>CAWFKY010000019.1:0-296311 GCA_963816495.1 uncultured Actinomycetota bacterium | reverse complement strand
TGGAGAATCTGTCACGATGGCGACACTGAACCGCAGACCGGTTCCATGCCGGCGCGGGAAGTCGCCGCGAACCCTTAGAATGCATGCACTGTCCCGGGTCAGCGGTGACCAAAAGTAAGCCGTCGAAATTAGAAGGTCACTTGACAACGCCTTTGCGCAGCGGTCGATCGTGGCTGGCTGCTGCCCTCGTCCTGTTTGCTGTCGTTGGTTGCGGCAGCAACCACAGCGCGGCCCCGGCGAAGGTCATCTTCGACAAGGGCACGCCGTTCGCCGATCTGCTTGTTCCCAAGCTCACATCGTCGGTCGCCGACGGCGCCGTTGGGGTCACCGTGGATGCGCCCGTCACCGTCAGCGTCGCCGACGGGGTGCTGGGTTCGGTGACAATGGTCAATGAAAACGGCAAGGCCATCAACGGTCAGCTCAGCCCCGACGGACTGCGCTGGTCCACCACGGACCAACTCGGCTACAACCGGCGCTACACGCTGAGCGTCACGGCGCTCGGCCTGGGCGGTGCGGCGAATCGCCAGATGACCTTTCAGACCAGTTCGCCCGCGCACTTGACGATGCCCTACGTCAATCCGGGTGACGGCGAGGTCGTCGGCATCGGCGAGCCAGTGGCGATCCAGTTCGACGAGAACATCACGAACCGTGCCGCGGCTCAGAAGGCCATCGTCATCACCACCAACCCGCCCGTCGAGGGCGCGTTCTACTGGCTGAACAACCGCGAAGTGCGTTGGCGCCCAGAGCATTTCTACAAGCCGGGTACGACGATCGATGTTGCGGTCAACACCTACGGCGTTGACTTGGGTGACGGAATGTTCGGTGAGGACAACGTCAAGCGGCACTTCACCATTGGCGACGAGGTCATCGCGACCGCCGACGACACCACCAAAGTCGTCACCGTGCGGATCAACGGGGAAGTGGTCAAGACCATGCCGACGTCGATGGGCAAGGACAGCACCCCGACCGCCAACGGCGTCTACATCGTCGGCGGGCGATACAAGCACATCATCATGGACTCGTCGACGTACGGAGTACCCGTCAACTCGCCCAACGGATATCGCACCGACGTCGAGTGGGCCACGCAGATTTCCTATAGCGGCGTCTTCGTACACTCCGCGCCGTGGTCGGTGGGCGCCCAAGGCCACACCAACACCAGCCACGGGTGTCTGAACGTGAGCCCGAGCAATGCGGTGTGGTTCTACGACCACATCAAGCGCGGTGACATCGTCGAGGTCGTCAACACCGTGGGGGGAACGCTTCCGGGCACCGAGGGGCTCGGCGACTGGAACATCCCGTGGCCGCAGTGGAAGGCGGGCAACGCCGACACCTGACGTCATCGTCGATTGCGGGTGACGAGGCCTGAGGTTCACCGCCGCCCGCTGATGACCCCGGACTCCGCCGCGGTCTACCCAGTCAGCGGCATGAAGCGACCACACGGGGAGGACCCGTGCGAAAGATGTTCTCGTTCATGATCACCAGCGCCGATGGCTACCACGCTGATCCGGGCCAGGCTCTGGACTGGCAGACCATCGACGAGGAGTTCAGCCAGTTCGCGCAGACGCAGCTCCGCGACGCCGGCACGCTAGTGTTCGGCCGGGTGCCAAATCCGCTGCCGCCGCCGCCATCATCTCCGGCGCCGCGATTACATGCGCCATACCGCACCTCCCGGACAGACTCAGTATGTGCCTTTCCTTTGAGATCGGCATGAGTAGCGGACTACCTAACGTCGGGGCGGCGGCTCTGTGGCGATTCTGTGGCCGCTACGGCGTGGCAGGTCATTCGAGCCAGTTGCGCTCGGCGTCCGGGTCTGGGCACGGAAACCGCTGCAAAGTGCGCAGCAAACCAACGGAGCTGGCCTACCGCTTGGGCTTGGGGAGCGCAGTGCCCCCCGCATCATCGGACATTTCGAGACAATAGAAACGGACCCCAGGCCGCAGATTCCCTATCGCCGCAAGCAATTGGTGACCCACCGATTGTTGGTACTCACGCAGGTATTTCTCCCGGCGCGGGTCGTCCTCTGCCATGTGGTGGGTGAGCGGATGCTGCGTCGCCCAAACCGCATCCTGGGCTGCCTCGCCTACGGCTGTCTCAAAGTCGTTCTTGGTTTCGGCGTTGTCGAGCGTGGCGGGGCGCCAGACGGTCGGGTCGATTCGGTGCTCAACAAAATGAGGTGAGGTGGTCATCGTGGTCCCCAACGTGCAGACGATCACCGTGCATGTCGGGTACGGAGCGGTGCTCCTTGAGTTCTGCGGCGGACAGCGGCGGAACGCATTCCCGGGCCAGCTGAAATTCCCAGCGACCCGAATTATCTACCCGATCTGATCGGGTAGCAAGTGATGGCGGCTCCTGGTAAGAAGCCCTGGCATCAGAGCACCGCCAGGCGGTAAGCGTGCCCGGTAGGCGCCAAGAAGAACGCGCCCGGCGGACGATGGCCAAGTGGACGCGAGGAGCGGAAGGAAGCGAGGCGCGGAAGATCCCGCATCCACGGCGGCTCAGCGGGGCATCCGTTTGTACCCACCGCGTCTATTCGCCCGTCTGTGGCGACTCGGGAGCCATTACGGGGCGCGTCATTCGAGCCAGTTCAGCTCGTCGCTCGGCGCCGCCGCTGGCCTTACCGGTAGCGCTGAAGCTTCCCCAACTGGGGCTCATCCCGCACAAACGCCAAAAGCTGGTCCAGTTCCGCCGCATCCACCACGACGTAGCGACCGCCCTGGCGCACCACGAGGCCGCCGCCGTCACGGCGACGATGCACTGTAGTGGGGGTGCGGTGACCATTTAAGACAATGGCGTCAGGCATGGGCGGCTCCGAAAAGTTGGGTCGCCACTTCAGCGGCAGTGGTGGCGGTCATTGGAATTACGAAACTCTCCCCGGCAAGCGGATCGACGCGCAAGCCAACAACGTGTTGGGTCCGGTCGATTAGCACTTGGAAAGAGCCGGCCTCAAGTGGGGTGATAAACATATTTCTACACCTTGTGTGTATTCGGAAAACTAATCTACCTGCGGAAATGATTTACCACGGGTAGTTGGAGATGATAAAGCCGCGTTTGACCCATTCCATTTCGGCGAGTTCAACCCGGTCGCCGTCACCCTCACGCCGACCAAGCACTTTCGGCTGCGCGGGCAGTCCCGTGTAACGGGGCACCTCACCGACACCGAATTGCAGGGAGTAGCGATTATCGGCGGGGAAGGTATCGGGCGGCTCACAGCACCATTTGCAGATCCGGTTGCCGCTTCCCCAGTAGGTGACTCGGGGCGCCACAAGGGGCGCGAGGCTGCCGAAGATATCGGGGTTGACTGGCGCGAGTAGGGGGTGACCCTTGCGTCAGAACACCTGGTGGCGTAAATGGTCGGGAAACACACGCGGGTAAGCTCGCGCTCGACGTGATAGCGGCGCGTGCGTCCGTCGTGGCAGAGCGTGACGCGGCCGTCGGAGACCTTGAGTTGCTTGGCGGGGTTTCGCTTCGTGCCACCGCCCTTGCAGCGCACCTCACGCGCCATGCTCCAAACGTCGAGCTTGGGGCTCATCGCGTAGCTGACCAGTTCGGAATGGGGCGGTAGCCGCCGAATAGTTCCCAGTCGTGTTCCGTCGTTGTCGTTGTCGTTGTCGTTGTCGTTGTTTTGTTGTCATTCGATTCGTTCGTTCGATTCGTTCGTTCGCTTATTGAGTTGTGACTAGCGGTACGTCTAGTTGCGCAAGCAACCACCCACACAACTCATCTTGTCCAGGCATCTTTTACATGGGTGAGTGGCTCGAAACGTAACAGCATGGAAGAGGTGAGCGGCGGTTGCTTGATTTCATAATCTGATGATTCATAATATGATGTTTCATAATGTGATGGGGGTCAACGCATTGACCCTTGAGAGGCCTCATTTTGACCCTTGAGAGGTCCATATTTGACCCTTGAGAATTCCTATTTGACCCTTGAGTTAGGCGCTCTGTTCCGCTGGTCGCTGCGCCCACGGGTCGGGGTCGATCAGGTTTCCGTTGCTGTCGTATCCGTTGCCCTCGGCGTCGTATCGCACAACATCGGGGAGGATGTCCACGCCCACGGGGAGGATGTCCCGCTCAGGGAGGAGGTCCCGCGCTTCGACCTCATCCAGCGGATTCGGGATACCCGGAGGCGTGGAAAGCGCGTACTCGCTAGCCCAGTGTGCGCCGTTGCCGGCGCGCCCGCCGCGCTGCCCGAGCCGTAGCCAACCCTCCTCGACTAGCCAGCGGAGCACCGTTTTGACGGTCCCGACGGACATCTGGCATTCCTTGGCTAGACGCTGGTTACCGGGATGGGCGCGGGCCCCTGTGGGCCCGCTGTAGTCGAACACGCGCATCAGGACGCGGTAGTAGTTCGCAGTAGGGAATTTCGCGTCCCCGGCGAGCTTGTGCCACACCAGCTTTTTGGATCGGGGGTTCATCGTGCCATCTGATGGCCGCGCCACCAGGGCGACAAGTCTTCCGGCTCGACACCCGGCGGCAAGTTTCCCCTCACGGATATGCAGCGCACACCGTGCGGGGTTTCCTGTACCCACGCGGTGACGAACCAGAGTTCATCTGGTGTGATCGCGAGGACTTGGGTCATGACTGGTTTGCCTTGTGCGCGTGCGACTTCGGAGACGGTTTCCCAGTCGAGGTCCATGCCGTCGGACGTGATTGTGTTCAAGCTTTCAGTTCCCTTTCTTCGCATAGTGCGTGACCGTCATCCGCGCTCACACCGCACCGCCTACCGGCTGCGCCAGTCGCAAGACCGAGTCGCGGTCCACGCGGATCAGGCGGGGTCCTACGCGATACGCGACTAGGCGGCCGTCGCTGATCCACCGCCTAACGGTGCGGACGTCGACGCCGAAGAACTGGGCGGCCTGTTTGAGAGGCACTTGCGGCGGCAGTTGCCCAGCGCCGCCCTGTCGGAGGGTCGGAGTAAGTTGGTGCGTTTGTCTTGACATGCCACAAGTTGTACCCCTAACGTCCGACACTTCCCGGGCGTGTCGCGGATTACGAAACCCGGTCAAGGCGTGCCCGTCGTGATGTTTTTCGCAGGTCAGAGATATCTACGCGTAGTAGCGCACCAAGTACGCCAACTTCCAGCAAGTACGATGCGCACAGGTACAGCAGGCCCGCCCAGGTCATCGAGACTGCGGGCAGCAGACCCCGCCGATCACGGCCAACGGCTTCAGGTACGCAGCCGCCGTTGGGTCAGTCGCACGCTAATCGCACGGGCCCTTAAAAGAAAAAGGTCAGAGGGGCTAAATACCACCTCTGACCTGCAGGGTGGCTGACGGGGCTCGAACCCGCGACATCCAGGATCACAACCTGGTGCTCTACCAGCTGAACTACAGCCACCATTGCCGGCTTCCCCTGAGGTCAAGGCGCGGCGACGTCGATACTAGCCGCTCGGTGCCTCGTCGGCCGAATCGTTTGCTTCGGGTGCGTCCGCTCCGTTCCCAAGCTCGGCCGCCACGGCCGCGATCTCGCTGGTCGGTGGCCCGGGCGGCGGGACGAAGGCGGTGCGCCGGTAGAACTGCAGCTCACGGATGGATTCGTGAATGTCGGCCAGGGCGCGGTGCGCGAGCCCTTTCGCCGGCTGACCGAAGTAGATGCGCGGATACCAGCGCCGGCAAAGTTCTTTGATCGAGCTGACGTCGATCATCCGGTAATGCAGAAACGAGTCCAGCGTGGGCATGTCACGGGCGATGAACGAACGGTCGGTGGCGATCGAGTTGCCCGCCAGCGGCGCGGTCTTGGGCTGTTTGACATGTTCGCCGATGTAATCGAGCACCATCGCTTCGGCGGTTGCCACGTCGACGACGGAGGCTTTCACCTCGTTGATCAGCCCGGAGCGCGAGTGCATCTCGGTGACCACGTCGATCATCGACGACAGCGCGGCATCGTCGGCGTGAATCACCACATCGATCCCATCGCCGAGGATGTTCAGCTCGGCGTCGGTGACCAGGGCTGCGATCTCGATCAGCTTGTCCGAGCCCAGGTCCAGCCCGGTCATCTCGCAGTCGATCCACACCAATTCGTCGCGCACAGCGCTCTACAGTAGGCCCATCTTCAGTTCTGCCCCTGCATCGCCCTGGCAAGTAGTGTGATGCTTTGCCTAGCGGAGCGGCGACTACTGGGGAAGAAGGGCGCGGCACGATGAGCACCGAAGCGGCGGGGACGCCCGCCCAGCGGATTTCTGCAGGTTATGCCGTCGAAGGCCAGGCGCTGGAGTTGGGCACGGTCGTCGTCGACGGTGAGGCGGACCCGACCGCCCAGATCCGCATCCCGCTGGCCACCATTAACCGGCACGGTCTGGTGGCCGGGGCGACCGGAACCGGCAAGACCAAGACGTTGCAGCTCATCGCCGAGCAACTCAGCGCGGCAGGGGTTCCGGTGCTGATGGCCGACGTTAAGGGCGACCTGTCCGGGCTGTCGCGGCCGGGGGAGGCCAACGACAAGACCGCGGCGCGCGCAAAAGACACCGGGGATAACTGGACGGCCACCGGATTCCCGGTGGAGTTCCTGTCGTTGGGCACCGACGGGATCGGGGTGCCGGTGCGCGCCACCGTGTCCAGTTTCGGCCCGGTGCTGCTGTCAAAGGTGTTGGGGCTCAACGCGACTCAAGAGTCGACGCTGGGGCTGATCTTCCACTGGGCAAAGGAGAACAGCCGTCCACTGGTCACCCTGAACCAGTTGCGCACCGTCATCGCCCACCTGGCCAGCGACGAGGGCAAAGAAGATCTGAAAAACCTGGGCGGAGTCTCGCCGACGACCGCAGGCGTCATCCTGCGCGCGCTGGTCAACCTCGAAGGCGAAGGCGGCGACACGTTCTTTGGCGAGCCGAAACTTGATACGCGCGACCTACTGCGGTTCGACGAGCAGGGCCGGGGCATCATCACGCTGCTCGAGTTCGGCGGCCAGTCATTACGTCCGGTCATCTTCTCCACTTTCCTGATGTGGCTACTGGCCGACTTGTTCAGCGAACTGCCCGAGGTCGGCGACGTGGACAAGCCCAAGCTGGTGTTCTTCTTCGACGAGGCGCACCTGCTGTTCGCCGATGCCTCGAAAGCGTTCCTGGACCAGGTCGAGCAGACGGTCAAGCTGATCCGCTCCAAGGGCGTCGGGGTGTTTTTCTGCACCCAACTGCCCACCGACCTGCCCAACGATGTGCTCTCTCAGCTGGGAGCGCGCATTCAGCACGCGCTGCGCGCGTTCACCCCCGACGACCAGCAGGCGCTGAGCAAGACCGTCCGCACCTACCCGAAAACCGATGTCTACGACCTCGAATCGGCACTGACGTCGCTGGGTATCGGCGAGGCCGTCGTCACCGTGCTGTCGGAAAAGGGTGCGCCGACGCCCGTCGCATGGACGCGTATGCGCGTTCCCCGCTCGCTGATGGGCGCTATCGGCAATGACGCGATCATCGAAGCCGCCAAGGCCGGCCCGCTGCAGGCCAAGTACGGACAAACGGTCGAGCAGCCACCAGAGCCTGCGGCGAGCCCGACGGCATTGCCCGCTCCTGGCGAGGCTGGGCCCGGTTCTCCGTCGGTGTCAACAGATTTCGATCTTCCGCCGATGCCGCCCCCCTGGGAGCCCAAGGGCCCAGCATTGTGGGAAGAAGTACTGAAGAATCCAACCGTGAAAGGCGCCATCAACACCGGGATACGCGAAGTGGTGCGCAACTGGTTCGGTGGTGGCCGAGGCCGGAAGTAACGGCTACCCGGCGCCGAGCTTCTTGTAGAACGCGCCTACGATCGGCGCCACGATTGCGCGTGGTGCGTACCCGCTCCCCACCGACATCGCCTTCGACGTCAGGCCGGGTACGACGCGCATCTTGTTGCGCTCCAACGCATCCAGCGACAGCCGGGCGGTGTGTTCGGTGGAGATCCACAGAAAGTCCGGCACTAGCTTTTCCACTAGCGACCGTTCGGCGTCATCGGGCAGGTCGGTGCGCACCGGGCCGGGGGCCAGCAGTGTCACGTGCACACCGGAGTTGCGCAGTTCACCGCGCAACGATTCGCTGAAAGTATTCGCAAACGCTTTCGTCGCCGCATAGGTGGCGTTGTAGGGAATCGGTGAATTGCCCGCCGCCGAACCGGAAATCAGGATGCCTCCGGACTTGCGCTCGATCATGCCCGGCAGTACCGCCAACGTAAGATCATGCACCGCAACGGCATTCAGTTGCACCTGAGCTTTTTCGCCCGCCGGGTCGAGGCCCGCCACCGGACCGAATGTCGCCGTCCCCGCGTTGGCGCACAGGATCGACACGGGGCGGGCGGAGAATTCGTCGCACAGCTTCGCCCGTTGTTGCGGGTCGGCCAGATCGGCAGGCCGCACTTCCACGGCGACGCGATACTTGTCGGACAGGCGCGTGGCCAGGTCGGTGAGCAGGTCTTCGCGTCGCGCGGTGACGATCAGGCTGTGCCCGCGGGCGGCGAGTTCGGTGGCCAGCGCGGCGCCGATGTTTTGGGACGCTCCGGTCACAACGGCACGCGCGTCGGGGCTGGGAGCAGGTAAGGGCATGCGGCCAATCGTAGACATCGCCCGCGCGGCGCCACCGGAACCAGTCTCAAGCGATCGGACGCCGGCCAAGATAGAGTGCCGGGCTTGACGTCCTCCACTGGCTTAAGCCGGTGGATTCCAACCCCCTCCGTCGCGCTTAGGCAGCAGGAGAACTGAGTTGAGGTTCACGGTTCGTAGACCGGCTAGTGCCGAGGTCTCCCCGTGCTGTCACCGCCCGTCCGGCGGCGATGTTGCGTGCGGCGTTGACGTCAGCGTTGCACGAGCCCGCGTTGCACGCGACGCACTGGAAAACCGCTTGGCTCTTGCGGTTTTCGGGTGCGACGTGCCCGCAGTAAGAGCATCGTTGCGACGTATACGCCGCCGGGACGAATTCCACCCGCCCGGCAGCCTTGTGCTTCAACCGGGCCACCAGCAGTCCCCAGCCTTGGCGGCTGATCTGGCGGTTGAGGCCGCGTTTCTGCGCGACACGGGTGCCCGGGTGTTCACGGGTCCCGCGCGCCGAGCGGGTCATCGCACGCACCTTCAGGTCCTCGACACGGATGGTTTCGAAGCGGCGGGCCACATCGGTGGTGGTCTTTTCCACCCAGTCACGGCGGCGATCGGTGTCGCGGGCACGCAACTTCGCAAGGGCCAGCTTGGTTCGCGCGCGCCGGGCAGATCCGCGTTGCGCTCGCGCCAGCCGTTGCTGCAATCGACGCAGTCGTTTGGTTTCGCCGGCGCGAAGGCCAGGAGCACGCAGCAGCTGCCCGTTGGACAGGGCCACCGAGACCGCCACGCCGCGATCCATACCCACCACGCTGTGATCACCGGGTCCCCGAACAGCGTCGGGGATGGCGGCAAAGGAGATGTGCCAGCGCCCGGAGCGATCCCTGGTCACGCGGTAGGACTTCACGCTGTCGGCGATGGTGCGGGTCCAGCGGAAGCGCACCCAGCCGACTTTCGGGATCCATACCTGCCCGTAGCGGTGGTTGAGCCGAGTGATGTGGCGGGGTTTGACCCCGACTTGGCGGAATCCTTCATGCTTGCCGGCTTTGCGCCAGGTCGGGCGACGATGGGTGCCGCCAAAGAAGTTGCGCATCGCCTGGGCGAAGTCGCGCAACGCCTGCTGCTGCACGGTCTGCGACCCGGCTGCAAGCCAGTCGTACTCGGCACGGGCCGCCGTCAACTGAGCACACTGCTCGTTATAGCCAGGCGTTTGGCGACCTGGCTGCCAGTGCCGCTGCTGCTCTACGGCAAGATTCCACACGTACCGGGCATGGCGACAGTGCTCGGCCAACACGGCCGTCTGCTCAACGCTAGGAAGCAACCGAAACCTGCACACAACAGCAACCTAGGCGGCACCACCGACAACCCGACGAAAGGAGGAAACGGCGTTTCCTCCCCCGGCTAAAGCCAGGGGTTTCCACGCCGCAAAGCTTATGAATCAGCCGGAGTCGGAGCGGAAAGGCGTGCGATCTCCGGTGGTGGCGTGGGCGCTATGGGACGCCGGTGCAGCCGGTCTCAGCGCCATCGTGGCGACCTTTGTGTTCTCCGTCTACCTCACCGGCACCGTCGGGGCGGGCCTGCACGGCGGCACGACCGCGGCCAGTTGGTTGGGTCGTACCGGGACGGTCGCCGGGCTGGTGATAGCGGTGTTGGCCCCGGCGGTTGGCGTCTGGGTGGAGTCTCCGCACCGCCGGCGGGTGGCGATGAGCGTGCTAACGGGCGGGGCGGTGGTGCTGACCTGCGCGATGTACCTCATCCGTGCCGAACCCAGCTACCTGTGGGCCGGGCTTGTGCTGCTGGCGGCGACGGCCGCCTGCGGCGACCTGGCCGGCGTCCCGTACAACGCGATGTTGCGCCAGTTGTCGACCCCCAACACGACCGGCCGGGTGTCCAGTATCGGCGCGGCAGCGGGATTCCTCGGCAGCGTCGTACTGCTCTTACTGATCTACCTGGGATTCATCTCCGGCAACGGACCAGAGCGGGGGTTGCTGCACGTGCCCACCCACGACGGACTCTACGTCCGGACGGCGATGCTGTTGGCCGCAGCGTATTTCGCGGTGCTGGCCCTGCCGTTGTTGTTGACCGCCCACCGGTTGCCCGACCCCGGTGCGGTGACCCAGCCGACCAGCATGCGGGGTGGGTATCGCAAGCTGTGGTCGGAGATCAAAACGGAGTGGCGCCGCGACCGCAACCTGGTCTACTTCCTGGGTGCCAGCGCACTCTTCCGGGACGGCCTGGCGGCCGTTTTGGCGTTCGGCGCGGTCCTTGGCGTCAACGTGTATCACCTGTCGCAAGCGGACGTCCTGGTATTCGGTGTCGCGGCCTCCGTGGTGGCCGCGGTGGGCGCGATCCTCGGTGGCTTCGTCGACCATCGGATCGGATCCAAACCTGTCATCATCGGCTCACTGGCCGTGATGGTCATCGTCGAGCTCGCCTTGCTGGCGCTGTACGGCCCCCTGGCCTTCTGGGTGGGCGGACTGCTGCTGGCTCTGTTTCTCGGACCGGCGCTATCGTCGTCGCGGGCCCTGTTGCTGCAGATGGCAGACCACGGCAAGGAGGGGGTCGCCTTCGGTCTGTACACCATGACTGGTCGTGCGGTCTCGTTCATCGCCCCGTGGCTGTTTTCCGTCTTCGTCGATGCGTTCGGTGCCGTCCGTGCCGGGTGGGGTGGCATCTCGCTGGTGCTGCTCGCGGGCCTGTTGGCGATGCTGGTGGTCCGCGTTCCGCCGCGCCGCCTGGCTGTCCCATTGGAACAGGTCTAGAACACTAGGACAGCGGCGCGTCGCAAATCGTGATGCCCGCTCCGGTCCGCTGGCGCACCTGGAGCCCGGCCACGGTCACCGAGCAGGTGATGGTGTGGCCGATGTTTACGATCGTGACGTTGGCCGGGCGCGTGGCCGACTTTGCCAGGCTGACTTCTTTGCTCCACGGCAGCGACACGTTGAACTCGGTCTGAATCATGCCGCCGGTGTCCATATAGGTGATGCTGATCGCGCGGCCTTCGCCGGTGACGTTGTAGACGACGGGCTGCATCGCGCCGGGTTCCGACGGCTCGGTCGTCTCGCCCGGGGTGGTGGAAGGCGCGGGAGCGGCGCTGGGGGTGTGCGTCCTCGTCGTCGGCATGGGTGACGCCGAGCTCGGCATCGGGGGCAATGGCTCGACCGCGGTCTGTGTCTTCATCGTGCCGTTGGCGATGATCAGCGCGATGACCAGTCCCACCACCAGCAGCACCGCCGCGGCCGCCGCGATCCACAGCCAGCGCGGCGATCTCGGGCCCCCCGGCGGTGGGGAGGTGAGCCGCGTGGTGGGCGTTCCATCCGGCGGGGGTTGGTCGTATTGCCAATGCGGCGGCAATTGTTGGGTCGGGTTCGGTTGGCTCGCGGTCGGCGCCCACTGCGGAGGCGGGCCGCCGTACGCGGGCGCGAAGGGCGCTTGGTCGGCGTACGCGGGGTCGACCTGCGGTGGGCCTTGGTGACCCTGCGGCGCGGACGATCGCGACGAAGGCTGAGGAGCACCGAACCGCTCTGTTCGGTGTGGATCGCTCATGGATTGCAGGGTACCTGTGCTGGGCGCGGGGGCTCGGGGCTTCAGCTAAGACCAGTGTCGGGCATCCTATTGGCGCTGATCAGCGGCCCGCAGCGCGGCGACCGTCATCGCCCGCATGACGGCCCGATACCGCGCGGCAAACGCCGGCTTGGTGCGCGAGTTGTCACCGGACTTCATGCTGTGCGGTGTCGAGTTGAGCAACCCGAACACCGCGTGCGCCGTCAGCCGGGCGTCGGCTTCGGCCAGCTGCGGGCTCAGCTCGCGCAGCACGCCCACCCAGATCTCGACGTACTGCCGCTGCGCTTTGCGCACCTGCCGCTCCGCGGCGTCGGGCAGGTATGCAAGGTCGCGGTCCTGGATACGGATCAGGTCGGGCTCGCCCAGGGCGAAGTCGAGATGGAAATCGATGAGGCCATCCAGCGCCGCCGCCGGGTCGTCGTTGTGGGCGGTCACATCGCGGGCACCGGCAAGCAGGCGGGCGCTGATCCCGACCAGCAGCTCGACCAACAGCGACTCCTTGTTGGGGAAGTGCCGGTAGATGGCCGGACCGCTGACCCCGGCCGCGGCGCCGATGTCTTCCAGCCGGACGGCCAGGAAACCACGCTCGGCGAACAGCCGTTCGGCAGCTGACAGGAGCTGCAAACGCCGGTCGGATTTCAACTGGCTGCGGCGGTTTGGGGATTCAGGCTGGTCGGGCTGACGGTCCGGGGCGGACGTTGCCATGACGGTCTCCGTCGGGACGCTTCGGTTAATCGTCACTAACGTAGCACTAGTTAGCGGCTATTAACTGGCGATTGCGCGCCGGAAGGTGGCGCGTCCTCTCTGGACGCACCGGGCGGGTAATGGTATTCTCACCCCAGTTAATGAGCATTAACTGAAATTGGAGGCGCTGCGGTCATGGACAAGGTGGTGGCGACGGCCGCGGAGGCGATCGCCGACATAACCGACGGATCGTCGCTGGCCGTGGGCGGATTCGGCCTGTGCGGCATCCCCGAAGCGCTGATCTCGGCGCTGGCCGACAGCGGTGTCACCGATCTGGAGACGGTGTCGAACAACTGCGGGGTCGACGGTATCGGGCTGGGAGTGCTGTTGGGGCACAAGCGAATCCGACGGACGGTTTCGTCGTATGTGGGTGAGAACAAGGAGTTCGCTCGCCAGTTCCTGTCCGGCGAACTCGAGGTCGAACTGACCCCGCAGGGCACCCTCGCTGAGCGCCTGCGCGCGGGCGGGATGGGGATACCCGCGTTCTACACGCCCGCCGGCGTCGGCACCCAGATCGCCGACGGTGGATTGCCGTGGCGCTACGACGCGTCCGGCGCAGTGGCGGTGACTTCGCCGGTCAAGGAGACCCGCGAGTTCGACGGTGTCACCTACGTTCTCGAGCGCGCCATCCGTACCGACTTCGCGCTGGTGCACGCCTACAAGGGCGACCGGCACGGCAACCTGGTGTACCGGGAATCGGCCGCCAACTTCAACCCGGAGTGCGCCGGCGCCGGCCGGATCACCATCGCCGAGGTCGAGCACCTCGTCGAGCCCGGGGAGATCGATCCCGCCACCGTGCACACGCCAGGTGTGTTCGTCCAGCGCGTCGTGCACGTGCCTAACCCCACTAAGCGGATCGAGAAGGAGACGGTGCGGTCATGAGTGCGGTTTCTGCCGAGCGTCACGCCAGCGTGACGTTGGGCGGCGAGCGTCACGCCGGCGTGACGCTCGCGAGCGCGGCGATGAACAGGAGTGGCGTCAAATGAGCTGGACCAGAGACGAGATGGCCGCGCGGATTGCGGCGGAGTTCGAGGACGGCCAGTATGTCAACCTCGGCATCGGAATGCCGACCCTGATCCCCAATCACATCCCCGAGGGCGTGCATGTCGTCTTGCATTCGGAGAACGGAATCCTCGGGGTCGGGCCGTATCCCAAGCGTGAGGACCTCGACGCCGATCTGATCAATGCGGGCAAGGAGACGGTGACCGCGCTGCCGGGAGCCGCGTTCTTCGGCTCTTCGACCTCATTCGGCATCATCCGCGGCGGACATCTGGACGTCGCAGTGCTTGGCGCCATGCAGGTTTCGGTCACCGGCGACCTCGCCAACTGGATGATCCCGGGCAAGATGGTCAAGGGCATGGGCGGCGCGATGGACCTTGTGCACGGGGCCCGCAAAGTGATCGTGATGATGGAGCACGCCGCCAAAGACGGCAGCCCAAAGATTCTGGAACGCTGCACGCTGCCGCTGACCGGTGTCGGCTGCGTCAACCGCATTGTCACCGAGCTTGCGATCATCGACGTCCGCGATGACGGCCTGCACCTGATCGAGACCGCGCCCGGCGTATCGATCGAGGAAGTCAGCGCGAAAACCCAACCGCCCCTTCTGCTTCAGGACTTGGCGACCAAGTGACCCAAGTCGCCGCGCCGTCCTTCGCCGACGAGCACCGCCGGCTGGTGGGGGAGCTGAACGCCAAGCTTGCCGTGGCGGCTCGCGGTGGGAATGAGCGCGCCCGCGAACGCCACGTGAGCCGCGGCAAGCTGCTGCCGCGCGAGCGGGTGGACCGCCTGCTCGATCCGGGCAGTCCGTTCCTGGAGCTGGCCCCGCTGGCCGCGGGCGGCATGTACGGCGACGAGTCTCCGGGCGCCGGGATCATCACCGGGATCGGGCGGGTGTCGGGGCGCGAATGCGTGATCGTCGCCAACGATGCCACCGTCAAGGGCGGCACCTACTACCCGATGACGGTCAAGAAGCACCTGCGCGCCCAGGAGGTCGCGCTGCAGAACCGGCTGCCGTGCATCTATCTCGTCGACTCGGGCGGTGCCTTCCTGCCGCGCCAGGACGAGGTGTTCCCGGACCGCGAACATTTCGGGCGGATCTTCTACAACCAGGCGACCATGAGCGCCAAGGGAATTCCGCAAGTCGCGGCGGTACTCGGCTCGTGCACGGCCGGCGGCGCCTATGTGCCGGCCATGAGCGACGAGGCGGTGATCGTCCGCGAGCAGGGCACGATCTTCCTTGGCGGCCCGCCGCTGGTCAAGGCCGCCACCGGCGAGATCGTCACGGCCGAGGAGCTCGGCGGCGGCGACCTGCACTCCCGGGTCTCCGGTGTCACCGACCATCTCGCCGACGACGACGAGCACGCACTGCGGATCGTCCGCTCGATCGCGGCCACCTTCGGGCCGCGCGAGGCGGCGCAGTGGGAGGTGTTCCGTGCGGTCGAGCCCAAGCACGACCAGAGCGAGCTCTACGACGTCGTGCCGCCGGATCCGCGGGTGCCCTACGACGTGCACGAGGTCATTGTGCGACTCGTCGACGGCGGAGAATTCAGCGAGTTCAAGGCCAATTACGGCAAAACGCTGGTCACCGCGTTCGCGCGCATCCACGGCCATCCCGTGGGGATCGTCGCCAACAACGGTGTGCTGTTCAGCGAATCCGCGCTGAAGGGAGCGCATTTCATCGAGCTGTGCGACAAGCGCAAGATCCCGTTGCTGTTCCTGCAGAACATCGCCGGCTTCATGGTCGGCCGCGACTACGAGGCCGGTGGCATCGCCAAACACGGCGCCAAGATGGTCACCGCCGTGGCCTGTGCTCGCGTGCCCAAGCTGACCGTCGTGATCGGCGGATCCTATGGTGCGGGTAACTATTCGATGTGTGGCAGGGCGTATTCACCGCGTTTTCTGTGGATGTGGCCCAACGCCCGGATCTCGGTGATGGGCGGCGAACAGGCCGCCTCGGTGCTGGCCACGGTGCGCGGCGAGCAGCTCGCCGCGGACGGCAAACCCTGGTCGGCCGACGAGGAGGACGCGTTCAAGGCGCCCATCCGCGAGCAGTACGAAGACCAGGGCAACCCCTACTATTCGACGGCCCGGCTGTGGGACGACGGGATCATCGACCCGGCTGACACCAGAACGGTTGTGGGACTGGCGCTTTCGGTATGTGCCCATGCGCCCCTGGAACCGGTCTCCTACGGCGTGTTCCGGATGTGACGGCGATGTTCGAGACAGTGCTGGTTGCGAACCGCGGTGAGATCGCGGTTCGGGTGATTCGGACTCTGCGGCGGCTGGGCATCAAGTCCGTCGCCGTCTACAGCGACGCCGACGTCGGCGCGCGGCACGTGCTTGAAGCCGACGAAGCGGTACGGCTGGGGCCGGCGGCGGCGCGGGAGAGCTACCTCGACATCGCGCGAGTGCTCGACGCCGCGGCGCGAACCGGATCCCAGGCGATCCATCCCGGCTACGGGTTTCTCTCGGAGAACGCCCATTTCGCCGCCGCATGCGAGCGCGCGGGCGTGGTGTTCCTGGGCCCGCCCGCGCGGGCGATCGAGGTGATGGGCGACAAGATCACCGCCAAGAACGCGGTAGCCGCCTTCGACGTGCCGGTGGTACCCGGGATCGCCAGGCCCGGGCTGAGCGATGACGAGCTGGTGGCAGCGGCCGACGACGTCGGCTACCCGGTCTTGATCAAGCCCTCGGCCGGCGGCGGCGGCAAGGGCATGCACCTGGTGCAAGATCCGGTGCGGCTCCGCGACGCACTGGTCACCGCTCGACGGGAAGCCGCCTCGGCGTTCGGCGACGACACCCTGTTCTTGGAGCGATTCGTGTTGCGGCCCAGGCATATCGAGGTGCAGGTGCTTGCCGATGCACACGGCAATGTGGTGCATCTCGGTGAGCGCGAGTGCAGTCTGCAGCGGCGTCATCAAAAGGTCATCGAGGAGGCGCCGTCGGCCTTGCTGGACGCCGAGACACGCGCCCGAATCGGAACGGCGGCGTGCAACACCGCCCGCAGCGTCGACTACGTCGGTGCCGGCACGGTGGAGTTCATCGTCTCCGCCGAGCGGCCCGATGAGTTCTTCTTCATGGAGATGAACACCCGCCTGCAGGTGGAGCATCCGGTCACCGAGGCGGTCACCGGGCTCGACCTCGTCGAGTGGCAACTGCGCGTCGGTGCCGGAGAGAAACTGGCTTTCGCCCAGGACGACATCGCGCTGCATGGACATGCGATCGAGGCACGCGTCTACGCGGAGGATCCTGCGCGGGGATTTCTGCCCACCGGCGGGCGGGTGCTGCAGGTGGTCGAACCCGCCGGCGACGGGGTGCGGGTGGATTCGTCGCTGCTGGCCGGCACCGTGGTCGGTAGCGATTACGACCCGATGCTGAGCAAGGTGATCGCACACGGGGCCGACCGTGCGGAGGCGCTGACGCTGCTCGACCGCGCCCTGGCGCAGACCGCGGTGCTGGGTGTTCAGACCAACGTTGAATTCCTTCGCTTTCTCCTCGCCGACGAGCGAGTCCGTGCCGGCGATCTGGACACTGCGCTGCTCGAAGCGCGGCTGCCGGATTTCGCGCCGCTGGCGGCGCCCGACGACGTGCTGGCGGCGGGCGGTCTCTACCGCCAGTGGGCTCTGGAGCGTCAGGGTCGTGGTGAGCTGTGGGCGGCGCCGACGGGATGGCGCGTCGGCGGCGGGGTGGCGCCGGTGCGCACCGAGATGCGCACCGCGTTGCGCGACGTGACGGTGTCGGTGTGGGGTTCGCCGGATGCGGCCGAGGTTCAGCTCGGCGACGGTGATATCGGTTCTGCGAGTGCCGAATTCGATGGCGCGTCGATGACAGTAACGCGCGACGGTCTGCGCCGGGAGTATCGGTGGGCGGAGGCCGACCGGCACCTGTGGATCGCCGACGAGCGGGGCACGTGGCACCTGCGCGAAGCCGAGGAGCAAAAGATTCATCGTGCGGCGGGTGCGAGGCAGGCGGAGGTTGTCAGCCCCATGCCCGGCAATGTGATTGCGGTGCAGGTGGATTCGGGTGCTGAGGTCGCCGAGGGAGACGCGGTGGTGGTCGTTGAGGCGATGAAGATGGAACACTCGCTCGCCGCGCCGGTTTCGGGGTTAGTAGAGGTGCTGGTGTCTGTTGGCGACCAGGTGAAGGTGGATCAGGTGCTGGCCAGGATCAAGGATCAAGAATCATGACGACGACAATCACGGCAGGGGCGCTGCCGAAGGAATACGAAGACCTGCGCGACACCGTCGCCGATTTCGCCCGCACGGTGGTTGCGCCGGTGTCGGCCAAACACGATGAGGAGCATAGCTTCCCGTACGAAGTCGTCGCCAAGATGGGCGAGATGGGGCTTTTCGGGCTGCCGTTCCCGGAGGAATACGGCGGCATGGGCGGCGACTATTTCGCGCTGGCGTTGGCGCTCGAAGAACTGGGCAAGGTCGACCAGTCGGTCGCGATCACGCTGGAGGCGGGGGTGGGCCTCGGCGCCATGCCGATCTACCGGTTCGGCGACGAGGAGCAGAAGCAACAGTGGCTCCCCGACCTGACCGCCGGGCGCGCACTCGCCGGTTTCGGTCTCACCGAGCCGGGCGCGGGATCGGACGCCGGCAGCACCCGCACCACCGCCCGTCTCGAAGGTGACGAGTGGATCATCAACGGCAACAAGCAGTTCATCACCAACTCGGGCACCGACATCACGTCGCTGGTCACCGTCACCGCCGTCACCGGAACCGTCGGGGAGAAGAAGGAGATCTCGACGATCATCGTGCCCAGCGGTACACCGGGATTCACCGTCGAGCCGGTGTACAACAAAGTCGGCTGGAACGCCTCCGACACGCACCCGCTGACCTTCGCCGACGCCCGCGTCCCGCAGCAGAACTTGCTGGGCGCGCGCGGCACGGGTTACGCGAACTTCTTGTCCATTCTCGACGAGGGCCGGATTGCGATCGCCGCGCTGGCGACCGGGGCGGCGCAGGGTTGCGTCGACGAGAGCGTCAAGTACGCCAAGGAGCGTCAATCGTTCGGCCAGCCGATCGGGTCCTATCAGGCGATCAGCTTCAAGATCGCACGGATGGAGGCACGTGCCCACGTGGCGCGCACGGCGTACTACGAAGCGGCGGCGAAAATGTTGGCGGGCAAGCCTTTCAAGAAGGAGGCGGCGATCGCGAAAATGATTTCCTCGGAGGCGGCGATGGACAACGCTCGGGACGCCACCCAGATCCACGGCGGCTACGGCTTCATGAACGAGTACCCGGTGGCGCGTCACTACCGCGACAGCAAGGTGCTTGAGATCGGTGAGGGCACCACCGAGGTGCAGCTGATGCTCATCGCGCGATCGCTGGGCCTGGCATGACAGACGGCAAGTCAATCATCCAGCGCGGCTTGTGGTTTGAGGAATTCGAGGTCGGCACCACCTACCTGCACCGTCCGGGCCGCACCGTCACCGAGGCCGACAACGTGTTGTTCACCACGCTGACGATGAACACCCAGTCGCTGCACCTCGACGCGGCGTGGGCCGCCGAGCAGCCGGGTTTCCGGGGCCAGCGACTGGTGAATTCGATGTTCACCCTCTCGACGCTGGTCGGGCTGTCGGTGGCGCAGCTGACGCTCGGCACCATCGTGGCCAATCTCGGTTTTTCCGAGGTGTCGTTCCCCAAGCCGGTGTTTCACGGCGACACCCTGTACGCCGAAACGGTGTGCACCGACAAGCGGGAATCGAAAAGCCGCCCCGGTGAAGGCATCGTCACCCTGGAACACACGGGGCGCAACCAGCACGGTGACGTCGTGGCGCGCGCCGTGCGCACCACGCTGGTGCAGAAGCGGCCTGACAAAGAGGAGTCGTGATGGACCTGCGTGCCGCCGGCCCGGGTTGGTTGTTCTGCCCGGCCGATCGACCCGAGCGCTTCGCCAAAGCCGCGGCTGCCGCCGATGTGGTGATCCTCGACCTGGAGGACGGCGTCGCGAAGGCGGATAAGCCCGCCGCCCGCAAGGCGCTGCAGGACACACCGCTCGATCCGGAGTTCACCGTCGTGCGCGTCAACGCGGCCGACACCGGTGAGCTGTCGCTCGACCTGGACGCCCTCGCCGGTACCGCGTACACGACGGTGATGTTGTCCAAGACCGAATCGGCCGCGCAGGTGGATGCGCTGGCGCCGCGCGACGTGATCGCGCTGATCGAGACACCACGCGCGGCGGTATTCGCCGCCGAGATCGCGGCCGCGGAGCGGACCGTCGCCCTGATGTGGGGAGCCGAGGACCTGGTCGCCACGCTTGGTGGCAGCTCCAGCCGCTTTGCCGACGGCACCTACCGGGATGTGGCCCGCCACGTACGGTCGACCGCCTTGCTGGCCGCGTCGGCCTTCGGTCGAGTCGCGCTCGACGCGGTGCATCTGGACATCCGTGACCTCGACGGGCTGCGGGCCGAAGCCGACGACGCGGTGGCGCTGGGGTTCCACGGGACCGTGTGCATCCACCCGAGTCAGATCCCAGTCGTGCGCGAGGCCTATCGCCCCAGCGACGAAAGTCTGGACTGGGCGCGGCGGGTTTTGGAAGCGGCCAAGACCGAACGCGGGGTGTTCGCGTTCGAAGGCCAGATGGTCGACTCTCCGGTGCTCAAACACGCCGAAGCGACGCTGGCACGAGCGGGGGAAACCGCCTCCGGCTGAGGCTGCCGACCGACACCACACGCTGCAGCCTGCCGCGGAGTAAGGCAAGCTAACTAATTGTCGCGCCATCTGCAGACCCAAACACCGTGGAGCTTTATGGACAACCGCTACTTTCCGCTGGTCGTCGTCGTGGTCATGCTCGCCCTCGGATTGACGCTGACAGTCGCCGACTTCCAGCGGGCGGCCACGCTGCGGCGCCCACTGCTGGTCGCACTGATCTGTCAATCCTTGGTGCTGCCGACCCTGTGCCTGCTGATTGCCGAGGCCTTCCACCTCGAACCGAATCTGGCGGTGGGGCTGATGCTGATGTCCGCCACTCCGGGCGGGACCATGTCGAACATCCTCAGTCATCTATTCAACGGGGACTTGGCGCTCAATTTGACGCTGACCGCCATCAACGCGGTGCTGTCGGTTTTCGCCCTGCCGACCATATTGGCGTTGGCAATGGGCTGGTTTATCGGGGATGGGCGGTTCATCCCGCTGCAGGTGGACAAGTTCGTCGGGGTGTTCGGCCTGATTCTGATACCCACCGCCGTCGGTGTCGCGATACGCCACCGCTTCCCTGACTTCGCCCAGCGACTGCAAAAGCCGGTGCGAATCACCGCGTTGGTGCTGTTGGTGCTCGTCATCGCTGCGGCGATCGCCGGCGGGAAAACGACGCTGTGGAACAACTTCGGCGTGCTGATCGGCGCCGTCGTATCCTTCTGCGCCGTCAGCCTGACGGTCGGCTATCTGGTGCCGCGCCGGATGCACCTCGCCCCGCGACAGGCCACCGCGGTCAGCCTGGAGATCGGAATGCACAACACCGTGGTGGCCATGGGCGTAGCGCTGAGCCCGCAACTGCTCAACAACGTCGAAATGGCCACCCCGGCAGCGATTTATGGCGCGGTTGCGCCCCTGATCGCTGTCACGTTCATCTTCGCCGCACGCCGCCTGGACCCTGCATTCCGCGGCGCAGCCGATACTCCGGTGAGTGAATCAGCTTCGTAGTTACCGGCTTTAACGTCTCTGTGCAGCGGCCAGGCGGGCCGCGAACTCGGGAGACTGAATGGAGTTGGCCTGTGGCCCTAGCTCCGTGCGCATGGCGAGTTCGTGTTGCTCGTTCTCCACCGACCCCAGGCTGACCGTGGCCCGCATGGTGGCCTTGGTCGCGAGCACCACTTCGCGGGGAGCGGCCGCCGGCCCCGCGGCCAGCTCTAGCGCCGCGGCGACGGGGTCGTCGGCGACGCTGAGCGCCAGCCCGTACCGCACGGCGGATTCCGCGTCGAAGCGCATGCCGAACAACAAAGCCGCCCGGGCGACCTGCGGGCCCACGGCTCGCTGCAGCATCCAGGTCGCACCCCCGCCCGGATGCAGTCCGAGCTTTTGGAAACGAGCATCGAAGACAGCGCCCGGTCCTGCGATGCGGACATCGGCTGCCATTGCCAGATTGAGCCCGGCGCCGACGGCCGCGCCGTTGACCGCGGCGATTGTCGGCAGTTTGCAGCCGCCCACGGCCATGAAGCCGTCGTACAGCTTCTTCAACCCCGACTCCGCCGCCTCGTCGCCGGCGGCGCCCAGCGCGCTGAGGTCAGCGCCGGCGCAGAACGCCTTGCCTGCCCCGGTGATCACCACGGCGTGCACCCCCGGATCGGCTTCGGCCTGCTCGATGGCCGCGCGTAGCAACGCCGACATCTCGCCGGTCACCGCGTTCCGTCGGTCGGGATCGTTGACGGTGATGAGTGCGACGTTGTTGGCGACGCTGGACAACACCAAGCCGGACTGGGTCATTGCGCACCTCCGCGTTAGATTCGCTCGCGCCGCTATCCTTGCAGGCTCCGGTCCAGGCCAACCGGCAGAGGCCGCGTACGCAAAGTTCATAGAAATTTTTCTCTTCGCTGCTCCGAGCGGCTGTAGGGTGCCGGGCTATGACGACTACTTCGCCCGGGCCAGGGTGGTGGCTGGCATCAGACGACCAGTGGTACCCGCAACGGTGGGAGAACACCTTCATCTACCACACGAATGAGTCGCTGAAGGATCTGATCGAGGAGGTGACCGCCCTGGCGAAGTCCTACGGAGAGCAAGGGTGGGAGATCGTCAACTCCTCGATGCAACGCACTCAGGTCTCACACCACTTCAAGGGCTACGACAAAGACGGGGACTTGTATTTCGAGTGGAGCATCGTCTGCAGCTTGAAACGGCCCATGCGGCCCGCCTAGGGCGACAATCGAACTCGGCTTGCCGGCGCCTTAGTCGGTGAAGTCGATCCGGACCGACACCGGCGTCGTCTCCAGTGTCTTCACCACCTTGGCTCCAACCCGGCCGAATTTGCGCCCTCGCGCGACGACGTCGTCATCGGGCCGGAACGCCGCGATCCCGCTGCGCCATCGATTCCCTTGCCGTATGCGGATATTCGGGTTATCGACGATGTTGCGGCCCCAACCTGAACGGGTGCCGTGCTGACTGATGACCCAGGCACCTGCCTCGTCGAACTGGGCTGACACCGGAACGCGCCTTGCCTGCCCGCTCTTGCGTCCGGTGGTCTCCAGTTCGGTGGCCAGGGCCGTATGCAATCCCAGTTTGCCCAGGGCCTTCACCGCCGGGTTGAGCAGGTAGCGCCCGATTGCGCGCTCCCTTTGGAACTTCCGGAGCGTCTTAGCGTCGGAGGTGTTCGTCATGCCTATCTCCCGATTGCGAAACATGTTCGGCCCGTATGGGTGAGACGGTAGTAGACCGATCGGTATAGTGCAAGACATGTCCGCGCGGGATGTGCTCATCGCCAGTGTCACGGGATTGGTGCGACGGCGCGGGGTCGCAGGGACCGGAATCAATGCGCTATTGGAGGACAGCGGCGTCGCGCGAAGAACCGTCTACCTGAATTTCCCAGGCGGCAAAGCCGAACTCGTTGCCGAGGCCACTCGCATCGCCGGTCAGGGTCTAACCGCGGTGCTCCGGTCGGTCGACGACGCGGGCGATCCGGCGCGTGCGGTCCAGAGCTTCATCGATGAATGGAAGACGCAGCTGTGTGCCACCGAGATGCAAGCGGGTTGCCCGATCGTGGCGGCGATCCTCGGTCGGGCCGAAGTGCCGGAAGCCGCGCAGGCGGCGGCCGAAGCGGTCAATGAGTGGCAGGCGCTGCTCGCCGACCGGCTGGTCAGGTCCGGCGCCGACGGTAACAACGCGCGCTCACTAGCCGCCCTGACTATCGCCGCGATCGAGGGCGCCGTGATCATCGCGTTGGCCACGCAGTCGACCGACGTGCTCGACGATGTCGGACGTCACCTGATCGAAGTCATCGAACTGCACACCTGAAAGGGTCAAAAGTTCAGGCTGGAGAACATGATTCGGCCCGGGTCGTACTTCTGCCGCACGGCGCTGAGCCGGGATAGGTTGGACCCGAAGTAACGCGACGGCGACTGATTTGCCTCGAGATAGTTCACGTAACCGCCGACCGAATAGGGTTGCACCGCTTGATGTGCCGTGTTGAGCCAGTTGAGCGCTGCCGACGGGTCGCCGGATGTTTCGACGTACCACTGCACCAGCGACGACTGGCGACGCCAGGGAAAGGCTGTGGCTTCTGGTGCGACACTCGCGAGGGCGCCGTCGAGGGCGTGCATGATCGCCAGCATGCGGCCGGCGCCGCGCGGAAAGGCGTTGACAGCGCTGGCGATCCCCTGCGCGGCGGCCGGGGTGATCGTCGTAAAGACATCGGAACCGCCGACATATCCGAGCGGTGACGGGTTGAGGTTGCCGACGGCCAGATACCGCACCAGGTCCAGATAGTTGAACGTGTGGTTGTCGGTCCCGGTCGGCTGCATTCCCACGGCCGAGGTGATGGCGCTTGCCACGCTGTTACCCGACCCGGCCGGGCAGGTCGCCATGATGCGACAGTGCGTTCCCGTTGCGTCGGTGGTGCTGTCCGCCAATGCCCAGCTGCTGCGATCGGCGGTGCGCAGCCAGTTCTGCCACCCGACGAGGACCTGCGCGAACGACTGCGGCGGAAAATTGAGGTTGACCACGTCATAGTCGCCGGTGGGAAAGGTGGCGAAGGTCAGCGACGTCGTCACCCCAAAATTGCCACCGCCGCCACCGCGTAGCGCCCAGAGCAGGTCGGGGTTGCTGCTGCTAGAGGCGGTGACCGCCTGGCCGCTGGGCAGCACCACAGACGCTGATGTCAGCTGGTCGCAGAGTAGGCCCGCGTGCCGGGAATGGGCCCCGAGCCCGCCGCCCAGTGCGTGCCCGGCGGCACCGACCGATGGGCAGGTGCCCGTCGGGATGCCGCGGCCGGCCGCGGCCAGCGCCTGATGTATCGCATACAAATTCGTGGCCGGCGTCACAGTGACCTGCCCGCTGGCGGCGTCGTAATTGATGTCGCCGGGCAGCTGACGCAGGTCGAGCACCAGGGCGCCGTTCGCGGTGGATGCCCCTACGTAGGAGTGTCCACCACTGCGCGGAGCGACTTTCAGGTTGTGCGCGGCGGCGAATGCCATCGCCTTCTGCACGTCCGCCGGCGACGTCACGGTGACCACCGCCGCGGGTGCGGAATTGTTGTAGTTGGTGTTGAAAACCTGTTTGGCGCTTCCGAATTGCGCACCGTTGTCCGGCAGTATCACTTGCCCTTTGATGGCGGTCGAAAGTCCTTGCCAGCCGGAAATATTCGGGTCGGCGGTCGCGCGCCCCGGCCCGAAAACCGTTCCTGCAGCTAACGCCCCGGCGGTCGCCCGCAGGAACACCTGCCGCGAGATCTCGCGCGTGGGCTCCCGCGGTACTGTCATGCCCGCATTCTCAGCTAGGTCGCGGCAAAAACCGCCGCGCCGCGCGACGTGTCACATAACGATTGAGCCCCAACTGGGACCCGTCGGAGGGGATCCGTGCTTCGCGGCACTTAATTTCTCGGATCGATGAAGGTACAGCCGTTTTCACTCTGTCTTGTGGGGTGGGTCATGCCGGGACTGCATCTGCTGGCCGCCAATGGTTAGCTACCTGCCGAACAGGTAACCCTGAATAGGCTGGGCCGCTTCGCGGCGCTCCAACGCCGTGACATGCGGGGCGATCCTTCGAGACAGGCAAATCATCAAAGGCACCCTGAGCGAGAAAGGCCCGGCCCCTGAATCTTCTCGGGCATCGTTTCGCTCTGCGCGGGTAAACCACCGAAAATTTGTTGAAGACTTTCGTTTTGGCCATTCTCAAAATGATGGTGAGTATTTCCAACGGTCATTAAATAAATAACTGGGTCGGCGAATCCGATCCGGTACAGTCTCTGGCTATCCGGTTGGAGGCAACTATGACCGTTGATGTTCTGCCGCCCGGTCCCCGGTCGCCGGCAGTCGTCCAGAGCGCCGCGTGGCTGGCCAACCCCTGGCGGTTCATGGACCGTTGCGTGGCTCAATACGGTGACATGTTCACGATGAGGCCCATCTTCGAGAATCCCTGGGTGGTGATCTCGCATCCGGACGCGGTGAAGCAGGTCTTCAATGGGCCGCCCGAGCTGCTGCACGCAGGGGAGGGAAATCGGATCCTCCTGCCCGTGGTAGGCGCGAACTCGGTACTGCTGCTCGACGATGAAGCCGCGAGCAGCGTCGGCTCCTCGCACGTCGGGCGCTGCGGGACTGCGGGGCAAGCGATTTCCGCTATGGACGTGGCCGCTGTCGGATCTGACGGCCGAGGAGATCTCCGCCAAGCTCTTCGGCGCCAAGCGGTTCCCGGCCAAATCGCGACCGCCGCGATACCATGATGGACTGACGACGACCCCGGCCGCTGGCCCGGCTTCCATAGCGAAAGGATATATAACGCAATGGATTTCGCTGTGTTACCCCCCGAGATCAACTCGGCGCGGATGTACTTGGGACCTGGCTCAGACCCAATGCTGGCCGCGGCGGCGGCCTGGGACGAGCTCGCCGCGGCCCTGCAATCGACGGCGGCCTCGTACAGGTCGGTGGTCGCGGGCCTGACCGCAGGGCCTTGGCTGGGCCCGTCGTCGGTCTCGATGACGGCGGCTGCCGCGCCATATGTGGCATGGATGAGCGCGACCGCCCAGCAGGCCGAGGAAACGGCCGCCCAGGCCAGAGCGGCGGCCACCGCGTACACGGCGGCGTTCGCCGCGACGGTGCCGCCGGCCGCGGTCGCGGCCAACCGCAGCGAGTTGATGGCGTTGTTGCGGAACAACCTACTTGGTCTGAACGCCCAGGCGATCGCGGCCACCGAGGCACAATACGCCGAGATGTGGGCCCAAGACGCCGCCGCGATGTTGGGCTACGCGGGTTCGTCGGCGTCCGCGACCTCCTTGACGCCGTTCGTCCCGCCCCGGCAGAACACGAACCCCGGGGGGCCGGCCGGACAGGCCGCCGCGACCGGCCAGGGCGCCGGTATTTCAGCCGGCAATGCACAGAGCAGCGCGTCGAGCACCCAGCAGGCGTTCTCGGCGGTGCCCAACACGCTGCAGGGCCTCGCAACGCCGGCGCAGTCCCTGAGCCCCAAGGACACGCTGGATGTGATTGCCGACCTGATAACGATCTTCCTCGACACGCCGGCGAACCTGGCGACTCTTCTCATCGACGTGCCGCTGGCGCCCTTGGCGGCGGTCTCCCTTCCCATGGACATCATCAGCGCCGGGACCGGTTTGCACACGGACAATATTGTCAGCGGCTGGGACGGCAAGCAGCCTTGGCCGTCGTCCGGACCGAGGCCGCCCACGGACTTCCCGGCCAGGATCACCGGCCCGATCGCGCCGTCGGCGCCGGCGACGACGGGGGCGGTGTCGGCGGGCCTGGGGGAGGCCAACACGGTCGGGACGTTGTCGGTGCCGCCCACGTGGACCATCGCCACGCCGGCGGTGCGCCCCCTCGCGGTGGTCTTGCCCGCGCTGCCGGTCACCGCCTTCGGCGCCACCGTGGCCGAGACCGCCGGGGAGGCGGTGCAAGCGGGGTCGGCAAGCACATTCAGTCAGATGGCGGCGGCAGGCATGGCCGGGCGAGCCATGGCCGGCACGTTGGGTACCGGGGCCGGCAAAGACCGCGCCGCAACGACGGCGGGCACACGTGTGCGTGCCGGCGCAGGGGGAACCGCAGCCACGAGTGAAAGTGCTGCACCAGGGGCGAAAGCTGTTGGGTCGCCGGAGACGCCGCGGACCGTGGTAACCGGTGTCGCTGCCGAGTTGCGTGAGTTCGCCAAGCTCCGCGACGAGGGGATCCTGACCGACGAGGAGTACACGGACCAAAAAAACCGCCTGCTCGGGCGGTGAATCAGGCGACATCCTTTGAAGTGAGCTGATCGAACGCCGGCTTCCTACAGACAGACGAGAGACGCGCAGCGATGGATTTCGGGATCTATCCGCCGGAGGTCAACTCCGGTCGGATGTATACCGGCCCGGGGACGGGACCCATGCTGGCTGGCGCGTCGGCCTGGGAGGAGTTGGCCTTCGAGCTGCACTCGGCGGCGGCCTCGTACAGGTCGGTGATCGAGGAGCTGGCCGGGTGGTGGTCGGGTCGGTCGTCGGCATCGATGTTGACCGCGGCCGCGCCCTATGTGGGGTGGCTGAGCAGCACCGCCGCGCAGGCAGAGGAGACGGCAGCCCAGGCCAGGGCGGCGGCCGCCGCCTACGAGGTCGCGTTCGCCGCGACGGTGCCGCCACCGGTGATCGCGGCCAACCGCAGCCTGCTGATGGCGCTGCTGGCGACAAACTTCTTCGGGCAGAACACGCCCGCAATCGCGGTCACCGAGGCGCAGTACGCCGAGATGTGGGCCCAGGACACCGCGGCGATGTACGGCTACGCGGGTGCGTCGGCATCCGCGACGACGCTGATACCGTTCACCGACCCACCGCAGACCACAGACCCCGGCTCGTCGGCGGGCCAGGCGGCCGCGGTCAGCCAGGCGACCGGCACCTCGGCCGGCAATGCGCAGAGCACCGTCGCGAGTGTCCCGCACACCTTCTCCGTGGTGCCCAACGCACTACAGAGCGCCGCAGCGGGGCCGCCGGCCGCGGTCGATCCGCCGAGCCCGGTCACTGCGCTCGGCTTGCTCAGCGCCTTGCTCACAATTTTCCCCATCGCACAAGGCGACGTGGCCGAACTGACCGTCGTAGGGCCGTTAACGGTGTTGAACCCGGTGGCCTTTCCGTTCATCGTCACCGACCTGGGGACCGGGCTGAGCACGGACGATGTCGTCAGCGGCTGGGCGGGTCAGCAGTTTTTGCCGGGGATAGGGTCGCCGTACCCGACGGACTTCCCCGCGGTTATCACGAACCCGGGTCCGTTGGCGGGGGTGGCGTCGACCATGTCGGCGGGTGTGGGCAAGGCGAACGCGATCGGGGCATTGTCGGTGCCGGCGGCGTGGACGGTCGCAGCACCGGAGGTGCGCCCGGTCGCGCTCACGCTGCCGGTCGCTGGCATTTGTGCCACCGCAGGGGAGGCGCTGGAGGCCGGCTCCGGAAGCGGGTTCGGCCAGATGGCACTGGCGGGTATGTCCGGGGCGGCCATGGGCCGCACCGGCGCCGACCCGGACGGCGGGGATGCGCCGGCCGGCATGCGTGCGGCGGCAGGCGCGCTAACCACGGGCAAGAGGGCGGGCCCCGACGGCAAGGGGGAAGCGTCGCAGGACAAGCCACGGACCGTGGTGACCGGAATCGCCGTGAGGATTCGTGAGCTGGCGATGCTCCGCGACGAGGGCAGCCTGACCGAGGAGGAGTACACCGAAGAGAAGGCCCGTTTACTCGGACATTGAACTCTGCCGCCGCTGATGCGCATTTCCCCTCGTTATGCTTTCGCGGGGTTGCGCTTGCCTGACGCAAGTACTTGGCGGCCTCGCGACCGCATCTACGCTGGCCACCTTCCGATCGCGTCGCGCGCCGATGCGTTGCAAAACTTTGTGATCTGCTGTTCGAAGTGACAAGTGGGTTGCGCTCATCGTATTTGACGCGCTGCTCAGCCAGGATCGTCTTTCCTTGTTGACTTGGCGTGACTGGGTGTTGGCCATGCTGGCAATTGCGCTCAACTCCCTCATCTGGGGAATGTCAAGGATCAACCGAAGTAACTGTCAAGCATCAGCCGAAACCGAAACGTCAAGCATCAACCGAGGCGATACAAAAAAGTAGTGCCCCCGGCACGACTCGAACGTGCGACCTAGGGATTAGCATTCTGGCGATCTCGCGATTGCCCAATCGTGCCTGTATTTGCTTGTGCTACAACGGATTTGGCCGATGATCGGTATCCGTGAGAACCCGCCAATTACCGTCGAATCGTGGTCATTGGCGATGAATAAACGATGACGGCTTTCGGTGCTGTGGATGGTGCAGCCACTAGAGGTCGGCCGACACCCCAGGTTCGCCGGATCCGCTGACGACTCATCGTCTGCTCCATGTCGTGGTGTCTGAGGGTGGCGTGTTCGTCGGGTGAGGCGAGCGGGGGGTGTGGCCTAGACGGCCGCGTGATACTCAGTTTTTAGGGGGTAGCCCAGGTCCGGGTGTGCCGGAGCTCGGTGGTGCCGGTGTCGGTGCCGGGAGGTCGTACATCAGTTGCGCTGCTGCCCCGACGATCCGCTCCCGGGTGGCCCGCCCCTTGGGGATGAGCCGGTGCGGTTCGGTGACCGATTCGTTCGCTGCCAGCACTGTTGGCCAGGTCGCGCGAGATCCGTCGCTGCGGTCCCCGCTGCCCTGATAACTCCCTACTGGAAACGCTCTGGCGTGCGGCGAGCGCGGTCATCACCGACGCTCCTGGGGTGGTTGTCGCGGTGGGCAGCAAGGATGCGTTCGGTCTGCAGGTAGACCTGTTCCTGCAGGTGCTCTGTGCGGGACTTCTTGGAGGATTTCTTGAGTTTGGAGGGCGTGTAGTAGCCGCCGTTGCCCGTGGCCGTGGCCAGGTCTGGGTCGGTCATGATCCGCACGACTCCGCGGGAGCCTTTACTGGGGTGGCCGTATAGCGGTGCGCCGAACCGTGCCATCAGCCCGAAGGTTCCGCCGGCCTTGGCGCCGAAATCCGATTTCACGGTGCCGGGGCTGACCGCGTTGACGGTGACCCCGTGGCCGTCGAGTCGGCGAGCCAGGGCATAGGTGTAGAGCAGGTTGGTCAACTTGGCGTTGAAGTAGGCCTGAGTCTGGCTGTATTTGCCGGGATAGGACCAGTCCGTCTCGACTTTCCCGCGCCCCTCGATCAACGCGGTCATGTTGGCGACCCGCGACGGTCTTCCCAAGGATTCCGCGCCCGCGTGCAGCAGGTCGAGGAGTGCGTCGGTCAGGGCGGCTACCGCGACGTGGTTGATGGCCATGGTCATCTCGAAGCCATCTGGGGACAGCCGCCGCTCATTGAACCCGGCGCCGGCGTTGTTGACCAGACCGTGGATGCCCTGCGGGGCTGCGGCTCGGACGGCGTCTGCCAGCTGTCGCGCGCCGGCGATCGAGCTCAGATCGGCGGCCACCGGGATGAACCTGCCCGCCCCGTTACCGTCAACCGCGAGGTTTTCCACGCTAATGCCCGCCGCTTCCGGAGTGCGGCCGTGCGTCAGGACGGTGGCTCCCTCGTCACCGAGAAGGCGGGCGGTCTCGTACCCGATGCCACCCTTGGTGGTGCCGGTGACCAGGACGGTCTGACCCCGCATCCGGCCGCTTGGGGAGGGCTGCTTGCTTACTGAAGTCTCCTAATCGTGACGTTTTGGCTTGAGAGTGGGGGCGTTGCGCCCAGGATCAGATGCAGCTGTGGAATCGCGTCGCTTCCAGCGGCCCTCGCGCGCTTGCCGTTGCGCCGTACGCGCCCGTGGATAGTCGTTCACAGAACGGATTGGCGGCCACCGTCGACCGGGACGACGGCACCGGTGATAAAGCTCGACTCCTCGCTGCACAGGTAGGCGATGGCGTTAGCGATCTCGATGGGCTGGGCAGCACGGCCCAACGGAATGGCAGCGACGAAGGTGGGCAGCATGTGGTGCCATCGGATCCATCGCCGGAGTCATTGTGGGGCCCAGCGCGACGGCGTTGACGCGCACGCCCTGGGCTCCGTATTCCGCGGCCCACGAGCGGGTCAGCGATTCCAGGGCTGCCTTGGCCGCGCCGTAGCCGGCCATGCCCGCCTGGCCGCGGTCGGCGACCATCGTGGACACATTCACGATCGCGCCGCCGCCGTTTCCCGCCATCACCGGGGCATAGGCTGCGGTCAGCAGGAACGGTGCCTTGACGTTGACCGCGAACATGGCGTCCAAACCAGCTTCGGTGGCCTCCGCGGTCGGGGCCAACTCCCAGTAGCCGGCATTGTTGACCAGAATGTCGACGTCCCCGGCCTCCTGAATCAGCTGTCGCACGTCGTCGGAAACGTTGAGGTCGGCGGCGATGAAGCGGGCAGGTGCGCTTGCGGTGGCGAGCTCCTCGACCACGGCTTTGCCGCGAGTTTCGTTGCGGCCGGTGAGGATCACCGCGGCGCCATGCTGGGCGAACAGTTTCGCGGTTTCCCGACCGACACCGGACGTCGCGCCCGTGACGAGGACCGTCTTGCCATCGAATCTCATCGGCTGTTCCTTCTCAGTTGACGTTGGCTCCGTACGGCACAGCGTCCCCCCACAACTATGGAATGTCAAATCCAGAATTGGAATTCACGGAAGCGCGGAGAGGTCAACGCGCTCACCTGTCGTTCGGTCCATCATCACTGCAAAATAAGGTTTTTCAGCAGTCCTGCAGAAGCCGTGTCAGCTCGCTCCGAATTGGTGCTAGCATCCTGGACTTCGAGACAAGAATGGATTCAAGAATCCATCAGCGGTAACATTACCGGCATGGACGCATCGACCACCGGACCGCGGATCACGGCGAAGGGTCAGATCACCCGGCAGCGCATCATTAGCACCGCCGCCGGACTGTTTCACCTCCACGGCATCAGCGCCACCCGGCTCGACGACGTCAAAGACGCCGCCGGCGTCAGCAGTTCACAGCTTTACTTGTATTTCGCGGACAAAGACGCCCTGGTCAAGGCGGTCATCGCGTATCAAACCGACATGATGGTGGACATCCAACGCACCGCCAACTTCAAGACCAAGGCTGGCCGGCGCGCCTGGCGGGACGCGATCGTCGACACGCAACGCCGGCGAAACTGTGAAGGCGGCTGCCCGCTGGGCTCGTTGACGTACGAAGTCACCAAACCCGACGCCGACGCCCGAGAGATCATCGCCGCCAGTTTCCGCCGCTGGCAGGAGATCCTGGAATCGGATCTGCGGATGCTGCAGTCCAGCGGGAAACTGTCCTACGAGCAGACCCCCCAGAAGTTGGCCATGGCCAGCATCGCCGCGGTGCAAGGCGGACTTCTGCTCTGCCAGGTACAGCGCAGCACCGAGCCGCTGGAAGCCGCCCTGGACTCCATATTGGAGTTCATCGATGCCCTGTCCCTGCCCGCTCACTAACTTCTCGCGGGGGGCGTCGCTCGCCCGGGCCGCCGAACAGGCAAAGGACCCGCTGATTAAGAGTCAGCTGCTTCGAGCGGCTACTGATTGCTGCACGTGGAGAGTGAGTTGGTCGAGTTTCGCGTAGCGGCTCGTTGGTTAGCTGAACCGAAGGTGTCTGGACTGTGACCGAGGTGGTGCACTTCGTCAAACGGGACACCGAAAATTGGATGCCGAACGCATCGGGACGCCCCTGGGGCCGGCCCTCGTCACGACACCGGAGCAGACCCTCCTCGACCTCGCGCACCGACCTGAACTCGGAGACGCTCCCGATGAAGTGCCCGCGGCGATCGCCGTTTTGTATCAGCGGAGTGATTATCAGCGTGTGAAGGCTCTGGCCGCGCAGCAACGCCGCACGGCGTCGCTGCGCCGCGCTGAAGCATTCGCGGCTGCATGGCATGAACGGTGACGAACGCGCTGGATTCGCCGAGCGGTTTGGCGTGGGGCCCAATTCGTCGATGCTTCAGTGAGCGGGTCTACATCATTGGGGAGTTGCCCTGGCGCGTGCACACCATGCCGAACGGCCGAGGCGGCAGGTGTAGTTTACGGGTGTGTTATGGGGGATCTAGCTGGTAGCATCTCCGGTAGTACAGGCGAAGGAGGAGGTGCGGTATGCCCGCGTTGACCGTCTCAGCGGCCCAGCGGCTCGATGACGAGGCCACGACAGTTTCGATCCGCGATATCGCCGCTTATCTGCAAGAAACCGTCGGCCAGCGCGTCGCGGCGGCGATGGCGGGCTTGGCCGATGCGAAGCAAATCGGCCGCTACGCGCGCAAGGGAGGCCCGGAACCCCACGGCATGACCGAACGGCGGCTACGTGAGGGCTATAAGGTCGTCCGGATGCTCGTCGATGCCTACGACGACAAGACGGCGCGGGCGTGGCTGTTTGGCACCAACACGCGCCTGGACGACCGCGCGCCGATCGAGGTGCTTGGTGCAGCGAAGGACACCGCAGATTTCGCAATGGTCGTACGAGCCGCACGGCAGGTCGCCAGCTTCCAGTCGTGATGGACGACGCCCGAGGAGGGGCGAATCCTGTGGCGGGTCGGTTATCACGCCGACCCGCTCGGCTTTACTCCGCTAGAGCTTTATCAGTTCAGTCACCGTTTCGACGACACCTACCGCCGCTTCCGGACGCTGTATTGCGCTGAGTCGGCGGAAACCTGTCTGCGGGAGGTGCTCGCCGACTTCCGACCCAACCTCGCCGCTCGGAGCCGCCACATCGAACGCTACGGCCCGCAGGCCGCCCAAGACTTCACTGATCAGCCAGTCACCGCCCAATGGCGCATACAGCACGTTCTCGTACCCACCGTCCTGGAACTCGGTGGTCCCTTGATTGAGCTCAACGATGTACCCACCCGCCAGGAAGTCGAGGATCGCCACATCGAACTGTTGCTTGAGCACGGCCTACCGCACCTCGATTTGCATGAGATCACCACCAGTCGTCGCGTCATCACGCAAACGATCGCCGCGGACCTTTTCGACCGCGGTGCCGGCGCCGTCCGCTTTCCCTCCCGCCTGGACGGCGGCGCGTGCGTCGCACTGTTCGAGGGCCGCGGTACCGCACGCCCGGCGGGCGACCCCACCGCGCTCACCGACCCCCCGCCCGAAGCGCTCACGATCGTCACCACGGCCTGGGGCCTCGTGCTTGAGCCGACGCCGTGAAGCTGGGGCCGTGGTGGGATCCCGCGGCTCCCGCCGATGCCGCCGGTGCCTTGGTGGTGGTGCGCGAAGCACGGGCAAAATAGTTGCCGTCGCGCGTGGCAGACAAATCCGATTACTCCGTCCCAAACACTCTGCAATCCAACAATTCTCCCTAATACCTGATCCTTCCCAGCCATCACCTCCACTGCTCTATCTCTCTCGGTAATTCCCAAAACCATTGCTCTACAACTAGTTACACTCAGACACCGTCGAAATCTGCTCTGGCACATTGGCACAAAGGTGCGATACTGATTTGGTGGCGCACGGAGTGCGCCACCAAATCCCAGCCACTACAGCTGGTTTCGCTCGCTGATGTTGTGAGGTGGTCGCCGGTGTTGACGATCTCGCGGCTATCGCGTTGGAGCATCAACTATTACAACGACACCGCCCGCCAAGCCGCGCAACCCGGCCTGGATCGCCAGCGCGCCAACGGCGGGCTGGGGGAGTACTACTCCGAGAGCGACACCCGAGCCCCGACGTGGCTGATTGCCGGCGAGACCGCCCGCACCGCAGAGCTGGTAGGCCTAGACGGGCGCGCGGTCGACGGGGGAACGGCCGACCCCGACGTGGCGCAACGCTGGCTCGATGACGGGATCGCCCCCAACGGCGCGGCCGGCCGGGCATTTAGGAAGGGCAGTGTGCATGGTTTTGATTTGACTTTCGCCGCGCCTAAAAGTGTGTCGCTGCTGCGGGCGTTGACTACCGACGTCAACGACAAGGCGGTCTCCGAGGCGCATCGGCGGGCGGTCACGGCCGCGATGACCTATCTGCACCAACACGCCGGCTACACGCGCGTGCACAACCCGCGCACCGGGATGAAGGATCTGCAGCGGCTGCCGGGGTTGGTGGCGGTCGCGTATCAGCACGAGACCTCGCGCTGCGGGGACCCGCACCTGCATACGCATGTGATCGTGCCCAACCGCCAGGCCCGCGCCGACGGGGTCTTGGTGTCGCTGGATTCGAAGTCGCTGTATCACGAAGCCAAGGCCGCCGGCGTGATGTACCAAGCGGTGCTGCGCCATGAGCTGCACGCCGAACGGGGCGTGGAATGGAACGCGGTGGATCCGCAGACCGGGATGGCCGAGATCGCCGGCATCACACGGGAGTGCGTCACGGCGTGGTCGCGGCGCTCCTCGCGGCTGCGTGAGTGGGCCTGCAACAATCTGGTGCTCGTCGGCGGGCAGCCGAGCGCGCAGCAGCTGGCGGCCGCGCAGAAGGCCACCCGCCCGGCCAAGCCGGAATCCATGTCGTGGGCCGCGCTCAAAGAGCAGTGGCGCGCCGATGCGCGCGGTCTGCACCTGGACCGCGCCGCGCATCTGGCGGCGCGCACCGCGCGGCGTGCCGCCGCGCGGGTGCGGCTGCGCGCACCGTTGGTGCGCACGGTGGCGCAGATTGACAAGGCGGCGTTCACGCGCGCGGACCTCGTGGAGCTGGTCGGCGCGCTGCTGCCGACCGACGCACCGGGGGAGCCGCGCGATCTCATCGAGGGGCTTGTCGACATGTTCGCGGTGCGCATCAGCGCGCCGCGCGCCGCGCATCATCGCGAAGGACACGAACTGTTCACCGTCGAAGCGGTGATGGCTGAAGAAGCGCGGATCTTCGAGCTGGTCGACGCGGTCGATAACCGTGCGCGCCTGGATGTGCGCACCGAAGACATGGCCGGGCTTTCCGATGATCAGGCGCGCGCCATCGCCGATATCGCGAACTCGCCGTATCTGGTGCAGCCACTGCAAGCCCCAGCCGGCGCGGGTAAAACGCATTCGCTGCAGGCGCTGCGCGTCGGCGCGCACCGCGCCAGCAAAGAAGTCTTGGTGCTGGCCCCGACCGGGAAAGCGGTCGATGAGGCGATGCGCGGGCACGCCGGTGAGCGCGGCCTGACGGTCGCCAAGGCGCTGCAGCTCTTAGAGAAGGATCAGTTGCCGCTGGATCGGCGCACCGTGATCGTGGTCGATGAGGCCGCCATGGTCGGCACGCCGGACCTGCGACGCCTCCTCGAATCGACCACGGCCGCACAGGTCAAGGTGGTCGTGGTCGGCGATGCGTATCAGCTGGCGCCGGTCAAAGCCCGCGGCGGCATGTTCGAGCAGCTCTGCGACGACCTGCCCTGGTCGCAGCACCTGTCGGAGGTGTGGCGGATGCGCGACCCCGCCGAGCGCGACGCGTCACTCGCCCTGCGCTCCGGGCGCGGCAGCCGGCTACGCAGAGCGGTCGGCTGGTATCGCGCCCACGGTCGGCTGCACACCGGAGACCAGATCACGATGGCCGCCGACGCCACCACCGCCTACATCCACGCCCGCGCTGAGGGTAAAGACGCCGCGATCTTCTGCGACACCTGGGAAATCGCCGACGCCATCAACCAACGCCTGCACGACCACTACACCAGCCCCACGCGCCCAGCGTGCAGGTGGCCCGCGATCAGCAGGCCCGCACCGGCGATCTCATCATCACCCGCCACAACGACGCGTCCCTGGCCGTCGAACCCGGCACGCAGCACCGCGCCGGGCCCCGGCAAGTCGATCAGGTCCGCAACGGCAACCGCTGGCGCGTAATGGAAGTCGATGCTCAACGGGGCCGCATCGTTGCCGAGCGGCTCACCGATCAGGCCCGCGTCATCTTCGACGGCGACTACCTGCGCGAGCACATCACCCTGGGATATGCCGGCACCGTGCACTCCGCCCAAGGCATGACCGTCGGCACCTCCACCCAGCCCGGCATGTGCTGGACCATCCTGTCCGATCGCGCCAGTCGCGCCATGGCCTATGTCGGTATGACCCGTGGCCGCGACGAAAACCATTTGGCCATCTACCCGGCGGCCAGCAACGAAGCCCATGAGCATCACGGCGATCTCGCAGGTATCCACCAGGGCCACCGAGGGTCCAAATACACTGCCGCCCAGTATTTCCGGATGCTTGTCGCCAACGATGAACGCGCCCGCACCATGCACGCGCTGGCCGCACGCACCGACCGCGCACTGCTACCCACCAGCGTTGCCGCCCTGCTAGACCGGAACGACCGACGCCGCACCGACCGTGCGCACGCCTGGTCGGCGCACACCGCTCAAAACCGCGCGCGCGAAGCCGCCTACCAACGCATCAGCACCAGTCAACGAGCCGCTACACGTGGACGCAGCCGCAACCGCGACCAGGGATACGGTCTCGAACTTTGAAGTTCCAGCCGCCGCTGCGCAAAGCGCACGAAGTTTGGGCTACCATGCGCATATTTCGGGATCAGTGCTGCGAACGGTCCGGTTCCGTTTTCGATCCTGGCTCGTCCGACCTGCGCACAGCGGTGAATGTTGCCCTGCTCACCGAAGGCCCAGGAGTCTTCAACTCCTCCTCGGGCCACAAGCTCACGGCGCGCGTGGCGGCTGCGCGGATCGTCGCCCCGTCCAGCTCCGCCTGAGCCTCCGCCGCACCGTATTCCGGCCACGCCGCCACGAGTGTCACCGGGCCGTCGGGCGCTAGCGGGTGCACCCAAAACGTACAGTCCCACCGATACGCGTCCCCGGCGCCGCCGCCAGCCATCAGGATCACGTGTTCGGGATCGTCAGGAAGCCGGGGGCCGCGGGTGGCAGGCGACCCGACCAGATCCAGTTGCGCCGAGGCCTAACCCGCTCCCAACCGCGTTCGGAGTGTGCGCACGAAAACCCTTGAAGCGCAACGCTTAAAGTTTGCTGTTCCGGGCCATCTGTCCGCATTGATGAAACTCCGTTTGTGCTGCCGTGATTGCGCTAAGCTGTTGAGCGTTTTCGACAGGGCTCGACGATCGCGCCAGGCGACCGCCGGGTCGTGAAGTGCCGGTCGGAGGTACGCAATGTCGTATGTGATCGCAGCGCCTGACGTAATAGCTGCAGCCACAACAGATTTGGCGAATATCGGTTCAACAATCAAGGCGGCCAACGCCGTCGCGGCGCTGCCCACGACAGGGGTGGCAGCGGCGGGCACCGATGAGGTGTCGGCGGCTGTGGCCGCGCTGTTCGGGTCGCACGCGCAGGCCTATCAGGCGATCAGCGCCCGGGCGGCGGCGTTTCACGGCCAGTTCGTGCAGTTCGTGCATGCCGGCGCTGGGCAGTACGCACTGACCGAAGCCACTAATGCCTCCCCTCTACAAAGCATGGGACAGGATCTGCTCAACGCGGTCAATGCGCCTACGCAAGCGCTGGTGGGGCGACCCCTGATCGGCAACGGCGCCGACGGGATGGCCGGAGGCACCTTGACGCAAGCCAATGGCAGTGCCGGCGGGATCCTCTTCGGTAATGGCGGGGCCGGTGCGACCGACGCGGCCGGTCAGGGCGGAGCCGGCGGCGCTGCCGGGCTGATCGGCAGTGGTGGTGCCGGCGGTGCGGGCACTGGCGGCGGTGCCGGTGGTCGCGGCGGTGCCGCCGGTTTGCTTTACGGCAACGGTGGCATGGGTGGGGTTGGTGGCGCCGCCACCGGCGGCGGGGCTGGCGGGGCTGGCGGGGCCGGCGGGTCCGCGGGCTTTCTGGGCAACGGGGGTGCGGGCGGCAGTGGTGGGGCTGGCGGTGACGCGACCGTCGCCGGCGGTAACGGCGGGCCCGGCGGGGCTGGCGGGGCCGGTGGTAACGCCGGGCGTGTTGTCGGCGATGGCGGGGGCGGCGGTAACGGTGGGGCTGGCGGCGGCGGCGCGGCGGTCAGCGGCAGCACTGTCTTATCGGGCGACATTGGCGGGGCGGGCGGTGCCGGTGGGGCTGGCGGCTGGGCGGGCGGGCTGATGGGTAACGCCGGTGCCGGCGGTGCCGGCGGTGCCGGCGGGCCGGGTGGGGCCGTCAGCGGATCCAGCATCGTCTACTCCGGCGACGTCGGCGGGGCGGGCGGGACCGGCGGCGTCGGCGGCCCGGGTTTCGGCGGTAACGGCGGTGCCGGCGGTGCCGGCGGGGCCGGTGGCGCCGCCGGCACCGTCACCAACAGCACCGTGTACTCCGGCGACACCGGCGGAGCCGGCGGCAACGGCGGCGCCGGCAACTACACCGGGTATGTCGGCGACGGAGGTAACGGCGGCGCCGGCGGTAAGGGTGGTGCCGGGGGCGCCGTCACGAATAGCGTCGTGCAGGCCGGCGACACCGGCGGCAACGGCGGCGCCGGCGGGGGCGGTGGCCTTGGCGGGTTTGTCGGTGCCGGCGGGAGCGGTGGTGCTGGCGGTAGCGGCGGCGACGCCGGGGTGGTCACCGGCGGTTCCTCCGTCAGCATGGGTGACTTGGGCGGGGCCGGCGGTGCCGGCGGCGCCGGCGACAATGCCGGGATATTCGGTAACGGCGGTAACGGTGGCGCCGGCGGTAACGGCGGGGCAGGCGGGGCCGTGAGCGCGTCCAGCACCGTCACCACCGGCGACGACGGCGGGGCCGGCGGGGCCGGAGGCACCGGCTCCGGCGGTACCCACGGCACCGTGGTTATTCACGGGGGTAATGGCGGGGCCGGCGGGACCGGCGGGACCGTCACGGGCAGCACCGTTCACTCCGGCGACAACGGCGGGGCTGGCGGCGCTGGCGGGAGCATCGTTGCTGGTCATGGCGCTGACGGCGGCACCGGCGGGGCCGGCGGAGCTGGCGGGGCCGTCATCGATAGCACCGTCACCGTCGGCGACGACGGTGGGGCCGGTGGTGCCGGCGGCAACGGCGCCTTTGCGGGGCAGATCGGTGACGGGGGGGCCGGTGGGGCCGGCGGGGCCGGCGGAGCTGGTGGGGCCGTGAGCGGATCCAGCGCCGTCACCATCGGCGACGATGGCGGGGCCGGCGGGGCAGGCGGCACCGGCAACCTTAGCGGGTTTGTCGGTAACGGCGGCGCTGGTGGGGCCGGTGGGGCCGGCGGAGCTGGTGGGGCTGTGAGCGGATCCAGCATCGTGACCACCGGCGATGTCGGTGGGGCCGGTGGGACCGGCGGCACCGGCGACCTAGCCGTGTTAGTCGGTAACGGCGGCAACGGCGGGGCCGGTGGTGTCGGCGGGGCAGGGGGGGCCGTGAGCGGATCCAGCACCGTCACCACCGGCGACATCGGCGGGGCCGGGGGCACCGGCGGCGCCGCCGGCCTCGCCTCGGATGTCGGTAACGGCGGCGCCGGCGGTAACGGCGGCACCGGTGGGGTCGGTGGGGCCGTCACCGACAGCAACGTCGGCTTCGGCGATGTCGGCGGGGCCGGCGGGATCGGCGGAGCCGGCGGCGCCGTACTCGTGCTCGGCAACGGCGGGATCGGCGGTGCCGGTGGGGTCGGTGGGGCCGGCGGGGCCGTCACCAACAGCACCATCTCCACGGGCGATGTCGGCGGGGCCGGAGGCTCCGGCGGCGGCGGCGGGATCAACATGATCGGCATCAGCGGCGGTCATGGCGGCGCTGGCGGTGCCGGCGGCGACTCCGGCGCCGTGACCGGCAGTCAACCCGGTACCGGGGATACCGGCGGGGCCGGCGGGGCGGCCGGCGCCGGCGGCCAGGTGATCGGACTCGGCAACGGCGGCGACGGAGGTACCGGCGGGGCCGGCGGCAACTCCGCGACCGGTCACGGTGGTGATGGCGGAGACGGCGGTGACGGCGGCGGCCCCGGGCTGATCGGCTCCGGCGGTCACGGTGGCCCGGGCGGTGACGCCGGCACCGGCCCCGCCGGTGACGGCACCACCGGCCAGCCAGGCCAGTCCGGCTAACCTCAGCCCATGAACATCCGTTCGGCGTGTCCTAACTGCGTTCTGCGACTTCGGATCACCCGCATACACACTGAACGTATGAGTACGAAAACGGCCCGCTGACGTGCACGAACCGTCACGCACTGGATGCTGAAACACAAGGCAGCACAACCGGTTTCACACTGGCAGTGTGGGGTCACGGGAGGCCCGGGCTACCAGTCGCTGAGCGTCTGGCGGTCGGCTCACTTGGGAACGAATTTGGGAACAAAACGCTGCGAAACCACCCTATATCGATGCGACAACGCGCAACGGGCAGGACCGGAGATACCCTCTGCCCATATGAGACTTCGCGCACACCCGAAAGCCTCCGGTGCGTAGCTCATAACCCAGAGGTTTCGAGAACTGGATCGACCGACGAGGAAAATACCGGAAATCGGTGTCCCCCCGGCGACTTACAGTGATGTCATCCAGCCTCGCTGCGGATTGAAGGGGAGTAACCGCCATGGAGGAAATCGACGACGACAAGTGGCTCACCCGCCAGGAACTCGCGGACCGTTACGGGCTGCCGGTCAAGACGCCAGCCGAATGGGCGACGAAGGGAACCGGACCCCGCTACGCCAAGATCGGCCGACATGTGCGCTACCGACTGAGCGACGTAATTGATTGGGAAAGCAAGCGATTCAACGAGAACACACGCTCCACAGCTTAATTAACATGGGTTCATGTTCGACATATCTCCGTGGTCGGTAGACGCGGTTACTGCCACCTGGTCCGGCCTACGCTGATGGCCGGCAGACCCTCGCTGCGGATTGGGCAGCGCGGCAAGGTGAAGCGCATTTACGTCGGCGGCGGAGTTTGGCTGGCGCGGTGTCGCTACCGCGATGGCGACGGGGTGACGCGGATCGTCCAGCGCGTCGGCCCCGCCGACGAATTCGACAAATATGGGAAGCTCGCCGAGGACGCGCTGATCGAGGCCATCGCCGAACGGCGGCCCGCAACTGGCGCGGACGCTATCGGGCTCGACACGCGCCTTGTGGGTCTCATCGATCAGCACATCACGCGTCTTGCCGAAGACGGCCGCTCGGTGCGGACTCTCGACACCTACCGGTACGACGCAACCAAGCTCGCCAAGTTCATCGCCGGCGTGCGCGTCGGCGAAGCAACCCCGGCACGCATCGACGCCGCCCTTAGATCGATGCGAAATACCCACGGGCCCACGATGGCGCGCCGCGCGCGCACCCTCCTGCGGGGCGCCCTTCAACTCGCCGTGTTGAACAACGTCGTCGGCACCAATCCAGTCCGCGATGTGCAGTCGATCAGGTCCAAGGCGGCTCCGAAAGGCGCCTCAGCGCTCACGGCCGAGCAAGTACGGGATTTGCTGACCAAGATGCGAGCATCCGAAGAATGCCAGCGGCGCGACTTGGTCGACCCGGTCACGGTACTGATCGCGACCGGCCTGCGCCGCTCGGAGCTCTTGGCGTTGCGGTGGAGCGACTTCGACGCCGATGCGGGCACCATCGCAATTACCGGCAAGGTGGTACGCCAGCGCGGGATCGGTCTGACGCGCATCGACGACACCAAGACCGCCGCAGGCCGCCGCACCATTCCGCTGCCGTCGTTCGCCGTCACCGTCCTCAACGAGCGCCGCATGCGCCCGTACGTCGGCCAACAGCAAACAATCTTCGCGTCAAGCAGCGGAACGCTTCGAGACCCGGAGAACTTCAACACCGCCTGGCGCGCCGTCCGCGACGAGCTCGGGATGCCCGAGGTGACGTCGCACAGCTTCCGCAAGACCGTGGCAACCCTTATCGATGACGCGGGGCTCTCGGCGCGGATCGGCGCCGACCATCTCGGGCACGCGAAGGTGTCCATGACCCAGGATCGCTACATGTCCCGCGGACGCGTCCACAACCAGGTCGCCGACCTGCTGGATCGCGCCGTGACGGACATAAACGATGAATAAACGATGACCAGAATTTTCAGAGGTCCCGAAAACACCCTCTGACCAGTGCCCCCGGCACGACTCGAACGTGCGACCTAGGGATTAGAAGGCCCTTGCTCTATCCACCTGAGCTACGGAGGCAATGCGCAGGTCAGTCTATCTAACAGCGGGAGTGGATCGGTTCAGTCGGACGCCACGCGCACGAAAACCCTTCCCGCGCCAGGGTTATCGGTTATCGTGTGAGTCTCGACACACGTACAACATCAGTTGGTAAACAACTGTTAACCGCAACGGAGCGTGTGCCTGACGTCGAGGGGTGGCGTTGACCATGGTCATTGACGTGACTTCGCTGTGCTCGCGGGCTCGTGCCCGAGCACTGCGACAGGGAGCTCAATTGGCGTGCGACGCCAGAGATACTTTCCGGGCCGGCGCATTGCTGCTGCGCGGTTCCCAACACGCGGTTGGCTGGGTTGCCGGCTGGCTGTCCACCGAGTTTCCGCCGCACGTCGTCACCGGGCATGCGTTGTCCCGGTCATCGCGGCCGTCGATTGGCCGCGTCGGCACGACGTGGGCCGCCCAGCGCGCGGATCAAGCCCTCACCGCCGCGCTGGAGGGGTCCTTCGGGCCCGACTACCGCGAATTAGTGAGTCACCCGACGCCCGTTGAACCCACGTGTGCCCCCCGCGGTGGTCTGTTGCACAAGCCCGGGCCGCACCACCGATACGCGGGACAGACCTCGGACATCTCCTACGGCCCAGGCGGACGCGACCACCTGCTCGACATCTGGCGACGCCACGACCTGGCTCCCGGGTCGCGGGCGCCGGTGCTGATCCAGGTTCCCGGTGGGGCATGGGCCGTCGGCGACCAGCGGGTGCAGGGCTACACGCTGATGAGCCACATGGCCGAACTCGGCTGGATTTGCGTATCGATCAATTACAGCAAGAGCCCGCGCTGCGCGTTTCCGGGCCACCTCATCGACGTCAAGCGGGCGATCGCCTGGGTCCGCGAGAACATCGCCGACTACGGTGGCGACCCCGACTTCCTCGCCATCACCGGAGGCTCTGCCGGCGGCCATCTGGCGTCGCTGGCTGCTCTGACCCCCAATGACCCCGCGTTTCAGCCCGGCTTCGAAAGCGCGGACACGACCGTGCATGCGGTGGCCCCCTATTACGGGGTGTACGACTTCACCGACTTCGACAACATGCACGCACTGATGCTGCCGTTCCTCGAGCAATTCGTGCTTAAGGCACGCTACGACGAGGAGCCCGAGCGGTTCACGGCGGCGTCGCCGATTTCTTACGTGCACAGCGACGCTCCGCCCTTCTTCGTGCTGCATGGCGAGAAGGACGAATTGGTACCCAGCGGTCAGGCTCGGGCCTTTACCGCGGCGCTGCGCGACGCCGGCGCCCCCTCGGTGTCCTACGCCGAACTCGCCAATGCGCATCATGCTTTCGACATCACTCCGACGGTCCGGTCCCGGCTGGCGGCCAGCGCCGTCGCGGACTTCCTGGGCGTCATCTACGGCCGACGGGCGAGCTCGATGCGGGCTACTTCTGCGCTGTCGGCGAGCTCGGCCAGCTGAGGCGGCCGGCCGAACCTCCGCGCAATCTCCACGCCGGCTATCCGCCAGCAGGGTTGCTTTCACCGGCGCGTCAAGCCGACTAGCGTTGGGTGGGCAGCTGGGTTGGCGAGTGTGTGGCAGGAGGGCTTGATCGGTGACTGAGTCCGTCGAGGGCGTTGGAGCGGCCGACGAGCTGGGCGCGGTCGATTATCTGTTGCACCGCGGAGAGGCAAATCCGCGGACCCGTTCGGGACTCATGGCACTCGAACTTCTCGACACCACGCCGGACTGGGACCGGTTCCGAACCCGCTTCGAAAACGCCTCCCGGCGGGTATTGCGGCTGCGTCAGAAGGTAGTCGCGCCGACACTGCCGACGGCCGCGCCGCGCTGGGTGGTCGACGCCGACTTCAACCTGGACTTCCATGTCCGACGGGTGCGGGTCTCCGGCGCCGGCACCCTCCGCGAGGTGTTCGACCTCGCGGAACTGATCCTGCAATCACCGCTGGACATATCGCGACCACTGTGGACGGCCACGCTGGTCGAGGGACTCGCCGACGGCAGGGCCGCGACGCTGCTGCACGTCAGTCATGCGGTGACCGACGGCGTCGGCGGTGTCGAGATGTTTGCCGAAATTTATGACCTCGAGCGCGATCCGCCAGCCAGGCCGACGCCGCCCCTGCCCATCCCGCAGGACCTATCGCCCAACGACCTGATGCGCCAGGGCATCAACCACCTGCCGATGGCAATACTCGGCGGCGCGTTGGGCGCGGTGTCCGGTGTGGTGTCGGCAGCCGGGCGGGCCGTGCTGGAACCCGCGTCCACGGTTTCGGGGATCGTGGGCTACGCGCTCTCCGGCATGCGGGTGCTCAACCGGGCCGCCGAGCCGTCGCCGCTGCTGCGTCGCCGCAGCCTGGCGTCGCGCACCGAGGCGATCGATATCCCGCTGTCGGACCTGCACAAAGCCGCAAAAGCCGGCGGAGGATCGATCAACGACGCCTACCTCGCCGGTCTGTGTGGCGCCCTGCGTCGCTACCACGACGCCCTCGGAGTCCCGATAAGCACCCTGCCGATGGCGGTCCCGGTGAGCCTGCGGGCTGATGCCGATACGGCCGGCGGCAACCGCTTCACCGGCGTCAACCTGGCGGCCCCGCTGGGTACCAGCGACCCGGCCTCGCGGATGAAGAAGATCCGTGCGCAGATGACCCAGCGCCGTGACGAACCGGCGATGAACATCATTGGCTCCATCGCGCCGGTGCTCAGTGTCTTGCCGACGGCTGTCCTGGAGGGCATCACCGGATCGGTGGTCGGCTCGGATGTACAGGCAAGCAACGTCCCGGTCTACCCGGGAGACACCTACATCGCCGGCGCGAAAATCCTGCGGCAGTACGGCATTGGTCCGCTGCCGGGCGTGGCGATGATGGTGGTGCTGATTTCCCGGGGAGGCTGGTGCACCATCACGGTGCGCTACGACAGAGCATCGGTACGCAAGGAGGCGTTGTTCGCGCGATGCCTCCTGGAGGGTTTCAACGAGATCCTCGCGCTGGCCGGTGATCCGGCGCCGCAGGCGGTGCCCGCCTCATTCGCTGAACCGGCGGATTCGGCGTCTCGATCGGTGTCCGGCTCATGAGCACCACCGAAGAACGCAACGCGCGCAAGCCGGTTCGGGATCTGCAGCTGCCCGGCTCGGTTGCCGAGATCCTGGCAAGTCCTCCCGGCCCGCAGATCGGCGCATTTTTCGACCTGGACGGGACGCTGGTGGCCGGCTTCACCGCCGTCATCCTCACCCAGGAGCGCCTGCGGCGCCGCGACATGGGGGTGGGGGAGCTGCTCAGCATGGTTCAGGCCGGCCTGAACCATACCCTCGGGCGTATCGAGTTCGAAGATCTCATCTTCAAGGCCTCTTCGGCGCTGGCCGGACGCCTGATCGACGACCTGGACGAGATCGGCGAGCGGCTGTTCAACCAGCGGATCGAGGGCCGGATATACCCGGAAATGCGCGAGCTGGTGCGCGCGCACGTGGCGCGCGGGCACACCGTGGTGCTGAGCTCGTCGGCGCTGACCATCCAGGTCAATCCGGTGGCCCGGTTCCTCGGAATCACCAACACACTCACCAACAAGTTCGAGACCAATGAAGACGGATTGCTCACCGGCCGCGTGCTGAAACCGATCTTGTGGGGGCCGGGCAAAGCCGCTGCGGTACAAAAGTTTGCGGCTTCCCACGACATCGACTTGAAAGACAGCTACTTCTACGCCGACGGTGACGAGGACGTCGCGCTGATGTACTTGGTCGGCAATCCACGGCCGACGAACCCCGAAGGCAAGATGGCCGCCGTGGCCAAGCGCCGCGGCTGGCCGATCCTGCGGTTCAACAGCCGGGGCCCCGTGGGCCTGCGACGTCAGTTGCGCACACTTGCCGGCTTCGGCTCCATGCTGCCGGTCGGGGCGGGCGCGGTGGCGATGGGCGTGCTGACCGGCAGCAGGCGGCGCGGCGTCAATTTCTTCACCTCCAACTTTTCGCAGGCCGTGCTGGCGGCCACCGGGGTGCAGCTGAATGTGATCGGGAAAGAAAATCTGACCGCGCAGCGTCCGGCGGTCTTCATCTTCAACCACCGCAACCAGGTTGACCCGATCATCTCCGGTTCGCTGATACGCGACAACTGGGTTGCCGTGGCCAAGAAAGAATTGGAGCGTGACCCGATCATGGGCCCGCTCGGCAAACTGCTGGACGGTGTGTTCATCGACCGCGACGATCATGGCGCCGCGCTGGAGACGATGCAGACGGTCGAAGAGCGAGCCAAGGCCGGACTCTCCATTCTGATGGCCCCGGAAGGCACCCGGCTGGACACCACCGAGGTCGGGCCATTCAAAAAGGGGCCCTTTCGTTTAGCGATGGCGGCGGGGATCCCGATCGTCCCCATCGTGATCCGCAACGCGGAGATCGTCGCCTCGCGAAATTCCACCACGATCAATCCCGGCACCGTCGATGTCGCTGTCTTTCCACCGATTCCGGTCGACGGCTGGACCCTTGACGCACTGCCCGAACGCATCGCCGAGGTGCGCCAGCTCTACCTGGACACTCTCGCGGACTGGCCGGTTGACAAGCTGCCACGGCCCGGTCTGTACCAGCCCGCCAAGAAGGCCGCGCCCAAGAAGGCCGCGAAAAAGACTGCGGCTAAAGCCCCTTCAGCCAAGAAAGTCAAGAAGCCGGCGAAGAAGGCCGCCGCCAAGAAGGCGAATACGAGCGAATCCGAGGTCGCGCTCAAAGACGGTGAGGCGCACCAGTCACCGGTGGCACGGCCGTGACCGAACCGGGCGCAGACGTCAGCGCTGTTCTCACCGCGCAAGATTCGCTCGTGCTGGCGTCCATGGAGACTCCGGTCGAAACGCAGTTGGTGATGGACTGGCTGGGCCGTCAGCGGGCCCGAAATCCCGACGCGAAATTCGACGTACTGAAGCTGCCGTCCAGCGACGCACCCCCGGCGGCGCTGACCGCGCTGGTGGGGCAGCTCGAGTCCGGTGAGGACCGTTCCGTCGTGCCGGTGCGGGTGTTCTGGCGGCCGGCGCCAGATCGCGGCAGGCTCGCGAAGCTGGCCGGGCTGCTGCCGGGCCGGGATCCCTACCAGCCCAGCGAACGTCTGCAACGTCGGGTCCTGGACAAGGATCCCCGCTGCGCGCGGGTGGTGGCCGGTGACCCGGCCAAGGTGTCCGAACTTCGGCAGCAGTGGCGTGACACCACCGTCGGCGAGGACGAGCGCGATTTCGCCCAGTTCGTCACCCGCCGGGCGTACTTGGCCATGGAACGTGCCGAGTACCGGATCCTCGGCCCACAGTACAAATCTCCGCGGCTGCTCAAGCCAGAGATCTTGGCGTCCACACGGTTTCGTGCCGGCCTGAAAAAGATTCCGGGCGCGACCGTCGAAGAGGCGGGCAAGATGCTCGACGAGCTCGCGACCGGGTGGAGCAGGGTGTCCGTCGATCTCGTCTCCGTCCTCGGCCGGGCCATCAGCCGCGGATTCGAACCCGAGATCGACTACGACGAGTATCAGGTTGCGGCGATGCGTACCGCGTTGGAAGCCCACCCTGCGGTGTTGCTGTTCTCGCACCGTTCCTACATCGACGGCGCGGTGGTCCCGGTGGCGATGCAGGAGAATCGGCTGCCGCCGGTGCACGTATTCGCCGGTATCAACCTGTCGTTCGGGGTGATGGGGCCGTTATTGCGACGCTCCGGAGTCATCTTCATCCGCCGCAACATCGGCGCTGACCCACTCTACAAGTACGTCTTGCGGGAATACGTCGGCTACATCGTGGAGAAGCGGTTCAATCTGAGCTGGTCCATCGAGGGAACCCGCTCGCGTACCGGCAAGATGCTGCCACCCAAGCTCGGTCTGATGTCTTATGTTGCCGACGCCTATCTGGACGGCCGCAGCGAAGACATTCTGCTGCAACCGGTCTCGATCAGCTTCGATCAGTTGCACGAAACCGCCGAGTACGCCGAATACGCACGCGGCGGCGAGAAGACCCCCGAGGGCGTCGGCTGGCTGTACAACTTCATCAAGGCGCAGGGCGAACGCAATTACGGCAAGATTTACGTCCGCTTCCCCGAAGCCGTCTCGATGCGGCAACACCTGGGTCCGCCGCACGGTGCACTGGCACAGGACAAGGACGCCAAACGTCTTGCGTTGCAGAAAATATCTTTCGAAGTCGCGTGGCGGATTCTGCAGGCGACACCGGTAACGGCGACCGGCCTGGTGTGTGCGCTGCTGCTGACTACTCGCGGGGCGGCACTCACGCTCGATCAGCTACACCACACGCTGCAGGATTCGCTCGACTACCTCGAGCGCAAGCTGACGCCGATGTCGACCAGTGCGTTGCGGCTGCGCACGCCCGACGGTGTGCGCGCGGCGGTCGATGCGTTGTCCAACGGGCATCCCATCACCCGCGTCGACGGCGGCCGGGAACCGGTGTGGCGCATCGCGCCTGACGACGAACTTGCGGCGGCGTTCTACCGCAACTCAGTGATACACGCGTTCCTGGAGACCTCGATCGTCGAGCTGGCACTCGCCTACGCCGGACGCGCGGACGGTGACCGGATGGAAGCGTTCTGGTCCCAAGCGATGCGGCTGCGCGATCTGCTGAAATTCGATTTCTATTTCGCCGATTCGGCGGCGTTTCGGGAGAACATCGCCGAAGAGATGGCGTGGCACCAAGATTGGGAAACACACGTCGCGGCGGGCGGAGACGAGATCGACGCCCTGCTGTTCGCCAAACGCCCGCTGATGTCGGACGCGATGTTGCGGGTGATCTTCGAGTCGTATGAGATCGTCGCCGACGTGTTGCGCGATGCGCCGGCCGGCATCGGCGATAAGGAACTGATCGACCTGGCGCTCGGCGTTGGCCGTCAGTACGTGGCGCAGACCCGGGTGCGCAGCAACGAGTCGGTGTCGACGCTGCTGTTCGCCACCGCGCGCCAAGTCGTCGCCGACCAGGACCTGATCGGGCCGGGCCCGGATCTCGACGAGCGGCGCGCAGCGTTTCGGCAGGAACTGCGCGACATCGTCCGCGATTGCGACTACGTCGGGCAGATCGCACGCAAACAATTCGTCTCGCGTGAGGCAGAGGCACTGCAGAAGGCGCGGGCAAGCCGAGCCGAGTAGTCGGGTCGCGCGCCCATACGCTTGGGGTCATGACGCTCCCACGACAGGCCGGTAAGCCTGGGCTGGTTTGGCCCGTTCTGACCGGCGTCGCGGTGCTGGCTGGCTGCACGGCGGCTGGCATCGGGGCGTTATCCCTGGCAGAGGCGTTGACTGCCACCGGTTTGCCCGATCCGGGCCCGGCCACCACGCTGGGGCTGCCGTTCGTCCGCGCGGCCGGCGAGATCGCCGCGGTGCTGGCCGTCGGGTCGTTCCTGTTCGCGGCGTTCCTGGTGCCACCGCAGCGCAGCGGGGTCCTCGATGTCGGTGGGTACCGTGCGCTGCGGCTGGGGACGGTGGCATCGGGGGTGTGGGCAGTGTGTGCCGCTCTGCTGGTGCCGCTGACCATTTCCGATGTGTCTGGTCACGCGGTGGCCGAGCACCTCAACCCGGTTACCCTCTGGTCGCTGGCCGATCTGATCAGCACCGCATCGGCATGGCGCTGGACCGCGATGCTGGCGGCGACGGTGACACTGGCCAGCCTGGCGGTGTTGCGCTGGTCATGGGCGCCACTGCTGCTCGCCGGGTCGCTGGTAACCCTTGTCCCGCTTGGGCTGACCGGGCACTCGTCGGCGGGCGGTTCGCACGACCTGGCCACCAACAGCCTGCTGATCCACCTTGTTGCCGCCAGCGTGTGGGCCGGCGGTCTACTGGCCCTGCTGGCCCACGGGTTGCGCCACGGCGGCCATACCGATTTGGCGGCGCGGCGGTTCTCGGCGATAGCGCTGTGGTGTTGGATCGCGATGGGGCTCAGTGGTTTTGTCAACGCCGCGGTCCGGGTCCCGTTGGCCGACCTGCTGACCACCGGGTACGGGCGCCTGGTTATTGCCAAGCTGGTCGCGCTCTGCGCGCTGGGAGTCCTGGGCTGGCGCCAGCGACGCATGGGAGTCGTTGCGTTGCAAGCCGATCCGAGTGCCCGCCGCGCCTTGGTCCGGCTGGCGCTCGTCGAGGCTGCCGTCTTCGGCGTGACTTTCGGCATCGCCGTCGGGCTGGGCCGCACGCCTCCGCCTCCGCCGCCGCTTCGGCTGCCGTCGATTCCTGAAGCCGAGATCGGCTACGACTTCGCCGGACCGCCGACGGTGGCGCGCATTCTGTTCGACTGGCGCTTCGACCTGATCTTCGGCACGGCGGCGATCATTCTCGCCGCGGTGTACGTGGCAGCGGTGCTGCGGCTGCGCCGCCGCGGCGATCACTGGCCGCCCGGCAGGATTGTGGCCTGGTTGCTCGGGTGTCTGGCGCTGCTGTTCGTGACGTCGTCGGGCGTCGGTCGCTATATGCCGGCGATGTTCAGCATGCACATGGTCGCCCACATGGGCTTGTCGATGCTGGTCCCGATTCTGCTGGTGCTGGGTGCCCCAGTCACCCTGGCGTTGCGGGCGTTGCCGGCCGCCGGCCGTGATGACCCCCCGGGCATGCGGGAATGGCTGTTGGCCGCGCTACACAGTCGGTTTTCGCGGATCGTCACCAACCCGATCGTGGCCACCGTGCTGTTCGTTGCCGGCTTCTACGGGCTGTACCTCTCGAGCCTTTTCGACACCGCGGTCGGCAGTCACGCCGGGCATCTGGCGATGAACGTGCACTTTCTGCTCAGCGGCTACCTCTACTACTGGGTGGTGATCGGGGTCGATCCCACGCCGCGGCCGATTCCGCCGCTGGCCAAGGTCGGCGTGGTATTCGCGTCGCTGCCGTTGCACGCCTTCTTCGGTGTCGAGCTGATGAGCACCCGGACCGTGCTCGGTGCCGCCTACTACCGATCCTTGGGCCTGAGCTGGCACACCGACCTGCTGGGCGATCAGCGGCTAGGTGGTGGAATCGCTTGGGCGGCAGGGGAATTGCCTCTGGTTATCGTCATGATCGCGCTGCTGGTGCAGTGGGCGCGCAGCGATCGGCGCACCGCCCGGCGGTTGGATCGCGCCGCCGACCTCGACGACGACGCCGACTTGGCCGCCTACAACGCCATGCTGGCCCAGCTAGCGCACCGCGAAAAGCCGCGGCCTTAAGGCGGGATCCGCGAGCCGAACGTCACTGCGATTTTCAGCCGCCATTTTCGCAGTGTGGTTCGGCTGGCGGACGGCACGGCCGATCATGTGTTTGTCCACAGTCGCGACTGTGTCCACAGCACTCGACGGCCGCGTCAGACGCCGCAGCGGTTTGACGGTGGCCCGGCGCTGAATGGGCGCCACAGCACGAACGCTACTTAGAACAATCGCGAAAGGAATGACTCAATGTTCGAAACAACCCTCACCGTGGTCGGTCACATCGTGAACGACCTTCAGCGCCGCAAGGTCGGCGACCAAGACCTCGTCAAGTTCCGGGTGGCCAGCAATTCGCGCCGCCGCACCGCCGACGGCGGCTGGGAACCGGGCAACTCGCTATTCGTCACGGTCAACTGCTGGGGCAGATTGGTCGGCGGTGTCTGCGCCGCGCTGAGTAAGGGCGCTCCGGTGATCGTGACCGGCCACGTCTACACCAGCGAGTACGAGGACCGCGACGGCAATCGCCGCTCGTCGACGGAGATGCGGGCCACGGCGGTGGGACCGGACCTGTCGCGGGTGTTCGTGCGCATCGAGAACCCGCGGTACACCGGGCCGGCGACGCAGGAAAACTCGGCGCCGGAGGTGACGCCTGCCGACGCTTCCGAAGAGGCGCCTGCCGCCGAAGACGGCGCCTCCGTCCAGCCCGACGACCCCGCGGCGCTGCCTCTGTCGGCTTAGTGGACTCGAGCGATGCCTAGGATGGTCCGCGAGTCCCTCTCAAAGACCAGAAAGGCAACACCGCGGCATGGCTGAGTTCATCTACACGATGAAGAAGGTCCGCAAGGCGCACGGCGACAAGGTGATCCTGGACGACGTTACGTTGAGCTTCTTCCCGGGCGCCAAGATCGGTGTCGTCGGCCCGAACGGCGCCGGTAAGTCGAGCGTCTTGCGGATCATGGCCGGTTTGGACAAGCCGAACAACGGCGATGCGTTCCTGGCTACCGGCGCCAGCGTCGGCATCCTGCAGCAGGAGCCGCCGCTGAACGAGGAGAAGACCGTCCGCGGCAACGTGGAAGAGGGCATGGGCGACATCAAGGTGAAGCTCGACCGCTTCAACGAGGTCGCCGAGCTGATGGCCACCGACTACTCCGACGAGTTGATGGAGGAGATGGGCCGGCTGCAGGAGGAGCTCGACCACGCCGAGGCGTGGGACCTCGACTCGCAGCTGGAGCAGGCCATGGACGCGCTGCGCTGCCCACCGCCGGACGACCCGGTGACCAACCTGTCCGGCGGTGAGCGCCGCCGCGTCGCGTTGTGCAAATTGCTGCTGTCCAAACCCGACCTGCTGCTGCTCGACGAGCCCACCAACCACCTGGATGCCGAAAGCGTCCAGTGGCTCGAACAGCATCTGGCCAGCTATGCCGGCGCGATCTTGGCGGTCACCCACGACCGCTACTTCCTCGACAACGTCGCCGAATGGATCCTCGAGCTCGATCGCGGCCGCGCTTACCCGTACGAAGGCAACTATTCGACGTACCTGGAGAAAAAGGCCGAGCGGATCTCGGTGCAGGGCCGCAAGGACGCCAAGCTTCAGAAGCGGCTGCAGGAGGAGCTGGCCTGGGTCCGGTCCGGAGCCAAGGCCCGTCAGGCCAAAAGCAAGGCGCGCCTGCAGCGCTACGAGGAAATGGCCACCGAGGCGGAGAAGACCCGCAAGCTCGACTTCGAAGAGATCCAGATCCCGACCGGCCCCCGGCTGGGCAATGTCGTCGTCGAGGTCGACCACCTCGACAAGGGCTACGACGGGCGCACCCTGATCAAGGACCTGTCCTTCACGCTGCCGCGCAATGGGATCGTCGGCGTCATCGGCCCCAACGGCGTGGGTAAGACCACGCTGTTCAAGACGATCGTCGGCCTTGAGCAGCCAGACAGCGGCACGGTCAAGGTCGGCGAAACCGTGAAGCTCAGCTACGTCGACCAGTCCCGCGCGGGTATCGACCCGAAAAAGACGGTGTGGCAGGTGGTGTCCGACGGCCTGGACTACATCGAGGTCGGCCAGAACGAGATCCCGTCCCGCGCCTACGTCTCCGCGTTCGGGTTCAAGGGGCCCGATCAGCAGAAACCCGCGGGTGTGCTGTCCGGCGGCGAGCGCAACCGGCTGAATCTGGCGCTCACGCTGAAAGAGGGCGGCAACCTGATCCTGCTCGACGAGCCGACCAACGACCTCGACGTGGAGACCCTGAGCTCGCTGGAAAACGCGCTGGAGAAATTCCCGGGCTGTGCCGTAGTGATTTCCCACGACCGCTGGTTCCTGGACCGCACCTGCACCCACATCCTGGCCTGGGAAGGCGACGACGACAACGAAGCAAAGTGGTTCTGGTTCGAGGGCAACTTCGGTGCCTACGAGGAAAACAAGATAGAACGGCTCGGCGCTGACGCGGCGCGACCCCACCGGGTCACCCACCGCAAGCTCACACGGGACTAATGTCGGCTCTGCCACCGCGACGATGCGGCCGCCACGGCCGCCGCGGAGCGGGGCGCAAGAGGCAGCCGTCGCGTGAATGGGAGCAATCGGTATGGCGATCGATCCCGGAGCTAAGCAGGCCGCCGAACCGTGGACCACATTCGCTGACGGTCGGGACATTCCCGAGTGGATCACGAAGGCCTACACCGCCAGCTATCGCGGGCCACACACCGACGAGACGGAAACCGATCGCGTAGCGCCGGCCGCACCCGAAGCGCTGGTGACACCCGCCATGCTGGCTGCGCACTATCGGCTCGGCCAACATCGTCCGGCGGGTGACAGCTGTGTCTGCGTCTACCCGGCAGACGATCCAGCCGGGTTCGGGCCGGCGCTGCAGGTCGTCACCGACCACGGCGGCATGCTGATGGATTCCGTGACCCTGCTGCTGCACCGTCTCGGTGTCGACTACACCGCCCTGATGACCCCGGTGTTCGAGGTGCACCGCAGCCCGACGGGTGACCTGCTCGGCATCGAACCCAAACCGCCCGGCGCGGCGCAATACGTCGGCGAAGCGTGGATGTACATGCAGCTCTCGCCCTCCGTTGACGGCAAGACGCTCACCGAGGTCGAACAACTCTTGCCCAGAGTCCTGGCCGACGTTCAACTCGTGGCTACCGACGCAAACGAGCTGATCACCACCCTCAGCGACGTGGCCGCCGATGTCGAAGCCAACGCCGAAGGGCATTTCTCGGCGCCGGACCGCGAGGAAGTCGCGGAGCTGCTGCGCTGGCTGGGCCAAGGGAACTTTCTGCTGCTCGGCTACCAGCGTTGCCGGGTCGACGGCGCCATGGTCACCGCCGCCGAGGGTACGACCGGCCTCGGCGTGCTACGCATCCGTGTGACCGCGCGTCCGCGGTTGACCGACGACGACCATCTGCTCGTCTTGGCCCAGGCCGCCGTCGGCAGCTATCTGCGTTATGGCGCCTACCCGTATGCCATCGCGGTGCGCGAATTCGTCGACGAGGGCGTGATAGAGCACCGCTTCGTCGGGCTTTTCACGGTCGCCGCCATGAATGCCGACGTCCTGGAGATCCCGACGATTTCGCACCGGGTCCGCGACGCGCTCGCGCTGGCCGACAGCGACCCCGTCCACCCGGGGCAGCTGCTGCTCGACGTCATCCAGACCATCCCGCGCCCGGAACTGTTCGCGCAGAGCGCCCAACGGCTTTTGATGATGGCCAAAGCCGTGGTGGATCTGGGATCACAACGCCGCGCGTTGCTGTTCCTGCGCGCCGATCGGCTCCAGCACTTCGTCTCGTGCCTGGTCTATGTGACCCGCGACCGCTACACCACGCCGGTGCGGTTGCAGATGGAGGACATCCTGGTCCGTGAATTCGGCGGCACACGCCTGGAATTCACCGCCCGCGTCAGCGAATCACCTTGGGCGCTCATGCATTTCATGGTCCGGCTGCCCGAAGGCCAACGCCGGACCGCAGTCGATGTCTCCGAAGTGAACCGGATCCGAATCCAGGGACTGCTGAGCGACGCAGCGCAAACATGGGGCGACCGGCTCCTCGGCTCGGCGGCGACCGGCTCCATCGGTCATGCCGAGGCCGAGCATTACGCCGGCGCCTTCTCCGAGGCCTATAAGCAGATCGTCACGCCGGCCGCTGCCACCGCCGACATCGCCATCATCGAAGAGCTGACCGATGATTCGGTCAAGCTGGTGTTCACCGAACGCGACGACGAGCAAGGTGTCGCGCAGCTGACCTGGTACCTGGGTGGGCGCGCCGCTTCGCTGAGCCAGCTGCTGCCGATGTTGCAAAGCATGGGCGTGGTGGTGCTCGAGGAGCGCCCGTTCACCGTCACCCGACCCGACGGGCTACCGGTGTGGATCTACCAGTTCCGGATCTCGCCGCATCCCACCATCCCGATGGCCTCGACAGAAGCCGAACGCGACGCCACCGCAGAACGATTCGCCGACGCGGTCACCGCGATCTGGCAGGGCCGCGTCGAGATCGACCGGTTCAACGAGCTGGTGATGCGCGCGAACCTGACCTGGCAGCAGGTCGTGCTCCTGCGGGCCTACGCGAAATACCTGCGGCAGGCCAACTTTCCCTACAGCCAGTCCTACATCGAGTCGGTGCTCACCGACCACCCCTCGACCGCGCGATCGCTGGTCACGTTGTTCGAAGCGCTTTTCAACCCGGAGTCGGATTCGCCGGCCAGCCGCGACGCGCAGGCGGCGGCCGCGGCGGTGGCAGCCGACATCGACGCGTTGGTCAGCCTGGACACCGACCGCATTCTGCGCGCGTTCGCGTCGCTGGTGCAGGCGACCCTGCGCACCAATTACTTTGTCACCCGGGATGGTTCGGCCCGCAGTCGAAATGTGTTGTCGCTCAAACTCAATGCCCAGTTGATCGACGAGCTGCCACTGCCGCGCCCCAAGTTCGAGATCTTCGTGTATTCACCCCGCGTCGAAGGCGTACACCTACGGTTCGGGCCGGTGGCGCGCGGCGGGCTGCGCTGGTCGGACCGCCGCGACGATTTCCGCACCGAAATCCTCGGTCTGGTCAAGGCGCAGGCGGTCAAGAACGCCGTGATCGTGCCGGTCGGGGCCAAGGGTGGCTTCGTGCTCAAGCGGCCGCCGCTGCCGACCGGCTCGAAAGATTCAGCTGCCGCCGACCGTGACGCCCTTCGCGACGAGGGCGTCGCCTGCTATCAGTTGTTCATCTCCGGGTTGCTGGACGTGACCGACAACGTCGACCACGCGAGCGGGGAAGTCAGCGCGCCGCCCGAGGTGGTGCGGCGGGACGGCGACGACGCCTACCTGGTGGTTGCCGCCGACAAGGGCACCGCCACGTTCTCCGACATCGCCAACGATGTCGCCAAGTCCTACGGCTTCTGGCTGGGCGACGCGTTCGCCTCCGGCGGATCGGTGGGCTACGACCACAAGGCCATGGGCATCACCGCCAAGGGCGCGTGGGAGGCCGTCAAGCGGCACTTCCGCGAGATCGGGGTCGACACCCAGACCGAGGATTTCACCGTCGTCGGCATCGGCGACATGAGCGGCGACGTCTTCGGCAACGGCATGCTGCTGTCCCAACACATCAGGTTGATCGCCGCCTTCGACCATCGGCACATTTTCCTCGACCCGGACCCGGATCCCGCGACGACGTGGGCCGAACGCCGACGGATGTTCGACGCTGCCCCGGTCCAGCTGGGACGACTACGACAAGTCGCTGATCAGTGAGGGCGGCGGGGTGTTCAGCCGGGAGCAGAAGGCGATCCCGGTCAGCGCGCACGTCCGCGCCGCGCTGGGCATCGACGCCGACACCACCGAAATGTCTCCGCCCAATCTGATCAAGGCGATCTTGCAGGCCCCGGTGGACCTGCTGTTCAACGGCGGCATCGGCACCTACATCAAGGCCGAATCCGAGTCCGACGCCGACGTCGGCGATCGCGCCAACGATCCGGTGCGGGTCAACGGAAACCAGGTGCGCGCCAAGGTTATCGGTGAAGGCGGAAATCTGGGGGTCACCGCGCGCGGCCGTGTCGAATTCGACCTGTCGGGCGGGCGGGTCAACACCGACGCCCTGGACAACTCGGCCGGGGTGGACTGTTCGGACCACGAAGTCAACATCAAGATCCTGATCGACTCGCTGGTCACCGCCGGCAAAGTCAACGCCGACGAGCGCAAGCAGCTGCTGGAGTCGATGACCGACGAGGTCGCTGAATTGGTGCTCGACGACAACGAGAGCCAGAACGACTTGATGGGAACCAGCCGCGCCAACGCGGCCAGCATGTTCCCAGTGCACGCCGACCAGATCAGGCACTTGGCCGAACGCGGCCTCAACCGGGAATTGGAGGCGTTGCCGTCGGAGAAGGAGATTCAGCGCCGAACCGACGCCGGCATCGGACTCACCTCGCCCGAGCTGGCCACGTTGATGGCCCACGTCAAGTTGGGGCTCAAAGAAGAGCTGCTGGCCACCGAACTTCCCGATCAGGATGTGTTCGCGTCGAGGCTGCCGCTGTACTTCCCGAAGCCACTGCGCGAACGGTTCACGCCGGAGATCCGTTCGCACCAGCTGCGCCGCGAGATCGTCACCACCATGTTGGTCAACGACATGGTGGACACCGCGGGCATCACCTATGCCTTCCGGATAGCCGAGGACGTCGGGGTCAGCCCCATCGACGCGGTGCGCACCTATGTCGCCACCGACGCCATCTTCGGCATCGGCCACATGTGGCGCCGGATCCGCGCGGCAAACCTGCCGGTCGCATTGTCGGACCGACTGACGCTGGATACCTGCCGGCTGACCGACCGTGCCGGACGCTGGCTGCTCAACTATCGTCCGCAACCGTTGGCGGTCGGCGCCGAAATCAACCGATTCGCAGCCAAAGTCAAGGCATTGACGCCGCGGATGGGGGAATGGCTGCGCGGCGACGACAAAGCGATCGTCGAACAGGAAGCCGCCGAATTCACCGCGCAAGGCGCGCCGCACGACCTGGCCTACCGCGTCGCTGCCGGCCTGTACCGCTACAGCCTGCTCGACATCATCGACGTCGCCGACATCACCGAGATCGAAACGGCCGAAGTCGCAGACACCTACTTCGCCCTGATGGATCGGCTGGGTACCGACGGTCTGCTGACCGCGGTTTCTCAGCTACCCCGAAATGACCGCTGGCATGCGCTGGCGCGCTTGGCAATTCGTGACGACATCTACGCCTCCCTGCGGTCATTGTGCTTCGACGTGCTCGCCGCCGGGGAGCCCGACGAGAGTGGCGAAGAGAAGATCGCCGAGTGGGAGCACACCAGCGCATCACGGGTCGAGCGGGCCAGCCGGACGCTTGACGAGCTGCGCGAAAGCGGTCAAAAGGATCTTGCGACCCTATCGGTCGCGGCGCGACAGATCCGCCGCATGACCCGAACCACTGGAAGGGGATCGTCAGGGTGAGTGTCGGATATGTCGCGCCTGTGCCGGTGCGCTGGTCGGACATCGACATGTACCAGCATGTCAATCACGCCACCATGGTGACGATTCTCGAAGAGTCGCGAGTCCCGTTCCTGCAGCCCGCTTTTGGCGGCGAGATCATCAACACCGCCATTGTGGTCGCAGACGTGCGAGTCACCTACAAGAGTCAGCTGCGGCTGCTGGATTCGCCGCTGCAGGTAACCATCTTTGTGCAGCGGCTGCGGACCGTCGACTTCACGCTCGGCTACGAGGTGCGGTCGATCAATGCGTCACCCGAGTCGAAGCCGGCCGTCATCGGTGAGACTCAGCTGGTCGCGTTTGATATCGAGAAGCAACAGCTGGTGCGACTGTCGCCGCAACATCGGGAGTACCTGCAACGGTGGCTAAGGGAATAGAAGGGCAAACCGGAATGGGGGCCGAGCGCGGACTGTGGCTGGGCCCGGAATCCGGGGCTGCCCACCGCGCGGATCTCGCCACCTTCGTCGATCACGCGATTCGGCTCGATGACGCCGCGGTCATCCGGCTGCGCGCTCGATCCGCCGGCCTGCTGGCGGCATGGGTGGCAACCGGTTTCGATGTCCTGGCCAGCCGGGTGGTGGTCGGCAAATTGCGGCCCGATGATTTGTCGGTCGGCGCAAACGAATTGGCGCGCGGCCTGTCGGCGATGGACGACTCCGGCTACGTCGACCCGGGCTTCGCCATGGACTCGGCATGGCGAGGCGCGTTACCGCCGGAATCGGGCTTCACCCATCTCGACGACGTACCGGCCCGGGTGATGCTGGACTTGGCGCAGCAAGGGGCGCGACTCGCCAAGCAGCACAGCAGTTCTCACGGTCCGCCGGTCTCACTGCTCGACCAGGAAGTCATCCGGGTCAGCTCCAACGACGTCAGCGTCGGGCTGCCCATGCGCTGCGTGTTCGCTTTGACCGCAATGGGTTTCCTGCCGCAATCGCCACGAGGACGCCGATGAGATCATCCGGGTCCGGATCACGCCGGCGTGGCTGCGCGTCGATGCCCGGTTCGGTTCGGTGTACCGGCGTCGCGGCCATCCGGCGCTGGTTTTGCGCTGAGCTCAGGTCCCGTAAACCATCCACAAGGGCAGAACAGCGTTGAGGTAATCCATGAATTTCTGCAGTCCCACTCGGTACTGCCCAAACCCATAAGGATCTTCGGCATACTCGGGAAACGCGATGCCCAGCCCGAACAAGCCCGGCGCGAGTATTCCGTTCTGCTGGTTGTACTCCAGCTCGCCCCATTGTGGTGTCTCCGGCAGCTTGCGCCGCTCGAAGCCGACGGTATAGACCGCGCGGTCGCACTCGGCAAGTTTCTCGTCGAATTCCGGGCTGGAAACCCAGCACCTCTCCAGCCGTTCCGGAAGGTCCCCGTCGATGTTTTCCCGGGCCCACTCGGCCGCGCGCCCTTTGAGCCCAGTGTCGTCGAACAAGATCCAATCATCAAGATATACAGCGTATTTGAGCGGGCTACGGTAGAAATTGATTACCTTCGCGACCGGATGGCGCAGCAGATGCGGTAGCGCGATCATCGACGAGTGCGACGAGCCGAAGACGGCAACCGTCGCGCCTTCCAATGGCACCCGAGCCAGCTTCTCGGGATCGAGAGCGACCTCCACGGGAATCTCGTCCAAATGCCTGTAGGAGAGCTTCTTGGGAACCGCCCCGACAGCGAGGACGACGTTTTCGGACACGACAGGCTGCTGCCCGGTCTGAATCTGCCAGCGTCGTTTCTGCAGACGCAGGTCTGTCGCCGTCGTTTCGAAGACGTCGACTCGCTCGCGCAAATGCTCGGTGATCCACACCAGTGGATCGGCGACCAGCGCGAGGGCGCACGTCTCGTCGGGATCGACTTCTTGCAGCGGCAGCGGGGGCGCCTCGGAGAACCGAAATGCCGCAGAGCCATTCATAAAACTCAGAAACGTCCCGGCGATGGTGTTACTCGACACCGACCGCCACTTTTGGCCGAGGTCTCCTGCGGCGAACGCGGGATCGATCCACGCGATCATTCCGGGTGGGATGCCGTGATCGAGGAGCTTCCCGACCGCCGCGATTCCCGCGGCGCCCGCTCCGATCACTGTCCACGCGTAAACGACTACACCAGCCAGGCCGCAGCATTCGGTGGCAATTTGCCATCCGCCAATGGCGCACTGGCCAGGACGAGCTCGCCGTCCGGCAATGCGATCGGGTGCGTGCCGGCGTTCAGCGCGCACACCAAGCCGCCGGAGCGGCGGTATATCACCGCGCCGGGAACGGCGGTCGGCCACTCGACGTCACCGTCGAATTCGGAACGCTCCCTGCGCAATTTGAGCGCGCGGCGGAAGAAGGACAATGTCGAGTCGGCATCCGCCTCTTGCTTTTCCGCGGTCAGCGCCGCCCAATCCGCGGGCATCGGCAACCAGGTGTCAGCCGACGCGGAAAACCCGAACGGGGGAGCCTCACCCGACCACGGAATCGGAACCCGGCACTTGTCGCGCCCGCGTTCGGTATGCCCGGAGCGTTCCCACGTCGGATCCTGCAGCACCTCCTCGGGCAAGTCCAAAACGTCGGGCAAACCGAGCTCCTCGCCGTTGTAGATGAACACCGTGCCCGGCAGCGCGAGCATCAACATCACCATGGCGCGCGCCCGCCGCAGCCCGATCTCGCCGCCGCCGTAGCGGGTGACCTCGCGGTCCACATCGTGGTTGGACAGCGTCCAGGTCGGAACCGCGCCATAGATCGCGGTGGCCGCCAGCGAATTTTCGATGGCGTCATGGATTTGGCGAGCGTCGAATTCGATCTTGGTCAGCCGGAAGTTGAAGCCGAGATGCAGTTCGTCGGGCCGCAGGTACTCGGCCCAGAGCAAGTTGTCCATCACCCACACCTCGCCGATGGTCACCGCGCCCGGATACTCGTCGACGGTCTTGCGGATCTTGCGGTGAATGTCATGCACGCTCGGATGGTTGAAGCGCGGATCGTCGTCGCTGTGCGACAACACCTTCACGTTTTCCTTCGCGTCGGGCAGGCCGGGCGGCTTCGCCATCCCGTGCGCCACGTCAATGCGGAAGCCGTCCACCCCGCGGTCCAGCCAAAACCGCAGCGACTTCTCGAAGTCGTCGAAGACCTCGGGGTTCTCCCAGTTCAGGTCCGGCTGCTGGGTGTCGAAGAGGTGCAGGTAGTACTGACCCGGTTTGCCGTCCGGTTCGATCACCCGCTCCCAGGCCGACCCGCCGAACACCGCGGTCCAGTTGTTCGGCGGCAGGGCACCGTCAGGCCCGCGACCGTCGCGGAAGATGTAGCGCTCCCGCGCGGCGCTACCCGGCGCGGCGGCCAGCGCCTCCTGAAACCACGTATGCGCCGAACTGGTGTGGTTGGGCACCACGTCCATGGTGATCTTGATGTCGCGCTCGTGTGCCGCCGCGATCAACCGGTCGATCGCGGGCATGCCCCCGAAGAGTGGGTCGATGTCACGGGGATCGGCGACGTCGTAGCCGTGGTCGGCCATCGGCGAGACGGTGACGGGGCTGAGCCAGATCGCGTCGATACCCAGTTCCTTTAAATACCCCAACCGGGCCGTCACGCCGTCCAGGTCGCCAACCCCGTCGCCGTCGCTGTCGGCGAACGACCGCGGATACACCTGGTAGAAAATTGCATTCGCCCACCACGCAGAACCGGGGCCCATATCGCTCCGTTCAGTCTCACGCCGCTGAATTGCCTACCACCGTAGCCGCCCGTCACGATCCCGCACGGGTCGCCGGCGGCGCGCCATCTGCACCCAAATTGGCGGCCAATTTCTCGATAACTGTCGTTGCTAGCCCCAGGTGGAGTTCACCAGTGAGTGGGCGGCCATCTCCAGATAGTCGAGTAGTTCGCGGCGGTGCTCGTCGTCGAGGGTTTGCGAATCGATCGACGCCACGGCCGTGCGCATGCACCGCAGCCACGCGTCGCGTTCGATGGGCGTGATCCGGAACGGGGCGTGGCGCATCCGCAGCCGCGGGTGTCCGCGCTGGTCGGAGTAGGTTCGCGGGCCACCCCAGTACTGCTCCAGGAACATCCGCAGCCGCTGCTCGGCGCCTTCCAGGTCGTCGGCCGGATACAGCTCACGCAGAATCTCGTCCTCGGGGACCTGCGCATAAAAACGGGACACGATCGCGTTGAAAGTCTCGGCTCCGCCGACGGCGTCGTAGAACGACTGTTGCACCTGATCCATCCCCTCCATTGTGGTCCATGGCGGGTTTGTGCCCCCGACCGGCCCCGCCGCCTCCGGCTGTTCACCGGCTCGACACGGCGCGCACCAGCAATAGGCGTGCGATCGGCGGTAATTCATGGTGGACTATCGGCGGAGGATCTATGGCGCATGGCAAGAGACGCCGCAGCCACCGCAGTTCCGGTGCCGCGGCAGGGCTAACCGGACCCGCATCCGCGTCATCCCTGCATAGCGTCGATACCCATCCGCCCTCCCGCCACGAATCGATCTGGAGTCGCCGGCGGGTGCTGCTGCTGAATTCCACCTACGAGCCGCTGACCGCGCTACCGATGCGGCGGGCGATTGTGATGGTGATCTGCGGAAAGGCCGACATCGTGCACCACGATCCGGCCGGCCCGGTCATCCATTCGGCGACGCACTCGATCGTCGTGCCGTCGGTGATCCAGCTGCGGACCTACGTGCGAGTTCCGTACCGGGCCCGGGTGCCGATGACCCGCGCCGCACTGATGCACCGTGACCGGTTCTGCTGCGCCTACTGCGGGGCGCGGGCAGACACCGTCGACCATGTGGTGCCGCGCAGCCGCGGCGGTGACCACTCGTGGGAGAACTGCGTCGCATGCTGCTCGACGTGCAACCACCGCAAGGGGGACAGGCTGCTGAGCGAACTCGGCTGGGCACTGCGCCGCGCGCCGGTACCGCCGACGGGACAGCATTGGCGGCTGTTGTCCACGGTCAAGGAGATGGACCCGGCGTGGGCCCGGTACCTCGGCGAGGGCGCGGCTTAAACCAAGCTGGTCACGCTGACGTCAGCGTGCTGGGATCCGGGTTGGCTATCGGCGGTACCCGGGTGGCGCGCACGTAGACGGTGTCACCTTCATTCAAGGCGAGCGCCTCGGCGTCGCCGCGGGTGATCTGTGCGGTGAAACCTTGCCTGCCTTGACCAATCGCGTGATGTCGGGTTCAACGGAGAAATTCACAACATCGGCAGGTTTGCCTTCGACGACACCGCGAGACTGGTCGGCGGAGGCGGCGTACGAGGTGACCACCTGAACGCCCTTACCCTCCAGAGAGGTGTTGAACGCCGGAATCACCTTGCTCCAGCCGGGTTCTGGCACGGAGTAGGCGACCAGGGTGATCTTTATATTTGCGTTACTCAGTGCACGGCCGCCGACCGCGTCGCTGGCGCCGGCGCCACACGCGGCGGTTACTCCCACGATCAGCGTGAGCAACGCGGCATACCGGACGCGGCGCCTATGCAACGCACCCCCGGTGTGGTTAAGCATTGGGTGGACCTTCCAGTGCGAGACTTATGGGCTTGGGGTCCCGTTATTGCGGAAAGGCACTTGACGTCGGGAAATTCGTTGATTCCGGACCAGACCGCAGACGGGTTCGACGCGTCAGCGACAACAGCGCACAAAGGCGTGGCACTCCGAGCCAGCAAACCCCGTACGCATGGCGCGAAGCCTAACAGCGGGCATCCCCGGCGGCGCGTCAGCAATCACGCGACCCCACCGCCATCACGGGCCGTACCTGACGCCCCGGGCTGAAACGCCCGCGGCACGACCCCGGTGCGAAAGCCACAGGTCGATGCGAGGGCGCCACTGCGAGAACCGTTCCCGTCGCTCACTCCGCGGAGGCGTCGCGCACCGGACGAGACGACGTGTCCGCGCGCGTGAACGTAAAAGTCACGTTGATGAAAATCGCATCACACGGCCGGTTGCAGATCATGGGCCGCGATCTGGCGCCACAGGGCATCGGTCCCATGCATGGATCGGCCGATGCCGGATGCCCGTCGGTTCGCCGCGTATCGGGGTCGGCGAGCGCCCTGCGCGATCGGTTCGCTGTTGAGTTCGCGTATCAACGCATTCGGTGCCACCAGTGCCCGCTCCCAGTGCGCGCTTTGGCGCCAGTCTCGTATTCCGAGTGCCTCGGCGGCGCCCCGGAGGGCATCGCCCAATTCGCGGGTCATGAGGCATCGAAGCGCATCGGCCGCCCGCCGGGGGTTGCCCACATCCACGAATGAGACGCACCGTGCACCCGGTGTAGTGAACCGCCCGCGGCCGCCGCGATGTCGTGTGCGAACGCGAAGGGAACCAGGTAGTCGTTGTCGCCGTGTAACACGAACGTTGGGATCCCGCGGTCACGCATGAGACGTAGCTGCGCCGAGGAAGCATGGGGGGACTGCATCATGGCCCACGCGGCGCGCACCGGGCCCAGCGGTCGCCGGACATTGCTGATCACTGCGCCCGTCAGCCGCACCGCAAGAAGCTGGCCGGCACGGACGATGCTCAGCCGGGTCAGATGCGGGCCGGTGCCGCGCAGCATGGCCAGAATCGCACGGACCGCTTGAAGCGGTGGCCCCGCTACAGCGGCCAGACTCCGATCGAACGACGCCCCGGCAGCGGCATTGAGCAGCACGGTGGCCAGCACTCGTTCGGGTGCGGCCGCCGCCATCTCGATCGCCAAGCGGCCGCCCATCGAGTGGCCGACGAACACCGCCTTCTCGATACCCAAAACGTCGAGGGCGCGAAGCGTCAGCGCGGCGAAGTCGGCGAATTGCGCCTGCCCGAAGCCGAATTCTTGGGTGTCGCCGTGACCGGCGGCGTCGATCGCCACAACGAGGAACCCCAAACCCGCTACCCGACGAAGCAGGTCCTGATATGCGCGGTGGTTCTGCCCCAGGCCATGCAGGAAAACCAGGGGAACACCCCGACCACCCACCGCTACGCCGACCTCGTGTCCGTCGTCGAGTTCCAACACATGCCGGGAGAGCGCGACTTGTTTGTCGAACACGTCGGCTGTGGCGTCAATGGCTCCCGGCTGTTGCATGCGGCCAATGTCGCACCCGCACCTCAATGAAAGCGTTGTAGCGCATAGGCTTAGGTGCCGCTGAGCGGCCGGCGCGTCGGTGATAAGGATGTGGAGCTTTGGCGAGGCAGGCAATTCCGGCTCGTGCAGGATCACCAGACAGCCGAAGGCGTATGCGACATTTGCGGCGTGGTTTTCCCGCCGAGCCCGTCAGCGGTGATCGTTGATGGAGGCGACGTATCGCAGCATGGAGCTCATGGCCCAGACATTCTTCTGGGCCGTCGGCGCTCGCATCACCTACATCGGCGAGGAGAACATCCCCGACCGCGGCGGTGCCGTGGTCGCGATCAACCACACCAGCTATGTCGACTGGCTGGCGGCGGGGTTGGCCGCGCGCCGCCGGGGCCGCCGGTTGAGATACCTGGTCAAGGGCGAACTGCAGCAGCACAAGATCGTCAACTTCGCGATCAAGCACACCAAGACAATTCCGGTGAATCGCAGCGCCGGGGCGGATGCCTACGTGCTGGCCGTGGAGCGGCTACGGGAAGGATTCATGATCGGAATCTATCCGGAGGCCACCATCAGCCGCAGCTTCGAACTCACCGAGTTCAAGACGGGGGCCGCCCGGATGGCATTCGAGGCCAACGTCCCGATCATCCCCGTCATCGTGTGGGGCAGCCAGCGAATCTGGACCAAGGGCCACCCCAAGCAGTTAGGCCGCAACAAGGTGCCGGTGACCGTTCGGGTCGGCGCGCCAGTGGCCCCCGCCTCGGACGTCACGTCGACCAACGTCGCGCTGCGCGAATCGATGAGCGCTCTGCTGGACCAAGTGCAGCAGGAATACCACCATCCGGCTGGGGAATATTGGGTGCCGCGCCGCCTTGGCGGCAGCGCCCCGACGCTGGCGGAGGCGGATCAGATGGACGCTGAGGAAGCGACCGCGAGAGCCGCGAGGCGGGCACAGCCCCAGGCCTAGGGGTTGGGGCACGACGGTTTCTCGCGCCCTAGGTGCGCCGGAAGCCGGCTCGGTGGGATACGGTTTGCGTCGTGAACGCTATGGAGATCCACCTGTTGGTTGCGGGAATCCCCCTGTTGCTGGTAGCGGTGCTGGCGGTGCTGATCTGGAGGCACAAGGGACCCCACCCCGAGAGCTATAAGTTGTCGGAACCCTGGACGCATGCGCCGATCCTGTGGGCCGCCACCGACGAGGCTGTCGGCTCCGCCCACGGCGGACACGGCGGGCACGACACATCGGAATTCACAGTCGGAGGTGGCGCCAGTGGCACGTGGTGAAGTTGCGACGATCGAGCCCGCCGACCTCCCCAGGGGCACGGTGGTCACCACCAGCGGACGTCTTTCCGGGGTGACCGAACCCGGCGAGCTGCCCGTGCAATACCCGTTCTCGATCAACGACCTCGTCGCCATCGACGACGCACTGAAATACGGCTCCCGAGCCTCCCGGGCGCGATTCGCCATTTACATCGGCGACCTGGGCAGCGACACCGCCGCGCGGGCACGCGAGATTCTGGCCAAGGTCCCGACACCCGACGACGCGGTGCTGCTCGCCGTCTCGCCGAACCAGTGCGTCATCGAGGTGGCGTACGGCACCGCCGTGCGGGGTCGCGGCGCCGAATCGGCCGCACCGCTTGGAGTCGCCGCGGCTTCGTCGGCATTCGAGCAGGGTGACCTGGTCGACGGGCTGGTCAGCGCGATCCGCGTCCTGAGTGCCGGGATCTCCCCGGCCTAGTTTGCGCCACCGGGAGTGGTTGGAAAACGCCGCGCGTAGGGGCGTGCCCGCAGACGTCATCGGTGAGATCCAACGTCGGCACGGCATCACGCCCGGCAGTTTCGACGTCCTCCAGCAGATGGAGGAGATCACCGACCCCGACGGCAAGTCGTTTTTCCTGATCCCGCGACGAGCCGACGGGAGCGACGCGCGCAGGGCGGCGCTGATGACCTACATCTTCAACGCGGGCACCGGCTACGCCGAGGCGGGCGCGCAGCCCGGGGTCACCAACGACTTCCCGGATACGCCCTACTCTGCCGCCGAGGTGCAGCGGATCATCGACCGGCAGCGCGGCAACAGCTGGAGCTATGACCGCGACGTCAGGTTCGTCCACCGCAACGGCGCGCGGCTGGTCACCACCCCCAACGGCATCCTGATGGGCCTGGGCGGCAACTGGATTCAGGGCCTGTTCAGCCAGCAGGGCGGAACCGCCTGGGGCGACATCTTCATGGTGAACATCGACCGCTGCAGCGACCCCAGCGAGCAGCTGCGCCGAATCGTGCGATCCGGGCGGGCCTGGTACACCGACCGCCAGGGTGCGCCCGCACAGGGCGGCCTGAATCTGGACCGCGTGCTGCACCATGAGGAGCGCCACGCCGCGCAGTGGGCGGCGAAGGGTTACCTGCGCATGCTCAGGGACTACAGCTGGGAACTGGTGCGCGAGCGGGCATTCGGCACGACGAACAGGCTCGAAGACGACGCCGGCCTGTCCGACGGTGGCTACGCCTGACCGGCCTGACCGGAATCGAAACGACGCGCCCGCAGCGACCGCTTGACCGCGGCCTGACCCTCCAGCACCAGTCGGCGTAACGCCGGTGGGACCTCGGACTCCGGGGCGCTCAGAAACTCGTCGGCGGCGGTGATCGCGGAGTCGCTGATGTCCCAGTAGGGATACAGGCCGATCACCACGGTCTGCGCGACCTCGCTGGATCGGCGCGCCCACACCTTGGCGATCGTGTCGAAGTAGCGCGCCGTGAAGGGCTTGAGCAGCTCGCTCTGTCCGGGTGCGGCGATGCCCGCGATGATCGAGCGCGCGGTGATGTTGGGCAGGGTGTCGTCCTCGACCACCGTGGTGAACGCCTTCTCCTTGACGTCGAGCTGCGGCCGCGCCGCGGCGGCCTGGGCGCTGTGGCGCTTGCCGGCCGCGGTCGGATCGCGTTGCGCCTCGGCGTCAATTCTGGGTGTCGCCGGCCCGTCGGCGTCGATGGCACCGGCGGCCGCGAGCGCACTCACGATGCGCCAGCGCAGGTCGGTATCCACATTCACGCCCGCCAAGCCGAGCTCGGCCGGGTCACCATCGAGCAGTGCGTTCAGCGTCTCGACGTGCCGGGGCGACAGGACCGATGAGCACAACGTGTTGACGTAAGCCAACTGATGGTCCGACGCGGGCGCGGCGGCACGCGCCAATTCCAGCATCCGGTCCGCGTATTGCGGCCAGCCATGCTCGCGGGCCCAACCCGGCTCGGCATAAGAAGTCAGCGCCGTCTGCGCCTGCAGCAGCAGCCGCTGGGCCACACCGACCTCGGTTTCGGCCTGTATCCCGCCCGAAACCAGCGCCACGAAGTCGCGGGCGCGCAGCTCGGCCTCGCGGGTCATCTCCCACGCGGCCGACCAGACCAGGGTGCGCGGCAGCGGCTCGGCGATGTCGGCGATCCGATCCAACGCCGTCCGCAGCGACTCGGCGTCCAGCCGCAGTGAGCAGTATGTCAGATCGTCGTCATTGACCAGAATCAGTTTGCCGCGCGGAATGCCAACCAGCGCAGGGACTTCCGTCTCCGGGCCCTCGATGTCCAGTTCTTCCCGCTGCACCCGCACCAGCTTGCCGGAGCCATCGTCATCGTAGATGCCGACGGCCACCCGGTGCACCCTGGTCTCGCCGGCGCCGGGCGCCGCGCCGCTCTGGGTCACCGCGAACCGGGTGAACTTGCCGTCGGCGACCGCGAATTCCGGCCGCAGCGTGTTGAGCCCGGTGGTTTTCAGCCACTGCTGGCCCCAAGTAGACAAGTCGCGGCCCGACGCTTTCACCAGTGCGGAGAGCAGATCGTCGAAGGTGGCATTGCCGAACGCGTGGGTGCGGAAGTAGTCGCGCAGCCCGGCCAGGAAGTGCTCCAGCCCGACGTAGGCGACGAGCTGCTTGAGCACCGACGCGCCCTTGGCGTAGGTGATGCCGTCGAAGTTCACCTCGACAGCAGCTAGGTCGGGGATGTCGGCGGCGATCGGATGCGTCGAGGGCAATTGGTCCTGCCGGTACGCCCACGACTTTTCGACGGTGGCGAACGTCGTCCATGCCTCGCTGAATTCGGTTGCCTCGCTTTGGCACAGCACCGACGCAAAGGTGGCGAAGGACTCGTTGAGCCACAGGTCGTCCCACCAGGTCATGGTGACCAGATCGCCGAACCACATGTGTGCCATCTCGTGCAGCACCGTCTCGGCGCGCCGCTCGTAGGACGCCCGGGTCACCTTGCTGCGGAACACGTAGTCCTCGAGGAAGGTCACCGCGCCGGCGTTTTCCATTGCGCCGGCGTTGAACTCGGGGACGAACAGCTGGTCGTACTTGCCGAATGCGTATGGCAACCCAAAGTGTTTGTGGTAGAAGCCAAATCCCTGCTTGGTCTGGGTGAACAACCGCTCGGCGTCCATGTGTTGCGCCAGCGAGGCCCGGCAATAGATGCCCAACGGGATATCGCCGTGTTCGTCGGTGTAGACGTCTTCCCAGACGGCGTAAGGTCCGGCGATCAGCGCCACCAGATAGGTGCTCATCCGCGGGGTGGTGGCGAAGGTGTGCGCTCTGTTCTTGTCGACGTCTTCGACGTCGCTCGCCGCCCCATTGGACACCACCCGCCAGTGCGGGGGCGCGGTCACCCGGATATCGAACGTGGCCTTCAAATCGGGCTGGTCGAAGCAGGCGAACATCCGCTTAGCGTCGGCGGTTTCGAATTGCGAATATAGGTAGGTCTCATCGTCCACCGGGTCGACGAAGCGGTGCAGGCCCTCGCCGGTGTTGGAGTAGCGGCAGTCGGCGTCGACGACGACCACATTGTGGCCGGCGAGTCCCCGCAGCGGGATCCCGGTCGATTCGTCGTACCCGGAGACATCGAGCTGGTGGCCGTTCAGGCTGGCGCTGCGGACGGTTTCGGCGGCGATGTCGATGACGGTGTCGGCGCCGGCCAGGGCATCGAACTCCACGGTGGTGATGGAGCGGAAAGTTCGCTCACCGGGAGCACCGTTACCGTCGGTGACGTCGAGGTTGATCTGGTAGCTATCGACGGTGATCAGGGCGGCGCGTTCGACCGCCTGATCCCGGGTGAGGTTAGGAAGAGCCACCCGTTCAACTTAGAGCGTGCGGGGTTGACCCTGCAGGGCCGTCGTGTCGATGTCGTCTTGGCCCTGCAGAACGGGAACAGGTGCGCGGCTACTACGGTTGTGTTTTAGCGGTGTTTTAAACCGTTTCTGACTTTGAGAGGACTGCGCAATGGCTGAGAAGTCTGTCGCCGATTTCTGGTTCGACCCGCTGTGCCCGTGGGCCTGGATCACGTCACGCTGGATCCTCGAGGTCGAACGGGTCCGCGACATCGACGTGAACTTCCACGTGATGAGCCTGGCGGTCCTCAATGAAAACCGCGAAGACCTGCCCGAGAGCTACCGGGAAAACATGAAGAAGGCCTATGGACCGGTGCGGGTGGCGATCGCCGCCGAGCAGGCGCATGGCGCCGGCGTGTTGGCGCCGCTCTACACCGCGATGGGCACCCAGATCCACAACAAGGGCAACAAGGAGCTCGATGACGTCATCAAGCTGTCGCTAGAGGAGGCGGGACTGCCGGCCGAGCTGGCCGAGGCCGCGACCAGCGAGGCCTACGACGACGCGCTCCGCAAGAGCCATCACGCCGGAATGGACCCGGTTGGGGAGGACGTCGGCACACCGACGATCCACGTCAACGGTGTCGCGTTCTTCGGTCCGGTGCTGTCCCGGATCCCGCGCGGTGAAGAGGCCGGCAAGCTCTGGGACGCCTCGGTGACCTTCGCTGCCTACCCGCACTTCTTCGAACTGAAGCGGACTCGCCACGAAAAGCCCGAATTCGACTAGCCCCGATGGCGCGCGGCTGTAAGGATGTCTGGCGTGCGCGTCTACCTGGGGTCTGACCACGCTGGCTTCGAACTCAAGCAGCAGATCATTGAGCACCTGAAGAAGTCGGGACACGAGCCTGTCGATTGCGGCGCATTCACGTATGACGCCGAGGACGACTACCCGGCGTTCTGCATCGACGCGGCGACCCGCACGGTTGCCGACACCGACAGCCTCGGCATCGTGATCGGCGGATCGGGCAACGGCGAGCAGATCGCCGCCAACAAGGTTCCCGGGGCGCGCTGCGCGCTGGCCTGGAGCGTGGAGACCGCGACGCTGGCGCGTGAACACAACAACGCGCAGCTGATCGGGATCGGCGGTCGCATGCACACCGTGGCCGAGGCGCTCACCTTCGTCGACGCCTTCGTCAACACGCCGTTCTCGAAAGCCGAACGCCACCAACGGCGTATCGACATTCTCGCCGAGTACGAACGCACCCACCACGCGCCGCCGGTTCCCGGCGCGCAGGCGTAAAGACTGCTGAGAGGTTTCCGTGCCTGAAGGGCACACTTTGCATCGGCTGGCTCGGCTGCACCAGCGTCGCTTCGCCGGCGCACCCGTCGCGGTATCCAGCCCGCAGGGCCGATTCGCCCCTGAGGCGGCCGTGGTCGACGGCCGTGTCCTGAAACGGACCAGCGTCTGGGGCAAGCACTTGTTTCATCACTATGCCGACGGCCCGATCGTGCACGTTCATCTCGGCCTCTACGGAACCTTCACCGAATGGGCCCACCCCGGCGATGGGCTGCTTCCGGAAGCAGTAGGCCAGGTGCGTATGCGGATGGTCGGCGCCCAGCACGGCACCGATCTGCGCGGGCCGACCGTGTGCGAGGTGATCGATGAAGCTCGCGTGAGCGACGTGGTGGCAAAGCTCGGCCCCGATCCGTTGCGCAGCGATGCGGACCCGTCGTGGGCCTGGACTCGAATAACCAAGTCCCGCAGGCCTATTGGCGCACTTCTCATGGATCAGACCGTCATGGCGGGCGTGGGCAATGTCTACCGCAGCGAGTTACTGTTTCGGCACCGCATCGACCCGTTCCGGCCGGGCCGGGAGATCGGTGAAACCGAATTCGCCACGGCGTGGACCGATTTGGTGGCGCTGATGAAGGTGGGCCTGCGCGGCGGCAAGATCGTCGTGGTGCGACCCGAGCACGATCATGGTCCGCCGTCATATCTGCCCGGTCGACCCCGGACGTATGTGTACCGCCGCGCCGGCGAACCGTGCCGGGTGTGCGGTACTACGGTCAGCACTACCGTGCTCGAGGGGCGAAACGTGTTCTGGTGTAATAATTGCCAAAGGTAAATATTTTCACATATGAAATGTGATGTAGCACAGACCATTTCGTTGTGAGGGTGCAACTCACGCCTGTTTAGAAGTCGCCCTGCCGGGCTAACCCTAATGCTGTGAAGATAAAACCGCGTTTAGCCGCAACGGTTTAGCTATGAGTGCCGCCTTAGGTGTTCTGGGTGTGGGTGCCGCCGTCGACGCCCAAGCCGCACCCGGGCCGTTCCCGCAATGGTGCCCCGGCGAGTTCTGGGACCCGGGGTGGGGAGATAACTGGGACGGATGGCATTGCCACGACAACTTCCGCCCTGGGTGGTATCACGATGACCGTGGTGGTTGGCATGACGACCGCGACCACGGCCCGGATCACGACCGCGGCTGGGACCACCGCTGAGCTATTTGGTCAGTACGCCCAGCGCCCGGTAAACCTCGTCACTGAGCGCGAGGCTGCGAGGGTCCGCGTTCGACTTGGTCGCGTCGAAGTGATTTGCGACGTACGCATAGCCGATTCGATTTTCCAGGTCGACGAACCCGAACGAGCCGCCCAGACCGCCGTGGCCAAACATCCGCGGGTTCGGTCCGTTGACGCAACGCTGGTTGAGCATGTAGCCCATACCCCAGCCGTGGTCGGCCACCCTGGGGCCCAGCACCAGGTCCGTTTCCAAGCCGCCCTGCGACACCCGGACCAAGTCCATGTGATCACGGCTGAGCAGCTTCTCCTGGGCCAGCGCGTTGTAGAACGTCGCCAGCCCCAGCGCAGATACCTGTCCGTTGGTGCCGGGGAACTCCAGTTGGCGCCACAGCGTGAGGTCGTGCGAGCCCAGTTCGTCGTCGGGCGCGAATCCCATCGAGATCGACAGCGCGGCCTTGGGGTGTTCGGTCAGGCTGGTCGGGTAGCCGGGGGCTTGCACGTCGGCCAGCAGGTCGCGGGCGTGCGGCTTGTTCACCCGGTCAGCGCAGCGGCGTTGTTCGGCCGGCGGCAAGCCGATATGGACGTCGGCGCCGAGCGGTTCGGCGATCTCGCTGCGCAGGTACTGACCAATGGTGCGACCAGCCACCCGGCGGAACACCTCGCCGACAATGAAACCGAACGTGGTCATGTGATAGCCCTGCGCGGTCCCGGGTTCCCACCACGGTTCGGCGGCCGCGAGCTGCTCGCAGACGAAATCCCAATCGGCCACTTTTTCCCAGCTCATCCGGGTGCGCGGCCCGATCACGCCGGAGCGGTGGCTCATCACCATGGCCAGGGTGATGTCTTTCTTGCCCGCCTGCGCGAACTCCGGCCAGTAACGCGCTACCGGAGCGTGCAGGTCCAGCTCACCGCGGTCGGCGAGTTGGTGGACACAGGTGGCGGACAGGCCCTTGGTGCCAGACAGCACGGTGGTCAGGGTGTTCTGTTGCCAGGGCCGGATGCCGGCCTCGTCGGCCGAGCCCCCCCACAGGTTGACGACCAGGTTTCCGTCGACCCACACCGCGACGGCCGCGCCGACTTCCCTATGCAGCGCGAAGTTGCGCTCGAACGCGTCGCGCACGCCGGTGAAGTCCGACGCGCATGAACCGTGGGTGTCCGCGTCGGAATTGACGTCGGCTTTAAGGTCGCTCATGGCGCCTTTCTGTCGAGCGCACTGTCAAGCCCGAGGCTAGGCCCGAGCGGGCGACGGGAATCGAACCCGCGTAGCTAGTTTGGAAGACTAGGGCTCTACCATTGAGCTACGCCCGCAAACTATTAGTCGAGCCAGACTGTACGTGGCGGGGGAGATCAAATCTAATCGAGTCTCTTTAGTGACCGCTCCGTGAGGTCTGAGGTCGCTGGAAGGCGAATGCCGTCGGGCCGTAGGATCGCGTGGTCAGCGCGGGGTGTAGCGCAGCTTGGTAGCGCATCCGCTTTGGGAGCGGAAGGCCGCAGGTTCAAATCCTGTCACCCCGACCAGCGTGCGCCACACGCCACCGACCGAGCAACAAGTAACAAGGAGCACACCCCGTGAAGACCAGTGTCGAGCAGTTGAGCCCCACTCGGGTGCGCCTCAATGTGGAGGTGCCGTTCGCCGAGCTCGAGCCCGATTTTCAGCAGGCGTACAAGGAACTGGCCAAAAACGTGCGTGTGCCCGGCTTCCGGCCCGGAAAGGCGCCCGCGAAGCTGTTGGAGGCCCGTTTCGGCCGGGCGGCGATCATCGAGGAAGTCATCAACGCCGCCCTTCCCAGCCGCTACGGGCAGGCGGTGGCCGAGACGGACGTCCACCCGCTGGGCCAGCCCGACATCGACGTGACCAAGAAGGAGTACGGCCAGGACCTGGCGTTCACCGCCGAGGTCGACGTGCGGCCCGAGATCACCCTGCCGGACCTGCAGGCGCTGACCGTCTCGGTGGATTCGATCGAGGTCACCGACGACGACGTCGACGCCGAACTGCAGTCCTTGCGCGCCCGGTTCGGCAGCCTGAGCGAGGTGGATCGGCCCGTCGCGCTCGAAGACGTCGTCACCATCGACCTGTCCGCCACCGTTGACGGCGAGGACGTCCCCGGCGCCCGCGCCGAGGCAATGTCCCATGAGGTCGGCTCCGGCCGGCTCATCGAAGGCCTCGACGATGCGCTCGTCGGTTTGTCCATCGACGAGTCCAAGGTCTTCACCGCGCAACTGGCGACCGGTGAACACGCCGGCCAAGATGCGGAGGTCACCGTCACCGTCCGGTCGATCAAGCAGCGCGAACTGCCCGAGGCCGAGGACGAATTCGCGCAATTGGCCAGCGAGTTCGACACCATCGGCGAGCTGCGGGACAGCCTGCGCGAGCGGGTGACCATGATGAAGCGCGCCCGCCAAGCCGAGCAGATTCAAACCGCGACCCTGGACGCGTTGCTCGAGCAGGTCGAGGTGCCGCTGCCGGAAGCGATCGTGCAGGCCCAGTACGACGGCGCCGTGCACAACGCGCTGCACGGCCTGGACCACGACGAGGCCCGGTTCTCTGAGCTGCTGGCCGCGCGAGGGTCGTCGCGCGAAGAGTTCGAGACCGAGACGCGCAGCGCCGCGGAGAAGGACGTCAAGCGCCAGCTGCTGCTGGACGCCCTGGCCGACGACCTGGACATCCAGGTCGGTCAGGACGACCTGACTGAGCGGCTCTTGATGACGTCTCGGCAGTACGGCATCGAGCCGCAGCAGCTGTTCAGCTACCTGCAGGAGAACAACCAGCTGCCGGCCATGTTCGCCGACGTCCGGCGGGGCCTGACCGTGGCGGCTGTGGTCGAGGCGGCGACGGTGAGCGACACGGACGGCAACACGATCGACACCAGTGAATTCTTCGGCCGGCGCGGTGAATCGGCCGAAGCTGAAGCTGACGAGGCTGATGACGACGCCGACGAGAGCGATGAAGACGGCGAGCCCGAGGCGCAGACACGCGAGGCATGACGCTGTGAGCGAACGCGCCCACTTCCAGGGGTGCGTGAGGAGCAAACAGTGGGCCCGGTTGGTTAGGGTCGTGCATACAGAACTTGAAAGAAAGCAGGTAATCCCGTCGTGAGTGACATGCGTTCGAACTCGTTGGGTCTTAACCTCACCGACTCGGTCTATGAGCGCTTGCTGTCCGAGCGCATCATCTTCCTGGGCTCGGACGTGAACGACGAAGTCGCCAACCGGCTGTGCGCACAGATTCTGCTGCTCGCCGCCGAGGACTCCGAGAAGGACATCAACCTCTACATCAACTCCCCGGGCGGATCGATCAGCGCCGGCATGGCGATCTACGACACGATGGTGCTGGCGCCGTGCGACGTCGCGACCTACGCGATGGGCATGGCCGCCTCGATGGGCGAGTTCCTCCTGGCGGCGGGCACCAAGGGCAAGCGCTACGCCCTGCCGCACGCTCGGATCCTTATGCACCAGCCGCTCGGTGGCGTGACCGGCAGCGCGGCCGACATCGCCATCCAGGCCGAGCAGTTCGCCGTCATCAAGAAAGAGATGTTCCGGCTCAACGCCGAATTCACCGGCCAGCCCATCGAACGCATCGAAGCCGACTCGGACCGCGACCGCTGGTTCACCGCGGAGGAGGCGCTGGAATACGGCTTCGTCGACCACATCATCACCCGCGCCGCCCACATCACCAACGGAGAAGCCCGATGAGAAATCAGCACCCTCTCGACCCTCGAATCCAGCCCCAGGCGCGCTACATCCTGCCGTCGTTCATCGAGCACTCGAGCTTCGGCGTCAAGGAGTCCAACCCCTACAACAAGCTGTTCGAGGAGCGCATCATCTTCCTCGGTGTCCAGGTCGACGACGCGTCGGCGAACGACATCATGGCGCAGCTGCTGGTGTTGGAGTCGTTGGACCCCGACCGCGACATCACCATGTACATCAACTCGCCCGGCGGTGGGTTCACCTCGCTGATGGCGATCTACGACACCATGCAGTACGTGCGCGCCGACATCCAGACGGTGTGTCTGGGCCAAGCCGCGTCGGCCGCCGCGGTGCTGCTGGCCGCCGGCACGCCGGGCAAGCGCATGGCGCTGCCGAACGCTCGGGTGCTGATTCACCAGCCGTCGCTGTCCGGCGTGATCCAGGGCCAGTTCTCCGACCTGGAGATCCAGGCGGCCGAGATCGAGCGGATGCGCACGCTGATGGAGACCACGCTGGCCCACCACACCAAGAAGGACGCGGCCGTGATCCGCAAGGACACCGACCGGGACAAGATCCTGACCGCCGAAGAGGCTAAGGATTACGGGATCATCGACACCGTGCTGGAGTACCGGAAGCTCTCCGCGCAGACGGCCTGATCGTCCGCCGAGCGTGAACTGACGGCGACGCTGGGGCGGATTTTTCGCCGTGGTTTCACGCTCGAGGGTGTGGCGTCACAGCACGGGGCGGCCACAGCCGCGACACGCCAAAGACACAGATTGCGCGTCTACCAGTGCGCCGGCCGGTCTGGCTATATGTTCTTTCAAGCAGGCAGGCAAGTGAGTACCCACGAATACCAAAGACGCGATTCGGCGCGAACGGTCGCATCGGGCCCGAGAAAGCGGGTAGCGTCGGAGATTACACGCGACTCGGTAAGACTTTCGGCGTAGGAACAACACAGGAAGTAGGCCCTGAAGCATCATGGCGCGCATTGGAGACGGCGGTGATCTGCTGAAGTGCTCGTTCTGCGGGAAGAGCCAGAAGCAGGTCAAGAAGCTCATTGCCGGCCCCGGCGTGTACATCTGCGATGAGTGCATCGACCTGTGTAACGAGATCATCGAAGAGGAACTCGCCGACGCCGACGACGTCAAGCTCGACGAACTGCCCAAGCCCGCTGAGATCCGGGACTTCCTCGAGGGGTATGTCATCGGGCAGGACACCGCCAAGCGGACGCTGGCCGTCGCGGTCTACAACCACTACAAGCGGATCCAGGCCGGCGAGAAAGGCCGCGACTCCCGCTGTGAGCCGGTTGAGCTGACCAAGTCCAACATCTTGATGCTCGGGCCCACCGGCTGCGGCAAGACTTACCTGGCCCAGACGCTGGCCAAGATGCTCAACGTGCCGTTCGCCATCGCCGACGCCACCGCGCTGACCGAGGCCGGTTACGTCGGTGAGGACGTCGAAAACATCCTGCTCAAGCTGATCCAGGCCGCCGACTACGACGTGAAGCGCGCCGAGACCGGCATCATCTACATCGACGAGGTCGACAAGATCGCCCGCAAGAGCGAGAACCCGTCGATCACCCGCGACGTGTCCGGCGAGGGTGTGCAGCAGGCCCTGCTGAAGATCCTGGAGGGCACCCAGGCGTCGGTTCCCCCGCAGGGCGGCCGCAAACACCCGCACCAGGAGTTCATCCAGATCGACACCACCAACGTGCTGTTCATCGTCGCGGGTGCCTTCGCCGGCCTGGAGAAGATCATCTACGAGCGGGTCGGCAAGCGCGGCCTGGGCTTCGGCGCCGAGGTCCGCTCCAAGGCCGAAATCGACACCACCGACCACTTCGCCGACGTGATGCCCGAGGACTTGATCAAGTTCGGCCTGATCCCCGAATTCATCGGACGGCTTCCGGTGATCGCGTCGGTCACCAACCTGGACATGGATTCGTTGGTGAAGATCCTGTCCGAGCCGAAAAATGCTCTGGTCAAGCAGTACACCCGGCTGTTCGAGATGGACGGCGTCGAGCTGGAGTTCAGCGACGACGCGCTCGAAGCGATCGCCGACCAGGCGATCCACCGCGGCACCGGTGCCCGTGGTCTGCGCGCCATCATGGAAGAGGTCCTGCTGCCGGTGATGTATGACATCCCCAGCCGCGATGACGTCGCCAAAGTGGTGGTCACCAAGGAGACCGTGCAGGACAACGTGCTGCCGACGATCGTGCCGCGCAAGTCGTCCCGCAATGAGCGGCGCGACAAGAGCGCCTAACCGGCTCGGATTTCGGGGCGAACGTGACCAATACCACAGTTTTGGTCGAAGGTCGATCCCACCCCTCAGTTGGGAGTTGTTTTACCAGCTAAACAGCGGTGTCGGCGGGGCCCGGACATGGCCATACAGCTCTCTTAGAGGTGTCATAATCGGTACCGCCAGTGACATGAAACCTGAAGGCGGGGGAGTCACTCCAACAGCGCGTTAACCTGAATCTGCAGCGCGGAGTGCCTGTCCTGAGACAGATAGAAGGCAAAGACGTGGATCCGAATGGCAGCGAAGCCGGGTCAGAGTCTCAAACCGGTGTGCCAAGTGCCGGGTCAGATCGGCAGCGCCTGGAAAATGTCGTCATCCGATTCGCCGGGGACTCCGGCGACGGGATGCAGCTGACCGGCGACCGGTTCACGTCTGAGTCAGCGCTTTTCGGCAACGACCTGGCGACCCAGCCGAATTACCCTGCCGAGATCCGGGCCCCCGCAGGCACCCTGCCGGGCGTCTCGTCCTTTCAGATACACATCGCCGATTACGACATTCTTACCGCCGGTGACCGCCCGGACGTGCTCGTTGCCATGAATCCCGCGGCGTTAAAGGCCAATGTTGGCGACTTGCCGCGCGGCGGCATGGTGATCGCGAACTCCGATGAGTTCACCAAGCGCAACCTGACGAAGGTGGGCTACGTAACCAATCCGCTGGAGACCGACGAGCTCGAAGAATACGTCGTGCACGCGGTCCCGATGACCACCCTCACCCTGGGCGCCGTGGAGGCCATCGGAGCCTCCAAGAAAGACGGCCAGCGCGCCAAGAACATGTTCGCGCTGGGCCTGCTGTCGTGGATGTACGGTCGGCCGATCTCGGCCAGTGAGAACTTCATCAGGGAGAAGTTCCTCCGCAAGCCCGACATCGCCGAGGCCAACGTGCTCGCCCTTAAGGCGGGCTGGAACTACGGCGAAACCACCGAGGCTTTCGGCACCACCTACGAGGTGTCCAAAGCCGCGTTGCCGGCCGGCGAATATCGGCAGATCTCCGGCAACACCGCGCTGGCCTACGGCCTCGTCGCGGCCGGTCAGCTGGCGGACATTCCGGTGGTGCTCGGCAGCTACCCGATCACGCCGGCGTCCGACATCCTGCATGAGTTGTCCAAGCACAAGAACTTCAACGTGATCACCTTCCAGGCCGAGGACGAGATCGGCGGCATCTGTGCTGCCATCGGCGCCTCCTACGGCGGCGCGCTGGGCGTCACCAGCACGTCCGGTCCGGGCATCTCGCTGAAGTCCGAGGCGCTCGGACTCGCGGTGATGACCGAGTTGCCGCTGCTCGTGATCGACGTGCAGCGAGGCGGCCCGTCGACCGGTCTGCCCACCAAGACCGAGCAGGCCGACCTCTTGCAGGTGCTGTATGGCCGCAACGGTGAGTCGCCGGTGGCCGTGCTGGCGCCGCGGTCGCCGTCCGACTGCTTCCAGACCGCCCTCGAAGCGGTGCGCATCGCGTTGTCGTACCAGACCCCAGTGATTGTGCTGTCCGACGGCTCGATCGCCAACGGCTCCGAGCCGTGGCGCATCCCGGACGTCGGTGAGCTGCCGCCCATCACGCACAAGATCGCCAAACCGGATGAGCCTTTCGAGCCCTACGCGCGCGACCCGGAGACGCTGGCCCGGCAGTTCGCCGTTCCCGGCACACCTGGTCTGGAACACCGAATCGGCGGGCTGGAAGCGGCCAACGGTTCCGGCGACATTTCCTACGACCCCATCAACCATGACCTGATGGTTCGGATACGCCAGGCCAAGATCGACGGAATCAGTGTTCCCGATCTGGAGGTCGACGACCCGACCGGGGACGCTGAGCTGCTGCTGATCGGGTGGGGCAGCACCTACGGCCCAATCGGCGAAGCCTGCCGGCGCGCGCGGCGCAAGGACATCAAGGTGGCGCACGCCCATTTGCGGCACCTGAGCCCGTTCCCGGCGAACCTGGGCGACGTGCTGCGGCGATACCCGCAGGTGGTGTGCCCCGAGATGAACTTGGGCCAGCTGGCCCTGGTACTGCGCGGCAAGTACCTAGTCGACATCCAGTCGGTCAGCAAGGTCCAGGGCGTCTCGTTCCTGGCGGACGAGATCGGGCGCGTCATCCGCGCCGCGCTGGGCGGCACGCTGGCCGAAATCGAGCAAGATAAGGCGATGGTTGCCAGAATGGCGGCAGCGACGGTGGGAGCGAACGCATGACGCGCAGCGACGATGCAGAGCGAAGCGATGAGGAGGAGCGGCGCTCGTGACGAATCTGATAGGCGATGTGGCGGGCAAAGACCTGGGGCTGACAGCGGCATTGACCAAACACGCCGGTGTGCCCACGACCGATGAGCAACTCAAGGGCAAGGACTTCACCAGTGACCAGGAGGTCCGCTGGTGCCCCGGCTGCGGTGACTACGTCATCCTCAACACGATCCGCAACTTCCTGCCCGATCTCGGCCTGCGCCGCGAGAACATCGTGTTCATCAGCGGTATCGGCTGCTCCAGCCGCTTCCCGTACTACCTGGAGACCTACGGCTTCCACTCGATCCACGGTCGCGCCCCAGCCATCGCCACCGGGCTGGCGCTGGCCCGCGACGACCTGTCGGTATGGGTGGTGACCGGCGACGGTGACGCGCTCTCCATCGGCGGCAATCACCTGATCCACGCGCTGCGCCGCAACGTCAACATCACGATCCTGCTGTTCAACAACCGGATCTACGGGCTCACCAAGGGTCAGTACTCGCCCACGTCAGAGGTCGGCAAGATCACCAAGTCGACACCGATGGGCTCGCTGGACCACCCATTCAACCCGGTGTCGTTGGCGCTGGGCGCCGAGGCGACCTTCGTCGGGCGCGCGTTGGACTCCGACCGCGCCGGGCTGACCGAGGTGCTCCGCGCCGCGGCCGAGCATCGTGGCGCGGCCGTGGTCGAAATCCTGCAGGACTGCCCGATTTTCAACGACGGCTCCTTCGACGCGCTGCGCAAGGAGGGCGCCGACGAGCGGGTGATCAAGGTCCGCCACGGCGAGCCGATCGTGTTCGGCGCCAACGGCGACTACTGCGTGGTGCGGTCCGGCTTCAGCCTGGAAGTCGCGAAGACCGCCGACGTCGCTGTCGAAGAGATCGTGGTTCACGACGCGCACAGCGACGACGCAGCCTACGCCTTCGCGCTGTCCCGGCTGTCCGACCAGAACCTCGATCACACCGTGATGGGAATCTTCCGGCACATCAGCCGGCCCACCTACGACGACGCGGCCCGCTCTCAGGTGCACGCCGCCCAGTCCTCGACCGCGTCGGATTCCGCTGCGCTGCAATCGCTTTTGCGTGGGCGTGACACCTGGACCGTCGACTAACATAACGGACATGTCGGAGCTACTTGCTGGGTCGCTTGCTGGGATCGTGCTGGCCGGGGGCGAATCGCGACGCATGGGTCGCGACAAAGCCACCTTGCGGGTGCCCGGGGGAACCACCACCATGGTCGAACACGTCGCCGGGATCATTGCCGAGCGCTGCGAGCCGATTTTCGTGATGGCGGCCGTGGGTCAGCCGTTGCCTGCTCTGCAGGCCCGTGTCATCCGTGACGATTCGCGGTTCCAAGGGCCGTTGCCGGCGACCGGGCGCGGATTGCGCGCCGCCGCCGAGGCCGGCGCCCGGCTCGCATTCGTCTGCGCCGTCGACATGCCGCTTGTGACAACCGATTTGATCGACGAGCTCGTTCGCCTCGCCGTCGAGACCAATGCCGAAGTGGTCTCGCCGTGGGACGGTCGCAGTCACTTCCTGGCGGCGGTGTACCGCACCGACCTGGCCGACCGGATCGATCGGCTGGTCGCGTCCGGTGAGCGCCGGATGAGCGCCCTGATCGACGCCTCCGACGCTCAGCAGATCGTGCTGTCGGATTCTCGTCCGCTGACCAACGTCAACACCGCGGCGGACCTGCGGGCCCTGGCGTAGCGCGGCTTCTCGCGAGCCTTTTGTAATTCAGCGCGCTCAAGTTTTTTCGGTATTTGGCCGATCAATATTTGCGCGATTAATTCGTTTCAAATTCTGACGGTAGCCGGGCTTCGATTTTGAGCGAAAATGGCTAAGGTCCCGTCTGCTGGTGCGCTTTCTATTGTGTTGCGGCAGCAGCCATTTGAGACCGATGCTCATTTCTGGCAAACATAGTCGGGGCAATTGCGAGCGCACGGCGGCCGCGCCGCGCCGCCACTGGGGCGGCGTCAGCCGCCACGCTTCGGATCGACATTTGGCCCGCGTGTCTCGTATCGGCTCTCGATCAAAAGCCTTGCGAGATCCAGTGTTTGAATAACCCGGCGGTTCCGGCGAGCGGCGGCTCGAAGCAAGCTGGCTCCGGGCTCCCAGGGGCTCCCAGCGCCGGCTGGGGGAGAGCGGCCCAGCATCGCTGGCGTAAAACACTTGGCAAAATCCGTGTCCCACGTCACAAAATTGTCGTGATTCGGCTCACGATTATGCCGTATAGCCGAAACATTATCTCGCCCCGAGAATGCGCTGTTGACCTGCGATGACCATTCCGCGACCGCGCCGTGATCGGACCGTTATAGAAGCGGCACGCCCCTTTGGTCAATGTGACGAATTGATTGCGGTCTCGTACCGTCCGTACATAGCCCGGTACAACCCCGGGCCCAAACAATCGAATATCCACGGACCCGCGTGTGAGCGGGGTTGCGGACGGCTAACGCTTGAGGAGCCGCCGCGGCCGGCGGTAGCACCCGCTGGGCAGATTCTGACCCCCGCTGCCGTGCCAGAACGAGATGGCACGTCCCGAAGCAGCAATCCCTCATGGACATGGCACCAACCCACACCTCGTGGGCTGGCTTTGGCGCGCGCCCCGCGAAAGGAACAGTGTTGAAGAACGTCCGAAAGACGCTCATCGTCGCCGCAGTCACGGGCACGCTCGTGACGGTGCCCGGCATTGCGACCGCCCACGCGGACGTGCCGGGCGTTGACCCCAACGCGGCGCCCCCGGCTCCGCTGGGTTTTGACCCGAATCAGCCCCCGCCGCCGCCGGCCCCCGACGTCGCGCCGCCGGCTCCCGCGCCGGCCGGCTTTGACCCGAACCTGCCGCCCCCGCCGGCGGACGCTCCGCCGCCGCCGCCTCCTGCGCCGGCCGGCTTTGACCCGAACGTTCCCCCGCCGCCGGACGCTCCGCCGCCGGGCGACCCGAACGTTCCTCCGCCGCCGCCGGTTCATCGCGCGTACAGCGTCAACTGGGACGCGATCGCGCAGTGTGAGTCGGGCGGTAACTGGGGGATCAGCACCGGTAACGGCTACGCCGGTGGCTTGCAGTTCACCCCGAGCACGTGGCGGGCCAACGGTGGCTCCGGATCCGCGAGCGGCGCCAGCCGCGAGGAGCAGATCCGGGTGGCCGAGAACGTCTTGCATTCGCAGGGCATCGGCGCCTGGCCGGTCTGCGGCCGGCGTGGCTGATCAAACGCAATACGGAAAGTGCCGGGCCATTTGGCCCGGCACTTTTTCGTCCGCGGGTCGGTAGTAGCGTCGGGCCGGTGACCGCAACGCCGCGCGAATTCGACATCGTCCTGTACGGGGCAACCGGTTTCGTCGGGAAGCTGACCGCCGAGTACTTCGCCCAGGCCGGCGGGGATGCCCGGATCGCCCTGGCCGGTCGCTCGACCGAACGTCTGCGTGCCGTTCGTGACGCGCTCGGCGAATCGGCGCAGTCGTGGTCGCTGGTGGCCGCGGACGCGGCATCGCCGTCCACGCTGGACGAGATGGCCGCGCGGACGCGGGTCGTCGTCACCACCGTCGGGCCCTACACGCGCTACGGACTGCCGCTGGTGGCCGCGTGTGCGGGTGCGGGCACCGATTACGCAGACCTGACCGGCGAACCGCCCTTCATCCGCAGCAGCATCGACCACTACCACAAACAGGCCGTCGACACCGGCGCTCGCATCGTGCACGCCTGCGGATTCGACTCCATCCCTTCGGATCTGAGTGTTTATGCGCTCTACCGCGCGGCGAGCGAGGCCGGCGCCGGCGAACTAGTCGACACCGATTTCGTGGTGCGCTCCATGTCGGGCGGGCTGTCCGGGGGCACCATCGCGTCGCTGCTGGAAGTGCTGCGCACCGTCTCCAGCGACCCCGACATGCGTCGTCAGTTCGCCGATCCCTACACGCTGAGCCCCGACCGCGGCGCCGAACCAGAACTCGGCGCCCAGCCCGATCTGCCGCGGCGGCGGGGCGGTCAGATCGCGCCGGAATTGGCCGGTGTGTGGACGGCCGGATTTATGATGGCGCCGACCAACACCCGCATCGTGCGTCGCAGCAACGCGCTGTTGGACTGGGCATACGGCCGGCGGTTCCGGTACACCGAAAGCATGAGCCTGGGGTCCTCGGCCGCGGCGCCGGTGGCGTCGGCGGTCGTCACCGGGGTCGGCAACGCGATGTCCGGGCTCGGCAGCCGCTACTTCCGGCTACTGCCGCGCGGACTGGTAGAGCGTGTCGTTCCCAAGCCCGGCACCGGACCAAGCGCGGCGGCTCGAGAGCGCGGCTACTACCGCACCGAGACCTACACCACCACGACCAGCGGCGCGCGGTATGTCGCGCGCATGGCGCAGAACGGCGACCCCGGATACAAGGCGACGTCGGTCCTGCTGGGTGAGTGCGGTCTTGCGCTGGCGCTCGACCGTGACAAGCTCTCCGAGCTGCATGGGGTGCTCACTCCCGCGTCTGCAATGGGCGATGCGCTGCTGGCGCGCTTCCCGGCCGCGGGTGTTTCGCTCGAGACCGAACGGTTGGATTGAATCACGGTGCGCCAACGGCTTTCCGTCGCGAGCGCATGGGTCTAGTGTCGGTATTTCACGCGCCTGCATCTCCCGCAAACGAAAGTGGCTACACCGATGGCCGGTCTCGACGATCTCTACGCTCAGATCCCTACGTCTGAAATCGCAAACAGGCTCGGGGCCGACGAAGGCGAAGTCGACAGCGCGGTCCACACCTTGGTACCGGTCCTGCTCGGCGGGCTGCAGCACGGTTCGCAGGATCCCGAGCACGCCGGCAGGATCGAATCCGCCGCCAGCAGTCACGCGGCCGGCGAAAGCGATGGGCAGCAGGCGGTCGCGACGCTGTTCGGCGGCAATGACTCCGACCAGGTGGCGGCCGCGCTGGCCAAAGGTGGCGCCGGAGATAGCGACCTGCTCAAGAAGTTACTGCCGATCCTGCTGCCAATAGTGTTGGCGTACATCGGCAAGCGGCTCAGTCCCGATGGCGAGCAGACCACCACCGCGCAGCAGAAAGAGGGCGCCTCCGGCGGCGCCCTGGGCGAGATCCTGGGCAGCATTCTCGGTGGGGGTTCCGGCGACAAGTCCCTCGGCGGCGTCCTCGGTAGTGTGCTCGGCGGGAAGGGCGGCAGACTCGGCGAAATCCTCGGCGGCCTGCTGGGCGGCAAGAAATAGCCTGCGCCGCAGCCTATTTGGACTATTCATGCGCAGTTTCCGGGTGGTTTCTATTCGCGTCGAGAATGGGAAAAGGCGGTTGGGGCACGCCGGCCCCAATGGGTAACGACAGGGATCGAGAAGGAATCGAGAGGACAAACCATGTCAGACACGCTTACCGAAGGACAAAAACTGGTCCGGGGCGAGTCGATCGCCTCGAACAACGGGGCCTACACCCTCACCCTGCAAGACGACGGCAACCTGGTGCTGGCCTCCCGCGGTCAGGCCCTGTGGGACACGTCCACCAACGGCCAGAACGTGGTCCGCGCCGAAGTGCAGAATGACGGCAACTTCGTCCTGTACAGCGCGGACAAGCCCATCTGGCACACCGACACCAAGGGCAAGAAGGACGTCAGGCTCGTGCTTCAGGACGATCGCAACCTGGTGCTCTACGCCGCCGACGGCCCGGCCTGGTCCACACACACCGAGACCGACTCTCCGCCGCCGCCCGAGCCGCAAGCCGCACCCGAACCCGAGGCCGCTCCGGAATCAGCCACCGCTGACGGGCCCGTCGTGGAAGCCACCGAGGAGGTCCCCGACGACGCCTTGGCGGAAGCCGCCCCGGAGCCGGCGCCCGAGCCGGCGCGGACCTACACCGTCATTTCCGGCGACACGTTGTGGGCCATCGCGGAGCGTTTCTATGGCGACGGCAACAAGTACCAGGTGATCGCCGACGCCAGCGGCGTCTCCAATCCTGACCTGATCTACCCGGGGCAGGTACTCACGATTCCCTGATCTCCGGGAATCCATGGCTGAGCTTCGGGCGGGTACGCGCCCGTCGACGGCGGTTCCTAGAATTGACCGGTGACCGCCAGCCACAGCTCTGCCGCCGACCTGCCCAAATCGTGGGATCCGGCTGCGCTGGAGAGCCGGATTTACCAGCAGTGGCTGGATGCTGGGTATTTTGCCGCGGACGCGGCCAGCGCGAAGCCGGCGTATTCGATCGTGCTGCCCCCACCGAACGTCACCGGCAGCCTGCACATGGGCCACGCGCTGGAGCACACGATGATGGACGCTCTGACGCGCCGCAAGCGGATGCAGGGTTACGAGGTGCTGTGGCAGCCGGGCATGGACCATGCGGGGATCGCGACGCAGAGCGTGGTGGAAAAGCAGCTCGCGGTCGACGGCAAGACCAAAGAGGACTTCGGCCGCGAGCTGTTTGTCGACAAGGTGTGGGACTGGAAGCGGGAATCCGGCGGTGCCATCGGGGGCCAGATGCGCCGGCTGGGGGACGGAGTCGACTGGAGCCGCGACCGCTTCACCATGGACGAGGGCCTGTCGCGCGCGGTGAGGACCATCTTCAAGCGGCTCTACGACGCCGGACTGATCTATCAGGCCGAGCGGCTGGTCAACTGGTCACCGGTGCTCGAGACCGCGATCTCCGACCTCGAGGTCAGCTACCAAGACGTCGACGGCGAGCTGGTGTCGTTCCGGTACGGTTCGCTCGACGACTCGCAACCACACATCGTGGTCGCTACCACCCGGGTCGAGACGATGCTGGGCGACACCGCGGTCGCGGTGCACCCCGACGACGAGCGCTACCGCGACCTGGTGGGCACCACGTTGCCGCACCCGTTCATCGACCGGCAGCTCATCATCATCGCCGACGAGCACGTGGACCCCGAATTCGGCACCGGCGCAGTCAAAGTCACGCCTGCCCACGACCCGAACGACTTCGAGATCGGGCTGCGTCACCAGTTGCCGATGATCTCGATCCTGGACACCAAGGGCCGGATCATCGACACCGGAACGCAATTCGACGGCATGGACCGCTTCGAGGCGCGGGTCGCAGTGCGGGAAGCCTTGGCCGCACAGGGCCGGGTGGTGGCGGAGAAGCGGCCCTACCAACACAGCGTCGGGCACTCGGAACGCAGTGGTGAGCCGATCGAGCCACGGCTGTCGCTGCAGTGGTGGGTGCGGGTGGAATCGCTGGCCAAGGCCGCCGGCGACGCGGTGCGCAACGGCGACACCGTGATTCACCCCGCCAGCCTGGAACCGCGTTGGTTCGCCTGGGTGGACGACATGCACGACTGGTGCATCTCGCGGCAGTTGTGGTGGGGCCACCGCATCCCGATCTGGTATGGCCCCAACGGCGAGCGGGTCTGCGTCGGACCTGATGAAACCCCGCCTGACGGTTGGGAACAGGACCCCGACGTGCTGGACACCTGGTTTTCGTCGGCGCTGTGGCCGTTTTCCACGCTGGGCTGGCCGGAAAAGACCCCGGAGCTGGAAAGGTTCTATCCGACAAGCGTTTTGGTTACCGGCTACGACATCCTATTCTTCTGGGTGGCGCGGATGATGATGTTCGGCACCTTTGTCGGCGACGACGACGCCATCACACTTGGCGGCCGCCGCGGCCCGCAAGTGCCGTTCACCGACGTGTTCCTGCACGGGCTGATCCGTGACGAGTCCGGCCGGAAGATGAGCAAATCCAAGGGAAATGTCATCGATCCGCTGGACTGGGTGGAGATGTTCGGCGCCGACGCGCTGCGATTCACGCTGGCCCGTGGCGCTAACCCGGGTGGTGACCTCTCTGTCGGCGAGGATGCCGTGCGCGCGTCGCGCAATTTCGTCACCAAGCTGTTCAACGCCACCCGGTTCGCGCTGCTCAACGGCGCCAGCCCGGCGCCGCTGCCCGATCTCGCCGACCTCACCGACGCCGACCGCTGGATCCTGGGCCGGCTGGAAGAGGTTCGCGCCGAAGTGGATTCGGCTTTCGACGGCTATGAGTTCAGCCGGGCCTGCGAGGCGCTGTACCACTTCGCGTGGGACGAGTTCTGCGACTGGTACGTCGAACTTGCCAAGACGCAGCTCGCTGACGGGCTGACGCACACCACCGCCGTGCTCGCGACGGCGCTGGACACGCTGCTGCGGCTGCTGCATCCGGTGATTCCGTTCGTCACCGAGGCGCTGTGGCAAGCATTGACGGGCGGCGATTCGTTGGTGATCGCCGACTGGCCACAACCCACCGGGATCGACCTGGATCCAGTTGCCGCGCAACGAATCACGGACATGCAAAAGCTCGTCACCGAGGTCCGCCGCTTTCGCAGCGATCAAGGGCTGGCCGATAAGCAGAAGGTGCCGGCCCGACTGGCCGGCATCGCCGAAGCCGATCTGGACGCCCAGGTGCCCGCGGCGACGTCGCTGTCCTGGCTCACCGCGGCCGGCGACGGCTTCAGTCCGTCGGCGTCGGTGGAGGTGCGCCTGAGTGCCGGCACGGTCCTCGTTGAACTCGACACCTCGGCCACCATCGACGTGGCGGCCGAACGCCGCCGCCTCGAAAAGGACTTGGCCGCAGCCCAAAAGGAATTGGCCTCGACCGCCGCGAAGCTGAACAACGCGGACTTTCTGGGCAAGGCCCCGGAAGCCGTCGTCGCCAAGATCCGCGAGCGCCAACGGGTGGCCCAGGAGGAAACCGAGCGGATCACCGCCAGGCTGGCTGCGCTGCAGTGACTTTCGATCCTTATGAGTACGAGCCGACCGAGACGCCCGATGCGGTTCCAACCCCGGACGAGATCGCGTCCCTGCTGCAGGTTGAGCATCTGCTGGACCAACGCTGGCCGGAAACCAAGATCGAGCCGAGCCTGACCCGGATCAGCGCACTACTGGACCTGCTCGGCTCGCCGCAGCTCGCCTACCCGTCGATTCACGTCGCGGGCACCAACGGCAAGACCTCGGTGGCGCGGATGGTCGATGCGCTGGTGACCGCGCTGCAGCAGCGCACCGGGCGGACGACCAGCCCGCACCTGCAGTCGGCTGTGGAACGCATCGCGATCGACGGCAGACCGATCAGCCCGGCGCGGTACGTCGAGACATACCGCGAGATCGAGCCGTTCGTGCAGATGGTCGACGCGCAGTCGCAGGCGGACGGTGGACCGGCGATGAGCAAATTCGAGGTCCTCACCGCGATGGCGTTCGCGGCCTTCGCGGATGCGCCCGTCGACGTCGCCGTGGTGGAGGTCGGCCTCGGCGGGCGATGGGACGCCACCAACGTGATCAACGCCCCGGTGGCGGTCATCACGCCGATCAGCGTCGACCACGTCGAATACCTCGGCGCCGACATCGCCGGCATCGCCGGGGAGAAGGCCGGAATCATCCACAAGGCCGCCGACGGTTCGCCGGACACGGTCGCGATCATCGGACGTCAGGTGCCCGCGGCGATGGAAGTGCTGTTGGCCCAGACCGTGCGCGCCGACGCCGCGGTCGCCCGTGAGGATTCCGAGTTCGCGGTGTTGGGCCGTCAGGTCGCCATCGGTGGCCAGGTGCTGGAGCTGCAGGGCCTGGGCGGGGTGTACTCCGACATCTACCTGCCGCTGCATGGCGAACACCAGGCGCACAACGCGGTGGTGGCATTGGCCGCAGTCGAAGCCTTCTTCGGCGCCGGAGCGCAACGTCAGCTCGACGTAGATGCGGTTCGAGCCGGCTTCGCCGCCGTCATCAGCCCCGGCCGGCTGGAGCGCATGCGTAGCGCACCCACCGTGTTCATCGACGCTGCGCACAACCCGGCCGGCGCGGCCGCGCTGGCCCAGACGCTGGCCGACGAATTCGACTTCCGCACCCTGGTCGGGGTGATCAGCGTGATGGCCGACAAGGACGTCGACGGCATCCTCGCCGCGCTGGAGCCGGTGTTCGATTCCGTCGTCGTCACCCACAACGGGTCGCCGCGGGCGCTGGATGTCGAGTCGCTGGCGTTGGCGGCAGAGCTGCGGTTCGGGCCGGACCGGGTGGTCACGGCCGACAATCTGCCCGACGCCATCGACGCCGCCACCGCGCTGGTCGACCAAGAAGCTTCAGATGTCGCCCTGGACACCCTGGACACGCCGGATGGGGAGGGCTTTGGGGAGGGGCCTGTGCTTTCCGGTGCGGGGATCGTCGTCACCGGCTCGGTCGTCACGGCCGGGGCCGCCCGCACCCTGTTCGGGCGGGATCCGGCATGACCCAAGACCCGCCCCCGACACCCGATCCGTGGAAGAGCTTCAGCGGGGTGATGGCCGCGACGCTGCTGCTCGAGGCGATCGTGGTGCTGCTGGCGATACCGGTGGTCGGCGCGGTCGGCGGCGGGCTGACCGCGGTCTCGCTGAGCTACCTGATCGGGCTGACCGTGCTGCTGATCGTGCTTGCCGGGCTGCAGCGCCGGCCCTGGGCGATCTGGGCGAACTTGGCGGCGCAGGTGGTGGTGCTGGCCGGCTTCGCGCTGTACCCGGGCGTGGGGTTCATCGGTTTGCTGTTCACCGGGGTGTGGGCCCTGATCGCCTATCTCCGGTCCGAAGTGCGGAACCGGCAGCAGGGGCGGCAGTAGCGCGGGCTTTGGGTAGCCGTACTGGGCCGATTCTGTACGCTGTGCGCCGTGACCGAACGGACCCTGGTACTGATCAAGCCCGACGGCGTCGAGCGGCGGCTGATCGGCGAGATCATCAGCCGTATCGAGCGCAAGGGCCTCACTGTCGTGGCACTGGAGCTCAGGCAGGTCAGTGAGGAGCTGGCCAGCAAGCATTACGCCGAGCATGAAGGCAAACCATTCTTCGGATCGTTGCTGGAGTTCATCACCTCGGGACAGGTGGTTGCGGCGATCGTCGAGGGGCCACGAGCGGTGACGGCGTTTCGCCAACTCGCCGGGGGCACGGACCCCGTGGAGAAGGCCACGCCTGGCACCATCAGGGGCGATTTCGGGCTGGAAACCCAGTTCAACCTGGTGCACGGGTCCGACTCGGCCGAGTCGGCCCAGCGCGAAATCGCGCTCTGGTTTCCCCGCGGATAGGACCGGTATAGGGGAGTTGCATCGCGGGCGCGTGGACGTGGCGTGTGGTATGGGATACTGACACAGGGTGAACGCCGTCGGACCGGCCTCGGACCGGCGAAGGACACTCGAATGAAGAATTTGACAAGCGCGACAATCGTCCATCGTGCGATCTGGCGCGGCGTGTCAAGGCGTCATTCAGCACGGCGCCGAGTGGGGTCGCTGGGTTTTCAGCGAGCTGCTCGGGGTGAGACCATCACAAGCCCGGGAGAAGTGACCCGGGCACATAGCGAAGCCCTCGCGTGGCCGCGTCGAATGGACGCGCCCGGGGGCTTGAGGAGAATACGTGGTAGACGGTGCCCCAACTTCAGAGCCATCAAATGAGCCGACACAGCATGAGGAACTGCCGGACCGCCTAAGGGTCCATCAGCTTGCCCGATCGTTGGGTAATACCAACAAAGAGGTGTTGGATGCGCTGTTCCAGCTCGACGGGCAGACCCGCAATGTGCATTCCGGCGTGGACCGCGAGGATGCGCTCCGGGTACGCGACATGCTGTTCGCCCGGACCCCAATGGTGTTCCCGACGTTTGTCAGTGCGGCAGCACCGGCGGAGCCGGACGCCGAGGGAGTTGACGAACCCGAATCGCGGCCGACGCAGACTTCGACCGAGCTGCCGGCCTACATGCCGCTGTTCGTTTCTCCGCAACCACGACAGGTGGAAGAAGACACTGACGACGACGCCGCCGACGATGGCGACGAGTCGGATGTCGAGGACGACGACGACGAGCAGGCCGACAGACCGGCCAAGAGCCGGCGGCGTCGCGGCCGTCGGGGCCGGGGCAGGGGACGCGGCGAGCAAGCCGGATCCGACGGCGCCGACGATGAGACTGAACGGAGGACCAAGGAATCCGCCGAATCCGAGGACGGCGACGAGTCGGATTCCGATGACAGCGATGCAGACACAGACTCCGACGGCGACGACGAGAACGGCTCGGGGGAGGCCGGTAACAAGCGCCGCCGACGTCGTCGGCGCCGAAAGTCCGGCTCGGGCGACGACAACGACGAGGGTCCGTCGCCCGACGACCCGCCCAACACTGTGGTCCACGAGCGGCCGCCGCGCTCCGGCAAATCCGGTGATGGTGGCTCCAGCGGCGGTGGCTCCGGCGGCGAGATCAAAGGCATCGACGGCTCCACCCGGCTAGAGGCCAAGCGGCAGCGTCGCCGGGACGGGCGCGACGCGGGGCGGCGGCGTCCACCGATATTGACCGAGGCTGAATTCCTGGCTCGCCGCGAAGCGGTCGAGCGGGTGATGGTGGTGCGTGACCGCGTCCGCACCGAGCCACCCCACCCGGGTGCGCGGTACACCCAGATCGCGGTGCTCGAGGACGGAATCGTCGTCGAGCACTTCGTGACCTCGGCGGCATCCGCATCTCTGGTCGGCAACATCTACCTCGGCATCGTGCAGAACGTGCTGCCCTCGATGGAGGCGGCGTTCGTCGACATCGGGCGCGGCCGCAACGGCGTGCTCTACGCCGGCGAAGTCAACTGGGAGGCCGCCGGTTTGGGCGGGTCCGACCGCAAGATCGAACAGGCCCTCAAGCCCGGCGATTACATCGTGGTCCAGGTCAGCAAGGACCCGGTCGGTCACAAGGGTGCGCGGCTGACCACGCAGGTCTCACTGGCCGGTCGCTACCTGGTCTATGTGCCGGGCGCATCGTCGACCGGCATCAGCCGCAAGCTGCCCGACACCGAGCGCCAGCGGCTCAAGGAGATCCTGCGCGAGGTGGTGCCGTCCGACGCCGGCGTGATCATCCGCACCGCGTCCGAGGGTGTCAAAGAGGAGGACATCCGCAAGGACGTCACCCGCCTGCAAGAGCGCTGGGAACAGATCGACACCAAGGCGAAGGAAACCAAGGAGAAGGCCGCGGGCGCCGCGGTGCCGCTCTATGAAGAGCCCGACGTGTTGGTCAAGGTCATCCGTGACCTGTTCAACGAGGACTTCGCCGGCCTTATCGTCTCCGGCGACGAGGCCTGGAACACGATCAACGAGTACGTGAACTCCGTTGCGCCCGAACTGGTTTCGAAGATGACTAAGTACGAGCCCGCCCAGGGTCCGGAAGAGCAGAGCGGACCGGACGTCTTCGCGGTGCATCGCATCGACGAGCAGCTGGCCAAGGCGCTGGAGCGCAAGGTGTGGCTGCCGTCGGGCGGCACGCTGGTGATCGACCGCACCGAGGCGATGACGGTCGTCGACGTCAACACCGGCAAGTTCACCGGGTCCGGCGGCAACCTTGAGCAGACGGTCACCAAGAACAACCTGGAGGCGGCCGAGGAGATTGTGCGTCAGCTGCGGCTGCGCGACATCGGCGGCATCGTCGTCATCGACTTCATCGACATGGTGCTGGAATCCAACCGCGATCTGGTGTTGCGCCGGCTGACCGAGGCGCTGGCCCGCGACCGCACCCGCCACCAGGTGTCCGAGGTGACGTCGCTGGGCCTGGTGCAGCTGACCCGCAAGCGGCTGGGGACCGGGCTGATCGAGGCGTTCTCGATGTCATGCCCGCATTGCAGCGGCCGCGGAATCCTGATGCATGCCGACCCGGTCGATTCGGCCGCGGCGGCGACGGGGCGCAAGGCCGAGTCCGGCGGCGGCCGGCGCGGCAGGCGGTCGAAGAAAAAGTCCGACGAGTCCGCCGAGCAGCCCGTCGTGGCCAAGGTGCCCGCCCATGCTCCCGGCGAGCATCCGATGTTCAAGGCGATGGCCGCGGGCTCATCCCCGGGCCGCGACGACGGGGAATTCGACGAGTCCGCCGAAGCGGTCGAGGAAGTCGCCCTAGAGACCGAAGAAGAGACGGTGGATCAGAGTCCCGCCGACCTCGAAGACACCGACCAGGATGACTTCGAAGACACCGACGAGGACACCGACGAAGACGACGAGCTCGACGATGACAGCGACGACCTCGACGATGACACCGACGACGAGGACCTCGACGACGAGGACGACGACGAAGACGACGAGGACGAAGACGAAGACGAAGACGAAGACCTCGACTTAGACGACGATCTCGACCTGGAGGAACCGGAGACCGGGTCCAACGAAAACGGTGACAACGCAGAGGTCCCTGGCGTCTCGGCTGCCTCTACCGATAGCACCTCGGCGTTCGAAGGCCCTCGGCGGCGGCGAGCGGCCGGCCGGCCCGCCGGCCCCCCGATCCACGCGGACTGACGCGCGGGGTTGCCCGACGTGTGTTCGGCCCGCGCAGCGTTCGGCAACGATTGCTGAAAAGACGTTTGACGGCCCCCGTAACAACGGCGGGCACCAGCCAAGGGCCCGGTGTTAACCGGTGTTAGGCGGCGGAATGGCCGGCAACGCCGTCGTTGCCAAGAACGCCGGCGCCGCCGGCGCCGCCGCTACCGCCTGTGGTGCCGCCGTTGCCTCCGCCGTTGCTGAATGGGCTATTCATGGGATTAACGGCGCCGATGCCGCCTTTGCCACCCAGTGCGCCATCGGCGCCGCCAAGACCGGAGCCGACGATGTTGTCGACGCTGTCGGCAACGCCTCCTCCGCCACCACCACCGCCGGTGCCGGCACCGCCTAGCCCACCGTTGCTGGCGCCAACCGTGGTGGGAGGAGTGGTCTCGACTGCGCCGCCGCCTGTGCCGCCGGTACCGGCGGCAACGCTGGCGGACCCGGCCCCGCCGCCGCCACCGCCACCACCGCCGAAAGCGATTGTTTCCAGGGCGGAACCGCCCGCGCCGCCACCGCCGCCGCCGCCGCCGAAACCACCGGTACCGCCAGAGGCGTCAGCGCCCGCGCCGCCTGTCCCACCGGAACCCCCTGCTCCGGTGGCCGCGCCGGTGCCCGTGGCCGAGCCGGTGCCGCCGGCGCCGCCGCCGCCGCCGTGACCGCCAGCACCTCCAATACCCCCGGTGCCGGTGCCGGTGCCCGCATTGCCACCGGTGCCGCCGGCACCGCCGCCGCCCCCACCGCCGCCGGCGGCTGAGTTGAAGGGGCCCACCGGGGTCGTGGCGTCGCTGCCAGTGCCGGCATTGCCGCCGTTACCACCCTGTCCACCGTTGCCGTTGGTGCCACCGGCGCCGGCGGAACCACCGTGGCCGCCGTCGCCGCCGTCGCCGCCACTAAAGCCGTTGCTGCCAGCAAGACTGGCGTTGTCGCCGACGCCGCCGTTACCGCCATCGCCACCGTTACCGCCGGTGCCCGCGTGACCCGCAGTGCCGGCGTGCCCGAGCAACAATCCACCAGCGCCACCGGCGCCGCCGGCGCCGGCGTTACCGCCGATGCCGCCGGTACCGCCGGCCCCCCCGTCCTCGCCAACGAAAATGCCGTGGCTGCCACCGGCCCCTCCGTGGCCGCCGTCGCCCCCGTTGCCGCCGAGGCCACCGGCCCCGCCGCGCCCGCCCAGCAGCGCCTGATTGGCGCCGCCGGCCCCACCGTGACCGCCGACACCGCCGGGGGCGCCACCGATCCCATCGTTACCGCCGATGATGCCGTCAGCGCCGGGCGCGCCGTCACCGCCTGCACCGCCGGCGCCGCCGGCCCCGCCGGCGCCGTGTAGCGAGAACAGCTGCTTGTTGGCGCCACCGGCCCCACCGTTACCGCCGGCCCCGCCGGCACCGCCGGACGTGCCGGCCACGGCAGCCCCACCGACCCCGCCGGCACCGCCGTTACCGCCGCCGATCAGCCCATCCGCCCCGCCGGCCCCACCGTTGCCACCGCTTCCGCCGGCGCTGGTGGCGTTGCCGCCGGCCCCGCCATTACCGCCGTGGCCCCACAGGCCCGCGGCGCCGCCGGCCCCACCGGCCGCACCGGCCCCGCCGGACCCACCGTTGCCGCCGTTGCCGAAAATCCATCCGCCGTCCCCGCCCTTGCCGCCAGCCACGCCGGGGGTGGTGCTGTTCGCGCCGTTGGCGCCGTTGCCGACCAATGGGCGCCCCGTCGCTGCCGCAACGGGCGAAAACACCGCCAGGCTCTGGGCACCCTGCATCACCGCAGCCAACGGCGAGGCATTAGCCGCCTCGGCGGCCCCATAGGCGCCGCCCGCGCTGCTCAAGGCCTGCACGAACTCGGCATGAAACGCCGCCGCCTGCGCGCTCAACGCCTGAAAGGCCTGGCCGTGGCTGGAAAACAGCGATGCGGTGGCCGCGGACACCTCATCCGCGGCGGCGGCCAGCACCCGTGCGGTCGGAGCCGCAGCCGCTACGTGGGCCGCGTTCAGCGACGAGCCGATATCGGCTACATCCGCTGCCGCCGCCGCTAACGTGTTCGGGACCGCCACCACATGCGACATCGCTGCCTCCGATCACATGAGATATGTCCAGCAGCGTATGCCGATTCCGAGCCACGATTAAGTGTTCGGCAGACTTTTCCACCCGCCGAGGTCGGCAAAACGCCCGCACCAGCGAGCGACGAGCGTCGGGGCGCCGACGATGATTACCGCCCGCGCCGGTTTGACCCTGTAGCCGCTGGTCACGTACCCTTGGACAGTTGTCGTCAGGCCGAAGGACGAGAGTTCGGCCGGCGAGCGGGACACAGGGCCCGCGATCACCGACCCACCACGCGCTACCGCAGGTGGCACGCGCGCGAAGTTAGAAAGAGGCACGAGCAACGATGGCGACGTACGCAATCGTCAAGACCGGCGGCAAGCAGTACAAGGTTGCCGTCGGTGACGTGGTCAAGGTCGAGAAGCTCGACTCCGAGCCCGGAGCGAAGGTATCGCTGCCGGTGGCCCTCGTGGTCGACGGTGCCAAGGTCACCAGCGATGCCCAGGCGCTGGCCAAGGTCGCGGTGACCGGTGAGGTGCTCGAGCACACCAAGGGCCCGAAGATCCGTATCCACAAGTTCAAGAACAAGACCGGCTACCACAAGCGGCAGGGACACCGTCAGCAACTGACGGTCCTCAAGGTCACCGGCATCAAGTAGCGAGGCGGACATGGCACACAAGAAGGGCGCTTCCAGCTCCCGCAACGGTCGCGATTCCAACGCTCAGCGGCTCGGCGTCAAGCGGTTCGGGGGCCAACTCGTCAAGGCCGGCGAGATCCTGGTCCGCCAGCGCGGCACCAAGTTCCACCCGGGCGTCAACGTCGGGCGCGGTGGCGACGACACGTTGTTCGCCACTGCGACTGGGGCGGTGCGGTTCGGCGTCAAGCGCGGACGCAAGACCGTCAACATCGTCGCCGCCGGGCAAACCGCCGACTGAGCGCGGAGGGGAGCGCAGTACTAGCGCCCCACTAAGCACCATGCCTCGGTTTGTCGATCGCGTCGTCATCCACGCGCGGGCAGGTTCCGGCGGTAACGGCTGCGCTTCGGTACATCGCGAGAAGTTCAAGCCGCTGGGCGGTCCCGACGGCGGCAACGGCGGTCGCGGCGGCAGCATCGTCTTCGTCGTCGACCCCGCGGTGCACACCCTGCTCGACTTCCATTTCCGGCCGCACGTCACGGCGCCGTCAGGCAAACAGGGGATGGGCAATAACCGGGACGGCGCCGCTGGCGCGGACCTGGAGGTCAAGGTGCCCGACGGCACCGTCGTGCTTGACGAAAACGGCCGGCTGCTGGCCGACCTGGTCGGCGCCGGCACGCGCTTTGAAGCCGCCGCGGGTGGCCGGGGCGGCCTCGGCAACGCCGCGCTCGCATCGCGCGCCCGTAAGGCGCCCGGATTTGCGTTGCTCGGCGAGCCGGGCCAGGCCCGCGACCTTTCGCTGGAGCTCAAGACCGTCGCCGATGTCGGTCTGGTCGGGTTTCCGTCCGCCGGAAAGTCGTCACTGGTGTCGGTCATTTCGGCGGCCAAACCCAAGATCGCCGACTATCCGTTCACCACGTTGGTTCCCAACCTGGGTGTGGTGTCGGCGGGGGAGCACACCTTCACCGTCGCCGACGTGCCCGGCCTTATCCCGGGCGCCTCGGCGGGCCGGGGTCTGGGCCTGGATTTTCTGCGGCACATCGAGCGGTGCGCGGTGCTGGTGCATGTCGTCGATTGCGCCACCGCCGAGCCGGGCCGCGACCCGATCTCCGATATCGACGCGCTGGAAGCCGAACTCGCGGCCTACACCCCCACACTGCAAGGCGATGCGACGCTTGGCGATCTCGCCGAACGGCCTCGGGCGGTGGTGCTCAACAAGATCGACGTGCCGGAGGCCCGCGAACTCGCCGAATTCGTCCGCGACGAGATCGCCGAGCGCGGCTGGCCGGTATTCAGCGTGTCGACAGTGACCCGGGAAGGGTTGCAGCCGTTGATCTTTGGGCTTTGGAAAATGATCGAGGCCTACAATGCCGAGCGCCCGCAATTGGTTGCGCGACGGGCGGTGATTCGCCCGGTGCCCGTGGACGAGAGCGGGTTCACCGTCGAGCCCGACGGACAGGGTGGCTTCGTGGTCACCGGCGTACGGCCCGAAAGGTGGGTCGGCCAGACCAACTTCGACAACGACGAAGCGGTCGGCTATCTCGCCGACCGCCTGGCCCGCCTCGGGGTGGAGGACGAACTGCTGCGGCTGGGTGCGAAACCGGGCTGCGCGGTGACCATCGGCGCGATGACCTTTGACTGGGAGCCGCAGACGCCGGCGGGGGTCGACGTCGTGATGACCGGCCGCGGTACCGACGCGCGGCTGGAACGTACCGAGCGTGTCGGCGCCGACGAGCGCAAGGCCGCGCGGCGTCGGCGCCGTGAACGCGGTCCCGAAAATGGAGGGGCGTCGTGAGCGCCCAACGCGACGCCATCCGGACCGCGCGCAGTCTTGTGGTCAAGATCGGCACCAACGCGCTGACCACACCGACCGGGGTGTTCGACGGCGGCCGATTGGCCGGGCTGGCCGACGCGATCGAGGCGCGAATGAAGGCGGGCACCGACGTCGTCATCGTGTCGTCCGGCGCCATCGCCGCAGGCATCGAGCCACTCGGATTATCCCGGCGCCCAAAGGATTTGGCGACCAAGCAGGCCGCGGCCAGCGTCGGGCAGGTCGCGCTGGTGAATGCGTGGAGCGCGGCGTTCGCCCGCTACGGTCGCACGGTGGGACAGGTGTTGCTGACCGCACACGACATCTCGATGCGGGCTTCCCACACCAACGCCCAGCGCACGCTGGACCGGCTGCGCGCGCTGCACGCAGTCGCGATCGTCAACGAGAACGACACCGTCGCCACCAACGAGATCCGGTTCGGTGACAATGATCGGCTTTCGGCGCTGGTGGCGCACTTGGTCGGCGCTGAGGCGCTGGTGCTGCTGTCCGATATCGACGGCCTTTACGACTCGGATCCGCGCAAAGTGCCGGGGGCGAAGTTCATTTCAGAAGTGGGCGGCCCGGCAGATTTGGACGGCGTGGTCGCCGGCCGGGGCAGCGAGCTGGGCACCGGCGGGATGGTGTCGAAGGTGCCGTCGGCGTTGTTGGCCGCCGACGCCGGGGTGCCGGTGCTGCTGGCCGCCGCGGTCGACGCCGCCAACGCGCTGTCGGACGCGTCGGTGGGCACCGTGTTCGCCGCGTCACCGGAACGGATGTCCGCGCGCCGGTTCTGGCTGCGCTACGCCGCCGAGTCGGTCGGCTCGCTGACTCTAGACGATGGCGCGGTGCGTGCCGTCGTGGGGCAGCGCCGTTCGCTGCTGGCCGCCGGTATCACCGCGGTCTCCGGCCGGTTTTACGGTGGCGACGTGGTCGAGTTGCGTGGGCCGGACTCCACGATGGTGGCCCGCGGTGTGGTCACCTACGACGCGGCCGAGCTCGCCAACATGATCGGCCGGTCGACCTCCGAGCTGCCCGACGAGCTGCGCCGACCTGCAGTGCACGCCGACGATCTGGTCCCTGTCTAGTCTCAGTGTCTAGCTGAACGGGCTGCTGTTGTCCTGCCAGGCAGCCGATTCGGGGCGCGGTCCGAAGCGGCGGGCATAGTCCTCGTGCATCTGGGCTTGCTTTTCCCGTTTCCTGACATCGACCAGGTTCTGGTTCAGCCCGTGCTGCGCCAGCCGGTGTCGACGCCAGACCTTGTTCAACGCAAGCGATACCAGCAGCGCCCAGGCATAGAGCGGCACCGTCATCTCGGTGTGCACGTACAGCGAAGCGGGCAGCAGCCAGAACGGCGCGAGAACAAACAGCGGCGGTATCGCCCACCGCAGCATGTGCCGGCGCACGGCTCCCTTGCCCGCCAGGTCCTGTGCGACCCAGCCGCGCATCGAGTCGGGCAGGACGCGACCGTACGAGTAGGTGATGTACTGCCAGAGATTGGGTTTCGCACTCGTCATCGCTGCTCCTACTGCAAGGCACCGGCCGACAGGGCGGCCGCGTTGATCCGGGTCAACACCTCGTGCAGGTGCTGAAGTTCGTTCATGTCGACGCCCAGGCATGCCACCACGGCGGGCGGAATCGCGAGCGCGCGCCGACGCAGGGCGGCGCCGTCCTTGGTGAGGGTGACGTCGGTCGAGCGCTCGTCGACCGCATTTCGGGTGCGGGTGATCAAGCCGATCGCCTCGAGGCGCTTCAGCATGGGCGACAGCGTGGCCGAATCCAGCTGCAGCGTGGCCGCGATCTCCTTGACCGACAGTGGTTTGCGCTGTCCCGACTTCTGGTGATCCCACAGCGTCAGCATGACCAGATACTGCGGGTGAGTCAGCCCCAACGGCTCCAGCAGCGGGCGGTAGACGGCCAAGACGGCGCGGTTGGTGATGCTCAGCGCGAAACAAACCTGCCGTTCCAGGGCGAGCGGATCGATCTCCGTTGTGGCGAGCGCGGTCACAATTGCATCGTACTCAATTAGTTAGTGCGCTAGCTATATTACGTGCGTCACACGTCAGCGCCCGAAGCGGACTTCAAATACAGTGCACCCCAGATAATCTCGGCCAGCGCGGTGGCCAGCTCCGGATCGTGGTCACGGGGTGTGTTGGGAAGGTTTTGGTGGCAAACGCGCTCGGTCATCCAGGTCAGCGCGTCGGCCGTGGTGGCGGCCGGCAGCTCACGGCGGATCGAGCCATCGGCCTGGCCGTCTTCGATGACTCGCGTCACTCGCCGTGAGATGTCGGCGAGCAGTTCGCGATACGTCGCGGCCACCGATGCGTCATAGGCCGCCATCTCGTTCAGTGCGACGAGCACCGGCTGGTGGCGGCGGTAGCTGGCGATGATGCCGGCCATCGCGGCGCGCAGGTCGTCGGGGTCGTGCCGCCAGGCGACTCCCCACCAGCGTTGCCCGTCATCGGCGAGATCGCCCATCACGTGGCGCGCGAGCCCGCGCAGCAGGTGGGCTTTGTCCTCGAAGTAGATGTAGAAGCTGGCGCGAGACATGCCCGCCTCGGTCGAGAGCCGATCCACGCTGAGCTCGGTGAAGCTGGCGCCCTCGCTCATCAGTCGCTCGGTGGCGTCCAGCAACCGGCGCTCCATCTGCTCTCGACGCTGTTGGCGCGTCACCTGCGGTTTGCGGGTCACCGCTGGCTTCGTCAATGGCATAAGCGCAGCATACCCGATATTTCGACATATTGACTAGACAATATGTCTAAGCATAGAGTCGGGGTTTGTTTCGATTTGGTGGGAGGGGCCCATGACGGCTATGGCAGGCACTGCGCGCGCTTACGACGCGATCGATCTGTCCTCGCGGGCGTTTTGGTCGACCACTGCGGCCGACCGAGAGCGCTCCTTCGCCGAACTGCGCGCCGAGCGCCCGGTCAGCTGGCACCCTCCGGTTGAAGATGCCCTGATGCCCGATCCCGACGATCCCGGTTACTGGGCCATCACTCGCCGCGCCGACATCGCCTCGGTAAGCCGCAACAACGAGGTTTTCCTGTCCGGCAGGGGGGTGATGTTCGAGAACGTCCCGGTGGAACTACTCGAAGCGTCGCAGTCCTTCCTGGCGATGGACCCCCCGCGGCACACCAAGCTGCGCAAGGTCGTCAGCGCCGCATTCACCCCGCGGCAGGTCCGTCGCATCGAGGACTCGATCGCGACCAACGCCAAGACCATCGTCGAAGAGCTCAGAACCGCCGGTAGCGGCGCCGACTTCGTCGAATACTGCGCCAAGGAGCTGCCGATCCGGACGTTGTCGGACATGGCGGGCATCCCCGAATCGGACCGTGCGGGCGTCGCGCATGCCGCCGAGGTCGCCGTGTCGTGGGCCGACCCTGAGGCGATGGCCGGGCGCAACCCGCTGGAGGTGCTGTTCGAGAACCAGGTCTATCTGCATCAGGTGGCCCTTGCGCTCGCCGCGGAGCGCCGCGACAAACCCGGCGACGACCTGTTCAGCGGCCTGGTCAACGCCGAGGTCGACGGTGACCGGCTCACCGACGCCGACATCGCCGCGTTTTTTGTGCTGCTCTCGGTGGCCGGCAACGACACCACCCGGCAGACCATCAGCCATGCGCTCAAGGCGCTCTCCGACTTTCCCGATCAGCGGGCCTGGCTGTTGGAGGATTTCGACAACCACATCGGCACGGCGGTGGAGGAATTCGTCCGCTGGGCCACGCCGGTCATGACCTTCCGCCGCACGGCCGCAACGGATTTCGAGCTTGGCGGCCAGACCATCCGGGCCGGCGAGAAGGTGGTGATGTTCTACTCATCGGGCAACTGGGACACCGAGGTCTTCGACCATCCGGACCGGTTCGATCTGAGCCGCAGTCCCAATCCGCACTTGGGTTACGGCGGCGGCGGGGTGCACTTCTGTCTCGGGGCTCACGTCGCGCGGGCGCAACTGCGGGCCTTTTTCGCTGAGCTGCTGCGGCAACTGCCGGAGATCCAGGCCGTCGAGCCGTCCTACGTCGCCGGCAACTTCATCCACGCGATCCGCAGTATGCCCTGCACGTTCTAGCGGTCTCGACCGACGCCAAGGATTCTTTGAGGATCCGACAAGACCGGGGCGCGATTCTTTCTGTGTCAGCACCGACCAAGCCACAGAAAGTGACACCGATGTCCACCAACCGCATTCGCACCATCGCCCGCAACGCCACCTGCTCAGCCCTGCTGGCCTCGGGCCTGGGACTGGCCGCCTTCGGGCTCGCCGGTACCGCCAGCGCGGCGCCGGTCCACGCCCCGGAGCGGGTGTATTGCCAGGTCTACCGCAACGGCGTTCCGGTCTACTGGTACTGGGGCTTCTGCCGCTGAGCCCACGCTGAAACGGGACCCGGCCCACAGCGGGCTGGGTCCTTTTGTGTCTGGAGCCATGCCGGGCGCGCTGAGTTCGCAGGCCAGCAACACCAGCAGTTCGGAGCATCCGCCGTCAACCTTGACCGTGGCCAACCCGTCGCCACGGGTGGGCCCGCGGTTGACGATAGCGACGGGGAGGCCCAGCGCGGCGGCATGGCGCACGAACCGGTAGCCGGAGAACACGGTCAGCGACGAGCCCGCGACCAGCAGGGCCTCGGCTTCGCTCACAAGCGAATAGGCCTGCGCAACAATATCTTTCGGTACATTCTCGCCGAAATACACGATGTCGGGCTTGAGCATGCCGGCGCAGCGCGGACAGTCGAGGTAGCGAAATGACGCGGTGTCGGCGACGACCGCATCGGCGTCAGGAGCCACGGCCAGTCCGCCGATGGCTTTGGAGCGCTCGATGAATCCTGGGTTGAGCGCCTCGAGTTCTTCGGCCAGCGCGGCGCGGCTCATGGTGTAGCCGCAGTCCAGACAGGCCACCCGCGCGTACGTGCCGTGCAGGTTGACCACGTTCTTGCTGCCGGCCTTGGTGTGCAGCAGGTCTACGTTCTGCGTGATTACCCCGGCCACTACGCCGGCATGCTCGAGCGCGGCCAGCGCCCGGTGCCCGGCATTGGGCAGGGTGTCGTCCATGTGTCGCCAACCGAGGTGGTTGCGTGCCCAGTACCGCTGCCGGAAAGCGGGATCCGACGTGAACTGGCGGATCGTCATCGGATTGCTCGGTGGGGAATCGGGTCCGCGGTAGTCGGGAATGCCTGAGTCGGTGGAGATCCCCGCACCGGTCAGCACCGCGACCCGGCGACCGGTCAGCAGCGCGACGAGTTCCGGCGATTCCGACCGCGAGTGTGCGTGTTTGTTCATCGACACGCCGATTTTACTGGCATTCTGCGCACCTTGGCGCGCACCACTAACCCAGTCAGTCGGCCGCGGTCGTGAGCTCGGCGGACATGTTGCGCTCCATCATCTTCAAGGCCGCCGCGCCCAACTCGGCATCAATGTGAGCGACGGCATCCCTGAGAACTACGACGGGGAAATGGCGCACGTAGGCGTCGAGCGCACTGTAGAGGATGCACTGCTCGGTGACTTGGCCGGTAAGGATCACCCGCTCGGTGTCGAGACGACCGAGCAGATACGCCAATGGCGTCGAGTAAAAGGCGCTGTGCCGGACTTTGGTCAGGGTGCGACTGTCGTCGGCGGGCGCGATCGGCTTGACCAAATCGGGCCGCGCGCCATTGAGTGCGGCGTGCACGATGTCGGAAAACTGGGCGGTGAAATCACCGTAGTTGTCGTTGACGTAGACCACGTCGACGTCGTCGGATTTGCGTGCGTTCCGGACCAGTTCGGACAGCGGCTCGATGATCTCTTCGACATTGGGTACCAGCAATTCGGCGTCGGGATGCTCATAGGTATTCAGCATGTCGACCACCAAAACGGCGGTATGACTCATGCTGTGTTGATACCCGGCACCCCCGGTTTGACACCACACAGGTGACAATGGAAGCGAAATGGATTTCTACAACAGCTACAGCCAGGGCTTTGTCCGGGTCGCCGCGTGCACGCACCACACCACGCTCGGCGACCCGGCAGCCAACGCCGCGTCGGTCCGGGGGTTGGCACGCGAGTGCCACGACGACGGTGTGGCACTGGCCGTTTTCCCCGAGTTGACGCTATCGGGGTACTCCATCGAGGACATCCTGCTGCAGGATTCGTTGCTCGACTCCGTTGAGGTCGCCGTGCTCGACGTCGTCGCCACATCCGCCGATCTGCTGCCCGTTTTGGTGGTCGGTGCACCGCTGCGACACCGACACCGCATCTACAACACGGCTGTTGTCATCCATCGCGGCACCGTGTTGGGTGTCGTGCCCAAGTCGTACCTGCCCACCTATCGAGAGTTCTACGAGCAGCGCCAGATCGCGCCCGGTGACGAGGAGCGCGGCGACATCCGCATCGGCGACGTGACGGCCCCTTTCGGCCCCGACCTGTTGTTCGCCGCGTCCGACCTGCCTGGACTTGTGCTACACGTCGAGATCTGCGAGGACATGTTCGTGCCGATTCCGCCGAGCGCGGAAGCGGCGCTGGCCGGTGCGACGGTGTTGGCCAACCTGTCCGGCAGCCCGATCACCGTTGGCCGCGCCGAGGACCGTTGCCTGCTGGCCCGCTCCGCGTCGTCGCGGTGCCTCGCTGCCTACGTTTACGCCGCCGCAGGGGAGGGCGAATCGACGACCGACCTGTCCTGGGACGGGCAGACCATGATCTGGGAGAACGGCGTGCAGCTCGCCGCATCCGAGCGGTTCCCCAAGGGGGAGCGACGTTCGGTTGCCGACGTGGACACCGAGTTGCTTCGCTCGGAACGGCTGCGCATGGGAACGTTCGACGACAACCGGCGCCACCACCGGACCGCCGCGGATTCGTTCCGGCGCATCGAATTCCGGCTCGACCCACCGGCGGGCGACATCGGACTGCGGCGCGAGATTGAGCGCTTTCCCTTCGTGCCGGCCGATCCGCAACGGCTGCAACAGGATTGCTATGAGGCCTACAACATCCAGGTGTCGGGACTAGAGCAGCGGCTGCGCGCACTGAACTACCCCAAGGTGGTCATCGGGATCTCCGGCGGCCTGGACTCGACTCACGCACTGATCGTCGCCGCGCGCGCCATGGACCGGGAAGACCGTCCGCGCAGCGACATTCTGGCGTTCACGTTGCCCGGGTTTGCCACCGGAGAGCGCACCAAGCGCAATGCCATTGAGCTGTGTCGGGCGCTCCATGTCACGTTCGCCGAGATCGACATCCGCGACACCGCGGCACTGATGCTCAAACAGATGGATCATCCGTTCTCTCGCGGCGAAAAGGTTTACGACGTCACGTTCGAGAATGTCCAGGCGGGGCTGCGGACCGACTACCTGTTCCGGTTGGCCAACCAGCGGGGCGGCATCGTGTTGGGCACCGGTGATCTATCCGAGCTGGGGCTGGGCTGGTCGACATACGGTGTCGGCGATCAGATGTCGCACTACAATGTCAACGCCGGCGTGCCAAAGACGCTGATCCAGCATCTGATTCGCTGGGTCATCTCGTCGGCGCAGTTCGAGTCCGAGGTCAGCGAGGTGCTGCAGTCGGTGCTCGACACCGAAATCACCCCGGAACTGATTCCCAGTGGTGAGGAACAGGAACTGCAAAGCAGCGAAGCGAAGGTCGGACCGTTCGCCCTGCAGGACTTCTCGCTGTTCCACGTGCTGCGCTATGGGTTCCGACCGTCGAAGATCGCGTTTCTGGCCATGCACGCGTGGAGCGATACAGAGCGCGGCAACTGGCCGCCCGGATTCCCCGAGGACAAACGACCGTCTTACTCGCTCAAGGAGATTCGGCACTGGCTGCAGATCTTCGTGCAGCGATTCTACTCGTTCAGCCAGTTCAAGCGCTCGGCATTGCCCAACGGCCCCAAGGTGTCTCACGGCGGCGCGTTGTCGCCGCGCGGGGACTGGCGCGCGCCGTCGGACATGTCCGCGCGGATCTGGCTGGATGAGATCGAGCGCGAGGTGCCCGAGGATTAGGACTCACGCCTTCGCGCGGCGCCAGCCCTGGTATTGCAACTCGGCGAACACCAGCGTGTAGACGCCCGAGCCCAACGTGGTGACCACGCCGGTGGCGGTCAACGGAAAGACGTCTGCGCACACGAGCACAACGGTGGCCACCGTGAAGAGTAGGTTCGCCACGATGACGCCCATTCCGGCGCGGCGCACCGACGGAAGCGCGGCCAGCCCGAGCACCACCACCCCGTAGGCGATCAAGAACGCGGCCAGGCCGTACTCGAACGTCTTCGTGGTGCCCGACTGTGCGGACAGCCAGCCGGCCAGTGGAATGCCGGCCGCGCCGGCGACGCCGCTGATGATGGCATCGGCGCGCATTGCTAAGCGAAGCAATCCGTCGCCGGTGGCGGTGCGGTCGATTGTCATAGCGGACATGTTTTTCCTCTCAGCGTCGGTCGGGTGACGGCGTCGACACTGCTCGAAAGCCGCTGCCAGATCGACGCCAGACGCTGCCAATCACTGCCAACCGCAGGTAGACGGCAAGATGAGCGGCAGGCAGTGCCCAGCGACAGGAGCGTGTCATGACCCAAGCCGAACACTACGAACAGTTCCTGGCCCTGCACCAGCGGCCGGAAGCGTTTGTCATGCCCAATGTGTGGGACGGGCTGTCGGCATTGATCTTCAAGGACGCCGGGTTCCCCGCGCTGGCCACGTCGTCGGGGGCGCTGGCCTTCGCGCTGGGGCGCCCGGACGGGCGGCACGCCGTGAGCCTGGCCGAGCATTTGGCACACGCCAAGTTGCTTATCGAGGTCAGCGGGTTGCCGCTCAACGGGGACTTCGAAGACGGCTATGGTGCGACGCCCGACGATGTGGCCGCGACGGTGCGCGCCGCGATCGATGTGGGGCTGGCCGGGATCGGGGTGGAGGACACCTCCGGCGATCCGGCCAATCCGATCCGTGATTTCGATGACGCGGTCGCGCGAGTGCGGGCGGCGGCGCAGGCAGCGCAAGGCCGCATCGTGCTTACTGGGCGCACCGACAATTTCATTCAGGGCCGCAACGATCTTGACGACACGATCCACCGCCTCACGGCCTTCGCCGAGGCCGGCGCCGATGTTCTCTACGCCCCTTATCCACCGGACATGGCCGCGGTCAAAGCGATCATCAAAGCCGTCGCACCCAAGCCGGTCAACCTCTTGGTGGGTACTAAGTCGGAGAAACCCACGGTTGCCGAGCTCTCGGCGGCCGGGGTCAAACGCATCAGCATCGGTTCGGCGCTCTATCTGCACGCCGCCGCGGCCGTTCAGGACGCGGCGGCGGCGTTGACCCGGGGGGATCTGGCGGCCGCGACCACCGCGATGTCGCCGCGAAAGGTGGTTGCGCTGATTACCGGCGGCTAACGCCAGCACGTGACTGCGCATGCGGCACGGCAGGGTTTTGGCCGTGGTCACGCTGTCGGGGATCGATGTGCGCCGCTCGATCAACGGCTGAGCCGTTCGATCGCGTCGGCGTCCGGGGCGCAGTCACCCGCGCCGGGCACCAGTGTCGCCAATGCGCCTGCGGCGCAGGCGCGGCGCAAGGCGCGCCGCCGCTGGGCCTGCATAGCGGAGTCAGTGCCGGGGTCGGCGGGCCAGTTGGCCGCCAGCACGCCGGCGAAGACGTCGCCGGCCCCGGTGGTGTCCACTGCCGCTACTGCCGGGGCCGGTACCGCGAACTCTCCGTCGGCACCGGTGTAGCGGGCGCCCCGTGCGCCGAGGGTAACCACGAAATGCTCTGGTTGCCAAGGCCATTCGTCGGCTTCGGATTCGTTGGCGATCACGACGTCGGCAAGGCCCGCCAGTTCGGCCAGCGCGCCCGGATCCTGACCGGCCGGTGAGGCATTGACCAGCACGAGTGCGCCTGCCGACCGGGCCTCGCGGGCCGCCGCCACCGCCGTCGTCACCGGAATCTCCAACTGGGTCAACAACACATCGCAGTCGGCGACGATCGCGCGCGCGCCAGCCGCGGCAAGTGTCAGCTGACCATTCGCGGCCGGAGCCACCACGATGGTGTTTTCGGCGCCGGCATCGACCACGATGACCGCCGTGCCGCAGGGGCCGGGCACCGTGACGGTTCCATCCAAGCCAACGCCGTTGTCCCGGAGGTGAGCCCGCAAAGCTTCGGCGGCCGCGTCGTCGCCGACCGCGCCGACAAACTGCACCTGCGCGCCCGCGCGTGCGGCGGCCACAGCCTGATTGCCGCCTTTGCCGCCCGGCGCGGAGGTCATCGACGATGCCAGCACCGTCTCGCCGGCACGCGGGAGAGCGCCGACATCAAAGGTGAGGTCCATGTTCACGCTGCCCAGCACGCAAACTCGGGTCACCATTGCGCCGACGTTAGTCGTTCCTGGGACTTTCGCGCATGCAAGCACTTTGTCTAATTGCAATGCGGCAAATGCCAATTTCTCCACATTGGCGCGCTAGTCTGCTGCGTTAGCGATGCTGCATCCTCTCAGACAAGGGAGAAATTGATTGACGTCGGCCCAGGTAACAGGCCCGGTACCAGACGCCGAGAGCGCAAGGGCTCAAAAGCCGAACAAGCGGACGGGTAGGCCCCGGTGGACGCGGTTCCGGTTCGGCATTCAGTCCAAGATTTTGGTGGCACTGCTGCTGTCGAGCATCCTGGGCGTGGGGGTGATTGGTGCTATTGGGGCCATATCCGGTCGCAGCGCGTTGCGGGAAGTCGAGTCTGAGCGGTTGATCGAATTGCGCGAGTCCCAACGGCGGGCGGTGCAATCACTCTTTCGGGAAGTGACGAATTCGCTGATCGTCTGGAGCGGTGGATTCAGCATCAACGAGGCAACAACGACGCTCACGGCGGACTTCGCTCAATTGGCCAACGCGACGATCACCCCCGCTCAACAGCAGGCCCTCGTCACCTACTACGACAACGACATGATCCAACCGATCAAGCGCGCGACCGGTGACGCCATCAATCTCAACGCTGTGCTGCCGAGTTCGAACGCGCAGAGGTATGTTCAGGCCAACTACACCGCGCCGCCCAGGCCGACCGCCGACTCGCTGCCCGTCGACGACGCCGGAGACGGCAGTGCGTGGTCGACAGCCAACGCCCGCTTCGATTTCTACATGCGCGGTATCGTCACCCGCTTCAACTATCGGGATGCGCTGCTGCTGGACATGCAAGGCAATGTGATTTACAGCGTTATGAAGGGTCCCGATCTCGGAACCAACATCCTCACCGGTCCCTACCGCGAATCAAATCTGCGCGGCGCATACGAAAAAGCGTTGGCCTCAAACGATGTCGATTTCGTCTGGATCACCGACTTTCAGCAGTACCAGCCACACCTTGACGAGCCCACGGCATGGGTGGTCTCACCGGTCGGCATGAACGGCAAAACGGAAGGGCTCATGGCCCTGCCGGTGCCGATCGCAAAGATCAACAAGATCATGACCGCCGACAAGCACTGGCAAGAGGCGGGCATGGGTGCTGCGACCGAAACGTATTTGGCCGGTCCGGACAACCTGATGCGGTCTGATTCGCGGCTTTTTGTAGAAGACCCGAAGGAATATCGGCGGGCAGCTATCGATGCCGGCACGCCGCCGGATGTCGTGGACCGAGCGATCCGGTTGGGCGGCACGACGCTGGTCCAGCCCGTGTCGACCGCGGGACTTCGGGCCGCCCAACGCGGCGAGACCGGCGTCATGAGCGCCACCGATTACTTGGGCAACAGGGAATTGGAAGCCTATGCGCCTCTGAACGTGCCGAACTCCGATCTGCATTGGTCGGTTCTGGCGACGCGGGACAACTCCGATGCCTTTGCGCGGCTGGGTAGGTTCAGTAAGGGAATCGTGATTGCCGTCACGTCGATGATTTTCGCCATCTGCGTCGCCTCGCTGGTCATCGCCCGCACGGCGGTGCAACCGGTCCGACGCCTCGAAGCGGGCACGCGGAAGATCAGCTCAGGTGACTACGGCATCAATATTCCGGTCACAGCAAGAGACGAAATCGGTGATCTGACTGCGGCTTTCAACGAGATGAGCCGAAATTTGACGATCAAGGAGGAGCTGCTCAACGAGCAGCGCCGGGAAAACGACCGGCTATTGCTGGCGCTGATGCCCGAGTCGGTGGTGCAACGTTATCGCGAGGGCGAAGAGACCATCGCCCAGACGCACCACGATGTCGGCATCATCTATGCCGACATCATTGGCCTCGACGAGATCTCCAACGTCGTGCGCGAGGACGAATTGGTCGACATTGTCGACGAACTGTTCCGGCAGTTCGACTCGGCAGCCGAATCGCTTGGTGTGGAACGGATTCGCACGCTTCATAACGGCTATCTGGCCAGCTGTGGAGTCGTCACCCCTCGGCTGGACAGCGTTCACCGCAGCGTTGATTTCGCGCTGGAAATCGGTCGCATCATCGACCGATTCAACAGCGAAGCCGGCCACCAGTTGGGCCTTCGCGTCGGCGTGAATACCGGCAACGTCGTGAGCGGTCTGGTGGGCCGCTCGAGCCTCGTCTATGACATGTGGGGTGGCGCGGTAAGCCTGGCCTTCCAAATGCACAGTGGCGCACCGCAGCCGGGTATCTATGTCAGCTCGCAGGTATACGAAGCACTGCGGGAGGTCCGACAGTTCGATCCTGTCGGCACGATTTCGGTCGGCGGTACCGATCAGGCGATCTACCGGTTGATGGAGCGGTGATGAGCACCTGGCAGGACCCGTGGTTTTACTGGGCGATCGGCATCGCGATCGGATTACCGGTCGGGCTGATCGCTCTCACGGAGCTGCACGACTTACTCGTGCGCAGGAATAGCCGGCTGGCCAGGCAAGTAAGTCTTGTACGCAACTACCTGTTCCCGCTCGGCGCGCTTTTGCTGCTGCTTGTCGAGGCGTCGCAGGTGCCGGCGAAAGACATGCCGGTACGAATCCTCACCACGGTGTTCGGCACGTTGGTGCTGGTCCTTTTGCTGTCGGGGCTCAACGCAACCGTCTTCGAAAGCGCGCCCGAAAGCAGCTGGCGCAAAAGGTTACCCACCATCTTCCGCGACGTTGCCCGTTTCGCGGTGATCGGCGTCGGTCTGGCGCTGATGCTGTCCTACATCTGGGGTGTGCGGATCGGGGGGCTCTTCACCGCGCTGGGCGTTACCTCCGTCGTCATCGGCCTGATGCTGCAGAACTCCGTCGGCCAGATCGTCTCGGGCTTGTTCATGCTGTTCGAGCAGCCCTTCCGGATCGATGACTGGCTGGACACCGGGACGGCGCAAGGACGCGTCATCGAAGTCAACTGGCGCGCCGTGCACATCGATACGGGCAGCGGAATGCGGATCATGCCGAACTCGATGTTGGCCACCACGTCGTTCACGAATCTCAGTCGCCCGCCGGGTACGCACAAATTGGCGGTCACGCTGACATTCTCTAGCGTCGACCCACCCGACCGTGTATGCGCCATGCTGTCCCGCGTTGCTAGCGCGCTGCCTCAGCTCAAGCCCGGCAGCGTGCCTCGCTCGGTACCGGTCGGCGCCGGCGAGTACCGCACGACCATCGGGCTGAGCTCACCCTCCGACGCCAGCGGGGCGAAGGCCACGTTTCTGCGGTGGGCCTGGTACGCCGCACGACGGGAGAACCTGCACCTCGACGAGGCCGACGACGACTTTTCGACGACCGAACGAGTTGAACACGCGTTGCGCACGGTGGTGGCGCCGACGTTGCGGCTCAGCGTGGAGGACCAGCGGTCGCTGCAATCGTGTGCGCGGATCGTCCGCTACGGCGCCGACGAAATCGTGGAGTATGCCGGCCAGGTACCGGCAGGTATGACGTTCCTGGTGTCGGGTCAGGTACAGCTGACCACGATGGCTGACGACGGGTCGTTGGTGCCGGTCAGCACGCTGGTCGAGGGCTCGTTTCTGGGCCTGACCACGCTGACTCGGCAACCCAACCTTGCCAGCGCGTACGCGCTGGAGGAGGTGACCGCGCTGGAGATCGGTCGCGAGTACCTCGAGGATCTGGTGATGCATGAACCGTTGCTGCTACAGGACTTTGGCCGCACCCTGGAAGAGCGTCGAAGCAAGGTGCGCGAGGCCCGAGCGATGAACGGGTTAGGCAAGGCACCCAGCCGGGTGGGGCAGCCTGACGTGCCCAGATACGGCCCGATACCCTGATTCAATGAGTCTGCAAGCGCCATCCCGGAGCGGAGCGACAGAGCAGCGGGAGCCCGACTTGCGCCAGGACGTCCACGACGCCGCGCGCCGCTCCCGCGTCGCCGCCCGCGCCCTCGCCTTATTGCCGACCGTCGCAAAGGATCACGCCCTCAAGGCCTCGGCCGAAGCGATCACGGCCAACGCCGAACGGATCCTCGCGGCCAACGCCGAGGATCTGGATGCAGCCCGGGCGGCGGGCACACCGGCCGCGATGCTCGATCGGCTGGCGCTGAACGCGGACCGCATCGACGGAATTGCCGCCGGTCTGCATCAGGTGGCGGGGCTGCCCGACCCGGTCGGGGAAGTGCTGCGCGGCTACACCCTGCCCAATGGGCTGCACCTGCGCCAGCAGCGGGTTCCGCTGGGCGTGGTCGGCATGATCTACGAGGGCCGGCCCAACGTCACCGTCGATGCTTTCGGGTTGGCACTCAAGTCCGGCAACGCCGTGCTGCTGCGCGGCAGCTCGTCGGCAGCGAAGTCGAACCAGGCGCTGGTCGACGTGTTGCGCACCGTACTGGCCGCCGAGGACCTGCCCGCCGACGCGGTGCAGCTGCTTTCGGCCGCCGATCGATCCACCGTCACGCACCTCATCCAGGCCCGCGGCCTGGTCGACGTGGTCATACCGCGCGGCGGGGCCAGCCTGATCGACGCGGTGGTCCGCGACGCGCAGGTGCCCACCATCGAGACCGGTGTCGGCAACTGTCACGTCTACATTCACGAAGGCGCCGACCTGGAGTTGGCGGAACGAATCCTGCTGAACTCCAAGACCCGCCGGCCCAGCGTCTGCAACGCGGCCGAGACGTTGTTGATCGATGCGGCGATCGCCGACCGCGCCATGCCCAGGCTGATCGCCGCGCTGCAGGACGCCGGGGTGACGGTCCATCTCGACGCGGGAGAAGACGACCTGCGCCGTGAATACCTTTCGATGGACATCGCGGTGGCGGTGGTGGACGGCGTCGACGCGGCGATCGCCCATATCAACGAATACGGCACCGGGCACACCGAAGCGATTGTGACCAGCAATATGGCTGCCGCCCAACGGTTTACCGACGCGGTCGACTCTGCCGCGGTGATGGTGAATGCGTCTACCGCCTTCACCGACGGTGAGCAGTTCGGTTTCGGCGCCGAGATCGGCATCTCCACCCAGAAACTTCATGCCCGCGGCCCGATGGGGCTGCCCGAATTGACCTCGACCAAGTGGATCGCGTGGGGAGACGGCCAGACGCGGCCGGCCTGACGCCAGTTATCCCCCTGCCTAGGAGAATTTGATCGTGACCGTGCCTGCCAAGCCCGCCCCGCTGTTCGCCGACATCGCCGACGTCTCGCGACGGCTGGCCGAGACCGGCTATCTCGTGGATACCGCCACCGCGACGGCGGTGTTTCTCGCCGACCGGCTCGGTAAGCCGTTGTTGGTCGAGGGGCCTGCGGGCGTCGGCAAAACGGAGCTGGCCCGCGCGGTCGCCCAGGCCACCGGGTCCGGCCTGGTCAGGCTGCAGTGCTACGAGGGCGTCGATGAGGCCCGTGCGCTCTACGAGTGGAACCACGCAAAGCAGATCCTGCGCATCCAGTCGGGTTCGGGGGACTGGGAGGCGACCAAGACCGATGTGTTCACCGAGGAGTTCCTGCTGCAGCGTCCGTTGCTGACCGCCATCCGGCGCACCGAGCCGACGGTGCTGTTGATCGACGAGACCGACAAGGCCGACATCGAAATCGAAGGCCTGCTCCTGGAGGTGCTGTCCGACTTCGCGGTGACCGTCCCAGAACTGGGCACGCTCACCGCGGAGCGCCCGCCGTTTGTGTTGTTGACCTCCAACGCCACCCGGGAACTGTCCGAGGCGCTCAAGCGCCGGTGCCTGTTCCTGCACATCGACTTCCCCAGTCCCGAGCTGGAACGTCGCATCCTGTTGTCCCGGGTCCCCGAGCTGCCCGAGCACTTGGCCCAAGAGCTGGTGCGCATCATCGGCGTGATGCGCGGGATGCAGCTCAAGAAATTGCCGTCCATCGCCGAGACCATCGACTGGGGTCGCACCCTGCTGGCGCTGGGCCTGGACACCATCGACGACGCGGTCGTCGCCGCAACCCTCGGCGTGGTGCTCAAGCACCAATCCGACCAGCAACGCGCCGCCGGGGAACTGAGGCTGAACTGATGGCCGCGCGCCGCATCCGACCCACCCGGCCGCTCGCCCCGCACGGGCTGCCCGGCCACCTGGTGGGGTTCGTGGAAGCGCTTCGCGCGGCAGGGATTTCGGTGGGCCCATCGGAGACCGTCGACGCCGGCCGGGTGATGGCCACCCTCGGCTTGGGCGATCGTGAGGTGCTGCGCGAGGGCATCGCCTGCGCGGTCTTGCACCAGGCGGACCACCGCGACACCTACGACGCCATGTTCGACCTGTGGTTCCCCCCGGCGATGGGCGCGCGCGCCGTGGTGCTGGACGAACAGGACGGCGGCGACGCCGGGGACGACGGCGGTCTCCCGCCCGACGACGTCGAAGCCATGCGCCAGATGTTGCTTGATCTGCTCGCCGAGAATCCCGAACTCGCCGACATGGACGAGCGGCTGGTGGCCATGATCGCCCGGATCGTGGAGGCCTACGGCAAATACAACTCCAGCCGCGGACCGTCGTTCTCGTCGTATCAGGCGCTCAAGGCGATGGCCCTGGATGAATTGGAGGGCAAGCTGCTGGCGGGACTGCTGGCTCCCTACGGCGACGAACCCACACCCACCCAGGAGCAGATCGCCAAAGCGCTTGCCGCGCAGAAGATTACTCAGCTTCGTCGAATGGTCGACGCCGAGACCAAGCGGCGCACCGCCGAGCAGCTGGGCCGCGACCACGTCCAGATGTACGGCATTCCACAGCTTTCCGAGAACGTCGAGTTCCTGCGCGCGTCCGGCGAGCAACTGCGCCAGATGCGCAAGGTGGTGGCGCCGCTGGCCCGCACTCTGGCGACCCGGCTGGCCGCGCGCCGGCGGCGCACCCGGTCCGGGTCGATCGATCTGCGCAAGACCCTGCGGAAGTCAATGTCGACCGGCGGCGTGCCGATCGACGTCGTGCTGGCCAAACCACGCCCGGCGCGCCCGGAATTGGTCGTGCTGTGCGACGTGTCCGGTTCGGTCGCCGGGTTCAGCCACTTCACCTTGCTGCTGGTACATGCTCTGCGCCAACAATTCTCGCGGGTTCGTGTCTTCGCCTTCATCGACACCACCGACGAGGTGACGCACATGTTCGGGCCGGAAGCCGACCTCGCCGTGGCGATTCAGCGGATCACCCGAGAGGCCGGTGTGTACAGCCGCGACGGCCACTCCGACTACGGCAATGCGTTCGTCTCGTTCTTGCGGGCCAATCCGAATGCGCTGTCGCCGCGGAGCTCGCTGTTGGTGCTGGGTGACGGGCGCACCAATTACCGGGATCCGGCGATCGACGTGCTCGCCGACATGGTGACCGCCAGCCGGCACGCGCACTGGCTGAACCCCGAGCCCAAGCACCTGTGGGGCAGCGGCGACTCGGCGGTGCCGCGCTACCAAGAGGTGATCACGATGCACGAATGCCGGTCGGCCAAGCAGCTGGCCGCGGTGATCGATCAGCTGCTGCCGGTCTGACAGGCGTTACCGCACCTTCCGATAGACGAGCCAGCGCATCTCGATCGGGCACTTTTCCCGCTCGATGGTGAACACGTCGAGGCCGCTGACCCAATCGGCGTACCAGCTGGTCGGAGGCCAGGCCCCCGGGGGCAAATGCTCTTGTTCGTAGTCGTAGACGGAGTCATCGGCAGTGAGCTCAAGGGGCAGTCCGGCCGCCGCCATTGTCATTTCGTCCCGTGTGAAGATGGTCGTGTAGGTCTGCTGCCCGAACTCACGTGCGGCCTGGTCAGGTGTGTAGCCCCCGCGTGGCAGGAAGGTGTTGAACACCAAGCGACCACCGGGCGCCAGACACTGGGCAGCGAGCTCGAACAGGCTGCGCAACTGCTGCGTCGTCCGAAAATCCGATACCACCTCGGAGAGCAGAATCAGCTGATAGTCCTGCCGTAGTAAGTCCTTACTCGTGAACACGTCCTGGTTGATGATGTGTAAGTCGAGGGATTCGCGTTGGGCGTCAGAGCGGATCATCGAGGCGAACGCCGGGGTCATTTCCACCACGTCGACTGGGTGGCCGCGTCGTGCCAGAGCAAGGGCGTTGCGCCCGGTTCCTGCTCCGATGTCAAGGATCGGATGCGTCCTGGGATCGGCTGCTTCGTTGGCCAGCGCCCACACCCGAGCGTCGGGTTCGGTGCCGAACAGCGGAGGCTCTCGGGTGCTGATCCAATCTTCATAGGCAGCCTCCACCGTCCACCACCGGGTTCCACTTGATAGTTCAGAGTCGCGCCGATGGGTGCGTTGTAAGAGATCACGACGCTCGAACGTGGCGAAGCGGAATAGGCGCTCGCCAGCTGGCCCTGCAGCACCGACCTGAGATGAGCGATTTCCTCGTCGGAGAACTTCCTCCCCACACTGGCGAATATGTCGGCACACATCGTCACGTACTCGTCGATCGAGCCCGGAACCGCCGGCAGTGAGATCTCGCCCTTGACTACCGAGCGAGTGATGAATCTTCGCCGCATCGCCTCCTCGGCGAGCTGTGTGGGATCGACTGACCCGAGCGGCAAATTCTCCACAAAACCCTTCTACACAACCGGACGAGCTATTGCCACGCGAGCTGGGAAATCGGCCCCGATTGGTCGCTCAAGTAAGCTGGCAAACCGTGCAAAAACACCGCCGCCGGCTGGGAGTGATGGGTGGGACGTTCGACCCCATCCATTACGGCCACCTGGTCGCGGCCAGCGAGGTCGCGCACCTGTTCGACCTAGACGAGGTGGTGTTTGTGCCCAGTGGCCAGCCCTGGCAGAAAGAGCGCCACGTCTCCGCCGCCGAGGACCGCTACCTGATGACGGTGATCGCCACCGCGTCCAATCCCCGGTTTTCGGTGAGCCGGGTCGACGTCGACCGCGCCGGCCCCACGTACACCAGGGACACGCTGCGGGATCTGTCCGCACTGAACCCGGACTCCGAGCTGTACTTCATCACCGGCGCCGACGCGCTGGCTTCCATCCTGTCGTGGCAAGGGTGGGAAGAGCTGTTCGAGTTGGCGCGCTTCATCGGGGTCAGCCGGCCCGGCTACGAGCTGCGCGACGAGCACATCACCGGCGTGCTGGGCGATCTGGCCGAGGACGCGTTGACCCTGGTCGAGGTTCCCGCGCTGGCCATCTCGTCGACAGACTGCCGCCGCCGCGCCGAAGAGCGCCGGCCGCTGTGGTACCTGATGCCCGACGGCGTCGTGCAATACGTCTCCAAACGGCGGCTCTACCGCGGCGGCGAGTCCCGCCACAGCGCGCCGCGCCTGGCCGCGGGGAACAACACATGACCGCAACCCCGGAAGCCATCGACATGGCGACGGTGGCGGCCGGCGCGGCGGCCGCCAAGCTCGCCAACGACGTCATCGTCATCGACGTCTCCGAGCAGCTGGTCATCACGGACTGCTTCGTCATCGCCTCGGCGTCCAACGAGCGGCAGGTCAACGCCATCGTCGATGAGGTCGAGGAGAAAATGCGCAAGGCGGGTCACAAGCCGGCCCGCCGCGAGGGCACCCGGGAAGGCCGCTGGACCCTGCTGGATTACCGCGACATCGTCGTCCACATCCAGCATCAGGACGACCGCGACTTCTATGCCCTGGACCGGCTGTGGGGCGACTGTCCGGTGGTTCCGGTGGACCTCGAAGACTTGGGCGACTCGGAAGACTCGGCGAGCGCGCAATGACGATCCGCCGCCTGGTGATGCTGCGGCATGGGCAGACCGACTTCAACGCGGGCAGCCGAATGCAGGGCCAGCTGGACTCCGCGCTCACCGAACTCGGTCGTGCCCAGGCCGTCGCCGCCGCCGAAGTGCTGGGCAAGCTGCAGCCGTTGCTGATCGTTTCGTCGGATCTGCATCGCGCCTATGACACCGCGGTCACGCTGGGGCAGCAGACCGGGTCGGTGGTCCGGGTGGACCCCCGGCTGCGCGAGACCCATCTGGGCGACTGGCAGGGGTTGACGCACACCGAGGTCGACGCGCAGGCTCCGGGCGCCCGACTGGCCTGGCGCGACGACGCCAGCTGGGCGCCGCATGGCGGGGAAAGCAGGGTCGATGTGGCCGCCCGAAGCGTGCCGGTGGTTGCCGAGCTGGTGCGCGGCGAGCCGGAATGGGGCGACCCCGATGTTCCCCACCGACCGGTGGTGTTGGTTGCACACGGGGGTTTGATTGCCGCCTTGTCCGCGGCGCTGCTCAAGCTGCCGGTGGACAATTGGCCGATTCTGGGTGGCATGGGCAATGCCAGTTGGGCCCAACTGAGTGGACATGCCGCCGACTCGGATGCCGGGTTCGAAAGCATCCGGTGGCGTTTGGACGTGTGGAACGCTTCTGCTCAGGTCGCCAACGATGTCTTATAAGTCCGCTGAGATACGGCCGACTTTGCTGGTCTTCGCCGATTCGCTGTCCTATTACGGGCCGACCGGCGGCCTGCCCGCCGACGATCCGCGCATCTGGCCCAATATTGTTGCCTCGCAACTTGGTTGGGATTTGGAGCTGATTGGGCGTATCGGCTGGACTTGTCGCGACGTCTGGTGGGCTGCGACCCAGGACCCGCGGGCCTGGGCGGCGCTGCCCAGGGCGGGCGCGGTGATCTTCGCGACCTGCGGGATGGACTCTCTGCCGTCGGTGTTGCCGACCGCGTTGCGTGAGTTGATCCGCTACGTACGCCCGCCCTGGCTGCGGCGCTGGGCGCGCGACGGTTACGGGTGGGTGCAGCCCCGCTTGTCGCCGGTGGCCCGGCCCGCGCTACCGCCGCACCTCACCGCCGACTATCTCGAACAGACCCGCGCTGCAATCGATTTCAACCGTCCGGGCATACCGGTCGTGGCCACGCTGCCGTCGGTGCACATCGCCCCGACGTACGGCCACGCTCACCGCGGTCGCTCGGGCACGGTGTTGGCGATCACGGAATGGGCTCAGCTCCATGATGTTCCGCTGGTGGATCTCAAAGAGGCTGTCGGCGAAGAGGTGACGAGCGGACGCGCCAACCCGGACGGGATCCACTGGAATTTCGAGGCACACCGGGCGGTCGCGGAACTGATGCTCAAAGCACTGGCCGAAGCTGGCGTACCGAGCGAGAAACCGCGCGGGTAGCGTCGTGACCGTCATAGTCGTGACCGATGCGGCATCGTGTCTGCCCGCCGATCTGCTCGACAAGTGGGCGATCCGCGTTGTTCCGCTGCACATCCTGCTCGACGGGGTCGATCTGCGCGACGGCGTGGACGAGGTCCCCGATGACCTCTACCAGCGCCACGCCACGACGGCGGCGGCCACCCCGGCCGAGCTGGCCGACGCCTACCAGCAGGCGCTGCGGGACAGCGGCGGCGACGGCGTGGTGGCCGTGCACATTTCGTCGGCGTTGTCGGGGACCTATGGCGCCGCCGAACGGACCGCCGCCGACCTCGACCCGGCGATTCGGGTTGTCGACTCCAGATCAGCCGCGATGGGCACCGGATTTGTCGCCCTGGCCGCCGCGCGGGCCGCGGCCGGCGGTGCCGACCTGGAGGCGGTAGCGGCCGCCGCGCGTTCGGCGGTGAGTCGCAGTCACTCGTTCATCGTGGTGCACCGCTTGGACAATCTGCGTCGTAGCGGGCGCATCGGTGGGCCCCAGGCCTGGCTGGGCACCGCGCTGGCGCTCAAGCCGCTCTTGCGCATCGATGACGGCAAACTCGTTCTGGCCCAACGAGTTCGCACCGTCAGCAACGCGACGGCGGCCATGATCGACCGGGTATGTGAGGTGGTCGGCGAAGGTCCGGCGGCGCTGGCGGTACACCACGTCGTCAACCCCGACGGCGCGCGCGAGGTGGCCGCCGCGCTGGCGCGGCGGCTGCCCACCTGCGAGCCGGCGATCATTACCCCGTTGGGTCCGGTGCTGGGCTTGCATGTCGGTCCCGGAGCCGTTGCGGTATGCCTGGGCCCGGCTACTTGAGCCTCAAGCGCCGTCTCGTTCGGGCAGCGAGGAGCATACTGCTGAGGGCGCCGGTCGCAGACGACTGGAAGGAGCGGTGGCTTGCTGAACGGAATCGCGCGACTCGCCCTTGCCGCTCCCTGTCGTGTCCTCGCGGTTGCCGTGCTGGTGATGGCCGTCATCGCGATCTTCGGCATCCCGGTGATCGGCTCGCTGTCGGCAGGGGGGATGCGCGATCCCGACGCCGAATCGTCGCAGGCTGCGGCGTTGCTCGCGCAAAAGTTCGGGCAAGGCGACATGGACATGATCATCACGGTCACCTCCGACGACGGTGCGCAAGGTCCACGGGCCACGGCGGTGGGCACCGAACTGGTCGAGCGCCTCAAGGAATCGGCGAATGTCGGGCGGGTCTTGTCCGCGTGGACCGTGCCGCCGTCGGCGGCGTCGGGGTTGATTAGTAAGGACGGCAAGACCGGAATCATCGTTGCCGGCATCTTGGGTGGAGAAGTACATGCCCAGAAAAACGCGAAGCGACTTTCGGAACTGCTGGTGTATGACCGCGACGGGGTCACTGTGCGCGACGGCGGGGAAGCCACCGTCTTCTGGCAGATCAACGGGCAAACCGAAAAGGACTTGGTGCTCGTCGAATCACTGGCGATGCCGCTGATTTTCGTGGTCTTGGTGTGGGTGTTCGGCGGTTTGGTGGCGGCGGCGTTGCCGATGATCGTCGGCGGATTCGCGATCGTGGGAACCATGGCGTCGCTGCGCGCGATCTCGTTGCTGGCCAACGTCTCGGTCTTCGCGCAGAACTTGGCCATCACGATGGGCATGGCGCTGGCCATCGACTACACGCTGCTGATCATTACCAGGTTCCGAGACGAGTTGGCGGAGGGGCAATCACGCGACGCAGCATTGGTCCGCACGGTGGTGACCACGGGACGCACCGTGCTGTTTTCGGCAATCACGGTCGCGCTCTCAATGGTGACGATGGTGCTCTTTCCGCAGTACTTCCTCAAATCGTTCGCCTACGCGGGGGTGGCGGTGGTCGCGTTCGCGGCCTCCGCGGCGATCGTTGTCACACCCGCAGCGATCGTGCTGCTGGGCAATCGACTCGATTCTCTGGACTTGCGTCGACTGCTGCGCAAAGTCCGCAACGGGCCCGTGGATCTAAAAGGGTTCCAGCGGGTGCCGGTGGAGCAATGGTTTTGGTACCGGTGGACCAAAGCCGTTATGCGTCATGCCATTCCGATCGGCGTGGCGGTCACGGCGCTTTTGGTAGTGCTGGGCATTCCTTTTCTCGGGGTGCATTGGGGCTTTTCGGACGAGCGGGTGTTGCCGTCGTCGGCCTCGGCGCGCGCGGTCGGTGAGCAACTGCGCGCCGACTTTCCCGGCAATGGCGTACCGGACATCACCGTGGTGCTGCCGGACGCGAGGGGTATGACTCCGGCAGATCTGGATGGCTACGCCGCCGCACTGTCTAAGGTGCCCGACGTGTCCGCGGTCTCCGCGCCCGGCGGCACCTTCGTCGACGGCAGGCTCGCGGCGCCGCCGGCGGGGCCGGCCGGCCTCAAAGACGGCAGCGCATTCGTGACGGTGAACAGCACCGCGCCGTTATTCTCCGATGCCTCAGCGGTTCAGCTGCAGCGGCTGCATGCGGTACCCGCCCCGCTGGGCAAGGCGGTGCAGCTGGCCGGCAGAGCCCAAAGTAACCGCGACAGCGTGCATGCGATCACCACGCGCCTGCCGCTGGTGCTGGGGATCATCGGGGCGATCACCCTGCTGGTGCTGTTCGTGTTGACCGGCAGCGCGATCCTGCCGGTCAAGGCGGTGGTAATGAACGTCATGTCGCTGACCTGCGCGTTCGGCGCGCTGGTGTGGGTGTTCCAGGAGGGCCACCTGCACGCGCTGGGAACCGCGGTCACCGGCACGCTGGAAGTCGACATACCGGTGTTGTTGTTCTGCATCGCGTTTGGCATCTCGATGGATTACGAAGTCTTCCTCATCTCCCGGATTCGGGAGTACTGGCTGGCGTCCGACCGCGGCCCGGCCGCGAATGACGAAAGCGTGGCCCTGGGCGTGGCCCACACCGGGAGGGTCATCACGGCTGCAGCGCTGATCATGGCGATCTCATTCGCGGCGTTGATCGGCGCCAAGGTGGCGTTCATGCGGATGTTCGGACTGGGACTCACCTTGGCGGTACTCGTCGACGCCTCGCTGGTGCGGATGCTGCTGGTGCCGACCTTCATGCACGTACTCGGCCGACTCAATTGGTGGGCGCCGCGGTCGCTCGCGCGTCTGCACGGCCGGTTCGGTTTGCACGAAACCGGTTCAGTCCCAGTCGATTTAGCTTGACGCCGCCGGCGCCCCGCTCGGGCTGGGCTTAGGTCGGGCATTGTCGCCGCGCGGGTGGACGACCTGCGGCCACCAGAACCAACGGCCCAGCAGCGTCGCGATCGACGGCATCAGCAGCGTTCGCACGATCAACGTGTCGAGCAGCAGGCCGATACAGACCGTCGACCCGAACTGGCCGAGAACGGTCAATTCACTGCCGAGCATGGCCGCCATGGTGAAGGCGAACACCAGTCCCGCGGCCGTCACTACACCGCCGGTGCCGGCCATCGATCGGATGATCCCGGTCTTGAGGCCGGCGTGGATCTCTTCCCTGAACCGGGAGACCAACAGCAGGTTGTAGTCGGACCCGACGGCCAACAGGATGATGACGGACAGCGCCATCACGATCCAGTGGATCCGGAAGCCGAACAAGTTCTGCCAGATCAGCACCGACAGCCCGAAGGACGCGGCGATCGAGCTGGCCGCCGTCCCCACGATCACCAGTGCGGCAACAACGGATCGGGTGAGCAACAGCATGATCATGAAGATCAGCGTGAGCGACGCGACCACGGCGATCATCAGGTCGAATTTGGCTCCGTCGTGCATGTCCTTGAAGGTCGCGGCGGTGCCGCCGAGAAAGACCTTGGAGTCCGACAGCGAGGACTGTTTCAATCCTTCCTGCGCGGCCGTCCGCTCGGCATCGACGCGCGAAATTCCCTCCGGCGTCATCGGATCGCCCTGGTGGGTGATGAAGAATCGCGCCGACTTGCCGTCCGGCGACAAGAACATGCGCAGTCCCGTTTGGAAGTCGGGGTTCTGGAACGCCTCCGGGGGCAGGTAGAACATGTCGTCGTTCTGCGACTGGTCGAAGCTTTGCCCCATCACGATCGCGGTGTTGCTCATCGCCTCCATCTGGTTGATCATCGCCGAGAACGTCTGATACAGCGTCAGCGTGATGGCCTTGGTGGCCTTCTGCGAAGCGATCAGCTCGGGGAACAGCGACATCAGCTCGTGCGTGGCCTCGGCGGTGTGCTGGATGTCAGCCGTGAGCTCGTGGAACTTCTCGGCAAGCTGGTCGAAACCGTCGATTGAGTCGAATATGGACCGTAACGAGAAGCAGATGGGGATGTCGTAGCAGTGCTTTTCCCAGTAGAAGTAGGACCTGATCGGCCGCCACATGTCTTCGAAATCCGCAAAGTGATTTCGCAATTCATCGGTGATTTGCGATGTTTCGGCTGTGGTCTTCGCGCTGTCGTCAGCAGCCTTGGAAAGATCTTGCGTCACCGTGTACTGGCGTTCCGTGATGTCGATGTTGACCTGCAGCTGGTCGGCCAACTTGAGGATGTCGGCTATGCGGTCTTTGAGGAAGGCCATGTTCTGCATGGTCGTCTGGCTCTGCATGCTGTTCTGAAACGGTATGGAGCTGTGCTGAATTGGGATGCCCAACGGCCGGGTGATGTCCTGGATCATGGCGATGCCGACCACGCGAATGACGTTCTTGGCGACCTTGTCCAAGACCAGCATGTCGGCCGTATTGCGCATGTCGTGGTCGGCCTCGATCATCAGCATGTCGGGGTTCATCCGGGCCTGCGAGAAATGCCGGTCGGCGGCGGCTTGCCCCTGGTTCGACGGCGCACTGGTGGGCAGGTAGTAGCGGTCGTTGTAGCTCGTCTTGTAGCTCGGCAGGGTGACCATGCCGACAAGGACGACGGCGGCACTGACGGCCAGAATCGGCAAGGGCCAACGCACCACCGCGGTGCCGATCTTCCCCCACAGCCGACCCCTGCTGGCCGCCACCTTGGACTCGAAGCGGCCGAACTTACTGCCCAGAAAGACGATGGCGGGACCGAGCGTGACCCCGGCCAGCACGACGACCAGCATGCCGATGGCCACCGGCGCGCCCATCGTGTTGAACCAGGGCAGCCGCGCGAAGCTCAGGCAGTAAGTCGCACCGGCGATGGTCAGGCCGGACCCCAGCACCACCGGGGTCACACCACGAAACGTCGTGTAGTACGCCTCTTCTGGATCTTCACCCATCCGCCGCGCTTCCTGATATCGGCCGACGAGGAAGATCCCGTAGTCCGTCGCCGCCGCGATCGCCAACATGGTCAGGATGTTCGCGGCGAACGTCGTGAGTCCGAAAGCGTCGTTGGACGCCAGAACCGCGACGACCCCCCGCGCGCACAGCAACGAAACAAAGGTGATGAACAACTGGATCAGCGTGGTGCCGATCGAGCGGTAGACCAGGAACAGCATGATCGCGATCGCGCCGAGGGTGAACAGCGTGATCTTGGCCAGGCTGGCGTTGCCGATGACGTGCATGTCGTCGGACAGCGCGGCCGGACCGGTGACATAAACCCCGAGCCCGGCCGGCGGCGGATTCTTGTCGATGACCTTGCGGACCGCCTCGACCGAGTTGTTGGCCTGGGTAGTGCCCTGGTTGCCGGCGATGTTCAACATCACGTAGGCGCCCTTGCCGTCGGCGCTCTGCGCGCCCGCCGCGGTTAACCGGTCACCCCAGAAGTCCTGGATGTGCTGGATGTGCTTGTGATCCTGCGGCAGCTGGCGAATCAGGTTGTCGTAGTACTTATGCGCGTCGGCACCCAGGGGTCCCTGACTCTCCAGCACGATCATGATCGTGCTGTTGGAATCGAACTCCTTGAAGTTGTGCCCGAGTTGCATCATCGCCTTCATGGAAGGCGCGTCCAGCGGGGCCATCGGCGCCGAATGCGCCTCGCCGACTACCTCCAGCGTCGGGACGGAGATGTTGACGAGCACCGTGATGAGCACCCAGAACAGAATGATCGGCACCGCGAAGAGGCGGATCATGTGCGGAATGAACGGCCGGTGCGGGCGTTCCGGGGTGCGTCTCCGGGGCGTTAACGTCGTGGGCTCTGATCGGGCCGGTCGCAGCGTCAGTTACGTCGTGTGTCCGGTTCTCGAGGTCGCTCATGCGGACTTCACCAGGCAGAAGGTCTGCGGGTTGAGGCCGTCGGACTTCCGCTCTTCGCGGACTACCCCGTCCACGGTGATGCGGCAGCCGATCTGGCTGCCGTCGCCCTGCACCATGATGTTGGCGCTCACCGAGGGCAGCGTGGTGGAGACGGTATACGACCAGGGCAGTGCGGCGGCGTTGACTTGGTTGGTGTTGGCGTCGGCGTCCCAGTAGTTGATATTCGCGGTGCTCCCGGCCGTGCCGTAGACCTCATAGAGGACGACTTTCGGGTTGAACTGCACGATCTTGATCCCGGCGCCGGCATTCGCATTGAGGTCCTCCGAGCCGAAAATCTTGTGGATCCGGGACACGATCAATGCCGAGACGGAGAGCACAACCACCAGGACCAGGGGTATCCAAGCTCTCTTGACTAAGCGGGTAATGCGACCCACCTTGATCTCACCGCCCTTCGCGCACCGATCCTGCGCTACAACGCGCCGCCGCAAAGCTTGCTTCCTGCGTCATCCACGGCGATGTCAACAGAACATTTGCTCGGCTAAATATGTTAGCGCTTAGAGGACGCAAGCGTTCCTCCGGGTCCCTAAGAGGCCACTCGACCGGTGACCGGCGGCAGGTCGGCCAGCGTCACGATCCCGGGCTCGGCGGCCACCACCGCCGGGACCGCGTTGGTGACCGGCATCGCGGTGTAGATCATCCCCAGGCCCATGAAGCCCGGCTCCGTCCAGTCCTTCGGCGGCAGGCAATGCAGGACGGTGCGCATGTTGGGCAGCCCGAAGACCTGGATGACGTGGCCGTGTTCGAGCGGTTTGGGTGGGGTCACGTGGCTGCCCATGGTCCAGTTGAACCCGACGCTGACGACGTTGCGATCGCCCGCCCAGCCCCGGTGGTAGCCGTAGACGCCGCCGATCGTGCCGGCCGGGATGGTCATGAAACCCAGGTCGGAGTCGCCGGTGGCCGCGGTGAAGGTGACGTCGAAGGTCATCTTGTCCAGCTTCGCCCCGATCGCATCGGCCATCATCGCGGCCGACTCCGCGAAGACCTCGCTTTCCCGGCGCACGCTCTCGGCCAGCCCCGGGGTGTCGGGGTCTTGTGAAAACCCCATCGCCGTTTGGGTTTCCGCCGATTCGTAGGTCGAGCAGTCGACCGACTCGGTGATCCGGATCTCGTCGACCCGCTCGCACGACGCGCTCAGCACCATCCCGACCATGTTCGTCATTCCGGGGTGCGCGCCGCTACCGAAGATTGTCGAGCTGCCGCGCTTGCAGGCGTCCTCGATGCGTTGCCGGTCCTGCGGGGTCTGCTTGCCGCCGGTGATCCAGGCGGCGCTGGAACACACGTTGACGCCCGACTCCAGCAGGCGCACCAATTCGTCGATGTCGGGCCACAACGGGTTGTAGCAACACGCGTCGGGTTGTAGCGCGAGCAGCGCGTCGATGTCATTGGTCGCACGCACGCCCGTCGGCTCCGGCCAGCCCGACAGCTCCGCGGCATCGACGCCGACCTTGTCCGCGCCGTGCGCGTAGACCCCGACCAGCTCCATGTCGGGCCGGCCGATGATGGCGTGCAGCGATCGCCGCCCGATGTTGCCGGTCGTCCACTGGATCACCCGCAGCGGGCGGTCGGTGTTGGTTGTGCTCTTTGCGCTGGCTGTGCTCATCGGGGGCTCCTTTGCCGTGGCGGTTGGACTCATTATGTTCAACCCACTCCACGGGCACGCGCGCTAGGCGTCCAATCGGGTGAACTGGTCCTGGCGGTAGTGCTCCACACAGGCGGCGCGCCGGATCTTGCCGCTCGTCGTGGTGGGAATCGACCCGGGCGCTACCAGAACGAGGTCCCCGACATTCAAGCCGTGCGCATTCGATATTGCCGAGGTGACGTCGCTCTTGACCGCACCGAGCCAGTGCATCGCGTCCTCGGTGGAATCGCCTCGCTTTTTGACCTCGATGACGGCGACGAGACTCTCGGTGCTGTTCACCGGAACCGATATCGCCGCAACCCGGCCACCCGTGATGTCCTGGACTGTCGCCTCGATGTCCTCGGGATAGTGATTGCGCCCCCGGATGATCAACAGATCCTTGATGCGCCCGACGATGAACAACTCACCCTCGTAGAGGAAACCAAGGTCCCCGGTTCGCAGCCACGGTCCGTCGGGCGTGCCGGGCGAAGGTTCGACGAGCTTCGCCCCGAAGCAGCTTTGCTGTTCCGGCGGTCTGCGCCAGTACCCATCAGCGACATTCGCGCCGTGAACCCAGATCTCACCGACCAAGCCCGCGGCGCACTCGCGGTTTGTGTCCGAGTCGACGATCCGCAGTGCGGGTGATTGGGGCGCTTTGTATCGGACCAGCTCTGTGCCGCTCCCCGCCGGGCATCGCTGGATGCGGCCGGCGGACAGCTCGTCGACATTGAAGTGGATGGCTTCAGCTGATTCGCTCCAGGCGCCGGCGGCGACGAAGACGGTTGCCTCGGCTAAGCCGTATCCCGGTCGCACCATGTGGTCGCGAAAATTGAAGTGGGCGAACCGATCAGCGAATCGGTGCAGTGTGGCCGGCTCGACACGTTCGGCACCGTTGATGATGCCCAGAACTTGCCCGAGGTCGAGCCCGTTCAGGTCGGCGTCGGTCGTCATGCGGGCGGCCATGTCGAAGGCGAAGTTAGGCGCCCCGGCGAAGGTATAAGGAGTCGCGGCCAACGAGCGCATCCACCTGGCCGGTCGTTCCAGGAATGAAGTCGGACTCATCAGGTCCGCGCGAAAGCCACCCAGTATTGGCGCGCAGATTCCCAGCATCAGGCCCATGTCGTGGTAAAACGGCAGCCACGACACAAAGGTGGTACTCGGCGGGACCTTGATCTGGAAGTCGGCGAAGAAGCCGCGCATCATCTGCTCGAAATTCACCTGCAGGTTGCGGTGCGAGATCATCACCCCCGCTGGCAGGCGGGTCGAACCCGAGCTGTACTGCAAATATGCTGTGCTGGCCAGATCTGATGTGCGAACGCTTGTTTCGGCGTCCGCGTCCAGGTGCGTCGAATCGACCGCATCGATTTCCAGGATCGCCGGCGCCGGGTCCAGACGTGCCCGGTCGACGTATTCGGCGATGTCTCCCGCGACCGTGGACGTGGTGAGAACAACTGCGGGTGACGCATCGGCAAGGACCGCGCTGACCCGGTCATGACTCGAGCCGCGATGCGGCAACGGCAGCGGCACCGCGATCAGCCCGGCCTGCATGGATCCCAGGAAGGCTGCGATGTAGTCGAGGCTCTGGGGCGCCAGAATCACTGCGCGCTCCCCGACTGACCCGTGCAGCCTGAGCTCGCGCGCCACATTCAAGGTCCGGCGGGATAGCTGAGACCAGCTGAGGCTTTCGGACAGACCCGACCCGTCGTCGACGTAATCGGTAAAAGTAAAGGCCAGCTCATCGGGCCGCAGGCTGGCATGACCGTGCAGCATCGAGAGGATGGGTGACTGGGACATCGTGGGCTCAGGGTCGATTTCAGCCTGCGGGGTGGGAAAACGCTGCCCCGACACTGTTGAGCATTTGCGAAAGGGGATCGCCGGCGCCAAAAGTCGCCTCGTTGGCCGGCTCGGTGATAGCCAAGGGGTCGAAGCCGTGCACCGGGTCCACCTGGATCGGAGCGGTCGCGGGATTGTCATTGCGCGAATAGCCGGCGTTGACCCGGGGTATCAGGATGGCGTCGAGCTTGTTCAGCGTGTCCTCGTCGATCCCGAGATACGTCAGCCCCATGACGAGCGGAAGGTGTTTTTCGGGGATCAAATACGTCGTCGTTGTCGCGCCCTTGGAGTTGACCGTCGTCCTGATATTCTGCGGCGGCACCTGGCTCGGGTTGGTGAACGCCACGGCGGTGTGACCGGTGGAGAGGCCCATCAGCGCGTTGCCGAGGGCGAACAGATTATCCGGCCGGTCCGGGAAGTCGGCGATCGAGTCGTAGGCAGAAACGAAAACCCTGGTGTCGTACTGGCTCTCGAATGGCGGTGGCACTTGGTAGTCGAGTGCCGGCGCAACACTGCCGACCGGGAACGTAGCGGTCAGGAAACTCTGCCCGAAGGGGGTCCGCGCAATGGGATCGCCAAATGTCGCGAAGCTCAGCTGATCTCGCGGCGGTGCCATGGGATCGTTGGCGAGCCGGGCCTGCTCTTCATCCAGGACGAGGCAACCCTCGGAGAGTCCGATCGCGACGCCGCGGCCACCCTTGCGGATCTCAGCATCGAGGTTGTCGGCCCCCACACCGACCGACTCGCCGAGGCTGGGACCATCGAAACCGGCGCCCGGGAAGTATTCATTGAGCCGGCCAAGGCCTGGGAAGAGGCGTTCCAGCACGTGGCCCTGAACCTGCCCTGCCGGATACCCGACGTTCATTCGCGTCAAGTTGGGAAACCACTGAGCGCCTTCGCGGCGAATGTACTCGTCGTAGGGGATACCCAGAACGTGTGCGCCGCCGAGCGCGTACGCCGTGCCGTCGGATGACAGCCCGGGTCCCGGGGTACCAGGTGGCGGCGTGTCATCGGCCGCCACCGTCGCGGCGCCGAAACATTCTGTGGTGCAGATAGTTACCAGCGTCGTAACTCCTGCGAGGAGCTTCTTCATCCCAACCCCTGACCGTTCGGCTTCTCTAGTTTCACATACATCATCGGCTGCGCGCTAACCCACACCGACTCTTGACGACGGCCACCAGTTCGCCCGCCCGACCAGCGCGGCGATGGCGGGAACCGTGACGGTGCGTACCAAGAAGGTATCCAGCAGGATCCCCACCCCGATCACGAAGCCGCCTTGAATCACGGTGCCAATGCTGGAGAACAACAGACCGCCCATCGACGCCGCGAAGATCAAACCTGCCGCGGTGATCACACCGCCGGTCGAACTCAGGGTGCGAATGATGCCGTAACGCATGCTGTGTGGCGACTCGTCACGCATTCGAGACACGAGCAGCATGTTGTAGTCGGCTCCGACCGCGATCAACACCACGAACGCCAGTGGCGGCACGCTCCAATGTAATTGCTGGCCGAGTAAGAACTGAAATACCAGAACGCCGATACCCACTGCCGACAAGTACGAAATAACCACGGAAGCAACCAGATACAGCGGTGCGACGATCGCGCGGAGCAGTGAGACCAAGGTCAGCAGCACGACGAGAAGGGTTGCCACGATGATGAACCGGATGTCGTGCTGGTAGTAGTCGCGAGTGTCCTTCAACGTGACGGTGTATCCCGCCATCGACACTGTGGCGTCGGCCAACGCGGTATTCGGTTGGGCTCCACGAGCAGTCGAAGTGATCGCGTTGACTTGATCCATGGCTTCGGTACTGAACGGGTTGAGCTTGGTTTGAACCAAGTACCGCACCGAGTGGCCGTCTGGCGAAATGAATATCTTGGCGGCCTTCTGGAACTCCTCTAAATGCAGCAGCTGGGACGGGATGTTGAACCCGGCCATTGCCGGTTGTGCCGCATCATGTTTCAGCGACAGCAGGAACGCCGCCGACTCACTGAGCCCGCCGGCCAGCTGTTTGACTTGGTCGACGAGTTGGGCCACCGCGTCGGCCACTTCCTGGCTTCCACCGGCGAACCGCTCGGCGCCGCGGCGCATGCCGTTCAGGTTCGCCTCCAGGCCCCCGGGCTTGTCCATCCCCATGGAATGCATCACCTTGGCGACGTTCGTGAATGCGCCCCGCAGGCGGCTGATCGCTGCGTTCAAGGTCTGCTTGTCCGGGGGGGTCTGCAGTTGGCGAATCAGATCGTTGATCGCGTCGACGTCCGCCTGGTCACGCTCGCCGGCCATTTGCTCGAATCTTTCGCGGGTAGTGCTGCAGGACGGATTGGCATCGCAGACCGGGTTACCCTGCAGCGCGGCCAGTACCGGGCCGATCCAGCCAAACATGTCCTTGACGGCGGAAAAGTTCCAGCCCATGGCATTGCTGAGTGAGTTCACGTGGTCGACAAGCTTGGCTGCGGTGTCGACCTCCTTGACCAAGGCATCGCCGCCGTACTGGGTTTTCAGTGATGTGAAGGCATCGATCAAGCCCTGGATGCTGGTGGCGAGCATGCCGACTTGGCCTCGTACGTCGCTGAGGTTCTTGGCCAGCGTGCCGGCCCCGTCGACCAGCCGGTTGAGGTCATTGGTGTGATCGTTGATCACGCTGGATCCGCGGGCCAGAATGCTGCCGACGGCGCCCGCCTGATAGGTGGCTCTGAATTGTTCGGGCACGGTGCCGGTGGGACGCGTGATGCCGCTGACCACAGCGATATTCGGCAGTTGGCTGACTCGGTCCGCCAACTGCTCCAAGTCCGCCAGGGCCTGCGGCGTGCGCAGGTCACGCGGCGATTGGATGAGGATGTATTCCGGAATGGACTGATTCACCGGGAAATGGCGGTTTAGCGCGGCATACCCGGTAGAGCTCGGAGCGGAAGACGGCAGCGCCTTGCGATCGTCGTAGTTATAACGCACCAAGGCGGCACAGCTGGCCAGGATGATCAATACGAGCACGCTGGCAACCAGATGTACCCTCGGCCGGCGCACGATACGTATGCCGGAGCGCCGCCAGAACCGGGCGGTCAGTTCGCGCCGCGGCTTGACCCAGCCCCGTGGCCCGGCGAGCACCAGAATCGCCGGCAGCAAAGTCAACGCGGCGAGGAATGCCACGCCGATCCCGATCGCCGACGACACTCCGACCGTTTTGTAAATCCCCATTCGGGCGAAGCTGATGAGCAGAAAGGTGATTCCCACCGTGGCGGCGGACGCGGCGATGACCTTTCCGATCGAGGCCATTGCCTTCTTGACCGCCTCATCGAAATCCGCGCCTGACCGCAAGTAGTCGTGATATCGGCTGATGAGAAAGACGGCGTAATCCGTTCCGGCGCCGGCCATGATCGCGCTCAGAAAGACGATGGACTGGTTCGAGACGCCCGCGGCAGTCAGCTGGGAGTACGCCGCCACCAGCGACTGTGCGATCACCAGGGACAGCCCGATGGTGATCAACGGCAGCAGCATCGTCACGGCGCTGCGGTAGACCAGCAGCAGGACGATGAGCACCAGAACACCGATCGCCAGCTCGATGGGAAGCCGATCGTGCGCGCCTGCGACCGTGAGGTCTGCGACGGTTGCCGCGGGGCCGGCGAGGTTTGCCGTTAGGGAAGTCCCGGTGACGGTGTGTTTCACGATGTCGCTGATCCGATTGAAAGCGGCGTAAGAGCCTGGCGTGCCCAATTCGCCCGCAACACCGACGGGCAGCACCCAGGCTTTGTGGTCCTCGCTGGTCAAGGCCGGACGCAGGGGCGGTGTGCTGACGAAATCCTGCAACATCAACACATCTCGCGTGTCCTGGCGTAGCGCGTCCACGAGTTTGCCGTAGACGGCTTCGTCGGCGGGGCCAAGCGCCTTGTCGCCGGTGAGCACCACCAATAGGAGGTCTTCCGAGCCCGATTCGTGAAACGCCTCGGTCATCTTTCGAACGGTGACGCTCGACGGTGCATCGCTCGGCAACATAGTGAGCGGATGTTTCTGGGCCATCTGGTCCAGCGAGGGGAACGTCAGCGGTAGGGCGACCCCAATCAGCGCCCAGAGCCCAATGACTATCCAGGGCCACCGCACCACGAAATCGGCTAGCCGCCGCATATCGACCTCACCACTACTTCACTAAACAACGGGTTCACTAAACAACGGGTTCACTAAACAACGGGTCCACTAGGCAACGCGTCCCCAGTGTCCGCTGTCGGCGACCCGCGTGCACACGGATTTCATCGCTTCCATGTAGCGCAGGACTGATTTCTGGGCGACGGGATTGTCGGGAAACATGACCGCCATTGCCGTGCCCTCGCCGTACCGGAACACATAGATGGTCAGTTGATAGGAAAACCGGCCGTCAGAGTAGATCCCGATATTGTTCGCCAGCCCAAGGTCCGCTGCCGCAAGGACAGCGTTGAGGGGTGCGGCACCGGCGTGGAAGAAGTTCGACACCGGAAAGTTTGGCTGTGGCCAGTTCAACCACGGCGCCAATTCCAAGACGCGGTAATACGGCACTTTCGCCAGATGCTGACCCGAATCAAAAGACGTCTGCGCGGCCCAGGCCGCTTCGCCGAAAGAGGCCGCAGCTATCGGCACCGTGATGGGAACCAGGCCGGTAAACCAACCTTGGGTCATAAAATTATCCGTGGTTCGGCGGGTATCCCTGGGAGTGAGGCCGTAATAGGTCAGAGCGCCCGTGAACTCGTGCTCTACCAGGGCGAAGCAGGCGAACAAGCCGCCGATGAAGCGCGCGCCGACCGTTGTGCAGGCTGATTCGAAACGTTCCGCCTGTTGTGCGTCCATCAGGAGTTCCGACACCATCTCGCTGCCGCTCGGCTCCAACGGATTGCCCAGCGGCAGTGGGAATTCAGGAAACCCGTCGCTGTTGTTCTCAGCGAAGTCAATCCACGTGCGTATTTGAGGCGAATCCGCGGTCAACGTCGACGTGCGCTGGCGCTCACGGGTGCAGAACTCGTCGAAGCTACCGGCATCGGCGAGCGAAAGGGGCTCGCCGCCCGCGCTCAGCGCCGCATACATTCCGTTGGCCTCGAGCATTGTGGTGCCAATCAACGTCGCGTCCCCGTGGACATGGTCCATCGCGGCAAAGAAAGTGAAACGACCCTCGCTTTGGACTATCCCGAAGGTGAAGCAGCCCCACTCCAGCGGAGTCGGTATGGCCACGACGTGAGCGCGTATTTCCTCAGCCGTCATTTCGCCGTGCTCGACCGGAGCGAATTCGATAGCGCCGGGATCGTCGACGGTGTGCCGGATGAACTCTCCGTTACCGGCGTCCTCGAACCAACTATGGAACGTGTCATGTCGGCGCAGGTATGCGTTGACGGCATGATTCATGGCGGAGATGTCGCACTCGCCGGCTACTTCGCAAGCAGCGATGATCTGCCGCGAAAAGTCCAGCCCCGCGGCCGTCCGGTCGTGATAGTTGCGGAGATGTTGGCCCTGCATGTAGCTGACCGGCACAGCACTGGCCGGCGCGTGTCGGGCCATTTCGGCGGCCGCGGCCGTCGGATGCCAAGAGACGAGTGATCCCGGGGTCGGCTTCCAGTCACCGAGTGAGCCGATCGTAATTTCCCCGATGCGCAAACTTTTCTCCCCGATCTGGACGGCTTCGGTCCGACCCCGCTGGTGGCGAGAACAAGATAACCCCTTGCCGAGTCTGCTTGGCACCGTTGGACGACATGCGCCGATCCGCATGGACCAACACGCCGGTCCCGCGGGCGGTGGCGAGGCAGGCCGCATCTGGGGCCCTTGCTGCGGCAACGAGCCGACCCCGCAGGCTGGTCCGCGACACCCGGTGATTTCTTACCCGATGAAGCGTCGCGAAACCTACATCCTTGTCATACTGATCCTCGGAGATGACTCGCCTGCGCAACCGGGCCGACATGTTAGTTTCCCCATGGCGTTGGCTGGAGGCAATACACCGGGGGGAGTTCGCCACGTCTAGTCGTGGTGATGCCCAGTCAACGGCCTCTGACCTGGTGCGGGGTTGGCCTGACCCCGGCGTCGCTAGGCAGGCCTGCCGCGGATCGCATCTTCACCGGCCGAGGCAAGGGAGGACAACGGCATGGCATCCGTCGAGGGCCTGATGGAGCCGGCTTCTGGTTCTGCGGGATTTGCGATCGTCGGGTACGCGGCCCGTTTTCCGGGCGCTGCGGACGCGGACGAATTCTGGCGGGTACTGGCCGAAGGCCGAGACGCGGTGTCCGAGGTGCCGCAGGACCGCTGGGATGCCGACGAATTCTATGACGCGGATCCCGACGAGCCCGGGAAGATCGTGACCCGACGGGCAGGCCTCGTCGATGACGCAACAGGATTCGACGCGCCGTTTTTCGGTATGTCGGCGCGCGAGGTCAGGTTGATGGACCCGCAGCATCGGATCTTGCTGGAGACCGCATGGCGGGCGGTCGAGCATTCGGGCACTGCGCCAACGGCTTTGGCGAATAGCAACACCGGCGTGTTCATGGGTTTGTCCACCCATGACTACCTGGGCATGGCATCTGACGAACTGACTTACGCCGAGATCGAAGCGTACTTGGCGAGTGGGACGTCGTCCGCCGCGGCAGCGGGCCGGATCAGCTACCGGCTCGGCCTGCGGGGCCCAGCCGTCGCTGTTGACACCGCGTGCAGCTCGTCGCTGGTGGCGATCCACCAAGCGTGCCAAGCGCTGCGCCTGGGCGAATGCGACCTTGCGCTGGCCGGCGGCGTCAACATGCTGCTCACCCCTGCGACGATGATCTCGTTTTCCCGGGCGCACATGCTCGCCCCCGATGGCCGGTGCAAGACCTTTGATGCGGCCGCGGACGGCTACGTGCGCGGCGAGGGCTGCGGTGTGATCGTCGTAAAGCGGCTTGCGGACGCGATCCGCGACGGCGACCGGATTCGGGCGGTGATCCGGGGCAGCGCCGTCAACCAGGACGGCGCATCAGGTGGTTTGACGGTGCCGAACGGCGTTGCCCAGCAACAGGTTATCGCCGCCGCCCTGCAGTCTGCCGGCGTCGAACCGTGCGACGTCGGATACCTGGAAGCGCACGGCACCGGGACCTCGCTGGGCGATCCGATCGAGGCTCAGGCCGCTGGAGCGGTGTTCGGCGCCGGGCGTGACGCCAGCAGGCCGCTGTTGATCGGCTCGGTGAAGACGAACATCGGGCACCTCGAAGCCGCCGCGGGGATCGCGGGCGTGCTCAAGGTGGTGCTGTCGCTCGAGCATGGATTACTGCCGCAGCACTTGCACTTTCGCAATCCGTCCCCGCACATTCCGTGGGATCAGCTTACGGTGCAGGTTGTCCGGGAGCCCACCGCATGGGAGTCAAACGGTCGGCCCCGCGTTGCCGGAGTCAGTTCGTTCGGGTTCTCCGGGACCAACGCCCACGTCGTGATCGAGGAAGCCCCGGATCAAGCGGCTCAGGTCGCGGCGGCGCCGGCTGCGACCGACCGGCCCGAAGACGCACGGTCCAGCGTGCTTCCACTATCGGCACATACGCCCGCGGCGCTGGTCCAGATCGCCGATCAATACCGCAGCTGGTTAAGCGCGCACCCGGAGGCCACCCTGGCGGACTTGTGCTTTACCGCCGGAGTGGGGCGAGCACACCTCGAGCACCGGGCCGCGTTGGTGGTGAATTCGACGGAATCCGCCAGCGACTTGCTGGGCGCGCTTGCGGACGACCGCCCCACACCTGGTCTGGTGCGCGGGGTGTCCGATGAAGCGCCGAAGACGGCGTGGCTGTTCACCGGTCAGGGCAGCCAGTACGCGGGCATGGCCCGGGAACTGTTCGACACCGAGCCGGTGTTCGCCGAGACCCTGACCCGTTGTGCGGCCGTGCTCGCCGACGTCCTCGAAAAGCCTTTGCTGGATGTCATTTTCGATGCTGATGGTCCGGATGCGGAAGAGACGCTGCGGCAGACGTCTTACGCCCAGCCCGCGTTGTTCGCGGTGGAGATGGGTCTGGCCCGGCTCTGGCAGTCATGGGGCTTCGAACCCGACGTGGTGCTGGGCCACAGCGTCGGCCAGTATGCGGCGGCCTGCGTGGCGGACGTATTCAGCCTCGAAGATGGCGCGTTGCTGATGGCCGAGCGCGGCCGTCTCTTCGGCAGTTTGCCGGCCGGCGGTCGGATGGTCGCGGTTTTCACCGCGGCCGAGCGCGTCGAGGGCCTGACCGACGAGTTCCCGAGTCTGTCGGTGGCCGCCTACAACGGCGCCAACACCGTGCTGTCGGGACCCGCGCAGGATCTCGACCAGGCGGTGGCCCGGTTTACGGCCGATGGTGTTCGGTGTGACTGGCTGGACACCAGCCATGCGTTCCACTCGGCGCTGCTGGATCCGATCCTCGACGAATTCGAGTCCTACGCGAACCGGTTCAATTTCTGCCCGCCGCAACAGATTTTAGTGTGCAATCGCACCGGCGCCGCGCTCGGTGCAAGCGTGACAGTGGATGGTTCGTACTGGCGCCGGCACGCGCGCCAACCGGTGGAATTCGCCAAGAGCGTGCGCACCCTTGCCGATCTGAATTGCAAAGTGCTGTTGGAGATCGGCCCGCAACCGGTGCTCACCGCCGCAGCGCTGCGGGCGTGGCCCGACCCGGCCAGCGCGCCGCGGGCGATCGCGTCATTGCGCCGCAACACCGCCGACCACCGCCAGATCACCGAAGCCCTGGCCGACGCGTACGTCAGCGGACACCTGCCCGACTTCGCCGCCGTCGCAGGGCCGGCGCGAAAGCTCGACCTGCCGACCTATCCGTTCGAGCATCGCCAGTACTGGTTTCATGACAACCGCGTCGGGCCCAGCCAACGCACAAGTCGGCCGCGCACCGACGCCATGCGCCTTCTCGACGACGGCCGGATCGAGGAACTCGCTGCGCTGCTCGACGGCGCGAGCGGCAATCAGCAGACCGTAGATGTGCTGACACGCCTTGCCGCACAACATCATCAACAACGCGACACGCAGTCGATCGCGGAGGACCGCTACGAGATCCGCTGGAAGAAATCCACTGCCGAGGGGATTTCGGAAGCCGGCGAGGGATCTTCGTGGCTGCTCATCGGCGATGATGCCGACCTGGTTCAGCCTTTGGCCGACGCGCTGGCCGCACACGGGCACCAGCATCGGATGCTCGGATTGCCGATGTCGGACGCCGACGAGGAACGCCTCGAGGTCGCGTTGCGTGCCGCGGTGGCAGACGAACCGACGCTGCGCATCCTGCACGTCGCCGCCCTCTATACCGTGTCTGCCGACACCGCACCGTCGATGGAGTCGCTCGCGCGCATGCAGCAGCGAGTCTTGGGCGGAACGCGGCGCCTCTTCCGCGCCGCCTCGGCCGCCGAACTGCGCAGGCCCATCTGGCTGATAACCCTTGGCGCGCAACGGGTCACCGACACCGACACGGTGTCACCGGATCAAAGCTGCTTGTGGGGGTTCGGTCGCTCCGCATCGCTGGAGCATCCGCAAGTGTGGGGCGGACTGGCCGATCTGGCTGACTGCACCGTCGACGAATGGTTGCGGTTGATCGACCAAGTTGCGGCGCAGCGTGATTCGGCCATCAGGGAAGATCAATTCGCGTTGCGCGATGGAGCGGTGTACGTTCCCCGGCTGGTTCGTCGGGTTGGGCAACCGAACGCCACACCGGTGGCATTGCGCGCTGACGCGACGTATCTGGTGACCGGAGGACTGGGCGCGCTCGGACTGGAAATCGCCGGATACCTGGCCGAGCACGGCGCACGCCATCTGGTGCTCACCGGCCGACGCCCACCCAGTGATGCCGCGCAAGCGCGCGTCGATGCGCTGCGCGACCAGCGCGGCTGCGAAGTCCGGGTGGTCGCGGCCGATGTCGCCGATGCGCACGACGTTGCCCGCCTGTTGGCCACGGTCGAGGCCGAACTGCCCCCGCTGGCGGGCATCGTCCATGCCGCGGGCGAGGTCGGCACCAGCCCGCTGCGCACCCTCGATGACGCCGAAGTGGATCGAGTGTTCGCCGGGAAGGTCTGGGGTGCCTGGCATTTGAGCGAAGCGGCCGCAGATTTGCAGCTGGACTTCTTCCTCAACACCTCCTCAATCGCCTCAGTGTGGGGCGGGTTCGGTCAGAGCGCCTACGGGGCGGCGAACGCGTTCCTCGACGGGCTGGCCTGGCGGCTGCGCGAACAGGGCGTCGCGGGGATCAGCGTCAATTTCGGTCCCTGGTCGGCCGGTATGGCCAATGAGGAGGCTCGTTCGCGGCTGGCTGAACGCGGGGTCCGGACCTTGTCGCCTGCCGACGCACTGGCGGGACTGGCTGAGCTGCTAGCGGGGTCGTCGGCGCAGGGGGTAGTGGCCCGCATCGACTGGACCCGCTTCCTGCCGCTCTACCAACAGGCGGGCAGGCGGTCCTTCCTGGCCGAGCTGGAGCGGGAAGTGCCGGAGTCGAGGCCGGCACCGTCGTTGTCGGGGCCGTCCGGGAAGACTCGGCTGGTAGAACAGCTCGCCCAGGCTCCGGTGCAGCAGCGCCGGAGGCTTCTCGTCGATTACCTGCGCGGCGCGGTGGCGGAGGTGACGCGAGTCGACGCCGCCGAGATCCGTGAGGACGCCGGATTTTTCGATCTCGGCATGGATTCGCTGATGGCCATTGAATTGCGGCGCCGCATCGAGGATGCGGTGGGCGAGCAGGTGCCGGCGACCCTGGCGATGGATTACCCACGGCTGACCGACGTGGTGGATTACCTGCTCGGCGACGTGCTCGGGCTCGGCGAGCAGGCGTCTTCGGGCTCCCAGTCGGCTTCGGTGCTGACCTCTTTGGTACAGGGAGGCATCGATGAGCCGGTCGCGATCGTGGCGGTCGCGTGCCGGTTTCCCGGAGCGCCCGATCCGGAAGCTTTTTGGGAAGTGCTGTACGGCGGTGTCGATGCGATCAGGGAAATCCCGGAGGACCGATTCGACATCGACGAGTTTTACGACCCAGATCCCGACACCCCAGGCAAGATCTACAGCCGCTTCGGCGGATTCCTCGACCAAATCGATGGATTCGATCCGGAATTCTTCGGTATTTCCCCGCGCGAGGCGGTTTGGATCGATCCCCAGCAGCGGCTGATGCTGGAAACGGTGTGGGAGGGCTTGGAAAGGGCTGGGTACGCGCCGTCCGCCTTGCGCGGCAGCCGAAGTGGCATCTTCGTCGGGGTCGGTACCAATGAGTATTCCCATCTGCTGTCGGCCGACTCGGTCGAAAAGATCGAGCCCCACTTCATCACTGGCAATGCGCTCAACGCCATTTCGGGCCGGGTTGCGTTCGCGCTCGGACTAGAAGGGCCGGCGGTGGCGGTGGATACCGCCTGCAGCTCGTCGTTGGTGGCCGTTCACCAGGCCTGCCAGGCATTGCATTCCGGTGACTGCGATCTGGCGTTGGCCGGCGGGGTGAACGTCTTGCTGAGTCCGGTATCCAGCATCGCCGCGTCGCGTGCCAGGATGCTGTCCCCGGTGGGACGATGCAAGACCTTCGACGCGTCCGCGGACGGCTATGTGCGCAGTGAAGGCTGCGGGATTCTGGTGCTCAAAAGGCTGAGCGATGCGGTGCGCGACGACGATCGGATTTGCGCGGTCATCCCGGCCAGCGCGGTGAATCAAGACGGCGCTTCCAGTGGTTTGACGGTGCCCAATGGGGGTGCGCAGCAACGGCTTATCGCCACGGCGCTGGCTCGCGCCGGTTTCGCCGGCGAGGATGTTGATTACCTCGAGGCGCACGGGACAGGCACCGCGCTGGGTGATCCGATCGAGGTGCAGGCGGCTGGGGCCGCCTACGGTGGCGCTCGCGACGCGGACCGGCCGTTGCTGATCGGGTCGGTGAAGACGAACATCGGCCACCTCGAGTCTGCATCAGGGGTCGCCGGCCTGATCAAGGTGGTGTTGTCGCTGCAGCACGAAGTGCTGCCGCCCAGCTTGCACTTCGAGACACCCTCGCCGCACATTCCGTGGGACTCGCTGCCGGTGCGGGTCGTGGACAAGGCGATTCCGTGGCAAGCCAACGGGAGGCCGCGACGCGCCGGCGTCAGTTCCTTCGGGTTCACCGGCACCAACGCCCACGTGCTGATCGAGGAGGCGCCGCAACAATCGGCGACCGCCGACGAATACTCGACGGGCGCCGGTTTACTGGACGTCGACCCGGCGTGGGAGCCGGACGCTCAAGATGAGTCGGTCGACGTGCTGCCGCTGTCCGCGCGGTCACCGGAGGCGCTGGTGGCATCGGCGCAGCGGTATCGGGAATGGCTGAACACCCACCCAAAGGTGGACATCGCCGACGTGTGCTTCACGGCTTGGGCCGGGCGTTCGCATTTCGAACACCGGGCTGCGCTGGTGGTGGACTCGGTTCAGGGCGCCCGCGAGGTGTTGGCCGACTTGGCCGAGAACCGGGTGCGACCGAGCGTGGTACGCGGCGAGTGCACCGACCGGCCGACCACCGCTTGGTTGTTCACCGGGCAAGGCAGCCAGTACCCGGGGATGGCGCGCGAATTGTTCGCTGCTGAACCGGTTTTCGCAGACACCGTGACGCGCTGTGCGGACGCCGTCGATCCGATCCTGTCCCGTCCGTTGCTGGAGGTGCTGTTCGCTACCGACCGCGAGCCAGGCGGTAACGCCGGAAAGGGGCTGGGCCACACGTCGTTTGCGCAGCCCGCGCTGTTCGCTGTCGAGATGGGCCTGGCCCGGCTATGGCAGTCGTGGGAAGTCGAGCCCGACGTCGTGCTGGGGCACAGCGTCGGCCAGTACGCGGCGGCCTGTGTGGCAGGCGTTTTCAGCATCGAGGACGGGGCACGGCTGATGGCCGAGCGCGGCAGGCTGTTTGGCAGTCTGCCCGACGGTGGGCGCATGGTCGCGGTGTTCGCCGACGCCAAGTATGTCGAGGAGATGGCCGCCGAGTTCCCCCGAGTGTCGGTCGCGGCCTACAACGGCCCCAACACGGTGTTGTCGGGTCCCGGCGCGGATCTAGAACAGATCTTCGCGACCTGTGGCAATGACGGGATCCGATGCAGCTGGCTGGAAACCAGCCACGCCTTCCATTCGGAGTTGCTGGAGCCGGTGCTCGGTGAATTCGAGTCGTACGCAGCGCAATTGCAGTTCGCCGTGCCGAGGTTGCCACTGATCTGCAACCGCACCGGCGCCGTTCTCACGGCGGAGACGCCACTAGACGCGCAATATTGGCGGCGGCATTCCCGTCAGCCTGTCCAGTTCGCCGAAAGCGTACGCACCGTAGCGGCGCTGGGATGCTCGGTGTTGATGGAGATCGGTCCGCAGCCGGTTCTGACCGGGGCCGCGGTGCAGGTCTGGCCGGAACATCTGGCCGCGCCGCGTGCGATCGTCTCGCTGCGCAAGGGCGTCGCGGACCGACGCCAGATCGCCGAAGCCCTGGCCGCGACCTACGTCAGCGGCCATCGGCCCAAGTTGGCTGCGCTGCATCGTCAGTCTCGCCGCAAACTGGAACTGCCCACCTATCCTTTCCAGCGCCGTCGCTTCTGGCCCAAGACTTCCGGGATCGCCGGCATCAATGCTCAAGGTGTGGGCGTATCCGGAATCCTGGGCAGTGCAAAAAATCTCGCCTCCGGCGACTGCGTCTACACCAGCCGGCTGTCGGTCAAGTCGTTGCCGTGGCTCGCCGATCACGTCATCTATGGCACGGTTGTCATTCCGGGAGCCACGTATGCGGCGATGGCCCTGGCCGCGGTTGGTGCGCCCGGGCGGGTGCAAGACGTGTATTTCTATGAGCCGATCATTCTGGGCGAGAAGGATTCTCGTGAGGTGCAGCTGACTCTGCATCCGCTGGAAGACGGTGGCGGCTGGAAGTTCCATGTGCACAGCCGACCGTACGGCGCCCATGATGTCGAGTGGTCGTTGAACGCCGATGGCACCCTCATACCGGGTGTCGCTGACGCCACTGATGCCGCACCCGAGGCGGCACCCGGTCCGGAGGATTCCATCGACGCGGCGATCGAGCGTTCGGAGCGGCGTCGTCCGCAGGAGCTGTTCGAAATCATGGCCGAAAGCGAGCTGTCCTGGGGCCCAACGTGGTCCACATCGCTTAAATCGCTGTGGGTCGGCGAGGGTGAGTCGATCGGCGACATCAGCGTCGGCGACGAACTCGCCGAACACCTCGGAACCGAGCCGATGCATCCGGTGCTGCTGGATCTGTGCACCGGGGTCGTCTTCCCGACGTTCCCCGCTCTTGTTGCGATGGAGCAGGGCATGAACGACCTGTTGTTGCCGTTGCGGTATAAGCAGGTGGAGCTGCGGGAGAAGATGCCTCGGCGGTTTTATTGCCATGGAAAGTGGCGCGAAAGCGCACTCGACAGCGAAACCCAAATCTTCGATATCGATTTCGTCGACCGGGATGGCCGCCGGCTGGGCGGGATTCACGAATTCACCGTCAAACGTGCGCCTCGGGAGGCGTTGTTGCGCGGGCTCGGTGGCGATGCCACCCGGCTGCTTTACACCCTTGGCTGGCACGAACTGCCGCCTCAACCGCCTAGCGATGATGCAACGGATGCCGAAAACGCGAACGGCAGCTGGCTGATCGCCGGATTCGACGAACTGGCAGCCGACTTGCCGGGCTGTACCTCCGTTGAGCGATCTGCCCCCGAGTCGCTGGGGCAGCTGTTGGCACAGGCCCAAGAGCGCGGCGAGCCGTTCACCGGCGTCGTCTGGCGCGGTACCGCTCCGAGTGCAGCGGAGTCGAGCGCACAATCTGCCGCGCGCCTGGAGACCGAGATCGCCGATCTGCTCAGTGCGGTGCACACCCTGCAGGCAGCTGACGACTCGGCTGCCGTCAAACTTCGCGACGGCCTGTGGATCGTCACTGAACGCGCCGTGGCGACCGAATCCGGCGAGCCGGTCGACCCGGTCCAGGCAGCGCTGTGGGGACTCGGGCGCACCATCGTCAACGAGGAGCCGGCCCTGCGCTGCAGGCTGGTCGATTACGACGGATCAGAGCAGGCCGTGCACTCGCTTGCCGGCCTTCTATGCGCACCGATGGAGGAGCCCGAACTCGCACTGCGGCAAGGAAAGTTCTTGGCTTCCCGGTTGCTGCCCTGGTCGCGCGGCGGCCACCTTGAGGTACCACGGGCAACCGATTACGTCCTGGCGCCGACTGAACGCGGCGCGATCGACAACCTGCGTCTGGCCGAGGCGGAGGTGGCGCCGCCGGCCGAGGGCCTGGTGCAGGTCCGGGTGGAGGCCGGTGGTTTGAACTTCCGGGAGGTGCTCAATGTGCTGGGCCTCTACCCGGGCGATCCGGGCCCGCTCGGCGGGGATTTCGCCGGCATCGTCACCCAGGTGGGTCCTGGCGTCACCGGATTCGAGGTCGGCCAACGCGTGTGCGGCTTCATGCAGGGCGCGTTCGCCAGCCGGTTCAATGTGCCGGTCCAATTGTTGGCGCCGGTGCCCGACGGGCTGAGCGCGGTCGCGGCGGCCACCATTCCCGCTGCGGCACTCACGACCCGGCTCGCGTTCGACTGGGCGCAGCTGAAGCCCGGTGACCGTGTTCTCATTCACGCGGCCAGCGGTGGAGTCGGATTGGCCGCCATCCAGATGGCACAACGGCACGGTGCCATCGTCTTCGCCACCGCGAGCACCTACAAGCGCGCGACGCTACGCAAGCTGGGCGTGCAATACGTTTACGATTCGCGCAGTACGGATTTCGCCGACCAAATCCTCGCCGATACCGACGGCACCGGCGTCGACGTGGTGCTCAACAGCCTCACCAACGAGGGATTTATCGAGGCGACCGTGCGGGCGACGGCGCAAAACGGCCGCTTCATCGAGATCGCCAAGCGAGACATCTGGACCCGCGAGCAGATGGCGGCCATCCGGCCCGATATCGCCTACGAGATCGTTGCGTTGGACATGACCAGCATGCTCGACCCCGACCGTATCCGTGGGTTGCTGAATGACGTGTCGCACGGGTTGGCCAGTGGCGAGTGGACGCCGCTACCCGCCGAGATTTATCCGCTGACCGAGGCGAAGACGGCGTTTCGCCGCATGCAGCAAGCGCGGCATATCGGGAAGATCGTGCTGCAAATGCCGGATCCGCTACAGCCACGAGGCGATCGGAGCTATCTGATCACCGGTGGGCTCGGTGCGATCGGTCTGCACACCGCGGCCTATCTGGCCCAGCTCGGTGCGGGTGACATCGTCCTGACCAGCCGCCGCGCGCCCGATGCTGACGCACGACGGAGAATCGAGGACATCACTGAGCGCCACCGGTGCCGCATTCACACCTTCGCGGCCGATGTCGGCGACGAGTCGCAAGTCGTACAGCTGCTGCAACGGATTCGCGCCGAGTTGCCACCGCTGGCGGGCGTGGTGCATTTGGCAGGCGTCCTCGACGATGCCCTGCTGTCACAGCAGACCCTCGACCGTTTTCGTACGACGTTGGCGCCCAAGGCGTTCGGTGCCTGCTATTTGGACCGGCTGACGCACAACGACGATCTCGACTTCTTCATCGTGTCGTCTTCGGTGTCCAGTTTGCTGGGTTCACCGGGTCAGGCCAACTACTCGACTGCCAATGCTTTTCTCGACGGGCTGGTCGCGGCACGAAAGGCGCGAGGTCTGCCGGCAACCGGGATCAATTTTGGTCCCTGGGCTCAGGGGGGCATGGCCTCGTCGGAGGCCGCACGCGCCAATATCGGTGCGCAAGGGCTCATTCCGCTGGAACCGACAGCCGCCTTGAACGCGCTGGGCGAGGTTGTCGCCAACGGAACCGGGCAGGCGACCGTCCTCAAGGCCAACTGGCAGCGTGCCGCCAAGATGCTGGGCAGCACGCGTCCACCGATTCTCGATCTCGTCTTGCCGAGCGCAATCGGAGAGGCGGCCGGCGACAGCGAGTTGCTCAAGCAACTCCAGGAGATTCCCGCGCCGCAGCGCGGCCGGTTCTTGACCGAATTCCTGCAGCGCGAAGTGCAGGGCTTCCTGCGGCTAGCGCAACCGCCCGCCGCAAGCAGTCGGTTCCTGGACCTGGGTACGGATTCGCTGATGGCGGTAGAGCTCCGAAACCGGCTGCACAGCCAGTTCGGCGGAGCCTTCACGATCAGCGCTACCGCGGTATTCGACTATCCGACCATCGGGGGGCTGGCTGAGTATCTGGCGGGCCAATTGCCGGAGATGATGTCCCAGCAGGGCCCGCAGGCTGAAGACGCGGAATCCGTTGCGCCCGAGACGGTGTGATCAGTCGCTGATGTCGAATCCGGCGATGACCTTCGTCGGACGCACCCGTACCACAACTTCGCCCGGAACGGCGTTGCGGCGGCCGAACTCCTCGGCGCGCTCGGCACCCATATACCGTGTGCCGGTTCGGGTCGCGATGTTTAGCACGTCCTGCCGATCCTCGGTCACCGTCGCGGCGCCCTGCACCTGCACAAAGGAATACGGCGGGTGCGGGTCGTCCACGCAGATGACGACTCGCGAATCACGTGCCAGTGCACGCCCTTTCGACGTATCGCGGCCGGTGTTGAACACCAGCTGGCCATCATCGACGACGAACCAGACCGGCGCGACCAGCGGTCTGCCGTCGGCCGCGACGTAGCCCAACATCCCGGTGCGTGTGCCGGCTGAGAGGAACTCGACGACGCGCTCCGATAGCTCGGCCATGCGTTAGAGGCGAGCCAGGTCGTAGTCGCCGATGTGCTCGATCAGGTTGTGCAGGTGGTCGCCCGAGGTGCCCAGCGTGTTCTCGATCGCGGTGAGCCTGGCCGCGTAATGGCTGACGGGATATTCCGCGGTCACCCCGATTCCGCCGTGCATCTGAATCGACTCCTGCGCGATGTGCCGGCCGGAACGGCCGATCTGCAGCTTGGCGCGCGACGCGATGACCGGATCGAGTTTGCCGTCGGCGATCGACATCGCGGCGTAAAGGCTCATGCTGCGGGCCAATTCCAGCGAGACGTACATGTCGGCGGCCCGCGCGGTGAGCGCCTGGAACTTGTTGAGCGTGACGCCGAACTGCTTGCGGGTCTTGAGGTAATCGGTGGTCAGGCGCAGCGCTTCCTCCATCGCCCCGACCGCTTCGGAGCACAACGACGACTGCATGCGGATGAGGGCGTCGCGTAGGGGTCCCGATGCATCGACCGCACTGCCCAGAGGTTCGGCGGGGGCGGAGTCCAGGTCGATCTCGGCGCCGCGCTGTCCGTCGAACGTCGGGTACGCCTGGCGGGTGACAGCCTCAGCAGCCACCAGGAACAACCCGGTGCCACCGTCGGGCAGCGCGGCACTGACCACCAGGGTGTCAGCGCTGTCGCCGGCGAGGACGGGGTTCTTCCGTCCGGTGAGCGTCCACGAATCACCTTGCTGCGCAGCCTTAGTGGAGGTTGCGGCCGGGCCGGCCTTGCGCTGGCCCGGTTCGGAATGGGCGAGGGCCAAAAGGTGTTGGCCGCTCGCGACGTCGTCCAGTAGCTGTTTTTGGTCATCGGTGCCCAGTTCGGCGATCAACGCCCCGGGCGCCAGTGCCGCGTGCAGGATCGGCTCGGGCGCCAACCGCCGGCCGACCTCGGTCAGCACCACCGCGATCTCGATCTGGCCCGATTCGTCCGGATCGAACCCCAAGCCGAGAATGCCGGTGTCGGCGAGTTGGCTCCAAACCTCGCGGCTCCAACCGAGATCGGAGCCGATCACCTTGATGCGGCTCTCCGGGTCATAGCTGCGCGACAGCAGGTCGCGGGTGGTGTCGCGGAGCAGGGTCTGCTCGTCGCTCAACTGAAAGTCCATGGCTGCCTCACAATCCCAGAATGGTGGACGCGATGATGTTGCGCTGCACTTCGCTGCTGCCGCCGTAGATCGATGCCTTGCGCCAGTTCAGGTAGCGCGGCGCGCTGGCTTGCGCCCAGCCCGGAGACGAAATGTCGTCACCGTCGGCGGGTAGCGCGTCCGGTCCGGCTACCTCGACCAGCAGTTCGGTGGCCGCCTGCTGCAACTGGCTGCCCCGCAACTTGAGCACCGACGACGCCGGATTGGGCTGGCCGTCCGCGGAGTCCGAGACCACCCGCGCCTGTGTGAGTTCCAGTGCCAGCAGCTCGTTTTCGGTCTCGGCCAGCCGAGCCGCGAACAGTGGATCATCGAGAATCCCGGTTGCCGCGGCGTGTTTTTTCACCTCGGCGAGGCGCACCTTGGTCCGTCCCACCCCGGCGATGCCGGTGCGCTCGTTGCCGAGCAGGAACTTCGCGTACGTCCAGCCCTGATTTTCCTGTCCGACAAGCTGATTGGCCGGCACTCGAACGTCGGAGAAGAACAACTCGTTGACCTCGGCGCCACCGTCGATGGTCTTGATCGGCCGCACGGTGATGCCGGGGGTCTTCATGTCGAACAGCAGAAACGAGATCCCGGCCTGGCGCTTGGGTGCCTGCGGGTCGGTGCGCACCAGGCAGAAGATCCAGTCCGCATACTGGCCCAGCGTCGTCCAGGTCTTTTGGCCGTTGACGACGTAGTCGTCGCCGTCGCGCACCGCGGTGGTGCGCAGCGACGCCAGGTCGGAGCCGGCCTCGGGCTCGGAGAATCCCTGGCACCACCAGATGTCCAGGTTGGCCGTCGCCGGCAGGAAGCGCTCCTTGATCTCCTGTGAACCGAATTCGGCGATCACCGGGCCCACCATCTTGGTATTGAAGTTCAGCGGCTCGGGCACACACGCCAGTTGCATCTCGTCGGACCAGATCTGGTGCTGGGTGGCTGTCCAGTCCTTGCCGCCCCATTCGACCGGCCAGTTGGGTACCGCCAGACCGTGTTCGTTCAGGATCTGGTGACTGGTGACGATGTGCTCCTTGGTGAGCGAGGAGCCCTGACGCATCCGCTCGCGGATCTCTTCGGGGAATTTCGTGGTGTAGAAGGTACGAAGTTCGTCTCGAAACGCGGCTTCGTCCGCTGTGAGTGCCAGCTTCATGGCAGCTTCCTTGTCTTTGGGGGGTCACGCGCTGAGTCGCGGGGCTTGTCCTGCACGTTAAGCTGCCGACGCCGCCGCACGCCAACCGGGTGCCGCCGCTTCGGCTGTACACAGCTTCGAATTGGTCCACAGCCTGGTGCCGCGACGGCGTCGGTGGCGGCCGCTCTGACGGGTCTGCGACCTACGGTCGGCGCATGCGAACAGAACTTCCCGCCGAGCGCCTGCATCGACGGCTGGATGCCGACCCGGACACCACGGACGTAGATCAGGAGATGGCACAGGTCGAGGAAGCGGACGAGGACCAGAATTCGTTGCTGCCGCGCTGGCTTCCGGACGCGTCCCAACGTTCGGGCTGGCTCACCAGGTTACGTGCCGATCCTGGCCGCGCCGGGGCCATTGCCCTGGCGGTAATCGCCGCACTCGCGGTGCTGATCACGGTGTTCACCTTGGTACGCGACCGGCCCGCGCCGGTGATGTCCGCCAAGCTCCCGCCGGTGGAGCGGGCCGCGTCGGCAAGCCCGCGATCGTCGGCAAGCCCGAGCAGTCCGGACCGACCCGTTGTGGTCAGCGTTGTCGGTCTGGTGCACACGCCCGGATTGGTCACCTTAGCGCCCGGAGCGAGAATCGCCGATGCCGTGCAGGCCGCAGGCGGCGCGGTGGACGGTGCGGACACCACTGGACTGAATATGGCCCGCCCGCTCGGCGACGGCGAGCAGATCGTGGTCGGGCTCGCACCCGCCTCGGGACAGCCCGCGGTGCTTGGCAGCTCGGTGAACTCCGGCTCGGCCCCCGCATCCGGCAGCTCGCCGGTACCCGGATCGACCAAACCCAAGGGCGGTGAGGTGCTCGACCTCAACGCGGCGACCGCAGAGCAGCTGGACGCGCTGCCCGGAGTCGGCCCGATCACCGCCGCGGCGATCGTGGCCTGGCGGCAGGCCCACGGCAGGTTCACCAGCGTCGACCAGCTCGCCGATGTCGACGGCATCGGTCCGGCCCGCCTGGACAAGCTGCGTCCTCTGGTGCGTGTCTGACGCGCTGGACGTGCGGCTGGTCCCGGCCGCGCTCACCAGTTGGGTGGTGACGGCCGCCGGCACGCTATGGCCGGTCGGCCGGGCGTGCGCATTGTGCTGCGTCACGTTGGCTGCGGCGTCGGGAGTGTTGCTGTGGCACGCCGCACGCGGGCGAGGCGTAGGGATGCGTTCGATCAGCGCCGGACTGGTGACGATCGGTGTGGTGGGTGCGGGGTTCGGGCTGGCGATCGCGTTGCGTGCCGACGCCGTCAGTCGGCACCCGATCGCCACGGCATTCGGAACGGCCGCGCCGGTCACGGTCACCCCCAGCGAGAGCGCGGTGTCGCTGGGCGCAGGTCGGCTGATGTTCCGGGCCACGCTGTTGCGGCTGCGCGACGACGAAATATCCGGGCGGGTAGTCGTTTTCGCGCGGGCTTCGGACTTCGATTCGGAAGACGGCGCGATCATGGTAGGCCAGCCGATGCGGTTCACCGCGCGAATCAGCCACCCGTCCCGCCGCGACCTGACCGTCGCGGTACTCAACGCGACCGGCCGGCCCACCTTCGGCAGGGCAAGTGCGGTGCAGCGCGCCGCACAGAGCGTCCGCGGCCGGTTCGTCGCCGCGGCTCGAGGCGTGTTGCCGCCGGATCAGGCCGCGATGTTGCCCGCCCTGGTGCTGGGGGACACCTCGGCGGTCGCCGCCGAAACCAGCCGTGAGTTTCGGGCGGCGGGCTTGACGCACTTGACCGCGGTGTCGGGGGCCAACCTCACCATCGTGTGCGGCGCGGTGCTGTTGTCGGCCCGGCTGCTGGGCCCTCGGGTGGCCGTGCTGCTGGCCGCGACGGCTCTGGTGGCCTTTGTGATCGTGGTCCAGCCGACGGCCAGTGTGTTGCGGGCGGCCGTGATGGGCGCTATCGCGTTGGCGGCGATACTGACTTCGCGACGGCGACAAGCGATTCCGGCTCTGTCCACGACGGTGCTGCTGTTGATGGTCATCGCTCCGCAACTGGCCGTCGACGTGGGCTTCGCGCTGTCGGTGCTGGCGACCGGCGCGCTGATCGTCATCGCGCCGGTCTGGTCGCGGCGGCTGGTCGCGCGGGGCTGGCCCAAGCCGCTGGCGGATGCGCTCGCCGTGGCGTGGGCGGCGCACGTGGTGACCGTTCCGCTGGTCGCCGGCATCTCGGGCCGGGTCAGCCTGGTCGGGGCGGTCGCCAATCTCGCGGTGGCCGCGGTGATCGCGCCGATCACCGTGCTCGGCAGCGCGGCGGCCGTGGTGTGCCTGCTGTGGCCGGCCGGGGCGCAACTGCTGATCCGATTCACCGGCCCCGAACTCTGGTGGGTGTTGCGGGTGGCGCACTGGGCGGCCGGTATGCCGGGGGCGACGATACCCGTGCCGGCCGGCGGGCCGGGCGTGGCGGTGGTGGGTGCTACCGCGGTGCTGATGGTGGTGCTGTGGCGGTGGCGGTGGTTTCGCGCGGCGACGGGACTGGCCGCGATGGTCGCGCTGGCGTGGTCGCTGTCGGGACTAGTCGGCCAGTCATGACACCATCGTGGGGTGAGCGATGCTGCACCGTTGCACCTGGTGCTGGGAGACGAGGAACTGCTGGTTGAGCGTGCCGTGGCCGACGTGCTGCGGTCGGTGCGGCAGATGGCCGGAACCGACCCGAATTACGACGTGCCCGTCAACCGGATGCGGGCCGGTGACGTCAGCACCCACGAACTCGCCGAGCTGTTGAGCCCGTCACTGTTCGCCGACGAGCGCGTCGTCGTGCTGGAGGCCGCCGCCGATGCGGGCAAGGAAGCCGCCGCGCTGGTCGCGTCGGCGGCCGCCGACCTTCCATCGGGCACCGTGCTGGTGGTGGTGCACACGGGTGGTGGACGAGCCAAAGCGCTGGCGAACGATCTGCGCTCACTCGGCGCAGCGGTGCATCCGTGCGCGCGGCTCACCAAGGTCAGCGAGCGCATCGACTTCATCCGCAAGGAGTTTCGCGCGGCCGGGGTAAGGGTCGACGAGGAGACGGTGACAGCCCTGCTCGACGCCGTCGGTTCCGACGTTCGTGAACTCGCCGTCGGCCTGTTCGCAATTGGCCGCCGACACCGGCGGTGAGGTCGACGAGGCCGCGGTGCGGCGCTATCACAGCGGCAAAGCCGAAGTGAAGGGGTTCGACATCGCCGACAAGGCTGTGACCGGCGACGTGGCGGGAGCTGCCGAGGCCCTGCGCTGGGCGATGATGCGCGGCGAGCCACTCGTGGTGCTGGCCGACGCGCTGGCCGAAGCCGTGCACACCATCGGCCGGGTGGCGCCGTTGTCCGGTGACCCCTACCGGCTGGCGGCGCAACTGGGCATGCCGCCGTGGCGGGTGCAGAAGGCGCAGAAACAGGCGCGACGCTGGTCGCGCGACACGGTGGCCGCCGCGATGAGAGTGGTGGCGACGCTGAACGCCAACGTCAAGGGCGCCGTCGCGGACGCCGACTACGCGCTGGAATCCGCGGTCAGGAAGGTTGCCGAGCTGGCGGGGGACGGGGAGCCGATAAACGGCAGGCGGCGTCAGCCCAGGCCGTTGAGGGCCTTGGCCAGTGCTGACTTCTTGTTGGCCGCCTGGTTCTTGTGGATCACGCCCTTGCTGGCCGCCTTGTCCAGCTTGCGGTTGGTCGCGACCAGCAGCTCGGCGGCCTTTTCCTTCTCGCCCGCGTGGGTGGCCTCGCGGAACGCGCGCACCGCGGTGCGCAACGACGACTTCACCGACTTGTTGCGCAGCCGGGCGCGCTCGTTGGTGCGGTTGCGCTTCTGCTGCGACTTGATGTTGGCCACGCGTTAGTTCCTTAGTTAGTCTGGGGCTGATCCGGGTAAAGCCAGAGGGCCCGTAAGGCCCTCAGCGACTGTCCAGGTTAGCAGTCGGTTACGTTTTCCCCCAAAAGTGGAACTCTGGGTCTGCCGTGCCGCCAATTGTGAGAGAGCATGTCAGACGTGAGCACCGCAAACCAGATCGAACGGCCGAAGCGGCGGTCGCGAGCCCGCTCCGAGCGCATTTTCGGCGGGTACAACAGGTCGGACGACGTCTATTCGTTGGCGTTCGACGAGATGTTCGACTCCCAGGGCAATGTCCGCGGCCCGTACAAGGGCATCCACGCCGAGCTCGCGCCGTCGGACGCGTCGGATCTCAAGGCCCGCGCCGAGGCGCTGGCCCGGGCGTTCATCGACCAGGGCATCACGTTCTCGCTGTCCGGCCAGGAACGCCCCTTCCCGCTTGACCTGGTACCGCGGGTCATCTCGGCGGCCGAATGGAACCGGCTGGAACGGGGCATCACCCAGCGCGTCAATGCCCTCGAGCGCTACCTCGACGACATCTACGGGGACCAGGAGATCCTGCGCGACGGCGTGATCCCGCGCCGCTTGATCACGTCCTGCGAGCATTTCCACCGCCAGGCCGTGGGCATCGTCCCGCCCAACGGCGTGCGCATCCACGTCGCGGGCATCGATTTGATCCGCGATGAACGTGGCGACTTCCGGGTGCTCGAGGACAACCTGCGCTCGCCGTCGGGGGTGTCCTACGTCATGGAGAACCGGCGCACCATGGCGCGGGTTTTCCCGAACCTGTTCGCCACCCATCGGGTGCGCGCGGTGGACGACTACTCCTCACACCTGCTGCGGGCGTTGCGGAACTCCGCGGCCACCAACGAGGCGGACCCGACGGTGGTGGTGCTCACCCCGGGTGTGTACAACTCGGCCTACTTCGAGCACTCGCTGCTCGCCCGCCAGATGGGCGTGGAGCTGGTCGAGGGCCGCGACCTGTTCTGCCGCGACAACCAGGTGTATATGCGCACCACCGAGGGGCAGCGGCAGGTCGACGTCATCTATCGCCGCATCGACGACGCGTTCCTGGACCCGCTGCAGTTCCGCGCCGACTCGGTGCTCGGGGTGGCGGGTCTGGTCAACGCCGCGCGCGCCGGCAACGTCGTGATTTCCAGCGCCATCGGTAACGGCGTCGGCGACGACAAGCTCATCTATACCTATGTGCCCACCATGATCGAGTACTACCTGGGCGAAAAGCCGCTGCTGGCCAACGTCGACACCTACCGCTGTTGGCTCGATGACGAACGCGAAGAGGTGCTCGACCGCGTCCGCGAACTGGTCCTCAAGCCGGTCGAGGGTTCCGGGGGTTACGGCATCGTGTTCGGCCCGGAAGCCTCCGCGAAGGAGCTCGCCGAGGTCAGCAAGAAGATTCGCGACGATCCGCGCAGCTGGATCGCACAGCCCATGATGGAGCTGTCCACCGTGCCGACCCAGATCGGAAACCATCTGGCCCCGCGCTACGTCGACCTGCGGCCGTTCGCGGTCAACGACGGCGACGGTGTCTGGGTGCTGCCGGGGGGCCTGAGCCGGGTCGCGCTCGTCGAAGGTTCGCGCGTGGTCAACTCCAGCCAGGGCGGTGGCTCCAAGGACACCTGGGTGCTGGCGCCGCGCGCCTCGGCGGTCAACCACGAACTGGGCGCGGCCGAGGTGGTGCGTTCGTTGCCGAAGCCGTTGCCCGGCGAAAACGGCGGCGGTTCGGCACCGCCGCCGAAGCAGTCGCAAAAGCAGAAGCAGCGGGCCCAGCAGCCGCGCGAAGGGCGCCCCCAGCAACAAGGTCAGCAACAGCAACAACAGAAGGCGAGGCGCTGATGCTCGCCCGCAACGCCGAAGCGCTGTATTGGATCGGCCGCTATGTCGAGCGCGCCGACGACACCGCCCGCATCCTGGATGTGGTGGTGCACCAGTTGCTCGAGGATTCCAGCGTCGATCCCGACCAGGCCTCCCGGCTGCTGCTGCGGGTGCTCGGTATCCAGGCACCGGACCACGAGCTGGACGTCTGGTCGCTGACCGACCTGGTGGCGTTCAGCACCGACACCCAAGGTGGCTGCTCCATTGTGGCCTCGATTTCGGCGGCGCGGGAAAACGCGCGGTCGGCGCGAGAGGTGACCTCGAGCGAGACCTGGGAGTGTCTCAACACCACCTACCACGCCCTCGCCGAACGCGAGCGTGCCGCGAAACGCCTTGGGCCGCATGAGTTTTTGTCCTTCATCGAGGGCCGCGCGGCAATGTTCGCCGGACTGGCCGATTCGACGCTCTCCCGCGACGACGGGTACCGCTTCATGGTGTTGGGCCGCGCTATCGAGCGTGTCGACATGACGGTCCGGCTGTTGCTGTCACGGGTGGGGGACAGCGCGTCGTCGCCGGCGTGGGTGACCCTGCTGCGCTCCGCCGGCGCGCATGACACCTACCTGCGCACCTACCGCGGTGTGCTGGACGCGGCGCGGGTGGTCGAATTCATGATGCTGGACCGGCTGTTTCCGCGTTCGGTCTTCTACTCGCTGCGGCTGGCCGAACACAACCTCGACGAGCTGCTGCACAATCCGCACAGCCGGGTGGGGGCCACCGCCGAAGCGCAGCGGTTGCTCGGGCAGGCCCGCAGCGAACTCGAGTTCGTGCAGCCCGGTGTGTTGCTGGAGTCGCTGGACAGCCGCCTGGCCAGCCTGCAGAGAACCTGCCACGATGTCGGAGATGCGTTGGCGTTGCAGTACTTTCATGCCGCGCCGTGGGTGGCGTGGTCGGATGCGGGCCATCAGGGCCGACTGGTCAGCAAGAAGGCGGAAGCCTGATGTGGCGGGTGCGGGTGGTGCACACCACCGGATACGCCTATGCATCACCGGTGACGGCCTCCTACAACGAAGTTCGGCTGACGCCGCGGTCCAACACTCGGCAAAACGTCATCCTCAACCGCGTCGAAACGATTCCCGCCACCCGGTCCTACCGTTACGTCGACTATTGGGGCACCGCCGTCACGGCGTTCGACTTGCATGCGCCCCACACCGAACTCACGGTGTCGTCGTCGTCCGTCGTCGAGACGGAGCGCCCGGAGCCGGCGTCGACGCGGGCGACATGGACCGATCTGCAATCGGTCGCGGTGATCGATCGGTTCGACGAGGTGCTGCGCCCGACGGAGTACACCCCGACCAGCGAACGTCTTGCGGCAGTGGGCAAGCGGATCATCAAAAACCACGAGCCGCGCGAAGCTGTCGTCGCCGCAGCGCGGTGGGCACGCAGCGAGCTGGATTACCTTCCGGGCACCACGGGCGTGCACTCCTCCGGGCTCGACGCGCTGGAAAAGGGCAAGGGTGTCTGTCAGGACTTCGCCCATCTGACGCTGATGGTGTTGCGCAGCATGGGAATTCCTGCCCGCTACGTATCGGGGTACCTACACCCCAAACGCGACGCCAAGATCGGCAAGACCGTCGACGGCCGCAGCCACGCCTGGGTTCAGGCGTGGACGGGCGGCTGGTGGAACTATGACCCGACCAATGACACCGACATCACCGAGCAGTACGTCAGCGTGGGCGTCGGCCGTGACTACAGCGATGTGTCCCCGCTGAAGGGGATCTATTCGGGGAAGGGTGCGACCGATCTCGACGTCATCGTCGAGATCACCCGGCTGGCATAAGCACCAGCCGCTGGGTTCATTAAGGCACCTCCCAGCGCATGCGACCTTGCGCCTTGGTCCTCCACGCTAAGCAGATCGTATGGCGGCCCCGACGGCCCATACGTGTTTCCGGCAAACATTCTCAGTCACCTAGCTGGCTTAGCGGGCCGCCCAAGCATGCGGTAGCCGGGGTGGACGTGCGGCGTCAGGCCCTGTTGCTGCGCCACCGCGGCGAGCAGGCCGCGCAGGGTGGTGCGTTGCTCGGTGTCCAGCGCCGCCGTCAGCCGGCGCTCATGCTGGCGCGCGATTTCGGAAAGCTTGCGCATCAACTTTTTCCCGGCCGCGGTCAGGTGCAGGGCGTGCAGCCGGCGATCGTCGGGGTTGCGGCGGCGCTCGACGTAGCCACGCTGCTCGAGCTCGTCGACATAGACGACGACCCGGCTGGGCAACATGTCCAACTGAGCGCTCAGGGCTTGCTGGCTGCGGCCGGGCTTGGCGGCGATTGCGCGCAGGATCCCCGCATGCGGCGGCCCCAAGTCGATGGTGGCCATCTGCTCGGCGAACAACGTCGCCGCGTGATGGCCGAGTTGGGCCAACAGAAAGGCCACCCCGTCCTGGTGGTCGCCAGCTGGGGCCGAAGAAATCTCAGTAACCTCAGTCACCGTTACATCATAAATGCCATGAATAATTCTTCTGGTGAATCCTGTTGAACCTTGCCAGTGTTCAGCTCCAGGCATATCGTTCATACTATGAATGATTCGGCAGCAGATGGAACCGGGTCAGGTCCGGCTGGTCGCCGGCAAGGGGGGCCACCGCTGGTGTTGCTTGCCTTGATCTGTATTGGGCTGCTCTTCGGTGGTCTGGCCATTGGGTTGGTGCTGGGCGGTCTGATGCCGTTGCCGTATGGACCCGCGGCCGCAGTGCAAGCGTACGTGCGCGCCCAACCGGTCGCTGTGCAGGTCACCGCCACAGCGGTTTTCGGGTCATCGGTGCCGTTGGCGATCTATGCGGCGGCCGCCAGCGCCCGGTTGCGGCAACTCGGGGTGACCGCGCCCGGAGCGACGATCGCGCTGACGGGCGGCACCCTTGCGGCCGGTGCCCTCGGTTTGACCGGTTTGTTGAGCTGGACGCTGTCGCGACCCGAAATCAGCGCGGACGCCGCACTGGTTCGGGCGGTCTACTACCTGGTGTTTCTGGTCGGCGGCCCGGGGCACATCGTGGCTCTGGGTCTGCTCGTCGCCGGGATGGCGGTGCCTAGCCTCGTCCTGGGGCTGACGCCGAGAACGGTGGCCTGGACCGGCCTCGCGATCGCCGTCCTTGCTGAACTGACGGCGTTGGTGTTGGTCTGGCCGGAACTGGGCGTCATCCTGCCGATCGCACGGGTCTCGGCGTTAGTGTGGCTGGTGCTGGCCGGTGCGCTATTGCCGTTGCGGCGCAGCGATATTCGCGACGGGCACCGACGATCGCGACCCCCGGCCGGCGCCACCATCGGGTGATGACGTCAGGCGCGCGCCGGCACCTCGACCCGGTGCAGGTCGTCGCCGAGCTCGATGCGCCCGCCGAATTCGGTGGCGGCCAGTGCCCGCCACTGTTCCTCCTGCCCCGGTGCGATGGCCGGCACATAGTGCGTCATGATCAGCGTGCCGACACCGGCCCGCGCCGCGGTTGCCGCGGCCTCCTGCACCGACGAGTGGTAATCGCAGACATCCTTGACGCGCTGCTGCGGGACGTGGGTGAGGATGTCTTTGCGAATCACGGTGTGCACCAGGGCATCCGCGCCGGCCGACAACTCGTCCAGGCTGGCGCAGGGCACGGTGTCGCCCGCCAGCACCACCGAAGCGCCATCGAATTCGATCCGGAACCCGATCGTCGGCGCCACCGGACGGTGATCGGTCGGCGCCACCCGGATGGCCACGCCGTCGCGATCCCACACCGGGCCGTCGGTGTATTCGTGGACCTCGACCGGCGGCGGCGCGTTCAGGTCGGCGTGATGGGCGATCCGGTAGCCGATGTCGTGGCCGAATGCCTTCAGCGTCGCTTCCACCGTCGCGGCCGTGCCCGGGGGCCCGATGATGGGAAATGGCGCCGGATCGGGCGTGAAGTTGGTGATCCAATTGGTAATGATGACGTCGCCGAGTTCGGCGATGTGGTCGCTGTGCAGGTGGGTGAGCAGCAGCGCTGACAGTCCGGCGGCACCCACCCCGACGGCCGCAGCGCGCTGTAGCACGCCCCGTCCGCAATCGACCAGGAACACCTGTGCGCCGGCCCGCACCAGGGTGGACGGCCCGGCGCGGTTCGGGTCGGGGACGGGACTTCCGGTTCCGAGCAGCGTGACCTCGATCATGGCCTCATCCTCGCAAATCCTGACAAACCGGCGGGGACGTCGACTCGCCGCGTCTTTCGCGGTTTGCTTTCCCGCTGCCCGGGTAAGTCGTAGCCTGATGTGAAGCGGATCACAAACCAGGTGACAAGCCCGGCTGGAGGTTATTAATGCGGATCGCGGATGTCTTGCGGAACAAGGGCGCGGCGGTGCGGACGATCGACCCCGACGCGACTGTCCGCGAACTGCTGGCCGGCCTCGCCGAACAGAACATCGGCGCCATGGTGGTGGTCGACACCGACGGTGTGGTCGGCATCGTCTCGGAGCGTGACGTGGTACGCCAACTGCATCACCAGGGTGCCGATGTGCTTTCCGGCCCGGTCTCCAAAATCATGACCGCTGCGGTCGCCACCTGCACAAAGTCCGACACGGTCGACAGCATCAGCGCGCTGATGACCACCAACCGTGTCCGTCACGTGCCGGTGTTGGACGGCACGAACCTGATCGGCATCGTCAGCATCGGCGACGTCGTGAAGACGCGCATGGAAGAGCTTGAGGCCGAGCACGAGCAGCTGCAGTCCTACATCACCCAGGGCGCTAGCTAGCGCCAGGCGTACTCGGCGCGCAGCCGGGCGGCTATCACGTCGAAAAGCTTGCGGTCCAGGATCGCACCCTCGCGGCGAATGCCCTCTTCGGGCACGTCGAGCACCCGGTCGAGCCGGACCCAGCTTTCCCTGCCCTCGTAGTCCCAGTCGCCCGAGCCGATCCCGACCCAGTCCTTATCGGCGGCGTGGCGCTGCTGGCTGGACAGCATGAGCCCCAGCAGGACGCTGCGGTCGCGGCCCACCACCAGGACCGGACGGTCCTTGCCCTGGCTGGGGTCTTCCTCGTGGACCACCCAGGTCCACACGATCTCGCCGGGGTCGGCGCGGCCATCGAGGTCGGGGGCATAGACCACCTTGCGGGCGCGCTGCGCGGTCGGGAAGCTGGTGCTGGTCACCGGCCGGCCCGCAGTGATCGCGACGGGTGGCGGTGGCGCGACTGCGGCGATGACGTTCACAGTGACCTTGACGGCGTGCTGAAGTTCCTTGAGGACGGCCTGGGACTGCTGAACTTGACGGACGAGGTTCGGGGCCCGTTTGGTCACCAGGTCCTCGGCAAATCCCTGCAGCGCCCTCCAGGTTGACTTCCGGTCCGACGCCATACGGGGCAGTTTAGTCGCGCGCCGACTCCGCCGATCGTGGCGAATTGTGTCTCGACCGCTCCGCCTCGATACCCTGGACATCGGCGAACCGCCGCTCAAGCAACCAGTCCAGGAGATCCCCATCAGCAGTTTCGCCGACAAGACCTTCACGGCGCCGGCGCAGATTCGGAACTTCTGCATCATCGCCCACATCGACCACGGCAAATCCACGCTGGCAGACCGGATGCTGCAGCTCACCGGCGTGGTCGCAGACCGCGACATGCGCGCCCAGTACCTGGACCGGATGGATATCGAGCGGGAACGCGGGATCACGATCAAGGCGCAGAACGTGCGGCTGCCGTGGCGGGTGGGGGATACCGATTACGTCCTGCACCTGATCGACACCCCGGGCCACGTCGACTTCACCTACGAGGTATCGCGCGCCCTAGAGGCCTGCGAGGGCGCGGTGCTGCTGGTCGACGCCGCGCAAGGGATCGAGGCGCAGACCCTGGCCAACCTCTATCTGGCATTGGACCGCGACCTGCACATCATCCCCGTGCTGAACAAGATCGACCTGCCCGCCGCCGACCCGGACCGCTACGCGGGTGAGATCGCCCACATCATCGGCTGCGAACCCGGCGACGTGCTGCGGGTGTCCGGCAAGACGGGCGAGGGCGTGGCCAACCTGCTCGACCACGTCGTGCGTGAGGTGCCCGCGCCACAAGGCGACGCCGATGCGCCCGCCCGCGCGATGATCTTCGACTCGGTCTATGACATCTACCGCGGCGTGGTGACCTACGTCCGCGTGATCGACGGCAAGATAACCCCGCGCGAGCGCATCGCGATGATGTCCACCGGCGCCGTTCACGAGCTGCTCGAGGTCGGCATCGTCTCGCCCGAGCCCAAGCCATCCGACGGCCTGGGCGTGGGGGAGGTCGGTTACCTGATCACCGGGGTGAAGGACGTCCGCCAGTCCAAGGTGGGCGACACCGTGACGACAGCCCGCCACGGCGCCAAGGAGGCGCTGACCGGCTATCGCGAACCCAAGCCGATGGTCTACTCGGGCCTGTATCCCGTCGACGGTTCGGACTACCCCGATCTGCGCGACGCCCTGGACAAGCTGCAGCTCAACGACGCGGCGCTGACCTACGAGCCGGAAACCTCGGTGGCGCTGGGTTTTGGGTTCCGGTGCGGCTTTTTGGGTCTACTGCACATGGAGATCACGCGCGAGCGCCTGGAGCGCGAGTTCGACCTGGACCTGATCTCGACGTCGCCGAATGTCGTGTACCGCGTCATCAAAGAGGATGATTCCGAGATCATCGTGACCAACCCGTCCGACTGGCCGGAGGGCAAGGTCCGCACGGTGTACGAGCCCGTCGTCAAGACCACCATCATCGCGCCGAGCGAGTTCATCGGCACCATCATGGAGCTGTGCCAGTCGCGCCGCGGCGAGATGGGCGGCATGGACTATCTGTCGCCGGAGCGGGTGGAGCTGCGCTACACAATGCCCTTGGGGGAGATCATCTTCGACTTCTTCGATTCGCTGAAGTCGCGCACCCGCGGCTACGCCAGCCTGGACTACGAGGAGGCCGGCGAGCAGGAGGCCCAACTGGTCAAGGTCGACATCCTGCTGCAGGGCGAGCCCGTCGACGCGTTCAGCGCGATAGTGCATAAGGATTCGGCGTTCGCCTATGGCAACAAGATGACCACCAAGCTCAAGGAACTTATCCCGCGCCAGCAGTTCGAGGTTCCGGTGCAGGCGGCCATCGGATCGAAAATCATTGCGCGCGAAAATATCCGGGCGATCCGCAAGGACGTGCTGTCCAAGTGCTACGGCGGTGACATCACCCGCAAACGCAAACTTCTGGAGAAGCAGAAGGAAGGCAAGAAGCGGATGAAGACCATCGGGCGGGTCGAAGTGCCGCAGGAGGCGTTCGTCGCCGCGTTGTCGACGGATGCGGCGGGCGACAAGGGAGACAAAGGCAAGAAGTAGCCGCGCTGCGCACCGCCCGTCAGCGAATTCATAGGAACGTCTACGGAAATCTGCTAGGTCCGCTGTAAAAGGCTGGACAGCAGGCATTTTCGTCACCCGAACGAATCAATACCGCGCTCTCTTGTCCCGCCGAGGCGCGGTTTTTTTCATCGTCGATGCCGGATGTCCGACTAACATCGATAGTGAACAAAAGCCCTTGCTAAAGTGAACAAATAGTAACGTAAAGTTAAACGAAAGTCGGCGTGTTGTGCGTACCAAAGGCGCAGTTTGCGGCAGTATTAATTCCCAAAAGGCCCGGTAGGGGCGTGGCGACGAGGACGGCAGGGAGTCAGGGAGCGAGGCACTGGCCATGAGGGTGGTGCGAGACGGCTTAACGCGGGCGGTCGCCGTGTTGGGCGTGATGGGTATTGGACTGCTGGTCACCGCTTGCACCGTTGTCACCGGCGGCAAAGCGCAAGCACCGCCGAGCGTCGAGCCAAGGCCGCTCACTGGGGAAGCGATTATGCAAGTGCTCGTCGGTGATGCGACGTTGTCGCGAATTCTCAACCAGCCCTTCGTGATTGATTCTCGCCTTCCGTCGCGGTTCGGCGGTCCCGAGGCATTGCAACGCGTGCGTTCGTCTTTGGCCACCGACTGCCTTGGCGTCGCAGAGATGTTGCACCAAAGCGTGTATGGCGCAAGCAACGTCAACGACGTTGCGGTGCAGGCTTGGCGGCACGCCCCGGGGCCCGCGCAGCTGACCAGCATCAAGGAGGGTGTGGTCAGCCTGGGCACGGCCGCCGAAGCCCACGCGCTGTTCGCGAGATTCGCCCAGCAATGGCAGAGCTGCGATAGCCACACGGTGTCATTGCCCGACGAAGTATTCAGGCTCAAGGCGGAGATCACCAACGTCCAAGTCGCCCCGTCGGTTCTGGCGGGAACGGTTGCGATCGCGTTCGACTCGGGACATTCGGAGCCGACGTCGATTCCGGCTGGGCGTGCCATCGGGGTACGGGGCAATTGCCTGGTCGAGGTCGAGGTCGACTTCTTCAATGCGTCGGCACGGTCGCTGGACGGTTCGAGCGTGACCAACGCAACGGCTTTCGACATCGCGCACCTCATGATGGAGAGAGTCAGCGCGCTGAGCTGAGTGCCGGATAACCGCTACATGGGTGCGTTGGCGGGCTGGAACATCCCTGAGCCGTCGGCTTCCTCCTCGGCGCGGATCACGTGCACCACCGCGTTGATCAGTGCCAGGTGGGTGAACGCCTGCGGGAAGTTGCCCAGATGCCGGCCGGTTCGCGGCTCGATCTCCTCGGCGTAGAGGTACAGCGGGCTGGCGTAGGCCAGCAGCCGCTCGCACAGCCGCTTGGCGCGACGCACCTCGCCGATCTCGACCAGTGCCGACACCAGCCAGAACGAGCAGATTGTGAAGGTTCCCTCCTCGCCCGAGAGCCCGTCGTCGGTCTCGTGCACCCGATACCGCAGCACCAGGCCTTCCTCGGTGAGTTCGTTGGCGATGGCCAGCACGGTGTTGCGGACGCGCGGGTCGTCCGGCGGCAGGAACCGGGTCAGCACCACCAGCAGCAGCGAGGCGTCCAGGGCGTCGCTGCCGTAACGCTGGGTGAACACGCCCCGGGAGTCCACCCCGTGCTTGAGGACGTCGGCCTTGATCTCCTCGGCGATGGCCCGCCACTGCTGCGCGTAGCTCTTCTCGCCCTGCCGCTCGGCCAGCTTGGCCCCGCGGTCCAGGGCTACCCAGCACATCACCTTCGACGACGTGAAGTGCTGCGGCTCCCCGCGCACCTCCCAGATGCCGCGGTCGGGCTCACGCCAGTGCTCGATCGCCTCTTCGACCTGCTTCTTGAGCACCGGCCACAAGGTCTCCGGGATCTGCTCGCGCGACTTGGCGTGTAGGTAGAATGAGTCCAGGATCGAGCCCCAGATATCGTGCTGGACCTGGTCGTAGGCGCCGTTGCCGATCCGCACGGGACGCGCGTGGTCATAGCCGGACAGGTGGTGCAGTTCGTCTTCGACCAGGCTGCGCTCGCCGCCCACGCCGTACATCACCTGCAGCGGATGGCGTTCGTTGTTGTTGGCGCCCGAGACGTCGGCGATGAACGCGAAAAAGTCGTCGGCCTCGCGATCCAGCCCCAGCGTGTAGAGCCCCCACAACGCGAACGTCGAGTCGCGGACCCAGGCGTAGCGGTAGTCCCAGTTGCGTTCGCCTTGCGGCGTTTCCGGCAGCGACGTGGTGCTGGCCGCCAGCAGCGCGCCGGTCGGCGAATAGGTGAGCCCCTTCAGCGTTAGCGCGCTGCGCTGCAGATACTCCCGCCACGGGTGGTCGGGGAAGTTACCGATGTTGATCCACTGCCGCCAGCACTCGGTGGTCTGCCACATCTTGTCGGTGGCCTCTTGGTAGGTCTGCGGCGCGGGATGGTGGGTCCAGCTCAGGGCGACGAACACGTCGTCGCCCTCGGTCATCCGGGTGCGCGCGCGAGCCTCGCGCCCCTCCAGCCCGATCCGCAGGTTGGTCGTCAGCCGCAGCGTCGGGTGCGCGTCGGGGTCTTTCCCACCGCGGGCGATGGCCTCGCCGTACGCGTTCGACGAGTATTCCCACGCGGCGCCGACGCGGTGGTAGTCGAACGCCGGCTCGCAGCTCATCATCAGCTCGACCGTCCCGCTCACGCAGCGCACCGTGCGCAGCAGGATGTGTTCGGCGTCCCAGTCCATCGGGGTGCGGCGGTGGGTGCGGGATCGGCGCTCGATGTCGTGCCACTTACCCATCACCAGCGCGTCGCGCACGATCAGCCACCCGGTGTGGGTCTGCCAGGTGGTCTCCATGATCAGGCTGCCCGGCAGGTAGCGCCGGGCCGAGGGCACCGAAACGCCGTACGGGCCGATCCGGAAATGGCCCGCGCTGCGGTCCAGGATCGCGCCGAACACGCTGGGGGAGTCCGGCCGGGGCACGCACAGCCACTCCACGGAACCGGCGGGCGAGATCAGGCACGTCGTCTCCCAGTCGGAGAGGAACGCGTACTCGGCGATCGGCGGGAACGGATTGCGCAGCGCTCCGCTGGAGGCGAACGGCGCTGGCGCGCTGAAATCGAAGGGCGCGGGTTTGCCGGCACGGTTGACCGCTGCCGCCGCGTCAGCCTCGGGGTCCAAGTCGGATTGCGAGTCGGATTGGGCGGCTTCGTCGCCTGGTTGGGCGGGTTCGACGTGCAGGACCATGTCGACATCATCATCTGTGGACCTGCCCTGCGTCCATCGATTGCCCGAGAAGTCGGGTTAGCTTGGCGACCCGTCGGTGGTCTCGGCGAGACGAGCGGAATCGACGGGAAGATAGGGTGAACCTGGTGAACGGGCTCCTGAATTGGTGGGACGGCATCGAGCTGTGGCTGTCCGGGCTCGCCTTCGTGCTGCAGGCGCTGGTGGTGATGCCGGTGGTCCTGGCGTTGGCCTACGTCACGGCGATATTGCTGGACCGCCTGCTGGGTAAGGGCATCCGGCTGCTGCGCCTGCTGCGCCGCACCGACGGCGCGTCCGGCTAAGCCCATGCCGCGCTCTCGGGTCACGTTGGTGCTTGTCGCGCTCGTGCTGCTGGTCATCGTCACCTGGTTGCTGACGCACTAAGGTGTCCGGCGTCGCCCGAGATGACACGTGGGCAAAGTCTGTTAGGCTTCGCGCCATGCACGCAGCGTCCGGTGGCCTTGACTGCTGTGCCGTGTGTTGCGCCCTAGCGCACTGTTGTCGCTGACTCCCACCCGTGCGCGGTCTGGTATCGAGTTAGCGAATTCTCCGCACATCTGATCCGATCGCCTTTCCGCAGCAACGGGATCCCCTAATCCGTATAGCTCGCACTGGAAGGCATCAATGTTCAACGACATGGCGAGCGTGTTGCGCTGGCGTCGCGTCCGGTCTGGCCGGCATGTCGGGGTGCTGGCGCTGGTCGTCGGTGTCGTGGCGGCTTGTCAAGGTGGTCCCAGTGATGTCGTTGGCGGGGGAGGGCCGACCAACGCACACCTGAGCATCACGCTGGTCGCCTACTCGGCGCCAGAACCCGGGTGGAGCAAGGTGATTCCCGCGTTCAACGCCTCCGAGGAGGGCAAGGGCGTGCAGGTGATCACCTCATACGGTGCCTCCGGCGACCAGTCGCGCGGTGTCGTCGACGGTAAGCCGGCGGACGTGGTGAACTTCTCGGTCGAACCGGACGTCACTCGATTGGTCAAGGCCGGCAAGGTTTCCAAGGAGTGGAATGCCGACGCCACCAAGGGCATTCCGTTCGGGTCGGTGGTCACGTTGGTGGTGCGCAAGGGCAACCCCAAGCACATCACGAGTTGGGATGACCTATTGCGGCCCGATGTGCAGGTCGTTACGCCCAGCCCGCTCAGTTCGGGGTCGGCCAAGTGGAATCTGTTGGCCCCCTACGCCGTCAAAAGCGAGGGCGGCAGGGACAGCCAGGCTGGGATTGAATACGTGAGGAAGTTGGTGAGTGAACACGTCAAGTTGCGTCCCGGATCCGGGCGGGAAGCCACCGATGTCTTCGTCCAAGGCAGCGGCGACGTGCTGATCAGTTACGAGAACGAGGCGATCGCCACCGAGAGGCAAGGCAAGCCGGTCGAACACGTCACCCCGTCACAGACCTTCAAGATCGAAAACCCGGTCGCGGTGGTGACCACCAGCGCACACCTTGAGGCCGCCACCGCGTTCAAGAACTTCCAGTACACGGCGGCGGCGCAGAAGTTGTGGGCGCAGGCCGGTTTTCGGCCGGTCGATCCCGCGGTGGCCGCCGATTTCCGCGACCAGTTTCCGATACCGCTGAAACTTTGGACCATCGCCGACCTCGGCGGCTGGAGCACGGTTGATCCGCAGCTGTTCGACAAGAACGGCGGCAGCATCACCAAGATCTACACGCAGGCCACCGGATGACGGCGCCGGTGACCCCAACGGTTACTGCTGCGCGCTCGCGCGCCCCCGGGCGCGACACGTCGCTTCGGGTCGGCATGGCGGTGGTGTGGCTGTCGGTGATCGTCCTGCTGCCGCTGGCCGCCATCGGTTGGCAGGCGGCCGGTGGCGGATGGCAGGCCTTCTGGCTGGCGGTCACGTCGCATGCGGCGCTGGAATCGTTTCGCGTGACGCTGACCATCTCGGTCGCCGTGACATTGCTCAACATCGTGTTCGGCTTGTTGATCGCTTGGGTGCTGGTGCGCGATGACTTCGTCGGCAAACGGCTGGTCGACGCGATCATCGATTTGCCCTTCGCGTTGCCGACCATCGTCGCCAGCCTGGTGATGCTGGCCCTTTACGGGCATAACAGCCCGGTGGGTCTTCACCTGCAGCACACCGCGTGGGGTGTCGGTGTGGCGTTGGCATTCGTCACCTTGCCGTTCGTGGTTCGTGCCGTCCAGCCGGTGTTGCTGGAAATCGATCGGGAGGCAGAGGAGGCCGCGGCGTCGCTGGGCGCCAACGGCCCCAAGGTCTTCACTTCGGTGATATTGCCGTCGCTGCTGCCGGCATTGTTATCGGGCGCCGGACTCGCGTTCTCGCGGGCGATCGGTGAGTTCGGTTCGGTGGTGCTGATCGGTGGCGCGGTGCCGGGCAAGACCGAAGTGTCGTCGCAGTGGATCCGGACGTTGATCGAGAACGATGACCGCACCGGGGCCGCAGCGATATCCATTGTGCTGCTGTCAATCTCATTCCTGGTGCTGCTCTCGCTGCGGGTCCTCGGCGCGCGCGCGGCCAAACGCGAGGAGTTGGCCCCGTGACATCTTCACTGCGGGTTCGCTATCTTCTCCGATCTCTTGCTCTGGCGTACATCGTTGTGTTGCTGGTCATTCCGGTAGCGGTGATCCTGTGGCGGACCTTCGAACCCGGGTTCGGCCAGTTCTTCGACTGGGTGAGCACTCCGGCGGCGATTTCGGCGCTGAACCTTTCGCTGCTGGTGGTGGCCATTGTGGTGCCGCTGAATGTGATCTTTGGTATCCCGACGGCTTTGGTGCTCGCCCGCAACCGATTTCGGGGCAAAGGAGTGTTGCAGGCCATCATCGACCTGCCGTTCGCGGTCTCACCCGTCATCGTCGGTGTGGCCCTGATCCTGCTGTGGGGATCGGCCGGCGCGCTGGGCTTCGTCGAGAAAGACCTCGGGCTCAAGATCATCTTCGGGCTACCCGGCATCGTGCTGGCCAGCATCTTCGTCACCTTGCCGTTCGTGGTGCGCGAGGTGGAACCGGTGCTGCACGAATTGGGAACGGATCAGGAGGAGGCGGCGGCAACCCTGGGTTCTAGCTGGTGGCAGACGTTTTGGCGGATCACGCTGCCGTCCATCCGGTGGGGTCTGACCTACGGCATCGTGCTGACCGTCGCACGTACCCTGGGCGAGTACGGCGCGGTCATCATTGTGTCGTCGAACCTGCCGGGGAAGTCGCAAACGCTGACGCTGCTGGTCTCCGACCGTTACAACCGCGGGGCCGAGTACGGCGCCTACGCGTTGTCGACGTTGCTGATGGGGGTTGCCGTACTGGTTTTGATTGTCCAGGTGGTTCTCGATGCCCGGCGGGCACGCGCGGCCAGACAGGCCTGACAAGGAGACTGACCATGAGCGAAACCGAGGCCGAGCACGCGATCGTGGTGCGCGACGCCTACAAGCGTTATGGGGATTTCGTCGCGCTGGATCACGTGGATTTCGCTGTGCCCGCCGGTTCGCTGACCGCGTTGCTGGGCCCCAGCGGGTCGGGCAAGTCGACGCTGCTGCGCACCATCGCGGGACTCGACCATCCCGACAGCGGCTCCGTGACGATCAACGGCCGCGAGGTCACCCGGGTCTCCCCACAGCGGCGCGGCATCGGGTTCGTCTTCCAGCACTATGCCGCGTTCAAGCATCTGACCGTGCGCGACAACGTGGCCTACGGGCTGAAGATCCGCAAGCGGCCCAAGGCCGAGATCAAGGAAAAGGTCGACAACCTGCTCGAAGTGGTCGGGCTGGCCGGATTCCAGACCCGCTATCCCAACCAGCTCTCCGGCGGTCAGCGCCAGCGCATGGCGCTGGCCCGCGCGCTGGCCGTGGACCCGGAGGTGTTGTTGCTCGACGAGCCGTTCGGGGCGCTGGACGCCAAGGTCCGCGAGGATCTGCGGGCCTGGCTCCGCCGGTTGCACGACGAGGTGCACGTGACCACCGTGCTGGTCACTCACGATCAGTCCGAGGCGCTGGACGTCGCCGATCGCATCGCGGTGCTCAACAAGGGCCGCATCGAGCAGGTCGGCTCACCCACGCAGGTCTATGACTCCCCAGCGAACTCGTTCGTGATGTCGTTTCTGGGTGCGGTGTCGGTGCTCAACGGCGCCCTGGTCCGCCCCCACGACATCCGGGTGGGACGAAACCCCGACATGGCGATCGCGACCGCCGACGACACCGCGGCGGCCACCGGCGTCCTGCGCGCGACCATCGATCGCATCGTGATGCTGGGCTTCGAGGTGCGGATCGAGTTGACCAGTGCGGCCACCGGGGGCGCTTTCACCGCCCAAATCACCCGCGGCGACGCCGAAGCGCTCGCGCTCAAAGAAGGCGACACTGTCTATGTGCGCGCCACCCGGGTGCCGCCGGTTGCGGATGCTGGGGTTCCCGGCGACGCCGATCCGAGCACGCTGACGACAGCGTGAAGCGCTAGGAAAGGGGCGACCATGGCCAAAAGTGTCACGCAGCTGGTGCAAGCCGCGAACGCCGTCGTACCGCGAATCGCCGCGGCGCAGGCCCAGAAGCTGATTGCCACGGGCGACGCGCGGGTGGTCGACGTACGGGAAGCCGCCGAGGTGCAGCAGAGCGGCAAGGTCAGCGGCGCCCTACACGTCCCGCGCGGACTGCTCGAGTTCGCGGCGGATCCCCAATCACCTTCTCACCAGCCGCGTTTCGAGACGGACAAGCCCGTGATCTTGTACTGCGCCGGGGGCGGCCGCGCGACCCTCGCCGGGCAGGCCCTCAAGGAGCTGGGCTACGGCGAGGTGTACAACCTGGGCGGGTTCGCGGATTGGGTAGAAAGCGGCGGGGCGATCGACACCGCGCAGGCCTGACCGGGCAACGCGACTGATCGGGCCGGTCGGCGGCTCAATCGGTGAAACCGAGGGGTGCGCTCGGCAAAGCGGTCCACTTTTACGTACGTGCTCGGTTGTGGAGCGGATCGGTGCCGGAAGTGTTGGGTTGTTAGGCCGCAATCTGTTCCGATGCCGCCTGATCGAAGCGATCCAGCACGGTCTCGGCGACCAACCGGTGTGCCCCCAGCGGAGCCGCCATCTCGATACCGGCGCCGTGGGCGAATGCCCGGACCCGGTCCGGCAAGCGACCCGGCGCCAGGAACCACGGCGCGATGACCACCCGACGGGCGCCTTGGCGGCGCAATCTGCCGATGCCCTCGGCCAGTGAGCGTTCTGGTTGAGTGGCGAACGCTGTGGTGGCACCCGCCCAACCGGTGTGTTGCAACAGTTTTCGCGCCACCCGCGCGGTCCGCGCATTCACTGCCGGGTCGGAGGTGCCGATGGCCACCACCAGGACACCCAACGTTTCGTCGAGCCGGGAGGCGCCCACCTCGGCCACGCGCCGTCGCAGCACCGACACCAGGCGGTCATCCTCGCCGAGCACGGGCGCCTGCCAAACCCGTTCCGCGACAGCGCAACTAGCGATCTGACGCGGAATATCGACGCGCGCGTGATAGGCGTTCGCCAGCAACAAGGGCGTCACTACGGCCTCTCCGGACGAACCGGCGAGCGCCTCGACCAGGCTCGGCGAACAATGATCCAAGAACGCCAGCCGAACGTCGAGGTTGGGGCGCATGCGCGCGACCAGGCCGGCGACGGCCCGTGCATTGGCCGCCGACCGTGGGTCCGCGCTTCCGTGCGCGGTCAACACCAGGCTCGTCACGACGCGTGTAACCCGCATTCGGTCTTGGACAGTCCCTGCCAGCGTCCGCTGCGCGGATCGGCGCCCTCGACAGGCTTGGCCGTGCACGGAGCGCAGCCGATTGACGGATAGCCTTCGTAGACAAGCGGATTCACCAGCACATCGTTTTCGTCGATGTAGTTCTGCATGTCGTCGTCTGACCACGCCGCCAACGGGTTGATCTTCACCAGCTTGAAGGCCTCGTCGAAGCTGATCAGTGGGGCATTGGCGCGGGTCGGCGCCTCCACCCGGCGCAAGCCGGTCACCCATGCGGCGTAGCCGCGCAACGCCTTGCCCAGCGGGGCCACCTTGCGCATCCGGCAGCACTCCCCGGGATCGCGCGCGAACAAGTCCTTGCCCAGCAGTTTGTCCTGCTCGGCCACCGTGTGCTCGGGAGCCACGTTGAGCACCCGCACGTCGTAGACGGATTCGACCGCGTCGCGGGTGCCGATGGTTTCGACGAAGTGGTAGCCGGTGTCCAGGAACAGCACCGGTACGCCCGGACGCACCTTGGCGGCCAGATCCACCAGCACCGCGTCTTGCATGTTGGAGGCCACCACGTAGTTGCAGGTCGCCCAACCGCGGGGTCCGTTCACACCGCCGAAGTTCTCCTCGGTCCAGCGCAGCAGTTCGGTCGCGTTGGCGCCGTCGAGCTCGGCCGCGCCGCGCTTCGCCAGCTCGCGCAGCTCGTCTTCGCTGTACTTGGCGTTTTCCCCGCTCACCGCAAGTCACCTTCCTCGGCGCGAATCGCCCACTGCGCGAACCGTTCCCCGGCGTCGCGGTGTTTGACGAAGTTACGCACCACCCGTTCGATATAGTCGCCCAGCTCGTCGCTGGTGACCTTGTGCTGGCGGAGCTTTCTCCCGAAACCGCTGTCCAGGCCGAGGCTGCCGCCGAGGTGTACCTGGAATCCCTCGACCGAGTTGCCGTCACCGTCGTCGACCATCTGGCCCTTGAAACCGATGTCGGCCACCTGAATTCGCGCACACGAGTTGGGGCAGCCATTGATGTTGACGGTAATCGGTACGTCCAGGCGGGAATTGATGTCTTCGAGACGACGCTCCAGCTCTGGCACCAACGACTGTGCCTTGACCCGGGTTTCGGCGAAGGACAGCTTGCAGAACTCAATGCCGGTGCAGGCCATCAGGTTTCGACGCCAGTGCGATGGATTCGAGTGTAATCCGAGAGCCTCGAGGCCCGCGACGACGTCGTCGAGCTTGTCGTCGGGGATGTCGAGGATGACCAGCTTCTGGTAGGGGGTGAAGCGGATGCGGTCGGAACCGGCCTGTTCGGCCAAGTCGGCCACGGCGGACAGGATGGTCCCCGACACCCGGCCGGCGATCGCGGCAACACCGACGGCGTTGAGCCCATTCTTGAGTCGTTGCACCCCGACGTGGTCGATCGGATGCGCGACCGGCTCGGGGGCCGGACCGTCGATCAGCGGGCGCTTGAGGTACTCGGTCTCCAGCACCTCCCGGAATTTTTCGATGCCCCAATCCTTGATCAGGAACTTCAGCCGCGCCTTGGCCCGTAGCCGCCGGTAGCCGTAGTCGCGAAACACCGAGGTGACCGCGGCCCAGACCTCGGGCACCTCGTCGAGCGGAACCCAGGCGCCGACCCGCTGGCCCAGCATCGGGTTGGTCGACAGACCGCCGCCCACCCACAGGTCCAGGCCGGGCCCGTGTTCCGGGTGGTTGACGCCGATGAACGCGATGTCGTTGACCTCGTGCACGACGTCCTGCAGACCCGAGATGGCGGTCTTGTACTTGCGCGGCAGGTCGGCGAAGTCGGGCTTGCCGATGTAGCGGCGCACGATCTCGTCGATCGCCCAGGTCGGGTCGAGCACCTCGTCCAGCGATTCACCGGCCAGCGGTGAGCCCAGGATCACGCGCGGGCAGTCGCCGCACGCCTCGGCGGTTTGCAGACCGACCGCGTCCAGGCGCCGCCAGATCTCGGGGACATTCTCCACCTCGATCCAGTGGTACTGCACGTTCTCGCGATCGGAGATATCGGCGGTGTCGCGGGCGAACTCGGTCGAGATCTGTCCCAGCGTGCGTAGGGCGGCGGCCGACAGCGCGCCGCCGTCGCAGCGCACCCGCATCATGAAATACCTGGCCTCGAGCTTGTCCATGTTCTCGTCGCCGGTCCAGCTGCCGTCGTAACCCTGCTCACGCTGGGTGTACAGCCCCCACCAGCGCATCCGGCCGCGCAGGTCGTTCTTCTCGATGCTGTCGAAGCCTTCTTTGGCGTAGATGTTCTCGATGCGTTCCCGAACTTCAAGCGGCGGGCCCGCCTGCTTGAACTCCTCGTTGGCGTTAAGCGGCTCGCGATTGCCGAACGCCCATTGGCCCTCGTCGCGAGGCTTCGCCGGACGCGCTGTGGTCATTCGGGGGGGCTCCTTCACGAATGTTGTCAGCCTTGGAACGCGCAGAACACCGGTTATCTTCCGGTGGCGCAGATCCGGTGGCCAGGAGGTACTTGGGCTGGGTCTACGACATCAAGGCAGACAGCAACAGCTACAGACGCGCTTGAGGTCGATATGCCGCCGAGCCACGAGGGCAACACGCAGGTTCGGGTTGGCGGCGATCACGCGCCCATTCTGCCATGGATGGCGACAAGCCACGCAACCAGGTCAAATTTCTTCTCACGGTGATTAAAACTACCTGGCAAACCTGGGTGATTCGGTAACCAAAACCGAGAATCCGCTGAGAGTGCGTCCTCGTGCAAAGATTTGGCATGACCCTTCGCCAGGCGACAGTCGACCTGCCTGCCATGCAGGCGAGCCCCGGGCAGCCGTTCGGGTTGTACGTGCATGTCCCGTTTTGCATAACCCGTTGCGGTTATTGCGATTTCAATACCTATACACCGGCCGAGTTAGGCGGAGTCAACCCCGACGCCTGGTTGCTGGCGCTACGGGCGGAGCTCGAACTGGCGGCCGCGCGGGTGGACGCACCGCCGGTGAGCACCGTGTTCGTCGGTGGTGGCACACCATCGTTGCTGGGCGGCGAGCGCCTGGCCACGCTGCTCGACACGGTCCGCGAGTACTTCACGCTGGCGCCGGACGCCGAAATCACCACGGAAGCCAACCCGGAGTCGACGTGGCCGGAGTTTTTCGCAGCCATCCGCGAGGCCGGCTATACGCGGGTGTCGCTGGGCATGCAGTCGGTGGCACCGCGGGTGCTGGGGGTGCTCGACCGGATACACACACCGAACAGGTCGGCGGCAGCCGCCCGCGAGGCGTTGGCCGAGGGCTTCGAACACGTCAGTCTGGACCTCATCTACGGCACGCCGGGGGAGTCCGACGACGACCTGTTGTGGTCGGTGGACACGGCGATCGAGACGGGTGTCGACCATGTGTCGGCCTATGCCCTGGTCGTGGAGGAGGGCACCGCGCTGGCGCGGCGGGTCCGAAGCGGTGAGCTGGCCGCCCCCGACGACGACGTGCTGGCGCACCGCTACGAACTGGTCGACGCGCGGTTGTCCGCCGCCGGGTTGGCGTGGTACGAGGTGTCCAACTGGTCGCAACCGGGTGGTGAATGCCGGCACAACCTCGGCTACTGGGACGGCGGCCAGTGGTGGGGGGCAGGACCGGGGGCGCACGGCTTCATCGGCACGACACGATGGTGGAATGTCAAGCACCCCAACGCCTATGCGGAGGCACTGGACGGGGCCGTGCTGCCGGTCGCAGGTTTCGAGCAGCTGGACGGCGACGCGTTGCACACCGAGGAGGTGCTGCTGAAAACCCGGCTGCGCCAAGGGCTTCCGCTGGGCCGGTTGGGCGCCGCCGAACGCGAACGCGCCGAGACCTCGGTCGCGGACGGGTTGCTGGTACTAGATGGCGACAGGCTGGTGCTCACCCCGCGCGGCCGGCTGCTGGCCGACGCGGTGGTGCGCACGCTGCTGGGCTAGTGCTCGGGCGCCCGTCAATCCGTCGTCTGAGCGACCCGCAACTCTTGTTCGGCTCGATCCGCGGAGGCCAACTTCTCGACGGTGGCGATGGCGATCCTCAGCTCAGGTTTGGCTTGATCCGTGGAGGCCGCCTTCTCGACAGCGGCTATCGCAATCCGTGTGCTCGTCTCATGTTTGGACAGGGATCGCATGTGGTCCCATCCTTCGATCACCAGTCTCGGACTCTGGTCCTGGCCGCTGAACTCTTCCAGGTAATAACGGAGGGATTCGCCTGTCGTGTGATCGACGAGCGGCACACGGGAGCTCAAGTGGAGATACACCGCCCCGGTGCCGTCCGGAAGCTGCCCCAGCTCCCGAATCACGTGGAACAGGTTGAAACACACCAGGGGACCATCCAGGTAGAGGTGGTACGTGCCTTCGTTGACTTCCCGCTCGGACACCGGATTCCGGAAGAGACTGAGGAAGCGTGCCGCAAAATTCGGCCTGGCGAAGTCCGACCCGTTGCTCAGTGTGTGCCAGAGGCCCACGTACCACAGGTTCAACAGCAACTCCAGGGCGACGCCGGCGACGATGCCGATGAGCAGGTCCGTCGTCACGGTCACGAGCAATGTAGTGACGAAGACGACGAACTGCTCCGTCCCGATCCGCGCGAGCTTGAGCCAGAGCGCGGGCTTACACAGCTTGTAGCCGATGAAGACGAGGATGGCGGCCAGGACCGCCATCGGGACCATGTCGATCACGTAGCGGCCGACCAGCACGAACGTCAGCAGGAAGCAGGCGTTGTAGAAGTTGGCCCACTGGGTCCGGCCGCCGGCCAGGACATTCGCCGTGCTCTTGACCATGCCGGGGATGATGGTCAAGCCACCGAGCACGCTCGAGGCACCGTTGGACACGCCCATGGCCAGCAAGGTCCGGTCCGGGTCGGATCGGCGGCGATAGGGGTCGATGTTGTCCACGGCCGCGATCGTCGCCAGGGACTCGGTCGCGTCGATCAACAGCAGGGTGACGACCAGGTAGGCCAGGGGCAGCCACAGCGCGGCATTGGTGAAGGCCTCACCGAACTGGGGAAAGACGATCCCGTGCTCGAGCGAGTCGGGAATGTTGATCAGGTGGGACTTGTCCACCTTCAAGATGAATGTGCTGACCAGCGTGCCGCCTAAGAACACCCAGACCGGAGGCGGCATGACCTTCAGAAGCCGCCAGGGCACGACCGCGAGCGCAAACAGCGCGGCCAGGCAGCCGATCCCCAGGGCGCAGACTTTGGGGCTCATCGAGTGGACATGGCTGGGCACTTCGCCCAGGACCGCCCAAAATTCGTGGGCCTCGAACTTCACGCCCATGAAGAGGGGAATCTGCTTGACGATGATCATCAGGCCGATCGCCGCCAACATGCCGTGGATGGCCGCGGCCGGGAAGATGGCGCTCAGGCGCGCCACCTTCAACTTGGCAAGGATCACCTGCAACACGCCCGCGATAGCGATGGCGACCAGCACCAGCGGGTATCCCACGGCGAGCAATTCGGATGTAGAGCCGCCGTGGCCCAGGCGGGCGTGTCCCAGAGCGATCATGCCGGCGAACAGGGCCGGCGCCAGTCCCGCGGCGGGGCCGCTGATCGTGACATACGAGCCGCCCACGAACGGCAGGATAAAACCGGCGATGATCGCCGACATGATGCCGCAGATCGGTGGCGCACCCGAGGTCATCGCGATTCCCATCGAGAACGGCAGCGAGATCATGGCCACCGTGAAACCCGAGCGAAGGTCATAGCGCCAGTGTTTGAGACCGGCCAGGCCATTGCGGGGCTTTTCGGTCGGAACAGTCACGTCCAATTGCGTGGGTGAGCGCCCTGCCAACAGCATCGGGTGAGCCCTCCTCTCGACAGCAGCTCAAATGGGTTGTAGATGAAATTCTCACGGGACTCATGCAGCATCCTCCCTCTCGCGCTCGCGGGCACCCGAGTGAACTCCTCTTTACGAACTGTTGACACCACATTTACGAGCACTTGACACCGCACTTCGGCAGTCCGGAAACATCCGGTCAGCCCCCGGGTGTCGAGTGGGTAGCACGTCCAGCTGGCAAGCGACGCGACGAGTGGCCCGGTTAGTGCTCAGGGTCATCGGCCTTATGGTGCGAAAGCCCGCGCGGCCAGAACTCTCAGGACTACCTGCCGAAGGCGTTCAGGATTACCCGCCGTGGTGCGCATGCTGCTCGGATAGTGCCGCTTCGTTGAGCGCGAATCAGCACGTCACTATGCGGGCGGTCTCGATGTAGAGCGGGATCCCGATATCGACGGGTGTCAGGCAGCAAGCGGGAACCAGTGCCCGACGGCGCGGGCGATTTCGATGTAGAGCGGGATTCCGATCGTCACGTTGTACGAAAACGTTAGACCCAGTGATGCGGCCAAAGGCAGGGTTGGGCTGGCCTCGGGGATGGCCAGCCGATGGACCGCCGGGACCGAGATGTAGGACGCCGCGGCGCACAGCACCGCGAACAGCACATAAGTGCCCGGCTGGAAGTGGGTGTCGGTGAGGGAGGCGTATACGTGGGCGAGCAGAATCCCTAGTGTCGCAAACAGATTGGGCGCCAGCAGGCCAAACAAGATGAAACCGCGGCCGGCAAACTTGAGATCACGCAACTTACGTGACGCTGTCATGCCCATCTCGAGCAAGAACAGGCAGAGGGCACCCTGGAAGGCCGCAACGAAGAACTCGTTCTGGTCGTGAACGACCTTCTGCCCCTGCAGTGCACTGATGAAGCCGATCATGATGCCGCCGACGAGGAGAATCAGCCCGGGATTGAGGAACACTTCCTGCAGGAGCTTGCCGGAGAACATGGGCATCCTCTTGGCCTTGCCGATCGCCGGACTCCGGTCGGGCTCCCAGTTCGGATGCTCCAGCTTTTCCATCGAGAGCTCGAGCTGCTGCTCGACAGCGCGTTCGTCCTCGGTCGTGAGAATCCGATCGTGCGGGGGCCGCACGGCGGTGCCCGGACCGGCCCCGACCTGGACTGGCGGGGTGTAGCCGGGTTCGTCCGGCATGTAGCCCGATTCGCTGAGACCTCGGTGCCGCAGTCGCGCCACCAAGTACAGCGCCACCAGGCAGCCCGGAATCTCCATGACTGCCAGCAAGACCGGCATGTAAGCGTTGAAGGCGATGTGCACGCCCGCCAGGACGGCCACGCAGGTACCGAAGGTTCCCGCCGAGTCCGAACCGTAATATCCGGCGACCGTCGCCCGGTCTACTCGCCGCAGACGGGTCGTGTACTTCAGCAGGAAGTAGGCCAAGCATCCGATGGCGAAGTTCAAGGCGAACCCCAGGACGGCGAAGCCGGCGATGTTGTCGATGTCGGCCGGTTGGGTCTTGGCGAGTTCTTCGCCCCCTTGCCAGCCGATGGCCACCAGCAGGTACATGGTCAGGCCCTGATAGATCACGTAGGGGAACTCGAACCGAACCTTCAGGATCGGGATGAGGAAACCGAAATAGAAAAACAGCAACAGCGGCTTGAAGAGATTGTGGGTGAAGTTCTGCCAGAACTCATCAAGCATCGGTGCCTCCGGTTGATTCAGTCCGGCGATGAGTGAGCAGTAACTATCGCGGGGCGTCCGCAAACACCATTAGTACCTTGCGGACTCACGGTATCCGAGTCAACTGGGTGAGGCCGTCTTTACGAACAATTAACAACCCCGTTTGCGGACACTCCAACCATCCGGTTCTGGGTGGTTCGTTTGTCCGGTTCGCGTGACAGCCTGCGTAGCGGGCAACTTCCAGAAGTGCCGTGAGACGAAGCCACCGCGTCGGGTCACGACGGCGCCCGTCAATAATCCTGTGGCATACGGTGTTTAGTCGGACATCAGCCGACGGCCGCAAAGTGGCACAGTGCTCGCTCCGCGCGACCGACTGCTGGCCGACGCGGAGCCTTTGGCTTCAGGAGATCAGAACCAATGTCCGATCAAGCGGTTGATCTCGATATAGAGCGGGATCCCGATGGTGACGTTGTAGGAAAACGTCAAACCCAGCGATGCGGCCAACGGCAATGTCGGGCTGGCCTCGGGGATCGCCAATCGCTGGACCGCCGGGACGGCGATGTAGGACGCGGCACCACACAGCACGGCGAACAGCACGTAGGTTCCCGGCTTGAAATCCGTGTGCGTGAGCGAGGCATAGGCATGGGCGACGATCATCCCAAGCGGCGCAAAGATATTCGGCGCCAGCAGACCGAAGACGATGAAACCGGGGCCCGCGGCTCGCAGGTCTTTCAGCTTGCGCGACGCCGTCATGCCCATCTCGAGCAGGAACAGACACAGCACACCCTGGAATGCCAATACGAAGAACTTGTCGTCGTCCGCAACGACCTTCTGCCCCTGCAGCCCACTGATGAGGCCGATAAGGATGCCGCCGATGAGGAGTACGAGCCCGGGGTTGAGGAACACTTCCTGCAGGAGATCACGGGAGAAGATGGACATCCTCTTGGGCTTACCGAGGGCGGGGGACGCGTCGGGCTCCCAGTTCGGATGCTCCAGCTTTTCCATCGAGAGCTCGAGCTCTTGCTCGATGCCGCGTGCGTGCTCGGTCTCCAGGCTCTGGCCGTGCGGGGGCCGCGCGGCGGTGCCGGGACCGACCCCGACCTTGACCGGCGGGATGTAGCCAGGCTCGCCGGGCATGTATCCCGCCTCGTTCAGGCCCCGGTGCCGCAGCCGCGCGACCAGGTACAACGCCACCAGGCAGCCGGGAATCTCCATGACGGCCAGCATGACCGGCATGTAGGCATTGAAGGCGATGTTCACACCTGCCAAAAAGGCGACACAGGTGGCAAAGGTCCCCGCCGAGTCCGACCCGTAATAGCCGGCGACCGTCGCCTTATCGACTTTTCGCATCGAACTCATGACGTTCAGCAGCAGGTATGCCAAGCCTCCGATCGCGAAGTTCAACACGAAGCCCAAGACCAAAAAGCCGACGATGCTGCCGACCTCGTCGGGCTTGATCTTGGCGAGCTCCTCGCCTCCGTGCCAGCCGATGGCCAGCAGCAGATACATGGTCAAGCCCTGGTAGATCACATAGGGGAATTCGAACCGCACCTTGAGGATCGGAATCAGGAACCCGAAGTAGAAGAACAGCAGGAGCGGCTTGAACAGGTTGTGGGTGAAGTTCTGCCAAAACTCTTGCAGCATTGGTGCCTCTCTTCTTGATGCGGTGATCAGGGGAAGGACCGTCTGCAACCAGGGCAACCACGAAGTCCCGAGAACCGAGCCAAAATTTATCGCCGCCGATGTTGAACCGCCACTCGAACACGGCGCGTTATGCCCAGGTTCGGTCGACGTGTGCAGGAATAGCCCCTGTTGCCTATAGTCAGTCGTCAGAGCCGCGCTGGTCGGGCCGGGTAATGCGCGGTTAGCGTGAATCCACTGTGACTCTGTTGTGGATTTGCTGTGGGGAGTCATGCTGGCGCTGTGTCAACAGGCCGATGCGTCGAGCCTGCCGATCTCCCCCCAAAAGTCGGCCCGGCCAGTCATTAAAGCCTTGTTTGAGGCCTCCGCGCGGTGCCCGGCAGTGGAGTTCGCCACGGTGAACGGAAAGGGTTGCGCACAGTTAGATAGGTTAGGCTACATTTACTAGCTGTGACGGATGTCAGCATCAAGCCAAGCTCTGAGGACACCGCGTCACTGTCGGAGCCGCTTCCGGACCACATGGACCCCGCGGACCTGGCAGCCGAGCTGGCGGCGGTGTTGGCCGAGCGCGTCGGCGAGGAGTACCTCCTCTACGAGCGTGACGGCGAATGGGTTCTCGCCGCAGGTGTGCTCGCGATGGTCGCGCTCGATAGCGACGAATTGCGGGTCGTTCGCGACGGTGTGATTCAGCGGCAGCATTGGTCGGGTCGGCCGGCGCCGGTGCTGGGCGAAGCGATTGACCGGTTGTTGCTGGAAACCGACCAGCTTTTCGGCTGGGTCGCCTTCGAATTCGGTGCCTACCGTTACGGCTTGCAGGAGCGGCTTGCGCCGCGAACCCCACTGGCGCGAATCTTCTGGCCCCGCACGCGAATTACGGTGAGCCGGAAGTCGATTCGACTGTCGGGTGCCAGCGCCAGCCACCTCGAGGCCGTGCGGGAGTTGCTCGGCCACGGGGTGCGGGCATTGCCGCAGGCCCGCGCGGTTGATGTGACGGGAGATTCATCCGGCTACCGGGGTCGGGTCGCGGCGGCCGTTGGCGAGATCGCCGGCGGTTGCTACCGCAAGGTGATCCTGTCTCGTTGTGTCGAAGTGCCTTTCGCGCTCGACTTTCCTTCCACCTATCGGCTGGGGCGCCGGCACAACACCCCGGTCCGGTCGTTTCTGTTGCGACTGGGCGGAATTCGCGCTGTCGGGTATAGCCCGGAGATGGTCGCTGCGGTCAGCCGCGATGGCTCGGTGATCACCGAGCCCTTGGCCGGTACCCGCGCACTCGGTCGAGGTTCGGCCCTTGACCGCGAGGCGCGCGACGACCTCGAATCGAACTCCAAAGAGATCGTGGAGCACGCCATTTCGGTGCGGAGCTCGCTTCAGGAGATCGCCGAGATCGCCGAACCGGGCACTGCCGCCGTTACCGATTTCATGACGGTGCGTGAGCGCGGGAGCGTGCAGCATCTCGGCTCGACGATCTGCGCGCGTCTGCACCCGTCGAGCGACCGGATGGACGCCCTGGAGGCGCTGTTCCCGGCGGTCACCGCATCCGGCATCCCGAAAGCCGCCGGTGTCGAGGCCATCTTGCGACTCGACGACGGCCCGCGCGGTCTGTATTCCGGTGCCGTCGTGATGATTTCCTCGGACGGCGCCCTGGATGCCGCACTGACGCTGCGAGCTGCCTACGAACAGGACGGCAAGACCTGGCTACGCGCCGGCGCCGGCATCATCGAAGCGTCCGAACCCGAACGCGAATTCGAAGAGACCTGCGAAAAGTTGTCCACGCTGGCGCCGTATCTGGTCGAGCGTCAGTAGTGCCCAGGGTTTAGCGGGCCCCCGCTTTCGTGGCCTCCACCGACCGTTCGAGATAGTCGGCAAGCACCTGGCTGACCAAGGACTCGATCGTCGATTCAATCGACGAGGCCAGGGTGGCGGTGACGGTGGCGACCGCCTGCGTGCGGAATCGGACCAGCATGGTGATCAGTTCCGCGATCTCTGCGTCGGCGGGTAGCGGTTCACCCGGCTTGATCCGGTCCATGACATGGGCGGCGCCCGCGCGGACCAAGAGGTCGCTGATCTCGTCGACCTTCGGGACGATCTGCTCGTGCAAGTCGATGAGCGTGTCCAGGCTGATGCCGTAGCCGCGGATCTCGTGGAACGCCTCGATCAGCTTGGGCCGGGTGACGGTGGCCTGGTTGCCTTCGACGCGGATCACCTGCAGGGCCGTCAGTCGCTCGAAGGCATGCGGGTCGCCGACCAGGCGGCGGGCGTCCAAAAGCGGCATGGTCTGCGGCTTTTCGGTGGTCCAGCTGCCCGCGATAGCCGTTTCGAGCCCGAGCACGTCGCCAAGGCTGCGGCCCTCCTCCCACGCGCTGAGCATCTCGCGGACGTGGGCGATGTTGTATCCGCGGTCGAGCATCGACGTAATCAGCCGCAGCCGCGTGAGGTGCGTGTCGTTGAATAATGCGATGCGCCCGACGCGCAACGGCGGCGGCAGCAGTCCGCGGTCACGGTAGACCCGGATGTTCCGAGTTGTGGTGCCCGACAGCCGGGCCAGGTCGTCGATGCGGTACTCGCCGGACGCCGCGATGCCGTGTGGCTGGCGCACGGCCGCGTCGAACAGCTGCGACACCGTGGTCGCAACGAAATCGGAAAAATCGCGCGATTGGCGCCGCACGCGTTTGGGGGCGCGTCGCAGGTTGTGCAGCGCGCTGGCGATGGTGCCGGGTTCGGGCCTCGTTGGTCGGTCGGATGCCATGTCGCTGTGTCGCATCAGGCGGACGAAGTCACCAGGGCGCGGGTGTCATTCGCCACGACGTCATAGTCCGAATAGCGGAAATCTTTCATCTGGCGAAGATACTGCGTCGCGGTTCCGGGGTACATGGACGCGTTGAACCCATCCTTGGTGAGATACCAACTGCGGCAACCGGACATCCAGGTCGTCTTGGTGAGCCGGCGTTGGATGCGCTCGTTGTGCCGGCGTTGGACGTCTTTGCGCACATCGAGGTAGCGCAGGTCGGCCCGCAGGATCGTGGTGATGGCACGCACCGCGTAGTCGAGCTGACCCTCGATGTAGACCAGCAGCGAATTGTGGCCCGGCCCCGAGTTGGGACCGGTCATGAAGAACAGGTTCGGGTAGCCGTGCGCGTTGATGCTCTTGTATGCCCGGGCGCCGTCGGCCCATTCGGCTGCCAGCGACCGCCCGCCCAGGCCGGTTACCGGGAAGGGCGGCCCGGTCAGGTGGACGTCATATCCGGTGGCGAACACGATGCAGTCCAGGTGGTGCTCGATCCCGTCGCTGGTGCGGATGCCGGCGGGGCTCAGCGTCGCGATCGGCCAGTCGATGAGTTTGCAATTGTCCCGCTGCAACGCGGGGTAGTAGTCGCTGGATACCAGCATGCGTTTGCAACCCGGCGCGAAGTCCGGGGTCAATTGGCGGCGCAACCAGGGGTCTTTGACCTGCGTGCGGATATGGGCTTCGCCCAGCCGGGCCACCAGCGAGGTCAGCGGGGTGTTCCACACCATTGCGGTTGCGGTGGCTTCATGGCCCCAGAACAGGAGCTGGCGGGCAAGCTGTTGGGTGGCAGGCGCTTTGGCGAAAACGGCCTGTAACGCCCGTGGCGTAGCGACGTCCAGGCGGGGCAGCACCCATCCCGGCGTCCGCTGGAACACCTTGACGAAGCCGGCCCGCTTCACCAGTTCGGGAATGATCTGTACCGCGCTGGCGCCGGTGCCGATGACGGCGACCCGCTTGCCGGTGAAGTCGTAGTCGTGATCCCAACGGGCGCTGTGAATCTTGTGCCCGCGATAGGCTTCCAGGCCCCTCATGTCCGGTAAACTCGCGTCCGACAGCGGGCCGGAGGCCAGGATGACGCTGCGGGCGCGAAACCGTTTGCGGTTCTTGGTGGTTGCGGTCCACACGCCCTCGGCTTCGTCGAAGACCAGTCCGTTGACCTCGTGGCCGAATCGGACCCGACGGCGGATATCGAACCTGGTCGCCATCTCCTCGATGTGCCGGTAGATCTCCGGCGCGGGGGAGTAGGTCCGGGACCACTTCGGATTCTTGACGAACGAGAACGAGTACAGCAGCGACGGAACATCGCAGCTGGCGCCCGGATATGTGGTGTCACGCCAGGTGCCGCCCACCCGATCCGAACGCTCCAGGATGACGATGTCGTCAGGGCCGTTTACCCCCGCTTCCGCCAGCCGAATCGCTGAACCGAGTCCGGTGAAGCCCGCTCCGACAATGAGCGTGGCGTAGACGTGCCCCGTGGCCACGGTCAGGCCGCCGGCTTGTAATTGAGCTCCTTGAACCAGCTGGGCACCGGTTTGAGCAGTGGCTTGGGGTAGAAGTCCGACAGCCACACCATCGAATTGGCCAGCAGCTGATACGGGTGACGGGGGTTGACCACCATCGCGCCGTGCAGTTTGAGAATCTGATAGGCGGGCACCCGCCAAGTGCGCTCACCGCGCTGGCCGAGTTGCTTGAATCGCTTGACCGCGTCGTGCAGGCGTTCGGGCTCCATGCCCATCCCGGCCATCTCGTTACGTATCCGATTGAGCAGCGGCACATACATGAGCGCGCCGATGATCAGGCCCGGTGACGCGACGTTACCGATTAAGTCGATGGCCAGCCGGCGCAACTTTGCGTGCCCGATCATGTCGAGCACTTCGAAATCGACTGCGATGTGACGTGATTCGTCGTTGTTGATCTTCTCGAACACCTGGTGGCACACCGGGTCTTCGACGCTGTCGAGAAGGAATTTCAGCAGCGCGCCATCGAGGGCCACTTCGAGCATCGGGATGACGGTGCCGAGCACCGATAGGGGCATCCCGTCCGAGTAGGTGTCGAGCCAGTCGATGGCTAGCCGGATGTTGACGTTCGGCTCCGGGAGTTCACCGTCGTCCAGCATGCCCCAGCGCTTCATCAGTGCGAGTTCGGCGTTGGCGTGCCGCTGCTCCTCGGCGTGGAAATAGCGATAGATCTCTGCCAGCGTCGGGGTAGGCGCCTTCTTGGCGAGCGCGGCAAAGCCGCGGGCGCCGATGTTTTCGATCCAGCACAAGTCGGCCATAAAGGCCTTCAGCTTGGGGCGGAAGTCGGGCCGGATGGTCTCCGCGCCCGGCGCATCCCAATCGATGTCCGCGAGCGCCCACTGCCGATCCTTGATCTTGACGAGCATGGCTTCCATCTCGATGGCCACCCTGACCTCCTTATCTAGTTCCCGGCCACCCGGGAGATCAGGCCCGCAGCACGCGTATATGCCTGCGGGGCGAGGCGTTTGATGTTCCAGCCGACCTTGGCGTCGAACTGCGGCATGCAGTAGAGCTCGCCGCGGTCGTGCGCGTCGAGGCAGGCTCGCGCGACTTTGTCCGCTGGGAGCCCGGTCCACCGCATCAATTTGGCGGCGAGCTCGCTGGACCGCTCGCCGATGCGGCCGGATTCGAGGATGTTGGTTTTGACGAACGTCGGGCACAGCACGGTGACTTTGACTGCGGTGCCGCTCAATTCGGCCGCCAGCGTTTCTGACAGCGACAGCACGCCGGCCTTGCTGACGTTGTAGGCGGCCATGCCCGGGGCCGCGCCGAACGCCGCCGCCGACGCGACGTTGATGATCCCGCTTCGTGCACCAGACTCGCGCAGGATCGGGGTGAACACATGGCAGCCGTGAATCGGACCCCACAGGTTGATGCCCAGCGTCCAGGCCCAATCGTCCAGCGGCACATCGCCGATGGCCGCGCCGCCGGCGCCGACGCCGGCGTTATTGATCACCAGCGTGGGTGGGCCGCCGAACCACTCCTGAGCACGTTCGGCGAGGGCGGCGACGTCGTCGAAGTTGGATACGTCGCACCTGGTTGCCATCGCTTTGGCGCCGTGCTCGTTGATCGCGTCCGCCGTGCGTTGAGCCGCGGTCTCGTCAATATCGCTGCAGACCACCATGCCGCCACGATGGCCGAGTTCGACGGCGAACGCCGCGCCGATGCCGCTGCCCGCGCCGGTCACCACTGCGCAGGCGCCGTGGCTGGTGGTGTTATGCCTGTTGACCAGCCTGTCCAGCGGCCCGAACATGTCAGTTTCCCTCGTTGGGCAAGACCCGCACGTCCGCCAAGGCAGGCGCCGCAACGACACCGTTCATGCGACGAAGTCAATCGCAAATGGTGACATTAGTCAATGGCACTATTGGCTCGAGATTGTCGCGCCAACAGCCGGATGAAACTTCGTCAGTCGCTCAGTCGCACCGTAACGGTGACGCCTCCCTTGTCGTCCCGCTTGGCGACCGCGTGCCCGACGCGATCCGTATCGTCAAATCGCAACGTGAGCGGCGCGCCGTCGTCGAGGAAGTTGCGCCACCAGGTTTTTGCGTCCGGCATGCCGACCCCGATGATCACGTCGTCACCGGGGCGGCGATAGGACACGGGGATGCTGAACGTGCGGCCGGAGCGGCGTCCGGTATAGGTCACCATGGCGATGTTGCGGTTGACTAACCTGCCGGAGCGGGGCGAGTTGGCCAAGGCGGCCACCGGCGCATTGAAGAGGGGGGCGCCGCGCAGGAGCAGGCGGCCAAGATTTTCGAGTTGCATTATTCAAGTATGGCGCGCGCGATCGCACGTTTGTCGATCTTGCCGACCGGCGTCGTGGGTAGCGCGGCCATCGCGACCAGCATGTCGGGCCGGGCATGGGCGGCCACTCCGCGCTCGTCGAGATAGGCGTTCACCTCGGCAAGGGTCAACGGTGTCCCGGCGAAAACGATTGCTGCACAGATCTTTTCCCCGAAGTCAGGATCGGGCAGGGGGACCGCCGGGCCGGGTGAAGTTCAGCAGTCCCTCCGCCATGCCGAAAACCTGCTGCAGGCCGGGGGTCAGCGCGGCGCGTATCTGCCGCGCGTCGTCTGCCTCCAGCTTCGAGCCACCAACTTGCAAGAGCCGCAACGATGTTGGTGTCACCGGTTCCCAGTCGCAGGCCTGTGCCCACAACTTGGCCAGCGCCGGCACCAGCGCGGTGACGGTGACACCGTGCCGCTCCATCGTGGCGAACGCCGCCTCGGGGCTCGGATCGGTGCTGAAAACGATTGTGGCGCCGACCGTCATCGCGCCGAGGATGCCGGGGCACGCCAGCGGGAAATTGTGCGCGGCGGGCAACGCCACCAGATACACGTCGTCCTTCGTCAGCCCACACAGCTGGGCGCTCGCGGTGGCGTTGTAGACGTAGTCGTCGTGCGTGCGGGGGATCAGCTTGGGCGCGCCGGTGGTGCCACCCGACACCAAAAGCAGCGCGGGTGACGCGGTGTCGGGCACGATTCGCGGCGGCTCACCGGCGGACAGCTCCGACCACGACGTGAACGGACCCGGAACCCCATCGATCAGGACATGGCGCTGCTGCGGTCACCGAGGCGGTCGCCGTGCACCGGATGCGCGAGCACCGTGCGAGATTGCTGTTTTTCACCGACCCCACGACTGGCCGCGGCCGGCTGCTGTATCCCCGCTACGACGGCAACCTCGGGCTGATTGCGCCGGTGGACTGCGGATGACTCGTCGTCCGGCTGCGGCGTGTCTAATTTGCATGTGACCGCATGACACAGATACATTGAGTGTTACCGGTCGGAACACATAGCTGGAGGGCTCGTGTCCAAGGAATTGACTAATATGCAGCTGCTGCAGGAACTCGAGCCCGTGGTCGAGCGCCTGCTCAACCGCCACCTTTCAATGTTCAAGGAGTGGAGCCCGCACGACTACATACCGTGGTCGGACGGCAAGAATTACTACGCCCGGGGCGGGCAGGATTGGGAGCCCGGCCAAAGCCGCCTCTCCGACGTGGCCCAGGTGGCGATGGTGCAAAACCTGCTGACCGAGGACAACCTGCCGTCGTATCACCGTGAGATCGCAATGAACTTCAGCATGGATGGACCCTGGGGCCAGTGGGTCAACCGGTGGACCGCCGAGGAGAACAGGCACAGCACCGCGCTGCGCGACTACCTGGTGGTCACCCGCGCAGTCGACCCGGTCGAGCTGGAGAAACTACGCATGGAGCAAATGACGCGAGGCTTCAGCCCGGGCCAGAATCAACAGGGCGACTTGTTTGCTGAGAGTGTTTTCGACTCTGTCATGTACGTGTCGTTTCAGGAGCTGGCCACCCGCGTCTCGCACCGCAACACCGGCAAAGCCTGCAACGAGACGATCGCCGACCAGCTGCTTGCCCAGGTCTCGCACGACGAGAATCTGCACATGCTGTTCTACCGGGACGTCAGCGCGGCCGGCTTGGACATCGCGCCCAACCAGGCCTTGAAGTCGGTGCATCGGATTCTGCGCAACTTCAAGATGCCCGGCTTCACGGTGCCCGAGTTCCGTCGCAAGGCGGTGATCATCGCCGTCGGCGGCGTCTACGACCCGCGCATACACCTGGACGAGGTGGTCATGCCGGTGTTGAAGAAGTGGCGGATTTTCGAACGCGAAGACTTCACCGGTGAGGCCGCGTGGATGCGCGACGATCTGGCGACGCTAATCAAGGAGCTCGAGCAAGCAAGCGACAAGTTCGACGAATCCAAGCAGCGCTACCTCGAGCGGGAAGCTCGCAAGACCGAAAGGATCACCGCCAGCAAGGTGTTGAAAACCAAAGGGACGCTGACATTTAGCGGGCGGTAGCGAAGCGTCAGTCGCTCAGTCGCACCGTAACGGTGACGCCTCCCTTGTCGTCCCGCTTGGCGACCGCGTGCCCGACGCGATCCGTTTCGTCAAATCGCAACGTGAGCGGCGCGCCGTCGTCGAGGAAGTTGCGCCACCAGGTTTTTGCGTCCGGCATGCCGACCCCGATGATCACGTCGTCACCGGAGCGGCGATAGGACACGGGGATGCTGAACGTGCGGCCGGAGCGGCGTCCGGTATAGGTCACCATGGCGATGTTGCGGTTGACTAACCTGCCGAAGCGGGGCGAGTTGGCCAAGGCGGCCACCGGCGCATTGAAGAGGGGGGCGCCGCGCAGGAGCAGGCGGCCAAGATTTTCGAGTTGCATTATTCAAGTATGGCGCGCGCGATCGCACGTTTGTCGATCTTGCCGACCGGCGTCGTGGGCAGCGCGGCCATCGCGACCAGCATGTCGGGCCGGGCATGGGCGGCCACTCCGCGCTCGTCGAGATAGGCGTTCACCTCGGCAAGGGTCAACGGTGTCCCGGCGAAAACGATTGCTGCACAGATCTTTTCCCCGAAGTCAGGATCGGGCAGGGGGACCGCGGCGGCCGACCAGATGGCCTCGTGTCCCAGCAGCGGCTCTTCGATGCTCTGGGCGGCGATGGTCTCGCCGCAGCGGCAGATGACGTCTTTGGTGCGGCCGGTGACCACCAGGTAGCCGTCGTCTCGGAGGCGTACCAGGTCGCCGCTCCGGTAGAAGCCGTCGGGATCAAAGTACCGCTCGTTGTCGCGCTGCGCGCGAAAGTAGCCGTTGAACGTGTACGGGCCGCGCACCAGCAGTTCGCCTTCTTCGCCGCGCGCCACCGGATGCCCGTCGGCGTCCACGACGCGCAGCTCGTCGCCCGCGCAGAGCGGCCGGCCCTGGGTGTGATCGACCAGGTCCGGAGGATCGCCGAGGCGGGTGAAGTTCAGCAGTCCCTCCGCCATGCCGAAAACCTGCTGCAGGCCGGGGGTCAGCGCGGCGCGTATCTGCCGCGCGTCGTCTGCCTCCAGCTTCGAGCCACCAACTTGCAAGAGCCGCAACGATGTTGGTGTCACCGGTTCCCAGTCGCAGGCCTGGGCCCACAACTTGGCCAGCGCCGGCACCAGCGCGGTGACGGTGACACCGTGCCGCTCCATCGTGGCGAATGCCGCCTCGGGGCTCGGATCGGTGCTGAAAACGATTGTGGCGCCGACCGTCATCGCGCCGAGGATGCCGGGGCACGCCAGCGGGAAATTGTGCGCGGCGGGCAACGCCACCAGATACACGTCGTCCTTCGTCAGCCCACACAGCTGGGCGCTCGCGGTGGCGTTGTAGACGTAGTCGTCGTGCGTGCGGGGGATCAGCTTGGGCGCGCCGGTGGTGCCACCCGACACCAAAAGCAGCGCGGGTGACGCGGTGTCGGGCACGATTCGCGGCGGCTCACCGGCGGACAGCTCCGACCACGACGTGAACGGACCCGGAACCCCATCGATCAGGGCATGGCGCAGCTGCGGATGCTCGGCCACCAACTGCTCGGCCATCGTCCGGTAATCGAAGCCGCCCGCCGCCTCGGCGATCACCAGCCCGACCGCACCGCTGACCGCCGCGAAGTGGCTGAGCTCAGCGAGCCGATGCCCGGGCAGACACATCACCGGGATCGCCCCGGCGCGCAGCAGGCCGAACAGGGCTACCGCGAAGCGTCGGCAATTGGGCAGCTGCAGCAGCACCCGGTCGCCGGGCCGTATCCCCAGGGCCGCTAAGCCGCCGGCGGCTTTGTCGGCGAGCTCGTCCAGCTCGCGGTAGGTGTGACTACCCGTGCCGTCCACGACCGCGGTGCGGTCGGGCCACATCGTCGCGGCATGCCGAAGCAGGGAATCGACGGTGCGCCCGGTCCAGTATCCCGCCGCCCGATACGCCGCGGCCCGTTCTGCCGGGAAAGCCACGAATCCCGCCGTACCTGTGGCTTCGGGCGGCCGGGATGGAGTGACAGGCACCTCGGTGGGCTCCCTCCGGGCGGGCGTGTACTGGCCTGCGGACTGGCTAGAGCCATAGGGTAGCGTACACAAAAGTTAGGACAGCCTGAGCTAAGCTAAGCGATGGAGGTGGGGTTGTGACCGGCGCATCATTCGCCAGCGTGCGTCTCCACGTTCGCACCCACTTTCGCGGGCGACGGGCGGGTGCCCGGTGACCCGGACGGTAGCGATCATCGGGGCCGGCGCGAAGGCGGTGGCCGTGGCCGCGAAGGCGGCGGTGCTGCGCGATATGGGTGTCGAGGTTCCCGACGTCGTCGCCGTCGAACGCACGGGCGTCGCGGCCAATTGGCGCGCCGGCGGAGGCTGGACCGACGGGCGGCAGCGGTTGGGCACCAGTCCGGAAAAGGACGTCGGCTTCCCGTATCGCTCCACGTTGGTGCCGGGCCGCAACACCGAGGTCGACGAGCGGATGATGCGGTTCAGCTGGCAGTCGTACTTGGTCGCCTCGGACCAGTTCGTGGGCTGGGTGGACCGGGGCAGAGCGGCACCGACGCACGATACCTGGGCTCGATATCTGCGCTGGGTTGCCGACGAGGTGGGCCTGAAAGTCGCTCGCGGCGAGGTGCTTCGGATTTCCGTCGACGAATCTCGATGGGTGCTGGACACGCAGGATTGCACCCTGATCGCCGACACGCTGATGATCACGGGTCCGGGGCAACCGGAACGGTGCATTCTTCCGGGCGACCCGCGCGTGTTGTCGATCGCGCAGTTCTGGGACCGTGCGAACAGCCGCGACCGGATCGTCGCCGAAAACGTGGCGGTCATCGGCGGCGGGGAGACCGCGGCGTCGATGCTCAATGAGCTTTTTCACCATAGGATCTCGACGATCACGGCGATCTCGCCGCAGGCGACGCTGTTCACCCGCGGCGAGGGCTTCTTCGAGAATTCGCTGTTTTCCGATCCCGCCGGGTGGCGCAGCCTCACTCCGGCCGAACGGCGTGAATGCATTGCCCGCACCGACCGCGGGGTGTTCTCCGCGCGGGTGCAGGAGTCGCTGCTCGCCGACGAAAGGATCAAGCATCTGCGCGGGCGCGTAGCTCGTGTGGCGGACCGCGACAACCGAATTTGGATCACGCTGAGCACTGATACCAACGGCGAAACACGCGAGATGCTGCACAATTTCGACCTGGTGATCGACGGCTCCGGCGCCGACCCGCTGTGGTTCGTGCCGCTGCTGCAACAGCCCGCGCTCGACTTGTTGGAGCTCGGGTTGGGCGGGTCGCCGACATGCGAGCGCTTGGAAGACTCCATCGGGCATGACCTGGCCGTTACCGGCCTTTCCCCGAAACTTGTGCTGCCCAACCTTTCTGGCGTCAACGAGGGCCCGGGATTTCCGAATCTGAGCTGCCTTGGGCTGATGTCCGACCGGGTGCTCGGCGCGCAGCTGGATGAGGTCGCGGCCGACGATCTCGCAATTATGGAGCGCCCCGGATTGATGGGTTAGGCCGCGATGGCCGGTACTGCAGATGGCAGCGAGGCTAGCGCAGTGCTACAAATGCGGTAACCAGCGGCGGCAGAGTGCGTCGTCTTCGACAGAAAAGGAATCCCGCATGAAGACGAGAGTATTGACGGCCACGGTCGGCGCCGCAGCGGCAGCGTTGGCCACTGGTGTCATGTGGTCCGCTCCATCGGCCTCGGCCGGCACCGACTATTGCAATACGCTTCCCAACGGCCAGCAGATTCATGAGTGCAACTGCGGCTTTGACTTCGCACCGGGTAGCCAGGAGTTTCATGATTGCATGGCGGGAAATCCCGTTGCACCCCCTCCCGCGCAGCCTTAACTGCGCCGCCCAGCGAATCGACAGCAGAAGCTATCCGCCGAGCTTGGTCAATACGTCCGCAATTGAGGCACCGCCCAGAAGATCCGATACCTCTAGGTCGTGATTGAACTCGATCTTCACCCGGCGGCGCAGTTCCAACGCCTGCAACGAATCCAGGCCGATCGCGACCATGGGGGCGCTGATGTCGATGTTCTCGGCGCGCTCTACGCCGATGGCGGTGGCCAGAAGGCTCAACAGCCGTCCGGGGACGTCGGAATGCGCTACGACCGAATGGACTTCGGCGGGTGGCGCTGACAGCCGAGATATCAGCGGCCCGTAGCCGTACGCCTCCAACACCGGACGCGCGAGGTCGAAGTCGTACGCCAGCACGATGGCATTCCCGTGGAAGTTTTTCAGCCCCACGGCCAGCGCATCGGCCGGAGTCATGGGGATGACACCGATCGCGGCCAGCTGTGCCGTGCTGGCCGCGTCGAGATCGAAATGGACGGTCCACTGGCCCCATTGCACCGAGACGCAGTCCAGCCCCTCGGCACGAAGCCGGTGCGCCATGGCGTCGAGCATGCGGTTGGCCGCGGCGTAGACGACCTGGCCGCGGCCGCCGATCGTCGCTCGCGCCGATGAGCACAGCAAGACGCGGCAGTTGTCGGTCCGCGGATACGCCTCGAGCACCCGGGCGATGCCGACGACCTTGGCCCGCAACGCGCGGTCGATCTTTTCGGCGGTGATGTCGGCCAGTTCGATCGCCGAATAATCAACGGCGGCATGGACTATCACGTCGGCCGGGGGGTGCTCGGCGGCCAGCTGCGTCACCGCCGACTGATCGCCCACGTCGCACCGAGCGACGCGAATATCCGTCCTGGTGGCCGAGCGGATCTGGCGCAGCCGGTCCGCGATGGCGGTCTCGCCTGACCTGCTCACCAGCGTGATGCGGCGGGCGCCATTTCGCGCGAAGTGATCGCAGAATTCGAGCCCGAGATGGCCGGTGCCGCCCACGATGAGCACATGCTCGGGCGGGGTGCTGTCCGCCGCCCCGACGGCGTCGCCCGGAACGATCCGCTTCGCGTACAGGCCGCCGTTGCGCAATGCCAGCTCCGGTTCCTCGCCGGTGTGCAGCGCGGCGAGGATGCCGTTCGCGGCTTCGGACGTGTCCACTCCGAGCGGCAGATCGAGGTGTTTGAATCCCACGCCCGGATGGTCGGCGCCGATGCTGCGAAAACCCGCGCTCGCGGCCGCGTGCACCGGGTCCGGCGGCGCGTCATCGGCCAGTGCCGCCTCGCCACCCACGGTGACCAGCCAGCAGTCGGCGATCGCCTCGTTGACTCCTGGCCACCACTCGCGCTGCGAAAAGAACGTCGACACCTCGGCCGCGGCGGCGTAGTCGTCCAGGTCCGCCGATTGCGGGATCAGGATCACCAGGGTGTCGAGATCGCCTGGGACACTTTCGACGTCGATCACGCGAGCCGTGGCACCGATGTCTCCCGCCGCCCGGCATACATCGGCGGACAGTTCAGCACAGGCACCGGTGTGATCGACGATGCCGATCGCACGCGGGGGCACCAGCGAGCGCTGCGACAGCCGTACCCACTCCTCGACGAAGAGTCGCGCCCCTGAGGGCTCCGGGGCAGGTTCGGGCGCCGTCGCCTGCGCGCCTGCCGGGCGGTAGAGCTGCCACAGGTGGCTGTTATTCATCCGGGTGTTGGGGAAATCGACCAACGGCAGTCGGGCGGGGCCGTCGGGCTCGGCGCCCAGGCACTCCCATGGGTATTCCAGGTCGTGAACGGCCAGCTGCGCGAGATTGCGGGTGAACTCGCTGAGATCGCGTGCGGTTCGGAGGGACGTGCCGACCAACCGGGCATCGTGGGCCCCGCCGTCCCGCAGGGCGGCGAGATTCTCCTGGATCGCCAGCTGCAACGTGGGATGCTCGGCCAGTTCGACAAAGGTGTCGACGCCCAGGGGAAGCGCGGCGGCGACGGCCTTGTCGAATCGAACGGTGTTGCGCAGGTTCCAGAACCAGTATTCGTCCACTGACAGGTCCGAGGTGATGGGGCCACCGAGAGTGCTTCCCAAGCAGTCGATTTCAGCGTCCAGGAATTTCGGATTCTGTAGTTCGCGCTGTGTTGCCGCGCGCACCTTTTCGGCGAGACCATTGATCAAGCTGGTGTGTGCGGGATATTGCACGCGAATGACGCGCGCGAACGTCCCCCGCTCGGCGAAGGTGTCGACGACATTCTGGACCGTTTCCCGATCGCCGGAAATCCCGACCAGGCTCGGTGAGTTGATCACCGACAGCTGCGCCCAACCCGGACAACGCGCCAGCACGTCCTCGCAGGTGTCGCGGTCGGCGGCGACGACAGCCATTGCGTAGTTGCCAGATTCGAATTCGTCGGCAGCGCGTGCGCGTATGCCGACGACGCTGACGGCATCGGCCAGCGAGATCGCGCCGGACACGTACGCCGCGGCGATCTCGCCCTGGCTGTGGCCCAGGGCGATGGCCGGCGCGATCCCGAATGAGCGCCACACCGCGGCCAGCCCCGCCATCTGGGTGAACAACGCCGGTTGGACGGTGCCCGCGTCATCTTGGGCCGAAACATGTTCGTCGAGAAGGTAGTTCAGCGGAGATTCGCCCAACCGGTCGGTGAATGCCTCGGCGCAGCGATCGACTTCGGCCCGAAACGCGGGGACCGCGTCATAGAACACCCGGCCCATCCCGGGACGTTGGACTCCCTGCCCGGGGAAGACATAGGCGAGTTTGTGGGTCGCGGCGGCGGTTTCGCTGCGAACCAGGCAACGGTGTTCCGTGCCGTCGAGAACAGCCCGCAGCGCGCCGAACAGGTCGTCGCGGTCGCCCACCATGGCCAGGGCCCGGTGCCGGCGGGGTACCCGGGTCCGGAAAAGCATGTCGGCGATCTCCTGCGGAGCCACCTCGGGATGATCGGTGGCATAAGAAAGTAGCGCCGTCGCCTCATCATGCAGTAGATCGCGGTTATCGGCCGATACCAGGACGGGAATCCTGTTGTCCGGCAGCCGGTAGGTCAGGGGCTTCATCCGCTTATACCCCGGAACCCGCGGGCATGGCGATGATTGCGTGTGCATTTGCGCCCCCGGCGCCGAACGACGAGGCCGCCCCATAGCGGACGCCCTGTTTCGGCTCCCAGGGCTGCAGCGTCGTGGCCAGTCGCAGGCCCGTCGAGTCCCAGTCCACCGTCTTGGTTGGGTTGTCCGAGAACAGGGTTGGTGGAATCTGGCCGTGCTGGCCGGCCAACAGCAGCTTGGTGAGCCCGAGCATGCCCGACGCCGCCTGCGCGTGCCCGACGTTGGACTTGATCGAGCCCAGCAGGGCCTCGGATCCGGCCGCGCCGTAGGTCGTGAACAGCGCGGTGAGTTCCTGTGGGTCGCCCGCCAGCGTCGCGGTGCCGTGCCCTTCGATCATGCCGATGTCGGCCGGATCGACACCGGCCGCGTCCACCGTCGTGGTGACGAGCTGCGCCTGCGCTCGCGTTCGGGGAACCAGGATGGGTTTGCCCTTGCCGTTGTGGTTGGTGCGGATCGCCATGATGCGCCCGTAGATCCGGTGACCCAGTTGCCGCGCCCGCGATTCGCGTTCGACCACAACCATTCCCGCGCCTTCGCCCCAGACGGTGCCGGTGGCGTCATCGGAGTAAGCGCGGCAATGTCCGTCGGCGGAGAGGGCGTTGAGCCGGGAGAACTCGTAGAATGCCGCCGGCGCCCCCAGGACGCACACGGCACCGGCCAGCGCCCAGTCGCACTCGTCCAGCTGAATCGCGTTGGCGGCCAGCTGCACCGCGGTCAACGAGGAGGCGCACGCCGAGTCGACGCAGATCGACGGCCCAATCAGCCCGAGGCAGTGCGAGATTCGGCCTGCACCACCGAGCTGTCCCATCCCGACGGTCCGGAATCCGGTGTAGTCGTCGGCCGTAGTGGTGCGTTGGCCGTATTCGGTCATCGACATCCCCACGAAGCAACCGGCCTCCGCACCCTCGAGCGTGGCGGGATTGATCCCGGCGTTCTCCAGCGCCTTCCACGCCACCCGCATCGCGACCCGCTGCTGGGGGTGCATCGCCATCGCCTCGTGATCGGTCAGGCCGAAAAAGGGCGCATCAAACGAGGCTGCGCCGTCCAGGAATCCGCCAGAGTCACAGACCTGTCGCCAACCCTCTTCGACCCGGGAAGCCGACAGCAGATCGTCGACGGTCCACCCGCGATCGCGCGGAAACGGGCCGAGCAGCTCCCGCGATTCGGTGAGGGCCGACCATAGGGCGCCCGGGCTGTCGATACCGCCCGGCGCCTCGACGGCCAGGCCGGAGATGACAATCGGGTCGGTCACGCTTTTTGCCCGCACTGCGCGCTCGACGCCAACAGCTCCGCCACGGCGTCGATGTGGGACTTGAGATAGAAGTGACCGCCATCGAACATCGTCACCTGGACGGCATCGGTGTGTCTGCCCCACCCGTACAGGTCGCCCAGAGTGATGTAGGGGTCCTGATCACCGCCCATCGCGTGAATCGGAGCGGCCACCTTGACGTCGTCGGCGCAGGAGTACGCGTCAAAGGCGTTGTAGTCGGCCTTGATGACGGGCAGCGCGAGCCGCATGAGTTCGCGGTTGGCGATCACATCGGAATCGGTGCCCTCGAGTGCCGCCAGATGGTTGAGGATTTCGTCGTCATCCTTGGGGTGCGATGGTTTGTCGGCGGCACTGCTGGGGGCAACCGCGGCGGAGGCGTGCAGATGCCGCACATCGATGCCGCCCGCCTCGGCGAGCCGGACGAACTCGAACGCGACCAGCGCACCCATGCTGTGACCGAACGTGACCACCGGAACCGTGCGGTCGTGATCCGACGCGGCGAAATCGGCGAATGCACCCGCGGCGATCTCTTGCAGCGAGGCCAGCGCGGGTTCGGCCGCCCGGTCCTGGCGCCCCGGATATTGGAAGACGATGACCCTGAACTTCGTGCTGAGCACTTTCGAGAAGTCGCGGTAGGCCGACGCGCCGGAGCCGGCGTGGGGAAAGACCAGCAGCGGAGTGCTCTCGGGCGAGGTCGGTTGGTGAAACTGCCTCATCCATCCCAGCGTGCGCGGCATTGCACCACCTCTCGATCCCGTACAACTTAGCGAAGGCTAACATAAGCTGCGACCCGGATGGACCGGCTGGTCTAGCCCGCTGACCTCGGGGTTCGCTGCTACCTATCGCGGATCATCAGCGCGGCTCGCTTATGCGGCAGATCCAGTTCGGCGGTGCGCCGGAATCCAGCGCACTCGAACACTCGAATCGCTCGCCTGTTTTTGGCGTCCGGCTCCGCGAGCACCCGGGTGGCGTGCGGATCCGCATCCAGTTGCCAGGCCGACACCGCCCGAAGCAAGCCGGCCCCGAGCCCGCGGCCGCGGCACTCGGCCGGGCCCAGTAGCAAATGAACGCCGGCGTCATGCTCGCGGGCAACGTAGCGCTGGGCGAGGGAGTCCAGGTCGGCGCGGTAGAGCTCCCAGTAGCTCATCGGGACGCCATCGAGTTCGCCCAGATACGCCGTGGAGTGTGCGCTGCGGTCCTGTTCCTGAAGGTAGCCCGCAATTTTTTCCCGAGGCCACGACATCCTCCAGAAGCGCGCCACCTCCGGGTCGTTCATCCAGGCGTGCACCAGGTCCAGGTCGTCGTCGGGGCTCAACCGACGTAACGAGAAGTCCCCGGAAAACACGTCATGGTCGAGCGCGGTTCGGCACTGCCGCAGGTCCAGCTCATTCACCGGCGTACCTCCCGACCGACGGCCCGCGTGTTTGCGACGGCCCCAACAGCCCTTCAAGTTAGCGAAGGCTAACATAAGCTATCGTGCTGGCGGACGAGGTTCTGGACGGCAGGCTTCGTCGCAAGACCCGTGCGAATTAAATACCAAGGGTGAGACCAACCATGTCAGACGCTGCCAAGACGATGCAGGAACGGCGCCGGGAACTGCTGCGTCGACGCATCGCCGAAAGCGGTGTGGCGGCAGGCCGGTCGGACACCCGGGTCGCGATTCGCGCTGGGGAACGCTATCCCTTGTCGGCCGGCCAGCGCCGGATGTGGTTTCTACAGGCCATGGACCCGAGCGACGTCACGCTCAACATCTGCGTTTCGTATCGGCTGACGGGCGTCCTGGACGAGGCTCGCCTGCGCTCGGCGTTCGATGATGTCGTTGCACGCCACGCCATTTTGCGCACCGTGTACGGGGTGGACAGCGAAGGCGAACCCTACCAAGTCTTTTCCGATGGCGCCCAGATCGGTTGGCGAACCGACGATCTGACGCAGCTTCCCGCGACCGACCAGCAGTCTCGGATCGAGGCGCTGGCCCGAGACGAGTTCGGCCGCCCATTCGATTTGACCAACGAGCCGCCGCTGCGAGTCACCCTGATCCGCAGCAGCACAGACGATTTCGTGCTGCTGCTCACCGTGCATCACATCGCATGGGATGACGATTCGTGGGACGTCTTCTTCGGAGAGCTCAGCGCCGCCTACAACGGTGACCGGCCGGGCGCGATCGCGGCCCAGTTCGTCGCGGTCGAGGTCCTCGAATCGCCGGCGGAACCCGGCATCGCCGACGTCGGCTACTGGGCCGACGTGTTACGGCCGTCGCCCGAACCGTTGGAGCTTCCCGGTGGGGCGGTTGCGCATCCGTCCAGACGGGCCGAACGGCGCACCCGGCCGCTGCCCACCGACCTGTTCGGTCGGGTGGAAAGCTTCGCGCGTGCGCAGGCCGCGTCGCCGTTCATGGTGCTGCTGGCGAGCTTCGGCGTCCTGGTGCGCCGCTACACGGGCGCAACGGATTTCCTCGTCTCGGTACCGGTAACCGATCGGGGATCCGCGGCCCAGGGCGCGATCGGGTACTTCGGCAACACGCTGCTGCTGCGGATCGCCCCGCGACCGCTGGACACCTTTACCTCCTTCGTCGAGGCGGTGCGCGACACATGCCTCAACGGTTTCGCCCATCAATCCGTCGGCATCGATCGGGTGGTGCGCGAAGTCAACCCGGAGCGCATGGGACACGACGGCATGGATCACCTTGTCCGCCTGGGCTTCAGCATGCGCAAGAGCACGAGTGGATTTGCATTGGACGGCGTCAGCGTGCGGCAGCTGGAGCTGGGCGCCGTGACCGCGCATCTTCCGCTTGCCCTGGCGGTGGTGCTGGACCCCGACGGTGTGGTCGTCGAGTTCGAATACCAGACCGACGTGCTGGGTGCCGAGCTCGTCGATCAGATGCTGGCTCACTACGTTTCGCTGCTGGACAATGCGCTGGCAACCCCCGAACGCCGCCTCACCAGCCTTGACATGCTCGGCAGCGGCGAGTGGGAACGCGTCCTGCAACAGTCGCACGGCGATCTTGTCCCGATGCCGGCCACCACGATGGTCGCTGTCCTCGAATCTGCTGCGGCGGCCAGGCCGGACGCGGTCGCGCTGGTTTCCGACGAGGCACGGCTGACTTATGCCGAGTTGCATCGGCGCGCGAATCGTCTGGGGCGCTGGCTGATCGGCCAGGGGTTCGGTGCCGACGACATCGTCGGCCTGCGCATGACGACCTCGATCGAGTTCATCGTCGCGATGCTCGCCGTGCTGAAATCCGGGGCGGCTTACCTGCCGATCGACCCCGCCTACCCGAACGAACGTATCGAATACCTGATCTCCGACGCCGGCCCGAAAACGGTCATTGGGCGCGACGAATTCGATGCGGCGGAGCAGGCCGCGACACAGTTGCCGGACGTCGCCCCCACCGACGACGAGCGGCTCCGCCGGCTGCTTCCGGGGCATCTGGCCTATGTCATCTACACCTCCGGCTCGACCGGCCAGCCCAAAGGTGTCGCGGTTTCGCATCAGGCGATCGCCGAGCATGTCGAGTGTTTCGCCGCCGAATGGAGCATGACCGCCGAAGACCGCCTGCTGCAGTCGTCGTCGGTGAGCTTCGACGCTTCGCTGCTCGATCTCTTCATCACGTTCTCGCTCGGCGCGCAGCTGATCGTGCCTAAAGCTGACGCGTTCAACGACATCGCCTACATCGCCGACCTGATCAGCCGCCACCGCATCACCGTGCTGCACATGGTGCCCTCCATGCTGAGCACCCTTCTGTTGTTGCCCCACGTCAGCGAATGGCGCCAGTTGCGTCACGTGCCGGTGGGCGGAGAAGCGCTCCCGGGTGAGGTGGCCGAGAAATTCGCGGGCCATTTCGACGCGGAATTGCGCAATCACTATGGCCCGACGGAGGCGGTGGTCTGCTCGACTCACATGCGCGTTGAGGGGCCGCAGGGTAACCGCGTGGTGCCCATCGGGGTGCCGAACCGCAACGTCTACGCTTATGTGCTCGACGAGGAATTGCATCCGGTGCCCGCCGAGGTGATCGGCGAGCTTTACCTTGGTGGCATCCAGTTGGCGCGCGGGTATCTGGGGCGCCCGAGGCTGACCGCGGAGCGGTTCGTCCCCGATCCGTTCAACCCCGGCCTGCGGATGTACCGGACCGGAGATCTGGTCCGGCGCAACATCTCCGGCCAATTACAGTTCGTTGGACGAGCCGATGAGCAGGTCAAGATCCGTGGGTTCCGCATCGAACCGGGAGAAGTCGAGACCGTGATCGCGATCGCATCCGGCGGTCAGACACTGCCTCGTCGTCACCGAAGATTCCGAAGCCGGGCCGATGCTTGCCGCCTACCTGGTGCCGCTGACCGAGTCCGCCCAGGTCGATCTTGACGAGATACGCGCGCACGCCGCGTCGGCGTTGCCGGAATACATGGTGCCCAATGCGTTTGCGGTGATCCCCGAGATCCCGCTGACCGTGAGCGGCAAACTGGACAAGCGGGCACTGCCCGCGCCAACGCCGGTCGCGGTGCGGGCCTACCGTGAGCCGGCTACCCCCACCGAACGTCGGATGTGTGCGATCTTCGCTGGTTTGTTCGGCTGGGAGCGCGTCGGTGCCGAAGACTCGTTCTTCGGGCTGGGCGGCCATTCGCTGCTGGCGGCGCGGCTGGTCGCGCAGATCCGGGCCGAGTTCGGAGTGGAGTTGGCCGTGCGCACGGTGTTTGACACCCCAACGCCGGCGGGACTGGCGGCCCGACTGATCGAGCAGTTTCGCGCCGAGTTTGACATCGACCTCGATGCAGTCGACGGGCTGGACGCCGACGAGCAGCCACCGGAGTCTTCACGCCCACAGCTCGCCGAGGCGGTGCGCCCGCAACGACCCCCGTTGTCGTATTCGCAGCTGGCCGCGTGGTTGATGTACCGGCTGGAGGGCGCGCGGGACGGCTTCAGCATGCCGTTAGCGCTTCGCTTCACCGGTCAGCTGGACATTGCTGCGCTCGCAGAAGCGCTCAACGACGTGGTGGCGCGGCATGAGTCGCTGCGCACGAATTTCGCAGAGCACGAAGGTGTTCCATACCATATCGTGCATCCAACGCGCCGGGTGGAGCTGCCGGTCGAGCACGTCAGCGAAGACCGGCTCGACGACACGATCGCCGAACTGCGCCGGCACGTGTTCACCCCCGAGTCCGGACCGCTGATCAAGGCGACCCTGTTGGCGCTGAGTGCCGATGCGCACGTTCTGGTCGTGCTGGTGCACCACATCGTCAGCGACCACGCTTCGCTCGGCATCTTGTTCGAAGACCTCCTGGTGGCCTACCGAGCCCGCGTCGAAGGTGAGGCCCCGCGGTGGGCGGCCCTGCCCGCCCAGTTCGCGGATTACGCACTGTGGCAACGGCAGGCGTTCGGTGCCGACAGCGAATGGGGACAGGCCCAGTTGACGTACTGGCGCGATGCGCTGGCGGGTCTGCCCGACGGGATCTCGGTCGCTCCGGACCATTCGCGCCCGCCGGTGATCGGGAAGGTCGGGGAGGTGGTGAGTTTCACGGTCTCGGCCACCCGCCGGGCCGCCCTCACACAGCTCGCCGAGCAAAGCGGTGCCACCGAGTTCATGGTCTATCAGGCGGTTCTGGCGGTACTGCTGCACAAGCTCGGCGGCGGCGCGGACATTCCGATCGGCAGCCCGGTCGTGTCTCGAGTCGACCCGGCCACCGACAACCTGATCGGTCTGTTCGCCAACATGGTGGTGCTGCGCAACGATCTCACCGGTGATCCCAGTCTGCGCGCCCTGGTGACGCGTAGCCGTGATGTGGTCCTCGATGCGTTCGCGCACCAGGAACTGCCCATCGAGCGTCTGGTTGAGGCGCTCAACCCGCCGCGGCTGCGGTCCCGGAACCCGCTGTATCAGAGCATGATCCACTTCCGCGGCGAGGACTGGGCACTGCTTCCCCGCGACCTCACGACGACGGGCGATACCACGGTTGTTCCGCTTCCGATCGACTTCGAGGTGTCTCTGCTCGACCTCGACGTGGGCATGAACGTGACACCCGACGGGGAACTCGACGTGCGGATCGTCGCCAACGCCGACCTCTACGAAGCGCAGACCGCGGCGCTCATCGCCGATGCCCTGAGCGCGGCGTTCGATGCGTTCGCGACGACACCGGACGCAGCGGTTTCCGCCGTGGAGTTGCTGCCTGCAGCCGAGATGGACAGGCTGCTCGCACCGCCGACCCCGAAAGCCGGTGCGCCGTCTCAGCCGATCGCCGAGGCGTCCGAGGCGACGCTGCGGCTGCTGATCGCCTCATTGGAGGAGTTGCTCGACATCACCGGCGTCGAGGCGGAGGACAACTTCTTCGCTCTCGGCGGTGACAGCATCATCTCCATCAAATGGGCGGCCCAGGCCAACGCGCAGGGACTGGCCATGACCCCACCGATGGTGTTCGAGAACATGACCATCGCCGAGTTGGCCGCGGCGGTGGATGCCGCCACCAACCATCCTGCAGCCCAACCGAATTCGGAGCCCGAGCAGCAATACACACCGATGAGTGCATCCGGCCTGAGCGCCGATGCGCTGGCAGAGCTGACCGCCGCTTGGGAAAGACAGTCGTGAGGCCGCGTTCGTGACCCCAACGTCACAGGCTCCGCAGATCGAGGACGTCCTTGCCCTCAGCCCCCTTCAGGAAGGGCTGTTTGCGCTGTACCGACTGGCCACCGAGCACCACGACAGCGTCGATCTCTACAGCATGCAGTTCGTGGTGGACATCGACGGACCGGTCGACGTCGCGCTGCTGCGCCGCAGCGCTCAGGCGATGCTGGATCGGCACCCGAACCTGCGTGCCGCCTTCTGGGATCGTGATGTGCCCAAGCCGGTCCAGATCGTGCCGGCGGAGGCGGAGCTGCCGTGGTCCGAACGTATCGCGACGCCAGCCGAATTCGATTCCATCGGCCGCTCGGAGCGACGCCGGCCGTTTGATTTGAGCCGCGGTCCCGCGCTGCGCGTCGTGCTGCTCACCGTTCCCGGCGAGACCCGGCGGCGCATGATTTTCACCGCGCACCACATTTTGGTCGACGGCTGGGCGCTGGCGGTCTTTTTCACCGAGATGCTTGCCGTATATCGAGCGGGTGGGTCGGCCGACGGGCTGCCCGCGGCGCGGCCTTACCGCGATTACATCGTCTGGCTGGCCGGTCAGGACCGGGCGGCCGCGATCGCCAGATGGGACCGGTATCTGCGCGGTGTGTCCGGACCGCTGATGGTGGCCGACGGTGCGACCGCGGCGGGTGACGGTGTGCCGGACAAGACGGAATTGCTGTTGCCCGAGGCGGATACGGCGCGCGTGCGGCAGTGGGCCGGCCGCCACGGCCTCACCCTGAACACCGCGGTGCTGTTCGCCTGGACCGTCGTGCTGAGCAGGCTCACCGACCGTCGCGACGTCATCTTCGGCACTATCGTCTCCGGCCGCCCCGAAACGTTGCCCGGCGTGGACACCATGGTCGGACTGTTCATCAACTCTGTGCCGGTGGTGCACACGGTCAGCCGGACCGAGTCGGTGATCGAGCAATGCGCCCGCCTGCAGCGCGAGTCGTCGGCGATGCGCGACATCGGTTACCTCAGTCTGTCCGAGCTGCAACGGGAAAACGGCCGCGGCGCCCTGTTCGACAGCATGTTCGTCTTCGAAAACGCGCCCATCGAGGACGCCATCCGCGAGGTCACCGAGCCGGGCGGGGCCCGCTTCTCGCCGATCGAGATGGAAAGCCTGACCCACTATCCGCTGACGGTGGTGTCGCACTTGAACGGCGACGCGCTGGTCGTCTTGGTCGAGGCGATTCGTCCAGCGCTGCCCTATCTTCGGCCGGACCAGATCGGGGAGCGATTGCTTTCGGTGCTGCGTCAGCTCCCCGACATCGGCGATGAAACCCCGGACGCCCTGGACATTCTCACTCCTGCGGAGCACGCCGAATTCGGCAACGTGGCGGCTGTACCGGCGCCCGGGGCAACGGTGTGGGAGGTGTTCGAGGCGCAGGTCCGCGCCACCCCCGACGCTGTCGCCTTGACCACCAGCGGCGAGCGGTACACGTATGCCGAACTGCACGCCGACGCCAACCGACTGGCAGGGGAGCTGACGGCGCTCGGCATCGGCCCGGAAGACGTTGTCGCGCTGATGATGCCGCGCTCCAGCCGATCGATCGTCGCGATCCTCGCAGTGCTGGGCGCCGGCGCCGCCTATCTGCCGGTCGACATCACGCTGCCAGCGGCCCGCATCGAATCCATTCTGCGGCAGGCGAACCCGGTGCTGGCAATCGCTGCGGCCGACGACGCGGAATTGGCCGAGGGGTGGCCTGCGTTGGTACTCGACGATCCCGCTGTGGCCGAGCGTCTTTCGCAATTGCCGGCCACAGCGCCGGCTGTGCGCCGTCATCCCGAGCACAGCGCCTACGTCATCTTCACCTCTGGCTCGACCGGTGAGCCCAAGGGAGTTGTCGGCACCAACGCCGCGATACTGGCCTATTTCGCGGACCACCGCGACCGCGTCTACCGGGCGGCCTCGGCACGGTTGGGGCGTCCGCTGCGCATTGCCCACGCCTGGTCGCTGAGCTTCGACGCCTCCTGGCAGCCCATGATCGGCTTGCTCGACGGTCACGCCCTGCATTTGTTCGACGCCGAGGAGATGCGCGACGCCGACCGGCTGGTGCAGGGCATGGCGAGCGGGCAGGTCGACATGATCGATACCACCCCGTCAATGCTGGTGCAGCTGCGCGCCGCCGGCCTGCTGGACTGCCCCCTGGAAGTGCTTGCCCTGGGCGGCGAAGCGATCGATACCGCGCTGTGGCAGCAACTGCGGGAGCTATCGCCCGCCGTCTACAACTGCTACGGGCCCACCGAGGTGACCGTGGAGGCCGTGGTGGCCCCGGTCAAGCAGTACGAGACACCGACGATCGGCACGGCGAACGCCGGAACGGCCGGCTACGTACTCGATTCGGCGTTACGGATGGTGCCTGCCGGTGTCGTCGGCGAGCTGTACCTGTCCGGCGCGCAGCTGACCCGCGGCTACGTCGACAGATCTTCGCTGACCGCAAGCCGATTCGTGGCGGACCCACTGCGCGCGGGACAGCGCATGTACCGCACGGGTGACCTGGCGCGGCGCCTGCCGCACGGCGGATACGCCTATCTGGGACGCGCCGACACCCAGGTCAAGATTCGCGGGTATCGCGTCGAAATCGGCGAGATCGAGGCCGCCCTGCGCGGCCGGGCCGACGTGCACGATGCCGCCGTCGCTGTCGTGCGCCGCGCAACGGGCGCCAGCCTGGTGGGTTTCGTGGTGTGGCAAAAGGGTGGCGACGGCGATGCGGTCCGGCTGCGTGCGGCGCTCGCCGAACGCTTGCCGTTCTATATGGTGCCGGCCCGGATCGTGGTATTACCGCGGCTGCCGGTCAACGCCAACGGCAAGCTCGACAGCCACGCGTTGGACCGGCTGGCTTCCGACGCGCTGTCGCGGGTCAGTGCGGACGGTGCGGCGTCGACCGAGACAGAGCGGACGCTGTGCGACGTGTGCAAGGAACAATTCAACGGCGTCGCACCGGGCATCGACGACGACCTCTTCGGGCTGGGCTTGGACAGCATTGTGGCGATCTCGTTGGTGCACAAGGCCCGGCGGCGCGGGCTCGCCATGAGCCCGCGGATGGTGTTCGCCGCGCCGACAATTCGCGAACTGGCCGCGGCGATAGACGATGCCGGCCCGGGCACCCCCGCCGGGGTTGGCGAATACGGCGAGGTGCCGCCGCTGCCGATGGTGTCCTGGCTTTACGAGTACGGCAATTACCGACGCTTCACCCACACCGTGTTACTCAGGCTACCCAGCGAAATTGACGGCTCGGCAATCGAATTGATGCTGCAACTGCTGCTCGACGGGCATGACACGCTGCGGTCGGTTCTGATCGACACTCCCGAGGGTCCGCGCCTGGTCACCCGCGAGCCCGGCGTGGTCCGGGCCGCCGACGTGCTCACCAGCGTGCAGGCGTCGACCTCGACCGACGCGGAGTTGTGTTCGGCCATCGCGGATTCCGCCCGCGCGGTCACCGAACAGATCGATCCCCGCGCGGGTGCCATGTTAAGGGCGGTCTGGTTCCGGGACGCCCTGGGAGGAGATGTCCTACTGATCACCGCGCATCACCTGGCGGTCGACGTGGTGTCCTGGCACATCATGCTGGGCGATATCGCCGAGGCATGGCGCTCAGTGCAATCGGGCAACGCGCTGACGACCTCAAAGATATTGCCCGAGTTCACGTCCTACCGCCGCTGGTCGCAGCTGATGTGGGGACGCGCCGCCGAACCGGAGGTGCAGAACCAGCGCGACTACTGGATTGCGCAGGTCAGCGAGCCCGACTCTGCGCTGGGCGCACGGCATCCGGACCCCACCCGTGACACGTGGTCAACGCTGCGAGTAAGCCAGGTCATCACCGCGGTGCCCGATACCGAACGCGTGGGCGTGCGCGAATTCCTCCTGGCTGCAACGGCGATCGCGGTCGCTAGCTGGCGTCGCTGGCGTGGGCAGGACCCGGCTTCTGGCGCGCTGATCACGCTGGAGGGCCATGGCCGCAACGACGTCGAACTGGACACCGACACCACGAACACAGTCGGCTGGTTCACCACCGCGTTCCCGGTGCGCCTCGGTGCGGGCGCGGCATCCGTCGATATCGAGCGGGCCGAGGGCGATCCGGCCGCGGCGCGGGCGTTGTTGGACTCCGTGACAGCTCAGCTGCGTGCGATCCCGCACGAGGGACTGGATTACGGGCTGCTTCGTTACGTCGACCACGTCCACGAGCTGCAGCGCGGGGCTGAGCCGCAGATTCAGTTCGGCTATCTGGGCCGCCTGGATCTGACCGGCGCAACGGATCAACCGTGGTCGCTGCTCGCCGCACCGTATATCGACGCGCTCCCGATCGACCCCGAACCCGATCTGCCGCTGCGCTTCGCACTGAACATCAGCGTGCTCGTGGGGGCGACACCCGAAGGTCCCCAACTGATCGCGAACTGGCGGTGGAGCGATGCGCTGTTCGCGGGCTCCGACATTGACCGTCTGACGCATTTCTGGCGCCGCGCCATCGCCGCGCTGGCCGTAAGCGTGACCTAGGGCAAGGAGCCGCATGGACATCAGCAGAGACGAGATCAGGGCTGCGGTCGCGGCCCAGCTCGGCTCTGCGGCGACCGAGATCGGCGACACCGACGACCTCATCCAGGTGGGCCTGAACTCGATGCGGATGATGGCGTTGGCGGGGGGGTGGCGCAAACGGGGCTCCGGCATTACGTTCGCCGACCTCGCCGGCAGTCCCACCATCGAATCCTGGCACGCGCTGCTGCACAACGACGAGATACCCAACACCCCAACGGCCGACCCTCAGCCTGGCGAACCGGACCAAGACTTGGAAGCGGCGCCGTTCCCGCTGGCCACCATGCAGCATGCGTACTGGATCGGCCGCTCCGACGAACAGGAGCTGGGCGGGGTCGCCGCGCACCTCTACGTCGAATTCGATGGCGGGCCGGTCGATCCGACGCGACTGGAAGACGCGGTTTCGCATCTGGTCGCCGCGCATCCGATGCTGCGTACCCGATTCCTGCCGGACGGGACGCAACAGACGATGCCCAATCCGGGCCGGCCGGTCTTCAGCGTGGTCGACCTGCGCGGACAGAGTTCGGACGCGGCACACACCGCGCTGGCCGAGTTGCGTGAACGTAAAACGCACCAGCGTCTGGCAATCGAGGACGGCCAGGTCCTCGACGTCACGCTCACCCTCTGGGACCAGGAGCGCAGCCGGCTGCATCTGGACATCGACATGCTGGCCGGCGACGCGTTGAGCTATCGCGTGCTGGCCTCCGAGCTGGCCGAGTCGTATCACGGCGCGACGGTGTCGGCGCCCGGCTACAGCTACCGCCGTTATCGCACCGACCGGCAGCCCGATCCCGCAGCGCGCCAGCGTGACCGGGATTGGTGGCGTGGCCGATTGCCCGAAATGCCAGGCGCCCCCGAATTGCCCACCGTGCCGCTCGGCGAGCGCACGGCGGCCCATCACACCGTCCGCTACGACCACTGGCTGTCGCCGGAAGCCAAACAGCTGCTGGTGTCCGGCGCGCACCGGCGCGGTATCACACCGGCCATGGCGCTGGCGGCGGTCTTCGCCGACACCATCGGCGGCTGGTCGTCGCGGAGCAATTTTCTGTTGAATGTGCCGCTGTTTCACCGCGAAGCGGTGCACCCGGACATCGACCGGGTGATCGGGGACTTCACGTCTTCGATCATGCTCGAGGTCGACGTCAGCGCCGATATGTCCGTCGCCGACCGCGCGCGCCAACTGCAGCGCACGATGTACGAATGCGGTGCGCACGCAGCCTATTCCGGGCTGGAAGTGCTACGTGATCTGGGTCGCCACCGCCGCGAGCCGGTGCTGGCGCCGGTCGTTTTCACCAGCGCCCTCGACCTGGGGGAGCTGTTCGCCGACAACGTGATCGAGACATTCGGCGAGCCGGTGTGGATTATTTCGCAGGGGCCACAGGTCTTGCTGGACGCCCAGGTCACCGAGTTGCGGGGCGGACTGCTGCTCAACTGGGACGTCCGCGAATCGGCGTTCCCGCCAGGCTTGATCGACGCCATGTTCGCCACATTCACGGACGCGGTCGATTGGCTCGTCGGCGGCGATGCCGGCTGGGATGCTCAAGCCGCGATGCGGCTGCCCGTCGACCAGGCCGAGGTGCGTGCCGCGGTCAACGCGACCGACGGTCCGGTCAGCGGCCGGTGTCTGCATCAAGGCTTCTTCGAGCATGCCGCGGCCAACCCCGACGCCGCCGCTGCGGTGTGGGGTCGGCACGACGGTGCGGGCGAGTGGAGCTACCGAGAGCTCGCCGAGAGCGCGCTTGCCGTCGCAGGAGTGTTGCGCGCCAACGGCATCCGCTCCGGCGACGCGGTCGGCGTTCAACTACCCAAGGGACGCGATCAGATTGTCGCGGTACTCGGAGTGCTGGCCGCCGGCGCAACCTATGTGCCGATCGGCTTCGATCAGCCGGATGCGCGCCGCGCCAAGATTCTTCAGTCCGCCGATATCGTTGCTGCGCTGACGGTCGATGACGCGGACTTAGGTCCGGAGATTCCATGCATATCCATCGACGCGGCGCGCGCTTATCCGGAGCCATTGGCAGCGCCGGTCTTTCCCGACACCGGCCAGATCGCGTACGTGATCTTCACATCCGGTTCCACCGGCCAACCCAAGGGGGTCGACGTCCCGCACAGCGCGGCGATGAACACCATCGACGCGGTCAACGAGTGGTTCGGGGTGGGCAGCGCCGACCGGGTGCTCGCGCTGTCCGAGCTGGAGTTCGACGCGTCTGTCTATGACATCTTCGGCATGTTCTCGGTGGGCGGCTCGCTGGTCGCGGTCGACGCCGACGAAAAGGCAGCGGCGACCGCGTGGCTGGATCTGCTTCGCCGACACCGGGTTTCGATCCTCAACTGCGTGCCGAGCATGCTCGACATGATCCTTGAACTGGGCGGCGGGCGGTTGGGCGATTCGTTACGCGCCGTCACCCTCGGTGGCGACTGGGTGGGCGCCGACCTGGCTCGCAGGCTGGCCAGGCAGGTGCCCGGATGCCGGTTCGCCGGGCTTGGTGGTGCGACCGAGACGGCCATCCACAACACCATCTGTGAGGTGGTGGGCGAACCGCCGGCGCACTGGGCGACGGTGCCTTTCGGCGTTCCGTTGCGCAACGTCCGCTGCCGGGTGGTGTCGCCGTCGGGCCGCGACTGCCCCGACTGGGTTCCCGGCGAATTCTGGGTAGGTGGTGCGAACGTCGCCGCCGGATACCGCAACGATCCCGACCGCACCGCCCAGCGATTCGTCGAAAGTAACGGCCTCCGCTGGTACAAGACCGGTGACGTGACCAGATACCGGCCCGACGGCACCATCGAGTTCCTCGGCCGCGCCGACCATCAGGTACAGATTCGCGGATACCGCGTCGAACTGGGCGAGGTGGAGAGCGCGCTTCGCGCAGTGCCCGGGGTGCGGCACGCGGTCGCCACCGTCGTCGACGCGGGCGCGCCGAAGCTGGTGGCCGCCGTCGCGGGTGACCCGGGTGAGGTCGGCGACATCACGGCCGCCGTCGCCGAACTGCTTCCGGCCTACATGGTTCCCACGCGCACAGTCTTTTTCGAGCAGTTTCCGCTCACCTCGAACGGCAAACTGGACCGCCGCGCGGTGGCCGCGCTGCTCGAACCGGAAGCTACCGACGCTTCAGCAGACGGTGCCCCCCGCAACGACGTGGAGGCCGCGCTGGGCGAGATCGTCGCCGAGGTACTCGGCGTGAACACGGTTGGCGTACACGACGATTTCTTCGCACGGGGCGGAGATTCGGTGTTGGCCACCGCGGTCATCGCCCGGGTGCGTGACTGGCTGGAAGCCGACGACGCGGTGGTCGCGGACCTGTTCGCCACGCGGACCGTGGCCGGCTGCGCTGAGAGGCTGAACAACCGGGAAGCTCAGCGCGGCACCCCCGATCGACTAGCCGTGATCGCGCGGCACTATCTGGATGTCGCGGCCATGAGCGACGAAGAGGTGCTGCTGGAGGGCTAACCCCGGACCGGGGAGCCGACGATGATGCTGCCGACGCTACACTCCTGCAGTTCGTCCACCCCGGTCGCCGCGACGAATGCGGCTGTGTCACTGAAGCCTTGGGCGCAGGCGCCGAGGCCCATCGCGGTGGCGACCAGGTAGATCGTCTGCATCAGGACGCCGACGTCTTTGAGGATGGCAGCGTAACCGATCTGCTCGTATGTCCACATGATGCGGCCGGCGCGGGCGGCCATCACGATCAGGATTTGCGGCTCAGCACCGCCGGTCAGCGTCGCTGCCGCAGGTTTCATCAACTGCGACAAGGCCTTTGAAGCATCTGAATCTGGGGCGGCCACCAGACGCAGCGCGTGCTCGAACGAGTCATAGTGGTACATGCCCGCCTTGAGCCCGGTGACATTGCGCACCACGGGGTAGAGCTCGAGCTCGTAGATGCCGCCGCCGGACGGGTACGGACGCGACAGCAGTTCTTCACCCTCGCCGACGGACAGCGTCGTCCGGGTCCGTGCGGCGCGGTACAGCAGTTCGGCGAGTTGGTCGAGGGTGATCGGGTGCGCGTCGTCGAATGTTCTTGTGGAAACCCGGTCTTCGAGGACCGCCGTCAGGGAAGGGTCGTGCGCCCGCTTTTCCGCCAGGTCGGGAACGGCCAGGGCGATCGGTTCGTCGGATTGTCTCGTCGTACGCGCCGGAGGCTGCGGGAACCGGCCCTTGGCCCACTTGGTTGGGCCGAAGTGCTCCCAGGTGACGTTGCGCTCTCCGAGGGTGCTGCGGCGGTGGAACCACAGATCCGGCGCGCTCCAGCTGAGGGACTCGAAGCTCTGATCCTCTGGGTTGTCTGGACCGGCCGCAACGAGCATTCCGCTCCAGAGCAGGTCCTCGACGAACTGCGTCGCGACGGCGCTCGGCATGTCGGTGCTTGTAGACCCGTCGAGCAGGGCAAGCAGACGCGCGTCGTGGATGCGTACGTCACACCACGACAACGGATGTTCAAGGACGATGCCCTCCGAATCACGATGCAACACAGCGAATTTCGACAGCACGGCGGAAGATGCCGCGGTCGGGGCCGGTCGTGGCGGCGGTAGTCCGCACGGCACAATGGCATACAGGTCGTTGCCGCCGTCGCGCACCGTGACCGTCAGCCAGCCGCCGGCCGCGAGTTCGCTTATCAGGGTGCCGACGTCGTCTCCGGCCGTCGTGGACAGTTCCGAAACCGTTGCCGGCCCTAGGTTCAGCGCCTTGAGCGCCTGGAGTCGGTCCGCGCTCAATCGGGTCAGCTTCTCGCTGCGCGGAGGATTCAGCAGCACCGCTCCGGCCGGTGTGATCAGGCAGGTGACGCCGGAGCGGAACGCGAATCGTGTTTGGTCGGGATATTTGACGCCGCGCAACCGCAATCCCTTTCACTTTGAAACTGTGCCAAGCCAACTAGCCTAAGCCAGCGGCAAATTGGGTTGCCACACAGCTCCGGCACAGATAGCTCAGGCGTTTTGCACAGCCATCCTGGGTAACGTCACGGCACCGGCGAACGAAACACTTGTCACAACCAGCACAGCAACGTGTTGCCAATCGAGGGGGAGCCAGAGCATGAAGACAATGGTGAAAACCATCGCCACCAGCGCTGCGGCGGTGGCCGCGATCGGTGCAGCGGCCGCGGGTGCGACGTCGGTCGTGTCGGGCGCTGCACTGACGGTCCAGGTGCAGCCGGTCGCCGTCGGCGCCCCATTGCCGCAGGACCCCGTCCCGGCGCCGGCCCCGGCCGCGAACGTCCCGACCGCGGGTCAGTTGACCGGTGTACTGACCAGCCTGGCCGATCCCAACGTTCCGTTCGCCAACAAGAGCAACCTGGTTGAGGGCGGCATCAGCGGAACCGAGGCCCACCTCGCCGATCACGAGTTCAAGAAGGCCGCCAAGAATGGCGATCTGCCGCTGGCGTTCAATGTGTCGAACATTCAACCGGGCGCCGCTCCTGGCTCGGCGACGGCTGACGTTGCCGTTTCGGGGCCCAAGATCCCGAGCCCGGTCACCCAGAACGTCACGTTCGTCAACCAGGGCGGCTGGGTGCTGTCGCGCGCCTCGGCGATGGAGTTGTTGCAAGCCGCTGGGCACTGACGCCCTCACGGTGCCCCGCCCGCTTTCCAAATAGCTGCTGCAACGTGACCGCCCTGAGATACAAACACCAGGTAAAGCGGGAACTCTGACACCGTCTCGCCAGGACAAGACCTGGCGAATCGAAGGGGGAACCGTGAAATCCATCGTTATCAGCGCGGCGGCGCTTGCCGTCGTCGGCGGCGCGGCCGGGGGCATCACCGCGAGCACATCGGCGAGCGGTCTGGACCACGTGCAACTGGCGGCAGTCGGCGCGCCACTGCCGCAGGACCCAGTGCCCCCGCCGCCGGGGCAAGATCTGCCAAGCCCCGACCAGCTGTCCACGCTGTGCACGCAAGCCACCGATCCCGGTGTGTCGTATACGACCAAGATCAATCTGGTTCAGAACGGCATCGCTCCGGACGAGGGCCATGTGGCCGACCACGACCTGCGCAAGGCGTACCGGGATGGGAAGTTTCCCGAGACCTTCAACGTGACCAATATCGCGCCGGCCGGTCCGGGCGCGGCCCAGGCTGACGTCGCCATCTCGGGTCCCAGGTTCGCCGGGCCGGTCACGAAGCACCTCGCCTTCGTCAACCAGGGTGGCAACTGGGTGCTGCAGCACGACGCGGCGCTCGCACTGCTGCAGGCAGCGACAGGCTAACCGGTCACCGCGCTCAGGTCGATCCGCGCGATGCGCCGCGGGTCGGCCAGCACGTCGATCGCGGCGACCCGTCCGGCGCGGACGAGGAACCCCATGATCGCCGTTGGCTGATCGCCGACAAAGATGACCGCGCCGGCGGCGCCGTTGACGGTGGCAGCGCGAACCTTGCGCTCCGGTCCCGCGTAACTGCGGGCCAGCTTGGCCACGGCGGCCGCGCCTTCGGCCCGGACCATGGCGGCGCGGGGACTGAAGTCACCGCGCAGCACCACGTCGGGATTCAGCGCCGACACCAGCTTGTCGAAGTCGCCGCCGCGCCCCGCCGCGAAGAAGGCGTCGACGGCCTCGCGTTGCGCGGCCATGCCGGCGTCCGGAACGGGGTCCGCCTCTTCGATCCGTCGGCGTGCGCGGCTGGCCAGCTTGCGCGTCGACTCGGGCGTGCGGTCGACGATCGGTGCGATGTGATCGAACGGCACCTTGAACACGTCGTGCAGTACAAAGGCCAGCCGCTCGGCCGGCGGCAGGGTGTCCAGCACCACGAACAACGCCAGGCCCACCGCGTCGGCCAGCAGGGCCCGATGCTCGGGGTCGTATTCGCCTTCCACCCCGACGATCGGGTCTGGCAGGTGCGCGACCAGCTCCTCGCGCTCGCGGGTCCGCCTATCGCGCAACGCATTCAGGCAGATCCGGGCCACCACGGTGGTCAGCCAGGCGTCCAGGTTCGCTATGTCCTTCGCGCGGCTCTCGCCGCGGCTGCTCAGCCGCAGCCACGCCTCCTGTACCGCGTCCTGAGCGTCATCGATCGAACCCAGCATGCGGTAGGCGATGGCTCCCAAGCGGGGCCGGGCCGCCTCGAACCGCGCCGTCAAAGAGGCATCCGATGCCGCCGGCCCGCGCAGCGTCACAGCGCGCACACCCGGCCTTCCGAGAACCCGGACGACCCGATGCCGAGCGCGAGGTTGAACCGGGCCCGCAGGTTTCCCAGCGTGATGACGTGGGTGAGCCCGACGAGTTGAGCGGTGTCGAAGTGCGCCCGCAGCGCATCGAACAGCTCGTCGCTCACCTCGACCGGAGTGCGGCTGACTGCGGTGGCGTATTCCAGGACCAGCTTGTCGGCGTCGGAGAAGCACGCGGCGTCGCGATAGTCCGTCAAAGCCAGCAGCTCTTCGTCGGTGATGCCCCACTCGCGGGCGATCTGGGAACCGAGGTCGATGCAATATTCGCAATGGACCGTGGTCGCCGACTTCAGCTCGGCCAGCGCGCGCACGCGCGGGGCGAGGATGTCCAGCTTCGCCTCGGCCTGTTCGAGCTTGCCGTAGGCGTTCAGCAATCGCGGGATATGGGCGTACATCCGCAGCGGTTCGAGCATTTCCGCGGTTTCGAGCCCGGCCATCTGCGCCAGCTTGCGCTTGGTGAAAAAGAACGCGATCTTGGCGCCTAGGCCGGCGTCGCGGTCGGATACTCCCTCAAGCCGGGACATGGCGGTTCCTCCTGCGTTGCTACTGGATGGTCTTCACTATGTCGACACCCGGCGGCACGCAAACGTGACCGGATTTAGTGGTGCGCGTCCAGTGGCATGTCCATGTCGAACACCCGCGCATGCAACACCGTGCGATTACGCAGCGCGGCGCGCACAGCCCGGTGCAGCCCGTCCTCGAGGTAGATGACGCCCCTCCACCGCACCGCGTGCGGGAAGAGGTCGCCGTAAAACGTCGAGTCCTCCGACAGCAACCGGTCCAGGGCGAGCACCGTAGTCGTGGTGACCAATTCGTCGAGCCGGATCTGCTGCGGTGGTATCTGGGACCAGTCCCGGTAGGACAACCCGTGCTCGGGGTAGGGCTTGCCGTCGCGCACGCCTTTGAAGATCATCCGCGGATCCTCATCATGCTGGACAGGCTAGCTTGAAACCCGGGCTGAATCGCAGCTCAGGCCGCGAATCGCTGGACCGCTCGGCCGCTGCGTCGGTCAGTACCTTCTGAGACCATAAAATGAACGTGATCCAGGAGGTGAACAGTCGATGGGCAGTGCCGACGATCGTCGCTTCGAGGTGCTGCGCGCCATCGTCGCCGACTTCGTGTCCACCAAGGAGCCGATCGGCTCGAAATCCCTGGTCGAACGCCACAACCTGGGCGTCTCCAGCGCCACCGTCCGCAACGACATGGCCGTGCTGGAGGCTGAGGGGTACATCACCCAGCCGCACACCAGCTCCGGTCGGGTGCCCACGGAGAAGGGGTACCGCGAGTTCGTGGACCGGCTCGACGACGTCAAACCGCTGTCATCGGCCGAACGGCGCGCGATCCTTGGCTTCCTAGAGTCCGGTGTCGACCTCGACGACGTGTTGCGGCGAGCGGTGCGGCTGCTCGCCCAGCTGACCCGCCAAGTGGCGGTGGTGCAGTACCCGACGCTGTCGACCTCAACCGTTCGGCACCTGGAAGTGATCGCGCTGACTCCGGCCCGGCTGCTGATGGTCGTCATCACCTCGTCCGGCCGGGTCGATCAGCGCATTGTCGAACTCGGCGACGTCATCGACGATCACCAACTTTCCCAGCTGCGCGAGATCCTCGGTCAGGCGCTGGACGGAAAGAAGCTCTCCGCGGCCTCCACCGCGGTAGCCGACCTTGCCGAACAGTTGCGCGGCGCCGGCAGCCTGGGCGACGCCGTGGGCCGCGCAGCGACGGTATTGCTGGAAACGCTGGTGGAGCACACCGAAGAGCGCCTGCTGATGGGCGGCACCGCCAACCTGACTCGCAACGCCGCGGATTTCGGTGGTTCGCTGCGTTCCATCTTGGAGGCCCTCGAAGAGCAGGTGGTGGTGCTGCGGTTGCTGGCGGCCCAGCAGGAAGCCGGCAAGGTGACGGTGCGCATCGGTCACGAGACGGCCGCCGAGCAGATGGCGGGCACCTCGATGGTGACCACCGCCTACGGCGCCCTGGACACCGTGTACGGGGGTATGGGTGTGCTGGGGCCCACACGGATGGACTATCCGGGAACTATCGCCAGCGTTGCTGCGGTTGCTCTCTATATTGGCGAAGTCCTGGGTGCCCGATGAACGGGCACCTACAGAATCTGAGGACAGCCGCCTAGAGGGCGGCGCAGGAAAGGTCAAGCGTGGCACGCGATTACTACGGGCTGCTCGGCGTAAGCAAGAACGCCAGCGATGCGGACATCAAACGCGCATACCGCAAGCTGGCGCGCGAACTGCATCCCGACGTCAACCCCGATGAGGCCGCGCAGGCGAAATTCAAGGAGATCAGCGTCGCCTACGAGGTGCTGAGCGATCCGGAGAAGCGCCGCATCGTCGACCTGGGCGGCGATCCGTTGGAAAACGCGGCCGCCGCAGGCGGCGGTTTCGGCGGTTTCGGCGGGTTGGGCGACGTCTTCGAGGCGTTCTTCGGCGGCGGTTTCTCCGCGGGCTCCACGTCGCGCGGTCCGATCGGCCGCGTTCGGCCGGGTTCGGACTCGCTGCTGCGGATGCGGTTGGACCTCGAAGAGTGCGCGACCGGCGTCACCAAACAGGTCACCGTCGACACCGCGGTGTTGTGTGACCGTTGTCAGGGCAAGGGCACCAACGGCGATTCCGCGCCGATACCCTGCGATACCTGCGGCGGTCGTGGGGAGGTGCAGACCGTGCAGCGTTCGCTGCTGGGTCAGATGATGACGTCGCGGCCGTGTCCCACCTGCCGCGGTGTTGGGGTGGTCATCCCCGACCCGTGCTACCAGTGCGTCGGCGACGGCCGGGTACGGGCCCGTCGGGAGATCAGCGTCAAGATCCCGGCCGGCGTCGGCGACGGGATGCGGGTGCGGCTGGCCGCCCAAGGCGAAGTCGGCCCCGGGGGCGGGCCAGCGGGTGACCTGTACGTCGAGGTGCACGAGCAGGCCCATGACATCTTCGTCCGCGACGGTGACGACCTGCATTGCACCGTTTCGGTGCCGATGGTCGACGCGGCGCTGGGCACCACGATCACCGTGGACGCCATCCTGGACGGCATCAGCGAGATCACCATTCCGCCTGGCACGCAACCGAGTTCGGTCATCACGCTGCGTGGTCACGGAATGCCGCAACTGCGCTCGAGCACGCGGGGCAATCTGCACGTCCACGTCGAGGTGGTGGTTCCCGCTCGATTGGACCACCAAGATGCCGAACTGCTGCGCGAACTGAAGAGCCGCCGCAGCCGCGACGTGGCGGAGGTCCGCTCGACGCACAGCGCCGGTGGCGGGTTGTTCAGCCGGCTGCGCGAGACATTCACCGGGCGGTAACGCCTGCGCATGGTCGCCGGAATATCGAAGCTGTTCTACGTCGACGCATTGCCCGATACCGGTGAGCTGGCCGTTGTGGGCGGCGACGAAGGATTTCACGCCGCCACGGTCCGACGGATCCGCCCCGGCGAGCAATTGGTGCTCGGTGACGGCGCCGGTGGCCTCGCCGACTGTGTGGTCGAGCACGCCGGTCGCGACGGGCTGCGTGCGCGGGTGATGGAGCGCTGGAACGTCGAGCCCGCCCGGCCGCCGGTGACGGTGGTGCAGGCGTTGCCCAAGTCCGAGCGCTCCGAGTTGGCCATCGAGCTGGCCACCGAGGCCGGCGCCGATGCGTTCGTCGCGTGGCAGGCGGCGCGCTGTGTGGCCAGCTGGGACGGTGCCCGGGTCGACAAGGGGCTGCGGCGGTGGCGAGCGGTGGCCCGTTCGGCGGCCAGGCAATCGCGTCGGGCGTATATCCCGTCGGTGGACGGCGTGCTGTCCACCGCGGTGCTCACCGGGCGTATCCGCGATCAGGTGTCGGCCGCTGGTGCGGTGCTGGCCCTGCACGAGTCGGCGACCGCGCGATTGGCGGATGTTCCCCTGGCGCAGGCGAAATCGCTGACATTGGTGGTCGGCCCGGAAGGCGGCATCGCCCCGGAGGAGATCGCCGCATTCACCGATGCCGGTGCGGTGCCGGTGCGGCTGGGTCCGACGGTGCTGCGAACGTCGAGCGCCGCCGCCGTGGCGTTGGGAGCGCTGGGCGTGCTCACCGCTCGCTGGGGCGCGCCCGGCGACTGTGAACCTGACGACGCGACACGCCGGTGATGCGTCGTGTCGTTCACAATGACCGGCCGGGATACGGCTGTACCGAATGCTTGGGACGCCGTCCTGACCAGCGGTAGACTTACGACCGACATTTCACCAGCCCCAGAAAGCAGGCTCCTACAGGTCTTGGACAACACGTGACGCCCCGCGAGACCAGCGCTGCTGACGCAGCTGGAGCCCGGCAGGCCGACGCTCAGGTTCGCAGCAGCATCAACGTTCCGCCCGATCTCGTCGTGGGCCTACTCGGTTCGGCAGATGAGAACCTGCGCGCCCTCGAACGCATACTCAGCGCCGATCTGCATGTGCGTGGCAATGCCGTGACCCTTTCGGGTGAGCCGGCCGATGTGGCGCTCGCCGAGCGGGTGATTTCCGAACTGGTCGCCATCGTGGCCAGCGGTCAGCCTTTGACACCGGAGGTGGTTCGCCACAGCGTCGCCATGCTCGTCGGCACCGGCAACGAGTCGCCAGCCGAAGTGCTCACACTGGACATTCTGTCGCGGCGCGGCAAGACAATCCGGCCCAAGACACTCAACCAGAAGCGCTACGTCGATGCGATCGACTCCAACACCATCGTCTTCGGCGTCGGCCCAGCGGGCACCGGCAAGACGTATCTGGCCATGGCGAAAGCCGTCACCGCGCTGCAGACCAAGCAGGTCACCCGCATCATCTTGACCCGGCCGGCGGTGGAAGCCGGTGAACGCCTTGGCTTTCTGCCTGGCACCCTGAGCGAAAAGATCGACCCGTACCTGCGGCCGCTGTATGACGCGCTGTACGACATGATGGACCCCGAGTTGATCCCAAAGTTGATGTCCGCCGGGGTAATTGAAGTGGCGCCACTGGCGTACATGCGGGGACGCACGCTTAATGATGCCTTCATCGTCCTCGACGAGGCGCAGAACACCACCGCCGAGCAGATGAAGATGTTCCTCACCCGACTCGGTTTCGGATCAAAGATCGTCGTTACCGGAGACATGACGCAAATCGACCTTCCCGGCGGCGCCAGGTCCGGTCTGCGGGCGGCGGTCGACATCCTGGAGAACATCGACGACATCCACGTCGCGGAGCTCACCAGTGTGGATGTCGTGCGCCACCGGTTGGTATCCGAGATCGTGGACGCCTACGCGAAATTCGAGGAACCGGGCGCGGGGATGAACAGGGCGGCCCGACGTGCGGGTGGCCCCCGCGGCCGCCGATGATGGGCAAAACGCGATGAGCGTCTTATGAGCATTGAAGTGTCCAACGAGTCGGGGATCGATGTCTCCGAAGCCGAACTGGTCAGCGTCGCAAGGTTTGTCATCAACAAGATGGACGTCAACCCCGGAGCCGAGCTGTCGATGGTGCTGTTGGACACCGCGGCGATGGCCGACCTGCACATGCGCTGGATGGACCTGCCCGGGCCGACCGACGTGATGAGCTTTCCGATGGACGAGCTCGAGCCGGGTGGTCGTCCCGACGCGCCGGAGCCGGGCCCGGCCATGCTGGGCGACATCGTGCTGTGCCCGGAATTCGCCGCCGAGCAGGCGGCCACGGCGGGCCACAGCCTCGGACATGAGTTGGCGCTGTTGACAATCCATGGGGTGCTACATCTGCTGGGCTACGACCACGCCGACAAGGACGAGGAAAAAGAGATGTTCGCCCTACAGCGCCGGCTGCTGGAGGAGTGGGTCGCCGACCAAGTCGAGGCTTACCAGCTGGATCGCCAGGAGGAGCGCGACCGCCGGTTGCTCGATAAGTCAAGGCATTTCGACCTTTGACCGGCCTGGCGCAGCTGGTCGGCGCGATCGCGTTGATCGCCCTGGGTGGGCTTTTCGCCGCGATCGACGCCGCGATCAGCACGGTGTCGCTGGCCCGGGTGCAGGAGTTGGTGCGTGACGAGCGGGTTGGCGCCGGCTCACTGCTCAAGGTGATGACCGACCGGCCCCGCTACGTCAATTTGGTCGTGCTGCTGCGCATCACGTGCGAGATCTCCGCGACAGTGCTGCTGGTGGTGTTCCTCTACGACAACTTCGGCCTCACCTGGGGATTGTTCGGCGCCGCGACCATCATGGTGGTAACCAGCTTCGTCGCCATCGGCGTGGGACCGCGCACGCTCGGCCGCCAGCACGCCTACTCCATCGCGCTGACGGCTGCCCTTCCGCTGCAGGCGATCTCGCGGCTGCTGATGCCGATCACCGCAATTGCTTGTCGTGGTGGGCAACATGCTGACCCCGGTCGCGGCTTACGGAACGGGCCGTTCGCGTCCGAGATCGAGCTGCGCGAAGTGGTCGACCTCGCCCAGCAGCGCGGCGTCGTCGCCGCCGACGAACGCCGGATGATCGAGTCGGTCTTCGAACTCGGTGACACCCCGGCCCGCGAGGTCATGGTGCCACGCACCGAAATGATCTGGATCGAGGACGACAAGTCGGCGGCGCAGGCAACCACTCTCGCGGTCCGCAGCGGGCATTCCCGCATCCCGGTGATCGGGGAAAACGTCGACGACATCGTTGGCGTTGTCTACTTGAAAGACCTTGTCCAGCAAGCGTTTTTCTCCGATGACCGCGGTCGGCACACCAAGGTGGCGCAGGTGATGCGACCCGCGGTGTTCGTGCCGGACTCCAAACCGCTCGACTCGCTGCTGCGAGAAATGCAGCGCGACCGCAACCACATGGCGCTGTTGGTCGACGAATACGGCGCGATCGCCGGTCTGGTCAGCATCGAAGACGTGCTCGAGGAGATCGTCGGCGAGATCGCCGACGAGTACGACCACGCCGAGACGGCGCCGGTAGAAGATCTGGGCGACAAACGATTCCGGGTTTCGGCGCGCCTGCCGATCGAAGATGTCGGTGAGCTGTACGGCATGGAATTCGACGACGATCTCGACGTCGACACGGTGGGTGGCCTGCTGGCTCTGGAGCTGGGCAGGGTCCCGCTGCCCGGCGCCGAGGTGGTATCACACGGCTTGCGGTTGCGCGCCGAGGGCGGTCCCGATCACCGGGGCCGGGTGCGGATCGGTACCGTCCTGCTCAGCCCGGCCGACGCCGACGGTTCCGAGGAGCGCAATCCGTGACCGAATTCCATTCGGGTTTCGTGTGTTTCGTCGGAAGACCGAATACCGGAAAGTCGACGCTGACCAACGCGCTCGTCGGCACCAAAGTGGCGATCACCTCGATGCGGCCGCAAACGACCCGGCACACCATTCGCGGGATCGTGCACCGGGAGAATTTCCAGATCATCCTGGTCGATACCCCCGGCCTGCACCGGCCGCGCACGTTGCTGGGCAAGCGGCTCAACGACCTGGTCCGCGACACCTACGCCGAGGTTGACGTCATCGGGCTGTGCATCCCGGCTGACGAGGCGATCGGCCCGGGGGACCGGTGGATCGTCGAGCAGATCCGTTCGGTCGCGCCCAAGACGACCCTCGTCGTCGTCGTCACCAAGACCGACAAAGTCTCCAGAGATCGGGTGGCTGCACAGCTTGTCGCGGTCGCTGAATTGGCCGGCAACGCAGCCGAGATCGTGCCGGTGTCGGCGGCAACCGGTGAGCAGGTCGATGTGCTGATCGACGTGCTGGCCGCGGCTCTGCCTGAGGGCCCGGCGTACTACCCCGATGGTGAGCTGACCGACGAACCCGAAGAGATCCTGATGGCCGAACTCATCCGCGAGGCCGCCCTGGAGGGTGTGCGCGACGAGTTGCCGCATTCGCTCGCGGTGGTGATCGACGAGGTCAACCCGCGGGAGGGCCGGGATGACCTCATCGACGTGCATGCGCTGCTCTATGTCGAACGGGACAGTCAGAAGGGAATCGTCATCGGCAAGGGCGGCGCTCGACTCCGGGAGGTCGGGACCGCCGCGCGTGTTCAGATCGAGAAGCTGCTGGGCACCAAGGTCTATCTGGATTTGCGCGTCAAGATCGCCAAGAATTGGCAGAGTGACCCCAAACAGCTTGGCAGACTTGGGTTTTAATCCGCCCACCACGCGGCCGGCTGTTCGGAGGCCCAGCCGCAGACCGCCTCCAGCTCGGCGGCCAGCGAGATCAGCATGCCTTCGCTGTTGGCCGGTCCCATCAGCTGCACACCGATCGGCAGGCCATCGGAGGTGAACCCCGCCGGGACGTTGATCGACGGCCAGCCCAACACATTCCACGGCCAGGTCACCGGGCAGGCCCGGATCATGGCGCGGTCGGTGGCGATGCCGCCCAACCGGTCGAAGGAGCGCGCCAACGGCGGTGGTTGCGCGGTGGTCGGTGCCAGCACCACGTCGACGATGTCGAAGATCGAACCCACCCGGTGTTGGTCGGCGGCCTCGTGTCGGCGCGCGCTTTTCAGGATCGCCTGTCCCAGCACCGCGCCCGTGCGCAGGTTGGCCACGGTCCGGGAATCCAGGATGACGCCGTCGCCGAGACGCTCCTCCCAGTCCCGCAGGCCCGACATGGATCGGGCGAGGAAGTCCCACGACAACCGCAGGCCGTAGTCCGGGTTACCCGACACCACGTTGTGGCCGAGCAGCTGGAGCTGCTTGCCCAACGCTTGCGTCGCGGCCAGGATTTCGGGATGCAACTTGGCCCGAAAGAAGGTGTAGGGGAACCGGGTTGACAGCGCGATGTTCAGCGGGCCGGGCGCGATGCCGACGTAGTCGGATGCCGTCATCGGGGGCGGCTTGTGCAGGTCGCCCTCGACATTTCCCGATGCTGCGTCGAGCACCAACGCCGCGTCGGCCACGGTGCGGGCCAACACACCGTTGACCGTGATGCCATTGAATGCCTCCGGCAACGGCCACGTCGAAATGCGGCCGCGCTGCGGCTTGATGCCCACCAAATGGGTCCAGGCCGCGGGGATGCGCACGCTGCCGGCGCCGTCCGAGCCGATGGCGGCGGTCACCAGCCCGGCGGCTACCGCGGCCGCGCTGCCCCCCGACGACCCGCCAGGGGTATGCCGGCGCGCCCACGGATTGCGGGTGTGCCCGAATCCGGGTCCGCTGGTGAACGGCCACTGACCCAACTCGCAGGTGTTGGTCTTGCCGACGATCACGGCGCCGGCCGCCTTCAGCCTGCGGACGACCTCCGCGTCCTGAGTGGCGGGCCGGACGTGCCCCTCGGTGCCGAAGGCGGTGGGCACTCCAGCTACGTCAACGTCGTCCTTGACCGCGATCGGGATGCCCAGCAGCGGCGCCGTATCGCCGGCGGCCCGCCGCCGGTCGGCCTGCGCCGCGTCGGCCAGTGCGGACTCGGTGAGCACCACCCGGAAGGCGTTCAGCGTGGACTGGCTCATGTCGATCGCGTGCAGGGACCGGCGCACCAACGTGTCGGAAGTCACTGAGCGGGTAGCAAGCTTGTAGAGCAGGTCAGTGAGCGTGGGCAGGCGCTGGTCGCGGGATCCGGAACCCGAGCCAGAAAGGGCCCCGGAAGGTGGCCCAGAAGCGCCAATCACGGGGTACGAGACTAACGGCGCGGATACCCGTAATGTCGCGGCGGGGTGCAAAACTATTGTGATGCGGCTGTATCGAGACCGGGCTGTAGTTTTGCGCCAGCACAAGCTCGGCGAAGCTGACCGCATCGTGACCTTATTGACCCGCGAGAACGGGCTGGTTCGCGCGGTGGCCAGAGGCGTGCGGCGCACCCGCAGCAAATTCGGCGCGCGGCTGGAACCGTTCGCGCACATCGACGTACAGCTGCATCCGGGCCGCAACCTCGACATCGTCACCCAGGTCGTTGCTATCGACGCATTCGCCACCGACATCGTCAGCGATTACGGCCGGTACACCTGTGGGTGCGCGATGCTGGAAACCGCCGAACGCCTCGCCGGTGAGGAGCGGGCACCCGCCCCGGAGCTACACCGGCTCACGGTGAGCGCCCTGCGGGCGGTGGCCGACCGGCGCCGACCCCGCGACTTGCTGCTGGACGCCTACCTGCTGCGCGCCATGGGCATCGCCGGATGGGCGCCGGCGCTGACCGAGTGCGCCCGCTGTGCCACACCGGGTCCGCATCGGGCATTTCACATCGCCGCCGGGGGCAGCGTGTGCGGGCACTGCCGCCCGGCCGGTTCGACGACGCCGCCGCTGGGTGTGCTGGAACTGATGTCCGCGTTGCACGACGGCGATTGGGAGGCCGCCCAGGAGGCGCCGCAATCGACCCGCAACCACGTCAGCGGATTGGTGGCCGCACACCTGCAGTGGCATCTGGAACGGCAGCTGAAAACCCTGCCGCTGGTGGAGCGCAGCTATCGGATCGATCGCACTATCGCCGACCAGCGTGCCGCGCTGATCGGGCAGGATGAGGCCTGTGGCTAGAAACCACGAGCGCAAGCTGAAGCCGAACTACTTCCCGCAACTGCCCGCCGCGCCCGACGACTATCCGACCTTCCCTGACACATCGACGTGGCCGGTGGTGTTCCCGGAGTTGCCGCCGTCTCCCGACGGCGGCCCCAGCCGGCCGCCGCAGCACATTTCGAAGGCGGCGGCGCCGCGGATCCCGGCCGATCGACTGCCCAATCATGTGGCCATCGTGATGGACGGCAATGGCCGCTGGGCCACCCAACGGGGGCTGACCCGCACCGACGGCCATAAGGCAGGCGAGGCGGTAGTCATCGATATCGTCTGTGGCGCAATCGAAATCGGAATCAGGTGGCTCAGCCTCTATGCTTTCTCCACGGAAAACTGGAAGCGTTCGCCCGAGGAGGTTCGCTTTCTGATGGGCTTCAACCGCGACGTGGTGCGAATGCGTCGGGTGAATCTCAAGACAATAGGCGTCAAGATTCGCTGGGTCGGCTCGCGACCCCGGCTGTGGCGCAGCGTGATCAACGAATTGGCGATCGCGGAGGAGATGACGAAGAACAACGACGTCATCACCGTCAACTATTGCGTCAACTACGGTGGTCGCGCCGAAATCGCGGACGCCACAAAGGAAATCGCACGACTGGCGGCTGCCGGTCGGCTGAACCCGGAGCGTATCACCGAGGCAACCGTGGCACATCATCTGCAACGGCCCGACATCCCCGATGTGGATCTTTTTTTGCGAAGCTCGGGGGAGCAGCGGTCCAGCAATTTCATGCTGTGGCAGTCCGCCTACGCCGAGTTCATCTTTCAGAACAAGTTGTGGCCGGATTACGACCGCCGCGACTTGTGGGCGGCCTGCGAGGAATACGCCGATCGCAATCGACGGTTCGGGAGCGCGTGATGCCATCCCTGCAGGAGCGACTCGAATCGGTACTCCGCGAAGTGATGCACGTGCAGGAGGAACCTGACGGCGGGCTGACCGTGCGCCATGACGAGACTTTCGCGTCGTTGCGGGTGGTGAACATCGTCGAGGACCTCGACCTGGTGTCGCTCACGCAAGTCCTGGCGTGGGATCTGCCGCTGACCAAAAAGGTCAGCGACCAGGTGGCCAGGCATGCCCGCGACACCAACCTCGGCACGGTGACCCTGGTGGAGAAGGTCTCCGATAACGCCGCGCAGCGCAACTCCGGCAAGGGTGCGGCAAAAACGGCAGACGTGATGCTGCGCTACAACTTTCCCGGCGCCGGCCTGACCGACGACGCGCTGCGCACCCTGATCCTGCTGGTGCTGGACGCCGGCGCCCAGATCCGCCGCGCGTTGACCGGCTGAGCCCGCTAGGACCGGCAGTCCGAGCAGGTGCCGAAGATCTCGATGGTGTGGCTGACGTCGGAGAATCCGTGTTTACTGGCGACTTCGGCCGCCCACACCTCGACCTCGTGATCGCCGACTTCGATGGCGGCGCCGCAGCTGCGACACACCAGGTGGTGGTGATGGTGCTCGGAGCACCTGCGATAGACCGACTCGCCGGTGTCGGTGCGCAGCGTGTCGAGCATTCCGGCGGCCGCCATCGATTGGAGTGTCCGGTAAACGGTGGTCAGGCCGATGTTCTCGCCGCGGCGGCGCAGCTCGTCGTGTAGCTCCTGGGCCGAGCGGAACTCGTCGAGGGTCTCCAATAGCGTCGAAATCGCGGCTCGCTGGCGAGTGGCACGGACGCTGGCTCCGGCTTCCGTCATCGGCGCCGCTCCGCTTCACCTCTTTGGTCGCTGCGCTCCATATCGTCGCCGGCGCGCGTCACGGCGTGTCCTCGCTCGCGTGGGCAACCGCGTCCACGACGATGTGCGCAAGGTGATGATCGGCGAGCCGGTAGAGGACTTCACGCCCGGAGCGCTCCCCGGCGACCACACCCGCCGCCTTGAGGATTTTCAGATGCTGGCTCACCAGCGGCTGAGGCACGCCAAGGGCATCGACCAGTTCATGCACACAGCGGTGGGACTCGCGCAACTGCAGCACGATAGCGATCCGCACCGGCGCGGCCAGCGCGCGCAGCAGCTCGCCGGCGGCGTCCAGAATCTCGCGCGACGGCGGCGCGGGATACGCTCCGAGCCCTGGGAGCCCCGGAAGCCCGTCGGGGCCGTGCTCGTGGCCGCCGAGCAGATCAGGGGCCATCGTTGAGGACGATCCGTCGGCCGCGGTCGGCGTCGAGGGCGGCGAGGTCATAGCCATGTGAAAGTCGATCACCCGCCTGTTAGAGAAAGTTCGGCCGACTTCCACTGTCACATGCGTGATGATGCATGTCAAAGACTGCTCCGCGAATCGCTACCATGACTGATGTTTTGCGCGTCTGCGGTGTGTAGCCGCGCGTGCCTGGCCCCGATCCGGTAAGGAAGTGGACTATCCCCGTGGCGTCCGTCATCGACACCGTAGTCAACCTGGCCAAACGGCGCGGCTTCGTTTTTCCCGCGGGTGAGATCTATGGCGGCACCAAGTCGGCGTGGGACTACGGTCCGCTGGGCGTGGAACTCAAGGAGAACATCAAGCGGCAGTGGTGGCGCGCCGTCGTCACCGGCCGCGATGACGTGGTGGGACTCGACTCATCGATCATCCTGCCGCGGCCGGTCTGGGTGGCCTCCGGCCACGTCGAGGTCTTCCACGACCCGCTGGTCGAGTGCCTGAACTGCCACCACCGGCACCGTCAGGACCACATGCAGGAGGCCCATGCGGCCAAGAAGGGCATCACCGATCCCGATTCGGTGCCGATGAGCGAGATCGTCTGCCCAGATTGCGGGACCAAGGGCGAGTGGACCGAGCCGCGCGAATTCAACATGATGCTCAAGACCTACCTCGGCCCCATCGAGAGCGAGGAGGGCCTGCACTATCTGCGTCCCGAGACCGCGCAGGGCATCTTCGTCAACTTCGCCAACGTGGTGACCACCGCGCGCCGCAAGCCGCCATTCGGTATCGGGCAGATCGGCAAGAGCTTCCGCAACGAGATCACCCCGGGCAACTTCATCTTCCGGACCCGCGAGTTCGAGCAGATGGAGATGGAGTTCTTCGTCGAGCCGGAGACCGCCAAGGAATGGCATCAGTACTGGATCGACACCCGGCGGCAGTGGTACGTCGACCTCGGTATCGACCCGGAAAACCTGCGGCTCTATGAGCACCCCAAGGAGAAGCTGTCGCACTACTCCGACCGCACCGTCGACATCGAGTACAAGTTCGGTTTCCAAGGCAACCCGTGGGGCGAGCTGGAAGGCGTCGCGAACCGGACCGACTTCGACTTGTCAACGCACTCAAAGCATTCCGGTGTCGACCTGTCTTTTTATGATCAGGTCAACGACACCCGCTTCACGCCCTACGTGATCGAACCCGCAGCGGGCCTGACCCGATCGTTCATGGCGTTTTTGATCGACGCCTACGCCGAGGACGAAGCCCCCAATGCCAAGGGTGGTGTAGACAAGCGCACGGTCCTTCGGCTGGATCCGCGGCTGGCTCCGGTCAAGGCGGCCGTGCTGCCGTTGTCCCGCCACGCCGACCTGAGCCCCAAGGCTCGCGACTTGGCCGCGGAATTGCGGAAAAACTGGAACATCGACTTCGACGATGCCGGCGCCATCGGACGGCGTTACCGGCGCCAGGATGAGGTCGGCACACCGTTTTGCGTGACGGTCGATTTCGACTCACTGGAAGACAATGCCGTCACAGTCCGCGAGCGCGACGCCATGACGCAGGAGCGCATCGCCATCGGCAATGTCTCTGACTACCTCGCGGTGCACCTGAAGGGCAGCTAAGCACCGCGCTTTTCGCCGGGATAAGGCCAGCGCCCTTGTAACGCATGGGGGTGCGGGTGGGATTAATCCCGGTGAAGGAGGGCGATGAGTTTTTTGGTGTTGCCGCCGGAGATTAAGACGTCAGCACTGGTCTGGGAATTGCGGGCGACGTCAACACCGGCTTCGCGAACGCCGGCGCACCGGCGGGTTCAACGCGGGTAAGCTGAACACCGGCTTTTTCAGCCGAGCCACTCAAACCGTCCTGAATTCGGGATTCCTCAACGACGGCATGAATAACTCCGGCTTCGGTCAAAACAACCCCGACGGCACCGGAAACTCTAGGTTCCAGAATTCGGGCCGCGGCAACTCTGGCATTGTCAACACCAGCACCACCGACATCATGCCAGGGAACTCCGGAGTCCGGAATGCGGGAGGCGGCAATTCGGGATATACCAACGCGGCGATTAATGACAACGGTTTCTTTGTCTTTCTTTGTCTTTCTTTGTCGCGGGTATCGCGGGTTCGGGCGATTTCATCTCCGGCAGCGGCATCTCGGGCCTCGGCAACGTCGGCGACGGGCTTTCCGGTGTTTTCAACAAGCTGTTCTAACGGCGGTAGCCCACCGGCGGCGGCTTTGACCGGCCCGAATGTGTCCCGCGATGGGCAAACCCTGACGGCGCCAAACCGCGAGCTGCCGTGCCGGGTCGGTCCAACATGTTGGTGAAACCACGGACTTTTGCAGGAGTTTGACATAGGATTCGGTCCGTGGTGTTTGTCACGTGGGGGCACATTGCGCGTGACAATCGGGGTGTCCTGTTGTCGGCGCCGCTCGGGCGGCTGGCTGGGTTGGGGTTGTGATGGTTCTGGAGTTTGCGTGGTTGCCGCCGGAGATTAATTCGGCGCGGATTTTTGCTGGTGCGGGGTCGGGGCCGTTGCATGTGGCGGCGACGGCTTGGGATGGGCTGGCGCAGGATTTGTCGGCGTCGGCGGCGTCGTTTGATTCGGTGATTGTGGGGTTGACGTCGGGGCCGTGGGCGGGTCCGGCGTCGGTGTCGATGGCGGCGGCGGCGGCGCCGTATGTGGGGTGGTTGACGGCGGCGGCGGGGCAGGCTGCGGCTGCGGCTGCGCAGGCGCGGGCGGCGGCGGCGGCGTTTGAGTCGGCGTTGTCCGCGACGGTGCATCCGGCGGTGGTGACGAGTAATCGCACGACGTTGGCGTCGTTGATTGCGACGAACTTTTTCGGGATGAATGCTCCGGCGATCGCGGCCACGGAGTTTCAGTATGTGGAGATGTGGGCTGCTGATGTGGGCGCGATGCTGGGGTATCACGCGGGGGCGACGTCGGTGGCTTCGACGATGGCGCAGTTCAGTTTGCCGCCGGTGAGTTTGGCAGGGTTAACGGGCTGGGTGTCGCAGGTGGGTGCGCAGGTGGCGACGGAGGTGTCGTCGTTGGGTACGCAGGTCACCTCGGCGTTGTCTGGGGTGTCGTTGTCGTCGTTGTCGTCGGCGGCCTCGACGTTGCAGCCGTTGACGTCGGTGGCTCAGATTGCGATGTATCCGGCGAGCATGGCGATTTCGCCGCTGATGAGTGTCTTTCAGATGGCGAGTCAGAGTTCGGCGGGCACGGCTGGTTTGGCTGCGGCCAATGCGGCAGGACTGGGCGCTGATGCCAAGTTTGTGGGTAATGCTGTGCCGGATCTCAAGCCGTTCGGCGGTGCTGGGGGTCTGGGTGCGGGTATGGGTGCGGATTTGGGTAAGGCGCGGTTGGTGGGAGCGATGTCGGTGCCCCCGACGTGGCAGGGGTCGATGCCTGCGCGGATGGTCAGTTCGGCCATGTCGGGGATGGGTGGTCCCAACGCCGCTGCGCTGGCCGGCGCGGCTCAGGCGGGCGGTAGTGGCATGATGCCGATGCCGATGCCCATGGGCGGCGGCGCCGGCGGGATGGCCGGCGGCATGATGGGCCGCGGCGGCGCCAGCCCGCATGTGGTGCAAAACCGGCCCAGCGTGGTCCCACGCACAGGCATCTGACAGGAGCACTCGGGCGTGTCAACCCTTCAAACGCGTCTGAGTGCCAACTATCGACCGTCCCCCGGACGAATACGTGATGTCAGATTGTGTCGCTTTAGTGAAAGTACGGATTTTTCGCCGCGAGTGCCCTACTATCCGGCAGCAGTGGTAGTCGCGCGTGTGTAGCCGCCTAACTGGGTTGGGGTTGTGATGGTTCTGGAGTTTGCGTGGTTGCCGCCGGAGATTAATTCGGCGCGGATTTTTGCTGGTGCGGGGTCGGGCCCGTTGCATGTGGCGGCGTCGGCCTGGGATGGGTTGGCGCAGGATTTGTCGGCGTCGGCGGCGTCGTTTGATTCGGTGGTTGTGGGGTTGACGGCGGGGCCGTGGGCGGGTCCGGCGTCGGCGTCGATGGCGGCGGCTGCTGCGCCGTATGTGGGGTGGTTGACGGCGGCGGCGGGGCAGGCGGCGTCGGCGGCTGCTCAGGCGCGTGCGGCGGCGTCGGCGTTTGAGACGGCGTTGTCGGCCACGGTGCATCCGGCGGCGGTGTCGGCGAATCGTACGACGTTGGCGTCGTTGATTGCGACGAACTTTTTTGGGATGAATGCTCCGGCGATCGCGTCCACGGAGTTCACGTATGTGGAGATGTGGGCTGCTGATGTGGCCGCGATGCTGGGGTATCACACGACGTCGACGTCGGTGGCGTCGACGTTGACGCAGTTCAGTTCGCCGCCGGCGAGTCTGGCGGGGTTGACCGGGTGGGTGTCGTCGTTGGAGTCGCAGGTCACGTCGACGCTGGCGTCGGCGGGGGCTGGGTTGTCGTCGGCGTTGTCTGGGGTGTCGTTGTCGTCGTTGTCGTCGGCGGCCTCGACGTTGCAGCCGTTGACGTCGGTGGCTCAGATTGCGATGTATCCGGCGAGCATGGCGATTTCGCCGCTGATGAGTGTCTTTCAGATGGCGAGTCAGAGTTCGGCGGGCACGGCTGGTTTGGCTGCGGCCAATGCGGCAGGACTGGGCGCTGATGCCAAGTTTGTGGGTAATGCTGTGCCGGATCTCAAGCCGTTCGGCGGTGCTGGGGGTCTGGGTGCGGGTATGGGTGCGGATTTGGGTAAGGCGCGGTTGGTGGGAGCGATGTCGGTGCCCCCGACGTGGCAGGGGTCGATGCCTGCGCGGATGGTCAGTTCGGCCATGTCGGGGATGGGTGGTCCCAACGCCGCTGCGCTGGCCGGCGCGGCTCAGGCGGGCGGTAGTGGCATGATGCCGATGCCGATGCCCATGGGCGGCGGCGCCGGCGGGATGGCCGGCGGCATGATGGGCCGCGGCGGCGCCAGCCCGCACGTGGTGCAAAACCGGCCCAGCGTCGTCCCACGCACCGGCATCTGAGAGCTAGGTAGCGTTTCCGTTTTCGACTTGGGGCTCAGGGGTGGCCAGCGCGAAGACCTGGTTGTCGGCGAGCTTTTCACCAGCTATGCACTGCACCTGTGACATGACCTGGCCGGTCCGTGCGGGTGTTGCCCGCTGGCGAGCGGGATCTCGATGAACGCCAGCGTTACAAACCTCTACAGAGCGGCCGCACTGACCTGCGTGCCTGCAGCCGCTCCCTGAGGCCAAAATTGGCGGTCAGCGCCCAGATACCGAAAGTCCATCAACAACCCGACTCCGAGGACGAACGGCACCCACGGCGGTCCGCCTGCAGTGCATCATGGACGTGCATCGACAGCCTGGAGACCGCAGTCGATGTCAGCGGTCGGTAAACGACTTCAAGCAGACCTGGGGCGACATCGAACCGTTCCGCCGTACCGTCGCGACCCGAACTGGAGCACCCGGCGCTGGCCGCCCTTCCGAAACTCACGCAGTGCTTTCCGAACCTGGTGCTGGGGACCGTCGCAGTAGCGACAGTTTCGTATCGAGTGCCATACCCGCAGGCAATCCCCATCCACGGATACGGACCCGCTCGTCCGAGACCCACCGTCTCTGCTGACTCAAAGGCCGAGAGACCTGCGGAAATCGATGACCCGACCGGGGTCCGGACTTCGCATTACCCATGCGGCCGGCCGCGCCCGTGACCACATGCGTCATCACGAAAAATTTAATCGGCGATTTTGACGACATTGTCGCGCGGATTGGCTTACGATTCGTAGTGCTCGGTGGTGAGAGCTATCCGCTGAGCCTGACCCTATGGGATCGGCAGTTGGAAGGGGACAATGTGCTATTGCCTCTAGGTTCGCCCTTGCCGGACGACGCTGTGTCGGCAAAGCGGGCCGAGTCGGGCATGCTAGGCGCGTTGTCGGTACCGCTCAGCTGGGGCGTTGCGGTACCACCGGATAACTACGATCCATGGGCACCAGAGCCGGAGGAAGGCTCTGAGCCCGATGCTATGGCGGTCGACGGCGCCCAAACTGACGCGACCCCTGAAGACATGGATGAATGGGACGAGTGGAGAGAGTGGAGCGAGTGGGAAGCCGAGGCTGAACCTCGCTTCGACGTGCCGCGAAGCAGCAGCGTAATCCCGCATTCTCCAGCGGCTGGTTGAGAGGAAAAACTAGCGCTGTTCCTGATCGTGATCGGTGGCTCGGGTGTACTTAGTGCCCCCGTAGCCGGCGACTACGGCGGCTAACTCATACGACAGGTTTCTACCGACAAGGAGACTAAACATGGCACGCTTTATGACCGACCCGCACGCGATGCGGGCGATGGCTGGCCGCTTCGAAATGCACGCTCAGACGGTGTCTGACGAGGCTCGCAAGATGTGGGCGTCCTCGCAGAACATCGCCGGGGCGAGCTGGAGCGGTACCGCTCAGGCGACCTCTTACGACACGATGGGCCAGATGAACCAGGCCTTCAACAACATCGTGAACATGCTGCACGGCGTGCGCGACGGCTTGGTCCGCGACGCGAACAACTACGAGACCCAAGAGCAGGCCTCGCAGCAGATCCTCAGCAGCTAGTTTTCGAAAACTACTGCATCCCAAAAACATTTACTTAGGAGGACGTAAGAATGAGCATTAACTACCAGTTCGGCGATGTTGACGCCCACGGCGCGCTGATCCGCGCGCAGGCCGCTTCTTTGGAGTCCGAGCACCAGAACATCGTTCGCGATGTGCTGGCTGCCGGTGACTTCTGGGGCGGCGCCGGTTCGGTGGCTTGCCAGGAGTTCATCACCCAGTTGGGTCGCAACTTCCAGGTGATCTACGAGCAGGCCAACCAGCACGGCTCGAAGGTGCAGTCGGCCAGCAGCAACATGGCCAGCACCGACAGCGCCGTTGGCGGCAGCTGGGCCTGATTCGGTTTACGGCGGCGCACCGGTACCTGGTGCCGGTGCGTTCGCCCTAACCGCAAATCGCAAAAACACCCGCCCACGGGAAACCGTGGGCGGGTGCTTTTTCGGTGTCGGTCGCCGGTTCAGAACCGCCCGCCGCCACCCATGAAGCTGCCCCCGGACGAGTTCGACGAGCCGCCGAACGACGTGGGGATCCACCCGCCGCCCAGTCCGCCCCGCGCGCCGCCGCGGAGCAGGTCGCTGATGATGATCCCGCCGATCAGCGCGCCGGTGTCACTGCCCCCACTGCCCCCAATGCCACCGCGGCGGCTGTAAGCGCGTTGGGCGGATTGCACGTCGGCATTGGCCAGCGACTGTGCGTTGGCGGCCCAGGCTGAAGCCCCGTTGGCGTAAGCAGTCGCCTCGAGCAGGTCGGTTGTCCGCTTGTCGTGTGCGGCCTGCAGTTGTCTTTTCGCTTCGGCCAGCCGGGTCCGGGCTTCGGGCCCGATGCTGCCGCGGCGGGTGTCGATGTAGTCGGAGACCGCCCGCACACGCGACTCGGCGGTGAACAGCGCCTGCTCGTAGGCCCGGTTGAGTCGCTCTGCCGTTGCCTGTTCGTCGGCCAGGGCGGCCAGTGTTCGAGTCAGGTCCGCGTCGGCCTTGGTCACCCTGGCGAACGCGCCCAGGGGATCGGCAGACCCACTGCCGCGGGCGCTCTCGGCGGCACCGGCTGCCGCATCGCGCGCCGCGGTCAATTCTTTGACATGCGGAGACTTGGATTTCGGTGTCCGCCTCAATTGATCGTCGGCGCGACCGATGTTCGCCTGGATGTCGGCGATGGTCGAGGGCAGGGTGGCGATGGCGTGCCGGATGTCGCCCGCCGCGGTGTCCACGGCGTCGAGCAGGGCGCGCGCTTGTCCGAGCGCCGATTCCGCGGCACGAAACGCATCCACCAATCCGGTCTGCCTCCCGCTCTCTGCCTTGCCGGCGAGATCACGGGCGGCACCGATGTTGCGGTCGGCAAAAGCAATCCGCTCGCTGGCGCCGGTGACATTGCCGGCGACCGAGCTCAGTGCCGCATCGTCGAATTCCTTGTGCAACTCGGCCATTCGCTGTTGCGCGGGGCCGACCCGGCTGGTCAGTTCGACGTACTGCTGAGTCAGCCCGTCGAGCCGGGACGGCGCGTTGATCACCAGATCCCGCAGCTTCTCGAACGCGTCGGTCTGCGACTCGAGCTCGCGGTCGGCGCGCGCCGCCGACACGATCACCCGGATCAGCAGCTCGCGACGCTGTGCCGGGGTCTCAGGCACGACATCTTCCAGCTGCTGGCGCACGGTGAACGCCTGGGCCAGAGCCGCTTTGGCGTTGTTCACCGCATCGGTGAACGGTTGGGTCCGCTCGGTGCCGAACTCGTCGATTGCGAGCGCGAGCTCGTTGGTGCTGGTGCGCAACGCGTTGTCGACGTCCACCACCATCGACCGCGACAGGTCGTCGAGGGCCTGGGGGGGCACCGCGGCCAGCGCATTCGCGTCGGTCGGGTCGACCCGCCGCGCCGCGGCCAGAGCGGCCGTACGCCGTCGCCGGGCGCGGCGGCGCATGACAATCAGCAAGAGCACGACGGCGACGACGATGGCGGCCAGAATCGCCAGCAGCACTATCCGGCCCGTGTAATCGGGTGGCCGGTTGAGCCCGTTGGCCGCGGCGATCGCCGCACCACTCCAGTCGCCGTTGCGTAGTGCCGGTTCAATTTGCGCGCGGCGAAGGTCGTCGACCTGGCTGGGCTTGATGCTCCGCACTGTCGAGGGCACCAGGAACGCATAGGCGCGTTCGGTGCTCGACACGGCCAGCAGCGCGTCGTTGTCACCCAGGTCGCTGCTCTTGTAGGTGCGTTGAGCCCAGTTCTGTGCGCTCAGTCCGGAGAAGTTGTCGACATAGACCACCCACAGCCGGATGTGGCGATCGTTGTACAGCCTGTTGACGGCTGACGTCACTGCGGAGCGACCGGAACTCGAGAGCAGGCCGTCGTTGTCGGTGACATAGCCGGGCAATCGGAACGGTGGCTGCGCGTCGGCCGACGGCACCAGCAGCAGCCCGGTAGTAACGAAGGCGAGGAATACGCCGCACAAGCGAGCGATCCGCATGTTGGCTAATTTAGCCCTGCGGAGACGTCGGCCCTAGCCGCCTCCGTCCTGGCAGACTGTGCTGCGGTGACTAAGACGTGAGCACGCATCAGCAGGACCCCTACGACGACTTCGACCGTGAGCGGCGGGTGCTCGAAGCGCCGAAGACTGCGGGTCTGCCCGGTACCGAAGGCCAGCACCGCAGCGACTTCGCCCGGGATCGGGCCCGGGTGCTGCACAGCGCGGCGCTGCGACGGCTGGCCGACAAGACGCAGGTCGTGGGGCCCCGTGAGGGTGACACTCCGCGCACCCGGTTGACGCACTCGCTGGAGGTGGCCCAGATCGGGCGCGGGATGGCGATCGGGCTGGGGTGTGACCTCGATCTGGTCGAGTTGGCCGGCCTGGCCCACGACATCGGCCACCCGCCTTACGGACACAACGGCGAACGGGCGCTCGACGAGGTCGCCGCTGAGTATGGGGGCTTCGAGGGCAACGCGCAGAATTTCCGGATCTTGACCAGCCTCGAACCTAAAGTACTTGACGCACAAGGGAACAGCGCGGGACTGAATCTGACTCGAGCGTCCCTGGACGCGGTCACCAAATATCCTTGGACCCGCGCCTACGGGGAACGCAAATTCGGGTTCTACGACGAGGACCACGAGGCGGCGGCCTGGGTGCGGTCGGGTGCGCCGGCGCACCGCACCTGCCTGGAGGCGCAGGTGATGGACTGGGCCGACGACGTCGCCTACTCGGTGCATGACGTCGAGGACGGTGTCGTCTCCGAACGCATCGACCTGCGGGTACTTGCCGACGACGATGACGCGCGCGCGCTGGCCGAGCTGGGGGAGAGCGAATTCTCGCGAGTGAGCGCCGACGAGTTGATCGAGGCGGCGCGACGGTTGTCGGGGTTGCCCGTGGTGGCCGCGGTCGGCAAGTACGACGCCACGCTGACGGCGGCGGTCGCGCTCAAGCGACTGACCAGTGAGCTGGTCGGCCGGTTCGCCTCGGCCGCCATCGCGACCACACGCGCCGCGGCGGGCCCGGGCCCGCTGGTGCGCTACCAGGCCGACTTGCAGATGCCCGACCTGGTACGCGCCGAGGTCGCGGTGCTCAAAATCCTGGCGCTGCAGTTCATCATGTCCGACCCGCGCCATCTGGAAGCCCAGGCGCGGCAACGTGAACGCATTCATCGGGTGGCGCAGTGGCTGCTCTCCGGGGCGCCCGGAACGCTCGATCCCGCGTTCGCCGCCGCGTTCACCGCCGCGGCCGACGACGGCGCCCGCCTGCGGGTCGTCGTGGACCAGATCGCTTCGTATACCGAGGGTCGGCTGGAGCGCATCTCGCCCGCCAAGTAGGTCCGTCGGTGACGCAGGATTAGGCTGCCTTCATGACCAAACTCACCGCCGTTGCGACGATGATGTCACTTCCCGTCGTGGCTATCACCGCGTGTAGTTCCCCTCAGCATGCCAGCACTCAGCCGGGCACCACGCCTCCGGTCCTGAGCGGTTCACCGGCCGCGACAACCGGCGCGCCGTCGGTCAGCTCGGCGCCCGGCGCCGGATCGCTCACCGCGGAACTGAAAACGCCCGACGGCAAGTCTGTGGCCACGGCGACCTTCGACTTCACCGGCGGGTACGTGACCGTCACGGTCAAAACGGTGGCGCCCGGCATTCTGGCGCCCGGTTTCCACGGCATGCACGTCCACGAAATCGGTAAGTGCGAGCCCAATTCGGTCGCCCCGGCCGGCGGCCCGCCCGGAAACTTCTTGTCCGCCGGCGGCCACTACCAGGCGCCCGGGCACACGGGGAAGCCCGAGAGCGGCGACCTGACCTCCCTTGAGGTGCGCTCGGACGGCGCGGCTTACCTGGTGACCACCACCGACGCGTTCACCAGAGACGATCTGCTGGCCGGCAACAAGACCGCTTTGATGCTGCACGGCACCGAAGACAGCGGCATGCCGGGCATGGCAGGGATGGCAGCGGAACGCATCGCATGCGGGGTCATCAACGCCAGCTAGCCGAACCGCCGGAACGCTGTCGCGTCCGCGCTCTAGACTGTGCCGATGGCCGGGCGGATCTCCGATCGCGATATCGCCACCATCCGCGAACGGGTCCGCATCGAAGAGGTCGTCGGTGACTACGTCCAGTTGCGGCGCGCCGGCGCGGATTCGCTGAAAGGCCTGTGCCCCTTCCACAACGAGAAGTCGCCGTCGTTTCACGTCCGGCCCAACCACGGCCACTTCCACTGCTTTGGCTGCGGCGAGGGCGGCGACGTCTACGCGTTCCTCCAGAAGATCGAACACGTGAGCTTCGTTGAGGCCGTTGAGCTGCTCGCCGATCGCATCGGCCACACGATCAGCTATACGGGCGCGGTCAGTACCGTCCAGCGCGACCGCGGCAGCCGCAGCCGGCTCATCGCGGCCAACGCGGCCGCGGCAGAGTTCTACGCTGCGGAGCTGGAGTCCGAGGAGGCGGCGCCGGCCCGCAAGTACCTGACGGAGCGCAACTTCGATGCCGAAGCCGCGCGGCATTTCGGCTGCGGATTCGCGCCGTCGGGTTGGGAAAAGCTGACAAAGCATCTGCAGCGCAAGGGTTTTGAGTTCAAGGAGCTGGAGGCCGCGGGTCTGTCCCGCGAGGGTCGCCGCGGCCCGATGGACCGTTTCCACCGGCGGCTGCTGTGGCCCATCCGCACCGCGTCGGGCGAGGTGATCGGGTTCGGCGCACGGCGGCTGTTCGACGACGACCCGATGGAAGCCAAGTACGTCAACACGCCCGAGACGCAGCTGTACAAGAAGTCGTCGGTGATGTTCGGCATCGACCTGGCCAAGCGCGATATCGCCAAGGGGCATCAGGCGGTTGTGGTCGAGGGCTACACGGACGTGATGGCGATGCACCTGGCCGGGGTCACCACGGCGGTGGCCTCGTGTGGAACCGCGTTCGGCGACGATCACCTGGCGATGCTGCGCAGATTGATGATGGACGACAACTGGTATCGGGGCGAACTGATCTTTGTCTTCGATGGCGATCAGGCGGGACAGGCGGCGGCCCTGAAGGCCTTCGACGGCGACCAGCAGGTTGCGGGAAAGTCGTTCGTCGCGGTCGCCGCGGACGGCATGGATCCCTGCGAGCTGCGGCTCAGCGCCGGCGATAACGCGTTGCGGGATCTGGTGGCGCGCCGCAAACCGATGTTCGAATTCGCCATCCGCAGTTTGATTCCCGAGGGAACGGTTCTCGACGACGATCCCCAGGCGCGAGTGGATGCGCTGCGCCGGTGTGTTCCGCTGGTCGCCCGAATCCGGGACTATGCCTTGCGCGACGAATATGCGCGACGCCTCGCGGGCTGGACCGGCTGGTCGGACGAGGGACAAGTCCTGAACCGCGTCCGGGAGGAGGCGAGCCGCCGCGGTGCCCCGGTGCGGGTTTCAGCAAAGCTCCGCGGGGGCGGACAGGCTTCTGCTGACGCGGCTCCGGCGGAACCCGCCGTCGCCCGTCCGGATCCGCGTGATCCGACATTGTGGCCGCAGCGCGAGGCGCTCAAATCGGCGTTGCAGTACCCGGCGCTGGCGGGCCCGGTGTTCGACGCGCTCACCGTCGAGAGCTTCACCCACCCCGGGTACGCGGCCGTGCGCGCCGCCATCGACGCGGCGGGCGGCATGTCGACCGGCCCCAATGGAGCGCAGTGGATCGAGGCGGTGCGCCAGCAGACCGCGTCGGCGCTGACCGCCGGCCTGATCAACGAGCTGGGGGTGGAGGCGATCCAGGTCGACGACGAGAAGCTGCCCCGTTACATCGGCGGGGTGCTTGCTCGTTTGCAAGAGGTCTGGATGGGCCGGCAGATCGCCGAGGTGAAGTCCAAGCTGCAGCGCATGTCGCCGATCGAGCAAGGCGACGAGTATCACGCGCTGTTCGGCGACCTGGTCGCCATGGAGGCCTACCGACGCAGCCTGTTGGAACAGGCCAGCGGCGACGATCTGACCGCCTGAGGCGTCAGTTCGCGCTGTTCACCTGGCGCTTGACCGGCTGCGCTACGACGTCGGTCTGCTCATCGATCTCGGCGAGGGTCACAAATCCGGTGTCCGGTGAGATCCGGTTCGCGATCTCCCGGCGCCCCCGGTCGATCACCGATTTGGTCACGGGGCTGTTGGTCAGAGCGCGACAGGTGCCAACGATCTGCTCATAACGGTGGCGTCCAGCCTTGGTGCCGAGCACGTATCCGACTCCGAGGACGGCGACATACCCAATCAAATCGGTCCCTCCCGACTAGGCGTGGCTGGTTCCATCCTGCCTCACCGCGTGTGGTCGGCGCGCGGCGGCAGGCGGCGTCAGTCGCTCAATATCCGGGAGAGCGTTCGCCAGCGGCGGTGCCGGTGACGGAACATCAGCCGGATGAACAGGCGGGTCGGGGCGCCGCGCCAGCCGTCGTCGGTTTCGATTTCGTCGGTGTAGCGGCAGTTGGCGTCGTCGATGGGCTCGAAAGTCAGGCGGTGATTGCAGGTACGGACCGGTCCGCCGTGCTCGTTGGTAAAGATTTCGGTCGGATCCAGTTGCTTGATGGTGAGCTGATGGGTCCACGCCGGGATGATTCCGAAGAGCCAGAATCGAGCCGAACCCTGGGTGCCGACGTCGACGCGATCCGGCACGTCCAAGCGATAGACGTGCAGTATCGGATCCAGGACGAACTTCATGAGCTCAGGTTTGCGCGCCAGCGCGCCCGCCGTCTCGGCGGGAAGGGGCAGCTCGGTAGTTAGGGTTACCTTACTCATCCAATAGATGGTGCCCCGGACACCCGGTGTTGGCAATCCCGTATCCGCATCGAACCCGCCAGTTGGGCTCGGCATGCCGGTACGCTAGAGTCGTCCCGCGATCGGGTTAATCCCCTGTAGCTCAATTGGCAGAGCATTCGGCTGTTAACCGAAGGGTTGGTGGTTCGAGTCCACCCGGGGGAGCAGGTCAGACGGTGTTTTTGCGGTCCAGCGGAACCGCGAGCCATCGTTTATTCATCGTTTATGACCGCGTTATCGCCCGCGACGGCCCGGTCCAGCAGGTCAGCGACCTGTGCGTGCACCCGCCCGCGGGTCATATAGACGTTCTGCGTCATCGACACCCGAGCGTGCCCGAGCTGATCGGCACCGATACGCGCCGAGAGCCCTTCATCGTCGATCAGGGTGGCGACGGTCTTGCGGAAGCTGTGGGTGCTCACACCGGCCGCGCCCAGCTCGTCGCGGACCACGCGTCACTGCCGACTGAAGTTGCTCGGATCGCGCAGCGTGCCCGCCGTTGACGGGAAGATGATCGTTTGCTCGCCGAGATACGGCAGCCGACGTCGCTGCGCCAGCATGTCGATCGCGAAGCGCGGCAACGGGATGGTCCGGCGGCCGGCCGCGCTCTTGGTCTCATCCACACGCACCAAGCCCTGACCCCGCACCCGCAGCGCCTTGCCGGTGACCGCGATGGTGCCCGCGTCAGCGTCGAAGTCAACCCAGCGCAGACCGAGCAGCTCCGAGCGCCGCAGACCGGTCGCGATAAAAAAGGTGATCGGGTCGATCAGATCGTGCTGGCGGCAATACTCCGATGCGTCCAGTTTCGACAGCAGCTCGCGAACCTCATTGGCGGTCATCGCGGTAGCACCCTGCGGACGGTCCAGTTTTATTCCGGACACGTCGCGCACCGGGTTGGTGCCGATGACGTTTGCCAGGACGGCGAGCTGCAGCGCGCCGCGCAGGATGGTCTTGGTCTGCTTGGCCATCGTGGCGCCGTGAGCGGTACGCATTGACCGCAGTGCCGCGTCGATGCGCGCCGGAGTGGCTTCGCCGACCCGCACGCCGCCAAACAGCTTGCCGAACTTGCCGGCCGTGTAGCGGTAAGTGGCGATTGTGTTCGCTGCCCGCCCGTCCTCGGCAAGCCGGGAAATGTATGCGTCCGCGAGCGCCATCACTCGCGTGTCGAGCCCGATCGCGTCCGGCGCGCTGCTAGGCGGGCGTCGCTCGCCGAGCGCCTCGATCAGCGCATCTGCGGCGAGCTTTCCGTGCTGGTCGTGCTCATCAGCGGGGCCGCGGCGCTCGACTATCCGAGTCACGCCATCGGTGTCGCGGTAGCGGCAACGGGCCAGCCACACACCGCCGCCGAGGTACTTGCGGGTGATCTTGCCGTGCTGCCCGATCCGCAGCGGCGGTCTACCCGCCATCCGGCGTGTCCTTGATCCACATCGGGTGCAGCCACTGCGGCTGCGCGGCGACGATAAACGCCATAGGCGACAGCCCCACCAGCGATGCCCCAGAGGGGTCTGCCTGTAACCACAGCCACAACTTCCCGGCATCCACTTTGGCGTCTCTCCCGGTGACCTCAACCATCTCAGTTGGTTCTCTGGCGTCCGGTAGCCCCGGCATCAGCAATGTGACCGGTGAAACCTTCAGCGCCACAGCAAGAGCCGTCAGGTCGTCTGGTGTGACTCGACGTTCCCCGTTTTCAATACGCCGGATGCCGACAGGGTTTATAGACCACTGTGCATCCGTCTGGAGCTTGTCCGAGAGCTGCGCGTAGCTCATGTTCCGCGCCTCGCGCTGGCGTTTCACGTTCTCAGCAACAGCCCGGGAGGGGTGTTCTCGCCAACAGGCCCTACGATCTGCTGGATTCGGTGCTGTAAGGCGGTCATCGGGGCGGTGTGGGGGGTCGAGACCCTGGCGCCACAAGCCACCTACGACATCCTGCAAAGTGTGTTGTAGAGCGGATGACGTCAGAAGGAGGAACGGGCCAGAAAACCGGAATTTGCGCCGGCAAGAATGCACTCGTGGCGTAGGGGCGGACCGATCAACTACTCAGATGCGGACCAGGTGAGCTGGTTCCCGCTATGACTCGGCAACTTCCACGGCGCCGTGGGCTGTTGCTCATCGCCCGCCCAAGACGGCCTGCGAGGAGCAGTTCTCTTCGGTGGAAACTCCATTTGTGCCGCCGTGATCGCGGTACGATTTGCGTGTTTCCGCACGGCTCGACGATCACCTCAGCTGGGCGACCGCCGGGTCGTGATGCGCCGGTGGGAGGTGCGGAATGTCGCTCGTGATTGCAACCGCGGACGTGATGGCTGCAGCCGCAACAGATTTGGCGAACATCGGTTCAACAATCACGGCGGCCGATACGGCCGCGGCGTCCTCGACGACGGGGGTGCTGGCCGCCGCTGAGGATGAGGTATCAACGGCCATCGCGGCATTGTTCTCCGTACACGGTCAAGACTTTCAGGCGCTGAGCGCTCAGGCGGCGGCGTTTCATGCCCAGTTTGTGCGGGCCCTCAACGCGGGTGTGGGGTCCTATGCCGCTGCGGAGGCCGCCAACGCCGCGGCGACGGCTAACCCGTGGCAGGTTCTTCAGCAGGATCTGCTCAATGTGATCAACGCGCCCACCGAGGCGCTGTTGGGGCGCCCGTTGATTGGCAACGGCTCCAACGGGGTGCCGGGGACCGGGCAAAACGGTGGGGCCGGTGGCCTGTTGTGGGGCGATGGGGGCAACGGCGGAGCCGGCGCGGCTAACCAGTCCGGCGGCAATGGCGGGGCCGCCGGGCTGATCGGCAACGGCGGCAATGGCGGCGCGGCCGGTACCGGAACCGCCAGCGGCGGCGCCGGCGGCGCCGGCGGATTGCTGTTCGGCTACGGCGGTGCCGGCGGCGCCGGCGGGCTGTGGCGAACCGCGGCGCCTGGTGTCGGCGGCACCGGCGGCGCCGGCGGCGATGCGATCGGACTGTTCGGCAACGGCGGCGCCGGCGGTGTCGGCGGCTCGACAAGCGTTTCCGTAGCTACCGGGGGTGCAGGCGGACACGGCGGCCACGCCGGCCTGCTGCACGGCACCGGCGGCGCCGGCGGCGCCGCCGGCTTGGGCCCGTCAGGCAATGTCGGGGGCAGCGGCGGGGCCGGCGGGCTGCTGAGCGGCGACGGCGGCGAGGGCGGCGCCGGCAGTGGCACCCAGCCCGGCGGCAACGGCGGGAATGCCGGGCTGATCGGCAACGGCGGCGCCGGCGGGAAAGGTGGCGCGACCGGCGGCGGAAACGGCGGCGACGGCGGACTCGGCGGGGCGCTGCTCGGCGACGGCGGCCACGGCGGGAACGGCGGACAATCCACCAACGGCACCGGCGGCGCCGGCGGCGCCGGCGGCAACGCCATTGGACTGTTCGGCGATGGCGGCGACGCCGGCGCCGGGGGCACTGGAGCGACGTCCGGCGGCGGCGGCCGCGGAGGTGATGCCGCACTGATCGGCAACGGCGGCAACGGCGGGAGCGCCGGGGCTGCTGAATTCGATGTCCCGCTTGACCGATCGATAGGCGGAGATGGCGGCAATGCCCGGCTGATCGGCAACGGCGGCGCCGGCGGTAACAGCTACTTCGCCGACGGCACCGTCGGAGCAGGGGGCAACGGTGGGTTGTTGCTCGGCGTACCTGGGAAGAACGGGAAGGCATAGCCCGCAGCGTTGATCCGGGTGGCGCCGATGACCGATCGGTGATGATGACCTGGCAGTGCCCCCGAGGAGAGCAGGGGCGGCCCGATCAACTATTCAGACGCGGACTACAGCGATGCGAGCCTGTAAATGAGCTGGGATCACCGCTACGCGATTTAGGTCTGTTTCTACTTAGCCGTGACTGGGCGTGACGTTCAGTAGTCGGGGGGAATGGTGACTCCGTCGCACATGGGATTCTCATGGAAATGGACTGAGCGATATGCCCTTTCGACGAGACTCTCGGCTTGGTTGTAAGTCATGTCCGGATACCGTTGGAGCATATTGAGGGTGTAAGTTTCGCGCGGGTTGTACGGATTGACACCCATAGCCATCACGGCTCGGCAGACCTCGGTATTGATGCTGTCGCCGTGCGCCGTAGGCGCGAGCCCTATGGAGAGACCTGCGGCCACAAGTGCTGCAGGAATCAGCTTCTTGCTCACCGTCTCCCCTTCTAGACCCAGACTGACACGGCATTTGATGCCGGCACAGTCCAGCTGCCGCGCGAACCCCACCGTTACGACCGGACGGCCTGACCCTAACACCGGGCGCCGCACAAGAGCTGGTGCAGACGGTTCCCCTCTGCGAATCGACTGTGGGGATGCAGCCGGGTCGCTAGCATCCTGACCGTGGCAGGGCAGGACGCTGCGGACGGGAGGCCCTTCGGTCGCTACCGCCTGGTCGAGTTGTTGGGCCGCGGCGGCATGGGCGAGGTGTGGCGTGCCTACGACACCGAGACCAAGCGCAGCGTGGCCATCAAGGTGCTGCCACCCCATCTGGCTGACGATGGTGAGTTCGTGCAGCGCTTCCGTCGCGAAGCCGAAGCGGCGGCCCAACTCAACAGCCCGCACGTCATCCCCATCCACCACTACGGCGAAATTGATGGCCGCCTGTACGTGGATATGCGACTTATCGTGGGCCGCGACTTAGGAACAGTGCTGGCCGAAGGGCCGCTAGAACCAGCGCGGGCGGTGCGCATCATCGAGCAGGTCGCCAAAGCCTTGCATGCTGCCCATCAGGCCGGTCTGCTCCACCGCGACATCAAACCCGCCAACATCTTGCTCGATCGCGACGATTTCGCGTATCTAATCGATTTCGGGATCGCCCGGGGGCTGGATGAAACGCGAATGACTAAGTCCGGCAACACAATCGGCACCTTGACCTACATCGCACCCGAGCGGTTAGACCCCAGAATAGAAGAGGATGCGCGTGCCGACATTTACTCGCTGGCGTGCGTGCTGTATGAAGCCCTGACCGGAGAACCACCGTTTTCCGGTACCACGACTGCGCATCTGATTGCGGCACACCTCAACATGTCGCCGCCTCGCCCCTCGGCCATACAGCCCAACGTTCCCACGCAGTTCGACGCAGTGATCGCCACGGGTATGGCCAAAAACCCCGGCAACCGATATGCGACCACCGTCGAGTTAGCAGACGCCGCCCGCGACGCGATCACCGTCCGCATTCAACGACCGGCACCGGCTCCCGCGCTCCTCCCAACGACGCAACAGGCGCGCAATCGTGTCCCGGCTCAGCCGATGGCCTTCAAGGCCGAGTCGCCGGCCCCGGCAAGGTTGGCTCGGCCGCCGCAACCCGCGGCGCCAGTCCCGACAAAGGTCGGCGGGGTCAGTCGGCGCACCACAATCGCGCTCATTGCCGGGCTCATTGCAATTGTTGCCGTGATCGCAGCGGCCGTGGGCATTTCCGCCCTCGGCAAACACGGGCCGTCTGCGTCATCGCCGACATCATCGTCACTCCCGGTGTCATCGGAGCGGTCCCAGCCCATGCAGATCGTGCTGCCGTTCAGCGGCCTCAACAATCCTGAGGGTGTGGCGGTGGACGGCAAGGGCACCATCTACCTCACCGACGCAAAAAACAATCGGGTGTTGGCGCTGGCGGCGGGCGCCAGCGCCCAAACTGTGCTGCCCTTCAGCGGTCTCAACTCTCCGACCGGGGTGGCGGTGGACGGCCAGGGCACCGTGTACGTCGCCGACTACTTCAATGATCGGGTGTTGGCGCTGGCGGTGGGCGCCAGCGCCCAAACTGTGCTGCCCTTCACCGGTCTCAAGGGTCCGGCGAGTGTGGCGGTAAACAGCCAGCGCACCGTCTACGTCGCCGACTGGTGGAACGGTCAAGTGGTGGCGCTGGCGGCGGGTTCCACCGTCCAAACCGTGCTGCCCTTCACTCGCCTCTACCGTCCGTGTGTGGCGGTGGACGGCCAGGGCACCGTGTACGTCGCCGACGACAGAAATCAGGTGTTGGCGCTGGCCGCGGGTGCTAGCGCCCATACTGTGCTGCATTTCGACAGCCTCGACCATCCCGATGGTGTGGCGGTGGACAGCACCGGCACCGTCTACGTCTCCGACAGAAGCAACAACCGGGTGGTGAAGCTGGCGGCGGGGTCGTCCGCACAAAGCGTACTGCCCTTGACAGGCCTTAATAACCCTGTAGGTGTGTCAGTCGACAGCAGCGGCAACCTCTACGTCGCCGACAGCACTAATAACAGGGTGCTCAAGCTGCCGGTGCGGTAAGCCCAGAACGCGGCGGTTAGTACGGCCTAGCTCGGACCTTTGACATGCCGCAGGCCGATGCCCATTTTCGGCGCGGTAAACCAGTTGCGCACATCTGCTATTTCGATATGCACGCGGTTACGTGGACGCGGGTCGACGAACGCGTTCTCCTAGATCACGGACACCACGGCGGGACTGGGCAGAAGTTAAGGCCCGGTGGCGGTGGAGGCGGCGGTGGTGGTGGCTCATCTCCCTCCCAAATTGTCTTCGCAACATTTCCGTTTGGATAGACGCCCATCCAGTAGGTGTGGCAGACATTCGGGTCCCAACGTACCGGGTCCACACGAAGGTTGCCGGTCTGCACTGGGGGGTCCCCTGGGCACCAATGACATGGCCCCAATGGCCCTCCTGGTGTCGGGGGCGCGGCAGGACAGCCGGGCCAGGCTTGGGCGGTGCCTGCGGGTAGCCAAAAGCCGGAAACCGCGACGGTGCCTGACAGCAGCACCCGGGCGATCATCTTCTTGAGGGTGTGTTGTGACATGGCCCATCCTTTTCTGGCCGGCTGGATGATGCTCCATCAGTATTCGCCTCGACCGACGCAGTCACATGGGCATTGGACTAATCGAATCGGTCGCCGCCGCCAGCGAGGTTTGCGAGTTGAAGGCCGAAGCGCACAAGCCAGCGAGAAATCTGCCATCTTGTAATCCATGCGGTGACGTGGGACCGGTCGAGTAGTGCTTCATCGCAGCCGGTCCAGTTCGTCGGCGGCCCTCGAGGATCTCCTCGCCGCGAAGTGGCGGGGAAAGTGACTTTCGCCAGTAGAGGCCCATGCGGCTCAGGCGATTAACTGTGTCACAGCGAGCGAGGGTGGTGGATGGTGAAGACACGGCTTGCAACCGCTGTCGCGGTGCTCGCCGCCGCTTGCGCGAACACCCATACCGCCGCACCGGCATCGCCCGCTACCACATCGGCGCCGCCGACGACTGTGGGCCTTCAACCTGGGCCGCACTCCGCGATCGCTGACGTCGACTTGCGGGAGGGAACTGTCCAATGCACCCGTGACAGCAGTAGTGGCTGCGGCATTACATCAAGCGATCCTCACACCGAGCATTGGCATTACAGCGCAGCCCTATGACGACGTCGTGGCATTTCTGCGGAAGCGTTTTGCCACCGGGCGGCGATACGACACCCACGGGGCGACGTGGTGGGACGGCTTGCCTCCGTGCTACGACAAAGGGCACCAGCGCCCGCCGTGGGGACGCACCCTTGGCAGTGGTACCAAGTTGACCGAGTGGATGTGATCCGATACCGCCAAGACGCTTGCTGTCGACGTGAGCGACGACGGCAGTATCACTATCCTCGAGGATTTTGATCCTGAACTTATAGCGCGGAATGAGTGCTACCGCGCCTAAAGGAGGCGAAGGCGGGGCGAATACCCGCTCATCGTTTATTCACCGTCAATGACCCGAAAGCAACCAAAATCAGCCACAATCGTTGGCAACCAGTCAACAGCCAGTTATGTTGCAGCACAAGGCTTAAGACAACTTTTGGCAATCATCGAAAACCGTCAACAGCAAACCGAAGGGTTGGTGGTTCGAGTCCACCCGGGGGAGCAAGTGTTAGCGCAGGTGCGGAGATCGCGCGCCCACCCGTCGCGGTGGCCGAAGTGAAATGGTTTGCCGGCACTCATAATTCGGCGCCGCAATTTCGTTGCCGCGCGAGCTCGAAGAGTTACCCAATCGTGCCCTCGATGTGACGGCGGCCGCTCACCGTTGTTGACGTGACTTGAGTGGCTTAGGCGCACTCGAGATCGAGACAGACACGAGGGTGGTGCCGTTGGTCAGAACACGGTCGCTGCGGGCGCCGCTGTGGCGGTGGCCGCGCGTGCTGGTCGCCGGGGGCGTCTGCGTGCTCGCCGCGGGCGGCGTACCCATTGCCCATGCTGGCCCGTACGCGACAGGCGCGGTCCTGCTCGTCGGCAGCTATCAGGGGATCCCCGGGCAGTACACGAGCATTCAGGCGGCGGTGGATGCCGCGCGGTCCGGCGACTGGGTGCTCATCGGTCCGGGTGACTACCACGAAACCGGCAATCGCGTTCCCCCCGGCGCAGTCGGGGACGACACGGCGGGGGCCGCCGTGCTCGTGACCAAGCCCAGCATCTGGATCCGCGGCATGGACCGCAACGGGGTCGTCCTCGACGGCACCAAGCCGGGGGCGCCTCGGTGCAGCTCCGCGCCTGCCGACCAGGATCTCGGCCCGCTCGGTTCGGGCGGCGCCCCGACGGGACGAAACGGTTTGATCGTGTTCAAGGCGTCGAATGGCAGCGTCGAAAACCTGACCGCCTGCAACTTCCTTTCCGGCGCCAACACCCCCGGCGATCAGATCTGGTTCGACGGCGGCGGCTCGGGCGGCACCACGAACCTCAGAAGTTGGCGCGGCGCGTTTCTGTCGGCCACCTCGAGCTTCTTCGCCGGTGAGAACCAGCCCCTCGCCCAGTACGGGCTCTACGCCTCCAACACCTCCGGGCCGGGGCTGTTCACCCAGGTGTACGCCAACAACATGGGCGACGCCGCCTTCTACATCGGCGCCTGCCCGGACTGCAACACGATCCTCGACCACGCCCACGGCCAGAACTCGGCGGAGGGATACTCGGGAACCAACTCCGGCGGCCGCCTGGTCATCGAGAGCTCCGAGTTCGACAACAACCACACGGGGTTCACCACCAACAGCCAAAACAACGACGACCAACCGTCGCCCCAGTCCGGCCACTGCCCCGGAAGCGAGATCGGTCCGACCGGGACCCATTCGTGCTGGCTGTTCACCCACAACTCGGTGCACGACAACAACAACCCCAACGTGCCCACCACGCCGGGCATCGCCGGCTTCAGTCCGGTGGGAACCGGCGTCCTGATCTCCGGCGGCCGGTTCGACACCGTCGATGCCAACGACATCCGCAATAACGGCGCGTGGGGCGTGCTGCTTGCTCCCGAGGTCGACACCGCGAAACCGCCCCCGACCGCCCACTGCCAGGGCGGCCTCGGCCTGAATTTGTTGTCGTTCTGCTACTTCAACGACTACGGCAACGAGATCGAGAACAACACGCTGAGTCACAACGGGTTCTTCGGCAACCCGAAGAACGTTGATCTGGCTGAGATCTCAAACCTCGCGTATCCCGGCAACTGCTTCCACGGCAACGTGGACACCTCGGGTAGGGCCATCCCTCACACCGCCTTCGAAGGGCGTCCGTGGGTCACCAGCGACCCGCGCTTCATCCAGTTCTTCCCGCACGGCGTCTGCGGGATCCCGGACAAGGGCAAGGGGATCGTGAGCATCCTGAGCCTGCAGGTCGCCTGCGACTCGGAGTACCTCGGCAATTGTCCGCAAACCCCGGTCTCGGACTACCCGCGCCGGACGGTGGTCCAGATGATGACGCTTCCCCCGCAGCCGAGCATGCCCGATCCGTGCCTGGGCGTGCCGCGCAACCCGTGGTGTCCCAATAACCCGGTGAGCCAGCCGCCGTATCCCGTCCCGGGGTCCATCGCTAACTAGCCATCACGGAACCACTTGCGGTACAGCAGTTCTCAGCGATTGCGGCCGCCCCGCTGGGTGAGCCAGATGGTGAGCGCGACGGAGGCGACCACGGCGATGCTGAGCACGATGGCGGATGTCATCGGAACAATCTACCTCCCTTGCCCTGCGGCATGGTCGGCGGTCAGTCATGCGCAGACCGCGTCATGAATTTAGGCTGAGTGCAACGTGTTTCAAGGAGGTCTGATGGAATTCCTGGTCACCATGACCACTCGCGTTCCGGATGGAACGCCGCCCGAAGCCGTTGACGATGTCCGGGCCCGGGAGGCCGCGCATTCCCGCGGGCTGGCTGAGCAGGGCCACCTGCTCCGATTGTGGCGTCCGCCGCTGCAGCCCGGCGAATGGCGCACCCTTGGACTGTTCGCCGCCGACGACGAGCAGCAACTCGAGCAGGTGCTCGCCTCGATGCCACTGCGCATTTGGCGCACCGACGAGGTCACGCCGCTGAGCCCACACCCCAACGACCCGGCAGGTCACGCTTAATCCGTCAGATCGAGAAGTCCTCGCCGTGCCACACCCCGGCTTCGGGCGGACGGATGACGCGCTCGGCCTGCTGGCCGTCATTCTGGCCCTCCAGCCTGGCCACCCTGGTGAGCAGGGATTGCAGGCTGACGCCGACGAGATCTGGCAGCATCGAGTCGTCGGGTCCGCCGGGGCCGGGGTGGCTGCGGCCGATGATCTGTCCGGGAACCCCGACCACCACGGCGCTGGACGGAACCTCTTTGACCACAACGGAATTGGCGCCGATCCGACTGTCGTCGCCGATTTTGATCGGGCCGAGCACCTTGGCTCCGGCCCCGATGACCACGCGGTCACCGACTGTCGGGTGGCGTTTGCCGGTGTCCCTGCCGGTGCCCCCGAGGGTGACGCCGTGGAAGAGCGTGACGTCGTCGCCGACCTCGGCGGTTTCCCCGATCACCACGCCGGTCGCGTGATCGATGAACAAACCGCCACCCAAGATCGCAGCGGGGTGGATATCCACACCGGTCAGGACGCGGGTGATCTCCGCGACCACCCGCGCGGCCACTGTGGCGCCGCGGTTCCACAGCCGGTGGCTGATTCGGTGGCCCCACACCGCGTGCACGCCCGGGTAGGCGAAGATCACCTCCAGGGTGCTCGGGTTAGCGGGATCTCGCTCCCGGGCCACTCGTATATCGCGCCGTATCGCGTCCAGCATGGCTAGTCGGCCAAATCGGCGAACAGAACCGTGCTCAGATACCGCTCGCCGAAGCTGGGAAGCACGACGACGATCAACTTGCCCGCGTTTTCCGGTCGGCGCGCGACCTCCAGCGCCGCCGCGACGGCCGCGCCGGAGGAGATGCCGACTAGCAGCCCTTCTTCCTTGGCCAGCCTGCGAGCCAGGTCGAGCGCGTCGTCGTTATCGACGGTGATGACCTCGTCGACCAGGCCGAGGTCCAGCACCGGCGGGATGAACCCGGCGCCAATGCCCTGGATGGGATGCGGGCCCTTTTGGCCGCCGGACAGGACTGGCGACGCGCTCGGTTCCACGGCGATGAACTTCGTCGATGGCTTGCGTTCTTTGATCGCTTGCGCGACCCCGGTGATCGTGCCGCCCGTGCCGACTCCGGACACGAAGAAGTCGATCTTGCCGTCGGTGTCCTTCCACACCTCTTCCGCCGTGGTGACCGCGTGTACGGCCGGATTGGCCGGGTTCTCGAATTGCTGCGGTATGAAGTACCGCTCATCGCTTTTGGCCAATTCCTCGGCCTTGGCGATCGCGCCTGCCATCCCCTCGGCGCCGGGGGTGAGGACCAGGTCGGCGCCGTAGGCACGCAGCAGCATCCGCCGCTCGGTGCTCATCGTGTCCGGCATGGTCAGCACGCACTTGTAGCCGCGCGCGGCGGCCACCATCGCCAGCGCGATGCCGGTATTGCCGCTGGTGGGCTCCAGGATGATGGTGTCGGGCTTGATCAGGCCCGCCTTTTCGGCCGCGTCGATCATGGCGACCCCGATGCGATCTTTCACGCTGCCCGCCGGGTTGAAGGACTCCAGCTTGGCGACAACATCGGCTACCGCGCCGTCGGTGACCTTGCGCAGCCGAACCAACGGCGTGTTTCCGATCAGTTGTGTGATGTTCTCAGCGATGCTCATCTCATCTCCAACGTGTCAGTCCTGGAGCCGGACCAGAGCGGTACCGCCTCGTGCGCCCGAGTTCGGGGGCCTGCCGGTCATGGTGGTTGATCTTCCTGAAGGCTTTAGTTGAATAGCGAGTCGAATAGCGCGGACCTCGGCGCTGGGCGGACCCTTCCGCTTGCCGGGGAGAACGCGTTGGTTGCTGAGGGCGTTAGCTGGCGTCAGGAATCAACAGCAACGACGACAACAACATTCCAGGGCGAGGCGGCGCGTAAGGACAAAGCGCGGCTGCGTGGCCTGTTGCATATGCCCCACTATAGAACCAGCAGCGAGGACGTTGTCAGATGGCCTGCGCACTTGTGCGCGTAGCTGGCGGTCACCGGCTGCCGACGTTGCTGCCGCATTCGTGCGAAAGGGCCACGATGAGCTCGATGGAGATAGTTTCCCGGCTTTCGACGATCACGCCACGTTGCGTGCCAAGCTTTGCTCAGCTGGTGCCGGTAGCTGCGGCATCCAGCCGTCGGCTAGCGCATGTGAAACATCCATTGGGGTGTTTGTGCGGGTCATGTCGCTCTGAGCAGGGCCCCGGCCCGCTTACGGTGAAGGTGCTGGTGATTCCCCAAGAAGACATGATCAACCAGCGCCTCCACGTGCTGACCACCGACACCGCGGTGCGCATGGAACCCTCGAATGATCTGGGAGACCTGGTCTACCTGGCAGGAAGTCGCCCGCACAGGTCGCCACCACGATCGAGGCGCGAGGCGACCACGACAACTGGCAGTTCGACCCCTACATCACTGACACCCTTTCGGCCCAAGCGCTCGTCGGCAGCGGCGACGGCCGCTATTACGAACCCACTCGCGTGGAGGTCACCGGAGCGCTAGAGGGCTGGGCGTCACTGTGCGACACGTCGGCGGTCCTGCCCAAGAGCCATGGGAAAAAGACAACGCGATTATCACGTCGCACAGGGCCAGGGCCTCGCTGATGTTCGATCTGGGAATCTGCCTTGTGCTTTTCTCCATGCCCGCCTTGGCATTTGCGGTGGTCCTTCCGATGTTGTTGCGCAAGAGAAAATTCGTGGCACCGTTCGGCACGTGGTTCGCTGCGATGCTGGTGATTTGGGTGCTGGTAGGGCGGGTCGCGGCGATGGTTGTGTACATGATCTCGTGGTACCAACAATCTGACTAGCCGCGAATCTGCTGCCCTATTTGCCTAAGCCCCAATGGAATACGTTCGTGGTCAGCAGCACGAGCCCCAATGAGACCGATGCGACGACGACGAGTCCGATGACCGCGACGACGAGCGGGCGCCAACCAGTGCGCGCGATCTGCCGGATGTCGGTGTTGAGACCGACACCGGCGAAGGTAAGCAGGAACGCCCATTTCGACACGTTGGCCAGGTTGGCGGTTTGTGCCTTGGTCAGCCAATGCGCGGTCGCGATCGCCGAGACCGCCAGAAACCCGAGCACGAACTTCGGGAACTTCGCCCAGACGAACGCGGCCTTGGCCCGGAAACCGGGAGCGATCTCGTCGGCCTGCCCACGGGCGGCCCAGTACAGCGCGAAACCCAGGACGACGAAACCGATCAGCGCGTTGCGGGTCGACTTGACCAGCACGGCGATTTTGCCGGCGTGGTCGGAAAACAGGTAGCCGGTCGCCGTGGTTTCGGCGGTGTTGTCCACCGACAGGCCCGCCCACAGACCGAATTGGTAGTCGGTGAGCCCGATTGCGTGACCTAGCGGCGGCAACGTGAACAGTGCCACCGCGCCCAACGCCAAGATCGCGGCGATGGCGTAGCTGACGTCGGAATTGCGGGCCCGGATCGCACCTTTGGCGGCGATGATGGCCGATACCCCGCAGATGGACGTGCCGATCGCCAATAGTGAACCCAGCTTGCCCGATAGGCCGAATGCTCGTGCAGCGACGATGATGATGGTGCCCGCGACCGCCATGTCCACCAGAATCTGGATCAGGGCGGTGCCGCCCAGTTTGGCGAGGTCGCCCAGCACAAATCGAGCTCCCAGCGCAACGATCCCGACTTTGAGCCAGAACTCGTAGGTTTGCACCCCGGGGCGAAATATCCGGTGCAGGCCGACGGTGTTGGTGATGACAAGCCCAATCACGATGGCCCACAACACGTATTCGATATCGGGCACATGCCAGTGCTCGTGTTTGGCCAGCGCGTTCCACCAGATTTGGGCGTGTTTGCCCAGCAGGCCCACGGCGATCAGCAGCAGGATCCCCGGTACGTAGTCCAGCGGCCGCCTGCTGGTGAAAGTGGGTTCATTCAGCGTTTCTTCGGGTTCAACGCGAGTGGTGCTCATGCGATCACCACGGAATCTTCGGGAGTACGTCGGCCACTGCCAGGGCGACGGTGACGCCGGCCAAGATAGTCGCCCACCAGTCCACCGATATCGAGCCGAGTCGCCCGCGGTCTTCGCTCACGCGCACATAGTTGCGTGGACGCCGCCGTCGGGCCAGCCATTGGCTCGCGGTGAATTTAGGTCAGCGGGGGCTGCGCTCGTTGAGCAGCGCGATGACCCGCGCGGCGAGCTCGTCGATGTCGGCGCCGGTGGTGTCAAGCACCAGATCCGGGCTCTCGGGCGGCTCGTAGGGTGCGTCGACTCCGGTCAGGCCCTTGAGCTCGCCGCTGCGTGCACGCGCGTACAAGCCCTTGGGGTCACGCTTCTCGCATTCGGCCAAAGACGTGGCGACGTGAACCTCGATGAAGGGCAGTTTGGCTGCGTCGTTCAGTGCGCGGGCGGTCTCGCGGTCCGACTTCAGCGGCGACACCAGTGACGCCAGCGCGACCACGCCGGCGTCGGCGAGCAGGCGGGTCAAATGGCCTACCCTCCTGATGTTTTCGGCGCGGTCGCCGGGGGAGAAGCCCAGGTCGTCGGATAACCCGTGACGTAGGTTGTCGCCGTCGAGCAGGTAGGCCATCCGCCCCGATTCGACGAGCGCACGCTCCACGGCGACCGCTACGGTCGACTTGCCGGACGCGGGCAGGCCGGTGAACCAGATTGTCGCGCCCGGCTGGCCGGTGGCTTGCCAGCGGTGCTTGCGGTCCAGCGCTGACGGATGCCAGCGGATGTCGGTGCGCGAATGAGTACCCTGCCTGACCTCCCTCGCCTCGATGATGGTGCCCGCGCCGATCGTGTCGTTGGTCGTCTCGTCGATCAGGATGAACGCGCCGCTGTCGCGATTGTCGGTGTAGCTGTCCGCGATCACGATCGAGCTGGTGCGCAGTGTCACGGTGCCGATATCGTTGAGTACCAACTCAACTGGGCCGTCGAGCTCGTCAAGCGTTTCGGGATCCAGCCGCGAGTGCAGTTCCTGCACGGTCGCCCGCACCGTCTTGGTGGTTTGTTTGAGTCCCAGTCGGGCGCCAGCTCGCAACGGGGAATCGATGAACCAGCACACGGTGGCGTCCAGCTCACGGGCCAGCACCGGCAGGACGGCGTCGTCGGCCGCACTGACCAGTACGTCGCCGCGGCCCACGTCGATGTCGTCGGCCAGCTCGACCGAAATCGACAGCGGCGCTACGCCTGTCGTGCGTTCGTCGTCGAGCGTGTCCAGTGCGGTCACAGTCGAGCGGGTGCCCGCGGGCAGCGACACCACCGGGTCGCCGACACTGAGCGTTCCCGCCGCGAGCCGCCCGGTGTAGCGGCGGCGCACTTCGGTGGTTGGCCGCGACACCCATTGCACCGGAAGGCGCAGCCGTGACGCCTCGGCCTGCGGCGCGGCCAGCTCGACGGCTTCCAGGTACTCCAGCAGGGTGGGGCCGCCGTACCACGGTGTGCGCTGCGAGCGATGCACGACGTTGTCGCCGTGCTTGGCCGCGATCGGGATCACGGTGATGTCCAGGTCGCCGAGGCGCGCCGAAGTCTGGCGCAGCTGGTCCTCCACGTCGGCAAATCCGGCCTGGTCGAAGTCGATGAGGTCGATCTTGTTGACCGCCGCGACAAAGTGTTTGATGCCCAACAGCTTTGCGATGCGCGCATGTCTGCGGGTCTGACGCAGCACCCCGGAGCGCGCATCGACCAACAGGATCGCCACATGCGCGTTGGACGCGCCGGTGAACATGTTGCGGGTGTAGCGCTCGTGGCCGGGGGTGTCGGCGAGGATGTAGCTGCGGGTGTCGGTGGAAAAGAATCGGTAGGCGACGTCGATGGTGATGCCCTGTTCGCGTTCGGCGCGCAGACCATCGGACAGGGCGGCGAGGTCGGCGACGCCCTCCTCGTCGGTGACGGCCTCTAAGTGGTCCAGCGGCAGGCTGTCGGTGTCGTGCATGAGCCGGCCGATCAGGGTGCTCTTCCCGTCGTCCACCGAACCCGCCGTGGTAATGCGCAACAGCTGTCGCGTCACTCCCTTGGGCGGCAACACTTTTGCGGCCTTCTCCACGGTGCTCATCAGAAGTAGCCCTCTCGCTTGCGGTCTTCCATTGCGGCCGCCGAGGTGCGGTCGTCGGCGCGGGTCTCGCCGCGCTCGGACACGGTCGCCGCGGAGATCTCGGTTATAACCCCGGCGATGTCGGTGGCCCGGGAACGCACCGCACCGGTGATGGTCAGGTCGCCCACCGTGCGGTACCGCACCCACTCTGTGGCAGCCGCTTCCCCGTTTTTCACGCTGACGTACTCGGAGACCGCCAGCAGGATGCCGTCGCGCTCGAACACCTCGCGTTCGTGCGCGTAGTAAATCGACGGTATTTCAAGGTCTTCCAGCTCGATGTAGCGCCACACGTCGAGCTCGGTCCAGTTGCTCAGGGGGAACACCCGCACCTGCTCGCCCTTCTTGATCCGGCCGTTGTAGAGCGACCAAGGTTCCGGGCGCTGGGCCCGCGGATCCCATTGACCGAACTCGTCGCGGAAGCTCAGGATCCGTTCCTTGGCCCGCGCCCGCTCCTCGTCGCGGCGGGCACCCCCGAACGCCGCGTCGAAACCACCGGCTTCCAGCGCGTCGAGCAGCGTCCGGGTTTGTGCGCGGTTGCGTGAAGTCCCCGGACCCGGGTCGGGAACGCGCCCGTTGTCAATGGATTCCTGCACCGACGCGACGATCAGCTTGTGCCCGTGGCCGGTGACCCTGCGGTCGCGGAACTCGATCACCTCGGGGAAGTTATGGCCGGTGTCGACGTGCATCACCGGGAACGGCAGGGGCAGCGGCCGAAACGCCTTTTCCGCCAGTCGAAGTAGCACGATGGAGTCTTTGCCCGCCGAGAACAATAGGACCGGGCGCTGTAGCTCTGCGACGACCTCACGGATGATGTGCACCGCTTCGGCCTCGAGCAGACGCAGTTCGTCGACGCGGCGTGCTTCCGTCGGCGCGGCAGTCGTGGTCATGTTGGTAGCCCCTCCCTCTCGGCATCCACCCGGTAGCGCTCCACCCACTCGTCGGAACGCTGGTCGGCCTGACGCTCCAGCACTGGTTCGGGCGCCAGTCGCGGGTCGAGTCCCATCGCTTCGAGAATCTTGGCGACCACCTCAGTCAGGTTGCGCCACAACACCGGATACGAAATCTCCATCGGCTTGATGTCTTCCTCGGCGAACCAGCTTCGCCACCCCTGCTCCTGCCCACGCAGCATGGTAACGACGTGAGCGATCGCTCCCGCGTGATACGTCGCCCGCGCATCGCGCACCGGGTCGGGCCTGCCGCGCCACACCCGGGTCTGCACCGCCCGCCAAAACGACACCGCTTGCGATATCACATCGGGTCGGTAGATATAGACGAAGAGCGGCTCCTCGCCGACCACATCGCGGATCGCGGCCAGCAAGCCGTCCCCGGAACGATTCGGCAGATCTTTCGCGCGATTCAACAGCAGCGGCGTCTGGTTCCACATCAGCTTGCCGCCCCACACCCCGTTGGGTGTCCGTCCGATCGTCTGGATGTAGTCGCGCCAGATCTCGGCGGTGGCCAGGTCGGGTGTTCCCACATCCAGCGGGTCGAGCAAGCTCAGGAGTGACTCGTCCTCGACGCTGGCGAACCACTCCCGCGGCTGCGGGGCCTGGCTGGTGCTCGGCAGGTACTGGAAGAACTCCTGGGGTTCGCCGGCCACGCCGGTCGCCCGCAGCGATTCGACCAGCAACGTGCTGCCGCTGCGCTGGGAGGCCAGCACTAAGTACGACGACGGACTATCGGTCACCCAAAAAGCCTAACCGGCCGGAAAATGCGTCGCTGACAATGCGTTTACGCTCATGCTGAAGGAAACTGTTGCTTGGTTCACAAGTCGTCCGAATCACTGCCATCGGGCGATTAGCACCGACGCCATGGCTGGCGTGTACGTGAAGAGGAATTCCTAGAGCGGCGGAAGCTGGTGGAATTGCCTGGCCGCGTCAGACGATTTCTTCGGGGTGATTGCAACCAGCAAATCCCGTCGGTCTTTCAGGACGTGATTCCCAGCTTTTCGGCGTGCCCGCGATCGTATGCAGCTTGAGCCGCGATATCGCAGGCGCACGGCTGCGAGCCGTCCTGAGACCATCGCCACGCTTGTCCTCCGCGCCTGCGACTCAGGTGCTGCAAGTAGACGTTGTCGCGTTGCGCCGCGGAGAACGCCAAATCCAGATTGATGGGAATCCCGGCCCAATCGACTTCGTCGGATGCGGACGATTCCACGCCGGGGTCGCCCGCAGTGCTGTGCCGCCGCCGACACCGCAGTGGGCAGGCCGTCTTCACGGCGTCCCCTGCGTGGTGCTCCGCGGTCACGCAGATCCCTCCTCGAGCGCACAGATCCTTCAGTGAATCGTGCGACGAGGATGTTTCAGCGACGGGTGTGCGATGTTTCCGGCGGATTACGGAATCTCTGTGGGACCCGCAAGTGCGTCAGTAGACGTCGCGGTGATAGCGCTTGTCGGCGCTTAATGCCTGGACATAGGCCTGGGCCGCCTCCGGCTCAAGTTTGCCGTGTTGGGCCGCGATCTCGCACAGAGCGCGGTCGACGTCCTTGGCCATCGGGTCGGCAGTGCCGCACACGTACAGCTGCGCCCCGTCTTCCAACCAGCTCCACAACTGGGATCCGCGCTCACGCATCAGGTGCTGCACGTAGACCTTGTGGCTCTGGTCGCGGGAGAATGCCAGGTCCAGCTTGGTGAGGAAGCCGTTGGCCCGCATCTGCTCGATCTCGTCGCGGTAGTAGTAGTCGGTCGCAGCGTGCTGTTCGCCGAAGAACAGCCAGTTGGGCCCGGTGTGGCCGAGCGCCCGTCGTTCCTGCAGGAAACCGCGGAACGGGGCGATGCCGGTACCCGGCCCGATCATGATCATCGGCGTGTGTGAATCGCTCGGCGGGCGGAAATTGCTGGAGGGCTGCACATAAACGGCGACGGAATCGCCGGGGGAGCGGTCGGCGAGGTAGGTCGAACACACCCCGCGACGTGGGACGCCCTCAAAGTTGTAACGCACCGGCGAGACCGTCAGGTGAACTTCGTCGGGGCATTCTTTGGGGCTCGACGAGATCGAGTACATCCGCGGCTGAAGGCGTTTGAGGACCCTTAGCCACTCGTGGGCCGCTGCGGAGACCGGATGCTGCGCCAGCAGGTCGATGGACTGGCGACCCCAGACCCAATTGCTCAGGGCAGCTTTGTTTTCCGGTTTGAGCAGCTCTGCGAGTTTCGGGTCGCCGGTGCGCTCTTGCACGAACCGCACCAGGTCACGGCTGATATGGGTGATCTCGATTCGCTCCGTGAGCGCGGAGCGAAGTGACATCAGGCCATGCTCGCCGACCTCGACCGGAGTTTGCCCGTCCAGTCCGGTGACCGACAGCCATTCGTTGACCGAGTGGTCGCTGTTGCGCGGCCACACGCCGAGCGCATCACCGGCCTCGTAGCTCACGGCCTCTTCCGGCAGGCTGAACACCAAGTGCCGCACGTCTTTTGGCGATTGCGGTTGGCTCAGCGTGATGTTGCGGACCAGGTTGGTGACCATTGGATGCTTTTTTGTGTACTTGGTTGGGGCGGGTTTGCGCGACGGGCGGGCCGGCGCAGTAACCGCAACGGTGGTGGGGGCGAGGGTGTCAACAATGTTGCTCACCCAGCTCGCGGCGGCATCCTCGTAATCGGGCTCGCAGTCAACCCGGTCGACAATGCGGGTCGCTCCCAGCTCGGCCAGTCGCTCATCGAGTCTGCGCCCGTGACCACAGAAGTCGTCATAGTTGGAGTCCCCGAGTGCAAGCACCGCGTAGCGGGTGCCGGCGAGCTGCGGGTGATCCTCGGCGTACAGCGCACGCCACAGCGCGGCACCATTATCCGGCGGCTCGCCGTCCCCGGTGGTGCTGGTGATCAGCAGCAGCTCCGTGGTTTTCGCCAGGTCGGCGAGCACGAAATCGTCCATGCCGCGCAAGGTCACCGGCAGCCCGGCATCGGCGAGTCGAGCGCTCACGTCGGCGGCGAGTTCTTCGGCGTTGCCGGTTTGCGAGGCCCACAACAGCATGATCGGCGCACGCTCGGGCGTTGCTTTGTGCTCGGCCGCTTCTCCCGCAGCCGATTCGGGCATCGGGGCGCGCGAGAACAGCCCGGCGAGCACACCGTCCACCCACAGCCGGGTGGCGGAATCGAACGGGGCGCTGAGCGGCAGGGTAGGCACGCCGGTCGTGCCCAAGGCGGCCTCCGAACGCAGCCCGGCGACCAGACCCGTCAGGTAGGAGCGGCCCAGCGAACCAAACTGCGGTGTGGGTTCGTTTGCCACGCCGAGTATTTGGGCGAGACGGTCGATTTGGGCGACCCGGCTTTCGGCCGTCGCGGGATCGGTTTCCAGCTCCGCTTCGGCGACACTCACCTTCGTCAGGCTGATCGCGCACGCCTTGTATTCCGGTTGGCGCGAGATCGGGTCGACGGCGTCACTGGTGACGGCGTTGATCGAAAGGTATTCGCCGAAGACGTCATTCCAGTGGAACGGGGCAAAGCAGTTTCCGGGCCGAACCCGGTCGGTGATCACGGCGGGCAGCACGGCGCGGCCGCGGCGGGACGCGATTTCCACCCGGTCTTCGTCGCAGATGTCCAGCCGCGCGGCGTCTTCGGGGTGAATCTCGACGAACGGCCCGGGGTTGAGCTTGTTCAGTTTGGCGATTTTCCCGGTCTTGGTCATCGTGTGCCACTGGTGCGCCAGGCGTCCGGTATTGAGCAGGAATGGGTAGGCGGCGTCGGGCATCTCCTCCGGCAGCAGGTGCGGGCGCGCGAAGAACATCGCCCGCCCGGTTGCGGTCGGGAACGCCAGTCGGGGCACGCTGCCGTCAGCGCGGACGAGCCGGGTCTGGCTGACACCGTCATTGCGGTAGCGGATCGGGTTGCGGTCGGAGGCGCTTTCGGATGGGCACGGCCACTGCACTGGCGCCTGGCGCAACCGGTCATAGCTGACCCCGCGAAGGTCGTAGCCGGTCTTGGGATTCCAGAAGCGCTTGATTTCGTCGAACACGTCTTCTGCGGAGTCATAGCTGAATGACTCCGAATAGCCCATCGCGCAAGCGATTTGGGCGATGATCTGCCAGTCCGGCAGTGCCTGCCCCACTGGCTCGACGGCCTTCTGGAACAGGGTCAGGTTGCGCTCGGAGTTGACCATCACCCCGTCGGATTCCGTCCAGAGGGCGGCCGGCAGGACCACGTCGGCGTACTCGTTGGTCTCGTTCTCCACGAACGCATCCTGGGTGATCACCAGTTCGGCTTTCTCCAGGCCGGCGAGCACAGTCTTGCGGTTAGCCACGGTGGCTACGGGATTGGTGCAGATGATCCAGCACGCCTTGATCTGACCGTCGGCCATGCGGGAGAACATGTCGATCACACCGTCGCTGACGTCGGTGCGCAGCGAACCGCGAGGGATACCCCACTGCTCCTCGACGAATTCGCGATCCTCCGCAAAGATCACCGACCGTTGACCCGGCAGACCGGGCCCCATGTAACCCATTTCGCGTCCGCCCATCGCGTTGGGCTGTCCGGTGAGCGAGAAGGGACCGCTGCCGGGCTTGCAGATCGCGCCGGTGGCCAGGTGCAGGTTGCAGATCGCGTTGGTGTTCCAGGTGCCGTGGGTGCTCTGGTTGAGCCCCATCGTCCAGATGCTCATCCAGTTTGCGGCTTCGCCAATCCAGCGCGCCGCGGTGCGGATGTCTTCGGCTGGTATGCCCGTGATTTCGCTGACGTGATCGGGGGTGAACTGCCGCAGGAAACTCGGCATCACCTCCCAGCCCTCGGTGAATTGGGCGATGAAATCGTCGTCGGTGTGCCCGCTTTCGACGATCAGGTGCAGCAGCCCATTGAGCAGGGCCAGATCGGTGCCGGGGGAGATCTGTAAGAACAGGTCGGCCTTGTCCGCCGTCGCGGTGCGACGCGGGTCGACGACGATCAGCTTGGCGCCCGCCTTGACGCGCTCCATCATCCGCAGGAACAAGATCGGATGGCAGTCAGCCATGTTGGCGCCGATGACGAAGAAGACGTCGGCCGCGTCGAAGTCCTCATACGATCCGGGTGGCCCGTCCGCGCCGAAGGACAGCTTGTAACCCGAACTGGCGCCGGCCATGCACAGTCGCGAGTTCGACTCGATCTGGTTGGTGCCGATGAACCCCTTGGTCAGCTTGTTGGCCAGGTACTGGGCCTCGAGCGACATCTGCCCGGAGACATACAACGCGAGGGCGTCCGGTCCGTGTTCGTCGATGATCTCCCGTAACCGCTTGGCGCATTGGGTGATCGCGGTGTCAGTGGCTACGGGTTCAAGGGGTTCGCCGCGGTCGGGGCGCAGGTATGCCGACTCCGCCCTACCCGGGGCGGGAAAAGGTCGGCGGTGGTTGTGCCTTTGGTGCACAGCCGGCCGAAATTGGCCGGATGGTCTTTCTTGCCAATCGATTTGGCGATGTGACGGCGGCCGCTTTCGGGGTCGGTTGTGATCTGCAGCACCATCCCACACCCCACGCCGCAGTAGGCGCACAGAGTGCTCACGGTGTCCCCGATCGGGTGCGCAGCCACGCGTACGTCCCTTTCTCGAGCGCGCAAAAGGCTTTGCGCAATCGTGCGACAAGGATGTTTCAGGACCGGATATCCGGTGCTTCCGCAGTTTTACGGCTTTCTCACAACGCGTGGGGCGTTGCGGTGAAGTGGCGGGAAAGACCGGGTCACCCCAGGTCATCGCGGGTCGACTTTGACCCATCGAGGTAAAACCGAAATTACCCGTGAGGACGCCCGCGATGCATCTCGTAACGGGGTTTCTGACGAAACAGGGGGGACATTCACAGTCTTCGCTAAGCTCACCGTGTGCGTCGTCGGCTGGTCACGATCCTGCTGATTGCGCTGGCTCTAAACGCTGCGGCCGGATGTGGCTCGCAGCAGCCCCACTCTTCGCCCCCCTCCGACACCTGCAAAGGCTCCGACGGGCCGACCAACGACACGGTGCGCCAGGCCGTCGCGTCGGTTCCGGTTCTGGTGCCGGGTTCGATCTGGGTCGAAATCGCACGGGGACATACCAAGAAATGCCGGCTGTATTGGGTGCAGATCATCCCCAGCATCGCCGACGAGTCGACGCCGCAGCAGCTGTTGTTCTTCGACCACAACACGCCGCTGGGCTCGCCCACCCCGAACCCGAAGCCGTACATCGCGGTGCTGCCGCCCGGCGACGACACCGTCACCGTTCAGTACCGATGGCAGGTCGGCAGCGATCAGGCGTGCTGTCCGAGTGGCGCGGGAACCGTGAAATTCCAGATCGGACCCGACGGCAAGCTACAGGCACTCGGCAAGATCCCGCACCAGTAAGCAGCGCGCCCACTGGCTGCTCGCCGAACTTCAGTCCGGCAGGTTCTCCGGATGCAGCATCTCGGCGTAACGCAGCGGCTCGGGGATGCCGAAGCCGTCGACCAAGTCGCCGCGTGGGGACGCAACTTTCGGCACCGATCGTTGATACCCCGGGTGACCGCCTTGGCGCGCTCGGTGGACAGATAGGTGTGTTCGACGTACCAGGCCTTGTCTTCCTCGATCACCGAAAGCGCGTACAGGTCACACAGGAGTCCCAGCAGCTCGCGAGCGTCGGCGTCTTCGCACGATTCGATCCCGGCGACGAATGCTTCCAGCACCACCCGGTCGATGTGCGCGGTCGCCGCGTGCAACACGTGATCCTGTACCGCGTTGAACGCGTCGAACGCCGACATCTCTTTCGATTTGCCCTGTAGCCTGCGCGCTACCGAGGACAGCAGATAATTCTCGCGCTCCTCGAACATGTTCACCTGGGTACCGCGGTTGAACAGGCTGCCCTCTTCTTCGCTGTCCTGCCGGGCATCCACAATCCGCTGCATAATCGCTTCGGCCGCAGTGCGTTTCATCACGCGCTCGCCAACCGTGTTGGCCGCGAAGCGGACCCATTCGACTGGGCTCATGCTCTTGATGTCGTCGGCGTAGGCGGTCAGCAGCTCCTTGGCGACCAATTGGGTCAGCACATGATTGTCGCCCTCGAAGGTGGTGAACACGTCGGTGTCGCCGCGCAGGGCGATCAGACGGTTCTCGGCCATGTATCCCGCGCCGCCGCATGCCTCTCGGGCCTCCTGAATGGCCCGGCTGGCGTGCCAGGTGTTGGCCGCCTTCAGCCCCGCCGCACGGGCTTCCAGCTCGCGCTGTTCATCGGCATCCACGACATCCGAGGTCTGCAGGTCATGGCACTTGGACACCAGCTCGTTCTGGGCGAACTGCAGCGCGTAGGACCGTGCTATCAACGGAAACAGCCGGCGCTGGTGCACCAGGTAGTCCATGATCAGCACCTCGCCAGAGTCGTCGGGGGCGCTGAATTGCTTGCGCTGCAACGCATATCGGGTGGCGATGTCAAGTGCCACCTGGGCCGCCGCGCCGGCGCTGCCGCCCACCGTGACCCGGCCGCGAATCAGCGTGCCGATCATGGTGAAGAACCGGCGATTGGGGTTGTCGATCGGCGACGTGTAGGTGCCGTCCGGTGCGACCTCGCCGTACTTGTTCAGCAGGTTCTCCCGCGGGACGCGGACATGGTCGAACATGATGCGGCCGTTGTCGACGCCCGGCAAGCCGCCCTTGTAGTGGCAGTCCGACGTCGTCACGCCGGGGAGATCATTGCCGTCGTCGTCGCGGATCGGCACCAGCACACAGTGCACGCCGTGATTGACTGGCGCACCGTCTTCGGTAGTGATCAACTGCGCGAAAACGGCTGCGATGGTTGCGGTCTCGGCCGCTCCGCCGATGTAGTCCTTGCGCGACGTCGGAGTGGGGGAGTCGATGACGAACTCTTGGGTCTCGGCATCGTAGGTCGCGGTGGTCTCCAGCGACTGAACGTCGCTGCCGTGTCCCGTCTCGGTCATCCCGAAACAGCCGCGCAGCTCGAGGCTGATGATTTTCTGCACATAGTTGAAGTGGCGTTCGGTGCCCAGGTTCTCCACGGCGCCCCCGAACAGTCCCCATTGCACACCGGCCTTGACCATCAAGGACAGGTCCGACATCGCCAGCATCTGGATCATCGTGATCGCCGCACCGACGTCCCCGGTGCCGCCGTGCTCCTTGCGGAATCCCTCGTCGGCGATGCCCGCGGCGGCGAGGAGCTTCATCTGCTCGAATACCTTGGCGCGGGCGATCACCGTGTTCGGGGTGTAGTGCGGGCGGAATTGCTCATCCTTCAACCTGGCTCGCGTCTGGTTCTTCACGTCACGCCAACGCCCGTCCAACGCGTCACGCAGGTGTTCGGCAGTGCTCGTCATGTGTGGCCCCATGATCCGACCGTAACGCGCCGATTGCAGGGCGGGAAAGACCCGGCGAGTTAGCTGGCCCTCCCGTTTTTGCGTCCGCTCGCGCACACTAGAGGAACGATGCCGCAAAAACTGGCCGCTCTGCTGATCGTGCTGCTGTTGGGTACGGTCGTCAGCAGAGTTCTGCTGCTGCGCAGAACCGGCACTCGCGCAATGCATTTCGGGAAAATCGACAAAACGGACTTCCTGATACCGCCGGTGGTGCTGTTCTATTTCTATTCGCTGTTCGCCACCGCGTTCGGCTGGCCCCTGGCCATCGCCGACCGGTTCTTCCGGTCCACCGTTGCCGCATGGGTTGGAGTGGGGCTTTGTCTGGGCGGGGTGTTGATCCTGGCGTTGAGCCTCGTGTCGTTCGGCAACAGCTTCCGGGTCGGCATCGATGCCGAAGCGCCGGGTCGGTTGGTGACGACGGGCATCTTCGCGGTGAGCCGCAATCCGATCTATGTCGGCTTCTTTCTGTTCCTGCTGGGCCAGTTCTTGGCGTTTCCCAGTTGGACCACCGTCACCGCCTTGGCCTTCGCGGCCGTCCTGTTTCATCGGCAAGTGCTGCGCGAGGAGCAGTTCATGCGGCAGCGGTACGGCCAGGAATACGCCGAGTACTGCGGCCGGGTCAGGCGTTATGTGTAGCGCGTGAGCGCAAACGGAACAGGATGAAACCGGCCCACATCACGCCGAACGCGCACAGCATGACCATGTCGAACAGCCACCAGCCCGAATAGTGGGTCCACGACCAGCGCATTGGTGGCCAGCGCGTCGACCCGGTGCAGATCGACGGTGGATCCCGATGCCGCGAAGCCCCACTGGGCCGGGACGAACCAGGAAATCTGGTCGAAGCCCCACGTGCCTACCAGCGGGACCAGCCCGCCGGCGAACAGTAGCGACGCCAGGATGACCGGCACCACCAGCGGCAGAACCTCGCGCAGCGAGTTACCCAGGGAGGACAGCGCCAGTCCGATGATCGCCGAGACGATCGCCGTCGCGGCCACCGCCACATAGAGCTCGACGTCAGCGTTGTGCAGCAGGACCGCGCCGTGCGCGGGCCCACCTTTGACGCCGATCACGATCGCGGTCAGGATCCCCGCCTGAATGGCGGCGACCGTACTGAACACGATGAGCTTGGCGGAAACGTAGGCCGACGTCGCCAGCCCGACCGATTGCTCGCGAAGGAAGATGCGACGCTGGCCGACCAGGTCGCCGATGGTCAACGAGGTGCCCAGGAGCACCGCGGCGATGTTCAGCGCGGCGAGGATCTCGATGGCTTCGTGTGGGCTGGCGCTGTTCGGTCCGGCCCGGTCCAGGCCGGAATGGCCGGGAATCAGCAGCGTGAGCCCCGCCAACGCGAATGGCAGCAGAACCAGAAAAAGGAAGTAGCCGGGGTTGGCCAACAGCAGGCGGATCTGGCGGCCGGCGACGACCCGGATCTGCTGTTGCACCGTAAGCGCCGCCGGAGGCGGCGCGGGTTCGGCCACCGGGGGTGGGGCCGTCAGCGCGGCTGCCGCGCGCGGGCCGGCGCTCACCCGAGCGATGACCTGTTGCCAGTCGCCGGAGCCCATCGCGGACCCGATCTGCGCGGGTGGCCCCGCGAAGGCCAGCTTGCCGGCAGGACTGAGCAGCAGCACCTGGTCGCACAGGTTCAGGTGCGTCAGCGAGGCCTGCGACGTCAGCGTCACCACGACGACGCAGCCGAGGTCGGCCTGGCGCCGCAGCATCGTCAGCACGTGATGCTCCTGCGTGGCATCCAGCCCGGCGCTCGGGTCCTCAACCACGAGCAGCGTCGGCCGGGTAATCAGCTCGATCGCCATCGACGCCAACCGGCGCATCTCGGGCGCCAATTTGCGGATCCGGGTTCCGCGGTGCTCCGTCAGCCCGAGCTCGTCGAGAACCTGGTCCACCACTCGGTCGCGGTGTTCGGCGGAGGTGTCCGGCGGCAGCCGCAGCCGGGCCGCGTATCCCAACGCGCGTTCCACGGTGAGGTTCGGGTGGGCGCGGTCATCGCCTGACACGATCCCGATCCGTGTTCGCATCAGCTCGGGTTCGGCGTGCGCATCGTGCTCGTCGACGGTGACGGTGCCGGAGGTGGGCCGGCGGGTCCCGGCGAGCAGGCCGAGCAAGTCGGCATTGTGCGTAGGCGACGGGCCGATCACCGCGGTCAAGGTGCCCGGGCGCGCGGTGAACGACACATCGGCCAGAAGCTGCCGGCCATCGGCAGTCAACCCCAGCCAGTGTGCGGTCACCCCAGCCGTGCGCGCGCCCGGCTTTAACGGCAGCCGACTCGTTGTGTTCGCTTTATCGGGTGCTGGATGGAGGGCGGGCAGCTTGGTGGTGCTGATCCGCTCGATCAGTGGGGTTTCCTGCCGTTCGCGCGCCGGTGCCGGGATCGGGGTTGTCGGCGGCGCCGACGGGACCGGCGGGGAAGTCGGGGAAGTCGGCACCCGCATTCGCTGAGTGGTCCGCTCGGTCGGGGCGCGCCGGTCGGGCCTGGCCGCGGCAACGGGGGCGGCGGCGGGACCAACGCCGAGGATCAACCGCGGACCTCGCCGCGGATCGCCGATGGTAATCGCCTGACCGTCGCGGATATCGACCGTCGACATCCGGGCGCCATCGACGAAGATGCCGTCGGGGCTGCGATCGATGGCCACCCAGTGCGTACCGCTGAACCGCAGCACCAGAACCGGGCGCGCGGGCTGCGATGTAGCGGCGGGGTTGCTCGGGTGATCCAGCGGAACGTCGCACTGCCCGAACCCTACGAGGATGTCGCGGCCGGGCTGAAAGTCATAGCGGGTCGGCCCGACCCACACGGTCAGCGGCGAGGCAGGGAAGGCGTCCGACATCAACAAGCCTCGGTCCGCATGATTACGTGTTTACCCCCTGCGTGTGCTGTCTGCACCAGGGATGTGTGCTGATCAGAGTGTATTGCGGCCAGATGCCGACAAGGCATTGTCGAGCAGACGGCGCAAAACCTCGACCGCCTCCCCCAATACCTGGCGATCCGCCGCGTCAAGCCGGGCGAGCTGTGGCGCGATTGCCGCAGCGCGGTCGATGCGCACCTTGTTCAAGGTGCGCATCCCCGCCGGGGTGATCCGGATTCGGACGGCCCGGGCATCGGCCGGGTCGACGGTCCGGGTGACCAGGCCGGCCTCCTCGAGCCGTCGCACCTGTGTGGTCATCGTCGGTTGCGAACAGTGATCGACGGCGGCCAGGTCGCCGATTCGGGCTTCGCCCTGAGCTTCGATGGTGGCCAGCAGCCGAGCCTGCGCCGACGGCAACGGCATCTGGATGCGTTGGGTGGCCAGCCGGTTGAGCCGCGCGACTACCGCGAGCAGATCCGCTCCCAGGCCTTGGCCGGGCTCGGTGTTTGCCGTGCCTTCGACGCCGGCATCCTTGCTGGCGGGGTGGGCGGCGGTCGATGCATTCATCCATCCATCGTTGCATAGCTTTGCTAAGCGAGGCCAATGGGACACCTTTACTTAGAAAACCGATGTCGCACGGTGCGCTGCGGCGACTTGGTGCCGCGGCCTGGCAGAATCGATGAGGTGGCCGTCCCCTCCCCTCTTCGTGCGCATCGTCGGAGCGGGCCGCTGCAGCCGGTCGAGTTGGCACAGGCCGCTGTGCTGGCGGCATTGTGCGCGGCAACCGCGATCATCTCCGTCGTCGTCCCGTTCGCCGCGGGTCTGGCGCTGCTGGGAACCGTGCCGATGGCATTGCTGGCGTTCCGCTACCGCCTGCGCGTGCTGATCGCCGCGACCGTTGCTGCCGGCATGATTGCCTTCTTGATTGCCGGGCTCGGCGGCCTCATGGCGGTCTGCAACAGCGCCTACATCGGCGGGCTGACCGGATTCGTCAAACGCGCCCGCCGCGGCATGCCGACGGTGATTGTCACCGCGCTGATCGCCGGCGTCCTTTCCGGCGTCGCCAATGTGGCCGCGCTATCGGTGCTGACCCGGCTGCGGTACCTGATCTTCAAAGCAATAACCGCGGACGCGGAAGGACTTGCGTCCGCGCTGACCTGGATACACTTGCACACCGCCGCCGACCTCTTGAAGCGCTATTTCACTGCCGGACTGCACTACTGGACGTGGGTGCTGCTGGCGTCGTCCGTTGTCCAGGTCCTCGTCGTGTCGTTGATCGGGTGGTGGGCGTTGTCGCGGGTGCTGGAGCGCATGCGCGGCATTCCCGACGTGCACAAGCTGGACCCCCCGACTCCGGGCCTGCGGGACATCCCGATCGCACCGGTTCCGGTGCGGCTGGACAAGGTGCGCTTCCGGTATCCGCGCGCCGGCCAAGACGCGTTGCGGGAATTAAGCCTGGATCTGCACGTCGGCGAACACGTCGCGGTCACCGGCTCCAACGGTTCCGGCAAGACGACGCTGATGCTGATCCTGGCCGGTCGGGAACCGACGTCGGGCACCGTGCAACGCCCCGGCGCGGTGGGCCTGGGCAAGCCGGGAGGCACGGCGGTTGTCTTGCAGCACCCGGAAAGTCAGGTCCTGGGCACCCGGGTCGCTGACGATGTGGTGTGGGGGTTGCCGCCGGGAACGAATGTCGACGTGGGCCGGCTGCTGAGCGAGGTCGGCCTCGAGGATCTCGCCGAGCGCGACACCGGAAGCCTGTCCGGCGGTGAGCTGCAGCGCCTTGCGTTGGCCGCGGCGCTGGCCCGCGAGCCGGCGCTGCTCATCGCCGACGAAGTCACCACCATGGTTGACCAGCAGGGCCGCGACGCCCTGTTGGGCGTGCTGTCCGGACTGACCAAGCGACACCGAACCGCGCTGGTGCACATCACCCACTACAACAACGAGGCCGCTTCCGCCGACCGCACCATCAACCTCAGCGACTCGCCCGACAACACCGACATGGTCGAGGCAGCGCAGCCGCCCTTGCCGACCGTCGCGACGGAGCGCCGCGGACAGGCGCCGGCGCTCGAACTCATCGGCGTCGGACACGAATACGGCATTGGCACCCCCTGGGCCAAGACCGCGTTGCGTGACGTCAGCGTCGTGATCGAGCAAGGCGACGGGGTACTGATCCACGGCGGCAACGGCTCGGGCAAGTCGACCCTGGCGTGGATCATGGCCGGGCTGACGGTTCCCACCAGCGGTGTCTGCCTGGTGGACGGTCGGCCCACCTACGAGCGGGTCGGTGCGGTGGCGTTGTCGTTCCAGGCCGCCCGGCTGCAGTTGATGCGCAGCCGAGTCGATTCGGAAGTTGCTTCCGCGGCGGGCTTTTCGCCTCGCGATGAAGACCGCGTGGCGGCCGCGCTGGCCGTGGTGGGGCTCGATCCGGGGCTGGCCACGCGGCGCATCGATCAACTCAGCGGTGGTCAGATGCGCCGTGTGGTGCTGGCCGGGCTGCTCGCGTGTTCGCCGCGCGCGCTGATCCTTGATGAGCCGCTGGCCGGGTTGGACGCCGCCAGCCAGCGCGGGCTGCTGCGGTTGCTGGAGGACCTGCGCCGAGAACGCGGTCTGACGGTGGTGGTGATCTCCCATGACTTCGTGGGGCTGGAGGACCTCTGCCCGCGAACCCTGCATCTGCGCAATGGTGTGCTGGAACCCGCCGCGGCGGCGGTGGAGGGGGTGCCGTGACCAACACCGCGTTCGCCGATCAACGCGGGACCCGACGCACCTCGCGCCCGGTTGTGCTGCTGATCCCGGTACCTGGAAACTCGGCGATCCACGATTTGTGGGCCGGCACCAAATTGCTGGTTGTCTTTGGTATCTCGGTGCTGCTGACGTTCTATCCCGGGTGGGTGACCATCGGGCTGGTGGCGGCGCTGGTGCTGGCGGCCGCCCGCATCGCGCACATCCCGCGCGGGGCGCTGCCCTCGGTGCCACGCTGGCTCTGGTTCGTCCTCGCCCTGGGCGGCGGCACCGCGGCGCTGGCCGGCGGCAGTCCGGTGCTGTCGATCTTCGGCCTGCACGTCGCGCTGGGCGGAACGTTGCACTTCCTGCGCATCACCGCGCTGTCGATCGTGCTCCTCGGCCTGGGAGCGATGGTGTCCTGGACCACCAATGTCGCCGAAATCGGGCCTGCGCTAGCGACTTTGGGCCGCCCGCTACGGCTACTGCGGGTTCCCGTGGACGAATGGGCGGTGGCGCTGGCGCTCGCGCTGCGCGCCTTCCCGATGTTGATCGACGAATTCCAGGTTCTCTACGCCGCACGCAGGCTGCGGCCCAAACGCATCCCGCGCAGCCGCAAGGCCCGGCGCCGGCGGCACGCCTTGGAGCTGATCGACCTGCTCGCCGCCGCCCTCACCGTGACGCTGCGGCGCGCCGACGAAATGGGCGACGCGATCACCGCCCGCGGCGGTACCGGTCAGCTGTCTGCCAATCCCAAGCGGCCCAAGATGGCGGACTGGGTCACGCTGGGGATCACCCTCGCGGGCAGTGGCGCGGCGATCGCAATCGAGACCCTGTTTCACGGGCTTTCCCTGATGTAGGTCGCGTAGCGTGGGCGCGTGGCCGACATTCACCGGACCCGGACCATCGCAGCTCGCGCGCAAGAAATCTGGGATGTCCTTGCCGACTTCGGCTCGATCAGTTCCTGGGCTCCCAACGCCGACCATTCGTGCATCCTGTTCTCCGGTCCCGACGGCGGGCCCGTCGGCACCGCCCGGCGCGTCCAGATCAAACGCGACACCCTCGTAGAGCGCATCACCGAGTTCGACCCGCCGCAGGCGTTGGCCTACGACATCGAGGGCCTGCCGCGCTTCCTGCGCCGGGTGACGAATCGCTGGACGCTGGCAGCCGGCGCGGGGGACTCCACCGTGGTGACGCTGACCAGCACGGTCGAGATCGGGTCACGCGTGCCGGCCAACCTGGCCGAACGAGCCCTGTGCCGTTTCGTTGCGCGACAGTCCGACTCGATGCTGGCCGGGCTGGCGGACCGATTGGAGAATGCCCGTGTCTGATCGCCCCGATGTCGTCGTCATCATGACCGACGAGGAGCGCGCGGTGCCGCCGTACGAGGCTGCCTCCGTGCTGGCCTGGCGCGACCGAATGTTGGCTGGCCGCAGGTGGTTCGACGATCACGGTGTCAGTTTTCATCGGCACTACACCGGCTCGTTGGCCTGCGTGCCCAGCCGCCCCACCATATTCACCGGGCACTACCCCGACCTGCACGGGGTTACCCAGACCGACGGCATCGGCAAGACGGCCGACGATTCCCGGATGCGCTGGCTCCGGCCGGGGGAGGTGCCGACACTGGGGAACTGGTTCCGCGGGGCGGGATACGACACCCACTACGACGGCAAATGGCACATCTCGCACGCGGATCTCATCGATCCGGCGACCGGCCGCCCATTGGCGACCAACGACGACGACGGTGTCATCGATGCCGCCGCCGTGCAACGCTATCTGGACGCAGACCCGTTGGGGCCGTTCGGTTTTTCGGGATGGGTCGGCCCGGAACCGCACGGGGCGCTGCTGGCCAACGCCGGCATTCGGCGCGATCCGCTGATCGCCGACCGCGTCGTCGCGTGGCTGAACGACCGCTACGCGCGTCGCCGCCTGGGGGATGCCGAGGCGATGCGACCGTTCCTCTTGGTCGCCAGCTTCGTGAATCCCCATGACATCGTGCTGTTTCCAGCATGGGCGCTGCGCGGTCCGGTACGGCCGTCACCACTGGACCCACCGCCGGTCCCTGCCGCTCCCACCGCCGACGAGGACTTGTCCACCAAGCCGGCGGCGCAGATCGCCTTCCGCGAGGCCTACTACTCGGGCTACGGCCCCGCGCCCGCGATCACCCTGACCTACAACCGCTACGCCCAGCGCTACCGCGACCTTTACTACCGGCTGCACGCCGAAGTCGACGGCCCGATCGACCGGGTCCGGCGGGCGGTCACCGAGGGTGGGTCGGCGAACGCGGTACTGGTGCGCACGGCGGATCACGGCGATCTGCTCGGCGCCCACGGCGGCCTGCACCAGAAGTGGTTCAACCTGTACGACGAAGCCACCCGGGTTCCTTTCGTGATCGCGCGCATCGGTGCTTGCGCGACGTCGTCTCGCGTGGTGACGGCGCCGACGTCGCACGTCGACTTGGTCCCGACGCTGCTGGGGGCTGCGGGTGTCGATGTCTCGTCGGTGGCGGCTTCGCTTTCGGAATCGTTCTCCGAGGTGCACGATCTGCCGGGCCGCAACCTCATGCCGGTGGTGGACGGGGCGGACGCCGACGAGGCGCGGGCCGTCTACATCATGACTCGCGACAACATGCTCGAAGGAGATACCGGTGCCTCGGGTCTGGCGCGCCGCCTCAAGCGGACGGTGAATCCGCCCGCGCCGCTGCGTATTCGGATACCTGCACATGTCGGCTCCAACTTCGAGGGGCTGGTGGTGAGGGTCGGTGGTCACCTGTGGAAGCTGGTGCGGACGTTTGACGACCCGGGTACGTGGACCGAGCCGGGCGTGCGTCACCTGGCGGCCAACGGGCTGGGCGGCGAGGCCTACCGGACCTCACCCCTGGACGACCAGTGGGAGCTCTACGATTTGAGCCTTGACCCGATCGAGGCCGTCAACCGCTGGACGGACCCGGATCTGCACGACCTGCGTGCTGAGCTGCGGATGCAGCTGAAGCAGGTGCGGGCCAACTCGGTGCCAGAGCGAAACCAGCCCTGGCCCTACGTATCTCGCCGTGCGTCGAAAGGGTCTTCTACCCGTCGCAAGTTTCTGCGCTTCTAGGCCGTTGCGTCCCATCGGTCACACCAGTCACCGCAAGAAAGGCGTGTGACTGTTTGTCCACCTCTGAGCGACAAATGCTGCGCGACAAGGCAATGTCGCTCAGAGGCGGATAAAAAGTGTGGTGCCTCGCTCCGGTGACTAGAGTGACGAATGGTGCCGGCCGGCCGGTCTCTCGAGGCCCGCTAGGACCGCATGCGGTCGATGAGGTTCGACAGCACGACAATGCTCTCGCTGCGCTCGATGTGCGCGCTGGCGCGGATGCGCTCCAGTGCCGCCTCCAGGTGCCGCATATCGCGGGCGAGCACGTGCAGCATCGCGTCCGACGTACCCGTCACCGTCGCGGCGCTGACGACCTCGGGCATGTCGACCCAGGCCTTGCGCAACTGATCCGGCGCGATCGTGCCGTGGCAGAACACCTGCACGTAGGCCTCGGTGTTCCAGCCCAGCGCGTTGCGGTCGATGACGGTGGTGAAGCCCTTGATCACGCCCGCCTCGAGCATCCGGTCGACGCGGCGCTTGACCGCCGGCGCCGACAGATTCACCTTCTGACCGATCTCGGCGAAGGTCGCCCGCGCATGCTCGGCCAACTCGGCGAGGATGCGCTCGTCGCTGGTATCCAACCGGTACATCGGTGCTCCTCGTCCATCTGGCGCAACAAATCGCTATTAATCCCAATTTAGCGCAATTAATCACCGGTAGACACGCAATAAGCGTCGTTTGATTGTGCTAGAAGCGCCAAATATCGTTGGATTCATGACGGATTTCTATGTCGCCGCCGTCGCGGAAGCCACCAAGCGCAGCTGCACGCCGCGCCGGTACGCAATGACGCCGCCGACCTTCTTCGCCGTCAACTACGCGATCAACCCCTGGATGGACGTCAGCGCTCCCATCGACGTCGAGGTCGCGCACGCGCAATGGGACCGCCTGCGCCAGACCTATACCGAGCTGGGCCACACCGTTGATCTGGTCGAGCCGGTGCCCGGGCTGCCGGACATGGTCTACGCGGCCAATGGCGGCTTCGTCGCCGGCGACATCGCCATCGTCGCGCGCTTCCGCTTCGCCGAGCGGGCCGGCGAGTCGAAGGCCTACTCCGAGTGGATGGCGTCGCGAGGGTATCGGCCGGTGACGACCCGCCATGTCAACGAGGGCCAGGGCGACCTGCTGCCGTTCGGCCGGCTGGTGCTGGCGGGCTACGGCTTTCGCACCGACCAGCGCGCCCACGGCGAGATCTCGTCGATGCTGGGTGTGCCGGTGGTGTCCCTTGAACTGGTGGACCCGCGGTTCTACCACCTCGACACCGCGCTGGCCGTTCTCGATGACCGCACCATCGCGTACTACCCACCGGCATTCAGCGCGGCTGCGCAGCGACAACTGCACGCGCAATTTCCCGACGCTATCGTGGTCGGGAGCGTCGACGCCTACGTGCTGGGTCTGAATGTCGTCTCTGACGGTCTGCACGTTGTGTTGCCCGCCGCCGCAACGGGTTTCGCCAAGCAGCTCGCAGATGCGGGCTTCGAGCCGGTCGGCGTTGATTTGTCCGAGCTGCTCAAGGGCGGCGGATCCGTCAAATGTTGCACACTGGAGGTGTTTGCATGACCATTCTCGGGGCTCGGCCGATCTTCGAGACCGCAACAGCATCCGAAGCCGCTATCGATTTGGTGGAAAGGCATGCAGCGCACAACTATTCGCCGTTGCCGGTGGTCGCGGCGAGCGCCGAGGGCGCATGGATCACCGATGTCGACGGCCGGCGCTATCTGGATTTCCTGGCCGCCTATTCCGCGGTCAACTTCGGCCACCGCAATTCCGAGATCACGGCGACCGCCCACGCCCAACTCGACAACGTGACCCTGGTCAGCCGTGCGTTCCATTCCGACCGGCTCGGACCCTTCTGCGCGGCACTGGCGCGGTTGTGCGGAAAAGACATGGTGCTGCCGATGAACTCGGGAGCCGAAGCCGTCGAGAGCGGCCTCAAAGTCGCGCGCAAATGGGGTGCCGATGTCAAGTGCGTCCCCGAGGGCCGGGCGAACATCGTCGTGGCCGACAACAACTTCCACGGCCGCACGATCAGCATCGTCAGCTTCTCGTCGGACCCGGTCGCGCGCGGTGGATTCGGGCCGTTCACACCGGGATTCCGCTCCGTGCCGTTCGGAGATGCCGACGCGCTGGCCGCCTCGATCGACGAGAACACCGTCGCCGTGCTGCTCGAACCGATCCAGGGCGAAGCGGGCATCGTCGTCCCGCCCGACGATTACCTGCCGGCCGTCCGTGCGCTGTGCCGCCAGCGCAACGTGCTGATGATCGTCGACGAGATCCAGTCGGGGCTGGCTCGCACCGGGTACACCTTCGCGTGCGACCACTGGGGCGTGGTGCCCGACATCTACCTCCTGGGGAAGGCGCTCGGCGGCGGGGTGGTTCCGCTGTCGGCGGTGGTGGCCGACCGCGACACCCTCGGGGTGCTGCATCCCGGCGAACACGGCTCGACGTTCGGCGGCAACCCACTGGCCGCGGCGATCGGCACCACCGTGGTTTCCATGTTGGAGCGCGGCGAGTTCCAGGCTCGCTCGCGCGAGTTGGGCGCCCATCTGCACCGGCAATTGCGTGGGCTGATCGGACAGGGCGTGTCGGCGGTGCGCGGACTGGGACTGTGGGCGGGCGTCGACATCGAGCCGACGCTGGCGACCGGCAAGCAGGTCAGCCTGCGGTTGGCCGAGCGGGGCGTGCTGGTCAAGGACACCCACGATTCGACGTTGCGGTTCGCGCCGCCGCTGGTGATCACCGCCGAGGAGATCGACTGGGCGGTCTCCCAGTTCGCCGCCGTGCTGAGCGAGGCCTGATAATCGGCTGATGCTGAAAGAGCAGATGCTGCGGCGCCGGCCCGTGTCCGACGCCCCGGTCGCACAGGGGGCGTCAGAAAACCTTCAGCGCAGTATCGGCACCTTCCAGCTGACAATGTTCGGGGTCGGCTCGACTGTCGGCACCGGCATCTTCTTCGTGCTGTCCCAGGCGGTACCCGAGGCTGGTCCCAGCGTCATCGTTTCGTTCGTCATCGCCGGGGTGGCGGCGGGACTCTCCGCCATCTGCTACGCCGAATTGGCTTCCGCTGTGCCGGTTTCGGGGTCGTCCTATTCATACGCCTATGCCACGTTGGGTGAGGCCGTCGCGATCGGGGTGGCGGCCTGCCTACTACTGGAATACGGAGTGTCAACCGCTGCGGTGGCGGTCGGCTGGAGCGGATACGTCAACAAGCTGCTGCACAATCTGTTGGGATCTCAGCTTCCGCATGCGTTGTCGGCGGCCCCGTGGGACGCTGACCCGGGCGTTGTGAACCTGCCCGCGGTCATCTTGATCGTGCTGTGCGCCATTTTGCTGATCCGCGGCACCCGCGAGTCGGCTACCGCCAACGCGATCATGGTGCTGATCAAACTCGGTGTGCTGGGCATGTTTGTGGTGATCGCGTTCACTGCGTATGACGCCGGCCACCTCAAAGACTTCGCCCCGCTCGGTGTCGCCGGCATCGGTTCGGCCGCAGGCACGATCTTCTTCTCTTTCATCGGCCTTGACGCGGTGTCGACCGCGGGCGAAGAGGTGAGGGATCCGCAGAAGACCATGCCGCGCGCGCTGATCGCGGCGCTGCTGATCGTCACCGGCGTCTATGTTCTCGTCGCGCTCGCGGCGCTGGGCACCCAGTCCTGGCAGGACTTCGGCAAGCAGCAGGAGGCCGGGCTGGCCACGATCCTCGACAACGTCACGCACAGCGAATGGGCCAGCACCATTCTGGCTGCGGGCGCCGTGATCTCGATTTTCAGCGTGACGCTGGTGACCCTGTACGGCCAGACCCGCATCCTGTATGCGATGGCCCGCGACGGGTTGCTGCCGTCGCGGTTCGCAACGGTGAACCTTCGCACGATGACCCCGGTGAACAACACGGTGATCGTCGCGATCGTGACGTCGCTCCTGGCCGCCTTAATTCCCCTGCAGAACCTGGCGGACATGGTCTCCATCGGGACCCTCACCGCGTTCATCGTTGTGTCTGTCGGGGTCATTATTCTGCGGGTGCGCGAGCCGGACTTGCCGCGCGGGTTCAAGGTGCCCGGTTACCCTGTCACTCCGGTGCTTTCGGTGCTGGCGTGCGGGTACATCCTGGTCAGCTTGCACTGGTACACCTGGATCGCATTCACCGGCTGGGTGGCGCTCGCGCTGATCTTCTACCTGGTGTGGGGCCGCCACCGCAGCGCACTCAACAATGCCAACTGACGGGCTTTATCACCGCGGCACTTGCACCAGCGGCTGGCCGCCGATCTGACCCCAGCACCCTGCCGGGTCGCGCCCGTTCTTCACCTGATCGGTCAGGCAGTTGAAGATCGCAATCCGCAGATCCGGCGGCGGCTGGTTGGCGCGCTGCTCGGCAGCCAACCGGTTTTGCTCGGCGGTCTTGACGTCCTGCTGCGCGTTGATCGTTTCCTGAACCTTCTGGTTGTAGGCGTCGATGGGCTGCTGGGTCGGCTGGTCGTAGAAGATCCGCGGGATGCGCACGTCGAGAATCTCGATCTCGGTCCCCACCGCGTCCTGCGGATCCTTCTTGACTTGGGCGGCCATCGCCGGCAGATCCGCGCCCTGGGCCGGCGCGGGCAGCTGCGGGGCGCCGCCCGGCGCGTTCGCTGCGGCGGCCAGCATCACCTGCGGGTTGAACGTGGCGAACACCTTTGACAACGCGACCTGAGCCTGGCGGTCCACCAACTGCTCCTTGATGGTCTGGAACACGTTGGCCCCGCCGTAATCCTGGAACAGCTTCGGGGCCGCGCCTTCACGCAGCCGCCAATTCAGGTTCTCATCGACGTAGGCGTTGGAGTTGTTGGCCAGCCGCACATTGATCGCCGCCGGGTTGCCATTGGCGCCTCTGCCCGCGCTGGCGTCGTCGTAACTGGTGGATTCGAACGCCTGCAACTGGATCGCCTCCGACAGTTCACTGACCTTGCGCCACGGCGCATGCCACACGATCCCGGCGCCGTGGACCCCCACCGGTTTGCCGAACTCGGTGATGATGCCGACGTTTCGCGTGTCAACTCGGTCGTAGGCACTGACGAGGGTGAAGAGCACACCGAACACCGCGGCGGCGGCCGTGATGCTCCACAGCCACATCCGGCCACGCTGGCCAACGAAGACACTCCCGACGAGCACCGCGATGGCCAGCAGAAAAAAGAGGATTGCGATTATCCACGATCCAGGCATGACATCCCTTCCCTGAACATCTGAACCAGGGGTCTAACGACGGGCGGCCGCGTTGGCCGCCTCCTGGGCCCTGCGCAGGGTGGTCGCGACGTCGCCGCGGCCGAGGAACATTTCGTTGAAATAGCTTTGCAGCGCCTCATTTCCGGCGGCGAAGCCGGCGCCGCCCGGGGCCGCGATACGCGGCCCGTCCAGCACGGAGAAGAAGGGTGTGACGTCGACGCCTTTGGCGGCCCAGTAGCTGTAGTAGACCGGTTGCGCTGCCAGCACGGCGGGGATGGCCGCACCGTCGCGGCCCAGGTAGGCGTTGCCCTCGGTGCTGCCCATCCAGGCCAACACCTTGCGCACCGCGTCCGGATGTTTGGAAGCCGAATTACCCGCGGCGGCAATGCCGTTGGTGACACTGACCCGCCCCTTTGGCCCGGCCGGCAGCATCGCCACACCCCAGTGGAATGGGGCATAGCGAGCCACCGGTTCCAAGTTGTAGGTGCCGGACTGAAAGAGCGCCATCCGGCCGGCCAGAAACTGGTTGCGGGAGAAATCGCCGTTGTCGTTGGTGTCGGAGGCCGGCGGCGCGACGTGGTCGTCGTTGATCAGGCCGACCAGATAGCGAAAGGCCTCGATCGCCGGCGGGTTATCGAACGCGAACTGGTCGCCGCGCTGGAAGACGCCGCCGGCCGAGCCGATGTAATTGAGGTAGATGGCCTGCGCGTCGTTGCCTGCGTTGTAGGCCCATCGCCGGACTCGGGTGCCGTCGAAACCCGGTGTGCTGGCGGTCTTTCCGTCGGCGTCCACGGTGAGTCGCGCCAGCAGCGGACGTAAGGTGTCGTCACCGTTGGGGTTCCACCGCACAGTGTTCAACTGCAGCGGGATCAACACCGGCGCCCGCGAGCAGGTCGGCGTTGTAGAAGACGGCGATGCCGGCGTCGGTCAGCTGCGGCACACCCCACAGCGCGCCGTTGCGGGTGAACTGGTCCACCACGGCCGGCTCCCAGGCCGAGGCCGCGCTCGGGCCCAGGGTCTTGCCGATGTTCAGCAGACGGCCGCTGTCGGCGTAGGCCGCGAAATATGCGTTGGACAGCCAGAAAATGTCGTCGGCGTTGCCACCGGCGACGTCGGTGCGCAGCGTGTTGAAGTACGTCGAGTAGGCCACCATTCGGGTGCGCACCTCGATGTCGGGATGTGCGCGGTTGAAGGCGTCGAACGATTGCCGATATGCCTGGGCGATCGGCTCGGCCCAAATCCGCACCGTGACCACGACCTTGTCGCCGCTCGGCTGTCCGTAGCGGTCCATGAACACCGCCGTCGCGCCCAACAACACAGCCAGCAGCGCGAGCGCCGCGGTGAACACGGTCGAACGGCGCGGGCGGTTCATTTGAGCCCCGAGACGACGATCGACGCGACGATGTGGCGTTGGGATGCCACGAACAACACGATCAGCGGAACGATCGCGATCGTCGTTGCGGCCATCACCAGCGTCCACTGAGAGTTGAAGCGCGACTGCAGGTCTGCGGTCGCGACCGTGAGCACCCGCCACTTGTGGCCGCTGGTGATCACCAACGGCCACATGAAGTTGTTCCACTGCGAGACCACGGTGATCAGCGTCAGGGCGGCCAACACCGGCCGGCTCGACGGGATCACCACGTGCACGATCACGTCCAGGGTGTTGGCGCCGTCGAGGTGCGCGGCGTTGATCAAGTCGTTCGGGATGAGGCGAAAGTGCTCGCGCAGCAGGAATATCGCGTACGGGGAACCGAACATGAACGGCAGCACCAACGCCCAGAACGTGTTGCGCAGGCCCAACTGCGCCATCATCTGATACATCGGCACCACCGTGACCGTCCCCGGCACCATCAGCGTCGCGATGTAAACCCAGAACAGCGGGTCGCGGCCGGGAAAATCCAGCCGCGCGAACGCGTACGCCGCCAGCACCGAAAAGGTCAACTGGCCCACCAGGATCACCGCTGTCATCAACGCGGTCACCGCGGCGGCGCGGCCGAATCCGGCCCCGGCAAGGTCGCCGTAGTTGTCCAGTGTCGGCGGTCGCGGCAGCTGCAGCGGCGTTCCCGTGACGAACTGGTGCTTGGAGGTGAACGAGGTGACCAAGCCAAGTCCGAACGGCACCAAGGTGATCAGCGCGCCGAGCAGCAAGCCGGCGTAGACGACGGCATTCGGCAGGCCGGTGAGATAGCGACTGGGGCGACTAGGTGAGGTCATAGCTGATCCGCCGTCGAAAGTACATGTGCTGTACGAAGGTGACGCCGACGAGGATGACGAATAGCACCACCGCCATGACAGACGCCCGTCCGATCGCCGCCGCGCCGAACGCCTCGGCATAGATGCGATGTGCCACCAGGTCGGTGCGGCCCCTCGGGCCGCCGTCGGTCAGCGCGTAGACGGTGTCGAAAACCTGTGCCGTGCTGACGATTCCGGTGACCAGCACGAAGAACATCGTTGGCCGCAGCATCGGCAGGGTGATCCGCCAAAACCGCTGCCAGGCATTGGCGCCGTCGGTGCGCGCGGCCGCGTGGATCTCGTCGGGGATCGCCAGCAGGCCCGCGAGGAAGGACAACGCGACATAGCCCACGTTGGCCCAGACGACGACGGCCGAAACCACCGGCAACGCCAGGGTGGGATCGGAAAGCCACTCGATCCGATGCCCCAGCACGGCACTGACCGCGCCGTCGGTGGGAGCCAGGATCCAGCGCCACAACACCGCGATCGCCAGCGGCGCGCAGATCCACGGCAGCACATACAAGGTGCGAAACACCGGGGTTCCGGGCAGCTGGCGAGCCAGCATCGACGCGGCCAACAGCCCGAGCACCGTCTGCACCGGAACTACGATCGCCACGAAGATCGTCGTGACCACCAGTGAGTTGACGAAGTCGGCGTCGACCAACACCGACCGCCAGTTGTCCAGGCCGACATAACGCAGCGGTCCCAGCAGGTCCCACTTGTACAGACTCAGCCAGATCACGACCAAAATCGGCAACAGCAGAAAGACGAGCACACCGAACAGGCTGGGTGCCAGCAAGGCATACCCCAGCGCGGTGGATCGGCGGGGCGCGTCGGGCATGGATGTATTAAAGCCGCTAGTTAAGGTCATGTGGTGACACCGGACCGGGAGATCGATGCCGACTTCCTGGACCTGCCGCGCCACCAACTGGCCGAAGCCGCGTTGTCCGCAGCTTCCGCGGCCGGCGCCAGCCACGCCGACCTGCGGATTCAGCGGATCAGCACCCAGAACATCCAGCTGCGCGACGGTGAGCTGGAGACGGCGGTGGTCAACCGCCAGATCGGCCTGGCGGTGCGGGTGATCGTCGACGGCACCTGGGGATTCGCCTCGCACGCCGAGCTGGCGCCGTCCGTCGCCGCCGAGACCGCGCGCCGCGCGGTGCATGTCGCCACCACGCTCGCGGCGCTGAACGCCGAGCGGGTCGAGCTGGCGGCCGAGCCGGTCTACGCCGACGCCACCTGGGTGTCGAACTACCGGATCGACCCGTTCGACATCTCCGGCGCCGACAAGATCGCCGTGCTGCAGGAAAACTCCGGCAGGTTGCTGGCCGCCGACGGCGTCGACCACGTGTCGGCCGGGCTGACCGCCGTCAAGGAGCAGGTGTTCTACGCCGACACGTTCGGATCGTCGATCACCCAGCAGCGGGTGCGGGTGCTGCCATCGCTGGAAGCGGTGACCGTCGACTCCGCGGCGGGAAGCTTTGATTCGATGCGGACGTTGGCGCCGCCGATGGCCCGCGGTTGGGAAGTGCTGGTCGGCGACGAAGTGTGGAATTGGACCGACGAACTCGCGCAGCTGCCGTCGCTGCTGGCCGAAAAGGTCAAGGCGCCCAGCGTGACGCCCGGACCCACCGACCTGGTGATCGACCCAACCAACCTGTGGCTCACCATTCACGAATCCATCGGCCACGCAACCGAATACGACCGCGCGATCGGCTACGAGGCGGCCTATGCCGGGACCTCGTTCGCCACTCCCGAAAAACTCGGGACCATGCGCTACGGCTCCCCGGTGATGAACGTGACCGCCGACCGCACCGTCGAATTCGGCTTGGCCAGTACCGGTTTCGACGACGAGGGCGTGGCCGCCCAAAGCTGGGACCTGGTGCGTGACGGCCTGTTCGTGGGTTATCAGCTGGATCGGGTGTTCGCGCCGAAACTCGGACAGTCGCGCTCCAACGGGTGCTCGTATGCCGATTCGCCCCATCACGTACCGATCCAGCGGATGGCCAACGTGTCGCTGCAGCCCAGTCCCGACGACATCAGCACCGCGGACTTGATCAGCCGCGTCGAGAACGGCATTTACATCGTCGGGGACAAGTCGTGGTCGATCGATATGCAGCGCTACAACTTTCAGTTCACCGGCCAGCGCTTCTTTCGCATCCGCGACGGTGTCCTGGATGGTCAGTTGCGCGATGTCGCGTATCAGGCCACCACCACCGATTTCTGGAATTCGATGGAAGCCGTGGGCGGCCCGTCGACCTGGCGGCTGGGCGGCGCGTTCAACTGCGGCAAGGCCCAGCCCGGACAGATCGCCGCCGTCAGCCACGGCTGCCCGTCGGCGTTGTTCCGCGGCGTCAACGTGCTCAACACTCGCGCCGAGGGTGGCCGATGATCACCCCGCAGCACGTCGTCAACCTCGTCTTGGGTGAAGCGACCAAAGCCGGCCGGGCTGACGAGACCATGGTGCTGGTCACCGACCGGATCGGGGCGAACGTGCGTTGGGCGGGGAATTCCATGACCACCAACGGGGTTTCGGTCAGCCGCAGCACGACCGTGATTTCGATTGTGCGCCAAGCTGATAGCGCGTTCATCGGGACGGTGGTCTCCGCCGAAGTCGACCCGCGCGTGATACCGGAGCTGGTGGCAGCCTCGCAGGCCGCGGCCCGTTCAGCGCCGGAGGCCGGTGACGCGGCGCCGCTGCTCGCCGATGCCGGCGTGCCCGCGGACTGGGACGCGCCCGTGCCCGGCACCGGTGCCGAGGTGTTCACCGACGTCGCCTCCTCGTTGAGCCGAGGGTTCGGCGGAGCCGACCGGCTGTACGGCTTTGCGCACCACAGTGTTTCAACAACTTTTTTGGCGTCATCGACCGGGTTGCGCCGACGTTACACCCAGCCCGCCGGTGCGGTGGAGATCAACGGCAAGCGCGGCGATGCCAGCGCTTGGGTGGGTGTCGGTACGCCCGACTTCGTTGGCGTGCCCACCGATGCGCTGCTCGACGAGCTGTCGATGCGCTTGGACTGGGCGCAGCGCCGTGTCGAGCTACCCGCCGGGCGCTACGAGACGATCATGCCACCATCGACGGTGGCCGACATGATGCTCTATATGGCGTGGGCGATGGCCGGTCGGGGCGCGCAGGAAGGACGCAGTGCGTTTTCCGCACCCGGCGGCGGGACCCGGGTGGGGGAGCGGCTCACCGACTTGCCGCTGACCCTGTTCTCCGATCCGATGGCGCCGGGCCTGGCCTGCACCCCGTTCGTCGCGACGAGCCACTCCTCGGAGACGGCGTCCGTGTTCGACAACGGCATGGAGCTCGCCCAGATCGATTGGATCCGCGACGGCGTGATCAACGCGCTGGCCTATCCGCGCGCCACTGCGGCCAAGTTCGACGAAAAGGTCGCGGTGGCCGCCGACAACCTGGTGATGACGGGCGGGTCGGCCGGCCTGGCCGACATGATCGCGGCAACCGAGCGCGGGCTGCTGCTGACCACGCTGTGGTACATCCGCGAGGTCGACCCGACCACGCTGCTGCTCACCGGGCTGACCCGCGACGGGGTGTATCTCATCGAGGACGGCGAGGTGACCGCGGCGGTCAACAACTTCCGCTTCAACGAAAGCCCGCTGGACCTGCTGCGCCGGGCCACCGAAGCCGGGGTCAGTGAGAAGACGCTGCCACGCGAATGGGGCGATTGGGCCACCCGCGCGGCGATGCCGTCGCTGCGGATACCCGACTTCCATATGTCGTCGGTGAGCCAGGCGCAATAATGCTGTGGTGCTAGATCAACTGGTAGCTCTTTCTCCCGGTGATGGTCGCATCACCGGGTTGGTCCGGACTGTGTGCGCGCGGACGTTGTCCTTACCGGCATTGCCCGCCGAGGTCGCGGTCGACGAGCCTGGTTCGGAGGCCGAGGCCGTCGTCGCCGAATTCGCCGAGCAGTTCAGCGTCGACGTTTCGGCAATCAACGTTGAGCAGCGGTCCCGGTTGTTTAAGGCTTTGGGGGACAGCACCTTCGGTGCGGTCGTTGCCATGTACATCGCGGACTTCGTGCCGCGCGTGCGGGCGGGCTTGGAAGCGTTGGGTGTCGGTTCGGAGTATCTCGGTTGGGTTGGGGGCGCGGTCGAGTGGGATCACACCTCCGACCCGTCGGGCGTGGTGTTCAACGACTTTTTGCCGGCGGTGGCGCGGATGCGCGCGCTCGACCCGGTCACGTCCGAGCTGGTTCGGCTGCGCGGAGCCACTCAGCACAACTGCCGGTTGTGCAAGTCGCTGCGGGAAAGCACGGCACTGGATGCCGGGGGTTCGGAAACGCTCTATGGCGACATCGAGAACTTTCAGCAATCGACCTTGCTCGACGAGCGGGCAAAAGCAGCGCTGCGGTATGCCGATGGGTTAATTTGGACCCCTGCGCACCTCGGCGCCGATGACGTCGTCGGGGTGCGCTCGGGGTTCTCAGACGACGAGGCCGTCGAACTCACTTTTGACGTCATGCGCAACGCCAGCAACAAAATTGCCGTCTCGCTTGGTGGTGACGCCCCCAGGGTTGAGCACGGCACCGAGCGTTACCTGCTCGCCGCCGACGGGCAGGTTGTGTACAGCTGATCGTCTCGCCCGGGCCGGGTGATGTAACGTTACATCATGACGCATCGGACGCAGATCACGCTCGAGGACGAGCAGTACACACGGCTGGTTGCGGAGTCCGAGCAATCCGGTTTGTCGCTGGCCGAACTCATCCGGCGCGCGGTCGATCGGGTGTACGGCGACAGATCCACGGCCGAGCGACTGCGAGCACTTGATGTGAGTTTTCACGCTTGGTCGGTTGAGATTGACTCGGCGGAGTACGTCGACCGCATGCGCCCAGGACTCGGCCTCAAGTTGGGCGCGCCGGAAGCCAAATGACGCCGCCCGCCCTGGTCGACACCTCGATCCTCATCGATCACCTGTGCGGCGTGCAGGCAGCGAGTGATCTGTTGACCGAGGCCGTCGCACAGCAGCGCGAACTCGTCGGTTCCGTGCTCACCCGCATCGAGGTGCTGGCCGGGATGCGTACGAAGGATGAGGCCAAAACCAGAGCGCTGCTCGGTGTGCTCCGCTGGGTTCCCGTCGATGTTGTACTCGCCGACGCTGCAGGCGTGCTAGCCCGTCGGTATGTGCGGTCGCATCCCGGGATCGACACGGTCGACTACGTCATCGCGGCAACCGCGGCGGCGGAGCAGGCGGAGCTGTGGACCCGGAATGTCAAACACTTCCCGATGGTGCCCGGCCTGCGACCGCCTTACTGAGATCGGCTCGGGGCGGCGGACAAACCGTGTTCCTCCGACCGGTGATTGGGTACGTTAAATCCGTGGCTTTTCGGAGGTTCAGCCCCTACCGCGGCCGTCGTCTGCGGTGGGACGAGGCCCTCTTTGAACGCATGGCCATGTCCCGCGCCGGCTCCTACTTGGGCAAGTTCTTGGCGCCGCGCGTCGACAAATTCTTGATTCCACGGACGAACGGCCACCTCAGCACCATGGGGCGGGACAAGGTCGGGCTCGTCACGACCACCGGCGCCAAATCGGGCAAGGCCCGCCCACAGCCGTTGGCACTGCTGGACGGCGGCGACGGGCTGCTCGCGATCGGATCGAATTACGGCCAGGAGAAGCATCCGGGGTGGAGCGCCAACCTCTTGGCCCACCCTGACTGCATCGTCGAGCTAAACGGTCCGCCTCGTCCCTACCGGGCCGAACTGCTGGAGGGCGACGAGCGCGACGCGGCCTGGTCGACGGCCGTCGACGTCTACGCCGGATACGAGAACTATCGCTTGAACTGCGCGCCTCGGCAGATCCGGATTTTCCGGCTCAGGCCGTCGGCTGACGACCACGATTCCGGGAGCTGACGCTAAGGTCTAACGCGTCAAGGGGCGGTAGCTCAGTTGGTTAGAGCCGCGGACTCATAATCCGTTGGTCGCGGGTTCGAGCCCCGCCCGCCCCACTTTGGGACATGTATGACCTCGGTTGATGCGTGACGTTTCGGTTTCGGGCGATGCCTGACGGTGTTTCGGCTGATGCTTGACAGTTGTTTCGGTTGATCCTTGACACTCCCTAGATGAGGGAGTTGAGCGTGGCTGAGCAGAGCTATCAGGCCGTGTTGGCGGTGATCAGCGACGGGTTGTCGATTGCGCAGGTCGCGTCAAAGGTGGGGGGTGTCGCGCCAAACGCTGCGCTCCTGGTTGGCCCGGTATGAGGCCCAGGGCCTTGAGGGGCTAAGGGATCGGTCGTATCGGCCGGCGTCGTGCCCGCATCAGATGCCGGCCGAGGTCGAAGCGATGTTGTTGGAGTTGCGGCGGTCGCGACCGTATTGGGGCCAGTGGCGGTTGGTGTTTGAGCTGGCTAAACGCGCGGTTGAACCACCGTTGACTGAGGTAGGCCATGTTGTCAGCCGGGGAGCGAGCGCGGCAGCCCGAACCACGGGAGCACGTCGTTGTCGAAGCGGGTCAGCGCGCGGATCCGGTCGCCGGTGGTGGTGAGGACGAGCAGGCCCGCCCCGTGGCGGCTGCCGCTGGGGCTGTGAAGGTAGGCCCCGAACGCCAGCTGACCGTTCGCCCTTGTCGGCACGAGGTCATATCTCCGGCCTGGACGAAAGACACTGGCGTAGAAGCGGGCCACCACGTCGCGGCCGTGCCACTCGAGGGGAATTGGTGGCATGGACACGGCGACATCGAAGGTGAGCAACGCGACCAGCGCGTCGACATCGCCGGACTGGTAGGCGCGGACGAACTTTGCCACCAGCGCCTGCTCGGCGGGTGAACCGGGAACGGGAGGCGCCTTGCCCTCGCCCTCGCCCGTCGGCGGCAGGTGGCGTTGCAGGCTGGCGCGGGCCCGCTTGAGGGCACTGGTGACCGATTCGACGGTCGAGTCGAGCATGTCGGCCACTTCGGCGGCGTGGTATCCGAGTACCTCGCGCAAGATGAGCGCGGCGCGCTGGCGCGCCGGCAGGACTTGCAGTGCGGTCACGAAGGCCAGTGAGATGGCTTCGGTCTGTTCGTAGCGTGCCTCCGGGCCGAGCGGCGCGTTGATCGCACCCTCGAGGAGGGCGTCGGGATAGGGCTCGAGCCAGACGATTTCGCCGAGCCGCGTCGGCTCAGGCGGTTCAACCTCGGGCACGTCCCACTCCTTAGCCGGGCGTCGGTTGGCCGAGCGGAGCGCGTTGAGGCACCGGTTGGTGGCGATCCGATACAGCCATGTGCGGATCGAGGCGCGTTCCTCGAAACCTGCGAGGCCCTGCCAGGCGGCCAGCAGCGTGTCCTGAAGGGCGTCCTCGGCGTCCTGAAGAGATCCGAGCATCCGGTAGCAGTGCACCTGTAGCTCTCGACGGTGCGGCTCGGTCAGCTCTCGGAACGCGTCGCCGTCGCCGGCCCGCGCCCTGGTCAGCAGATCGGTTGTCACCACTTTTCGCCACTCCACCCTCGCGTCAACGTCTCTCGCCTTTCTTGTCGACCTTCCAGTATCGACACCTGCGCGGCCCAGAACTGGGCGCAAAGTGCGAGCCCACTTTCTCGACGTCGTCGCATCTACATCTTTGACAGCTCGGAATTCACTAGCTAGGAGGATGTATGACCATCGCGCACAAGACAGTTCTGGTCACCGGGGCCAATCGCGGCATCGGGCAGGCCCTGGTCGAGGAAGCGTTGCACAGAGGTGCGAAACGGGTATATGCCGGCGCGCGCCAGCCCTTGACCCACGGGGATGGGCGCGTCACACCCCTGGCCCTGGACGTGACCAACGCTGCGCAGATCCAGAGAGCCGTCGATGAAGTCGACTCTCTCGACATCCTCATCAATAACGCCGGCGTGGCGCTCTACGACGACTTGAGCGATCGGGCCGTGCTCGAACGGCACCTCGCCGTCAACCTGTTCGGCGTGTACGGCGTGACTCAGGCTTTCCTGCCGTTGCTGACTGCTTCCAAGGGAGCCATCGTCAACAACCTGTCGGCAAACGCCTTAGCACCCTTGCCGCTCATCCCGGCTTATTCGATCTCCAAGGCGGCCGCCTTCAACATGACGCAATCGTTGCGCGTCCTCCTGGCCACACGGGGCGTGCGCGTTCATGCCGTCCTGACCGGAGTCGTGGACACCGATATGACCCGAGGCCTCGACATACCAAAGGCCTCTCCGGACACCGTTGCGCGAGGCATCTTCGACGGAGTGGAGAACGGACAGGACGAGATCTTCCCCGATCTGATGTCGGAGTCCCTGGCGCAAAGCTGGCGCAGCGGTGCTGCCAAGGCACTCGAGCGTCAGTACGCGCTGCTCCTAGACGCAGAGCCCGTCAGGTAGAAGGTGCGGCCGACTGCCGAGCAGTCGAACTTCGGAAAAATCAACGCTGATAACACATTTCAATCAACAAATGCCGCTTGGCGGCGAATGGAGAGAACATCATGCTGCTCGAAAACAAGAACGCCGTCATCTACGGGGCCGGAGGATCGGTCGGCGGCGCGGTAGCCCGTGCATTCGCTCGCGAAGGCGCACGCGTCTTTCTGACCGGACGAAACCTTGAAGCCATCAACACACTCGCGAAACGAATCTCAGCCGCTGGCGGAACGGCCGAGACGGCGCAGGTCGACGCGCTCGACGAGGAGGCCGTGGCAACCCACCTCGATACCGTCGTCGACAAGGCCGAGAAGATCGATATCTCGTTCAACGCCATCGGGATTCCGCAACAAGGCATGCAGGGCATCCCCTTCACCGAGCTCTCGGTCGAGAGTTTTTCGCTGCCGATAACAACTTACGCACGGGCACACTTTGTGACCGGCCGAGCAGCAGCACGTCATATGATCGGCCAGCGCTCTGGGGTGGTCCTGATGCACACGCCTGAGCCTGCCCGTTTGGGTTCACCGCTGCTTGGCGGCATGAGCCCAGCCTGGGCCGCAATGGAATCCCTCAATCGCGCGTTTTCGGGGGAATGGGCGCAGTACGGCGTGCGCGCTGTCTGCCTGCGCACGACGGGCATGGAGGAGACTCCGACGATCGACGTGGTGTTCGGGCTGCACGCTAAGGGACATGGCATCACGCACGAGGAATTTAGGGCCGCCATGGCCGGAATGACTCACAGGAAACGGGCGACCACCCTGGTGGAGCTCGGCGAAGTGGCTGCCTTTATAGCGTCTGATCGGGCCGCTGCAATGACCGGGACGGTTGCCAATCTGACCGGCGGAGTCATCGTCGACTGAGTGACATATCAAGCAGGATTCTGTGTCGAGCCGAGCAGCTTCTCCACGCCTCCGCGGGTTGACGCCCGCTCGTAGTCGAGGAAGACCCGAGCCCGCAGGGTCCTCCACAGGCTCGAGCTCGCCTTCGCGGTCACTTCAAAAGGAAGGCACCAGATTCAGGTCGCGCTGTCGACATCGGACGACACAGCAGGTGGGGCCAACGGTGACCATGTATCAAGTCACTGATCGCCTTCACGACGGACGCCGCTCCACACGTGCATCGCTTGGGACTTGTCATGGACGTCGTCATCGCAGCTCCGAACACACGCCAACAATGACCGCATGCTCGCACTCCCCATCGCACGCGCCGGCCAAGAAGACCGCGGCGAGGAAATAGTTACGTGGGCAGATCAACCCTCAGCGCCAAGTGCTCGTCGAGTATCCGGCGCAGTGCGGCGTCCATCGGATGCGCGGATGCGAGGTCTCGGCCGCACCGGCTGTCCACCACGACGACCGCGCCCTCACGCAGTTCGGCGGTGTCGACCTGATCGACGAAAGGATCGAACAATGCGGGCGGCGTGGCCAGGTAATACAGCGCCCGGCGCGACTCGTTCAACTCGGCGGCATACATCAGCCCGTGTTGGGTGATCACGAAAAGTTCCGAGGTGATCCTGGCGTTCGGGGTCTCGGCCTTGCCCCATGCCATTGCGGCGCACCGGGTCTGTGCCAATCTGTCGGGGACGTCGTCAGTCAGCGTGAGTAACCTTTCGACGAGTGCGCCACCCATTCGCGGATATGCGTCGATGGCGGGTCTGAAGTACCGCTGGAAGATCTCGCCGAAAAAGTCGTACAGTTGCTCGCTCATCGCAGCTCCCCAGGTTTCAGACACTCTCCTCAATTGTGCGCCCGTACCGTCGGCTGAGCACGAATTTGGTTAGGACGGCGGCCTCGCTTGCATCGCCGTCGAATGTGTGCGAGTCGCTACGGTTACCAAAGGCCGTAGTCGGT
>CAWFKY010000018.1:0-239522 GCA_963816495.1 uncultured Actinomycetota bacterium | reverse complement strand
GGCCAGCATGTCGCTGCGCAGGAACCGTTGCGTCGGATGTTGCATCCACACGTCGATCGTCATCGCGCTTTGAACACTAGACGGCGGGCTAGGCGGCCATCGCGGCGCGGGCGGCGGCACGCGTTCGCGCCTCGTAGCCGCCGCCGAACAGCACGACATGCGCCAGCAGCGGGAAGAGCTGGTGTAGCCCGATCCGGTTGCGCCAGCCCGGTTTCAGCGGTCGCACCCGCTGGTAGCCCGCGATGATCGCGTCGTAGTGCGGGCAGCCGAACAGCGCGAGCATCGCCAGGTCGGTCTCGCGGTGACCGCCGTGCGCGGCCGGGTCGATCAGCACCACCCCGTCGGGCGTCCACATCACGTTGCCGCCCCACAGATCGCCGTGCAGCCGGGCCGGCTGGTCCTCGTCGTCGAAGTCGCCCGCACGGCAGCGTGCCGCTACGGAGTCGATCGTGGCCCGGGTCGAAGCATCCAGCCGCGCGCGCCGCGAGTTCGGCCATCGGGGCCAGCCGCTCGTCGGCGTAAAACTCGCCCCAGCGCCGGTGCGGCTGCAGCGACATCGGCAACGGCTGCGACAGCGGCCCGAAGAACCCCGGCCCGTCCCATCCGTCGGGCCCCGCGCCGAACGCCGCGGCACCGGCGTCGTGCGTGACGGCCAGCCGGCCGCCGAACACCTGCGCCGCTTCGGGGCTCGGGGTCACCGACTCGAGCCGCCGCAGGGTCAGGCTGGCCGCGTCGACAGAAACAACCTGCGCGCAGGGCGCGCCGCCGTCAACGCCCGAAAGCCATCGCAGCCCTGCGGCTTCCCAAGCGAAATAGCTCGGCGGGCGCGCCCGGATGGCTCTTGACGAAATCCGTCACGCAGTCGCGTGAGCGGCATGCACGTCGTCGGCGGGGCGCGCCTCGGTCTGCTCCTTGGCCCAGCGGTAGTCCGGCTTGCCGGCCGGCGAACGCTTGACCTCGTCGACGAGCCAAAGGCTGCGCGGCACTTTGTATCCCGCGATCTCGGAGCGCACGAAGCTGTCCAGCTCCGCCAGCGTCGGCCGGGCCCCCGGCCGGGCCTGGACGACGGCGGCCACATGCTGGCCGTACCGCGGGTCGGGCACACCGACCACCAGCGCGTCGAAGACGTCGGGATGACCCTTGAGCGCGGCCTCGACCTCCTCGGGGTAGATCTTCTCGCCGCCGCTGTTGATCGACACCGAGCCACGGCCCAGCATGGTGACCGTGCCGTCCTCCTCGACCTGCGCGTAGTCCCCGGGGATGGCGTAGCGGACTCCGTTGATGGTCCTGAAGGTCTCGGCGGTCTTCTTCTCGTCCTTGTAGTAACCGACCGGGATGTTGCCCTTCTTGGCGATGAAGCCGCGCACGCCGGAGCCGGGCTTGACCTCGTTGCCGTCCTCGTCGAGCACGACGGTGCGGTGGTCGATGGTCACCCGCGGGCCGCCGCTGTGCGGCGCGTCCTTGGCGACGATGCTGGTGCCGCCAAACCCGGTCTCCGAGGAGCCAATTGAGTCGGTGATGACCCGGTTGGGCAGCAGCTCGAGCAGCTTCTCCTTGATGCTCGGCGAGAACAGCGCCGCGGTGCTGGCGAGCAGGAACAGCGACGACAGGTCGTAGTCGTTCCTGCGTCCTGTCCCAGCAGCGCGTCCAGCAGCGGCCGCGCCATCGCGTCACCGGTGAAGAACAGCAGGTTGACCTTGTGCTTGTGGATCGTGCGCCACACCTCGTCGGCGTTGAATTCCGGTTCGAGCACGGTGGTTTGGCCACGCGAAGATCGACATCCAGGTGGACGATTGGGTGGCGCCGTGGATCATCGGCGGAATCGGATAGCGGACCATCGGCCCACTGGCCGCGGCGGCCTTGGCCAGGTCGTACTCGTCCTCGACGAATTCGCCTGTGGCGAAGTCGGTTCCGCCGAACAGCACCCGGTAGATGTCCTCGTGGCGCCACATCACGCCCTTCGGGAAGCCGGTGGTGCCGCCGGTGTAGAGCAGGTAGATGTCGTCGGCGCTGCGCTCGCCGAAGTCGCGTTCGGGTGAGCCCTGCGCGATCGCGGAGTAGAACTCGACGCCGCCGTAGCGCTGGAAGTCGTTGTCGCTGCCGTCCTCGATGACCAGGACCGTCTTGACGTTCGGCGTGTCCGGCAGCACGTTGGCCACCCGGTCGGAGTACTGGCGTTCGTGGACCAGCGCAACCATGTCGGAGTTGTCGAACAGGTAGCGAAGCTCGCCCTCGACGTAGCGGAAGTTGACGTTGACGATGATGGCGCCGGCCTTCACGATGCCCAGCATCGCGATGACGATCTCGTTGCGGTTGCGGCAGTAGAGTCCGACCTTGTCGTCCTTCTTGACGCCCTGGTCGATCAGGTAGTGGGCGAGGCGGTTGGCCTTCTCCTCCAGTTCGGCGTAGGTCAGCTGCTCGTCGCCGCAGATGAGGGCGACACGGTCGGGCACAGCGTCGATGGCGTGCTCGGCAAGATCGGCAATATTCAGGGCCACGGCCACCAAACTAGAACGTGTTACATTTCTTGACAAGCTCATGCTCATTGTCGAGGGAAAGGCGGTAGCCGTGGCTCGAGGCTCCAGCAAACGAAGAATCGGGACCCGACGCGCTGGTCGAGCAGCGCGGTCACACCCTCATCGTCACGTTGAACCGACCGCACGCCCGCAACGCTCTGAGCACCGAAATGATGGAAATCATGGTGCAGGCCTGGGACCGCGTCGACAACGACGACGACATCCGCTGCTGCATCCTGACCGGGGCCGGTGGCTACTTCTGCGCGGGCATGGACCTCAAGACAGCAACCAAGAAGCCGCCGGGCGACTCGTTCAAGGACGGCAGCTACGACCCGTCGCGCATCGACGCCCTGCTCAAGGGCCGCCGGCTGACCAAGCCGCTGATCGCGGCGGTCGAGGGCCCCGCGATCGCCGGGCGGCACCGAGATTCTGCAGGGCACCGACATCCGCGTCGCCGGCGAGAGCGCCAAGTTCGGCATCTCCGAGGCCAAGTGGAGCCTGTACCCGATGGGCGGCTCCGCGGTGCGGCTGGTGCGGCAGATCCCCTACACGGTGGCGTGCGACCTGCTGCTGACCGGCCGGCACATCACCGCCGCCGAGGCCAAGGAGATGGGGCTGATCGGCTACCTGGTGCCCGACGGGCAGGCGCTGACCAAGGCGCTCGAGATCGCCGAGCTGATCGAGAACAACGGCCCGCTGGCCGTGCAGGCGATCCTGCGGGCGATCCGCGAGACCGAGGGCATGCACGAGAACGACGCCTTCAAGATCGACACCCAGATCGGTATCAAGGTGTTCTTGTCCGACGACGCCAAGGAAGGCCCGCGGGCGTTCGCCGAGAAGCGCAAGCCCAACTTCCAGAACCGCTAGGCCTCCTGTTGCGCCGAGCGTGAACTGACTGCGAGTTTTCGGCTGATTTCTCGCCCTGATTTCACGCTCGGCGAGCTGTCGGTCCGCCCGCGGCACACTCCTGCGCATGGCAGGAGCCATTCATCGGCAGCGAGGCCGTCGCATCGGGCGCGCTGACGCCGTACCAGCTGCGCAGCCGATTCGTCGCGATCCATCCCGACGTCTACGTTCCGCCGGACACCGACCTCACCGCAGCGACGCGCGCTCAGGCCGCGTGGCTGTGGTCACGGCGGCGCGGCGTCGTCGCGGGCCACTCCGCGTCCGCACTGTATGGCGCCAAGTGGGTCGATCATCAGGCGCCGGCGCAGTTGCTATACGACCACCGTCGTCCGCCCGATCGGCATTCACACCTGGTCGGATCGCATCGCCGACGACGAGATCCAACTGGTCGACGGCATGCCCGCGACGACCCCGGCGCGCACCGCGTTCGACCTCGCCTGTCGCAATCCGGTCGGCAAAGCGGTCGCGGCTATCGATGCCCTCGCTCGAGCGACCAGACTGAAGGTCGCCGACGCCGAATTGCTCGCCGAACGCTACAAAGGCCACCGGAACATCAGGCGCGCACAGGCACGCACTGACGCTCGTCGACGCCGGCGCGGAGTCACCGCGCGAGACCTGGCTGCGGCTGCTGGTCATCGAGGCCGGTTATCCGCCGCCGCAGACCCAGATACCGGTCTACGGCGAGTATGGAGAGCTTGTCGCCGTAGTCGATATGGGTTGGGAGGACGTCAAAATCGCCGCTCGAGTACGAGGGCGACCACCATCGGACCGATCGCCGGCAATTCAGCAGGGACATCGCACGCTATCGAAGCCCTACCCGAGACTCGGCTGGATCACCATCCGGGTCACGGCCGAAGACACGCCGGGCGGCATTCTGGGGCGACTGGCAACGGCCTGGGCCCGCCGAGCGTGAACTCAGGGCGAGATTTCGTGCGTGATTTCTCGCACTGAGTATCACGCTCGGCGCAACGGGATCAGGAAAGCGGCGCGCTCGGGGTGAACGCCACCGGCATCTTCTCCAGGCCGGAGACGAAGTTCGCCGGCCGCAACGGCAGCGCGGCGTCTGGAGACGCCAGCCGCAGGTCCGGAAGGCGCTGCAGCAGCCGCGTCTGCATGATCGACAGCTCCAGCCGGGCGAGCTGGTTGCCGAGGCAGAAGTGCGTGCCGAAGCCGAACGCGAGGTGGTTGTTCGGGTAGCGCTCGATGTTGAAGCTCTCCGGGTCCTCGAAGACCTTCTCGTCGAAGTTCGCCGACTCGAACAGCAGGATGATCTTCTCGCCCTGGTGCAACTGCGTGCCGTGGAACTCGGTGTCGGCGGTGATCGTGCGCGCCATGTTCTTCACCGGCGCGGTCCAGCGCAGCATCTCCTCGATCGCGTTGGGCAGCAGCCCGAGATCGTTGACCAGACGCCGGTGCTGATCGGGGTGCAGCAGCAGCTGCCGGGTTCCGCCGGACAGCGTGTGACGGGTGGTCTCGTCGCCGCCGATCAGCAGCAGCAGCACCTCGGTGACGATCTGGTGGTCCTCCAGCCGCGATCCTTCGACCTCCGCATGCACCAGAACGCTGACCAGATCGTCGGTCGGCTCGGATCTTGCGGGCCTCGATCATCCCCATCATGTATTCGCTGTAGGCGGCGAAGGCATCCATGGTGACCTGGATATCCGCTTCGGCCGCGGTGCTGCTCAAAGAACTGACCAGATCGTCGGACCACTTGAGGAACATCTCGCGTTCCTCGGGACGCACCCCGAGCATGTCGCCGATGACCGCCATCGGCAGCGGCGCGGCGAGGTCCCAGACGAAGTCGCACTCGCCGCGTTCGCACACCGCGTCGATCAGCGTGTCGCACAGCGAATTGATCTTGGACTCTTGATCTTTCACGCGCTTGCGGGTGAAGCCGTAGTTGACGAGCTTGCGCCGCAACAGATGTTGCGGGTCGTCCATCTCGATCATCATCTCGACGCCGGGCTGGTCGGGTCGGATGCCGCCGGCGTTGGAGAACAACTCGGGTTTGCGCTCGGCGTCGATGACGGCCTGATACGTCGACGCGGCGGCCAGCCCGTTGCGGTCCCGGAAGACCGGCTCGTTCTCGCGCATCCAGCGGTAGATGGACCGCGAGTCCCCCGCGTAAAAAGTGCCGTCGGTCAGGTCGACGTCGGGTCTGGTCGCAGTCCTGTCATGAGATCTCCTGGGCATCGCCGAATGTCATTTGTACCTGGTCAGCAGAACTGGACAACATCGCGCGCTTCGGAAGGCCCAGCGACGCCAACTCTTTCGCGTAGGGGTGATCGCCCAGCCTGACACGCACTCCACCGAACCGGGTGCGCACACCGTCCAGCGTGTGCTCGAAGGCGGTTTCGCGGGTGACGCCGTCGCGGTGCGAGTAGCTGCGCTGCGCCTGCTGGCGCGGGGTCAGCCGGAAGGGCAGGCCGGGGCGGAATTCCATGCCGATCACCAGTTGGCCGTCGACGCTGCAGTCGAAGCCGAACTGGCGGCCCTCGCGAATGGTGAAGTCCGCCATGACTTTCGGGTAGCCCCAGATCTTGGTTCCCGCTTCCAGGGTGAATTCCTGGTCGACGGGCAGGTGGTGGATGAAGGCGCCGGCCGACTGCAGGGCGCGTGGCCCGCTCGCGTTCGACCCGGGCGGGTTGACCATCACGCTGGTGCCGAATTCGTAGTACTGGCCCAGGTCGCCGTCGATGTAGTGCATCAGCATCAGGACCACGATCGCGCGCCCGGGCAGGTAGCGGCAGACCTGCAGGCCGCTGTAGTCGATCAGGTGCTGCGCGGCGTCGGCGTCGACCGAGAACATCGCCATGTGCTGGTTTGCCTTGCGGATCTGCACCGGCATCGTGATTACCGTGCCCGCGATGGTGTGCTGCGAGGCTGTCATCGGGCCAATCTAGAACGTGTTCTATTGACGGCGGCAAGAACTCGCCTAAATCAAGCGTCGGCGAGCTCGCGGACCTGCTCGGCATTGCGGCCGTTCACCACCATCATCGTGACGCCGGCGGCCTCCCAGACCTTGACCTGCTTACGCACGTAGTCAATGTCGCCGACGATCGCGGCGTCGTCGACCAGCTCGTCCGGGATGATCTCGGCGGCCTTGTCCTTCTGGTTGCTGCGGAACAGCTTGGTCACGTCGTCGACCACCTCGGAGTAGCCCATCCGGCGGTAGACGTCGGCGTGGAAGTTGGTGTCTTCGGCGCCCATGCCGCCCATGTACAGCGAGAGATAGGGCTTCATGGCCGCGAAGGCGGCGCTGCGGTCGTCGGTGATGACGACCGTGGCCGTCGCGCAGATCTCGAAGTCCTCGCGGCTGCGGCGCGCACCGGGGCGGGCGAACCCCTCGTCGAGCCATTCGTTGTAGGTGTCGGCCATCCGCGGCGTGTAGAAGATCGGCAGCCAGCCGTCGCAGATCTCCGCCGGCCAGCGCGACGTTCTTCGGCCCCTCGGCGCCCAGCATGATCGGGATGTCGGCGCGCAGCGGGTGGGTGATGGGCTTGAGCGGCTTGCCCAGGCCGGTAGTCCCGGCCCCTGTCAACGGCAGCGGATAGTGCGGGCCCGTCGCTGGTCACCGGCGCCTCCCGGGCCCACACCTGCCGGATGATGTCGATGTATTCGCGGGTGCGGGCCAGCGGCTTGGGAAACGACTGGCCGTACCAGCCCTCCACGACCTGCGGTCCGGACACGCCGAGCCCGAGGATGTGCCGGCCCCCGGACAGGTGATCGAGCGTCAGCGCGGCCATCGCGCACGCCGTCGGGGTGCGCGCGGACAACTGGATCACCGACGTGCCCAGCCGCAGCCGCTGCGTCGACGAGCCCCACCAGGCCAGCGGCGTGTAGGCGTCGGATCCCCACGCCTCGGCGGTGAACACGGCGTCGAATCCGGCCTCCTCGGCCGCGGCGACGAGCTCCGCCATGGTTCTCCGGTGGCTGAGCGCCCCAATACCCCAGCTGCAGTCCGAGCTTCATTTCGCTCCGCCTTTCCTGGCCGACCGACCCGATGTTGAAACCGTTCTTAGAACCTGTTCTACTCGATGGCGTGACAGCCAGTTCGAGCGGCCCGACCCTGATCGATCACCCTGAGCCGCCCCTCTCCGCGCCACTGACCTTGGCCTTCGACTACACCCGTTCAGTCGGTACCACGCTAAGCAAGTTCTTCACCGCACTGCGTGAGCGCCGCGTCCTCGGAGTGCGCGGATCGGACGGCCGGGTGCATGTACCGCCGCCCGAATATGACCCGGTCACCTATGAGCCGCTGGGCGAAATGGTACCGGTATCGGCGGTCGGCACCGTGGTGTCCTGGACCTGGCAACCCGAGCCGCTCGAAGGCCAGCCGCTGGACCGGCCGTTTGCCTGGGCGCTGATCAAGCTGGACGGCGCCGACACCCCGCTGATGCACGCGGTCGACGCGGGCGAACCGGACAAGATCCGCACCGGCGCCCGGGTGCATGTGCACTGGGCCGACGAGACGGTGGGCGCCATCACCGACATCGCGTACTTCGTGCTCGGTGAGGATCCTGAAACCAAGCGCAGCACCCGAGGCCTCATCCGACCAGGACCCGGTCACCATGATCGTCACACCGGTCTCGCTGACGATTCAGCACACCGCCTCGCACGAGGAGAGCGCATATCTGCGAGCCATCGCCGAGGGCAGGCTGCTTGGCGCCCGGACCGGCGAAAACGGAAAGGTCTACTTTCCGCCGCACGGCGCCGACCCGGCCACCGGCCAGCCCACCACGGAGTTCGTCGAACTGCCGGACAAGGGCATCGTGACGACGTTCGCGATCATCAACATCCCGTTCCAGGGCCAGCGCATCAAACCGCCGTACGTGGCGGCCTATGTGTTGCTCGACGGCGCCGACATCCCGTTCCTGCACTTGGTCGCCGACATCGACGCGCACGAGGTGCGGATGGGGATGCGCGTCGAAGCGGTCTGGAGGCCTCGCGAGGAGTGGGGCTTCGGCATCGACAACATCGAATACTTCCGGCCCACCGGTGAACCGGACGCCGAATACGACACCTACAAGCACCACCTGTAAAGGGTTTACCTGCACATGAGCGAACGCAATGTTGCGGTCGTCGGCTTCGCCCACGCCCCGCATGTCCGCCGCACCGATGGCACCACCAACGGCGTCGAGATGTTGATACCGTGCTTCGCCCAGCTGTACGAGGAGCTGGGCATCGCCAGGACCGACATCGGTTTCTGGTGTTCGGGTTCCTCGGATTACCTTGCCGGAAGGGCCTTTTCGTTCATCTCGGCGATCGACTCGATCGGCGCCGTGCCGCCGATCAACGAATCGCACGTCGAGATGGACGCCGCGTGGGCCCTCTACGAGGCCTACATCAAGATCCTGACCGGTGAGGTCGACACCGCGCTGGTATATGGCTTCGGCAAGTCCTCGGCCGGAATTTTGCGCCAGATCCTGTCGCGCCAGACCGATCCATACACCGTCGCACCGCTATGGCCGGACTCGGTGTCGATGGCCGGGCTGCAGGCCCGCATTGGGCTGGACTCCGGCAAGTGGACCGAAGCGCAGATGGCCCGCGTGGCGTTCGATTCCTTCGCCAATGCCCGCCGAGTGGACTCGGTGGAGCCGCCGACCACCCTTGACGAATTGCTCGAACGGCCGTTTTTCGCCGACCCGCTGCGCCGGCACGACATTGCACCGATCACCGATGGCGCCGCCGCCATCGTGCTCGCCGCCGACGACCGCGCCCGTGAGTTGCGCGAAAACCCGGCCTGGATCACGGGAATCGAGCATCGCATCGAAACCCCGGTGCTGGGTGCGCGCGACCTCACCGAATCCCCCTCGACGAGGACGTCGGCTCAGGTGGCCACCGGCGGCGTCGTCTCGAACCTCGACGTCGCCGAGATCCACGCACCGTTCACCCATCAGCACCTGATCCTCGCGGAGGCAATCCGGATACCGGGCAAGACGCAGCTCAATCCGTCGGGGGGTGCGCTGGCCGCCAACCCGATGTTCGTCGCCGGCCTCGAGCGCATCGGCTTTGCCGCACAACATATCTGGAATGGCTCCGCAGGCCGGGTGCTGGCGCACGCCACCAGCGGACCGGCGCTGCAACAGAACCTGGTGGCGGTCATGGAAGGAAAGAACTGATGGCCGGTGCAGGAGCAAACCTCGCGGCGGTACTGGGTACCGGGCAGACCAAGTATGTAGCCAAGCGCAAGGACGTTTCGATGAACGGCCTGGTGCGCGAGGCCATCGACCGGGCACTGGAAGACTCCGGTTCGACCTTCGACGACATCGACGCGGTCGTGGTCGGAAAGGCGCCGGACTTCTTCGAGGGTGTGATGATGCCGGAGTTGTTCATGGCCGACGCTATGGGCGCCACCGGCAAGCCGCTGATCCGCGTGCACACCGCCGGTTCGGTCGGCGGATCCACCGCGATAGTGGCCGCCAGCCTGGTGCAGTCGGGCAAATACAAGCGCGTGCTGGCGATGGCCTGGGAGAAGCAGTCGGAATCAAATGCCATGTGGGCGTTGTCGATTCCGATTCCGTTCATCAAGCCTGTCGGCGCCGGCGCCGGCGGCTACTTCGCGCCACACGTTCGGTCGTACATCCGCCGATCCGGCGCTCCGCTGAACATCGGCGCCATCGTCGCGGTCAAGGACCGCCTCAACGGCGCCCGAAACCCGCTGGCGCACCTGCAGCAGTCCGACATCACCGTCGAGAAGGTGATGGAGTCTCCCATGCTGTGGGACCCGATCCGCTACGACGAGACCTGCCCCTCCTCCGACGGCGCGGCAGCGATCGTGATCGGCAACGAGGACGCCGCCGAAGCCCGCCTGGCACAAGGTCATCCCGTGGCCTGGGTGCACGCCACCGCGCTGCGCACCGAGCCGCTGCAGTTCGCCGGACGTGACCAGGTCAGCCCGCAGGCCAGCCGCGACGCGGCCGCAGCGCTGTGGAAGGCGGCCGGGATCAGCAGTCCCATCGACGAGATCGACGCGGCCGAGATCTACGTGCCGTTCTCGTGGTTCGAGCCGATGTGGCTGGAAAGCCTCGGATTTGCCCCCGAGGGCGAAGGCTGGAAGCTCACCGAGGCCGGCGAGACCAAGATCGGCGGACGGCTCCCGGTGAACCCCTCCGGCGGCGTGTTGTCGTCGAACCCGATCGGTGCGTCGGGTTTGATCCGCTTCGCCGAGTCGGCGATCCAGGTGATGGGCAAGGGCGGCGACCATCAGGTCCCGGGTGCGCGAAAAGCGTTGGGGCATGCCTATGGCGGAGGCTCGCAGTACTACTCCATGTGGGTGGTCAGCTCCGACAAACCGGCGAAAGCATGAGCGAGCACCCGGCCCACGAGGCCGGCCGCCGGTCGCGCGAGGCGGTCACCGCGCGGGACAAGGAAGCGTGGCTGGCAGTGTTCACCGACGACGCCATTGTCGAGGACCCCATCGGGCCGTCGGCGTTCGATCCCGAGGGCAAGGGCCACCGGGGCCGCGACGCGATCTCGGCCTTCTGGGACAAGGCCATTGCACCGACCACCAAAATCGAGTTCGTCTTCCGCGACACCTACCAGTGCGGCAACGAGGAAGCCAACGTCGGCCACATCCTGATCACCACCGGCGACTACCAGACCACCGCCGAAGGCGTGTTCACGTACAAGGCCAACGCCGAGGGCCAGATGGTCGCCCTTCGCGCCTACTGGGAGATGGACCAGGCGGCCGCGAATACCCGCAAGGTCTAAACCACCGGGTACTCCGGGGCCCAGTGCACTTGCGCAATACGTTGGGCGAGTTCGTCGTCGCTGCGGTTGGGGGCTACGCCGTCCGCTACGGCTTGGATGGCGACGGCGTGAGCGATGCCTATCGCGACGGCGGGCACGTCCGACCAGGCCGGTAGCAGCGGCTGGTCGGGATCCGACAGGGCGGGCGACGCCTCGCCCAGGGTCGCCGCCGCCACCCGCATCATCGCGTCCGTCACCCTGGTCGCCTGCCCAGCGGTCACGGCCAGCCCCACCGCGGGGAAGATGTAGACGTTGTTGCATTGGGCGATCGACCGCTCAACGCCGTTGCGCCGCAACGGTGCGAACGGCGAACCCGTTGCGATCAGCGCGCGCCCTTCAGTCCACTGATCCAGCTCGGCGGGGTGTGCCTCCGAGCGGCTGGTCGGGTTGGACAACGGGAAAATGATGGGCCGCTCGGCCTTGCCGGCCATTTCACGCACGAGGTCCTCGGTGAAAGCGCCTGCGGCAGTGGATAACCCGAGCAACACGCCGACGTCCACGTGGTGCACGACGTCGGCGAGCTGCGCGGCTCCGGGCAGGCGCCAGTCCGCCACGCGCGCGGAAGGTTGGGCGAATTTACGCTGTGCGTCGGTCAGATCCGTGCGGTCGTCGGTGAGCAGTCCTACGACGTCGACAACCCAGATCCGGTCCAGGGCCGCCTGTTCCGACAGACCCTCGGTCACCATCTGCTGGCGGATCATCTCCAGCACACCGATGCCGGCCGAGCCGGCGCCGAGCATGACGACTTGTTGCTGGGACAGCGGACGGTTGGCCACTTTCGCCGCGCCGTGCAATGCGCCCAGGGTGACCGCGGCGGTGCCCTGAATGTCGTCATTGAAGGTCAGCAGCTTGTCGCGGTACTTGGTCAGGATCGGCTCGGCGTGCATGGTGGCGAAGTCTTCCCACTGCAGCAGCACGTCGGGCAACTGGTCGTGCACCTCGGCGACGAACTTGTCGATGAACGCGTAATAGTCATCGTCATCGATGCGCCGGTGGCGCCATCCCAAATACAGTGGATCGTGCAGCAATTCGACATTATCGGTGCCCACATCGAGCACAATCGGAAGGGTTCGCGCGGGATCTATGCCGCCGATCAGGGTGTAGAGCGAAAGCTTGCCGATCGGGATGCCCATACCGCCGATGCCCTGGTCGCCCAGGCCGAGTATCCGCTGGCCGTCCGTCACCACGATGACATCGACATCGCGGTTCGGCCGGTTGCCAATCACCTCGTCAAGGCAATCACGATCGACATAGGACACGAACAATCCCCTTGGCCGCCGGTAGATCTCGCCGAAACGCTGGCATGCCTCACCGACGGTGGGGGTGTAGACGATCGGCAGGGTTTCGGGGATGTGCTCGCTCAACAGGCGGTAGAACAACGTCTCGTTGCGGTCCTGCAACGCGCGCAAGTAGATGTGTTTGTCGAGATCGTCACGGCGAGTGGAGAACTCATGCCAGCAATGGTCGACCTGCTGGGCAAGGGTCTTCACCGCGGTGGGCAGCAGGCCGAGCAGGCCCAAACTGCGGCGCTCGTCCGCTGTGAAGGCAGTGCCCTTGGTCGTCAACGCATCGAACAGCCTGGCCTGGCCCCGCTTTATGTCAGACATCGAAGAATCCTTGGGCTAGATCGGTTCCAGACCGGCCAGATGCCGTTGCGCCAAATCGCGGTACGCCTGCGGGTTGAGGTTGACCCACATTTCGGCGCCCGTTCCGGCCACCGGGCCCTTCACCTTCGCCGGCGAGCCGACCGCCAGCATCCCGGCCGGAATCTGGGTGCCGGCCAGCACCAAAGATCCGGCCGCGATCAAACTGCGCGCCCCGATCACTGCGCCGTCCAGGACGGTGGCATGGTTGGCGATCAGCGCCTCGGACCCGACATGGACGCCGTGGATGACACACAGGTGCGCCACCGTGGCGCCCGGGCCGATATCCACCGGGATGCCCGGCGGCGCGTGCAACACCGACCCGTCTTGCACGTTGGCGCCTTCGCGCACCACGATCGGCCCGTAGTCGCCCCGCAGCACAGCGTTGAACCAGATCGATGCGCCCGCCTCGACCACAACGTCGCCGATCAGGGTGGCGGTCGGGGCGACGAAGGCGGTGGGATCGACCCGGGGGGCCCGACCCTCGAAAGCGAACAGCGGCATCAGTTACGTATACCGCATCACGCATATGCCGTGGCCAGACTCTCCGTCATTGCGCTCGGCAGTCCCAAAACTGTAACGTGTTCTAGTTAGAGGCCTACTAGCTGCTTGGAGGCGAAGCTTGAGTACCGACACCCCTGGGATCCGGGAGATCGATCCCGGCGCCCTGCCCACGAGGTATGCCCGGGGCTGGCACTGCCTGGGTGTGGCAACGGAGTTCCTGGACGGCAAACCCCATTCGATTCAGGCGTTCGGCACCAAGCTGGTGGTTTTCGCCGACTCACACGGCGACATCAAGGTGCTTGACGGCTACTGCCGGCACATGGGCGGCGACCTGTCAGAGGGCACCATCAAGGGCGACGAGGTCGCCTGCCCGTTCCACGACTGGCGCTGGGGCGGCGACGGCCGGTGCAAGCTGGTGCCATACGCCAAGCGCACGCCTAAGACGGCGCGCACTCGGGCGTGGACGACGGACGTGCGCGGCGGTCTGCTGTTCGTCTGGCACGACCACGAAGGCAACCCGCCCGACCCCGCGGTGCGGATCCCCGAGATCCCCGAGGCCGCCAGCGACGAATGGACCGAGTGGCGGTGGAACCGGATCCTCATCGAAGGCTCCAACTGCCGCGACATCATCGACAACGTCACCGACATGGCGCACTTCTTCTACATCCATTTCGGGTTGCCGACATCCTTCAAGAACGTCTTCGAAGGCCACGTCGCCTCGCAATACCTGCACAACGTCGGCCGGCCGGACGTGAACGACCTGGGCACCTCCTACGGTGAAGCGCACCTGGATTCCGAGGCGTCCTACTTCGGGCCGTCATTCATGATCAACTGGCTGCACAATAGCTACGGCGGCTACAAGGCCGAGTCGATCCTGATCAACTGCCACTACCCGGTGACGCAGAACTCGTTCGTGCTGCAGTGGGGTGTCGTCGTCGAAAAGCCCAAGGGCATGGACGAAGAGATGACCGAAAAGCTGTCCCGGGTGTTCACCGAAGGCGTCAGTAAGGGCTTCCTGCAGGACGTCGAGATCTGGAAGCACAAGACCCGGATCGACAACCCGCTGCTGGTCGAGGAGGACGGCGCCGTCTATCAGCTGCGTCGCTGGTATCAGCAGTTCTATGTTGACGTCGCCGATATCACTCCGGAAATGGTGGAGCGCTTCGAAATTGAGGTCGACACCACCCGCGCCAACGAGTACTGGAACGCCGAGGTCGCCGAAAACCTCAAGTCGCAAGAGGCTTCCGACGACGTACCGGCCACGCAACGCTGACCCGGAATGTCTGACGACCAGCCGGCGGTTCCCGACGTAGACCGGCTCGCCCGGTCGATGTTGTTGCTGCACGGCGATCATCACGATCACGAGCCTCGACCGCATGGAGCCGACGGCAGCGGTGGATCCTGGTCGAAGTCAAGGGATTTCAGCAACGACCCGCAGCGCGCGGCGGCGGTCGCTGAGGCATCGCGCGCCGACCGGGAACGCTACCTTACGTCGGGACTGCTGCCGGTCGATTGCCGGTTCTGCCATGTCACGGTGACGGTCAAGCGGCTGGGTCCGGGGCACACGGCGGTGCAGTGGAACACCGAGGCATCACAGCGCTGCGCGCATTTCGCGGCGGTGCGGGAGTCTGGCGGGGATACCGCGCGTACCCGGTCCTGCCCGAAAATGAGCGATAGCATCGAGCACGCGGTCGCCGAAGGTTACCTGGACGAGCCGGAAGACCCGGACGACATAGGCGCCGTCTGAGCCATCACAGCCCGGCGAAGTGGTCTTTCACTTCCTCGGCGGTGAGCCCGTAGTCGGCCAGCGAGTAGGTATGCTTCGGAGCACGCGCACCCGTCTGACTCTCGGTGTGGCTGTCTTCCATAGCCTTTCGCGCCTCGTCGGTCAGCGGCATACCGAAGTGCCGGTACACGCTGGCGACCGTCCCGAGCGGGTCGTCGATCAAATCGCGGTAGTTGACGTCGCAGAACTGCGCCGGGTCGTATTTGGCGCGCGCGGTGTTGAACAGCCGCAGACCGCGCGACCAGGTTTCCATTGCGTCGGCCCCGATTTCGGCGCCGGAGAACGTCGTCGACCAGCCCTCGGCGGTGTGCTGCGCCAACGAGCACATCGACGCCAGGATCGTCTCCACGGGCCGGTGGGTCTGTATCACCAGGGCGTCCGGATAGGTCGTCATCAACGCGTCCAGCGCAAACAGGTGGCTGGGATTCTTGAGCACCCAACGCTTTTCGACGTCGTTCAGGCCGATCAGCTGAAGGTTGCGGCGGTGCCGCTGGTATGACGGCGTCCAGTCCTGCTCGGACAGCCAGCGCGAATAGGTGGGTAGGTGCGACAGCGTCTCGTAGGACACCGAATGCAGCGATTGGCGCAGCAGCTGCCAGCACTCCTCGAGCTCGTAGGCGGCCATGAAGTGCAGGCCGGTGTACTCCGGGTTCTCCGCGTGAGCCTTTTCGAACTGCGCGTTCAGCGCGCTGTACCAGGGGTTTTCGTCCCAGGTATCGCGGGGCGGCCGCGGCTGCGGGAACTCGGCCAGCCACAAGTGCAGGCCCTGATGGACGGGGTCGGCGCCCAGCAGGCGATGCAAGATCGTGGTCCCGGTGCGCGGCAGCCCGGTGACGAAGATCGGCCGCTCGATGCGGACGTCGGCGTGCTGCGGGTACTGCTTCCATGCCGACTCGGAGAACAGCCGGGCCACCAGCGCGCCGCGCAGGAAGAACCGATTCATCTTGCTGCCCAACTCAGTTAGGCTCGCGTCACGCTGATAGGACTCCAGCAGCACGCTCAGCGCTTCGCGGTAGTTGTCGTCGTCGGCGCCGAAGTCGTCGAGCCCGCACAGCTTGGTCGCCGACGCTTGCAGGTCCTCGACGGTTCCGACGTTGGTGCGATCAGGCACTATTTCGCCACCTCCTCCTCATCGCTGCGCTCAGCATCGTCGTCGGCGGCATCAGGTGTGGTACTCCCCGCAGTTGACGTCCAGGGTCTGCCCGGTGATGCCGCTGGACAGGTCGCTGGCCATGAACAGGATCGCCGAGGCCACCTCGTCCTCGGTGGGCAACCTCTTGAGGTCGGAGTTCGCCGCGGTGGCCTCGTAGATCTGCTCGGCCGTGGTGCCGTACTTGCCGGCCTGATGGTTGAAGTACGCCTGCAGCGTCTCACCCCAGATATAGCCGGGTGCAACGGAATTGACGCGGATGCCCTTTTCGCCCAGTTCAGTCGCCAGCGACTGCGACATGGACAGCAACGCGGATTTGGCCATCTTGTAGGCGCCGTATTTGGCCTGCGAGTGGCGCAGCACCATGGAGTTGACGTTGACGATCGATCCGTGCGCCTCTTCCAGCGCCGGGGTGAAGGCCTGGATCAGCCGCAACGCGCCGAGCGCGCTGAGTTCGATCGCATCCCGGATGTGCTGAAAGCTGGTTGCGGCCAACGGCTTCATCGACGGCACCCGGAACGCGTTGTTGATCAGTACGTCGACCTTGCCGTAGGCCTCCAGCGTGGCATCGACGAGGTTGCTCACCTGGTCGTCCTCGGTGATGTCGGTGCGCACCGTCACCGCACGGCCGCCGGCGTCGGCGATCTGCTTGGCGACGTCATCCAAGCGTTCCGGAGTGCGCGCGGCCAGCACCAGATCGGCACCCTCCCGCGTGCATCGGTGCGCCAGCGTGGTGCCCAAGCCGGGGCCGACGCCGCTGATTACCACGACCTTGCCGTCGAGCAGCTTCGTCATCCCAGCATCCTTGCCTGAATTTGTTGTTGGCGCAGCGCAATTCGCGCGCGCCAGTCGTCATCGGAGATTTTGTTGTGCTCGAAATGCGGCAACTTGCTCGCCACCGCGTCGAGGTCAACCACCTCGACCGTCGGACCATCTGCCGCGGTGAGCTCACGGGACACCCGCTGCCAGCGGAACTGCAGATAGCCGCGGCGGTGGCCGAGTGTCTCGACCCAGTTGGTCACGCCCGGACTCTGGTCGGCGACGACGATGCGTACCTTGCCGTCCGGATCCGCTTGCGCCTGCGTGTTGTTCAGCGAGGTCTGATGGTTGATGTAGTCCAGCGAGATGTACCAGAGGCTGCCGAGCTGGAAGCCGAGGTAGGGCGCGTCGCTGACCGGAATGGTGATCAGCAGCGCCTGGTCTGACCGCAGATCCCAGTGCCCGACCGACGAGTATTGGGTCGCCAGTCCGCCCGGCGTCAACCGTGGTGCCACCATGGTGTTGACCGGGAGATTGTCATAGAACCACTGCGGAAATTGCAGCCAGGTCTTCACCCGCTGCACCAGCTGCTTACCCGCTGTGGCATAACGCCTTTCGATCGTTGCGCGAGTCAGCGGCGGTGGTGCGGTGCCGGCGGTGTCCGTTCGCGCGATGGCCAGCGTGCCGCGCTGCGCCGACCAGTCGCCGTACACCTCACGCATCACCAATTGGCCCGCGCTGGTTGGGCGCACCCGCCACTCGAAGCTGCCGTCTTCGGCGATGTCGAGCTCTCGGTCGTCGAACGCAGCCTGGCTGGCGGGCACGTTGTCGTCGGTGTACTCGCCGCCGAGCAGTTGGAAGCTCAGGTCGGTGGTAGTGCCGCGCCTGCCGGTGACCACGTAGTCGTGGCCCGCATGCACGCGGGTGCCGAAGTAGAGGGTGTCGGGGTTGTCGAGGCCCATCTTGGTGAACGGCCCGGTGCCCGACTGCAGGTACGGGTGGTCGCGGTCGTAGTCGAAGGCGAGATGCTCGCACGCCGCTATGCAGCCGCCCAGGTATTGCAGTCCTTCGAACAGGTCGGCTTCGGTCTCGATGAACGGCGCGGCCGCGACGAGTTGCTCGGCCTCCGCAATCGCTTCTATGAGGGGATCAGAGAACACGCCTAGACGCTAGAACGTGTTCTACTTTTTAGTCAATGGCGAACATTTCCGCGCGTCGCCGATGGCGTTCAAAGACTTGAGAGACTTAGGTGCGCGCTCGTTCGCCAGATCGATCAGATGCTGCCGCACATCCGGTTGCCGGTTGAGGTAGTCGATCACAGAGCCGTTTCCCCCTCCGCCTGGGACCTCGCCGTCAGATGAGCCTTAACGTCGCGATGCCCGTCCCTCTACGACTGGACGGTTTGCGATGCGGATTCCGCCACAGTCCTGTTGCACGGTTCCGCGTTGGCCGCCGCAATGCAATCACCGCTGAGGCGGTGGCACTCAGCACGCCACCGGCAAGTAGGCGGTAGAACCCGCGGCGGTGACTGCTGGCAGCGTTGGCAGTCACGGTCACGCAATCGAGGGTTACTCGCGACAGGCCGAGGCGCACCGCGTCTGAAGCGCCGCCGTTAGTGTCCGAAGCCCGAGTGATAGTCGTGCTTGTTAAAGCCACCCGAGGTAGGCGAACCCGAGTTTAAGAAACCCGAACTATTTATGCCCGAGTTACCCACACCAGCGTCCTCCATGCCTGAGTTGCCGATGCCCGCCACCTGGTAGCTACCGGCCGCATTGTGGATTCCGGAGTTGGCCAGGCTCGCGTTTCTGAAACCCGAGTCATCGCTGCCCGTATTGCCAAAGCCGGAGCTCCCGTCGCCGGTGTTGCCGAAGCCCGAGTTGTGGCCGGGGCCCGTTCCGGTACCTCCGAAGCCCGTATTGAGCGCGCCCGCGCTGAAGGCGCCGGTGTTCGTGGCGCCTCAGTTCGCCCAGCCGGTGTTGAAGTCACCCGAGTTGAAGGCGCCGGTGTTTACTTCGCCCGAGTCAAAGCTGCCGGTGTTCAGGATGCCCGCATCAAAGCTGCCCACGTTGTATCACCCGCGTCCCCGACGCCCACGTTGAATGAACCACCGTTACCGAAGCCCGTATTCAGTGTGCCAGCATTCCCGAAGCCGGTATTGAGGTAACCCGAGTTGCCGAAGCCCGTGTTATGCCCTGTTGAAGAGCCGCGCATAGCGGCGCCCCAGTCTCCTATTCCGACGTTTCCGTCGCTCGAGTTGCCGATGCCAAGTTTCCGTTTCCGGAATTAAAGAAGCCGACGTTACCGGTGCCCGAGTTGAACAAACCGATGTTTCCGCTACCCGAGTTCAGCCCGCCGAAGCCCACCTGGTTGTCACCGGTAAGCCCTATCCCAATGTCATTGTGGCCGGTGTTGGCGAAACCAATGTTCCCATCACCGGTGTTGCCGAGGCCCAAGTTGTGGTCACCGCTATTCCCGCCACCGACGTTATTGCTGCCGCTGTTCCCGCGCCCGATATTATTGCTGCCGCTGTTTCCAAAACCGAAGTTGGAATTGCCGGTGTTCCCGCCGCCGACGTTGTTACTACCGAGGTTTCCGTCGCCGACGTTCCCATTGCCCTCAACTACAACAGGGCCTTCGCTGCCGTTTCCGCTCCCAATGTTGTTGTTGCCGTGGTTTCCGCTGCCAAAGTTGTAGCTGCCGATATTCCCGCTGCCGACGTTGAAGTTGCTCGACGAGCCGCCGGAGAGTCCTCCGTTTCCGCCGCCCAGGTTGACGTTGCCCCTGTTTCCGCTGCCGACGTTGAGATCGCCCGTATTTCCGCTACCCAGGAGGTTGGCGTTACCGATGTTGCCGATGCCCAAGTTGGGCAGGCCCTCCACCGCCTGCTGCCACGACGCCAACCGCGCGGCCGCCGCCGAGGCCCCGGCATGATAGCCCGACATCGCGGTCACATCCTGGGCCCACATCTCCTCGTAGTGGGCCTCGGTGGCCGCGATGGCCGGCGCGTTTTGCCCGAACACATTCGACACCACCAACGACATCAGGCCAGAACGGTTGGCCGCGACGGCCAGCGGATGGATTGTCGCCGCCTGCGCCGCCTCAAAAGCACTTGCCACCGCGAGCGCCTGACCCGCCGCACTCTGCGCCTGCGCGGCGGCCGCGCTCAACCATCCCGCATAGGGAGCAGCCGCGTGGCCATCGCCGCTGACGCCGGGCCTTGCCACGCCTGGCTCGTCAACCCCGAGGTCACCGACCCGAATGAGGACGCCGCCGCACCCAACTCAGAAGCCAGCTCGTCCCAGGCGGCCGCCGCCTCCACCATCGGCCCCGACCCCGCACCCGAAAACATCAGCAACGAATTAATCTCCGGCGGCAACGTCATGAAGCTCATCAGACATCCCTTCGTCGTGGCAGGGTTATCCGCCCGGGCCGCGTCAATGCGACCGCTAGCGAACAACACCGTAAGACGAGTACGGCCAGCTATCTACCCTTTTCGCAAAATGCCGGCAATTGGGCGGCCAAGATCTCGCGAACGTCGTGAAGTCAAACTGACTATCCCTACGCGCGGCGCCGAAGCCGATATTCTTCCTGCTCCTGCTCCTGCTCCGCTGAGGCCGAGTCGCCGCGTCCGGGGCTTTCGATTCCGAAATTTTCGCCGCGGGTACCGCCGCAGCCGGTGTTGCGATTAGCGGTGCCGCCGCAGTCGGCGTTGTCTTTGCGGCGGTCTCCGCTGTTTCCACAGCTTGTGGAACGGGTGGCGTTGCCGTCGTGGCAGGCGCCGGTGTTTCCGTTGCCGAAGTTGTTGTGGCCGACGCTGCCGGCGCTGTGGCTCCCATTGTTGCTGATGCCATCATCGCCGCGGACATACCGGGGGCGCGACCATGGTGTTGGCCGCGAAAACATCGAAAAGCGTTATGCCACAGCGGGAAAGCAGCTTGTCAACCGGGGTGAAAACCCTGGTTGCAGTTCCCGCAGTGGTTCTACCTACCTCCCGAGCACGCCTAGACGCTAGAACGTGTTCTACTTTTTAGTCAATGGCGAACATATCCGCGCGTCGCCGATGGCGTTCAAAGACTTGAGGTAGATTAGGGCGCGCACTGCTGCGACAGATCGATCAGATGCTGCCGCACATCCGGATGCCGGTTCAGGTAGGCGATAACGTCGGGCCCGCCACCCTCCGCCTCGGACCTGTTCTGCAGCTGCTGATGGAGGTCGGGATGCCGTTGCAGGTACGAATTGATGGAGTCACCCACGGTCTGATTGCATGGCGGAGCCGCGCTGGCGCTGCCCGCCAGGGGCAGCGCGACCACCGCCGCAGCGGCGGTAGCGAGCAGCCCCCCGGCAACCAAGCGTGTCTTGGATATCGTGCTCATGCGCGCCAGCCTACCCGCGCTCGCTATGCGTGGGCTGTGCTGTTTTCCTGCTCGCGTTTGATCTCCAGCGCGATGTCGATGAGCTGGTCCTCCTGACCGCCGATGAGTTTGCGCTGGCCCGCGCGGTGCAGCAGCTCGTGGGCCGGTACACCGTAGCGCTCGCCCTGCCGGACGGCGTGCTTGAGGAAGCTCGAGTAGACGCCCGAGTACCCCATGATGAGTGCGTTGCGGTCCAGTAGGCATTCGGCCGGCATGGCCGGGCGCACCACGTCCTCGGCGGCGTCGGCGATGTCGAAGAAGTCGATGCCGGTCTTGACGCCGATCTTGTCGAACACCCCGATGAGGGCCTCCACCGGCGCATTGCCCGCACCGGCACCGAAGCGGCGCACGCTGCCGTCGATCTGCTTGGCGCCTGCGCGCACCGCCTCCACCGAGTTGGCCACGCCCAGCCCGAGGTTCTCGTGGCCGTGGAAGCCGACCTGCGCGTCGTCGCCAAGCTCGGTGACCAGCGCCGACACCCGGTCGGCCACGCCGTCGAGCACCAGCGCGCCGGCCGAGTCGACGACGTAGACGCACTGGCAGCCGGCGTCGGCCATGATGCGCGCCTGGGCGGCCAGCTTCTCCGGCGGAATGGTGTGGGCCATCATCAAGAACCCGACGGTTTCCAGGCCCAGCTCGCGTGCCAGGCCGAAGTGCTGGATCGACACGTCGGCCTCGGTGCAGTGGGTGGCGATCCGGCAAATCGACCCGCCGTTGTCCTGGGCTTCTTTGATGTCCTCTTTGGTGCCCACGCCCGGGAGCATCAGGAACGCGATCTTGGCCTCTTTGACCGTCTCGGCCGCGAGCTTGATCAGTTCCTGCTCGGGGGTTTTGGAGAAGCCGTAGTTGAAGCTCGAGCCGCCCAGACCGTCGCCGTGCGTCACCTCGATCACCGGCACCCCGGCGCCGTCGAGCGCCGTGACGATCGAGTGCACCTCGTCCTTGGTGAACTGGTGGCGTTTGTGGTGCGACCCGTCGCGCAGCGACGTGTCGGTCATCCGGACGTCCCAGACCGGGTTGAAGAAAATGTCAGAAGTCATGGCGCCGCTCCTCCTCATCGCTTCGCTCTGCATCGTCGACGGCGCGAGTACTCATGCCTGCGCTCCTCCTGCGAACGCCAGCGTCTCCTTGGCGATCTCCTCGCCGACCTTGGTCGCCGCCGCCGTCATGATGTCCAGGTTGCCCGCGTACGGCGGCAGATAGTCACCGGCGCCCTCCACCTCGACGAACGTGGTGACCAGCGCCTGGCCGCCGGAGTTCATCGACGGCTCGTCGAACTGCGGCTCGTTCAGCAGCCGGTATCCGGGCACGTAGGTCTGCACCTCGGCCACCACGTCGTGGATGGACTTGGCGATAGCCTCGCGGTCGGCGTCCTCAGGGATGGCGCAGAAGATGGTGTCGCGCATGATCATCGGCGGGTCGGCGGGGTTGAGGATGATGATCGCCTTGCCGCGCTTGGCGCCGCCGATCGTCTGGACGCCCCTGCTGGTGGTCTTGGTGAACTCATCGATGTTGGCGCGGGTGCCCGGGCCCGCCGAGACGGATGCGACCGACGCCACGATCTCGGCGTAGGGCACCTCGACGACGCGGCTCACCGCGTAGACGATGGGGATGGTGGCCTGACCGCCGCAGGTGATCATGTTGACGTTCGGCGCGTCCAGGTGTTCGCGCAGGTTCGCCGGGGGAATGACCGCCGGGCCGACGGCGGCCGGGGTGAGGTCGATGGCCCGGATCCCGGCGGCCTCGTACTTGGGTGCCGCGTCCCGGTGGACGTAGGCGCTGGTGGCCTCGAACACCAGGTCGGGCTTCTCGGACTGGGCCAGCAGCCAGTCGACGCCTTCATGTGTGGTTTCCAGCCCAAGCTTGCGGGCGCGTGCCAGGCCTTCGCTGTCCGGGTCGATGCCTACCATCCAGCGCGGCTCCAGCCAGTCGGATCGCAGCAGCTTGTACAGAAGGTCGGTGCTGATGTTGCCCGACCCGACGATGGCCACACTCGCCTTTGACGGCATGTTGCTCCTTATCGCAAATTATTCGAACGACAGGCGGACCGCGCCGAGCCCGGAGAAGTCGGCGACAAACTCGTCACCAGCATGTACGTCGAACGCTCGGGTGCACGATCCGGGCAACACGATGTCACCTTTTCGCAGCCGCACCCCAAAGCTTTCCACCTTGCGGGCCAGCCACGCCACCGCGGTCACCGGATTACCCAGGACGGCGTCGCTGCGACCCTCCGCGACGACCTCGCCGTTGCGGGTCAGCACCGCGTCGATCGCCTTGACGTCCACGTCGGACGGGGACACCCGGGCCTCGCCAAGTACGAATCCCGCCGACGACGCGTTGTCGGCGATGGTGTCGCACAGGGCGATCTTCCAGTCGGTGATCCGGGTGTCGATCAATTCGAGCGACGGCACCAGCGCCTCGGTGCCCGCCAGCACGTCGTCCTCGGTGCAGTCGGCGCCCGGCAGGTCCGCGGCCAGGATGAAACCGACCTCGACCTCCATCCGCGGGTACAGGTAGCGGGAGGCCTTGACCGGAGTGTTCTCAAACACCTGCATCTCGTCGAGCAGGTGCCCGTAGTCGGGCTCGTCGACGCCCATCATCTGCTGCATGGCCTTGCTGGACAGGCCCACCTTGTGGCCCACCACTCGGGCACCCTCGGCCACCCGCTGCCGGATGTTGATCAGCTGAATTTCGTAGGCGTCGACGACGTCGATCTCCGGGTAGCCGGCCGTCAATGGGGCGATTGGCTCACGGCTCCGCTCGGCCTGCGCCAACTCGGCGGCCAGCTCGTCGCGGGTGGCAATATTAAGCATCTTGCCGAATTCCCCTCGTCCGTTTGACCGGGCCAGTAGCGGCCAGCCCGGGCAATTCTATAACGTGTTCTACATGACAGCACAGGAGTACGACGTCGTCGTGGTCGGAAGCGGCGGCGCCGGCATGGTGGCTGCCCTTACCGCTGCGCATCGCGGCCTCTCGACCCTAGTCATCGAGAAAGCCGCGCACTTCGGCGGCTCGACCGCACGCTCCGGCGGCGGCGTCTGGATTCCGAACAACGAGGTTTTGCGGCGCGACGGGGTGAAGGACACTGCGGAGGCCGCCCGCACCTACCTGCACGGCATCATCGGCGAAATCGGGGAGCCCGAGCGCATCGACACCTACCTCGAGCGTGGGCCCGAGATGCTGTCGTTCGTGCTGAAGAACACGCCGTTGAAGATGTGCTGGGTGCCGCGCTACTCCGACTACTACCCCGAGGCCCCGGGCGGCCGTGCCGAGGGCCGCTCGATCGAGCCGAAACCGTTCAACGCCCGCAATCTGGGTCCCGACGAAGCGGGGCTCGAGCCCGCTTATGGCAAGGTGCCGCTCAATGTCGTGGTGATGCAACAGGATTACGTGCGGCTGAACATGTTGAAGCGACACCCGCGCGGCGTGGCGCGCAGCCTCAAGGTCGGCGCGCGCACGATGTGGGCCAAGGCGACGGGCAAGAACCTGGTCGGCATGGGCCGCGCGCTGATCGCGCCGCTGCGGATCGGCCTGCAGCGCGCGGGCGTTCCGGTGGTGCTGAACACCGCGCTGACCGACCTATACGTCGAGGACGGTGTGGTGCGCGGGGTCTATGTCCGCGACGCCAATGCGTCCGAATCCGATGAGCCTCGGCTGATTCGGACCCGGCGCGGCGTGATCCTGGCGTGCGGCGGCTTTGAGCACAACGAGCAGATGCGGGTGAAATACCAGCGCGCGCCGATCACTACCGAATGGACCGTCGGTGCAAAGGCGAATACCGGTGACGGCATCCTCGCCGGCGAAAAGCTCGGTGCCGCACTGGATGTGATGGAGGACGCCTGGTGGGGTCCGACGGTGCCACTGGTGGGTGCGCCGTGGTTCGCGTTGTCGGAGCGCAACTCGCCGGGGTCGATCATCGTCAACATGTCCGGCAAGCGGTTCATGAACGAATCGATGCCCTACGTCGAGGCCTGTCACCACATGTACGGAGGGGAGCACGGCCAGGGACCGGGACCGGGCGAGAACATCCCGGCGTGGCTGGTGTTCGACCAGCAGTACCGGGACCGCTATATCTTCGCGGGACTGCAGGCCGGGCAACGTATTCCGCGCAAGTGGCTGGAGTCAGGCGTGATCGTGGTGGCCGATACCCTGGAAGAACTGGCCAGCAAGGCCGGCCTTCCCGCTGATCAGTTGGCTGCCACCGTCGAGCGCTTCAACGGCTTTGCCCGTTCCGGGGTCGACGAGGATTACCACCGCGGGGAAAGCGCCTACGACAAGTACTACGGCGACCCGACCAACAAGCCGAATCCCAACCTCGGCGAGATCAGCCATGCGCCCTACTACGCCGCCAAGATGGTGCCCGGGGATCTGGGCACCAAGGGCGGCATCCGCACCGACGTGCACGGGCGGGCGCTCCGCGACGACGGCAGCATCATCGAAGGTCTCTACGCCGCGGGCAATGTCAGTGCCCCGGTGATGGGACACACCTATCCCGGTCCGGGCGGAACCATTGGGCCGGCGATGACGTTCGGTTACCTGGCCGCGCTGCACATAGCTGGGGGGCGCTGAAATGCCGATCGATGTAGACGTTGCTTTGGCCGCGGAGCTAGAGCCGATCGAATTCTCGTGGACCAGTAGCGACATCCAGCTCTACCACCTGGGGCTGGGCGCGGGCGCGGATCCGATGGACCCCCGCGAGTTGCGTTACTTGGTCGACAAGACGCCTCAGGTGCTACCGACCTTCGGCAACGTGGCCGCCTCGTTCCACATGACCGAGCCGCCGACCGTGCAGTTTCCCGGCATCGAGATCGAGCTGGCCAAGGTTTTGCATGCCAGCGAACGGGTGGAAGTGCCTGCGCCGCTGCCGCCTTCGGGTTCGGCTCGCGCGGTTACCCGGTTCACGGACATCTGGGACAAGGGTAAGGCCGCGGTGATCTGGAGCGAGACCAGCGTGACCGCACCCGATGGCACCCTGCTGTGGAAACAGAAGCGATCGATCTTCGCGCGCGGCGAGGGCGGTTTTGGCGGCGAGCGTGGCCCGTCTGGGGCTGGGGGGTCGGACGCGGCGCCCGACCGGGCGCCCGATGTCGAGCTGGCGATGCCCCTTTTGCCGCAGCAGGCGCTCCTGTATCGGCTCTGCGGCGACCGCAACCCGCTACACTCCGACCCCGAATTCGCTGCTGCCGCAGGCTTTCCCCAGCCCATTCTGCATGGCCTGTGCACCTACGGCATGACCTGCAAAGCCATCACCGACGCGTTGTTGGATGGGGATGCTGGGGCCGTCGCCGCCTACGGCGCGCGCTTTGCCGGCGTCGCGTACCCCGGCGAGACGTTGCAGGTCAACGTGTGGAAAGAGGATAGCCGCTTCGTGGCCGGCGTTGTCGCGCCTGGGCGCGACAACGCCGTCGTGCTCAGCGGTGTGGAGTTGGTGCCGGCCTAGGCTTTCTCGCCTTCTCGCCGCGAGTGACGCCACAGTCACGGTGGGCGCCGAACGTGACTGTGGCGTCAGGCTCGACTGTCCCGGGCTGAACGAACTCGGCTGATGATCTCGGTGGGTCTCTGCCCCGCGAGCACCCGGATCACCAGCCAGCCGAGGCGCTCGAGTTTTTCCTTTCGTCGTTGGTCCCATTCGTATTGCGGCCGATCAACCCTGTGTTGCTCGCCGTCGTATTCCACCGCGACTTTCAATTCTTCCCAGCCCATGTCGAGATACGCGAACACAACACCGAATTCGTCGGCAACCGGAATTTGCGTCTGTGGCTTGGGAATGCCGGCCAATACCAGGATCACACGCAGCCAACTCTCCTTCGGTGACTGCGCACCGGCATCGACGAGATCCAAGGATGCACGTGCACGCCTGATTCCGCGGCGACCGCGACAATGCGGTACCAGCAGGTCCACGTCGCCAACCTTGAGTTCGCATGCGCGCGCGAGCGCATCGATGGCGGGCACCGCCGTCATCGTCGGATACCAGCACGCGAGGTCAAGCGCGGTTCGTGCTGGGGTGGTCACCATCACGCCGTCGAGCACCTGCATCTCGTCGGGCTCCAACCGGTCGCCCCAGACGCGCAGTCCCCGCGGATGATTTCGGTTCTGGTGGATAAGCTCTACCGGTTGCGACGCGTCCACCCATCTGCTGCCGTGCAACGCACTCGCAGAAAACCCGGCGACAACGCCGCGCCTGCGCGACCACAGCCAGCCTGCCTGTGCAAGGACGGCCGGACTCAAGTCCGCGTCCCTGCCGACATACACATCTGGGAACACCCGCCGGTACCGACGACGCAGTTGATTGTGGGAGGCGATTCCAGCGGCGACAACCTCGCTCCCGATGAACGGCTCAGCCATGGCGGCAGCGTGCCACGACGCCCGCATCCGGTCACTTCACCGTGAACGCACAGTCACGTTCAGGCGCCAGCGTGACTGCAGAGTAACGCTCGGCGGTGAAGGAGAGTTAACCCAGGATCAAACCCGACGTCGGCACGCCCGTCCCTGCGGTGACGACCACGTGCTCGACGTTGGGCACCGGGTTCACCGAGGTGCCACGCAATTGCCGCACGCCTTCGGCGATGCCGTTCATGCCGTGGATGTAGGCCTCGCCGAGTTGACCCCCGTGTGTGTTGATCGGAAGTCGCCCACCCACTTCGATCGCGCCGTCGGCGACGAAATCCTTGGCCTCACCCTTGCCGCAGAATCCCAACTCCTCCAACTGAATCAGCGTGAAGGGCGTGAAGTGGTCATACAGGATGGCGGTCTGGATGTCGGCCGGCGCAAGACCTGACTGCTCCCAGAGCTGCTTACCGACGACGCCCATCTCCGGCAGGCCCAGTTCGGGCCGGTAGTAGCTGACCATCGTGTACTGGTCGGGGCTGGCGCCCTGGGCCGCGGCCTCGATGACGGCCGGCCGCTGCTTGAGGTCTCGGGCCCGCTCGGCCGACGTCACGACGAGGGCCACCGCGCCGTCGGTCTCCTGGCAGCAGTCCAACAGCCGCAACGGCTCGGCGATCCACCGCGAATTCTGGTGGTCCTCAATGGTTATCGGCTTCTCGTAGAAGTACGCCTTCGGGTTCTTGGCGGCGTGCTTGCGGTCGGCCACCGAGACGGCACCGAAGTCGCGGCTGGTTGCGCCGGACCAGTGCATGTAGCGCTGCGCGATCATGGCGACCTGCGCCGCGGGCGTGGAAAGCCCGTGCGGGTACGAGAAGGAGTTGTCGGCCGTCGTCGAATCCGCCGAAACGTCAGCGCTTCCCACCAGCCGCCGCTGCACCTGACCGAATCGCATCCCGGACCGCTCGTTGAACGCGCGGTAGGCCACGACGACGTCCGCCAGCCCGGTGGCGATGGCCGCCGCGGCGTGCGCGATGGTCCCGCACGCGGCGCCGCCGCCGTAGTGAATCTGGGAGAAGAACCTCAGATCCCCGATTCCGGTGGCGCGGGCGACGGCGATCTCGTTGTTGGTGTCCATCGTGAACGTCGTGAGGCCGTCGACATCCGACGGCGAAAGGCCCGCGTCATCGAGCGCATCGAGCACCGCCTCGGCCGCCAGCCGCAACTCGCTTCGGCCGGAATCCTTCGAAAAGTCGGTGGCGCCGATGCCGACGATGGCAGCTCGGCCATTTAGCAAGCGCGGCGGCATCTAAGCGTCCCCGATCGTGAGCGTGGCGTTAGCGATGACGTGATCGCCAAGACTGTTGCGGCCAAACACCTTCACCGTGATCAGTCCGTCCTCCACCGCGGTCACCTCACCGCTGAAGGTGATCGTGTCGTAGGCGTACCAGGGCACGCCCAGCCGCAGCCCGATCGACTTGATCAACGCCGTCGGCCCGGCCCAGTCGGTCAGGTAGCGCTGCACCAACCCGGTGTCGGTGAGGATGTTGACGAAGATGTCCTTGGATCCCTTGGCCTGTGCCAGGTCCCGGTCGTGATGCACGTCCTGGTAGTCGCGGGTGGCGATGGCCGTCGAGATGATGAAGGTGGGGGTGCCTTCGATCTTGAGTTCGGGCAGCGTCGTACCCACTTCGATGGCGGGTGCGCTCATGCTTGTGGCTCCCATGCGTACAGGGTCCATTCCGGGCCGGACTCGCCGTCGGGAAAGTCGATATAGGTTGCGCGGACCGGCATTCCGATCTTCACTGCGGCGGGGTCTACCCCCCGCAGCTCGCCAAGCATGCGGACGCCTTCTTCAAGTTCGACCAACGCGATGACGAAGGGCAGCGTGCGCCCGGGCACCTTGGGCGCGTGGTGCACGACAAAGCTGTACACCGTGCCGGTGCCGCCGGCCACCACATAGTCGATGGGCTGATCTTTGTCCTGCCACACCGCCGGCACCGGCGGGTGCTGCAGGCTGCCGTCGGGCCGACGTTGGATCCGCAGCTCGTGCGCTTTGACGCCCTCCCAGAAGAACGCGGTGTCGCGCGACACCGCCGGACGCATCATGGCGTCCGGATCCAGATCCTCGGGCACCGAAGCAGCGCCAGAGGTCTCGCGAGGCTTGAATTTCAGGATGCGCCAAGCCATCTCGGCGACATCCTCGTCACCGACGCGCCAGGTGATGTGCTGGTTGATGAACCAGCCCTCGCCGAGCGCGGTCTGCTTGGGACCGACAACGTCGCGCATTTCGGAGGAGATGGTCACCTGCTCACCGGGGCGCAGATACCGATGGTAGGTCTGCTCGCAGTTGGTGGCGACCACGCCGACGTATCCGGCGCCGTCGAACAGCTCCATCATCGGGCCCATGGGGTCGTCGGTCGGGCGTTCCCCGGCGAGGCCGAACATCGTCCACACCTGAATCATGGCGGGTGGCGCCACGATTCCGGGGTGGCCTGCGGCCTGGGCCGCCGCGTCGTCGACGTAAATCGGGTTGGTGTCGCCGAGGGCTTCCACCCAGTTCTTGATCGTCGGCAGGTTCACCGGATCCCGAGCGTCACGCGGCGCGGCGACGACGGTGGCCGTGATCTCGTCGATGGCCTCGCGGATGTCGGTCATCGAGGCACCCTCGGCACCTTGAGGCCGGCAGCCGCGATCATCTCACGCATGACTTCGTTGACGCCTCCGCCGAAGGTGATCACCAGGTTGCGCTTGGTCTGCGAGTCCAGCCACTCGAGCAGCTCGGCGGTGTCCGGTTCGGCGGGGTTACCATACTTGCCGACGATCTCCTCGGCGAGCCGACCGATGTATTGAACTCGCTCCGTACCAAAGACTTTCGTCGACGCGGCGTCGGCCACGTTGATGTCTTCGCCGGCGGCGGCCACCTGCCAGTTCAGCAACTCGTTGATCCGCCACATCGCATAGATCTCGCCCAGGGCGCGTTTCACATCGGCGTGATCGATCGGGGTGATGCCGTCGCCGCCGGGCTTCGAGGCCCATGCGTGCAGCCGGTCGTAGATGCCGGCGGTGCGGCCGGCCGGGCCGAGCATTACCCGCTCGTTGTTGAGCTGGGTGGTGATCAGCCGCCACCCGCCGTTCTCCTCGCCCACCAGCATGTCGGCGGGCACCCGCACGTCGTTGTAGTAGGTGGCGTTGGTGTGGTGGGCGCCGTCGGACAGGATGATCGGCGTCCAGGAGTAGCCGGGATCCTTGGTGTCGACGATCAGGATCGAAATGCCCTTGTGCTTAACGGCTTCCGGGTCGGTGCGGCAGGCCAGCCAGATGTAGTCGGCGTCGTGTGCGCCGGTGGTGAAGATCTTCTGGCCGTTGACGATGTACTCGTCGCCCTGTCGCACGGCCGTGGTCCGCAGCGACGCCAGGTCCGTCCCGGCCTCCGGTTCGGTGTAGCCGATCGCGAAGTGCACCTCACCGGCCAGGATTGCCGGCAGGAACTTCTTCTTCTGCAGCTCGCTGCCGAACTGCTGCAGAACCGGGCCGACGGTCTGCAGCGTCACCGCGGGCAGCGGCACGTCGGCGCGGTGCGCCTCATTGACGAAGATCGACTGTTCGATCGTCCCGAAGCCCAAGCCGCCGAACTCTTTTGGCCATCCGACGCCGAGTTTGCGGTCCTGGCCCATCCGCTTGATGACCGCGCGGTAGGCGGCGTTATGCCGGTCCTGCTCCATCGCCTTCATCTCGTCGGACGAGATCAAGTTCGAAAAGTATTGCCGTAGCTCGGCTTGCAGCTGCCGCTGCTCCGGCGTCAGTTCGATGAACATTGCGCTCCCACCAAATCGAGACGATGCGATGGCCCGCCCAGCAGGCGGGTCAGGTCTTTGATCGTGGAGTAGTACCGGTGCATCGGGTAGGTGATGTCCATGCCCATGCCGCCGTGCAGGTGATGGCAGAGCTGCATCACCGGCGGGGCCTGCGACGTGATCCAGTACCCGAGGACATCCAGGTCGCTATCGGCGTCCCGCCCTTCGTCCAACCTCCAGACCACCGATTTTGCCGCCAAATCAATTGTGCGCGAGGCGATGTAGACCTCGGCGAGCTGAGCAGCGACGGTCTGGAAGGTCGACAGCGGTTTGCCGAACTGCTTGCGGTTGGCCACGTAGTCGGCGGTCAGCCGCAGCGCCCCGGCCACCAGCCCGTCGGTGAACGCGCCGATCGCGGCCAACGCCAGCTCGTTGACTCGGCGCGGGGTGGCCCCGGCGAGCACATCGGTGTCGGGAACCGCGACGCCGGCGAAGGTGACCGTGTATTCCTCCGAGCCATTCGATGTCGGGGTGCGGAGCAGCTCCACGCCATCGGCTTTCGGCGACAGCACGACCACCGCACTGTCGGCCGTCACGATGAGCCAATCCGCCTGTTCGGCATATGCGACACCGACTTTGGTGCCCGAGAGCCGCCCACCGGCGAAGGTGGTGGCGGGCCGGTCGGGCAGCGCCGAGCCGGGTTCGTTGAGGGCGGCGCTCAACACCCCGCCCTTGGCGACCGAAGCCAGGAACCGGTCCTGTTGCTCGTCAGAGGCCAAGTCCACCAACGGCACCACGCCGAAGCCGAGTGTGGCCAGCGCCGGCGTGATGGCGCCGTGGCGGCCCACTTCGGTCAGCACGGTGGCAACCTCGGGGAGACCCACGCCGTCGCCGCCGAGGCGTTCGGGCACGGGTAGCGTCGTCACCCCTCCGCTGACGAGCGCGTCCCAGCTCAGATCCCGTTCCAGCACAGACGTGACGACGTCGGCGACGGCCTGTTGCGTCGCAGTGAGATCGAAGTCCATCAGCGGATCACCGGGAATTTCCGGCGTAGTCGACCTGCCAGTGCTTGATGCCGTTGAGCCAGCCCGACCGCAGTCGCTCGGGCTCGCCGATCGGCTTGAGGTCCGGCATGTGATCGGCGACCGCGTTGAAGATCAGGTTGATGGTCATGCGGGCCAGGTTCGCGCCGATGCAGTAGTGGGCGCCGGTGCCGCCGAAGCCGACATGCGGGTTCGGGTCGCGCAGGATGTTGAAGGTGTGCGGGTCGTCGAAGACCTCTTCGTCGAAGTTGGCCGAGCGGTAGGACATCACCACCCGCTGGCCCTTCTTGATCAACACCCCGCCCAACTCGACGTCCTCGTTGGCGGTGCGCTGGAACGCCGATACCGGAGTGGCCCAACGAATGATCTCGTCGGCCGCGGTTGACGGGCGCTCCTTCTTGAACAGTTCCCACTGATCCGGGTTGTTCGCGAACGCGACCATGCCGTGGGTGATCGAGTTGCGGGTGGTCTCGTTGCCGGCCACCGCGAGCATCACCACGAAGAAGCCGAACTCGTCGTCGGAGAGCTTCTCGCCTTCGATGTCGGCCTGGACGAGTGCGGTGACGATGTCGTCGGTGGGGTTCTCGTTGCGCTCGGCGGCCATCGCCATCGCGTAGGTGATCAGTTCCAGCGACGTCTGCGCGGGATCGACGTCGGCGTACTCGGGGTCGGTGCCACCCGTCATCTCGTTGGACCAGCGGAAGAGCTTGTCTCGGTCCTCCTGGGGGACGCCGAGCAGGCCAGCGATCGCTTGCAGGGGCAGCTCGCACGACACCTGTTCGACGAAGTCACCGGAACCCTCGGCCGACGCGGCTTTGGCGATGTTCTGCGCGCGCTCGGCGAGTTCTTCCTCCAGGCGCCCGATGGCCCGTGGCGTGAACCCGCGAGAAATGATCTTGCGCAGCCGGGTGTGGTGCGGCGCGTCCATGTTCAGCATGACGCTGCGCTGCAGCTCGACCTGTTCGCGCTTCATCTCCGGCGGCCAGGTCGGGATGGCGCCGTTCAGCCAGCTGGAGAAGACGTCGCTGCGGCGCGATATCTCCTTTACGTCCGCGTGCTTGGTGGCGATCCAATAACCCTTGTCCTCGAAGCCGCCGCTGCCGCCCGGGATGTCGACCCAGTGAATGGGCTCCGACTTACGCAACTCGGCGAGCTCCGCGACGGGTAGCCCAGCGAGGTTGACATCGGGGTCCAGGAAGTCGAAGTCGGAAGGAATGTTGGGGGGTGCCATAACTGTGCGCTCCTCAATTGCAACGTGTTCTAGTGCCAGTAAAACATGGTCCTTGTGCAGATAAAAGGCAGGTCACCATCCTCGCTTGTCAGAGTAATGAAACGTGTTCTAGCCTGACGGAATGGGTAACCCGGTAATCGTTGAAGCCACTCGCAGCCCGATCGGCAAGCGCAATGGCTTGTTGTCAGGCCTGCACGCGACGGAGTTGTTGGGCGGGGTGCAAAGAGCACTCGTCAACAAGGCCGGTATCGACGCCGCTGACGTCGAACAGCTGGTCGGCGGCTGCGTGACGCAGTTCGCGGAGCAATCCAACAACATCACCCGCACAGCCTGGCTGACCGCGGGCCTGCCCGAACAGGTCGGCGCGACCACCGTGGACTGCCAGTGCGGCAGCGGCCAGCAGGCCAATCACCTGATCGCCGGGCTGATCGCCATCGGCGCGATCGACGTCGGCATCGCCTGCGGCATCGAGGCGATGAGCCGGGTGGGGCTGGGCGCCAACGCGGGTCCGGACCGCAATTGGCGCGCCGAGTCGTGGGACATCGACCTGCCCGACCAGTTCACCGCCGCCGAGCGGATCGCCAAGCGCCGCGGCATCACCCGCGAAGACATCGACGCCTGGGGCTTCGAGTCGCAGTTGCGCGCCAAGCGGGCCTGGGACGAAGGCCGGTTTGATCGCGAAATCTCCGCGATCGAGGCTCCGGTGCTCGATGAGCAGAAGCAGCCCACCAGTGAGCGGCACATGGTGTCGCGTGACCAGGGTCTGCGCGACACCACCATGGAGGGGTTGAGCGGGCTGAAGCCGGTCATCGAGGGCGGGATCCACACCGCGGGCACGTCGTCGCAGATCTCCGACGGCGCGGCGGCGGTGTTGTGGATGGACGAGGACAAGGCCAAGGCGCTCGGGCTGCGGCCCCGGGCCCGGATCGTCAGCCAGGCCCTGGTCGGCGCCGAGACGTACTACCACCTGGACGGACCGGTGCAGTCGACGGCCAAGGTGCTGGAGAAGGCCGGCATGAAGATCGGCGACATCGACCTCACCGAGATCAACGAGGCGTTCGCCTCGGTGGTGCTGTCCTGGGCGCGGGTGCACGAGCCCGACATGGCCACGGTCAACGTCAACGGCGGCGCGATCGCGCTGGGCCACCCGGTGGGCTGCACCGGCAGCCGGCTGATCACCACCGCGCTGCACGAGCTGGAGCGGACCGACCAGAGCACGGCCCTGATCACGATGTGCGCCGGCGGCGCCCTGTCCACCGGCACCATCATCGAGCGCATCTGAGCGTTGATCGTTTCCGACGAGAGCCGCATCGCGGCGGCACAGGCGTACATCGACGCACTGGTGAGCCACGACGGTGACTCCGTTCCGTTCGCGACTGGGTGCACCCGCATCGAGCAGGGCGTTAAGAACGGGTTCTCCGGAAATCATCTGCGGCGCAGCCTGAATCGCGGACCGCAGTATCGATTATTGGCCGGTACTTCGGCGCCGGACTACCATGTTGTCGGCGACGAGGTGCATGCGGCGTACGACGTGCTGACCAAGGCCGCGTTGGCGGGCCGACGGCTCGGCGGACGGGTGCGGGAGACGTTCCTAATTCCTGCCGAAAGCCCCAGCGGCAGAGCCGAAATCCAGCACATCAGGGTCCGCTTCACACCGTTCATTCAGGGGCGGTGATGAAGAAGCCGCCCGCCCTGAATTCGCCGCGGTTCACCTTCTTCTTGAAGTGGCTGGGACGCGCCAACACGTGGATCTATCGGCGCAGCAACGGAAAACTTGGCGGCACGATGCAGAAGAGTCCGGTGGCGCTGCTGACCACGGTTGGACGCAAAACCGGGAAGCGCCGGGTGAGCCCGCTGCTCTACCTGCGCGAGGGTGACCGCGTCATCCTGGGCGCCTCCCGCGTGGGCAGCGACAACCACCCGCTGTGGTATCTCAACCTGAAGGCCAATCCCGAAGTCTCCGTACAGATCAAAGGCGAGGTGCTGCAGTTGCGGGCGCGCGACGCGACGGCCGAGGAGCGGGTTGAGTACTGGCCGAAGATGGTGGCCATGTATCCGAACTTCGAGGCCTATCAGTCCTGGACCGATCGGGAGATCCCGATCGTGATCTGCGATCCGTGATCTTTCGCCGAGCGTGTAACCACGGCGAAAAAATCGCCAAAATGTCGCCGTAGCTTCACGTTCGGCGTGCGGCCTAAGCTCCGTAGACCGGAACCGGCGGCCGCGCCTTGGCCAGCAGGTCGGCGACGACGGGCCCGAGTTCGACCGGGTCCCACCTGGCGCCCTTGTCGACCTGCGGGCCGTGCGCCCAGCCCTCGGCGACCCGGATCTTGCCGCCTTCGACCTCGAACACCTGCCCGGTGACATCGCGCGACTCGACGCTGCCCAGCCAAACCACCAGTGGCGAAACGTTTTCCGGTGCCATGGCGTCGAAATCGGCGTCCTGCGTCGCCATCATCTCGGCGAAGACGGTCTCGGTCATCCGGGTCCGCGCCGAGGGTGCGATGGCGTTGACCGTGACGCCGTAGCGGCCCATTTCGGCGGCGGCCACCAGCGTCATTGCCGCGATGCCGGCCTTGGCGGCGCTGTAGTTGCCCTGCCCGACGCTGCCCTGCAGGCCCGCGCCGGAACTGGTGTTGATGATCCGTGCGTCAACGGTTTTGCCCTCCTTGGACTGGGCGCGCCAGTACGACGCGGCGTGGCGCATGGTGGCGAAGTGTCCCTTGAGGTGCACGGCGATGACGGCGTCGAACTCCTCTTCGCTGGTGTTGGCCATCATTCGGTCGCGCACGATGCCGGCGTTGTTGACCAGGACGTCGAGGCCACCGAAGGTTTCGACGGCGGTGTTGATCAGGCTCTGGGCTTGGTTCCAGTCGGCGATATTGGATCCGTTGGCGACGGCTTCGCCTCCGGCCGCGGTGATCTCGTCGACCACGCCCTGCGCGGCGCTGCCACCACCCGCCGGCGATCCGTCCAAGCCGACCCCGATGTCATTGACCACGACGCGCGCCCCTGCGGCCGCGAAGGCCAGCGCGTGCGCGCGGCCGATGCCGCCGCCCGCTCCGGTGACGATGACGACACGGCCGTCAACCAGACCCATAACCCTTGTCTCCTCTACTTGACCGCACTTGCGTTGGTGGTGGCCAGATAATGCGGCGGCTCACCGCCGCCGTGCACCTCTAACGAGGCGCCGCTGATGTAGGACGCCGCGTCGGAGGCCAAAAACGCTGCGGCCCAACCGACGTCCTCCGGCTTGGCCAATCGGCCCATCGGCACGTTCTTGGAGATCGCGGCGATCGACTCGGCGTCACCGTAGAACAGGTCGGCCTGTTCGGTCTCGACCATCCCGACCACGCAGGCGTTCACGCGCACCTTGGGTCCCCATTCCACCGCCAGCGTCTGCGTGAGGCTCTCCAGGCCGGCCTTGGCCGCGCCGTACGCGCCGGTGCCCGGCGATGGGCGCCGCCCGCTGAGGCTGCAGATGTTGACGATCGACCCGCCCCTCGGCTGGGCCTGCATCTTGTCGTTGGCGAATTGCGAAACCAGAAGCCCACCAATGAGATTGAGCTCGATGATCTTGCGGTTGAACTTCGGGCTGGATTCCGCGGTCAGTACATAGGGCGACCCGCCGGCGTTGTTGACGACGACGTCCAGGTGGCCGTGCGTGTCGACGATGGCGTCGATCATCGCCTTGACCGCATCTTCGTCGCGGACGTCGCAGGAGTGAAATTCGTAGGGCAGGCCGTCGACCGCGCGCCGCGCGCAGGTCACCACGGTCGCGCCCTGCGCGGCGAACACCGAGCTGATGCCGGCCCCTACCCCGCGCACGCCGCCGGTAACCAGAACCACCCGCCCAGCCAGCCGCAGGTTGATACCTTCCGCAAAAGGGGGGCCTGCTTCGGCGGGAGTCATTGTGCTAGCGTACCAAGCAAGTGCTTGCTTAGGTAGCTGACCCAGCAGGGAGTGCCATGACGATCACATCCAAAGAAATCGAACCGGGCATCGTCGCGGTTAGCGTCGACTATCCCCCGGTCAACGCCATCCCATCGCGCGGTTGGTTCGAACTGGGCGACGCCATCACAGCCGCCGGCGCCAACCCAGACACCCACGCGGTGATCCTGCGGGCCGAGGGCCGCGGCTTCAACGCCGGCGTGGACATCAAGGAGATGCAGCGCACCGAGGGATTCACCGCGCTCATCGACGCCAACCGCGGCTGCTTCGCCGCCTTTCGTGCCGTCTACGAGTGCGCGGTTCCGGTGATCGCGGCGGTCAACGGGTTCTGCGTCGGCGGCGGCATCGGGTTGGTCGGCAACGCCGACGTCATCGTCGCTTCTGACGATGCCACCTTCGGGCTGCCGGAGGTGGAGCGTGGGGCGCTGGGCGCGGCCACCCACCTGTCCCGCCTGGTCCCACAGCACATGATGCGGCGGCTGTTCTTCACCGCCGCCACCGTCGACGCCGCCACCCTGCACCACTTCGGTTCGGTGCACGAGGTGGTGCCCCGAGATGAGCTGGACGAGGCCGCGTTGCGGGTGGCCCGCGACATCGCCGCCAAGGACACCCGGGTCATCCGCGCCGCCAAGGAGGCCCTGAATTTGATCGACGTGCAACGGGTCAACTCGAGTTACCGCATGGAACAAGGGTTTACCTTCGAGCTCAACCTCGCCGGGGTGTCCGACGAGCACCGCGACGCATTCGCCGGCACGACGAAGGGCGAGAAGCCTTGAGCGATAAACGCAGCACCTTGGATGACGCCGTCGCGGGACTGCGCAGCGGCATGACCATCGGCATCGGCGGCTGGGGGTCGCGGCGCAAGCCGATGGCCTTCGTGCGCGCCATGCTGCGCACAGACGTAACGGATTTGACGATCGTCACCTATGGCGGACCCGACCTCGGGTTGCTGTGCTCGGCCGGCAAGGTCAAGCGCGTCTACTACGGGTTCGTCTCGCTGGACTCACCCCCGTTCTACGACCCGTGGTTCGCCAAGGCCCGCACCAGTGGGGCGATCGAGGCCCGCGAGATGGACGAGGGCATGCTGCGCTGCGGGCTGCAGGCGGCGTCGCACCGACTGCCGTTCCTGCCGATCCGCGCCGGACTGGGCAGTTCGGTGCCGGACTTCTGGGAAGGCGAACTGAAGACGGTCACCAGCCCGTATGAGGCTCCCGGCGGCGGGTACGAGACGCTGATCGCGATGCCGGCGCTGCGCCTGGACGCCGCGTTTGTGCACCTGAATCTTGCTGACAGCCAAGGCAATGCCGCTTACACCGGCATCGACCCGTATTTCGACGACCTGTTCCTGATGGCCGCCGAGAAGCGGTTTCTTTCGGTGGAGCGGGTCGTTTCGACACAAGAGCTGGTCAAGGCGGTGCCGCCGCAGGCCCTGCTGGTGAACCGGATGATGGTCGATGCGGTGGTGGAAGCGCCGGGTGGCGCCCACTTCACCACCGCCGCACCGGATTACGGCCGCGACGAGAAGTTTCAGCGGCACTACGCCGAAGCCGCCTCCACGGACGAGGGTTGGCAGCAGTTCGTGGCAACCTATCTTTCCGGCAGCGAAGACGACTACCAGGCGGCCGTGAGAGCCTTCCAGGAAGAGGCATCCAAGTGAGCAGCCGAGCCGAAGTGTGCGCCGTCGCCTGCGCCGAATTGTTCCGGGATGCGGGCGAAATCATGGTCAGCCCGATGACCAACATGGCCTCGGTCGGCGCGCGGCTGGCGCGCTTGACCTTCTCCCCCGACATTCTGTTGACCGACGGCGAAGCGCAGCTGATCGCCGACACACCGGCGCTGGGTGCTTCGGCAGCGTTCGAGGGCTGGATGCCGTTCGGCCGCGTCTTCGAGACGCTGGCGTGGGGACGCCGGCACGTGGTGATGGGCGCCAATCAGGTTGACCGCTACGGCAATCAGAACATCTCGGCGTTCGGGCCGCTGCAGCAGCCGACCCGGCAGATGTTCGGCCTGCGGGGTGCGCCCGGCAACGCGATCAACCACGCGACCAGCTACTGGGTCGGCAACCACTCCAAGCGGGTGTTCTGCGAGGCCGTCGACGTGGTCTGCGGCATCGGCTGGGACAAGGTGGACGCCGACAACCCCGCATTCCGGTTCGCCAACACGTATCGGGTGGTGTCCAACCTCGGCGTGTTCGACTTCGGCGGTCCCGACCGCACGATGCGGGCCCTGACCCTGCACCCCGGGGTGTCGCCATCCGAGGTCCGCGAGGCCACCTCGTTCGAGGTGCACGGCCTGGACGAGGCCGGCGAGTCTCGGTTGCCCACCGACGACGAATTGCGCCTGATCCGCGAGGTCATCGATCCAAAGGCGCTGCGGGACAGAGAGATACGTTGATGATTATTCGGCCTCCTGTTCATCGCGTCGCTCTGCATCGTCGGCGGTCGGTATGAAGCTGCGCACGCCGCTGACCGAACTAGTCGGCGTCGAGCACCCAGTGGTGCAGACCGGGATGGGCTGGGTTGCCGGCGCCCGACTGGTGTCGGCCACCGCCAACGCGGGCGGACTGGGCATCCTGGCGTCGGCCACCATGACCCTGGACGAGTTGGCGACGGCCATCGGGAAGGTCAAGGCCGCCACCGACAAGCCATTCGGCGTGAACATCCGCGCCGACGCCGCCGACGCGGGCGACCGTGTTGAGCTGATGATCCGCGAGGGTGTGAAGGTGGCGTCGTTTGCGCTGGCGCCCAAGCAGGAGCTGATCGCCCGGCTGAAAGAGGCTGGGGCGGTGGTTGTTCCGTCGATCGGCGCGGCCAAGCACGCACGCAAGGTCGCAGCCTGGGGCGCCGACGCGATGATCGTGCAGGGCGGCGAGGGCGGCGGGCACACCGGGCCCGTCGCGACCACGCTGCTGCTGCCGTCGGTGCTGGATGCCGTGAAGGACAGCGGCATCCCGGTGATCGCGGCGGGCGGTTTCTTCGACGGGCGCGGGCTGGCCGCGGCGTTGTCCTACGGCGCCGCCGGCGTGGCCATGGGCACGCGGTTCCTGCTCACCTCAGACTCGACCGTTCCGGACGAGGTCAAGAAGCGGTACCTCGAGGCGGCGCTGGATGGCACGGTGGTGACCACCCGGGTCGACGGCATGCCGCACCGCGTGCTGCGCACCGAGTTGGTCGAGAAGCTGGAAGGTGGTTCTCCGGTACGGGGTTTCACCGCCGCCGCGCGCAATGCGGCGAAGTTCAAGCAGATGTCGGGGATGACCTGGCGATCGATGATCACCGACGGCCTGGCGATGCGCCACGGTAAGGAACTGACCTGGTCGCAAGTGCTGATGGCGGCCAACACCCCGATGCTGCTGAAAGCCGGTCTGGTGGAAGGCAATACGGAGGCGGGTGTGCTGGCCTCCGGGCAGGTGGCAGGCATCCTCGAAGACCTGCCGTCGTGCGCGGAGCTGATCGAGTCGATCGTGAGCGACGCGATCAAGCACCTGCAGGCCGCGTCGGCGTTCGTTGAGTAGCTGCGCCGTCGTGCGGTTCACACTTGAAGTCAGGGGACCCATCCGGCGGCGGTTAGCGCAGCTCCTACGCGCTGTGTCAGCGTTCCCTGACGATATCTAAGCAAGTCGCTGCCGACACGGACGATGGTCCACCGACAATCGGCAACCTCGGCCCATCGGTCGATGTCGCGAGTGCGCTGTGCGGGATCGGTCCAGTGTTGGGCTCCGTCATATTCGACGCCCACCCTCCATTGCTCCCAACCCATGTCGATTCGGGCGATCAGATAGCCGTCTGGATCCAGGACAGGGATCTGAGTACTCGGAATGGGAAAACCCGCGTCAATCAACACCAACCGAGTCCAGGTCTCCTGAGGCGACTCGGCGCCCGCGTCGACCAGCGGCAGTATCTCGTGCAGACGCCTTACGCCCCGAGCACCCCGGTGCTGTACGGCCACCGCCTCCACCTCTAACGCCTTCACATCGGTCGCGTGCGCCAGGGCATCGAGTTGCTGCAATGCGCGCAGCCGCGATCCGCGCCGGCCAATGTCAAAGGCCGTGCGTGCAGCGCTGGTGACGGCGATACCACCGACGTCAGCCACTTCCGTTGCCAACAACTTGTCGGTATGCACGGTGATCAATGCTGGCGGGCGGCGGTTGTCGTATACCAGTTCCGCAGGCGCGCGTGAATCTACCCATTTAGCGCCAAGTAGCGCGGCCGCCGAGTTTCCCGCCACGACGCCTCGCCGCCGCGACCAGAGCCATGCCGCGCGTGCGCGCTGGTCCGCTGACAGCTCGATACCAAACGGGACGTAGACCCCCGGGTAGACCGGCTCGTAGATCGCACGCATCGCGCGCTCCGGCAGGGCCTTCGAAGCTAAGGCCTCCGAACCCAGGAAGGGCCACGAAAGTTCGCTCATCGGCGAATGCTGACATCACCCACCGACATCGACGCCGACTGTGAGCCGTACGACGCGACACGCCGGTACGCCGTCGTGTGGTTCACACTCGGCGGGCGAGCGCTACAGGCGTTCGATGATGGTGACGTTGGCGGTGCCGCCGCCCTCGCACATCGTCTGCAGCCCGTAGCGACCCCCGATGCGTTCCAGCTCGTTGAGCATGGTGGTGAACAGCTTGGCCCCGGTGGCGCCCAGCGGGTGCCCCAGGGCGATCGCACCGCCGTTCGGGTTGACCTTCTCCGGATCGGCCTTAATCTCCTTGAGCCAGGCCAACACAACGGGCGCGAAGGCCTCGTTGATCTCCACGGTGTCGATGTCGTCGATGGACAGGCCGGTCTTCTCCAGCGCGTAGCGGGTGGCCGGGATGGGCCCGGTGAGCATGAACACCGGATCCGCGGCACGCGCACTGATGTGGTGGATGCGTGCGCGCGGGGTCAGCTTGTGGTCCTTGACGGCCTGCTCGGACGCCAGCAGCACCGCGCTGGCGCCGTCGGAGATCTGACTGGCCATCGCCGCCGTCAGCTTGCCGCCTTCGACAAGTGTCTTGAGGCCGGCCAGCTTTTCCATCGACGACTCGCGTGGGCCCTCGTCGACCCGGAACGGGCCGGATTCGGTTTCCACGGTGATGATTTCGTTGTCGAAGTGGCCGCTGCGGATCGCGGCGAACGCACGCTCGTGGCTGGTCAGTGCGAAGCGCTCCATCTCTTCGCGGGACAGGTTCCACTTGTCGGCGATCAGCTCCGAGCCACGGAACTGTGAGATCTCCTGATCGCCGTAGCGGTGCAGCCACTGCTTGGACTCGTTGGTCGGCGAGGTGAACCCGAACTGCTCGCCGACCGTCATCGCCGACGAGATCGGAATCTGGCTCATGTTCTGCACACCGCCGGCCACGATCAGGTCGGCCGTGCCGGCCATGATCGCCTGTGCGCCAAAGGAAATCGCCTGCTGGCTGGAACCGCACTGCCGGTCCACGGTTACACCCGGTACCTCTTCGGGGTAGCCGGCGGCCAACCACGAGAGTCGGGCGATGTTGCCTGCCTGTCCCCCAATTGCGTCCACGCAACCGGCGATCACGTCCTCAACGGCGGCCGGGTCGACTTCGACCCGGTCCAGCAATCCGCGCCAACCCAGGGCACCCAGGTCGACGGGATGGATCCCGGCCAGCGATCCGCCGCGCTTGCCAACCGCGGTTCGCACAGCGTCAATCACGTACGCCTCAGCCATTAGTTTCCGACTCCTTCTTTGGTAATGCCGCCAAGCACGATGGCGAGATATTGCTGACCCACCTGTTCCGCGGTGAGCGGTCCGCCGGGCTGATACCAGCGCACCGACACCCAGGTGGTGTCACGGATGAAACGGTAGACCAGGTCGACGTCGACGTCGGGCCGGAAGTAGCCGTCCTCGATGCCCTGATGGAGCACCTCGACCCACATCTTGCGCTGTTGACGGTTCATGTCCTCGATGTAGGAGAACCGCGGCTGCGACAACAAGCGTTGGGCTTCGTCCTGATAGATGACCACCTGCGCGTGCCGATGCTCGATCGCCTCGAACGACGCCATGAACAGCCCCTTGAGCCGCGCCAGCGGATTGGTTTCGCTGTCCAGGATTTCGCGGTAGCGGGCGAACAACCAATCCAGGAAACTGCGTAGCAGCTCATCGACCATCTCCTCCTTGGAGGAGAAGTGGTGGTAGAGGCTGCCCGACAGAATGCCGGCACCGTCGGCGATGTCGCGCACCGTGGTGGCGCGCAGCCCGCGTTCGGCGAACATGGCAGCGGCGAGCTCCAGCAGCTCGTCTCGCCGGCTATTTGCCTGACCGGTCACTCGGTCCACCCGATCAGACTATCAACCAAGCGCTTGCTCGGCTAGCCGGTACCTCAGCGCACTGAGACCACCGGTGGGCTCTGCCGGACATCGGCCTTGCCCGACACGAACGCGCTCACCGCACCCGACTTGGAACCGCCCGATCGGGTGTTGGCGACCAGCACGAAGGTGGTCTGTCCGGAGAACAGCACCTCGAGGTGATAGGGCTCGAAGAGGGTGATCTTGATGCCGCTGACGTCCGTCGTGCCCCAGGCCGCGGTCCCGTCCACCAGGTCGGGGTCGTAGGCGTGCTGCGGACAGTTCGGTGGCGACAGCAGGTTGGATTTCGCGCAGTCGGCCAGGGCCGCCGCTATCGCCGACATGGTTGCCGACTGTCCGCTGTCGCTGAGCGAGAAATCCAGGTCGTTGAGATAGGTGCTGCCGGTGAACGCCAGCGCGTCGAGCAGATACGGCTTTTTGGGTTTGACCGCGAGGTTCGGGTTGCTGCTGGCGACATCGACCCAGCCCGGGAAGATGTAGGCCGGCGAACCGGTCACCGATCTGCCGAAGAACGTCACGGTCTTCAGCGCGTCTTCGCCGACGCCCGCGTTGATCGAGTCCAACTTGATCGCGGCGTGTTCAAGCTTCCAGTCTTTGCCGTTCTTCTTGACCGACATCGTGACGTCGGAGGTATTGCCACCGAACTTGGCGGCGACATGGACCTGTGCGAAACCGAAACTGTGCGGCGAATTGTCGTCGAGGATCTTGACATCGGAGATGGGCCAGCGAGCGATCTGCTTTTTGAGAATGTCATCGGACAGCAGGTCTTTCGACGCCGGTTGGTCGGTGCTGTAGCTCAATGCGGCCGTCGCGTCACCCCGCGACAGCGCCGCCAGGTATCCCTTCACCGCGTCGCCGGCGCTGCTGTCACTGAACGTCACGATCGCGGCCACGACAATCACCACAACCACCACCGCGGCCGGCGACGCTCAGCCCGATGATCAGCGGCTTGCGGTTGCGCTTGCCCGGGCCTGGTGGCGGGCCGTATTGAGCCACGGGCGGCCCGTGCGGGCCTGATGTGTAAGCGCCATACACGGGCGGCTGCTGGCCCCCCGATTGCCACGGAGTGTTGGGACCCCAATGTGAGTCGGTCAATGCGTGCTCCCCCGTCGAAACTGGCCGTAATTGTAAGCACGCCGCGGAGGTGCGCTGATCATCGATTCTCAGGGGTGCTGGTTGGATACCGAGATAACTTCTCCGGTGAGGTAGCTGGAGTAGTCGCTGGCCAGAAATGCGATGGTGGCCGCCACTTCCCAGGGCTCGGCGGCGCGCCCGAACGCCTCCTGTGCGGAGAGCCGGTCCAGCAGCTCGACCGAGGTGGTCTTGTCCAGGAACTTGTGCCGCGCAATGCTGGGCGACACCGCGTTGATCCGCACCCCGAATTCGGCGGCTTCTATTGCGCTGCAACGGGTTAACGCCATCACACCCGCCTTGGCTGCCGCGTAGTGCGATTGCGAGTGCTGCGCGCGCCAACCTAAAACGCTGGCGTTGTTGACGATCACCCCGCCGTGCTGCGCGTCGCGGAAATAGCGCAGCGCGGCGCGGGTGGCGCGGAACACCGACGTCAACGTCACGTTCAGGACGCGATCCCACTCCTCGTCGGTCATGTCCGCCACGGGCGTCTGGCCGCCCAGTCCGGCGTTGTTGACCAGCACGTCGATGCGTCCCATCCGGGCGGTGGCCGACTGGATCAGCGCATCGACCTGCGCGGTGGACGTCACATCGCACACCACGCTTTCGACCCGGCCCTGGCCCAGTGCGGACAGTTGGTCGGCAGTCTCGCCCAGCCGACGTTCGTGGTGGTCGGAGATCACGACGTCGGCGCCTTCGGCCAGCGCACGACGCGCGGTGGCAGACCCGATTCCGGTACCCGCGGCTGCGGTCACCACCACCACCTTGCCGGTTAGAAGTCCGTGTCCGGCAATCTCTTTGGGAGCTTCGGACAGGCTCATCCCTTAACCTCTCGGGGTAGGCCGAGCACTCGCTCGGCGATGATGTTGCGCTGGATTTCGTTGGACCCGCCGTAAATGGTGTCCGCGCGGGTGAACAAGTACAGCCGCTGCCATTCGTCGAATTCGCCGTCCGCGAGTATCATCCCGGACTTGCCGATCACGTCCATGGCCAGTTCGCCCAGGCTGCGATGCCAGTTGGCCCACAACAACTTTGACACGTTGTCCTGGCCCGGCTGCTCCACGTCCATGGTGGCCAGCGCGTACGACCGCATGGCCCGCAACCCCGTCCAGGCCCGGGTCAGTCGCTCGCGGATGAACGGGTCTTCGGCGGCGCCGGTGCGCTGCGCGAGTTCGGCCAGGTTGGAAAGCTCACGGGCATAGACGATCTGCTGTCCCAGCGTCGAGACGCCGCGCTCGAAGGTCAGCGTTCCCATGGCCACCCGCCAGCCGTCGCCGGGCTGGCCCACCACCAGGTCGGCGTCGGTGCGGGCGTCGTCGAAGAACACCTCGTTGAACTCCGCGGTGCCGGTGATCTGGACGATCGGCCGGACCTGCACGCCCGGTTGATCCAGCGGCACAAGCAGATACGACAACCCGGCGTGCCGCTTGGAGCCCTTCTCGGTGCGCGCGACCACGAAGCACCACTGCGACAGGTGCGCCAGCGACGTCCACACCTTCTGGCCGTTGATCACCCATTGGTCGCCGTCGAGTTCGGCGGTGGTCGACACGTTGGCCAGGTCACTGCCGGCGCCGGGCTCCGAATATCCCTGGCACCACAGCTCGGTGACGTCGAGGATGCGGGGCAGGAAGCGCTGCTGCTGTTCGGGGGTGCCGAACGCGATAAGCGTCGGTCCCAGGAGTTCCTCGCCGAAGTGGTTGACCTTGTCCGGCGCGTCGGCCTTGGCGTACTCCTCGTAGAACGCGACCCGGTGCGCGGTGGAAAGCCCGCGTCCGCCGTGCTCGACCGGCCACCCCAAACAGGTCAGTCCGGCCTTGGCGAGGTGCTGATTCCACGCCCGGCGTTCCTCAAACGCCTCATGCTCGCGCGCCGGACCGCCGAGGCCCTTGAGTGCTGCGAATTCGCCGACCAGATTGTCGGCGAGCCAGCCGCGGACCTCCGCCCGGAACTCCTCGACGTCCTGCATGCCCTGTAGGCTAACCTACCAAGCACTTGCTTTGTTAGGGGAGCATTGATGACCAGCGATCCGCGCACCATTCCCGCGGCGCTGGATCGTTTCGCGAACCAACTCCCCGACCACGACGCGCTGATCACCGACGATCGATCCTTCACGGCGGCGGCGCTGCGCGACGAGGTGCACCGGGCGGCGGCCGCGCTGATCGCCCTCGGCGTTCAGCCCGGAGACCGGGTGGCCATCTGGTCGCCGAACACCTGGCATTGGGTGGTGGCGTGCCTGGCGATCCACCACGCCGGCGCCGCGATGGTCCCGCTGAACACCCGTTACACCGCATCCGAAGCCAGCGACGTCTTGGGCCGCACGCAGGCGCCGGTGCTGTTCGGCATGGGCCGGTTCCTCGGCAACGATCGGGTTGCCGACCTGGACCGCCTGGACCCCCGAGCGCTGCCCGCGCTGCGGCACATCGTGCGGATACCGATCGAGGCCCCCGAGGATGGTGCCGGGACGTGGGACGAATTCATGGCTCGGGGTGCCGACACCAGCACGGTCGTCGCCCGCGCCGCAGGCGTCACCCCCGACGACGTCAGCGACATCCTGTTCACCTCCGGCACCACCGGCCGCAGCAAAGGAGTGCTCTGCGCGCACCGCCAATCGCTGTCGGGGTCGGCGTCGTGGGCCGCCAACGGCAAGATCACCAGCGCCGACCGCTACCTGTGCATCAACCCGTTCTTCCACAATTTCGGCTACAAGGCCGGCATCCTGGCCTGCCTGCAGACCGGCGCGACGCTGATCCCGCACCTGACGTTCGATCCGCTGGCCACGCTGCAGGCGATCGAGCAGCACCGCATCACCGTGCTGCCCGGGCCGCCGACCATCTACCAGACGCTGCTCGACCACCCCGCACGCGGCGACTACGACCTCAGCTCACTGCGGTTCGCGGTGACTGGGGCCGCCACCGTGCCGGTGGTGCTGGTGGAGCGCATGCAGTCCGAACTCGACATCGACATCGTGTTGACGGCCTACGGGCTGACCGAGGGCAACGGCATGGGCACCATGTGTCGCGCCGAGGACGACGCGGTGACCGTCGCCACCACGTGCGGGCGCCCGTTCGCCGACTTCGAATTGCGCATCGACGACGGCGGCGAGGTCCTGCTGCGCGGGCCCAACGTGATGCTCGGGTACCTCGACGATCCGGAGGCGACCGCCGCGGCGATCGACGCCGACGGCTGGCTGCACACCGGTGACATCGGTGAGGTCGACGAGCACGGCAACCTGCGCATCACCGACCGGCTCAAGGACATGTACATCTGCGGCGGCTTCAACGTCTACCCAGCCGAGATCGAGCAGGTGCTGGCCCGGATGGACGGGGTTGCCGACGCAGCGGTGATCGGGGTTCCCGACCAGCGTCTGGGCGAGGTCGGGCGGGCGTTCGTGGTCACGCGGCCGGGTGCTGAACTGGATGAGGCAGCGGTGATCGCTTACACCCGTGAACATTTGGCGAACTTCAAAGCACCGCGGTCGGTGCGATTCGTCGAGGCATTGCCGCGCAATGCGGGCGGCAAGGTCGTCAAACCACAACTGCGAGAGTTGGCCTGAATTGGATCTGGCACTAGACGATCAGACGTTGGCCTTCCAGGCCGAGGTGCGGGAATTTCTCTCGGCCAACGTCGATTCGATACCGACGAAGTCCTACGACAACGCCGAAGGATTTGCGCAGCATCGGCATTGGGACCGGGTGCTGTTCGACGCCGGCCTGTCGGTGATCACCTGGCCGAAGAAGTACGGGGGCCGCGACGCGCCACTGCTGCACTGGGTGGTGTTCGAGGAGGAGTACTTCCGCGCCGGGGCGCCGGGCCGGGCCAGCGCCAACGGCACCTCGATGCTGGCACCGACGCTGTTCGCCCATGGCACCGAGGAGCAGCTCGACCGGATTCTGCCGAAAATGGCCAGCGGCGAACAAATTTGGGCACAGGCCTGGTCGGAGCCGGAGTCCGGCAGCGACCTCGCGTCGCTGCGCTCCACCGCGGCCAAGACCGACGGCGGATGGCTGCTCAACGGCCAGAAAATCTGGAGTTCCCGGGCCCCGTTCGCGGAGATGGGATTCGGGCTGTTCCGGTCCGACCCGGCGGCCGAACGCCATAACGGGCTGACGTACTTCATGTTCGACCTTAATGCCAAGGGCGTGACGGTGCGGCCGATCGTGCAGCTCGGCGGCGACACCGGTTTCGGCGAGATCTTCCTCGACGACGTCTTCGTGCCCGACGAGGACGTGATCGGCACCCCCAACGATGGTTGGCGGGCGGCGATGAGCACGTCGAGCAACGAACGCGGCATGTCGCTGCGCAGCCCGGCGCGCTTCCTGGCGGCCGCGGAACGTCTGGTGGCGCTGTGGAAGGACCGCGGCTCACCCGATGCCTCCGCCGACCGGGTCGCCGAGGCCTGGATCAACGCGCAGGCCTACCGATTGCAGACGTTCGGCACGGTGACCAGGCTTGCCGCCGGCGGGGAGCTCGGTGCGGAATCGTCGGTGACCAAGGTGTTTTGGTCCGACCTGGACGTCAACATCCATCAGACCGCGCTCGACCTGCTGGGCGCCGACGGGGAGCTGGCCGGCGCCTGGACCGACGGCCTGCTGTTCGCCTTGGGTGGCCCAATCTATGCCGGTACCAATGAAATTCAGCGCAATATCATCTCGGAACGGCTGCTGGGTCTGCCCCGGGAGAAGAAGGGGGCCAAAACTTGAGATTTGCACTCGACGAACAGCAGCGCGACTTCGCCGCCAGCATCGACGCGGCGCTGGGGGCGGCGGACCTGCCCGCCGCGGTGCGCGCGTGGTCGGCGGGCGACGTCGCACCCGGCCGCAAGGTGTGGGAGCAGCTGGCCGACCTCGGCGTCACCGCGCTGGCCGTGCCGGAAGAATTCGACGGCATCGGCGCCGACCCTGTCGACCTGGTGGTCGCGCTGGAGCGTCTCGGGCGCTGGTGCGTACCCGGGCCGGTGACCGAATCCATCGCCGTCGCACCGGTTTTGCTCGCCGAGGATGAGCGAAGCGCCGGGCTGGCTTCCGGTGAGTTGATCGTCACCGTCGCCCTGCCGCCGCGGGTGCCGCGCGCCGTCGACGCCGAGACGGCCGGGCTGGTGCTGCTGGCCGAAGATTACGGCGTCAGCGAGGCGGCCCCGGGTGCACAGCACGAGTCGGTGGATCCCAGCCGGCGGCTGTTCGAGGTGACCCCTTCTGGCGACACGTGGCAGGCAGATGTTGGGCGCGCGTTCGAATTCGGGGCTTTGGCCACCGCGGCGCAGTTGGTCGGCGCCGCCGAGGCGCTGCGTGACGCCGCCGTCGACTACGCCAAGCAGCGCACGCAGTTCGGCCGGATCATCGGTTCGTATCAGGCGATCAAACACAAGCTCGCCGACGTGCACATCGCGATCGAATTGGCGCGGCCACTGGTTTATGGGGCGGCGCTGTCGCTGGAGCCCCGCGACGTGAGCGCGGCCAAAGCGGCGGCGTCGGAGGCGGGTCTGCTGGCGGCGCGCTCGGCGTTGCAGACGCACGGGGCGATCGGGTTCACCCAGGAGCACGATCTGTCGCTGTTGCTTCTGCGTGTGCAAGCATTGCGATCGGCGTGGGGCACTCCCGAGGTGCATCGGCGCAGAGTATTGGAGGCGCTCTAGTGCGCGCCGGCGACGATGCAGAGCGAAGCGATGAGGAGGAGCGGCGCCGATGACTGAAGAACGAGAGCTGCTGCGGGAGACCGTCGCCGCGTTGGTGGCCAAGCATGCGAGCCCGGCGGCCGTGCGGGCGGCGATGGAATCCGACAAGGGCTACGACGAGTCGCTGTGGCAGCTGCTCTGCGAGCAGGTTGGGGCGGCGGCGCTGGTGATACCCGAGGAGCTGGGTGGTGCTGGCGGCGAATTGGCCGATGCCGCAACGGTTCTGCAGGAGCTGGGCCGCGCGCTGGTACCCTCCCCGCTGCTGGGCACGACGCTGGCGGAGCTGGCGCTGCTGGCCGCGCCCGATCAGGACGCCGGCACGTTGGAAGCGCTAGCCGAAGGCAGCTCGATCGGCGCGCTGGTGCTTGACCCCGACTACGTGGTGAACGGGGACGTCGCCGACGTCGTCGTGGCCAGTACCGACGGCCGGCTGAGCAGGTGGACCCGATTCAGCACCCAGCCCGTCGTGACCATGGACCCCACGCGTCGCCTGGCCCGGGTGCAGCCCGAAGAGACCGTCGATCTAGGCGACGATCCCGGTGTCGCCGACACCGCGGCCATTCTGCTGGCGGCCGAGCAGGTCGGCGCCGCCGAGCGTTGTCTCGAGCTGACGGTCGAATACGCCAAGAGCCGAGTGCAGTTCGGCCGCCCGATCGGCAGCTTTCAAGCGCTCAAGCATCGGATGGCCGACCTATATGTCGCCGTGTCGGCGGCCCGCGCCGTCGTTGCCGACGCGTGCGCAGAGCCCACCCCCGCCAACGCCGCCACCGCGCGCCTGGCCGCCACCGAGACCCTGAGTAAGGTGGCGGCCGAGGGTATCCAGCTGCACGGCGGCATCGCAATCACCTGGGAACACGACATGCATCTGTATTTCAAGCGCGCACACGGCAGCGCCCAACTGCTCGATGCGCCACGAGAGTTGCTGTTGCGACTGGAAGCTGAGGTGCTTCCCACGCCGTGACGGATCGTGTCGCCCTGCGCGCCGGCATCCCACCGTTCTATGTGATGGATGTCTGGCTGGCGGCCGCCGAACGCCAACGCAGCCACGGCGACCTGGTGAACCTGTCGGCGGGCCAACCCAGTGTGGGCGCACCCGAGCCGGTGCGGGCGGCGGCGGCCTCCGCCCTGCATCTGAATCAGCTGGGTTACACGGTGGCGCTGGGCATCCCGGAGTTGCGCGCGGCGATCGCGGCCGACTACCGGCGCACGCACGGCGTCGACGTCGACGCCGATGCGGTGGTGGTCACCACGGGTTCCTCGGGCGGCTTCCTGCTCTCGTTTCTGGCGTGCTTCGACGTGGGCGATCGGGTGGCGATGGCCAGCCCCGGCTACCCGTGCTATCGAAACATCCTGTCAGCGTTGGGATGTGAGGTCGTCGACCTGCAGTGTGGACCGCAGACCCGGTTCCAGCCCACTGCGCAGATGCTCGCCGAACTGGACCCACCGGTGCGCGGTGTGATCGTCGCCAGCCCGGCCAATCCGACCGGGACGGTCATCCCGCCCGCCGAACTGGCCGCGATCGCGTCCTGGTGCGATGACACCGGGGTGCGGCTGATCAGCGACGAGGTCTATCACGGCCTGGTCTACGACGGCGCGCCGCAGACCAGCTGCGCCTGGCAGACATCACGAAATGCGGTGGTGGTCAACAGTTTTTCCAAGTACTACGCGATGACCGGCTGGCGGCTGGGCTGGCTGCTGGTACCGACCGAACTGCGGCGCGCGGTGGACTGCCTGACCGGAAACTTCACCATCTGCCCGCCGGTGCTGTCGCAAGTCGCCGCGGTGGCCGCGTTCACGCCCGAGGCCATCGCCGAAGCCGACGGCAACCTGCACCATTACGCGATCAACCGCACCCTGCTGCTCGACGGCCTGCGCGGCATCGGCATCGACCGGCTGGCACCGACCGACGGGGCGTTCTACGTCTACGCCGACGTCTCGGACTTCACCGCCGATTCGATGAAATTCTGCTCAAAGTTGTTGAACGACACCGGCGTTGCTATCGCGCCGGGCATCGACTTCGACACCGAGCGCGGCAGCTCGTTCGTCCGGCTGTCGTTCGCCGGACCGACCAGCGACATCGAGGAAGCCCTACGGCGCATCGGGCCCTGGCTGCGCGCTCAGTAGCCGATCGATGCGTGCCTCGAGCACGCCGCCGCCGACATCCGCCACGTTGATCCCGAACCGCTCACTGAGCGTGTCGACGACCGCGGCCGTGTCGGCAAGGACGATCTTCTCCGTCCCGTCGGCGCGGTGGATGGCCAGGTTCCGGTCGCCCAGGTTCCAGCGGGCGTCGTCAATGATCGGCGGCCGCCATCAGGTTGGTCACGAAATGCGACGACGGATGGGTCGAGACATACCAGCTGCCCACCGTCAGGTCGATGTCGGGCTGGGTCCGCATGCTGAATTCGTAGAGCGGCACCCACTCGCCGCGCACCTGCGCTTGCATGACCAGCCCGTCGCCGCGGTCATCCAGTCGGTAGGGCTCGTGCGTTGTCTGCTGGACGCCGCCGGTTTCACAGCGGATCGGCGAGGTGGGTGTCTGGCCGCCGAAGCCGACGTCGACGAGATAAGTCCCGTGCGAGCCCGGGAAGGTCACCGCCAACAGGGTGTGCGTCTGCGCGGGCGCCGGTGAGTCCGGCGGCACCATCCACACCACGCGGCCCGCCAGTCGTCGCACGCGAAAGCCGATCTCGGCCAATACGTAGCCCATCAGCCCGTTGTGTTCGTAGCAGTAGCCGCCCCGGCGCCGATGCACCAGCTTGTCGATCAGGGCCTGCGGGCTCAGGTCGTCGACCGGAACGCCCAGCAGCGGATCGAGGTTTTCGAACGGGATCGTTTGCGTATGAGCGGTCACCAGACCCTGCAGCACGTGGAGGTTCGGCTCGGCGGGGCCGCGATAGTCGATGCGGTCGAAGTATGCGCTCAGATCCAGCGTCATAAAGCCATTGTGCAAGGGTGCGCGCGAGGGCCGGGGCGACCGGCTTCGACAAGCCTATACCCATGGGGGTATTGTTGAACTCTGTTTGCCCGGAGAAGACCTATCCCCGGCGCATCAATTGGCCGGTATTGGGTACGTCTGCTTTCCGTGCACCGCTGAAGGAGGAGCCAGTGGCCAACGTCGACCTTTATCTCGATCCGATATGCCCGTTTTCCTGGGTGGCCTCGCGCTGGCTGCTCGACGCCGGGCACATAACGCACACGCCGGTCACCCTTAGGCAGATGAGCCTGGCGATTCTCAATAGAGGTAAGGACCTCGATGGCAAGCAGGGGCGCATGATGGACCGATCACGGCGGCTGGGACGTCTATTCATCGCAGTCGGCGCCGAGCATGGGGCGGACGCCTTCGCGCGTCTGTATGACTCGATCGGGGTCCACATACATGTGCGTCAGGACGAGATGACCCCTGGCGAGATCCGCGACATCCTCACCGAGAACGGTTTTGAGGAATCACTTTCCGAAGCGCTCGACGATGCCGGGTTGGACCAGGCCGTCGAGCAGGCACATCAAGCCAGTCAAGACGCTTTGGGCGGCTCCGCCGGGAGCCCGATTATCGCGGTCGACGGCCGTGGCTTTTTTGGACCTGTTCTCACCCGAATCCCGAACAAAGACGATGGTGTCCGCCTGCTCGAAGCGGTTGTCACCGCTGCGAGCATTCCCGAATTCGCCGTGCTGCAACGGCCCTACCAAGGGCCGCCGATCCTCGAGGCGGGTTCCCGCTGATGTGCCATGCCGTCAGATGCCGCATCTGCGGAAAAACGACTTGGGCCGGTTGCGGAGCGCACGTCGAGCAGGTCCGACGGATGGTGCAGGAATCGCAGTGGTGTCCCGGTCATCCGAAGGAACCCCGAGGACGATGGTGGCCTTCTCGAACCTGAGTGGACCGAGCATCCCAAACGCCTTAGGCCGGGGGCGGCCGGTTGGCGGCTCACCACGGACTTGTTTGATTTGTGTCAAATATGGGGACCCCGGTGGGAACGGGTACTAGCAACACTACATACCCGATCTATCAACAGGGGGCTGATATGAGTACCACCATCTGGATTGTCGTCGCAGTAGTAGCTGTTCTCTTGATTGTCGCCTTGGGCGTCTTGGCCGTGAGCTTGACGAATCGCCGCCGCCAACGGCAGGCCGAACAGATTCGCGAGCAGGCGCGGCTCGAGTCGGCCAAACTCGAGCAGCGGGAAGCACTGGCGCAGGAAACGGCGGCCAAGGCGCGCGCCGCCCAGGCCGAGGCCGAGGTCAAGGCCGCCGAAGCCGCCAGGCTGCAAGAGCGGGCGGCCAAGCATCAGAGCGAGGCGGCGGCATCCCGCGAGCAGCTGCAGGAGCAGCGGGAGCGAGCGGACAGCATCGATCCGAAGACCAAAACCGCCGATCAGCCAGAAGAAGAAGAACACGACGAGGCGCACGGACGCTCGCATCACTACCACGACGCCTAGCAGCCGAAAACACAACCCAATCTGACCGGGATGGCCCGCCCCCTCAACGGGCCATCCCGGTTTTCACAGAAAAGGCTCTGGGTCCTCGGCAGCTTCGGCGAGTTGGGGCGAGTGGGGGCAACGCATTAGCACAACACGTAGCCGGATTCCGCGAATGTCAAACATTGCCGGCGCAGACCGGCAGCCGAATTAGAGCCAGGTGTCCTGGGTCGTAGTGGTGAGGAACGCTTCCAGGTCGTCGCGCCACTGGGCAGGCGTGGTCTTGTCCGGTTCGATGCCGGTGTAGTCGCCGCGGTAGAACAGCAGCGGGCGCGGCTTGATCTTGGGGGCCTCCGACAACGACTGGACCGCGCCGAACACCACGAAGTGATCGCCGCCGTCGTGCACCGAGGCCACCGTGCAGTCGATGTAGGCCAACGACCCGTCGATGATCGGTGAACCGAGTTCCGAAGGGTGCCAGTCGATTCCGGCGAACTTGTCCGGTTCCTTGGAGCCGAACCGCGCCGAGACGTGCTTTTGCTTTTCGGTCAGCATATTCACGCAGAACCGGCCGCTGGCCTCGATGGCCTTCCACGACCGCGACACCTTGGTGGGGCAGAACAGCACCAGCGGCGGCTCCAGGGACAGCGCCGCGAAGGACTGGCACGCGAAGCCGACGGGCACGTCGTCGTGGACGGTGGTGATGATGGTGATCCCGGTGCAGAACTGACCCAGCACGCTGCGGAACGTGCGCGGGTCGATCGGCGCGGCGGTCATGACTAGCTCTTGAAGCCCACGCTGAAGTCGTGGCCCCACAGGCTGATCGCGGTGCTCTCTCGGGCGATCCAGTCGACGTCATCGACTTTTCTTCCCTCACAACCGAATTCGACGTCGAATCCGCCGGGGGTCTTCATGTAGAACGACAGCATCAGGTCGTTGACGTGGCGGCCCAGCGTCGCCGACATCGGCACCTTGCGGCGCAGCGCGCGGTCCAGGCATAGCCCGACGTCGTCGGCTTCTTCGACCTCGACCATAAGGTGCACGATGCCACTGGGGGTCTGCCCCGGCATGAAGGCGAGGCTGTGGTGGCGCGGGTTGCAGCCCAGGAACCGCAGCCAGGCCGGCGCCCCGTCGGCGGGCCGACCCACCACCTGCGGCGGCAGCCGCATCGAATCACGCAACTTGAAGTCCAGCACATCGCGGTAGAAGTGCAATGTCTCTTCGTCGTCGCGGGTGGTCAACACCACGTGCCCGAGGCCCTGCTCGTTGGTGACGAACTTGTGCCCGTACGGGCTGACCACCCGGCGGTGCTCCAGCGCGGCGCCGTGGAAGACCTCCAAGCCGTTGCCCGACGGGTCGGAGAACCGGATCATCTCGTCGACCCGGCGATCCGCGAGTTCGGCGGCGGTGGCCTCCTTGTAGGGGGTACCCTCCACGTCGAGCCGGTTCCGGATCTCCTGCAGGCCAGCGGCATTCGCGCATTCCCAGCCGGCCTCGATGAGCCGGTCCTGCTCGCCGGGCACGATCACCAGCCGGGCCGGGAAGTCGTCCATCCTTAGATAGAGCGCGCCCTCGGTGCTGCCTTTGATCCAGGGGAGCCCTCGACCATGCCGAGGACTTTCAGGCCGTAGTCGCGCCAGGCCGCCATGTCGGTGGCCTCGATGCGCAGGTAGCCCAGCGACCGGATGCTCATCCCCCACCTCCCAGGAAGTCGATGGTCAGCTTGTTGAACTCGTCGAATTTCTCCACCTGTGCCCAGTGCCCACACTGCCCGAAGACGTGCAGCTGCGCACGCGGGATGGTCTTCAGCGCGACCAGCGCGCCGTCCAGCGGATTGACCCGATCCTCGCGACCCCACATCAGCAGCACCGGCTGGCGCAGCTTGTAGACCTCACGCCACATCATGCCGAGCTCAAAGTCAGCCCCGGAGAACGACATTCCCATCGCCCGGGTCGCGGTCAGCGATTCCGGTGTGCTGGCCAGCTCGAAGCGCTGGTCTATCAGCTCTTCGGTGATCAGCTTCTGGTCGTAGACCATGACCCGCAGGAACGCCTCCAGGTTTTCCCGGGTGGGCTCGACGGAGAACTTGCCCAGCCGCTTGACGCCCTCGGTCGGGTCGGGCGCGAACAGGTTGACGCTCAGCCCGCCGGGACCCATCAACACCAGGCGCCCGGCCCGGTCGGGGTAGTCCAGCGCGAAGCGCACCGCGGTGCCGCCGCCCAGCGAATTGCCCACCAGCGGAACACGTCCCAGGCCCAGCTGGTCGAAGAGGCCCTTGAGTGCCCGCGCGGCGTAGTGGTTGAACTGCCCGTGCTCGGCGCGTTTGTCGGAGTGGCCGTAGCCGGGCTGGTCGACGGCCAGCACGTGGAAGTGCTGCGCCAGCACCGCGATGTTGCGGGAGAAGTTCGTCCAGCTCGACGCGCCCGGGCCGCCGCCGTGCAGCAGCACCACGGTGTCGCCGGCTCCGGCTTCGTGGTAGTGCAGCTTCAGCGGTCCGTCGACGTCGACCTCGGCGAAGCGCGAGGTGGACTCGAAGGTCAATTCCTCTGTGGCGGTCATAACCATCGTGTCGCCGGGCGGCAGCCCGAACTCGTTGTTCCCGAAGATCTGGTAGGCCCGCTCGGGGTCGTTGGCCGCGTGCACCCGCCCGGCGTGCGCGTCGCGCCAGAAGCGTTGCACCGGTTGATCATTGCCCAGCGCCGTGGCGCCGGATGCCTCGAACAAGCGGTCGATCGAGGCGATGGCGCGTCCGGTGGCGCGCACCTGGTCGCGCCGCGCCCGGGCGCGCAGGTCGAACGGGATCTCCTTGCCGGCACTCAACAGCGCGTATTCGTCGGCGACGTTGCCGCTGAGCTGGCGCCACGCGGCGTCGATGTCGCTGGCGGCCTCGGCGATGCGGACCTTGGCGAACGGGTCGTCCTTGGCCTTCTCGCCGGCGAACGCCGCGCGCACCCGCTTGCCCTGATGCTCCACATGCGCGTCGTACGCGCCGTAGGCCATGCCGACGATCGGCGCCGAGATGGTGGTGGGATGCATTGTCCCCCAAGGCATTTTGTAGACCGGGGCGGTGTTCGTCTGATAGCCGCCGGCGGTGCCGTCGTTCATCGCCTTGTAGGACAGGAAGCGGTGCCGGGGCACGAAGACGTCCTTGACGACGACGGTGTTGCTGCCGGTGCCGCGCAGGCCGACCACATGCCACACGTCGTCGATGCGGTACTCGCTGCGCGGGATCAGGAAGCTGCCGAAGTCCACCGGACGGCCGTCCTTGATCACCGGACCGCCGAGGAACGCCCACGTCGCGTGGTCACAGCCCGACGACCAGTTCCACGAACCGTTCACCAGGTAGCCGCCGTCGCACACGACGCCGGCGCCCATCGGGGCATACGACGACGAGATCCGGGTGTGGGTGTCCTCGCCCCACACCTCCTCCTGGGCCTGCTGGTCGAACAGGGCCAGGTGCCAGTTGTGCACGCCGATGATCGAGCTGACCCAGCCGGTGGATCCGCACGCGCTGGCCAGCCGACGCGCCGCCTCGTAGAACAGCGTGGGATCGCACTGCAGGCCGCCCCACTGCTCGGGCTGCAGCAGGGTGAAGAAGCCGGCCTCGTCAAGTTCGGCGACCGTCTCGTCGGGCAGGCGGCGCAGGTCCTCGGTCGCCTGAGCGCGTTCGGCGATCCGCGGCAGCAGATCGTCGATGGCGGCTAACACCGATTGCGCATCACGCTGTTGAATGGACGTCACTTACCGTTGCCTCCCGGGAGTGCGGACTTAGCACAGAAGACTAGAACACGTTCCGATTTGTGTCGAGCAGGGTATGCCTGCGGCTGGTAGCGATACGTATTGGGTTTTCTATAACATGTTCTAGTTCGGCTGGACCAGAAAGGACGGGGCGTGACCGAGGCAGATCTGGACGAGCCGCTCGGCGACCATGTCCTCGAGCTGCAGATCGCGGATGTCGTCACCGAGACCGACGACGCGCGCTCGTTGGTGTTCGCGGCGCCGGAGGGCGCCGATATCCCGGCGCAGCGACTGCGCTACGCCCCCGGCCAGTTTCTGACACTGCGGGTCCCCAGCGACCGCACCGGCTCGGTCGCGCGCTGCTACTCGCTGTGCAGCTCTCCATTCACCGACGACGCACTCACCGTCACGGTCAAACGCACCGCGGACGGCTACGCGTCCAACTGGCTGTGCGACCACGCCCACCCCGGCATGCGCGTCCACGTGCTGGCGCCGTCGGGCAACTTCGTCCCCAAGACGCTCGACGACGACTTTCTGTTGCTGGCCGCGGGCAGCGGGATCACGCCGATCATGTCGATCTGCAAGTCCGCGCTGTCCGAAGGCAGCGGACAGGTGACGCTGCTCTACGCCAATCGCGACGACCGCTCGGTGATCTTCGGCGATGCGCTGCGCGAGCTGGCCGCCAAATACCCCGACCGGCTCACCGTGCTGCACTGGCTCGAGTCGCTGCAGGGACTGCCCGATGCTGCCGCGCTGGCCAAGCTGGCCGCCCCGTACACCGACCGGCCGGCCTACATCTGTGGGCCGGGGCCGTTCATGGAGGCAGCGCGCGTTGCGTTAGAGACGCTGAAAGTGCCTGCGGCGCAAGTACATATCGAGGTGTTCAAGTCGCTGGAGTCCGACCCGTTCGCGGCGGTGAAGATCGAGGGGGGTGGTGATGAAGCGCCGGCCACCGCGGTGGTGGAGCTCGACGGTGAAACCCACACCGTGTCGTGGCCGCGCAACGCCAAGCTGCTCGACGTGCTGCTCGCCAAGGGCCTCGACGCGCCGTTCTCCTGCCGCGAGGGCCACTGCGGCGCGTGTGCCTGCACCCTGCGCAGCGGCAAAGTGAGCATGGAAGTCAACGACGTGCTCGAGCAGCAGGACCTCGACGACGGGCTGATCCTGGCCTGCCAGTCGCATCCCGAAACCGACTCGGTGGAAGTGACTTACGACGAGTAGTCGCTGAGGGTGACCGTCCGCGTCGCCAAGTGCCTAACGTGACTTCGTCATTACGGCAAGGTGAGCAAGTTCCACAATCGGCGAATTTTCCGATTCGAAATCGGTAGCGTTTTTGCGTACCGCTTGAAGCTTTCCCGCCCATTTGAGCTCACTATTTGGGGGTCCCCTCAATGTCTGCATATGTAATTGCCGTTCCTGAAGCCCTTTCCGCGGCGGCGGCGGATTTGTCGGGAATCGGGGAGTCACTGAGGTCGGCCGCCGCGGTGGCGGCGCCGTCAACGATGGGGATTGCGGCCGCCGCCCGCGACGAGGTGTCGGCGGCGATCGCGACGTTGTTCGGCAGCTACGGCCAGAATTTTCAGGCGCTCAGCGCGCAGTCGGCGTCGTTTCATGATCGGTTCTTGCACGCGTTCCATGCCGGTGAAGCCGCTTATGCGCATATGGAGGGGGCTAACGCCTCCCCGTTGCAGGCCCTCGAGAACGAGGTGATGGGGGCGCTCAATACGCCCACCGAGTTGCTGGTGGGACGCCCGGTGGTTGGTGATGGCGCCGATGGCGCTCCGGGGACCGGGCAGGCCGGCGGGGCCGGCGGGATCTTGAAAGGCAACGGGGGCAACGGCGGCTCGGGTGCGCCCGGTCAGGACGGTGGGGCAGGCGGATCGGCCGGCGAGATCGGTCGCGGCGGCAACGGCGGAGCCGGTGGTGCCGCGATCACCCCGGGCGGCTCCGGCGGTAACGGCGGGGCCGGCGGACATGGTGGGTCGGTGAGCGGAGCCGGCGGGAGCGGCGGGGCCGGCGGGTCGGGCGCGACCGGTGCGGCCGGACAGGCCGGCGGCAACGGCGGCGCCGGAGGCGCCGGCGGGGGCGCGTCGGCCACACAGGCCGCTGGGGCCGGGGGCGCCGGCGGTGACGGCGGGGCCGGCGGCGCGGGCGGGGCCGGGCAGGCCGGCGGAGCCGGCGGGACCGGCGGAAACGGTGGTGCTGGTGGCCACGCGTCCGCCGGCACCGGTGGTCACGGCGGTGCTGGCGGCGACGGCGGTTCCGGCGGCGCGGGCGGCGCCGACACCGGAACAGGCGCGCCGGCCGGCGGTGCCGGCGGCAACGGCGGCAACGGCGGCGCCGCCGGCACCGGCGTCACGACCGGCCATGGCGGCGCGGGCGGATCCGGCGGAGCCGGCGGCACGGGCAGCGACGCGAGCGCGCCTCGGTCGTCGTCTCAAGTCGGCGGCTCCGGGGGAGTTGGCGGCAACGGCGGCACTGGCGGCGCAAGCACCGGCGGCGTTTTGCAGAACACCGGCGGAGCCGGTGGCAGCGGCGGCGCCGGCGGCAACGGCGGCGCCGGCGCTCCCAGCCGGACAGACGCCGCAGCCGGCACCGGTGGTGCCGGCGGGTCTGGTGGCACCGGCGGTGGCGGCGGCAGCGCAGGCAGCGGCCCCGGCAATGTCGGCGGCAGCGCCGGCGACGGCGGCGCCGGCGGCAACGGCGGCACCGGCGGCACGGGCGCCCTGGCTACGGGCGGTGCGGGCGGCAACGGCGGCAATGCCGGCGCGGTCGGCACGGGCGCCACCGCAGGCAGGGGCGGCGTCGGCGGGACCGGCGGAAACGGCGGTGACGGCGGTGAGGGCATCGTCGGCCCCAACGGCAGCGTGGGCTTCACCGGCGGAAACGGCGGCAACGGCGGCAACGGCGGCAATGCCAGCGGCAGTGGCAGCGTGGGCGGCACCGCGGGTGCCGGCGGCACCGGCGGGACCGGCGGTAAGGCCGGGGCCGACACCGGGTCCGGCGGCGCCGCGGCCCCGGCCGGCGGCGACGGCGGCAACGGCGGCGACGCCGGCCGCGCCGGGACCGGCGCTACCGCAGGCAAAGGCGGCGTCGGCGGGGCCGGCGGCAACGGCGGCGACGGTGCTAACGGCAACGCGGGCACCAGCAACAACGACGCCGACGCCGGCGGCGACGGCGGGACCGGCGGCAACGGCGGCACTGCGACCGGCGCCGGCAGTGTCGGCGGTGCCGCTGGCAACGGCGGCACCGGCGGCACCGGGGGTAAGGGCGGCCCCGACGGCGGGACGGGCGGCGGCACCGCCCCGAGCGGCGGCAACGGGGGTGCCGGCGGCGACGCCGGCCGGGCCGGCACCGGCACCACCGCAGGCAACGGCGGCACCGGCGGCACCGGCGGCAACGGGGGCGACGGCACCAACGGCAATCCCGGCGGCGACGGCAAGACCGGCGACAACGGTGGCGACGGCGGGACCGGCGGCAACGGCGGCAACGCCACCGGCCCCGGCAGCGTCGGCGGCACCGCCGGTGACGGTGGCACCGGCGGCACGGGCGGCACCGGCGGACGCGATACCGGTGCTGGCGGCGCCACCGCTCCGAGCGGCGGCAACGGAGGCACCGGCGGCGACGCCGGTCGGGCCGGCACCGGCACCACGGCAGGCCACGGAGGCACCGGGGGCGCCGGAGGCGCTGGCGGCGACGGCACCAACGGCAACACCGGCGGCGACGGCAAGGCCGGCGACAACGGTGGCGACGGCGGCCAGGGCGGCAGCGGCGGCAACGCCACCGGCACCGGCAGCGTCGGCGGCAACGCCGGTGACGGGGGCCGTGGCGGCACGGGCGGTACCGGCGGCGACGACGCCGGGACCGGCAACACCACCGCCCCATCCGGCGGCAACGGTGGCAACGGCGGCGCCGCCGGCAGCGTCGGCACCGGCGTCACCGCGGGCACCGCCGGCACCGGCGGCAACGGCGGTGACGGCGGCAACGGCGCGGTCGGCAACCCCGGCGGCAGCGGCGACAACGGCGACAACGGCGGCGCCGGCGGGCGGGGCGGCGCCGGCGGGAGCGCTACCGGCACAGCCAGCGTCGGCGGCGACGGCGGTACCGGCGGCACCGGCGGTGCGGGCGGGAACGGCGGGATCGACACCGGATCCGGTGGGGCCACCGCGCCTGCCGGCGGTTCCGGCGGCACCGGCGGCACCGGCGGCAACGCCGGGACCGGCGCCAAATCCGGCGATGGCGGCGCAGGCGGCGGCGGGGGCGCCGGCGGCGACGGCAGCAAAGGCAACGACTCCACCATCAACAGGGCCGGCGACAACGGCGGCAGCGGAGGCTCGGGCGGCGTCGGCGGGACCGGCGGTAACTCCGGAGCCGGCGGCACCAACGGCGCCAGCGGAGCCGGCGGCGCCGGCGGCAACGGCGGCAACGGCGGAACCGGCGTGTTCCCTGACGGCGGCGACGGAGGCAAGGGCGGCAACGGCGGGGACGGCGGCGCCGCTGGAACCGCCGGCAGTGGCGGCGCGACAAGTGCCGCAGGCGGTGCCGGCGGCGCCGGAGGCAACGGCGGCAACGGTGGCAACGGCACCAATTACAGCGGCAGCTTCTCCGGCGGCGTCGGGGGCAACGCCGGCAACGGAGGCGCCGGTGGCACCGGCGACCTCGCCGAAACCGGCGGCGAAGGTGGCGCGGGCGGCAACGGCGGCAACGGCGCCAGTGCGAGTAGCGGCATAACCCCGCCACGTACCATCGCCGGCGGCGCCGGCGGGGCAGGCGGCAACGGCGGCACCGGCGGCGACAGCAAGGGTGGCATCGCCACGAACACCGGCGGAGACGGCGGGACCGGCGGAATCGGCGGGACCGGCGGCACCGGCACTGTCGGCACCGGCACCCTCGCGCCCGGCGACGGCGGCACGGGCGGCGGCGGCGGCAGGGGCGGCGCCGGTGGCGACGCATACAAGGCCGGATCCACCAGCGGCCAGGCGGGCAACGGCGGCAGCGGCGGCCAGGCCGGCAATGGCGGGGCCGGCGGCAACGCCGCGGCCGGATCGGGCTTCGCGGGCGGCAACGGCGGCGCCGGCGGCGTCGGCGGCAACGGCTCTGCCGGCGGCTACGGCGGCTCCAAAGGCGCCGGCGGCAACGCAGGCAATGGCGGCGCCGGCGGCACCGGCGGCGTGGCGGGCAACAGCAGCGACAACCACGGCAGCTCCGGCGGCGCCGGAGGCAACGGCGGTAACGCCGGCCTGGTCGGCGAGGGCGCCACGAGCGGCAAGGGCGGCACCGGCGGTGCCGGCGGCAACGGCGGCAACGGGAGTGCCGGCGACGCGGGAGGCGCGGGCAACGACGGTTGGATCGGCGGCAACGGCGGGATCGGCGGCAACGGCGGCAACGCGACGGGTGCCGGCAGCGTCGGCGGCGCCGCGGGCTACGGCGGCGACGGCGGCAACGGCGGCAACGGCGGCGCCGACCTCGGCCTCGGCGCCAGCACCGCGCCGGACGGCGGGGCCGGCGGCAACGGCGGCAACGGCGGCAGGGCCGGCACCGGTGCCATCGCGGGCGCCGGCGGCGCCGGCGGCAGCGGGGGCAACGGCGGCAACGGCAGCACCGCGACCAACTTCACTCCCGCCGGAGTTGCCGGCGATAACGGCGGCAACGGCGGCGCCGGCGGCATTGGCGGCAACGGCGGCGACTCCTTCAGCGGCGGGACCAACGGCGCCAGCGGCGCCGGCGGCAACGGCGGCCAGGGCGGCAATGGCGGCACACCCTTCCAAGTCACCGGCGGCCCCGGCGGCAACGGCGGCAACGGCGGCAACGGCGGCAGCGCCGGCACCGCCGGCAGCGGGGGCAATGCCAGCGCCGCCGGCGGTGCCGGCGGCAACGGCGGCCTAGGCGGTAATGGGGGCGCCGCCACCGACAGCGCATTCGGGCCCGGCGGCGGGAGTGCGGCCGGCGGCGCGGGCGGCCGCGGCGGCAACGGCGGTGCCGGCGGCGTCGGCGACCTCACCGAGACCGGCGGCACCGGAGGCACAGGCGGCAACGGCGGTATCGGCAGCAGCTGGATGTTCGTCACGCCGCCCACTTCTCAGTTCACTGGCGGAGCCGGCGGGGTCGGCGGCAACGGCGGCTCGGGCGGCACCAGCACCGGCGGACTGTCGACCAACATCGGCGGGACAGGCGGGGCCGGGGGGACCGGCGCCATCGGCGGCAACGGCGGGGCCGGCTCGGCGACCGTCGCCGCCGGTACCGGCGGCGTCGGCGGCTCGGGCGGCAACGGGGGCTCGGGCGGCGGGGCCGGCACCGGCGGTACTGCCGGCAACGGCGGGAGTCCGGGTGCCGGCGGCGACGGCGGCAACGGCGGCAACGCCGCCGCAGGCTCAGGCTCAACCGGCGCCATTGGTGGCAAAGGCGGCAGCGGCGGCGTGGGCGGTCGCGGCGGCAATGCCACCGCGGGCGGCACCGGCGGCGACGGCACCGACGGCGGCCTAGGCGGTGACGGCGGCAGAGGCGGCGCTGGCAGCAGCGGCGTGCCCGGCCTCGGCGGAATGATCGGCGGCCCCGGTGACCCCGGTCACCAGCATCTCGGCAGCAGCGGCGGCGCCGGCGGCGCAGGTGGCCCCGGCGGAACCGGCGGTCCCGGCGGCTCCTAGGAATCTCCCAAAAGCCTGGGACTGGTCGAGGAGCGAACTTCTGTTCTAGGCTCAGCGAACCGGGAAGGGGAGCGCCGATGATGCGGCTACTAGCGGGATTTGCGGTCACCGGATCGATGCTGGCGTTGCTGCCCATTCAGACCGCTGCAGCGGCCAGCAATACCGCCACGACCCTGTTCCCGCTGGACGGTGCCAACCAGCTCGAAACGCACGCCTTTCTGAACTGCTTCAAATCAGATGGCCACTGCGACTTCGTCGTTGGGGCCGACACCCGCACACCCGAGGGCGGCATCATCGGCTTCCCGTCTGGGCTATGGGCCCGTCAAACCACCGAGATCCGCTCGTCAAACCGATTGGCGTATATGGATGTTCACGGCGCCGGACAGTTCGAGCGGGTCAACAAGGCCATGGGGTCCGACGAGGTGACCACCATCTACATGGGTGATGGCCCGCCGGACAAATACCAGACGAACGGCCGCATCGATTCGACGGATTGGTCGACGGGCCAGCCCAAGACCGATGTAAACGTGATCGCCTGCACCCATATCCAGGTGGTCTACCCGGGGGTCAACATCACCTCGCCCAGCACCTGCGCGCAGACGAATTTCTCCTAACGCGGCAGACCTAGCAACCTTTCGGCCGCCACCGTGAGCAGGATCTGCTCGGTGCCCCCGGCGATCGTCAGGCAGCGGGTGTTGAGGAAGTCGAAAACCGCTTTGTTGTGCACGAATCCGCCGCCCTCGGCCACATCCATCGCGTATTCGGCCAGCGCCTGCCGGTAACGCACGCCGATGAGCTTGCGCACGCTGGACTGCGCTCCAGGGTCCTGGCCGCCGACGGCGAGCTGGGCGATGCGCTGGTCCAGCAGCGCACCCGTTTGAGCGAGGACGATCAACCGCCCTAACCGATCCTGTTGCGCGACATCGAGATCCAGCGATGCCAATACGGCCAACAGCTCCTCCATCGGGTTGCCCAGCGCGGTGCCGCTGGCCATCGCGATGCGTTCGTTGGCCAGCGTGGTGCGGGCCAGCCGCCAGCCGTCGTTGACGGTGCCCACCACCATCTCGTCGGGCACGAACACGTTGTCCAGGAACACCTCGTTGAACAGCGAGTCGCCGGTGATCTCGCGCAGCGGCCGGATCTCGATGCCGGGCGATTTCATGTCCACCAGAAAATAAGTAATGCCTTTGTGTTTCGGCGCATCCGGGTCGGTACGCGCCAGGCAGACACCCCAGCGCGCCTTGTGCGCCGCCGACGTCCACACCTTCTGGCCGGTCAGCGACCAACCACCGTCCGAACGCACCGCTTTGGTGCGCAGCGACGCCAGGTCCGAGCCGGCGCCCGGCTCGGAAAACAGTTGGCACCAAAGGAATTCGCCACGCATCGTGGCCGGAACGAACTGCTCGATCTGCTCGGGCGTGCCGTGCTCGAGGATGGTCGGCGCCGCCCACCAGCCGACCACCAGGTCGGGGCGCTCGATGCCGGCCGCCGCCAGCTCCTGGTCGATCAGCAGCTGCTCGGCCGGCGAGGCGGCGCGCCCGTACGGCGCCGGCCAGTGCGGCGCCTGCAGCCCCGCCTCGGCCAGGGCCACCTGCCGCTCCGAAGCGGGCAGCGCGGCGATTTCGGCGACGGCCGAGGCGATCTCGGACCGCTGCCCCTCGACCTCGGTGAGGTCGATACCCAGGCGACGACGCACGCCGTCCTGGGTCAGCGCGGTGATGCGGCGCAGCCAAGCTTCGGCGCCACCTAAGAACCGGCCGATCGCGTGCGCCCGGCGCAGGTACAGATGCGCGTCGTGCTCCCAGGTGCAGCCGATGCCGCCGAGCACCTGGATGCAGTCTTTGACGTTGGCCTTGGCGGAGGCGATGCCAACGCTGGCGGCCAACGCCGCGGCGATGGCGAACTGGCGGTCGTCGGACTCACCGGCGGCGCGGGCGGCGTCGGCCGCGGCCACCTCGGCCTGCTCGGCGCGGCACAGCATCTCGGCGCACAGGTGCTTGACGGCCTGAAAGCTGCCGATCGGCTTGCCGAACTGCTCGCGCACTTTGGCGTAGGCCACGGCGGTGTCCAGGGACCATCGGGTCACGCCGGCCGCCTCGGCCGCCAGCAGCGTCGCGGCCAGGTTCTCGATGCGTTCGCAAGACGCCGGAACCGCGGTGGCCGGCGCCGACGTCAGCACCACCCGGGCCAGCGGCCGGGAGAAGTCCATGGCCCGCAACGGCTCGAGCGCCACGCCATCGCTGGACGTGTCGACCAGCAGCCAGGTGTCGCCGGAAGGCGCCAGCAGGACGCCGCCCTCGGCGCCGCCCAGCACCCATTCACAGGTGCCCGACGCGCGCGATCCGTCGAACTGCACGTCCCCCTCGAAAGCCAGCCCGGCGAACCGCTGCCCGGACGTCAGCGCGGCCAGCAGATCAGGATCATCGAGAACCAAGGTGGCCAGCGCCGTCGTCGCGACCGGCCCGGGCACCAGCGCCTTGGCCGCCTCTTCGACCATGGCGCACAGGTCCTCGATGCTGCCGCCGGCCCCACCACGGTCCTCGGGCACGGCGACACCGAACAGTCCGAGATCGGCCAGACGCGCGTAGACCGGCCGCCACGCGTCGGCGTTGCCCTGTTCGACGGCGCGGCTGGCCGCGCTCGAATCCGAGCTCCGGGCCCAATCGCGCACCAATTCACGCGCCGCGAACTGTTCGTCGGTGACGGTCGCTACCACGTGTAAGTCCTCCGCGTCGTCATATCAGCGCGCCGGCACGCACTAGAACGTGTTCTAATAGTGCCAGCGATCGAACGTCAAGTCGAACGCCATCACAGCAGGACAGGCGAGCTGTACCGGCGGGACGGAGGTGGGAAATTCACACTCGGCTTGGTTATCGTTTGCGATCGAACCGCCAGGAAGAGGGGGAATCCGTCACATGCCAGCGAACCCGAACTCGGGCCGCGGTTCTGACTCGCAGCCGCGCGAGGTCATGAACGTGGCGGTACTGGCCGAATCCGAGCTCGGCTCGGAGGCACAGCGAGAGCGCCGCAAGCGCATTCTCGACGCGACCATGGCCATCGCGTCGAAGGGTGGCTACGAGGCAGTTCAGATGCGTGCCGTCGCCGACCGGGCCGATGTGGCCGTGGGCACGCTCTACCGTTATTTCCCGTCCAAGGTGCACCTGCTGGTGTCGGCGCTGGGCCGCGAATTTGGCCGCATCGACGCCAAGACCGACCGCTCCGCGGTTGCCGGCGGCACGCCGTTCCAGCGGCTGAACTTCATGGTCGGCAAGCTCAACCGGGCGATGCAGCGCAACCCGCTGCTCACCGAGGCGATGACACGGGCCTACGTATTCGCCGACGCGTCGGCGTCGAGCGAGGTCGACCAGGTCGAGAAGCTGATCGACTCGATGTTCGCCCGCGCGATGGCCGATGGCGAACCGACCGAGGACCAGTACCACATCGCCCGGGTGATCTCGGACGTGTGGTTGTCCAACCTGCTCGCGTGGCTGACCCGGCGTGCCTCGGCCACCGATGTCAGCAAGCGGTTGGATCTGGCCGTGCGGTTGTTGATCGGCGACACAGAATCCAGCTAGCTCAAGCCGGCGGACCCGAGGTACGCCCGCGGATCAACTCGGTGTCCAGCAGCTCCACGACCGGCAGCCCCGACCGCGGTGGGTTGAGCAACAGCTCCCCGGCCCGGCGGCCCTTGCGCAGGCTGGGCTGCGCCACCGTCGTCAGCCCGCGGCTGATCGCGTCGGGCACCCCGTCGAACCCGGTGACACTGATCTGACCGGGAACGAAAATGCCATGTGCCCGAAGGTAATCCATGGCCGAGAGGGCCAAGATGTCGGCGGTGCACATCAGCGCCGTGATCCGCGGATTGGCCTCCATCGCCGCCTTGGCCGCATCGCCCCCCGACGTCGACAGGTGCTCGTAGCTTTCCACCACGGTCAGCGAACCCGGGTCGACACCGGCGGCCTGCATCGCGTCCCACACGCCGAGGATGCGTTCGCGCTGCACGTCGAAGGTCGGTGACTTCAGCCGCTCGGCATCGACCAGATCGTGGCGGCGGTCCCGGCCCAGCCGCATGGTCAACAGCCCGATCTCGCGGTGCCCCAACCCGAGCACGTAGTCGGCGAGCTCACGCATCGCCGCGCGGTCGTCGATACCCACCCGGGACACCCCGGCGAGGTTTTTGGGCTGATCGACCACCACGACCGGCAGCCGTCGTTGCAGCACCACCTGCAGATAGGGATCGTCGTCGCCGACCGAATACAAGACGAAGCCGTCCACCCCGGCGCCGAGCACGGCGGCCGTTCCCTCCTCGAGGGTGCGGCTGGGTCCGACGGCCACCAGCAGTAGCCCGTGCCCCAGTTCCTCGCACGATTCCGCGACGCCGGCGACGAAATCCCGCGCCGCGGGGTCGCTGAAGGCGTAGGTCAGCGCTTCGGTCATCACGAGGCCGACCGCGCCGGCTTTGCGGGTGCGCAGCGACCGGGCCAGCGGGTCGGGAACGTAACCCAGATGCTTGGCCGTCGCGAGCACCCGTTCGCGTAGCTCGGGCGACAGCTGGTCCGGCCGGTTGAAGGCGTTCGAGACGGTCGTGCGCGAAACCTTCAGTTCGGCCGCCAACGACGCCAGAGTCGCACGCCGACGTGTGGGACTCACGTTCGGTGACGCTACAGCGGTGCAAGCCGATCGCCACCAGCGGATACGCGCGTCCTCACCAGCCACTTCCTAATGGAAACGATTGTCATTAGTATTAGGGGTCGGCCCGGCGGGGTGCCAGAAAGGAAACGAGCGTGCGAACGGCTCTCATGGGGCTAGCCAGGGGGCTGATCAAGGAGAGGCTCGGACTCATCTTTTTGGTCGGCTGCACGGCGCTGGCCGGATGTGGCGCCGGTTGGCAAGCACACCCAGGCTCGCCGATCGTGGTGGCGTCCACCGACGTGTGGGGCAGTGTGGCACGCGCCGTCGCCGGCAACCACATCCCGGTCAAGGCCATCCTGGCCGGCGCCGACACCGATCCGCACTCCTATCAGGCCAGCCCTTCCGACGCGGCCGCGATCATCGACGCGTCGCTGGTGGTCTACAACGGCGGCGGCTACGACCCGTGGGTCGACGACGTGCTGGCCGGACATCGTGCGGTCAAGTCGGTCGATGCTTTTTCATTCAGGCCTGCTGACCCGCCGGGCGCCGAGCCCAACGAGCACGTCTTCTACGACCTGAATGTCGCCAAATCGGTTGCCGCCAGCATCGCGGAAAAGCTGGCGGCGATCGACCCGGGCAACGCCGCGGACTACCGGGCCAACGCGGCCGAGTTCTGCCGCGGGGCCGACGCGATCAGCAACTCCGAACACGCCATCGCCCGGACCTATCCCGCCGCCGGAGTGGTCGCGACAGAGCCCGTCGTGTACTACCTGCTGGCGGCGTCCGGCCTAGTCGACCGCACCCCCGAGACGTTCACCGCGGCTAACGAAAACGAAACCGATCCAGCGCCCGCCGACATGGCAACGGTTCTCGACCTGATCAAGCACCGCCAGGTCGCCGCGCTGCTGGTCAACCCACAGACCTCGACCGCCGCGATAACCGGCCTGGAAGCCGCCGCGCGGCGGGCGGGCGTGCCGGTGACCGAAGTGACCGAAACGCTGCCCGACGGCACCGACTACCTGACCTGGCAGCGCAACACCGTCAGCCAGCTGCTCGCCGCGCTGCGGTCGAATCAAGCGACCGGCGTATGAATCTCAAAGCGCCGCAACGACGCCCACCGGTCGCCAGGGGCCACGCAGACGCGGTGTCGCTCACCGGCGCCCGGCTGGCGTTCGGCGATCGCGTGCTCTGGGACCACCTCGACCTGTCCGTGGCGCCGGGCGAGTTCATCGCGGTGCTGGGCCCCAACGGCAGCGGGAAGACGTCCCTGCTGAAGGTGCTGCTCGGCCAGCTGCCGCTGAGCGCAGGCGTCGCGCTGGTCGACGGGAACCGGATCACCTCCGGCGGCGGACATATCGGCTACGTGCCGCAACACCGGCCGCTGGACCGCGATGTCATGCTGCGCGGCCGCGACCTGGTTCGGCTGGGCATCGACGGATCGCGCTGGGGTGCCCTGCCGCTGCGATCCGCCGATCGTGCCCGGCGCCGCGACGCCGTCGCCCGGGCGCTGCGGCAGGTCAACGGCGAACGGCTGGCCGACGTCCCGGTCGGGGTGATGTCGGGTGGCGAGCTGCAGCGGATACGCATAGCCCAGGCGCTGGCCAGCGACCCGATGCTGCTGCTGTGCGACGAACCGCTGCTGGCGCTGGACCCGGCCAACGCCCGGCTGGCGGCGGCGCTGATCGACCGTCGCCGTCGTGTCGCCAACACCACGGTCATCCTGGTCACCCACGAGGTCAACCCGATCCTGCCGTACGTGGACCGGGTGCTCTACCTGGTCGACGGCCGCTTCCGGATGGGCACCGTGGAACAGGTGATGACCTCGGAAACGCTCTCGGAGCTCTATCACGCCGATATCCAGGTGGTGAAGGTCAAGGATCGCTACGTGGTGATCGGCGATACCGGTCAGGCGGAGGGCCACACCTGATGAACGAGCGGCTGGAAAACACGCTGCACCATCTGTTCTCGTTCGACATCACCGCGAACCTGCTCACGCACGACTTCGTCCAGCAGGCGCTGCTGGCGGCCGCTCTGCTCGGGTTGGTGGCCGGGCTGATCGGGCCGTTCATCGTGATGCGTCAGATGTCGTTCGCCGTCCATGGCTCCAGCGAATTGTCTTTGACGGGAGCGGCTTTCGCGTTGCTGGTGGGTTTCGAGGTGGGCGTGGGGGCGCTGATCGGCAGCGCCCTGGCGGCGGCGCTGTTCGGCGTTCTCGGTCGCCGGGCCCGCGAGCGCGATTCGGTGATCGGGGTGGTGCTGGCCTTCGGGTTGGGGCTGGCGGTGCTGTTCATCAACCTCTACCCGGGCCGCACCGCGACCAGCTTCGCGTTGCTGACCGGCCAGATCGTCGGGGTGGGCTACTCCGGGCTGGCCATGCTGGCGCTGGTCTGTCTGTTGGTCATTGCCGTGCTGACCGTGTGCTACCGGCCGCTGCTGTTCGCCACCGTGGATCCGGAAGTCGCGGCCGCGCGCGGCGTGCCGGTGCGCGCGCTGGGCATCGTGTTCGCCGCGCTGGTCGGGGTGGTGGCCGCCCAGGCGGTGCAGATCGTCGGGGCGCTGTTGGTGATGTCATTGCTGATCACCCCGGCGGCCGCGGCCGGTCGGATAGTCACCTCACCGGCCGCGGCGATCGTGACCTCGGTGGCCTTCGCCGAGGTCGCCGCCATCGGCGGCATCGTGCTGTCGCTGGCGCCCGGGGTGCCCGTCTCGGTGTTCGTCGCGACCATCTCCTTCGCGATCTACCTGTCGTGCTGGCTGATCGGACGAAACCGGTCGGGCATCCAGGCCGCCGCTTAAGCTTGTCGCACACACCTGGGCTAGGGGAGGCACTGTGCGCCGGCAGATAGCGGGGCTCGCTCTGGCCGGTATGTGCACGTTCGCCGCGGGCTGCTCCACCACCGTCGACGGCAACGCTGTGGCCGCCGATAAGGCCGGACCGCTAACCCAGACCCCCGTCGCGGTTTCGGCGCTGGACGGGTTGCTGCTGGACCCGAGCCAGATCAATGCCGCGCTGAACGCCACCTCGATGAAGGTGTGGTTTTCCGGCAAGGCGATGTGGGACTGGAGCACCAGCGTGAGCGACACGAACTGTCTGGCGATCGACGGCCCGGCGCAAGAAAAGGTCTATGCCAACACCGGCTGGACAGCCATTCGTGGCCAGCGCCTAGACGACAGCGTCGACGACTCGAAGCGGCGCAAGCACTACGCCATCCAGGCCGTCGTCGCATTCCCGTCCGCGCGCGATGCCGCCGCGTTCTACGACTCCTCGACGCAGACCTGGGCCGCCTGCTCGAATCGCCGGTTCTCCGACCTCAACCCGGGCAAGCCGGACACGGTCTGGACGGTGTCGAGAACCAACAACGGCAACGGCATGCTCACCGCCACCCAGGTCCAGGAGGGCGGCGACGGCTGGACCTGCCAGCGCGCCCTGACCGCGCGCAACAACGTCGCCATCGACATCGTGACGTGCAGCTACACCCAATCCGGAGCGGTGGCGGTCGGTGTCGCGCAGCAGATCGCCGCCAAGGTGGCCCAGCAGTAGGCACGAACTGATGCGACGGGCAATTCGATGGCAGACCGCGCTGGCGGCCGCCACCATCATCGGCACCTCGGGCTGCGTCACGGGCTGTGTCGCCAAGGTCGCCGGAGTCCCCCGAGTCGGCGGCGACCGCGCCCCGCTGAGCTGGGGGCCCGATCTCGCCGCCGCCCAACTGGGCAGCGTGCTGCTCGACGTATCCACGGTCAACCAGCTCATGGGCACCAACACCATGACGGAGCTGAAAACCTACGACCAGATGCCCGGCGATGACGGCACCTATTCCGACGCCTCCTGCGCGGGAGCGGTTTTCAACACGGTCGAGGCCGCTTACAAGGGCAGCGGCTACGTCGCGACCAAGGGCGCGCAATACCGCGACGCCGGCAGTAAACACTATGTCGACCAGGGCCTCGTCGGGTACGGCAGCAGTGCCGACGCCCGCAAGTTTCTTGCCGCATCACAAAATTCGTGGCACCGCTGCGTGGGCAGGCACGTCACCTACAAGGCGAAGAACGACAGCTCCATCACCTGGACCAACCGCGCGCCGGTCACCGCGGACGGCATCACCGTCGCCGTCGTCGACCAGGAAGGCGGCGAGGAATACGCCTGCGCGCACGGGATCACCGCCAAATCCAACGTGGTGATTGATGTCTCGGCCTGCAGCAACGGCATGGCCGACCAGGGCCCCAAGATCGCACGCGCCCTCATCAACGCCATCGCCGGCAAGTTCCCGACATGACGACCCGAGTCCTAAGCCGAGTCCTAAGCTGTACAACGTGCCGCGCATCGACCTCAACGCCGACTTGGGCGAGGGCTTCGGCGTCTGGCAACTCGGCGACGACGACGCCATGCTGGCGATCGTCACGAGTGCGAACGTGGCGTGCGGTTTCCATGCCGGGGACCCCGCCGGCCTGTTGCGGGTATGCCGCTCGGCCGCCGAGCGCAGCGTGCGGATCGGAGCCCAGGTGAGCTATCGCGACCTGGCCGGGTTCGGCCGGCGCTTCATCGACGTCACGGCCGAAGACCTTTGTGCCGACGTGGTATATCAGATCGGCGCGTTGCAGGCGATCGCGCAGGCCGCCGGCTCGGCGGTGTCCTACGTCAAACCACATGGTGCGCTGTACAACACGATCGTGACGCACAGCGAGCAGGCGGCGGCCGTGGCCGAGGCGGTACACCTGGTGGACGCTTCGTTGCCGGTGCTCGGCATGGCCGGCTCGGCATTTTTCGACGAGGCGGCTCGCCTTGGCTTACGCACGGTGGCCGAAGCGTTCGCCGACCGTGCATACCGGCCCGACGGTCAGTTGGTTTCCCGCCGCGAGCCGGGCGCGGTGTTGCACGATCCGGCCGCGATCGCCGAGCGGGTGGCGACCATGGTGAGCACGGGTCACGTCACCGCCGTCGACGGCTCGCAGCTTGCCGTCTGCGTAGAATCGGTTTGCGTGCACGGTGATTCACCGGGTGCGGTGCAGATCGCCGCTGCGGTGCGCGATCGGCTCAATGCGGCCGGCGCCGACATCGAGGCGTTCAGCTGATGCGATTCAAACTCGGCCGGCCCGACATCGCGAAGTACTCCGATCGATTCACTGTGCCTGTTGCCCAACCTGATTCGCCGCTATCGGTGACATGGTTGGGGGTGGCGACGCTGTTGATCGACGACGGGTCATCGGCGCTGATGACCGACGGATTCTTCTCCCGGCCCGGCCTCGCGCAGGTGGCGGCGGGCAAAGTGGCGCCGTCGCCGGCACGCGTGGACGGCTGCCTGGCCCGGGCCAAGGTGTCGCGGCTGGAGGCGGTCATCCCGGTGCACGCACACTTCGACCACGTGCTGGACTCCGCGCTGGTCGCCGAGCGCACCGGCGCGCTGCTGGTCGGCGGTGAGTCGGCCGCTAACGTCGGGCGCGGCTACGGATTGCCCGCGGACCGTCTGGTCGTCGCCGTCCCGGGAGAGTCAATTCGGTTGGGCGCCTATGACGTTACGTTGATCGAGTCACACCACTGCCCACCCGACCGGTTTCCCGGCGTGATCGACGCGCCGCTGACGCCGCCGGTGAAGGTGTCGGCCTACCGTTGCGGGGAGGCGTGGTCGACGCTGGTGCACCACAGGCCGTCGGACCGGCGGCTGTTGATCCAGGGCAGCGCCGGGTTCGTGCCGGGTGCCGTGGCGGGCCAGCGCGCCGACGTCGCCTACCTGTCGGTCGGCCAGTTGGGGCTGCACCCGCGCTCATACCTGGTCGACTACTGGACGGAGATCGTCCGAGCGGTGGGCGCACGCCGAGCGATCCCGATCCACTGGGACGACTTCTTCCGACCCTTGCCAACGGGGTCAAAGCCGTTGCGGGCGTTGCCCTATGCGAGCGACGACTTGGACGTGTCGATGCGAATTCTGGACGAGCTGGCCACGCAGGACGGCGTCGCGCTACAGATGCCGACGGTGTGGCAGCGCGAGGATCCCTGGATCTGATCCTGAATCCACACGTGCTTCTCACCGTTGCGCTGTTGCTGCTTGCTGTCGTCCTCGGGTTCGCGGTGGCACGCCCACAGGGCTGGTCGGAGGCGCTGGCGGCGGTGCCGGCCGCCGGGATCCTGATCGCGATCGGCGCGATCTCGGTCCACCAGGCGGCCGCCCAAGTCGCCGGGCTGGCCCCGGTGGTCGCCTTCCTGGGCGCGGTGCTGGTGCTGGCCAAACTGTGCGACGACGAGGGCCTGTTCGAGTACGCCGGCGCAGCGATGGCCCGGACGAGTCCGCAGGGTGGCGGCCTGCTGCGGCAGGTATTCGCGATCGCCGCCATCATCACCGCCGCGCTCAGCCTGGATGCCACGGTGGTGCTGCTGACCCCGGTGGTTCTGGTCAGCGTCCGCCGGCTGCGTACCTCGATGCGGCCGTACGCCTATGCCACCGCCCATCTGGCCAACGCCGCCTCGCTGCTGCTTCCCGTCTCGAACCTGACCAACCTGCTGGCATTCCACGTCGCGAAACTCTCGTTCGCGCGGTTCACGCTGGTGATGGCGTTGCCTTGGCTGGCCGCGGTGGGCGCGGTGTACGTGGTGTTCCGGGTGTTTTTCGCCAAGGATCTGCGCCAGCCGCCGGATCCCGAGGAGATCGGGCCGGCGCCCCGGCCCCCGGTGTTCGTGTTGCTGGTCGTGGCGCTGACGCTGGCGGGCTTCGCGGTCTCGGAGTCCGCGGGCGTGGCCCCGGCCTGGGTGGCGCTGGCGGGAGCCGCCGTGCTCGCAATGCGCAGCCTGCACCGTCGGCATACCTCGCTGAAAGACATTGCGCGCTCGGTGAATGTGTCGTTTTTGGTGTTCGTCCTGGCGCTCGGCATCGTCGTGCAGGCGATCACGCTCAACGGGATGGGCCGCGCGATTTCTGCGGTGCTGCCATCGGGCTCTACGTTGCCGGCATTACTAGCGATCGCGGCGGTGGCGGCCGTGCTGGCCAACGTCGTCAACAATCTGCCCGCGACGCTGGTGTTGGTGCCGCTGGTCGCGCCGAGCGGGCCGGTGGCGATCCTGGCGGTGCTGATCGGGGTCAACATCGGACCCAATCTGACCTACGTCGGCTCACTGTCCAATCTGCTGTGGCGGGGCGTGCTGCGCCGCCAGCACGTCGAGGCGCCCGTCGCCGAGTACACCCGCCTCGGGGTGTGCACCGTTCCCACCGCCCTGGTCGCGGCGGTGCTGGCGCTGTGGGCCGGCGTGCGGTTGCTGGGTATCTAGACCACAGCCGCGAGGACCGGACGAACCGCAGCCGTCAGTGCCCCGACGTCCAGCACACGAGCGGGGACGGGCCGCGCGGCGACCACCGTGAACGGTGTGTCCAGCGGGAATTGCACGTCGAGCGATTCGATCTCGACCCCGCGAACGATCGTGGCCAGCGCGAGCGTGGCCTCCAGCATCGCGAAGTGATCGCCGATGCAGGAGCGGGGTCCGCCGCCGAACGGCAGGTACTGCCAGCGGCTGCGGCCCTTCGACCGTTCCGGTGAGAACCGGTCCGGATCGAAGCGCAGCGGCTCCGTCCACAGGGCCGGGTCGCGGTGCAGCGCGTAAAAGCTCACCAGGGCAATGGTTTTGGTCTCAACGCGGTAGCCGTCCACCACGATGTCGCGGGTGGGTGAGCGCATCGTTCCGGCCGCGGGCGGGCACAGCCGTAACGCCTCGTGCAGCACCCGCACGGTGTAGCCCAGAGCGGGCACGTCGTCCGGCGTCAGCGTCCGGTCGCCAAGGGCCGCAACCTCGGCGCGCACCCGGTCCTGAATGGCGCGATCGTGCCCGAGCGACCACAACGCGTAGGTGAGCGTGGTCGAGGTGGTGTCGTGTCCGGCGAGCATGAACAGCACCAGCTCGTGGCAGATCTCCCCGTCGGTCAGCGGGTGACCGGTCTCCGGATCGATCGCCTCGATCAGGGCCCGCACCAGCGGCGCTTCTCGGTCGGGGTCGGCACGCACCCCATCCAGGATCTCGGCGGCCAGCCGCTGCAGCATGTCGTTGGCACGGCGCGCGTCGCGCTGCCCCTTGGTCGGCAGCCATCGCGGCGGATTGACCGGCCGCGACGCGCGGTCGGCCACCCATGCCAATGCGGTACGCAGCGCCCAGCCGATCTCGTCGGCGCGCTCGTCGAGATCCAGGCCGAGCACCGAGCGGCCCAGGGCGCGCAGCGTCAGCTTGCGGCACTCGGTGTCCAGATCCACGAATGTGCCTTCACGCCAACCGTTTACCACCCCTTGCGCGGCCGCGGCCATGTGTCCCGCATAGCGCGGCACATGCTGCTTGGTGAACATCGGCTGCAGGGCGCGTCGGCGCGGCAGCCATCGCTCGTGCGGAAGATCGAGCAAATTGCCACCCATCAGCGCGCGCAGCTCGACCATGGACCGGACCCGACCGCGGTCGGCGATCTCGTCGGTGCGGCCCAACAAATCGCGGGCGCCCTGCGGCGTGGCGATGATGACGACGTTCGGTACCAGCCACTTGGGTCCGAGCGCCAACCGGGTCACCGGACCCCCGGCGTCGATCAGCTGCTGGATGCCATCGATGTAAGACCGCACCGCCCTGAGTTGGTGCCGGTACGGGAGCCGATTCTTCGGCGCCAGCCGTAGCGCGCTTACTTTGGTGCCATCCAGAATCTCGACCATGCCGACTCCTTGCCAACGCCGATGTTGCAGGCTCGTACTGCAGGAAAGGTATGGCCGAAGACGCACTACGCACACGCGTAGTCGACTACTCCAATTGCGTCAGGAGCAGGCCGGGCCGCCGGGCCCGGACCGGATGATCGACGCCAGTTCCTCGCGTGACTGGGCGCCCACCCGCTGGCAGGCCCGGTACACGTGGCCCTCCACGGTGCGCACCGACATCACCAGTTGATCGGCGATCTGGCGGTTGGACAGGCCGGCCACGACGAGTTCGATCACATCGCGCTGGCGGCCCGACAACTTCAAACCCGCCGGGGTGCGCACCGCCGGTGTGCACAGTCCGCCGCATTCGTCGGCCAATTCGCGCGCCAGCGCCGCGGCATACAGCCCGCGCCGATGCTGTTGGCTCTCATCGAATGCAACCGAGGCCTGCGCCGCCGCGTCAGCCGCCGCGACCAGATCACCGATATTCCGGTACTTCGCCGAGGCCTCCAGCAGGCGCTCACCGTCGCCGGCCGACAACGCCTGCGCGTGCAGCGCGACGGCATCGGCCAGCGGCAAAGACAACGCCGCCGCCAGCTCGCGCGCCCGCGCAGCCTGCGAGGCATCGCCCCACTGCGCCGCGGCCTGTATGCAGGACAACTCGTGCGTGGGCTGTCCGCGTTCGCGGGCGAGCAGCGCCGCCTGCTGCGCGCTTGCCACGGCCTCGCACAGGTGGCCGCCGGCTGCCATCGCCCAGCCACCGGCCAGCGACAACGCAGTGTGCATGAACAGAAAGCCCGGCGGCACAGCCGAATTCGCTGCGACGGCCGCGCGGTCGGCTTCGGCCGCCTGCCCGAGCTTGGCGTATGCCTCGGCCAGGGCGAAATAGCTGGCCGGGCGCAAACCCGTCGTCACGTCGTGCTTTTGGACTCCGGCGACCGCCTCATGCACCAGCCTGACCGCTTCGGCGACGGCGCCGCGAACCAGTTCGGCATTGCCGAGCAGGAGGGCCAGGTTCGCATAGGCCAGGCCGGGAATGTCGCGTGACGAGTCCGCCAGTTGCTTTGCCGTTCGGATGAATTCGTCTATCCGCCCGGTCAGCCGGCAGGCGCGACCGTATACCGCGCCGAACCAGAACCGCATGTGGGATGCCTGGAACGACGTCGTCGCGCGCCGCAGCGCGTGCTCGGCCACGGTCGCCAGCTCGTCGACCTGGCCCAGCGCCCCCATGGCCATGATCAACGCAAGCGAGGCCATCATCGCGTGAAAGCCCGGCAGCTCCGGGAAAGCCAATGCGGCCCTGGCCTTTTCGGCGGCGGGTTGGCAGCGCGCTGACGCCGCGTCGATGCACGCCTGCACCGCCAGGCGCTCCGCCTCCTGCGCCGGAGTCTCGGGGGCGGCCGACAGGCCGTCCAGTATCGCCGCGGCCTCGCGGAGGTTGGCGAGGTTCCAAATCAGGTTGGCCGCCCGCACCGTCGCCCAGTGATGGCCGTCGGGACCGCCGGCAATGTCACACAGCGTGGCCTCGGCCTGTTCGCCGCGCCCAAGCAGCAACAGGTTCATCGCTCGCACCCCGGCGGCCCCGGGCGCACCGGCGTTCGCCGCGGCGGTGGCGAACCGGTCGGCCAGATCCAGGTCCAGCAGCGTCATGGCGTGGCGTGCCGATTCCAGATACAGCTCGGGTTGGGGGTCGAGGTCCGACTCGAGGCTCAGCAGCGCGCGACGCACGGTGGCGTGCATGTCGGTGTCACCGTTTTGGGCCAGCCGCGTCGCGAGCCTGCCCCGGATCGCCGAGAGATAGATTTCGCCGGCGCTGGCCCGGCGGAGCTCACCGAACAGCGGGTGCGCCAGCCGGGCCGTCAGTCGCCCGCCGGTGCGCTCGACGCTCACCAGGCCCATCCTCTCGGCGGCGGCCAGGTCGCTGCGGCGCACCAAGTCGCACAGCACGTCCACGTCCAGTGGTTCGCACTGCGACAGGGTGTCGACCACCGTCGCCAGGCGCGGGCTCAGCCGGCCCATCTGGCGCCCCACCGTGTCGGACAGGCTCGCCGAGACCGCGACGTCGCCGTCCCACATCCACACCCCGGCCCGATTGCGCATCCGGCCGCCGGCTATCTGGTCGGCCAGCAGCTGGCGCAAGAACAGCGCGTTGCCGCCGGTCAGCTTCGCGAATCGGGCCGCGCTGCGCGCGTCCACCGGGCCGCCCAGCGTGGTCTCGATGACCTCGCGTGTTGCCGCTGCCGACAGCGGTTCGAGGTCGAGGCGGGCCAGCAGCCCATCCTTGTACAACAACGTCACCGCGTCGGGTTCCTCGCTGCCGGTGCGCATGGTGACCACGAGCCGCGCACCGCCGGACTGCGCCAGCTGATGCAAGACCAGGGCGGACAATCCGTCCAGCAGATGCGCGTCGTCGATCCCGACCACCACCCGGCCCCGACGCTGTTGCGCGACAAACGAACCGATCACCCGCCGCACGTTGGTCAGCGGATCCGACATCGCCTCGCCCAGCTCACCGATGAACGCCCCCAGGGGCAGCGGGCGTGCCGATTCGGTGCCGACGATCCACTTTGTGCGCTCACCTGCGGCCTCGGCACGCCGCAGCGCTTCGCGGGCCAGCCAGGTCTTGCCCACGCCGGCGGCTCCGGCGATCAGCACGCCCGATTGGCTGCCGGCCCCGGTCAGGGAACGCCGGATAAATGCGAATTCGCTGTCGCGCCCCGTCAGCGGATCGACGCCGATCACGAGGCGACTATATCCCCGGGCGCAGCCATTCTGCGCCCTGATTCGTGCGCGTTCTTGTGGAGGTTATGTGTTTGCCCTGAAATGTCCTACGTGGTGCGCTCAGCCGCCGCGTTAACTCCGACGCTGGCGCGCGATTTCGGCAAGCACCACCCCGGCGGCCACCGAGGCATTCAGCGATTCGGTCTGGCCGGCCATCGGAATCGACACCACCTCGTCGCAGTTCTGCCGCACCAGCCGGGACAGGCCCTTGCCTTCCGAGCCCACGACCAACACCAGCGGGTCGGTGCCGTCCAGGTCGTCGATCGCGGTGTCGCCGCCGGCGTCCAGGCCGATCACCCGCAGCCCCCGGCCGGCCCAATCCTGCAGGGCCCTGGTCAGATTGGTGGCCCGCGCCACCGGGAGCCGAGCCGCGGCCCCCGCGCTGGTCCGCCACGCCACCGCGGTAACCGAGGCCGAACGCCGCTGCGGGATCATCACTCCGTGGCCGCCGAATGCGGCCACCGAACGCACGATCGCCCCGAGGTTGCGGGGATCGGAGATGTTGTCCAGTGCGACCAACAGCGCGGGCGGCGATTTGGCGGCGGCCGCGATCAGGTCATCGGGATGCGCGTAGTTGTACGGCGGCACCTGTAAGGCGATGCCCTGATGCAGGTGGTTGGCGGTCAACCGGTCCAGGTCGGTGCGCGGTACCTCCAGGATCGCGATGCCCAGATCACCTGCCCGAGAGACGGATTCGGTGACGCGTTCGTCGGCTTCGGTGCCCAGCGCGATGTACAGCGCGGTCGCCGGCACACCGGCGCGCAGGCATTCCAACACCGGATTACGGCCCAGCACCGTTTCGGCTTCGTCGGTGCGCTTTTTTGATCCCTGACCGGGCCGGCGCGGCGACGCGGCGCGCTTGGCGGCGGGATGGTTGGGCCGCAGGTGCGCGGGCGGCGTGGGACCACGCCCCTCCAGTGCGCGACGGCGCTGGCCGCCCGAGCCGACCACGGGTCCCTTCTTGGTGCCGGACTTGCGCACGGCCCCTTTTCGCCGCGAGTTGCCGGCCATCTACTTAGTGCCTACTTAGCATTGTCGGCCTGCAGCATCCACTGCGGCCCGTCGGCGGTGTCGGTGACCTCGATGCCGGCAGCCTTGAGCCGATCCCGTATCTCGTCGGCCAGCGCCCAGTTGCGCTGCTCGCGCGCCTTCTGCCGGCTTTCCAGTTCGGCCTGCACCAGCACGTCGACCGCGGCCAGCGCCGCCGATGTCTCGTCACGGGATTCCCAGCGCTCGTCGAGCGGGTCGCAACCCAGGATCCCCATCATCGCCCGGATGGCCCCGGCATGTTTCAGGGCGCAGTCGTGATCGCCGGCGTCGAGGGCCCGGTTGCCTTCCGCACGGGCGTGGTGCACCTCGGCCAGCGCGACCGGAACCGCCAGATCGTCGTCGAGAGCCGCGGCGAACCGCGGCGTCCACACGCCGGGGATCACAGCGCCGACCCGATGGCGGACGCGGTGCAGAAACTCTTCGACTCCCACATAGGCTTTGACCGCGTCCTGCAGGGCGGTATCGGAGAATTCCAGCATCGACCGGTAGTGGGCGCTGCCCAGGTAGTAGCGCAGTTCGGCGGGTCGCACCCGCTGCAGCATCGCCGGGATGGACACCACGTTGCCCAGCGACTTGCTCATCTTCTCCCCGCCCATCGTCACCCAGCCGTTGTGCAGCCAGTAGCGGGCGAACCCGTCACCGGCGGCGCGGCTCTGCGCGATTTCGTTCTCGTGATGCGGGAAGATCAAATCCATTCCGCCGCAATGGATGTCGAACTCGGGTCCCAGATAGGTGCGGGCCATCGCCGAGCATTCGATGTGCCAGCCGGGACGTCCCCGGCCCCACGGCGACGGCCAGGACGGTTCGCCGGGCTTTTCGCCCTTCCACAGGGTGAAGTCACGCTGGTCCCGCTTGCCGGTGGCCGCGCCCTCCCCCTGGTGAACGTCGTCGATGCGGTGGCCGGACAGCTGGCCGTAGTCCGGGTAGCTGAGCACGTCGAAATAAACATCGCCGGCCGCGGCATACGCGTGGCCGGTTTCGATCAGGCGGTCCATTAATTCGATCATCTGGGTGATGTGCCCGGTGGCGCGCGGCTCCGCCGACGGCGGCAGCACGTCCAGGGCGTCGTAGGCCGCGGTGAAGGCCCGCTCGTGCGTGGCCGCCCATTCCCACCACGGCCGGCCCGCCGCGGCCGCCTTGTTGAGGATCTTGTCCTCGATGTCGGTCACGTTGCGGATGAACGCGACGTCGTAGCCGCGGGCGATCAACCAGCGGCGCAGGATGTCGAAGGCCACCCCGCTGCGGACATGGCCGATGTGCGGCAGCCCCTGTGGGGTGGCGCCGCACTGGTAGATGGAGACGTGCCCGTCGCGCAGCGGCACGAAATCACGCACGGAGCCAGCCGCCGTGTCGTGTAGCCGCAAACGGCCGTGATCGGTCACGACGTGCCAGCTTACCTGGCCAATTGCCGCGACCCGTGGCCGCGATCGCTCTCGAGCCAGGGCGCCCCCGCTCTCGAGCGTCACGCCAGCGCGGCTGTCGACGCCGAGCGTCACGCCAGAGTGACGCCAAGATCCGCTCGCTTCGTCGTGACCTACCCGGCGGACACCACCAGCGCCGTCGCGAACGCGGCCAAGCCTTCGCCTCGCCCGGTCAGCCCGAGCCCGTCGGTGGTGGTTGCCGACACCGACACCGGCGCGCCCAGCAGGCCGGACAGCACCTGCTGCGCCTCGTCGCGACGCGGGCCGACTTTGGGCCGGTTGCCGATCACCTGCACGGCCGCGTTACCGATCCGGTAGCCGTGCTGCGATAGCAGGTCGACGACGTGGCGCAGCATGTCAGCGCCGCTGACGCCGCGCCACCTCGGATCGTCGACCCCGAAGACGCCGCCGAGATCGCCCAGCCCGGCGGCCGAGAGCAACGCGTCGCACAACGCGTGCGCTCCGACGTCACCGTCGGAGTGTCCGGAGCAGCCGTCGGCGTCGGCGAACAGCAGCCCCAACAGCCAGCACGGCCGCCCCGATTCGATCGGGTGGACGTCGACACCCAGGCCGACGCGTGGCAGTTCGTTCACTGGCGCACCACCGCGGTGGCCAATAGCAGATCAAGCGGGGTAGTGATCTTGAACGCCAGCGGATCCCCGTCGATCACCTGCACCTGACCGCCGAGATTCTCGACCAGAGACGCGTCGTCGGTGGAGTCCGCCCCGGCACGCTGATAGGCGCGCAACAACAGGTCGGTGGCGAACCCCTGCGGGGTCTGCACCGCGCGCAGGCCGGCCCGTTCCGGCGTGCCCAGAACCACCCCGTTGGCGTCCACGGCCTTGATGGTGTCAGACACCAGCAACGCGGGCACCACGGCGCTGCTGCCGGCCCGCAACGCGTCCACTACGCGCGCGATCAGCCCCGGGGGTGTCAGCGCCCGCGCCGCGTCGTGCACCAGCACGAAATCCACGGCCTCGGGGAGCGCCGCCAGCGCCAGGCCGACCGACTCGATGCGGCTTGCCCCGCCGGCCACCACCGTGGCCCGTTCGGCGAGCAACTGCTGGGCCTGCCCGACGCGGTCGGCGGGCACCGCCACCACAACGTGGTCGACCACCCGGGACTCCAGCAGACCGTCGACGGCCCGTTCCACGAGCGTGCGCCCGTCGATTTCACAGAATGCTTTGGGAATGCCAACGCCAAGTCGCTCGCCCGACCCTGCGGCCGGGACTACCGCGACAACGGTTGTGTTCAGGAGGCGCTCAAGAAGCGTCTAGGAAGCGGCCGCCAAAACCTCGTCGAGGATGGTTTCCGCCTTGGCGTCGTCGGTGCTTTCGGCCAGCGCCAACTCACCGACCAGAATCTGCCGCGCCTTGGCCAGCATGCGCTTCTCGCCCGCGGACAGGCCGCGCTCCTGGTCGCGCCGCCACAGATCACGCACTACCTCGGCCACCTTGTTGACGTCGCCGGAGGCGAGTTTCTCGAGGTTGGCCTTGTAACGGCGTGACCAGTTGGTCGGCTCTTCGGTGTGGGGAGCGCGCAGCACCTGGAAAACCTTGTCGAGGCCTTCTTGCCCGACAACATCGCGGACACCGACGTACTCGGCGTTTTCGGCGGGTACTCGAACGGTCAGGTCACCCTGCGCAACTTTCAAGACGAGATACTCTTTTTGCTCCCCTTTAATGGTTCGGGTTTCGATCGCCTCGACTAACGCAGCACCGTGGTGTGGGTAGACAACGGTGTCACCGACCTTGAAGATCATCTGATTCGAGCCCCTTTCGTTGCTTCATTCTAACACGGCGGCCTGACAGGTGCTCATCAACGTTGCAGGTCAGGGGCACAACATGTGGGGATTGGGGGTTGACAGACCAGGTAAGACGTGCAGGTCTGGACGTCAATCGCATTGTCACCGTCCTCGGTTGAACCACCCATGGCAGCTTAGATGAGGGCCAAAGACGGCCTCGCAGGGGCCCATTGGACGCCCATTGGAGGCCCATTGGAGGCGCGAGGACCGGCTGGACAGCCCCACGTCTACCCTCGGCATCGCCTTCCTACTACTGTGCATAGTTGACTCGCGCGTAGTTGAGTCGGAGCCTGATCAGAAGCCCAGCAGGAGGCGTCGAGTGAACCGCTTCAAGATCGGCCTTCAGAAAGGCCGCAGCGTCGCCATCATCGGCGTGCTCGCCTTGCTGGCCGCGACGCTCAGCGGTTGCGGTAGCGGTCAGATCGCGCAGACCGCGGCCCAGGAACCTGCCGTCAACGGCAATAAGGTCAACATCAACAACGTGCTGCTGCGCGACATTCGCATCCAGGCCGCGCAGACCGGTGACTTCGTGCATCCGGGCCGATCGGTGGACCTGCTGTTGGTGGCCGTCAATCAGTCACCGGATGTCGCGGACCGGCTGGTGGGCATCACCAGCGACATCGGCACGGTCGCGGTGAGTGGCGACGGCCGGTTGCACGCCGGCGGGATGCTGTTCCTCGGCCCACCCGAAGGCCAGCGGGTAGCGCCGGGTCCGCTCGAGTCCAACAATGCGTCCAAGGCGATCGTGAACCTGAGCAAGCCGATCAGCAACGGCCTGTCGTACAACTTCACCTTCACCTTCGAGAAGGCCGGCCAGGCCACCGTGCCGGTGCCGATTTCGGCCGGGTTGGCTGCTCCGCAAGTCTGACCGCCTAGTCTCGGCGCGGCGTGGAAGGGCTTTGTCACACCTGGCCGATACCGTCATGACGTGGCCACTGCGCGCTCGCAATACCGCTGCTCGGAATGCCGTCACCTCACCGCCAAGTGGGTGGGGCGCTGCATGGAGTGCGGCAGTTGGGGCAGCGTCGCCGAGGTGACCGTGCTCAGCGCGGTCGGCGCGGGTGCCCGCCGTGCGAGTTCGAGCCCGGCGTCGCAGGCCGTTCCGATCAGTTCCATCGAGCCCAACCTCAGCCGGCACCAGTCGACGGGCATCGACGAGCTCGACAGGGTGCTGGGCGGCGGCGTGGTGCCCGGTTCGGTGACGCTGCTGGCGGGTGATCCGGGTGTCGGCAAGTCGACGTTGCTGCTCAAGGTCGCGCACCGCTGGGCGCAATCCGGCCAGCGGGTGCTGTACATCTCCGGCGAGGAGTCGGCCGGCCAGATCCGGCTGCGCGCCGACCGGATCGGGTGCTCGGGCATACCAGGCAAGGCGAGCAAGGAGTTCGAGGAGGTCTACCTGGCCGCCGAATCCGACCTGCACACGGCGCTGGAGCACATCGCCACCGTCCGGCCCGCGCTGGTCATCGTGGACTCGGTGCAAACCATGTCCACCACCGAAGCCGACGGTGTCGCCGGCGGCGTCACGCAGGTGCGCGCGGTGACGGCCGCACTGACCGCCGCCGCCAAGGCCAACGGGGTGGCGATGATCCTGGTCGGGCATGTCACCAAGGACGGGGCCATCGCCGGACCGCGGTCGCTGGAACACCTCGTCGATGTGGTGATGCACTTCGAGGGCGACCGCACCGGCATGTTGCGGATGGTCCGCGGGGTCAAGAACCGTTTCGGCGCCGCCGACGAGGTCGGCTGCTTCCTGCTGCACGACAGCGGAATCGACGGCATCAGCGATCCGTCGAATCTGTTCCTCGATCAACGGCCGGCCCCGGTCCCCGGCACCGCCATCACGGTCACGCTGGACGGCAAGCGACCACTGATCGGCGAGGTTCAGGCCCTGCTGGCCACGCCGTGCGGGTCGCCGCGCCGGGCCGTCAGCGGGATCGACCACGCCCGCGCCGCGATGATCACCGCCGTGCTGGAAAAGCACGCCAAGCTGACCATTGCCGTCAATGACGTCTACCTGTCCACCGTGGGCGGCATGCGCCTCACCGATCCGTCGTCGGACCTCGCCGTCGCGATCGCGCTGGCCTCGGCGTACGCGGACCTGCCGCTGCCCACCACGGCGGTGATGATCGGCGAGGTCGGGCTGGCGGGCGACCTGCGGCGGGTCGTCGGCATGGAGCGGCGCCTGACCGAGGCCGCCCGGCAGGGGTTCAACCTCGCGCTGGTTCCGCCCGGCTGCGACGCGGTTCCGGCGGGCATGCGCACGCTGTGCGCGCCCACCATCGTGGCGGCGCTGGAGCACATGATCGACATCGCCGGCCACCACGCCAGCCCTGGCCCGGGGCCCCAGGGCCCGCGGGGACTTAACGGGCTGGACGCACCACCCAACCGGACCGCACAATGACTCGCTGTGGCCCATCAGACCCTGCGTGAGGTCGTCGCGCGCCTGGCACCGGGCACCGGGCTGCGCGACGGCCTGGAACGCATCATGCGCGGCCGTACCGGCGCCCTGATCGTGCTCGGCCACGACGAGCATGTGGAGGCCATCTGCGATGGCGGCTTCTCGCTCGACGTCCGATACGCGCCGACCCGGCTGCGCGAACTGTGCAAGATGGACGGCGCCGTGGTGCTGTCCACCGACGGCAGCCGCATCCTGCGCGCCAATGTCCAGCTGGTCCCGGACCCGTCGATCGCCACCGACGAATCGGGAACCCGGCACCGCTCGGCGGAACGGGCCGCGATCCAGACCGGTTACCCGGTGGTCTCGGTCAGCCACTCGATGAACATCGTGACGGTCTACGTCGGCGGCGAACGCCACGTGGTAACCGATTCGGCGACGATCCTGTCCCGCGCCAATCAGGCCATCGCAACCCTGGAGCGGTACAAGACCCGGCTCGACGAGGTCAGCAGGCAACTGTCGCGGGCGGAGATCGAGGACTTCGTCACGCTGCGCGACGTGATGACCGTGGTGCAGCGGCTCGAATTGGTTCGGCGGATCGGTCTGGTGATCGACTACGACGCCGTCGAACTCGGCACCGATGGACGCCAGCTGCGGCTGCAGCTCGAGGAGCTGCTCGGGGGCAACGACACCGCGCGGGAATTGATCGTGCTCGACTACCACGCCAGCCCGGAGCCGCCGTCCAAGGCGCAAGTCGCCAACACCCTGAACGAGCTGGATGCCCTGTCGGACACCGAACTGCTGGAAGTCACCGTGCTGGCAAAGGTATTCGGCTATCCGACGACGACGGAGGCCCAGGACGAGGCACTGAGCCCGCGGGGTTACCGCGCGATGGCGGGCATTCCCCGATTGCAGTTCGCGCACGTCGACCTGCTGGTGCGCAACTTCGCAACGCTGCAGGGCCTGCTGGCGGCCAGCGCCAACGACCTGCAGTCGGTGGAGGGCATCGGCCCACTATGGGCACGGCACGTACGAGAGGGGCTCTCGCAGCTGGCCGAGTCGACGATCGCCGAGACGCTGGGCTAGAAATCAGCCCGCGGGCGGGGCTGGCGGCGCCTCAGGCGGCGGCGCGATCGCCGGCTGACCCGGAGCGGGCACCGGACCGGGCGGCGGTGGCGGCTGATTCAGGATGAACGGCACCGGCTGTGAACGCAGGTTGCCCAACTGCACGACGAGGTTGTAGGTGCCCGGGCCGATAGCCGGCCGCGGCAGCGGGCAGTGCGGCGCCGAGCCCATCCCGGTCCAGGTCACCGCGGTGGTCACCTGCTCGCCCGGGGTGAACGCCTTGACCAGAGTCTCGTTGGAGGGCGCGCAGTCCAGGTTGGACCACAGCCGCTTGTTGTCCAGCGAATAGACGTAGGCCGCCAGCACCGCGGCGCCGACGTCGCGTTTGCAGGCCACCAGCCCGATGTTGGTGACGACCATGGTGAACTTCGGCTGGTCGCCGATGAAGTACTGGGGCGCGTTGGTCAAGCCCTTGACGGCCAGGGTCGAATCGGGGCAGTCGTCGCCCTCCTTCAGCACCGGCGGCGGTTGCACCGCGGCCGTGGGGGTGGCGGTCTCCGGGCTTTGTCCCTGCGCCGGCGCCGCGGGAGCGTTGCTGTCCGGCCCGGCCGGCGGCGCTTGGGGCGCAAGCGAATTCGGTTGTCCTTGGGCACCCTGAGCAGAGGCCGGTTTGTTGACACTGGCCGGTTTGGCACCGGCGCTGTTGCTGACGAAGGCGACGACGATGGCGGCCGCGATGGCGATCACAACTACCGCGATGCCAAGGGCCAGTCCCCTGCGCCGCCAGTAAATCTCTGTGGGTAGCGGGCCACGCGGTTCCAGATCCAGCACGCTCACACCGTAGGCCCAGGTCACGCCGTTTTGTTCGACCTGCCCCGGCGTGTCGCGAGGTTAGCTGGCCGCGCCCCGTGTAAGTAGGGCGGATACGGGGCTACTCCCCGATGTCCCCTACGTGGTCGAGCAGCACCGCGCGTCCATCGGCGAGGTGGTACCCGACGCCCGCTACCGCCAGGGTGCCCGCAGCCACCCGTTCAGCAATAGCCGTCGAGCGCGAAGTGAGCTGTGCAACCGTTTCGCGCACATGTCGGTCCTCGAACTCGTCGACGCGGCTCAAACCGTCGCGGCGGCCCATCAGGATTGACGGCGCAACCCGTTCCACCACATCGCGCACGAAACCACCTGGTATCGCTCCATCTTGAATCGCGCTCAACGCCGCCTTGACGGCACCGCAGCTGTCATGGCCAAGAACGACAATGAGCGGCACCCCGAGCACTGTCACCGCGAACTCGATAGAGCCCAGGACCGCCGAGTCGATGGCCTGCCCGGCGGTGCGAACCACGAACATGTCACCCAAACCCTGATCGAAGATCAGCTCGGCGGCCACCCGGCTGTCGGCACAGCCAAACACCACCGCGGTAGGTCTCTGACCGCCGGCCAGGCTGGCCCGGTGCTCGACGCTCTGGCTGGGTGTGCGGGGTTGCCGGCGACGAATCGCTCGTTACCCTCTTTGAGTGCTTTCCACGCGGTTACTGGATTGGTGCTGGGCATGGCCCACATTCTGCCGGAAGCGGCGGTGATCCGCAGGGGTCAAATACCAGTCTCAAATCTTGTCGACTGGTACGAACAATCGCGCCGTGACCTGCCCTGGCGCGAACCCGGCGTGAGCGCCTGGCAGATTCTGGTCAGCGAATTCATGTTGCAGCAGACTCCCGTTTCCCGGGTGTTGCCGATCTGGACCGAGTGGGTGCGGCGCTGGCCGACCCCGTCGGCCACCGCGGCGGCCAGCGCCGCCGATGTGTTGCGCGCCTGGGGCAAGCTGGGCTACCCGCGGCGCGCCAAGCGGTTACACGAGTGCGCCACCGTGATTGCCCACGATCACGGCGATGTCGTCCCCGACGACGTCGACATCCTGCTGACACTGCCCGGCATCGGCAGCTATACCGCGCGCGCCGTCGCATGCTTCGCCTACCGCAAGCCGGTGCCTGTCGTCGACACCAACGTGCGCCGCGTGGTGGCCCGCGCCGTGCACGGTCGAGCCGACGCCGGTGCGCCGTCGACCACTCGCGACCACGCCGACGTATCCGCACTATTACCGAATGACGAAGCAGCCCCGACAATTTTCGGTCGCGCTGATGGAGCTGGGCGCGACGGTGTGCACCGCCCGGACACCGCGGTGCGGGTTGTGCCCGTTGCAAGGATGCGCCTGGCGCGATGCCGGCTATCCCCCCGCGACCGGGCCGGCGCGGCGCGTGCAGACCTATGCCGGAACCGACCGGCAGGTGCGCGGACGGCTACTGGATGTGTTGCGCGACAACGACTCTCCGGTTACCCGCGCCCAGCTGGACGTGGCGTGGCTGACCGATACCGCCCAGCGCGACCGGGCGCTCTACTCACTGCTCGACGACGGCCTGGTGACGCAGACGCTCGACGGTCGGTTCGCGCTGGCCGGCGAAGGTTAGAGATCGTTGCCGGCGTAGGACTGGTTGAAGCTCTTATTCGCCAAGGGGAAGTCCGGAACGATCGTGTCGGCCATCGCGACCGGCAACGCGGGCCAGTTGAACCAGGACGGGTCGACGATCTTCGCGCGGGTGATGCGATTGGCGTCGTCGACTTCGACGCGATGCACGATGGTGCCGCGCCAGCCCTCGACGATGCCAACGCCACTGCGGGCACCCTGCTGCGATGGCAGTCGCTCGGCCAATGCCGTCGGGCCGGTGTGCGATTCGATCAGGTGACAGGCCAACTCCGCGGCAGCGGCAAATTCGTCGCGGCGCACGGTATACCGGGCCAGGACGTCACCGGCGGCGGCGCCGACCTCGGTGACCGGTAGCTCGGTGCTGGGATGTTCGAGCCTGGCGTCGGTACGCACGCCGCTGGCGCGTGCGACGTAGCCCAGGCAACCGAGAGCGGTGGCGTCTTCCTGTTTCAGCACGGCGGTTCCGGCAAACCGGTCATGCACCCCGCTGTTGCGTAAGGTGAGTTCGGCGACCTGGGCAACGTCAGCCGCCAATGCGCGCAGCCGGGTTGGTTCGGGCAGTACACGCAGCGTGACCGCGCCCGGGCGCACGGCGCCGCGCAGCAGCCGATGCCCGGTGACCGCGGCGTTGAGCCGGAGCAGTTCTTCTCGGATGCGCTGGGCATGTGCGTTGGCCAACCCGAACCCGACGTCGTTGGCCAGCGCTCCCAAGTCGGTGACATGGTTGTAGAGCCGTTCCAGCTCGACGAGCAGCGCACGGAGCCTGTGCGCATCGTCGGGCAGTTCGACACCGAGCGCGTCCTCGACGGCGAGACTGTGGGCGAGCGCGTGCGCGACGGAGGTATCGCCGCTGACGCGCTCGGCCAAGCCGTGCGCGCTGTCGGCCGGACGGCCCTCGAAGAGCTTTTCCAAACCCCGGTGGACGAACCAGAGTCGCGCCTTGAGCCGCAACACCGTCTCGCCCGCGACGGAGAAGCGGAAATGGCCGGGCTCGATCAGTCCGGCGTGCACCGGGCCGACCGGGATCTCATACACCCCGGGCCCATCGACCGTGATGAACGGGAAATGGCCGGCCGCTTGGAATTCGGGCGCGGGCCCGGCGCTGCTGCGCATCGGATACCACGTCTCGGGCCAGTGGGCGTGGCGCACCAGGCGGCGCAGCTTGGGATGCCCGACCGGATGAATCCCGTACAGGTCCGCCATTTCGCGCTCGAACCGACCGGCCGTAAACGACAAGTAAGCCAGCGAACGCACCATCGGATCATCCTTGGGCACAACGCATTCGAGTTCGACGCGACGATCAGGCCAGCCGGCGAGGAACAGATAGACGATGCGAAAGCCGACGTCCGTGTCATGCGCCGACACCAGGCCCAGGCGAAACCCGTTGCCCAGCAGGTCTGCCGCCTGCTCACCGAGATCACTCTGAGATAGCCTGTGGTGCAGGCAGCTACGGCTCAACGTATGGTCCCGACGCTGGCGGCCGCGGCGGTGAACAGGTTGGTCAGCGGGCCGGCGGTGATGCCCAGGGCGATCGATGCCGAGACACCGAGAAGCAGGGCCGCCGCCACCGTCGGCGGAACAGCGATAGCCGGTGCTGTCGCCTCCCCATCTAGGCCGCCCAGCAGGATGCGGCCCGAGTTGCGCGCCAGCGCGGCGAAGGCGACCGCGATCATGAGCATGGCCGCGGCCAGCGCCCAGGTGAGCCGGGCGTCGGCCAGCGAGCGAACGATGGACAGTTCGCTGGCGAACATCGCGAAGGGCGGCAGCCCGAGCAGCACGAGTACGCCGACGGCCAGCGAGACGCCGATCAGGCGGGACCGCCGCAACACGGCCGTGATGTCGGCGATGGCGGTCGAGTCGTGCGCGGCCTGCAGCTGGCCGCTGGCCACGAACAGGACCGTCTTGCCGATGCCGTGCGCCAGCACGTGTAACAGCAGCGCCGCGATCGCCAGCGTGGTTCCGGCGGCCGCCGCGACCGCGATCAGACCCATGTTCTCCATCGACGAGTAGGCGAACATCCGTTTGATGTCGGGTGTCACGGTCAGCATCAGCGCCGCGATCAGCAGCGTCGCCAGTCCGATGACCAGCAGCCCGGAGCGCATGAAGCTCGGCCCGTTGGCGGTGTCGAAGATCGGCCTGATGCGGAGCAGCACCGAGAAGGCCACCGAGAGGAGCACTCCGCTCATCAATGCCGAAACGGGTGCCGGGGCTTGGCTGTGCGCGTCCGCCAGCCAGGTGTGAAACGGGAAGAGTCCGGCTTTGGCGCCGTAACCGACCAACAGCAACCCGGCCGCGAGGCGAGTGGTCGCCGGGTCCAGGCCGCCGGCGCGCGCGGTCAGCACGTCGAGGTTGAGGGCCGCGGCGGCCGGCGCTCCCGCATGCTCGGCGGCGTAGTAGAGGAGCACGGTCCCGAGAAAGGCGATCGCGATGCCCACGGAACAGATCACCACGTACTTCCAGGTCGCTTCGACCGCTCCGCGGGTGCGACGGTGCCCGACCAGAAACGCGGTGATCACCGTGGTGGCTTCGATCGCGACCCAGATGACCCCGATGTTGTTGGCGCACACCGCAAGAACCATCGCGGCCAGAAACGCTGCCGTCAGTGCGCCGTATATCCGGGCACCGCGCGCGTCGGTGTGGCCGCGGGCCAGCTCTGCGTCGAGGTAACCGATGCTGGCCCAGGTCGCCAACGTGGCGACGATTCCGATGACGACGAGCATGGTGACGGTCAGCGCGTCCACGCGCAACAGCCCGCCCAACACGAGGCGGGCCCCCGCTCCCACGCGCAGGCCCAGCGCGACACCGCAGCAGAGCACCGTCAGCGCAGACAGCTACGATCATCGTCGCGGTCGTCCGGCGCCATCCGGCGATGACGCTGGCGATCGACGCGCCGACCGGCGCGAGAATCGCGGCGAGCAGTAGGCCGATCATCAGTCGTGCAGCTCCTGTAGCGCATCGAGGTCCACGCCACCGAAGGTTCGCGACAGCCGGCCGGTCAGCACGCCGATCACGATGACGGCAAACAGCACGTCCAGGGATGCGCCGAGTTCGACGATCAGCGGCACCCCGGCCGTGAGCAGAAACGCGGTGGCGGCGATTCCATTGTCCAACATGAGGAATCCCGCAGCCTGCGATAGCGCATGGCGCCGGGTGACCATCACCAACAGCGCGATGAGGATGACCGCCATGGCCGCCGGAACCGCGTTGGTCGAGGCGGCCGGTTGCAGGTTGACCAGCGGGCGCGCGGCGGCGAACGCGGCCAGCGTCAGCGCGGCGGTGACCAACAACGATGAGGCGGTGTTCATCAGCGGGGTGGCCTCGCGGTGGGACCGTGGCTCGGCTCCGAGCGCGCGGGTCAGCAGCCACGGCAGTATGGCCGCTCGCAGCAACAACACCGCGGCACCGACGCCGATGAGCGCGCCATCGCCGTCGTAAGCACCGCGCAGGATCGGGATGGCGGCCAACGCGACGCCCTGGCAGGCCAGCAGACGGTTGATTACGGTCAAGTCGCGGCGCCACACGATCAGCACCGCGGCCAAAATCAGCCCGCCCGCGGCGAGGTCGACCAGGACAGTGAAGGTTTGGTACGTCATGCCGGCACCGCGAAGAAGTTGGCGGAGGTGACCGCGAGCAGCGCGAGCAGAAATGACCCGGCCAGCAGCTCGGGCACCCTGAACAGCCGCAATTTGGCGACGAACACCTCGACGGTGGCCAGCGACGCCGCCAGCAGGGCGACCTTCGCGACCAACGCGCCCGCGCCGACGACGATGTCGATTGCACCGGGCTGACGGCCGGCGATGCCCCACGGCGCGAACAGGTTTGCCAGCAGTGCCAGCAGCACGGTCAGCCGCATGCCGGCCGCCCACTCGACCAGCGCCAGCCGCGGCCCGGCATATTCCAAGACCATCGCCTCGTGCACCATGGTCAGCTCGAGATGGGTGGCGGGGTTGTCCACCGGCAGCCGGCCAGTCTCGGCGACGATCACGATCACAAGGGCGGCGAACGCCAGGACCGCGGTCAGCGACACCACCTGACCCGGGTGCGTAATGGTATTCGACACCAGCGCACCGAGATTGGAAGATCCCGCGGGGATGGACAGCGCGAAGACCGCCAACAAAATGGTGGGCTCGACCAGCGCCGCAATGGTGATCTCGCGGCTGGCGCCCATGCCGCCGAACGAGGTCCCCGTGTCGATGCCGGCCAGCGTCAGCGCCACGGTGCCCACGAACAGCAGCCCCACCACCGCGAACAGGTCCGCGCTGCCGTCCAGCGGGGATCCCGTTGCCACCAACGGCGCGATCGCGGCGATGAGCAACGTCGAACCGGCGATGATGGCCGGCGCCGCCGCGAACACGACCGTCGTGCCGCGCGGCGTGATCTGTTGCTTGCCAAGCTGTTTCACGAGGTCACGCCACGGCTGCAGCAGCCCGGCGCCAGCGCGACCCTCCCAACGCGCCCGCACCTGCCGGGTGAGGCCGACCACCAGCGGCGCCCCGGCCATCACGGCGCCAATCTGCACCGCGCCTGCCACGTACGACAGTACGTTCATCGGGCGACCACCAAGACGACGAGCACACCGATCGCTCCGTAGGCCAGGTAGAGGTGCACACTGCCGGTGTGGGCTCGGCGCACCGTTTCCGCCGCGGCCGTCACCAGCCGGATCACCGGCGCGTAAAGCCGTTCCTCGATCGCGTCGGCGATTCTCGTGCGATAGGTGATGCTGTCGGTCAGATATTGCGACTCGGCGACATGGGTGACCTCGACATCGGTGTCGGGGCGCAGCACGTCGTCGAAGACCCGTTGCAGCGGTTCTGCGAACGACGTGGCCGTGTACTGCATGCGCGGCGTGAGATCATCTGCACCACAAGCCCACAACGGCAGGGTGGCGGGCGCCGGACGCCGCCACCGACGCCAACCCGTCAGCGCGGCAGCGGCCAACGCTGCCACCACGACGCCCCCGGCGATCACCCCTGGGGCGATCGACCCGTGCAGTCCCGGTAACCGCACGATCGCGGCGAAATCGGTGAACTGGACAGTCTGCGCCGCGGGCAGCGCGGCAATCGCCCGGCGCAACAGGGGCGCTACCACCGAGGGCGCCACCGCCAGCAGCACGCAAGCCGCCGCCGCTACGACCATGCCGGCCAGCATGCTGCCCGGCGCCTCGCGGGCGTCCGCGGCCGCCCCGCTCCGTGGGCGGGCCAGGAACCCGATCCCGAATGCCTTGACCATGGCCGCAACACCCAGGCCCGCGGTGAGCGCCACCGCGCCGACGGACAGCGGCGCGGTCAACGCCACCACGGTGCCGTGCCCCGGAGCCGCATGGATCAGGGACTGGACCAGCAACCACTCGCTGACGAATCCCGCACCCAAGGGCAGCCCACACGCCCCGAGCGCGGCCACACCGAAAAGTGTTGTGGTGAAGGGCATCCGGCGAGCCAGTCCGCCGAGCCGGTCGAGATCGCGCAGCCCGGTTGCGGCCAGGACTGAACCCGCCGCCAGAAACCCGAGGCACTTGAACGCCGCGTGCGCGATCAGGTGCAGCATTGCCGCGGCGGCGGCGACCGTGGCGGCGCTGTGTGCACCGCACGCCCCGAAGAGCGTCGCGGCTCCCAGCGCCAACACGATCAACCCCAGGTTCTCGGTCGTCGAATAGGCAAGCAGCCGTTTGAGATCCGTGGCCACCGAAGCCTGTACCACGCCATACAGCGCCGACACCCCGCCGACCGCCATCAAAGTGAGCCCCCACCAGCTCGGGCCCGGTCCCATCAGCTGTAGGTCGATGCGGCAGATGCCGTAGACGCCCATGTTGACCATCGCGGCACTCATCAGCGCCGACACCGGGCTGGGCGCCTCCGGATGGGCGCGCGGCAGCCACGCATGCAGGGGCACCAGCCCCGCCTTGGACCCGAACCCCGCGAAAGTAAGCAGAAACACCGCGGTGCACGCAACCGGCGGTGCCCGATGCAGGTCGGCAAACCGGTCCGCCCCACCGGCAGCCGACAACACCATCAGCCCGACCAGGATGGCCACGAACCCGAGCTGGGTCATCACCGCGTACACCAACGCCGCGGAGCGAACCTCCGGTCGCGTGTGCTCGGCCAACACCAACCCCAACGAGCAGACGGCCATCAACTCCCACGCCAGCAGGAACGTGGTCACCGAAGCCGCGGCGGGCACGAGCAGCATCGCCGCGACGAACATCGGCACCAGGGCCACCGTGAGGGAGCCCAGATGCCCGTGCCGGGCATACCCGACCAGGTACAGGCCGACCGGGACCGCGACCGCACCGGTGAGGGTCATGAAGAACCCGCCCAGCGGATCGAGCCCGAGCTGCACCCCCGACAGCGGAAGCAACCACGGAACGCCGATCGCGCGTACCGAACCGAACATTCCCAGCATGCCGATCCATACCCCGCCGGCACCAAGTAGCGCCGTCAACCCGCCCGCGATGGGGGCGCTGAAGCCGTCGTGGCGCAATAGAGCTGGCGTTGGGGCCGCGCTCAACAGCAGCGCGGGTGTCACTTGCCGGTCACCGATCGCAGCGCCGCGACGATCTCGCTCGGTGTCGGCGGGCAGCCGGGGATCTGAACGTCGACGGGCACCAACTCCCCCACCGCGCCGGCCACCCCATAGCCTTCCCCGAACACCCCTCTGTTCACGGCGCAGTCCCCACAGGCAATCACGACCCGCGGTTGCGGGGTGGCATCGACTGTGGCGCGCAACGGGCCGGACATGTTGTGCGTGACGACGCCGGTCACCAGCAGCGCGTCGGCATGGCGCGGAGAGGCCACCAGCCGTGCACCGAACCGCTCGGCGTCATACACCGGACCGAAGGCGCCGGAGATCTCCACTTCGCACCCGTTGCACGAGCCCGCGTCGACGTGCCGTATCTGAAGTGAACCACGCACTCCCGCAGGCGGTTTCATTACCCGTTGCGGCGCGGGTGCCGCAGGTTCGGCGATCCGACCGACCCCGAAGATTTTGCCAATCCAGCCCATCGACGTCACACCCCGCCCGCGCGCAGGTCTTCCAAAACCGCCACGCGGTCGCTGAGAACTCCGGTGAGCACCTTGCGCGCCACCATCAGCAGTTCGGCGATATCCGGCGAGGCGATCGAGTAAATCACCGTGTTGCCGTCCCGCTGAGCGTCGACCACCCCGGCCCGGCGCAGCACGGCCAGCTGCTGGGACAGGTTCGACGACTCCAGGCCGACCTCGGGCAGCAGTTCGGCGACCGACTTGTTCCCGGCCACCAGAAGCTCGAGAACTCTGACCCGCGCCGGATGCGCCAACGTCTTGAAGAACTCAGCCTTGAGCTTGTACAGGGGCTCCGTCACCGTCAAATCTCCTGAAGAGTTCTGATTTCCTATTTACGAACAATTGAAGAATTTATCATATTATGCGGGCGTCGCGCGATGACGGCTCGCCCTGTAGGCATGTGCTTGGCGAGGTGCCGACTAGGCGTGCCGCGTCGAGAGCCGCGGGCAACGACCGTCAGGTTCGTGGGCGATTGCTGATCTGTTGCGCGCCAGCAATTTCCCGGTCACCAAGGAGCAGCTGGACGTGGCGTGGCTGATCGGTTCCGTCCAGCGCGACCGCGCGCTGGATTCGTTGCCCGACGACGGCGTGAGACACACGGTCGACGGCCGCTTCGCGCTGGCCGGCGAGGAGAGTTGGCCTTAGCTCACGCCGTTGACGCTGGCGGAAAACGAATTGACCGAGGCGCCGACGCTGCCGCTCCAGGGTTCGAAACCGGCTTGGATGCTGTCCAGGTACCACGAGTTCGTCACCGGCTCAAGGGTTTCCGTGTTGTTGACGAATCCCAGCACGCTGAAATTGTTCCAGGTGGTTATGGGCGTGGTCGAGACGTAGGAGACCACGTTGTTCTGACCGTTGCTGCCTTCCCACACGGTAAAGGGCTGGCCGTCAATTGTGGTGTTGCCGACCACCGAGCCGACCGGCTGGATGGGGCCCGCGTGGTTGAACCAGATCATGATCTCCTGCTGGTTGACACCATTGGTGATCGGCGTCGGATTCAGCCAGATGTCATAGGAGGCGTCATAGGTACCGCTGGTGGGGTAGGTGTAACTGATGCTGCTGGTCGCAGTGTGGATCTGGCTCAACTGCAAGGGCAGAGGGCTGCCCGGCGAGATGTTGTTGTAGGCCGCGCCCAGGATAAGCGAAGGATACGACAGTGGGGCGCCGTTGGTGGGGGCGGATCCGGTTTCGCCGGTGATCTCAAACCCGGTGGGCGTGACGGTGATGGTCTGCTGCCCGCCGCCGATGTTGTAGGCGTTGTTCTGAACGATGTAGTCGCCCTCGATCGTCGTAGTGCCGTACTGCGAGGAAATCACGGTGGTGCCGGTGCCAGTGCCTGTACCCGTGCCCGTCCCGGTGCCGGTGCCCGTCCCGGTGCCGGTGCCGGTGCCCGTACCTGTGCCCGTGCCCGTGCCCGTACCTGTGCCCGTGCCCGTGCCCGTCCCGGTGCCGGTGACCGGATGTCCGTTCACGATCGAATTCGTCGGTGCTGAATAGCTCCCGTTCTGAGTGGCCTGGAAGCCAATGGTGACCGAACTGCCGGGCGCGATCGTGCTGTCATAACTCAGCGGGGTCACGGTGTACTGCGTACCCGAATGGACGACCTGTCCGTTCCATAGATTCGTAACGGATTCGTTCGAGGGCAGGTTGAATTGGAGTTGCCAGTCGGTCAGCGGAGTCGTGCCCGTATTGGTGATCGTGTAATCGGCGGTAAAGCCGTTATTCCATTGCGACGTCGCCGTGTACGTCGCCGCTATTCCGCTGCCCGCACCCGTCCCTGTCCCCGTGCCCGTCCCAGTGCCCGTGCCCGTGCCGGTACCGGTACCGGTACCGTACCAGTGCCCGTCCCCGTCCCCGTACCCGTCCCCGTACCCGTCCCCGTCCCCGTCCCCGTCCCCGTCCCCGTCCCCGTCCCCGTCCCCGTCCCCGTACCCGTCCCCGTACCCGTCCCCGCCCCCGTACCCGTACCCGTGCCCGTACCCGTACCCAGTGCCCGTCCCGGTGCCCGTACCCGTCCCAGTGCCGGTAGCCGTGTGCCCGCTGACCACGACATTGGTCGGTGCGGAATAGCTGCCGGTCTGCGCGGCCTGGAAACCGACGGTGATCGAACCACCGACCGGAATGCTGCCGTTGTAGCTCTGCGGGGTCAGGGTGTATTGCGTACCCGAGTGAGCAACTTGAGCGTTCCACGCGCTCGTAATCGACTCGCTGGCAGGCAGATTGAATTGCAGCTGCCAGCTGGTCAACGGAGTCGTGCCCGTATTGGTGATCGTGTAACTCGCGACGAAGCCGTTGTTCCACTGCGACGACGTCGTGTACGTCGCCGTCACCCCACTGCCCGTGGCGCTGCCCGCCGTCGTGACGGCTGCGGTGCCGGCACCCGCGGTGGTCGTCGTGCTGGCGGCACTCGCGCTGGCCGCCGCGCCGCCCTTCCCGGTGGCCGCATCTATAAATGCGAGCGCTCCCTGCCTGACGCTCTGCAGGGGTGACGCGTTGGCCGCCTCGGCGCTCGCATAGGCCTGGGCACCCGCGGTCAAGGCCCGCACAAGCTGGGCGTGAAACGCCGACGCCCGAGTGCCGAGGACCTGAAATTCCTGGCCGTGCACATTGAACAACTCAGTGATTGCTGCCGACACTTCGTCGGCGCCGGCCGCCGTCACGCCCGTCGTCGCGGCCCACGCCTGCTCGTTGGCGGCCCTGAGTGTCGAGCCGATCCCGGCGATATCCGTCGCGGCCTCCGCGAGGGCTCCCGCTGCTGCAATGACGTATGACATGCTCAACCCCCGATCGAATTATCACGGCTGCATCACGGTCTAATCACGGAGCTATAACGAACTGCCAATTGCAAGGTCGTCATAGTGAACGTATCACTCGGGGATCGCGATATTTCCGCATTGCGATAAACCCGTGAAATTTCAATTACACACATTGACTCATGAGAAATGTACGAAAGTGCCGGTGGCGTAAAAACCATCGACAAAAGTGCACTCCGCGGTCGCGTGATCCGACACGCCGCTGCGCATGAATTCCCTGGTCAGCGGCAGATCTGCGTCATACTCCGCCCGTGAGCAGCGCAAAGGCCGCCCACGGGCTCGGTGCGGCGCCGGTATCGCGCCGCACGGTGCTTGGCGGGCTGGGCCTGCTACCGCTGGCGGCCGGCATGCCGGGCATCTTCCCGCCGGTGTCGGCCGACACCGGATACCGATTCCTGACCGCGCACCAGGCCGCGGTGCTCGACGCCGCCACCCGCCGCCTGATCCCCGGCCCGCAAGACCATCTGCTGCAGCGCGGCAGCCCGGGCGCGGCCGAAGCGAACGTGGTCCGGTTCCTGGACACCATGCTGTCGGCGTTCTCATTCTCGCCGCCCCAGGTGCACGCGGGCGGGCCGTGGAGCAACCGCGCCGGCGGAACCCAGGACTTCATGGCCGAGTTCGTCCCGCTCGACCGCGCCCAGACTTACGGGTGGCAGCAACGAATCGCCGGCTATCGCCAGCAGTACACCAACGGCATCGCGCTGCTTGACCAGGAAGCCGGCGGCGACTTCACGACGGTGAACAAGGTGCGCCAAGACCTGATCCTGGGCCACGGCAAGGCGGTGTCGTTCACCAAGCTGTTGTTCGGTCACACGGTCGAGGCGATGTACTCGGTCCCCGAGTACGGCGGAAACGCGAATCTTGTTGGCTGGCAAGACATCAAGTTCCCGGGCGACAACCAGCCGCGCGGCTACACCGACGCGGAGGTCGAGGCGCCCGAGTGGGACGCCGCCGACAGCACCGGGATCGTTGAGGTGCTGCTGCGCGGAGGCTGGCAGCAGGCCATCGCCAAGATGGGCGGAACGGGCGGCGTCAATGCCGGGTAAGGCGATCATCGTCGGCTCGGGCGCCGGCGGTTCGATAGTGGCGATGGTGCTCGCCGAAGCCGGCTGGAACGTCGAGATATTCGAGAAGGGACCGAACTACTACAACAACCTGGCCGGAAACGGACCGTTCCCAACGCTGCACTCCAACGACGAGCTCAAGGGCATCTACCGCTACTTCGAGCAGCCGGACCCGATCGCTTTTCCGCGCACCTTCCGCAAGAACGCCAGCCAGGTCGCGGCGAACACCTACGTCGGCGACGTCAACGACCTCTCCAATCAGGTCGGCGGCACGTTCCCGCACTCGGACACCAAGTGCACCCGGTTGTGGGACATCGACTTCAAGGGCCTGTCCCTGCTCGGCCCGGTGCCCGGCGCGGACATGGCGGACTGGCCATTCGAGTACAGCGACATCGCGCCGTACTACGACGAGATCCAAGACCTGATCGGGGTTCAGGGCGATGTCGGGTCGATACCGGCCAACGTGCAGAAGCACCAGCCCCAGGAGAAGCCCTACCCGATGCCGCCCGGGGCGCAGATGCGTTCGTCCATGCTGCTGGCCGCGGGCGCCAAACGTGTTGGGCTGCATCCCTTTTTCTTCCCGATGGCGGCCAACACGGTGGAATACAACGGCAGCCCGGTCTGCAACAACTGCGGATTCTGCTCCGGCTACGGGTGCCCGGTCTCCGCCAAGCCGGTCAACCTCGTCGCGCTGCGGCGTGCGCTGCAGACCGGGCGAACGAATTTGCGGCCGCTCACCCAGGTGCTCAAGGTCAACTACACCGGCCGGAAGGCGACCGGCGTCACGTATGTCGACGCATCGGGCCAGCAGGGCGGCGACACCGCCGACATCGTTGTGCTGGCCTGCTCGTCGATCTTGAGCTCGCATCTGGCGCTGCTTTCCGAGTTTCCCGACCCCTACGCCCGCATCGGCAAACGGATTATGTTCCAAAACTTTTACGACGGTTTCGCCGTCTTCCTCAATCAGCGGGTGCACGCCTACAAGGGCCGCGCGTGCACTCAGGTGGTGTTCGATTTCAACGATCCCGATTTCCCCGGTGCCCGGGCCGCCGCACGGTTGGCCGGACTGCCCTACATCCGTGCCGGGCTGTGCGAGCTTGGCGGGAGCCAGTTTCCGATCTCGGAGGCCAACTACTACCAGTTGATCCTGGGACTGCTGCCCGGCATCCAGTTCTTCGGCGGCCCGTTCAAGGAGCTGATGCGCATCTCGCTGCTGCGCGACCGGCTGGCCGGCGTCGACTGCTTCGCCACCGACATGCCGTACCTGACCAACAACGTCACTCTGGACCCGACGATCAAAGACATCAACGGGCAGCCGGCGCCCCGAATCACTTACCAGATCGGCAAATTCGAGAAGATCTCGCAGGACTTTTTCGTGCCGCTGGTCGCCGCGATGTGCGGAGCGTCGGGCGCACAGCTGTTCGCGGCCGTGCCGCAGGCTTTGGCGACTTCGCTTGGGGGCGTTGCGCCCCCGACCGGCGAACACACCATGGGCGGAATGCAGATGGGCGTCGACCCGACCACGAGCGTCGTGGACGCGAACGGAAAAATGCACCAGCTGGACAACGTCTACGCCGCCGACAGCAGCGTGTTCGTCACCTCCAGCGGCTCCAACCCCACCCTGACGATCATGGCGGTGGCGCTGTGGATCGCGCGCGGGCTCACCGGACAACGACATTGAGAAGGCATTAACCGTCATGTTCGCCACACCCGGCATCATCAGCAGTGCGGCAACCGATTTGGCCGGTATCGAGTCGGCCCTGGCCGAGGCGCACGCCGCGGTGGCGGCCCCGACCGGCGGGCTACTGCCCGCGGCCCAGGATGAGGTGTCGACCGCGATCGCGGCCCTGTTCTCCGACTACGCCGGCGAGTATCAACGGCTCAGCCAGGGCGCTGCGGCCTATCACGCCAAGTTCGTCCAGGCTCTCAATACCGCTGCGGGCGCCTACGCCAACGCCGAGGCCGCCAACGCAGCAGCGTTCTCGGATCTGACCCTCGCCAATGTCGTCAACTCGCTGATCTACCAACCGACCTACACCATCGGGCAAGCCTGGATCACCAGCCGGGTCGGCGAATTCATCGACGACACGTTCATCAACCCGATCGGCCAGCTGCTGATCAGGCGGGATCTGCTCGGCAACGGCGCCCCGGGAATCAGCGGCGGAACGGTCCTGCAGGCCGCCGGGGGGCCCGGCGGGCTTTTGTTCGGCAACGGCGGGACCGGCGGCACCGCCGCAAGCGGTCAGGGCGGCCTCGGCGGGGCCGCCGGGCTGATCGGCAACGGCGGCACCGGCGGCGCCGGGGCCAACGGCGCGCCCGGCGGTGACGGCGGCAACGGCGGATTCCTGATGGGCATCGGCGGCACCGGCGGCGCCGGCGGTGCGGGCGGTACAAGCCAGAACGGCGGCGCCGGCGGGCCCGGCGGTGACGCCGTGGGTTGGCTATTCGGCAACGGCGGGACGGGCGGTGTCGGCGGAGCCGGCGGGGCCGGTGCGCCCGGCTCCGACGGCGTTTCGGGCTTCCCCGGCACCGGCGGCACAGCGGGCTTGGCCGGCGGCGTCGGCGGCCCCGGCGGTAGAGGCGGCAACAGCAGCCTGTTCATCGGCAACGGCGGGGCCGGCGGGACGGGCGGCGTCGGGGGGACCGGCGGCGCCGGCGGGGCCGGCGGAGCCGGCGCGGATGCTTCGATTGCCGGTACGGCCGGCGGCGACGCCGGCACCGGCGGCGCCGGGGGTGTCGGGGGCGGCGGCGGAACCGGCGGAAATGGCGGCGCCGCACTGCACTTCGGCACGGTGGGCGTCAACGGCGACGGCGGGGCGGGCGGCACCGGCGGCATGGGCGGCGCACCCGGCGACGGCGGCGACGGCGCGGCCGGCACGTTCAACGGCTCCGGCGACGGGCACGGCGGCGCCGGCGGGCATGGCGGTAACCCCGGCGCCGGCGGTGCCGGCGGTACCGGCGGCGCGCCCGGCGGCACCGGCACCGGCGGGGTCACCGGACAGGGCGGAGAACCCGGCAGCACGCCCGGCAACGGCGGCAACGGCGGCAACGGCGGGGACGGCGCCAATGCCACCACCGCGGGCGATTCGGGCGGTATTGGCGGGGCCGGCGGCGATGGTGGCCTGGTCGGAAATGGCGGCAACGGTGGCAATGGTGGCTCCGGCGCCGCCGGCGACGCCGGCGCCTCGGGCGCTACCCCGACCGACGGCAAGCCAGGCGGCGCGGGCGGTCAGGGCGGCGCCGGCGGCGATAGCCGGAGCGCTGGCCGGCAACGGCATCGTCGCCGGGACCGGCGGCTCGGGTGGTCAGGGCGGGCTGGGCGGGGCCGGCGGCGCCGGCGGCGACGCCATCGGTGCGGGGGTAACCGGCGGAGCCGGGGGCGACGGCGGCAACGGCGGCGCCGGCGGGGCCGGCGGGGCGGCCACCGGCCACAGCGCGACGGCTGGGCTTGGGGGCGGCGGCGGGGCCGCCGGGCAGGGCGGAGCCGGCGGCGCCGGCGGGATCGACACGACCGCCGGCGGTGACGGCGGCCAGGGCGGGACCGGCGGCCAGGGCGGAGCCGGGGGCGCCGGCGGCGCGACGGTCGGGTTGTTCAGCACCGGCGGCGCCGGCGGTGTCGGCGGCGACGCCGCGGCGGGCGGCGCCGGCGGTGTAGGCGGCGAGGCCACCGGGACCGACGGTGTCGGCGGCAATGGCGGGGCAGGCGGCGCCAGCGGAGCCGGCGGCAGCGGAGGGGCCGGCGGCCCGGTCCAGATGTCGTTGAGCACCGGCGGTGCGGGCGGGGCCGGCGGCAATGCCGCCGCCGGCGGGGCCGGCGGCGCGGGCGGCCAGGCCAACGGCGTCGACGGCACCGGCGGCAACGGCGGAGCCGGCGGGGCCAGCCGGGCCGGCGGGGTCGGCGGCGCCGGCGGCGCGGCCGCCACCGGGGTCAACGGTGACGGCGGGAACGGCGGTAACGGCGGCGCCGGCGGCAACGCCGGTACCGGAGGGGCCGGCGGCCAGGGCGGCGCGGCGACGGATACCGGCGGCGCCGGAGGTGCCGGAGGTGCCGGCGGAGACGCCGGCGTCAGCGGTCAGGGCGGCGACGGCGGCGCGGCCGGCCCCGGTGTCAGCACGTACGGCGGTTACGGCGGGGCCGCCGGCGCGGCCGCCAACGGGGGTAACGGCGGCAACGGCGGCAGCGGCGCAGCGGTCGGCGGCTCGGGTGGTCAGGGCGGTCACGGTGGTCAGGGTGCGGCCGGCGGGACCGGCGGTGACTCCGCGCAGGGACCCGGCGGGAACGGCGGCGCCGGCGCCGACGGCGGGAACGGCGGCAACGGCGGGAACGGCGGCAGCGGCGCCGCCCCCGGCCCCTCCGGCATGGGCGGCGGCGCCGGCGGTGCCGGCGACGGCGGGGCCGGCGGCACGGGCGACCCCGACGGAACCGCCGGAAGCACCGGCACACCCGGTACGCCGGGCAAGAATGGCCAGCCCGGCTAGACGGTCGGATATGCTGCACCACAGCACTATTCGAATATCCGATGCCAATTCCGTTACGGGCCAGGCCTCCCCGTTCACAGCGGATCGATAACCGGCATCAAGCCTACTGCTGGAACCGGCAGTAAAGCGCCGGCCAGCGCCGACCCGAACCCGTCGGGCGCCCGGCCGAACCCGTTCGCGGGTCTCACCTGCAACCGCCAGCAGACACCTCGAACCGGCGGCCCGGTTCCAACGGCAGAGCTTGATCGGGAATCAGCAGCGCCCGCTCGGCCCCGTTGCCGTAAATCAGGGCAACGTCAAAAAGGACTCGACGGCCTGCCGGTATACCTGCGGCGCTTCGTCATGGACGAGGTGCCCGGCCTCTGGGACGTACAAATATGTTGTCGGAGAATCGTTTTTGCTCATTTCGAGTATCTGGCCCGGCGGAGCGACCGAGATGCCCGCTTCGATCAATAGCGCTGGCGCCCGCACCGCCGACCATTGGTCCCAGTAGTCACGGGCACCCCATTCGGCCGCGATCTCAATCCATTTCGACGTGTGGCCGTGCAGTCGCCAGCCGGTGGGAGTGCGGTCGAAGGCGTCCAGGAAGTACTGCCCGGAAACGTCGCCGAACTTATCGAATACTTCTTTGGCGGAATGGAACTCGACTGGGATCGAGTACAGCCAAGGCTCCCAGGGGCCGGTAGTGCGGCCGCGAAAGTCCGGCGCCATGTCCTCGATCACCAGCGCCGTAACCAAGTCGGGACGCTCGGCGGCCAGACACCACGAGTGCAGCGCGCCCATCGAATGCGCGACCAGCCGGACCGGTGCGCCCAACGAGGCCACCGCGTCGCCCAGGTCCGCCACGAAGCGCTCGGTGCTGATCGGGTACGGGTCGATGACGTCGCGGCCTCGATGCCACGGCGCGTCGTAGGTGTACACCGTGCCCAGCCTCGTCAGCCACGGTAGCTGACGCGACCAGGTGCTGCCCCGCCCCATCAGCCCGTGCACCAGAATCAACGGCTCGCCCGCACCGCCGCGGCGGGTCAACAGGTCGGTGGGCATACCAGTCATGCTGGGTGGCACGGTAACCTAGCGGCATGCCAGTGGTGAAGATCAATGCAATCGAAGTACCCGCCGAAGCTGGCCCCGAGCTGGAGAAGCGCTTCGCCCACCGCGCGCATGCGGTCGAGAATTCTCCGGGTTTCCTCGGCTTTCAGCTGCTGCGGCCGGTCAAGGGAGAGGACCGCTACTTCGTGGTGACGCACTGGGAGTCCGAGGAGGCCTTCCAGGCCTGGGCGACCGGCCCCGCGATTGAGGCACACGCCGGGGTCCGGGCCAATCCCGTGGCAACCGGGGCGTCGTTGCTGGAATTTGAAGTTGTGATGGACGTTGCCGGCACTGGCAAGACGGGGTAACCGGCGCCGGACGTGGCGCCATGTGCTGGTGCTGGCCGCCGGCACCGCACTGGTCCTGGCACTGATACCGGGTTGCGCGCCCTCGCCTACCGCGCCTGCGAACGCGGCTAACGCCGGGCCGCGGATCGACAAGGGCACTCCCCCGGGCCTGCGGGCACAGCAGACGATGGACATGCTCAACTCGGACTGGCCGATCGGGCCGGTCGGAGTCGGCACCCTGGCCATCCCCGACAAGGTCGACGCGGTCGTGAAGACCATGGAAGGGCTTTGGTGGGATCGGCCCTTCACTCTCGATCATGTGGACATCTCGGCCAGCGTGGCCACGCTGCACCTGATCTCCTCCTATGGTGCGCGACAAGACATCCGGATTCACACCGACGACGGTGGCTGGGTCGATCGGTTCGACGTCGAGACACAGCCACCGCCGGTCAATTCCTGGCACGACGTCGACGCCGTGCTGAGCAAAACCGGCGCCCGCTACTCCTACCAGGTCGCCAAGGTAGACCGGGGTAATTGCGACCCGGTGATGGGCATCAACGCGAGCGAATCCCTGCCGCTGGCATCGATTTTCAAGTTGTACGTGCTGCACGCCCTGGCGGGTGCGATCCGCAACGGTACGGTTTCCTGGGACGATCAACTGACGGTCACCGAGAAGAGCAAAGCCGTTGGGTCCTCGGGTTTGGCGCTGCCTCCCGGTGCGCACGTTTCGGTTCGCACCGCCGCCGAGAAGATGATCGCCACCAGCGATAACATGGCCACCGACTTGCTGATCGGAAGATTGGGCGCACACGCCATCGAGGAGGCACTCGCCACGGCGGGCCATCACGATCCGGCCAGCATGACGCCTTTCCCCACCATGTACGCGCTGTTCTCCATCGGTTGGGGCCAACCGGATCTGCGGAGTCAGTGGCAGCAGGCCCAGCAGGCTAGGTCTCCGCAAGTTCGCGGCCAATTGCTGCAGCAGGCGAATTCCGCTCCCTACCAACCTGATCCGACCCGCGCCCACACGCCCGCCTCGACGTACGGCGCCGAGTGGTACGGCAGCGCCGAGGATATCTGTCGGGTTCATTCGGCGTTGCAGGCGGACGCGGTCGGCCCGGCCGCGCCGGTGAAGCAGATCCTGTCCGCCGTGCCGGGTATCCAGCTGGACCGCGACGAATGGCCCTACATCGCAGCCAAAGCCGGTGGTCTGCCGGGTGACCTGACGTTCAGCTGGTACGCCGTGGACAAGACACAGCAACCGTGGGTAGTCAGTTTTCAGCTGAACTGGCCCCGCGATCACGGGCCCACCGTGACCAGTTGGATGCTTCAGGTGGCGAAGCAGGTCTTCGCGCTGATAGCGCCGCGATAGCGCGCGGCGAACGCGAATTTATGGGTTCAGCATGCATGTCGTCGTATCGCTTGATGCGCGATCGGATCCAAAAGTACTGTCGCACTTATGCTCGCAAAGGTTCTCATCAGCCTAATAAGCACAGCGATCGCCGCCGGGTCTTGTGTTGTGGCAGCAGCACCGGCCAGCGCGGAAGACGAGAACGTGTTCGGCACACTCACCTGCGGCTGCTGGCAGACGGCTCCACCCGGCAGTTCGGCTCTCAGCGAGATCAATCGAGGACTGCAGCAAGCGCGCTCGGCCGAGTTAGCGGTACCGACGACACCGCTCGAACACAGGTGACCGCTACATTCGAAGCGTCCAGGCCCCTCCGCGCCGGTGCAGGACGGTACGACTCAGCGGCTTGATGTCTATGCGCCAGAACGCGTTTGGTGAAGCATCAAGGGCCGTGAGGATGGCCGCGCGGACGACGGCGGGGTGCGTGACGGCAACCGTGTGCGAGGTGTCGTCAGTCAGCGACGCCAGCCATGAGGCCACACGCTCAACCAGGTCGACGATCGATTCACCGCCGTGCGGCGCTTGAACCGGATCGGTCAGCCACACGTCCAGGTCGGCGGGCGGGACGCTCTGTAGCGCGCTCCCACGCCACCGTCCGCAGTCCAGATCGGACAACCGCGGCTCAGTCACCGGCCGCATACCCAACAGCTGGGCGGTTTGCCTGGCCCGCCGCTCGGGTGCGGTGAGTTGGCGTGTGCCGCTTTTGATTTCGAAGCCCACTGCCGCTTGCCGGCAGCCGCTGTCGTTGAGCGGTTCGTCGGCTGAAAACCGCGCGGCCGCCATGGCATCGGTCATCGCGTGCGACACCAGGGTCAGCCGGACTAAGTCGGTCATGGCCCACTCACGCGGTGATTTTCGATGCCCGCTCACCCACCAGCCGCGCGGCAAGCCTCCCGAAGACCAGACCGATGGCCGCCCACATGAGCAGCTGGGCACCCAGCGAGACCAACCTGAACTCGTACAGCACGTCGGCGGGAAAACCCGGGTAGATGATCACGCCCGCGGCGTCACGCAACGGTTGGGGCGTCTCGGCCACATCCGGCAGCAACACGTACACCACGGCGACCACCGCCACGTACGCCTCGGTGGCCACCACCCCGCCGTTCCACGCGCCGAGTCGAGCGGTGAGCCGCCGCGCCAGCAGCATTGCCGCGACCGCCAGCGCAACCGACACCAGCACAGCGACCAAATACCAACCGGTGCGCATCCCGATCGTGTCCGCCTGACCAACGGCCGGCGGGTTGGGCGGGTACTTCACAAACGGGACCAGATACACCGACACGAAGGCACACGCCGCGAGCAGCGCCGAAAGCCGTTGTGGCGCAGGGTTTCCGGCTCGCGCGAATACCAGGCAGAACAGCACCGCGAATAGCGCACCCATCGCCAGCCCGAAAAGCAGTACACCGAAACCCAATCCGGCGTTGGCCTGCACGCCGCGGGTGAACAGCTCGACTCCGTGGTCGTGCACACCCTGCGCCTGCTCGGCCTCGGTGCGCCCGTCTTCGTACGCGATGGCGCGGCCAATGATCGGCTCGGCGCACAGGCGGGCGAACACGAACGCCAGCACGGCGCCAACCAGACCCGCCAGGAGACCGCGCGCGATCAAACGCTTCTCCATGCCTTCGACTGTCGAAGCCGTTAGTGGCAGGGGAACCCGAGCAGATGCCTTGCGTCGTGCACGAATTCGTGCACGTGTGAGTCATTGCCGAACAGCGACACCGCGCCCTGGTCGACGCCGACGAAGTACAGCGCCAGGAGCGCCAGGAACGCGGTCGCCGCCAGCCACAGCGCAGCACTAGCTGCGGATAGGTCAACCGATCGGGTTGCGGTGGTCACCGAACTCCGCGTGTTGGCCACACTCGACTCCTTTTGCTAGTTCGCGCTTTGCCCTTCTGCAGTGTGCGCTCCGGCCTTGGCCAGGTCCGGCTCGGCCGGCGGCTTGCGGGCTCCGGCGAACGTGAACTTCGCGTCCTCGCCGGGGCCTTCTCCGTCCCAGTCCTCCACGTCGACGGTGACGACCTGTCCCGGACCGATCTCCTCGAAGAGGATCTTCTCCGAGAGTTGGTCCTCGATCTCGCGCTGGATGGTGCGCCGCAACGGGCGGGCACCCAGCACCGGGTCGAAGCCCCGCTTGGCCAGCAGCGCCTTGGCCTTGTCGGTCAGCTCCAGCGCCATGTCCTTGCTCTTGAGCTGGCGCCGCCACCCGGCCGATCATCAGGTCGACCATCTGGATGATCTCGTCGCGAGTCAACTGGTGGAAGACGATGGTTTCGTCGATGCGGTTGAGGAACTCCGGGCGGAAGTGCTTCTTCAGCTCGTCGTTGACCTTCTGCTTCATCCGCTCGTAGTCGTTGTCACCGCCGGTCTGCGAAAAGCCCAGCCCGACCGGCTTGGAGATGTCCGAGGTGCCAAGGTTGGACGTGAAGATCAGCACGGTGTTCTTGAAGTCGACCGTGCGGCCCTGCCCGTCGGTCAACCGACCGTCCTCGAGGACCTGCAACAGGCTGTTGTAGATCTCCTGGTGCGCCTTCTCGATCTCGTCGAACAGCACGACCGAGAACGGCTTGCGCCGCACCTTCTCGGTGAGCTGCCCGCCCTCCTCGTAGCCGACGTACCCGGGCGGAGCACCGAACAACCGCGACGCGGTGAAGCGGTCGTGGAACTCGCCCATGTCGATCTGGATGAGCGCGTCGTCGTCACCGAACAGGAAGTTGGCCAGCGCCTTGGACAACTCGGTCTTACCCACACCGGAAGGACCGGCGAAGATGAACGAGCCCGACGGACGCTTCGGGTCCTTCAACCCGGCGCGAGTACGGCGGATCGCCTTGGAGACGGCCTTGACGGCATCCGCCTGGCCGATGATCCGCTTGTGCAGCTCATCTTCCATGCGCAGCAGCCGCGTCGTCTCGGCCTCGGTGAGCTTGAACACCGGGATGCCGGTCCAGTTGCCCAGCACCTCGGCGATCTCGTTGTCATCGACCTCGGCCACCACGTCGAGATCGCCTGAACGCCACTGCTTTTCGCGTTCCGCCCGCTGCGCGACCAGAGTCTTCTCCCGGTCGCGCAGGCTGGCGGCCTTCTCGAAGTCCTGGGCGTCGATCGCCGATTCCTTCTCCCGGCGCGCCTCGGCGATCTTCTCGTCGAACTCGCGCAGGTCTGGCGGAGCGGTCATCCGGCGGATCCGCATGCGCGCGCCCGCCTCGTCGATCAGGTCGATCGCCTTGTCCGGCAGGAACCGGTCGTTGATGTAGCGGTCGGCCAGGGTGGCCGCGGCCACCAGTGCCGCATCGGAGATCGACACCCGGTGGTGCGCCTCGTAGCGGTCCCGCAGGCCCTTGAGGATCTCGATGGTGTGCTCCACCGTCGGCTCGCCCACCTGCACCGGCTGGAAGCGGCGCTCCAGCGCCGCGTCCTTCTCGATGTACTTGCGGTATTCGTCGAGTGTGGTGGCGCCGATCGTCTGCAGCTCGCCACGGGCCAGCTTGGGCTTCAAGATGCTCGCCGCGTCGATCGCGCCCTCGGCGGCGCCCGCGCCCGACCAGCGTGTGCAACTCGTCGATGAACAGGATGATGTCGCCGCGGGTGTTGATCTCCTTGAGCACCTTCTTCAGGCGCTCCTCGAAGTCACCGCGGTAGCGGGAACCCGCGACCAGCGACCCCAGGTCCAGCGTGTAGAGCTGCTTGTCCTTCAGCGTCTCGGGGACCTCGCCGTGCACGATGGCCTGCGCCAGTCCCTCGACGACGGCGGTCTTGCCGACGCCGGGCTCGCCGATCAGCACCGGGTTGTTCTTGGTGCGCCGGCTCAGGACCTGCATCACCCGCTCGATTTCCTTCTCGCGGCCGATGACCGGGTCCAGCTTGCCCTCCATCGCGGCGGCCGTCAGGTTGCGGCCGAACTGGTCGAGCACCAGCGAAGTGGAAGGAGAGCCCGATTCGCCTCCCCGACCACCGGTGCCCGCTTCGGCGGCCTCCTTGCCCTGGTAGCCGCTCAGCAGCTGGATCACCTGCTGGCGCACCCGGGTCAGCTCGGCGCCGAGCTTGACCAGCACCTGGGCGGCAACGCCCTCACCCTCGCGGATCAGGCCGAGCAAAATGTGCTCGGTGCCGATGTAGTTGTGGCCGAGCTGCAGCGCCTCGCGCAGGCTCAGCTCGAGAACCTTCTTGGCGCGCGGCGTGAACGGGATGTGACCCGACGGCGCCTGCTGGCCCTGGCCGATGATCTCCTCGACCTGGCTGCGGACGCCCTCAAGCGAGATGCCCAGCGACTCCAGCGACTTGGCCGCGACGCCTTCGCCTTCGTGAATAAGACCCAACAGGATGTGCTCGGTGCCGATGTAGTTGTGGTTGAGCATCCTGGCCTCTTCCTGCGCCAGGACGACCACCCTGCGGGCACGGTCGGTAAATCTCTCGAACATCGGTGCTTACCTGCTCTCCCTCACCATCGGTACAACCTCGCTACCGGCTGGTGTCCACTCTAATGGTCGGCCCGCCACGGTTCCTAACGTTGCGCTCGGCCTGCTCCTGATAACGGGACAAACCACCGAATCGTTTCCCTAAATGCCGACGACCCGTTCGCCACCAGCGAAAACGAAATAAAGCACCGGCGCCCGGAGCCTTGTGGCCCGGACGCCGGTAGGTGGTCCTGTTACGTCGCCGCGTGGAAGGCGTCGATCACGTCGGCCGGGATTCGGCCGCGAGTCGACACGTTGTGCCCGTTGCGACGGGCCCATTCCCGGATCGCGGCGCTTTGCTCGCGGTCGATCGCGCCGCGGCCGCGGCCGGCGCCCGAACGCCCGCGCCGCCGACCGCCGACACGCCGGCCGGCTGCCACCCATTGCTTCAGATCGCTGCGAAGTTTCGCGGCATTCTTTGAAGAAAGGTCGATCTCATAGGTCACCCCGTCAAGCCCGAATTCGACCGTTTCATCGGCGGCGCCCGCACCGTCGAAATCATCGACCAAGGTGACGGTCACTTTTTTCGCCATTGGCTTACCCTCGCGTTTCTTCCTTGCAGCCCAGCAGCTTGGATTGACTCCCCGCTGCACCAATCTGCCATATTTCCGCAGAATACTCAATCCGGACATCTCATGCACAAGTTCAGTTGGAGTGCGGTCGAACAATCGGGAACAAAACTGTCTCTCGAATTGAGAGCCCGGTCAAAGACATCAACAACCTGATCGATACCCATTCCGGTTCCGGTGCACGGCGGCATCGCGTACTCGAGGGCGGCGAGAAAATCTTCGTCAAGTGCCATCGCCTCGTCGTCGCCGGCGGCCGCGGCGCGAGCCTGTTCGGCGAATCGCTCACGCTGCACCACCGGATCGTTCAATTCGGAGTATCCGGTGGCCAGTTCGATGCCGCGCACGTAGAGATCCCACTTCTCGGTCACTCCCGGGATGCTGCGGTGCTGGCGAGTCAAAGGTGTTGTCTCGACTGGGAAATCCTTGACGAATGTGGGCGCGGTCAAGGTGCTGCCCACCGCATGCTCCCACAGTTCCTCGACGAGTTTCCCGTGCCCAGGCGTAACCTCGGTTGTCCGGAATCTCGATACCCAGTCGATCCGCAATTGAACGCAGGTGCTCAACCGTCGTCTCGGGCGTGATCTCTTCACCGAGCGCCGCCGACACCGACGGATACATTTGTATGAAGCCCATTCTCCGTCTATGTCGTAGACACTGCCGTCCGGCAACGGCAGTTGTCGCGTCCCGATCGCCTCGTCGGCCACCTCTTGAATAAGCTCCCGGGTTACGACTGCCGAATCGTCATAGGTGCCGTAGGTCTGGTAGGTCTCCAGCATGGAAAATTCCGGGGAATGCGTCGAATCGGTGCCTTCGTTTCGGAACACCCGATTTAGTTCGAAGACCTTGTCGAAACCACCGACGATGCAGCGCTTGAGGAACAGTTCAGGTGCGATCCTCAGGTAGAGATCGATGTCCAACGCATTGGAATGTGTGATGAACGGCCGGGCCGCCGCGCCACCGGCCAGCGTCTGCAACATAGGCGTTTCGACTTCGGAAAACCCACGCCGTTCCAGCGCATTGCGTACGCGCGCGAACAACGGCGATTCGCTGGCGGGCCACGCTTCGCGCCTGCGGGCGGACGATCAGGTCCACATACCGCTGCCGCACCCGCGATTCTTCGCTCATCTCCTTGTGTGCGACGGGCAGCGGCCGCAATGACTTGGCGGCCATCTGCCAGTCGTCGGCCAGCACGGACAGTTCACCGCGCCGTGAGCTGATCACGTTGCCGTGCACGTAGACGATGTCGCCGAGGTCGACGTCGGCCTTCCATGCATCCAGCGCTTCCTGACCGACCTTGTCGAGGCTGATCATCACCTGCAGGTTGGTACCGTCGCCGTCCTGCAGCGTGGCGAAGCACAGCTTTCCGGAATTGCGCGCGAAGATCACCCGGCCCGCGACGCCGACGACGTCGTCGGTCGCCGAGTCGACCGCCAGGTCGGGGTGGGCGGCGCGGACCTGGGCCAGGGTGTGGGTCCGTTGGATGGCGACCGGGTAGGGGTCCCGACCCTCCGCCAACAGGCGAGCGCGCTTGTCCCGGCGGATCTGGAACTGCTCGGGAATATCCGCGTCGGCTTCCGGGGCGTCAGAGCTCACGACGTGCCAGCTTAAGTGAACTGGCGCGAGGCCGCCTTACCCGCGCTTCATCAGCGTGCCGACTTCAGCCGGCCGCGCTGGGCGTCCTGGTTGCGTTCGAAGACCAGCCGAAGGCCGTCCAGGGTCAGGTGCCGGTCGTAGTGGTCGACGGTATGCAGCTCGGGCAGCAGCAGCGGTGCGGTGTGCCCGGTGGCCACCACCGCGACCTGATCGCCCAGCTCTTCGGAGAAGCCATCCACGTCCTGGCGAATGCGCCCGACCAGGCCGTCGACCAGCCCGGCGAAGCCGAACACCGCACCCGCCTGCATGCATTCGACGGTGTTCTTGCCGACCACCGAGCGGGGCGTGGCCAGCTCGACGCGGCGCAGCGCCGCCGAACGGGCCGCCGCGGCATCCGATGACACCTGCACCCCGGGCGCGATCGCGCCGCCGAGGAATTCGCCTTTGGCCGACACCACATCCACACAAATCGACGAGCCGAAATCGACCACGATGGCGGCCGACTTGAACCGGTGATATGCGGCCAGGCAATTCACGATCCGGTCGGCGCCCACTTCCTTCGGGTTGTCGACCAGCAGCGGGATCCCGGTGCGGACGCCCGGCTCGATCAGCACGTGCGGCACCGACGGCCAGTACTGGTCGAGCATGACCCGCACCTCGTGCAGCACCGACGGGACCGTCGATAGGGCGGCCGCGCCGGTGAGCCGCTCGGAATCATCGCCGATCAGGCCGTCGATGGTCAGCGCGAGTTCGTCGGCGGTGACTTCGGGTTCGGTGCGAATGCGCCACTGCTGCACGACCTTTGCGTGCTCCTTGGAGCCCGACAGCAACCCGACGACGGTGTGCGTGTTACGGACGTCGATCGCCAGCAGCACGGCTACCGTGCACCCATCCGCGGGTTCATCAGCTCCGCTAAGGCTTTCGGGTCATCCGGGACGAACGCGGGATCGCTGCCCAGGTCGATCTGCTTGTTCTCCGCGTCGACGAACACGATCCGCGGCTGGTATTCGCGGGCCTCGGCGTCCTCCATGGTTCCGTACGCGATCAAAATCACCAGATCGCCGGGATGAACCAGATGCGCTGCGGCGCCATTGATTCCAATCACGCCGGTGCCACGCTCGCCGGTGATCGCGTAGGTGACCAACCGGGCGCCATTGTCGATGTCGACGATGGTGACCTGTTCGCCCTCGAGTAGGTCGGCGGCGTCCATCAAGTCGGCGTCGATGGTCACCGAGCCGACGTAGTGCAGGTCCGCCTGCGTGACGGTGGCACGGTGGATCTTCGATTTCAGCATCGTCCGTAACATCAATTCCTCCAAGGTGTTTCGGCGCTTTGGTCCGGCCCCACGGGTGCCGGCGACCGAGTTCCAACTTCGACTGCGATATTGTCCAGAAGTCTGGTCTTTCCGAGCCGGGCGGCGACCAACAGCCGGCCGGATCCTTCAAATCCTTCAAGGGGCGCGGGACCCAGCCCGGGGTCGCGCAGCTCCAGGTAGTCGACGCTGATCGCGGGCACGGCGTCGAGCACGGCACGCGCAGCGGTCAGCGCGGCCTGCGCACCGGCCGGCGCGTTGTGCATCCCGGCCAGCAGCGCCGCCGAGAGCGTCGCCGCCAATTCGCGCTGCGCCGAATCCAGGTAGCGGTTGCGCGATGACATCGCCAGTCCGTCCGATTCCCGCACGGTAGGCACGCCGATCACGTCGACGCCGACGTTGAGGTCGGCCACCATCTGCCGGATCATCACCAGCTGCTGATAGTCCTTCTCGCCGAAGAAGATTCGGTCGGGACGCACGATCTGCAGCAGCTTGAGCACCACCGTGAGCACGCCGCCGAAATGGGTTGGCCGAGCGGCGCCCTCGAGTTCGGCGGCCAACGGACCCGGCTGCACCGTCGTGCGCAAGCCGTCCGGATACATCGCCGCGGCGGTCGGCGCGAACACGATCTCGACACCTTCGCCGCGCAGCAACGCCAGGTCGTCGTCGAGGGTTCGCGGATACGCGTCGAGATCTTCGCCGGCCCCGAATTGCAACGGGTTGACGAAGATCGACACCACCACCACCGCGCCGGGGACGCGCTTGGCGGCGCGAACCAGCGCCAGGTGGCCGTCGTGCAGCGCACCCATGGTCGGCACCAGCATCACGCGCCGGCCGGTGTGACGCAGCGCGCGGGAAACGTCGGTGACGTCATGCGGCGTCGAAAACACGTTGAGCTCACCGGGTTTGAAGGTGGGTTTGAAGGCGGGGCTTGTCACGGCGCCAGCACCTCGACGACGTCGGCGGGAGCGTGTGCGCGCCGCGCGGTCCGCAACGCGTTCACCCGATAGGCCTCGGACAACTGCGGGTCGACGCGGTGCAGTGCGGCGAGATGTTGCGCGACGGCGGCCGCGTCGCCCCGAGCCACCGGGCCCGTCAGCGCGGCCTGCCCGCGCTGCAGCGTGTTCTGTAGCGCCGCCCGGGCCAGCGGGCCGATGATCCGTTCGGCGATGCCACCGGGCTGGTCGTCGACGCGCTGTTGGCCGAGCAACTCGCTGCCGCGCAGCGCGGCCCGCAACGCGTCGAGCGCATCGGCGACCACGGTCACGATGTGGTTGCCCGCGTGGGCCAGAGCCGCGTGATAGAGGACCCGCGCGTCCTCGCGCACATAGAACGGCTCCCCGCCCATCTCGAGCACCAGCGACTGCGCGATCGCCTGCCCGACGTCGTCGGCGGCGGTGATCCCGAAGCAGGTGTCGGGCAGGCGGCTGATGTCCTCGTCGGAACCGGTGAAGGTCATCGCCGGGTGAATGGCCAGCGGTATGCAGCCGTCCTCGGCGAGCGGCGCCAGGATGTTGACGCCGTTGGCGCCGGACGTGTGTGCCACGATCGTTCCGGGCCGCACCGCCGAGGTGGCGGCCAAGCCGGACACCAGGCCCGCGAGTTCGCTGTCCGGAACCGCCAGCACCAGCAGCTCAGCGCCGGCGGCGACGTCCGGGGGCGCCAGCACCGGGGTATCGGGCAGCCGGCGCGCCGCGCGCTGCCGCGATGCGTGGGAAATGGCACTGCACGCGACCACGACGTGGTCGGCGCGCTCCAGCGCGACGCCCAACGCGGTTCCTACCCGGCCCGCGGAGATGATCCCCACCTTGAGCCTGGCCGGGCGCAAACCGTCGAACTGCACCATCGCAGACGGCCTCACAGTGTCTTGGTTTCGTTCCAGTCCCGCTCTTGAGAGTTTGTGGGTACCGGACGGTCAGTAGAACTGTAGTCGATTTTGCCAGGCAGGAGCCAGTGTCATCCGTCACGTCGGCGGCGCCTGCCGCCGCCGCTGGGCTCGACTTGCAGCCGCGCCAGCAGGTCGGCGACGGACTGACCGCCGGATTGTGAGCGCCGCCCCCCGGATTCCTCTCCCCATCCGCGCTGCGATGCCGCGGTGTCGGCTCAGGCGGCGGCGGCGGCGCCAGCCGTGGCGGCGGCGTCTCGCTCGTTTCGGTGACCGGGCTTTCCGAACTGCCGTCGTCGCGGTACTCCGTCGAATGCCGCGACTGCGACCCGCGGTCCGACTCTCCGAGTGGGCCGCCCCCGGGTTCGTTCGAGCTGGAATGCCGGGCGCGGCGGCGCCCCGTCAGTGGGTCGGGGGTATCCGCCTCGTCGACACAAGCCCAGTTGCTGCCCGGCGCCCCGACGGGCAACCACTGGCCGTCGGTCGCGGCGGGCTGCCACCGCGGCGATTCGGGCCCTGGTGGCGGTGGCGGTGGCGGTGGCGGCTCAGGCGGTGGCTCAGGCGGTCGGGGGGCCTGATAGCGCGGCCGAACCTGCTCGCGTGGCGGCGCGGGCTGCCGCGGCGGGACCCGCACCTCGGACACGTCGATGATCGGCGATTCGTCGGTGCGCTCCAGCGCATTTTCCGGGGGGACATCCGTGATCCGGTCGCTGGAGACCCAGTCGACGGGTGCACTGTCTCGGCTGCGGGCCCATTCTGCCTGCGAATTCTCCAGTGCGCGGCGGTCGCTGAGGTCGGTGTCGAACAAGATCTCCAGGTTGGCGCGCAGGGCGGCCAACTCCGCCCGCAGCGCCGCCACCTCGTCGGCCGCCTGGGCGCGCAGCTCGGAGGCCAGCTCACGACGCAGCTGCGACTCCACCGTCAGCTCGTACTCGCGCCGGGCCGAGATTTCCCGATCCAACTGCAGGTCATAGACCAGCTTCAGGTCCCGCACCTTGGACTGGTCCGCGTCGCTTTGCCTGCGGTAGAGCACCGAAACGAAGGCGCCGGCGACTGCGGCCCACAGCGCCAGGATCACAGCGAGCTTGAGCAGTTCCACGCGATTGGTGAAAACCAGTGCGGAACTGGCCCCCATCGCGAGGACCAGCAACGCCGTCAAGAGCACCCAACCCGGCCTGCGGCCGCCGCGCCGGACCCGGGCGCCGCGGGACAGAACGGTCATGGCCTGACTGTACCCGTGCGAGGTCACACAGCGTGTCGCGCTACTCCGGCGATTCTCGGCTAGCCCTCGGCGCCCTCGCCGTGATCGGTCGGGTCCTGCGGGGACTTACAGCAATGCTGTAGCCACAGGGCCGCGGCGACCAACGCCAGCGCACTGACGGCCGCCACCACCGCGCCGGAGGTGTCCTCGGCGGCGGCGCGCAGCCATGACCGCCGCGGCAGCAGGTACACCAGCACCCCCACCCACCAACCCAGCACCAGCGCACCCACCCAGGCCGACGCCTTCGCGATCACCACGCTGCGTGCCACCGCAAGTGGATGCAGCCAGCCCGGCCCGTCGCCGATCTCGCCGTCGCTGATCTTGACTCGCACGTAGCGCGCCCACAGCGCCTCGGCGACAGCGACCGCCAGCAGCGACAGACCGGTCCACACCGTGATCGGGGGGAACCACCGGTACAGCAGCAGGACCAGCAGATAACCCAGCACCCCGGCCGCGACGACCGCGGCCGTCAGCTCACGCTTGCGGGTGGGTCCCATCAGTCTGATTTCGGCTCGAGGACCAGCTCGGATAACCGCACCCCGGCCCGGTCGGTCGGGTCCAGCTCGGCCAGCAGCCGCGCCACCGGCTGCCGCCCGCCGCTGACCGTGAGCTCGGCGTCGGGGTCGACGGCCAGCCACGGGATCATCACGAACGCCCGCAGATGCGCCAGCGGGTGCGGCAGCGTCAGGTCGCTATCCACCGCGGTCACTTCGGTATCCGCGTAGCAGGCGATCAGGTCCACATCGAGGGTGCGCGGACCCCAGCGCTGACCGCGCACCCGGCCCGCCGCCCGCTCGAACTCCTGGGCCCGGCCCAACCAGGCGCGTGCGTCGCGGTCCGGGTCGTCGGCGATCAGCACCGCATTGAGGAACGGTCCCTGCTCGGTTTCACCCCAGGGGTCGGTCTCATAGACCGGGGACACCGCGACGACCGCTTCGCCGAGCCCGTCGACGACCGACTGCAGCCGGGCCAGGCGGTCGCCCATGTTGGAGCCGACCGAAAGCACGACGCGGGTCATAACGGCCTGCCGGCCGGGACCACCGATCCGCGACCACCGCGCCGCGAGCGCCGGACCACCACCGCCACGTCGGCGAATTTCTGCTCGATGGGAGCCTGCGGCTTGTGCACCACCACCTCGACGGCGTGCACGCGTTCGTCTTCCATGACGCGCTCGGCGATCTCGCCGCCGACCGCTTCGATCAGGTTGCGCGGGGGTCCGGCCACGACGGCGGCGGCCAGCGTTGCCAGCGCGTCGTAGTCGTAGGTGTCGGCCAGCTCGTCGCTCGCGGCGGCGTCGGCCAGGTCGATCCACACGGTGACATCGATGACGAAGTCCTGCCCGTTGACCCGTTCGTGCTCGAAGACGCCGTGGCGGCCGTGAACTGTCAAGCCGCGCAATTCGATTCGGTCAGCCATCGGTCTCGCCTTGTCTCCAGGCCCCCACCACCTTGAGGGCATCGACCGACGCCCGCACGTCGTGCACCCGCACCCCCCAGGCCCCGTGCAGGGCGGCCAGCGCGGAGATCACCGCGGTCGCCGTCTCGCGCCCGTCGGCCGGTCGCGCCTCGCCGTCGGGCCCGGCGAGCAACGCGCCGAGAAACCGCTTGCGCGAGGCACCCAGCAGCACCGGGATGCCGGTGGCCACCAGCTCCGGCAGCGCATGCAGCAGCGCCCAATTGTGTTGGGCCGTCTTGGCGAATCCGAGCCCCGGGTCGATCATCAGCTTTGCCGGATCGACACCCGCGGCGACCGCGTCATCGACTCCGGCGAGCAACTCGGCGCGCACATCGGCCACCACGTCGCCGTAGGACCGCGCCTCATGCGGACGTTCGGCGTCCACCGGCCGCCAGTGCATCAGCACCCACGGCACATTCGCTTCGGCCAGCAGCGGGGCCATCGCGGGATCGGCTCGTCCGCCGGACACGTCGTTGACCATCTGCGCGCCGTTCTGCAGGGCGGCGCTCGCCACGTCGGCGTGCATGGTGTCGATGCTCACGGTGATTCCTTGGGCCGCAAGCTCTTTGATGACAGGCACCACACGGCTGGCCTCGACCCTGGGGTTGATCCGGGTGGCGCCGGGCCGCGTCGACTCACCGCCCACGTCGACGATCGCCGCGCCTTCAGCGGCCATTGCCAGACCATGCGCCACGGCGGCGTCGGTGTCGAGGTAGCGCCCGCCATCCGAGAACGAGTCGTCCGTGACGTTCAGAACACCCATAACCTGCACAGGTGCGGGCTCACTTACGCAGGATGAGGTCGAGCGCCTCGGCTCGGGATGCAGCACTGGTCTTGAACTGGCCGCGCACCGCCGACGTCGTCGTCACCGCGCCGGGCTTACGGACACCGCGCATCGCCATGCACAGGTGCTCGGCCTCGACCACGACGATCACGCCGCGCGGATCGAGCTTTTTCACCAGGGCGTCGGCGATCTGACTGGTGAGCCGCTCCTGTACCTGAGGCCGCTTGGCGTAGAGGTCCACCAGCCGGGCGATCTTGGACAGCCCGGTCACCCTGCCGTCCTTGCCCGGGATGTAGCCGACGTGCGCCACACCGTGAAAAGACACCAGGTGATGCTCGCAGGTGGAGTAGAGCGGGATCTCCTTGACGATCACCATCTCGTCGTGGTCTTCGTCAAACATGGTGTTCAGCACCGATTCCGGCTCGGTATAGAGCCCGGCGAACATCTCGCGGTAGGCGCGAGCGACGCGAGCCGGCGTGTCCCGCAAGCCATCCCGGTCCGGGTCCTCGCCGATCGCGTAGAGCAGCTCGCGGACCGCGGCCTCGGCACGTTCGTGGTTGAACGTGCGGACGCGCGGAGTCGGGGTGCGGCTGTCCGGCTCCAACTCCGGTTCCAGATCCGGTAGGGCCATGTGATTCTCCGTTCGTCAGCCCTGGTAGGCCCCTGATAGCTCTACGTCGGTGGGTTGGACCGGCTCACGTCCTCGTCCGGCTGCTCGGGAGACCTACCGGTGTCCGGAGTGGGCTGGGGCGGCGGCGGATACGGGGGATACGAGGGGTACGCCGAATGGCCGGACTGGCCCGGGTAACTCGGCGCGGGCTGTGCCGGCTGCGGCCAATAGGGCTGCTGGGGCGGCGCGGGTGGATACCAGTAGCCTTGCTGGTCCCTGGGCGGCCAGCCCGGGGCATGCCAGCCGGCCGGCGCACCGTAGTCGGGTTGGGTCGGGCCGTGCGGCTGCTGATCGGCGCCGCCATGACCACCGTGAGAACCGTTGGCGCCGTGTGCATTTCGGTCGGCTTCGGCGCGCGCCGCCTCGGCGGCCTGGTTGGCCTGTGCGATCGCGGCCTTGAACGCCGGCTCGGACACCGGCGGCGGCCAGGGTTCGCCGCGTTCGATCGCCAGCTCGCCGGGCGTCTTGATCGGTGGCTTGTCGGACGGGATCCGGCCACCAAAATCGTCGAACATCGTGAGCCGGGGCCGCTTTTCGACGTCGCCGAAGATCCCTTCCAGCTCGGGACGGTGCAGCGTCTCCTTTTCCAGCAGCTCGCCGGCCAGGGTGTCGAGCACGTCGCGGTATTCGGTGAGGATCTCCCATGCTTCGGTGTGTGCGGCCTCGATGAGCTTGCGGACCTCGTCGTCGATGTCGCGCGCGACCTCGTGCGAGTAGTCGGCCTGCGTACCCATGGTTCGGCCGAGGAACGGGTCACCGTGTTCGGTACCGTATTTGACGGCACCGAGCTTGGAACTCATGCCGAATTCGGTGACCATCGCGCGCGCGATTTTGGTGGCCTGCTCGATGTCGGAGACCGCGCCGGTGGTCGGCTCGCGAAACACCAGTTCCTCGGCGGCGCGCCCACCCATCGCGAACACCAGTTGCGCGATCATCTCCGATCGCGTCCGGAGACTCTTGTCTTCCTCCGGCACCGCCACCGCATGTCCGCCGGTCCGTCCCCGGGCCAGGATCGTCACCTTGTAAACCGGGTCGATATCCGGCATCGCCCAGGCCGCCAGGGTATGCCCGCCCTCGTGATAGGCGGTGATCTTCTTTTCCTGCTCGCTGATGATCCGGCCCTTGCGGCGCGGGCCGCCGATCACCCGGTCCACCGCCTCCTCCAGGGCGGCGCTGGTGATGACGGTGCCGTTCTCGCGAGCCGTCAGCAGCGCCGCCTCGTTGACGACGTTAGCCAGGTCGGCGCCGGTCATGCCCACGGTCCGCTTGGCCAGCCCGTCGAGATCGGCGTCCGGGGCGATCGGCTTCCCCTTGGAGTGCACCCGCAGCACCGCGCGGCGACCCGCCATGTCGGGGTTGGACACAGGGATCTGCCGGTCGAAGCGGCCGGGCCGCAACAGCGCGGGGTCAAGGATGTCGGGCCGGTTGGTGGCCGCGATCAAGATGACACCGCCCCGTGGGTCGAAGCCATCCATCTCGACCAGCAACTGGTTGAGCGTCTGCTCGCGCTCGTCGTGACCGCCGCCTAGTCCGGCGCCTCTTTGGCGACCGACGGCGTCGATCTCGTCGACGAAGATGATGCACGGGCTGTTCTGTTTGGCCTGGTCGAACAGGTCCCTTACGCGTGAAGCACCGACGCCGACGAACATCTCGACGAAGTCGGAGCCGGAGATGGTGAAGAACGGCACACCGGCTTCCCCGGCCACCGCACGGGCCAGCAGCGTCTTGCCGGTTCCCGGCGGGCCGTACAGCAGCACGCCCTTGGGGATCTTGGCGCCAAGCGCCTGGTACCGACCCGGGTTCTGCAGGAAGTCCTTGATTTCGTAGAGCTCCTCGACCGCCTCGTCGACGCCCGCGACATCTTCGAACGTGGTCTTGGGCATGTCCTTGGAGAGCTGTTTGGCGCGGGACTTGCCGAATCCGAAGCCCATCCGGGCGCCGCCCTGCATGCGAGAGAACATCACGAAAAGCCCGACCAGCAAAAGCAGTGGCAGCACGTAGACCAGCAGCTCGCCCACGATGCTGCCCTCGTTGACGACGGTGCTGACCTTGGCATTCTTAGCGGTGAGCGCGTTGAAAAGATCCACCGCATACCCGGACGGATATTTGGTGATGACCTTGTCCGAATTCTCGGTGTCGTTATTGCCCTTTTTCAGGGTCAGCCGCAACTGCTGCTCGCGGTCGTCGATCTGCGCGCTCTTGACGTTGTCGCTGGTGATCTGCGACATCGCCACCGAGGTATCGACGGGCTTGTAACCGCGGGTGTCGTCACTGAAGTAGAAGAACGACCAGCCCAGCAACACCACCACAGCGATCGCCGTGATGGTGCGGATCACGTTTTTGCGGTTCATCGATATCGGCCGTCAGGCCAGGTCCTTCCCTGATATCAGGTCGCTGGAAATGTCCAGGCTACCGCTACTCAAACGTGTGGCGGTTCCCGAGTGTGACGCCAGCGTCACGCTCGCGGCCGAGTGTGACGCCAGCGTCACGTTCGGCGCGGTCCCTACTCGTAATAGCGGGCCTCGACGACATTGCCGTCCGGATCGGCGAAGTAGAACGCCTGCGGCGCCCACCCCTGGGCGCCGAAGTTGTGGTCTCTCCGCGCGCCGATCTCCACACCCGCCGCCGCAAGGCGCGCATCCAGCGCGTCATACTCGGCCCGCGACAGCGCAAGACAAACGTGATTGACCGGGTGGCCGGCACCCCCTTTGGCCATCTCGAGGGGCACCAGATCGATGACGGAGTCGGGACAGACGCGCACGCTCGGGAAAGGCGCCTCCCCGGCCTCGAACTCGCTGAGCCGCACCGGGTCAAGGCCGACCACCCTCATATAGAAGTCCACCGCCGCCCGCGGGTCCTTCGTCCACAGAACTACGTGATCCAACCGCATCAGCCGATGATGTCTTCTCAAGCCCTCCGCCGTTGTAATTTGGTGTGACGATGGGCGTGTCAACCGAACGGTTAGTGGACACCAATGGTGTGCGGCTGCGGGTGATCGAAGCTGGCGAACCGGGCGCACCGGTGGTGGTCTTGGCCCACGGCTTTCCCGAACTGGCGTACTCCTGGCGGCACCAGATTCCGGTCCTCGCCGACGCCGGCTACCACGTGCTGGCTCCGGATCAGCGCGGCTACGGCGGATCGTCGTGTCCCGACGCGGTCGAGGCCTACAACATTCACGAGTTGACCGCTGACCTGGTCGGCCTGCTCGACGATGTCGGCGCAGAGCGCGCCGTGTGGATCGGACACGACTGGGGCGCCATGGTGCTGTGGAACATGCCACTGCTGCACCCGGACCGGGTCGCGGCGGTGGCCGCGCTGAGCGTCCCTCCGTTACCCCGCCCGCGCCAGCCGCCGATTCAGGCGTTTCGACGCATATTCGGTGAAAGCTTCTTCTACATCGTCTATTTCCAGGAGCCGGGCGTCGCCGACGCCGAGCTCAACGGTGACCCCGCCCGCACGATGCGCCGGATGATCGGCGGCTTGCGGCCACCCAGCGATGAGGCCACCGCGACACGCATGGCGGCCCCCGGTCCGGAAGGCTTCATCGATCGGATGCCGGAACCCGCCGCGCGGCCCGAATGGATCAGCCAGGACGAACTCGACCACTACATCGCCGAATTCTCCCGCACCGGATTCACCGGCGGCCTGAACTGGTATCGCAACATGGACCACAACTGGGAGACCACCCCAGAGCTCGCGGACGCCATGATCACGGTGCCGTGTCTGTTCATCGGCGGGACAGCCGATCCGGTGTTGGTGTTCACCCGCACCGACCGCGCCGCGCAGCTTGTCTCCGGCCCCTATCAGCAGGTGATGATCGACGGGGCCGGGCACTGGCTGCAGCAGGAGCGACCCGACGAGGTGAACGAAACGCTTCTCGGATTCCTCAAAGGAGTGGAATGGTGATGGCTGGCCCGCTGCGCTTCGGCGTCTTTGTTACTCCGTTTCACCCGACCGGCCAATCCCCAACGGTGGCATTGGAATACGACATGGAACGGGTGGTCGCGCTCGATCGCCTGGGGTTCGACGAAGCGTGGTTCGGTGAGCATCATTCGGGTGGCTATGAGCTCATCGCCTGTCCGGAGGTGTTCATCGCGGCCGCCGCGGAGCGGACCAAGCACATCCGGCTGGGCACCGGCGTCGTCTCGCTGCCCTACCACCATCCGCTCATGGTGGCCGACCGCTGGGTGCTGCTGGACCACCTGACCCGCGGCCGGGTCATGTTCGGCACCGGTCCCGGCGCGCTGCCGTCGGACGCCTACATGATGGGTATTGACCCGGTAGAACAACGGCACATGATGCAGGAGTCCCTGGAGGCGATCCTCGCGCTGTTCCGCGCCGCACCCGACGAGCGAATCGATCGCCACTCCGACTGGTTCACCCTGCGCGACGCCCAATTGCACATCCGCCCCTACACCTGGCCGTATCCGGAGATCTCGACGGCCGCAATGATTTCCCCGTCCGGCCCGCGGCTGGCGGGGGCGCTGGGAACGTCGCTGCTGTCACTGTCGATGTCGGTGCCCGGCGGCTATGCGGCGTTGGAAACCACCTGGGACGTGGTGCGCGAGCAGGCCGCCAAGGCCGGCCGCGACGAACCGGACCGCTCCGATTGGCGAGTGCTGTCCATCATGCACATCGCCGATAGCCGTGATCAGGCGATCGACGACTGCACCTACGGGCTGCTCGACTTCGCACAGTACTTCGGGGCCGCGGGATTCGTCCCGCTGGCCAACGCCGTCGACGGCGCCCAGTCACCGCGCGAGTACGTCGAAGACTATGCGGCCAAAGGAAATTGCTGCATCGGAACTCCCGACGACGCGATCGCCTACATCGAGGATCTGCTGGACCGGTCGGGAGGTTTCGGGACGCTTTTGATGCTCGGCCACGACTGGGCTTCACCGGAGGCGACGTACCACTGCTATGACCTGTTCGCCCGCAAGGTGATTCCCCATTTCAAGGGACAGCTGGAGGCGCCGCGCGCATCGCACGACTGGGCAAGGGACAGGCGCGACCAACTGATCGGCCGCGCCGGCGAAGCTGTGGTAAAAGCCATTACCGAGCATGTCGAGGAACACAAGACGGAGGCCAAGTGATGCGTGCTTCAGTGCTACGGGACGGCCGGATGGTCCCCCGCGACGACGTGCCCGAACCGGTGCCGGGTCCGGGTCAGGTACTGGTGGGGGTGCGTGCATGCGGAATCTGTGGCTCGGATTTGCATTTCGCGGCCCACGGCAAGCATGTGCTGGAGATGAGCAACCGGGTCGCGCGCGGTGCGGGCGGCATGGAGGTCGCCTTGGACCGCGATGTCTTCATGGGCCACGAATTCAGCGCCGAGATACTCGAGGCCGGCCCGGACACGGAGACACATCCCGCCGGCACCTTGGTCACGTCGCTTCCGGTGTTGTTGTCCGACAAGGGCATCGACCCGATCGTCTACAGCAATAGCACGATCGGCGGCTACTCGGAGCGGATGCTGCTCTCGGCGCCGCTGCTGATACCGATCCCCAACGGTCTGGACCCGCGGCATGCCGCGCTGACCGAACCGATGTCGGTGGGCTTGCATGCCGTCAACAAGTCCAACATCCAACCCGGCGAGGCCGCTTTGGTCATCGGTTGCGGCCCGATCGGCATCGCCATCATCGCCGCCCTGCGCACGCGCGGCGTCGAAAACATTGCCGCGGCTGACTTTTCACCCACCCGGCGCGAACTGGCCGCCAGGATGGGCGCGCAGCAGACGCTCGATCCGGCGCAGGGCTCCCCGTTCGACTCAGTCAAGGCCAAAGTCGTGTTCGAGGCGGTCGGGGTGCCCGGGGTCATCGACGACATATTGCTGCGGGCGCGGCACGGCACGCGGGTGGTGGTCGCCGGGGTGTGCATGCAACCCGACACCATGCATCCGTTCTTCGGGATCGCTAAAGAGGTCAACATCCAATTCACGCTCGCCCAGACCCCGGACGAATTCGCCGAGACGCTGCGGGTGCTGGCCGAGGGCGAGATGGACGTCAGCCCACTGATCACCGGAGAGGTCGGCCTGGACGGGGTGGGCCAGGCATTCGACGACCTGGCCGACCCCGGGCGGCACTGCAAGATTTTGGTCACTCCTTAGGTCGGCCACGGTTGGGCCCCAAACGGTGGCCAACATTCCGATGCCCAGGCCTTCACGGTCAACATCGCGCATCAGATCGCCGCCAAAATTGGCACCTAGAGCTGGACTGCTCGTTTGTCGGACCCCGTGTCTAGTATCGAATGTATGTTCGAAACGATGACCGATCCGGCCGCTCTGGTGGCGGCGATCGAGTCCGGGCACCGGGAGGAGTCGGTGCTGGTTGCGCGGAGGATGGCCGCGGTGGCGGCATTGCTGCGACACCGCGTCGCCGCCGCCGAGCGGGCCGAGGAGCGGCACGAGTACATGGTGATCGACGGGTTCGAACAAACCACGGCCGAGGTGGCGGCCGCGATGAACCTGTCCCCCGCGGGTGCCAGCTATCTGGTGTCGTACGCCGACGCGCTGGACACCAGGTTGCCCAAAGTGGCGGCCCTGCTGGCGGAGGGGCGGACGGATTGGCGCACAGTGCGTTTGATCATCAGCCGCACAGACCTTGTCACGGATCCCGAGCTAATTGCCCAAGTAGATCAGTCGCTAGCTGAGCGCATCGGAAAGTGGCACGGCTGGTCGAGGCAACGAATCGTCAACGCTGCCGACGCCACGGTGCGGGCCACCGATCCCGACGCCGCCCGTGAGCGTCGGGAGGCCGCCGAGGACGAGCGACACATCGGAATCACCGCCCACGACAACGGGATGGCCGAAATCTATGGAACTGTTGCCGCAACGGCGGCGACGGCCTTCGACCGGCGGCTCTCTCAGCTCGCCAAGCAGGTGTGCTCGGCGGACCCACGGACCATGGATCAGCGCCGCGCCGACGCGCTGGCCGCCCTGACCCAGGGTCGCCGACTGGCGTGCGCCTGCGGGCAGCTGGACTGTCCTACCCGGGCCGAAAGTGATACCACCGAGCGCGATCCGGGCGCAGCCCGGTTCGTCATCAACGTGGTGGTCAGCGAAGAGACCGTCTACGGCGGCAGCGATGCGCCCGGCTATCTGGACGGTTACGGAGTCATCGACGCCGAGCAGGTCCGCCGATTGGCCGACGCAGCATCGGTTCTCATCGCCAATCCGCTTACGAGCCCGGTGGAGGCGCTGCGCTACCAACCGTCCGCGGCGCTGGAGCGCGCGGTGCGCTGCAGGGATCTCACCTGCCGCTTCCCTGGGTGCAGCCGTCCCGCCGTTGCCTGCGACATTGACCACACCATCCCGTTTAACCATGAGGAGCCCGCGGCCGGCGGACGGACGGTGTTTTGGAATATGAAATGTCTTTGCCGCCAACATCATCGGCTCAAGACTTTCGGTGGCTGGCTCGACACGCAACTGGCCGATGGCACCGTCATCTGGACTTCGCCCGCTGGACAGACTTATCGGACCTCACCAGCCGGCGCGGATCTCTTCCCACAAGCGAGCAGGCCGGCATGCGCGCCGCCGAGCGCCAGCAGGCGAACCCACGCCAAGCAACGAAGCGCTCGAATCGCCCAGGCGCGCAAGCACAACCGCGAGCTACGGCCCGTCAACGAAGCGCGGCGCAGGTTGGAAGAAGCTCGTAAGGAAGAGGTCGCGGCGCGCAAGTTTCGAAACCATATACGCGACATGCTGTTTCTGTTCAAGGGGACACCGAGCACCAGCCCCTTCTGTAGGTGGGTGAACGACCCTCGGGAACCGGAAGAATTGCCCGCGGACTGGATACCGGACAAACCGGCCGTGACAGCGCTACCGGACGACCCGCCCTTCTAGATAGGGTCCACATATGCCGTTCGTCCGCAGATCGATTGTCTTCGCCGCTGCCGGTTTGGTCGTCGTCACGCTGTCGGCATGCAACAAACACAATGCGCCAGCGCCCGGGGCAAATCCGCGCCAAGTGACCGTCATCGGCTCGGGTCAGGTGCAGGGCGTGCCGGACACCTTGACCGCCAACGTCAGCATCGAATTCACCGCGCCAGACGTCACCACCGCGATGAACCAGACGAATGACCGCCAGCAGGCGGTGATCAACGCGTTGGTCGGCGCCGGAATGGAACGCAAGAACATCAGCACCACCACCGTCAACCTGCAGCCCCAGTACAGCAATCCCGAGCCCGCGGGGACCGCGACCATCACCGGCTACCGCGCAACCAACGCGATCGAGGTCAAGGTCCACCCGACCGATGCCGCGTCGAAGTTGTTGGCGCTCATCGTCAGTACCGGCGGAGACGCCACCCGGATCAGCTCGGTCAGCTACTCGATCGCCGACGACTCGCAACTGGTGAAGGACGCGCGGGCGCGTGCCTTCCAGGACGCCAAGAACCGCGCCGAGCAATACGCGCAGTTGGCCGGCCTGCAGCTGGGCAAGGTGCTGTCGATCTCGGAGGCGTCGAGCGCCGCACCGGTCGGCGGGATGCCGCCGGCTCCGCCTCGGAGTCTGGCCGCGCCGGTACAGCTGGAGCCGGGCCAGCAGACGGTCAACTTCTCGGTGACCGCGGTGTGGGAGTTGGACTAACTAGCCCTCGTAAATTCGCGGATCCAGAGTCCCGATATAGGGCAGGTCGCGGTAGCGCTCGTCGTAATCCAGGCCGTAGCCCACGACGAAATCGTTGGGAATGTCGAAGCCCACGTAGTTGATTCCGACGTTGGCGCGTTCCGCGTCGGGCTTGCGCAGCAACGTGCACACCCGCAGCGAGCGCGGATGCCGGGTGGTGATGTTGCGCGACAGCCACGACAAGGTCAGGCCCGAGTCCACGACGTCCTCGACGATCAGGACGTTGCGGTCGGTGATGTCGCGGTCGAGATCCTTGAGGATGCGCACCACCCCCGACGACGACGTCGACGATCCGTAGGAGCTGACGGCCATGAACTCGAACTGGGTCGGTAGCGGGATGGCGCGCGCAAGATCAGTGACGAAGAGCACAGCGCCCTTGAGCACGGTGATCAAGAGCAGATCGCCGCTGGCGGCCGAGAGATCGCGGTAGTCCTCGCCGATTTGGGCGCCCAGCTCCGCGATGCGGGCCTGAATTTGCTCCTCGGTGAGAAGAACCGACTTGATATCCCCCGGATACAGCTCCGGTGGCTGCCCGGGGGTGATCGCCGAAGAGATCTGCTGCACGAGCACAGCGTGCCACGCCAGCGGGCGAAATTGCTACACGGGCTCGGTCCGCAGTGTCAACAACCCGTCGCGCCGGCCCGCGATCAATCGCTGACCTCGCAAACTTGATCCCACCGCCACCCCGCCTTGGCCCCGCCACGCGGTCACCAGCATGTCGACGCCGCGAATTTGCTTGTCGGTCAGGCCGGTCGCACCGCCGGCCAGTAACCAGCCGCGGATGACCCGGCGTCGAATCACGTCCGGCAGCGCGCCCAGGGCCTGGGTTTGTAGCCCGGCGCCGGCCGTGACGCCGGGCAGCGCCTGCGCGGCCAGCGCGTCGATCAGCTCGGTGTCCTCGCGCAACGCCGCGGCGGTGCGCGCCAGCGCTTCCGCGACCCCGCCGCCCAGCACGTCTTCCAGCAGCGGCAGCACCTCGTGGCGCAGCCTGCTGCGGGTAAATCGGCGGTCGGCGTTGTGCGGGTCCTGCCATGCCGTCAGGCCGAGCTCCGCGCACGCGGCGTGCGTCACGGCGCGCCGAACCCCGAGCAAGGGCCGGCACCACGGCGGATCGTGTGGGCGCATCCCGGCCATCGAGCGCGCCCCCGAACCCCGGCCCAGCCCCAGCAGGACCGTCTCGGCCTGGTCGTCGAGCGTGTGCGCCAGCAGCACCGGGCCTTCGTGATACGCGCCCAAGGCGGCATAGCGGGCGGCCCGGGCCGCCGCCTCGGGTCCGCCCTCGTTTCCCACTCGCACGCAAAGCACTTGAGCGTCAACGCATCCCAGCGCGATCGCCTGCGCCCGCGCGGTCTCGGCGACCGCAGCAGAATCGGGCTGCAGACCGTGATCCACGATCAGCGCGGTGGTCGGCCGCAGCGGGGCGGCAACCGCGGTGAGCGCCAACGAATCCGGGCCACCGGACAGCGCGACGCCCCACGCGGAGACGGCGGTGAGATGTTCCTTGACGAACACCTCGACAGCTGTGCGCAGCTGCCCTACAGCACCCGGTCGATCCATCGCTGCGGGTGTTCGATCTCGTCGGGCAACGGCAGCGTTTCGGGGCCCGACCAGATCGTGTTGAACCGTTGCATTCCGACCCGGCCCACCACATGGTCGACAAACGCCTTGCCGCGGGTGTATTGGCTGAGCTTGGCGTCCAGGCCCAGCAGTGCGCGCAGCAACCGCTGCAGTGGCGGTTGCTTGCGATGGCGACGCTCGTCGAACCGGCCGCGGATGGTGGCCACCGACGGCACCACCATCGGACCGACCGCATCCATCACGTGATCGGCGTGACCCTCCAAAAGCGTGCCGAGCACCAGGAGCCGATCCAGGGCCTGGCGCTGCGGCTCAGACTGCACCGCCCGCACCAGCGCCAGGATCCCGGAGTCGTCGGGCGCGCCGTCACCGCGGCTGCGGACGAAGTCGGCGAGCCGGTTCACGATCTGCCCGACGTCCTCGGGGGATTCCCGAGTCAACAAACCCAGCGAATCCGACATGTAACCCGACAGCCAGCGGTTGGCAGTGAACTGCACCCGGTGGGTCACCTCATGCAGACATACCCATAGCCGGAAATCGGAGGGCTCCACGCGCAATTGCCGTTCGACCGCAATGACATTCGGATAGACCAGCAGCAGGCTTCCCTTTTCGGCCGGTCCGGCGCTGAAGAACGGGTCGTACTGACCGAGGATCCCGGACGCCACAAATGCCAGCACGGCACCCGTCTGCGCACCGGTGAGCCGGCCGGTGAAAAAGCCGCGCGGCTTGTCGGTCCCGTTCGTCATAACGCGCATCGACTCCGCCGCCGCGCGGACCCACTCGCCCCGGTCGACGAGGCGGGCCGCGGGCACCGTCCCGTCGGTGACCAGGCCGGTGACGTCGCGCACCGGCGGCTCGGCCTTGGCCGCCAACGCGGTCAGCTCGTCGATCGCCTGCCGGCGGGTGTAGTCGCTGGACGGCGGGCCCGGGCGGGCCAGTCGCGACCCGACGGTCGCGGCAAATTGCCAGTCCACGGTGGCGCCCAGGGTCACGTCGGGGGAAGTGTTCATGCGCACCCACACGTCCAGAGCTTGCTGGCCAGCGCATCGATCGCGTTGCGTCCGTTCGGGCCGGCGGCATTCGAGATGAACGCGAACGTGAGCACCCGTCCACCAGCGTCGGTGAGCACACCGACCAACGAATTGACGGCGGTCAGCGACCCGGTCTTGGCGCGCAACCAGCCAGCGGGACCCTGGTTGGTGGCCCGGTCGAGGAAACGTTCGGCCAGGGTCCCACTGCCGCCTGCGATCGGCAGCAGATCCAGCAGGGCACGCAACGACGGCTGGTCCGGCCCCGCCGCCGCCTGCACCGTGCCGTCGAGCGTCTTGGCTGTCAACCGGTCGTCGACCGACAGCCCGCTGGAATCCACCAGCGCGGCGCCGGCGGTGTCGATGTGCGCATTGCTCAGCCGGTTGGTCACCGCATCGACCGCGCCGGCGAAGCTCAGCGGCCGGTTGATGGCGGCCGCCACCTCCCGGGCGATGCACTCGGCCAGGACGTTGTCGGAGTGGTCCATCATCTCCGAGAGCACCTGAATCAGCGGCGCCGACTGCACCACGGCCAGCTGCCGCGCGCCGGAGGGCGCCTTGGCGATCGTCACCGCCCCGGGATCCAGGCCGAGGGCCTTGGCCAGCTCCCGCCCCGCGTCCAGCGCGGGTGTCTTCGACCGCCGGGAATTGACGGTCGTGGGCTGGATGCGTCCGGCGTCGATCATCACCGACTCGATCGGCGCGATATCGCCGTTGTCCACATCGCCCGGATCCCACCCCGGCGCCATCGTCGGACCGCTGAACAACGAGGTGTCCACCTGCACGGCCGTCGGCGTCATGCCGCTGCGCCGCACCTGTTCGACCAGATCACTGATCCGCGCCGCACCGCGATACCAGGTGGGTTGGCCGGGCGCGACCGCCGACAGCGTCGGATCCCCGGCACCCACCAGCACGACGGGCCCCTGGGCGCTCTGACTGCCGGCCACCACCCGGGTACTCAGCCGCGCTTGGCGGTCCAGTGTCAGCAGCGCCGCCGCCGCGGTGAGGACCTTATTGGTGGACGCCGGCACCAACGGCACGTCGTCGGCCATCTGCCAGAGCTCTTTGCCGGTCATGGCGTCGGTGATCCGGCCCCCCAGCTTGCCCAGGTTCGGATCGGCCGCCACCGGCGCCAGCACGGCCGCCAGCCCGCCCGCGCTCGGGACCGCGGCGGTGTCGGCCACCGGGACGATTCCCGGCTTGACCGTCGGCGGCCGCGGCGGCGGAACCGTGGCCCGCGCGCTGCCGATGCCGTGATTTCCCATGGTGAAGAACGCCGCCGCGGCCACCACGGCGGCGACAAACGCCAGCACGGCGAACCCCATGAAAACCTGGGTGATTTTCCGCCGGCGAGTAGAACGCATTGGACTCCTGACTGTCGAGTCCCATTCTGCCGAACCAGTCGAAATCCGCTCGATTAGGGTGTACGCGACCCACCAGACTTAAGGAGCAAGACGGTGCAGTTCGACGTGACCATCGAAATCCCGAAGGGCAGCCGCAACAAGTACGAGGTAGATCACGAGACCGGACGGGTGCGGCTGGATCGCTACCTCTACACCTCGATGGCCTACCCGACCGACTACGGCTACATCGAGGACACCCTGGGCGAAGACGGCGACCCACTCGACGCGCTGGTGCTGCTGCAGGAGCCGCTGTTCCCCGGCGTGCTGGTGGAGGCGCGACCGGTGGGAATGTTCAAGATGGTCGACGAGGCCGGCGGCGACGACAAGGTGCTGTGCGTTCCGGCCAGCGACCACCGGTGGGAGCACATCCAAGACATCGGCGATGTTCCGGAACACCAGCTGGATGTCATCAAGCACTTCTTCACGGAATACAAGGCGCTCGAGCCGAACAAATTCGTGAAGGCAGCCGACTGGGTCGGCCGCGCCGAGGCCGAGGCCGAAGTGCAGCGCTCGGTGGAGCGGTTCAAGAAGGGCTCGCACTGACCGAAGCTGCTCAGGGGCCTGTCGCGCGCGGCAGCATGGCCCGCGTCGGCGCGGCAACCGCGCTGACCGCGCTGTGCGGCTACGCGGTCATCTACTTGGCCGCCCGCGACCTGGCCCCGAGCGGCTTCTCGGTGTTCGGGGTGTTCTGGGGGGCGTTCGGCCTGGTCACCGGCGCGGCTAACGGCCTGCTGCAGGAAGCCACCCGGGAGGTGCGCTCGACCGGTTACTTCGAAGTGTTGCCGGACAGCCGCAACCATCCGATGCGGGTCGCCGCGCTGCTCGGCGTCGCGGCGGCGCTTGTGATCGCCGGGACCGCACCGCTGTGGAGCGCCCGGGTGTTCGTCGAGCAGCGCTGGCTGTCTGTGGCGCTGCTCAGCGTGGGGCTGGCCGGGTTCTGCCTGCACGCCACGCTGCTGGGGATGCTGGCCGGCACCAACCGCTGGACCCAGTACGGGGCGCTGATGGTGACCGACGCGCTCATCCGGGTGACGGTCGCCGCGGCGACGTTCGCGATCGGCTGGGGTCTGGGCGGGTATCTGTGGGCGACCGTCGCCGGCGCGGTGGCCTGGCTGATCATGCTCGCGGCCTCCCCCGCGGCGCGGGCCGCGGCGCGCCTCATGACGCCGGGCAGCGCCGCGATGTTCTTGCGGGGCGCCGCGCACTCGATCACCGCCGCCGGCGCCAGCGCGATTCTGGTGATGGGATTTCCGGTTCTGCTGAAGCTGACCTCGAATCAGCTTGGGGCGCAAGGGGGTGTGGTCATCCTGGCGGTGACGTTGACCCGCGCACCGCTGCTGGTGCCGCTGACCGCCATGCAGGGCAACCTCATCGCTCATTTCGTCGACGAACGCGCCGATCGGCTCCGTGCGCTGATCGCTCCGGCGGCGCTCATCGCCGGCATCGGCGTCCTCGGGGTGCTGGCGGCCGGCGTGGTGGGCCCGTGGTTGCTGCGCGTCGCGTTCGGGTCGCAGTACGACGCGGGCGGCGCGCTGCTGGCTTGGCTGACCGCCGCCGCGGTGGCGATCGCCATGCTCACCCTCACCGGCGCCGCCACGGTAGCTGCCGCGCTGCATCGGGCGTATTCGCTGGGCTGGGTCGGTGCGACGGTGGCGTCGGGCTTGTTGCTGTTGCTGCCGCTCCCGCTGCACACCCGCACCGTCGTCGCGCTGTTGTGCGGCCCGCTGGTGGGAATCGGAGTCCATCTGGTGGCGCTGGCGCGCGCCGGGCGCCCCGCGGGCTGATCCTGGCTAACCTGGTGGGCACAAATGGCCACTCAAACGCGCTACCCCGACGTCTGGATCGTCGTCCCGGCCTTCAACGAAGCCGCCGTCATCGGCGAGATCGTCGCCGACCTGCGATCGGTGTTCGACCACGTCGTCTGTGTGGACGACGGCAGCGCCGACGGCACCGGCGAGATCGCCTTGCGGGCCGGGGCGCACCTGCTGCGCCACCCGATCAACCTGGGCCAGGGGGCGGCCATCCAGACCGGCGTCGAGTACGCCCGCAGGCAACCCGGCGCCCAGGTGTTCGCGACGTTCGACGCCGACGGCCAACACCGCGTCAAAGACCTCGCCGCGATGATCGACCGGCTGGCCGCGGGCGACGTCGACGTGGTCATCGGGACCAGGTTCGGGCGCACCCAGCGGTCTTCCGAGGGGGCCAAGCCGCCGCTACTCAAGCGGATCGTGCTGCGCACCGGCGCGCGGTTGAGTCCGAGCGGTCGGCGGCTCGGCCTGACCGACACGAACAACGGGCTGCGGGTGTTCAACAAGAAAGTCGCCGACGGGCTGAACATCACCATGAGCGGGATGAGCCACGCCAACGAGTTCGTCATGCTGATCGCCGAAAACGGTTGGCGCGTAACCGAAGAACCGATCGAGGTGCTCTACACCGAATACTCGAAGTCGAAGGGGCAGCCGCTGCTCAACGGCGTCAATATCATCTTCGACGGATTCCTGCGAGGGAGGAGCCCCAGATGAACTGGATCCAGGTATTGCTGATCGGGTCGATTGTCGCGCTGCTGGTGTACCTGCTGCGCTCGCGGCGCAACTCGCGGTCCAAGGCCTGGGTCAAGGTGGGCTATGTGTTGTTCGTGCTGGGCGGCATCTACGCCGTGCTGCGGCCCGACGACACCACGGTCGTCGCGCACTGGTTCGGGGTGCGCCGCGGCACCGACTTGATGCTCTATGCGCTGATCATGGCGTTCAGCTTCACCACGCTGAGCACGTATATGCGGTTCAAGGACTTGGAGCTGCGCTATGCCCGGCTGGCGCGGGCGGTGGCACTAGACGGCGCACGGGAGCCCGAGCAGCACTAGTTCAATAGTCGCGACCCGCTGCGCCCGGCTCCGCCGCGCTTGCGATCGCTCCTAGCCGGCGTGCGTCTGCCGGAAGTACTCCACCGTCCGGCGCAACCCTTCGTCCAACGAGACTTGCGGGCGCCAGCCCAAAACCCTTGCGGCCAAACCGATATCGAGGCAGGACCGCTTCAGATCGCCCAGCCGCGCCGGGGCGAACTCCGGGTCGTCGGGCCCGCCGACTGCCGCCGCCACCGCGGTGTGCAGGGCGCGGTCGGAGGTCTCGACGCCGGTGCCGATGTTGAAGCGCTGCCCGCCCCCGACGTCGCCGGACGCCTTGACGAAGGCGTCCGCCACGTCATCGACGAACACGTAGTCGCGGGTGTTGGTGCCGCCCTCGCCGTAGACCTTGGTGGGCTTACCCGACAGCAGCGCCTGGGAGAAGATCGCCACCACGCCGGCCTCGCCGTGCGGATCCTGACGTGGTCCGTAGACGTTCGCCGGCGCGATGTGCGAGCAGTCGACGCCGTACAGGTGGCGGAACGTGTTCAGGTAGATCTCGCCCGACACCTTGCCCGCGGCATACGGCGACGCCGGGTCGGTGGGCACCGTTTCGGGCGTCGGGAACTGGGTCGGGGTGCCGTAGATGGATCCACCCGACGAGGTGTGCACGATCTTGCGGACGTCCGCCTGCCGGGCGGCCTCGGCGAGGCGCACCGTGCCGATCACGTTGACCGACGCGTCGAACTGCGGGTTGGACACCGAGCGCCGCACGTCGATCTGCGCGGCCAGGTGGAACACCACCTCGGGCCGCTGCTCGGCGAGGATGCCGTCGAGATCCGCGGTGACGATGTCCGCCTCGATGAAGGCGTACGCCGGATTGTCGACCAGATGCTCGACGTTGGTGGCCCGGCCGGTCGCGAAGTTATCCAGCCCGACGACCGTGTGACCGTCCGCCAGCAGGCGGTCGACTAGCGTCGACCCGATGAAACCGGCCGCCCCGGTGACCAATGCACGCACCGGCCCACCATACCGGCGGGTCGTTTGGGCCGCGTCCACGCTGGTTGCCGTGCAGCTGGTGATCCGCGGGGTACTGGCCTTTCGTGGCTACTTCTACTGGGACGACTTGATCCTGATCGGCAAGGCCGGCACCCAGGGTCTGCTGTCGCCGTCGTACCTGTTCGACGACCATGACGGGCACGTGATGCCGGGCGCCTTCCTGGTCGCCGGGGCGATCACCCGGTTGGCGCCGCTGGTGTGGACGGGTCCCGCGATCAGCCTGGTGGTGCTGCAGCTACTGGCCTCGCTGTCGCTGTTGCGCGCGCTGCACGTCATCCTCGGCTGGCGTCCGGTGTTGCTGATCCCGCTGACGTTCGCGCTGTTCACGCCGTTGGGCGTGCCGGGCTTCGCCTGGTGGGCGGCGGCGCTGAACTCGCTGCCGATGCTGGCCGCACTGGCGTGGACCTGCGCCGACGCGATCCTGCTGGTGCGCACCGGCAAGCAGCGCTACGCGCTGACCGGTGTGCTGGCCTACCTGGGCGGGCTGTTGTTCTTCGAGAAGGCCGCCGTCATCCCGTTCGTCGCGTTCGCAGTGGTGGCGCTGCTGTGCCATGTTCAAGGCGAGGGATCGGCGCTGCGCACGGCGTGGCGGCGCGGGGCCCGGCTGTGGATCGCGTCGCTGGTGCTGACCGCCGGCTGGGTGGCGCTGTATCTGGCCGTGGTCAATCAGCGACGGTGGAGCACCGACCTGGCGATGACGTGGGATCTGTTGTCGCGATCCATCACCCACGGCATCGTGCCGGGCCTGGCCGGCGGGCCATGGCACTGGGCTCGCTGGGCTCCGGCCTCGCCGTGGGCCACACCCGGGCCGCTGGTGATGGCGCTCGGCTGGCTGGTGCTGGCGGGCGTGCTGGCGCTGTCGTTGAGCCGCAAACAGCGCATCGGCCCGGTGTGGCTGATCGCCGTCGGGTATGTCGCCGCCTGCCAGGTGCCGATTTATCTGATGCGGTCGTCGCGCTTCACCGCACTCGAATTGGCGCAAACCCTAAGGTATTTCCCGGATCTCGTGGTGGTGTTGGCGCTGTTGGCCGCCGTCGGGCTCACCGCGCCCAACCGGCCCTCTTGCGTTCGGCTGGACGCTTCGCCGCGACGCACAGTGGCGGCGTCGGGTTTGGCGGCGTTGTTCCTGGCGAGCAGTCTGTATTCGACGGCGACGTTTCTGACCAGTTGGCGCGACAACCCCGCCCAGCCCTACCTGCAGAATGCTCGCGCCAGTTTGGCTGCCGCACATGCCAATTCGGATGCACCGCTGCTGGATCAAGAGGTCGATCCGTTCGTGCTGCAACGGGTGGCGTGGCCGGAAAATCTGGCCAGCCACATGTTCGCCCTGCTGCGCGACCGTCCCGAATTCGACACGGCAACAACGCAATTGCGGATGCTGGACAGCTCCGGACACCTGGTCGACGCCCGCGTCACCTGGATCCGAACCATCGTGCCCGGTCCGATGCCGCGCTGCGGCTATTTCGCACAGCCGGACCAGCCCGCGCGCATGGTGCTGGACGGCCCGCTGCTGCCGGCGGACTGGACCGTCGAACTCAACTACCTGGCCAACAGCGACGGCTCGATGACGTTGTCGCTGCCCGAGGGCCCACCACAAAAGGTTCCAGTACATCCGGGCCTGAACCGGGTCTACGCGCGGCTTCCGGGCGCCGGCGACGCGATCACCGTGCAGGCCAACACCACCGCGCTCGCGCTCTGCCTCGCGTCCGGCCCAGTGGGATTCCTCGCGCCGGCATAACGCGGCGGCGAAAGGCCCCGGACGGTCACCGAGACCTTAGAAATCGCTGATATTTGCCGCATGTTCGAGACTTCGGCCCAGGATTTGATTAGGCTCCGCATGGTTTTTTCTGTTCGCCTGTTGCACCGGCGCCGAGTGGGGGAGACAGCTATGTCAGAGATGATCGCGGCGCCAGAATTCCTGGCAGCAGCGGCCAAGGATCTGGCCGGTATCGGCTCCACGATCAGCGAGGCCGGGGCCGCGGCCGCGGCCCCGACTTCGGCAGTGGTGGCCGCCGGCGGCGATGAGGTATCGGCGATCATCGCGGCGCTGTTCGGCCAGCACGCCCGGGCATATCAGGCGTTGAGCGCGCAGGCGGCGTCGTTTCACTCTCAGTTTGTGGACGCGATGAGTCGCGCGGCCACTTCGTATGCGGCGGCCGAGGCGGCCAATGCTTCGCCGTTGCAGGCCCTGGTGGCGGGCGGCCAGGAGCTGCCTGCGTTTTCCCCCGTCGCCGCGGCGACGACGCGCCCTCTGTTCGGCAACGGCGCCAACGGCAAAGCGGGCACCGGCGCGGCCGGCGGGGACGGCGGATGGATCATCGGCAGCGGCGGCAACGGTGGCTCGGGCGCAGCCGGCGGTAACGGCGGGGCCGGCGGGAAAGCCGGGCTGATCGGCAACGGCGGGATGGGCGGCGCCGGCGGCACCGGGACCACAGGAAACGGCGGCACCGGCAACGGCGGCAACGGCGGCGCCGGCGGGACCGGTGGTCGATTCATCGGCAACGGCGGCGCGGGCGGCCACGGCGGCGACAGCGCCGCCACCGCGGGCACCGGGGGCAACGGCGGTGCCGGCGGCAATGACATCAAGTTCGGGGCCGGCGGTTCCGGCGGTGACGGCGGGAAAGGGGTCGGCGCCGGAGGGAACGGCGGGGCCGGCGGGCACGCCGGGCAGGCCGGACTCGGCGGCAGCGGCGGCACCGGCGGCGCCAGCAGCACGGCGGCCGGGGGCGCCGGCGGGGCCGGCGGGCACGCCGGCACGTTCTCCGGCATCGGCGGGACCGGCGGCGACGGCGGAGCCGGGGCCACCGTCGCGGGTGCCGGCGGGGCCGGCGGAGCCGGCGGCGGGACGACCGGCACCGGGGGCGCCGGCGGGGCGGCGGCGGCGCCGCGGGTATCGGAGGCGCCGGCGGGGTCGGCGGCGGACTGCTCGACCACGGGTTCATGGGCTCCGGCGGGGCCGGCGTCACCCACGGCGGGGCCGGCGGGGCCGGCGGCGAGGCCGCGGATCACATGGGCAACGGGGGCAACGCCGGAACCGGCACGCCGCACGGCACCCCCGGCGCCGGCGGCAAAGGTGGCCCCCACGGCGGCAAGAACGGGAAAGCCGGAGCGACATAGCGTCGCTGGGTGATGGAGCCGCCTAGGAGAATCGAACTCCTGACCTATTCATTACGAGTGAATCGCTCTACCGACTGAGCTAAGGCGGCACGCCCGCGGGCGGCACGAGTCTACGGCAGGCGGGCTCACTCACCCAAGTTCCTGGCCGATGGTGGCGACCATGGCGTCGACGGCGAACTTGGGTTTGACGTTGACCGCCAGCGCTTCCCGGCACTCGAGCACCGCCTCGATGCACCGCAGCAGCCGCGCGGGCGCGGCATGTGCGGCCAGCGCGGCCACCCGCTCGGCCATGTCCGGATGATTGGCTTGCACGCCGCCCGCGTGCGCCGAGACCACCAGCGCGTCCCGGAAGTAGGTCGCCAGGTCGATCAGCGCCCGGTCCAGCGCGTCGCGCGCGGCCCGGGTATGACGGGACTTCTGCCGTCGTTCCAGATCCTTGATCGCGCCGGTGGCACCGCGCATCGCCGATGCCGTGCCCTTGCCGGTGCCGCCGGCCCCCAAAGCCGTTCGCAGCTCCTCGGTTTCGGCCTCGGCGCGCCCGGCGGTCAGCACCAGCGCCTCGGCTTCAGCGGCCGCCACCAACTCCTCGGCCGCGGCGTAGGCCCGCGACGGGGTGGCGGCGTCGCGCACCAGCCCCAGCGCCCGCTCGCGCCGCTGCGCGGCCTCCGGGTCGGTGGCCAGCCGGCGCGCCCGCCCGACATGACCGCCGCTGACCGACGCCGCCCAGTTCGCCGTCTCGGCGGCCAGGCCGTCGCTGTCGATGAGCACCTGCGCGATGGCCTCGGTCGACGGGGTCACCAGCGCGACATGCCGGCACCGGGATCGCAGCGTGACCGCGATGTCTTCGGGATCCACCGACGGAGCGCAAAGCAGGAACACCGTCGACGGCGGCGGCTCTTCGACGACCTTGAGCAGCGCGTTCGCCGCACCTTCGGTCAACCGATCGGCGTCCTCGATCACCACGATCTGCCAATGCCCGGTGGTCGGACGGCGCGACGCGATCTGCACGATCGCGCGCATGTCGTCCACGCCGATCGACAGGCCTTCGGGGATTACCCGCCGCACGTCGGCGTGGGTACCGGCCATCGTCGTCGTGCAGGCCCGGCAGTTGCCACACCCCGGCTCGCCATCTTGAGGGTCTCGAGTGCACTGCAGGGCGGCGGCAAAGCACAGCGCCGCGACCGAGCGCCCGGATCCCGGCGGACCGGTGATCAGCCACGCATGTGTCATAGTCCCGTCGCCGGTGGGGTTGTGAGCCGAATCACCGCGGGCGGCCCGGGCGGCGGCCAACAGCGAGGCCTCCACCGCTTCCTGGCCTACCAGCCGCGTAAACACTCCGGACATCACCGGCAACCCTAGTGATACCTGGCGACAGACACCGAATGGCCACCATTCCGCGACAATCCCGTTATGTTTCGGCCTCTTTCGCCAGGATCCGGCGACTTGCCGAGGGCTTTAAAGGTTTCCGACAAGTCGGCACCGACCGATACGGTGGATCAGTGGCAACCCTGGCAGCGACACTGCCCGGGCGGATTAGCGCATTCGTCCGGTGGGTGGTGCGCACGCCGTGGCCGGTGTTCGTGCTGAGCATGCTGCAGGCCGACATCATCGGGGCCCTGTTCGTATTCGGTTTCCTGCGCTACGGCTTGCCACCTCAGGACCGTATCCAGCTACAGGACCTGCCCACCCCCAACCTGGTGGTCTTGGGGATTTCGCTGATCACCGTGTTCCTGGTCGCGTCCGCTGTGAACCTGAAGATGCTGATGCCGGTCTTCCGCTGGCAGCGCGGCGACAACTTGCTCGCCGAGACTGATCCGGCCACCACCGAAGTGGCCCGCAGCCGCGCGTTGCGCATGCCCTTCTATCGCACCGCGATCGGCTTGATGGCCTGGTGCGTCGGCGGGGTGGTGTTCATCGTCGCCAGCTTGTCGGTGGCCAGGCACGCGGCGCCGGTCGTGACGGTCGCTGTGGGACTGGGCGCCGCTGCCACCGCGATCATCGGTTACCTGCAGTCCGAGCGGGTATTGCGGCCGGTGGCGGTGGCCGCGCTGCGCAGCGGCATGCCGGAGAACGTGAAGGTGCCCGGCGTCATTTTGCGACAGCTACTGACCTGGATGCTGTCCACCGCGGTGCCGGTGCTGGCGATCGTGCTGGCCGTGGTGGCCGACAAGGTTTCGCTGCTGCACGCCGCTCCGGAGAGTTTGTTCTCTCCCATCCTGTTGCTGGCGTTGGCGGCGTTGGGCATCGGGCTGGTCAGCACCCTGCTGGTGGCCATGTCGATCGCCGACCCGCTGCGCCAGCTGCGCTGGGCGCTCTCGGAGGTGCAGCGCGGTAACTACAACGCGCACATGCAGATCTACGACGCCAGCGAACTCGGCCTGCTGCAAGCCGGTTTCAACGACATGGTGCGTGATCTGTCCGAACGGCAGCGGCTGCGCGACCTGTTCGGCCGCTACGTCGGCGAGGACGTCGCGCGCCGGGCCCTAGAGCGCGGCACCGAGCTGGGCGGCCAGGAACGCGATGTGGCGGTGCTGTTCGTGGATCTGGTCGGCTCGACGCAGCTCGCGGCGACGCGGCCGCCCGGCGAGGTGGTCCATCTGCTCAACGAGTTCTTCCGGGTCGTGGTGGACACCGTCGGCCGCCACGGCGGGTTCGTGAACAAATTCCAGGGCGACGCCGCGCTGGCGATTTTCGGCGCGCCGATCGAGCACCCGGACGCGTCCGGTGGCGCGCTGGCGGCGGCCCGCGAGCTGCACGACGAACTCCTGCCGGTGCTCGGCTCCGCCGACTTCGGCATCGGGGTGTCGTCCGGCCGGGCCATCGCGGGCCACATCGGCGCGCAGGCCCGCTTCGAGTACACGGTGATCGGCGACCCGGTCAACGAGGCCGCCCGGCTCACCGAACTGGCCAAACTCGAGGTGGGCCATGTGCTGGCGTCGGCGATCGCCGTCAGCGGCGCGCTCGACGCCGAAGCCCTGTGCTGGGACGTGGGCGAAGTCGTCGAGCTGCGCGGGCGCTCCGCGCCCACTCAGCTGGCCCGACCGCTGAACCTGGCCGTCCAGGATGCCGGTGCGCAAGGGCCATCCGCTGAAGAGGTATCCAGCGAAATCATGTGAAGCCACTTACGCGACTAGCGCTTGGTGGCCTTCTTCGCCGGCGCTTTGCGCGCGGACTTCTTGGCGGTCCGCTTGACCGGACCGCGGGCCCGCCGGTCGGCCAGCAGTTCGGCGGCGCGCTCGTCGTTGATCGACGCCACGTCGTCGCCCTTGCGCAGACTGGCGTTGGTCTCACCATCGGTGACGTAAGGCCCGAATCGGCCGTCTTTGATCACCATCGGCTTGCCCGTCGCCGGATCGGCGCCCAGCTCCCGCAGCGGCAGCGCCGAAGCGCTCTGCCGCCCAGCGCGTTTCGGTTGCGCGTAGATCTGCAACGCCTCGTCGAGGGTGATCGTGAACAGTTGGTCTTCGGTAGCAAGCGAGCGAGATTCGTTGCCGCGCTTGAGGTATGGCCCATAGCGCCCGTTCTGGGCGGTGATCTCTTCATTCGAACCGGGGTCCACGCCGACCACCCTCGGCAACGACAGCAACTTGAGCGCGTCCTTGAGCGTGACGGTCTGCAAGTCCATACTGCGCAGCAGCGAGCCGGTCCGCGGCTTGGGACCGGTGGGCTTCTTGCGCTTCTTAGCCGGGGCACCCCCGTCGTCCTCGGCGGGCGGCTCCGGCTCCGGCAGGATCTCGGTCACGTATGGCCCGTAGCGGCCGTCCTTGGCGACGATTTCGTGGCCGGTTGCCGGGTCTACTCCCAGGACACGTCCCTCTTGCGGGGTGGCGAAGAGCTCTTCGGCCACTTCGAGGGTGAGCTCGTCGGGGGTGAGCGCGCCGTTGAGGTTGGCCCGCTGAGGCGTGGGCTCGCCGTCCTCGCCCACAATCTGGCGTTCCAGGTACGGCCCGTTCTTGCCGACCCGGACATACACCGGCCGGCCCTGTGCATCGTCAAATAGCTTGATGGAGTTGACTTCTCGAGCGTCGATGCCTTCGAGGTTGACCCCGACCAACCGCTTCAGGCCGCCGGAGCGAGCGATCGAATCCGCCACACCGTGGTCGCCGCCGAAGTAGAAGTTGCTGAGCCAGTTGGTGCGTTGCTCGTTTCCGGAAGCGATCTCGTCGAGTTCGTCTTCCATCGCCGCGGTGAAGTTGTAGTCGACAAGCCGGCCGAAGTGCTGCTCGAGCAGGCCGGTGACGGCGAACGCCACCCAGGAGGGCACCAGGGCGCTGCCCTTCTTTTGCACGTAACCGCGGTCCTGGATGGTCTTGATGATCGACGAATACGTCGACGGGCGACCAATACCCAGCTCCTCGAGCGCTTTGACCAGCGACGCCTCGGTATAGCGGGCCGGCGGGTTGGTGGCGTGGCCGTCCGGGGTCAGCTCGTTGACGCCCAGCCGCTGGCCCTCGGTGAGATTCGGCAGTCGCCGTTCGGCGTCGTCGGCCTCGCCGCCGGCCAATTCGTCCACCGTCTCCACGTAGGCCTTGAGGAAGCCGGGGAAGGTCAGGGTGCGGCCCGTCGCGGCGAAGACGACCTCGCGATTCTGCCCGGCCTCGACCGCTGTACCGGCGATGCGCAGGCTCAGGGTGGTGCCGCGTGCGTCGGCCATCTGCGAGGCCACCGTGCGCTGCCAAATCAGTTCGTAGAGCCGGAATTCGTCGCCGCCGAGTTCGTGGCGCACCGCGTCCGGGGTGGCGAACGTTTCGCCCGCCGGCCGGATGGCCTCGTGCGCCTCCTGGGCGTTCTTCACCTTGCGGGTGTACTGACGCGGCGACGCGGCGACGTACTCCGCACCGTAGAGCTGGCGTGCCTGGGTGCGCGCCGCATCGATGGCCGACTCCGACAGCGTCGTGGAATCGGTTCGCATATAAGTGATGTAGCCGTTTTCGTAAAGTCGCTGCGCGACGCTCATCGTGCGCTCGGAGGAGAACCGCAGCTTGCGGCCGGCCTCCTGCTGCAGTGTCGACGTCATGAACGGTGCGTACGGACGCCGGGTGTAGGGCTTCTCCTCCACCGACGCGACGGACAGCTGCGCGCCCTGCAATCCCGTCGCCAGGGCGGTCGCACGGGCCTCGTCGAGAACCACCACCTCGTCGGCCTTGCGCAGCGCTCCCAGGGAGTCGAAGTCGCGGCCGGTGGCCACCCGCAGCCCCTCGACGCTGGCGAGCCGCGCGGTGAACGTCGGCGGCTGGGCTTGCGGGTCGGACACGCTGGCGTCCAGCTTGGCGACGATGTCCCAATAAGACGCGCTGCGGAATGCCATCCGGTCGCGTTCGCGCTGCACGATGATACGGGTGGCCACCGACTGCACCCGGCCCGCCGACAGCTTGGGAGCGACCTTCTTCCACAGCACCGGGCTGACTTCGTAGCCGTACAGCCGGTCCAGGATGCGGCGCGTCTCCTGCGCGTCGACCAGGTCGATGTCCAGGTCGCGGGGATTTTCGGCGGCCTCGAGGATCGCCGGCCGGGTGATCTCGTGGAACACCATCCGCTTGACCGGAATGCTCGGCTTCAGGGTTTCCAGCAGGTGCCAGGCAATGGCCTCACCCTCGCGGTCACCGTCCGTGGCCAGATAGAGCTCGTCGACGTCCTTCAGCAGCCCCTTCAGCTCGCTGACCGTGCTCTTCTTCTCGGGACTGATGATGTAGAGCGGTTCGAAGTCGGCGTCGACGTTGACTCCCAGTCGCGCCCACGGCTCCGACTTGAACTTCGCGGGCACGTCGGCCGCGGCGCGCGGCAGGTCGCGGATGTGACCACGCGAGGACTCGACAATGTAGCCAGAGCCCAGATAACCGGCCAATTTGCGCGCCTTGGTGGGCGACTCGACTATGACCAGTCGCCGGCCGCTCCCGTTTCCAGCGTCAGTTCCAACATCAGCCAACTGCGCCTACGCTCCATCTCCTAATGCCGGTCCCCTAGCGGGACCGCCCCGCAGGAAGAATGACAGGTCGGCCTCTGAAAGTCCGGGCAATTCCCTCGGAAGTTCAGGTACACCGCCGTACCGCCCGCCTGTGGGCATCTGACAATTTCGCACCCTTCGGTGCGCTTTCGCAAACCGGCTCACGGGTGCGGGCGCTCAGTTGGCGCGCTCAACCCGGGGCCAGAGCGACAACGCCTCGGGGTCGGCGGGGGGTTCCCCCACGTTCTCTACCAGGCGCGATAGCCTCCGCCGGCCACTGATCCTGAGTGCGGGACGGCCGCCGCGGGTACCGATCAGGGTGGGTGCAATCCCGACTCGCATCAGGGCCGACGCCAGCGGCGAATGCGTGTCCGGTGCGTGCGGGTCCAGACCGAGCAGGTAACGGTCGGCCTCCGGCGTGCCGGCCGCCAGGGTCCACGCGCGCAGCTCGCGCGGTCCGGGCAGCCATCGCGGCGGCACCGTCTTAACCGCGCCCCGCGTCCACTCGGCGGCAATCGGGCGCAAAAGGTCGCTGACCGCGGTGCGCACCAGTGGAGTGTCTTCCTCAGTTCTGGCGATCTCGGGTTCCAAACCGGCTTCGCAAATCATCTCGGCCAGCGCCGAAGCACGCCACGGCTGATCAACGACCACCGAGAGCCGGGCACCGGCAGCGTCTCGCGCGCCCACCATCACGATCTGGCCGGACGCAGCCAGCACACCGGAAAGATCGGCGACCGCGGGCGGTACCGACTCAGCGGTGAAGAAGGAAAGCTGGCTCACTCAAACGACAGTAGGCCAGCTTGCCGATCCGCGGCTTGCTTACGGCGTGGCGCCACCCCGCCGTGTCGCGAAAACCCGGCCAGATAAACGAGAACCCCCCGGGCGGCCCGCTAAGCGGGACTGCACGGGGGGTTTCGTCGGACTCTGCTCTGCTCCTAGACGGAGCGGACTCCGGTGGCCTGGGGGCCCTTAGGGCTGTGGCCGATTTCGAACTCGACCTTCTGGTTTTCTTCAAGGGTGCGGAAGCCCGAACCCTGGATTTCCGTGTAGTGGACAAACACGTCAGCGGAACCATCTTCAGGGGCGATAAAGCCAAACCCCTTCTCCGCGTTGAACCACTTCACAGTTCCCTGTGGCATCTCTCGATCTTTCCTTTTCTACATGGGTGCGGTGCACCGCCTTCCGGCGCACCGGGCCCGCCGCGACCGCCATACCATGCGTTGTCGCCGGAATCTCCCCCGACCGATAACCTCGCAGGAACCGCGGCCGCAACGTCGATCCTGCGAAAGTTTGACACGAACACAGAAGCTGCGACCGCTGATTAGTCAACCATGTTCCGCGCCTTCGCAACAGATTTCCGATAACGACGATCTCCAAAGCTTGGTCTCTTAACCCTGTCGTCATCTAGACGACGGGTTTGTCCGAAGCCGGCAAAGGGTCAGAAAGGTTTGGTAATGGCAAGCTTCGGCAGCGAGCTGCTATCCGCAGCGCTGGCGGGCACCGCGGCGGATGAGCATCCGCTGCGGCATGTAGCCGAGCTGCCGTCTCGCAGCGGCCGGCCACACGCATGGCCGGAGTGGGCCGAGGCCGACGTGGTGCGCGCGTTGACCGACCGCGGCATCGCCGCGCCGTGGTCGCATCAAGTGGCGGCCGCGGAATTGGCGCACGCCGGACGTCATGTGGTAGTCAGCACCGGCACGGCGTCCGGAAAGTCTCTGGCCTACCAACTCCCCGTCCTCAACGCGCTGGCAACGGATCCACGGGCGCGCGTGCTGTACCTGTCACCCACCAAGGCGCTCGGTCACGATCAATTGCGTGCCGCGCACGCGTTGACGGCGGCCATTCCGCGGTGCGGTGACGTCGCGCCCACCGCATACGACGGCGACAGCCCCGCCGAAGTGCGCCGCTTCGCGCGCGAGCGGTCGCGCTGGCTGTTTTCCAATCCCGACATGATCCACCTGTCGATACTGCGCAACCATGCGCGCTGGGGTGTCTTGCTGCGCGGTCTTCGCTTCGTGATCGTTGACGAATGTCATTACTACCGGGGTGTTTTCGGCTCGAACGTGGCGATGGTGCTGCGCCGGCTGTTACGACTGTGCGTCCGCTATTCGGCCAGCCCGACGGTGATCTTCGCCAGTGCGACGACCGCCTCGCCGGGGGCAACGGCCACCGAACTGATCGGTGAGCCGGTCGAGGAGGTCGTCGACGACGGCTCGCCGCAGGGGGCCCGCACAGTGGCGTTGTGGGAACCCGCGTTGCGCGGCGACCTGACCGGTGAGCACGGCGCCCCGGTTCGTCGGTCCGCGGGCGGGGAGGCGGCCCGGGTGATGGCCGACCTGATCGCGCAGGGAGCGCAGACGTTGACGTTCGTGCGGTCGCGGCGCGCCGCCGAGCTGACCGCGCTGGGTGCGCGGGCCCGGCTGGACGACATCGCTCCGGAACTCAGCGACAAGGTGGCGTCGTATCGGGCCGGTTATCTCTCCGAGGACCGCAGCGCGTTGGAACATGCCCTGGCAGAGGGGCAATTACGCGGCCTGGCCAGCACGAATGCGCTGGAACTCGGCATCGATATCGCCGGACTCGACGCGGTGGTCCTGGCCGGCTTTCCCGGTACGGTCGCCTCGTTCTGGCAGCAGGCCGGGCGGTCGGGCCGGCGTGGCCAGGGCGCCCTGGTGGTGTTGATCGCCCGCGACGACCCGCTGGACACGTACTTGGTCCACCACCCCGCCGCGCTGTTGGACAAACCCGTCGAACGGGTGGTGATCGATCCCGCCAACCCCTACATCCTCGGCCCCCAACTACTCTGCGCCGCAACCGAACTCCCCCTCGACGACGCCGAAGTCCGGTCTTTGGACGCAGAGCAGGTGACAGCCGCGCTGGTCGACGACGGTCTGTTGCGCCGGCGCAACGGCAGGTACTTTCCGGCGCCCGGCGTAGAACCGCATGCCGCGGTGGACATCCGGGGCTCGATTGGCGGCCAGATCGTCATCGTGGAGGCGGATACCGGCAGGCTGCTGGGCAGCGTCGGCGCCGGTCAGGCCCCGGTCTCGGTGCATCCGGGCGCGGTCTACCTGCACCGGGGCGAGAGTTACGTGGTCGATTCGCTCGATCCGCAGGAGGGCATTGCATTCGTGCACGCCGAGGACCCCGGTTACGCGACCTTCGCCCGGGAACTCGTCGACATCGCGGTCACCGGCGAGGGTGAACGATTGGCCTTCGGGCCGGTGACGCTGGGCCTGGTTCCGGTGACGGTCACCCACCAGGTCGTGGGCTACCTGCGCCGTCGCCTGAACGGGGAAGTGATCGACTTCATCGAGCTTGACATGCCCGAACACACGCTGCCCACGACCGCGGCCATGTACACCATTGATCCGGATGCTTTGCTGGACAACGGTATCGACGCGCCTCGCGTCCCCGGAGCGCTGCACGCCGCGGAGCACGCCGCCATTGGATTGCTGCCCTTGGTGGCCAGTTGCGACCGCGGCGACATCGGCGGCATGTCGACGGCTATCGGACCCGACGGGCTGCCCAGCGTTTTTGTCTACGACGGCTATCCGGGCGGAGCGGGATTCGCCGAACGCGGTTTTCGCCAGGCAAGCACCTGGTTGGGCGCGACGGCCGCAGCGATCGAGGCGTGCGAATGCCCGAGCGGCTGCCCGTCGTGCGTGCAGTCCCCTAAGTGCGGCAACGGCAACGACCCGCTGGACAAGCCGGGGGCCCTGCTGGTGTTGCGGCTGGTGCTCGCGGAATTGGATCTCGGGCCACGCTGAGCAATCCAGCGGATGGCGACCGACCCCTCGACGGTCGACCTCCACGGATCTGCGTCGTGACGGCCGGTGCGCCGTCACACAGCGCGGCGAACGGTCGGACATCACGATCCGTTCGCAAGCCCGCTAAATGCGGGCGCAGCAGGAAACTACTCGGCTCGCACCCGAAGCGCAAATCATCCGCTGGCGTGTCGGGGCCGCCGCGACGAGTGGGTTGCGGCGCAAACTCAGCGATGCAAATGCGGTGCAGGTAAGAGTATTGAATGAATATTTGCGCAAACGCAGAGACGCCTGGGTTGTTCGGCGCCGGCGGCAGCGGCGGCACCTGGCGGCAGCACAGTGACCGGTGTACACGGCGATGACGGCGGTATGGGCGGCGCCGGCTTCGGCGGGACGGGCATACACGGCGGTACAGGCGGTGTCGGCGGCAAGGCCGTCTTGATGGGCGACGGCGGCGCCGGCGGTAACGGCGGACAGTTGATCGGCAAGAACGGTATCGACGGATTCCTGTAGCCCGCAACGCCACCAATCATGTTGCGCCGCTTGAGTCAAGTAGTCGTGAGGCGGCGCTAGCCAGCGGCTGAGGTGAACGCCGAGGCGCCCCCCGGCTGATCGAGGGACGTAAGCTTGACCGCATGGCCCACGACTGGCTGCTCGTGGAGACGTTGGGGGACGAACCCGCCGTGGTGGCTCAGGGGCGGCAGCTCAAAAACCTCGTCCCCATTAACACGTTCCTGCGGCGCAGTCCCCATCTTGCCGCCGTCCGAACGGCGATCGCCGAGTCGCTGCAGACCGGACAGAGCCTGACCAGCATCACATCGAAGCGCGATCGGGTGATCCGCACCGAGCCGGTGGTGATGTCCGACGGCCGCATGCACGGGGTGCATGTCTGGACCGGCCCCGCCGACTCGGAGCCGCCCGAGCGACCTACGCCCGGACCGCTGAAGTGGGACCTGACCCGCGGCGTGGCCACCGACACCGAGGAGTCGTTGGCCAACAGCGGCAAAAATCCCGCGGTCGAGGTCACCTCCGGCAGAGCCTTTGCCGAAGATCTTCCGTCACGTGAACTCAATCCCAACGAAGCCAAGGTGCTTGCCATGGCGGTGAAGGCCGAGGCGGGGCAAACGCTTTGCAGCACCTTGGATCTCACCGATTGGCAGGGAAACCATATCCGGATAGGGCTCGTCGTGCGCACCGCCACGGAGCCCGGACCAGGCGGCCGTGACCATCTGGTGGCGCGGGCGATGAACTGGCGCGCCGAACCGAAGGGCCCGGTGGTGTCGGTCGACGACCTGGCGCGGCGGATCCTCGACGGACTGGCACAGCCCGGAGTTCACCGCGCGCTCTTCGACCTCAAAACCTGGACCCTGCTGAAATGGCTCGACGAGCCGTGCTCCTTCTACGATTGGCGAGGCGGCGATACCGAGCAGCAGCGGGTCCATCCCGACGACGAGCCGGTGATGGAATCCATGACCAAGGAGTTCGTCGGCGGGGCAACCAGCAGGGTATTGCGGATGCGCGGCTTCGAAAACGATTGGGTGCCGGTGCATGTCACTGTCAACCGGGTGGAGCTGGAACCGGACGTCTTTGCCGGCCTGGTCTCGTTGAGATTGCCCACCGACAGCGAACTCCACGATGTAGGCCTACCGAAAACCTGACCGGCTAGGGACTGGCCGGTCCCGCCCGCGCGGCGGCCTGCGCCACCCCGATAAATGCGACGCGCACCCGCGCCGTGACGACGACGTCGAGCCCGTCGACACGACAGCGGGCGTCGTCGACGCGCATCTCGCGGACGACGGCCGTCGCACGGCCGCAAGCCGCGGCGACCCCCGACGGCAGTGCCGCGGCGCCGGCCAGCGCTGCCAAATCGGCGGCCGCCTGAGCGCGGTGACGCGCCACCACCACCGAGCCCAGGTAGGCGCCGGCACCGGTGAGGCACAACAGCACCGCGACCATGGCGGCCGCCACTACGGTTGCCGAGCCCCCTTCACCGTCGCGGCTCGGCCGACGAGACCGCACTGGCACCAATATCCAACGTGGGCAACAGCTTTGAGTGCGCGACAACGGTCGCGACGAATAAGTCGCCGTCTCGCCGCACCCGGACCCGCGCGCCATCGGGCGCGATGCGGCGGGCGGCGGTGAGGGCCGCCCCGTCGTCACCGCGCGCGGCGAGTCGAGCGGCCTCGCGGGCGGCGTCGACGCAGCGCACCTGCATCGACACCGCGGTGATACCCGCCAGGCACAGCACCAGCACGACGACCAGCGCCGCGATGCCCAGGGCCGCCTCGACGGTGCCCGCCCCGGCACTCCCCCCTAGACCTTGGTGGTGAGCGCACGACCGATGATGTGGGTCAGCGCCGACACGACGGAGTCGCCGGTGACGACGGTGTACAGGATCGCGCCGAAGGCCGCCGCCGCAATCGTGCCGATGGCGTATTCGACCGTGGACATGCCGGACTCGTCGGATGCCAGCAGCGTCATCCGTGCGACGAAAGCATGAAACATGTTGCGCACCAATAGATTCCTTTCTCATAGCAGACCCGTTTGCAGGACATCACCGGCCAGGCCGGCCACCACCGGAGCGATGCCCAGGCAGACAAATGCCGGCAGAAAGCACAGCCCCAGCGGCCCGGCGATCAGTACCCCGGCCCGCTCGGCGGCTGCGGTGGCCGCATGCGCGGCGTCGTCGCGCGACTGCGCCGCCAGCGCGACGACGCCGTCGGCCAGCGCCGCGCCCGAGGACGCCGAGCGCCGCGCCAGCCGCAGCAGCGCGTCGGTCTGCACGTCGATCGTGCCCGCCTCCAGATCCGGCGCGGTCGACCAGGCAACGGCGGGGTCGGCGCCCAGCGCCAGCAGGTCGGCGGCCCGCCGCAACACCTGGGCCAGCTTCGGTGGCGCGGACGGCGCGGTCGCGGCCGCTGCCGTCGACACCGCCATGCCCGCCGCCAAACACACCGCCAGCACGTCCAGGCTGGACGCGACGGCGAGGGGATCCGGCCCACGCGCCGGCCGCAGTCGCGGCCGATGGAGGCGGGCCGGCATCCGGGCGCGGGCGCGCACCACCGAGGGACCGGCGCCGGTCAACAACGCCGCGCCGAGCAACAGGGCCGCTGTAGTCACGAGGCCAGCCGATCGGTGATCCGGTCCGACCACAGCAGCCCGCCGCACGCCAACGTCGACCCGATCACCAGCAGCCATCCCCCAACGTGCCCACTCAGCAAGAACGTCAGTGGCCGGGCGCCGATCAGCTGACCCAGCAGCACGCCCAGCACGGGCAGGCCCGTGAGGATGGCCGCGGTGGCACGAGAACCGGCCAGACCCGATGCCACCCGCGCCGAAAACCGTTGCCGTTCGGCTATATCGCGTTGCGCGGCGCGCATCAGGGTCGCGATGGCCAGTCCGTGGTCGCTGGCGAGTTGCCAGCACACCGCGAGTCGCTCCCAGTGCGCGGGCAGCGCCGACGACCGGGCCTCAGCGCGCAGGCCGGCCGTGACATCGGCGCCCAACCTGGCCCGGGCGGCGACGGCGCGCAACGAGGCAGCGACCGTGCCGCCGGTTTCGTCGGCGGCGACGCAAAACGCGTCCACCGGATGTGAGCCCACGCGCAATTCCCCGACGAGCACGTCGAGCGCGGTTTGCAGCGTGCCGCCCTCGGTGCTGGCGCGCCGGCTCCGGCGATGACGACGGTAACGCACGCATCCGGTCGCGCTCACCACCGCGATCGCCAGCACCGTGGTCAGCGGAAGCAGCACCGCCGCACCCACCGCGGCGCACCCCGCGAGACGGATCAGCCAGCGCGGGTCGAGCGGCGCCAACGTGCGCCTGGGCGCCCTGAGCCGGCCCCGCGGCGACGACGGAAACACCAGCAGCGCAACCGATAACAGCAACGCGGCGGACGCCGGCGCGTTCATGCCGGGATCCGGATTCGCAGCAAACGGTGCAGATGGTGTGCGTCGTCGGTCATCCCACGATCGGCATGCCAAACCGTGACCGCGTGAACCAGCCCGCTGGTTCGGCGCAGCATCGCGATCTCGCTAAGCCTTCGCCGGCCGGTGCGATCCCGCGCGACATGGAGCAGCACTTGAACCGCCGCGGCGAGCTGACTGTGCAGCGCGGCCCGGTCGAGACCACCGGGCGCACCCAGCGCCTCGAGCCGGGCGGGAACCTCGCCCGGGTTGTTGGCGTGCACGGTGCCCGCGCCGCCGTCGTGGCCGGTGTTCAGCGCCGCCAGCAGATCGACGACTTCGGCGCCCCGGACCTCGCCGACCACGATCCGATCGGGCCGCATCCGCAGCGCCTGGCGGACGAGTTGACGGAGCGGCACCTCACCGACGCCTTCGACGTTGGCACACCGCGCGACCAGCTTGACCACATGCGGATGCCGGGGCGCCAGCTCGGCCGCGTCCTCCACGCACACGATCCGCTCGTGCGGCGGGACGGCGCCCAACATCGCCGCCAGCAAGGTGGTTTTGCCCGCACCCGTCCCGCCGCACACCAGGAAGGCGAGCCGGGCCGCGATGATGTCGTCGAGGAGTGCGGCGGCCTCTGGCGCGATCGCGCCCGCCGCGGTCAGCGCGGCCAAATCCTGTGTGGCCGGCCGCAACACGCGCAACGACAGGCAGGTGCCTGCGACCGCCACCGGCGGCAACACCGCGTGCAGCCGCACCGCGAATCGTCCGGCGCCGATGCCGGTCAGCTGGCCGTCCACCCAGGGTTGGGCGTCGTCGAGGCGCCGGCCCGCGGCCAACGCCAGCCGCTGCGCCAATCGTCGCACCGCCGCCTCGTCGGCGAATCGAATGTTGCTGCGTTGCAAGCCGTTTCCGTCATCCACCCACACCGCGTCGGGTGCGGTGACCAGGACGTCGGTGGTGCCGTCCGCGCACAGCAGCGGTTCGAGGATGCCAGCGCCGGTCAGTTCGGTCTGTAGCAGGCGAAGTTTGGCGAGCACCTCGGTGTCGCCGAGCATCCCTCCGGACTCGGCGCGGATCGCGTCGGCCACCACCGCGGGCCCCAACGTCCGCCCCGATTCCGACGCCAACCGCTCACGCACGCGGTCGATCAGTGAGCCGCTCACGCCGCCCTGCCGCTCCGCATCGACCACGACCCGGCGAGCACGGCCAGCACCCGGCGCGCGGCCGCCGCGAGCGGTGACCGCGTTCGCAATCGCAGGCCACCGTGCTCCAGCTGCTCGGCCAGCCGCGGCTGGGCCCTCATCGAGGCCAGCAGCGGCAGCGCGGCGATGTCGGCGACCTCCGCTGCCCGCAAGCCTCCCGGCGACGGTCCCCGCACCACTAGGCCGAGATGGGGATTGATCGCCGAAAGGACCGGGGCGATCGTCGCGGTCGCCGCGCACGCGCGGACGTCGCACGGGCTGACCACGACGACCAGATCGGCGGCGTCCAGGGCAGATTGGGCGGCGTCGGTGAGGCGTCGAGGGAGATCGCAGACCACTGTGACTCCCCCGCGGCGGCCGGCGTCGACGACGGCGTCCACCGGCCCGGCATCCAGTTCATACCCGCGCCGGGTGCCCGACAGCAAACTGATCCCGCGGTGTTTCGGCAGCGCCTCGCGCACCGATGACCAGTTGAGCCGCCCGCTCTGCAACGCCAGGTCCGGCCAGCGCAGGCCGGGGGTGGCTTCGCCGCCCACCAGCAGATCGATGCCACCGCCCCACGGATCGAGGTCCATCAGCAGCGCATCGGTAGCGGCCTGGGCCAGGGCGACCGCAAACAAAGAGGCACCGGCCCCGCCGCAGCCCCCGACGACGGCGACCACCTCGCCGCGCGGGCCGCTGCATCCCCTGTCGCGCGCCGACTCTGCGGCTTCGGCCAGGTCGCTGATCAATTGGTGCTCTTGCTCGGGCAGCCTGAGCACATGCTGGGCGCCAACGGCGATGCCGGCAGCCCACGTCGTCGTTGCGGCTTCGGTGTCGGTGAGGACGCTGACGTGCGCGCGACGCGGCAGTGCGGCCCGTCCACACCGGTCCGCCGCCGCCTCGTCGAGTACCACCGCGGCGGCGCCTGACCAGGTTTTCCTGGTCACCACAGACCCCGCGCGGGCGTGCACCACCCGAACACCGACCGCCGCGGCCACCCGGTCGAATTCGTCGCGCAACTGCGGATCGGTCAACACCGCCAGTACGCCCGCGGAGCCGCCACGGGCGGCAGCCGTCCTTGTCATGCGTTCACGGTGCGGGGCTGCGAGGGTGGGACGCCAGTCCCAGATCCGAAGTTGTGGAAAGAGACGCGGCTGTGCACTAACCGGGAGGAAGGCTGACGCTTAGCGTCGCTAACTACTTAGTCCGGAAAAGGGACGACCCCCGCCAGGGGGGGAGGAGGCGAGGGTCGTCGTGTATCAGCCCCGGGGGGTCGGGCTGATACACCCTCGGCACTAGGCCGAGTAATGCTTACTATACACATGACAGTGGCGCCTGACGCAAGTAGCGGCAAAATGAAAAAAACACTGTGAGCCGCAAAAACACCACCTATCCTATCTGTCCCGATCGGGCGTTTTGTCCACGCTCACGGCCCTGTCAGGTCGGCCACCTATGCTGGGTCGGTGACCGTCTTTGACTCGGCCGCGCAGCAGCAGACCTCGCCGGAAACCACCGCAAACGACGCTCCCAGCGCCCGCACCGCCGCGTTCTTCGACCTGGACAAGACCATCATCGCCAAGTCCAGCACGCTGGCATTCAGCAAACCGTTTTTCAATCAGGGACTGCTCAACCGCCGCGCCGTCCTCAAGTCCAGCTACGCCCAATTCATCTTTCTGCTCTCGGGCGCCGATCATGACCAAATGGATCGGATGCGCAGCCACTTGGCCGACATGTGCACCGGATGGGATGTGGAGCAGGTCAAGTCGATCGTCAACGAGACGCTGCACGACATCGTGACCCCGTTGGTGTTCGCCGAAGCCGCGGACCTCATTGCGGCGCACAAACTCTGCGGCCGCGACGTTGTCGTGGTGTCGGCCTCGGGGGAAGAGATCGTGGCGCCGATCGCACGGGCGCTGGGTGCCACCCACGCGATGGCCACCCGCATGGTCGTCGAGGACGGCAAGTACACCGGCGATGTGGCGTTCTATTGCTATGGCGAAGGCAAGGTGCAGGCGATCCGCGAGTTGGCCGCCCGCGAGGGCTATCCGTTGGAACACTGCTACGCCTACTCCGACTCGATCACCGACCTGCCGATGCTCGAGGTCGTCGGCCATCCAAGCGTGGTCAACCCTGACCGCGGGTTGCGCAAGGAAGCAAACGAGCGCGGTTGGCCGGTGCTGAGTTTCTCGCGGCCAGTATCGCTGCGTGACCGCATCCCGGCGCCTTCGGGCGCCGCGATCGCCACCACCGCCGCGGTGGGGATCAGCGCGCTGGCCGCCGGGGCGGTCACGTACTCGCTGCTGCGACGCTTCGCGTTCTAACTTCCAGCAAACGGGAAAAGCACCCGATCCCAGCCGCCTTCGCAACTTTCGCAGGATTGGGCCTTGCTGTGTTAAGGGTCGAAGAGTACAAAGGAAACCACGGAAGCCCGTTGAGGCCTAGATCGATCCGGAAGAGAAGGTTCGATCTCCCGATTCGGGCACCCAGCACGGATCCCGGCACCCACGCGGAGTCATAGCCGCGATAATGGCAGAAGTGTTGCGGGCCTGCGTAATTGCGAAAAGTTGAAGGTGTCGACGGCCCTTTGGGTGGGGTCGCAACCGGAAGCATCGCAAGATCGCCGAGGCCACCCACGCAGCCCAAAAAATGCACGCTTGGTAACCGAGATCCGTGTTTGCGGGCGGCGCTCCGAATTCTTCGGGACGCCGCCCGCTTCATGTGTTCTGCGGCGCCGCTTTGCCGGACGACTCAGCAATCGTCAAAGCCTCCTGGGCGCCGGCCTGCAGCGCGCGACAACACAGCACCAACCATGCCGCCACACCGTCGGGTGTTCCGTCGGCGAACCCGCGTGCCGCGTCGCGATAATCGGACGGTTGGCGCATCCAACTCGCCTCCGGCACACCCAGTCCGTGCGGGTCCAGTCCGGTGGCGATGGTCACCAGCCGCGACACCGCCCGGGCGACCACGCCGTCCGCGCTGCCAAAAGGCTTCAGCGTGAGCAACTCTCCGTGCGCGACCGCGGCGATCACGGGTGCCGACGCCCGAGTGCGCGCGGTCACGATGTTGGCGAGCAACTCCAGCCGCGGGCCGAGTTCGCCGTCGGCACGTGGACGGCCCAGCCGTTCGTGGTCGACCTGATCGGCTGCCGCCAGCATGTGCAGGCGCGCCAGCGCCTGTAACGGCGCCCGCTGCCACACACCGATCAAGGCGCCTCCGCCGCCCTCCAGCGCTTGAGCCACCCTCAAGGCACCGGCAAACACCGGATGGGTAACCGCGGCGGACTGCTCATCGTGCCGCACCTGACCGCCGTCAAGAACCGCTGACGCCCGCGCGGCTCGCAGCGCCGCTTCTGCGGCGTTCGCCGGCCAGCCCCGCAGGTTGGCCCGGTGCCGGTGCACCCGCCCCAGCGCCTCGCGCGCCTCGTCGCTGGCAGCCGCCACACCGGGCAACTCCATCAGCGGAGCCAGGGGATCATGGCTCATGCGCGCCATTCCTCCTCATCGCTTCGCTCTGCATCGTCGTCGGCGCGGGTCACAGGTTGCCAACCTAACTGACGGTCGCGACCCGCTGCGCCCGGCTTCGCCGCGCTTGCGATCGCTCCTAACTGACGGTCGCGACCCGCTGCGCCCGGCTTCGCCGCGCTTGCGATCGCTCCTAACTGACGGTCGCGACCCGCTGCGCCCGGCTTCGCCGCACTTGCGATCGCTCCCAACTGACGGTCGCGACCCGCTGCGCCCGGCTTCGCCGCACTTGCGATCGCTCCCAACTGACGGTCGCGACCCGCTGCGCCCGGCTTCGCCGCACTTGCGATCGCTCCTAACTGACGGTCGCGACCCGCTGCGCCCGGCTTCGCCGCGCTTGCGATCGCTCCTAACTGACGGTCGCGACCCGCTGCGCCCGGCTTCGCCGCGCTTGCGATCGCTCCTATCGGGAAGGCCGCGGCGCACCGGGAATGGCCTGCAGCAGCGCTCGGGTGTACTCGTGGCGGGGCTCGGTGAACACCTCCTCGGTGGAAGCCCGCTCCACCACCCGGCCCCCGCGCATCACCAGGACGTCGTCGGCGATCTGCCGAACCACCGCCAGGTCATGGCTGATGAACAGGTAGGTCAGTCCCAGCCGGGCCTGTAGGTCGGCCAGCAGGTCCAGGATCTGCGCCTGTACCAAGACGTCGAGCGCCGACACCGCCTCGTCGCACACCAGCACCTCGGGCCGCAGCGCCAGCGCCCGGGCGATCGCGACCCGTTGCCGCTGGCCACCCGACAGCTCGCGAGGCAGCCGGCGCAACACCGACGACGGCAGCGCCACCTCGTCGATCAGCTCGCGCACCTTCTGCTCGCGCCGCTCGTGATCGCCGATTCGATGAATACGCAACGGTTCCTCAATAATGCGAAACACCGAATACATGGGATCCAAACTGCTGTAAGGGTTTTGGAATACCGGCTGAACCCGCCGCCGAAAAGCCAGCGCCTGCGACCGGTCCATCTTGCCGACATCGGTCGTGCCGTCGAAAACCACCGTGCCCGACGTGGGTGGCAGCAGTCCCAGCACCATCCGCGCCAGCGTCGATTTCCCCGAACCCGACTCCCCGACGATCGCCAGGGTGCTGGCCCGTCGCAGCTCGAACGACACGGCGTCCACCGCCCGGATCTCCCTACGCCGCCATGGCGCGCCGTGCGACTCTCGATAGACCTTGGTCAGCTCCGTCGCGACGAGAATAGTTTCGCGACCGGCGATCGCCCGAACCTTGGGACTGGCGAGCGACGGCGCCGCGGCCACCAGCCGCCGGGTGTAGTCGTGCCGCGGTCCGGTCAGAATCGACTGTGCCGCACCGCTTTCCACCACCACGCCGCGGTTCATGACGACGACGGACTCGGCCCGTTCGGCGGCCAGCGCCAGATCGTGGGTGATCAGCAACAGTGCCGTGCCCAGCTGGTCGGTGAGGCGCTGCAGGTGATCGAGCACCTGCCGCTGCACGGTCACGTCCAACGCGGACGTCGGCTCGTCGGCGATCAGCAGTTGCGGACGGCCCGCCAGCCCGATCGCGATCAGCGCCCGCTGACACATGCCGCCGGACAACTGGTGCGGGTACTTGCCGACCTGCGTCGCCGCGTCCGGCATACCCGCGTCGGCGAGCAGTTGCACGGCCTGCTTGCGATCGCTCCCATTGGCCCGCAACGCTTCTGAGATTTGGAAGCCGACCTTCCAGACCGGGTTGAGGTTGGTCATCGGGTCTTGGGGCACGTAGCCGATACGACGGCCCCTGATCGACCGCAGGAGCTTGCGGTCCCCCGAGGTGAGATCCAGACCATCAAAAGCGATGCGGCCCGCGGTGATTCGACCGCCGGGCGGCAACAGTCCGAGAATCGCGGCGGCCGTGGTGGACTTCCCCGATCCCGATTCCCCCACGATCGCGACGGTATGCCCACGCGGCACGGACAGATCCACTCCGCACACCGCGGGCTCACCGGCGCCGAACCTGACTTCCAGCCCCTCGACCGACAACAGCGGCGCGTTCATGCCCGCCATGCCCGTGAGACCGGATCCAGGGCATCGCGTAGCGCGTCGCCCATCATCATGAATGCCAGCACGGTAATCGCCAGCGCGCCCGCGGGATAGAACAAAATGGGCGAGCCCGATCGCAGCCGGGTCTGACCGGTGTTGATATCGCTGCCCCACGACACCACCGACGTCGGAAGGCCGACCCCGAGGTAGGACAGCGTGGCCTCGGTGACGATGAAAAGCCCGAGCGCGATGGTGGCCACCGCAACCACCGGACCCAGGGCGTTGGGTAGGACATGCCGCAGCAGGATCTGAAACCTGCTCAGCCCCAATGCTTCAGCCGCCAAGACGTAGTCGCTGGAACGCACCTCCAACACCGCGCCACGGGCGATCCGGGCCACCTGCGGCCAGCCGAACAGGGCCAGGATGGCGATCACCGTCCACACAGTGCGGTGGTGCAGGACACCCATCAACACGATGGCGGCCAACAGCAACGGCAGCCCGAAGAACACATCGGTGACGCGCGAGACCGCCGCGTCGACCCAACCCCCGTAGAAGCCGGCCAACGCGCCTAGCGCCCCGCCCACGACGAACACGGCCAGCGTTGCCCCCAGCCCGACGGTAACCGAGGCCCGGGCACCGTAGATGGTGCGCGCATAGATGTCGTGGCCCTGCAGGTCGGTGCCGAACCAGTGCGCCGCCGAGGGCCCGAGCAGGCTCTGGCCGGGATCCGCATACCCGGGATCGGCCCCGGTGAACAACGCCGGAAACAACGCCACGACGACGACGAACAGGATCAGCAAGGCGGCAATGACGAACTTCGGCCGCCGGTGCAGCCCGCGCCACGTCTCACGCCAAAAGCCGCTGTGCTCAGCCATATCGGATCCGCGGGTCCAAGGCGGCATAGAGCAGGTCGACGAGCAGATTGGTAACCAGATAAATCAGGACAAGGACCGTCACAATCGACACCACGGTCGGCGCCTCCTGCCTGGTCACCGCCTGATACAGCACACCGCCGACACCGTGGATGTTGAAGATGCCTTCGGTGACAATGGCTCCGCCCATAAGCGCCCCCAGATCGGCGCCGAGGAAAGTCACCACCGGGATCAGCGAATTGCGCAGAATGTGAACCATCACCACCCGGGGCCGCGACAAGCCCTTGGCGGTGGCGGTGCGGACATAGTCGGCGTGCGCGTTGGCGGCCACCGCGGAGCGAGTCAGCCGCACCACGTAGGCGAATGACACCGAACCCAAGACGATCCCGGGCAGCAGCAGTCGAGTGAACGTCGCCCGATCGCCCACGGTGACCGGCGCGATTCCCAGCCGGACCCCGAAGACAAACTGCGCGAGAAAGCCCAGCACAAAGATCGGGGCTGCGATGATGACCAGCCCGGCGATCAGCACCGTGGAATCGAATATCCCGCCTCGGCGCAAACCGGCGATGACGCCGAATCCGACCCCCAGCACCGTCTCGATCGCCAGAGCAATCAGCGAGAGCCTGATGGTCACCGGAAACGCATGCGCGAGAACGGAACTGACCGGCAGCCCAGAATAGGCTCGGCCCAGGTCGCCGTGCAGGATGCCACCCAGGTATCGCAGGTACTGCAGCAGGAACGGTTCGTCGAGATGGTATCGGGCACGCAGTTGCGCGGCCACCGCGGGAGTCAGGGGCCGGTCTCCGGCCAACGCCGCCAACGGGTCACCGGGCAGCAGGAAGACCATGCCGTAGATCAGCAGCGTGGCACCCAGGAAAATCGGCACCATGACGGCGACCCGGCGCACGATGTACCAGCCCATTTCAGTTCTTCACAATGTTCTCGTAGTCGGGCAAGCCGTTCCAGGTGACCCGCACCTTACTCACGCCCGACGACCACCCCACCACGCTGATGAAGTTCCACAGCGGGACAACGGGCATGTCATGCAACAGGATTCGCTGTCCCGCGTTGGCCAGCACATATGACTCCGGCAGCGTGGGTGCGGATTCGGCCGCCGCCAGCGACGCGTCGAAGTCCTGGCTGGAATAACCCACGTCGTTCGAACCCGCGCCGGTGGCGAACAGCGGGCCAAGGAAATTCAGCATCGACGGGTAGTCGCCCTGCCACCCGGCGCGAAAGGCCGTCGCAATCGTGCGATTGACGATCGGCGTCCGGAATCCGGCGAAGGTGGGTTGCGGTGCGCCGACCGCGTCGATGCCCAGCACGTTCTTGATGCTGTTGGCCACCGCCTCCACCCATTCCCGATGGCCGGTGTCGGCGTTGTAGGCGATCTCGTACTGCCCGCTCCAGGGAGATAGTGCGTTGGCTTGTGACCACAGCCGCCGCGCGCGATCCGGATCGAAATCCAACGCGTCGCTGCCGGCAATGTTCGGATCGAATCCCGGCAGCGACCGGGCGGTGAAATCGCGCGCCGGAGTGCGTGTTCCGACGAATATCTGCTGGCAGATTTGCGGACGGTTGATCGCGGCCGACAGAGCCAGGCGGCGCAGCCGCCCCTCCTCGCCGCCGAAATGCGGCAACCGCAGCGGCGTGTCGAGAGTCTGGTTGATTGCGGCCGGACCGCTGGTGGCGTTGCCGCCCAGGTCACGTTTGTAGACCGGCAATGCGCTCGGCGGGATCATGTCCAGCACATCGAGATTGCCCGACAGCAGGTCGGAGTAGGCGGTGTCCAGGTTGGCGTAAAACTCGAACCGCAGCCCCTTGTTGTGCGGGATCCGATTGCCGTGGTAGTCGGGGTTGGGCCGCAGATCGACCTTGACGTTGTGCTCCCAGGCCGGACCGTCCGGGCCGGGCGCGAGTTTGTAAGGCCCATTGCCAATTGGGTTTTGGCCGAATGCCGCCATGTCCCGAAACGCCGCTTGGGGCAGCGGGTAGAACGGGCTGAACGCCAAGCGCACGGAGAAGTCGATGGTTGGGGCCTTCAGCCGCACGGTGAACTGCCGGTCGTCGACCACCTGCAGCCCGGACATGGTGGTACTTACCGGCTTCGGCGCGGCGACGTCGTCGTATCCCTGGATCGGGCTGAAAAAGCTTTGCTGCAGTTGGGCATTGCTACTCAAGGCCCCGTAGTTCCAGGCGTCGACGAACGAGTGGGCCGTCACCGGCGACCCGTCGGTGAACTTCCACCCCGGCTTGAGGGTGATCCGGTAGTTGACGTCGTCGGTGGTCTCGATCGACTGGGCCACCTCGGTGGAGGTTTTCCCGTCCGGATCAAAAGACATCAGGCCGGCGAACAATCGATCGAGGATCCGACCGCCGAAGCTGTCATTGGCGCTGGTGGGAATCAACGGGTTCGACGGTTCCCCGCCGTTGACAACCAGAACGTCGGGGCTCAGGACGCCACCACCACATCCAGCCAGAACACCGGCCATCAAGGCTAGCGCGGCCAGCGCGGCCCGCATCCGACGCATGACAGCGACCCTAGGGCCTACCCGGGTGGGCCCGCAGTGACCGGGTGCACCTGCAGTTGGCAGGCCTCGATGGCGGCCGGCACGGTGAAGGCCAAGTTGATGGCGGGCGGGCTGACGCGCAGATCGCTGTAGCTGGGGCACGGAACACCGCTGCTGTCGGTGGCCGTGCCCTCCACGATGGCCTGCGCCTGGGTCGACACCGAGAGGATGACACTGGGCGGATCGTCTACCCCGGCGGGCAGGCCGCCCATGTAGCCGCGCGGCGTGTTGTCGGCATGAATGGTGGGTCCGCCGGCGCCCGAGTCGACCGACGGGTAGCCGGTGAGCGTGCACGGCTCGCCGCCCACGAGGCTGAAGGTCAGGACGACACGGCGGTGGCCCGCCGCGGCGTCCGTCGGCGAAGAATTCACCGCGACCTGCTCCGCCCAGCAGGGCGTTCCCTCATCGCCGATGGCGTAGGGCACTGCCCGTGCGGGTGGCCCCAGCACGGTGCTAGCGGCGAAACACGCGCCGGCCGCAGCGATGGCAACCAGGGGAGATCCGGGCACACGAGGATTATCCGGCAAACCGGTGCGCGGTACCTGCAGATTGGCACGAGCATCCACAACTTCGCGGAGTTAGGCTCACAGCCGTGACCGAGACCACAACCGAACACCCCTCGTCGTACCCCCCGCCGGAACACTTCACCAAACAGGCCAACGCCCTTGCCGAGCACTACCGCGAAGCAGAGGAAGACCGGCTGGCTTTCTGGGCCAAGCAGGCGAACCGGCTGTCGTGGGCGACCCCGTTCACCGAAGTGCTGGACTGGTCGGAGGCGCCCTTCGCCAAGTGGTTCGTCGGCGGCAAGCTCAACGTCGCCTACAACTGCGTCGACCGCCACGTCGAGGCCGGAAACGGCGACCGGGTCGCCATCCACTGGGAAGGCGAGCCGGAAGGCGACCAGCGCGCCCTCACCTACGCCGATCTGCAGGCCGAGGTCTGCAAGGCGGCCAACGCCCTCACCAGCCTGGGTCTGGTGGCCGGCGACCGCGTCGCGATCTACATGCCGCTGATCCCCGAAGCGGTGATTGCCATGCTGGCCTGCGCGCGGCTGGGCATCATGCACAGTGTGGTTTTCGGCGGTTTCACCGCGCACGCGCTGCGGGCCCGGATCGCCGACGCTCAAGCCAAGCTGCTGATCACCAGTGACGGGCAATTCAGACACGGCAAGCCCGCGCCGCTCAAGGATGCCGCCGACGAAGCGGTCTCCGAGGCGGACAGCCCCGTGGAGCACGTTCTGGTGGTGCGCCGCACCGGAATTGACGTGTACTGGAACGACGACCGCGACCTGTGGTGGCACGACGTGGTGGACTCGGCATCCCCCGAACACACACCGGAGGCGTTCGACGCCGAGCACCCGCTCTTTTTGCTCTACACGTCGGGCACCACCGGCAAGCCCAAGGGCATCATGCACACCAGCGGCGGCTATCTCACCCAGGCCTCCTACACGGTGCACGCCATCTTCGATGTCAAACCCGAGAGCGACGTGTTCTGGTGCACCGCCGACATCGGCTGGGTTACCGGGCACACCTACGGCGTTTACGGGCCGCTGTCCAACGGTGTCACCGAGGTTCTCTACGAGGGCACGCCCAATTCACCCGACCAGCACCGGCACTTCCAGATCATCGAAAAGTACGGTGTCACAATCTATTACACGGCCCCCACCTTGATCCGCACCTTCATGAAGTGGGGACGAGAGATACCCGATGCCCACGACCTGTCCAGCCTGCGGCTGCTGGGGTCCGTCGGCGAACCGATCAACCCCGAGGCCTGGCGCTGGTATCGCGAGGTGTTCGGCGCGGGCCGCATCCCGGTGGTCGACACCTGGTGGCAGACCGAGACCGGCGCCGCGATGATCTCGCCGCTGCCCGGGGTCACCGCGGCCAAACCGGGTTCGGCGATGACACCGCTGCCCGGGATTTCGGCGAAGATCGTCGACGACCACGGCGACCCGCTGCCGCCCGACGTCGAGGGCGAAACACACGTCACCGGGTACCTGGTGCTGGACCAGCCGTGGCCGTCCATGTTGCGCGGCATCTGGGGTGACCCCGAGCGCTACCGCGACACCTACTGGTCGAAATTCGCCGCGCAAGGCTACTACTTCGCCGGTGACGGCGCACGCTTTGACCCCGACGGCGCGATCTGGGTGCTGGGTCGCATCGACGACGTGATGAACGTGTCCGGGCACCGCATCTCCACCGCCGAGGTGGAGTCGGCGCTCGTCGGCCACTCCGCGGTCGCCGAGGCGGCGGTCGTCGGAGTGACCGACGACCTCACCGGGCAAGCCATCTGCGCGTTCGTCGTGTTGCGCGGCAACTACCAACCCCACGACGGCACCCACGACGAGCTGCGCGGCGAGGTGGCCCGGGAGATCTCGCCGATCGCCAAGCCGCGCGAGATCCACATCGTGCCGGAGCTGCCCAAAACCCGCAGCGGCAAGATCATGCGCCGGCTCTTGCGCGATGTCGCCGAGAAACGCGAGCTGGGTGACACGTCGACGCTGGTCGATGCCAGCGTGTTCGACGCGATCCGCGCAGCGACGTAGACGTCAGCCGGCGACGGGGACGAAGCCCGCGCCGGGCCGGTTCTTGGTGTTGATGTCGGCCAGGATCGAGTTGAAGTCCATCACCACCGCCGGCGTGTGCAGCGGGATGTACTTGATGATGCAGTCCGGCAGGGCGTCGGTGAACGCGCCGTGGATCATGCCGACCAGCAGATTGTTGACGGTCACCGGCGCGCCGGAGTCACCGGGACGCCCGCACACCTGCATGACGATCGTGCCCGGATCCTGTCCCACCCCCCACGTGACGCCGCACGAGTTGCCGGTGGTGCGGCCCTGTTTGCACGCGACCTGTCCGAAGGTGGGATCCGGGCCGATGCCGCTGATCACGAACCCGTTGTAGGTGGCCACCGGTGCCACCCTGGCCGGGTCGAACTTGATCACCGCATAGTCGAGTTTGTCGTTGCCCGCGACCATCACGCCCAAAGCGCCCAGGCGTTCGGCGCCCTCGGCGGCGACCTGCGCGCCGGGCCCGCCGCAGTGCGCCGAAGTGAAGCCGATGAGTTCGCCGGCCCTATCGGACCCGATGGTCGTCAGGGTGCACATGGTGTCGCCGTTGATCACGATGCCCGCGCCGCCGCCCAACGGGAGTCTCACGTCGGCCGCCGCGTGCCTGCCGGGCAGCGCCGTCAGGGCCAAGAGTGCGGTCACCGTCGCCACCACGAAGCAGCGAAGTGCCGTACGCAAAGCAACACTCCCATCAACCGACATCCTGAGCAGCCCGGTCAGTCTAGTGGCTCGGCGGCCTCGTTCGACCAGGTCGGCGCGGCGTGGCGCGTCATCGCGGCACTTCTTGATTCGCTTCCGGCTCAAGGGAATCGAGCGCCACAGCAACTTCCCAGCTGCGACACATGCCGGTGTTCGACGTGACGGCCACAACTCATCGCCGTGGCACCCGCGCGCGGCGGCCCCGACGCGGTGGTCGGCAGGCTTGCAGCAGGCTGTGTCCGGCTTCGTCTGTAACGGCCGCGCATGGCAACATGAACCGCGACGACGCCCGCCGGGCAAACAAACCGAGAGGACCGTCTGTGAGCCCCAAAGTCGACCGCAACAGCGGTGTGCCCAGCACGCTGACCACGATTCCACTGGCAGACCCGCACGCCAGGCCCGCCGAGCCGTCGATCGGCGATCTGATCAAAGACGCGACCACCCAGGTGTCCACCCTGGTGCGCGCAGAGGTCGAGCTGGCCCGCGCCGAGATCACCCGCGACGTGAAAAAAGGGCTGACTGGCAGCGTTTTCTTCATCGCCGCGATGGTGGTGCTGTTTTACTCCACCTTCTTTTTCTTTTTCTTCCTGGCCGAGGTGCTCAACATCTGGCTGTGGCGCTGGGTGGCGTTCCTGATCGTCTTCGGGGCCATGGTCTTCGTCGGGGCCGTGCTGGCCCTGTTTGGTTTCTTGAAGGTTCGCCGAATCCGCGGACCCCAGCAGACCATCGAGTCGGTCAAGGAGACGCGCACCGCGCTGACCCCGGGACACGACAAGGCCCAGGCGGGCAAGCTCGCCATCCGCGAGGGCAGTTCGGACGGCAAGGCTCCCGCCGATGCTTCCCCCGATCCAACGGGCTGGTAAGTGCCGGCACCGGATCCGTCGGTAATCCGCATCGCGGGGCCATGGCACCATCTGGACGTGCACGCGAACGGCATCCGTTTCCACGTCGTAGAAGCCGTGTCCGACCAGGAAGTGGGCACGCCCGCCACGGCGCGGCCGCTGGTCATGTTGCTGCACGGTTTCGGTTCGTTCTGGTGGTCCTGGCGCCATCAGCTGCGCGGGCTGACCGGGGCCCGGGTGGTCGCCGTGGACCTGCGCGGCTACGGCGGCAGCGACAAGCCGCCCCGGGGCTATGACGGGTGGACGCTGGCCGGCGACACGGCCGGGCTGATCCGTGCGCTCGGACACTCGTCGGCGACGCTGATCGGCCATGCTGATGGTGGGCTGGCCTGCTGGAGCACCGCACTGCTGCATTCGCGGCTGGTGCGCGCCATCGCTCTGATCAGCTCGCCGCACCCGGCCGCGCTGCGGCGATCGACCCTGACCCGGCGCGACCAGAGCTACGCACTGCTGCCGACGCTGCTGCGCTACCAGCTGCCGATATGGCCCGAGCGCCTGCTAACCAAAGACAACGCCGCGGAGATCGAGCGTCTGGTCCGCAGCCGCAGCAGCGCCAAATGGGTTGCTTCAGAAGACTTTTCCCAAACCGTGGGCCACCTGCGCCAGGCGATACGAATCCCGGCGGCGGCGCACTGCGCACTGGAGTACCAGCGTTGGGCGCTGCGCAGCCAGCTGCGCGACGAAGGCCGGCGGTTCATAAGGTCGATGTCCGAACGACTGGCCATCCCGGTGCTGCACCTGCGCGGCGACGCGGATCCCTATGTATTGGCCGATCCCGTTGACCGCACTCGGCGCTACGCGCCGCACGGACGCTACCTATCCATCGCCGGCGCAGGACATTTCAGCCACGAAGAAGCGCCCGATCAAGCCAACAGTCACCTGACGAAGTTTCTCGAGCAGGTGCACGGTTAGCTGACGCAGGCCCCGGTCGGCACGGGCTGGGCGTCGCCGATCTTGTCGAGCTGGCTGGCCACTTCGGCGGCCGTCAACACGAAACCCGTGTCGGCATCGTCGACCGCGGCCCCGAAAACCACGCCAAGCACGTGACCATTCAGGTCGATCAACGGACCACCCGAATTGCCTTGCTCCACATTGGCTCTGATCGTGTAGACGTCGCGGGTGACCGGCGCTGGATCGCGATAGATGTCGGGTCCGCTCAGCTTGATGGCCTCGCGAATCCGGGCGGGTGTGGCCGTGAAGTTGCCGCCGCCCGGATAACCCAGCACCACAACGCTGCTACCCGATTTCGCCTCGGCTTGGGCGAAAGCCAGCGGCGGCGGTGGCAAGTTCGGCACGGCGAGAATCGCGATGTCGACGGACGGGTCGTAGGACACCACGGTGGCGTCGAGCGGGTTGCCGCTGGCGTACACCTGGATGCTGCTGGACCCGGCCACCACGTGCGCGTTGGTCATCACCCGGTCGGGCGATATCACGAACCCACTGCCCTCCAACACTTTCTGGCAGCTGGGCGCCAGGCTGCGGACCTTGACCACACTCGGCTGAGCGGCCAGCACCACCGGATTGTTGATCAGCGCCGGGTCCGGTGATGCGACGGGGATCACCGGGGTGCGACTGAACGGCTCCAGCACCGCGGGCAAGCCGGAAGTGTTTAGCAGCGCGGACAACCGCTTGGGCACCGTCTTCAGCCACGGGGGCGCAACGTCATTGACCGACGCGAGCACTCGCGAACCCTTGACCGCCGAAGCCAACTCGGGCTGGTCCTTGGACTGGGTCAGCGGCGTCGCCAGTAACCAGGCTGCGGTCAGCACCACGACGAGCTGCACGCCCACGCCGATGAACGAGTCGACCAATCGCACTGTGCTGCTGCGGATCGCGCCGCGGACCGCGCGGCCCAGCACCACGCCGGCGACCTCACCGACGACCACCAGCGCCAGGATGAGGAACAGGGCGGCGAACAGCTTGGCGCGCGGCGCGGCGATGTGGGCGACGATGTGCGGCGCCAGCAACACGCCCGCTATCGCGCCTAGCAGCACACCGACAAACGACAGCAGCGAGCCGAGCGCCCCCGACCGCCAGCCCGAGATCGCCGCGATGAACGCCACCGCCAGGACGGCGACGTCCAGCCACTGCGACGGAGTCATCGAATTCATCGTTGGCCACCCTGCTCGCCGACCAGCACCATCGCGTCGTCCAGCTCACGCAGATCGTCGGTGTCCCAAGGCTTGGCCCAGCCGGCCACGTCGAGCACCGCGGAGATCACCTGACCAGTGAACCCCCACACCAGCATCTGGTTCAGCAGAAATGCCGGGCCCGCCCAGCGACGGCCGAGGTCGCCGCGGTAGACCATCAGCCGGTTGGCCGGATTTGTGAAGGCGCGCAACGGAACCCGCGACACGATCGCCGTTTCGGTGTCGTCGACGACGGCCACCGGCCCCGGATCCGGTGAGTAGGCCAACACCGGAACGACGTGGAACTGCGACGGCGCGATGAACGTCCGCTCCATGGTGACCAACGGATGCAACCGGCTGATATCGATCCCGGTCTCTTCCTGGGCTTCACGCAGCGCGGTGGCCACCGGCCCGTCGTCGGTGGGATCCGATGCGCCGCCGGGAAAGGCCGCCTGGCCCGCATGGTGCCGCAATGACGAGGCGCGCACCGTCAACAGCAAGTCGGCATCGTCAGGAAGACCGCCGTCGGCCGGGCCGGTCTCGGGACCCGAGAACAACACCAGGACCGCCGCCTCGCGGCTGCGGCGGCGGCCCGAAGAAGACGTGGCAACCGCTTTGGCGGCGGTCACCATCGCCAGCACATCGGCCGGCAGCCGGCGCCGATACGCATCCGGTATCTGCTCGATGTTGTCCACGAGCGGTCGCAACCAGGACGGGCCAACATCTGGCGTCAGGGGGACCGCTGCACTCACCGGCGCCTCCGTTGCGTCCACTTATCCCGCTTCGCTGCCGACGGCCGCGGCGATCTCGTCGGCACTGGCGAAAGCCCGCGGCAGCGTCTGGGCAACGCTACCGTCCAGCCGCAGCACCACCGTCGCGGGCATCACATTTGCGACCCGCAATGCCGTCGCGACCAGGCGTCGACCGTCCTGCAGAGTCGGTAGCCGAACACCGAGCTCCGCCAGTCGCAGCAGGGCCGCCGTCTCGTTCTCGTCTTGGTGCACCGTCACCACCATCACGCCGGGGCCCACTCGTCGTTGGTACTCGGCCATCGCGGGCAGTTCGCGCATGCACGGGCCGCACCACTGCGCCCACAGATTCAGGACCACCCGGTGTCCCGCCAACGCTTGAGCGACGTCGACGGGTGATCCGTCCGCCGCGCATTCCACCACCACCCCACGCAGTGCGGCCGGGCCGGGACCACCCCCGGGGACGGGGCACGGCGGCAGGTTCGCACGTGCGCGCGGCCCGGCCAGTGCGGCGGGCGTGTCCGCGTCGCGGTGTTCTCGGCCGACCGGGTTCTGCGACGTCGCCGTCGTGGGCTGATTGCCGTGCATCTGGGCCGCCAGCGCAGCGATTAGCGCGGCCACCACCGCCAGGACTGCGATGGTCCAACGGGTTCGTACGGTCACGCTGATTAGAGACCGGCCAGCGCCAGCAGGTGCTCGGTTTCCGGGCCCTGCACCAGGGGCGCGGCGAGCAGCGGTTCGACGGGCCCCAGGCCGAAGGACGGGCAGTCTTTGGCGAGCACGCACACACCGCATGCCGGTTTCCGTGCGTGGCATACCCGACGGCCGTGGAAGATCACGCGGTGGCTCAGCAGGGTCCACTCACTGCGTTCGATCAGCTCACCGACCGCGTGCTCCACTTTGACCGGGTCCTCTTCGGCGGTCCACCGCCAGCGCCGCACCAGACGCCCGAAATGGGTGTCGACGGTGATTCCCGGGATATCGAAGGCGTTGCCCAGGATCACGTTGGCGGTTTTGCGCCCCACGCCGGGCAGCGTGACCAGCTCGGCCATGGTCGCCGGCACCTGGCCGTCGAATCGCTCGACCAGCGCCTGCCCGAGGCCGATGAGCGACGTCGCCTTGTTGCGGTAGAAACCAGTGGGACGGATGAGGCTCTCAAGTTCGTTGCGGTCGGCCTGCGCGTAGTCCAGGGCCGTCCGGTATCGCGCGAACAACGCCGGCGTCGTCAAGTTCACCCGCTTGTCGGTGCTCTGCGCCGAAAGAATCGTGGCCACCGTAAGCTCCAGCGGCGAGGTGAAATCAAGTTCGCAGTATACGTGCGGAAATGCTTGCGCCAGTGCGCGATTCATGCGGCGGGCTCGTCGCACCAAACCGAGCCGGGTTTCGTCCGTCCAGCGCCGGGCCAGGTCGGCCGCGGGCTGGGCCAGCTTCGAAGCCGGCTTCGATGCCGCCACCGGCTTGATGGGCTTGGACGACTTAGCCGCGGTCACCTACGACAGAGTACTGATTTCGTGATCTCGCCGAGACCTCGTGTTGACGCAAGGCCATGTTTACTCTCCTAGTGTCATGGTTGCTGGCCGCCCTCGTTCCGGGGCTGCTGATGCTTGCAACACTGGGGCTCGGGCGCCTGGAAAAGGAGCTGGCCCCGGGCAGCGTCACTACAACCGACGTCGACGAGTTCGTGGAGAACGCCAACGCCGTCGACGTGCACACGCTGGCCCGCGAAGGCATGCCAGAGGCACTGGATTATCTGCACCGACGTCAGGCCCAGCGGGCCCTCGATTCCCCGCCGCACGGCCGTCATGCCAGGCCAGAGGACGTCGGGCCGCTATCTGCCGGCGACCCGAACAGCTACGACGAGGCCGACTTGCCGACCCAGATGCACAAGCATGCGCACCAGCTTTCCCCCCAGGTTTCAAACCAGGTTTCCAAGGCCAATCCGGAGGTTACGGCGACTCGACACGTCAATCGTGTGTAGCGTTGGCAGGTCGAACCGATTGGCCTAACCTCTGATTCAGGTCAATCGCAAGAGGTTGGCCTGCACTTATCACTTCGTTGGAGAGCTGAAGAGGCAACGTGGACGAGATCCTGGCACGGGCAGGAATCTTCCAAGGGGTAGAACCGACTGCGGTCGCCGCACTGACCAAACAGCTGCAACCCGTCGACTTCCCCCGGGGACACACGGTTTTCGCCGAGGGGGAGCCGGGCGATCGGCTCTACATCATTGTCTCGGGGAAGGTCAAGATCGGGCGGCGCTCTCCGGACGGCCGGGAGAACCTGCTGACCATCATGGGCCCGTCGGACATGTTCGGCGAGTTGTCGATCTTCGACCCGGGGCCGCGGACGTCGAGTGCGACCACCATCACCGAGGTGCGGGCGGTGTCGATGGACCGCGACGCGCTGCGGGCCTGGATCGCCGACCGTCCCGAAATCGCCGAGCAATTGCTGCGGGTGTTGGCGCGGCGACTGCGCCGGACCAACAACAACTTGGCCGACCTCATCTTCACCGACGTGCCCGGCCGGGTAGCCAAGCAGTTGCTGCAGCTCGCCCAGCGTTTCGGCACCCAGGAGGGTGGCGCGATGCGGGTCACCCACGACCTGACCCAAGAGGAGATCGCGCAACTGGTGGGCGCCTCCCGCGAGACGGTGAACAAGGCGCTGGCCGATTTCGCCCACCGCGGCTGGATCCGGCTGGAGGGCAAGAGCGTGCTGATCTCGGATTCCGAGCGGCTGGCCCGCCGAGCGCGGTAGTTTTCCTCGCCGAGCAGACGCAGAATCGCACGCACCGGCGCGGAATCGTGCGATTCTGTGTCTGCTCGCGCGGCTCAGCCGTGCAGGTAGTTCAATTGCGCTTGCACGGACCATTCGGCCGCGTCCCAGAGCTTCTCGTCGACGTCGACATAGACATGTTCGACGATCTGGCGTGCGGAGGCATCGTCACCGAGATCCCGCAACGCGGCACGCACCTGGTCCAAGCGTTCGTGGCGATGCGCCAGGTATCCCGCGGCGGCGGCTTCCAAGTCAGGCAGGTCAGGCCCGTGCCCGGGCAACACCCGACGCCGGCCCAGGCCGCGTAGCCGCCGTAGCGATTCCAGGTAGTCGGCCAGGCTGCCGTCCTCGTTGTCGATGACGGTGGTGCCGCGGCCCAACACCGTATCCGCGGTCAGGACGGCATCGTCGAGCACGAAACACAACGAATCGGCCGAGTGCCCGGGGGTCGCCATCACGGTGATCTTCAGGCCGGCCGCATCGATCACCTCGCCATCGACCAGATGGCCGCCGAGGCCGCGCAAGAACCCGCTGCCCGCCGATCGCACCGTCGCGCCTGTCGCCTCGACCAGCTTGTCAATGCTGTCGACGTGGTCGGGGTGGCGGTGGCTGATCAGCACCAACGCGATGCGCCCCAGCGCGGCAACCCGCGCGATGTGCTCGTCGTCGTCCGGCCCGGGATCGACGATGACCAACTCGTCGCTGCCCGGGCCACACAGCACCCAGGTGTTGGTGCCCTCCAGGGTCAGCAAACCGGGATTGTCGGCCAGCAGTACCGAGGCGGTATCGGTCACTGCCCGCAGCCGGCCGTATGCCGGATGCGACGGCGACTCAACGGGCTCGGCTACCTCGGACATCAGGTGTCAACCGACCTCGACTATCAACTCGACTTCCACCGGGGCGTCCAACGGCAGTTCGGCCACACCGACCGCCGAGCGCGCGTGCGCGCCGTTGTCGCCGAACACCTCGGCGAACAGGTCGGAAGCCCCGTTGATGACGGCGGGCTGCCCGTTGAAACCAGGCGCGGAGGCAACGAACCCGACGACCTTGACCACCCGGGTCACCGCGTCGATATCCACCACCGAATCCACCGCCGCGAGCGCGTTGAGCGCGCAGATCCGCGCCAGCGCCTTGCCCGCCTCCGGGCTGACCCCACCGCCGACCTTGCCGGCCGCGGCTAGCTTTCCGCCCTCCATGGGCAGCTGCCCGGAGGTGTAGACGAGGTTGCCGGTGCGCACCGCAGGAACGTAGGAGGCCAGCGGTGCCACCACTTGCGGCAGCTCGACACCCAGTTGCCCGAGCCGGGCCCGGGCAGAGCCAGCGGTCACTTCGGCCGTTTCAGGTACGCGACGTGTTGCTCACCCGTCGGCCCGGGCAACACCGCCACCAGCTCCCAGCCGTCGGCGCCCCACTGGTCGAGGATCTGTTTCGTGGCGTGAGTGAGCAGCGGAACGGTGGCGTACTCCCATGCGGTGGGTTGGCTCATGACGGCAGCTTATCGGTCGAAAGAGGGCGGGCTAGCATGCGATGGTGGCAAAGACATCTAGCGCCGGTGGTTCGGTCGGCTGGCCGGCACGCTTGTCGAAGGCGCGCCTGCATTTCGTAACCGGCAAAGGCGGTACCGGCAAGTCGACGATCGCGGCGGCGCTGGCTCTGACGCTGGCGGCCGGCGGCCGCAAAGTACTTCTCGTTGAAGTTGAGGGCCGCCAAGGGATTGCGCAACTCTTCGACGTCCCGCCGCTGCCCTATGAAGAGGTCAAGATCGCGACCGCCGAGCGGGGCGGCCAGGTTAACGCGTTGGCGATCGACATCGAGGCCGCGTTCCTGGAGTATCTCGAGATGTTCTACAACCTGGGCATCGCGGGCCGGGCGATGCGCCGCATCGGCGCGGTCGAGTTCGCGACGACGATCGCGCCCGGCCTGCGCGACGTGCTGCTCACCGGCAAGATCAAAGAGGCCGTGGTGCGCTTGGATAAGAACAAGCTTCCGGTTTACGACGCGGTGGTGGTCGACTCCCCGCCGACGGGCCGGATCGCGCGCTTCCTGGACACCACCAAAGCGGTGTCCGATTTGGCCAAGGGCGGGCCGGTGCACTCGCAGGCCGACGGCGTGGTGAAGCTGCTGCACTCGGACCTGACCGTCATTCACCTTGCGACTCTGCTGGAAGCGCTGCCGGTACAGGAAACGATGGAAGCCATCGAGGAGCTTTCCGAGCTTGATCTGCCCATCGGCAGCGTGATCGTGAATCGCAACATCCCTGCGCATCTCGAGCCCGGCGACCTGGCAAAGGCCGCCGAAGGCCACATCGACACGGACTCGGTGCGCGCCGGGTTGAAGATGGCCGGCATCAAGCTCGACGACACGGACTTCGCCGGCCTGCTGACCGAAACCATCCAGCACGCCACCCGCATCACCGCCCGCGCCGAGACCGCACAACAGCTCGACGCCCTCAAGGTGCCGCGGCTGGAGTTACCGGCCATCTCCGACGGCGTCGACCTCGGCAGCCTCTACGAACTGTCGGAATCTCTTGCACAACAAGGAGTTCGATGAGTGTGAAGCCGGAAACCCTTGACATGGCCGCGATCTTGGCTGACACGTCAAACCGCGTGGTGGTGTGTTGCGGCGCCGGTGGCGTCGGCAAAACCACGACGGCGGCGGCGATGGCGTTGCGTGCGGCCGAATATGGCCGCACCGTCTGCGTTTTGACGATCGACCCGGCCAAACGACTGGCGCAGGCACTGGGTGTCAACGACCTCAGCAACACCCCGCAGCGAGTCCCGCTGGCGCCCGAGGTGTCCGGTGAGCTGTTCGCGATGATGCTCGACATGCGCCGCACCTTCGACGAAATGGTGATCCAGTACTCGGGTCCGGAGCGAGCGCAATCGCTGTTGAACAACCAGTTCTACCAGACCGTGGCCACTTCACTCGCCGGCACACAGGAATACATGGCGATGGAGAAACTCGGCCAACTGCTGGCGCAGGACCGATGGGATCTGATCGTGGTGGACACGCCGCCGTCGCGCAACGCGCTGGACTTCCTGGACGCGCCAAAACGTCTGGGCAGTTTCATGGATAGCCGGCTGTGGCGGTTGCTGCTCGCGCCGGGCCGCGGCATCGGGCGGTTGGTCACCGGCGCAATGGGTTTGGCCATGAAGGCGCTTTCCACCATCATGGGTTCGCAATTGCTCAGCGACATAGGATCTTTCGTGCAATCGCTGGAAGCCACGTTCGGTGGCTGGCGTGAGAAGGCGGATCGCACCTATTCGCTGCTGAAGCGGCGGGGCACGCAGTTCGTGGTGGTGTCGGCGGCCGAACCCGATGCGCTGCGCGAGGCTTCCTTCTTCGTCGACCGGCTGTCACAGGAAGGCATGCCGCTGGCGGGACTGGTGTTGAATCGCACCCATCCGATGCTGTGTTCATTGCCGGTCGAGCGGGCGATCGACGGAACCGAGACGTTGGCGACCACCCAAATAGACGGGTCCGACGGTGCGGCCGCTTCGCTGGCCGCGGCCGTGCTGCAAATCCACGCCGACCGCGGACTGACCGCCAAGCGGGAGGTCCGGCTGCTGTCCCGGTTCACCGGGGCCAACCCACACGTACCGGTCATCGGGGTGCCGTCGCTGCCGTTCGATGTCAGTGACTTGGAGGCGCTGCGCGCGCTCGCCGATCAGATCACCGCGGCGGGCGACGATGCGAGCCACGCCGCGGCCCACTGAAGGAACCCCGAATCTGGGCTAAGCTCAACGCAATTCAACGCGCGTCAGTAAGCCGATTCGTTAGTGCTGTAACAGAAAAGAAATGACGAAGCGCGCGGGTTAGCCGACGCTACGGTGCTTGCGCTTGTCGAAGAAGTCCGCCCACGACACCACCTCGGGGTGTTGCTTCAGCAGGGCCCTGCGCTGGCGCTCGGTCATCCCGCCCCACACGCCGAACTCGACCTTGTTGTCCAGCGCGTCGGCGCCGCACTCCTGCATGACGGGGCAATGACGGCAGATCACGGCGGCCTTGCGTTGAGCCGCTCCGCGGACAAACAGTTCGTCCGGATCGGTGGCTCGGCATAGCGCCTTGGAAACCCATGCGATCCGATCCTCTGCGTCGACACTGCGCAGGGTGGTATGGGTAGCGACCAGGTTGGTTCGTCGCGCGGCCGGGCGCGTTCCTGACACGAGCTGTTTCCTTCCTCCCGGTCGCGTCTTGCGACCGCCCTCCTCGAGTGCAGATCGGCTGCGGCCGTGTATGTCAGAGGCCACACTATGCACTTCGGTGTTACCTGAATCTCACCGTGCGTCTAAGTTAGGTGGTCAGGTGGTAATTATGCAACAGTCTGATAAAGCTTTTTCTGGCACAAGCGTGCCGTCTCGGCGCATACGGTGGGGCCAACACCAGCGCTGCCAGCCGATTTAGGGGATTTGCCGCTGACGCGTGCGAATGAAAGCGAACTGCTTACCATGGCGCGACCATTGGTCACCTGGTGGGCGATCACTGGTCACCTGGTAGAGACCTTTTTCGGGGTCGCAGGCACCATTCACGTTCACGCGGGCGGTTAGGGTAGTACGCATGGCAGAGCGCCCCCCGGCCGTAATCACGGTCCTCAAGCTCGCTGGGTGCTGCCTGCTGGCCAGTGTCGTGGCCACCGCTCTGATGTTCCCGTTCGTGGGTGGCGTGGGGCTGATGTCCAACCGCGCCTCGGAGGTCGTCGCCAACGGCTCGGCCCAGCTGATGGAGGGGCAGGTACCGGCCGTCTCGACGATGGTCGATTCGAAGGGCAACGTGATCGCGTGGCTGTACTCGCAGCGACGCTTCGAGGTGCCCAGCGACAAGATCGCCAACACGATGAAGCTGGCGATCGTGTCCATCGAGGACAAGCGGTTCACCGAACACAACGGTGTCGACTGGAAGGGCACGCTCACCGGGCTCGCCGGCTACGCGCGTGGCGACGTCGACACCCGCGGCGGCTCCACGATCGAACAGCAGTACATCAAGAACTATCAGCTGCTGGTGACCGCGCAAACCGACGCCGAAAAGCGCGCGGCCGTCGAGACCACCCCGGCGCGCAAGCTGCGTGAGATCCGGATGGCGCTCACGCTGGACAAGACCTTCACCAAACCGGAGATCCTGACCCGCTACCTGAACCTGGTTTCGTTCGGTAACGGCTCGTTCGGCGTGCAGGACGCCGCGCAGACCTACTTCGGCATCAACGCGATCGACCTGAACTGGCAGCAGGCCGCACTGCTGGCGGGCATGGTGCAGTCGACCAGCACGCTCAACCCGTACGTCAACCCCGAGGGCGCGTTGGCCCGGCGGAACTTGGTCCTGGACACCATGATCGAGAACCTGCCGGACCAGGCCGACGCATTACGGGCCGCCAAGGCCCAGCCGCTCGGGATACTGCCCCAGCCCAACGAGCTGCCCCGGGGCTGCATCGCAGCGGGTGACCGCGCATTCTTCTGCGACTACGTGCAGGAATACTTGTCGCGCGCCGGCATCAGCAAGGAGCAACTCGCCAGGGGCGGCTACCTGATCCGCACCACGCTGAACCCCGACGTGCAGATCCCGGTCAAGGCGGCCATCGACAAGTTCGCCAGCCCGACCCTGGCGGGCATTTCCAGCGTGATGAGCGTGATCGAACCCGGCAAGAACTCCCACCACGTGATGGCGATGGCCAGCAACCGCAAGTACGGGCTGGACACCGACGCCGGCGAAACCATGCGACCCCAGCCGTTCTCCCTCGTCGGCGACGGTGCCGGATCCATCTTCAAGATCTTCACCACCGCCGCCGCCCTCGACATGGGCATGGGCATCAACGCCACCCTTGAGGTGCCGGGCCGGTTCCAGGCCAAAGGCATGGGCAGTGGCGGGGCCAAGGGCTGCCCCAAGGACACCTGGTGCGTGGTCAACGCCGGAAACTACCGCGGCTCGATGAATGTGACCGACGCGCTGGCGACCTCGCCCAACACCGCCTTCGCGAAGTTGATCCAGCAGGTCGGGGTGACGCGCACCGTCGACATGGCGATCAAGCTCGGCCTGCGCTCGTACGCCAATCCCGGCACGGCGCGTGACTACAACCCGGACAGCAACGAGAGCCTCGCCGACTTCGTCAAGCGGCAGAACATCGGTTCGTTCACCCTCGGCCCGATCGAGTTGAACGCGCTCGAGCTGTCGAACGTCGCGGCCACCTTGGCCTCCGGCGGCGTGTGGTGCCCGCCCAGCCCGATCGACAAGCTGATCGACCGCAACGGCAACGAAGTGTCCGTCACTACCGAGACCTGCGACCAGGTGGTGCCCGTGGGGCTGGCCAACACGCTGGCCAACGCGATGAGTAAGGACGCGCTCGGCGGCGGCACCGCGGCGGGTTCGGCCGGCGCGGCCGGCTGGGATCTGCCGGTGTCGGGAAAGACCGGCACCACCGAAGCGCACCGTTCCTCCGGTTTCGTCGGCTTCACCAGCCACTATGCGGCCGCGAACTACATCTACGACGACTCACCCAATCCCACGGACCTGTGTTCGAGTCCGCTGCGTCACTGCGGCGACGGCGACCTGTACGGCGGCAATGAGCCGGCCCGCACCTGGTTCACCGCGATGAAGCCGATCGCGACCAGCTTCGGGCCCGTGCAGTTGCCGCCCACCGACCCCCGCTACGTCGAGGGCTCCCCGGCTTCACGGGTGCCCAGCGTCGCCGGGATGGAGGTGGACGCGGCACGCACCCGCCTCAAGGAAGCCGGCTTCCAGGTGGCAGACCAAACCAACTCGGTCAACAGCACCGCAAAGCTGGGTGACGTCGTCGGGACGACGCCCACCGGTCAAACCATTCCGGGTTCGATCATCACCATTCAGGTCAGCAACGGGATCCCGCCACCACCACCGCCGCCGCCAGAGGGGTTGCCGGGGATCCCGGTCCCGGTCGGATCGCAGGTGGTGGAGATTCCGGGCCTGCCGCCGATCACCATTCCGCTGCTGGCTCCGCCGGCGCCACCGCCGCCGCCGTAGCCGGCTTTAGCGGCGTCAGCGCGCGACGGGCAGTAGGCTGCCTGCATGGCTGAGGTTATGCCCGCCCTGATGCGCACCGGCGCGGCCGCGCTCGGATCAGCCGTCGCCGGGATCGGTTACGCCGCAATCGTCGAGCGCAACGCATTCGTGCTGCGCGAACTCACCATGCCCGTCCTGACGCCGGGCTCCACGCCGCTGCGAGTGCTGCATATCAGCGACCTGCACATGACGCCGAATCAGCGCCGCAAGCAGGCTTGGCTTCGGGAGCTGGCCAGCTGGGAGCCCGACCTGGTGGTCAACACCGGCGACAATTTGGCGCATCCCAGGGCGGTGCCGGCCGTCGTTCAGGCACTGGGCGACCTGTTGTCGCGGCCCGGTGTCTTCGTCTTCGGCAGCAACGATTACTTCGGGCCGCGCGTGAAGAACCCGATGAACTACCTGACCAACCCCGGTCACCGGGTGCGCGGGGAGCCGTTGCCCTGGCAGGACCTGCGGGCGGCGTTCACCGAACGCGGCTGGCACGACCTCACCCACACCCGCCGCGAGTTCGAGGTGGCCGGTCTGCACGTCGCGGCGGCGGGCGTGGACGACCCGCACATCGACCGGGACCGCTACGACGCGATCGCTGGGCCCGCCAGCCAGGTGGCGAATCTGCGGCTGGGGCTCACACATTCGCCCGAGCCGCGGGTGCTGGACCGCTTCGCCGCCGACGGCTACCAGCTGGTGATGGCCGGCCACACCCACGGCGGGCAGCTGTGCCTGCCGTTCTACGGCGCCCTGGTGACCAACTGCGGCCTTGACCGCACTCGGGCCAAGGGCCCGTCACGCTGGGGCGCGGACATGCGGCTGCATGTCTCCGCCGGCATCGGTACCTCGCCATTCGCGCCGGTGCGATTCTGCTGCCGGCCCGATGCGACCCTGCTGACGTTGATCGCCACCCCGATGGGCGGGCGGGACTCCAGCAGCAACCCGGGCCGTTTTCAAGGCCGTTTTCAACCAGCAGCTTCGTTGCGTTGAACGACCGGACCGAGATCGCGGTCCGCAGCCGCTCGCGTTTCTGGACGGACAACGCGATCCGGCTGATCGAGGCCGACGCTCGCCGCAGCGCCGACACCCACTTGCTGCGCTACCCGCTGCCGTCGGCCTGGGGCACGGACGTCGAAATCGAGCTGTACCTCAAGGACGAGACGACCCACATCACCGGCAGCCTCAAACACCGGTTGGCGCGCTCGTTGTTCTTGTACGCGCTGTGCAACGGGTGGATCGACGAGGGCACCACGGTGGTCGAGGCGTCATCGGGTTCCACGGCGATATCTGAGGCCTACTTCGCGTCCTTGCTCGGTCTGCCGTTCGTCGCCGTGATGCCCGCGACCACGAGTCGCGCCAAGGTGGCGCTGATCGAATCACAAGGCGGGCGTTGCCATTTCGTGGATACGGCGAGCCAGGTGTACGCCGAGGCCGAGCGGGTTGCGCTGGAGACAGGCGGGCACTACCTGGATCAGTTCACCAACGCCGAGCGCGCCACCGACTGGCGCGGGAACAACAACATCGCCGAGTCGATCTACGCGCAAATGCGCGACGAGAAGCATCCCGATCCCGGACTGGATCGTGGTGGGTGCCGGCACCGGTGGAACCAGCGCGACGATCGGCCGCTACATCCGCTACCGGCGGCACGAAACCCGGTTGTGCGTGGTCGACCCCGAGAACTCGGCGTTCTTTCCCGCCTACGCCTCAGGCAGAGAAGACCTTGTGATGCCCGCGTCGTCGCGCATCGAAGGCATCGGGCGGCCGCGGGTCGAGCCGTCGTTTCTGCCCGGCGTGGTCGACCGGATGGTCTCGGTGCCCGACGCGGCGTCGATCGCCGCGGCTCGCCACGTCAGCGCCGTGCTGGGCCGCCGAGTCGGGCCGTCGACGGGCACCAACTTGTGGGGCGCCTTCGGGCTACTCGCGGAGATGGTGGCCGAGGGCCGCAGCGGTTCGGTGGTCACGCTGCTCGCCGACAGCGGCGACCGCTACGCCGACACCTACTTCAGCGACGAGTGGGTCAGTGCCCAGGGGCTTGATCCCAGCGGACCGGCCCAGGCGCTGGTCGAATTCGAACGGTCCTGCGCCTGGAACTGAAGCTCGTGGCGCGCTGCCAGCGGTTTGGCCAGTCGGCGGCCAGGTGCGATAGGCTGTCGAGGCTTCAAGCGGGGTGTGGCGCAGCTTGGTAGCGCGCTTCGTTCGGGACGAAGAGGCCGTGGGTTCAAATCCCGCCACCCCGACCCATGTTAAATGTGGTGTCTTCGCGCTGAATATCAATCATTTTGTGGCGCGCCGGCCCGCAGTCTCGACATAATCTCTTTGCTGATACGTCAGCGCCAGGGGGCCTGCACGAAAACGTGCCCATACGGAGGAGCCATAAATGAAGAACACCGGACGATTCACCGGTCTGCTCGCCGCCGCTGCAGGCTGTCTCGCAGTCGCGATTGCCCCGATCGCCAATGCCGACTCGGCGGACGACGGTTACCTGTCGGCCCTCACGAAAAAGGGCATCACCTGGCCAAACGGCGGGGACTCCACGATGGTCAACATCGGGCATGCGGTATGCACGGACTGGAACCACGGAATGACCTTCGAGCAAACCTTCGCCGACGCGAAATCGGGGCTGCCGCAGTTACAAGACTCCTCGATCGCCACCATCATGGGTGCGGCGACGGGGGCTTACTGCCCGCAGTACTCCAGCAAGTTCGACTGACGCCGCGCGGCGGGCTCATTCGCTGGCGAGCCGGTCCGGGCAGTAGGCCTCGACGCTGGCGCTGACGAAGTAGCCCGCTTCGTTGTAGTCCCAATCCTGGTTGCCGAGCCGGACGCCAGTGATGACGGCGTTGGCGGGCTTGCCCGTCTGCAACTCGGAGCAGATTTCGTGCGCCGAGGCGATCAGCGCCTGCGAGTCGGTGATCTGCCTGCCCATGTTGTCGCCGATGTTCTTGAGGAACTGCGCGTCGTTGGGGTCTGCGTGGGCGGTCGCGGCCAGCGCCGTGGCGCTCACCAGTACCGTCGCGACGGATAGCAGTACCTTCATTGCCGACCCCGACTCTGGATTGCTTTGGCAGGGCTGACGAACTGCAGCCCGACGGTCGGCTTGAGCCTATCTTCGTCGGGTCGCTACACGCAGTCGGCGCAGATCGGTGGCACGCCACCGGCGCTGCGTAACCGGCTGCGATGCTGCACCAGGTGGCAACTCGAGCAGGTGAACTCGTCAGAGCGGGCCGGAATCACCGTCACCACGAGTTCTTCACCCGAGAGATCGGCGTCGGGCAGTTCGAAAAACGCATCGCTCGGATCGTCGTCGACGATTACTGCGGATGACTTGGGTGCCAGTTCGCGGAGACCGGTCCTGTCCATCGTCTCGACGTCGGACACGCGGCGTGCGTCGTAGTCGCTAGCGGTCGACATGGGCGTTCCTTTCCTGCGCAGGGGGCGGGCCGACCGACTTCCCGTAAGTCACCCGTAGGTCAGCCGATTACCCGGTCAAGGGGCACTCCACACACGGAAAACAAGACGAAACAGTTCAATTGCGGGACTAGAACTCGCGGCCGCGCAGCGACAACGGCAGCACCAGCCAGAACAAGGTGAACAGCGCGACCGCACACGACCCGGCCGCTACGCCCGCGGTGCGCCCGGACACCGCCGTGAACACGATGGCCGTCACGCCGGTGAGCGCGGCGCCGAGGAGAGTCAGCCCCGCATCGGCGAAGCGGTGCGCCGCCGACACCAGCACCTGCAGTCGGTGCCGCCGGAACAGGAACCGGTGCGTGGCCACCGGGGCCACCAGCAGCACCGTCGCGCCCACCGAACACCCCACAGTGGCCAGATAGAGGATCCGCATGTGCTCGCCGAGGACGTCGAATCGTTGCTGAAACGGCAGCGTCAAGAGGAACCCGGTGAGGAGCTGCACTCCGGTCTGGACCACCCGCAGTTCCTGCAGCAGGCTGTTCCAGTTGCGATCCAACCTTTCGCTCTCGGTTTCGTCGCGCTGGCGCCGGTCCCACTGCTGATCGTCTTCAGGATGATCGACATCCATGGTCGTGATCATCCCACGGCGCCGGACCGTTCAGTTGGCGCCCAGCGCACGGATAAATCGGTCCATGACGTCGCCGGCTTCCCGGCGGGCCGGCGCGTGGTCTTGGGCCCGTGCCACGTAAAGCGTCGCTTCCCGCATCGCGCCCAGCAGCGTTAGCGCGGTGGCTTCGACGGGTTGCGGCGGGATGCGCGAGGCCTCGATGGCGCTCTTGAGCAGTTCCCGCACCATCCCCATGTTGTAGCGGTTTCCGATCTCGGTCCACCGCGTCCAACCCAGCACCGCAGGCGCGTCCACCAGGACGATTCGCTGGACCTCGGGGTCGGAGCAGGCATCAAGCCAGAAGTGCGCCCCCAGGCGCATGACCTCGACGGGGTCCGTCTGGTTGGCAGCGATGATGGCCTCGCTCATGCACCCGGCTACTTCCGCCTCGACCTGTTCGAAGACCGCCGCGAAGAGCTCGGTCTTGTCGGCGAAGTGGTGGTAGAGGGCGCCCCTGGTGACGCCCGCAGCGCGCACGATCGTCTCCAACGCGACATCGGCGAAGCCGTGGGCGGCAAAAAGCGGCCGCGCGGCCTTGAGCAGCGCCTCGCGTGTCTCCGCGGTCCGCTCGGCCTGCGTGCGGCGCGTTCGCTCCATCAGATCTTGCCTTTCATACATACCGTACGTATCTTCATACAGACGGTATGTAGGTTTCTACTGTAGTGCTCAAGAGCCCGGGTACCGGATCCAGTATCGAATCACAAAGGAGGACCACTGCCATGAAGGACATGAGTTCAGCCCTCAAAGCTGTCGAGGCCGACCGGGAGACTGTCTTGGCGCTGGCCCGCGAGCTGGACGACTCCGCATGGTCGAAGGCTAGCGGGTGCCCGGGCTGGTCTGCGCGGGATGTGTTGTCGCACATGGCCTGCAGCTTCTGGCTGGCCGTCGAACCGTCGATGCTGCCCGACCCCGGGGCACTGCCCGCCGAACGGGCAGCGGACCTGTATGTCGAGGCGCGTCGCAGCATGACGCACGAACAGATCGTGGCCGACTACGAAGCGGTCAGCGCGAAGGGCCTCGAGGTACTCGCCGCGTTGCAGGACCATGACGTGCCGGTGGCGCTGGGAGACGTCGGAACCTACCCGGCATGGGCCATCGCGAACGCGTTCGCCTTCGAACATTTCGTCCACCTCCGATACGACCTTTTGGCACCGGGAGGACCGCTGAGCGCAGCCGTGCCGCCGTCCGACGACTTGCGTCTGGCACCCACTCTCGACTGGATCGAAGCGGCGCTGCCCCAGCAGAACGCGGACCTGTTAGCGCGGCTTGACGCTGCGGTCCAGATAGACCTCGACGGAAGCCGCACAGTGCGCGTGGGCGGTGCCGACGCAGCCGCCACAGCCGCCCGCATCACATGCGGCCCCGAAGCCTTCGTACGATGGGTGACTCAACGAGGCACTTGGGAAGCCTTGGGAGTGCACGCCGAAGGGGACCGGTCAACGTGTGAGATCGCTCGCCAATTCAGCGTGTTCTAACTTCCAGACTCCTCGAGCTTTGGCAATACTCGCGCTGAGACGAACCAAACCCGCGCAACCGCGCTAGCGATTCAGCTTGCCGTCACGCACGCCGGTCAAGGCATCGTCCAGCGTCGGATAAAGCGGGAAGGTCTTGTCCAGACCCGTCAGGTGAATCGGCCGTCGCGTCGCCGGGCCTCGCGCCACCACACCGAACTCAGCCGAATCGCCGAGTTTCTCGTAGGTCGCAGCCAAAATCTTAAGTCCCACCGAACCGAGAAACTCCACCCCGGACAGGTCGATGACCAGCGCGGTCGGGCCTTCGGCCACAACAGCGCCGATGGCTTGTTCCAGGGCAGGCGCGGTGACCAGGTCGATTTCGCCGCTGACACTGACCACGGCGACCCCATCGTGGTCGGCAACCAACGTGGTTATCGAATCGGGAGCTGACAATGGCGATCCTTTGTCCGGGCCTTCAGGTCTTAAGCGTGGTGCAAGCCTAACCCGCCCGTCCAACTCCGCGAAGAAGAAGCCCTCAACACCGCGCACGCTGCAATGCAGGATAGTCTCCCCATAGGGGCCTGTGCCCTGGGGAGAGCTGCAGACACTTAGGTGCACTTGGGAGGCCTTGGGAGGCCACATGTCAGATTCGCCGACAGACTCCAACGCCAGCGGCACGACGGCCGGGATCTCCAGCGAGGGCCTGCTGCCGCAATTGGTCCAACACCTCCGGCGGAATCGGACGGTGCTGCGCGAAGAGTGGGCCCGCAGGATCACCGCGGCCGAACTGCTGACGGCCATGACGCCCGACGAGATCTTCTCCGAGGCGACCGCCGTCTACGACAACTACGTCGAGGTGCTCGAGACCGGTAGCGTCGAGGCGCTGCAGGACTACGCGCGCGACCTGTCCGAACGCATCATCCCGCGGGGGGTGGAAACCGACGAGGTCCTCGGCATCGTGCTGCTGCTGCGCGACGTGCTGGCCCGCTCCCTGTTCGAGAAGTACCAGGCCGAGTTCGACATGCTGAAAAGCGTTCTGGACGCCTACGAGCCGGCGGCCAACCGTATCGCCAACACCGTGGGCGTCAGCTTCGTGCAGGAACGCGAGCGCATCATCCGCCAACAGCAGGAGGCCATCCGCGAGCTGTCGACGCCGGTGCTGCAGGTGCGCGAACAGCTGCTGATTTTGCCCATCATCGGCGTGCTCGACAGTCAGCGCGCCCGACAGGTCACCGAACAGTTGTTGCGCGCCATCCGGGCGAACCGCGCGAAGGTGGTCGTCATCGACATCACCGGTGTGCCCACCATCGACTCGACGGTGGCCAACCACCTGGTGCAGACGGTCGACGCGTCGGGGTTGATGGGTGCGAGCGTGATCATCACCGGACTGTCCTCCGAGATCGCCCTGACGCTGGTGACGATCGGACTGGACCTGTCGAAGATGAATGCCGTCGGCGACCTGCAGGGCGGCATCGAAGAAGCCGAACGACTGCTGGGATACGAGGTCACCCGCACCGGCGAGCAGCCCGGCTGAGCACACTGACGCAACCGAGCATATGCCAGTACCAATCCTGAAGCAGGGCGCGATTCTGATCGCCACGGTGCAAGCTGCGCTCACCGACTCTGACACCGAGCGGCTGCGGTACGACCTCATGGAGCGGGTCAGCCGGTTTCGCGCGCAGGGCATCGTCGTCGACGTCACCGCCATCGACGTGATGGATTCGTTCGCGGCCCGGTCGCTGCGAACGATTGCGCACATGACCCGGCTGCGTGGCGCCGTCACGGTGATCGTGGGCCTGCAGCCAGAGGTGGCTTTTGCGATGGTCCAGTTGGGCCTGGCGTTCGACGACATGAACACCGCGCTAGACCTCGAGGAGGGGATAGCGCTGCTGAATCGCAAACTGGGACTGCGTAAATCGACGATCGGGCGCGACGGTGGCGGGTGAGATCGTGGTCGCGATCAACAACCCCGACGACATCGTGGAAGCCCGCAAAGCGGGACACCAGCTAGCTCTCGAGCTTGGGTTTTCTCTGACCGACGTCACCATGATCGCCACCGCGATCTCGGAAGTCGCCCGCAATATCACCAGCTATGCCGGGCACGGCGTGGTTCGAGTGCAGGTGGCCGACAAGGAGGGTCGCAAGGCGCTGGTGATTCGCGCCGAGGACGAGGGACCCGGCATCGCCGATATCGAGCGGGCGATGGAGGACGGTTATTCGACCGGGCGCGGGCTAGGCCTCGGCTTGCCCGGTTCGCGGCGCCTGGTGGACCGGATGATCGTGGAATCTGAACTCGGGCGCGGAACGGTCATCGAGATGTGGAAGTGGGTGCCGGCTCGTGCTTGAACAGGGCCGGTGGGGGCCGATCGAATGGGCGGCGGCGGGACGTCCACGCCCCGGCGAGTATGTCTGTGGCGATCAGTCGATCGCGGCCAGCATCGAGGGTCAGGGCGCCCTGTTCGGTGTAGTGGATGGCCTTGGTCACGGCCCGTCCGCCGCGAATGCGGCAATCTCCGCGGCGGAAGCGGTCCGCAACGCCCGCGGCGAACGGGTTGAAGTCTTGGTCCAGCTCTGCCACCGCGTGCTCGAAGGGACCAGAGGAGCTGCGATGACCCTGGCACAGTTCGATTTTCCGACTGACCAGCTGTACTGGACCGGGGTGGGCAATGTCACCGCCAACCTGGTCGCCAAGGCTGCCATGGGTGTCAAGATCCGCTCTTCCGCACGCCTGGCCGCCGGCATCGTCGGCTATCGGATACCGGAAATCTTTCCGGCGCAAGTGGTTCCGGTACGCACCGGCGATCTACTCATCATCGCCAGCGACGGAATAGCCGAAGACCACCTCGAACACATCGACTTCGCGGCCCCGGCCACGGCCATTGCCGAACAAATCTTGGCTAAGCATGCGAAAGAATCCGACGACGCCATGGTGCTCGCCGCACGTCACCGGGGGGTCTCGACATGATCCGCGCCGCCGACGATGCAGAGCGCAGCGATGAGGAGGAGCGGCGCTCATGACCCACCCCGACGACTTCCGCGCCGAATACCGCGCCGCGCTGCGGACGTATCTGCATGCGCGCGACGAGGACAGCCTGGCCGTCGGCCATGAACTCGGCCGCCGCGCCCTGCAGGATCGGATCAGCATGCTCGATATCGTCGAGGACCATGTCCGGCTGATTCTCGAACTCTCGCAGGACGTCCGGGTCGACGCCCCCGTCGCATTGGAATTCCTGTTGCAAACGCTGGCTCCGCTCGATATCGCGACCCGGGGGTTCCTGGACGGCACGCGGGCCTACGCCGAACAGCGGGCCCGCGCAGAGGATCTGGCCGACCGCGACAAGTTCCACACCGCCCTGGTCAATTCCCTGCAAGAGGGGTTCTTTGTCGCCGACCATGACGGCGCGGTGATCGACATCAACAACGCCTTCGCTGAGATACTCGGCTATCCCGCCGAGGATTTGCCGTACCCCTGGCCGCATCCGTGGCTGGTCGACAAGAACACCGCCGCTGAACAGCAAGCCCGAGTGCGTAGCTACGGCAGCGCCGATTACGAGACACCGATTCGCCGTAAGGACGGCCATCTTGCCTGGGTAGCGGTGAGCATCAACGCCGTCCGGGGAAGCGGCACCGACGAAGACGTCTACGTCGGAACCATTCGCGACATCACGGCGGAAAGGGCATTCGCCGCCCGGGAAAGCGCGGTCCTTCGGTTGGCCACCGCCGTGGCCGTGGCCAAGAGCGTGGACGAGGTGCTGTCGATCACTCTCGACGAGTGCCGGACGACGGTCGACGTGAAACGGGTGATCGCGGTCATGTGGCCGCCCGGCGAGCATTCCCAGGGCGAACCGCTGGTCCAGATGGCGGGCGAGCCACACGAATCGACCTGGCGCGAACTGGATCCATGGCTGCGCATGATATTCGAGTTCGCGCGACACCAGCTGCCGCTGACGGCCAAAGCGGTCGATGGGCCCGAATCTCCCGGTAAGGCAAAGGGATTGGTCGCGGTGCTGTCCGGCACGGGAGACATGGCGTTGTGGTTGGAGCTGCGCGTACCGCGGTGGGTCAGCGGCGAGGATCGACTGCTGGCCACGGTATTGATCGGCCACCTCAGTCTGGCGATGCAGCATGTCCGTCAGTTCGAGAGTGCGCGCGAAACGGCGATGACGTTGCAACGAGCGATGTTGCCACCGCTGCAACCGCCCGCGGGCTTTGCGGTCCGCTATGAACCCGCCGTCCCGCCGTTGGAAATCGGCGGCGACTGGTACGACGTGCTGCCCGTCGGCGATCACCGCATCGGCATCGTCGTCGGTGACTGCGTGGGCCGCGGCTTGCCGGCCGCCGCGATCATGGGTCAGCTGCGCAGCTCGGCACGCGCACTGTTGCTCACCGGCGCCGAGCCCGCGGTGTTGCTCGAACAACTCGACGCAGCGGCATCGCTCATTCCAGATGCGTACTGCACCACCGTGTTCCTGGCGATCCTGGACACCGAATCCGGAGTAATGGAATACAGCAACGCGGGCCACATGCCCGCGATGCTGGCCGCGGGCGGATCCGCGACGATCGCGTTGACGGGCGCGCGATCGGTGCCACTGGCGGTGCGCCGCGACGGCCCTCGCCCGCAAGTTTCCCAGCTACTTCCGCCCGGCTCGACACTGATGTTGTTCACCGACGGCTTGGTCGAGCGCAAGCGCGAGTCGATCGATGACGGAATCGCCCGTGCGGCGGATGTTTTGGTGGGAACGATGAAGTTGCCGTTGGACGCGGTGGCGGATGCGGTGCTTGGTGAGTTGGCTCCCGCGGCGGGATATGACGACGATGTTGCGATGGTCATCTACCGCCACGAGCTGGTGCCGCTTCGGATCGCAAGCGAAGCCAGCGCTGACAAATTGGCGGGTATCCGGCGTCGACTGTCCGGTTGGCTACGCGCCGCCGACGTCCCCGACGAGCTGGCCGCCGACATCGTGCTCGTCATCAGCGAGGCGTGTACCAACAGTGTGGAGCATGCATACCGCGGTCAGAGCGCCGGGACGATGCTGATCGAGGTCGAGGCCGTCGAAGGCGAAGTCCACGCGCGGGTCGGCGATTGGGGCTCGTGGAAGACACCGGCCGCCCAACCCCGCAACGGGGGACGGGGCCTGCCGCTGATGCGGGCCATCAGCAGCTCGGTCGAGCTGCACTGCACCGAAGACGGAACCACGGTCAAAGTCAGCTTTCAACTCCCGGCAGCCGCCGAAGCCCTCAATCGCTGACCCGCGCGTTTGTGCGCGCCCTTAGCGGGTACGAACACTCGCGTGACTCGCGCATCGCTCAGCATCGAGCCCGTTCTGCCTGCGGCGCACGGACCGCTGTCGATGGCCGTCCGCCGCACCATGACCGGGCCCGCGTCCCGCAACCAGCTCGCCCGCATCACCGCTTCGGTGCGTGATTCGGATCCGTACGGTCTTGATCTTCAGCTGGCCTTGTTCATGTGTTACGAGCTGCACTACCGAGGATTCGCCGGCGTGGATGCGACCTGGGAGTGGAACCCAGCACTGCTGCACTTACGCGCCGAACTCGAACACGCCTTTCTGGCGGGGATCCGCCGCGACGCCGGGCCGATTGAACTCGGCCACACCGCTGCGCTCGAAATGGATGCGATCTCCGTCGAGCCCTCCGACGGGACCGGCCCTTCGTACTATTTGCGCGATACCGGAAGCTGGCAGCAGGCGCGCGAGTACTTCGCGCACAGATCGCTCTACCACCTCAAGGAGGGCGACCCGCACGCCTGGGCGATCCCGCGGTTGACGGGTTCCGCCAAGGCGGCCTTCGTGGCCGTCGAATTCGACGAATACGGCGCCGGGCAGGGCCCACAGATGCATCAGCAGCTCTTCGCCGATCTATTGACCGCGGCCGACCTGGACCCGACGTATCTCGGTTACCTCGACGCCGTCCCCGCCGAATCGCTGACCGTCGTGAACGTGATGTCCCTGTTCGGCTTGCACCGCTGGTTGCGCGGCGCCGCGATCGGACATTTCGCCGCGACCGAAATCACCTCGCCACCAGGCTCCCGACGAATGGTCCAGGCCCTGCAGCGACTTGGCGCACCGCCGGCCTGCGTCGCGTTCTACGCCGAGCATGTCGAGGCCGACGCGGTACACGAACAAGTGGTGCGCCACGACGTTGTGGGTGATCTGGTCGCCCGCGAACCCAACCTCGACCGCGACGTGGTGTTCGGGATACGTGCGCACGCCGTCGTGGAAAAACGACTGGCGGACAACATGATGGCGGCCTGGAGGCTAGGACAGTCGTCATTGCGACGACCGGTCGGCTAGGTGCTGTCCTGATCCGCTATCGAGACGGATCGGCATCGACGATGGCTGGTGTCGCACAGCGGATATTCCTTGCTGCGCGCACAGGTGCAGATCGCCACCATGAACCGGTCGGATTCCACGACACGCCCGCCGGGAACTTCGATCCGGGCCGGGCCCGAGACCAGCACGGGGCCTTTGGGAATCACCTGTACCCGCGTGCCGGTCACGATTTGTCCGCCCGTATCACGACCAGCTCCTCTTCGCGACAGCCGCGACTCAAACGACCGGTGTCCTCCAGCCACTTCGCTCGTGCCGTAAGCACGGGTCCGAATGGAATCCACTGCGACGCAACCACGTCGGCGTCCAAGCCGCTCGCCCGTAACAAACCTAGCGATTGGCGCACGCCAGCGAACGCCGACTGCACCAACAGCAGGGACCCGTTTTTGCACAACAGTTTTGACGCCGATTCACACAGTGGGTTCAGCACCAGTCTTCCGTCGGGGCCAGCATTCCACGCCCACGACGGTCCGGCATTGCACGGTATGGCGTCTCGGTCGTCAGCTGGCGGGGCGGGCACATACGGCGGATTCGACACCACGACTTCAAACGGAGCGCAGCCGAAAGCCCTTGTCCACGAGCCTTCCCGAACATCGATTTCGACCCCGGCATCAAGGGCGTTGTCGCGCGAGCATCGCACGGCTTGGGGACAGATATCGAAGGCGGTGACGCTGGCGCAGCCCAACTCGGCGGCCGCGATCGCGACGTAGCCGCTCCCCGTGCACAAATCGAGTACCCGCCGCCCGGCAACGATCGCCGTTCGTTGCATCGTTTCCACCAGCAGGCGCGAATCTTGTTGCGGCTGATACACCTCACCAACTGCGGAGGAGCCAACCGGGGCGGGATACGTGGTGGTCAAGCGCGGGCCTTTCAGTCGGTTCGCCGCGACCGATCACGGCATGACCTGACTAATGCCCGCAAACCACGGGCCTAAACCGGAATGCGTTGGCTAGCCCGCAGCGACGCGGGCCAATTGTTCGATGACCGTCGAGCAGAATGCCGGTAGATCCTTCGGCGAGCGGCTTGAAATCAAATTGCCGTCGACCACCACCTCTCGATCCACGACGTGAGCGCCCGCGTTACGCAGGTCGGTGCGAATACTCGGATACGAGGTCAACGTGCGCCCGGCCACCATCCCGGCCTCCACCAATGTCCATGGACCGTGGCAGATCGCGGCGACGGGCTTTCCCGAACCGACGAACTGCTCGACGAATGCGACCGCCGAAGCGTCCGCTCGCAGCTTGTCGGGATTCACCGTGCCACCCGGCAACACCAGCCCGTCGAACTCTTCGACCGACGCATCCGAGACCACCCGATCGACGGGAAACGTGCCCGCCGGCTCCAGATCGTGGTTGCGCGCCTGAATCTCACCGGATTTCAGCGACAGCAGCTGGACCTGCGCGCCTTCTTTTTCCAATGCGGCGCGCGGCTGCTCGAGTTCCACCTTCTCCACCCCGTCCGCTGCCAGGATGGCGATTTTCTTGCCTTGCAATTGATTTGACATCGACATCGGATACCCGGGCGGTAACCGGCCAAACGCGTTGTCACTTCGAGGCTGCGCGTAACGCCTGAAGCAGCGGTTCGGCGGCTTCTTTGAGGAACAATTCCTGTGCGTCACCACCGATCTGAACGAGCGCGATATCGGTGAATCCGGCCTCCCAGTAGGGCCGGACAGCGTCAACGATCGCGTCCAGGTCCGGCCCGCATGGAATGCTTTCAGCGACATCTTCGCGGCGCACGAACTGGGTCGCGCCGGAGAAACCGGCCGGCGTGGGTAGATCGGCGTTGACCTTCCAACCGCCGGCGAACCAGCGGAACTGGTCGTGGGCACGTTCGATGGCCGCGTCGCGGTCGGGATCCCAACACACCGGTATCTGCCCGACGACCCGCCGGGCGCCCGCGCCATTAGTGGCTTGGCAGGCGGCGTGCCAGGCGTCGACGAGTTCTCCGTTGGGCTCGACCGCCACCAGATGGTCCGCGAGTTTGGCGAATCTGTCGATCGCCTTCTTGCCCCCCATCGCAACGGCGATGCCGACCGGCACCTCGGGGAGATCCCACAGTCGTGCGGAGTCCACCTGGAAGTAGTCGCCGCGCCAATTCACCAGCTGACCCCCGAACAGCTCGCGGATGATCTTGATGGCTTCGCGCAGCATGTCCTGCCGACGCTCGACGGCCGGCCAACCCTTGCCGACCACGTGTTCGTTGAGGTTTTCGCCGCTGCCCAACCCCAGAGTGAACCGTCCGTCGGCCAGGATCTGCACGGTCGCCGCCTGCTGGGCCACGATCGCCGGGTGGTATCTCATCGTCGGGCAGGTCACGTAGGTGTACAGATCCACCTGATCGGTCGCTTGCGCCACCGCGCCCAACACCGCCCACGCATTGGGCGCATGTCCTTGCGACGTCAGCCACGGTGAGAAGTGATCGCTGCAAACTTCGAAGTCGAAGCTGCGTTGTTCAGCCGAAACCGCGTACTGGACAAGCTCTTTCGGGCCGCTCTGCTCCGTCATCAAGGTATAGCCAAAGTTGGTCATACCTGCACGAATACCCGGGCGTACCCCGGGCAAACGGCGCGAGGGGGCTACAGCCGGTCTTTGACCGCGGCGGACAGGCGCGCGCCGTCGGCCTTGCCGGCCGCGATCGTGGTGGCCGCCTTCATGACGAGTCCCATCTGCTTCATGGTGGGCCGCTCCCCGAGCGTCTCGGCCACCTCGGCGATCGCGGTGTCGGCCACGTCGGCCAGCTCCGCGTCGGTGAGTGGGGTAGGCAGATACTCGTCGATGACGCGCGCCTCGGCGTGCTCGTTGGCGGCGAGTTCACCCCGCCCGTTTTGGGTGTAGATCTCGGCCGCTTCCCCACGTTTGCGGGATTCCCGGGCCAGCACCTTGATCACCTCGTCGTCGGAGAGGTCTCGGGCCTGTTTGCCCGAGACTTCCTCGGTCTGGATCGCCGCCAAGACCATACGCAAGGTCGCCGTGCGCAGCTTGTCCTGGGATTTCATCGCCTGGGTCAGATCCGCCCGCAGCCGGGCCTTCAGTTCTGCCATGGACCAGACGCTACGCGCCGGGGGCTTTCCTGACGGCCACCTGTGGCCAAAGAGTGTGGAAATACCCCCAGCTGAGAAAGGAAGGCAGGATGGGCAGGATGGACGCTGTGACCAACGACGAAGGCCCTTGCCACCGGTGAGCGCCCGGTGAGCACGCTGCCACCTGGCTACCCGGCCGGCCCCCCACCCGGGTACCCCGGGAATGTGCCGCCGGGGTACGGCGCGCCACCCGGTTACGGCCTGCCGCCCGGCTATGGCCCCCCACCTGGCTACCTTCCCCCACCTGGCTACGGTCCTCCACCTGGCTACGGCCCGCCGCCTGGCTACGGTCCTCCACCTGGCTACGGCCCGCCGCCTGGCTACGGACCGCCGCCCGGTTATGGTCCGCCATCAGGCGCACCGGGAATGGTCCCATGGGCGGTCAAACCAGGCATCATCCCGTTGCGGCCGCTGACGCTCAGCGACATCTTCAACGGCGCGGTGGGCTACATCCGGGCCAATCCGAAGGCGACGCTGGGATTGACCGCGATGGTGGTTGTGCTCATGCAGCTCGTCTCGTTGGCCGCCACGGTGGGGCCCCTGGCCGCCTACGGCCGCATCGCCACGGGACGTCCCGACGAACCGAACTGGGGTGTCCTGGGCGCGCTGATGACGTCCTTGGGTGTCGGCGCGCTCGTCACCTGGCTGGGCGGCATGCTGCTATCCGGGATGCTCACGGTGATCGTCGGCCGGGCGGTGTTCGGGTCGACGATCACGATCGGCGAAACATGGGCCAAGATCCGTGGGCGCATCCCCGCACTGCTCGGCCTGGCGTTGCTGGAGGCCGCGGTGGTGGCGGCTCTTATCGGGCTGGTTGTGGTGCTCATCGCGATGATTGCGGCCCTTGGCAACCCAGCGGCAGCGATCCTGCTCGCATTCCCGCTGCTGCTTGCGATGGGCGCGGTGATGGCATACCTCTACACCGTGGTGCTGTTCGCGCCCGTGTTGATCGTGCTGGAGCGGCTGCCGGTCATCGAAGCGATCGCCAGATCCTTTGCGCTGGTGCGCAACAGCTTCTGGCGAGTCTTCGGCATCCGGCTACTGACGTTCATCGTGGCATCGTTCGTGGCGAATGCGGTCGCCGCGCCGTTCAGCATCGGCGGCCAACTGATGGTGTCCGGGGCCGGATCCGTCAGTGCGGTGCTCATCGGCACCACGATCGCATCCATTGGATCGGCGATCGGCCAGATCATCACCGCGCCGTTCAACGCCGGGGTCATCGCGCTGCTCTACACCGACCGCCGGATGCGCGCCGAGGCATTCGACTTGGTGCTGCAGACCGGCGCGGCCGGCGGTCCCTACGCAATCGAGTCCACCGACGATCTCTGGTTGCGGCGCCCGGCATGAGGACCGGCTGACCGTGCCCTCCATCGACATCGACCGCGATGCCGCACACCAGGCCGCACAGAACGAGCTGGACAAGCCGATCTATTCGCGGGGCTCCGCGGCACAACAACTTGACGAGTGGCTCAGCGACAAGTTGTACCGGCTGTTGGAGGCGACATCAAAAATTCCGGGCGGGTGGTTCACCACCACCGTGCTGCTTGTCCTGCTGGCCGTCGCGGTGGCGGTCACCATCCACGTCGCGCGGCGCACCATGCGCACCAAACGCGGTGGCGACTACCAGTTGTTCGAAACCACTCCGCTCACCGCGGCACAACACCGAGCTACCGCTGAAGCCTTTGCAGCAGCAGGAAATTGGGCCGCAGCTATCCGTCACCGGCTGCGCGCCGTCGCCCGCCAGCTGGAAGAGACCGGCGTGCTCAATCCAAATCCCGGCCGCACCGCGAACGAACTGGCGCTCGACGCGGGCTCAGTGTTGCCGCACCTGGCAGGTGAGTTAACCACGGCAGCAATGGCATTCAACGACGTCACCTACGGCGAGCGGCCCGGGACGCAGGCCGCCTACCAGATGATCGCCGACCTCGACGACCACCTGCGGTCGCGATCACCGACCAGTCCGCCGGCCGCCGGCGCCGCCGCGGCGCACGAGTCGTGGGCTCAGGTCCGCTGATGGCGACCGACGCAGCAAGTCCCCCCGAGTCCGTGAGCGCGCCGCCCCGTTGGCGGGCGTGGCGGTGGCCGTTGGTCACGTTGCTCGTGGTTGCGGCGATGGCGGCGCTCACCACCTACCTGACCGCACCTCGACCCGGCTTCCCGATGGATCCCGAGTCCACCGAACCGGACGGCGCCCACGCCCTGGTGACCCTGTTGCGCGACAACGGCGTCGACGTCGTCGTGGCCGACGGCATCGCCGACGTCGAGCGGGCGGCGCGCCCCGACACACTCACACTGGTGGCGGAAAGCGAGTACTTGGCCGACACCACGCTGCTGGACCGCCTGGCGAGAGCCCCCGGCGACCTGCTCCTGGTGGAACCCACGGCACGAACCCGCGAGGCACTCGCTCCGGATCTGAGCAAGGCGACCACAAACACCTTGAGCAGTGACCCCAACTGCACGCTGCGCGAGGCTAATCGAGCCGGGTCAGTTCGCTTCGGGTCGAGCGACACCTACGACGCCAAGGGCCGAGTGGCAACGCGGTGCTACGACGGGGCTCTGATTCGCTATCGCACTGACCGGCCCGAAGGCGCCCGAACCGTCACCGTGGTCGGCAGTAGCGACTTCATGACCAATGACGGCCTGCTGCATGCGGGCAATGCCGCACTAGCGATGAACCTCGCGGGTGATCGACCCCGCCTCATCTGGTACGCGCCGCACCACGCCGAGGGCGAGAACCCCTCTGCGACATCGATTTACGACCTGATTCCGGCCAATGTCACCTGGATTACCTGGCAGCTGGCACTGGTCGTGGTGCTGGTGGCTCTGTGGAAGGGGCGACGGATCGGTCCACTGGTGTCCGAGGAATTGCCCGTCGTGGTTCGTGCATCGGAGACGGTCGAGGGACGCGGCCGGCTCTACCGGTCCCGCCGGGCACGTGACCGCGCCGCCGACGCGCTGCGCGCCGCGACGCTGCAGCGGCTGCTGCCCCGGCTCGGCCTGGGCGTGGGTGCGCCGGTTCCGGTGGTCGTGGCGACCGTGGCTCAGCGCAGCGGGGCCGACGCAAACTTCCTGTCCTATCACCTCTTTGGCCCGCCCCCGGCCACCGACAACGACCTACTACAGCTGGCGCGTGCACTCGACGATATCGAAAGGCAGGTCACCCGCTCGTGACACAGTCCCCTACTAACCCTTCTGACCCTTCTGACCCGCAAGCCGACTCAGCGCGCGCGGCGCTGCTGGCCCTAAGAGCCGAGCTCGCCAAGGCCGTCGTCGGGCAGGAGGGCGTCGTCAGCGGCCTGGTGATCGCGCTGCTCTGCCGTGGCCACGTGCTCCTCGAAGGTGTTCCGGGAGTGGCAAAAACGCTGTTGGTGCGGGCCATGGCCGCCGCCCTGCAACTGGAGTTCAAACGGGTGCAGTTCACCCCCGACCTGATGCCCGGCGATGTGACCGGTTCGCTGGTCTACGACGCCCGCACCGCCGCCTTCGCGTTCCGCCCGGGTCCGGTGTTCACCAACCTGCTACTCGCCGACGAGATCAACCGCACCCCGCCCAAGACACAGGCCGCACTGCTCGAGGCGATGGAGGAGCGCCAGGTCAGTGTCGACGGCGAACCCAAGCCGCTGCCCGACCCGTTCATCGTGGCGGCCACCCAAAACCCGATCGAATACGAGGGCACCTACCAATTGCCCGAGGCGCAACTGGACCGGTTTCTGCTGAAGCTGAACGTGACGCTGCCGTCGCGCGACTCGGAGATCGCCATTCTGGCCCGGCACGCACACGGTTTCGATCCGCGCGATCTGTCCGCGATCAAACCGGTGGCCGGGCCCACCGAGCTGGCGGCGGGCCGCGATGCGGTGCGCAAGGTCCTCATCGCCGACGAGGTGCTCGGCTACATCGTCGACATCGCCGGAGCAACCCGCTCCTCGCCCGCGCTTCAGCTGGGCGTATCGCCACGTGGGGCGACGGCATTGCTGGGCACCGCCCGCTCCTGGGCGTGGCTGTCCGGGCGTAACTACGTGACCCCCGACGACGTCAAGGCGATGGCCCGCCCGACACTGCGGCACCGGATCATGCTGCGTCCGGAGGCCGAACTCGAGGGCGCCACACCCGACGGCGTGCTCGACGGAATTCTGGCGTCGGCTCCGGTGCCCCGCTAGTGATCCTTACTGGCCGCACCGGCTTGGTGGCGTTGATCTGCATCGTGCCGATCGCGCTATCACCATGGCCGGAAAGGTCTTTCGTCCTTCTGCTGGGGGCGCTCACACTGCTGGTGGCCGTTGACATCGGGCTGGCCGCCAGCCCTCGCAAGCTGCACTACACCCGCTCGCCGGACATGTCGGCCCGGCTCGGCCAACAGGTGGACGCGGGCCTGCTAATCCACAACGATGGCCGGCGCCGATTCCGCGGCCAAATCCGCGACGCCTGGCCACCGAGTGCGCGCGCAGCGCCACGCACCCACACCGTCAACATCACCGCCGGACAGCACCAGCACATCGGGACCGTACTGCGGCCGGTTCGCCGCGGCGACCAGCGCGCGGCGGCGGTCACCGCCCGATCGATCGGGCCGGTGGGGTTGGCCGGGCGTCAGCGTTCGCAGCCGGTGCCCGGTCAGGTCCGGGTGCTGCCGCCGTTCCTGTCGCGCAAGCACCTGCCGTCGCGGCTGGCGAAGTTACGCGAGATCGACGGGCTGCTGCCGACACTGATCCGTGGGCAGGGTACCGAATTCGATTCGCTGCGTGAGTATGTCGTCGGCGACGACGTCCGCTCCATCGACTGGCGGGCCACCGCCCGCCGCGCCGACGTCATGGTCCGCACCTGGCGGCCGGAACGCGACCGGCGGGTCGTCATCGTGCTGGACACCGGCCGGATGGCGGCCGGTCGGGTCGGCGTCGACCCGACCGCGTCCGATCCCGAGGGGTGGCCCCGGCTGGACTGGTCGATGGACGCCGCACTGCTGCTGGCCGCTCTGGCGTCGCGAGCCGGTGATCATGTGGATTTCCTCGCTCACGATAGGGTGAGTCGAGCCGGCGTGTTCGGTGCGTCGCGCACCGAACTGCTCGCTCAGCTGGTCGACGCGATGGCCCCGCTGCAACCGACCCTCGTCGAATCCGACTGGCGCGCAATGGTTGCCACCATCTTGCGGCGCACCCGACGGCGGTCACTGGTGGTGCTGCTCACCGACCTCAACGCGACCGCTCTGGACGAGGGTCTGCTGCCCGTACTGCCGCGGCTATCGGCCAAACACCACGTGATGGTCGCCGCGGTCGCCGATCCGCGCGTCGACGAATTGGCCGCGGCGCGTTCCGATGCGGCCGCGGTGTATGACGCGGCCGCCGCCGAACGGTCCCGCAACGATCGCCATACGATCGCGTCGCGACTGCGCCGCGGCGGGGTCGACGTGGTCGATGCGGCCCCCACGGAACTCGCACCCGCCCTTGCCGACCACTACCTGGCGATGAAAGCCACCGGGCGGCTTTAGTTTTCGGTTGTTGCTCAGCCCGTCGGCACGACGTCGGGTGCGTCGTCGATGTCGCCGGTCTCGCCGGCTTTGGCCGCGCGACGACCGAAGTACACGATGTAGGACAGGAACGCCAGTTCGGCGACGATTCCAATGCCGACCCGCACTGCCGTCGGCAACGGTGACGGTGTCACCAGCGCTTCGATCAGGCCGGAGACCAGCAACACGGCCGCCAGCCCCACCGCGACAGACACGACGCCGCGGCCGTGCTCGGCGAGCACCTGTCCGCGCGGTCGGTCACCGGGAGCGATCACCGACCATCCCAGCCGCATCCCCGTTGCCGCGGCGAGAAACACCGCCGTCAGCTCCAACAGCCCATGTGGAGCGAGCAGCCCCAGCAGGACGTTGCCCTTGCCGGCGTGAAACATCAGGCCGGCAATCAGTCCCACGTTGGCGGCGTTTTGGAACAGCACGAAGGGGATCGGCAGTCCTAGCACCACCGAGAAGGCGATGCATTTGGCGGCCACCCAGGAGTTGTTCACCCAGACCTGCAGGGCGAACGCCAGCGCGGGGTGCTCGCTGTAATACGACGAGACGTCATGGTTGACCAATTCGTCAATATCAGTTGGTGTTCCGAGAGCGGACTGCACCTCCGGATTGCCGGCCACCCAGAAACCGATCACCGCCACCACGGCGAAGAACACCACGGCCGTCCCCAGCCACCACCGCCACGCGCGGTAGGCAACCACCGGGAAGGACACCGTCCAGAAGCGGGTGAACGCGCTGCTCAGCGGGGCATGTGCTCCGGTCACCGCGGCGCGAGCGCGGGCGATCAGGCTGGACAGCCGGCCGATGAGCAGCGAGTCCGACCCGATCGTGCCGGCCGATCGCAGCATCGAGAGATGGGTGGACACCCGCTGGTAGAGCTCGACGAGTTCGTCGACCTCGGCGCCGGTCAGCGACCGGCGTCGCTTGATGAGCTGGTCGAGGCGGTCCCAGGTACCGCGATGGGTCAGCACGAATGCGTCGACATCCACCCTGCGCAGCATAATTGAGCTCACCCGGGTGTCGCCGCCCGCAGTCGCAAAGCCTGTACCGTTCGGTGGTATGTCCGAGGTGGTGACGGGCGACGCCGTCGTGCTCGACGTGCAAATCGCCCAGTTGCCGGTGCGGGCGGTGAGCGCGCTGATCGATATCACGGTGATGGTCGTCAGCTACGTCATCGGGTTGTTTTTGTGGGCGGCCACCCTGACCGAGTTCGACGAGGCGCTGAGCACGGCGATCGTCATCATCTTCACGATGCTGGTGATGGTCGGATATCCGCTGGTGTTCGAGACCGTGACGCGGGGACGGTCATTGGGCAAGATGGCGATGGGCCTGCGGGTGGTGTCCGACGACGGCGGCCCGGAACGCTTCCGGCAGGCGCTGTTTCGCGCGCTGGCGTCGGTGGTGGAGATCTGGTCGCTGGCCGGAAGTCCCGCCGTGATTTGCAGCATCTTGTCGCCGAAAGCCAAACGTATCGGCGACATCTTCGCCGGCACCGTGGTGATCAGCGAACGCGGTCCTCGGCTGCCAGCGCCTCCGGCGATGCCGCCGTCGTTGGCGTGGTGGGCATCGTCGCTGCAGCTGTCGGGGCTGGACGCCGGCCGGGCCGAGGTGGCACGCCAGTTTCTCTCTCGCGCAACGCAACTCGATCCGCATCTGCGCCAGCAGATGGGCTACCGCATCGCCGGTGACGTGGTGTCGCGGATCGCGCCGCCGCCCCCGCCCGGTGCACCGCCGGAGTTGGTGCTCGCCGCCGTGCTCGCCGAACGACACCGCCGCGAGTTGGCGCGACTTCGAGCCGTGTTCCCTGGCCCGCCTGGCCCACTTGGCCGGCCTGGCCCACTTGGCCGCTGCCGCCGGCCGGACCGGCGCCGTGGCCCGGCGCTGCGCCGCCGCCTTCTCCGCAAGCGCAGCCCCAGAGTTTGCCACAGCCGGAGCAGGGCCCGACGACAGCGACCGGTGGCTTCGCGGCGCCGGACTAATTTCTCCAATTTCGATCGACAAAATTGCATGGGCACCCAAATGGCTTACAAGACGGCGCAATTCTTTTCGGCGACGTTGTTTCAGCGGTATCGGCTGAGCGTGCCGGTGGGCTGGAGAACCCCTGCCCAAGTTCACCTTCTCGATGACTGTCAAAGGCGGGCTGCCCGTGAGGTTGGCGAAGGTATGACCGGCATGACCGTGAACGGGTTAGAGTCGCGGACAAGTTGTCAATATCTTTCGGGAGTCGAGCATGTCAGTGAGCGCCGCAAAGCGCGCGCGACCCCTTTCCGTGGCGATGAAAGAGGGTTCGACGGCAGAGCACGACGCCGCCGAAGGGTCGTCGTTTGTGTCGGAGCTGCTTGCCGGGCGGATCAATGGCGAGGGCTACGCCGATTACCTGCGGCGGCTGCGCGTGGTGTACGGCGCGCTGGAAGATGCCGTGCGGACCCGCCGCGACGACCCGCTGGTCTCCGCCGTGTACGACCCGGCGCTGGAGCGGCTGGCGGCCATCGACAGCGACTTGGAGCACTGGGCGCCCGGCGCCACCCACGACGTCGAATCCCCCGCCGCCCAGGCCTACCGCGATCGGGTCGCGACCGCGTCCTGGGGCGGAGCCCTGGTGGCGCATCACTACACGCGCTACCTGGGCGACCTTTCCGGCGGCCAGGCCATCGGCAAGATCCTCGACCGCACCTTCGATCTCGGCGGTGCCGGATTGGCCTTCTACGAATTCCCGATGCGGCCCAAGCCCTATAAGGATTCGTATCGGGCCAAACTCGACGGGCTCAGCCTCGACGCCGACGAAATCGATCGCGCGGTCGACGAGGTGAAAATCGCCTTCTCCCTCAACCAGGCTCTGTTCGATGAACTCGCCGGCAATATGCCGGCCTATCGGCGCTGAACTGCTAAGCCACCGTCGCCGCCATGATGACGACATCGGCGACCAGCAGCGCCCACCCGCACAACGGAACCGCGATGCCGCCCCGGCGCTTCGCGGTGAAGAACGAGACGAGGATGACGACCAGGGCCACCGCCGGCGCTCCGTAGAACGCGACGCCGAAGTTGATGCCCTTACTTAAACCGGGACAACTGTGATCGGTGCAGGCGTCGGTGCTCATGACCGCGCCGAGCGCGAAGAGCATCACGATCGCTGCGGCCGGGACCGTGGTCAGCGCCAACCCCCAGTTGACCCACGGCCAAGCATCGCCGCGGCGGCTGTCCTGCGCGGGCTCGGTCGCGCCGCCGGCGCGGTGGTCGATTGCCAGGTTGTGATTATTGCCGTTCACCCGACAGGTGCTACCCGCCGATCAATGGATGCAAACAAGCCTGGGGGTTGCATCGCGATAGTTTACGATATATCGTGATACTCTGTGATACGCCGGGAGCGCGACACGGCGCTTCCCCGAGACTTAAGGACTACACACATGAGCAACCCATTCACCCCTGGCGACGGGCCATTCCCCGGCGGGCCAGGCTTCGGATTCGGCTTCGGACCCGGCCCCGTGGACCGACGTGCCATGCACGCCGCACGGCGGCAAGCTCGACACGAATTCCGCGAACACCTCCGCGAACACGCCGGCAGGGGCTTCGACCCCGGCTTCGGCGGCTTCGGACCCGGTTTCGGACCCGGCTTCGGCCCGGGTTTCGGGCCCGGGTTCGGTCGAGGCGGCAGGCGCGGCGGCTGGGGCCGCGGTGGCCCCGGGCGTGGCAAGCGCGGCGACGTGCGAGCGGCGATCCTGAAGCTGCTGGCCGAGCGGCCGATGCACGGCTACGAGATGATCCAGCAGATCGCCGACCGCAGCAACGGACTGTGGAAGCCGAGCCCCGGCTCGGTGTACCCGACGCTTCAGCTGCTCGACGACGAAGGCCTGATCACCGCGAGCGAGACCGATGGCAGCAAGAAACTTTTCGAGCTGACCGACACGGGCCGCGCTGCCGCCGAGAAGGTCGAGACCCCGCCGTGGGAAGAGATCGCGGAGGGCGCCGACCCGGGACAGGTGAACCTGCGAGCCGCCATCGGCCAGCTGTTCGGAGCGGTAGCGCAGGCCGCGCACACCGCCAGCGAAGAACAGCAGCAGCGCATCGTCGAGCTTCTCAACAATGTGCGACGCGAGGTTTACGGCATCCTCGGCGAGGACTGAGCCACACCCATTGTCGCGAGCGTGCGCAAATGTGCAGCCGTACCGGCGTGTCGGTGTGCAGACGCGCACCCTCGCGGCAATGAGGGTTAGGAGACGTCGACCCAGTCGAGGGTCCGCTGTACGGCCTTGCGCCAGCCCGCATATCCCGCGGCGCGCTGGTCTTCGGACCAGTTGGGCGTCCAGCGCTTGTCCTCTTGCCAGTTGTCCCGCAGATCCGACGGGTCGGCCCAGAACCCGACCGCCAGGCCCGCTGCGTAGGCGGCCCCCAGCGCAGTGGTCTCGGCGACCACCGGGCGCACCACGTCGACACCGAGTACGTCGGCCTGAATCTGCATACACAGGTCGTTGCCGGTGACGCCGCCATCGACCTTCAAGACCTCAAGGCGCACACCGGAATCCGCGGCCATCGCCTCCACCACATCGCGGCTTTGATAGCAGATCGCCTCCAGCGTCGCGCGCGCCAGGTGCGCGTTTGTGTTGAACCGCGACAACCCCACGATCGCGCCGCGGGCGTCCGAACGCCAGTACGGGGCGAACAAGCCGGAAAACGCCGGCACGAAATACACCCCGCCATTGTCGTCGACCTGACGGGCCAGCGACTCGCTCTGAGCCGCGCCGCTGATAATGCCCAGCTGGTCGCGCAGCCACTGCACCGCCGAACCGGTCACCGCGATCGAACCCTCAAGCGCGTACACGGGTTTGGCGCTGCCGAACTGGTAGCAGACCGTGGTCAGCAGGCCGTTGTCCGATCGCACGATCGTCTCACCGGTGTTCAGCAGCAGGAAATTGCCGGTGCCGTAGGTGTTTTTCGCCTCCCCCGCGGCCAGACACACCTGACCGACCATCGCGGCGTGCTGGTCGCCGAGCATGCCGGTGATCGGCACCTCGCCGCCGACGGGCCCGCTGTCGCCCGTGACCCCGTACGGCTCCACCGGCGATGACGCCGCGATCGCCGGCAGCATAGCCCGTGGAATGGAGAAGAACGACAGCAGCTCGTCGTCCCAGTCCAGCGTCTCGAGGTTCATCAGCATCGTGCGGCTGGCGTTGGTGACATCGGTGACGTGCACGCCGCCCCGCGGACCGCCGGTCAGATTCCACAACACCCAGGTATCGGCGGTGCCGAACAGCGCGTCACCGGCTTCGGCGGCCGCGCGCACCCCGTCGACGTTCTCCAGGATCCACTGCAGCTTGCCGCCGGAAAAGTAGGTCGCCGGCGGCAGTCCGGCCTTGTGACGGATGACATCGCCGCGGCCGTCGCGGTCCAGCGCGGACGCGATGCGGTCGGTGCGGGTGTCCTGCCAGACGATCGCGTTGTAGTACGGCCGTCCGGTCTTTCGGTTCCATACCAGCGTCGTCTCTCTCTGATTCGTGATTCCCAGCGCTGCAATGTCTTTCGGAGCCAGATCGGCCCGATTCAACACCGACACCACTACCGACGAGGCGCGCTCCCAAATTTCGACCGGGTCGTGCTCGACCCAGCCGGCGCGGGGCAGGATCTGCTGGTGCTCGAGTTGGTGGCGAGCCACCTCGGCACCGTCGTGGTCGAAGATCATGCACCGGGTGCTGGTGGTGCCCTGGTCGATGGCGGCGACGAACTCGGCCAACTGCTCTCCTGGGGGTCAGATCCGACACTCCGGGTAATCGTCTCACTTGCGCTACCGACGGTAACCCTGTTGCATCGGCGGTGTGGGCGAAGAGGTCAAGCGCGCCACGTACGACCACGGACAACGCCGCGAATACCGGCGCAAGGTGCAGCTCTGTTTGGACGTCTTCGAGACGATGCTTGCCCAATCCAGGTTCGACTCCGACCGGCCGCTCACGGGCATGGAGATCGAATGCAACCTGGTCGACGCCGATTATCAACCCGCCATGTCGAATCGATTCGTGTTGGACGCGATCGCGGATCCGGCCTACCAAAAGGAATTGGGCGCCTACAACATCGAATTCAATGTGCCACCGCGGCCGCTATCCGGGCGCACCAGCATCGACCTGGAAGCAGAAATCCGCGCCAGCCTGAACGATGCCGAAACCAAGGCAAGCTCAAGCGGGGCCCACATCGTGATGATCGGAATACTGCCGACACTGATGCCCGAGCATCTGCGCGACAACTGGATGAGCGAATCAACTCGCTACATTGCGCTGAACGATTCGATCTTTTCCGCCCGTGGCGAGGACATTCCGATCAACATCTACGGCCCCGAGCCACTGAGCTGGAACGCGGCGTCCATCGCACCCGAATCCGCTTGCACCAGTATGCAATTGCATCTGCAGGTCGCGCCGGAGGATTTCGCCGCCAACTGGAACGCGGCCCAGATGCTGGCCGGCCCCCAGCTGGCACTGGCCGCGAATTCGCCGTTCTTCTTCGGTCACCAGCTGTGGTCGGAAACCCGGATCGAGGTGTTCGCCCAATCCACCGACACCCGACCCGAGGAACTCAAGACCCAGGGGGTGCGCCCGCGGGTGTGGTTCGGCGAACGGTGGACCACGTCGATCCTCGACCTGTTCAAAGAAAACATCCGCTACTTTCCGTCCCTGCTGCCGGAGGTTTCCGACGAGGATCCGGTCGCCGAGCTGGCCGCGGGGCGCAGCCCGCAGCTTTCCGAACTGCGCCTGCACAACGGCACGGTCTACCGGTGGAACCGGCCCGTGTACGCCGTCGTCGACGGGCGTCCGCATCTGAGGCTGGAGAACCGGGTCTTGCCGGCCGGACCGACGGTCGTTGACATGCTGGCGAATTCGTCCTTCTACTACGGCTTGCTGCGCACCCTGTCCGAAGCCGACCAACCGCTGTGGGACGTCATGAGTTTCTCTGCGGCACAACGAAACTTCCTGCAAGCAGCCCAGCACGGCATGGACGCTCGGCTGCAGTGGCCGGGCCAGGGCGAGGTGACAACCCAGCGACTGGTGCTGGACACGCTGCTGCCGATGGCGCACGACGGGCTGCGCCGCTGGGAGGTCGACGCCGACGTGCGCGACCGGCTCCTCGGTGTCATCGAAGGACGCGCCAAGACGGGCCGTAACGGCGCGTGGTGGCAAGTGTCGACCGTGCGGAGTCTGGAAGACGGTGGGATGACCCGGCCGGAGGCTCTGGCGGAAATGCTGCGCCGGTACTGCGAGCACATGCACGCCAATGAGCCGGTACACACCTGGTAGCCGCAGGTAGGTTGGGAACCATGAGTTCTGAGCTGCCTGACTGGGACGATGTGTATCGGGAACAAGGCGCGTTCGAGGGCCCGCCGCCGTGGAACATCGGCGAGCCGCAGCCGGAGCTCGCCTCGCTGATCGCGGCCGGCAACGTCCGCAGCGACGTGCTGGACGCCGGCTGCGGGGTTGCCGAGCTGTCGTTATCGCTCGCCGCCGACGGCTACAACGTGGTCGGCATCGACAATGCACCCACGGCCATCGCCGCGGCCACCAAGGCCGCGCAGGAACGCGGGCTGAGCACGGCCAGCTTCGAGCGGGCCGACATAACCTCGTTCACCGGTTATGACGGCCGGTTCAATACGGTGATCGACAGCACCCTGTTTCACTCGCTTCCGATCGAGGGACGCGACGGCTACCTGCGTTCCGTGCATCGCTCGGCGGCGCTGGGCGCCAGCTATTACGTGCTGGTGTTCGCCAAGGGCGCCTTCCCCGCGGAAATGGAACCGAAGCCCAATGAAGTCGACGAGGACGAGCTACGCGCCGCAGTGAGCAAGTACTGGGAGATCGACGAGATCCGGCCCGCCTACATCCACGCGTTCATTCCGCAGGTTAGCAACGCGCCGTTCGAATTTCCGCCGCACGACCTCGACGACAAAGGCCGGATGAAGTTGCCGGCCTATTTGCTGACGGCACGCAAAGCCGGCTGAATCACGGCTGACCTGACTGATCCCGGCCGTCGCGCCGCACCCACGATCGCGTACTTGACAGGCGCTGAATAAAGTTGCACCGCAACCAAAGTCGGCCCTTGCCGTCACCCATCTCCCCGTGATAATGAGCGCTCGAACACGGCATAACGGTTTAAAGAATGATCTCGCGGGGCGCTCGTAATAGCGGTACTGTTCGTTCCCCGGGCGCTCTAAGCCGATCGACCGCATCTCGGGCGTCCACAACCTGGGGAGGTGGGGGAATGTCGTTTGTGGTTGCAGTCCCGGAGACGGTGGCATCAGCGGCTTCGGATTTGTCCGGTCTTGGGTCGGCCATCAGGGCGGCCAACTTGGGGGCGACGCCGTCGACGACGTCGGTGGTGGTCGCGGCACAGGACGAGGTGTCGGCGGCGATCGCGGAGTTGTTCGGCGGCTACGGGCAGAAGTTTCAGGCGCTGAGCGCGCAGGCGGCGGCGTTTCATGAGGAGTTTGCGCAAGCGCTGAGCGGCGCCGGGTTGATGTACGCGGGCACCGAGGCCGCCAACGTCTCGCCACTGCAGTCGGCCGCGCAGAACCTGTTGAGCCCGGCGGCGTTTGGGCACGGGGCCGTGCAGAGCCTGACGGGGCGCCCGTTGTTCGGCGACGGCACCAACGGGGCGCCGGGGACCGGGCAGGCCGGCGGGGACGGCGGCTGGCTGATCGGCAACGGCGGTAACGGCGGCTCGGGGGCACCCGGCCAGACCGGTGGGGCCGGCGGGAATGCCGGCCTGATCGGCAACGGCGGCCACGGCGGCGCCGGCGGTAAAGCCCTCACGATCGGCGGGACCGGCGCCGCTGGCGGCCGCGGCGGCGACGGTGGCTTCCTGTGGGGCAGTGGCGGGATCGGCGGGACCGGCGGGACCGGCGGGGCCGGCGTCGGCATCGTGCCGGCAGGGACCGGCGGGGTCGGCGGGGCGGGCGGCGCGGACCGGGCGCTGTTCTTCAACTCCGGCGGGGCCGGAGGGGCCGGCGGGACGGGCGGAACCGGTGCCGGAGGCGTCCCGAGCGTGGCGCCCCTCCTCCCTGGCGGCGAGGGCTTTAAGGGCGGCACCGGTGGGGCCGGCGGGGCCGGCGGCGCCAACGCAGGACTGTTCGGGTTCGGTGCGCTACTCGGCGTTGGCGGGCATGGCGGCGTAGGTGGAACCGGCGGTACCGGTGGTATCGGCGGGGCCGGCGCCAGCGGCGTGGGCCTCGGTTTGGCCGGGGGCACCGGCGGAATCGGCGGCACGGGTGGTGACGCCGGTGCCGGCGGCGTTGGCGGCTTCTCAGGATTCATCGGATTGCCCGGCGCGGCCGGTGTCGCCGGCGTTGGCGGCACGGGTGGCACCGGCGGAGCGGGCGGGGACGCCGGTGGGGCGGTCTTGCCCGGCGGAACGGGCCTGAGCGGCGGCGCGGGTGGCCAGGGCGGCGCGGGCGGCTTCTCGCCGGGCGGCACCAACGGCACCGGCGGTGTCGGCGGTAACGGCGGCGCCGGCGGCCACGGCGCAAACGGCGTGCCGGACGTGGGTCTGGGCGGCGGTGACGGCGGTAACGGCGGCACCGGCGGAAACGCGGGCGCTGGTGGCGCAGTCGGCACCGGTGGGTTCGGCGGGTCGGCGGGTGCCTACGGCACCGGCGGCCATGGCGGTACCGGCGGTAACGGGGCTTCCGGCAACAACGCCCTGCTGCCCGGCGGCAATGGCGATTCCGGCGGCGCCGGCGGCGCCGGCGGCGCCGGCGGCAATAGCGGCACCGGCGGCACCGCCGGCAGCGGCGGGGCCGGCGGCAACGGCGGCACCGGCGGCAACGGCGCCGCGGGTGGCCCCGACCTTGTCGGTCTTCTCGGCGGCGGCGCCGGCGGCAACGGCGGTCACGGCGGCAACGCGGGCGCCGGCGGGGCCGCAGGCACCGGCGGCAATGCCGGGACCACGGGCGCCTGCGGCACCGGCGGTCAGGGTGGCAACGGCGGCGACGGCGGCACCGGCGGCACCCCGTTGCTGCCCGGCTCCGCGGGCAGCAGCGGCGGCAGCGGCGGCATCGGCGGTGCCGGCGGCAACAGCGGTGCCGGCGGCACCAACGGCAGCGGCGGTCACGGCGGCAACGGCGGCACCGGCGGCACCGGCGCCCTAGGCGGCACCCTGCTTCTTGAAGGCCTCCCCGGAGGCGACGGCGGCGCCGGAGGCAATGGCGGCACCGGTGGGGCGCACGGCACCGGCGGCACCGGCGGCACCGCGGGCGGTGCGGGTAACGGCGGTTCCGGCGGCACCGGCGGCACCGGCGGCCTCGAGCTGGCCCTGGGCACGGGCGGCACCGGGGGCACCGGCGGCGCCGGCGGCCAGGGCGGCACGGATGTCGGCGGCGGCGCCGGCAACGGCGGCGCCGGCGGCACCGGGGGCACCGGCGGCGCCGGTGTCGCTCTCGGGACCGCCGGCAACGGCGGCACGGGCGGCATGGGCGGCAAGGGCGGTTCCAGTACGACCGAGACCGGCGGTACAGGCGGCAACGGCGGCACCGGCGGCGACGGCGGCGGCGCGGTCGTTGGTAGTACCGCAGGCAGCGGCGGCACCGGCGGCAGCGGCGGCACGGGCGGCACCGGCAACACGGGTGCCGGCAGTCCCGGCGGTCCCGGCACCGGCGGCAGCGCGGGCAGCGGCTTGACCGGTGGCAAGGGCGGCAAGGGCGGCAACGGCGGCGCCGGCGGCCCCTAGTTAGAGCGGCTCCTACACGGCCCTACATGTCGAGGTGGCGGCTGCCAATCCTTCGGCGAGGCTTGTCAGGTCGTCGGGCGCGGTGTCCACGTGCGGCGAGATCCGCAGCACCGGCGCGGTCAATTCCCGCGGCGCCCGCTCCGGTCCGGCGCAGGTGGTCAGGATCCGCCGCTGGGTGAGCAACCATTCCCGCACGGCGCGGACGTCGGCACCGTCGACCGGGGCCAGGGTGGTGATCGCGCTCGGCTCCTCGACCTCTTCGACGACTGCCCACCCCGGCACATCGGCCAGCGCGGTCCGGCTGATACCCCCCAGCTCAGCCAGCCGTGCGCGCACAGCCTGGGGCCCGTACGCCAAATGCTCTCCGAGTGCGACCGAAAACCCCACTCGCGCAGCAATATTAGCTTCGCCGAAGCCGAGTTGCTGAGCCACCGTGAGCGGCCCCGCCCATTCCGGTGCCGGCAGCCTCGGCTGCAGTCGCTGCATCAAGTCGGGCTTCACGGCCAGCATGCCCACACCTCTCGGGCCGGCGATCCACTTGCGTGACGACGAATACGTCACGTCAGCCCCCACCGCACAGTCCACCTGGCCCAGCGCCTGCGCAGCATCGACGACCAACGGCAACCCCAAGTCACGGCAGAGTTGCGCCATCATCGCCAGCGGCTGCACCACGCCGCTGTGGCTCGCCACGGGGGTCAGGTGAACCAGATCCGGCGGGTCTTCCTCCAGCTGGTACGCCGCGTCATCGAGTGCCAGCCTGCCATCGTCGCGGGTCGGCAGTGTGCGCACGGTGAATCCGTAGGCGGACATCACCGCCAGGTTGGGGCCATATTCGCCGGGCAGGCAGGTCAGCGTCCGGCTGTCGGCAGGCCAGCTGCCGAGCAGCAGGTCCAGCGCGTTGAGTGAGCCGGTGGTGAACACCACCTCCATCTCGGGGGCGTCGGGCCCACCGCACAGCGCGGCGATCGCGGCTCGTCCCGCGTCCAGCACCGGTGTGGCGGCCTCGGCGGCGACGTATCCGCCGACCTCGGCCTCAAACCGCGCGTGTTCCGCGGTGGCCTCGATCACCGCGAGGCTCTGGCGCGAACATGCGGCGCTGTCCAGGTGCAAACCGGCGAACGGTGGACGCGCCGCCCGCCATCGGTCGGCCAGCGCCTGGTTCACTTGGCGGCCAGTGACAAACCGAAATCGCCTGCTTCGTCTGTCCACCAACGGAATTGGCGCAGCCCGGCCTCGGCTAATTCGGCTGTAACCCCTTCCGGACGGAACTTGCACGACACTTCGGTCAGCATCTCTTCACCGGCCGCGAACTCGACGGTCAAGTCGAGCGCACCGACCCGCACCCGTTGCCCGCGCTGCGAGCGCAGCCACATCTCGATCCGCTCCTCTTTGGTGTTCCAGCGCGCGACATGCTGATAGGCGTCGATGTCGAAGTCGGCGTCGAGTTCCCGATTGATGACCGCGAGTACATTGAGGTTGAACTGAGCCGTCACCCCGGCTGCGTCGTCATAAGCGCGCACCAACCGGTCTGCCTCCTTGACCAGGTCGGTGCCCAGCAGCAGGGTGTCCCCGGGCCGCATCACCGCGGCCAGGGTCGCCAGGAACTCCGCGCGCGGTTCTGGAGTCAGGTTGCCGATCGTGGAACCCAGGAACACGAACAGACGCCGTCCGCCTTCGGGGATCTCGGTCAGGTGTTCCTCGAAATCGCCGCAGACGGCCTTGATTTCGACGCCGGGGTACTCACTTTGGATGGCCGTCGCGGTCGCAGAGAGCATGCCGGCGTCGACATCGAATGGCACGAATCCGCGCAGCGATCCGCGTTCGCGCAGCGCGTCGAGCAGCAGCCTGGTCTTCTCCGAGGTTCCGGCGCCCAGCTCGACGAGGGTGTCGGCCTGGCTGGCCGAGGCGATCTCGAACGAGAAGGCCCGCAGGATCTGGGCTTCGGCGCGGGTGGGGTAGTACTCCGGCAGCCGGGTGATCTGATCGAACAGGTCGCTGCCCACCGAATCGTAGAACCACTTGGGCGGCAATGACTTCGGGCTTTCCTGTAGGCCTTCGAATACATCGCGACGCAATGCGCGATACGCCGAGTCGGCGGCGAGGTGGTTGGCCAGCGACAGCGTCATCAATGTCCTTTCGGTGGATCTAGCGGCGTCAACACGACGCCGCCTGCGGTGACTTCGACGAGGTGGCGGTCCGGCACGTCTTCCCAGTCGTATTCGTCGTCGTACGGCTCACTGGCCAGCACGACGCCGTCGTCACGGCGCAGGATGGACAAGGTATCCCCCCACACCGTGGCGAGCAATCGAGAGCCGTTGGCGGCCAACACGTTAAGCCGGGCATCCGGGTCGGCGGCGCCGACCTGGCATACAGTCTCGCCCAGCGCGTCCAGGCCGCGCGCGAAAATGGCGGCCGCGAGTATCGCACTGTCACAGACTGATTCGGCAGACGAGTCAGCCGGTAGCACGGCGCGGTCGACGACCCCATTGTGCGACAACAACCAATGGCCATCACTAAACGGTGCGGTCGCGCTGGCTTCGATCGGCATGCCGATGGTGGCCGAGCGCACCGCGGCGACCACGCAGTGGCTGCGCAGCGCGGGTGCTATCGAGTCGAACGACACGTCGCCCCACAGCGGCGCCGCGCTACGCCAGCGCCGCAGTACGTCACCATCGAAAAACCCGATGCCCCAACCGTCGGCGTTCATCAGGCCGTGCTTCTGTCGGCGCGGGGCATAGGACTGCACCCGCAGCGAATGCGGCGGGTCGAGCACCAACGAGGACACCGTGACGTCGGTCCCGAGCCACCCCAGGTGCCGGCACATCAGACGTCCCAAGCCAACCGGACGCCGGAGAAAATCTGCCGGCGGTACGGATGGTCCCAGTTGCGGAAGCTGGGCCGCAGGATGGCGGACTCCACGGCCCACGATCCGCCCCGCAACACCCGGTAGTCGCCGTCGAAGAACGGCTGCGAGTACCGCTCGTAGATCATCGGCACGAACCCGGGCCAAGGCCGAAGCGGTGAGCTGGTCCACTCCCAGACATCGCCCAACATCTGCTCGACCCCGTAGGCCGAAGCACCGCCCGGATAGGCGCCGACCGGCGCCGGGCGCAGCGCGGTGCCACCGAGGTTGGCTCGGGATTCCGAGGGCGCCTCGGCGCCCCACGGATAGCGGCGACGGGTGCCGGTCGCCGGATCCCAGGCGCAGGCCTTCTCCCATTCCGCCTCGGTGGGCAACCGGGCACCCGCCCAGGCCGCGTACGCCTCGGCCTCGAAGTAGGTGACGTGCTGTACCGGCTCATCGGGCGGCACGTCTTCCACGTGGCCGAAGCGGGTGCGGCCGTCAGAAGTCCAGAATTGCGGAGCGGTCATGCCCGCGGCCTGACGGTGTTGCCACCCACGCTCGGACCACCAGCGCGACTCGTCGTAGCCGCCGTCGTCGATGAAGTGTCGCCATTCGCCGTTGGTGACCGGAACCCGGCCGATGCGGAACGCCGGCAGGTCCACGACATGTGCGGGACGTTCGTTGTCCAACGAGTAGGGCTCGCTCGCGGCATCCACGCCCAACACGAACGGCCCGGCGGGCACCAGCACCGACGTTCCGGCCAACCCCGGCCGGCCCACCGGCAGCGTGACGGTGTCCGGCAGCAGCGGTGCGCCGGTGCGCAGGTTCAGCGCCTGCAACATGGTTTCGTCGTGCTGGTTTTCGTGGCTGACCACCATGCCGAAAACGAACTCACCGTCTTGCCCATCGCTGTCCGGGAGTGTGTCGAGGGCGTCGAGCACAGCGGATCGCACTGTGCGGCAATAGGAATGCGCACGCTCCGGCGACAGCAGCGGCAACTCGACCCGGCTGGCGCGGGAGTGTTCGAAGGCGTCGTAGAGACCCTCGACGGCCGGCGGCAACATCCCGGGCCGGTTGAGGTCACCGCCCCGCAGCAGCCACAGTTCTTCCTGCTGACCGATGTGGGCCAGGTCCCACACCAGTGGGCTCATCAACGGGTCGTACTGGCGACACAGTTCGGCGTAGTCGAAATCGACCAGCCGCAGCGTCCTCGTGCGCGCCCGCGCCAAATCGTCGGCAAGCCGTTCCCGGCATGACGATCGCAAGCGCGGGCGCAGCGGGTCGGAATCATCGGCGGGAGTCACAGGCCCCCTCGCGCCAGCTGCGCGGCCCGCGAAACCTCAGCGGCGATGCCGTGGTCGATCACGCGGTCGGCAAAGTCGTCGCCTGGGCAGCGACCCTTTTCGACGGAACGGACCAAGAGCTCCATGGCGTGGGTCAGCTCGGCGGGCGCCCTTTCGGCGGCGACGGCCACGCAGCGATTCGCCGCCTCGTACAGCCGCCGATCGCAGAGCCCGAGGCGGGCCGCGTTGTCCCACGCGGTGGCCACCGGCTCGACGGCCTCCGCGGCGACGTCGGCCGCGACCGGGTCGTCGAGCAGCGCAACCAGTGTGTAGACGACCGCGGGCCAGAAATCGTCCGGCATGCTGTCGAGGTAGCGGATTTCCAGCCATTGCCGTGGCCGCACCGGCGGGAACAGGGTGGTCAAGTGGTATTGCAGGTCGGCGATGGTGGGCCGGCGACCGCCGAGCAGCTGTCGGCCGTCTGCCCAGTCGGCGAAGGGCACCCAGTGCGTGACCGCCACCGCCTCCGGATTGTTGACCAGCATCACCGGCGCCTTGAGGGCGTAGCGCGCCCAGTCGGTCCCCGGGTCATCCCCGCTGGCACCCAGGATCGGCCCGCAGCGCGCCGAGTCCATCTGGCCCCACACCCACTGGCGGGTGGACACCCAACCGGAGAACTCGCCGCCCAGCATCGGGGAGTTGGCCGCGATCGCGATCATCGTGGGCCCCAGGGCGTGCGCCAGTCGCACCCGCGCCGCCCAGCCGGCCTGCGGACCGGCGTCCAGATTGACCTGGACCGAGGCCGTCGACGTCATCATCGCCGCGCCCGCCTCCCCGGAATCGCTGGCGCCGAAGAACTGCTCCATCGCGCGGTAGCGCGCCCCGGGGTTGATCCGCTGGGGCGAACGCAGCGGGTCTGAACCCAGGAAAACCAGCCCGAGCCCGGAGTCGGCGAAGACCTCTCGCAATACGGCCTGGTCGGTGCTCATCGCAGCGATGGCCGCCACGACCCCGTCCTCCGGCGGGCCGGACAGTTCGACGGCACCGCCGGGCTCCAGGGTGACCGCGCTGCCGCAGGGCAACGGCGGTAGCAGCTCGAGTATCTCGGTGATTTCCTCCCACCGCGGCCGGCGGTAGGGATCGGCCGGGTCGAAACAGTGCGCCTCCACCTCCAGGCCGACGCGGCCGAGCGGTCCATCGGTCAGACAGCTGTCGGCGATGTACTCCGCAGCCGTCGAGGAACAAGCCACCTCCACTTCGGCGGGGCAGGAGGTATCCAGGCGGGATGCCTTCAAAGCCGGCTTCGAAACCGGCGCAGCGCTGCTGGCGGCGAGCGTCATATCACGATCCCTCCGGATGCGCAGCTAACGGAACGATAGCCGCCACCACTTCATCTATCAGACGGCACCGACATATTCCCGTTCCCGACCGCTTTGGCTGCACGGCTGAGATGGGTACCCAAAATCATTCGCTACTGACCCAACGCGTTCTGCATGGCGCCGGCCAGCACGTTGACCGCGGGCCCGGCGTTGCCAGACTGGCAGACCTTGGCCTGCAACAACACATTTTCACGCAGCCGGGTTTGATCGAAGCACCGGCGATCGGTGCCCTCTTCCTGCTTGGTCCAGTTCGCATCGGCAGCGGCGGCCGGACCGCCGTCGAACGACCACACTTGCGTGGTTCCGTTATCCAGGTGCATCGCTGTGGTCTGTCCCGAGCAACCCGCGGTTCGGTCCGCTACCCGGTGAAAGGCGCGGGCCGCGGCGTCGTTGGTGGCGAATACCCCGACGGCCTGCCTGACGAGGTGGGTTTGGTCGGTGGCGGTTGTCTGTGCGGTTGCCCCGTTGAACGACGCCAGGTCGGGGTCGTTGTACACCTCCGGCAACCCGATGTCGGCCCAGTTGTTGCACACCGGGAGGTCGACCCAGAAGCCCTGGAACGGCTGGGTGAACACCGACTCCCACCCCATCGGGCCGCCGACGATATTGCCGACCGATCCCTTTCCGAGGACGGCGTAGGACACCACTCCCGGGTCTGACGGGTGCGCGTGCGCGATCGGGATCCCAAGCGCTCCCCCGATGCCCAGAACGACGCCCGCCGCCACAGCGGTGATCCGCATGGTTCCCGATCATGCCAGGCCCGGCGCCCGCCTCCTACTGCCCCAGCTTGGCCCGCACTCCCTCTTCGACCTTCTTGCCGAGATCGGCGTCGACGTTGCGCCAGTACTCGAACACCCGTGACAGCACCGGCTCCTTGACACCCTTCAAAACGTGTCCAACGATGTTGTGCGCCAATCGGTCCCGCGCTTCGTCGTCGAGCACCTCCCGGACCATGGTGCCGGCCTGCCCCCAGTCGTCGTCCTCGGGACGCAATGTGTAGGCGGCGCGGACCATTTCACCGTCGGCCATCCACCGCACCTCGGCGGCGCGTGCCGGGTCGGACTTCGGTCCACCGTAGGAGTTGGGCGCATACACCGGATCCGACACGTTGTGCATCCGCATCGCCCCGTCCTTGGAGTAGCTGTTCACCTCCACCTTCGGCGAATTGACCGGAATGTGCTTGTAATTGGTGCCCAGGCGGGCCCGGTGCGCGTCGGCGTAGGAGAAGCCACGAGCCAGCAACATCTTGTCCGGGCTCAACCCGGTGCCGGGCACAATGTTGTTCGGCTCGAACGCCGCCTGCTCGATCTCGGTGTGGTAGTCGGTGACGTTGCGGTCCAGCGTCAGCTTGCCGACATCGATCAACGGATAGTCGCCGTGCGGCCACACCTTCGTCAGATCGAACGGGTTGAAGCGGTACGTCTTGGCTTCCTCGAACGGCATGATCTGCATCTTCAGCGTCCAACTCGGGTGGTTACCACCCTCGATGGCCTCGTACAGATCCCGCTGGTGGTAATCGCCGTCCTCGCCGGCCAGCCGGTCGGCGTCTTCCTGGGTGAGGAACTCGACGCCCTGGTCGGTGATGAAGTGGTACTTCACCCAGAAGATCTCGCCGGCGGCGTTGATCCAGCTGTAAGTGTGGCTGCTGTAGCCGTTCATGTGGCGCCAGTTTTTGGGGATGCCCCGATCCCCCATCAGCCAGGTCACCTGGTGCGCGGATTCCGGTGAGAGCGTCCAGAAGTCCCACTGCATGTTGTTGTCCCGCAAATTGGTTGCCTGCATCCGCTTTTGGGATCGGATGAAGTGCTGAAACTTCAGCGGGTCACGCATGAAGAAGACCGGCGTGTTGTTGCCGACCATGTCGAAGTTGCCTTCGGTCGTATAGAACTTGAGCGCGAAGCCGCGCGGGTCCCGCCAGGTGTCGGGGCTCCCCCGCTCACCGGCAACGGTGGAGAACCGGATCAGCGTGTCGGTCTTGGTACCGGGTTGAAAGACAGCGGCCCGGGTGTATTTGCTGACGTCGTTGGTCACCTCGAAGTGGCCGAACGCGCCGCCACCCTTGGCGTGCGGTTGACGCTCGGGGATGCGTTCCCGATTGAACATCGCCATCTGTTCAATCAGGTAGTGATCCTGCAGCAGGATCGGGCCGTCGGGCCCAACGGTCAAAGACTGGTCATCACTTGGTGCGGCGATGCCGGCATCGGTTGTGGTGAAGCGCTCCGCCATCCGCTTCCTCCTCGCTAATCGGGCCGATTCTTCACGTCTGCGGATGTGTACCCCAACGCGCGAACGCGAATCAGCCTCAGCTGATTACAGGCTCGACGTCGCGCGCAGGTTGCGCGGCGGTTAGGGGCGCGGTGGCGGAGCGGGAGCCGGAGTGGCGGTTGTCGGCAACTGGCTGGGGCCGGCCGGACCGGACGGACCAGCGAACGGACCACCACCCGGGCCACCGGGTCCACCGGGTCCACCGGGTCCACCGAAGGGTGGAGGAGGCATGCCAGGTCCGCCGGGATAGCCCGGTTGCCAGGGTCCGTACACCATCGGCGGGCCGCCGGGTTTGAACCCGCCGTGGTGGAAGTGGTGACAGTGGTCGTGCCCGAGGATTATTGCGCCGGAAAAGAAGATGACCGACAAGATAAAAAGGACCCCGGCCACGATCACGACCCACGCCGCGGCCGCGTAGAGCCTGGGCGGCTTGGCCCGCGGCGGAGGGGCCGGGGGAGCCGCGGCGACAGACGTCGGCTGGGTCGAGGGTTCGGGCGTTTGAGTCATGCCTTGAATATTGCCTAGCCGATACCCGCCGTAACAGGTTTCGGCCACAAATTTACTGTGAATTGAGATGCCGCAGTTAGGCGCCGGTTATTTGGAATGACGCGTAGCCCGGCGCTCAGGGAAGCGCCGGGCTACTAATTGTGTGTCATTGGCCCGCCGGGGTCCTCCTATCACCCCGTGAGCACGTTTGTGTGCTTACAGCCCCCTACGGTGTCGCCGGGTGAGACGGCGAGACCGACGACGGGATCTGACTCGGTCCGGGCGCGCCCGGAGCGGCCGGCGCAGGTGCAACCGGCGGGATTGCCCCGGGTGGACCCCACTGACCGCCGGGGCCACCGGGGCCACCGAATCGGTGCGGGTGCCCCATCATGGCGTGGTGCCCGTGGCCGCCGTGGTGATGGCCGTGACCCGAATGCTTGCCGAGGGCGTAACCGCTGAAGAAGATGACCGAGACGATGAAGACGATCCCGGCGACGATCGCGACCCAGGCCGCGAATTGGAAGACCCTGGGGGTCCGGTGTACCACCTCGACGGGAGCGTCGGGTGGCGGGGCTGTTGCGGTAGCTGTCCGCACTGTGGGGGTTTCAGATGTTTCACTCATGAGACACATGATGCGGGCGTGAACAATAGCTGCGCCTATGGGCTACTTAAGTACCAGCTATGAGCTATAAACCTAGTCCTACCTGCCAATAAGCTATTCGGCCCCGCGTCCGGTCAGCCGCTGCAGCTCGTCGATGAGCTCCGAAGCCTGCGCCTTGGTCAAATTCTCCGGAACGGTCCGCCGCGCCTCCTGTGCCAGCGTATTCAGGTAACTGTGCTGCGGGCCAGTCATCGGCTCCTCGCCGGTCACCCAGTCGGCCGTATCTTTCTCCGGGTTCACATCCTTGGTCGTCATAGCAGACGGGATAACCATCGCACGCATGTTCGAAACCTGACGGGTTTGAAGCCCGCGATGCGGGCGACCCTAAAGGCATGAACAGCACCCCAGGGTCAGTTCCGGCAGATGCGAGGGAGCCGGACGACGAGCAGCGCGAAACCCAAGAGCGCCTGGAGCACCTGAGCGACGACCCGGACGCCCCGGGGCTGCACCAAACCCATGATCAAGTCGCCGACGAAAGCACCCGCTAAGTCGGGGTAGCGCTTGCTGAGGCAGTCATGGGTTTTGCGAAACATCATCGGCCGGGCGGCAGTGGAGCAAGGGTGGGAGCTTATTTGGTCGTCATCGGTCATGCAGCAATACACCAAGGGGGACACCACCATTAAGGTTCGCTACCTGCATACCGGCGCCATATGGCACGCCGAGTGGTCCCGCGACGGAACACGGCGCGACCTCAACTCGCACCACCCCAATAAGCGGGACGTGATCATGGCCTGGTTAGAGGAATTAGAGGAATAGCCCGGGCCGATGTTTCGGACCTGGGTGATTGCCTCAGCCGGTGGTGTGGACGATCAGGACGTCCGTCTTGGACCTGCGAGAGACCTCGGACGGAACTGAGCCCAGCAGCCGCCCGGCGACCGTGCTGAGTCCGACATTGCCAACGACCAGCAGATCGGCACGGATCTCCTCGACCAGCTGCACCAGCGCGTTGACGGGGGCACCGACGATCGCCCTCTCCTCGACGTCCCTGGCCCCGGCCCGGTGCGCCCGCTCCCTGGCGTCCTGCAGGATCCTGTAGTAGGGGGCGTGGCCCACCAACCGGTAGTCCTGGCCGTGGTCGCTCCCCGGCGGGATGGCGTAGCGGCCCTTTTCCTCGGCGACGGGGAGATGCGCCGTCGCGACGAGCAATTTTGCACCGTGATCCGCAGCGATCTCGCTTGCGCGCTCCACCGCACGCATCGAAGAGTCCGAGCCATCGGTGCCGACAACGACGGTCTTGTAGGCGCTCATTTCGATCAGTTTAGGGCGCACGGCGGCTTGTTAGAAGTGGGAACCGATTCCGATCAGGCCTTGAATGGGTTGACGGCGAACTGGATCACCCGGTACGGCGCTGAAACCCGAGCCCGGGTGTCCCACTGGCTGACGAAAATTCGAAGCTCATCAAGGGTCGATCCGGGCGATATGTATCCGCCGTAGGGCTGAGCGAGCCGGTTGTCGAACGGCGGCGGCAGGCTTTCCGCCGGGTCGGGCCACTCGTCGTGCTGTACCACCGTGGTCACCGGGGCATCCCCCAGCGACGTCGGATCGTTGGCGACGCGGACCTCCATGTTGCCGGTGTCGGCATTGAAATAGGACAGCACCGTTTTGCCGTCGATCTGGCGGACGGACATTTCGCCCACCTTGTCCGGCCACAGCGGCGTTGGCTTCTTGCCCCAGCCGCCGTCGGGTCCGGCGGCCCAACCCTGCCACCTGGACCGGTCGATGAAGCTCTGCGGGGTGGCTCGGTACAGCGTGACCGGATCTCTGCGGGTGAAGCTGTTGGTCACGAGGTACACCCACCCGCTCACCGAATCCGGCGTGGGAATCGGGTCGTAGTACCCGCTGATCTGGGTCTGCGCGCCGTTCTGGTAGGAGGCGGCGCGGCGGGTCCCGGCGATGGTCGGCCAGCCGGCGCGTGCCGGTTCGGCCAGCACCAGCCGCGAGTTCTGCGGCTCCAGGTTTTTGGTGGTGGTCACCATCAGATAGTTGTGCCGGTTGATCTCCACCACGCCGGCGGGCAGCTGCGAGGTCCCGGGCGGGGTGGGATCGGCCAGCAGCGGCTTGTTGATTCCGGTGACGCCGGTGTACCGCACGCCGGAGGGGTCGTCGACCGACGACGTGTCGACGTGCAGCGCGATCGGCGAGTACCAGCCACCAAACCCGGCACCCTGCCCGGCAAAGCTGTCGCCGCACACCTGCAGCAGCTCGGTGGGGAAATCGACAAACTCACACAGGTCGGTGGCACCGATGCCGTAGTCACCGGTAGGGGTTCCGGTGCCGGCCGTTGGCCCGATCCGCAACACCTGACCCGGCGCCAGCGGCGGCAGGATCGGTTCGGGGACGGGTACCGCCGGATCGGCGTGCGCAGCCGAAACACAGTGCGGCGCAAGTAAACACGCGGCGAGCACCAAGCGCCGCGCGGCGGTGATCACAACTCGGCAGCCAGCAGCTCGGCGATCTGGATGGTGTTCAACGCCGCCCCCTTGCGCAGATTGTCACCCGAGACGAACAGCGCCAACCCGCGCCCGTCCGGCACCCCCGGGTCCTGGCGGATCCGGCCCACCAGCGACTCGTCGACGCCCGCGGCGGCCAGCGGAGTAGGCACGTCAACCAGCTTCACGCCCGGCGCCCCGTCCAGCAGTTCACGGGCCCGCTCCGGCGACAGCGGCCGGGCGAACTCGGCGTTGATCGACAGCGAGTGCCCGGTGAAGACCGGAACCCGCACACAGGTGCCGCTGACCAACAGGTCGGGAATGCCGAGGATCTTGCGGCTTTCGCTGCGCAGCTTCTGGTCCTCGTCGGTCTCGCCCGAGCCGTCGTCCACCAGCGATCCGGCCAGCGGCACGATGTTGAACGCGATCGGAGCGACGTACTTGTTCGGCGCCGGGAAGTCGAGCGCGGCGCCGTCGTGCACCAGCTCTTCGGCGTCGTCAATGACGGCACGCGCCTGGGTCGCCAGTTCCTCCACACCGGCCAGACCGCTGCCGGACACCGCCTGATAGCTCGAGACCACCATCCGGACCAGCTCGGCCTCGTCGTGCAGCACCTTGAGCACCGGCATTGCGGCCATGGTGGTGCAGTTCGGGTTGGCGATGATGCCTTTGGGCACGGCTCGGCCCCGGCATCCCTGTCGAAGTTAACTTCGGACACCACCAGGGGCACGTCGGGGTCCTTGCGCCATGCCGACGAGTTGTCGATCACGGTCACCCCGGCCGCGGCGAACCGCGGCGCCTGCACCCTCGACATGGCGCCACCGGCCGAGAACAGTGCGATGTCCAACCCGGTCGGGTCGGCCGTCTCGGCGTCTTCGACCTCGATCTCCTGGCCGCGGAACGGCAGCTTGCGGCCCTGCGAGCGCGCGGACGCGAAGAACCGCACCTTCAACTCACCCGCAGCCGCCGGGAAGTCGCGCTGCTCCAGCAGAGCGCGCATCACCTGGCCCACCTGACCGGTGGCACCAACTACGCCAATCGCAACCATCTATCTACCTGTCCCCGCGTACACCGTCGCCGTCTCCTCGCCGCCAAGGCCGAATGCCTCATGCAACGCAACAACGGCCTTGTCTAGTTCAGTGTCGCGGCACAACACCGAGATGCGGATCTCCGAGGTGGAGATCAGCTCGATGTTGACGCCCACCTCGGCCAGTGCCTCGCAGAAGGTCGCCGTGACACCGGGATGGCTGCGCATGCCCGCCCCGATCAGCGACACCTTGCCGATGTGGTCGTCGTAGAGCAGCTGGGTGAACCCGATCTCGTCCTTGAGCGAGTCCAGCTTGGCCACCGCGTTGGGCCCGAGGTCGCGCGGGCAGGTGAAGGTGATGTCGGTCTTGCCGCTTTCGACCTTGGACACGTTCTGCAGCACCATGTCGATGTTCACGTCAGCGTCGGCAACCGCGCGGAAGACCTTGGCCGCGTACCCGGGAATGTCGGGGATGCCGACGACGGTGACTTTGGCTTCGCTGCGGTCGTGCGCGACACCGGTGAGCAGGGGGCTTTCCATGGTTACGTCCTTGATTGATCCGACGACGACTGTGCCCGATTTGTCCGAATAGGACGACCGGACATGCACAGGAAGGTTGTAGCGCCGCGCGTATTCCACGCACCGCAGCATCAAGACCTTGGCGCCGCAGGCGGCCATCTCGAGCATCTCCTCGAAGGTGACCGTCTCCAGCTTGCGCGCGTTGGGCACGATCCGCGGGTCGGCGCTGAAGATGCCGTCCACGTCGGTGTAGATCTCGCAGACGTCGGCCTTCAACGCCGCGGCCAGGGCGACCGCGGTGGTGTCCGAGCCGCCGCGGCCCAAGGTGGTGACGTCACGGGTGTCCTGGCTGACGCCCTGGAAGCCGGCGACCAGCACGACGCGGCCCTCCTCCAGGGCGGCCTGCACCCGCCCCGGCGTGACGTCGATGATCTTCGCGTTGCCGTGCGTGCCGGTGGTGATCACGCCGGCTTGGGAGCCGGTGAAGGAGCGGGCCTGCGCGCCCAGCGACTCGATAGCCATGGCGACCAGCGCATTGGAGATGCGCTCGCCGGCCGTCAACAGCATGTCGAGTTCGCGCGGCGGGGGAACCGGGCACACCTGCTGAGCCAGGTCCAGCAGGTCGTCGGTGGTGTCGCCCATGGCCGAGACCACCACGACAACGTCGTTGCCCTGCTTTTTGGTCTCGACGATGCGTTCGGCGACGCGACGGATCCGGTCGGCGTCGGCCACCGAGGATCCGCCGTATTTCTGCACGACGAGCGCCACTGTTGCTCTTTCGGGTGAAAAGGGTTTTCGGTCGACAACAGGATACGTGCGCTCGACGGCCGATCAGGCAGTGAGCCCCGCAGCGGAGACGACCGCCCACAGCACCTCCGGGTGGCGGATGTCGCTGTGCGCGCCGCTGAAGGGTGACTGGTTGGCGCAGATGACCGCGTTGGCGTCCAGCCGGTAGAAGGTGCCGGACTGGAAGCCGTACGGCTGCCCCCGCTGCTGCATCGTCAGCTGCACCGGGTCGGGGGTCTGCTGGTATCCGTCGTGGCCCATGGCGCCCCAGCGGTAGACCAGGTCGGTGGCGGATTCGCTGTCCTGGCCCGCGAGCATGCTGGCCGCGGGATACCACCACCCGACCGCCCGATCGGCGTTGCTGAAGGTGGCCAGCAGGGGACCGTCGACGCGGCTCCCGTCGCCGGCCAGCCCGCCCGCCCGGGCCGGGTCGAAGATCAGCGAGGAGGCGAACGTGAAGTGGGAGAACGCGCCCTGGATCAGGGTGAGCGATTTGACCGGGCTGGCCGCGCCGGTCTGGTTGCCGGGCAGACCCGCCAGGGCGTAGGAGACCAGCCGGGCGCCGAAGCTGTGGCCCATCAGGTGGATACGCGGTGCGCCGCTGGGTCCGGTCAGTCCGCCCAGCAGCGGACCGAGGCCGTTCTGGCCGACCACGCCCGCCCGGTTCTTCATTTCGTAGTAGCTGAGCGTGCGCAGCACTTCACGCCCGCCGGACCACAGCCCGGCGAACGGATTGCCGATGCCCTGCGCGCCGGTGGCGACGTGCGGCGCCATCGCCGCCGCGTGGCCGAACGCCGTCGCCGTGTCGGCGGTGAGCAGCGCCGCTTCCCCGGCGTCTTCGACGCCCTGCGGCGGTGTCGTGACCAAACCGGCGGCCAGCTGGTGGAATTCGGTGAGTTTGGCCGGGTCCTGCGGTTGCTGGTCAAGCAGCAGTCCCATGGTGGCCAGTTGCTGCTGCTGACCGGGGAATGCTGGGGTCAGCGCCGTGGCCAACTGCACGCCGGTCGACGGTATCGGTGGTGCGGTGGCCGGGTCGTCGTCCGGGAACAGCAGCGACGGCCAGATGATTCCCACCGCAGCGCTGCTGGACAGGTGCTCGCCCAGCTGGTCGGCCAGCAGCCCGAACATCGCCTGGTAGAGATCGCGTGCGGAATTCACGCCGTTGTTCCAGCCGTGCGAGAGCACGAACAGGTCGGTGATGCCGCCGGCGGCCACCGCCGCCGGCAGTCCGCCGTCACCGCCACCGGCGGCGGTGTTGAGGCTGCCGTCCGCGTTGAAATCGACCTCGTAGTAGGCCAATCCGTTGATCTCGGTCACGTTCTTCTCCCCCTTCGGGTTAGGCAGCTAGGTGTCAGACAGCGCCCGCATCAGGTCGATCAGGCCGGCACCCTGATAGAACTCGTGGCGGCCCAGGTCGGTCGCCGAATCGCAGAACAGCTTTTTGACCAACGCCGGTTGGCCGATGTATTCGTTGCGAGCCGACAAGAAGTCGGCGATCGCTCCCGAGACGTGCGCCGCCGCCATCGAGGTGCCGCTGTCCTCGATGTAGCGGGCCACGTGTGCGGGGTCGCCGGCGGCGGGCGCCAGCGGCGGGACACCGGCCATCAGCCCAGTGGCGGCCGAGGTGATGCTTTCGCCGGGCGCCACCAGGTCTGGTTTGGGGCGCCCGTCGAGGGTGGGGCCCTTCGAGGAGTTGAACGTGATGCCGTAGGTGTGCGGTCGGTAGCGATGCACCGATCCGACGGTGATGGCGGTGGCCGCATTTCCGGGATCGGTGATCGTCGACAGCTGCCCGTAGACGTCACCGGAGGGGCCTTCGACGGTTCCCCCGGCTCCCTGGTTGCCGGCGCTGACGACCGCGATCACCCCGGTGCCGCTCAGCAGGTCCAATTCTCGGCACAGCGGGCTTTGGCCTGCCGCGAATTCGCCAGGGGGCCATGGGCAGCCGAGGGACAGGTTGATCCCGTGGATTTGCAGGTCGCGCCCGTCGCTGTTGATGGTGCGGATGTAGTCGATCGCCTGGATCACCACGCTCGACGGCGCGTTGCCGTTATCGTCGAGAACTTTGATGCTGACCAGGTTGGCCTTCGGCGCAACCCCGGACAGCGTGGCTCCCTCCGGCAGCGTGCGCAGCACCCACTGCGGCAGGTCCTCTGCGGTCGGTTCGTTGTGCGCGATCCGCAGCGTCGCGGCGTCCGGCGGTGCTTGGCCGGCGATGATGCCCGCGACGTGGGTGCCGTGCCCGTAGGTGTCGGTCAGCGGGGACGACGCGGCGCCCAGGATGGTGAAGTCGCGGTGCAGTTTGGCGACCGCGGGTGCGCTCAGCGTGTCGTGGGCAGCGAAGTGGGGGTGGGTTGCGTCGATGCCCGAATCCAGCACAGCCCAGACCACGCCGGCACCGGCGCCGCCGAAGGTGCGGACGGCGGCGTCGGCCTTGATGGTGCTGACGGAGCGGTCCAGGTGCGCGTGCACGATGAGGTCCGGCCACACGTGATAGATGAGTCCGCGGGCACGTTGCGCCCCCGCGTCGGTCGCCGGGTCGCCGCCGCGAACCAACCGGAGCGTTTCGTCGGGGGTGAGCATGCACCGCATGTAGTGCCGGCCGACCGGCACTGGCTGCGGCGGTCCGCTGGTCCCGAATACTTCGGTGAACAACCGCACGAAACCCCGTCGAACCGTGGCGGGCCGTGCACCCGGGTCCAGGCGAAGCTCGACCAGCACGCCGCGACGGTCTTCGTCGTCGGTGACCACCACGTGCGGGGCGGCGTCGCCGAGCACGAGCGGGCTGATGAGCGATGCGCGCCGCGGCCCGCGCGGCGGGACGGTAGTCACCGCGCGGCCCTACGGCGCACCATCAGCCACGACACTGTGTCCATGACCAGCGATTTTACTGGGCTACCCGGCGAAATACGCTGATTCCCAATGTTTATCGCGTGTGGATGCGTCATTCGACGCACGTTCTATGACCCAATGAGTTGGATCGCCCAGAAGTCACTGGCGAGATGCGCCCCGTTGATCGGTGAGCCGTTCGAGCTGGCCTTCGAGCCGGTCATGTACTGATACGGCATGTAGAAGTAGCCGTGGTCGCCCCACGACGCTCCCCACGAGTTGCGCACGATCACCTGGTTCTTGGCGTCTGAATAACCGACGGCGAGAACCGCATGGCCGCCGACCGGCTTCTCACCCCGTGCGGGCAAGGGCAACACGCCCGATTTAGCAACGGCCGCCGATTCGAATTCCTCGTAGACGGTAAACCCGAACACGACCGCCAGATTCGAGGCGATGGCGTCCTTCAGGCCGCCCAAAGTCTGGATCGCCTCGTATTGCACCGCCTTGTCCTTCTCGGCGGCCACGTAGCAGCGCCTCGGCGGCTTCACCGTGAACATCCCAATGTCGTACGGCCACAGCGTTTCCGGGCACACACCCTCGGAGTTGACCACCTTGATGCCGTCCCTGATCATCGCCCCCGCGTCGCTGGACACGGTGCCTTCTATTGCGCGTTCGTTGTAGTAGACGAACAACCGCGACGGGACGAAGTCGGGCAAGCCCTGCCGATCCCACTCGTACTCCATCGCGCCGGCGATGGCATTTCCGGTGCACGATCCGAGCTGGCCCTGGTCGTAGACCGGCGGCATCGACGGACGCAAATCGTACTCGCTGGGCAGCGGACCGGTGAATCTGGCCGCGTACAGCTTGTCCCGGACATCCGGCAGCTGCGGCCGCCAGCCGTAACCCCGAACGTGGCTCCAATCCTGTTTTGCCGCATGGCTTTTGACACGCGTCGGCTCTTGCAGAACGGTCATTGCACTTCTCCCATCTCTGTGATGAGTCGACCGTACGGCCGCCACCCGCGGGTTGGGATGCGTAGTGCGTTACCTAACTTTTCGCCGAAAGGCGAGCGCCCTGTGAGTAGTGCACTCAGCGGGCCAGCGGACTGTAGAAGACCAAGCCGTTGCCCTTGTTGTCGTAGACCACGGCCCGACGTTCGTGCGCGTCGTCGTAGGGGCCTTTGACAATGCCCCCGCCACTGGCCTCGACGGCCTTGGCGGCGGCGTCGACATCGGCGGTCTTGATGCCGACGACCACCTGCCCGGGTATCGGATGGTCCACCGGCGTCGCCAACGCGAGAGTGACAGCCCCACCGTCGAGGGCCGCGAAGTGCGCTCCATCGCGGAATTTCAGCGCCATCCCCAGGGTCTCGCTGTAAAACCGGATCGACTCCTCCAGGTCGTCGGTCGACAAGACGATCATCCGTACTTCGTGCTCGCTCATTGGTTGCTCCTTTTGCGGAAATCGTTTTCAGACTAAGAACAGGTATCGCACTACTCGTGCTTGCGTCGGCATCCGGGGGCATGGTTATCCCATGCCCCCCGCTGAGTCGGCGACGTTACGCAAGCAGGTGCTGCGCAAGCTGCGCTCCGGCGACACGGTCGCCGCGGTTGCCGCCGAGTGCGGCATCAGCCGCTCGACGGTGTACCGCTGGAAGCGCGAAAGCCTGGCCGCGTCAACCAAACAGGCAACCAAACCGCGGCGTTCGCCGAGGAAGGCTGCGGCGGCGGCACCCACCGCCGTGGGCTACCTGGGTTACATCACCGGCCCCGGTATCACCGACCAATGGGGGGTGACCGGCACCGATTTGGGCGTCTGCGCCGTGGCACCCAACGGCAAGCTGGTGTCGGTGTTCGGGGATACCTTCTCCGGCCCCACCGTCGGACAGGGTGACTGGCGGGCCCCGGTCGCCCTGATCGGCAGTGGGGATACCAACAACTTGATCCGATACGAGAACGCCGGCGGCGCGAACCCCAGCTATGCACAGCAGCTGTGGGCCTATGTCCACGACAGCACGCCGTGGAACCAGGGCGGGATCAGCACCGTGATTCCGTCCGACGTGCTGGTCATCGGGCAGACGATGTATCTGCATGCCATCGTCAACCGCGGCTTCGGAAATGTGATCTGGACCGGCATCTGGGCCTCCGCCGACAACGGCGCCACGTGGCAGGAGATGGGCCCGAAAGCGACGTTTCCCGCGTCGTTGCACAACGGCTACGCGCAGCTGTGGTCGTGGGACTATGACCCCGGCGAGAGACGGCTGGGTGTACGTCGTCTCCACCGGGTTTCAACGCGACAAGGGCATCATCCTGCGCCGCGTGCGCCCGGCGGATATCGGCGACATGAGCCGATACTCGGGCTGGGGCTGGGCCAACAACCAATGGGCCTGGGACAACGCGCCCACGCCCATCACACCGCCGGCCGAAACCTGGGAGAGCTGACATTGCGCCGGCTGGGCCCCGGGCAGTGGATCCTGGGCGGCTTCTTGTCGTCGGGATATGTGCTCGGTTACCGCACGATCGATTCGCCGACCGCCAATCTGTACGAAGCCCAGGTCCAGACGCCGGTGGTGGGCACGAGTTGGGACGCCCAAGACCTGGCGAACAATCAAGTCGCGCAGCTGTACGGCGGATACGTTCTTCCCGGATCACAGCTGGATGTTCCCGGCGGCGTAGGGCTGGTGGTGTCGCAGTGGGACACCGCAACGGGCTGGCCGTACCGTGCCATGCAGTTCAGGGTCACGCTCACCGACACCACGGGAACGGTTGCGGTTTCGAAGGCAACGCCACCGGTTCCAAAGGGGCCGTCAACCAAGCGGAAGCGAAAGAAGAGCCCGCAGCAGCAGAAGAAGAAGAGCGGCCAGCGTCCGCGGCGCAACTGATGCGGTAGACATATGCCAGTGAAGATCGACGGATCGGTGGCGGTGGTCACCGGGGCGGGCTCGGGCATCGGCAGGTCCATTGCGGCGGGGCTGGCATCGGCCGGCGCCTCGGTGGTGGCGGGCGACGTCGACGCAGGTTCGGCCGCCGAGACGGCTGCGATGATCGGTGGCGTCGCTGCGGCTGCGGACGCCGCGAGCACCGACGGCATCGCGACCCTGCTCGACACGGCGCGCCAAACGTTCGGCCCAGTCGACATCTACGTCGCCAATGCCGGCATCAACGGCGAATTCGGCCTCGGAGACGACGAAGCCGCCTGGGACCGGATCATCGACATCAACCTGCGCGCGCACATCCGCGCAGCCAAAGCTCTTGTGCCGGAATGGCTTGAGCGTGCCAGCGGACATTTCGTCGCCGTCGCCTCGGCCGCCGGCCTGCTGACCCAGCTCGGTGGGGCACCCTACAGCGTGACCAAGCACGCCGCTGTTGGGTTCGCCGAATGGTTGGCCATCAGATACGGCGACCAGGGCATCGGTGTGAGCTGCGTGTGCCCGATGGGTGTGGACACCCCAATGCTGCGCGGCATGTGCGACTCGCCAGACGCGGAGATGCGGATGGCTGGCGCCGCCGTCACCAATTCCGGAGCGGTGATCGACCCGGACACCGTGGCCGCCCTCGTGATCCGGGCCATCGTCGACCGGACGTTCCTGGTGCTGCCGCACCCCGAGGTGCTGACCATGTATCGGCAGAAGGGCGCCGACTACGACCGGTGGATCGCCGGTATGCGCCGCTTCCAACGCACCCTCGGGTAGTGCGCCGCATACCGGGTCCCGCGACGTGGGTGTGTGACGTATGTGACCGCCGTTTTGGCGCCGGGCTAAAGCACGGTAAAGTTCACAAACGTGCAGCGGGTGCTCCTCCTCGGACGCCGCGACGGGGTCTGATCCAGACCGGCTTCCCGTCGCGGGTCGTTCGCGATGCGCCGGTCTGAGGTCCCTTCTGACATCCCCGGAGCAACTACCGTGAACAACTTTTCTGAAACACCCAACCCGGACGCCTACACCTCGGCGCGAACCGTCGTCACTCCCGCCGGCCCACCCCGGCCCGGCCAACCCAGCTGGAATCCCCAGCGCGGCTCCTCGATGCCGGTCGGCCGGTACTGGCTGTTCGCCGAAGAAGTCGAACCCATCCGAGTGCCGGACCGGACCTGGCCCGATCGGGTCATCGAAAAGGCCCCCCTGTGGTGCGCGGTCGACCTGCGCGACGGCAATCAGGCGTTGATCGACCCGATGAGCCCGGCCCGCAAGCGCCGCATGTTCGACCTGCTGGTTCGCATGGGATACAAGGAGATCGAGGTCGGTTTCCCGTCGGCCAGCCAGACCGACTTCGACTTCGTCCGCGAGATCATCACCGACGGCGCCATCCCCGACGACGTGACGATCCAGGTGCTGACCCAGTGCCGCCCGGAACTGATCGAGCGCACATTCGTGGCGTGCGCCGGCGCGCCGCAGGCGATCGTGCACTTCTACAACTCGACCTCAATCCTGCAGCGCCGCGTGGTGTTTCGGGCCGATCGGGCCGAGGTGCAGGCCATCGCGACCGACGGCGCGCGCAAGTGCGTCGAGGAGGCCGCCAAATACCCGGAAACCCGCTGGCGGTTCGAGTATTCGCCCGAGTCCTACACCGGCACCGAACTCGAGTACGCCAAGCAGGTGTGCGACGCCGTTGGCGAGATCATCGCCCCGACGCCGGACAACCCGATCATCTTCAACCTGCCCGCCACCGTCGAGATGGCCACGCCCAACGTGTATGCCGATTCGATCGAGTGGATGAGCCGCAACCTGGCCAACCGGGAGTCGGTGATCCTGAGCCTGCATCCGCACAACGACCGCGGGACCGCCGTCGCCGCAGCCGAATTGGGCTATCAGGCCGGTGCCGACCGGATCGAGGGCTGCCTGTTCGGCAACGGCGAGCGCACCGGCAACGTGTGCCTGGTGACGCTGGGGCTGAACCTGTTCTCCCGCGGCGTGGATCCACAGATCGACTTCTCCAACATCGACGAGATCCGGCGCACGGTCGAGTACTGCAACCAGCTGCCGGTGCACGAACGTCACCCCTACGGCGGCGACCTGGTCTACACCGCGTTCTCCGGCAGCCACCAGGACGCCATCAACAAGGGCCTGGACCAGATGAAGATCGACGCGGACGCCGCGGACTCCGACGTCGAGGACATGCTCTGGCAGGTGCCGTACCTGCCGATCGACCCAAGGACGTCGGACGCACCTACGAGGCGGTATCCGGTCAACTCGCAGTCCGGCAAGGGCGGGGTGGCCTACATCATGAAGGCCGACCACGGCCTGGCCCTGCCACGCCGGCTGCAGATCGAGTTCTCCCAGGTGATCCAGAAAATTGCCGACGGCGAGGGCGGCGAGGTCTCACCCAAGGAGATGTGGGACGCGTTTTCCGAGGAGTACCTGGGGCCGATCTTGCCGCTGGAACGGATCAGGCAGCACGTCGATGCCTCCGAGGAGGACACCGGCACCACCAGCATCACCGCGACGGTCAAGGTCAACGGCGTGGAGACCGAGATCAAGGGCGCCGGCAACGGCCCGCTGGCCGCTTTCGTCGACGCGCTCGGCGGCGTCGGCTTCGACGTATCCGTCCTGGACTACTCCGAGCACGCCATGAGTGCCGGTGAGGAAGCCCAGGCGGCGGCCTACGTCGAAGCGTCCATCCACGGGCGCACGGTCTGGGGCGTCGGGATCGCACCGTCGATCACCACGGCGTCGCTGCGCGCCTTCGTCTCGGCGGTCAACCGGGCTTCCCGCGGCTAACGGCCGTCAGAACAGCGCGAGCTGATCGTCGACCGCGGTGGCGTCGGCGAATTCCTCCATGCGGTGCACCCACCACCCGATGAACGCACTCCATGAACTGCGCGTCGGAAACCACCGGTACACCCAATTTCCGCGCCAGGAGCCCTTGCCCTGCTCGGGGGCGGGTTCGTTGCAGATCACCAGCGAGGTTTCGCGATCGACGACGTCGGTGTAGGCCAGCCCGGCGTGCAGGATCCGCTCGACGAGCTCCTCGTGGGTGCGTCCCACCTCGGCGGCCAGGGCCACCCGCATGCCCTGGATCAGGGGCCGGCCCAGCACATAGGGCCCCGGGTTGAGATAGGGGCACGGCATCGGGGACGCGAGCACCTTCAACGGCCGCAGTTCATCGTGGGTCACCCGGCCGTTGGGCCAGCGGCGCCGCGTCACCGGATGCACCGGCAGCCACACGTCGCGTTCGCGGGCGCGCCGCAGGGCCGCCCCAGCACCCCGGTCAGCACCATCGCGTCGTCGAAGGCGTCGTGCGGCCGTTGTTGGACCACGCCCCAGTGCGCGGCGAGCGTCTCTAGCCGCAGGTTGTCGATGCCGAGATCGAGGCGCCGGGCCAGCTCGACGGTGCACATGACGGCGTCGACGGGGAGCTCGGCCCCGGCGATCTCGGCCTCGGCGGCCAGGAACGCGTAGTCGAACGCCACGTTGTGCGCGACCAGCGTGCGGCCGCGCAACACCTCGATCACGTCGCCGACGATGTCGTCGAATCGCGGCTGGTCTTCCAGCATGGCGGCCGTCAACCCGTGCACGTGGGTGGGACCCGGGTCCACGCCGGCATTGAGCAGGCTGACCACGGATTGCTCCACCCGGCCATCGGCGTCGAGGCCGAGCGCGGCAATGCTGATAATTGGCCTGACCTCGCCGAAAGCCGACGCTCGACATCGACGACGGCCTATCCCCCGTCCGGCTCGCTGGCCGGCCGACCCCAGGGAATCGGTTCATGGCTTGAGAATGGCACGTCGGACCGACATCGCCTGGTCGCTCGGCGGTCGTGTCTCCACTGATTCCATGGGCGACGTTCCACGGGCGACGTCCCACGGGCCACCCGCTGCGCCCGGCGCCAACGCGCCGCGCAGGCGATCGCCCGTAAACTGCGCGGATGGTTACGACCCGTGCACGCCTGGCCCTCGCAGCGGGTTCCGGCGCGCGGTGGGCGTCGCGGGTCACGGGGCGCGGGGCCGGCGCGATGATCGGCGGCCTGGTGGCGATGACGCTGGACCACTCGATTCTTCGCCAGCTCGGGGTGGGCCGGCCACCGTGGTCGTCACCGGCACCAACGGCAAATCCACCACCACCCGGATGACCGCGGCCGCGTTGGGCACGTCGGGAGCGGTCGCTACCAACGCCGAGGGCGCCAACATGGACGCCGGCCTGGTGGCCGCGCTGGCCGCCAACCGCCAGGCCCAGCTGGCGGCGCTGGAAGTCGACGAAATGCACGTGCCGCACGTCTCGGACGCCGTCGAGCCCAGCGCCATCGTCCTGCTCAACCTGTCGCGCGACCAGCTGGACCGGGTCGGCGAGATCAACGTCATCGAACGTGCGCTGAGGGCGGGCCTGGCGGAGCACCCCAAGACGGTGGTGATCGCCAACTGCGATGACGTGCTGATGACCTCGGCCGCCTACGACAGCCCGAACGTGGTGTGGGTGGCCGCCGGCGGCGCGTGGGCGAACGACTCGGTCAGCTGCCCGCGTAGCGGCGAGGTCATCGTCCGCGATCACGGCCACTGGTATTCGACCGGCGCCGACTTCAAGCGGC
>CAWFKY010000017.1:0-1158925 GCA_963816495.1 uncultured Actinomycetota bacterium | reverse complement strand
CAGCAGCGCGGGGGCATGCCCTGCGGCCGGCTGATGGGCGCGACCGCGCGTAATAACTGCTGGCCAGGGGTTGTATGCGATGATCGCGGGCTATGAGCGACCTGATCGACCAAGGCCAGCCGCGGTGCAAGGTCATCCTCGAGGACTGGCACCCCGACGTGGAGGCCGCCATCTGGTCGGATCCCTCGCCCGATGCGCTACGGACCGGCATCGACGCGCTGGGGGAACTGTTGACCGGTCTCGTCGACAGCCCGGATCACGTCACCCTGGTTCTGCCCGTTGACGTGCCGAACGCGGTGCTGCGCCGGGATCCTTCCGTTCACAACACGGTCGGGGGGACCACAGGGAGCGTGGGCGGCAGGACAATGCTGCGGATCGACGGCGTCGTCGAAGTCATCGTGGACTCCAATGCCCTCATCGACGCCGACAGCAGCGGCTTCAAGCCCACTGCCGCCGGCCTGCCCAGTGTCAGCCCGCAGGGTCTGCAGAGGCTTCGCCGCACGGTCGCCCATGAAGCCCAGCACGCGAACATGGAACTGAAAGGGTCGGGGTTGGGCGCATACCGGCATCAGGTGGCCTGGGAAGGTGCTCCGGCTCTGCAGTTCGCCGTCGCGAGGAAGATGTGCGACGAGCATCGCGCCGAATGGAACACGGTTCAGGTGGTCGGCAGCGCGGCCACGACCGTTGGCGACGTGCTCGACGTCATCTGCTCGGTGGGTCTAGAACTCGCGGCCGCCGTTAACCGTTTCGAGCGATCCACTCGCGAGGCGGTCGACATCAGGCGGCTCAGGGACGAGGTATACGCGGCGTGCATTCCGCTGTGGACCGGGGTTGCGTACTGGGCCGCCGAGTATCGAGCGGGCGATCAGATCGGCGAGGTGCCCGCAGAGATCTCGCGGTTAAAGGTATGGCAGCGCTACGTGGGTCCGACATGGCAAACGATGGCGACGGCGCTGAGCCAGCTACCGGTGACCGTGGCCGCCTCGCCCGATGCGCTGCATCACGGGGCCAGGAGACTCGCGGTGGCGGTGGGAAAGTCGCTGGAATACATCGGGTTTCGCCACCAGGACAGCGCCGCGTTGAACGAGCTGTTGCATATCGCGCGCCACGACTTTCCCTCAGCGCGCGCGTAGCCACCTCACAATGCGGCGAGCCTGGCCGCGCCGACCAGGCCGGCGTCGCCACCCAGCTCGGCCGGCACGACCCGCAGGCCGGTGAGAAAGTCCAGGCGGGCGTACTCAGCCACTGCCGCCCGTAGCGGATCGAAAAGCAGGGGGCCGGATTTGGCGACGCCTCCCCCGATGACGACGAGGTCCAGATCGCACACCGCCGCCACCGAGGCGATCATCGCCCCGAGCGCCCCGGCACCCCGGCGAAACGCATGGGCCGCCACCGGATCCCCCGCCGCCGCCGCATCGGCCAGCTCTTTGGCGCCGGCGCCGGGTAGCGCGGACCAGCCGTTGGCGCGCGCCCAGCGCGCCATCCACGGGCCGGAGGCGACGGTCTCCACGCAGCCGTGACCGCCACACGAACACACCTCGCCGTGCTGCTCGACCACCACGTGGCCGACGTGGCCGGCATTGCCGGTGCGGCCGACGTAGGGCGCGCCGTCGAGCACCAATCCGCCGCCCACACCGGTGGACACCACCATGCCCAGCAGGAAGCGGGCGTCACGGCCGGCGCCACGCCAGTGCTCCCCCAGCGCCATGCACACCGCGTCACCGCCGAGCCGCACCGGCACCTTGGGGATCACGGCCGCGACGCGGTCCCGCAGCGGGAACCCGCGCCAGGCCGGGATGTTGACGGGGCTGACGGTGCCGCTGGTCAGGTGCACGGGCCCGGCCGCGGCGATACCTACCGCAGCGACCCCGCTTCCGGCTGCGCGCAACGCGCCGGTGATCATCTCCTCGACTGCGGCCCAAACCTGTTCGGCGTCAACGCTTTTAGGCGTCGGACAGGTGGCGGTGTGCACCAGCGCGCCGTCCGGATCGGCCAAGCCGGCGGCGATCTTGGTGCCGCCGATGTCCAGACAGAGGGTGAGCATGAGCGTCAGTGCCGGTGGGTGTTGTCGGGTTGGCGCGGGTCGCCGGGATGCTCGTAGCCGGGGGCCAGCTCGACCAGCGCCGCGCGACGCGCGTCCAGCCACACCCGGAAGGCACGTCGGCGGGCTGCGCCCAGCAGATACTCGGCGATCACCGGCCGCACCTGCTCGATTGGCGGAGCGACGGGCGACGGCGTCCGCCAGCCGTGCCGGTCGAGCCGTGGCGGTGCGAACCGCAGCGGATTGCGGGCATGAAAGTCGGCCACCTCGTCATCGCCGACCCGCACCTCGGCGGTGACGTCAACGAACAGCGCGCGGGCGCGCCAATCCGCCAGCGCCGCGGCGGCGACACTTCCGATCTCCAGCCGGGCCGTCACGTCGGGCAACAGGTCGACCTCAGGTGGGGGGGCCGGGGCGTCCGGCGCGGTCAAACCGCGTGCGCCGGCCTCGGCGGCCACCACCCGCCCGGTGACGATCAATTGGGTGAGCCAGCGCCGCAGTTGGCGTCCCTCGCTGGTACCGGCGGCCGGCAGCGCGGCCCCGCGCGGGCCGGCACGCAGCCGCCCTTCGGCCGCGTCGACCTCTTCGGCCGGAACAGGGGCACCGGCGACCCTCGCAACCAGTTGGGTGCTCATGCTGTGCTCATTCAACGGTCACCCGCACCGCCGGTGAGTAGAGCAGCCGGCCGGCGCAGCCGATCCGCACCAGGGCCCACCACTGGCCGGGTTCCAGCCACACCGGAGGCGCCACGTCGAAGCCGAGTTCGACGGTGCCGCGGGCGGGCAGCACTGCGCCGAGCGCCGCCGGGCCGATCCACTCCCAGGTACCCCAGGGGCTGATCAGATGCGCCTCCAGCGCCAATTCGGCGCAGGCGTGGCTGGCCACCGTGACGGTCAGCCGCGCGGTATCGCCCACCGCCAGGGTGACGTCGACCGGCTCGCCGACCAGGCAAACCAGCTGCGCTTCCTGGGGCGCACCGACCTGCACGATGCAGACGTCCTCGACCACCTGGCGCCAGGCCTCGGGCGCTTCGGAATCGGTGATGCGCAACTGGGCACGGACGGGATACGGGCCCGGCTGCGCTTCCTCTGGAATCGTCAGCTTCACGGCGGTTTCGCCGTGTTCGCCGGCGCCCAGCGTGAACATCTTCTCGGCCGGTTCGGCCTTCCAATCATCCGGACAGACCATTGCGACGATGCCACTCAGCGTGGCGTCGCTGCAGTCGCTGACCGCGGTGAGCCGCAGCACCACCTCGTCGCCCGGCTCGGCGGTCGCGGACTGCGGGTGCAGGTGCGCGACGACAGGCAGACCGCCCAGTGCTGCTGGGCCCCGGTTGTGCAGCCAATACCGCGCGTAGAGGGGCTGGGCGACCTCAGCGTCCGGGGCCAGCGGCGCGGCCCTCGCGCTCAGCCGGGGCACCTCGAGGTGAGCACGCACGGTGGCCACCTGGTAGCCGTGCAGGTCCACTGCCCGGTTGCGGCGTCCCAGGTCATCCAGCGGGTCTTCCAGCAGGTCGGCGCGCTGCAGCACGCGCACTTTGCCCAGCTCGGAGCCGACGCTGACGCGGGCGCTGTTCCCGGTCGTCTCCACCAGGCGAAGGGCCACGGTGCCGGCTTCCACCGGTGCGGCGCTGCCGCGCGCCAGCGGGTTGCCGGCCGCCTTGAGGGCGCCCAGGTGCACCGAGCCGGCGGGATCGATATGCAACAGCGAACCCACCGGCGTCAGCTGTGCGTTTGGTCCCTGCCGCGCCGGTGCGACGACGGCGGTCAGCGGGTGCGAGAACTGGGCACTGCGGCTGGGGATCTGGGCGTGCCGCCAGTCGCCGTCTCCGGTCGCCAGGGCGTAGTCGAAAACGTGTGTCCAGTGCTGAAGTTGGAAGTTCGAGCCGTCGGGCGCGGTGCGGCGCGGCTCGTCGATCCAGACGCCGGACGGCCAGCCGGTGCAGGACCGCATCAGCGCGGTGTGCAGGGTGCCGTCGCTCTCGACGGCGAAGCTGGGGACTCCGCGGTTGAGCAGCACGACGGTGCGGGCACCGAAGGGTTCCATTTCCGCCGGGGCCTGCTGGCTGAGCACGATCTGAGCGTCGGCGAGGTCGTCGGCCACCGCGGCGATCGCGGCGTCCAGGCTTTTCTCGTCCGAGCCGTCGATCACGAGCACCGGCAGCGACCGAACGGCACGCAGGTCGGCGCCGGGCAGCCACACCGCCGCCAACGGGTCCGCCGCCGGCACCCACACCCGGGCCACGCCGGTCTCGGCCAGCTGCCGATCGAGTTCTTTGCTATAGATCGGATCAGCTTGAGCCAGAAGGGCTTTGGTGAAATCGTTGCGCGCGGGCCCGCCCAGCGCGATCCGGGTATCCGGCAGGTTGGAGTCGACCGCGAGGTCCCCGTAGCGCGGCTTGTCGGCGCCGCTGCACGTGGCCGTTACGCCGGCACGGACCAGCGCGACCATCAGGTCGCGCGCCAGCGGGCCCGAGCTCGCCTCGGTGGGCGACACCACCTCGGCCACCGACACCGCCCGCACCGCATCCTCAACGCAGACCCGGACCGCCGACGACAATCCGAACCAGCTGTAGGCCGGGTTGTCCAGCGTCCGCAAGTGTTCGGCGGTGTCCACCGAGTCGGGTCCCCCAGAAACCTTGTGCAGCAACGCAAAACCGCGCCCGACGACGGCGTCGGCCACCTCACTGACGGGCATCGCGCCCGGCACCGGGCAGGGCCAACGCAGCCGCACCAAGCGGTCTTCGCCGACAAACTCGTCGATGGTGGTGCGGCAGTCCACGCGCGCCAGGCCATGCCACAGGGTCAGCGTCTGGGTGTAGCGCAGCAGCGTGCCGATCGCGCCGCGCACCACGAGTCGCTGACCGAGCGGGCCATGGTAGGCCTGGACCCGCGCGGACGACTCCGACGAACACACCACCGGACCCTTGGGCAGCAGCTGCCACGGGCCCTCACCCTGCGTTGGGTGCGACGGGTATTCCTCGTAGACGGCGAGCTCGTTGCCGACCCGGTCGTCGGCGATCAGCTCCTGGCCGTCGGCAACGAGTGAAGCCACCCCGCCGCCACGGGAAGCGTCGACCGCCAGCCGGTAGTGCTCGTTGGAGATGCTGGCCCCGTCCACCGCCCGCCAGCCCGCCGCCCGACCCCCGGGCACCAATCGGTAGGCCCGCCAGCCCAGCGACGGGATGTCGCCCGCCAGCCAGGTGACCGAGCGCCCGTCGTGCTCGATGTGCACCGGTACTTCGGCGCCGTCGGCGTCGAGCACCCGCACGCCGGCGCCCAGCGGCGGGTCCAACCGGGCGGTGACGACGTCAGTGCGCAACTGCGCCAACGGATTCCACACGACCACATCACCCGCGATGGCCTCCGACAGCACCGCAAGGGAGTTGTCGCGGGCCACGCGGCCCAGCTCCCAGGCGTCGCGCCAGCCCGTGAGCAGGTCGAGGTAGACCTGGTCGGACTCCGAACCAGTGATCGCGTCGTGGTGCGCGCCGTAGGCCAGCTGCACCCACGCCTTGGCCAGCGCGGCCTGCGGGTAGTCGGCGCCGGTCATCAGCGCAGCGAACACGGCGAAGCGCTCGGCGTCCCCGACGGCGTTTTCGGCGGCCCGGTTGGCTTGCTTGGTGTCGATGTAGGACACGTCCTTGCCGGTGTAGATCGGGTTCATGTCGCGGGTTTGCGGCGATGGTTCTACCGGCGCGCCACCCCCTTCGGCCAGCCCGGCACGCACCGCCGCGAAGAACTCACGCGGTATCGCGCACACGAACCGCGGCCAGGTATAGCGCGCACCCCAGTCGCGGTGAATCGCGGTGACCCACTTGTTCGGCGGGGTGTAGTCGGTGCCGACGGGCAGCAGCACGTTGCGCGTCAGCGCGACCTTGCTCAGCTGGCGGAACAGCCCGTAGGTGGCGGCCTCGGCCTCGGCCAGCGAGGCCGACGAGTCCATCCCCCAGCCCGCCCCGTAATGGGCGGGCATGTAGTGGGTGAGCAGGCCGTGGCCCGACGGCGAGATCCATTCGAATTCGCTGCAGAACTGCATGCGCTCGACACCGCCGCCGTGCGCCGGACCCCATTGGTGGTGCGGTCCGCGGGCCCACGAGCTCGACGTCAGCCCGGCGTCGGCCGCGAACCCGGGGAATTGCGGGTCGTGCCCGAACACGTCCAGCTGCCACGCGGTGGACGGCTCGGCACCCAGCACATAGCGTTGAAAACCCATGCCGTGCACCAGGTTTCGGATGGTCGTCTCCGGGCCCGTGAGATTGGTGTTGGGTTCGTTGTAGGTGCCACCCATGATCTCGACGCGGCCTTCGGCGATGAAACGGCGCAGATCGGCGCGATCCTCGGGGTGGGTGTCCCAGTACGGCTTGAGGTAGTCCACCTCCGCCAAGACGAATTTGTATACCGGTTCGCGGCGGGCCATCTCCAAGTGCGCATGCACGAGTTCGAAGGCGTTGGTCTGCCGGCCGGGAGGCTCCTCCGCCCACTCGCTGGTGTAAGCGCCCTGGGTGTTCCACCAGACCGGGTCGTAGTGGAAGTGGCTGACCATGAACATCGTCCAGCCGGGTTCGGCGATCGTGAAATCGAATTCGGCCTCGGCGCCGGAAGCGCGCACCCGGGCGGTGCGCCTCTGACCGGCAACGGGACGCACGACGGTGATGGGGACCTCGGCAACCTCCTGGCCGACCTCGACGAGCGCCTCACCACTGAGCCCGTCGCCGTCGACGCGGATCGGGGCCGGCTTGGTCACTCCACTGAGGGTCACCCGCGCCAATTGGATCGGCGCATCCGGCGGACCAACGAAAAGATCGGTCGAATCCGCCGAAATCACCCGCATGCCAAAAGCATGTCACCCCTTAGTGGAAAGCTCGCTGACATCAGTGACTGATTCGCCGACCAGGAGGATTGAGAATGCCCGCCCTCGCCCCGCCCGTCGCAGACGAACGCTGCGCCCTGCGCGAATACCTGGCCTTCCACCAGAGCGCATACTTCGCGGTTTCGTACGGCCTCACCGACGAACAGGCCCGGTCCACGCCGTCGGTCAGTGCGTTGTCGGTCGGTGGGCTGGTCAAGCACGTCACCGCGATGCAGCGCAACTGGATGGGAAGGGTGGCGGCCGCCCCCGAGGCGCCGCCGAAGGATCCCCGCCCCTTTGACCAGATCTCCAAGGAGTTCGGGGAGCAGCATGTGATGCGGCCCGACGAGACGCTGGACGGGCTGCTCGAGGCGTTCAAGGCGCAGAACGCCAAATCACTGCGGCTGGTGGAAACCGCGGACCTCGACGCCCCGGTGCCCGTCCCGCACGAGATCCCGTGGTTCCCGAAAGACCAGGAGGCCTGGTCGGTGCGCTGGGTGATCCTGCACGTGATCAACGAGCTCGCCCGGCACGCCGGGCACGCCGACATCATCCGCGAGACCATCGACGGCGCCACGATGTACGAGTTGATCGCCGGGCTGGAGGGCTGGCAGATCGAGGGGTGGGTCACGCCCTGGCAGCCCCGGTAGACGAGAGAACGTGTCAACCGCAAACGTGGGCGGGCTCACAGGAATTGGGACTTGACACGTCAGTTTTGGCAGACTGCTTGGATGAGCTCCACCAAACACCGCGAGTCGGCCAAGCTTGATCGGGTGCCGCTGCCCGTGGAAGCCGCCCGGATGGCGGCCACTGGTTGGCAGATCACCCGTACCGCCGCCCGCGTCGTTGCCAAGCTTCCGGGCAAGGGTCCGCTGCAGTCCAAGGTGCTCAAACAGCTGCCCCAGACCTTCGCCGATCTGGGTCCGACGTACGTGAAGTTCGGGCAGATCATCGCGTCCAGCCCCGGCGCGTTCGGCGAACAGCTGTCCCGCGAGTTCCGCGGCCTGCTCGACCGGGTGCCCCCGGCCGACACCACAGAGGTGCACAAGCTCGTCGTTGACGAGCTCGGTGGCGACCCCGCCGAACTCTTCGCCAAATGGGACGAGGAGCCGTTCGCGTCGGCATCCATCGCGCAGGTGCACTACGCGACGCTGCACAGTGGCGAGGAGGTCGTCGTCAAGATCCAGCGGCCGGGCATCCGCCGCCGAGTCGCCGCCGACTTACAGATCCTCAAGCGGTTCGCCCAGGCCGTCGAGCTGGCCAAGCTGGGGCGTCGGCTGTCGGCGCAGGACGTAGTCGCCGACTTCTCCGACAACCTGGCCGAGGAGTTGAACTTCCGCCTCGAGGCCCAGTCGATGGAGGCCTGGGTCTCGCACCTGCATGCGTCACCGCTGGGCAAGAACATCCGGGTGCCGCAGGTGTACTGGGATTTCACCAGCGACCGGGTGCTGACGATGGAGCGGGTGCACGGCATCCGCATCGACGATGTCAGCGCCATCCGCAAGGCCGGGTTCGACGGCACCGAGCTGGTCAAGGCGCTGCTGTTCTCGCTGTTCGAGGGCGGGCTGCGGCACGGGCTGTTCCACGGAGACCTGCACGCCGGCAACCTCTACGTCGACGACCAGGGCCGCATCGTGTTCTTCGACTTCGGGATCATGGGCCGCATCGACCCCCGCACCCGGTGGCTGCTGCGTGAGCTGGTCTACGCGTTGCTGGTGAAGAAGGACCACGCCTCGGCGGGCAAGATCGTCGTGCTGATGGGTGCCGTGGGCACCATGAAGCCCGAGGCCGAGGCCGCCAAGGACCTGGAGAAGTTCGCGACCCCGCTGACCATGCAGTCGCTGGGCGACATGTCCTACGCCGACATTGGCCGCCAGCTCTCGACGCTGGCCGACGCCTACGACGTCAAGCTGCCGCGCGAGCTGGTGCTGATCGGCAAGCAGTTCCTCTACGTCGAGCGCTACATGAAGCTGCTGGCACCCAAGTGGCAGATGATGTCCGATCCGCAGCTGACGGGCTACTTCGCCAATTTCATGGTCGAGGTCAGCCGCGAGCATCAGAGCGACGTCGAGGCCTGACGGGTGGAGCTTCGCAGCGGTCACGCAACAGCACAGGCCAGCACGGGCGACCTGAAGCTGTATTACGAGGACATGGGTGACATCGACGACCCGCCGGTGCTGCTGATCATGGGGCTGGGCGCCCAGCTGCTGCTGTGGCGAACCGCGTTCTGCGAGAAGCTTGTTGGCCACGGGCTGCGCGTCATCCGGTACGACAACCGCGACGTGGGTCTGTCCAGCAAGACCGAGCATCACAGCTCGGGCCAGCCACTCGTTACGCGTCTGGCCCGGTCCTGGCTCGGTCTGCGCAGTAGGGCGGGATACACGCTCGAGGACATGGCCGATGACGCCGCGGCGCTGCTGGATCACCTGGACATCAAGCAGGCCCACATCGTGGGCGCGTCGATGGGCGGCATGATCGCCCAGATCTTCGCCGCGCGCTTCGCAGACCGGACGAAGACCTTGGCGATCATCTTTTCCAGCAACAACTGCGCGTTCCTGCCGCCGCCGGCCCCGCGGGCCCTGCTCGCGCTGCTGAAGGGCCCACCACCGAATTCGCCGCGCGATGTGATCATCGACAACGCGGTCCGGGTCAGCCACATCATCGGCAGTCCCCGCTACCGCATGCCCGTAGAACAGATCCGGGCAGAGGCGGCCGAGGGATACGACCGCGACTACCACCCGCAGGGCGTTGCCCGACATTTCAGCGCGATTATGGGCAGCGGCAGCCTGGCACGCTACGACCGGCGCATCGCCGCGCCGACCGTGGTGATCCACGGGCGCGCCGACAAGCTGATGCGGACCTTCGGCGGCCGCAGGGTCGCCCGCGCCATCAACGGCGCCCGGTTAGTGTTGTTCGACGGGATGGGCCATGATCTACCCCAGCAGCTGTGGGATCGGGTCATCGACGCACTGACGAATAATTTTGCCGAGGTTGGGTAGCGAACAGCAAAGAACGTACTGCCACTGTGGATTTCGCGGAGAAGCGCACCGGGTTGTACCGTTGCCTCAGGAGGATTGTCTCGCATGACCGAGCTGAGACCTTATTACGAAGAGTCACAGGCGACCTACGACATTTCCGATGACTTCTTCGCGTTGTTCCTGGATCCCAACATGGTCTACACCTGCGCGTACTTCGAGCGTGACGACATGACCCTCGAAGAGGCGCAACTCGCCAAAATTGACCTGGCACTGGACAAACTCAACCTCGAACCGGGGATGACCGTGCTGGATGTCGGGTGCGGCTGGGGCGCGGCGGTGGTCCGGGCCGTCGAGAAGTATGACGTCAATGTCGTCGGCGTCACACTGAGCCGGAATCACTACGAGCGAACAAAAGCCAGGCTGTCCGCGCTCCCCACGACGCGGCGAGCCGAGGCGCGACTGCAGGGCTGGGAGGAGTTCGACGAGCGGGTCGATCGCATCATGACCTTCGAGGCCTTCGACGCATTCAAGAAGGAACGTTGGCCCGCGTTCTTCGACCGCAGCTACGACACCCTGCCCGACGACGGCCGGATGCTGATGCACAGCATTTTCTCGTATCCGTTGTCGTACTACCGCGAGCACGGCATTGCGATGACGATGAGCGACGTCCGTTTCCTCCACTTCCTTGGGACGGAAATCTTCCCCGGCGGCGGGATGTGCAGCGAAGCCGACATCGTTGACAACGCCCGGACGAGCGGATTTTTCATCGAGCAGTCGCAATATCTGCAGGCAAATTACGTGCGCACCCTTCAGACGTGGGCGGCCAACCTGGAGGCGAGTCGCGAACGCGCCATCGCCATCCAATCCGAAGAGGTCTACGACAAATACATGCGCTACCTGACCGGCTGCGCCGACCTCTTCCGTAAAGGCATCTCCAACGTCGGCCAATTCACGCTCGTGAAGTAGCGATGCGTCCCTGACCTGCGAGAACGCGGCCGCGTTTTCGTGGTTCAGACGCGGATCGGCTAGCATTTCCCGCGGGGGATGCTCGGGGAACTGGTACGGACGCGCACCGCGGGACCGCGAGCACCAGAAAGGCATACACCGTCATGGCAAAGAAGTTGGCTCCGCATTTCGCCGATGTGCAGGCTCACTACGACCTGTCCGACGATTTCTTCCGGCTGTTTCTGGATCCAACCCAGACCTATAGTTGCGCCTACTTCGAGCGCGAGGACATGACGCTGGAAGAGGCGCAGATCGCGAAGATCGATCTGGCGCTGGGCAAGCTGGGCCTGCAGCCCGGGATGACGTTACTCGATATCGGCTGCGGCTGGGGTGCCACCATGCGGCGGGCGATCGAAAAGTACGACGTCAACGTCATCGGCCTGACGTTGTCGAAGAACCAGGCCACCCACGTGCAGACATCGTTCGACCAGATGGACAGCCCACGTAGCAAGCAGGTGTTGCTGGAGGGCTGGGAACAGTTCGACCGAGCCCGTCGACCGCATCGTGTCTATCGGTGCGTTCGAGCACTTCGGCCACGACCGCTATGACGACTTCTTCGAGATGGCCGATTCCGTTCTGCCCACAGACGGTGTGATGCTGCTGCACACGATCACAGCACTAACCGGCCCGCAGATGGCCGAACGCGGCATGCCGCTGACGTTCGAGATGGCCCGCTTCGCCAAGTTCATCCTCACCGAAATCTTCCCGGGCGGGCGGTTGCCGTCGATCGAGAAGGTGGAGGAGCACGCGTCGGAGGGCGGTTTCAGCCTGACCCGCCGCCAGTCGCTGCAGCCGCACTACGCCAAGACCCTCGATTTGTGGGCCGCGGCACTCGAGGCGCACAAGGACGAAGCCATCAAGGTCTCTTCCGGAGAGGTCTACGAGCGCTACATGAAGTACCTGACCGGCTGCGCCAACTCCTTCCGCACCGGCTACATCGACGTCAACCAGTTCACCCTGCAGAAGTCGTGATCGCGCAGGTCGGACGAGGAGCGGTATATGGTGTGTGAGGCATTTGCCGCCGGCTTAGCGACACGCCGAATATCGGGGACAGTTGCACGGCTAACGGACCGGGGATTCAATCAAAGCATTCAGCAGGTCAACGCATGACCTTGGCTGAGGAACCGACGGGAAGCACGAGGATGCGGACACGCTTCGAAGACATCCAGGCACACTACGACGTCTCCGACGACTTCTTCGCCCTGTTCCAGGACCCCACCCGCACTTACAGCTGCGCCTACTTCGAACCCCCCGATCTCACCCTCGAACAGGCCCAGTACGCCAAAATCGACCTCAACCTGGACCAACTGGACCTCAAACCCGGTATGACACTGCTCGACATCGGCTGCGGCTGGGGCACCACCATGAAGCGTGCCGTCGAAAAGTACGACGTCAACGTCATCGGCCTGACCCTGTCCAAAAACCAGCACGCCCGCAGCCAGCAGGTGCTCAGCGAACTCGACACCACCCGCTCGCGCCAAGTGCGCCTGCACGGCTGGGAGGACTTCAACGAGCCCGTCGACCGCATCGTGTCCATCGAGGCCTTCGAGCACTTCGGGCACGAGAACTACGACGACTTCTTCAAGCGGTGCTACGACATCATGCCCGACGACGGCCGCATGACCGTGCAGAGCAGCGTGAGCTATCACCCCTACAACATGCACGCCCGCGGCAAGAAGCTGACCTTCGAAACGGTGCGCTTCATCAAGTTCATCATCACCGAGATCTTCCCGGGCGGCCGGCTGCCGTCCACCGAGATGATGGTCGAACACGGCGAAAAGGCGGGTTTCACTGTGCCCGAACCTCTTTCACTGCGCCCGCACTACATCAAGACCCTGCGGATCTGGGGCGACACCTTGGAGTCCAACCGAGAGAAGGCCATCGAGGTCACCTCCGAAGAGGTCTACGAGCGCTACATGAAATACCTGCGCGGCTGCGAGCACTACTTCACCGACGAGATGCTCGACGTCAGCCTGGTCACCTACCTCAAACCGGGTGCGGCAGCCTAGCGCTCTGGGCTGCCCTTCGATTCACCGCGACGGTGTCCGCGAAAGCCACGACAGCTAACTGACGCCTTGGGAAAGGTAGCGTGTTCACATGAGCAGTGACCGTCTCGACGTCGTCATCGTCGGCGCCGGCTTCGGCGGTATCGGCGCTGCGATCCAGCTCAAGCGGCTCGGCTACGACAATTTCGTGATCCTGGATCGAGAGGCCGATCTCGGTGGGACCTGGCACGTCAACCGCTACCCGGGCTTGGCCGTCGACATCCCGTCCACTACGTACTCGTACTGGTTCGAGCCCAATCCGTACTGGTCGCGACTGTTCGCGCCCGGCGCCGAACTGCAACAGTATGCCCAACACGTCGCCGACAAGTACGACGTGCGCCGCTACATGCGGTTCAACACGGTCGTCGAAGGCGCGCGGTGGGACGAGGACGCGCAAGTGTGGCGAGTGGCGCTGGCCGGCGGCGAAACGCTGACGACACGCTTTCTGATCACCGCGACCGGCTTCCTTTCGCAGCCGCGTACCCCCGATATCCCGGGAATCGAAACTTTCGACGGCAAGGTCATCCACACCACCGCATGGGACGCCAGCTATGACTTCAGCGGGCGTCGCGTAGGAATCATCGGGACCGGGGCGACTGCGGTGCAATTGATCCCCGAACTCGCCGCCAGAGTCGCCGATATGACCGTCTACCAGCGCACCGCGATCCATGTCGTGCCCAAGATCGACTTCGCGATTCCGGTCTGGCTGCAGCGGGTGTTCGCCCGGTTACCACGTGTGCAGCGGGTCTTCCGCTGGATGACCGACAGCGCCTTCGAAATCATGATGGTGACCGGCGTGCTGCACTACCGCCAGTTCCGGCGGCTGAACATCGCCGCGGCGGATCTCGCGAAGATCAACCGATTCATCTCGGTCCGCGATAAGGAAGTGCGGCGCAAGCTGACACCCGACTACGACTTTGGTTGCAAACGGCCCACGTGGTCCAACAGCTACTACCGAACTTTCGCCAAGCCGCACGTGCATCTCGAGACCAACAACATTGAGCGAATCGAGCCCGACGGCATCGTCACTGCCGATGAGAACAAGACCGCGATCGACACGTTAGTGCTGGCCACCGGCTTTGATCTCTGGGACGCTAACTTCCCGGCCATCGAGGTGATCGGGCGTCGGGGCCGCAACCTGGGAAAGTGGTGGCGCGAGAACGGGTTCCAGGCCTACCAGGGGGTTTCGATGCCGTACTTCCCGAACTACTTGAGCTTGGCCAGTCCGTTCGCGTTTTCCGGTCTGTCGTTCTTCAACACCATGGAATACCAGATGCGGCATATGGACCGGCTCTTCAAGGAAGTCCAGCGCAAGGACGCAACAACGTTTGAGGTGACCGAGGAAGCCAACGAGCAATTCCTGGATCGGATGACCAACCTTCTCGACGACTCGGTGTTCTACGCCGGCGACTGCGCCACCTCGCGGTCCTACTACTTCAACCACAGCGGCGAGGCGACATTGCTGCGGCCCACGTCGACGGAGGACGCGGTACGCGACGGGTCAGAGTTTCCGTTGAGCGACTACGCGATCCGCTGACGGAGACGCCGTCCGCACGGGTCTTGAAGCGGTATATGGTGTGTGAGGCATTTGCCGCCGGCTTGGCGACACGCCGAATATCGGGGACAGTTGCACGGCTAACGGACCGGGGATTCAATCAAAGCATTCAGCAGGTCAACGCATGACCTTGGCTGAGGAACCGACGGGAAGCACGAGGATGCGGACACGCTTCGAAGACATCCAGGCACACTACGACGTCTCCGACGACTTCTTCGCCCTGTTCCAGGACCCCACCCGCACTTACAGCTGCGCCTACTTCGAACCCCCCGATCTCACCCTCGAACAGGCCCAGTACGCCAAAATCGACCTCAACCTGGACCAACTGGACCTCAAACCCGGCATGACACTGCTCGACATCGGCTGCGGCTGGGGCACCACCATGAAGCGTGCCGTCGAAAAGTACGACGTCAACGTCATCGGCCTGACCCTGTCCAAAAACCAGCACGCCCGCAGCCAGCAGGTGCTCAGCGAACTCGACACCACCCGCTCGCGCCAGGTGCGCCTGCACGGCTGGGAGGACTTCAACGAGCCCGTCGACCGCATCGTGTCCATCGAGGCCTTCGAGCACTTCGGGCACGAGAACTACGACGACTTCTTCAAGCGGTGCTTCGACATCATGCCCGACGACGGCCGGATGACCGTGCAGAGCAGCGTGAGCTATCACCCCTACAACATGCACGCCCGCGGCAAGAAGCTGACCTTCGAGACGGTGCGCTTCATCAAGTTCATCATCACCGAGATCTTCCCGGGCGGCCGGCTGCCGTCCACCGAGATGATGGTCGAACACGGCGAAAAGGCGGGTTTCACTGTGCCCGAACCTCTTTCACTGCGCCCGCACTACATCAAGACCCTGCGGATCTGGGGCGACACCTTGGAGTCCAACCGAGAGAAGGCCATCGAGGTCACCTCCGAAGAGGTCTACGAGCGCTACATGAAATACCTGCGCGGCTGCGAGCACTACTTCACCGACGAGATGCTCGACGTCAGCCTGGTCACCTACCTGAAGCCTGGTGCTGTCGCCTAGTTGTCGGATTGCGCGCGCGTTGTTCGTCGAATAGGTAGAGAGTGGAGCGCAAGGGCTTCGCTCACTACCGGAGGGACGACAAATGCAGTACTTCGCGTTGTTGATCAGCAAAGAGCTAGAGCGCACGCCTGAAGAGCAGGCGGACGAGATGGCCAAGTACCAGAGCTTCCACGCCAAGAACGCCTCGGCGATCCGCGCCGGCGACGCCCTGCACTCCGCGGCGGCCGCGGTGCGGATCACCGGCGGCCCGGACGCGCCGGTCGTCACCGACGGCCCGTTCGCCGAGGGCGCCGAGGTGGCGGGCGGCTACTACGTGTTCGAGGCCGAAAACCTCGACGAAGCGCTGGCCCTGGCCCGCGACATCCCGGTGGCCAGGCACGGCGCGGTGGAGCTGTGGCCGGCGTTCCACACTTTCGAACCGTCCCGCAAGCTCACCGGCAACGACTGGCTCGCGCTTCTGCTCGAGCCGCCCGCAACGGCACACACACCGGGCACGCCGGAGTGGGAGGCGATGGCGGTACGCCACGGCGAGTTCGCCGCCACCGCAGGTGATCACCTGATCGGCGGCGCCGCGTTGCACGACCGATCCACGGCGACGACGGTGCGGATGCGCGACGGTGAGGTACTCATCACCGACGGCCCATATGTGGAGGGTGCCGAGATCGCCACCGGCGTCTATCTTCTCAGCGCCGTTGACCGCGACGAGGCCGCCAAGATCGCGTCGATGATTCCCGCGTCCGCGGTCCAGCTGCGACAGCTGGCTGGGGTAGCCGGGCTGTAAGTCCCCGAATGGCCAACCTGGACGGCGTCTTTCGTAGGGAGTGGGGACCCGCCGTCGCCGCGCTTGCGCGGTGGTCGGGCGACCTGTCCGTCGCCGAGGACGCCGTCCAGGAGGCCTGCGCTGAGGCGCTTCGCACGTGGCCGGGCGACGGCGTGCCCGACAACCCGGGCGGGTGGCTGGTGACCGTCGCCCGCAACCGCGCCCGGGACCGGCTTCGTCGCGAATCCGTCCGTCCGGGAAAGGAATTGGCGGCCGTGCTGGATGACATTCGGGCCCGCACCGATCACACCGAACCGCATCCGGTCCGCGACGACGAGTTGCGGATGATGTTCACCTGCGCGCATCCGGCACTTGATCGGCAGTCGCAGCTGGCGCTGACGCTGCGCCTGGTTTCCGGGTTGACCGTCGCCGAGATCGCCCGCGCGCTGCTGCAGACCGAGGTGGCGGTCGGTCAGCGAATCACCCGCGCCAAGAACAAAGTCCGGCACGCCAACATCCCGCTGCGGGTGCCACCCGCTGAGCTGCTGGGAGAACGCACACCGCACGTGCTCAGTTGCATCTACTCGGTGTTCACCGAGGGCTATTGGTCGACGGCGGGCCCGTCGGCGGTTCGGGACGAGCTCTGCGACGAAGGGGTACGGCTGGCCGGCGAGCTGTGCACGCTGATGCCGAGCGAGCGCGAAGCACACGCATTGGCGGCCCTGATGCTGCTGCACGATTCACGCCGGGCAACCCGGATGGACGATGCCGGCGCGTTGGTGCCGCTCGAAGAACAAGACCGGCGCCGATGGGACCGGGGCCGGATGAGCCGTGGCCTGGACCGGCTGCGTCAGGCCGAGGGCTCGGCCGGCCCCTATCTGCCGCAGGCGGTGATCGCCGCACTGCACGCGACGGCACCGACCTGGGAACAGACCGACTGGGCAGGGATCTGCGCGGCGTATGACCGGCTGCTGCAGCTCACCGATTCGCCGGTGGTCCGCGCCAACCGCGCGCTGGCGGTCGGTTTTCGCGATGGACCCGACAGCGGGCTGGCCGCGCTGGACAAGGTGGCGCACGACCCCCGGCTGACACGCTCCAACCTTGTCGCGACGGTACGCGCCGACCTGCTGCGCCGAGCGGGACGGCCGGCCGAGGCACTCACCTGGTACCGGGTTGCGTTGGAGGCGGGCGGATCCGAGCCCGGCCGCAACTTTCTGCGGCGGCGCATCGCCGAGTGTGCCGAGCAGACGTAAACGCCCCCGACACGCCGGGCGTGCGGGAGCGTTTATGTCTGCTCGCGCAGGAAAATCAGGCCTCGGAGAAGTGGCGGGTGACCGACGGGTCGACCGGGATGCCCGGGCCTGTCGTCGTCGAGATGGTGATCTTCTTCAGGTAGCGGCCCTTGGACGACGACGGCTTGAGCCGCAGCACCTCGTCGAGCGCGGCGCCGTAGTTCTCCGCCAGGTTCTTCTCGTCGAACGACGCCTTACCGATGACGAAGTGCAGGTTGGCCTGCTTGTCCACCCGGAAGTTGATCTTGCCGCCCTTGATGTCGCCCACGGCCTTGGCGACATCGGGAGTGACGGTGCCGGTCTTGGGGTTCGGCATCAGGCCGCGCGGACCCAGAACGCGGGCGATGCGACCCACCTTGGCCATCTGGTCGGGGGTCGCGATCGCGGCGTCGAATTCCAGCCAGCCGCCCTGGATCTTCTCGATCAGGTCGTCGCTGCCGACAACATCAGCTCCCGCGGCGACTGCGGCATCCGCTTTCTCACCGACGGCGAACACCGCGACCCGTGCCGTCTTGCCGGTGCCGTGCGGCAGGTTGACCGTGCCGCGGACCATCTGATCCGCCTTGCGCGGGTCGACGCCGAGCCGGATCGCCACCTCGACGGTCGCGTCCTGCTTGGTCGACGACGTCTCCTTGGCGAGCTTGGCCGCCTCCAACGGGCTGTAGAGGTTGTCGCGGTCGATCTTCTCGGCGGCGGCGCGGAATGCCTTGCTGTTCTTGCTCATTCGAACTGTTCCAATCGTTGTTGGGTCGTGGTTACTAGTCGGGCCGAAGCTGGCCCTCCCACGGGGTCTAACTTGTCGGATTCCTCCTCGGGCCGTACCGGCCCGCATCGTCACCCGACGGGTCTAACTTGTCGGATTCCTCCTCGGGCCGTACCGGCCCGCATCGTCACCCGACGGGTCTAACTTGTCTAACTACTCGACGGTGATGCCCATCGACCGGGCGGTGCCGGCGATGATCTTGGCGGCGGCGTCGATGTCGTTGGCGTTGAGATCGGTCTTCTTGGTCTCGGCGATCTCGCGGACCTGATCCCAGGTGACCTTGGCGACCTTGGTCTTGTGCGGCTCGGCCGAGCCTTTGCCCACGCCGGCGGCCTTGAGCAGCAGTTTGGCGGCCGGCGGAGTCTTGAGGGCGAACGTGAAGCTGCGGTCCTCGTACACCGTGATCTCGACGGGGATGACGTTGCCGCGTTGGTTCTCGGTCGCGGCGTTGTACGCCTTGCAGAACTCCATGATATTGACGCCGTGCTGGCCGAGCGCGGGTCCGACGGGCGGCGCAGGGTTGGCCTGTCCCGCCACGATCTGCAGCTTGATCAGCCCGGTGACTTTCTTCTTCGGGGCCATGAGGGTCGGTGTTCCTTCCTAGTGTTTCTAAATCTTGGAGACCTGGGTGAAGGTCAGTTCCACGGGTGTCTCGCGGCCGAAGATCGACACCAGCACCTTGAGCTTCTGCTGTTCGGCGTTGACCTCGTTGATGGTGGCCGGCAGTGTGGCGAACGGTCCGTCCATGACCGTCACCGATTCGCCCACTTCGTAGTCGACCTCGACGACCGGACGTTCCAGTCCGCCCGTCTCGGCGGTGGCAGTGGCGGCGGCCGCGCCCTTGGCGGCCTTCTTCGCCGCCCCCGGCGGCAGCAAGAACTTCACCACGTCATCCAGGGTGAGCGCCGACGGGCGGGACGTCGCACCCACGAAGCCGGTGACCCCCGGCGTGTTGCGCACCGCGGCCCACGAGTCGTCGGTCAAGTCCATGCGGACCAGGATGTAACCGGGCAGCACCTTGCGGTTGACCTGCTTGCGCTGGCCGTTCTTGATCTCGGTGACCTCTTCGGTGGGCACCTCGACCTGGAAGATGTAGTCGCCGACGTCGAGGTTCTGCACGCGGGTCTCGAGGTTGGCCTTGACCTTGTTCTCGTACCCCGCGTAGGAGTGCACGACGTACCAGTCGCCGGGCTTCTTGCGCAGCTCCGCCTTGAGCGCGGTGGCGGGGTCTACGTCTTCCTCTTGGGCCGGCTCTTCGGCCGGCGCGGCGTCAGCGACCGCGTCGGTGCCCTCATCGGTGGCGGTCTCCTGCTCATCGACGTGCTCGGAGACCTGCTCGGAGGCCTGCTCGTCGACTTGCACATCGACCGCCTCACCCGCGGACGGGTCACCGTCGAAGGTAGTCACGGTTGTCTGTCCTCTCTGTCACTAAAAACCTCAGCCGAACACCAGCATGACCAGCTTGGTCAGGCCCAGGTCGGCCAAACCGACCAGCGCCACCATGAAGGCCAGAAATGCCAGCACCACCGAGGTGTAGGTAAGCATCTGCTTGCGGTTCGGCCAGATGACCTTCCGCATCTCGGTAACGACCTGTTTGAGATACGTGTAAGCGAACAGGAACGGATTCGCCGAGCGTTCGCCGGGTTTCTTCGGTTTCTTGGTCTTCGCGTCGGTCTTGGCCCCCTTGGCGGCCTTCCCGGCTTTCTTGGCCCGAGCCCTTCTCGTCGTCAACCTCGGTCGACAACTGCTTTGCGTCGGCGTCGTCCGCGGTGTCCGCTGCTCGCTGCCGCGACCGCTTGCCGCTAGGACGCTGCGGCCGCGTGACCGACTTCGTCACCACCGCCGTTTTGGCCGCTGTCGCTGGCAGCGTCGTCGGCAACGTCGCCTTCGTCGCTCACCGCGTACTCCTTTGTTCTCTGGATCGGGCACTAACTCTCAGTGTCCACCAGTGTCCACCATTGCACCTTCGTCGTCTGCAGGGGCGACAGGACTTGAACCTGCAACCTGCGGTTTTGGAGACCGCTGCTCTGCCAGTTGAGCTACGCCCCTTCGCGGTTGGCAGGCCAACCTGCGCTTACCTACCGGGGCTTACATGACGCGCGCGCTCCCGCTTATCTTCAGACTTCACGGAAAGCGCGCTGATGCTGGGAAAACCCCGAGGTCCGAGTGTACTCGATTCCCTCAAGGGCAAGAAATCCCGATACGAATTAGGCCTTTCGGACGACCTGTCCGGTTTCCTTGTCCCATCTGAGGTTGGCCGTTGGGTCGGCTTGCTGGCCCATCAGGGTGGTGTAGGCCTCGAAGATGACTTCACCCTCGTCATTGGTGCAGATGTTCTTGGTGACGACGATGTCGGCTCCGAAACGCTCGTCCACCGACTGGACCTCCATCCGGGCCCACAACTTCGCACCAGCGAGTACCGGCCGGAAAAACACGAACCGCTGGTCGACCTGCACGATCAGCAGGCTTTCCATGCCGATGTCGACGTGCTGGAAGAAATCGATTTGAACATACTTGCCCAGGATCGAGACGAAAGTAATCGGAGCCACGATCGCGTCATGGCCGACTTCGGCGGCGGCGCCTTCGTCGAAGAAGGCAGGGTGGTCGCATTTGATGGCTCGGGCATACTCCCGAAGCTGTTCGCGACCCACCACGAAGTAATCTGGGTACCGCCAGATCATTCCGCGAATATCGATCTTAAGAGCCATGCCCTCCCTCCGGTCAGCTCACGCGAGCGTGGCCGAGGCGACAGCCCGCCCGAAGATCTTCTTTCCCCCGGTCGTGGCGGTCAAAGCAATCGTCACCGATTTGTTGTCTGGGTCGACAGATTTCACCCGGCCGCTGAACACCAGTTCGGCGCCCTTTCCGTCGTTGGGCACCGGCACCACGGCGGTGAACCGCACGTTGTACTCGGTGACCGCACCGGGGTCACCCACCCACGACGTCACGTAGCCGCCGCCGATACCCATGGTCAGCATGCCGTGGGCAATGGCGGTGTCCAGTCCGATGACGCTGGCGATCTCGTCGTCCCAATGGATCGGGTTCAGGTCGCCGGAAACCCCCGCGTAGTTCACCAGGTCCTGACGGGTCAACGTGTAGGTCCGGTCCGGCAGCTTGTCGCCCACCTGCACCGAGCTGAACTCACGCAGCGCCATCTGAAAACCCCTCTTCTCCATCCTCACCGACACGGCCCGCCAAGGTTGTGTAGGTCTCCTGTACCACGTCACCGGCCTCGTTGGTGACGATGTTTCTGGTCACGATGAGCTGGGCGCCGTGCGCGATCCGCGTCGAATCCACGTATACATCGCAGTACAGCTTGTCGCCCGCCAAGATCGGCTTCTCGAATTTGAGTACCTGGTCGACCTGGACGATCTTGTCTTCGGTGACCTCGATGCCGGCCTGCTTGAAGAACGCCAACTGCGCCTTGTAGCCGAATACGGAGATGAACGTCAGCGGAGCCAACAGGGCCTTGTAGCCAAGCTCGGCCGCCGCATCCTCCTGTGAAGAATGAGGCGTCGTCGTTTTGCACCGCAATCGCGTATTCGCGGATCTTCTCGCGCTCGACCTCGTAATGGTCGGGATAGCGGTAGTGCAACCCGACTATGTCTGTGGCCAATCCCACGGATCCAGAACCTACCTAGTCAGTCAGGGCTCGTGCGATCGCTAGCGTGTCTCGCGGTGAGGCTGGTGCTTGCCGCAGTTGGGGCAGAACTTCTTGAGCTCCATCCGGTCGGGGTCGTTGCGGCGGTTCTTCTTGGTGATGTAGTTGCGGTGCTTGCACTCCTCGCAGGCGAGGGTGATTTTCGGCCGCACATCGGTACTGGAAGCCATGTGTCCATTCTTTCTCGGTCTCTCTCACGTATTGGGTTGTAGCGATGGCCGGACTCGAACCGGCGACCTAACGATTATGAGTCGTTCGCTCTAACCGACTGAGCTACATCGCCTCGGGTACGCGCTCGGCGCTCACCGAGCCCCCTAACGGAATCGAACCGTTGACCTTTTCCTTACCATGGAAACGCTCTACCGACTGAGCTAAGGGGGCCGTTCACCCGTAGCGACCAGTCGTGCCGCGGGCCTAAAAGAGGTTACAGCCTGGCCCGCAACGCCACCAAACCACTAGGCCCTGGTGTCGCTGTGCGGCGGCCGGCGCCACGCGCCGAGGTCGCTGAACTCGTGGTCGTCGTTGAGGGGTCCGCCGTCGCCCTCGCCGAGAAGATTGCGCAGCGCCAGGTGGACGGCCTCGCTCCGGCCCGCGAGACGATATTTCCGGATCACTGCCTGGACCAGGTCATCGTCGACCTCGATCGCGACCGTCATCAACATGGACCAACAATATCCGGTGCCCCAACCTTCATGAAGGCCGAAGTCGCTGGGCTTGGCCCGGATACGAAGTCCCGGGTGGGGCGGGTAGTCGACGAGCCATAGTCTGGTGGCGTGTCAGATGACAGGCTGTACTTCCGCCAACTGCTCTCCGGCCGCGATTTCGCCGCCGGCGACGTGTTCGCCATGCAAATGCGCAATTTCGCCTACTTGATCGGCGACCGGCATACCAGAGACTGCGTCGTGGTCGATCCGGCCTATGCGGCCGGTGATCTTCTCGACGCGATCGAGGCGGACGGCATGCAGCTGTCCGGGGTGCTGGTGACCCACCATCACCCCGACCACGTCGGCGGTTCGATGATGGGCTTCGAGCTGGCGGGCCTGGCCGATCTGCTGGAGCGGAAGGCCGTGCCGGTGCACGTGAATACCCATGAGGCTCTTTGGGTTTCGCGGGTCACCGGGATCGGCCTCGATGACCTGACGGCCCATGAGCATGGCGACAAGGTCAGTGTCGGCGATATCGAAATCGAGCTGCTGCACACCCCGGGCCACACGCCGGGCAGCCAGTGTTTCCTGCTCGACGGTCGGCTGGTCGCCGGTGACACGCTGTTCCTGGACGGCTGCGGACGCACCGACTTTCCCGGCGGCGACTCGGACGAGATGTACCGCAGCCTGCACCAGCTCGCCCAGCTTCCCGGGGACCCGACGGTATTTCCCGGGCATTGGTATTCAGCTGATCCGAGTGCGTCGCTGTCGGAGGTCAAGCGTTCGAATTATGTATATCGCGCCACTAATCTCGATCAGTGGCGCATGTTGATGGGCGGCTGAGCCGCCGCATCGCGGCGATATAGGCGATATAGCGGGAGGGATGGATTCAATGGGGTGGATCCAGGACAGCTGGCACGGGGTGACGCAAGTAGGGTCCAGCACCTGGTTGGCGTGGGCGGCGTGGGCGGCGCTCGCGCTTGGCATCGTCGCGCTGATCTTCACGAACACGCAGATCAAGCGCAACCGTAGGTTGGCCGCGCAGCAGACCCGGCCGCATGTCGCGATGCTGATGGAGCCGCACGCCGCGGATTGGCATGTGATCGAACTGGTGGTCCGGAATTTCGGCCAAACCGCGGCCCACGACATTCGATTTTTGTTTCCGACTCCGCCGACCGTGGCCGAATACGAAAATGCAGCTAACGGCTACGCAAATATCGTCGAACTGAAACTTCCTGCCGGATTGCCGGTGCTGGCGCCCGGCCAGGAGTGGCGAATGGTGTGGGATTCGGCACTCGACCGCGCCGAAATCGGGAATGGCATCGAGTCCCGGTTCACCGGCAGCGTGCTGTACCACGACCGCCCCGAACAGCCACGCGGGTGGCGGTTCTGGAACGGTGAACGGCCGGTGCTGGAGACCAAGGTGGTGCTGGACTGGAACGCCCTGCCGCCGGTCCAGCGCATCGAGTTGATGACGAACCACGACCTGGCGAAGCGGGAAAAGCAGAAGCTCGAGCTGCTGCGCAGCCTGCTGACCTACTTCCACTACGCGAGCAAGGAAACGCGTCCCGACGTGTTCCGCAGCGAGATCGATCGAATCAACCTCGCAGTGGCCGAAACCCAGGACAGATGGCGCACCCGCCAGCTCGACGAACCCACCGATGTCAGCCTGCGCTGGGGTAACGCAGAAAACGAACTGGGCAAGCATCACAGCCAGCGGGTCTGATTCAATCAACGGGCCTGCCGTTGGGCAGAACGAGCGCGAAGGAGCAACCATGAGCGGCCCGGTCATCTACAGCCACAAGGAATCCATCGCGGTCATCCGGATGGACGACGGCAAGGTCAACGCGCTGGGCCCGACCATGCAGCAGGCCCTCAACGAGGCGATCGACAACGCCGACCGCGACAACGTCGGCGCGCTGGTGATCACCGGCAACGAGCGGGTCTTCAGCGGCGGCTTCGACCTGAAGATCCTGACCTCGGGTGAGGCGCAGCCCGCGATCGACATGCTCAGGGGCGGCTTCGAGTTGGCGTATCGGCTGTTGTCCTACCCCAAGCCGGTGGTGATGGCCTGCACCGGCCCCGCCATCGCGATGGGGGCGTTCCTGCTGTCGTCCGGCGACCACCGGGTGGCCGCCCACGCGTACAACATTCAGGCCAACGAAGTGGCGATCGGCATGACCATCCCGTACGCGGCGCTGGAGATCATGAAGCTGCGCCTGACGCGCTCGGCGTACCAGCAGGCCGCCGGGCTGGCCAAGACATTCTTCGGGGAAACCGCGCTGGCCGCCGGCTTTGTCGACGAGATCGTGCTGCCGGAGATGGTCCTCAGCCGCGCCGAAGAGGCCGCGCCGCGAATTCGCCGGCCTGCACCAGCACGCCCATGCCGCGACCAAGTTGCGCGCACGCGCCGACGCGCTCAAAGCCATCCGCGCCGGAATCGACGGGATCGAAGCCGAGTTCGGTCTGTAAGCGCCGGGCCCTCGGGTCACTTCACCCGGCGACGGGGCGGGTGCGCCAGGATGGCGCGCTTGGCCAGAACCGTTCGAGGTACGTCGGCCAGTCCCAGGTGGACAGGAACTGCTGCGCTGCCGCATAGCCGTTGTCGTAGAGCTCTTCCAGCCGGCCTCTGGGGGCATCGAAGTCGAGCACGCCCACGTTGGTCGACTCGACCGCGATTGCGCGGGCAGCGACCCACGGCTGGCTCAGATGGGTCTGGTCGTGGCCGGCCAGCATCGTGGTGAGCAGGCTTTCCAGCAATGCCGTCTGTTCAAAAAGGCGCAGGGGTTTCAGCGCGGGCATCACCGCGCCGAGGCCCTCGGTGGCGCGCGGCAAGATGGTGATCCCGAACGTGGGCCAGCGTGGCGGTTTGCCGTCACGCCGGTCGAAGGTGTCGATCGGAAAATTCGACAGCACCCCGCCGTCAACCAGGGTGGATGTCGCCCCGCTGGCGCCGGTCAGCGTGACCGGGCGGTAGAAGAACGGAATCGCCATCGAAGCGCGCACCGCGTCGGCGACCGGCTGCTCGTCGGGGTCCAGCCCGTACAGCCGCCGGTAGTCCCACGGCAGTCGCACCAGCTGCGCCGCGGTCAGGTCGGCGACGGTGACCACCAGCTTGTAGCGCCGTCCTTCGAGCAGCTGGTCCTCGTCGAGGGCCAGATCACCGAAGGTGGTGACACCCAGGTTCTTCAGCTCGCTGCGAATCCAGTCGTGGGCGACATCACCGCGATACATGCTGGTGTCCCGCAGCCAGCCCCCACGCGGCACCGAGATAGGGAACGGGTCCCGCGTCGCGCCATTCGCGCAGCGGTACCGACAAGGCGAGTTCCTTCACTTCCTCGCCGGTCAGCTGGTCGCCTTTGGACGCGGCCGCCAAAATCGACGCGACCACCGAGCCGGCCGAAACGCCGGACACCCGCTGGAACGAATATCCGGCGTCCATCAGCGCGACGATGGCACCCACCAAGCCGATGAACTTGACGCCGCCGCCGGACAGGACGAGATCCACGAGTTTCGGTTGCTGCTTTGCGGACCGATCGGCTGCCATGACCACCTCCCAGCCCAGTTAGCTCTCTGCCGAAACCCATTGGTAGGGAAGGAATTTCCCGTCGAATGTGACCACGACGCGATCGCCGGACGGGTGCGACTTCTTCTGCAGGTCGAGGCTGAAGTTGATCGCGCTCATGATGCCGTCGCCGAACTGCTCGTGGATCAGTTCCTTGATGGCGCCGCCGTACACCTGAAGCGCTTCGTAGAAGCGGTAGATGGTGGGGTCGGTCGGAACGGCAGTGGGCAGCCCGCCGCGCATGGGCGGCGCCGCCAGCACCGGTATCGCCGACTCGTCGAGACCCAGCATCTTGACCAGAACCTTGCCGAGCTCGGCGGGGATCGGGTGCTGGCCGAGCAACGCCGCCGTGGTCCACACCACCGGCCTGTCGATGGCGTCGGCCAGCTCCTGCCATGTCAGCCCTTGGCCAGGCGGGCAACGACGATCTGTTCGGTGATCTCGTTTCTGTTCATAGCCCCAGCATGCACGAATCCAGAGGTACGCTGCGCAGCGTCGGATCTTCAGCCACGAGGATCGGGATCGTCTATGCGCATCGTTGTCGACCTGAACCGCTGCCTGGGGTATGCGCACTGCGTGCCGCTCGCGCCACATGTGCTCAAGCTCAGCGGCGAAGAGGCCCTCACCTACGACCCCAACCCGGACGACACCGAACGGTTGCGGGTAGCTGCGGGCCGCGGCGGCCTGCCCGGTGCAGGCGATCATCGTGGACAAGCTCGACGGCGAATAGCGGCGGCGCGAGCAACGATGGCATTCAAAGAACAGGGCCGCATCGTCATCGTGGGTGCGTCGCTGGCCGGGCTTCGTGCCGCTGAAGCGCTGCGGGAAGAGGGTTTTCGCGGGCCAGCTGACCATCATCGGCGACGAGCCCGACGAGCCGTATGACCGGCCCCCGCTGTCCAAGCAGGTCCTCAAGGGTTGGGTGGCGGCCGATCACACCAAGCTGCCGCGGCTGCGCGCGGTGGATGCGCAGTGGCGACTCGGTGTGGCCGCGACCGCCCTGGACCGGGCTAACCAGCTGGTGCGCCTCGCTGACGGCAGCGAGGTGGTGGGCGATCGGCTGCTGATCGCCACGGGCGTGCGGGCGCGGCGATGGCCCAACGCGGAGGAGGCCGCGCTGCAGGGCGTCCACACGCTGCGCACGAGCGCCGACGCCGCGCGGCTGCAGGCCGCGCTGGCCGCCCGTCCGCGGCGGGTGCTGATCATCGGTTCCGGGTTCATCGGTTCGGAGGTGGCGTCGGTGTGCCGCGAGCTTGGACTCGAGGTCACCGTCACCGAGCGCGGTCCGGCACCGCTGTGCGGTCCGCTCGGCGGCGTGATCGGCGAGATCGCCGCCGAGATGCAGCGTGACGCCGGCGTGGATCTTCGCACCGGCGTCTCGGTGCTGGCGCTGGACGGTGATGCCGGCGGGCACGTGCGGCGCGCGCGGCTATCCGACGGCAGCACGCTCGACGTCGACGTGGTGGTGACGTCGTTGGGGTCGATCCGCAACGTCGAGTGGCTCGACGGGGCCGGGTTGGCTGCCGGGTTCTGGGGGGTGGGTTGCGACGCCGGCTGCCGTGCGTTCGACATCAACGGGGTGGTCACCAGCCGCATCTTCGTGGCCGGCGACATCGCCCGCGCCCCGCATGTGCTCTATGACTACGAGTTCCTGGCGATGGAGCATTGGGATAACGCCGTGCTGGGTGCCCGGGTCGCCGCGCACAACATGGTCTGCGACGAGGTCGATCGCTGGGCGCATCTGCTGATCCCGCAGTTCTGGTCGGCCCAGTTCGGTGTCAACATCAAATCCGTTGGCGTGCCTTCGTTCGGCGATGAGATCGTGTTCACCCAGGGTTCGGTGAAAGAGCGCCGGTTTGCCGCGGCCTATGGTCGCCATGGCCGCATCGTCGGTGCGGTCACCTTCAATCACGCCAAGTGGATTGATTACTACCGAGACGAGATCGCGCGGTCCGGGCCGTTTCCGCCGCATCCGCCGGGCTTCGATTTCCCGGAGAACATGCGCGTGATGCCGGCGGACTTCCCGGCGCGCGGCGTGCCGACCGAGGCCCCGGACGTGGTGTTGACGGGCCATGATCCCAGCGAGCGGCACGCCGAGTTCCGTGCGCGGCGGCGATGAGGAGGAGCGGCGCCATTGACCCCCGAAGAAGCCTTTGATGCCGCGATGCGGTACGAAAACCGCGCCAACCCTTACCCATTCTTCGACGAACTCCGCAAGACGCCGGTGGTGCGGGTGACCAACGGCATCTACGCCGTCACCGGGTACGAGGAGCTGATGGCGCTGGCCCACGACCCCCGCGTGAGCTCGGACCTTCGCAAAGGTCACCCGCCCGCCGGCCTCGGCGGGCGATTCGCCGACGACTCGAGGGTCGAGCTGACCCCCGAAATTGCCGGGGCCTACGGCAAGGAGCCGAGTTTCATCGCGCAGGACCCGCCCGAGCATGACCGGGCACGCCGTCAGTGCATGCGCTTTTTCGGTCCGCCCGACTCGCCGGATCTGATCCCCGGCCAGGAGCCGTTGTGTCAGCAGATCGTCAACGGCCTGCTCGACAAAGCGACGGGCAAGACCCGGATGGATGTCGTCGACGACTTCGCGTATCCGCTGCCGGTGAACGTGATCTGCAAGATCATGGGCGTCCCGATCGAGGACGAGCCCCGGTTCCACGCGTGGATCGCCGACATCACGGCGGGCATCTTCGATCTCGGCCCCGACATCCAAACCGAGGACGGCCAGGCCCGTCGCGCCAAAGGCGAAGCTGCCGACGCCGAACTCAACGAGTACATCGTCGGGCTGGTCGAGAAAGCCAGGAAATCCCCTGGGCCCGGGATGATTTCGCAGTTGGTACACGATGACGGTCCGGACGGGCAGATGTCGACCAGCGCGATCGTCAACAACACCATCCTGCTGTTTTTTGCCGGCCACGACTCGACGGTCAATCTGATCGCGCATTGCGTGCTCACGGTGCTGCGCAATCCCTGGTCGATCGAGCTGTTGCGCAACTCGCCGGAGTTGATTCCGGCGGCCATCGAGGAGGTGCTTCGGCTGCAGTCGTCGGTGCAGTTCTTCCCGACCCGATCGGCGCTGGCCGACATCGAGATCGCCGGCACCACTATCCCGCGCGGCTCCCCCATCTACCTCATGTACGGCGCGGCCAACCGGGATCCGCGGCGCTTCACCGACCCGAACACCTTCGACCCGCGCCGTCCGGATAACGAGCATGTGGGCTGGGGCCGCGGCATTCACATCTGTTTCGGCGGTCCGTTGGCCCGGCTGGAAGTCAACACGGCATTCGAGGCCTTCCTTCGCCGGGTGGACAACCCGCGGCTGGTCGAGGACCCGCCGCCGTACCGCATCAGCCAAGTGTTCCGCGGTCCGCGCCATCTGCTCGTCGACTACGACCAGATCCGGTCCTGAGCCACCCCGGTTTGGTGGCGCTCACCAGGCGGGTGGAGAACCACGGGCCGCCGTAGGCCATGCGCCATCCGAGGTTGCGGCGCCGAACGTTTCGCCAGCCGAGATCCCGCAAGTGTTCGGCGTGCTGGCGGGTCTCCCACAGATCCGCGATGGCCAGTCGCCCACCCGGCCGCAGCACGCGAACCGCCTGATCCAGGGCGAGGCGGCGACCGGCTCGGGTCGGAATGTTATGAATGGCAAGGCTGCTGACGATTACGTCGACGCTCTCGTCGGGCAAGGGCAGCGCCGTCATGTCGGCGGTGTGCAACTCGACGCGATCGGTGACGCCTTCCAGCTCGGCATTGGCCAGAGTGGACTGCGGAGAATTGTCGGTCTGGTCGGCCTGCCACAGATCGACGCCGATCGCGCGGCCCTGCGGCAATCGTTTGGCCGCGGCGAGCAGCACGGCACCGCGCCCACATCCCAGGTCGAGCAACGTTTCGTCGCCACGCAGTTCCAGCTCGTCGAGAATTCCGTCCCACACCCGGAATTTGCCGGATCGCGTCGCGTAGATGTACCAGGCCGCCGTCGCGATGATCTCGACGGCCGACCCCGCCGCCAACGCCGCAGCCAGCCGCTTACCGCGCTTCAGGAAGACGCCCGCCCCCGCCAACAGGGCGGCCGATCCGGCGCCGACGACCGCCAGTTGCGTTCCCGCCGAGACGGTGTGAAAAGACCCGTCGTAGCCGTACTCGCCGCGATGCTCGGGCACCATGATCTTCCAGGTCACCAACGTCCGCGATGGACGACCTCGTCGAAGGGGCGCCGATCCGGTTTTCGGATCGGGCGCAGTGGTCGATCCGCGGGATATCCGATGCCGAGCATGAAGGCCACCAGGTGGTCTTCGGGGACGCCGAGGATGGCACGCGCCTTGTCCTGGTCCCCCACCGACGAATGGCCCGTCCCGATGCCCAGGTCGGTGGCCTCGATCATCATCGCCATCGTCGCCTGACCGATGTCGTACTGATCGGTCACCAGCCGGCGATCGTCCGGCGGTACCGGGACGACCAGCACGATCGCCGCCGCAGCGCCCGCGATGTGCCCCGCACCCCGCCAGACCGTCGAAAGTTCTTGCAGCTGAGCCTTATCCGTGATGATGACGAAGTCCCATGGCTGGCGGTTTTTCGCCGACGGCGCCCGCCAACCGGCCTCGGCGATGCGGTTCAGGTCGGCGTCGGAGACCGGCTCCTGCGTGTACTGCCGGACGTTGCGCCGGGCACAGATCGCGTCCCAAGTCTCCACTTTTCACTCCATCCCTTGCTCGAGCGCATCGATCACATCGCGAAGCTCGCCGACCATCCAGCTCTGGCTGCGCTGATCGAATACCTCGAGAAGCGACCGGTAGTACCACAGGTGCAGCTGCGGGTCCTGCACACTGAACCGCTGCCACACCTGGCTTCCCAGCGCGCGGAAGTCACGCAGGATGGCACGAGCATTGTCGAGCTTATCGGCCAGGGAGACCAGCACCGCGTCGTCCGATGCCCCGCGCAGGTGGTCGATGTACCGCTCCTTACGCTCGCGCCAGGGCGGCTTAGGCGTCTCGAAGGTGTCGCTGCACTCGGCGACGATCGACGCCACGCCCGGACCGAACTTCTGCTCGATCTCGGTGAGGGTGAGTTCGCCGCCCTGGTCCTCGGCGGCATCGTGCAACAACGCGGCAATGGCCTGGGTCTCGGTACCGTCCGCCTCGATGACCAAGCCGGCGACGGAGAGCAGGTGGCCGAGGTACGGCACCTCGCTGGCTTTGCGTGTCTGCGTCGCATGCTTGTGCGACGCGTATCCCAGGGCCTCCACGAATCTGGGCGTGAGGCGCGGGGACGCCGTCTGGTTTGCCATGCTGCTCCTTCGAACGCTCTTCTTCCACTCTGGCACGGCCGTATGACACGCGGTCGGCCGGGAAGTCGGCCGGAACCGCTCACGCGACGTCGGCCGGACGGTCTAGGGTGGCCCGCAATGGCGCTTCATCTTCACCGTGCGGAGCGGACCGACCTACTGGCCGACGGCCTCGGCGCCCTGCTGGCCGCGCCGCAGCCCGACCCGTTCGCGCAGGAGCTGGTCCTGGTACCGGCCCGCGGCGTGGAACGCTGGCTGAGCCAGCGGCTTTCGCACGTCCTCGGGCGCCGAGACGGCAGCCGCGACGGGGTATGCGCGGGAGTGGTGTTCCGCAGTCCCGGATCGCTGATCTCAGAGATTTTAGCGATTTTAGGCACCGCCGATGACGACCCGTGGTCGCCCGAGGCGATGACCTGGCCGCTGCTGGACGTGATCGACTGCAGTCTCGACGAGCCGTGGTGTGCGACGCTGGCAAAACATCTGGGCCACTTCGACATCAACGCCGACGAGGCCGAGCTGCGCAAGGGCCGGCGCTACGCGGTGGCCCGCCGGCTGGCCGGGCTGTTCGCCTCCTACATCCGCCAGCGGCCGGAGCTTCTCGTCGACTGGATCGAGGGCAAGCCCGGCGACCTGGACACCGACCTGGCCTGGCAGCCCGCATTGTGGCGAGCGCTGGTCGCCGCCATCCAGGCCGATCCCCCGCACATCCGCCATCAGAAGACCATCGCCCGGCTGCGGCAGGGCCCGGCCGATCTGCCTTCGCGGTTATCGCTGTTCGGACACACCCGCCTGGCGTGCACCGACGTGGAACTGCTCGACGCCCTGGCCACCCACCACGAGCTGCACCTGTGGCTGCCGCACCCCAGCGACCAGCTGTGGCAGGCGCTCGCCGGCATGCACGGCGCGATCGCCCGCCGCGACGACACCAGCCACCGCGCGGTGAGCCATCCCCTGCTGGCGACCCTCGGGCGAGACCTGCGCGAGCTGCAACGCAGCCTGCCCACCGATCTGGAGACCGACGAATATCTGCCCGGCGCGCAGCGCCCCGACACGCTGCTCGGGTGGTTGCAGTCCGATATCGCCGCCAATGTTGTTCGGCCGCATGGCCGTACACTCGCGGCCGATGACCGCTCCGTGCAGATACACAACTGCCACGGACCGGCGCGCCAGGTCGACGTGCTGCGCGAGGTGCTCTTGGGTCTGCTGCAGGACGACCCGACCCTCGAACCACGCGACATCTTGGTCATGTGCCCCGACATCGAGACTTACGCGCCGCTGATCGTCGCGGACTTCGGGCTTGGCGACGTGGTACACGGCGCGCATCCCGCGCACCGCCTGAGGGTACGGCTGGCGGACCGCTCGCTGATCCAGACCAACCCGCTGCTCGGTGTGGCGGCGCAGCTGCTCGCGCTGGCCGGCAGCAGGGTGACTGCCAGCGAGGTGCTCAACTTTGCTGCGGCCGCGCCGGTGCGCGCGAATTTCGGGTTCACCGACGACGATTTGGATGACATCACCCGCTGGGTGCGACAGGCGAACATCCGGTGGGGCTTCGACCGCGAGCATCGGCGGCCGTATCACGTCGACTTCGTGCACAACACTTGGCGTTTCGGCATCGACAGGGTGCTGGCCGGCGTCGCGATGTCGGAGGACTCCCATGCCTGGATCGACGCGACGTTGCCCCTCGACGACGTCAGCAGCAACCGTGTCCAATTGGCCGGCCAGCTGGCCGAATTCGTCGACCGGCTGCAACGTGTGGTCGATTCGCTGACCGGCACCCGCCCGCTGCGGGAGTGGCTGGCGGCCCTGTCCGACGGCATCACCGGATTGGCGCATATCGACGACTCCGACCTTTGGCAGGCCAGCCAGATGCGGCGTGAGTTCGCCGAAGTGATCGCGGCCGCCGGGCCGCGGGCCGACATCCCGCTGCGGCTGCCCGATATCCGGGCGCTGCTGGACCGACACCTCGCCGGCCGCCCGACGCGGGCCAACTTCCGCACCGGCACCCTGACGGTGTGCACGATGGTGCCGATGCGCTCGGTGCCGCACCGGGTGGTTTGCTTGGTCGGCCTTGACGACGGGGTGTTCCCGCGCCTGAGTGTCGTCGACGGCGACGACGTGCTCGCCCGCAATCCGATGACCGGCGAGCGCGACATCCGTTCGGAGGATCGGCAATTGCTGCTCGACGCCATCGGCGCGGCCACCGAGAAACTCGTCATCACCTACACCGGGGCCAACGAATACTCGGGCCAGCCGCGGCCGCCGTCGGTGCCGCTGGCCGAGCTGCTGGACACCCTCGATGTCACCGCGTCGACGAAAGTCCGCGACGACATCGTCGTCGAGCATCCGTTGCAGCCGTTCGACGTTCGCAATGTCGAACCGGGCAAATTGGTGCCGACTGTTCCCTTCAGTTTCGACCGGACCGTGCTGCGGGCGGCGCGCGCGGCGACCGGCGAACGTGCCGAACCGCCCCGGTTCATCTGCGGGCCGCTGCCGGCGCCGCCGCCCGATGACGTCATCCTCGCCGACCTCGTCGGGTTCTTCAAAGATCCGGTCAAGGGCTTCTTCCGCGCGCTGGAATTCACGCTGCCACGCGACGTCGACGGCGTGCAGGACGCCATGCCGGTCGACATCAACGCGCTCGAGGAGTGGACGGTCGGCGACCGCATGCTGCGCGACATGCTGGGCGGGATGACCCCGGACGATGCGCGCCAGGCCGAGTGGCGCCGGGGCACGCTGCCGCCCGGACAGCTGGGTTGGCGCCGGGCAAACGAGATTCGCGAGCAGGCTACCTTGCTCGCTGGTGCGGCACAGCGGTACCGGCGAGCCCAGGCGGGGGCGTACGACATCGACATCGATCTGGGGTGCGAACGCCGGCTCACGGGCACGGTGTCGCCCGTGTACGGCGAGCGTCTGGTGTCGGTGAATTATTCCAAGTTGGACGGCAAGCACCTGCTCGAGTCGTGGATCCCGTTGCTGGCGTTGATCGCTCACGATCGCAACCGCAACTGGTCGGCGGTCTGCATCGGGCGCGCCAAGCGCGGCACCGAGCCGCGGGTTGAGGGGCTGGGCCGGCCGCAAGCTGACGCCGTCGGGGTGCTGCGCGAACTGGTGGCGATCTACGACGCCGGCCGCCGCGAGCCGATTCCCTTGCCCATCAAGACATCCTACGCATGGGCGGCGGCGCGGCACGCCGGGGACGATCCCATGCGCGAGGCGCAGTACCGCTGGAAATGGGAAGACGAGCAGCCCGCTTACGTGCGGGCGTGGGGCAAAAACGCTCGGCTGGAAGACTTGATGCAACCCCTACGCCCGGGCGAGGAGTGGGACGGCGAAGACAACCGGCTCGGCGCGTACTCCGCGCGGCTGTGGCTGCCGATGCTGCGCGCCGAACAGAGGCCGTCCTGATGGAAAGAACAGTTGAGCGCTTCAACCTGCTGGGACCGCTGCCCGCGCAGCGGTCCACCACGGTGCTGCAGGCCAGCGCGGGCACCGGCAAAACCTTCGCGTTGGCCGGTCTCGTCACGCGGTACGTGGCCGAGGGCGCGGCGACGCTCGAGCAGATGTTGCTGATTACCTTCTCCCGGGCGGCCAGTCAGGAGCTCAGGGAACGTGTTCGCTCCCAAATCGTGGCAGCGGTAAGGGCTTTCGACGATACGACGGCCGGTTGCGACAACGAACTGGTGGCATACCTGCTGCAGGGCACCGACGATCAGCGCGAGGAACGTAGGCGTCGGCTTCGCGACGCGCTCGCCAACTTCGATGCGGCGACGATCGCCACCACGCACCAGTTCTGCCAGCTGGTGTTGAAGTCGCTCGGGGTGGCCGGTGACACCGCCGCGAGTGCGACGTTGATGGAAAGCCTCGACGAGCTGGTCGCCGAGATCGTTGATGATCTGTATCTGGCCCGCTTCGGGCAGGAGCGTGACGATCTGGTGCTGTCGTATGCCGACGCGCTGCGGGTGGCGCGCGAAGTGGTCAATAATCCATCAACTGATCTGCGGCCGCATGACGCCCAACCCGGCTCGCCGGCTGCCGTGCGCGTGGATTTCGCGAAAGCCGTTCTCGCCGAGCTGGATACCCGCAAGCGACGGCTGGGCGTCCTCAGCTACGACGACCTGCTGATCCGGCTGGCCGATGCGCTGGCCACCGACGACTCCCCCGCGCGGATGCGTATGCATCAACGCTGGCCGATCGTCATGGTCGACGAGTTCCAAGACACCGACCCGGTGCAATGGCAGGTCATCGATCGCGCGTTCAGCCGACGCAGCACCGTAATTCTCATCGGTGATCCCAAGCAGGCCATCTACGCATTCCGCGGCGGCGACATCGTCACATATCTGCACGCGGCCAAGAGCGCCGGTGAGCAAAAGACATTGGCCACGAACTGGCGCTCCGACGCCGCGCTCGTCGAGCGGCTGCAAGTCGTCCTGCGTGGCGCCCAGCTCGGCAACGCCGCGATCGTGGTGGACGACGTGGAGGCTCACCACCAGGGTCACCGCCTCGCGGGTGCGCCGCGCAACGATCCGTTTCGGTTGCGGGTGGTGCAGCGAGCGACGTTGGGGCGCAGCCGCCTTGCCAACCTGCCCATCGATGAGCTGCGGGAGCATATCGGCGCCGATCTCGCCGCCGACATCGGCGCGTTGCTGGCCAGCGACGCGACATTCGACGGCAGGCCACTGCAGGCGCGCGACATCGCGGTGATCGTGGAGAAGCACAAAGATGCCGCGGCATGCTTCAAGGCGCTGTGCGATGCCGGCATTCCGGCGGTGTACACCGGTGACACTGATGTCTTCACCTCGGATGCCGCCGAGGATTGGCTGTGCCTGCTCGAGGCATTCGACCAGCCCCACCGTCCCGGGATGGTGCGCGCCGCCGCGGCCACCATGTTCTTCGGCGAGACCGCGGAATCACTTGCGGCCGGCGGTGATGAACTGACCGATCGGGTCGCGGAAACCCTGCGGGAATGGGCCGGGCATGCACGCGAGCGCGGCGTTGCGGCGATCTTCGAGGCCGCGCAGCTCAACGGCATGGCAGATCGCCTGCTGTCGCGGCAGGGCGGCGAGCGGCACATGACAGACCTCGCGCACATCACCCAGTTGCTGCAGGAGATTGCCCACCGCGAGCAGTACAGCCTGCCGGCACTGCGTGATTGGCTGCGCAGACAACGCGACGAACGCAGCGGCACCACGGAGCGCAACCGGCGGCTGGACAGCGACGCAGCCGCCGTGCAGATCATGACGGTGTTTGTCAGCAAGGGGCTGCAGTACCCGATCGTGTATCTGCCCTTCGCGTTCAACCGCAATACCCAGGAACGCGACGTCGTGCTGTTCCACGATGAAAACGATATGCGCTGCCTGTATATCGGCGGCAGGGACGGCCCGAACTTTAGGGCCGTCCAGCAACGGGGTCGCACGGAGGACGCCAGTGACGACAGCCGGTTGACCTACGTCGCGATGACCCGCGCGCAGTCGCAGGTGGTGGCGTGGTGGTCGCCGGCCCGCGACGAGCCCAACGGTGGGCTGTCGCGGCTGCTGCGCGGCCGCCAGCCTGGCGAGTCGCTCGTGCCCGATGTGTGTGAGCCGGCCAAGATCTCCGACGACGAAGCGATGGCCCGGTTGCGCGCGTGGGAGGCCGCGGGCGGGCCGGTGATCGAGGACTCGGTGATAGTAGCGGTCCCTGCGGTGCCTCCGCAGCCGGTGCCGACCGACCTCGACAGCCGCCACTTTCACCGCAGCATCGACACCACGTGGCGGCGCACCTCCTATTCCGGCCTGATCCGGGTGGCTGAAGCCGTCGGCGTAGGCAGTGAGCCCGAGGTCACCGAATTGGACGACGAGGCCGGCGATATCGCGTTGACCCAGAGCGCGTCCGGGGCGGATCTGCCATCGCCGATGGCGGACCTGCCCGCGGGTGCGAAGTTCGGCACGCTCGTGCACGCCGTGCTGGAGACCGCTGACCCGTTCGCCGCCGACCTGGCCGCCGAGTTGGAGGCGCAGATCCGGGTGCACTCAGTGTGGTGGCCGGTCGATGTGGCACCGGAGGTGCTGGCCTCCGCGATGGTGCCGATGCACGACACTTCGCTGGGCCCGCTGGCCGACGGTTTGACGCTGCGGCAAGTCGGGCTGCGGGATCGGTTGCGCGAACTGGACTTTGAGTTGCCGCTGGCGGGCGGCGACCTGGGTTCGGCCGCCGCCGAGGGCCATCTGGCCGATGTGGGGAGGTTGTTGCGCGACCATCTGCGCGCCGAGGATGTGATGGCACCCTACGCCGACCGGTTGTCCGGCCCGTTGCTCGGCGGCCAGTCGTTGCGCGGATACCTCACCGGTTCCATCGACGCCGTGTTACGCGTGCCCGATGGTTCGGGGCATCGATACCTGGTCGTGGATTACAAGACAAACTGGCTCGGCGATCCGGAGCGGACACTGAGCGCCGCTGATTACGACCAGCAGCGGCTTGTCGAGGCGATGCTGCACTCGGACTATCCACTGCAGGCGCTGCTGTACAGCGCTGTGCTGCACCGGTTCTTACGATGGCGGGTATCCGACTACGATCCCGCCCGGCATCTCGGCGGCATCCTCTACCTGTTCGTGCGCGGCATGTGCGGCCCGGACACGCCGACGGTCGATGGGCACCCGTCGGGGGTGTTCGGCTGGCAGCCGCCGCCGTCGTTGATCGTGGCGCTGTCAGACCTGCTCGATGAGGGGCGGGTGGCCGCGTGACCCTCGAGGCGACCGCCGCCGAAGGACTACTGCGGACCTTCGTCGATGCCGATGTCTTCGAAGCCGCGGATATCCATGTAGCACAACGGCTTACCGCGCTTGTCGGCGAAGCCGACGAGCGGGTGGCGCTCGCAATCGCTCTGGTGGTGCGCGCGGTGCGTGGCGGTTCGGTGTGTGTGGACCTACGTGAAGCCCCGGCGCAGATTGGCATTGCCGGTCTCCCGTGGCCCGATGCCGACGACTGGCTGGCCGCAGTGCGGGCGAGCCCACTGCTCGGCTCGCCCCCGGTGCTGCGGCTGCTCGGTGAGTTGCTGTACCTGGACCGGTACTGGCTCGAGGAAGAACAGGTATGCGCCGACCTGCTCGCGCTATCGGGCGGTCAAGCCGCGGGCGACTTGCCCGGCTACGAAAGGTTTTTCCCGGAGGGGTACGACGAACAGCGGAAGGCCGCCGAGATCGCGCTGTCGCAGTCGGTGACCGTGTTGACGGGCGGACCGGGAACCGGCAAGACCACCACGGTCGCGCGACTGCTGGCGCTGCTGGTGGAGCAGGCCGAGGTCGCCGGCCTACCGCACCCCCGGATCGCGCTGGCCGCGCCGACCGGCAAGGCGGCCGCGCGGCTGGCCGAGGCGGTGGCCGCCGAGGTTGAGAATCTCGAAGCGGTGGACGCGTCGCGGCTGGCCGGCTTGCGGGCGACGACGCTGCACCGGCTGCTGGGTTCCCGGCCCGATACATCGGTGCGGTTCAAGCACAATCGCGGTAATCGGCTGCCGCATGACGTCATCGTGGTCGACGAGACGTCGATGGTGTCGCTCACGATGATGTCCCGGCTGCTGGAGGCGGTGCGCCCGGATACCCGCCTGATCCTGGTCGGCGATCCCGACCAGCTGGCCTCGGTGGAGGCGGGCGCCGTGCTGGCGGATCTGGTGGAGGGCCTGAACGCTCGGGACGGCGTGCGGGTGGCTGCGCTGCGCACCAGCCATCGGTTCGGTGAATCGATTGGCGCACTGGCCAAAACGATTCGGATCGGCGACGCCGAGGGTGCGCTGGACGTGCTGCGGGCCGGCGGTGAGCATGTCGAGTGGATCGACACCGATAGCCCGGCCGAGCCGCTGCGGCAGGTGTTGGTTCCACAGGCCCTGCGGGTGCGGGAAGCCGCGGTGCTGGGCGACGCGGCGCGGGCGCTGGCGATCCTCGATGAGCATCGACTGTTGTGCGCGCACCGTCAGGGACCGTACGGGGCGTCGCACTGGAACCGGCAGGTGCAGCGCTGGCTTTCGGATGAGACCGGCCAGCCGCCGTCGCTGGAGTGGTACGCCGGCAGGCCGTTGTTGGTGACGGCCAATGACTATGGGCTGCGTATCTACAACGGCGATACGGGTGTCGTGGTGGCCGGACCCGACGGTTTGCGGGCTGTCATCGCTGGTGCCGGCGGGCTGATCAACTTCGCGACCAGCCGCCTGGCCGAAATCGAAACCATGCACGCGATGACGATTCACAAGAGCCAGGGCAGCCAAGCCGGCGAGGTGACGGTGCTGATGCCGCCTCAGGATTCACGGCTGCTTACCCGGGAGCTGTTTTACACCGCCGTGACCCGGGCCAAGGTCAAGGTTCGGGTGGTCGGCTCCGAGGACGAAGTGCGCGCCGCGCTCGAACGCCGCGCAATTCGGGCCAGTGGGCTGCGGCTGCGGCTGCAGGCTGCGGGCCGCTGAGCATCCCGGTCAACATGGTCGACGACGACGCTCCCCCAGCGACATCGCGGCGAAGCCACATCGTGCGGCTCGCCCTGTTCGCGGGCTTTCTCGTCCTGATGTTCTACCTGGTGGCGGTGGCGCGGGTCATCGACATCGACGAAGTGCGGCGCGTGATCGCGGCGACCGGTCCCGCCGCGCCGCTGGTCTATGTCGTGGCGTCGGCGGTCCTCGGCTCGTTGTTCGTGCCGGGCGCGATCCTGGCCGCGGGCAGCGGCATTCTGTTCGGTCCCGTGCTGGGCATCTTCGTGACACTGGGTGCGACGGTGGGCACCGCGATCGTCGCGAGCCGCGTCGGCAGTCGGGCCGGCCGCGACAGTGCGCGGGCAGCGCTGGGGGCACAGCGGGCCGATCGCATCGAGTCGCTGATCGACCGGCACGGGCTGTGGGCGGTCGTGGGGCAGCGCTTCATCCCTGGTACGTCGGATGCGCTGGCCTCTTATGCGTTCGGGGCGATCGGAGTTCCGTTGTGGCAAATGGCCGTCGGTGCGTTCGTCGGCTCGGCGCCGCGCGCATTCGTCTACACCGCGCTGGGCGCCTCGCTGGGGAAACCGTCGTCGCCATTGGCTTACTCGGCGATCGCGGTCTGGTGCGTGACCGCCATTGTCGGCGCGTTCGCCGCCCGCCGTGGGTACCGAAAGTGGCGCTCTCACGGTGCTCCCGATTCGGGCGAAGAGTCCGGGGCGTCCTGACGGACCGTCAGCTTTCGTCACGGGGTCCCATGCGACACGCCGCAGAACCGTCATGCGACAGGCGCAGGTGATCCGCTGCGGCTCGGGCAACGCGCTCGACCTCAATGCGCAGGCGCCAGCATGTCCTTCCTCGCAAGAGCAATGAACCGCCGGATGCATACCTCCGTTATTTATGGGTACGACCAGTGCGAATACCGACCATGGCGATAGGGAGATAACGATGCGGGCGAACCCGACTGACTTCGAGCGCATGGTTCCCGATTGGCCGATGCCACGGGTCAGCCCCGGCGGGCGAATCGAGGTGGGCGCGATCGGCGGTAGGTGGCAAGTTTTCGACGAGCGCGGCAATCATCTCGGAACGCGTGCGCCGGGTGACCCGGAACCGTCCGGCGAGGACCTGGTTCACCGGCTGATGGTGTGAGTCGTTTCAGCGCCGAACCAGCTCGTAAAGAGATGACCGGTCGCCCCTGCGGTTCACCCACGTGCCCTCGGGAGTCGCCGACACCACAGGTCGAAGTCAACCCTTCGATACGACGGGAACCCGTACGCGTCCCCTGAAACCGCTACGCCCCCGGCTTGTGCGCGGCCGTGAACAGGTTGCCCGGAACCATGTCCTCCGCCTCTTTCGGAGCCCCGCGGCCATAGCCGGCCATCAACTCGAGAGACGGCGTCACCGTCACGTCCCAGCCGTGGCGCCCGAACCACTCGCCGACGTCTTCACGCTCTTCGAAGTACCACAACTCGTCGGTCCTGGGAACCTGGCGCTGCGGGTCCACTTCGGTCATGACCGCGCGAATCCGCTCCATCCGCTCACGTCGCCTGGTGCGAAACTCCGGGTCGAGGAACTTCGGTCCCAGCGCCTCCACCGCGACCCGAGTGCCGGCGGCGGAGAGCCCCTGCACTCGCTCGAACAGTAAGTCTTGGGCCGCAGCAGGCAAATACGGCATCAGGCCCTCCGCCGACCAGGCGCTGGGGACCGACGGGTCAAAACCGGCCTGCCGCAACGCCTCCGGCCAATCCTGCCGCAGGTCCACGGCGACGGCGACCCGATTGCACGGGGGCTCGGCCCCATGCTCGGCCAACGTCGACAGCTTGAAGTCCAACACCTTGGGCTGGTCGAGCTCGTAGACCGTCGTGCCGTCCGGCCAGGGCAGCCGCCAGGCCCGACTGTCCAGACCCGCCGCCAGGATCACCACCTGACGAATGCCCTCGCGAGTGGCGTCGAGAAAGAACTGATCGAAAAACGCTGTGCGGCAAGCCATATAACTGACCATCGCCTGCCTCTGCAGCAGCAACTCTGGCTCGGCTTCGAGGACCCCGGCGGGCAGCGCGTCAGCGGAGTGCCAATTCCACACGCCGTCGCCCACGGCATCGAGGAACACCTGCGCGTAAGGGTCACTGATCAACGGGTTCTCACTGCGGGTTTCCGCCGCGCGCGACGATGCCACGCCCAGTGCCGTCGCGCCCACACTCTCGGTGATCTCCCAGGTGTCGTTGTCAGTTCTGGTCACTTACTTCTCTCCCGTCAACTCGGCTGCTACGAAAAGTGTCTTCGGCGCGGCGTCTTCGACGTCCGGGGGTGTGCGGCCGCAGCTGGCCATCAAGTCTTTGGCCTTCGTCACCGTCACGTCCCAACCGTTGCGGCGCAACCAGTCGCCGACGTCCTCGCGTTCCTCGAAATACCACAGGTCCTGAACATCGGGAATGTCGCGCTCGGGTTCCAGCCTGGCCATCAGCTCGCGCACCTGCGCCATGTTCTCGCGCTGCTTGGCCTGGGTGGCCTGATCGAGAAAGTCGGATCCGGGCGCCTCCACGGCGACCCGGCTGCCCGCGGCGCCGAGCGCCTGAACCCGCTCGAACAGCAACTCCTGAGCGACGGCCGGCAAAAACGGCAACAGGCCCTCGGCCGACCAGGCGCTGGGCGCCGACGGGTCGAAACCGGCATCCCGCAACGCGGTCGGCCAGTCGTGCCGCAGGTCCACCGGAACGGGAACCAGGTTGCAGGTCGGCTGCGCACCGTGTTCGCGCAGGGTCGATGACTTGAATTCCAGAACCTGGGGCTGATCGAGCTCGTAGACCGTGATGCCGTCAGGCCAGGCCAGCCGCCACGCCCGCGAGTCCAAGCCTGCGGCCAGGATCACCACCTGGCGCACGCCGGCGCGGGTCGCGTACAGGAAGAACTGGTCGAAAAACGACGTCCGCGCGGCCATGTAGTCGACCATCCCCCGCATCCGAGGCACCAGGTCGGGTTGGGCCTCGACGATCTCTGCCGGCAGGTCGGGAGCGGCGAACCAGTTCCACAGGCCTTCTCCGGCGGCGTCCAGGAACACCCGGGCAAACGGGTCGCTGATCAGCGGATTTTCGCTCTCGGTTTCGGCCGCGCGGGCCGCCGCAACGCCCAGCGCCGTCGCGCCCACGCTCTCGGTGATCTCCCAGGTGTCGTTGTCAGTCCTGGCCACAAGCACGCCCTCCCCAATTTGCTAGTACGCCTACCTAACGAACCCTACGCGCGTCAGATGTGTACTAGCTGTCCGTCAAGACATACATCCGGTTAAGTAGTGCCATGCGAGTTGACGGGCGCGAAATCAGCGTTTCGGGCAGCTTGCTGCAACCCATGCCCCGCCGCACCAACGACATCCTGCGGCTCATCCTGGCCACGGCGCTGCTCGCGTTGATCATCACGAGCTCGCTGATCACCCGCCCGCGCTGGGTCGCGCTGGAGAAGTCCATCTCCGAGATCGTCGGCGTGCTGTCCCCCACCCAATCGAACGTGGTGTACCTGATCTATGGCATCGCGATCCTGGCGTTGCCGTTCGTGATCCTGATCGCGCTGATCATCAGGCGGCAGTGGAAACTCCTCGGCGCCTACGCGGCCGCCGGGGCGCTCGCCATTCTGCCGTTCTCGATCAGTGGCAACGGCATCGCGGCGCCGCGATGGCACTTCGACCTCTCGGACCGCCTCAACACGGTGCTGGCGCAATTCCTCGACGACCCGCGCTGGATCGCGATGCTGGCGGCGGTGCTCACCGTGTCCGGGCCGTGGCTGCCGGCGCGGTGGCGGCACTGGTGGTGGACGCTGCTGCTGGCGTTCGTGCCGATCCACCTCGTCGTCAGCGCCGTCGTTCCCGACCGCGCGGTCTTGGGTCTCGCGGTGGGCTGGGTCGTCGGGTCGCTCGTGGTTCTGGTCGTCGGCACCCCGGGTCTGGAAGTGCCGCTGGACGATGCGGTGCGGGCGATGGCCCGGCGCGGATTCCTAGTGACCGGCCTGCGCGTGGTTCGGCCGGCCGGACCGGGGCCGTTGGTGCTTTCGGCCGCATGCGCGGAATCCCAAGCGGCAGCGGTGGTTGAGCTGTACGGCCCGCATCAACGCAGCGGCGGCACGCTGCGCCAGCTCTGGCGGAAATTCAGGTTGCGCGGCTCGGAGACCGCACCGCTACAGACCTCGATGCGCCGCGCCGTGGAACACCGCGCGCTGATGGCCATCGCCATCGGCGAGTTGGGCCTGGCCAACACGTCGCCCGTCGCCGTCGCGGAACTCGAACGGGGCTGGACGTTGTACGCGCACAAAAGCATTCGCGGAACGCCCATCGCGGAATGCGCCAAAGCGACTCCGGTCAGCCGTATTTGGGAATCGCTGGCGGCGCTGCACGACACCCAGATTTCGCACGGCGACCTCAGCGTGCGGGAGATTACCGTGCACGACGGCACGGTGCTCTTCGGCGGGTTCGGTAGCGCCGAGTACGGCGCGGCCGACCCCCAACTCCAATCCGACCTGGCCCAGCTGCTGGTGACGACATCGGCACTCTACGACCCGGAGTCCGCGGTGAGCGCGGCCATCGACGCGTTCGGCAAGGACGCGGTGCTGACGGCCTCACGCCGACTCACCAAAGCCGGCGTGCCGGGACGAATCCGCGACGAGGTCGACGGAGCGAACGCCGCCCTGTCCAGCACTCGCGCAGAGGTGAAGCGCCAGACGGGTGCCGACAAAATCAAGACCGCGACGATCACGCGGTTCACCCGGGGCCAGGTCGTACAGCTGGTGCTGTTCGGTGCGCTGGTCTATGTCGCGTATCCGTTCATCAGCACCGCGCCGACGTTTTTCTCCGGACTGAAAACCGCCAACTGGTCATGGGCGCTGCTGGGCTTGACGGTGTCCGCGTTGACCTATGTCGGCGCGGCAGCCGCGTTGTGGGCCTCCACCGACGGGGAGGTGAACTTCTGGAAGCTGTCAATCGCTCAGGTAGCCAACACTTTTGCCGCAACCACAACACCAGCCGGCGTGGGCGGCCTTGCGCTCAGCACCCGGTTCCTGCAGAAAAGCGGGCTGTCCACCATGCGCGCGACGGCCGCGGTCGCGCTGCAGCAGACGGTGCAGGTGATCATGCACGTGCTGCTGCTGATCTTTTTCAGCACTGTTGCCGGTGTGTCGGCCGATCTGTCGCATTTCGTCCCCAAGGCCGCGGTGTTGTATCTGATTGGCGGCGTGGCGCTGGGTATCGTCGGCGCGTTTCTGTTCGTGCCCAAGCTGCGCAAGTGGTTGGCGACGGACGTGCGTCCCATGCTGAAGGAGGTAACCGGCGACCTCATCGACCTCGCCCGCCAACCAAGGCGATTGGGCTTGATCGTACTCGGTTGTACCGGAACGACTCTCGGCGCAGCGTTGGCGCTGTGGTCCAGCGTCGAAGCCTTCGGTGGCGGTGCATCGTTCGTCACCTGCACCGTCGTGACGATGGTCGGCGGGACGCTTGCCTCGGCCGCACCCACACCGGGCGGTGTCGGTGCCGTCGAGGCGGCGCTGATCGGTGGTCTCGCGGCGTTCGGGGTCCCGGGCGCTATCAGCGTGCCGTCGGTTCTGCTCTACCGCGTACTCACCTGCTGGTTGCCGGTATTCGTGGGCTGGCCGGTGATGCGGTGGTTGACCGAAAATGAGATGGTCTAGCGCCGACCGTCACTCGTAAGGCTGGGCAATGGCAACGAGTACCGACGATCTTCTGATGCTCTGGCCCACGGTGGTGTTGAGGGAGACCAGATAGTACCCCTCGGGCGCGGACTGCGCCGTGATCCGAACGTCGACCGTGGCGGACCCGTCTGCACCGAAGTGCCCCGACACGGGCGCGACCGTAATTCTGCTGTCGGAGGACGTAGCGGTAACGCTGAAGTCGGTGGCGGCGTCGATCATTCGTTGGACATCGAGTCGCACGGCGGCGGTGCTTCCGGGCGGGAGCGTGACGACGGGCTCGGTGACGTTGGCGGTCACCGCGGAACTGCCGGTACCGAACGACGGTGGCGCCGAGGACTCGGCAGTCCCCCAGGTCTTGTCGGGGTGGCCGGTGAGCGAGTACGCGAGGTCGCCGCCGGTGCGGATGATCGACTCGGGCAGAAACGTCATGTCGGTGGCGTGGCCGTCGACGGCCAGGCCCTGAATGTACTTCTTGTGGCTCGGCGCCGATGCGCCGGGCGCGGAGATCCGGATGGATTGGCTTGCCGGCAAAGCGATTACGACGCGATCGAATATCGGTGTGCTGACGGTGAGGATCGACGTTCCTGGGGTGCTCGGATAGAGGCCGAGGGCGGCCCACACGTACCAGCTGGCCATCGCGCCGAGGTCGTCGTTGCCGGGCTCGCCGTCGGGCACGGGGCCGAAGAGACCGCGTACCCGATTGACCAAGCGTTGGGTCTTCCACGGTTGACCGATGTAGTTGTAGAGCCACGGCGTCGCGAAGCCCGGTTCGTTACCGGCCCACAGATATGGCTCGTCGGGGCCCTCGTTGAGCTTTTTTGTGAAGCGGTCGAGCCGGTCGCCCACCGCCTTACGGCCGCCCAGGGCGGTCACCAGGCCGGCGATGTTGTGCGGCACCCACCACAGGTACTGCTCGGCGTTGCCCTCATCGAATCCGTACTGGCCGAAGCGATTTGGTACGTCCACGAACCCGGGGCCGTCGGCGAAGAACCCGCTCGGGTCGCGCGGCGAGACGTAATGCGTGCTGGGATTGAACAGGTTCTGCCAGTATTGCGCCCGATCCTGGAAGGCGGCGGCGGTACGGGCGTCGCCGAGCGCGTCGGCGAATCGGGCGATGGCGAAGTCGTCAACGGACCACTCCAGCGTGATCGAGGCGCTGGGACCGACCATCTCGGGCGCGTAACCCAACTGCGAATAGTACGGGGCGCCCGGCCTTTCCACGTAGCCGTTGAGCCCGACACCGCCAGTGATCGTCCCGTGCACCATGTAGCGGAGCGCGGTGTTGACGTCGAAGTCCTTGGCTCCGTATGCGTAGAGGTTCACGATCAGCGGCACCACGCTGTCGCCGGTCATCTGGCCGGTCGCGGCGTTCGCCAGCGTCCAGCGGGGAAGTGATCCGCTTTGCACCGCATCATTGACCAGCGACTGGGCCATGTCGCTGGCTTGCTTCGGGAACAGCAGTGCCTGTAGGGCCGCCAGACATCGATAGGTATCCCAGTCGGAGAAGTTTGTGTACTGTGTGCGCCCGTCGGCGACGGCGTGGATGACGCCGTCGAATCCGAGGTATTGGCCGTCGGCGTCGTTGAAAGTGTTGGGGTGCAACAGCGACCGGTACAGCGACGTGTAAAAGGTCTCCGTTTCATCGCCATCCCTGCCGGCAACCTTGATGCGCGACAGCGCGGCGTTCCATTGGCTCGATGCCGCGGCGCGGACCGCATCGAAGGGCGCGGTGCCCTCGGCCGCCAGGTTGGCGCGCGCCCCGTCGATACCGACGTAGGAGATCCCGGTCCGCACCTCGACCTCCGAGCCGGCCGGAAACTCCACGTATCCGCCGCTGTAGGGCGATGCCACGGCGCGGGCGTTGGGGTAGGTCGCGTAGCCGTTCCAGGTGCCGTGGGCGATGAACGGCTGGCTGAACTTCATCGCGAAATACACCGTGTAGGTGTTGTTCTTGTCGCAGAAGCCACCGCTGGTCGCCCATCCGGTGATCGTGGTGTTGTCCTCGCCGATCTCGATCGTGGCACGGGAATTGCCCGCCAGCGATGCGCCAGAGCGCACGTGCAGCAGCGCGGACCGGCCGTTGTGCGGGTACTTGAACCGGCCGACGCCGGTGCGCGTGGTGGCGGTCAGTTCCGCGGTCACGCCGGTGTCGGGGAACCGCACGGTGTAGTAACCCGGCACGCCCACTTCGGTGTCGTCGTGGGCGATCCTTTCCCAGGCGTTCCAGGGTTGCGATCCGATCGCGCTGGTGGTCGGCAGCATGGAGATGTCGCCGAACGCCGGGCACCCCACCGACGCGTGGGTCATGCTGAACCCGGTGGAGCGCTCTCTGTCGTAGCTGTATCCGGCATAGGTATTGATGGTGTCCGGCGAGTACTGCACCATGCCGAACGGAACGGTGGCGCCCGGAAAGTTGTTGATCTCGCCTACCGTCTCGCCGCCCGTCCCGGTGCCGATGAGGGTGTCGACGTGGTCGACGGGATTCGCGACGAATGCGGGCTCGCCGTCGTAGGCCTTGGGCGGAGCCACCACGATGAACGCGATGACGACAGCCAGGGCGGCCGCGACCGCTATCACCCCGATGAGGATCCTGCGCCATCGCATAGCTTGTCTCTTACTGCATGACATCGCGGTCCGGTGGGCTTTTCACGGGTTTCGGCTAGTGTTCAGTGCGACGTGGACGGCGCTGGTGTCGACCAATTTCTTCGGGAGATGCAATTGATGAAGTACTTCACGGCGGCAATCGCGACGACGGCGCTGAGCCTGGCGCTGGTCAGTTGCGGTTCTGACAACAAGTCCAGCACCACATCAACGTCCACGAGCACCTCGACGTCGGCGACATCGTCGGCGACATCGTCGGCAACCAGCGCAGCGCCTGGCGCTCAGGCGCACAAGACCATCGCTGACTACATCACCGAGAACAAGATCACCGAGACCCCCATCCACCGCGGCGATCCCGGATCCCCCACCATTGATCTGCCGATGCCCCCAGGCTGGAAGGTGGTCGACGCGAACACCGGCACGTCGTACGGCGGCATCGTCTTCGCCCAGCCCGCCAACCCCGCCGACCCGCCGACCATCGTGGCCCAGGTGTCCAAACTCACCGGCAACGTGGACCAGGCGAAGCTCATCCAGTACGCCTCGGGTGACCTGCAGAACCTGCCGGGCTACGACGGCAACGCCGGACAGGCATCGACGCTGGGTGGCTTTGCCGCATGGCAGCTGAGCGGCGGATACACCAAGAACGGCGCGAAACGGATCGCCGCGCAAAAGACGGTGATCATCCCCGTCCAGGGCGCGGTCTTCGTGCTCGAGCTCGACGCCGACTCCGCCGACAGCGATCAGGGCGTGTTGATGGACGCGGTCAACATCATCGACGACCAGACGACCATCACCACCAGCTGACTCGTACGGGGCGGCCCTTCGGAGGCATGGCGGCCGACGCCCGCTTGGCCTTACGGTATCGGCATGGCAGAACAGTCCTATGCGATCGACGTCGGGCATCCACCGAGCGCCGTGCTGCGTCTCGTCAACCCGCTGCTGAATGCGCTGCTGCGCACCCCGCTGGCGGGCCCGTTCGGGAAGCAGCTGATGGTGTTGAGCTTCACCGGGCGAAAGAGCGGTCGGCAATTCACGATTCCGGTGAGCGCGCATGCCATCGACGGTGATCTCTATGCGCTGACCGGCGCCGCCTGGAAGGTGAACTTCCGCGGCGGTGCTCCCGCCCAGGTGGTCTACGACGGGAAGACGTCCACCATGCGGGGCGAGGTGATCTCGGACCGCGCGGCGGTGTCGGACCTCTACCTGCGGTGCTCCCAGTCTTATGGGGTCAAGCGGGCGCAGCGCATGATCGGGCTGAAGTATCGCGAGCAGCGCATACCGACGCTGGATGAGTTCGGTGAGGCGGTCGACCGGCTGAAGTTGGTGGCGATCAAGTTCACGCCGGGCCAGTAAGCGGCCCCGCTCCCGCGGCCGCATGGGTTCGGCTGATCACCGGCCGCTCAAACCCGGCGTCACACACCGCGCGTTGTACCGCGGCGCCCACCTGCTGTATGCGGTCGACCGGCACCAGGGCGATCACGCAGCCCCCGAAGCCGCCACCCGTCATCCGGGCGCCGAGGGCGCCCGCTTCTGTCGTGGTGTCGGCGATCAAATCGATGTGCGCGGTGGTGATCTCGAAATCGTCGCGCATGGACGTGTGCGAGGCGGTAAACATCCGGCCGATCTCTGCAAAGTCTGAATGACGCAGGGCCGCAACGCAATCAAGTACCCGTTGGTTTTCGGTCAGCACGTGGCGGGCACGGCGGGCGTCGACCGGGTCGTTGACCTCGGCGAGGACCGAAAGCCCGCGCTCCTGGACCTCGCGCAGCGATGAGGCCCTCAGATCGGCGGCGGCCCGCTCGCACGACGCGCGCCGGGCCGCATAGTCGCCGCCGGCGTGGCGATGCCGCGCGCGGGAGTCGATCAGCAGCAACGCAACACCGTGGGCGTCGGGATCGAAGGGTACCGGCGCCACGGTGAGGTCGCGGAAGTCGATCAGCAGCGCCGTCGACGGCTGCCCGAACAGCGAGGCCAGTTGGTCGAGCAAACCCGTTGGGGCGCCGACATAGTCGTTCTCCGCGCGCTGCGCGAGCCGCGCCTGTTCTTTGGCGTCGATGTGGACACCGGTGGCCGACGCGATAGCGCCCAGCGCCGCGCATTCCAGCGCAGCGGACGACGAAAGGCCCGATCCCATTTCGACGTCGCTGGTGATCGACATCGTGCCGCCGGGCACCGGGTGCCCGGCTTGGCGCAGCGCCCAGATCACGCCGGCCACGTACGCGGCCCAGCCGGTTATGTCGCCCGGGGCGGTGTCGAGCGGGACCTGGACCGCGTCGGATGCACGATCGCTGCTCAGCGTGATCGCGTCGCCGGCCTCGGGCGTGAATGTCACCTCGGTGCGCTGGGGTAGCGCGATCGGCAGCGCGAATCCCAGGTTGTAGTCGGTGTGTTCGCCGATCAGGTTGATCCGCCCCGGCGCGGCGTAGCGGACGGTCATCCGAGGCCCCGGAGCCGCTGGGCCACGCTTTCGGGCGTGACGTCGCCGATGAAGGCGTCCATCGCCGATTCCGAGGCCGCCAGGTATTTCAGCTTGGTGGCGCTGCGCCGGATCGACATCAGCTCGACGTGGAAATAACCGTCGGCCTGGGCTCCGGTGGCGTTGAATTGGTGCAGCGCCGAAATATAGGGCAGCGGAGCCGAATACATCCGATCGAACTGCCTCAGCACGTCGAGGTAGATCTGCGCGAACCCGTTGAGTTCGTCGTCTTCGAGCTCGATGAGGTTGTGCACGAACCGGTTCGGATAGATGTGCACCTCCACCGGCCAGCGCGCCGCGAACGGGACGAACGCCGTGAACGTTTCGGTGCGCGCGACGATGCGGCTGCCGTCGGCGATCTCGTGTGCCAACAGGTCGGCAAAGAGGTTGGCGCCGTGCTCAATTCGGTGCTGCCGTGCCTGCTCCAGCATGGCGGCCGTCCGCGGTGTGAGGTAGGGGTAGCCGTAGATTTGGCCGTGCGGATGGGTCAGCGTCACCCCGATCTCTTCGCCGCGGTTCTCGAAGCAGAACACCTGCTCGATTGCGGGCACAGCCATGAGATCGGCGGTGCGGTGTCGCCACGCCTCGACGACCAAGCGGGCGTGCGCCGGTTCCAGGTCCGCGAACGATGCGTCGTGGTTACTGGAGAAGCAGATCACCTCGCAGCGCCCGTGCCCGGGAGCAGAGACGAAGAGGTCGCCGGTGGGCGCGGGCGTTGGTTCACCGGCGCCCGACAGGCTCGGAAAGCGGTTTTCGAAGACGACGACGTCGTAGTCGGGGGCGGGCACCTCACTGGTCAGCCCGGTCGGCCCCGGACATAGCGGGCACTGATCGGGCGGCGGCTTGTAGGTGCGGTCCTGGCGCAGCGCCGCAACGATCACCCATTGCCCGGTGGATCGGTCGAACCGCAGCTGCGACTGGTCCGGAGCACGCTGCGGCAGCGGTCTGCGATCTTCGACCGGCGCCGGGTGGCGCCCGGGCAATGAGAAGAACAGCAGGTCACGACCATCGGCTAGGTTCGCCCGCGTCGGCCCCGTCACGATGTCGAAGACTAGCTTGGTCGCCACGACGCAGTTCGGGTAACCATGGGGTGTTCACCAGAGGAGGGGGTTCCGGCGATCACCGAGTTCTACGAAAGGGCCCGCACCTGGTGGATCGGCTCCGACCCCGGATTGTTGCGGCTGCGGATGGCGACCCGCACGACGGCGGCCCTGGCCTGCTCCCTGGTGCTCCTCTTCCTACTGACCAGGGCGACGGGGCAGCCGCTGACGGTCGCGTTGCTGGGCGTGGTCATCACCATGATCGCGGCCCGGTCCGTCAACGAGCCGGACCCGCGCCGGCAGCGGATCACGATGGCGCTGCTGCCCGTGCCCGCCGCGCTGTCGCTTACCGCGGCCGCGCTGCTGGCGCCGCACACGCTGGCCGCCGACGTCGGCTTCGTGCTCGTCGTGTTCACCGCGGTCTACATCCGCCGCTTCGGGCCACGCGGGCGGGCGCTGGGCATGGTCGCGTTCATGGCCTACTTCTTCACTTTGTATCTACGCGCCGGCATTTCGGAGTTGCCCTGGATGATCGGCGCAGTCGTGGTCGGAACGCTGTCCACGTTCGTGATGACGGCTTACGCGCTTCCTGATAGACCAGAAGGCTTGCTGCGATCCACGATTCGCGCTCTGCGCGCGCGGATGGCCATCGTGGTCGACACCACCGCCGAGGCGGTCCGCACGGGCCGCTTCGACGAGCGACGTCGCCGCCGCATGCGCGCGCGTACCATCCGGCTCAACGAGACCGCGCTGATGGTGCAGAGCCAGATCGAGGACAAGGCCGATCCCGCCATGCTGTGGCCCGGTGTTACCCCGGAACAGTTGGCGCCGTGGCTGTTTGACGCCGAGCTCGCCATCGAATGGGTCGCCACCGCCGGGCGGCGAACCGTCGACGCTGACATACCGGCCGCTATCCGCGGCGAACTGGTCTCGGCCCTCACGCAGCTGGCGCGCGCGATCCGCACGCCACAGGCCGGCGGGCTGCATCGGGCCGCGAGCCAGGCCCAGCGGATCCTTGATCTGCCCGCCGCCGACGAGCCCGCCGTACGCCGCCTTGCCCTGGCGATCATCAACGCGGCCACGGCGACCGCCGAAGTCCAGGCCATCGTCGAGACCGCCAGCACGCCAACGCCGGTCATCGAAAGCGCCGCGAGCACCGAGCCAGACGCCGACACTGCGGACGTGCCACCGGACAGTGGGCTGCGGCCGACGACCCGCCAAGCGATCCAGGTGACAGTCGCCGCATCGCTGGCCATCGTCGTCGGCGAGTCGGTGTCGCCGTCGCGCTGGTTCTGGGCGGTGATCGCGGCGTTCGTCATCTTCGCCGGGACCAACTCGTGGGGCGAGACCCTGACCAAGGGCTGGCAGCGGCTGCTCGGGACCATGCTCGGCGTGCCGGCTGGCGTGCTGGTGGCCACGCTGTTCGCCGGCAACAAGACCGCCTCGCTGGTGGCGATCTTCGTATGTTTGTTCTGCGCTTTCTATTTCATGACGGTCACCTACAGCCTGATGACGTTCTGGATCACCACCATGCTGGCGTTGCTGTACGGGCTGCTCGGCCAATTTTCCTTTGGTGTGCTGCTTTTGCGGATCGAAGAGACCGCGATCGGGGCGGTGATCGGTGTTGCCGTGGCCATTCTGGTGCTGCCGACGAACACCAGCACCGCGATCCGTAATGACACCCGTGCGTTTTTGACGAGCCTGTCGGAGCTGATCGAAATTTCTACGGTGACCATGTTCGGCGAGGAGGACACCGCAAGCCCCACCGAGCAGGCACGCGAACTCGACCGAAACCTGCAGCAGTTCCGCGTTAGCGTCAAGCCGCTGTTGGCCGGTGTCGCCGGGTTGGCGGCGCGGCGAAGCATTCGACGTGAATTGCGGTTGTTCAACGCGTGCGATCGTTACGGGCGCAGCCTGGCGCGCAATGCCGAGCAGTATCGGGCTCCGGTTAATTCCCAACCGCTTTCGGATGCTTTCACGTCGGCCGCAACACAGACTCGGCGCAACATCGACGCGTTGATCGCGATCGTCGACGGCGCGCACGAGATGACCGTCAATTCGGCGACCGACGACCTGGACTCCGCTGAGTGCGTGGCCCGGCCTCAGGACGGCGAGGAGCCTGCACCGGATATCCGGCGATTTCTCACCGCGGTGCACGCGCTTCGCCAGATCGACCGAGCCGTCGTCACCGCGGCGATCAATGTCGGAGCGCGCGACGGGGTGAAGGCACCGAAACCGATCGCGAGGGCCGGAGGCTGAGTCGGCGGTGCGCATAGCGTTTTCACAAAAGGCTCACACCACCGGGCGGCATGAATTGACGACCACAATGTTGTCGCGGTTTCAGCTCAAAGCTCGAAATCTTGGCTAAACTTCATCTCCCACCGCAAACACGAAAATACGCCAAGGAGAAGCTCCATGGCCACTCCGAACCTCCCGCCGGGTTTTGACTTCACCGATCCCGAGATCTACGCGCACCGGTTGCCGGTGCAGGAGTTGGCCGAGCTGCGCCACAGTGCGCCGATCTGGTGGAACGAGCAACCGCTGGATCGAGGTGGGTTCGGCGACGGTGGGTATTGGGTGATCAGCAAGCACCGCGACGTCCGCGAGGTTTCGCTGCGCAGCGACGTCTTCTCGTCGGCCAAGAAGTCGATTGTGCCGCGCTACCCGGAGGAATTGGCGCAGGGCCAGATCGAGGCCGGCCGGACGTCGATGATCATGATGGACGACCCCGAGCACAGCCGGTTGCGCAAGATCATCGCCCGCGGCTTCACGCCCCGCGCCGTGGAGCGGCTGCGCGCCGACCTTTGCGAGCGCGCACAGCGGATCGCACAACGCGCCGCCGAGGAGGGCTCGGGCGATTTCGTTCTCCAGGTAGCCGCCGAGTTGCCGCTGCAGGCCATCGCCGGCCTGCTGGGCGTGCCACCGGAGGACCGCGGCAAGCTCTTCGACTGGTCCAACCAGATGATCGGCAGCGACGACCCCGAGTTCGCCCACCACGACTCGCTCACCGCGGCGGGCGAATTGATGTGGTACGCAATGCAATTAGCGGAGCGCAAGCAGCGAGAACCGGGTCCAAAAGATCGAGACATCGTCACGACGCTCATCCAGGCCGACGCCGAGGGCGAGCATCTGTCCGACGCGGAGTTCGGTATGTTCGTGGTCACGCTGGGTATCGCGGGCAACGAGACGACCCGAAACTCGATCACGCAAGGAATGATGGCCTTCACCGACAACCCCGAGCAGTGGGAGCTGTTCAAGTCCCAGCGCCCCAAGACCGCCGCCGACGAGATCATCCGCTGGGCCACCCCGATCACCTCGTTTCAGCGCACCGCGCTGGTCGATACCGAGCTCGGCGGCGTGCAGATCAAGGAGGGCCAGCGGGTGGTGATGTTCTACCGCTCGGCCAACTTCGACGAAGAGGTGTTCGACGACCCGTTTACCTTCAACATTTTGCGGGATCCCAACCCGCACCTGGGATTCGGCGGCACCGGAGCCCATTACTGCATCGGCGCCAACCTGGCGCGGATGACGATCGACCTGATGTTCAACGCGATCGCCGACCACCTGCCCAACCTGACCGCCACGGGTGAACCCGAGCGCCTGCGTTCACCGTTCATCACCGGCATCAAGCACTGGCCGGTGGACTACACCTGAATTCCCGCCCGCGATTCTCCCGCTCCCACAGCACCCCGTCACCCGCGGTCGGGCCGGCCTTGCTGAGTTCGCGCTTGAGGATCTTGTTGGTCGCGGTGCGGGGCAGCTCGGTGTTGATCCGCATATACCGTGGCCACGCCTTCGGGGACAGGTCAGCCTGGGCGGCGAGGAACTCTTCGAATTCCTTGGGCGACAAGGCTTCATTGAGCACCACCGCCGCCATCACCTGATCTCCCACCCGCTCGTCGGGGACGGCGTAGACCGCAACCTGGTTGACCTGGGGCAGCCGTTGCAGGATCCGCTCGATCGGTCCGGCCGCGAGGTTCTCCCCGTCCACCCGCATCCAGTCGGCGGTGCGCCCGGCCAGGTAAATCCAACCGTCGGCGTCGCGGTAGGCCAGGTCGCCGGACCAGTACATGCCGTGTCGCATCCGCTCGGCGGTGGCGTCGGGATCGTTGTAGTAGCCGGTGAATCCGCCCACACCGTAGGTGTTGACCAATTCGCCGACAGCTTCGTCGAAATTAGCGAGCGCACCGTGCTCGTCGAAAACCGCTGTCGCACATTCGGTCACGGTCTCAGGGTGGTAGACGCTGACACCCGGATAGCCCTTCCCGATCGAGCCGGGCGGCGTACCGTCCTCCCGCATCACGACGACGGCGAACTCGCTGGACCCGAAGCTGTCCACCACCCGGCAGCCGAAACGCGCTGCGAATTGCTCGATATCGCGCTCGGTGGCCTCGTTGCCGAATGCCGCGCGTAGCGTGTTGTCGGCATCGTCGGGATGTTCCGGGGTGCCCAGCAGCAGCGCCAGCGGCTTGCCGACATAGTTCATGTACGTCACGCCATACCTGCGGATGTCGGCCAGAAAGCGCGACGGCGAGAACTTGGCCGGCACCATCGTCGCACCACCGTTGATCGCCACGGCCCACCCCGCGGCGACACCGTTGGAGTGAAACAGCGGCATCGCCAGGTAGCACACATCGGTGGGGGTGATCTCGAACCGGTCGACCAGGCTCGCGCCACACATGACCGCCATCGCGTGCGCGAAACACACTGCCTTCGGGTCACCGCTGGTGCCCGAGGTGAAGATCATCGTCACGGGATCGGCGCCGGCGACGTCGCGCGCAACCAGCGGTCCCGCGCCCGCCACCGCGTCGCGATACGGGTCGCTGTCGACGTCCAAAACCGTTGCACCGCCCAGGTCGAGCCCGTCGATCAGTGGCAGGTGTTCGGTGTCGACGAGCACGACTTGACAGTCGGCGCGTCGGATGTCGGCGGCCAGGCCGTCGCCGCGGCGGGTGGTGTTGATCCCGCACAGCACATATCCGCCGAGTGCGGCGGCCGCCATCGACCGCAACATGGCCGGGGAGTTGCCCAGCAGCGCGCCGACATGCGGCGGCCGGCCGGGATCCAGGAGCCCGGTCAGAACGGACGCCTCGGCGGACGCCTCGTTCAGATGCTCACGCCAGGTCCAGGTCCGGTCGCCGTGCATCACCGCGACCGAGTCGTCGGTCATGCGGGACCGCAGCAGCTGCTGCACTGTCTCAAACATCGGCGGGCCTGTATCGCAGCAGCGTGAGGTCCCCGGTGTCGCAGAACACCGGGGACACCCGCATGCCGATCCGGATGTCGGTGGGTTCGACGTCAACCAGTTCGGTGCTGACCCGCGGGCCCACGTCCCACTCGACCACCGCAAGCAGCTGCGGCACTTGGTCGGCCCACGGCGGACCGGTCGGGCGCCGCGCGACGGTGAAGGTGTACAGCGTTCCCGCACCGTCGATCTCGCGCCACTCCAGATCGTCGGCCAGGGTTCCGGGAGCCAGCGTGCGGGGATAGAAGACGTACTTACTCAACGACGGCGAATACTGGATCACAATCCGATGCTCGCGCAACGCATCCCAGAACGGCTGGGACACGGGCGTTGGAATCGGGAGCGGTTGAGTCATTTCAATCGCCCCTCAATACCAAGGCGACCTGCTCACTCATGATGCCGCCGTTGCCCGTCACGAACGCCGTGTTGCAGTCGCTCACCTGAGCCTCGCCGGCGCGGCCCATGATCTGGCGCGCACCGTCGACCACGTGATGCATGCCGCCGGCCATGCCGGCCTGCCCGAACGACAGCTGGCCGCCCGCGGTGTTCAGCGGGAAGTCGCCCCGAAAGGTCAGGTCGTGCTCGGTCAGCCACTTCATGCCCTCGCCCTTGCCGCAGAATCCGGCGTCCTCGAGTGACATCAGCACGGTGATCGTGTAGCAGTCATAGATCGATGCGACGTCGACGTCGGCGCGCTGCAGCCCCGCCATGGTGAACGCCTTGTCGGCGGCCCGAGCGATCGGCGTGCGCATGAGATCATCGGCGTACGTGGGGGTTTTGAACCGGATGTGCTCGCCGAAGCCCTTCACCCACACCGGCCGGTGGCGGGCACGGCGCGCCACATCGGCATTGCCGACGAGCACGGCGGCGCCGCCCTGGACCCGCATCACGGTTTCCAGCATGTGGATCGGGTCGGCGATCACCGGGCTGTTCAGCACGTCGTCGACGGTGATCGGCTTGCCGTAAAACACCGCGTCGGGGTGCGCGCACGCGTTGGTGCGCTGGTGTACCGCGATCGTCGCCAATGCCGCTGCATCGTAACCGAATTCGGCGGCATAACGCTGGGCGATCTGTGCGTAGGGGGCGTTCTGGCCGACATTGCCGTAGGGGATCTCGAACTCGGCCTGCGGGGACCCGTAATTGTTGCTCGACGCCCCGTACCAGCCGAGGGTGCGCGCGGGCCGCTGCTCCGATCGCGGAATCTCCAACGATCCGGGCACCACCGCCAGCACCGCGTCGCAGACCCCCAATTCGACCGCGGCCGCCGCCCGCCACACCATGCCGGCTGCGGTCGCTCCGCCGAGGTCGACCCGGTCGCCGAAGTCCAGCGGCAGCCCCAGGTATTCCGAGAGCGTCGCGGGCGCGAACATGTCCGACTCCGCGATCCCGTGGCACGACAAGCCGTTCACCACAGCGGGTTCCACGCCGGCATCCTCGATCACCAACTTGGCCAGCAAGGCGTACTGGTCCAGCGTGAACGACGGCGGGCGCCGCTGGCGGCGTTCGGCCGGCAACTCCGCGATGCCGATGATGGCCGCTTCCCCGCGCAGACCGGTCATCCCGCGCCCCGTAGCGGCAGTGCGACGGTCGCGGTTCCGGGCATCAACAGGTCGTCGCCGCGCCGGCAGAAGATGTCCAGATCCACGCACGCCACATCGTCCGCCATCCGCTTGCCGGTGACCACGCCCCCGAACGTCAGCTCCTGGCCCGGATGGGCGATCGCGCGGTTCTGCACCGAGAACGCCATCAGTCGACCACCGCCACCGATCCAGTCGGTGAGCGCCCGTGACAGCAACGCCGCCTGCAATGGGCCTTGCACCAGGACGGTGTCGTAGCCTTCGACATCGCGCGCGAAGTCCTTGTCGTAATGGATGCGATGACCGTTATATGTGGCGGCGCTGAAGAAGAACATCTGGGTCTCAGTGACCGTCACCATCAACGGTGTTACCGCCGTGCCGGTTTCGACGTCCTCATAGCAGAGCTGCGCGGTCATGCGGGCCGCGCGATCATCGACATGGTGGCTTCGGCGACCAGTTCGCGGTCCTGGTTGCGGTATTCGCCCCGCCAGGTCACCAGCACGAATCTTCCTGATCTGCCTTCCTTTTCCACGATCGACTCGACGGTGCGCACCATTTCGATCTGGTCGCGATGATAGGCGGGCAGGTGAAAGGTGGTGTTCTCCCCGCCGGCCATCCGTCGCGGTGCCCGCGGAAACGCCAGGCCGCCGGTTACCGCGCCCGACGATCCGTCGGGTCGCAGGGCATCGAGCTCGCTCACGCCGAGTACGGAGTATTGCAAGAACAGCGGCGGACAGATGATGTCGCGGTAGCCATGTGCCCGTGCGTATTCGCTGTCAAACCACAACGGGTTATGGTCGCCGACCGCGGCAGCCCAGCGTTGCCAGTCGCGTTTGTTCACCTCACCGCTGGCGGTGGCCACGACGGTGCCGACCCGCGCAGCGGATTCGGCGTCGATAAGGCTGTCGGTCATGGGCGAGCCTCCCAATGCATTTCGTCCGCCAGCCATTTCGCGGCGATATCGGCGCCGCCGCCCAGCGTCGTCACGACGCGGGCGCGCTCGGAGAACAGGTGCAGGTCGGTGTCCAGGACATAACCCATCCCGCCATGCAGTTGGTGGGCATCGAGGGTGATCTTGGTGACCGCCGCCGCGCGCATCTTGGCGATGGCGGTTTCCCGGGTGACGGTGCGGCCACGCCCTATCCAGAACACCGCGGATTGGGCGGCCAGCCTGGCCGCGGCGAGCGCGATGTGCATGTCGGCCACCAGATGCTGGGCGGCCTGGAAGGATGCGATCGGGCGGCCGAACTGCTCGCGCATCTTGATGTAGTCGACGGTGCGTTGCAGCACCGCCTCGCCCACCCCCACCAGATCCAGGCACAGCAAAGCGACGGCGGCGTTGGCGACTCGGCGCAGATCCTGCTCAGCGAGGCGACCCAGCGCGCGCCGATCGTCAACCATTACATCGTCGAGCCTGACGGTTGACGCACGATGGCCACCCATCATGGCCAGTGGCTGCACCGACACCCCCGGCGAGCCCGCGTCGACGACGAACCCCACAGTGCCAGAGTCTGTTTCGGCGCTCACCACGATGACGTCCGCGATGTCGGCATCGGCGACGAAGTCGGCCACGCCGTGCAGCCGCCAACTAGTCCCGTCCTCGCGGGCACGCAGCGGAGGAATAACCACCGAAGCGTCGCGCGGGTTCCACAGCGCCGTCGTGCCCCGGGTGCTGCCCGCCGCCAACAGCGGTAGCCAGGTCTTGCGCGCCGCACCCGAGCCCAGCCAGTCGACGGCGCGCGCCGCCTGCAGAGTGCTGTGAACGATCATGGGGCACAGAGCATGTCCGGCCTCCACGCAGAACACGCCGAGATCGGCCAGCTCGCCGCCAGAACCGCCCAGCCCTTCCTCGATGCCCAGACCCAACACGCCGGCCTCGGCGAGCGCCTTCCACAACCCCGGTGTGATGCGGACGCCGTCGGGGCTGTGCAGGGCGCGCGCCAGCGTGGTCGGGCATTCGGCGGTCAACACGTCGCGACACATGGCGGCCAGATCGCGCTGGTCCTGATCGGGAATCAGTCTCATACCGGTCACCGCCCGTAGGAGGGCATTCCGTGACCGCGCTGGGCAATCACATCGCGCAGTACCTCATTGGTTCCACCCCCGAAGCGCATCAACGGCGACACCCGGTAAAGGCGCTCAAAGAAACCGTCCAGCGGCGCATCCGGGCTGCGATGGGCGATCAGTCCGTCCGGCCCCAAGATATCGATCGCCAAATCGGCTATGCGCTGGCGCAATTCGCTGGTGAAGATCTTCTCCACACTGACCTCGACGGTTGGGATGCGCCCACAGTCGAGCATCGACGCGGCCTCGTAGCCCATCAGCCGCGCGACTTCGACGTCGGCCTCGGCTTGGGCGAGGCGGCGGCGAAACACCGGGTCCTGCGCCGGCATCGACCCGTCGCGCACCGGTTGGGACGCCAGGGCAATCAGATCGTCAAGCGCCCGACGCAGATCGCCGGCGTTGGTCAACGCACCCCGCTCGAGATCCAGGGCGCCGGTGATGTAGGTCCAGCCCATGTTGACCTCGCCGATCAGGTTGGTGATCGGGACCCGCACGTCGCGGAAGAACGTTTCGTTGGTCCGGTAGCCCGACCATGCGTACAGCGGGTGGATCTCGATGCCGGGCTGATCGATCGGCACCATGATCACCGAGATGCCGCGGTGGCGTGGGGCATCCGGATCGGTGCGCACGCACAGCCACTCATGCGTCGAGCGTTGGGCGCCGCTGTTCCAGATCTTGGATCCGGTGATCACCCACTCGTCGCCGTCGCGCACCGCGCGGGTTCGCAGGCTGGCCAGGTCGGTGCCGGCGTTCGGCTCGGAATACCCGACGGCACACACGATTTCGCCACGTGCGATGCCCGGCAGGAACTCTTTCTTATTCTGTTCGGTGCCGTGCCGCATGATCATCGGCGCGACGGAGGTGACGGTGAGGTCGGGTCCCGGGACCCCCCAGTATTCGAACTCGCTCATCAGCAGGTGCTGATGCATGGCGGTGAGCCCCAGTCCCCCGTACTCCGCGGGCCAGTTCAGTCCGAACCAGCCGCGCTCGCCGATCTTGCGGCGGAACGCCGAAAGCTCACCGCCCTGAAACTCCAGACCGTGCTCGGCCATCTCGGCGCGCAGCGCGGGTGTGACGTTGTCCTCCAGGAAGCGCCGCACCTCGGCCAGCCATGTCCGCTGCTCGTCGTCGAGCTCGAAATCCACAACGGCGACATTAGTCGGTGAGGGCTAATTCGCTACCGCCGGTTTCGAAAAGTCGCGGGCCGACTAGCGGCGAATATTTCGTAGGGGCATAATTGCACTATGCATGTAGCGATCAGCGGTGCCGGTGTGGCGGGAGCGTCGCTCGCCCACTGGCTGTACCGCACCGGCCACACCCCCACCCTTATCGAAAACGCGCCGAGTTTCCGCACCGGCGGCTACATGATCGACTTCTGGGGCGTCGGCTACCAAGTGGCCAAACGCATGGGCATCGAAGACCCGATCCGCGCCGCCGGGTACCGAATCGAAAGGCTTCACTCCATCGGCTCCGGCGGCGAGGTCAAGGCCGACGTGAACGTCGAGGCCTTTCGCCGCGTGTTAGGCAACGACCTCATCAGCCTGCCCCGCGGCGATCTGGCCGCAGCGATCTATACCACCATCGAGGACAAGGTCGAAACGATCTTCGGCGACAGCATCGCCACCATCGACGAACGCAGTGACAGTGTGCGGCTCACCTTCGAGAAGAGCGCGCCGCGCGATTTCGACCTGGTGATCGGCGCCGACGGTTTGCACTCGAACGTGCGCCGGCTTGCCTTCGGGCCGGAGCAGGAGTTCGAGCATTACCTGGGCTGCAAGGTCGCGGCGTGCGTGGTCGACGGGTACCGGCCGCGCGACGAACTGACCTACCTCATGTACAGCACTCCCGGTCGCCAGCTGGACCGCTGCGCGCTGCGCGACGACCGCACCATGTTCTTGTTCATCTTCCGCGCCGAGCACCCATCCGCCCGGGGCACTCGTATTGCACCAAAAGAGGAGCTGCGCAACGAGTTTGGCGACGTCGGCTGGGAATCCCAGAACATCCTGGCGACGCTCGACGATGTCGACGACCTGTATTTCGACGTCGTCAGCCAGATCCGGATGGACCGCTGGTCGCGCGGGCGGGTGCTGCTGCTCGGCGACGCGGCCGGGTGTATTTCGCTGCTGGGCGGCGAGGGTACCGGGCTGGCGATCACCGAGGCGTACGTGCTGGCCGGCGAGCTCGCCCGCGCCGGCGTCGACTACCGGCGCGCGTTCGCTGCCTATGAGCAGCGCCTGCGACCTTTCATCAAGGCCAAGCAAGCCGGCGCGGCGCGCAACATTCCGTTCTTCGCCACGAAAACCCGCTTCGGCCTTTGGTTCCGCAACGTGGCGCTGCGCACGATGAACTTCGGGCCCCTGGCAAGGTTTTTCGCCGGCAGTGTGCGCGACGATTTCGACTTGCCCGATTACGAGTTATAGCTAGCCGAGCTGACGCGTAAGCCCCTGAACGCGTGGCGTGTCGGTTGCTTGTGCTTCTGCTGGGCGTCGATGTCCTTGAATGCCCGGACAGTGATTTGCGCGCCGCGGTGCGGCACGAGGATGACGTGCTTCAACTTCTGACGTTCGCCGGCCGCGGTGGTCGTGCTCAACTCGACACCGCGCAGGATTTCTCGCAGGACGACCCCCATCTCGACCATGGCGAAGTTGGCGCCAAGGCAGCGGCGATTGCCGCCGCCGAAGGGCAACCAGGTGGTGGGGCTCAGGGTCGCGCCGAGCATCCGATCGGGATCGAATCGGTCCGGGTCCGGATAAACCGCGGCACTCCCGTGCACCAGCCCGATACCCGGGACCACCATGACCCCGGCCGGCAGGCGGTAGCCGGCCAACTCGATCGGTTCGGTGAGGATCCGGCCTACGTCGAACACCACCGGACGGATCCGCAACGTCTCCTTCGCCAGCGCGTCGAGGTACTCGCCGCCGGCCGGGTCGCCCGCCGCACTGTTCCGGGCCGCTTGCACCGCCTTGGCGAGCACGGCCGGATGGCGGGTCAGTCGCTCCAGTGCCCAGGACAGGCCGGTCGCCGTGGTGTCGTGCCCGGCCACCAGCAAGGTCATCAACTGGTCGCGCAACTCGCTGTCGGTCAACGTGCGTCCGTCATCGTCGGCGGCACGAACCAGCATGGCCAGCACATCGGTACGTGCGGCGAGGTCGGGGTCGGCGCGTCGATCAGCGATCTCGGCGTAGAGCAGTTCGTCGGCTTCGGCAATGCGCCGACGCAGCCGACGCCACGGGCGGCGTCGCAGCAGGTCCGGCTTGGCGAGCGCCAAGGTCTCCCACGGGCCCACGTTGAGCAGCCGCGGCATCACGTTGCGCAGCGCGGCCAGGCGGGCGGGGTCGGTGGTGCCAATGACCGTTCGCAGGATCACCTCGAGCGTGATCTCGGACATCTTGGGGGCCGCCGGGAAGCTCTTGCCCACCGGCCACCCTGCGATGTTCGCCGCAGCGATATCGGCCATCAGCGCGGCCTGCTGCGTGACGGCGTCACGGTGGAATGGCGGCAGCATGAGGCGTCGCCGACGCTGATGCGCGTCGTCGTCGACCACCAGCAGAGAGCTTTCGCCGAGCAGCGCGCTCAACATCGTGTTGGCTTCGCCGGCATGAAAGACGCGCGGATCACCGGCGAACACGGTCTTGATGTCTGCCGGATCAGCCAGATACACCAACGCGCCCAGACCCGCGACACGCAGCGTGAAAACATTTCCATACCGGCGCCTACAGGCGCCCAGGAAGCTCACGCCATGACGCAACATCAGCACGGCCTGGACCGACCGGGGGAGCCTAGGTCCAGGAGGCAGCGTGACAGGCGATTTATTGCTCATGGAAACAATTCTACGACCGGCGTCTAGGCTTGCAGCCGCGTCGAAATCGTCCGTGGCCGTAAGGCCGAACCGGTCGTCGCCCGGCGAATCACGTTCGCCGGGCTGAACTTTTGAGCGTTCGGAACCCGCCGCATGAGCCGGCCGCCCAAAGCACCCGAGGAAGCGCGCCTATTCCCTCTTCGTCGGCCTGCGCGCCGTCGGGGTGGGGTGGCGCGGGTCCACGCGACATTCGCCGATGACATTATTCATCCGCTGGAAACCGATTCCGACGCCAGTGAGATTCAGGCCGAGCGAGTCAAGTTCTTGCGCTACGGCGAGGCCCGCGGTGACTACGACAAGGTGGTGACCACGTTAAGCGCGCTCGACCAGCACTGGTCGTGGCGAGCGTGCGAAGGCAAAACGCCACTGCGCAAATCGCAAAATTATGCGCACGCTCGCCACGCGAAAAATCCGCCGTGACACACGCCGATGCGTCTAGAGCAGAGGAGAGTAGGCGGCTTTGACGCGATCCAACAGTTCCTGCGCCCGACGCTCATAGTCAGCGATCGTGCTGTGCCGGTCACCGGCGTTGGCGGAACCAGCGGTGCCGATATCGAGGGTTCCCGGATTGTTCCGGCCGAGCACGCGCACCAGATCCGGCAGCAGGTTCTCGTAATCTCTGATTGCCCCCAGCAAGTCACCGGCTTCGGCACGATGCCGCGCCAGCTCGGCCCGTTTGAATAGAGTCTCCGGGTGCTTCGGGCCGCGGAGTTGGGTCACTTGCGCTACGGCCTGCTCTGCGGCGGTCACGTCGGCTGCGCTCGTCAAATCGACGCCCCCTTTCGTGCAGTTGTTGAGGCTAGCCGCTATCGGCCGAGGACGAAAGCATCGATCGGCCTATCATGACCGCGCAAGTCCAGCCGCCGCCGCGTCTTTTGCATCAGGTCGTCGGCCACCCCGGCTGCGACGAGCAGTTCCCCACCGGCGGCGTGTTGCTGCATTCGCGCCGAGACGTTGACAGCATCACCGAGTGCGGTGAAATCGACCACCGCGCCTCCAACGTTGCCGACGAATGCGATGCCGGCATTGACCGCCACGCCCAGTTCGAGCCAGGGCTCTCCGTCGCTGCCGTACCCGACCGCACCGAGTAACTCCATGCCCGCCAGGACCGCGCGGCGTCGATACTTCGGGCCGCTGATGCCCCGAACGAAGAAAGCCATGATCTCGTCCCCGATGAGTTTGTCGATCACCGCGTCATGGCGCAGCAGGGTCCGGGTGGCAGCGATGTAAAACCGGTTGAGCAACGCGGCGTAGTCGGCGGCATCACGGCGCTGGCCCAGCGCCGTCGACCCGCGCACGTCCGCGAACAGGACAGCGACGTCCACCTCCGCGCCGCCCGCGGGAAGCGCATCACAACACCGCCTGCACAGATTGGGATTCTTACGCGACGGGCTGAACCCCGCGGCGGCGAAAACACGTCCGCCCGGGCCGCCGAACGGATTGTTGCAGACCTTGCATCGCGGCGCCGAGGGCAGATAGCGAAACACCCGTCGTGCCCGCACCAAAGGCGCGTGGCCTTCCGTTAGCAGCTTGTCCCACGGCTGCGGCGGAGCGGTCTCGCGTGGGATATTGACGACAACCATGCTGAAATGGTTGACCCGAAACCGTTTCGGCGCATGGGGCATCCGCCCCAAAAAACGTCCGCACACGAATGACAACAGGTCACAATGAGGGCGTGCAACCGAACCGGACCCCGCAGGACGCGACAAAAGGCCTGCGCAGAGCCGAGTTGCTGGCGGCGATATCGCTGGCGATCGATCTCGGTCTGGGACAGCCGATGGAGCACATGCTTCGGTCGTCATTGATCGCGACACGCATCGCCGAACGGATGGGCCTCGACGACCAACAGCGGGCCACGGTGTACTACGCCAACCTGGTCGGTTGGATCGGTTGTCACGCCGACTCCCACGAGCTCTCGGCGCTGTTCGGCGACGACATCGCCTACCGGGCCGACACCTACGCGGTGGACATGGCTGGTTGGGCGTTCCTGCGGCTGATGCTGAGCCACGTGGGCCGGGATCTGCCGGGCTGGGAGCGCGGCATCCGTTCGGCGGCCTTCGTGCTCACCGCGCGCAACCAGGTCGCCAAGATGATCCATTCGCACTGCAGTTCCGCCAGCGTCCTTAGCGACCGGATGGGTTTGGACCGCCAAGTCGGCGAGGCGCTGGCATACATCTTCGAGCGCTGGGACGGCAGGGGGATGCCGAACGGCGCTCGCGGAGAGGATATTCCGCTCGAAATCCACATCGTTCACCTGGCCGATGTCGTCGAGGTCCACCTTCGGAGCGGGGGCCTTCCGGCGGCCGTCGGCGTCGTCGGTTCCCGACGCGGCACGCAATTCAGTCCGGCGGTGGCCGACGTGTTCGAGCGTGATGCCGCCGGGATTGTCGACGGGCTGCTCGAAATGGATGTCTGGACAGCGGCGTTGGCCCAGGCGCCAGATCGTGACCGCATTCTCGCCGACGATGAGATCGACGAGTTACTTCGGGCCATCGCTGATTTCGTTGATCTCAAGTGCCCGTGCTCGCCCGGCTATTCGCGCGCCGTCGGCGATCTGGTCGCTGCCGCCGCCCGACACCTGCGGATGCCGTCCGCGGAAATCACCCGCCTATACCGCGCGGGCCTCGTGCACGGCCTCGGCAGGCTGGGCGTCTCGAACCAGATCTGGGAAAAGAAGACTCCGCTCAGCACCGCAGAATGGGAGCGGTTACGGATGTATCCGTATCTGACGGGGCGGATTCTGAGCCGGGTCGGCGGCCTGGAATCAGTAGTGTCGCTGGCAACTCAGCATGAGGAACGGATCGACGGTTCCGGCTTTCCGCGAGGACTCGGCGGCGCCGAGCTGACCATGCAGGACCGGTTGCTGGCCGCCGCGGTGGCGTATCAGAACCTGCTCGAGCCGCGTCCCAATCAACCGGCCCTCGATGCTCGTGGCGCTGCCGGGCAACTTCAGCGCGAGGCACGTGCCGGACGTTTCGACGCCGAGTCGGTGGACGCCGTCTTGGCGGCGGCCGGGCATCGGATATCACGGCCGACGCCCCGCTCGGCGGGGTTGACCTCGCGGGAGGTGGAAGTCTTGCGGCTCGTCGCGCAGGGCCGGTCCAACCGTGAGATCGCCACCGCGCTGTTCATCGCCGAGAAGACGGCGCGCAATCATATCGAGCGTGTCTACACCAAGCTCGGCGTCAACAACCGCACGCAGGCCACGCTCGCGGCGATCGATCGGGGCCTGACCGGCTAGCCACAAAGGCCTTTGCGCGCAATGAGTTTTGAGGCAAACGCCTCATGCAGCGACGACAGCGGCTGGCCGATGATCACCCTTGAGCAAGCCAGGAAATCAGGGAGGTCACCGATCATGACTGAATCCACTTACGAACCAACGACAATCGATCGGTTCGGTACGCAGGGCGCGCGGCTGGATGCGGTCGACGTGAGCCGCCGTATCGGCACACGGCAGATCCTGCAGCCAATGTCGCTGTCGGTCCAACCGGGTGAGTTGCTCGCCATCGCCGGCGGCAGCGGGGCGGGAAAGACCACCCTGCTGGAAATGCTCGCCGGACTGCAACCGCCGTCCGGCGGCCAGGTCCGCCACGACGGCACCCTGAAGGGCGCCCGACTGAGCGCCGAGTCCCGTATCGGCTACGTGCCCCAGGACGACATCATTCATCAGGAGATGGGGTTGCGGCGCACACTGCGCTACGCCGCGCGCCTGCGGCTGCCGGCCGGCACGTCGGCGGCCGAGGCCGATCGGGTGGTCGAGGAGACGATGCGCGACCTAGACCTGGCCGATCGCGCCGAGGTGCCGGTTCGTGCGCTGTCCGGCGGCCAACGCAAGCGGGCCAGCATCGCCGTCGAGCTATTGACCCGGCCGCGGGTTTTCTTCCTCGATGAGCCCACCTCGGGACTGGACCCGTCAACCGCCGCCGACGTGATGCGCCTGCTGCGCAGGCTGAGCCGTCGCGGGGTCACCGTCATCCTCACGACGCACGAGCCGGCCGGCATCGACCGGTGCGACCGGGTGGTATTCCTATGTCGCGACGGTCATCTGGCCTTCGACGGCAGCCCAGCCGAGGCTCGCCGGTACTTCGGCGTCGACGATCTCAACGAGGTGTACCAGCGGCTGTCCGGTGAGCACACGCCGCAGGTCTGGGCGCAGCGGTTCGCCGACAGGCGCCCGAAGTCGCAAGTTCAGCCTGACGTGGCCGTGTCGAGCATCGCTCCGGACTTCAAGCACGCGAGCATGTTTCGGCAATGGTGGCTACTGACCCGCCGGAACGTCGACGTTCTACTCCGCAACCGGTTGACGCTGACGATCCTGCTGGGCTCACCGGTGCTCGTGACGGTGATGATGGCGACACTGTTCAGGCGCGGTGCGTTCGATCCGGGTGGTGCGGCTGACGTCGGCCCGGCCCAGATCGTGTTCTGGATTGCGTTCGATGGCTTCTTCTTCGGCCTGACCTACGGTCTGCTCCAAATCGTCGGGGAGATGGCCGTTTTCCGCCGGGAGCGCCTGGCCGGACTCAGCGTGGGCGCCTACGTGGCTTCGAAAGTCACTGCGCTGCTTCCGGTGTTGGCCGTGGTCAGCGCGGTGCTGCTCGGTGTTCTTCGAGTGCTCGGGCGACTGCCCGCCACCGGATGGGACGTGTATGGCTTGCTGTTCGTGACGATTGTGATCGAGGCGACCTCCGCACTGGCCCTCGGCCTGCTAGCTTCGGCCGCGGTCTCCAACGCCGCGCAGGCCGCCCTCGCTCTGCCGATGCTCTGTTTCCCCCAGGTTCTGTTCGGTGGCGGGATAGTCCCGGTTGACCAGATGACCACGCCCGGGCGCCTGATGAGCCTCGTCCTGTCCAACCGTCACGCATTCGACGCACTGGGCCGCGACCTGAATCTCGAGCGGTACACCGTGACGCTGCCGGCCATGTCCGACCTATCGCGACACCTTCCACGGAGGCACCGGTGCCAGCCTCATCGCGCTCGCCTCGCTCGCAGTTGTTCTCACGCTGGCCACGGTGTGGGTGCTGGATCGGCGGTCGATGCCAGGCGCAACCCGGCGATGAGACGTGTCGAGACAATACATATTTCGACTTATGTATGGTGTTGACAGTCACCCACGACGGCCATACATTGAGTGGCAATTGTCCGCGAGGAGGCCGCCATGACCGTCGGCACTGTTCCCGCAAGCGTTTTCGACGCTGATCTGCCGACGCTGGCGTATGAGCAAACCGAAACCCCAGCCGAGATCTATCCGCGCATCCAGGCGGCGCAACAGCTGTCCCCGATCGCGCTGGGACCGTTCGGACCCGAAGTGCTCTCCTATCATCTGGTCCGGTCGGTGTTGCGGGACAACCGGTTTCAGATCCCACCGGGCCTGAATCTCCTTGTGCAGGGCATTACTTCGGGTCCGCTGTGGGATAAGGTGGTCAACAGCCTGCTGTGTCTGGAAGGCGGTGCGCACCATCGGCTGCGCAGCCTGACGTCGAAGGCGTTCACACCGCGAGCGACCTTGCGGCTGCACGACACCATGGCCGAGGTGATGAACGACCTTATCGATCGCGTCGCCGACGCGGGTTGCTGCGAGGTCGTCGCCGACCTCGCACGCCCGTATCCCGTGCCGATCATCTGCGCGTTGCTCGGGGCACCGCGCGAGGATTGGCAACAGTTTTCGTTGTGGGCCGACGACATCTTCAAGGCATTCACCTTCATCGACGGTGTCCGCGACATCGAGCCGGTCGTCATGCGGGCATGGGGGCAGCTTGATGCGTACGTCGACGACATGGTGGCCCGGCGCCGGCACAGCCTGACCGACGACCTGCTTTCCGATCTGATTCGCGCCGAGGACGACGGCGATCGCCTCAACGCCGCCGAATTGCGCATGCTGGCGGGCGGACTGCTATTGGCGGGCACGGACACCACTCGCAACCAGTTGGCCGCGTCGGTGCACGTGCTGTGCGAGCATCCGGAGCAGTGGGAGCTGCTCAGGGAGCATCCCGAACTGGCGATGCATGCGGTCGAGGAGACCATGCGCCATTCGCCGATCGCCTGCGGAACACTCCGCCTGGTCGTCGAGGATGCCGAGCTCGACGGCTATCTCTTCCCGGCCGGCACCATGGTGGTCGTGAATACCGCAGCGGCCAACCGTGATCCCGCGGTCTACGACGATCCGGACCGCGTCGACATCACCCGCGAGGAAGCGCCCGCGATATTGACCTTCGGGGGTGGCGTCCACTATTGCCTGGGCGCCAACCTGGCCAGGCGTGAGCTCGCCAAGGCGCTGAACGTCCTGGCGGCCCGATTGCCGAACCCGCGCATCGCCGGACCGGTGCCCTGGAAGCCGATGATGAGCCTGAGCGGGCCGACGAGTCTGCCGATCGAGTTCGACACGGCCGCCGCGTAGCGTCAGCGTCGTGACAGTGCGCACGACCACCGCCGGCGCGATGCTGCTGTCCGCAGACAACTTCACCAGGGCTGAAAGCGATTTGTATTTCGGCAACGTCGTCAAGGACGCCGGCTTCGGCAAGTTCAAACACATCCGCCAACTCACGCCCATGGACAAGCAACTGGTCATCCGGTCGAATCGCGACACGCTGTATTCGGCGGGCGTCTTCGACCTCGACGCGGGGCCGGTCACGATCTCGCTGCCCGATGCCCACGATCGATTCATGTCGCTGCAGGTGATCAGCGAAGACCATTACGTGCCCGACGTCTTCTATGGGCAGGGCGAGCACACCCTCACCCGCGATGGCATCGGCACGCGGTACGTGATGGCCGCCGTCCGCACCCTGGTGGATCCTAACGACGAAACCGATGCCGAAAAAGTCCACGCGTTGCAGGATGCCGTCGCGGTGAAACAGGACAGCTCCGGTAGTTTCGAGATCCCGGAGTGGGACCCCGTCAGCCACAAGTCGGTACGAGACGCGCTACTGCAGCTCGCGGCCACGCTGCCCGATTCCAAGGGCATTTTCGGCACCAGAAGCGACACCGACCCGATACGACACCTGCTCGGATCGGCCGCGGCGTGGGGTGGCAATCCCGAAAAAGATGGCATGTATTTCAGCTTCAGCCCGGCCGGCAACGACGGCGCCACCGCGTACCGGCTCTGCGTCGACGAGGTGCCGGTCGACGGCTTCTGGTCGGTCACCGTCTACAACAACGAGGGCTACTTCACGCCCAACCCGCAAAACGCCTACTCGCTCAACAACATCACCGCCCAACGCGGTCCCGACGGCCAGGTCACCATTCGGTTCGGCGGTTGGGACGGCACGGCGCCAAACTGTTTACCGATCACGCCGGGCTGGAACTACCTGGTCCGGCTGTACCGACCACACCATCAAATTCTCAACGGCGAGTGGAAATTCCCCGAGGCCCAACCGATTTCGTGAAATCGTGGCGTGCCCGCCGCACGTCGCCGACGAGCGCGTTGTCGAGCACGCCGTACGTCCATTGAACAGGAACACAGCGGTCGTGATCGCGTCCTTCCCTGAATCGGGATTGTCAATATCTGCGAACCGAAACGCCCGAATCCAATGCCAAATGGATGTTGGGGCCCGATCGGATTCGCACAGGTCGAGCGAGCCGCGAGCCAGGCGCGCACGCGCCGCCAGCGCCCATGACCACTACGTGTACAGTTAGGAGTGAACCGTTTACTGCTCGCGGTGGTCCCCAATTGTAAATGCATTACAGAAAGTTCAGCGCATGATTCGCTTCCACAGCGATTCGTGTAACCCCGCTCCACCACAATATGGCCGGTGCGAACCCGCTAATTCATAAGGACATGATCCATGGATTATTCCAACTTGTTTTCTAACCCGCGCGAGCCTGAGCCTATTTCTCCCGGCGACGCCTCACCAGGGCCAGTAGAGAACCCCACTTTCTCGGACCGGCCCGACGCGAAGGCTTCAGGCGCTACATCGCCATCGCCGTGAACGGCATTGGCAGCTCGCGGCGCTTGGCCCGTCCCGTGCGGATTACCCTAGCCACCCTCCTCGGCAGCGACATTGATGGGGCGTGGTGGCCTCGCACCGCTTCGGTCGCGGGTGAACTGCCCGAGCTCATCGAGGCTTTGCATCGACCGCTGGGCGAAATCATCCACATCGGCATCAACTGGTCGACGACGGAGCGGGGGGCTGACCTCGACTCGATGAGCTATGGCGGGAAGTCGATGCCCAGTTGGCGCGACCAGCGTCAACGCATCATGAAGGTTACCGGTCGCCGCGCTCGCGCAAAACTGCTGGTTGTACCGCACATGACGGCACCAGCCCTGGGCCGGATGCTGTTACGTCGGGCGGCCGCTGCGCCCATTCCCGATGCAGAACAAGACAGCCAGGCGTTTCACACCGCCGACTTCGTAATGCGCGCCGCGCAAGTCGAAAGTGCATCATGGGCAACCCGAACGGGTAGCGCCCAAGCGGCCGAAAGCTGATCGGCGCCAGGGTTTCACAACCGCAAGCGCTCTCGCAGGGCTAGGAACACCCTAAAAACACCGTGGGCTGGTGCGCCATCGGCGCACCAGCCCAGCGGTTATGTGGTCAGCTAGACCGAAGCCACTCCGACGGCCTGGGGACCTTTCGGTCCTTGCTCAACCTCGAATTGGACGCGCTGATTTTCCTCGAGCGTGCGGAAGCCGCTGCCTTGGACCTCGGAATAGTGGACGAAAACGTCCTTGCTACCGTCGTCAGGCGCGATGAACCCGAAGCCCTTCTCGCCATTGAACCATTTCACAGTTCCCTGTGCCATTAACTTAACTTCTCTCATTCAGCGGATGAACCAAAAACATCCGTTTTTTCAGTGTACACGATTAACAGTCGAAACTTATTTGATCGACGCCCTCCTCGCGTGTAGATCTTCGCGCATCATCATCCGTCGGCGTGCGTTTCGAGGAGTCGGATCAAACATGAAGACGTCTTCGAGGGCAGGCGCTGGCGCCCCATCACGTCTGGCTACCGAGTACTCCGTTGCGGGCGGCTGGACCGGCGCCGGCCGCGCTGCCCAGCGGCACCCGATCGACGACCATGGGAAGGCTGCGGGGCAGCCTTGGCGGCGGGAGCCTGGTAGGGGGCGGACTCACCAACCAGCGCATGCACGGCAGGCGAATCGGCGGCCACCAGTTGCGGGGTGACATGGATGCCGGCCCTCCGCAGCAACGCCTGGGTGTCCTTGCGCTGCTCGGGTAGTACGACAGTGACTACGTCGCCGGAGTTTCCGGCCCGCGCCGTGCGCCCGGAACGATGAAGATATGCCTTGTGTTCGCTGGGCGGATCTATGTGGACCACCAGCTCGATCTCGTCGACGTGCACGCCCCGCGCGGCGATGTCGGTTGCCACCAACACCCGGGCCTCGCCCGCCGCGAAGGCGGCGAGATTGCGGTCGCGCGCGGGCTGAGACAGGTTGCCGTGCAAGTCAACTGAAGGAATCCCTGATTCGTTGAGCTGCTTGGCGAGCTTGCGGGCGTGGTGCTTGGTGCGCATGAACAGAATGCGGCGCCCCGTGCCGGAGGCGAGCTGGCGCACAAGCTCCTTTTTGGCGTCGACACCGGCGACGTGGAACACGTGATGGGTCATTGCGTCCACCGGCGCGTTCAGCTCATCCACGGAGTGCAGAACCTGGTTTCGCAAAAAGCGGTTGACTAGCTTGTCGACCCCGTTGTCGAGGGTTGCGGAAAACAACAGCCGCTGCCCACCCGCCGGCGTGGCGGCTAAGATCCTCGTGACACCCGGTAGGAACCCGAGGTCGGCCATGTGGTCCGCCTCGTCGATCACGGTGATCTCGACGGCGTCAAGGCTGATCACACGTTGCTTCATCAGGTCCTCGAGCCGGCCCGGACAGGCGACCACGATGTCGACGCCGGATCTGAGCGCGGCCACCTGCCGAGTTTGGGAGACGCCGCCGAAAATCGTCGTGACGCGCAGGTCGTAGGCGGCCGCCAATGGTTCCAGTGTCGCGGCGATCTGGGTGGCCAACTCACGGGTGGGTGCCAGCACCAAACCCGACGGCCGCGAGGCACGCCGCTTGTTATCGGAGAGCCTGCTGACCAACGGAATCGAGAAGGCGAGCGTCTTTCCGCTGCCCGTCTTGCCGCGACCCAGGACATCGCGTCCGGCGAGCGTATCGGGGAGGCTCTCCACCTGAATCGGGAACGGCTGCGTGATGCCGCCCGCGGTGAGAACACGGATCAACGCTGGCGGCACGCCGAGATCAGCGAAGGTTTTGTCGGTAGTCATTTTTCGGTGCCTTTCGGGCATCGGGTGCGCCAAATGTCGTCGCGATGGTTCGCGCGCCAATGTCAGCACAAGGTGGCGAGATTGCCGGGAGGCAAAATCGATCGCCGCGAGACGAGTAGTGCTAGGTGCACGAATCATCTGAGATCGCTGCCAACCCGGAATTCGGGCGGCCGCGGTGGAGGATGAAGAAGCGTTCCACGACGTGTCGGCATCTGTTGTCGTGAGGCCGACGTTGGAAACAGCTTAGCGCACATTCGCCGTTAACCAACAAACTGCCGACGAGCGTGACCAAGGTCTCCCTACGCCGTTCGTAGGCTCGGCGCTTCCCGGTCGGCCTGTCGATCAGGGAAAGATGCCTGGAGTCGAAGCTTTCGGGTAGGTCTACGGAGCGATCAACGCCTTCGTGCTCTCATTTTTCACCGAGGTGCTCCAGCGGCAACCGATTCAGGCGATCGGCGGATGAACAGACGCCCACGGATGCGCCGACTCCAGTTGGGCGGCAACGCGAATGAGAACGTCCTCCCGTCCATAGCCGGCGGCGAGCTGGACTCCGATCGGGAGGCCCTCGACGTTGCGGTGCAGGGGCAGGTTGATCGCCGGCTGCCCGCTCATGTTGAACGGCGGCGTGAAGGCGGCGAACTGGCCGGCCCGGCGCTGCGGCGCGGTGGGATGCTCGGGATTGTTCTCGAATTCCGTTAGCAGCGGCGGCGGTTCGGCCACCGTCGGAGACAGGAGCAGGTCCCAACCGTCGGCCCACCACTGCTGCAGTGCCCGCCGGAAGGCCCACCCCTCGGCCTCGGCTACGGCGTAGTCGACGGCGGTGAGCCGTCGTGCCTGCTGGATGTGCACCCAGTTCACCGGCTCGATGTCGTCCGCGGTCAGCTCTCGGCCGATCTTCGCACCGAATTCGCGTGCCGCCATCGCCATCTGCGTCACCCACAGCGCCATGAACTTCCGCGGCAACGCGGCGTCGGCCAGACACTCCGGCCACGCCGGCTCGACGACGTGCCCGAGCCCCTCCAGCATCGACGCGGCGGCGCGTACCGCCGAAACACAATCCTCATGCAGGAATTCGCCACGTGGATGGACGTCGAGCAGCCCGATGCGCAATCGCCCGGGCTCGACGCCGACCTCCTCGAAATAGGGCCGCTGCGGTGCCGCTGCGATCACGGTGTCGCCGACACCGGGGCCGCGTACCGCATCGAGCAGGCCGGCCGTGTCGCGCACCGTGCGACTGAGGCACAGTTCGACCCCCAGCCCAACCTCGGCGCGCGCCGGCCCGACGGTGATCCGCCCCTGGCTGGGCTTGAGGCCGACCAGCCCGCAGCACGACGCCGGGATGCGAATGCTCCCGCCCCCGTCCGAGGCGTTGGCGAAGGGAACCATCCCGACGGCCACCGCGGCTGCGGCGCCGCCGCTGGAGCCGCCAGGCGTGCGCTGAAGCGCCCACGGGTTGCGGGTCGGGCCCCAGGCCAGCGGCTGTGTGGTGGGCAGGCTGCCCATCTCGGGGCTGTTCGTCCGCCCGGCGATGACCAGCCCGGCCGCCTTGAACCGGGCCACCAGCGTGGTGTCGGCGGTGTCGATCTTGGCTGCTCGTTTGAGCGCCACATTGCCGTTGGACAGGGTCTGGCCGGCGAAGCTCGTGTACAGGTCCTTGAGTAGAAATGGGACGCCGCGGAACGGTCCGTCGGGCAAATTCGGATCCGCGGCGATCGAGCGGGCGTGCTCGAACCACTCGATCACTACGGCGTTCAGCGCCGGGTTCGCCTGCTCGATACGTTGGATCGCCGCCTCCAAGAGTTCGCTCGGCGTGACCTCGCCCGTGGCCACCAACCTCGCCTGGTCGGTGGCGTCCATCCAACGTGTCTCATCGGCGAGAGCAGTCATGCGTCTCGGTCTATCACGCCGGCGGTGTAGGCCTTGCCGAGGATGTCGTCGAGTTGCCCGAGCGCGAGTGGTTCGGCTCCGTCGAGGCTGGCGGTCAGGCGCTGGCAGTCGACGACAACCGTGCAACTGAAGTCGTGCGGATGGGGGAAGTGACGCAGTTGCAGCACCACAACGGATTCGCTTCGCCAGTCCGCGGAATCCAGGTGCCAATAGCGATCAGCCAAAACGAGCAGCGTCCGGCCGGTAACGGTATCGACGACGTCGGGCGTATCGACCCACTGGCAGGCACGTGCCTCAAAGGAGTCGACGCCGACGATGAAGCGACCCCCGGGCGAGGTTGACCGCACTTCGAAATCGGTCATCGCGGGGCTCCTCTCGCATGCAGCGTCACCTGGTGAAAGTCTGCCCGAGTCGCGGCCGGCACCGGACGCATCTAAGCTCACTATTTGGGGTCTTAGCCGGGGGGCTTTCTGATGTATGTCACTAAGGGCTGTGCATGTCTAAACGCAGTGTTGCAATATTCGCTTTCGCCTCTTGTCTGACGGCCGCCTGTTCAGCGACGAGTGCGCCCCCGGCCGCGGCGCCCACGGCCAAACCGACCACCTACGCTCCTCCCAGCGTCGCCGCCAGTAAGGTCGTCCCACCGCCGACCGAGACAAGTCCATTGGCGAAAGACTGGAAAAGCTACGGCGGGACCGCGTTCTTCGGCTGTCCGGAGCAATTCACGGTCAGCAAGTCGGCGCTCGAGGATATTCGCCCCAAAGTCTTCGATCCCAAAACGGGGCAGTTCGCGTCACCCGATATGCCCATGATTCCCGCCGGTGAAAACGTCACCGGCGCGATGTGTGCGCTGTCGAACTCCGTCGACGATATGAAAGTTGTGTATCTAATAACGACCGCCAAACCAACGCAACCACCCGCCCCCGAAGTCACCAAGACCACCGCGTATTTGTTCGACCTCAAATCGAACCAACCGTTGGCCACAAAAGAACTGCAGCCGCCGACTCCCGATCTGAAGTTGACGGCCGCCAACGAATGGCGGCTGTCTCCGACCCGCAGCGGCGTGGCGTTGCTCAACGCCTTCACCGACGGGCACGGCGCGGTGGCGGCCCCCCGGACCGTGGTGCTGTCCAATACCGACCTGTCGATGGCGTGGAACGATCCCCAAGCTGGCCAGGTTTGGCAGGATGTCCTTGCGTTCCAACGGAATACCACGGCCGGCAAGACGTCCGGAGCGGAGCTGCGATTGCCGACGGGTGAACCGGTATTTCAGGACAACGACATCTGGACCGTCGACGCCGAGCTAACCGACGGGACCAACAAAATCGTCAAGCTCACGCACTGGGATTCTTACGACCCGCCGATCGTGTCGACGATGTTCTACGACTTGAACGCCAAGTCGCTCACCAAATTCGGCGATTCGGAGAAGATCTCCGGCGGAGAGTTGACCGCCACCTTGTCGGATGGGAAATTGTTCGTCGACGGTCGCGGCTCGAACAATTCACAGTTCGGGTTCGGAGTCTGGAACCTGGGCACCAAGCAGTGGGACCTGCTGAAGACCCGCGACGAAGCCACCAAAATGGCCATCGCCAAACTCACCTTCTTCGACGACCGTCTCTACGTCACGTACAACAGCGGCGCACTGTCGGTGATCGCCTTGCCGGCGGCCAATCAGGTCGCCTCCAGCTGGTCGGTTCGGCCGTTCGGGCGGATAACCGGCTGGACTCTGGTGTGCCGCGGTGAAACAGCGACGTCCACGGGCGGCGACTGCAAGCAAATCGTGCTAATCCAAGACGAGAACGGCCACTACCCCGGTCCCTGGGCCTGACCTGCGCGAGCCGCAGTTCGACCAACCAATAGGCAACTCTCCAACGCGATATCACCGGCGATATCGCATTTCTCAATCGCCTAGCGGTCACCGGACGGTACTTATGTGGCCCCCGTGATTACTGAGGTTGGCGTCGGTAACACCCAACCGTCCGGGAAGTGGCATTCTCAAAAACGGCATTTCATTCTCTAAAGTGCGATGGTGCTTCTCCGAAGACGAGAGTACGTTGTCGACCTATGGAAACGGTGCGCAGTTTCTGCCCCCTCGACGTCGACGAGGATGCCGCAGACGGACGTGCAGATGCGCGCCCTGCGGGTGATGCCCGCCGCGTCGGCGACGTCGGTCACCGTGGTGGCCGAAGGACCCCTGCTCGCGGCGCTGTGGATCAGTGCACCACCCAGCGCGGTGCCCGCGGCAGGCCCTGACGTACGCGGCGGTCTGCTTCGCCCTGGCCGTGGTGTGGCTCGTCCTGGCTCGCACCGCCGCAGCGAAAGCGCCCGTCACCCGGGCCGAAGCTCAGGTGTAGCCCTCTCCCGGCTCGGGGGTCACGTTGTGGGCGGTGATCTCCTCCCCGCAGTGCGCACAGGTCAGCCGGGCGTCGGCGACGTGGCCGCAGTCATTGTGGCGCAGCAGGATTGGCGGTCCGTTGGGGTGCGGCAGATGCTGGTCGCCCCATCGCATGAGGGTCACGATCGCCCCGAATAGTTCACGCCCGGCGGGCGTGAGCCGATATTCGTGCCGCTCCGGCTCGACGGAGTACGGCACACGTTCCAGCAGTCCCGCCTCGACGAGCATCCGCAGCCGCGACGAGAGTGTGGGCCGCGGGATATTCAGATTGCGCGCCAGTTGACCGAAACGGCGGACCCCGAAGAATGCCTCGCGCAGGATCAGCAGCGTCCAGCGCTCGCCGACCAGCTCGAGGGCCCGACCGACGGACTCGCCGTCGAAGCGGTGCGACAGATCAGTAGAGGCCACCATGGTTCACTCATCTTACCGGTTCAATTGCTGAACCAATAGTGGTAACGTAACTGAACCATGACGACGGGCTACGACGACATCGAGGCGACCAGCCGACGGATCGCCGACGCGGCATCGAAAGTGTGGGGCGAGATCGACTCCGCGCGCCGCCTTCCCGACGAGCTGGTGGAAATGCTGCGCGACAGCGGGCTATTGCGCGCCGGCGCACCGGCGGAGGTCGGCGGATTGGAACTGCCGCCGCAGGTCGGGCTGCGCGCGGCCGAGGAACTGGCGCGCGGCGACGCGTCGACGGGCTGGTGCGTGGCGATCGGGATCACCAGCACCCTGCTCGTCGCGTACCTACCGCAGTCGAGTCGCGATCAGTTGTTCGGCGACGGGCGCGGCCTGGCGGCGGGCGTGTGGGCGCCACGCGGCAAGGGACGCTCGGTCGACGGCGGCGTCATGGTGTCGGGGCAGTGGCCATTTTGCAGCGGCATCCGTCACGCCGACGTGATGTTCGCCGGATGCATGATCGACGAACAACCCGTCCCGTCCGTCGTCGCGATGCCAACGAAAGACCTTCAGCTCCTGGATAACTGGCACACGCTGGGATTGCGCGGCACCGGCAGTAACGACTCGGTCGCCGACGACGTCTTCGTGCCCGCCGACCGGGTGGTGTCGATTTTCGATGGGCCCGTCGTGGACCGACCCCTGTACCGCTTTCCCCCGTTCGGATTTTTCGCGTTGTCGGTCGCGGCGCCGGCGCTGGGCAACGCGCGGGCCGCCATCGACGACCTCGTCGAATTAGCCGGCGGGAAGAAGGGCGTCGGCGCGACACGCACGCTGGCCCAGCGCAGCCCGACTCAAGCGGCGGTCGCGACCGCCGAGTCGGCGCTAGCCGCGGCCAAGCTGCTCTACTACCAGGCGATCGATGACGCGTGGCAGGCTTGCCAACGCGCGGAGCCCGTGTCCGTCGAGGTGCGAAACAGACTGCGCCTGGCCGCAACTCACGCCGCACGAACATCGGCCGACGTCGTGCGCAGCATGTACGACCTCGCGGGCGGCAGCGCGATCTATGACGACTCGCCACTGCAGCGGCGGTTCCGCGACGCGTTCACCGCCACCGCGCACTTCCAGGTCAATGAGGCGTCGCGCGAGCTACCCGGCCGCATTCTGCTGGGCCAGCCCGCCGATGCGTCGATGTTATGAAAATCGAAGCAGTCCTACCGTTCTGGCTGGACCGGCCCGACGAGGAAGCCCTCGACATCGCGGGCACCGTGGCCGATGTTGCGTTGGACGCCTTATGGATTGGCGAAATGGTGACCTACGATGCCTTCGCGTTGGCCACCGCTGTAGGACTTCGTGTGCCCGGTTTGCCCCTGCGACTCGGGCCGCTGGCGGTTGGTGTGCGCAGCCCGGTCACGCTCGCGCTCGGGGTCAGCTCGGTCGCATCGCTGACCGGGACGACGGTCGATATCGCGCTCGGCGCCTCCAGCCCCATGATCGTGGCCGGCTGGCACGACCGCGAGTGGGCGCACGCGGCGCCGCGCGTGCGGGAGACCATCGAGTGCCTGCGCTCCCTATTCGCCGGGGCGCGTGGCGATTACGACGGCAGCCAGGTTCACAGTCATGGCTTCCGGCTGCGCCGGCCTGCACCCGAAACCCGCATTGCGGTCGGGGCCTTCGGACCCGCCATCACCCGAGTGGCAGCCCGGTATGCCGATGAAGTCGTGCTCAACCTTGTTCCGCCCCAACGGGTTGCCCAAGTGCGCGCCATCATCGACGCCGAGGCCGCCAAAGTCGGCCGTACGCCGCCGGGCCTGACCGTGTGGGTGCCGGCCGCATTCGAGCCCGGCGAAGCGGCGCTACGCCAACTGGCGAGCCAGCTGACGGTCTATCTCGCCCCACCCGGATACGGCGAGATGTTCTGCGATCTCGGCTACGGCGACCTCGTCCAGCGCGCCCGCGCGGGCGCCGGACGCCGGGAACTGGCCGACCACGTCCCCGTGGACCTGCTCGGGCAGATTGGCCTCGCCGGGTCCACCGAAAGCATCGCCGCGGGCCTGCGGGCCTACCACGCCGCGGGCGCCGATTGCGTCGCGGTGGTGCCGTCCACCGCCGAGGATCCCGGCGGCCGAGCGGTGCTAAAAGCGGTCGCCGAGGCCAGGACTTAGCTTATTTGTTCTCTGCTTTCGCTGTTTTTCACACTTGCGCCGCTTTGAACCCCCACACTGACGCAACCGAAAGAACGAAAGGAAGCCATCCAATGCCCTCACCCCGCTGGCTGGCCGCACTCACCGTCCCCGTGATGGTTGGCGCCGCCCTGATTACCAATGCGGCAAGCGCCGCTGCAGATCCAAATGACGCCTATCTCGCTCAGCTGCGCGGGGCCGGCATTACCTGGCCGCCGGGCCACGAGGAGGCCCTCATCGGCATGGCGCACCTCATCTGCGACGACCTCGGCTGGGGTTGGGCACCACAACAGATCGCCAACCACGTGCACGCCAACCTGGACCCGGATGGCGTCACGTTGGGAGACGTCGGTTCCATGGTGAACATCGCACGTTCGACCTACTGCCCTAACCAGAGGTGCTGGGCGGCGCACTGCTGAGCGGTTCGCCTCGTGGCGGCGTCCCATTCCGCGGTCGCCGCGACCCGCCGTATCTGCATAGTTCCGCTTGCAGCGGGCCAACCGGTCATTACGATTAATCGCGGTTCCGCTGGAGGGGAACTTGGTATGCACCTGCGCTTCACATTGCGATCCCCGTGCAGCGCCGTCCGGCGGACGGCGCCCGTTCCGGTGGGCCCTGCGCCGTGACGACTGCCTTGCTCGACATCGATGACCGTATGGTCGACCGGCGCCAGGAGTTCACCGAACTTCGAGCCGCAGTGGACGCGGCAGAACGCGCCGGCGGGGGATGTGTTCTGCTCAGCGGGGCGCCGGGAGTCGGCAAGTCGGCGCTTATCCAAGCCTTCGGAGTAGAGGTCTCCGGACGCGATTGCGTGTTTGCTTACGGAAGATGCCGGGACGGCGCGCCCGCACCCTACTCGGCGTTGGGAGATGCGCTCGGCGTCGCTTGTGCGCACCATGGAGACCACCGGGCCGGCTGAACGGGATCAATGGCGCACGGATATCGTCGGCGAGACGTCGTCGCTGTCCGGCATCCTCGGGAGCTCGTGCCCGACCTGGCGCGAGTCCTCGGCGAGACCTCGCAAGCTGACGACAGACCTCGATGCGGTGGATGCTCGCCGCCGATTGCACCACGCCGCCATCCGGTTGCTGTCCGATACCGCGTCCTATCGGCCGGTGGTGCTGGCGATCGACGATCTGCAGTGGGCTGATCGAGACACGCTGCTGCTGCTGTCCGAACTGTTGACGGTTTCGCTGCGCAATGTGTTGGTCCTCGGTACGCATCGCGCGGGTGAATTCGACCCAGGCTCAGCGGGTCTCAGCTCTCCTAGCCTGCGCAGCATCGAGCTCGCCCCGCTGTCCCGCGAAGACGTCGAGGAACTGCTGGCCGCGGTGTCCGGCCGGGTCGTGGAGCTGGGCGACGTGGCCGCCGAATTCCATCACCGGACCGGGGCAATCCGCTGCAGGTTCGCCAGTTGCTGTACCGCGCCCAGCGCGAAGGCGCGCTCATCCCGGCTGGACCGGGTAACGCCCCAGTTGGGACCTGCGCGTCCTCGCGTCGCTCGAAGTCACCGCTACGGCCGCCGAGTTCCTCGGCCGCTACCTCGACCAGCTCGAGCCGCACGATCGGTCGGTGTTGAGTTCGCTGTCGTGCTTGGGCGGCGAGTTCGACCTGGACGACGCCACGGCAGCGGCCGCCCAGCCGCCGGACGTGGTAGCGCGGGCGCTCTGGGCGTGCCTCGAGCTTCGTCTGCTCGAGGCCGTCGACAATGGCGGCAGACGGATCGCCAATGCGATCAGTCGCGACGCCCGCTACCGCTTCAGCCATGACCGGGTTTCCGAGGCGGCGCGAGTCGGCCTGTCCGACGACGCCATACGCGAGACACATTTGCGAATCGGGCGGTGGCTCGTCGAGCAAGAAGACGACCGGTTATTCGAGGCCGCGCGCCACGTCGGCATCGGCGGACGTGGGCTGGGCGACCCATCCGACCTAGCCGAGCGCGTTCGGTTCGTCGAGGTGCTGAGGCGGGCGGCACGGAAGGCGAGGGCGCAAGCCTCGTTTCCGTTGGCGCTCGAGTACTGCCGGAACGCCCTGGATCTGCTGGGTGGACAGCGTTGGGCCGCCCACTTCGACCTGACCCGGCAGCTGCAACTCGATGCCGCGGACGCCGCACTGCTGGTCGGTGACGTGACGGCGCTACATGCGCTGCTCGACGAGGCCGAGCAGAACCTGCGCGAGCCCGCGGACCGTGCGCGGCTCGCCTATCTCCGGCTCAAGGGGTGCGTCGCGCAGAACCGGCTCCGGGATGCGCTGGAGATCGGGCTGCAAGCGCTCGCCGAGCTCGGGCAAAGATTGCCGGCTGAGCCGGGCAAGCCACGCATGGGCAACGCGATGGTCCGGATGCGGCTGACGATGAGCCGCTGGAGCAATGAGCGGCTGTTGCGGCTGCCGCAATGCGACGACCAAGCGCGTCATCGAGATGCAGCGCATCCTTGCCGAACTGCGCAACATGTCGTACCTCGTCCGGCCCAATCTCTTTCCGCTGCTGGTGCGAAAGCAGCTCGAGCTCACCTTGGCCCATGGGCACACACCGTCGTCACCGCTGGTACTCGCCGGTTATGGGCTGCTGCTCGTGATACTCGGTGATCACGCAGGCAGCCAGCGCTTCGGCGAGGTCGCCATGCTGCTTGCCGAGCGGCCGGAATTCCGGGAGGCCCGGCCGCAGACCGTCTTCATGCACCTGAATTTCATCCGCCACTGGCGCTATCCACTTCGCGACGGCTTGGGCGAGCTTCGCGACGCGGTCGAGGAGGCGCTCGACCAGGGCGACCAGGAATACGCCGGATTCCTGGTCGCGGTCCTGCTTTCTCAGTCGGTTTGGGTCGGCCGCCCGCTCGCGGAGATCGACGCCCTGGCCAGCTCTCTCATCCCCCACATTCGTTCCCAGCCCGTACCCAGCGCCCTTTGCCAGGGCACGCATCAGTACTGCCTCAATCAAATGGGCCGGAGCGCCGATCCGTTCCTGGTCGCCGGCGAAAGCGGTTACGACGAGCGATTAGTGCTGCCGACGGCTCGCCGCGAGGGCGACGAGGTTGCCCTGAGCGCGGCCGCCGCCAGGCAGCAGGCCCTGCACTTCTGGTCCGGCGACTACGCCGGCGCGGTCGCCGCCACGCCCGAGGCAATCGAGCATGTCGGCGGGATGGTCGGCACCGCGATCTCACAACTTATCTACCTGCTCGGGGCCCTCAGCATGATCCAGCACGCGCCCCGGGATCGGTCGACGGCCCGCTTCGTGCATCAGGCGTTAGCGTTGCATCGCAAGTGGGCCGCGGGCGCACCGGAAAACTACGCGGCATCGCACGAACTGATCCAGGGAGCGTGGGCGCGAGCGCGCGGACAAAACGCCAAGGCCGAGCGCTACCTGCACCAAGCCATCGAGCTCGCCGAGGAAAGCCAGCTTCCGATGATCAGTGCGTACGCCCACGAAGAGGCCGCCGCCCTCTACGCCGACCTGGGGCGAACGACGCTTCGCGAACACATGCTGCGGTCGGCGTACCAGCGTTGGCTCAACCTGGGTTTCGCGGTGCGCACGGACTGGCTCGCGCGCGAGCACCCGTGGCTGCTCCGACGCGACATCAAGAAGGATTCCGCCGGCATCGACCCGGTCGGCGCGCATCAGCTGCTGCGCGCGCTGTCGGGGGCGCCAACCCGGACGGCTTGGCCAACATCATTCTGGGCTCAGTCGCCGACACCACCGGGGCGGGCCGCGTCCTGCTCCTCACCGGCGAAGCGGAGAATCTGTCGGTCCGGGCGATCCAGGATCACGGACACATTTCGATCGTCGAGGGGCCGTGGACGGAGGTGTCCTACGACAGGAATATCGTGCGCCGCGCGATGGACGGTAGCTCGCCGGTCATCGTCGCTGCCAACCATCAGCCGCCGTCCATACTCGCCGCTCCGATCAGGGTGCACAACAATACAATTGGAATCATTTACGCCGAGAAGGACGAGTCCGGTAAGCATTTCGGCGCCGAGCACGAGCAGGCGGTCGAGTTCCTGTGCGCCCAGGCTGCCGCTCCCCTGTGGACCTTCCACCTCGAGGCGCGACTAAGGGACGCCGACGAGCACCGACAGTCCCTGATGGACGTGCAATCGAGATTCGTGCCCAACGAACTGCTGCGCATCCTCGACATCGACGACCTTCGCCGCGTCCGCAGCGGCTACCGCGTCGAACGCGAGATGACGGTGCTCATCAGCGACATCCGGGGCTACACCACCATGCTCGAGGACATGAACGTCGGCGAGGCGAGCAACTTGGCGATGGGCTTTCTGCGGGCTGTGGAGCTTCCGATCATCGGCTACAACGGCATGATCCAAGACGTACGCGGGGATGAAATCGTCGCCGTCTTCGAATCGGAACCCGATGCCGTCCGTGCGGGATTGGCGATGCTGCGCTCGTTGCGCGCGCACAACCGGGAGCGCAAAGCGCTCGGTTCTGAGGAACTGCGGGCGGGAATCGGTATCAATACCGGGATGGTCGGAGTTGGGCTCGTCGGTGGCGTGAACCGCATGGTGCTCACCATTATTGGCGACGCGGTGAACCTGGCCGCTCGGATCGAGAGCACCAACAAGCGTTATGACTCCGCATTGCTGATCTCCGACAAAACCCATGCCCGTCTTCCGGATCGGGCGCATTTCGACATCCGTCGCATGGAGCGCGTGATGGTGGTCAACCGACGCCGCCCAGTGACGATTTACGAGGTTTACGACGAGGATTCGGCTTCGCTCCGTGCCGCAAAGCGTTCAGCGCAACCTGCCTTCGACGAGGCGTTTGCGCTGTTCGACGCAGGCGATGTCGAGGCGGCACGCGCCGCCTTCGAACGATGCCGCGAATTGCTACCCGACGACCCCGTCGCGCTGTTGCATATAGCGCACTGCGAGGCAGTGGCTCGCGGTGAAATGTCCCCCGGCCAAGAAATAACACTCATACACAAGTAGTGCGCTACTCCATTTCAAAAAAGTGCGCGAAACCGCTGCGCGAATGTTCGACTTATCTGCCATGATTTGGGCGACAGTGAGGAGTCGCACCGATGTACTTCAGCGCTGAGCAGTTAGCCCTCGCCAATCAGGCAGTTCGCGAGACGTTCGCACAATGCAGTGTTGCCTGGCAGGCCATCCCACATTGGGACACCGGTGACCCGGGCCAGATCAATGTTCCCAACGGTCTCTTGGCGACCCCGAACCTCATACCCGTCGTAACCATGAGTGAAATCGTGCAGCTGACACTCGGGCAGGCACTTGCGCCGACCCCCGACGCGCTGCTCACCGGAGTGATAACAGCGACCAAGACCCTAGCGCAGGACGTCGACAGCACCGTCCTCCCAAGCCTATTCACGGGCGCCGCAGCGAATGTGACGACAGCAGTCACCCCCGGGCCCCTGCAAAACGCGCTAATCGGGGCCCGTGCGGACGTGGAGGATGCTGGATATCGGGCGCCGTCGTGCGTGATCACCAATACGGTAGGGTTCCAAAACCTCAACCAGTTCGTCAGCGGGTCCTCCACCTCCATCTATGGGCAGGTGATTACCGCCGCGAGCGTCAACGCCGTATACCGGTCCCAGCCGCTCAACCCTCCTGATGCGAAAACCCGATTCGTATTCATCGGCCGTCGGCGGCGGATCCCCCAGGGCGCGGCACCAGACGCGTCACCCGGTGAGGAGCCGGTGGACCTCGCGGTCAGCCTCATGCCCAGCCTTGAGGTCGATGGCGAAACAAGCACCGGCAAGATTCAGCTCACCGTGCGGATCCGATTCGCAACAAGGATCACCGATGCCACCGGCCTCGTCGCTATCCAAAACTAATCCACTTGACGGCGATACCAACCCGACTGCCTGTAACCCACTCGACGACTATCTCGCCCTGTGCAAGGACGCCTGTGACGGCGAGATCGAACGGCTGTACGGTCCGGGTGACCGCGGGTCGAACAGCCTCTACGACCTGATCCTCGACTACCCGCTGCGCGGCGGGAAGGCGCTTCGGCCGGCGCTGAGCATCGCCACCTGTCTCGGACTCGGCGGCCATCTCGAGGCGATACTGCCGACCGCCGCGACGCTCGAGCTCTACCACAACGCGTTTCTCATCCACGACGACATCGAGGACGAATCGTGGCGGCGGCGAGGCAAACCCACGCTGCACATCGACCACGGCGTGCCGATCGCCGTCAACGTCGGCGACGCCATGTTGTCGCTCTCGCTCCAGCCGCTGCTGGACAACGTCGAGCGCATTGGGCTCGGGCCCGCCCTGCGCATCCTGCGGGCCATCGCCAAGATGACCCGACTCACCGTCGATGGCCAGGCGCTCGAGCTCGAGTGGGTCCGGTCCAACACCTGGCGGCTCGGCGATGCCGACTACCTCAAGATGGTGGAACTCAAAACCAGCTGGTACACGTTCATCACGCCGCTACAGGCCGGCGCGATCGCCGCTGGCGCCGGGCCCGACCGCCTGGCGCCCTTGGAGTCGCTCGGCCGGCACCTCGGAGCGGCCTTTCAGATCACCGATGACCTGTTGAACTTGCGGGCGGACCCCGAGGAGTACGGCAAGGAGATCGGCGGCGACCTCTGGGAGGGCAAGCGCACGCTGATGCTGTTGCACACCTTGCGGTGCGCCGAACCCACGGACCAGGATCGTGCTGTGCAGATTCTGGCCAAGCGGCGCCCGAGCGCAGATGGCGAGTTAGGGCTGACCGATCTGCTGGACAGTCTCACCGCCCGCGGTGAATTGTCCGGGACCGGTAGGGCGGCACTCGAGGCACGGCTGCAGGGCCACCATCTCTCGGAATCGAAGACCCTCAACGACATTCGATGGCTCTACGAGTTGATGCACCGCGTCGGCTCGCTCGGTTACGCTCGGGACGTCGCCGCCGGCCACGCGCGCAAGGCGGCCATCGCGCTTGCCGGTCTCGATTGGATGCCGCACAGCCGCCACCGCGACATGCTGGCCGGCCTCGTGGACTACGTACACGGGCGGACGCGATGAGCCCCGAAGTCCTGATCGGCATGCTGGCGGAGCTGGAGCGGATCCGCGAGCTCACCCTCAACCTCATCGAGCGCGAGACCCCGCGGTTGCTTCCCGCCCCTCCGGACGAGGCCGGTGGGACGGAGCGGACGGTGTTCGACCTACTGCTCGGCGCACGGCGCGCGGTCCTCGGCAACCCCGCCGCCGCCCGGGGGTTACATGACCTGCTCGTTGCCGAGGGCCGACGCTATGCCAAAACAGCGGATGGGGCGCGGCTGCGCGACGGATTGGTCGCCTCGGAAGCGGTGGAGAACCTCCGGCGCATCTGGGAAACGTTGAGCCTGAACGTTCTCGACGGTCCTGCGGCGCCCAACGCCGCCCCCGACGCCTGGGCAGAACTTTTGGCTGACGCCGTCATCGGGCATGGCCTCGACGATTCCATCCTGGCCCGGCTGCGTCCCGAGGGGTTCGCGTGACACTCACCGACCCTCGCGAGGCGCTGGCCGACCAGAGCAGTTTCATCGACTACCTGGTCGGCCTGGCAGGGCTGGCCCAGGTGGTTCACACCTTGGTCGCCGAGGGCGACCGCCGATCCGGCCCGCCTCGCGACGCAGGTGACTTTGTATACATGCTGCTCGGGGTCGGGAGCCTCGGTGAGGCGATCGAAGGTATCGCTAATTACGCTGCTATACAAGATAATTCGACCGCCGAGGTGCCCGCGTCAGGCTCAGGGGCCAGGCGGTGGCTCCGATGAGCGCGGTGCTCGCGGGCAGCGACTTCCTGCGCGCCCCGGTGCTTGCGCCTGCCCGACCCGCGGGCTTCAAAGAGTGGCACCACTTCGTGGTCCATGGTCGAGACGTGCGGCTCTTGATCAACTTCAGCCTTAACAATGAAGGGTTCGGCGGAGACGACGTCCGGCTCGCACCGCGCGTCATCGTGATCGCTCACGACGACAAGTGGACGGGAGCCATCGAGCGGTTCGACGCATGCGCGATGGACGTCTCGGCCGATCTCGGCGGACTGGCAATCGGCGACAACCGAATGACCGTGCGACCCGACGGCTACGGTGTAGCAATCGATTTGCCCGACAAAGACATTCGGGGAGAACTACACTTCACTTCGGCGAGCCGGCCCTTCGTGGTCAACAACCAACCCGTGGGAGACGGCAGGATGTCTTGGCTCTTCGTACCGAGGCTGCGCGCCCAGGGGTGGCTGCGAATCGGAGGCCGAGAGCACGCCATGGAGAACGACCTCGCCTACCACGACCACAACTGGGGCCGGTTCTGGTGGGGTGACGACTTCGGATGGACATGGGGCACCTTGTTGCCCAAGGGATCCGACGACCCCTGGTCTATGGTGTTCCTGCAAATGACCGACCGCAGCCGGCTGCGCTGTCTGTCCCAAGCCCTGTACGTGTGGCACTACGATGAACCCGCGGTGATATTCCGGCACGCCGCAGTGCAGACGCGCTCGCACGGCGCGCTCGCCCGCGCGGCGGACTGCACCCTTCCGCCGCCGATGCGGATACTGCTGGACGGCGAGGTACCCGGAGCGCCGGAGCGGATCGAGATCACTGCGACACGGGCCGGCGACACGGTGCATGCCGAGTTTCGCTCCCAGTCCTACGCCCGCCTGGCCCAACCCAGCGAGATGCACCTCGACCGCTCGACGGTGCTCTGCGAAACAAGTGGCACCGCGCGGGCGAGCGGGAAGATCAACGGCGAGGACGTCGACTTCGTCGGCACCGGTGTATTCGAGTTCCTCCATGGCTGAACGCATTTCGTCGCTGCTGCGGCGCTCGGTCGAGCACCTGGAACAAGAGGTGCCCGCTAGCTATCGCTTACTACTCGCGCAGCTCGGCCCGATGGTGGTCGAGCTCGACGTCGACGGCGAAGTCTTTTCACTGCGTGGTGGCCTCCGGCTTCAGGTGTCCGACGGCGCCGCGGAGGAGGCCGGTGCTCGCATTGCCACCTCGCGAGTCATCATCCTCGACGTCCTGGACGCCAGGGTGGCGCTGGGCGCGGCCGTGGAGGCGGGCACGGTGCGCGTCAACGGGTCGCTCGACGACGTTCAGCGTGCACACGACTCGCTGCTGGCCTACGTCCACGCCGCGGTCCGAGCACCCTCGCAGCCAGCGCTGCTGCGCGAACTGCGTTCGGGGCCAACATGACCGAGGGCATAACGACCCCCGCATCCTGCGACCGCCGTCCCACCGTCGCGATCCTCGGCGCCGGCATCGCCGGCCTCACCGCCGCACAGGAACTCGCGGAACGCGGTTTCGTCGTCACGGTGTACGAGCCAAAAGAGGATGAGCGCAACGGGTTAGGATCCGAGCCGGCGGGGACGTTCCCGCCCGTCAAGCTCGGCGGTCTCGCCGCATCTCAGTACTCGACTGTGGGCACAGAAGGCGGCAGCCAGGCCGAGCTGCGTCCCTTCCCGGGCCGTCGGGGTCAACCATGTCAGCCCAAGCGAGCGGTTCCGGGCGAACACGGCTTCCGCTTCTTCCCCGCGTACTACCTACATATTTGGGACATGTTCCAGCGCATCCCCCTCTACCAACCTACGCAAAATGCGCACGGCACAGCCTCCTGGGAAGCGACCTCCCGCACCGTCTATGACAACGTCCGGCGCGTAGTCACCCAGGGCATGACGGTCTCCAGCAAGCCGTCGCTGGTATTTCCTCGCGAAATGCCTCGCAGTCCTGCCGAATTTCTGGGCATCCTCAGCCAGCTTGCGGGGATGGGCTTCACAGCCGGCGATATCGCGACCTTCGAGAGCAGGCTGGTGCGCTACCTCGTCACCAGTCCACTCCGTCGCGCACTGGAATTGGAGAACTTATCGGCCTACGAGTTCTTCACGGGCTACGACAGGAAGACCAAAACCAGCCGCTACGTTTACTCGCCTCCCTTCAACGCATTGTTGGGCGAAATGCCAAAGGTCCTAGCTGCTTTCGACTCGCGCTGGGGGGACGCGCGCACCAATATCTCGACCTATCTGCAGCTGTACCTCAATATGGACCGCCGCGACAACAAGGCAGACGGAGTGCTCAACGGTCCCACCACCGAGGCATGGTTCGACCACTGGTATCGCCACCTCGTCGCGCTCGGTGTCGACTTCGTCCGCAATGCGGCCATGAGCCTCGACGCTCCGGCCTTCGACCCGAGTCAGCCGCCCCATCTACGACCCCGCGTCCAAATCACGTTGGCCGACGGTAACCGGGTCGCTCCCGACTACACGATCGTCGCCGTCGACGCCCCGGCAGCCGAAATCATCACCGGTGCGTTGCGCGCGGCGGGCAACACCGGCGGCACCGTGGCCAAGCTGGAGGGCTTCACTACCTATGCTCCCCCACCCGATGGCCCCCTGCAGCCCGTCACCACTAGGCCCCAGCAGCTCCGGAATCCCTACAACATGGATGAGCTGGGCCGGGTGCCGTGGGATCGGTTTCAAACCCTCTGCGGCATCCAGTACTACTTCGATACGGAGTTCCAGCTGCTCCGGGGACACATGTTGTACGCGGGCACGGAGTGGGCGTTGTCGTCGATCAACCAGCAGACATTTTGGGAGAGACAACCCATTCTGGACCGCGACGGCTACGTCTCGGTGCTCTCGGTCGACATCGGCGATTTCAATGCCCCCTCAACTCATCTGGTCGACGAGTCTGGGCGGGGCAAGGCCGCCCGCGACTGCACGCCCGACGAAATCGCCGCGGAGGTGTGGCGCCAGATCATTTCCGCGCTCACTTGCAACGACGACACCCTCAGCAACAAGGCGGTCCCGTGGCCCGCGTGGTACACGCTCGACCGCAACCTGCGCATGGCTCACGGTCCCGGTCAGGGCAACGGGCGAGTGGTCCGCAACGAGACCCCGTACCTCGTCCCGATCATCGGGGATTGGAAAAATCGGCCCAGCAGTGATCCCTGGAACCCGCAGGGCAGCTCATGGACTACCGCACCGCCCGAATACTGGTGGCTCGAAGACCTTGAGCAACGAAACGTCTGGCAAGCCCGCCATGGCGGTTATCAGGTGCAAAACAATTCGCTGGTCTTCGCGGGCACGTGGAACAAGACGTTCACGCGGATGACGTCGATGGAAGCTGCGTGCGAGTCAGGCCGCCATGCGGTCAACGCGATCCTCGACCACTACGTCTGGGTCCAATCGGGCGGCCTCGACCGCCGGAACCGGACCACCCTCGGCTGGGAGTTCCCGTTCGACTTCCTCGATCAAGGCTTGTCGAGTCCAATACGACTGCCGACGCCGGCCGGTGACTACTGCTACGTCTTTGACATCGAAAACCGCGAGCCCGCTGACACCCGTCCACTCCGCACGCTGGATTCGGACTACTGTCAGCGGTCGCTGCCACCTCCGTGGGACATGCCGAATGAGCATTTCTCCGGCGCCCCTATGTCTTTCACCCCACCACCCGCTGGAGGTTAGAAATGTATCCGCATACACCCGACTACAGCATGCACGTGTCTGCCTATCTCCACGCCTGGCGACAGTTTCTGGAGCAATGGACGGCCACGACCGGCGGAGTGCCGTTCCCGACCGCCCCGTCCGCTTGGCCGACCATGCCGTACATGCCGCCCACGGTGTCGTTTATGCCACCCATGCCGCCCATGCCGCCGTTCATGCCTCCTTCTACGCCTCCCGCAGTGCCTCCGGGGCCCACCGCTCCGGCGCCCCCGGCCGACTACACCCAACAACTGCTCAGCTACCTCCAGGCGTGGCGGCAGTACCTCGAGCAGGTGACCGGCGCGAGGCCGGGGTCGCCTCAAGCGCCGCCCGCCCAACAGCCGGCCACACAGCAGCCGACCGCGGACAACCCCCCTGCGAACAACGCCAGCGGCACGACCGCTCCGGCGAGCGAGGGCAGTGAGGGCAACTCGGGGTGGCCGCCGCCGCTGGTGGGCGTACCGCCCCAGAACCCTCTCAGCAGCGAAATGGTCGCTACCAACCTCGGCCAAGCGCCGCCGCTGGAGAATTTGCCGCCCACCAGTGGCGATTTCGTAAGTCAATACAGACGTCCCGATCCGATGCAGCTGCTGAACCCGCCCGAGTACGCCTTCGGGTATCGCGACCGCTCCAGCGCGGACCCCGCGCCGGCGGCCACGGTCGTCTACACCGCCCAGCCCGAAACTGCGGGCGATTCATCGGCAGCGGTCCACCTGCCAGCGGCCTCGCCGTTTTCAGCGATGATGGAGCGCGTCGAGCCCGGTGCGGCGCCGCAGGTCGCGCCGGAATCACTGTTCTCCACTGCGAGCACACAAGTGGGCGCGGCGGGGATTCAGGAAGCCGGTCACTCGCCCTCATCCTGAGCACAGTGTTGGCCAATTGATCACATGGCGGATACTCGACCATGGGACGGTAGCCGTGTGCGAGCCGAACCGCAGGCCCGGCAATCACGCCTGGCCGACCTATTTCACGAGTTCTGCGAGGCGGTCGTTGTTCGGCTTCCGTTCGGGCTCAAATCGGTGGTTGCACCGACGTTTCTGGGCTTCTGCCTCATCAACGGCCTCACCTTCGCCGTCGATCTGATAATCCTCACCGGCCTGCACAGTGGCCTTCACCTTCCGGTGCCGATCGCGGTCACCGCCGCGTATGTCTGCGCGTTCGCGCTGAGCTACGTGCTCAATCGCGCCTTCAACTTCCAGTCCCACGCGGCGGTCGGCCCCCAGGTTGCGATCTACATCGTCGTGGTCGTCGTCAACTACCTCGCTTTCATTCTCGGGGTGACCACGCTGTTGGCGGCAATCGGCGTGCACTACCAGCTGTCGCGAATCGCCGCGGGTATCTGCGAGGCGCTGTATATGTACTGCGCGATGCGGTGGGTGGTCTTCCGCCGCTGAGCGTTGCCGTTGTGCCAAGATCTCTGACCATGCGCACCCACGGGTGGGGCGGAGCCACTCCTGCGAACGACGACGAGGCGATCGAACGGATCCTCGACGCCGCGAGTGCCGCCATCGACGAGCGCGGCGCAACGATGCGCGTCGCGGATGTCGCGCGATCTCTCGAGATCTCCCGCCAGACCGTCTACAACTACTTCCCCGGCAACTCGTTATTGGAAGCGGTGGCAAATCGGTCGGGGCTGCGCTTTGTCGAACGATTGGTTTCGCATCTCGCCGGCCGCACCGATCCGATCGAGGCTCTGGTGGAAAGCTTTGCCTTCACCCTGGAGTGGCTTCCCAGCGATCCGCCGGTGCAGTTGATGCTGGCGAACGATCTCGGCAGGACTTCCGTCGAAGTGACCTCCGATATGGCAAAACAGTTCGGACACAACATTTTGGCCAGCTTGGACGTCGACTGGGTCGGGCTCGGGATGGACGACGCGGCCATCGACGACCTGGTCGAGTACATGCTGCGGATGCTGCAGTCGTTCATGATCGATCCGGGTCGGCCTCCGCGCCGCGGCGATGCGCTGCGCGGCTACATCCGCCGATGGCTGGGGCCCGTCGTGGCCGCCGAAATCGCCAGGCACCAAAGCAAGGGTTGACGCTTCCGATAAACTGTCAAGTCAACGGGACGGCGAACACCAGGGAGCTCTACGCATGACTTTTGACACGGTGATCCTCAACGGCCGATGGTTCGACGGCACCGGCGGTCCATCCGCCGTGCGCAACATCGGCATTCGGGATGGACGCGTCGCCGCCGTGACGACCGAACCCATCGAAGGCACGGACGTCGTGGACGCCACCGGGAACTGGGTGATGCCGGGCATCATCGACATCCACACCCACTACGACGCCGAGGTACTCGCCGCGCCGGCGCTGACGGAATCGCTGCGGCACGGGGTGACCTCGATCGTCGTCGGGTCATGCTCGTTGTCGACGGTGCACGTGAACGCGTCAGAGGCCGCCGACCTCTTTGGCCGGGTGGAGGCCATCCCGCACGAGCACGTCGTTCGAATCGTCGGCGAGAACAAGACATGGCGCGGAGCGCAAGAGTACATCGAGGCGCTCGAAGCACGTCCGCTTGGCCCGAATGTGACTGCTTTCATTGGGCATTCGGACATGCGCGTCGCGGTGATGGGCTTGGATCGCGCCACCCGCAAGGACGTTCGCCCGACGCGGTCCGAGCAAGCTCGCATGGAGGCCATGCTGGAGGACGCGCTCGACGCCGGCTTCATCGGATTGTCCTCGCAGCAACTGCTTTTCGACAGGATCGACGGCGACGTGTGCCGGTCGCGCACCCTGCCCTCGACGTACGCCAAGGCGCGAGAACTGCGGCGGCTCAAGTCACTGCTGCGCCGACGGGACCGCGCGCTGCAGTCGGGACCGGACATCACACATCCCCAAAACATCGTGTCGCAGGCGTTTCAGTCGGTCGGCATTGGCCGGCCCCGCCTCAAGACCAGCCTGCTGGCCGCCGCGGACATGAAGTCTGCGCCCGCCGGCATGTGGATCACGGTGGTGTTGGCCGCCATCGCCAACCGGCTCGGCGGTGACATGCGGTTCCAGCACCTTCCGGTGCCGTTCGAGGTGTACGCCGACGGCATCGATCTGGTCGTCTTCGAAGAGTTCGGTGCGGGCGCCGCGGCGTTGCATCTGAAGACCGAACTGGAGCGCAACGAACTGATCAAGGACGAGACCTACCGCCGAGCGTTCCGCAAGGACTACGACAGCAAGTTCGGCCCACGCGCGTGGCACCGCGACTTCTTCGACGCCGAGATCGTCGCCTGCCCCGACGAGACCGTGCTCGGCAAGTCTTTTGGCGACGTCGGTGTGCGAACGCGGCGGCCTGCACCCCGTGGACGCCTTCCTCGATCTCGTCCTGGAGCACGGCAAAGAATTGCGTTGGCGCACAACGATCTCCAACCATCGGCCGAAGATGCTTCGCCAGCTCGCGGTCAAGGCCGGCATCCAGATGGGGTTCTCCGACGCCGGGGCGCACCTCCGCAACATGGCGTTCTACAACTGCGGGCTGCGGCTGTTGCGCCACGTCCGCGATGAGCAGCGCGCGGGCCGCGAGTTCATGACCGTCGAACGCGCAGTCCACCGCCTTACCGGCGAGTTGGCCGGTTGGTATCACCTGGACGCTGGCCATCTCCGCATCGGTGACTGGGCCGATGTCGTCATACTCGACCCCGAGCGGCTGGACTCATCGCTCGACGGATATCACGAGGCGCCCATCGACGCCTTCGGCGGCCTCAAGCGGATGGTCAACCGCAACGACGCCACCGTGAAGGCCGTCATGGTCGCCGGCCGCACCGTATTCGCCGACGGGCAACCCACCGACATCCTCGGTAAGCAGCGCACCGGCAGCTTCCTGCGCGCCGACGGGCGACCGCGAAATGCCGAGCGCCCAGACGTCTTAACGGTATGACAATGCCATTTCAAATCGACATCGCGGATTCGGCTCTCGACGATCTACGTCGCCGACTCGAGCTGGCTCGCTGGCCCGCCGAGCTGGAAGACAGCGGTTGGGCCTACGGCACCGAGCAATCCTTTTTGAGGTCGGTTGTCGACCGCTGGGTAAATGGGTATGACTGGCGGCGAACCGAATCCGAGCTCAATTCGTGGGGTTCGCATGTCACCACCGCGGCGGGTCAGCGAGTGCACTTCCTGCACAGCAAAGCCGATGATGCGCACGCCATTCCGCTGGTGATGGTGCACGGCTGGCCCGGCTCGATCGTCGAGTTCCTCGATGCTTTGCCGTTGCTGGGCAACCGCTTTCACCTGGTGGTGGTATCCATGCCCGGCTATGGCTTCTCCGGGCCGACCAGCACGCGCGGCGTAGACGTCGCGAAGGTCGCCGCCGCCGTCGATGACGTGATGAGCCAACTGGGATATGACAGATACGTTGCGCAGGGCGGCGACTGGGGCGCTCTCGTCGTACGCTATCTCGGTCAGCACTACGGCTCGCGCGCCGTTGCCATCCACACCAACATGCTGTTCGCGCCGGTGGAATCCGAGGGTCCGGACATGATGGCGGGCGTGACGGAAGAAGAGGTGGCCGCCTTCGTCGCCTCGGCCGAGCGGCTGGGCGACGGCACCGCGTACATGGAGATTCAGTCCACTCGTCCGCATTCCCTGGGCTACGGGTTGGAGGACTCGCCGCTGGGGTTGGCCGGCTGGATCCTGGAAAAGTTCCACGCCTGGTGCGACATCCGGGAGGGCATGCCGATCAGCACGGATCGGTTGATCGACAATCTGATGCTCTACTGGCTCACCGGCACCGCGACGTCGGCCGCGCGACTCTACTGCGAGGCCGCCCGTGCGGGAAACGCACCGCTCAGCACGTGGGAAGGCCGCGTCGACGTCCCGACGGGCTATGCCGTCTACCCATACGAGTTGCTCCGCACCCCAAGGGTCTGGGCCGAGAAGCGTTACAACCTGGTGCATTACTCAGTGCAAGAGCGCGGCGGGCATTTCGCCGCCTTCGAACAACCCGAACTCTTCGCCGCCGATGTGAAGGCGTTACGGCGACACTCTGCGCGAGTTGGGCGTCTTCTAGCGCCGCAAAGTCGTAATCGTTGGGATTGGGGCTGCGAGTCCACTTCCAGTAGTCGACAATCCGAAATCCGTAGAGCGTGGGAACGCTGCCGGCCGCATTCTTGTAGTAGCTGACGACTTTGGGATGCGTGTAGACCATCGTCTTCAACCTGTCCTGACTTCGACGGTTGTAGTCGTCGCACACGTCGGCCCGCGGCGCGGCCCAGCGGGCGCCGCCCGCGAGGATCATGTCGATGCATCCCATGATGTAGCGCATCTGACATTCGGAGTTGTAGATGATGCTGGCTCCGTTGACAGCGTTGGTGCCGGGTCCACCGTTCCGTCGCGCCATTGCGCATCGCCGCCTGGCAATGTTAACGTTTGACTGGACACATGACAATGAGTGTCCATTCAGTGAGGAAGGGCAGTCGAAATGACGGACCTTCAGGTTCGGCGCGTGCGGTTCGATTTCGCCGGCGAGGATGTGCCCTTCAACTGGCAACCCGCGCGGCCGGCGTTTGCGATGCAGTGCAACCTCATTTCCTTCTTTGCTCCGGGGTTCGAGAAGTTCATCGTCGACGCCACCCGGGAGGGCATCCCCCTGATTCGCGATCCCGAGGTTGCCGCGGAGGCGAACGCCTACCTGCGACAGGAGGCTCAGCACTCCGCCGCCCACATCAGCCACGTGCGCGCGTTGACGCGACGCTGGCCTGGTCTGCAAGAGACCTTGGATGAGGTGACGGCATCGTTCGATCACTTGACGGCAACGAAACCGCTGGCTTGGCGTCTCGGCTACACGGCCGTCATTGAGGCGACGTTCACGCCCTATTTCAAGGTCTTCCTAGACCACGAGGACAAACTCTTCGCGCCCGGCGACGAACGAGTCGCGTCATTGTTCCTCTGGCACTTCGTCGAAGAGATCGAGCACCGCAGCTCGGCGCTCAAGGTTTATGGCGCTGTGCACGACAGCTATCCGTACCGGGTGAAAACCATCATCGGCGGGGTGAGGCACATCGATCAGGTCCTCCGAATCATCTCGCGAGGCTTTCAGCAGCACGTCCCAGAGTCCGACGGCGGACGGCTCGCCTTGCTGATTCCGAATGGCCTGTCGTTCAGGTCCTTTCGCGATGCGCGACGGGCCGCCCGGGAGCTGTCGGCTCCCGGTCAGGCGACCTATGCCGGCGTTCCCAAACGGGAAATGATGGCCATGGCCATCGGCTTGGTGCGGTCGCAAGGCCCGCGACACGATCCCACTACGGAGAACCTTCCCGCTTTCGCCGGAAAGTGGTTCGATCGTTTCGATACCGAGCCCAAGAGTGCCGCAAGGTGGTATTCAGTTGGTGCAACCAACGTATGAGAGCGGGATTACTTGGCCAGGATCGGATCTGAGCGCGACAAAGTCGACCCTCAGCTCAAGCTTGCAGCCCGTCTGCTGCCCGGCGGATACGCGCTTCATCGTGGCCTTGCGGTGCCACGCGCCTTGATGCAACTCGCGGCCTGTGCCGGACAGCTCAAGGATGTGCAGTCCGTCGCGGTCAACTCGGATGTGACTGTGCGAGTGCAGCGCCCGCCCGGCTCGGCCGAACCCGGCCCCGCGCTGCTGTGGATACACGGCGGCGCGACCATCATGGGCGCAGCCGCGCAAGAGGACGGCTTCTGCCGCAAACTGATGAACTTCACCGACGTGTCGGTTGCGGCGGTGGATCACCGGCTGGCTCCCGAACACCCCTATCCAAAACCGTTGGAAGACTGCTACGCCGCGCTCTTATGGCTGATGCGTCAACCCTGGGTCGACCCGACGCGGGTGGCGATCGGCGGGGCCAGCGCCGGCGGCGGGTTCGCGGCGGCACTTGCGCTCTTGGCGCGGGACCGCGCGGAAGTCACTCCCGCCCTGCAGATGCTGGTCTACCCCATGCTCGACGACCGCACGGGCGCGGCACCGCACCAGTGCGCGCGAGTCATGTGGTCTGGACGCGACAATCAGATCGCCTGGCGCTGGTATCTCAATGGCGCAGACCCCGACACGGCGGTCCCCGCACGACGAAACGACTTGGCTGGGCTGCCACCCGCGTGGATCGGTGTCGGCAGCCTGGATCTCTTCTATGAAGAGTCTCTTACCTACGCAAGCCGACTGCAGGATGCCGGCGTGCCGACCCACGTGGAAGTCGCCGACGGGGCGTTTCACGCATTCGACATGATTTTGCCGAATGCGTCTGTGTCGCAACGGTTCTTCGCAAGTCAATCCCGATACTTGCGCTCAACGCTAACGGCAGCGACTGGCGGCGCTTAACCTAAGGCGCATTCATTACGTTTGCGCACTCGGGCGAGGCAGCAGAGCGGCCAATTCGTCGCGGCTGGTAGTGCCGGTCTTCAACATCGCCCGATACACGTGGCTTTCGACGGTGCGTACCGAAAGCGTGAGTCGCTCGGCGATGTTGCGACTGGACAGTCCTTGCCCGATCAGCATCACGATCTCGCGTTCCCGATCCGTCAGCGGTAAGGGCTCGCCGGCCTGATGGAGCACCGAAGTACTGGCGCCGCATTGCTCGGCCAGAGCCGCGGCGCGTGTGGAGCAAGCCAACGCCGATCCCCGAAGACCTTTCCGGCGATACACCAGGGCGGCGTGGGCGGCCGCATCGACGGCGGCAACACGGTCGCCCAGAAGTTCGAACTCGTCCGACACTGACGCTAATTGGACGGCATCGTCGTCGCGCAGGGCCTCGGCGAACCGCGCGGCCGCGCCAACCCGGGAGCCCCTCGACCATCCCAACAAGCTCACGCAACCGAGGTGCACCCGAATAGTCCCCGAACTGGGTTGCGGTCTGCAGACATAGCACTTCTGCCGCAAATTGACCTGCCGCGGAGGCCCTTTGGGCCGCCGACAACAAGACGGTGATCGCCTCACTGACGGCGCCCTGGCCCGCGGACACCCACGCGCGGGCCAGGCTCAACTCGTAGTCCAGCGACCGAAATGGGCGGCGCACATTGTCGAGCGCGGCGAGTGCGGCGGCTGCTTCGTTGATCGACCCGCTGATGGCCAGCGCGGTCGCGCGCGGGATGTGATAGCGGTACCCCCAGCCCGAAGCATGGGTGCGGGACATCCCCACCGCCGCCTGCTCCAGCAACGCACACGCGGAATGAAGGTCGCCCGCACCAAGCGCGGCCCGGCCCGCCACGGCAGCACCGAGTAGTTGCGCCGCTCCCGGAAGGTCGGCGGCCTGCTGCTCGACGCGTTTGGCCACCTCAGTGGCGTCGCCGATCCGTCCCGCCAGCAGCAGCGCGCTGACGTGCGAATCAGCGATGTTGAACCTCATATGCGGAGCGTCTAACGAGCGAGTTGCGGCGATGTAGCCCGCGTCTGCGGTGTCCGCGGCAGCGGCGGTGCGTCCGGCGTCGGCCTCAATGGTGGCGAGAGCCTAGGCGATCTCCGCACCCACCACGGCGGGCAGGTCATCGATCGCGAGTTTCTTCGACGCTTGCAACGCCTCGCGCGGTTGGTCCGTCGCGAACCAGTACACCGTGAGGAAGGCGTCGAGATAGCCGTGCGCCTGCGGTGGCATGGCGCGCGCCGCGTCGTCGATGATTTCTTTCGCGCTTGCCGGGTCACCGAGCGCCCAGAGCAAGTTGCTCGCGCGGAAGAAGGCGAATCTCGCACGGTCGCCGTCGGTCAACTGACCGGTGTCGGTCTCGTCGAGCACGGCGTCTGCCTCTTCCCCGCGTCCAAGCCACGAAAGTGCGTGCGCGCGAACAATATTCGGCTCGAGCCCCGATTCGACGCGGCCAGCCGCCTGCGCGAGTCGTTCGGCCAGGGACAGATCCCCCAGCCACACGGCGCCATGTGCTGCCCTAACGAGCAGGTCCACGTCGGGAGCGAGATCGGAGTCGAGACTCAACGTGGCCCGCCGCACGACGACCTGGATGTCGTCACGCTCGGCAGACCCGGCGAGTTCGGTGGCGACCAGACCGCGCAGCCGCCGCAACTTCGTGGCTGGAGCGCCTCTGCGGCGTACCTCGCCGTAGAGCGGGTGCGCCACTCGGACCTGCACACCGGCAATGCCGGGCTCGACCGTGATCAGACCGCGCGAGTCGGCCTCCTCGATCGCGGCCGGATCCGTGATCCGCTGCAGCACCGCCAGTTCGATCGGCTCCCCCACAGCGAGCGCGTCGACCACATCATCGACCCCTGCCGGCAGGTCCCCGATGCGGGCCTCGATCAGCTCGACGAGGCTGGGCGGCATGATCGGATCACCGGTCCAATGCCAGTACCCGTGCTGATTCACGACGCGGCCGTCGGCCACCTCCTGCTCGACGATGTTGCGCATGTACAAGACGTTGCCGCGAGTGAGCTTCCAGAGTCGCTGAGCGGCATCCAGATCGAGCGGTCCGCTCAACGTCGCCGACAGCAGTGCGGTGGTTTCGTCGAGCGACAGCGGCTGCAGATCAAGCCGCTCGAAGCGGCCACCCTTCCATATCTCCTTCACCGAGGCGGGCAGGGGTTCACCATCGAGTACGGTCAGCAGCAATTTGGCCGCGCCGCGCTGGATGATCTGGTGCACCACGAATAGCGATAGATCGTCGAGCAGATGCACGTCGTCGATACACAGCACTACGGTGGCATCCGAAGATGGGGCCGTCAGCGAGTCGATCACCCCGCGCAGCAACTGAACGGTATCGGTGACACCCGACGGCGCCCACGTCGTGAAAGCACCGAGCGGAACCGCCCGCGCCGACGAGGTGCCGGCCACGTATCGGCATTCGCACCCATGTGCCTCGGCAACAGACAAGGCCTCGCGGGCGATCCGGCTCTTGCCGACACCCGCCGCCCCGTAGACAACGATGCCGGAAGCATCGGAAGCCAGGATGGCGGCCTCGATAGCAGCCATCTCCGCGGAGCGGCCAATCAGCGGCCACGGCAAACGCACCTGGAAAGCGTACGTGTGATCACCGCAGACACTCGCGCTTAGCGCGCAACTCGTGTGGCCGGATCGCGGCCGCGATATCGCACCTGCCGGACGACCGACGGTGCCACGATAGTGCCGTGGGCGACGATGGTCCGCGTGATATGACGGCAGCGGCCTTGGTGTGCGGGTCGTGCGGTACTGAGCTACCGGCGACCTCAAAGTTCTGCAACGAGTGCGGTGCGGCTGTTGCGGCTGACCCGACGGCGGCCGAGTACAAGCAGGTCACGGTTCTGTTCGCCGACGTGGTGCACTCCATGGACATCGCCACCGCAGTGGGTACCGCGACATGGCGACATCCATCGGCTTCGAACCACACATGAAGTGGGCCGAGGCGATGCCGTGACGGGCCGTGCTGCGCGTTCCAAAAGTTTGTGGTGGCAGGTACAGGATTCGAACCTGTGAAGCTTTCGCGACGGATTTACAGTCCGCGTCGCGGTGTCCCAAGGCGTTGCCACTTGTCGCAGTCATAGGCTCTGACCTGGGATGACCGTCACCCTGCATCGCAGAGTGTCCTCCCGCATCTCGCCTGGCGTGTGACAACGTCGTGACAACTTCTGACAAGAGGGCTGCGGGAATTAAGCGACATGGACCTTTGCTGAATGGTCGGTCGACGCGGTCACCGATGCGGGCGGGTCCGCTTCGCATCCCAGCTTGCGGCAGCCTTATCGACAGTTTAGGCGCCACCGGCGTTTAGCTATTCCCAGGTCAAACAGGTCTCAATTCAGTCGTGTAGTACCCTCATCCGCGACGTCTCGCTCGTCCTTGTCGCCATAACGGGTCTGTGACAACCGAACGCGGCAGGTGCTTGCGTCACTCTTCGTGCCCACCGATTGGCAATTGATTCGGGATCTGTCAATATAGAAGGATGTCGAAGCACGCCGTCGTTATGGGTGCCCCGCAGTGTTCACCCCTAGCCCGTGAACCCCTGAGCGAGGCTTCGGCGGCGACGCTGGTGCCGATGTTCAAGGCACTGGGTGACCCGGTGCGACTGCGTTTGGTGAGTCTGATCGCCAGCCATTCCGGCGGGGAGGCCTGCGTTTGCGACATCTCGGCGACCATCGACTTGTCTCAGCCCACCATTTCCCATCACCTCAAGGTGCTGCGCTCGGCAGGACTGCTGGGCAGCCAGCGCCGCGGCACGTGGGTCTACTACAGGGTGATTCCGGCTGCCCTGCAGCAACTTTCAGCCATCCTGCAGATCGAGAGCGGCCCCGTCACCCCGTCCGATGCCTGCAGTGAGGAGGTCACCCGATGAGCGCCCGCGCCCACATCGAGCATCCCGCTGTGGTCAAAAAGCTTTCGGCGCTGGACCGGATGCTCCCGCTGTGGATCGGCCTCGCCATGATCGCGGGGCTGCTGCTGGGCCGGGTGATCCCCGGCCTCGGTGACGCGCTGAGCGCCGTCGAGGTCGACGGAATCTCGCTGCCCATCGCCATCGGTCTGCTGGTGATGATGTACCCGGTGCTTGCCAAGGTGCGTTACGACCGCCTCGACACCGTCACCGGCGACCGCAAGCTCATGGCGGCCTCGCTGGTCTTGAACTGGGTCATAGGGCCGGCACTGATGTTCGCGCTGGCCTGGCTGCTGCTGCCCGACCTGCCCGCATACCGCACCGGTCTGATCATTGTGGGACTCGCGCGGTGCATCGCGATGGTCATCATCTGGAACGACTTGGCCTGCGGCGACCGCGAAGCCGCCGCGGTCCTCGTGGCGCTGAACTCACTGTTCCAGGTGGTGATGTTCGCCGTGCTGGGCTGGTTCTACCTCTCGGTACTGCCAGGTTGGCTGGGCTTGGAGCAGACCACCATCAATACCTCGGTGTGGCAGATCGCCAAATCGGTGCTGATCTTTCTGGGTATCCCGCTGCTGGCGGGCTTCCTCACCCGCCGCTGGGGCGAAAGGGCCAAAGGGCGGCAGTGGTATGAGTCGAGGTTCCTGCCCAAGATCGGGCCGTGGGCTCTCTACGGGCTGCTGTTCACCATCGTGATCCTGTTCGCGCTCCAAGGCGATCAGATCATTTCCCGGCCCTGGGATGTCGCGCGCATTGCGCTTCCGTTGCTGGCTTACTTCGCCATCATGTGGGGCGGAGGCTATCTCCTCGGCGCTGTCCTCGGCTTGGGCTATGAACGCACCACCACGCTGGCATTCACCGCTGCCGGCAACAACTTTGAGCTGGCGATCGCGGTCGCGATTGCCACCTACGGCGCCGCCTCGGGACAAGCCTTGGCGGGGGTGGTGGGCCCGCTGATCGAGGTGCCCGTGCTTGTCGCTCTCGTCTACGTTTCCCTCGCCCTACGCAGGAGGTTCGCGCAATCGACGGCACCAAATTCGTCGCCCGCGAAAGCGGCCACATCCAGCACCGAATCCTGAGTCCGCACAGATCAGCTTCAAACCCGGAATGGTTGACTCCATGGACCCTCGCCCCAGCGTCTTGTTCGTCTGCGTTCACAACGCCGGCCGTTCGCAGATGGCCGCCGGATTCCTGGCCCATCTCGCCGGCGACAGCATCGAAGTCCGCTCGGCCGGTAGCGTCCCGGCCGTCACCATCAATTCGGCCGCCGTTGAGGCGATGGCCGAGGTCGGCATCGACATCTCGGATCAGTCCCCCAAGCTGCTCACCGCCGACGCGGTCGAGTCATCCGACGTGGTCATCACCATGGGCTGCGGCGATGCCTGCCCGGTGTTCCCGGGTGTCAGCTACCGGGACTGGGCGTTGCCCGACCCTGCCGGCAAGGGCATCGAGGCGGTCCGCCCGATCCGCGACGAGATCAAGGCCCGGGTCGAAAAGCTGATCGGCGAACTCGTCCCCGCTACCCGCTCCCAGGGGGCCCTTCCGTGAGGAAGCCCGCGGTGCTGTTCGTGTGCGTCAAGAACGCCGGGAAGTCGCAGATGGCGGCCGGCTTGATGCGCAAGATCGCCAGCGCCGCCGTCGATGTGCACTCCGCCGGGACGAAACCCGGTACCAGCGTCAACGCCCTGTCAGCGGAATGCCTGCTCGAGGTTGGTGTCGATATCACCGGCGAGCACCCCAAGCCGATCGACCCGCAGCTCGTCGGCGACGTCGACATCGTCGTCACGCTGGGAAACGAGGCCCACGTCGAGCCGGTCCAGGGCACCAGGTTCGAAGCCTGGGACACCGACGAGCCGTCCAAACGCGGCATCGACGGGATCGACCGCATGCGGCTGATCCGCGACGACATAGCGGCTCGGGTGCGACTGCTCGCCGAGCAGCTGCGCACCACATCACCGGCACAAACCAAGGAGATCGTTCGATGAGCAAGGTTCAGGTGTTCGAGCCCGCATTGTGTTGCGCCACGGGCGTCTGTGGCGAAGACGTCGACCAACAACTGGTCAGGTTCTCCGCTGACCTGGATTACGTCCGCAGCCGCGGCGGTGACGTTTCCCGCTACAACTTGGCAAGCGAACCCCGCGCGTTCGCCGAATCCGACACCGTGAAAGCGTTCTCTGCACGTTGCCGGATCCGACGGGCTGCCGCTGGTTCTTGTGGACGGAGTCACCGCGATGACCGGGCGCTACCCCGACCGCGCCCAGCTCGCCGCCTGGGCCGGCGTCGAGGCTCCCCGACCAGCCGGACCGACCAGCCTCGATATCACCGAGACGACCACTGTCGGAGGCGGTTGCTGCAGCAGCGACAGCTCAGGCGCCACCGACTGCTGCTGAAAGAACCGGCCATCCCCATGAAGTTTCTGGACGCTCCGCCACGATTTCTGTTCTTCACCGGCAAGGGCGGGGTGGGCAAGACCTCGATCGCGTGTGCCACCGCCATCACGCTGGCCCGCCACGGCAAGAAGGTGCTACTGGTCAGCACCGACCCGGCGTCCAACGTCGGACAGGTCTTTGGGCTGACGATCGGCAACACCGTCACCGCGATCCCCGCGGTCGAGGGTCTGTCGGCCCTGGAAATCGATCCCGAACAGGCCGCCGACGCCTACCGCGAACGCATCGTCGGCCCAGTGCGTGGGCTATTGCCGGACGCAGAGGTGGCATCCATCACCGAACAACTCTCCGGCTCATGCACCACCGAGATCGCCTCCTTCAACGAATTCACCCAACTGCTCACCGATTCCGACGGCGAACTCGGCCAGTTTGACCACGTGCTGTTCGACACCGCCCCTACCGGGCACACCATCCGCCTGCTGCAATTGCCGGGCTCGTGGACTGACTTCCTCAACGAGGGCAAGGGCGATGCGTCCTGCCTGGGGCCGCTGTCCGGTCTGGAGAAACAACGCGTCGTCTACGCCGGGGCGGTCGCCGCGCTGGCCGATCCCCAGCGCACCCGCCTGGTGCTGGTGGCCCGTGCCCAGAGATCGACGCTCGCTGAGATCACCCGCACGCACCGTGAACTCGCAGCGATCGGCTTGACCCACCAGTACGTCGTGATCAACGGTGTCCTGCCCGCATCTGCCGGGCACAGCGACCCGCTCGCTGCGGCGATCTACCAGCGCGAACAGCAGGCGATCGCGTCGCTGCCCGACGAACTGCGGGCGCTCCCGCTGGACCAGGTCGACCTCAAGCCCACCAACATCGTCGGCCTGGACGCGCTGGCGTCGTTGTTCACCTCGGATGCGGGCATACCGGATGAGCAACAAGAATTGGCCCCCGACGTGATCGACACCCCGCTGGCGAGTCTGATCGACGAACTAGCCACCGGTGACCACGGATTGATCATGTGCATGGGCAAGGGCGGGGTCGGCAAAACGACGATCGCCGCCGCGATCGCCGTCGCCCTCGCCGAGGGTGGCCACCAGGTGCACCTGACCACGACCGACCCCGCCGGGCACCTCACCGACACCCTCCACGGAACAGTCGAGAACCTGCAAGTGTCGACCATCGACCCGGTCGAGGCGACCCGCATCTACCGCGATCATGTGCTCACCACCAAGGGCGCCGCGCTCGATGAGCACGGCCGGGCGACGCTCGCCGAGGATCTTCGCTCGCCATGCACCGAGGAAGTCGCCGTGTTCCAGGCATTCTCGCGCGTCATCGGTGAATCGCTGCACAAGTTCGTCGTCGTCGACACCGCCCCGACCGGGCACACGCTGCTGCTCCTCGATGCCACCGGCTCCTACCATCGCGAGGTCGCCCGGCAACTGGGCAACCGACACTTCACGACTCCGCTGATGAGGTTGCAGAACCCGCAGCAAACCAAAGTCATCATCGTCACCCTCGCCGAAACCACCCCGGTCCTCGAAGCCGCCGGACTGCAGGACGAACTCGAACGCGCCGGCATCCACCCATGGGCCTGGGTAATCAACAACTCGCTTGCAGCCGCAAACCCGACCGCACCACTGCTCCGGCAGCGCGCCGTCGCAGAACTGCCGGAGATCGACAAAGTGAAGAGCCAGCACGCGGATCGGGTCGCGGTGGTCCCGCTGCTTGCCACCGAACCAGTGGGTATCCCCGCACTGGAAGCGCTCGGGACGGCCCGAGGCGTCATGGCCCGGTGACGAGCAGTGACATCGACGTCAATGTAATCCTCGACGATCAGCCACGATCCCGCGGTGCCCGGTCGCACACCTCGCGGCCGCTACGGTTGTTCTCCCATCGCAATTCGCATCACTCGAGCGGGGAGGAGGGACCCGGGCGCCCCTCAGCGGGCCGGTCAACCGGATAGTTTTTCAGCCAACTGAGTCGCACAGCCGCAACATATTGTGCGACAACGACTTTGCCATAACGAATCGTTGGGCCACCCCGTAGATGGGGTTCTAGTCCATGCGCTGCTGAGGCCGGACGGGTAGGGCATGTTGGCGCTTCTGCACGCAGCAAAATGCACTGGCGGTCGGCACGACCATCGCCGCATAAGCGAGCCAGGGCGGCTGGCCGATAGCGGCGTGACTACCGGGCGGTATATTTATGCGCGGGTCGCAGGACTGGGGGTGTCGGTTTCCAAGAGCAGCGAGAGTTGTTGCAGTACACGGTGATTCACGCGGTGGTAAACCAAGGTGCCGCGGCGCTGGCTGCGCAGCAGTCTTGCCGAGCACAGCACTTTGAGGTGATGAGAGATGGTGGGCTGAGACAAGTCGATGGTCGAGAAGATGTCGCATACGCAGGCTTCACCACCCTCGTGGCTGGCCACCACACTCAGCAGGCGCGATCGCACGGGGTCAAACAGCGCCTTCAGGGTGGTCACCAGTTGGATGGCCGCTTCGGTCGAAAGCAGCTCACGCACAAGCCGGGCGAAGGTACATATCGCCTCGGTAATCGACGGCAATTGCGACTTCGACACGCTGTGAGATTGGCTGGAACCGAATCAATAATTAGCGCACAGTGCACGAAAGCGCGGACACATGGGATCGGCGGGCGGGATGAGCGCCCACCGCGCCGGCCCCATTGTGTGTGTGGCGTTAGCAGCAAGAGGCGGTCGTGGCGGGTTCTGTAGTGCCGTCAGCCGCCGATCGGTCACAGCACGCAGCGCCTTTGATTTCGCGATCGGGCTGTTGGGGGCTCGATCCGAACGTCTCCGAGTCGGCAAGCACTGTGTAGACCTCCCACTTCTCCCCGGCCGGGCCGGTCACCCAGACCTTGTCCTGGGTGGCGAAGCAACAGGTCGTTCCGATCTCTTCGTCGGTGAACAAGCCCTCGCCCTGCAACCGGGCAATCTCTTCGTGCACCTTCTCACTCGACGAGACCTCCACCCCGAGGTGGTTGAGCGTGCCGCCGTTTCCGGGGTTCTCGAGCAGCACCAGCTTGAGCGGCGGCTCAGCCACCGCGAAGTTGGCGTACCCAGGCTTGCGTTTCGCCGGCTCGCTGTTGAACAGCTTGGAGTAGAACGCGATTGCCTCGTCGAGGTTGTCGACGTTGAGGGCGAGTTGTACGCGGGACATGGGATCAGACCTCCCTAGGTGTGAGACATATATCAAATTCATCCGACATGCTCAGAATGCCACAATTTTGATATATGTCAAACCGCTGTGGCAGGATTGAGTCATGCCGAAGGCGTTACCCTTGGTCGACATCACCGCGCCGGCATGCTGCGCGCCGCTGGCCGCGGGCCCGATGAGCGATGACGATGCCCTGCGGCTGGCCTTGCGCCTCAAGGCGTTGGCGGATCCCTCGCGGGTCAAGATCATGTCCTTGCTGTTTAGCTCGTCGGCGGGTGAGGAGAACACCAGCGACTTGGCCGCCGTTGTCGAACTGACCGAATCAACCGTCAGCCATCATCTCGGCCAACTTCGCAACGCAGGTCTGGTTGAATCTGAGCGCCGCGGCATGAACGTCTATCACCGTCCCCACCGCGACGCGATGGCCGCCCTCTGCGCGGTGCTCGACCCGCGTTGCTGTAGCTGATCTTTCGCCACTGCAGCTAAGCCCGCGATGAGCGGTACAGGTGGCGCGCGTCGGCTCATTGGTAAATGCCAAGCTTCGCAGCGATGAACGTCAGAAGACACGGTCACCGAAACAAGCCAACGCCTTGTTTTTTGGACGATAGCTCAGTAGAAATTAACTTAATCATGCTTGAGCTATCTAGTGATGCGGTGCGGCGGGTCCAAGTCCACGCCGCCTTAGCCGATCCGGGCCGGCTGGTGATTGTCGATCGGTTAATGCTCGAGGACGCATCGCCCTCGGAGCTTCAAACCGCCTTGTCGATGTCGTCGAGTTTGATCGCTCACCACCTTGGCGTGCTTGAGGGTGCGGGCATTGTGCGCCGAGTCCGGTCGGAAGGAGATCGTCGTCGCAGCTATCTGCAGTTGATCCCCGAGTCGCTGGATGTGTTGGTGCCCTCGGCGGCATGGAGTGCCAAACGGGTGGTGTTTGTCTGCAGCCAGAATTCGGCGCGCAGCCAGCTAGCCGTGGCGGTGTGGAATCGGCGCAGCTCGCTGCCGGCGACCTCGGCGGGCACTCATCCCGCCGCTGAGGTGCACCCGCGGGCGGTCGCCGCGGCGGCGCGCCGTAAGCTGCCGATGCGGCCGCATACCCCACGTCACCTCGATGACGTCGTCAGACCCACCGATGTGATCATCGCGGTCTGCGATGACGCCCACGAGGAACTGCCCGCTGACAGCCGGCGCCTGCATTGGTCGATCCCCGACCCCGTGCGCACCGGGCGGGCCACGGCCTTCGACCGGGTCCTCGATGAGCTCATCGTCCGTATCGATCACGTCGCCCCCACCCTGGACCCCCACTAGCAACACAATGCGCTGACGACCGGAGGAAACCGCGATGAGCATTTCACGAAAACTACTCTCGGGCGCGCTGAGCTTGCTGGCGGTCACCGCGCTAGTGTTTTGGTTTTCGGCATGCGCCAGGGAACATTCGACCCCCTCATACGCCACCACGGCCAAGGTGGACTGCGGCGGCAAACAGGCGCTGAAGGCCAGCGGCTCGACCGCGCAGGCTAATGCGATGACCCGGTTCGTCAAAGCCTACGAAGACGCCTGCCCTGGGCAGACGCTCACCTATACGTCGAACGGCTCGGGTGCCGGGGTGAGCGAATTCCTGCGAGGCGTAACGGATTTCGGTGGCTCGGACTCGCCCCTTGCGGGCGAGGAGTACAACACGGCCAAGCAGCGGTGTGGCTCGGATGCCTGGAATCTGCCGGTGGTGTTCGGTCCTTTGGCGATCACCTACAACCTCGAAGCCGTAAACAGGCTAACGCTCGACGCCCCGACGCTAGCCAAGATCTTCAACGGCAAGATCACCCGGTGGGATGACCCGGCGATCAAGGCGCTCAACGGCGAGGAGATGCCCTCGGAATCTATCTACGTTGTGGTCCGCAGCGACGCGTCGGGCACCACCGATAACTTCCAGCTCTACCTCGACGCCGCCTCCAACGGCGCGTGGGGCAAAGGAACCGGCAAGGTGTTCAACGGCGGGGTCGGCGAGGGCGCGCCAGGCAACGAGGGCACCTCAGCGAAAATCAAGTCCACCGAGGGTGCGATCACCTACAACGAATACTCGTTCGCCCAAGCGCAGCGGCTGTTCGCCGCCAGGATCGTGACCTCAGCCGGGCCGGATCCGGTGGCCATCACCGCTGACACGGTCGGCAAGGCCGTCGCCGGGGCGACCATCGTGGGCCAGGGTAACAACCTGGTGCTAGACACCTCGTCGTTCTACAAGCCCACCCAGCCCGGCACCTACCCGATCGTGCTGGCGACATACGAACTGGTGTGCTCGAAATACGCTGACCCACAGACCGCGAAGGCGGTGCGGGCGTTTCTGCAGTCCACCATCGGGCCGGGCCAGGCGGACCTGGAAGATCACGGATACTTCCCGTTGCCCAATGGCTTTCAGGCGAAGGTGCTCAGCGCCGTGGACGCCATAAGCTAAGACATCACACTCATCGGCGCAGCGCTGCAACGCCACCGCAACACCCGTGACACCACAGGAGCCGAACCCGCATGACACCTCGTCATATCGTCGCTATCGGCGGCAGTGACGCGGGCATCAGCGCAGCGCTGCGCGCCCGCGAACTCGACCCCACCACCGAAGTCACCGTGGTTGTCGCCGACGCCTATCCCAACTTCTCCATCTGCGGCATCCCTTACTACGTTTCCGGGGAAGTCACCCACTGGACCAACCTGGCCCATCGCACCGCCGCCGACCTGGCCGCCACCGGCATGCGGGTGCTCACCGACACCCGCGCCACCGGCATCAATGTCGAGGAGCACAGCCTCGACATCCTCGACTCCACCGGCGCCCCACAACAGCTTGCCTACGACGCCCTGATCGTGGGCACCGGCGCCATCAGTACCCGCCCACCCATCCGCGGGCTCAGCGGCCCCGATGCCCTCGGCCCCGCCGATGGGGTCCACCCGCTGCACTCGATGGGCGACACCTTTGCCGTCATGGACTCCCTTCAGCAACGCGACCCCGCCACCGCCGTGATTGTCGGTGCCGGCTACATCGGCCTGGAGATGGCAGAAGCCCTCACCTCCCGCGGCATCCGCGTCACCCAGATCGAAGCGTTGCCCGAAGTTTTGCCCACCGTCGACCCCGAACTTGGCGCCCTCGTGCACGCCGAACTGGAACGCAACGGCGTCGAAGTCCTCACCGACACCGCTGTCACCGCCATCACCCGCTCCGACACCGGCGCTCTCACCGTTACCGCCAGCCATGACGGCCAACCAGTCTCGCGCACAGTTGATTTCGTCCTCGTCGTGGTCGGAGTCCGCCCCGACACTGAACTCGCCGCCGACGCCGGCGCGGACCTCGGCGTCAAAGGCGCTATCGTCGTCGACACAGCCATGCGCACCAACCTGACCGATGTCTTCGCCGCCGGCGACTGCGTGCACACCCACCACCGGCTCCTGGGCATCACCTGGCTCCCGCTGGGCACCACCGCCCACAAACAAGGCCGGGTGGCCGGCGAAAACGCCGTTGGTGGCCACGCCCACTTCGCGGGCAGCCTGGGCACCCAAGTCGTCAAGGTCTTCGACCTCGTCGCCGCCCGCACCGGCCTCCGCGAACACGAAGCCCTCGCCGCGAACCGCGGCTGGACCCCCGTCACCAGCCAATCAAGCCCGGACGACCACAAGGCCTACTACCCAGGCGCCACGCCCATCCAAATCCGCATCACCGGCGACCAACACAGCGGCCGCCTCCTCGGCGCCCAACTCGTCGGACACCGCAGCGCCGAAGTTGCCAAACGTGTCGACACCTACGCCACCGCCCTCTTCCACGAGATGACGGTCGACGGCCTCAGCGCGCTCGACCTGTCCTATACCCCGCCACTCGGATCGCCCTGGGACGCCACCCAAATGGCCGCCCAAGCATGGATACGCGAACATCAACCCGCCACGGCCCGACCCCTAACCGCCTAACAAAAAATCGGCACAGAACGGTGCCGATCGCCGTCGCGCGTATACGTTGGGTGTGTCTGGGTTAGAGAGATCGGGTGGGTCGATGAACGACTCGACGGACGCGGTTCAGACCTTCCACTTTTCAGGCTGAGGCGAAGTCAAGCGCGGGCTGTTCGTGCTGGTCAAGCTGGACGAACTGGACCAATGTTGAGGGTTCAGAGCACGCAATCCAAACGGCGTGGCGGATGACGAGCGGATGAAAAGGAAACCCTGACCCTCACACTGCCAGGAGCAGGCAGGAGCCGTGACCAAGCACGATAGGTACATTTTGGGGCTGTAGCGGTAGTAGTTGAAGGGCTCACAGTCGTCACGGTTGTCGTCAAAGCTGTCGTCATTTGGCAACTGTGACCGCTGCTGCGCAAACCCCCCGCCGGCAAGCGTCAGGCTGCATCACGCTCGGCACACATGCGGCACCCTGATGCATCTTGAGGGGGTGCCGATCGCAGTGATCGCGGCCTGGCTTGGCCACGCATCGTCGGCGTTCACCATGTCGACCTACGTGCACTCTCAGGAGCCCGCGCTGGCTGACGCCGCGCGCAGGTTGGCCCGCGTCGTCACGAATTCATAGAAGCCGCATCGAAGCACCTTCACGGTCCTCACCGGCGTTCCAAAGGGCTTCCAATTGTTAGCTGGAGTCGAACCGGTGTTCGCCTAGAGCGCCGCATAGTTAGCCGCGACTTGTGACAATCCGTGACAAAGTCGCGGTCGACGCGCACGGCATCCAGCGCCAAAACCCCTCTGACCTTTGGTGGCAGGTACAGGATTCGAACCTGTGAAGCTTTCGCGACGGATTTACAGTCCGTCAATCTGCACGTTTGCTGGCGTTGGTGGGCGTTGGCGCGGTTGCCAAAACACGGGTTTAGCTGCGTTAATCACGGATTTTGCGTTGGTGCCGGTGGGGGCGCTTCGGAGACATGTGCGTACAGTTTGTTTACAGCTCCACTTTGATTCTCCGACGAGTCTCGGGGCAACGCACACTTGCTCGTATGCGGACGGCCGGAGGCGATAGCACCCAGGCAGGCACCGCCGCCCGGCATGTCTCCCGTCGCCAATGCCTTGGCCGAAGAATGGGAGACCACTCACCGAATGACTTCAGTTCGACCAGGGGTACGCAAACAATGGCCCGGTGAGTGCGGCCGCGAGGAGCGACAACACCGCGCAGACGATCAGGAGCCAGATTGCGTGGGCGAGGAACCTAAACGCGGCCTTCAGATCATCATTCCGGCCAACTACTTCGCACCGGATGACGGTGCTCAGCCGATCCAGATCGCCGGGAGTCAGGAACACCCTCTCCTGACCGATTGCCATCAGATACCTGCGGGAGCCATTGGCCCGATCGAGGCGAACGAGGTGTATCTGATCGCCGTCACTGTCGCGCAGGCCGATGAGGCTGGTTAGTTCCGGTTGTCTCACGGTGTACCCCCTCGGTCGTTGGAGTTCCGTGGCTGGGCTGGGACTAATGCAAACAGTTTCAGCGCCGTGCGCCCAAGTCCATAGCCCGCCGCCCAATGCAACCATTCCTTGATACGCATGTCCATGCGCTCACCCCGGGCAGTCGGCTACAGACCAGGATATTCCCGTGTCTAGACAACTACGACCGATCAGTTCCTGTCTTACTTTCCCTTGCCGGTCTGCTCCACAGCCGTTCAAGTGTGTCGCCTCGTCTCAAATCTTTAGATTTGGACACTGAACAGCGAGTGCTACAGGAGCACAAAAATGCCCAGGTGAGTGAGTCTGTCGCAAAAGTTGCCTCAAAATAGATGTCGCAAAATCTAGTATTTGAGGTACTTCTGAGACAGAATAGCGGTATGAATGCAACGACTGCCACCACCACAGGTGTGCAACTCGGCTACGCCCGTGTGTCAACCGGCCATCAGTCCCTAGACCAACAGCTCGACGCTCTCACCGCAGCGGGTGTCGACCCGAAGCGGGTTTACAGCGACAAACTGTCTGGAACCTCGACGCGTGAGCAGCGGCCTGGTCTTGCGGCGCTCCTGGACTACGCGCGTCCCGGCGACGCCATCGTCGTTGCGGGAATCGACAGGCTTGGGCGTAACGCCGCCGAGGTAATGATGACGATCCGCGAGTTGGGTGAGCGAGACATCGTGCTTCGCTCGTTGAGAGAAGGCATAGATTCGACGAACGCAACGGGGCGAATGATCGCAGGCGTACTCGCGAGCCTTGCGGAACTCGAACTTGAATTAGGCCGCGAACGCCGCGCCGCTGCCCGCGAGGCGCGTCGCTCGCGTGGGCAGCACATCGGTCGTCCCAAGGTGCTCGATGCGAAGAAAGCCGGTCTGGCGCAGCGCATGCACGCTAATGGTGAGTCGGCGAGCACGATTGCCAACGCCCTCGGCGTGAGCCGGGCGACGGTGTACCGCGTCTTGGCCGAACAGGCTGCTGAAGGCGATTGAGAGGATGCTGCGCCGCTCTCGCGTTGAACACGCAACTCAACCAGAGTGTTCGAGTTCTGCTCGGGCGTGGTCAATTTGGTCGTAGGCGTAGGTCACCATCTCGGCGGTGGTCATCGTTTCGCCCTTGCGGGCGAGTGATTCGTAGGAATCGTTGCCCAGCACTCCGCGTAGATGAGGGATCGCGGCGGCGAACTCCGGAAAGGCGGACCGGGTGAAAGATGTATCGGCGAAACCGCTGATGGTGGCGGCGGCTTCGAAGTGGCCGAGCCGGTCGAGCAGTGCGGTAAGGGCGGCCAACGTGGTATTCACCAGATAGACGTTGCCCGAGTCGTAGAAGTAGCGAATCGACATGATCGAGTAATTGAGAGCGTCGGCGGGTTCACCGTGGTTGACCGCCAGTGCGGTCAGCGTCGAGGCGATGTTCGACTCGGTCTGCAGGCTGCCGCTGTCTTGAGCGATTCTCAGCCCTCGACGCAGGGCTTCATAGGCGACGGCGGGTGCGACATCGCGGTTCGTGGTGCCGTACGCGAACAGTGCCCACGCGGTGAGATTCGGGTTGTCACTGGCTTCGATAGCCGTGAGGAGTTCTTCCGAGTTCGCCACCGCCTCGTCGTCGGCCCCTGCGAGCTTCAGCGCGAATATGAAGAGAGATCGAGTGTGGAGATGAGGTTCCCGATGGCGGGCAATCACGGTGCGGCACCAGTCAACCCATCGATCGACCTGACCTATCGTCAAGTATGGGCTGCCGACTGACGCCTCAGCCTCGGGGCGGACTTCATCGAATCTTCCGCTCATGATGGCCTCTTGACCGGCGGCGGAATACTCGACGGCATCGTCGATCCGCCCGGCCGTGAAGCACAGCACCGCCAGGCAGTACAGCTGGGCCAGGCGTCGGTGTTGGACCGCGCGGGCGGGTTCAATCAGCTCCTCGCTCCACCGGATCGGTTCGTGCAGTTCGCTCCAGAAGCCAACAACCCCGGCGTAGTGGGCAATCGTTGCCGCAGTATCGAGATCGTCGTGGTCGGTCGCCCAACGGATAGCCGTGCGCAGGTTGGCCATCTCAACTGCGAGCCATTCATAGGCCGCGCGTTGTAATGGGCCGTCCCACAAGGCGAGGATGTCACCCTCGCGCCCGGCGAAGTAGCGGGCATGCGCGGTTCGCGCCTCGGTCGCCGAACCGCTCGCGACGAGTTGTTCCTCGGCGAACTGGCGGATCGTCTCCAACATCGAAAACCGGGTCCGCCCGGCTGACCGCTCGGCGACGATCAGCGACTTGCGCAAAAGCGCGTCCAACAGCTCGAGGGTGGCGAAGTCGTCATCGGAATCCGTAACAGCGCAAGCAGCTTTGAGGTCGAATCCACCGGCGAACACCGAACACCGGTTCAGCACAGCCTTCTCCGCGTCCTCAAGCAAGCCATACGACCAAGCCACCGCGTGACGCAGCGTTTGGTGGCGTTCCAGTCCGCGTCGTGACCCGACCAGCAGACGAAACCTCTGATCCAGACGGTCACGTACCTCGATCGCGGTCATCAGGGCCATGCGGGAAGCCGCCAGTTCGATGGCCAACGGAATCCCGTCAAGGCGCTGACAAATCTCGACCACTGCGGCGGATTCATCGCCGCTGGCCACCGAGAAGCCCGGCGAAACGGCTTGTGCACGTTCAATGAATAGCGAAACCGCGGCAGAGTCGATTCCCGCGCCGACATCCAGCGAGGGCACCGGCCACAGTTGCTCGTCGGCGACCCTTAGTCCTTCGCGGCTGGTCGCCAGAATCTTAACGGTCGCCGAGTGCGCCAGAATCGCCTCAACTAGACCGGCGGCGGCGTTGAGAACGTGCTCGCAGTTGTCGAACACCAACAACCGGACCCGGCCCTCCAACGCGGCCGCCACCGACTCGCTCACACTCTTCCCGGGCTGTTCGATGATGCCCAGCACGGCGGCCACCGCGTCGGGCACCGCCTCCGGATCAGTGACCGCGGCGAGTTCGAATACCCAGACGCCGTCGGGAAACTCATCGGCCACCCGCGCCGCAATCTCGGTCGCCAGGCGGGTCTTGCCAACCCCACCCACCCCGGTCAACGTCACCAACCGATGCGCCTTGACCGTCGCTTGCACCTCGTCGAGTTCGGACTCGCGTCCGACAAAGCTCGTGGGCGCGGGGCGCAGATTCCCCGGACCTGCATCCAGTGCCCGCAGGGGCGGGAACTCCGTGCGCAGGCCGGGCGCTCGCACCTGAGACACTCCCGACCGAGGTGGGTAGGTCTCGCAACCGTCGCGGCCCCAGATCCAGCAGATCCACCCCGCTGAGCAGACCCGCCGTCGACTCGGCCAGCAAGATCTGCCCGCCGTGCCCGGCGGCCATCACCCGTGCCGCACGGTTCAGCACCGCACCGAAATAATCACCCTCGCGCAGCTCGGCCTCGCCGGTCGCGATGCCCATCCGCACCGGCAACACCAACTCCCGTTGCGCGGCCACCGCCGCATCCACCGCACACCTGGGCGAGGCGAACGCAGCGCATACACCGTCACCGGTGTGCTTGAACAACCAGCCCCCGTGGGCCTCAATCGCGGAGCGCAACACCTGATCGTGGGCGGCCAGCGCCGCCCGCATCGCGTCCGCGTCGGACTCCCACCGACGGGTCGACCCCTCCACATCGGTGAATAAGAACGTCACTACCCCCGAAGGAGCGGTCGCCCCAGGAGCGGACACCCCTGCAGAATCTCACACCAGACACGCTGCCGCCTCACACATCGGCGGAATCCGACCCAGACACCCACGCCCCAAGGCGTAGCGTAGCGCCCGTACCCGTTGGCCGGATCGCAGCGGCGATATGGCACATGTTGGCTGGCAAGAGGTGACACGATGTTGGCGTGAGCGATGCTCATGACCGCGTTGGGGTCACATCGACGGCGACGGCATGACCGCAACAGAGTTCCGGTGCGGGTCGTGTGGCACGGAGCTGCCACCAGACTCACGGTTCTGCAACAAGTGCGGCTCGCCAATCACCCCCGCCGCTACATCGGCGGAGTACAAACAGGTCACGGTGCTGTTCACCGATGTTGTTCACTCAATGAACATCGCAACGGCCGTCGGTGCCGAGCGGCTGCGCGAGATCATGACCGACCTGATCGACCGTGCTTCGGCAGTAGTGCAGCGGTACGGCGGCACGGTCGACAAGTTCACCGGTGACGGGATCATGGCGGTATTCGGTGCGCCGGTGGCGTTGGAGGATCACGCTATTCGTGCCTGTCTGGCGGCGCTGGGCATCCAAGAAGAAACCGCCCGGTTGGCCGCTGAAGTCAAGGATCGCGACGGCGTGGAGCTGCACTTGAGGGTGGGACTGAACTCCGGCCAGGTGATCGCCGGTGAGATCGGTTCGGGTGCACTGGGTTACACCGCCGTCGGTGAGCAAGTCGGCATGGCGCAGCGAATGGAATCGGTGGCCCCGCCGGGCGCGGTGATGCTCAGCGAATCCACGGCACGGCTGGTCGAGGGCGCGGCGACTCTCGGCGAAGTCGAGCGTGTCCGCATCAAAGGCAGCGATCAACCGGTCTGCGCCCAGCGGCTGCTGAGCGTGCCGGAGGTGCGTCGCGCTGTCGGGCGTGCTGAGTCGAACTTTGTTGGTCGGCGCTGGGAGGTGGCGGCTGTTGAGGGTTTGTTGGACCGTGCCATCGACGGACACGGCGCGGTGGTCGGCGTGGTGGGCTCACCTGGCATTGGCAAGAGCCGTCTGGTGCGTGAAGTCTCTGCGATGGCAGCCACCAGAGGCGTCGAAGTGTTTACCGGCTTCTGCGAGTCGCACACTAGCCAGGTCCCCTTCCATGCCGTGGCGCGGCTGCTACGTGCAATCACCGGCATCAAGGGGCTTGACCCGGAGACCGCCCGAGCGCGGACACGGGCTCGGTTTCGCGACGCGGAGCCCGAGGACTTGGTGCTCTTTGACGACCTGCTGGGCGTCGCCGATCCCGAGGTGAAGCTGCCCAAGATCGATCCGGATGCCCGGCGGCGGCGTTTGACCGCACTGGTGAACGCCGCCTCGTTGGCCCGAAAAGCCCCGGCGCTCTACGTCATCGAGGATGCCCATTGGATCGATGAGGTCAGCGAGTCGATGATCGCCGCGTTCCTCACGGTGATCCCGCAGACGCCCTCGCTGGTGCTGGTCAGCTACCGACCGGAGTACGAGGGGGCGTTGGCAAGGGTGCATGGTGCGCAAACCCTCACCCTTGCGCCGCTGAGTGATTCAGAAACCGCAGCACTGGTCACCGAGCTGATTGGCCCGGACCCCTCGGTTGGTGCACTGGACCAGACAATCGCCGAGCGGGCCGCCGGTAACCCGTTCTTCGCCGAGGAGATCGTGCGTGAACTGGCCGAGCGCGGCGTACTGCGGGGACAGACCGGCGCATACGTTTCAACCGCAGATGTCACCGAGGTCACGGTGCCTGCCACCTTGCACGCGACCATCGCCGCGCGCATCGACCGACTCGACCCGGCGGCCAAACGCACCTTGAGCGCAGCGGCGGTCATCGGCGCGAAGTTCAGCCGGCACCTGCTCGAAACGCTGGGCATCGATCCTGTCCTTGAGAGCCTGGTGGCGGCCCAGCTTATTTATCAGGTGAGGTTCACCGGTGGACCGGAGTATGTGTTTCACCATCCGCTGATTCGCACGGTGGCCTACGAATCGCAGCTCAAATCTGATCGCGCCGAGCTGCACCGGCGGCTGGCCGCCGCAATCGAATCACATGACCCGGCAGCCGCCGAGGAGAACGCGGCGCTGATCGCCGAACATCTGCAGGCCGCCGGTGATCTGCACGCCGCCTACGGCTGGCACATGCGCGCCGCGACCTGGGCGACCAGCCGCGACATCGCTGCGGCACGACCGAGTTTGGAGCGCGCGATCGAGATCGCCGACGCGCTGCCCGGCGAGGACCCCAACCGGGCGACCATGCGCATCGCTCCGCGCACCATGTTGTGCGGCATCGCCTTTCGAGTCCACGAACACGTTGCCGGGCACCGCTTTGATGAATTACAGGAGTTGTGTGCTGCCGCTGGGGACAAGGCGTCGCTGGCCATCGGTATGGCGGGGCTGGTGATGGATCATGCGCATCAGGACCGGATACGCGAGGCGTCGCGGCTGGCAACGGAGGCCATGGCCCTCATCGAGTCGCTGGACGATCCGACCATGACAGTCGCGCTGTCGTTCGCCGTCATCTACGCCAAGGTGGAAAGCGGAGAATTGGGCGACGTGCTGCGGTGGTCACAGACAGCTATCGACCTGGCCGACGGTGACCCGTCGAAAGGCAACCTCATTTTCGGCTCCCCGTTGGCGGTCGCCTTCGCGACACGAGCTGTCGCCCGGTATTGCCTGGGTCATCCCGGATGGCGAGAGGACCTGCGCCACGGCCTGGCCATCGCCCGCAGCACCGACCCGGGGTCCTTCATGGTGGTCATCCTCTATGTCTACTTTCATGAGATACCGATAGGCGCGCTGAGGGCGGACGATTCGGCGATGCGTGAGATCGAGGATGCGCTACGGCTTGCCGAACGATCTGGTGATGATGTGGCGATGGACTGCATCCGGGCGACTCTGGGCTTTGCGCTGGTGCACCGTCAAACGCATGCTGAACGTGACCACGGACAAAAGCTGCTGGCCGAGGTCAGCGAAGCGCTCCTGCGCCGGGAACACAACCTGGCTGACTTGCCGATGGTCAACGTGTATTTGGCACGTGAGATGGCGCGGCAGGGCGATCACGATGAGGCGATTTTGCTTATGCGCGCCGCCGTCGACCATCTCTTCCGCGACGGACGGCTGCTGGTGCACGGCGTTTCAGCGACGGGTGTTCTGGTGGAGACACTGCTCGAACGCGGAGCCGACGCTGACGTGGCCGAGGCCGAGGCCGCGATTGAGCGGTTGGCGTCCGCGCCAGCAGACAGGGATCTGGTGATACGTGACATCTGGCTGCTGAAACTGCGGGCGCTACTGGCGCAGGCTCGCGGAGACGAAGCTCGCTATCACGAACACCGGGATCGCTACCGCGACATGGCGAAAACGCTTGGCTACGAGGGGCATATCGCGTGGGCCGAGGAAATGTCGTGACGGCGGTTGTTCTGTACCCCTCGATACCTGGCGTCGGCCATCATTGCGGTGCTGACGGACCGTCCTAGCGCAGACCCAGCTCCCTCAACAGCGCCAGCTCCTTCGCGAAGGGCGGCTCCCTACGCGGCCTTCGAATTGGCTTAGCTGTTGGTCGGACGGTGCCGTCCTTGGTCTCGACGTGCCGCACGTAGCCTCTGATCGGCGCATCCATGGGCTGGCTTGAGCGCAAACGCCGGTAGTGCGTCGAGCACCAGCCGGATGTGTACGCCCGCCGGTTGCAATCACCTTGCTTGCAGCGCATAGCTTCTCCGCTCTTCTATATCGTCGGTCGCCTGGGGGGCACCCCCGCCTGGGCTTTTGGCCGGACAGGCGGGCGATACCCCTAGCTCCCTCCCCGAGGAAAATCGGTCTGAGCAATGCAAAATGCAAATTGCGCCGGGCCATGTCCAGGTACGCCTATATGGCGTTCGCCGAAAGTTAATCACCGCGTCTCATCCGTTGCATCGCGGACCTCGCGGTCCTCGCGGACTGTCAAGGGGTGTACGTACCTGTCCCACGCGTCCCTGAGGTCATCCGCGAAGTAGCCCTTCGATGCACGGCCATCGATCCACACATCCCTTGGTCGGATGTCGTATTCCTTTAGCAGAGAGGCTAAGTCGCGGTAGTTAAGCGCACTGCCGTCGCGATGGAACCTCTGCCACGGCGACTCTTGCAGCTCCGTCAGCGCAATGATGATGTCCTCGCTGCGCATTTTATCGTTCGACCCGAAGACGATCTGAAGATCCCGCAAGAGCTCAATACCATGACTCGCCTGCGGCTTCTCAGAGGTAAGGACGACGGCCGCAGCGCGTGCGGTGGCGGGCCAGTGCCCTCCTGCGGCATCGGCGACCATGATGAGCGCCTCCCACACATCGGCGGCGCGATCCTCCACCGGCATGTTGTGGGGCCACGAAAGCAAAGCGTCACTCATCCAGGAACCGAGTGCGTCGCCAAGCCCCTTGGCCTCCTTGGCGTTTACACGCGGACGCCAGGGGTCGAGGCGTTCCGTTGGCTTGCGCTTCTTCATTCGGATGATCACAGCTCGGTCGGCGATTGTCTCCGGCAGTTTCCCGAGACCGGCAAGTGCGACCGCGCAGTAGGCGGGGTAGTCCCGGCCTGTCAATCCATCATTTCCCCAGTTTCCTCGACCGGCTGTCGCGCCACGGCGATGGCCCGCATTCAGCAGCGCCCTGAGATCCTCATTACCCCTGGCCTTTTGGCCATAGACAGTGTCGATCTCGTCATAGAACAGCGTTGGCGGAGGGTCCTCCGAGATTCTGGCCAAGATGTAACCGGGGGTTGCTTGGGAGACGCGCACGGCATGCGGAACCAGGTGCTCGCTTACTTCAAGCGACCGCGTCTTCCCGCTGCCCTTCTCCGGCGACATGAATGCGAGCCGGGGGGTGGAGTCCCATACGTCCATACGCCATGTGTGAGCGAGCCACAAAGCATGTGCGTAGCGGGCATGCTGGCTCGGATAGGCGATGAAGCGAGCCAGAAAGTCGGCCACCGCGTCGAGGACAGTACACGCGTCCATGTGCGCGAGATCCGCGAGATCCGCGAGACTGCTGTCTAGGGTGGTCACTTCGCGCCACCCTTGGCTGTCTTGGCTTTCTCCGACTCGACCCACGCGGCTACGTCATCCGCGGCATAGAACACGGTCTTGCCGAGCTTGAAGGAACGAGGGCCTTCTCCCCTATGCCGCCACCATCGCCAGGTCGCCTCGGGGATTCCGTACTCTTCCACCAGATCAGTTGTGCGCAAGTGCGCCATAGTCATGCTCCATCATTGGGTCATCAATAGCTTCAACGGATTACGATTTTTGAGCGCGAAACATCAAGCGACGAAATAGGTTCCGTCCACCTTCAAATGGTTCAAGCTCTAATCGAGATCCGCCGTGGCTGACGTCGTCATGCCAACGCATATAGAATAACTCGACCTGTTTTCGCCTAAACCGGAAAGGAAAAGCGCAGGTCAAACTAGCTTGCAGACCGAGCTTCCTTGATGGCGTTCCCCAATGCCTCAGCCACCCCGGCCAGGTCGTCGTTCATCAGGTGGCCGTACGTGTCGAGGGTCATGGCGGCGGTGGCATGACCAAGCAATCGCTGAACAACCTTCACGTTCGCCCCCGCCGAGATGGCCAGGGACGCACAGGTGTGGCGCAGGTCATGCGGCGTAACGTCGGGGAAGTCTGGTGTACTCGCTTCCCCGCTATCCGCAATTTCCTTCTGCCGCTTGGCCTGGGCGTGGGCCTGCACCGTCTTTAACGCCTTGTCGAACGCTCTCCGATACTCATGATTGGACAGGTGCTGACCTCGTCGCGGCGGGAAGACCAGGGCGTCACGGTCTGCCGGTAGCTGTGATTTGACCCGCTCCCAGACCGGGGCGGGTACAGGTACATGACGACTACGGTTGGTCTTGGTCGTCGTCTCTACAATGCCCTGTCCATGCACATATGTGGCGGACGACCTCACAGTAATCTCTTTGTCCCCTAGATCCTTGCGGCGCAACGCTGCCGCTTCGCCAAAGCGCAGACCGCAATAGCCGAGGACCAGAGTCAGCGTCTCGTATTGTCCTGTTTCCCTAGCTAAATCGAGCAACTGCCTATGTGTCAGGTAGTGCCGTTCCGACTCCCCTGTCTTGGGAAGGTCGTGGCGGCGCTCGATCTCTGCGGCAACGTTCTTCGAGGCCAGGCCCGCTTTTACGGCGTATTTGTAGACGGCTCCCATGAGCTGGTGGGTCTGAACTACGCGACTGGCTGATAGACCGGTGCCCGCCCGTGACCCGTCGACAGACAGGCCCGCCAGCCACGCGGATAGCTCGCCGTAGGTAATGGCCTTCATGGCCGTGTCGGCCCACCGAGGCAGTACCAGGGTGTCAAGGATCGAGCGGTAGCCTGTCAGCGTCTTTGGCTTCCGGTGCGCCTTGGTGAGCAGCCATTGCTCAGCCACGCTGCCGAAGGTGTCGCCGCCTACGCTTGGGTTGACCCATTAGTTCGTGTGGACCTTCCCGCGCTCGCTGTTGGCCCATGCCTCAGCTTCGACCTCGGTTCGGAATCGCTTGGTGCGTGTCTTACCGTCGTCGCCGACGTACCATCCACGCCAGCGTTTCCCCACCCCTTGCGGCTTGCCCTGGCCCTCGACCCACCTCCCGGTGGCCAGCTTGGACGGAGTGCCGTCGTTGTTCTTCCACAGGTCAATGACTCCCCCTGTGCCGGGGGTGCGGGCGCTCGACACGGCGCAGAGCTTACAACCTGCGTACAACACAGGCGTTCCAAACCGCTTATCAGGCGCATATGCACTGTTGGTGGCAGGTACAGGATTCGAACCTGTGAAGCTTTCGCGACGGATTTACAGTCCGCTCCCATTGGCCGCTCGGGCAACCTGCCGCCTAGCAGGTTACAACGAACCGGTAGACAGAGCACAAACGGCTATCACCTGAGGAAGGGACGGATCGCATGGCGGATTCATCGTTCGACATCGTCAGCAAGGTCGACCGCCAGGAGGTCGACAACGCACTCAACCAGGCCGCCAAGGAGCTGTCCACGCGCTTCGACTTCCGCGGCACCGACACCAAGATCGCCTGGAAGGGTGACGAGGCGATCGAGCTGACCTCGTCCACCGAGGAGCGCGTCAAGGCCGCCGTCGACGTCTTCAAGGAAAAGCTGATCCGCCGCGACATCTCGATGAAGGCCTTCGACGCCGGCGAACCGCAGGCCTCCGGCAAGACGTACAAGGTCACCGGCACCATCAAAGAAGGCATCAACAGCGAGAACGCCAAGAAGATCACCAAACTGATCCGCGACGACGGCCCGAAGAGCGTCAAGACCCAGATCCAGGGCGAGGAGGTCCGCGTCACCAGCAAGAGCCGCGACGACCTGCAGGCCGTCCAGGCGCTGTTGAAGAAGGCCGACCTCGAGGTGGCGGTGCAGTTCGTCAACTACCGGTAAGGCCGCGTTCGTTTCGTGCAGCAGCCTCAAGCGCATGAAACGCATGTAGAATCGGCGCATGACCACCGTCGACGACCTGGTCGTCGCCACCCAGCGGGTACGCGAGGGCGCCCAGGCCCTGCGCGCTGCCCTCGCGTCGGTCGCCGTGTACGCCGAACCCGCCGTCGCCCGGGCCCTGCAAGCCGAACACAACCTCTACGCGCGAATCGACGCCGAGTTCGGCATGCTGAGCAGCACCCAAGCCGGCAAAAAGATGGGGTCGCGGTCGAGCGCTCCGCGCAACCTAGCCACCACCGCGCACCGCAATAAGCAGCTGCTCGCCGTGCGTCAGGGCAACCATCTGGCATATCCGGGGTTCCAGTTCGGATCGGACGGGCAGCCCCTGGCCGTGATAGCCCGCCTGCGCGACACGGCGGAGGCCAACGACTGGTCCGAGGCGGGTCTGGTGCAGTGGTTGTGCGCGCCGACGACCTACTTCGACGGGGACCGACCCGTCGACTACCTCGCCAAGGATCCGGACCGTGTGGTCGCCGTCGCGGCGGATGCACTGGCCGTGTCGTGGTGAAAGCGCCGCCGACCCCGTTCGACCCAAAGATCGAGACCGTGGCCGCGGGGCACCTGCTGTACCGCGTCTTCACGTCGAGCCGCACGGCCGTCGAGTTCAATCCGGGCGGCGGCGGTCCGACTCGGTTCGGTTTCTTCGGAAAGCCGGTGGTACCGATCATGTACGCCGCCGACACCGAAGAAGCCGCCGTCGCCGAGACCCTGCTGCACAACATCCCGGTCGAAGGGGGTCTGCTGCCCTACGACGACTACTCCCGCAAAACGCTCGCCCGCCTCCAGGTGACCCGCGACGTGCGCCTCGCCGTCCTGTACGGCCTGGGATTACGCCGCCTCAAAGTCGCCCCCGAGGACGTCACCGCAAGCCCCGCGTCCACCTATGCGGACACCGTGCGTTGGGCCGAAGCCGCACACGGGATCGGAGTGGACGGCATGGTGTGGATGTCGCGCCTGTGCAACAGCGTCAAGGCGTATGTGTTGTTCGGCGACCGGTGCGACGGGACGAATCCGGCTTTCGCCCAGGACCCCACGCACGCGCGGATCTTCGCCAGCCCCGCCGACCAGGCCTGGCTGATCGACCTGTGCGCACCGCTGCATGTCGACGTGTTGTTGAAGCCGTAGCGACCAATCCTGGCCCAACCAACCGGTGGGTGCTTAATGTGGTGGGCGTGACTACCCAACAAGATATCGACATCGACGTCGATGTCCTTATCGTCGGCGCCGGCATCTCGGGCTTGGGCGCGGCTTACCGGCTGCACGAACGCAACCCGCACCTGACCTACACCATCGTGGAGCGGCGCGCGCAGATCGGCGGGACGTGGGATCTGTTCCGCTACCCCGGAGTGCGCTCCGACAGCAGCATGTTCACGCTGTCGTTCCCATGGGAGCCCTGGACCCGCAAGGAAGGCGTCGCCGACGGCGAGCACATCCGCGAGTACCTGACGGACACCGCGCACAAGTACGGCATCGATCGCCACATCGAGTTCAACAGCTACGTCCGCTCGGCGGACTGGGATTCGACCACCGACACCTGGACGGTGACGGTCGAACAGAACGGCACGCGCAGGCTCTACCGCAGCCGGTTCGTGTTCTTCGGCAGCGGCTACTACAACTACGACGAGGGCTACACCCCAGACTTCCCCGGCACCGAACACTTCGGCGGCAACATCATCCACCCGCAGCACTGGCCGGAAGACTTGGACTACAGCGGAAAGAAGATCGTGGTGATCGGCAGCGGGGCCACCGCGGCCACACTGATCCCGTCGCTGACCGACCGGGCCCAGAAGGTCACGATGCTGCAGCGCTCACCGACCTACATGGTTGCCGCCTCCAAATACGGCAAGCTCGCCGCGGTCTTACGGAAACTCTTGCCCCGCAAGGCTTCCCATTTACTCATCCGGATGTACACCGCAGTGACCGAGACCGTGTTCGTTTTCGTCTCCAACAAGGTGCCGGCGTTGGTGCGGTGGGCGCTGCGGTACCGGGCGATCAAGAGGCTGCCCGAGGGCTACGACGTCGACACCCACTTCAAGCCGCGCTACAACCCGTGGGACCAACGAATGTGCCTCATCCCCGACGGCGACCTGTACGACGCGATTTGCGAGGGCGGCGCCGAGGTGGTCACCGACCACATCGACCATTTCGACGCCACCGGGATCGCCCTGAAGTCCGGCAAACACCTCGACGCCGACATCATCGTCACCGCCACCGGCCTGCAGTTGCAGGCGCTCGGCGGCACCAAGATCAGCCTTGACGGCGTGGAGCTCAACCCCTGCGACCGCTTCGTCTACAAGGCGCACATGCTCGAGGACGTGCCCAACCTGTTCTGGTGTGTGGGCTACACGAAGGCATCGTGGACGCTGCGCGCCGACATCACGGCCCGCGCCACGGTAAAACTCCTGACGCACATGGCCTCTCACGGCTACACGCACGCCTACCCACACCGCGACGGCGGGCCGATGACCGAAAAGCCGTCCTGGGACATTCACGCCAACTATGTGAAGCGCTCGTTGCACGCGTTGCCCAAGTCGGGCACCAAGCGGCCGTGGAACGTGCGGCAGAACTACCTCGCCGACGCCATCGACTACCGATTCGACCGCATCGAGGAGTCAATGGTGTTCGGGCGTGTCGCCGACCGGGCTGCGCTTGCAGGATAGGAGCGGGGTAGTCCCAAGCTAGGCGGATTCGTCGATCGGAAACTCTCTTCCCGCAGTTGGGGCAGAACTTTTCGGCATGATGGTGTTCCGCACCGCAGTTCGCGCAGTAGTGAGGTTCGGCTGGCGTCAACTGCTGCGCGGGAACTATGCGGATGGGTTTGACTACCCGGGTTTCTTCTTCCCCAACCGCGACACGCTGCCGACGGCTTCTGAGCACCGAGAAGGTCATCCAACCGGCGACGGCAAGTGCCAGCAGGGCGCCACTTATGAAATATCGCAACAGGTTTGAGTTTTGGAACACCGAAACGTCGCCGTGCTGCTGGCGTAGGTTTACTGCGCTGGTCTTGAGATCGAGCACTCCGGGGTAGTCGGGTGACAACGCCAGAGTCTGATCGAAATCTTTCACCGCGTCGGTGTAATGGCCGCCGTAGTACCGATCAAGCCCTCTGCGGTAGGACAGGTCGGCGGGCCCGAGCGTCGCCTTGACACCGTTGCGCGCCAGCATCGTCGCCAGGCTGTCCGCGGGCGCAACGAAGTTGAACGCCTGCGACTCGCCGGTCGGGCCGAAGCTGTTCACCCCAATCACCTTGCCGCCGAGATCGACGGTCGGGCCACCGCTCATGCCTTCAGAGACCGCGGCGTCGATCTCATACACCGGACTGCCCTGCACGGTCGACTTCTTGCTGACCTTGCCACTCTTGTTCGTGGGGTCCAGCGAAGGACCGGTCACCCGGATGGTGCTCAGGGGGAAACCCACCGCAAGGATCGACGTGCCGATGCTGACGTCGGCGTCGGCGGCCACTTCCGACGACGGCAAGTTGTGCTTTTCGACCTTCAGCAGAGCCACGTCCCCTTTATGGAGAGGCCGGAAGTCCACGACGTTTGCGGGCAACTTCGCGGCGAGCTTCGTTCCGGTGCCATACGCCAGCGTGAAGGTGATGTCGAGGCCCTTGTCGGAGGTGCCTTCGACACGTGCGTGCTGCAGCAGCCACGCGAGTGCTGCCGCCGGACTCCGGGCCTCCGGCGAGTCCCGGAACTGCTCCATGTAGTCACTCACGGCATTTTTGAGGATTATCTCCTTGGCGCTCTGCGGGTCGACGCAGTGACCGGCCGTTGCCACCCAACCGTCGGGATTCACGACGAAACCGGTGCAGTCCCAGTTCGCGAGGTAGGGCATACCGATGCCTAGGCCGTATTGCGACAGTGTCTGACCGGTGGGCAGCCGGACCACGCCGTACGTTTCGGCCGCGAGGTACATCACGGCCGGCCGTATCCGGGCCGCCGCCAATTCCTCCGGGTTGGGTTGCGCACGCCCCCCATCGGCAGATGCGGCCGGGCACCCACCCAGCACCGCAAGAGCAGCCGCAGCCAGCAATGCGAAGACTCCGTGGCCGCGGGGCACTGTTCCTCCTCATATCGAACCTGACCTCAACCCTGCGGCATGTACCGCAACGGGGGTAGGGACCGAAGTCCCATTGCGCCGAGGTCATTGGTTTGCAGGCCGAGCACCCGACATACGGCCGCACCGGATGAATTGCTTCTCAACATCAGATGTCCGCAATACGCTGAGTCCCATGGCGGCAGAGAAGCGCGAACCCACGGTCGTTGTCCTCGGTGGTGGTTCCTGGGGGACCACCGTCGCGTCTATTTGTGCACGACGCGGACCGACGGTGCAATGGGTGCGCTCCGATGCGACCGCCAGGGACATCAACGAAGGACACCGCAACAGCCGCTATCTCGGCAACGACGTCATCCTGAGTGACACCTTGCGCGCCACAACCGACTTCGCAGAGGCCGCCCATTGCGCCGACGTCGTCGTCATGGGTGTTCCGTCGCACGGATTCCGCGGCGTACTCACCGAGCTGGCCAAGGAACTGCGGCCGTGGGTGCCGGTGGTGTCGCTGGTCAAGGGGCTCGAGCAGGGCACCAACATGCGGATGTCGCAGATCGTCGAGGAGGTGTTGCCCGGTCATCCGGCCGGCATCCTGGCCGGGCCGAACATCGCCCGTGAGGTAGCCGAAGGGTACGCGGCCGCGGCGGTGCTGGCGATGCCCGACCAGCACCTGGCAACCCGGCTGGCGGCGCTGTTCCGCACCCGTCGCTTCCGCGTTTACACCACCGACGACGTAATCGGCGTCGAAGTGGCGGGCGCACTCAAGAACGTCTTCGCCATCGCGGTCGGCATGGGCTACTCACTGGGCATCGGCGAAAACACCCGCGCGCTGGTGATCGCCCGCGCGCTGCGCGAGATGACGAAGCTAGGCGTCGCGCTGGGCGGGCAGAGCGAAACCTTCCCCGGACTGGCCGGCCTGGGCGACCTCATCGTCACCTGTACCAGCCAGCGCAGCCGCAACCGCCACGTCGGGGAGCAGCTTGGTGCGGGCAAGTCGATCGACGAGATCATCGCGTCGATGAATCAGGTCGCCGAAGGTGTCAAAGCCGCGAGCGTGATCATGGAGTTCGCCAACGAGTTTGGCCTGAACATGCCGATCGCACGCGAGGTGGACGCAGTAATCAACCACGGGTCGAACGTCGAGGAGGCGTATCGGGGCCTGATTGCCGAGGCCCCGGGGCACGAGGTGTACGGCTCCGGGTTCTAACCCAAGCGCGGAGCGTGCAGTTTAAATCTTTGCGTTCCGTATGCACCCGGCTCGTCAGCTTGACCGTGCTGCGCCCCCACCAATACCGTCGAACCAGTAGCCAGGCGTACCGGGGACGATAGAGCCGTGCCGTAATCACCTGTGCGCCAACTAGTTACGTTGACGTAACGTCCCCCGCGCGAACCTGACGAGGGAGCCAACAGTGCAGCGCCTAGAACAATTCGATCGATTGCGCTCGATTCTGCGCTACGACCTACCGTCATCGCTAGTAGTTTTCCTTGTCGCGCTTCCGTTATCGCTGGGTATCGCGATCGCGTCCAACGCTCCGGTGCTCGCCGGCCTGGTCGCCGCTATCGTTGGCGGGATCGTTGCCGGCGCCATCGGCGGATCGCCGCTGCAGGTCAGCGGACCCGCGGCCGGTCTAACGGTTGTCGTCGCAGATCTGGTCTCCGATTTCGGTTGGGCTGTGACGTGTTTCATCACCGTGGCCGCCGGGGTCCTGCAAGTTGTGTTGGGGCTCAGCCGTGTTGCCCGAGCCGCGCTGGCAATCTCGCCCGTCGTCGTGCACGCCATGCTGGCCGGCATTGGAATCACGATCGCGCTGCAACAAACCCACGTGCTCTTGGGTGGCAAATCCAAAAGCACGGCCTGGCACAACGTGATTGAGCTTCCGGGGCAAGTCATCGGAGCCCACCGGCCCGGGGTCATCCTGGGCGTGCTGGTGATCGTCATCCTGCTCGCCTGGCGATGGGTTCCGGCCAAACTTCGCAGTATTCCCAGCCCGTTGGTCGCCATTGTCGCCGCGACGGTCATCTCGCTGGTTTTCCCGTTCCACGTGCGGCGCATCGACCTCGAGGGCTCGGCACTGGACGCACTGGAATTTCCCGAGATCCCACACGGCAACTGGGGCGCGATCGTCGTCGCCGTGATAACCATCACACTCATCACCAGTGTCCAGAGCCTGTTGACGGCGGTGTCGATCGACCGGATGCAGAACGGGCCACGAACCGACTTCAACCGCGAGCTGATCGGACAAGGCGCGGCCAACATCGTCTCGGGTGCTGTCAGTGGCCTTGCCATCGCCGGCGTAATCGTCCGTAGCGCAGCCAACGTCAGCGCGGGAGCCAAGACCCGCGCCTCGGCGATCATGCACGGCTTCTGGATCATGCTGTTCACTATCCCGTTCGCCGAGTTGGTCGAAGAGATCCCCACCGCCGCGCTTGCCGGCCTGCTGATTGTGATCGGCATCGAACTACTGAAGCCGGCTCACATTGAAACCGCTTTACGCAACCGCGATTTCGTCATATACGCTGTGACGACCTTCAGTGTCGTCTTCCTGAATCTGTTGCACGGCGTCATGATTGGGCTGGCGCTGGCCGTCGCACTGACCGGCTGGCGGGTGATCCGGGCCAGGGTTGAGGCCGAGCCCGTGGGTGAGGACTGGCGGGTGACCGTCGGGGGCGCATGCACCTTCCTGTCGCTGCCACGCCTGACGCGGGTGCTGGCGTCGATCCCTGCCGGCAGGAAGGTGGAGGTCGCCATCTCGGCGAACTACCTCGATCATGCGGCACACCAAGCGATTAGCGACTGGCGGCAACAACACCAAGCCACCGGCGGCACCGTTCGGATCCACGGTGTGGTCGAGACCGGACAACTCGCGCGCCGAACCGTGAGCGATCTCTTCGAAACCGAACGGCCCGAAGCCGCATAGCTCAACCAGTCTGCAACGCAAGAATTTCGCAAGCGGAGTGCGGCAACCTCGATAGCGAACCGGTCTTGCGTGGGGTGGCCGGGGGTGGTGTCTTAGCTGACCTGCCCCCAGCCAACGCCGGCGAGACCACCGCACCCGCAGAAATTGCAGAAAAGAAGTTTTCGATGAGGATCACAGCGTTAGCGATAGCCGGCCTGGCAGCCGGCACGCTGGTAACCGCCAGCCCCGCGCAGGCCGACGCAGCGGTACAACCCGCGCCGAGCCACTTGCAGCCGTCCGTGCCCCTGAGCCCGCAATCCGATGCCGAAGACGTGCGGCACCAAATCGCCGACCTGGACGCGGCCTGGGACAGCCTCACGCCGGCGCAGCGAAATCAGCGATTTACCCAGATCCAGCAGTCGCTCACCAAGCTGGATTTCGAGACCCAGAACATGCCTCAGGATCAAAAGGCGGGAGTCGACGGAATCCTGTTGCCGTCACTCATCAACTTGGCGAGCCTCTACCGGAAAGCCAAGGCTGTTCCCCAGGGCTGAACAGCGTCAGCCCCGCGCCATGGCCTCCAGCCGGGCAATGCGGTCCTCGATCGGCGGGTGCGTCGAGAACATCGAACCGATCCGCTCCCCCGCACGGAACGGATTGGCGATCATCAGGTGCGCCTGGCTGGCCAGCTGCGGCTCCGGCGGCAACGGGGCGGCCTGGACGCCGACCGAAATCTTGCGCAGCGCCGACGCCAGCGCGAGCGGGTCGCCGGTCAGCATCGCGCCCGACTCGTCCGCCTGGTATTCCCGCGACCGCGACACCGCCAGCCTTACCACCGTGGCAGCGATCGGACCCAATAACGAAACCAGAAGCAGCGCAAAGGGATTCTCGCCGTCGCGCTCGCCGCCGAACATTCCCATCCACAGCGCCATGTTGGCCAGCGCGGTGATCACCCCCGCCAGCGCGCCGGCGACACACGAAATGAGGATGTCGCGGTTGTAGACGTGTGACAGCTCGTGTCCCAGCACGGCACGCAACTCGAGCTCGTTGAGGATGTCCAGGATGCCGGTGGTGCAGCACACCGCGGCATTGCGGGGGTTGCGGCCCGTGGCGAACGCGTTCGGGGCGTTGGTGTCACTGATGAACAGCCGCGGCATCGGCTGGTGCGCGGCGGTGGCCAGCTCGCGCACGATCCGGTACATCACGGGTGCCTGCACCTCGGAAACCGGCTGCGCGTGCATCGCCCGCAGCGCCAGCTTGTCGCTGTTGAAGTAGGTGTAGACGTTCATTCCGACGGCGAACAGCACTGCGAAGAACAGCGCCGTCCTGCCGAAGACCGCACCGACGGCCACGATCATGGTGGACATGCCGACCAACAAGGCGAACGTCTTCAAGCTGTTGGCATGCGGATGCCAGGTCATTCGGTGCCCTCCTCGAAACACGACTACAAACCATTGAACGCTCGGAAGGGCCGCCTGGGTTCCAGGACTCGGCCGAACTGTTAGCCGTGCCGGCTGATGGTGTAATCGACCAGGGTGGCAAGCGCGTGGCGGCCGGGGACGTCGGGCAGCAGGTCCAGCTCGTGACGAGCCTGGGCCGCGAACTCGCCCAGCGCGTCCTTGGCCTTGGCCATTCCCGGCGACGCGCGCAGCAGCGTGAGGGCCTCGAGGACCTCCGCGTCGTCGCTGATCGGCCCGGCCAGCAGCTCACGCAGCCGCGCGCCCTCGGGCCCAGTCTCGGCCAGCGCGTAGAGCATCGGCAACGTGTGCACGCCTTCGCGCAAGTCGGTGCCGGGTACCTTGCCGGATTCGACGGACTCGCTGTCGATGTCGATGATGTCGTCGGAGATCTGAAACGCGGTTCCGACCAGGCCGCCCAGCCGGTCCAGCCGCTCGACATGCTCGGCGTCGGCGCCGGAGAACATGGCGCCGAACCGGCCGGCCGCTCCGATCAGACAGCCCGTCTTCTCGTGCACCACCTTCAGGTAGTGCTCGATCGAATCCACCCCCTCCGCGGCGCCGCGGGTCTCGCGCATCTGCCCGGTCACCAGCAGGGCGAACGTCTCGGCGATCAGCCGCACCGCCTCCGGTCCCAGCCGGGATACCAGTCGCGACGCCGTCGCGAACAGGTAGTCGCCGGCCAGGATCGCGACGTTGTTGCCCCAGCGCGCGTTAGCGCTGGGCGCGCCCCGGCGCACGGCCGCCTCGTCCATGACGTCGTCGTGGTACAGCGTCGCCAGGTGCACCATCTCGATGACCGCGCCGGCCGTCGTCACCTCCCGGGCGTCCGGCCGCGGCCCGATCTGGGCGGCTAACACCGTGAACAGCGGCCGGAACCGTTTGCCGCCGGCCAAAAACAGGTGCAGCAGCGAGTCGGTCATCACCTCGTCGGCCCCGCGCAGCTCGGTGTCCATCAACTGCTCGACCCGGCCGACCCCGTCGCGCACGGTCGCGGCGAACTCGGCGTCGCCGAAGTCGACGCCCGCCACCACCGTCGCCGGAGTCGTCACCCGACCCACCCGCTGTTCGCCGGAGTGCTCATTCGACCAACATACTGGGGAGCATGCAAACCAGAGCCGACCTGGTGGTCGTGGGTGCCGGGCCCGCGGGATCGGCCGCGGCCGCCTGGGCCGCGCGCGCCGGCATCGACGTCCTCGTCATCGACTCGGCCACCTTCCCACGGGACAAGGCCTGCGGCGACGGGTTGACGCCGCGCGCGGTCGCCGAGCTGGAACGGCTGGGGCTGGGCGCCTGGCTGGATACCCGCATCCGGCACCGGGGCCTGCGGATGAGCGGCTTCGGCGGCGAGCTCGAAGTCGACTGGCCCGGCCCGTCGTTCCCGTCGACCGGCAGCGCGGTGGCCCGCATGGAGTTGGACGACCGGATCCGCAAAGTCGCCGAGGAGTCCGGTGCACGCATGCTGCTCGGCGCCAAAGCCGTTGGCGTTCACCATGACTCATCGCGACGCGTGGTATCACTCACCCTGGCCGACGGCACCGAGGTGGGCTGCCGCCAGCTGATCGTCGCCGACGGGGCCCGGTCCTCACTGGGTCGCAAGCTGGGCCGGCGTTGGCATCAGGAAACCGCGTATGGGGTCGCCGCCCGCGGGTATCTGAGCACCGACCGCAGCGACGATCCCTGGCTGACGTCGCATCTGGAACTGCGCTCCCCCGACGGCGCCGTGCTGCCCGGCTACGGCTGGATTTTCCCGCTGGGCAACGGCGAGGTGAACATCGGCGTCGGGGCGTTGTCGACGTCGAAGCGCCCCGCGGACCTGGCGCTGCGGCCGCTGATCTCGTATTACACCGACCTGCGCCGCGACGAATGGGGCTTTGCCGGCGTACCGCGTGCGGTGTCGTCGGCCTTACTGCCGATGGGCGGCGCGGTGTCCGGGGTCGCCGGACCGAACTGGGTGCTGATCGGCGACGCCGCGGCGTGCGTCAACCCGCTCAACGGCGAAGGCATCGACTACGGACTGGAGACGGGTCGGCTCGCCGCTGAAATGCTGGCGCTGCTGGATGCGCGCGACCTGTCGCACGCCTGGCCGTCGCTGCTGCAACAGCACTACGGTCGCGGGTTTTCGGTCGCGCGCCGACTCGCGCTGTTGTTGACCTTCCAACGGTTCCTGCCGACGACCGGACCGATCGCGATGCGCTCCCGCGCGTTGATGACGATCGCCGTGCGGGTGATGGCCAACCTGGTCACCGACGAGGACGCGGACTGGGTGGCGCGGCTGTGGCGTGGCGCTGGCCGGGTGTCGCGGCTGCTAGATCGCCGACCGCCGTTCAGCTGAGGATCTCGAGGAAGCTGTCGGCGCACCTGGGATGAGGTGTATAGTCCGGCTAATGAAGGGGACGAACCTCGCTGCCAGTGTGGCCATGGCAGCAGCCGCAATCGCATTGGCCGCACCCGCGCAGGCCGACGATTACGACGCCCCGTTCAACGCGCAGCTGCACACCTACGGCATCTACGGCCCGCAGGACCAAACCGCCTGGCTGGCCAAGATCACCTGCGAGCGGATCACCAGGGGCGTGGACCACAACGCGTACAACTCGGCGACTTTCATCCAGCGCAACCTGGCCCTGGGCACCACCCAAGGCCAGGCATTCCAGTTCCTGGGCGCCGCGATCGACCACTACTGCCCCGACCAGGTCGGATTTATCCAGTCCGCCGGCCACTAGGCCCGGTTCTAGGCCGGCTTATCGCCGGCGTGCAACGCCACGATGCCGCCGCTCAGGTTGCGCCACCGCACGGCTGACCACCCCGCCGCCGAGATCTGGTGTGCCAACGTCGGCTGGTCGGGCCACGCTCTGATCGACTCGGCAAGGTAGACGTAGGCGTCGGGATTGCTCGACACCGCCTGAGCCACCCGCGGCAGTGCCCGCATCAGGTACTCCTTGTACGCGGTGGCGAACAGCGCGTTGGTGGGGGTGGAGAATTCGCACACCACCAGCCGGCCGCCGGGGCGGGTGACCCGGGCCATCTCACGCAGCCCCGCCACCGGGTCGGCGACGTTGCGCAGCCCGAAACTGATCGTGACCGCATCGAATGCCCCGTCGGCGAACGGCAGCCGGGTGGCGTCGCCGGCGACCTTGGGCACCTTGCGCGCTTCACCGGCGCCGAGCATCCCGACCGAGAAGTCGGCCGCCACACACCATGCCCCGGACTTGGCCAGCTCCACCGTGGACACCGCGGTGCCCGCGGCCAAGTCCAGCACCTTGTCGCCCGGACCGATCCGCAGCGCTGCGCGGGTCGCGCGCCGCCAGTGCCGGTCCTGGCCCAGCGACAGCACGGTGTTGGTCAGGTCATAGCGGCGGGCGACACCGTCGAACATCGATGCGACGTCGCGGGGGTCCTTGTCCAGGGCGGCGCGACTCATGGCTGACACGCTACGGGACGCGACCGGGTCAGTACCGGGTCAGTACTGTCGGTACCTTCGCTGGACGTGTTCCTGGCGGACCCGGACTTGCTCTCGGCGTTCCTCGCCGGAGACGACGCGGGTGGTGGCGGGGAGGTGTTCGCGCACGCGCGCGACCGGCAGCTTGGTGACCGTTGCTTTCGGCATTTCGGGCGGCGCCGCGGAATAGGTCCACCGCAGGGTGAGGAACCCGCTGCGGTGCCCGGCGGTGTCGAGCCAGTTCGGCACCCCCGGGTCGGTCTCGGCCACCACGTAGCGGACCGCCCCGTCAGAGTCCGGTTCGGCCTGAAATCCGTTGAGGCTGCAAGTGTGGTTGGCGTAGTCGAGCGATTCTCCCCACAGGTTGGACAGGTGAAAGCCCGTGTAGGCGGGCTGTACCGCGACGACGACTTCGATGAGGAGGGCCTCGTCGGGTTCTAGGTCGTAAACGCCACCGGAGAAGACGTTGGTGCTTTGGCCGCCGCCCGTGGCGAGGTTGGCCAGCGCAGGCTGATTCAAATCGTTGCGGGGCATGAAGGTGAACCCATCGCCGTTTTTATCGCCGTGTGCTTCCAAGACGACGTCATAGAACTCGTTCCAGAACCTCATCTGGTTTTCCACGATCGTGCCGACCCGACGCATGTTTTGCGCCGCGGTCGTGGGATCGATCGGCGCGGGTTGCGTGCCGTCGAAGCCGATCTGAGCGATGTGCAGGTCTGGTGATACCTCGTGTTCCCAGTCGTGAAAGAGCATGCGGGCGACCAGGAAACACGCAGTCGTGCTGCCGTCGGCGCTGGCTGTGGCGATGAAGTTTCCGTTGTGGTCGGCCGGCGGTTGCGGCGCCAGCAGGATCTCGAATCGGCCGTCGTCGTCGACCGCGAGGCCGGAAGTGTCCAGCAATCCGGTGATGACGCGCCCCCCGGGCCCGAGTTCGGCGAGACTGCCGGTGTCGCCGGCGTAGACGCTGTGTGCCTCAAAGATGATGTACTGCGGCGCTTTCGGACCGACCAGCCGGCCACGGACCCGGTAGCTCTTGGCACCATCGATCGCTGCCGAGAGATACAGCGCGTCGGCGTTGTCGATGGTCGCTTTGTCCTGCGGTTGGATGGCTCGCCGGAAGTAGGGGTAATCGGGATCTTCGAAGAAGGCGCGTTCGATGCCGCTGAACACGAAGCCCAGCAGGTAGCGGTATCCCTCGGCGAGTCCCTGTGCGGTGACCGGCGGAGCGTGCAACTCAGCCGAGTCGACGGCGTCGCGAGCCCGGCTCAGCGTGTCGATCATGTCGGTCCAGGCCGCGCGCAGGCTTTCTGCTGGGTTTTCACTGGACAACGGCGTCGTCTCCTTCTGTCTCCCAATGATATTCATTGAAAAGGGTGGTCAGCCGGGCGTGGATCTCGTGCGCGTCCAGACCGAATTCCTCGAGGCTGTAGCGGTGGGCGGATTCATGGCCGCCGCGTGCGGCGGCCGACGCGAATGCGTCGGCGGCCTGCGGGCTTACCTCGAGGTCCAGCTCTCGGTAGATCCGGCGCATGGTGGCAACGGGTTGTCCGATCAGTTCGCGATAGTCGACGACACTCGATCGAACTTCGGGGTGTTTGGCCAAGACATCCAGTGGGCGCTGGTAGGAGTCGATCGATTGATCGGCAAGCACGCGCAACGATTTGGTGATCAGACGCTGATCGCGGCCGCGCAGGCCCCACTCGGTCTGCAACATCTTCAGCAGGCTCGGAATCGTCTCATAAGGATTGCGCATGGGCACAACAATTCTCGCGTCCGGAAACGTCTCGATCAGCGTTTCGACGCGACCGCAGAAGGTGGGGTTCTTGCTCAGATGCGTCCCCCCACCGTTGGCCGCGATCTGGCGCCGGACGCACTCCTTGTAGAAGTTCATCGCCCGCCGGCGTTTGCGTTCCGGCCACTGGTCGACGTAGTAGAAGTCGAGCTCGCCCATGAACGGAAACATCAGAATCCAGAACCCGGAACACAATGACCACGTCAGAAACGCGTCATCCTCTTCCGGAACGAAGAACCCGGTCTTGTGCATGTCGTCGGTCGGAGCGAACCGCGCCTCCTCGATTTCGTCGAGGCGGCGCCGCAGCCGCTTACCGGTGGCGGCGTCGACACGAAACAACAGACGCATCAAGCGCTTCTGCAGCAGCGACGGTAAGAACAGCTCGTACATCAAGGCGTAGCTGAACTGCGGGTCGGCGGCCATCAGCCGGTGCAAGTACGTTGTGCCACTGCGGGCGTGCCCGATGCAGAACGTCGGTGCAGACACCTGCGTGCGGCGCAACGACGGAAACAGGATGGGATCGAGCGCGAAGCACAGCGCGTGGATCGCTGCGATGGCCGGCACGCCGACGAGGAAGCCAAAGTAGCGCTTCCAGCGCGCCGATGCCGGCGGGTCGCTGCGCAACAGTCGAAGCATCGTCCGGTAGTTGGACCAGTCGAAATAGAAGCGCATTGCCTGCATAACTCTCCTCGGCGTACCGCGCCAAGCTATCCGTACTTCCTTGACTATGTCAAGTATCTCTGGATACGGTCAGACTCATGCAGGTCTTCGCCGCGATGGCTCCGGAGCTTCCGCTGGCCGCGGTGCCGGCCTACGCGCGCCGCGTGGAACACTTGGGATTCGACGGTCTGCACATCGCCGAGACCATTCACGACTCGATGGCGGCGGCGTTGCTTGCGGTCGAGCACAGCAGTCGCATCGTTGTGCGGACGGCGGTGACGTTGGCGTTCGTGCGCAGTCCTACGCTGGTGGCCTATACCGCCTGGGACCTGGCGATCCTCTCCGGCGGCCGGTTTGAACTGGGGCTGGGGACTCAGATCAGGCAGAACATCCAGGACCGCTTCGGCATGCCCTGGACCGAGCCGCGGGCGCGTATGAGCGAGTACGTCGCGGTCCTGGGGGCGCTCTTTGAGGCGTTTCGCACCGGGCGGGGCGTGCGTTACGAAGGCGACGTCTACCGGGTCACCCGGCTGCAGCCATATTTCAATCCAGGTCCCAAAGACATTGAGCCGCCTCATATCTGGTTGGGTGCGGTCAATGCCGGCATGTGCGAGCTGGCGGGCGGGGCCAGCTCCGGCGTGGTGACACATTCCACCAACTCGGACCCGGCCTATCTGCGCGACGTGGTGTTTCCGGCACTACGACGCGGAGCCGACAGCAGCGGACGTGAAGAACAACCGCTCGTCGTTGTTTCGACCGCCATAGCGACCGGCAATTCCGACGCCGCCGTCGCGCGGGAACGAGAACGACAGCGCCGCATGCTTGCTTTTCTGCTGTCCACCCCGGCGTATACGCCAGCGCTCAAGCGACGCGGCTGGACCGAACTGGCCGGCCGACTTCGCACCCTGACAAAGGAACAGCGATGGAACGAATTACCCACGGTGCTCAGCGATCTCGTGCTCGATGAACTGGTGACGTGCGGGCGGTATGACGAACTCCCAGAGCTCATTCGGACCAAGTTCGACGGCATTGCCGACGCGGTTGTGCTGCCGCCGTTGGCTGAGGACGACGACGACCGGCTGATCCAGGCCTGCGTGAGTGATCTCCGCCGGGAGCAAACGTGACGCCGAGACGCAGGCTGGATTCGGTGGATTCCATCAGCGCCACGCTGGCGCGCATTGTGCGGCTCAGCGTGAGCCGTTCGGCGTTCGCCCGGCAGGCTCGACAGGCTGGGCAGGCCGCCGAGACCGAGCTTTCACAGCCCTCATACACCTTGCTTCGCGTATTGATCGACGAGGGTCCACTACAGATGGGGCAACTGGCGCGCCTCGCCCACATGGACGTCGGTATGACCACGCGCCGCGTGCAAGCCCTGGTCGACGCCGGCCTCGTCGGGCGTCGCGCCGACCCCGGCGACGGACGCGTCTCGGTCATCGAGACCACGGCGGCCGGCACCCGCGCCGCGCGAGCACTGCACGAGGTGCGCAGGAATCATCTGGCGCGGGCGCTGTCGGACTGGTCGGCGGCCGAGCTGCACCAGTTCGACCGGCTGCTGGCCAAATTCCTGAGCGACACGACTAAGACACCGATTGGGGAATGACGTGCCGACGGATGCGTTGCACAACGTCGTGACGGAAAAAGTTTGGTTTATCACCGGGACATCGCGCGGATTCGGACGGCAATGGGCGGTCGCGGCGCTGGACCGTGGCGACACGGTCGCCGCGACGGCGCGCGACACTGCGACGCTAGAGGACCTGGTGGAGCGGTACGGCGACAGGCTGTTGCCGATCCGGCTGGACGTCACCGATCGAGACGCCGACTTCGCTGCGGTCAAGCAGGCACACGGTCATTTCGGCCGGCTGGACATCGTGGTGAACAACGCCGGCTACGGCCAATTCGGGTTTGTCGAGGAACTTTCCGAGCAAGAGGCGCGCGACCAGATCGAGACCAACGTCTTCGGCGCGCTGTGGATTACCCAGGCCGCCTTGCCCTACCTGCGCGAACAGCGCAGCGGGCACATCATCCAGGTCTCCTCGATCGGCGGCATCACCGCGTTCCCGAACGTCGGCATCTACCACGCCTCAAAGTGGGCGCTGGAGGGCTTCTCTCAGTCGCTGGCTCAGGAGGTCGCGCCCTTCGGCGTGCGCGTCACGTTGGTCGAACCGATCGGTTACTCCACCGACTGGGGCGGCTCGTCGGCCAAACACGCCAAGCGCCTGCCCGGCTACGCCGAAGTGCACGCCGCGACCGACGCCGAACGCGGACGGCGGTGGTCTAAGCCAGGTGACCCCAACGCGTCAGCGGCCGCGCTGTTGAAGGTGGTCGACGCGCAGGAGCCGCCGCTGCGGGTGTTCTTCGGTGGTTCGGCGTTGGCTACGGCCAAGGCCGACTACGAAAGCCGACTGCGCAACTGGGAGCAGTGGCAATCGGTCGCGGAGCTGGCGCAGGGCTAGTCACACTCCCTACGCGTAGCGCCTCTGCGACATGCTGGCTCGCGCGTGCGGCGACTGCACCGCCTCGTAGTGGCCGAGCAGCTCGTCACAGATGACCGGCCAGCTGCGGCCGAGAACACTGCGCCGGGCTGCTTGCGAATAGCGGTGTCGTTCTTCCAGCAGGGCGGCGACGGCCTCTGGCAGTCGTGCTTCGAACTCGTTGACTCCCAACAGCAGTCCGGTGCGGAAGGGGGCTACCAGGTCGCGTGGTCCGCCGGCGTCCGGGGCGATCACCGGCAAGCCCGATGCCAGTGCCTCCTGAACGACTTGGCAAAACGTCTCGTGCTCGCCCGTGTGCACGAAGACATCCATGCTGGCATAAGCGGCGGCGAGCTCGTCGCCGTACAGCGCGCCGGTGAAAACCGCTGTGGGCATTGCTGATTGCAGTGCCTGTCGATCGACTCCGTCACCGACGATGACGACCTGCACTGCGTTGTTAGCGGTCAGAGCCCGTAGTCGCTCGGTATGCTTCTCCGGCGCCAACCGCCCGACAAACCCAACGATGGGTTTGTTGTTCGGCGACCATCGCCGCCTGAGCTCCTCGTCGCGAGCCGACGGCGCGAACCGCAGGATATCGACGCCCCGCGCCCACCGATACACCCGCGGAAATCGATGGGCAACAAGCGATTCCATCGTTGCGCTGGACGGCGCCAGGGTGCGGTCGGCGAGATTGTGCAAGTGGCGGAACCACGCCCACGCCGCCCGCGTCGTGATCCCGATGCCGTAGCTCTCCGCGAAACCGGGTACGTCGGTTTGGTATACCGCTACCGTGGGCACGCCCATTCGGCGCGCAGCTCGCACGCCGCCCCAGCCCAGCAGCGCCGGCGATGCGAGGTGGATCACATGGGGGTCGAATCCGCGCAGCGCACGCGCCATTCCGGGTACCGGCAGACCCAATGGGAGCGTGGTCACCTTGGGAAACATTCGAGACGGCACCCGATGAATTCGGATGCCGTCGTGGATTCGATCCGCCCGGGGTTCGCCCGGAGGGTTATCAGGTGCGATAACCAGGGCTTCGTGGCCTGTTCGGCGCAGATGCTCGAGTATCCGAAGCACTGAGTTACTGACGCCATTGACTTGGGGGAGGAAGGACTCGGCGACGATTGCTACGCGCACGACACCGATATTGGCAGCGCCGGCTGTCGATAAGGTTTCGTGTCGGCATACGGGGCGCGAAATTTGCTGGTCAAAGCGTCACAGGGGCACTTCGCGAGGCACTGCGCGGCGATCCAACCGTCTGTCCAACAAGGCCAGACCGACCAGCATGATCGCCGCGGCCAGCCAGCACACCACCGCGATGGACCCCGCCGGGATGATGGCCAGCCCGGCGTTGCGGTGCTGAACGCGGACCAGGTTCGGGTCCTTCTTGTTGTACTCGACGTAAATCCGCATGCCGGTGGCCAATTCGGACGGGTACAGCACTCCGAGTTCGGGCCGATAGATGACGCGTTCGGGTGTGACGAACTCGATCGTGGAGCGTCGCGGGCCCGCGCTGAGCACCTCGGCTTGCGCGACACCCATATTGCGCCGGATCGCCAGGTCGTTGCGCCACGCCCCGGCCACCAGCAGCACCGACTGCAGGGTGACCAGAGCGGTAACAATCAGAATGGCGATCCTGGTCCAGCGCAAGGCAATCCGTGCCCGGGTTTTCGGTGGTTCGTCGCTGCGTCCGTGAATAAGTAAGCGCAGCAACGATTTCGGCGACGTCAAAGCGCGGCCTTGATGGCGGCGTGCAGCTGTCGCAGCGTGGAGCGGTCGGCCTTGACCTCCAGCACCCGCATGCCCGCGCCGGGTTCGTCGAGGACCGCTTGCAACTCGTCGACTTCGATCTGCCGGCTCTCGACGTGATACGCGCGACACAGGGCGCCGACGTCGACGTCGTGCGGGGTGCCGAAGATGCGCGCCGAAATGTCGGAGAATCTGGGGTCGCCCTGCTCGAGCAGTTCGAAGATGCCGCCGCCGTTGTCGTTGGACACCACGATCGTCAGCCGTTGCGGTGTGGGTTCCGTGGGCCCGATCAGCAGCCCGGAGCTGTCGTGTACGAACGTCAGGTCACCGATCAGCGCGACGGTGCGTCCGTCATGGGCCTGCTCATGTGCCAGCGCCGCACCGATCGCGGTCGACACCGTTCCGTCGATGCCGGCCACCCCGCGGTTCGACCGCACCCGGATGCCGTGCGTGTCGAGGCCGACCAGCGCCGCGTCGCGCACCGGATTGGACGCCCCCAGCACCAGCTGGTCACCCGGCCGCAGCGCATCGGCGACAGCGGCGGCCACATGCAGGCCGGTGGTCAACGGGTGCGCGGCCAGCTGGGCGCGAACAGCCTCGTTGGCGTGCCGGTTCGCCTCGGTGCAGCGTTGCAGCCAGGCCGGGTCCGGTGTCCCGGTGGTCACCGCCCGCGTGCCGGTGGCCTGAGAGTTTCCCGAGACGTCTGGCCAGCGCGGCCCGGTGGTCAGCGCGTAGACCGGCACCTGCGGGTCGGCCAGCAGCGCCGACACCGGGCGGTGCAGCGTGGGGCGGCCGAGCATGATCACCTGCTTCGGAAGCAGCAGCGGCAGCGCCAGCGGGTGTAGCGGATTGGACCCCGACGGCGGGCACGGCGCCGTCGGCTCGGCGACGGTCGGCAATGCCGCAAGGTTGGCGTGCACGCCCGCGCCGTGGCCGGCGATGACGACGGTGTCCGGCGTCAGGTCGATGTCCAGGGGCTGGTCGAAGGTGACTGCCGGCGTGTAGGTCCACGGCTTACCGTCGGGCCGGCCCGGCGGGGTTACCGCACCGTGGGGCTCCGGGTCGGGCACCAGCGGCTCGCGCAGCGGGATGTCGAACTGCACCGGGCCGGCATTCGCGGAGCGAGAACCGGTGGCGGCGGCCAACACTCGGCACGTCACCGAGCGCCAGGTGGCGTTGAACGAATCCAGCCGCTCGGGCGCGTCCTCGGCCAGGCCCAGGCTGATGGCGGCGCGAACCTGGGTACCGAAGTAGCCCAGCTGCTCCATCGTCTGGTTGGCCCCGGTGCCGAGCAATTCGTAGGGCCGGTTGGCCGAGAGCACGATCAGCGGCACCCGCGCGTAGTTGGCCTCGACGACGGCCGGTCCGAGGTTGGCCACCGCACTGCCCGAGGTCATCGCGACGCACACCGGCGCGCCGGCGGAGATCGCCAGTCCGATGGCCAGATAGCCGGCGGTGCGCTCGTCGATGCGGACGTGCAGTCGGAGCCGGCCGCCGCGGTCGGCTTCCTGCAGCGCGAACGCCAGCGGCGCGTTCCGCGAACCCGGGCATAGCACCACGTCGCGGACTCCGCCGCGGATCAGCTCGTCAACGACGACGCGAGCCTGTGTCGTCGAGGGGTTCACTCCTACAGGGTGTCACAGCCTGTCTTCATGCCTTGGTGCTGGCGAAGAACTGCAGGATCGCGGCGTTGACGGCCTCCGGCCGTTCGAAGAACCCGAGATGACCGGCGTCGGGGATTTGCAGGTAGCGGCCCTTGGGCAGCGCGTCGGCGACTTCCCGTCCGAGGTGGGGCGGGGTCACCACGTCGTCGGCGAAACCGATCACCAATACCGGTGTGGCGATATTGCGGTAGGCGGGCAACCGGTTGGTCTGCGGGGCCACGTCCAACTGGCAGCGCAGTCCCGGGGTGGACTGGATCGGCCACATGTTGAACATTTCGACCCAGTCGGCGACGGCCGTGTCGTCGTTCAGCGTCTTACGCGAAAAGCTTTCCAGCAAACGCGATTTCGTCGCGTAGGCGGGCGGCAGCTGAGCACCCGAGGCATAGAGTTCGGCTTCGGCGTCGCGAAAGGACTGGCGGGTGCGGTCCAGCCGGCCCCGGGTGGCCATCAGGGCTGCGGCGGTGACCAGTTCGGGCCGGACCACCATGAGTTCCTGGGCGATGTATGAGCCCATGGAGACCCCGACGATGCGCGCCGGGGCGGCGCCCAGGGACTCGATCAGCTCCGCGGTGTCAGCGATCATGGTTTGCGTCGTGAACCCCTCGGCGTTTTCGGTGGCGCCGATTCCACGGTTGTCGAAGCTGATGCAGCGATACCCAGCCGCCAGGAATGCCGGGACTTGGTGGGGTAGCCAGGTACGCCCCGCGCCGCCGCGACCGGCGATGAAGACGACCGGATCGCCCTTACCGCGGTCGTCGTAAGCCAGGTTGGTCACCCGCACGACGGTACAAGCAGCGGAAAGCAGTCTTTGACCCGGTCGATCCACCATTGCCGACGCCCCGCCGGGGCGGCCAGCTCTCGAAGCCGCGCCGGGTCGGGTGTCACCGGACCGACCGTCAGGTAGCCGTCCACCGGCGCGGCGGTCTCGGCAACGTCTTCGACAAATAACCCGCCGGTCCCGAGTCCGCACGCGTGACCGAGCCGTGGCAGCGCCGCCGCGGCGGTCAGCCCCTGGCTGATGCCGACGGCCGAATCGAGCGCGCTGGACACCACCACCGGAATGTCGATCTGCGCGGCGACGGCGAGCAGGGCCGCAACCCCGCCCAGCGGAGCGACCTTCAGCACCGCGACGTCGGCAGCGCGGGCGCGCACGACGGCGAGCGGGTCGTCGGCCTTGCGGATGCTTTCGTCCGCGGCGATCGGGACCTTGATCCGCCGGCGCAGCTCGGCGAGTTCGTCGACGGTGGCGCAGGGTTGTTCGAGGTATTCCAGCGGGCCGTCGGCAGTCAGGGCGGCGGCGGCCACGGTGGCTTGCTCGACGCTCCAACCGCCGTTGGCGTCCACCCGCACCGTCGGGACCAGTGCGCGCACCGCGTTGACCCGCTCGACGTCGTCGGCCAGCGTCTGGCCCGGCTCGGCGACCTTCACCTTGGCGGTGTGGGCACCGGGGAAGCGGTCCAGCACCTCGGCCACCTGAGCGGCCGCGACGGCGGGCACGGTGGCGTTGATCGGGATGCGGTCGCGTAGCAGCGCAGGCGGCCGCCGGTAGGCGCCCTCGATTGCCGAGGCGAGCCAGTGCGCCGCCTCGGGCGGGCCGTATTCGACGAATGGCCCGAACTCGCCCCAGCCCGCCGGCCCCTCGATCAGCGCGACTTCGCGCGTGGTGATGCCGCGGAACCGCACCCGCATCGGCAGGGCCACCACGTGGAGGCGGTCCAGCAGGTCGTCCAGCGTGGGCGTCACGCGCCGTAGACCTGGCGGCCGGCCAGAAACGTTGCGCGCACCTCGAGGTCGGCGATCTGTTCGGGCGGCACCGTGCGCGGGTCGGCCGACAGCACCACCATGTCGGCGTATTTGCCGACTTCCAGCGAGCCGGTCACGTCGTCGGCGAACAACTGCCAGGCGGCGTCGATGGTCTGCGCGCGGATCGCCTGCTCGACCGTCAAGCGCTCTTCGGGGGCCAGCACCCGCCCGCTCGGGGCCGTGCGTGTCACGGCCACGCTGATGTTGCGCAGCGGTTCCTCGGGGGTCACCGGCGGATCGTTGTGCAGCGAGATACGCATGCCGGTGGCGACCGCGGAACCCGCTGGCATCCAACGGGATCCGCGTTCGGGACCAAATAAGCCGTCGACGATGACGTCGCCCCAGTAGTGGATCTGGTCGACGAAGATGCTGCACGTGACTCCGAGGTCGGCGGCTCTCTGCAGCTGTTCGGGCCGGATGGCGCCGACGTGTTCGAGGCGCAGCCGGTGGTCGTTGCGCGGATTGCGTTGCAGCGCCTGTTCGTAAACGTCGAGGATGGTGTCGACCCCGGCGTCGCCCTGCACGTGGCAAGCCATCTGCCAGCCCAACGGGTAGTACGCCCCGACGATTTCGGTCAGCTGTTCTGCGGTGTAGTTGGCGCATCCGCACGAGCCGGGCGGTACTCCGATGGTGCGCGTCGCCTCGGTGTCCAGGTAGGGAAAGGACAGCGCGATGTTGCCGATCCACGGCGAACCGTCGACCCAGATCTTGATGCCGACCTGACGCAGCATGTCGTCGCCGTCGCCGGGTTTGGCGGTGGTGGACATCTGCGGATTGGAAACCTCGTAGGTCCGCAGCCGCACGGTCAGCTGATCGCGCAGGTGCTCAACCATGGGCCGGAAATTCGGGTCGAAGGCCATCTCGGAACAGGTGGTCAGCCCGGCGCGGTTGAGCCGGGCGCACTCGGCGAGCAGCATCGCCGGGTAGCTATCGGCCTGGATGGCGCCACCCAGCAGCGGAAACACCGCGGCGATTTCCTCGGCGGTGCCGTCGAGTTCACCGTTGGCGTTGCGGCCGTATTTGGCGCCCTTGGGGTCCGGAGTGTCGCGGCTCAGGCCGTTGAGCCGGGCAGCGTGCGAATTGAAGAACGCCTTGTGCCCGGAGTTGTGAATGATCACCAGCGGGCCATCCGGAGCGACACCGTCGAGCCAGGCCAGCGTGGGCTGCGGCAGTCCGGGTTGCAGCAGCGCGTCCCAGCCGTTGAGGTAGGCGCCGGCCGATCCCCGGTTTGCCACCTCCCGCTGGATCGCCGCGACGACGGCGTCGGGGTCGGGGATGGTGACCGGGCGGATGTCGACGATCCGGTCCGACAGTGCGACGGCTTCCATCAGCGGATGCCCATGTGCCTCAACAAATCCCGGCATGACGCAGCCGTCACCCGCGTCGAAGGTCTGGGTGCCGGGGCCAGCCAGGGCGGTGACGTCGGAGCGGTCCCCCACCGCGATGATCCGCCCGTCGGCCACCGCCAGCGCCTCAGCGGTGGGCCGCGTCTCGTCGACGGTCAATAAGTTTCCGATGATGACGAGATCGGCGGCGACCATGAGCACAAATGCTACTGGCCGAGGGCGAGCCCGACGCGAATTGCAACACGTTCTAGTGTGGCCCTATGAGTGACGATCTGTTGCGCCATCCGACCCATAACGGCCACCTGCTGGTGGGGGCACTCAAGCGGCACAAGAACCGTCCGGTGCTGTTCCTCGGCGACACCACGCTCACCGGCGGTCAGCTGGCCGAGCGGATCAGCCAGTACACCCAGGCATTCGAGGCGCTGGGCGCCGGCACCGGTGTGACCGTGGGGCTGTTGGCGCTGAACCGCCCGGAGGTCCTGATGATCCTGGGCGCCAGCCAGACCCAGGGCTACCGGCGCACCGCGCTGCACCCGCTCGGCTCGCTGGACGACCACGCCTACGTGCTGTCCGACTGCGGCGCCAGCTCGCTGATCGTCGACCCCAACCCGGCGTTCGTCGAACGCGCGCTCGGACTGCTGGAGAAGGTCGACTCTCTCAAGCAGATCCTCACCATCGGCCCGGTGCCCGAGGCTTTGAAAGATGTGGCGGTGGATCTGTCGGCCGAGGCGGCCAAGTTCGAGCCCAAGCCGTTGGTGGTCGCGGAGCTGCCGCCCAACCACATCGGCGGCATGGCCTACACCGGCGGCACCACCGGAAAGCCCAAGGGCGTAATGGGCACCACCGGGAACATCGCCGCGATGACCCAGATCCAGCTCTCCGAATGGGAGTGGCCCGAGCACCCGCGGTTCCTGATGTGCACGCCGCTGTCGCACGCCGGCGCGGCGTTCTTCACGCCGACGGTGGTCAAGGGCGGCGAGATGGTGGTGCTGGCCAAGTTCGACCCGGCCGAGGTGCTGAAAACCATTGAGGAACAGAAGATTACGGCCACCATGCTGGTGCCGTCGATGCTGTACGCACTGATGGACCACCCGGATTCACATACCCGCGACCTGTCGTCGCTGGAAACCGTCTATTACGGCGCGTCGGCGATGAACCCGGTGCGGCTGGCCGAGGCGATCCGGCGGTTCGGCCCGATCTTCGCCCAGTACTACGGCCAATCCGAGGCCCCGATGGCGATCACCTACTTGTCCAAAGCCGATCACGACGAGAAGCGGCTGACCTCGTGCGGGCGCCCGACGTTGTTCGCCCGGGTGGCGCTGCTGGGTGAGGACGGCAAACCGGTACCACAGGGCGAGCCGGGCGAAATCTGCGTCAGCGGACCGCTTTTGGCCGGCGGCTACTGGAATTTACCTGACGAGACGTCGAAGACCTTTAAAGACGGCTGGCTGCACACCGGCGACATGGCCCGCGAGGACGAGGACGGCTTCTACTTCATCGTCGACCGGGTCAAGGACATGATCGTCACCGGCGGGTTCAACGTGTTCCCGCGCGAAGTCGAGGACGTCATCGCCGAGCATCAGGCCGTCGCGCAGGTGTGCGTGGTCGGGACGCCCGACGACAAGTGGGGCGAGGCCGTCACCGCGGTGGTGGTGCTGCGCGCCGACGCGCCCCGCGACGACGCCGCGATCGAGACGATGACCACCGAGATCCAGGCCGCGGTCAAGGACCGCAAGGGCTCGGTGCAGTCGCCCAAGCGGGTGGTGGTGGTCGACGCGCTGCCGTTGACCGGGCTGGGCAAGCCGGACAAGAAGGCCGTCCGGGCGCGGTTCTGGGAAGGCGCCGGGCGCGCCGTCGGCTAGTTCCCCTGTCCGAGCGTGACGCTGCAGTCACGCTCGGGGCTCAACGTGACTGTGGCGTCACGCTGGAGGCAGCGATGCCCGCCGCCAGCAGGTCGAGCATGCGGCCGGTCTGCTCGGGCGAACCGCTGGCCAGGAAGATGCCGATCAGGCTGGACACCACGTCATCGGCCTGCACGTCGGCGCGCAGGGTCCCGTCGTCGGCGCCGGCCCGCAGCAGTAGGTCGACGGCGCCGACGATGCTGTCGCGGGTCTGGCTGGGCTCCATGGCGCCGGAGTCGAACATCGCGTGCAACGATTCGGCCATTCCGCGCTTGGCGGCCACGAAGCTGGCGTAGCGGTCCATCCAGCGCCGCAGGGCGGTCTGCGGCGGATGCCGCTTGAGCAGCTTTTCGGCGGCCGCGGCCACTTCGGCGAGCTCGGCCCGGTAAATCGCTTCGACGAGGGCCTCCCGACTGGGGAAATGGCGGTAGAGGGTGCCGATCCCGACGCCGGCCTCGCGCGCAATGGACTCCAGCGATACCGGTCGCCCGTCGGCGGCGGCGAACGCCGCGGTGGCGACCTCGAGCAGACGCTCCCGGTTGCGGCGCGCGTCGGCCCGGACATTCTCAGCCAAAGCGGAGGCTCCTCCGATTCCGCTACCCTACTAAGCGGAGGATCCTCCGCATATTTCGAGTGTCTCACGGAAGGAGCGCCATGACGGGCACTATCGGCTCCCACAAGGTCGCCCGCGTCGGCTACGGCGCCATGCAACTGTTCGAGGGATCGCCGGACGACGCCGCCGCGGTGCTGCGTCGCGCCGTCGAACTCGGCGTCAACCACATCGACACCGCGTCGTTTTACGGCCCCGGCGAGGTCAACCGGCGCATCCGCGCGTCGCTGGCCCCCTACCCCGACGACCTCGTCATCGTGAGCAAGGTGGGTGCGCGATGGACCGGCGAGGATCCGATACCGCTGGCCGGGGCGCAAAAGCCCGCCGAGCTGCGCGCCGCCGTCGAAGACGACCTGCGCCAGCTGAAGCTCGACCAGATCCCGGTGGTCAATCTGCGGCGCATGGATCTCGGGCCCGGCGTGCAGGCCGAGGGCGAACAGATCGTCGACCTCGACGACCAATTGGCCGAGATGATCGCGCTGCGCGACGAGGGCAAGATCGGCGCCATCGGGATCAGCGCGGTGCCGCTGGATGTGCTGCGGCGCGCACTGCCCGCGGGAATCGCCTGCGTACAGAACGCGTACAGCGTGCTCGACCGTTCGCAGGAAGAAATGGTGAACGAGTGTCTGAGCGAGGAAATCGCGTGGGTGCCGTTCTTCCCGCTGGGCTCGTCGCTGCCGGCCTTCCCGAAGGTCACCGACAACGCGGTGGTGCAAGCGATCGCCGGCGAACTCGGCGTCACAGCGGCCCAAGTGGGCCTGGCTTGGCTGTTGGCCCACGCTCCGAACACGTTGCTGATTCCCGGCACCCGCTCGATCGCACATCTCGAGGAAAACATCGGCGCGGCCGACATCACCTTGAGCGCTGACGCGCTGGCGCGACTCGACGCCGTCGGATCGACGAAGCCGCCCGCCCACGGCATCGAGGCGTTTCGGGACAGGTAACGTCGCTGCCATGGGCAGTGACAAACCGGTCAAACCACCCTGGTGGCTTAAGCCGGCCAACAAGGTCTTCATCCAGATGTCGCGGCTGGGAATGAGTTTCGGTGGCGAAAGCCCGGTCGTGTTGACGGTGCCCGGGCGCAAGTCCGGCACTCCGCGGTCGACCCCGGTGACGCCGATGACGGTCGACGGCAAACGCTATGTCGTCGGCGGCTTCCCCGGAGCGGATTGGGTGCAAAACGTCCGCGCGGCAGGCGAAGTCACGCTGCGCCGCGGCCGCAGCACCGAGCGGGTGCGGATGGTGGAACTGTCCCCGGAGGCCGCCAAGCCGCTGCTGCGCGCGTTTCCCACCGAGGTGCCCACCGGTGTCGGCTTCATGAAGCGCTCCGGGCTCATCAAGGACGGTCACCCCGAGGAGTTCGAGGCGCTGGCCGGAATTTGCGCCGTCTTCCGCTTCGACCCGATCTGAATCATGCGGCGTCTGCTTCTGGCCTCGCTGTTGGCGGCCGCCTGGGCCGCGTGCATAGCACCGACGGCCAAGGCGGCGGCCGGCTGCCCGCCGGGCGGCACCCCTCCCCCGGCCGGCGCGGCGCAACGGCAGATCGCGAATCTCGATGGCGGCGACGGTCCGTCCACGTTGTGGGTCGGGGGCAGCGTCGACCGCGTCGTCGGGATCACCACCGCGAGCGGCGCCAACTCCGATGTGCAGATCTCGTCGGCAAGCCCAATGCCGTTGACCGCCTTGGCTATTGACGCGCGCAATGACGGCGGGAATCAGATCATCGTGAGCGACGGCCGCAGCGCGCGGCTGTACACGTTCGCCGAATGCCGGCTGCAGACCGTCAGGGACGACTCAGACGCCCACTACGGCAGGCCGTTTCTGTTCGATCTGCAGAATTTGCGGGACAACGGGACCGGTGTGGGCTGCAGCGACCTCGGTGACGGCCGGCGCCTGGTCGGACTGCAGGCCGTCAACAACGACAGTCAATGGACGGTGCGCCGCACCGAGATCGACCTGAACGGCCCGAACAGCACTGTGGCGACTACCGGGCGGTCCGATACCGTGACAGCGACCTCCGCGCAGGACCCCGCGGTGACATCGGCGCAGACCATCAGCTGCGGCGACCTCACCATCAGCAAGGATGGAGTTCAACAGCCTTGAGTGACAACCCCTTTGATGCGTCGGCATGGCGGCGTGTGGACGGTTTCGGCGATCTGACCGATGTCACCTACCACCGCCACGTCGAGGACGCCACCGTGCGGGTGGCGTTCAACCGGCCCGAGGTGCGCAACGCGTTTCGGCCGCACACCGTCGACGAGCTGTACCGGGTGCTCGACCACGCCCGGATGTCCCCCGACGTGGGCGTGATCCTGCTGACCGGCAACGGGCCCTCGCCGAAAGACGGCGGCTGGGCGTTTTGCTCCGGCGGCGATCAGCGCATCCGCGGGCGGTCCGGCTACCGATACGCCTCCGGCGAGACCGCGGACACCGTTGACGCCGCTCGCGCCGGCCGGCTGCACATTCTCGAGGTGCAGCGGCTGATCCGGTTCATGCCCAAGGTGGTCATCTGTCTGGTCAACGGGTGGGCGGCCGGCGGCGGACACAGCCTGCACGTGGTTTGCGATCTCACCTTGGCCAGCCGCGAGCACGCCCGCTTCAAGCAGACCGACGCCGACGTCGGCAGCTTCGACGGCGGTTACGGCAGCGCCTATCTGGCCCGTCAGGTGGGCCAGAAGTTCGCCCGCGAGATCTTCTTCCTGGGCCGCGCCTACACCGCCGAGCAGATGCATCACATGGGTGCCGTCAACGAGGTCGTCGACCACGCCGAACTGGAGGCGGTGGGCATGCAGTGGGCGGCCGAGATCAACGCGAAATCGCCTCAGGCGCAACGGATGCTGAAGTACGCGTTCAATCTGCTCGACGATGGCCTGGTGGGTCAGCAACTGTTCGCCGGTGAGGCGACCCGGCTGGCGTACATGACCGACGAGGCCGTCGAGGGCCGCGACGCCTTCTTGGAGAAGCGCCCCCCGGACTGGAGTCAGTTCCCGCGATATTTCTAGAGTTGGCGCCGCCATAGACTCCCCTGGTGAGCAAGAGTCCACTGCGCCGCTTCACCGAGCAGATCGCGCTGTCCAGCATGCGACCGCCCGCCGCGCCGCAACTGCTAATCAATCGGCCCGCGATCAAACCCATCGACCTGGACGGCAAGCGTGTGCTGCTCACCGGCGCATCGTCGGGCATCGGCGAGGCCGCAGCCGAACAGTTCGCGAAGCGCGGCGCGACGGTGGTGGTCGTGGCTCGCCGCCAGGATCTGCTGGACGCGCTGGCGGACCGCATCACAAAGTCCCCAAAGGCCGGCGGCGCGGCGATCCCGATCCCCTGCGACCTTTCGGACATGGCGGCCATCGACGCACTGGTGGCCGATGTCGAAAAGCGCGTCGAAGGCATCGACATCCTGGTCAACAACGCCGCCCGATCGATCCGGCGGCCGCTGGCCGCCTCGCTGGAACGCTGGCACGACGTCGAGCGGGTCATGGCGCTCAACTACTACGGCCCGCTGCGGCTGATCCGCGGGCTGGCGCCCGGCATGCTCGACCGCGGCGACGGCCACATCATCAACGTATCGACCTGGGGCGTGATGTCGGAGGCCTCGCCGATGTTCGGGGTGTACAACGCGTCGAAGGCCGCGCTGGGGTCGATCGGCCGGGTCGTCGAAACCGAGTGGGGCCACAAGGGGGTGCATTCGACGACCCTCTACTACCCGTTGGTCGCGACTCCCATGATCAAACCGACCAAGGCGTACGACGGGATGCCCGCTTTGAGCCCGGAAGAAGCCGCCGAATGGATGATTACCGCCGCACGCACCCGGCCGGTGCGAATCGCGCCGCGGATCGCCGTCGCCCTCGATGCGTTGAACACCTTCGGCCCGCGCTGGGTCAATGCCCTCATGCAACGACGCGCCGACCACCTCGGCGAACCGCAATAACTCCAGGAGGCTGACATGTCTGACGTCTGGACAACCATCGCGACGGAGCGCGGCGCGCTCGCCGACGACCTGGCCGGCCTGACAGCTTCACAATGGGACACTCCGTCGCTGTGCGCCGGGTGGACGGTCCGCGACATCGTCGCGCATCTGTCGGCGACCGCCTCGCTGAATCCGGCCACTTTCTTTGTCGGGATGCTGAAGTCCGGATTCAACTTCGACAGATTCGCCGACGGTCAGATCGCCAAGCACCGCGGCACCGATCCGGCGGCCACCCTTAGCGAATTCCGCGGTTTGCAGAAGTCCACCTCCGCACCGCCGGGCCCCAAAACGTCCTGGCTTGGCGAGGTAGTGATTCACGGCGCCGACGTCCGTCGTCCGCTGGGCGTCCCGCACACCTACCCGCCGGGCGCGATTCGGCAGGTGATCGACTTCTACAAGGGCTCCAACATGCTCATCGGATCCAAGAAGCGCGTCGACGGACTGGCGCTGCATGCCACCGACGACGACTGGCAGCACGGGCAGGGCGAGCAAGTGCAGGGCCCGCTGCTGTCGCTGCTGCTGGCCATGACCGGCCGGGGCGCCGCCTGCGACGACCTCACCGGCCCCGGCGTCCAAACCCTACGCAGCCGGTGTAGGGCGAACTGACCCTGGCGTGATAGACACGAGGCCATGGAGATCCTGGCCAGCCGGATGCTTCTCCGGCCGGCGGACTATGAGCGGTCGTTGAGCTTCTACCGTGACGAAATCGGGCTGGCGATCGCCCGGGAATACGGCGCGGGCACAGTGCTTTTCGCCGGCCAGTCGCTGCTCGAACTGGCCGGTTACGGGTCGCCCGACCATTCTCGGGGCCCCTTCCCCGGCGCGCTTTGGCTACAGGTCCGCGACCTGCTCGCGACCCAGGCCGAACTGCAAGGCCGAGGGGTGCCAATCGCCCGCGAGGCGCGCCGCGAACAATGGGGTCTGCACGAGATGCATGTCATCGATCCGGATGGGATAACGCTAATCTTCGTCGAGGTTCCAAGCGACCATCCGCTGCGCCGAGACACCCGGGGCGAAGGCCGGGGAACGGCCGGTTAACTGGAAGGTAACATCTGGCGACGACTCGCGGTCTACATGCGATTCTCCTACCTCCCTATTCGACAAGCGAATACCCCAACTACGAGAATCAGGCGCTGTGAACATCAATTTGTTCCTCTTGATCATTGTGGTCATCACCGCCCTGGCATTTGACTTCACCAACGGGTTCCACGACACCGGCAACGCCATGGCGACCTCCATCGCCAGTGGCGCGCTGGCACCCAAGGCTGCCGTCGCACTGTCCGCCGTGCTCAACCTGGTGGGCGCCTTCATGTCCACCGCTGTCGCGGCCACCATCGCCAAGGGCCTCGTCGAGGGCAGCGTCGTCACACTGGAACTGGTGTTCGCCGGATTGGTCGGCGGCATCGTCTGGAACCTGCTCACCTGGCTCTTCGGTATCCCGTCAAGTTCCTCGCACGCGCTGATCGGCGGCATCGTGGGCGCCACGATCGCCGCCGTGGGAGCCCACGGGGTGATCTGGAAGAACATCGTCTCCAAGGTGCTGATCCCGGCCGTGGTGGCCGCGATCCTGGCCGTCCTGGTCGGGGCGATCGCCACCTGGCTGGTCTACCGGATCACCCGCGGTGTCCCGGAAAAGCGCTCCGAGGCGGGGTTCCGGTACGGCCAGTGGGGCTCGGCCTCGCTGGTCTCGCTGGCGCACGGCACCGGGGACGCGCAGAAGACGATGGGCATCATCTTCTTGGCGCTGATGTCCTACGGCGCGGTCAGCAAGAACGAGTCCATGCCGCCGTTCTGGGTCATCTTGTGCTGCGCCGTGGCTATGGCCTTGGGCACGTACCTCGGCGGCTGGCGGATCATCCGCACCCTGGGCAAGGGCCTCGTAGAGATCAAGTCGCCACAGGGCATGGCCGCCGAATCGTCCTCGGCCGCAGTCATTCTGCTGTCCACCCACTTCGGGTACGCGCTGTCGACGACGCAGGTGTGCACCGGTTCGGTGCTGGGCAGCGGACTGGGCAAGCCCGGCGGCGAGGTGCGCTGGGGCGTGGCCGGCCGGATGGTGACCGCGTGGCTGGTCACGCTTCCGGCGGCCGGTTTGGTCGGCGCGATCACCTACTGGATCGTGCACTTCATCGGCGGATTCCCCGGCGCGATCATCGGCTTCTCGCTGTTGGTCGCGGTCTCTGCCGCCATCTACATCCGGTCGCGCAGGGTCAAGGTCGACCACAAGAACGTCAACGAAGATTGGGCAGGCAGCCTCACGGCCGGGCTCGAAGGAGACGAGAGCAGGCCGGTGGCAAAGGTGGGCATCGGGCCGCGGGACGGCTCCGGCTCTGATGACGACACCCTTACCGCAAGGAGCGCCTGATGCACCACGGTGGCTTTGCCGACTGGTTCAACTACCAGGCCAGCCTGAAGATCCTGCTCTTCAGCATGCTGGCCGGGGCCGCACTGCCGGGGCTGTTCGCGCTCGGGCTGCGGCTGCAAGCCGTCGGCTCCGGGTACGTTCCCGGCGCCGAGGGAAGCACACCCAAGCGCAACCCGGCGCTGGTGGGGCTCGCCTGGCTAATTTACGCGGTGGTAGTCCTGGTGATTCTGTTCGCCCTGGCCTACATCTCCCGAGACTTCATCGCCCATCACACCCACTCTCCTTTCCTGGGAGCCAAACCCAAGTAGCATCTGAAGCGTGCTGGTCCACCCGATTGCCGAACCCCCTCATGGAGGGAAAGCAAAGTGAATGGATTCCTCAGCTCGGTTATCTCGTGGTTGCGCGCCGGGTATCCGGACGGCATTCCGCCGACCGACACCTTCGCGGTGCTGGCGTTGCTGAACCGCCGGCTCAGCAACGACGAAGTCAAGATCGTGGCGCACGAGCTGATGCAGCGCGACGGGTTCGACGACGTCGATATCGGTGTGCTGATCAACAAGCTCACCGACGAACTGCCGTCGGAGGAGGACGTCGAGCGGGTACGCCTCCGGCTGGCCGCCAAGGGCTGGCCGCTCGATAACGAGCGCTTGCCAGGAGACCAAGCCGGAGACCAGGCATAGCCCTCCTGCGTGCGCTCGGCGTCGCGCCGGGCTACGCCGTCGCTGTGCTCTTGCCCGTCCTGGAACGGGTCCTGGACGGCCAGGATCAGGCGCTGGTGGTCGTGCCGTCCGACGGCGATGACGAAGCCGTGCTGCGTGCCTTGCGCGTGGGTTCCGACATCGACGATGACGTGGCCCTGGTGGTGACGACATCGGGAACCACCGGCACACCCAAGGGCGCGATGCTGACCGCCGACGCCCTGACGGCCAGCGCGTCGGCCACCCACCGGCGTCTCGGCGGAGGGGGCAGCTGGCTGCTGGCGCTGCCCCCGTATCACATCGCCGGTCTGCAGGTGCTGGTCCGCAGCGCGCTCGCCGGGTCGGTGCCCGTCGAGCTGGACGTTAGCGCTGGCTTCGATGTCGCCGAATTGCCCAGTGCGGTAAGCAGATTGGGGTCCGGTCGACGTTACACGTCGCTGGTCGCCGCCCAGCTCGCCAAGGCGCTTGCCGACCCCGCGGCCGCGGCGGCGCTCGCCGAATTGGATGGCGTGCTGATCGGCGGCGGACCGGCTCCCCGGCCGGTCCTCGACGCCGCCGCAACCGCCGGCATCGCGGTGGTGCGCACCTACGGGATGAGCGAGACCGCGGGAGGCTGCGTGTACGACGGTGTCCCGCTGGACGGGGTGCAGCTGCGCTTGCTGTCCGACGGCCGCATCGCGATCGGTGGCGCGACGCTGGCCAAGGGGTACCGCAATCCGGTCACGCCCGACCCGTTCGCCGAACCCGGCTGGTTCCACACCGACGACCTGGGCGCCATCGATTCGGGTGTGCTGACCGTGCTGGGCCGCGCCGACGACGCGATCAGCACCGGCGGGTTGACCGTGCTGCCCCAGCCCGTCGAAGCCGCGTTGTGCACGGACCCGGCCGTCACGGACTGCGCGGTGTTCGGTGTGGCCGATCACCGGCTGGGACAACGGGTGGTGGCCGCGGTGGTGGTAGCCGACGGCTGCACCCCACCGACGCTGGACTCGCTGCGCGCCGCGGTGACGCGCACGCTGGACAGCACCGCGGCTCCCCGCGAGCTGCACATCGTCGACGCGCTGCCGCGGCTCGGCATCGGCAAGGTCGACCGCGCGGCCTTGGTGCGCCGATTCGCCGGCGATCAATAGGCTGGGCGATCGTGCGGGTTGGGCGACGCGAGAGCTTCTCGGTTGCCGTCGGGGTTGTCCTGGTGGCGGCCGCGTTCGTTCTGCCCCGGCTGAACTTGGGCATCAACCCGCGCAGCGATATCGGGCTGGAGCGCTTCGGCACGCATGCCGGCGCCGCACCGATCTTCGGCTACTGGGACCTCCACGCCGGCTGGGGAACGCTGCCGGCAGTGCTGATTGCAGCTGCCGCAGCGGTGTGGGGACCTATTGTGGCACAACGGCTTTCGTGGCGATTCCTGACGCTGGGCACCTGGGCCACCGCGTGCGGGTGGGCCTTTTCACTGGCGATGATCGACGGCTGGCAGCGCGGCTTCGCCGGCCGGCTGACCACCCGCGACGAGTATCTGTCGCAGGTGCCCGGTATCACCGACATCGCGGCCACGGTGCGGACGTTCTCCAGCCGAATCCTCGATTTCCAGCCTGGCTCGTGGACCACGCACGTCTCGGGCCATCCGCCCGGCGCGCTGCTGACGTTCGTGTGGCTGGACCGCATGGGCCTGCACGGCGGCGCGTGGGCCGGGCTGCTGTGCCTGCTGGCCGGCTCCAGCGCTTCGGCCGCCGTGGTGATCGCGGTCCGTGCGCTGGCCGACGAACGGACAGCGCGGCGGGCCGCGCCGTTCGTGGCGGTGGCACCGACGGCGATCTGGGTGGCGGTGTCGGCCGACGGTTACTTCGCCGGGGTCGCGGCATGGGGTATCGCCCTGCTGGCGGTGGCGTTGCACCGCCCGGTTCGGTCCCCGGCACTGGTGGCCGCCGGCGCGGGCCTGTTGCTCGGCTGGGCAGTCTTCCTGAGCTACGGCCTGATGCTGATGGGGCTTCCGGCGCTGGCGGTGCTGGTGTCCGCCTCCGATTGGCGCACGGCCCTGCGCGCACTCGGCCCGGCCGCGCTGGGCGCCGTTGCGGTGGCCGTGGCCTTCGCCGTAGCCGGATTTTATTGGTTCGACGGCTACACCCTTGTGCAGCAACGCTATTGGCAGGGGGTTGCGAAGGACCGGCCGTTTCAGTATTGGGCATGGGCCAATCTGGCGTGTGTGGTGTGCGCAATCGGACTGGGCAGCGTCGCGGGAATCGGCAGGGTGTTCGACCGGGCCGCCATCCGCGGCCGATCGGGCTTTACCCTGTTACTGCTGGCAATGCTGGCGGTCATCGCATGCGCCGATTTGAGCATGCTGAGTAAGGCCGAGACGGAACGGATCTGGCTGCCCTTCACCGTCTGGCTCACCGCGGCGCCCGCGCTGCTGCCGGTGCGCTCACACCGCGCCTGGCTCGCCGTCAATGCCGTCGGCGCCCTGCTACTGAACAGCTCCATCTTCACGAATTGGTGATCATGCAAGAACCCGCCCTGGAACGTCGACTCGGCACGGCTGACGCCGTGGTGATCGGACTGGGATCGATGATCGGCGCCGGGGTGTTCTCGGCGTTCGGCCCGGCGGCCCGGGCGGCCGGTGCCGGCCTGCTGATCGGCCTGGTGCTCGCCGCGGTCATTGCGTACTGCAACGCCACCGCCTCGGCGCAACTTGCCGCCGTCTACCCCACCTCCGGCGGCACCTACGTCTACGGGCGGGAACGCCTCGGCCCATGGTGGGGCTTCATCGCCGGCTGGGGGTTTGTGATCGGCAAGACCGCCTCCTGCGCGGCGATGGCGCTGACCTTCGCCAGCTACGCGATCCCCGGCCCAGGAACACATCAGTGGTTGCAGCGAATCGCCGCGATCGCCGCTGTCGTGGCGCTGGCCGCGCTGAACTACCGAGGCGTCACCAAGACCGCGGTGCTGGCCCGAATTCTGTTGGCGTGCACGCTGATTGCGCTGACCGCCTTCGTGGTGGGGATCGTGTTGGCCAAGCCGTCGCACGTGCACCTCAGCGTGTGGCCGAATTCGCTTTACGGAGTGCTGCAGTCGGCCGGACTGCTGTTCTTCGCGTTCGCCGGGTATGCGCGGATCGCGACGATGGGCGAAGAGGTACGCGACCCGGCGCGCACCATCCCACGGGCGATCAGCTTGGCGCTGGCGATCGCGGTGGCCATTTATCTCGTGGTCGGGGTGGCCGCGCTGCTGGCCGCCGGGCCGGCGCGGCTCGCCCGCGCCGCCGCGCCACTGACCGAGGCGGTGCGGGCCGTCGGTGCGACGGCTCTGGTTCCGGTGCTGGCGGCCGGGGGCGCGCTGGCCAGCCTCGGTGCGCTGCTGGCCCTGATCGCCGGTCTCGGGCGCACCGGCTTGGCGATGGCCCGGAATCGGGACCTGCCGTCGTGGCTGGCCGCCGTTCACCCGCGCCACCGGGTCCCGCACCACGCCGAGATCGCGCTCGGTGTGGTCGTCTGCGTCTTGGTGGCCACCGTCGACCTGCGCGGGGTGATCGGCTTCTCGTCGTTCGGGGTGTTGATCTACTACGCGATCGCCAACGCGGCCGCCTTCACACTGCCCGGTGCTCGGCGCTGGCACCGGGTTCGCGACGTCTGCGGCGTCGCGGGTTGTCTGCTGCTGGTCGCCACCCTGCCGTGGCAATCGGCGGTCGCCGGGCTGGGCATGTTCGCCATCGGGATCGCCGGGCGCACCGTCATAGTCCGGCGGCGCGGGTGACCCGCGCAAACCGACTGTCGGGCCGGCACGCATCGCGAACCGCGTCGACGTCGTCGACGACGTCGAAGTCGGCCAGCTGCTGCAGCTGCACCACGTCGATGCCGTTGTCCCGCAAGGCTTTTAATGTGAGATCTCCCGTGTCGGGCTGCGACATCGGAACGGCCCGCAGGCAGTCCGCCGCCGCCGGCATTTGCACTCCGAGCACCCACCAGCCGCCGTCGAGCGCCAACCCGAGCGCGGCCGGAGACTCCAGCAGCCGGCCCGCGCAATCGGCCAGCAGTTCGGCGGTCACCTGCGGGGTGTCCATCCCGATCTGCAGCACCGGATAGCCCCCAAAATCAGCGCCCGCATCGGCGTGCGCGTTGGCGAGCCGATCGGCGAAGCTGTCGCCGCGCTGCTCGATCACCGTGAACGCCTCGAGGCGATGCCGGATCTCGGCGCCCGCGGCGGCGCCGTCCACGTCCCCGGTCAGCGCCACCACCCGCCGTGCGGCCGGCGCGGCGACCACCGCGTCCAACGTGTCGAGCAGCGCGGCGGCGGCGATGTCGGCGGCAACCTGGTCGCCGACTGTGGCGGCCAGCCGCGTCTTGGCCCGGCCGGGTTCCGGCGCCTTGGCAACCACCAGCAGCGTCACCGGAATCACGAGATCACCTTCCAGAAGTCCAGGATCGCGGTGACGCTGCCCCGCAGCGAACCGCTCACCTTCGACTTGCCGCCGGTCCTGGGCCCGTAGCTGACGTCCAGCTCGACGACGCGCCAGCCGGCAGCCGCGGCGCGGACCAGCAGCTCCAGCGGATACCCGGACCGCCGATCCTCGACACCGAGCTTCAGCAGCGCCTCGCGCCGGGCCACCCGCATCGGCGCGATGTCGTGCACCGGTAGGCCGTGGCGGGTGCGCAGTCGCCAACTCATCACCACGGTGCCCACCCGCGCGACCCACGGCCAATGCAGACCCGGCACCGGCCGCCGCCGCCCGATCACCAGGTCGGCGCCCCCGTCGAGGGCCTCGACCAGCCGCGGCAAATCGGCGGCATCCATCGAGCCGTCGGCGTCGATGACCGCCACGATCGGCGTCGTCGCGGCGACAACACCCGCGTGCACCGCCGCGCCGTACCCCGGCCGTTGCTCGGCAACCACCTGGGCACCGAGGCGTTGGGCAACCGCGGCCGTGTTATCGGTGCTGTTGTTGTCGACCACCAGCGCCCGATAACCGTCGGGTATGGCGGTCAGCACCCCCGGCAGCGACTCCTCCTCGTTGAGGCACGGCAGCACCACAGTGACGGCGTCCGACATGCTGCTAGTGGTGACCACTGTGCGGCGGGGTCACCGGGGCGGGGGTCACCGGCTTCGGGGTCACCGGGGTCTGGGTCTGCACGGGCGGCGGCGCCACCGACGTGTGCGGCGTGCTTGGCGGGACAGCGCTTGATTGCGGCGCTTGCGATGAGGTGTACGGCGTCTTCGGGCTGGACGGGGGTACGGATGAAGGGGTCGACGGGGTTGAGGGCGTCGACGGCGTCGACGGCGTGGACGGAGTCGACGGCGTAGAAGGCGTCGACGGCGTGGAAGGCGTCGATGGGGTCGAAGGCGTGGAGGGGGTCGAAGGAGTCGAAGGTGTCGACGGAGTCGACGGGGTCGACGGGGTCGACGGAGTCGACGGGGTCGACGGCGTGGACGGGGTCGACGGCGTGGACGGCGTTGGGTAGGTGGTCGTTGGGCGCCATGGTGGCCGCCAACCCGGATACGGCGGCCGCCAACCGGGATACGGGACCGGGATCGGCCCGTTCGGGTTGGGCACCAAGCCGGGCGATGCCGGGACCTCGCCCCCGCCTGACACCAGCTGCGGCGGAATGTAGCCGTTGGTGTCCGGAATGATGCCGCCCTGGTATCCGGCGTTCGGGGAATCGGCCGGAGGCGCGGGTACCGGAGCCTGCTGCTGAGTTGGCAACAGCGGCATGAACTTTCCCGGGGCGGCGTTCTGGTGTCCCACCACGGGCTCTGCGGCCGCGGTGGGCCGGACGGTGATCGCCACCGCGACCGCCAGCGACGCGAACCCGATTATCGCGAATGCGACAACCGCGTTGCTGATCAACATGGAGCGGCCGCTGAGCCGCTGCGCCGTGGTCATGGGTTCGCCGTCGTCGTACTCACCGCCGAAATCGCCCTCGACGGGTAGCGGTTCGCCGTCGTCGGCCATCGAGTACGCCAGCTGCGGCTCCTCCGTCGGCGTTTCCGCGATGCCGGCCGTGGGCGCCACCACCGTCGCGTCGCCGACCGGTCCGACAGCGGGGGCCATTGCTGTCGAGTCTGAGGCCGCCGCCACCGCGGGAGCCACCGCCGCACCACTGGCGATGGCGAATTCGGGATGCTCAAGACGCTCCACCTGTAGCGCCGAGCGAGCGCGAAGCAGCTCGACCACCGCGGCGAGGTCTTCGAAGGTGCCCATCACAAACGCGGAAGCGACCTCGAACGGCGCGGTGCGAAGAAAGTCCAGCACCATGTCGACCGCCGCAGCCGCAGCATCGACGACGCCCTCCAGCGCCACCGTCGCCAAGACGGTCGCCAGCGCGCCGGCCGCGCCCAGGCCTAACAACGTCGCCGCCTCGGCGGTGACCTCGAGCACAACGGCGCCGGTTTGCGCGCCGATGCCGAGGATCCCGCGCAGCAGCGCAGTAACCGCCTCCGCCTCCGAGATCTCTGCGACATTTCCGATTCCCGCAGCGGCCAACCCCTGGCTAAATGCTTGTGCCTGAACAGGATTCGGCGAGTACACCCGGGTCGCCACCAGGTGACGCCCCTCGGCGGCCAGTGCCTGCTGCGCGTCGGTCACCGCTCGGGTCAGCGTCTGGAACGGGTTGATCGCCAAATCGACCACGGAATGCTTGATCGCGACATAACCGCCCGCCGCGGGTCCGACAAACGCCAGACGCGCGACCGAACCGGCGACCGCGACTCCCAGGATGACGTCGGCGGCGGCCAACAGTCGCACCGGCCCGGTCTCGGCATCTTCGTCTGATTCGACCGCGGGCGCCATCGCCGTCGCACCGCCGTCGAAGCCCACCGTCGGGGCCATCCCCGTCGCGGCGTCCGACTCGTACCCCACCGTGGGAGCCATCCCGGTCGCGGCGTCCGACGCGTACCCCACCGTGGGAGCCATCCCGGTCGCGGCGTCCGACGCATACCCCACCGTCGGCGCCATCCCCGTCGCGGCGTCCGACGCGTCGAGCACCACGACGTTCTGGACGCCGGAGTCCTCCAGTGACCGTCGCAACTCGCCGACTCGCAGCGGATCCGACCACGACAGCCGGGTCGCGAGCAGCCGGTGGCTTTCCTCAGCCAACAAGCGATCGGTGCCGACGACGGTTTCGGTCAATGTATTGATGGGGTTGTCCGCCAGATCAATGACGGACTGATCGATCACATCCTGGCTCGGCGCCGCCGCGAGGAGCGTCAGGCGTGCGATCCGATCTGCGACCGCCACCCCCAAAACGACGTCCACCGCGGCTCTCCTTCGGTTGGCCAGCCCCACCAGCAAGCCAATCAGCACCCAACCAGCAACTGTCCCAGCCATCATTACACTGCGATATGGACGGCAGTATCCAGCATCTAAATTAGATTCGCCTATGAGCGCAGCGCGCCTGGTCCCAGCGAGCGATGGGGATTGCCGCGCCGTCCGAACGGAGAATATGTTCGCAAGCGAGCAACGCACTCCGCCAAGCATGGGGGCATCGTGAGCCAGGGCAGCGACGACGCACCGACCGGGCCCATCAGGGGGCAGACCGCGCCGGTGACCGGGGCCCCGCCGCGCCGCCGGATCGTCGTGCGCGACGTGACCGCCGGAGTCCTGCTCGTTGTCGCGCTGCTCCTGCCGTGGAACCTGTATTTCGGCGTCGGCATCCCGGGCAGCCGGACCGCGCTGTTCGCGGTCCTGGGCCTGGTGACACTGCTGTCCCTGGTTTCCCTCGCGCTGACCCGGCTGCGCGCGCCGCTCAACGTCCCCTACCAGGTGCTGGTGATCGCTTTCGTCGTGTTCGACGTGGTCCAAACGGTTCGATCGGGCGGCGGCGTGCACGTGCCCGGTGGTGTCGGACCGGGAGCGTGGCTGGGGGTCGCCGGCTCGCTGTTGGCCGCGCAGCCCGCCTTCGGCGCGGACGACGAGCGGTACCGTTCCGCCCGGATCGTCGGCTACGCCTCGATAGTCGTCGCGCTGCTGAGCACCGCCTTCCACCTGTTCTGGCGGGTGCGCTTCGCGTTGCAGGGCGGGTCCGGTTTCGGCAAGCAGAACATCGCAGTTATCGCGACGGCACTGGTGTACGGCGCGATCGCGTTGGCCGCCGTCCTCGTCGCGTCCGGCTGGCTGCTGCGCAGCAGCAAGGCCTCCCGGCTGGCGACCAGCGCGCTCGGGGCCTCGACGCTGGTCGCCGGGATCCTGGTGTGGGCACTTCCGGTCGGCCGCGACATCGACGCGTTCCACGGCATCGCGCAGAACACCTCGACGGCCGGCGTCGGGTACGAGGGTTACTTGGCCTGGGCTGCGGGCGCGGCGATCTTCGCGCCCAGCGCCCTGCGGGCGTACCGCAGCGCGGAGGCCGACAATCCCTGGCGGGCGGCGGCGCGAAAAGCCTTGCTGCTCATCGCCGTATGGTGTCTGGGGTCGGCGCTGATGCGGATCACCGACCTCGCCGTCGCGGTGACGTTGAATTACCCGTACTCGCGCTACGACACCCTGACGTTGGCGGCGTTCGACCTCGCCACCGGGGTGCTCGCGATCTGGCTTCGGGTCAACCTGGCCAACGCGTCGGTGTCGAGGAGGCTGACCACGTCGCTGTGCGGACTGCTGTGCGCGCTGGGCCTTTCGCGTGTCGTGGTGGGCGTCGTGCTGGCCCCGCGGTTCCAGGAGATCCCCAACGGCGGCGGGTGGGCCAACCCGGTCTACGGCAACGATCTCGCCCAGCAGATCACCAGCACCTTCGACGTGGCGCTGTGCGGGGTGGCGCTGAGCATCCTTGCCGCCGCGGTCATTTCGGGTCGCCGCAGCCCGGTAGCCGCAAAGCGTCGTGCCGCCCACACTCGCACCGCCAAGCCGCCCATCCCGGTCCCGCCGTCGGCCGCCGCGACGACGCGTATCCCCACCCGACCGGCCGGGAACGCGCCCACTGCCGTCCTGTCCCGGCCGGCGGGATCACCACGGATTTTCCGCGGGGACGACTCCGCCACCCGCCAGATCCAAATCCCACCGGTGCCGAAACCCAGGATTTACCGGCCACCGCGCGACCCGTCGTAAACCGATTACCGCAAGGGCGCGAACGCAAATTCGCGTAGACCCTCGCGCGGATCGACGGCCGCGCGAAAACCCAGCAGCTGTTCGGCGCGGGTGGCGTCGGCGACGATGTGACGCACATCCCCGCTGCGGTACTGCCCGGTGGTGACCGCCGCGGGCGCGCCCGCGCGCGCGTCGCTGAGTGCGGTGGCCACCTCGAGGATCGAGATCGGCCGCCCCGAACAGACGTTGAACGCCGAGAAACCCGCGTGGTCGCTGTTGACGGCGGCCAGGTTCGCCGCGGCCACGTCGTCGACGTGCACGAAGTCACGCATCTGCCCGCCATCCTCGAAAACCCTTGGCGGCTGATCCTTTTCGAGGGACGAGCGAAAGATCGCGGCCACCCCGGAATAGGGGGTGTCGCGCGGCATACCTGGGCCGTAGACGTTGTGATAGCGCAACGCCACCACCGAGCCGCCGCTCGACTCCGACCACGCCAGAGCGTAGTGCTCCTGCGCGGTCTTACTGGCCGCGTACAGGCTGCGCGGCCGCAGCGGGGCATCCTCGCCGACGAGCCGCCAGGTGACCGGCAGCCCGCAGGCCGGACAGCGATGCTCGAACACGCCCGCGTCGAGGTCGGCGCGCCGCCGCGGCAGCGGGTCGACCAGCCCGTGCTCGGGGCAGGCATAGTTGCCCTGCCCGTACACCACCATCGACGACGCCAGCACCAAGCGGCGCACCCCGGCGGCGAACATCTGCGCCAGCAGCACCGTGGTGGCGAAATCGTTGTGGCCGCCGTAGGCGGGTGCGTCGGCGGCGTCCACGCCGGCGCCGACCATCGCGGCGTGGTGGCACACCAGGTCGACACCGGCCAGCAACGGAGCCAGCGCGTCGGCGTCGCGCACATCGACCCGCCGGCATCCCTCGGGGAGCACCGAATCCGATCCGTGCGCGGCGGGCAGCAAGACATCGATGCCGATGACGTCGTGGCCGGCCGCCCGCAGCGCGGCGCCCACCCGGGACCCGATGAAACCGGCTGCGCCGGTGAGCAATATCCTCACGGCAGCTCGAATGGCAACGTAACGCCGTCGTGTGCCAGGCAGTGCGTGCAGGTGCGTTGCACGCCAACCTGACCTATCGCCTCGCGCACCAGTTCCTTGAGCAGCCCCATGTTCCTTTCGAACTGCGCGAACACGTCGACGGCTTTCACACCCTCGCCGACCGTGACGCCGGCATCCAGATCGGTCACCAAAGCGATTGCCGCATAGCACATTTCGAGCTCACGGGCGAGCACGGCCTCCGGATAGCCGGTCATGTTCACCAGCGTGAAACCGGCGGAGGCGAACCAACGGCTTTCCGCCCGAGTGGAAAATCGTGGCCCCTGGATCACCACCATGGTGCCGCCGTCAACCACACCGGGCTGACCGGTCACGGCGCCCCGCAGCGTCGGACAGTACGGGTCGGCGAAATCGACGTGGATGGCGCCGGAATCGAAATAAGTGTCCTCGCGGCCCCGGGTGCGGTCGACCAGCTGGTCGGGCACGGCCACGGTGCCCGCGCCGAGTTCCTGGGTCAGGCTGCCGACCGCGCACGGGGCGAGCACCCGTCGCACGCCCAGCTTGCGCAGCGCCCACATGTTGGCGCGATAGGGCACGGTGTGAGCCGAGTACTCGTGCTGTGCACCGTGGCGGGGCAGGAACGCGACCTCGTGCTCACCGACGGTGCCCACCGTGATCGGGGCACTGGGGTCGCCGTACGGGGTCTCGACCTGGACGACGCGGCTGTCGGAACCGAAGAACGTGTAGAAGCCGCTGCCGCCGATCACTCCGAGCATTCGCCCATTGTGGTGCATAGGGCAGGATGCCTTGGTGGCCACATTCGCGCAGTGGATCTCCGGGGCGCGTCCGCGCACCTTGCCGAACGCAGTGGCACCGGTGGTCGCGGGCACCGGTGCCGCGGCGTGGCTGCATTCGGCGGTGTGGTGGAAGGCACTGCTGGCGCTGGCCGTCGCGCTCGCGTTGATCGTCGGGGTCAACTACGCCAACGACTACTCCGACGGCATCCGCGGCACCGACGACGAACGAGCCGGCCCGCTACGTCTGGTGGGCTCAAAGCTGGCATCCCCGCGATCGGTGCTGGCCGCGGCGATTATCAGCCTCACCGTCGGCGCGGTGGCCGGGCTGACGCTGGCGCTGCTGACCGCGCCGTGGCTGATCGCCGTCGGTGCCGCGTGCATCGCCGGGGCCTGGCTGTACACCGGCGGGTCGAGGCCCTACGGCTATGCCGGCTTCGGCGAGGTCGCGGTGTTCGTGTTCTTCGGCCTGGTCGCGGTGCTCGGCACGCAGTACACCCAGGCCCTGCGGGTGGACTGGGTGGGGGTGGTGCTGGCGGTGTCGACCGGAGCGCTGTCGTCGGCCGTGCTGGTGGCCAACAACCTGCGCGACATCCCCACAGACGCGCAGTCGGGCAAGGTCACCCTCGCGGTGCGCCTGGGCGATGCCCGTACCCGGGTGCTCTATCAAGCGCTGCTGGTGACCGCCGGAGTGCTGACCTTGGTGCTGATGATTGCGGCCCCACTATGTGCCGTGGGATTGGTGGCCATGCCGCTGGCCGTGCGCGCGGCGGAGCCGGTGCGATCCGGCCGTGGCGGGCCGGAGTTGATCCCGGTGCTGCGCGACACCGGGCTGGCGATGCTGGTGTGGGCGATCCTGGTTTCCGCCGCTTTAGCCCTGGCGGGGCCGCTCGGGATTTGAGTCGGCCGCCGAGTCTGCGCCTAGAGCGCGTCGGGTCGGCGTGTCCACGCGCTGGACGCAGGCTCGGCGAACGGCGGCACCAGCAACGCGCATACAGTCAATTCAGCAACCCCAGTTAAGGACGGGCCATGAGTCAGATCGCCACGACCAGTGGGCCGAAGAACGTCGGAATGCTCAGCGTCGGGTCCTACCGGCCCGAACGCATCGTCAGCAACGACGAGATCTGCGAGAACATCGATTCGTCCGACGAGTGGATCTACTCGCGAACCGGGATCAAGTCGCGCCGATTCGCCGCTGACGACGAGTCCGCGGCGTCCATGGCGACCGAGGCCTGTCGGCGCGCGTTGTCGATCGCCGCACTCGACGCGTCCGAGATCGACGGCGTGATCGTCACCACCAACACCCATTTCCTGCAGACCCCTCCCGCCGCCCCGATGGTCGCGTCAGCGCTGGGCGCCAAGGGCGTCCTCGGGTTCGACATCTCGGCGGGGTGCGCCGGGTTCGGGTATGCGCTGGGCGCCGCGGCCGACATGATCCGGGGCGGAGCCGCCGCCAAGATGCTGGTGGTCGGCACGGAGAAACTGTCCCCCACCATCGACATGCGCGACCGCGGCAACTGCTTCATCTTCGCCGACGGCGCGGCCGCGGTGGTGGTCGGCCAGACACCCGAACAAGGCATTGGACCGCTGGTGGCGGGCAGCGACGGTGAGCAGGCCGACGCCATACGCCAGGACATCGACTGGATCACGTTCGCGCAGAACCCAAGTGGCCCACGCCCGTTCGTGCGGCTGGAAGGTCCCGCGGTGTTCCGTTGGGCGGCATTCCAAATGGGAGACGTGGGTCAGCGGGCACTGGACGCGGCAGGGGTCGGCCCCGATCAGATCGACGTGTTCGTCCCGCACCAGGCCAACAGCCGCATCAACGAACTACTGGCCAAAACCCTGCAGTTGCGCCCGGATACGGTGATCGCCAACGACATTGAACACACCGGAAACACCTCGGCGGCATCGATTCCCCTCGCGATGGCGCAACTACTGGAAACCGGGGCGGCCAAGCCCGGCGATCTGGCCCTGCTGATCGGTTACGGTGCGGGCCTGACGTACGCCGCGCAGGTCGTGCGGATGCCACCCGGGCTCGGCTGATCTCACTCCCCGTCGGGCGTCTCGTCGGGCGGGGCTTGGATTTCCGGGCCGCGCAACCGGGCCCGCAATTCGTCGCGTTCCCGACGGCGCCGCTCGCCACTGACGGCGAGCGCGGCGGTGGCGCGCCGTCGCAGCGGGGTGAACAGCCAGATCCCCAGGGGCATCGCGATGATCAGCGCGAACAGCACCGCCACGACGAGGGGGAATCCGCTGACCCCCAGCATCCGCGCCACTCCGTAGATCGCGGCGCTGAGCGCGACCACCAGCGCCAATCGAGCCGTCGCGTAGAGCAGCACGTCGATGACGATCCGATTCCCCGAGCTCCCAGTGCTCCCAGAACTCTTGTCGCTCGGCCCATCTGACACGGGTCGAGCCTACGGCGCGGGTATATTCGCTCCAAGGAGGTGTCGCGTGCTCTACCTGATCCTCGTCCTGGTGCTAGGGACGCTGATCTACGTCGGCTGGCGAGCGGCGCGGTCACAGGCCAACCGGTCCAAGACTCGCGTGATCGGTCCCGACGACGATCCGGACTTCCTGCGCCGGCTTGGAAGGGACTAGCCGGGACTAGCCGAAACTAGCCCCCGGCGGCTGGCCGCGAGTCGCTCGGGAACCCATCGGCAACCACAGCCGCGAGCTCGGTGAGCGCTTCGCGGGTGGATCGCCGCAACCGGTCCAGGCTGATCTCGGCGCCCTCCTCGAGATGAGGGTCGAACGGCACCAACCGCACCGCGCGGCAGCGCCGCGCGAAGTGATCGATCACCTTTTGCATGTCGACGTTGCCGCTTCGCGGCCGCACGGCGTTGATGACCGCGACCGAGTTGCGCACCAGGTCCTCGTGGCCGTGCGCGTCGAGCCAGTCCAGCGTCGCCGAGGCGCTGCGCGCGCCGTCGACCGAGCCCGAGCTGACCACGACGAGCACATCGGCCGTCTCTAGCACCGATGACATCGCCGAGTGCAGCAGCCCGGTGCCGCAGTCGGTGAGAACCAGGCCGTAGAACCGCTCGAGGATCTCCATCGCGCGGGTGTAATCGTCGGCGCTGAACGCATCGGAGATCGCCGGGTCGCTTTCCGAGGCCAGCACTTCCAGTCCGCTCGGTCCCCGCGAGGTGTAGCGGCGGATATCGCTGTAGCGCTCGATGGCCTTCGCGTCATGCAGCAACTGCCGGACGCTGGCCGCCGTCTCCAGCGGCACCTTCTGGTTCAGGGTGCCGCGGTCGGGGCTGGCGTCCACCGCCATCACCCGGTCGCCGCGAATCGAGGCGAAGGTGGTTCCCAGCGTCGCGGTGATCGTGGTTTTGCCGACGCCGCCCTTCAGCGACACCATCGCGACGCGATAGCAACCCCGCAGCGGCCGGTTCACCCGGGCCACCAAGTCGTGGTACCGCGCGGCCCGCGGGCTCTCCCCGAGATTGATCAGCTGACCGGACAGCACGTAGAGAAACCGGCGCCAGCCGTCCGACGGCGGCGGTTTGACCTGACGCAACAGCATGCTGGTGGACAGTTCGGGATACGGCGTGTGCGGCACCAGCTCGGGGCGATACGAGGAATCCACGGGACGCACCGGCACGTCGACCGGGCCACCGTGATAGCCACCGAATCCGGCCGGGTCGACCTGCGGGATGCCGGTGACCGGAGTGGAATCCCACGGCGGCATGCCGGCCGGTGCGGTCGGCGGCGCCACGGCCCGGGCATCGGCCGCGGGGCGCCGCTGCTCGGTGCGGAATCCGGCGAAAGCCCTGGTGGGGGCCTCATCGCCCGAGCCGCCGGATGCGGTGGGCACGGGCGGCAATTGGTTGGTCGGATGGTCCACGCGGTTGCCGCTGTTCAAGGTCTCGGGCGCGTCGAGCCTGGTCGGGCCGGTTGTCGAATTGTCAGACACGTGCACTTCCCCCTTGTTGTGAGTACGCGGGTGGATCATCCAGGAGCAGGTCAGCCCACGCCCGCATACGAATGCAGGCCCACAGTGACCAGGTTAACGAAGAACAGATTGAAGACCATCGCCACGAATCCCGCGACGTTGATCCATGCTGCTTTCCTGTCCCGCCATCCCGCGGTCGACCTGGCATGTAGATAGGCCGCATAGATCACCCATGCGACGAACGACACGGTCTCCTTGGGATCCCACCCCCAGTACCTACCCCAGGCTTCTTCGGCCCAGATCGCCCCGAAAATTACCCCGAATCCGAACACGGGAAACGCGAAGATCGTCGTCCGGTAGGCGATCCGGTCCAGGGTCTGCGCGTCGGGCAAACGCTGCACCATGCGCGCCAGCCGGCTGTCGGCGTTTGCCGGGTTGTCGGGTTCACCGAGCCGTGAGGTACGCAGCAGGAACAGGATGCTGGCGATGCCGGCGACCAGGAACACCCCCGAACCGAGGCTGACCACCGACACATGGATGGGCAGCCAATAGGACTGCAGGGCCGGCATCACCGGGGCGGCGTTGGTGTAGAGCCAGCGTCCCGACACCGTGAGCAGCACCAGCACCGGCAGCAGCAGGAACACCCACAGCGGGCGGTACTGCGGGCGGCGCAACACGATCGCGCCCGCTACCAGCCCACTCAAGCAGGTCAGGTTGATGAACTCGTACATGTTGCCCCAGGGCACCCGCATGGTGGCCAGGCCGCGCAGCACGACGCAGGCCACCAGCAGCCCGATGCCGAGGTAGACCACGGCCAACCCGGCCCGTCCGACGCGTTCGTCGAACGGTCGTGCTGGCGCGTCCTCGACGACGCCGGGGGTGGCGCTGTCGGCGCCGACATTTTTGTGGGCCCCGATCAGCACGCTTGCCCGGCTGTCGGCGCGGCGGCCACCGACATAGGCCAGCTCGAAGGCCAGCAGCAGCAGGGCAACCACCAGCGCGACGACGGCCGAGGTGAACGCCCAGTCGGAGTAGCGCGCCAGGGTTATGTTGACGTGCAGCGTATTCATGTGGCCTTCCTTCCGGCCCTAGCGGTGGTTGCCGGGCCGCCGACCGGCTCACCGAGCCCGGCCAGCAGCCTCTCGGTCAGCCGCTCGAACTCGTCGCCCCACCCGGAATTGTCTGTGCGCGCCAGGCCGCCCAGCTCGACATTCACCGTACCGGGGGCGTCAGCACCGGCTTCCTTGGCTGATGAAGAGGTCAGCCGGATCCACACCCGTCGGCGCCGCACCAGCAGCGACACCAGCAGGCCGGCCATCATCGTGACCGCGAAAACCAGCACCCAGGTCTGCCCGGGGTCGTGCGACACCTGCACGTTCACGAACGGGACCGCACCGTCGAAGCGGACGACGGTGCCCTGGTCCAGCCGGACCTGCTCGCCGGCGCGCAGGTTGACGCGCTTCTCCTTGGTCAGCCGCCCCTGGTCGATCAGCCGCGGGTCCAGCGAGAACAGCGATTGGGGCCGTCCGGTGTCCAGCCCGGTGTCACCGCGATAGATGTCGACGGCGACCGCCGGGGCGTTCAGGGCCGGGAAGCGTGACGACAGCAAGACGCCATCGAGCTGTGCGGTCGGCGCCAGTAGGCCTTGGATCGCGATCTCGTGTTTGCGTCGCTCGTCGGGGTTGGGATAGCTGCCCGCCGGCGGGTCGATGCGGGCCACCCCCGACGACAGCAGGGTCTGCGGGTTGTCGGGCCGCCATTGCACGGTCGAGGTGCGCGTCTGCCCGTCCGGGAAGATCACGGTGAAGGTGGGCGCGTAGCCGTGGCCCTGCAGGTAGACCCGGTCGCCGCCGATCCGCAGCGGGTGGTTGACCTCCAGCCGGTAGGGCCGCCAGGTGTTCGCCGTCAGATCGCGGCCCGATTGATAGTCGATGTCTGCGGCAAACGAAGTGGCCTGTCCCGACGGCAGGTAGTGCGCCTGGAAGTCGTTGACGCGCACGCAGATTGGGTGCAGCGACGTGCCGTCGACGGTGTTGCCGGCGCGGAAGGAGTCGAACGCCGCCGGCGACGCCGAGCAAAAGCCGGGCCCGCCGTCGGCGATGACGATCACGTTGCCCTCGTAGCCGAACAGCTTGCCGACGGCCACCGCGACCAGCAGCCCTAGTAGCGAGAAGTGGAAGACCAGGTTGCCGAACTCGCGCAGGTAGCCCTTCTCGGCGGACACCTCGACGGTTTCGGGGTCGTTCCCGTCGGGGTGTCGGATGGTCGAGCGCCAGCCGCGCAACCGCCCAGCGATGGTGTTGGCCAGAGCGTTGACGTCGGCGGAATCGGCTGCAAGCCGCACGCTGGTGTGCTTGGGCAGCCGGGCCAGGTTGCGCGGGGCGGCCACCGGTAGCGCACGCAGGCAGCGGGCGTGCTCGATCATCCGCGGTGTCAGGCAGCCGACCAGCGACACGAACAGCAGCACGTAGATGGCGGTGAACCAGAAGCTGGAGAACACGTCGAAGGCCTGCAGCGCATCCAGCCATGGGCCGATCACCGGGTGTGCTTTCAGGTAGTCGCTGACCTTGCCGGCGTTGAGGCTGCGCTGCGGCAGCAGCGCGCCGGGTATCGCGCCGAGCGCCAACAGGAATAACAGCACCAGCGCGGTGCCCATCGAGGTCAGCGAGCGCCAGAGGTTGCGGCTCCTTACGGCGAGCAGACGCAAAATCCCCCAAAATGGGCCATTTTTGGGGGGTTTTGCGTCTGCTCGCGCCGCCTCTCGCGCCATCAAATCGGCAGCCTCACGTCCGACACGAGCGCGTCGCGCAGCCACGAGATGAACTCGTTCCAGACGCCGGTGACCAGTGCGGCACCGACCGCGATCAGCAGTGCGCCGCCGAAGATCTGGATGCCCCGGCTGTGCCGGCGCAGCCAGCCCAAGCCCGACACCGCCCCCGCCGAACCGAACGCCAGCAGCACGAATGGAATCCCCAGTCCCATGCAGTAGGCGATCGTCAACACGATCCCGCGGGCTACGTTGGCGCCGTCGGTAGCGGCGGCGAGGGAGATCACGCCGCTCAGCGTCGGCCCCAGGCACGGCGTCCAGCCCAACGCGAACACCGCGCCGAGCAGCGGCGCCCCGGCCACCGTCGTCAGCTGCCGCGGGCTGAACCGCGCCGGGCGCTGCAACGCGGGGATGAGGCCGACGAACACCAGGCCCATCACGATGGTCAGCACTCCCCCGACCCGCTGCAGCAACACCTGGTTGGTGATCAGCGTGGTCGTCATGCCCAGCACCGCGACGGTGCCCAACACGAACACCGCGGTGAACCCGGCCACGAACAGCGCCGCGGACCCGGCGACCCGCCACCGGGCGGCCGGAAGGGTCTGGACGGCTCCCGGCTCCCCTTCAGGAACGCCGACGACGGCAGCGAGATACGACAGGTAGCCCGGCACCAGCGGCACCACACACGGCGAGGCGAAGGACACCAGCCCCGCCAGCAGGCACACGCCCAGCGCCAGCAGCAGTGGTCCGGCGGCAGCGATCTGAGTGAAGCCCGTCATTTCGCCGACTTTTCCGAGGCTAACCGTTGCACCACCGGCTGCAGGTCGTCGACCAGCAGCTCACGCAGGAAGACCGCGGCTACGCGGTGCTGGCGGTCCAGCACCAGCGTGGACGGGATCACGGTGGTGGGGTACTTGCCGCCGAAAGCGATGAGGGTGCGCATGGCGGGGTCATAGATCGACGGGTAGGTGACATGGTGGTCGTCGACGAAGTCTTGGGCCGCCTGGCGGTTGTTGTCGCGGACGTCGATGCCTAGAAACGACACCGACGAGACCCCGGAGCCGCGGGTGGCGTCGTACACCCGCTGCAGTTGGGTGACCTCGGCCCGGCACGGCCCGCACCACTGCCCCCACACGTTGATGACGACGACGTTCCCGGCGAACGGCCCGGTGTCGAGCGAGATGGTGCGCGCCGGATCCGCGAGGTCCGGCCCCGACAGCGGGCCCGGGCTGCCACGACTTGCCGGCGGGTCGTAGAAGATGTCGGTTTTGCCGCCGGGCGAGACGAATTCGAACGTGCCGCCCTGGGCGACCGCGTCGCGTCCGGAACAGCCAGTTGCCAGCGATACCAGTACAGCCCCGGCCAGAAGCAGCCGCCACATGATCAAGCGCCCGCCGGTTCGCTGTACTCGACGTCGACCAGCCGATCGCCGTCGTAGACCAGGGTGGTCACCGACGCCAGCCCGCATTCCCGTCGGCGCGGATCATGCCAGAGCCGCTGACCGGTCAGGTGCAGCCGCAGCGTCCACACCGGCAGTTGGTGGCTGACGCACACCACGTCACGGCCCGCCCCACGGGCGCGTGCCTTGTCCGCTGCGGTCGCCATGCGTTCGGCGATCTGCTGGTAGGGCTCGCCCCACGACGGCCGGAACGGGTTGCGCAGCTGCCACCAGAATCGGGGGTCTCGCCAGGCACCATCGCCCGGGCCCATGCGCTTGCCTTCGAAGAAGTTGGCCGATTCGATCAGGTCGGGATCGGTGTCCACCTGCAGGTCGTGCTTGGCCGCGATGGGCGCGGCGGTCTCCTGGGCGCGCTGCAGCGGGGAGGCGATCACCGCGACAATGTCGCGGTGAGCCAACGCGTCGGCCACCGCTGCCGCTTGCGCGTTGCCCGTGTCGGAGAGGTAGTAGCCGGGCAGTCGGCCGTAGAGGACGCCGCTCGGGTTGTACACCTCACCGTGCCGCACCACGTGGACGCGGGTGTGCTCGGCCATCAGGACTCCCGCGCCCGGGCTGCGGCGCGTGCCGCAGGTTCGAGGGCTTCCGCGATGCGCTCGAATGCCGCGTCGTCGAGCGCGGCCGAGACGAACCATGCCTCGTACGGGCTGCACGGCGGGTAGACGCCGGCGTCCAGCAGGGCATGGAAGAACGGGGCGAACCGCCAGGTCTGGCTGGCCCGCGCCGACGCGAAGTCGGTGATCGGCGTCTCGGAGAAGAACACGCTGAGCATGTTGGAAGCCCGCGGAATCTGGTGTGGCACATCCGCATTCGTCAGCGCCTCGGCGAGCAGGCCGGCCAGCCGGTCGGCGTTGGCGTCCAGGGTCGCGTAGACCGCGTCGTCGGCGGCGCGCAGCGTGGCCAGCCCGGCGGCCATCGCCACCGGGTTACCCGACAGCGTGCCGGCTTGGTACACCGGGCCCAGCGGGGCCAACCGCTCCATCACCTCGGTGCGTCCGCCGAACGCCGCGGCGGGCAACCCGCCGCTCATCACCTTGCCGAAGGTGAACAGGTCGGCATCGACCGGATCGATTCCGTACCAACCACTTCGGCTGACCCGAAAGCCCGTCATCACCTCGTCGACGATCAGCAGCGCGCCGTGCTCGGCGGTGATGGCGCGCAGGGCCGCGTTGTAGCCGGCCGTGGGCGGGACAACGCCCATGTTGCCGGGGCTGGCCTCGGTGATCACCGCGGCGATCTCCTCGCCGAACCGGGCAAACGTCTGTCGCACGGCGTCGATGTCGTTGTAGGGCAACACAATTGTGTCGGCCGCGGTCGCCCCGGTGACCCCGGGCGAGGACGGCAGGCCCAATGTCGCAACCCCCGAGCCCGCGTCGGCGAGCAGCGCGTCGACGTGGCCGTGGTAGCAGCCGGAGAACTTGACGACCTTGGCGCGGCCGGTGAACCCGCGGGCCAGTCGCATTGCGCTCATGGTGGCCTCGGTGCCGGAGTTCACCATGCGGATTCGTTCGACAGGCCTCACGCGCCCGATGATCTCGTTGGCCAGCCAGCTCTCGGCCGGGGTGGGCGCGCCGAACGACAGGCCATTGGCGGCGGCCTTGGTGACGGCCTCGACAACGGCCGGATGTGCGTGCCCCAAAATCATCGGACCCCACGAGCAGACCAGGTCGACGTAGCGGTTGCCGTCGGCGTCGGTGAGCCGGCAGCCGTGCGCCTCGGTGATGAACCGCGGGGTGCCGCCCACCGCGGTGAAGGCCCGAACCGGGGAGTTCACCCCGCCGGGAATGACCGCACAGGCGTCCTCGAACAGCTGTGCCGAGGTACGCACCCGCGCGAGCGCTTGGTCAGTGCTACCCATGCCGACCAGTGTCCCAGCCTTCTCGACCCGATCAACTACAGGGTGTAAGAGTTGGTCATGCAACTTCCGCAAGGGCTGGCCCGTTTCAACCGGCACGTCACCAATCCCATCCAGCGGATGTGGGCGGGCTGGGCTCCATCGTTTGCCATCATCGAGCATGTTGGAAGGCGCTCCGGCAAGACCTACCGCACACCGGTGAATGCCTTCAACACCGAGGTCGACGGAAAACCCGGTGTGGCCGTGCTGTTTGAGCTACGGTCCCGATCGCGACTGGCTGAAGAACCTCAAGGCGGCAGGCGGCGGAAAAATGCGCCGTAGCGGCAAGACGTTCGGTATTACCGACCCGCGCGTTGTCAGCAGGGACGAAGCGGCGACGCACGTGATCCGTGGGCGACGGGTCTTCGCTCGGATTCCGTTCGAGCAAGCGGTGTTGTTCACCAAAACGGGGTGACGAAACTCACCGCCATCGTCGAGCGGCCGGTCCGATTGCAGGGCAACCCGGCCAACGCACTCGTCAACTTCTCCGGCCACACGGTTTCGTTGGTGGCGATCATCACCGACACCGCCACCGGGGTGGCGTTCAACTCGATCGGCCGCTTCGCCCAGAGCGGGATTCTGCGCGATCGAATGATCCCGCGGGTACTGGCCGCATCCCCCGACGGGCTGCTGGACGACTCGGGACGCATCGACCCGGCGGCGGTGCTGGCGTGCGCGCTCGCCGACGAGAAACCGGGCGGCCACGGCGACCGGGCGGCCGCGGCCGCGGCCCTGGAGCTGGCGTGCTGGGACCTCAACGCGAAACTCGATGACGAACCCGCCTACGCGACCATCGCGCGGCGCTTCGGGCGGGAGCCGGAATCGACGGTTGCGGTGTATGCCGCCGGCGGTTACTACTATCCGGACAAGGGCCTCGATGCATTGCGCGGGGAGATGCGTGGCTATGTCGAGCTGGGCTACGACGCGGTGAAGATGAAGATCGGCGGCGCGTCGCTGAGCGCGGACCTGGCCCGCCTCGAGGCGGTCATCGACGTCGTCGGCGACGCGGGACGGGTCGCGGTCGACGCCAACGGCCGGTTTGACCGGCCGACCGCGACGCAATGGGCGGCGGCGTTGGCCCCCTACGGCCTGCGTTGGTACGAAGAACCGGGCGACCCATTGGATTTCGAACTCAACCACGCGGTGACCGCGAGCTACCAGGGTGCGGTGGCGACCGGCGAAAATCTGTTCTCCGTGCGCGACGTGACCAATCTGGTTCGATACGGAGGCATGCGGCCGGGACACGACATCTTCCAAATGGACGCCGGCCTGAGTTACGGATTGACCGAGTACGCGCGGATGGTCGAGGTGCTCGAGACCCACGGCTATGATCGCCGATTCGCCTTCCCCCACGGCGGACACCTGATCAATCTGCACATCGTCGCCGGCCTGGGCCTGGGCGGATGCGAGTCGTATCCCGGTGTGTTCCAACCCTTCGGCGGGTGGACGGATACCTGCGTTGTCGCCGAGGGCCGGATCGCAGCATCGGACGCCCCGGGCTTCGGCCTCGAGCAGAAAGCCGGCCTGGCCGAACTGATCGCCGAACTGACAACCTGACCTCGGAGTACGCGGATGAAGATAGCTGTAATCGGTTGTGGCGCAATGGGTTCCATCTATGCCGCCAAACTCGCTTCCGCGGGCAACGACGTGCTGGCGATCGACGCCGACGAGGCCAGCATGGCCCAGGTCGCCCAGCATGGCCTACGGGTCACCGGTCCCGACTCCGACCAAGTGGTAGCGCTGCGGGCCAGCACGGTCGCGCCGGCCGAGACCATGGACCTGATCGTGCTCGCCGTCAAAGCCGCGGACGTAGTATCCGGTGCGCGGCAAGCGCTTCCGATGCTGGGTGACAGCACACCGGTGCTGACCATCCAGAACGGCCTCGGGTCGGCCGAGACCGTCGCCGGCATCGTCGGCGACGAGCGGCTCGCGGTCGGGATCGCCAGCGGGTTCGGGGCGTCGCGCGTCGCTCCCGGCCATGTGCATCATAATGCCATGCGGGCCATGCGTTTCGGGGCCTATGCGGCGCTGCCGCATGCGACGGTTGAATCGATCGCACGCGCCTGGGCGGAGGCGGGATTCGACGCCGCCGCGGTCACCGACATCGCCGCGATGCAGTGGGAGAAGCTGATGTGCAACGTTGCCTACAGCGCGCCGTGCGCGTTGACGCACATGACCGTCGGCCAGGTGATGGACGACCCGGAGATGGGCCCGGTCAGCCAGGCGGCCGCGACGGAGGCATTCGACGTTGCCCGTGCGTCGGGGATCGCGATCGCGGTCACCGACCCCGTCGCACATGTGCGGGAGTTCGGCGCCCGGATGCCCGACGCCAAGCCGTCGGCACTGCTCGACCACGAAGCGCGTCGGGTCAGCGAGATCGACGTCATCAACGGGGCTGTCCCCCGACAGGGAGCGCGGGTCGGCGTTGGCTGCGCCGGTGAACGCTACGCTGACCGCGATCATCAAGTCCGTCGAAAAGCTTTGGGACTGATGCGAATTCACGACGCGGGGGCGCGGCGCCCCAGGTTCGGTCTGCTGGGCCCGTTGCTGGTCACCGTGGATGGCAGAGCCCTGGCGTTGGGTACGCCGAAGCAACGGGCGGTGTTGGCGATGCTGCTGATCAACCGTAACCGCGCGGTCGGTACGGATTCGTTGATCGACGCCACCTGGGATGAATCACCGGCGCCGGCCGCGCGCACCAGCATCCATTCCTATGTGTCCAACCTGCGCCGACTGCTGGGCGACGCCGGGATGGACCCCGCGGCGGTGCTGGCCAGTGCACCGCCGGGGTACCGCCTCAGCGTCCCCGCCGGCGACTGCGATCTCGACCGCTTCGTCACCGAAAAGACCGCAGGTTTGCGCGCCGCCGCCGCGGACCGATTCGAACAGGCCAGCTCTCATCTGCTGGCCGCACTGAACGAATGGCGCGGACCGGCGTTGGATGACTTAGGCGAATTTCCGTTCGTGCAAGCGTTTGCGGCCGCGCTCGCCGAAGATTATCTGCTGATCCAGGTGGCCCGGGCGGAAGCCGAAATCGCTTGCGGGCGAGCCGATGCCATCATCAGCGATCTGGAGGCGCTTACCGCCCAGCAGCCTTACCATGAACCGCTGTGGGCGCAGCTGATGACCGCGTACTACATTGCCGAACGCCAGTCGGCCGCCCTTGATGCCTACCGACGATTGAAGGCCACACTAAGCCACGACTTGGGCATCGACCCGGGTCCGGCGGTAAGCGCCCTGCACGAGCGGATCCTGCGGCAGGAACCGCTCGATATCAAGCGGTCCGCCAAGACCACGGCCGCCAGGGCAATGGCGATAGCGGACACGATGGTCGGCCAAAGCGGTGTGGTTGCGACGTTGCGCGACGCTGCCGGCCAGCACTATCGACTACAAGCGGCGATCACCCGGATAAGCCGGCTCCCCGACAACGACATCGTGCTCGACGAGGACGACGTCAGCAGACACCACGCCGTCATCATCGACACCGGCGGCAGCTTCGTGATCACCGATCTGGGATCAGCCAACGGAGTGTACGTGCGAAACCGGCGGCTACGGCCCAGCGTCACCCTCGCCGAGGGCGACAACATCAGCATCTGCGGGCACCATTTCACCTTCGAAATCGAACGCCGCTGAAAGATCGCCCAACTCGGCCAGCATTCCAAGAATTCTCCAAGGCGCGCGATTCAACCTGGCGAAGGCATGCGGGCGCAATTCGTACTCGTCTGTGACGCCGGAGTATTCGGTGTGACAAGGATGTTGAAAACAGTTTTTGCGGCGCTAGCGCGCGTAATTATTTCCCGTCCTCGGCAGCCCCACCACAGCCGGTGTCAAAGCCGGCGCCGGAGGTAACGGCGGCGCCGGCGGCGGCAACGGCGGCCGAACCACGGGCAACGGCGGCAACGGCGGCTGGGGCGGCGAACCTGACGGCAACGATGCAGGAGCGGCGGGCGGTGTCGGTGGGGCCGGCGGCAAGGGCGGCGCCGCCGGCACGTCGGTTGGTAACGGCGGCAACGGCGGTATCGGCGGAGACGGCGGGGACGGCATGACCGGAGACGGCGGCGTCAGCCCGGGATCTGCCGGCGGCGCGGGCGGAGCCGGCGGCAAGGGCGGTGCTGGAGGAGCTGGCGGCAGCGCCGGCAGCGCATCGGGTAACGGCGGCCAAGGCGGCGACGCCGGCTGGGGCGGCTTTGGCGGCGACGGCGGCAACGGCCTCGGCGGCTGGGGCGGCTGGGGCGGCCACGGCGGCGCCGGCGGAAACGGCGTGGGCACCAACGGCGCTTCCGGCGTCGCGGGCAGCCCGGGCTACCTGAACAGCGGCACCATCGGCGTTGCCGGCGGGACCGGCGGCGCGGGCGGCGCCGGTCCCGCCGGCAACGCCGTGAAGATCACCTACTACGTGGAAGGCCCCGATCACGTCAGCTACGAAGAGGACGGGTACTACACCAACGTCGTGGTGGGCGGAAAGACCGTCTCGGCGTTGATCGACACCGGCTCCGTCCGCCTCATGGTGCCGAAATCAGAGGTCAACCACACGCACGATGCGTGTGGCATCTGTTCGCCGTCAAAAAGTGCGCAGGAAAATGTCCGAAATCACTTGCAGCGGTAGAGACCTTGTTACCGTTACCGTTCCTCATTTTTTCAGCAGTCGGCAGTTGGTCAGGAGGCAGTGATGTCGTATGTGATCACAGCACCAGAACTGCTGGCGGTAGCGGCATCCGATGTGGCGGGCATCGGTTCGTCACTACGCGCAGCCAATTCGGCGGCCACCGCCTCGACCACGACAGTGCTGGCCGCTGCCGAGGATGAGGTGTCGGCGGCTATCGCGTCGGTGTTCTCCAGCCACGGTCAGCAATATCAGACGCTCAGTGCGCAGGCGGCAGCCTTTCATGGCGAATTCGCCCAGGCTTTGCACGCGGCGCGAGGCGCATATGCCGCCGCAGAAGCGGCCAACGCTTCCCCACTGGCGGCCGTGCTGGCGGCGGTGAATGCGCCTTCCGAGGCCGCGGTGGGCCGACCGTTGTTCGGCCATGGCGCGAACGCGACGACGCCCGGGGGCAATGGTGGTGATGGCGGGATCCTGATCGGTAGCGGCGGCAACGGCGCGACGGGCGCACCAGGCCAAAACGGCGGAAACGGTGGTGCGGCAGGCATATTCGGCCACGGCGGCAACGGCGGCGCCGGAGGCGTGGGAACTAGCGGCACGCCTGGCACCGCGGGAGTGGACGGCGGCCCCGGCGGCAACTGGCGGCAACGGCGGCAACGGCGGGGCCGGTGGGGTGTTCGGGCACGGCGGCGCCGGCGGGAAGGGCGGAGCGGGGGGCCAGGGCGGCGCGGGCGCCGCCGGAAGTGCGGGCGTCAACGCGACCACTGCAGGCGGGGCTGGCGGCGATGGCACTGATGGCAGCAACGGCGGCGCCGGCGGTACCGGCGGCGCGGGCGGCGCCGGCGGCACCGGGGGCTTGTTCGGGGCGGGCGCCGACGGCAGTGGCGGTAAGGGCGGTGCGGGCGGGGCGGCCGGGGCCGGTGGCCAGGGCGGCCTTGGTGGAGCGGGCGACTCCACCACCCCAACGGCGGCACCGGGGGTAACGGCGGCAACGCGGGTAACGCGGGCGCCGGCGGCAACGGGGGCGCGGTTGGTGGCACCGGCAATCAGGCCACTGCCGGAGCGACCGGCGCGGCGGGGGCGGCGGCCACCGGAACGGGCAGTGGCGGCAATGGCGGTGCGGGCTATGACGCTGCCGGCGACCCCACCGCGGCCCCGGGCACTAATGGCGGCAACGGTGGGACCGGTGGTAATGGCGGGGCGGTCAGTAATGGCGGTGTCGGTGGCGCCGGCGGCAGGGGCGCCGCCGGCATGAACGGCGTCACCGGTACCAACGGCAACGGCACCAGCGGCACGGCCGGCGGGGCCGGCGGCAACGGCGGCGTCGGCGGCCTGGGAGGCTCCATCTCGGGTACTGGTGGCCAAGGCGGCGCCGGCGGGATCGGTGGCGTCGGCGGTAACGGCGGCAAAGGTGCTGACGGGGCAACGGGAGTGGGCACCGCCAGCGGCAACGGCGGCGACGGCGGTAGCGGCGGTAACGCCGGTAACGGCGGGCACGGCGGCAACGGCGGCCAGGGCGGTGGTGTGGCCACGGGCGGTTCCGGCGCGGCGGGCGCCAATGGCGTGAACGGCAACGGCGGCAACGGCGGCAACGGAGGCACCGGCGGCAACGGCGGGGCCGCAGCCGCGGGCGGCATTCCGGGCAGCGGCGGCGACGGCGGGACCGCCGGCGTGGGCGGCAGCCCGGGCACCGGCGGTAGCGGCGGCGTCGCGGGCACGCCCGGTACCGGCGGCGCAAAGGGAGCCACCGGGGCCAGCGGCGGTGCAGACTCCGTCCCGCTGACGTACCTGGCCCTGGGCCCCGATGGCCCCGGCCTGTATGTGACCATTTCCATCGCCGGCGGACCGAGTTCGCAGGTGTTGGTCGACACCGGCGCCACTTGTCTCATAGTCCCGCCGCAAGACGTCAATTTCGCGACCCTCGGCGCGCCCACCGGGGCGCCGAATTCCCTCGCCTTCGCCGGCGGTGCGTTCGTCGAGAACTACACCCCGTATACGGCAACGGTGAATTTCGGCAACGGAATCGTCACCGCGCCGACCACTGTTGGAGTCATCACCTCCGTGACGCTGAATGGTGTCGCGTTTCCGGCCACGGCTGGGCTCCCCGATTTGGGAATCGGGGTTTTGCCTTCGCCGCTGACCAACCCGGTGCTCGCGTTGCCGGGCAACCTGAGCCAGGGTGTGCTCATCAACGACACCGGGTTCAGCAGTGGCGGGAATGGCACCACGGGGGTGCTGCAATTCGGCGCCAACACAGGCACCCCCATTACTTCGGTTACCGGAGTGCCGATCACCACCCTGCAGGTCGCGGTGGATGGTCAGACCCCGATAACGGTCAACAACGCGGAGATCGATTCCGGTGGCAAATGGGGCGACATCCCGGCGAACTATTTCCCGGCCAACGTCCCGGTCACGCCGGGCACGGAGGCCCCCGTGGGAACAGTTCTCGACGTCTACGCCGGCCCCGCCAGCGGCGGTCAGGGGCTCTACGAGGTCAACGTCGATACGACGACAATCGGCGCACCCGGTTCCATGAATGTCACGTTAAGTACAGCTTCCGGCGGCGCTTTCAATACCGGGCTTTACCCCTTCGACCTTTATCCGATCTACGTCTCCTTCAGCCCGAGCGGCGTCGGGACGTTCGTCTTCGATAACTGAACGAGGTCCACGGACCGTCAGGTCAGCGACAAGTCAACCGTTTCATCCGAATCCGCATCCGAGTCTGGATCCGGGCCCGGATCCGCATCCGCCGGCCGCTTGCGCCGGATGAGCACCCAGGTGCCCACGCCGGCAGCGATCACCACCAACACCCCTCCGCCGAGCAGCCACAGCCACCAGCTGTTGTCGGTCGGCTGCTCGTGGGCGGCCAGGCGCACCAGAATGCTGCCGTTGTCGGTCGGGCCGACGCCCGGCAGGGACTGCGTCCTTGCCACGGTGATCTGGGCGGCGTTGCCGGGATCGTTGACCGTGCCCCAGGCCAGAATGTTGTCGTCGAGCAGGAACGTGTCCTGGCTGCCCGCGGGCTTGCTGTCGTCGTGGCCCACCACCACCACCTGGCCGACCTGAACGGTCTGGTTCGCGGCCGGAACGTAGGCGCTGACGTTCTGGTACAGCGGCGGCGGCGGTGGTGGTGTGTAGTCCGCCGGCGGTGGTCCGGTGCCGTCGTCGGTCGGGATGAAGGCGCCGCCGTCGAAGCTGCCCGAGACCAGGTAGCTGTCGCTGACCCCGGTGAACGGGAACACTCCCGCGGCGGCGACATCGAGCACTGCGCGCGCCCCGGGCGCAACCCCGACCTCCCGGTAGGCACCGTCGTAGAAGTAGCGGAAGGTCATCGCCTCGGTGGTCGGGTTGTAGAGCGCCGGGCGGTGGTAGGCGTCGTAATCGACGTAGCTCCACCGGCGAGGACGGGTCAGATCCTGATTGTCGGCTTTCACCAAATCGACGTTGCTGCCGTGGTGGGCAACCACGTTCTGCACCAGGTGGTTAAAGTCCACCCGCGTCGCTGGCGCCAGCGGGGCCGTGGGGTTAACCCGGGTCGCCACAGCCGATTTGGCCGCGGCGATCGCCTGCTGCGGCACATCCAGAACTTTCGGCGGCGTCACCAGCGCGACGTTACGGGGCGCCCCGGGACTCGGCGGATTGATCTTCGGCATCTGCACCGGGATTGGCGCCGGCGGCGGTGGCGGGGGCGGCGGGAGCGCCGGGGCCTGCACCGGGATCGTGGGCATCGGATGCGGAACCTGCGGGTGCGGCATCGCGGGCTGCACTGGCCTGGCCGGGGGCGCCACCGGCCTGGGCGCTATGTACGCGCAGTTGCCGAGAGGCGGAATGCAGCAGTACATGGTTCCGGTGTAAAAGCAGCGGGCGCCGGCTTCCGGCACATGTCCGGTGATGGACAGCAGCGGGCCGCCGGCAACGGCCACCGCGACCGCCACAACTCCGATGATTGCTTTCCTCATTTTCTGCTCCTCTGATCTCCAGCAACCGGGCGAGCAATTGTCCTCAGGCAAAGATTGCGGCGGACGACTTGGAAAATTCTTGAAAATCTGGGCAGACTCGTTGGCGTAGCGCCGGGCCCACCCGCGGTTTTGGTCGCGATTTACCGGGCGATCTAGCGGAAGGAGCGGCCCGCGGTTTCGGGCACGGTGGTTCGCGCTCCATCAACCGTGCGGGCCATCCCGAAGTCGATCAGATACGCAAAGTCGTCGTCGTCGAGCATGATTTTGGATGGCTTGATGCCGCGGTGCACCAGGCCCGCGTTGTGGGCGGCGTGCAGCGCCCTGGCAACCTGGCCGACGATGTGCACCGCCCGGGCCGGATCCAACGGCCCTTCGGCCAGCACGCTGGCCAGGTCTCGACCTTCGATCAGCCGCATATCGAGGTAGAGGCGGCCCTCGATTTCGCCGTAGTGGTGGATGGGAATGACGTGGGGAGTGTTCAATCCCGCAATTGCCTTGGCCTGGCTGCGGAATCGTCGCTGGAAGTCCTGGTCCGCGGAGAGGCGCGCGGACCACACTTTGACGGCCACGACACAGTCGATCTCGGTGTCGTGGGCTCGCAACAAATCGCAATAGCGAAACAAACGAGCAAAACAAAAAAGCGGAAGAACGAACAACGAACGATCAAAAACAAAGGTGAAAGCGAAGAAAGGAAAAAACTAAAAAACGCAAAGCAGCAAGCAGAAGACAGAACAAACGTCGCAAAAGAAAAAAACAGTAACAAAAGAGAAAAATAGCGAATAGAGAGCAAGAACAAAAAACGTAGCGAAATAGAGCTGAAAACGAGAACAACGAAAACGAAAAACAAACAGCGAACTGAAAAGCGATGACAGCAGCAACGCAGAGCAAAAAACAGCAAACGGAGATGTCGACAACAACGATGAAACAGCAGTCAGAGAACGCGCAGAAAAGAAGCGATAGCGAGCGAAAACGAGCGCTCAGAAGCAGAACGTGTAGTCACCAAAATCAACGAGAGCAGAAGCGAAATGACGAACAAGAAAGCAAAACTAACGATAAAGCAAACAAGCAAACAAAGCGCAAAAACAGCGAAGAAAAATAACACAGCAAGTGGAGAGAAAAACAGAACAACAAAATAAAACACCGCAAGAAGTGCTAAAAAACAGCGAACACAACAGCGAGCAAGCAAACAACAAACTGAACGCAAAGACTCTGCACCGCGCCGGGCGCCGCGCGTCCGCGGCGCTGCGTCGGCATCTGGTCGGGCCGCGACCGTCCGTGCGGTCTCGCGCTGACGTCGCCCCAGCACGCCTCAGCGCGTGCGGGGCGCGCGCCTGCGGGGCTGGAGTGGTCGCGGCGCGCTGGCGCCTGCGGCGCGCGGTCGAGGCGGAGGCGCGCTGGGTGCCGCGCCGTCAGCCGGGCGCGTCGCACGATCAGACGGTCGGCGTGGGCTGCGTGTCGGCGGCGGGGACTGCTGATGGGTGGACGCGCCGGCCGGGGCGGGCGTGCTGGTGCGGCGAGGTGGGAGCGCTGTGCACCTGCTCGGGCGCACGGCGGTGGCAACGGGGTGCGCGCGAGCAGGGTCGGGTACGTCAGGCTGCTGGCGGGAGCGAGTCTGTGCGGATTGTAGCGAGAGTGGGCCTTGCAGCGCGGCGATCAGTGTGACGTGGAGCAGGGTCGTGGCGCTCGGGGGGCGGATCCTGTACAGGCGCAGCATTGCGCGGAAGGTGTCGCGGGAAGGTGATAACGGTGAGCATCGGCAGCAGGGAGGCATAGATATCGGAGGGCGTGGAAGTCGGTGAAGCGCGGGCATGTAGGCGATGGCGAGATCATGCGGTGTGGTCAGCTTGTGGCGTGTGTGGGCGATAGAATCGATCAGTAGAGAGTGCTTGGTCACAGGCATGGAGGGTTGAGTCTCTGTGCACAGGAGGGTGGCGGATGAGGCGGGGAGCTGCTCGGGAAGGCACGGGCTCGGGTCATCGGTCGTGCGCTGTAAAGCCGGCGTGGTGCGTGAGATCGGATCAAGATACAGCTGACGTGATCTCGCCGGTGTCGTGGATCGGAGATGGCGGCTCGTTCAAGGCGGCGGATGGGTCAGAGGAAGCTGCGATACCGGCTCGGTGCCAATCGCTGGCAGCACTTGATGGCATGCGGTCGATCACGGTGTCATGGGGATAAAGTCCATGCGCTCGGCGATCAGAAGCAGGGTAGGAAACATCTCGTAATGGCGGCTTCTGTAGATGATGGGAAGCTATCGATTGCGCCAAAGGCTGGTTCCAGGCGCGCGGCATCGCTGGTCATCGGGCGGTGGCGTAATCGTAGTGCGGCTAACAGCTTGAGGATCTTGGAATCTCGGCGACAGCGGCGAGTATCAGGCGACGGTCGATCGAAGGAGATCTGTGCAGCCAATGGCTATCGCTGAGTGCTCCCTGGGGAAATACCTGCAGCGCAGCGGAAAGCGCGCGGCGGTACTGGCTACGCGAAATTCCAAGAATCTTCAAGTGCGCGCAACTGCACACTGCACCGGCGCGCCGCGGGGAGATGTCGCAAACGGAAGCGGACGAATTTAAGCTAGCATTCGGTCGTGGCCAGCACATCACGAGGCGCGCGGCGCGTCTGACCAGAGAAGGAACGACAAATGAGAGAGCAGTGATCGCGCAGTGGCAGCGCTATAGCCTGGCACCGATGCAGCTCACCGGCGCATGGACCGCCATGCTCGCGCAGTGTCCAGGACCGAGCGAGCCGGCGATCGAGCCTGCTACTGCGCCCAACTGGTCGAGTCCCCCTACAACGGCTATCAAATGTGCTTGAGCCGAGCGCAAGACGCTGGAGCAGGAGATGCAGCTGCCCTGTCCCGACGAGAAACGCAAGATATTAGACCAGCCGTATAGCGTCGGGAAGAAACGAACGCCGACAACGACGCCAGGTACCGACAACCGAGCTGACGGCCCAGCAACCGAGCCGGACCGATCACGCAGCCGAAGAGCCTAGAAGCGCAGCCAGACGCGGTCGCAGCAGCAAAGAACGCCCCAGCGAATCAAGTTGACCCAGCAAAACAGCCCAAGCAGCTGAAACAGCGAGATTTCCACCAGCAAGTGCAGAACGTGATCAGTGCGCATAGCAGCAACGTTGACGTCGTGAAGGTCGGTAACCAAGCGCTGGTGCGGCACCGTCACTGGAACTAAGTCGACTACGACGCCGACAACCACCCGAACCTGTACAAACCGCTAACCGAAGCGATGACCTACAGCTACTTCTACAACAGCACGCCAGGAGGTCTACCTCGCCGCGGGTAGCCGGGTGGTGCTACAAATCACCACGGTTGGCGTGTTCCCCTTCACCGCGGTCAGCGACAGCTACGTGGCCTCGGGCAGCTTCTACGGCGGCACCACGCCACCGACGGTGTACCAGAACGTCTCCGCCACTATCCCGGCCGCGAACCAGACCGTGCAGGTCGGCCAGGTGACGGCGGTGGGCCATGACCCCAACCAGCCCGCTGGCAGCCAGGACACCTTCATGCTCGACGACTCCACCCTGGCGTGGGGCCAGGCCAACGATCCCCGCGACGGCGGCCAGATCACGGTGACCAAGACCCAGCCGCTACCGGGCGTCAGGCCCACCGACGACGGCGGCTTTCTGGTAGCGCTGGCCGCCCACGAGGAGCCCACCGAAAACTGGTGGCCGTGGGCGCTGGGCGGGGGCGTGCTGGTGCTGGCTGCGGTCCTGCTCGCCTGGTTCATCGTGCGTCGCCGACAAGGCGCTGACGCGCAGTGACACCCGGCCCTGCGCCGCGCGCAGGTCGGTAGCATCTCTGACCGAAATGTCGTTGGGAAGGCGCCAGCCCGGTGGATGAGGTGGTGTTTGGGCGTTACCGACTGCTGTCGTGATCGGCCAGGGGGCATGGGCACGGTCTATCGGGCCCATGACACGGTGATCGACCGCTATGTGGCCGTCAAGGTGTTGCCCAATGAGCTTGCGCCGACCAGGGTATCAGCAGCGGTTTCGCCGCGAAGCCCACACCGCGGCCCGGCTGAACGAGCCGCACATCATCCCGATTCACGACACCGGCGAGATCGACGGCCAGCTGTATCTGGTGATGCCGATCGTCGAGGGGATCGACGTGGAGCACCTGCTGCAGCGCGACGGGCCGATGAGCCGCAACGCGCCGTGCACATCATCGAACAGCTGGCCACCGCCCTGGACGCCGCGCACGCCGTCGGACTGGTGCACCGCGACATCAAACCCACCAACGCGCTGGTGACCGAGAACGACTTCGTCTACCTGATCGACTTCGGCATCGCCCATGACGCACGGGCCACCAAACTGACCAGCACCGGCATGGTGGTGGGCACGTTTGCCTACATGGCTCCGGAGCGCTTTAAGACGGCGCTGTCGACGCCCGCTCCGACGTTTACGCGCTGGCGTGTGTGCTGCACGAGTGCCTCACCGGTTGTGCCACCTTTCCCGGTGACAGCTTCCGCAACAAATGCGTGCCCACCTGTATCAGGAGCCGCCGCAACCCAGTGCCCAAAAGCCAGATGTGCCAACCGGATTCGACGATGTGATCGCCCGCGGCATGGCCAAGAGCCGCGACCAGCGCTACCAGGCCGCCCGCGATCTGGCCGCCGCCGCCCGCCAGGCGCTGACCGGCACACCGTCGACCGCCCCACGCACGGCGCCAACCCGACCCGGATAGCGGGCCTGTCGACGATCAGACGCCCGCGGACACCCTCGCCGCCACCCGGCAACATCCACCCGACGGGCTGACCGCTGAACCCACCAAGGCCGCCCCTCAGCGAGTCGCGAAATCGCGACGCCCACTGCGGCCGGGTCTCATCGTCGCGGCGGTCGTGGCCGTGACGACTGTGGCCGTCGTCATCGTGGCGATCACCGCCTATCCGTCCCAATCACACGCGCCGCCAACCCCATCCGCGCAGTCCATGATGCCTACCGGACCAACGGTCGCGCCCGTCGCGCCAGCCGCCCTGCCGGGGCTGCTACTGAGCCCCGAGCAACTCAGTACGGCTATGGGCACCGCGGGGATGGCGGTGAGCGGGAGCCTGAGTGCACTGCCGGACGGCAGCGGCCAAGTGCCCGACAAGGCGTGCGTACCCCTAGAGGGGCCGGGGCAGGCTCCGGCGTATGCGGGCACCGGGTCGACGGCGGTGAGCGGACAGCGGGTCGCCGACCAGTCCCATGCTCATCTTGTCGAGCAGATAGTGGTGCTGTTTCCCTCGGCGCAAGATGCCCGCGCGTTCTTCGACAATTCCGCCCAGCGCTGGCCGCGTGCGCCAACAGACCACATGACGAGACCACGACGGCGGGGCAAACTCAGGTGCACAACGTGGGACCGGTCTCCAACACCAACGGCACCCTGAGCGCAACGATCACCGGAATCCTGGCCCGAAACGGCGACAATGCGGTGTGTGAACGCGCGCTGACCGTCGCCAACAACGTTGCCGTCGACGTCGACGCTTGCGGCGCCAGCCCGTCGGGCGCCGCGGTCAACATCGCCGATCAGATCGCGGCCAAGGTACCCACCCTGTAACGACAGCGTAAATCTTTGAGGCGCAACGCATTAGGGGATTCCGACGCCAAAGTTGGGGACACCTGATCAGCTTGATCGATAGCCCCGAGGCGGTGACCATCGCCAAAACGAAAATCTCGGCAACCGAGGCCACGTTCCGGCCCTAATATCTGGATCTACCGGATACGAAAATATTCCTCGTCAATAATTAAGGAACCAAAGAATGCCCGATCAGACCTTTGTCACGGAGCGCAACGAGCCCGGTGACCTGGTTGCGGAATTGGCTGCGGCCGGGTTCGCGGATGCGGACGAGGTCGGCCGCGGCGGTTTCGGCGTGGTGTATCGCTGTTCACAGGTGCAGCTGGCCCGGCTCGTGGCGGTCAAGGTGTTGACCCACGACCTCGACGAGGACCGGGCTCGTTTTGTGCGCGAGCAGCACGCGATGGGCCGGCTGACCGGGCATCCCAACATTGTTCCGGTGCTGGAGGTCGGAGAGACCAGCGGTGGTCATCCGTATTTGGTCATGCCCTACTACCCGGGCGGCTGCATTCAAGACCGCATCCGCGAGTCAGGGCTGTTGCCGCTCGCGGAGGTGCTACGCCTAGGCGTGAAGATGGCCGGCGCGTTGCAGTCGGCGCACGATTTGGGCGATTTTTCACCGCGACGTCAAGCCGGCCAACATCTTCATCACCGATTACGGTGAGCCGGCCTTGGGCGACTTCGGGATCGCCCGCGTCAGTGGTTCCCTCAGCACGGCCACCGGCATGCTGACCGGCTCGCCGGGTTTTACCGCCCCCGAACTGCTCGAGGGGAGCGCGCCGACGGTGGCGTCGGACGTGTACAGCTTGGGTGCCACGCTGTTTGCCGCATTGACCGGCCATGCCGCCTTTGAGCGGCGCTACGGCGAACAGGTGGTGGCGCACTTCTTGCGCATCGCCAGGGAACCGGTGCCCGACCTGCGTGAGCGTGGCATCGACGAGGGCGTGGCCGCCGTCGTCGACGCGGCGATGGCTCGCGATCCGGGAGACCGGCCCTCGGTGCAGGAGTTGGCAACGCAGCTACAAGACCTGCAGAGGACTCGCGACCTAGTTGTCGACGACATGGCGGTCCAGGCCAGTTCACTTTCGAACGCGGCGCGCAACCCGGCACGCCCGTCGGCCTCGGCACACCGCTCCCATGCAACGCTGCCGGTGCCGCTCGAGAGTTTCGTGGGACGCGCTGCCGAAATGGAGGAAATACGTGCGCTGGTGTCGGAGTCGCGGCTGGTGACCATGACCGGGGTCGGCGGAATCGGCAAGACCACCTTGGCAATCCACGCCGCCCGCAAGTTGGCCCCCGAATTTCCCGACGGGATCTGGCTGGTCGAACTGGCCGGCTTGCGCGACGGCGCGCTGCTGACCGACGTAGTGGCCACCTCCCTGGGGGTTCGCGATCGACCCGGCCAAGCGCTGCGCGACGTGCTGTTCGACTTCTTGGCTGAGCGGCAGGCGTTGCTGGTCCTTGACAACTGCGAACACCTCATCGACGACGTGACTGAGCTGGCCGACGCGCTGCTGCGGACCTGTACGCCGCTGCGCATCCTGGCCACCAGCCGTGAAGTACTCAACCTCAGCTGGGAAATGGTGATGCCGCTGTCGCCGCTGGCGGTCCCTCGACACCGCGGAGGACCCCACCATGGGCACCGTCCGCGAGCTATTCCGCGGTCGAGTTGTTCATCGAGCGTGGCCGCGCCGCCCTGCCCGGATTCAGCTTGACCGAAGACAACGCCGCGGCCATTGCGCTCATCTGCTCGCGCCTGGACGGCTTGCCGCTGGCGATCGAGATGGCCGCCGCGCGCCTGCGCGCGATGTCCGCCGCCGAAATCGCCGACGGGTTATCCGACCGGTACAGGTTGCTTTCCCGCGGTCGACGCAGCGCCCCAGCCCGCCAGCAAACGCTCACTGATTGCATCGAGTGGAGCTACGGGCTCTGCACTCACGAAGAACAACGATTGTGGCGGCAGCTTTCCGTCTTCGCCGGCAGCTTCGAGGCGCAAACCGCCAGCGACGTGTGCGGCGAGGACATGACCGCGCTGGAATCGCTCGACCTTTTGACCTCGTTGGTGGACAAGTCGATTCTGATCCGCACCGAACACCGCGGCGCGGTCCGCTTCCGGCTGCTCGAAACCGTGCGGGAATTTGGTCGCGCACGCTTGGCGCAGGACGACCACGTCCTCCTGGCCGTCGCCACGCCACTTGGTATCAAAAGCTGTCCGCCGAGGCCGCCGCCCAATGGTTCGGCCCCGAGCAACTGCGGTGGGTCAGACGCCTCATCATCGAGATGCCGAACATCCGTGAGGCGCTGCAGTTCAGCCTGACCGACTCTCCGGCTATGGCGGTGGACATGACCGCCTCGCTGCGCCCGTTTTGGGTATTTCACACGATGCTCAACGAGGGCGGCCAGTGGACAAACCGCGCGTTGGCAGCTACCCCACCGGAACCCAGCACGCAGCGGATGCGGGCGCTGTTCAGCGCAGCGCACGTGACCCACATCCACGGCGACCTGATGATGGCCGCGGGCCTGTTCGTCGAGGTGCGCGAGCTCCTCGACGTCTACGACGATCCCGTCATCCGCGGCTTGGTCAACTACCTCGAGGGGTACACCGGCCTGCTCACCGGCGACCTCAACCAGGCACGGGCGTACTTCCAGCAAGCACTGGCCGCGACCGACGACTTCGAAGTGCAGGCGGAGTGCTTACAGCTGATGGGGATTCTGGAGCTGATCTCCGGCGACGCTCACGCCGCGCTGTCCTGGTCCGAAAAGGGACTCGCCGTGGCAGAATCCCAGGGCGACTGGGTGATTCGCGCGGTCACTTTGTTGTCGGTCGGCGTCGCCGCATGGCGGGTGGGCCAGGTGCAGCGCGCCGAACAACTGCTCAAATTGGGTCTGCGTCTCTCCGCCGAGAGCAACTCCACCTACGTCATCCCCAACCAGTTGGAAATCCTGGCATGGATCATGGACTCGCTGAATCGGCCGCGGCCGGCCGCGGTGCTGATGGCAGCGGCCGCCAAGATAAGCCTCGATATCGGGGCACCGTTGATCGCCGGCATGCTGGGGCCATTCCACGGTGACTGCGAAAGTCGAACGCGCGCGGAACTTGGTGCAGCCGAATTCGAGACGGCATGGGATGAGGGCACGGCCCTGAGCTCGGATCAAGCAGTCGCCTTCGGCCTTGCAGCGCCGGCTGACGGTTAAGCCGACACCGACGGCCGGCCCGGCGGGCACGCGTGGCGAAGTACAGACCCAGCACCACCGCCCAGGACAACAGGGAAAGCCAGAGCTGACTACGGGCAGTGCGGTCGAACGCCATCAGCACCAGCACCGTGGTGATGGCAGCGAGCGTGAGGATCGACAGCACCGGGAAGAACCACATCTTCACCCGCAGCTTCTCGTCAGATATTTTGCGGCGCAAGATGATCTGCGACGAAGCGATCAGCCAGTAGACGAACAAGATGATCGCTCCCGAGGAGTTCAGCAGAAAGAGGAACACGGTGCGCGGCGCGACCCACGCCATGACGACGCAACCGAAGCCGACCATCGAGGAGAACACGATTGCGACGTAGGGCACCCCGCGCCGGCTCAGCTTCACCAGCCGCGCCGGCGCCTCGCCGCGGTCGGCAAGCACAAACAACATCCGCGACGAGGTGTACAGGCCGGAATTCAGGCAAGACAGCACCGCGGTGAGCACCACCGCGTTCATCACCTGGTCCGCGCCAGACAGACCCATGTGTTTGAGCGCGGCAACGTAGGGCGACGACCCGAGTTCCACGGAGTTCCACGGCATGATCACGACGAGCAAGAACACCGAACCGACAAAGAAGACCGCGATGCGCGCGACCACCGATCTCGTCGCGCGCTGGACGGCTCGCTCGGGATCGGAACTTTCGGCGGCGGCGATCGTGACGACTTCCGCGCCCACCATCGAGAAGATCACCACCACGATGGCGGCGAAGACGGCCCCGACACCTTTCGGGAAGAAGCCGCCGTGGCTGGTGAGGTTGGAGAAATCGGCGTGGTGGCCCGGCAGCGCGCCCAGCGCGAAGAGCGTGCCGACGACGAGAAAGATCACGATCGTCGCGACTTTGATTCCGGCGAACCAGAATTCGAACTCACCGAAGGCGGACACCGAGAACAAGTTGGTCGCGGTCATCAGCAGCATCAGGCACAGCGCCGATAACCACAGCGGCATCGGGAACCAGTAGTTGAGGACTTTCCCGCCGGCGACGGCCTCGAAGCCGACCACGATCACCCAGAAGTACCAATACAACCAGCCCACCGAGAAGCCCGCCCAGCCGCCGAGGGCCTTGGCCGCGTAGTCGGCGAACGAGCCGGTGGACGGGTTGGCGGCGGCCATCTCGCCCAGCATCCGCATCACGAGAATGATGAGCAGACCGCACAGCGAGTAGGTCAGGAACGCAGCGGGCCCGGTGTCTTTGATCACCACTCCGGACCCGACGAACAGTCCGGCGCCGATCACCCCGCCGAGGGCGATCATGTTGAGCTGCCGTTGCGACAGCCCTTGCCGCAGTTGCGGTGTGCCGGCCATGGCTCACCACAGTATTAGCCGGGCGACCAGGTAGCCGCCCTACTGAGCCTTAAAGCGCCGAAGCCGCCGCGAACGGCGTCGACGCGGCCGGTTGCGACGTGCGGTTGGGATGCGTCCAGAGGCCCTTTCGTTCAAGCAGCGGCAGCACGCCTTCGCCGAACCAGTAGGCCTCCTCGAGGTGCGGATAGCCCGACAGGATGAAGTGGTCGATGCCCAGCGCGGCGTATTCGGCCAGTCGTGCGGCGACCTCGGCGTGCGAGCCGACCAGCGCGGTGCCGGCGCCGCCGCGCACCAGGCCCACCCCGGCCCAGAGGTTGGGCGCTATCAGCAGCTTGTCGCTGCTGCCGCCGTGCAGCCGCAACATGCGGCGCTGCCCCTCCGATTCGCTGCGCGCAAGGCTGGATTGCACCCGCTCGACGTCCGCGGGGTCGACGGCCGACAACAGCCGGTCGGCCTCTGCCCACGCTTGTTCGGAGGTGTCACGGGTGATGACGTGGATCCGCAGCCCGTATTGCAGTTGACGGCCGTGTTCGGCGGCCAGGCCGCGTATCCAGTCGAGTTTCTCGCCGACGGCGCTCAGCGGCTCACCCCAGGTCAGGTAGACGTCGGAGTACTTGGCCGCCACGGGCCCGGCGGGTCCCGACGATCCGCCGAAGAACACCGCGGGCACCGGGTCCGGCGGGTTGTTCAGCGCGGCGCCGTCAACCCGGATGTGGTCGCCGGTGAAACTCACCGGCTCACGTGAATTCCATAGCTCGCGCACGACGTGCAAGAACTCCCCGGTGCGCGCGTAGCGGGACTCTTTGTCCAGGTAATCGCCGTAAGCCTGCTGCTCGTGGGGCTCGCCGCCGGTGACGACGTTGAGCAGCAGCCGGCCGCGCGAGTGCCGCTGGAAGGTTCCGGCCATCTGCGCGGCCAAGGTCGGACTGATCAGCCCGGGACGAAAGGCGACCAGGAATTTCAGCGTCTCGGTGCCCTCGATCAGCATCGCCGTCGTCAGCCAGGCGTCCTCGCACCACAACCCGGTGGGGGTGAGCACCGCCTCGAAACCGTTGTCTTCGGCGGCACCGCAAATTTGGTGCAGATAGCGCAAACTCGCAGGCCGATCGCCGTGCATCGTTGTGCCGTGCCCGCCGGCCACCAGGTTTCGCGAGTCCCCATACGTCGGCAGAAACCAGTGAAATGCCAGGCTCATCCGTTCTCCTTCTGCGCTGTGTCGAACAGTTCATCCTCCGCGAGGCGGGCCCAGCACGCGAGGGTTGAAACCGGCGAGATTGGATCTGAGACTGTCACGACGCAGTCACGGTGTTTCGCGGCACGGCGTGGCTCTGGTCGTAAACGCAGCGCGGGACTGCACTATGTCGCTCGTGCCTCACCTGAAACGCCGTGCGGTGTTGCGCATCGGCGCCAGTGCCAGCGCGGCTGCAGCCGGCGTCTTTGCGCTCAGCGCCCTGCTGGATCCACTCGAACCACACGCGGCGCCGCCGCAGCCGCCCGGGCCGTTCGAGCCGCCCCAGTCTCCGGCGAAGTTCGAGCCGTCGGCCGCCGGCAGCACCCTGCCGACCAAGACCACTGGCTCATTCATCTCGGCGGCGCGCGGCGGCATCAAGACGAACTACGTGATTGCCATGCCGCCGGGCCAGAAGGGAATGCTGCGGCCGGTGATCGCCCTGCACGGCATGGACGGCGACGCCACCCAGATGCTGGAGTTCGGTGTCGAAGAGGGCCTGGCCAACCTCGTCAAACAGGGCAAGCCGCCATTCGCGGTCGTGGGCGTCGACGGCGGCAACACCTACTGGCACCGCAGGGCAGAAGGCGGGGACTCCGGCGCGATGGTGCTCGAAGAGCTGCTGCCGATGCTGAGCTCGATGGGCATGGACACCTCGCGGGTGGGTTTCATGGGGTGGTCGATGGGCGGATACGGCTCGTTGCTGCTCGGTTCCCGGTTGGGACCGTCACGAGTCGCCGGGATCTGCGCGATCAGCCCGGCGCTGTACACCTCGTTCACCGACAGCGCGCCCGGCGCCTTCGACAGCGACGACGACTATGCGCAAAACAACGTGTTTGGGCTGCCGGCGCTGAACTCGATTCCCCTGCGCGTGGACTGCGGCACCTTTGACCGGTTCTCTTTCGCCACCCGCCAATTCGTCGGCCAGTTGAAGAAGCGTCCGGCGGGCAGCTTCTCCCTGGGCGGACACGACGAGGTCTATTGGCGCATGCAGCTACCCGGAGAGCTGTCCTGGATGTCGTGAATGCAGTGAACTTATCGGCGTCGCGGTACGTCATACCAAATAAGTTCAATGGGAGGTTTTCGGATGACGCCGCTGCTGATGGTCTGCTTTTCGGTGGCTACGCCGATCGCCGCTATGGGGCTGCTGAATTTGCAAGCGCGCCTTGAGCGTTGGGATTACGAACGCCACGCCGAGGACTAAACACCTTGCGCGGCAAGATGTTTGATCACCTGGACAGTTGCATACGAATCAGCGGTGCGATCTTGTCGGCCAGATACTGGTGCCCCGCGTCGTTGGGGTGCACGCCGTCCACGCCGATCAAGTCGGGCCTGTCGATGAACCACCGGTCACCGATCGGATCGACGAACGCCGCTCCCACCGCGCGGGCCTGAGAGTTGACCACGTCGCGAATCTGCAGCACGGATGCGGGCACATCGGCGGTCGGCCAGGGCGGCCCGATCACCAGAAACCTCGCGGTCGGCGCAAAGCGGCGCGCCAACAGGAAGGCTTCGCGGGTCTTGAGGGCGAGCAGTCCAGGGTCGACGCCCTGGTCGTTGCGGGAGCCGAAGAACACCACGAGCGCATCGTCGGGCTTAACCGCCCTGGCCGTCAGATCCTCGAAGATGCTGCCGTGGTCACCCGGCACCGCGTAGCCGGCCTTGCCCTCGGCCGCCACCTCCGCCGCGATCTGCGTGCCTCGCTGGGCGAGCGACTGCCACGCGCGAGCGGTCCACGAATTCGCGCCCAGTCCGCCTTCGTCAGTGCCGGTGGTGTAGGAGTCGCCGACCACCGCGACGCGTCTGAGCAAGAAGTCCTGAGTCAGTGGGTCATACGCCCGCATCGGTTCCGAGTGGGCCGGGTTGCCCAGAAGTGTCACGACCAGGACTACCCAAAAAGCGATAAACACGCGAAGACGACTCACCAACACCCCTCCCCCAGACGAATCAGCGTGTGCCGCAACACCCCAGCCATCGGTCAGACCGCGCGCGCCGAAACCCCGTCTCGCCCACCGTCGATCTGATGGAGCGTGGCGCTGGCCGGCTTCGCGGCCTCGGCGTTCGCGCTGGCGGGCCTGACGTCGACCATCCTGCGCATCCAACGACGCGCGGGCTCTTCGATGAAGTGATACATCAGGCTCGAGAACAGCACAGCGATCGCCAGCAGGCCGAAGATGTTCCATTTCCATGGCGAATCGGAGTGCCACGGCGTGAGCTCGAACTGCACCACGGCCCACGTCCAGCTGGTGTGCACCAGCTCGTGCACCATGTACAGGCAGAACGAGATCTGGCCGCCGTAGACCATCACCCGCGTCGACAGCATCCCGGGCAGGCTGCCCACGCCGATCGCCAGCGCGATCACCAGCGGAACGAACAGCACGTCGACCACGCCGCCGCTGTCCAAGACGCCATGAATCGGATACGCGTCGAGCAGGTAGATGCTGCCCACCATCGCGACGAGTAAGAGCAGCGAGACGTATCCGACCACGCGGGCGGCCCGATCGCTGAGCTCCAGCCTGCGCACGGCGGCACAGGCCAGCGCACCCGCGGTGAACTGGGTGACGATGCGGGGCAGCCAGCTCCACGGCGTGTAGAAGAAACCGCTGGTCAACAGCAGCACCATCGGCGGCAGTTGCGCCACGAAGGCCAGCACCATCAGCGTGCGCGCCCGGGTGGCGAGCTTCATCCGGAAAATCACCAGGACGACCCCTCCGAACAGCAGGTAGGCCAGCCATTCCGCGCTGATCGACCAGGCCGGTCCATCCCAGCTGGTCCCGTCGAAGAACGGCTCGAACCACAGTTGCACCAGCAGGATCTGGCGGACGTAACTGATCGCGGTGAGCCTGTCCACGTCGGGCGACGGGGTGTGACCGACGTGCAGGGTGAAGATGATCCACAGCACCGCCAGGTGCAACGTGACCAGGTAGACCGGCCACACTCTGGCCAGCCGCAACCACAGGAAGTGCAGCGTCTCGCGCGTCGACCACGACCGGCCCATGCGCTCCAGATAGTTCCAGGTCAGCACGAACCCGCTGAGGATGAAGAACAGGTCGACACCCTGCGCGCCGCAGTTCAGCACCGGCGCGAGGTTCTCGCGCAAGTCGGGCGACACGTCGCTCACCATGGGCCGGAAATGAAACAGCACCACCCACACGGCGGCGACGATGCGCAGTCCCGTCAGGGCCTTGATCTCGCCCCTGATGTCTGCGCCGCGCACGATGCTCTTTCCGTCCGGAACCTGCTGTTTCGTTGGCCATTTAGCTCGGCTGATCCGCGCCAGAGGCCGCAGAGGCCATTGCCAGAAGCCCCCCGACTTCAACCGACAGCCATCGCAGCCTAACAGCGCGATGGCCTAGACGCCGTGAGGGCCACGGGGGCGTGGCAGGCTCACCGAGGCTGCCCCGAACGCCGCGAACCCCCGAAAAGCCAGTTCTTTAGCAAAGAGTTAGACGCGGCTTCCGGTCTCCTTAACTTCTGCTGGTTTGGTGGAAGACAAGTGTGGAACGGCGCTTGGAGAAGGGACGGCTTATGACGCTCGCGATCGCTGAGCCACTTGCTAGGCCGGTTGCTAGGCCGGTTTCTGACGCCAACACCTTCGAATACGGGGGCGCGCGGGTGCGGGCGCACTGCCGTCACCTCGCGACAGTGGTGACGCTGCGGGGCGAAATCGACGGCTTCAACGCGGCCCGGATCGGCGAATACATCGGGCGCTTCGTCCTCGAGCAGACCAACCTGGTGCTGGACATGAACGACGTCACGCATTTTGCTCCGGCCGGCATCTCGCTGTTGCACGGGCTCGACGAGGCCTGCCGCGCCGCCGGGGCGGAATGGACATTGGTGGCGAGCCCCGTGGTCATCGAACTGCTGGACGACGGCACCGAACCCATGTTTTCGACGGCGCGCTCGGTACACGCAGCCCTGCGCCACCTAGCTGACGCCATCGTCAGCCGGCGTCAGCTGGTGCTGCCGCTGATCAAGAAGTCGGCCTGAGCCGTCCCGGCCGAGAGCGCCTGAGCCGCGCCGCCCCGACCACCAGCAACACCCCCGCGACGGTGACCAGCAACATGGTCAGCAACAGCTGCTGAGGGTCATACACCAACGACGTGGTGGACGGCTGCCCGTCCGCGATGGGCGCGACGCCGACGGTGTGCCGCGCGTGCGACCACGTGACGCCGGCGCCGGCCAGCGCGCCCAGCGCGAAGGCGAGTTCGAGCAGCGCTCGGTACCGGCCGATCACCTAGGGAGCCCGTCTTCGCCATAGGGCTTGTCGTGGTCGTCAAACTCGTCGTCGTCGATGAGCTCGGGCGCCGGGCCGACGCGCTCCTGCACCAGTGGGGTCAGCGCGTCGCGCAAGTGGCGGTGGCGACGTGCCCAGGCCTGTGCGGTGCGGCCCCCGGTGAGCCGCAAGCCGATGCCGACCCGACCGCGCGGAACCCCGTTGAGCTCACCGAGCGTACGCGCCGACTGCCAGCGCGCCAGCGGCAACCCGGAGTCGACCGAATTCTCGGCCTCCGGGTAGACCTTGACGATTTCGCGAACCAGGATCGTCTCGGTGCCTTGCCGCAGCGCGTCTTCGGTCAGCTCGACCGAGGTGTGGATGCGTGCCGCCTTGATCTGGATTCCCAGGAACAGCGACACCATCACCAGAAAGATCACCGGGATCGTCAACCCCACGCCGGCGTGGCTGGACATCTCGATCAGGATCATCGACACCGCCGCCGCCGGTCCCGCCAGCAGCCAGTACCAGCTGGCGCCGGGTTCGGCGAACAACGGCTTGGGGGTGCCATCCCCCGCCGGCGTCGCGGGCGTCGCGTCGGTCATGACAGCCAACCCGCCGCGGCGGCGGCCCAGTAGGTGAGGACGATGTCGGCTCCGGCGCGCCGGATACTGGTGAGCGATTCCAGTGCCGCGCCGCGCTCGTCGATCCAATTGTTCGCCGCCGCAGCACAAATCATCGCGTACTCCCCCGAAACTTGATACGCGGCCACGGGCACCGGCGACATCGAGGCCGCCGCGGACACCACGTCCAGGTAGCCCAGTGCGGGTTTGACCATCACGATGTCGGCGCCCTCGTCCAGATCCAGCTCGATCTCGCGCAGCGCCTCGCGGGCGTTGCCCGGCTCCTGCTGGTAGGTGCGCCGGTCCCCGGACAGGCTGGAGCTCACCGCCTCGCGGAACGGGCCGTAGAACGCCGAGGCGAACTTCGCGGCGTAGGCCAGGATCACCACGTCGGTGTGGCCGGCCGCGTCGAGGCCATCGCGGATGGCGGCCACCTGGCCGTCCATCATCCCGCTGGGCCCGACCACGTGGGCCCCTGATTCCGCTTGTGCCACAGCCAGTTTCACGTACCGTGCCAGCGTCGCGTCATTGTCCACCCGGCCTCGTTCGTCGAGGACGCCGCAGTGTCCGTGATCGGTGAACTCGTCCAGGCAGGTGTCGGCCATCAGCACGGTTGCGTCGCCGAGGTCCTTTGCCAGGTCACGCAGGGCGACGTTGAGGATGCCGTCCGGGTCGGTGCCGGCCGAACCGATCGCGTCCTTGTCGCCTTCGCGCGGAACACCGAACAGCATCACCCCGCCCACCCCGGCGGCGACCGCGCCGGCGGCGGCGGCGCGCAGCGAGTCCCGGGTGTGCTGCAGCACTCCCGGCATCGAGGCGATCGGCCGCGGTTCGTCGATACCATCGGCCTCAGCGCTAATGAACATCGGCAGCACCAAATGCCTTGGTTCCAAAGAGGTTTGCGCTACCAAGCGACGCAGCGCGGGGGTTGAGCGGAGCCGGCGCGGGCGCTGCCGGGGGTACGCGCTCATGACGATGCGTGGCGACCCGCTGCGCCCGGCTTAGGCCAAGCGTGGCGACCCGCTGCGCACAGCTTCGGCGCGCTTGCGATCGCCACGGCCGCGCTTGCGATCGCCACCGCTAGCGCCTGCGGCTCTTCTTGCGCGGTGGTGGCAGCGCGCCCTCGGCGCGCAGGCGTGCGGCGTGCTCGGCCAGCGCATCGACCAGCGGGCCCACCGCTGCGGTATCGGGCTGCACATCCACCCGCAACCCGAATTCGGCTGCGGTCTCGGCGGTTTTGGGCCCGATGCAGGCGATGATGGTCCGCGCGTGCGGCTTGCCCGCGATGCCCACCAGGTTTCGCACCGTGGAGCTGGAGGTGAAGCACACCGCGTCGAAGCCACCGGTCTTGATCATTTCGCGGGTGGCCGCCGGCGGCGGTGCGGCCCGCACCGTCCGGTAGGCGGTGACATCCTCGATCTCCCAGCCACGCTCGCGCAGCCCCTCGGCCAGCGTCTCGGTGGCGATGTCGGCGCGCGGCAGCAGTACCCGGTTCACCGGGTCGAAAATGCTGTCGTATTCGGGGAAGTCGTCGAGCAGGCCCAGCGAGGACTGTTCGCCGGCCGGCACCAGCTCGGGGCTGATCCCGAAAGCGCGGACCCGGTCCGCGGTCGACTCGCCCACGCAGGCGATCTTGACCCCGGAGAATGCGCGGGCGTCCAAACCGAACTCGCCGAACTTCTCCCACACCGCGCGCACCGCGTTGGTGGAGGTGAACACCACCCACTGGAAACGGCCGTCGACCAAGCCCTTGACGGCACGTTCCATTTGCGCCGGGCTGCGCGGCGGCTCGACGGCGATGGTGGGCACCTCGACCGGCAGGGCCCCGTAGGACGTCAGCCGTTCGCTCATCTCGCCGGCCTGGTCCTTGGTGCGCGGCACCAGCACGGTCCAGCCGTACAGCGCCCGGCTCTCCCACCAGTTCAGCTTCGCGCGGCTGGCCACCGTCTTGCCGATGGTCACCACCAGCGGCCCGCTCACCGGCTCGCCCAGCTTGGTGTCGGTGCCGCTCAAGACAGCGGGGTCGGTCAAGCCCTGCAGCGTGGTCTCGATGGAGCGCTGCTGACAGGTGGTGCCTTGCGCGGTCACCACGCACGGAGTGTTCTCGGCAAGCTCGTGCTCGATCAACGTTCGCGCCGCGTCGGCCAGATGCGATGCGGTGGCCTGCAGGATCAACGGCCCAGGAGCGGCGGCCAAAGCCTCCCAATCCACGTGTGGGTCGCGCACGTCGGCCACGGTGTGCGACGAGCCCAGCGGCAGCCCCGCATACGTCGGGACGGCGCTGCTGGCCGCCAGGCCCGGCACGATCTCGATGTGCAGGTGCGTACGCGCGACGGCATTCACCTCGGTGATGACGGCATCCAAAGTCAGCGGGTCGCCCGCCACCAGCCGCACCACGTCGACGCCCGTCTTGGCCTCGGCGGTCAGCGTCTTGGCGACCTCGGCCGGATCGCCCAGCGCCGGACGGATGTCCGCGCCGCCAGGCACCGTGGACAAAGTCGCCTGCGCGCTCTCGGTGTCGGGGGTGTCGCCGGCAGCGTCGGCGTTCCCGGCTGCCGGTTCGGCTGGCACCGGGCCGGAGACCGGTGGCAGGTCCTTCCCGATTAGCCCCAGAACCGCTTCGGGCACGTCGGGATCGGTGAACACCAGAGCCGCGTTCGCCAAAACCGCGGCGGCCCGCGTCGTCAGCAATCCGGGGTCGCCTGGACCGGAGCCCACGAAGATGATGTGGCCCGGCCTCGGCTTACGCCCTCGCGTCGTCATTGTCGCTCCCACGTGGCTGTCATTGCTGTTACTGCTCTTGCTAATTGCTCTCGTCAACTTCCTCGCGCGGGGTCTGCCGCGCTCCCGCCATCAGCTCCCGCGCGCCCAGCTCGAACAGCTCCGCGGCGACCGAGAGCCCGAGTTCTCGCGCCCGGACGGTGGTGCCGACTCCGGACGCGCGGATCACATCCGACCCGTCCAGCGCCGCCACGCAGCCGCGCAGCGAGAGCTCTTCGAAGATCCGGCCTTCGTCATCGATGGACTCGACCACTTCGGCGATCGCGCCCACCGGTGCCGAGCAGCCGGCCTCCAGTTCGGCGAGCAGGGCTCGCTCCGCGGTGACCGCCACCCGTGTGTCGGGGTCGTCCAACTCCGCCAGCACCGCCGCTAAGCGGCTGTCACTGGCGCGGCACTCGACCGCGAGCGCGCCCTGAGCCGGTGCTGGCAACATCTGCACCGGCTCTAACGTCTCGGTGACGTCGTTGAGGCGGCCCAGTCGGGCCAGACCGGCCCGGGCCACGACGACGGCGTCAAGATCACCACTGCTTACCCTGTTCAACCTGGTATCTAGGTTGCCTCGTAGGGGGCGGATTTCCAAACCGAGACCCAATGCTCTAAGCTGTGCGGCCCGCCGCGGGGATGAGGTGCCCACCAGCGACCCCGCCGGCAACTCCGCGAGCACCAGCCCGTCGCGCGCGACGACCGCGTCGCGCGGGTCATTTCGTGCCGGTATTGCGGCGATGGTGAACCGCGGGTCGGGGGCCGTCGGCAAATCTTTATGCGAGTGCACCGCCGCGTCGACCCGGCCCTCTTCGATGGCCTCGCGCAGCGCGGTGGTGAAGACGCCGACCCCGAGACTTTCGATGGGCGCCGAGGACCGGTCGCCCGGGGTGCTGATGGTCACCAACTCCGCGGGGTGGCCGTTGGCGATCAGCGCGTCCCTGATACCCGCGGCTTGGGTGGTGGCCAACAGACTGCCCCGAGTGCCGATCCGAATCACGTGGGCCAATCGGCTACTCGGCGAAATCACTTCGCGCCACCGGCAATTCGCCCGCGGCTACGGCGTCGACAGCGGTTTGGTCGAGCTCGAAAAGTTCGCGCAGCGCCTCGGCGTAGCTGTCGCCGCCGGGGGCGCTGGCGAGTTGTTTGATCCGCACTGTGGGTGCGTGCAGCAACTTGTCCACCACCCGGCGTACGGTGCGGGCCACCTCTTCACGCTGCGCGCTTTCCAGCTCGGGCAACCGGTTGTCCAGGCGGAGCAGTTCAGCTTCGACCACATCGGCGGCGCGCTGGCGCAACGCCGTCACGGTCGGGGTCACCTCGGCCATCCGCTGTCCCGCCAGATAGCCGGCAACTTCGGTGGCGACGATGCTGCGCGCGGCGTTGACGTCGGTCGCGGCGGCGTGCGCCGCCGGCTCGTGTTGCACCCGATCCACGTCGACGACCCATACGCCGGGCAGTCCAGCCACGGCCGGATCGACGTCGCGCGGCATGCCCAGGTCGCAGATCACCAAAGGCTGGGTTGCTTCGTCACGGCGCGCGGCCGCCAATGCGTGATGCACGTCGGCCAGCGAAACCACCGGGGTCACCGCCCCGGTGCAGCTGACCACCACGTCGGCATCGGCCAGCGCGTCGGCCAATCCGTCGAGGGTCGACGCGTCGGCCGGCACACCCGATTCGCGGATTTTGCGGGCCAGCCGCTGCCCCCGGGACAACGACCGGTTGAGCACGTGGATGTGGCCGATGCCCGCGCGGGTGAGCTGCGCCGCCGCGAGCGCGCCCATCGCCCCGGCGCCGATCACCAGCGCGGTCTTGCCCGGCAGCCCGCCCAGCTTGCGTTCGGCCATGCCCAGCGCAACCGACACCACCGAGGCGCCGGCCGCGTCGATCGCGGTTTCGGAATGCACCCGCTTGCCGACCGAAAGCGCCCGCTGGGCCAGCTCGTGCAGCACCCGGCCGACGCTGCGGTTGGTCTCCGCGGCGGCGTACGCGCGACGCACCTGACCGAGCACCTGCTGTTCGCCGATGACCGCGGAATCCAGACCGCTGGCCACCGCGAACAGGTGCTCGACGGCAGCCTCGCTGTAGCGGACGTAGGCGTACTTGGTCAGGTCGCCCATCGACATACCGGAATGCTCCGAGAGCACCTGCCCGATCACCGCCAGGCCGGCGTGGAACGCGTCGACCACGGCGTAGACCTCGACGCGGTTACACGTCGAGAGCACCATGGCCTCGGTCACCAGGGACGATTGCAGCACCCGGTCGACGATCTTGGTCTGGTCGGATTCGTCGAGGCTGACTTGTTCCAGGACGGAGACCGGCGCACTGCGGTGCGAAACCCCGAAGAGCAGGATGCTCACGGCAGCATCACCTGGCCAGCTCCTTTGCTTTCCAAGCCGTAACTGAACTGACGTCTACGGTAATCGTTGATGAGCCGGGCTACCAAATAACGAGCAGCTTCACCGAAGGGCCAGGTCCGCGCGTAGCCGGGGCTCGTCGATTTCCCAGTAACTGTGCTCGCGGCCGTCCAGCAAAATCACCGGCAGGCGGTCGCCGAATTCGGCCCGCAGCCCCGGGTTGCCCGCCGCCGCGGCGGCGTCGACGTCCGTCGCGGACAATTCGAAGCCCAGCTCAGCGGCCAGTTCCGCCAGCCGGGCGTATGCCCGCGCGCAGATCGTGCACCCATCGCGGGTCAGCAGCTCCACCTGCGGCGCCTGCGTCATACCCACCAGTGTGACAAGTGAATTGTCGTCGCGCCCGGCAGCCGTTACGTTGCCGACATGGGCGCTGCCGACTCCCTGCGAGTGGATCCCGAAGCGATGCAGTGCGTCACTTCGGCGTTGGACGATAGCGCCCGCGACCTGGGCAACCGACTGGCCGCGTTGGACAGTCAGGTCGGCGACATGCTGCGCGGCTGGCGGGGTGCGTCGGGCGGTGCCTACGCCGCCGCGTGGGAGGCGTGGCGGCGCGGCGCCGGCGAGGTGCAGGAGGGGTTGTCGGCCTTGGCGAGTTCGGTCGGCGCGGCCGGCGTGGGCTATCGGCACAACGAGGCCGGCGCTGCCCGGGAACTGCGGGGCGTGCGCGATGGCTGAGGCATTTCGGGTGGATCCGGACGCATTGGCCGACGCGGTGCACCGGATGGCCGAGTTCGGCCGCCACACCGAGCGCGTGCTCGGCGAAATCGATTCTCTGGTAAGAGATTTGCACATGACGTGGACGGGGCAGGCCGCTGCCGCTCACGCCGAGGCGCACGACCATTGGGCTCGCGGTGAAGCGACGATGCGCGAGGCCCTGACCCGGTTGCGGGCCGCGGGCGCGACGGCGCATCGCAACTACACCGACGCGATGTCGGCCAATGCGGGTATGTGGTCCTGACCCCTCGCCGAACGTGACGCTGGCGTCACAGTCGACGCCGAACGTGACGCTGGCGTCACGCTCGGAGTCAGTCTCCTCGCACGCGCGTGCTTCATAGTGCCGGATAGTGTTGATACGGCAACCCAGGCGGGCGCGGTGATTGAGGAGGTTTGTCGATGGCTTCCGATGAACCCGTCAGTGCGCTGGCCGACAGTGTCAGTTCGAATGCCAGCGCCAGCCGCGCGCTCGACGAACTGAAGGCCGCGCAGGCTGCGCAGCCGGCCGAGGATGGCCCGCAGCCGCCCATCGACCTGACCGCCGCCGCGTTCTTCGACGTGGACAACACCCTGGTGCAGGGTTCGTCGGCCGTGCATTTCGGCCGCGGGCTGGCGGCGCGCAACTATTTCACCTACCGCGATGTGCTCGGATTCATCTACGCGCAGGCCAAGTTTCAGTTGCTCGGCAAGGAGAACAGCGACGACGTCGCCGCCGGGCGGCGCAAGGCGCTCGCGTTCATCGAAGGCCGCTCGGTCGCGGAGCTGGTGGCGCTCGGCGAGGAAGTCTACGACGAGATCATCGCCGAGAAGATCTGGAGCGGCACCCGAGAGCTCACTCAGATGCATCTCGATGCGGGCCAGCAGGTCTGGCTGATCACCGCCACGCCCTACGAGCTCGCGGCAACCATCGCGCGCCGACTCGGGTTGACCGGGGCGCTGGGCACGGTCGCCGAATCGGTCGACGGAGTGTTCACCGGCAGGCTGGTCGGCGAGATTCTGCACGGCCCCGGCAAGGCCCACGCCGTGCGGTCGCTGGCCATTCGCGAGGGCCTGAACCTAAAACGCTGCACCGCCTATTCCGACAGCTTCAACGACGTGCCGATGCTGTCGTTGGTGGGCACCGCCGTGGCCATCAACCCCGACGCCCGGTTGCGCGGCCTGGCCCGCGAACGAGGGTGGGAGATCCGAGATTTTCGAACCGCGCGCAAGGCCGCTCGGATCGGGGTGCCGTCGGCGCTGGCCCTCGGTGCGGCCGGCGGTGCGCTGGCAGCGTTGGCGTCCAGACGCCAATCACGCTGATAGGCTGCGCCGTTAGCAGCTAGTCGAGCGGAAAGCGCAGAGCAATGACACTCCCCGAGGGAACCCAAAGCCTCATCGGCAGCCATTACCGGGCATCGGACTACTTCGAGGTCGGACGCGAGAAGATCCGCGAGTTCGCGGCCGCGGTCCAAGACGACCACCCGTCACACTTCAGCGAGACCGACGCCGTCGAGGCCGGCTACGAGTCGCTGGTTGCACCCATCACCTTCCTGGCCGTGGCGGGGCGCCGTGTGCAGCTGGAGATCTTTACCAAGTTCTCGATCCCGATCAACATCGCCCGGGTCATGCACCGCGACCAGAAGTTTGTGTTCCACCGCCCGATCCAGGCGCACGATAAGCTGTACTTCGACACCTATCTGGACTCGGTGATCGAGTCCCACGGCGCCGTGATCACCGAGATCCGGAGCGAAGTCACCGACGCCGAGGGCAAACCAGTCGTCACCAGTGTTGTCACGATGCTGGGGGAGGCTGCATATCAAGACGCTGGCGCTGAAGAAACCGTCGCCGCGGTCGCTGCGATATCTGCAGGAAGTAGGACCGATGCCAATGAAGTCAAAGGGTGAAACAGGCGGCACCCAGCTGAAGCCGCCGGTCGAAGCAGTCCGGTCGCATTACGACAAATCAAACGAATTCTTCAAGCTCTGGCTTGACCCGTCGATGACCTACAGCTGCGGCTACTTCGACGAGAACCCCGATCCGCAGAACCTGACCAAAACGCTGGAGGAAGCGCAGTACGCCAAGCGCAAGCTCGCCTTGGACAAGCTCAACCTCGAGCCCGGTATGACGCTTCTCGACATCGGCTCCGGCTGGGGTTCGACGATGCGGCACGCGGTGGCCGAGTACGACGTCGACGTCATCGGCCTGACGCTGAGCGAGAACCAGTACGCCCACTGTGTCGCCGAGTTCGAAAAGATGGACAGCCCCCGCCGCAAAGAGGTGCGAATCCAGGGCTGGGAGGAGTTTCCCGACGAACCGATCGACCGCATCGTGTCGCTGGGTGCGTTCGAGCATTTCGCCGACGGGGCGGGTGACGCTGGGTACGAGCGTTACGCCACGTTCTTCAAGAAGTACTACGACTTACTGCCCGACGACGGCCGGATGTTGCTGCACAGCATTGTGGTGCCCACCGCCGAGGAGGGCAAAGCGATGGGCCTGCAGGTCAATATGACCCTGGTGCGGTTCATCCGTTTCATCCTGAAGGAGATCTACCCCGGCGGAAAGTTGCCCCAGGTCGACCTGGTCGATAAATACGCGACGGACGCGGGTTTCAAGATCGAGCGCCACCACTTCATCGGTAAGAACTACGTCCCGACGCTGACCGCCTGGGGGGACGCCCTCGAGGCGCACAAGGATGAGGCGATTGCCCTGAAGGGGCAAGACACCTACGACATCTACCTGAAATACCTGCGGGGCTGCTCGGACTTGTTCCGCGACGGCTACACGAACGTCTGCCAGTTCACCATGGTCAAGTAGGCGGACCTCAGCCGAAGATTCAGCCGAAGAAGATGTTGCGACGACCAGCCAGCAGCCGGTACAGCGTCTGCTGGATGGTTTCGCGGACCTGATCGGTCAGCTCGAATGTCACCATCGGATCCTCGGCGTCGCCGGCGGCGTAGTCGGCGGTGTAGATCGGCTCGCCGAACGCGATGCGCCACTTCGACGGCAGTGGCACCAGGCCGGCGGGCCCGGCCAACGGGAACAGCGGCGTGATGGGGAAGTAGGGCAGGCCGAACAGCCGGGCCAACAACTTGACGTCGGTCAGCATCGGGTAGATCTCTTCGGAGCCCACGATCGAGCACGGAATGATGGGTGCCTTGGTGCGCAGTGCCGCGGTGACGAAGCCGCCGCGGCCGAATCGCTGCAGCCGGTAGCGGTCTTCGAAGCGTTTACCGAGCCCCTTGTAGCCCTCGGGGAAGACGGCGGTCAGCTCGCCGGAGGCGAGCAGCCGCTGCGCGTCGGTGGTGCAGGCCATGGTGTGCCCGGCCTTGCGCGCGGCCTCACCGACCACCGGCAGGTCGAACACCATGTCGGCGGCCAGCAGCCGTAGGTCGCGCTCGGACGGGTGGTTGTCGTGCACCGCCACCGACAACATCAGCCCGTCGAACGGCAGCACCCCGGCGTGATTGGCCACCAAAAGCGCGGGGCCATCCGCTGGCAGGTTCTCGATGCCGCTGACTTCGACGCGGAACCACGACCGGAAGAAGAATCTCAGCAGGGGCCGAACGATCGCGCTGTTGAAGTGCGGATCGAACCCGAACTCATCGACGCTGTAGTCACCGGTCAGCCGCTTGCGGAGGAATCCGGCCACCGCGGCGACGCGCTCGGCGAGTTCGTTGAGTGGTGCCTCGGTGGGCGACGGCGCGCCCGCGGCGCGGCGGTGCTCGTCGATCTCACGAACGACGGCGGCGAGCTGTTCGGCCGACGCACGCGCGCGTGAGTCAGCGAGCAAGGAGGGATGCTGACCGGAGTCCTCGGTCCGTTGATCCGCTCTGCGACGTGCTGCTGCCCGACCCCGATTCGTGTGCAGTGGAATAACATTCGCTCTGTTTTCACCCGCCACGATATCTACCTGACCCCACCCCATGGAATTGGATTTCGGCTACCCCAGCGCTGGGCAATCGCTATAGCGCGATCCTCCAGGGAGCGTACCCGATGCGGGTCGATTATGGGAGTCAAGCCGCGGCCGCGAACGTAATCGTCGAAGGCCTCGGCCGTACTCCATTTAGGCTGGTAGCCAAGTTCTGAGCGCATCCGACTGGTATCCATCACTCGGCCATAACTCAAATAATTGAATTGATCACGAGTGATCTCGTTGTAACGGTTCGCCCGCCGCAGTGAATCGAGCGCAAAAACACCAAAACCGGGAACTGGCAACGGAATTCGGCCCGCACGGCGAATTGCCTGCGAAAGCATGATGATACCGTCCGCCCCGATGTTGAAGGTGCCGGCCTTGCCGGCCATCGCCGCGCGCTCCAGGGCGCCCAGCGCATCCTGCTCATGCAGCAGTTGCAGTCGCGCATCGCGGCCGAACATCGTCGGGACCAGCGGCCCGGCCAGATACCGCGACAACGTGGTGTCCATCGCCGGGCCAATCATGTTGGCCAGCCTCAGAATCGTGACCGCGATGTCGGGGCGGCGCCGGCCCAGTCCACGCGCATAACCCTCGATGTCCAGGCTGTCCTTGGCGAAGCCGTCGCGGAACGGTCGGCGGCTGCTGCTGTCCTCGGTGAACATCACCGGGTCGTGCGCGCTGGACCCGTACACCTCGGACGTCGACTTCAGTACGACGCGACGTACCGACGGCGCCTTCTGGCACGCGGCGAAGAGTTGCATCGCGCCCATCACGTTGATTTCCTTCAACGCCGCGCTGCCGCCGGAGCGTGGCGCGTACGACGCCGCGGCCGCGTGCACCACCGTGTCGACGTCGCCGTTTCGAATCACCTTGGCGATAAAAGGATTGCGGATATCGGCGCGGACGAACTCGGCCCGGCCCATCCGGCGCAGCATGTCCTTGCTCGGCGCGATCGCGTCGACCGCGATGACCCCGTTGATGAGCGGGTTCTGCGCGAGCCGAGCAGTCAGGTAGCCGCCCAGGAACCGGCATGCACCGGTAACCAGCACGACTTTGGGGTAATGCACGGTGCCGCCGCTTGTCCCGCCCCCGTCTGGACCACTCGACGTATCCACCCCAAAGAGCCTAGCGGTCGAGCGGCGACAGCGGCGTTATCGACGGGTCACTTCGGCCGAAGATTTCTCGGACTTACTTGCCGAGTTTTCTGCGCTGCACCCGGGTGCGACGCAGCAGCTTGCGGTGCTTCTTCTTCGACATGCGCTTGCGCCGCTTCTTAATGACTGAACCCATGACTCCGCTATCTGCTTCAAAGTTTGGACCCGGTCACCTTACCCGGCGGGGCGCACGCAACACCAAACGGCGTCGCGCCCAAGCCGGCGCTGACCTAGCCCGCGTCGAAGTATGACGTCTCCAGCATGTCGTGGACCGCCTTGGCATGCACCCGGAAGGAGCGACCGACCCGAACTGCGGGCAGCTCACCGTTGTGCACCAGCCGGTACACCGTCATCTTGGAGACCCGCATCAGCGCGGCCACCTCGGCGACGGTCAGAAATTGTGTCCTGGCCTGCTGGCTATCGACGGAACCGGTGTCCCGCGCCTTGCCAGCGGAATCTCGCGCCGATGGCCCGTTCGTTGACGTCATCGCAACCCAATCGTGTCAGGTACGCGCAGCGCCACCGGCTTCCCCTCCGCTGGCACCCACGCGTGCATACACACAGGAGAATAGCGGGACTAATGGGGTTACTGGTACTGGTGGGGGCTAATCAATTCGAAATCTTAAAATTATTCGGATGTAATTCTTAGCTGCTCAGAGCGGCTTTTAGCGGCCTGAACGGCAGCGTCCACGGCCGCCCGCAAGCCCCCACGTTCGAGTTCCCGCAGCCCAGCGGCGGTGGTGCCGCCGGGCGAGGTGACCGTGGCCCGCAATTGCGCAGCCGAGGCGTCGACCTGCATCCCGAGGGAGGCGCCTTCGGCCGACGTCCGGGCGCCGGCGTTTTGGTTCATCCGTTCCAGCAGCATGGCCGCCGAACCGGCCATCGTCTGGGCGGTCAGCTCGGCGGCCACCGGGCGACTCAAACCCGCCGCGACGCCGGCGTCGACCAAGGCCTCGACCAGCAAGAAGAAGTACGCCGGACCGGAACCGGACAGTGCGGTCACCGCGTCCATTTGGGCCTCGGGAACGGTGAGCACGCCGCCGACCGCGTCGAACAGGGCCGAGACCTCCTCGAGCTGTGCCGGCGTGACGAAACGGCCCTTGGCCAACGCCGTCACCCCCGCACCCACCAGCGCCGCCGCGTTCGGCATCGCCCGGACCACCGGGGTGCCGGCCGGCAGCCTGGACTCGAAGTAGGTGATCGTGATTCCGGCGGCCACGGTGACGAACACCTGCTCGGCACTGTCGTTGTCGGCGTTGGTTGCCGCTTCGGCCAGCTCACCCAAGACGGACTCGACATCGGCGGGTTTCACCGCAACCACGACGAACGTCGCGTTGTCCACGGCCTCGGTCACCGAGGAGGTCACCAACACCGCATAGGTGTCCGCCAGATACTTGGCCCGGTCTTCGATCCGCTCGGCCACCACCAGGTCTTTTGCCTGCCGCCCGGCCCGCAGCAGCCCTGACAGCAATGCCTCGCCGATGCTGCCACCACCGATGATCGCGATCCTTGCCATGTCGGAAAGCATCGCAGACGGCTCGGCTCGTGCGCGCTACCGGGCTTTACCTTTTCGAGGGAACCATCGCCAGTTGGCGCGACTGCGCCACGATGCGGCCGGTCTCGTCGACGACGAGGTGGTCCTCGTCGAACCAGTCCTGCCCGATCTCGATGCAGCTGCAGATCACCCGCAGCCAGCCATCGGCGGGCAAGGCCCGAAGGAAGGCGGTCAGCTGGATGGTCGGCGCCCAGCCGGTGCGTTCCACCGCGAAGGTCACCGGAGCCGACACATCCCCGCACATCAGCGCGAACAGCGCGTCGGGGGCGACGCCGCGCGGGCGCGCCCACATCTGGATCACCGGCGGGCGCCCGTCTGTGCTGGGCGCCAACGTCGAGAGCACCGTCCGGATGTCGCACCCCTCCCCCAGGTGCACCAGGCCGGCCAGCGGGTGGCCGGGCTCGATCGCCGGGCTGTCATCGGGCGGTGCGGGCGGCATCAAATCCACGACCGGGTTGGCCGACAGCAGCGGCACGGTGCCGTGCTCGGGCTCCCCGAGGTTGACGACGGCATGCACCGCGGTGCGGTCGCCCTGGGTCAGCTCGACGTCGACGACGCTGATCCGGCGGCCGCGCTTGCGGATCAGGGTCGTCAGCAGCATCGGCCCCGGATCGGGCGCCCACAGGAAGCTGGCCGACACGGCCACCGGTTGGGGCCCGTCCACCTGTCCCCCGCCGCACGCGGTGCGCGCGGCGTTGGCGCACAGCGCCAGCATCGCGCCGCCGTGCACCTTGGGCCCGATGGTCCAGTGCTTGTTCAGCTCGCCCTCAAATACGCCGGGGCCGACCTCGCGCAGCGTCATCGCTTCGGTGAATAAGGCTGTCATTAGCTTTTTGGAGTCTTCCTGGGTCCTTCAGCGCATCAAGTGCGTCCGGGCGAACTGCAACGATTCGGTCAGCATGTCTTCACGCTCATTGGCCGAACGCGCGCTGGAGGTGGAGACCTCCAGAATGACGTGGCCGGCGAAATGGCCGCCGGCCAGCATTTGGCACACCTCCGCGGTGGGTTCGGTGCCGCGGCCGGGCACCATGTGCTCGTCGGCGGGTAGACCGCTGCCGTCGCAGAGGTGCAGGTGCACCAGCCCCGAACCCATTCGCCGCGCCATCTCCAGCGCGTCGGTGCCCGCGGTCGAGGTGTGCGACAGGTCCAGCGTGTAGTGCGCGTGGTTGCCGTCGAGCGGGTCGTAGGACGGCGCGAACGCCGAAAACCCCGGTCCCGGGCCACCGCCGCGTCTGCGCATCCGTTCTCGGGACTGGTCGGCCCCGAAGAGGCGGTCCGCTCGGAACGGAAACATGTTCTCGACAGCGACCATCACATTGCTGGCCGCTTCCAGGGCCACCACCTGTTCGCTGAATCCCTCGGCGTATCGCCGCTGCCACCGGAACGGCGGGTGCACGACGACCGTCTGCGCGCCCAGTTGTTCGGCGGCCTTCACGCTGCGTTCGAGCTTGGGGATGGGGTTGGAGCCCCACACTCGCTGCGAGATCAACAGGCACGGCGCGTGCACCGACAGCACCGGCACGTGATAGCGCCGCGACAGCTTCGCGACGGCGTCGATGTCCTGGCTGACCGTCTCGCCCCACACCATCAGCTCGACGCCGTCGTAGCCCAGCTTGGCCGCGTACTCGAATGCGGCCTCGGCCCGCAACGGGTACACCGAGGCCGTCGATAAGCCGACTTTGATTGCTGGGCGCACTGTCTGTGTGGTGCCACCTAGCCTTATTGCAGGCCCGATTGCAACGACAGCGCCAGAGGTCCCAGGGTGATCAGCGCCCCCACCGCGACCGCGATCAGCGTGCTGGCGATGTCCTCGGTTTTACGGACGACGCGGACCCCGACCACCAGGCCCAGTATGACCAGCACCGAGAGCACCAGGGCCACGATGCTGTTCCAGCGCCACAGCTGGTCGAAGGCCACGAACAGGCCCGCACCGAATACCACGGCCAGGATCGACTGCAGCACCACCAGGCTGGCTCGCCACAGCGCTTCGAACCGGCCCGGCGACGGATGCGCCTGCTCGCCGGCCTCCGCCGGCCGTGCCGGCTCGGCGGCCTCGGCCACCTGCGCGGCTTGGTCGCCGCGGCGCCGGGCCAACTCGTCGGCGAGGGACGGCCCGCCGAACAGGGTCGAATTCGACGAAGCCGAATCCGACGCCTGCAGATACGAGCGCACGTATGCGGAATCCTCGGTCGCGACTTCTGCCTCGCGCACATCGGAGTCCATGACGTCGACCGGGCTGTCCGCGTAGTCGCCGGCGGGATCGGGGCTCATGCCCTCGGCGTCGGACTCCGGCGCCGGGGCGCCACCGGCCCCGTTTCGGGGCCGCGGGTAGGCGCTGAGCTCGGGCCCGGATCGTTGCGCTTGTGGCGGCGACTTGGGCCAGCGCGGCTCGGGTTCCGACCAGTAGGCGACACGTCCCGCTGTCCCGTCGGCAGTTTGCTCGCCGGGAGTCGCTAGGGCTTTCGCGGCCGCTTCGGGCGGCGCGACCGCGTCCTCGTCCTGTTCCTGGTCCAAGTCGCGGATGACCGGAAGTTCTCCGGTGAGCTCGGCAACCGAGACGGCGTCGCTGTCACCGCGTCGGCGGCGTCGGCGGCGGCTGACCGCGGGCGCGCCGATCGTCCCGTTTCTGGCCAGCAATTCGGCGACCGAGATCGGCCGGGTCTCGGAGCTCTCCGCCTCGGGGTGTGGTCCGGTCATGATTTGTCGCCTTTCGATCGGTTAGCCGCATTCCGATCTACTTCCTGGGCTCTAGCATCGCGCACCGACGTCTCGACCAACGCAGTTCCGTCGGCTTCACTGTCAAGTTTCCGCAGAATGAGACCTTCCCGTAATGCCCACGGGCAGATATCCACGGTTTCTATCGACAGCGCTCGCATGCTCGCCTCCGCCACCAGCGCACCCGCCACGATCTGCGGTGCCCGCTCGGCGCTCACTCCCTCCAGTTCTGCGCGGTCAGCGGTCGTCATCCTAGAGATGAAAGATATGAGTTGCCTGAGGCCGTTGGCGGTAAGCGTCCTTTTCACTCGTGGTCCGGCGGCCGACGGCGCGGCGCCGGTGAGCCGCGCCAGCGAGCGGAACGTCTTCGAGGTGGCCACCGCGAGGTCGTGGGCGCCGGCGTCCAGCAGGGTCTCGCTGGCCTCGGCCAGCTCGGCGTCGAGCCAGTCGCGCAGCATCGCGACCCGGCGCCGGCCTGGCGGGTCGTCGGGCAGCCACTCGCGGGTCAGCCTGCCGGCGCCCAGCGGCAGCGACAGCGCCACCTCGGGCTCCTCATCGACCCCGCTGGACACTTCCAGCGAACCGCCGCCGATGTCGAGGTTGATGATCCGCCCCGCGCTCCAGCCGTACCAGCGGCGCACTGCCAGGAACGTCAGCCGGGACTCGTCGACCCCGCGCAGCACCTGCAGCTCGACGCCGGTCTCTTTGCGCACCCGGGCCAGCACGTCGTCGGAGTTCTCGGCGTCGCGCACTGCGGACGTGGCAAACGCCATCAGCGCCTCGCAGCCGGAGCTGATGGCGATCTTCGCGAACTCGTCGATCGTGTCGATGAGCTTCTCGGCGCCGCGCTTGGTGATCTTGCCGTCACTGTCGGTGGCCTCGGCCAGCCGCAGGGTGGCCTTCGTCGAACTCATCGGCGTGGGGTGCCCACCGCGGTGGGCATCGACCACCAGCAGATGAACCGTGTTGCTACCCACGTCGAGCACACCCAATCGCACAGCATAAAAGTAGCCGGACGACCCAGCGACCGACTGAGCAGTCCGGCAAACCGACACGTCGCGAGCCGCGCGGACAGCCGGAATCGTGGTCTAACGTTGAGTCCGTGGCAGATTCGCGCCCCGAGCCGAGGCAACCGGGAACTTTTCCGGGTCAACCCGGAAAAGAGGTGGAGTTGGATTTCGCCCGCGAGTGGGTGGAGTTCTACGACCCGGGAAATCCGGAGCACCTGATTGCGGCCGACCTCACCTGGTTGCTCTCGCGCTGGACGTGTGTGTTCGGCACCCCGGCGTGCCGGGGCACGGTGGAGGGCCGGCCGGATGACGGGTGCTGCTCGCACGGCGCGTTCCTATCCGACGACGACGATCGCGCCCGATTGGACGACGCGGTGAAGAAGCTGACCGACGACGATTGGCAGTTCCGCGAAAAAGGCCTGAGCCGCAAGGGCTACCTGGAACTCGACGAGAATGACGGCCAACCCCAATACCGCACCCGCAAGCACAAGGACGCGTGCATTTTCCTGAATCGGCCCGGGTTTGCGTCGGGGCCGGGCTGCGCGTTGCACAGTAAAGCCCTCAAGCTGGGCGTGCCGCCGCTGACGATGAAACCCGATGTCTGCTGGCAGTTACCGATCCGGCGCAGCCAGGAGTGGGTGACCCGGCCGGACGGCACGGAGATCCTCAAGTCCACCGTCACCGAATTCGATCGGCGCGGCTGGGGTTCCGGCGGCGCCGACCTGTATTGGTACTGCACCGGCGACCCGGACGCCCACGTCGGCGCCAAGCCGGTATGGGAGAGCCTGGCCGACGAACTGACCGAACTGCTCGGCAAGAAGGCGTATGCCGAGCTCGCGTCAATTTGCAAGCGCCGCAGCAAGTTAGGGCTCATCGCGGTGCACCCCGCGACCCGGCTCGCGGAGTAGATAACACTCGACCATGCGCAGCGCGCTGGCGCGCAGATACGCCTCGACCGCCGCGGCGGCGCCCGCGGCGTCACGTTTCACCACGGCCTCGGTGATCGCGCCCAGGTCAGCCACCACCGGCCCGGCGTCGTCGTAGGCCCCGGTGAGCTCGTGCTCACGGCCGCCGAAGGCGTGCTCGACCCAGCGATACAGCAACCCCAGCGCGCGGTTGCGGGTGCTGTGGATGAGGACACGGAAGTAGGCGAGGTCGGCGGCCTGGCGCGCCAGGGCCGTGTCCGCCTCCCGCACCGCCGCCAGGGCGGCGCCCAGCGCCTCGGCGTCGTCAGGCGTGTGCCGCTCGGCTGCCAACCGGCCGATTGCGGGGCCCAACGCCGCGCGGATCTCCAGCACCTCGACCAGGAACTCCGGGCCCAGTTTGCGCACCAACGCCTCGACCACCGCGGGATGGGTGAGGCCCTCCGGGTCGCGGACCAGGTTGCCGCTGCCTTGCCGGGCCTCGATCAGGCCCATCTGCTGCAACCGCGCCAGGCCTTGGCGCAACGACGTGCGGTTCACCCCGAACTGTTCGGCCAGGTCCCGCTCGGGAGGCAGCGTCGAGCCCGGCGCGAAGACGCCATCCAGGATGGCGTCGGCGATCGATGCGGCGATCTGTTCGTCCACCCGGTGCCGGTCGGGTGGACGAATCGGGCTTGACTGGTTCATTGGCTCAACCAATATAGTGGATCGCGTCGACGCTTACAGGGAGGTGTGGAGTGGACCCGGCAACCGAAGCACTGCGCTCGGCCTCCGCCCCGCGCTGGCGCGGCAAGGCCGGCCGCCTGGAAGTCTGGTACGCCACCTTGTCGGATCCGCAGACCCGCGCGGGGCTGTGGATTCACTGCGAGACGGTCGCCCCGACGCAGGGCCTCGATGCCTACGCGCACGGCTGGGCCACCTGGTTTCCGCCCGGCGGGCCGCCACGTACCGAGCGATTCGGCCCCGAGCCCGCTTCGCCGGCGTCCGACGCGTGGTTCGCCGCCGCCGGCGTGCAGGTGCGCCCGCAGCAGCTGACCGGACGCGCGCGATCGCTGGCCTGGGAGCTGTCCTGGAAGGACGCCGGCGCGCCGCTGTGGACGTTCCCCCGCCCGGCCTGGGAGCGCGACTTGCTGCCCGGCGCGCAGGTGGTCCTCGCGCCCACCGCCGACTTCACCGGCTCACTGAGCGTCGACGACACGGTCCACCGGATGGACGGGTGGCGCGGCGGCGTCGCCCATATCTACGGACACGGCAATGCCAAACGGTGGGGCTGGATTCATGCCGATCTCGGCGGCGGCGACGTCCTGGAAGCGGTCTCGGCCGTCTCACACCGGCCCGGCCTGCGCCGGCTCGCACCGCTCGCGTTCATCCGCCTGCGCGTCGATGGAAAGGATTGGCCCACAAGCCCTTTGCCGTCGCTGCGGATGCGCACCACATTGGGTGTGCGGCACTGGCAGATGGAGGGCCGCATCGGCGGCAGAGCCGCGCTCATCCGCGTCGACCAGCCGCCGGAGCGGTGCGTGAGCCTGCAGTACACCGATCCCGACGGGGGCACCGTGGTGTGCACCAACACCGAACAGGCCGACATCCACATCGAGATCGGGGACCGGCAATGGTCGGTGCTGGGCACCGGGCACGCCGAGGTCGGTCTGCGCGGTGCCGAGGCCCCCGTCGTCAACGAAAGGATCCCTTCATGAGTTTTCTGCTTGACCCGCCGCTGTTGTTCGCCTCCGGGGTGCTCATCGAGCGCGCGCTGCCGCAAGAGCGCCGCGACGTGGCCGAGGCCGCCACCCTGGGCGTCTTCTTCGGCGGCTCCTTCGGGCTGTACAACAACGTGCCCGGGCTCGGGCTGCTGTGGCGCCCGTTCCGCGCCCGCAACGGCCGCGACTTCATGTGGAACAGCGGCATCTTCGGCGTGAACACCAAAGAAGCGGACTGGCCGCTGCACGCCGCGGCCGGCGGCATCTTCGCGACGTACCCGTTCTTCCTCAAGCTCGGGCGAAAGCTCGGCCGCCGCAAGTGAATTCGTTAGCGTCCTTCGGCACCGCGCTGCTGCCCGAAGAGTACGGCGGCCCGTCGCCAGCGGTGCTGGCCGATCGCGTTGAGCGTTACCTGGCGCGGATGCCGTCGACCTCGCGGCTGGCGCTGCGCGCCGGCTTGCTGTCGGTCGGCGCGGCCAGCTACCTCACCACCGGCCGATCGCTGTCGCGGCTGAACGCAGACCAACGCCAACGGGTGCTGCGGCGGGTCGCCGCGCTCAGCCCGGACGCCGCCACGGCCGTCGAGGCCATGAAGGTGCTCGTGCTGCTGGCCAACGGCGCCGACACCTATGCGCCCGAATTGCTCGCCAAGGCCCAAAAGCACGACGTGGCACGGCCCGACGCGGCCCTGACCGTCACCCCGTCGGCCGAGAGCCCTTCCGTGCTGGCCGCCGATGCGGTGATCGTCGGGTCCGGCGCCGGTGGCGCGATGGTGGCCCGCGCACTGGCACGGGCGGGCGTCGATGTCGTCGTGCTCGAGGAGGGCCGGCGCTGGACGGTCGAGGAGTTTCGCAGCACCCACCCGATCGAGCGCTACGCCGGGCTGTACCGCGGCGCGGGGGCGACCGTCGCGCTGGGCCGCCCGTCGGTGGTGCTGCCGGTCGGGCGGGCGGTCGGTGGCACCACGGTCGTCAACTCCGGCACCTGTTTCCGGCCGCCGGTTGCCGTGCAGCGACGCTGGCGCGACGAGTTCGGTTTGGGCATAGCGGATCCGGATCGACTGGGACCTCGCCTCGATGACGTCGAGCGCATGCTGCAGGTGGCGCCGGTGCCGCTGGACATCATGGGCCGCAACGGGCGCCTGCTGCTCGACGGCGCCGCGTCGCTGGGCTGGCAGGCGTCGCCGATTCCGCGCAACGCGCCGGACTGTGAAGGCTGTTGCCAGTGCGCGATCGGCTGCCCGCGCAACGCCAAGTTCGGTGTGCACCTCAACGCGCTGCCGCAGGCCTGCGCGGCGGGTGCGCGGATCATCTCGCACGCACGGGTAGAGCGGGTGCTGCACGGGCACGGACGCGCACGAGGGGTGCGCGCCCGTCGGCCCGACGGCACCGCGCTGGACGTGCTTGCCGAGACCGTCATCGTCGCCGCCGGAGCCACCGAGACCCCAGGATTGTTGCGGCGCAGCGGGATTGGATCCCATCCGCGGCTCGGCCAAAACCTGGCGCTGCACCCGGCGACAATGCTGGCCGGGCGCTTCGACGACGACGTCGTCGCATGGCACGGCGTGCTGCAGAGCGCCGCCGTGCACGAGTTCCACGAGTCGGACGGTGTGCTGATCGAAGCCACTTCGACGCCGCCCGGCATGGGGTCGATGGTCTTTCCGGGCTACGGCGCCGAGCTGCTGGGCTGGCTCGACCGGGCTCCTCAGGTCGCGACGTTCGGGGCGATGGTGGCCGATCGCGGGGTCGGCTCGGTGTCCTCGGTGCGCGGGCAGACGCTGGTGCGCTACACCATCGACCGGGCCGACGTCGCCAAGTTGATGGTCGCGCTTGAGGCCATGGGCCGCTTGCTTTTTGCCGCCGGCGCGGTCGAGGTGCTCACCGGTCTGCCCGCGGCGCCGACCGTGACGTCGCTGCCCGCGCTGCAGGAGGCGTTGCGCAGCAGCAACCCGCGCAGCCTGCACCTGGCCGCGTTCCATCCGACGGGCACCGCGGCGGCGGGCGCCGACCAGCAGCGCTGTCCCGTCGACGAACACGGGCGGTTGCGCGGCGTCGACGGTGTGTGGGTGGCCGACGCGTCGATCCTGCCCGGCAGCCCCGAGGTGAACCCGCAGCTGTCGATCATGGCCATGGCGCTCGGCGTCGCGGACGAGATAGCGTCCGACCGGTAATCGCCGGTGTGTTCTCGATCACGCTGAGGCGACCAGTGCCGCCGGTAAATGAACCCTACGACCCGCGGCGACGTGCCAGTGAATGTGGCGTTGTGGGCGTTGAGCGTTGGGATGGGCCTGGCCATCGCCGCCGCCGGCGCGGTGAAGTTGGTCGCATCCAAGGAGCAGCTGGTGCGGCGGGGTGCGGGTTGGGTCGACGACTTCAGCTCGGGCACAGTCAGATTCGTGGGATTCACCGAGTTGCTGGGCGGCCTGGCAATCATCTTGCCCCCGACGGGGACGGCGGGCTTGAGCGTTGTCGCGCTCGGTGCGGCAGTGGTCCACGCGCGTCGACGTGAGCCGGGGATGATCGCCTTGAACATCGCACTGCTCGCTCTGACGGCATTCGCCCTCCGCGGCCGACCATAGGACCGACGACTGTGTTAAGAACGGTGGGTGCCGATCCCCGAGTTCATCGTTGAGCTGCGTCGCGCAGTCGGCCACGCGCCGTTGTGGTTGTCCGGCGTAACGGCTGTCACGATCCGCAACCGAAAAGTATTGCTGGTCAAGCGGTCCGACAATGGTGCCTGGACGGCGGTGACAGGAATCGTTGAGCCCGGTGAGAATCCGGCAGACTGCGCCGCTCGCGAAGTGAGCGAAGAAACCGGCGTCAGTGCACGGGCCACCCGGCTGGCGTGGCTGCACGTGACGAGGCCCATCGTGCATGCCAACGGCGATCAGGCTCAGTATCTAGACCACGTGTTCCGGATGCGCTGGCTGTCGGGGGAGCCATTCGCCGCCGACGACGAGAGCACCGAGGCGGCGTGGTTCGACCTCGACGAGCTGCCACCGATGACCGAGGACATGCGCCGGCGAATCACCCTGAGCGCTGGCGACGATGCCAGCACCGTTTTCGACGCCAATCCGCCGGGCTAGCCCTCCAGCTTGTAGCCCAGCCCGCGCACCGTGACCAGGTGCACCGGGTTGGCCGGGTCCGCCTCGATCTTGGAGCGCAACCGCTTCACGTGCACGTCAAGGGTTTTGGTGTCGCCGACGTAGTCGGCGCCCCACACCCGATCGATGAGCTGGCCGCGGGTCAGCACCCGTCCGCTGTTACGCATCAGGTACTCGAGGAGGTCAAACTCCTTGAGCGGCAACGTGATCGATTCGCCGTTGACCGAGACGACGTGGCGTTCGACGTCCATCCGGACCGGTCCGGATTCCAGCACGCCGTCGCTGATCTCGGAGTCGTCTTCGCCGCCACGGCGAAGCACCGCGCGGATTCGGGCGATCAACTCACGCGCCGAATAGGGCTTGGTGACGTAGTCGTCGGCGCCCAGTTCAAGACCGACCACCTTGTCGATCTCGCTGTCGCGTGCGGTCACCATGATCACCGGCACGCTGGAGCGGGCGCGCAACTGCTTGCACACGTCGGTGCCCGACATGCCGGGCAGCATCAAGTCGAGCAGCACGATGTCAGCACCGGCACGCTCGAATTCGGCAAGCGCCGACGGCCCGTCGGTCACCACCGTGGCCTCAAAGCCCTCCTTGCGGAGCAGGAACGCCAGCGGATCGGCCAGCGACTCCTCGTCCTCCACGATCATCACGCTTGTCATCAGCGCAACTCCTCCTCATCGCTTCGCTCTGCATCGTCGTATGCGCGTGTCATCGACTCAGTTCTTCCTCTCGTTGGGACCTATTGGGCCGAATCTCACGGCCCTGCGGTTGCTCTGGTTCTTCGCTCACGTCTCGATACATCGGCAGGGACAGCGTGAACGTCGAACCGGTTCCAGGCTTGCTCCACACGCCGATACTGCCGTTGTGGTTGGCCGCCACGTGCTTGACGATGGCCAGCCCCAGCCCGCTGCCGCCGGTGGCGCGCGAACGCGCCTTGTCACCCCGGAAGAATCGCTCGAAGACCCGCTCCTGGTCCTCGAGAGCGATCCCGATGCCGCGGTCGGTGACGGCGATCTCGATGTGGTCGCCACGGCGGCGACGACTGATCGAGACCAGCGATCCGCGTGGCGAATAGGCGATCGCGTTGGACACCAGGTTGGCCAGCGCGGTGACCAACAGCGTCTGGTCCCCCAGCACCTTCAGGCCACTCGGCGCGTCGGTGCGAACCTCGATGTCGGCGTTCTCGGCAGCCACCTTATGGCGTGAAATCGCTTCGGACACAATGCTGTCAACTTCAACATCGGCCACATTGGGCAACCGCTCGGCACCCTGGAGCCTCGACAACTCGATCAGCTCGGCGACCATGTCCCCCAGGCGGTTTGCCTCGATGAGCACCTTTTCGGCGAACCGGCGCACCGTGTCGGCGTCGTCCGCCGAAGCGAGGAGCGCCTCGGCGAGCAAGCCCATGGCTCCGACGGGGGTCTTGAGTTCGTGGCTGACGTTGGCCACGAAGTCACGCCGGGCCGCCTCCATGCGCGCGTAGTCGGACTGGTCATGGACGAAGACAACGGCAAAGCGGCGGTCTTCCTCGCTCAGCAGCCGGGCATGCCCGTGTACCGACAACCCCGAGCGGCCGCTCCCCGGCCGCCGCCCGGGTGAAAGGTCGAACTCGACATCGTCGCCGCCCATCGCCTGCTGCGCGGCCCGCCACGCCTGGTCGTCGAGCTGCCGGTCGCGCACCAACCCCAGCTCTTTGGCCCGTTCGTTGAGGTAGACCACGTCCTGATGGGTGTCGACGACGGCCGCGCCCAGTGGCATCAGCGCGACGATGCGTTCCAGCATCTGCGAGACGGTGATGCCCGCCCATTCGCTGGCCACCCGTTGGCGGCGCGCCGCCACCCGCTGCGACATCCGGGTCCCGACCGCAATACCCGCGGCCAGTCCCACAGCTGCCAAGACCCCGGCCAGCAACAGCGCCGAGAACACAGTCACAAACAAAATCCTACAAATCTGGTGAACGCCGCCCTAGCGGAGCGAGGCCAAAATCGGACAAGTCACACTTTGCGCTACAGGTGTTCCGCTGCTGTTCATGGAATGTTGGGAAAACGGGGCTTTCGAGGCCTCTCGCGACGATACTGCGAACTTTACCCGCGTCCTTGATTAGCTACCGCCGCGGCGCCCGCGGCGGCCGCCTCCGGGTCCAGGTAGGTGCCGCCGGCCACCACCGGTCGCATCTCGGCGTCCAGGTCGTAGCGCAGCGGAATGCCGGTCGGGATGTTGAGCTCAGCGATCTCGTCGTCAGACACCTGGTCCAGGTGCTTGACCAGCGCGCGTAGCGAGTTGCCGTGCGCGACGATCAGCACCGTTTTTCCGAACCGCAGGTCCGGCACGATCACATCGGTGAAGTACGGCAGGAACCGCGCCACCACGTCGGCCAGGCATTCCGTCAGCGGACCGCCGCCGATGTCGGTGTAACGCGGATCGGCGTCTTGGCTGAACTCGTTGCCCTTCTCGATCGGCGGCGGCGGCGTGTCGTAGCTGCGCCGCCAGGCCATGAACTGTTCGTCGCCGTATTTTGCCTTGATCTCGGCCTTGTCCAGGCCCTGCAGCGCGCCGTAGTGGCGTTCGTTGAGCCGCCAGGTGCGCCGCACCGGCAGCCACAGCCGGTCGGCGGTGTCCAGGGCCAGGTGCGCGGTGGTGATCGCGCGTCGCAGCAGCGACGTGTAGAGCACGTCGGGCGCCAGGTTGTGCTCGGCGATGAGCTCGCCGGCGCGCACCGCCTCGGCGCGGCCCTTGTCGGTCAGCCCGACGTCGACCCAGCCGGTGAACAGGTTGCGGGCATTCCATTCGCTCTCGCCGTGGCGGAGTAGCACCAGCGTGGCAGTGTCTCCCATGCCGGTCAGTCTCTCATTCCGAGTCATCTTCGTCGTCGATGAGGTGAGCGAACGCCTGCAGGTTCTTCAGCGACTCCCCGCGCGACACCCGCCAGTCCCACTCTTTTTGAATCGACGACCGAAAACCCAACTCCAGCAACGTATTAAAGTCCGCGTCTACCGCTTCGAGCACCTGTCCCAGCACCCGGTCGATCTCGTCGGCGTCGACCGAAGCCAGCGACATCCGGCCGACCAGATAGATGTCGCCGACGTTGTCCAGCGTGTAGGCGACGCCGTAGAGCCGCCGGTTGCGCTTGAGCAGGAATCGGTAGACGCCCTCGTGGTTTTCGTCGGGCTTGCGGCAGACGAACGCCTCGACGCGCACCGAGTGCTCGCCGATGCTCAGGATCGTGTTGGTCTTGAGCTTGCGCTCGCCGGGCAGCTCCACCACCAGCCCGGGCTGCCCGCCGTGCGCGCCCGGGTGCGCCGAGTAGGTCAGCTGGCTGGCCTGCAGCGCGTCCTCGATGACGGCCTGAACGCTCATGCATCCACACCGCGGCGCGGGGCCCACCGCCGGGGCTTGCGCATCGACGCCCGATCGCGGACCCTGCGCTGCCGCTCGGCGGTGAAGTCGCGGATCGCACGCCGATAGCTGGCCAGCAGCGCGTCGGTGGTGTGTTCCCACGAGAAGGTGGCCGCGTGTGCGGCGGCAGCGCGGCTCATGGCCTGCGCCTGGGGGCCGTCCAGTCGCAGCAGCCGGTCGAGCGCGTCGGCCCACTGACCGGCTTCATGCCCGGCCACCAGGGCCCCGGTGATGCCGTCGCGCACCGCCACCGGCAGCCCGCCGACCGCGGCCGCCACCACCGGCGTGCCGCAGGCTTCGGCCTCGACCGCGACCAGCCCGAACGACTCCGAATAGCTCGGTACCGCAACCAGATCGGCGGCCTGGAACAAGGTGGCCAGGTCCGCGCGGGACTGCGGCGGCAAAAATGTCACCCGCTCGGTGATGCCGAGTTCGTCGGCCAGCCGCACCAGGCCGTCCGGCCCACCAGCCCGAGACGACAGGCCGGTGCCCGACGGGCCGCCGGCCACCACGACATGCACCCCCGGCAGTTTCGCGGCCGCGCGCAGCACGACGTCGGGCGCCTTCAGCGGCTGGATACGTCCGACGAACGCCACCAGTGGGTCGTTGAGCGGGAGCCCCAGCGCTGCTCGGGCGGCCCGCCGATCCCCCGGGCGGAACACGTCCAGATCGACACCGGGATGCACCACGTCGATTCGCGAGGGATCGGCGTTGTGCAGCGAAATCAGTTGTCTCGCTTCATCATCGGTGTTGACGATCAGGCGATCCACCTCGTCGACGACCTGCTGCTCGCCGACGGTACGCAGCGGCGGCTCGGGAGCATCACCGTCGGCCAGTGCGGCGTTCTTCACCGCGGCCAGCGTGTGCGCGGTGTGTACCAGCGGCACCGCCCACCGGTCGCGGGCCAGCCAGCCGACCTGACCGGACAGCCAGTAGTGCGAGTGCACGATGTCGTAGTGGCCCGGCTCGTGGGCCGCTTCGGCGCGCAGCACCCCGGCCGCGAACGCGCAGAGCTGAGTAGGCAGATCGTATTTGTCCAGGCCCTCGAACGGTCCCGCCACCACGTTGCGCACCAGCACGCCGGGCGCCACCCGAATGGTCGGCGGATCGGCGGACGCGGTCGCCCGGGTGAAGATCTCTACTTCGATGCCCCGGCGAGCCAGGTGCAGCGCGCTCTGCAGCACGTAGACGTTCATGCCGCCCGCGTCGCCGATGCCCGGCTGGGCCAGCGGCGACGTGTGTACCGCCAGCACCGCGACCCGACGAGGGGGGGTCAGTGAAGGCAACACCCCTTCATCTTTACAGGAACCGCGTTTGAGCCCGTCAGGCAGAAGACTCCGGGGCGGCATCGGGCAGCCGCGAAACCAGTGCACCGGCTCGGCGCATCGCACTCAGCGGATCGGCGTAAAGCCCGCCGAGCGAGACGATCCCCGCGCCGGCTTCCTGCACCCGGTTGCCGAAGACGGTGACGCGAATGTCGCGCGGCGCCAGCACCGAGCGTGCGGTGAACGCCGCCTCCACCTCCGCCATCCCCTCCGGGTACTCGGTGAATGCCTGGCCGCCGACCACCAGCTCGTCGGGATTGAGCAGGTCACGCAGTAGCGCGACGGCCTCACCCAACACCCGGGCGCGCTCGGACAGCAGCTCCTTGGCCTGCTGGTTGCCGGCCCTGGCCACCTTCAGCAGGTCGGTGATCGCGGTGGTGGTCGCGCCGCTGCGGGTCGCCGGCGCGCCGGGCAGAATCCGCAAGCGGCGTGCGGCGGCCAACACCGCCTCGTCGCTGACGGTGGACTCCAGCTGGCCGGTGCCGCCGAGCAGCTCTGAGTGCACAGGGAGCGGCGCGATCGTGCCCGGGCCGCTGGTGGGGCAATGCACGCGCCCGCCGATCACCAGGGCGTAGCCCACGGTCTCGCGGGCGTAGACGTACAGGCTGGTGGGTGAGCTCGGGGCGAATCGGCGCATACCCAGCAGCAGCTCGGCCCCGGCCATGGCATCGACGTGGGACGCCACTGACACCGGCAGAGCCAGCGCATCGGCCAGCACCGGCCCCACCGGCGCCTGCCGCCAGCCCAGCCGGGCGTGGTCGACATGCCCGGAGGCGCTGTCGACGGCGCCACCGATGGCCACGCCAACCCACAGCGGCCGCCGCCGATGCCAGCGCCGCAGGTAGCGCGCCGCGCTGTCGGCCAGCGACGCCAGGGCCGGCCCGGCCGCGTTGAGCGGCGTCGGCGTCTCGACCGTGTCCAGCGTGCGGCCGAACAGGTCGGTGGCCACGATGCTGGTGGTTCGGGCGCCGATATGGATGCCCAGTGTCACGAACGGTTCGTGGTTGACCTCGACGGGCACGCGGGGGCGCCCGATGGCCCCGGACACCGCCAGGTCGGCGCGCTCCCGCAGCAGCCCGGCGTCGAGCAGGGCGATGACCTGACGGTTCACCGTCGCGATGCTGAGCGAGGTGACCCCGGCGATGACGTCACGGCCGACCGGGCCGCGCAACCGCACGGCACGGAAAACCGAAGCCGCCGCGAAGTCGGACAGATGCAGCGACGGCGGCATGATCTGGCGGTGTGAGCGCAGCGGGCCCTGAAGGCCGGGGCCGTGGCCGGCCGCGCGAAGGGATGAACGGTGGGTAAGAGCAGTAGTGCGCACGAGCGTCCTTTGATCCGAGTTCCTATGGCCGGTCTTGGCCGCGATTGCTGACGTGGATGTCAGGCGCGGCAAAGTGCACGGCAACAACACTCACAGGCCGCGGGAAGGCACGCGGCCGAAGTGTTGAACAAGGCGCTGGGATGCACAGAGGAAATTTAGCACGTTTATTAGAGTTGCTGGGGTGACTTCACCCGATGGAAACGCACGTGTTGCTGTGGTAACAGGCGCCAGCTCCGGGATCGGCGAAGCAACCGCCAAAACCCTTGCTGCCCTTGGCTTTCACGTGGTCGCCGTGGCACGTCGTCGAGACCGCATCAGTGCGCTGGCCGACCAGATCGACGGCACCGCCGTTGTGGCCGACGTCACAGACGACGAGGCCGTACGGGCGCTGGCGAGCGGGTTGAGCCGGGTCGACGTCTTGGTCAACAACGCCGGCGGCGCGCGCGGGCTGGCGCCCGTCGCCGACGCCGACTTGGAGCACTGGCGATGGATGTGGGAGACCAACGTCATGGGCACCTTGCGGGTTACCCGCTCGTTGCTGCCCAAGCTGATCGACTCCGGCGACGGCCTGATCGTGACCGTCACCTCGATCGCGGCGATGGAGACCTACGACGGCGGCGCCGGATACACGGCGGCCAAACACGCGCAGGGTGCGCTGCACCGCACGTTGCGCGGCGAGCTGCTGGGAAAGCCGGTGCGACTCACCGAGATTGCCCCGGGCGCGGTCGAAACCGAGTTCTCGCTGGTCCGCTTCGACGGCGACGAAAAGCGCGCGGACGCCGTCTACACCGGGATCACACCACTGACGGCCGGCGATGTCGCCGAGGTGATCGGATTCGTGGCCTCCCGGCCCTCCCACGTCAACCTGGACCAGATCATCATCCGGCCGCGCGACCAGGCGTCGGCGAGCCGGTTCAACCGCCGGGGCTAGACGTCTCCGTGCTGGGGGTTGTCCCAGCAGATGTGGTGGGCGTGCCCGACAAGCTCGGCGCGGTCGACGGGGTGACCGGGGCGGTCACCGGAATCTGGCTGGCCGGCGGGTGCGCCTTGGCCGGCGGCAGCGCCGACATCGCCACCCAGGTGTCCCAGTCCACGGCCCAGTCCCAGATGTCGCCGTCGGAGTAGGACAGCTGGATCGAGCTGCCCGTCACCTCGACGGGGTCGCCGTATATCGCGGTCGGGTAGTACTCCGCCGCGTCCGACGTCGACAGGTTGATGCAGCCGTTGGTGACGTTGGTGTTGCCCTGCGCGCCCGCACTCATCGGGTTGGCGTGGATGAACTCGCCGTTGTTGGAGATCCGCACGGCCCAGCGTTCGTGGGCGTTGCTGTAACCCGCGGCCGGGTTGGACATGTAGAAGTCGGCGTATTTCTCGGTGACCACGTGAATGCCGTTGCGGGTGACGTTGCGTGCCTTGTCGGCTTCGCCGTAGCTGCACGGGAAGTCCATGATGACGCCCGCATCGGTGACGACCTGAATGCGGTGCGAGGTGACCTCGGCCTTCACCACTTGGCGGCGACCGATCTCGATGCGCAGCGAAATGTCGTCGGCGCCGTAGGCGCCCTCGCCGAACGGCACCCCGTACAGCTTGGCGTTGACGTTGACCTTGGCGCCCGCCGGGTAGTACTCGCGGGTGCGGTAGTGGACGCGGGCACCCTGCGCCTCGTCGGGCAGCCATGCCCAACTGCCCTCGACGGGCGGGTCGGTGGTGACGGTGAGCGCCTTTTCGACCGCCGCCTTGTCGCTGATCGGCGCGTCGAACTGAATGATGATCGGCGCCGCGATCCCGACGGTCTGGCCGTCGGCCAACTGGAATGCGCCGCTGATCTTCTTGCTGGGCGACACCGTGCTGAACTTGCCTTTCAGCGCAACCGGCTTGCCGTCGTGGCCGACGGCGGAGCCGCTCCACGTGTACGTCCCGTCGTAACCCAGCGCTTCGGTGGTCGTGTAGACGGTGCGGTCCCGGTTGAAGGCGCCGGCCACGACCTTCCCGGAAGAATTCGTCAGCGCGACGTGCTGCAGCCAGCCGTCGCTGACCTGGACGCTGATCGGTGCGACCGGCACCACGTCGGAGGCGGCGTCAGTCGGCTGGTAGGTCAGGCGGGGCGAGGGCGGCGTCGGCTTCACGGCCTGCGTGATCGTCTTGGGCGAGCACGCCGCCAAGACGGCCGGCGCGAACATCCCGGCCCCCAGCGCCGCCAGGGCCAGGCGCCGATTGATCGGCCCCTGTCCGTCCGGAGCGCTGGAGGTCTTCACGACACCCAAAGATACCGGGCGAGACGACGCCAAAACGCCTGCTGCCCCGTCACACCCGCTACAACCGGCACCCAACCAGGACGGGTTCGGGTGTGAGTGTGATACCAAACACGTCGCGGACCCCGTCGCGGACGGTGCGGGCCAGTGCCATTACGTCCTCGGCCGTGGCGCTGCCGCGGTTGGTCAGAGCAAGCGCATGTTTGGTCGACAGCCGGCAGCGAGCGGCCGGCGATTCAAGGGGGCCCGGATAGCCCTTGCCGAAGCCCGCCCGCTCCACCAGCCAGCCGGCGGCCAGCTTGACGCCGTCGGGTGCCGGATAGTGCGGTAGCTGCCCGTCGATCCTGCCGGCCAGGCCCTCATAGACCTCCGCGGCGACCACCGGATTGGTGAAGAACGACCCCACGCTCCAGGTGTCGTAGTCGGCGGTGTCGAGCACCATGCCCTTGCGGGCGCGCAGGGCCAGCACCGCCTGGCGGACCGCCCGCGGATCGGCGCGCTCGCCGGCGGTCGCGCCGAGCGCGGACGTCAGCTCGCCGTAGCGCAACGGCGCGCTGCGACCCGAGGCATCCAGCGCGAACTCGACTTCCAGCACGACGGTTTGCTGAGCCGGAATCTCTAGGCCGCCGGGGTGCTTGAGCACGCTGGTCCGATAACCGAAGCCCAACTCGCTGCCCGGAACCCAGCGCACCTCGCCGCTGCTGCGATCCAGCAGCCGGACGCGGGTGATGGTGTCGGACACTTCCGCGCCATAGGCGCCCACGTTCTGCACCGGGGTGGCCCCGGCCGATCCGGGGATCCCGGATAGGCATTCCAGCCCACCCAGGCCGTGCTCGACGGCTTTGACCACCACGTCGTCCCACACCGCGCCCGCCTCCGCGCGCACCAGGTTGCCGTCGACCGTGATGGCGTCATTGGCCAACCGCACCACCGTCAGGTCGGCCAACGCGTCGGCGATCACCAGGTTGGAGCCGCCCGCAAGCACCAACGGCGAGCCCTCGGACGCCGCGTCCAGCTGCCGCAGGACCGCGACCACCTGATCGCTGGTGGCGCAGGTGATGACGCGGCGCGCGACCGGTCCGATCCGGATGGTGGTCAGCGGCGCCAGCGACACCGACTCGGCGACGTGCGCGCCGGCGAAGAGCGAACCGGCACCGCCCTGTGTCATGGCCCGTAACGGTAGCCTGGCCTGCTATGCCGCGCTCATTCGACGTGTCCGCCGACTACCACGGCAGTGTCGAGAAGATTTATCACGCCTTCACCGAGGCGGACTACTGGCTTGGCAGGCTCGAGTTTTCGTCCGTCGACGAATCGAAGCTGGAGTCGATGCGCATCGGTGGCGAGTCCGGAAACGACGGCACCATCGACGTGGTCACGCTGCAAATCATGCATCGCCACAACCTGCCGGGCGTGGTCACTCAGGTGCACCGCGGCGATCTGTGCGTGCGACGCGAGGAGACCTGGACCGCGCTCAGCGATGGCACTACGACGGCGTCCATCCGGGGATCCATCCTCGACTCTCCGGTGAGCGTTGCCGGTACCGCAGTGCTCTCTTCCAAGGCGTCCGGCAGCGCCAACCTCGACGTCCAGTTGACCGTGCACGTCCGCATCCCGCTGATCGGCGGCAAGCTGGAGAATCTGATCGGCGCGCAACTGGCCACATTGGTGGCCGAGGAACAACGCTTCACCACGATGTGGCTCGATAGCCGCGCCTAACATTGCGCCCATGCGAATCGCGTTGGCGCAGATCCTCAGTGGCACCGATCCGGCCGCGAATCTGGAGCTGGTGCGCGACTACACCCGGCAAGCCGCCGACGCCGGCGCGAAGCTGGTGGTGTTCCCCGAGGCGACCATGTGCCGGTTCGGCGTTCCGCTGGCACCTATCGCCGAGCCGGTAAACGGCCCCTGGGCCGACGGTGTCCGGCGCATCGCGACCGACGCCGGCATCACCGTGATCGCCGGGATGTTCGCCCCCGCTGACGACGGGCGGGTGACAAACACGCTGATCGCTGCGGGCCCGGGCAGCCCCAATCGGCCGGACGATCACTATCACAAGATCCACCTCTACGACGCGTTCGGTTTCACCGAGTCGCGGACGGTCGCTCCGGGACACGAACCGGTCGTCATCACGGTCGACGACGTCCGGGTGGGGCTGACTCTTTGCTATGACATTCGCTTTCCAGCGCTCTACACCGAACTGGCCCGCCGTGGCGCGCAGGTGATCGTCGTCTGCGCATCATGGGGTTCGGGGCCCGGCAAACTCGAGCAGTGGACGCTGCTGGCCCGCGCCCGTGCGCTCGACTCGATGAGCTATGTTCTCGCGGCCGGTCAGGCTGACCCCGGCTCGACCGGCGGGGCCTTGACCGGCCCGGGTTCGGGCCCGGGCGCGCCGACGGGGGTGGGCGGCAGCCTGGTGGCATCACCGCTGGGCGAGGTGGTGGCCTGTGCAACCAAGGGGGCCGGTCTGCACCCGCAACTGGTGGTCGCCGACATCGACATCGACCGGGTCGAGCCGGCCCGGGAAAGCATCGCGGTGCTGCGCAACCGCTCGAGCTTTGCTCAGCTTGATAGGGCAGAATCGCTTAAGTGACCAACCCGCAAGGACCACCGAACGAAGGGCCGCCGCCGTGGGGTCCGCCCGGTAACCAGGGCCCATTCGGCCAGCCGCAGGCGCCGACGGAGCGGATGCGGCCCGGGGATCCCGGACCTGGTCACGCTCCCGAACCTCCGACGACGGCCATGCCGTCCGGCCCGACGCAGCAGCAGACCGAGCAATTCGGTGCGGCCAACCCCAACCCGCCGCGGCCCGGCCCGCCGCCGCCGCCCAGGCCGCCCGCGCCGCCGACGAATCGGCCCCTGACACCGGACGCCGAGCCGGGGCCGGTGAAAAAGAAGCGCCGCCTCCGCGACCCGCTTTCCATCCTGCTGGTGCTCATCATCGTGGTCTCGCTGCTCGTCGCGGGGCTGATCGGAGCCGAGCTGTACGTCCGTAACCAGGCGAACAACAAGGTCGCCGAGGCGGTGGCGTGCGAGGTCAAAGACAAGGCAACCGCGAAGTTCGGGGTGGCGCCGTTGGTGCTGTGGCAGATGGCCACGAAGCATTTCACCAACATCTCGGTGCAGACGGCAGGTAACCAGATCCGCGATGCCAAGGGCATGAAGATCAACCTGACCATCGACAACGTTCAGCTCAAGGACAGCGGGAACTCCAAGGGCACCATCGGTGCGCTGAACGCCGACATCACCTGGACGTCCGACGGCATCAAGGAGTCGGTGCAGAACGCGATTCCGATTCTGGGTCCCTTCGTCACGAACACCGTGGTCACCTCGCCCGCCGACGGGACGGTCGAACTGAAGGGCATGCTCAACGACATCAAGGCCAAGCCGGTGGTGTCGGGCAATGGCCTGCAACTGCAGATCATCGACTTCAACACGCTCGGCTTCACCCTGCCCAAAGAGACCGTCCAGTCGACATTGGACGAGTTCCTCGGCAACCTGACCAAGAATTTCCCGCTCGGCATTCACGCGGACAGCGTGCAGGTCACCTCATCCGGTGTGCAGAGCCACTTCTCGACCCAGAACGCCACCATCCCCTCCGGTGGCACCACGGACCCCTGTTTCGCCAACCTCTGATAGCTAGGGGTTCGGGCTGAGCCCGTCGAGCACCGCCCGGGTGCCGGACAGGCCCAGGCGGGTGGCGCCGGCGTTGAGCATCGCGACCGCGTCGGCGGCGGTGCGGATGCCCCCGCTGGCCTTGACCCCCAGTCGCTGACCGACGGCTTCGGCCATTATCGCGACGGCTTCGACCGACGCCCCGCCGGCGGGATGAAAGCCGGTCGAGGTCTTGACGAAGTCCGCGCCCGCGTCCTCGGCGGCGCAGCACACGTCCGCCAGGATGTGTGGGTGTGCGTCTGCCAAAAGCGCCGCCGATTCCACGATCACCTTGAGCACCGCCCCGCTCGTCACGTCACGTACCGCTGCGATATCGGCGCGCACCGCGTCGATGTCACCGGCCAGCGCGGCCCCGATATCGATGACCATGTCGATCTCGCCTGCACCGGCCGCGACGGCCTGGGCCGCCTCGAGGGCCTTGACCGTGGACGTGTGCTTTCCCGACGGAAAGCCCGCCACCGCGGCGACCCGTACACCGCCGGCCCGGACCGCGACCGGGACCAGCGACGGCGAGACGCAAACCGCGTAGACGCCCAGCTCGGCGGCCTCGGCGACCAGAGCGACCACGTCGGCCTCGGTGGCCTCGGGTTTGAGCAGCGTGTGGTCGACCAATGCGGCCACCTGCGCGCGGGTGGGCTGGCGCGCCATTAGAAAGGCTCCTCCGGGCCGCCGGGATTGCAGCCCGACGCCACCATGTGGGCGTCGTCGACGACCGGTCGCCACGGTTCGAGGTTCCAGCTGGTCTTGCCGGGCTGCGCGAATTCGGCGAACTGCCAGTGACACAGGAACTGCGCGCGCATGCCGGGGGTGTCGGCGTCCGGCGACACCGCGAGCACCTCGGCCCACGCCTCGTCCGCCTCCGCTGTGGTCCCGGGCTGTCTGGCGGCCACCCGCGCCGACGGCGTCGGGTACACGCGCAGGCTGCTCAGCCGTCCCCAGTGCGTCCACTCGGTGTGGTCGACGAACGGCAGGTGCCCCGGCGCCGGGATCAGCCAGCGCGGGGGCGGCGCCCAGCAGCGCGACAAGCGCCGCCGCCAGCGCGGCGACGATGGCTTTCATGCGGCTAGCGCGACTTGCCTTGAATGTCGAGAAGTTTGGGCCGCACATCGACCAGATAGATGCCGGCCGCACAGGCGGCGATCGCCATGCCGAACACGCCGATGAAGGACAGTGCCGCGGCCACACCGAGGATGATCAGCCACACCGGTTTGGTCAGCTTGTCGGCGGCGGTGTAGGCGTCGGGTCGCTGCATGGCCGCATGCACAAATGCGTACACGGCCGTCACCAGGACGGCGATCATCAGGACCGACAGGACGGTATCCACCACGGGAGGCACCCAATAAGGGTATGGGCGAGCGCCCAAAACGTCGACTCCGAGTTGCCCAGCTAACACGCGGGCAACTCGGAGTCGAGTGAGTGGAACTACTTCTGGGTGACCTTCTTGGCCGGGACAGCCTTGGCCTTCTTCGCCGGAGCCTTCTTGGCCGGGGACCTTCTTAGCCGGAGCAGCCTTCTTGGCCGGAGCCTTGTTGGCGGCCTTCGCCGGCGCCTTCTTGGGCAGGTCGATGCCGACCAGCTTGGCGGCGCGCTCGCCGACCGCGCGGGTCCGCGACGACACGGTGCCCAGGGCCTCCTGGGTCAGCTCGACAGCCTGGTCGACCGAGGCCTGGGCGCGGGCCGAGGCGTCCTCGAAGGTCGACTGGGTGCGGATCCGGTCCAGGGCGGCCTCGCCACGCTCGACCAGCTCGTTGTACCGGCTGGTCGCGGCCTCCAGGTAACCCTCGGCGGCCTTGCGCAGCTCGTCAGAGGTGAACCGGTCGCGCAAGTCGCGCAGCTGCTCGGGCAGCTCCTCCTGCAGCTTGGTCAGGCGGGCGCGGCTTTCCTCGACGCGGCTGCGGGTGTCGGTGCGGGTGTCCTGGGCGCGGTCCCGCAGGTCCGTGATCAGCTCGTTGACGGTGGCGAGGGCCAAGTCGGCCGCGCCCAGCGCGGCCAGCAACGGCGCCCGCAGGTCTTCGATGTTCGGGTTTTCAGCCATTGTTTTTCCTTTCATTCATTTCATTCGTTATCGGCGGTATTGCTTATTTGGTGTGGAAGGGTGGGGCAAGCGACGGCTCTGAGTAGTCAAGACCCGGCGGATTGACGTGGCACGCGCTTGCAGGTGACCTCCTGGTTAGTCGGGTCGGTTCGTGGTCAGGTTTGCGGCGAGGTGGCCCGTTCTGTGGACCCTTGTCTGGGTAACCAAGCGGCCGCTGATCTAGACATGGAAAGGGAATTCGCGTCATATTCACTCGCCGGCGTTGGTGGGAACGGGGTCCGACTGCGTCGGATGCTCTTCATGAGCGATTTCGTTTTGGGCGGTGAAGGACGCATAGATTTCGAGCAGGACCTGCTTCTGGCGCTCGGTGATCGCCGTGTCGGTGATGATCGCGTCGCGCACCTGACTCTTGTCGCTCGGCTCGAGCATCCCGGCCTGGACGTAGAGAACCTCCGCGGAGACTCGCAGCGCTTTGGCGATCTGGTTCAGGACATCGGCGGACGGCTTGCGCAACCCGCGTTCGACCTGACTGAGGTAGGGATTGCTGACACCGGACCGCTCGGCGAGTTGCCGCAACGAGACTTGCGCATTTTCGCGCTGGGTTCGGATGAAGCTGCCGATGTCGGAGGCCACTTCGGAGGCAGCCGTGGACACCTTGGCGGAGAGCTTCTCCTCCGATGCCATCGCATACTCCCTGGTTCGGTTGGCCGATGGTGATGGTCACCAGGGTACAAATGAGTGCTTGCTTTTGCAAGCACTTGTTAGCACACCTTAGAACAGCAGCTGCGCCGCCGCGTAGATCAACAGCCCCGCCAAGGCGCCTACCACGGTCCCGTTGATCCGGATGAACTGCAGGTCACGGCCCACATGCAGTTCGATGCGCCGGCTGGCTTCCTCGGCATCCCAGCGCTCGATGGTGTCGGTAATGATCGCTGTGATCTCCACCCCATACTGCGAAACCAGATGCTCGGCCGCGCGCACCATCCAGTTCTCCACCTTGTCCCGCAGTTCGGCGTCGTCGCGCAGCGATTCGCCGATCCGCACCACGGTGTCGGCGATGCGAGTGCGCAACGTGCTGGACGGGTCGTCGACGCCCTCGAGCACCAGCCGTTTGAGCGTCGTCCACGCCGTCGCGGCGGCGGAGGCGATCTCATCGCGCGCCATCAGCTGCTCCTTGACCGCATCGGCGCGCGCGATGGTGGCCGGGTCGTGCTGCAGATCGTCGGCGAACTCGAACAAGAAGCGGGTCGCCGACCGACGTAGTTCGTGGTCGGGGTTGCGTCGCACCTTGTCGGTGAAATCCATCAGCTCGCGATGGATGCGGTCCCCGACGAGATGGTCGATGAACCGCGGCGACCAGGTCGGCGAGTCGCGTTCCACCACCCGCTGGATGACCTCGTCCGCGTTCAGCGACCACTGGAACGCCCGGTCGGCCAGTAGCTGGATCAGGGCCTCCTGCCGGTTCTCGGCCAGCAGGGTGGACAGCACCCGGCCGACCGGCGGACCCCACTGCGGTTCGGCGATGCGGCGCACGATCATCCGGTCGATCACCTGCTGCACGTCGTCGTCACGCAGCAGCTCCACCAGCACCCGCAGCACGGTCGCCGCCTCGGCCGCGACCCGTTGTGCATGCGAAGCATCCGACAGCCACTTGCCAAGCCGGCTGGGCACCTGCGCGTCGCGCAGCTTCGTCTGCACGACGTCCGCCGACAGGAAGTTCTCCCGGACGAAGGTCCCGAGCCCCTCGCCCAGTTGGTCCTTCTTGCGCTTGATGATCGCGGTGTGCGGAATCGGTATCCCCAACGGATGCTTGAACAGCGCGGTCACGGCGAACCAGTCCGCCAGGGCGCCCACCATGCCGGCCTCCGCGGCAGCACCGACATACCCCACCCAAGCGGCTGCGGCACCGTGGGCCCCATGAGCCTCAGCCCACCTGCAGGCTAGGAAGACGCAGCTGGCACCGACCAGAAAGCCCAACGCCACCATCTTCATCCGGCGCAGCCCCACCCGCCGCTCGGCATCGGCGTCAGGGTCGGCTCCGGCAAACGATTCGGCGAGCGACGCACGCACCGCGCCCGCCGCCGTCTCGGGTCCGGGCGCCGCCGGGGAAGCCGGCGCTCCGCCGCTCAGTGGGAGCCTGTGTGCCACCACACCATCATGTATCGCCCAGGCCCGGTTTCGCGATGAACGACATCCGCAACCCAGACGAGTGCCGCCGAAACAGGAGACGAGCGGCCCGAAGCCGTAGTATCGAGGCGTCTAATGAATGGGAAAACGGCGACGGTGGCAGAGCAAATCCCGGCTGTGGTGGCGAAAATGGATGGCCGTAAGCGGCGCTGGCACAAACACAAAGTGGAGCGCCGCAACGAGCTGGTGGACGGCACTCTGGTGGCGATTCGCCGGCATGGCCGCTTCATCAGCATGGACGAGATCGCGGCGGAGATCGGCGTCTCCAAGACGGTGCTGTACCGCTACTTCGTCGACAAGAACGACTTGACGACGGCAGTCATGATGCGGTTCACGCAGACCACGCTGATTCCCAACATGGCCGCCGCGCTGTCCTCCAACCTGGATGGCATCGACCTGACCCGAGAGGTCATCCGGGTTTATGTCGAAACCGTGGCGAACGAACCCGAGCCGTATCGGTTCGTGATGGCCAACAGCTCGGCCAGCAAGAGCAAGGTGATCGCCGCCTCCGAGCGGATCATTGCCCGCATGCTCGCGGTGATGCTGCGCCGGCGCATGCGGCAGGTCGGGATGGAGACCGGCGGCGCCGAGCCGTGGTCCTACTTGATCGTCGGCGGCGTGCAGCTGGCCACCCACTCCTGGATGTCGGACCCGCGGATGACCAGCGAAGAGTTGATCGACTACCTGACGATGCTCAGCTGGAGCGCACTGTGCGGGATCGTCGAGGTCGGCGGATCGCTGGAAAAATTCCGCGAGGAGCCCCATCCCTCGCCGATCGTCCCGCCCCGGACGTCCCATGGCTAGGCCTTCTGCGCCTGAAGCCAGGGCCAAATCACGGCTCAGGTCGTGGGCGTACGCGCTGCGCACCACGAACCCGCCGCCGGACGGGCCGGTCGATGCCATCACTCGCTGGCTTGTCGTGACCCGCGCGGCACTGCTGCCGATGACGCTGTTCTCTGGCCTGGTGGCGGCGCTGCTGGCGGTCGGCAAGCCCGGCCTGGACTGGCGCTGGCTGGTGCTGGCGGTGCTGGGCATCACGCTCGCGCATACCGCCAACAACCTGATGAACGACCTGTATGACACCAAGGTCGGCACCGACAGCGCCGACTACCCGCGCGCCCTGTACGCACCGCACCCGGTGCTGTCGGGGCTGGTCACCCGCCGCACGCTGGGCGCAGCGATTCTGCTGGTGAACGTCGCCGACCTGGCGATCCTCGTGACGCTCGCGTGGGCGCGCGGCTGGCCCGTGGTGGCCTTTGCCCTGAGCGGATTCGTACTCAGCGTCGCCTACACGGCGCCGCCGCTGCGACTGAAGAAACGCGGGCTGGGAGAACCCGACGTCTTCGTCGTCTGGGGTCCGCTGATGGTGTGCGGGACGTACTACTCCGCGGTGGGCGCGATCGGTTGGGATGTGCTGATCGCGTCGCTGCCCTACGGCCTGTTGTGCACCACGGTGCTGATGGGCAAGCACATCGACAAGATTCCCTACGACGAGCCGCTCGGCATCCGGACGCTGCCGGTGCTGCTCGGCGAGGCGCGCGCCCGCGTCGTGACGCTGGCGATGATGGCCGGCTTCTATGTGCTGGTCGCCGTGGCTGTCGCGGTGGGAGCGATGCCGTGGCCCGCGCTGGCCGTCGTGCTGGCGCTGCCCCGCCTAGCCAAGGTATGGCCATATTTCCGGCGGCCGAGGCCGGAGGAGCCGCCACCGAACTTTCCGGTGTGGCCGCTGTGGTACGCCGCGCTGGCCTGGCTGCACGTACGTCAGGCGGGCGCTTTGCTGGTCGTCGGGCTCGCGATCGGCGCAGCGTTGCGTGCACTCTGCTGATGGGACGAGGCCCGCGCGAACGGATAGCATGCGGAGAATGCATCGGGGCCCCGCAGGGTGCATCGTTCGCGACTCCCTGACCGGCCTCCGAGGAAACTGAAAGGCTTTTGCGCCATGGCTGTACAGCTCACGCCGCATTTTGGAAACGTCCAAGCCCACTACGATCTCTCCGACGACTTCTTCCGGCTTTTCCTGGATTCCACCCAGACCTACAGCTGCGCCTACTTCGAACGTGACGACATGCCGCTGGAAGAGGCCCAGCTGGCCAAGATTGACCTGGCGCTGGGCAAGCTGGGCCTGCGGCCCGGAATGACGTTGCTGGACATCGGCTGCGGGTGGGGCGCCACCATGCGGCGCGCCATCGAGAAGTACGACGTCAACGTCGTCGGCCTGACCTTGTCCGAGAACCAGGCCGGCCACGTCCAGCGGATGCTCGATCAGCTGGACACTCCCCGGTCAGCACGGGTGTTGCTGGAGGGTTGGGAGAAGTTCGACGAGCCGGTCGACCGGGTCGTCTCGATCGGCGCGTTCGAGCACTTCGGCCGCCAGCGCTACCCCCGCTTCTTCGAGATGGCTCACCGGGTGCTGCCGGCCGACGGGGTGATGCTGCTGCACACCATCTCCCGCCCCACCTTCAAAGACGCCAAGGCGCAGGGCACGCCGTTGACCCACGAAATCGTTCACTTCGTCCAGTTCATCCTCGCCGAGATCTTCCCCGGCGGCTGGCTGCCGACCATCCCGACGGTCGAAGAACACGCCGGCGCTGCCGGCTTCAAGGTGGCGCGGATCCAGTCCTTGCGGTTGCACTACGCGAAGACCCTGAAGCTGTGGGGCGCAGCGCTTGAGGCCAATAGGGCAGAGGCGATCGCTCTACAGTCCGAAGAGGTCTATAACCGGTACATGAGGTACCTGACCGGCTGCGCAAAACTGTTCCGCCAGGGCTACACCGACATCAACCAGTTCACCCTGGAGAAGTGATCGCTTGGACTACTTACGCTACTTCACGCAGGTGAATTGACCCACGTTGCAGATGCCTTTGCGGAAGAAGTCCTCACACCCGGTGAGGTAGTGCATGTAACGCTCGTAGATCTCTTCGGACTGGATGGCGATGGCCTTGTCCTTGTTGGCTTCCAGGTTGGCCGCCCAGATGTTCAGGGTGCGTTCGTAGTGCTCACCCAGTAATTGCACCCGTTCGATCGTGAACCCGGATTTGTCCGCCAATTCGAATAGGTCTTCCTGCGCCGGCAACTGGCCGCCGGGGAAAATGACGTCTCCGATGAATTTCATAAACCGAAGGTCGCTCATGGTTACGCTGATGCCCCGCTCGCGAAACTGGGTCATGGTGTGACCCAAAATCGTGTGCAGCAGCATGCGGCCGTCATCCGGAAGGACGTCGTACGCGCGCTCGAAGAACACGGGGTAACGCTCGGCCTTGAACGCCTCGAAAGCGCCGATGGTGACGATCCGGTCGACCTTGTCGGTGAACTCCTCCCACCCTTGCAGCCGCACCTCCACGCTGCGCTGGGTGGGGATCTTGGACAGCTTGGCCTTGCTGTACTCGAATTGATTGCGGCTCAACGTGATTCCGATGACGTTGACGTCGAACTTCTCAACAGCCCGGACCAGCGCGCCGCCCCAGCCGCAACCGATGTCGAGCAGCGTCATCCCGGGCTCCAGGTTGAGCTTGCCCAGCGCGAGGTCGAACTTGGCATTCGAGGCCTCTTCCAGCGTCATGTCGTCACGCTCGAAGTAGGCACAGGTGTACGCCATGGTCGGGTCCAGGAACAAGGCGAAGAACTCATCGGAGACGTCGTAGATCGACTGCGACTCTTCGTAATATGGTCTCAGCTTCGTCATGTTCGTTAGGTACCTCTCGTTTTCAGGCGTAGTGCCGTTCAGTATGGCTTGAGTAGCTTGTCAGTAGCTGTAGAAACCCTGACCCGACTTCTTCCCCAACAGACCCGCCTCGACCATGCGCAGCAACAGTGGCGGCGGGCCGTAGTGCGGTTCCTTGAATTCCTCGAACATCTTGTCGGCGATCAGTTTCAGGGTGTCCAGGCCAACCAGATCAGAGAGCCGCAGCGGACCCATCGGGTGCGACAGCCCGGCGACAACGGCGGTGTCGACGTCTTCGGCGGTGGCGAAGCCGGCCTCGACCATCCGGATCGCCGACAGGAGATAGGGAACCAGCAGCGCGTTCACCACGAAGCCGGACCGGTCCGAGCAGCGCACCACCTGCTTACCGAGTACCGCATTGGCGAACCGTTCGGTGCGGGCGGCGGCGGCTTCGTCGGTGACCAGCGTGGTGACCAACTCGACCAGCGGTAGCACCGGGACGGGGTTGAAGAAGTGCAGGCCGAGCACCCGCCGCGGATTCTTGGTTGCCGCGGCGATCTTCATGATCGGGATGCTCGAGGTGTTGGAAGCGAGCACCGCGTCGGGATCCGTGATGACCTCATCGAGTCCCGCAAAAATCTGGGCCTTGACAGCCTCGTCCTCGACGACGGCTTCGATCACCAGTTGCCGATCGGCCAGGTCGTTGAGCTCGGTGGTGAAGGTCAGCTGGTCGAGCGCGCGGTCGCGCTCGCGCTCGGTCACCTTGCCCGCGCTGACGCCCCGCTCGAGCGACTTCACGATGCGGTTGCGTCCCGCGGTGATCAGCGCTTCGGTGGTCTCGAACACCGTCACGTCGACGCCGGCGCGCACGGCGACCTCGGCAATACCGGACCCCATCTGCCCGGCACCGATGACGCCAACGCGCTGGATCGCCGCGTCGTTCACTGTCGTCTCTCTTACGTCGTGTATTGGCATGCAGTGCAATAGGCCCCGCCCAGGGTCGCTGGGCGGGGCCTATGCTGTCAAACTTCTGCTCAGTGACCTGAGTCACTGGCTTTCACTTCGGTTAGCGGACGAGCCCACCGTTTAGTGAAACTGACCCTCTTCGGTGGAGCCGGTCAGCGCGGTGGTCGACGAGTTCGGGTCGACCGTGGTGGCGATGCGGTCGAAGTAACCGGCACCGACCTCGCGCTGGTGCTTGGTCGCCGTGTAGCCGCGCTCCTCGGCGTCGAACTCGCGCTCCTGCAGCTCGACGTACGCGCTCATCTGGTTGCGGGCGTAGCCGTAGGCCAGATCGAACATCGAGTAGTTCAGGGCGTGGAAGCCGGCCAGCGTGATGAACTGGAATTTGAATCCCATTGCGCCAAGCTCCTTCTGGAACTTCGCAATGGTGGCGTCGTCCAGGTGCTTCTTCCAGTTGAACGACGGCGAGCAGTTGTAGGCCAGCATCTGGTCCGGGAACTCGGCCTTGACGCCCTCGGCGAACTTCGCTGCCAGCTCGAGGTCCGGGGTGCCGGTCTCCATCCAGATCAGGTCGGAGTACGGCGCGTAGGCCTTGGCCCGGGCGATGCAGGGCTCCAGGCCGTTCTGGACCCGGTAGAAGCCCTCACGGGTGCGCTCACCGGTGATGAACGGCTGGTCGCGCTCGTCGACGTCGGAGGTGATCAGCGTGGCGGCCTCGGCGTCGGTCCGGGCGATGACGACGGTCGGAACGTCGCAGACGTCGGCGGCCAACCGGGCCGAGGTCAGCGTGCGGATGTGCTGCTGGGTCGGGATCAGCACCTTGCCGCCCAGGTGGCCACACTTCTTCTCCGAGGCCAGCTGGTCCTCCCAGTGCGAACCGGCGACACCGGCGGCGATCATCGCCTTCTGCAGTTCGTAGACGTTGAGCGCGCCACCGAAGCCGGCCTCGCCGTCGGCGACGATCGGCGCCAGCCAGTTCTGCACCGAGGTGTCACCCTCGACCTTGGCGATCTGGTCGGCACGCAGCAGGGCGTTGTTAATCCGGCGGACCACCTGGGGCACCGAGTTGGCCGGGTAGAGACTCTGGTCGGGGTAGGTGTGGCCGGACAGGTTGGCGTCGCCGGCGACCTGCCAACCCGACAGGTAGATGGCCTTCAGGCCGGCGCGCACCTGCTGAACGGCCATATTTCCGGTCAGGGCGCCCAGCGCGTTGACGAATTCCAGCTCATGCAGCTGGTCCCACAGCACCTCAGCGCCGCGGCGGGCCAGGGTCGACTCCTCCACAACACTGCCTTGCAAAGCCACGACGTCCTCGGCGGTGTAGGTGCGGGTGACGTCCTTCCAGCGCGGGTTGGTGTCCCAGTCGTGCTGGATCTGCTCGGCGCTCTTAGGAGTGCCAACGTTGGACGCGTTAGTCATTGGGGTTGCTCCTTAACGGTTTTTCTCGTGATCACCCGGGGCCGGACCACGTTTCTGGCGGTCACCCACGGCTTATCTTCACTGCTGTGTTAACTCGACTTATACCAACCTAGGCACAGCGTCTTCCCCCTGGCCAGCCATTTCATTTGCCAATTTCGGCAACGACTTGGGGCATTTTTGCAAATCTTGCTAAGGTAGGCAAACTGCTTAAACGTTTCAGAAGCTACCGGCCAGTAACTAATATCCGCAGGTCAGCGGGCAATTTACCGGGACGCTTGTCCGGTTAAAGTGCGAACAGCGCAGCGACGGCTTTCGTCTCGTCGCCGACCGCATATGTGAGCGTTATAACAGGGCGGTCGGTCAGGCCGGCGCCGAATTGATCGGTCGATCCGGCCGGATGAACGTGCGAGATGACGTCCATCTTGTCGCCCAGCGCCACCGGCGCCTCGTGCTCGATCGTCACTCGCAGCGGTGCGGCCAGCAGTTCGGGGTAGGACGCCAGGTAGTCCTCGATGACACTCCAGTACACCGAGTTGTTCACGTGGTCGAACAGGTCGATGTCGGTGACGCGGACCGGGAACTCGTGGATCTCCGTCGCGTCCTCACGGCTGCCCGGCTGCACGTAGCCCTTCCACCGCAGCCGGTTGACGGAAGTGGTCCGGAACAGCCCCTCCAGGAAGTCGTCGGCGATGCGCGCCGGCATCTCGGTTTCCTTGTTGACGTGGATCCAGAACGCCTCGGATTCGATCAGGCCCCCGTTGCGTCCGTCGATGCGGACACGCATCTCGCACCAGCGGTTCGAGGTACCCGAACACCAGCGCCGCATCCGCAGCATGTCGCGGAACTCGATCGGGCGGATCAGGTCCACCATGGTGCGCCGGACGATCCAGAGCGGATGGGTTTCCTCGAAGCCCATCTCGCGCAGCTGGTCTTGGCCGATGTCCTGGATGTGCCGGCAGGCCGCGTCCAAGCGAAGCCGCCCGGTGCGGTCGATGTCGCCCATCCGCAGGGGCCATTCGCGGTCGAACACGTCGGGGTGGCCGTCGGGCACCGGCATCATTTCTTTGTCCAGGCTCACGGCTCGGCTCCCCATTCCCTCCTCGTCGGTTCCCCCATTCTTACCCTGGGATTCCCGATGCGAATCATGCCACATGCCAACTCTGCTAAGCGTGCCTTCACACTCGCAGGTAAGGTTGATTCAGTGTCCAAAACCTTCGTCGGCTCGCGGGTGCGTCAACTGCGTAGCGAACGCGGCTTCAGCCAGGCGGCGCTGGCCCAGATGCTGGAGATTTCGCCGAGCTACCTCAACCAGATCGAGCACGACGTCCGCCCGCTGACGGTGGCCGTGTTGCTGCGGATCACCGAGGTGTTCGGGGTCGACGCGACGTTCTTCGCCCCCCAGGACGACACCCGGCTGGTCGCCGAGCTGCGCGAGGTGACCATGGATCGCGATCTGGATATCGACGTCGATCCACCCGAGGTCGCCGAGATGGTCAGCGCCCACCCCGCGCTGGCCCGCGCCGTCGTCAACTTGCACCGGCGCTACCGGATCACCACCGCGCAGTTGGCCGCCGCCACCGAGGAGCGTTTTTTCGACGGCAGCGGCAGCGGCTCGATCACCATGCCCCACGAAGAGGTGCGCGACTACTTCTACCAACGGCAGAACTACCTGCATCAGCTGGACACCGCCGCCGAGGACCTGACGATCCAGATGCGGTTGCACCACGGCGACCTGGCGCGCGAACTGACCCGCCGGCTTACCGAGGTGCACGGGGTACGTATCAACCGGCGCATCGACCTCGGGGACAGCGTGCTGCACCGCTACGACGCCAAGACCAACACCCTGGAAATGAGCAGTCACCTCTCGACGGGTCAGCAGGTCTTCAAGATGGCCGCCGAACTGGCCTATCTCGAGTTCGGCGAGCTCATCGACAGCATGGTCGAAGAGGCCAAATTCACCAGCGACGAGTCGCGCACCCTGCTCAGGCTCGGTCTGGCTAATTACTTCGCGGCCGCCGCGGTGCTGCCCTACCGACAGTTCCACGACGTGGCCGAGAATTTCCGCTACGACGTCGAGCGGCTGTCGGCGTTCTATTCGGCCAGCTACGAGACCATCGCGCACCGGCTCTCGACGCTGCAGCGGCCCTCGATGCGGGGAGTGCCGTTCTCGTTCATCCGGGTGGACCGGGCCGGCAATATGTCAAAACGCCAGTCCGCCACGGGTTTTCACTTCTCTTCCAGCGGCGGCACGTGCCCGTTGTGGAACGTCTACGAGACGTTCGCCAACCCGGGCAAGATCCTGGTGCAAATCGCTCAGATGCCCGACGGCCGAAACTACATGTGGGTGGCCCGCACCGTGGAGCGCCGGGCTGCCCGCTATGGTCAACCCGGTAAGACCTTCGCGATCGGGCTGGGCTGCGAACTTCGCCATGCACACCGGCTGGTCTACTCGGAAGGACTCGACTTGTCAGGCAATATCGCGACACCGATCGGCGCGGGTTGCCGTGTCTGCGAACGGGACAAGTGCCCCCAGCGGGCGTTTCCCGCCTTGGGACGTGCGCTGGATCTCGACGAGCACCGCAGCACCGTGTCCCCGTATCTGGTGAAGCAACCGTGAGTGGCCGACTCCCGCCCGGCAGGTTCCGCCAGTTGGGTCCGATCAACTGGGTGGTGGCAAAACTCGCCGCGCGCCAGGTACGGGCCCCCGAGATGCACCTGTTCACCACGCTGGGTCAGCGCCAGTTGTTGTTCTGGACCTGGGCGATTTATAGCGGCCGGCTGATGCGGGGCCGGCTGCCCACGATCGACAGCGAGTTGGTGATTCTGCGTGTCGGGCATGTCCGAGCGTGTGAATACGAGCTTCAGCACCACCGGCGGATTGGCGCGCAAGGCCGGACTGGACACGGACACCCAGGCCGCGATCTTCGCCTGGCCGGAGGGGTCCGGCAAGCTCAGCGCTCGCCAGCGTGCGCTACTGGCGGCGACGGACGAGTTCGTCAAGGACCGCACCATCACCGACGCCACCTGGCAGCAGCTGGCCGAGCACCTGGATCGGCGCCAGCTGATCGAATTCTGTTTGCTGGCAGGCCAATACGACGGGCTGGCCGCCACGATGTCCGCGCTCAAGATCCCGCTGGACAACCCCCGCTAGATGTAGAGGTTGGTCAGCACGGCCAACGTCAACAGCACGGGAAGTACCGGCAGGCTGAACGCAAACGCCGCTAAGACCGCTTTACCGCGCCGGCGCATCGACCAGCCCCACACCCCGGCACACACCGCCAGCACGGCCGAGCCGAGTAGCACAAGCAGGCTCCACCGGCTCACGGTGGTGAAGTCTTGTCCGATCGAGATCGCGATCAGCCACAGCACATAACCGACGACGGCGCCTCCGATGGCACTGACGATGCTGTCGCTGGTCTTCATCTCAGAAGTTGATCATGTGGCCGATCAGGCCGTGGAAGCATTCCTGCAGCGCCTCGGACATGGTCGGGTGCGTGTGCACGTTGCGGGCCAGCTCGTTGGCGGTCAGGTCCCACTTCTGGGCCAGCGTGAGTTCGGGCAGCAACTCGGAAACGTCATGGCCGACCAGGTGCCCGCCCAGCAACTCGCCGTACTTGGCGTCGGCGATGAGCTTGACGAAGCCGCTGGGATCGCCCACGCCGTGCGCTTTGGCGTTGGCGGTGAACGGAAACTTGGCCACCACGACGTCGTAACCTTCGTCGCGGGCTTGCTCTTCGGTGAGCCCGAAGCTGGCGACGTTGGGCTGGCAGAACGTCGCGCGGGGCAACATGCGATAGTCGCCGAGCGCCAAAGTTTCTGCGCCGGCAATGGTTTCGGCCGCCACCACACCCATGGCCTCGGCGACGTGCGCCAGCATCAACAGCCCGGTGACGTCGCCGATGGCGTAGATGTGGTCGACGTTGGTGCGCATGTAGTCGGTGATGCCGATGGCCTTGCGGTCGGTCAGCGCCACCCCGGCCTTGTCCAGTCCGTAGCCCTCGACGTTGGGCGCAAACCCGATGGCCTGCAACACTTTATCGGCCTTGAGTTCCTCGGAGTTGCCGTCCTTGCTCACCACGACGGTGACCGCCGATCCGTTGTCGGTGATCGACTCGACCTTGGTTCCGGTGAGGATCTTCACGCCCAGCTTCTTGAACTGCTTCTCGATCTCTTTGGACACCTCGGCGTCCTCGTTGGGCAGCGCGCGCGGCAGGAACTCGACGACCGTCACGTCGACGCCGTAGTTCTTCAGCACGTAGGCGAACTCCATGCCGATCGCCCCGCAACCGGCGATGACGATCGACCCCGGCAACTCCCGCGTCATGATCAGTTCCTCGTAGGTGACCACGTTCTGCGAGAGCGAGGTGCCGGGAACCAGCCGGGTGCTGCTGCCGGTGGCGATGATGATGTTGTCGAAGGTGACCGTTTCGGTACCACCGTCGTTGAGCTCGACGGCCAGCGTGCGCGGGTCGGTGAACCTGCCGTAGCCGTGGATCTCGGTGATCTTGTTCTTCTTCATCAGGAAGTGCACACCGGCGACGCGGCCCTCGGCCACTTTGCGGCTGCGGTCGAAGGCGACCCCGTAGTCGAAGGTCGCCTCGCCGCTGATGCCAAATGTCTTGGCTTCCTTGGTGAAGATGTTTGCGAGTTCGGCGTTGCGCAACAGCGCCTTGGATGGGATGCAGCCGACGTTGAGGCAGACTCCGCCCCAGTACTTCGATTCGACGATCGCGGTGTTCAGGCCGAGCTGCGCGGCGCGAATCGCCGCGACATATCCGCCGGGACCGGCTCCGAGGACGACGACGTCATAGTGGGTCACGGGCACTACCCTAGTGGCCGCCTACCCGGAGGCCAGCACCGAGATGATTCGCCGCCATCTTGTCCGGAGATTGACCCGCCACGCATCGCGGCGTCCGGCTGCCGACGCCAGCGCCCGCACCAGCGGGTCGGTCATCGCCATGCCAATTTCGGACGCCGGGTCGAACGCCTGCCAAACACCGAGCTCGGCGCACCACTGATAGGCGGTGGCGGCGCAGACGAAGATCGGGACTTCGCAGATGGGCTCTAATAGCGCGGTCGCGGCCTCGTCATAGCCCTCGAGGCGCAGAATCACGTCGGCCCACACGTCGTCGCCCCGGTAGTGGGCGGAGTGCTTGCTGCACCGAACTCGACATGGCGACCTACCTTCAATAGGGCATGAGGCCGCCCAGGCAGTGGCTTAGCCGCTCGCAGTAGTAGTGGCCATACAGCGGCGCCGCGGCGGCAACGGACGCGAACGGGCCCGACATTATTGCCAGCGCCAGCGCCGACATCATTGGCCGGCCCTGGACCATCGCCAGCACCACGCCCGCAACGACACACGCGACGACGTAAACCAGGACCATGTACACCGCCGCCGTCTTGTCGACCGTGTGATACCACCAGTAGAACAGGCTCAGCCCCACCTCTGCGGCGGCGAACCAGACGCCGAGGATGACAAGCAACAGCTTCCACCATTTGACGTACTGGTAGCGGCCGGGCACGGCGACCGGCACGACGACCGACTCGGGCTCGACGACCGGCTCGGGCTCTTTGTCTGCTGAGACCACCGGCACAGGCTGGGAACCGGTGTCGTCGAAGTCGGGCACGAAAGGCACCGAGTCCTCGCCCGTCTCATCATCAAAATTGGGGATGAACGCCGCGGTTCCCGGGTCGGAATCCAAGTCCTTGTCAGCCACCGGAGACCACCCGAAGCGCCACCAGCACCCCCAACCAGCCGGGCGCCAGAGCGAGCAGAAACGCGCCCACCATGGTCACCCAGCGGCGTCCCGACAGCAGGATCGCCAGCACCCCGATGACGCTGGGAATCCCGACCACCAGCGCGACGGCGACATCCGGCCGGATCCGCCCATGAAACAGCACGATGGACGCCACGCCCGCCAGCAGCCCCACCGCGCTGCCGATCAGCATGGCGCTTGCCAGCAGCCAGGCGCGCGGAAGTGGGATCACCGTTGCGACCTTACTGCGGCATCAGCGCGGCACCGGGCACGTTCCTGGCGCGTTATCGGCTACAACCTGGCCACGATTCGATGGCCTTTCGCCACGTTCATACGCCGCGCCGGTGATCACCGGCAGGGCCTCTATTAGCGCCTTCTCGGCGTCGGTAAAGACTCGGCCACGACTGAGGAACCGCACGCCCTCGGGGGCCTCCAGGCTGAAGCCGCCGCCGCGCCCGGGCACCACGTCGATGACCAGCTGGGTGTGCTTCCAGACTTGGTACTGCGGACCCGAGATCCACACCGGGACGCCGTCAGGCCCGACCTCGAGCACCCCGAGCAACACGTCGCGGTCGCCGACGAGGAAGTCCCCGATCGGGTAGCACATCGGCGACGATCCGTCACAGCAGCCGCCGGACTGGTGGAACATCACCGCGCCGTGGCGGTCCTGCAGCCGTGCCAGCAGCTCGGCGGCCGCGGCGGTGATGACTACACCGGGCGGCGGGCTCATCAGAAGAAGCCCTGCGCCTTGTCGGCGTAGGACACCAGCAGGTTCTTGGTCTGCTGGTAGTGGTCGAGCGCCATCTTGTGGGTCTCGCGGCCGAAACCGGATTGCTTGTAGCCGCCGAACGCCGCGTGCGGCGGGTACATGTGGTAGCAGTTGACCCACACCCGGCCGGCTTTGATGTCGCGGCCGGCGCGGTAGGCGGTGTTGCCGTCGCGACTCCACACGCCGGCGCCCAGACCGTAGAGGGTGTCGTTGGCGATGCCCATCGCGTCGGCGTAATCGCCGAACGACGTCACCGCCACCACCGGCCCGAAGATCTCCTCCTGGAAGATGCGCATCTTGTTGTTGCCTGCGAAGATCGTCGGCTGCACGTAGTAGCCGCCGGACAGGTCGCCACCGAGTTCGGTGCGCTCGCCGCCGGTGATCAGCTTGGCGCCTTCTTCCTTGCCAATCTCGATGTAGGACAAGATCTTTTCCAGCTGATCGTTGGACGCCTGCGAACCCAGCATGGTCTCGATGTTCAGCGGGTCGCCCTGGCGGACCGCCTTGGTGCGGATCGCCGCCAGCTCCAGGAATTCGTCGTGGATGTCGGACTGGATCAGGCTGCGCGACGGGCACGTGCACACCTCGCCCTGGTTGAGGGCGAACATGGTGAACCCCTCCAGCGCCTTGTCCTGAAAGTCGTCGTTGGCGGCCATCACGTCGGCGAAGAAGATGTTGGGGCTCTTGCCGCCGAGTTCGAGCGTGACCGGAATCAGGTTCTGCGAGGCGTACTGCATGATCAGTCGCCCGGTCGTGGTCTCCCCGGTGAACGAGACCTTGGCGATGCGATCGCTGGACGCCAGCGGCTTGCCGGCTTCCACGCCGAAACCGCTGACGACGTTGACCACCCCGGGCGGCAGCAGGTCGCCGATCAGCGACATCAAATACAGGATCGATGCCGGTGTCTGCTCTGCGGGTTTGAGCACCACCGTGTTGCCGGCCGCCAGCGCCGGCGCCAGCTTCCACGCGCCCATCAGGATCGGGAAGTTCCACGGGATGATCTGTCCGACCACCCCGAGCGGCTCGTGGAAGTGATAGGCGACGGTGTCGTCGTCGATCTGGCTCAGCGAACCCTCCTGGGCGCGGATCGCCGCCGCGAAATACCGGAAATGGTCGGCGGCCAGCGGGATGTCGGCGGCCAGCGCCTCCCGGATCGGTTTGCCGTTGTCCCAGACCTCGGCCACTGCCAGCGCTTCGGTGTTCGCCTCGATGCGATCGGCGATCTTGTTCAGGATCGCCGCGCGCTCGGCCGGCCCGGTCTTGCCCCACGAGGGGGCCGCGGCATGGGCGGCGTCGAGCGCCTTGTCGATGTCGGTGTCGTCCGAGCGCGCCACTTCGCAGAATGTCTGGCCGGTGACCGGGGTCGGGTTCTCGAAGTACAGACCCTTGGTGGGTGCCACCCACTCGCCGCCGATGAAGTTGTCATAGCGCGACTCGTAGGACATCAGTGCCCCGGCGGAACCCGGACGTGCGAAAACAGTCATGGCTCAGCTCCTCTATTTCATGTGTTGCACCTCACACTACCGTCGGCAGCACAATGACTTCCATGACTTCTGCGACCGGCGAGGACCCCTATCTGTGGCTGGAAGAAGTCACCGACGACAAGGCGCTGGATTGGGTGCGCGCGCACAACGATCCGACGCTGGCGGAGTTCGGCGGTGCGCTGTTCGACCAGATGCGCGCCGAGGCGCTCGAGGTGCTCGACACCGATGCCCGCATTCCGTATGTGACCCGCCGCGGCGAGTACCTCTACAACTTCTGGCGCGATGCCGCCAACCCCCGCGGTTTGTGGCGGCGCACCACGCTGGACAGCTACCGCACCGATTCCCCCGAGTGGGAGGTGCTGCTGGATATCGATGAATTAGGCCGAACTGACAATGAGAAATGGGTGTGGGGCGGCGCCAACGTCATCGAACCCGATCTCACGCGAGCAATGATCGCCCTGTCCCCCGGCGGCTCGGACGCGTCCATCTGGCGTGAATTCGACATGCAGGCAAGCGAATTCGTCGTCGACGGGTTCGAGCTGGCGGAGGCCAAGTCGCAGGTGGCGTGGGTAGATTCGGACACCCTATTGGTGGGCACCGACTTCGGTGCCGACTCGCTCACCGAATCCGGCTATCCGCGGGTCATCAAGCGCTGGCGTCGCGGCACACCGTTGGCGAACGCCGAGACCGTGTTCGAGGTGGACCGCTCCGATGTGCGCGCCTTCGCCTCGGTGGATCGCACACCGGGCTTCGAGCGGACCTTGGTGGGACGGGCCATCGACTTCTGGAACGACGAGCTGTTCGAGTTGCGTGACTCGGAGCTGACTCGTATCGACGCGCCCACCGACGCCGGTGTGTCGCTGCACCGCGATTGGATCCTGATCGAGCTGCGCACCGATTGGACCGCGGCAGGCACTACCTATACCGCGGGCTCGCTGTTGGCGGCCAAGCACGACGAATTTCTCTCCGGCACAGCGGCATTGAGTGTGGTGTTCGAGCCTGACGAGCACACTGCGCTGAACCACTACGCGTGGACCCGCGACCGACTGCTGATGGTGACACTGGCCGACGTGGCCAGCCGCGTCGAGATCGTCACTCCGGGCAGCTGGCAAAGCACGCCGGTGCCCGGCATCCCGGACGCCACCAACACCGTCATCGTCAGCGCCGACGACACCGGCGACGAGTTCTTCCTCGACTCCAGCGGATTCGAGACGCCGTCGCGGCTGATGCGGGGCACCGGTGCTGGGGACCTCAAGCAGATCAAATCCGCGCCGGCGTTCTTCGACGCCGAAACGATCACCGTCACACAGCATTTCGTAATATCCAAGGACGGCACCTCGATCCCCTACTTTGTCGTACGGCCCGATACGGTCGATGGCCCCGGCCCCACGTTGCTCTATGGCTATGGCGGGTTCGAGACGTCCTACACGCCCAGCTACAGCGGCGTGCTGGGCCGGCTGTGGCTGGCCCGCGGGGGCACCTACGTGCTGGCCAATATCCGCGGCGGTGGCGAGTACGGGCCGAGTTGGCACACCCAGACGCTGCGCGAGGGCCGACACAAGGTGGCGGAGGACTTCGCCGCCGTCGCCGACGATTTGGTCAAGCGTGGCATCACCACCGTCGCGCAACTCGGCGCTCGAGGCGGCAGCAACGGCGGCCTGCTGATGGGCATCATGCTGACCAAGTACCCGGAGAAGTTCGGCGCGCTGGTCTGTGACGTACCGCTGCTGGACATGAAGCGCTACCACCTGTTGCTGGCCGGCGCCTCCTGGGTGGCCGAATACGGCGACCCCGACAATCCGGACGAGTGGAAGTTCATCTCCGAATACTCGCCCTACCAGAACATTTCGGCCGGCCGGCCCTACCCGCCCGTCCTGTTCAGCACGTCCACTCGCGACGACCGGGTGCATCCGGGCCACGCGCGCAAAATGACGGCCGCTCTGGAAGCGGCGGGTTACCGGGTCTGGCTTTACGAGAACATCGAGGGAGGCCACGCCGGAGCAGCGGACAACGAACAGCTCGCCTTCAAGTCCGCGTTGAGCCACTCCTTCCTGTGGCGAATGCTGAAGCCATGACAGATTTCGAAACGCTGCTCTACACGACGTCCGGTCCGGTCGCCACCGTCACGCTCAACCGCCCGGACCAGCTCAACACCATCGTCCCGCCCATGCCCGATGAGATCGAGGCGGCCATCGGCCTGGCCGAGCGCGACGACGACGTCAAGGTCATCGTGCTGCGCGGGGCCGGGCGCGCGTTCTGCGCCGGCTACGACTTCGGCGGCGGTTTCCAGCATTGGGGCGAAGGCATGATGACCGACGGGCAGTGGGACCCCGGCAAGGATTTCGCCATGGTCAGCGCCCGCGAGACCGGACCGACGCAGAAGTTCATGGCCATCTGGCGGGCGACCAAGCCGGTGATCGCGCAGGTGCACGGCTGGTGCGTCGGCGGGGGCAGCGACTACGCGCTGTGCGCCGACCTCATCATCGCCAGCACCGACGCCGTGATCGGCACGCCGTACAGCCGGATGTGGGGCGCGTACCTGACCGGCATGTGGCTCTATCGCCTCAGCCTGGCCAAGGCCAAGTGGCACTCGCTGACCGGCCGGCCGCTGACCGGAGCCCAGGCCGCAGAAATCGAGCTGATCAACGAGGCGGTGCCGTTCGAGCGCCTAGAGGCCCGCGTCGCCGAGATCGCCGCCGAGCTTTCCCAGATCCCGTTGTCGCAGTTACGGGCCCAGAAGCTGATCGTCAACCAGGCCTACGAGAACATGGGCCTGGCGTCCACCCAGACCCTGGGCGGCATCCTGGACGGCTTGATGCGCAACACCCCCGATGCGCTGGACTTCATCAAGACCGCCGAAACGCAGGGCGTACGGGCCGCGGTCGAGCGCCGCGACGGCCCGTTCGGGGACTACAGCCAGGCCCCGCCGGAGTTGCGACCCGACCCCATGCACGTCATCGTGCCTGATAGCGGCGTATAGTGAGCTAAACTACGAATTTCCCCCAGGCGGCCCATCCCGGTCGGAGAAAGTGTTACGGTGAAGACTATGTCTCGGCTTAGTACCAGCCTGCGTGCAGGCGCTCTTTTTCTTGCCCTCGGCCTCGCCGCTGCGACCTTCCCTAAGACCGCCGTAGCCGATTCCACGGACGACTTCCCGATTCCGCGTCGGCAGATCAACACCACCTGCGATGCGGAGCAGTACCTGGCGGCCGCCAGGGACACCAGCCCGATCTACTACCAGCGGTACATGATCGACTACCACAACCGGCCACAGCCCATCGAGCAGATGGCGGTCGACCGGATCCACTGGTTCTACTCGCTGGACCCCGCCGGCCGGCGCCAGTACTCCGAGGACACCGCGACGAACATCTACTACGAGCAGGTCGCGACGCACTGGAGCAACTGGGCCAAGATCTTCTTCAACAACAAGGGCGTCGTGGCCAAAGCGACCGACGTGTGCGACGGGTACCCCAAGGGCGACATGTCCGTCTGGGACTGGACTGCCTGATCTCGCTCGATCCGATTGCCTTCAGCCGGCAGTGGGTTGACGCGTGGAACGCGCACGACGTTGAGGCCGTTCTCGAGCACTTTCACGAGGATGTGGTTTTCACCTCACCCGTAGCCGCCAAGCTCCTGCCGGAAACGCATGGGGTGGTTCGCGGCAAGGCGGAGTTGCGCCACTACTGGACCGTGGCACTGGCGCGCGTTCCGGGTCTTCGCTTCACCATCGAAGGCGTCTATCAGGGAGTCGACACCGTCGTGATCGCCTACCGCAACCAAGACGACGGCCTGGTTAGTGAGGTGCTGAAGTTCGACGGCGACCTGGTCATCGAAGGCCACGGGACGTACCTCGTCGAAGACCCGAGGAGCACGGGCGGCGTTAATTAGCGGATCCGCCGAGGCGTGCTCGGCCAGTGCTTTCCTATCGAGCACCTTGCTGGGTATGCTCTGCCCGTCGAAAAGGACCCCCCGGCTGGGTCTCAGCCAGTTTGCATCGCAGCCATGACGGCACCCGAGTCGTCAACTACGCGCAAAGCGACAGCACGAAATCAGCGCTGCAAGTAATCGAACGCCTGCGTGATGCCGGATACCTCGAGCGCAACGCCGCTTTGGCGACTGCACATCCTGGGCTATACGACGTCGTATTCGCACTGGAGAGTTGATCACATTAAAACGGCGGATCGTCGGGTAAACGCTCCGGGACCGGACCGGCCGGTGACCAATCCGACGGCAGTTCTTCGGGCTCTCGGGGTTCGTTGACCCATTTCGCATAGGGGCTGGCACTGGTGGCGCCCTTAAACAGAAACAGCATGTCGCGCATATGGTTTCGGAACTCACGCGCGGCGATCTCCGCTTTGCGGGCGTCGTCGAGCCGGCGCCTTGCGTCGTTTATAGGTCGCTGCTCGCGGTTGTGTCGGCGCGCCCGAGCAATGCGGGCGCTGCGCTGCTGCGACCGACTGCGGCGGCGCGGCGCCGGCGCCGCGCAAACTTGCGGGAAGAGATCGGCACCCGCAGGCGAGGTTCGGTATCGTCGCCCGGCCGGAGAGGTCCAGACCACTGTCCCGTCCGCCAGCTGAGTATCTCGCCACCCACCGAAGGTTTTTAGCCGATGATGTTGCCGGCAAAGACATTTGAGATTTCCCAGCACCGTCAGGCCACCCGCTGCAGGATCCGCGTGGTTGAACGGAATCGTGTGGTCGACATCGCAATACACCGCCCGACGATGACACCCGGGGAACCGGCACGTCAGATCCCGGCATCGCACCGCCCGCTCCAGCGCCGCGGAGGGCTGATACCGCAGCGCCTCGGACGCACTGGTGACCGGATCGACGACGACGGGTAGCGAGGCCGCGACGGCGGCCAACGCCCGTACCTGCTCGGCGTCGATGACTCCGTAACCCTCCAGATATCCGGGCCGGTCACTGTCGCCATTCACGGTCTGGTCGGTGGCGATCACATTGATCACCACGCGGACTGCGCCGCTGTCCGCAGCCGCCGGGCAATCCGGCTGCCCGCATGCACACGCCAAGACGCTCCCCCGGGCCAGCGCGTCCAGCGCATCGGCGCGACGCTGATCCATCGTCCGGGGATCGGCCCCGCAGACCTGCTTGGCCAGCTCGGACAACCGCTGGTCGAAGGCCATGGCGGCCGCGGCGGCTACGGTTCCCGACACCTCAGCCATTCCGTTATCCAGCGTGTTGATCCCGATCCGGCGCTCATCCTGGGCGGCCTGCCGGCGCTCACGCGCGGCATCAGGATCGATAGCCCGCACCGCGGCATCGACGGCGTTGATCACCCGCCGCTGTGACCATCCTTGCCAGTTGCCGATCCGCTTCGACAGCGACTCGTCCAACTTGGCCACCAACTGCTCGTCGGTCACCAGCTCGGTGCGGCGGATGATTGTCCGCACCGCGCGCCAATCCGTCCGCCCCTCGGCCAGCAACGCCGCCACCTTGGGCAACCGGACATCGAGTGCCTCGGCGTCGGACACGACGAAACTGGCCGCCATTGGCGACAGATTCATCGCGGCGGCCACCTCCGCGGTGGTCTGCTGGTACGGATCGATCTCCGCGTATCCACCCCGCTCCGCCAGGTCGGCGGCCCGAGCAACCCGATGGCCCAGCAGCGCCGCCACCGCCGCCAACCGCTGCGCCACCAGCAGCGACTCCTGGCGATGCGTCGAGTCGACGACACCTAGCAACTGCGCGGGATCAAGATCGCGCATTTCATCGAACATGTGTTCGACACTACATCGGCGGACCGACCCGCAGCCGCGTCCCGACCGCAGCTGTGGATGAAGTTCTAACTGTTAGTAGTGCGCCGCCGGGAACCGATCGGTGGTGGCCGCGTCGCTCGTTTCGCCGTTGCGGTACGTGCCGCCATTCTCCGGGGGCAGCAGTAGTGCGCGGACCACGGGCCGCGGTCCGAAGGGCCGCAGCAATCCGCTGGCGGGACGAGTCCGTACCTTCGTCGGCCACCAGAACCAGCGCCCCATCAATGCCGCGACCGACGGCATCATGAAGGAACGCACGATCAATGTGTCGAACAGCAGGCCCAGAGCGATGGTGGTGCCCACCTGGCCCATGACTCGCAGCGGGCTGATCGCAAACGTCGCCATGGTGGCGGCGAACACCAGACCGGCAGACGTCACGACGGCGCCGGTGCCGGCCATCGACCGGATGATCCCGGTCTTGATACCGGCATGGATTTCCTCTTTGAAGCGGGAAACCAGCAATAGGTTGTAGTCGGATCCCACTGCCAACAGCAGGATTACGGACATCGCGAGCACCATCCAGTGCAGTTGGATGCCCAGGATGTCCTGCCACAGCAGCACCGAAAGCCCGAACGAGGCGCCCAACGAAATCAGCACCGTGCCCACGATGGTGACCGCGGCGACCAGGCTTCGCGTGATGATCAGCATGATGATCAAAATCAGGCTGGCAGCTGAGATTCCGGCGATCATCAGGTCGTATTTGGACCCGTCGCGCATGTCCTTATAGACGGCGGCCGTTCCGCCCAGCCAGATCTTGGCGCCCTCCAACGGGGTCCCCTTGATCGCTTCCTTCGCCGCGGTCTTGATCGGATCGACGTGCGAAATGCCCTCCGGCGTAGCGGGAGGACCATCGTGCGAAATGATGAACCGGGCCGCGTGGCCATCCGGCGATACGAACATCTTCAGGCCGCGCTTGAAGTCGGGGTTGTCGAAGACCTCCGGCGGGATATAGAACGAGTCGTCGTTCTTGGCCGCGTCGTACGCCTGACCCATGGCCGTGGAGTTCTGGCTCATCACGTCCATCTGGTCATACATCGAGTTCATCGAGCTGTGCATGGTCAGCATCATCTGCTTCATCGTCTGCATAGTCGCGATCATCGGAGGCATCTGCGCCAGCATCTGCGGCAGCAACGCATCCAGGTGATCGATGTCGACCGTCAGCAAATCAATCTTCTCGCTGAGCAGGTCGATGCCGTCGATCGCGTCGAAGAGGGAACGCAACGTCCAGCAGACGGGAATGTCGAAGCAGTGCTTATCCCAGTAGAAGTAGCTGCGAATCGGGCGGAAGAAATCGTCGAAGTTCGAGATCTGGTCCCGCAGTTCGTTTGTCACGTCCGCCATTTCGTGCGTCAGGCCATCCATGTGGTGGGTGACGGCGGCCATCTTGGACGTGATGGCGTACATGTTCTGCATGGTGTCGATGGACTGCTGCATGGCGTCGGCCTGCTTGAGCATGTCCGCCATGCGCTTCTTCATGTACTCCTGGTTCTCAACCTGCGTCGTGCTCTGCATGCTGATCTGGAACGGGATCGAGGTGTGCTCGATCGGCGCTCCCAAAGGCCGAGTAATCGTCTGGACGCGTGCGACACCGGGGATATGGAAGACGCCCCTGGCGATTCGGTCCAGCACCAACATGCCGGCCGGGTTACGCAGGTCGTGATCGGTCTCGATCAACAGCAATTCCGGGTTCATCCTGGCGTTGGAGAAATGCCGCTCCGCTGCCTCATATCCGACGACCGCTTTCGTGCTGCCCGGCAGGTACTGGCGGTTGTCGTAATTCGTCTTGTACCCGGGTAGTGCGACCAACCCGATGAGCGCGATGCCGATCGACACGGCCAGGATCGGACCGGGCCACCGAACAATGGCGGTGCCCACGCGCCGCCAGCCCCGCGTCCGCATCTTCCGCTTCGGGTCGAATAGGCCGAACCGACTCCCCACCGTCAGCGCCGCCGGACCCAGCGTGAGCGCCGCAAGCACAGCGACGAGTGTCCCGACTGCGCACGGGACGCCTAGGCTCTGGAAATACGGAAGCCGGGTGAAGCTGAGGCAGTACATCGCGCCGGCGATGGTCAGTCCGGAGCCCAGGACCACGTGCGCGGTCCCGTGAAACATGGTGTAGAAGGCCTGTTCTCGGTCCTCGCCGATCGACCGCGCCTCCTGATATCGGCCAAGCACGAAGATCGCGTAGTCGGTCCCGGCCGCGATCACCATCAGCACCAGCAGGTTCACCGCGAAGGTCGACAGGCCAATGATGTTGTTATCGGCCAGAAATGCGACCACCTGCCGCGCCGCGAACAGCTCCAGCATCACCAGCAGCAAAGTGACGAACATGGTGACGAACGAGCGGTAGACCCAGAGCAGCATCACGATGATGACGGCGAACGTGAGCAGGGTAACCAGGATGACGCCCTTCTCACCGGCTGCCGACTGATCGGCCGTCAGGGCCGCCGCACCGGTCACATAGGCCTTGATCCCGGGCGGCGGGGGCGAGTCCTCCACCAGCTTGCGGACCGCGCGCACGGAGTCGTTGGCCTTGCTCTCGCCCTGGTCGCCGACCAGATAGATCTGCACATAGGCCGCCTTGCCGTCGTTGCTCTGCGAGCCGGCCGCCGTCAGCGGGTCCCCCCAGAAATCCTGCACGTGTTCGACGTGCTTGGTGTCCGCCTCGACCTTCTTGACCAGCTGGTCGTAGTAATGGTGGGCGTCGTCGCCGAGCGGCTTGTCGCCCTCGAGAACGATCATGACCGCACTGTCGCTGTCGAATTCGTTGAACACCTTGCCGACGCGCATCGTCGCTTGCATCGATGCCGCCTCTTTCGGGCTCATCGGCACCGTGTGCGCCTTGCCGACCGTCTCCAGGTCAGGGACGAATATGGAAAGACATACCACCAGCCCGACCCAGGCCAGGACGATCAGCGGCGCGAACTTGTGTACGAAGTGCGCGAAAAAAGGCATGTGCGGGAGGCCCGCGGCTTGGTTGTCGGGCTTGGCTGCAGGCCCAGTGGGCGGTGTGATGGTGCTCATGCGGACTTCACAATGCAGAAGGTTTCGGCGTTCACTCCGGTGACGGAGTTTTCAGCCTTGTTTCCATTTCCTTGTGGCACTACGTCGTTCACGGTGATGCGGCAGCCGATCTGATCACCGTCCGTCTGCGCGACCAAGTTGACGCTCACCGAGGGCAGCGTCGTGATGGCAGACAGCGTCCAGGGCAGCGGCACGTTGTCGACTCGCTGCAGCTGGGCATGGATGTCCATGTAGTTGATGTTCGCGGTAGCCCCGTTCCCGTACACCTGGTAGACCACGTGTTTCGGGTTGAAGGGTTTGATTTCGTCGGCGGCGCCGCTGGTGATCGGGCGATTGTCGTGATAACCGAAGATGCTGCGCAGCCGGGTGACGACGAAACCGGCCACCAGAATCACGATCACAATGACCACGGCGACCCATCCCTTTTTCAGCGCGTTGGCAACGGGCGCCTTGACCTGGGGCATCGAATCACCTCCCACTTGCCGGGCGCGTGCGCGCCCAATTGCCACTCGAATTGAAAGACACGTGAATACGCCTGCCTGCGTGGTTATTCCACGATTTGGTTTGGCGTGCTAAGCACTCTAACCGCACGGGCGCTATCGCGCGCAACACGGTACTCACTTCGCACCTTCCTTTGTCACGGGTGTTCCGGAGCTGAGACCGACACAGGTGGCGGTGAGCACTCGCGTGAGCGCGGAGGCGAAGTCGATATTCCATTCGGGTGGAAGGGCTTCCGGTTGCTTGGCGTAGACATCCGATAGCCGCTCCGGGGGGTTGGCGATGTGCCAGAACGCGGCGGCCAGAGAGTACGCGGCAATCAAGATGTCGAAGGCGCCGGAGCGCCCGGGCGCTGGTAATGCACGCTCGATGGCGTCGGCCAACGAGGTCGCGGCCTCAGAGATGGTCAGCCTGATCTCGACAACCCTCTCGGGCTCCACCTCGTGCTCGAGGTGCAGGTGAAGATTGGCCAGCAGATCACAAAACAGCGGATCGGCCACCAGAGCGTCGGCCAAAATCTCGGCGACCCGCGGTGGCGACATCTCTTGCCCGTCGGGCCCAGACTCGCTCAACTCCCGGCACGCAGTGCCCGACCACCGCACCCAGCCCTCGGCGGCGAGGTGCAGCAGGACCTCTTTGTGGGAAGTGAAATAGCGGCGCACCGCGGAGTAATGAATTCCAGCGCGCCCGGCGACGGCGGTCAGCGTCACCGACGCAACACCGGTCTCGATTGCGAGTGATCGCGCGGCCTCGACGAGCGCCGCCGCACGTCGGCGCTTGTTTTCTGCCGTGCGGGCACGCTGAAATGTCACGGGCGCCACCGGCCGAGGATAACGCACACAATGTGATTTGTATAACGCACAGCATGTGATTTGGGAGCAAAACCAAGGGCTCCGTTACGCACGTGATATGCGTTACACTCAGGCGGCCAGGGGAAGGAGTCATGCCATCGTCACGCCGTGATTTACTTAGGCAAGGCTTAGTTGCGCGTCAAGCCAAGCGGTCGGCGCAACAAACCGTCCGCGAAAAGGAAATGCCGACCGGTAAGGGGATCTGAGATTTTCAAGGTGCTGTCGCGGACCTGGATCCCGCTGATCATCGTGGCGGTGGTGGTCGCCGCGGGATTCGTCGTCTACCGAGTTCACGGCTACTTCGGCTCCGAGAAGCGTCCGTCGTACGCCGACAGCAACCTGGAGAGCGCGAAGCCCTTCAACCCGAAACAGATCAGCTACGAAGTCTTCGGCCCACCCGGAACAGTCGCCGACATCAGCTATTTCGACGTCAACGCCGACCCGCAACGCGTCGACGGAGCGTCGTTGCCGTGGGCGTTACACGTCAGCACCACAAAGGCCGCGGTGATGGGAAGCCTTATGGCGCAAGGAGATAGCGACAGCATCGGCTGCCGCATCGTGGTGGACGGCGAGGTCAAGGCGGAGAAAATCTCCAACGAGGTCCATGCCTTCACCTTCTGCATGGTGAAGTCCGCGTGAGTACCGGACTCAACGGCCTCACCGCCGAAAAGCACGCCGAGCGGCCTTTCATCGCGCGGATGCTGCACACCATGTCCGTGCCAATCATCCTGTTCTGGTTGGCAATTGCCGTCATCCTCAGCGTCTTCGTCCCCTCGCTGGAAGAGGTCGGCCAAGAGCGGTCGGTAACGATGAGCCCGGGAGACGCCCCATCGGTCATCGCGCTGAGACACATCGGCCACGCCTTCAACGAAGGAACGACCGACAGTGTGGCCATGATCGTCCTCGAGGGTGACAAGCCCCTGGGCGACGACGCCCACAGGTTCTATGACACGTTGATCCGCCGGTTGCGCGACGACAAAGCGCATGTGCTGAGCATTCAAGACTTCTGGGGGGACCCGCTCACGGCGTCGGGCGCGCAAAGCAACGACGCCAAGGCCGCAACCGTCCAGGTAAACCTCGCCGGTAACCAAGGCGAGCTGCTGGCCAACGAATCCGTCGGGGCGGTCCGAAAAATCGTGGACACCACGCCGGCGCCGCCCGGCGTGAAGGCCTACGTCACCGGGGCGTCGGCGCTGACCGCGGATCTGCATCAAAGCGGTGACAAATCCATGGTCAAGATCACCGCCACCACGCTCCTGGTGATTCTGGTCATGCTGCTGTTCGTCTACCGCTCGGTGATCACCGTGGTTTTGCTGCTGGTCACGGTCGGTTTCGAACTGGTCATCGCGCGCGGAGCCGTCGCAGTGGTCGGGCACACCGGAATGATCGGACTTTCCACGTTCGCGGTCAGCCTGCTCACGTCACTGGCCATCGCCGCCGGTACCGACTACGGGATCTTCGTCATCGGCCGCTACCAGGAAGCCCGCAACGCCGGCGAGGACCGGGAAACCGCCTTCTACACCATGTATCGGGGGACGGCGCACGTCATCCTAGGCTCCGGATTGACGATCGCAGGGGCGACGTTCTGCCTGAGTTTCGCCCGAAGTCCCTACTTCAAGACACTGGGCATCCCGTGCGCGGTGGGCATGGTGACCGCGGTCGTCGTCGCCCTCACGCTGGGTCCGGCGATCCTCACCGTGGCCGGCCGATTCGGTGTGTTCGACCCCAAGCGGAAATTGAGCGTCCGGGGCTGGCGGCGGATCGGTACCGCGGTGGTCCGCTGGCCGCTGCCCATCCTCGCCGTCAGCTTTGCCGTGGCCATGGTCGGCCTGCTCACCCTGCCCGGATACAAGCCCAGCTACGACGACCGGGCGTATCTCCCCAAATTCATCCCCGCCAATCAAGGCTTCGCGGCCGCGGATCGCCACTTTTCCCAGGCCCGAATGAAGCCCGAAATCCTGATGATCGACGCCAACCACGACATGCGCAACCCGACCGACTTTCTGGTCTTGGACAAACTCGCCAAGGGCATTTTCCGGGTCCCGGGGATTTCGCGCGTGCAGGCGATCACCCGGCCCGACGGAACCACGATGGACCACACGTCGATCCCGTTCCAGATGAGCATGCAAAACGCCGGCCAGATGCTGGCCATGAAATATCAGCGCGACCGGATGAACGACATGGTCAAGCAGGCCGACGAGATGACCAAGACCATTGCCACCATGCAGCGCATGTATGAGTTGATGCAGCAGCTCAACGACGTCACCCACCGCATGGTCGGCGACACGGTGGAAATGCAGCAGATCACCAATGAGCTGCGCGACGACATCGCGAACTTCGAAGATTTTTGGCGCCCCATCCGCAGCTACTTCTATTGGGAGCGGCACTGTTTCGACATTCCGATCTGTTTTTCGCTTCGGTCGGTGTTCGACACGATCGACGGCGTCGACAAGATCGACGACAAACTCCAGACGCTGGTCGGCGATATCAAACAGCTTGACACGCTGATGCCGCAGATGATCGCCCAGTTCCCGTCGATGATCGACACCATGGTGAACATGCGGACCATGATGCTGACCATGCACAGCACCATGTCGGGCATCTTCGATCAGATGGACCAGATGAGCGACAACGCGACCGCCATGGGTCACGCTTTCGACGCTTCGAAAAACGACGACTCGTTCTACCTGCCGCCGGAGGTCTTCAAGAACGCGGACTTCAAACGCGCTATGAAGAGCTTCCTGTCGCCGGACGGGCACGCGGCGCGCTTCATCATCTTGCATCGCGGGGATCCCGCATCGGCCGAGGGAATCGCGAGTATCAACGCGATATACACCGCGGCCGAAGAGGCCACCAAGGGAACCCCATTGGAGGACTCGAAGTTTTATCTGGCCGGGACGGGGGCTGTCTTCAAGGACATCTCCGAGGGCGCCAAATGGGATCTGGTGATCGCGGGAATCTCGTCGCTCTGTCTCATTTTCATCATCATGCTGATCCTCACCCGCGCATTGATCGCCGCCGCCGTCATTGTGGGCACGGTGGCGATTTCCCTGGGCGCCTCCTTCGGACTCTCGGTGCTGTTCTGGCAGCACATCCTCGGTATTCCATTGCACTGGATGGTCATTGCGATGTCGGTGATTGTGCTATTGGCCGTGGGATCTGACTACAACCTGCTGCTGGTGTCCCGGTTCAAACAGGAAATACATGCCGGTCTGAACACCGGGATCATCCGATCCATGGGTGGCACCGGCAAGGTCGTCACCAATGCGGGCCTGATCTTCGCGGCCACCATGGCGTCGATGGTCGTCAGCGACGTCCGCATGGTCGGACAGGTGGGCACCACGATCGGCCTGGGTCTGCTGTTCGACACGTTGATCGTGCGCGCGTTCATGACGCCGTCCGTCGCTGCTCTGATGGGGCGTTGGTTCTGGTGGCCGATGCGGGTGCGCTCCAGGCCGGCCCGAGTGCCGCAAGCACCGATCGAACGCCAGACAGACCATGCCTTCGCGTACAGCGACTAGCCGTCGCGCGCTCTCGGCGGCCCGTCCGCAACCTCGGTGACACCGAATAACAGTCATGCAGACCATCGCGCTGATCGGGTTTCTGGGCGGCCTGATCACCGGCATCTCGCCGTGCATCCTGCCGGTGCTGCCCGTGGTGTTCTTCTCGGGGGCCGGTCAAGGCCCGCGGGCGCGGCCGTATCTGGTGATCGCGGGCCTGGTCTGCAGCTTCAGCGTGGTCACGCTGGCCGGCTCGGCGCTGTTGTCGGCGCTGCATCTGCCCCAGGACGCGATCCGGTGGGCCGCGTTGGTGACGTTGACGCTGATCGGTCTCGGATTGATCTTCCCGCCGCTGATGCACCTGATGGAACGGCCGTTCGCACGAATCCCCCAGTGGTCAACGGTCAGCGGCAGAAGCGGTTTCGGGCTCGGCCTGACGCTGGGCGCGCTGTACGTGCCGTGCGCGGGACCGGTGCTGGCCGCGATCGTGGTCGCCGGCGGCACGGGCTCCATCGGCCTCCCGACGCTGGTGTTGACCGCGACGTTCGCCGTCGGAACCGCGTTGCCGCTGCTGGCTTTCGCGTTGGCCGGCCATGGTGTCGCCGAACGTATTTCGGCATTTCGCCGCCGCCAGCGCGCAATTCAGATCGCCGGCGGAATCACGATGATCGTGCTGGCCGTTGCGCTGGTGTTCAACCTTCCGGCGGTGCTCCAGCGGGCTGTTCCCGACTACACGGCGGCTTTTCAAAGACGGATCGGGGCCGACGATGTCCAGCGCAAGCTGAACCAAGCTGGTACGACGAAAGGCCAACTGGCCGACTGCACAGAGGGTTTCGCCCAGTTGCAGCAGTGCGGGCCGGCGCCCGCGGTCACCGGGATTACCCAATGGCTCAATACTCCCGACGGCAAACCGATCGACCTCGCGTCGTTGCGCGGCAAGGTGGTGTTGATCGACTTCTGGGCATACTCGTGCATCAACTGCCAACGCGCCATCCCGCACATGGTCGACTGGTACAACCGGTATCGCGGCGACGGCTTCGTCGCGATCGGCGTCCACACACCCGAGTACGCGTTTGAACACGTCCCCGGCAATGTGGCCAGCGGCGCCGCCGGACTGCACATCAACTACCCCGTCGCGCTCGACAACGACTACAAGACCTGGAACAACTACCAGAACATGTACTGGCCGGCCGAGTACCTGATCGACGCCAACGGCGCCGTTCGGCACACGAAATTCGGCGAGGGCGACTACGACGGAACCGAGAAGCTGATCCGCGAACTGCTTATGGACGCGAACGCGGCCGTCCGGCTCCCCGCCTCGGCGAACTCGGCAGACACCACGCCGCAGACCAGGCTCACCCCCGAGACCTACGTGAGTCCCGACCGCGCCGGAAACTACGCCGGCACGGGCGACCATTTCAAGAGCGGTGAGCAGACATTCGCCTACCCGCCGCAGTTGCCCGACGACCGGTTCGCGCTGCGTGGCCGCTGGACCTTGGACGACCAAGGCGCCACCGCGGACAGCGACGACGCCTCCATTGCCCTGAACTACACCGCGAAGGCCGTCTATGTCGTGGTCAGCGGTACCGGCACTCTTACCGTGACCCGGGACGGGAAAACCACCACGACCCCGATCAGCGGCCCCCCTGCCCTGCATCAAATCGTGGGCGGTAGCGCCGACGACACCGCGCACCGCGATCGGCTGGACATGCAAGCCAGCAAAGGCCTACAAGTGTTCTCGTTCACGTTCGGATAGCGCCAGTCACGCCGTCCACCTGTCGTAGCTCCGAATAGATTGTAAAGCACGCACACGATAGGCTACGGATCGATGACCGGACCGCGGCGGCTGAGCAGCGACCTCGACGCCTTGTTGCCTCGTGTGGCGCGAGGCGAGAACGACGCGTTCGCCGCGGTCTACGACCTCACCAAGTACCCGGGTCTACGGACTGGTGGTTCGGGTGCTGCGTGATGCCGGCTACAGCGAGGAAACCACCCAGGAGATCTATCTCGAGGTGTGGCGCAGCGCGTCGGAATATGACCCCGCCAAAGGGTCCGCGCTGTCCTGGCTGCTGACCATGGCGCATCGGCGGGCCGTCGACCGGGTGCGCGCCGAGCAGGCCGGCACCCGCCGCGAATCGCGTTACGGGGCAGCCAATATCGATCCGGCCAGTGGCCCTGCCGGCGATACCGTCGCTGACTCGGCGATCGCCGGCGATGAGCGGCGCCGTGTGCTCGCCTGCCTCGAGGCGCTGACGGCCGCCCAGCGGGAATGCATCGACCTGGCCTACTACGGCGGCCTGACGTATGCCGAGGTGTCGCAGCGGTTGGCCACCAATTTGTCGACGATCAAGTCACGCATGCGCGATGCGCTGCGCGGCCTGCGTAACTGCCTGGACGTGTCATGACCGAGCCGACGGACTTCGAATTGCTCGAGCTGGCCACACCGTATGCGCTGCATGCGATGTCGGAGGCGGAGCGAGCCGAACTCGACCGGCGAGTCGCCGGCGCCCCCGCAGCGGTCGCGGCGGCCTTCGCCGACGAGGTTCGCGGTGTCCGCGAGGCGATGGCGATCGCGTCGGCGGCGACAGCGGCCGAACCGCCCGCGCACCTGCGAGCCGCGACGCTCGCCTTGGCAAAGCCCGCTCGCGGCAGCCAGTCACGTTGGCGTACAGCAACTTTGGCATCGGCGGCAGCGGCAGTCGTGGTGGGCGCCGCGGCGTTCGGCGTCGGGGTGCTGATGCGGCCACACCCCACGCAGACGGTCGCCGAGCAGATCATGACCGCCCCGGACGTGCGGACGGTGTCCCGCCCGCTCGCCGATGGGACGGCGACGGTGATGTTCTCTCGCGACCGCAACGCCGGCGTGCTGGTGATGAACAATGTCCCGCCACCGGCTCCGGGCACCGTCTATCAGATGTGGCTGATCGGATCCAACGGTCCGACGTCGGCGGGCACGATGGGCACCGCGGCGGTGGCGCCGTCGACGACGCACATGTTCAACGACCTGGGCAGCTCGACGGCTTTGGCGTTCACCGTCGAGCCCGGCACCGGGTCCCCGAAACCGACCAGCGCGATCTTGGCCGAATTGCCCCTGAGCTGATCTACCGGCGACGGGGCAGGAGTTCGAAACCCTCAGGTTTGAGGGTGAGCGATTCGGCGATCCGCAACTCGTAGTCATCCGGCGCGTCGAGGTGATAGCGGTGTAGCACCAGCGCGAGCGCAAGCACCGCCTCGTGCAGGGCGAACTGCCGCCCGATACAGGCCCGCTGCCCGGTCCCGAATGGTTTGTACGCGTGCGGGGGCCGGCTTTTGGCGTTTCCCGGGGCGAATCGATCGGGATCGAATCGATCGGGGTCCGGCCACACGCTCGGGTCGCGGTGCAGTAGCGGCAGGAAGACCATCGCCCAGTCGCCTTGCTGCATCCGGTATCGGCCGCCGAGCATGGTGTCGGTGCGGGCGGCGCGCAGGTAGGCCGGCGCGGTGGGCCACAATCGCAGTGCCTCGTCCAGCGCAGCCCGCACGTAGCGCAACTTGGCGACGTCGCCGAAACCTGGCTCCGGGTCGCCGTTTTCACCCCACAGCGCGTCCACCTCGGCTTGTGCTCGCGCCAGGGCCTGACGGTCTCGAGTCAGGTAGTACAGCGCGAACGACAACGCGCCCGAGGTTGTCTCGTGGCCGGCGATGATGAAGGTGATCACCTGATGGCGAATGTTGATCGGGTCCAGCCGGCGGCCGGTCTCGGGGTGGCCCGTACGCAGCATCAGGCCCAGCAGGTCGGGCGCCTGGTCGTCCGCCTCGTCGCGACGCGCCTCGATGACCTCGTCGACGACCCCGTTCATCGTCGCGACATCGGCGCGGTATTGAGCATCTGAGCTGCCCAGCACCCGCCGCACCGGACCCCACGGGATGACCGCGGAGAACCGGGAATGGCGCAGCGCGCGGGTCATGGCGGTGACGAATGGATGCGGCTGTTCGCTGTCGAAGGACTCAAACCGGTAGCCGAAGCCGGCCCGCCCGATGGTCTCCAGCGTCAGCCGCGTCATGTCGGACGAGACGTCAACCCGCTCTCCCCGGTCGGCGGCGACGTCCCAGCGGGCCAGCAGCTCCCGCGCCACCTCGACCATGGTCGGGTGGTAGCCGCTCATCGCGTCGCGGGTGAATGCCGGCGCCAGGATGTCGTGCGCCAGTTGCCAATTGGGTTCGTCGTTTTCGGCGGTGAACAGGGCGTCGCCGACGATTCGGCGCAGCGGCGGCAGATGAAGCCCGACGAACTTGCAGAAGCGGGACTCGTCGGCCAGCTCGCCCGCCAGCTCGGCCCCACCCACCGTGACAACCTCGGTCCCCAGCACCTTGCGGACCGAGATCGGTCCCAGATCGCGAATCCTCCCCAAGGTTGATTGGACCGGCGTATTGGGTTTCACGCCCACGATGTCGCCGAGCAGGGGCAGGCGCCGAGGTGGATGAGGAAGCGTGGCGGTGTCCACGGGTTGATCAAAACACGCCCGGCGGTCAGCCCGACCGCTTGGACTTCAAGACGCTGCCCCCGATCGCGAGCAACACTCCGAACCCGGCTAGCACCACCCCCGCGATCAGCGTCAGGTTCAGCCAGAAGTGCATGCCCGCCTCGGCGTGGCGGATCATCACGTCGGCTACCTGGCGGATGTCGCCGGTGGTCCCATTGAGCGCGCCGCCCAGGTAGCGTCCGCCGACCTCGATTCCCACCCATCCGGCCGCGCCCACCACCAGGGCTGAGACGCCCAGGCTGGTCAGCGCCTTGCCGCGGCGCCGCGCCGCCGCGAGCGTCAGCAGGCCGAAGAAACCGCTGAGCGACCGCCGCACCCAGGCTCACCCAGGGACCCCAGGCGGCGAGGCGGCTCAGCTGCCCCTGGCGCACCGACTGACCGGGCAGCGACACCGTCAGCGGGATCGTCAGCGTCGCGGGCACTGTCACGTTGTGGCTGCTTAGCACCTGCGCAAAAGCGCTGTCTTTCAGCATCGGCGCCAAATCGATCACCCAGGCATCGCCGGAGTTGGCCTAACGAGAACAGGTAGCGGTGTGCCGCCCGGTTCGCGTCGGCGAACAGCGGCGGAAACGACGGCCCGGCGGTGAACGCCGAGGCGATCTCGTGCACCTCTGCGCTTTCCACCGGGTGCTTGGCGCCCCCGTGCGCCCCTTTAGTTTCGATCAGCGCCATCGCCCGCGTGCTGAGTTCAGCCGCCGCGGCGGACTGCAGGTCCGGGTCGCCCGCGGCCTTCCGGGCGAACGCGGCGTAGCCGTCCTCGTCGACGATGTTCAGCTGCGCCCAGCCCGCCGGTACCGCCACCGCGAGCGCAACCGTGGTGGCCAGCCACAGCACCACCGTCAGCGCGAATCGCATCTAGGGTGCGATCCCCCGCAGGTACGCGGCCTGCCCGAGGTGCTGCGCGCAGTCGTCGATGATGCTCACGATCCGCGCGCTGGCGGTGACCGGCGGATCCCAGTTGGTGTCGACCACGCGGGCGAGGTCGTCGGCGGTCACGCCCGCGACGTATTCGAGGGTGAACTTGTGCACCGCGCGGTAGTAGCCGGACAGCAGGTCGGCGGGGGCCCGCACCTTGGCGACGTCGTCCGGGCCGTGGCCGTAGCCGGTGTCCCGGCGCGGGAGGTCCAGCCCGAAGCGGTCCACCCAGCCGTCGCGGGTCCACACCTCCTCGACGCCGGCGACGTGGGCCAGCTGGATGTCCTGCACCCGCGCGCTGTGCCAGATCAGCCAGGCGATGCTGTTGGCATCCGGTGTGGGCCGGTAATTGGACGTCTCGTCGGTCAGCCCAGCGGTGAGCTCGTCGACGTGCTCGATCAGCCGGGTGAACGAATCCCGAAGCAGCTCTTGGGCGGCGGCGTCATGGGCGTCTGACATAGTCGCGACCCTACGCGCGTGGCGATCGCGAGCGCGGCGCAGCGGGCGAGCGGGTCGCCACTAGGACTCGTGGCAGACCGCCTCGACGTTGTTGCCGTCGGGGTCGCGCACGAAGGCGCCGAAATAGCCGGGTGATATTCCGGCCAGAGCCGCGGTGCGTGCAGCGACTCGGCGCCCAGGCCGAGCCTGAAACTCAATGAGCTTCGTCGTCGGTCGCCTCGAAGGCGAGGTGGATTTCCCGGTTGGGCCCGGGCCGAGGCCCGCAGCAGCATCAGCTATCCAGAAGGACGGTTTGCCGTCGCGCCCGTAGCCGATGGCTCTGCCGAAGTCCATCTGACGCGAGAAGCCGAGTACGCCGAGCACGGTGTCGTAGAACTCCTGGGACCGCGCGTAGTCGCCGCAGTTGATTCCGATGTGGTCGATCACGTCCAGATCCTGGCACGACGCACCGCTCGGGTCGTAGATTATTTAGATGACCTACGACCTCCTCATCCGTAATGGCACCATCGTCGACGGGCTGGGGGGCGAGCCTTACGTCGGCGACGTCGGGGTGCGCGACGGCGTCATCACCGCGGTGGGGCACGTGAACGGCGAGACCGCCGAGCGCGAGATCGACGCCACCGGGCTGCTGGTCACCCCGGGCTTCGTCGACCTGCACACCCACTACGACGGGCAGGCCATCTGGTCGGAGCGCCTGACGCCGTCGTCGGCGCACGGCGTGACCACGGTGGTGGTGGGCAACTGCGGGGTCGGGTTCGCCCCCTGCCGCCAGGAAGACCACGACGTGCTGGTCGACGTGATGGCCGGGGTCGAGGACATTCCCGGCGTGGTGATGACCGACGGACTGCCGTGGAACTGGGAGACCTTCCCCGAGTACATGGACGCGCTGGATGCTGGCAAACGCGATATCGACGTCGCCGCCTACCTCCCGCACTCGCCGCTGCGCGTCTACGTGATGGGCCAGCGCGGGGCCGACCGCGAGCCGGCCACCGCCGAGGACCTCGCCAAGATGCGGGAACTGGCCAAGGAAGCCATCGAGATCGGTGCTCTCGGTTTTGCCTCGTCGCGGTTGACGATCCACAAGACCGAGAGCGGTTCGCCGATCCCCAGCTACGAGGCCGCCCGCGAGGAGATCGAGGAGATCGCCCGTGGCGTCGTCGACGGCGGCGGCGGGCTGCTGCAGTTCGTGCCCGACATTCCCTCCGGCGGGTATGAGCCCGTGCTGCAGACCGTGTTCGACGTCGCCGAGGACGTCGGGCTGCCGCTCACCTTCACCCTGGTGGTAGCAAACGCCGGCGACCCGACCTGGCCGGACGCCATCACCATGATCGAGAAGGCCAATGCAAGGGCGGGCGCCGGCGACGCACAGTTCACCGCGCAGCTGCTGCCACGCCCGATTGGCCTGATCATCGGGCTGCAGCTGTCCGCCAACCCGTTCGTGCTCTACCCCAGCTACCGCGAGATCGCGCACCTCCCGCTGGCCGAGCGCGTCGCCGAGATGCGCAAACCCGAGGTCCGCGCCCGCATCCTGGCCGACAAGCCCGGCCATGGTCACCCGATCCTGTACGTCGCCCAGATGTGGGACTGGATCTTCCCGCTGGACGACACCCCCGACTACGAGCCCGACCCGTCGACCAGCATCGGCGCCCGGGCCCGCGCCAAGGGCTTGGAACCGATGGAGGAGGCTTACGACCGGCTGCTGGACGACGACGGCCGGGCGATGCTGCTGGTCGCCACCAGCAACCTCGAGGGAAACTCGCTGAATACCGTCGGTGAGCTGCTGCATCGCGACGACGTGGTGCTGGGCCTCGGTGACGGCGGGGCGCACTACGGCATGATCTGCGACGCCAGCTACTCGACGTACTTTTTGGCGCATTGGGCCCGCGACCGGAAATCCGGCCGGTTCACCGTGCCCGAAGCGGTCCGCGAACTCACCACCGTCCCGGCGCGCATCGCCGGGCTGGCCGACCGCGGACGCATCGCCGTCGGCTACAAGGCCGACCTCAACGTCATCGACCACGCCGCATTGCGCCTGCATAAGCCGGTAATCAGCTACGACCTGCCCGCCGGCGGGCGCCGCCTGGACCAGACGGCGGAGGGATACGTCGCCACCGTGGTTTCGGGCGAGGTGATCGCCGAGAACGGGGTGCCGACCGACGCCCGTCCCGGCAAGTTGGTCCGTGGCCGTCAACCTGTCCCCAACTCGCGCTGAAACGCACACAACGAGGGGCCTGGCCCGGTAGTTTTAACGGGTGACAAACCCGCACTTCGCGTGGTTGCCGCCTGAGATCAATTCGGCACTGATGTTCGCCGGTCCCGGCTCGGGACCGCTGCTGGCTGCTGCTGCGGCCTGGAACGAACTTGCCTCCGAATTGGCGTCTTCGGCGGGTTCCTTCAGGTCTGTCACATCCGACCTGGCCAGTGGCTCCTGGCTGGGCCCGACCTCGGCGGCGATGATGGCCGTGGCGTCGCAGTACTCAACGTTCCTCATCGGGGCCGCCGCGCAGGCAGAGGAGGCCGCCAGCCAGGCGGGCGCCGCCGCGGCCGCGTTCGAATCGGCGCTGGCGTCCACCGTGCAGCCCGCGGTGGTGGCGGCCAACCGCGCGCTGATGCAGGTGCTGGCAAATACCAACTTCCTGGGGCAGAACGCGCCGGCGATCGCCGACATCGAAGCCGCATACGAGCAGATGTGGGCGCTGGACGTCTCGGCGATGGCCGGCTACCACTTCGATGCCTCGGCGGCGGCCCAACGCTTGGCACCCTGGCAGCAGATCCTGCACGCGATCGGCAGCAGCCGCGCTCAGAGCAACAGCCCCCCGCCCACGCACCATCACAAACACGTCGGTCTGTTCTCGAGTGTTGCCGCCTCCAGCCTGAGCAACGAGATCGCTGGCGCGCTCTTCGGCAACGGTTCCAACAACAACAACAATTCGAACCCGGGCTCCGGCAGTGCCGGCAGTCAGAGTGCAGGCGCCGGAAACGGCGGCAGCAACTTCGGTTTCGGCATTCTCGGTAGAGGAAATATCGGCTTCGGCAACGGCGGGGAAATCGGGTCCGCCCTCACCGGTGATCACCAGGTCGGCTTCGGTGGCTTCAATTCCGGTAGCGGAATACTCGGTGCCGGAAACCCGGCAACCGGAAACATCGGCGTGCCTAACTCGGCCGGCGCCGCCAGCGGCGCCATCACCGCCAGCCCGTGGGGACCGGGGATGCCGGGAACCGGCCTGGCGGTGCCGCCCCCTAACCCCGCCGTCAGCGTGCTGAGCTCCGGCAGCTTGACCGGCGGTATCAACGCGGCAAACCTCGGCACGAGCGTGCTCAGCCCGTCGATCGCCAATGCGGCCTTCAACCCGGGCCTCGCAGCCCCCGACGTGATGACCGCGGCTCCGGTAAGTCACGCATTTGCTGGCGCTCCCGCGGCCAGCGTGAGCACCCCAACCTACGACCTGGGCACCCCGAACCCGGCGGTCACCGCGTCCAGCGGCCACAACACCACCCCACTCCTGCGCACCCCCGCGGCCCCCACGGGTCTCTTCGGCTCGGGCAGTAACGACGCAGGAGCGCGGGGCACCACCGCCACCGGTGACGCGGGCGGCGGGGATTCCAGCGCCATCCCGAGCTCGGACTTCTACCGCAGCGATCGCAACCCTGTGGTCCCTGACTTGGCTCTGACCCGGCCTGGTCCGTCGGACTAGCTCCTATCCTCGGAACGCATGGGCGCCAAGACCGCAAAGAAAGTAGACCTGCAGCGGCTGGCCGCCGCTCTCCACGACTTTCCGTTCGCCTACCTGATCACCGTCGGTGAGGACTATCGCGTACACACCGTGACCGTCGAGCCGACGCTGCGAGAGGCGATCCTCGACATCGGACTTATCGGCGGCCACACGCAGAAGAACCTGGCCCAGCACGCGGACGTGACCCTGCTCTGGCCGCCGCTCGAACCAGGCGGCTACTCGCTGATCGTCGACGGCAGGGCTCAGACCTCCGAAGCCACCGAGGAGACCGTGCGGCTAGAGGTGGTACCCACCCGCGCTCTGCTGCACCGCGAGGCGGACTCCCCCGCAGGGACGGTTAGCGCCAAGGGCTGCCTGCACGACTGCGTGGTGTTCTCGCTGCCCGCCTGACGCCGTACAGTCTCATCCGTGAGCCGCGTCGCACCGCTCGCTCCGCCGTGGAGCGAAGAAGATGCCACGAGCATCAACAGCTGGGGTCACCCGGACCGCACCTACGAGCCGCTGCTGCTGGTGCGTTGCCTGCAGCGCCACCCGGCGCTGGCCGGCCGGCTGCGCAAGCTCGGCGAATCTCTTTACGTCGCAGCGCTTTTGCCACCGCGGACGCGCACGATCGCGATCCTTCGCATGTGTGCGCTGGTCGGTTGCGAATACGAGTGGGGCGGGCAGGCGGCGTTCTGGGGCCCGATCGCGGACGTCAGCGACGACGAGTGCGACGCGCTGGTGACCGCCGGCCCAGACGACCCGCACTGGGGTCCGGACGAGCGGACGCTGATCGAAGCGGTCGACGAACTGGAGCGCACCGGTTCATGGTCGGAGGCGACCTGGGAAGCGCTGGGCCGCTCGCTGGATGACGAGCAACGTATCGAATTGCTCACCGCCGTCGGCTGGTACCGCACGATCTGCACGCTGTGCAACGCGCTGGCGCTGCCGGTGGAGGGCTGGATGCGGCGCTGGCCGTTACCTCGCTGAGGCGTCCCTTTTGAGGCCCGGATGCTGGTTCTTCAGCAGCGGCAGCAACAGCCGTCGCGGCATGAACTGAAATAGGCGGGTGCTGATCTGGCTCGGCAGGCCGGGGATCACGGTGCCACGGTCGTGCTCGAGCGCATCGACCCCGGCGCGGGCCACCTCCCGCGACGGCATCCACAGGAACTTCGGGAACGCGTCGGCGAACGTGCGCTCATCCATGCCGGCGCTCTGCAGGAACTCGGTGCGCACCGGACCGGGGTTCAGCAGTGCGACGGTGACGCCGGTGCCGGCGAGCTCGGCGCGCAGTCCCTGGGTGTAGGTGATCACGAACGCCTTGGTGGCGGCGTAGCCGACCTGCCCCGGGAAGGGGTGATAGCCCGCGGTGGATCCGACGTTGAGGATCGCACCGCGCCCCCGCGGCACCATCTGTTGCACCGCGCGGGTGGTCAGGTCGATGACGGCCTCGACGTTGACCCGCACTTGAGCGATCTCGTCGTCGACGGGTGTCTTGGTCACCGATCCGATGGTGCCGATGCCTGCGTTGTTCACGAGGATGTCGGCGGTCAGTCCGCGCCGGTCGACCTCGTCGAAGATGGCGGCGCGGGCGGCGGAATCCGCGATGTCGCAGGCGATCACCTCAACACGCGAGCCGCGACGGGCGAGTTCGTCGGCCAGCTCGCGCAGCCGGTCTTCGCGGCGCGCGACGAGCGTGACACCGTGGCCGCGGTCGGCCAATTCGCGGGCGATGTCGGCGCCGATGCCCGATGACGCGCCCGTCACGACGGCGGTGCTGGTGGGCGAGGGAGTCGGAAGGGCCACGGGTCAACCCTAGAGCGCCAAGTGTGGGGCCTAAGTACGGGTGCGGTCTTGAATTCGTCCGTAGGGCCCACGCTCGGCGGCTCAGACGGGGCATCCCCGCGCGCGAAGCGCGGTCTTGACACGCTCGTGTGGACGTACTTATCCCCCACGCTCGTCGTCGTATTCTCGCGTCATGAGCGTGAAGGTGGATCTCGATCAGCTGGCCGACGCCCTGGCCGACTTCACGTTCGCCTATCTCGTCACGGTCGACGACGGCCATCGCGCCCACGCCGTCGCGGTCGATCCGGTGCTCGCCGACGGTGTCATCGACGTCGGCACCGCCGGCGCCAGCACCCGCCGCAACCTTGAGCACCACGACGGCGTCATGCTCGTCTGGCCGCCGCGTGAGCGCGGCGGCTACACGCTGATCGTCGACGGTCGCGGCGAGCCGACGGACACCACACTGCGGGTCTTGCCCGACCGTGCGGTGCTACACCGTCGGGCGGCCCCGGGCGCGGTGACCAAACCCGGCTGCAAGGACGACTGCCTGCGGCTGGAAGAGACGTAAGCACGAAAAAGCCCGGCTCCCAACGGGAACCGGGCTTCTTCGCGTTTCGACTTCTTAGAAGTCCATACCGCCCATGCCGCCGGTCGGGTCGCCCACCGGAGCGGCCGCCTTCTCCGGCTTGTCGGCGACAACGGCCTCGGTCGTCAGGAACAAGCCCGCGATGGACGCCGCGTTCTGCAGCGCCGAACGGGTCACCTTGACCGGGTCGGCAACGCCGGCCTTCAGCAGGTCCTCGTACTCGTTGGTGGCCGCGTTCAGACCCGTGCCGGCCTTCGAGTTGCGGACCTTCTCGGCGACAACACCGGGCTCCAGCCCGGAGTTGAAGGCGATCTGCTTCAGCGGAGCCTCCAGCGCCACGCGGACGATGTTGGCACCGGTGGCCTCGTCGCCCTTGAGCTTCAGCTCATCCAGGGCCGGAGCGGCCTGCAGCAGGGCCACGCCACCACCGGCGACGATGCCCTCCTCGACGGCGGCCTTGGCGTTGCGGACCGCGTCCTCGATGCGGTGCTTGCGCTCCTTGAGCTCCACCTCGGTGGCAGCCCCGGCCTTGATCACCGCAACACCGCCGGCCAGTTTGGCCAGGCGCTCCTGCAGCTTCTCGCGGTCGTAGTCAGAGTCGCTGTTCTCGATCTCGGCGCGGATCTGGGCCACCCGACCGGCGATGGCGTCCGGATCACCGGCGCCCTCGACGATGGTGGTCTCGTCCTTGGTGATGACCACCTTGCGGGCCTTGCCCAGCAGCGAGATGTCGGCAGTCTCCAGCGACAGGCCGACCTCTTCGCTGACGACCTGACCACCGGTGAGGATGGCCATGTCCTGCAGCATCGCCTTGCGCCGGTCACCGAAGCCGGGGGCCTTGACGGCCACCGACTTGAAGGTGCCGCGGATCTTGTTGACGACCAGGGTGCTCAAAGCCTCGCCCTCGACGTCCTCGGCGATGATCAGCAGCGGCTTACCGCCCTGGATGACCTTCTCCAGCAGCGGCAGCAGGTCCTTGACCGTCGACACCTTGGAGCTGACCAGCAGGATGTAGGGGTCCTCCAGGACGGCTTCCTGACGCTCGGCGTCGGTTACGAAGTAACCCGAGATGTAGCCCTTGTCGAACCGCATACCCTCGGTGAGCTCGAGCTGCAGGCCGAAGGTGTTGGACTCCTCGACGGTGATGACGCCCTCGTTGCCGACCTTGTCCATCGCCTCGGCGATCAGGTCGCCGATCGACTGGTCGCCCGCCGAGATGGCCGCGGTGGCAGCGATCTGCTCCTTGGTCTCCACGTCCTTGGCCGACTTGAGCAGGGTCTCGGTGACCTTCTCGACCGCCTTCTCGATGCCGCGCTTGAGAGCCAGCGGGTTGGCGCCGGCCGCCACGTTGCGCAGGCCCTCTTTGACCAGCGCCTGGGCCAGCACCGTGGCCGTCGTCGTGCCGTCACCGGCAACGTCGTCGGTCTTCTTGGCGACCTCCTTGACCAGCTCAGCACCGATCTTCTCGTACGGGTCCTCCAGTTCGATCTCCTTGGCGATGGACACACCATCGTTGGTGATCGTGGGGGCGCCCCACTTCTTCTCCAGGACGACGTTGCGGCCCTTGGGGCCCAACGTCACCCGTACCGCGTCGGCGAGGGCGTTCAGGCCCCGCTCGAGGCCGCGGCGGGCCTCTTCGTCGTACGCAATTTGCTTGGCCATTGCGAAGTGATTCCTCCGGATTGGGGATGACACGTTCTGGCCGGGTGCAGTGCCCGCGACGGACGGCTGTGGGTGTCTTCCGCTGACGCGGCCCCTGCCTCACCGTCCCGACCTAGCACTCGCCGGTCGCGAGTGCCAACGTCATTCTTAGCACTCGCCCATGTCGAGTGCAAGAAATCACGGCAGGTCGAGCAGCTGCTCGTAGAAACCGCCGAAGCCGCGGCCGCGATCGACCAGGTGGATCTCCAGGATCCAGTGACAGCGCCGGCCGGTGGGGTCCCTGCGCCGCATCGGCTCGTCCGATCCGGGCATGATGTACCACTCGTCACCGTTGCCGGCGATCTTCTTGTGCGGGAACTCCCCTAATAGATGGCCTGCGATGGGGCTACCCCAGTCAAAGCCCTCGGCGCGGGCCACGCCGACGACGTACTCGAACAGCTCGGCACCGGTCACGCTCGGGCGGTTCGCGAAATGGTCGCGCCCGGCCTGCCACACCCGGGGCAGCGCGTCGCAGACGGCCTTCTTGTGCACGTTTTCGCCGAGAACGAACGTGCGCCCGAAGTCGGCCTCCCACTCCTCGAAGACCGGCCCCAGATCGAGGAAAACGATGTCGTCGTCGGCGATCAGCCGGTCGGGCGGGTGTTCCTGGAACGGCTGCAAGGTGTTCTCCCCGGCCCGAACGATCCGCCGATGCCAATGCTGGGTCACGCCAAGCATCTCCGCGGCCAGGTCGCGGATCTCATCGGACAGCTGCCGTTCCCCCACGCCCGGACGGATCATGGCGCGCCGCTCGATTTCGTTGAAGAGCTGCTCGGCCTTGCCTTGAGCGTCCAACAACCGTTGCACGCGCACGTCTTCCGAGTGCTCCACCCTCGCCAATGCTAACTGGCAGGCTGGGAATTATGTCCCTCGTCGTGCCGCCCTACCCCCCGCCCCGCCACACCGCCGACGAGCCGGAGGTCAGCGCCTGGCTCAAACGGACTGAAGCGCCGCCGGATTACGAATCACCCGGCGGCGTCAGCTACCACTACCTGGCCAACCAGCAGGCGACCGACGGCGATTACGGCCTGTACCGGGTGGACATCGCCCCCGCCGCAGGCGGCCCCGGCCCGCACTTCCACCGCGCTATGTCCGAGGCGTTCTTCGTGCTCTCCGGAACGATGCGGCTCTACGACGGTAACGACTGGTTCGACGGCCATCCCGGCGACTTCCTGTATGTACCGCCGGGCGGGATCCACGGATTCGGGAACCAAGCCGACGAACCGGCATCGGTCCTGATGCTCTTCGCGCCGGGCGCACCGCGCGAGGCCTACTTCGAGGGCTTCGGGGCATTGGCCGACATGACCGACGACGAGCGCCGGGAGTGGTTCGTGCGCCATGACAACTATTGGGTCTGAGGGTCAAATCGCCGTGAGATCACCCGAGACGTAGCGCTGCAGGTTCGGCGCGATCGCGGCAATCGCCTCCTCGTCGGTCATCGACGCGATGGGCTCGATCGTCCACACGTATGCTACGCGACCCCTTTAGCGCATGGCGTAGTCGCCGACAACCATGCTCCGCGTTCGTTCGAAGAATGTTCGCCCGCTGTAAGGAAATTGGGTAACGACCTTGCCGCTGGGATGCCGAAAGTAGTTGGCGCAGGCGAGCCAGACCTTGCCCTGCATCGCGTCCTGAATCTCGTCGTTGTAGCGCCGCTGCGCATCGGCGGTCACCTCGACGGTGCGGGCCCCGCGGTCGCCCATCACGTCGAGGATGTGGCGGATGAACGTTGTCTGCGCCTCGTGGATGTAGATGATCGAATTGACCCCGTTCGTGTTGGGGCCGTACAGCATAAAGAAATTCGGATAGCCGCTGACCAGCGTGCCCAGGTAGGCCTCCGCCCCGCCGCCCCAGTCGTCGCGAAGGCGGCGGCCGCCTGTGCCGTACACGTCGATGCTGGACAGATAGTCGGCGGCCCTGAACCCGGTGCCGTAGATGACGGTGTCGACGCGGTGTTCAACGCCGTCGACCGTACGCACCCCCCGTTCGGTGAGCTCGGCGATCGCGGTCGTTTCCAGCTTGACGTTCGGCAAAGCGAAAGTGGGATACCACTCCCGCGACATCAGCGGCCGCTTGCACCCGGCCGGATAGTCCGGCGTCAGCTTTGCCCGCAGCTCCGGGTCAGCCACCTTGCGCATCAGGTAACTGTGCGCCAGTTCCGTCGCGTCGCGGGTCTGTTGGGCGTCGACGTCGAAGCTCGCTGACTCGTAGGCGTCGAAGGCCTCGTCGCGCAACTTCTGCGCCGCGGTGGGGTCGCGTTCGAACAGCTCGTGCTGCTCGGAGGTGAACGGGATGTCAAATCGCGGCGCGATCCAGATCGGGGTCCGCTGAAACACGGTGAGCTGCGCGGTTTTTGGGGCAATCGCGGGAACGTATTGGATCGCGCTGGCGCCGGTACCGATGGACGCCACCCGCTCCCCCGCCGTCGATCTGCTGTGATCCCAACGCGACGAATGGAATTGCCGGCCCCGAAACCGCCCCGCCCCGGGGATCTCGGCGATGTAGGGCACATCGAGCATGCCGACCGCGCTGACCACGATGTCGAAGTCGTGCTCGTTGCCGTCGTCGGTGGTCAGGGTCCAGTGACGCGCGTCGTCCGACCAACGCACCGTCGCGACCGTGGTGTTGGCCCGCAGGTGTGGGCCCAGCCCGTGGTCGGCCGCCACCTTCTCGAGATAGGCCAGGATCTCGGGCTGGTTCGCGTACGTCTTGCTCCACCGCGGGTTCAGCGCGAAAGAGTACGAGTACAGATGCGACGGGACATCGCAGGCCGCGCCCGGAAATGTGTTGTGGCGCCAGGTCCCGCCGAAGCCGTCGGCGCGGTCGAAGATCGTGAAGTCATATCCGGCCCCCTTCAGCTGAGCCAGCTGGATTCCCATCGCGATGCCGCCGGCGCCCGCCCCGATGATGCCGACCCGCCGATGCGTCAGCCCCATTGCGCGAAGTACGGTCGCTCGGGCCGGCTCTTCTCCACCAGGATGAAGACGATCCCCCACGGATCGACGAACCAGCTGGTGCGGACCCGCGCGACGTCCGCGATTCCGCTGACCAGAAAGCGCACTCCCTTGCCCTCGAGCTCGGCGCGGGTTTCGTCGATGTCCGCACAGATCAGCCCGACGTGCGAGAGTCCGTGGTCGGTCAGGGCTCTGCCCGCTCGCTCAGAGCCGTCCACGTTGAGGTATTCGATCACCTCGAGGACCCGATCGCCGTCACCCGGCAATCCGACGATCGCCGCTTTCATGGTGGGATCTGACACCAGCTCACCCATGTCGTCGCGAATGGCGTTACCGGCCATCACGTACGGCGGTGAGAGCACTTGCAGGCCCAACACGTCGCGGTAGAACTCCACTGCGGCCTCGCAGTCGGGAACGCACACCCCGGTATGGGCCAGCCCGGTAATCACGTTCTCGACTCTACGTCCGCCGATTCGGGGCGAGTACGTTGTGGCCCATGAATTCAAACGCCGAGACCCGCAAGTGGAAAGATTCCGACGTTCCGGATCAGAGCGGCCGCGTCGCCGTCGTCACCGGCGCCAACACCGGCATCGGCTATCAGACCGCGGCGGTGCTGGCCTACAGCGGCGCGCACGTGGTGCTGGCCGTGCGCGATCTGGCGAAGGGTAACGCCGCCCTGTCGCGCATCGTCGCGGCCAGCCCGAAGGCGGACGTCACACTGCAGGCACTCGACCTGAGCTCGCTGGACTCAGTGCGCGCCGCCGCCGAGGCGCTGCGGTCTGCCTACCCGCGCATCGACTTGCTGATCAACAATGCCGGAGTGATGCTGACACCGAAGCAGGTCACCAAGGACGGTTTCGAATTGCAGTTCGGCACAAACCATCTCGGCCATTTCGCGCTGACCGGGCTGCTGCTCGACCATCTGCTGCCGGTGCGCGGGTCGCGGGTGGTGACCGTCAGCAGCATGGGCCACCGAATGCGGGGCGCCATCCATTTCGACGACCTGCAGTGGGAGCGCAGCTACAACCGGGCGGCGGCGTACGCCCAATCCAAGCTGGCCAACCTGCTGTTCACCTACGAACTGCAGCGCCGGCTGGCTGATCGGTCCACCATCGCCGTCGCCGCACACCCGGGCAGCTCGAACACCGAGTTGACGCGCAATCTGCCGCGGATCATCAAGCCCGTGGCCGACGTGTTCGGACCGGTGCTGTTTCAGAGCGCGGCGATGGGCGCCCTGCCGACGCTGCGGGCCGCCACCGACCCGGCTGTCGAGGGCGGCCAGTATTACGGTCCCGACGGTCTGGGCGAGCAACGCGGTCACCCGAAGCTGGTCGATTCCAGCGCGAAGTCCCACGATGAAGACTTGCAGGGACGACTCTGGACCGTCTCCGAGGAACTGACCGGCGTCACGTTTCCGGTCTGAAGGACAATGAACAAGTGCGGTCCGTCGACGAACATCAGCGTGTCGTAGCCGAGATGATCCGTGCCCGCCCGGCGGCCATGGTGCCGTTGGCCGAAGCGCAAGGGCTGGTGCTGGCCGACGATGTGGTCGCCCAGCTGTCGCTGCCGGTGTTCGACAACTCCGCGATGGACGGCTACGCGGTGCGCGCCGAGGACGCCGCGCGCGCCACTGCGGAGCGCCCGGTGGTGCTACCGGTCGCCGAGGACATTCCCGCCGGGCGCACCGACCAATTGACCCTGCAACCCGGCACCGCCCACCGGATCATGACCGGCGCGCCGGTGCCGGCCGGGGCGACGGGCATCGTGCCGGTCGAAGCCACCGACGGCGGAGTGCAGCGGGTCGCGATCCGCGAGGCGCCCCAGCCCGGCAGGCACATCCGGTTAGCGGGTGAGGACGTCGCCGCCGGCACCACCGTGCTGCGCAAGGGCCAGCTCGTCACCCCGGCGACGCTGGGGCTGGCCGCCGCGCTCGGGATGGCCAGGCTGCCGGTGCTGCCGCGTCAGCGGGTGCTGGTGATATCCACCGGATCGGAGCTGGTGTCACCGGGAGACCCGCTGCGCGCGGGCCAGATCTACGAGTCGAACTCGGTCATGCTGGCCGGCGCGGTTCTGGAAGCGGGCGCTGCCGTGATCGCCACCGCGACCGCCGGCGATGACGTCGCTGAGTTCAGTTCGATCCTGGACCGCTACGCCGCGGACGCTGATCTGATCATCACCAGCGGGGGTGTCAGCGCCGGCGCCTACGAGGTCGTCAAGGACGCTTTTGGCCGCGAGGGCGAGCAAGGAGTGGAATTCGTCAAGGTGGCCATGCAGCCGGGGATGCCGCAGGGCATCGGTCGCTTGCCAACAAAGGGAGCCGGCGCCACGATCGTCACCCTGCCCGGCAACCCGGTCAGCGCGCTGGTGTCGTTCGAGGTGTTCATCCGCCCCGCGCTGCGCACCGCGATGGGTCTGCCGGACCCGCACCGACCGCGGCGGCCGGCCGTGCTGACCGAGTCGCTGACCTCGCCGCGGGGCAAGCGGCAGTTCCGGCGCGCCATTCTGGACAACCAAGAAGGCGGGGTCGGCAGCGTCACCAGTTACGGCCCCCCGGCGTCGCACCACTTGCGCTGGCTGGCTTCCGCCAACGGTTTACTGGACATCCCCGAGGATGTCGTGGAAGTCTCGGCCGGAACCCAGCTGCACGTCTGGGATCTCACCTAACCCACAGCTCCGTAGGATGACCGCGTGGCTAGACGCCCCCGCCCTGGCGGCCCGCAGCACATGCTGGAGTTGGTCCGCTCGACCATTCCGCCCATTCACCCCGCCGGACGGCCGTTCATCGCCGCTGGCCTCGCAGTTGCTGCCGTCGGACACGACCACCGGTGGCTGCGCCGGGCGGGCCTGCTGGCCGCGGGTGCCTGCGCCGGCTTCTTCCGGCATCCGCCGCGGGTCCCACCCGCGCGACCCGGCGCCGTCGCCGCACCCGCCGACGGCATCATCTGCGTGATCGACTCCGCGGCCCCGCCCGCCGAACTCGGCATGGGCGACACACCGCTGCCCCGCGTCAGCATCTTCCTGTCGCTGCTGGACGCGCACGTGCAGCGCGCGCCGGTGAGCGGCGAGGTGGTCGGCAAGCAATACCGGCCCGGCCGGTTCGGCTCGGCGGATCTGCCCGAGGCGAGCACCGAAAACGAGCGGGCCAGTCTGCGGATCCGCACCCATGACGGCGCCGACGTGGTGGTGGTGCAGGTCGCGGGCCTGCTCGCGCGCCGCATCGTGTGCGACGCCCACGTCGGGGACAAGCTGTCGATCGGCGACACCTATGGCCTGATCCGGTTCGGCTCCCGGCTCGACACTTACCTGCCATCGGGCACCGAGCCGCTTGTTCAAGTCGGCCAGCGCGCGGTGGCGGGCGAGACCGTGCTGGCGGAGCTGCCGTGATCGACAAACCCCGGGGCAGGCGAACCATGAGCCTGCAGCTCCTGCCCAGCGCGATGACGGTGCTGTCGATGTGCGCGGGATTGACGTCGATCAAGTTCGCCCTCGAGCGTCAGCCGATTCCGGCGATGGCGCTGATTGCCGCGGCGGCGATCCTGGACGCGCTGGACGGTCGGGTGGCCCGACTCCTGGGCGCCCAGTCGCAGCTGGGTGCCGAAATCGACTCGCTGGCCGACGCGGTGAACTTCGGCGTGACGCCGGCACTCGTGGTCTACGTGACGCTGCTGTCCAAGTGGGAGGTCGGTTGGGCGGTGGTGCTGCTGTACATGGTGTGCGTCGTGCTGCGGCTGGCCCGATACAACGCGCAGCATGACGATGACACGCAGCCCTCGTACACGAAGGAATTCTTCGTGGGGATGCCCGCACCGGCGGGCGCGGTCTCGATGATCGGCCTGATGGGACTCAAACTTCAGTTCCACGGCGAAGGCTGGTGGACCTCGCTGTGGTTCCTCACCTTCTGGATCATCGGAACGTCGATCCTGATGGTCAGCACGATCCCGATGAAAAAGATGCACACCGTGGCGATCCCGCCGAACCTCGCGGTTCCGCTGCTGGCGGTGCTGGCGGCAGTGGCGGCGGCCGCGGTCCTGGCGCCGTACATCCTGATCTGGGTGATCATCATCTCCTACGTGTGCCACATCCCGTTCGCGGTGCGCAGCAAGCGGTGGCTGGCCAACCACCCCGAGGCGTGGGACGACAAGCCCCGACAACGCCGCGCGGCGCGCCGCGCGACCCGCCGGGCGCAACCGAGTCGCCGGTCTATGGCGCGGCTGGGGCTGCGTAAGCCGGGCGGGCGGCTGTGACTGGCCCCGGTCAGCTCACGCTTACCGCCCGGCTGAACACCTCTGCCGTCGACTCCCGCCGCGGCGTGATCCGGTTACACCCCAATGCCGTTGCCGCCCTGGGCATCCGGGAATGGGATGCGGTATCGCTGACCGGGTCGCGGACTACCGCGGCGGTGGCCGGCCTGGCCGGCCGGGACACCCCGGTCGGCACCGTGCTGCTCGACGACGTGACGCTGTCCAACGCCGGGCTGCGCGAGGGCACTGCGGTGATCGTCACCGCGGTCGTCGTGTACGGCGCGCGATCGGTGACGCTGAGCGGCTCTTCGCTTGCCACCCAATCGGTTTCGCCGACCACCCTGCGACAGGCGTTGCTCGGCAAGGTGATGACGGTCGGCGATGCGGTGTCGCTGCTGCCCCGCGATCTCGGGCCAGGCACCTCGACGTCGGAAGCCAGCCGGGCCCTGGCGTCGGCGGTCGGAATCAGCTGGACTTCCGAGCTGCTGACCGTCACCGGGGTGGACCCCGACGGACCGGTCAGCGTGCAGCCCAACTCCCTGGTGACCTGGGGCATCGGTATCCCCTCCGGCACCAGGGCGTCCTCGCACGAACTGGACAGCGCCGCGACCCCGCAGATCTTCGTCGAGGAGCTCAAAGGCTCGCAGCCGCAGGCCGCCAAACTCACCGAGTGGCTCAAGCTGGCGCTCGATGAACCGCACCTGCTGAAGAGCTTGGGCGCGGCCGCCAACCTCGGTGTGCTGGTGTCGGGTCCGGCCGGCGTCGGGAAGGTGACGCTGGTGCGAGCGGTCTGCGACGGCCGCCGGGTGGTGGAGTTGGACGGTCCGGAGGTGGGCGCGCTGAGCGCCGACGACCGGCTCAAGACCGTCGCGTCCGCGGTCAGCAAGGTGAGCACCGGCGGGGGCGTGCTGTTGATCACCGATGTCGACGCGCTGTTGCCGGCCACCGCGGAGCCGGTGGCCGCGCTGATCCTGGGTGAGCTGCGCACCGCGGTGGCCACCGAGGGCGTCGCGTTGATCGCCACGTCCGCGCGACCCGACCAGCTCGATGCCCGGCTGCGCGCCCCCGACCTGTGCGACCGGGAGCTGAGCCTGCCACTGCCGGACGCGGCGACCCGCAAGGCGCTGCTGGAGGCGTTGCTCAAGCCGGTGCCCACCGGCGACCTCGACCTTGATGAGATTGCTTCGCGCACACCGGGTTTCGTCGTTGCAGACTTGGCCGCCCTGATCCGCGAGGGGGCACTGCGCGCGGCGTCGCGCGCCAGCACCGAGGGCCAAGTACCGACGCTGAACCAGGACGACCTCGTCGGCGCGCTGACCGTGATCCGGCCGTTGTCCCGTTCGGGCAGTGAGGAATTGACCGTCGGCAACGTGACGCTCGAAGACGTCGGCGACATGGCCGACGCCAAGCGGTCACTGACCGAGGCGGTGTTGTGGCCGTTGCGGCACCCGGACACCTTCGCCCGCCTCGGTATCGATCCGCCGCACGGCGTGCTGCTGTACGGACCGCCGGGCTGCGGCAAGACCTTCGTGGTTCGGGCGCTGGCCAGCACCGGGCAACTCAGCGTGCATGCCGTCAAGGGCTCCGAGCTGATGGACAAGTGGGTGGGCGCCTCGGAGAAGGCGGTGCGCGAATTGTTCCGGCGTGCAAGGGATTCAGCGCCTTCGCTGGTGTTCCTCGACGAAGTGGACGCGCTGGCGCCGCGGCGGGGCCAGAGCTTCGACTCCGGTGTGACCGATCGGGTGGTGGCGGCGCTGCTGACCGAGCTCGACGGCATCGAGCCGCTGCGCGATGTCGTGGTGCTGGGCGCCACCAACCGGCCCGACCTCATCGATCCCGCGCTGCTGCGCCCGGGCCGGCTGGAACGTCTGGTGTTCATCGAGCCGCCCGACGCCGCGGCACGGCGCGACATCCTGCGGACGGCGGGGAAATCGATGCCGCTGAGCGCCGACGTCGACCTGGACGCAGTGGCCGCCGAGCTCGACGGCTACAGCGCCGCCGACTGTGTGGCGCTGCTGCGCGAAGCCGCACTGTCCGCCATGCGCCGCTCGATCGACGCCGCCGACGTGACCGCCGCCGATCTCGACGCGGCCCGCAAGGCCGTGCGCCCGTCGCTGGATCCGCTGCAGGTGGAGTCGCTACGCGCCTTCGCCAAGTCTGTTTAGGGGGCTCAGTAGCATCGCCCGCGTCGACGCCGCGACATCGGCTTCGAGCCACGACGGCATCCGCTCGTCGTGGGCGTGCCGTCGGACAACGGCATAGGGCAGGTCGGCCACCGCTCTGCTCACCGCGTCGATCGCGCGGGCATCGTCGCTGCCGTAGAGCTGTTGCGCCAGCTCCCGCACCTTTTTGATCAGCGGGCCATTCATCTCGGCCAGGGTCTTGCGAAACTCGGCATCGGGTTGGCCGTCGAGCAGATCGCCGGGCCGGATCGTCAGAAGCAGCCGCGCATCATCGGGGCCTTCGCGCGCGAACGCGACCGCAGATACGGCCATCGCTATCGCCCTGTCCAGCGGGGTCCGGATCGCAGCGTCGCCGCCGGCTTCCAACGCCTTCGACTGGAACCGGTCCAGCGCGCGCAGCCACGCGGCGGCCACCACGCCGTCGCGGTTGCCGAACCGGTGATACAACGTGCCGACCGGGGCACCGCTCGCCTCGGCGATCGCCGCGACGCTCGCCGCGCGAGGTCCGTGCGTGAGCACCAGCGCCCGCGTTGCGTCCAGGATCACATCGGTTTCGTGCTTCCGCGGCGGCGCCATGATCTAGTACAGTCCTTCTATATGGAACGAATGATCTATATCGACGAACATGCTATCCCACTCGACGCGCCTCGTGCGGAAGCCTGGTCGGCACTGTTGCGAGTGCTGTGCCGCGATCCCGCGGATCCGGCGACTCTGCGGTTCGGCCGGCTCGAGCAGGCGATACCGCAGGAGCGACTGATTTTGACTGGTCGGCACCTGTGCTTCGCCAACTACCGACTCGTGTTCGAGTTCGATCCAGAAGGCGACGCCCAAAACGTCCGGCTGCGGGTGCGCACGTGGGCGACCTTTTTTGGGTTGCGCGGACAGGTCTTTCGCGTGTTGGCCGTCGGTGGCGGCGCCCACCAGTTCGTGGTGCGAAGAATGCTCAGAACCGTGAAAAGCGCTGCAGCACGGTCAGACTCAGATGCGAAGACCGTCCTGTGATGCACTCTCCGAGCTGGGGCGCAACGGCCTCGGAGCGAGCAGCCGCGCTCCCGTGCGACGGAGTGTGCCCGCGGGCGAACGTCCGGGCGGACCGCGCGATCAGCATCGATGCGCCGCCGTCGATCGTGTTTGCCTGGCTATGCCAGCTACGCGTGGCGCCCTATAGCTACGACATCCTCGACAATCTCGGCCGCCGCAGTCCCCGCGAACGCGACCCCGAACTCGTTCGCCTCGCGGTCGGGCAACGCTTTATGACCGTGTTTGCGCTGCAGTCGTTTGTTGACGGCGAGCAGATCACCCTGCGGTCCGAACGCGTCGCCGTGACGTACCGGGTCCGGCCCGAGCAGCTCGGGTCAAGGCTGCATGCACGCGTGTTGTTCGCAACCCCTCGGCCGGTCGGATGTGCACTCGCGCTGGGCGACTTGGTGATGATGCGAAAGCAGTTGCGCACGTTGAAGTCTTTGGCTGAGCGCGACGGAGTTCGCAATCTGCGGTAGCGCCGTCGCTTGAACCCGTCGGCCCGTTGGTTCGTAACCGCTAGACATACCTCGTTGTGAGCGGGTGCATTCATGCCTTCTGAGGGAGAACAGATGAACGACGAACGGGCCGCCTCCCAATGATCGCCGTACAGCCTTCTCCCGGGATGGTCTTCCCGGCGCCCACGCGCCGGGCGGCGCCGCTGACGAGATTGCGCGACACCGCGCCGACCAGCCGGGTCCTGGCGGTGGCAATCATGGTGTCGATGGTCGCCTTCCTCGACAGCACCGTCGTCAACCTGGCACTGCCGGCCACAGAGCGCGACCTCGGCGGAGGCATGTGCTTGCAGCAGTGGGTCGTTGGCGGCTATCTGCTGGCGTTGGCGGCCGCGATTCTGCCGGGCGGTTCCATCTCCGATCTGTTCGGACGAGTGCCGGTGATGCGTTTCGGGCTGATCGCCTTCGGCGCGGGCTCGGTGCTGGCGGCTAGCGCGGCATCGCCGGACATGCTGATCGGCGGGCGCGTCATACAGGGCCTCGGCGGCGCGTTTTTGGTGCCCGGCTCCCTGGCAATGATCAATTCCGCCTTCGACCGCGCGGAGCGCTCGAAGGCCATCGGATCCTGGACCGCCTGGACCGCTACCGCCTTCGCGCTCGGCCCCCTGCTGGGCGGCTTGGCGGTGGACTTGCTGAGCTGGCGATGGATCTACGCGTTGTCGGCCGTCCCAATAGTCATCGGTTTCGCCTTGACGTTCTGGCTTGACCCGATGCCCGGGCCAGCCCAACGCGCCCGCGTCGACCTCGCCGGAGCGATGTTGTCGGCGACCGGCCTGGCCGCCACCGTCTATGCGCTCATCGAATCGGGCAAGCACGGCTGGGCCCACCCCGGCATCGTCGCGTCCCTGGTCGTCGGGATCGCGGCACTATTGGCATTCGTGGCATGGGAACGCCGAGCCCCGCACCCCTTGGTGCCGCTCGATCTGTTCACCATCCGAAACTTCCTGGGCGCCAACCTGGTTACCGCTTTCGTCTACGGCGCCCTCACGATGGCATCGCTGGCCGTCGCCCTCTACACCCAAGAGGTCGCCGGTTACTGTGCGACCGTCGCGGGTTTGGTCACCTTGGCCAGCCCGGTGATGTCGTTTCTGTTCGCCAAGCGCATCGGCGTCCTCGCGACCCGGATCGGTGCCCGGATTTTTCTGACCACGGGCCCGGCGCTGGCCGGGATCGGGCTGCTACTCATCCGGCCCGGTCACGGATTCAACATCGCCACACATCTGCTACCCGGGATGATCGTCCTGGCCATCGGCATGGTGCTCACCAACACACCGCTCACCGCGGTCAATCTGTCTTCCGTCGCGGCTTCGAACAGTGGAATCGCCGCAGCGATGCAAAACGCGGTGGGCCGCACGTCGGCGCTGACCTCAGTGGCCTGCGTGGGACTGATCGCCGCCGGCACCCTCACCGATGCCAGTTTCGCCCGGCTGCTCCAGGTCGCCGCGGTGTTGTTCTTCCTCGGCGCTGCGGTCAGCCGTTTGACCATCAGGCAAAGGACCGCAATCTAATCCGACGACTCGTCGGAATCCTCGGACTGGTCCGATTCGTCGGATTCGTCGGAGTCGTCGGAGTCCTTGGCGTCCTCAGACTCGTCCGTGGAGTCGGAGTCATCCGACCCGGCCGCCTCGTCGGCCTTGTCCGCGTACTTCGTCAAAAGACCGGCCAGCTTGCGGGCCTCGTCCGGCCCTACCACGTCGTCGAATACCTGCTTATCGTCTTCAGCGATACGCGCGACGTAAACCTCGTTGTCCTTGACGCCGACGTCCCACCTGCCCCCATCGTGAACCATTCGATGCCGCCTTCCGGCTAGTGACCTGCTTTTACACCCGACGGGTTGGTTACCCACTTCTACGGTTTCGCAACGGCGGGTCCGACTCGGCATCCGCCTCTGCGCGACAACCGTTGCGCGACAACCACATTGCCGCGCTTAGGTGAACAGAAGACACACGCCCCGGAAGCGGGCCGACTCTCCAACACCAAATGGGATGTCGGATCGAATTAGCCAAGTCTTCACAATTTCGGCCTGAACAATCCGCACGCCCCCTATGCTTGCGATCGACTGGCGAGGTGAACGGGATTGCCGATGACACGAAGAGATGCTCTCGATGACGTCAGATGACACGTACAGCACCGGCTTCAACTGGGATCAATTGGTAAAGATGCCGACCGCGGGTGAAGAATGGCACAAAGGGCGCCAGATTCTGAACTTTTATCCGCGGGACAAGGACTATCGAGATTCGCAGGCGGCGCGGGCGATGGTAGCGGAATACTTTGGCAATGCCGAGGCGCTGAATACAGACGCGGCGGTGCTCAAATTCGGCTCCGACCACGTTACGCTGCGCGGTGCATTTCTAGAGATGGGTGTGTGCACGGGAAAGACCATCAATTTCATTGCCGCGCTGAACCCAGGGGACCACATCTGGGGATTCGATTCCTTTGACGGGCTTCCCGAACGATGGGCCCGCACCGATCTTACCGTCCCGCAAGGTACTTTTCGGGTTAACGTCGAGGGCTGGATGCCACCGGTCCTTCACAACGTAACCCTGGTAAAGGGCATGTTCCATGAAACCCTCCCACAATTCAAAGAACAAGTCCTGAAATCGAGCCCCATCGCTTTCTTGCATGTCGATTGCGATATCTATGCATCCACGAAAGACATCTTCGACCAGTTGGTCGGTAACATCGTGACAGGCACAGTGATCGTATTTGATGAGTTCTATAATTATCCGGGATCCGAGGAACACGAATTCAGGGCATTCCAGGAATTTCTGGAATCGACCGGCAAGAAGGCCGTCTACCTTGCCTACAATCAGTATTTTGAACAAGCGGTCGCCCAGATAGCCTGACCCGATTTTCAGGCACCCTCAGGTGGGACGGACGGTACCGCGCTCGTGGCACGGCGTGGCGCCCCCGTGATCAATTCTCGAGAGCGTGTGGCGCATCTCGGTAGGTGCGATGCGGCCGCTCTCGTTTGCAAACGGACGGTCGAGGAACAGAATCGCGAGCATGCCCGCGGCCACCATGGTGGTGACAAAACCGATGGGTATCGACTGCACCAGGAGCCCCTCGCGGCGATCCGCCTGCGCGCACATATAGGCGATCGTGAGTGCAGCGCCGATACCCAACACGAACCACAATGGGGCGGGCACCAACGGGACCGCCACCGAGAGGCGACCCCGCCGGCCTTCGCGGCGCTGCGCTTGCAAGTCGAACCACTGTGCGTACGCTTCCTGCTCTCGTGCGCCGTGGGGTTCGGCAATCGCAATTTCCCCGCTCAAGCTGTCGATCCAGCCCTGCACCTGCTCGCTCGACCGCCCCTCGCTCATCGCGGGCCATTCATCCTCAACTATCGCGCGCGCGTAGCAGACCAGCCCGCCCTGCAGATGATCACGCGTCGGCGGCCCGAACACCGCAGCGACGGAATGAAGTTCGCTGATAGCAATGGCTTCCTCGTTCGACGCCTGCCGCGCACGCTGGTAGCCCTGCAGCGCGAGGACGATCACGAACGCAAGAATGACAGCGAACATGGTCCCGATCACCGACAACGTGCCGGCCGAGCGAGGCGAGTCTTTGAACCAGCCGCCCTCGGGCGCGCGTCGACGCACCAGCAGCTTGATGGTGATTGCCGCAGCGACCACCAGTACCAGGACGAGGGCGGCGACCCATGTAGGCAAGCCGCCGGGTTTGTGGGTTTTATTCGGACAGCTGGAACTCCACCACCTCAGTGACCGTGTCAACGGCCTCGCTGAGCGCGGCCAGCCGATCGGCGGCCGACGCCGCCGACAGCACGGCATATCGGTCGGCCGCGCCGACCGGCAGCCGAGATGCCAACGCGTACAACCACTGTGCGGCGTCACCCGTGTCGCGGTCGGCGCCCAGCAGCGTGTCGCGGCTCGGCAGCCGCGCGTCGCGGGCGGCCGCGATCCGCTCGAACAAGGCCATCACCCGGTCTTCCAGTTCGAGTATTTGGTCCGCCGCCACCCGATCGCCGGGCTCGTCGGGCCAGACCCGAACCACGGCTCGCGGGTAGGGATCGTCGGGCAGCCACTCGCTGACCCGGATGCGCTCACCCGTCCGGCACTGCAACACATACCGGCCCGACCCGAGCTCCGCGTGTTCGGTGATGTGGGCCAGCACGCCGACATCGCATCGCGCGTCACCGCCGCCGACTTCGCGGCCGCGGGAGATCAGCACCACCCCGAACGGAGCGTCGTTGCCGATGCAATCGCGCACCAGCGCGCTGTAGCGCGGCTCGAAAATGCGCAGTGGCAGATCCTCGTTGGGCAGAAGCGCCGATTGCAACGGAAACATCGCCAGCTCAACGGTTTCGGAGTCCATCATGATCAGATGTCCAGCTCCCCGACCAGCGCGTCCACCACGGCACGCAGGTCGCCGTCGTGTTCCTCGGCAACCCGGCGCTGCCGCTGATAGGACGCGCCGTTGCGGTAAATGTCTGCCACCGCGGCGAGTTCGTCCACGCAGTGCAGTGACTTGGCGACCGGCTCCAGCCGGGTCAGCAAGTCCGGCAGGTCGTCGGTGACCAGCCGCTCGTTGCTGTCGGCGTCCAGGATGATCACCGCGTCCAGGCCGTAGCGAGCGGCGCGCCACTTGTTCTCCTGAACATGCCAGGGCGGCATGGTCGGCAGCGTCTCGCCGGCGTCCAGCCGGCGGTCCAGGTCGACAATCAAACAATGCGTCAGTGCGACCAGCGCACTCAGCTCACGCAGGTTGGAAACCCCGTCTAGGATCCGCACCTCAAGCGTGCCCAGATGCGGCGAAGGCCTTATATCCCAACGGATTTCGTCCATGTGGTCGATGATGCCGGTCTTCTTCTGGTCGTAGACGAAGCCCTCGAACTCGGCCCACCTCTGAAAGTGAAACGGCAGCCCGGCGGTCGGCAGTTGCTGAAACATCATGGCCCGGTTGCTGGCGTAGCCGGTGTCCTCCCCGCCCCACCACGGCGAGGACGATGACAGCGCCAGCATGTGCGGGTAGTAGTTGAGCAGCGACGTCATGATCGGCATCACCTTGGCGGCCGAGGAGATCCCGACGTGTACGTGCACACCCCAGATCAGCATCTGCCGGCCCCACCACTGGGTGCGCTTGATCAGCTCGGCATAGCGCGGCGCGTCGGTGAGCTTCTGCGTCGACCATCGGGCGAAGGGGTGGGTACCGGCGCAGAACAGTTCCATCCCACGGGCCCGGACGATCTGGCGCGCGGGGCCCAGGGTTTCGCGAAGATCGTCCATCGCCTCCGCGGCGGATTCGCAGATGCCGGTGACGACCTCGACGGTGTTGCGCAGCAATTCCTTATGCACGCGCGGGTTTTCGCCGATCTCGGCGATGACCGCAGGCCCTTCGTTGCTCAGGTCGCGGGTCTGCGCGTCGATGAGCGCAAACTCCCATTCCACCCCGAGCGTCGGCCGGGGTGAACCGGCGAAATCGATGTGGGCTCGACCTCTAGCCGGCACCGATGACACCGCACGCCACCCGCTTTCCAGCGTCGCCGGTGCTCATCGTCATCTGGTCGGGACCGGGCGCCCCGTTGGCCTGGTTGTAGCGATCCGGCGGAATGTTGGCGAAGTTGTCGGCACCGGCGTGAATGATGATCGCCGTCTTCTCGCCGGCCATCAGGTCGTCCATGGTGAAGGCGTCCGTGGTGGTCAGCAGCATTCCGGTGCCGTCGTTGCGCACCTCGAGCGAGGTCAGGTCGCCGCTGGCCGGCTCGGCCGCGTGCCCGGCCGCTTGGAAGTGCCCGCCGGCCGACATGAAGTCGCCCGGCGGGCCGCCGGTCGGCGCCACGGAATTGGGCTCACACTTGCCCACCTTGTGGATGTGCACCCCGTGGAAGCCGGGCGCCAGCACACCGACGGCGACCGTCTCGATCCTGACCGTGACGTGGCTGCTGGTGAAGTCGAATTCCGCGATCGCGACCTGCGTGCCGTCGGGCGCCTTGAGATGTGTGGTGATGCTCTTCTGCGGCGCGGCCGCCGCTCCCGGGGCACCGGAGACCCCAGCCGACGACGGCGAGGGGGACCCGGTCCAGATCGCGGGCGTGGTACCCGGGACCGACGATGCGTGCTGGGGCGACGAGCACGCGCATAGCAGCGCGGCGCAGGACGTGACGGCGGCTGCGACGTTACGGTGACCGGCAATTTTAGGCATAGCGAGAGCCTAGCCCGGCGACGATGCGGGCTGGAACAGCCCGCTGAGGAGTCGGGCAATCAATTTCAGCCCCGCGACATCGCGTCCGAAACGACTTGCGCGCGAGCGTGTCAGCCCGCGACGAGGACGATGACGCCCGGCGGCTGGTTGGCGAGTGCGGGAATGCGCGCCTCGACGGGCGCTTGGAGCTTCTGGCCGACGGCATCGGCGGCGGCGTGCTCGCCTTCGGCGTCGCTGTAGTACACGGTGGTCACCTTGACATCGGGCACGGGCAGGTTCCCGACTTCGGTGACCTTGAAGCCGGCGGCCGTCAGCTGGTCCCTGGTGCGCGCGGCAACGCCCTCTTGCGACGAGATGTTGTATACGCGGACCTCGGCCTGGTTCGGGGCCGGTTTCGGGCTGGTCGACCCCGATGTCTGGGTGGTGGTCGACGTCACACTCGACGCAGCCGAGGCCGACTCGTCGTCGGAGTTCCCGGACGAGCCCAGCGCCTGCCAGCCGAGCAGCAGGAAAATGACGCCGAGGAAAACCAGCACCATCACCATGGCCCGCAGGGGAAGCCCCGACGAATCGGGGACACGCTCATTCATCGGCCCCCACTGTAGCGGCGCCGTACCACGGTCGGGCGGGGCGTCAGGTCACCTCGAAGCCGAGGCGCCGCGCCGCGCGCGCCTTTTGGCGACTGGCCCGCAACCGCCGCAGCCGCTTCACCAACATGGGATCGGCTGCCAGCGCCTCGGGCCGGTCCACCAGTGCGTTAAGCACCTGGTAGTAGCGCGTCGCCGACATCGAGAACAGCTCTTTGATGGCGTCTTCCTTCACCCCGGCGAACTTCCACCATTGGCGTTCGAATGCCAGGATGTCGTGTTCCCGGCGGCTGAGCCCATCGGCGATGTCAGCGTCGTCCCCCGCTTGATTTGCCCGCGCCATGGCGCTGTCCATATCGCTCCCCTGGGCCCTTCCGGCGAATTCTCAAACTGCTTGTATGACTGATAGTTCGGGGCGTGTTTTGCGCGAATATTGAACCACGCGGCCAACCCTCAAGGTGTCATCTAGACCCGCGAGTCGGCCGACTTAGTTGGATCATCGCGCACAGTGTCCCGCAAAGCCCGCGGCTCGGCGAGTTTAAGCTAGCCGATCATGGCAGTCCTACCCATCCGCATTGTGGGAGATCCGGTCTTGCACACTCCGACGACGCCGGTGGCTGTCGGCGCCGACGGTTCGCTGCCGGCCGAGCTGCCCGAGTTGATCGCGACGATGTACGAGACCATGGATGCCGCGCACGGGGTGGGCCTGGCTGCCAACCAGATCGGGTACGCACTGCGACTGTTCGTGTACGACTGCGCGGATGACCGCGGCGACACCCAGCGGCGCCGCGGCGTGATCATCAATCCGGTCCTGGAAACCTCCGAGGTCCCCGAGACTATGCCCGACCAGGGCGACGACGACGAAGGCTGCCTGTCGGTTCCCGGCGAGTCGTTCCCCACCGGCCGGGCCAAGTGGGCGCGGGCCACCGGTCTGGACGCCGACGGCAGTCCGATCGCCATCGAGGGGACCGGCCTGTTCGCCCGGATGCTGCAACACGAAACCGGCCACCTCGACGGGTTTCTCTATCTGGACCGGCTGATCGGCCGGCATGCCCGCGCCGCCAAGCGTGCCGTCAAGTCGCATGGCTGGGGGGTACCGGGGCTGTCGTGGAAGCCGGGCGAAGGACCCGACCCGTTTGGTCACTGATGGTCTCGTGGCCTGATCTCGGAACACGGGTGACGGTTCGCTACCGGCGCCGCGCCGGGTCGATGCCGCCGCTAACCGACGCGGTGGGCCACCTGTTGGCCGTCAACCCGGTGGTCCGGGTGCAAACCAAGAACGGCGCTGTGGTCGAGTGCGCACCCGACGACGTGGTGGCCCTGCGTACGCTGACCGACGCGCCGGTGCGCGCGTCCGAGATCCGGGCACTCGAGCATGCGGCCGCGGCGGCCTGGCGCGGCGGGCAACAAGCCTGGCTGGACGGCTGGCTGCTGCGCGCTGACCCGGATGCCGAACTGGAAGCCAATTCGGCGGTGCCACTGCATATTTCGGCTCGTGCCGAATCAATCCCGGCGATCGTCGCCTGGTACGCGGACCGCGGCGTGGCCGCGCGGCTGCTCATCCCCGATCGACTGCTGCCGGTGCCCGCCGGCCTGATCGCCGAACGCGAGGAGCGCATGCTGGTGCGCGACGCGCCCGACCCCGAGCACGCCACCCCCGCCTACGTGTGCGTCGACGACCACGACACCGACGCGATCGCCCGCGCCGAGTCGAAGGGTTTCCGCCTGCATCATCGGCGGAGGTTTTTCCGGCTGCAACCGGCCGCTGGATAGTCTCTACCGATGCGAGTGGCCACCTGGAACGTGAATTCGATTCGCACCCGGCTGGACCGCGTCACCGACTGGCTCGCCCGTGCCGATATCGACGTGCTGGCCATGCAGGAGACCAAATGCTCCGACAGCCAGTTCCCGACCCTGCCCTTTTTCGAGCTCGGCTACGAGGTCGCCCACGTCGGGTTCAACCAGTGGAACGGTGTGGCGATCGCCTCCCGGGTCGGCCTCGACGACGTGCAGATCGGCTTCGACGGCCAGCCCACCTGGAGCAGCAAACCCGACGTGGCCGCGACGGCGGAAGCCCGCGCCCTTGGCGCCACCTGCGGGGGCGTGCGGGTGTGGAGTCTGTACGTGCCCAATGGCCGCACCCTGGACGATCCGCACTACCTCTACAAGCTGGACTGGCTTGCCGCACTGCGTGATACGGCCGCAGGATGGCTACGCGACGATTCGGCGTCGCAGATCGCGCTGGTCGGTGACTGGAACATCGCCCCCACCGACGAGGACGTCTGGAGCCCCGAATTCTTCGCCGGCTCCACGCATGTGTCCGAGCCGGAACGCAAGGCGTTCAACGCCATCGTCGACGCGCAATTCACCGATGTGGTACGGCCTTTCACCCCCGGCCCGGGCGTCTACACCTACTGGGACTACACGCAGCTGCGCTTTCCGAAAAGACAGGGCATGCGAATCGACTTCATTCTCGGCTCACCGGCGTTGGCAGCGCGGGTAACCGATGCCCAGATCGTCCGCGAAGAACGCAAAGGTAAGGCGCCCAGCGACCACGCGCCGGTGCTTATCGACGTGCGCGCCGAATGACCCTGGCCCGGCGTAGCCCGGATATTGTTGCTCGTTGTACAGATGTTTGCGACATGGCAGGCTTAACACAGCAGGCTTTCAGATGAAAGCCGCTGTTAACAATCGCGTAGATCCTGTTAACTGTGCGATCAACGGGTATATACGGACATAGCGAACGAGATCTGCAGCGACCGAGACTAAAGGCCAGGGAGTCATCATGGGTGTCGTCGGTGGAGCAGTTCGTGGCGTGGGTCGAACAGTGAATCGTGCGGCGGCGGCGACCACCGCGACCGCGGGCGCGGTGGGCGGCGCCGCGGTAAACGGCGTTGTCGGAGGGGTCAAAGGAGCCGCCGAAGGTATCCAGCGCGGCATCGGATCCGGGAGCAAGTCGACGGCCGCGGCCGCGTTGGCGATCGGCGCCCTGGGCGTCACCGGCCTGGTGGAATGGCCGATTCTGGTGGCCGTCGGCGGCGGGGCGTTGGTGTTACAGCGGATGAACCGCAAGCCCGAGGGGTCCGCATCGAAGCCGGCGTCGAAGGCGAAGCTGACGACCGTACCCACCGAGCCCGAGCCAGCAGAAGCGACGCAGTCCAAGCCCAGTTCCCGCAAAGCCGCGGCGAAGAAGGCGACCGGGCGGCGCGCCGGCTCGGCGCCGTTACGCAGTACCAACTGACTGAGCACCCATTGAGCTTTGCGACGTCTGTACGCCGGTCATTGCCGCTGCGCGTCGTCGGGTTCGGCGTCCAGGCGACCGCCACCCTGGCCAAGACCAGTGTTGAGATTGCCGCCATCCCGGTGCGAGAAGGCGCCAAGCTGGTCTCTGGCGAGATCTCCCGCGAGACACTGAGCCGCAACTGCTGGCGCAACGAAAGTCGCGCGTGGATCGAGGTGCGCGGACTCGGTGACGACGACAGCGGGGAACTCGGGCGCGTCGTCGTCGACGCGATCCGGGCCCACCCGGGCGTCATATCGGTCAGCCTCAATCACCCGCTGTCGCGCGCGGTCGTCGACATCGACGATCCCGGCTTCTCGCTGCGGGACCTGTGCCGAACGGTCGAGGCCGCCGAAAAGCGTTGTGGGAACGGCAAAGACGAGTCGGTGTTCGCGAGAAGCCTGCCCGGAGACGGCGTGGTGCTGGCGACCAGGGCGTTGACCGTTGCCGTCAACGCGACCGGGTTGGGCATCGCACTGACCGGTCGCGCAATGGGTTTGCGTCCGTTGCCCGCCGCCGTCTCCGCCAGCGTCGCTTTTGTGGATTACCAGCCGTGGCTGCGCCGGGTATTCGCCGACCGGCTCGGCGGGCCCACCACCGACACGGTGCTGACGCTGGCCGCCGCGGCAGCGCAGACCCTCACGCAGTCGCCGACGTCATTGGCGCTGGGGCTGACCATGCAGTCGATGAAAGCCGCCGAGGTCCGCGCGGAGGCCCAAAGCTGGGCGCAGCACGAACCAGAGCTGGCGCGGCACGCCGACCAGCCGCGGCCGCATCCGGCGCCGCGGCCGCAACCGTCAAGACCGGTCGAGCGGGCCGCGAGTCGTTTCGCGCTGCTGCAGGCCCTGAGCGCCGGTGCGATCGGTGCCGGCACCCGCAATCTGGCCATGGCCGCCACCGCGGTGCAGGTAACCACCCCCAAGGCCAGCCGGACCACACCGGAGGCATTCGCCTCTACCCTGGGCCGCGGACTGGCCGACCAGCACGCGGTCCTGCCCTTGCGGCCGGAAAGCCTGCGCCGCCTGGACAAAATCGACGCGATCGTCATCGACCCCCGGATTCTGTGCACCGACACGTTGCGCGTGGCCCGCGTCAGGGGCAGCAGCGACGCCAGCGGTCTAGATGAGACCGAGCTGACCGCCGCCTGGAACCGCGCCCAACTCATGCTGGAGAAAAACAGCCTGCGGCCCGGCTGGCGGGCCGTGCGTGGGATATCCGGGCGCGGACCGAACGCGCGAGTCGAAGCGCTTTTCCTGCCCGCGCACGATCCGCTCGCCTCGGCCGTCGTCGCCGAGGCTCATCGCACCGGGGCAGAACTGATCTCGGTCGACGTCGACTCACTCGACGAGCTGCGGCCGGCGTTCGACGAGATCCGGCCCGTCAAGAACGGCTCGATCGACGAAGCGCTGGCTGCCGCCGTGGCCGATCTCGAGCAGTCCGGGCGAGCGGTAGCGGTCTTGTCGTCGTCTGGCGCACAAGCGGTTTCGTCGGCAACCCTGATGCTGGGTGTCAAGCCGAAGCAAGGCGCACCGCCCTTCAACGCCGACCTGCTGTTGCCGGATCTGGCAGGAGCGTGGCGGCTGCTGCACGCGCTGCCCGCCGCCAAGACGGCGGTCCAGCGGGGCGTAGGAATTGCGGCCGGCGCGACGGCCATGGGGTCGCTGTTCATGATCCCGGGTGTGCGGGGCAATCTCGGATCCGAGTCGGTCAACGTCGGCGCGGCGGCCGGTCTCATGTCGGGATATCTGCTCGCCCGCGGCATCCTCAACGCGGAAACCCCGCGCCCGGCGGCCGTGCACGAATGGCATGCGATGTCGGTCGAACAGGTCCGCAGGCTGCTGCCCGCACCCGATGCGGACGTCCCCGAAACGAGGCACACAGCCCAGCCGAACGAATCACCCTTGCAATCGATTTGGCAACTCGCCAGGGCTGTCCGGGCCGAGTTGTCCGATCCGCTGACCCCGGTGATGGCGCTCGGCTCGGCCGCCAGCGCCATCCTCGGCTCACCCGTCGACGCGGTGCTGGTCGGGACGGTGCTGACCGGGAACTCGATACTGGCTGCCGCGCAACGGCTTCGGGCCGAAAATCGGCTGAACGTCCTGCTGGCTCAGCAGACTCCGGCGGCCCGCAAGGTCGTCACCGATCCGGACGGTCAGCGCACGTACAAGCAGGTCGACGCCGCTCGACTGCGCCCGGGCGACGTCATCGAAGTGCGCACCCACGAGGTGGTGCCCGCCGACGCCCGGATCATTGAGGAGGTCGACGTCGAGGTCGACGAGTCGAGGCTCACCGGTGAGTCGCTGTCGGTGGAGAAGCAGGTCGACGCGACGCCCGGGGCCCCGCTCGCCGAGCGCCGCTGCATGCTGTTCGCCGGGACCACGGTGGTGGCCGGTACCGCCGTCGCGCTGGTGACCGCGGTCGGCGCCGACACCCAGCAGCGGCGCGCCGCCGATCTCATTTCCGGCGAGCTGTCGTCGGACATCGGCCTGCAGCATCAGCTCGGACAGCTGACGAACCAGGCACTTCCGGTGAGCATGACCGGCGGCGCACTCGTCGGCGCGCTGGGGCTGCTGCGCCGCACCCCGTTGCAGCACGCGGTGTCCAGCGCCATCGCCATCGCGGTCGCCGCCGTCCCCGAAGGGATGCCGTTGGTGGCCACGTTGGCACAAGCGGCGTCGGCCCGGCGGCTGACGAAGTTCGGTGCGCTGGTTCGCGTTCCGCGTTCGGTCGAGGCGCTCGGCCGCATCGAAGTGGTGTGCTTCGACAAGACCGGCACACTGAGCGAAAACAGACTGCGGGTGTCGCAGGTCGACCCCGCCGCCGGCGAGTCCGAGACGGAAGTACTGCGTTGCGCGGCGCACGCCGCGCCGGCGACGAACGGCGGGCCGCAGCTGCACGCGACCGACGCCGCCATCGTGGAGGCGGCTCAACAGGCCGGAGCGACGGGCGCGAGCGGTCACGGCGCGGGGCCCGCCGCGCATCTGCCGTTCCGCTCCGGCAGGTCGTTCTCCGCCTCGGTGACGGGAACCGAGCTGACCGTCAAAGGCGCACCCGAGGTGGTGCTGTCGGCATGCGGTGACCTCAGTGCGCTGGACGGGACCGTCGCCGACATGGCCGCCGACGGGTTGCGGGTGATCGCGGTCGCCCGGCGCACACTGACGGCGCAGCAGGCAGCGGCGGTCGCGGAAAACCCCGACGACATCGCCGAGTACTGCAGCGACGGGTTGACCCTGGCCGGGTTCCTCGGACTGTCGGACACCCCACGCGCGCAATCCGCTGGCGTGCTGTCCACGCTGCGGTCCCAAGGAGTGGGCATCAAGCTGATCACCGGCGATCACCCGATCACCGCGAAGGCGATCGCCGAGGAGCTCGGCCTGCCGGTGACCGCCGGGCAGGTGATCACCGGCACCGAATGGGATTTGTTGTCCCGCAAGGAGCAGGAGCGCGTGGTCACCGAGCGGGTGATCTTCGCCCGGATGACCCCGGAGAACAAGGTCCAGATTGTCCAGACGCTGGAGAACGCCGGCGTGCGGACCGCGATGGTGGGTGACGGCGCCAACGACGCCGCCGCCATCCGGGCGGCCACCGTCGGCATCGGCGTGGTCGCGCATGGCAGCGACTCGGCGCACCTGGTGGCCGACGTGGTGCTCATCGACGGCCGCATCGACGCGCTGCTGGAGGCCGTCGAAGAGGGCCGCCAGCTGTGGCGGCGGGTGCAGGCGGCCGTGCAGGTGCTGCTCGGCGGAAACGCCGGGGAGGTGATCTTCGCGATCATCGGCAGCGCGATCACCGGAACGTCGCCGCTGAACACGCGCCAGCTGCTGCTGGTCAACACCGTCACTGATGCGTTCCCGGCCGCGGCGCTGGCGGTCAGCAAGCCGCGCGGCACGGTGGACTCCACCCTGCGCGGCGTGGATCAACCCGCGCTGTGGAACGCCGTCGCGCTGCGCGCCGGTACGACGGCAGCGGCGACGACGGCGGCGTGGGCGATGGCGGGCGGCGTGCTCGGCATCCCCGCCCTGCCCGGGATGAACACCCTGGTGGGAGCGACCGGGCTGCCGCAACGCGCGTCGACGGTCGCCCTGGTCGCGCTGATCGCGACCGAATTGGGCCAGACACTGGTGGAGTCCCAGGCCCCGTTGGTGGTGCTCACCGCGCTGGGCTCACTCGGCTTGGTGGGCGGCTTGATCAGCATTCCGGGGGTCAGCCAACTGCTCGGCTGCACGCCACTGGATCCCGTCGGCTGGGTCGAAGCCCTCGGTTGCGCGGCGGTCGCAACGATCGCCGTGGCCGCCCTCAGCCGTGTCTTTGACGATCGGCAGCTGCCCGGAGCTCCCCCGCCTCCCCGGCCGCCGGAAGACGAGGCGCCGGTTCGGACGGAACAGTCTCCCGGATCTCCAGGACGCCCACGCGCCACAACAACGCATAGAGTTGATGGAAAGGAACACTCAGGAACGAGGCGATCGGTGAAATCAGCGGATCGGCCTGTGGCGGATCGGTCCTCCCCATACGTCCGACGGTGACCGCGTCATCCGGCTCACTGGCAAATCTTTCGTTACCGAAAGGCAAATGATGGCGGAAAAGAAGGCCCGGCGGGCGACGTCCCAGAGTGAGGCCGTGGACAAGATCCGCGAAGGCGAAACCTTCGTCGTGAACCTGCCGGTGCTGGGCCAGACCGAGATCCCACGGCCCGAGCAGCTCGCCTACTACGGCGGTCTGGCCGCACTGGCAGCGCTGGAGCTCATCGATTGGCCGGTCGCGCTGGTTATCGCGGCCGGGCACCTGTTGGCGTCCAATCATCACAACCGGCTCCTCGAGGAGCTCGGCGAGGCCATGGAAGAGGCCTAGCAGAGGCCTAGCAGAGGCCTAGCCGAGGCCTAGCAGGGCTCTAGCTGCTCAGTCCCGCGACCGCGTGGTCGAACAGCATCGTCACCCGGGTGCCCCAACGATCGCGCACGGTGTCGACCCGATCGGCGAGTCCGCTCATCAGCGTGAGCCCGCGTCCGCGCCGGTCGCTGCGCAGGCTGGCCGACGAGTCGCCCGACCAACGACCGGAGTCGGACACGGTGATGACGACCGCGTCGTCGCGGATGAAGGCCTCGAGGGACACGGTTCTACGCGGGTCACGATGGCTGCCGTGTTCGATGCCGTTGGTCACGGCCTCACCGGCCGCCAACAGGATGTCCTGTGCGCGGACCGGCGCTACCGCGACCGCATCCAGCCACTCGTGCAACCGGTCCCGCACGACGGGGACCTCGGTGTCCCCGGCCGGAACCACGACGGTGAAGCTGCGCGGCCCCGAATGACTCGGGCGCAGCGCGAGCACCACCACGTCATCGCGGTAGCCGTCCGGCGGGGCCATCCGGCGCAATAGCTCGGCGCACACGTCGTCGACCGCAAGGTGGGCACACTCGGCGGCCGCGGCTTTCAGCCGCTCGAATCCTGTGTCGAGCGGCTCGCCGGGCCGTTCGATCAGCCCGTCGGTGTAGAGCAGGACCAGGGTGCCGGGTGGCAGGTCCGCCTGCGCGGTGCTGTCGGCCGGGTTGACCCGAGCGGTGGCCACCGGCGTTCGCCGACCATCCTCCAAGAAGACGGGACCAACGGCCGGGTCCGGGCTGACCAGCAGCGGGTAGGGATGTCCCGCGCAGGAGTAGCGGATGGTGGCCCGGCCGCCCTTTTTGGTGTCGCCGGCGTCGATCAGGGCGTAGGCCACCGTCGCGCAGCGCGCACCCGGCACCGTGGCCGCATAGGTGTCCAGGGTGCTCAAGACTGCCGCCGGGTCGGCTTGGCTGAGCGCAGTGGCGCCCAACGCCGCGCGCAGTCGACTCATCACGGTCGCGCCCGGCAGGCCATGGCCCACGACGTCGCCCACCGATATCCCGATCTGCCCCGACTGACCCAGCGGCGTCACCAGATACCAGTCGCCGCCCACCCGCATCGCCTCGCCGGCCGGTTGGTAGATCGCCGCCACGGCCGCTGCGGTGGACCCGCGATCCAGGTCGAGCAGCTGCTCCTGGAATTCGACGGCGATCCGGTGCTCGCGCGCCATGACGCGCAACCGGTTTAGGGCCGACTGGGTGATCTCGGCGGCGTGGGCGAACAGGTCGAGTTCGGCGGGCCCGAATTGCCGCGGCTGCGACCACAGCAACGACAGCACGCCGACGATGCGGCCCAGGCCGTCACGCAGGGGCTGGACGACGCAGGCCCGGACGCTTGAGGCGGTGTCGTGGACGGCGTGGTCGTAGCGCGGGGGGAGGTCGAAGGTGTCTGTGACGACCAGCGACTCGCCGCGCTTGATGACGTCGACGGCGACCAACGGGGCATCCATCGGGGCGACGTGATAGCGGTCGCGCAATTCCGCGGGAAACACCCCGCCGTACTCGAATCGGACGGTGTCCTCGTCGGGATCCACGATGCCGATAGCCGCGGCGGTGGCTTCACCCAGGCCGTACCGGGGATCGAGCAGGACGGCCAGGATTCCGGCAACGGAATCGGCGCCGTGCAACGCGGCGTCGAACTCGGAGGACAGCCGCGCCTCGGCGTCGCGCCGCTGCCCGTCCCGCTCGCGGGCCGCGGCAGCCAGCCGCGCCGACACCCGATCGATCAACTCTTGGGAGCGGAACGGCTTGGGCAGGTAATCGTCGGCGCCACCGGCAAAGCCGTCGCTGGTCGCCTCCGCGCCGGCGCGGGCGGACAACATGAGCACCGGAATTTCGGCCAGTTCCGGTTCCGCGCGAATGGCCGCCACCAATTCGAACCCGTCCAGGCCCGGCATCATGACGTCGGTCACGATCGCAGCGGGGTGTAGCTCACGGGTCGCGTTCAGCGCCGACTGGCCGTCGGCGACCAGTACCGTTTCCCAGTGCGGGGACAGCACGCGATCAAGGTGAGCCCGCATGTCGGCGTTGTCGTCGGCGATCAGGATCAGCTCGCGTCTGTCACGCGCCGGCGGACGGGCCTTAGGCGCCAGCGTTTCCGGGGACCCCTGTGCTGAGGCCACCCACTGATGCGCATCGGCGACATAGGGATTGGACTCGTCGAGCCGCCCGTCGGGCGAGTATTGGGCCTCGGTGCGGTCCACGGACCGGGGCACGCGAATGGTGACGACGGTGCCACGGTCCGGCTCGCTCTCGATCTCGACCGTTCCGCGCTGCAGCTCGACCAGCCCGCGGACCAGCGACAGCCCGATTCCGCTGCCCTCCACGCTGCGGCCGCGCGCGTCTTCGACTCGGTAGAAGCGTTCGAAAAGCCGGTCGAGATCCTTCGCGGCAATCCCAACTCCGGTGTCGCGCACGGTGATACGGCAGTTCGCGGGCTCGGCGCGCACCTCGACCGAGATCGAGCCGCGCAGCGTATATTTCACCGCGTTGGACAACAGGTTGAGCACAATCGTTTCGCACATACCGGGATCGACGTCGGCCAGCGCTGTGTCGCAGTCCAGCGTGAACTCGAGACCGGCCCGCGCGCAAAGCTCGGTGAAGGACGAGGCGATGTGCGCCGTGAGCGCGCCGACGTCGGTACAGACCGGCTGCACGGTCGCGCGGCCGGCTTCGATACGAGAGAAGTCGAGCAGCGAGTCCACCATCCGCAGCAGGCGCTGCGCGTTGCGCCGCGCCGTGGTCAGCCGATCGGCGAGGATCGTGTCGGGCCCGGCATCGGCCAGCGCATCGTCGAGCGGGCCCAGCAGCAGTGTCAGCGGCGTGCGGAACTCGTGACTGACGTTGGTCAGAAAGGCCGACTTGGCCCGGTCCAGTTCGGCAAGCGCGTCGGCTCGTTGCCGCTCCTGCTCATAGGAGACCGCCGCCGCGAACGCCGACGACAATTGATCGGCAAGAAGATGGCAAAAGCCGCGATAGAGAGCATCCAGCGGTAGCCGCGGGCTGACTCCGACCACCAGCGCCCCGGCGGTCGGGCCCTCGCCCAGCGCCAGCACCAGCGCCTGCTCGGGGCAGTCCGCACCCAACGCCCCGTGGATGCCGGGGATCACCGACGAGACCTGCTCGATGATCGGCACCGCCGCCCGCGATTCCGGTTGCAACCCACCGGTCAGCTCTCCCAGCGTGCGGGGCAGAAAAGGCAACACCGACGGCGTCGCACCGCGTAGTCCGGCGTCACCGACGTAGGCGGCGACGAACGGCAGATCGTCGGGTTGGTCCGCGCACACCGCCACCGCGGCGGCCACCGCGTCGTCGATGGTGCGGGTGTCCATGACGGCGGCCGTCACCGCATTGAGCAAGTGCAGACGACGCGTGCTCAGCACCCGTTCGGTGGTCTCGCTCACCGTGGCCATCACGCCGTACACGGCGCCGGTCTGGCCCATCAGCGGGCTGTAGCTGAAGGTGAAATACCGTTCCTGCGGTCGGCCGCCCGTCACCAGCGGCACCATCAGGTCGTCGGACCATATCGCAGCGCCGGTGTCGGTCACACTCCTGAGCATCGGGCCGATCGACGATTCCCACACGTCCCACCACACTTGGCGGCCAACGCGGCCAAGTGCCGCCGGATGCTTGTCACCCAGGATTGGAATGAAGTCGTCGTTGTAGATCTGAAAGAGATCTTGCGTACCTAAGAACATCGCCATGGGGAACCGAGACGTGAGCGTCGTCGCCACCATCGTCCGCATCTCGGCCGGCCAATCTTGTGGACGGCCGAGCGGGTGAGCCGCCCAATCGAATTCGGCGAACCGGCGGCCCATCTCGCCACCCAGTGCGACCGCTGCGTCCAGGTCGGCGGGCAGCGCGGGGCGCGGAGGGGGGCCCTGGTTCATGGGCGCTACTCGTGCTCCTGGCGGCCAGCGCTTCCCAGCGCGTCGGTCAGCGACCGGTGCACCTCGAAAACACGATCCAGCTTCGTCACCTCGAGCGGGCGGAGCACGTACTCGTTGTCGGCCACCACCAGCAGGACGGAGGTGCTGGCGGCCAGCGCCTTCTCACGACAATCGAAAATCGCGTTCAAGCCGGCACTTCCGAAGAAGGTCACCGACTGCAAATCGATGACGAGGGGGCGCAACGGCTGTGTTGCCGCCAGCTCCAGGGCGACCGCCAGCTGGGAGTTCAGCTCGCCCACGGATATCGAATCCACGTCGCCCTGAACGCGGACGAGGACCGCGTCCTCGAGAGCCTTCCGCTCGACCACCAACGATTCCATGACCCCTACCGCCTCGAATTCACCCACCGCCCTGCGAACGACTCGTTGCATCACCCGAAGATGCATCGAGCCTAGCTAATTGTCGGGTTCGGCAGCGACACGATCGTGGACGGTGAGCAGCAGGTGGTCGAAATGCCTTTGCACGTCGGCCGATGCGGGCGGCAGCGACGCGATTTCGCCGACCAGTTGTTTGGCCAGTGAGCGCAGCTTTGTGTTGGTCTCCTGGGATCGCCACTGCAGCACCCCGAAGGCCTGTTCGGCGCTGACCCGGTAGATGGACATCAGCACGCCCTTGGCCTGCTCGATCGCCGCCCGGTTTTCGAACAGGTCGGGCAGCGCGGTGTCGAGGACCTCCTGGCGGGTCTCGTCGCGGGTCTCGTCGAAGGTGTCGGTGAGGTCGATGTAATAGCCGGCGGTCCCCACCACCGCGCCGGAGTCGTCCGACATGCGGTCGGCAACCACGATGGCGTCGTGCACCGTGCCCCCGGTGTCGACGAACCGGTGGCGACTGGAAAACGATCCCCCGGAGTGCAGTGCGTAATCAAGGAGATCCTGGACGTGCGCGCGATCTTCCGGATGCTTGTGCGACATCAGTAGTTCGGTCGTCGGCTGCACGGATCCCGGTTCGTAGCCGTGCATCCGCGCGACCTCGTCGGACCACTCCCAGATCTGACCCACGAACCAGAAGCGAAAGCTTCCCACGTTGAGGTACCCGCCGCCGGCGGCCTCGGACATCACGATCTCCCGCACGCGGGGCTCGGCGGAGGTCGCCTCCCGCGTCCCGTCGGGTGTCCGCTCGGGTTGGTTCACGGTTGAAATCATCCCATTGGCGGGGCACCGCGGCCAGTGGTACCCGCCCGCATGCGGCCGCCGCTCGGAAGCGGGAGTAGCCTCGCATGCGGGTAATCCAACAATAAAATTCAGACACGGGAGCGCACGCCCAGTGCGCTGAGAGGACGGCTCGGGGCCGTCGACCGTAGGAACCTGACCGGGTAATGCCGGCGTAGGGAGATGAAAGATGACCGTTACCGTCGAGCCCTCCGTCACCACCGGACCCATCGCGGGCAGTAGCAAGGCTTACCTCCATGTCGACGGCATGAAGGTGCCCTTCCGCCGGGTCAACCTGTCGACCGGAGAGCACTTCGATCTCTACGACACCTCCGGGCCGTACACCGACCCTGACGCGGTGATCGATCTGGCGGCGGGACTGCCGCCGCGACCCGGCGTGATCCGCGACCGCGGGACCCAGCTGCAGCGGGCGCGCGCCGGAGAGATCAGCGCCGAGATGGCGTACATCGCCGCCCGCGAAGACCTGCCCGCCGAACTGGTCCGCGACGAGGTCGCCCGCGGCCGCGCGGTCATTCCGGCCAACCACAACCACCCCGAGATCGAACCGATGATCATCGGCAAGGCGTTCGCGACCAAGGTCAACGCCAACATCGGCAACTCCGCCGTGACGTCCTCGATCGCCGAGGAGGTCGACAAGATGGTGTGGGCCACCCGCTGGGGTGCGGACACCATCATGGACTTGTCCACCGGCAAGGCCATCCACGAAACCCGCGAGTGGATCCTGCGTAACTCGCCGGTGCCCGTCGGCACGGTCCCGATCTATCAGGCGCTGGAGAAAGTCAACGGCGACCCGACCGAGCTGACCTGGGAGATCTACCGCGACACCGTGCTCGAGCAGTGCGAGCAGGGCGTGGACTACATGACCGTGCACGCCGGCGTGCTGCTGCGCTACGTGCCGCTGACCGCCAAGCGGGTCACCGGGATCGTGTCGCGCGGCGGGTCGATCATGGCGGCGTGGTGCCTGGCACATCACCGGGAGTCGTTCCTGTACACCAACTTTGCCGAGCTCTGCGACATCTTCGCGCGCTACGACGTCACCTTCTCCCTGGGCGACGGGCTGCGGCCGGGGTCGATCGCTGACGCCAACGACGCCGCGCAGTTCGCCGAGCTGCGCACGCTGGGCGAGCTGACCAAGATCGCGAAAGCCCATGGCGCACAGGTGATGATCGAGGGCCCGGGACACATCCCGATGCACAAGATCGTCGAAAACGTGCGGCTGGAAGAGGAGCTCTGCGAGGAGGCCCCGTTCTACACGCTGGGCCCGCTGACCACCGATATCGCGCCGGGCTACGACCACATCACATCGGCGATCGGCGCCGCCATCATCGCGCAGGCCGGTACCGCGATGCTGTGCTACGTGACCCCCAAGGAGCACCTGGGTCTGCCGGACCGCAAGGACGTCAAGGACGGGGTGATCGCCTACAAGATCGCGGCGCACGCCGGCGATCTGGCGAAGGGCCACCCCCGCGCGCAGGAGCGCGACGACGCGTTGAGCACGGCACGGTTCGAATTCCGTTGGCACGACCAGTTTGCGCTGTCGCTGGACCCGGACACCGCGCGGGAGTACCACGACGAGACGCTGCCGGCCGAGCCCGCCAAGACCGCGCACTTCTGCTCGATGTGCGGACCGAAGTTCTGTTCGATGCGCATCACGCAGGACGTCCGGGATTACGCGGCGGAACACGGACTCGACAGCGAGGAAGCGATCGAAGCCGCGATGGCGGAGAAGTCGGCCGAGTTCGCCGAGCACGGCAACCGGGTGTATCTGCCTATCACCGCCCAGCGGTGATCGCAAGCGCGGCGCAGCCGGGCGCAGCGGGTCACCGCAATCCGGCACAGTGACCTATCTGCCGTTACCGCCGCCCGGCACGACGCCGTTGCGGGTGCTGACGATCGCGGGATCGGACTCCGGCGGCGGAGCGGGCATCCAGGCCGACATGCGCACCATGGCGCTGCTGGGTGTGCACGCATGCGTCGCGGTCACCGCGGTCACCGTGCAGAACACGTTGGGAGTCAAGAGCTTCCACGAGGTGCCCGAGAGTGTGGTGGCCGGCCAGATCGAGGCCGTGGTCACCGATATCGGCATCCAGGCCGCCAAGACTGGGATGCTGGCGTCGTCGAGCATCATCGCGACGGTGGCCGCCACCTGGCGCCGGCTCGGATTGGCCGTCCCGCTCGTCGTCGACCCGGTGTCGGCGTCCATGCACGGGGACGCGCTGCTGGCACCGTCGGCGCTGGGTTCGCTCCGCGACCAACTGTTCCCGTTGGCCACGCTCGTGACACCGAACCTCGACGAGGTGCGCCTGCTGGTCGATATCAACGTGGTCGACGTCGAGTCGCAGCGCGCGGCGGCCAAGGCGCTGCATGCGCTGGGCCCGCGTTGGGCGTTGGTCAAGGGCGGACACCTGCGGTCCTCTGAACACAGCTGCGACCTGCTGTATGACGGCGTCTCCTACTACGAATTCGACGCCCCGCGGGTGCCCACCGGCAACGACCACGGCGGCGGCGACACGCTGGCCACCGCGGCGGCCTGCGCGCTGGCGCACGGCTTCAGCGTGCCCGAAGCAGTCGGCTTCGGCAAGCAGTGGGTGACCGAATGCCTGCGCGCCGCCTATCCACTCGGCCACGGCCACGGCCCCGTCTCACCACTGTTCAGGTTGGCATGAACCTCGACCAGATCGCGGGCATCGCGCATGAACCCTCCGGAGGGCCCGGCCGGGTTCCAAAGGGAATCGTCGTTCTCACCCACGGCGCCGGCGGCAGCCGGGAATCACCACTGTTGCAACGGATCTGCGATGAATGGGCAAGCCACGGCTGGCTGGCGGTGCGCTACAACCTCCCGTATCGCCGGCGTCGACCCAAGGGCCCGCCGTCCGGCTCGGCGGCCACCGACCGAGCGGGGATCGTCGAGGCGATCGAGGTGTGCCGCGGCCTGGCCGGTGGCCCGCTGATCGCGGGCGGCCATTCGTACGGCGGCCGGCAGACATCGATGGTAGTGGCCAGTCGCGAGGTGACTCTCGACGTGCTGACCCTGTTCTCCTACCCCGTTCACCCGCCGGGCAAGCCGGAACGCGCGCGCACCGAACACCTGCCCGACATCACGGTGCCCACGGTGTTCACCCATGGCACGTCGGACCCCTTCGGCACCCCGGCGGAGCTGCGCGATGCGGCGGCGCTGATCCCCGCTCCCACTCAGGTGGTGGAGATCACCGGTGCGCGCCACGACCTGGGCTCGAAGACCCTCGACGTGCCCGCGCTGGCCGTGGAAGCAGCGCTGCAACTACTGGGATCGTGAAATGCTAGAGAAGATTCGCAAGGTGCTCGAGTTCCAGATCACCGTCGGCCAACTGATGGTCATCGGATTGATAATCGGCACACCGTATCTGGTGATCGGAACGATCTGGTCGGCGACCCACACCGAACATCTGCACCAGATGCACGGCGTCGATCTGGCCGTGTCCTTCCTGGGTTCCATCGTGTCGTGGCCGGTCCTGCTGTTCGCGAACGTCTGCATGACCTAAGCCGGGGTTAATTTAGCCAGTTAAAACTGGACAGTTTCGGCTGACTAATCTACAGTGGGCAGTGTGGACGGTATCGCCGAATCAGCCGCGGCCGCGGCCCGTGACCTGCGGGTGGTGGTCAGCCGGCTGCGACGGCAATTGCGGGACCTCGCGATTGACGGCGATCTGACACCGTCACAGACGGCGGTGCTCACCCGGCTCTGGAAAGAGGGGGCGTCATCGGCCAGCGCACTGGCCGGTGCCGAGCGGGTGCGTCCACAGTCCATGGCCACGCTAGTGGCCGCACTCGAGCAACGGGGACTGATCGAGCGCACACCTGATCCCGAAGACGGCCGGCGCCAAGTGATCTCGCTGACCAAGGCGGGTCGGCAACGCGCCGAGAGTGACCGTCAAGTGCGGGAGGAATGGCTGGCACGCGCCATCCATGACCGCTACTCGGAATCCGAGCGCCGCACGATCCTTGACGCGCTGGCCCTGCTCGAGCGCCTCACCGAGTGAAAGGGGATCAACTGCAATGGAATTCGGAATACACTTCATCGACTTTCTGCCCGGGGACCCGGCGGCGCTGGGCCCGACCCTGACCGAGGCGGCCCAAGCCGCCGAGCAGGGCGGCGCGACGCTGTTCACCCTGGCCGACCACTTTTTCCAGATGGAAAACATTGGGCGAGCCGAAGACCCGTTCCTTGAGGGCTACACGTCGTTGGGCTTTCTGGCCGCACAGACGACGACGATCGAGCTCACCTTGCTGGTCACCGGCGTCACCTATCGTTACCCCGGCGTGCTGGCCAAAGCCGTGACGACACTCGACGTGCTGTCGCAGGGGCGGTCGATGCTCGGACTGGGCGCGGCGTGGTACGACCGCGAGCACATCGCCCTGGGCATTCCGTACCCGCCGCTGAGCACACGCTTCGAAATGCTCGAAGAAACGCTGCAGATCTGCCGACAGATGTGGAGCGACAACGACGGGCCGTACCAGGGCAAGCACTATCAGCTTGCCGAGACACTCTGTGTGCCGCAACCGATTCGGCGGCCACCAATCCTGATCGGCGGCGACGGCGAACGCAAGACACTACGCCTGGTCGCACAATACGCCGACATCTGGAACAGCATGAGCACCGACGTCGACGAACTCAAGCACAAGGTCGAGGTGCTCAACCGGCACTTCGACACGGTGGGGAGGGATCCGGGTGAAATCCGCAAGACCTGCGGCGGCCTGGCCGTCGTGGACCCCTTCGAGGATACCGACGCGTATCTGAAGACCGTGCAACGGTACGCCGAGCTCGGCATCGAGATGATCAACGTCGGTCCCCTACCCGGCAATCCAGACCCGGTCGGGTTCATCCGGCGCTTCGGCGATCAGCTGGCGCCCAGGCTGGCTGAGATCGGTTGAGCCGCAACCGTGGCTGCGCTCGAGCCCATACTCGGCCTGTGCTGGTGTCCGGTATTGCGGATTCCTGCGACCGTAATGAGAGTGAAAAGGATTGCGCCGATGACTATTCCGGCGATCGCCAAACCGCGGCCACGGTGCCCGGTCTGCTTGATCTGGCTGAGCGCGAGAAAGCCGAAAACCATGCCGAGAATGGGCCCGATAATGCACAGCCAGCCGACCGCTGAGCACAGTAACGACGCGATGGCCATCCGATTCACATGGGTGCCCGGCGGCGGAAGTTCGGTCATCTAACCGATGTAGCGGATGTAACACGCGTCCGCATTGCCGCCCACGCCGCCGCGGAACGCCGCTATCCGGGTGAAACCGGCCGGCACCGTGACACCGTCGGCGTCGCTGGCGACCATGTGGTTGGTGAGCAGCCCGGAAACCGCCTTGTCGAGGTCTCCGGCGGACAGCATCAGCTGCTTGCCGGACGGAATGGCGATGGGCTCGGCCATCTTGCGGTGCGTGTAGCCCGTCAGGCACGCCGTCCGCAGCGCGGTCCACGGGCTCTGCATCGGCAGACCGCGTTCGTGCTGCACCGCCAGCACATACCTCGACATCACGATCGACAGGGCCGTGTCGTCACCCTGCGGCAGCTCGTGCTCGTCCAACCCGCCGACCTTGGCCATGGCGTCCAGCGCGGGCAGGTCGACCACGATGGTGTTGGTGGCCGGGCAGTAGGACGCCGGGGGGCTGGCCTTGGCGTCGGGGCAATCGGCCGGTGTGTAAGACAGCGTGGGTGGTTGCTTGGGACTGAAGATCTGTCCCATCAATTCCATCAGCGTCGAGAGCGTGTCCTCGTCGACCTTGACTTCACCGGGCTCGGTTTCTCCGGTATCGACATCGGTCCGCAGGATCTTCGGCAGGTCACCGCGACGCTGCTCGATTTCTTTCGTGTTGATCGCCGCGCACGCCGACGCGCCGGTCATGAAGCCGATTTGGAAGGCACTGATCCGGTCCAGCGCCGACCCGTGCTCGTTGTCGTCTTCCTTGTCCTCCACCGGGTCGCGCATCGTGATCAGCCCCGCCATCACATGGTCGAGCCCGTCAGCGGTGCTCAGCGTGAAGCGCGGCGACTTGCCCGAGGCCACCCAGTACAGATACACACCCGCGAAACAGTCGGCCTGCTGCTCGAAGACGATGGTCGGGTCATCTGTCGAGACCAGTTTGGCCATCCGTTGCAGCGCATGGCCGAACTCGTGGGCCAAAATTCCGGTGACGGACATGTCGCCGAAAAAGCGCTGCGCTAGCGGGAACAACACCCCGCGATCCCATGCGATCAGGTCGCAACGGCTGTTGAAGAAGGCGTTGACGAACTTGTAGGTCTTGCGGCGGCAGACGATGGGACTGTTGGGGTCGTCGGAGTCGTAGGAGACGAATTTGTCGACCGGCTTGAAGGTGCCCTTCAGGGATTGGCTGTAGACGCCCTTCCAGTACTCCTCGATGTCGTTGATCGAGAGCAGCGCCAGCTTGTCGATCGGCCCGTTGTTGGTGTTGAGCACCTTGCCCGTCGGAGCCGGCGCGTTCGGTCGTGGGCCGCTAGGACCGTTGGCCGCGGGCAGGTCTCCCACCCGGAACGGGTCGTTGAGCATGGATAACGCCCGCCCCTCGACGAGGGTGCTGCATCCGGCTACCAGGAGTACCGCCGCGGCGCAGGCGATCGCCGCCCGCACCGCCGCGATAGCGCGCCCGCGGTTATTCATGGGCACACAGTTTAGAGCGGTTGGTTTGCTGGTAGGGCAGAAAAGCCGAGGATCACCAGGAATTCACACTCTGAGACCGTTGGCCGGCAGCTAGGGCACCCGGGTGCGATGCCGCTTGTCGTGAGGCGGGACGCCGTTCACTCCCCCGATCGACTCGGCGTAACAGCCAACCGCGTAGGCAACGCCAGAACCCATGACCCCCAGTGCTTCCCGATTGATGTTGGCCACGGTGTCACGCGCGCTCTGATAGTTCGGGTCGAACCAGACGCCAGCCTGCCCGCCCCAGAGTCGCGCCTGCACAGTGGTTTTCGTCTGCGAAGCGCCACCGGTCATGCCCCCGATCGGCACTCCGGCAACCATGAAGGGGTGATAGTCGGTCCTGGTGCTCAACGGCATGTCGGCGGGCCGCTTGCCGTCCAGGTAGAGATAGGCACCCAGGGTGCGCTCAATTCCCGCCGAGCCTTCCGGGACGTCGGCAGCCGCGATACCTGCGCCCGGCGGACCGGACTGGTCGCCGTCGTCGGTGAAAAAGCCCGCGTTCGCCGAACCCAGCATGACGAAGTCCAGGTAGAGGGCGATGTCGTTGAGTCGTTCGGGGTCCAGGCCGAAGACATAGTCCATGGCGCCGTTGGGGCCGTCCTGATCGGCTCCCCAGAACACGAAACGCACCGCGTTGTTCACCGGCGGCAACGGGCCCAGCTGCAGCGCCGTTTCCAGCACCGCCGCCACCCCGGACCCGTTGTCGTTGATGCCCGGCCCGGCCCGCGGGCCATCGAGATGCGCACCGACCATCACCACGTCGTGCGGCGAGCCGGTCTTGGTCTGCGCCAGCACGTTTCGCGAGGTGATCTTGACGTTCTCGGCGTCCAGGACCAGGCGCACCGGGGCGGTTCCAGCGCCCAGCGCGGCGCCGCCCAAAGCCCCGACGACCGCGACCGGCACGGTCAGCTGATTGTAATAACCGGGACCGAAGAGCGTGGGTGGGGCGCCCGCACCGGTGGGCTGACTGATCACGATCAGCGCTGCGGCGCCCTTGGCCAGCGCGCTGTTCTGTTTGTCGACCACCGAGCAGCGACTGTCGTCGACGACGGCGATGGACCCGCGCGGCACGACGGCCGGGTAATCGCCGACGGTGCATCCCTCCGGTCGGCTGGGCCGGATCGGCGTCCCGGTCAGCCCGCCGGCCGGTGTCCGGACCAGCAACGAGGCCTGGTCGACCGGATAGCTGCGGCCGGCGACCGTCAGCGTCGGCTTACCCGGGGAGATAGTGGACAACCGGTCGAATTGCGGGGTCAGCACGTCGAACCCCTCGCTGCGCAATACTTTGGCTACATAGTCCACGCTGGCGTCATAGCCCGGGGTGCCCGCTGCCCGGTTCCCGCCGTTCGCACTGGCGATGTCCTGCAGGGCTCGCAGGTGCGCCAGCATCCCGTCCGTGCTCACCTTTGCGGCCAATCCATGGCCGAGGTCAGGCGCGGCCGCGTGCGGCCCCGGCTTGGCTGAACATCCCGCCAGCAGTGCCGTCAGCGACAGCACGGTTGCGGCCAGCCGGCGGATCATTTCTTGGCGAGCACGTGACGCGTGCGGTCGTCGAGCACCGGAATGCCGTTGCGGCCGCCGAGGTCCTGCGCGTAGAGCGCGACCGCGTACGCGACGCCCCCACCGTTGATGCCCAGCGAAGTCCGGTCGATGTGGTCGAGGGTGTCGGTCTTCTTGTGATAGTTGGGGTCGAACGGCTCGTTGGCGGTCCCGCCCCACAGCTTGGCCTGCTCCTCGGTTTTGTTGGCCTCCGCGCCCGAAAACAGTCCGCCGGCCGGGATACCCGCGAGGGTGAACCCGTCGTAGTCGGAGCGACCGTCGAACGAAGTGTCCTGCGCCGGCTTGCCCGCCGACTTCAAGTAGGCGACCAGCGTGCGCTCGATGCCGGCCGAACCCTCGGGTACCACCGGCTGACCGCGGGTGTCCGCCGGCAATGATTGGTCTCCGTCGTAGGTGAAATAGCCCGGATTGGGCGAGGCCAGCATGTCGAAGTTGAGGTACAGCGCAATGTCTTTCAGCGCGCCCAGGTCAAGCGACTCAACATAATTCCGCGATCCGATCAGCCCAAGCTCCTCCGCCCCCCAGAAGCCGAATCGTACCGCGTTGTGCACGTTCGGCGAATTCCCCAGCTGCACAGCGGTTTCCAGCACCGCGGCAACCCCCGAGCCGTTGTCGTTGATGCCCGGTCCCTCCGGCACGCTGTCCAAATGCGCGCCGGCCATCACGACATCGGTGGTCGACCCCGTCTTGGTCTGGGCGATGACGTTACGCGCCTTGACGCTTTGGCTGCTCGCGTTGAGCTTGATGGTCGCCCGGCCGGGCTGGCCGCGCAACAGCAAGCCGGTCGACTTGGTGACACCCACCGCCGGGATCTTCACGTCGGTATCCGCCCCCAGGGTGCCACCCATCTGCTGCTCATCGACGTTGTCGGCGACGATCATCGCCACCGCGCCCCGCTGTGCCGCGGCGTCTTCCTTCTTGGCGAAGGGACAGTGGCCGCGGTCCACCAACACCACCGCGCCGCGCACCGGCAGCCCGTCGTAGTCGGCGGCGTCGCAGCCCGCGGTCTCACCGCCCGGCACAGACAATAACGGCCCGCTCACCCCGTCCGGCGGCGTGCCCAGGCTGAATTCCAGCGCCCGCGCTTCGAAATCCTTGCCGCCGAGGGTCACCGTTCCCTTGTCGGCGTGAAACACCCGGGCGGAGAATTCGGGTGTCTGCACGTCAAAACCGCTGCCGCGCAACGTGTTGACGACATAGTCAATGCTGGCTTCATAGCCAGGGGTGCCGACCGCGCGGGTGCCGTTATTCGCGTTGGCGATGTCCTGGAGTTTGGACAGGTGCGCCATCATCGCATCGGTGGCGACCCGGTTGCGCATCGCGGTGGCGAAATCAGCCGCGGCCGGGTTGTTGGCCGGTTGCGAATTCGCCCACCGATGAGAGCAGCCGGCCGCGAATACCGCGAGGGCGGCCACCACGAGCGCCGCCAGGTTCGATCGATACCGGCGAAACTCAGACATAGAGGCCGGTGAATGGCGCAAATGGGATGTTGCGCACCACAAACCACGCCAACACCAACGACAGCGTCACGACCGCAGACCAGCGCTGCCCTTGCCAACTCCCGATCCGCCGGCCCGTCAGCCGGCCGTAGGTCCAGGCCCCGTATGCCCATACCAACAGCACCACCGCCACCAGGCCCAGCGCGTTGAACCGCACTGCCGCCAGCAGATCGCCGTGCATGAGGGAATACAACATCCGCATGCTACCGCACCCGGGACAGTCGATACCCAGCAGCGCCTTGGTGGGGCAGACCGGCAACGGACCGTGGGGGGTTGTCGGGTCACCCACCCAGATGGCCGCGCACACCAACGTCGTGGACGCGGCCACCGCCGCAGGCGCGCGCAGACTCAGCAGCGCAGACGCCGGGCGGGTCACCATTGCGAGCCAGCCTCAGAACATCGCCGCAAGCATCGCCGCGTTCGTATTCTGAGCGGCCAAACCGCCGACCACCATCAAAATCACGTAGATGATCGAAACAACGACCCCGATGATAATCGACCACATCGCCCACTTCTTGGCGCTGTCGGCGGACGCCTGCGCCTCGGCGTACTGACCTTGCGCCCACAACCCGCTGACCTGGCTGGATTTCACGACCGCGACGATCCCAAAGGGAAGGCAGAACAAGATGCCGATAATCGACATCACCAAGTGGTTGTTCGGCGCCTGCGCCGCGGGCGGCTGCGGCGGGTAACCGGGGGGAGGCGGCTGGGCAGTCATGCGGTTCTCCAGTTCAGAGCAGGATAACTGGCCTAAAACGGTGCCTAACCATACCCGACGGGGGTCGCGACGGCACCAGATAATCCTCGGATGGTTGAAATCGACCAGCTGGATTGTATTTTCATATCTGTGTCACATTTTTCCAATCTGTTGAGAGCCGCGACAGCCGCCTCGCTGATGGGCAGCTTTGTCTGGCTGGCCGGTAACGCGACCGCGGACCCCGAGCCGAATCCCACTCCCACTCCCAGCTCCCGCCCCCACTCCCGCTCCCAATCCCGATCCCGGTACCGGGACCGAAGCGGACGTCAACAACCTCGCGGGAAACCTGTCGAAGGGATACGGCCTCAACAACTGCACCGCCCAGCCGATCACCGGTGGCCAACTCGCCGCGCTCCTTTGCGGACAAAACCCCGATCCCAAGGGGCCGGTGCAGGCCAAGTTCTACCTCTTCGGCAAGAGCGATGATTTGGCGACCTGGTTCAAAAACAGCGCGAGGGATGACGTGCTGGTCAATTGCGGTGGCAGCACCACCAACGGGCCTGCCCCGTGGCACCAGGGCAACAACGCCACCACCAACGGGGGGCAGATGCTCTGCGGGACCTACCAGGATGGTGCCGAAATCATTTGGACCACCGACGCCAAGAACATATTGAGCTACATTCGCGCGTCCAATGGTGACACCGCCGCGCTCTACAAGTGGTGGCAGGCCAACGGCTGAGTCCCTCACTGACTCTCGTTCGGCGACAACCGATGCGCGATCAACTCGGCCACCGCGCGCATCCCGGAACCATTGGGGTGCAGCGGGGCCGGGCGACCCGGTAGCGGCACTCCGGTTTTCACCGTCCAGGGCTGGGCCGACCACGCGTGGTGCTGCCGGCTGGCGGCCGCCGCGCCGATGACCTCGCAGCCCGTCGCCGCGGCCGCGTCGGCCGTGAGCCGTTCCAGGGTGCCGCCCACATGCCGGCCCAGATCGGCGTCTGCCGCCGACAGCGGAGGGGCCGGCGTGCCGGCGGGCGGCAACAACGTCAGGTAGTCGACGAAGAACACCCGGGCTTGCGGTGCGCGCTGGCGTACGGCGGTGCCGACCGCACACAGCGAGTCGAACACGTCGGCCAGGGCCCGATCACGCGCCGCAGGATCCAGCAGTTCGGCGATGCGCGCGCCGAGCAGCGGCAATCGGCGCACGGCCCGCGGCAGCGAGGCCGCCATCAGCAGCGGAACGTATCCGACGTCGTTGCCGCCGATGGTGACCGTGACCAAGGTCTCCGAGCCGTCCAGGGCCGTAATTTGTGGTGGCGCACCGCGCTGCCGATCAGCGAGGACGTGAGCCGTGGTGGCGCCGGAGAAGGTGACGTCGACCAGATCGAAGCCCAGTCGTTCGGCGACCAGATGCGGATAGTTGCGGGCCGATCGACCGGCCGACCACGGCGCACCGGCGGCGCGGGGCCGGATACCCGGCCCGGCAGCCATCGAGCTGCCGAGTGCGACATACCGTTTCATCGCTCGGGACTCGACGCCTGCGCCCAGAATCGTTTGGGTATCCGACCGGCCCGGCGGGCCAGGTAGCCCGCGGTGACGGCGGCAGCCATCGCGGTCGCCATCGCCGGCGGATCGGCGGCCCGGGTCACCGCCGTGGCCAATAGCACCGCGTCACAACCTAATTCCATCGCCAGCGCGGCGTCGCTGGCGGTACCGATGCCGGCATCGAGCACGACCGGGACGCCGGCGCGGGCCACGATCATCTCGATGTTGTGCGCGTTGATGATGCCCAGGCCCGTCCCGATCGGGGAGCCCAGCGGCATCACCGCCGCGCAACCGGTGTCCTCCAGTCGGCGGGCCAGCACCGGGTCATCGTTCGTGTACGGCAGGACCACGAACCCGTCGTCAACCAATTGCTCTGCTGCCCTGACCAATTCGACGGCATCGGGCAACAGGGTCCGTTCGTCGGCGATGACCTCGAGCTTGATCCAATTGGTGTCGAGTGCCTCGCGGGCCAGCTGCGCGGTCAGCACCGCCTCGGCGGCGCTCCGGCAGCCCGCGGTATTGGGCAGCGGCGTGATGCCCAGCCGGTTGAGCAGGTCGAGCAGCCCGGTGCCGCCCTCGGCGTCGACCCGGCGCATTGCGACGGTGGTCAGTTCGGTGCCCGACGCGACCAGCGCCTCTTCCAGCACCGCCAGGTTGGTAGCCCCACCGGTGCCCATGATGAGCCGCGACGCGAAGCTGCGGTCGCCGATCGTGAGCTTGGCATCAACCACCTTGCACCGCCGTCACTACGTCGATCTGTGCTCCATCGGAAAGCTTTGTGGCCCAACGAGACCGTGGCAGCACCGACAAGTCTACCGCCACCGCGATGCCCCGGTCCGGAAAGCCCAGCGACTCCAATAGCGTCGCGACGGTGGTCTGCTCGTCGACCTCGACCCGTTTCTCGTTGACAACCACGATCATCAGTACGCTCCGACCGGGAGAAGTTCGGACACAATCTGTTCGGCCGTCCAGGGGGCCAACAGAAAACCTGACCGACCGTGGCCAGCGGCGACCAGCGTGCGTTCGTCCAGGCGCTGCACCAGTGGCAGGTTGTCGGGTGTCATCGGGCGCAGCCCGGCGGCGCATTCAGCCAGTTCGTACTCCCCCAGCGCCGGCAGCACCGCGCACGCGTCGTCCAGCAAGTCACGCACGCCCGACACCACCGGCGCGGTGTCGCGGCCGTGTTCGTACTGGGTGGCACCGACGACGACCCCGTCGGCGCGGGGGACCAAATACACCTGCCGTCCGTGCACACGCGCGCGAATCACCCTCTGCGGCAGCGGCATACAGCCCTTCCGCCAGCGCAGCCGCAGCACCTCGCCCTTCACCGGGCGCACTGGCAGGCCGGGCCACAGCGCGGGAGCGTCCACGCCGTTGGCGATCACCACCGCGTCGGCCTCGACGCGGGACACGTCGTTCACCGTTGCCGCCCAACGAATTCCGAGCCGCTCGCAGTCCGCGGACAGCGCGTCGAGCACGGCGCGGTTGTCCACCGCCAGCTCGGTGGGCGCCCGGAAGCCGTGCCGGATGCCCTGCGCCAACATGGGTTCAACGTCACGCGCGGCCGACTCCCACACCACCGCGTGCCCCTGCGCGGACAGCCAGTCGGCAACGGTTCGCAGATCGGCGACATCGGCCCGGTCGACGGCCACCACCAGCGACTCGCGCGCCGTGATCACCTGCGGCGGCAGCCCGTCTAAAAACCCGCCCTCGTGCCACAGCCGCAGCGACTCGATGCCCAGCCGCAACAGCCTTTCTTCGCCGGGCCAGCCTTCGCTATGCGGGGCCAGCATGCCGCCGGCGACCCAGGATGCGCCCCGCTCGCCGGTGCGGTGCACCCGCACGGACCATCCCGCCTGCGCCGCTCGGCGCGCCACCGACAGCCCGATGACACCGCCGCCGATAACGGCTAAAGACCCCAACTTCTGCATCCTGCGCTCCCTATCGCCGGCATAACCCGGATCAGGTTCGACGGTAAGGGCATGCGCGCCCACTCTCAGTCCCCGCTCGCTAGGACTCCCGTGCTCTTCGGGCTCCACGCTAGCGCGATAACGTCTGCTTGTGCACGAACGTCTTGCCCGGGCGAGGTTGTATCTGTGCACCGACGCGCGGCGCGAACGCGGCGACCTGGCGCAGTTCGCCGACGCCGCGCTGGCCGGCGGGGTGGACATCATCCAGCTGCGCGACAAGGGTTCGCCCGGTGAACAGCGCTTCGGCCCGCTCGAGGCGCGCGATGAGCTGGCGGCCTGCGAGGTCCTCGCCGACGCGGCTCGCCGCCACGGCGCCCTGTTCGCGGTCAACGACCGCGCCGACATCGCCCACGCCGCCGGGGCCGACGTGCTGCACCTGGGCCAGGGCGATCTGCCCGTCGAGGTGGCGCGCGAGATCGTCGGGCCGGCCACGCTGATCGGCCTGTCCAGCCACGACTCGACGCAGGTGGCTATCGCCGCGGGTGCCGCCGACTATTTCTGCGTCGGCCCCTGCTGGCCCACCCCGACGAAACCGGGTCGTGCGGCGCCCGGGCTGCAACTGGTGCGGGCCGCCTCGCAAATCACCACTGCGCTCGGCGGCGACAAACCGTGGTTCGCGATCGGCGGCATCGACATGCAAAGGCTGCCCGAGGTGCTCGCCGCCGGGGCCCGCCGGATCGTGGTGGTGCGGGCGATCACCGCGGCCGAGGACCCACGGGCCGCGGCCGAACAGCTCAGCTCTGCGCTTGCAGCAGCGAGCTGATCCGCCGGCTCAGCAACGACGGGGCATGATCCGCATCGCCAGGCATGCACCAAATGAACACCCCGGCCTCGACTTCCAAGGTGCGCGGCAGGCTCTGACGGCGTTCGTCGTCGTGGCCCAGCGGCACGACGGCCGGTGCCGTGCGCAGCGCTTGCCAGCTGGCCGCGAATCCGGGGTGCAGCGGCAGGCCGTCCACTTCGTCCTCGCCGACCCAGCGCAGCTCGGCACTTTCCCGGTTGGGCACGGTGTCCAGCAGCTCAGCGGCATCGGCGACCACCGTGGTGTAGGTCCAGCTGGTGCCGCCGATCCCGGCGAACTCCGCGGTGACCACCGTCGCCCGCACCGCGAGCCGTTCGGCCGACAGGCCGGCCTCTTCGCGCGCTTCACGCACCGCGGTCTCCGCCGCGGATTCGTGGCTGTCCCGGGCGCCCCCCGGCAAACCCCACGTCCCGCCCTGGTGGCTCCATACGGCGCGGTGCTGCAGCAGCACCGCGGGCGTTCCGTCGGGCCGCGGAGCCCGCAGCAGCAGCCCGGCCGCGCCGAACCGACCCCAATAGTGCGCACCGCTATCGGAGACCACCCATCCATCGCCGTCGCCATGCACGCGTTCAGGATATGCAGTCCAATTCCGTCGGCCTCCCCCCATCCGGGCGAACATGCTCTTAGAATTCGCTTATACAATTTGGAGAGATAAAGACACTGACAGAATGGGGTCCGAGCAGACGTGACGGTTGAGCTGGCGCACCCGTCGACCGAACCGCTGGGGTCGCGGTCCCCAGCTGAACCCGCCCATCCCCGTTGGTGGTTCATCTCCACCACCCCGGGCCGCATCCTGACCATCGGGATCGTGCTGGCCTGTCTCGGCGTTTCCAGCGCGTTCGCCACCTCGACCACCATCAACCACCGCCAGCAGGTGCTCAGCACGGTGCTCAACCACACCGAGCCGCTGTCGTTCGCCGCCGGACGGCTCTACACCACGCTGTCGGTGGCCGACGCCGCGGCCGCCACCGCGTTCATCGCCCAAGCCGAACCGCGCGGGGTCCGGCTGCGCTACGAGCAGGCCATCACCGACGCCGCCGTTGCCGTGACGAGGGCGTCCAGCGGACTGACCGACCAACCGCTGGTGGAACTGCTCGGCCGGATCAACGCCGAACTGGCGGTCTACACCGGGCTGATCGAGGTTGCCCGCACCAACAACCGGGAAGGCAACCCGGTCGGGTCGTCGTACCTGTCGGAGGCTTCGGGGCTGATGCAGTCGACGATCCTGCCTGACGCGCAACTGCTCTACAAGGCGACCTCGGAGCGGGTGGACACGGAAACCACTGCCTCCACGCAGATCCCGGCCCCGGTGATCCTGGTCATCTCGGCCACCGTGGTCTTCGGCGCGTTGTCCCATCGCTGGCTGGCCCGGCGCACCCGACGCCGGATCAATCCCGGGCTGGTCGTGGGCGCGCTCGGTATCCTGGTCATGATGGTGTGGGTCGGGACGGCGTTGGCCATTTCGACGACCGCCAGCCGCAGCGCCAAGGACACCGCGGCCGACTCACTCAAGATCGTCACCAATGTCGAGATCACCGCCCAGCAGGCGCGAGCCGACGAGACGCTGTCGCTGATCCGGCGCGGCGACGAGGAGATTCGCAAACAGTCCTTCTATCAGCGCATCGACGCGATGCACGAACAGATCGACCGATACATGGCCCGGCCCGACGCTGTCGACAAGGGCGACCTGCAGGGCGCCGACCAATTGCTGGTCCGCTGGCGGCAGGCCAATGATCGGATCAACTCCTACATCGCGGTCGGCAACTATCGCGCCGCCACTGAGGTCGCCCTGGGCAGCGCCGAGAACGACTCCACCCCCGCCTTCGAAAAGCTCGACGACTCGCTGGTCAAGGTCATGGACCAAAGCCGCACCCACCTGCGCAGCGACGTCTTCAACGCGCGTAACGGGCTGTCCGGCGCCCAGCTCGGCGGCGTGGTCCTCAGCCTGGGCGCCGCCATCGCGGTGGCCCTGGGCCTGTGGCCGCGGCTGAAGGAGTACCGCTGATGACCCGGCTCCGGCACGCGTGCGTTGTCCTGGCTGCCTCGATTCTGCTGGCCGGGTGCAGCCACACCGAATCGCTGAAGGTGGCGGCGATTCCGACCCTGCCGCCGCCCACGCCCGTCGGCATGAACCAGCTGCCACCGGAACCCCCACTGCCCCCGGACGATGCCAGCGCCGACTGCAACCTGACCGCCAGCCTGCGGCCTTTCGCAACCAAGGCCGAGGCCGACGCCGCAGTGGTCGACATCCGCGCCCGCGGCAGACTGATCGTCGGCCTCGACATCGGCAGCAACCTCTTCAGTTTTCGCGACCCGATCACCGGCGAGATCACCGGATTCGACGTCGACATCGCCGGCGAGATCGCGCGTGACATCTTCGGCAGCCCAACCCATGTCGAGTACCGGATCCTGTCGGCCGAGGAGCGCGTGACCGCCCTGCAGAAGTCCGAGGTCGACGTCGTCGTCAAGACCATGACCATCACCTGCGACCGGCGCAAACTGGTGAACTTCTCCACCGTCTACCTCGATGCCAACCAGCGCATCCTGGCCCCGCGCGACTCGGCGATCATGAGGGTGGCCGACCTGTCCGGCAAGCGGGTCTGTGTGGCGCGGGGAACCACCTCGCTGCACCGGATCCGGCAGATCGTGCCGCCGCCGGTCATCGTGTCCGTAGTGAACTGGGCCGACTGCCTGGTGGCCATGCAGCAACGGGAGATCGACGCCGTCAGCACGGACGACTCGATACTGGCCGGCCTGGTCGAGGAAGACCCCTACCTGCACATCGTCGGACCCAACATGGCCAGCCAGCCCTACGGCGTCGGAATCAACCTGAACAACCCCGGGCTGGTCAGGTTCGTCAACGGCACGCTGGAGCGCATCCGCCGCGACGGTACGTGGAACACGTTGTACCGCAAGTGGTTAACGGTGCTCGGGCCGGCACCCGCTCCGCCCGTCCCGAGGTACTTGGACTGATGGCCGAACACCTCGAACCCGACTCCGCCGATTCTCAAGCCTTCGACGAATCCCACGACTCAGAGCACTCCGACGAAATGGGCCCCGCCACCCAGCGGGCCGACCCGCCGTCGGGCGCGACGGGCGTGCGCCTGCAGTCCACACAGGCGGTCTTCCGTCCCGATTTCGACGACGACGACGATGACTTCCCGCACATCTCCATCCCCGGCGCGGATAACGAGCCGCAAGACCGCATGACGGCGGCCACCCGGGTGCTCCCGCCGGTCCGACAGCTCGGCGGCGGCCTGGTGGAGATTCCCCGGGTGCCGGACACCGATCCGCTCGAAGCGCTGATGACCAATCCGGTGGTGCCGGAGTCCAAGCGCTTCTGCTGGAACTGCGGACGGCCGGTCGGCCGGTCCGACGAGGGCGGGAAGGGCCAGTCGGAGGGCTGGTGCCCCTACTGCGGCAGCCCGTACACGTTCCTGCCCCAACTGCGGGCCGGTGACACGGTCGCCGGCCAGTACGAGGTCAAGGGGTGCATTGCGCACGGCGGGCTGGGCTGGGTCTATCTGGCGGTCGACCACAACGTCAACGACCGCCCGGTGGTACTCAAGGGCCTGGTGCACTCCGGGGACGCCGAGGCGCAGGCGATCGCGATGGCCGAGCGCCAATTCCTCGCCGAGGTCGTACATCCGCAGATCGTGCAGATCTTCAACTTCGTCGAACACACCGACCGACACGGGGACCCGGTCGGCTACATCGTCATGGAGTACATCGGCGGTCAATCGCTGAAGCGCAGCTCCAAGAAGGGCAAGAAAGCCGAGAAGCTGCCGGTCGCCGAGGCGATCGCCTACCTGCTGGAAATCCTTCCCGCGCTGAGCTATCTGCATTCCATCGGCTTGGTCTACAACGACCTGAAGCCGGAGAACATCATGCTCACCGAGGAACAGCTCAAGCTGATCGACCTGGGTGCGGTGTCGCGTGTCAACTCCTTCGGCTACCTCTACGGCACACCGGGATACCAGGCGCCGGAGATCGTGCGGACCGGCCCGACCGTGGCCACCGACATCTACACCGTGGGACGCACACTGGCCGCTTTGACGCTGAACTTGCGCACCCGCAATGGGCGTTACGTGGACGGGCTGCCCGAAGACGATCCGGTGCTGGCCACCTACGACTCGTTCGGTCGGCTGCTGCGCCGCGCGATCGATCCCGACCCGCGGCGCCGGTTCACCTCTGCCGAGGAGATGTCCGCGCAGCTGATGGGTGTGCTGCGCGAGGTGGTGGCCCAGGACACCGGGGTGCCGCGGCCCGGGTTGTCGACGCTGTTCAGCCCCAGCCGGTCGACCTTCGGGGTGGACCTGTTGGTCGCCCACACCGACGTGTACCTGGACGGTCAGGTGCACTCCGAAAAGCTGACCGGCAGGGAAATCGTCACCGCGTTATCGGTCCCGCTGGTTGATCCGACCGACGTGGCCGCGCCGGTGCTGCAGGCGACGGTGCTCTCCCAGCCGGTGCAGACGCTGGACTCGCTGCGCGCGGCCCGCCACGGCACCCTGGACGCCGAGGGCGTCGATGTGTCCGAGTCGGCCGAGCTGCCACTGATGGAAGTCCGTGCCCTGCTGGACCTCGGCGACGTAGCCAAGGCCAGCCGCAAACTCGACGACCTCGCCGAGCGGGTCGGCTGGCGTTGGCGGCTCGTTTGGTACAAGGCCGTCGCCGAGCTGCTCACCGGCGACTACGACTCCGCCATCAAACATTTCACCGAAGTGCTCGACACCTTCCCCGGCGAGCTGGCGCCGAAACTGGCGCTGGCCGCGACCGCCGAACTGGCCGGCGAGAGCGACGACCAGAAGTACTACCAGACGGTGTGGCGAACCAACGACGGTGTGATCTCGGCGGCCTTCGGGCTGGCCAGATCCCAGTCGGCCCAAGGTGATCGAACCGGCGCGGTGCGGACTTTGGACGAAGTCCCCTCTGCCTCAAGGCATTTCACCACCGCACGCCTGACCAGCGCGGTGACCCTGCTCTCCGGCCGCTCGACAACCGAGATCACCGAGGAGCAGATCCGCGACGCCGCCCGCCGGGTGGAGGCACTGCCGCCGACCGAACCCCGCGTGCTGCAGATCCGCGCCCTGGTGCTCGGCAGCGCGATGGACTGGCTGGAAGACCACCACGAGGCCAGCACCAACCACATCCTCGGGTTCCCGTTCACCAAGCACGGGCTGCGGCTGGGTGTGGAGGCGTCGCTGCGCACGCTGGCCCGGGTTGCTCCGACGCAGCGGCATCGCTACACCCTGGTCGACATGGCCAATCGCGTGCGTCCCACCAGTACTTTTTAGGCCTTCTCGGGTAGCCCGTGCAGGGGCGCAAGAAATTCGCAAGGAAACTCAGGCACAGTTGAGCCATGGCGGGGGAATCCACGGCGTGGATCGCAACTGCCCGCATGCTGAGGCGGGCGGGCTTCGGGGTGACCGGCCCTGAGGTCGATGCTGCGCTCAGCCGGGACTGGCCGTCCTACGTCGACGCCATGCTGGGTGCCGACCCGGGAGCGGCCGCGACCCCGATGCCGTCGTTCCCGGAGCCCACCCCACCCGGACGGAAAGCGACACCGGCCAGCCGCAAGGATTACAACCAGCAGCTGTCGGCACAGCAGAACGCGCTGTCGAGTTGGTGGCTGCGACGCATGGCCACGGTACAACAGCCGGTCCACGAGAAGTTAACCCTGGTGTGGCACAACCACTTCGCGACTTCCGCGCAGAAGGTGCGGTCGCCCGCGCACATTGCCGCCCAGAATCAGAAGCTGCGCACCCTATCGCTGGGCGATTTCCGCACACTGGCGTACTCGATGCTCACCGATGCCGCGATGTTGCGCTGGCTGGACGGCCAAGCCAACACCGCCAAGGCGCCCAACGAAAACCTGGCTCGCGAATTCATGGAGCTGTTCGCTTTGGGCCACGGCAACGGTTACACCGAGGACGACGTCCGCAACGGCGCCCGGGCGCTGACCGGCTGGGTGATCGGCAGAAACGGCCAGACGGCGCTGACCCCCAAGCGCCATGACACCGGCGCCAAGACGCTGTTCGGCACCACCCGAAACTTCGACGCCGCCGGATTCTGCGACGCCGTGCTGGCGCAACCGAAGTCGGGGGAATACGTCGCGGGCCGGCTGTGGCAGCAGTTGGCGTCCGACGACCCGCCGTCACCGCTGGCGCTCGACCGGCTGGTCTCCGCCTACGGCCCGGGCCGCGATCTGGGGGCACTGACCCGCGCGATCCTCACCGACGCCGAGTTCACCGGGGGCCGCGCCAGCAAGGTCAACACCCCGGTCGAATGGCTGGTCGGGGTAATCCGCACGCTGCGGGTGCCGCTGGATGAGCCCGCGCAGCTGCGGCTGGCCGAGGCGACGTTGCGGGCACTGGGGCAACGGCCGTTCTACCCACCCAGTGTTGGCGGGTGGCCGCTCGGCCAGGTGTGGCTGTCCACCGCGAGCGCCGACGCCCGGCTGCGCGCCGCAAGCCGGATGGCCCGCACCGGCGACCTGTCCGGTATCGAGGACGCCGCCCCCGGTGACCGCATTGACGCCGTCGGCTATCTGATCGGCATCGGAGCCTGGTCGGACCGAAGCGCCAACGCGCTGCATCCGCTGGTGCGCACCCCTCCGCAGCTGGTCGCGGCGGCCGTCAACACAGCGGAATACCTGACGTCATGAGCCCCGACGTCAGTCGCCGCAGATTCCTGATCGCCAGCGCCGGAGCGGGCGCGGCCGGCCTGCTGTCCGGGACCGTGGCCCTCGGCTGGCCCGACCTGATGCGCGCCGCCCGGGATCGGCCGCTGGCCGAGGGGGCCGGCGTGCTGGTCGTCGTCACGCTCTACGGCGGCAACGACGGGATCAATACCCTGATCCCCTACGCCGACAACGCATATCACGATGCCCGGCCCGAGCTTGCATACGCGCCCGGCGATGTGCTGCACCTGGACTCCGAGCTGGGACTCAACCCCGGGATGAAGGGCCTGGCCCAACTATGGAATCAGCGGCAGCTCGCGATCGTTCGCGGCGTGGGCTATCCGCAGCCCGACCACAGCCACTTCCGATCCATGGATATCTGGCAGACGGCATCGCCGGCCGAGCCCGTCGCCACGGGCTGGATTGGCCGCTGGCTCGACGCCACCGGCGACGACCCGCTGCGCGCGGTCAACATCGGGCCGGTGCTGCCGCCGCTCGCCGTCGGCGAAAAGCACACGGCTGCGGCACTTTCAGCTTCAGAGGTGCCCGGACAGGCGGACAGGTTCGACAGCATCATGGACGCGCTCGGCCACGACGACCCCGGTGACACCCCGGCAATGGCGGCTGTGACGAAGGCCTACCGGGCCGCGCGGACCGCCGATACCATCTTCAAGTCGGTCAAACCTTCGGAGAGGGACCGTAATTCGCTCGTCACACAGTTGAGCATGGTGGCCGCCGCAGTGCGAGCCCGCGTTCCGACGCGGGTATACCTGGTCCAACTCGCCGGATTCGACACCCACGCCAACGAACGAGAAACCCAGCAGCGACTGCTGGGTGCCTTCGACCGAGCCGTCACCGGGTTCCTGCAGGAGATGGCCGGGTCCAAGGTCGTGTTGATGGCGTACTCAGAATTCGGGCGCAGAGTTCGTGCCAACGCGTCCCAGGGCACCGACCATGGCACCGCGGGCCCGGTTCTGGTGGCGGGCGTGCCCGTCAAAGGCGGTTTCTATGGCGACGAGCCCAGCCTGAAAAACCTGGACAACGGAGACCTCAAATACACCACCGACTTTCGCGACGTCTACTACGAATTGCTGTCGCGCACCGTCGGCACCGATCCCACGCCGTCGGTCGGGACGGGTCGCACTCCCCTAGGATTCCTCTAGGACGCCAACACAGTCGCGGGCGATGGCCAGCTCTTCGTTGGTGGGAATCACCAGAATCGTGATCGGTGAATCGTCGGTTGAAATGCGACGCTCGCCGCTGGTGTTGCGGTCATCGTCGATGACCAGGCCCAGTCCTTCCAGACCCGCCACCGCATCTCTACGCACCGCGGTGGCGTTCTCGCCGATTCCGGCGGTGAAGGTGAGCACGTCGGTGTGCCCGAGCACGGCCAGGTACGCCCCGATGTACTTGCGTAACCTGTGGATGAACACGTCATAGGCCAATTTTGCTGGTGCATCCCCGGATTCGACCATCTGCTGCAATCGCCGGAAATCGTTCTCCCCCGAAAGGCCCCACACCCCGGAGCGGTGGTTGAGCATGGACTCGATCTCGTCGATGCTCATCTTCGCGCGGCGCGACAGATAGCTGATGACGCCGGGGTCGATGTCGCCGCTGCGGGTGCCCATGACCAGCCCCTCGAGCGGGGTCAGGCCCATCGATGTCTCGACCGGCCGTCCGCCCGCGATGGCCGACGCCGAGTCGCCGTTGCCGAGGTGCAGAATGATTTGATTCAGCCCGTCGAGCGGGCGGTCGAGGAAGGCGGCGACCTGCTGGCTGACGTAGCGGTGCGACGTGCCGTGAAATCCGTAGCGGCGGATGTCATACCGCTGCGCCAATTCGCGGTTGATGGCGTAGGTCGAGGCCGCGGCCGGCAGGTGGTGGAAGAACGCCGTATCGAAGACCGCAACGTGCGCGACGTCGGGCAGCAGCTTGCGCGCCACCGTGATGCCCCGCACCGCAGGCGGGTTGTGCAGCGGCGCCAGCTCCGACAGCTTGTCGATCTCGGCGACCACCGCGTCGTCCAGGAGCGTCGGCCGGTAAAACCGCTTGCCGCCGTGGACGACTCGGTGTCCAACGGCCAGCAGCCCACAGGACTTGAGGTCGACACCTGCCTCGGCCATCTGCTCGAACGCGACCCGCAGGGCCTCCTCGTGGTCGGCTATCCGCGACGACGGCTCGCCGATCTGTTGGATGCCGCCGCCCTCGAGCGCCTGACCGGAGTCCGGGTCGACGAGCCGGAATTTCAGCGAGGACGATCCGGAATTGACCACGAGCACAAGGCGATCAGCCATGACGAACGCCCTGCGCCTGAATCGCGGTGATCGCGACCGTGTTGACGATGTCTTCGACCAGCGCGCCCCTGGACAGGTCGTTCACCGGCTTACGCAAACCCTGCAGCACGGGGCCGATCGCGATCGCCCCGGCGCTGCGCTGCACCGCCTTATAGGTGTTGTTGCCGGTATTGAGGTCGGGGAAGATCAGCACCGTCGCCCGGCCGGCGACGGGCGAATCGGCCATCTTGGTGGCCGCCACCGCCGCGTCCACCGCTGCGTCGTACTGGATGGGACCCTCGACCGGCAGCTGTGGGTCTCGGGCGCGCACCAACTCCGTTGCTGCCCTGACCTTCTCGACGTCGGCCCCGGTTCCGGATTCGCCGGTGGAGTACGACAGCATGGCCACCCGCGGCTCGATGCCGAACTGTGCCGCGGTGTGCGCCGAGCAGATCGCGATGTCGGCGAGCTGTTCCGGCGTCGGGTTCGGCACGATCGCACAGTCACCGTAGGCCAGCACCCGGTCGGGTAGACACATCAGGAAGACGCTGGAGACCGTGGAGACGCCTGGAATCGTCCTGATGATTTCAAACGCCGGCCGGACGGTGTGTGCCGTGGTGTGCACGACGCCGGACACCATGCCGTCGGCCATGCCGTTGTGCACCATCATGGTGCCGAAATACGTCGTGTCATACATGATCTCATGCGCCTGCTCGACGGTGACGCCCTTCGCCTTGCGCATTTCCGCGTACTGGTCGGCAAAGTGATTCCGCAGTTCCGTGGCGCGCGGGTCGATGACCTTCGCCCCGCCCAGGTCGACTCCGAGTTCAGCTGAACGCAGGCGGATTTGGGCCTCGTCGCCCAGTATGGTCAGGTCGGCGACACCGTGTTGGAGTAGGCGGCCCGCGGATTTGAGGATGCGATCGTCCTCCCCTTCGGGAAGAACGATGTGCTTGCGATCCGAACGGGCCTGCTGCTGCAGGCGGTGCGTGAACATCTGCGGCGTGGTGACGGTCGGGATCGGGATGGCAAGCTGCGCCAACAGATCCGCCATGTCGACGTAGCGGTCCATCAGTTCCAGCGCCGTATCGATCTTGCGCTGCGAGGTCGCCGTGAGCCGGCCGCGAGCCGCGGCGGCCGCGCTGGCCGTCTCGTAGGTGCCCAGCGCCGTGGTGATGATCGGCAGCCGCAACCGCAGGCCCGCGACGAGGGCCGCGATCGACGGATGCAGCTGAAAACCGCCGTTCAGGACGACACACGACAGGGCCGGAAAGCCTTGCGCCGCATGGGCGCTGGCGACCGCAAGCACCACGTCGGAGCGGTCTCCCGGAGTGATGACCGCCATCCCGTCGCGCAACCGTTCCAGGACGTGGTCGGCGGTCATCCCCGCCACCAGCACGTCGGTGACCTCGCGTTCGCGTAGTTCGGCATCGCCGCTGATCGGTGACCCGTTGACCGCCTCCGCGAGTTCGATCACCGTCGGTGCCGACAGCAGCCGCTCTTCGGGCAGCACGTAGCTGCGTGCTGCGAACATGTGCACCGCCTCGGAGACCGCGGCGAGTTCGGCTGGGGCGCAACGGTTCGCGACTACCGCCGCGGCATGAGCGTGCTGGGCCGACAGTTCCGCCAGGCAGACCTCGACCACACTGGCGACCTCGTCGGCACTGCGGTCCTTGGCACTCACCGCCAACAGCACCGGCGCACCGAGGTTGACCGCGATTCGGGCATTGACCGAGAGCTCGGCGGGCGTGGCGACGTCGGTGTAGTCGCTGCCGACGATCACCACCGCGTCGCACGACTGCGCCATATCGTCATAGGCGGCGACGATGTCGGCGATCGCGGCGTCGGTGTCGGCGTGCAGCTGCTGATAGGTCACGCCGACGCACTGCTCGTAGGGCAGCCCGGCGGTGGCATGTTCCAGTAGAAGTTCCAGAATGTAGTCGCGGTTCTCACCGCGACGTGTAAGTGGCCGGAACACACCGACTTTGGCCGCGCTGGCGGCCAATCGGTGCAGCAGCCCGAGCGCGATCGTCGCCTTGCCGGACGCCGGCTCGGGCGCCGCGATGTAGATCGCTGGTTTGGTTTTTAAAGTCACAGCCGCCGCAGCCGGGGCGCCAAGTCCTTCTCGAAGAGCTCCAGGAACCGGCGCTGGTCGTGACCGGGCGCGTGGAACACCAGATGGTTGAGGCCCCACTCCACGTATTGACCGACCTTCTCGACGGCCTCGTCGGGATCCGACGCCACGATCCAGCGCTTGGTGATCTGCTCGATCGGCAGCGCGTCGGCGGCCTTTTCCATCTCGATCGGGTCGTCGATGCTGTGCTTCTGCTCGGCCGTCAGCGACAGCGGCGCCCAGAACCGGGTGTTCTCCCGGGCCAGCTCGGGGTCGGTGTCGTAGGAGATCTTGATCTCGATCATCCGGTCGATGTCGTCGGGGTTCTTGCCCGCCGCCTCGGCGCCCTCGCGCATCGCGGGGATGAGCTTGTCCTTGTAGAGCTCCTCACCCTTGCCGGAGGTGCAGATGAACCCGTCACCCGCGCGGCCGGCGTACTTGGCCACCTGCGGTCCGCCCGCGGCGATGTATATCGGAATGCCGCCCTCGGGCACGTCGTAGATCGAGGCGCCCTTGGTCTTGTAGTACTCGCCGTCGAAGTCGACGCGGTCACCGAGCCACAGTTCACGCATCAGCCGCACCGACTCGCGCAGCCGCGCGTAGCGCTCCTTGAATTCCGGCCACTCGCCCTCGTATCCGGTGGCGATCTCGTTCAACGCCTCGCCGGTTCCCACGCCGAGAAAAATGCGGTTGGGGTACAGGCAGCCCATGGTGGCGAAGGCTTGCGCGATGACGGCGGGGTTGTACCGGAAGGTCGGGGTGAGCACCGAGGTGCCCAGTACGATTCGTTGGGTGCGTTCGCCGACGGCGGTCATCCAGGCCAGCGAGAACGGAGCGTGCCCGCCCTTGTGTCGCCACGGCTGGAAATGATCGCTGACGGTGGCGCTGTCCATGCCGTGCGCCTCGGCGGCGACGGCGAGTTCAACGAGCTCACGCGGTGCGAATTGTTCGGCGGATGCTTTGTATCCAAGTTTTAGTTCGGCCACGCGTTATTTCTACTCCTCAAGTGATGGTCGCGACCCGCCGCGCCCGGCTTCGCCGCGCTTGCGATCGCTCCTAGACTCACGTGCCATGGCAGCCGCGCTGACTCTATTTCAGGTCACCGAGAACGTGCACTTCGCGCGAGGCAGCGCGGTCAACTGGGTACTGGTCACCGACGACACCGGCGTGATGCTGATCGACGCCGGCTACCCGGGCGACCGCCAGGACGTGCTGGAATCGCTGCGCCAGATCGGCTACGGCCCACGCGACGTGCATGCCATCCTGCTGACGCACGCGCATGTCGACCACCTGGGTTCGGCGATCTGGTTCGCCAACGAGCACGGCACCCCGGTGTACTGCCATGCCGAAGAGGTGGGTCATGCCAAGCGGGAGTACCTGGAGCAGGCGTCGGTTGTCGATGTGGCGCTGCGCATCTGGCGGCCCCGGTGGGCGGTGTGGACCGCTCACCTGATCCGCAACGGCGGCCTGGTCGGGGAGGGCATTCCGACCACCAAGGCGCTGACGGCAGAGGTCGCCGCCGGGCTGCCGGGTTACCCGATGCCCGTTTTCACCCCTGGGCACACCAACGGGCACTGCTCATATCTCGTGGACGGCGTCCTGGTCAGCGGCGACGCCCTGATTACCGGCCATCCGCTGCTGCGGCACCGCGGGCCGCAGCTGCTGCCGGAGGTGTTCAGCCACAGCCAGCAGGGCTGCCTGCGCAGCCTGGACGCGCTGGCCCTGCTGGAAACCGAGATCCTGCTGCCGGGCCACGGCGATGTGTGGCGCGGGCCGATCCGCGAGGCCACAGACGCGGCAACGTCGCTGGCGCTTTGAGCAGGTGACCCAAACCCGCGTTGTCCGGCACATCCGCGCCTCCCGCGAGGCGGTGTATCGGGCGCTGATCGACGCCGAAGCGATCGCGTCATGGCGGGCACCAAACGGTATGAGCGTGGTCGTACATATGCTCGACGCCCGCGTCGGAGGCCGTTTTCGGGTGTCCCTGACATATGAATCGGAGGATGCGCCCGGCAAGACGGCCTCCCGCACAGACACGTACCAAGGTCGATTCGTCGAGCTGGTGCCAAGCAAGCGGGTGGTCGAGGAATTGGAGTTCGAGACGTCCGATCCCGCTTTCGGCGGCCTGATGCGGATGACGACAACGCTTCTGGATGCCGATGGCGGTACCGATCTCGTCGTGGTCCATGACGGCATACCGCGCGGAGTTTCCCTACAGGACAACGAGCTTGGCACCAAAATGGCGTTGGATAAGCTCGCGGATCTGGTCGAATCCGGCTAAGTCAGCCCGCTCGCTCAGATCTTCGCGCAGCCTCTCGCCCGCATACGGCCGGATTGTGTGAGCGAATTTGTCAATGCCCCAATGGGTTTGAGCTTCTATTCGTGGGTGGTGGTTGGGGTTGGAAGGGTTGATACCACCACCATTGGGCGCGTTCGCCGGTCGGTCCCGGACAGGGCGGCACGGCGGGTGGGGGTTTTGTGGGTGGGCGCGCTAGCGATCCCGGGCTTAGTGGTCGGCCGGTGTCGTCGGTGACGGTGAGAGCGTCTGCGGGTCCGGTGATGGTGATCAGGCCGCGGTGGTGCAGCCGGTGGTGATAGGGGCACAGCAGCACCAGGTTGTCCAGTTCGGTGGGGCCGCCGTCTTCCCAGTGCCGCAGGTGGTGGGCGTGCAGACCCCGGGTGGCGCCGCAGCCGGGCACCGCGCACGTGCGGTGGCGGTGTTCGAGCGCGCGGCGCAGCCGCCGGTTGATCAGCCGGGTCGTGCGCCCGGCGCCGATGGGTTCGCCGTCACGTTCGAACCAGACTTCACAGGTGGCATCACAGGTCAGGTATCGGCGTTCGGCGTCGGACAGCAACGGCCCCAGATGCAGCGCGGCGGCTTTCTGCGCGACGTCGACGTGCACCACCACCGTGGTGTGCTGCCCATGCGGGCGCTGGGCCGCCTCGACATCCCAGCCCGCCTCGATCAGGCGCATGAACGCATCACCGGTGGTCGGCAGCGGTGGCCTGCTGTCTTCGGCGGCTTCGTTCTCGCCGTGATCACGCTTCCACTGCGCGAACAGCGCATCACGATGAGACGCCAACGCCGCGTCGAACTTGGCCGCGTCGAGGTGCGGAAGGGTAATCCGGTAACAGCTGGCGTGCTCGGTGCTGGACTTGGTGATCACGCGCTCGGGCTGCCGCCCAGGTTCGGGCTCGGGTCGCGGTTCCAGGTTGACCGCGGTGCGCAACTGGTTGACCGTGGCAACCGCGGCCAGCGCCGCGTAATGCTCATCAGATCCCTGGCCCGCGCGCGCGGCGATCACCCCGACCTGATCCAGCGACAGCCGGCCCTCCCGCATCCCTTGGGCGCAGCGGGGAAACTCCTCAAGCCGACGCGCCACCGTGGTGATCGTGCGCGCGTTCGCCGAGGACGCGGCCAGCTTCCAGGCCACCAACGCCGCCACCGAGCGCGCGCCGGTGGCCCCACACAACTCGTCGCGCTCCATCTCCGCGGCGATCTCCACCACCCGCGCATCAATCGCATTGCGCTGACCGGCCAACTCCGACAACTCCTCGAACAACACATCCAGACGCCGCGGAACGTTTTCTGCCAACGGAGGCGCTACCGGGAAAGCCATAACGCCATCATCGCAGCCACCACCGACAAGTCCGGTGGGTGTACTAGCCCGCTAGCCCGAGGTTTTCGCGCAGCGTCTCGCCGGCGTATTCGGTGCGGAAAGCGCCGCGCTCCTGCAGCAGCGGCACCACCTTGTCGACGAATTCGTCCAGGCCGTGCGGGGTCAGGTGCGGCACCAAGATGAACCCGTCGCACGCGTCGGCCTGGACGTAGCGGTCGATCTCGTCGGCGATCTGCGCGGCGGTGCCGACGAATTGCTCCCGGCTGGTGACCGCGATGATCAGTTCCCGGATTGATAGCTTTTCCGCGTCGGCGCGCTCCCGCCAGCGACGGGCCAGCGCGATCGGATCGCGGTGCCGTACCCGCCCCTGGGTGATGGTGCTGTCCAGCACCGGGTCGAAATCGGGCAGCGAGCCCTCCGGGTCATAGTCCGACAGGTCGCGGCCCCACACCTGCTCGAGCATCGCGATCGCGGTGGCGCCGCTCACCTGTTGATGGCGGATGTGCCGAGCCCTGTCCTGCGCATCGCCGGCACTGTCGCCGAGGACGAACGTCGCCGCCGGAAAAACCTTGATTTGGTTGGGATCTCGACCGAAGGACTTCGCCCGGCCCTTGACGTCGGCGTAGTAGCGTTGGCCGTCTTCGAGCGACCCGTGCAGGGTGAACAACGCGTCGGCGTGCCGGGCACCGAAATCCCGGCCCTCGTTAGAGTCACCGGCCTGTAAAAGAATCGGATGCCCCTGCGGCCCGGCGGGCAGCGTCGCGAACCCGCGCACGTCGAACTGCTCGCCGGCGAACGCGACGCTGTGGATCCGATCCGGGTCGACGTACTTGCCACTTTCGATATCCGCGAGCACGGCGTCGGCTTCCCAGCTGTCCCAGAACTTTTGCGCGACGGTGAGGAATTCCTCGGCCCGCGAATACCGGTCGGCGTGATCGAGAAATCCGCCGCGCCGGAAGTTTGCCCCGGTGAAGGCGTCAGACGACGTCACGATGTTCCATCCGGCGCGGCCATCGGACAGGTGGTCGAGTGTGGCGAATTGCCTTGCCACTTCGAATGGTTCGTTGAAGGTGGTGTTGATGGTTCCGGTCAGCCCGATCCGGTCGGTGACGCCCGCCAGCGCCGCCAGCACGGTGAAGGTGTCAGGCCGGCCCACCACGTCGAGGTCGTGGATTCGCCCCCGGTGTTCACGTAGCCGCAGGCCTTCGGCGAGGAAGAAGAAGTCGAACAACCCCCGCTCAGCGGTGCGGGCCACGTGCACGAAGGAGTCGAACTCGATCTGGCTGCCCGCGCTGGGATCGGTCCACACCGTGGTGTTGTTGACACCCGGGAAGTGCGCGGCCAGATGAATAGGCTTGCGGGTCAAGGGGTTATCCCCCACTTTTCGGCGATCAGCTGATGGGAGCGCAGCCGGTCTTCATGGCGGTGCGTCACCGAGGTGACGACGAGTTCGTCGGCCTCGGTGAGCCGTTGCAGCGCGGACAGCCGCTCGGCTACCTCATCCGGGTCGCCGACAAATTGAGTTTCCAGCCTGTCCTTTACGACGGGCAGCTGTTCCTCGGTGAGCGGAGGGCAATCGTCGGGATCCGGATAGGGCATGGCGCCGACGCCGGTCCGGATGGAATACACCCATTGGCCGTACCCGTTGGCCAAATGCTTTGCCGTGGCACTGTCGTCGGCGACGACGATGTCGGCGGAAACGACAACGTACGGTTCCTTGAGCGCGGCCGACGGAACGAACGTCTCGCGGTAGGCGTCGATGGCCTCGATCGCCGTCGCCGGAGTGATGTGATAGCTCGCGACGAACGGCAGTCCGTGCGCTCCGGCCAGCCTGGCGCTGTGGCCCTTGGTGCTGCCGAAGATCCACGGTGTCAATCCGGATCGCTCGCCGGGCACCGCGTGCACGTCGAAACCCTCGACCTCATATGTGCCGTCCAGCATCGCGATGATGTCGGCGAGTTGCTCGGTGAACTCGGGCACCACGGCCTCGGGCTGCTGCAGAATCCCCATGGTCGCCTGCACCCGCTCCTTATCGAGCAGGCCGCGCAGGTCGAACGGCAGCGGGATCACCACACCGTCAACCTCCCGCCACTGCCGCGGCGTGCGCGGTTTGGTTTGCTTCGGCTTGAACCCGGTGTCGCTGCGCTGCCCGCGGCCGACACCCAGATCGATGCGACCAGGGTAGAAGGCCTCGAGCATGCCGAAGCTCTCGACCACCGCGGGCACCGTCGTGTAGCCCAGCTGGACGGCGGCCGAGCCCACGCGAATCGTGTTGGTAGCGGCCGCGATCTGGCCGATCAGCACCGCGGGCGCCGAGCTCGCGACCCCGACGAAGTGGTGCTCGGCGATCCAGAACCGGCGAAAGCCCCACCGCTCGGCCTGCTGCGCCAGATCGATGGTGTTGCGCAAGGCCGTCGCGGCGTCGCTGCCGGCGCTGATCGGTGCAAGGTCCAGTATCGAGAGCGGTATCACGGGCTCACCGCCTCGTAGCGGTTCGCCGCCACCGGCAGGCCGAGTCGCGCCCGCAGGGTTTCTCCGTCGCGATACTCGGCGCGAAACCGTCCGGCTCGCTGCAGCAGCGGCACCACCTCGTCGACGATCACCGGAAGGTCGGTGGCGTTGACGGCCGGCCGCAACCGCGCGCCGTCGATGCCCAGCCGCTGCCACTCCAGCAGCATGTCCACCAATTGTGTTGCGGTGGTGGAGATAACGAGGCAGTCGGAGCGGAAGTCAGCATCACCGCCGAACGACACCACCAAGTCCGCGAACACCTTCAGCCCGCGCACCTGCTCGAGGATCTCCCGCAGCGATGCGTCATCGGTCGGCGTGATGAACACGACATCGGCTGTGGCAGATGCGAATCCGTAGACCGGGCCGGCATGTGCGAGCGCGGCCACCACCGGCTGGCCCTGCGGCGGTCGCGGCGTGATCGACGGTCCCTTGACCGACAAGTACTTGCCGGCGAAGTCGATGTAATGCAGTTTGTCGATGTCGACGTAGCGCCCGGTGCTGACGTCGCGGATCACCGCGTCGTCCTCCCAGCTGTCCCACAACCGTCGCACCACCTCGACATATTCGACGGCTTCTTCGAAGAGGGGAATCTGGGATGCGTCGCGGCGACCGAACAGCGCCGCCTCGTGCGTGGTCACGCTGACCCGCGGCTGCCAGCCCGCGCGACCGTGCGAGACATAGTCAAGGGTGGCAATGGCTTTGGAGATGTGGAACGGCTCGGTGTGGGTGACGGTGGCCACCGGCACCAGACCGATGTGCCGTGTCGCGGGCGCGATGCGCGCCGCGACGAGCACCGCGTCGCCGCGACCGGCCAACCGTTGCGGGTCGATCCGCTCGCGGCGCCCGGGTTGCGGCATCAGGGTGTCGTCGATAGTGAGAAAGTCCAGCAGGCCCCGCTCGGCGGTGCGGGCAAGCTCGGCCCAATAGCGACCGCTGAGCACCGACGGGGCACCGGGACCGACCGCGCGCCAGGCCTGGGGGTGCCAGCCGTACCCGTCCAGCGCGACGGCCAGATGCAACGGATCCGTCATGCGAGCCACTTTTCGAACGCGATCGGAAGAACCAGGCCCGAGGTGGGCAGCGGCTCGGACAGCCTGATGTATCCGGTCGCCTCGTAGAGCTCTTCGGCTTCGGGCTGGCGATGGCCGGTCACCAAGTAGACCTTCTGGTAACCGCTGGCCGCGATCCGGGCTTCCAGCTCGGCCAGCAACGCCATGGCGAATCCGCGACGACGATGCGCGCTGTCCGTCCAGACCCGCTTGACTTCGGCGGTCTGCGCGTCGCGTCGCACGAATCCGCCCCCCGTAACCGGCCTGCCGTCCAACAACCCGATCAACATGCCGCCCTCGGGTGGTGTGAACTCGTCAACAGGGCCCTTCTTCAACCAGGCCAGTATCGTCGGCGCGGTACTGCCGTAGCGGTCGGCATACTCCACGGAAAGCTCGTCAAGCAGTGGCTGCGCCAGCGCATCGTCCAGCGTGGCGGGCACAAACTGCAGCTGAGAGCTGGTCATCACCTAACTTTCTAACGCGCGCGGCCCGAATGCATTCCAATTGAATTCCGGGCGGAATTAAACCCGGGTCGCGGTGACGAAACGCGGGTTGGTCGCCGCATCGCCGGCGTCGCCGCGCCACCGCCGGGCCAGCCCCGTGGCGGTGAACAGCTCGACGACATGGTATTCGCCCGGGTAGGTCAGGCTGGTCAGGTCGACGTCCAGGCCGTGTTGCCGCCATCCGTCGACAAACACCCGACCGGCCTCTGGCTGAGACGACGTCCAGGTGGGCATGTGATCGGCGGCGAACCGGCTGCCGGCCGAGCTCAGCGCGGTGACGTCGTCCAGTAACCGGTTCTGCACGGCCGGCGGCAGGTACCCCACCAGCAGCTGCTCGACAATCCACACGGTGGGTTGGGCATCGTCGAATCCGACCCGGCGCAGCGCCGCGAGCCAATCCTGACGAAGGTCGATGCCCACCGCGCACCGGTTCGCCGACAGCGTGGCGCCCAGACCGCGCAACACCGCGGTCTTGAAATCGATGACTTCCGGCTGATCGATCTCATAGACCGTGGTCCCGGGCGGCCACCACAGCCGGTACGGCCGAGTGTCCAAGCCCGACGCCAGGATCACCGCCTGGCGGATGCCGACCCGCCCGGCGTCGGCGAGGAACTGGTCCAAGAACCGGGTGTGGGTCACCAGGACGTCCATCAACGCGGACAGCACGGCATCACTGGAGTCGGGGCCGCCGTCGCCGTACCGCTGGTTATCGACCACCTGGTTGAAGTACTCCACGCCCACGGCGCGCACCAACGGCTCGGCGAACGGATCGTCGATCAGCCCCTTATTGGTGGCCACAGCTCTGGCCGCCGCGCTGAATGTCGCGGTCATTCCGACGCCGGTAGCGGGATCCCACGTGTCGCCGTCCCTGCGTGTCATCCCCTGCCGCCGACGCGCCGCAGGGCCAGCCCCACGCTCGCTCGCCAACCGAGCAGCAGCACCGCGGTGACCGTCGACGCCACCACGACGAAACTGGCCGCCACGCCCGCCGAGCTGGCCTTGCGCAGCAGCATGCCGACTGCCACGGTGCAGACCCAGACGACCACACCGGTGGGGACCACAGCTGTGGGGCGTCGCCAACCGCGCGACGCCAGCCAGCCGATGACGGTCCCGGTGAGAAACGGCCATGCGGTGGACGCGACGCCAGAGACGGTGATGCCCTCGGCGTGACTGCGCCGGCCGACAGCGCAAAACACCAGCACACCGACGACATCTGCGGCCAGCCATGCCGGTGAGCGCCGTTGCATGGCAGCGAGACTACGCAATCCTTGACCCCGTCGGCGCGGCAAACCTAGATTCGTCAGCGTTGAATGCCTCTTCACACGGCAGACGCCCAACCCGAGTAGCTGAAAGCGGCTCTGGTCAAGGCGATTCCATTTCGCCGGCTGGCCCGCCCCGAAGAGGTCGCCGCGCCGGTGCTGTTCTTCGCCTCCGATGCCATGGCACGCTGATCCTATGAGCACAACCAAGCCGCCCGCGTTCGACCGCGACGACCCGCTCGGACTCGACGCGTCGTTGTCCGACGACGAGCTCGCGGTGCGTGCCACGGTCAGAGAGTTCTGCGCCGAGCATGTCCTCCCCCACATCGGCGAATGGTTCGAGATCGGCGACCTGCCGGCCCGCCAACTCGCCAAAGGGTTCGGCCAGCTCGGGCTGCTCGGCATGCACCTGCACGGCTACGGCTGCGGCGGCGCCTCGGCCGTGCACTACGGCCTGGCCTGCACGGAACTGGAGGCCGCCGACTCCGGCATTCGGTCGATGGTCTCGGTGCAGGGATCGCTGGCGATGTTCGCCATCTGGAACTTCGGTTCCGAGGAACAGAAGCAGCACTGGCTGCCCGGCATGGCCGCCGGTGAACTTCTCGGGTGCTTCGGGCTGACCGAGCCCGACGTGGGCTCCGACCCGGCAGCGATGAAAACCCGGGCGCGACGCGACGGCTCGGACTGGGTGCTCAACGGCCGCAAGATGTGGATCACCAACGGCTCGGTGGCCGACGTCGCGGTCGTGTGGGCGGCCACCGACGACGGGATCCGCGGCTTTATCGTGCCGACGAACACCGCAGGCTTCACTGCCAACACCATTCACCACAAGTTGTCGCTGCGCGCCTCGATCACCAGCGAGCTGGTGCTCGACGATGTGCGGTTGCCCGCCGACGCCATGCTGCCCGACGCCAAGGGCCTGCGCGGTCCGCTGTCCTGTCTCTCCGAAGCGCGCTATGGGATCATCTGGGGATCAATGGGAGCCGCGCGCTCGGCGTGGCAGGCCGCGCTCGACTACGCGACGCAGCGCATCCAATTCGGCCGTCCGATAGCGGGATTCCAGTTGACGCAGGCGAAGCTCGTCGACATGGCGGTCGAATTGCATAAGGGCCAGCTGCTGTCGCTGCACCTGGGCCGCCTCAAAGACAGCGGCGGGCTGCGCCCCGAGCAGGTCAGCTTCGGCAAACTGAACAACACCCGCGAGGCGATCAAGATCTGTCGGACGGCTCGAACGATATTGGGCGGCAACGGAATATCGCTGGAGTACCCGGTGATCCGGCACATGGTCAACCTGGAATCGGTGCTGACGTACGAGGGCACACCCGAGATGCATCAGCTCGTCCTCGGCCAGGCATTCACCGGCAGCGATGCCTTCCGCTGACGAAAGTAGGAGCTAGCCATGAGATTTATCGCGTACCGGATCGGCGTGGGCATCGCCGCATGCGGCCTGTTGTCACCCGTCGGAATGGCCCCCGCGGGCGCCGATCCCGTCACGCTTCCCCCGATGACATCCACCGGCAGCGGACCAACCATCGGGGTGGCGGGCGCCTCATCGCAGATGTCGCAGCAACTCAAAAGCCTGAGCGATCCCAACGTTCAAGAGGTCGACGGCTCGGATGCGGCTCAATTCATCGCGGCCGCAGCCAATGTCACCAACCGTGACCTTGCCTCACCGTTCATGGCGATCCAGCGGGCGTTGAGCTGCCAGCAGAACAACGCGGGTTTCGGGGCACGCGCCTACCGGCGCAACGACGGGCAGTGGGGTGGCGCGATGCTGGTCATCGCCAAAAGCACGTACCCGGACACCGACGCGATGAAATCCTGCGAAATGTCCAATTGGCGAAGGCCTTCGGCGGGCAGCACCACGTCGATGTGCAACAACGGCTGGGCCTATCCGCCGCAGACGTTCAACAGCAAGGGCGCCGACTATGTGGTCTTGCTTGCCGGGACGAAATCCGATTTCTGCGATGCGCTCAACGGGAACTATAGGAACAACACCGCCAACGCGTGGCCGTGAGTTAGAACGGCGTTACGACTCGTCGGCCGCCAGCTCGAATATCGGGATGGTGCGCGTGGTTTTCGACTGGTAACTCGCGTACGCGAACCCGGGCATGGTCGCGTTGATATTGGGAATGACCTCCTCACGTTCGGACGAGTCGAGCTCGCGCGCGACGACGTCGAACGAGCCCGACGGGACCTCAACGCGCGCCCGCGGGTTGGCCCGCAGGTTGTGCACCCACGCCGGGTTGACGTCGGCTCCGCCGTAGCCGGCGACAATCAGCAACATGCCGTCAATGCGAAACACGACCAGCGGCGTGACCCGCGGCTTGCCGGACTTCGCGCCCGTCGTAGTTAGTAACAACAGTTCATTGCCTTCGAATCTCCCCCCAACTTTGCCGGCGTTGGCGCGAAACTCGTCAGCGATGTTGCGGTTCAGCGCTTTCAGCGTTTCGGGATCGGGTTTCTGAGCCACGCCAAGCACAGCTGCGCGGTCGCGCCGTCTATTCCCACTTGGAAGTTCGAGGCGCCGCTGCATCCCCCGGCTATCGAACATGTTTTCGACCATAACGCGCCCCGAAACCGCTTTTGGCAGTGTCCGGCCCGGCAATGGAGAATCAGCGGTGCGACCCTTCCGAAAAGGAGAAGTATGTCCCGCCATCACGTCGTCATCATCGGAAGCGGATTCGGCGGCCTGAACGCGGCCAGAGCGCTCAAACGCGCGGATGTGGAAATCACCCTGATCTCCAAAACGACCACGCATCTGTTCCAGCCGCTGCTGTACCAGGTCGCAACGGGAATCCTGTCCGAGGGCGACATCGCCCCGACCACCCGGCTGATCCTGCGCAAGCAGAAAAACGTCCGGGTGTTGTGGGGCGAGGTCGACGAAATCGATCTCAAAGCGAGGACGGTCAGTTCGCACCTGATGGGCATGCACACGGTGACGCGCTACGACAGCCTCATCGTGGCCGCCGGCGCGCAACAGTCCTACTTCGGCAACGACGACTACGCCGCCTTTGCACCCGGGATGAAGAGCATCGACGACGCCCTCGAGCTGCGGGGGCGCATCCTCGGCGCTTTTGAGGCCGCCGAGGTCGCCACCGACCCGGCGGAGCGCGAGCGGCGGCTCACCTTTGTCGTGGTCGGCGCCGGACCCACCGGTGTCGAGTTGGCCGGCGAGATCGTCCAATTGGCCGAGCGCACCCTGGCCGGGGCATTTCGGACCATCACGCCCAGCGACTGCCGCGTCATCCTGCTCGACGCCGCGCCGGCGGTATTGCCGCCGATGGGTGAGAAGCTCGGCCTCATCGCACAACGTCGGCTGGAAAAGATGGATGTCGAGGTTCAGCTCAACGCGAAGGTGACCGCCGTCGACTACGAGGGCATCACCATCGAGGAGCAGGACGGCGGCGAACGCCGGATTGGTTGCGCGTGCAAGGTGTGGGCGGCCGGCGTTGCGGCAAGCCCGCTCGGCAAGATGATCGCCGACCAGTCCGACGGAACCGAAACCGACCGTGCCGGAAGGGTAATCGTGGAGCCCGACCTCACCGTGAAGGGGCACCCGTACGTCTTCGTCGTCGGCGATCTGATGTCGGTACAGGACGTGCCAGGGATGGCGCAGGGCGCGATCCAGGGCGCGCACTACGCCACCACGCTGATCAAGCACGCGCTGAAAGGACACGACGACCCGGCCACCCGCAAGCCGTTCAAGTACTTCGACAAGGGCAGCATGGCCCTCATCTCCCGCTACAGCGCCGTCGCGCATGTCGGCAAGCTCGAATTCGGTGGTTTCATAGCCTGGTTGGCGTGGCTGGGGCTGCACCTGTACTACCTGGTCGGCCATCGCAACCGCATCGCCGCCATGTTCTCCTGGGGCATTTCCTTCCTGGGTCGCACCCGCGGCCAGATGGCCATCACCAGCCAGATGATGTACGCCCGCCCGGTCGTGGATTGGGTGGAGAAGCGAGCGCAGGAAGGGTCGCTCGCCGCGGCCGAACGCATCGAAGCGGCCGAGAAGGCGGCCGGCTAGCCCAGCGCCTGGTCGATGTCGGCGATCAGGTCGTCGGTGCCTTCTAACCCGACCGAGATACGAACGACGCCGTCGCCGAGCCCGATGGCGGCGCGGCCCTCCGGGCCCATCGCCCGGTGCGTTGTGGTGGCCGGATGTGTGACAAGGGATTTGGCGTCACCGAGGTTGTTGGAGATGTCGATCAGCCGCAGCTTGTCCAGAAGCTCGAAGGCTCGTTGCTTGGCCGTGCCTTCCGCCGCGTCGAGTTCGAAGGTGACGACGGTCCCGCCGCCGGACATCTGCCGCTTGGCCAGGTCGAACTGTGGGTGCGACGACAGGAACGGGTAGCGCACCCAGCGCACCGCGGGATGGCCTTCGAGGAACTCCGCGATCCGGTACGCTGAGGAATTGCAGTGTGCAACCCGAACCGCAAGTGTCTCAAGGCCTTTCAGCAATACCCAGGCATTGAAGGCGCTCATTGCCGGGCCGGTGTGCCGCATCAGCTTTTGCACCGGGCCGTCGATGTACTCCTTGTCGCCGAGGATCGCACCGCCCAGCACCCGCCCCTGGCCATCGATGTGCTTGGTACCCGAATACACCACCACGTCGACGCCGAGGGGAAACCCCTGCTGCAGCAGCGGTGTGGCAAACACGTTGTCCAACACCACCTTTGCGCCTGCGGCATGAGCCATTTCGGTCACCGCGGCGATATCCACCAACGACTGCATGGGGTTCGACGGCGTCTCGAAGAACACCGCCTGTGTGGGCACCGAAAGCGCCTGCTCCCATTGCGCGAGGTCGTCGCCGTCGACGAAGACAGTCTCCACGCCCCACCGCGGCAGGATCTCGTTGCACACCACGAAACACGACCCGAACAGGCTGCGCGCGGCGACCAGCCGGTCACCGGCTCCCAGTAGCGCGCCCAGCGAGGTGAACACCGCGGCCATGCCGCTCGCGGTGGCGAAGGCCGCGGGGGCCCCCTCGATCAGGCGCAGCCGTTCCTCGAACATTGTCACGGTGGGATTGCCGTAGCGCGAGTAGACAAAGTGGTCCAGCTCGCCGGTGAACGACTTCTCCGCGACGGCCGCCGACGGGTAGACGTAGCCGGAGGTCAAAAACATTGCCTCGGCGGTCTCGTCGAACGCGGATCGCAACAGCCCGCCGCGCACGCCGATGGTGGCCTGGCTGACGCCGTCGGGCAGCGCCTTGGGCGTACGGACCGAGGGCTGCTCGCTCATCCCTGCTTCCAAGGCAACCCGAGCGCCCGCCACCCGCTCTCACCGCGGTGACCCTGTGCATCGAGCTGGCCTTCGAAGCCGTCCAGCACGTTGTAGGACGGGGCGATGCCCGCCTCGGTGGCGACCTCGGCGGCGCCGATGGAACGGTTGCCCGAGCGACACAGGAACACCACCGGTCGCTCCCCCTGACCGGCCGGGACCTGGTCCCGCAGTTCGGTCAGGAAGTTCTCGTTGCGCCGGCCGTCCGACGAATTCCACTCGATGTAGACGACCTCACGGCCAAGGCTGGACAAATCCGGCACACCCACGAACCGCCATTCGGCTTCGGTGCGCACGTCCACCAGCACCGCGTCCGGGTTGTCACTGAGCAGCTTCCATGCCTCGAGCGGCGTGATATCACCTGCGTAGCTCATACGCGTTTGACCTCGTCTTTCGTTCGCGTTGTGAGCCACAATATCCGTGCTTGCGCCACACCACGAATCCGCCAACCAACCTCGGCGGTCGCGAACAGTTCAGGTTTTAGGCACCGAGTTCCTGCTCGATCTGCGCCCAGTAGCGGACACCGCCAGGACTTAGCAGGATCCAGTCATGGAATCCGCCGTTGGCCAGCACGAAGACGCCCAGTGGATCGATGCGGTCAGCGAGTCGATGCTGGCTGCGGCTGCGCACTCTATGGGACTATCTCAGTCGGCTCGCGACTTGCCGAGCACGGCCGCGCGCGGTCCCCAGATCCGGTGCGGTGGCGAGCGCCACGGGGCCGCACACCAGGACATCGCTTTCCGGCACCCCAAGCGCGGCGGTGAGTGCGGCGGCACTCGGCACACCGGCATCGGCTTTCAAGGGCCCCAAGACCCGGGCGGCCCCCGGTGACACCATCATGGTGTCCACCGGGAGGCCCAGAATGGCGCGGGCCTGCAGTTCGAAGGCCGAGAGCCGCTGGGTGCGCAGCGTCACCCAGGCACTCGGGTGGGGGCAGGCGGTGACATCGGCGAAGTACACCTCGTCGCCGTTGATCATCAACTCGACGCTGAAGACGCCGCGCCCGCCGAGCGCCTTGACGATGCGCGCGGCCACCGACTTGGCGGCATCGGTGGCCGCCGGGCTCAGCGGCTGTGGCTGCCAGGACTCCAGTGCGCCCGCCCCACCGCGATGGCCGATGGGCTTGCAGAACTCGAGCACCGGACCGGCCGGGCCGTCCGTGCGCACCGCGAGCAGGCTGACCTCGAATTCGATGTCGACCACAGTTTCGGCCAACACCCGCTGAGGAGCCTGCCCCACCGCGAGATGCCAGGCGAGCTCGATGTCGTCGGGCCCCGCGACGATCTGCGGCTGACCGGCCGCCGCCGGTTTCAGCAGCAACGGAAACCCGGCGTCGGCGGCCACGTCCATGAGCTCACCGACCGACCCGACGAACCAAAACGGTGCCGTAGGCAGGCCGAGCTCGTCGGCTGCCAGCCGACGCAAGCCCTCCCGGTCGGCGGTGAGCCGGACGCTGCGGGCGCTGGGCACCAGCTCGGTGAACTCGTCGTCGGTGCCGGCCAAAATCGCCTCGATGGCCTCGACAGCGGCAAGCGTCTCGTCGGAGATGGAGTCTGTGACCGTCACCACGAAATCGGGCTCCAGCCTTGCTAATTCGGCCGATACGCCCGCCGGATCGGCATCGGCGACAGCGATCACCTCCGCGCCGAGGCGGTGCAAGGCGGTCGTCAGCTCCCGGCTGGGCTCACCCGACCCCAGCAGCATCACCCGGGGCCTGGTGGACTCGCTCACGGCTGACCGGGCAGCAACCGCACCATCAGACCGTTGCCCTCGGCCAACACCGTCTCGCCCCCGTCGAGCAGTTCCGCCGACACGAACGCCTTGCGGCCCTCGGTCTTGGTGACCCGTCCCCGCAGCAGCAAGGGCGCTTCGATCGGGGTGATCTTGCGGTAGTCGACGTGCAGGAAGGCCGTGCGACTGATCGGCCTGCCGGACGCGTGCGAAACCATCCCGAACATGTGGTCAAACAGCAGTGGCAGCACACCGCCGTGCACGGCCATGTTGCCGCCGACGTGAAACCGGGTGAAGTGTCCGGTCATTTCGCAGCCGTCGGGCGCGTACTTGGTCAGAGTCCAGGGCGGCAGCAGCAGGCTGCCCATACCCGGCAAACCGGGGGTCCGGCCGGCCGGCGCCGTGCCTTCGGCTGCCCGGAACGGGTCCATCAGCTCGACGAGCGCCTCGGCGCGGTCGGCCGCGTCGTCCCACACCGCGTCGTTCGGGTTGGCGGACACGGCCAGATCCTGCAGCCGGCGCATGGCCGCGATGAAGCGGCCGAAACCCGGGCCGGGGTTGGCCGGGCCGTATTCCGGAAAACCGCCGTGGTGGTGATATTCGGGGTCGAGTTCTTCGGGATCCCGCGCGGAGTCCTGCCTGGTGTCCATCACGCGCGGGCCGCCAGGACGTCGCGGCGCACGATGGTCTGATCCCGCCCGGGACCGACGCCGATGCACGAAATATGTGCTCCGGCAAGCTCTTCCAGCCGCAGCACGTAGTCGCGAGCTTTGGCGGGCAGGTCATCGAATTGCCGCGCCGCCGAGATGTCCTCCCACCAGCCGGGCAGCTCTTCGTAGATCGGCGTGGCGCGATGCAATTCGCTCTGGGTCATCGGCATCTCGTCGGTCCGCTTGCCATCGACCTCATAGCCGACGCAGATCGGAACAGTCTCCAGACTGGACAGCACGTCGAGTTTGGTGAGGAAGAAGTCGGTGATGCCGTTGACCCGGGTGGCGTAGCGGGCGATGACGGCGTCGAACCAACCGCAACGCCGGCGCCGCCCGGTGGTGACGCCGAATTCGCCGCCGGTCTTGGACAGGTATTCGCCGTTCTCGTCGTGCAACTCGGTGGGGAACGGACCCGAGCCCACCCGGGTGGTGTAGGCCTTGAGGATTCCCAGCACGGCGGTGATACGGGTGGGCCCGATGCCCGAGCCCACGGCCGCGCCGCCCGCCGTTGGGTTCGAGGACGTCACATAGGGATACGTGCCGTGGTCGACGTCGAGCAGTGTGCCCTGCGAGCCTTCCAGCAAGACGGTGTCGCCGGCCTCCAGCGCGTTGTTGAGCAGCAGCCGGGTGTCGGCGATGCGGTGGTGGAAGCCTTCGGCCTGCTCGAGCAGGGCCTCGACCACATGCTCGGGATCCAGGGCCTTGCGGTTGTAGATCTTGACCAGGATCTGGTTCTTGAGTTCCAGGGCACCCTCGACCTTGTGGGTGAGCAGCTCAGGGTCCAGTACGTCGGCGACCCGGATGCCCTGGCGGGCGATCTTGTCCTGGTAGCACGGGCCGATGCCGCGGCCGGTGGTGCCGATCTTCTTGTTGCCCATGTAGCGCTCGGTGACCTTGTCGATTGCCACGTGGTACGGCAGCAGCAGGTGCGCGTCGGCGGAGATCAGCAGCTTGGACGTGTCGACGCCGCGATCCTCCAGGCTTTTCAGCTCTTCGAGCAGCACCCCCGGGTCGACCACCACGCCATTGCCGATGACGTTGGTGACGCCGGGCGTCAGCACGCCCGACGGAATCAGGTGCAGCGCGAAGTTCTCGCCGGTGGGCAGAACGACGGTGTGCCCGGCGTTGTTGCCGCCCTGGTAGCGGACCACCCACTGGACGCGGCCGCCGAGCAGGTCAGTGGCCTTACCCTTGCCCTCGTCACCCCATTGGGCGCCGATGAGGACGATTGCCGGCATGACATGCTCCCTGCTCAGTCGTGGTGATCGCAAGCGCGGCGCAACCGGGCGCAGCGGGTCACCACCATAATTGTTTGTCCAGGCCGGTGACCAACCCTATCTCAGCAGGTTGCGAGGAGTGTCTTGATTTTCGATGTGGCGGTGTTGCCGTTCGGCTCCCGCCGGCTCGGCAGTCTTGACGGCCTGCCCACTCACCAGCCCGACGATCCGGCAGCGATCGGGCCGTACCGGCGACTTGTGGTCGTCGGCGGCGATGCCGACCTTGCCGCGGTGCTCGGCCGGCTGTTGCGCGCCGACCGCCTCGACATCGAGGTGGCCTACGTCCCGCGCAGGCGCACCGCGGCGACCCGGATCTACCGGCTCCCGGCAGGCAGGAGAGCGGCGCGACGGGCGCTGCGTGGCTCGGCCCAACGAATGCCGCTGACCCGCGACGACGCCGGGTCGGTGATCGTCGGGCAGGCCCAGTGGCTACCGGCCGACGCGCAGTCACTCCACGGTGAGGCGGTCGTCGACGACACCGTCCTGTTCGACGGCGACGTGCCCGGCGTGCACATCGAACCAACCGCGTCCCTGCCCGGCCTGCGGGCCAGGGTGCTCGGTAGGCGCCGATGGACCACCGGGCGCGCGGTCCAGCTGGGCAGCACCGGGGTTGCCGTGATTCGCGACGGCGTAGCTGCCCCGCGCGCGGCGCGCCGCTCGACGTTTTACCGCAACGTCGAAGGCTGGTTGCTGGTTAGCTGACTATCCCGTACCGGCATGTCGTGTGGTCGCGGCGCCGCTGGCCGCGCACGCCGATGAGGTGTCGGCGGCGAAAGCTGACCGTCAGGCGCGCTTCGACTTCCGGCCGCTCCGTTGTCGCCGTATGGCGGCGCGGCCGTCTTGTTCAAGCTCTCGGATGTGTTGGTGGCAGCCGCACAGGCCGGCCCTGGTTTGGTGGGTTGCTTCTCTTGCGAAGCCGGTTTCGATGCACACCGCGCAGTAAATAAGGATGGAACTGCAATCGAGTGGTGCGCTGATTCTTTGGCGAACCCTTGGCTTGCAACGCGCCGCACGCGGCGACATTGGCTTTGCCCGCTGCGGGGCAGAAGTCGCAGCATCGGGCGGGGCCGCAAGATGAGTCGGGCTGTTCATATTTCACCTCGACCGTTGATTCCCCGCCCAGAGCTGGCCGGGGTTGAGGCAATCGTTTCAGCGAGCCCGCACCCGCACACGCGTAGTTGACTACTCGCCTTTGTGGACGCGCTGGAGAACTGAACCCTATCCGGACGAGGTCGCAAATCGACCATAGAAAGGAGAACGTTTGGGCGTCAGATGCCCGACGGAATTATTTGGACCGAATTCCTCTGCGGCTTTTGGCTCGGGAACGCCCGGGTGCGGTTTTAGCGGCTGGGAGCAACTCTTCTGGGGGTCCTGCTGGTGCATCGGAATCTTCGAGAGCGCGAACGGGCGAAAGAGGGGCTTCCGCAGTCGATTTTAGCCGCTTGAGCATAGCGACTATCGAGACTTCGTCGCCTTTTTCTCGCATTTGAAAAGCAATTAGCTCCCATCCATATTCGCCGAGATAATTGGCTTGGGTCATGGCTCCCGCAAGTACCGTATTCGCGTCGTTATACCAACCGGTATTCAACCAGTTGTACTCCCATTTCATGCCCATACGCGGCAGCCTACGCGGCCTAAGCAAAACCAGGCGATTCCACCCAAATCAAGCCTGAGAGGCGAGATTTGACCACGGCCAACGCCGCCGACGACATCACCCGGACCGCGGCGGACGCCTCAGGCCGCGTGGGTTTCCCCGGCCGGGTGACACGTCCGCAAACACTTGAATTTCCAGCGCAGTTGACTGGTATGTGACTAGGATCACATCGCCTTGGTGGCCATCGGGCAGCCGTCGCATCGCGTCGATGGGAGATCGATATGTCGTTAGTGGTCGCGGCGCCGGAGCAGATGCAGGCGGCGGCTGAAGATCTGGCAGGTATCCGCTCAATGCTGGCCGACACCTATACATCCGTGGCGGATCGCACGACCGCGGTAGTTCCCGCCGCCGCCGACGAGGTGTCCGTCGCGATCGCAGCGACGATGGGCGACTTCGGCCAGGCATCTCAACTGTTTGGCACCCGAATGCAAGCGTTCCACGCGGAGTTCGTCGGTGCGTTGAACGCGGGCGCGGGCGCCTATCTCAGCACCGAGTTCGCGAGCGCGGCCGGTGCCGCGTCAACCCCCGCCAATCTGGTACAGAGCATCTATCTCCCGCTGCACGGGCTGGGCGAGGCGTACATCGCCAGCCCGCTCGGCAAGGCGATCGACCCGATCATCAACGCGCCCACCCAGTTGCTGTTCCAGCGCGATCTGATCGGCAATGGCATCGCCGGAACGGTGACACACCCCAACGGTGGTGCTGGCGGGTTCCTGTTCGGCGACGGCGGGGCCGGCTACGACGCGGCGGGCAACGCCGGTGTGTCCGGCGGTCACGGCGGGGCGGCCGGGCTGATCGGCAACGGAGGCGCCGGCGGTAACGGGGGCAATGGCGGGGCGGGCCAAGCCGGCGGCGCCGGTGGCGGCGGCGGCATCGGCGGGTTCCTGATCGGCAACGGCGGTGACGGCGGCAACGGCGGGGCCGGTGGCGCCGGCATGAACGGCGGCGCCGGCGGCGCCGGCGCCAACAAAGGGCACTTCATCTTCGGCTTCGGCAACTTCCTCGGTAACGCCGGCAACGGCGGCAACGGCGGGGCCGGCGGGGCCGGCGCCGCCACCGGTCCCGGCACCGCCGGCGGGGCCGGCGGCGCCGGCGGTGCGGGCGGGACCGGCGGGGCCGGCGGACTGCTGTTCAGCCTCGGCGGCAACGGCGGCCTTGGCGGCGACGGCGGCAACGGCGGGGCCGGCGGCAACGGCTTCGACGCCGGCGCCGTCGCGGGCATGAACGGCGGCAACGCCGGCAGCGGCGGCAACGGCGGCAACGCCGGGGCCGGCGGGGCCGGCGGTGTCGGCGGCCTTCTGGGCGGGGGCGGCAACGGCGGTGACGGCGGCACCGGCGGTCACGCCGGAGCCGCGGGCAACGGCGGTGCCGCGGGCACCGGCGGGGCCGGCGGCAACGGCGGCAATGGCGGGGTGGGTGGCAACGGCGGCACCGGCGGGAATTCCGGCCCGATCGGCTACACCCATCCCGTGGGCGGCAACGGCAACGGCGGCGACGGCGGGGTCGGCGGCACGGCCGGCACACCCGGAACCGGAACCACCGCCGGCATCGGCGGGACCGCCGGGGCCGGCGGGGTCGGCGGGGCGGCCGGCACCACCCCCAACAGCGGCGGCACCCCCGGCACCCCGGGCCCTCCCGGCGCCATGTTTGTCGCGCATCCGGAGCTCAGCAGCCTTCCCCACCCGAGCGAACTTGCGCTCCCGGCCGGCTCGCCTGCCATTGCCCACCTGGTCAACGGCGTGGTCCAGGGCATCTATCTCCCGCTGCACGGGCTCGGCGAAGCGTATATCGCCAGTCCGCTCGGTCAACTGATCGACCCGATTGTCAATGCGCCGTTCCAGTTGGTGTTCGACCGTGATCTGATCGGCAACGGCGCTGCCGGAACGGGTGGAGGAACGTTGACACAAGCCAACGGCGCTCCCGGCGGGATCCTCTTCGGTGACGGTGGCGCTGGTGCGACCGATGCGGCCGGTGTTGGCGGGGCCGGCGGCAAGGCCGGACTGACCGGCAACGGCGGGGCCGGCGGCGTCGGGACCGACGGGGGCGCCGGCGGCGTCGGCGGCAGGGGCGGGTTCCTGATCGGCAATGGCGGTGACGGCGGCAACGGCGGTGCGGGCGGCGGGAGCATCGGAGGCATGAACGGCGGCAGCGGTGGCATGGGCGGGGCCGGCGGCAACAGCGGGTTTTACCTCGGCATGGGCGGCAACGGCGGCGACGGCGGGGCCGGCGGGACAGGCGGGGCCGGCGAACCGGGCACCGCGAGCGTCCCGGGCACGAACGGCGGCAGCGGTGGCATGGGCGGGGCCGGCGGTGCCGGCGGGGCTGCCGCGCACCTGTACAGCATTGGCGGCAACGGCGGCGACGGCGGGGCCGGCGGGACAGGCGCGGCCGGCGGCACCGGCTTCGACGCCAGCGCCGTCGCGGGCATGAACGGCGGGAACGCCGGCAACGGCGGCAACGGCGGCACCGCTGGGGCCGGCGGGGTCGGCGGCGAAGGCGGCCTTTTGAGCCAGGGCGGCAATGGCGGTGACGGCGGGGTCGGCGGCGACGCCGGAACAGCCGGCACCGGCGGTGACGCCGGGTCCGGCGCGGTCGGGGGCAACGGCGGCAATGGTGGGCTTGGCGGAAACGGCGGCGCCGGCGGCAATGCCGGCGAACTCGGCCTTCTGGGGCCCCCGGGTGACAACGGCAACGGGGGCGACGGCGGCACCGGCGGCACCGCCGGCGGCCCTGGAGCCGGCACCACCGTCGGCACCGGCGGGGCTGCCGGCAACGGCGGGACCGGCGGGACGGCCGGCGCCGGTGGCTACCGGGGCACCGCAGGCAGCCCCGGCGCGCCCGGCTAAGGGGCCATGCTGCCGCCGGCCGAATCGATCGGCTGCACGGGCCGTCCAAGTACACCGAGGGGGTGCGTGTGGTCGACGAGCCCATAAATGTTGAGGAACGCGTCGTAGCCGATTAGCCGCAGGAAGTCGTCGGGGAGTTCGCGCGCCACTTCGTCCGGGATCGAGAGGTAGGGGTTCTCCTGCTGTCGGAGCCAGGCGCAGTTGTAGTTCACGTTGAGGCCCAGGCGAGCATGTTCCGAGCTGTTTGCGCCACCACCATGAAACAGCCCGCCATTCCAGAGCAGGACCGACCCCGGTTCCATTGCGGCGCTGACGATGTGACATCCATCGGGCAGTTCGGTGAGATCTTGGCTCTCGGGGACGAACATCGTGGCGCCGTTCTCTGGGGTGAATTCGGTGATCGCCCACATCGTGTTCACGATGAGCGGCGGGTGCGGGCGGGCGATGGGAAACAGCACGTCGTCTTGGTGAAACGGTTGCGCCGTCTCGCCGGGATGGATCTCGATCGCGTTGACGATCGAGACCTGCGGGTGGCCCAGCACGCTGCGGACCAATTCGACAACCACCGGATGGCCTACCAGACGGTCGGCTACGCGAGTTTTCGCCAGGATGTTGTGGAGTCGGCGGGTCCGCGAGCCGAAAAACTCGCCCTGCCCCCACGGCTGTCGTGCGAGCAGCGGAGTAAGGCCCCGCCTGATCTCGTCGACCTCCAGCGCGGAGAGCAAACCTGGCAGGATCACGTAGCCCTCGGTTTGCAGCTGCCGAAGTGCCTCGCTCATCGCCATCGCCTCATGTTTCCACCTCTGATCGGGCTGCGCTCCAAGCATCGTGGCGTAGTAGCTTCGACGGGTGCGCGAATCGGTGCGGCCCAGCCCGCTGTTTCTGGCGTTGATCGCGTTGACGGCGGTAGGGGGCGCACTGGCCTGGCTGGCCGGAGACAGCGTGCGGCCAATGGCCTACGCCGGAGTGTTCACCTTCGTCATCGCCGGCTGGCTGGTGTCGCTGTGCCTGCACGAATTCGCGCACGCGCTGACCGCGTGGCGATTCGGTGATCAACGATGCCGAGATGCGCGGGTACCTGACCCTGGATCCACGGCGCTACAGCCATCCCGCGCTGTCGCTGCTGCTGCCGATGATCGTGATCGCGCTGGGCGGAATCGGCTTGCCGGGCGCCGCGGTGTACCTGCGGACGTGGTTCATGACTCCGAGGCGCCGCACCTTGGTCAGCCTGGCGGGGCCGGCGGCCAACCTGGTGCTGGCGGTGCTGCTGCTGGCGCTGACCCGGCTGCTCTACGACCCGGACCACCTGGTGCTGTGGTCGGGAATGGCCTTCTTGGGTTTCCTCGAGGTCACCGCCGTGTTGCTGAACCTGCTGCCCGTTCCCGGCCTGGACGGCTATGACGCCCTGGAGCCGCATCTGAGTCCCGAGACGCAGCGGGCGCTGGCGCCGGCCAAGCAGTACGGCTTCTTCATCCTGCTGTTCGTGCTCCTGGCGGCCAGCCCGTGGATCTTCGGGGTGGTGCTGTGGTTCTTCGATTTCTCCGGGGTGCCGCACGCGCTGGTGGGTTGGGGCAACTCGCTGACCCGGTTCTGGAGCCGCTGGATCTAGCGCTTGCGATATATGCGTAGATCCGCATATATTACTGCCATGGGCGCCGGTCACAGTCACACCCCCGCCGAGGCTGACGCGTCTCGGATGGTTCCCCGCATGATCGTCGCGGCGGGGATCCTGGCGACGTTCTTCGTCGTCGAACTCACCACGTCGCTGTTGATCAACTCGATCGCACTGCTGGCCGATGCCGGGCACATGCTCACCGACGTGGTCGCCGTGTTCATGGGGCTGGCGGCGGTGATGCTGGCCAGGCGCGGCAGCTCATCACCCGCGCGTACCTTCGGGTGGCACCGCGCCGAGGTGTTCACCGCGGTCGCCAACGCCGCACTGCTCGTCGGGGTTGCGCTGTTCATCCTCTACGAGGCCGTGGAACGCCTCAGCACGGCTCCCAGCATCCCGGGCATTCCCCTGATTGTGGTGGCGCTCGCCGGGCTGGCCGCTAACTTCGTGGTGGCGCTGTTGCTTCGTTCGCAGTCGGAGGCCAGCCTCGCGGTCAAGGGCGCCTACATGGAGGTCGTCGCCGACACCGTCGGCAGCATCGGTGTGCTGATCGCGGGCATCGTCACCATCACCACGCACTGGCCCTACGCCGACGTGGTGGTCGCGGTGCTGGTGGCGCTGTGGGTGTTGCCGCGGGCGATCTCGCTGGCGCGGGCGGCGTTGCGGATCCTCTCCGAATCCTCACCGGCCCACATCGACGTCGAGGAACTGCGTTCGGCGCTGGGCGCCGTCGACGGTGTGACCGACGTACACGACCTGCACGTGTGGACCCTGTCGCCCGGCAAGGACATGTGCACCGCACACCTGAGAAGTGCCGCGGATTCCGCCCGGGTGCTCAGCGATGCGCGCGCGGTGCTGCTGGCGCGCGGACTGGACCACGCCACCGTCCAGATCGAGTGCCCGGATGGCACCGGGCACTGCGAGCAAACCTTCTAGAGGCCCTATAACCCCAATGCCTTGCGGGCCTCGGGGTCGCAATCGTCGAGCAGATCCAGGCAGCGTTGGAACTCGTCGGTCTCGCCGATGGTGTCAGCGGCCTGCGCCAGCGCCGCCACGCACCGCAAAAAGCCGCGATTGGGCTCGTGCGAATACGGCACCGGGCCGAAACCCTTCCAGCCGTTGCGGCGCAGCTGGTCCAGGCCCCGGTGGTAGCCGGTGCGTGCGTAGGCGTAGGCCGTGACGGCCTTGTCGTCGGCCAGCGCTGCCTCGGCGAGCGTCGCCCAGGCCACCGACGCCGACGGGTGCGCGGCGGCGACGATGGCGGGGTTCTCGCCGGCCAACAGTTCCGCCTCGGCGTCAATGTCACCGGGCAGCAGGATCGGATCAGGTCCCAGGAGGTCACCCATCGGCGTCATAGTTGCCATTCTGCCGTGTTGCCTGGGGTCGCTAAGCTCCAACTATCGATTCGACAGCGGGAGGACAGCCGCACTCATGCCCAATCCACCCGAGCCCGACCGCGAAGAAGAGCTCACCGAGGCCCAGCCGTTGGTGCCGCACGACTCCGAGACCGAGACCGTGGTGATCCATTCCGATCCCGAGGGTGAGCCGGAAGAGCAACCCGAGGGACAACCGCGCGAACGGCGGTTCACGGCGCCCGGCTTCGACGCCAAGGAGACCGCGATCATCGCCACCCAGGCCGAACCGGCGACGGAAGTCTTCGCGACCCCACCGGGTCCGCCCGGCGCACCGCCACACGCCGCGCCACCGCCAGCGGCACCCCCGCATCCCCAGGCTTCCCCGAAAACCGCTACGCCACAATCGATCCCGCCCCGACGGGGCATGAAACTGGCGGCCTCGAGGCAATACAACTGGGGCTGGGTGCTGGCGATCGTCGTGATCGTCCTGGCCTTGGCCGCGATCGCGATCCTGGGCACGGTGCTGCTGACGCGGCACAAAAACGTGTCGGTCTCGCCGGAAGAGCGGGTGCGCCAGACCATCCAGAGCTTCGATGTCGCAGTGCAAAGAGGCGACCTGAAAACGTTGCGCAGCATCACATGTGGCAGCACCCGCGACGGCTACGTGGACTACGACGAGCACTCGTGGGACGAGACCTACCAGCGGGTCTCGGCGGCCAAACAATTTCCGGTGATCGCCAGCATCGACCAGGTCGTCGTCAACGGCCAGCACGCCGAGGCGAACATCACCACGTTCATGGCCTACGACCCGCAGCTGCGGTCGACACGCAGCCTGGATCTACAGTTCCGCGACGATCAGTGGAAGATCTGCCAATCCCCCAGCGGTTAGGCTCAATCGTCGCGAGCAGACGCAAAATCCCCCGACACGCCGACGAAATGGGCGATTTTGTGTCTGCTCGGCAAGGTCAGCTGCCCACTGACTTTCCGGCGCAGTGCAGGTCGTTGCACGCCTCGATGACCCGCTCGGTCATGGAAGCCTCGGCCTTCTTGAGGTAGCTGCGCGGATCGTAGACCTTCTTGTCGCCGACCTCACCGTCGACCTTGAGCACGCCGTCGTAGTTGGCGAACATGTGACCGGCCAGCGGCCGGGTGAAGGCGTACTGGGTGTCGGTGTCGACGTTCATCTTCACCACGCCGTACCGCAGCGCCTCTTCGATCTCGGACTTCAGCGATCCCGAACCGCCGTGGAAGACGAAGTCAAAGGGCTTGGCGTCATCGGCCAAACCGAGCTTGGCGATCGCCACCTTCTGCCCCTGGTCCAGGATGTCGGGACGCAGCTTGACGTTACCGGGCTTGTAAACGCCGTGCACGTTGCCGAACGTGGCGGCCAGCAGGTACTTGCCGTGCTCACCGTGGCCCAGCGCGTCGATGGTCTTCTCGAAGTCCTCCGGGGTGGTGTACAGCTTGTCGTCGATCGCGCCCTCGACGCCGTCCTCCTCGCCGCCCACGACGCCGATCTCGACCTCGAGGATGATCTTGGCCGCCGCGGCCTCCTTGAGCAGCTCCTTGGCGATCGCGAGGTTCTCGTCGATCGGCACCGCGGAGCCGTCCCACATGTGCGACTGGAACAACGGATTCTTTCCGGCCGCAACCCGTTCGGCCGAGATCGCCAGCAGCGGGCGCACGTAGGTGTCCAGCTTGTCCTTGGGGCAGTGGTCGGTGTGCAGCGCGACGTTGATCGGGTACTTGGCCGCGATCGTGCGGGTGAACTTGGCCAGCGCCACCGCACCGGTGACCATGTCCTTGACCCCGAGGCCGGAGGCGAACTCCGCGCCGCCGGTGGAGAACTGGATGATGCCGTCGCTGCCGGCGTCGGCGAAACCCTTTATGGCGGCGTTGACGGTCTCCGAGGACGTGCAGTTGATGGCCGGGAAGGCGTACGAGTTCTCCTTGGCGCGTCCCAACATCTCCGCGTAGATCTCGGGCGTGGCGATGGGCATTAGGTCTCCTCGACTTCCTCCCTGACGACTGGGTCTGTTCAGTATTGCAACGCCGGTATGTTGAAGCATCATGACCACCACCGTGATGGCACTTTGATGTCCGGGGGCAGCATCCTCGACCCGATGTTCTGGATCGGCCCACAGGGTCTGTTCGCCTCCGCGGTGTTGCCGACGATCCTCGTCATCGTCTTCGTCGAGACGGGATTGCTGTTTCCGCTGTTGCCCGGCGAATCGCTGCTGTTCACCGGCGGGCTGCTGGCTGCCCACGGCACCCTCGATATCTGGGTGCTGGCCCCTGCCGTCGCAGTGGTGGCGGTGCTGGGCGATCAGACCGGGTACTTCATCGGCCGCCGTATCGGTCCCGCGCTGTTCAAAAAGGAAGACTCACGCTTCTTCAAGCAGCACTATGTGACCGAGTCGCACGCGTTCTTCGAGAAGTACGGGCCGTGGGCGATCATCCTGGCCCGGTTCATGCCGTTCGTGCGGACGTTCACGCCGGTGGTCGCCGGGGTGTCCTACATGCGCTATCCGGTCTATCTCGGTTTCGACATCGTCGGCGGTGTCCTCTGGGGTGGTGGAGTCACGGTTGCCGGCTACTTCCTGGGCAACGTGCCGTTTGTGCACCAGAACCTGGAAAAGATCATCCTGGCCATCCTGTTCGTCTCGATGATTCCCGCGTTCATCGCGGCCTGGCGCGGCTACCGGGGACGCCGCCGCTCAGGCGAGAAGGACCCGCTGCCCGAGCCGCTGGTCGAGTAGCCTGCCCTCGCCGAGCGTGGGCCATATGGACGAAAAATGATCAAAATGCGTCCATATCCCCCACGTTCGATGCGCCTAGACGGTGACGCTGTAGGCGGCCTCCATCAGCATCCAGCCCGACAGCTGCACCGACAGGTCGCGTTCGGCGACGTCCGAGCTGGTCACCGCGCCCGCAACGAACTGCGCTTGTTGGCCCTGGTCATCGCTTGCCTTCGGCAGCTCAGCGTCGCGGTCCCAGAAGGAGCCGAACACCGGCAGGCCGTCGACTGTTTGCCGGTAGTCCCACGCCGATTTAGCGCTGGACAGCACGATCTTGCGGGCGGTGTCGCGGGCCACGGCGTCCTCGGCGGACTCCCCCGGCAGCGTGGTCGCGACCAGCGCCAGATAGCGGGCGGTGACGCCCGCGAACAGGCCGCCGTCCCCGCCACCGGCGCCCTGCAAGACACCCGACGGCGCCATGTGGTCGTTGACGGCGGTGACCAACCGGTGCACCCGTGCGGCGTGCCGCTGCCTGGCCTCCGCACCGGTACGTGCCGCCAACTCGGTCTCCAGCCCGAGCACCACACCCTGGCAGTAGGTGTACTGAAGGCGCACCAGCGAACCGCCCTTGATGCCGTCGAACACCAGGTGGGTCTCCGGGTCGATCAGGGTCCGGTCGATCCAGTCCCCTATCTGCTCGGCCCTTTTCAGCCGGTCACCGTAGCGAGCCAGGAAAATCCCCGCCGGCCCGTTGGCCGGGGCATTGAAGAATTGGTCTTGCTTGCGCCACGGAATCCCGCCACCGTCCTCGGGCACCCATGCCTTGACGAGCTGGTCGGCGAGCTTCGGTAGCGCGCGCCGGCGCCGCACACCGACCGATCGGTCGGCACGTTCCAGGGCCAGCGCCAGCCACGCCATGTCGTCGTAGTAGTTGTTGGTCCACCGGAAGTTGTTGCGCAGCCGATGCGCGCGGATCTGCCGGTCGATCCTGGTGCGCCGCTCCGGCTGCGGGTCACGCAACTGCGCGTCGATCAGGCAGTCCAGCAAGTGCGCCTGCCACCAGTAGTGCCAGGTGGCGAACAGCCGGTCGCTACGGTCCGACGGCCAGGACACCACGCCCAGCTGCGTCCTCGGCAGCCCCCAGAGGTGTTTCAGGTGCCGTTGCGTAACCGCCGTTTCGGCGGTGGCCGCCCGGTTCGCCCATACCTGATCCATGACTCGATCCTGCCCTAGTTCTGTGGATGCTGGAGTGATGGAACTGACCGTGAACGGGCGGCGGTGTCAGGTTCACGCCGACAACGACACACCGCTGCTCTACGTGCTGCGCAACCACCTGGGTCTGAAGGGCACACGGTTTGGCTGTGGCCTGAGTCTGTGCGGCGCGTGTTTCGTGCTGGCCGACGGGCGTCCCATCTATTCCTGCGAGACGCCGTTGTCGTCGGTGGCGGACCGGTCGATTTGCACCGTGGAGGGCCTGGGCGCCGACCGCGAGCCGCATCCGGTCGCGCGCGCACTGATCGCCGGGCAAGCGGCGCAGTGCGGGTACTGCATGTCGGGCATCGTGGTGGCCGCCGCGGCGTTGCTGGCCGCCAATCCCCGACCCGACGGAGCAGCAGGTGCGAACTGCGCTGGACGCCAACCTTTGTCGCTGCGGCTCGCATAACCGGGTCGTCAAGGCGGTGCTGGACGCTGCAGCGGACATCAGGCACACAGATGGCCACCGCTGACCTGCCCCTGTCCCTGGCCGCCAATCCTGTTCTGGCGAACTGGATTCGGATCGGCTCGGACGGCGTCGTGGAAGTGCGCTCGGGCAAGGTGGAGCTGGGTCAGGGTGTCTTGACGGCGCTGGCTCAGATCGCCGCCGAGGAGCTCGACGTGGACGTCACACGCGTGCAGATGGTCGCTGCAGCAACCGATCTGAGCCCTGACGAAGGCTTTACCGCCGGGAGTTTGTCGATACAGCTGTCCGGGGCGGCGCTGCGCCAGGCGTGCGCCGAGGTGCGGGCCATCTATCTCGATGTCGCGGCGGCCAAACTGGCCGCGGCACCCGACGAGTTGGACGTTGCGGACGGTGAGATCACCAGCCCGGATAACCTGAGCACCAGCTATTGGGAGCTTGCCGATGACCTGCTGCTGGATCGGGAAGCCACCGGCGAGGCGGCGCCGAAGCCGGAGTCGGGCTATCGGTTGGTCGGCACCGCCGTGCCTCGACTGGATTTGCCCGGCAAGCTGACCGGGAAGCCAAGCTACCTGCACGACCTCACCCTCGATGGTCAGCTATACGGACGGGTCATCCGCCCGCCGTCGCGCGGCGCAACGCTGCGCCACGTCGACACGGCCCCCGTCGACGCACTGCCGGATGTAGTCGCCGTCGTGCGGGACGGCGAATTCCTTGCCGTGGTGGCCGAGCGCGAAGAAGTCGCGGTGCGCGCCGCCGAGCGGCTGCGCCGCGCCGCCAGCTGGGACGAGCGGCCGACCCTGCCGGACGAAAACGACCTGCCCGGGTACCTGATGTCGGCGCAATCCGAGGCTTCGGTGTTAGCGCTCAAAGAGGACTCGGGGCACCGCGAGTCGACAACGTCGCATTCGGCCCGCTATCACCGGCCCTACCTGGCGCACGCCTCGATCGCTCCGTCGGCCGCGGCGGCGCTGGCGCATCCCGACGGCCGCCTCGAGGTGTGGTCACACAGCCAAGGCGTCCACGTGCTGCGACGCGAATTGGCCGCGGCACTTGACCTGCCGACCGACTCGGTGGTGGTGCGGCACGTCGAGGGAGCGGGCTGCTACGGCCACAACGGCGCCGACGATGTGGCCATGGATGCCGCACTGCTGGCTCGGACGCTGCCCGGCCGACCCGTACACGTGGTCTGGTCTCGTTCCGATGAATTGGCCTGGGCGCCTTTGGGTCCCGCGGCCGTCGTCGAGGTCGGCGCCGACTGCGCCGATGACGGCAGTGTGGTTTCCTGGCGCCATGAGATATGGAGCGGCAGCTACCTGGGCCGGCCCGGCACGACGCCGACGACCGCGCTGCTAGCGGCCAGTCACCGCAGCGGCGGTGAGCCGATCCGTTCAGGCGGCGAGCCGCCGCTCGAGCACGGTGGCGGTGCCGGACGGAACGCGATGCCCGGCTATGACTTTCCGGCCCATCGGGTGACTAACCACCTGCTAACCGAGATGCCGCTACGCACATCGGCACTGCGTTCCCTGGGCGCCTTTCTCAATGTCTTTGCCGCGGAATCCTTTATGGACGAGCTCGCCATGGCTGCGGGTCGCGATCCGCTGGAGTTCCGGCTGGCGCACTTGTCCGATCCGCGCGGACGCTCGGTGCTGCTGGCCGCGGCGGCGCGGGCCGGGTGGGCGCAACGAACCTCATCCGAGTCGGTTGGGCATGGCATCGGCTATGCGCGGTACAAGAACTCGTCGGCCTATTGCGCGGTGGTGGCCGAGGTGGAGGCGATCACCGAGGTCCGGGTACGCCGGCTGGTGATCGCCGTGGATGCGGGCCTGGTGATCAACCCCGACGGTGCAGCCAACCAGATCGAGGGCGGCGCCATCCAAGCCACCAGTTGGACGCTCAAGGAACGGGTACGTTTCGACCGGTGGAATGTCACTAGCGACACCTGGGAGACCTACCCCATCCTGCGGTTCTCCGAAGTGCCCGCGATTGACGTTGAATTCGTTGCCGCAGAAGGCAATCCAGCCCTGGGAGTCGGCGAGTGCGCGCAGGGCCCGACGGCCGCAGCTATCGGCAACGCCGTTTGTGACGCACTCGGCATCCGCGTGCGCTCGTTGCCGCTGACCGCCGAACATCTCATCGCAGCAATGTCCGACTAAGTCATACAGCGTGCCTGGTGGATGTAACCGCCGTAAAGGGGCAGAATCGTTAGCGGAGGTGGCGGGGATGCCGCTATGTACGGGAAATGCTTTTAAAGCGTGAAGCGGCAGAGGACGAGCGCCCGCTGAGCCAAGGCCGAAGGCGCCAGCGGTTCGTTGTCATGGGCGCGCTCGCGGCCCTAGGTGTCGCCGCACTGGTTGTGGTCCTTACCCGGTGTGGGGGGGCGGCTTACACTTCCGTCGTCGTGCCCGTCAGCAAGAACCCGGTCGGGGTGGCGCTGGACACGGGGACCCGCACGGTGTACGTCACCAACAGCGGCGACAACACGGTGTCGGTGATCGACGGTTCGACGCACACCGTCACCGCCACCGTGCCCGTCGGCAAGAAGCCGGAGGGGGTGGCGACGGACCCGGGCACCCACACCGCCTACGTCACCAATCGTGACGACAACACGGTGTCGGTGATCGACGGCCCCAAGCGCAGCGTCATCGCCACCGTGCCCGTCGGCAGGAAGCCGGATGCGGTGGCGGTCGACCCGGGCACCCACACCGCCTACGTCACCAACCGTGACGACAACACGGTGTCGGTGATCGACGGCCCGAACGCGCACCGTCGCCGCCACCGTGCCCGTCGGCAAGAACCCGGAAGCGGTGGCGGTAGACGCGGGCACTCACGCCATCTATACCGCCAACGGCGGAGACAACACGGTGTCGGTGATCGACGGCCCGAGCCGCACCCTCACCGCCACCGCGTGGGCCGGCGGCTATCCGGACGGGGTGGCGGTGGACCAGGGCACCCACACCGTGTACGTCGCCGACAAAGACGGCGCGACGGTATCGGTGATCGACGGTTCGGCCCGCACCATCACCGCCACCGTGCGCGTCGGAGGTGCGCCGATGGGGGTGGCGGTGGACCCGAACACCCACACCGTCTACGTGACAGACAGCCACGGCTGGACGGTGTCGGTGATCGACGGTCCGAAGCACACCGTCACCGGCACCATGGCCGAGAAGATCCGGGATATTCGCCACGTCGAGTTCGGCGGCATGGCTCCGTCAGGGCTGGCGGTAGATCCGGGTAGCCACACCGTCTATGTCGCCAACCGCGGCGACAACTCGGTGTGGGTGTTCGAACGTCGATAGCTTTTCGTCGAATTCGTTGCGGCATAGGATATTTAGCCCGGGACGGCTGGTTGCCGCGCTGGCGATCCTATCGAACGGACGCCAGCGCCAGTAGGAATTCACGCAGGCCGGTCAGTGAATGCGCGGGCAGGAACAGGTCGCAGTACGGCAGGGCAGCCGCCATCGAGCCGGCCAGCGGCCGGAATTCGCCCTGTGCCGCCCGGGGATTCAGCCACACCAGCACTTCGGCACGGCGCCGCAACCGGGCCATCGCGTGCGCGAGCACCTCCGGCGGGTCGCTGTCCCATCCGTCGGACGCGATGATCACCACCGCGCCGCGCAGCAGGTTGCCGTGGGGTGGCGCCAACAGGGCGCCGATGCTGCGGCCGATGAACGTGCCGCCGTACCGGTCCGTCACCTGCGCGTTGGCGCGTTGCAGCGCCACCTCGGCGGAGCGGTGCGACAGCACCGGGGTGAGCCGGGTCAGCGACGTCGAGAACGCGAAGACCTCCGGGCGCGTCCGTGCTTGGCGCAGCACCGCCGCGCGCATCAGATGCAGATAGATCGCGGCATAGGGCTGCATCGAGCGGCTCACATCGCATAGCAGCACGACCCGACGGGGACGCTGGCGCGGACGCGTTCGCGCCAGCAGCACCTGCTCCCAGCCGGTCCGGCGCGACGCGTTGATCGTGGCCCGCAGGTCGATCCTCTTGCCATGCGGACTGGACTCCAACCGCAGGCTGCGGCGCCGAGGCCAGCGCGGCACCGCGCCCTCCAGCCAGGAGCCCAGCAACCGCAGATCGTCGGGGTCGAATTGATCGAACGGTTCGTCGGCGAGCGTGGCGATGCGGCTGGGCAGCAGGTCCGGCAGCAGCACACTCGCGGCGGCCGCGTCGTCCTGCTCGTGCGCGGTCCTGGTGACCCAGGGCAGCTTTTGGGCGCCCGTGCTGGATGCGCCGCTCGCGGGCTGCACGATCCCGGCCGCGGGTGTCTTGGGTCCCGGGATCGGCAGCACAGATTCAGGGCTTCGGGTATCCCCGGGCTGGATGCTGCCGAACACCTCGCGCAACACCGCGTCGAAGGCGGGCAGGTCGTCGCTGCGGTTGACCAGACTCAGCCTGGCCGCCCAGTACAGCTCCGACGTGGTGTGCGGGACCAGATGTTGCAGCGCCCGCACGAATGTTGCTTGGCCGCTGGCTGATACCGCGACCCCGCCGCCCTGCAGGCGGGCCACCAGCGCGGCCGCGAACGCGGCCAGGTCGACGCCGCGGAACAGCAACGGGCTTAACGGGCCATCATGCCGGCTAGCGTCTGCGGCGCAATAGCCAGATCAACACCAGCACGGCCAGCACCGCCGCCGCTATGGGCCCGTACTTCTGTAGCTGGCCGGCACCGGTGAGCTCCAGCAGGTCGATGGGCTCGGGCTCGGCCGCGGGTGCGGCGTGGCGGGGCCCGGCGACTTGGCCGTTCGGGGTACCCGGCGCGGCGACCGCGGCGGGGCTTTCCGGGCTGCCTGGGCTTTCTGAGGCGAGCTTGGCTTCCAGCGACTCCACGAACTGGCCCAGCAGCTTCTCCGACACCTGCTGCAGCATGCCGCTGCCGAACTGGGCCAGCTTGCCGACGATCTTCAAATCGGTGTCCACGGTGACACGGGTCTTTTGGCCGTCCTCGTGCAGCTGGGCGGTGACGGTGGCCGCCGCATTGCCGGTACCGCGCGCCTCCTTGCCCTTGCCGTCGATGACCGCGCGGTGCTGGTCGCGGTCCTGTTCGACGAACCGCACCTTGCCGCTGAATTCGCTGGTCACCGGCCCGACCTTGACCTTGACCTTGCCCAGGTAGTCCTCGCCCTCTTGGCCGATCAGTTGCGCACCCGGCATCAGCGGGATCACCTGTTCCAGGTCACACAGCACGTCCCAGGCCTGCTCGATCGGCGCGCTGACGGTGAACTGGTTGGCGATCTTCATATGGGGGGTCCTCTCAGGTGCGGCTGTACTCGATAAACGCGTCGCGAATCAGGGTACGGTCGTCGGGTGTTTTGGCCAGCGCCGCCAGGCTAGCCAGAGCGGCCGGGGCGGACTCGTCCACCAGATCCGCTGCCCCCAGCGACACCAGGGCGGCGACCCAGTCGATGGTCTCGGCCACCCCGGGCGGCTTGTCCAGGTCGAGATCGCGCGCCCGACCGACGAATTGAGTGGCATGTTCGATCAACGGCGCGGTTGCACCGGGTACGGTCCGGCGGATGATCGCGGCCGCCCGCGCCGGCTCCGGGTAGTCGATCCAGTGGTACAAGCAGCGCCGGCGCAGCGCGTCATGCAGGTCGCGGCTGCGGTTGGAGGTCAGCACCGCGATCGGCGGGCGCTCGGCGACGAAGGTGCCCAGCTCGGGGACCGTGACCGCGGCCTCGCCGAGGAACTCGAGCAGCAGCGCCTCGAATTCGTCGTCGGCCCGGTCGATTTCGTCGATCAGCAGCACCGGAGGTGTCGGTCCGCGGTGCCGCACGCACTGCAGGATGGGCCGGTCCACCAGGTAGGTCTCGCTGTAGAGATCCGCCTCTTCGATCGAGCCGCCCTGGGCTTCGGCGAGCCGAATCGACAGCAGCTGACGCTGGTAGTTCCAGTCGTAGAGCGCTTCGCTCGCGGTCAGCCCTTCGTAGCATTGCAGTCGGATCAACGTGGTGTTCAGCACCGCCGCAAGGGTTTTCGCCGCGGTGGTCTTGCCGACGCCGGGCTCACCCTCCAGCAGCAGCGGCCTGCCGAGGGTGACCGCCAGATAGACCGCCGACGCGGTTCCGGTGTCCAGTAGATAGTCCTGCGCGTCGAACTGGCGGATCACGTCGTCCGGGCTGGCAAAGGTCATGCGCCGGCTTTCCCGGCGGCGAACGCCGTGCGGCACCCCGGGCCGCAGAACCAGTAGTCGGCGCCGGCGAGTTGCGCGTGCTCGGTGGCCGGTCCGATCAGGACCGTCATGCCGCACACCGGGTCGATGGCCTCGATCGGGCCGTTATTGGCCGAGGCGGCGCCGTCGCGGGCCAGACTGCCCCCGCGCACTGCGGCGATGAGTTCGGCCGCGATGGACACCGCGATCTCTGACGGTGTCTTGGCGCCGATGCGCAGTCCGACCGGGGTGTGGATGCGGGCCCGCTCGGCGTCGGAGAGCTCGAGTTCGTTGAGGATCGACGCGCCGCGCACCTTGCTGGCTACCAGGCCGATATACCCCACGCCGTGATCCAGTGCCGCACGGATGATTTCGGCTTCAGGGCCGCCGTGGCTGGCGATCACCACCGCATTGGTGTCGGCCAGATCGGTGTCGCGTCTCACGTCATACCCCAGCACACCGCACAGATCGATCAGCGCGTCGGCGATCGGTGTCGTCCCGTACACGCGGATCAGCGGCGCCGGCAGCTGCGGCGTCAAAAAGATCTCCAGCGAGCCGCCGGACAGGCACGGGTTGACCACCACGCAGGCACCGGGAGCCTCGGGGAAGTGCACATCACCGTCGGGCAGCACGCGCAGCAACACACTTTCGCCCGCCTGCAGCACACCCAGCGCTGCCTTGCGTACCGAATTCTGCGCGCACTGCCCGCCGACGAACCCCTCAATTGTTCCGTCCGCCAAGAGAATTGCCTCGTCGCCGGGATACGCCGAGGTTGGCGGTTGAGCGCGCACCACCCTGGCGTGCACAAACGGTGTCCGTGCCGCCAACAGCTGCTGGGCTCGCTCACTGATCGTCATCTATATCGGGGGCCTCGCTCTACCTTGCATCGCCTCCCAGACCCTTGACGGCGTCAGCGGCATGTCGGCGTGGCGAACCCCGAACGGCGCCAACGCATCCACCACCGCGTTGACCACGGCGGGCGGCGACCCGACGGTGGCCGATTCGCCGATGCCCTTGGCCCCGATCGGATGATGCGGCGACGGCGTCACGGTGTAGCCGGTCTCCAGGTGCGGGACTTCGAGCGCGGTCGGGATCAAGTAGTCCATCAGCGACCCGCCCAGGCAGTTGCCCTCCTCATCGAAGGCGATCATCTCCATCAACGCCATCCCGATGCCGTCGACGATCCCGCCGTGCACCTGGCCCTCGATGATCATCGGGTTGATGCGGGTGCCGCAGTCGTCGACGGCCAGGAAGCGCCGCACCTTCACTACCGCGGTGCCCGGATCCACGTCCACCACACAGAAATACGCGCCATACGGGTAGGTCAGGTTCTCCGGGTTGTAGCAGATCTGGGCGTCCAGGCCGCCCTCGATACCCTCGGGCAAATCACCGGCACCGTGCGCGCGCATCGCGATGTCCTGGATCGTCACCGCGGCCGACGGGTCACCCTTGACGTGGAATTTGCCCTTCTCCCACTCCAAGTCGGCGACCGAGACCTCCAGCATGCCCGACGCGATGATCTTGGCCTTGTCGCGAACCTTGCGCGCCACCAGCGCCGCGGCCGCACCTGATACCGGCGTGGACCGGCTGCCGTAGGTGCCCAACCCGAACGGCGTCTGGTCGGTGTCGCCGTGCACGACGTCGATGTCGTCAGGTGGGATGCCCAGTTCCTCGGCGACGATCTGCGCGAACGTCGTCTCGTGACCCTGACCCTGCGTCTGAACCGACAGCCGCACAACGGCTTTCCCGGTCGGGTGCACGCGCAGCTCGCACCCGTCGGCCATGCCGAGGCCGAGGATGTCCATGTCCTTGCGCGGGCCGGCGCCGACGGCCTCGGTGAAGAAGGACATCCCGATGCCCATCAGCTCGCCGCGGGCGCGCCGCTCCTTTTGCTCGGCGCGCAGCGCGTCGTAACCGACCATCTCCATGGCCTTGCGCATGGTGGTCTCGTAGTCACCCGAGTCGTAGACCCAGCCGGTCTTGCTCTTGTACGGGAATTGCTCGGGCCGCAACAGGTTTCGCAGCCGCAGCTCGGCCGGATCCATCTTCAGGTCAAACGCCAGGCAGTCCACCAGACGCTCGACGAAGTAGACGGCCTCGGTGATCCGGAACGAGCACGCGTAGGCCACCCCACCGGGCGCCTTGTTGGTGTACACCGCGGTCATGTGGCAGTAGGCGGCTTCGATGTCGTAGCTGCCGGTGAACACCCCGAAGAAGCCGGCCGGGTATTTCACCGGCGCCGCGGTGCCGTTGAAGGCGCCGTGGTCGGCCAGCACATTGCTCCGGATCGCCAGGATCTTGCCGTCTTTGGTGGCGGCGATCTCGCCGACCATGATGTAGTCGCGCGCGAAGCCCGTCGAGGTGAGGTTCTCGCTGCGGTCCTCCATCCACTTCACGGGCTTGCCCAGCACCAGCGAGGCGACGATGGCGCACACGTAGCCGGGATAGATCGGCACCTTGTTACCGAAGCCGCCGCCGATGTCGGGCGAGATCACCTGGATCTTGTGTTCGGGCAGGCCGGCGACCAACGCGTAGAGCGTGCGGTGCGCGTGTGGTGCCTGGCTCGTAGACCACAGCCTGAGCTTGCCGGTGACGGGGTCCAAATCGGCTACCGCGCCGCAGGTTTCCATCGGCGCGGGGTGCACCCGGGGATAGACGATCTCCTGCTTGACGATCACGTCGGCCTTGGCGAACGCGGCTTCGGTGGCGGCCGCGTCGCCGGTCTCCCAGTCGAAGCAGTGGTTGTCGGTCTTGCCTTCCAGATCGGTGCGGATCACCGCCGCCGAGGGATCGAGCGCGGTGCGCACGTCGACCACCGGATCCAGCGGGTCGTACTCGACGTCGATGAGCTCCAGTGCATCGCGAGCCGAATACCGGTCCTCGGCGACGACGAACGCCACTTCCTGGCCCTGGAAGCGCACCTTGTCAGTGGCCAGCACGGCCTGCACGTCGTTGGACAGCGTCGGCATCCAGGCCAGGCCCTTCTCGGCCAGGTCGGCGCCGGTCACCACCGCTTTGACCTTCGGATGTGCTTGTGCGGCAGTCACATCGATGCTGACGATGCGGGCGTGCGCGTACGGCGAGCGCAGAATCGCCAAGTGCAGCATTCCCGGCAGCGCGACGTCGTCGACGTAGTTGCCGTGGCCCCGGATGAATCGGGGGTCCTCTTTGCGCAGCATCCGCCCGTAGCCGCAGGGCTTTTGGTCGTTGTCTGCGGTGTCTTCGGGTGAGGGCGGGCGGGACTCGATGGTTGTCATGATGTCGCGGCCTCTTTGGAATTCTGCGCGGCCCACTGGATGGAGCGCACGATCGTCGTGTATCCGGTGCAGCGGCAGATCTGCCCGGAGATCGCCTCCCTGATGGTCTCCTCGTCGGGGTTGGGGTCGCGGTCCAGCAGGGCCCGCGCGGTGATCATCATCCCCGGTGTGCAGAAGCCGCATTGCAGGCCGTGGCAGCGCATGAATCCTTCCTGCACCGAGTCGAGCTGACCGTTGGTGGCGAGTCCCTCGACCGTGCGGACGCTGTGGCCCGACGCCATCACGGCCAGCATCGTGCAGGACTTCACCGGCACGCCGTCGACGTCGACCACGCACGTTCCACAGTTGCTGGTGTCGCAGCCCCAGTGGGTTCCGGTGAGCCGCAGCTGATCCCGCAGGAAATGCACCAGCAGCATCCGCGGCTCGACGTCGGCGGTGACCTGCGCACCGTTGACGGTCATATTCACCTGCATGGCTAGTTCCCTCCTGAGCGCACGCGCTCGGCGGCGGTACGCAGCGTGCGTATGGTCAGTTCGGACGCCAAATGCCGCTTGTACTCGGCGGTGCCGCGGACGTCGGTCACCGGCTCGCAGGCTTCGCCAGCGCGGCGTCCCGCGTCGGTGAAGGTCTCTTCGGTGGCCGGCTTGCCGACCAACGAGGCGGCGAGCTCCGCCAGCGCGGCCCGGTCGGGATTGACGGCGGTCAAACCAACCCGCGCAGCGGCGATCGCATCGCCGTCGAGGGTCAGGCTCGATCCGGCCGCGGTCACCGCCCAGTCGCCAACGCGCCGTTCGACTTTCGCGTACGCGCTGGAAGTGTTGTGCCGCACACGGAATCCGGACCTCGATCAGCATTTCGTTGGGCGCCACGGCCGTTTCGTACGGGCCGAGGTGAAAGTCGTCGATGGCGATCTCGCGTTCGCCTGCCGGTCCTCGCACCAGGCACACCGCATCCAGCACCTCGCAGACGGTCGTCAGGTCCTCGGCCGGATCCGCCTGGCACAGCGACCCGCCCAGGGTGCCGCGATTGCGCACCACCGGGTCGGCGATCACCCGTTCGGCGTCGCGGAAGATCGGGCACACCGCCGCCAGGGTGTCGGACTCCAGCAGCTCGCGGTGCCGGGTCATGGCGCCGATGCGAACCAGCGTCGGATCGGTGATCACGTATCCCAGCTCGAGGGCCAGGTCGTTGATGTCGACCAGGTATTCGGGGTTGGCGATGCGCAGCTTCATCATCGGCAGCAGGCTGTGCCCGCCGGCGACGACTCGCGCCGTTTCCCCCAACCGATCCAGTAGTCCGATGGCGTGGTCGACGCTCGTCGCGCGTTCGTACTCGAAGGGCCCAGGTACTTGCATTGCTGCAGTGTGGGCCGCGTCACAAAGCGGCGTCAATGGCGAGTTAAGTAATCGTTGAACTAACCCTGTATTCGCCCTCTACCTGCGGATCATGGTGGATCCGGCCGACGATTTCGGCCAGCGGCCGGCCTCCGCCGCCCCAGCGTCGGGCGATGATATCGGCGGCGATCGAGACCGCGGTCTCCTCGGGAGTGCGGCCGCCGAGGTCGAGCCCGATGGGGCTGGACAGCCGGCTCAGCTCGGCATCGGTCAGCCCGGCGGCGCGCAGTCGCTCCATCCGGTCGTCGTGGGTGCGGCGCGAGCCCATCGCGCCGACATACCCGACGTTGGGCAGGCGCAGCGCCACCTCGAGTACGGGGACGTCGAATTTCGGGTCGTGGGTGAGCACGCAGATCACCGTGCTCTGGTCGAGGGCGCCCGCCGTCGCCTCGGCGGCCAGGTAGCGGTGCGGCCAGTCGACGACCACCTCGTCGGCGGTGGGAAAGCGCCCTTGCGTGGCGAATACCGGGCGGGCATCGCACACGGTGACCCGGTAGCCGAGGAACGAGCCTTGCTGCGCCAGGGCCGCGGCGAAGTCGATCGCGCCGAACACCAGCATCCGCGGGCGCGGTGCGAAGCTGGACACGAAGACCTCCATGCCCTCACCGCGACGCTGCCCGTCCGGCCCGTATTTGAGGATGTCGGAGCGGCCCACCGCAAGCAGGCCGCGCGCGTCGTCGGTGACCGCTTTGTCGGCACGCGACGAACCCAGCGATCCTGTCGCGGTCTCCGGCCGGACGATCAGCCTGCGCCCGAACCACGGCGGATCGGGATGGGCGATGACGGTGGCGACCGCCACCGGACGGTGCGCGTCGACGTCGTGGGCTATCGCGTCGAGTTCGGGAAACGTCGCCTGCGAGATGGATTCGACGAAGACGTCGATGATGCCGCCACAAGTCAGGCCGACCGCGAAGGCGTCGTCGTCGCTGACTCCGTAGCGTTCCAGCCGCGGTATCCCGGTTTGGGTGACCTCGGTGGCGAGGTCGTAGACGGCGCCTTCCACGCAGCCTCCCGACACCGAACCGGTCACCGAGCCGTCGGGCGCGACCAGCATCGAGGCGCCGGGAGGCCGCGGCGCCGACCGCAGGGTTCGCACCACGGTGCCGACTCCGGCGGCGGCACCGGCGCGCCAGATCTGCATCAGCTCGGCAAGCACGTCCCGCACGTATGTCAACGTAGGCTCCGTGGGTGACTCCGGCGCAACTTCGGGCGTATTCGGCGGTGGTGCGCCTGGGTTCGGTGCGCGCGGCCGCCGCGGAACTGGGCCTCTCCGACGCCGGAGTCTCGATGCATGTGGCGGCGCTGCGCAAGGAGCTCGATGACCCGTTGTTCACCAGGACGGGTGCGGGACTGGCGTTTACGCCCGGCGGACTGCGATTGGCCAGCCGCGCGGTCGAGATCCTGGGTCTGCAACAGCAGACCGCCATCGAGGTCACCGAGGCCGCCCACGGGCGCCGGTTGCTGCGCATCGCGGCGTCGACGGCGTTCGCCGAACACGCCGCGCCGGGTTTGATCGAGCTGTTTTCGTCGCGGGCCGACGACTTGTCCGTCGAGCTGAGCGTGCACCCGACGAGCCAATTCCGCGATCTGATTTGCTCGCGCGCCGTCGACATCGCAATTGGCCCGGCGAGCGAGAGTTCCATCCGCTCCGACGACTCGATCTTCGTGCGGCCCTTTTTGAAGTATCAGATCATCACCGTGGTAGCGCCGAATAGCCCTCTGGCCGTGGGCATTCCGACACCGGCACTGTTGCGCCAACAACAGTGGATGCTGGGCCCCTCGGCGGGCAGCGTGGACGGGGAGATCGCAACCATGCTGCGGGCCTTGGTAATTCCGGAGTCACAGCAGCGGATCTTTCAAAGCGACGCCGCCGCGCTCGAGGAGGTACAACGCGTCGGCGGTGTCGCTTTGACGATCGGTTTCGCCGTCGCCAAGGACTTGGCCGGCGGGCGGTTGACTCACGTGACGGGCCCCGGGCTGGACCGCTCGGGCGAGTGGTGCGCGGCGACGCTAGCGCCGGCGGCGCGACAGCCCGCGGTGTCCGAACTGGTTCGCTTCATCAGCACCCCGCGATGCATCCAGGCGATGATCCGGGGCAGCGGCGTGGGGGTGACAAGGTTTCGCCCGAAGGTGCACGTCACGCTGTGGAGCTAGGCCGCAGGTCCTGTTTCGCCAGCTCAGAGCCGGTCTAGGCGGCGCGGCGGCGGTAGACCATCCGCCAAATTCCGCAAAACGCTGATTTACGTGTGTACAACAGATAGGTTTTTCTCGTTATCTGCTTGTTACCGGGGCGGGAGGCCAGCACATGTCATATGTGATAACAGTGCCGCGACGCGTTGGCGGCGGCGGCGGCGGATCTGACGGGCATCGGCTCTTCGATCGGCGCGGCCAATGCGGCGGCCGCAGCACCGACGACCGGGCTGATCGCTGCGGCCGAGGATGAGGTGTCGGCGGCGATCGCGTCACTGTTTTCCGGCTACGCCAAGGATTTTCAGGCGCTGAGCGCTCAGGCGGCGACGTTTCACAGCAAGTTCGTGCAGGCCTTGACCGGGTCAGGGGGCGCGTATGCGGCCGCCGAGGCGACTAATGCGTCTAGTGTTCCGGCTGCCAATGCTTACACGCCGATCTGGACCGCGGTGGCGGAGGCCTCTCAGGGGTCCCCGCCGCCCAGGACGGAACGTGTTGGCGACCCTGATGTACGAGTTGAATCAGACCAGCGACGATGTTCGTCGGGGAACCGCTGTTCTTCAACGGCGCTGCGGGACGCCCCGGGAACCGGCGCCGAATGGCCAAAACGGTGGCTTGTTGATCGGCAACGGCGGCAACGGCGGGTCCGGCGCGCCGGCGACAACGGCGGAAACGGCGGGCAGGCCGGGATCTGGGGCAACGGCGGCAATGGCGGGACCGGTGGGGCCGGTGGGGCCGCTGGGACCGGTGGGAACGGTGGGGCTGCCGTTTGGGCGGGCAATGGCGGGAACGGCGGGGCCGGCGGGGCCTCCACCACCTCCGGCGTGAATGGCGGTAACGGCGGGGCCGGCGGGCCCGGTGGATTCATCTGGGGTGCCGGTGGGAACGGTGGGAATGGCGGGAGCGCGACCGACGGGCCTGGGCGGCACCGGCGGGCCCGGCGGCAGCACAGGGTCTTTCCAGAACTTTGTCTACGGCCCTCAGCCTGGCGGTACCGGCGGGGCCGGCGGTACCAGCCTCACCGGCCAGGGCGGCACCGGTGGGGTTGGCGGCGCCAGTTTCGAGCTCGGCGGTGCCGGCGGGACCGGCGGCAGCGGCGCGACCGGTGGTAGCGGCGGCGCGGGCGGTGTTGCGTTCAACGATGGGTTTGGAAACGGCCACTGGCGGGCCCGGCGGAGTGGGCGGCGCCGGCACGGTCGGCGCCGGCGGCGCCGGCGGAGCGGGTGGCGCCGCGGTGGCGGGGCCCTTCAACTTCACCGTTGCCACCTTTGACGGCCTGATGATGTACCCGACCGACTGGGGTAACGCCACCGGCGGCGCCGGCGGCGCCGGCGGCAGCGGCATCACCGCTGGCGGCGCTGGCGGGGCCGGCGGTGCCGCGACCACCTATCTAAACACCGCAGTCGCCGTCGGCGGCCAAGGCGGAACGGGTGGCATCGCCGCCGGGCCTACCGGCACCGGCGGCACCGGCGGCACCGGCGGCACCGCGACCGTCGCAGCCGGCTCTGGTACCGCCACCGGCGGCGTCGCAGGGCAAGGAGGCACCGGCTTCAACGGCGGGGCCGGCGGTGGTGGGGGCAGCGCGATCGCCAATGGAACCGGAACCGCCATCGGCACCAACGGCGCGGCCGGTATCGCGGGAGCCGGCGGCGACGGCGGGGCCGGCGGGGCCGGCGGCAATGCGGCTATCAACAACTCCGCCTCTGGGGCCACCGCCACCGCCGGCAACGGCGGGGCCGGCGTAGGCGGTGTCGACGGCGGCGCCGGCGGCAACGGCGGTAATGCGTCCACCACCGGAAGCGGAATTGTCACCGCGGGCACCGGCGGCCAGGGCGGCAGCTCGACCGGCAGCAACGGGAGCGGCGGCGCGGGCGGCAACGGCGGCAACGCAATCAGCACCTCCGCGGTTAGCATCAACGGCGGCAACGGCGGCAACGGCGGCGCCGGCGACCTCACCGGCACCGGCGGCACCGGCGGCGCCGGCGGCGCCGGCGGTGATGCGACCAGCGGCGGCACCGCAGCCGCCACCGGCGGCGTTGCCGGGCAAGGTGGCTCCGGCTTCAACGGCGGGCAAGGCGGCCAGGGCGGCAGCGCGGTCATAACCTCAACCGGAACCGGAACCGCCACCGGCGCCGACGGCGGGGCCGGCGGGGCGAGCAACGGCGGGGCCGGCGGGGCCGGCGGGGCCGGCGGCAACGCAACCATCCACAACTCCGCCTCTGCGGCCGCCGCCACCGCCGGCAACGGCGGGGCCGGCGTTGCCGGTGCCAGCGGCGGGGCCGGCGGCAACGGCGGTAATGCGTCCACCACCGGAAGCGGAATTGTCACCGCGGGCACCGGCGGCCAGGGTGGCACGGCGCCGCCGGCAACGGCGGCAACGGCGGCAACGGCGGTGATGCGACCAACGGCGGCACCGGAAACGCCACCGGCGGCGCTGCCGGGCAAGGTGGCTCCGGCTTCAACGGCGGGCAAGGCGGCCAGGGCGGCAGCGCGGTCATAACCTCAACCGGAACCGGAACCGCCACCGGCGCCAACGGCGGGGCCGGCGGGGCGGGCAACGGCGGGGCCGGCGGGGCCGGCGGGGCCGGCGGCAATGCGACTATCAACAACTCCGCCTCTGCGGCCACCGCCACCGCCGGCAACGGCGGGGCCGGCGTTGCCGGTGTCGCCGGGGGGGGCGGCGGCAACGGCGGTAATGCGTCCACCACCGGAAGCGGAATTGTCACCGCGGGCACCGGCGGCCAGGGTGGCATCGGCTCGACCGGCAGCGGCGGGTCCGGCGGCAACGGCGGTTCGGCGTCCACCAGCGGAAACGGAACAGCCCAAGGCGGCAACGGCGGCAACGGCGGTGCCGGCGCTGCCACCAGCGCCGGCGGGTTCGGTGGGACCGGCGGGGCCGCGATCAACCACGGCAACGGAAACGCCACCGGCGGCGTCGGCGGCAACGCCGACAGCGGCGGTTTCGGCGGATCCGGCGGCAACGGCGGCTCGGCGACCACCTTCGGGGCAGCCGGATTAGCCCAAGGGGGCACGGGCGGCAATGGCGGCGCCACGCTGGCAGCCGGGGACAACGGCGGCAACGGCGGCATCGGCGGCAACGCCTTCGCACTTACCCCGGCGACCAATGCCACCCCCGGGGCCGGTGGGGCCGGCGGCAACGCGGGCAATGGCGGCAACATCGGCAACACCGGCTTCCCCGGCACCACCGGAACGTCATAACGAATCGCCTGCCAGGGTCGGCGGCGGCCGCGGTTATAAGCTGGCGCAGGTCGTGAACGCGATCCTCACCAGGCGCGGGTCATGTCCCCGTGCTGCCTGATCCAGGCGTGCATGGCGATCCCGGCCGCCACGCCGGCGTTGATGCTGCGCGTCGAGCCGAACTGGGCGATCGAAACCGTGATCGCCGCACCCGATCGGGTGTCGTCGGTGATGCCGGGACCTTCCTGACCGAACACCAAGAGGCACTCCCGCGGCAGCGTGGTCTGCTCCAGGCGCGCCGCCCCGGGAACATTGTCGACCGCCACCACGGTCAACCCCGCGGCCGCCGCGAAGTCCAAAAGCTCGGCGGTGCTGTCGTGATGACGCAGCCGTTGGTAGCGATCGGTCACCATGGCGCCGCGGCGATTCCAGCGCCGGCGACCGACGATGTGCACGGTGTCGACGGCGAACGCGTTGGCGGTGCGCACCACCGAGCCGATGTTGGCGTCATGACCGAAGTTCTCGATCGCGATGTGCAGCGGGTGGCGACGCCCGTCGATGTCGGCGATGATCGCGTCCCGGGTCCAGTACCGGTAGGCGTCGACGACGTTGCGAGTGTCGCCGTCGCGCAACAGGACTGGGTCGTAGCGCGGGTCGTCGGGGAGGTCGCCTTCCCAGGGCCCGACGCCGGCGGCTGGTGCCCCCCATTCGGTGGGCCCGGGTTCGCTCATTTGACGGTCCAGACACCGGCGTGCGTGCCGGCGATCGCAACCGTCGCGTAGAGCAACGCCTCGTTGATCTCGCCCTGAGTGCACAGCGACGCGTTGACGCGCACCGCGTCCAACGACGCCTCGGGCAGGATCAGCACGGAGGATCCGTATACCGCGCAGGCCGGGTTCAGTCCCTTGCCGGGCAGGGTCGGCGAGGCGAGCAGCATCATCGGGCCGCCCCGGGCCGCGGATTCGTCGCGGTAGCGGGCCGCGATGGCGTCGGCTTCGAGTCCCAACAGCATGTAGCCGTTGCCGGCGAAGGCCGCCGGGTCTCCGAGTTGCGCCTTGGTCACCGGGGTGCCGTCGGCGCGCCAGGCCGACAGGCTGGTGGTCTTGATCTCCACGCCGGTGTCGTTGCCGTTGGTCGGCAGCACGCCGACCGGAAACGCCGCGCCGTAGGCGACCGTGGATTTCGGTATCCGGTCGTGCGGCGAGTAGGCGTACACCCCGCGGACCGCGCTGCGGTCTTGAGCGGGCCCAGGCAGACCGTGCCGGTGAGCCGGTCGGGGGGCGCCGACAGCGGCGAGCGCGATGTCGTGCACCTTGGTCATCGCGTCATCGCAGCTGCCCAGCCCGCCCGCCTCCATCGGATGGGCCAGCGCGCCGTAAAGCCCGAAGCGCACTTCCTCGGGTTTGGCGTGCGGCGCCTTGGGATCCGTGGGTGCCGCGTCGATGTCGACCAGCACATAGTCGTCGTCCCAGCGCAGGTTCGACACCGACATGTTCCAGCCCAGCAACCCCAGCGCCTCGCCCAGCCGCGCGCCCTGCGGCGCCGTAGGGACGGGCGGGATGGTTGGAACCCGAACAACCCACCAGACCTGTTGCCAGGCAGCAGAAGGCGGCGAAAGTGCGCATAATGTGCTTGAGCGCAGTCACATTCGTCACCGTGTCTCTGGCATGCGATGATCGGCGGGCGCCCTAGCCCAAACCCAGATCGGCAAGGCCCAGCACGCTGCGGTACGGCAGTCCCTCGGCTTCGATGGCCTCGGCGGCGCCGGTGGCGCGGTCCACCACGGTCGCCACCCCGATCACCTCGCCGCCCGCGTCTTGAACCGCGTGCACCGCAGTCAGCGCCGAGTTGCCCGTGGTGCTGGTGTCCTCGACCACCAGGACCCGTTGGCCGGCGACCTCGGAGCCTTCGATAAGGCGTTGCAGGCCATGGGTTTTCGCTGACTTTCGCACCACGAACGCGTCGATGGGACGGCCGGGCGCGTGCATGATGGCGGTCGCGACGGGGTCTGCGCCCAGGGTCAGTCCGCCGACCACCGCGTAGTCCCAGTCGTCGGTGAGCTCGCGCATCAGCTTGCCGATCAGTGCGGAGGCCCGGTGGTGCAGCGTCGAGCGGCGCAGGTCAACGTAATAGTCCGCCTCCTTGCCCGACGACAGCGTGACGCGGCCGTGCACCACGGACAGCTTGCGCACCAGCTCGGCGAGCTCGGCGCGTTGTTCAGGATCGGTCACGGCCACCGACTCGCTTGGTGAAGGCCCGCACCAGGCCGCGCGGCATCAATCGCGCGCCGCCGACGAGCGCTTTGTATCGGCTGCTCGGAATGCTGATCACCTTGCCGCGGGCGACGTCGGCGAGGCTTTCGGAAACCACGTCGTCGACCTCGAGCCACATGAAGGACGGCAGCTTGGCCGTGCCCATCCCGGCCCGCGCGTGGAATTCGGTATGCACGAACCCCGGACAGACGGCGTGCACGCCGACGCCGGTGCCATGCAGAGCGCCGGCCAGGCCCTCGGAGAACGCGATCACCCAGGCCTTGGATGCCGAATAGGTCGACGATCGCCCGGACACCAGCCCGGCGACGCTGGCCACGTTGATGACGGTGCCCGCGCCGGCCTCGACCATGGCCGGCAGCGCGGCGCGGGTGAGGTGCAGCACCGCGGTCACGTTGACGTCGAGTTGCGCCTGCAGCACGGCGGGATCGGCGGTCCAAAATTCGCCGGACGTGCCGATGCCGGCGTTGTTCACCAGCACCCGCACCCCTGTGGCGAGCCGGTCGGCGACCTTTTCGCGGTCGGCGGCGTCGGACAGGTCCGCGGGCAGAATCTCGACGCTGCCGGCCCGCCCTGTTTGGGCTTCCAGCTCGCTCGCCAATTGCTTCAGACGCTCGACATCGCGAGCGACCAGAACCAGGTCGTAGCCGTCGCGCGCATAGCGGCGCGCGTAGCCGCCGCCGATCCCGGAGGTGGGCCCGGTGATCAGGGCTATCGGACGCGGCACGCTGTCAGTGCGGGTAGTGGCCGGCTTGACTGCCGTTGCGGCCTACCGGCGGCGGGCGCCGAAAATCGTCGGCGCGCCCTTCATCGCGGCGGACCGGCTCCGTGGCGCGGCGGTTGGCGTCACCGAGGAACCCAGCGACATCGTGCTCGGGCCGGCGCTGCGGCAACTCGGCCCGTCCGGCGGGAGCCAACGGACGGCTAGGCGCCGCATTGCGCAACGCTAGGGGCTCCTCGATCTCCTGGGGCAGCGGCGGCAGCACCCGCAGCAGGTCGTTGAATTGCCGCACGGTGCGCAGGCCGTCATCCCACTGGGTGCGGGTGCTGGCGATGGGCATGGCGACCAGCGTCCAGTTCTGCTCGTTCCACATGATCTCGGCGCAGTCCGGTGCGGTGTGCGCGAAGGTGACCATGCGCCGGTCGCAGGCCCGACGGGCGGCGTCCAGGTTGGTGGAGTACACCATCCGCGGCCCGATGGCGCCCAACAGCCAAATGTCGTTCTCCCGTGGCTCTTTCAGCCCCTTGAGGCGCAGGTCGACCACCACGTTGGTGCCAACCTTGCGGTGCAGCGCGATCACGGTGGCTACTTCCTCGAGGTCGAAGATGTAGACCGCCTCGCCGCGGATCTGACCGAGCACGACGTTGTGGGCGGATACGTCGCCGACTGTCGACATCACGCCGCGCTTCCAGCGCTGCAAGATGTCGGTGGACTCGCGCTCGTAGTCGAATCCGTGCGACCGCGCCCACGACTTACGCCGCCTGCTGCGCCCCCGGCGTCGATCGATATCGACGTACAGCAACACCACCGCACCGACGAAGCACAGCGCGGAGAGTGTGAACCAGAGGGGCACCATCCCAAACAGGGTATCTGCTGTTGGACCAGAACCGACAACGCGACCAGGTCACAACCGCGTATCGGCCTCGCGGCGATCGCGAGGCCGCCGTGCCATCAGCCGAGTACCAGTGAGTCGCCGTCCGCGCTGACGTTGACCGGAACAACGTCGCCGTCGTGCACCTCGCCGGCCAGCAGCATCTTCGCCAACTGGTCGCCGATCGCCTGCTGCACCAACCTGCGCAACGGCCGCGCCCCGTACACGGGGTCGAATCCGCGGTGGGCCAGCCACTGCTTTGCCGGCAGCGACACCTCGAGCGTGAGGCGTCGCTGAGCCAGTCGCTTCTGCAGCTGGACCAGCTGGATGTCGACGATCTGCACCAGCTCACCGGGCTCGAGGCCGTGGAAGACGATCACGTCGTCGAGCCGGTTGATGAACTCCGGCTTGAACGCGGAGCGCACCGCGGCCATCACCTGCTCCTCGCTGCCGCCCGACCCGAGGTTGGACGTCAGGATCAGGATGGTGTTGCGAAAGTCGACCGTGCGGCCCTGCCCGTCGGTGAGCCGGCCTTCGTCGAGCACCTGCAGCAGCACGTCGAACACGTCCGGGTGCGCCTTTTCGATCTCGTCGAACAGGATCACCGTGTACGGACGTCGCCGCACCGCCTCGGTCAGCTGACCGCCCTGGTCGTAGCCGATGTATCCCGGAGGCGCGCCGACCAGGCGAGCCACCGAATGCTTCTCGCCGTACTCGCTCATGTCGATGCGGACCATGGCCCGGTCGTCGTCGAAGAGGAAGTCGGCCAGCGCCTTGGCCAGCTCGGTCTTGCCGACACCGGTGGGCCCCAGGAACATGAACGATCCGGTGGGCCGGTTGGGGTCGGCGACCCCGGCCCGACTGCGGCGCACCGCGTCGGACACGGCCTGCACGGCCTTCTTCTGCCCGACGACGCGCTTACCCAGCTCGTCTTCCATGCGCAGCAGCTTGGCGGTCTCGCCTTCCAGCAGTCGGCCGGCCGGGATGCCCGTCCACGCCGACACCACGTCGGCAATGTCGTCGGGACCGACCTCTTCCTTGAGCATGACGTTATCGCGAGCCTCGGCGTGCGGCAGCGCGGCGTCGAGCTTCTTTTCCACCTCGGGGATGCGCCCGTAACGCAGCTCGGCGGCCTTGGCCAGGTCGCCGTCGCGCTCGGCGCGCTCGGACTCCCCGCGCAGCGCCTCCAGCTGCTCCTTGAATTCGCGGACGGTGTCGATCGCGGTCTTTTCGTTCTGCCACCGGGTGGTCAGTTCGGCCAGCTTTTCTTTCTGGTCGGCCAGCTCGGAGCGCAGCTTTTCCAGTCGTTCCTTGGACGCGTCGTCTTCTTCCTTGGCGAGCGCCATCTCTTCGATCTCCAGCCGGCGCACCAGCCGCTCGACCTCGTCGATCTCGACGGGGCGTGAGTCGATCTCCATCTTCAGCCGGCTGGCGGCCTCGTCGACCAGGTCGATGGCCTTGTCCGGCAGGAAGCGTGCGGTGATGTAGCGATCGCTCAGTGTGGCCGCCGCGACCAGCGCGGAGTCGGTGATGCGCACACCGTGATGCACCTCGTAGCGGTCCTTGAGGCCGCGCAGGATGCCGACGGTGTCCTCCACCGACGGCTCACCGACGAACACCTGCTGGAAGCGGCGCTCCAGCGCGGCGTCCTTTTCGATGTATTTGCGGTACTCGTCGAGCGTGGTGGCGCCGACCAGGCGCAGCTCGCCGCGGGCCAGCATCGGCTTGATCATGTTGCCGGCATCCATCGCGCCCTCACCGGTCGCGCCGGCGCCGACGATGGTGTGCAGCTCGTCGATGAACGTGATGATCTGGCCCGCCGAGTTCTTGATGTCGTCGAGGACGGCCTTGAGCCGTTCCTCGAACTCGCCGCGGTACTTGGCGCCGGCCACCATCGATCCCATGTCCAGGCTGACGACGGTCTTGTCGCGCAGGCTGTCCGGGACGTCGCCGGCCACGATGCGCTGGGCCAGGCCCTCGACGATCGCGGTCTTGCCGACGCCGGGCTCGCCGATGAGCACCGGGTTGTTCTTGGTACGACGGGACAGCACCTGCACCACGCGACGAATCTCGTTGTCGCGGCCGATGACCGGGTCGAGTTTGCCTTCCCGGGCGCGTGCGGTCAGGTCGGTGGAGTACTTCTCCAGCGCCTGGTAAGTGGACTCGGGGTCCGCGCTGGTGACCCGCGCGCTGCCGCGGACCTTGACGAACGCCTCCCGCAAAGCTTGCGGCGAGGCACCGTGCCCGGTCAGCAGCTTGGCGACGTCGGAGTCGCCGGTGGCCAATCCGACCATCAGGTGTTCGGTGGAGACGTATTCGTCATCCATCTCGGTGGCCAGCTGCTGGGCGGTGGTGATGGCGGCCAGCGATTCGCGGGACAGCTGCGGTTGCGCGTTGGCCCCGCTGGCCTGCGGTAGCCGGTCCAGCAGATGCTGGGCTTCGGCGCGGATTGCCGCGGGCTCGACGCCGACAGCCTCCAGCAACGGCGCGGCGATCCCGTCGTTTTGCGTCAGCAGCGCCATCAGCAGATGAGCGGGCCTGATCTCGGGATTACCGGCGGCGCTGGCCGCCTGCAGCGCCGACGTCAGGGCCGCTTGCGTCTTGGTTGTCGGGTTGAAAGAGTCCACGACACCTCCGTTTCCAATACGTAAGAAAAATGCTTGTCGGGTTGTATAACGCCGTCAATGTTGAGTCTGTTCCGCTCAACTCTAGTAGATTTTGCGTCCCCGGGGATAGAGGCTTAGGTCGCTATCCCGTTCACGACCGTCCCGACCCCGCAGCTACGACCCGTTCGCGCCCTTCGCGCCGAACAGCCGCCCGCGACGCCAAGCTGGTCGGCAACGGCGGCGCGGGCGGCAACGCCGGCAGCAACGGTTTTGCCCTCTTGACTGCCAGCGGCGGCAACGGCGGGGATGCCCGCCTGATCGGCAATGGCGGCGGCGGGAATGGCACCGGTGGTGGGCCCGGCGCCATTGGCGGGACCCGCGGGCTGCTGTTCGGCACGAACGGGACCAGCGGGCTGCCCTAGTCGGCGGCGCAGACGGGGGCGACCTGGGCCGATGAGCCTAGAATCGGGGCCCGTGAGCCTCGAGGACCCGGATGCGTTGGGCGTGCTGCGCGACGCCTTCGTCCCCCAGGATTCGGGCCCCACGGAAAGCAACGAACTCATCCGCCGGTTTTACACCCACTGGTTCGCCCTCGACGTCTCGGTGCGCGACCTGTTCCCACCCGAAATGGACGGCCAGCGGGCCGCGTTCGCGCATGCCCTGCACTGGGTTTACGGGGAACTGGGCGCGCAGCGCGCGCAGGAGCCGGTGGCTTTTCTTGCCCAGCTCGGCCGGGATCACCGCAAATTCGGCGTGCTGCCAAGGCATTACGACACGTTGCGCCGGGCCCTGTATGCGACGCTGCGCGGCCACCTGGGTGCGGCCTGGACCCCGGCCGTCGACGCCGCCGCGGAGCAGTCGCTCAACCTGATCACCGGGGTGATGAGTGGGGCGGCCGACGCCGAGGAGGGACCCGCCTGGTGGGACGGCACAGTCGTCGAGCACCTTCGGGTGTCGCGCGATCTCGCGGTGGTCCGGCTGCGTCTGGACCGCCCGATGCACTATCACCCGGGCCAGTACGTCGACGTCTGCGTTCCGCAGTGCCCGCACCGATGGCGATACCTCAGTCCGGCCATCCCGGCGGACCCCGACGGTGGGATCGAGTTTCACGTTCGCCTGGTCCCCGGCGGCTTGGTCAGCACCGCCGTCGTCAATGAAACTCAACCCGGCGATCGGTGGCGGTTGTCCAGTCCGCACGGGGCGATGCGGGTCGACCGCGACGGCGGCGACGTGCTGATGGTGGCAGGCAGCACCGGCCTGGCGCCGTTGCGGGCGCTGATCATGGACCTCTGCCGTTACGGGGTGAACCCGAGGGTGCACCTGTTCTTCGGCGCGCGGTATCGCTGTGAGCTCTATGACCTGCGCACGCTGTGGGAGATTGCCTCGCACAATCCGTGGCTGTCGGTCTCCCCGGTGTCGGAGTACAGCCGAGATCCGTCCTGGGCGGCCGACTACCCCGACGTTTCACCACCGCGTGGCCTGCACGTCACCCAAACCGGCCAGCTGTCCGAGGTGGTCACCAAATATGGTGGCTGGGGCGATCGGCAGATCCTGATCTGCGGCGGCCCGGCCATGGTCCAGGCGACCAAGGCCGCACTGATCGCCAAAGGCGCTCCGCCGGAACGCATTCAGCACGACCCACTATCGAGGTAGGCCATGCACACAGTCACACTGAACGACCCGTCGTCATCGGTGCTCGCGCAGTTCGTGCCCCAAGCCGGCATGATCGGCATCTCACTGACGGATACGGGCATGGAACTGCTCGGCCAGCGGCGCGGCCTGGACGCCTACATCACCGCCGGCAAGACGATGGGCATCCCGATTCTCTATCCGTGGGCGAATCGGTTGGGCGCCAATAGCTACACAGCCGAGAGTGTGACCGTGATGCTGACCCCGGGGGAACACGGCGTGCGCGCCGACCCCAACGGGTTGCCCATTCACGGGGTGCTGGCGGCCCATCCGGGCTGGCGGGTAATGACCGAATCGGCCAACGAGCTGGTCGCCGAGTTGGAATTCGGCGCCGATCCCGCACTGCTGGCCAGCTTCCCGTTCCCGCACCTGCTGGTGGTGCGTATCGCATTGGTCGATCGGACGCTGAGCGTGCACACCACCGTCGCGGCCACGGGCGACACGGCCGTCCCGTTGTGCTTCGGTTTTCACCCGTATCTGCGTTTGCCTGAAGTGCCGCGCGCGGACTGGATCATCGAAACGCCACCGATGCGGCACCTGGTTGTGGACGATCGCGGGCTACCCACTGGCGCGAGCTCCGCGCAGCCTGCGGGTTCGGAACCGTTGGGCGACAAGTCTTTTGACGATGGGTACGACCAGGTCGCCGATGGCGCGGTATTCGCGGTGTCCGGCGGCGGCCGACGGATCGAGGTGCACTTCGAATACGGTTTCCCGGCGGCGCAGATCTTCGCGCCGCCGGCCGAGGACCTGGTCTGCTTCGAGCCGATGGCCGCACCGACCGATGCGTTGCGCCGCGGCGGCTACTGCGTTGCGCGTCCGGGCGAGCCTGCGGTCGCCCAGTTTTCCATCCGCGTTTAACGCGGCTTGCGCGGCTGCCAGACCACCAGCGCGGTGCTCTTGGGCACCACCGCGACCTCGCGGCGTTGCTTGGCGCGCAAGGACGCAACCTCTTCGGCCAGCTCCTTCACCCGCGACTGCAGCGCCTCGACCTGGTTGGTCAGCTCGATGATGCGTTTGATGCCAGCCAGGTTGACCCCCTCGTCCTGGGACAACCGCTGCACCTCGCGAAGCAAGTCGACGTCATTCTGCGAATAACGCCGTCCCCCACCGGATGTCCGGCGCGGGCTGACCAGCCCGAGCCGGTCGTAGGTCCGCAGGGTCTGCGCATGCATGCCGGCCAGTTCGGCGGCCACCGAGATCAAGAAGGTCCGGGCTTCTTCCCGGGAGTTCTTGGCCATCAGCGATTACCTGCCCATCCCGCCCGTGGGTCGAAACCACTGGCCTGCTCGGCCGCCGCGTAGGCCTGCAGCGCCTCCTCGGCGGCGCCCTCCACATTCGGCGGGACGGCCACCTTGACGGTCACCAGCAAGTCCCCGTTGCCACCGCTGCGCTTGGGCACACCGCGTCCGCGCACCCGCAGGATGCGGCCGTCGGCGGTGCCTTTCGGCACCCGCACGCCCACGGTGCCATCCAGCGTCGGCACCGAAAGCGTTGAGCCCAAAGCCAATTCGGTGAAGCTAACCGGAACGGTCACGGTGAGGTCATCTCCGTCGCGGCCGAACACCTTGTCCGGGCGCACATGCACGGTGACGTACAGGTCGCCCGACGGGGCGCCGCGCAACCCGGCCTCGCCCTGCCCGGCCAGTCGGATGCGTTGTCCGTCCTCCACACCCGGCGGGATCCGCACGTTGATGGTGCGGGTGCGGGTGGTGACACCGGTGCCCTTGCACTCCTCGCAGGGGTGCTCGATGATCGAGCCGCTGCCCCGGCAGTCGGTGCAGGGCTCGGAGAAGCCGAACGCTCCCTGGTTGCGGCTGATCACACCCGAGCCGTTGCAGGTGGGACACACTTTCGGGCTGGTGCCCGGGCGCGCCCCGCTGCCATGACAATTGGTGCACGGCGCCGGACTGGTCAGCCGCAGCGGCATCGCCACGCCCTTGGCGGCCTCGATGAAATTGAGTTCGGTCTCGGTCTCTAGGTCGTTGCCGCGACGAGGCCGACTCGGACGCGCGCTGGCGCCGCGGCCGAACAAGCCGCCGAACAGGTCGCCGATGTTGGCGCCGCCGGTGCGCCCGGCGGCGTCGAACAAATCGTTCAGGTTGAACTCGGCGCCGTCGCCACCGACGTTGAATCCACCGTAGCCACCGCCATCGAACCTGCGGCCGCCGAAGCCGCCGCCGGCGAACAGGCGACGGGTTTCGTCGTACTCCTTGCGCTTCGCCTCGTCCGACAACACGCTGTAGGCCTCGGAGACCGCCTTGAACCGTTCGGCTCCGCCCGGGTTCTTATCGGGGTGCAGATCCGACGCCAACTTGCGGTAGGCCGTCTTGATGTCTTTCTGGCTGGCGTCAGAGGAGACGCCCAGCTCCTTATAGAAGTCCTTTTCGACCCATTCGCGCTGAGCCATTCTGCGTCACCTCCTTACCTTTCTTGTTGATTCTGAGCCCTATTCACCTGTGGCGTCGTTGTTATCGCCCGTGTCGGGCTGCTCAGCTTGCCTGCCCGCCTCGCCGACAGTGTCTACGACGCCGACCAGCGCGTGCCGCAGCACGCTGTCACCGAGCTTGTAGCCGTGGCGCATAACGGTGCCAATCACCGGCCTCGAGCCCTCGCCACCGTCGCCCTCGTGCTGCACGGCTTCGTGCAGCACCGGGTCGAAGTCCTCGCCCTCGGCCCCGAACGCCGTCAGGCCGAGCCCGTTGAGCGCGCTGTCCAACTTGTCGGCGACCGACTTCAGCGGGCCCGATTCCAGATCGCCGTGCTTGCGTGCCCGCTCGAGATCGTCGAGCACGCCCAGTAATTGGCTGACGACGGCGGCCTTGGCCCGGTCCGCCGCCGCCTGCTGGTCGCGCAGCGCCCGCTTGCGGTAGTTGGCGAAATCGGCTTGCACCCGCTGCAGGTCACCGAGCAGTTCGGCGGCCTTGCCGGCCTCTTCCGGGGTTTCGCCCGCGAATTCCCCCGGTGCCACTCCCGGCGCCCCTTCTGATGGGGAGCCGGGAGTGACGTGCCGGACTTCGCCGGTCTCGGGATCGATCCGCCGTTTGTCGGTGACCGTTACCTGTTCCGGATTGCTCTCGGTCACTTGGACTCCCGGTCGTCCTCAACCACCTCCGCGTCCACGACATCGTCGCTGGAGCCGGCCTGCGGACCCCCGGAGTAGGCGTCCCCGCCCGGAGCACCCGCGGCCGCGCCCTCGGCCTGGGTGGCCTCGTAGATCGCCTGCCCGAGCGCTTGGGACTCCTGGCCGAGCTTCTCCATCGCCGCCTTGATCGCGGCGATGTCGGTACCGTCCAGCGCCGTCTTGGCTTCTGCCACAGCGGCATCCACCTTGGACAGCGTGTCCTCGGGGACCTTCGACCCGCCGGACTCGGACGCTGTGCCCCTTTGTTCAGAGACGAACTTCTCCGTCTGGTACACCAGCGATTCGGCCTGGTTGCGGACGTCGGCCTCCTCGCGGCGCTGGCGGTCCTCCTCGGCGTGCGCCTCGGCGTCCTTGATCATCCGGTCGATCTCCTCCTTGGACAGGCCGGAGCCCTCCTGGATCTTGATCGTGTTCTCCTTGCCGGTGCCCTTGTCCTTGGCCGTGACGTGCACGATGCCGTTGGCGTCGATGTCGAAGGTGACCTCGATCTGCGGGACGCCGCGCGGAGCCGGCGGGATGCCGGTCAGCTCGAACGAGCCGAGCAGCTTGTTGTGCGAAGCGATCTCGCGCTCACCCTGATAGACCTGGATCTGCACCGACGGCTGGTTGTCGTCGGCGGTGGTGAAGGTCTCCGACCGCTTGGTCGGGATGGTGGTGTTGCGCTCGATGAGCTTGGTCATCACGCCGCCCTTGGTCTCGATGCCCAGGCTCAGCGGCGTGACATCAAGCAGCAGAACGTCTTTCACCTCGCCCTTGAGGACGCCGGCCTGAAGCGCGGCACCCACGGCCACGACCTCGTCCGGGTTGACACCCTTGTTGGGCTCCTTGCCGCCGGTGAGCTCCTTGACCAGCTCGGTCACCGCGGGCATACGAGTCGAACCGCCGACCAACACGACGTGGTCGATGTCGGATACCGAGATGCCCGCGTCGGCGATCACGGATTGGAACGGCTTGCGGGTGCGGTCCAGCAGGTCCTGCGTAATCTTCTGGAACTCCGCCCGCGTCAGCTGCTCGTCGAGGAACAGCGGATTCTTGTCGGCGTCGACGGTGATGTAGGGCAGGTTGATCGACGTGCTGCCCGACGAGGACAGCTCGATCTTGGCCTTCTCGGCCGCTTCCCGCAGCCGCTGCATCGCCATCTTGTCCTTGGTGAGGTCGATGCCGCTGGTGCCCTTGAACTTGTCGACCAGCCACTGCACCACGCGTTCGTCCCAGTCGTCGCCACCGAGGTGGTTGTCACCGGAGGTGGCACGGACCTCGACCACTCCTTCGCCGATCTCGAGCAGCGAGACGTCGAAGGTGCCGCCGCCCAGGTCGAACACCAGGATGGTCTGTTCCTTCTCGCCCTTGTCCAGGCCGTAGGCCAGCGCCGCGGCGGTCGGCTCGTTGACGATGCGCAGCACGTTGAGACCGGCGATCTGGCCGGCGTCCTTGGTGGCCTGACGCTGGGCGTCGTTGAAGTAGGCGGGCACGGTGATCACCGCGTCGGCGATGTCCTCACCGAGGTAGGCCTCGGCGTCGCGCTTCAGCTTCATCAACACCCGGGCGCTGATTTCCGGCGCGGTGTACTTCTTGCCGTCGATCTCCACGGACCAGTCGGTGCCCATGTGCCGCTTCACCGAACGAATGGTGCGGTCGACGTTGGTCACCGCCTGGTTCTTGGCGGGCTGGCCGACCAGCACTTCGCCGTTGCGGGCGAACGCGACGACGGATGGCGTCGTCCGGGAGCCCTCGGAGTTGGCGACGACAACGGGGTCGCCACCCTCGAGAACCGAGACGACGGAGTTGGTGGTCCCGAGGTCGATTCCGACCGCACGAGCCATAGTGATTCCTCCTGATAGTAGAGCTTTTGTACTGCATCGGTGCTGAGTGAACCCCGCTCAAGCCTGCCCCTGGGGGCGTCGGCCTGTCAACTCAGGATTGAGTCCGATTCACTCAACTTGTTGATCATCCTAACGGCGGGCATCAGCATCTTGTTCCCGGGGGTCCGCACATCGCCGCGCTCAGGCCATCGAGTCTGCGCTCAGTGCTGAATTTCGGCTGAATCTTCGTGCTGGACGCAGGAGCGATGTCAGAAAATAACGGAGCAGCTGCTCTGTTACTCTTGGCCCATGCCCAGGCCCCGCGTCCACGACCCGAACGTGGTTCTCGACGCGGTCGAGTCGCTGGCGGTGTCCGCCGGCCCGGCCGCGGTCACGATCCGCGCGATCAGCGCGGCGGTCGGCGTTTCCAACGGCGCGGTCTATCACACGTTCGGATCGCGGATGGGACTAATCGCTCGCGCGTGGCTGCGGGCCGGACACCGGTTTCTGGCGGCGCAAACCGCTTTGGTCGATCAGGCACCGACCGGCGTCGACGCCGTGCTGGCCGTCGCGGACGCACCAGCGCTGTTCGCCGAGCAGTATCCGGATTCCACGTCGCTGCTGCTGATGACACGCCGCGAAGAACTGTTCGAGCCGGACCTGCCCGAAGGGATCGCCGCGGAAATCACAGATCTCGAGGCATCCCTGATCGGCTTGATGATTCGGCTCGCACTCAGCGTGTGGGACCGCAAGGACGCCGCCGCCGTCGACACGATCACCACATGCGTCGTCGATCTGCCGACGGCGATCCTGCTGCGCCGTAACCGCTTGGGCAGCAACACCGCACGCCAACAGCTACGCGCCGCCGTGCAGGCGGTGCTGGAAGTCGGGCCGTCACCAGAAAGGACAGCACCATGACCATCAGCCTCACCTATGAGGAGAACATCGCCATCCTCGACCTCGGCGACGACGAAAATCGTTTCTCGCCAAGCTTTCTCGACGACATCAACGCCCGCTTCGACGAGATCGTCGCTGGCGGCGCGCACGGCTTGGTCACCACGGCGACCGGCAAGTTCTACACCAACGGGCTGGACCTGGACTGGCTGGCCGCTCACAGCGACCAGACTCAGTGGTACGTCGGACGGGTGCACGGGCTGCTGGCCCGCATGCTCTCGCTGCCCATTCCCACCGCGGCCGCGATCGTCGGCCACGCGTTCGGCGCCGGCGCAATGTTGGCCGTGGCCCACGACTTTCGGGTGATGCGCGCCGACCGCGGCTACTTCTGTTTCCCCGAGGTGGACATCAACATCCCGTTCACCCCGGGTATGGCCGCGCTGATCCAGGCCAAACTCACTCCCCATGCGGCGGTCGCCTCGATGACCACCGGACGACGCTTCGGCGGCACCGACGCCGCACACCTCGGAATCGTCGACGCAACCGCGGGCGAGGGCGGGGCGAAAGCCGCCGCGGTCGATCTGCTCCGCCCGCTCAGCGGGAAAGACCAAGGCACGCTGGGCGCGATCAAGCAGACTATGTTCGCGCCCGCCCTGGTCGCGCTCACCGGAGGAACACCATGACTGGCCTCATCGATCGGTCCAAGACAACCCAGCTGATCGAGCAACGGATCGCCAAGACGACGAATCCGCGCCACCTGCTGATGCTCAATCGGCTGCTGCAGCACGCCACGGGCGAGGTCACGCTGGATTTGGATCTGGTGATGTCGACCCTGACCGCCGACCCGCGCTACATCGCGTGGGGCGCTCCCCCGGACATGAGCCCGGTGGGACGGCAGGCCGTCCAAACCTTCTACGAAGAGACGATCGTGAAAGGCGGCGAGTTCTACCTCGAATTCGATATGGACCGCATCGTGGTCGACGACGACACGATCGTCACCGAAGGCGACTATCGCTCCCTCTACTACGGTGCCGACGCGGCGAAGCGAGGCTTTCCCGTTGACGACCCGGAAGGCTTTTATCTGCTGTCGCTGCGCATGCTGATCGTCTGGCCGTTCGATGCCGAGGGCTTCATCAGGGGCGAGGAGACCTACAGCGCTGTCACGACGCCCGATTTCTTGAAAAAGCTCGAAGTTTCCCAGGTGCCGCAGCAGTTCCGCGACTTCATCGACGCGCGCTAACACTCGCTAACGCTCGCTATCGAAGGCGGTTTAATCTCGAAGAGATGACCGGCGCAGCCATCCCCCGAGAACTTCGCAACCGCGATCCGGAATTCATCCGCGCAGTCCTACCCACGCTGTGGCTGGCAGCGACCGTCTGGTTCCGCGCCGAGGTGCACGGCTTTGACAACGTTCCCGACGAGCCGGTGCTGTTCGTCGGCAACCACAGCGGCGGCGGCGCCACCCCGGACACCTTTGTCCTGCTACTCGCCTACAACACCTTCTTCACCGTCGAGGGCCGGCCGCTGTATGCGCTCGCACACGACACCATCACGGGCGCGCCGGGCCTGGGCCGGCTGACCCGCAAGCTCGGCGTGGTCCCTGCCGACAACTCCTTCGCCGAGCAAATCTTCGACAGCGGCGGCTCGGCGCTCGTCTATCCCGGCGGCGATGTCGAGGCCCTGCGTCCGTGGCGCGACCGAAATAAGATCGTCTTCTTCTGGCCGCACCGGGTTCCTGAAGCTGGCCCACCGGTGCAACGTCAAGATCGTGCCGGTGATCGCCACGGGCGGCCACGACACCCTGTTCGTTCTCAACGACGGCCGTCGCACCGCGCAGCTGCTGCGGTTGGACAAATTGGCCCGGGTCAAGACCATGCCCCTGTCGATCAGCATCCCGTGGGGTCTGACGCCCGTCCCGCTGCCGCACTTCCCGCTTCCGGCGAAGATCCGCATGCAGGTGCTCGAGCCGATCGATCTGCGGACCCGGTTCGGGGATGAACCGGACTGGGATCATGCCCTCGACTACGTCACCAGTGTCATGCAGGTGGGCCTGTCGCAGCTCGCCAGCAGGACCGTCGTCCCGATAATCCGGTGACATGACCCAGACTGTCAGCGTTTCTCGCCACATCCGTTGCCCCGCCGACGAAGCCAGTGCCGTCGTAACCGACCCGCGCAATCTGCTCTCAAAAATCGAGACCCTCAGCCGCTGCCGGTTCGTCGAAGACGGCGACGGCGGTGAGCTCTGGGATGTTTATTTGGACAGCGGGGCAGTCCATTTGGGTGGCCGAGTGCTGATCACCTCGGAGGGAAATCGGTTGCACTGGAAGTCGGTACGGGGAACCCGGCACTCGTTCGAGGCTCTTGTCGAACCCGACGGTGAAGGCAGCTGTCTCACAATGACTTTGACATTTTCCATCACGGGATTGGCCATCGCCTGGATCAGCGAGATGATCGGGCGCGGTCTGGTTGCCCGCAATCTGGAAGCCATCGCCGAGGAAGTTCGGCATCGTCTCGAATTCGAGCGTTAGCGGGCCGGGACCGAACAATGCACCGCACCTGGACCTGGACGTTCGATCTGCCGCCGGATCAGATCTGGCCGATGCTGGCCGATACCAACCGGTTCAACGAGGCGCTGGGCCTGCCGCCGTACCGGCTCGAGGAGACGCCGCAACCCAACGGAACGGTTGTGCGCCGCGGACGGGAGAAGGCCGCGGGTTTCCTGCTGGAATGGGAAGAGAAGCCGTACGAGTGGATCTCGGGCCGGCACTTCCGTCAATCGCGGGTGTTCACCAAGGGCCCGTTTCGCCGCTTCGGCCCGGTGTTCGACCTCGAGTCCGACGGCAAAGGTGGGTCACGCGTCAGCTACACACTCGAGTGGGAGCCGCTGGGCATGGTCGGCCGCCTGTCCGGCGCGCGGCTGGCGACCCGGGCGGGCGAGAACGTCAGCAAGCGCATCCTGGAGGCGGTCGACTTTGCTCGCGGTGATCACGCATCCGAGCGTTTGGTCCCTTTTGTGTTGCCGGAGCCGGTGCTGCCGCAGGGCGCGCGCGAACGGGCCACCGCGATGGCGAGTGAGATCGACCGCAGCCCCTACGGCAACGGACTCGGCGCGCGGCTCAGCGAGCTGGTACTGGGAGGCATGGCGGCCGACCTGACCAATATCCGGTCCAAGGTGCTGGCGAGCGATCTCGGCGTGCCGGCGCGCGCCGCGACCGAGGCCTGCCTGGCCGCCGTGAAGGCGGGGCTTCTCGACATGAAGTGGGGTTTGCTTTGCCCCAACTGCCGCGGAGCCAAGCTCAGCGTCGCCACGCTGTCCGAGTTGCCGCACGGCGCGCACTGCCCGACGTGCAACATCGATTACGACCGCGACTTCGAGCGCAATGTCGAGCTGACGTTCAAAGCGGCGCCGGCGATACGTCCACTGCCAGATAACTACTTCTGCCTGTCGGGGCCCATGGGGACGCAGCACGTCGCCGTCCAGGTTCTGCTGGCCCCCGAGGAGCGCCGCACCGTCACGGTCGACCTGCCGCCAGGCTCCTATCGGCTGCGCACGCTGCATCCCGGCCATTCCGTCAACGTCGAGCACGAGTCCGGGCCGTTCCCGGACGTGCGCATCACCTCGTCGGGCGTGGAACTGCTGGAGGCCGGCGATCCCGGAAGCGTGACGTTCGTCAACGATGCCGGCTTTGAGTTGGCGGCCCTGATCGAAGACCGCTCCTGGACCCGCACGGCGCTCACGGCACCAGAAGTGATCTCGCTGCAGGCCTTTCGCGATCTGTTCGCCGAGGCGACGCTGCGGCCGGGCGACGACGCGGGCATCAGCCAGGTCGCGTTGCTGTTCACCGACCTGCGCGGCTCGACGGCGCTCTACGAACGGGTCGGCGACGCCACCGCCTACAACCTCGTGCGCGAGCACTTCAGGCTGCTGTCGGCGATCGTGCGCGACCACGACGGCGCGGTGGTCAAGACGATCGGCGACGCGGTGATGGCCTCATTCACCGATCCGGCGCAAGCCGTGCGCGCGGCACTCGCGATGCAGGCGGGGATCGCCTCCTCGGCGCATACCGGCAGCGACCTTGTGCTGAAGGTGGGGGTCCACGCTGGCCCGAGCGTGGTCGTCACCTTGAACGGTCGCCTCGACTACTTCGGCTCGACGGTGAACATGGCCGCGCGCCTGCAGGGTCAAAGCGCCGGCGACGACATCGTGCTGTCACACGCCGTCGCCGCCGATCCCGCGGTGCAGGAAATACTGGCCGACGTTCCGCAGCGCCACGAGACCGTTCCGCTCAAGGGGTTCGACGAACCCGTCAGGTTCCTGCGGCTGTTGCCTGCCGTTCGATCCACTGCGTGAGCGCATCCTCGAGCGCGGCCGCGACATCCACGCCGGCACCGTCGGCGGCCCGCTCGAATCGGTCCACCAAATCCGCTGCGACCGAGGCGTTTACCTTGCGTTTAGGATTTGACTCCTGCGCCCGGGCCACCGGTGGGTGCCGTGCGACAGTCGCGTCCATGGTTTCACGCAGCGCGGGGATCTCGGCGAGCAAGCGGTCGAGGTCGTCGCGCTCGATACGCAGCACCTCGGACGGTCCGGTCGTCGTTACCGTCGCCGAACGCAATTTCCCACGGCGCAGCGCGGATTCGCCGATCACTTCGCCCGGCCCCAGCACAGCAATGCGGTCCTGACCGACGTACACCCCTGCCTCTCCGCTGAGCAGGATGTAGCAGGCATCCGAGGGGGTCTGTTCACGAATCAGCGGCCAGGGCACGGCCCGGGAAACGTGATGCGAAGCTCTGGACGAGACGCTCCAGGTCGGCATCCGAAAAGTTGTCGAAAGCGCTGAACTCCCGTAGCCGGCGGGCATGCTGCCCAACTTCCGTCGCGTCGAACGTCATAGTGGGCTCCAGCTGCGCGATGTGACCGTGACATCGCGAGCCTAACCCGGATTTTGCAGGCGTTTTCGAAATTTGCCATTTCGGTGACGAACCAAGATGAACCTATGCGCGTCGGTGAACGTGTTGTATTGGCCGCCATAGTGTTAGGGGAGTGACGAGCGTTACAACCTTGAGAACCATCGCCCTGGAAGAGCATTACGCGACGGCAGCATTCCTCAACGGACCGGGCAGCTGGCACAAGTCGCGCCCCGGCCTCGCCGAACGACTCAACGACCTCGGCGACGGGCGCATCGCGGAAATGGACGAGGCGGGCGTCGACCTGGCCGTGCTGTCCCTGGTGGCACCCGGGGTGGAGCAACTGGATGGCCCCGCGGCCGTGCGCACGGCCCGCGCGTGCAACGACGAGCTGGCCGCGGCGGTGCGCCGGTACCCGGATCGGCTGGCCGGCTTCGCCGCCCTGCCCATCAGCGCGCCCGACGCCGCGGCGGACGAATTACAACGGGCGGTTCGCGAACTCGGCTTCGTCGGCGCGGTCATCAACGGCCACTGCCAAGGCGTCTACCTGGATGATCCGTGCTTCGAGCCGGTTCTGGCCCGCGTGGTGGACCTCGACGTCCCGATCTATCTGCACCCCACCATCCCGCCGGCCGCCGTGATCGAGTCCTGCTACGGCGGGTTCTCCGAGGAAGTCACCTTCGCGCTGGCCACGGTGGGCTGGGGCTGGCACATCAATACGGCCACGCACGTGCTGCGCATCATTCTCGGTGGGGTGTTCGACCGCCACCCCGGGTTGCAGGTCATCATCGGTCACATGGGCGAGGCGACATCGTTCATGCTGCCGCGGTTCGACGCGACGCTGAGGCCGGAGCTGACTGGCCTGCGGCACCCGGTGAGTACCTACCTGCGGGAGAACTTGCACTACACCTTCGCCAACTTCAATGACGAAGCGACCTACGCGAATTTGGTCGCGCAGGTCGGCGTCGACCGGGTGGCGTTCTCGACCGACTACCCGTTCGGCTCGATGAAAAATGCGTGCGCGTTTCTGAACAATCTGCGGCTCGGGACCGACGACCGGGCGAGCATCAGCCATCGCAACGCCGAACAACTGCTGCGCTTGTGATCGCCCACCCCTTCGACGAGCCTGTCTCGCACAGGTCCGTTAGCCTGACACCCAGTCCGTTCCTGGGGCGATAGGAGCTCAAAATATGGCGCCACCCCTCGACGCCGCCGCCGACCGGCTGACACGCGAAGACGCTGGGTATCACAAGTCCCTCAAGAACCGGCAGATTCAGATGATCGCCCTCGGCGGTGCGATTGGCACCGGTCTTTTCCTCGGCGCCGGAGGGCGACTTGCGTCGGCCGGACCGGGTTTGTTCATCGTCTACGGGATCTGCGGCATTTTCGTGTTCCTCATCCTGCGTGCGCTCGGCGAGCTGGTGCTGCACCGCGCGTCATCGGGATCATTCGTGTCCTATGCGCGCGAATTCTTCGGGGAGAAGGTGGCTTTCGCCGCGGGCTGGATGTACTTCTTGAACTGGGCGATGACCGGGATCGTGGACACCACCGCGATCGCGACGTACTGCCGCTACTGGCATGCGTTCCAGGTCGTCCCGCAGTGGGTCCTGGCGTTGGTCGCTCTGGTCATCGTGGTGACGATGAACCTGATCTCCGTCAAGCTCTTTGGCGAGCTGGAGTTCTGGGCTTCGTTGATCAAGGTGCTGGCGCTGGTGGCGTTCCTGGTCGTCGGCACGGTCTTTTTGGCCGGGCGCCACAAGGTGGACGGCCACGACACCGGGCCGGGACTGTGGAGCACCCACGGCGGGCTGCTGCCGAGCGGCCTGCTGCCCTTGGTGCTCGTTACCTCGGGCGTGGTGTTCGCCTATGCCGCAATCGAACTGGTCGGCATCGCGGCCGGGGAAACGGAGAATCCGGAGAAGGTCATGCCACGGGCGATCAACTCGGTGGTGTTCCGCATCGCCGTGTTCTACATCGGGTCGACGATCCTCCTCGGCCTGCTGCTGCCCTACACCTCCTACAAAGCCGGCGTCAGCCCGTTCGTGACATTCTTCTCCAAGGCCGGCTTCGCGGGCGCCGGCAGCCTGATGAACCTCGTGGTGCTGACCGCGGCGCTGTCCAGCCTGAACGCCGGTCTGTATTCCACGGGCCGGATCCTGCGGTCGATGGCGATGAGCGGCAGCGGCCCGAAATTCACCATGCCGATGTCGCGCAACGGCGTCCCTTACGGCGGCATCCTGCTCACCGCCGGAATCGGCCTGTTCGGTATCGGACTCAACTTTTTCGTACCGCACCAGGCCTTCGAGATCGTGTTGCACATCGCCGCGGTGGGTGTGGTGGTGGCGTGGGGAACGATCGTGGCGTGCCAGCTGAAGTTCTACCAGCTGACCCAGAGGGGTGAGTTGGAGCGGCCGAAGTTTCGGATGCCGTTCGCGCCCTACACCGGTTACGCCACACTGGCGTTCTTGATCGGCGTGGTAGTGCTGATGTTCTTCGACAAGGTGCAGGGGCCCTGGATGCTCGGCGCGGCCGTCATCGGCATCCCGGCGCTGATCGGCGGCTGGTTCCTGGTCCGCGATCGCGTGCGCGCGGCCGCCGCTGAAACCAGCCTCGGCGCTTAGTCGACGCTGCGGCCCACCACGCGCGACGCCGCGCCGCCGACGACTATCGGCGCCACGCTGGGTCATCGACGGGCTTAACCGGCGCAGTCAGCAGCGCCCGGGATAGTCCACGTCCTGACCCCCGGCCAGGTCGGCGCAGTCGACGTTTTCCACATCTCGCCGGTTGCGCAGAAACGCGCCCGCGCCCTGATCGCCCGATAACTGGTCCAGCACCGCGGGCCAGTGCCGGCGCGCGATGACGACGGGATGCCCAGGCCGGTCGCCGAAGACGGCGCGCGCCAGCCCGGCCTCGGAGGACAGCGCACGCCCCAGCACCCGGCTCACCACCGCGGCGCCCACGTCGGGAGTGTCGATGACGTGAAGAACGGCGTAGTCCCCGTCCATCGCCTCGGCCTTCCGTAGCCCCGCACGAACCGAGGCGCTCAGGCCCTGATCCCAGTCGGACGCGACGACCACGGTGACGCCCGGCGGTGCGGGCAGCTGAGCCGCGCCGAGAACCAGGATCACCTCGGCGCAGCCGCCGTCCCGCAGCGCCCCGAGCGCGGTCGCCAGCCAGCCCTCGACCAGCACCTTGGGCTTGCCGTACCGCCGGCCGGCGCCGGCGGCGAGCAGCACCCCGACAATGCGTGACGGCGAATCGGTCGACCGCGGTAACGGCACTCTCCTATGATGACATTCACCTTCTCATTCAGCGACAACGATGGAGCAGCATGACTCAGGACGTGCAAGGGCCGGTGCGGCCCCGGTACGCCGGAACCCGGGTGCAGCGGGTCGAAGACGGCCGCCTGCTGACCGGCCACGGCAGCTTCGTCGACGACATCTGCCGGCCCGGCATGCTGCACGCCTGCTTCGTGCGTTCGCCGTTCGCCCGCGCCCGGATCAACAGCATCGACGCCTCGGCGGCCGTGGACCTGCCCGGCGTGCACGCGGTGTTCACCGCCGCCGACCTCAACCCGGACGTCAAGGAGGCCTGGCACGCGGTCGCGGGCAAGGACGTCGCCGACACCCCGCGCCCACCGCTGGCCGAGGGCGAGGCCAAGTTCGTCGGCGACCCGGTGGCGCTCGTCGTCGCCGAGAGCCGCTACATCGCCGAGGACGCGCTCGAACTGATCGACGTGGACTACGAACCGCTGCCCGCGGTCAGCGACTTCACCCGCGCGCAGACCGCCGACGTGTTGGTGCACGATGATTACGCCGCCAACGTCGCGGGCGGGCTGAACGGAGCGCCACCGGACGAGGAAATCTTCGCTACAGCGCCGTGCGTCGTCAAAGAGAATGTGTACCAACAGATTTACGCACCAGTGCCGATCGAGACCCGCGGGCTGGTGGTCGAGTGGACGGCGGCCACGGGAGAGCTGACGCTGTGGGCGTCCACCCAGACTCCGCACGAGTTGCGGGCGTTCTGCGCGCGGTTGTTGGGCATTGCGGCGCAGCGGGTTCGGGTCATCATGCGCGACACCGGCGGTGGCTTCGGCCAGAAGGTCGTCCCGATGCGCGAAGACATGTGCATCATGCTGGCCGCCCGAAAGGTTCCGGCGGCGCTCAAGTGGATCGAGGACCGGCGCGAGAACCTGATGTCGGCGGGGCAGGCCCGCCACGTCGACGGCACGGCGCGCATGGCCTTCGACGACGACGGCAACATCCTGGCCGCCGACATCGACTTCGTGCAGGACATCGGCGCCTACCCGACGCCGTATCCGGTGCTGACCACCGCCGCCATCGGCATGTTCTTCCCCGGGCCCTACCGCGTGCCCAAGGCCAGCTTCAACTACAGGACGGTCTTCTCCAACACCAGCGGCCTGGCCGCCTACCGCGGCCCGTGGCAGTACGAGACGCTGGTGCGCGAAATTCTGCTCGACATCGCCGCGCGCAAAATGAACATGGATCCCTTGGAATTGCGTCGCCGAAACCTGTTGCACGGCAACGAGATGCCGTACTTCAATCCCAACGGCATGCCGTATGATCACGTCGCTCCGATCGAGACGCTGGAGCAGGCCGTGAAAATCCTTGACCACGAAGGCTTTCGGAAAGAACAGCAAGAAGCGCTCGCGCAGGGCCGCTACCTCGGGCTCGGATACTCGGCATACATCGAGCCGACCGGCGCGGCGACCGGCCACCTGGGGACCGAAGGCGCCACCATCCGGATGGAGCCGACCGGCAAGATCAACGTCTACGTCAACGGCGGATCGACCGGAAACAGCATCGAGACCACGGTCGTCCAGCTCACCGCCGACGTGCTGGGCGCCGACATCGACGACGTGGCCACCATCCAGGGCGACACCGCCGTCACGCCGTACGGGGCCGGCACCCAGGGCAGCCGCAGCGGCCCGATGACCGCCGGAGCCGTCAACGAGGCCGGGACCATCCTGCGGGAGCGCCTGGTGGCGCTGGCCGCGCACCACCTCAAGGTCGCCGAATCCGAAGTGGAACTGGCGCATTCGATCGCCGTGGTGAGAGGCGATCCGTCCAAGACGGTGTCCTTCGGTGAGCTCGCCTACCAGGCTTACTACGCGCCGCAGCAGGTGCCGCCCGGATCTTCGTGCCTGGAGGTAACCGCGCGCTTCAACTCGCCGCACCCCATCCACTGGGCCAACGCCACCCACGCGTGCACCTGCGAAGTGGATGTGGCCACCGGCAAGGTCACGCTGCTGCGCTACATCGTCAGCGAGGATGTCGGGCCGATGATCAACCCCGCGATCGTGGAGGGCCAGATCGCCGGCGGCACGGTCCAGGGCATCGGCGGCGCACTGATGGAGGAATTGGTCTACGACGACGACGGCAACCCGCTGGCGACCACCTTCGTCGACTACCTGCTGCCGACGGCAACCGAGGTCCCGCCCATCGAATTCGGCCACGTCGAGATCCCGGGCCCCGGGCCCGGCGGATACAAAGGCTGCGGCGAAGGCGGAGCCATCGGCTCGACGCCCGCAGTGATCAACGCGATCAACGACGCGCTGGCGCCGCTGGGCGTGACGATCACCCGGCTGCCGGCCACTCCCGCGTCGATCGCGGCGTTACTGACGGGAGACGGCGAATGAAACCCGCCGCGTTCGACTATCACCGCCCCGATACCGTCGAACAGGCGGTGGGCCTGCTCGCCGAGCTGGGCGACTCAGGTGACGGAGCGAAAATCATTGCGGGCGGCCAGAGCCTGGTGCCGATGCTGTCGATGCGGCTGGCCTACTTCGACCATCTCATCGACATCTCCCGGCTGAGCGAGCTGCAGGGCATCGAGCGGCGCGGCGATCAGCTGTGGATCGGCGCGGGAACCACCGAGGCCACGGTGGGCGCGGATCCCCAAGTCCGCCAAGCGGTTCCGCTGCTGACCAAGGCGACCCCATACGTCGGGCATTTCCAGATCCGTAACCGCGGCACCCTGGGCGGATCGATCGCGCACGCCGACGCCGCCGGCGAATACCCCGCCGTCGCCCGCACCCTGGATGCGGTGATGGAGGTGACCTCGCCGCGCGGGCGACGCGAGATCGCCGCCGCGGAATTCTTCACCGGCGTGTGGGAGACCTCGATGGAGCCCGACGAAGTGCTCACCGCGGTTCGATTCCCGTTGTGGGGAAACAGGTCTGGCTTCGCGGTGCACGAATTCGCGCGCCGCCACGGCGATTACGCGATCGCCGGGGCGCTGGTCGCCGTCCAGCTGGACCGGGACGACCGGGTGTCGCGCTGCGCGATCGGGCTGCTGGGGCTGGGCTCCACGCCCCGGCGTGCCACCGCGGCCGAGCAGGCCGTCGTCGGCAAGCCGGTCGGCGAGGTGTCCCCCGACGAGATCGGCCGGATCGCGATGACGGGGCTCGACGACATTCCGGAAGACCTGCAGGGGTCGGCGTCCTACCGCAGGCAGGTCGGTGCCGCCATGACGGCCCGGGCCTGGACCGAGGCTACCCAGGAAGCAGGAGCCAGCGATGCATGACAAAGCGGTCCAGTTGTCGGTCAACGGCACGCCCGTCGCGGCCCGCGTCGAACCCCGCTTGACGCTGGCGGATTTCCTGCGCGACAACTGCGGCCTCACCGGCACCCATCTCGGGTGTGAACACGGGGCGTGTGGCGCCTGCACCGTGCTCGTGGACGGCGCCGCCGTGCGGTCATGCCTGCTGTTCGCGGTGCAGGCCGACGGCACGGAAGTCACCACGGTCGAAGGCGTCGCCGCACCCGACGGCACGTTGTCGCCGGTGCAGGCGGCGCTGCGGGAATGCCACGGCCTGCAATGTGGCTTCTGCACCCCGGGTTTCGTCATGTCGCTGACCGCGCTGCTGCGCGACAATCCCGATCCCACCGACACAGAGATCCGCGAAGGTCTGTCCGGGAACTTTTGCCGGTGCACCGGCTATCAGGGGATTGTCGCCGCCGCCCATCGGGCCGCCGAATCCGCAGCGCCGCGGTAACACTTTGCCATCAAGGCCGTTCTCAGGGCGCGTCACTGCAGTAACTTGCGCCACCTCGTGCGTAATCTGACCCCGGATATTTCTGATCTCGGGAGTAGCGCGTGCGGTTATCGCAAAAGGCACGGTGGGGTCTCACCGCTGGGTCGTTGCTGCTCTCGCCCGTGCTGGTGAGCGCGACGCCCGTCTCTGGCTGCAGCTCCAACATCGAGGGCAAGCCGGTCGCCGCGCCCGGCGCGGGGCCAGTCGAACCTACCTTCCCCACGCCGAGGCCGACCGCGTCGACGCCGGCACCCAGCACGAGCTCGACGCCACCGGCGAATCCGACCTCACCGGCGAACCCCAACGCACCGGCTGGCGCCATTCCGCTGCCGCCCGACCAGAACGGTTACGTCTTCATCGAAACCAAAACCGGCACAACACGCTGCCAGATCAATAAGGACAGCGTCGGCTGCGAGGCGCCCTTCACCAACTCACCCATGCAAGACGGCGAGCACACGAACGGCGTCAACATCACCGCCGACGGCTCCGTTCAGTGGGTGCTGGGCAACCTGGGGGCCATTCCGACCGTCACGATCGACTACAAGATCTACGACGCGCAGGGCTGGACGATCGACGCCACCCCTGACGGCACCAAGTTCACCAACAACCACACCCACCACGGCATGTTCGTCAGCGTCGAGAAGGTCAACACCTTCTAGACGCCCGCGCCCAACGGTGACAGAGGACCTGTGCCGCGTTACGTTGGTGGTGCTGGATTTCCCTGTCAGCTCAGGATTCTGAAGTCATGCACCTGACCAGACGACGGTTTCTGACCGCCGCGAACATCGCCGTGCTGTCGACGGTTGCGATAAGCACCTGCGCCGAGGGCGTGGCCTGGGCAGCACCGGACAACCAGTTCGCCGTGACCCACACCGATGCCGAGTGGCGAGACCTGCTGACCCCATACGAATACAACGTGTTGCGCAGGGCCGGCACCGAAGCCCCCTACAGCAGCCCGCTCAACGACGAGCACCGCCGGGGTGTCTTCAGCTGCGCGGGCTGCGCGCAGCACCTCTACTCCTCGAATACCAAGTTCGACAGCGGCACCGGGTGGCCGAGTTTCTGGAAGGCGCTCGACAATGCGGTACTCGAACGCCCGGACACCAGTTCGGGCATGGTACGCACCGAAGTTCTCTGCAGCCGATGCGGCGGCCACCTCGGCCACGTGTTCAACGACGGGCCCCAGCCCACCGGCTTGCGCTACTGCATGAACGGCGTCGCTATGATCTTCAACGCGTTGTCACCCGGCACAGCTGATGAGCGGCACTGACAGCTGGTTTCAGTACCATCGTTGCCGTGGCAGGTAACGGCCAATCCGACGACTTCAACAACCAACAGACCACGAAGGCAGCCTTCGGCCTCGAGGAAACCGCCGAACCCGAACACGAGGGGTTCCAGCCGGCGCCGTGGTACCGCAGTCCCCCGCTGCTCATCGCCTGGCTGGTGCTGGTCCTGATCCTGATCGCGCTGATCGTCTACGGGATCGGCGAGTTGATCGGCGGCAACGAAGGCACCACCCCGGCCCCGTCGTCGACGACGACCAGCACGACAGCGCCGGCATCCAGCACCACCACCCCCTCCAGCTCGCCGCCGGCAAGCACGACCACCGAAACGACACCGCCCCCGACCAGCAGCGAGGCGCCGCCGCCGACACAGCAGCAACCGACCTACCAGCCAACGAATCCGCCGACAACGAAGCACCACCCGCACCTGCCAACGCTGCCGCCGGGCATACATCTACCTTTCTGAACCGTTCTGAACCGTTTTGACCACCGATCGGTAACGGCGCGCGCGCCAGCGATTAGCGGCTTGATGACCCCGCTATGGTGGGGACGGCGAGCCGACCGCCAGCGATCCGACAAACACAGGGGTATGCGATATGACCGAGTCGCTGGGGTTGTCGATCGGGCTGGCCAATCTGGTCGCCGCACGCGCCGGCAGCGCCGCGGTGAGCCGCAAATCCGTGTTGACAATCTTCGACCACCGGGCCGGCGAGGTCGGCCTGCCGGAGGAAAACCCGAACCTCAACGAACCCGGCCTGGTGATGCGGGGATTCGTCGAGCGGGTCGGTGACGGGTCGCCGTTGGTGGCGGCCGACGGGACGAAGTACCTCGGCGAGGCGCTGACGGTCGAAGCGCTCGAGGCGATGGCGCGAACGGTCGGCTACGGCGCACCGATCACGATCGCGGTCCCCGCGTATTGGTCCGAGCGCCAGACCGCGGCGCTGCGCAACGAGTTTTTCGCCCAGCCGAGCCTGGCGCCCAACGGTGTGCCTCCGCTGCTGGTTTCGGACGCCACGGCCGCGCTCACTGCGCTGCGCACCACACCGGGGTTCCCGACGAACGGCGTCGTCGCCCTGTGCGACTTCGGCGCCGGCGGAGCCAGCATCACCCTGAGCGATGCCGGATCGAACTTTCAGCAGGTGGGCCCGTCCGTCCGCTACACCGAGTTCTCCGGCGACGAGATCGATCAGATCATCGCAAATCACCTGCGGGCCAGCGGATCCGATGCCGAAACCGGTAGCCAGACCGCCGGCACCATGCGGATGGGATCGCAGACTCGCCTGCTGGGCGAATGTCGGCGCGCCAAGGAGGCGCTGTCGGGTGCCGACGAGGCCACCATCGCGACCGGCGCCGCAGATATCAGCCTGTCCCGTAACGAGTTTGAGCAACTGATCTCCGAACCGCTGGACCGATTCGTCTCCACTGTCGAAGAGACATTGCAGCGCAACGGAATTCGAGGCAACCTGGCCGCGGTGGCCACCGTGGGCGGCGGCGCCGGCATTCCGGTGATCGCGGCCCGCCTGTCGGAACGCCTGCAGGTGCCGATCCTCAGCAGCGGTCAACCCGTCGCCAGCGCCGCCCTCGGCGCAGCGGTGCTCGGTCAGCAGCAGTCGTCGGCGGGCGCGCCCACGGCCGCCGCGGCCGTCTTGGAAGTCCCTGAAACACCGACGCAGATGGCCCCCGCCGCCCCGGCCGCCCCGGTTGCCCCACCGACCCAGGCGGTCCCCACGGCGTCGGCGGCACCGGCGCCGCTGGCCTGGTCCGAAGACGCCGACCCGGCCGACGAGCCCGTCCCCTACACCGGCGGCGAACACAGCGGCGAATACGCCCGGGAGGCAGCGGAATTCGATGATGCTGCGGATAACCGGTACGCAGCGGAGGCCGGAACGCTGCCGTGGTACAAGCGCACCGCCCTGATCCTCACCGTGGCCGCCGCCGTGCTGGCCGTCCTGGTCGCGGTGGTGCTGGCCCTGACCCTCGGCAACACCGAGAACACCCCGGTCAACACCACTCCGCCGAGCGCGCCCCCGCCGGCACCGCAGACCGTGACGATCACCGCGCCCGACAGCAGCACCTCCACGACGGTGATCGTGCCGCCCCCGCCGCCGACCACCAGCAACCCGCCGCCGGTGACGACCACCAACCAGCCCACCACCACGAATGCGCCGCCGCCGACCACGACGGCCCCGCCGCCGACGACCACCCAGCCGCCCACGACGTCGCAGGTGACCACCACCCCGCCGCCGACCACACGGGAAAGGCTGTTCCCGCGCTTCGATCCGCCCTGGAGGCGCTGAGCGACGCTGAGCGGCACTGAGCGGCGCTCTGCGCCGATAACTTAGGGCAGCCTTTCTCGCGTCGTGACCGGCGCAGATGTCACTATGGGCAAACTGATCGAACGAGTTTTCGTCGAGTGACTATCCATTGGGGAGACCTTCTGTGACCACGCAGACACTCATCAGGTTGGTAGTGGGCCTGGGCTTAACGGCGATCGTGGGGTTGCTCGCCGTGCGTCGCGTCTTTTGGCTGTTCAAGCTGGTCACGTGCGGCCAGCCGACCAGTGGGCGCACCGACGAGCTGGGCACCCGGATCTGGACGCAGATCGCCGAGGTGTTCGGGCAGCGCCGGCTGCTGAAGTGGTCGCTGCCGGGCTTGGCGCACTTCTTCACCATGTGGGGCTTCTTCATCCTCATCACGGTGTACATCGAGGCCTACGGCACGCTGTTCCAGCCCAACTTCCACATCCCGATCGTCGGGCGGTGGGACGCGCTGGGCTTCCTGCAGGATTTCATCGCCCTCGCGGTGCTGGCCGGCATCACCACGTTCGCCATCATCCGGTTGCGCTCCGAACCGAAGGAGTACGGGCGCCAGTCCCGCTTCTACGGTTCGCACACCGGCGGCGCGTGGCTCATTCTGTTCATGATCTTCCTGGTCATCTTCAGCTACGCAATTTTCCGCGGTGCCGCGGTCAACACCGGAAACTTCCCCTACGGTCGGGGTGCGTTCTTCTCGCACGCCATGGGCTCGCTCATGCATCCGCTGGGCGCAACGGCTAACGAGTGGATCGAGACAGTCGCGCTGCTGGCTCACATCAGCGTGGCGCTCTTCTTCTTGCTGATCGTGTTGCACTCCAAGCACTTACACATCTTCCTGGCGCCGATCAACGTCACCTTCAAGCGGCTGCCCGACGGGCTGGGCCCGCTGCTGCCGGTCGAGTACTCGGTCGATGGCAAGGCCAAGCCGATCGACTTCGAAAACCCACCGGACGACGCGTCCTTCGGCCGCGGCAAGATCGAGGACTTCACCTGGAAGGGCATGCTCGACTTCGCCACCTGTACCGAGTGCGGGCGCTGTCAGTCGCAGTGCCCGGCCTGGAACACCGGCAAGCCGCTGTCTCCCAAGCTCGTCATCATGGACCTGCGCGACCACTGGATGGCCAAGGCGCCCTATCTGCTGGGCGAGCAGACGGCCGAGCCGCTGGAGGGTCTGGACCTTGAGACGGTCCATGAAGAAGGCCACCATGTCCCGGAGTCCGGCTTCGGCCGGGTGCCCGGGCACGGGCCCGAGCAGGCGGCGCGTCCGCTGGTCGGCACTGCCGAACAGGGCGGCGTCATCGACCCGGACGTGCTGTGGTCCTGCGTGACCTGCGGCGCCTGCGTCGAGCAGTGCCCCGTCGACATCGAGCACATCGACCACATCGTCGACATGCGCCGCTATCAGGTGATGATGGAGTCGGAGTTTCCCGCCGAGCTGTCCACCCTGTTCAAGAACCTGGAGACCAAAGGCAACCCCTGGGGGCAGAACGCCGGAGACCGCACCAACTGGATCAGCGAGGTCGACTTCGACGTGCCGGTCTACGGCGAGGACGTCGACAGTTTCGACGGCTACGAATACCTGTTCTGGGTGGGCTGCGCGGGGGCCTACGACGACAAGGCCAAAAAGACCACCAAGGCGGTCGCCGAACTGCTGGCCATCGCCGGGGTCAAATACCTGGTGCTGGGCACCGGGGAGTCCTGCAACGGTGACTCGGCGCGCCGCTCGGGCAACGAGTTCCTGTTCCAGCAGCTGGCCGCCCAGGCCGTCGAGACGCTGGACGGGCTGTTCGAGGGTGTGGAGAGCGTCGATCGCAAGATCGTGGTCACCTGCCCGCACTGCTTCAACACCCTCGGCAAGGAGTACCGGCAGCTCGGCGCCAACTACAGCGTGCTGCACCACACCCAGCTGCTCAACCGGCTGGTCCGCGACAAGAAGCTGGTCCCCGTCACCCCCGTTTCGCAGGACATCACCTACCACGACCCGTGCTACCTGGGCCGGCACAACAAGGTGTACGAGGCGCCGCGCGAGCTGATCGGCGCCGCGGGAGCGACCCTCACCGAGATGCCGCGCCATGCCGACCGCAGCTTCTGCTGCGGCGCCGGCGGCGCACGCATGTGGATGGAAGAGCACATCGGCAAGCGCATCAACCACGAACGCGTCGACGAAGCGCTGGCCACCGGTGCCGCGACCGTCGCCACCGGCTGCCCGTTCTGCCGGGTGATGGTCACCGACGGGGTCAACGACCGGCAGGAAGAAGCCGGCCGCAGCGGCGTTGAGGTGCTCGACGTGGCCCAGATTCTGCTGGGGTCACTCGAGTACGACAAGGCGACCCTGCCGGAGAAGGGCACGGCCGCTAAGGAGGCCGAAAAGCGGGCAGCCCAGGCGCCCAAACCCGCACCGAAGGCGGCCGCGCCGGCCGCCCCCGCCGAGGCTCCGGCCGAGGAAGCGCCGGCTGAGCAGCCCGCCGAAGCCAAGGCCGCGCCGGCACCCGACGCTCCTGTTAAAGGACTGGGCATCGCCGGCGGCGCCAAGAAGCCCGGCGCCAAGAAGGCCGCACCCGCCCCAGAAGCGACGGGAGCGAAGACGGAAACCGCCGCCGAGGCCCCCGCCGCGCCCGCCGCGCCGGTGAAGGGCCTGGGTACGGCCGCCGGCGCCAAGCGCCCGGGCGCCAAGAAGGCGGCGCCCGCGGCTCAGGCAGCGGCAGCGCCCGCCGAAGCGGCTGCGGAGACCGAAGCGGAAGCGGCACCCACGGAGACCAAAGCGCCGGCGGCGCCGGTCAAGGGTCTGGGCATCGCGGCGGGCGCCAAGCGGCCCGGGGCCAAGAAAGCCGCTGCTCCCCCAACACCAACCCCGGCCCCCGAGGCAAAGCCGGAACCCGAGGCAAAGCCGGAAGCCAAGGCCGACCCCGAAGCCGAAGAGACCGACGGCGAAGCCGCGGAGCCTGCGGCGCCGGTAAAGGGGCTCGGCATCGCACCCGGAGCACGTCCTCCGGGCAAGCGCTGATCACGGTTCGATAAGAGTCAGCAAATTTCGGTAGACAGCGGTGGCACCATAGGTGACGTGACACCCCACCAGCTGCCCGTGCACCCCGGCCATCACCGGCTCCCGCGGACGTTCGCGCAGTCGTCCAAGCTTCAGGACGTCCTGTACGAGATCCGCGGCCCGGTACACGCGCACGCGGCGCGCTTGGAGGCCGAAGGACACCGCATCCTCAAGCTCAACATCGGTAACCCGGCGCCGTTCGGCTTCGAGGCCCCCGACGTGATCATGCGCGACATGATCCAGGCGCTGCCGTACGCGCAGGGCTACTCCGATTCGAAGGGCATCCTGCCGGCGCGGCGCGCGGTGGTCACCCGATACGAGCTGGTCGACGGCTTCCCCCGATTCGACGTCGACGACGTCTACCTGGGCAACGGGGTCTCCGAGCTGATCACGATGACGCTGCAGGCGTTGCTGGACAACGGCGATCAGGTGCTGATCCCGGCGCCCGATTACCCGCTGTGGACGGCGTCCACCTCACTGGCGGGTGGCACACCGGTGCATTACCTGTGCGACGAGACCCAGGGCTGGCAGCCCGATATCGCCGACATGGAGTCGAAGATCACCGAGCGCACCAAGGCGCTGGTCGTGATCAACCCGAACAACCCCACCGGCGCCGTCTACAGCCGCGAGATCCTCGACCAGATCGTCGGCCTCGCGCGCAAGCACCAGCTGCTGCTGCTGGCCGACGAGATTTACGACAAGATCCTTTACGACGACGCCAAACACATCAGCCTGGCCACGCTGGCGCCGGATCTGTTGTGCCTGACGTTCAACGGCCTGTCCAAGGCGTATCGGGTCGCCGGGTATCGGGCCGGCTGGCTGGCGATCACCGGGCCCAAGGAGCACGCCAGCAGCTTCATCGAGGGCATCAGCCTGCTGGCCAACATGCGGCTGTGCCCGAACGTCCCCGCCCAGCACGGTATTCAGGTGGCGCTTGGCGGCCACCAGAGCATCGAAGACCTGGTGCTACCGGGCGGCCGGCTGCTCGAGCAGCGCGACGTGGCGTGGACCAAACTCAACGAGATCCCCGGGGTGTCCTGCGTCAAACCGGAGGGCGCCCTGTACGCGTTCCCTCGCCTGGATCCCGAGGTCTATGACATCGCCGACGACGAGCAGCTGGTTCTCGATCTGTTGCTGCAGGAAAAGATCCTGGTCACGCAGGGCACCGGGTTCAACTGGCCGGCGCCGGACCACCTGCGGATCGTGACGCTGCCGTGGTCGCGTGATCTGGCCGCCGCCATCGAGCGGCTGGGAAACTTCCTGACCAGCTATCGGCAGTAAGCCGGGGTCACCCGAGCAGGTCGCGCACGCCCGTCTGCATAGTTTGCACGTTCTCCGCTTCAGCGCTGGCATACGCCTGCCCCGACGCGCTCACGGCTTGGACAAACTGCTGGTGGAAGTCCGCGATCTGCGAGCGGACGCTCTGGAAGGCCTCGGCGTGCCCGGAAAATAGCTGGCCAACGGCCACCGACACCTGGTCCGCGGCCGCCGCGAGCTCGCCCCTGGTCGAAGCCCCCGCGACCGCGCTGGCAGCATCGATCGTCGAACCGATGTTCGACAAGTCTTGGGCGGCTGATGCCACCGCTTCGGTTGCCGCGACGACAAACGACATACCGGTCCCTCCGATGCTAATCACGAGATCGTATCGCCGTTCGGGTCGCGCAGTCCCGGAAATGGCCAACCTTGTGATCAACAACCCTACCGTGGGACGGGTGACCCACTCGCACAACTTTTCGTCGGGCTCGTCCCTGGATCCGCTGCCAGCCAAGATCGTCGTCGGGCTGCTGATCGCGATCGGTGTCGGGGTGATAGCCGGCGCGGTCTGGCTCTGGCCGAGCCGCGAGCATGTCGACATTCCGCTGCCGTATCAGAGCGCCTCGGGCGGCGCCGTGACCACCGTGAGCGGGCACGTGTTGTCCAGCGGGTTGGGCGACTGCGGCAGCCCATCGGCCGGTCAGGTGCTGACCACAGCGCCGCTCCCGGCTACCGGCGGCGCCGGACGATGCGTACTGGCCCGAGTCGCGATCGATTCCGGGCCGAACGCGGGCGCCAGCACGTTGCTCGAGTTCTCCCCCGGCCCCGGACAGCCGCAGCTCGCCGCGGGCGATCACATCCGGGTGATCCGGACCGTCGACGCGCAGGGCGTCACCACTTATGCGTTCTACGACTTCGAACGCGGCTGGCCGCTGGTGATTCTTGGCCTGGCCTTCGCGGTGGTGATCGTCGCGGTAGCCCGCTGGCGCGGGCTGCTGGCGCTGGTCGGCATCGTGGTCGCGTTCGCCGTGCTGGTGGTATTTCTGCTGCCGGCACTGCGCGACGGCGCGCCCGCCGTCCCGGTGGCGCTGGTGGCGTCAGCGGCGATCCTCTACGCGGTGATCTACCTCGCGCACGGGGTCAATCTGCGCACCAGCGCCGCCCTGCTGGGCACCTTGTCGGCATTGCTGCTGGCGGCGGGCCTGTCGTGGGGGGCGATCGGCCTGGCCCACCTGACGGGGCTGTCGGACGAACAGAACTCTCAGGTCACGGTATACCTGGGCAATGTGTCGATCAGCGGCCTGCTACTCGCGGGCTTCATCATCGGTTCGCTGGGTGTACTCAACGACGTCACCGTGACCCAGTCGTCGACCGTGTTCGAGCTCACCCACCTCGGCGGGAACACCTCGCGGCGGGCCATTTTCCGGGGTGCGATCCGGGTAGGCCGCGACCACATCGCCAGCACGGTGTACACGTTGGTGCTGGCCTACGCGGGCAGTTCGCTGCCGCTGCTGTTGCTGTTCAGCGTCGCCAACCGGTCGCTGAGTGATGTGCTGATCAGCGAGAGCGTGGCCATCGAGCTGGTCCGCTCGGCGGTGGGCGGTATCGCGTTGGCGCTATCGGTGCCGCTGACAACGGCGATCGCCACGGTGCTGGCCAAACCAGGTGGCCTCAGCGTTCCAGCAGCTCCAGCAGGTAGCGGCCATACCCAGACTTGAGCACGGTGTTTGCCCGTTCGGCCAACTCCTGGTCGGTGATCCAGCCGTGCCGCCAGGCGATTTCCTCGGGAACACTGACCTTCAGGCCCTGCCGCCGTTCCAGCGTCCGGACGAAATCGCTGGCGTCCAGCAGCGAGTCGAATGTTCCGGTGTCCAGCCAGGCCGTGCCGCGGGCCATCTCCTCGACCGCCAACAGGCCCCGGCTCAGGTAGATCCGGTTGACGTCGGTGATCTCATACTCGCCGCGCGCGGACTTCTTCAAGCCCTTGGCGATCTCGATGACGTCGTTGTCGTAGAAGTACAAACCCGGTATCGCGTAATTGGACTTCGGTGTTTCGGGCTTCTCCTCCAGCGACAGCGCGATGCCGTCGGCACTGAACTCGACGACACCGTAGGCCGAGGGGTTGGCCACCCAGTAAGCGAAAATTGCTCCGCCGCTGATGGATTGGAAACGGCTCAGGCTGGTGCCCAGTCTGGGACCGTAGAAGATGTTGTCCCCCAACACCAAAGCCACACAATTGTCACCAATGTGCTTGGCGCCGAGGACGAAAGCCTGTGCCAGGCCATCGGGATGGTCCTGCGTCACATAGCTGAGGTTGATGCCGAATTGCGAGCCGTCGCCGAGGAGCCGCTGGAAACCGGCCGCGTCGTGCGGAGTCGTGATCACCAGGATGTCGCGGATGCCGGCCATCATCAGCGTGGACAGCGGGTAGTAGATCATCGGCTTGTCGTACACCGGCAGCAATTGCTTGCTGATGCCCATGGTGATCGGATGCAAGCGGGTGCCCGACCCCCCGGCCAAGATGATTCCGCGCATGTCAGGCTCCTTTTGCCCCTAACTAACGAGGTCGGTCTCGGAAAGCTCGGTGGCTTCCAGCGCCGACGCCAAGTCATCATGCCGGAACACCGCGGTGACGTGGTCGCGAACGACCCGAAATGCCAGCGCAGCAGTGGTGGGTGCGGCGTCCAGTTCGACGACCACGATGCCGTCGTGCACAAACATCCGGCCGAGCTCCGCCCCCGTCGCCTCCTGTGCGGCGGCCCATCGGCGCAGCGCCGCATGCCCCTGAGCGGCCCCGTGCGCGTCGCCGATGTCGATGTCGTCGCTGGACAAGGCCACCAGGGTGTCGAGGTCCAAGGCGTTGAGGGCGTCGTGCCAAGCCAGAACGGTGGCGATCTCCGATGTGGTCATGACCTGCAAGTTACCGTGCGCTTTCGCTAGAGCGGCGTTCGGTCCAGCCACTTTTGCCACACCGCGTCGTCGCCGAACACCACGATGCCGGTATCCGCGACCGGCACCCGTCGCACCATGGCCAGCAGCAGCTCGGTGGCGCCGCCGCGCAGCGCCACGCTGCCCTTGCCGTGCTCGTGTGACCAGGTGATCCCGTCGTCGCCGACGCCGACCGTCCATTCCCCGTCGTCACCCAGCCCCGGGTCGGTGGCGTGCAAGTGCAGGGTGTTGCCGTCTTCGAGCGGCAGCTCGCCTGCCTCGGCCTGGATCGCGATGCGCTCGAGCCATTCGGTGATCCCGTCGGCCGCGATTTCGGGTTCCAGCGTGAAGGCGGCGCCTTGCGCGAGGGCGACGTCGGCCCGGTGCACCGCCACCTCATGCAGGCGGCGCCTGATCCACCAGTTCGCCGGGCGCGGGCCGAGGAAGGTCCAGACCGGGGTTTCCACACCGGACAGCTCGACGGCGTCGATCAGCCGTTGCGCGCCGCCGTGTAGCCAGGAGACGGTGTCGTCGGGATCTGGCGGCGGCTTGCCGCCTTCGACGTTGCGGGGATCGAGGTAATCGTCACTCTTTTCGCTGACGATCTGCGCTGCCCAGCGGTCGCCCCGGCCCACGTGTTTCACCAATTTCTGAACGTCCCAGCCTGGGCAGGTGGGTACCGGAAGGGATTCGTCGGCGTCACGGATCAGATCCGCAAAAGCGCGATTCTCCTGGAGCAATGCGGCCGCGTAGTCCACGTCGATCAGGCTACTCGCCTGCGTTATCCGCAGCCGACGGTTGCGCCGGGCTCGGTTGTCTCTAATGAGTTTTCGACGGCGCGCCCAGCCTGAAAACCTGCCAGCCGGCCTGCTGCCAGTGCGCGGCATCGAGGCAGTTTCGGCCGTCGACGATGACCCGAGCCCGCACCCGGTCACCCAGATCGCCGGGGGCGAGGTCGACGAACTCCTGCCATTCGGTCAGTACCAGGACCGCGTCAGCGCCCTCGCAGGCCTCCGTGACGGACACCGCGTAGTTCAGCGTGGGGAACTGCCGGCGGGCATTGTCCAGGGCCTTCGGGTCGTACACATTGACCGCGGCACCGTTGAGCTGCAACTGGCCCGCGACGTTGAGCGCGGGCGAGTCGCGCACGTCGTCGGATTCGGGCTTGAATGCCGCACCGAGTACGGCGATGTTGGCGCCCAGCAGCGAGCCGCCGCACGCGGTGGTGGCGAGCTCGACCATCTTGGTGCGCCGGCGCATGTTGATGCTGTCCACCTCGCGCAGGAACGTCAGCGCCTGGTTGGCCCCGAGTTCGCCGGCGCGGGCCATGAACGCGCGAATGTCCTTGGGCAGGCATCCCCCTCCGAAACCCAAACCGGCGTTGAGGAATTTGCGCCCGATGCGGGGGTCGTAGCCGAGCGCATCGGCCAACACGGTGACGTCGGCGCCCGCCGCCTCGCACACCTCGGAGATCGCGTTGATGAACGAAATCTTTGTTGCCAGAAAGGCATTGGCCGAAACTTTGACGAGCTCTGCGGTCTGCAGATCGGTCACCAGGAACGGCACGCCAGCTTCGAGGATTGGTGCGTACAGCTCGCGCACCACAGCCTCGGCGCGTGGCGAATCATCTTGCACGCCAAGCACAATGCGATCCGGCTCCAGCGTGTCGTGCACCGCGAAGCCCTCGCGCAGAAACTCCGGATTCCAGGCGATCTCGACGTCCGCTCCGGGCCGCGCCAGCGCCGCGGCGCGCTGGCCCAGCTCGGCCGCCGTGCCCACCGGAACCGTCGACTTACCAACGAGCACAGCCGATCTGGTCAGCTTCGGCACCAGCTCGTCGATGACGGCATGCACGTGGCGCAGGTCGGCCGCGTATTCGCCCTTCTTCTGCGGTGTGCCGACGCCCAGGAAGTGCACGTCGGCGAACTCGGCCGCGGTGTCGTAGTCGGTCGTGAACCGAAGCCTGCCCGCGGCAAGGTTTTTGGTCAGCAGCGTGCGTAAACCGGGCTCGTAGAAGGGGATATCTCCGCCGGCCAGCTTGGCAACTTTGCCCGGGTCGACATCAACCCCGATGACCTCGTGCCCAAGTTCCGCCATCCCCACGGCGTGGGTGGCACCTAGATAACCGGTGCCAAAGACGGTGCATCGCATACCACCGTGTGTAGGTGGTCGCGATGAGCTAACTGCATCGGGCCGCTGAGCGGGAGGCAAACGCCAGGTGACAGGTAGCTTCGGGTTGAACCGGAAGCCGAATCAGTCGCGACCCCCGAAGTGGCCGAAGCCGCCGTGACCTCCGCCGAAGCCACCGTGACCGCCGCCACCGGGGAACCCGGGGAACCCGCCTTCGCCATGCCCTCCGCCGCCCGGCGGGCCGCCGAAGATCGGCAGCGGTATCGGGACGGGCACGGGGATAGGCGGCGGCGCCACGGGCGGTGGGGCCGGCGCCGGAGCGGCGGGAACCGGAACGGGGGCCGGCGCCGGAGCTTCTGGAATCGGGACCGGAGCCTGCGGCACCGGCGCTGGCGCCGGCGCAGGAGCAGGCGCCAGTTCGGGCGCGGGCGCGGGGGCCTGTGGCACCGGAGCGGGCGCCGGCGCCGGTACCGCCGCGGGAGCGGGAGCAGGAGCAGGAGCCGCCGCCGGCTGCGGGGCGGGTGCGACGGCGTTGTGCCCCGGATCCGGGCGAACCCCCGCCGTCGGCCGGATAGTGACCGCCAGCGACACCACCAGCGCCGCCACCCCGACGACGAAAATCGCCGCCAAGGCGCTACCGACCAGCTTGAAAGACCTGTGCTCGGGATAGTCGGCGGCAACGACGCCGTTCGCGCCGGTACGCGCGGCCGTATACGCCTCGGCGAAGTCGTCGGGCACGGCGCTGTAGGCGAGCCCATCGGCCGCATCCGCACCCGCAGGGGCGTCGTAGAAACCGGCGCCGGCCAGGTACGGCAGCACGGCGCCGGTGCCGGGGTCCTGCGCGTAGGCACGCGCCGCGGTAGACGAGTTGAACAGCGGCGCATTCGCCGACGCCAGCGCCGCGCCGCGAGCCAAGGCCGTCTCCGGCTCCTCCGGCGCGCTCAGCGGAAGGGCGGTCGCGGCCTCCAGGGCCGGCTTGATAAGCGGGAGGTCGATGCCGGAGCCGACGACGAACACGCCGTCCGGGCGGGTGTCCAGCGCTTCGGCGCCCGACACCATGGTGGTCAACTCGGCCACCGCTGCGTCGTCGTCGTCGGGCAGCGCCCGCCGCTCAACATCGACGATCGACCCGTCAGCGGTGTCAACAACCGCCAATGTCGCGGTGTCCGGCTCGATGAACAGCAGCGCGGTATGGGCGTAGTTGGTGGCGTTGCCGACCGACTGAGCCAGCGCGGCGGCCGCCAGGAACGACGACACCAACATGACGTTCTCGACCTTGTGGGCGGCCAGCGCGTCGCGCAGCGCCGCGGCCTCCATCGGGTCCGTCCAGGTGACCCCCGTCGCGGTCAGCTGATAGCCGCCCTCGGCCGCGCCTTCACGCGTCCCCAATATGGCCGAGATCACTCGGTCGGCAGCGCTGACCGGAGCCGTGACCTCGTCAGCGGCGTCAACGTCGAAATTGTCTTCATCGACGGTCGCGCCATCACCGTTTTCGCCTTCGACCAGCACCATTCGGACGGCCGTCGGCGCCATCGACACACCCAAAACCGTGTCCAAAGCTCCCCCAAAAATTATCGTTTACAGCCGTTCAGCGGGTACTCCCCCGTATTCCCCGTAGCCATCCAGTTTACGCGCGATCGGGCATGCGCGCTTCGGGCCGGGCGCTACCGACGGCCGAACCCGCCGAACCCGTGACCGCCGCCAAAACCACCAAAACCATGGCCGAAGCCGCCGAATCCGTGGCCGCCGAACGGCCCGAGAAATCCGTGTCCGCCACCGAAGGGCATCCGCCTGAGAGGCTCTCGCGGCACCATCGCACCGCGCATCGGACGCTCGATGGGCACCGGCACCGGGGCGACCGGAACCGGAGCCGGCGCCGCCCTGGGGATGGGCGCCGGCGCCGGCGCGTTCAACAACCGGGGCGGTGCAATGGACCTGGGCATCGGGGCTTGCGGCTGCGGCACGGACGCCTCAGCTCGCGGGACCTGTTGCTGGGCCGGGACGACGATGTCTTGGTTGGGGTTGGGGCGCAACGCGACCGTCGTTCGGATACCTATCGCCAAGGCGATCTCCAGCGCGAGAACAGCACTGATGAAGATCACCGCCAACGAGCTACCCAGCAGGAGCAGCGGCCTGCGCCGTGACACGCCCTCCTGCAGGCCGGCGTCATCGGCTTCCTGCGCCATCCCGGTGTCGGCGTCGGCGTCCTCGTCCGCGACGGCGCTGTAGGCGACGTTGTCCCTGCCCGGCTTGCCCGGGTCCACGGCCTGATATCCGCGACGGGTCGGCCCACCCGTGCCGTAATCGAGCGCGTAGGCCAGCGCCGCGGTGGACGACGCGAACAACGGGGCATTCGCCGACGCCAGCGCGGCGCCCCGGGCCAGGGCCATCTCGGGTTCTTCGGGCGTGCACAGCTGCAGGGAAGTCGCGGCTTCCAATGCCGGCTTGATCATCGGGATGTCGACGCCTGAACCCACGACGACCACCCCGTCCGGGTGGGCGTGCAGCGATTCAGCGCGGGACACCAGCTCGACCAGTCGGGCCACCGCCTGGTCTTCGTCGTCGGGCAGGAGCCGGCGGTGCACCTCCGCGATCGACCCGTCGGCGCTTTTGACCACGGCCAACGTCGCGCTGTACGGCTCGACGTACAGCAGCGCGGTCTGGGCGTAGTCGGTGGCGTCGCCGATCGCCTGAGCCATCGCGGCGGCGGCCATAAACGCCGACACCAGCATCACGTTTTCGACCTTGTGGGCGACCAGCGCATCACGCAGCGCCGCGGCCTGGACGGGATCCGTCCAAGTCACGCCCATTGAGTGCAGCTCAAAGCCGGCCTCGGCGGCACCCTCTCGAGTGCCCAAGATCGCGGAGATCACCTGGGTGGCCGCGGCGGCACCCGACGAGTCGGCGGTCACGTCGAGGTTGTCCTGATCGACGGTGACACCGTCGGCGTTTTCGCCCTCGACCAGAACCATTCGAACTTTTGACGGCGCCATCGAGACACCCAGCACGATGCCCACCATCGCTGAGCCTCCCTCCGACGTTCCGAGGGGAATGGGCGGCGCGGTTTCCACCGCCCGCGATGCTTGTTGACCCTACTCGCATTAGACGGCAGGGATTGTAAAAACTCGGTTGCAGCTAGTGGTGTCCGCCGCCACCGCTGTGGCCGCCACCACCGAAGCCGCCACCGCTGTGGCCACCGCCGCCGAAGCCGCCGCCACCGAAGCCGCCGCCACCGAAGCCGCCGCCGCTGTGGCCGCCGCCGCCGAAGCCGCCGCCACCGAACGGTCCGCCGCCGCCGAACGGTCCGCCACCGCCGAAGGGTCCGCCACCGCCGAAGGGTCCGCCGCCGCCGAAGGGTCCGCCGCCGCCACCGAACGGTCCACCACCAGCGGGTTCGCCACCGCCACCGAACGGGCCACCGCCACCGAACGGTCCGCCGCCGCCGAAGGGTCCGCCGCCGGGAGCGCCGCCACCCGGATGGCCGGGCTCTGATCCCGGGGCGCCGCCGCCGAACGGACCGCCACCACCGAACGGACCACCACCACCGAACGGACCACCACCACCGAACGGACCACCACCACCGAACGGACCACCACCACCGAAGGGGCCGCCGTTTTCGGAACCGGGCCCGTTAATGGGCCCCTCGCCAGGGCCACCATGAAACGGCCCGGGGCCGCTCGACGGTCCGGTGCCCTCGCCGCCTGGATTCTTCGGTTTGGGGGGCGTCCCCTGCCACGGGGACGTCTGATGCAGAGGCGAAGTTTGCTCCGGGATGCGTGCCCGGGGTTGCGGAATCTCCGGCTCCAAGGGCCGCAGCGGCGCCTCGAGGACGGGCGGGTGCACCACCGGCGCCGGAACGATCACCGGCGGGACCACCACGGGAACCGGCACGACCGCCGGAGGCGGCGGGGCTACTGGCAGGGGCGCCGGTGCCGGCAGGTTCAACGGCTTGGGCGCGGCCAGCGCGACCGGCGCCTCGATCTTCGGCTGCGCCAGGGACGCCACCGGGTTCGGGCGCACGGGCGCCGGCTCGGCCGGCACGATGAGGTGCTGGCCCGGGGTGGGCTGCTGCAACGCGACCGTGGTGCGGATGCCGACCGCCAGCGCGATCTCCATCGCGATCACCGCGGAGATGCCTGCCACCGCCAGCCCGCTGCTCACCAGCAGGGCCGGCCTGCGACGCGGCTGGCTGTCATCGAGGTGCAATGGCCCGCCGATGACGATGGTGGGGCTGTCGGCATCCTCGTCGTGCACGGCGCTGTAGGCCAGGTCGCCGTCACCAAGCTCGCCACTGAGGTATTCGGGCAGGGCCCGCGGTTCGATCGCGCCGGTGCCGGGGTCTTGGGCGTAGGCCAGCGCCGCGGTCGATGACGCGAACAACGGCGCGTTCGCCGACGCCAACGCGGCGCCGCGGGCGAGTGCCGTCTGCGGCTCCTCCGGCACGCTCACACTGAGCGAAGTCGCCGACTCGAGCACGGGCTTGAGCGAGGCGATGTCGACGCCCGAGCCGACCACGAACACACCGCCCGGCGCCAACCCACTCTCCTCCAACCCGGCAAGCATCCCGGTGAGTTGGGCAGTCGCCTCAGCGCTGTAGGCGTCGTCGATGCGTTGTTTGTAGAAGTCGGCGATGGAACCGTCGCAGGTTTCGACGACGGCCAAAGTAGCGCTGTCGGGTTCCACGAAAAGCACCGCGGTGCGGTCGTAACCCATTGCGCCGCCGACAGATTGGCCCAACGCCGCCGCGGCGAGGAACGCCGACACCAGCATGACGTTCTCGAGCTTGTAGGCGACCAGCGCGTCGCGTAGCACGGTCGCCTCAAGCTGGTCGGTCCACGTCACCCCGACAGCCGACAGCTGCAGCCCCGCGGCGGCGGCGCCCTCGCGGGTGCCCAGGATGGCAGAGATTACGTGGTCGGGTGCACCCTTCGTGACATCAACATCGGTGACGACGAGTTCGTCCTCTTCGACCGTTGCGCCGTCAGCATTTTCGCCCTCGAGGACGACCATCTGGATCGATGACGGTGCCATCGACACGCCAAGCACGATATCCAAGACCCCTCCAGAGGTTCTGCGGCCAAGTCCGCCGGAGGAGAAAGCGCGGACCTACCAATGATCGCGCGATGATGCTGTGATTGCGCATCGGTGAACTTATGTAGATCTTATGAAGTTCTCGTAGGACCGTGACGGCGTCGGTCCCCGCTGACCCTGGTATTTCGAGCCGACACGCGAACTGCCATAGGGATGTTCGGCCGGGCTGGTCAATCGCAGGATGCACAGCTGCCCGATCTTCATCCCCGGCCACAGCGTGATCGGCAGGTTGGCGACGTTGGACAGCTCCAGCGTGATGTGACCGGTGAAACCGGGATCGATGAAGCCCGCGGTCGAATGCGTCAGCAGGCCCAAGCGGCCCAGCGACGATTTGCCCTCCAAACGCCCCGCCAAGTCCTCGGGCAGCGTGAAGAGCTCCAGCGTGGAGCCGAGCACGAACTCACCCGGATGCAGGACAAAGGGTTCTCCGTCAGCGGGTTCCACGAGGGACGTCAGCTCGTCCTGCTGCTTGGCGGGGTCGATATGGGTGTAACGGGTGTTGTTGAACACCCGGAACAGCGAGTCGAGCCGGACGTCGATGCTGGATGGCTGCACCAAACTGTCGTCGAACGGGTCGATGCCCAACCGACCGCCGGTGATTTCGGCCCTGAGGTCACGATCAGAGAGCAGCACCCGATGAGCGTATCTGCGCGATGCCTGCTCAGCGGAGGTAGGTTTCCTGACCCGTGGGGTAGCCGCCGCCGAGCGTGGTGACGTGGACGTGGTCATAGTGGCCCATTCCCATCGCCCGCGCACCATGCGGCGTGTAGTACATGCCACGCCAAATCGCGTCTTGCATGGCAAATCGGTCCGCGTTCTCCAGCACGTACGCGACGATCCGGTTGCCCAGATCGATGCCTTCAGCACTGCTCGGATTGGGGATCATCACGTCGATCGCCAGGCCCCGGGGATGCCATGGCTTCGAATCCGGTCGCACCCCACCCATGTCGCGAATCTCGGGGAACGCCGCACTGATGGCACGAGCCGCCAAGATCGTTCTGACCTGGAGGCCTTGCTCGTTGACCCTGCCGACGGGCAAGAAGCGGCTGTCGACTCGCAATCGCGATGCCCGGACCAGCTCGACTTGGTCGTCGCCCGCACCCGGCGCAGGCTTGCTGGCGATCGGTGCCGCGACGAGCTCCCAGCAGCACGGCTCGACGTCGGGAACAACCGGCTTGCTGTGCTCGCGGGCGGCGACCGCGTAGACGTCTCCGCCGGCCCCGAAGAACGCGGCGGCCACGGCGACGCCGGCAGCCAGCACTATCGGCGAGTTTCGCCGAGCCTTTCGCCGCTTCTTAGGTAATTCGTGCCGACCCACGGAAAGCAGATTACGGCACGATAACGAAAGAATAAATATCGAGCCCTCAAGGGCTCACCTACGAGGGCAGACGGGTTACCTGGGCCCCTACAGAAAACTCTCTATGTTGATAGCGGCGCTCGATTCCCGCGCTCGAATTACATTCCGCACATGCGCCCGACCGCGCCGCCGGGAATTCGGCCCGCCGGGCAAGCCAGCCTGCTGGCGCGGCAGGGGATGCTAGCCTTCTCAGGCCGGACTTTCCCGAGCGCGCCGATGTAGTTCAATGGCAGAACATCAGCTTCCCAAGCTGAATACGCGGGTTCGATTCCCGTCATCGGCTCCAAGTTAGAGCAGTTCAGCGAGGTAAGTAGACCTACAAATTAGTCGGCAGAGTCCGTTTTGACCGTGGTTTGGCCGTGGCCTGGCGAGACACCCACCCCGAAGTCGTTAGCTGACTTGTCGGAGGGCGTGTGCTCTGTGGCCGGAAACCGCGTGTCCCGCGCGTTGGCGGCTCTCAGGTAGCGGATTTTCGCTGACGATGCGACTCTCCGCGATACCTACCGCTCGAAGTCCCTGAGCCTGTATGCCCTGCGGCCAGCGTTGCTAGCTCGCTCGACACTCAAGCTGTCCAGAAAGTCGGTGCAGCCGGGCTCGGGCTCGATGACTTCGGCATCCACGATCGGCGTGGCACCGCCGCCCATGAACCAAGGCGGGTAGAGGCATGCTCTCGGTAGCTTCTAACCCATTGTCGTCAGGCATACCTCGCCGTGCGCGCGACTCGGCGCGTGAGCCGCCGGTGATGTCGTCAAAGATCTGCTCCTAGGGTTTGGGGCGATCGCTGACAAAAAACGCTGGATATAGACGCTTTCGCTTCGATTTAGGCGGACAATCGGAGAATGAAACGCTGGCTGACGATCGGCTACGGCTCCGCAGCTTACGTTCTGTTCCTCGTGGCGTTCCTGTATGCAGTTGGATTCGTGGGCGCCATCGCGGTGCCACGGAACGTCGATCATGGGATTGCCGCGCCGATCGGCGAGGCTGTTGTGGTCAACGTGTTGCTACTTGGTGCGTTCGCGGTCCAGCACAGCGTCATGGCGCGGCCGGCGTTCAAAAGATGGTGGACGCGATTCGTGCCGCCGCCGATTGAGCGCAGCACCTACGTGGTGCTGGCAAGCGCCGTGCTGCTGCTGCTGTACTGGCAGTGGCGAACGATGCCGGCCGTCATCTGGGACGTCCGGCAACCGGCTGGCCGCCTGGTTGTGTGGGCCGTGTTCTGGCTCGGGTGGGCAATAGTGTTCGCGTCGACCTTCATGATCAACCACTTCGACCTGTTCGGTCTACGGCAGGTGTATTTGGCGTGGCGCGGAAGGCCTTACACCGAATTGGGTTTTCAAGCCCGATCGCTCTACCGGCTGGTGCGCCACCCGATCATGCTCGGCTTCATCGTTGCCTTCTGGGCGGCGCCCACCATGACGGCCGGACACCTGCTCTTCGCGGTGGCCACCACGGGCTACATCCTGCTCGCCGTGCAATTGGAAGAGCGCGACCTGGTCGCGACGCTGGGCAACCAATACCACGACTATCGCCGGAGTGTGTCGATGCTGCTACCGACGTCGCGTCGGCGGAGGGCCAAACCGCCGGGCCAGAACGATGACCTGCGGTCGGGCTGACACGGTCGGGCTGACAGGATTTGTACCTTCGACCACTTGACCCCCAGTAAATGGCGGTAACACGTTTCCGCTCGTCACCGCGAGTGTGTGGCCGGTTTGCGGCCGTGCGATACGTGCACAGACGCAAGGGTCGTTCATTACCGCGCATAACGTGTGGTCCCCAAAAGGGTCCCCAAATAAGCGGCCGGATTGATCGACTGCAACGACCCAGCCTCGCGGAAGGTGCCCTGCGATACTACGATCGTGACCCTAGCGAGGCCCGCTGTCGTCCGAGGCATGTCAGCTTCTCGACAGGCTGATCGTGTACTCGGGAACAAAAGTCAGCGGCCCTGCTCGGGTGGTGATGCTTCGCATTGGCAATTACATTGGCACCGGCGCAATCGAACTCCCCACTTTCCCGAGGGGCGATGAGAAGTAAGGCGTCCTCGGCGCCGGCAACCAGTGTGACGGGCGCCGGAAAGGGGCTGAGGCCAGGAACCGTTGGCCTGACCGGGAGCGTGGTCATCGCGGTCTCGTCGGTCGCCCCCGCCTACAGTCTGGCGGCAGTGTTAGCCGGCATGGTGGCGGTGGTAGGCGCCAAGACGCCCGCGCTATTCGTCATCGGTTTTCTGCCGATGATGCTCACCGCCTTCGCGTTTCGCGAACTTGCCAGCGAAACGCCGGACTGCGGATCGACCTTCACATGGGCCACACGCGCGTTCGGTCCGTGGGTCGGCTGGCTGGCCGGCTGGGCCTCGGTGATCGCCGCGACCGTCGCCGTCGGCAATGGCGCACAGATCGCGGCGATCTACTTTATGAAGGCACTGCACCTGAACGCACTGGCAAATTCGATGGCAGCTCAGGTCGCATTGGGCGGGTTGGCCGTCGTCGGCTTGCTGCTGCTGTGTCTGCGGGGAATCGACGTCACCGAGCGCACACAGGCTGTGCTGGTGGCAGTGCAGTTCGCGATGCTGGCGCTGGTCAGCGTTGTCGCGTTGGTGAAGGTCTTCGGCCATCACGCGGGTCCACAGGCGGTGATGCCGCAGTGGAGTTGGCTGTTTCCGGCGGGACTATCCGCCGCGTCCGTGGCCCACGGGTCCATCCTGTGCGTCTTCGCGTACTGGGGGTGGGACGCCTGCCTGTCGATATCCGAGGAGACCAAGCAGCCGCACAAGAACCCGGGCAAGGCCGCCGTGCTCGCAACGATCCTCGTGCTCGGCACCTATGTGCTGGTGAGCTTTGCGATTCAAGCCTTCGCCGGGTTCGGCACAACGAGCATCGGCCTGAACAATCCACAGAACGCCAACGACGCCCTCAGCATCCTCGGAGACCCGGTGGTCGGTAGGGGCCTGGCCGTTGTGCTGCTGCTCGCGATCAGTTCGTCCTCATTGGCGTCGGTGATGACGAGTCTGGTCAAAACCGCGCGGGGCATGCTGGCCATGGCGGTCTACCGGGCCCTACCGCAGCGCTTCGCGCGGGTGCACCCCCGGTACCGGACACCGCGGTTCGCCGTCCTCGTGATCGGTATCGGTGGGTTCACGATCTATCTTGTTATGACGCTGGTCAGCCAGAACTCGTTGGCGGACATGGTGGCGTCGCTCGGGCTGGCCACCGCCTTCTACTACGCCACCACTGCGTATGCGTGCGTGTGGACCTACCGGCGCACGCTGCGGCGATCGGCACGCGACTTCTGGCTGCGGGGCGCCCTTCCGTTCATCGGCGCGGTCGCAATGACGTGGGCGTTCGTGCAGAGTGCCATCGACATGTACGCGCCGGACTACGGCAAGACCCACTTTGGCCACGTCGGTGGTGTATTCGTCCTCGGGATGGGCCTGCTGCTGCTCGGCATCCCAATCGCGGCGCTGAGCGCACTCGGTAGCCAGGACTTCTTCCGCGGCAAGACCCTCAACGCGGGGACCGAGATCATTGTGCCCGGTTCCGGGGTGCGCCGAACACGAACGGTCTAGTCAGGGCGACGAAGCTAGGGATGCCTCGGTTATCGGCGTTTCCAGTTATTTCTGCAAATTTGCAGAATCCTTGCAGATGAACTGGGATTTCGAAGCAGGAACTGGGAACCTACACAACAACACACCTGCTGCTAAACGACGACTATAGGTTCCCAATGTTCTTGGCGGGCGACTACGTCTCTACCTGCGGTCTTTGCAGAATTCTCGTCGAAAGGGGCGAAGGCGTTTTTCCTATCTTCGTGGCGGATCCCAGAATCGCACGGTTGTTCAGTCGACACTTTGAACGCGCTATTGGCAAAGGGTGGTTTGCCCGCCAGCCCGGCCGAGCTGGTCGAGCAGTAGCCGGGCTGACGCTAGGGTTTTCGACACTGATCAGCGTGCCGCGAGCTGGGACTCGTCACCTGCGCCCACAGGTTGCTTACTCTGCCCGTCGATCTCGGATGTTGTCGGTTCCGCTAGCCGCCCTTGAGGTTTGGAGATCCAGCCGACGTACCCAAGTGCCAGACTGACCACAGAGTAGACAGCGGCCTCCGTCCACATATATCCGACACCCCACCTTCTCCCTAGGAAGACGGGCTCGTTAATGATGCCGCGAGACGTCGCCACCGCGTACGCAGCGTGCACGTAGGCGAGCGCCGCAAACGATCCGGAGAAGAATTTGCAGACTTCGCTTTTCATTTTGTTTCCTTTCACCACTTCGGGTCAGTCACAACCGTTGGGATCGACGCTCCTTAAGCGTTCACACACAGCGGAGTGATATCTGCGTTCGTCCTCCTCTTGTTGCTTCTTGCTGCGCTTGCGCGTCAATTCAGCACGTTGAGAATGAATTTGCCGAAGGAACGCACAATGGTATTCATCGGGTTCTCCTTCAGCCCCCAACGGCCCTCTGTAGCGAACTCAAGCGCTTAGGGATTTCGGTCATCAGCGGGTTTCGGAGTAGGGCTCCAGGGTGGCATTCGCGGTGTGCCCATTTACGACGCACGCACTACCGCTCAAGCGGCCAACGCAAGAGCTTCGGCGCATTAACAACACTAAATGCTTTGCGGCCCTCCACCCTCCATATGTTCGCCCTCGGCAGGGTGATGCCGGACTGATGGCCGAACCGCGGACGGCGGCAAGACACCGCCTACACCCGGCGCGCTGGCCCGCCGGATCACACCCGTGCCGCGTCAGTGCCTACAACGTCGACACTGCCTCCGCAGTGGGGCCCGCCAGGGACTCTCGGCATTAGCAGCAACACAGCTCTCGCGGCTTGACCGGGGAGTGCCGGTTTCAGGGAAGTAGACACGTCCACCGCAACAAAAGCGTCGGCGCTCGACCATACGACACAAAGCTCGCCGATATATGGATCCGTGACGTGTGGCTCGCGAGTGCAACACTTAACCCCAGGCTAGTCGGCACCTTGGCCAAGGCTGGGGGACAACAGATTATGGGCTCCGGGCGTGGCGGGTGTCCGCGTCTGTAGCCTGATTTCTCGGTCAAGGACTGCGGGGCCTCATCATCCCGCCGCAGCCCATTCCGCCCATCATCCCGCCTGGGCCCATCATCTGTTGCATCATGGCGGGCATCCCCTCCTGCACGAACCCGGTAACTTCGCGCGCGTGTGCACGGATGACGTCGGTGAGGGCGGGATCGTCGGTGGTCTCCTCGGCGATCACACCCGTCGGGGTGAACGTGAGCTTGCGGCGGTAGCCGCTGGCCTGACGAAAGAGAGTCGGCAGGCTTTGGCTCATGCAGACGACCTCGGTTCCCTGATCGAGGTGGGCGTACATGCTTGAGACATGCGCCTGTAGTTGCGCGGTGAGCTCTGGGGACTTCGATTCGGTGGTGGTGCGCACGCCGCCGGTGATGTCCTCAACAACACGGTTGATTTCGTTGTGCCGCATGAACATCTCCATGTAGCGGCTCATATCCATCTGACCGGCGCCCATAAAACCGCATCCGTCGGTGAGGCGGACAGCCGTCGAAGGCGATTCAAAGATGCTGCGAAGGACATACCCCAGACCAACGACGCTGCCCGCTCCGATCGCACCGAGCCCAGCGAGCGCCGTCCGTCGCGTCAACCTAGCCATCGCGGTCAGAGATGTTCACGCAATAGCGTGATGCGCCGTCGGTATTCCTCTTCGTCTATCTCGCCGCGAGCGAAGCGTTGCGCCAACGTATCTTCTGGCCCGGTCCCGGTCGCCGCGGAACTGACCCTGTTGTATTGGCTGCCGCCTCGACGAGCCAGATAGCCGATCGCAAAGGCAACCACGACGATCAGCGCCACCAGAAGCACCGCCAACATGATGGCACCCCAGCCCCAGCCGTTACCGCCCCAGCCCCAACCCCAGCCACACATCGACGCTCATCTCCTTCAGCTTGCCGTTTCTATTCACCTGAGGTGGAAGTGTGCGCTCGTCCTGTGGTGTTTCCTAGGGCCGATGGTCCTCGATCGAGTCAGGATGATCTGCCTACCAGCGAAATGACTCCGAAAAACGAAGCTCCTCAGCGGAATTCACTCCGTGGAATTACCCGAGAAATGTTGCGATAAGCCAAGATTCGCGCCGAAAGACAGCCCGATATCACCAACGGCGGTCCGGGCGTCTCAGGACGCTGACGTGTCTGCCCAACCGTGCGTGGGCGCGCGACCGGCACCAGAGCCGCAAGTCCTGGCAAGAAGGGTCTTTGATCAACACGTGGCCGCGCAAACGAACCGGTTTGGGGACGATTGGCCCTAGCTGGCCGTCGTTGGGTGCGCGCACGATTTCGCCGATAAGTCCGAAAAATGACCTACACCCAATGTGGGCGAACGGCTATGGCACCACAGGTCCGCGTGCGTCCGGACCACCTGCGCACCGACAGATGGTGGGTGAGCGCCGCCTGGAAGCGAACGGTAGGGGCCGTCGGTAGCGTCCTACAGGTTCTGTGGCGCATCCGGCTCGGATGGGCCACAGGGCACGTGTTCTTGCTACTGACCCATATCGGCCGGCACATCGGAAAGCGCTACCGCACAGTGCTCTACGTTCAACGCTATGACCGTCGTATGCGTGAGGCCACGGTGATCTCGGTGTGGGGCAACAGCCAGTGGTTTCGCAACATCAGCGCGACGCCCGCCGCCCAAGTCCAGATCGGATTACAGCGCTACGAACCGCACTGGGATAGCCACCGAGCACGACCGGGCTGAAAAGCGTTGAGGTCGGCCACCAGTTCGCCCACCGGTGCCGGGGCCGAGAAGATGCGCTGCATTCTGGCCCGCCACGGCATCTTCCGGATGCGGGCCATCATGGTGTTGCCCAGGAAGTGCCCGCCGGTGACGTAAACCGCGGCCAATCGTCCGCGCCGCGCAGGAGTGCCCACATGCGCTGCGGGGTGAGGAACGCCACCGGCACGGAACGGATATAGCCGAGTACGTGATAGACGACCAATGCGGTGTGATCGTGCAACAGGATCGCCGGAACCGGTCGCGCCGGAGGTCGTACACACCACGTAGCGCCCGAGGTAGTCGCGCCCGATGTTGCCCGGATCCGACAGGAACGCCTCCACGGAGGCTCTGGTCACTGCGGGATCGGTCACCCAGTCATCGAACTGGCTCATCAGCTCGGTCTTTGTCACCGCTGGGAATCGGCTGATGTCCGAAAACCCCTCGGGCACATGGCGATATAGCTGCCGGTAGTAGGGCGAGTGGGTGCGCGCGTAGGCGACGATGTCGCCCAGCCGCTGTTGCTGACGTTGAGCAATACCCTCATCGCCCTCCCGCGTGGCCCGGTAGGCGTCCAGCGATGCGCGGAAAAAGCTCGCCAGCTCCGTTCGCCCACCGGTCGGGTTCACCTCGGCGCCCTGCTGGATTCTGTGGCAACCTCGCAGAACGGCATAGCGCTCCACGGTTGTGTAGTCATCGTATCGGCAGTGATGCGGCGTTGGCTCATGGTGCGGTCAGCGCGCCCTGGAACGCCTGCTGATGGGTCTTTTCGTCACCGGCGATCTCGCGGAACAGACTGGCCGCCTGAGCGTTTCCGGCCTGCGCGGCTTGGCGAGCGTAGTCCGGGTACATGATGTCGGCTTCGTGCTGTTCGCCGTTGATCGCGTCGATGAGATTGGCATTGGTGTCAGTGGCTACCAGCCCGGCCCATGTCGCCAATCCGGCAAAGTGTGAGTTCAGTTCGATGTTGGCGGTGTTGGTGAACAGCTGCGCTACCGCCGGATTTCCTTCTCGGCGGGCCTGATCGGCGTAGCGCATGGATCTGGCGTAGGCGAAGGCTTCACTCTGCATCGCCGTGCGCACGTTGGCCAACGTGGTCCCCGATGACTGCGGCTGGCCGGCATTGATCGCCACGACAGCCAGGTGCGCCCCGGCCGGAACCGTGGCCGCGCCGGCGGGACCGGTAACGGCGGTCAGCGCGGTGGTGAAGTCCTTTGCGCAGGTGGCTTCATCGTCGCCGAGGACGGTGAATAACGCCGCGGCCGCGGTGTCGTGGTCTGCGTTGGCCTGTCTGGCGAAGCCGCGATACATGGTGGCTTGGTTGGTTTCGTCGCTGATCGCGTCGCGCAGGTTGGTTGCGATGTCACCGCCCAGCCCGATCAGATCGGCTTCGCGGGCGAAATGATCCGACAGCTCGGTCTCCGCTGCCATGCTGAATTGTTGTGCCGCTTGGCCGCGTCCGGCCTGCTGGGCCTGCGCCGCGTAGGCAAGATATTTGGCGTGCGCCATCGCTTCTCCGTGCATCGCCGACAGTGCGTTGGCGCGGGTCGAATCGGCCAGCGGCGAGCGTGCCGGCGTGGCGGTGTGGTGCGAGCAGGCCAGGAGCGACAACAGCGCGGCGGTCGCGCACGCAGCGGCTCGCGATTTTGCGTAGCGCATTTCAATGTTCTCCTAATACGTGGCGAGGTAGCGAGATTCGGGTGGGGAATCGATAAGGCTCGCCGCGGTTGTAGTGTTCAGGGCTCACCGTGCTCACCGCGGTCCACCTGAGTCGAGCCAGGGGTCGCGGCGCCTGGGCTGGACCAGGTCGCCTGCGCGCCGCTGTGACCGATCCGCACCGTTTGCACGAATGTGCCCCCCGCGACGGCGATCGCGGCCACAGCAACGCTGACCGTCACCGCGCGGCTAGCCGCGCGGAAACGCCCCACCCCCGACGTGGCGGAGCCGCCCGGCCGTGCCGGTCGCAGCCACCGGTCGGTTGCGAGAACCGCCACGATCGCGATGAGCAGGCCGATCACCCACGGCAGCAGCGTTTCACCCAGTTGAGCGTGCCGCTCCACGGCCGCCGAGTCGGGCACCTTCTCTTCCAGGGTTTTGCCCGAGGACTCCATCAGTGGCACCAACGCCACAGATAGCGCGCCAAGCACCAAGGTGGTGAGCTTAATCAGGCCCGGAACGCGAGGAAACCCAGCGACCGCCATGGCCAGCAGCGCGGCCAGCGGGATCGCGACCACCGTGAGGTGAACCAACAACGGGTGTGCCGGTAGGCCGAACAGCACGCTCATCGTCCTTGTCGCCCTTCTGCAACCCGATACACGCCATGATGATCCACCAAAGCGCATCGGTGACACCGCGGGCTGAAGTCCTCGATCGTCACGACCTCGGTCACCACAACGATTGACCTTGTGCTCCAAGGACTGGCTACCCTCGCTTGGCGCCCACCGGCACCGACTGTGTGGCGCCCCGACGTGCAGCTTGTTTGGCGGTGTGGCCGAACGCTGCCCAGCCGTGCCGCAGTGCGCTATCGCTCAGACGCCTTGCGCAAAGGGCGTTGTTGCTCGCTGGCCACCGCGGACATGGCCCCACAACCCGGCGCACGTCAGCAGTGCACCGGCCCAGATCGCACCGAGCAGCCACCCAGCGATCACGTCACTGGGGTAATGCACACCCAAATACACTCGCGAGAAGCCCACACCAGCGATGATCACGATCGCGCTCATCCACACCGCGATTCGGCCATTCCACGAGTGGATCAACCAGCGTGCGACGGTCCATGCCACGATCAATGTCGCGGTCGTAATGCCCAGGGCATGCCCAGAGGGAAACGAATAACCATCGACCGCAATCACCGCGTAGGGCAACGGCGGGCGCTGACGAGCCACCTCGAGCTTGACAACGGTTGCGGCCAAAGCGAACCCCGCCACTCCAATTACGACAGTCGCGACCGGCAACCATGTATGGGTCCGCCACGCCACCGCCGAGCACACGATCACAGCTACCGCGGCAGCTGAAATCGGACTGCCCACCACGCTGAAAGTGCGCATCACCGCGGTCAGTACGGGCTCGCGGTGGGTGGCCAACCACGCCACGGTGGGCCTGTCCACCAAGGCGATTCCGTCGTAATCCTCCACACTGTCGGAGACATAGGCCAACAGCGCGGACAGACCACATAGAGTTATCAGGCCGACGGTCAGCACGGCCAACGCGGATCCACCCAATAGCGTTCTTGCCCAACCTATTTCGCGGTGTCCGTGGCGGCCAAGAAGCCTGCTCGCTAACCGCTGAACCTCGTGGCGTGATCGTGTAACCGCGGATTGCAGCCGGTTTTGGTTGTGCGTCAGCCACATCGCCGTGACAATCAGCGCGACTAAGATCCCGGTTAAAACACCGCTGATCGGGCCCATTATGGTCGATTCAGCGCGTCACCGCGCGGTCGGCTGGCTGTGATGGCCCCGGTGTTCGGGTGGTTTCGGGCGTCGTGGGGTCGTCCTCGGTGAGGGTGAAGTAGTTTTCTTCTTCTTGGACGAAGTGCAGTCGCAGCAATGTGTACAGACCATACAGGCACGCCAACAGGTCATCAACTTGGTCTTGCTGGATCGCGCCGGCCGACTGGGCCAGGCTCAGATGTGTGCCGATACGGTCGGCGAGCCGCTGGATCTCGGCATGGGTGCGGCTCATGGTGGCGGTAGCCTCGTCGCTGCCCAGCGGCCGCGCCAATGCCGGATAGAGTTGGGTTTCCTCGGCGCGTTCATGGGGCAGGATCCGGTCGGTGAGCAACGTGCTCGCGGTGGTCAGCGATTCCAGTGCCGCGGCATCGGGAGCGGCGGCCAGCAGATCGGCGCTGTCACGAAGCTGTCCGAGGGTGTCGCGCAGTTCCTCATGCTCGGCGGCGAACTGGCGCAACATCTGCTCGGTGCCGGCGGGCAAGACGACCTCGGTGGCCGGGTTACCGCGCAGGGCCCGTAGCGCGTTGAGGATCACGGCGACATCGATCCCCTCCTGCAGCAGCGCCCCCGCTGCCGGCGGCAGCCAGCCCAGCGCGGCGATCACCATTGCCAGCAGGGACAGGCTCATGCCCACGACGGCGCTTTGCATCGCGATGTGCCGCGACCAACGCGCGATATCCATCGCATCGGCGAGCCGGTCGACACGATCAGTGGTCAACACGACGTCGGCGGCCTCCGAGGAGGCAGTGGCCCCCCGAGCGCCCATCGCCACACCCACCGTCGCGGCCGCCAGCGCTGGGGCGTCGTTGATTCCGTCGCCCACCATCACGGTGACCGCTCGGTCGCGTTCGGCGCGTACCGCGGCGACTTTGTCGGCCGGGGTCTGATCGGCGTAGACCTCGTCGAGTCCCAGTACCGTGGCTACTTCGCGCGCCGGCTCGGCGCGGTCGCCGGTGAGCATCACCAACCGATTTAGTCCCGCCGCCCGCAACCGCCGCACGGTCCGAGGCGCATGGCGGCGCAACGGGTCCCGCAACAACACTGCACCGGCCGGCTCGCCCTCCATGCACACCCACGCGATCGCTGCGCCGTCCAGGCGGGCCCGATTGACCACTCCGCGCGCCCACGCACTGGTCACCGCGTCAGCGGGCAGCTTGCCGACGGTCATCCGGCGCTCATTGATGGTCGCGGAGACGCCGCGGCCCGGCTCCTCGAGCACATCGGCAGGCAATGACAACTGCAGACCGCGGGCGATCGCTTCGGTCACGATGGCCTCGGCCAGCACGTGCGGAGAAAACTGATCCACCGATGCGGACAGCCGCAAGATCTCGGTCGCGTTATCCCCAGGTGCGGCGACCACGTCGACCACCACCGGGCGTCCCATGGTCAGGGTGCCGGTCTTATCCATTACCAAAGTCGTTGCATGCCCGAGATTTTCCAACGCACCGCCGCTGCGGATAATCACTCCGGCACGAGAAGCCCGCGACAACCCGGAGACGATCGCGACCGGTGCCGCGAGCAGCAGCGGGCACGGGGTCGCCACGACCAGCACGGCCACCGCTCGCACGGCTGAGCCGCTGGCCAGCCACGCCGCGCCAGCAAGTAGCAGCGCCAGCGGCAAGAACCACGCCGCGTAACGGTCTGCCAACCGGACGATCGGCGCGTTTTCGGCGCCGGCCTGTTGGGCCAGTCGCACGATGCCGGCGTAGGTGCTGTCGTCGGCCGTTGCGGTGGCGCGCAGTTCAAATGCGCTGCCGGCGTTGACCACACCGCTACGGACGGGTTCACCAACACCGCGTTCAACCTGCAGCGGCTCCCCAGTCAACACCGACTCATCCAGCACCGCGACCGCGTCGACAACGCGGCCGTCCACCGGCACCACCTCGCCTGGGCCGACGACCAGCAGATCATCGACGGCTACCTCGTCCAGCGGGATCACGCTCACCTGCGTGCCAACGCGTCGACGCGCGAACCGTGGCGCCCGCTCCAGCAGGGCCCTCAGATCGTGAGAGGCACGCCGCGCGGCCGCTGCATCCAACGCACGGCCGCCGGCCAGCATCACCGCGATCAATGCCCCAGCCAGATACTCGTGAACGAGCAGAGTTCCCACCAGCGACAGCACCGCGATGACATCCACGCCGAGCCGCCCGTGACGCAACGCCAGCACGACCCACACCAACGCCGGCAGCACCGCAAGCACGGTGCCGGCGATCCAGCAACCGTCGGCGATGTCGCGCCGCCCGGCGAGCCACGCGATCCCGCCAGCGGCCAGTGCACCCAGCGTAAGTACAACCAGGACCGGTTCGATGAGCGGGCGAAGCCGCGACAGCCACCGCACGGCCCGTAGAGTCCCTTACGCCCATCAGCACCAAATCCTCTCCACCGCACAAACTCCGACTCACCACCGCCATAACGGACCGCGGAGTCGGTGGCGAAGGGAACTCACAATGAGTCGATCATTTGCAACTAGCGGCATGTAGGGTCGCAATGCCTTGCCTGGCAGGTCGAAAGGCCCGTGCGACCCTTGTTGGGCTAAGTCGTCGGGCGCACAGGCGTTGTGCCCTAGCCGTATGACGATCGATGTGCCACCGTGCCGTACGAGCCGACAAGCAATCTGAGGTGTCTAGTGAGCTTTTTTGAGATGGTCAATCCCCACGCCGAAGTCCACCGCGGCGAACACGCTGGTTGGTTGCGCGCAGCCGTGCTCGGCGCCAACGACGGCCTGGTGTCCACTGCCAGCCTGATGGTAGGTGTGGCTAGCAGCGGCGCCGCCGCAGCCACGGTGCTAACCGCGGGCATTGCCGGGCTGGCCGCAGGTTCGATGGCCATGGCCGCCGGCGAGTACGTCTCGGTCAGCTCCCAAGTCGACGTCGAGCGCGCCGACCGCGCCAAAGAACAACGTGAACTGGCCATCAACCCGGACGCCGAACTCGCCGAACTCGCCGGCATCTACCGCGACCGCGGCCTGCCCGACGACCTGGCACGTCAAGTCGCCCAAGCACTTCACGACGCCGACCCCTTAACCTCACACCTACGTGACGAACTCGGACACTCCCAGATCACGGCCGCCCGACCGCTGCAGGCGGCCGCAGCATCGGCGGCGAGCTTCTTCATCGGCGGCCTACTACCACTTCTCGGCTTGGCCGCACCAACGCCGACCACGAGGCTGGGGCTAATCGTGGTCGTCACGCTGATCGGCCTGGCCATCGCAGGGATCCTCGGCGCCTGGATCGCTGGAACGGCACTTGCTCGACCCGCGCTGCGCGTCGTATTGGGTGGCGGCCTTGCCATGCTGGTCACGGCCCTCGTCGGTCAACTCGTCCATGTAGCGGGCATGTGAGATACGCGCTACTTCACTCCCGAGAGTGCGGCTCCGAGAGATCCCCGCCGATTCCGTTGAGATGCGCGTCGCCAACCGAACAAGATTGAAAGTCCCACACAACCTTAGGAGGCCGCGGCAAGCGATTGCGCCGGGCATGCACGAGTCCGGCTAGCCCGTAGCTCAGCCCAAAGTCTGCAATCAGGAAGCCGAACGGCCCTATAGTTGAGCGTCGACTCATAGCTTAGGTAGCCACCAAGCCCGATTTGGCAGGAGATAGCGCACCATGATCAAGTTTCCGCTTTTGGCAGTCAGCGCGCTGGTTTTAAGCGCGGCTTTGGCTGCACACGCACCGGCACAACCGAGTCCTACACCGATCCCGACTCCGCCGCCCGGTGCACACGGCATCTGCAACGACGGCACCTACTGCTACAACCACGACATGAACCGTGCATGTTTGAATCACGGCGGCGTGCAGCAGTGGTTCGACGGGCCCTCCAGCTAATCCAACACCGGACCCGGCATCGACACGGTCCTGCCCGCCGGTTCGGGCACAGCCGGTCGAAGTCACGCTTGCCGGCGCGCAGGTTAGCGCCGAACGCCTTTTGATCATGCGGCGATGCCAGATGCTGCCAAGTCGCGGTGCGTCCTCCGATTCCTAATCCGGTGGGCCCACTCGGCCGGCGACTGCGGGCCTACTTAGCGAACAAGGCAACCAGTTCCACGGCTCCACACACCGAAACCGACCGCGGTTGTCGTCCTCCAACCGCATCGTGAACATCTCGGAGCCGCCCGGGCTCGGTGGCGGCGGACGGGAGCCGCCACCAGTGACGCTTTGTTCTGGTAGCCGACCGCCCAGGACGGACTTGGTGAGGACCGAGCGGGGCAGACGTACCCAGCTGCTGCTCAACGCGCTGCTGTTCCTCCGCGTCTGCGAGGACCGCAACATTAACCGGTACGAAGAGCTCCTGAGGTCGGCCCAGGACGACACGCTCATGGACACCTTCAGGTCGGCCGATCGGGTATTCAACGCGGGGTTGTTTGACGTGTTGACCTCCACCACCTGCAGTGGCTCTGTCTTGACCGGCGTTGTGCGCGAAATGTACTGGCCGCGTGGTCGGTTCGCATTCGGAGTACTCCGGCCCGACATCCTGGCGGAGGTCTACGAGTAGTACTTATCGGAGCGTGTCGAGGTTGATAACGAGCGTCGCGTCGTCCTTGCGCCAAAGCCTGAACTCACACATGTTGGCGGCGTCGTGGCAACTCCGGGTTGGGTGCGGCAGCTCCGGAGCTGGGCGCGAGTTGTCGCGGCCAGAAAGCCGAAATGGGGGGTCGACGGCATCGAGGCGTTCCGCAAGGTGATCCGCGAGGCGACGGCCGGCGACAACATCGGGGTTCTGTTCTCCGGCCTCGATCGGGGCGCGCTTGCTGAAGGCGACGTCATAAGCTCAGGGGCCGTCATCTACTAATGCAGTGCCGCAAGGTATCCCACGTCATTGTGCGGAGAAGGAGCCTTCCCCAAAACAGCCGCCCGTCGCATTCGGTCAGGCACGTGCGGTTAGCGGGGGTGGCAGCTCCGATGCCGATCCCATCACCGGCGACGCATTCCACGCGCTGCGGAGAGGCTTCACGGGCTCGTCCCCTGGTTGATGATGAGCGGCGGTGGCGCTCCTTCGTGCGGATCGGCATGTGTCTTGTAAAACGGCGGCAGCGTGCCGGCGCCAGCCTCGAACGGGGTGATGTACTCGTCGTCGAATGTAACCTGATACCACTGAATGCCGAGCGACGCGGAGATGTCCGGGTCGGTGCTGTTGGCGCTGGCGATCTTGGTGACTCGTACGCATTTCACATGCTGGCGCATGATTGACGAGAAGCTCGACAGGCCGGTTGCGTCCCGATCTGGTGATGTCGCGCCATATATGGCACGCATCGGCTGGCCCAGATATCCCCATGCTGTGGGGTAGTCCTGGTTGTTGATCGCCCTGAAGTAGTCCACGATCACCTGCTGGCCCTTGCCGACCGGGCTGGCGTCGGGTTGCCCGTTCGCGCACCCGGGATCTGCCGCAGCCTGCCCAGCGAGCATGAGACCGACTCCGATCAGCGGCACGACCGCGGCCATCACACCGGCAGCCAGCTGACCCCGATACCGTGGCAAATCCATACCGGCCAGAATAGGGCCCGTTCCCACAAGCCGGTATCGGTCTAAGGCCCCAAATCAAGAGGTCCTTCATCCCGTGTTAAATGCGACGGTTGTCGGCGGTGGGCCGGTGGCGTCAAAGTAGAGCTTGCCCGTCGATTGTTGGCCTCTGGCGATAGTGGCTCCGCTGATGTCGTTCGGGGTGTTGGCCTGCCACAGGACCCGGTAGTCGATGCCGTTGGCAGTGCGGGCGTTGAATTGCGGAATGGCGCGGGTGACTCTGCCCGCAGCAACATTAAAACGCGCATCGGCGGCCACGTGGACAAATTCTGGTACAAGAGCCCGATTGTTGAGACGGCTGCTTACGTGAAGGTCACAGACGGACGCTGCGCAAGCAGCTCGAAGAGACCCTCATCAAGTTCCTCAAGTCCAGTGCGGTCATCAACAAGAAAGGCGTTGTCCGCCCACTGCGATCTTGACGGCGACTACCGATCTAGGCGCTAAGATCGCGGCGTATTGGCGTCAGCTAACCACGTCGACGCATCGGCACCACATTGGGCGCAGACGGGCGGCTCATCGCCTCCAGCGCGGCCATCGTCTCGGCGTGATCGTCGTCGAACAGGTGCGTGTAGATCGACAACGTGGTCGTGACCTTCGCATGGCCCATGAACCGGCTCAGCTGTAATGGCGGGATACCGGCCGCCACGCACAAGCTGGCATAGGTATGCCGAAGCGCGTGGAACTTTAAGCCAAGCGGCAATACCGGGTCATCACCGGCAACGAGGTTGGCGCGAGCGACTGCAGGCCGGAAAACCGCCTTATAGAAGGTGTGGTGACGAATCGGGGCCGACCAATCCAGAACAAGCCGTTCAGCGGCCTCGTCGGCTGACAGCGCCGCCAGCGCCTCACCAGCGGTCGGAACCACCCGCCTACCGTCGGCGTCGGTCGCGCGCTTCCCGGTCGGTTTGGCGGCTTTGAGCGTCACCGCGCAGAACAGCGGCGCGCTGGGGTCGTTACGGCGAGGATGCGCGGCCAGGTAGTCGCGCAGCAACTCGGTCGTCGCGGCCATCAGCGGAACGCGGCGGCGTGAGCCTTTGGTCTTCGGGGTGTCGTAGACCGGCCCGCCGCCGCCTCGTGACTGAGTCCCAGCTCATCGAGTACATCGAGAACCTGATTCAGTCACGCACGCCAGAAGGCGGTGCCTGGTGACAGACATCGTCGTTGCAAAGATCGTCAATCCGCACCAGGCCGTCGTCGTCCTCGCCGGTGACGACTATGTAGCCCTCGAGCTGGATTACCAGCACCTGGGCGCCGAGAAGCGGGAGCTGCCCGACGCGGTTGTTCTCCTGGCCCCGCCCGGAGCCGAACGGCTCGCCTATGCGCTACGCAGCGCCGCTCTCAAGGCGCAGGAGGTAGCCGCATTCATCGCAGGCGCCACCACCGGAGGGAGCTAGTGAGCGCCATCCACAACGGGGCGTGGCTGGACAACCAGGTGTTCCCCGAACCCGCGTGGTCGGTGCCGGGGATCATCCCGGAGGGCTGTTGCATCCTGGCCGGCCAGCCGAAGATCGGGAAATCGTTCCTTGTCCTTGCGATTGCACTGGCCGCAGCCTGTGGTAATCGGGTCCTGGGTGTCGAGGTGCAACATCGTCCGGTGTTGTACCTCGCCCTGGAAGACAATGCACGCCGGCTTCAAACTCGCGCACGCACGCTGCTCGATGACGAACCACTCCCCGACCAGTTCTATTGCCTCACGCGGGAAGGTACCGACGTTGCAATGGATCTCGCTTGTCAGTGGGTGAAAGAACACGATGATGGCAAGCCCATGGTCATCGTGGACACGCTGGAAAAGGTTCGTGGGGAACGGGGGTACAACCCGTACGCGGATGACTACAAAGCGGGAACGTCACTCCAACCGCTGCTCGCCTCGGGTGGCAGCGTAATTGCAGTGCATCACACCCGTAAGGGCACGTCGGATGATTTTATCGACGATGTGTCGGGCACCCTTGGCCTCGCCGGCTCATTCGACACCGTCATCACGCTGAAGCGGACGCGAAGCAACACCGCTGGCACGCTGAGTGTTACCGGCCGCGACGTCGAGGAGAAGGTCTACTCGCTCACCTTTTTTGACGGCGTGTGGAAGGCCGACGGCGAAGAGCTAGCTGCCGCAGCCAATAAGGCGACCGAGCGCAAACTCGGTGAGACGATGTGCAAAGTCCTCGAACTGGTTAACTCCCGCTCCCAGACCACCGCTGCGGATGTCGTCATCCAGATGGGTGTTGGACATCCAACGGCACGGCAGTATCGTCGCCGGCTCGCCGACGAACACGGCCTGATCGTTCGACTCACCGCGGGCGCCTATGGCCCTGTCACGGTGTCACAAGTGTCACGCGATCAGGATCGCGCCGGTTCGGCCGACGAGCAGCCTGCCGACCAACGCGATTCCGGCGACGTCGGAGGGTTGATCGACGCGTCACAGGATGAGCTTGTGCCGTCCGGCATTTAGAGCAGCGGTGTGACACGTGACAGTGTGACACCGTACTGAGTTGCGCTGCGGGGCGGGACGCTTCGTCTCTTCGCGGATGGCGTCCCTGCCTGCAAAACCTAACCATCGCATTCGCGGCCCAATAATTTCCGAAAACTTGCTTAGCCTAACGAACGACCAGAATGGTCGCCGAAGCGGTTTCGGCTCAGGGATTTCGACCCACCCCCTCCGGGTCGCCTTTCCAGCCCAAGCTCTGCTCAGCAGCATTCTGGACGGCGGATTCTGACCCGCGGTCGCTTACTTCAGCGCTACTACCGGCACAGGTAAGTTTGGTGAATACCGGGTATGTGGACCCCGGGATCGCGATTAGATTAAATGCGTTATGCCTGCCGATTCGCCGATGACCGATCTGAGGTGACACCGCGATGTCGTCTCTGACGGTGATCCCGCAGCTGCTGGCGGCGGCGGCGATGGATGTGGAGGGCATCGGTTCGGCGCTAGGCGCGGCCAATGCTGCGGCGGCGGCCCCGACGACGGGGATTCTGGCCGCCGCTGAGGATGAGGTGTCGGTGGCTATCGCTGGGTTGTTCTCCGGGTACGGCCAGGGCTTTCAGTCGCTCAGGGCCCAAGCGGAGGAGTTTCATCAGCAGTTTGTGCAGACCTTGAAGGGCGCCGGAGCCTCGTATGCGGGCGCCGAGGCGGCCAACGCCTCACCGGCACAAAGCGTGCCCCTACAAAGTGTGGTTAATTCGCCCACCCAGACGCTGCTAGACCGCCCGCTGATCGGCAATAGCGCCAACAGGATGCTGCCGTGGCGGGCCGGCGGTGCCGACGGGCTGCCGCACGGAAACTTTGTCACCAGCGGCAACGTTGGGCTGCTGTTCCCGACCGCCGGGGCGGGCGGGCAAGGTAGGGGCGGCGGCGCCAGTGAAACGTTGACACCTCCTAGCCGGGAACCAGGCGCCGTACCGCCCAGCGCTGCACAACAAACTGTCGAAGGAGGTCGTGAGGCCACGCGCGTCACCGAGCCTCAACAAGCCCCAGAGCCTCAACAAAGTGATCGAACAAGCGAATATCGATCAGGGCACGGGAGCGACGGCCCCTTGACGATTACTTGCCCCGACGCGCCGCGCCTGGCCAACGGCGCCGAGCGCGAGGTCTGGCAAGCCCTTACCAACCAACTTGAAGCCACCGACCTCGTCATCGCTGGCCAGCGGGTCACCGACCGCCTGAAGGACCACGAGATCGACTTCATTGTCGCCATCGAGGGGGCCGGGATTGTGTGCCTCGAGGTCAAGGGCGGCGAGGTCTGGCACGACGGCACCAGCTGGTGGCAGAGGCGACGTAATAAGGACGTCAGAATCGAACCCGTGCGGCAGGTCCGTGAAGGCTGCTATGCGCTTCGCAACTTCGTCGAAAGAGACCCGCGCTGGACCAGAGGCCGGCTGCGATGGGACCACATCGTCGTCCTTCCCAACATCGAAGTGCGCGAAGACTTCGCACTGCCGGATTGTCCGCGCTGGAAGGTGATCGACCGAACCCAACTGCCCACTCTCGCGCGCCGGCTGCGTCACGTCCTCGTCTGCCAGGAACTCGACCGGCCGCTGCTCGACAAAACGGGCATTAGGCAACTGCGGACCGCGCTAGGCGGGCGCGGACTCCCCCGAGCGTAAACGACGCCCGCTGTGCCCGCTGGAAGTCGGGTAGGAGTATTAAATACTCCCGCACGCGCGGAAGGCCAGCAGCACCATCTCGCCACGCGGGCCGGCATGGCGTTCCCTGGCGTCGCCGTGGCTCATGTACGGGGAGGCGATCGCCTGACTGCGGCCCACTTGGCTTGCCCGAAGCCGACCACCCATGAGCATCCCGGGAGTTGCAAAACTAAAGAATTGAGACGTTGCTGCCCGGATGCTCTGCGGTACACAAACTGCAAGCTCAGTTCGTCTCAAAAGATGGCTCAAAACCTTTGTCTCATTTTGACTCATTCTGAGACTTTTGAGACACTCCCAACATGGCGCCAGTTACTGCTCCCGCCGCGATTGGAACCCAACTCGGCTACGCCCGTGTCAGTACCGGACACCAGTCGCTAGACCAACAGCTCGATGCGCTCACTGCAGCGGGCGTCGCTGCCAACCGCGTCTACACCGACAAGCTGTCGGGAACGTCCACTCGCGAGCAACGCTCCGGCCTTGCCGCCCTGCTGGACTATGCCCGTAAAGGCGACGCCATCGTCGTCGTGGGTATTGATCGTCTGGGGCGCAACGCAGCTGAGGTCATGACCACAATTCGGGAGCTTGGAGAGCGCGGCATCGTGCTGCGGTCCTTGCGCGAGGGCATCGACACCTCGAATGCGGCGGGCCGCATGGTGGCTGGTGTCCTAGCCAGCCTCGCTGAGCTTGAGTTGGAACTGGGCAAGGAGCGCCGCACCGCAGCGCGGGATGCACGGCGGGCGCGGGGTCAGTCCATTGGTCGCCCAAAGGCACTGGATCAGTCGAAGGTGGCTTTGGCGCAGCGGATGCACGCGAGTGGAGAGTCTGCGGGCACCATCGCCTCAACGTTGGGTGTCAGCCGTGCCACGGTCTACCGGGTGTTGGCCACTTAAACCGAAGGCTCAGCGTTGCCCATCAATCAGATGGGCAACTGCCCTCTGCGCGTCCCTGGTGGCCAGCGGAACAGTCGCGAACATCTCCGCGATCATCATGGCCACTGGCGTCGTCCACAGCAGCATGCCCATTGCGACGGCATGCTCTCCGTTGGAGCCGGTGTCCAAACGGGCAATCAAGCCCGCCAGCGCCGCGCCGAGGCGTTCCATGTGTCGCCCATCAATTGCGGTACGCAACTCCTTGGTCGAGATGAGAATCTCCAACCCGGCCATCGCCTTTGGATTCGCGAATGCCTCCCAGGTCGCCCGCACCAAATGCTCCGTGTCCGTGACCTGCGCTGGATCGGACAACACTTCAAGCGATGCGATCAGACGGTCGAGGGCGTCTTCTATCACCGCAGTCAGCAGTCCGTCACGGTCCCCAAAGTGGTGCTGAATGACACCCCAACTCACCCCGGCCCGTTCGATGATGTGCCGAGCACTGGCCGCTGAGAAGCCTTCCTCGCGAATGCACCGAACCGTCTCGTCGATGAGTAGGTCGCGAGTTCGGTCCCCTCGCTCCTGTCGTCCACTGGTCGGACGACGCGGAGCGGTGCGTCTACCCGCAGTCACAGAAGCCCTCCGTCCTGTTCACCGTGTCGCTTCATCACTGCCAGGTTAGGGCACGCCCCGAAGGTCGCTGCTCATCGTTTGACAGTGCTTACCTGCGGCGACGCGGCGAAACGACCCTTGCCACCAAAACATGGCATGTGCCATGCTACGGAACATGCAGCTACCCACGCCTCAAAGGCTCGTCTCATGACGGACACGATCAACGCCGAAGACAAGCGAGCATCAACGGCTAGGCCCGGACTGTCGTCGCTGCAAAAGTCGCTCTTGGGCGTGCTGGCATTCTTCTTCTTCATCCACATCGTCTTCTGGTATCTCGAATTTCATGCCAGGGTGTCCCACGTCGTCGCGTCCACCACGTTGGTGGTCTTCGTGGTGGGCTGTTTCGTGACCGCGCTTGCCCTGCCATGGCTTCCGCTTCCGGGCCAACGTGACCGAACGAGGTCAGAGCGATTGGGCGCGATGGTCATCGTGTGGGTCTTCATCGCCCTGATCCCACGATTCATCTGGGAACTGCCATGGCTCTTGTTTTTCGACCAGATCAGGACCGGCGTCCAGCATGGCGCGCTCTGGACGTACATGTGGTCGCCCATTCTGCTCGGCGGCGACGCCCGCTACCTCAATGGCGACCCGCTCATCGTCGTCCTTGAGTGGATCGCCTTCTTCGTTGGACTTTTCGAGGCGTATGCGATGGTGCAGTTCTTCCACAACGGCAAGCGGTTCACCAGCACTCAACTCTCGTTCATCATGGGCGGGATGATCGTGGAGGTCACGCTGCCAGCGGTCTACTTCGGGGTAGAGATCGCGAACAATCTGCAAAGCATGACCAGTCCAGTCGAGATGTGGATCAAGTTCGTAGTCCTGAACCTCTTGTGGTGCACCATGCCATTCGTCACCTACTTCTGGGGCGTTCGCAGGCTGGCCCGCCAAGACCTCGCGGTCAAGTTCTAAGCCCGCTTGACGGTGCAATCACTCACGGTAGACGAGGGTGGGGGGCCCTGACGTGTTTACGCCCCGCCTTGTACAGGCCCAGCGCCCGCTCTCTCTCCGGAGAAATTGCGTCCGCAATCCGTCCGCAGCAGCTTCGACAGCCCTCGTTTCTTGCCAACCCGCCCAACCTCTTGACCTGCAACTTTCACCCGCAGCCAACGCGGTAAACAATTGCAAACGCCCAACTCGACTCGTTCGCATCGAGTAGGTCAGACCGCCGGGCGTTCTTGCCAACTTGCCCAACCTTGAACTTGTGGTGGACCCCATTTGACGCCGTGCGTCGTCCCATCCTTCAATCCGGCGGACTATGGACCAACACAGCGATGGCTGCGAACGCACGAGCAACTTCGCGCTGCTGATGTCGCTGCATGGCCGCGATGCCCATGATTAAGGCATGCGCAGCGTTACGCGGGTGTTCTGGCTCTGGGACATCTTGCGGCCATGGGTCCGGATCGGTCCGCAACCCCCGACGCGGAGGCTCCGCTCCTGGAATGGAAGCTACGGCGTTGTGGGGCTTCCGACACACTGCGGCCAGTGTCAGGTCGAGCCATTCGATTACTGTCTTGGAATAGATGGACAGCCCTGACTCGTCCGGATGGAGCTTAAAACAGGCACTCGTAAATCGTCGCTCGCCGGTCTCGGTATTGACGGCGTAGAAATCGCCATTTGTGAGACTAGGTATCCGTCGGAGTAGTTCATCCCGCTCGAAGTCCTCCGCACTCAGGTCAGCCGAGGAAGGTGAGCGGGCCGCCACGATAGTCCGAAGTCGCCTCTGCAAGTTGGCTCCGAACTTGCGCAAGAAGTTCAGGAATACGCTGACCACTGGCGGGTTCATCGATGATCTTGTTCTCGCCGATGGCCATATACACGAATGACGATCCGTCTGCTAAGCATTCGATCTCGATATCCAACTGTCCGTGATGCCACTCAACTTGCAGTCCGCCGCCAGGCAACGGGAAGATTTGAGCGGGTATCCGCGGCGATATCTCAAAAATCGCCCTGATTGCGTCGATAGCGGCCCGCTCGGACGGTACGAGGTCATTGTCGATACATGATGATGCCGAAAGGCCGCGATGGAGCGCGTTGATGCGATCGACAGCGGAATTGAGGGCTAAGCGGGTCTCAATGTCCGCGGGCGGCTGCAGCCGAATGGTGATGACCCGCTCGTCGTGCTCATACAAGAACCTGCGCGTACCGCGGTCTCCGCCATGCGCATACAGCCTGGGCGGCTGAACAGGGCGCGGAGCGCATGTGGCAATACTTTCAGGCGCAAGGGTCACTCAGTCCGCTCCCAACATTGTTGCATCTCATCGGTTGTCACAACTCCAAAGGTTCCTACGACGAATTCATGAGCAAGGTCTACCGCCGACGCGCTGTCGCGGCCCTCGTTTATCCGGGTGTTTGCGGATATCTGCAGCACGATCGGCGACTCAGGGGCGCTGCTGTCCACATTGGCAGCCATGGTAAGGAACGTTTGCAGGTCATGTAGCTCCCAGCTCTGGTTGACAGCCACTGTACTAACGCCGTCTCGCCAAAGCTCTCCCTCTTTGTTCATCTTCAACACCGCAGAAATGTCGGTGTGCCCGCCGACATCGGTTCGAATGACGTTGACGTACGTCACCTCCGCGTATTGCGGCTGGACTGAGTGCGCGACGCCATGCTCGACGATGAACTTCTCGAAGTCAGACCACCGCCGCAAGAAGTCATCGCGTAGCGGCTGGTAGCGAGGGTATGGTTCGCCACTGCCAGGCGTAGCACGCCAGTTGGCGATTAGACGGTCCCGTTGAATCTGCATCACTCGATCGCCTTGGGAACTCAGAAGCCAAAGCCGGCGAGGCTGCGGACCGAATCCAAATTCAACCTTGATCGACTGCTGGGGCGTAGCTGGCGGCTCCAAGAGCGGTTGCTCCTCTGCGCCTGGATACGAGTCCATCCATCTCGATCGAAGATCCGCCATGGCCGCGAAGTTCAGGCCGCCGATGGGCATGAAGCCGATCGACATGGCAACTTCCACGACCGGTGGCTTACGAAAACTCGGCAGGGTGAGACCGGACTTGCTTCCGCCCGCCATGCCTTGAGGGTACATTCAGCACTCCATTTTGACTGATAACGCCATTATGCCGAGTCGGTCCGGACCTCCCAGTGTCACGAGGCTGTCACAAGTAAACGCCACGACGGCGGACAACCCACGACATACATGGATGCTTATCCGCAGGTCAACCCACTCGGCGGACAATCTGAGGCAGCTACGGACACTGCGAATCGACTTCCCAAGCTGAATACGCGGGTTCGATTCCCGTCATCGGCTCCACGTTGAGCAGTGCTTCCTCCATCTGTCATCTGTCCTAAGCGCGGGCGATGCGCTGTAAACCGGACCGGCGAGTTCAAGCCACGCATCCGCTCGAGCACTTCAGGAATGATCGCCGCGGCTTCCTCGCGCGTGTTGGCACCGAGGCAGAAATGGGTTACGCCACCGCCGAAGGCAAGATGGGGATCCGGTGCCCGGGCTATTCGAATCGATTGGGATCGCCGAACCGTGTCTCGTCACGGTTCGCCGACACGCTCTTTTCGGGAATCGCGCAAACTCAAGCACCGGCACCGCGAGCGGGTGCGCTCATGTCCCCGGTCGCGGGCGTGCCACTCGCGAGCCCGTAGCGCAGGTGCACAACACCTTTCGGCCCCGCCACCGGCGCTTCGAGAAGCGCGACGTTCGTGGGTACCGCGCCACCGTCGAACACCTTCTTACCCACTCCCAGCGCGACCGGGTGAACCCAGATATCGAGGCGGTCGAACAGCCTCTCGCGGAGAAGGGTCTGCACCAGGTTCAGGCACCCGACCACCTTCACATGCTCGTGCCGGTCACGGACCTCGCGCACCGCGCCCGCGAGATCCGGGCCGAGCTGCGATGACCCGGCCCACGAGAGGTCGGGCGTGCCGCGAGAAGCCACGTACTTGGGCACGCTGTTGAAGAGCACGGCGATCGAGCTGTCCTCGCCGCCCTCCTGGTGCGGCCAGTAGGCGGCGAAGATGTCGTACGTGCGTCGGCCGAGCAATAGCGCGTCCGTGCCCTCGTAGGCGGCGCCGATCTGCGCCCCAACGACCTGGTCGACCAGCGGCGCTTGCCAGCCGCCGAACGGGAACCCCGCCGGGTCCTCGTCGGGGCCCCCGGGGCCCTGCCCGACGAGGTCGAGGGTTGCGAACAGTGCGATATGAATACGGCCCATGCCTGGATAGACCAGTGGGCGCAAGCAGATTCATCGCTGCATCGATCAGGCTGTCGAAGAGCGGGACGCACTCCAGTACGCGAGGACCGCTACGGCAACGGCTGCGAGGACTATCCCGAAGGCCAGCACGACGTTTTGCGGTCGGTCGGCCATCAGGAACGCGGCGGCCAACGTGATGGCCGGAACCCCCCACTGAACGGCCCCAAGCAGACCAGGGCGGCCGAAGTCGTTCCGTCGCAGTCGAAGCCGCAACCACACCGAGGCCAGCGCGACGATCACCGTGGACAACAATCCCGCGCCGATCCACGGACCGCGTCTACTGCCGTCAGCGATCAGAGCGATACCGGTGATGAAGGTTAGTAGCGCCAGCATCGGCATAGACCACAGCGTGGCCCGCAGTGCCGGCGCGATGGATGCACCGATTCTTAGGCGTGCCAGTTCGGCGCTTTGCACTCCGACGATGATCGTGAGTGCGATGGCGATGGTGATGTGAGTGGCGAGCAGTAAAGGGTTCGGCATAAGACCTAGGACGAGATGCGATGCGCAGAAGTTACGGTGGTCGCATGCGATGGGTTGGGGCTGCTGTTGCACTGGCGTTGACGCTCTCCGCGTCGCCGAGCCTGTCGATGACCCTCGCGGACCGCAGCTTTCCCATGGCTCCGCCCGTCGATCCCGGCGACGGATCCGCGCCAGCCGACGGGCACACGCTGACGCCGTTCGACGTGCAGTACGCGGCGGTCGGGCGCCTGGACCCGGCGCTGTTGACCGCCATTCAGAATGCCGCCACGGCGGCCGCGGCGAACGGCATCACCATGACCATCACGTCGGGCTGGCGGTCACCGGAGTTTCAACAACGACTGCTGGACAACGCTATTCAGACCTACGGCAGCTACGCGGTGGCACGCCAGTACGTGCAAACCCCGGAGGCCTCCAAACACGTCACCGGCCAGGCGGTCGATGTCGGCGGGCAGGGCGCCGACCAGTGGCTCATCGCCAACGGATCCCGCTTCGGGCTGTGCCAGATTTACGCCAACGAATTGTGGCACTTCGAGTTGGCCACTGATGCCGAAGGCCGATGCCCGGCATTGCTACCCAACGCGGCCGGTTAACCGTAGCGACCGTGCTCAGTGACGACGGCGGTGATCAGCTCGGCCGGGGTCACGTCGAAGGCCGGGTTGAAGACATCCGCGTCCGGCGGGGTGATCGCGGTGCCGGCCAACGTCCGGAGTTCGTCGGGTGCGCGTTCCTCGATGGCGATCTGCGCGCCGGTGGCCAGCGACGCGTCGACCGTGGACGAGGGCGCGACGACAACGAACGGCACATCGTGATGGCGCGCCGCGATAGCTAGGCCGTAGGTGCCAATCTTGTTGGCAACGTCACCGTTGGCCGCGATCCGATCGGCGCCGACGAGCACGCAGTCCACCAGGCCGCGTGCCATCGCCGCCGCCGCGGCGCCGTCCGGCTGTACGCGGTAGGGCACACCTGCCTGCGCCAGCTCCCACGCCGTGAGCCGGGCACCCTGCAGCAGTGGACGGGTTTCGTCGACCAGCACCGACTCGACCAGTCCGCGCTCGTGGAGGTGCCAGACGACGCCGAGCGCGCTGCCCCACGCCACGGTGGCGAGGTGTCCGGCGTTGCAGTGGGTAAGCAGCCGCAGCGGGCGCCGATTGCACAGTGCGAGAACGATTTCGGCGGCGTGGGCGGACGCGGCGCGGTTGAGTCGTTCATCTTCGTCGAGGATTTCCAGCGCCTCGGCGAGCACCGCTTCGGTGCCCTCGTCGAGCTTCGCGAGCGCGCGCGCGACTCCCCAGCTGAGGTTGACAGCGGTCGGTCGGGCCTTGGCGACGCGCTCAGCCGCAGCGCGAACGTCGCCGCCTTCCCGGGCCGCGAGCACAACGCCCAGCGCGCCCGCCGCACCGAGCGCCGGCGCGCCCCGCACGGCCAGGCGGCGGATGGCGTCGATCAGCTCGTCGACGGTGCGCAGCGTGAGAACGCGATAGTCGGCCGGCAGTGCGGTCTGGTCGATGATCGTGACCGCCTCGCCGTCCCAGTCGATGGTTCTGCGCACTATGACTGCAGAATCGGGCGAATCAAGTGCAGCACTTTGGGATCCTCGATGGTCGACGGCACTGGGCCGTCTTTGCCTTGGCTCATGTCGCGCATCGTCTTGCGCAGGATCTTTCCCGAGCGAGTCTTCGGTAACGCGGGGACGACATCGACCTGTTTGAAGCAGGCCACTGCTCCAATCTCGTTGCGCACCTTGGCGATAAGGTCCTCGGCAAGACCGTCGGCCGACGCGCCGCGCTTGAGCACCACAAGCGCGCGCGGAACCTGGCCCTTGATGTCGTCGGCGACTCCGATGACCGCGCACTCGGCGACCGCCGGATGCGCGGCCACCAGCGCCTCCATCGGTCCGGTGGACAGCCGATGCCCGGCGACGTTGATCACGTCGTCGATGCGGCCCAGCACGTACAGATAGCCATCCTCGTCGAGGTAGCCGCCGTCTCCGGTGAGGTAGTAGCCGGGATGCTCGCACAGATAAGAGGCCTCGAAGCGGGCGTCGTCGCCCCACAGTGTGGGCAGTGCGCCCGGTGGCAGCGGCAGGCTGACGCAGATCGCGCCCTCTTCCCCCGGGTCGCACCGAGATCCGTCGACGCGAAGGACGCACACGTCGTAGCCCGGCATCGGCAGCGTCGGTGAGCCCGGCTTGATCGAAAACTGTTCGACGCCCATCGGATTGGCGGCGATGGCCCAGCCGGTTTCGGTCTGCCACCAGTGGTCGATGACCGGGATGCCGAGCTTGTCGGAAGCCCACGCGTAGGTGTCGGGGTCGAGGCGTTCTCCGGCCTGGAACAGGTAGCGCAGCGCGGAGAGGTCGTACTTGCTCATGTATGCGGCGTCCGGGTCTTCTTTGCGGATCGCGCGGATCGCGGTGGGCGCGGTGAACAGCGCCTTAACCCGATGTTCGGCTGCCACCCGCCAAAACGCACCGGGATCCGGGGTGTTGACGGGCTTGCCTTCGTAGAGCACCGTCGTCGCTCCGAGTAGCAGCGGCCCGTACACGATGTAGGAGTGCCCGACCACCCAGCCCACATCCGACGCCGCCCAAAACACGTCGCCGGGGTGGGTGTCGTAGATGTGGCGCATGCTCCACAGCAGTGCGACGGCGTGCCCGCCGTTGTCCCGCACGATGCCCTTCGGCTTGCCGGTCGTGCCGGAGGTGTAGAGCACGTACAGCGGGTCGGTGGCCGCCACCGGCACGGCGTCGGCGGGTTCTGAATTGGCCATCAGCTCATGCCAATCCACGTCGCGCCCGGCGGTCAGCGCACAGCCGTGCTGATCTCGCTGCACGACGACGCAGCTGCGGGGCTTGTGCTGAGCCGACTCGAGCGCGGCGTCAAGCATCGGCTTGTATTGCACCGGTCCGGACGGCTCGATTCCGCAGGAGGCGGAGACGACGACGGTCGGGCGCGCATCGTCGATCCGCGTGGCGAGCTCGTGCGCGGCGAAGCCGCCGAACACCACGGAGTGCACCGCGCCGAGCCGGGCACATGCCAGCATCGCGATGACCGCCTCGGGGATCATCGGCATGTACAGCACCACCCGGTCACCCTTGCCGACGCCGAGGTCACGCAACGCCCCCGCGAACCGGGCGGTCTGGTCCAGCAGCTCACCGTAGGTGTAGGTGCGCTTGACGCCGGTCACCGGCGAGTCGTAGATCAGGGCGGCCTGCTCGGCGCGGCCGTCGGCGACGTGGCGGTCCAGCGCATTGGCGCAGGTGTTGAGCGTGGCGTCGGGAAACCACCGATAGAACGGCGGGCGGCTGTCGTCGAACACCTGCTGCGGGGGCCGAAGCCACGACACGGCTTGGGCGGCCTGCGCCCAGAAGGTTTCGGGGTCGTTGATGCTCGCGCTGAATAGTTCCCGGTAGCCGCCCATGTCCGCTCGCTTCCTTATTTTGTGATGCACGGTACCTCGCGGCGGCCTCGGTGATGCCAAGATGTCGGGATGAGCGGGGTTCGTTACGCACGCAACGGCTCGGTCCGGCTCGCGTACCGCGAGTTCGGCGAGGGTGACACCACGCTGCTGTGGAACCCCGGTTGGTTCAGCAACGTAGACCTGCTCGACGAACCCGCGAGTCCGCTCGCCGCCTTCATCGAACAGCTGGCGGAGGCCACCCGGGTGATCGTCTGGGACAAGCGCGGCACCGGCCTCTCCGATCCGGCCGTCCATGTGCCGCCTCTCGACGAGCGGATGGACGATTTGCGCGCCGTTCTCGACGCCGCCCAACTCGATCGCCCGGCCCTTTTTGGCATGTCCGAGGGTGGCCCGATGAGCCTGTTGTTCGCGGCCACGCACCCTGAACGCGTCCAATCACTTGTGATGTACGGCGCGGTAGCACGGTTTTCCCAAGAGTTGCCGGATTACCCGTGGGGATTCACCGCCGAAGAGAAGGCCGAGCACCTGGAAGACATCGAAAGTCATTGGGGTGAAGGCGCGCTCGGCGAATTGTTCTTCGGCGACTTTGCCGACATACCAGGATTTTCTGACTTTTATGGCAGGGTTCAACGGGCCAGCGCGAGCCCGACGATGGCCGCGTGGCTGTGGCAGGCGCTCCTGGAGATCGATGTTCGCGGCATTCTTGGCTCCATCCGCGCTCCCACGCTGGTGCTGGCAAGGCCGGACGACCGAGTGGCCCCATTCGAGGGTGCCAGGGCATTGGCAGCCGCCATTCCGGGAGCCCGATTCACGACCCTGCCCGAGGGACCGCACTCCATCCTGGATGGCCCCGTGGCTTTGGCCATTATTGACTTCGTCTGCGGCACAACGGGTGCCGCAGTTGACGAACGAGTGGTCAAGACCGTGCTGTTCACCGACATCGTCAGTTCCACCGAACTACTCAGTGCCGGTGGTGATGCCCAGTGGCGACGTCAGCTCGATGCGCATGACAAAGTCGTCGACTGGCTATTGGAGAAGTACGGTGGTCGCCGCGCGAAACACACCGGAGACGGCATCTTCGCGCTGTTCGACGGGCCCACCAAGGCCGCCCGCTGCGCATTGGAACTGATCCCTGCGCTTGCCACCCGCGGTCTCCGGATTCGCGCGGGCGTGCACACCGGCGAATGCGAGCGGCGCGGCGACGAGTGGAGCGGCATTGCCGTGCACACCGGGGCTCGCATCGGCGCGTTGGCGGGCGCGGGCGAGGCGTTGGCCAGCCGCACGGTTCGCGACCTCTCCGCCGGATCGGGCCTGATCTTCGAAAGCCTTGGCCCGCAACAACTCAAGGGCCTCCCTGAGGAGGTCGACATCTACCGGGTCACCACTCCGACGGGTGGCCCGGCTTCATAGACCCCGCATAACTTCGGCAGGTCTGCGACACAGCTTCCTCGCGGATGATCGGTTTATGGATATCGTGCTCGGAGTCTCGCTGGCACCGGCCTCGGTTCAGATGGTGCTGCTGCAGGGCGAAGATGCCGACGGCACAACGGTAGACACGAATGAGTTCGCGGTCACCGCCGACGACGGCTCGCCCACCGACAGCGCATCTGATTGGGTACTCACCGCCATCCTGGCTATCCGCGAAGACGCGGCCAGCGCCGGCCTCGAGCTGTCCGCCGTGGGCGTCGCGTGCACCGACCACCTCGAGGCCGCCGCGTTACGCGACGCGCTAACCGCCCACAAGATGGAAAACGTCATGCTGGTTTCGGCGTTTCTGGCCGCAACCGCGTTGACGCAATCGGTCGGCGGCGCAATGGGCTACGAGCAGACCGCAATGTTTCTCGTCGAGCCCGACACCGCGACGTTGGCCGTCGTGGCAACCTCCGACGGTTCCGTCGCCGACGTCCATCAAGGATCCACCGCAGAGCTGTTGAAGCTGGTCGCCGAGGTCGACGAGTTGCCAACGCGCCCGGGCGGCGTGTTTCTGGTCGGACGCGATGTTGACATCGCCACTCTCAGATCGGATCTGGAGGCGGCGACGTCGCTCACTGTGAGCGCCCCCGAAGAGCCGGAGACAGCCCTGGCCCGCGGAGCGGCCCTGGCGTCGGCGAATGCACCGTTGTTCGCGTCGTCCACCGCGGCGCTGGCTTATGCCCTGGATCCCGGCGAGCCAGGCGAAGACGGCCTGGCTTACGGCGCCGCGACCGACGATGAGGCGAGTGCCCCGACCGTCGTCATTGCGGGCAAGCCTCGTCGCAGACCCGTTCTGCTGGTCGGAACCGCATTGGCGGTGGGCGGCATCAGCGCGGTGATAGCACTTGAGGTAGCCCTGACGCTCGGCGTCCACACCACGGTCGGCTTGCTGCCCGCCCCGCTTCGCGGCATCATCGCCCCATTTGAGCAGGCGACGGCCGCGCCTGCCCCCGCGGCCGGGGCGGCCACAAACGCGGCGGCGCCCAAGCCATTAAGCCTTCCGGCAGTGGCACCGCCACCGCCGGCGCCTCCGATTCCCGCAGCGGCTCCGGTTCCCGCGGGTCCCGTACCGGTTCCGGCGGCGCCGGCGGTGCCTATCCCGGTGGCGATCCCCCCGATAGTGCAGGCGCCCCCGCCGCCGATTCATGTGCCCGACCCGCCGGTGGTGGTAGTCGCACCCCCGGTTCACGTCCCACCGCCGGTTCACGTCCCACCGCCGGTGCACGTTCCGCCGCCGCATTTGCCCCCACCCCATGAACCTCCCCCGGGACAAGGTCCCGGGGGGCACGACGGACCAGTCAACGGGCCAGGGCCGGTGCACGGGACTCCGCCGGGCGTCGGGCCCGACGGCGGCGGACCCGTTAACGGGCCCGGCCCGAGCCACGGGACTTCCGGCGGAGGACCTTTTGAGGTCGGTGCGCCACCCGGTGCGGGGACGCCTCCCGAGCACGGCGGCCCGGCCGGTAGCGGCGAAACCCCCGGCGGGGGTGCACCTTCCGAACACAGTGGCCCGGTCGGGGGCAGCGAAACCCCCAGCGGGGGTGCGCCATCGGTCGGCAGCGAACCCTCCAGCGGAGGTGCGCCATCGGCCCCCAGCCAAAGCTCGAGCGGTAGCGCTAGCTCCGGCGGCGCCGAAAGCGGTGGCCACCGCTAGACCTAAGGGGAGCCGGTGCCCCCGGTGCCGCCGCCGGCCTCGGCACCTTCGTCGAAGGCGGCCTCATCGCCCACCACCCGGGCTGCGTGGCGCCCCGACTTCATCGGCGGAATCCCACACCGCAAAACCCCGTCGCAAGGCGCCACCCTCGAACTCGGTGCGGCCGAGCTTCTCCCCTACTTAACCGCAAGCGACGGAACGGAATTCGGTCCGGTCGGCTAGCCAGAGAAGTTATGCGACCAGGCCGTACCGCCGTTCTGGCCTGTGCGCGAAATATCCACCTGGTATGTGGCTCCTACCGGAATCTCGGGAAATTTCAGCAAATTCGACGGCGTTGTCGCTCCCGGTTTCAGGTCGAAGGGGCCCACCGCCGTTGTCGGCGGACCAAACAGACCGCTGAGCTTCTTCGCGTTGTAGTTGCATTCAAGGTCCTGGGTCGAGGTGTTGTGCACGGTGAACGTTATTAACTGGTTGCCCTGGTTGGGGGTCACGTCGATGGACGGCGCCACCGGCGCCGCCTGAGGCGGATTGGGGTTGGGAGTCTTGGAACAATCCGAGCCCGGCGGCAGGGTGTACCCGCCGCCTGTGCAACGGACGGGTTTGTCTGAGTTTGGCGCCGGAGCCGGGGCAGCTTGGGCCGGCGGCGTGAAGCTGTAGTCCGACCAGGCGCCGCAATCATCGCTACCCACCGGATGCTTGCGGCAGCCCTGGACTGCGTACGTGAACGCCGAGGGCATGTTGACGGTTTCGGTCGCGGTGGCGTTGCCCGCCTTTCCGATCTCATTTTGGGGCAGGGCATTAACCCTGGTATGCACCACGTCTCCGGCCTCTTGGTCCTTCACTCGCGGGCAGCCGCCAATGGAACACACCACTTGGTTAGGGCTGGTCTGCTTGCAGGACACGTCATACCCATTGGGCATCGGGTCCGCGGACGCGACCGGGAGCAGCGATGTCCCAGCAGCGCCGACCAGCGCCGCCATGACCCGTGCACCTTTCCGAATGATCATGAGCCTGGACATGAGAGATCCTTTCGGGTTCACCGTCCCGACGCTGATGCACTGAGGCTGGCCTGCTCAATAGTGTCGGATTTCTGACGCCCGGCTGAGGCCTAACGGGCCGAGCAGCAGCGGGTCAGCTACTCCAGTTCGACGAGAACTGGGCGCCCAGTCCGTGAAGACCCCGGGAACGGGCGTCAAGGGTGTCGTCCGGTGCAACTACCTGCAGAACAAGCGGACGGCCGCCGTAACCGCCGACCCGGTCCAGGACTTGCGCGACGCGTGGGACCTTTTATTTCGACTTCGGTCTCACCCACGAGCCTCGATCGGTTGGTGATCGGGCCCAAGGCCTAGGGCTTCAAGGCGTGTACTCCGTGGTAGAGCACCATCGCACCGATCACGACCAGGATGGCCGCCATCAGCGCGGCGTTGTTCTTGTCCATCCAATCCTTGAGGCGTGCCATGGTGTCGTCGAGGCGGGAACCGGCCGCCGCGTAGGCCAGTATCGGGAGGGCGACCGACGAGGCCGCGACGGCGACGAAGAACGCGGCCGCCACCCAGTCGTCGGCGACATCCAAGCCGGTTGAACCGATCGCCAATCCGGCCGGGACGCAGATCAACAGCACGTCGGGTCTTATCGCCGCCAGTGCCGCCCCCGTCATCGCCGCGCGCGGCGGGGTGATGGTGGCAAACGAACGCATCCAGCCCGGCGACTCGCTGTGGCTATGCCGGGTGAACCACTGATAGATGCCGTAGACGATGAGGGCCGCCCCGAAGACAACGCGTAGCCAGGACGACCACGTCGGCGGCGACTTGTGCAGACCGCCGAGCAGGCCGGAGCCCGCCACAGAGGCCGCCGTCAGCGCGGCCAGGCCCAGCACCCAGCCGGCGAGGAACGCGAGGCCCGTCGGCCGCGGCCGCGGCGCCTGCAATACCAGCACCGCCGGGATCACCGTGATCGGCGAGAGCGCGACGACCAGCCCGAGCGGGACGAGCGTGCTCAGCACCGTGCCCCAACTTTCTGCCACGGGCAGCAATCTATCGTGCCGGGTTGCTACAGAGCGTGAATTCCGTTGTAGAAAACGATCAATCCGATCACGACCAGGATGACCGCCATCATCGCGGCGTGGTTTTCTTCCATCCAGACTTTGACTCGTTCCAGCGTGTCGTCGAGTCGGTCGCCCGCAGCGAGGAACGCCAGGATCGGGACGGCAACCGTCGAGGCCGACACGATGACGAAGACGAGGCCGGAGGTCCAGGCGTCCGCGGCGCTCAGTCCGCCGGTACCGATCGCCAAGCCGGCCGCCGCGCACATGATCAGTACCTCGGGTCGTATCGCCACCAGCGCCGCCCCGGTCACCCCCGCGCGCACGGGGGTCAGTTTGGAGAATGAACGCAACCACCCCGGAGTCTTGCGGTCCCGCTTCCGAGTGAACCAGGTGTAGACGCCGAACGCGATCAGCGCCGACCCCAGCACCACGCGCACCCAGGACGCCCAGCGTGGCGGCGTCTGGTGCAGACCCCCGAGCAGGTCGGAGGCCCCGACGAACGCCGCGGTGAGCGCGATCAGGCCCAGCACCCAGCCGGCCAGGAAGGCCAGGCTCGTGGGCCTCGGCCGCGGCGCGTGCAGGACCAGCACCGCCGGGATGACGGTGATCGGTGAGAGCGCGATAACGAGTCCGAGTGGAATGAGCTTGGTTAGGACAGAAACCCAGTTGCCGGTCACCGCAGCATCATCGCCTACTGCCCCTTCCGGCGCAGCGTCCAGGCAGGTATCCAATGGGTCACGGTTTTCCGTTGGGATCCGTACGCGATCGGGTAGGTCACCAGACCCCACCAATCGCCCTGCTCGCAGATGCCCCAGCAGCTCAGTCGCCCTTCCACCACCTTGTGCAGCTGCAGACCATTTGGCTGATACCGGCCCGAGCGGTGCGGCTCGCGCGGGAAGACCACCGTGAGGTCGACCAGCACCGCGATGGGCGGACGCACCACCCGAAATGGGCTGCGGACCGGCTGACCGTTGTACCCGATCGACCCGAGCGGAACCATCAATCGATCATACGTTCGAATGACACCATGGCGGTGTGTCGCGGCGTCTTGACCCGTTAATCGTCGGAGTGCTGGCCGCCGCGGTGAGTCTGGCCGGCGCCGCCCGCCCGTCGTTCTGGTATGACGAGGCCGCCACGATTTCGGCCTCCTACAGCCGGTCGCTCGGTCAACTGTGGCAGATGTTGCGCAGCGTCGACGCGGTGCACGGCCTGTACTACCTGTTCATGCACGGCTGGTTCCAGATCTTCCCGCCCACCGAGTTCTGGTCGCGTGCGCCCAGCGGCCTGGCCGCCGGCGGTGCGGCGGCGGGCATTGTCGTGCTGGGCAAGCAATTCTCGTCGCGCACCGTCGCGCTGAGCGCCGGCGTCCTCTGCGGGATCCTGCCCCGTACGACGTGGGCGGGCATCGAGGCCCGGCCCTACGCGATGTCGATGATGGCCGCGGTGTGGCTGACGGTGCTGCTGGTGGCCGCCGCGCGCCGGGAAAGCCGTTGGTACTGGCTGTCTTACGGGATCGTCCTGGCATTGTCGATCTTGCTCGACATCTATCTGGCGCTGGTGTTGCTGGCGCACGCCGTCTTCGTGTGCGCCTTCCGGCGTGACCAAAAAGCGCTGATTCCATTCGCCGTTACGTCAGCCGTGACCGGTTGCGTCTTGGCGCCGTTCGTGTTCGAGGTCGTCGGGCAGGTTCAACAGATCAAATGGATCGCACCGATCGGACACCGAACCATCGAAGACGTGGTGGTGCAGCAGTACTTCGAGCGCAGCCCGCCGTTCGCGGTGCTCTCGGCGCTGCTGATTGCGGCGGTAATTGCGCTGTGGCGCTGGACATCTGCGAAACTCGATCGGCAGCTCATCGCGTTGGCGGTGGCATGGATCGTGATACCGACCGCGTTGATCGTGCTTGCCGCCGTGCTGATTCATCCGGTGTACACCCCGCGGTATCTGTCCTTCACCACACCGGCGATGGCGCTGATCCTGGGGGCCTGCGTCGGCGCGTTGGCGGTGAAACCATGGCACGCAACGGCCCTGGTTCTTCTATTCGCCATCGCGGCTGCACCGAATTACGTTCGAGCGCAACGTAATCCGTACGCCAAATACGGCATGGACTACAGCCAGGTCGCCGACCTGATCACCGCCAAGGCGGCGCCGGGCGATTGCCTACTCGTCAACGACACGGTGACGTTCATGCCCGCCCCGATGCGGCCGCTGCTGGCGGCGCGCCCCGACACCTATCGCAAGCTGGTCGACCTCACCCTGTGGCAGCGGGCGACCGACCGCAACGACGTGTTCGACACCAACCTCATTCCCGAGGTGGTCGCCACGCCGTTGAGCCAGTGCCGCGTGGTCTGGATCATCACCCAGGCCGACAACTCGGTGCCGGCCCACGAGCAGGGCGCGGCGCTACCGCCCGGTCCCGTCTACGGCGTGACACCGGCTTTCGCGGTTCCGCGCGACCTGGGCTTCCGGCTCGTGGAGCGCTGGCAGTTCAACCTGGTTCAGGTGATCGAGGCGACGCGGTAGTTACCAGATGCGCACGTAGTCGACGAGCATCGTCGCCGGGTAGGTGCCCGCGGCGGGATCGCCGGCGCCGACGCCACCAACCGCAAGGGTGAACATGGGCGTCATCCAGTAACCGGGGTTGTTGAACGGCCACCTCAGGTCGCTCGGGTTGCCGTGCACCGGGATGGGCTTGTTGGGGACGCTGAAGTACTGCGCGCCGTCGCGCGAGAATTGGAAACCTTCCGTGCCCCAGTGCATGCGCCAGGTGTGCCAACCGCCGTCCACCAGACCGGGAATCGATCGTCCTTCCCACGTTTTCCCGTTGGATGCCGCGTGCACCGTGGTTCCCGGCGGCCACGAGCCGTTGCCGTACCACTCGAAGATGTCGACCTCGCCGTCGGGCAGCGGGTCCTCGTTGACACCCCAAAACGAGGGCCACAGGCCGGGGGTCAAGCAGTCCAGCTTGATCCGCGCTTCCCAGGTTTGGTTGATCTGGCTGCGGAAGTTGCCGCGCAGTTTGCCGCTGAAGTAGTCGCCGTTTTCTTGGGTGGCGGCCAAGACAAGGTTGGAGTTGCCGTCCACGAACACGTTTCGACGATCATCGCGGTAGATGCCCGCGACCGGCGGGAACACGTCGTCCTGCCAGGTCTGGATCGTCCACTTGGCCGGATCGGGAGGCGAACCGGCCGGGCCGTCGAACTCGTCCTGGAAGATGTATGGCCCGCCCGCCGACGGCGCCGCATGAGCCTCCGAGGCTTCCGGGATCCGGATTGCACCGGCAAGCATGCCCATCCCCGCCATCATCAACATGCTGCGACGATCCATTCACATACCACCAATCCACCAGGACGCCGGCCTCGACGGCCTCAGCGTCGTCCCCCAAGCAGTTTTCCGTAAACGGTGTCATGAAACCACGCGACAGGCCGCCGCGCACCCCGCCAACAGGTCCGCGGCGACGATATCAGCTACCCGCCACCATCAAGTTGGTTGACATTCATGCCGCCGGTGGTATCAAGGAAGTTGATACTCCACTGGCTCATGGAAAGGAAATGACAACGATGTCTGGTGGCGGATTTTTCGGCGGATTCGGCGGGCCTGGCGGCCCCGGCTTCGGGGGTTTTGGCGGCCCAGGTTGGGGCCGCCCCGGCTTCGGGGGCGGCCCGGGCTTTGGCGGGCCCGGCTGGGGTCATGGCGGTGGCGGCCCCTTCGGCAAACACGGCCCGCGGCGCCTGAAGCGGGCCACACTGGCGACCGCCGCGATGTTGCTCGACGGGCCGGCCGACGCCGCACAGGTCGTACAGCGGGTGTCGGACAAGACCGACGGCGCCTTCACCCCTCCGCAGGAGATCGCGGAGCTTGCCATCGGCCTGCTCGCCGGCCGGGGCGCGGTGACGGTCGACGACGGTGTGGCCACGCTCACCGATCTCGGCAAGAACTATCTGGCGTGGCGCGGCATCAGCGGCGAGACCGCGCAGGCGTTCCTCAAGCGGGCAGCGCAGTTCGGCGACGTGTTCAAGATCCGCAGGGAGCTCTTCGAAATCGCCGGACTGGCCCGCACGATCGCCTGGACCGGCACCGACGAGCAGAAGCAACTGCTCGCCGAAACCCGGACCAAGGTGCTGGAAACGCTCACCGAGGCCAAGAAGACACTGCACCGCACCCTGGGCGAAAGCTAGCTCAGCCGGACCAGCATCTTGCCGATATTGGCGCCGGTGAACAGGCCGTTGAGGGCATCGACGCAGGATTCGATGCCCTCAAAAACGGTCTCCCGGTGTTTGAGCCGGCCGTCCAGCTCCCACTGATGTAGCGCGGCGAAGGCTTCGTCGAAGCGGCTCCACTCCTCCAGCGCGTTGAAGCCCTGCATGAGCGCCGATTTGGCCAGCAGGCTTACGTAGTTGGCCGGACCGGGGTGCTCGCCCGTCAGATAGCTGGAGATGACGCCGCAGAGCACGACGCGCGCCTTGTGCGCCAGCCGCCCCAGCGCCGCGTCGAGGATCGGGCCGCCGACGTTGTCGAAGTAGACATCGATGCCGCGGGGACAATGGGCCTTGAGCGCCGCGGCCAGGCCGTCCTCGCGGTAGTCGATGCAGGCGTCGAACCCGAAGTCCTCGACCACGGCCCGGCACTTCTCCGGTCCGCCCGCGATACCGATCACGCGGGCGCCGGCGATCTTGGCGATCTGCCCCGCCACCGATCCGGTGGCGCCGGCGGCCGCCGACACAACCACCGTCTCCCCGGGCTGGGGCCGGCCGATGCCGGTCATCCCGAAGTAGGCGGTGGCGCCGGTCGGGCCGTACACCGACATCACGGCGAGCTGGTCGGCGTCGCGATCGGCGACGGGCGTGGTGAACAGGTCGTCGCGGACGATCGCGTACTCCTGGAATCCGGTCAGCGTGGTCACCACGTCGCCGACGGCGTAGGCGTCGCAGCGCGACGCCACCACCTCGCCGATCCCGGCGGCTCGGATGACGTCGCCCAGTTCGACGGGTGGCAGGTAACCCGGTTGCCCGTCGAGCCAGGTGCGCGCGGCGGCGTCGATACCCACGTACGTGGTTCGGATCAGCGCCTCCCCCTCGGCCGGCTCGGGTGCCGGCGTGCTGATCAGCTCGGTGTCATCTGGCTTTACCAGCCCCTCGGGGCGGCGACGCAGCAAAATTTGGCGGTTCGGCAAGTCGGGCACAGTGCTGAAACTACCCAGTGATCACGATCCGATGGGAGCATCTGTCCCATGAACGCAGAGGATGACCCGGAACGACGGATCCGGGAGCTGGAGCAGCCGCTGTCCGACGCGGCGCGCGCGTCCGAACTCGGCGGCCCGCCAGCCGACGGCGGCTACAGCTACCAGGCGAGCTACCAGGCGCCGCCCTGGGCCGGCGCCCCGGTGCCGCCGCCACCGCCGCCGGTAACCTACGGCGCCCCGTATCCCGGGATGGCGCCGCGACCATCATCGGGAAACCGCGCATGGTGGATCTTGGGCGCGCTGTTGGTGGTTGGCGTGCTGGCGCTCGTCGGCGGCATCGCGGCCTTTACCGCCCACCAGTTTTCCCGCGGCGGCTCGGTCGTGCTCTCGACCCCGCCCAGCACTTCCCGCAGCACCACGGCGCCCAGAACGTTCCCTAGGACGACGCCCCGCACAGCGCCTAGCACGTCGGCGAACCTAACCCCGACCCCGCCCGCGCCATCGACGGCGCCTCCCGGCGGCAACCTCACCGTCGCGGGCATCAACGAGAATCAAACGATCGCGTGCAACAACAACACCGTCGACGTCAGCGGGGTGTCGAACACGGTTGTAATCACCGGCCACTGCGCAAGTCTCACGGTGTCCGGCGTACAGAATGTGATCACCATCGATGCCGTGGACACCATCGACGCGTCCGGCTTCAACAACAAGGTCACCTATCACACCGGCTCGCCGAAGGTCAGCAAGTCCGGCGCGGGGAACGTGGTACAGCAGGGTGACTAGGCGCGCTCTTCGGAGTCGTCCAGGACGCTGACCGCGATGCCGTACGGCAGGAAACGCACCTTGCGCTTCGGGTCGACGTTGTTCTTGTTCGCCCGCAGCGCATCGAGCTCGCTGGCATAAACCTCTTCGACGTGGGCGCTGCCGTCGTCGCCCACCGTATAGATGGCCCACACCCCGTCACCGGTCTCGCCGGTGGTTTCCGGGCCGGGCCGCGAGCGCCGCGACAGGTCCTCGAACACCGCCGACCAGCCCGCCCGACCGCCGGGGCCACCCAAAAACCTGCCGAGCCGGTCGAACGCGTCGCGCAGCCCCTCGCTGCCCTCGCGGATCACTCGATCCAAATCCTCGGGGTCAAATCCGAACGCGCCGTACTCGCCCACGCGACCTCCCTACCGCTGATACCGATATTGCCCAGTGTGCGCTTAGTCGACACCGTCCGCCACGCACTTCGCTGGCGGCCTAGGGCTGAGGCGGCTGAGCAGGCGGTTGCGGCGGGGGCGGCGGGGTGATCGGAATCGGCACCGTGACGAACGGGAAGTGCAGGTACATCGTCATCGGCGGACGCTCGGGCACCGCAGCGGGGGCGGGCTGGCGAGGCGGCGCGGCCGGGGGCGGGGCGACCGGGGTCGGGGCCGGCGCGGCTTGCGGCACCGGGGTCGGGACGGACACGGGCGCCCGCGGGGCCGGTGCGTGATGTACCGGTGGCGCGGCGGGCGGCGTGTACGCCGGCGGCGGGGTGTACGCCGGCGGGGGCGGCGCCGCGGCGACCGTCGTCGGGGCAGGCGCCTGCGGCGGCGAGCTGGTTGGCGGCAGCTGCGCCGGTGGCGGCGGGGAGGAGACTTGCGCCGGGTTGGCGACCCGGGCGCGCGGGTACTGCCGCTCGGCCGACGGGCGGTCAGCGGTCAAAACCAGCAGCACTCCCACCGCGACGGCGACGATCGCGGCCAGCGCGCTGCCGGCCACCAGCAACGACATCCGCCTCGGTGAACGCCCATCTGCCTCGGGCTCGTCCCCGACGGCGCTGTAGGCGAGGTTGGTCGCACCCAAGGCCCCGGTGCTCAACTCGCCGGTGGCCGGATCCAGCGCGTAGGCCAGTGCTGCCGTCGACGACGCGAACAGCGGCGCGTCCGCCGACGCCAGCGCCGCCCCGCGGGCCAACGCCATGTCGGGCTCTTCGGGCGCGCTGACCTGAAGGGAAGTCACCGCCTCGAGCGCGGGCTTGATCGACACGATGTCGGCGCCGCAGCCGACGAGGAACACCCCATCCGGCCGCGATCCCCGCGCATCCAGCCCGGCGACCATCGTCGCCAGGTGGGCCGCCCGCCGGGAGGCGCCCACCCCGGCTTGCAGCGGCTGACGGTGCAGTTCGGCGATCGATCCGTCGGCGACCTCGACGACGGCCAGAGTCGCGTTCTTGGGCTCCACGAACAACATGGCAATGCGCTGGTAGCCGATCGAGGAACCCACCGTCTGTGCCAGTGCGGCCGCCGCCAGTAGCGGCGAGACCAGCATCACGCCGCCAAGGTCGCGGGCGTCGAGCTCGTCGCGCAGCGCGCCGATCGTGGCGCGATCCACCGGGTCGGTCCAGGTCACACCGGTGGATGTCAGCCGGTGGCCGGCCTCGAAGGCGGCCTCGCGGGTGCCGACGATCGCCGCGACCACCTGGCTGGCCAGCTGATCGGCGGCAGCTACCTCAATGTGGTCCTGCTCCACGGTGGCACCGTCGGCGTTCTCGCCCTCGATCAGCAGCAGGCGAACCGCCGCGGGTGCCATCGATATTCCAAGTACGATGTCCACTTACTCTCCGAAGCCCCCCAACGCGGATACATCAACGCTACCCGCGTGCGACCGACCTGGCTGAGGCCAAGACGATCAGGGCGATCAGAAAGTCAGTAGGAGCCCGAGTACGGGTTCTGCGGGTACCCACCGCCACCCGGGTACTGCGGATACTGCGGGTACTGCGGGTACTGGGGAGCCGGGTTCGCCGGAGCCTGACTCTTCGGCACGGGAACGGGTATCGGCACCGGCAGCAACGGGACGTGGATCCACTCCGTCGTCATCGGCACCGTCGTGCTGGTCGTCGTCGGCGGCGGGGGCGGTGTGGTCGTCGTGTCCGACGGCGGCGGCGGAGGCGGAGGAGTCGTGGTCATCGCCGTCGTGAGCGGTGGCGACGGGGGCGTCGTCTTGGTTATCACCGGCGGCGGGGGCGCCGCGGTGGTTACCACCACCGGAGGCGGCGGAGGTTGCGATGGGGGTTGCGATGGGGGAGGTGGCGGCGGTGGCGGTGGCTCGGTGCTGGGAACCACCGGGGCGACGGTGGGAACCGGGGCCGCCGACGGCGGCGGCGGGACGACGGTCGGCACCGCGGAGGGGGGCGGCGGCGCCGGCCGGGGGGCGACCGTAGGAACGACGGGGGCCTGGCGGTTCTCTATGCCGGTCAACGTGTAGGCCACGCCGCCGATCGCGGTCATGGCCACCAGGGCACACAGGCCAACGATGAACTGCGAGAATCGAAGTCGGCGCCACGCGGGTTCGCGAGGTTCATCGATCGCGTTCAGGCGCATCGACCAACCGGAGGCCCCGCCATCGTCGTAGGCGTGGTCGGCGTAGCGCACCGGCACTTCGCCCCATTCGGTCTGCGACCAGGCCAGCTCGCGGTCCGTCATGGCATCGTGGTCGATCACCAGCACGTCACCGGCCGGCAATTCGATGGCGCCGCTGCCGGAGGCCGCCGTGAACAGACCGATGGACGACCGCGTTCGCATGTCCAGCTTCTCGCCACGCGAGGCCAACGCCAACCCGCCGGTCGCAGCCGCGAGCGCAGGCTGAGACATGGTCAGCACGGGCGTCCGGCCGTGCCGTGAAAGGCGTTCAGTGACAAGAGGAATGCTGGCGCCGCCGCCGACCGTCACCACCCCTGCCAGATCGGCCCAGGTCTTCTTGTTGCGCCGCAGCATGTCGTCGAATGAGTAGAGGAAACTGTTCAACCGATCTTGGATCAGGTCTTCGAGCTGGCGCCGAGTCACCGTCATACTGCACCGGCGCCTCCCCAGCACGCCGGCCAATTCGGTCACGGTGTCGGTGGATAACCGCTCCTTGGCGGCGCGGCACTGGTCCCTCAGTTCGCCGAGTTGCCCGACACCGGCGGTGCTGTCGGGGTCGATACCGCTGCCGTGGCCCAGCTCCTCGAAGACGCGAAGCAGCAACGCCTGGTCGATCTCGTCACCGGAGAAGTCGGTGCAACGCATTGTGGCGCAGATGGGTTCGAATTCGGTCCCGGCGTTCACGGCCTCCAGCAGGGTGGCGGAGGTGCCGCCGCCGCCGAAGTCGAGCAGCCCGAACACGCCTTCGTCGGGTAGTTCCAGTTCGGCGTTCGCCGCGGTCAACGAGGCGACTGCGTCCGAGACCAACCGCGGCGCCATGCCGCTGCGGACGAAGCCCACGTGCGTGCGCAAGCCATTGCGCAACGCCTGGATCTTGGCCGGTTTCCAGTGTGACGGAACGGCGATCGCGATCTCCGAAGAACTCGAATCGGCACCGGCGGCAACCACCATCGCGTCCAGCGCCTCGACCATCAACAGGTCGGGGTCGTGGCTGGATCCGTCGCCGGACACCAGCGCCACGGAGTCGCCGACTCGCTCGACGAAGCCGCTCATCGGCATTCCGGGCTGGACAAAACCCGAATCCTCATCACACACACCAATTTTGGGTGCGCAATGCGGATACAGCGTCAGAACAGCCCGGCGTGCAACCGGCGGACTGCCGTCACGAGCCGCGACCAGGTTCGTGGTCCCGATCGACAACCCAAGAGGGTCGTACATAGAGCGAATACCTTCGTCTACAGGGGTCTGCTGAGGTCTTGGCCAGCGTTAACCATAACGGCAGACACGCTGAATTCAGTCTGGCCACAACCTCATTGGTATCCGCTCGATGCCGTGTCGTCATCAAAACGGTATCGGCGACTTCTTGACAGCGCGCGTCGCCTCAAACGACAGTGAGCGGCAGCGAACGCCTCGGTTCGAACTGGAAGGTCGATCCCTTACTGAACTTGGCCACCGCTACCTCCGACAATTCGTCGGCCGGAGAATCGGTTTCGATCAGCTCGGCGGTCCATTCGGTGTCCGTGCCGCTGACCTTCACCTCGATGCGCGGGTCCACGCCCGTCGCGATCGCCTGCAATGGTTGCACCGATTCGGGTGAGCACAGGGCTATCCAGGCGTCGTCGTCGTGGGCCGGCGAACGGTGGACGATCAGCCGGTGGTCGGCCACCTCGGCCACCACGTAGCCGGCGGGATTGAGCAGGGGGTGCAACTCGAAGACCCGTATGGCGCCGTCGATCCCGCCGGGCAATCCCAGCGCGCGGTGGATCCGCTCGGCGGCCAGCCCGGCCACGCCGGTCAGGCCCTTCGTGCAGATCGAGATCGCCTGGGCGTCGTCGGCGGCACGTGCGCGCACCGCAATCGCGAACGACAGATACAGCAGGTGCATCTGCAGACAGACCTCGTCGGCCAGTCGGACCAGAGCCGAGTGCGAGTAGGCGTCGAAGTCGAAGTCGGACAGCACCGGACCGGTGTAGTCCGCCTTGCCCTCCTCGGATCGATCGATGGGATCGAGTTCCCATGTCGCGGCACGGGTTTGGCGAACGATGTCCAGCGCCGGAATGCTTTGGGCCTCGGGATAGGACTCGTCGATGATGACGGTCCAGGCACAGTGCGGGTGCCGGTCCGCCGGCGTGCGGGGCGGTCGATGGATGGGCCGAACCTGGGCTCGCGCATTGGTCGCCACCGCGGTGGCGTCGAACGTCGGGTCCTCGATGGTGTGGCACATCCCGAAGACGTACTGCTCCCCCATCGGCTCGACATCGAGCAGCGCGCCGCAGTGGTCGAGGTGGAATTCTCCGTGCCAGCGGTCGTGGATGGTGTAGCGGAAGTCCATGAATTGCGGTGGGGCACCGATGTCGAGCTGTAGGCCCTTGAAGATGGTGGGCACGTCGTTGCCCTCGAAATGCAGCGCCTGTTGCATGCGCCGGGTGTAGATCGGGCTGGCGCCGGCCCACTCCTCGATGGCGATCTGCACCATCTCCTCGCGACCGAACGAACTGATGCACCAAGCCATCGCGGACCGGTCGATCATCTGCCCGATCAGCAGCAGTTCTGGCACCAGGACGGCGAGCTCGGAACGGGACAGCCGAGCATATCGGGATGAGGTCACCCGCCAAAAATAGACTCGACTATGTTATAAAGTCAACAATGAAGACCATCGGGTCGGTATCCCCCACGCGACGCACCAGCGCGCCGCGCAAACGCGGCGATGACACTCGGGCGAAGATCATCGACGAGACCGTCCGCTGCATCATCGAGGAAGGATTCGCCGCCGCCACCGCCAAGCACGTCGCCGAACGCGCGGGCGTGACGTGGGGCGTCATCCAATACCACTTCGGCGACCGCAACGGCCTGCTGATGGCCGTCGTCGACGACGGCGTGGCCAGGCTGCTCGACAGCCTGTCGTCGGCCGACGTCAGCGAACTGCCGCTGCGCCAGCGCATCGAGGTCGTCGTTGACACCGCCTGGAGCTGCTACAGCAGCCCCACATCGATGGCCGCCTTCGAAATCCTGCGGGCCACCCGCGGCGGCCTGGGCGAATCCTCACGACGCCATCTACTCGAAATGAACTTTGCGATCAACCAACTGGGTCGGCTCATCACCGAGGACCCCGCCAATGCTGGTGTGGCCGAGGTGATTTGGGCCACGCTGCGGGGTGTGGTGCTGGCGCAAATGGTCATCGGGACCGACATCGACTGGAGCCTGGAACGTAGCGCCCTGATCGACATGGTCACCCGTGTGCTGCAATGACGCCCGACGTCATCCGGCGGGAGCGCCGCGATATCGCCGGCGATATCGCATTCGCGAAAGCGGTCATGCCTCCCGGCCAGATGCCGATGTGGCAGGTGTGACACAAGGCGCGCGCCGGGCCAACGATCACACTAGTCACTTCAGCAACGCCGCGGCTGCTGCCGCATGATTTCAAAATGCGATATCACCGTCGATATCGCCCCGTGGCTCATGTCTAGTCGCCGTGTGCTGCAATGACGGGATGACCGCACAAGATTTGGCAGCCGACGTCGAAGCGATCAAACAGGTCAAGTACCGATACCTGCGCGCGATGGACACCAAGCATTGGGATGACTTCGCCGAAACGATGACCGACGACATCGTCGGCGCGTACGGGTCGTCGTTGGGCAAGGAACTGCACTTCGACAACCGCGCCGATCTGGTGGCGTACCTGAGCTCCGCTATGGGCCCGGGCGTCGTCACCGAACACCGGGTCACGCATCCGGAGATCACCGTCGATGGCGACAACGCTTCGGCCATCTGGTATCTGCAGGACCGAGTCATCGTCGCGGAATACAACTTCATGTTGATCGGTGCGGCCTTCTACCGCGACAAGTATCGGCGCACCGCCGACGGATGGCGGATCAGCGGCACCGGCTACGACCGCACCTACGAGGCGACGATGTCGGTCGGGGAACTGAACTTTAAGGTCAAGCCCGGTCGTGCTCGTGCGGATTACGGAGAGGTACAGGCTACTTCGTAATCGCGATCACCGCGCCGGGCTGCAGCCAGCGCATGATCGACACCAGGGTGGCGTCGTCGATCGCGACGCACCCCTCGGTGGGTCCGCCGTCGGTGGTGTGAAAGAAGAACGCCGCCCCGCCGCCGGGAACCTTGTTCTTGTTGACGCCCATCACCACGGCGTGCTTGTACTGCGGGATGTCGAGGTTCTCGCTGGCGGCCGTGCTGAACGGGCACTGCGCCTTCTGGCATACCTGCATGCTGTTGAAGGTGGGGCTATGGTCGTCGCCGCTCCACCAATGGTTGGGCCCGACTTGGGTATACGGCAATCCGGTACCGGGATTGGGCGCCGTGCCGAACGCGGAATCCAGGCTATAGACGCCCATCGGGGTGGCCGGCACCTCGCTCTTGGCCTGCGGCGCCATGCCCTGAGAACCGACGTGCGTGGGGATGCCGGTCTTGAGCGTCTGCCAGCCGGCAGCGGTGCGCTGATAGATGTCCATCTGCGCGTTCGATCCGCCGGTACTGACCACCGAAACCACTTGTGTGGCATTGCCAACCGAGTTCGCGAACCACGGGGCTGCCGCATCGCTGTCCGGAGCCAGCGCGACCGACGCCCAGCCCAGGGCGACAGCGCATAGCAGAGCCACCAGTCCGCGCATAGGAATCATCGTCAGGCGGCGCGACCCCAGGGTCAAGTCAAGGTTTAGACCCGGTTCGATCACTACCCCGTGATGCCGCGACCATACTGGGCTCATGGCGGTCTTCGTTCGCAAGTTGTTCGGAATCGGCAAACTTCCCGCCGACCTGCGCGCTCAGGTCGAAGCCGAGGGACTCATCTATCTCGCCGAGTACGTCGCGGTCACCCGACGGTTCAGCGGCGTCATCCCCGGGCTACGGTCCGCGGGCACCGTCGGCAGTTACGTGGGTTCGCTGGCGTTCACCTCGCAACGCGTGCTGGGGACGCTGTCGGTGGTCCCCAAGTTGGCCGGCCGCGCCATCGACGTGCGCTGGGACGAGGCGCACACCGGTGCCGCGAAGGCCGAGATCTCCTCGACGGGCCTGCAACTGGATCTCGACGTGGCCGAGGTCGACCCGAAGTTCAGCGGCCAGCTGTCGCTGCATTACAAAGAGGCCATCCCCGACGAGGTGCTGGCCCGGTTGCCGCGCCGGTCACTAGCCTTCGACGTGCCGCCCGAATACGTCTTCCGCTCCGTCGGCGTCACCTATCGCCCGTGATCGTGATCCCCTTGTAATCCTGGGCCAGGGCGTAGGGCTCTCCGAAGACACCCCGCGCGTTGCTGTCGGTGGTCAACCCGTCGAATACTTCGGGAATCTTCACCCGCTGCACGCTAATAACAGCGCCGGCTTTCTACGATGGGGCCTGTGGCCGACCACGTATACACCCCGGAAGAACGCCGGGCCGTGTATCGGGTGATTTCCGAACGACGCGACATGCGCCGGTTCGTGCCCGGAGGTGTGGTGTCCGAGGATGTGCTGGCCCGCTTGTTGCAGGCCGCGCACGCCGCTCCGAGCGTCGGGTTGATGCAGCCCTGGCGCTTCATCCGGGTCACCGATCCCCGGCTCCGAGGGCAGATTCACGCACTGGTCGACGACGAGCGCGCGCTCACCGCCCAGGCGCTGGGTGAGCGTAGCGAGGAATTTCTGCGACTCAAGGTCGAGGGCATTCGCGAATGCGCCGAGCTGCTGGTGGTGGCCCTGTGCGACGACCGCGACCGGCACATCTTCGGCCGGCGCACGCTGCCGCAGATGGACCTCGCGTCGGTGTCCTGCGCGATCCAGAACCTCTGGCTGGCGGCGCGGTCGGAAGGCCTCGGCATGGGCTGGGTGTCCCTGTTCGACCCGCGACGGCTGGCCGCCCTGCTGGCGATGCCGGACGACGCCGAGCCGGTGGCCCTCCTATGCCTGGGCCCGGTACCCGAGTTTCCCGAGCGGCCGGCGCTAGAACTGGACGGCTGGGCATTCGCGCGACCGCTGGCGGAATTCGTCTCCGAAAACCGGTGGGGTCAGCCGGGACCCGGCCAGCCCGCCGACGGGGCCGGCGCGCGAATGCCCACCACCATGCCGTCCCAGCCGGTGTAATCCTTCATCCGCTGCGGCCCGGGCCAGTGCGCGGCGGCGACGAAAAGTGTAGTGCCCTTCGGCCCGCCGAGCACGCACGCGAACGCGCCGCGATCGAGTTGGACCCGCTGCAAAACCTCGCCGCCCTCGGCGACCCGCACGCAGCAGCAGTCGCCGACGTCGGCGTACCACGCGGCCCCGTCGCGGTCCAGGCAGATGCCGTCGGGGGAATGCGAACCCAGGTCCGCCCAGACCCGGCGGTTCGACAGCGCGCCGTCGGTGTCGATGTCGAAGGCCGTCAGCCGGTGCCGGTAGGACTCGGCGACGATAAGCGTGGCGTTGTCCGCGGTGACGGCCATCCCGTTGGGGAACGCCAGATCGTCGGCGACCACCGTGGCGTGTCCCGCTCTGACGAGCGCCACAAACCCCGGCGCCCGGTCCCCGGCCGGCGGCCTGGCGGCGAAGTCGAAATTCACGTTGTTGACGTAGGCGTTGGCACGCCCATCGATCACGATGTCGTTGCACCTGTGCGGCGACAGCGCCGAAAGGTCGGCATACCGGCTCAACGTGCCGTCCGCCGCCAGGCGGAGCAGAGCATGCTCGCTACTGGACGTCAGCACCAGACCCTCGTTTGCCGGCAGGCCCGGCAGGAAGTCGAAACACAGCGGCAGCGACTGGTGTTCGACCATGATCTGTACGCCACCGGCGGGGTCGATCGCGCGGATCAGCCCGGCTGTCCAATCCGCCACCCACAGCCGCCCGTCGTGCCATCGTGGCGACTCAAGCAGACCCAGCCCGGTGATCAGCTTGTCCATGCCTTCCAGTTATCACAGGCAACGCGCATTCCGCTGCGGTATCGTCGCCGATCGGGATGACGGAGATGACGGAGATGGTGTGGCCAAAGAGCTGAAAAGCCCAGAGAATGTGCTGATCGTGCACTGGCACGATCTGGGACGCCAACTCGGAGCCTACGGTCACCCGGACGTCGTGAGCCCGCGGCTGGACCAGCTCGCCGCCGAAGGCATTCTTTTCACCAGCGCCCATGCCACCGCACCGCTGTGCTCACCGGCGCGGGGCTCGCTGTTCACCGGCCGCTACCCGCAAAGCAACGGGCTCGTCGGACTTGCCCATCACGGCTGGGAATACCGCACCGGGGTGCGGACCCTTCCGCAGCTGTTATCCGAAAAGGGTTGGTATTCAGCTCTTTTCGGGATGCAGCACGAGACGTCCTACCCAAATCGACTGGGCTACGACGAATTCGACGTCTCCAACTCCTACTGCGAGTACGTGACGGACCAGGCGCAGCGGTGGCTGCGAGAGGAAGCCCCCGCTCGCCCCGGACAACCCTTCCTGTTGACGGCCGGGTTCTTCGAAGTCCACCGGCCCTACCCGGCCGAGCGCTACCAGCCCGCCGACACCGCGACCCTCAATCTGCCGGACTACCTGCCCGATACGCCCGAGGTACGCGAAGACTGGGCCGCCTTCTACGGGTCCATCACCACCGCGGACGCCGCGGTCGGCCGGCTGCTGGACACGCTGGCCGAGACCGGACTGGACGCCACCACCTGGGTGGTGTTCCTCACCGATCACGGCCCGGCGTTCCCCCGCGCGAAATCCACGCTGTACGAAGCTGGTACGGGCATCGCGGTGCTGCTGCGCCCGCCCACCAACCGCAGGATGCCCCCGCGCGTCTATGACGAACTGTTCAGCGGCGTCGACCTGCTCCCAACGCTGTTGGAGCTGCTGGGCATCGACGTGCCGGCCGACGTCGAGGGCGTGTCACACGCGCATAGCCTGTTGGCGCCGGGCACCGATCCGGTGCGCGATCACGTGTACACCGCGAAGACATATCACGACGCCTTCGACCCCATTCGCGCCATCCGCACCAAGGAATACAGCTACATCGAGAACTATGTGCCCCGGCCGCTGCTGGACCTGCCGTGGGACATCGAGGAGAGCCCGTCCGGTGTGGCCGTCGCGCCCTCGGCCAAATCGCCGCGCCCGCAGCGCGAGCTCTACGATCTGCGCACCGACCCCACCGAGACCAACAACCTGCTTGCCAACGACCACAGCGGCGAAATTGCCGCGATCGCCGCCGATCTGGCCGCCCGACTGGAGGACTGGCGCCATCGCACCGGCGACGTGATCCCGTCGGACTTCACCGGCACCCAGGTCGCGACGCGCTACGCCGAAACGTATCTGCGTATCCACCACACCTCGCCCACGAGCCGGTCGGCGCTGGCCGTCGACCGCGGCGTCGAGGAAGTAAGTTAGCCAGCCGAAAGCGTTTCGGGTCACCGTGAAGGTAATTAGGCTCATTCGGTGTCCTGTCGCGCGACGTCGTATCTGCTGGTCGCCACCCAGCGCAGCGGTAGCACCCTGCTGGTGGAGTCGCTGCGCGCGAGCGGGTGCGCCGGGGAGCCGCAGGAGTTTTTCCAATGCCTGCCGGACACCGGGATGGCGCCGCAGCCCCGCGAGTGGTTTGCTGGCGTCGACGACGAGTCGATCGTGCGGTTACTCGGTCCCCCTATCGGCCGGATGTGTGGGGCTACCCGTCTGACTTGCGGTTGCCGCCAACCTCGGCGACGACGAACACCCGCCGGAACGGGAAGATCGTCGTGCCGTCGGCACGCGGCGGGTAGGCGTCGTCGAGCAGCGGGATCAGTTCTTGGCGGAACTGCTCCCACCGTCGATCGTCGAGCCGCTCGCGCACGGGAACCAGCGCAGTCCCGGTGATCCACTCCAGCACCGGGTTCTCGCCGGTCAGCTGATGCAGGTACGTCGTCTCCCAGACGTCCACGCGGCACCCCACGTCCAACAGCAGGTTGGCGTACTGCGCGGGCGGCTGGACCACCGCTCCGACGCGAAAAGGTATGTCGGCCATGATCTTTGCGTACGGTTCGCGACGGGCCAACGCGCGAACCGCGGAGTGCGACGGCGTCTCGAAGTTGCCCGGGAGCTGAACGGCGATCCACGATCCGGGCGCCAGTTCCCCGGCCCACCGGACCAGCAGGTCGGCGTGCTCGGGCACCCAGTGCAATGCGGCATTGCTGACCACCACGTCGGTATCCGGCTTGGGCTTCCAGTCGCGCAGGTCGGCGGTGCTGGCATCGATCCCGCGTTCGCGGGCGGCGGCAACCATCTCCGGCGAGCTGTCCAGCGCCTCGATCACCGCACCGGGCCATCGCTTGCCCAGATACTTGGTCAAGTTCCCCGGCCCGCACCCGAGGTCGACCACCCGGCGCGCGCGCACGGTGCCGACCCGAGACACCAGGTCGTGGAAGGGGCGGCCGCGATGGTCGGCGAACGCCAGGTACACGTCCGGATCCCACATATCGATCCTCCTGATCAGTCCGCAGCTACAGACAAACCGTATTACGCCCGGGAAGGGCGTGGTGGCGGGATACCATCCGGCTATGCCCGAGTTGCCTGATTTGGGTACCGCGGGTTCAGACGTACCGCCCAGCGCCGAGGGGCTACCGGCCCGCTCGGATCTGTCCCCCGGTCAGCGCGTAGTGGTCGACATGTTCGCGATGAGTGACCTGGCGTTGCGGACGGCGGCTTCGTCGCTGCTGTCCACGACGGTGGCGCCGTCCGTTCTCGCTCACGCCATGCGTCACCCGGGCAGCGAGCGAAACAATCTGGCCTTCTACGCCGAGCTGGCCGCCGAGCGGGATATCGCGAAGTCCTTTCCGGCTCCCGCCGAGTTACCAGAAGTCCGGTCTCGGCACGCCAGCCTGCTCGCCGAGTGGCTGGCGAACGGGACGGTCGACAACATCTCGTTCCGCAGCAGCTTCACCGCGATCAACCCGGCGATGCGAAAGCAGTGGAACACGTTCCGCTCCAATAGCATTGCGCGCGCGCAACACTGGCGCCACGACGACGGACCACGCCCGACGCTCTGCGTCATCCATGGCTTCATGGGCTCGTCGTACCTGTTCAACGGATTGTTCTTCTCGCTGCCGTGGTATTACCGGTCGGGCTACGACGTGCTGTTGTACACCTTGCCTTTTCACGGTCGGCGGGCGGAAAGGTTCTCGCCTTTCAGCGGTTACGGCTACTTCGCCAGCGGTCTGGCCGGCTTCGCCGAGTCGATGGCCCAGGCCGTGCATGACTTCCGCTCCATCGTGGATTACTTGCGCCACACCGGTGTTGAGCGCGTGGCGCTGACCGGGCTTTCGCTGGGCGGCTACACCTCGGCGCTGCTGGCGGCGGTCGAAGACCGGCTCGAGGCCGTGATCCCCAACTGTCCCGTCGTCACCCCCGTGAAGTTGTTCGACGAATGGTTCCCGGCCAACAAAATGGTGGGGCTGGGCCTGCGGCTCGCCAACATCGACCGCGACGAGCTGAACGCCGGGTTGTCCTACCACTGCCCGCTGAACTATGAACCGTTGATTCCCAAGGACCGCCGGATGATCATCACCGGTCTGGGCGATCGGATGGCCCCGCCGGACCAAGCCGTAAAGCTTTGGGAGCATTGGGATCACTGCGCACTGCACTGGTTCCCCGGCAGCCACATCGCGCACGTGAGCCAGTTGGATTACTTGCGGCGGATGACGCCGTTCCTGCAAGAGGTCATGTTCTAGCTTCGGCCAGCGGTGCCCGATGGGCCCCGGCGACCGGGGTGGGCCAGTCCAGCCGCTGCAACAGATCGGCTGACACACCCGTGTGTCCGTCCAGCCGCTCCGTGGACGACAGGTCCAATGCCGCCAGCGCCGGCCGCTGGTTTCCGCGCTGCGCGGTGAGGCCCGATAGTGGCGCGGCGGCCGGCGGCTGCTCGTCGGTCAGCAGGGCGCAGCCGACCGCGACCGTCCCTTCGGTGATCTCCAGCGCCACCCACGTCTCGCGCGTCGGCTGCGACAGGATCGCGTCCAGCGTCTCCGGGAGCGCATCATCGGCGCTGACCCGGTATGCCGCAAGGTAACCCGAGCCGGCATGCACCGCGCGCCATGATTCTCGACCCGCCGAGTCGAGCAGCCGGGGAACCACATCGGGTTCGGAAACAGTTGCCTCCCAACCGACCTCGCGCAGATGGTCGGCGAGCCGGCGCACGGCGACCCGAGTGGTCTCATGCAACGGGATAGCCGACGAGCGGGCTCGCAGCGCCGCCAGGTTGTCGGCGGCCGATACGGTCAGCGCGATCCAGGTCTGGCGAGCGTCAGATGCGTTGGTGCGGCTGGTGATTCGGATCTTGTCGGCGCGAATGCCGTAGCAGTCGAGATACCCGGCGATCAGCGGCAGTGGGAGCACGCCCTGGTCACCGGTCGGCGGACCGAGCCGCAGCAGCGCTGTGGCCAGCGCCGGCGATGCGGTTTCGTGGCTGGGCCGGCGCAGCATCGCCAGGCGGCGGCGCAGAATCGTGGTGAAATGCAGCCCACCCCAGCAGCCGAACAGCAGGATGACCACGGCGACGGCGATGCCCAGCACCCACTGCTCGCGGGGCGAGCGCCAGGGGTAGGCCATCACCGCGGGCACCACGGCCAGCAGCGCCAGGGCGAGTCGGCCGCTTCCCGGTAACGGGATGGTTCGGCTCATCGAGTGAACTCCTTTCGCCGCCGCGCGGCAATTGCGACAGCCGCCGCGACCGCCCCGACCACCAGGGCCAGCACGGCGGTCCCGACGAACGCCACGGTCCGCGGGGTGTTGTTCTTCGGTGCGGGCGCCGGTGGAGCGGCAACCGGCTTTACTTGTGCCACCGGGGCTTCCGGGTTGGCGGGCAGCTGCCAGGTCAGGGCCGCCACCGGGTCCACGATGCCGGTGCCGACGACGTTGGAGGGCGCCCGGGCCCCGTTGTGCGCGGTTGCCGTGATTCGGCGGACCACCTGGGTTGCGGTCAGCGCCGGGTACTTGCTGCGGACCAGCGCGGCGACTCCGGACACGTAGCCCGACGCGTAGCTGGTGCCGCTGAGCGCCGTCTGTTGGTTGTGGTCGTTGGGCAGGCCGTTGGCCAGGCCACCGCCGTCGCGGTTGCTCACCGACGCGATGTTTTCACCGGGCGCGGCGATTCCCACCCACGGCCCGGCCATGGTGAATTTCGACGGCTGCCCCTCGGGCGTCAGCGATGCCGTCGAGAGCACGTACGGTTGCCACCACGACGGGCTGGAGACGGACGTGACGCCGGCCCAGTTGCGCGGATCATCGGGACGACCCAGATCGGTCAGCGGATTCGACTCGCACGACGTTCCGCCGGCCAGCGATCCGGTCGGCCCGGTGTTTCCGGCGGCCGCCACGATCACCGCGTCCTTGTCCACCGCCGCATACTTGAGGGCCGCGCCGAGCGCGGCCTGGTCGACCGGCCGATCGGCGGGCACGCAGGTGACCGCGGAGATGTTGATCACCCGGGCACCGAGATCAGCCGCGTGGACGATGGCCCGGCTCAGGGTGGCCACCTCAAGCGAAGCCTGCGCGAGCTGGGGATCGCCGCCCGGTGCCTTGGGCGAGAATCTGGCCGACGCCACCCTGATGGACAGCACCCGCGCGCCCGGCGCCACTCCCGAGAAGCCGTCATCTGCAGGCTGGCCGGCGATGATCCCGGCGACCAGGGTGCCGTGCCCGTCGCAGTCGGTCAGGCCGTCGGTAGCCTCGACGAAGTCACCGCCGGGGTCGACATTCGGTAGCCGCGAACTGGGCCGCGCCCCGGTGTCGAGGACCGCCACCAGCTGACCGTCGCCACGCGAAAACTGCCATGCTGCAGGGAGGTTCAGCAATGCCTGGCTGGGCGTTGTTGCGCCCGGGTCGGTGCCCGGAATGATCCCGGTGATGCTGCACGGGCCGCGTTGCTCCATCGGCTGCACCGGGCCCCGGGGCTCCGCTCGGCGGCGGCACACCCGGGTCGACCACCGGCTTCACGATCGCCGATGCCGACGGTGCCGTCGACAGCAAGGCGGCCAAAACCGCGGCGCAACAGGCTGTTCCGATTCGTAATAGGGCCCGCATCAGCGATTGAGCACCCAGGTGAACAGGCCGACCAGGTAGGCCATGACCGGGATCAGCGAAGCGTCGAGACCCACGGCGACAAAGCCCAGCAGCCGGCGCAGCGGCAGCGAATAGCTTTCCGGCGATGCGATGCGCGGGTTCAGCGCCACCACGATCCACGCCGACACCAGGGCGATCAACACCAGCGCCGTCCCTAAGGCGGCGGCGTAGCGGCCGGTCGACGCGTAGAGCACCAACAGGGCACCGGCCACCAGGTAGGGCTGGGCAAGCAGCCACGCCTTGCAGGCGGCCGAATCCCACACCCGCGCACGCAGGATGGACGTGACCGCGATGGCGGCCACCACGTACCAGCCCACCACGGCAAGCGATTCGGGGCGCAACGCGATCGCCACCGACCCAAGGACGCTGAGCAGCACGGCAGCGGCGATGAACCCATTCTGATGGGCGTCGCCGACGCGCACCCGCCGCGGCAGATCCTCGAGCACCCGCAACGACGGCGCCGACGGCGTGGGGTCACCCGGCGCAGGGATGACGGGCAGCGGGAAACGCGCCCACAATGCCGACAAGTGTGCCGCCTCGATGATGACGAGCAAGGCCGCCACGATCAGCCCGCAGCCGATGGTCAATATCGGCAGCTGCCAAAGCAATTCGGCACCGGCGGCCAATGCCACCCCGGCGCCGACCACCGCCGCCGCGGTGAAGAAGGCAACAACCCGCTCGCGCTCGGGGGCGGGGATGATCAGCACGATCAGCGACCACGCGGTGGCGCCGGCAGCGGCGAGCAGCAGCTGCGCCGGCCCGAACCGCCCGGGCACCTCCAGTGCCAACACCGCGGCGATCGGCACCAGCGCGGCGATCGACAGCGCGTGGGCGGCGCGCGGCGATCGCGAGCCGATCAGCAGACCCGTCACGGCAACGAGTACGGCAACGGCGGCGACGGCGAGCAGTCCGGTGAGCGCGCCGGTGGCCGCCCGATAGGTGACCCCGAGAGCGGTCGCGAGGAGCGTCACCGCGATCGCGGCGGCCAGCGCTCCACGCTGGATGTGCGCTGCGCCCCAGGGCTTGCGCCGCGATGTCGAGAAGATCATCGCCGCGTCGGCGATGTCCTCGACGATGCCGGGTGCGGCCGGACCGATGGGCACCGGCCGCAACGCCAGCAGGTCACCGTCGACGACACCGACGGTGTCCAGGCTCGCGTCCAGGCTGAACGGGGCGCCGCCGATTGGCGCCAGGCTCAGCTGGGACGCCACGCCCGCGTCGCTGTCCGCGTCACCGTTGGACGTTGCCGGGGCCGCCAAACGCTGGACCGCCGGCAGTATTTCGCGCAACGGCAACTCCGCGGGCAGGGCCATCTCCGTGAGCCTGTTGTCAGTGAGGATCGCTATACGCACGATCGGCATCACGGCCGTCACTGGGCGCTCCAATCCTGGGGCATGATGTTTTTCTCTCTCTATTGTTCTGTTATATCGATTGAGCGGAAAAGTCTCGGGCCAGCCGCTGGTTCGAGAACCATTGGCCGTCAGGCAAGTTCGCGGTCAGCTGTTCGATCGCGAGGGCGATGGCGAAGGGCGTTCCGGGGCTGAACGTCGACACCCATTCGCCGTCGAATGCGCACGACGGGCTGACCAGTACCCGTCCCGCGGCGGTGTCGACGATGCTCATCCCCACCTCCGTGCTGGCGTGCTGCCCGTCGCGGTGGCAGCCGGCGACGATCTCGACGTAGCTGCGCGGACCGGAGAACACCGACTCCACCACCGGTCGCGCCGATGCCGGGATCCCCAGGTAGTCAAGGACTTCGGGGAGCGGCGTGCCGGCACGCAGCCGCTCGTCGGCCCGGGCTCCGACACGCGTCGGCATGCTGAACTCGTCGAACCGCGCCGGCGGTCGCTGGGCAAGACCGACGCAGAGGACGGGAACGAGCGCCCGGGCATCGTCCACATCGATTGCGGTAAACGTAATCAGCTGCGCGCTGCGCAACGCGACAACCGTCTTGGCAGGCGCGCCGGTGCCACGCTGAACAACTATGCCGCGCAGTAGCTCGCCGGCGCCGGTGGCCGAGTTGGGTCCTAGGTAGCGCAAGTCCAGCCATCGGTCCGGAAAGCACACCGCTTTGATCCAGCCGGCGACGGCCGGGTTGACCTCCCCGCCATCGGATAACAGGCCCATCCGGATCAGGTCGGCCCGTTGGTGTGCGAAGAACGCGTTCCGCTGCGCGGCGTCGCAGTAGGGCGGGGTGATCGCCAACACCCACGGGAAGCTGCCCGCCCCAATGGTTTCGGCGATGAACCACGCGTGATCGACCGTCAGCTCGACGGCGTTTGGTTGCGTGCCCATCTAAGGTCTTCTAGGCACTAACTAGCCGCCCCACTTGGCGGCTTCGGCCGTGTCGCGGGCGTACATCGCCAGCGTGTTGGCTTCGTGAGTGCTGGCCATCGACTGATACGCGCGCACCAGCTGTTCCATGGCCTCGTTCCACTGGCCCTGCCAGACCTGATAGGTCATACCCGTATCGCCTTGCCAGGCGTTGGACAGCGCGGCCTGTTCGCTGGCGATATCGGCGCCCAGCCCCTGCAAGGTGCCGGCATAGCCCGACATGTCCCCAGCGTGGCCGAGCATCGCCGGGTAGTTGTACATAATCTGCGACATCACAAATCCTTTCGCGGAAGTACCGGGGTCAGAAGCCCGTGTAGCTGGACGCGGCGGCGGCGTCGGCGGCAGCGTAGGTGCCGGCGGCGTCGCCGAGGTTGGCCTGCGCGATGTCCAGCAACGCGTTGACCCTGGCCGCTACCTCAACGAAGCGGGCGTGCGAGGCCTGAAAAGCCGCGGACGCTTCGCCGACGTGAAAGCCCTGCGCCGACAGCGCTTCCTGCTCGGCCTGGCTGATCGTGCTGCGCATCAAAGCCGCCTTGGTGGTAAACGCCGACTGCGCGGCCACCAGTTGCGGGATGTGAGCGTCGAGAAGGCTCATAATATGTTCTCTCCCATCGGGTTTGGATTACTCATGGCACGTTGTCAATTGTTTTGTTAACCGTCCGTACCCCCTGTCTCCGGTTCCCATGTGCGTGGCACCATCGGCATGCGTGGGCCGCCGCCGAACTCGTCGTCGGCCAGCAGGGTCAAGCCTGCCGCCTGCGTCACCGCTTCTTTGTGCGCCGTTCCGGCGAAGCCAAGCGGGCCCGCCCCTTGATCGGAAGCCTGCGTGCCGTAATCGGGAACGACGCCCACATCGGAGTCCATATCCGCGAATTCGTCGGCGTGATCGTGTATCGCGGCGCGCCGGCGGCGCTGCGCGCGCGCCCGCGCGCTGGATGCGAGCGCCGAACCGGCCGCCGGGATCGTCGCCGCGGGCGCCCTGACGCCGGTGCGGCCACCCAGCGTCGGGCCCACGCTGGGCCCCCAATCATCAATGCCACCCACCGCATAAAGGAAGCCCGGTGACGCGGGCGCCGCCAGCGCAGTGCCGGCGGGAGCACTCGTTACTGTCGCCGGGGACGCCGGCGCGGTGCCCGGAGTCGTTGTGGGCGAGGTGATTGTCGCGGCGGGCCAGCTGTGCTGCTCGACGCCCGGCGTTACCGGCGCCGGCGCCAGATCGAAGTCGGGAAAGTCCAGTTGGATGAGACCGAGTAGACCCAACATCGAAACACCTGTGGCCGCCAATGCCGGCGCCCACAGCGGCGAGCTCAGGATGACCCCCCACGTGCCCCACCCGACCGGTTCCCAGAACGCCTGGTACGCGAGGTTGAAGAGCAACGGTCCCCACGTGACCACGGCCTGGGCCGGGTTGGTCGCGAAGTCGGTGATCATCTGCTGAATCTCGGTGCCCGGGTGGGTCAGAAAATTCCAGATCGCGTCGCCGTCGGGCAGCGACTTCACGTAGGACTCCAGCGCCTGGACGATGGCGTTCGAACTGTCCAGTGACGAACCCGAATTGGCAGCCGGCGCCGCCGCGCTGCTCTGGGCCGCGTTGGCCGTCGCCGCGGCCTCGCCGGCTCCGGGTGTCAGCACGACCGGCGCCGGGGCCGTGCGCGGCGCCGACGCCAGCGCCGCACCCGCTATCGATTGATAAAGACCCATGGTCGTCGCGGCCTGCACCCACATCCGCACGTAGTCGGCCTCGTTGAGGGCGATCGGAATGGTGTTGATCCCAAAGAAATTCGTCCCCACCAACACACCGTGGATGACATGGTTGGCCGCCAGCTTCACCAGTGTCGGCATTGCCGCCAGGGCGGCGGTGTACGCCGCCGCCGCGGCCTCGTGCTGAGCCGCCACCCCCGCGCTGTCGGCGCTGGCCTGCTGCAGCCACGCCACGTACGGCGCGTGCGCGGCCACGTACCGCTCCGCACTGGGCCCTTCCCACGCCCCGGCCTGCACCGCCCCCAAGAGCCCACTGAGTTCGGCTGCGGCCGCGGCGTATTCGGCGCTGAGCGAGCTCCAGGATCCGGCGGCCGCAAACAGCGACCCCGGTCCCGGACCGGCGCTCAACGTCGCCGAATGCACTTCCGGCGGCGAAGCCATCCACAGGGGGGCACTCATAATTAGCCGGCAGCGATCCCATAGGTCGCGGCGGCCGCGGCATCGCCGGCGAGATAGCTGGCGCCGGACTCACCCACGCCGACGCCCGCGCGGCCCAATTCCTCCACGCCCTGCGCTGCCACGGCGGCGTGCTCCTGGCCCTGGGCGCTGAACCCGGCGGCCGTCTGCAGCGAGACCGGATCCGCCGCGGGTGGGATCACCGCGGAAATCAGCGGAGCCGCGGCCGCATGCGCGGCGGCCAGCCGCGCGGTCAGTGCCTCCACCGCCGCACTGGTGGCGGCCAGACCCTCGGGAACCACTCGTAGCGTCATGACAACTACCCCTCCTGTTGCGTTTCATTACCATCAGCACCATCAGCAACCAACGCTGCCGTGTCGGCCAGCGGGTTGACCAACTGCACATACGTCGGACTGTCGCTGTCGTCCAACAGGATCGCCCGGCCGGCGGGCAGCCGGCCGAATCGCTGACCGCGGATCTTGCCGCTGTCGGCGGCATTGCCCGACAGCATCAGCGCGGTGGCTTGCAAGTCGCTGAAGCGGCGCAGCAACGTGTTGGTCATCAGCGAATGCCCGGATCCGCTGGCGCGAGCCGTCACGATCACCCGCAGCCCCAGATCGCTTGCCTGTGCCAGCAATCCGAGGATCGGCGTCCACGGGCGCTGCCCGATGTAGGGGCCGCTGGTGGCCGGGGAATCCGGTATCTGGTCGACGTCGTCGATGATCAGGTAGTGGGTATGGCCCTCATAGGTCCACCGCGATAGCGCGGCCGGCAACAGTCCCGCCGGTGGCCGTCGCGACTCGATGATGCTGGAAAGTCCAAGCATCGCCGGCATGATCCGGTCGATGTTGGGCGTGTATTCGTTGTCGGGGAACAGCGGCTCGTCGACGAGGTGCAACCGCCGATCCAGCACGGTGAAGGCCACCTGGTCGGCTGACGAGTTTTCCCGAATGGTCCGGATGATGTGGCGCAGCAACGTGGTCTTGCCCGACTTGCCGTCACCGAACACCATCAACAATGGGTGCTCGGCGAAGTCGAGAAGCACCGGCGCCAGGTCCTGCTCGCGCTGGCCGATAACCACCCGGTCCGGGCCCCGATACAGCGCACCCACCGCGGCGGGCGAGAGGTTGGTGGGCAGCAGCCGCACCGGCGGCGCGCTCACCCCGGGGTGGCGGGCGTTGATCGCGGCGATCTGGCCCAATTCCGGAGCCGCGAACAGGAAATGCTCGGCGGCCATGGTCAATCCGCGCCCGGGCTGGTCGTGCGGGACGGCTTCGGCCGGCCGGCGCAGGGCGCCGACCACGCGCACATTGCTGTCCCGCGCGTCGTGCAGTCGCAGCTCGAGTCGTAGCCCCAGGCCGTCGCGCATCGCCAGCGGCACCTCCAGCCAGCTCGGGGTGGTGATGATCACGTGAATGCCGTACGCCAGTCCGATGTTGACCAGCTCGGTTACCTTGGCCAGCAAGGGATTACGAGTGTTGAACTGGTCGGTGTTGTCGCGGCCGAAGGCGTAGAGGTTGTCGATGACCAGGAAAACCTCGCCGTAGCCATCATCGGGAGCCGTCCCGTGACCGTTGCCGCTGCGGTCCGCGAGCCGGTCCCGGAACGTCTCACGCTGCTGGCGGGACAGCAGCAGTTGCTCCAGCTCGCCGAACGTGCGGCGGATGCGTTCGGGTTCCAGCGCGGATGCGACGCTGCCGACATGCGCCAGATCCTGCAGCGCGCGCAGCTGCCCACCGCCGTAGTCCAGGCAGTAGAACGTGACGTCGCGCGGCGAATGCAGGCTGGCCGCTGACAGGATAAACGTTTGCAGCGCAGTGGATTTGCCCGATTTGGCGCCGCCGTGGATCACCATGTTCCCCGACGACGACGACGCGTCGAACACCAGCGGATCGCGGCGCATCTCGAACGGCTTGTCGATCTCGCCGAGCGGCCAACGCCAGTGCCGTTGCGGTATCGCCGCCCGAGCCAGCACCGCGGTCAGCGGTATCGGCTCGTCGAGCGGCGGCAGCCACAGCCGCGGGGCCTGCGGCCCGTAGCGCGCCAGCTGTTCGCCGATAGTCGCGATCAGCTTGCGCGGCGGACCCACAGGTTCGTCGTCCGTACCGTCGGATATCACGCTGGCCTGCTCCGCCTCCACCGCCGCGGCGGTGAACAGCTTCGGCTCCGGAATAGATTGCACGACCAAGGTTTTGGCAACCTGCGGGGGCTCGTAGATGCCGTCGACATAGGTGCTGCGGAACTTGATCGGCGTCGCGCCGGGGGCGGGCACCAAGAAGCCCACGCCCTTGTGTTCTTTGCCCGATTCGATGTGGTAGGCGTCCTCCACGCCGATGATCTGGCGAGAAACGCTGGGGCTGGCCACCTTCAAGCCGATCCGGTAGGAGGTGTTCTTGTCGATGTCTTTGATCTTGCCGACGTCCAGCGTCTGGGACGCGAACAGGATGTGGATCCGGAACGAGCGGCCCTTGCGCGCCACGTAGTCGAACAGCTCGGCGTACTCCGGGTGGTCGGCGAGCATCAGGGTGAACTCGTCGGCCACCACGAACAGCGTCGGGATCGGCGGCAGGTCGTGTCCTGCCGCGATCGCGCCCTCGTACTCGGTCACCGAGTTGAAGGCGCTGCCCTGAATCTTGCGGCCGGCCTCCCGCAGCAGCACCTCGCGCCGGGCCACCTCGCCGCGCAACGTGTCGGCGAACCGGTCGGCCAGCGACTTCTTCTCGGCCATGTTGGAGATCACCGCGACGACCTGGGGGAAGTTGCGGAAGCTGTCGGCGCCCGCCTCACCCTTGAAGTCGGCGTAGATCACGATCAGCCGGTCCGCAGAGTGGGTCGTCAACAGCGACAACAGGATCGACATCAAGGTCTGCGACTTGCCGGAACCGGTCATGCCGATCATCAGGCCGTGCGGACCCATCCCGCCCTCGGCCTCGTCCTTGAGGTCGAACATCAGCGGTTCGCCGGTCGCGGTAACACCGATCGGGACGCGCAATTCGTCGTCGCGGCGACGCGGCGCCCACAGCGCCGGCACGTCCAGTTGCGACGCGTCGCCGATACCCAGCAGCGTGGGGAAGGTAGCGCCGCGGGTGGCCTCCGAACGCAGGCCGGCGTGGGTCGGGTTAGAGTCCCACCGCGACAGCCGCCGAGCCAGATGCGCGGCCTCGTCGGCGCCGAGTCCGTCGGCGGCGTCAATGTAGGGCAGCCAGCCGCCCGTCTGCCAGCGCTGGATCGCACCGCGCGCGATCCGCAGGATCGGCTTCTCCGGATCCGAATACTGTTCGCGGTTGGGCGGTGTGGCCGAGCAGTACACGACCGTCACGCCGGCTCGGCCCATGGCCAGGGTAGACGCGTCGATCTCGTAGTCGGGGTCGTCGACGATGACCAGCAAGTGCCGCAACGCATCTGCCGGGCCCCCGGAGAACGCCGGTCGGTCTTCCAGCGCCGGCCCCAGCATCGAGACCAGCTCGTCGGGGTCGGTCGTCAGGTAACGGGCCGGGCCGACGCCGTCGACCTGGCCGGGAATATCGATGTGCGGCAACCACTTCAGCCACGACCAGTCCCGGTCCTCCACATCACGGGCCGCCAGCGCCACCCCGAGCACGGTCGGGTCGTGCCAGGTCACCGCCTGCGCGATCCAGGCGCGCAACGCCGCGCGCACCTCGTCATGGGCGCTCCCGGCGCCCACACACAGAGTGATGCGAGAAACCTTGGTCAAATCGATGCCGGTCGGCACGTCACGCACGGTGCGTTGGGTGTCGAGCAGGCTGCGTAAGGCGCTGTGCGACACCGGTTCCAGGTCGATCTCATCGGCGGTGTCGTTGACCCGCAACGCGGTCGTCAACGGTACGTGGTGCCGGCCGGCCCGCAACACCAGGAAGTCCGCGTCGTGCGGGTCGCGTTCCCACTGGCGCCGGGATCCGGGGACCGACGCCAGCGTCGCCGGGTCCGGGTGGGACCATTGCGCGGCGGCACGCTGCTCGGCGGCCTGGGTCCGGATGTTGTCCCGGACCACCGACAGGTAACGCAGGTAGTCGGCCCGTTCGGCGTCGACCTCTTCGGTGCGCATCTTGTTGTCGTTGCCGCGATACAGCGCGGTTGCCGCCAGCAGCAACACGAACGGGAAGAACAGCGTCTGCGGGGAGATCACCCGCATCCCGGTGGCGACCAGCGCGACGATCATGCCGACGATCAGAATCACGATCAGGTAGGGCATCGCGCGCCGCAGCAGCGACGGCGGAATCACCCGCGGCAGCTCCGGCGGGGCCTCGATGGTGATGGTGCCCTTACGGGTGCTCGGTGGCGGAACCCGGCGGCGGGCTTCGAAGATCAGCCGGCTCATCGGGCTCCTCCCTCGACCGAGACGGGGCGGGCCGGCCTGGTGTCGGGCGGCAGGCCGTCATGTGCCAGCAGCGCGTCGGCGCGCGAAAGCGCCGGGCCGGTGGCGAACAGCGTGAGCATCGACCACGGGACGGGAACCGCGGGCTCCTTCAGGCCAAGGGCCTCAAGGGTTTTCCCATGGCTGTCGCCTTCGGTGTCGATCCCGTAGCGCACGCCGGTGTCGGAGACCCAGAACAGCGACCCGGCGGCAGGCGCGGAGGCACCGCCGCCCACGCTCTGGGCGAAGTAGCCGGTGCCGGGCGCCAACGCGACGCGGGTCGCGCCGTTGGCCGAACCCACGAGGTCCAGGGTGCGCACCCGCTCTGGCACCGGCAGTGCCGAGCCGGACAGCAGGCTCAGGGCGCTGCTGGCGGCTCCGGCCGGCTTGCTCCAGAACGCGCACGTGACCGGATCGTGGGCCGCGTCGACGAGGCGAACCTGCTGGCCGGGGTAACGCGCGCTGTCCAGCAACCGCGACACCGGAAGTTTGGCGACCTCGTCGGCGCCCAGCCGCGGCGGTTGTTGCAGGCCATAGGAATTCGTGTTGCGCAGGATCGCGGCCAGCACCGGCGAGATGGGCTGCAGGCCGTCCGGGAGCACCGCGTAGTACCGCACGGTGTCGGCGGCGGTCTTGTCCCGCGGCGCCAAACCGTACGACACCACTACTGCGCCGATCGGCGCGGGAACCGAAAAGCCAGCGGGCGCACCGGCGTTCGGGATCACCGGCGCCGTCAACGGCTGAGCCTCGGGTATCGCGTTGAACAACCCCGGAGCGATGGGCCGCGGCGCGGGGGTTTCTGGACCGAGGCCGAGGGCGCCGGTCACGGCGTGATCGGCCAGGTCGATCTGACTGCGTTTGCCGTCCCAGAGCAGCCAGGTGCCGGTTCCGCTGTCGACCAGGATCGCGTGCTCGGAGTCAAGGGCAGTCGCCCGCGCGCCGCCGTTGTCGAGCGGTCCGGCGATCACGGTGACGCCGGTGCTGTGCGCCGCCCGTGCTGTGCCGCTGACACCGTCGCAGGCGGTCCAGTTCGCGTCGCGTGAGGTGTTCTGCACCATCCGTTCCGGTGCGCCCGGGATGCCGATCAGATTGCCGCGCGGAAAGCGGTCCAGCTCAGTGCTTTTCACGGTGGTGGGGTTGGCCGGCTGGCCGACGATCAGCCGCGCCGACGTCAGGTTGAGCACCGGGTGCAGCTCGTCACCGACCCGCACATACAGCGCGGCGGTCGACCGATCGGCCAGCACCGCGTTGTTGCCCGCCGAACCACTGGGCCGGATGAGCGAGAACACGAAGCAGCCCGCCAGGCCGGTGACCAAAAGCAGCACGCCCATCAACACCGCGCGCGACTGAGTCCGCAACGGGTCGACCAGCATTCGGGTGTCGTGCAGGGCGATACCGGAGGCGATCCGGCGCATCACGAACCGCCAACCGGTCACCTGGTGCCGGGTGACGAAGCCGCGGCGGTAGACCACCTTGTCGGGGTTGTCGTTGACCGGGGTACGTGACGCGAACGAGCGCCGTTCGTCTTGCGGCTCGGTCATGCGGCGCCGCTCCTCCTCATCGCTTCGCTCTGCATCGTCGCCGGCGCGGTCATCGGGGCTCCACCAGACCAAGCCCTTGCAGCAGCGGTTCGACGGAGTTGCCGACGTCACCGGCGTTGATCGTCATCAGTTCCTCGTCGGTGAATTCGCCGGTCTCGGCGTTTGGAGAGTGGTCCAACCTGAATTCGCGTTCCTCTTCGGACTTTTCGACGACGTTGCGGACGAACCGGCCGTTGCCGGCGATGTCCAGCCCGCGCCGTTCCACCCCGCCCGCATCGGGCTTCGACGTGCTGGCCAGATGGGCGAACAACGCTTCGAGGTCGTGCAGGGCGGCCTGGTCGAAGACGCTGTCCCGCTTGGCAGCCATGAAGTTCGCGATCTCGATGAGCTCGGCAGGCTTGTAGGACGGGAAGTCGATGCTGCGGGTGAACCGCGACCGCAGACCCTGGTTGGTGTCCAGGAATCGGTCCAGGTCGGCGCGGTAACCGGCGATGATGACGACCAGCCGATCCCGGTCGTTCTCCATCCGCGCCAGCAGTGTGTCGATCGCGACCAGGCCGAAGTCGTTCTTGGCGCCGGTGGCCACCAGTGCGTACGCCTCGTCGAGGAAGAGCACGCCGTCCAGCGCGCTGTCGATGATCGCGTTGGTCTTGGCCTCGGTCTCCCCGATGTGCTGGCCGATCAGGTCGGCGCGGTGCACCTCGCGGATGTTCTCCTTCTTCAAAAGGCCCAGACCGCAATAGATCTTGGCGATGACGCGGGCGATGGTGGTCTTGCCGGTTCCGGGCGGGCCGGTGAACACCAGGTGGTGGGTGCGCTGCGCCACCTCCAACCCGCGCTGCTTTCGCACCAGTTCCATCGCCACCGCACTCTTCAGCCGCGCGACCTGGTCCTTCACCTTGTCCAGTCCGATGAACTCGTCCAGCTCACGTTCGGCTTCTGCCAACAGTGCGCGCTTGCGCTCCTGGGCGCCGGGGTCGACGAATTCGCCTGGGCTGGGCTCGGTTTCGGGATCCCACGGGTCGGTGCGCGCCGCGATGCGGTCGGCGGTGGTGGTGACCAGCCCGACGCTGGTGTCCAGCAGCGCGTGCTCGACCTCCTCGTTTTCCGGGTTGGCCGCGTAGAGGTCCTGCAGGACTTCCTCGGCGCTTTCCTCGTCGACGTGCGCGCGCAGGACGAGGCCCTTGGCCAACGCGCCATCGACCGCCGCCACGGCGACCGGGCCGTCGGGCTCCTCGAGATACGACAACGCCGGGGCGAACATCCCCAGCCGAGCCAGCGCGATGCCCAGGGTGATCTTGGCCGCGTGGGTGAAAGCCGCGTCCAGGTCGGGGTCGTTGACGATCGGCGTCAGCAGCTTGACGACGTCCGACCAGCGCTGCGCGCGGTAGTTGACGACGACCGCGAGCCACCGGGCTTCCCGCCAGCTCGGGCGGCGCTGCCTGATGCCGGAAACCAATGCGTCGGCTTGGGCGAGAGCTTCGGTTCCGCCTACCGAAGTCTGCGCCGCCGCGTAGGCGAGGTTGAAGTCGTCCGGGCCGGCGGCACGAAAGCGCAGGTAGAGCCCTGTGTCGTAGACGAATCCCAATGCGTCGGGCGCCAATTCCACCCGGCGCTGCAAGGTGCCCGCCGTGGCCGCGGTGCGTGAAGCCGCTTCCAGCACCGGGGTGGACAGGTCGCCCGCGGCGGCCAGCCCGGTCCACGCGTCGCACTGGTCATGGGCGACGCGGGTGAGTGCGGCGAAACCCGCCCGGGCGGCGGCCAGGTCGGCGGGACGCTGACGGCCGTAGACCGCGACGCCGAGCGCACGGCAGCAGGTGGCGAATCGGCTGACGACGTCTCCGTCTACCCTGCCGTCCGCCCTGCTTTCTACCCGGGATGCGTGTGGCTGAGCTGCGAGCATGCCGATGTCACCGCGTTCCACAGCCGCATTGTCTCCCGTACATAGTGTCCCCTAACCTAACCCGCTGAAGTTAGCATTGCCTAAGCTACTTGTCGAGGCGCCCCGAGAGCGCTGATCACGGCACGGTGCGCCGCGAAGTGGAGCTTACTGAACATGATTTTCATTAGCAACGCCGGGTCTTCAGCTTTCCCAAGTGCCGGGCAGCATCGGCACCGAGGGGCCGCCGCCGAACCCGTCGCCGGCGAGCGTGGCCAGCCCTGCCGCCTCGACGACGGCTTCCCCGCGCGCCGTGCCGGCAAAACCTAAAGGCCCCGCGCCCTGATCCGAGGCCGACGTTGAGCCGGGCGACTCCCCGCCCGCTGGCGCGCCCCAGTCCGGTTCGACCTCAACGTTCATATCCATGAATTCGTGGCCGCGCCCACGCAGCTTTGTCCGCCGGCGCCGCCGCGCCCGCGCCTGCTCTCCCACGGCCGCCGCGGCCGAGGCGGCGGCGGCATCGGGTTCAGCGGCTTTCTTTTTGGCGCTGCCGCCGGCGCCGGTGCTCATGGACGAGCCCAACCCGGCGGGGGGACCCACCAGATAGGGGAAGCCAAAGCCCCCAGGGCCGACGGGCGGCGGTGGCGCGCCGGCGGCGGATACGGTGGCCGGCGTTGGCGCCGGAGCCGGAGCGGGGGCCGGAGCCGACGCCGGGGTAGGCGCCGGGGCAGCCGCAGCGCTCACGACCGGGGTGCCACTAACGGCCGGCAGGCTCGGCTCGAGTGCGACGGCAGCTGCAGCGGGCGCCCCGGCAGGTTGAATCGCTGTCAGCGCGGTCAACCCCGCGAGGCCGCCCAACGGGGCGGGGCTGACGAGTGGGCTAAGGGCAACCGCGATGGTTTGCAGGGGGAATGCTTGGTAAACCTCGAGCACGTGACCCGCCTCGTCGAGCACCAGCTGTGGAATGTCGGTCTCCAGCTGCCCTATCGCCTGGAGTGGATTTTGAGGAAACTCACTAAAGTCCCTGCCCAGGGTTTGGGTGATTTCCAGGAGCCGATTCGCCCACCAGGACCACTGGTGTGGGTTCCCGGCGTCATTGTCGATGATCTGTTTGGTACCCGGTGGGATTGTGTCGTGCGCAAATTGCTTCGCAAGTTTCACGATATTCGGCGGCCAGTATGGGCTGCTCTCGATCTTGGCCAGCTCCGTGGCGGCCACCGCTTCGGCGGCGGTCGCGTCATACATGGCCATCGTGATCGCCGCCTGGATCCACATCCGCACATAGTCGGCCTCGTTGAGCGCGATCGGGATGGTGTTGATCCCGAAGAAATTCGTCGCCACCAAAACGCCATGAACGGCATGATTAGCGGCCAACTCGGGCAGCGTGGGCATCGCCGCCAACGCACCGGTGTAGGCCGCGGCCACGGTCTCGTGCTGGACAGCTGCTGTCGCGGCGTTGGCACTGGCCTGCATCAACCACGCCAAATACGGCACGTGCGCGGCCACATACGACTCCGCGCTCGGCCCCTGCCATGCCCCGGCCTGCACCGCCCCCAGCACTGCGGTGAGTTCCTCAGCAATCGATGAGTATTCGGCGCTCAAGAAACTCCAGGCGTCGGCCGCAGCCAACAGGGAGCCAGGTCCCGGCCCGCTGCTCAGCAGGGTGGAGTGGATCTCCGGCGCCAACGCCATCCACACCGGGGCCGTCATCGCAGAAACTCCTTAGCTGTCCACTCGCTCGCAGCCAGTAGTCGGAGCTCAGCGCAAAAAAGTTCCCGCGTTTAGCGGACGATCACCGCTTGACGGCACTGACCAGGGTGTTCCGGGCGACCGACGTCCCGAATTGGGATTCGGCGCCGGGGACCGGGCGGCCGACTTCGCGCAGATAGTCGGCCAGCGGGGTGCCGACCGCGGTCCAACCCCGGTCGCCGAACCATTCGGTGGCCGGCGCGTGACGCTCGTTGTAGACCAGCTGGAAGAAGGCGCGCTGGCCCGGCGAGGAACGTTCTTCTTCGAGCCTGGCTTCGTATTCGTCCTGCGCCAGCGGGGCGCCGTCTTCCACGGCGACATGGCTGCCCGGGGCGGACAGCGAGTCGATGCCGGTGAACAGCTGCTCCTCGGCGTCGGCCGGCAAGTAGATCAGCAGACCTTCGGCAATCCATGCTGACCGCTTGGTCGCGTCAAAGCCGTTGTCCCGCAAGGCCTGCGGCCAGTCCTCTCGCAGATCGATGGCGATTTCGCGGCGCTCGGCGCGAGGCTGGGCGCCCTGGCTTGCGAGCACCTCCCGCTTGAAATCGAGGACCTGCGGACGGTCCAACTCGAAGATTGTCGTCCCGTCCGGCCAGGTCAGCCGGTAGGCGCGGGAGTCCAGGCCCGCCGCCAGGATGACCACCTGGCGCACGCCGGCGTCGGCGGCGCGGCGGAAATACTCGTCGAAATACCGGGTGCGCGCGCCCTGGAAGTTGACGAAATGCCGGCCGAAGTCGTCGGTATTGAGTTCGTGGTCAGTGACCTTGCCGTCAAGCACGTCGGCGGCACGACCGCCGATGGCACGGCAGAACACCTCCGCATACGGGTCGACGGCCAGCGGGTCGGGCTCCTGCGCCTCCAACGCCCGCGCGGTCGCTACGAACAGCGCGGTCGCACCGACGCTCGTTGTGATGTCCCAGGTATCGCCTTCACTACGCACCCAACCGACCGTACGCCGACCGCGCCGTCAATGCGGGTAGTCGTAGGGGTTGGGCGGGGCATCGATGCGGGTGACGGCGGTGGCCTCCAACGTCGGGATCACCATCGAATGTGGTTGCCGGGGTTCGGGTTTGACTTCCCCCTCGACGCGTAGCCAGGTGTTGTCGGGCAGCCCGGTGGCCTGCGCGGCGGCAGGACCCCTCAGATGGATGCGAGCCAGCTGGGCGTCGGCCGCGCAACAGATGATGACGATGCGCCCGAGGTCCATCCCCTGCGCCTCGTTGAGCACGAAGCCTGTCACGGTGATCGTCCGACGGGTCAGCGAGCCGGTGGTGTCTTGGGCCTGGCGCATCAGGACCTCCGGCAACGACAGCTCGGGCGCGCGGCCCGGCGGTATCGGCGGAAATGCCCGATTCAGAACATCATTGGACACCGTCGTGATCGACGGCGCGGCCGCTGAGGGCCGCAGCGCCGGTGGTGTCACGAAGATCAACACCAGGATGGGAACAAGCAGCAGCCACACCATGCCGCCCCGGTGCGAGTGCCCCTCGCCATGATCCGGGGGCCCGCCGCGGCGGATATCGCCGACGATCGCTGCGAGCGCCAATCCGATCAGCAGCACCGCCGACGCCGCCAGCCACGGCAGCAGCGCGGGCTTGACGTAGCGGGTGAACGCACCCGTCAGCGTGATCATGCCGATGCTGATGCCCACCAGCAGCAGCAGCGTGTTCTCGGTCTCGCGCTTCACTTATCGACCACCGAGCACCAGGAGGCCGACGGCGCACGCGCTGGCTACCGCAACCAGAAAGGTGGCCGGTGCGAAGCGGGCCGCGAAAGCCCGGCCGAACATGCCCGCCTGCATCGCGACCAGCTTGACGTCGACGGCCGGGCCCACAACCAGAAACACCAGCCGCGGCAGCAGCGGCACCATCGTCATGCTGGCCGCCACAAACGCGTCGGCCTCCGAACACAACGCCAGCACCACCGCCAGGGCGGCCATCACCACCACACCCAGGATCAAATGCGCCGCCAGGTGATCGAACACCCACCGCGGCACCACCACGTGCAGGGCCGCAGCCGCGGCGGCGCCCAACACCAAATAGGAAGCGGCAGAAAGGAAGTCGTGGCGGGCCGCCTCGGCGAATTGCACCCAGCGGGATTCGTTTTCACCGCCCGATCGCGGCAACCGGCGGGTGACCCACTCCGGACGGCCCCAACGCGCCCACGCCCAGCCCATGATCACCGCCGTCAGCAACGACGCCCCCGCCCGGCCAACAACCATCATCGGCGCACCGGGAAACGCCACCGCCGTGGCGACCAGCACCACCGGGTTGATGGCCGGAGCGGCCAGCATGAACGTCAACGCCGCCGCGCCCGTCAACCCGCTTTCGCCGAACAGGCGCCGCCCAACCGGAACCGACCCGCACTCGCAGCCCGGCAACACCGCACCACCGATCCCGGCGGCCAGCACCGCCACCGCGGGACGACGCGGCAGCCAGCGCGCCAACCGTTCCGGCGACACGAAAACCGCGATCAGCCCGCTGACTACCACCCCGAGCGCGAGGAACGGAATCGCCTGGACGAAAACCCCACAGAACACGGTGCCCGCCGTGGAGAATGCCGCACTGCCGGAGACCGCATTGCGCAGCATCGTCGCCGATGCGGCGCACGCCAGCAGAATGCCCACCAGCACTTCTATCGACCCGACCCGGATCCGGCGCACGAAACTCAGCGCTGTCACCACGCCATTGTGTCAGCGTGCGGGCCGCGCACCCTAACGTGCGGGTGGTGTGGATTGCGGCGACTGGCCATCGGGGTCCCAGGAGCCCGGCAGCATCGGCGTCCTCGGTCCACCCCCGAATTCGTCACCGGCCAGTGTGGTCAGGCCTGCCGCCTCGGCGGCCGTTTCCTTGGGCGCCGTGCCGGCGAACCCCAGATTTCCAGCGCCCCGATCCGAGGTCGCCGTCCACGCGGCCGGTCCATCACGAGGCGGTGCACCCCACTCGGGGTCGACCTCCACATTCATGTCCATGTACTCGTCGCCGTACCCACGCTGTGTCACGCGTCGCCGCCGCCGCGCCCGCGCTGCCTCTCGCGCGGCCGTCGCGGCCGCTAATGCTGCGGCGTCCGGCTCCGTCGCCTTCTTCTTGGCGCTGGAGCTAGCACTGGTACGCAACCCCGTGCGGGATCCGATCCCGGGCGGCCCTACCACATACGGGGGGAAAAATGCCGGCCCAGCCGCAGCGGCGGGGGGCGGTGGCGCTGGCGGTGCCGGAGGGGCGGGAGGGCTAGGAGGCGTGGGCGCGGGCGCCTGCGCCGTCACGGAGGTCGCGGCCGGCGCGGCGACGGTCGGTGTGGCAGCGGCGACCGGCAATAGTGCGGGCACGGCCGCGACGGGAGCCAACGCGGGCGCGGCGGCGGCCGGTGGAACGCCGCCCAGGGCGCCCAACGCCCCAAGGCCGCCGGTGGCCGCAAGGGGCGAGAGGGCGGGCAGCGCCGCCAGAGCCACCACCGGGTTCTCGACCCCAAACGTAGCGACTTGCAATATGTGGGTCGGGAAATCGAACAGCTGCCAGCTGATGAGCCACTGAAAGGCCTCCACCGGATTTGTCCTGAAGTACGCCGCAAATTGTTGAGAATCCTCAATGAGTTCGAGGCTTCGAGCGATCCAATACGACGCCTGGCCCGGGTTCGTAAATGTGTCGTAGGTGGCTCCGTTGATCGTGCCCGCTCCCGGATTCCAATTGATGTTCGTGTAGCGCTGCAGGAGGTTCACAATGATGTGATCGATCGCGGTGTAGTTCCTCGGGTCGTGTGCAAGTAGGGTGTTGTCGATCCCAAATTTTTGCAATGCATTTAGGAGCCCCTGAGGGAGTCCATACGGGTTTTGGGTGCCGATGTGACTTTGCATGATCTGCAAGATCTGCTGCCGGAGCGCCAGCGGGTCTTGCAGGAACTGCTCGATGTGGCCCAGGATCCCCTGCAGCGGGTTGGTGCTTGAGGCGGGCTCGGCGGCATTGGATTTCAGGATTTGCGGCGCCGGAGTGGTTTGCGGTGTCGACGAAGCCGTCATGCTGGAAATTGCTTGATAGATGCCCATCGTGGTGGCGGCCTGAACCCACATCCGCACATAGTCGGCCTCGTTGAGCGCGATCGGGATGGTGTTGATCCCAAAGAAATTGGTCGCCAACAAGACCCCGTGGACGACATGGTTGGCGGCCAATTCCGGCAGCGTCGGCATGGCCGCCAACGCGGACGTGTAGGCCGCGGCCATCGTCTCGTGACTGGCGGCCAGTCCGGCGCTGTTGGCGCTGGCCTGCGTCAACCAAGCCAAATACGGCGCATGCGCGGCCACGTATGACTCCACGCTTGGCCCCTGCCACGCCCCGGCCTGGACGGCGGCCAGCAACGCGGCGAGTTCGTCCGCCGCCTCCGCGTATTCCGTGCTTAGCGAGCTCCACGCCCCTGCCGCCGCCAGCAAGGCACCCGGCCCCGGGCCGCTGCTGAGCAGCGTCGAGTGCACCTCCGGCGGCGAGGCCATCCAGATCGGCGCTGTCATACGGGCTCCCCGGGCTCAAGGACGAACCCAAGAGAGCTTAATGAATATGATTGTCGTTATCAACCGGAGGCTCCGGTCGCCCGCAGCTAAACCAGCGGGCGCCCCGTCCGGATCCGGCGATCCAGATCCCAGAGCATCAGATTGAACGGGAACTGCCGGAGTACCCGCGGCAGCAGGCTGTTCACGACGGCGAGCACCAGCATCAGCCGGTCGAAGCGCCGCTGTTTGACGGCATCCCACGGCAACCGCATTTCGTCGCGAAACCGTTGCGGCAGAAAGCCGGTGGTGATCAGCAAGTTGAAGCTTTCCATCCGGCGGCGCAGCGGGCCGGGCAGGGCGACTCCGCGAATCCGGGACACCGCGATCGGATACAGGTAATCCCGGATGGTGTCGTCGATGTGCACCTTTTCCAGCGACTCCTGCCAGTACTTGTCGAACGCGGCCCGGTCAGCCGGCCACATCTCGGCCGGCACCTGCAAGGTCGTGCCGATCGACATGCCTTCGCGGTAAAGGCGGTCCGCGTCCTCCTCGGGGATCTCACCGATGAAGGTGCGGTAGATGTCGACGCCGCCCTTGTAGATGCAGGCCGCCACCCAGAGCTGCAGATCCGGATCAAAAGCGTTATAGGACACCGGGCTGTCGGGAGTGGAGTAGACCTGCGCGTGGGCCCGGTTCACCGCGCGACGGAAGGCCGCCTTTTGCGCATCGGTTCCGGCATTGGCCACCGCGACATAGGTAAAGGTGGTTCGCGCCCGCTTGATGGGATGCCGGTCGATTCGACCGCTCTCGACACGGCTCTCCGCCACGCCATAGCCAACCCCGGGACGCGCCAACTCCATGATCACGTTGGCCGCACCGGCCAGCAGCGCCACGCCCATCAGGCCGGGGTCGCCGGCAATCCGGGGCCGACGTCGACTCGGACGGGCCGGGTCGGAAATCGGACGCTCGACGTGCGGGATGGGCCGGTGAATCGCCTCGTGAATTGCCATCCGAAAGGACCTTCCAGGCGCATGTCGCTAAATGTGAGTACGCTCGTTTCCTGATATTCGTCGCTATCCGGGCGAGATGTCAAGATGGTGGGTATGGCGGACAGCTCGAGCGCGCGGCCTTACCGGGGCGTTCAGGCCGGCGAGCGACTGGCCGAACGCCGTAGCCGGCTGCTGGCGGCCGGCCTGGACCTGCTGGGCTCCGACCGCCAGGACATCTCCGAGCTGACCGTCCGCGGGGTTTGCCGTCGCGCGGGTCTGGCTTCCCGCTACTTCTATGAATCCTTCTCTGACAAAGACGAATTCATCGGCGCCGTCTTCGATTGGGTGGTTGCCGAGCTCGCCGCCACCACGCAGGCCGCGGTGGCGGCCGTCCCCGCGCACGAGCAAACGCGCGCCGGGATGGCCAACATCGTGGGGACCATGGCCGATGACGCCCGCGTCGGACGGTTGTTGTTCAGCACGCGACTGGCCAACTCCGTGCTGGCGCGCAAGCGCGCCGAATTGGGCGGATTGTTCGCCGTGTTGTCGGGCCGGCATGCCATCGACGTACTGCGCGCGCCGGCTAACGACAGCGTCAAGGTGGGGGCGCACTTCGGGGTCGGTGGTGTCGGTCAGACGCTCAGCGCCTGGCTGGCCGGCAACATCGCGCTGTCGCCCGACCAGCTCGTCGACCAGCTGACCGCACTACTCGAGGCCCTCACCAACCCAAAGCTGTACCGCGTCACGGAAACAACGGCAGCTGCCACAGCTGCGTCTGCGAATCCATCCGTCGCAGACGCATCATCGTGAGTCGGACGATGCGTAGCGCACCGGTGATCATGAAGACCGCCAGCGGCAACTCGATAAGGAACCCCGTGGTCAGCGACAGCCAGAGGTCCTTGGGGCCGGCGGTCATCAGGTCGAACCACGCATCGCAGATCAACAACACCCCGGAGGTGAACGCCGCCAGCATCAGTAGCTGGCGGCGCAGGTAGCCCAGTACCGCCGTCGCGAGCATGAACACGACCAACAGAAGGTCGAAGCCGATCCAGGTGACGGTCCAATTGTGGGCGATGTAGCGGTCGGGCAACGTCACGTACAGATACCCCAGCCAGGGAATCATTGCGATCGAGCCAACGATCATCAGGGTTAATCGGATACGCCGCATCCTGCCGAGGTACTCCGGGTCGATCAGGTCGCTCAGCGGCTTCTCCAGCCGGGAAATCAGCTCCGCACGCTCGTCGGCCGTCAGCGCCGCGATCTGCTGGTCGGTCAGAATGCCGTCGGTCATTTAGCGCACAGCTTGCACCGAAAGCCGGCGGTCGGCCGCGGTCTTCGGCGTGGCCTGGTTGTCACTTTCGGTGAATTCCTTTACCCAGCAAGCAAATTCCAATGTGATGCCATCGGGGTCCTGGAAGTAGAACGAACGCACGTACACCCCCGGATGCACCGTCGCGGACACTTGCCTTTCGCTCTCGTCGTGGTTCAGTACCGGGCCGACTCGCACGCCTTTGTCCTTGAGGCGCTGCCGGTAGGCGTCGAACTTCTCGGCCGGTACGTGAAACGCCAGGTGGTTCATGGTGCTCACCGCGCTGGTGATGTCACCGATGCCCGGGATGGCACCCGGCGACGAAATGCCCGGCACTCGATCGGGTGCGTCGGCGAACCAGAAGAACGCGACACAGTCGCCGTTGCCGGCGTCGAAGAAGAAGTGTTGTCCCTGACCGCCCGGCAGATCCAACGATTTGATCAGCGGCATCCCGAGGATGTTGCTGTAAAAGTCCACCGTGCGCGCCATGTCCGAACACACCAGGGCGACGTGATTGATCCCGCCGAGTTCGAACTCGCTGTTGGCGTTGTGTGGCTTGATCATCGTGCGGCTCCCATCGGTATCCGGAGGCACCAGCCCTGCTCAAGAATAGATCGGAATCGAACATCAGATCCGGATAGTCATCTAACATCTGATCCACATATGCGAGAGGTGTGCGACAGGGGGGTGTGAATGACTCGCCACGGCAGCGCGCCGGGGGTTATCCAGGAGTTCGTCGGATTGCCGTCGCCCACCGCCGCGCGCGCGGGGGCCGGCGGTCATCCCTGTCAGGGGTTGTACTACCGCGGGGTGGGGCGCAAGCCGAAGGTCGCGATGATCGCCACGCATTATCAAATCGACTTCTCCGAGCATTATCTCGCCGACTACATGGCCACCCGAGGCATCGGGTTTCTGGGCTGGAACACCCGCTACCGCGGCTTCGAAAGCAGCTTTGCCCTTGACCACGCGTTGGTCGACATCGGCGTCGGGGTGCGCTGGCTGCGGGAAGTTCAGGGCGTGGAAGCCGTTATCCTACTGGGCAATTCGGGTGGCGGCTCGCTGATGGCGGCCTACCAGTCGCAAGCGGTCGAACCCAACGTGACTCCGCTGGACGGGATGCGACCCGCGGCCGGGTTGACGGAGTTGCTTGCCGCCGACGGGTACGTCGCCACCGCCGCTCACCCCGGACGACCGGACGTGCTGACCGCCTGGATGGACGCGGCCGTCGTCGACGAAAACGACCCGGTGGCAACCGATCCCGACCTCGACCTGTTCAGCGAGCACAACGGTCCGCCGTACTCTCCGGAGTTCCTTGACCGCTACCGTTCGGCGCAGATCGCGCGCAACCACGCCATCACCGACTGGGCCGAGGCTGAGCTCAAACGTGTTCGCGCGGCTGGCTTTTCCGATCGACCGTTCAGCGCGATGCGAACCTGGGCCGACCCGCGCATGGTCGATCCCAGCATCGAGCCCACCAAGCGTCAGCCCAACCTCTGCTACATGGGAGTGCCGGCCAAGGCGAACCGATCCGCCAACGGCATCGCCGCGGCCTGCACGCTGCGCAACTGGCTGAGCATGTGGAGCCTTCGGGTGGCGCAAACCCGGGCGGAGCCACACCTGGCCCGCATCACCTGCCCGGCCCTGGTGATCAACGCCTTGGCCGACACCGGGGTCTTTCCCTCTGATGCCCAGCGGGTCTACGACGCGCTGGGCGGCACCGACAGGGAGCAGACCTCGATCAACACCGACCACTACTTCACCACCCCGGGGGCACGCAGCGAGCAGGCCGACACCATCGCCAAGTGGATCCACAAACGGTGGCGTTAGCTGCGATGCGAAAACTGGTGGGCAGGTTGGCCGGGGTCGTCATGCTGGCGGCAACCGCGATGGCGGGCACGACGATCCGGACGCCGGCCGTGAGCTCGGCGGGGTGCGACCCCGGGCAGTATTGGGAGCCGTTCAGCAAGACCTGCTTGCCACTTGGCGTCGGGCCGCGGCCGCTGCCCTGCGATCCCGGCCAGTGGTGGGACCCCAGCGGCAACGTCTGCCGGCCACTCGGTGTCGGGCCGCAGCCGCTGGCCTGCGACCCCGGTCAGTGGTGGGACCCGACGACCAATGCCTGCCGGCCACTGGGAGTCGGACCGCCGGGACCGCCCGGGTGAGGATTCACAATCGGTGGTGCTGAGAGTTCTGGCCCACGTCGTTCCCGGCGATAAGGTGCTGGATTTCCTTGCCTCCGAATCGGATTGGCTTGACGTCCGATGGTGCGCCGAGGACGAAGAAATCGGGGACATCGGCTTCTACCGGCATGTGCTGCGACCGCTCTCAGGCACCGACCTGCAACTGGTGCACAAGCTCGGCGCCGAGGCGAATTGCCGCCGGCTGCACGACGGGCAACCAGTGGCCCATGTAGTCAACCAACCGACCGGTTGTTAGCTTTGGAAGAAGCTCCCAAAAGCAATGGAAGGCGACCAATGCCGATCGCAATAACTTCTGAGCATCAAGACCTGGCCGGTTCAGTGCGGTCTCTGGTAGCGCGGGTAGCACCGTCGGAGGTGCTGCATGCCGCGATGGAGACGCCGCCCGAAAAACTGGAGAACCCGCCGGCGTACTGGCAGGCCGCGGCCGAGCAGGGTCTGCACGGTCTGCATTTGGCCGAGTCGGTCGGCGGACAGGGTTTCGGCATCCTCGAGCTGGCGATCGCCCTGGCGGAGTTCGGCTACGGCGCGGTGCCCGGCCCGTTCGTGCCGTCGGCGATCGCCAGTGCGTTGATCTCCGCACATGACCCGAACGCCAAGGTGCTGGCCGAGCTGGCGTCGGGCGCGGCCATCGGCACCTATGCGCTCGATTCCGGGCTGACCGCGACCCCGCACGGCCCGGACGAGGCAACGTTGGTGATCCGCGGCGAAGTCCGTGCCGTTCCCGCCGCCGCCCAGGCCTCCGTGCTGGTGCTCCCCGTGGCGATCGCCAGCGGTGACGAGTGGGTGGTGCTGCGGGCCGATCAGCTGGAGATCCAGCCCGTCAAAAGCATTGACCCGCTGCGTCCGATCGCGCACGTGCGAGCCGACGCGGTCGAGATCGGCGACGACGCGGTGTTGAGCAGACTGAGCATGACGACCGCGTACGCGCTGATGTCGACCCTGCTGTCCGCCGAGGCCATCGGCGTGGCGCGCTGGGCGACCGACACGGCGGCGCAGTACGCCAAGATCCGCGAGCAGTTCGGTAGGCCGATCGGCCAGTTCCAGGCCATCAAACACAAGTGTGCCGAGATGATCGCCGACACGGAGCGGGCCACCGCCGCGGTGTGGGACGCCGCCCGCGCCTTGGACGAGGCACGCGAAAACGACTGGGAGATAGTCGCTCCCAAGGTTGAATTCGCCGCAGCGGTGGCGGCCACCCTGGCCCCGGCCGCCGCCCAGCGGTGCACGCAGGACTGCATCCAGGTGCACGGCGGCATCGGCTTCACCTGGGAGCACGACGCGAACGTCTATTACCGCCGCGCGCTGATGCTGGCCGCGTGCTTCGGCCGCAGCTCGGACTACCCGCAGCGAGTGGTCGATACCGCGACGGACACGGGTCTGCGCGCGGTGGACATCGACTTGGATCCCGAGACCGAGAAGCTGCGCGCCGAGATCCGCGCCGAAGTGACCGCGCTCAAGGCGATGGAGCGCGACCAACGCAAGGTCGAGATCGCCGAGAACGGTTGGGTCCTGCCGTACCTGCCCAAGCCGTGGGGACGCGCCGCCGGCCCGGTCGAGCAGATCATCATCGCGCAGGAGTTCAACACCGGACGGGTCAAGCGGCCGCAGGTCGGCATTGCGGCGTGGATCATCCCGTCGATCGTCGCCTTCGGAACCGAGGAGCAAAAGCAACGCTTCCTGCCGCCCACCTTCCGCGGCGAAATGATTTGGTGCCAGCTGTTTTCCGAGCCCGGCGCCGGCTCGGACCTGGCCGGGCTCTCCACCAAGGCGACGCGCGTCGACGGCGGCTGGCGCATCAGCGGCCAGAAGATCTGGACCACGGCCGCGCAGTTCTCGCAGTGGGGCGCGCTACTGGCGCGAACCGACCCGTCGGCACCCAAACACAACGGCATCAGCTACTTCCTGCTGGACATGAAGAGCGAAGGCGTCACCGTCAAGCCACTGCGCGAGCTCACCGGCGCCGAGTTTTTCAACACGGTCTACATCGACGACGTGTTCGTGCCCGACGAGTATGTGCTCGGCGAGGTCAACCGGGGCTGGGAGGTCAGCCGCAACACCCTGACGGCGGAACGGGTATCGCTGGGCACCAGCGACAACAATTTCCTGGCGACCCTGCCCGAGTTCGTCGAGTTCGTTCGCAGTTACCGTTTCAAGGGCCAGTTCGATCAGGTCGCCCAGCACCGCGCCGGCCAGCTGATCGCCGAGGGCCACGCCGCCAAGGTGCTCAACCTGCGCTCCACGTTGTTGACGCTGGCCGGCGGTGACGCCATGCCGTCGGCGGCGATCTCGAAGTTGCTGTCGATGCGCACCGGGCAGGGCTACGCCGAATTCGCGGTGTCCTCGTTCGGCACCGACGCCGCGATCGGCGACACCGCCGAATTGGCCGGCAAGTGGGGCGATTACCTGCTGTCGAGCCGGGCCACCACGATCTACGGCGGCACGTCGGAGGTGCAGCTCAACATCATCGCCGAACGGCTGCTGGGGCTGCCCCGCGATCCCTAAACAGAACCGTGCCGACCTGACGGGATGTCAGGTCGGCACGGGTTCCCCCCATTAACGTGGTGCGGTCAGCCTAGGAATTGCCGGCCCGACCCAGGCTGGTCGCCGCGCCACGCGCTTGTGTGGTCACCACCACCAGTTGTTCCACCATGGCCGCCAAGGCCGGTACCCCTGACCCGGAGGACCCCAGCCGCCATTGCCCCAACCGGGATGCCCCCAGTAGCCGCCGCGGTCCCAGTCGCCGCCGCGGCCCCAACCGCCGCGGTCCCAATCGCCGCCCCGTCCGCGGTCCCAGCCGCCGCCGTGGCCGCTCCATCCGCCGGGGCCGTGGCCGCCACCCCATCCGCCGGCGCCGTGGCCACCGCCACCGCCTCCGTGGCCGCCACCGCCGCCGTGGCCGCCGCCGCCCGGGCTCTCGGGAATAACGCCGGGTCCGCCAGGGCCGAAGCTCGCGAAGGTTGTGGTCGGAGCGGGGGCGGCCTGTGCCGTGGCGACGCCGCCGAACAACATCGTTCCCGCCAGCGCACCGGCGCTCAGTGCACCGGCGGCCGCGGCCCGGATCGATCGCCGTGAAACCACCATCAGGGGCTCCTTCCAAGGGCTTTGTCCAACACTTGAACAATACCCAATAAATTGCGAAGCAAACAATATATATTAGCTTTTCATGGGAGCGGTATGGACTCCAAATTGCTTGCGCCCAACTTCGACCGACTATTGATATCCGTATTTGCTTATTTCCGCACACCAGTATTCATCCAGACGCTAATACGATGCTCAGAGCGCATATACTGATCTCCTGAGATAAGTATATGCGCAGTTCAGTAGATCGGTTCTCGGGCCGAGATGATCAAGCTAGAAAGGTCGGCACAACTTCGCATTTTGACGGATTACCAGCAAATTTATATTTGCATACTCTTCATCTCGCGATCAACGTGTCCCGACGCGCCGCGCCGGTCGGCCAGTGCTGCGGGTGTGGGCATCCGCTCCTAAACTGAAGTACTGATTTACTGACTTGGCCCGGCAGGGCCGGGGAGGAGCGTCGTCGCGGTGATCATCAACTCGCAGGGGGACGGCGCACCGACCGAACGCCTCAACAAGAACCCGCAGCAGGCATCCTCACACCGCGGGTTCAGGCAGCCCAGCCAACCCCAAGCCTCCGCCGACCGGCGAGCAAGCGATCAGCCCGGGCGCGGCCAACGGACCCGGCGGACCGTTGACCTCCCGGCGAGCACGCACCGGGCGCTCGACATCTGGCAACGCGAAGCCGCCGACCGCCTGGGCGTCGCCCGGGTGACCGGGCAGGAAGTGCTCACCGCCCTCATCGATCAACTGCTGGTCGACCCGAGCCTCGCGGCACAGATCGTTCGGGCCATCGAGTCGCGGCGCTAGTCGATCTCCATCTCGCGCAGTTCGCGCTTGAGGATCTTGCCGGTGGGGTTGCGCGGCAGCTCTTTGAGGAATTTCACTTCGCGCGGCACCTTGTAGCGGGCCAGGTGGTCGCGGACGTAGTGCTTGATGGTGTCCTCGTCGACTTCGGCGCCCTCCTTCACGACCACGAACGCGCGCAGCCGGTGGCCCCACTCCTTGTCGTCCACGCCGATCGCGGTGGCCTCCACCACGTCGGGATGCCCACTGATCAGGTCCTCGACCTCGGCCGGGAACACATTTTCGCCGCCGGAGACGATCATCTCGTCGTCGCGGCCGCTCACGTAGAGCAGGCCGTGCTCGTCGAAATAGCCGACGTCGCCCGACGACATGAGGCCGTCGATGATCTGCTTGTGACCGCCGCCGGTGTAGCCCTCGAACGGAAAAGCGTTCCCGACGAAGATCCGCCCGACGTCGCCCTGCGGCAGTTCGTTGCCGTTGTCGTCGAGGATCTTGACCTTCACACCCTTGACCACCGGACCGACCGTCGCCGCGTTCTTTTGCAGGTCCTTGGGCCCGGCGATGGTGGCGAACGCGATCTCGGTCGAGCCGTACATGTTGTAGATCACCGGGCCGAAGTCTTTGAGCGCCCGGCTGGCCAGCTCGGCGCCCAGCTGAGAACCGGACACGAAGATGATCTTGAGGCTGGACAGGTCGGGCTTTTTGTCCGTCTTCTCGATGGCATCGAGGAGGCGCGACAGCATCACCGGCACCACGACCATGGCGGTCACCTTGTGCTTCTCGATGTCCTCGAGCACCAGCGGCGGCTTGAACTTGCGCCGCAGCACGAGCGTGGACCCGAGGAACAGCGCCAGGGTGCCGTGCAGGTAGCCCAGGGCGTGGAACATCGGTGCCGGCAGCGAGGTCACCTCGTTGGCCTTGAACGGAACATGCGACAGGATGCCGCCAACCGGCGCCAGTGTCGGCGGGGTGCTGCGGTTCGCCCCCTTCGGGGTGCCGGTGGTCCCGCTGGTCAGGATGATGATCGACGCATGCTTGGTCGCCTTGGGCGCGGGTGATTTGCTGCTGCGCTCGATCAGCTCGGCCAGGGTCTCGTCCCCGCTGCCCGACGGCTCGTCCGAGTCGGGGTTGGTGCCCAGCGCGCGCAGCTTGCCCAGCTCGGGTTCCGCCTTGCTGACCGCCTTGGTGTACTCGTCGTCGTAGATGATCACCTTGGCGCCTTCGCGCTCCGAGACCTCTTTGATCTGCGGGCCGGAGAATTCGCTGTTCAGCAGGATAATGCGGGCCCCCGCCCGGGCTGCGCCGTAGTTGGCGATGAGGAACCAGCGGGTGTTGCGGGCCAGGATCGCGACGCCGTCCCCACCCCGAACACCCTTCTCGATGAGGCCGTTTGCCACCGCGTGGGCGGCCTCGTCGAGCTCCCGGTAGCTGAATTCGCCGTCTTCGTCGATGCACGCCGCGCGGTCGGGATGACGTCTCGCGTTGAGCGACGGCAACATCCCGAACTCGCCCCACTTATAGATGTCGGCGGCCATGGCGGCGACGTTCTGCGGCGGCTCCAGCCGGAACGCCCCGGCTTCGAAGATCTTGCGCACGTAGTGCAGTTCGGCCGAGCCGCGTTCGAGGTACTGCTGAAGCTTGTTGACAGCCTGGCCCGGCAGTCCGATGAGGTTAGCCATCCGTCCACCATATGTGACCCAGGTCGCACTCCGCCGAAGAAAATTTCCGGACTTACCATGAAGCCCATGACCGGTCCGGCGTCACTGGAGGTGGCCGGACGTCAGGTCACCATCACCCACCCGGACAAGGTGGTCTTCCCCGCTCACGCGGGTTCCGGCCCGTACACCAAGCTCGACCTGGTGCGTTACTACCTGGCCGTCGCCGATGGAGCGCTGCGGGGCGTGGCGGGCCGGCCGATGATTCTTAAGCGCTTCGTCAAGGGCATCGCGCAAGAGGCCGTGTTCCAGAAGCGGGCACCCACGAAGCGGCCGGACTGGGTGGATGTCGCCGAGCTTCGCTACGCGTCCGGCACGTCGGCCGCCGAAGCGGTCATCCACGACGCCGCCGGGCTGGCGTGGGCCATCAACCTGGGCTGCGTCGACCTCAATCCGCACCCGGTGCTCGCCGAAGACCTCGACCATCCCGACGAGCTGCGGGTCGACTTGGACCCGATGCCCGGGGTCAGCTGGCAACGGATCGTCGACGTCGCGCTGGTGGCTCGCGAAGTGCTGGAGGACTACGGCCTGGTCGCCTGGCCCAAGACGTCGGGGTCGCGAGGCTTTCACATCTATGCCCGCATCGCGCCGCGCTGGCGGTTCCCGCAGGTCCGACTGGCCGCTCAGACCGTCGCGCGCGAGGTCGAGCGGCGGATCCCCGATGCGGCAACCAGCCGCTGGTGGAAGGAAGAACGCGAGGGGGTGTTCGTCGACTTCAACCAGAACGCCAAGGACCGCACGGTCGCCTCGGCCTATTCGGTGCGGGCCACTCCGGACGCGCGGGTGTCCATGCCGCTGCACTGGGACGAGGTCCCCGACTGTGATCCCGCAGCCTTCACCCTGGCCACCGTGCCGTCCCGGTTCGCCGAAATGGGTGACCCGTGGGCGGGGATGGACGAGGCGGTGGGCGAACTCGACCGGCTGCTGATGCTCGCCGAAGAACTGGGTCCCGCCGAGAAGGCGCCGAAAGGCTCCGGCAAGGCGAGCCAGCATGCCAGTGGCAGACGCGTGTCATCGAAGCCGCTCATCGAAATCGCGCGCACCAAGACCAAGGACGAGGCGCTGGCCGCCCTGGCCACCTGGCGCGACCGGCACCCCGCCGTTGCCGCGCAGCTGCAGCCGGCCGACGTGCTGGTCGACGGCATGCGCGGTCCCAGTTCGATCTGGTATCGGATCCGGATCAACCTGCAGCACGTCCCGGAAGACCAGCGCCCGCCGCAGGAGGAATTGCTCGCCGACTACAGTCCCTGGGCGCGCTACACGGGTGCGCAGCGTGCGGGAGAATCGCCCCATGCAGGCGACTGAAAAGCCCATGGGTCGGCGCGAGCGCAAGAAGATCAAGACCCGCCAAGCCATTCGACGCGAGGCGTTTCGCCTGATCGAGGAGAACGGCTACGCCGCCACCACCGTCGAACACATCGCAGATGCCGCCGACGTGTCACCCAGCACTTTCTTCCGGTACTTCCCGTCCAAGGAGTCGCTGCTGCTCGCCGATGACCTGGACCCGCTGATATTGGCGGCCTTCGAGGCACAGCCGCCCGGCCTGTCGCCCACCGAAGCGATCCGCCGGGCCTACGAGGACGTCATGGCGCGCCTTCCCGCGGAGCAGTTGGAGTTCGAAAACACCCGGCAGCGGCTGATGTTCTCGATACCTGAGCTCAAAGCCGCGATGTACGACGAGTACTACCGCACCGTCAACGTCATGGCCGAGTTGATCGGCCGCCGAATCGGGCGCCCCGCAAATGATTTCGAAGTCAGGGTATTTGTCGGTGCGCTGACCGGCGCCATGATGGCCGCCTTCGACAATGCACCGCAGACGGCCGACACGATCTATCGGGCCCTTGACTTTGTGAACGCCGGTATGCCGCTGGGCTGAATTGAGTCGGGCACGCGATACTCTCACGCGATGCGTTAGGGCGACAAGGGCGACAAGGACCGAATCGGCGCGGATTCTTGCAGCTCGCCGGGGCCGCAGGGGTCGCCGCGGTTCGGGGTCGTATCGGCCTGCTCGTCATCCAAACCTGCGCCCGGTACTCCTGCCGCCGGGTCGGTGACCATCACCCACCTTTTCGGCGAGACCGTCATCAAGGAGCCACCTAAGCGCGTGGTCAGTGCCGGCTATACCGAGCAAGACGACCTGCTCGCGGTGGGCGTGGTGCCCATCGCGCTGACCAACTGGTGGGGCGACCAGCCCTTCGCGGTGTGGCCATGGGCCCAGTCCAAGCTCGGCGGGGCGCAGCCGGTGGTGTTGAATCTGGACAACGGGATTCCCGTCGACCAGATCGCCGGCCTGAAACCCGACCTGATCGTGGCAATCAATGCCGGCGTGGACGCCGATACCTACCAGAAGCTGTCTTCTATTGCCCCGACCGTCCCGCAGGCCGACGGCGACGCGTTCTTCGAGCCGTGGAAAGAACAGGCCACCGCGATCGGCCAAGCGGTGTTCCAGGCCGACCAGATGAAGTCACTGATCGACGCCGTCGACAAGCAATTCGCCGCCGTTGCCCAGAAGAATCCGCAGTGGCAGGGCAAGAAGGCATTGCTGATGCAGGGCGCACTCTGGCAAGGCACTGTTGTCGCAACCCTGGCGGGCTGGCGGACCGACTTCCTGAACCAGATGGGTCTGGTCATCGCGGACAGCATCAAACCCTTCGGAAGCGACCATCGCGCCGTCATCCCGCGCGATCAGATCAAAGCGGTGCTCGATTCCGCCGACGTGGTGATCTGGTCGACCGAAAGTCCGGATGACCAAAAGGCGTTGCTGGCCGACCCCGACGTGGCGGCTTCGCAAGCGACCGCCCAGAACCGCCACATCTTCACCACCAAGGAACAGGCGGGCGCGATCGCTTTCTCGTCGCCACTGAGCTATCCCTTGGTCGCCGATCAACTCCCCCCACAAATCAGCAAGATCCTGGGCTAGATCCCGCTTAGATCCCGCCTGTTTGAGCGTTTGCTAAGGCACCTCTGGCAGTGCTCGAAAATCCCTGGCCGACCCCCGATTGCGGGGTTACCGTCGAGTAATGAGCGTGACGGACCTCACCAGCGACCTTTCCAAGGACCTGCCAACCGACCTGGTCGGCAACACGGTTCTGGACTACGGCGACCAAGCGCTGATGGTGAAATGTGGCAGCACCGCAGAGGTATTGGCATGGGCGGACGTGTTGCGTGCCGCGGCACTGCCCAGCGTGGTCGACATCGTCCCGGCCGCCCGCACAGTGCTGGTGAAGCTCGACGGTCCCCGCTGCCAAGGCGTCATCCGTCAGCGGCTACGCAAGATGCGGGTCACCGCTGACGACGCCGCCCCGGCGGATCGCAGCGCCGATGTGGTGATCGACGTCGTCTACGACGGCCCGGACCTCGCCGAGGTCGCCAGCCACACCGGGCTGACCACCGCACAGGTCATCAACGCGCACACCTCCACCCCCTGGCGAGTGGGTTTCGCCGGGTCCGTTCCGGGTTTCGCGTACCTCGTCGGCAGCGACCCACGCCTGCGGGTGCCGCGCCGGTCTGATCCGCGGACCGCGGTGCCGGCAGGTTCGGTCGCCCTCGCCGGCGAATTCAGCGCGATATATCCCCGTCAGTCGCCCGGCGGCTGGCAGCTCATCGGCCACACCGACGCGGTCCTGTGGGATATCGAGCGCCCCAATCCCGCGTTGCTGACGCAGGGCATGTGGGTTCAGTTCCGGGCAGTGTGAAGGACCGGAAGGAGCAAGCCGTGATAACGCTGGAAATCCTGGGCACAGGACCGCTGGCCGTCGTGCAGGACCTGGGCCGGGCCGGGTTGGCCCACCTCGGCGTCGGGCGGTCTGGAGCCGCCGACCGCCGCTCGCACACGCTGGCCAACCGACTGGTCGCCAACCCCGACGACCGCGCCACCGTCGAGGTGACGTTCGGCGGTTTCACGGCCCGAGTCCGCGGCGGCGACGTCGACATCGCGGTGACGGGCGCTGACACCAACCCCGCCGTCAACGGAAACGTATTCGGCACCAACAGTATTCGTCACGTCCGCGACGGCCAGGTGATCTCTCTGGGCGCCCCGCGCGCCGGACTGCGCAGCTATTTGGCGGTACGCGGCGGCTTTTGCGTGCAGCCGGTGCTGGGCTCGCGCAGCTACGACATGATGTCGGCGATCGGCCCCTCACCGCTACAGGTCGGAGACGAGCTGCCGGTCGGTGAACACACCAACGACTATCCCGAACTCGACCAGGCCCCGGTCGCGGCGATCTCCGCGCAGCTGGTGGAACTTCAGGTGATGCCCGGACCGCGCGACGACTGGTTCGTCGATCCCGACGCCTTGGTGCACACGATTTGGATGGCCTCCGACCGCAGCGACCGGGTCGGAATGCGGTTGGAGGGCCGTCCCCTGCGGTACCGCTACCCCGACCGGCAACTGCCCAGCGAGGGCACCACCCGCGGCGCGATTCAGGTGCCGCCCAACGGGTTACCGGTCATCCTGGGGCCCGATCACCCGGTCACCGGCGGCTACCCGGTCGTGGGCGTCGTGGTCGACGAGGACATCGACAAGGTCGCCCAGGTGCGGCCCGGTCAGTACGTGCGGCTGCACTGGGCACGGCCCCGCTCTCCGTTTACGGCTGAAAGAGCGGACCTGGCTCACGGGGTGTAAACAGATAGGGTGCGCACCCAGGTACACACCGCCCGCCTGGTCCACACCGCCGATCTCGACAGCGACACCCGTGCGGGCATGTGCCAGATGGTCACCGAAGCATTCGCCGGTGACTTCACCGACACCGACTGGGAGCATGCGCTGGGCGGGATGCACGCGCTGATCTGGCGTCACGGCGCGATCATCGCGCACGCGTCGGTGGTCCAGCGGCGACTGATCTACCGGGGTAGCGCGCTGCGCTGCGGTTACGTCGAGGGGGTCGCGGTACGGGAGGACTGCCGTGGCCAAGGGCTGGTGCACGCGCTGCTCGACGGCGTCGAGCAGGTGATGCGCGGCGCCTACCAGCTCGGGGCCGCTCAGCTCTTCGCTGCGGGCCAGCGGTCTGTTCGCGTCGCGCGGCTGGTTGCCTTGGCGCGGCCCGACATCGGTGCTGGCGCCCACCGGTCCGACCCGCACGCCCGACGACGACGGAACGGTGTTCGTGTTGCCGGTGGGGATCAGCCTGGATACCTCGGCCGACTTGATGTGCGATTGGCGCGAGGGCGACGTTTGGTAATATCGCGCTTCAGTTGCCTTGTATCGTAACGACATTCGGCATACTTGACTGGCCCTCACACCGGCGCCGCGGTGGCAGTGATGGGAAATTCACGCCGGGGTCATCGCCCGCAGCGCCGGGGCAATAAAGAATTCATAGCGTGAGGCCATGGGAATCACGCTGGCTCGTTCGCATCTCCTCCCGGACTGGGACCCCGAAGACACCGCGGCATGGGAAGCCGGCAACAAAAAGATTGCCCGCCGCAACCTGATCTGGTCGGTGGCCGCCGAGCACATCGGGTTCTCGGTCTGGTCCATCTGGTCGGTGATGGTGCTGTTCATGCCTCCAGCGGTGTACGGCTTTTCCGCGGGAGACAAGTTTTTGCTGGGCGCCACCGCGACGCTGGTCGGGGCGTGCCTGCGATTCCCCTACACGTTTGCCACCGCGAGGTTCGGCGGGCGCAACTGGACCATATTCTCGGCGCTGGTGCTCCTGATCCCCACCGTCGGCACCATGGTGCTGCTGGCCAATCCCGGTCTGCCGCTGTGGCCGTACCTGGTGTGCGCGGCGCTGGCCGGTCTCGGCGGCGGTAACTTCGCCTCGTCGATGACGAACATCAACGCGTTTTATCCGCAACGGCTCAAGGGCTGGGCACTGGCGCTCAACGCCGGCGGCGGCAACCTCGGGGTGCCGATAGTCCAGTTGGTCGGCCTGCTGGTAATCGCAACCGTTGGCAACCGGCAGCCGTACTGGGTGTGTGCGGTGTACCTGGTGCTGCTGGCGGTCGCGGCGATCGGCGCGGCGCTGTACATGGATAATCTGCAGGACTACCAAATCCGGCTGAGCACCATTCGCGCGGTGCTCTCCGAGCGGCACACCTGGGTGATCGCTCTGCTCTACATCGGCACCTTCGGCTCATTCATCGGTTTCTCGTTCGCGTTTGGACAGGTGCTGCAGATCAATTTCATTGCCAGCGGCCAAACTACGGCGCAGGCGTCGCTGCATGCCGCCCAGATCGCCTTTGTGGGGCCGCTATTGGGGTCGCTGTCGCGGGTATACGGCGGCAGGCTGGCCGACCGCATCGGTGGTGGCCGCGTCACCCTCGGCGTTTTCTGCTCCATGATCCTGGCGGCCGGAATCCTGGTCAGTGTAAGCACTTTCGGCGGGCGTCATGCCGCCGGGCCGGCACCCGCGGCAACGATGATCGGGTATGTGGCCGGCTTCATCGCACTGTTCATTTTGTCCGGCATCGGCAATGGCTCGGTGTACAAGATGATTCCGACGATCTTCGAGGCGCGCAGCCACTCGTTGCAACTCAGCGAAACCGAGCGCCGGCAGTGGTCGCGCTCCATGGCCGGCGCACTGATCGGCCTCACCGGGGCGATCGGCGCGCTCGGCGGCGTCGGCGTCAATCTGGCCCTGCGACAGTCCTATTTGAGCAATGGCACCGCTACAGCGGCGTTTTGGGCCTTCGCCGTGTTCTACGTCGCCGCGTCGGTACTGACCTGGGCGATATACGTGCGCCGGCCGCTACGGGCCACCGCCCTCGCCGCGCACCGAGCCTGCCTCGCAAGCGGGTTTGGCTTACGTGTAAAGCATGAAATGTATTCCAGCTCACAAAAAGCACACCTGCCAGGGATCTACCAGATAACTGGGATTCAACTTTCAGGGGATAACGGCCACATCGAGTTGACGGCGTTTCGTAGTTAATGTGAGCATCGAAACAGACGGCAGCGCATACGTTTTCTTTTTCGGGTTCGAAGTTCCGGTGTGCGCCCTTCCACGAAAGGTCAAGACTCGTTATGGGCCGCAACCATCGCATCACGGATTGGAATCCGGAAGACACCGCCGCCTGGGAAAGCGGCAACAACACCATCGCGCGCCGCAATCTGCTCTGCACCGTGGCGGGCGACCACGTCGCCTTTTCGATCTGGAGCCTATGGTCTGTTATGACGCTGTTCATGCCGGCGTCGGTCTATGGGTTCTCCGCCGGCGACAAGCTGTTGCTGGGCGCCGTTGCCACGCTGCTCGGTGGTTGCGCGCGCATCCCCTACACCTTGGGCATCGCCGCGTTCGGGGGCCGCAACTGGACAACGTTTTCCGCGTTCGTGCTGCTGATCCCGACCGTCGGGACCATGGTGCTGCTGGCCAATCCCGGCCTGCCGCTGTGGCCATATGTGGTGTGCGCCGCGCTGACCGGGCTGGGCGGTGGCAACTACGCGGCATCGCTGGCCAATGTCAACGCCTTCTACCCGCAACGCCTCAAGGGCGCGGCGCTGGCGATCAACGCCGGCGTCGGCAACCTGGGGGTCGCGGTCATCCAGCTGGTCGGACTCCTGGTGCTCGCGACCGCGGGCCACCAAGCGCCGTATTGGGTGTGCGCGGTCTACCTGGTGTTGTTGGCGATCGTCGGCATCGCGGCGGCAATGTTCATGGACAACCTCGACCACGGCATCGAGGTGAACCACGTGCGGTCGATCCTGTTCGAGCGCGACACCTACGTCATCTCGCTGCTTTACATCTGCACGTTCGGCTCCTGGATCGGCTTCGCGTTCGCATTCGGACAGGTGTTGCAGGTCAACTTCTTGGCAAATGGCGAAACCGCCGGGCACGCGTCGCTGCACGCCGCACAGATCGCCTTCGTGGGACCGCTATTGGGGTCGCTGGCCCGGATCTACGGTGGGAAGCTCGCCGATCGGATAGGCGGTGGCCGGGTCACCCTGGTCGTCCTCGGTGGCATGATCCTGGGCGCGGGGCTGCTGGTCGGTATCAGCAGCGTCGATCACGGCGCGGGCACGCGCTCGAGCGCACTGGTCGGCTACGTGGTCGCCTTCATGGTTCTGTTCATCCTGTCCGGGATGGGCAATGGGTCTGTGTTCAAACTGATTCCGTCGGTCTTCGAAGCACGCAGCCGCTCGCTGGACATCAGCGATGCAGAGCGCCGGCGTTGGTCGCGCGCGATGTCGGGATCGCTGATCGGCTTCTGCGCGGCGGTCGGCGCGCTCGGCGGTGTGGGAATCAACTTGGCGCTGCGCGAGTCCTACCTCAGCAGCGGCACGGAGACATCTGCGTATTGGATGTTCTTGGGCTCGTATGTCGTCGCGGCGATTCTGACCTGGATGAGGTATGTCCGCCGACCAGTCTCGGCCGGGCTAGCCGGGCCTGCTGGCGTGCCGAACTTCGAGACCGCAGCCGTTCTCGAGCGCGTGTGATCACGGACACGGTGACGGGCAATGCGTCAGCAATTGCGTGGTAACGCGGAGGCAATCTGCCGCGCCTACACAGGTGACATGGCCCAGCCAGACTCTGCGCCACTGACCGGGTACCGGATTGCAGTGACGTCAGCGCGCCGCGCCGAGGAGCTCTGCGCATTGCTGAGCCGTCAGGGCGCCGAGGTCTGCAGCGCCCCGGCGATCAACATGATCGCGCTGCCCGACGATGATGAGCTGCAGGACAACACCGAGGCGTTGATCGCCGAGCCACCCGACATTCTGGTAGCGCACACCGGTATCGGCTTTCGCGGCTGGTTAGCCGCGGCCGAGGGGTGGGGACTGGCCAACCAGCTGATCGAGGCGTTGTCGTCAGCCCGGATCGTGGCCCGCGGCCCGAAGGCGACCGGCGCGCTGCGCGCCGCCGGCCTGCGCGAGGAATGGTCCCCGCAATCCGAATCCTCACACGATGTGCTGAAGTATCTCCTCGAGTCAGGCGTATCGGGTAAGCGCGTGGCCATCCAACTGCACGGCGCGGCCGACGCCTGGGACCCGTTCCCGGAATTTGTCGGCGGATTGCGTTCCGCGGGTGCCGAAGTCGTGCCCATCCGGGTGTACCGGTGGAAGTCGACAGCGTTGGGCGGCGAGTTCGACCAGCTGGTCACCGGGATTGCCCGACGACAGTTCGATGCGGTCAGCTTCACGTCGGCACCCGCGGCGGCGGCGGTGCTGGAACGCAGCCGCGACCTGGGCATCGAGGACCAGCTGCTGGAAGCGCTGCGCACCGATGTCCATGCGATGTGCGTGGGCCCGGTGACTTCCCAGCCGTTGAAGCGAAAGGGCGTCCCGACGTCATCGCCCGAGCGAATGCGGTTGGGAGCCTTGGCCCGCCATATCACCGAACAGCTACCGCTGCTGGGCTCGTGCACCGTGGTGGCCGCCGGCCACGTGGTCGACATCCGCGGAACCTGCGTACTGGTGGATGGTTCGATCAAGTTGCTGTCGCCGTCCGGCATGGCGATACTGCGTGCGCTGGCGCAACGTCCCGGCGACGTCGTCTCGCGCCACGACCTGCTGCGCGTACTGCCCGGCAACAGCAACGACCCGCACGCCGTCGACACGGCCGTGCTGCGGCTGCGAACGGCATTGGACGACAAGAACATTGTCGCAACGGTGGTCAAGCGCGGCTACCGGCTCGCGGTCGGCGTCCCGGCAGGTGTCGGATGAGTCTGCTCCTCGTCGCGCACGGCACCCGCAGACCGGGGGGTGTCGAGATGATCGGCGACCTCGCGGCCCGGGTGAGCACGCTGATCGGCCGCCGGGTGCAGGTTGCCTTCGTCGACGTATTGGGACCGACGCCCAGCGAGGTGCTGTCGTGTGCCGAGGGGCCCGCGATCGTGGTGCCCGCGTTTTTGTCCCGCGGCTACCATGTGCGCACCGATCTGCCCGCCCACGTCGCCGCCAGCGGGCACCCCGACGTCACCGTCACCCCGGCCCTGGGGCCGAGCCGGGAGGTCGTGCGGATAGTGGCCGAGCAGCTGGTGAAATCCGGCTGGCGTCGCGGTGATTCGGTCATTCTGGCGGCGGCGGGCACGTCGGACCAACGAGCGCACGCCGACTTGCGCACCACCGCCGCGCTGCTGTCCACGCTGCTCGGATCCCCCGTGGACCTGGGGTTTGTGGCCACCGGCGAGCCGCGTCTGCACGAGGCCGTGCAGCGCGTCCGGGCCCGACGCGGCAATCGGCGCGTCGCGGTCGCCTCCTACCTACTCGCCGACGGCCTGTTTCAGGAACGGTTGCGCGCCTGCGGCGCCGATGTCGTCAGCCCGGCACTGGGCACCCATCCCGGGCTGGCGCGGCTTGCGCAGCCGGTTTCACGAGGCCGCACTTCCCCGCGAGCGATGCCGCGGGGCGCGCCCGTTGCTAAAAATGCCGACAATGCTTGATCTTTGATCAGCGACGGGTGATCCTGGCACCATGGCCCGTCGCGAAGAGCCATCTCGGGGGATGCTGGACCCGGTAGCGAAGATGCTGCGTTTGCCATTTGGCACACCGGAGTTCATCGACCGTATCTTCACCGGAAGCGTCAACACCGTGGGCCGCCGCACGCTGCACCTGCTGATCACCACCTGGGACGCGGCGGGGGGCGGCCCGTTTGCCGCCAGCGCGATCGCGTCGACCGGCCTGGCCAAAACCGCCGAAATCGTGCAGTCGATGTTCGTCGGGCCGATCTTCAACCCGCTGCTCAAGATGCTGGGGGCGGACAAGATCGCCGTCCGGGCGTCGCTGTGCGCCTCTCAGCTCGTCGGACTGGGCATCCTGCGCTACGGAATACGCTCCGAGCCAATCCATTCGATGACGGTAGACCAGCTCGTCGACGCCATCGGCCCGACGATGCAGCGCTACCTCGTCGGTGATATCGGCCGCTGACGCTAGCCGGCCAGCCGTGCGATCTGGATCTGGCCTGCGGGTGTGAGGCGGACCTGGTAGACCGGCACCGACACGCGCGGGTCGTCGAGGCAGCAACCGTCGTCCAGCGCGAAAGCCTGTTTCAGGATGGGCGATTGGACCGTCGCGCGACCCCCGCGATCGCCGACGATGCCGCGGGACAGGACCGCCGCGCCGGAGAACGGGTCGACGTTACCCAGCGCGTGCAGCGACCCGTCGTCCAGCCGGAACAACGCCGCCTGGCTGCCGTCGTCGAGCAGCACACCGACGCCACGGCCGGGAATCAGGTGGTCGTAAGCGCAGGCGGTCGTCCATACCTGAATGTCGTTGAGAAGCGTCACAATTCCTCCTTAAGACGAGCGAAATCCGGAAGTTGGCATACCAATGGGCACAGGCACTTTGCGTCCGGCGTGTTCGGTGAACGACACCGTCGAGTCGACGGCGTCCGGGGCGTTGACGAAGGAGACGAACCGCGACAGCTTGTCCGGATCCTCCAGTACGCCTTTCCATTCGCACGCGTAGTTCTGCACGTGCCTCTCGATCGCGGCCTCGAATTCGGCGGCCAGGCCCAGCGAGTCTTCGCACACGACCTCGCGGACGTGATCCAGCCCGCCGTCCAGCGATTCGACCCACGGCGCGGTGCGTTGCAGCCGGTCGGCCGTGCGGATGTAGTACATCAAGAACCGGTCGACGTAGCGGACCAGCGTCTCGGTGTCGAGGTCGGCGGCCAACAATTGGGCATGTTTGGGAGTCATGCCGCCGTTGCCGCCGACGTAGAGGTTCCAGCCCTTCTCGGTGGCGATGACGCCGACGTCCTTGCTGCGCGCCTCGGCGCATTCGCGCGCACACCCGGAGACGCCGAGCTTGATCTTGTGCGGCGCGCGCAGGCCGCGGTAACGCAGCTCCAGGTCGATGGCCAGCTGCACCGAATCCTGCTGGCCATAGCGGCACCAGTCGCTGCCCACGCAGCTCTTCACCGTGCGCAACGCCTTGCCGTAGGCGTGGCCGGATTCCATGCCGCCGTCGACCAGTCGCTTCCAGATCTGCGGCAGCTGGTCCACCCGGGCGCCGAACATGTCGATCCGCTGCCCGCCGGTGATCTTGGTGTACAGCCCGAAGTCCTGCGCGATCTGGCCGATCAGGATCAGATGCTCGGGCTTGATGTCGCCGCCCGGGACCCGCGGCACCACCGAATAACTGCCGTTCTTCTGGATGTTGGCCAGGAAGTGATCGTTGGAATCCTGCAGCGAGGCCTGCTCGCCTTCCAGGATGTGGTCGGAGCCGGTGGAGGCCAGGATGGAAGCGACCACGGGTTTGCAGATGTCGCAACCCTTTCCGCGGCCGAAGCGCTCCAGCAGCCCGGAGAACGTGCGGATCTCGGTGGCGGAGATGATTTCGAACAGTTCTGCGCGTGACTGGCTGAAGTGCTCGCACAGCGCCTTGGACTGCTCCACCCCCTCGGCTTCCAGCAGTTGTTTGAGCAGCGGCACGCACGAACCGCACGACGTGCCGGCCGCCGTGCACGCCTTGAGCGCGAGAACATCGCCGCAGCCGTCGGCGATCGCGCACTTGAGGTCGCCCTTGGTGACGTTGTTGCACGAGCAGATCTGCGCCGAGTCCGGCAGCGCGCCGACGCCCAAAGCCGAAGCGCCGCTGCCGGACTGGGCCGGTGCGATCAGCGCCAGCGGGTCCCCCGGCAACTCGCTGCCGACCATAGGCCGCAGCACACCGTAGGCCGAAGCGTCACCCACCAGCACCCCGCCGAGCAGGGTCTTGGCATCGTCGGAGAGCACCAGCTTGGCGTAGGTCCGGTTCACCGCGTCGTTGATCGCGACCTCGAGGCAATTCTCGGCTGTGCCCATCGCGTCGCCGAAGCTGGCCACGTCGACACCGAGTAACTTGAGCTTTGTCGAAAGGTCCGCCTCGGGGAACTCGGCGGTGCCGTCCAGCAGCCGATCGGCCACCACCTCGGCGGAGGTGTAGCCGGGCGCGACCAGGCCGTAGCACCGCCCTTCGATGGCGGCCACCTCGCCGATCGCATAGATGTCGGGATCGACTGTCCGGCAAGATAAATCGGTGAAGACGCCGCCCCGCTCGCCAAGGGTCAGCCCTGCCGCCTTGGCCAGTTCGTCGCGGGGCCGAATACCGGCGGCGAAGATCACCACGCCGGCGTCGATGACTTCACCGTTGCTCAGGCGCAACCGCACGCTCGAATCGTCAAGAGATTCAATCGAGTCGGTACCCGTCCCGACATGCACCGCGATTCCGAGCTCGGTGATCATCCGGGACAGCAGCGCACCCCCGCCCTCGTCGATCTGCTGGGCCATCAGGCGCGGCATCATCTCGACCACGTGTGTCGGTAACCCGAACTGACTCAGCGCATTAGCCGCTTCCAGGCCCAGCAGCCCGCCGCCGATCACCACACCGGCGCCGCCGGCCTCGGCCGTGCGAAGGGCGGCGGCGCGGATGTCGTCGAGGTCGTCGAGCGTGCGGTACACGTGGCACGCCGGCAGGTCGTGACCGGGCACCGGTGGGACGAAGGCGAAGGAGCCGGTGGCCAGCACCAGCGCGTCGTAGTTGTGCCGTTCGCCGTCCGCGGTGACCACCGACTTTGTGGCGCGGTCGATTTCGGCGACGCGGGTGTTCAGCAGCAGACGCACCCGTTCGTCACCGGCGTAGTCATTACCGGGCAGCGCCAGCAGACCGCGGTCCCAGCTTTCGGTGTAGGAGGTCAGCGCGACGCGGTCATAAGCCGCGTCGGCTTCCTCGGCCAGCACAGTGATCCGCAACGACCCGGCAGTGTCACGAGCACGCAGCGCCTCGACCAGCCGGTGGCCGACCATGCCGTGCCCGACCACGATGATGTGACGGGCCGCACTGTGCGCAGGCGGGAGTTCGGCTGAAGCCATGGGATTGAGGTTATGGGCGTCAAATTACGCGACAAATGACCAAATGTGACGCATCTATCACGTGGTGCTCACAGCTGAAAATCAGCTGTGTGAGGCGCGTTCGCTGTGGGCGAACCCCCAAGTGGAACTTAAGCGTGATCGACTCAAGTTAATAGTAATAGCCGGCCGGCGAGGCGCCGGCCACAGCAAACTCACAACAGAGTTTCAAGGAAGCAATAGGAGAAGCCATGAGCAAAGTTGCATTGTGGTCGCGCCCGGCCTGGGACACCGACCGGTGGTTACGTGACTTTTTCGGCCCCGCCGCCGCAGCGGACTGGAATACGCCTGTGAGCAGCAGTTTCCGCCCCGCCGCCGAGATCGTCAAGGACGGCGATGACGCCGTGGTCCGGCTGGAGCTGCCGGGCGTGGACGTCGAAAAGGACGTGAACGTCGAGATCGACTTCCAAAACGGGGTAAGCCAACTGGTTATCCACGGCGAACACCGTGACGAGCATCACGAGGAGAACCAGGGCCGCACCCTGCGGGAAATCCGTTACGGATCGTTCCGTCGGTCGTTCCAGCTGCCCGCCCACGTCACCGGCGACGCCATTACGGCCTCGTATGACGCCGGCGTGCTCACCGTACGGGTGACCGGCGTGTACGCCGGAACCCAGGCGCAGAAGATCGCCATCACCAAATAGGGCGAACCAGGGACGAATCCGGCGGGGCCTCTCCCCCGCCGGATTCCCTTGTTTCACATCGGGAAGGTCACACCCCGAAAGCCTGGCCGGCGTCAACCCCAATGAGCCGCAACAGGTTTACCACTTTGCGGTCCAGGCTTTCGCCCACCTTGGTGACCTCCGCGATGCCCAGGCTGCCGAACGCGGCGCTGGGCTGATCCATGGAGAAGACCGCGTTACCGTCGGCGTCGGCGTAGATCAATAGCCGCAGCGGTGCATACAACAACGCCTTGGGGTCGTGACGGAACATGGTCTCGGCGATCGTGTGGTTACCGAGCAGGTACTCCACCGCCTTGGTGGTGTGACCGGCAAGCAAAAACAACGGGAGCGCATCGATCTTGGCGTAGACCATCAGATCGTTGGGCGCGTTGGCCGCCGCGGCAGCGAGCACGTCGTCCCAACCGCCACCGTGCTCGATGATCGCCTGCACCGCCGTCGGGTCGAACGCCGGCGCGGCCCTTTCGAAAGCCGCCACGAAGGCGTCGAACTCGAGACCGGTGAAGATGTCGATGCGGTTCATGGTGTGCGCCATCGCGCGGTGGTCGGTCGTGGCTGTCATGGCGGTTCCTTCTAGACGAATGGGTCTGGAACGCATAACGCCGCGCACCTCGCGGCATTCCCGTCGCAGCGCGATCGGGTGGCACGCATCAAGCCCGCGCGGTGGCTAGTATCGGGGCGTACTGTGATCCATGCCACCGTCCGTAGGAGTCGAACTTGTCAGCCCCCGCCACTGAACTGACCGAACTGCACGATCTCGTCGGTGGGCTTCGGCGGTGTGTGGCCGCGCTGAAGGCACGCTACGGTGACAGCCCGGCGATGCGGCGCATCGTCATCGACGCCGACCGGATCCTGTCCGACATCGAATTGCTGGATACCGACATTTCCGAATTGGATTTGGATCGCGCCACCGTGCAGCAGCAAGTCGAAAAGATCGCCATTCCCGACACCGACTACGACCGCGAATTCTGGCGCGATGTCGATGACGAGGGTGTCGGAGGTCACAGCAGGTACTGACACGCGCTGAGAACCTGAGCCCCCCGAGAATTCGGGGGCTCTCTCTGTGTACCCTTCGTCCTGACAGCCCGTTCGAAGAGGAACACTAGATGAGCGCACCCACGGCGAGCCGTGCTGAGTCCGGCGTCTTTTCACCCACCCGCGCACGAATCGCGCAAAAGACGCTTCGCACCGACAGATGGTGGTTATCACCGCTTCGCATCGACCTGGGTTTCGCCGCATTCCTTATCTATGCGACGGCGCGCGGGCTGCAGAAGGCTTACTTCTTCGTCCCGCAGTACCACTACCTCACGCCGTTCTACTCGCCGTGCATGAGCAAGGCCTGCGGTGGGGCCAGCGAGTTCTGGCCGCAGATCCTGCCGAACTGGTGGTTTATGCCGTACGCGGCGCTGACGTTGCCGTTCCTGCTGCTGTTCCGACTGACCTGTTACTACTACCGCGGCGCCTACTACCGCACGGTGTGGCAGTCCCCCACCGCCTGCGGCGTGGCCGAGCCCCGCGCGCACTACACCGGCGAGACCAGGCTCCCGCTGATCATCCAGAACACGCACCGATACTTCTTCTATATCGCCGGAATCATCTCGGTGATCAACACTTACGACGCGATCGTCGCATTCCACTCCGAGACCGGACCGGGCGGATTCGGGTTCGGCCTGGGCAACGTGATCCTGCTCGGCAACGTCATCATGCTGTGGATCTACACGCTGTCTTGCCACTCGTGCCGGCACGTGACCGGCGGCCGGCTCAAGCACTTCTCCAAACACCCTGTGCGGTACTGGATCTGGACCCAGGTCAGCCGGCTGAACACGCGGCACAAGTTGTACGCGTGGATCACGCTCGGCACGCTGATGCTCACCGACGGCTACATCGCGCTGGTGGCCAGCGGCACCATCCCGCGACCTGAGATTTGTTGGCCATTAAGCCAATTCGGGCCGATTCAGAGTTCCTAGATTAGCTGAGCGAGGTTTCAATGACTGAGGTCGAACGGCACTCCTACGACGTCGTCGTGATCGGTGCCGGCGGCGCGGGGTTGCGGGCGGTCATCGAGGCGCGCGAACGCGGCCTCAAGGTGGCGGTGGTGTCCAAATCCCTGTTCGGCAAAGCCCACACGGTGATGGCCGAGGGTGGCTGCGCGGCGTCGATGGGCAACACCAACCCGAAAGACAACTGGCAGACCCACTTCGGCGACACCATGCGCGGCGGGAAGTTCCTCAACAACTGGCGGATGGCCGAGCTGCACGCCAAGGAGGCCCCGGATCGGGTCTGGGAGCTCGAGACCTACGGCGCGTTGTTCGACCGCCTTCCGGACGGCAAGATCAGCCAGCGCAACTTCGGCGGGCACACCTATCCGCGGCTGGCCCACGTCGGCGACCGCACCGGCCTGGAGTTGATCCGCACCATGCAGCAGAAGATCGTCTCGCTGCAGCAGGAGGACTTCGCCGAGCTGGGCGACTACGAGGCTCGGATCAAGGTGTTCGCCGAATGCACGATCACCGAGCTGCTCAAGGAGCAGGGCGCGATCGCCGGAGCCTTCGGCTACTGGCGCGAGAGCGGCCGGTTCATCGTGTTCGAGGCCCCCGCCGTGGTGCTGGCCACCGGCGGAATCGGCAAGTCGTTCAAGGTGACCTCGAATTCCTGGGAGTACACCGGCGACGGGCACGCGCTGGCGCTGCGGGCCGGCGCCACGCTGATCAACATGGAGTTCGTCCAGTTCCACCCGACGGGCATGGTGTGGCCGCCGAGTGTGAAGGGGATCCTGGTCACCGAAGGTGTTCGTGGGGACGGCGGAGTGCTGAAGGACTCCGACGGAAAACGATTCATGTTCGACTACATCCCCCCGGTGTTCAAAGGCCAGTACGCCGAGACCGAGCAAGAGGCCGACCAGTGGCTCAAGGACAACGACTCCGCTCGTCGCACCCCGGACCTGCTGCCCCGCGATGAGGTGGCACGTGCGATCAACTCCGAGGTCAAGGCCGGCCGCGGCAGCCCACACGGCGGGGTCTTCCTCGACATCGCGTCGCGGTTGACCCCCGAGGAGATCACGCGGCGGCTGCCGTCGATGTACCACCAGTTCAAGGAGCTTGCCGGGGTCGACATCACCAAGGAGCCGATGGAAGTTGGACCCACCTGCCACTACGTGATGGGCGGGGTCGAGGTCGACGCCGACACCGGCGCGGCCACGGTTCCCGGGCTGTTCGCCGCCGGCGAGTGCTCCGGCGGCATGCACGGCTCCAACCGGCTGGGCGGCAACTCGCTGTCGGACCTGTTGGTGTTCGGCCGGCGGGCCGGCCTGGGCGCCGCGGACTACGTGCGCGCGCTGGGCAGCCGGCCGGCGGTGTCGGACGACGCCGTCGACGCGGCGGCCAAGCTGGCGCTCAAGCCGTTCGAAGGGCCGACCGACGGTTCCGCACCGGAGAATCCGTACACCCTGCACAGCGACCTGCAGCAGTCGATGAACGACCTGGTCGGCATCATCCGCAAAGAGGAAGAGATCACCGCGGCGTTGACCAAGTTGGACGGGCTCTGGAAGCGCTACCAGAACGTGCACGTCGAGGGCCCCCGGCACTACAACCCGGGCTGGAACCTGGCCATCGACCTGCGCAACATGCTGCTGGTCAGCGAGTGCGTGGCCAAGGCAGCGCTGGAACGCACCGAAAGCCGCGGCGGCCACACCCGCGACGACCATCCCGGCATGGACGCCAATTGGCGCAACACCTTGCTGGTATGCCGCGTCGGGTACGGCGACACCAGCGATTCGCGCATCATCGTCACCCGCCAGCCGCAGATACCGATGCGGGCCGACTTGCTGGAGCTCTTCGAGATCTCCGAGCTGGAGAAGTACTACACCGACGACGAGCTGGCGGACCACCCGGGACGGAGAGGCTAATGGGCTACAACGCGAAGTTGCGAGTGTGGCGCGGCGACGAGAGCGCCGGCGCGCTCCAGGACTTCACCGTCGAGGTCAACGAGGGTGAGGTGGTGCTCGACGTCATCCACCGGCTGCAGGCGACCCAGACGCCCGACCTGGCGGTGCGGTGGAACTGCAAGGCGGGCAAGTGCGGATCCTGCTCGGCTGAGATCAACGGCATGCCGAAGCTGATGTGCATGACGCGGATGTCGACTTTCGCCGAGGACGAGGTGGTGACGGTAACACCGCTGCGCACCTTCCCGGTGATCCGCGACCTGGTCACCGACGTGTCGTTCAATTACGAAAAGGCGCGCGAGATCCCGTCTTTCGCACCGCCCAAGGACCTGCAGCCCGGGGAATACCGGATGGCGCAGGAAGACGTGGCGCGTTCGCAGGAGTTCCGCAAGTGCATCGAGTGCTTCCTGTGCCAGAACGTCTGTCACGTGGTCCGCGACCACGAGGAGAACAAGAAGTCGTTCGCCGGACCACGGTTCCTGATGCGGGTCGCCGAACTGGAAATGCACCCGCTGGACACGCGCGACCGGCGCGACCAGGCCCAGGAAGATTTCGGGCTCGGCTACTGCAACATCACCAAATGCTGCACGGAGGTGTGCCCGGAGCACATCAAGATCACCGACAACGCGCTGATCCCGATGAAAGAGCGGGTCGCCGACCGCAAATACGATCCCGTGGTGTGGCTGGGCAACAAGCTGTTCCGGCGTTAGGCCCCAGGCTCACCGGGTACCCGATGTTGATGCGAGAGACCACCAGCATCAACGAGATTCGCACCGCGATCAAAGAGTTGTCCGTGCGCGCCGAGCTCGCGCGCAAAGAGGGCCGCGAGGCGGACGCCACGGAGATCGAGCAGCGCATCCAGGGCTATCGGGACGAACTCGGTAACCGCGCTTAGACGCCTTTAGACCCCGAGCCGACGGAATTCGCTGCGGTGGAACACGATGGGCGCTACGGCGGCGTCCAGGGTCACTTCGCTGACCCGCAGCACCACGATGATGTGATCACCGGCCGGAATCAATTGCTCGATCGCGCTTTCCAGCCACAGGCCGGTGCCCTTGATGAAGACCGCGCCGCTCTCGCGTGACACCGTTTCTAAACCGGCGAAGCGGTCTCCGGTCTTGGCGGCCAGGGTGCGCGCCGCCTCGTCATGCGACTCCCCCAGCACGCTGATGCCGAGCATCGGCAGGTCCCTGAGTTTGGGCCACGTCGTCGACGTGTTCTGCACGCAGAACGACACCAGCGGTGGATCCAGCGAGACGGGAACGAAGGTGCTCGCCGCCAGGCCGTGCCGAACGCCGTCGACCTCGGCCGCGATGGCGACGACCCCGGACGGGAAGTGGCCGAAGGCCTCCCGCAGTGACGTCGGCGTCAGGTTACTGTTCGGGTTCACCGGGCTTCGTTTCCCCCTCCGGGAAAGGAATTCTCGCAGTTGAGCCTACCGGCCGCATACCCATGCGCCGCAGCAACATCGGGGTGTGCGCGCAATCGACTCTTCCAGGCATTGCGGCCGTAGACAGAGTAGATGGGATCCGACGGATCCGGGCGCGATTGAGCGCGCGCGGCCAGCTCGGCCGGTAACGACAGCATCGGTATCTGCGCGTCCAGCCGCGGGTTGAAGAAGTATGCGATCGAGATGCGCTCGACGCCCTCGGACTCAGCGCTCTCCAGGTTCACCCGGTGCTCGGTGGCGCGCAGATAGCCGCCCGTCGCGATCTCGAGCAGCTCGCCGATGTTGACGACGAACGCGCCGTCCAGACCGGGCACATCTGTCCAGTCCGGGGAGCCGGGCCGCCAGACCTGCAGGCCCCGGGTGCCGGGTTCGGCCAGCAATAAAGTGAGCACGCCGGAATCCTTGTGCGCGCCCACGCCTTGCGCGGTGGCCGCGCGGGCGGGGTAGCGAATCACCTTGATCAGGGTGGCGGGTGCGTCGGCGAACGCGGGTTCGAAGACATCGGGCGGGCTGCCCAGCGACGCCGCCCAGTGCCGGAGCAGGCTGCGGGCCACCCCGGACAGTGCGGCGTCCCATTCGTCGATGATTCCGGGCAACTCCGGCAGCGCGGCCGGCCACTGGTTGGGGCCCTGCAGCCACAGGTAGTCGGGCTTGCCAGGCCCGGCGATCGGCGGGCGCTGCGGTCCGATGTCGATCTGTTCGCGCCAGTCCACCTCGCCGCGGGTCCGCTCCCCGCCCAACCGGGTGTAGCCACGAAAATGCGGGCTGCGCACCATCGCGATGGCGTCCTTGTCCGCGTCGGGTAGGGCGAAGAGCGCGCGCGCCGCCTCGAGCACCCCGCCGGTCAGCGCCGGGGGTATCTCGTGACCCGTGAGATAGCAGAAACCGACCTCGTGGGCCACCTCCCGGAGACGGTCACGTAACACGCCCGGGGCGGCCCGCAGGTCCACTATCGGGAGTGCCGTGACGTAACCCACACTGGCCATTCAATCATCATCGTCGCAGGCGACAGTGGTCGCCAGCGTCCCCAATAGCGCTGGCCAACCGGTTGGTTACTTAGGCAATGGAATTTAGCTCACAATTGGTTGCATTCAAGTTACCGATGGGTATAGTTAGCGCTGTTACTGGTGGGTAACTTAGCCCTAGTACCCAACCACAAGTGGCATTCTCGACGAGGAGGAATGTAGTGAGCCACTACAAGAGCAACGTCCGCGACCAGGTATTCAACCTGTTTGAGGTGTTGGGCGTTGACAAGGTGTTCGGCCAAGGCGAGTACAGCGACCTGGACGTCGACACCGCCCAAGAAATGCTGACCGAGATGAGCCGACTGGCCGAGGGGCCTATCGCTGAATCATTCGTCGACGGCGACCGCAATCCGCCCGTTTTCGATCCCGAGACGCACTCGGCGAAACTGCCGGAATCCTTCAAGAAGTCGTTTCGCGCGTTTCAGGAGGCCGGCTGGGAAATGGTCGGCGTCGACGAGGTTCTCGGCGGTACGCCGGTGCCCAAGGCGATGGTGTGGGCACTGCACGAGCACATCCTGGGGGCCAATCCCGCCGTGTGGATGTACGGCGGCGGCGCGGCCTTCGCCAACATCGTCTACCACCTCGGCACCGAGGAACAGAAGAAGTGGGCGAAGCTGATCGCGGAACGCGGCTGGGGCGCGACCATGGTGCTCACCGAGCCGGATGCCGGCTCGGACGTGGGCGCGGGTCGAACCAAGGCGATCCAGCAGGAGGACGGCTCGTGGCACATCGAGGGGGTCAAGCGGTTCATCACCTCGGCCGAGTCGGACGACCTGTTCGAGAACATCGCCCACCTGGTGCTGGCCCGTCCCGAGGGCGCCGGACCCGGCACCAAGGGGCTTTCGCTGTTCCTCGTGCCCAAGTTCCTGTTCGACTTCGAAACTGGCGAGCCCGGTGAGCGCAATGGTGCCTTCGTCACCAACATCGAGCACAAGATGGGCCTGAAAGTCTCGACGACCTGTGAATTGTCGTTCGGCCAGCACGGCGTGCCCGCCAAGGGCTGGCTGGTCGGCGAGGTGCACAACGGCATCGCGCAGATGTTCGACGTGATCGAGATGGCTCGCATGATGGTCGGCACCAAGGCGATCGCCACCCTGTCGACCGGTTACCTGAACGCCCTGGAATACGCCAAGTCCCGGGTGCAGGGTGCCGACCTGACCCAGATGACCGACAAGACCGCACCCCGGGTGACCATCACGCATCACCCCGACGTGCGCCGGTCGCTGATGACCCAGAAGTCCTACGCCGAGGGGTTGCGCGCCCTGTACCTCTACACCGCGACCTTCCAGGACGCGGCGGTCGCCGAGGCGGTGCACGGCGTGGACGCCGACTTGGCCGTCAGGATCAACGACCTGATGCTGCCGGTGGTCAAGGGCGTGGGCTCCGAGCAGGCCTACGCCAAGCTGACCGAGAGCCTGCAGACCTTCGGCGGGTCCGGCTTCCTGCAGGACTACCCGATCGAGCAGTACATCCGGGACGCCAAGATCGACTCGCTCTACGAAGGCACCACCGCCATCCAGGCGCAGGACTTCTTCTTCCGCAAGATCGTCCGCGACAAGGGACAGGCGCTGGCCTACGTGTCGGGCGAGATCCAGAAGTTCGTCGAAAGCGAGACCGGGAACGGCCGGCTCAAGACCGAACGCGAGCAGCTGGCCAAGGCGCTGACCGACGTTCAGGCCATGGCCGCCACGATGACCGGCTACCTGATGGACGCGCAGCAGAACGTGACCAGCCTGTACAAGGTGGGCCTGGGCTCGGTGCGCTTCCTGATGGCCGTCGGTGACCTGATCATCGGCTGGTTGTTGCAGCAGCAGGCCGCGGTGGCCGTGGCCGCCCTCGACGCCGGTGCCAGCGGCGACGAGCGGTCCTTCTACGAGGGCAAGGTCGCGGTGGCGTCGTTCTTCGCGAAGAACTTCCTGCCGATGTTGGCCAGCACCCGTGAGGTGATCGAGACACTGGACAACGACATCATGGAGCTCGACGAGGCCGCGTTCTAAGGGTTCAAACAGAACTCCCCGCCTCCACATCGGAGGCGGGGAGTTCTGCGTCTGTGGCGAGCAGACGCAAAACCGCCCTCACGCACGGCGTGTCGGGGGATTGTGCGTCTGCTCGCGGCAGAAGTTGCGCAGAAAAAGACCGCCGCTGGATCCCCTCACTCCAGCGGCGGCCCTTTTCGCACGCCCGTCTGCGCTGACCGGCGCTCGCTTGTAGGGATGCCCCGTATTGTCGTCGGGGTCGGGGGTCAGACCACAGCGCGGGGCTATCCGCGAATCAAATACCCACTTGCCCGGGCGACAAACCACGCAGCCAAAAAAATGTGGACCGTCACGTTTCCAGAATCGCGGCGACACCCTGCCCGCCGGCCGCGCAGATCGAGATCAGCGCGCGAGCCGGTTTGTTCGTTTCCGCCTTCTTCTCGGCAAGCTGCTTGGCGGCCTGAGCCAGAATCCGCCCGCCGGTGGCCGCGAAGGGGTGGCCGGCAGCTAACGACGAGCCGTTGACGTTGAGCTTGGACCGATCGATCGGGCCCAGCGCGGCGTCCAGGCCCAGCCGCCCCTTGCAGTACTCGTCGGACTCCCAGGCCTGCAGATGCGCCAACACCACCGAGGCAAACGCCTCGTGGATTTCGTAGAAGTCAAAGTCCTGCAGGCTCAACCCGTTTCGGGCCAGCAGCCGGGGCACAGCGTAGGTCGGTGCCATCAGCAGGCCGTCGTTGCCGTTGACGTAGTCCACCGCCGCGGTTTCGGCGTCCACGAAGTAGGCCAGCGGCGACAGTCCTTGCCCGGCCGCCCATTCCTCGGTGGCCAGCAACGCGACCGAGGCGCCGTCGGTCAGCGGAGTCGAGTTGCCCGCCGTCATCGTCGCGTCACCGGCCTTGACCCCGAAGACGGGTTTCAGCCCGGCCAGCTTCTCGACGCTGGCGTCGGGCCGCAGGTTGTCGTCGCGGTACAGCCCCAGGAAGGGTGTGACCAAATCGTCGAAGAATCCGCGGTCGTAGGCGGCGGCCATATTGCGGTGGCTGGCGACGGCCAGTTCGTCCTGATCGACGCGCAGGACTCCCATCTGCTTGGCGGTGATGGCGGCGTGCTCGCCCATCGACAGGCCGGTGCGCGGCTCACTGTTGGCCGGGATCGCGATACCGAGGTTGGCCGGGAGCGTCCCCACCAGCTTCAGCCGCTCCAGGTTGGACTTGGATCGGCGCAGTCTGAGCAGGTTGCGGCGCAGATCGTCGCCCAGGCCGATCGGCGCGTCCGAGGTGGTGTCGACACCGCCTGCGGCCGCCACTTCGTAGCGCCCGGCGGCGATACCGTCGGCGGCCGCGATCGCCGCCTGCAGGCCTGTGCCGCAGGCCTGCTGCAGGTCAAATGCCGGCGTGTAGGGGGACAGCTGCGATCCCAGCACACATTCGCGCATCAGGTTGAAGTCGCGGCTGTGCTTGAGCACCGCGCCACCGACGACCACACCCAATTGTCCGCCGCCCAGCCCGAACCGGTCGATCAGCCCGCCCAGCGCCGCGGTGAACATGTCCTGGTTAGACGCCTCGGCATAGGCGCGGTCCGATCGCGCGAAAGGAATGCGGTTTCCGCCCAGGACGGCGACGCGTCGCTTCGACTCAGAACTTGTTGGGGCCACTGTTATTTCTCCAGGTTTCTGCGCTTACGTCGGTTTCGGCACCAGCCGTCATGGCCATACTACCCACTGTTCTTACTCCCGAGTAAGTTCGTCTCGGTTCGCTCAAGATACGGTTGGCTCCGTACGGCATACCCACATGGAAGGCAGTTCAGTGGCTCCCAAAGGCTCGTCCGACCTGTTCTCCCAGCTCGTCAACTCCGGTCCCGGTTCGTTTGTGGCCAAGCAACTCGGTGTTCCGCAACCCGAGCCCCTGCGCCGTTACCGACCGGGTGACCCGCCGCTGGCGGGATCGCTGTTGATTGGCGGGGAGGGCCGGGTGGTCGAGCCGTTGCGGGCGGCGCTCGCCAAGGACTACGACGTGGTGGGCAACAACCTGGGCGGCCGGTGGGCCGACTCGTTCGGCGGGCTCGTCTTCGACGCGACGGGGATCACCACGCCGGCTGGGCTGAAGGGCCTGCACGCGTTCTTCACCCCGGTGATCCGCAACCTCGGCCACTGCGCGCGGGTGGTGGTCGTCGGCACCACCCCCGACGCGACCGCCAGCACCGACGAGCGGATCGCGCAACGCGCGCTCGAGGGCTTCACCCGCTCGCTGGGCAAGGAGCTGCGCCGCGGTGCCACGGTGGCGCTGGTCTACCTGGCTCCGGACGCCAAACCCGCCGCGACCGGCTTGGAATCCACCCTGCGGTTCATCCTGTCGGCCAAGTCGGCCTACGTCGACGGCCAGGTGTTCTTTGTCGGGGCGGCCGACTCCACTCCCCCGGCCGACTGGGACCGCCCGCTGGACGGCAAGGTCGCCATCGTGACCGGCGCGGCCCGCGGCATCGGCGCGACCATCGCCGAGGTATTCGCCCGCGACGGGGCCCGCGTCGTCGCGATCGACGTCGAGTCCGCCGCTGACACCCTGGCCGAGACCGCCAGCCGGGTGGGCGGCACCGCGCTATGGCTTGACGTCACCGCCGACGATGCCGTCGACAAGATCACCGAACATCTGCGCGACCACTACGCCGGGCACGCCGACATCCTGGTCAACAACGCCGGTATCACCCGGGACAAGCTGCTGGCCAACATGGACGACGCCCGCTGGGACGCCGTGTTGGCCGTCAATCTGCTTGCGCCGCTTCGGCTTACCGAGGAACTGGTCGGCAAAGGCAGCATCGGCGAGGGCGGCCGGGTGATCGGCCTGTCGTCGATGGCCGGCATCGCGGGCAACCGCGGGCAGACCAACTACGCGACCACCAAGGCCGGGATGATCGGCCTCACCCAGGCGCTGGCACCGCAACTGGCCGAAAAGGGCGTCACGATCAACGCCGTCGCACCGGGGTTCATCGAAACCCAGATGACGGCCGCCATCCCGCTGGCCACCCGCGAGGTCGGCCGTCGGCTCAACTCGCTGTACCAGGGCGGTCAACCCGTCGACGTCGCCGAGACCATCGCCTACTTTGCCAGTCCGGCGTCAAATGCGGTGACTGGCAACGTAATTCGTGTCTGCGGCCAGGCGATGCTGGGGGCGTGAACTCATGAACCAACCCAGCGGCCTGAGAAACATGCTGCGCGCGGCGGCCGGCGCATTGCCGGTCGTGCCCCGCGGAAACCACTTGCCCAGCCGCACGGTGACCGTCGAGGAACTGCCCATCGACCACGCCAACGTCGCGGCGTATGCGGCGGTCACCGGTCTGCGCTACGGCAACAACGTGCCGCTGACCTATCCATTCGCGCTGACGTTCCCGACAATGATGTCGCTGGTTACCGGATTCGACTTTCCTTTCGCCGCAATGGGATCCGTGCACACCGAGAACCACATCACGCAGTACCGGCCGATCGCGGCCACCGATACGGTCGGGGTGCGGGTGCATGCCGAAAACTTGCGTGAACACCGCAAGGGCCTGCTGGTCGACCTGGTGACCGACGTCAGCGTCGGCAACGATGTCGCCTGGCATCAGGTGACGACGTTCCTGCATCAGCAACGCACCAGCTTGTCCGACGAGCCCAAACCGCCGCCGCAAAAGCAGCCCAAGCTGCCCCCGCCCAGTGCGGTGCTGCGGATCACGCCCGGCCGAATTCGCCGCTACGCCGCCGTCGGCGGCGATCACAACCCGATCCACACGAACCCGGTCGCCGCCAAGCTGTTCGGCTTCCCCACTGTGATTGCGCACGGGATGTTCAGTGCCGCAGCGGCATTGGCCAACATCGAAGCCCGATTCCCGGACGCCGTGGAGTACTCGGTGCGCTTCGCCAAGCCTATGCTGCTGCCCGCAACCGCGGGACTCTACATCGACGAGGGAACCGACGGCTGGGAACTCGCGCTGCGCAACATCGCCAAGGGATACCCGCACCTAACCGGTACGGTGCACCCGCTCTAGCAGTTGCTGCAGACCCCATGCGCCGAGCGCGGTGGTCAGGAAAACCAAGAACATCCACGGCGGCGGATGGGCCAGTTCCCAGACGAAGATGGCGGCCCAGATCGGCGAACCCTGGGTGACCGCGAGCACGCCGGCCGCACCGGCCAACGAGGTCGCCGGTACCTGAAAGTCGGTGCCGCCCGCCCAGTTGATGGTCAGCACCAGCAGCGAACCGGCCGCGGCACCGGTGGCCAGCGACGGCGTGAGCATCCCCCCGGCGCCGCCGGCGCGCAGGAACAGCGCGGTGAGTAGCGGCTTCAATGCCAGAATTGCGGCCGCCGACGTGAGCGTCATGCCGCTGGCGAGGCTGACCGTCAAGATGCTCCTGCCGTTGCCGGGCAGCTCGGGCCACCTGTGCGAGCAGATACCCATCACCAGCCCCGCGCCGGCCAGGGCCGGAACCAGCACCCAGGACCTCATCACGCGGTTGGGGCGCGCCGCCGCCATCAGCCGGTTGAACGCCAGGCCGACCATCAACGTCACGGGCGCCAATATCAGCGCCCGCCCGGTCAATTGAAACGACAAATGCGGACTGGGCCACTCCAGGCTCGCGTGGTCGTGGGTGATCGCCGAGCCGACCGCAACGGCCAGGCTGGAGCTGAGCAGCGCTGCGCCCAGCGCGCGGGGATGCCAGCTCTTCAAGATGATGCGCACCGAGAACAGCGCGCCCGCCAGCGGAACGGCATAGACCGCGCCGAGGCCGGCTCCGGCCGCGCAGGCCAGCAGGATCTTGCGGTCCCTCGGTGACAGACGCCGCAGCCACTCGACGCCCAAATCGCTTAGTGCTGCGGCAAGTTGGCGCGGGGCTCCTTCGCGTCCCAGGGAGGCACCCGAGCCGACCAGCAGCACCTGCAGCACCGCATCGATGCTCCACGCCCGCCGAGGTACCCGGTCACCTCCGGTGATCGTCGCCTCGAGCGGGGGCACCTCGGCTCGGCGCCGCAGGATCCACCAGCCGAGGCCGGCCAGCGCGCCGCCGACCATCGGTCCCACGGCGCGGCGTACCGGACTGCTGCCGGTGATCCCTTGCAGCAGCGTGCCGAAGGTGTAGTTATACGTGACGTGCTGAACGAATCGCAGCACCTCCGTCGTCGCCAATCCGGCGACCCCGGCCAGTACGCCGACGATGACGACCGCGCAGAAGAAATCGAGATTGGGGCGCGGCCGGGACCGGGGCACCCGACAAATCTAGCCCGCTGCGACGTTCTGGTTGGCATCCCGATCGGCCGGTGTGCCCTTCAGGCCGCGCCAGAACAGGTCGATCATCAGTTCGGTGGCCTCGTCGACCTCGGCGTCGCCGGTGGACAGCCGGTTGGCGATCGCCTCGCCGGCGCCCACCAGGGCCACGGCCATCGTCTCGATTTCGGCGTCGGCTCGCGGGCTGCGGGTGCCGGACCGCAGCAGGCCGGCAACCAGATCGATGATCTGCTCGCGGCCCTCGCGCACCTTATGGGCAAATGCCTGCGAGCTGGTGGCCTGGGTGTACATCACGATCCACGATGCCCGGTGGGCATCGATGTAGCGCAAAAAGGCGCCGATGGTGTTGCGCAGCAAGTCTTTCGGGCTCTGCTTGAAATCGATGTCGGCGCGCACCACGTCGATGAACCGGCCCATCTCGCGGTCCAGGCAGGCGCCGAACAGATCCTCCTTGGAGCCGTAGTACAGGTACAGCATCGGCTTGGAGATCTTCGCTTCGGCGGCGATGGCGTCCATCGAGGTCTCGTGGTAGCCGTTGACCGAGAACATCTGCACGGCGGCGTCGAGCATCTGCTGCTCGCGAACGGCACGCGGTAGCCGCTTGGTACCACCTGCCATGTCGTTTACTCCTCTACCTCAAGCTAAGAGTAAGCGCTGGGATTTTTTTACGGCCCGCACTTCGGGCTATGTCCCTTCATCGCGGCCACTCGTTTCACCGACGCGTCGATATCCGGCATTTTGAGGTCACCGGCGGCCAGCGCCTTGTCCAGCCGGTCCAGGACCGCGGGCACCTCGTCGGTGGTGACCCACAGCGCGACGTCGGTGCCGGCCTGCAACGCCTTCAGCACGGCCTCGGCGACGCCGTACTTGCTCGAGATCGCGACCATGCTGGACAGGTCGTCGCTGAACACCGGGCCGTCGAAGGGCGGAGCGCCGTAGCCGATGCCGGCGCGCAGCAGGTCCACCGCTTGCTTGCTCAGGCTGGCCGGGTCGTCACCGGTGGTCAAACCGGGAACCTGCAGGTGACCGATCATCACGCCGACCGGGGTTTGGGTGATCAGCGTCCGATAGGGCACCAAGTCGCTGCCCTGCAGCTCGCTCAGCGGCGGCGTGGTCACGCCACCCTTGTGCGAATCGCCCGAGCCGTGCCCGTGACCGGGGAAATGCTTGAGCACCGGCAGCAGGCCGGCGTCGCGCAGGCCTTGCGCGAAGGCCCCGGCGTAGGTGGTGACCGTCTGCGGATCCGAGCCGAACGAGCGGTCCCCGATCACGGTGTCCTCGGCAGCATTCCTCTCATCGGTGACATCGACCACCGGTGCGAAGTCGATGGTAATGCCGAGTTTTTTCATCGCCTGGCCACGCTGCAGCGCCAGGTCGTGGACCTGCTGGGGGGTTTGGGTCAGGGCCAGCTGCTTGGGTGAGGGTGCCGTGCCGATCCTTGACTTCAACCGCGACACCCGGCCGCCTTCCTCGTCGACGCTGACCGCGAGGGGCAAAAAGCCAGGTTTGGCGGCGATGTCGGCCAGCGGCCCGTCGAAAATCGTCATGTCGGTCCAGCTGCCGATGAAGATGCCGCCGACGTGGTAGTTGTCGACGACGGCCTTGGCATCGTCGGCGTTTTTCACGCCCACCATCAGCAGTTGGGCCAGCTTGTCGCGGGGCTGCAGGGTGGTCGGGTCACCGCAGGCCGGCGGTGGAGGCACAGCGGTCGGCGTGGTGACCTTGGTGGCGGCGGGGGGTTTTGCGCCGTGGTGGCTACAGCCCATGAGGAGAGCCATCAGCGGCGTCGATACGGCGGCGAGCACGGCGAGCTGGCGCGCAAAAGGCATCGGGCCATGGTGCCACGGCGAGATCGCCGCGCTTGTCGCCGCGCCTGCTAGGTTGGCGGGATGAACCGGATCATTGCGCCCGCCGCCGCGAGCGTGGTGGTCGGCCTTCTGCTCGGCGCGGCCGCGATCTTCGGGATCACGCTGATGATCCAGCAGGACACCAAGCCTCCCCTTCCGGGTGGCGATCCGCAGTCGTCGGTGCTCAACCGGGTTGAGTACGGAAACCGTAGCTAACCGCGCTGCACGGGCGGCTCCTGCGGAGCCGGATTCCCCCGTTCTGCCCCTGTCACGCCGATGGCTGGTGTTGGTCGGAGCGGTTGCGCTGGCGTTGACGTTCGCGCAATCCCCAGGCCAGATCTCCCCCGACACGAAACTCGACCTCACCGCGAACCCGCTGCGTTTCCTGGTGCGGGCGACCAACCTGTGGAACAGCGAGCTGCCGTTCGGCCAGGCGCAGAACCAGGCCTACGGCTATTTGTTTCCGCACGGCACCTTCTTTTTGGTCGGCCATCTGCTGGGGGTGCCGGGGTGGATCACCCAGCGGTTGTGGTGGGCGCTGCTGTTGACGATTGGCTTCTGGGGTCTGTTGCGGGTCGCCGAGGCGCTGGGCATCGGCAGCCCCGATAGCGCTTGGTCGCGGGTGATCGGGGCTGTGGCGTTCGCGCTGTCACCGCGGGTGCTGACCACGCTCGGCTCCATCTCGTCGGAAACCCTGCCGATGATGCTGGCGCCGTGGGTGCTGCTGCCGACGATCCTTGCCCTGCGTGGTTCGTCGGTCCGGTCGGTGCGCGTGCTCGCCGCTCAGGCCGGGCTGGCGGTGGCGCTGATGGGCGCGGTCAACGCCATCGCGACGCTGGCCGGTTGCCTGCCGGCCGCGATCTGGTGGGCCTGCCACCGGCCGAACCGGTCGTGGTGGCGCTATACGGCGTGGTCGCTCCTGACGTTCACGCTGGCGATCCTGTGGTGGGTGGTGGCGCTGGTCCTGCTGCGCAACGTCAGCCCGCCGTTCTTGGACTTCATCGAATCCTCCGGCGTGACGACGCAGTGGTCGTCGTTGGTCGAGATGCTGCGCGGCACCGACAGCTGGACGCCGTTCGTGGCGCCGAACGCCACCGCGGGCGCGCCGCTGGTGACCGGCTCGGTTGCCGTCCTGGGCACCTGCCTGGTCGCGGCGGCCGGGCTGGCCGGCCTGGCCAGCCGCGACATGCCGGCGCGGGGACGGCTGGTGACCATGCTGCTGATCGGGGTGGTCTTGATGGCCGCCGGCTACGGCGGGGGGCTGGGCTCGCCGCTGGCCCACCAGGTCCAGGCGTTCCTGGACTCCGGCGGCGCCCCGTTGCGCAACGTGCACAAGCTGGGGTCGGTGATCCGGATCCCGTTGGTGCTCGGGTTCGCCGAGCTGCTGAGCCGGGTGCCGTTGCGGCAGTTCGCGCATCCCGAGCGGGACAAGCGGGTGGCCGTCGGAATCGTCGCGCTGACCGCCCTGCTGGTCAGCACCTCGCTGGCCTGGACCGGCCGGCTCACCCCGCCGGGCACCTTCGACGCGATCCCACGGTACTGGCATGAGGCGGCCGACTGGCTGGACGAGCACAATTCCGGAACCCCAACGCCTGGGCGCGTTTTGGTGGTTCCGGGGGCGCCGTTCGCCACCCAGGTGTGGGGCACCAGCCACGACGAGCCGCTGCAGGTGCTCGGCAGCAACCCGTGGGGGGTCCGTGACTCCATCCCGCTGACTCCGCCGCAGACGATCCGGGCCCTGGATTCGGTGCAACGCCTGTTCGCGGCCGGGCGCCCTTCGGCCGGCCTGGCCGATACGCTTGCTCGCCAAGGCATTTCGTATGTGGTGCTGCGCAACGACCTGGACCCCGACACATCGCGGTCGGCGCGCCCGATCCTGGTGCACCGCACGATCGCGGGGTCTCCCGGGCTGCAGCGGGTGGCGCAGTTCGGCGCGCCGGTGGGTCCCGGCACGCTGGCCGGGTTCGTCACCGATAGCGGTTTGCGCCCGCGTTATCCGGCGGTTTCGAGATCTACCGGCGTCATGGCCGCCGGTAACCCGGGCGCGCCGTACTTTGCCGATATCGGCGGGCTGCCGCGCATCGACGGCGGGCCCGAGGTGCTGCTGCGCCTCGACGAGCGACGCCGTCTGCAGGGCCAGCCGGCGCTGGGTCCGGTGTTGATGACCGCCGATGCCCGCGGCGCCGGACTGCCGGTGCCGCTGGTCACGGTGACCGACACTCCCGTGGCCCGCGAGACCGACTACGGCCGGGTGGACCAGCACTCGTCGGCGATCCGGGCGCCGGGCGACGCCCGGCGCACCTATAACCGGGTGCCGGATTACCCGGTCCCGGGCGCCGACACGGTATTCGGCGGCTGGACCGGCGGCAGGATCACGGTGTCGAGCTCGTCGTCGGATGCCACCGCCATGCCCGACGTCGCGCCGGCCACCTCGCCGGCCGCCGCGATCGACGGCGACCCGGCGACCGCATGGGTGTCCAATGCGCTGCAAGCCGCCGTCGGGCAGTGGCTGCAGGTGGATTTCGACCACCCGGTGAGCAACGCCGTCCTGACCGTCACGCCCAGTGCGACCGCCGTCGGTGCCCAGGTCCGTCGCATCGAGGTCGAAACCGCCACCGGCAGCACCACCCTGAAGTTCGACGAGGCGGGCAAGCCGCTCACCGTGGCGCTGCCGTACGGGGAAACCCCGTGGCTACGGCTGACCGCCGCCGCCACCGACGACGGGTCCGCCGGTGTGCAGTTCGGCATCACCGACCTGTCGATCACCCAGTACGACGCGTCCGGATTCGCCCACCCGCTGACGCTGCGGCACACTGCGCTGGTCCCCGCAGCACCGCCGGGCGCGGCCGTCGCCGGGTGGGACCTGGGGTCCGAGCTGCTCGGCCGGCCGGGCTGCGCCGCGGCACCCGACGGCGTGCGCTGCGCGCCATCGATGGCGCTGGCGCCGGCAGAGCCGGTCAATTTCAGCCGCACGCTGACCGTCCCCGCCCCGACGTCGGTGAGCCCGGCGCTGTGGGTGCGACCCCGCCAGGGCCCCAAGCTGGCCGATCTGATCGCTGAGCCGAATAGCACTCGGGCGCAAGGTGATTCCGACGGAATCGACATTCTCGGCTCGGCATATGCGGCCGCCGACGGCGATCCGGCTACCGCATGGACGGCGCCGCAGCGGGTGGTGCAACACAAAACCCCACCGACGCTGACGCTCACGCTGCCGCAGCCGACCGAGGTCGCCGGTCTGCGTCTGGTCCCCAGCCGGTCGGCCTTGCCCGCGCACCCGACGATGGTGGCTGTCGACCTCGGCGACGGGCCGCAGGTTCGTCAATTGCGCGCGGGCGAGCCGCAAACCCTGTCGCTGCATCCCCGGGTGACCGACACCGTCACCGTCAGCCTGCTCGACTGGCAAGACGTCATCGACCGCAACGCGCTGGGTTTCGACCAGCTCAAGCCGCCCGGGCTGGCCGAGGTCGCGGCGCTGGGCGCCGACGGCAGCGACATCGCGCCCGCCGACCCCGCACGCAATCGGTCCCGGGAGATCGTCGTCGGCTGCGATCACGGTCCGGTGATCGCCGTGGCCGGCCGATTCGTGCACACCTCGATCCGCACGACGGCGGGTGTGCTGCTGGACGGTGCGCCGGTGCCCGCTGTCCCGTGCGACCGCGACCCGATCGCGTTGCCGGCGGGGCAGCAGGAGTTGTTGATCAGCCCGGGCGACGCGTTCGTCGTGGACGGCGCCGAGTTGGCCCAGCTGTCCCCGCCGGGGGCTCTCCCCAGTCCGTCGGTGGTTCCGGCCGCCACCGGGGCCTGGGGTCCGGCCCGTCGGGAAGTGCGCGCGCCCGCCTCGGAAACCCCCCGCGTGCTGGTCATTCCGGAAAGCATCAACCCGGGCTGGGTCGCGCGTACCGGCAGCGGAGCGCGGTTGACGCCGGTGGCGGTCAACGGGTGGCAACAGGGCTGGGTGGTGCCCGCGGGCGACCCCGGCACCATCACGCTGACCTTCGCGTCCAACTCGCTGTACCGGGCGGGCCTGGCGGTGGGCCTGGCGTTGCTGCCGCTGTTGGCGTTGCTCGCGTTGTGGCGCACCCGGACCCGACGCGGCGATGCGCCCGCGCTTCCGTGGGCGCCCGGCGCCTGGGCCGCGGTGGGGGTGCTGGCGGCTTCGGCGGTGATCGCGGGCGTGGCCGGGGTGGTGGTGGCCGGCACGGTGCTGGGCCTGCGGTACGCGCTGCGCCATCGGGAGCGGTGGCGCGACCGCTTTACCGTGTGGCTTAGCGCCGGCGGGCTGATCCTGGCCGGAGCGATGCTGTCGCGGCATCCTTGGCGGTCGGTCGACGGCTACGCCGGTCATTCGGCGAATGTGCAACTGCTGGCGCTGATTTCGCTGGTCGCAGTGGCCGCGTCGGTGGTGACGATGCAGGCCGAGCATCGGCCTGAGGAGGAACCGCGCGAATAGGGCTGCGCGGTGACTATGCCGGAGCGGGCACGCGGCGGATAATCAGCTGCAGGTTTACCGGCTTTTTGACTGGATATGTGCGTTGCTGTGAGCGCGGGATGGTTTTCGGCACCCGAGTACTGGCTGGGCAGGCTGGTGCTCGAGCGTGGCGTGGCGGCCATCTACCTGATCGCTTTTATCGCGGCCGCTCGGCAGTTTCGCGCTCTGATCGGCGAAGACGGGATGCTGCCCGTGCCACGGTATTTGGCCGGGCAATCGTTCTGGCGGGTCCCGAGCCTGTTCCACCTGCGTTATTCCGATCGACTGTTCGCCACTGTCTCCTGGTTGGGTGCGGCCCTGTCGACCGCGGTGGTGGCCGGCGCCGCCGAGCTGGTTCCGCTATGGGCCGCGATGTTGATGTGGCTGACGCTGTGGGTGCTGTATCTGTCGATCGTCAACGTCGGGCAGACCTGGTACGGGTTCGGCTGGGAATCACTGCTGCTGGAGACCGGCTTTCTGCTGATCTTCCTCGGCAACGACCACGTTGCTCCACCGGTGCTGACCCTGTGGCTGGCGCGGTGGCTGCTGTTCCGTGTCGAGTTCGGCGCCGGGCTGATCAAGATGCGCGGCGACCCGTGCTGGCGCAATCTGACCTGCCTGTTCTACCACCACGAGACGCAACCGATGCCCGGCCCGTTCAGCTGGTTCTTCCATCACCTGCCCAAGCCGCTGCACCGGATAGAGGTGGCGGGCAACCACTTTGCGCAGCTGATCGTGCCGTTCGGGCTGTTCGCTCCGCAGCCGGTGGCGAGCGTGGCCGCCGCGATCATCGTCGTCACCCAGCTTTGGCTGGTGGCATCGGGCAACTTCGCGTGGCTGAACTGGGTGACGATTGTGTTGGCATTCAGCGCGATCGCACTGCCCAACCATCCCGCGCTGCCGGGACCCCCAACGTGGTTCGTCGCGGTGGTGGTCGCCGTCACGGTGGTGATCGTTTTCCTCAGCTACTGGCCGGCGCGCAACATGATCTCGTCTGGTCAACGAATGAATATGTCGTTCAACCCGTTTCATCTGGTGAACACGTACGGGGCGTTCGGCAGCATCGGCCGCGTGCGCCATGAGGTGGTGATCGAGGGCACCGACGAGCCGGAGATCAGCAGGCAGACGGTGTGGAAGGAATACGGATTCAAGGGCAAGCCCGGTGCCGTGGGTCGCCTGCCGCGCCAGTGGGCGCCCTATCATCTGCGGCTGGACTGGCTGATGTGGTTCGCCGCTATCTCGCCGGGCTACGCGCAGCCCTGGCTGATGCCGTTTTTGCACCGGCTGCTGCGCAACGATCCGCCGACGCTGCGGCTGTTGCGGCACAATCCCTTTCCCGAATCGCCGCCGCGCTTTGTCCGCGCGCAGCTCTATGAATACCGGTTCACCACGCCGGCCGAGCTGCGGCGCGACCGGGCGTGGTGGCATCGCACGCTGGTGGGCGGGTATGTCCGGGCCATGGCGTTGCCGCACACGACGCATCGAACCAGCCGCTGAGGCAGGCAGACGTTCTAGGCCTCAGAGCGTTTCGTCCAGCTCGCCTAGCCGGTCGGTCAGCCGCAGATTCTCCGAGTAGTCCACCGGACAGCAGATCAGCGTGCACCCCGTCGTCGTCGAGCGCGGCTTGCAAAGTCGGCAGTAGCTCGTCGGCACTGTTGATGCGATAGCCCTTGGCGCCAAAGCTTTCCGCGTACGTCACCACGTCCGGATTCCCGAACCGTACGTAGTGGTGCTCTCCGAGTTCGAGATCCATCTTCCATTCGATCAGCCCGTATCCCCCGTCCTCCCAGATCAGCACCACCAGCGGGATGCGCTCCCGAACCGCGGTCTCGATCTCCTGGGAGTTCATCAGGAATGCGCCGTCGCCCACCACGGCGAGCACCTTTGCCTCCGGCCGCGCCAACTTGACTCCGAGAGCACCCGGCAGCGCAAAGCCCATGGTGGACAAGCCGTTTGAGATGAGGCAGGTGTTGCGTTCGTAAGTCGGATACAGCCGCGCCATCCACATCTTGGTGGCGCCGGTGTCCACCAGCACGACGTCGTCGCGGCCCATCGCGGCGCGGGTGTCGGCGACCACCCGCTGCGGCGCCAGCGGGTAGCGCGAATCCTGTTGTCCGCGAGCGTATTCCTCAGTGAGCAGACCTAACCCGGGGATATTGGCGCCCTGGGAGCCCGAGTCGAATCGGTGGCCGGCGAGCGCGTCGGTCAGCGCAGTCAGCGAGGCGCTGATGTCGCCGATGATGCCCACGCTCACCGGGTAGTGCATGTCGACCTCGGCGGGGAATCGGTGAATGTGGATGATTTTCTTGTCGGCCTGCGGGTTGACCCGCACCGGGTCGAACTCCTGTAGTTCGTAACCGACCGCGATGACCACGTCGGCGTTGTCGAATCCGAAGTTGACGTAGTCATGCCGCATAAACCCGATGGTCCCGATGCTGTTGGGGTGATCGTCGGGCATGACGCCCTTGCCGTGGAAGGTGTTGGCCACCGGAATGCCGAGTTCTTCGGAGAAGCGGACCAGCGCAGCGGTGGCCTCGGCGCGCGCGGCGCCGTGTCCGGCCAGTACCACCGGTCGCTTCGCCTTGCGCAGGATGTCCACGGCGCGTTCCACCTGACCGGGCGCCGGCGCCTCTGCGCGAACGACGTTGCGCGGCAAAGGAACCAGGTCGTAGTCGGCTTCGTCGGCATCGATGTGCTCGGGCACGGCCAAGTAGACCGCGGCCGGGCGTTCGGTCTCGGCCACCTTGAAAGCCTTGCGGAACATCTCCGGGATGGCGCGCGCGGTGGGGACGCCGGCGGCCCAGCGGGTGATCGGGGCGAACATCGACACCAGGTCCACGTATTGGTGCGACTCCTTGTACTCGCGGTCCTGGCCGACCTGCGCCGAGATCGCGACCATCGGGGTGCTGTTGGTGGTGGCGTCAGCGACGCCGAGCTGCATGTTGATCGCACCCGGGCCCAGGGTGGCCGACACCACCGCGGCGCGGCCGGTCACCCGGCCGTACATCTCCGCCATGAATGCCGCCGCCTGCTCGTGCCGGGTCAGCACGTACCTGATGGTGTTCGACGCGGCCAATGCCTGTATAAAGCGAATGTTCTCTTCGCCGGGTATCCCGAAGACGACCTGCACACCCTCGTTCTCCAGGCACTTGACCATCAGCTGAGCCGCTTTACTCATCCGACACCTCCCGTTAGGAACAGTAGTGGCAGGCTATGTGTTGGACGTTTCGCAAACTCACCAAAGGAGGGCCAGCGTGCCGATCGCCACCATCAATCCGGCCACCGGCGAGACCGTCAAGACCTTCACCCCGGCCACCGACGAGGAAGTCGACGCCGCGATCGCGCGCGCCTACGAGCGGTTCCTTGACTACCGCCACTCCACCACCTTCGCCCAGCGCGCCGAATGGGCCAACAACGTCGCCGACCTGCTGGAAAAGGAGGCCGACGACGTCGCCGCGATGATGACCCTGGAAATGGGCAAGACGCTGAAATCGGCCAAGGCCGAAGCGCTGAAGTGCGCCAAGGGTTTTCGGTACTACGCCGAGAACGCCGAGCAGCTGCTCGCCGACGAGGTCGCCGATGCGTCGAAGGTCGGCGCGTCCAAGGCTTACACCCGTTACCAGCCGCTCGGTGTGGTGCTGGCCGTGATGCCGTGGAACTTCCCGCTCTGGCAGGCGGTACGGTTCGCCGCGCCGGCATTGATGGCGGGCAACGTCGGCCTGCTCAAGCACGCGTCCAACGTGCCGCAGTCGGCGCTGTATCTGTCCGACGTCATCACCCGCGGCGGCTTCCCGGAGGGGTGTTTCCAGACGCTGCTCATTTCGTCGAGCGGCGTCGAGCGCATCCTGCGCGACCCCAGGGTCGCGGCGGCCACCCTGACCGGCAGCGAACCGGCCGGCCAATCGGTGGCCGCCATCTGTGGCGACGAGATCAAGCCTACCGTGATGGAGCTCGGCGGCAGCGACCCGTTCATCGTGATGCCGTCGGCGGACCTCGACGAAGCCGTCAAGACCGCGGTCACCGGCCGGGTGCAGAACAACGGCCAGTCGTGCATCGCCGCCAAGCGGTTCATCGTCCACACCGACATCTACGACACGTTCGTCGACAAATTCGTCGAGAAGATGGAGGCCCTCAAGGTCGGCGACCCGACCCACCCGGACACCGACGTGGGTCCGCTGGCCACCGAGTCGGGCCGCGACGAAATCGCCGAGCAGGTCGACAGCGCCATCGCGGCCGGCGCCAAGATCCGTTGCGGCGGAACACGTCTGGACCGGCCGGGGTGGTTCTATCCGCCGACGGTGGTCACCGAGATCACCAAGGACATGGCGCTGTACACCGAAGAGGTGTTCGGGCCGGTCGCCTCGATGTACCGCGCTTCGGGTATCGACGAGGCGATCGAGATCGCCAACGCCACCACCTTCGGGCTGGGCTCCAACGCCTGGACCAATGACGAGGGCGAGCAGCAACGCTTCATCGACGACATCGAGGCCGGCCAGGTCTTCATCAACGGGATGACGGTGTCCTACCCGGAGTTGGGATTCGGCGGCATCAAGCGCTCGGGCTACGGCCGCGAGCTCGCGGGCCTCGGCATCCGCGCGTTCTGCAACGCCAAGACAGTCTGGGTCGGCTAGCTCGCTTTCCCCTCCGCGAGCAGACGCTAAAGCCCCCGACACGCCGGGGAATTGGGGACCTTTGCGTCTGCTCGCCGTCAGACGCGCGCCAACGCTGTGGCGTCCTCGTCGGCGAAGGCGTCCTCCAACTGCACCGGCGAGTAGTCCAGGTCGATCTCTTCGAGCGGGCGGCCACGGGCGCTGCTGATCGTGCCGAAGCGTCGCATCCCCTTCTCCGAGGAGTACTGCACGAACTCCTGCACCGTCAGGCCGAAGGGCATGGGGTCATAGAGGGCGAAAGCCTGCTCGGTGGCTTGCAACGCCAGCGGGATGAGCTCGTTCATCCGCGTTTCGAAGACCGTCCAGTTGGCGTCTTCGGCGGCCACGTGGCGCCGGCAGGTGAAGGTGCCCCACGCCATGTGCCGCCGCTCGTCGTCGCCGATGCGGCGGACCAGCTCCTGCATGCCGGGCAGGATGCCGCGGTCCACGCAGATCCGGTGCCAGGCAAAGTAACCCGTCAGCGCCAGCATGCCCTCGACGACGTGGTTGTACGTCACGGCGGCCCGGATCTGCGCGGCCGGTGAGGGATCCGTCGTCAGGGCGTTGAGGCACTCCGGGAGTTCCTGGTAGAAGATCTGCCGGTAGGCCGGGAGTTCGTCGAGGTAGCAGTGCAGGTCCTCGGTGATGCCGACGGCGTCCAGCCACAGCCGGAACACCTGGGTGTGCTTGGCCTCTTCGAAGGCGAACTGGGTCAAATACATCTCATCGCCCAGCCTGCCCTCGGCGCGCATCGCGGCCATGAACGGCTGGATGTCCTCGGTGACCGCCTCTTCGCCGGCAATGAACTGGGCGCACAACCGGGTGGCCAGGTGCCGTTCGTCGTCGGCCAGCTTGTCCCAGTCTGCGCGGTCGCGGGAGAAGTCGATGTCGGCCGGATCCCAGAATTTCGCGTTGCCCCCGGCAAACAGCTTGAGCGGCAGGCTGTCCCAGTTGAGCCCGCCCGCGGCGAGCGAGCCCGAATGCGTCCGGATCATATGACCTCCTCGGATTGCGGCGCCTGGCTTCGAGCCGGCGAAAATGCCGCCGACAGGACGGCGACGAGCCTGCGCACGGCCAGCGCAGGCTGCTCGGGTGTGGGCTCGTCGAGCCCGAGGACCGGATCCAATCCGCGCATGTACGGGGCCAGTGCCAGGTGCGGAAAGATCAACAGCAGCAACGACAACAGCGCGTCGGTGTCGGCATCGGCACGCAGGTCGCCCCGCGACTGCGCGTCGCGCACCAGCGGCCGCAGCACCTCCAGGTAATGGCGGTGGATGACATGTTGCACGCTGACGCGCGCCTCGGTGTCGACCTCCAGCGTGGCCGCGGCGTGCAGCGCACGCTCGTGCGGGTGATCGGCGAAGTAGGCGATCCAGGCGTCGAGCCAGTCGGTGAGGAATTCGAAGAACGGCCTGCTCGGGTCGAGCTCGCGGATCCGGCCCTCCATGTAGGCCCGCACCCGTTGGCTGCCGATGTCGGCGATGAACGCGAAGAGGTCGCGCTTGTCGGCGAAGTATTGGAACAGGCTGCCTTTGGCGACACCTGCCCGCCGGGCGATGACGTTCAGGCTGCCCCCGGAGAATCCGTGCGCCCCGAACTCCGCCTCGGCGGCTTCTATGATCGCGGCGCGACGAGCCGGATCGACGCGCGCCCACGTAACCGTCGGCATGGCAACCCCCCTACGTGATGACCAGTGGTCATTCTACTGTGATCGGCATCACAGTCAAGGCTAGCGTTTCGACTCTCGCCGGTAACCCGTTATGCGAGCGCACGTAATCCAGCCAGCGTATTGAAAATCGACCAGTTTGATCGGCGTCATGGCGGAAAGTTGGGGCGTGTTCGACATGGGCGAAGGCGGCGAAGGCGGCAAGCGCAGGCCGTGGATGCTGGTCGGCGGCATCGCCTTGGTTGTCGTGCTCGCCATCGGCGGCGTAGCGACCTGGCTCTTCCTGAAGCACACGCATCGGCCCCAGCAGGTCGTGCTGCCGTTCCCCGGTGTCCGCGAGCCCTACGGCGTGGCGGTGGACGCCGCCGGCGACGTCTTCGTCGCCGATGCCAATAACACCGCGGGTGGCGATCCCAGCGACTCCAACACCAACCGGGTGCTCAAACTGCCGGCGGGGTCGACTGCCGCATTCACGCTGCCGCTCAACGGCCTGAAAAATCCGTCGGGTGTGGCGGTCGACAGCACCGGCACGGTCTACGTCACCGACGCGAACAACAACCGGGTGCTCAAGCTGTTGCCCGGTTCGACCTCCCAGATCGAGCTACCGTTCACCGGCCTGAATAATCCCGCTGACGTGGAGGCCGACACGGCCGGCAACGTCTTCGTCGCCGACGCCAACAACGACCGGGTGCTCAAGCTGCCGGCGGGCTCCACCACCCAAGTCGAATTGCCGTTCACCGGCCTGAAAAATCCCTCGGGCGTGGCCGTCGACGCCGCCGGCAACCTGTACGTCACCGACTACGCCAACCACCGGGTGCTCAAACTCGCGGCGGGCTCGACCACCCAGACCGAGTTGCCGTTCAGCGGCCTGAACCTGCCCGAGGGGGTGGCGGTCGACACCCCCGGCAACGTCTACGTCACCGACTACTGGGATAACCGGGTGCTCAAACTGCCGACGGGGTCAAACAAGACGGTCGAGTTGCCGTTCACCGGTCTGAGCCATCCCGAGGCAGTGGCGGTGGATACGGGCGGCAACGTTTACGTCGCCGATTATGGCAACTATCGAGTGCTCAAACTCCCTGCGGGATAAGGCTTTACGGCCGCATCTCATACGCGCCGTTGAGCGGCAGTATGTGTTCCTTCCAGACCTGGGCGTAGCGGCCCGCGTCGTTGACCGGGCGCCGGATCATCCGCATCGCGAAACGCGCCTGCTCGTCCGTCGTCGCCGCCTTGTCGTGCAATTCGACGGCATAGCTGTTGAAGTCGCGCACCAGCAGGGCGAAAATCTCGTCGAGCAGCGGCTCATCGATCCCAGAAAGGTGGGCCTCCTCCAGGATGAGCTGCGCGTAGGGGACCAGCGCGAAGAGCTGGCCGACGCCGAAGGCGAAGTCGATGTCCTTCTGCTGCGCCGCGTCGGGGGTGGCGGACGCCAGCATCTCGGCCAGCACGTCGACCTGGTCGCGCAGCAACGCGACGTTGGGCAGATGCGCGTAGCCGGCGAACGACGCCCGCCAATCGTGGAAGCGGACCTTGCCCAGACCGCCGGTGGGTCCCTGGGCGAACAGGAAAGAGTCGTCGGCGGCGTCGTCGCGGCGGCCGATCGCCGGCAGCGCGGCATTCCCCTCCAAGGGGGCGAACAGATAGTTGGGCATGAACTTGGCCAGCAGCCCGATGTTGATGTGCACGGTGCCCTCCAGCCGCGGCAGCAGGCCGATCTCGCGGGCCACCGTCTCGAAGAAGGTGTCCTTCTCTACGCCCTTGGCGGCGATGACGTCCCACAGCGCGGTGATGACCCGCTCCCCCTCGCTGGTGACCTTCGCCTTGGTGAGCGGGCTGTAGAGCAGGTAGCGGCGGTCGTCGGCCGATGCGCTGCGCATGTAGTCCGACGCACGGGTGCACACCAGCCGCATCGCGACCAGCCGCACGTACGCGTCGGTGAGCAGCCGGCGCACGTGGCTGAAGTCGGTGACGACGGTCCCGTACAGGTAGCGGTTGGCGGCGTGGGTGACGGCCTCGTACATCGCATGCGTGCACATCCCGACCGCGCCCCAGCCCAGGTTGTACTTGCAGACGTTGACCGTGTTCAGCGCGGCGTGGAACGCGTCCATGCCGCGGTGCAGGATGTCGGCCTCGGTGACCGGGTAGTCGTGCAACGCGTAGTTGGCGACGTAGTTCTGCGAGTTGACGACGTTCTTGCGCAGCTCGTAACGGTCGTGCTGGGAGTCGGCGGCGAAGAAGACGTACTCTCCGTCTTTTGAAGAATCGGCGATCTTGCCGAACGTGGAGACCATCCGCGCCACGTTGGCGTTGCCGATGTAGTACTTCTCGCCGTTGGCGACCCAGCCATGTTCCGACGGGGTCAGGATCATGTCGGTCTTGTACACGTCGGCGCCGTGGCGTTGCTCGGAGAGGCCGAAGGCGAACACCTCGCCCTGTTCCAATTGGGCGGCCGCCTTGCGCTTGGCGTCCTCGTTGTCGCTCATCCAGATCGGGCCCAGGCCCAGCGCGGTCACCTGGAACGGATACCAGTAGCTCAGCCCGTAGAAGCCCACGATTTCGGCGAACTCACTGATCCGGTAGGTGTCCCAACGACAGTCGCCGGCGCCGTACTCGCTGGGCGTCAGCAGCGAGGCGAAGATGCGTTCCTTGGCGATGAAGTTGAGGAAGTCGGAGTACCACAGGCGCTCGTGGTCGTCGTGCTTGAGCCGCGCCTTGCCGCGGGACTCGAAGAAGTCCACCGTCGCGGCCATCATCTCCCCCGAGCGTGCGTCCGGGTATTTGCGTTGCAGCCGGTTGGGATTGAGCAGCATGAGGGCAACGTAGCGCAAACGACCCTGTTGGTGAACCGCCCGAGCGACTTAGCATCGGTGACGTGTCAGAACTAAGCACCGCTCGCGGAACCATCGATACCGCCGATCTGGGCGTCACGCTCATGCATGAGCACGTCTTCATCATGACCACCGAAATTGCCGAGAACTATCCGGAAGCCTGGGGCGACGAAGAGAAGCGGGTGGCCGATGCGATCGCCCGGCTCAACGAGCTCAAGTCGCGCGGCGTGGACACCATCGTCGACCTCACCGTGATCGGGCTGGGCCGCTACATCCCGCGCATCGCGCGGGTGGCGGCGGCCACCGAGCTGAATATCGTTGTGGCGACTGGGCTTTACACCTACAACGACGTGCCGTTCCGGTTCCACTACGAGGGCCCGGGCGGGCTGCTCGGCGGCCCGGAAATCATGGTCGACATGTTCGTCCGCGACATCGAGCAGGGCATCGCCGACACCGGCGTCAAGGCCGGAATCCTCAAGTGTGCGACCGACGAGCCCGGCGTCACCCCCGGCGTCGAGCGGGTGCTGCGCGCGGTCGCGCAGGCGCACAAGCGCACCGGGGTGCCGATCTCCACGCACACCCACGCGGGTCTGCGGCGCGGGCTGGAGCAGCAGCGCATCTTCGAGGAGGAGGGCGTCGACCTGAGCCGGGTGGTCATCGGGCACTCGGGCGACAGCACCGACGTCGGCTACCTCGAGGAGCTCATCGCCGCGGGCTCCTACCTGGGCATGGACCGGTTCGGCATCGACGCGATCTCGTCGTTCGAGGACCGGGTGAACATCGTGGCCACGCTGTGCGAGCGCGGGCACGCCGACAAGATGGTGCTCAGCCACGACGCCAACTGCTACTTCGACGCGCTACCCGAGGAGCTCCAGCAGCAGATGATGCCGAACTGGAATTACCTGCACATACACAACGACGTGATCCCCGCTTTGAAGCAGCGCGGCGTCACCGAGGAGCAGCTGCACACCATGCTGGTGGACAACCCGCGCCGCATCTTCGAGCGTCAGGGCGGGTATGAGTGACGTTCCCCCGATCGGCGCGCAGATCTCGGCGCTGGCCGCCCTCGCCCCCGACGAGCCCGCGCTCACCTGCGATGGGGTGACCCTGACCCGCGCCGAGCTGGATCGCTCGACGAACCGGTTGGCCCGGGCCTACGCCTCGCTTGGTGTGGGCCTGGGCGACTACGTGACCATGGTGCTGCCCAACTCCATCGAGTGGATCCAGGCCGCAGTCGCGTGCTGGAAGCTGGGCGCGGTGCCACAGCCGCTGTCCGCCCGGTTGCCCGACGCGGAGTTGGGCGGTCTGTTGGAGCTGCGGCCGCCCGCGCTGCTGGTGGGTCGTGAGCATCATCAAATACCAAGTGTGCCAGCCGGTTTCGTGCCGGATCCGGAGTTGCCCGACGCGGGGTTGCCCGAAGCGGTGTCGCCGGTGTGGAAGGCGATGGGGTCCGGCGGCAGCACCGGCCGGCCCAAGCTGATCGAATCCGGCGGCGACAGTCGGATACCCGCGGCCATCGGCTATCCGCTGGGCGCGCAGGAGGGCGACACCACGCTGGTGCCGATCCCGCTGTCGCACAACACCGGCTTCACCACCGCCACGATCGCGCTGCTGATGCGTCACCACCTGGTGGTGATGAGCCGGTTCGACCCACACCAGTTCCTGCGGTCGATCGCCGACCATCGCGTCACCTTCCTGACCACGGTGCCCACGATCATGCAGCGGGCGCTGCCGGTCTATCACGCGGACCCGGCGGCCTACGACCTGTCGTCGCTGCGCCGGTTCTGGCACATGGGCGCGCCGTGCCCGCCGGCCATCAAAGAGGCCTGGATCAACCTCGTCGGGCCCGAAGTCGTCTGGGAACTGTACGGCGGCACCGAGTTACAGGCGCTCACCTTCATCTCCGGCGATCAGTGGTTGACCCACCGCGGCTCGGTCGGCGTCGTGGTTGCCGGGGAGATGAAGGTCCTCGACGACGCCGGCAACCCCTGCCCGCCCGGCGTGGTCGGCGAGATCTACATGCGGCCCAACCCCGGCAGCGCACCGACATACCGCTACGTCGGCACCACGGCGAAAAGCCGAGACGGCTGGGACTCGCTGGGCGACCTCGGCTATTTCGACGAAGACGGGTTTCTTTACCTGTCCGACCGCCGTGTCGACATGTTCACCGTCGGTGGCCGCAACGTCTACCCCGCCGAGATCGAGGGCGCGCTGTCGGCACACCCCGAGGTGCTGTCGTGTCTGGTCGTCGGCGTGCCCGACCCGAACTCGGGTGACCTCGGCCAGGTGCCGTACGCCCTGGTGCACACCTCCGACGGCTCGGCGCTGGATGACGAATCGGTGAAAGCGTTTCTGCGTGAATCGATTTCGTCGTACAAGGTGCCGCACATCGTGGAATTCGTGGACAGCCCGCTGCGCGACGACGCCGGCAAGGCGCGGCGCTCGGCGGTGCGCGACGAGATCATGGCGCGATTGAGTCCGCCTCAGCGTCGATGATTTTGGGCGCTGTCTCCGCGCGTTTCTCCCAGCGCCGCAACGCTTCCCGCGCTGGTGCTTCGACCAGGCCGTAGCTGACGGCGGCGATCGCGAAGCCGAAGATCAGCGTCAGCACGAGCACCGTCGGCATCCGCCCGGTGAACGGGAACGTCCCGATCACCGGGAACACCATGGCCAGCGCGGCCAGGTGCCAGATGAACAGGCCGTAGGACCAGCGTCCCAGCGTCACCATGGCGGTGCTGCCCAGCAACCGGTGGGCCGTGTCGGGGCGATCCAGCACCAACGGCGCCACCAGCGCCCACGCCACCACCGCGCCCATGGCGGCCTTCACCGCGAACTGCGCGTCGCTGCCGACGGCCAGGCCCGCCGGGCCGGCCAGCGGGGAGGCCGCGACCAGGTAGGCCAGCACCGCTATTGCCGCCATCGGCACGCGCTTGCGGGCTAATCGGTGTGGCAGTCCGATCGGGCTGTGCACCCATTCGGCCAGCAGCATGCCCGCGGCGAACCAGGAGAAGAAGGCCGGCGGCCAGTTGAGCGGATTGATCCCCGACTGGGTGTGGATGGGCACCCAGGCCCACGCCCAGCTGAGCGCGCCCAGGGCGGCGATCGCCGGCACCCGCGCTTTCACCGGGACGCGACGGGCCAGCAGCGCCAGGATCGGCAACGCCAGGTAGAAGGTGACCTCGACGGACAGGCTCCACATCTGGGTCAGGCCGCCGGTCAGGGTGAGCGGCACATAGATCTGGGTGAGCGTCAGGTTTGCCAGCCACACGGTCAGGCTGGCGTGGTCGGAGTCGGGCAACAGGGTCAGGATGACCGCGACCGCTGTGAGATAGGCCGGCATGATGCGGACCACCCGCGAGCGCAGGTAGTGCCCGGTGGCGGGGCGCGACTCGAGGTCTCGGGCCGCCGCGGCGTGCCCACGCCACAGCAGAAAACCCGACAGCGCGAAGAACACCGCCACAGCCAGATCGAAGCGCCCGAACAGCCGGCCCGCGACACCGCTGGAATGCCCGGTCTGAAATGCGACGTGCGTGACCACCACCCCCATCGCCGCGCACGCGCGCATACCCTCGACGGCGGGGAGGAAGCTTCGGGTCCCCCCGACCTGCTGGCCACCGGTCACCAACACAGTCTGCCGGTCCGCGTTGCTGTTAGGGTCGAACGGGTTTCCAACAAGGAGGTCACACCAACGTGAACCGAGCCGTCATGTTGCGCTTCGCCGCATGCGGGACCATCGGACTCGGGGCCGCCTTATTGATCGCCGCGCTGTTGTTGTCGACGTACACCAGCAGCAGGATCACCAAGATCCCGCTCAATATCGACACGACATTGATCAGCGACGGCACCGGAACCGCGCTGGACTCGGCGTCGCTGTCCACTGACCACGTCGTCGTCAACCAGAATGTGCCGCTGGCGTCCCAGCAACAGATCACCGTCGAATCGCCGGCCAACGCCGATGTCGTCACGTTGCAAGCCGGCATCTCGGTGCGGCGCACCGACAAGCAGAAGGACAGCGGACTGCTGCTGGCGATGGTCGACACCGTGACCCTCAATCGCAAAACCGCGCTAGCTGTTTCCGACGACAGCCACCCCGGCGGTTCCGTGCAGAAGCCGCGCGCGGTCAACGACGAGAACCCGCCCACGGCGATGCCGCTGCGCCACGACGGGCTGTCCTACCGGTTTCCGTTCCACACCGAGAAGAAGACGTATCCCTATTTCGATCCGATCGCGCAGAAGCCGTTCGACGTCAACTACCAAGGCCAGGAAGACGTCAACGGTTTGACCACCTACCGCTTCACCCAGAACGTCGGCTACAACGCCGACGGCAAACTGGTGACTCCCGTCACCTACCCGTCGCTGCTCGCCGGCAATGAGGACGGCAAAATCACCGCCTCCGCCGCGATGTGGGGCGTGCAGGGCGGCGATCCGGCGGAACAGATCACCATGGTTCGGTACTACGCCGCGCAGCGGACCTTCTGGGTGGACCCCGTGACCGGCACCATCGTCAAGGAGTCCGAGCACGCCAACCATTACTACGCCCGCGATCCGCTGAAGCCCGAGCTGACGCTGGCCGATTACAAGGTCACCTCGACGCAAGACACCGTCGAATCCCAGGTTGCCTCGGCCCGCGACGAACGCGACCGGCTGGCGCTGTGGTCGCGAGTGCTGCCGATCACGTTCACCGCGATCGGGTTGATCGCGCTGATCGGTGGCGCGCTGCTCGCCTCGTTCAGCCTGCGGACCGAGAGCGCGCTGGCCACACCCGACCGCGACGTCGACGATCAGGACTTCGGCCGCAGCGCGGAACGCGTCCCCGGCGCCGAGGCCGAGACCGAGCAGATACCCGCCCAGCGTCCCGGTGAGGATGCGGAATCGTCCGGGGCGGATCCGCCCCCGCCTGGTCTGGGAGCGGCGGCCGCGCCGGATCCGGACCCGCCCCACGAGGATTAGCTCCATGCGGGCCAGCGTGGCCCGGCCGGCGTACGCGTTGCTGCTGGCGCTGCTCGTGGTCGCGCCGCTGCTGAGGCCCGGATACCTGCTGCTGCGCGACGCGGTGTCCACCCCGCGGTCGTATCTGTCCGATACCGCGTTGGGGCTTACTTCCGCGCCGCGGGCGACGCCGCAAGATTTCGCGGTGGCGCTGGCCTCGTCGCTGGTGGACGGCGGCATCGTGGTGAAGGCGCTGCTGGTGCTGGGGTTGTGGCTGGCGGGCCTTGGTGCGGCGCGGCTGGTGGCTGTGGTGCTGCCGTCGGCGGGTTTGGGCGGCCAGTTCGTCGCGATCACGCTGGCGATCTGGAATCCGTATGTCGCCGAGCGGCTGCTGCAGGGTCACTGGAGCCTGCTTATTGGCTACGGGTGTCTGCCGTGGGTGGCTTCGGCGATGCTGAGGCGCTCATTATTCGGGCTCGGGTTCTGGGTCGCGCTGGCCGGGCTGACGCCGACCGGGCTGCTGCTGGCCGCGACGATGGCGCTGGTCTGTGTGTTTGCACCCGGTACTGGCCGGTCGCGGTGGCTGTGCGCGGCCTTGGGTGTTGCGGTGGTGGCGGCGCTGCCGTGGCTGGTGGCGGCGGCGGCCGGCTCGACGCTGACGGCTTCCACCGGGCGGCTCGGGGTGACGGCGTTCGCTGCGCGTGCCGAGCCCGGTCTCGGCACCCTTGGCAGCCTGGCCAGCCTCGGCGGGATCTGGAATAGTGAGGCCGTACCCGCCTCGCGGGCAACACTTTTCGCTCTTGTGTCAGCCGCTGTGCTGCTGGGTGTGGTGTTGTTGGGCGTGCCGGTCGCGGTGCGTCTTTCCGCGGCGGTGCCGCTGCTGGCGCTGGCGGGGGTGGCCATTGTGGTTCCGGCGTTTTTGGCGACCGGCCCCGGTCTGCACGCGCTGGGAGCGGTGGTGGACTTTGCGCCCGGACTCAGTGTCCTGCGCGACGGGCAGAAGTGGGTGGCGCTGGCGATGCCGGGATACGCGCTCGCAGGGGCCGGCGCGGTGGTGACGCTGGGGCGGTGGATGCGGCCGCTCGGGGCGGCGGTGGTGTGCTGTCTCGTCTTGATCCTTGCGCTGCCCGACCTGGCCTGGGGGGCGTGGGGCCGGGTGGCGCCGGTGCACTATCCGGCGGGGTGGGCCGCCGTGGCGGCGGCGATCAATGCCGCGCCCGGCCCGGTGGCGGTGTTGCCGTTGGGCACGATGCGGCGCTTTGCCTGGTGCGGCCAGGCGCCGGCGCTCGACCCGCTGCAACGCTGGGTCCGTGCCGACGTACTGGCCACCGGTGATCTCGCTATTTCCGGGGTGACGGTGCCCGGGGAGGGCGCGCACGCGCGGGCGGTTTCCGGGTTGCTGCTGAGCGGGCCCGACCCGTCAGCGTTAGCTGCGGCCGGGGTGGCGTGGCTGGTCGTGGAAGCCGGCACCCGCGGTGACATGGGCTCGTCGGCGCACACATTGGACCGGCTTTCGCCGGTGTACCGCGATCAGCATTTGGCTCTCTACCGGATCGGCGGGCAGGGTGCTGCTGCCCGTCACCGCGCGGTGGTGTTGGCAGCGCATTGGGTGTGGCTGGCGTTGCTCGTCGGGTGCGGGGCTGGGGCGGTGATCACCGGAGCGCGCCGCACGCTGAAGTGACGCCCGTCGCGGGGTGTGAAACGCTGGCGTCTCTCGGCAAGGAGACAATGCTCTTTGAAATTTGATGGCGCATGCGACATCGGTGGCTGAACCGCTACACCTACCGCGCCGAATGGTCGCGCGAGCGCGGTGAATACGGCAACCGGTGCGTCGAGTTGCCCTGGCTCAAGCAATGGGCGCCCACCCTGCAGGAGGCAACCGCGGCTGCGGAGCGAGCCGTCGACGAGTACCTCGCCGAACAGATTAGAGATGGCGGCGAAGTGCCGGCGCCGCTTAACGAGCGGCAGTACAGCGGCAAGTTCGTGGTGCGGACCTCGCCCGAGGTGCACGCGCGGCTCGCCCTCGAAGCCGCCGAGCAGCGCGTATCGATGAATCACTGGGTGGTACAGAAGCTTTCGGGGAGACTTGATCATCGACTGAGCGACATATTCGACTTTGATTAGCGCGGCGGTGATGTCACCCGTGCCATCGCTTTTGAGAACAGGGTGATGGCCGGACCGAGTGCCTAAACCAGGCCGCTGACCAGCGTGCCGGCTTGCACCGCCTTCAGTACCGTGCGCATCGCGTCGGCGCTTTGCGCCCAGGAGAACTCGACGCTGCGCACCTGCGCCTTGGCCCCGAGTTGCTCACGCAGCACCGGGTCGCACAGCAGTTGCTCGAGGCGATCCAGCAGCTCGGCGCGGCCGTCCACCAAGATCCCGGTGACCCCGTCGACGATCGAGTCGGACAGTCCGCCGGAGGATCGGTAGCCGATGGTGGGCACCTTGTGCTGGGCCGCCTCCACCACCGCCAAACCCCAGCCCTCCTTGCGCGACGGCAGCAGCTGCACCCAAGCGCTTTGCAGCACATGGTGTTTCGTCACGTCGTCGACGTGGCCGTGGAACGTCACCGCGTCGGACATTTCGAGCCGGCGCACGTGGTCGACGAGTCGCCTGCGCCACCACCCGTCGCCGACGATGTCCAGATGCACGCCCGGTATCCGCGAGCGCAACGCAGCGACGGCCTCCAGCGCATCCTCGATCTGCTTGTGCGGTACCAGCCGAGACAGCACTACCACGCGCGGTGCGGCCGCACGCGGGCCGGACAGCGTTTGCGTCGGCGCCTCGTCAACACCGTTGCCCACCAACGCAATCCGATCGTTGTCGACCCCGAGCGCGACCAGGTCACGCGCCGACGCCAGCGACACGGTCACGTACTGATTGCGCCGGTTCACCCAAGGCGACAGCCTCGACTCGACAAACCAGCCCAGTCGGCCGAGCACCGGCCCGGCCACCGGCCACTGCTCGCGATGGCAGTGGTGCACCAGCACCACCACGCGGCGGCCGTAGACCAGCCTGGCCAAAAACGGCAGGCCGTTTTGGGTGTCGACGACGACGTCGGGTGTGGCTCGGCGCAGCCGGGTTGCCGCCATGGCTAACAGCGCCAGAACGTAGACCGAATAGCGCCCCCCGGAGCGGCTGATCCGCACGCCGTCGATCACTTCGCGTCGCGGCGCGCCGGGGTAGCGCGCGGTACGCAGCCTGACGTCGATGCCCGATGCCACCAGCTGCGCGCCGATGCGCTGCAAGTAGGTTTCGCTGCCGCCGCCTTGGGGGTGTCCGGTATCGCGCCAGCACAGCAGCAATACCGAGCGCAGATCAGACATTGCTCAACAGCCTAATGAACCTATTTACCGGCCCGTGCCGCAGTGGGATCGTTTCACCATGAGCATCAGCAATGAGCCGGCCGCGTTGCGCAGGTTTGTGGCTAATCCGCCGTTCTGGGGCTCGAAGATGGCCTCCATCACGACGCCCGCCTGGCAGAAAAACCCCGTCAGGTCCTACCTGATCATGGTGGTCGGGATCCTCGCGTTCACTGCGGTCGCGGGCGGGCTGTATATGGCCGTCGAGTCTTCGGTTATGCGACATTCCGGCGCGTACGCCACCGAGCTAATGGATAAGGTTCTCCGCGACGGTTCTGCACCCCTTGGACCGGCGGTTCTCGTGGCCGGGCACGACGGCACGACGTACAGGCTTAGCCGGCCCGTAGGGTTGGCCGGTGGCCGTCACCGACGTGTTCGCGCGGCGCGCGAAACTCAGCCGCTCGGTGCAGCTGTTGTCGCAGTTCCGCTACGAGCAATCCGACCCGGCCCGGTTCTATGGCGCGCTAGCGGCCGACACCGCGGCGCTGGTCGGTGATCTGTGGCAGGGCGCGCACGGCGAATCAGCGGTCGGTCGCACGCTGCTCGACGTCGGCGGCGGGCCCGGATATTTCGCGAAGGCCTTCACCACCGCCGGGCTGCGGTATATCGGCGTTGAGCCCGACCCGGCCGAAATACATTCCACCGGAACGGTTTTCGCGGGCGGAACGGGCACGTTCGTGCGCGCGTCGGGCATGGCGTTGCCGTTCGCCGACGACAGCGTGGACATCTGCCTGTCGTCGAACGTGGCCGAACACGTGCCGCGGCCCTGGCAGCTCGGCGCCGAAATGCTGCGGGTGACCAGGCCCGGCGGGCTGGTCGTGCTGTCCTACACCGTCTGGCTGGGCCCGTTCGGTGGGCACGAGATGGGCCTGACGCACTACCTGGGCGGCGAGCGCGCCGCCGCCCGGTATGCGCGCAAACACGGCCACCGGGCGAAGAACGACTACGGGTCGTCGTTGTTCGCGGTGTCGGCCGCCGACGGGCTGAGCTGGGCCGCGAGTACCGGGGCCATGATCGCCGCTTTCCCGCGCTACCACCCTCGATGGGTGTGGTGGCTGACGTCGGTGCCGGGGCTGCGTGAGTTCGTGGTGAGCAATCTGGTGCTGGTGCTGTCACCCCGATAATGGAACATGTTCTAATCTCGGATCGGCTTGGGTATGGTGGCGCCATGGGCGACATTAAGACCGAATACGACAAGCTTTTCATCGGCGGCAAGTGGACCGAGCCGTCGACCGACGAAGTCATCGAGGTGCACTGTCCGGCGACCGGCGAATACGTCGGCAAGGTGCCGATGGCGGCCGCGGCCGACGTGGACGCGGCGGTCGCCGCGGCGCGCGCCGCGTTCGACAGCGGCCCGTGGCCGTCCACGCCACCGAAGGAGCGCGCGGCCGTCCTGGCCAACGTGCTCAAGCTGATGGAGGAGCGCAAGGACGGATTCGTCAAGCTGCTCGGCCTCGAGACCGGCCAGCCGCCGACCTCCGTCGAGACCATGCAGTGGATGAGCGGGATCGGGGCGATGAACTTCTTCGCCGGCCCCGCCGTCGACCAGGTCAAGTGGCAGGAGATCCGCACCGGCGGGTACGGGCAGACCATCGTCCACCGCGAGCCGCTGGGCGTGGTCGGCGCGATCGTCGCGTGGAACGTGCCGCTGTTCCTGGCGATCAACAAGCTGGGCCCCGCGCTGCTGGCCGGCTGCACCGTGGTGCTCAAGCCGGCCGCCGAAACCCCTTTGAGCGCAAACGCTTTCGCCGAGGTATTCGCCGAGGCCGGCCTGCCCGAGGGTGTGCTGTCGGTGGTGCCCGGCGGCATCGAGACCGGCCAGGCGCTGACCTCCAACCGCGACATCGACATCTTCTCCTTCACCGGCAGCTCGGCCGTCGGCAAGGAGATCGGCCAGCGCGCCGCGGAGATGCTCAAGCCGTGCACCCTGGAGCTCGGCGGCAAGTCGGCGGCCATCATCCTCGACGACGTCGACCTGGCGTCCTCGGTCCCGATGCTGGTGTTCTCCGGGATCATGAACACCGGGCAGGCCTGCGTCGCACAGACCCGCATCCTGGCGCCGCGCTCGCGCTACGACGAAATCGTGGACGCGGTAAGCAATTTCGTGCAGATGCTGCCGGTCGGGAAGCCGGACGACCCGGCCGCCCAGATCGGGTCGCTGATCTCGGAGAAGCAGCGCGCCCGCGTCGAGGGCTACATCGCCAAGGGCATCGAAGAGGGCGCGCGGCTGGTGTGCGGCGGCGGCCGGCCCGAGGGCCTGGACGACGGATTCTTCGTGCAGCCCACCGTCTTCGCCGACGTCGACAACAAGATGACGATCGCGCAGGAGGAGATCTTCGGGCCGGTGCTTTCCATCATCCCGTATGACACCGAGGACGAGGCGATCAAGATCGCCAACGACTCGGCGTACGGGCTGGCCGGCAGCGTGTGGACGACCAATGTGCCGCACGGCATTGAGGTTTCGGAGAAGATCCGCACCGGGACGTACGCGATCAACTGGTACGCCTTCGACCCGTGCTGCCCGTTCGGCGGGTACAAGAACTCCGGCATCGGCCGCGAGAACGGGCCCGAGGGCGTCGAGCACTTCACCCAGCAGAAGAGCGTGCTGATGCCGATGGGCTACACCCTGGAAAGTTAAGCGACAGCTAGGCCGAGACAGACACACCCGGCTAGCGGCCCGTGAAGTGGGCCTGCCGTCGCTCGATGAACGACTGCACGCCCTCGGCGGCGTCCTCGCTGGCGAACAGCTCGGCGACGGCGGGACGCAAGCGGGTGATCGCGGCGGCCTCCCCCTTGGTGCGCGCGAGGTGCGCCGATGCCAGCGTGGCCCGCACGCCCAGGGGCGCGGCGCGGTCGGCGATGGTGTGCGCGATGTCGCGCGCCCGGGCCACTGCCGTCGCCGCGTCGTCGGCGACCTCCTGCACCAGCCCGATGCGGTGCGCCTCGGCGGCGTCGAACTCGTCGCCGGTGAGCAGCCAGCGCATCGCGTTACTCCAGCCCGCCTCGCGAGGCAGCCGGATTGTCGCGCCGCCGAAGGGGTAGATGCCGCGCTGGACTTCGAGTTGGGTGAACCGCGTCCCGGTCGCCGCGATGCGGATGTCGGCGGCCAGCAGCAGTTCGATGCCCAAGGTCATGCACCAGCCGTGCGCGGCGGCAACCAGCGGCGTGGACCACGGACCGTCCAGCCGCCACGGGTCGCGGCCGTCGTCCGGGAACTCCAACTCGCCGGCCGCGATACCAGGACCGACGTCGACGAGGTCCAAACCGGCGGTGAAATGGTCGCCGTGCGCGAACAGCACCCCGGCGCGCAGCGAGTCGTCCGACTCCAGCAGCCCGTAGGCGCGGGACAGGTCGGCGAGCATCGCCCGGTCGAAGGAGTTGCGTTTATGCGGCCGGTTCAGCCCGATCAGCAGGACATGGCCGTCGCGCTCCAGGGACACCGTCTCCAGCACGGGAAGGATCTGACCGCCAGGGCTGTTGGACTTCGACGTCATCGCAACAGTGAATCCCACGACCCTAAATTATGCAATACACCATAATCCTTACGGTTCACCCAGCTTCGCGATGGTCCTGAATAATGAGCTAGGTCACATATTTGCCTGGTCTGCCAGTTTAGTACCGCTAACAAGTTGCTTAGTAGACCAAAGTCTTATATGATTCTCAGCATAATCATGAGCCGCCGGCCACGGCGCATGTTGCAGCATCTAGGCCCGGAGAAAATCATGTGGATCATCGAGGTCAACGTCGCGGGTTATCACTACACGCGCCAGATGCCCGACTTGAAACGGCGGCCGTTCCGGTTCAGCCCACGCAATCTGCACTGGCCGGCACCGCGGCCCTCGCAGGCTGCATGACCCCGGCCAAAGCAGGCACGGAGGTGCCGCGGCGCACCGACGCGCCCACCGCACCAAAGCGCGCCAACACCCGGACAAAGATGCTGGTCGCCGCCGCTGAAGTGATGCGCGAGCGCGGAGCCGCCGGGGTCACCATCGACGAGGTGCTCGCCCGCAGCGGCGCGCCGCGCGGCTCCGTCTACTACCACTTCCCCGACGGGCGCAATCAGATTCTGGCCGAGGCGCTGCAATACTCCGGCGACTCCATCACCGCCATGATCGACGACGCCGCCGGCTGGGGCCCGCGGGCTCTGCTGCGCGAGTTCGTTGACTTCTGGGAGCGCTTGCTCACCGACGCCGACTTCACCGCGGGCTGCCCGGTGGTGGCCGCGGCGATCGGATCCAGCGACGACGATCCCAAGCTGTCCGCCGAGGCCGGCGTCATCTTGAGCCGCTGGTGCACCGCACTGACCGGGGCATTCGTCAACGACGGCTTCACCGACGAGGACGCCGCATCGTTGGCGGTGATGGCGATCGCCGCGCTGGAAGGCGCGATCGTATTGGCTCGCTCGACCCGCTGCGTGCGTCCGCTGAGCCAGGTTTGGGACCAGCTCGAATTCCTCATCAAGGCCAGGGAGTTCGTCTGTCGTAACGGGATCTCCGAGTAGCGCCAGTTTCGCGGGGCCACACTTGCAGTCCGCATAACGAAAAACTTGTTGCGCGTTTGTTTTAGTGTGAGACCTGCGGGTTACTCTTCGTCACCCTTTGACTCGACGATCACCTGAACTGCCTGACCGCCGGGTCGTGATTTCGCCGGTGGAGGTGTGGCATGACGTCTGTAATCGCAGCGCCCGAAATGATGGCGGCGGCGGCGTCGGATCTAGCGAGGCTGGGTTTGACACTCAACGCCGCCACGGCGGCCGCATCGCCTCCGACGACCGGGATAGTCGCCGCCGGCGCTGACGAAGTATCGGCGGCAGTGACGGCACTGTTCGATGCGCATGCCAAGGACTACCAAGCCCTCAGCGCCCGAGCGGCGGCGTTTCACGAGCAGTTTGTTCAGGTCCTCAAGGCCGGTGCGGCCTCGTATGCCGGCGCCGAGGCCGCCAACGCAACGCCCCTGCAGGCCGCGGGCCAAGGCTCGCTCAGCCTTGTCAACTTGGCCTTCCTGGCGTTGTTGGGACGCCCGCTGATCGGCAACGGTGCCGACGGCGTGCTGCCCGGCTCCAACGGCGGGGCCGGGGGGATCTTGATGGGCAACGGCGGAAACGGCGCGCTCGGCGGACCCGGCCAAAACGGTGGGAAGGGCGGTTCGGCCGGGCTGATTGGAAACGGCGGGAACGGCGGGGCCGGTGGGGCCGGCGCGGCCTTAATTGCGGCCGGTAACGGTGGTGCCGGCGGTCGTGGCGGGCTGTTCTCCGGCAACGGCGGCATGGGCGGGGCAGGCGGGATCGGCGTCCTCAGCAACGGTGGCAACGGCGGCGCCGGCGGCAACGCGGTACTGTCCGGCAACGGCGGGGCCGGCGGCAACGGTGGAGCCGCTGCGCTCAACCTCCCAGTCGGTAGCCCCGGGGCAGCCGGCGGCGCGGGCGGTACGGGCGGCAACGGCGGGCTGTTCCACGGCGACGGCGGGGCCGGCGGGAACGGCAACAACGGCGGGATCGGAGCCGTCGCCGTCGGCGGCTCCGGCGGGGACGGCGGTCACGGCGGTAACGCCACACTGTTCGGCAACGGTGGCGACGGCGGGAACGGCGGGGACGGCGGCCAGGGCATCCCCGGCGGAGCCGGTGGGATCGGCGGCAAGGGCGGTAGCCGCGGCCTGCTGTCCGGCACACCCGGCAGCGACGGGGCGAACGGCACGGCCGGCGCGAACCTGACCGCGGGTCAGATCTCGAGTCTGCTCTCGGGTTTGACCACGAGCCAGGTCTCGAGTCTGCTGTCGAGTCTGACCCCGACTCAGCTCTCCAGTGTGCTCGGCATCCTGGACCCGAGCCTGACCCCCAGCCAGATTGCGCTTCTGACCCCGAGTCAGATCGCGGCTCTGATCTCGGGTCTGATTTAGTCGCTGGCCGGCAGCGGCTTGACCTCTTTGAGCGAGAGCGCGGTCGCTCCGACGCTCAGGCTGCCGGCGCCGGGCTTGGTCACCAGCACCTCGGCGCCGGTTTCGTCGACGTAGCGCTTGCCCATCACCGTGCCGTCGGAGAACGCCGGGTCGAGCTCGCCCGAGCGCTCGCCGCCGATCGGCACCATCGGCACACCGCCGCAGCGCAGGTCGTCGAGGCTGTCGGTGCTCCTGACAACGATCACCTGGGTGTCACATACCTGGCTGGCCAGACGGGTTCCGTTTTTGATCATGCGTCTTGTCCTTTTAGCGTCTCGATGATCTCCCGGCGAAGTACCTTGCCGGTGGGGGTCGTTGGCAGCTCGTCGCGAAAGACTACCCGGTCCGGGGTACGCGACCCGCGCAAACTCTTGCGGACATGTTCGCGCAGTTCCTCGGGATCGGGATCGATCCCGACGGCCGGCACCACCACCGCGACGATCGCCTGACCCCACTGCGGATCCTCGACTCCGACGACGGCGACGTCGCGCACATGGGAGTGCTCGATCAGCACCTCCTCCAGCTCGGCGGGCGCGATGTTCTCGCCGCCGCGGATGATGGTGTCGTCGCTGCGCCCGCCGATGAACAGGTAGCCGTCCTCGTCGAGCATCGCGATGTCTTTGGTTGGGAACCAACCGTTTTCGTCGAGCACCGAGCCGATCCCGGTATAGCGGCCGGAGACCTGTTCGCCGCGCACGAAGAGCTCGCCGGTCTCCCCCGGGCCGAGCACCTTGCCCTCGTCGTCGCGGATCTGCAGCTCGATGCCGGGCACCGGCTGTCCGACCGATCCCAGCCGCTTGGCGGCGGCGGCGTCCCCCGACGAGATGCCGCGTGCGCCGCCCGGTGGTCGTCGGGGGTCAGCACCGCGATCGTTGAGCTAGTCTCGGTCAGCCCATAGGCGTTGACGAAGCCCACCCCGGGCAACAGTTCCAGCGCGCGCCGGACCAGCGGCAGACCCACCTTCGAACCGCCGTAGGCCAGGTTGCGCAGCGACGGCAGCTGGTGGCCGCCCGCCTCCAGCACGGCGATGATGCGGTCCAGCATGGTCGGCACCACCGTGGCCGTGGACGACCTGCTCGGCGTTGACCAGCCGCACCCATTCGTCGGCGTCGAAGTTGGGCAGGTAGACCATCTTGCGGCCGGCGTACAGGTTCGACAGCGCCGCGCCGACCCCGGCGATGTGATAGGGCGGCACGCAGATCAGCGCGGCGTCTTCCGGCCCGGCCGACTCGAATTCGACCGTCCCGGTGACGTAGCTGGTCAGGTTGTTGTGGGACAGTTCGACGGCCTTGGGCTGCGACGTGGTGCCCGAGGTGAACAGCACGATCGCGACCGATTCCGGGTCCGGGAACTCGGCTTGGAATTCAGCGGACTCGGCGCTGCGCGCCGCGGTCAGGAACTCGTCGGAATCCATCACCTGCAGCCCGGCGTCCCCGACCATGTCCCGGTACCGGGCGTCGACGATCACCAGCGGTTCGGGCAGCCGCTCAATCAGGGCCTGAATGCCCTCGGCCGACAGGCGGTAGTTAAGCGGGGTGAAGGCCACCCCGGCGCGGGCCGCGGCGAAGATCAGCAGCGGCAGCATCGCTCCCCCGGCGCCCACGTACGCGACGTGCTTGGCGTTCGACGCCGCGATGACGCCCGCTCCGCCGTCGGCGAGGTCGCTGAGCTGCTGGGTGGTCAGCCGTAAGTCGCCTGAGACGACGGCAGTGCGGTCGGGGTTGCTCGACGCAGCCATCTCGAGCAGCAACGAAACGCTCATCCTCGGTCCTTCTGGATCCCCGGCCCTTTACAAATCTCGGCCATAGTGTAACCGAGGCCCAGACCTCGGTTACGTCCCGGTCCAGCGGGGCGCGCGCTTCTCGGCGAAGGCGATCGCGCCCTCCTTGGCGTCGTTGGAGACGAACACCGGGCCGAGGATCTTGGTCTGCTCGGCCCACATGGTCTCGGGGGTCCAGCTGCGGGACTCGACGATGATCTTCTTGGTGGCGGCTACCGCCAGCGGTCCGTTGGCGGCGATCTTCTCGGCCAGCTCGATCGCGGCCTCCAGCGCGTGGCCCGGCTCGGCCAGCACGTTGACCATTCCCAGCTCGTGCGCGCGTTCGGCGGTGAGGTTCTCCCCCGTCAACGCCAACTCCATGGCGATGGCCGACGGGATGCGCTGCGGCAGCCGCAGCAGTCCGCCGCCGCCGGCGACCAGGCCGCGCTTGACCTCGGGAATGCCGAAGGCGGAGTCCTTGGAGGCCACGATCAGGTCGGTGGCCAGGGCCAGCTCGGTGCCGCCGGCCAGCGCGTAGCCCTCGACGGCCGCGATGAGCGGCTTGTCCGGTCCGCGCTCGGTGAAGCCCATGCCGCGGCCCTCGACGATCGGCACCTCGCCGCGGGCGAAGGCCTTGAGGTCCATGCCGGCGCAGAACGAGCCGCCCGCGCCGGTGACGATGCCCACGGATAGGCCGGTGTCGGCGTCGAGCCGATCGACCGCGTCGGCCAGGCCGTGGCTGACCGCGGAATTGACCGCGTTCTTGGCCTTCGGCCGGTTGATGGTGATGATCAGAATCCGGTCGCGCTGTTCGACCAGGACTTCGGGTTCGGTGTTGCCAGCTTCTTCGCTCACGACGCTGATGGTAATGGTCCCCGATCAGGCCTTGAATTAGGCTTGGGCCAGCGCCTCCGGCACCGCCGTCAGATCTTCGGAAATCCCTGCGGCCCTGCGTATTTCGATGAAGTCGGTGATCATGGCCTCGGTCACCTCGTGCGGATCCTTGACGGTCGAGCCGTCGGAGAGCACCGAAATGTTGAGTTGGTCGACGTAGCTCCACACGGTGATGTTCAGGCCGCTGCCGGCGGTCAGCGGGCCCACCGAGTAGATCTCGGTGACCAGCGCGCCGCCCACCCGGCCGCGTTCGCGCGGGCCGGGAACGTTCGAGATGTTCAGGTTGAGGACCTTGTTCTGCCCGTCTCGGTTGGACAGCCACCGGAAAACGGCTTCCGTGCCGGCCGGCGGCATGTAGGCCGCCCAGCGCGCGATCAACTCCTCACCCATGAGCCGGTGGCCCTCCTTGGCCGAGACCGCGTTCTCGTGACAGAGCCGCACCCGTTCCAGCGGGTCGTCGCAGTCGGCCGGCAGCGCCACCAGCATCCCGGCGAAGCGGTTGCCGGAGATCCGTTCCGGCGAGAAGTCGAAGCTCACCGGGACCGACGCCAGCAGCGGTTCGGCTTTGCCGTCGTAGCGCAACAGCAGCGTGCGCAGCGCCCCGGTGGACATGGCCAGCACCATGTCGTTGATCGTCGCGTTGAGCTTCTTGCCGGTCTGCTTCACGTCGGCGAATGCCAGTGTGGCGGTGGCGAACCTGCGCTCCGGGGTGATCTTGTGGTTCATGAAAGTCGGCGGCGGGGTGAACGGCATGGTCAGTTCCGGCGAGAGCTTGCGCGAGCTGCGTCGCACCCGCCCCAAGCCCTGCGCGGTGTAGCGGACGGTCGCCGGGATGCGCGCGATGTGGCGCATGTGATCGGCGAACGCCGAGGTCATCAACTCCCGCTTGGAGGGCGCCGGATCGGCCACGTAGCAGCCCTCTTCCCCGCCGGGCTGCAGGTCCATGCCGCGAGCCAACAGGTTCGCCGAGGCGACGCCATCGGCGAGTGCGTGATGGATCTTGCCGACGACGGCAATCCTGTCTTTCCTGTCCGTGGGGGCCAGGCCCTCAACGAAATACATCTCCCACAGCGGGTGGTCCCGATCCAACGGCGTGCTGGCGATCTGTCCGATCGCCTCGTCCAGTTCGCGTCGACCGCCCGGGGCCGCCACCTGCCATGGCCGGATGTGGTAGTCGAGGTCCACGTCGCAGTTCTCCCGCCACATCGGGTGGTGGAACTTGAACGGGACGTCGATGAGCTGATAGCAGAACGGCTCCAACTTGGGCAGCCGACCCTGGATGACCTGGCGAAACGCGTCGATCGTGAAGCCGCGACTCTCCTCATCGAGCTCGATGACCGCGACCTTGATGGTGTGCATGTGCACGTTCGGTGCTTCGCTGTACAGCAGCACCGCGTCCCACCCGCTGAGCCGTTTCACCGCCGTCGCACCTTGTTAGGCCCCATGGGCCGACCTTACTCAGCAGTGCTGCTCAGATAACCTCTTTCGCCCCGATCGGCACCTTGGTGCGGTAGACCTGGTTGAGGAACAGCGACGTCGCGTGGGCGGCCACGCCGGCTCGCTCACCGTCGATGAGGTCGAAACCGTGCCCGGCCCCCGGCAACTCCAGGTAGCCGACCATCGAGTGCGATGTCGCCCGCATCCGCTCGACGAAGCTGCGCGCCTGCTCGACCGGGATGACGTTGTCCTTGCTGCCGTGAATCACCAAGAACGGCGGGGCATTCCGGTGCGCCCGCGCGATGGGTGATGCGTCGCGGAACAGCTCGGGGTGACGGGCGATGGTCCGTTTGACCACCACGCGCTCCAGGAATTCGACGAACTGTGCGCGCTCGCGGGTGGATCTGTCCTCCCAGTCGTAGCGGCCGTAGATCCCGACCACGGCGTCTACCGAACTGTCGGCGCCCTCGGGCAGTTTGGCCTCGTACTGCGGGTCGCCCGGGGTGAGCCCGGCCAAGGCCGACAGGTGGCCCCCGGCCGAACAGCCCGCCACCGCAACGAAATTGCGGTCACCGCCGAACTTGTCGACGTTGGCGCGCGCCCATGCGATGGCTGTCTTGACGTCGATGATGTGCCGTGGCCAGCGGTGGTGCGGGGAGACGCGGTAGTCGATCGCCAGGCACACCCACCCCAGCTCGGCCATCCGTGACATCAGGGCAGAGCCCTGCAGCATGCTGCGGCCGTGCACCCAGGCGCCGCCGGGGACGAAGATCAGCACCGGCGCGGGGCCGGCCGGCAGGTCCTTGCGACGCCAGACATCGAGCAGCTGCGCGGGGTGGTCGCCGTAGTGGACTGCGCGACGGTGGAGGTAGCGGCGCTGGCGCACCGCGTCCAAGATCGGCGGCGTCTTTTGCGCGGTGGGCCAGTCGAGTTCAAGGTCGGCGGCCGACACCACACCCCGCAAGGCGGCGAGGGTGATTTCCCGATCAGGGCGTCCGGCGTCTTGATCCCGGGCCGAGTTTTGAACCGAGCGGTCCCTGCGGACGAATTCCGGTGCCAGCCGGGCACCCCAGATGCCCATCGCGGTCATGCCGCCCAGTGGCTCCAGGTGCTTGCCGACCATCGGTAGCGAAGCCCCGGCTTCGCTTAAGGCCAGCACATAGTCACCGGGCCGGGCCCGCAGCAACCATCTGAGATACGCCGCCGCGCGCGGTCCCCTCACCGTCATGTAGCGGAGCGTACCCCCGCACGGGCCGCGGAAACTGACGTTTGTGTTAAGGCCGCTGGCGAGTCGCTTCGGGGCCGTCGGCGGCGCGTCGCCACGCGACGGCGCGGCGCGCCGCGTACGCGACGGCGCTGGCGCCGAACATCACCGCGGTCAGCAGCAGCCACCTGCCCAGGAACGGCTGCTGGGTTTGGCCGGTCGCGGCCTGGTAAACGGGCGCCCCCTGCTCGATGATGCCCGGAAGGAAGACCAGCAATGTCAGCCCGGCTGCCAATACGGGCACGCGAATGTAGTTGCGCGCCGGTATTTCCCGGCACTTGTCAGACGGTGCCGGTCGGTGCCGCGCGGCAAGTGCCCGGTCGGCCAGTGCGTAGATCGGGAAGAGCACGAAGTCGTGTGCGATCACCGCGGCGACGAACCACACCGCAATCGACTGCCACCAGGTGCCTTGGTTCCACAATGCGCTGACCTGGAACGTGGTCAGCGTGTAGCCCAGCAGCGCGAAGCCGGCAACCATGGTCAGCAGGTGCGCCGGGTTCGCCCCGTAAAGCCTTGTGAATCCATGCATTTCACGCCTCGAATTCGATCGACGCGACCCACTTGGTGCAGTGCACGCCGGGCAACGCCGGGACGATGATCCGCGCCGGGTAGCCGTGGTCCAGCGACAGGTCGGCACCGTCGACCCGCAACGCCAGTAGCGCGTCGGGATCGGCGATCTGATTGCCCGCCAGCCGGGCCTCACCGAAGGCGCCGCCACGCTGCAGGGATACCGCCCGCGCCGAAATGGGTTGCGCCACACCGGCCTTGCGTGCCAACTCGGCCAGCCGCACCCCGGTCCAGGTCTGCACGGTCGACCACCCCTCCACGCAGGCGATCGGCAGCCGGGCAGTGTGTTGCGGCATGGCGGCCAGGGCGTCGCGGTCCAGTACCACGACAGAGGGGCCGCCGCGCAGGGTCAACCGCCAGTTCGCGCCGGTGTCCTCCGGCGTGATGCCGGCGGCGACGGCGGTCTTGTTGATCGGGAAATCACCCGGGCGCACGCGGCCCCGCGGCAGTAGCAGCGCGGCCCCGCGGGTGACGCCGCCGAGGGTCTGCCCGGCGGTCAGCACACCGATGAGCAGCACACCGGCGCTCACCAACGCCAGGGCGCCGCGCCTGCTCATGGTGGGTTCGCCGGGATCGGCCGCCGCCAGCCCATCGGGGTCGCGCGGCTGTGGGCGCGTTCGGCTCGTATTGGTGCGCAACACTTCTCGCATCGACAGCGACCGCAAGCCGGCGATCATGGTCGGAAATTTGACCGCGATATGCAACAGGAAACCGGCGATGAACACCCACGCGGCGAAGTAGTGGCCGGTGTAGAAGCTGAACCCGAAGATGTAGTCGTATTGAATGTTGAGAACCCCGGTGATGATCTCGAACAGGATCCCGCCGACCAGCATCAGCACCGACAGCCGTTCAAGTAGCTGGGCGATAGAGCGCGCCGGCGGCCAGACGAACAGCCGCGGTATCACCGACCACAGCTTGGCCAGCACCACCGGGATGATCAGCAGGCCCAGGCCCACGTGCAGGCCCTGGGTCAGCCGGTACAGCCACGACGGGCGGGTGGGCCAGTCGAACGTGGGCAGCCGCAGCCAGCCGACGTGATCGGGGATGGCCTGGCCCAACTGCGGCTCGTAGGCGATGTAGGACAGCAGCCCGGTGATGATGATGAGTGGCAGCGTCACCAGGAGTACCAACCCGAAGACCGACGTCAGCCACGGTCCCCGCAGTGGGCTGGTGAACCGGGTCAGGCGCTGCCAACCCGGCGGGCGGCGCCGCTGCAGCTCACGCCACAGCTGGACCGGAAACCCATAGGCTTCCTTGAATTCCGGCGTGAATTCTGGCTCGGGTTGGTTCATAACGCCGCCAGATCCGCGATCACCCGGCCGCCGACCAGGCGAACTCCGGTGAGCGTCAGGCCGACCTGGCCTGCCAGCGTCGCGGCGCTGTCCACGCCGACCGATGCCCAGCGAAACCACGGCCCCACCTCGCGCGCCGACTCCAGCCGCACCCAGCGGGCGTGGACGCCGACGGCTTCGGTGTCGAACTCGGCCACGCAGCGCCCGCCGGGGCACAGCAATTCCGCGGCCCGCCCCAGAATCCGGCGCGGGTCCCCGCCGAGACCGATGTTGCCGTCGACCAGCAATACCGTCTGCCAGTGACCCGTGCCGGGCAGCGGCTCGAACACGTCGCCGAGCAGGGCCGGCGCGCCGCCGCGACCGGCCAGCCGGATCGCCGTCGCGGATCGGTCGATGCCGAGCGCGGGAATCCCGCGCCGGATGAGGCGCGCGACCAGCCGGGCGGGTCCGCACCCGAGTTCGATCGTCGGCGCCGCGCACATCTGCGTCACGGCCTCGTCGAAAGGCTCGTCGAAAGGCGCGTCGAAGGGCGCGTCCTCGTCGCGTTCACCCAGCCAGCGGTTCGCCGGCAGGGGACGAACTCGGCCGTCCTCGTGCCGGATCCAACATCGCTCGCCGTCGAGCGCCCGATCGTAGAGATGCCCCAACATATGTCACACCCCTCGCAGCTTTCCAAGCCCGACGGCCCTGACTTCCACCGATACCCCGCTCCCTGATCGGCTACACCAGCCCGGTTGAGGGCCTGCGGTAGATGATTCGGCGCTCGACGCATACTGGATCGGTGTCGAATCAGGATTTTCATCCAGACCTGCGGCGCGCCGCGCGCTTCGCGCCACGACGAACGATCGGTCCCCGGCTTCTGCCGCTGATGAGGGCGATGTCGGCGCTGAAGTTTCGTGGTGGCGCCTCGGGCGACGCCGAGGTGATCACCCTGGGGAACGGGGTCGGCGTTCGACTGTTCCGGCCCACGGATCAAGCCGATCCGGCGCCGGCACTGCTGTGGATTCACGGCGGCGGCTACGTGATCGGCAACGCCGAGATGGACGACCATCTGTGCGCGCGGTTCAGCAAGAGGCTGGGCATCACGGTCGCGGCGGTGCAATACCGGCTGGCCCCGGAGCATCCTTATCCCGCGGCGCTGCAGGACTGCTTTTCGGCGTTGACCTGGCTGGCCGGGCTGCCCGGGGTGGACCCGGCGCGGGTGGCGATCGGCGGCGCCAGTGCCGGCGGCGGTCTGGCCGCGGCGCTGGCCCTGTGGGCGCGCGACCACGGATTCACCCCCGTGTTTCAGTTGCTGGTGTACCCGATGCTGGACGACCGCAGTTCACTGACGGCCGACAAACCGGGCTACCGGCTGTGGAACACGCGCGCCAACCGCTTCGGCTGGAGTTCCTATCTCGGTGCCGCCGACCCACGGGTCGCGGTGCCGGCACGGCGCGACGATCTCGGCGGGCTGGCGCCCGCATGGATCGGCGTGGGCACGAACGATCTGTTCCACGACGAAGACCTGGCCTACGCCGAGCGCCTCAAAGCCGCCGGTGTGCCCTGCGACGTCGAGGTGGTGCCCGGCGCTTTTCACGGGTTTGACGTGTGGGCGGCGAAATCGCCGGTGGCCCAACGGTTCTTCGACACTCAATGCGCCGCGTTGGGGGCGGGCTTGGCACCAGGCAGTCACATCGCGAAGTAGACCAGCTCGCCGCCGATGACGGTGGCGGCCACCATGCCGGCGTCCAGCTCGGCCAGCACCGTCTGCGGCGACTCGGTCAGCACACACAGGTCCCCCGGCTGCCCGGGTGCGACGGATCGCGCCTGACCCGGCCGATCCGCCCGGCCCAGAAACATCGTCAACGCCGTTCGCGCCGAGACACATTCGTCCGCATTGAGGACCGCGCCGCTGAGCGTAATGCGGTGCACCGCCGCGCGCATCGCGGTCCACGGGTCGCCGTGGCCGAACGGCATGTCGGTGGAAAACGCCACCGGCACCGCCGCGTTCAGCAGCGACGCGACCCGCCAGAGTTGCCGGTGCTCGGCGGCCGGGACGTCGGTGAGGTACTGATCGCCCCGCTCGGCGACGAAGTTGGGCTGGGTGACCACGGTGAGGCCCAGCTCGACCAGGTCATCGAGGTTCTCGTCGGGCACCAGCGCGCCGTGTTCGATGCGGTCGCGCGGATGGCTGCCCGCAGCGCGCAGGGCCGCGATGGTCACGACGAGTTGGGCCGTGGTGACGCAGTGCACCGCCACCGGTTGACCGGCGTTGTGCCGCAAGGTGATCCATCCGATCAGCGCGTCCAGGTCGAGCTGGTCGTCGTGCAGGATCATCTTGCCCGGGGCGAGGAAGTGCGGTCGCGGCCGGAACTCCCCGCGGCGGTGGGCCACCATCAGCGCGACCATGTCGTCGGCGTCGAGATCGGGGGTGGCGTCGGTGACGCCGGTGACGCCGGTCGCGGTGATGCGGCGGCTCAGCTCGGCCAGGTCGGTCTCGCGCCGAGCCAGCGCCTCCGACCAGCCGCGGTCGGCGCTGCGCAGCCGCCCGTCGGGGTGTTCGGGCAGGCCGACCCGGCCCAGCGCGGCGGTGTTGAGGATCCACAGCGCGCCGCTGCGGTGCTGAATGCGCACCGGAATGTGCGGCACGATGGCGTCCAGCGCGGCCCGGTCCAGGTCCCCGGCCACCGACTCGTGATAGCCGACGGCGCGGATCCAGCCGTCGGGACCCGGGGCGGCGTTCGAGAGTATCTGCGCCAGTTCGTCTTTGGTGCTCACTCCGGGCGGTCCGACGCTGAACGAGTACAACGCGGAGGCCGCCGAGCGGATATGCACATGATGGTCGTGCAGTCCGGGCAGCACGGTGCCGCCGCCCGCGTCAAGCAGTCCCTCGCCGGGTCGCACGGTGAGGTTGTCGCCCACCTCATCGATCTGCGCGCCGACTCGAATGTCGGTGACGGTGCCGTCGAGCAGGGTGGCGCGCCGAATCAGCATGAAAGGCAGCGTCTTTCGGCGACAAGGCGCTTTACGGCGTCGTTGTCGGCGCCGAGCTCGGACGCCGGGTTCGCCGCCGCGGGGACCGGCGGTGGCGGGGCCGGGTGACTGCCGTTCGGGATTCTCGGCAGCGCGGCGTAGGTCGCGGCGACCGCGGCCAGCGACACCTCGATCAGCTCGCCGCCGCCGCGGCGCAGCGAATCGTTCACCGCCTGGGCCGCCTCCAGCCCGGTGAGCGGGTCGGCGATGGCGTCGCCGCAGAACACCGGGTCGTGCTTCTTGCCGCCGACCAACCCGCCGGCCACCGCGGCGTCGTCGCCGAACGCCGGCCGGCCCGCGCACTCGTCATAACCGGCGATCCGCAGCCAGACGCGCCCGGCGCGCGGTGCTACATCCTCCGGCCCGAGCCGACGCCGCGCCAGGGCCGCCGGTCTAGAGCCCTCGATCACGACGTCGGCGACCGCCAGCAGCGCGCGCAGCTCGTCGGCCTGCCCGTCGAAATCCAGGCAGTAGGACAGCTTGCCGCCGTTGATCCAGTCGAAGAACCGGCGATCGCCGGCCCGGGTGCCGTCCGGGCGGCGCGGGCTTTCGACTTTGACGACCGTCGCTCCCGCCCGGGCCAGCAGGTGCCCGCACAGCGGGCCCGCCCACATCGACGACAAATCGGCGACCAGCATTCCGGCGCGCGGCGGGGCCTTGTCTCCGAGCGGGAGACGCTGCGGCCCGGCAGCCGCTGCTTCGCCCAGCGCGGCCGCCGGGATGTCGAGCAGCCCGGCCCGCTCGACCACCGCCGACACCGGGCGGTCCGCCACCCAGCGCCGCAGCGTCGGCCACGGGTCGGCGGGGACGTCGTCGGCGCACAGCAGCGCGGGGACGGCCGCGACGTCGTCGGGGCGGGACAGCGTGATCGCGCACCAGCCGTCGCGCGCCGCCAGCAACCGGGTGGCGCCGCTGGCCGACACCCGGCCGCCGCGGCGCAGTCCGAGCAACGCGGCCCGCCCGGCCAGCAGCGTGGCCGCGTCGGCGGCGACCCGCTCGGCGCGATTCAGTACGTTCGCGCGGGAGAAGTCGGCAGGCCCGTCGGGCGGACCCGTCAAAAAGGCCAGCCCGCTGCTCCCCCACCTGTTGGCCGCCGAGCTCACCCCACCATGGTGCGCGCTCGGTCCGGTCGGTTTCGCGCCCGGGCGGCGGACGCGCTTGAACGGCGGGTGTGGTGCAGCAGGCCTATCAAGACATTTTGAATGATTCTAGGTATTGAGGAAGTAATCCGGTATGTAATCGGCCATCGTTCGTACCTGCTTGCCGAGCAGGCAGTTCGTGACGGGGGCCATGTGCGCGACCCACTTGAGTCGTGCTTGAGCTAATTGGGGTGGTCTCCACATGTCGCACGTGATCGCAACACCGCAGGCGCTGACCACGGTCGCGGCCGATTTGGCGAATATCGGCTCGACGCTGCAGGGCGTCAACGCCACCGCGGCGGGCCCCGCCACAAACCTGCTGGCCGTGGCCGAAGACGAGGTCTCGACCGCGATCGCGCAGCTGTTCGGCAGCCACGCCCAGCAGTTCCAGGCCCTCAGCGCGCAGGCGGCGGCCTTCCACAACGAGTTCACCCACACCCTGTCCGCGAGCGCGGGCTCCTACGGCTTCGCCGAGGCCGCCAACGCCAAGCCGATGCAGTCCGTGCTCAACGCGGCGAATGCGTCCACCGAGTCGCTGCTGGGACGCCCGCTGATCGGCAACGGCGCCAGCGGCGTGGCCGGCACCGGGGCAGCCGGCGGGGACGGCGGGATTCTCTGGGGCAACGGCGGCAACGGTGGGTCGGGCGCGCCCGGGCAGGCCGGCGGCGCCGGCGGGTCCGCAGGATTGTTCGGCAACGGCGGCTTCGGTGGCGCCGGCGGCGCGTCGTCGACCGGCGACGGCGGCGCGGGTGGCGCCGGCGGTAACGGCGGGTTGCTGTTCGGCAAGGCCGGGGCCGGTGGGGCCGGCGGCGCAGCTACCGGCGGCACCGGAGTCGGCGGGATCGGCGGGGCCGGCGGCCAAGCCTTCCTGCTGGGCAGCGGCGGTTCCGGCGGGGCCGGCGGCGACAGCGCCGCGGCCACCGGCGGCACCGGCGGCGCCGGGGGCAACAGCGGGTTCTGGTACGGCCCCGCGGGTAACGGCGGGGCCGGCGGCTCGGCTACCGGCGGCATCGAGGCCGGTGGGGCGGGCGGGACGGCCGGACACGCCTGGCTGCTCGGCAACGGCGGCTTCGGCGGCGCCGGCGGCGACGGGGCCGGCGGGGCCGGCGGCACCGGCGCGGACGGCGGCAACGGCGGAGTGTTCTACGGCAAGGCCGGCTACGGCGGGGCCGGTGGCAACAGCGTTTCCGCCGACGGCGGCGCCGGCGGGGCCGGCGGCACGTCGTGGCTGCTGGGCTCCGGCGGGGCCGGCGGGGCGGGCGGCAGCAGCGGCGACGCCAACGGCGGCGCCGGCGGGGCCGGCGGCACCAGCGGCTTCCTGTTCGGCCCCGGCGGGGCCGGCGGCGCCGGCGGGTCCACCACCGGCGGCGACGGCGCGGCCGGGGCCGGCGGCGCCGGTGCCCACGCCGGGCTGCTGGGTCACGGCGGGGACGGCGGCGCCGGCGGCGCCAGCGCGGGCGGCGACGGCGGCTCCGGCGGGGCCGGCGGCGCCAGCGGGTTGCTGGTCGGCCACGGCGGCGCCGGCGGGGCCGGCGGATCGACAAGCTTCCAGGGCGGCTCCGGCGGTCACGGCGGGGCCGGCGGCTCGTCCTGGCTGCTCGGCCACGGCGGCGTCGGTGGCGCCGGCGGCGACGGCACCGACCCCGCCGGCAGCTTCGGCGGCAACGGCGGCGGCGGCGGCAACGGCGGGTGGATCTACGGCAAGGGCGCCAACGGCGGAGTCGGCGGCACCAGCGCCGCCAGCCCGGTCGACGACGGCAACGGCGGAGACGGCGGCAACGCCCTGCTCTTCGGGCACGGCGGCAACGGCGGGGACGGCCTCATCGGCGGCGCGGCGGGCCGGGCCGGGCTGTTCATCGGCCACGGCGGCGACGGCGGAACCGGACGCAACGGCGCCAACGGCGGGTTCTTCGTCGGCAACGGCGGCGCCGGCGGCGACGGTGGCGTCGGGAATCCCACCGCCGGCGGTAATGGCGGCAACGCCTGGTTGATCGGTCGCGGCGGCGCCGGCGGTGCGGGCAGCGCCGGCATCTCCACCATCGCCAACGGCAACGGCTTCGGCGGCGGCACCGGCGGCCACGCCGGCCTGCTGTTCGGCACCGGCGGCGCCGGCGGTGCCGGCGGCGCCGGCCTCGTCACGGTCGACGGTTCCGGCGTCGGCGGCGCCGGCGGGGCCGGCGGCAACGCCGGGTTCTGGTACGGCACCGGCGGCGCCGGTGGCGCCGGGGGCACCGGCGGGATCGGCACCGACACCGGGTCCGGCGGGACCGGCGGCGCCGGCGGCCACGGCGGCGCCTCGTTCGTGACCGGTCACGGCGGCGTCGGCGGGGCCGGCGGCGCCGGCGGCTCGAGTGGTCAGGTCGGCACCAGCCCGTCGGCGGGCGACGGCGGCCACGGCGGCAATGCCGGCAAGAGCGGCTTGTTCCTGGGCAGGGGCGTGGCCGGCGGCGCCGGCGGCGACGGCGGCGACGGCGGCGCGACGGGACCGGCGGCGCGGGCGGCGCCGGCGGCACCGGCGGCACTGCCAGGGCGTTCGGTATCGGCGGCGCCGGGGGTGCGGGCGGCGCCGGTGGTGACGGTGTTACCGACGGCGACGGGGCTGCCGGCGGGGCCGGCGGCACCGGCGGGTTTACCTACGGCGACGGCGGCCTCGGCGGCGCCGGCGGCGCCGGCGGCGCCAACCTGGACGACAGCACCGGCGGGACCGGCGGCGCCGGCGGCTCGGGTGGTAACGGCCGGTTCATCGGCAACGGCGGGGACGGCGGCGCCGGCGGCGCCGGCGGCGACGGCAACCCGACCGGGCAGGGCGGCGACGGCGGCGACGGCGGCGGCGGCGGCCTGCTCGGCCAGGCCGGCCAGCCCGGCCCCACCGGCTGACCTGCACGTATTTCGTCCCGATCTTTTCAGGCCTGCAACGAAGCCGGCTTAGGCGAAACGCTTAAGCCGGCTTCATACCGTGCGGCTTCCCAACTGCCTCTAAACGTGGAGCGTGCTGTGATTTCGGCCACATCCAATTATTTAGGGTGTGGTCATGGCGTGTTGTTGAAACCATTTGGATGGATTTGGGCCATTTTGGCAGAAACACGGTATGCGATCGGATATCGTTCGAACCTGCCCGCCGATGTTGGCGGTGTCGTGACGGGGGCCACGTGCACGACTTCATTGGTCGTGCTTGAGCTAGTTGGGGTGGTCTCTACATGTCGTACCTCGGAACGACGCCGCAGTTACTGACGACCGCAGCTGCGGATCTGACGGGCATCGGCTCGACGCTTCAGGCCGCGAACACGGCCGCAGCGGGCTCCACCACGAACCTTCTGGCAGCCGCCGAAGACGAGGTGTCGAGCGCCATTGCGGCGTTGTTCGGCACCCACGCGCAGGAGTTCCACGCCCTCAGCGCGCAAGCCGCGGCGTTCCACAACCAATTCACGCAGGCGCTGAGCAGTGCCGGCGGCGCGTACGCGACGGCCGAGGCCGCTAACGCTTCGCCGCTGGCCGCCGCCCAGCAGGCCGCGTCCGAAATTCAGTGGTTCTCGCCCTGGGAGATGTTCACGGGTCGCCCGTTGGTGGGCAACGGCGCCAACGGCGTCGCGGGCACCGGGCAGTCCGGCGGCGCCGGCGGATGGATCGTCGGCAACGGCGGCAACGGCGGCTCGGGCGCCGTCGGGCAGGCCGGTGGGGCCGGCGGCTCGGCGGGGTTGATCGGCCACGGTGGTTCCGGTGGTGCCGGTGGCCTCTCGTCGGCGACCGGTAACGGTGGCGCCGGCGGCGCCGGCGGTAACGGCGGATGGCTGTACGGCAGCGCCGGGGCCGGCGGGGCCGGCGGCGCCGAGACCGGGGCCAGCGGAGTGGGCGGTGCCGGTGGACTGGGCGGCCGCGCCTGGCTGCTGGGGAGCGGCGGCGTCGGCGGCGCCGGCGGGTCCGGGGCCAGCGGCGGCGTCGGCGGCCACGGCGGCAGCAGCGGATTCCTCTTCGGCAACGGCGGCGCCGGCGGCGCCGGCGGCGCCAACACCAGTCCCACCGGCACCGGCGCGGTCGGCGGGGCCGGCGGCAACGCCCACGTGATGGGCAACGGCGGCGCGGGTGGCGCCGGCGGCATCGGCCCGGCCGACGGCGGCGCCGGTGGTGCCGGTGGCCACGCCGGCCTGTTCTACGGCGCCGGCGGTGCCGGCGGTGCGGGCGGTGACGGCGCCGTTGGCGGTGCGGGCGGCGACGGCGGCCACTCCGGCTGGCTCTCGGCCGGCGCGGGTGGCGCAGGCGGCGTCGGCGGCGAAGGCAACAGCGGCGACGGCGGACGCGGCGGACGCGGCGGCGCCGGTGGATTCGCCGGCGCCGGTGGCACCGGCGGTAACGGCGGCATCGGCGAGGACGGCACCGGCGGTAGCGGCGGCTCCGGCGGCAAGGCCGGCTGGCTGTTCGGCGCCGGCGGCGCGGGCGGCAACGGCGGCGCCTCGGCGATCGGCGACGGCGGCGACGGCGGGGCCGGCGGTAGCGCCGGATTCCTGATGGGCACCGGTGGTGCCGGCGGTAACGGCGCCATCGGCGGCATCGGCGCCACCGGCAACAACGGCGTGGCGGGCGTAAACAACGGCACCGGCGGCGCGGGCGGCACGGGCGGCAACGGCGGTTCCGGCGGCGTCGGCGGCAAGGGCGGACTGCTGTTCGGCAACGGCGGCGACGGCGGCAGCGGCGGCGTCGGCGGGACCGGTGGCACCGGCGGTAACGGTGCCGACGGCGCACCGGGCGCCGTCCCCAGCGGAACCGGCGGCAACGGCGGCGACGGCGGCGTCGGCGGCGGCGGCGGCGACGGCGGGACCGGCGGCGGCGGCGGCAAGGGCGGCCTGCTGGGCGGCCATCAGGGCACCACCGGCGCGGGCCGGGCCGGCGGCACCGGCGGCACCGGCGGCGAAGGCGGGAACGGCGGCGTCGGCGGCGACGGCGATGCCAGCAGCCCCAACGGCGGCACCGGCGGCAACGGCGGCAACCCTGGCGGCGGCGGTTTCGGTGGCACCGGCGGCACCGGCTCGACGACCGGCGCGCACGGCGCGTCGGGCACCGCGGCCACCGTCGGCGGTAACGGCGGCGACGGCGGCGCGGGCTACAACGCGACAACCCCCGGCGCCGACGGCGGTAACGGCGGCACCGGCGGCAACGGCGGCGCGGTCGGCAACGGCGGCAACGGCGGGGCCGGCGGCAACGGCGCGACCGGCGTGGCCGGCGGCGACGGAGTCAACCCCGGCGACAGCGGCGGCAATGGCCAGGCCGGCGGCTCCGGCGGCAACGGCGGCGCCGGCGGTCTGGGCGGCGCGATCTCCGGCAACGGCGGCATCGGCGGCGGCGGCGGCGGCGGCGCGGCCGGCGGGGCCGGCGGCACCGGTGTGGACGGCGCCAACGGCGTGTCCGGGGTGGACCAGTACGGCACCGGCATCGGCGGCGGTCAGGCCGGCGGATCCGGTGGCAACGGCGGCGTCGGCGGGACCGGCGGCAACGGCGGCGACGGCGGCACCGCCCTGGGCTCGGGCAACAACGGCACCGAAGGGGCCGGCGGGGCAGGCGGCAACGGCGGGGCGGCCGGAACACCCGGTGACGGCGGCAACGGCGCGACCGGCACCGCGGCCTACACCACCGGTGGCGCCGGCGGCGACGGCGGCAACGCCGGCACCGCGGGCGCCGGCGGCAATGGCGGCACCGGCTCCACCGCCGGCGCGGACGGCAGCGACGGCGCGGCCGTGGTCGGGCCGGCCGGCAACGGCGGCACCGGCGGAGCAGGCTTCACCGCCACCACTCCCAACGGCAGCGGCGGCGACGGCGGCGCGGGCGGCAACGGCGGCTCGATGGGCAGCGGCGGCGCCGGCGGAATCGGCGGCAACGGCGCAGCGGGCGGGGCCGGGACCAACGGGGTCAACCCGGGCTCCAGCGGCGGCAACGGCAGCAGCGGTGGAACCGGCGGCAAGGGCGGCGCCGGCGGCCAGGGCGGCTCGATCTCCGGTGACGGCGGCGCCGGCGGCGCCGGCGGCACCGGTGGCGCAGGCGGCAACGGCGGGACGGGTGTCGACGGCGCCAACGGAATGTCCGGTGTCGACGAGTACGGCACCGGCGTCGGCGGCGGTCAGGCCGGCGGCGACGGCGGCAACGGCGGCACCGGCGGGGCGGGCGGCGCCGGGGGCGCCGGCGGCACCGCGCTGGGCGCCGGCAGCGACGGCACCGACGGGGCCGGCGGCGACGGCGGCAACGGCGGCAACGCCGGCACACCCGGCGACGGCGGTAACGGCGCCACCGGCACCGCCACCAATACGACCGGCGGGGCGGGCGGCAACGGCGGCAACACAGGCACGGCGGGCAGTGGCGGCGACGGTGGTAGTGGCTCCACCACCGGCGCCGACGGCGCTGATGGCGCCGCTGTCGTCGGCCCCGCCGGCAACGGCGGCGACGGCGGTACGGGCTACAGCCCCACCGCTACGGGCGGCGATGGCGGTAATGGCGGCGCCGGCGGCTCGGGTGGTAATGGCGGCTCGATCGGCGACGGCGGCAACGGCGGCGCCGGCGGCAACGGCGCCACCGGTACGGCCGGGGCCAACGGCGTCAACCCGGGCTTCAGCGGCGGCGACGGCGGGACCGGCGGCTCGGGGGTCAAGGCGGAGCGGGCGGCCAGGGTGGCTCGATCTCCGGTGACGGCGGCGACGGCGGAGCGGGTGGCATCGCCGGCAACGGCGGTAACGGCGGCGCCGGCGTCACCGGTTCAAACGGGGTGTCGGGCGTCGACGACTACGGCACCGGCGTCGGCGGCGGTCAGGCCGGCGGCAACGGCGGCAACGGCGGCACCGGCGGCACCGGTGGCGCCGGCGGCGCTGCCGGTACCGCGTTGGGCGCCGGCAGCGACGGCAGCACCGGGGCCGGCGGCGGCGGCGGCAACGGCGGCAACGCCGGCACACCGGGCGACGGCGGCAACGGCGCGACCGGCACCGCTCAAAGCACCACCGGCGGGGCCGGCGGCGACGGCGGCAATGCCGGCGTCGCGGGCGGCGGCGGCACCGGCGGCGCCGGGTCGACCACCGGGAGCGACGGCAGCGACGGCGCCGGGATCGTCGGCCCGGCCGGCAACGGCGGCAACGGCGGCACCGGCTTTACGGCCACCACCGCTGGCGGCGACGGTGGGGCCGGTGGCTCGGGCGGTAATGGCGGCTCGATCGGCGACGGCGGTCAGGGCGGGGCCGGCGGCGACGGCGCGGCCGGGAACGCCGGCGGCAACGGCGTCAACACCGGCGACAGCGGCGGCAACGGTGGCGCCGGCGGGTCCGGTGGCGACGGCGGGTCCGGCGGCCAGGGCGGTTCCATCTCCGGTGACGGCGGCGCCGGCGGCGACGGCGGCCACGGCGCGGCCGGCGGCAACGGCGGCACCGGCGTGGACGGCGGCAACGGCGTGGCCGGCTCGACGAGTACGGCACCGGCATCGGCGGTGCCCAGGCCGGCGGTAACGGCGGCGACGGCGGCACCGGCGGCGACGGCGGCAGCGGCGGGGCCGGCGGCACCGCCGCCCACGGCAGCACCGGCACCGACGGCGCCGGCGGCGACGCCGGCAACGGCGGCAACGCGGGCACCCCCGGCGACGGCGGCAACGGCGCGACCGGCACGGCCGAGGACACCACCGGTGGGTTCGGCGGCAACGGCGGCAACGCCGGCACCGCGGGCGGCGGCGGCACCGGCGGCACCGGCTCGACCACCGGCAGCGACGGCGACGCCGGCGCGGGCATCACCGGCCCGGCCGGCAACGGCGGCACCGGCGGCGCGGGCTACAGCCCGACCGCTCCGGGCGGCGACGGCGGCACCGGCGGCACCGGTGGCAACGGCGGCTCGATCGGCGACGGCGGCGCGGGTGGCGCCGGCGGCAACGGCGCGGCCGGCACGGCCGGCAGCAACGGCGTCAGCCCCGGCGACAGCGGCACCGATGGCGGCGCGGGCGGATCCGGCGGCCAGGGTGGCGGCGGCGGCCAGGGTGGCTCGATCTCCGGCGACGGCGGCGCCGGCGGCGCCGGCGGCACCGGCGGCGGCGGCGCAACGGCGGCGCGGGCGTCGACGGCGGCAACGGCGTGTCCGGCACCGACGAGTACGGCACCGGCATCGGCGGCGGCCAGGCCGGCGGCAACGGAGGCAACGGCGGTACCGAGGCAACGGCGGCAACGCCGGAGCCGGCGGCACCGCGGCACACGGCAACAGCGGCGGCGCCGGCGCCGGCGGCGACGCCGGCAACGGCGGCAACGCCGGCACACCGGGGCGACGGTGGCGCGGGCGCGATCGGCACGGCCAACCACACCACCGGTGGCACCGGTGGCAACGGCGGCAACGCGGGCAACGCCGGCGGCGGCGGCACCGGCGGCACCGGGTCGACCGGCGGCAGCGACGGCTCCGACGGGGCCGGGATCGTCGGCCCGGCCGGCAACGGCGGCGCGGGCGGTTCGGGCTACACCTCGTCCGTCGCAGGCGCCTCCGGCGGCGACGGCGGCGTCGGCGGCGACGGCGGCTCGATCGGCGATGGCGGCAAGGGCGGCGCCGGCGGTAACGGCGTGGCCGGCAGCGCCGGCGGCAACGGCGTCAACAGCGGCGACAGCGGCGGCAACGGCGGCGCGGGCGACCGGCGGCACGCGGCGCCGGCGGCCAGGGCGGCTCGATCTCGGGCGACGGCGGCGACGGCGGCACCGGCGGCACCGGTGCGTCCGGCGGCAACGGCGGCACCGGCGTGGACGGCGGCAACGGCGTGTCCGGCGTCGACGAGTACGGCACCGGCGTCGGCGGCGCTCAGACCGGCGGCAACGGCGGCAACGGCGGAACCGGCGGTGGCGGTGGTAACGGCGGCGCCGGCGGCACCGCCGCGCACGGCACCGGTGGCACCGACGGCGCCGGCGGCAACGCCGGCAACGGCGGCACGCCGGCACACCCGGCGACGGCGGCGTCGGCGGACCGGCACCGCCACCAACCCCGCCGGCGGTAACGGTGGCAACGGTGGCAACGCCGGCACGGCGGGCGGCGGCGGCACCGGCGGCACGGGCTCGACCGGCGGCAACGACGGCAGCAACGGCGCGTCGGTCACGGCCCGGCCGGCAACGGCGGCGCGGGCGGCGCGGGCTACACCTCGACTGTGGCGGGCGCCTCGGGCGGCAACGGCGGCGCCGGCGGCAACGGCGGCAACATCGGCGACGGCGGCGAGGGCGGCGCCGGCGGCAACGGCGTGGCCGGCAACACCGGCGGCAACGGGGTCAACCCCGGCGACAGCGGCGGCAACGGCGGCAGCGGCGGGTCCGGCGGCCAGGGTGGCGTCGGCGGCAACGGCGGTTCGATGTCCGGCTCCGCCGGGGTCGGCGGCGCGGGCGGATCCGGCGCCGACGGCGGCAACGGCGGTACCGGTGTCAACGGCGCGGCCGGCACCATCGGGACCAACAACGGCGACGGCCAGACCGGCGGCAACGGCGGCACTGGCGGCAACGGCGGCTCCGGCGGCGATGGCGGGGCCGGCGGCTTCACCCTGGGCGGCACCGGCACCCAGGCCGGCAGCGGCGCCGGCGGCAACGCCGGGTCCGGCGGCACCGGCGGCGGCGGCGCCAGGGTGGTGCCGGGGCGGCCGGGGTAAGCAGCGTCAACGAAGGCACCGGCGGCAACGGCGCCGCGGGCGGCACCGGCGGCGGCGGCGGCACCGGCGGTAACGGCGGCACCGGGTCGACCACCGGCAACGCCGGCAGCGCAGGCTCGGGCGGCAACAGCGGCGCCGGCGGCAACGGCGGTAACGGTGCCGATGGCACCGCCAACAACCCCAGCGGCGGCGACGGCGGCGACGGCGGCGACCGCGGCACCGCGGGCAGCAAGGGCGGCGTCGGGACCGGTCGGGCACGCCCAGCACCGGCACCGACGGCACCAACCCCACCTCCGGCGGCAACGGCGGCAACGGCGGCGCGGGCTTCGACCCGACCACCGCCGGCGGCTCCGGCGGCAACGGCGGTAACGGCGGCGACGGCGGCAACGTCGGCAACGGCGGCCAGGGTGGCGCCGGCGGCAACGGCGTGGCCGGCAGCACCGGCCCCAACGGTCTCAACCCCGGCGACAGCGGCGGTAACGGCGGCTCCGGCGGCTCCGGCGGCGACGGTGGCACCGGCGGCCACGGCGGTTCCATCTCGGGTAACGGCGGCGCCGGCGGGGCCGGTGGCACCGGCGAGACGGCGGCAACGGCGGGGCCGGTTTGACCGGCTCCAACGGCGTGCAAGGCGTCGACGCATACGGCACCGGTGTCGGTGGCGCGCAGGCGGGCGGCAACGGCGGCGCCGGCGGCACCGGCGGCTCCGGCGGTAACGGTGGCGCCGGGGGCACCGCCCTGGGTACCGGAGCGACGGCAGCACCGGCGCTGGCGGCAACGCCGGTGACGGGGGCAACGCCGGCACACCCGGCAATGGCGGCGCGGGCGCGAGCGGCATCGCCACCAACACCACCGGCGGGGCCGGCGGCAACGGCGGCAACGCCGGCACGGCGGGCGGCGGCGGTACCGGCGGCACGGATCGACCCCGGGCAACGACGGCAGCGGCGGTGCCGGGGTTGTCGGCCCGGCCGGCAACGGTGGCGCCGGCGGCGCCGGGTTCACCTCCACGGTGGCGGGCGCTTCCGGCGGTAACGGTGGCGCCGGCGGTAACGGCGGCTCGATCGGTAACGGCGGTCAGGGTGGCGCCGGCGGTAACGGTGTGGGCGGCAGCAATGGCGGCAACGGGGTCAACCCCGGCGACAGCGGCGGCAACGGCGGCACCGGCGGTAGCGGCGGCCAGGGCGGCACCGGCGGGAACGGCGGGTCGATCTCGGGTGCCGCCGGGGTCGGCGGCGCGGGTGGGGCTGGCGCCGATGGCGGCAACGGCGGTACCGGCGGCAAGGCGGGCCGGCACCATGGCGACCAACAGGCGCGCGGGCAGCGGCGGTAACGGCGGCGCGGCGGCGGCGGATCCGGCGGCAACGGCGGCGCCGGTGGCTTCACCCTGGGCGGTACTGGCACTCAGGCCGGCAGCGGCGCCGGCGGTAACGCCGGTAACGGCGGCAACGGCGGCACCGGCGGCACCGGCGGCGCGGGCGCGGCCGGAGTGGCCGGCACCAACAGCGGCGCCGGCGGGGCCGGCGCGGCGGCGGTAACGGTGGCGGCGGCGGCAATGGCGGCAACGGCGGCACCGGGTCGAGCACCGGCACGGCGGGCAGCGCCGGCAACGGCGGCAACGGCGGCGCCGGCGGCAACGGCGGCACCGGCGCCGACGGCGCCTCCACCAACCCCAACAGCGGCAACGGCGGGGCCGGCGGCGACCGCGGCACCGCGGGCACCAAGGGCAACGTGGGCAGCGGCTCGGGCACCCCAAGCACTGGCACCGACGGCACCAACCCCACTGCCGGCGGTAACGGCGGCAACGGCGGCGCCGGCTTCGACCCGACCACCGCCGGCACCAGCGGCGGCAACGGCGGCAACGGCGGGAACGCAGGCAACGTCGGCAACGGCGGCCAGGGCGGCACCGGCGGCAACGGCGTGGCCGGCAACACCGGCGCCAACGGGATCAACCCCGGCGACAGCGGCGGCACCGGCGGCGCGGCGGCTCCGGCGGCCAAGGCGGCACCGGCGGCAACGGCGGCTCGATCTCGGCGCCGCCGGGACCGGCGGCGCCGGCGGCAACGGCGCCGGCGGCGGTAACGGCGGCGCCGGTATCACCGGCAACACCGGAGTGGCCGGCGACACCACCTACGGCAGCGCGGGCCAAGGACAGGCCGGCGGCAACGGCGGCACCGGCGGCAATGGCGGATCCGGCGGCAACGGCGGCGCCGGTGGCTTCACCCGGGCGGCACTGGCACTGAGGCCGGCAGCGGCGCCGGCGGTAACGCCGGCACCGGCGGCACCGGCGGCAACGGCGGCAAGGCGGGACGGCGCCGCCGGGGTAAGGGCGTCAGCGGCGGCGAGGGCGGCGGCGGCACAAGGCGCCCACGGCGGCGCCGGGGTCAAGGGGGCGACGTCGGCACCGGCGGCCACCGGGGGCACGGCGGGCGGCGGCGGCGCCGGCGGCAACGGGGGTACCGGTGGTAACGCCGGCCACGGCGGCGGCGCCGGCGGCGGCAGACAACCGCGGTGACGCGGTAACGCCGGTGACGGCGGCGACGGGGGCACGGCGGCGCGGCGGCACCGGCGGCGCCGGCTGGGCGGACGGCGGCACCGGCGCCGGCGGCGGGAGCGGCTAAGTCCGGCGGTCACGGCGGCATCGGCGGCGACGGATTGTACCGCCGACTCACGGCTTCGGGTACGGCGGCGACGGCGGCAACGGCGGCGACGGCGGTGACGGCGGCGACGGCGGCGAGGTATAGAGCCGGCTTCACGGCGGGGCGGCACCGCTGCGGTAACGGCGGCACCGCCGGCGTCGGCGGCGCCCGGCGGTAACGGCGGCACCGGCGGCCACGGCGGCCACCGGCGGTAACGGCGGCTGGGCCCCGGCACCGGCGGCGGCCGGCGGTGCCGGCGGCAACGCGGCGCGGCGGCAACGGCGGGGCCGGCGGCGCCGGCGGCGGTCGGCAGCGCCGGCGGCACGGCGGCGCCGGTCAGGCCGGCGGCAACGGCGGCGCGGCGGAACGGCGGCAACGGCGGCAACGGCGGCGCCGGCGGCAAGCTGGGCGGCACCGGCGGCTCACGGCGGCGCCGGCGGTGCCGGCGGCAAGCCGGCAACGGCGGGACCGGCGGCGCCGGCGGCCACGGCGGCGACGGCGGGGCCGGCGGCAACGGCGGCACCGGCAGCGGCGGCGGCGGCGGCGCCGGCGGCACGGCGGCATCGGCGGCGGCGGCGGCGGCGGCGGCAACGGCGGCCCGGGTCGCCACGCGGCACCGGCGGGCGGCGCCGGGGCTAGCGGCGGCGCGGCGGGGCCGGCGGCGACGGCGGTAACGGCGCCGGTCGGCACCCGACAGCCCAACGGCGGTAACGGCGGCAGCGGCGGTGCCGGCGGCAACGCCGGCACCGGCGGCGCCGCGGCACCGGCTCGGGCGGCGCCCGGCACCGGCGCCGCGGCACGACGGCCACCGCCGGCGGTAACGGCGGCGACGGCGGGGCCGGCGGCTCACCGCGACCACCGGCGGGCCACCGGCGGTAACGGCGGCAACGGCGGGCCGGCGGCGACGGCGGCAACGGCGGCACCGGCGGGGCCGGCGGCACGGCGCCGCCGGCGCGGCCGGCACAACGGCGTCAACGCCGGCGACGCGGCACCGGCGGCGGGGCCGGTGGCGCCGGCGGTAACGGCGGCGCACGGCGGCACCGGCGGGCAGCGCCCGGCGACGGCGGCACGGCGGGGCCGGCGGCACGGCGGCTATCGGCGGCGGCGGCGGCAACGGCAGCAACGGCGGCGACGGCGCACCGCGGCACCGGCGGGACGGCCAGGCGGCGGTAACGGCGGGGCCGGCGGTGACGGCGGCCGGCGGTAACGGCGGGGCCGGCGGCCGGCGCTGGGCGGCACCGGCGGCAGGCAGCGGCGGCGCCGGCGGCAACGGCGGCAACGGCGGCAACGGCGGCGCCGGCGGCAACGGCGGCGCCGGCGCGGCGGCAGCGGCCGGCACGACGGCGGTGCGGGCGGCGACGGCGGCAACCGGCGGCAACGGCGGCGGCGGCGGTACCGGCGGCAACGGCGGCACCGGCGACGCACCGGCACCGCGCGGAGCGGCGGCACGGCGGCAACGGCGGCGCCGGCGGCAACGGCGGCAACGGCGGCGCAACGGCACCGCGCGGCAACGGCGCCAGGCGGCACCGGCGGGCCGGCGGCAACGGCGGCACCGGCGGCGCCGGCGGTAACGGCGGCACCGGCGGGAACGGCCGGCACCGGCGGCAACGGCGGCGCCGGCGAACCGGCGGCACCGGCGGTAACGGCGGTGGCCGGGTCACCCGGCGCGCCGGCGGTAACGGCGGCAACGGCGGCACGGCGGCACCGGCGGCCCGGCGGCAACGGCGGCAACGGCGGCGCCGGGGCAACGGCGGCAACGGCGGCACCGGCGGCAACGGCGGCGTCGGCGCCGCCGGGACGAGCGGCACCGGCGGGAGCGGCGGCGGCACGGCGGCGGCGGCGGCAACGGCGGCGCCGGCGGCGGCGCGCGGCAGCGACGGCGGCGACGGCGGGGCCGGCGGCAACGGCGGCAACGGCGGTGACGGCGGCAGCGGCGGTGACGGCGCCACGGCGCCGGCGGCACCGGCGGCGCGGGCGGGCGGGTACGGCGGCGGCGGTAACGCCGGGCACCGGCGGCGCCGGCGGCACGGCGGCGGCAACGGCGGCAACGGCGGTACGGCGGCAACGGCGGCACCGGCGGCAACGCCGGCGGCGGCGGCGACGGCGGCAACGGCGGCGACGGCGGCAACGGCGGCAACGGCGGCGTCCGGCGGCGGCCGGCGCCGCGGCGCGGCGGTCAACGGCGGCAATGGCGGCGCCGGCGGTAACGGCGGCGCCGGCGGCAACGGCGGCAACGGCGGCGACGGCGGCAACGGCGGGGACGGCGGCACGGGCGGCACCGGCGGTCAACGGGCAACGGCGGCAACGCCGGCAGCGGCGGCAACGGCGGCAACGGCGGCAACGGCGGCGCCGGCGTCAACGGCGCCAACGGCGACGGCCGGCACCGAGGTGACGGCACGGCAGCGGCGGCGGTCAAGGCGGCGGCAACGGCGGCGACCGGCGGCACCGGCGGCAACGGCGGCAGCCGGCGGGGACGGCGGCACGGCCGGCAACGGCGGCACCGGCGGCACGGCGGCAACGGCGGCGCCGGCGGCGACGGCGGCAACGCCGGCACCGGCGGCGGCGGCAACGGCGCGACCGGCGGCAACGGCGGCACCGGCGGCGCCGGCGGCAACGGCGGCAACGGCGGCACCGCGGGCAGCCGGCGGCGACGGCGGGGCCGGCGGCAACGGCGGCAACGGCGGCCAGCGGCGGCAACGGCGGCGCGGCACGGCGGTAACGGCGGCAACGGCGGTAACGGCGGCGCGGGCGCCGGCGGCGACGGCACCGGCGGCAACGGCGGCGACGGCGGCGCCGGCGGCAACGGCGGCTGGCGGCAACGGCGGCAACGGCGGCGCGGCGGCAACGGCGGCGCCGGCGGCAACGGCGGCAACGCGGCGTCAACGCCGGCGACAGCGGCACCGGCGGCAGGCCGGCGGCAACGGCGGCGCCGGCGGCGACGGCGGCGCCGGCGGCAACGGCGCCGGGCACCGGCGGCAACGGCGGCAACGGCGGCGCCGGCGGCACCGGGGCGGCCGGCGGCAACGGCGGCAGCGGGCGTGACCGGCGGCCGTGGCACGGCGACGACCGGCGGTGGCGGGCGGCGCCGGCGGCAACGGCGGCAACGGCGGCGCCGGCGGCGACGGCGGCAACGGCGGCGCCGGCGGCACCGGCGGCGGCGGCACCGCGGGCAGCGCGGGCACCGGCGGTGCCGGCGGCAACGGCGGCGCGGCGGGCACCGGCGGCAACGGCGGCGCCGGTGCGCGGCGGCGGCCGGCGGCACCGGCGGTGCACGGCGGCAACGGCGGCATCGGCGGCGACGGCGGGGCCGGCGGCAACGGCGGCAACGGCGGCGACGGCGGTGCCGGCGGCGGCGGCGCCGACGGCACCGGCGTCGGCACGGCGGCCGACGGCGGCACCGGCGGCAACGGCGGCAACGGCGGCACCGGCGGCGCGGCCGGCGCCGGCGGCACGGCGGCCGGCGGCAACGGCGGCGACGGCGGCAACGGCGGCAACGGCGGCGACGGCGGCAACGGCGGCAACGGCGGCACCGGCGGCGCCGGCGGCGACCGGCGGCAACGGCGGCACCGGCGGCGCCGGCGGCAACGGCGGCAACGGCGGCAGCCGGCGGCACCGGCGGCGCCGGCGGCAACGGCGGCAACGGCGGCACGGCGGCAACGGCGGCAACGGCGCGGCGGGCACCGGCAACGGCGGCACCGGCGGCGGCGCCGGCGGCAACGGCGGCGACGGCGGCAACGGCGGCGCCGGCGGCAACGGCGGCGCCGGCGGTGCCGGCGGCAACGCGGCCATTGGCGGCACGGCGGCAACGGCGGCGCCGGCGGCGGCGGCAACGGCGGCACCGGCGGCACGGGGCTCGGCGGCGGCACCGGCGGGCCGGCGGCAACGGCGGCTCGGGCGGTGACGGCGACCGGCGGCAACGGCGGCAACGGCGGCGCCGGCGGCAACGGCGGGAGCGGCGGCAACGGCGGCAACGGCGCCAACGGCGGCGACGGCGGTACCGGCGTCAGGCCGGCGGCGCCGGCGGCAACGGCGGCAGGGCGGCAACGGCGGCGCCGGCGGCAACGGCGGCACGGCGGGGCCGGCGGCACCGGCGGCAACGGCGGCAACGGCGGCAACGGCGGCACCGGCGGCAACGGCGCGGCCGGCGGCGGCCGGCGGCACCACCGGCGGCACCGCGGACGGCAGGCCGGCGGCAGCGGCGGCAGCGGCGGCAACGGCGGCACCGGCGGCAACGGCGGCGGCCGGCGGCGACCGGCGGCACCGGCGGCGCCGGCGGCGCCAGCGGCGCCGGCGGCGCCGGCGGTAGCGGCGGCACCGGCGGCAACGGCGGCACCGGCGGCAACGGCGGCACCGGCCGGCCGGCGGCAACGGCGGCAACGGCGGCGCCGGGCAACGGCGGCAGCGGCGGCAACGGCGGCACCGGCGGTAACGGCGGCACCGGCGGCGAGCACGGCAGCGCCGGCACCGGCGGCACGGCGGCAACGGCGGCGCCGGCGGTAACGGCGGCAACGGCGGCGACGGCGGCCACGCAGCCGGCGGCAACGGCGGGGCCGGCGGCGACGGCGGCACCGGCGGCACGGCGGCGCCGGCGGCACCGGCGGGCGCGGCCACCGGCGGGCAACGGCGGCACCGGCGGCACGGGCGGCAACGGCGGCAACGGCGGCGCCGGCGGCACGCGGCGGCGGCCGGCGCATCGGCGGTACCGGCGGCAACGGCGGGCGCCGGCGGCAACGGCGGTAACGGCGGTAACGGCGGGGCCGGCGGCAACGGCGGCGCCGGCGGGGCCGGCGGCAACGGCGGCAACGGCGGCGACGGCGGCAACGGCGGCACCGGCGGCGCCGGCGGCGACGGCGGCAACGGCGGCAGCGGCGGTCGACCGGGCACCGGCGGGACGGCGGCGCCGGCGGCGCCGGCGGCAACGGCGGCAACGGCGGCACCGGCGGCAGCCGGCGCCAACGGCGGCACCGGACGGCAACGGCGGCGCGGGCGGCAGGCCGGCGGCAACGGCGGCACCGGCGGCACCGGCGGCACCGGCGGCAACGGCGGCACCGGCGGCAAGCCGCGGGCGGCACCGGCGGCGCACGGCGGCGCCGGCGGCGCCGGCGGCAATGGCGGCACCGGCGGCAACGGCGGCACGGCGGCGACGGCGGCGCCGGCGGCGACCGGCGGCAACGGCGGCAACGGCGGCGCCGGCGGCAACGGCGGCAACGGCGGCAACGGCGGCGACGGCGGCAACGGCGGCGGCGGCGGCAACGGCGTCGAGCACCGGCGCCGCGGCAGCACGGCACGGCGGTAACGGCGGCGCCGGCGGTAACGGCGGCAACGGCGCGGATGGCACGGCGGCCAACAGCACCGGCGGCAACGGCGGCACCGGCGGCGACGGCGGCACGGCGGGCACCGGCGGCAACGTGGCACCGGCGGGCACGCCAGCGCCGGCAACGGCGGCACCGCCGGCAGCCGGCGGCAACGGCGGCAACGGCGGGGCGGGCGGCAGCCCGGCGGCAGCCGGCGGCACCGGCGGCAACGGCGGCAACGGCGGCGCCGGCGGCAACGGCGGCAACGGCGGCAACGGCGGGGCCGGCGGCAACGGCGTGCCGGCGGCGGCGGCGGCAACGGCGGCAACCGCCGGCGACGGCGGCACCGGCGGCGGCAACGGCGGCTCCGGCGGCGACGGCGGCAACGGCGGCAACGGCGGTCCGTCGGGCACCGGCGGTCGGCGGCGCCGGCGGCACCGGCGCCAACGGCGGCAACGGCGGCACCGGTGTCACCGGCGCGAGCGGTAGGCCGGCAGCACCGGCGGCACCGCCGGGGCGGCAGGCCGGCGGTGCCGGCGGCAACGGCGGCAACGGCGGCTCCGGCGGCAACGGCGGCGCCGGCGGTAAGGCCGGCGACGGCGGCAACGGCGGCCAGGCCGCCAGCGGCGCCGGCGGCAACGCCGGCACCGGCGGCACCGGCGGCGCCGGCGGCAGGGCGGCGCCGGGGCGCGGGGCGGCGGCACCAACGGCGGTGCCGGCGGCCGGCGGCGCCGGCGGCAACGGCGGCGCCGGCGGCACCGGCGGCAACGGCGGCACCGGGTCGGCACCGGCACCGGCGGCAGCGGCGGCAACGGCGGCAACGGCGGCGCCGGCGGTAACGGCGGCAAGGGCGCCGACGGCACCGCCGCCAGCACCACCGGCGGCAACGGCGGCGCCGGCGGTAACGGCGGCACGGCGGGCACCGGCGGCACCGCGGGCACCGGTCGGCCGCGGCAACGCCGGCACGCAACGGCGCCAACGCCGGCTCCGGCGGCAACGGCGGCAACGGCGGCGCCGGGCGTCAGCCCGACGGCGGCCGGCGGCGTCGGGCGGCACCGGCGGCAACGGCGGGGCCGGCGGCAACGGCGGCAACGGCGGCACCGGCGGGGCCGGCGGCAACGGCGTGGCCGGCGCGACCGGCACCAACGGCGTCAACCCCGGCGACAGCGGCGGCACGGCGGCCAGGCCGGCGGCCCGGCGGCAGCGGCGGCAACGGCGGCAACGGCGGCTCGTCGGGCACCGGCGGGGTCGGCGGCGCCGGCGGCGCCGGCGCCAACGGTGGCACCGGCGGCACCGGCGGTCAACGGCGCGGCCGGCACCAGCGGGACGAACAACGGCGCCGGTCAGGCCGGCGGCAACGGCGGCACCGGCGGCAACGGCGGCGACCGGCGGCAACGGCGGCGCCGGCGGCAAGACCCTGGGCGGCACCGGCGACGCAGGCCGGCAGCGGCGCCGGCGGCAACGCCGGCGACCGGCGGCGCCGGCGGCGACGGCGGCCAGGGCGGCGCCGGTGGCGACCGGCGGTGGCCGGCACCAACAGCGGCGCCGGCGGGGCCGGCGGCGGCGGCGGCAACGGCGGCGGCGGCGGCACCGGCGGCAACGGCGGCACCGGCGTCGACCACCGGCAACGCCGGCGGCGGCGGCACCGGCGGCAACAGCGGCGCCGGCGGCAACGGCGGCAACGGCGCGGACGGCACCTCCACCAACACCACCGGCGGCAACGGCGGGGCCGGCGGTAACGGCGGCACCGTGGGCAGCGGCGGCGCCAGGGCACCGGATCGGGCTCGGCCACCGCCGGCGGCAACGGCACCGCACCGACCTCCGGCGGCAACGGCGGCAACGGCGGCAGCGGGTTCACCTCGACCACGGCCGGCGCCTCCGGCGGCACCGGCGGCAACGGCGGGGCGGCGGCAACGTCGGCAACGGCGGCACCGGCGGCGCGGGCGGCAACGGCGTGGCCGGCGCGCACCGGCACCAACGGCGTCAACACCGGCGACAGCGGCACCGCCGGTCAGGCCGGCGGGTCCGGCGGCAACGGCGGCACCGGCGGCACGGGCGGCTCGATCTCGGGCAACGGCGGGGCCGGCGGCGCCGGCGGCACCGGCGCCACCGGCGGCAACGGCGGCAGCGGCGGCAACGGCGCCAACGGCGTGGCCGGCGCCAACGCTGTACGGCAACGGCCTCGGCGGCGGTCAGGCCGGCGGCAACGGCGGCAACGGCGGCGCCGGCGGCACGGGCGGCGCCGGCGGCGCCGGCGGCACCGCCACCAACGGCAGCGCGGGCACCAGCGGCGCCGGCGGCGCCGGCGGCAACGGCGGCAACGCCGGAACGCCCGGCAACGGCGGCAACGGCGCGGCCGGCACCGCCACCAACACCAACGGCGGCGCCGGCGGCAACGGCGGCAACCCCGGCGCCGCGGGTACGGGCGGCAACGGCGGCGCCAACGGCAGCGGCTCCGGCACCGGCGCCAACGGCAGCGCCGGCACCGGCGTCACCGGCCCGGCCGGCAACGGCGGCAACGGCGGCGCCGGGTTCACCGCGAGCGGCTGCCGGCGGCAGCGGCGGCAACGGCGGGGCCGGCGGCAACGGCGGCGCGGTCGGCAACGGCGGCAACGGCGGGGCCGGCGGCAACGGCGTGGCCGGCACCAACGGCACCAACGGCGTCAACCCCGGCGACAGCGGCGGCAACGCCAGGCCGGCGGGTCCGGCGGCAGCGGCGGCGCCGGCGGTCGGCGGCGGCGTGCATCTCCGGCAACGGCGGCGCCGGCGGGGCCGGCGGCACCGGCGGCAACGGCGGCAACGGCGGCAGCGGCGTGACCGGCAACGACGGCGTGGCCGGCGTGGACGACTACGGCAACGGCATCGGCGGCGGTCAGAACGGCGGCAACGGCGGCAACGGCGCCGCGGGCGGCAACGGCGGCACCGGCGGCGCCGGCGGCGCCGCGCCGCACGGCACCAAGGGCACCACCGGCACCGGCGGTGCAGCCGGCAACGGCGGCAACGCCGGCACACCGGGCAACGGCGGCAACGGCGCCACCGGCACCGCCGCGTTCACGACCGGCGGGGCCGGCGGCAACGGCGGCAACCCCGGCACCGCGGGCGGCGGCGGCACCGGCGGTGTGGCCCGGCGGCGCCAACGGCGTCGACGGTGCCCTGCCCACCAACCCGGCCGGCGACGGCGGCAACGGCGGCGCCGGGTTCACCTCGACGACTGCCGGCGCCAGCGGCGGCAACGGCGGCGCCGGCGGCAACGGCGGCACATACGGCAGCGGCGGCGACGGCGGCGCGGGCGGCAACGGCGTCGCCGGCGCGGCCGGCGGCGCCGGCCTCAACCGGGCGGCAACGGCGGCAACGGCCAGAACGGCGGGATCGGCGGCAACGGCGGCGCCGGCGGCAACGCCGGCGCGAGCCTGGGTAACGGCGGTGCCGGCGGTGCCGCCGGCAACGGCGCCGACGGCGGCACCGGCGGCACCGGCGGCAACGGCGGCAACGGCGTCGCCGGCGTCAACGCCTACGGCAACGGCGTCAGCGCCGGTCAAAACGGCGGCGGCGGCGGCAACGGCGGCACCGGCGGCAACGGCGGCACCGGCGGCGTCGGCGGCACCTCCGGGCTGCACGGCAACCCCGGCGTCGCCGGCGCCGGCGGCAACGCCGGCAACGGCGGGGCCGCCGGAACACCCGGCAACGGCGGCAACGGCGCGACGGCATCGCCACCAGCAGCGGCAGGCGGCGTCGGCGGCAACGGCGGCAACCCCGGCACCGCGGGCAACGGCGGCACCGGCGGCGCCAGCGGCGACGACGTCAGCACCGGCACCAACGGCACCGCCGGCGCCGAGCTTCAGCGGCGTCGTCGGCAACGGCGGCAACGGCGGCGTCGGCTACACCGGCACCGCCCCGACGGCGGCAACGGCGGCAGCCGGCGGAGCCGGCGGCAACGGCGGCACCAACGGCAACGGCGGCGCGGCGGCGCCGGCGGCAACGGCAGCGACGGCACAGACGGCACCAACGCCGGCAACGGCGGCAACGGCGGCAACGGCAGGCCGGCGGCAACGGCGGTGCCGGCGGCGCCGGCGGCAAGGGCGGCTCGGTCGCCGGCAACGGCGGCAACGGCGGGGCCGGCGGCACCGGCGGCAACGGCGGCAACGGCGGGACCGGCGGCAACGGCGCCGACGGTGTCGCCAACGTGAACGCATACGGCAACGGCATCGGCGGCGGCCAGAACGGCGGCAACGGCGGCAACGGCGGCAGCGGCGGCAACGGCGGAGCCGGCGGTGCCGGCGGCACGGCCGCCCACGGCACCGCGGGCGCCGGCGGCGCCGGCGGTGACGCCGGCAACGGCGGCAACGGCGCCGCCGCCGGCAACGGCGGCAACGGCGCCAACGGCACCGTCACCAACCCCAACGGCGGGCGCGGCGGCGACGGCGGCACCACCGCCGGCACCGGCGCCGCCGGCGGCACCGGCGGCACCGGCGGCACCGGCTCCACCACCGGCGCCAACGGCGCCAACGGCACCGGCGGGCACCGACACCCACCGGCATGGCCGGCAACGGCGGCAACGGCGGCGACGGCGCCGGCGGCACCCCCACAACCCCAACGGCGGCAACGGCGGCGCGGGCGGCAACGGCGGACCGAACGGCAACGGCGGCGCCGGCGGCGACGGCGGCAACGGCCTGCCCGGCACGAACGGCACCGACGGCACCGTCGGCAGCCCCAACGGCACCAACGGCACGGCGGGCGGCAACGGCGGCAACGGCGGCGCCGGCGGCAACAGCGGCGCGGAACAACGGTTACGGCGGTGCGGGCGGTAACGCCGGCAACGGCGCGAACGGCGGCAACGGCGGCAACGGATTGCAGAGCGGCGACAGCAACGGCGGCAACGGCGGCAACGGCGGCACCGGCGGCCAGGGCGGCGCCGGCGGCAACGGCTTCCTCGGCGGCGGCGACGGCGGCGCCGGCGGCACGGTCGGCAACGGCGGCGCCGCCGGCATCGGACACGGAACCGGAAGCAACGGCACGCCGGGCACCACACCGACCACCCTGACCGGCAACGGCGGCAACGGCGGCAACGCCTTCGGCGTCCCCGGCGCCGGCCAGACCGGCTTCGCCGGCGGCGACGGCGGTAACGCCGGGTCCTACGGCAACGGCGGTAACGGCGGCAACGGCTTCACCGGCGGCGTCGGCGTGACCGGCAGCCACCGGCACCTACCCCGCCGGCACCGGCGGCGTCGGCGGCACCGGCGGCCAGGGCGGCGCCGCAGGCAACGGCGGCAACGGCGGCACGATCGCCGGCAACAGCGGCAACGGCGGCAACGGCGGCAACGGCGGCCAGGGCGGTCAGGGCGGCACCGGCGGAACCGGCGACTTCAGCGTCAACTCCGGCACCGGCGGCACCGGCGGCGTCGGCGGCACCGGCGGCGACGGCGCGGCGGGCGGCAACGCCGGCACCGTCACCAACGGCACCGTGGGCAACGGCGGCAACGGCGGCAACGGCGGCAACACCGGCCTCGGCGGGGTCGGCGGCACCGGCGCGGCGGGCACCGCCGGCCACACCGCCGGCGGGACCGGCGGCCAGGGCGGCAACCCCGGCGCCACCCCCGGCACCGGCGGCGCCGCCGGCACCGGCAATCCAAACGGCACCGCCGGCAACAACGGCACCGTGAACACCACCTCCAACGTCGTCAACGGCGGTAAGCGGCGGCGCCGGCTTCAGCCCCACCACTGCGGGCGCCAACGGCGGCACGGCGGCGACGGCGGCGCGGCCGGACAGTACGGCGTCGGCGGCACCGGCGGCACCGGCGGCACCGGTGCGGCCGGCGCGGCCGGCACTAACGGGGCCACCCCCGGCGCCGCCGGCACCAACGGCGGCAGCGGCGGCAGCGGCGGCACCGGCGGCAACGGCGGCGCCGGCGGCACGATCGCCGGCAACGCCGGGGACGGTGGCGTCGGCGGCACTGGCGGCGCCGGCGGCGTCGGCGGCAACGGCGCCGACGGTGTGGCCGGGATCAACAGCGGCAACGGCGGCGCCGGCGGCAACGGCGGCGCGGCCGGCACCGGCGGGACGGGCGGCAACGGCGGAACGACGGTCACCGTCGGGAGCCAGGGCAATGGCGGCGCCGGTGGCAACGGCGGCAACTCCGGCCTCGGCGGCAACGGCGGCAACGGCGCGGCGGGCACCTCCGGCAACCCCAACGGCGGCAACGGCGGCAAGGGCGGCGACGCCGGTGCCGTCGGCGGCGCGGGCACCGGCGGCACCGGCGCCACCGGCGGCGGAAGCGGCAATGCCGGCAGCGCTCCGACCACCGCATCCGGTAACGGCGGCAACGGCGGCAACGGCTTCAGCCCGACCGCCACCGGCACCAGTGGCGGCACCGGCGGCGCCGGGGCAACGGCGGCAATTACGGCAACGGCGGCAACGGCGGCAACGGCGGCAACGGCACAGCCGGCACCGCCGGCACCAACGGCGTCACGCCCGGCGCCAGCGGCACCTCCGGGCAGGCCGGCGGGACCGGCGGCACCGGCGGCGCCGGCGGCAACGGCGGCAGTCAACTCGGCAACGGCGGCGCCGGCGGCACCGGCGGCAATGGCGCCAACGGCGGCAACGGCGGCAACGGCCGGATCGGCCAGTTCGGCGTGCAGGGCGCCAACAACGGCGCCGGCGGCAACGGCGGGTCCGGCGGCAACGGCGGCAACGGCGGCGGCGGCGGCAACGGCGGCGTCGGCGGCACAGCCACGAACGGCAGCGCGGGCACCACCGGCACCGGCGGCAACGGCGGCAACGGCGGCAACGCCGGCAGGCCGGCCAACGGTGGCGCCGGCGCGGACGGCACCGTCGCCAACTTCAACGGCGGCAACGGCGGCAACGGCGGCAACGCCGGCACCGCGGGCACCGGCGGCGCCGGCGGCACCGGCTCGAGCACGGGCACCGGCGGCACCGGCGGCACAGCGGTCACCGGTCCGGCGGGCAACGGCGGCCAGGGCGGTACGGGCTACAACCCCATCACCCCCGGCGCCAACGGCGGCAACGGCGGCGCCGGCGGCAACGGCGGCTCGATCGGCAACGGCGGCAACGGCGGCGCCGGCTGGCAACGGCGCATCGGCGCAACGTGTCCGGCACCAACGGGACCAACCCCGGCGACAGCGGCACCGCGCGGCTACGCCGGCGGCAACGGCGGCAACGGCGGCGCCGGCGGTCTCGGCGGCACCGACCTCCGGTAACGGCGGCAACGGCGGGGCCGGCGGCAACGGCGGCAACGGCAGCAGCGGCGGCAACGGCGTGAGCGGCTCCAACGGCGTGGCCGACACCGACGCGTACGGCAACGGCATCGGCGGCGGCGAAAACGGCGGCAACGGCGGCGCCGGCGGCAACGGCGGCAGCGGCGGCAACGGCGGGGCCGGCGGCACGGCACCAAGCGTGGCAGCACCGGGACCACCGGCACCGGCGGCAACGGCGGCAACGGCGGCAACGCGGGCACGGCCGGCAACGGCGGCAACGGCGTCATCGGCACCGGCGACCAACCCCAACGGCGGCAACGGCGGCGACGGCGGCACCGAGACGAAGGGCATGGGCGGCGCCGCGCGGCACCGGCTCGCGGCACCCGCACCAGCGGCACCAACGGCGCCGCGGCACAGGCCGGCAACGGCGGCAACGGCGGCAACGGCTACACCTCCGCCGTCGCGGGCGCCAGCGGCGGCAACGGCGGTAACGGCGGCGCCGGCGGCACCTACGGCAACGGCGGCGCCGGCGGGACCGGCGGCAACGGCGTGGCCGGCACGGCCGGCGCCAACGGGCCACCCCCGGTGGCAGCGGCACCGCCGGGCAGGCCGGCGGCGCTGGCGGCAACGGCGGCAACGGCGGCGGCCGGCGGCACCATCTCGGCGGCAACGGCGGCAACGGCGGCGGCCGCCGGCAGCGGCGCGCTCGGCGGCAACGGCGGCAACGGCGTGACCGGCGTCGGACGGCGTCACCGACGCCAACGCGTACGGCACCGGCATCGGCGGCGGCCAAAACGGCGGCAACGGCGGGGCCGGCGGCAACGGCGGCGCCGGCGGCAACGGCGGCACCGGCGGCACGGCACCAGCGGCGTCGCGGGCACACCGGCGGCGGCGGGCAGCGGCGGCAACGGCGGCAACGGCGGCACCTCCGGCAGCGGCGGCAACGGCGCGGCCGGCACCGCCACCAACCCCACGGCGGGGTCGGCGGCAACGGCGGCACCGCAGACGATCGGCACCGGCGGCAGTAAGGGCACCGGCTCCGGCGCCGGCCACGCAGCGGCAGCAACGGCAGCGGCGCCGTCACCCGGCAACGGCGGCAACGGCGGGGCGGGCTTCACGCCACGCCACGGCGGGCCGAGCGGCGGCAACGGCGGGGCCGGCGGCAACGGCGGCAACGACGGCAACGGCGGCGACGGCGGCGCCGGCGGCAACGGCGGCGCCGGACGACCGGCGCCAACGGGCGGCAGCCGGCGGCCAACGGCGGCGCCGGCGGCAACGGCGGCAACGGCGGTGCCGGCGGCAACGGCGGCCAGGGCGGCACAGCGCCGGCAACGGCGGCAACGGCGGGACCGGCGGCAACGGCGGCGCCGGCGGCAAGGGCGGCGACCGGCGCAGCCGGCGACACCACGTTCGCCGGCGAACGCCGGCACCGGCGGCAACGGCGGCAACGGCGGCAACGGCGGCACCGGCGGTGCCGGCGGCAACGGCGGCACGGCGACGAGCGGCACCGGTCGGCGCCGGCGGCAACGGCGGCACCGGCGGCAACGCCGGCGACGCCCGGCGGCGGCGGCAACGGCGCGGCCGGAACTCGGCCCACCCCAACGGCGGCAACGGCGGCAACGGCGGCAACCGGGGCACCGCGGGCACCGGCGGCAGCGCCGGCACCGGCACCGGCACGCCCACCGCCGGCGCCAACGGCACCGCGGTCACCGGCCCGGCGGCAACGGCGGCAACGGCGGCGCCGGCTTCACCGCCACCACCGCCGGCGCCAACGGCGGCAACGGCGGCAACGGCGGCAACGGCGGCAACGATCGGCAACGGCGGCACCGGCGGCAGCGGCGGCAAGGCGGCGCCGGCAGCACCGGCGCCAACGGCGTGACCCCGGCGCAACGGCGCCACCGGCGGCAGGCCGGCGGGTCGGCGGCAACGGCGGCGCCGGCGGCAACGGCGGCTCGACCTCCGGCAACGGCGGCACCGGCGGCAACGGCGGCACCGGCGGCACCGGCGGCACCGGCGGCAACGGCGCAGCCGGTGACAGCACGTTCGCTGAACAACGGCACCGGCGGCACCGGCGGCAACGGCGGTGCCGGCGGCAACGGCGGCGCCGCCGGCGCCGGCGGCAACGCCCTGGGCGCAGGCAACGGCGGGGCCGGCGGAACCGGCGGCGCCGGCGGCTAACGGCGGGGCACCCGGCACCGGCGGCGCCGGCGCAACCGGCACCCCAGCAACCCCAACGGCGGCAACGGCGGCAACAGCGGCACCGGCGGCAAAGGCGGCACCGGCGGCAGCGGCGGCAGCGGCGGGTCCGGCGGCGCCATCCCGGCAACGGCGGCAAGGCGGCAACGGCGGGGTCGGCGGCAACGGCGGCAGCGCCGTCGTCGGCCAAACCGGCGGCCCCGGCGGCAACGGCTTCAGTGGCGGCGGCAACGGCGGCGACGGCGGCAAGGGCCCGAGCGGCGGCAACGGCGGCAACGGCGGCGCCGCCGGAACCCGGCGCGGCCGGCACCGGCGGGACCACCGGCGGCACCGGCAGGGCGGCACCGGCGGCACCGGCGGCACCGTCACGCTGCCCAACGGCGGGCCGGCGGCAACGGTCAGGGCGGCGGCACCAACGGCAACACCGGCGCCAACGGCTCAGCCGGCACCGCCGGCAACCACGGCTAAGGCCCCCGGGACCGGGCCGGCGGTCAGAACTGCAAAGCGCTGAACCGCCAGTCCAGCACCGGCCGGTCGGGCGCCTTCGCATCCGAGACCGCGTACACCACCGAACGCAGCCCCAGCACGCCCCCGTTGCGCGGCGGCCTCGGCCGACTCCACGTGCAGCTCGCTGTACAGCGTGTCGCCCTCGTGCACCGGGCCGGTGTGGTCGCAGGACTCCCAGCCCAGCACCGTCACCAGATTCGGCAGCAGCCGGCTCGCCTGGGCCAGGGCCAGCCCGATGGTGTGCCCGCCGTACACCAGCCGCCGCCCACCCACGCGGGAATCATGATGTGTGGCAGCGATATTCAGGGTCAGGCGGGCCAGCTCCGGCGCGCTGCTGACGACGTCGCCGGTGCTGTGCAGCACCGCACCCGCCAGCCCCGGATCGAAGTGCGGTCCCGGGTACCCGCGTCCGGAAAACCTCACCGTCCCAGTGCGCGACCGGATCGGTGGCCGGCGGCGCCGCGTCGGCGCCGATGCCGGCGAGATCGTCGTCGGGCGCGCCGTCGGGATCGAAATCCGGGCTGGCGGGCAGCATCCCGCAGCGGTAGAAGTCGAGCACCAACCGATCGGCCTGGTCGATGGTGATCATCCGCAGCGCCGCCAGTCCCGTCGGCGCCCGGCCCGGCTTGACCGAATTGGCCCGCAGCCCAACCACTTCGGTGCGGGTGTAGATGCTGTCACCGATGACCGGGAACCGGTGAAACGTCAGCCCGCGGTAGAACAGGTTGGCCTTGACCCGCTGGGTCACCAGCGTCGACTGGCCGATCGCGACGTCGCACACCAGGCCCGGATGTGCCAGCGGCCCCGGCGAACCGGTCACCGCGGCGCACAGTTCGGCGTCCAGGGCCAGCCGCATCCGGTCGCCGAGGATCGCCTGATGCGCGGCGGCCAACCCGGACGACAGCGTCGCCGACGGCGCCCAGTCGAACACCTGGCCCACCGAGAGGTCATCGAAGTAGGGACCGCCCTGCTGACCAGAGGGTGGATCCCCGCATACCCATTCGCACTCACAACGCCACATGCTGGCAGGCTGTCGAACCGGAGGTCAAAGTGGAGCTGTAGCACGACGAAGAGGCGATGCTGGTCGCCACCGTGCGGGCGTTCATCGACCGCGATGTCAAACCCACCGTCCGCGAGGTCGAGCACGCCAACGAATACCCGGAGGCGTGGATCGAGCAGATGAAGCGGATCGGCATCTACGGCCTGGCCATTCCCGAGGAGTACGGCGGGTCGCCGGTGTCGATGCCGTGCTATGTCGAGGTCACCCAGGAGCTCGCCCGCGGCTGGATGAGCCTGGCCGGCGCCATGGGCGGGCACACCGTCGTCGCCAAGCTGCTGACCCTGTTCGGCACCGAGGATCAGCAGCGCGCCTATCTGCCGGCGATGGCCACCGGCGAGCTGCGGGCCACCATGGCGCTGACCGAGCCGGGCGGTGGTTCGGATCTGCAGAACATGGCGACCACCGCTCTACCGGACGGTCCAGATGCCTTGGTCATCAACGGCTCCAAGACCTGGATTTCGAACGCGCGCCGGTCCGGATTGATTGCGCTGCTGTGCAAGACCGACACCCAGGCCAGGCCTCGGCACAAAGGGATTTCGATCGTGCTCGTCGAGCACGGGCCGGGGCTGACGGTGTCGCGGGACCTGCCCAAGCTGGGGTACAAGGGCGTCGAATCCTGCGAGCTGTCGTTCGACGGGTACCGGGTTCCCACCTCGGCCGTCCTGGGACGTGTTATGGGCCAAGGGTTTTCGCAGATGATGAAGGGCCTCGAAACGGGCCGTATCCAGGTGGCCGCACGCGCCCTGGGCGTGGCGACGGCCGCGCTCGAGGATGCGCTCGCCTACGCGCAGCAGCGGGAGAGCTTCGGCCAGCCGATCTGGAAGCATCAGTCGGTAGGCAACTACCTGGCCGACATGGCGACCAAACTCACCGCGGCCCGCCAGCTCACCCGCTATGCCGCCGAACGTTACGACAGCGGCGAGCGCTGCGACATGGAGGCCGGCATGGCCAAGCTGTTCGCCTCCGAGGCCGCGATGGAGATCGCGCTGAACGCCGTGCGCATCCACGGCGGCTACGGCTACTCCACCGAGTACGACGTGGAGCGTTACTTCCGCGACGCGCCGTTGATGATCGTCGGAGAGGGCACCAACGAGATCCAGCGCAACGTGATCGCCGCCCAGTTGGTGGCCCGGGGCGGAATCTGAGTTTTGCCGGCCGCGGGTGCGCTATATTTGCGTGACTTCGCCGCCACCCCAAGGGAAGGCAGTTGCCATGAGTTATCCGCCAGGGCCGCCAGGGCCCTACGAAGGTTCCCCGGGCTGGCAGGGCCAGCAGCCGGGCTGGCAACCTCCCCCGCAACAGCCCGGCTGGCCGGCGCAGCAGCCGGGTTGGCCGGGACAGCTACCGCCGGACAACTACCTCGTCTGGGCGATTCTGACCACGCTGTTCTGCTGCCTGCCCACCGGAATCGTGTCGATCGTCTACTCCACCAAAGTCTCCAGCCTGTGGGCCCAAGGACAGTACGCCGAGGCGAAGGTCGCCTCCGACAATGCCAAGAAGTGGGCGATCATCAGCGCGGTCGCGGGCCCCGTCGTCTATGTGATCTTCATGGTCATCTACTTCGCCTTCATCGCCGCGGTGATCACCCACATGCCCTCAATCCCCACGACCACCACCACGTACCCCGGCTACTGAGCCACTAAGGCCGTAAGCGCCAGCGGGTTTGGCGTCAGGCCGGCTCGATCGCGTCCACCAGTCCCCACGCCAGCGCGGTAGCGGCGTCGATAGTCCTTCCGGACAACACCAGATAGGCGGTGCGCCAGCGGCCGATTCGGCGGGTCACGCTGACGGTGCCGCCGGCGCCGGGAATCAGCCCCAGGCCCAATTCCGGCAGCCCGAATACCGAATCACCATGCGCCTCAACCCATCCGCAGAACGCCGCCATCTCCAACCCGCTGCCCACCACCCGCCCGTGCACCCGCGCCCGGCAGGCCCCGCCGAACCTGGCGGAAAGCGCGTCCAGCACCAGCGCCGGGCTGTGCCGGGTGCGGGCCAGGTGCGCGCTGGCCGGGTCGGCGAAGGTGCCGAACTCGGCGAGGTCTCCCCCGCTGCAGAACGACGGACCGTTGCCGCTCAACACGATCCCGGTCACCGACGGGTCCAGCTGCGCGACGGCCAGCGCCTCCAGCAGTGCGGCGCGCGCGTCGGTGGAGAACGCGTTGTGGCGTTGCGGATGGTTGAACGTGACGCGCAGCGTGTCGCCGTCGCGCTCCGCGATCACCGGGTCGACGATGACCGGCATAAGTGCCGGGCCGCGCTCGTCGAGCCAGCGCGCGAACTCCGGACCCGCCTGCAGCGTCGAATACGCCAGCGACTCGGTGATCACCCCGGCCAGCGTCGCACCGGCGGGGTCGATCGCGCGCAGCACGTCGTCGCACACCGCGCTGGCATGCGGCCAGCGTTCGCAGCGTGCGGTCAGCTCGGCCAGGATCTCGGGCACGGAGTCGACCGTGACCACCCGGCGGTCGGCGCACGGCTCCTCGCTCAGCGTGAAAGTCGCTGCGTCGAGCGAAGATTCGTCTGTTGACGGACCTACAGCGACGGTGACGCCGGGCGGCCCGAGGCTCACACCGAATACTTCTCGATCAACGCGTTCTTGTAGAGCTTGCCGGTGTCGGTGCGCGGCAGCTCGGTCTCGAACCCGATCGACCGCGGGCACTTGAAGTGCGACAAGTGCTCTCGCAGCCAGTCGAGCAGCTCGGCGGCGAACTGATCGGTGGCGTCGGCCGGGTCGACGGTCTGCACGGCGGCCACCACCCGTTGGCCCATCTCGTCGTCGGGAATGCCGAATACCGCCGCGTCCAACACTTTCGGATGGGTAACCAGAAGGTTTTCCGTCTCTTGCGGATAGATGTTCACGCCGCCGGAGATGATCATGTGGTGGCGGCGGTCGGTCAAAAACAGGTAGCCCTCGTCGTCGAGGTAGCCGATGTCGCCGACGGTCATCCAGCCGTGCTTGTCGCGTGACGCAGCGGTTTTCGCCGGATCGTTGAGGTATTCGAACGCGAACCCGCCGCCGTCGAAATAGATCTCGCCCGCCTGCCCGGGCGGCTGCTCCTTGCCGTTCTCGTCGAGAATGTGCACCCCGCCCATCATGGGTTTGCCCACCGAACCGGGATGGGCCAGCCAGTCCTCGGCGGTGATCAGCGTCGACCCGATCGCCTCCGAGGAGGCGTAGTACTCGTCGACGATCGGCCCCCACCAGTCCATCAGCTGCTTTTTGATCTCCACCGGGCACGGCGCGGCGGCGTGCATCACCCGCTTGAGGCTGGACAGGTCGTACGAATCACGCACGGCCTGAGGCAGTTTGAGCATCCGGACGAACATCGCCGGCACGAACTGGCCGTGCGTCACCCGGTAGCGCTGGATGGCGTCCAGCGTCCCCTCGGCATCGAACTTCTCCATCACCACCGTGGTGATGCCGGCGCCCTGAATGGTCATCGACCACACCGACGGCGCGGTGTGGTACAGCGGGGCCGGGCTCAGATACACCGCGTCGGGATCCAGCCAGAACCCGACCAGTGCCGACATCATGCCCGGCACCTGATCCGGTGGGAGGTGCGGCAGTGGGCGTTTGATCCCCTTGGGCCGCCCGGTGGTGCCCGACGAGTACTGCAGCAGGTCGCCCTCGATCTCGTCGTCGATCGGGGTGTCCGGTTCATCCGCAACGCATTCGGGGTAGCGTTCCCAGCCCTCCAAGTCGCCTTCTTGAGAGGTAGAAGCCAGCAGAAGCAGCTCGGGCAACCCGGCCGGCAGGTGCTCGGCCAGCCCCGCGCACGTGTCGGCCAGCGCCGCCGATCCGATGATCCCCTTGGCACTGCTGTTGTCGATGATGTAGGCGGCCTCGGCCGGGGTCAGATGCGTGTTGATCGGCACGTAGTACAAGCCGCTGCGCCGAGCCGCCCACATGACCGCGTGGATGTGCTCGTTGTTCTCCATCAGGATCGCGACGGCGTCGCCCTCGCGCAGACCGGCCTTCCGAAAATGGTGGGCCAGCCGGTTGGCGCGGGCTTCCAGGTCGTCGAAGGTGACGACGGTTCCGGACGGATGGAGGATGATCGCAGGTTTGTCGGCGCCGATATAGGGGCGAATCTGCATGCGCTGACTGTACGACGCGCGGTTTGACGCGTGTCATGCGGGCAGCAACAGGGCGCTGTCGCCGAATTCGTGCCACAAATACCCGTGTGCGAGGGCCTCGCGGTACGCCGCGGCGACCAATTCCGGGCCCACGACGGCCTCCAACAGCATCAGGTGCGAGGCGCCGGCATCGTGCCATCCGGTGATCAGGCCGTCGACCACGCGGCAGGTGCGGCCGGCGCCGAGCACCAGGTCGGTCCAGCCCTCCGCCCGGTGCACCAGGCCGTCGGCACCCGCGGCCGATTCCAGCGCGCGCGTCGCCGTGGTGCCGACCGCGATCACCCGCCCGCCCGCCGCCCGGGCGGAATTGACCAGCCGCGCGGTGCTCGCCGGCACGTCGAACAGCTCCGGTGTCGGCGGCTCCCCGGGCTCTGCGGACGACACCCCGGCGTGCAGCGTGATCGGCGCGATCGCGATGCCGTCGGCCACCAGAGCCGTCACCAGGTCCGTACTGAATGGGCGAGCCGCACTGGGCATTTCGGCGCTTCCCGGCCTGCGGGCGAAGACGGTTTGGTAGTAGCACAGCGGCCATTGCCACGGCACGTACGAATATTCGATCGCCCGGCCGTAGCGGGCCAGATACGTCGGCACACGTCCTTCGAGGATCACCCGAGCCGTCCACAACCGCGCGCCGGACACCCCGGGTTGCGGATAGGACGCACCGATCACGATCGCGCCGCCGCCGCCCAGGTCGATGCGTTCGCCGGGCCGGATGTCGGTCAGCGGCCCGGTCGCGTTCGCCGCCGCGCGCAGTTCGACCACCCAGACCTTGTCAGCGCGCGCGGTGGAGAAATGGACAGCGATCTGCTGGCCGCGCGCGGCGACCGTCGACCGCGGCGGGCAGGGTGGCGGAGTTGTTCACCACCAGCAGGTCACCCGGTCGCAAATGCTCGCCGAGGTCGGCGAATCGGGCGTGGCTCACGCCGCCCGGGCGAGCGACCAGCAGCTTGACGGCGTCGCGCGCCAAACCGCGGGCTTCGGGCGGCTCGGTGGCGACGTTCATGCGCGCATCCCCGACGCCAGCACGTCCGCCGCCCGGTACCGCCCGGACGCCGGCCGGTCGTCCAGCAGTCGCAGCAACGCAGGCACGACCGACGCCGGCTCAGGACGGTCGGAGATGTCCTCGCCGGGGAATGCGGCCTGGTGCATCTCGGTGCGCATGTCGCCCGGGTCGAAGGCGTAGACCGCGACGGTGGCCGCCTCGGCGCCCAGCACGGCCGAGAGCTGATCCAGCGCCGCCTTCGACGAGCCATATCCGCCCCAGCGCGGATAAGGCTCCGCGGCCGCGTCGGAGCTGAGGTTGACGACCGCTCCGGAGTTGCCGGTCAGCGCGGGCAGGGCGGCCTGGATCAAGGCAAGCGGCGCAAACACGTTGGCCTCGTAGACGGCCCGCAGTTCGTTCACCGGGTAATCCGGCAGCGCCGGTTGCGGGCTGAGGCCCAGGCGGCTGGCGTTGTTTACCAGCAGGCCAAGGCGACCCGCGCCGGTGGCGGCGTCGAGCAGCGCGGCACGATGTGCTGCGAGGGTGACGTCGCCGGGCAGGGCGATCAGCCGCGTCGAGTTGAGTTCGCCGGCAGCCGTTTCCAGTTCTACGGCACGACGAGCATCGCCGACGACGGTCCAGCCGCGGTCCAGCAGGGCCGCGGTCAACGCTAGGCCGAAGCCGCGCGATATTCCGGTGACGATGGCCACCGCGTTGGTTTCAGAATGGGTCATAGCGCCATACTGATAGTTAAAGTTAACTTTAAGTCAAGGGATCGGCATGGATAAGCGAGATTTGTTCACCGTCAGCGAGATCGCCAAACGCAGCGGCTTCGCCGCCTCGGCGATCCGGTTCTACGAAGGCCAGGGCCTGATCACGGCGAGCCGGACGTCCGGCGGCCAGCGCCGGTTCGAACGCCAGATGCTGCGGCGCCTGGCGTTCATTCGGGCCGCGCGCAACGTCGGGTTGAGTTTGGACGACGTATCCGCCGCCCTGGCGCGGCTGCCCGACGGGCGAACCCCCACCCGCGCGGACTGGACTCGGCTGTCGAAAGCTTGGCGCGCGCGCCTCGACGATCAGATCGCCGGACTGCTCGCGCTGCGCGACAACCTCGACTCGTGCATCGGCTGCGGCTGCCTTTCGTTGCAGCGCTGCGCGATCTCCAATCCGCGGGACACCGCCGCGGTCGCCGGACCGGGCGCGGTCTACCTGCCGGGGTCGTTGCGAAGCGAGTAGGCGTCAGCCGTGCGGCGCTTCGGAGATCTTGCTGTCCGGCTTGCCCAGCGTCTGGCACCAGGTCTGAGCCGACAGGCGCGTCGCATCGATCTCCAGATTGGTCGGCTGGTTGCCGCTCTTGTCCTTGAGCATCTTGCTGATCTCGGTGTTCTGCTTGTTCTGGTCCTGGCTGGTGAAGTCCTTGCACTGGGTGTCGCCGCCGGTGTTGATCACCTGCGAGGCTGAGCAGCCAGTGAACAGGATTCCCGCTGCGGCAACAGCTATCGCGATTGAGGTCCGTGACTTCGCTGACATCTTTGTCGGCCTTCCGAGGAGAGGGGTCGGTCTGTCAGCTGTCTGTAGACGAATCCCCGCAGTTTCAAACGTGTCTAGCCATCGAGACTGCGTCCAGATCACTTCGACAACACTCTGCCCACCAGACACAAAATCCCCCGACACGCCGCGCGCGCGGGGGATTTTGCGACTGCTCGCGAAAGTTACTCCGCCTCTGCCAAGCGCTGCTTCAACGCCTCGAACTCGTCCTTGACGCCGGTCGGCAGCTTGTCGCCGACGAACTCGAGCCACTCCTCGATCAGTGGCAGCTCCTCGCGCCACTCGGCGGCGTTGACCGCCAGCGCCGTCGCGACGTCGGAAGCCTTCACGTCGAGCCCGTCCAGGTCCAGGTCCCCAGCCGAAGGCACCACGCCAATCGCGGTGTCCTGGCCGCCGGCCTGGTGCTCGATGCGGTCGACGATCCACTTGAGCACCCGGCTGTTCTCGCCGAAGCCGGGCCACAGGAACTGGCCCTCGTCGCCGCGGCGGAACCAGTTGACGAAGAAGATCTTCGGCAGCTTGGACTCGTCGGCGTGCTTGCCCAGGTTGATCCAGTGCTGGAAGTAGTCGCCGACGTGGTAGCCGAGGAACGGCAGCATGGCCATCGGGTCGCGGCGCACGGCGCCGACCTTGCCCTCGGCGGCCGCCGTCTGCTCGCTGCCCATGGTGGCGCCCATGAACACGCCGTGCTGCCAGTCGCGCGCCTCGGTCACCAGCGGGACCGTGGTCTTGCGGCGCGCGCCGAACAGGATGCCGGAGATCGGCACGCCCTGCGGGTCGTCCCACTCGGGAGCCAGGATCGGGCACTGCGACATCGGGGTGCAGTACCGCGAATTCGGGTGCGCGGCTTTGGTTTCCGTCTCGCGCAGGATCCAGTCGTTGCCCTTCCAGTCGATCAGGTGGTCGGGCTCGCCCTCCAGGCCTTCCCACCACACCTCGTTGTCGTCGGTGAGCGCGACGTTGGTGAAGACGGTGTTGCCGGCGGCGATGGTGCGCATGGCGTTGGGGTTGGACTTCCAGTTGGTGCCCGGCGCGACCCCGAAGAACCCGAACTCCGGGTTGACCGCGTAGAGCCGGCCGTCCTTGCCGAACCGCATCCAGGCGATGTCGTCACCCAGGGTCTCGGCGCGCCAGCCCGGGATGGTGGGCTGCAGCATCGCCAGGTTGGTCTTGCCGCAGGCCGACGGGAAGGCCGCGGCGAAGTAATACGCCTTGTTCTCCGGGGAGATCAACTTGAGGATCAGCATGTGCTCGGCCAGCCAGCCCTCGTCGCGGGCCATCGCCGACGCGATGCGCAGCGAGTAGCACTTCTTGCCCAGCAGCGCGTTGCCGCCGTAGCCCGAACCGTAGCTCCAAATCTCGCGGATCTCGGGGAAGTGGGTGATGTACTTGGTGTCGTTGCACGGCCACGGCACGTCGTGCTGGCCCGGCTCGAGCGGGGCTCCGACGGAGTGCAGCGCCTTGACGAAGAACCCGTCGTCGCCCATCTTCTCCAGCGCGGCTTTGCCCATCCGGGTCATGGTGCGCATGGACACGACGACGTACTCGGAGTCGGTGATCTCCACGCCCAGCTTCGGGTCGTCGGCGCCCAGCGGCCCCATGCAGAACGGGACCACGTACATGGTGCGACCCCGCATGCAGCCGCGGTACAGCTCGGTCATGGTGGACCGCATCTCGGCCGGGTCCATCCAGTTGTTGGTCGGACCGGCGTCGATCTCGCGCTCCGAACAGATGTACGTCCGGGACTCCACGCGCGCCACGTCCGACGGGTCGGACAGCGCCAGGTAGGAGTTGGGGTTCGTCTTCTCGTTCAGCTTCTTGAAAGTGCCGGCCTCGACGAGCTGCGCGGCGAGCCGGTTGAACTCCTCCTCGGAGCCGTCGGCGAACACCACCCGGTCGGGCTGGGTGAGCTCGGCGACCTCCTCCACCCACGACAGCAGCCCCTTATGATTCGTGGGCGCGGTGTCCAGACCGGGAATGGTCGCTGAGGTCATCGAACTCTCCTGAATTCTTCGGCTAACTCGCGGGCGGCCCTGCGTTGCTTGCATTTCGCCCACACAACTGTTGACGTGGTGCTGCTTTATTACCAGGTTATCGTGATCGCCTTGCTAGGGAAGATCCGGACGGGTATAAGACTCCTCACAACAACGATTCAGAAGCTGTCGGGAACGTCACGGATCGTGGTCGTTCGCCGATTTCTCGGCTATGCGTATACCCGGATCGCCCAGTTCTGCACGCACAACGTCCAGCGCAGCCCGCACCGTCGGCATTTGCCGGTCCCGCGTGGCCGCGGCCCGCGCGGCCGCGATGGCGTACTCACGCAGTTCACTGTCGATCGCACTGACCTGTTCGGCCACCCGCGCGTTCTCCGCCTCGTCGCGGGCGGCCAGCGCGGTGGTCAGCATCGACTCGGCGAGCAGCACCCGGGTGGCGACCAGCTCCTCGGCCACCGACCGCAGCGACGCCGTGACCTCGCCGGCCCAGCGGTCCAGCAGCGCACGGTCCCGCAGCAGCCCGCGCAGGGTGACCACCACGAGGGTCAGCGCGAGCCCGACGGCAACGCACGCCGCCGCCCCGGCCACCTCCAGCGCGGGGTTGCGGCGCGGCGTCAGGCCGGCCAGTATCCGGCTCAGCGTCAGGCCCACGCCCAGCCCGAACCCGGCGCCGAGCAGCAACATCAGCGCGGTTTCGTGCCGCCGCGATTTCAGGGGCAGCGGCGAGACGTCGACCACCGGCAGCTGCTCGACCGCCGGCAAGTCCAACCGCAGGCCCATCACATCGGCGACGTGGGCCAGGTGCGCGTCGGTGCCTTCGCTCACCTCGGCGACCACCCGCTCGACTCGCTCGCGGGTATAGCCCTCGAAGCCGCCCATCTGGCGCCGCGACAGCGCGGCGGCATCCTCCTGCAGTTCGCCGCGCACCGACGTGCAGCGGTTGCGGGCGAAGTAGGACAACTGGACCCGGGCCTGCTGGATCTGGCCGCGCAGCGTGATGCTCCGTTCGGTTCTCGACTGGCGGCGTTCCCGCAGGGCCGTGCCGCGCGTTTCGCGCAACGCGTCGACGCGGGCCTGCCGACCGGCGCCCTCCGCGTCGTGGTCGAACCGTAGCGCGGCGGCTTGCAGCCGGGATTCCCACGCCCGCAACCTGTTTCGTCGCGGGATGTCCGAGCCGGCCAGCTGCGCCGAGACGGCGTCGATCAGGTCGTCGACGCGCATCTCCCCCAGCTCGGGCGCGGCGGCGGCCCCCACCCAGGGCACCTGGGCGTAGCGCGGCGCATGCGCGGCCAGTGCGTCGCGGTCGGCGGCGAGCACCTCCCGCCAGCCGTGGTGGACGTCGATCTTGGCCACCACACAGACCACCACGTCGGTGTGCTCCGCCGCGGCGTCGAGCAAGGCGCAGTCGGATCCGGTCAGATAGGCCGCCGCCGAAACGACGAACACCACCGCCAAGGGCGCATCGCCGTGCCCCAGGTCGGTGGACTCGACGAACTTGTGCTGCGGCAGCCGCTCGCGCAGCGCCTCGGCCACGGAGCTGACGCCGGCCATCCACGGCCCGGTCACCAGCACCACGTCGCACAGGGTGATGGGAGGCGGTTCCAGCCCTGCTAGCCGAGAAGGCCCGACCTCGGCCACCATGGCGTCCACCGCGCCGACGGGATCGTCCGTCACGTGGCTTCACCGCCGCTGCGTGACCAGAGCCGCAACGATCCCCTGGCGATATCCGCTCCGCATGCGCGGCGCAGCACGCTGGCCTGTTCACGGCTGTAGCGCTGCCATCGCGCCGCCCGCGACAGGTACCCGGCCGCGTCACGGCATGGGGCCAGGTCCAGCTCCAGGTCCAGCCCGGCGGATTCGGCCACGTCGATGGCGGCGGCCATCCGGGCGAGCACCGTGTCGTCGCGCCCGAGGAACTCGCCAACCGCACCGTCGGAGACTGCCAATGCCTCGAGTTCGGCGACGGCGTCGAGCACCCGCCGGTAGCGCACCTCGGCGCCGACGGCGACGATCCGCTCCAGGACCGCGTCGACGCCGCTGACGCGCCGCAGCAGGGCCCGCAGCTCGGCGGGCGTTTTGCCCTTCCGGGACGCGGCCGCCGCGACCGCAGCGCCGAACGGGCCGAGGGTGTCACTCGAGAAATCCAGCACATCCTCCTGCGCTGCCACGGCAAGCAAACCGATCATCGGCTGCACGGGTACCCCGAGCAGCGCAGAAAAATGCTCACACTGCGTCCGCGCGAGCGCCATCGGCCCGTCCCCGGCGAAACCGGTGACATCGGCTTTGTTCAGCACCGCCAACACCGGACCAGGCGCGGCCTCGATGGCCGCGACGTCCTCGGGCTTGACCACCTCGGCGAAGACGTAGACAACCACCTCCGGGTCGGCGTCCATGGCCACCTGGTGCAAGGCACGCGCCACCGCGGTGCACCCCACGCCGCGACGCCCGTGCACGGCCACTCGCAGCGGTGCCGCGGCCCGCTCGGCGATCGCCGCCCGCCGCTCGTCGGCGGAGTCGGCGGCAAATCGCACCAGCTCCTCGACAAACGCCTGCCGCATGCACGGAATGGTGGCAGCTGGGCCGCCGGGGCGCGAGCCACCCGGCGGTAGCAGCCGAAGGCAACTGTTGGGTATCAATCTGGGACTGAGGCGGCTACATCGGCGTTTCATGGGCCACCATGGACGGATGCATGCGCAACCGGGAGTGACGGCGCGTCCCGGCACACCGGTGGCGGAGCAATCCGAACCCAACAGGCGCCTTCCGGCCAGCAGCATGCGCTCGCGCCACTCCGCTCTATCTGACCTGCAGCGGGACACCTGGGAGCGGCTGTGGCCGGACCTCGGTGCCTCGGTCGGTCCGGAGCCCGACACCGGGCCCTCTTTCGACATCGCAGACTGGTTCGGCCGTCGCGCGCCCCTGGTGGTGGAGATCGGCTGCGGCAACGGCGCGTCGACGCTGGCCATGGCGCAGGACGAACCGGACGTCGACGTGATCGCGGTGGAAATCTACCGGCGGGGGCTGGCGCAGCTGCTCTGCGCGATCGAACGCGAGCAGGTCGGCAACGTCCGGTTGATCCGCGGCAACGGTATCGACGTGCTGGAGCGTCTCATCGCGCCGGGTTCCCTGACCGGTGTCCGCGTCTTTTTCCCCGATCCCTGGCCCAAGGCGCGCCACCACAAGCGCAGGTTCCTGCAGCCGGCCACGGTTGACCTGATCGCCGACCGGCTACTCCCCGGTGGGGTCTTGCACGCCGCGACCGACCACCTCGGCTACGCCGAGCACATCGCGGAGGTCGGTGACGCCGAACCAAGGCTCGTCCGGGTCGACCCCGGCACCGAATCACTACCGATCTCGGTCGTGCGCCCCACTACTAAATACGAGACGAAGGCCCAAGAAGCGGGTAGCGACGTCACCGAGCTGATCTGGAAAAGACGATGACCATGAGCGTGACAGAAGAAGTAACAGCACAAGCAGCACCGACCGCGCCGCCCGAGAACGGTCTCGACACCGCCGGCTTCGCCGCGCCGATCCGCCGAGTGCTGCTGGTGTGGGACGCGCCCAACCTCGACATGGGCCTGGGCTCCATCCTGGGCCGCCGCCCGACGGCGCTGGAGCGCCCGCGGTTCGACGCGCTGGGTCGCTGGCTGCTGGCGCGCACCGCGGACGTCTCAGCTCAGGCCCAAAGCGGCCCGGCGGTCCGCATCGAGCCCGAGGCCACCGTGTTCACCAACATCGCGCCCGGCAGCGCCGACGTCGTACGGCCCTGGGTCGAGGCCCTACGTAATGTGGGCTTCGCGGTCTTCGCCAAGCCGAAGATCGACGAGGACAGCGACGTCGACCGTGACATGCTCGAGCACATCGAGCGACGGCGCACCGACGGCCTCGCGGCGCTGGTCGTGGCTTCCGCGGACGGCCAGGCATTCCGTCAACCGCTCGAAGAGGTAGCCCGCGAAGGAACCCCAGTTCAGGTCATCGGATTTCGTGAACACGCGAGTTGGGCACTAGCGTCGGATACCTTGGAGTTCGTCGACCTGGAGGACATCACGGGTGTTTTCCGGGAGCCGTTGCCGCGAATCGGCCTGGATTCGCTGCCTGAACAAGGGGCGTGGCTGCAGCCGTTCCGGCCGCTGTCAGCGCTGTTGACGTCGCGTGTGTGAGACTGGGAGAAGCCACTGCGCGGCTCGGTAGAGATCCAGTAAGGAGCGTACGTGTTCGCCTGGTGGGGTCGAACTGTGTACCGGTATCGGTACATCGTCATCGGGGTCATGGTGGCCCTGTGCCTCGGCGGCGGCCTGTTCGGGATGAGCCTGGGCAAACACGTCACGCAGAGCGGTTATTACGACGACAGCAGCGAATCGGTCAAGGCCTCGATCATCAGCGACAACACATACGGTCGCGACCGAACGGGCCACGTCGTCGCCATCTTCAAGGCGCCGGACGGCAAGACCGTCGAGGACCCGGGCTGGGCCAAGAAAGTCACCGACGAACTCAACCAGGTTGTGCAGGAGCACCCCAACCAGATCATGGGCTGGGCCGGATACCTGAGGGCGCCGGACTCGACCAGCCCAGTCATCCAGGGCATGGTCACGCCAGACAAGAAGTACACATTCGTCTCCATCCCGATCAAGGGCGATGACGACGACACGATCCTCAGCAACTACAAGGACGTCGCGCCAGCGCTGCAGAAGCTCGACGGCGGTACCGTGCAGCTCGCCGGGGTCGAACCGATCGCCAACGCCCTGACCGGCACCATCGCCAGCGACCAGAAATACTTGGAATACATCGGGCTACCGGTGGTAACGGTGGTGCTGTTCCTGGTGTTCGGCGGCGCGGTCGCCGCCGGCCTCCCGGTCATCGTGGGCGGACTGACCATCGCGGGCTCACTGGGCATCATGCGGTTCGTCGCCATCTTCGGCCCGGTCCACTCCTTTGCCCAGCCAGTGATCTCGCTGATCGGCTTCGGTATCGCGATCGACTACGGGCTTTTCGTGGTGAGCCGATTCCGGGAAGAAATCGCCGAAGGCTATGACACCGAGGCCGCCGTGCGACGGACGGTGATGACCGCCGGGCGCACCGTAGCGTTCTCCGCGGCCCTGATCATCGTGTCCAGCGCCAGCCTGCTGGTGCTGCCGCAGGGCTTCGTGCATTCGCTGACGTACGCGATCTTCGCTGCGGTGGGCCTCGCCGCGATGCTATCGATTACATTGCTGCCGGCCTGCCTCGGCATCCTGGGACGCCACGTCGATGCGCTGGGCGTGCGGACCGCGTTCCGGGTGCCGTTCCTGCGGAACTGGAAGTATTCGCGCGCATACCTCAACTGGCTCGCCGACCGGCTGCAGAAGACCAAGACCCGCGAAGAGGTCGAGGCCGGCTTCTGGGGCAAGCTGGTAACCAGGGTGATGAAGCGGCCGCTGGCATTCGCAATCCCGATCGCCGTCGGCATGATCCTGCTGGTCATCCCGTTGGGCAACCTCGTCGCTCGGCGCCATCAGCGAAAAATATCTACCGCCGGACAACGCCGTGCGCCTGGCGCAGGAACATTTCGACAAGCTCTTCCCGGGCTACCGCACCGATCCGCTGACCGTTGTGATCCAGATCGACCAACCACAGCAGGTCACCGATGCAGCAGGTCGCCGACCTGCTCGCAACAGCCATCGGCGATCAGCGGCTTCACCGACAAGACTGGCAGGACGGCCATGCCCGGCGAACATGCTGACAGACCCCTGCGTCAACGGGCCGACCGGGACGCCAATCAACACCAGCCTAAAGACCACTCGGTGCGCGTGCTGCAGAACGGACTGGTCAACAAGAACGATGCCGAGAAGAAGATCCAGGAGCTGCGGGCGTATCAGCCCGCCCAAGGGCATCGAATTACTGGTGGGCGGGACGCCGGCGCTGATTGCAGGATTCAGCATCCACAGCCTGGTTGCCAAAGCTCCGCTGATGGCGGTGCGTGCTGCTCAGCACCACCATGCTGCTGATGTTCCTTGCCTTCGGGTCGGTGGTGTTGCCGATCAAGGCAGCGGTGATGAGCGTGCTGACGCTCGGGTCCACGATGGGCATCCTGACGTGGATCTTCGTCGACGGCCATTTCGCGAAGCAGCTCAATTTCACGCCGACGCCGTTGATGGTGGTGATCATCGCGCTGGTGGTGGCCGTCGGCTATGGGTTGGCCACCGACTACGAGGTGTTCCTGGTTTCCCGCATGGTCGAGGCGCGGGCGCGCGGCATGTCCACCGCGGAGGCCATCCGGATCGGGACAGCGACCACCGGGCGCTTGATCACGGCCGCCGCGCTGGTGCTCGCCGTGGTCGCCGGGTCGTTCATGTTCTCCGACCTGGTGATGATGAAGTACCTGGCGTTCGGCTTGGCGGCGGCGCTGCTGCTGGACGCCACCGTGGTGCGGATGTTCCTCGTGCCCTCGGTGATGAAGCTGCTCGGCGACGACTGCTGGTGGGCTCCGCGCTGGGCGCGGCGCCTGCAGAACCGCCTCGGGCTCGGCGAGATCGACCTGCCCGACGAGCACAAGCGACCCAGCGGCTTCGGCGCCGGAGGCCGTGCCGTGCGGCCGCCGGTGAAGGCGGCCAGCCTGGCCGCCGCGGCCCCGCGTCCGGCGCACGATCCCACCCATCCCGGCCCGGCGCCCACTCGTCAAAGCCCGGGCGAACTGCCCTCCGGCGAGAGCACCGCGCGGCTGAACACCAGGCCCGCCCAGCCCGACGAAGAAAGCACCACTCGCCTGTCGGTGCCCGGTCAGCCCGCGCCGCCGCCGGGACCCACCCGCGCGGTGCCGGTTAACGGGCCTGCTTCCGGCGAAAATGCGAACGACCCGGCCGACCCCACCGCCGCCCTGCCGGTCATGCGGCCGGAGAAGGGGGAAGTCTCGGACTCCGAGGCCGCCACCGAGAAGATGAACGCCCGCGGCGACAACGGCGACGAGCCGCGCCCGCGCCGCCGCGGAGGCGGTGGCGGCGTCAGCGCCGCGGATCTGCTGCGCCGCGAGGGACGGCTTTAGGTTGCGCTTTAGGTTTCGACGTCGTAGTCGTGAGCGAGTTCTGCGGCTGCGAGGTTGAACCCGGTCAGGGTTCGCACCAGTTCTTCGCTCGTTGACTTCGGCATTTCCGCCAGAATTCGCATGAGGGCGGCGCGGCGGCGTTCGTTGATTTCCGTGACGGCCTGATGACCGCGCGGCGTCAGTGAACCGAGCAGCTCGCGTCGAGAAGTCGGGTGCGGTGAGCGCTCGACCAGCCCCATGGCGACCAGACGGTCAACCATCCGGCCGGCGGCCGAAGGCTGCACACCCATTTGATAGGCGAGTGTGGTCAGGTTGGTGGAACCGCGTTTGTACAGCACCATCAGGCTTCTGAACTGCTGGACAGTGATGTTTTCGTCAACCTCGGCCAAAGCTTGCGCGCTGAGCGCGATCATCAAGCGCGACACCGTAAGCAACTCATCGGTGATCACATCGACCGTGTCGTCGGGCGCACCTTTGTGCTGGGTTGACATTGATCCATCGTATGGGCAGACCGGGTGCTCAACCCACGCGGTAGAGGGTTCTGGCGTTGTGCGCCAGCACGGCCGCGACATGCTCGGCGCCGACTGCGTTCGCGATGCGGTCGAGGTCGGTGTCGCGGAACGGGATCTTGGCGCGAGTGCAGGGCAGGTCGCTGCCGAAGATCAACGCGGCGGGATTGATGCTGACGATCGTGCGCATCAAGGCATCGGGGTCGCTGACCTGGATGCGGCCGAAACCGGTTGCCTTGACTGCCATTCCGGCTTCGACGAGTCGCAGCAACGCGCCGGCCGTGTCGTCGGACATCGCGAGGTGATCGACGCTGATCCGCGGCAGGCTCGCCAGCACGGGTCCCAGTTGCGCCAAATCGGTGGCGTCGGCGTAGAACTCGGCGTGCCAGCCCGCGATGTCGTGCACTCGCCGGGCCAGGGCATCGATGTCTCCCACCGTTGCCGATCCGCCGCGGTAGAGGTTGAACCGGATGGCGCGCACCCCAATTCGGTCGAGCGCGAGTATTTCCTCGTCGGCGGTATCGGCGGGTAGTTGCGTGACGCCGGCGAACCCCGGGCCCAGCTGCGCCAGCGCGTGTCGCAGGTAGGTCTGGTCGAACGCTTGAAACGAACCACTGACGACCGCGCCACCCGTGACGCCCAGCGCGGCGACCCGCGCGCGGTAGTCGGTGGCGGTGAACGGGTCGGGCAGGTAGCCATTGTTGGCCACCAGCGGGAAGCGCGGGTCGATGATGTGGAAGTGCGCGTCGAACACTTCCGGCGAGCTCACGGCGTCTTGCTTTCCTCGGGCTTGTCCGGTTCGGCCTGGACGACGGCCCCGGTATCGTCCTCGGCCTGTTTGTCCGCTTCGGCGGACGGATCCGGGGCCAGCAACACTTGCACCGCGTTGTTGAGGAACGCGACCGTCGGCACCGCGAGCAACGCGCCGACGATCCCCGCGAGCACGCCGCCGGCGGAAATCGCCAGCACCACCGCGAGCGGGTGAATCGAGACCGCACGACCCATCACCAGCGGCTGCAGCAAATGAGTCTCAATTTGGTTGATCACGATCAGCAAACCGAGCGTGGCGAACGCGTAGACGATGCCTTTGGCCAGCAGGGCGACCACCACGGCCAGAAAGCCGGCGATCACCGCGCCGACCAGGGGGATGAACGCACCGAGAAACACCAGCGACGCGAGGGGCAGCGCGAGCGGCACCCCCATGATCGCCAGCCCGACACCCACCCCGGCCGCGTCGGTCAGCGCCACCAGGAAGGTGGCCCGCACGTACCCGATCAGCGACCCGTATCCGGCGCGGCCCGCCTCGGCCACCCGCTCGCGCGTGCTGGCCGGGATGATCTTGGTGACGTACTGCCAGATGTTGCGGCCGCCGTACAGGAAGAAAATCAGCGTGAGCAGCACCAACACCGCGGCGGTGACCAGCTCGGTGACGGTGGCCGCGGTGGCCAGCGCGCCGCTGGTCAGCTTCGCCTGGTTGTTGTGCAGCGCCTGAATCGCCGCGTTGCCGGCGTTGTCGATCTGTTCGCCGCGCAGATGGGCGGGCCCCTCGATCAGCCACCGGCGGGTGGAGTCGATGCTGCGCTCAATCTGCTTGGTCAGGTCGGGCACGCCGTAGACGAACTGGGTGATGACGAATGCCAGGATGCCGCCCAGAATCGCGAAGCCGCCAAGCAGGACGACGGTCACCGCGCCGCCGCGCGGAAGACCCCGCCGGTCAAGCCAGTCCACCACCGGCAACAGCAAAGCGCTGATCATCAACGCCAGCAACACCGGGACGACGATGATCTCGAGTTTTGCCACCACCCACAACGCGGCGACCACGGCGGCCAGGATGACCAGCAAGCGCCACGACCAGGCGGCGGCCTTACGGACCAGGGGTTCGACCGACGCAGCGTCTGAAGCGTCCTCGACGTTGGCCATCCAGCAAGCCTAACCGGCTGCGCGGGCCCCTCCGGGGCGGCACGATCCGGTTACGACGGCGACACGGTCGCCGTTGCGCAGCGATCGGTGCGCCACCTGCGCGGTTACCCTAAATCACGTGTCGCACGACGCCACCGCCCGCAAGCTGGTCAGCCAGCGCGACGCTGCACCGCGCGGCAAATACTGGTGGGTGCGCTGGGCGGTGCTCGGCGTGGTCGCGGTGGTGCTGGCCGTTGAGATCGCGCTGGGCTGGGATCAGCTGGCCAAGGCGTGGCGGAGTCTGTTCGACGCGAACTGGTGGTGGCTGCTTGCCGCGGTGGCGGCCGCGGTCGCGTCGATGCACAGCTTCGCTCAGATCCAGCGCACCCTGCTGGCATCCGCCGGGGTGCACGTCAAGCAGCTGCGCTCGGAGGCCGCGTTCTACGCGGCCAACTCGCTGAGCACAACCCTGCCCGGCGGGCCGGTGCTCTCGGCGACGTTTTTGCTTCGCCAGCAACGCATTTGGGGCGCCTCGACGGTGGTGGCGTCGTGGCAGCTGGTCATGTCGGGAGTGCTGCAGGCGGTGGGCCTGGCGGTGCTCGGGCTGGGCGGCGCCTTCTTCCTGGGCGCCAAGAACAACCCGTTCTCCCTGCTGTTCACCCTCGGCGGTTTCGTCGCCCTGCTGCTGCTGGCGCAGGCGGTGGCGTCGCGCCCGGAGCTGATCGAGGGCATCGGCAGCCGCGTGCTGGCGTGGGTCAACTCGGTTCGCGGCCGGCCCACCGACACCGGAGTGGACAAGTGGCGCGAGACGCTCATGCAGCTGGAATCGGTGAGCCTGGGCCGCCGCGACCTCGGGGTGGCGTTCAGCTGGTCACTGTTCAACTGGATCGCCGACGTCGCCTGCCTCGGATTTGCCGCCTACGCGGCCGGCGACCACGCCTCAGTGGCCGGGTTGACGGTCGCCTACGCCGCCGCACGCGCGGTCGGCACGATCCCGCTGATGCCGGGTGGGCTGCTGGTCGTCGAGGCGGTACTGGTGCCCGGCCTGGTGTCCAGCGGGATGTCGCTGCCCAACGCCATCTCCGCGATGCTGAGCTACCGGCTGATCAGCTGGTTGCTGATCTCGGCCATCGGCTGGGTGGTCTTCTTCTTCGTGTTCCGCACCGAGAAAGTCGACGATTCCGAAGACGATTCACCCACCGGGCCGCTGCCCATCTTGCCGGCCCCGAGCGATCCGTCCGAAACCGCGTTGCAGGGCCCGTTACCGCCGCTGGACCGGGAGCCCGAGCGGGACCGGCGTTAGCCGACGGTGTTACCCCGCGAGGGCCCCGGAAGCGTCACGCCCGGGAGCGGCGCGACCGGCGCGGCGGGCGGCGCGGCCGGCAACCCGGCCTGCAGCCCACCTGCGGCGCCCTGCGCCTGCTGCATCAGGCCCATGGCCTGCGGGATCGTGATCGGCAGCTTGCACTGCGTCGACAGCCCGGTCAGCGGCTGCGCTATCGACGTCATGTCCATGGCCACCTTGGGGTTGGCTTCGAAATAGGACTTCAGCGTGGTCACCGATTGCGGGCCCGCTTGCTGCTGCAGCATCGTCGTCATGGCCTGGTTGGTCTCCGGATGGGAGTCCAGGTAGTCGCCCATCGACTTGGCGACCGAACCGATGGTCCGCGCCACCTCGCTGGCCGCGCACGGGTCGGTCGCGCCGGTGGCCGGCGGCCCGGCCATCAGTACGGCCGGCACCGCGGCTCCGACCAGCCCGGCGACGAGCATGCGGCGCGTGGTCACATGGCCAAATTTCATGGATGACTCCTCACGATTGCTTGGGCTCGTCGGCGGCGCGATCCACTCGCTTGTATCCCCCGACACCCGCACGGCCCTCCGACATCCTGCCATCGGGGGCGAGACCCGTGCCAACTCGTGTGACCAAAATCCACTCGGTGTCCCGTTCGCAACAAGTTGATAGCGACTTCGCAGCGCCCGCGTCACCGCAGCTCAGCACCCGATAATCTCAATTTGTTCACAGGGCGCTGCGGTACGCTCGCGTGCACCGCTTGCGCGAGACCCGGGGAGACCGAAATCCAGCAGTTCATGATGCGCTTAAGCCGCAACCTGCGCAGATTCCGCTGGTTGGTCTTCACCGGCTGGCTGCTCGCGCTGGTTTCGGCAATTTATATAGTGCTGACCCAGTCCGGGCATCTCACCGGCGGCGGTTTCGACGTCGCCGGATCCCAGTCGCTGCGGGTTCACGATCAGCTCGAGGCTCAGTACCACGACCTGGGCGCGTCCTCGTTGGCGCTGGTCGCGGCGCCCCGCGCGGACGCCAGCTACCAGGACATGAACGACGCCGTCGCGCAGCTGCGACGGACCGCCGCCGAGTTCCCCGGGGTCACCGAGGTACCCAATCCCACCCAGCGACCGCCGCAACCCGACCGGCCGTATGTGGTGTCCCTGCGGCTGGACTCCCGAAATACCAGTGACGTGGCCAAGAAGCTGCGCGCAAAGGTAGGCATCCGCGGGGATCAGTCCGGGCAGACCACGAACGGCCATGTGCGGCTCTATGTCATCGGACAGGGCGCGCTGTCGGCTGCCGCGGCCTCCAACACCAAGCACGACATCGCCGCGGCGGAGGAATGGAATCTGCCGATCATCCTGATCGTGTTGCTGGCGGTGTTCGGCTCGCTGGCCGCCGCGGCGATCCCTCTGGCGCTCGGCATCTGCACGGTCGTGGTCACCCTGGGCCTGGTCTATCTGCTGTCGATGCATATGACGATGTCGGTGTTCGTCAGCTCGACGGTGTCCATGTTCGGCATCGCGCTCGCCGTCGACTATTCGCTGTTCATCCTGATGCGGTTCCGCGAGGAGCTGCGTGCCGGACGGCAGCACAGCGAAGCCGTGGACGCGGCGATGGCCACGTCGGGGCTCGCGGTGGTGCTGTCCGGAATGACCGTCGTCGCCTCGCTCACCGCGATGTACGTGATCAACACCCCCGCCCTGCAGTCGATGGCCACCGGGGCGATCCTGGCCGTCGCGGTGGCGATGCTGACGGCGGCCACCCTGACGCCGGCGGCACTGGCGACGTTCGGCCGGTCGGCGGCCAAGCGGTCGGCGCTGCTGCACTGGTCCCGCCAGCCGGAGTGCACCCAGTCGCGGTTCTGGACCCGTTGGGTCGGGTGGGTGATGCGCCGGCCGTGGATCTCGGCGGCGGCGGCCTCGGCCGTGCTGCTGGTCATGGCGATCCCGGCGGCCTCGATGGTGCTGGGCAACAGCCTGCTGCGGCAGTTCGACTCCTCACACGAGATCCGGGCCGGGGTGGCGGCGGCGGCCGAGGCGCTGGGGCCGGGCGCGCTGGGCCCGGTGCAGGTGCTGGTCACGTTTCCCGACGGCGGCGCGTCAAAGCCCGAACATGCCGAGACGCTGGCCGCGATCCGCCAGAAGATGACGCAGGCGCCCAACATCGCCTCGGTGGGACCCCCGCAGTTCGCCGACGACAACAACAGCGCGTTGCTGTCCGCGGTGTTGTCGATCGACCCCGAAGACCTGACCGCCCGCCAGACCATCGACTGGATGCGCACCGAGCTGCCCGAGGTTCCGGGCACCGCCACCGGGCAAGTCGCCCAGGTGGACGTCGGCGGGCCGACGGCGCTGATCAAGGATTTCGACGCGAAGGTGTCCTCGACGGTGCCGCTGGTGTTGGTCTTCGTCGCCCTGATCGCCTTCGTGATGCTGTTGATCTCGATCCACTCGGTGTTCTTGGCGCTCAAGGGCGTCTTGATGACGCTGCTGTCGGTGGCCGCGGCCTACGGCAGCCTGGTGATGGTGTTCCAGTGGGGCTGGCTGGACAAGCTCGGCTTTCCACAGCTCAGTTCGATCGACAGCATCGTTCCCCCGCTGGTGCTGGCCATGACCTTCGGGCTGTCGATGGATTACGAGATCTTTCTGCTCACCCGCATCCGGGAACGCTTCGTGCAATCCGAGCTGACCCGCGACGCGGTGGCCTACGGCGTGAGCACCAGCGCACGCACCATCACCAGCGCCGCGCTGATCATGATCGCGGTGTTCATCGGCTTCGCGTTCGCCGGCATGCCGCTGGTCGCCGAAATTGGTGTGGCCTGCGCGGTCGCGATCGCGGTGGACGCCACCGTGGTGCGGCTGGTCCTGGTGCCGGCGCTGATGGCCATGTTCGCGCAGTGGAACTGGTGGCTGCCGCGGTGGATGTCCCGGGTCTTGCCGTCGGTCGACTTCGACCGGCCGCTGCCCGAGGTCGACCTCGGTGACATCCTGGTCATCCCCGACGACATTTCGGCCCTGATCGCGCCCAATTCCGACCTGCGGGTGGTGCTCAAGTCGGCGGCGAAGCTCAAGCACCTGGCACCCGACGCCGTGTGCGTGGCCGACCCGCTCGCCTTCACCGGCTGCGGGCGCATGTGCCCCGAGCTCGACCAGGAGCCGGCGCGCAAGCTGGTCGCCCGCGCGATGACCCGGGGCGATCGGCCGGTGCATCCGGTCACGCTGTGGCGCGGGCGGCTCACGGTCGCCATCGACGCGCTGCAGGCCAAGAACGGCCGCCAGGCCTATAAGCGGCGCACCCCGGTGGAGACCACCCACGTGCAACTGCCCACCGGTGACCGGCTGCTGATCCCGACCGGCGCCGAAGCGCTGCGCCTCAAGGGCTATCTGATCATGTGCCGTAACAGCCGCCGCGATTACACCGAATTCGCTGACATGGTCGATGCAGTCGAGCCCGAAACCGCCGCCATGGTGCTGGCCGGGATGGACAGCTATTACTGTCACCGGTCGGCCGAGCGGTTCCCCCACCAGCAGTGGATGGCGAGCCAGTTGGTGCGCCAACTCGCGGATCCAAATCCGTCCGACATCGGTGACCTCAACGAAACGCCGTTGTCGGAGGCTGGTGCCAGGGCAGACTGGGAAGATGTCCGGCAGCGTTGCCTGTCGGTGGCGGTAGCGATGTTGGAGGAGGCGAAGTGACGTTGGCGGCCGCCCGCAGCGAACCGAGCCCCGCGCAGCCGCAGCGGCCCCTTGTGGACCAGCGGCCCGTGGAGTTCTGGGCTACCGCCACCATCCGTTCGGCGCTGCAAAGCGGCGACATCGGCACCTGGAAGCGCATCGCCGCCGCACTCAAGCGGGACCCGTACGGGCGCACGGCCCGCCAAGTCGAAGAAGTCCTCGACGGCACCCGACCGTCCGGCATCGCAAAGGCGCTATGGGAAGTGCTGGAGCGCGCCCGCGCCCACCTGGAAGCCAACGAACGCGCCGAGGTGGCCCGCCACGTGCGGCTGCTCATGGAGCGGTCCGGCCTGGCGCACCCGGAGTTCGCATCCCGGATCGGGGTCGCACCCGACGACCTCGCCGCCTACCTCGACGGCAGCGCCAGCCCGTCGGCTTCCCTCATGATCCGAATGCGACGGTTGTCGGACCGGTTCGTCAAGGTGCAAGCGGAACGTTCGGCCGAAGCCAACTGATCTGTCAGCGTGAGTTCAGCGTGAGTTCAGGGGGGACACGTCGGTCACCAGCCAGTCGCCGCCGCGCTTGGCCAACGCGATCCGCAACGCGGGCACCGCTCGGCTGGACGGCTGACCCGGCGTGTCCTGAGTGACCCGCAGGATCACCGCCACGCTGGCCACCGTGGGGCCCAGCGCCTCGACCCCCGCCGCGAGCGTGGCGGCCTGCGCCGTTACGTTGTGCTGCGCCATCTCGGCACTGGACTTGCTGTACTGCTCCTTGAACGCGTTCGCCTGCTCCGGCACCATCATCGCGGCGGCCCGGTCGATGGAGCTGTTCGGCGCGCTCGGGCTGAACGACGCCATCGCCTCGGCCATCCCCGTGGCGACCTGCACCACGTCTCGGGAATCCTTCTTGAAGTCGCGGTCCGGCTTCGCCCAGTGGGTGTAGCCGGTCAGCACCGCCGCCGATATGGCGGCCGCGCACAGAAAGACAACGGCCAGCCGCAGCGCGGGTGCGTCGTCGTCGGTGCCGACGCTGACCGAATCACGCCGCAGCAGCCAGAAGTTGGCCCCCAGTCCCTCGACGATCAGCAGGATCAACACCGAGCACGCCGACACCCACCACAGCGGCCAGCCGAGCACCACCCCGATCATTACCAGCGCGCCGATCGCGGCCAGCGGCGCCAGGATGTCGAACGCCAGCAGCCGCCACACGTTTCTCATCGGATCGACTCCAGGTGGGAGATCATCAGCCTGCCGTCCACGTTGGAGACGTCCAGCCGCAGGTTCCAGTGCACCGTCTGCGGCTTGGCGCCGGCGTTCTCGCTGACCGACGTCGCGACCAGCATCACCGAGTCCGTCCGGCTGGCGAACGCCGGCAGCTTGGTGGTCACTACTTCTCTAGGCGGTCTCCCCGCACTCGGCTGGCTGTCCAGGTCGTGGTGCACCGTCTCGATCGCCACCGCTTCGATGCGACCGGCGCTCTGCGATTGCAGCTTCTGCACCACCTGCCGGTAGGGCTGCATGGCCGCGTCGAAGTCGGAGTTGAGTTCGCCGACCGTCCCGTCGTGCAGCCGCTGCAGGCTGGCGTCGATGTTGCCGGTGTTCATGTTGATCAGCACGCCCGTCCAGTCGGCGGCGGTCTGCATCACCCGGGTGAGGTAGGCGCGTTCGCGCGCGTCGTCGTGGTGGGCGGTCCAGATGAACGCGCCGAGCACGATCGCGGCGACCGACAGCACCCCGAGGACGGCCGACGCGATGCCGTAATTGGAGAACATCGCGCCACCGGCTTCCGGCTCGGCGCGATCTGCAGAATCGTCAGAGACCTCTGGCTCCGTGTGCTCCCCGTCTGACATGGCCCGATCGTCGCACCCAAAAAGAGATGGAAGGATGGCGGGGTGACATTAGAGGCCATCCGCTCGGGCATCGACCTGAGCTTTGTCGACGCCGAAGCCCGACCCCAAGACGACCTGTTCGGTCACGTCAACGGCCGCTGGCTCGCCGAATACGACATCCCCCCGGACCGCGCGACCGACGGCGCCTTCCGGTATTTGTTCGACCGGGCCGAGGAGCAGGTGCGCGATCTGATCACCGAGGCAAGTTCGTCGACCGCGGAGCCCGGCACTGACGAGCAGCGCATCGGGGACCTGTATGCCAGCTTCCTCGACGAGGACGCCGTCGAAAGCCGGGGCACCCAACCGCTGCTCGACGAGCTGGCCGCGATCGACTACGCGGCCGACGCCGACGCGCTGGCCGCTGTTCTCGGCGCGTTGCAACGCACCGGCGTGGGCGGCGGCGTCGGCGTGTACATCGACACCGACTCCAAGAACTCGACCCGCTACCTGGCGCACTTCACCCAGTCCGGCATCGGCCTGCCCGACGAGTCCTATTTCCGCGACGAGCAGCACGCCGAGGTGCTGGCGGCGTATCCGGGACACATCGCGAAAATGTTCGGCCTGGTCTACAACGGCTCGGCGGAACAGCACGCCGAGACCGCGGCGCGCATCGTGGCCCTGGAAACCAAACTTGCCGCCGCGCACTGGGACGTGGTCAAGCGCCGCGATGCCGACCTCACCTACAACCTGCGCACATTTGCCGATCTGCAAGCCGACCTGCGTGACGAAGGGGTGGGCTTCGACTGGGTCGGCTGGGTGACCGCACTGGGCGCCACACCGGAACAGGTCGCCGAAGTGGTTGTCCGCCAACCTGATTACCTCACCACCTTCGCGGCTCTGTGGGGTAGCGAGGACCTTGAAGACTGGAAGCGTTGGGCACGTTGGCGGTTGATCCGCGCCCGTGCCCCCTGGCTGACCGACGCCATCGTCGCCGCCGACTTCGACTTCTACGGCCGCCTGCTGACGGGCACCGAGCAGATTCGCGATCGCTGGAAGCGAGCCGTGTCACTGGTCGAAGGGCTGATGGGTGATGCCGTCGGAAAGCTTTATGTGGCACGGTATTTCCCACCGGATGCCAAAGCGCGCATCGACACGTTGGTCGACAACCTGAAAGAGGCCTACCGGATCAGCATCAGCGAGCTGGACTGGATGACGCCACAGACCCGGGAACGTGCCCTGACCAAGCTGGACAAGTTCACCGCCAAGGTCGCCTACCCGGCGAAGTGGCGGGACTACTCGGCGCTGGTGATCGACCGCGACGACCTGTACGGCAATTACCAACGCGGATATGCCGTCGACCACGACCGTGAGCTGGCCAAGCTCGGCGGCCCGGTGGATCGTGACGAGTGGTTCATGACGCCGCAGACGGTTAACGCCTACTACAACCCGGGGATGAACGAAATCGTCTTTCCCGCAGCCATTCTGCAGCCGCCGTTCTTCGATGCCGACGCCGACGACGCCGCCAACTACGGCGGCATCGGGGCGGTGATCGGCCATGAGATCGGGCACGGCTTCGACGACCAGGGCGCCAAATACGACGGCGACGGCAACCTGGTCGACTGGTGGACCGACGACGACCGCACCGAGTTCGGCACCCGCACCAAGGCGCTGATCGAGCAGTACGAGGCGTACACGCCCCGAGCGCTCGATGCCGGCCGTCATGTGAACGGCGCCTTCACCGTCGGGGAGAACATCGGCGATTTGGGTGGCCTGTCCATCGCGCTGTTGGCCTACCAGCTGTCGCTGAACGGTAAGCCGGCGCCCGTCATCGACGGCCTGAGCGGTGTGCAGCGCGTGTTCTACGGCTGGGCGCAGGTGTGGCGCACCAAATCCCGTGACGCGGAAGCGATCCGGCGGTTGGCGGTGGACCCGCACTCACCGCCGGAGTTCCGCTGCAACGGGGTCATCCGCAACGTCGACGCGTTCTACGACGCCTTCGACGTCGCCGAGGACGACGCGTTGTACCTGGATCCGCAGCGCCGGGTCCGCATCTGGAACTAAGGTTGCGTTCCTAGCGCGAGCAGACGCAAAAGTGCCGCGACACGCCGTTAAATAGGGACTTTGGCGTCTGCTCGGCAAGCCTCGATCCGCGCGGGCACGTGCTTGTGCCACGGCGTGCCGGCGTACTTATCGCGCCATTCGGTGGACGTGAGCGCGTTGGGCGCCACACCGGGGACGACGGTGGCGCCGTCCTCGCCGACGTAGGCGAGCCCAAAACCGTTGGGCAGGGACGCATGTCCGGGCAGCATCGTCTCGGTGATTTCGATGGTGGCCTCGGCGCTGCCGGCCGCTGTGGTGATCCGGGCCCGGCAGCCGGCGGAAAGCCCAAGCGCCTGAGCGTCTTCGACGCTGACGCGCAGCGCGCCGTCGGCGTCACGTTTACGCCAGGTCGGGTCGCGGAAGATGTCGTTGGCCGTGTAGGCGCGCCGCTCCCCCACCGACAGCACGATCGGCAGATCCGAGGTGGTCAGCTGGGCCGGCGCCGTGGTCAATGCCCTTAGGTCGTCCAGCATTTCGGGGATTTCCAGGGCGATCTTATGATCGCTGTGGCTGATCAGCGCGAAGTCATCCTCGTAGTTGTGCGCGGTGAACGTGACCCCGGACGGGCTGTCGAGGATCGCGTCGAACAGCGCGTTGCCGTCGGCGTGACCGGCGCGCTGGACGGCCTCCGGGTAGGCCATCGCGGTCTTCTGGGCCAGCCCCCACAGCGCGGCCGCCCCGGCCAAACCGTCGGGCAGCGTGGGCCCGAGCGTTTCGTAGAGCACGTAGGGAAGCAGCTTCGACAGGGTCGGGTTGACGGCCACCGCCCCCAGGAACGCCTCGGTGTAGGCCTGGCGCCCTTGCTGTGCGGCCTCGCGCAGCGGTCGCAGGTCGGCATCGTCGATGACGCCGAGCGCGCGTACCAGCCGGGCCCAGATCTCCGGTTCCGGCAGGGTTCCGGGCAACGGCTCGAGTAGCGGGCGGCGCAGCTGAAAGCCGTTGTGCGGGAACTCGAAATTGAAGAAGGTGGCTTCCGGCTTCTCGAACTGGGATGCCGCGGGCAGCACGTAGTGGGCCAGCCTGGCCGTCTCGGTCATCGCGACGTCGACGACCACCATCAATTCCAGCGCTTGAAACGCCTCCCGGCAGGCGGTCGAATCGGCCAGCGAATGCGCGGGATTGCCGCTTTCGACGATCATGGCCCGGAACCGGTCCGGGTGGTCGGTCAGGATCTCCTCAGGCACCGCGTTGGCCGGCACCAGCCCGGCGATGATCGGGGCGCCGGTGACCGGCGTGCGACCCGAGACCGTGCTGAACAGCGGGGCGAACGACGAATGCAGGTGCTGGCCACCCTTTTTCGCGAAGTTGCCGGTGAGAATCCACAGCAGCTTGTTCAGATACGAGCACAGGGTGCTGTTGGGTGCCTGCTGAATGCCGAGGTCTTCGAACACCGCCACGCTGCTGGCGGCGCCGATGCGGCGCGCGGCGGCCCGCAGCAGCTCTTCGTCCACCCCGCAGTGCTGCGCGTAGTCACCGATCGGCACTTCGCGCAGCGCGCCGCGCACGGCGTCGACCCCGTGCACATGCTCGGCGAGAAAGGCCTCGTCGCAAAGGTTTTCCTGAACCAGGACGGCAGCCAGGGCGGCCAGGCACCAGGCGTCGGTGCCGGGCCGCACCCGCAGGTGGAAGTCGGCCATCTTCGCGGTGTCGGTGAGCACCGGGTCGATCACGATCATCGACCGCGCCGGGTCTTTGGCGATCTCGTTGAGCACCACCCGGGCCCGGGGGAAGCTCTGCGACATCCACGGATTCTTCCCGACGAACACCGAGACCTCGGCGTGCTCGAACTCCCCACGCGTGTGTCCGCCGTAGAGCTGCGCATCGACCCACGATTCGCCGGTCTTCTCCTGCGCCAGCGCGTTGGACCGGTAGCGCGACCCGAGCGCCTTGAGGAATGCCCCGCTATAGGCGCCGCCCAGGTGGTTGCCCTGCCCGCCGCCGCCGTAGTAGAAGATCTTGTCGCCGCCGTAGGTATCGCGGATGTGCTTGAAACGTTCGGCGATCTCGACAATCGCTGTGTCCCAGTCGATTTCCTCGAAGGTCCCGTCGGCGCGTCGACGCATCGGTGAGGTCAGCCGGGCGCGGTTGTTCTGGTAATGATCCAGCCGCAACGCCTTGTTGCAGGTGTAGCCCTGCGTACCCGGATGTTCCTTGTCGCCCCGGATGCGGGCCAGGGTCCGGCCTTCGACCTGCACGACGATCCCGCAGTTGCACTCGCAGAGGATGCAGGCGGTGGGCTGCCATTCAGCGGTCATGAGGCGGATCCTTTCGCGGTCTGAAATACATTTCGCAGCTGACGGTGAACAACATCCAGCGGCGTCAGGTCGCGCCGTACCCGGGCCAGCACGATCGCACCCTCGAGGGCCGAGGTCGCCAGCACCGCCAGTTCGTTGGCCCGGTCGGCTGCAACGCCGTCGGCGATGAATCGTTGCGCGATCAGGTCGTTCCAGTGATCGAACGCCGCCGCGGCGCGTTCGATCACCGTCGCCTCGTCCGCCTCCACCGCGACCGCGACCACCGGACAACCGGCGCGGAAATCGCTGTCGAGCAGCTGCCGGCGATACTTCTCGATCAGCGTGTCCCACAGCTCGAGGCCGTCCACGGCTTCGGTGATGACCCCCGCGACATGCTCGCCGGCATAGTCGACCGCCTCGCGCAACAGCTGCGTACGCCCGCGGGGGAAGTAGTGATAGGCCGAGCCGCGCGGCGCGCCGCTGTGCTCGAGGACGTCCGAGATGGCGGTGGCATGTGCGCCGCGCTCCCTGATCAGCAGGGCCGCCGAGACCACCATCCGTTCGCGGGGGCTAGGCATATGTATGATGCTATACATAGTCGGCGGCACTGCGAAAGAGGCCCAGCAGACGCAAAATCGCCCAATTTCAGATCGAAATGGGCGACTTTACGTCTTCTCGCGCAACCAAAAAGTCTAGTTAGTGATCCAGTCGCTCGAGCCGTCGTTCTTCTTGTAATTGCCACCGCTGGAGTTCGCCACGATGATCGGATCACCGGGGCCGAAGTTGTCGAAGAACCATCGGGCGTTGCTGGGGCTGATGTTGATGCAGCCGTGGCTGACGTCGCGCTTGCCCTGGTCATCGACCGACCACGGCGCGCTGTGCACGAAGTCGCCGACGTTGTCGAAGCGCACGGCCAACTCCACCGTCACCTTGTAGCCGTAGGTCGAGTTGACCGGGACCCCGTAGGTGGACGAGTCCATCACCACCGAGGGCATCTTCTCTTGCACGTAGTAGGTGCCGTTGGGCGTTTGGTGGTTGCCGGACGTCATGCCCATCGACATCGGGATGGTCTTCTCCACGGTGCCGTTACGGGTGACCGTGAGCTGATGGGTGGAGTCGTCGGCCGTGGCGATCAGCTGGTCTCCGGTTCGGAAACTCATCACCGTGCCACCGGCGTCGACGGTCACCGCGGTGTGGGCGGGCCAGAAGTTCAACGGGCGCCAGCGCAGCTGGGTCGGGGTCATCCAGTAGAACTTGCCGGGAACCGGCGGGACCGACGACACGTGAACCGCGTCCATCGCCGCGCCCGAATCAGCGACCGTGCCGGGGAAGTTGATGATGATCGGCTGGGCCACCCCGACCGTCGAGCCGTTCTTCGGAACGAACGAAGGCGGCCCGAAGGGCGCCTGACCGGTGAACGGTGTCGGGTTCTGCCCCTCGGCGGCGCCAGCCGCCGCCGGGAAAGCCGGTAGTTGGAACGGAGCGGGCAGCGGCGGTGGCGCCGCGATGGCGCGGCGCCGGTGGATCAGCAGGTGCGGCAACGTTCGGATCACCGGGCGCCGGGTCCGGATCCGCCGCAGCGATCCCCGCGCCCAACACCAGCAGAGCCGCCAGTCCAGCTGCGCTCAGAGCCCCGAAAAGACCCCTTGTCCAGCCCGGCATATGCATTCCTCCTGTCGCGTTTCTCGACCCAGTGTCGCACAACGCGTAGGCCAGCTACCTATTCCGCGCCCACCGCGGCGTGCGCGGCGGCTCCAATAAACGCTCTGACCTGGCGAGCTATGAATCGCAGTGAGCTTGGCCCAGCAACGCCCTAGATCTGCCAGTCTTGGGCGCCGTCGTTCTGGGTGTAGGCGCCGACGGAGTTCTTCACCACGACGGGATCGCCGCTGCCGAAGTTGTCGTAGAACCACCTCGCGTTGGCGGGGCTGAGGTTGATGCAGCCGTGGCTGACGTCGCGCTTGCCTTGGTCGCCGACCGACCAGGGCGCGCTGTGCACGAAGTTGCCACTGTTGTCGATGCGGACGGCGTCGTTGACCGTCACCTTGTAGCCCCACGACGAGTCGGTCGGAACCCCGTAGGTCGAGGAATCCATCACCACCGAGGGCATCTTCTCGAGCACGTAGTAGGTGCCGTTCGGTGTCTGGTGGTGGCCCGCCGACATCCCCATCGACATCGGGAAGGTCTGCACCACGGTGCCGTTGCGGGTGATCGTCATCTGATGTGTGGCGTCGTCGGCGGTGGCCACCAACGAGTCGCCGGTATGAAAGGTCGACCGTGCACCGGAGGCGTCGATGGTGACGACGGTGTTGGCCGGCCAGAACTCGAGCGGCCGCCAGCGCACCTGGGTCGGGCTCATCCAGTAGAACTTCCCCGGCACCGGCGGGTCCGACGAGATGCGGATGGCTCGTTCGGCCATGGGCTGATCGGCAATCGGCATCGGGAAGTTGATGATGATCGGCTTGGCCACGCCGACCATCGATCCGTTGAGCGGGTTGAACGTCGGCGGATGGAATACGGGTGCGCCTGCGTACGGTGTCGGGTCCTGCCCGGGAACTGATCCCGCCGGCGCCGGGAGGGCCAGCGGGGCGGGTGGCGCCAACGGAGGTGGCGGTTCAGCAGGTGCGGCGACGTTCGGATCGCCGGGTGCCGGCTGATCGGGGTCCGCGGCGGCGGTCCCCGCGCTCAGCACCATGCTCGCCGCGAACGCGACGAGGAAACTTGCCCGCATTCTCATGAGCTCGCCTCGGTGACGTCGAACGTTTGCCGGTTGGCCGCCATCCCGATCAACGCGATACCCACCAGGCTCGCCGACGCGGTCAGCATCATCGCCACGCTGCGCTCATAGAAAAGCCCGCCGGCCAGCGAACCGGCCATGATGCCCACCTGAAACGCGGTGACGTACAGGCCCGACGCACCGTCGGGGTCGTTGGCGCCGCTGCGCATCGCCGCCGATTGCAGCATTGGCGTCACCCCGGTCGCGGTGGCGCCCCACAGCACGATCGCGCCGGTGCCGATCAGCGCCATCATCGGGGTGGGCCGTCCACCGAAGGCGAGCAACGTCAGCAGCAGGAAGGCGGCGGCGAGCCCTGCCGTGCAGCACAGAATGGCGCCCCGGGGTCGGCGGTCCAGCGGCCGCGCCACCAGGGGCACCGCCAGCACCCCGGCGAACCCGTAGGCGGCCAGCAGCCAGGCCAGGTTCGGTCCGCGCACGCCGACAACGTCGCGGATGATCACCGCGATGTACGTGTACGAGACGAAGTGGCCGGTGACGCCGATCATGGTGATCACGCTGACGATGATCAACCGCCGATTCCGGTGATGCCGCGACCGCGGACCGACGTGGGCGAGCTGATCGGTGGTGAGCACCATCTCGGGCAGCATGGTGCGCGCGGCCACGGTGACGATGGCAGCCGCGACGGTGACACACACCACCGCCAGCCGCCAGCCCCACATCAGGCTCATGGCCGCCGTCAGCGGGCTGCCGAGCACCAGGGCCAGGCTGGTTCCGAAAAAGATCGCCGTCGTCGCGCGCCCGGCATGGCTCGGCGGCACCAGCCGGGTCGCGATCGGGGCGATGACCGACCACAGCAGCCCGTGGGTGAGCGCGCAGAGCACCCGACCCGCGGCCAGCACCGCGAAGTTGGGCGCTAGCGCCGAGATGAGTTGCGAAACGGTCAGGCAGGCCAGGCTGGCGAGCAGCACCCGCCGGCGCGGCACGTGCGCGGTCCAGCGCACCAACGGAATCGTGGTCAGCGCCGCCACCAGGGCATACCAGGACAGCAGGGTGCCCACCAGCACCACGCTGACGTTCAGATTGTGCGCGATCGCCGACAGTGCCCCCACCGGCAAAAGCTCGGCGGTGACATAGATGAAAGCCGCCGCGGCCAGCACAGATAGCTGCGCGGCGATCCGTGGCGTCCACGGTCGGGTTGCAGGGCTGGCAGCTCGGGTTTCGGCAGTCATAGCGTGGGATGTTGCTGACGCGGGTGACACTGACCCTAACCGTACGGAACCTACCGGCGCGTTTTAAGTACCTCGCCGTATCAACACGCCCTGAAGATCAGGAGCGAACCAGGCGGGCGATCGCAGCCGAGGCCTCGGCAAGTTTGTCCTGCGCGTCGTCACCGCCCTCGGCCACCGCGCGGGTGACGCAATGGCTCAGGTGCTCGTCCAGCAAGTTCAGCGCAACCGAACGCAACGCGTTGTGGGCCGCGCTGATCTGGGTCAGGACGTCGATGCAGTACTTGTCCTCATCGATCATCCGTGCGATGCCCCGGACCTGTCCCTCGATGCGCCGCAGCCGCTTGGCGTAGTTCTCCTTCTCTTGCGTGTATCCGTGTGGCGTCGTCATCCATACATGGTACGCCATACCCCGTCGGGGTATGACCCGCAAATATAGCCTTGCTCGCGCCGCGCATACTTGCACGATGGCCCCTGACATCAAACCCCGCAGTCGCGAAGTCACCGACGGTCTGGAGAAGGCCGCCTCCCGTGGCATGCTGCGCGCGGTAGGCATGGGAGACGAGGACTTCGCCAAGCCGCAGATCGGCGTCGCGTCGTCGTGGAACGAGATCACCCCGTGCAACCTCTCGCTGGACCGGCTGGCAAAGGCGGTCAAAGAGGGTGTGTTCTCGGCCGGGGGCTACCCGCTCGAATTCGGCACGATCTCGGTTTCCGACGGCATCTCGATGGGCCACGAAGGAATGCACTTCTCGCTGGTGTCGCGTGAGGTGATCGCCGACAGCGTCGAGACCGTGATGCAGGCCGAACGGCTTGACGGGTCGGTGCTGTTGGCCGGCTGCGACAAATCGCTGCCCGGCATGCTGATGGCCGCCGCCCGCCTGGACCTGGCCGCGGTGTTCATGTACGCGGGCTCGATCCTCCCGGGGGTGGCCAAGCTCTCCGACGGCAGCGAGCGCGAGGTCACCATCATCGACGCATTCGAGGCCGTCGGGGCCTGCGCGCGCGGGTTGATGCCGCGCGAGGACGTCGACGCGATCGAGCGCGCGATCTGTCCGGGCGAAGGTGCGTGCGGTGGCATGTTCACCGCGAACACGATGGCGAGCGCCGCCGAGGCGCTGGGTATGTCGCTGCCCGGCAGCGCAGCGCCGCCGGCCACCGACCGGCGCCGCGACGGGTTCGCCCGGCGCAGCGGCCAGGCCGTCATCGAACTGCTGCGCCGCGGCATCACCGCGCGCGACATCCTCACCAAGGAGGCGTTCGAGAACGCCATCGCGGTGGTGATGGCGTTCGGCGGCTCCACCAACGCGGTGCTGCATTTGCTGGCCATCGCGCACGAGGCCGACGTTGCGCTGTCGCTGGAGGATTTCAGCCGGATCGGATCGAAGGTGCCGCACCTGGCCGACGTCAAACCTTTTGGTCGCCATGTGATGTTTGACGTCGACCGCATCGGCGGGGTTCCCGTCATCATGAAGGCCCTGCTGGATGCCGGCCTGCTGCACGGCGACTGCATGACCGTGACCGGCCAGACCATGGCCGAGAACCTGTCGGCAATCGCCCCTCCCGACCCGGACGGCAAAGTGCTGCGCGCGCTGAACAACCCGATCCACCCGACCGGCGGCATCACCATCCTGCGCGGATCGCTGGCGCCCGACGGCGCGGTGGTCAAGTCGGCCGGCTTCGACTCCGACGTGTTCGAAGGCACCGCAAGGGTTTTCGACGGCGAGCGGGCTGCGCTGGACGCCCTCGAGGATGGCACCATCACCAACGGCGACGCCGTGGTGATCCGCTACGAGGGCCCCAAGGGCGGCCCCGGAATGCGCGAAATGCTCGCCATCACCGGCGCGATCAAAGGCGCGGGACTCGGTAAGGACGTGCTGCTGCTGACCGACGGCAGGTTCTCCGGCGGCACCACCGGGCTGTGCGTCGGGCACATCGCCCCGGAGGCGGTCGACGCCGGACCGATCGCATTCCTGCGCGACGGCGACCGCATCCGCCTCGACGTCGCGAACGCCACGCTCGACGTCGTGGGCGATGCCGACGAATTCAATTCTCGGCGTGAGGGTTTCACACCTCCACCACCGCGCTACAAGACCGGCGTGCTGGCCAAGTACGTCAAGCTGGTCGGTTCGGCGTCGGGCGGCGCGATCTGCGGCTAGGCGCGCACGACGTGGACCTCGCGGACAGACTTCGGCTCGACGTTCCCGTCGGCCAGGCCGGGATGGGCGGCGGGTTGGCCGGTGCCCCGCTGGCGGCGGCGGTGGCCAAGGCGGGCGGACTGGGAACACTGGGTCTGGTCACGCCTCCGCAGCTGCGCGCGGCGATCGATCACGTGCGTGCGGAGGCCGCGGGCCGCGCCATCGCGGTAAACCTGTTGCTGCCCTTCGTTACTCGCCGCCACGTTGCGGTGTGTGTGAACGCTCGGGTCGACGTCGTCGTGCTGGCGTTCGGCGAGAATCGCCGGCTGGTCGAGCATCTGCGCGCGGCCGGCATCTTCGTCTTCGTGATGGTCGGTACCCGAGCGCAGGCGCGCAACGCCATCGCCTGGGGCGCGGATGGTCTGATCGCTCAGGGACGCGACGCCGGCGGTCACCTCGTCGGAACCATGCCGGCGCTGGAGTTCTTGCAGCAGGCGCTCGAGACGGCCGGCGACCGGCCTGTGTTCCTGGCCGGCGGAATCGCCTCCGGCGCCGATACCCGCGCAGCCTTGGCGGCAGGAGCCAGCGGCGTCATCGCCGGCACGCGATTCCTGATGACTCACGAAGCCAACGCCAACCGCGAGTATCAGCGACGAATCACGATTGCCGACAACACCATTGAAACGAACCTCTTCGGTTTGTCCTGGCCGCTGCGGCACCGAGTGCTCCCCAACGCCGCCACCCGACGGTGGTGCCACGACGACGGCACGGCCAAAGCGTTACCCGCGACCCTCAACAGGATCAGTAGGCCCTTGTCGATCCTGGGATATTTCGACGCGGGCGCGTTGCTGCGGCTGCAATCGCCGGACCGACCAATCTTCACGCCCTTGGCACCGGTTGCGGAGATGCCCGATTCATGGGTGGAGCGCGCTGCGCTATACGCCGGCGATACGGCCCGCCGAATCGGCGAAGTCACCTCTGCCGCAACGGTGGTCGCGGATCTCAGCCCGTCCTGACTGCTTCAACCTACTTCACCAGGGCAACCGCGAAGCCGTCCCAGTGCTTGGCCCCGACGGTCTGGATCGCGGCCGCATCCAGCCGAGGGTCCGCACCCATCAGCTGCAGCGTCTCCCGCACCGCGCTGGCCGCGGCATCCTCTGAAGTGAGCACCCGGCCTTCCCGAATGACATTGTCCGCCACAATGACTGCACCCGGACGGGCCAGCCGGATCGCCCATTTCAAATAGGCGACGTAGTTGTCCTTGTCGGCGTCGATGAACACCAGGTCGAAGGGGCCCTCGGTCACCGTCGGCAAGGTATCCAGTGCCGCACCGACCTTGATCTCCACCCGGTCATCCACCCCGGCCCGCCGCAGATTGGCCAGCGCTACCTCGGCGTGCTTGGGCTCGTATTCCAGCGTCACCACCCGCCCCTGCGGGCCCGCGCCCCGCGCCAGCCAAATGGTGCTGAAGCCGCCCAGCGTGCCGATCTCGAGAATGCGGCGCGCCCGCATCGCGCCGGCGAGCAGGCACAGGAACTTGCCCTGCTGGAACGAGACCGCGATGCGGGGCAATCCGGCGGCATCGCTGGCGTCCAGCGCCGCGGACAGCACCGGATCGTCGCCGACGAGCGTGCTGTCCAGGAAGGCGTCGACATCTTGCGGGGTGGGTGCATCGGCCATGGCACCCAAACTAGTCGCGGCGGTCCAGCCCTTTACCAGATACCCGTATGGGGTATAAGGTGACGAATGGAAACAACCATCGACGAAAGGGAGAGGAAATGGCCGACTACGAAGAAGGCACCTTGCTGACCTGTGGCCACGAGGGCTGCGGATGTCGCGTCCGCATCGAGACCTCATGCCACTGCTCCGGCTCCGGCCAGCCGTACCGCTGCACCTGCGGCGACGAGTTGGTTCCGGTCAAGTAAACGGCCGCCGGCCCGGGCCAGGCGTCGCCGTCAGTTGTCAGCCGACGGCGCGCCCTGGCCCCAGCCGTTGCTGCCGAAGCCGACGAAGCCGCCGGCGCCGCCATTGCCGCCACCGATTATTCCGGCGGCGCCACGGGTATTGATCGCACCGATGGCGCTGCCGCCTGATCCGCCGGCACCGTTGGCACCGGTGGCACCCCACAGCGGGTCCGCGTTCGCCGTCTCCGCGGCGTCATACGCCGCCCCACCCGAGAACAACAACTGCACAAAATGGGCGTGAAACGCCGCCGTTTGCGCACTCAGTAACTGAAACCGCTGACCGTATGTCGCGAACAACCGCGTAATCGCCGCCGACACCTCATCGGCGGCGGCGGGCGCGATCGACGTCGTCGACCGTGCCGCCGCGGACGTCGCGTCGGTGAGTGCGTCCCCGACCCCATCCAAGCCAGCCGACGCCGAAGCTAAACCCTCAGGTGAGGTGCTTAGCTGCTCTGGCGACATCACGGGCCCCGTCATTTCAAAAGGAAACTCGGTAAATGCATAGACCGTCCAAAGCACTGTACGCGCGTCGAATTTATTTAGCGGTCGAACGAGCGCCCGTTCAGCTCGACTTCCGCCGCTAACCGCAGGGCTACTGCCGACGCGCCGACCGCCACCGAGTAGCGGCCCGGGTCGATCCGCCACCCGCACTCGTAGCGGGCGAGCAGGCGGGGATCGGCCTCGATGGTGACCCGGCGGGTCTCGGCGGGTTCCAGCTCGACCCGCTCGAATCCCAGTAGCCGCAACCGTTGCTCGCCGGGCGCGGCGGTCAGGTACAGCTGGGGGATGTCCGCCCCCCTGCGATCACCGGTGTTGGTGACGCTGAAGCTGGCCCGGACACTGTCACCACCGCTCACCACCAAATCGAGGTACTCGAACTCGGTGTAGGACAACCCGTGGCCGAACGCGAACATCGGCGTTTGCCGGGTGTGAGCAAACCATCGGTAGCCGACTTCGGCGCCTTCGGTGTAGCGGATCGTGCTCGCTGTCCCGAACGGGGCGCCGAGGTCCGGCAGTTCCGGGCGCGGTGTCTGACCGAGATCCACCGGAAAGGTGATCGGCAACCGGCCCGACGGGTTTGTCTGGCCGGCAATGATTTCCGCGATGGCCTGAGCGCCGGCCTGGCCCGGATACCACGCCTGAACGACGGCGTTCGCCGACTCTCGCCAGGGCATGGACACCGGGTTGCCGGTCTCGAGCACCACGACGGTGTTCGGGTTGGCGGCCGCGACGGCCTCGATCACCGCGTCCTGGCCCCATGGCAGCGACAGGTCGGCCCCATCGAAGCCCTCCCCTTCGACGCGGATCGCGAACACGATCGCGATGTCGGCCCGCCGCGCCGCGAGCACTGCCTCGGCCGGGCTGATGCCGGCATCGAACTCGATCTGCGCGTGCGGCAACTGTTTTCGCAGCTCGTCGAGCGGCCTGGACGGCAGCAGGTACAGGTTGCGCAGCCCGGCCGTCAGGCCGGTGCCCCCGATCGGGATCACGTCGGCGAACCCGCCCGGGGGCACGACGGCGCTGGACCCGCAGCCGACCGGAACGCCGGTGTGCGCATACCCGCCGATGACGGCGATCCGCGAAGCGGAGTCAGGCCGAACGGGAAGGACCCCGCGGTTCTGCAGCAGCACGATTCCCTGGCGCGCTATTTGCAGCGCAATCTCGTTGTGCCTAAACAAATCCGGCATGTCCGGCGACGACACAACCTCCCGTCGGTCGATTCCGATGGCATAAATCGACGTCAGGATTCTCTGGACCATCTCCGAAAGACGCTCTTTGGGAAGCTTGCCTTCGGCGTAGGCGGCGCGGAGCGGGTCGCTGAACGCCTCGGACTGCCACAGGATGGCGTCGATCTGCGCACCGCACTCTTGATCGAGTCCGCGCAGCGCGCACTCCCAGCTTGGGGTGCCGCCCCAATCCGACATGACCCAACCGCGGTATCCCCAAGCACCTTTCAGTATGTCGTCGATCAAAACCTTGTTGGCCGAACAGTAGTCGCCGTTGACCTTGTTGTAGGCGGCCATCACCGCGCCGGGCTGCGCGCGCTCGATGACAATTTCGAAGGCCAGCAGGTCGGACTCGCGGTGCGCGTCGGGATCGATGACCGCGTCCAGCCAGTGCCGGTTGGTCTCGTTGCAGTTCAACGAGTAGTGCTTGACCGTCGAGATCACGCCCTGGCGCTGTATCCCGCCGACCGTCTCCGCGGCCATGGTGGCGCTCAAAAGCGGGTCTTCCGAAAGGTATTCGAAGTTGCGGCCGTTGCGCGGATCGCGCGCCAGGTTCATCGCGGGCGCCAGCTGAACGTTGAACCCGCGGCTGTGCGCCTCCCGTCCGATCACCTCGCCCGCCGCCCGCGCCAGCGCCGGGTTGAAGCTACCGGCCAGAGCCAGCGTGGCGGGCAGCGCGGTCGCGGTATCGCCGGGACGGAAGCCGGGGTTGGTGACGCCGAGCCCGGCGTCACTCATCTGCAGCGCCGGGACACCGAGCCGGGGGATGCCGGGCACATACCCGGCGCTCATCGCAACGCCGGGCGGGATGCGCTCGTCGGCCAGCGGCCATGATTCGCTCGATCCCATCACCCCGACCAGCAGCGTGAAGCGCTCTTCGTCGGTCATCGACTGCTCGGTCTCGCGGGCGCGGAGGGCGGCTTGCTGCCAGTCGAGACTCACGGCGTCGCGAACGTGACGTCCAGAATCTGCTTGGCGCCGTTGGTGACGGTCAGCCCCGAGTCATTCACGCTGATGGAGTCGGCCGTGAACGCGATGCCGGTGGGTGCGACGGTCGGGTCGCTCTGCGGATCGAGGGTCACCTTGGCGATCGCGGGCGCCCCGGTGAACTTGTAGACCGGGCCGTTGAAGGTGCCCGTCCCCAGCCGCGCACTCATCAAAAACGTTTCGGTCACTTGGGTTCCGGTGACGTCGAAGCTGGCGTTCACCTGCACGAGCTTGTTGCGCGTGCTGTACAGCGTGCCCTTCGGCCAGCTGACCGGCACAGTGCCCGTGACGGTGTTGGTGAATACCTCATCGACCGTCGGGTAGTTCGCGGTCAACGAGACCGACGAACCGTTGAGCGAGGCGGGCGGCGGCAGGGCCGCAGACGTGGAAGCGGTGGCGGTCGAGCTATTCGATGTCGGCGGGGCCTGATTCCCACAGCCGGCGGCCACGGCGGTTAAGGCACTCAGCGCGACAATCGCAATTCGTGTCGTCACGGGTTCTCACTATGCCGCGACGAGCGTCAGCGCACCTCCTCTTTGGCGTAAACGACGCGCAGCACGTGCCCGAGTTCTGGTCCCATCACCAGCTCGGTCAGGGTGCACATCGTCGCGACGAACTCCGCGCCGTGCGCCGGCTCGGCCCGACACAGGTGGTGCGCCACCTCGTGGAGCATCACCAGCTCGCGCATCGCCCAGTCGGCGGTGTCACGGTCTGGAACCGCGATAACGCCCGCGCCATCATGGTTTTCGTAGTGCGCGGCAGTGGCGGCCCGGCGCGGCCGCACTCGCAGCGGAGACACCTGCGGCCACCGTTGCCGCACCGCCGGCAACGCGAGCACGTCATCGACATAGCGCTGCGCGGACGCCACCGACCCGAACCGCCCCTCGGGCGGCAACGTCAGCTGTGTACCGAAGAATTCGATGCTGGGCGATCCGTGTTCGGCGGCGCGGTCGAACATCGTCCGGACGAACTCCTCAGCGGCGTACACCTTGGCGCGCTGGGAGTCCCGAGCCGTCAACGGCCCAGAGCGGAGCGCGCCCCGGGCAGCTCGGGGCTGTTACCGAGGCGTGCCCGTCTACCGGCCCGGTCACCCGCCCGCCGGGCCGCCGACGAATACCCTGCCGTCGCGCTGCTGGCCCGCCAGGTGCCGCGTGCCTTCGACGCGCTGCGGTAATGGTCGCGCAACTCGATATCCTTGTCCCGCAAGGCAATAGCGGTACCCGGCGGACGGCGGCGGTCCTTGGTGGCCTCTCGCCGCGTCTCCTCGCGGGCCTCGGCCAGCCGCTGGCCGACCCGGGAGCCGAACGCCAGCTGAAAGTTGAGTCGCGCCGTGATCGTCGGCGTCGGCCGGTGCGCACCGGAGGCCAGGTAGCTGTCCGACGCCCGCACCATCTGCACAACCAGGCTGGCGTACAGCGCGTGACTGGCGTCGATGTCCTCGGCGAACCCGTAGGCGTAGACGAAGGTCGAATTCGACGCGACATCGCAGCGCACGTCGTTGGCCGCCGCGATCACGACGAACAACTGCACGTACGTCCGCAGCCCGCGAGTACCCGCCGACCCGACGGTGATCGTGCGCTGGGTGGGGGCCTGCGCGGCCGAACGGTTGGCGGAGTGCGAGCGGGCCACCGCCAGGTCGATGGATGCGGCGGTCGCCAGCCGTTGCGCGGCGGTCATGAAGGCGTCGGCCTCGTGAGCGTTGTCGGTGCCTTCGGCCTGACGTAGCAGCGCGGCGATACGCGCCAACAATTTGTCGTCGGTCATGACGCCAAAGTACTGTGAGCCGTCGACCTGACATCACAACCGTTTGGTAATCCAGGACACGACGTCGTCGAGCACCTGGTCGCGCTCCGGCTCGTTGAACACCTCGTGGTACAGCCCGGGGTACACCTTCAACTCGACGTCGCTCGATCCCACGCACTCGATCAGGCGGCGGCTGCCGGCGAGCGGGATCAGCCGGTCGTCGGAGCCGTGGACCACCAGCAGCGGCGCATGCAAGGCCGGCGCCCGCTGCGGCATGGTCTCGCCGACCTGCAGCAGCGCGCGGCCGATACCGAAGGGGACCTTGCCGTGGTACACCAGCGGATCGTTCTTGTAGGCCGCCACCACCTCGGGGTTGCGGGAGATGGCGTCGACGTCGAGTTCCTGCACCGGCACACCGGGCAGCAGCACGCCCAGGCCTTTGGCGGCCAACGCCATCAGCGGGTTGACCAGGTCCTGCGCCGCGACCGCCGGCGCCGACAACACCATCAGGTCGTAGTTGTCCGGGCGTTCCACGCCGTAGGCGAACACGATCCCGCCCCCCATGCTGTGCCCGAGCACGACGCACTTGAGCCCGGGATGCTCGCGTTTGGCGATCCCGACCAGGGTGTCGAAGTCACCGGTGAACTCCGAGATGTCCCGCACCAGCATCCGCTTGCCGTCCGAGCGGCCGTGTCCGCGGTGGTCCAGCGCGTAGGTGACCAGGCCGTCCTGGCCAAACCGCTGCGCGACGTGGTCGTAGCGGCGGGCGTATTCACCGAGGCCGTGTGACAACACCACCACCGCTCGCGGCGGGACGTCGGGCGTCCACACGTCATAGACGATGCGCACACCGCCAACCCCGTCGAAATGCCGTTCTGTGCGGGTTGTCATTACGGGCAGCGTAATGGCTCCGCAATTAGGGATGTCAGAGTGTCTGCGTAGGCTCGTGCGGGTGAGCTTGCTAGCAAGCACAGGCGCGGAGGACTTCTCCACACATGCCGAGCCATACCGGCGCGAGCTGCTCGCGCACTGCTACCGGATGACCGGCTCGTTGCATGACGCGGAAGATCTGGTGCAGGAGACATTCCTGCGTGCCTGGAAGGCCTTCGACCGATTCGAGGGCAAATCGTCGATACGGACCTGGCTGCACCGGATCGCCACCAACACCTGCCTGACCGCGCTGGAGGGCCGCCAGCGCCGGCCGCTGCCGACCGGGCTCGGGACGTCGAGCTCCGACCCGACGGCCGAACTGGTGGAACGCCGTGAAGTGCCCTGGCTGGAGCCGCTGCCCGACCTGACCAACCCGACTCATGATGCGGCCGACCCCGCGGTCATCGCCGGGTCCCGGGAGTCGGTGCGGTTGGCGTTCGTCGCCGCGCTGCAGCACCTCTCCCCCAGGCAGCGCGCGGTGCTGCTGCTGCGCGACGTCCTGCAGTTCAAGTCCGCCGAGGTGGCCGAGGCGATCGGGACCTCCACGATCGCGGTCAACAGCCTGCTGCAGCGGGCCCGATCGCAGCTGGAGGCCGTCGAGCCCGGCGACCGGCTGTCGGACCCCGATTCGCCGGAGGCGCAGGACCGGCTGGCCCGCTACATCGCGGCGTTCGAGGCCTACGACATCGACCGGCTGGTGGAGCTGTTCACCAGCGAGGCCATCTGGGAGATGCCGCCCTACACCGGCTGGTACCAGGGGCCGCAGGCCATCATCACCCTCATCCATCAGCAATGCCCCGCCGAGCTTCCCGGCGACATGCGCATGCTCCCGCTGGTGGCCAACGGGCAGCCCGCCGCGGCCATGTACATGCGCGCGGGCGCCAGCCACGTGCCGTTCCAGTTGCACGTGCTGGACATGCGCGCCGACGGGGTGTCACGCGTGGTCGCCTTCCTCGACGACTCGTTGTTCGCCAGATTCGGTCTGCCCCCTAAGCTCTAGCGAATGACGGAACCAGTCCTGGAAGCCATACCCGGGAAACCGCTTCTGCTGCTGGGCGCTTTCGAGATCGACAGCGTGGGATATGTCGCCGAAGAGTTCTTCGTCTCCGGGACCGCGTCGTCCTACGACCCCGCGGGACCGCTGGATCCCGACGGCCAATGGCGGGTGACGCCCTCGTACGCAGCTGATTTCACCACTCGAGTGGTGGCGATGGTGCCGGCGGACCGATCACAGTTCAACGGCACCGTGCTCGTCGAATGGCTCAACGTCAGCGGCGGGATCGACGCGCCGGCCGTGTGGATGATGGCGCATCGCGAAATAGTCCGGGCGGGCTATGCCTACGTCGCGGTCTCGGCCCAGAAGGTGGGAGTGGACGGCGGCGCGAGCCTGCTCGGGATCGACATGTCGCTGAAAAACCAGGATCCGTCACGATACGCAAGCCTGAATCACCCGGGCGACGCCTTCGCCTTCGACATCTTCTCCCAGGTCGGCGGACTCCTCAACAGCGGCGGCCTGCTCGGCGAACTGCGCCCGCAACACGTCGTCGCCCTCGGCGAGTCGCAGTCGGCGATGTTCCTCACCACCTACATCAATGCCGTCGATCCGCTCGCCCGGGTTTACGACGGCTTCCTGGTGCATTCCCGATTCGGGCCGGCCGCCCCGCTGGACGGGAGTTCCTTGATCGATGAGCTGGAATCGTCGGCCGGCTCGCCGGTGGCGGTGAGGTTCCGTCCGGACCTGCGCGTCCCGCTGATCACGGTCATCACCGAAACGGACCTCTTCGGTGATGTGACACTGGGCTATTACTTCGCCAGGCAACCCGACAGCGAGTGGCTACGAGTCTGGGAGATTGTCGGGGCCGCTCACGCCGACAACTACACGATCCAAGTCGCGCCGATCGACACCGGCTCGGCGCCGATCGATGACATCGTGGCGGCCTACGAGCCGACCAATATGCTGATGGGTCAGCATCTCCGGCACTACATCAACTTCGCGCCGCAACATCACTACGTGGTGCAGGCCGCGCTCTCGGCGCTTACCAATTGGGTCGGAACCGCCCAGCCCGCACCCAGCGCCCCGCCCATCGAGGTGCGCGAAACCGAAGCCGCGCAACCGATTCTGGATCGCAACGGCCTGGCCCAAGGCGGCATCAGGACGCCCTGGGTGGATGTCCCGACCGCGCGAACCTCCGGCGTCATCCCCTCAGAAGGCGCCTCAGAAAGCATCATGGCCGCGATCTTCGGCTCCGGCGAACCCTTCGACGCCGCCACTTTGCGCCGGCTCTACCCGGGCGGCCTCACCGAGTACCTGGAAAGCTTCACGGTCGCGCTCGACAGTGCGATTGAATCCGGGTTCATCCTGCCGGCTGATCGCGCCGAGATCCTCGCGCTCGCCGCCGCGACATACCCCTACAGCTAACCGGCCGGTCTCCACATTTGCTCGGTGCTCTCGGCGCCGCCGGGCAGCTGGATGAACTCGATCGGCGTGCCGTCGGGGTCGTAGAAGAACATCATCCGCACGCCGCCGATGTCAACGGGCGGAACGCATTTCACGTCGCCGCGCGCGACGACATGTCGGTGGACCGCGTCGACGTCGGCGACGGTGAACGACATGTTGGTGTAGCCGCGGTGGGGGCCGTCGGGGACGGTCGGCACGTCGCCAAGGTCGAGCAATTCGATCATGGTGCCGCCGATCAGCCCGCCGACCATCCGGCCCGCGGCGTCGCTCGTGCCGGTCACCGCGTCCAAGCCGGCGCCGTCGAGCTGCACGTCGAACACCACGTCCATTCCCAGTAGGCCGGTGTAGAAGGCCAATGAGCTCTCCATGTCGGAGACACCGACGCACAGATGTGAGAAACGCTGAATTGGAAGCGGTTCGGGCATGTTTCAGCTCTCTTCGGCTAGTACGTCGCGCACCGCGGCATCGACGGTGCTCAGCAGATCCGGATCGATGCCGGTGCGCCCGCGAACCAATACCGTGGCGCAGTTGGCCGCGGGCAGGCCTTCGGCGGGGCACAAACCGTCGGGGAGCTTGCCGATCATCGGCAGCAGCGCCAACCCCAGCCCCGAGCGCACCGCCGCGTAAAGCCCTGCCAGATCGGCACATTCGGCGGCGATCTGGTAGGCGATCCCGTGCTTTTCGAGGACCGCGAAGGCGGGCTCGCGCAGCGTGCACGGCTCGGCGAAGATGACCAACGGCAGCGGATCCTCCCGGCGAACCGCGAACGCCCGCGCCGAAACCCATTTCAGCACAACGACTCCCGACGCGTTGGCGCGATCCAGCCCGGACCCGTCGAGCATGATCGCCAGGTCCAACAACCCGCGGTCCAACGCGTCCGCCAGCGAAACATTGCGGTCAAGCCGGAAGCGGGCCCGACGGTCGGGGAGCCGCTCGCGCAGCACGCTGGTCAGCGCGGGCAGCATCACGTCGGCGCCGTGCTCGGTGGCGCCGATGGTCAGCAGCTTGTTTTCGACGGCGCCGAGGTCGTCGAGAGCCGTGTCGTGGGCCGCCAAGATGGTGCGGGCGTGGCGCAACACCTTGCGGCCGACTTCGGTGAACACGACGCCGCGGCCGGAGCGCTCCACCACCGGCGCACCGACCACAGTCTCCAGTTTGCGGAGATGCTGGCTGACCGCGGACTGACTCAAGTGCAGCGCGGCCGCCGCCCTGTGAAACCCCCCACAGTCGGCCACCGCGACGAGGCTGCGCAGCGGCGCGATGTCGAGCATTTGGGCCATGCCGCCACCCTAGTTCGATCAGTAGATATGATCAATGGTTGCGATTATTCCCGCTTTTCGGAGATAACCGATGAGAATTAGTGATCAGTAGTGATCGCCAATAATCGTTGGACGGCGCGGGTCCGGCTACACCAGCATGGGGGCATGGACCAACCGCGGATGCCATTGAGTACCGCTTCGGCGGTGACCCTCTTCTACGCGATCGGCTATCCCGTCGGGACGCTCGCGGTGACGGCGATGACCCCGATGGCCGTCCTGGTACTGCGCTTCGGTTTCGCCACCGTCATCCTGGCGGGCTGGGCCATCGTGGCCAAAGCGGCGTGGCCGCGCGGTGCCCAGTTCGGTCACGTCCTCGTCGCGGGCCTGCTCATTCAGGCGGTCCAGTTCTGCTGCCTCTACGAGGCGGTGCTGCTCGGCGCACCCGCGGTGCTGTGTGCGGTGGTGATCGCGATGAACCCGGTCATCACCGCGATCCTGGCGGCGGCGTTCCTGCGCGAGCCGCTAGGCACGTCGCGGATAGCCGCATTGGCCCTCGGTGTCGTCGCGGTGCTCGCCGCCTGCGCACGACGGCTGATGAGCACGCACGGCATCGATCCCGTCATCGCGTTGCTTGCCGTTGCGCTGCTTGGCCTTTCGGCCGGCGGCGTGTACCAGCAGCGGTACTGCGCGGGCGTCGACTTCCGTACGATGAGCGCGATGCAAAACGCCGTGGCGTTCATTCCTGCGGGGGTGCTGACGATCCTCACGCCCTACGCTGTGCACGACGCGACGAAAGCCACCGTCGCGATCGCCGCCGTGGTGCTGCTCAATGCCACGGTCGCGGTCAGCCTCTACGTGCGCGCCATCAGCGTGCACGGGGCGGCCGCGGTGACGATGCTGTTCGCCCTCATTCCCCCGGTCGCCGCGGTGTTGTCCTGGCTCATGCTCGGTCAGCGCCCCGACATCGGCATTGCCATCGGCCTGCTCGTCGGGGGCCTCGCGTGCTGGCTGAACGCCAAGGCGCCGCTGTTAAAACAAGCGGCTGTCCGGTGACGGCCCGGCCACCGGGCGGACCAGACCGGCCCCGGTAATCAGCGGCAGGTCCAGCGCGGACAGCAGCCCCGGCGGGGCCGCGCACACCGCGGGAATGGCGTTGACCATCCGCGATGCGCCCGCCATGCGGGCACCCAGGTCGTGGTCGTGGTCTTCGGCCATCTCGAATTCGCACCGCATGCTCGGCGAGCCCTCGATCTCGATGCGGTAGAGACCGCGGCCGCTCGCCAGCCCGTAGCCGACGTCCCTGGGCTCGATCGTGATGTGCGGTTGCGGCCAGTCCGGGGCGACGTCGTCGCGCATGCGGGTGACGTGGTCGACGACGAAGGTCGCCTTGTCGCCGACATATCCGGTCAGCGTGGAGCGCATCGCCGCGATCGTCCCGGCCGCGATGTGGCCGGTGGGTGTCGAACGACTCGGTGGCCGGGATCCGGTCGTTCCTCTCGTCGATGTGGTCGATCTTGGTCCCGAGTCCGGCGGCGAGCTGGTGCAGGACCGGGCCCCAGCCGAAGGTGAACACGCCGGGCGTGGCGGCGAACGCGGTGAATTCCGGCGGCTTGCCCTGCCGATTTTCGGGCAGGACGGCCAGCCGGAATACCAGATCGAGATCCACCTGGGCCGCTCGGCCGGGCTGACCCTCGGCGAGCTCGACGACGCGCTGCGTCACACCCAGCAGCTGCTGGCGGCACTACCCTGAACTCATGGCCGCCACCGTAACGATTCGCCGGGCCGCCGACCGGGCTGTCACCCGAACATCCTGGCTGCAGTCCCGGCATTCCTTCTCCTTCGGCGATCACTACGACCCGAACAACACCCACCACGGGCTGCTGCTGGTCAACAACGACGACATCGTCGAGCCCGGCAAGGGGTTCGACACCCACCCCCACCGCGACATGGAGATCGTCACCTGGGTGCTGCAAGGCGAACTGGCACACCGGGATTCGGCCGGCAACCATGGCGTTGTCTATCCCGGCCTGGCCCAACGGATGTCGGCGGGCAGCGGAATCCTGCACTCGGAGAAGAACCATTCGTTCACGGAGCCAGTGCATTTCGTGCAGATGTGGGTGATCCCCGACGAGACCGGCATCATGCCCGGCTATCAGCAGCACGAGATCGACGACACCGCGCTCGGCGGCGGCCTGGCCACGGTCGCGTCGGGCATACCCGCCACCGACGCCGCCATTACCGTGCACAACCGCAACGCCGCCCTGCACGTCGGGCGGTTGCGGTCCGGCGACGCCGTCACCCTGCCCGCGGCGCCGTACCTGCATTTGTTCGTCGCCAAAGGCCGGCTCGGCCTCGAGGGCGCCGGAGACCTCGACGAGGGAGACGCGGTCCGGTTCACCGACACGGACGGGCGCCGACTGGAAGCCGATGCCGACTCGGAGGTTCTGGTCTGGGAGATGCGGGCAAAACTGGGCGACTAGGGGTCGGGGTCGCCGCCGAGAAGTTCGTCGGGATGGTGGGCGCGGTTGATGTCAAGCGGACTACTGCCGTCGGTCCAGCCGAGTCGCCCGCTGGCGGTGACTTCAGTGTGCAGTTCGCCTCGGCTGGCCGCTGCGTGGTCGCAGCCGCAGGCGAAGAAGAGCTTGTCTGCATCGGTGCGGCCACCCTTTGCCCAGTCCGGCGAATGGTGAACTTCGCTGCGGTAGCCGGGCACCAGACAGTTCGGGCGGGTGCAGCCGTGATCTCGGGCGTGGCAGATGAGTCTCTGGTCGGCGGTCGCGATGCGTTTCTGGCGGCCCAGGTAGAGCGGACGCTCGGTGTGGTCGTCGAACACCGCCAGATAGTGGATTGCTTTGGCGGCCATACGAATCAGGTCCGACATCGGCAGCCGCGAGCCGCCGCCGGTCCTCGCAGGCGCGGGCATCGGAACCGACGGGTCGGCGACCGCGTGTGCGGCCCGGTTGATTTCGGCCAGTGTCGTGGTGACGACCACGGTCACGGGGTGGCCTCGGTGCACACCCATCCGACCGGAGGCGATCGCGGCTTCCATGCCCAGCTTGAATGCGTCGTGGCAGCGCTGGGCGCGCGTGCGGTCGTCGCGCTCGGCATCGTCGGGTTGGTGGCGGCCGGGCCGTACGGCGGCCTCGATCGCTTCGAAGTACGCGCGGGCCTCGGGGTCGATCCATCCGCTGAGCCGAGACATGTCATCGGGCCCTTGCGGACCCAGGTGCAGCCCGCGGCGCCGGGCGCGGTCCTCGTCGGTGAACAACCCATCGGGGTTGAGGTAGTCGGCGATGCGTTGGCCCAGCTGTTCGACGACTTTGGCGTCCACCTTGCCCGCCTGCTCGACCAGCCGGCGCTCGGCCTTGGCCACCTCAGGCGGCGAGACGCTGGCGGGCAATACGTCGACCGCTCGGCACACTGCGCGGATATGGTCCTCGCCGACGTCACCGGCCTGCACCGCCGCGGCCAGCTCGGGCAGCTGCGCGGGCAGCGGCGGACCGGTCAGCGACCGCCGCGGCCTGATCCGGGCCGCCAGTTTGAAGCGGCGCGTGATCTCGCCGGGGGTGATCCGCAGCCGCGCCCACAACTTGTCCCGCACCGCCGGCACGAACCCCGTTTCGTCGGGCGGATCGGCGATCTCCCCGAAGATGCGGTACATCAGGCCGCGATTGGTGCGCTCCTGGGTCTCGAGCCGCTCGGCTACCTCCACCCGGAATGAGCAACCGACCAGATCCGACGACGTATCACGCAGCACATCATGGGCGGCATCGATCGCGTCAAGAGCAGCACCAATCCGCTCTCGTGCCTCTGCGCCGCCAACGAAGCTACCCACGCCACAACGGTATCGAACATATGTTCGCACACGACAGGCCCACCTGCCGATCTGTGGATAAACGACCGACTGTGGATAACGTTCTGAGCATGGACGAACCGGACGAGCAGGAGCCCGAACGCGCCCCGGTGGTGATCACCACTTCGGGCCTGGGAGTGGACGGCGAACACGGCCCCCTATTCGAAGGCATCGACCTCGAGCTCACGTCGGGCCTGCACGCCATTCAGTTGCCCGGCGGGCCCGGCCAGGACGCGCTGCTTTTGACGCTCGCCGGACGTCTCAAGCCCACCCACGGCACCGTCACCGTGCTCGGAGATTCAAAACCCAGTGCGATCCGCCGGCACTGCTCGATCGCCGCCTTCGCCGACATCGACGAGCTCGAGGAATCGGTCACGGTGCAGACGGTGCTCGCCGAACAGACCAGGTGGCTGGCGCCCTGGTACTCCCGCATTCCGATCCAGGCCGGCCAGGACCACATGCACGACGTGTTCGGCGACATCACGCCGCCCAAGGCGACCAGCTTCATCGTCGAGTTGTCCGACCTGCAGCTGTTCCTGCTCCGGATCACCCTGGCGCTGATGTCGGACCGTCCGATCCTGGTGGTCGGCGACCTCGAACAGGTCCGCGACAACGCGCAACGTGCGCTCGCCGTCGACCGGCTCGGTGAGATCGCAACCAAACGCACCGTCGTCGTCGGCGTGACGAACCCGCTCGGCAGCCAGGCGCCCGGCCACGATCTGCACGACCACCGAATCCTGATCGAAGGGGACCAATGATGTTGGCTGGAATCGCATTCGGTTCGGAGATCAAGCGGTTCGGACGCCACCGGCTGACGCGCGTCGCGATCATCGTGCTGATGCTGCTGCCGTTGGTCTATGGGGCGCTTTATCTTTGGGCGTTCTGGGACCCCTTCGGCCACGTCAACAAGCTACCCGTCGCGCTGGTCAACTCCGACCGCGGCGCGTCCGTCTCCGGCCAACAGTTCAACGCCGGCGACGAGATCGCCAGGAGCCTCACCGCCGACCGCAGCCTGGACTGGAAAGTCGTAAGCCCGCAAGAGGCCCGCAGCGGAGTCGACCACGGCAAGTATTACTTCATGCTCGAGCTGCCGCCGGACTTCAGCGAAGCGATCGCGTCGCCGGTAACGGGGCAACCACGAAAAGCCAAACTCATCGCCGTCTACAACGACGCCAACAACTACATCTCATCCAGCATCGGACGCACCGCTATCGACCAGGTGCTCAACGCCGTGTCCACCCGGATCTCCGGGCAGGCGGTCAATCAGGCACTGTCCGTGGTCGTTTCGTCCGGCACCGGCATCAAGCAGGCCGCCGACGGAGCCAGACAACTCGCCGACGGCGCGGCCCAGCTTGACGACGGGATCGGACAGCTGTCGACCGGTCTGCACCAAGCCAGGACGGGCTCGACGCAGGTCGCCAGTGGCGCCAAGCAACTCTCCGACGGCATCGACGCGGCCACCGATCCGTTGCTCGCGGTGAGTAAGGCGCTGTCACAAGTCGGCGGCGGCGCGGCCGCGCTGCAGCAAGCCAGCGACCAGATCGGCGCCATCGCCGCCGCGCAGGACGGCGCCGCCAACCAGCTGGCAACGGTGATAGACCAGCTATCCGCGAGCCCAGACCCGGCGGCGGCCAACGCCGTCGGGGCCCTGCGCGGCATCCAGGACCAACTCCGCGGCCACCAGTTCACCCCGCAGATCCGCCAGCAGCTCACCAATGCGCAGAACGCCACCGGTCCGCTGCGATCAGCGCTTGACCAGGTGGGCCGCGGCGGTCAGGACCTGACGAGCAAGCTCACCCAGCTGCGCAGTGGCGCCGAACAGCTCGCCGCCGGCAGTGCCGAATTATCGACTGGCATCGGGAAACTCGACGACGGCGCCGTCCAGCTGAAAAACGGCAGCGCGCAATTGAGGGCCGGCTCGGCAGAGCTCGCGGCCAAGCTCGGCGAAGGCGCAAAGCAGTTGCCCAACTGGACAACTCAGCAACAAAACGCCATCGCCGACACCATCGGCGGCCCGGTGCGACTGGACACCACACATGAGAACGCCGCGCCCAACTTCGGCACCGGCATGGCGCCGTTCTTCCTCACCCTTGCGTTGTTCTTCGGCGCCCTGGTGTTGTGGATGATATTGCGGCCGCTGCAAAACCGCGCCATCGCCGCCGAGGTGATCCCGATCCGGGTGGCGCTGTCGAGCTATCTGCCGGCCGCCGTGATCGCGTTATTCCAGGCGACGATCCTGTACTGCGTGGTGCGCTTCGCCCTCGGCGTCCACTCCGCGCATCCGGTCGCCATGCTGACCTTCATGATGTTGATTTCCTGCACGTTCGTCGCCGCGACACAGGCGATCAACGCGGTCGTCGGCCCCGCGGTGGGTCGGGTGCTGATCATGGCGCTGCTGATGCTGCAGCTGGTCAGCGCCGGCGGCATGTACCCCGTGGAGACCACCTCGAAGCCGTTCCAGTTCTTGCACCGTTTCGACCCGATGACCTACGGCGTCAACGGACTTCGACAACTCATCCTCGGCGGCATCGACCACAGGATGTGGCAGGCGATCATCGTGCTGTTCGCGATCTGGGGCGCCGCGCTGGCGATCTCGGCCCTGTGTGCCCGACGAGACCGGCTCTGGAACCTCGACAGGTTGATACCCGCCATCAAGATTTAGACAGGAGCCGGTATGTCCGAACCACAACCGCGGCACGCGGCGCCTAACCCGAAGGCGAACGTCAAAGCCCTACGGACCGTTCGCTTTTGGGCGTTCCCGATCCTCGCCACGTTGGCTCTGATGTCAGCGCTGGCCGCACTGTACTTGGGCGGGATCGTGAATCCGATCACCAGCCTGCGACACTTTCCGATCGCCGTGGTGAACGAGGATGCCGGGCCGTGGGGCGAAAAGCTTGTCGAGGGCCTGGTCCATCAGGCGGACAACAACGCCTACGACATCCGGGTGCTTACCCACGACGAGGCACGGCGGCAACTCGACAGCGCGAAGGTGTATGGGGAGCTGCTGATTCCACCGTCCTTCTCGTCCAATCTGACTGATTTCAGCGAAAGCGCGGTTTCGCCCACTCGTGCCGACCGGCCCTCGGTCACGATCTTCACCAACCAGCGGGCCGGCACCTTGGGCTCCAGCATCGCCGGCCAGACCTTGACCAAGGCCATGACCATAGCCAATAGCGAAGTGGGCAAGAGTGTTTCGAGCCAAGTTGCCGAGCAGACCGGTGGAGTGCCGTTGACGGGTGCATCGGCGACCGTGCTGGCCAACCCCATCGACGTCAAGTCGGCCGTGTTTAACCCGTTGCCGAACGGCACCGGCAACGGGTTGTCAGCCTTCTACTACGCGCTCCTGCTGTTGCTGGCCGGATTCACCGGCAGCATCGTGGTCAGCACACTCGTGGATTCGCTGCTCGGCTACGTGCCGGCCGAATGGGGTCCGGTGTATCGATTCGCCGAACAGGTCAGGATCTCTCGCCTGCAGACGCTGATGGTCAAGTGGGCCATCATGGTCGTGCTGGCGTTGCTGACGTCGGCGGTCTATATGACGATCGCGCACGGGCTCGGCATGCCCATTCCGCTGGGCTGGCAGCTGTGGCTCTACGGTGTGTTCGCCATCAGCGCGGTCGGCGTCACGTCCAGCTCACTCATCGCGGTGCTGGGCTCAATGGGCCTGCTGTTCAGCATGCTGGTCTTCGTCATCCTCGGCTTACCGTCGGCCGGCGCCACCGTCCCGCTGGAAGCGGTGCCGACGTTCTTCCGGTGGCTCGCCGAGTTCGAGCCGATGCATCAGGTATTCCTGGGCGTGCGCGCGCTGCTCTACCTCAACGGCCGCACGGACGCCGGCCTGACCCAGGCGTTGTTGATGACGGGACTCGGCCTGGTGATCGGGCTGTTGGTGGGCGGCATCGTCACAAACATCTACGACCGCAAGGGCTTTCATCGGATCCAGGGCGCGGCCCAGCTAGCAATCGCCGCCGAACACCAAGCGCAGCATCAAGCGCGGCAAAGCAAAGACGAAAGCCCAAGCGAGCAAACGTAATTACGGCGGGGCCGAAGCGTCATGCGATCGTGACCTGCATGGTTGAAGCTGTTCATATCGCACTCCATCAGGGCTGAAAGGGCTGCCGTGCTTCCCCCCATCGCCAGCTTGCGCCGGCTGGCGGCTTGGTGTTCTGCGGGCGCGGTATGCGCGACGCTCGCCATCACCACGGGCCAACCGGTCGCACACGCTGCTGACGGGCGCGAGATGCTCGCGAGCGCTATCAACACCACTCAGGGTTCATACCTGGTCTACAACTTCGGCGCCGGTCACCCCATGCCGATGCTCAACGCCGGCGGCAGCTGGTACGAGGGGAACAGCGGCGGGCACCTGATGATCATCAAGAGCGCGGCCGGACGACTTGCACCGCACCTGCTCGTCGACACCCATCAGGGTGACCAGGCGCGCTGTGAAAGCAATCCCGGCGCACGCACGAACGAGGGGCTGATGCAGGCCTCCGAGGTCTACACACCGCTACAGGCGTGGCAGCGGATGGGGCAACCGACGATCGCGATCAATGCGAACTTTTTCGACGTGCGCCCGCAGAAGGGTGGCTCGTGGCGTACCACCGGTTGCACTTCTCCGCTGGGCGCGTTCGTTGACAACACGCACGGCCAGGGCCGCGCCAACGAGGCGGTCACAGGTACGGTCGCCTACCCCGGTAAGCAGGGCCTCTCGGGTGGCGGCGAGAGCTGGAGCGCGTTGTCGACGATGATCCTGCCGGCCGGCGGTGCACCGTATGTGTTGCGACCCAAAGGAACCCAGGACTACGACGTGGCCACGCCGGTGGTGCAGGACCTGCTCAACAAGAACGAGAGGTTCGTCGCGGTGTCCGGGATCGGGCTGTTGTCTCCCGGCAGGACCCAACAGCTGCATGACCCCGGCCCCAGCGCGGCGCGAACGGCCATCGCCTACGCCAAGCAGAAAGACGAGATGTACGTCTTCGAGGGCGGCAGCTACACGCCGGACAACATTCAAGACCTGTTCCGCGGCCTGGGCAGCGACACCGCGATCCTGCTCGACGGCGGCGGGTCGTCGGCCATCGTGCTGCGCCGCGACACCGGCGGCATGTGGGCCGGCGCCGGCTCGCCACGCGGATCCTGCGATACCCGCGAGGTGCTCTGCGATTCGCATGAGCGCGGGCTGCCCAGCTGGCTGGCGTTCAACTAGCCGCCGGACCGAACCGGAAGATCAGCATACTGACCGCCACCACCGCCGCCGTCAGCGCGAACACCGGCGCGACGACGAAGCGTGACATCGTCGCACCCAGGAAAGCCCCGGCGCACATGGTGAAAACCACGCTGAAGCGCAGCTTTTCGCGTTCACCGGTGCCACCGGCCAGATGACTGTCCAGGCCGAGGCTGACGATCGTCGACGTCAACACGGTGGTGGAGAGTTCTTGGATCCCGAACTGGCGGGCGCTGGAGTGTTGTAGCCCGAACGTCACCGCCAGCATCCCGATCATGATGAGTTTGGTGTTGTCGTGGTAGCGCAGCACTCCGGTGCCGGCCAGGATCGACAACGCTAGCAACAACACGATTTCGGTCGCCAGGACGGTGCTGATCCAGGACCGCGTCCGCTCCTTGAAATGCCGCGCCAGCCGGCCACTGACGATCGTCGTGCAGACGAAGGTCGGCAGCGCCACCACCACGGCGGTCAGGTCGATGTTGGTCCGCGGGGCCAACCAGAATCCGAGGAAGATCACGTTGCCCGTCATGTTGGCGACGAACACGTGGCCCAGAACCAGGATGCTGATCGCATCGGCCAGCCCGGTCGCGAAGGTCAGCAACAACAGCGCGATCACGGTCGCCCGCTCGGACACCGGCGATGCAATATGTATTGGGGCCATGGGTCCCCGCTAGAGGTGAGGCGTCAGATCCAGTGAGGTGATGGTCGTCATCCTGGTCACCAGCCAACGACCGTTGTCGCGCTTCATGATCAGCCGGTAGGACAGATATTTCAGCGCCGGAACGTTCTTGGTCAGCGGGCTGGTGGACGTGGTGTTGGTGTACACGATGGCCACCGCGTTGGGGCCTTCCAACGATTCCACCGCGGCGCCGGTGACGTCGGTGTGGTTGGTTACCTTGGCCTGTTTGTTGGGGCCCACGATCGCGTCGACGAATTTACGGTACTGGGCCGCGAAGTCGCCGCTGAGGTATACCGCGGCGCGGTCGGCCAGGCTGTCCATGTTCTCCGGCGTATAGCTCCACAGCGTCGTGATCGCGTTGGCGGCCGTGCGTGCGACTTTCAATTTGGTTGCCACGACGGCGCGGTCGGAAAGATAGGGCTGCAGGGTCGCGCCCGCGAATGCCGCGGATCCGATGAACAGTACGGCCGCGATCGCAACGGCGATGGCGAGCCGCCTGCCGGCCGGTCGCCTGGTCCGCATCGGAACGTCTTCGGGCGCCGCCTCAGCGTCGGCGTCGGGCTGGTCGGCCTGGCCCGGTTCTTCCGGGGCGTCCGCTTGCTCCGGCGGGTCGACGGTCAGATCACTTGCAGCAGATTGCTGATCTTCCACTGGCTCCCTTCCTGCTTGGCGGTCGCCGTCCAACGATTGGTGTTCTCGAAGACCTGCTTTTCGTCCGGCGACTTCGAGGTGACACCGGTCGCCACCAACACGTTGGCGCTGCCGTCGTCATTCCACCTTTCTACGCCGGCGTCGAGGACCGCACCGGTGGTGGGCTCGGCGCGCGCGACCTGGAGGAGGATCTCGTTCGCCTTGTCGTGATACTGCTTTGCGAAATCGCCGGTGGCCTGAGCCAAAATCCGGTCTATGTAATCGTTGGCGTGAAATGGGTCGATGGACGTGAAATCCACCATGAACCACTTGACATAGCTGAGCACCTCGCGGTCCTTTGCCGCTGCGCGCTCCCGGGATTGATGAGAGATCAGCATCAGCGTGGACACGGTGAGCGCCGCGACTATGAGCAGCGCGGAAACCGTTGCGGCAAGCGGTAATCCCCACCGGCGCGGCGGCGGCGTCGGGCTAGCGGCGAGGAGGGATTCCTCGCCGGGCTGAAACTTGCGGCGGGGGCTCATTTTCCGTTCCCGGGCGGTTTCGGCTTGGCCACGACGGTGAGGTCGTCGACGCGCCAGCGGTGGTCGGCGCCTTCGGCGAAAGTCACCTGGACGGTTGCGGTGATATAGCGTTCTTCGGGTCCCTCGCCGCGCCGGCCGTGCATGAACAGCAGCATCGTTATCCGATCGGGCGTCGCCGATTGAATCGCGGCATCGTTGGGCCAGTATTCGTTGATGATGGGGTGGCCCTTTTTGACGATCTCTTGCTGCTCAACCAATTTCGGCCGATATTTGTCGGTGGCCAGCGACTGCGCTCGCGCGAAGTCGTCGGGCAGCGTCTTCGGGTCGTAGGTCAGCATCTGTGCGACTATCTTTGGCCCCTGAATCGAGATCTCTTGGTGCGCTTGATCGGTCGCCCGCTCGCGGGAGTACACCACCGCGTAGCTCAATACCGCCCCCGCGACGCAGACGCAAGCGCACGTCAGCACCGTCGCCGCCGTCCACCGCCGCACGTTCGCGGGCCGCTCTTCCGCTTCGGAGCGTCGCGCCTCGGTGCGCAGCAACATGTCCGCGAAGGTCCGGCGCTGTGAATCCCACAGCGGCCAAAGCCATCCCACGAACAGCGACAAGGTGTCGAGCAGGTGGGCCAGATCCCGCAGCAGCAGCCGCCACGGGCCCGGAGATTGCCCGTCGCGGCCTATCACCGCAATTCCGCAGACAGCGCGCCCCAGGCTCCATCCGGTGACCGTCGGCAGCATCAGGCGGTTCGCCAGCACCAGCAGAAAGGCGAGTCCACCAATCGACAGGCTGACCCACCACCACACGCCGCGCGGTGGGACGGTGAAAGAGACCAGCGCCATCGTGGCCACCACGGCGATACCCGGCAGGACATCGACGGCGAACGCGCCGGCGCGAACATGCCACGGCGCCAAGCTATTCCGCGATGACTCTGAAATGACCTCGGTGGCCTGAGTGTCCTCGACCACCACCGTCAGCACTTCTTCGTCACCTGGTCGGGCTTGGTCACCTGGTCGAGTTTGGCGATCTTGTACTGACCGTCGGCGGGCGCCATCGTCACCCGCAGCCGGTAGCCGGATTCCTGATCCTTTGCTTGATCATTCGACACCTTGACGCGCAGCGCCACGAGGACGTCGATCGACCCGTCGCAGTTGACGCGCTCGACCGCGGCCCGCTCGTCGGAAACCTGAACATGGACGTTCGCGGCCTGATACGCCTGCACCAGCATGCTGGTGTACAGCAGCGCCTGACTGCGATACACGTCGGTGCCGCAGTCGATGATCTTCTGTTCGCTCGCCGCCATCGCGTTGGTGTCCGGCGCCTGCGTGGCCGCCACACATATTTTCGCGGCTTCCAACGCCGCGGCGCTATTACGCGCCGACGCCTGGCTTTGCTGGTGGGCGCGCAACGCAAAGTAGCCGCCGGCCCCGACGCCGCCGGCGAACAAGAGGAGCGCCACCGCGATGCAGGCGGCCCAAGCGAAACCGAGGCGCGACGGCCCCCGCTCGACCGCGGGAGTCGCAGCTTCGGATTCTTCCGTCGCCTCGGATTCCGGCGTCTCGGTCGCGGTCTCGTCCGGCTCCTCGGTGCTGGCCTGCTCGGTCGCGGCCGTGCTCGAGTCAGTCGCCTCGGTGGTTTCTGTCTCCTCGGTCGCGGCCTCGCTCGAAGCCGTCTCCTCGGCCGAAGCCGATTCCACGGCCGAAGCCGTCGCCTCGGTGGATTCCTCAGGAATCGTTGTCCGCCGATTACGCAGACGTCGGATCATCGACATCGGTGGTGGTTCAGCCGGCGATGGGCGCCAGCATCTCCTTCCATCCGTCGTCCCCTGTCTTGACCGAGTTTTGCACGGAGTATTTGATCCCGTCGGGTCCTACCAGCTCACCACTCTGCGGACTGTATACCGCAGTCGGGGGTCCGCCCGGAGTGTAGACACACGGGTTGGGCTGCTGTCCGTTGCACTGCACGCTCCCCGAGCCGGGTCGTTGCAGCGGGTCGCTGACCGGGGGCGGCGTCAGCCCGCCCGGTGGCAGCCGGTCGGCTGGCAAGGGGTTCAAACCGTTGTCCACCGATGGCGCCGGGATCACCATGCCGGGCCGCACCGACTGGTCGCATCGCGCCGCGGGCGCCGGGCAGGTGAGGATCTGGTTCGGGTCGCCGAACCAGGGGTTGGTCCCCAGGGGGACATACGGCTTGTCGGAGCGGCACTCCCGCGGCGAGGCCGCCCGTTTACCCGGAACGTCAACACACGGAATGTTGCGCGAACCGCGCACGCTGTTGGCCGGCGTATCCATCGGGATCTTGCAGTAGGTGCCGGTGGGCAGCGGCGCCAGGCTGGTGTCGGCCGGGGACCGCCACTCAGATGCCGGGATGAAGCCCGTCAGACACGGCGGCGGCTGGTTGATCGACAACGCCAGGTCGAGTGCGGCTTGGCGAGGGAACGGCGCGGACACGGTCTGCGCGATCGAAGCCCCCTGCGGCAGGAAGACGAACAGCTGCTCCACACCGGCGTGATAGCGCTTGAGCAGGTCGAACACCACCTCGAGGTTCGCCAGCGTCTGCGGTAGCGAGTCCCGAACGTCACTGAAAAGTTCGTTGACCTCGTCGGCCGTAGGTGCCGCTTGCCTCAGGGCGCTCTTGACGTGCTGGTCGTTTTGCGCGGTCTGCGCCGAGAGCGTATTCAGGTTGCGCGCCCACCGCTCGATCGCACTTCCCCGAGTTGACCTGGCTGTCCAGCACCGGTCCGGAGTGCTGAATGATGTCGTTGACGTCGGTGATCTGGTTCTTGAAGTCACCGACGATCGCCTGGGTCGCGTCGACCAGCCGTTGCAGCGCCGGACCCAACCCGCCGACCGATAGGGCGGTCTCGTCGAGCAACACGGGGATCTTGTCCGCCGGCAATGCGGTAAGACCCCGATTGGCGGTGTCCAGCGCAGGCCCGATCTCGCTGGGTACGGTGCCCTTCGCGATGGTCTGGCCGTCGGAGAAGTACTTGCCGGGATTTCCGCTCGACACCAGGTCCAGATACTGCTCGCCGACCGCCGAGACCGAATGGACGTTTGCGACCGTATCGATGGGGATCTTGTATTTGCTGGCGATGCTGATCGTCGCTTCAGCGCCCTGTTCGGTCGGCTCGACTTTGGTGACCCTGCCGATGGTGATGCCACGGTAGGTCACGTTGGCCGTCGGGTACAGGCCTCCCGAGGCCGGCAGCTCGGCCTTGAGTGTGTACTGGCCGATCCCCACCAGGGTCGGAACCTGGAGGTAGTACACGCCCAGCACGAAAATCGACACCACGGTCAGGATGGCGAACGCGATCAGCTGCTTTCTGATGAAGGGGGTCAGCATTGGCCGCGCTCCGCTCGTTCCACCAGCGGTCCGCCGGGCGCGTCATTGGGGTTCGGCGTGTAGCGGACGTCGGGGATCATCGTCTCGGGGTCGCGGCCGAACGACTGCTCGAGCGCGCGCAGGGCTCCGGACAACCCGGTGCCGGTGAGGAACGCATTGTCGATGGAGCTGTACGTCACGTCCAGCGTCAGCGACACGTTCTGGTAGTCGCCGCGGAAGATCTTCGGCACCGTGTCGATGTCGTACGGCTGGGTGAGGATCAGCTTCAGCGCGCCGATCAGATACGGCGACGAACGGCCGAGTTCACGCAGCGGGCATTGCAGCGACTGCAGGTTCTCGTGCAACGGGCCGCGCGCCTCCGACAGGTACTGGTCGGCGTACTTGGACAGCTGCCCCACCGCGTCGACGGCGTTGATCAGCAGGTTCTTGGTGTCGGCGAAATGCTTGATCAGCGGCGGGATGTCAGTCAGCACCCGGTCGATGACGTCGTTGCGGTTGCCGACATAAGACAGCAGCCGGTTGGTCGAATCGATCGCGTGCGTGATGTCATCGCGTTGTTGGTTGAGCTGGGCGGTGAAGGTGTCCAGCTTGCCGAGGAAAGCCCGGATCTGGTCGCCGCGCCCGTTGAAGATGTTGTAGACCTCGTTTTGCAGCGCTTCCAAGTTGGGGATGCCGCCGCCGTGCAAGATCATCGACAGACTGGCCAGCGTCTGCTCGGTGGTCGGATACGCCGACGAGTTCTTCAGCGGAATGGTGTCGCCGTCCTTCAGGTACTCGGACGACGGCTTCGGCGGCGAAAGCAGCTCCACGTGCTGAGAACCGAGCAGCGAAGTCTGGCCGATCTTGGCCAGTGCGTTCTTCGGCAGCTTGACGCTCTTGGACACCCCCAGCGTCAGGGTGGCGATCCAGTTCTTCAGGTTGATGGCCTTGATCGAGCCGACGTAGACGTCGGCGACCATCACCTTGCTGTTTCCGTTGATCGCCAGCGTGTCCGGCACCTGCACGTAGAGGGTGTAGGAGTCCGACCCCCCGCCCGGTCCGCCCGGAATCGCCACGTTGGAGATGCCGCGCCATCCGCACGAGCTTGCGACCAGCGCAATCGCCAGTAGCACTAGCCCCTGCCAGCTCTTTCGGCGGAGTCCCCTGATCACTGGCCACCCCCGAACTCAGCGGGCAGCGGCGGGCCACCGGCCCCCGGTGCCGGTGCCGACACCGGCGCCGGCGTCGGCGCGACGGGACCGGGAATCACTTCGGGCCCCGGTGGCGGCGGTTGGATCGGTACCGGAGCGTTGAGGCCGGCGGGCGGCACCCACGGGTGCTCGTCGTAGGCGTTGGGCGGTCCCGGCGGGGTCTGCAGGGTCGACTGCACGGGTTCGATGTTGGGCCCGCCCATCAATTCGTTCAGCGACTCAGGCGTCATCAGGCCGGCCGTGATCGGCCCGACCTGCTGGCCCTGCATGCCCGGGGCCACGATCCAGCCGGTCTGGGTGTTGCGGTGCGAGGTCGGTGTATCGGGAACCCAGATCCCCGGCACGGTGGTGTCTTTGTAACCGTTGGGCGGGTGCAACCGGTCCTCGGAGTAGGCCACTTCCTTGGGCAGCGTCTCGGCGGTGCTGAACAAGTTCAACCCGAACGGCAGGTAGTTGAACTTGATCGCGTCCAGGATCGGCGACAGGTATTCCGCACACAGTTCGGCCGACTCCTGATACCCCAGCCGGCTGCCGGCCTGGATCGAGCTGCAGATGAACTGCAGCGGGTTGGAGAAGGTGATCGCGGGGATGGCGACGACCGAGCCGTGCGACGGGTGATAAATCTGGTTGATGTTCGCCGCGGCGGTGGGCACGACGTGCAGCGCGGTCTCCAAGCCGTTCAGCGGATCCGGCTGCAGGATCGTGTTCGTCAGATCGGCCAGGTTGTTGACGTCCTGAGTCAGCACGCCGCGGTTCTGCTGGAGCCACGGGCGGATCGTGGTCAGCAGGCCGTCGAATTGCTGCACCGCGTTGGCCAAGTCGCTGTCGGAGTGCGCCAGATGCGTGGTGAAATCGGCCAGGTTCTGATTGAGCGCGACGAACTGCGCATCGTCTTGATGCAGCGCGTTGACGAACAACGCCAGGCTGCGCACCACCGCGAAGAAGTCGCCGCGACCCTGGTTCAGCGCGGTCAACGCCTGCGAGAGGCTGTTCAGCGTCGTGTTGATCTGCTTGCCCTTGCCCGCCAAACCATCAGCGAAAGATTCAAGGACTTCACCGAACGGACCCTTGGGCTGCTCGGGGGTGGGACCCAACTTGGAGATGATGTTGGTGATGCTGTTACGCAACTGGTCCCACTCGACGGGCACCTGCGTGCGCTCCTCGGGGATCACCGCGTTATCGGCCATCACCGGCCCGCCCTTATACGGCGGCTCCAACTGAATGGCCCGCGAGGCCACCAGCGTCGGGTTCAAAATCACCGCGGACGCATTGGCCGGCACCTTGTACTTGTTCTCGTAGTGCAAGGTGACCCGCATCTTGTCGCCGACCGGCTCGATCTTGTCGATCGCGCCCACCCGCAGACCCATGATCTGAACCTTGTCCCCGGCATACAGCGCGTTGGCCGCAGGGAAATACGCCACCACGGTGTTGTTCGTCAGCTTCTGATACAGCCGGAAACCGACGTAGCCGACGACCAGGGCCAGGATCACCACCAGCGACCCGATGATCACCGACGTGCGCGACAGCCGCGGCAATTTCAGGTTGCGGATATCAAAGGCGGTACTCAATTCTGGCTACCTCCCGTCACGCCACTCCCCCCAGCTCCGCCGGGATTGATGAACGGGGCCGGCAGCTGCGGCCCGGGCCCAGGTGCGGGCGGCGGACCAGGCGGGAACGCCGGCGGCAGTGAGAACGGCGCCGGTGGCGGCCCCGGGTCGCGGCGCGCGCCGGGCGGTGCGGCCGGGATCGGCACCGGTGTGCCCGGGACGTTCGCCGGCGGCGCGCCCGGAAGCGCGGCGCCCGGGATGAGGCCCGGCGTGGGAGGCAGTCCGTTCGGGTCCGGCGGCGAAGTCTGCACGTCGACCGGCGCGGGGAAGGCGGGGCCGCCGAACGGGCCGATGGTGGCACCCGCGCAGGGCAGCGGATTCCACGGCCGCGGCAGGCCGCCGTCACCGATGGTGACGTTGCCGTTGGGGTTCGCCGGGGCGTAGGAGCAGGGCGACCCGGGCGGGACCGCCGGTCCCGGATGTTCCGGCGTGCCCTCGAGCACCTGCGGCGCCGGTGGCGGTGCCCCGTTGGGGAAGCGGGTGCCGTTCGGGTCGGGCCAGCGGTATGCCGGCAGCGCGGCGCCGCGCCAGAAGTTCTCGGGGTCGAGGCCACGCCGCTGGAACGCGGCGTCGATGAACGGCTGCACGATCTGGCCCTGGGCCAGGTTGTGCAGGACCACCTTGAAGTACGGTCCCGACGCAATCGCCTCATTGAGCGACGGCAGGAACGCGCCGACCTCGGTGAGCCCCTTGGCCAGGTCATCTTTGCGCTGCACCAAGATGTCGCTGATCGTGTGGAGTTGCTCGAGAACGTGGTTCAGGTTCGGGTTGTCGTTGATCAGGCCCTTGACCTGTTGCGAGAACGCGGCGACGTTGCCGAGCAACGCGTCGATGGCGCGTCCCCGTTCGTCGAACGCCGCCAGCAGCGTCTTCGCGTTGACCAATAGCCGGTCGAACTGTTGGCTGCGGTCACCGAGGATGCTGGCCACCTGGTTGGCCTGGGCCAGCAGGTGCGTGATCTGCTCGTCGCGCTTGCCGATGGTGTCGGAGAATTTCGCCACGCCGTCCAGGGCCGCGCTCAGGTGCGGGTAGGTCTGGTCGACGGTCTGGGACAACACGTGCAGTGATTCCTTGACCGTGTCGATGTTCCAGCCCTGGGCCGCTTTGGTGACGTCGAAGAAGGCGTCGTAGATCTGATACGGAGTGGTGCTTTGGCCCAGCGGCAGGGTGCCGCCGGGGCGTAGCGCCTGCTTGCCCCGCGCCTCGACCTCAAGGACCTTCTTGCCCAGAATGGTGTCGGTGCGAATGGCGAGCCGGCTCTCGGTGCCGATGCTGTTGGTGCCGATGGAGAACTTGATCACGATGTGGTCGCCGTCGATCTCCAGGCCCTCCACCTTTCCGACGTCCATGCCGGCGATGCGAACCTTGTCGCCCTTGCTGAGTCCGCCGCTGTCGGTGAACTGCCCGAAATAACTGGGCTTGGCGAAGATCATCGGGACACTGGTGAAGCTTTGGCCGACACCGATGACGAGCAGCATGACCATGATGCCCATCAGGCCGATGCGCATCCGGTTCGGAGGTTCCAGCGTTCTCATTGCGGCGAGCACCTACCCGACGGCTGGTTCAACAGCCGGACCGTGCGGACCGGGCCGCCGGCCTGCAAACCGTTGATCTTCAGTGAGATGTCGCAGGCGTAGAAGCTGACGAAGTCGCCGTAGGAACCGATGTTGCGTCCGATCAGGTTCAACGCGGTGGGCACCTTGTGGAGGAAGTCGTTCAGCTCAACTTGCTGATCGATGAGCGGCTGCTGAACCGCGTCCAGGTAGTTCAGGGTCTTGTGCAGCAGGCCGCGGTCTTCGGCCAGCAGATCGGCGACGGTTCCGGCGGCATTGCTGATGTTCGCGGTGCCGGCCGCCAACGGATCGGCGTGATTCTTCAGCCCGGTGATGAGGACCTCGAGGTTGTTGATGGTCTGATCGAATTGCTGGCGGTGTCGAACCGTGGTGTCCAGGACCAGGTTCAGGTTCTTGACGACCTCTCCGATCGCCTGGTCACGCTGCCCGAGCTGGGCGGTCAGCTGCGCGGTGTTGTCGAGGATGTTGTTGATGGTGCCGCCCTGACCCTGGAACACAGTGACCAGAGCTTGCGCGATGGTGTTGACCTTCTCCGGGTCCAGCGCCCGGAACAGCGGCTTGAAACCACCGATGAGCGCGTCGAGATCCAGCGCCGGAGAGGTCCGCGCCAACGGAATGAACCCACCCGCCGGCAAGACCTTGTCGTAGCCTTCACCGTCGCCGCGCTTGAGCTCCAGGTAGCGGTTGCCGATCAGGTCGAGGTAGCGGATCTGCGCGATCGTCGACTGATACAGCGGGATCGACCGATCGACGTTGAAGTTCACCCGGACCCGGGTGCCGTTGTCGATCAGGTGCACCGAGTCGACCTTGCCGATCTCCACCCCGGATGCCCGGACGAACTGGCCCGCCCGCAGCCCGCTGATGTTGCTGAATTCGGCGGAGTAGCCATTGGTCCGGTCGAATCGGAGCTGACCGAAAACCACGAAGATCATGACAGTGAAGATCAGCAGCACCAGGGAGAAGATGCTGAGTCGGATGATGGTCCCGGTGATTTTCATGGGTTGATCGTGTTATCCCCTACCTGACGGCCCCACACGTACTCGATGGCGTAGGGCGAACCGGTGTCCAGGTGGTTGTACGGCGCGATGCTGTTGCCGGTGTCCATGACCAGCTCGGGTGCCGGCCACAGATCGTGGGTGATGTGCTGCCAGCAACCCGGCGCTCCCCCGGGTCCGCCGCGGGCGTTCACCCGCGGCAGGTTCTCGGGATAGATGTAAGGGTTCGGTGCCCCGCCGACCACGCCGGCCAGCCCGCCGACCAGCGAGGCGATGGCGGCCACCGCCGCGACCGGGTTGAGGAACAAGCCCAACCCTGACAGCGCTTCGGTGTGGGTGTTCAGCGAATAGCCGTTGCCGCCCAGGAACTCTCGGGCCTTGGGTTCGATGTCGTGGTAGTTACGCACCGTGCAGAACAGCTCCGGGCTGTAGGTGTCCAGCAGCTGGGCGGTGGGAACCAGGTCCTGGGACCCACGCGCCAGGTACGGCCCGCCCCGCTTGAAGATGTCGGCGCCGGTGTTGCCGAACCCGGCCGCCGACAACAGTGCCTGGTCCAAATCCTTCTGTTGCGCGTTGATCGTGCGCGAGGTGACCACCGCGTTGTTGAGGAAGTCCAAAAGATCCGGCGCGGCGTTGGCGTAGGTGTCGCCGAGGCCGGCCAGCTGCTGGATGTCGTGCCGAGCCTGCGGCATCTGCGGGTTGACGTCGTCGAGGATCGCGTTGCCGTTGACGATCGACTGCCCGAACCTGTCGCCCAGGCCGGTCAACGATTGGGCAGCCGCGCTCAGCGTCAGGTTCAGCTTGACCGGGTCGACCTTCTCCGAGATGTCGGTGATGGTCTGGAACAGCGTGTTGATCTCGGTGGTTACCGCCGTCGCGTCAATCGTGGTGGACGGGTTGAGGTGTCCCCTGGCGATGATGTTCCCGCTGGCGTCCCTCGGTGTGGTCAGCGAGACGTACTTGCCGCCGAAGACCGTGGTCGCCTTGATCTGCGCATTGACGTTCTGCGGAATCAGCGCGAGATACCTCGGATACACCTCAAGATTGAACTTGGCCGCCGGCTTGCCGTCGTGCCCCGTGGTCTCGGCGATGCTGCCGACCCGGCCGATCTCGACGCCGTTGTAGGTCACCTTCGAGCCCGGGTCCATCACCAGCCCCGCGCGTGGGGCGACCATCGTCAACATGGTTTTCGTTGTGAAATTCCCGCGGAACTGCCCGTAGATCAGGTAGAAAGCCACGGCGGCGACCACCAGCATGGCCAGGGCCGCCAGCTTGTACGGCGGGTTCCGTGGTGCGTTGGTCTTGAAAGGTGTCGTCATGGCGGTTACACCGTGAGCGCGAAGTTGGGGTTGACGCCGTACAGCGCCAACGCGGCGGACAAAACGACAACCTGCACCGAGACCAGCGAGAAGCGCATCGAGCGGCCGACGCCCTCGCCCACGCCCACGGGTCCGCCGCCGGCGTTGTAGCCGTAGTAGCAGTGGGTGACCATCACGACCAGCGTGATGATGATGGCCTCCAGGAAGGACCAGAACACGTCGTCGGGGCGCAGGAACGTTCGGAAGTAGTGGTCATAGGTGCCGTGCGACTGGCCGTACAGCACCGTGGTGGTGATCTGCGGGGACAAGAAGCACATGATGATGGCCAGCGCGTAGATCGGGATGATGACGACCATCCCGGCTATCACCCGGGTGCTCGCCAAAAACGAGATCGACTTGATGCCCATCACTTCCAGCGCGTCGATCTCCTCGCTGATCCGCATGGCCCCGAGCTCGGCGGTCGCGCCGGCGCCGACCGTGGCCGCCATGGCGATCCCGGTGACGACCGGGGCCGCGATGCGCACATTGATCAGTGCGGCGAAGAAGCCGGTGAACGCCTCGACGCCGATGTTGCCCAACGATGCGAAGCCCTGGATGGCGACCAGGGAGCTGCCGGACAGGGTGACGAAACCGACGATGGCGACGGTCCCACCCACCACGGCCATCGCCCCGGTGCCCATGCCGATCTGCGCGATCAGCCGCAGTGTCTCCTTGCGGTAGCGGCTCAGCGCGTTTGGAATGTTTCCGAGGGCTTGCAACGCGAACCATGTCATCTCGCCGGCGGTGTCGAGCCCGCGCGACGCGGCGCCGCCGTACTTGTTCAGGTTGGCGCTCGCCCGGGGGAAGCGGGCACGGAGGACCTCGGTCGTCGACATGTCAGTGCCCCGTTCCGAATCGAACACCGATGGTGGTCAGCACAACGTTGACCGCGTAGAGCGCGACGACGCACAGCACCACGGTCTCGTTGACTGCGGTACCCAGCCCCTTGGAGCCGCCGCGCACGGTCAGCCCGCGGTAGCAGCCGACCAGCCCGGCGATCAGTCCGAATATCGCGGCCTTGATCGTCGCGATGACCACCTCGGGAAGGCCGGTGATGGTGGTCAGGGTCGCCAGGTAGGCGCCGCCCGAGACGTTCTGCAGGTAGACGCCGAAGAGGTAGCCGCCGACCAGGCCGACGGTGATGACCAGACCGTTGAGCAGCGTGGCGACCAGGGTCGCGGCGATCACCCGGGGCACCACCAGCCGGTGGATCGGGTCGATGCCGAGCACCTCCATCGCGTCGATCTCCTCGCGGATGGTGCGCGCGCCCAAGTCGGCGCAGATGGCGGTGGAGCCCGCCCCCGCGACCACGAGCACCGTGGTCAAGGGGCCGAGCTGGGTGACGGCGCCGATGGCCGCGCCCGCCCCGGACAGGTCGGCGGCACCGAACTGGGCCAGCAGGACGTTGAGGGTGAAGATCAGCAGCACCGTCAGCGGGATCGAGACCATGATGGTCGGCAGGAACGCGACCCGCATGATGAACCAGCACTGCTGGATGAATTCACGCCATTGAAATGGCCAGTGGAACAACGCTTTTCCGGTTAGTACGCACATCCGGAAGAAGCCGCCGATGAGGGTAAGCGGCGTCTGCAGCTGGTCGCGGAAATAACCGACCAGGTGCGGACGCGAATCCGTCGTCACCGCTTCCCCCCTTGCCCAGCGTGTGTGATCATCGGCTCCCTACCGGCAAGTAGTAACGGAGACCACAGGAATGTACCCGATGGTCGAAACCGTGTGAACCACATCCGCACAATTAACCCTTCGTCAACAGCTGGCAAACTTTATAGATAACCCGTCGTGTTCCTTTCATGTCTTCAACCTATTGACACATAACGGTTTTCAGGTTTATAAGCCTCCGTACCGCAAACGAAGTTCAGTTTTGAGAACCTTTCCCGCGGGGTTGCGGGGCAACGCGTCGACGATCTCGAGCGCCTTGGGATGCTTGTAGCGCGCCAGGCGGTCGCCGAGGAACTCAACCAGGTGTTCGAACCGCAACTGCGCGTCCGTTACAGCGGCGACCGCGATCGGCACCTCGCCCCACTTTTCATGCGAGCGGCCGATGACGGCGACTTCGACGATGCCGGGATGGTCGGCGAGCACGTTCTCCACCTCGGCGCAGTAAATGTTCTCGCCGCCGGAGATGATCATGTCCTTCTTGCGGTCCACCACCCAGACGTAGCCTTCCTCGTCCATCCGAACGAGGTCTCCGGAGTGGAACCAGCCACCCGCGAACGCCTCCGCGGTGGCCTCAGGATTGTTCCAGTAACCGCTCATCAATGTCGGTGCGCGATAGACGATTTCGCCGACCTCGCCGACGGGCACATCGTTCATGTCCTCGTCGACTACGCGGGCGGCGACGGTCGGGATCACCTTGCCGACCGACCCGCGCTTGCGGATGGCGTCGTCGCCGAGAAGCATGCAGGTGACCGGCGACATCTCCGTCTGGCCGAATGCGGCGAGTATCTGGGTTCCGGGGAACACTTCCGACATCTCCCGCAGCAGCGCGTCCGGCGCCGGGGCGGCTCCCCAGGACATCACCCTTAGCTTCAGGTCGCGGGGGCGTGCTTTTTGCTCGGCGCAGACCGCCTGCCACTGCGCAGGCACCAGGAAGATGCCGGTGACCTTCTCGTCGGCGAGCACGTCGAGCAACTGCCCGGGTTCGAACGCGCCCAGCGGGTAGATCACCGTGGGCGTCCCGAGCAGCAATCCGGACAGCAGGTTGCCGATTCCGGCGATGTGGAACAGCGGGACCCCGATGAAGCCGACGTCGTTGTTGATGTCGGCACCCATGGTGTAGAGCCCGGTCATGGTCTCGCCGGTCAGATTGTCGTGGGTCAGCACCGCCCCCTTGGGGCGGCCGGTGGTCCCCGAGGTGTACATGATCAGCGCGGGCGATTCGTTGGGAATGTCCACCGGCTCTGCCGCATCGCCGGGCTCGTCGACCATGTCTTCGTAGCCGAGCACGCTCTCAGTGGAGGGCCCGCCGGCCACGATGATCGTTTCTAGCAGCGGTTGCACATCGCGGACGCCGGTGGCCACCGGAGCCAGCACCGCTTCGGTGACCATCACGCGCGCTTCGCAGTCCTCGACCAAGAAGGCGATTTCGGCCGCGGTGAGCCGGAAGTTCAGCGGGACCGCGATGGCCCCGAGCATGTTGGCCGCCAGCATCGCTTCGACGAACTCGGGGCGGTTGAGCATCAGGATCATGACGCGGTCCCCGGAACCGACCCCTCGGCGGCTCAGTGCATCGGCCAGCGCCGAAACCCGACGCCGCAGGTCAGCCCAGGTCAGTGTGCGGCCCAGGTGCCGCAGCGCTATAGCGCCAGGCTGCATCAGCGCGTGCCGCTCAAGCTGGTTGACCCAGTTCTGCCTCCGAGCACGATACGGCTGCTCGTGGGGTAGCTTTTGGCCCTGCGTCAGATGGCTGGCCAGTTGCGCGGTCAATTAACCCGTCCCTTCACTTCCGCACCGCTTGCGCCAGGTTGATATTTGATAAAACATAGTGTTGTCTGGGTCACACTATGGCCTCAGAGGCACCGATGACAAGCCCCTAAAAGTCCTGGCAGCCCATGTGAACGCACCGATATCCACGCGACCGCGTAACCGGCGCCCATTGCGCCGGGCGCAGTTGTCCGATGAGGTCGCGGGCCACCTTCGGGCGGCGATCATGTCCGGGAAATTGCGCCCGGGGACCTACATCCGCCTGGACGACACCGCAGCCGAACTCGGGGTGAGCATCACGCCGGTGCGCGAGGCCCTGCTGAAGCTGCGCGGCGAGGGCATGGTGCAGCTGGAGCCGCACCGCGGGCATTTCGTTTTGCCGCTCACCCGGCAGGACGTCAACGACATCTTCTGGTTGCAGGCGACGATCGCGCGGGAACTGGCCGCCTCGGCCACCGATCTGATCACCGAGGCGGAGATCGCCGAGCTCGACCACATCATCGATGCCCAGGCGACCGCCGTCGGGTCTGCCGATGCGGAGACCATCGCGGCGCTCGAGTTCGCCTTTCATCGCGTCTTCAACCAGGCAAGCGGGCGGATCAAGCTGGCGTGGTTCCTGCACAACGCCGCGCGCTACATGCCGGCGCTGATCTACGCCGCCGACCCGCAGTGGGGCGAGGCCGCCGTCGATCACCACCGGGAGTTGGTCGCCGCGCTGCGCCGCCGCGACACTGCTGCCGTCGTCGAGCACACGGTGTGGCAATTCACCGACGCGGCGCGGCGGTCCACGGAGATGCTCGACGAGGCCGGGATCTTCGCACTGCGCCCCGCCTAATTATCGCGAGCGTGCGCGTTTGTACGGTGACACGGCGTCGCAGCTGTACAACTGCGCACCTTCGCGCCGTCCTAACCTGCGGCCAACTCCTCGGCGCGCTTCTTGAGGGCGTCAGCGAGACTGTCGAGCACCTGGTTGAGGAGCATCTTCACCATCGGTGCGGGCACCGGCAGCGTGGACTCGATGTCGGCGTCCACCGTGAGCAAGCTGGTCGGTCCGATCTCCACCACGCTGAACAGTTGCTCCTGTTTGGCGAACAGGTCACCTTGCTGCATGACAGTCTGGATCTGGTTCTCCCCCGGGTAGTACACGGCCTGGATGTATGTGCCCGGCATGCCGTTGATCTCAAGGTCGAGCCGTAGCTGGCTGGGGCGCCCGTCGTCGTAGCGGGCGAGTATCCATACGCCTTTGATCGGCTCGTTCCACTGTGGGTATGCCTCGAAATCCCCCACGATGGCCATGATCGACGCGGCGCTGGCGCCGACCTCGACGGTTTTGCTCAAAACTGGCATCCGCCAAGCATATCGGGGCCCGCGCCGGTCCCCGAGAGCGCGCGAAGGCTCAAAATGGCGGCGGGTCGTCCCACGGCCGCGGCGTTTGCCGCGCTGATCGTGGAGGGCCACCCCCGTGCTAATCCCTGTCGGTCGTCGGCCTGTGCCCGGGATAAATCACGCGTCCCCAGGCCGGGGGACGGGGCGCGTGCGCGGGCCAGCCGAAGAGCCATGCGGCGACGAGAAAACAGAGGGCGCCGAAGAACGTGCCGATGTTGGCCCACCTGAGACTGACGTCGGTTCCCGAGCGCAACACCAGTGCGCTCACCGCCGATACGCCGAACAGGACAGATCCGGACAGGTTGAGAAATGCGATCCGCGTTGACGCCAGCGGACTGTGGGAATGCCTTCGGGCCCGCACCTCGGGCACCATCGCGATGGCCGAGGACACCAGGAAGGCCAACGAACCGACGATGTCGGGCACCCACACCTCGAGGTCTACCAACTCTGGGTGCGCACCGATGGCGAGGGCGGCGTCCACGGTGTTGACGTTGAACAGCACGGTCCCCACCAACTGGATGGCCGCGGCCAGCCAATCGGTGGTGCGACTCCGCAACGGCAACGAGCGGCGCGCAGCCTCGGGTAGGTCGCGACGAGCCAGGATCAGCTGAAGGGCCGCGCCGGTTGTGAAGAACACTGCCCCAATCGCGTAGGTGACCGCCGAGAGCAGTGGCGGCCAGGCACGCGGTAGCGAGAGTAGGACACCGAGCGCGAACAGCATTGCGCCGATCACAAACGACAGCCCAGTCCAGCGCTCCATGGATGCGGGCAGTGCCCTCACGTCACGCAGGCCGTTGACAGCAGCGACCGGATCGCATCGGGAATCGGGACCGATTTGCGGGTGGTCCGATCGACATAGACATGCACCCAGTGGCCCAGCGCGGTGATCGGTTGCGCCTCCTCGGCTGCGGATCCCCGGAAGACGCCGAGGCGGTAGGTGACGCTGCTTCGGCCCAGCCGGGTCACCGCCAGGCCCACCAGGAGACTCTCCGGGAAACGCAGTTCGGAGAAGTAGCGGCAGCCCGACTCGGCGACGATGCCGAGCGAGGGCGTACTCAACGGGTCAAGCCCGGTGGTGGTGTTGATCCACGCGTTGATCGCGGTGTCGAATAGCTGGTAGTAGACGGCGTTGTTGAGGTGGCCGAACATGTCGTTGTCTGCCCAGCGGGTTGTGACCGGCCACAACACCGGGAAGTCGTTCCTGGTGAGGCTATCTGGGGCGGGCGGCACTGCCGGAACTGAGGCCATAGTCGTATTCCAGCATGGGCTATCTCGGGTGCAGCGGTGCGACCGGTTCCACCGGTGTGTCGGGAAGGCGGTGGCTTTCGATGTGGTCCCAACGGATTTGGTAGCCGAGTCCGGGTGCCTGCGGTAGATCAACGAATCCGTCCCGGCTCAGCGGGTCACACGCCGCCTCGAGATAGGGCGGTGCGCCGTCGTAGCGAACTCCCGGACCGAGGAGGCCCCGCTCGTAGCATTCGCAGACGTCGTCGCTCGTCGCGCCCAGCACTTGCAGGTTGCCAAAACCGCTCATGTGGAGTTCGCATCGCAGGCCGACCGCCTCGCACATTGCGGTTAACTTCATGACCCCGGTGATGCCTCCGCGCAACACATCGATGCGGCTGATGTCGGATGCGTTGCGCAGGATCCAGTCTGCCCGGGTATAGATGCCACCCTCCGCGATCTCAGGTGAGCAGATCGGGATATCCAGTGCGCGTGCCAGTTTCACATACGAGTCCACTCGGTACTCCGGCATTGGATGCTCATACCAGTAGAAGCCCAACCGTTCGAGTTCCCGGCCGACGCGCAGTGCGTCCGAGTAAGTGTGGTACGTGCCCCAGGGGTCGAACATCAGCACCATCTCGTCGCCGACAGCCGAGCGAACTGCCTCGCACACCTCGATGTCCCAATCCACGTAGGAGGGTCGCGGCAACGCAGGCTGGCGCGTCGCCGGATCCCAGTAGTGGTACGGGTGAATCTTGTAGGCCTGGTACCCCTGACGCCGGCACTCGGCGGCGTGCGCGGCATACTCGTCAGAACTTCCGAGATTGTTGAAACTGCTCGCATAGGCCTTGACCCGCTCGCGAGCCCCGCCTAGCAGCTAGTGCACGGGCAGCCCGGCGGTTTGGCCGGCCAAATCCCATAGGGCTAGATCGATGACGCTGCAAACGTTCTCAGGCAACTTCGCGGCCCACAGCTGTAGAGGGCTCAGGAATTGCGCTACCAGCGCCCGGTCTCCGGGTAGCAGGCCGTCCTGGTCGCCGTGGAAATGGCCACCGAAGTAATAGCCCTCCGCCCCCTCGTCGGTGACTACCTTGGTCACCGTCTGCACTACGCGGTAGTCGGTGGTCAACTGGCCGAACGAGATTCGATCAACAAACGTCTCGAAGGGTATGACCTCGAAGCCGACGATTTTCACAAGAGCAGATTGTTGCGCCGGCTCGCGCGCTCAGGGTAGAGGCGAAGGTCCCGCCATCACGCGTCGCAGGGCTTCACCCTGCAGCGCGAACAAACGCTCAGAGACCGACCAGTCCGGCAACAGCGAATCGAATCCGTGACACGTGCGGGCGAACACATGCAACTCGGTCGAGACGCCGGAGTGCAACAGGCGTCGCGCGTAGTCGACAGCCTCATCGCGAAAGGGATCGATCTCGGCGCAGGTGATCAACGCGGGCGCGAGACCCTTGAACGCGTTGCGCCGCGCCGGTACGGCATCCGCAGACCCGTCGGCACCGAGATAGTGGCGCCACATCAGCTCGGCGGCCTCGCCGTCGAAGGCCGGGCTGGTAAGGAACTCGGTCTTCGACCCGGTCGCGCGGTCGTCGAGCACCGGCTGGTGCAGCAGCTGGAACACGACCGGCGGCAGCGAGCCCGCGGCGGCTTCGTGCGCCAGGCATGCGGCCAGGGCGCCGCCGGCACTGCTGCCCGCGACCGCCACACGCCCGGCATCGATATCCAGTGCGGCCGCGTTGCCGGCCACCCAATTCAGCACCGCAGCAGCGTCGTTCAACGCGGCCGGATATTGATGCTCCGGAGCCAGCCGGTAGTCGACGGACACCACCGTGCAGCGGGCGCGGCGCGCCAGTTCCAGACACTGCCGGTGATCGGTGTCGAGGTTGCCCAGGGCGAATCCGCCCGCGTGGCAGTAGATGACGGCTGGTGCGGGTGAACCGCCGCCGCGATAGATCCGAACGGGTATGCCGCCGGATTCGGCTGCCACGGCGTCGTTTTCGACGTCGACGCCGGACGTGTCGGTGTGTTCAGCAGTTTCGCGACGACGTTCGTTGAAGGGTCCTCGAATGACCTGAATCGATTCGACCGAAAAGTCCGTTCGCGTCGTCGCGAGGGCGCGCAGAACGGGATCGAGACGCTCGGCGCCGTCGAGTCCGGTCATCGACTCTGCCTGGCCGAGACGGCGGACACGGCCTCGGCCCGCACGCGCGAGAAGCTGAAGTCGGCGGGTTTGAACCGGCGCGTCATTCGCCAGAAGCTACGCGCGCTGCGCGGCCACTGCGTCACGACGCGCCCATTGGCCGTGCGAAAGTAGTTGCTGCACTGCGTGGTCCACACGGTGCCGGTCATCCACTGGTCGATCTTGGCGATAAAGTCCGCCAGCGCGGCAGGCCGCACGGCGATGTACGTCTTGCCCTTGCGCCGCATATGTTTCAACGCCCGCACGATGTAACGTGCCTGCGCCTCGAGCATGAAGATCACGCTGTTGGAGCCGACGTTGGTGTTCGGCCCGTAGAGCATGAAGAAGTTCGGGAAGCCAGGCACGGCCATGCCGAGATAGGCCTGCGCCCCCTCTTGCCACACCTCGTGCAGCGTCGTCCCGTTCTCACCGGTGACGTCGAGCTGTCCCAGATAGTCCGCCGCCGCGTATCCAGTCGCGCAGACGACGACGTCGACGTCGCGCTCGGTGCCGTCCGCCGTGACCAAGGATCGGGACTTCAGGTATCGCGCCGGGCTTGCCACCACCTCGACATTGGGCCGGGTCAGCGCCGGGAGGTAATCCGACGAGAAGACCAGTCGCTTGCATCCCATCGGGTGATCGGGCGTCAGCTTGCGGCGCAATTCCTCATCGTCAACGGTCTCTTCGAGCATATTCAGCGCAATCGCGGTGAAATCCTGAGTCTTCTCGCTGCCATGCTCGATCACCGAGATGTTGGCTTCACTGCGCAACCACAGCCGCGTCCGGTACAGCCTTTTCGCGAGCGGTATGCGGGCAAAAACCCAATGCTCCGTGGGGGTGTAGTGCCGGTCCGGCTTGGGCAATATCCAGGTCGCGGACCGTTGCACCGAATACACCTGTGCGGCGACCTTCGCCAGTTCGGGAATCAGCTGCGACGCAGTCGATCCGGTTCCCAGCACGGCGACCCGGGCACCCTCGAGCTGGACTGAGTGGTCCCATCGCGACGAGTGCATCACCGTTCCGGTGAATGGTTCCTGTTCCACAAGGTCGGGAAACACCGGCCGGGTGAACAGGCCGACGGCGGACACCACGATATTGAAACGGTGTTCTTCACCAGCCGAGGTGGTCAGGCACCACTGCTCGGTATCGCCGTCCCATCGTGCGGATCGGATTTCGGTCTTTAGCTTCAGGTGCGGCCGCAGTCCGTACTTGTCCGCACACCGTTCGAAGTAGGCGAGGATCTCCCGCTGTGGTGACCACAACCGCGACCAGTGCGAATTCAAGTCGAACGAATAGGAGTACAGGTGCGACTTGACGTCGCACGCCAGCCCGGGATACGTGTTGATCCGCCAGGTGCCGCCGACTCCGTCTTCCCGGTCGAAGATGATGAAGTCGCGAAACCCCGCTCGCGCCAGCAGCATTCCCAACGCAAGGCCGCCCGGCCCAGCGCCGATGATACCGACCGACAGCTTCGTGCTCATCGGATCTGCAGGCATTGCCCACCATCGACGACCAGTTCCGAACCGGTGATGAACGACGCCTCCTCGGACACCAAAAACGCCACCGCGTCAGCCACCTCGTCGGGCCGGCCGATCCGGCCGAAGCTCGACGCCGCGGCCAGTCGCTCCTGGGTGGCCTCATCCAGCATCGGGGTGGCAATCGGTCCGGGCAACACCGCGTTGACCCGAATGCCGTCCGGGGCCAATTCCGCCGCGGCGGTTTGGGTCAGACCTCGCAGCGCCCATTTCGACGAGCCATAGGCGCAGTGCTGGGGGAACGGGCGGATGGCTCCGGTGCTGCATATGTTGACGATGCTCGCGTGCTCCGCCTCGCGCAGTCGGCTCAGCGCCGCACGCATACCCAGAAACGCGCCCAGACAGTTGATCCGCCAGGCGTTTTCGAAGTCTTCGACCGTCTCTTCGGCCAGCGGGGCACGACGCAGCATGCCGGCCGCGTTGACCAGCGCGGTGAGTGACCCGAATCGATCGACGGTGTGGTCCACGGCAGCCTCCCAGTGCGGCGCCGAGGTGACATCGAGCTCGATCGCGATAATGTCGTCGTCGCCTGCCTCGTCGACCATGGCCGACAGTTCGTCGCCTCGCCGGTCGCAGGCGGCAACGGAATATCCGGCTACCCGAAGGCGTTTGGCGATGGCCCAGCCCTGCCCGCCGGCGCCTCCGGTTACCAGTGCGACACGTCGGCTCATGACTGCGTCACCTCCGGGCTGTCGGACAGGCCGCGACTGGTGACGAATTGGCACCGCCGTCGCTGGAAACGCCACTCGGTGCCCTCGCGAACGAATTCGTCGTCGTACAGGGCGGGCCGCAGATGCAGGTCGCCCGCCCTGACGAACAGCACCTGGGACCGGGCAGCGGCAGTATTATCGTGCATCTCGATGTGCGAGACACCGGTCAGATGCAGCCCGCGGGGCGCATCCTGAAACATTTTCCGAATAGCTTCATGCCCGTCGAAAGACCGCCCATAGACCAGGAATTGGGCGTCCGCGGTGAAGAGCCGCACGCATTCATCCACGTCGCCGGCATCCAAGGCGAGCGCGTAGGCGGCAATCAGTTCGCGGATCTCTTCGGTCACTGTTCGCGAGCCTCGCGTAGATGCTCGGCCGCGCCGCGCCGCAGTGCCTGCGATTCAGCCGCCAGCGTGATCATCTGAAATCCGAGCTGCGCCATGGCGCGGCCCGCCTTGCCCTCGCTGGCGTGTATCGCGGCGATGATCCCGGCTTCGGCCGCCGCGCGCCGGATCCGCCCGATCGCCTCCAGCACATCCGGATGCCTTAGTGCGCCGACGGCATCGACACCCAGCGAGAGCCCCAGATCGGCTGGGCCGACGTAGATTCCGGTCAGGCCGTCCACGGCACAGATCTCGTGCAGGTTATCCAGCGCCGCCGCGGTTTCGATCATCGCGAACACGCTTACCCGCGCCTCGAGCGCGGCGCTGTCGAAACCCAGGCTGGCGCGCAGCGGCCCGAAGCTGCGCACACCGGCGGGCGGGTACCGGGTGGCCGCCACCGCCGCGGCAGCCTCCTCGGCGGTTTCGATCATCGCGATGATGACGGCGTCGGCGCCGGCGTCGAGCACTCGCCCGATCGGGGCCGCGTCGGCGTTGGGCAGCCGCACCGCGGTCGCGATCGGCACGTGCTCCAACCGGCGCAGTATGCCGGCGACATCGGCATCGTTGAGGTAGCCGTGCTGGGCGTCGAAGCCGACGTAATCGTAACCTGCCCTGGCGAATTCCTCGGGCCCGATCAGGGTTGGACCGGTGACCCAGCCGCCCCAGATCGGCGTCTGCGCGTCGAAGGCGCTCACTCGGCGATCGCGATCTTGACGCGCCCCGGGTCGGGCCGGTAGGCCAAGTCGAACGCGGCCTGTGCCTCGTCGACCCCGAAGGTGTGCGTTAGATATGTGGACAGCAGCTCCGGATGTTCGGCGGCGAACTTGCCGGCCAGTTCCAGCACCCGGCGCCGGTCAAGCGTCACACCGGATTTCAGCGTCAGGTTGTTGCGCAGCATCAGGCGCATGCTGATCGGATAGGCCTCGTCATCGGCAACGCCGAAATACAACACTGTGCCTCCGAACGCCGCGGCCTCGATCGCATGCCCTAGGGTGGCCACCTGATGGCCGACGGCCTCGATGACAATGTCCGCGTGGTCGGCGGCGGGGAGCTGGCTCACCCAGCGGTCGCTGGTGGCCCGCACCGCGTCATCGACCCCGAATGCCGTTGCGACGCTGCGGCGGTCGACGGGATCGACCCCTGTGACGCGGCGGGCGCCGGCGGCCTTCGCCACGTAGGAGAACAGCAGCCCGATCGAGCCCTGGCCGATAATCGTCACGTCACGACCGGCCAGGTCCGGCAATTGCTCGCAGGCATACAACACACACGCCAGCGGCTGCAGGCCGACAGCCTCGGCCGGAGTCAACACCGGATCGTAAGGGGCAAGCCCGTTGCCGTCGCTGATCACTCGCTCCATCAGCCCGTCGAACCCGGACGCCCAGCCCACCACCCGGTCACCCGGACGGTGCTCGGAGTGCCGGCTGGCGATCACCTCTCCGGCGATCTCGTGGATCGGGAAACCGTCCTTCTCCGCGGCGCTCACGCCGTCGTCGCCCGGGAGCCGTCCCTTGGCGCCGCGAAAGGCAGGCATGTCGCTGCCGCAGACACCGGCGGCCAAGAACCGCAGCAACACTTGGCCGTCGGCCAGGTCGTCGGGCGTCTTGTCAGCGATCGACCTGCGTTCCATCAGATATGGGGCGATGATCCGGTAGGACCACACGTCAGACCTCCACCGGGATCTTGTTCCATCCCCACTGGAAGCTGGACGGCAGCCGGGTGGCGGCGTCACCTTGGATCGCGAACTCTGGGACCCGCCGCAGCCATTCGGTCAGCAGCACATCAATTTCCAGCCGCGCCAGGTGGTAGCCGATGCAGAAATGCTGGCCGCGACCGAAAGCCAGCACCCGAGGGATGGGCCGGTTCCAGATGAATTCGTCGGGAGCGGAATACTCCCGCTCGTCGCGGCTCGCCGACGCGAGCAGCGTGATGATCCGCTGGCCCGGCTTGATGGTCTGTCCGTGAATTGTGTACGGCTTCCGCGCCGTTCGGGCGAACCACTGCGCCGGCGCGCAATAGCGGATCATCTCCTCGCGTGCGATCGGCACGTTGGTTTCGAGGTCGGCACACACGGCGGCCATCTGCTCGGGCCGCTGACTGAGCTCCCACAGCCCGTGCGCGACGATCTTGGGCACCGTCTCCGTCCCACCGATGAAGATGCACAGCATCTGGGTCGCGACCTCGACGTCGGACAGGGCGCTGCCGTCGGGCAACCGGTAGCCCAGCAGCCCATCAACAACGGGGACCACCGGCAACAAATCCCCTGACGAGTCCGCCCTGCGACGCTCGACCACCGGTATCAGGTATTCGAGGTAATTGGGCCGGGCCTGCGCGGTGTCGACGCCCTCGCCGGGCTCCGCCAGGCTGCCGGCATTCACTGCGGCCAATACCTGCGGCGCGAGATCGTCTGGTAGACCGAGCAATCCGCACACCATCGAAGCCGAGACGATGCCGCCGTACTCCTGCGTCAGGTCGAAGGAACCCCGCGGCAGCAACTCATCGAGCCGCTCGTTGGCCAGCGCACGGATCCTGGCTTCCAGTCCGGCGACCGACCTCGGACGCAACGGCTGCGAATGAGCACGACGGATCTCGGCGTACAAATCCGTGTCGAACACCGCGTGAAACGGCAGCGGATGTAGCGGCGGGTCCTCGAGCGGGCCGTCGTTGTGCTGAGCCAAAACCGACGCCGGCGGCAACGTGCCCTCGGTCGCGACGAATGTCCCGTCGTTGACTTCCAGCACCTGCCAGATGTCCTCGAACCGGGACAGCGCGAAGGTGTCCCACTGCGGCATGTAATACGCCGGATATTGATCCCGCAGAATGCGGTAGTAGGGCAACGGGTTTGCCATCACCTCGGGATCGAACGGGTCGTAGCTGAAGCTCATTGCAGCGGCGACGGCGGTAGGGCCTGCAGAATCGAATCTTCCCAGCCGTCGCGCAGGGCGGGCGCCACGCTCATCCAGGTGACGATCTCGGCGGGCGGGCTGTCCTTCCACGACGGGTAGTGGTTGGCGAAGCATTCCCAGCCGCCGTCCAAGGCCCAGTAGTGGATGACCTCGTTGAAGCGGAAGGTGGTGGTGAAGGATCCAAGCCAGCGCTTACCGGTGCGCTCCGACCACGGGACGTAAAGCCGCTCCAGCTCGCGGATGTAGTCGTCTTGTCGCCCGGGCTTGGTCTGCATGATCTCCTGGATCACCACCTTGGCAGTGAATTTCGCTTCCCGCAGTTGCTCCAACGTCTTGTTGCTGGGCCCGGGGTACATGATGCGGCCCTCCCCCGATGCGCCGATGTCGGCCAGGTACGCCGACCACTTGCCCGCCGCGGCCTCATGGCTGCCGCCGCGCGCCTGCGCGGCACCGATCTTGGCGTAGTCGGCGAACTTGTCGATCTCCCAGATGATCGTCACCTGAGGCCAGTGCCCGTTGTAGGGGGTTGATTGCCAGATCGCGAACAGTCGGGCTCCCAGTTCGGCCATCATGGGCTGATAGATGTCGGTGAATGCCTCGGTGAAGCCGTCGCTTCGTCCGGACCCCAGGTCGATCGTTTCGTGCAGATAGAGCAACGTGTGGCCGTAGTACTTCTTCATCGGCTAGCCGAGCCGGATGAGTTCGAAGTCGGCGGGCGAACAAGCCGCCATGTCGTACAACATCGCCTCCGTGGGATCGACGGTGTCGCAACCCATCCCGGCCGCCGCCAGCGCGTGACCCTTGAATGTCCTTGCCGCAGCACTGAGTACGTGCTGCACGCGGGACATGCCGCGATTGACGGCCAGCGGCCACCCATCACCCCACAGCGCGACTTCCGTCAACCGGTGATCCAAGGCCTTGAGCACCGTGCCACGGATTCGCTCATCGGCGGCGAATACCTCGGCGCTCACCGCCAGGCTATGGAAGGTCGAGGCCGTCCGATCGAACCCGGAGTCCAGGTCCACCGCGTCCACCCCGAGGATCCGCAGGGGTCGCAAGTCGCAGCTGCCCGGGAGCAGCACGGTCACCTCCCAGCCGGCCATTGCCCGGTCATACAGCCACCCCCCGGCTGAGCGCACTGCGTCGGCGGCGCTGGCCGCAACGACGTCAAGCCGATAACGCACTGGGTCGGTGTTGTTGCGGGCCGTGCGGGCGGTCCGGATGGACCGCACCCTGCTGCTGTCGCCGATGTCGAATGTTGGCGTGACCATTCAATCCGTTCCTCATCGCCACGTGTGATGGGCTGTGCGGACGCATCACCCAGGATGACGCGATCCACCGGACAGCGTGACACTTTTGCAGAAATTTGTAAAGGTGACCCGAGCCGGTCAGGCGTCGCGGCGGGCCTTCAGTTCGGCCAGAACTTCCTCGGTGTGCTGCCCGAGTTCCGGTGCAGCAGAACGCGGCGCCCACGGCGTGCCGTGGAAATCCGCCGGTGTGGCCACCATCGCCACGCTGGATTCTCCGTCCGGCACATCCACGATGCCGCCGGCGGCGTGGAACTGCTCGTCGGCGACGACGTCTTCGAGGCTGTTGACCGGCGACCAGAAGAAATCCGGTTCGCCGGCGAACACCTCCGCCCATTCGTCCAGCGAGCGGGTCGCGAAGATCGCGTCCAACTCGGCGATCAGCTCCACTCCGTTGACGAAGCGGGCGCGGGCATCGCAATATCGGGGATCGTCTAGCCACTCCGGACGGCCGACGGCACGACACAGCGGGGGCCAGTGCCGATCGCCTTCCAGCCCGACGATCCAGAACCGTCGCCCGTCGCCGGTGGCGTAATTGTTCATGCACGGGTTGCCCATGGTTTCGCGCTGCCCGACCGCGATTGGCTGACCGGTCAGCAGGTAGGTGTTGAGGTCGAAGCTCACGGTGTAGGCGCCCTGGCGATACAGCGAGGTGCTGACCAGCTGACCGGTTCCGGTGCGTGCCCGGGCGACCAGGGCGGCGCAGATGGCCGCGGCCAGGGTCATGCCGGCCGAGTGGTCGCCCATGCCGCCACGCTGGAAGGGCGGGCTGTCCCCCGGCCGGGTGAGCAGACTGGCCACGCCGGCGCGCGACCAGAACGCCGCCACGTCGTAGGCCGCACGCTCGGCGTCGGGTCCGGTCTCGCCGTACCCGGTGATCAGGCCATAGACCAGACGGGGGTTGTGGGCGGACACCGTCTCGAAGTCGAGACCGAGGCGCCGCAACGCGGCGGGCCGCACGTTGGTCACGAAAACATCTGCGTCGGCCAGCAATTCGAACGCGGTGTCGCGGCCCTCGTCGGTGGTGAGGTCCAAGACGACGCTGCGCTTGGAACGGTTGTCCATCTCGAACGGCGGGTTGACCCCGAGATCGCAGCCCAGCATCCGGCCGAACATGCGGCCCGGGTCACCGGTCGGTGGTTCGATCTTGATGACGTCGGCGCCCCAGTCGGCCAGGATGGCGGCTGCGGCCGGTCCGGCCACCCAAACCCCGAGCTCGACGACTTTGATGCCTTCCACCGGTCCAGCCATGACTGGGACCTTAGCGTCTAGGGGGACCGAAGGTCACGCACACAGTTCGTGGTGATGAAACTGGTTGCCCCCGAGGCGCTTAGCGCGGTACATCGCGGCATCCGAAGCGGCGATCAGCGCGTTCAGGAATGACTCGCGATCGCCGAGTGAGGTGCCGTCGAGACGGGCGCAGGCCGTGCCGATGCTGGCGGTGACTCCCGCGTTGGAAGCCGCGATTGCCCCGCAGGTGCGGGCAGCCAACGCCTCTGAGTTGCACGTTGCCGAGGTGCCGGCCAAGAGGAACTCCTCACCGCCGGTTCGCGCCACCACCGCCTGGTCGTCGGCAGCTGCCAGCATCGCCTGCGCGACCTGGACCAGCGCGTGATCGCCCGCGGCGTGCCCGCGGTTGTCGTTGAGGGCTTTGAAATTGTCCAGATCAACCGACAACACCAGCAGGTGCGCATCGGTGCCCTTGCGGGCCAGGATCATCCCCAAAGCGTTGTGCTGAAACGCGCGCCGATTGAGCAGGCCGGTCAACGGATCGCGATCGGCGCGCAACAGATCGCCCGCCAATGCCCGCACCAGGACTTGGATCGCCAACGGCAAGGCGATGTTGACCTCAACCACGAGCCATAAATCGACTCCCGCCAGCGCGGGGTGTCCCGATCTGGCCAGCAACACGGCCTCGTACAGCGCGACGGCGCTGGCCACCGCGAAGTTGTAGAGCACGAACGCGGTCGTGTGAAAGAAGGCCATGTAGGCGCCGAAGGTCGCGAAGGCGATGCATCCGATCAGCGCAGCCAGCGGATTCGGGTGCGCCAGACAGGCCAGGGCGACCGCGGTGTTACAGGTCAGCCCGAATGCAATCGACTGCGCGCGAGTCGGCCAGCGCCAGATCCAGAGCAGCACGCCCGCCGTCCCGCCGGCCGCGGCGACCCACGTCATGGCGACGGGAATGGTGCCGTGTGGACCGTCCGAGCTTGTCAATAACGCGATGAGGCACAACACCAGCGACGCCGATATCGATGCCATCAAAACCCGAGTGGCACCGCTGATGCCGCGCGCCGCCATGTAACCGGACAGCCAGCCGTGTTGGTCGGCCCGCCACCACCGGCTGAACATCGCGGTCATCGCCGACCCCCCTTTCGGTGCCGTCAATTATTCCCCAAGGGATGGCCGCCGTGGCTACCACAGCGGTCTACTGCCGGAAATTTACGGCCCCCCGCTCCGGTTCGAGTGACGAATCGTTAAACGGTTCTCCCGCCCGCGCTAGCGTGGAGGCGTGAAAGCGCCGCTGTGTGCCGCGGCTTTGATTGCGCTTTGGTCATCGACGACGCCGTGGGCGGCCGCCGACCCGCAACAGTTTCCCGACCTCAGCGGCTACACCGAGGCGAACTCGAACGACTACCTGACCTACTCGGCGTACAGCACCCAAGGTGTCCAGTTCGTAACCCCGGGCGGTTACCGGTGCCGGCTCAGCCATGTCAGCAAATCCGCGGCATCGATCATTCAGTGCTGGGGCTCGCTGCCCGGTACGTAACATAATCTGGTCGGCGTGAGCTACCCGAGCGGCGGCGGAGCGACGTTCGCCGATAAGGACATGTCGGCCATGGAGCAATACCAGTGGATGGACGGCCCCGGCAACTGGCACGACGGAACGGTCAGTCCGGACGCCTACAAGCCCCTTCCGCCGCACAGCAAGGTGACCTACAGCGGCGCGACATGCGGGGTGGGCGAATCCATGACGGCATGCATGTTGACAGGCCACGGTTTCGTCCTGCCATCGCGCGGCAGCTGGACGTTCTGATGAGTTTGGTGGCAGGGCGCGGGCCGCTCAGTGCCGATCCTGCGGGACGGTTCTCACCCCCGGTACCCGCCGGAGCCGTTTATGTCGAGCCGCATCCGCGCCGCGTCCAGGCAGTCCGCAACGGGGACTTGGTGATTGACACCGAGTCCGCGCTGATGGTGCATCGGCAGGGCCACCCGCTGAGCTACGCGTTCCCTGTTGATGCGATCAGTGACCTGCCGGCCGAGCCGGTCGCCGAGGCGCCGGGATTCGTTCGGGTGCCGTGGGATGCCGTCGACGCGTGGTTCGAAGAAGGCCGCAAACTCGTGCACTACCCGCCGAACCCGTACCACCGCGTCGACTGCCGGCCGACCAAGCGCCGCCTGACCGTCTCGGCCGCCGGCACTACCCTGGTGGACACCGACGACACAGTGATCCTCTTCGAGACCTCGCTCGCGCCAAGGCTTTACGTCGACCCGTCGCACGTTCGCACAGATCTGCTGCGGCGCTCGGAGACGACGAGCTATTGCAACTACAAGGGGGTCGCGACGTACTGGTCTCTCGCCCTGGGCGAGGACGTCATCGAGGACGTCGCCTGGAGCTACGACGAGACGCTGCCGGAAAGCCTGCCCATCAAGGGATTTCTCAGTTTCGATGACGCTCGTGTCGATGTGGTCGCCGAGCTGCCGCACCCACCAGGGTGAGGCAGGTCGCTGGCCCCACCGATCCCGGCCATCAGCCAGCCTTGCTCGCCAACCCGACGATCATCAGCATGAACAGCACCCCGCCGATTGTGCACGCCACCGTCATAGCGGTGCGATGTCCGCGGTACGCGCGCGGCAGGATGTCGGCGCTCGCCAGATACATCAGGAAACCCGCGAAGAACCCCAGATACACCTCGAGTAGTCGATGGGGAATCGTCACGGCCAGCGTGAGAGCCGCGCCGGCAACGGGTGCGACGGCGTCGGCGGCCAGCAGCGTCAACGCCCTGCGGCGGTCATTTCCATAGAGCGACGTGACCGTGTAGGTGTTGAAGCCGTCCGCAAAGTCGTGACCAATCACCGCTACCGCGACCACTGCTCCCACGCCGACGCCTCCCTGAAACGCGGCGCCGATGGCGAATCCGTCCATGACGCTGTGGCCCACCAGTCCCGATGCCGCCAATAGCCCGACGCTGGGTGCTTCCGAAATGTCGGCATCAGAGGAGTTCTGACCGCGATGAATACCTACGACATTTTCGATGACGTGCAGCACCAGGAAGCCGAAAACGAAGGCCAACAAAGGAATGGGTATGCCGAACAGGACCCAGGATTGCTGGCCCAATGCTTCTGGCAGTAGGTCGAAGCCCACCGCGCCGAGCATCAAGCCAGCGGCCAGCCCGAGGACCAAATACCGGTAGGCACCGATACGCAGCGCCACGTACCCGCCTAACAGTGTGGTCAGGAACGAACCGAAGGCCACCAGAACAACCACCGCCGCCGGGCCACCTCTCGGCGCTCAGCCGCCGTAGCTGGGGCGTCCGACCCCGAGTTCGTGCTGGGCGATCATGTTCCGGAACACCTCCAGGGTGCCGCCGTAGATCCCGGCCGGAACAGCCAGTCGCAGAAGGGCTTCCGTCGCTCCGTTGTCGACGGCACCCTTGGCGTCGATCGGCAACGTCGACGCGGTGCCCAACAGGTCCATCAACTCCGGGGAAATTTCGCGCATCGTTTGCGCGATCGCGACGCGCCCAAACGGCCCGGGAGTGGACACCGACGCCTCCATCCGGGCGATGCAGCGGCCGAGCCGGTACTTCACCGCGTCGTCGCCGATCTCGACCAGCGACGCGACCTTGTCCACCGCTTCGGACATCTCGGTACCGTGGGCGGCCATAGCCGAAATATATTGCAGCCCTTGGTCGTCACGTTCGATGATACCGTGCTCGGCATCGAGGGCGAACCGCATGACCGTCCAGCCGCCGTTGACCTCACCGATGCGCTGCCCGTCGTCGACGCGCACGTCGCTGTAATAGACGATGTTGGTGCGGTCGCCGTCCAGGGTCCGGATGCCCTGGATCTCGACGCCCGGCGAATCCAGCGGCACCAGGAACATGGTCAGGTTCCGGTGTTTGCGCCCGTCCGGGTCGGTGTTGGTGAGCAGGAAGCAGTACTGGGCGTTGTGCGCGTTCGAGGTGAACATCTTGGAGCCGTTGATAATCCAGGCCCCTGTTCCTGAGCCGTCGCGCACCGCCCGGGTCTTGCAGGTGGCGACGTCCGAGCCGCCCTCGGGTTCGGTGTAGCCCAGGCACAGCCGGATCTCCCCGGACAGCACGCCGGGCAGCACTTTGTCGGCCAGTTCAGGCGACGCGAATTCCTTCACCATCTTCGCGACCATGGCGGTGGTGCCCCAGTGGTACCACGGCGTGTGCGCGCGGGCGATCTCGAGTTGGAAGATCCTTCGCTGGACGGCACTGAAGCCGCCGTCGGCAGCGTCCAACCAGTCCCGAGCCAGATACCCTTCGGCACCCAGCGCCAAATGCACTTGCTCGTCGAAGTTTTCGCCGGTCTCCCGATCGCGGCGCAGCACATCCTCGGTGACCACCTCGGCCAAGAACTTCCGGGTCTGGTCCCTGAAGTCCTGGTCCTCCGCCGACAGGGCGACCTCAGAGAAGTCCATCAGACCGCGTCGACGACGAGGATGCGGAAACGGTCAAGCGTCTCGAGAACGTGCGCCATGCTGTCACCCGGCAGGTGGACGCTGACCCACGTCACTCCAAGTTTCTCCAGCTTTTCCAAGCCGTCGAGGTAAGCGTCGGCATTGAAGTCGTCGCTCGTCGGGCTGCCGCCTTCGGAGTTGGTGAAGGTGATATCGACTCCTGCCCAGTCCTTTCCGACAGCGTCGCAGCGGCGCCGCAGATCGTCGATCGCACCCGCGAGGTCCTCAACGGAAGTGATGGCCGCAGTGCCGGCGGTCTGTGCCAGTTGCGGCGGCGCGGGGAACGGGCACCACCCGTCGCCGTACTGCGCTACGCGTTGCCGGGCAGTGGTGGTGTTGCCACCGATCCAGATCGGTGGATGGGGGTCGCTGACCGGTCTGGGGTGCGCGGTGATCCCCTTCGCGCTGAAATGCTTGCCCTCGAAGGTGATGTCGTCCTCGGTCCAGATAGTGCGGATGACTTGCAGGGCCTCGTCGAACAGCTCGGCGCGCTCGTCATAGCTGACACCCAATGCCGCGAATTCCCGTTTGAGGTAGCCGACGCCGACCGCAAGGGTGAACCTGCCACCCGAGAGCAGGTCCAGTGTCGCGCCGGACTTGGCTACCACAAACGGGTTTCGATACGGCAGCACCACGATGTTGGGGATCAGCCGTAGCGTCGACGTCGTGGCGGCCGCGAAACCCAAAGCGACAAAAGGATCTACCGCGTCGTGGCCTCCGGCTTCCAGCCAGCGCTGCGACGGCGCCGGGTGGTCGGTGAAGCCGAACCCGTGGATTCCGGCAGCTTCGGCTGCCGCGGCGACCTTCCCAATGCCGTTCCCGCTGACCAACTCCGGGTTGTAGGGATGGCTGTGCATCGGGTGCGTGATGGTGAAGTACATGGCTTTAGAACCGCGCGCGAGAGTCGATCGCCGTGTCGGTGGTGCGCAGCGGGCGGATCAGCGCCTCCTGTGCGAAGGAGCACAGCAGCTCGCCTTCTTCCGTGTGCACGGCGCCGCGTACGTACGACATGCCGGCGCCCACCTGGGTGCTCTCGTGGGTATAGAGCAGCCACCCATCCCAGCGCACCGGTTCGTGGAAAGCGACCGAGATGCTCATCGGTGCGGTCGACACGGTGAGGTGCGCCTGGCTGGTGCCGATGCCTGGGTGAGCGCGCATGGTGGTGGAAATCCCCAGATGCCCGGTGAAGTACGCGACGAGCGCCTTGGCCAGGTCGTCGCGGGTCGGGATCGGGTCGTAGTGCAGCCAGGCATACAGCTCCGGCGGCCCGACCTCGTCGGGGCTGTTCACGTCGACGACGTCCACCAGTCGCAGTTGCCGGCCGATCATCGGCATCTCGGACACGTTGGCGTCGCCCGGCGCGGCCACGTCGGGACGCGGCAAATGGTGCCGGATGACGTCGTCGGTAGGCACGTCGGCCAGCACCGTGATGCTCAAGCAGCGCCGGCCGTTCTGGTGCACGGCGACGATGGCGGTGGCGGTGGACCGGCCTTCGGACACCACGTCGAGGACAAGCTCTATCGGTGGACCGACGGCGACGGCGCGAGAGAACACTGCGTGCGCCGAGCGCACGGATTTGTCCGGGAATCGCTTGGCCACCGCGACAATCGCCTGGGCCAACACCTGGGTGCCTTCGACCACCTGCCGTCCGTCGCCGAGATCGGCGCCCGTGTCGGCGGTGAACCGGTCCTGCCCGTCCGCCTGCACGTCAAACAGGTCCAGCAGGCCCTGCACGGTCCACTCAGTCTGCTCAGATTCGGTGGTCAAATCCGCTCCGCCTCTCGATACCGGGTCATCGGACAGCGTGACACTTTGCGCCAGATTTGTAAAGCTTGGCTAAATACCTGCGGCAGGCGGCAGATTGACACCGAAGCCCGCGTTGCCTGACACTTTTGCGGTGTTTTGTAAAGGCCTGAGCCGATGATCCCGCAGCCGCTGGCTAACGGGTTCTGCTTCGGCGAAGGCCCGCGCTGGTTCGAGGGGCTGCTGTGGTTCTCCGACATGCTCGGTGAAGCCGTACACACCTCGACGCTGAGTGGGGCGTTGACGACGCTGCCGCTACCCGGGCACACGCCGGCCGGCCTGGGGTTCCGGCCGGACGGGTCGCTGCTCATCGTCTCCACCGAAGACCGCCAGGTGCTGCGCTACGACGGTGAAACCGTCGTCACCATCGCCGATCTCAGCGACCTGGTGCCGGCCAGCCTCGGCGACATGGTCGTCGACGACCTCGGCCGCGCCTACATCGGATCACAGGCATTTGAAGGCGGCGTGATCGTCCGCCTCGATCCCGACGACAGCGCGACCGTCGTCGCCGAGGGACTCGACTTCCCGAATGGGATGGTCATCAGTGCCGACCGCAACACGCTGATCGTCGCCGAATCGACCGGCCGGCGGCTGACCGCGTTCACCATCGACGGCCCCGATGGTTCTGGTGCCCTGCGCGACCGGCGGGTGTTCGCCGACGGTCTCGACGGCCCGCCCGACGGCATCGCGCTGGACGCCGACGGCGCGGTGTGGACGGCGATGACGCTGGCTCACCAGTTCGAGCGCATCGTCGAAGGCGGAGAGGTGACCGACCGCATCGACATGGGCGAGCGCGTCGCCATCGCCTGCGCGCTCGGCGGCCCCGAACGGCGCACACTGTTCCTGTTGTCGAGCACCGACGCGTATCCGAAGCGCCTGGTCGGCACCCGGCTCTCGCAGCTGGACGCCGTGCTGGTCGATACTCCGGGCGCTGGGCTGCCCTGACGAAGAGGGGACACGTGACTGATTCCTACTACGAGCTGATCGACGATGCCGGCGACGACAGGGCGTTGGGCGAGAAGTACGAGAAATTTCAAGCGACCGACCTGGCGCGCGGTACGTGGTCGTCGGCGATCCAGCATGGGGGTCCGGTTTCGGCGTTGCTGGTGCGGGCACTGGAACGGTGTGAGCAGCGCGACGACACCCGGCTGTCCCGCGTCGTCATCGACCTGCTGGGCGGGGTGCCGGCCGAGGGCGACCTGTGGATTCGCTCGGAGGTACAGCGCGGCGGTAAGCAGATCGAGTTGGTCAGCGCCGAGATGCTGGCGCAGGGCCCCGACGGGCAGCCCCGACCGGTCGCGCGCGCCAGCGGATGGCGGTTGCAGCATCAGGACACCGAGCCGATTGCGCACTCGAACGCTGTGCTGCCCGCACCGCGGACCGAGGCGCGGGTCCGCAATATGAAGCCGTTGGATTGGGACCGCAATTACGTGCACAGCCTGGAGTGGCTGTGGCTGACCGAGCCGCTGACACCGGGCCCTGGGGAATCCTGGATCAACCCGACGGTCGACCTCGTCAACGGCGAGAGCATGACGCAGCTGGAACGGCTGTTCGCGGTGGCCGACTGCGCCAACGGCATCGGCAGCAAGCTGGACATCAGCAAGTGGACGTTCCTCAACACCGATCTCGCCGTGCATGTGTTCCGGGTTCCCGACGGCGAGTGGATCGGCATTCGCGCGGAGACCAGCTACGGGCCCGACGGCATCGGGACGACGATCGGCACGCTGTTCGACGAGCAGGGCGCGGTCGGCGCGATCCAGCAATCCGTGCTGGTGCGGGCGCGCCCGGGGCGACAAAAATGACCCAGCCCACAGTGACCTCAGCGACCTCAGCGACCTCAGCGACCTCAGCGACCTCACGAGGAGGCCGACAGTTCGACGCGTCAGCGGATCCTGTCGGCCACCGCCGAGGTCCTCGGCCGCAACGGCAAGACCAAGCTCAGTTTGTCCGAAGTCGCTGCGCAGGCAGGGGTTTCGCGCCCGACCCTGTATCGGTGGTTCGCCTCCAAAGAGGAGCTGTTGTCCGCGTTCTCGCGCTACGAGCGGCACGTCTTCGAAGCCGGCCTGGCCAAGGCGACCGCGGGGCTCAAGGGTGCCGAAAAGCTCGACGCCGTGCTGCGATTCATCGTCGAATACCAGCACTCGTACTCCGGTGTGCGAATGATCGATGTCGAGCCCGAGCACGTCATCTCGCAGGTCGGCGGTGTCATCCCGGAAATGCGCGCCGGTCTGGAACGCCACCTGCCCGGGCCCAACGCCGCGGTCAAGGCGGCCACGGTGATCCGGATCGCGATCTCGCACTACATCGTTCGCAGTGATGACGCCGACGATTTTTTGGCGCAGTTGCGCCATGCTGTTGGGATCAAAGTGACTGATTAGAGCGATCTTTCGCGTGCGCTCAGAGAGCCGCAAGTGATAATCGCCTCCTACATCAGACCATGCGACAATTCGCGACTACGCGGCCGTCAACGCGCTAACCGCGGACCTTGCGAATATCGTGTCCGCCGGGACAGCGGAAGCATGCGGCAAAATTTGCCCGCAGCGAGGCGTCGTTTCGTCGATCCCAGCAGCACAATTGTAGCGAGGCGATCAGTCGAAAAGCACTGCGGCATTCAGAAACCCGGTCGGGTCCAATGCCGCCTTGATCGTCCGCATCGCCGCGATATCGCCAGCCTCGCGCGACATCCCGAGATAGGAGCGCTTGCGGCTGCCGACGCCGTGTTCGGAGCTCACGTTCCCGCCGCACCGCGCAATCAGGTCCATCATCGGCGTGTACAACGCCGCCTCCCGCTCCAGCGGAACACGCAAAACGTTGAGGTGCAGGTTGCCCTCGCCGATGTGGCCGAATAGCAGCGGCAGTGCATCCGCAACGTGCGCCCCAATCAAAGCGACTGCCTCCCTGGCGAATCCGCCAATCTCCGAAAGCGGCAGCGAGACGTCGAACTTCAACGGCGGACCGTACACGCCGAGCACCTCCGCCAGACCCTCGCGAACCCGCCACAACCGTTGCTGTGCAGCGACATCCACGCCCACCGCGGGCTCGCCCCACAGCGCGACACCGTCGAGCAGCTCGGCGAGCCGGTCGGTCTGATCGTGGTCGGCGGCCAGCTCCACCAGCAGCAGCCACTCGCCGTCGACGGGGGCGCCCACGCCGAGATGCTCGCGGGTCAGTGCGGCCGCCCGCCCGTCGATCAGCTCCAGTGCCGCGATCCCGTCCACGTCGCGAAACACCCGGCCGGCCTCGACAAGCTCCTCCAGCGACGCGAACCCGCACACCGCCGTCACCCGATGCGACGGCGTCGGGTGCAAGCGAAGATCCAGCGCGGTGATCACCCCGAGCGTGCCCTCGGCGCCGACGAACAGCGACGGCAGGTCATACCCGGTGTTGTCGCTGCGCACCCGGCTGTCGCGGTGCAGCAGCGAACCGTCGGGCAGCGCCACCTGCAACCCGAGTACCTGCTCGCCCATGTTGCCGTAGCGCACCGTACGCAGGCCGCCCGCATTGGTCGACGCCATGCCGCCGACGGTCGCGGTGTCGCGCGCCGCCAAATCCACGCCGAACACCAACCCGCCGCAATGGCCGCGTGTTGCACGGCGGCCAACGTGGCCCCGGACCCGACCTGGATGCGGCGCTCGACCAAATCGACATCGCCTATGGCACCGAGCCTTTCGGTGGACAGCAGCACATCGTCGTGCTCCGGGACGGTCCCCGCCACCAGCGAGGTGCGACCGCCCTGCACGGTGACATGCGCGCCGGCGTCGCGGCACACCCGCAGCACCTCGGCGACCTGTTCGGCCGAGCCCGGCCGCACCAGCGCGCTGGCCTTACCGCGATAGCGGCCGGTGTGATCGACACTGCGGCCCGCCAGCACATCGGGATCGGTGACGACGTGGTTCGACCCCACGACGTCGGCCAGGTTGTGCAGCATGGACTCCATCCCCTCACGCCGAACGTGAACTGACGGCGAAAATCCAGCCCACTTTTCGCCGTGAGTTCACGCTCGGCGACGGATCGAGTCTAGAAGTCTTTGTGGTTGACGTCGGTCACCAGCCCGCCGTCCATGATGAACTCGCTGCCGGTGGCGTAGGACGACTCGTCGCTGGCCAGGAACACGACGAACGTCGCGACCTCGCGCACAGTGCCCGGACGGCCCAGCGGGACGGTGACCATGTCTTCCGGTAGGTGCTTGGTCATCGGGGTGCGGATGAAACCGGGGTGGATCGAATTCACCCGGATGTTCAAGGGCGCCAACTCCAGCGCCGCCGACTTGGTCAGGCCGCGCACGCCCCACTTGGACGCGACGTACGGGTGCACCAGGGGCGCACCGCGTAGTCCCTCGATGGACGACACGTTGATGATCGAGCCGCCGCCGGCCTCGGTCATCGGGTCGACGGCCACCCGCATACCCAGGAAGGTGCCGGTGAGATTGACGTCAATCACCTTCTGCCACTTGGCCATATCGAAACTCTTCAGCTGCCCGAGTGCGACAGTGCCTGCGTTGTTGACCACCACGTTGAGCTTGCCGAATTCGCCGATCGCGGTCGCGACCGCGGCCTCCCACTGGTCGAGCTGGGTGACGTCGAGGTGTACATAGCGCGCGGAGTCGCCGATCTCCTCGGCCAGCGCCTTGCCTTGGTCGTCCAGGATGTCACCGATCACGACCTTGGCGCCCTCCTCGACCAGCAGGCGCGCATCTTCGGCGCCCATGCCGCCGGCGCCGCCACTGACGATCGCTACCTTGCCGTCAACCCGTCCCATTGAGTGTCCTTCCGATATTCACTGTGTTACCAAGTCTTTTGGTGCGTAAAGGCCTTTACCTGTCACCAGCGGCAAATCCAGCGTCGTCCGGATCCCCGCCGGCGCGGCGATCACCGCCGGGATCGCGTTGACGATGCGGCCGGCGGCGCCTGCGATCGCGGCGTGGTTGTGATCGCCCTTGCGACTACTGGGAATGATGTCCACGGCGTAGGACGGCTCGCCGGTGATCTCGACGCGATACGAGCCGTCGCCCGAAGCGGGCTGCGGCAGGTCGGGCCGCAAGTCGGGCCGCAGCCGCGTGATGTGCTCGATGACGATGGCCGGATGGCCCTTGACCATGCCGCAGATCTCGAACTGCAGCACGGCCAGCGTGCCCTTGGCCACGTGTCCGATCGCGATGTCGAAGTCTTCCGGGGCCGGCTCGCGCTGGTAGGACTCCTTGATCTCGTCGACCTCGATACCGAGGCCGGCCGCCAGCTGACGGATCGCCGTGCCCCACGCGATGCTCAAAACACCGGGCTGCAGCAGCATCGGAATCTCGTCCATGGGCCGCGCGAACCCCATGTAATACATGACCTCTTCGCCGTTGTAGGACGAGTAATCGTGGATTTCCATGCAGCGCACCTGCTCGATGCGCTGACAGGTTCCGGCGAGCGCGAACGGAATCAGGTCGTTGGCGAATCCCGGGTCGACACCGCTGATGAAGATGCTCGCATTGCCTTGCTGGGCAGCGTCTTCCACGCGACCGATGTACTTATCCGGCATCACACCCCACGGGTACTGCAGCAAGCCGGGCGACGATCCGACGACGTTGATGCCGGCGGCCAAGATCTTCATGACGTCGGCCATCGCGTCGGGCAGCCGGGTGTCGCCCATAGCGCAGTACACGACGCAGTCGGGCTTGTCGGCGATGATCGCGTCGAGTTCGCCGACGGCCTTGACACCGGTGACCGTCGAGGCGTCCAGGCCGACTCCGCACAGCGCGCCGGCGTCGCGGCCCACCTTCTCCGGCGTCGACACACACACCCCGGTCAACTCGAAGGCCGGATTGGTGATCAACTCGGTCAGGGCCAGCCCGCCGACGTTCCCGGTGCCGACATGCGCGACGCGGATCGCCATGAGTGTCCTCCGTCCCTCGCTGTGACGCCCAAGACGTTTCTAGACACTAGTCCATAATTTCTGCGCGCGACCCGAGTCTGGGCGTCGAGCGTGGGGGAAAAGTACACATCCGCCCCGCAATTCGTCCATATCCCCCACGGTCGGCGGACCAACGCGACGCCGGGCACAACCCGCTGGCGAAAACCCGGGAATTCCGGACCGGACGGCTTTACCCTCAGTTAATACCTCATACCCGCGGTAACGGGTCGGTAGGGAGGGACGGGGAGATGGAGTTTCTGGTAACTGCCCCAGAGATATTGGCGACGACGGCCGCCGATGTCGGGAAAATCAGGTCGGCGCTCACCGACGCCAACGCAAACGCGGCGGGCCGGACAACCGCTCTAGTCGCGGCGGCCAAGGACGAGGTGTCGGAGGCCATCGCCAAACTGTTCGGCGGATACGGCCAGCAGTACCAAGCGGTGCTCGCCAAGGCGGCAACATTCCACGACGAGTTCACCCGCGCGCTGGGCGGCGCGGGAAGCACCTATGCGAACGCCGAGACGACCAACGCCGCTCTGCTGGCTACGGAGGCCCCCCAGGCTCAACAAATAGTGGCGTTGATCATGGGCGGCACCTGGAACCCGTACCCCGGCCCGGTCTACCTGAACAACGTCAACCTCTCGTACATCCTCCCGCACTTCCCCGGGGCCATCCCGCTGGACCAACTCACGCCCGAGCAGTTCTGGCCGGTCGCCGGCACCGGCGAAACATTCGGCACCTCCGTCGCCCAGGGCGTCAGCCTGCTGAACAAAGGGATCAGCCATCAAATCAACGACTTGGGCAACAAGGTCGTCGTGTTCGGCTACTCCCAGAGCGCCACGGTCGCGACCGACGAAATACGAAACCTGATGGCGGCGGGCTCGCCCTATCAAGGCAACCTGTCCTTTGTGCTGGCCGCCGATCCCAACAACCCCGACGGCGGCCTGCTGGAGCGCTTCAAAGGGTTCGACATCCCGTTCCTGAACGTGCATTTCAACGGGGCGACTCCGCCGAATTCCCCCTACCCGACCAGCATCTACACCATCCAGTACGACGGCATCGCCGACGCGCCCCAGTACCCGCTCAACATCGTGTCCGACCTCAACGCGTTCCTGGGCTACTTCGTATTGCACAGCACCTACCCGTTCCTGACACCCGAACAGGTCGCCGGGGCGGTGCAATTGGCGACCTCCCCCGGTTACACCGGCAACACCACGTACTACATGGTGATGACCCAGAACCTGCCGCTGATCCAGTTCATCCGCGACATCCCGTATGCGGGTCCCCCGATCGCCGACATCTTCCAGCCCGACCTGCGGGTGCTCGTCGACTTGGGCTACGGCGACATCGGGCCCGGCGGCGGTTATGCGAACCTGCCGACCCCTGCGTCGCTGCTCTCGGTGCCCAACCTGCCCGTCGTCGCCAAGGACCTGGCATTGGGAGCCGTGCAGGGTCCGTGGTCGGCCGTGGTGGACATCGTCGTCGAGTCTGGCTACACGCCGGCCACCGCGTGGTACCCGGACGCCTACCCGTACCTGCCGTCCCCGGATCCGCACCTGCACCTCTTTTACGCCCAGCCCAGTACCACCGGGCTGTCGAGGGCGTTGAGCGGCATCGGGGATCTGCTGGGTGAGATCCCGGTGTTCTCCTAGCGCCCTATGGTCCGAGCGGGGCGTTCGTCCGGATGGACTCGTCGCGGATCAGGCCGCGCAGCAACGCGGTGCTGAACTCTGCGGCGATCTCCTTGGCGGTGCGCCGCCCGCTGGGCCGCAGCCATCGGTAGCTGCCCAGCGTCATCCCGATGTAGCCCAACGCCAAGACGTGCGAATCGCATTGGTAGAACTCACCACTCGCGATCCCCCGGTCGATGAGGCCGTGCACGTGGTGGTAGACCTGAGCTTCTTTCTCGCGGACCTCGGCGACCTGTTCGGCGGTGAACCACTCGGTGATGTAGGGCTGCTCCTGGAAGTACACCGCGGCCCGCTCCGGGTCACCCGCGATCCCGGTGAGCAACCGGACCGTGTACTGGTAGAGCGCTTCGCGCGCGGTCCACGTCGGATCGTCATGCACGGCGGCCAGCGTGCCTTCGGCGGCCTGACGGTAGATGTCGAACAGGATCAGCGACTTGCTCGCGTAGTAGTGATACACCGTCGCCTTGTTCAGCCCGATCACATCGGCGACGTCGTCCATCCGGGTGCCGTGATAGCCGCGCGCGGCGAACAGCTTGGTGGCGACGGCCAGTAACTCCTCGCGGCGCGAAAGCCCGTTCTCGGATGGCATCTGTGGTTCTTACTACTCTCTGTGGTGCGTCTGCTGCGAAGTCAATTATCAATCAACTGGTTGGACAGTCTAAGCACGGCCCCTGCCGCGGTGGTGCGGATGGGGCTAGACTCCCGCAGAGGAGTAGTCGCGAGTCGAGAGGTGGGGTTGATGGATCCGAGTCCGGACTACGACGTGAGCGACGAGATCGAATACTTCTTCCGCTACCTGACTTGGGGGCTGCGAGGCGTGGAAAACGGGCAGGGATACCCGCCGCCCGCCTACCCGCCGGTCTAGAGCGCCTTCAACTCCTCGGCGACCTCGGTCACCGATTTCTTGGCATCGCCGAACAGCATCGTGGTGCCCTCCCCGTAGAACAGCGGGTTGTCGATACCCGCAAAGCCGGAGTTCATCGACCGCTTGAGCACGATCACCGACTTGGCCTTGTCCACGTTGAGGATGGGCATCCCGTAGATCGGGCTGGACGCGTCGTTGCGGGCGGCCGGGTTGGTGACGTCGTTGGCCCCGATGACGATCGCGACGTCGGTGCGGGCGAACTCGTCGTTGATGTCGTCCATGTCCTTCATTGCGTCGTAGTCCACCTCGGCCTCGGCCAGCAGCACGTTCATGTGGCCGGGCATCCGGCCGGCGACCGGGTGGATCGCGTACTTCACCGCGACGCCCTTGTCTTCCAGCAGTGACGCCATGTCCTTGACGGCGTGCTGGGCCTGCGCGACGGCCAGCCCGTAGCCCGGCACCACGATCACCTGGTTGGCGTAGGCCATCTGGATCGCGGCGTCGGCGGCCGAGGTCGACGTGACGTGCTTGTCACCGCCGGCATCGCCACTGGGTGCCACGCCGCCACCACCGAAGCCGCCCGCGACGATCGCGGGGATGGAGCGGTTCATCGCCTTGGCCATCAGGTTGGTCAGGATCGAGCCGGACGCGCCAACGATCATGCCGGCCACGATCATCGCGGTGTTGTTCAGCGCCAGGCCCGCGGCAGCGGCCGACAGCCCGGTCATCGCGTTGAGCAGCGAGATGACCACCGGCATATCGGCGCCGCCGATCGGCAGCACCACCATCAGACCGAGCACCCCGGCGGCGACCAGCAGCCCGATCATCCACCACAGCGGCGCCCCTCCACTGCCGGGGTGCGCGTGGATGCCGACCACCACCGCGGCGGCGATGGCCCCGGCCAGCAGCAGCAGGTTGAGCGGTTGCTGCAGCCTGCCGACGCCGATCGGCGATCCGGAGATGATCTCCTGCAGCTTGCCGAAGGCGATGATCGATCCCCAGAACGAGATCGACCCGATGATCGCGGCGAACAGCGACGCCACCACGATGTGCGCGGTCGGCGATTCGCCGTGCTGGAACGCCGAGAAGCCCTTGGTTTCGATGAATTCCGCCAGCGCGATCAGCGCGACGGTTCCGCCGCCCACACCGTTGAAGAACGCCACCAGCTGCGGCATCGCGGTCATCTTGGTGTAGCGGGCCGGCGGGACGCCCAGCACCACACCCACCACCAGGCCGAGGATGATCAGCACCCACGACTCGGTGTGCCGAATCTTGATCAGGGTCGCCGTCACGGCCAGCGCCATGCCGACCGCGGCAATCAGGTTGCCGCGCACCGCGGTCTTGGGCCCGGTCAGGCCCATCAGGCCGTAGATGAACATCGCGAACGAAATGATGTAGAGGCCGATCACCAAGTAGTTCATTTGGCGGCCCGCTCCTCAGTCTTGGCGGGCAACACTTTTTTCTTGCCCTTGAACATGCCCAGCATCCGGTCGGTCACGATGAAGCCGCCGATGACGTTCAGCGTGCCGAACACCACCGCGACGAACAGGATGATCTGCACCGCCAGCGAGGGGTGCTCGACCTCGCCGAACACCACCAGGGCGCCGAGCACGACGATGCCGTGGATGGCGTTGGTTCCCGACATCAGTGGGGTGTGCAGCGTGTTGGGCACCTTCGAGATCACCGCGAACCCGACGAAGCCGGACAGCACCAGGATCGCCAGGTTGGCCAATAGCTCGTCGTACATCTAGCTGTCCTCTCGAGCGCGGGTCACACATGACTCGGCGATAACTTGGTCGTCAAAGTCGGGCGCGAGCTTGCCGTCCTTGATCAACAGGTCCAGCAGCGCGGTGATGTTCTTGCTGTAGAGCTCGCTGGCGTGCTCGGGCATGGTGGCCGGCAGGTTCAGCGGCGAGGCGATGGTGACGTCGTGCTTGACCACGGTCTGCCCCGGCTCGGTGAGTTCGCAGTTGCCGCCGGTCTCCCCGGCGAGGTCGACGACCACGCTGCCGGGCTTCATCGCCTCCACCGCTGCGGCGGTCACCAATCGCGGCGCCGGGCGACCCGGAACCAGTGCGGTGGTGATCACCACGTCGAACCCGGCGATCGCGTCTTCCAGCGCTTTCTGCTGCTGCGCGCGTTCGTCCTCGGTGAGCTCGCGGGCGTAGCCGCCTTCACCGGCCGCCTCGATCGCCCCCTTGTCTTTAAAGTCGAGCCACTGCGCCCCGACTGACCGCACCTGGTCGGCCACCTCGGGACGCACGTCGTAGCCGGTGGTCCGGGCGCCCAGCCGCTTGGCCGTGGCCAGCGCCTGCAGGCCGGCCACCCCGACGCCCAGCACCAGCACGGTCGCCGGCTTCACCGTTCCGGCGGCCGTCGTCAACATCGGGAAAAACCGCGTCGACTCCGAGGCGGCGAGTACGACTGCCTTGTAGCCGGACACGTTGCCTTGCGACGACAAGGCGTCCATCACCTGCGCGCGCGAGATGCGCGGGATGGCTTCGAGCGCGAACGCCTGCACACCGGCCTGCTTGAGCGCGTCGATCGAGTTATCGGCATTGCGGGGCGCCAGGAAGCCGATCAGCGTCTGCCCGCTGCGCAGCCGGGCCACCTCTTCTTTTGTCGGCGGCGCAACCTTGACGACGATGTCGGCGGCCCAGGCATCCCCGATGCTGGCGCCGGCTTCGGTGTAGAGGGCGTCGGGAAGTAGTGCCCCCTCGCCCGCGCCGGCCTCGACCACGACGGCCACACCGCTGTTGACCAGCGACGACACCGCCTTGGGTACCAGCGCGACGCGCCGCTCGTCGGCTCCGGATTCGGCGACCACCCCGACCTTAACCAGCATCGTCTGCGGTTCTGTCATGGTGCGTGCATCCTCTTCGCTTACTTTCCTTGCCTGCCCCCGATAGATTGCTCAGACACCCTACCGGGCTACCAAAGCGGAAAGTCTTGGCCATGCTCGGAGGCCGGGCGGGGCCCGAAGTAGCGTCGCTCGGATTCGGAGATGGGGACGTCGTTGATGCTGGCCTCGCGACGCGCCATCAATCCCGACGGCGAGAACTCCCACAGTTCGTTGCCGTAGCTGCGATACCACTGCCCGTCCGGGTCATGGCATTCGTATTGGAACCGCACGGCGATGCGGTTGCCGTCGAAGCTCCACAGCCCCTTGCGCAGTGAATAGTCCAGTTCGCGCCGCCACTTGCGGGTCAGGAACGCAACGATCTCTTCGCGCCCGACGATGTGTTCGCTGCGGTTTCGCCATTGGGAGTCGACGGTGTAGGCGCGGCTGACACGTTCCGGGTCGCAGGTGTTCCAGGCATCCTCCGCGGCCTGAACCTTCTGCAGCGCAGTTTCGAGAGTGAACGGCGGGAGCGGCGGCAGGGACTCGGTCATGCCCCCAATTTTCCACGGCGAGCAGACGCAGAATCGCACGAATCCGCGTTCCGGCATGCGATTCTGCGTCTGCTCGCGCCGCCCGCTTTCAGGTGTCCTATCGTGGCGGACATGGACTTCGCGATGTCGCCCAAGGCCATCGACTACCACAAGCGGTTGTCCGGCTTCATGACGGAATACGTCTTTCCCGCCGAGGCCGATTACGACAAATACCGAGAAGAGGTCGGCCCGAACGACCACACCGTTCCGCCGATCATCGAAGAGCTCAAGACCAAGGCCAAGGCGGCCGGCCTGTGGAACCTGTTCCTGCCGGCCGAGTCGGGCCTGACCAACCTGGAATACGCCCCGTTGGCCGAGCTCACCGGCTGGAGCCTGGAGATCGCGCCCGAGGCGCTCAACTGCGCGGCACCCGACACCGGCAATATGGAGACCCTGCACCTGTTCGCCACCGAGGAGCAGCGCAAGCAGTGGCTCGAGCCGCTGTTGGCCGGCGAGATCCGCAGCGCGTTCTCGATGACCGAGCCGGCGGTGGCCAGCAGCGACGCCCGCAACATCGAGACCTCGATTGTGCGCGACGGCGCCGACTACGTGATCAACGGCCGCAAGTGGTGGACCTCCGGCGCGGCCGACCCGCGCTGCAAGATCCTCATCGTGATGGGCCGCACCAACCCCGACGCGGCCAGCCACCAACAGCAGTCGATGGTTCTGGTGCCAATCGATACGCCGGGCGTGAACGTTGTCCGCTCGACGACCGTCTTCGGCTACCAGGACCAGCCCGGACACTGCGAGATCATCTACGACAACGTGCGGGTGCCGGCCACCAATCTGCTCGGCGAGGAGGGCGGCGGCTTCGCGATCGCTCAGGCCCGGCTGGGGCCCGGTCGCATCCACCACTGCATGCGCGCGCTGGGTGGCTCCGAACGGGCGCTGGCCCTCATGGTGCACCGGGTCCAGAATCGGGTGGCGTTCGGCCGCCCACTGGCCGAACAGGGCGTGGTGCGGGAGGCAATTGCCAAGTCCCGCAACGAAATCGACCAAGCCAGGTTGCTGTGCGAAAAGGCCGCGTGGACCATCGACAAGCACGGCAACAAGGCCGCCCACACACTGGTCTCGCAGATCAAGGCGGTGGCCCCCCAGGTGGCGTGCAACGTGATCGACCGTGCGATCCAGGTGCACGGCGCCGCCGGCGTCAGCGAGGACACCGCGCTGGCCCGGATGTACTCCTGGCACCGGGCCATGCGGCTATTCGACGGACCCGACGAGGTGCACATGCGAACCATCGCGCGCTCCGAGATCGGTCGCGAACAGTCCGCACTCGCAGCGGCGGTCACCGCTCATGACTGAGGCGCTGCGGGAATTGTCCGGCGCGTGGAACTTTCGCGACGTCGCCGACGGCAGCACCGGACTGCGGCCGGGACGGCTGTTCCGGTCCGGCGAGCTGAGTCGCCTCGACGACGACGGCCGCGCCACCCTGCGGCAGCTGGGCGTCACTGATGTCGCCGACCTGCGTGCCACCCGGGAGGTCGCCAGGCGTGGTCCGGGTCTGGTTCCCGACGGTATCGACATCCACCTGCTGCCCATGCCTGACCTTGGCGATCAGGATGCTGACGAGCCCGATGGCGAACCGCCGCACGAAGCCGCGTTTCGTAAGTTGTTCGAGGGCGAAAACGGCGAAGCCGGCGAGTCCGGCGAAACTGCCGCCGAGGCCGCCGGCCGCTACATGGTCGACGAATATCGCCAATTCCCAACGCGCAATGGAACACAACGAGCACTGCACCGCGTCGTCACACTGCTCGGCGAAGGGCGCGCGGTGCTCACGCATTGCTTCGCGGGCAAGGATCGCACCGGTTTCGTGATCGCCACGGTGCTGGAGATGGTCGGCCTCGACCAAGACGCCATCGTCGCCGACTACCTGCGCAGCAACGACTCCGTGCCGGTGCTGCGGGAGCGGATCACCGAGTCGCTTTCGCAACGCTCCGACATCGAAGTGACGCCGGAGATCCTGAAATTCACCGAGGCCCGCCTGTCCGATGAGGTCCTCGGGGTCCGCCCGGAGTACCTGGACAGTTCGCGCCGCACGATCGACGAGACGTACGGGTCACTGGACAGCTACCTGCGCAACGCAGGCATCACCGCGACTCACATCGACCAACTGCGCAGCGCGCTGCTGTCCTGAACCGCCTGAGCGGCAACGCTTTATCCCAACAGCCGGACAGGCTTGCGCGATGGATTTAGTCTGAACCTCGGCAATGGTGCCTGATTCGCCGAGGGGATGACGTCGATGACCCACCTTCTGACCGAGCCGCAAACGCTCGCTTCGGTTGCCACGAACGTCGAAGAGCTCGGGTCGACCATCACCGAGGCCAACGCCGCAGCGGCGAGCCCGATATCCGGTATGGCACCGGCAGCCGCCGACGAGGTGTCGGCCGCTATCGCGAAGCTCTTTGGCGCATACGGTCGGGAGTATCAAGCTGTCGCCGGACTCGCGGCCGCGTTTCACAACGAGTTCACCGCGGCGCTGGCCGCCGCCGGGAGCGCCTACACCGGAGCGGAAACGGACGCCCAGGCGCTACTCAGCGGCTCACCCCTAACCGGAAATGTCGTCGCCGTGGTCATGGGCGGCAGCGGCAACCCGATACCGGATTCGACCTACGTGAACGGCGTCCTCAACTGGGCCAAGCTGAATTACACCTGGAACACCGTAGACACGATTTTCACACCCGAGAACTTGTACCCGCTTACCGGCACCAAGAGCCTGCCGCTGAACATCTCGGTGAACGAAGGCGTGCAAATTCTCGACGCCACGATCAAACAACAAATCGGAGCCGGCAACAGCGTTCTGGTTCAGGGCTATTCGCAAAGCACCATCATCGCGTCGCTGGAAATGCAGAACTTGATGAACCCCCAGCTCACCCCGAACCCGCCGGCGCCGAATCAATTGGCCTTCAACCTGTTAGCGGATCTGATGGCTCCCAACGGCGGGCTGCTCGCCCGCTTCCCCGGCCTGACTCTGCCGAGCCTGGGTATCGATTTCTACGGCGCGACGCCCGCGAATACCCCTTACACGACCAATATCTACACCATCGAATACGACGGCTTCGCCGACTTCCCGCGCTACCCGATCGACATCTTTTCCGATCTCAACGCGGTCGCGGGCATCGTTCTTGTGCACCCCCTGTACCCGCACCTTGATCCGTCGGCGCTGCCACCCGGCTACTCCATTCAGCAATTGCCGACGTCGCCGGGCTACACCGGAAACACCAACTACTACATGGTGCTCAACCCGAATCTGCCGCTGATAGAACCGCTGGCCAAGATTCCGGTCATCGGTCAGCCGCTGGTGGATCTGCTGCAGCCGGACCTGCGGGTGCTGGTCAATTTGGGGTACGGCGACCCGAACTACGGCTATTCGACCGCGCCCGCGAATCTCACCACGCCGTTTGGGCTGTTCCCACACGTCAGCCCCGGCGTTGTCGCCGCCGATCTCGTCAGCGGGGCCCATCAAGGAGTCGCGGCTGCTTCACACGACATCGTTGCCGAGGCATCGGGCATGTCATTACCGCATTCGCTGCCAACGATTTCACCGCCGCCGCACCTCGCCTTGACACCAGCGTCGATCGATGGCTTCATCAACCACCTTCAGACGGTGGACACCAACGTCACAAATGCGTTCTCCCAGGCACTTTCGACGGGCTACTCCACGCTGCTCCCGACCGCGGACATCATCAACGCCGCCCTGATCTCCATCCCTGCCTACGACTTCAACCTGTTCCTGGACGGGATCGCGCAGGCGCTCGCCGGCGACCCCATGGGGCTCATCAATGCAATCGGCTATCCGATCGCGGCCACCACGGGACTGTTGACGGTGGCAGGCGGTGTCGAAGCCCTGGTCCTATTGGGCGCGGTCGCATCGATCGTCAAAGACTTCACCAGCCTGATCCCCTAAACGGTTCGGACGCAACTGATCCGGAAATGCCCGACAGGCTCGCGAGATCCCTCTACGCTGATGGGCACCATCGCGGGGAAGGACGAGCCCATGACATACGTGATCACCGAGCCGCAAATAGTGGCGGCCGTTGCCTCCGATGTCGAAGGGATCGGTTCGGCGATCAGCGCGGCGCATGCGGCCGCCGCGGGCCCGACAGCGAGCCTGTTAGCGCCGGCCGCCGATGAGGTGTCCACGGCCATCACGAAATTCTTCGGCGCCTACAGCCAGGACTATCAGGCCGTCGTCAAACACGCCGCGGCGTTTCACAACGAATTCACCCAAGCGCTGGCCGCCGCGGGCCACGCGTACGCGACTGCGGAAGGCGCCAACGCCGCCACTTTGGCGGCGCCGCAATTCACGCCCATCAATGCCGACCTGACATTGTTCTTGGGCCCCACCGGAAACCCGACACCCACCAATACGTACGTCACCAACGCCAACAACCTCTACGTCCGATCGACTAACGCGCTGCAAGCGCTGTTCACGCCCGAAGAGCTCTACCCACTCACCGGCGTCAAGAGCATGACGTTGAACAGTTCGGTCGCCGAAGGCCTGAACATTCTCAACACCGCGATCACGCAACAACTCCCCCAGGGCTCCACGAACACACTCACCGTCTTCGGCTACTCGCAAAGCGCCATCATCGCCTCGCTGGAAATGCAGAAGCTCGCGGCCATGGGTCCGCTGGCTCCGAGCGCGGACCAACTTCACTTCGTCTTGGTGGGCAACGAGATGAACCCCAACGGCGGCATGCTCGCACGCTTCCCGGGGCTGAGCATTTCGAGCCTCGGGCTGACGTTCTACGGCGGCACGCCGGCGGACACGATCTACCCAACCGACATCTACACGCTGGAATACGACGGCTTCGCCGACTTCCCCCAGTATCCGCTCAACGTCTTGTCCGACCTCAACGCCGTCATGGGGATCCTCACCGTGCACACAACGTACGTCGGTCCGTTCTTGGGGCATCCCGCCGTCACACCGATACAGGTGAACAACGCTATTCCATTGACGACGTCTCCCGGCTACTACACCAACGGAGGCGTCACGCACTACTACATGATTCCCACCGAGAATCTGCCGCTGTTAGACCCGGTGCGGGCCATACCGGTCATCGGCAACCCGATCGCCGACCTGCTCCAGCCCGACTTGAAAGTTTTCGTGAATTTGGGCTACGGCAACCCCGACTACGGCTGGTCGACCGGATACGCGAACATCACCACCCCGTTCGGTTTGGCCCCGCACGTCGGCGCGAGCGTCGTCCTCGGCGATCTGGGCACCGGAACCCAGCAGGGAATCCAGGCCTTCAAAGCCGACATGACGACCATCCACGCAACGCCGATCACGCCGAAGCTCGATCCGGAATTTGTGAACGCCTTTTCGGCACCGACGTCACCTCCCAAGGTCCCGCCGACTCCGCTCAACATCGCGAATACGATCGCGTCGATCGTCTCGACCGACTACGGCGTCCTGCAGCCTACGGCGGACACCCTGCTTTCCTTCGTGACCACCCTCCCCGCGTACGACGCCACCCTGTTCGTGGGCCAGCTTTTGCAGGGCCACCTTGCCAACGCGATCGGCTATCCGATCGCCGCCGATATCGGGTTGGCCACCGTGGCGGGCTTTGTCGAGCTCGACGTCGTCGCCTCAGCTATCGCCCAAAACATCAAGGACATCCAGAGCCTGCTGCCCTAGCCCTAGACGGGGCCGGAAGAAACCGCTGCGCCCGCAACCATTCTCGCGTGCGCCGCGGCGGGCACAGAAACAACCGGTAAATCGCAGACATACTAACGAAATCGCCCTAAGCTACTGATTGCCGGGCACCGCGCTGACCGGGTTAATCGGGTCATCAGCTTCACCGCGTTGTCGGTATCTACAGGCACCTGCGTGGAGGGAACCGCCGATGACGACCTTGATCACCGAACCGGAACTAGTGCAGACGGCGGCCAAAAGCGTAACGGCCATAAAGTCGGTGATCGGCGAGGCCAAAGCGGCTGCGTCGGGCCCGACAACCGGTGTCGCGGCAGCCGCCGCCGATGAGGTATCCGCGGCCGCCGCCAAGTTGTTCGGCGGCTATGCGCAGAAGTATCAGGCGCTGTTGAGTCAGGCGGAGGCTTTTCATGAGGAATTCGCTGCGGTGCTGGGCTCCGCCGGCAACGCCTACGCAACGGCCGAAGCCGCCAATGCCAGCGCTATCTCCGGAGCGCTAAGCCACTTGATCGGCGGCCCAATCGGACCCGTCAGCCCAGCCCTCACCTCACTCACTCCGGCGATTGTGCAGCCGCCGCTGCAGGGCACGACCATTGGTTGGTTCATGGGCGGCAGCGGCCTGCCGATACCCCCGCCGTCTTACGTGACGGCCGTTCTCAACTACGTCAACCACGGGTTCAATGTGCTTCCGCAGAACGCGAACCCGCTGTTTACTCCCGAGGGCTACTACCCGCTCATTCTCAAGAGCCTGCCCCTCACCCCGTCGATAAGCCAGGGCCTGCAGATCCTCGACGCCCAGATCAAGAGCACGCTTGCCGCCAATCCCGGCGACAGCGTTGCCATTTTGGGCTACTCGCAGAGCGCCGACATCTCGTCGCTGGAGATGATCAACCTCGCGAACCCCCACCTGAACCCGAACCCGCCGAGCGCCAATCAACTCAGCTTCACGCTGCTGGGTAATCAAATGAATCCCAACGGCGGCTTCTTTGCCCGCTTCCCGGGCTTCGGTGGTCATCCGCTGCAATTCCCGGCCCTGGGGTTGACGCTGTACGGCGCGACGCCTTCGGACACCATCTACCCGACCAACATCTACACGATCCAATACGACGGCTGGGCCGACTTCCCGCGATACCCGATCAACCTGATCTCCGACCTGAACGCGGAATTGGGCATCGCCTTTGTGCATGGCACCTACCCGAGCCTGAACCCGTCGGCGCTTCCTCCGGGCTACAACCTGGTGACATTGCCGACGTCGCCGGGCTACAACGGCGTCACCAACTACTACATGATCACCACGCCGAACGGTCTGCCGCTGCTGGAGCCGCTGCGGTTGATCCCGGGCATCGGCAATCCACTGGCCGACCTGCTGCAGCCAGACCTGACGACGATCGTCAACATGGGCTACGGAAACCCCAACTATGGCTACAGCACCGCCCCAGCCGACGTGCAAACGTATTTCGGGCTGTTCCCTCACTACAGCAAGGTGCTTCTCGCTCAGGACCTGACGCTTGGAGCCCACCAGGGAACCGTCGCCTTCACCAGTGACATCCACACGGAAACCGCGACGTCGGTGGCCAACGTGTCCCACCAACTGGCGACGCTGGGAACAACCGGCGGCAGGGAGGCCGCCCTGCATTCCCTGACCTCCGCAGTGGCGGGCTTGTCGCCCGACAGCATCATCCCGGCGATCCAGACGGCGGTCACCAACGCCGCCAACGGGATCTCCAACACCGCTGCGAATCTCTACGGAGCTCTGCTGCCGACGGCAGACATCATCAATACCTTGGTCACCGTGATGCCGGCCTACGACATCAACCTGTTCCTGAGCGGAATCCAGCAAGCACTCAATGGCGACGTTCTGGGTGGATTGCAATATGCGTTCGTCGCTCCGGTCGCCGCCGACATGGGATTCGTCTCACTCTCAGCTCTTATCGAGCTTGAAGTCATATTGAACGCGTTCGGAATCAGCCTCTAGCTCGGTAAGAAAGTCCTACGGCTCGAGCACCAGCTTGCCGAGCACACCGCCGTCGGCGAGACACTGCAGCGCCTCCGGCGCCTCACAGAGCGGATAGCGTTGCGGCGGAGGCGGTTTCAGCCCCAGGAAGACAAGTTGGCTCAGGCCCCAGGCGAACAGCGCGGCCGAGCCGGGGACCTTGTTGAGGTACTCGCCCCACGCCACGCCGACCACGCTGACGTTGCGCAGCAGCAGCCGGTTGACCTGAACGGTGGGAATACCGCCCGCCGCAAAGCCGATCACCAGCAGTTTGCCGTCGATGGCCAGCACGCGAATCGCGTCGTCGAAGGTCGGCCCGCCGATGGGGTCGACGACGATGTCCACGCCCCGACCGTGGGTGTGTTCGCGCACCCGCTCGGCCCAGCCGTCGGTCAGCGGCAACACCACGTCGGCGCCGAGCGAAGAAACATAGTCCGCAGCGCCCTCACGATGCACCACGGCGATAACCTGGCTGGCGTCCATCGCCCTGGCGATCTGGATGGCCGCCGTGCCCACCCCGCCGGCGGCGCCCAGCACCAGCACCGAGTCACCCGGCCGCATCGCGGCGCGACGGGCCAGCGCGAAGTACATGGTGTTGTAGTTCACCAGCAACGAAACCGCTTGGGCGTCATCGAGTTCCGCCGGGCTGCGGAGCACGTTGCCCACCGGAACCGCGACGCGTTCGGCGTAGCCGCCGAGCACGCCGAACGCTGACACCCGTTCGCCCACTTGGAATCCCGAGTCCTCGGGGGCCGACCGGACGACACCCGCGGTTTCCATGCCGGGAACGAAGGGCGGCGGCAACTTCAGTTGATACTCGCCCTTCGTCATCAGCAGGTCGGGAAAGCACACCCCGGCGGCGCGAACATCGATGATGACATTCTCGTCGTCGCCGGTGACATCATCGATATCGGAGTAAACAATCCCGGATGGTCCCGAAAGCTCCTGTACAACACAGGCTTTCATGCAAGGCTACAAGCTAAAGTTGGCTTTTTGCGCAGCCGACAGGTCGGTGATCTCGCCCCAACGGGCGGCGATGTCGTCCACCGACGGCGGCTTGTCGAAGGTGACGCCTTCGTTCTGGAACAGCGCGGTGCGCTGCACCTTGCCGCCACCGACGATGAACACCGACCCGTTGTCCTCACATTCCTCGGTGCACAGGTAGCCGATCACCGGCGCGACATAGTCCGGTGTCAGCTTCTCGAACACCTCGGGCGGCAGAATGTCCTGCGTCATCCGGGTGGCCGCGATCGGGGCCAGCGCGTTGGCGTGAATGTTGTATTTGCGCCCCTCCTGCGCCAGCGTGTTGATCAGGCCGACCAGGCCGAGCTTGGCCGCGCCGTAGTTGGCCTGGCCGAAGTTGCCGAACAGCCCACTGGTGGAGGTGGCCACGACCACCCGGCCGAAGCTCTGCTCACGGAAATGCGGCCAGGCCGCGCGGATCACGTTGTAGCCGCCGTAGAGGTGCACCTTGAGCACCGCGTCCCAGTTCTCGAACGACATCTTGTGAAAGGTGCCGTCGCGCAGGATCCCGGCGTTGCTCACCACGCCGTGCACGGCGCCGAACTCGTCGAGTGCGGTCTTGATGATGTTTTCCGCGCCCTCGGGCTCGGCGACGCTGTCGTAGTTGGCGGCCGCGCGGCCACCCGCGTCCTTGATCTCCTTGACCACCTCGTCGGCCATGTTGTGGCCGGCGCCGGTGCCGTCGCGGGCTCCGCCGAGGTCGTTGACGACGACGCTGGCGCCTTCCCGGGCGAGGGTCAGGGCGTATTCACGGCCCAATCCCCCACCGGCTCCGGTGACGACGACGACGCGATCCTGCACTCCTGGCATCAGGTTCCTTTCTGGCAAAGCGATTCAGGGGCGAACAAACAATCAGAACATGCGGCGGGCAAGCTTCAGCGCGCGCTCCGTGTAGGGCGGGTAGATGAAGCTGGACAGGTCGGGGCGGGTCGGTTTGGTCAGCACCGACTTGCGGTGGCTGAACTCGTCGAATCCCCACTTGCCGTGATACGCCCCCATGCCCGAGGCACCGACGCCGCCGAACGGAAGCTTGGCCGTCGACACCTGGAAAGCCAAGTGGTTGACCAGCATGCCGCCGGCCGGCACTTCCCTGATGAACCGCTCGCGGGTCTCGCGCCCCTTGGTGAACAGGTACGCCGACAACGGCTTGGGCCGCGCGTTGATGAAACGTATTGCGTCGTCGAGGTTTTCGACGGTGAGCACCGGCAGGATCGGGCCGAAGATCTCGTTGGTCATCAACGGTCCGTCGGGGTCGGGATCGACGACCACGGTCGGCTGGATCCGCAGGCTCGACGCATCGCACTTGCCGCCGGCGGCCACCTTGGCTTTCCCGTCGGCTTCCGCCGCCGAGATGTAGCCACTCAGCCGGTCGAACTGACGCTGGTTGACGATGCGCATCCCGGACTGGTCGTCCTCGGAACGGAACTTGGTGAGCGCGGCGCCGATCTTGCTGACCAGTTCGTCGCGGATGCTCGCGTCGGCCAGCACGTAGTCGGGGGCCACGCAGGTCTGGCCGCCGTTGAGGATCTTCATCCAGGCGATGCGCTTGGCGGCCACCTCCACATCGGCGTCGGCCGCCACCACCACCGGGCTCTTGCCGCCGAGCTCGAGGGTCACCGGGGTCAGGTGCGGGGCCGCGCCCTCGTAGACCTTGCGGCCGATCTCGGTGCCGCCGGTGAACATGACCCGGTCCAGACCCTGGGCGATCAGCTCCTGGCTCACCATGCCGTCGCCCTCGACCACCGCGATCGCGTCCTTGTCGAGGTAGCGCGGCACCAGCTCGGCCATCAGCCGCGACGACGCCGCGGCGATTTCCGAGGGCTTGAGAATCACGGCGTTGCCGGCGGCGATCGCGCCGACGGCCGGACCCAGCGTCAGGTAGAACGGGTAGTTCCAGGCGCCGATGATCAGCACGGTGCCGTAGGGCTCGTACTCCACCCAGCCGCGGCCGGGCAGCTGCGGCAACTCCAACAGCAGGTGCTTGCGGCGGGTCCACTTACGAAGCTTCTTGGCCGCGTATTTCGCCTCACTGACCGTCGTCGCGACGTCGGCGATGAATGCCTCGGTCGGGTTACGGTCCAGATCCTCGGCGAGCGCCTTGGCGATCGCGTCCTCGTTCTCTTCCATCAACGCCGCAAGCGCCAGCAACTGCTGTTTGCGCCACTCGATGCTGCGGGTGCGCCCGGCTGGCAAAGGTCTTGCGCAGCCGGGCCACCGTCTCGGCGACCCCGGTCGAGGCCTCGTGCTGAGATTCTTGCGTCTTCGGTGCAACCGATTCGGTCGTCATCGCTGTCTTCCCTTCTCGGATGTCGATACCCGCGATCCTAACCATCCGGTTGGGAGAGCAGTAGGGAAGAACCCCTCAGGGCTTGACGGCCGTCACGAAGCTGTTCAAGAACGGCCGCGCATCCGACAGCGGCGGCCGCCCCAGCCGTGCCGCTTCGTCGCGGGCAGTCACCGACTCCGTGGCCCAGCCGCGCGCGGCGAACCGATCGGCCGGCTCGGAGCGGCCGCCGTGGTCGAACCAGAGGTCAAAGGGGTTGAACGTGGTGTCCTCACCGCGTGCTTCCCGTTTGGCCCGCAAGGCGGCCCACTTCTCCTCGGCCTCTTTGCGCTTCTCCTCGTCGGCGCCGAAGATTTCGACGGCCACCCGGCTGCCGGGCCCGCTCAGCTGGTCGACCGAGTCGAACATGGCTTCCTGCGCGTCGGCCGGCAGAAACGGCAGCAGCCCTTCGGCCAGCCACGCCGTCGGACGGGCCGGGTCGAAACCGGCGTCGCGCAACGCCTGCGGCCAGTCGTGGCGCAGGTCGACGGAAACTGCACGCCGATCCGTCGTTGGCTCGGCGCCGTGCTGCGCCAGTGTCTGGGCCTTGTACTCGAGCACCTTGGGCAGGTCGATCTCGTAGACGACGGTGCCGTCCGGCCACGCGAGCCGGTACGCGCGCGAATCCAGGCCGGCCGCCAGGATCACCACCTGCCGGATACCGGCGCCGGCTGCCGCAGGCGAAGTACGCGTCGAAGAAGTGGGTGCGCACCGCCTGGTAGTTGATCATCTGCTGGGCGCCCACGGCGAAGTCCACTTCGGCCTCATCGTCAGCGGGGTCTCCGGCCCACCAGGCCGCGACCTGCTCCCGCACCCCTTCGAGCTCGGGCGTCGACACCAGCGGCTCGGCGAACTGGTCCCGGATCAGCGGGTCATCGCCGGCGGTCTCGGCGGCCCGGGCCAGCGCGACCATGACCGCGGTCGCCCCGACGCTGGTTGCGATGTCCCAGGAGTCGTCCGCGGTCCGCGGCATTACAAGCGCTCCCCGATCACGAAGTCGGAGAAGGCCGCCCTGTCGAAGGGCAGCTCAAGGTCCTGATTCAGGCGGCCCACTCGGCGCATCTCGTCGATCGAGTGCTGCGCCGTAGCGCGCCAGCCGTGGCTATTGAGCCACTCCGTCACGTCGGCCCGGTGGTCGTCGCGGTACATCAACTCCCCGATGTCGGGGGTCTCCTCCAGACCGATCGTCTCGGCGACCTTCTTGAACCGCGCACGCATTTCCTGCCGCCGCTCGTCGGCCTGAGTCGCCGCGGTCTCCGCCGAAACCCGGCTCCCCGGCGGGCTCAGCTCACCGATCAGGGTGAACAGCCGGTCCTGCGCCTCGGCCGGCAGGTACATCAACAATCCCTCGGCCAGCCACGCGGTCCGCTGGGTCGGGTCAAAGCCCGCGGCGCGCAGCGCTGCCGGCCAGTCCTGGCGCAGGTCGATGGCGACCTCGCGGCGATCGGCCGACGGTGTCACGCCGTTTTCGGCGAGCGTCGTCGATTTGAAGGCAAGCACCTCGGGCTGATCCAGCTCGTAGACCGTGGTGCCGGCCGGCCAGTCCAGGCGGTACGCGCGTGAGTCCAGCCCGGACGCCAGGATCACCACCTGGCGGATCCCGGTGGCGACCGCGTCGAGGAAGTAGGTGTCGAAGAAATTCGTCCGCACCGCTTGGTAGCCGCGCATGTGCTGCATGTGGGCGGCGGATTCGGCGTCGAGCTCCTCCACCCGCGCCGCGATCTCCGGGTCGAGCATGGCCTCCCACAAGACGCCGGCGTTGGCGTTGGAGACCAGCAGCTTGGCGTAGGGGTCGCGGATGAGCGGATCGGGCTGCTCGGTCTCGTAGGCCCGGGCCGCGGCCACCATCACCGCGGTGCTTCCGACGCTGGTCTTGATGTCCCAGGTGTCGTCGTGGGTGCGCAGTGAACTCATTGCTTGGCTCCTTGGGCTTCTTGATTCGATCCGAACCGCGCTCGCAGCAACGTGCTGCGTACGGCCTCGTCAGTGAGGTCTTCGGGTACCGCTCGGCCCAGCCGGGCCATCTCGTCGCGGTTGTTGACGCTGTGCACCTGCCACCCGTGCTCGGCCAGCCAGTCCGCGGCGTCGGAGCGGTCGGGCTCGTGGAAGGTCAGCGCTTCGACGTTGACGTCCAGACCCAGCCGTTCCCGCATCCGCTTCCAGCGGTTGGTGTTGCTATTTGAATTCACGCCGAACACCTCGACGGCAACGCGACTGTCCGGCGCGCTGAGCGCGGTGAACTTCTCGAACAGTCGGTCCTGCGCGTCGCTCGGCAGGTATGGCAGTAGGCCCTCGGCCAGCCACGCGGTCGGTTGGGTGCGGTCGAACCCGGCGGCAAGCAGCGCGGCCGGCCAGTCGTCGCGCAGGTCGACCGGCACCGGGCGCCGCCGGGACGTGGGGACCGCGCCGTGGGCCTCCAGCACTCCGGTCTTGTATTCCAGCACCTTGGGCTGATCGATCTCGTAGACCGTGGTGCCCGCCGGCCAATCCAGCCGGTAGGCCCGCGAGTCCAGCCCGGCGGCGAGAATGACCACCTGCCGAATGCCGGCGTCGGTGGCCTGGGCGAAGTACGCGTCGAAGAAATGGGTGCGCACGGCCTGGTAGTCGGTTCCGAGTCGATGGACCCGTTTCCCGTGCGGGTCGTCGTCGAGCCAGGCCAACTCGGGGTCGGCCAGCCGGGCCCAGGCCTGGCCGGCCGAGGACACCAGTACCCCGGCGAAGTTGTCCTGAATCAGCGGATCGGCCCCGCCCGTTTCGACGGCGCGACCGGCGGCGACCCCCAAAGCGGTGGCGCCGACCAGTTCGGTGATGGCCCAGCTGTCGCCGGCAGTTCGTAACGACGGAGGCAAGGAGGACCGGTCATCAAGATCAGTCATTGCCTGGCCATGCTACCCGAAAAAGTTAGTTAGCCTATGCGCTTTGTGGGCCACATCACCGCAACCCGCTGATCAGGTGCCGTCCTCCCAGAACGCGCCCTCCAGCAGCTGACGCAACGTCTCGGTGACGGCCCGCATCTCTCGGTAGTTCCGGAGATAACCCGCGTAGAAGCCCACTCCCACGAGCACAATAAGCAGCGTCTCGGCCAACGAGGGGACATCCGTGTCCGCTTTGAGCTCCCCGCGCTCGATGGCATCATTCACGGCCCAATTAAGGAATTCGCGGCTAATTACCACCGCGTCGCTTTCCTTTCGGCTCAATTCGGGGTGTCGCTGCGATTCCAGGACGGCGGTGACCAGAAACGGTGATACCGAAGGATCCTCGGAACTGGCACGCATCGCCACGCCAATGAATTCCGACAGCCGATCCATCAGTTTCGGTGCGCGCCTGGCGTTTTCGATGCCGGAGGTGACGACGAGTTGGTTGGTCTGGTCCACCACATCGCAGTAGAGCAGTTGCTTGCTGGAGAAGTAGTGATTGATCGCGGGTCGGGTCAGATCGGCACGAACAGCGATTTCCTGGAAAGTCGCGCCGTCGTAACCACGTTCACTGAACACCTCGCGAGCGGCGCGCAGGATGCGCTTGCGCGTCTCGTCGGCCTTCGCCGCCGGGGGACGCCCGGGCCTTCGACTCGCCGTAGTTGGCACTAGTGGATTGTGCCACCGCCACGGTGCGGCATTAGTGCGTTCGCCGGAATTCGACCAAACTTATTAGTTTGGTAGTCCTCGATCGCCTCGATCAATTCGGCTTTCGAATTCATTACGAAAGGCCCGTAGTGGAATACGGGTTCCCGAATCGGCCGTCCACCCAGGAGCAAAACATCAGCGGCCCCCTGAATCCGGTTGGCGCCGAACGTGATCCGATCGCCGGGTCCGAGGACGGCCAATTGGCCCTGCCGGATCGGGTGGGCGTCCGAACCGACATACCCGTTGCCGGACAACACATACACCAGGGCGTTGAAGTCGCGCCGCCACGGAATGTTCAGCAACGCCCCGGCCTGGATCGTCGCGTGCGCCAGCGTGATCGGGGTGTAGGTGACCCCCGGTCCGGTGTGGCCGTCGATCTCACCGGCGATGATGCGTAGCAGGGCTCCGCCGTCGTCGGAGGCGAGCAGTCGAGCGTCGGTGCCCTCGATGGCCTGGTAGCGGGGCGGCGCGAACTTGTCTTTGCGCGGCAGATTTACCCACAGCTGAATGCCATGGAAGAGGCCGCCGCTTTCGACCAGCTCGGCCGGCGGGGTTTCGATGTGCAGGATGCCGGAACCCGCCGTCATCCATTGCGTCGCACCGTCAGTGATCAGGCCGCCGCCACCGTGCGAATCCTGATGCGCGAACTTGCCGTCGATCATGTAGGTGACCGTTTCGAAGCCCCGGTGCGGATGCCAATCGGTGCCCCTCGGCTCGCCGGGCTCGTAGTCCACTTCGCCCATCTGGTCCATGTGTACGAAGGGATCCAGGGCGGCGGTGCTGACTCCGGCGAAGGCGCGAACCACCGGGAAGCCCTCTCCCTCGTAGCCGCGCGGGCCGGTGGTGATCGATCGAACGGGGCGCTCGGTGTCGGCCGGGCCGGCTGGGCGCACCCGCGCCAGGGTGAGCGTGTCTGCGGTGATGGCAGGCATTCCTACCTCCTTGCTTGAGCTTTACCTATATAACCGGACCGCAGTCCGGTTATTCCTGCGGGTGCCGTGGCCGAATCATGGGTTTGGAATGGCCCCGAATGGGCGATATGTCCGACGCGTTCAACGGGTCCGGGCCTGGTTATGCCGGCCGGATCGTTCTCCATTGCGAGGAGCGCCGGGTCGCTTCGCACGCCCGATCCTGAGATGGTCATGACGAAGGTAGCGAAGGTCGACGGCGGAAAGGCGAGGGCGAATGGGGCAGGAAAAGGTGACCGCTGATCCGGTGCGGGAGCCGCGACCGGTTCGGGACGCGGCGGGTCAGGTCTTCGCCTGGCTGAGGGCAAATCGCCTTGGATTGTTTTGCGTGGCCATCGTCGTGGGGCTGGGTGCCGGCCTTGGGGCGGCGGCGTTTCGCTACCTCGTCTATGGGTTCACCTGGCTAGCGACCGGACAGAACGAGTTCGGCCAGCAGGGCTGGGTGAGCAGTGGCCACTTGCCCTGGTTGGGTGTCGGCTTCTACGTGGTGATACCCGTCATCGGAGGGTTGGTGTACGGACCGCTGATCTCCCGGTTCGCCCGCGAGGCTCGGGGCCACGGGGTGCCGGAAGTGATGATCGCGGTGGCGGAGAACGGCGGCCGGATCCGTCCCCAGGTAACGGTGGTGAAAGCGTTTGCTTCGGCACTGTGCATCGGCACGGGTGGTTCGGTGGGCCGGGAAGGTCCGATCGTGCAGATCGGCGCGGCCCTGGCGTCCAGTTTTGGGCAGTGGGTGCGCATGCCGGAGAACCGGCTGCGGGTGTTGGTGGCCTGCGGCGCGGCCGGTGGCATCTCGGCCACGTTCAACGCCCCCATCACCGGGGTGTTCTTCGCCGTCGAACTGATCCTGCGGGAACTCTCTGTCGAGGCGGTCTTCACCATCATGCTCTCGGCGATGGTCGCCGATGTGATCTCCCGGGTCTTCTTCGGCTCCGCGCCCTTCCTCACCCAGCTGCCCGCGGGCATTGCGCTGGACCACATCGCCAACTACCTGCTGGTGGCCCTGTTGGCGGCGATCGCCGGGCTGATCGGAGTCATCTTTTCGAAAGTCCTATACGCGATCGAGGACGTGTGCGATCGGGTGTGGGGTGACCGTCCGGACTGGGCACGGCCGGCAGTCGGCGGCGTCGTGCTCGGGCTACTGCTGCTGGCGGTCCCGCAGCTGTATGGCGTCGGCTATCCGGTGATGTACGCGGCTTTCGCCGGCCATTACGCGCTGTGGTTCTTGGTCGTACTTGCGGCGGGCAAGATGTTGGCCTGCGGCTTGACCATTGGTATCGGCGGTTCGGGCGGCGTGTTTGCGCCTTCGCTGTTCGTCGGGGCCACGTCCGGCATGGCCTTCGGACTCATCGTGCATCAGCTGATCGGCCCCGGGGTGGGGGAACCGGCCCTCTACGCGATCGTCGGCATGGGTGCCGTTTTCGCCTCCGCCGCACGAGCCCCGCTCACGGCATTGGCCAGCACGGTCGAGATGACCGGGGACTTCACCCTCACCTTGCCGGTCATGTTGGCCGTCGCGGTCGGCACGACCGTTTCCCGCGCGCTGACCTACGGAACTATCTACACCACCAAGCTGCTGCGCCGCGGCATCGACATCGACCGCCCCAGCCCCACCCACGCGTTCGAGCATTTGACCGCGGCGGACGCCATGCATTCGTTCACCGTCCCGCTGGATCTCACGGGCGTAGACGACACCGACCACGATTGGACGTCGTCTCTGGGGCCGATGACGCGCGTCCGCGAGCCGCAGGCGCTGTTCGCCAACGACAGTTTGGCTCAGGCGCTGCGGCAGCTTGTCCTGTACGGCCGTGACGGGCTGCCGGTCATAGACACCGACGCGCGCCGTGTCCAGGGCTGGCTGACGAACCAGAACGTGCTGCGCGCAGTCGGTGCCTACCTCGCCGAAGCCTATCCGGAAATCGCGGCCAGTCACCAAGCCGCCGAATGGGCAGACCCGAAAGCCGCGACGGCCGAACATGATCCGCGTAGCCAGCTGCCCGGATACCGCATCGTCGAACACACCCTTGCGCCGGACTCGTCCGCTGTCGGCCACATCCTCGGCGAGCTGAATTGGCCGACCGGTCACTACCCCGTGACCGTCCTCCACGACCGGCGTCTCATCGACGCCCACGCCGGCATCCGACTAAACGCGGGCGATCGGATCAATATCCTCGTTCCCAACGTCGGAAGCGGCCATGTTGACCGCGAACCCACGCCCACCGGTAACCCCGACTGAACGTCTGGCCGGCGTCGAGAGTCTCGTTACTTCGCCTTGCGCCGCGCGGCGTTTGCCGCGCTTTTCTCGTGCGAGGCTCCCGCATGGGCTAGCTTGCCGCCCGAGCTCTCCAGGTGCGCCCGGACGAACCACTGGAACTTCTCCAGCGCCCCGGCCTGATTGATCAGCAGGTCTTGGGTGACCAGATCGACGTCGTCGGTCTCCTCGATGGCTTTGCGGATGTCTTCGATCACGCCGTTGTAGACCAGATCCAGTGCGGCCAGATGCGCCTGCACGGTGTCACGCCCAAGGGAGTAGTCGTCCCAGGCGCGGTCCCGCACGATCGCCCCGGGCGTGCCCTCCGGTGAGCCCCCGAGAGCCGCGATCCGCTCGGCGACATCGTCGGCGAAGGTGCGCACCGCCTCGACCTGCGGGTCGATCATCTCATGAACCCCAATGAAATTGGGGCCCACCACATTCCAGTGAATGTGCTTCAACGTCAGGTGCAAGTCGTTGTAGGTGCTGAGCTGGCGCTGCAGCAATTCGCTGAGCCGCGCGGCCTGCTTGTCGGTCAACCCCGGAATGGTGAACTGTGTCATGCGGTCTCGGGTACCCGAAGGCCATCCGCGAAAACACCGGCAGGTCAGAGCGAGTGAATTTGCTGCACCGGCAGCCGAGCGCCGCGGCGCGGCTCGTATGCCAGTCCGCTGGCTTCGAGGAGGCGGACCACCCGGTGCCGGTGCGGTCGCATCGGTTCCAGTAGCTGCAGCATGCCGTCGTCATCGACCGGTCGCCCCAACAACGTCCAGCCGATCATCTTCGGGATGTGGTAGTCGCCCACCGACACGGCATCGGCGTCACCGAACGCGCGCTGCGCGGTTTCGGCGGCGGTCCACTGCCCGACGCCCGGCAACGAGGTCAACGCCTCGCGCGCCTTGACCGCGGGCCACGACGACAGCCGTTCCAGCGACGCCGCCCGCTGCGCGCAGCCCACCACCGTCCGGGCCCGCCCGGGGTCGACGTTGGCGCGGTGAAACTCCCACGACGGGATGCTTCGCCACACCTGCGCCGACGGCGGTACCCGCATCCCGGCCGGCGCCGGGCCGGGCGGCGGCGTCCCGTACTTGGTCAGCAGCACCCGCCAGGACCGGAAGGCGTCGGCGCCGGGCACCCGCTGCTCGATGACCGCCGGAACCAGGGCCTCCAGCACGTGTCCGGTACGACCCAGGCGCAGGTGCGGCACCCGACGTTGCGCCGCGGCGACCGTCGGGTCCGTCGGCGCGAAATCCGAGGCGTCGTCATCGGCGCCCAGCAGCGCGGGCATCCGCTCGATGAACTCCTCGGCTCCGCTCCCCCACGCCTCGCAGTGGGCCGCGTCGGCGGCCGCGCGGGTGATGCGCGCCGCGACCGGCCCGGTTGCCAACAGGCTGGTGCGCCAGATGCTGCCGTCTTCGACGATCCGAAAACTGGGGTCGCGAGGACCCCGGCGCAGCGGCGCGAGCGTGTGCCCGAAGCTGACCGCTCCGGGGAACGTGACTGTGCGCTGGCTCTTCATCATTGACCGCAATCTGTCTACCAGGACACTATGACCATATGACCACGCCGTTCGACGACCCGCAGGCCGAACTGGCGTGGATGTTTCTGCAGAGTCTGTGCGACGGCGCGGATATCGACGAAGGCCTGGCGCTGCTCAGCGACGACTTCACCTATTGGAGCATCGTCACCGGTACGTCCTTCGACAAGGAAACGCTGCGTGCGGCGACCGAGCAACGCAAAAACCTTCTCACAGAGGTCAACATCGACCTGATCCGCTGCGTCAACGAGGGCGAAACGGTGGTCATCGAAGGGCAGTTCGAGGCCACCGCCGCAACGGGGACGCGTTACGAAAGCCCGTTCGTGTGCATCTTCGATACCCGCGACGGCCTGATCGTGTCGATGCGCGAGTACAGCGACACCCGGATCGCGGCGTCGATATTTCCCGGGATCAGCCTTCGACCGTGATCTCAGCCTTGTTGGGGTAGAAGGCGACGTGCCCGGCGATCTGGGCGACCGCGGGATAGGGCTCTTCGTAGAACCAGATCGCGTCCTCGACTGTGTCACCGGCCGACGTGGTCACGCTGTAGTAGCTGGCGTCCCCCTTGAATGGGCAGTAGGTGGCGGTGTCGGTTCGGGTCAGCCGGTCCTGAGCCACGTCGGCCAGCGGAATGTATTGCACCGCAGGCAAAGTGGCTTCCTGTAATACGAGCGCCGCCGTGGTGTCGGCGACGAGTTCTCCGTTGATGCGAACCTGCACCCGGCCCTTGGTCGGCTCGATGGTGATCGGGTGACCGGCGTTGGGTTCTTTGATTTCCGGATGGGTCATGGTTGGTTCCTCCTCAGACGCGCGTGATGTGTGCAACACCGACCGCTGCTCAAGGCTTCCCGAATGCGTTGTCGAACTGCGCGTCGAACTTGGCGTGCGCGAAGCCTATTCGGCTCGGGCGAGGGGCGAAAAAGTTTGCCACAGCACTAAAACAACAGGGCCGGCTCGGCGTACGCTTTGCGATAGCTCTCAACGTGTTGTGATGCGGCAATCGGTCGGCTAGCTCAAGGGGGGCAGCGATGTCGTATGTGGTAACAATCCCGGACTTTCTGGCGTCGGCGGCCTCGGATCTGGCAGGCATCGACTCGGGCCTGAGCGCCGCGCATGCCGCCGCGGCGCTCCCGATCACCGCGGTAGCGGCCGCCGCCGAGGATGAGGTTTCGGCGGCGATCGCGTCGCTGTTTTCTGGTCATGGGCAGGCCTTCCAGGCGCTTCATGCGCAGGCGGAAGCGTTTCATGCCGAGTTCGTATCGGCGTTGGCGGCGGGCGGGGGCGCCTACGCGGCCGTTGAGGCGGCCAACGCCTCACCGTTGGCGACAGTGGTGGCCGTTGCTCAAAGCCTTGCGGTGTTTTCCCCCGTCAAGGCGGCGACGGGGCGCCCGATCATCGGAAACGGCGCCAACGGCACGGCCGGGACCGGAGAAACCGGCGGTGACGGCGGTTGGCTGTATGGCAACGGCGGCGCCGGCGGGTCCGGAGCGCCCGGGCAGCCCGGCGGCAAGGGCGGTAACGCCTTCTTGTTGGGCAGCGGCGGCCGGGGTGGGGCCGGCGGGGCCGGCGTCACCGGCACGACGGGCGACGCGAGCACCAGCACCCCAGGCGGCACCGGCGGTAACGGCGGGGCCGGGGGGGCCGGCGGCAACGGCGGGCTCCTGCACGGCAATGGCGGCGCCGGCGGCATCGGCGGCGCGGGTGGGGTTGGCGGGGCCGGCGGGGCCGGCAAGGCCCTCGGCGTTGTCAACGGCACGAACGGCGGTCTGGGCGGCAACGGCGGTACGGGAGGCCCCGGTGGCCAAGCCGAGGGATTGTCGGGATTGTTCGGCGCCCATGCCGGCGACGGCGGCGCTGGCGGCCAGGGCGGCGCTGGCGGCCAGGGCGGCCAAGGCGCCGACGCCGGCGCAGGCGCTGGCGGCCACGGCGGCAATGGGGGCAACGGCGGGGCCGCCGGCCTCGGTGGCAGCGCCGGCGGCGCGGGCGCTAGCGCGGGCCCCGCCAGTACCGGCGGCACCGGCGGCAACGGCGGCAACGGCGGCGACAACAACACTTCCTCCGGCGGCATCGCGGGCTTTGGCGGCAACGGTGGCAACGGCGGCAACAGCGCCGGCGGCAACGGGGGCACCGGAGGCGACGGAGGCAACAGCGGCAACAGCAGCTTCTCTGGCACTGGCCTCGTGGCGGCCGAAGGCAACCACGGCGGCGACGGCGGCAACGGCGGCAACGGCGTAGCCGGGGGCGACGGCGGCAACGGCGGCAACGGCGGCAGCGCCTCCGGCACCGGCACCACCGACAGCCTCACCGTCGCCGGTGGTGCTGGCGGCGGCGGCCGCGGCGGCAACAGCACCGGCGGCGGCACCGGCGGCACCGGCGGCCAAGGCGGCAACGGCGGCGGCGTCACCGCAAAAGTCGGCGGAATCTCCGTCTCCGGCGGTGGCGGCGCCGGAGGCGGTGGCGGCGCCGGCGCCGGTACCACCGGCGGCCCCGGTGGCGGTGGCGGCGGCGGCGCCGGTGCCGCAGTCACCACAACCACCGGCGCCTCCGTTGGCGGGTTCAGCGGCGCCAACGGCCAAGGAACCGGCGGCGGGACGGGCGGCGGCGGTGGCCACGCCGGCGTCGCCACCGGCACTAGCGGTGCCGCCGGTGGTGGTGGGGGTGGCGGCGGCGCAATCGCCGGCGGCGCCGGCGGCGACGGCGGCCCAGGCGGCAGCGCCCAGGGCGTGGCCGGTGGCGCCAGCGGCGCCGGCGGTACCGGCCAGACCCTCGGCGGCGCCGGCACTGACGGCGCCGACGGCAAGGCATCAGGTTCGGGCGGCGCGACCGCCACCGGCGGCAGCGGGGGCAAAGCCAACATCGGTGGTGGCGGCGGCGGTGGCGCCGCCTTTGGCACCGGCTCCACCACCACGGTCACCGGCGGCAACGGCGGCGACGGCGGCCCGTAGCACCTACCAGGTCAGCGGAATATGTTGCGCCGCAGGTAAAGTGGCGCGCCGACCCGCGCTCAGGCGGTGCTGCTCTTCTTCCCGGCGGTACGCATCGCGGCCCAGAACCGGGCGGCCTCACGAATCGATTCCTCGACGGGGCGCGGCTGCCAGCCCAGTTCGCGGACCGCCTTGCTGTGATCGACGTCGGCCTCGGCGCGCATCATCCGCACCGATTTGAGGCTGAGCTCGGTGTCTTTGCCGGTGAGGCGCGCCCTCAGGCTGCCCAGTGCGCCCAGCGCGTAGAGCGCGGGCACCGAGATCGAGCGCGCCGGCGGCGGCACCCCGGCCTCGTCGGCCGCGATGCGTACCACGTCCTTGATCGCGATCATCTTCTCCGAGATCAGGTAGCGCTCGCCGATGCGACCGCGTTCCGCGGCCAGAATCATCGCCCGCGCGGCGTCGTCGACGCCGACGACTTCCAGCTGGATGCCATTCATCGAGAACGGCAGCTTGCCGAAGACCGCCCCGGCGATGAACGCGCCGTGCGGGGTGCGGCCCCAATCGCCGCTGCCGTAGGTCGTCGAGACGCACATGGCGACGGCGGGCAGACCGGCGTCGGCCACGTACCGCATCACCAAATTCTCGGCCTCGACCCGGGATTGGACGTAGGGGGTCAATCCGCGCGACCCGATCACATCCTCTTCGCTCGCCACGTGGCCGTGCCGCCGACCCACCGTCGCGTAGGTGCTGGTGAAGATGAAGCGACGCAGCTCGGGCTTTTTGACGGCGACATCGAGGACGTTGCGCAGGCCTTCGACGTTGGTGCGAAACAACGGCGACGGATCCCGCAACCAGGCGCGGGTGTCGACGACGCAGTAGTAGACGTCGTCGACGCCGTCCATCGCCTCGCGCAGGGTGTCGCTGTCGAATGCGTCGCCATGGAACCGGGTGACCTGCAGGTCGTCGATGGCGCGGGTATTGGCGTTCGGGCGCACCATGGCCCGCACGTCGTGGCCGTCGGCGACCAGCTGGCCGGTGACGTGTGAACCCAAAAAGCCGTTGGCGCCTATGACAAGTTTGGGTCTGGCACTCACCGCTGCCCGCCGCCGTTTTCCCGCATCCAGCGCGCGGCGTCGTCGTCGAGCGTCCCTAGGGCTTGGGCCTTGCGGCACCACTTCAGGCCCGCCTGCAAGAAGCGCAGCGGGTTGTAGATGTCTTCTTCGCGGGACCACAGGCCGTCGCCGGCATAGGTGAGGATGGTGATGTTGGTCGCGCTGATTACGCTGCCGTCACCGGGGTCGCGCATCGGATTGTCCAATTCGAGGATCACCCGCCCGGTCGGCTCGTCGATGACCGACCATAACGTCGGGAACGCAATCATGTGGCTACCTGGAAACGTCGTCATTGTCCGCTGAATCCAGTCGCGTACCTGCTCGCGACCCTTCATCGTGCCCATCGCGTGCTCGATGTAGTCGACGTCGGGCGTGTACTGGGCGACCCACGCGTCCCAGTCCCAGGTTTCGGCCGCCCGGGCGACCGTTTCCTCGAACTTTTCGAAGGCGGCGGCAAGTTCGCTACGGGAGAACGACGGGCTGCTCACGAGGGCTTCTTTGCACCGTTAGACGTCATCGCCGGAGTGTAGCCTGGGCCGAGTGACAAGCTCTCAAAAAGCCATCCTGGCGGGCGGCTGCTTCTGGGGAATGCAGGACCTGATCCGCAAGCAGCCCGGTGTGCTCTCGACCCGGGTCGGCTACACCGGCGGCGAGGTCCCCAACGCGACGTACCGCAATCACGGCATGCATGCCGAGGCCGTCGAAATCATCTACGACCCCGCGGCCACGGACTACCGCGCGCTGCTGGAGTTCTTCTTCCAGATCCATGACCCCACAACGAAGAACCGGCAGGGCAACGACTTGGGGCCCAGCTACCGTTCGGCCATCTACTACCTCGACGACGAGCAGAAGCGCGTCGCGCTGGACACCATCGCCGACGTCGAAGCGTCCGGCTTGTGGCCCGGCAAGGTCGTGACCGAGGTGAGTCCGGCCGGCGATTTCTGGGAGGCTGAGCCCGAACATCAGGACTACCTAGAGCGTTACCCCAACGGGTACACCTGCCACTACGTGCGGCCCGGCTGGAAGCTCCCTCGGCGGGCTGACGCGGGCCGCTGACGCTCCCTCGCCGAACGTGCTCTGACGGTGAGATTTTGACGATTTTTTCGCCGTGAGATCACGTTCGGCGATGACGGGAACGGGTCAGCGCCGGCGTACGATGATCCGGCCTCCGTCTTGCGGTGTGTAGGCGACACCACGGCAGTACCAGGCCTCCGCGGGAGCGTCGGTGCTCTCGATGATGAAGTGGCGCAACACCGTTCGAAGCACTACGTCCATCTCCATATTGGCGAACGCTGCCCCGACGCACCGGCGGGTGCCGCCGCCGAATGGAATCCACGCGAAAGCGGACGGCTTGGATCCGATGTAGCGCTGGGGGTCGAAACGCTCCGGGTTGGGGAACACATCCGGATTGTCGTGTATCTGCGCGATGCTCACGATCAGCGAATGCCCGCGCGGAATGACCCATTCGCCGAGTTGGTAGACCGGCGGGTAGATGCTCCGGGCCGCGAAATCGATGACGGTCCTGGACCGTTGCACCTCCAGAATGGTGGCCTGCCGCAGCTCCTGGCCGTCACCGTCGGCCTCCTCGGCCAGGGCGGCCAGCAGATCGGGATGGCGGGTCACCCGCTCGAACGCCCAGGCCAGCGTGGAAGCTGTGGTCTCGTGCCCGGCGGCCAGCAGGGTGAGTAGTTCGTCGCCAATTTCCTTGCGCGACATGACCGAACCGTCGTCGTAGGTGCTGCGCAGCATCAACGCGAGCACATCGGTGCGATCGGCGAAGTTCGGGTCCGCCCGCTCGTGGGCGATCAGCTTGTCGATGACGACGTCGTATTGCCGTCGCCACCTGTCCAGCCGGCCCCACGGACTGTAGCGTCCATAGTTCCGTTTGGGTTTCGGCAGCGCCGCCACCCGCGAGCCGAGGGTGACCCACGGCGGGATGATCTCGCGCAGCTCGTCGAGTTCGGCGCCATCGGCTCCGAAGACCGCGCGCAAGATGGCATTGAGCGTGATGTGCATCATCGACGGCAGCGTTGGGAACGGTTGGCCTTCAACCCATTTCGCGGTCTCACGCAGGGTCTCTTCTTCGATGATGGCCTCGTAGTTCTTCATGCTCTTGCCGTGGAACGGAGGCGCCAACAACCGCCGCCGACGGCGGTGCTCCTCGCGATCGAGCGCGAACACCGAGCCGCTTCCGAACACGCGGCTCAGATTGGGCTGGATGTTGCCGAGCTCGTCGGGGCTGGTGGTGAAGATCTGCTTGGCCAGCTCCGGCTCGGCGACCACGACGATGCGGCCGAACATCGGCACGTTCAGTGTGAAGACGTTGCCGTAGCGGCGCACCAGCCGCGGGATAATCCACCGCCGCGACATCGCAAACGCCAGGCCCTGAACCATCTTTGGGAGTCGGGTGGCGGGGGGCAGTCTGACAGCGGGTGAGGCCGGTGGCGCGAGGACTGCTTCGGCTGCTTCGCTCATGGCGGAGTGCTCCCAACATCTTCCCCGAATTCGGGGTTGGTACCGCGGTGTACCGGGGCTTTCACGGTACGGTACTCTGTGGTACCAAAGATGACAAGGCCTCTTCGAGGTCCTGTCGCCACCGAAAGGGGCCCGGCCGTGACAACAGCGGCGACGACGGCAGCAGCCGGCGACGCGGCTCTCGGTGAGCCGCCGGCCAAGCCGGACCCTTTTCGGCTGCGACTGCTCGACGGCCTCGCCGCCTCGATCGGTGAGCGCGGATACCGCGCCACCACAGTCGCCGACATCGTCCGCCACGCGCGCACGTCCAAGCGCACGTTCTACGACCAGTTCGAAGGCAAGGAGCCGTGCTTTCTGGAGCTGGTGCGCGCAGAGATCGAAAGGACGGCCGAGGACATCCGGGCTGCGGTCGATCCCGAGGCCGGCTGGCACCAGCAGATCCGCCAGGCCGTGGAGGGCTACGTGGGCAGCATCGAGTCCCGGCCAACCATGACGCTGGCCTGGATCCGGGAACTTCCGTCGCTGGGTGACATCGCCCGCCCCGTCCAGCGCCACTCGTTGCGCTCGTTGACCACTCTGCTCATCGATCTGACCAGCAGCCCCGGGGTGCGCCGGGCTAACCTGCCGCCTCTGACTCCGCCGTTGGCCGTGATCTTGGTGGGCGGTCTGCGGGAACTGACCGCGCTCGCCGTCGAGGACGGCAGGCCGGTCCGCGAGATCGTCGAACCGGCGATCGATGCGTCCATAGCCCTGCTCGGGTCACGGGCCTAGGCTCGTCGCTATGCGCCTATCCACCCGTAATCAGCTCAAGGGCACCATTACCGAAGTCAACCTCGGCGCCGTGATGGCGGTGGTCAAGCTTCGACTCGACGGCGGCGATCAGATCGTCACCTCGTCGGTGACCAAGGATGCCGCGGTCGACCTCGGCCTGGCGGTCGGTCAGCCCGCGACGGTCTTCATCAAGTCGACAGAAGTCACGATCGGCGTCGAATAGCCATGGCGGCCACCATTCGCGCCGAACGGTTCTACTCAGACACCAAAACTATTGCGCTATAAGCTGTTCCGATCCGCGAGCCGGGACAAAAGCGGGGTTCTGGTCAAAGTTGCTCTCATGCTGTGCTGCTGTCGACGCCAGCAGGTGTCCCAAAAGACCTGTGGCGCATGGGCATACCGTCAGCTACCACCAATACGCCGGCGCGCAGGAACGCGGAGCTCGACCGGAGATGATTCTCGTGACCGGCCGGCCAGATCGGGTTGCGCGCCGAGCCGGTCGCGGCACAGGCCGGCGACTTCAGTGGAAACAGGGTCAGCGGAATCGGGCGGGTTGGCGATGGTGACGCCGCTGACAACGGCGCCGATGAAAAACAACACCGCGCTGACCTGCAACAGCCGGGTGAAGCTGGCATCCGTCAGCGTTCCCGCCGCGATCAGTCCCACGCAGGCCACAACGACCAGCGAAGAAAGCCGGCCCACGGCATTTTGGACGGCCGCCGCGATTCCGCTGTATGCGGGATCGACGGAGGACAAATTGAGCGCGGTGAGCGGTGTGAGGGTGAGGACCATCCCAGTGGCCAACATGAATCTCTCGGGCAACAGGTCTGTGACGATGTTGAATCCGTGTGCGGACGGGTGGATGAGCAGCATCCCGAACCCGGCCAGTACCGGGCCCGTCATCAGGAAAATCCGAGGTCCGATTCGTGCGGCCATCGAGCCTACGTAGCGAGCGAACACAAACGATATGACCGGGGTGGGCAAGGTGGCCAAACCCACGACGGTGGCCTAGTAGCCGACGACCTCTTGCGGGTACAAGACGGTGACGAGCAGGGCCAGCGTTAGGCCACCGTAGACGAACGCGGTGGCCAAATTGGCACCGGCGAAGTTGCGCACCGTGAACAAGCCCAGCGGCAGCATGGGGTGAGGGGTGCGGCGCTCCCATGCCACGAACGCCAGCAATGCGGCGACCCCCAAGACCATCGGTGCGGTGACCAAAGGATCGAACCATCCGCGCCGTTGAGATTCGATCAGTGCATACACCATGGCGGCTAAGCCGGCAGCTGACAATGCGGCGCCGACGACGTCGACGCGCGCGCGATCGGAGGGCCCGGGCATCGGGCACAGCCAAAACGTCAAGGCGAAGCCGATGACCATCGGGATCGCCGACAAAACATAAATCCACCGCCAGCTGAGGAAGTCACGCCCAAGCCCCCCAGTAACGGCCCCAGCGCAAAAGCGGTGCCGGTCCAGGCAGCCCAAGACCCGATAGCCGCAGGTCGGTCTGCGCGATCGAACACGGAATTGATCAGCGCCAGCGAGCCAGGCACCAGAAACGCCCCGCCCAAGCCTGAGATGACGCGCCCCGTGATCAACATCGCCGGCCAGGCCGCGGTGGCCGCCAATACCGAGCCCATACCAAAGGCCAGCAGCCCGAACCGCATTACCGGCACGCGCCCGAACAGGTCGGCGATGGAACCGCCCGGCAAAATCGCAGCCGCCAGGGCCAGCAAGTAGCCGTCGACGACCCACTGTTGCAGCGACAGGCCTCCGCCGAGGTCCCGCGCTGTGGCCGGCAGAGCCAGGTTCACGACGGTGGCGTCGAGAAAGGCAACAGTCGACACCATGATCGCCACCACCATGACCCGACTAGTCGGCGCGGCGTCGCGTACCTTCACGTGTCATCCTGCTGGGCTCTCTCAGCGGCGAGTCGATCCCGGACGAAATGTTATCGAAGCCTCACAGCGCTACTGACCAGAGCAGAATACGCGAAATTCCGTCGGGATCGTGGCCTGGCGGACGTAACGACGTCGTTAAATCGCGACAATCGTTGCGGGCTGAGAATGTTTGCGACCACGCGCCTACCGTTGTAGTGATTCGCGGCGGCCGATGACCGGCCGATAACTACGCACACGGCGCGCCGGAAAGTACCGCCGCAGCTTATGTTTCGGCGTTCAGGAATCGCTCGACGTACGGCGCGAAGCGTGCCCGCAGATCGTCTTCGCGCAGCCCGAACATCTCGTGGGACGTTTCGACACTTCCCAGCCGGCCGCGCTGATGGCCACTCAAATAGTCGGCGACGGCGTTGCGCGCCGGTTCGGTGAATGGTTCACCGGCCAGCTCGTAAACCCTTTCGGCGACGCCGATTTCGTTGACCATGAAATCGTCGAATCGGATGTCGATCGAGCGTTCCGGTCCGATGGTGTCGCGATCGCGCACCAGCGCGTTGAGCATCTGCTCCAGACGCTCGATCCAGGACCGCGCGATCTGTTCCACCGGCACCGGTGCGCGGTGCATGCGGGCGGAGTAGGTGATCATCGCGACCATCGACAGCGCCACCGGCACCGGGTCGCGGTGCGTGAACACGACAATGCTGCCGGGGAATACGCGATCCAGCACCGGCACCTGCTCGAGATGCTGGGGCGACTTGAGCAGCCAGCGCCGTCCCCCGCGCAGGAACTGCATCGCTTTGAGCTGGGTGGCCAGGTATTGATAGTGGGGCGTCTGGTCATGGGCCCGGTAGTAGTCGCGCCAGCGCGGCACGTCGGCGAGCGTCTCGAACAGCATGGTGGACACGTCGTTGGCGAGCAGCTGGATCTCTTCGTGGACGTGGTCGGTGGTCATCTCGTGCATGAGCGGGAAGTACGGCATCACGGTGTTGACCACCGTGACCGCGACGTCCATCCGCGCCCGCCGCGGATCTGGTTCGATACCAACCTCTTTCGGCAGCGGGAACGGCTCGTTGCTCTCCCAATACGGCATGGTGCGGAAGGTGGGCGCCGCCGCCAGCAGGTTGTGCAGGTGGGTGGTGCCGGTGCGGGGCAACCCGGCGATTACCACCGGCGGCCGCAGTTCGATGTCGTCGATCTCGGGGTGCCGGCTCAGCAGGTCGGCCAGCAGCAGCCGGTTTTTGAGCAACTGCAGTAGCTGCCCGTAGAAGTTGACCACCCCGGCGTCGTGCAGGCCGTCGATCTCGCGCAGTGCGGCGAGGTAGACGTCGAGCCGTTCGCGGTAGTCCTCCGGACCGAAATCGCCTAAGCCGGTGTCGGCGCTGGCCTGAGCGTGCAGCGCGTCGGCATCCAACGGGCACTGCGGGGCCATCGCGGCCATCATGTCGAGGATCGCCTGGGCCTCGGTGCTGAATCGCGGGGAGGCCAGGTCGTCGAGCCGAACTTGGGTCACGGCGACTTATGTTACTCTGAGTTTCGTAATGGTTGTTGATTTTGGCCGACCCCGTGATCCACGCATCGACGCTGCGGTGCTGCGCGCGACGGTGGAGCTGCTCGCCGAAACCGGCTATCCCGGGCTGCTGGTGTCCGCGATCGCCGAACGAGCCGGCACCAGCAAGCCGGCGATCTACCGGCGCTGGCCCAGCAAAGCGCACCTCGTGCACGAGGCCGTGTTCCCGATCGGTGCCGCGACCGAGCTGCCCGATACCGGGTCGCTACCGGAAGACCTGCACGAAATGGTGCGCCGCGCAATGGTTTTCCTGACGACACCGGCCGCCCGGGCCGCGCTGCCCGGGCTGGTTGGCGAGATGGCGGCTGATCCGACGCTGCATTCGGCGCTGTTGGAGCGGTTCGCCGGGATCATCGGCGGTGGGCTCGCCGAACTGCTGGAACGGGCCGCGGCCCGCGGCGCGGTCCGCGCCGACGTGACCGCCGCCGAACTAACCGAAGCCATCGCGGGCATCACGCTGATCGGCCTGCTCACCCGCGTCAAAGAACTCGACGACACCTGGGTCGACCGCACCACCACGTTGCTCCTGAAAGGAATCACCGCATGACGCACGAATCGACCGCCGCGTGGAAAGAGCTACTGGCCACCATCGGCGACCTCGACCGCAACTTCCTCGAGGGCGACCGGGCGGTCTCCGACGACCGCCACATTGCCGACGGCTACCGCATGCTGGCGACCACCCTGGGCGTGGCCTTCGACACCTACCTGTTCCCCGAACCCGGTCGCCCGCAGTTCGTCGCGGTCAACACGCCGTTCCGTCGCGACCGCCGATGGGGCGGCGACAACACCGACGCGTATTACTTCATCTGCCCGGTCGACCCGAGGCGTCGCTATCGCATCAGCGGCAACAAGGGTGACAGCGTGTACTTCTCGGTGACCGCCTACAACGAACCATCCCCGGGCGCCTGGTCGGACCGGATCGTCGCGATCGTGCGCGACACCGATCTCGACATCGATGCCGACGGCAACTTCAGTTTCGAATTCCCCGCCACACCCGACGCCGCCGTGCTGATGACCCGCGACTACCAAGCCCACCCGCTGACAGGCCGCCCGGTGACGTGGAATATCGAGGCGCTCGACGAGCCGGAGCCGATCCGGCATGGCGACGCTGAAACCGCGGCCAGCCTGCGGGCCGCTACCGCCTGGATGCGCACCATGGGCGCCATCGTCCCGCTGCCGGTCGGAAACCGCGTCGACGACCATCACGGGCTGGGCCACGAAACTGCCCACGCCGCAAATGAATTCGCCGATCCCTACCAGGTGCCCGACGCCAACTTCGGCTGGTCGGCCCGCGACGCTTGCTACGCCTACGGCAGCTTCGTGCTCGACGATGACGAGGCGCTGGTCATTACGCATCGCCCGCCGTCGTGCCGGTTCTGGAATCTGGTGGTGTGGAACCAGTTCATGGCCACCTACGGCGACGAGGATGCCCGCTCTTCCCTCAACAACCACAGCGCGGCGCTCAACAGCGACGGCTCCGTAACGATCGTTTTGTCCCGCGAGATACTGGCGCACCCGAATTCACTGACGACACTTGGGTATCCGCTCGGCAACCTGGCGTTCCGGTGGTTCCTGTCCGACGAGGTGCCGGCGCGGCCGGAGGCGCAACTCGTCAAGGCCATCGACGCACCGGCGGAACCGCACTAGATTTCGCGGACCAGCTCGATCGCCCGGCCCAGGGTCGTCAGCTTGGCATCCGCTGTGTCGCCGGCGGGATAGAGCCGTACGGTGTCGACGCCGGCGTCGCGCCATACCGCGAGCCGCGCCCGCACCATCTCCTCGGTGCCGATCAGCGTGGTGGCCAGCACCATCTCGTCGGTCACGAGTGCGGCCGCACCGTCGCGGTCACCGCCCTGCCAGCGCGCGCGGACCTCGGCCGCGACGTCGGCCCAGCCCTGCCGGCTGTAGGCCTGGTTGTAGTAGTTCGTGCTCGACGACCCCATGCCGCCGAGGCTGAACGCGAGTTCCTTCTTGCGGTCGGCGACCATGCCGATGAGTTCGTCCTCGTCGGCGGCGAAGGCGACTTCGGCGCCCTGGCAGATGTCGATGTCGGCACGGGTGCGGCCGGCGGCCACCAGCCCGTCGTCGAGGTGGGCGAAGTAGGCCTCGCCGGCTCCCTCCGGGACGAAGCTGGTGCCCAGCCACCCGTCGGCGACCTCGCCGGTCAACCGCAGCATCGCCGGTGACAGCGCGGCCAGGTAGATCGGGATGTCGTGCTCGGGCCGCGTCGACAGTCGCATCGGCACGGCTTCCCCGCCGGGGCGGGGAATCTGAAACTCTTTGCCGGAGTACGAGATTTTCCCGCCCGCGAAGACCTGCCGCACGATCTCGATGGTCTCCCGCAGCCGCGTCAGCGGCCGGCTGAAAGAGACACCGTGCAGGCCCTCGATCACCTGTGGGCCGGAAGCCCCCAGGCCGAGCAGGAAACGACCGTTCGAGAGATTGGACAAGGTGATCGCGGTCTGGGCGACTACGACCGGCGAACGGGTGCCGACCTGCACGACACCCGAACCCAACAGCATCCGATCGGTGCGTGCCGCGAGATAACCCAGCGCCGACGGTGCGTCGGTCCCCCACGCCTCGGCTACCCAGCACACGTCCAGCCCGAGCTTTTCGGCCTCGACGGCGAACTCAGCCACATCGCGACCGGAGCCGGACATTTCGACCGTCGTGGCGGTCCGCATCAGCGCACCCCGTGCTCGGCCAGCCGCTTGATCGCCGCCAGGGTCTTGTCGATCGCGGCCTCAAACTCACGCAACCGGACGAAGACAATCTTTTCTTCCTTGTCGGGCATCGAGTCGATGGCCGCCGACAAGCCCGAGCGCCCCGGGCCCATCTGCGTCCAGAAGCTCAGCGCAGTACCGCCATCGCGAGGTGTCAGCCGAAAGCGCCACTTCGCCGCGGGCTCATCGGGGTCGCCTACCGCCCAAGCGAATTCATGTGGCTCGTCGCACTCGATGATCTGCGAAGTGGTGCTCCATTGGCCGAACGCGTCGTGCTCGTTGTATCCGACGAAGCGCGCCCCCACGCGGGGCCTGTCTGCTCCGTCGGCCCACTCCACCCGCTGCAACTCGTTGCTGAGGGTGGGCATCAACTCGATATCGGAGACCAGACTCCAGACCCGTTCTGGATCGGCGTCGATCCAGGTCGATGCTTCCACTGTTGGGTTGTCCGCGTAGCGGGCGCCGGTCCATTCCACGACGCCCATTGTGCTCCCGTTTACGCGGCCGCAGGCACCCGATCGTCAAGCTCGCTCGCCGTGGCTTTCCGGGACCCCGGGAAGCTCAGCTTGACGATCTTGCGGACCACGGTGCCGAACTGCTTGAGCAGCGGGCCCTTGTTGTAGGGGATGCCGTAGCGCTCGCAGATCTCTTGCACCTCGGGCGCGATCTCCGCGTACCGGCGCGCCGGCATGTCCGGGAACAGGTGGTGCTCGATCTGGTGCGACAGGTTGCCCGACAGCAGATGGAAGAGCTTGCCGCCGGTCAGGTTCGCCGAACCGAGGACCTGACGGAAGTACCACTGGCCGCGGGATTCGTCCTTGGTCTCCTCGACGGTGAATTCCTGTGTGCCGTCCGGGAAGTGGCCGCAGAAGATGATCATGTAGGACCACACGTTGCGCATCAGGTTGGCCGCGAGGTTGCCGGTGAAGACGAACGGCGCGAACGGCCCGGCCAGCAGCGGGAAGGCGACATAGTCCTTCAGCGTCTGACGGCGGGTCTTCTTCCAGATCTCCTTGAGGGTGTCCAGCTTGTCGCGGACCGAAATCTCACCGGAGCGGATCTTCTCGGTCTCCAGCTCGTGCAGCGCGACGCCGTACTGGAACAGCACCATCAGCAGGAAGGCGTAGAGCGGGTTGCCCAGGAAGTACGGCTCCCAGGGCTGGTCTTCGCTCATCCGGATGATGCCGTAGCCGATGTCGCGGTCCATCCCCACGATGTTGGTGTGGGTGTGATGCATGTAGTTGTGCGAATGCCGCCATTGATCGGCGGGGCAGGCGGTGTCCCACTCGAAGGACCGACCGGAGATCGCCGGGTCACGCATCCAGTCGTACTGACCGTGCATGATGTTGTGCCCGATCTCCATGTTGTCCATGATCTTCGAAATGCCCAGCATCGCGGTGCCCAGCAGCCACGCGGGGGGCAGGAACAGCAGGGCGCGCCCGCCTACTTCCAGCGCGCGTTGGGCCTTGATGACGCGACGGATGTAGTCGGCGTCCTCTTCGCCGAGGTCCGCAATGATGCGTTCCTTGATGGCGTCAAGTTCGCGGCCGAAGGCGTCGGCCTGCTCGGGGGTCAGGGTGATTGTGTTGTTAGGCATGGCTTTTCCTCACGTTCTAGCTAGAGAGCGATATCGATGTCGCCGACGGGGACGGACACGCAGATCTGTATGTCTTCGTCGGCGCCGGTCGAGACGGCGCCGGTGGTCAGGTTGCGCACGGTGCCGGCGGTCTTGCGCCGCGTGCAGGTGTGGCAGATGCCCATCCGGCATCCGTTCTGTGGTGTGAGGCCTGCCGATTCGGCCTGTTCCAGCAGCGAGCGACCGTCGTCGGTAACGTCAATGCCGCTGTCGCTGAATGTGATTCGGCCCCCGGATGGATTCGCCGGGGTATCGAACACCGGCGGTACGAAGCTTTCGGTGTACACGTTGTCGCAGTGCTGCTGGACCGCCTCGACCAAAGTCGTTGGTCCACAGACGAACACCGCGTCGGGTGAGCGCATCGCGGCGACCAGGTGCTCCGGGCCGAAGGAGCCGACGAGGTCGCCGGCGCCCGATCGGGTGTATCCGTGCAGCACCTTCACCCGCTTGAGTGCGGCCAGCTCGTCGCGATAGCACGCCTCTTGCGGGCTACGCGCGTAGTGGACGAACGCGATCTCGGCCCCCTTCGTCTGCGGGTGCCCCTCGGCGACCAGCGTGCGCAGCATCGCCATGACGGGCGTGATGCCGCTTCCGCCGGAGACGAGCAGAATTCGCCGGGGCCGCTCCTCCGGCAACACGAAGTCGCCGCCCACGCCGGCCAATCCGACCACCATGCCGCGACGGGCACGCTGGCAGAGGTAGGTCGAGACCAGCCCGCCGTCGTGGTGACCGATCGTCAGCTCCAGGTTGGGGCTGCCCTCCGCGTTGGCCGGCGAGTAACAGCGGGTGTGCCGCCGGCCGTCGATGTCGAGCGTGAGGTTGACGTACTGGCCGGCTTGGACGTGATGGCCGGAGTGGTTGAAGGCGGCGTTCGGGGCGAGGGTAAGGGTGACGCTGCGCGGTGTGGTGCGGCGCACGTCGACGACTTTGGCCCGGCCCTCGCCGATCGTCCAGGTCGGCGCGACCAGCTCGGTGTAGCGGTCGACGCCGTGCGGACCGGTAAGCAGGTCTACCAGGTCGGAACTCAGGACTCGCTTGCGTAAACTCTGAGCAAGAGTCCGAGTGGAAGTTTGAGTGAACATATGTACACCGTGCGACTAGATACCCCAGCTAGTCAAGGCTTTTTTGCTGGTTTGTGGTAGGGTTCACATAGTGAACAGCCGTACTCCTAGCTCACACCCGCGCCGGTCGGGGCGAAGCCGTTCACGCGAAACCCCGTCGCGCGAGGAGCGAAAAGAGGCCACGCGGCGCGCCATCATCGCCGCGGCGCTCAAGCTGTTACAGGACCAGAGCTTCTCCAGCCTGAGCCTGCGCGAGGTGACCCGCGAGGTGGGAATCGTGCCCGCGGCGTTCTACCGGCACTTCGAGTCGATGGAGGCCCTCGGGCTGGTGCTGATCGACGAGTCGTTCCGCACCCTGCGCGACACCCTGCGCGGAGCGCGCGCGGGCAAGCTCGACCCGACCCGGGTCATCGAATCGTCCGTCGAGATCCTGGTGGGCAGCGTCGCCGAACGGCGCGAGCACTGGCGCCTCATCGGCCGGGAGCGCTCCAGCGGCCTGTCCGTGCTGCGCTATGCCATCCGCACCGAGATCCGGCTGATCACCTCCGAACTGGCCACCGACCTGGCCCGCTTCCCGGGGCTCAACGCCTGGAGCACCGAAGACCTCAACGTGCTGGCCACGCTGTTCGTCAACGCCATGATCGCCATCGCCGAGCTGATCGAGGACGCCCAGAGCGCCGAAGCGCTGGAAGAGATCCGGCGCGTCGCGGTCAAGCAGCTGCGAATGATCGCCATCGGTATCGCGGGCTGGCGCAGCAGTCCTTAGCGGGAATTCATCGATTTCCGGTGTGACCAGCCGCGCGGGCGCATACGCTGCGGCCCATGTACTTCCGCGCGTCCTTCACTGCGGCGGCCATCACGGCGGCCGGCATCAGCCTGGTTTCTGCGCCAGCTAGGGCGGACGGCGCCGACGACTCCTTCCTGCAAGCCCTCGACGGCCGCGGCGTGCAGTACGGCACCATGGACCGCGCTATTATCCGTGGCACAGAACGACGTTTGTGGTCAACTGGCCGGCAACCCAAGCACATCGATGAACGATCTGGTCACCGTCGTCGCGTCCGATGCCAACCTGTCGATGGCCGACAGCTCCTTCTTCACCGGGTCGGCGATCGCCGCGTACTGCCCGCAGTATCAATCCGTCGTCAATGCACCGCCCATGCCGGCCGCCAACCCGACGCCGGTGCCGGACGGGCCGATGAATGTGCCGATTTCCTAAGCTTTATCGCGGCTGGCGCCACATCGGCCACATGGTGGGACCGCCGTGCGGTAGCACGATCTCGTCGGTCACCTCAAAGCCAAACCGTTGGTAATAGGGGATGTTTTCGGATTTGCTCGACTCCAGATAGGCCGGAGCGTGCTCGGCGTCGACGCGGTCGAGGCGCGACCGCATCAACACCTGTCCAAATCCCTTGCCGCGCACGGACGGGTCGCTGCCCAGGACGGCCAGATACCAGTGCGGCTCCTCGGGGTGCAAGCGCTTCATCAGTTCCTGTATCGCGCGTCCCCGCCCCGAGTGCCTGCCGAACACCCGGATGAACGTCGGGATCATCGCGAGCTGCCCCCAGCGCGATTCTTGCCATTCATTGGGCGGGTCCCACAGTGCCGCCGCCCCGATGTCCACTCCATCAGTGGCCACCTCGACACCGCCGCGGCCCAGATGGTGGTGGCGGGTTATCGCGCCGAAGAGCCGGGATAGCTGCGCCGTACGGGACTTCTCGTCGGGCAGCAGCCAGATCATCACGGGGTCGTCGTAGAACGCCCGGGCCAGCATGCGCGACAACTCGCGGACATCGGCCCTGCGCGCCGGGCGTGCCTGGGGGGTCACCTGAGTCAGGCTAGTGCCTCAGGAGACCCACGGGCCTATGCCGCCGATCTTGTCGATGCGGATGCGCGTGAGGAATCCGGGCGGTGCCCCGGCCGGCGGAAACACGTCCGGGTTGGACAGGGTCTGCGCGAGTTCCTTGAGCACCTCGGGTGCTCCGCCCTCGACGATCCGGGCGGTGCCGTAGACCAAGAGGTAGGGCCGCATCTCCGGTGCCACGTCGCCCACCGCAGCGATCGTGAGGGCCACGCGGGGATCGTTGCGGACATTGCGAACCTTCTTGTGCTCGCCGAGGTGGGCGGTGACCAGTTCGTCGCCGTCCGGCTCTCCATCTGGCGCGGATTGCAGTTGGACCCAGACCAGGGACACCTGGGGGCTGCCGTCGGGGTTGAGGGTGACCAGGGTGGCGTCGACGCCCTGTCCGATGAGACCACGTGCCGCGTCGTTGAGTTTCATACGTTGTCCTACGGCACGGTGCTGCAATTCATTCCCAGTAGCCGCGGACGATGGAGATAGCACGCGGGTCCATGCGAGTATTCAAACGTGTGGGACTTCGAAACGGACCCGGAATACCAGGCGAAGCTGGACTGGGTGGAAAAGTTCATGGTCGAGGAACTCGAACCGCTCGACCTGGTATCGCTTGATCCTTACGACAAGAACAACGCCGAGATGATGGCGATCCTGCGGCCGTTGCAGCAGCAGGTGAAGGACCAGGGGTTGTGGGCCGCGCACCTGACACCCGACCTCGGCGGCCAAGGCTTCGGTCAGGTCAAGCTTGCGCTGCTCAACGAGATCCTCGGGCGCTCACGTTGGGCACCGTCGGTGTTCGGCTGCCAGGCGCCCGACTCGGGGAACGCGGAGATTCTCGCGCTGTTCGGCACCGACGAGCAGAAGGCCCGCTATCTGCAGCCGCTGTTGGACGGCGAGATCACGTCCTGCTATTCGATGACCGAACCCCAGGGCGGGTCTGACCCCGGGATGTTCGTCACGCAGGCGACCCGCGACGGTGACGACTGGGTGATCAACGGGGAGAAGTGGTTTTCCAGCAACGCCAAGCATGCGTCGTTTTTCATCGTGATGGCGGTGACCAAGCCCGATGCCCGCACGTACGACAAAATGTCGCTGTTCATCGTGCCCGGCGAGACACCGGGCATCGAGATCATCCGCAACGTCGGGGTGGGCGGCGAGTCCAAGCACGGCTCGCACGGCTACGTCCGCTACAAGGACGTCCGGGTGCCGGCCGACCATGTGCTGGGCGGCGAAGGTTCGGCGTTCATGATCGCCCAGACCCGCCTGGGCGGGGGCCGCATCCACCACGCGATGCGCACAATCGCACTGGCACGCAAAGCTTTTGACATGATGTGCGAGCGCGCGGTCTCGCGGCAGACCAGGCACGGCAAGCTGGCCGACTTCCAGATGACGCAGGAAAAGATCGCCGACAGCTGGATTCAGATCGAGCAGTTCCGGCTGCTGGTGCTGCGCACGGCGTGGCTGATCGACAAGCACCACGACTACCAGAAGGTGCGCCGCGACATCGCCGCGGTCAAGGTCGCGATGCCGCAGGTGCTGCATGACGTCGCGCAGCGCGCCCTGCATCTGCACGGCGCGCTCGGCGTCTCCGATGAGATGCCATTCGTGAAGATGATGGTGGCCGCCGAGTCACTGGGCATCGCCGACGGCGCGACCGAGCTGCACAAGATGACGGTGGCCCGTCGCACCCTGCGCGAATATCAGCCTGTTACAACGCCTTTCCCGTCACAGCACATCCCCACCCGGCGCGCCGAAGCGCAAGCCCGGCTGGCTGAGCGGCTAGAGCACTCGGTCGCCGAGTTCTGACGCCGCCTGCCGCCCGCGGTATTACGTGATGTAGCGAACGATGCTTTCGGCGACGCATGCCGGCTTGGCCGACCCGTCGATCTCGACGGTGGTCGACACCACAGCCTGCACGGCACCGTCACCGACGTCGTCGACGCTGACCAACGAGCAGTTCGCACGCACTTTGGACCCGACCGGAACCGGCGCGGGGAAGCGGACCTTGTTCAGGCCGTAGTTGATCGCCAGCTTGATGCCGTTCACGGTGTACATCTCGTGGTGCAGTCGCGGCAGCAGCGAGAGCGTCATGTAGCCGTGCGCGATCGTCTTCCCGAACGGGCCCTTGGCCGCGCGCTCGGGGTCCACGTGAATCCACTGGTGGTCGCCGGTCGCATCGGCGAACAGGTTGACGTCTTCTTGAGTGATGGTCACCCAGTCGCTCTGCCCGATGGTCTGGCCCGCGGCGGCGGCGAGGTCGGCGACTGACTCGAAGGTGCGCATGGGTTTCTCCTCTGCTTGGGTGATCAATATCGTGCCACTTGGGACCGGTAGCGCCGTCGGCGCTGTTAGCTTGGCGCGTGTTCACCAAGGCTGTGCAGGCCACAGCGGCCGCAGTGGTATGGACGGCGACGATCGCCGTCGCCGGTCCCGCCTCCGCCGACCCGGAGGCTGGGCCGTGTGGATCCTCAGGCACTCACGGTGGACGCAAGTCCGGGGCAGCCCGGACTCGGCCATCGCGCCGTCCAGCTGAGCTTCACCCTGCAAGCCGGCGCCGGCGCATGCCAGCTGTCGGGCTACCCGACGGTTGACGCCTTCCTGAACGGCGCATCAGGTGCGCCGCCGATCCATGCCCAGCAGCTACCGGGCGGATATCTGGGCGCCGCTATACCCGGCGCGGCCGTGACCCTACAGCCCGGTCAAGGCGCCCATGCGATGGTCGAATGGACGGCAACCACCAGCACGAAGGGTCCGCCATGCGAGATCTACGGGCCGTCGGGTGCCGATCTGACCCTGCAGGTGACACCACCCGGAATGTCACAGACCTTTCCCGTCCCCGTCTCGGTCGGGCGCAATGAGGGCCTCTGCTGGCTGCAGGTTCATCCGGTGACCGGCTGAGCCGCTCAAGCGTTCGCATGCAGGCGGCCAGGGTAGTCGGACAAGCCCGGCAGAACCGAAGGGCCACAAGGCCGAATCCGACGTCGAACCCGAGAAGCACGAGGCACGATCGCCTGCCGGCGCCATCGACGTCTGCGAAACGGGCGCCGAAGCCCGCAGCCAATGGCGCGACTAGCGCAAGATGGGACCGTGAGGCTGCTGCTGATTGCCGACACCCATGTCCCGAAACGCGCGCGCGACCTGCCCGCACAGGTCTGGAACGAGGTCACCAAGGCCGATGTCGTTGTACACGCCGGCGACTGGATAACGCCGAGCCTGCTCGACGAATTGGAAGCCAGGGCTGCTCGAGTGGTGGGCTGCTGGGGTAACAACGATGGCGCCGACCTGCGGGCACGCCTGCCCGAACGGGCTGACGTGGTGTTGGCCGGCGTGCGTTTCACCGTCGTGCACGAGACCGGCGGCGCGTCCGGCCGCGAGGCACGGGTGTCGCGGCTGTACCCGGCTCGTGACGTGCTGGTATTCGGGCACAGTCACATCCCGTGGGATACCACGACGAAAACCGGTCTGCGCCTGCTCAATCCGGGTTCCCCGACCGATCGCCGCCGACAACCGTTCTGCACCTACATGACCGCGAGCGTCGACGGTGGCGTCCTGAAGGATGTGGAGCTGCACCGGCTTGGACAAAAGTAGCTGACAGCTAGGCCAGACACAGCCCGCGCACATATATAGCTCGTAAACAGAGATATATATGCAAGCACTCAAGGAACGCACTGATCTGATCGCCGAGGTGTTCGGCGTGGTGGGCCGTTTTCGCCGGCAACTCCGGCGGTCGGCGCCCCGGGGCTTGGATTCGGCAAGGCTCACCGAGTCACAGGCGGAGCTGTTGTGGCTCATTGGCCGCCGGCCCGGGATCTCGATCAGCACAGCCGCCGCCGAACTCGGTTTGGTGCCCAACACCGCATCGACACTGGTCTCCAAGCTGACAGCCAAAGGCCTAGTGCTCAGGACGGTCGACGCGACGGACCGCCGCGTCGGCCGGCTACGGCTCGTCGGGCCCACCCAGCAGATCGTCGACGCGTCTCGCCAGGCCCGGCGCGCGCTTCTGGCCGACGTGCTCGCCGAACTTGATCAGGACCAAATCGATTCTCTGACAAAGGGGTTAGAGGTTCTCGACACGATGACCCGACTATTGCAGGAGCGACGATCATGAGTGGATCACTGCCGCCGGCCATCGACTGCCGGAAGCTGACCTACCGCTACGGCAAGTTCACCGCCGTCGACGACGTGACGTTGCAGGTGCGGCCCGGCGAGACCATGGGCTTGCTGGGTCCCAACGGTGCGGGGAAGACGACACTGGTGCGCATGCTCACCACGCTGACCCCGGTGCAACACGGTGAACTGCGCATCTTCGGCATGGACTCGCGCGATCAGACCGTCGATATCCGAAGCAATATCGGGTATGTGCCGCAACAGCTTTCGATCGAGCCGGCGCTGACGGGCCGGCAGAACGTGGAATGGTTCGCCCGGCTCTACGGGGTGCCCCGCGCGCAGCGGACCGAGCGTGCCGATCAGGCACTGGCCGCCATGCAGTTGGATGATGTGGCCGACCGGCTGGCCGGAACCTATTCCGGCGGCATGGTACGACGCCTGGAAGTGGCGCAGGCACTGGTCAATCGCCCGTCGCTGCTGGTGCTCGACGAGCCGACCGTCGGGCTGGATCCGATCGCCCGCGACGGCGTCTGGACACAGGTGCAGAACATGCAGTCGCAGTTCGGCATGACGGTGCTGCTGACCACCCACTACATGGAGGAAGCAGATGCGTTGTGCGACCGCGTCGCGTTGATGCACCACGGCGAGCTGCGAGCCGTGGGCACCCCGGCCAAGCTCAAGGAGGCGGTGGCGCCCGGCGCCACACTGGAGGACGTGTTCCGCCACCACGCGGCGGCCGACCTGGCACAAGAAGAAGCCGGGTCGTTCCGCGAAATCCGTTCCAGCAGAAAGGTTGCCAGCCGTGCAAGTTGATCAAGCTGCCGGAGTGACCCTGGTGCGTGCCCCGCGCGGGTGGCACCGGGTCACCGCGACGCTGGATCGCGTCAGCGCGTTCGCGATCGTGGAACTGCACAAGCTGCAACATGATCGCACCGAACTGGTCACCCGGATGGTGCAGCCCGCGTTGTGGCTGCTGATCTTCGGCACCACGTTCAGCAAGCTGCACGTCATTCACACCGGGTCGGTGTCCTACCTGGCATTTCTGGCGCCGGGGATCATCGCCCAGTCCGCGCTGTTCATCTCGATTTTCTATGGCATACAGATCATTTGGGATCGCGACGCCGGCATCCTCGCCAAACTCATGGTGACCCCGGCGCCGGCGTCGGCGCTGATCACCGGCAAGGCCTTTGCCGCGGGCGTGCGGTCGGTCGCCCAGGTCGTCGGTGTGATGGCACTGGCCTATGTGATGAACGTCGGCCTGACCATCAATCCGCTGCGGATCCTGGCCGCGATGGCCATCGTCATGCTCGGCGCCGCGTTCTTCGCGTGCCTGTCGATGACGCTGGCCGGACTTGTGCGCAGCCGCGATCGCTTGATGGGGATCGGACAGGCCATCACCATGCCGCTGTTCTTCGCGTCCAATGCGCTGTACCCCGTCGATGTGATGCCCTCCTGGCTGCGCGCGCTGAACACGATCAACCCGCTCAGTTACGAGGTCAACGCATTGCGGGCACTGCTGATCGGCACGCCGTTCAATCCGCTCGACATCGTCGTGCTGGTGGTGGCAGCGCTTATCGGCATCGCGACGGCGTCAACGTTGTTGCGCCGTTTGGTCTCTTGAGGGCGGCACGCTTGTGTCGACTAAAAACCACACAATCAGTTCGAAGTGCGAGGCCGAGTCCGCGCTGAGTCCTCATGGTCGCGATCCGCTGCGCCCGGCTTCGCCGCGCTTGCGATCGCTCCGACTCCCAATGGTCGCGATCCGCTGCGCCCGGCTTCGCCGCGCTTGCGATCGCTCCGACTCCCAATGGTCGCGATCCGCTGCGCCCGGCTTCGCCGCGCTTGCGATCGCTCCGACTCCCAATGGTCGCGATCCGCTGCGCCCGGCTTCGCCGCGCTTGCGATCGCTCCGACTCCCAATGGTCGCGATCCGCTGCGCCCGGCTTCGCCGCGCTTGCGATCGCTCCGACTCCCAATGGTCGCGATCCGCTGCGCCCGGCTTCGCCGCGCTTGCGATCGCTCCGACTCCTAATCGTTAGCCAACCGCGACATCGAGCTACGGCCGCGACATCCGCATCGAGCAGCCCCATCGTGTTTGACTCGCCTGACAGATTCGACCGCGCAAGCGGCAGATGAAAGTTGGGATGGGTAGGAGCTATGACGCTGTTCGAGGGGATGCGAAAGTTGCGAGGCGCCACGGCAAAGCTGCCACGCCGGCTGGCTGTCGCGACCATAGGAGCTGGATTGTTGTCCGGTCTTGTCTGTGCCGTCGGTGGCACGGCGACCGCGGGGGCATTCTCCAAGCCGGGTCTTCCGGTGGAATATCTGCAGATTCCGTCGCCATCGATGGGCCGAGACATCAAGGTCCAGTTCCAAGGTGGCGGCCCACATGCCGTCTACTTGCTCGACGGTCTGCGGGCGCAGGACGACTTCAACGGTTGGGACATCAACACCAACGCGTTCGAGGAGTTCTACCAGTCGGGTCTGTCGGTGATCATGCCGGTCGGCGGCCAGTCCAGCTTCTACAGCAACTGGTACCAGCCGTCGTCGGGCAACGGGCAGAACTACACCTACAAATGGGAAACATTCCTAACCCAGGAGATGCCAGCCTGGCTGCAGACCCAAAAGCAGGTATCCCCGGTCGGCAACGCGGCGGTCGGCCTGTCCATGTCCGGCGGCTCCGCGCTGATCCTGGCGGCCTACTACCCGCAGCAATTCCCTTACGCCGGATCGCTTTCCGGCTTCCTCAACCCGTCCGAGGGCTGGTGGCCGACGCTGATCGGTCTGGCGATGAACGACTCGGGTGGCTACAACGCCAACAGCATGTGGGGCCCGTCGAGCGACCCGGCGTGGAAACGCAACGACCCTATGCTGCAGATTCCGCGACTGGTCGCCAACAACACCCGGATCTGGGTCTACTGCGGTAACGGTGCGGCGAACGACCTCGGCGGCGACAACGTGCCGGCGAAGTTCCTGGAAAGCATGACGCTGCGTACCAACGAGCAGTTCCAGCAGACCTACACGGCTTCGGGTGGGCGCAACGGGGTGTTCAACTTCCCGGCCAACGGCACGCACTCGTGGCCCTACTGGAACGCCCAGCTGATCGCAATGAAGCCGGACATCCAGCAGGTGCTCAACGCCAGCAACAACTCGGCGTAAGGCCCCACCAAAGCCAGCATCGGCAGCAGCGCAACGGCCAGCGCTGCTGCCGATGCTTCTTTTTTGAGCTGGTGCGTGCGACTCAACCAGGTTGGGCGCGGCGATCCTGATGGAAGTAGGTGTACGCCGTTGTCAGCGCGCACATGACCGTGGCGACCACCAACATCCATGTGCCGTTGACGACCAGGCTGATGGCGCCGCCGATCACCGCGCCCAGAACGAAGCTGGCGAAAAGCAGAAAGTAGCCGAGCCAGTCCGACGCTTTACCCCCGGCGATGTGCCGTTCAATGCCCTGGCCCATCTTGACCAGCGTGCCGGTCACATAACTCAACGGCACCGACACCTCGCCGTCTTTGACGAAGGACGTGTTCAACGCGCCAACACCAAACGCCACCAACATGATTGGGGTCAAATCGAGCTGCAGCTCTTCCCATCCTTCATCGACGACGTCCAGCACGGTGGCAGCCAGCAGGCTGAAGGTGGTCAGCACGGTCGGGCCGTGCGGTTGCCCCTGCCAGAAGCGTCGCCGGCATATCGATGCGACCACCACGCCTGCTACGAAGCACACTATGAGCACCGCCGCTGAGACCGCCAGCTTCGCATCGTTGCTGAAGTACCCCAACGCGGCGCGTTGCGCGTTGCCGGTCATGAAGGTCACGAAGTAGCCCGCGGAGTGCATGTACGCGGTGGCCCCCAGTACGCCGGCGAGCACCGCCAGCACCCACGACAATCGCGACTCACTGTTGAAGACGTCACCCGCCACGGGGACATGCTTACAGGATCGCGCTGCGCGCGCAGCGCAGCGCAGGCTAAACAGCGGTAAGCCGGGCGATGGACCGCAGCGGGATCGGTAGCCATCCGGGCCGGTGTCGTGCCTCATAGCCGGCCTCGTACACCGCCTTGTCGAGCTCGTACGCGGCGAGCAGCAGCGCAGCATCGCGGGGGTCAACCCCCGACGCGGCGGCATAGCCGTCGCAGAACGCGGTGCGATTGCGTTCCACCCACTCCCGCGCGCGGGCGGCGCGTTGCTTGTCTTCGTTCTTCGAAGATTGGTCCACCAGAGGCCCATACGCGGCGTACTCGAACGAGCGCAGCACCCCAGCCACGTCGCGCAGTGGCGAATCCGGAGCGCGCCGCTCGTCCAGCGGCTGGCCCGGCTCACCTTCGAAGTCGATCAGCAGCCAGCTCTCCGGGGTGCGCAGCACCTGGCCGAGGTGCAGATCACCGTGCACCCGTTGCACGGTGATGGTCTCGTTGGCCAGCTTCTGGAATCGCTCCTCGACCGTGGCCACGTACTCGCCGAGCTCGGGAACCGCCGCCGCGGTCGCCGACAGCCGCGCCAGCACGTTGCCCACCGGGAAGGTGATTTGCGCCGTCCCGAGGCACTCGGCCAGGGTGGCGTGCACGGACGCGACCGCCTCGCCGAGCCGGTAGGACTCGCCGGCGAAGTCCCCACCCACCTCGTGGGCGTACAAGTCGCCCTCCGCGAACAGGTCGCGAACGCTGGCGGTGGCCATTGCCCAGCCTTCGGCGGCATTGGCCGCAAACTCGGTCACCATGCCCAGCGGGCAGACCTTGTCGGCGTCCGCCGCGGCTATCTCATAGGTGCCGAACAGCCGGGCCACGTGCGGGTTGCCGGCCCGCGCGAGCACCCGGTTCAGTTCGATGTCCGGATTGATGCCATCGCTGACCCGGCGGAACACCTTGAAGATCGCACGCCGATCGAAGATCACGCTGGTGTTGGACTGTTCGGCGTCCGAGACGTGCGGATCGGACTCCAGCGGTAGTTCGACGCCGGGCTCCTTGGCGAACACCACTTCGACGTCTGACCCGTTACGTGCGGCCGACGTGTCCATCAGCGACAGCAGAAACTGCGGGGCGTCGGGGGCGTACAGCGCGTCAAAGCCGGTGCGATCGTCGGCGGCGCCGATGGTGGCCACGGTGCTGTACTCGGAGACCGGCGCGGAATCCCAGCCGACGATCACCTGGTAGCGCTCCGATGAGCCGTCGGTGTACGCGGCGTCGATTAGCACCAGGTCGAGGTCGTCGCGCAGCGGGACGACCACGGCGGGCACGGCGGTGGACAGTTCGCGGTTGCGCCCCGCATACCAGCGTTGTTGGGGTAGCCACTCAGACCAAGGCAGCTTGGCTGGCAGCGTGGCCTCGGGCAGGGTCATCGGGCGCCGCTCCTCATCGCTTCGCTCTGCATCGTCGCCGGCGCTCATGCGTTGTGCTCCTCGGATGGGGTCAGCTGAAACCAGTAGAACCCGTGTCCGGGCAGTGTCAGCAGATAGGGCAGGTGTCCGATGCGCGGAAACTCGACCTGTCCGGTCAGCTCCACCGGCGTGCTGCCGTTCCAATGCTGCAGGTTCAGTTCGATGGGCTGGGGGAACCGCGACAGGTTGTTGATGCACAGCACGGTGTCGCCCTTCACATCGCCATCGTCTGGTGCCTGGCGCACGAATGCCAGCACCGACGGGTTGGACCCGCCCAGTTCCTCGAAGGTGCCGATCGCGAAGGCTTCGTGCCGGCGGCGCACCGCAAGCATGGTGCGGGTCCAGTTGAGCAGGGAAGACGAGGTGTCGCGTTGCGCTTCGACGTTGACGGCCTGGTAGCCGTAGACCGGGTCCTGGCTGGGCGGCAGGTACAGCCGACCCGGGTTGGCGGTGGAGAATCCGGCGTTGCGGTCCGGTGTCCACTGCATCGGCGTGCGGACACCGTCGCGGTCCCCAAGCCAGATCACGTCGCCCATGCCGATTTCGTCGCCGTAGTACAGCACCGGTGAGCCGGGCAGCGACAGCAGCAGCGCGTTGAACATCCGCATCTGGTTGAAGTCGTTATCCAGCAGCGGCGCCAATCGACGACGGATGCCGACGTTGGCCTTCATCCGCGGGTCCTTGGCGTACTCGGAGTACATGTAGTCGCGCTCTTCGTCGGTGACCATTTCCAGCGTCAACTCGTCGTGGTTGCGCAGGAAGATCCCCCATTGGGCCAGCTCCGGGATGTCCGGGGTGTGCGCCATGATCTCCGAGATCGGAAACCGCGACTCCCGCCGCACCGCCATGAAGATGCGCGGCATCAGCGGGAAGTGGAACGCCATGTGGCACTCGTCACCGCCGGTGCTGGGATCGCCGAAGTATTCGACGACGTCGGCGGGCCACTGGTTGGCCTCGGCCAGCAGCACCCGGCCCGGAAATTCGTCGTCGACGACTTTGCGGACCCGCTTCAGGAAGGCGTGCGTCTCGGGCAGGTTTTCGCAATTGGTGCCCTCACGCTCGAACAGGTAGGGCACCGCGTCCAGCCGAAACCCGTCGATGCCCAGGTCGAGCCAGAAGCGCAGAACATCGATCATCGCCTCCTGCACGGCCGGGTTTTCGTAGTTGAGGTCGGGCTGGTGGGAGAAGAACCGGTGCCAGTAGAACTGTTTGCGCACCGGGTCGAATGTCCAGTTCGACTCTTCGGTGTCGATGAAGATGATGCGGGCGTCGGTGTACTTGTCGCTGGTGTCGCTCCACACGTAGTAGTCGCCGTACGGCCCGTCGGGGTCGTGGCGCGACTCCTGGAACCAGGGGTGTGAATCCGACGTGTGGTTCATCACCAGGTCGGTGATGACGCGGATCCCCCGCTCGTGCGCGGCGTCCAGCAGCTTGACGAAATCGTCGACCGTGCCGAACTCGGGCAGCACCTTGTAGAAGTCCCGGATGTCGTAGCCGCCGTCGCGCAGCGGCGAGTCGTAGAACGGGGGCAACCATATGCAGTCGATCCCGAGCCACTGCAGGTAGTCCAGGCGATCGAGGAGCCCGCGCAGGTCGCCGGAACCGTCCGCGTTGCCGTCCCTGAACGCGCGGACCAGCACCTCGTAGAAAACGGCGTGTTTGAACCAGGTCGGATCGGCGGGCAGCGCGACGGCGTTGTCGAAATCCTCGGCGTCGGGATGCTCGACCACACCGCCTTCGACGTGACTGCCCCCGGCGGGATGGTGTTCGACAGCGTCTTTTCCGTCGGTCATCAATTCCACGATGCCACGGGTACCCGAGGCACGGCACCTGGAATCGCGGCCGCCGACATCCGGCAATTCGGCTCTGCCGGAAGTGAAATTGCTGGCAGCCAGGCGCAACGGCGAAGGTCAGGCCGGCGGCCCGTCGGCCAATGTCACATTCACCGTGCGAACGTTGCCCGCCGCGCTGCGGTAGGTCAGCGCGATGGTGTCCCCGGGGTGATGCGGGACGAGCACGTCGGCCATCGCGGTCGCCGAGGTGACGGCGGCGCCGTCGACCGAGGTGATCACGTCGCCCGGGGAGAGCCCGGCCTCCGAGGCGGGACCGGTGCCGACCACGCGTTCGACGCGCGCACCGTTGCCGTTGTTGTCCACCACACCCAGACCGAGGAAGGCCGTCGGCCCGACGTGCACCGTCGGCCCGCCGCCACCGCCGCGGATCGCGCCGGCGACGCCCATCGCGCGTCCGATCGGGATGGCGAAGCCCGCCCCGCCCGACATCTTGAAGTTGTCGGTGGCGGCGGTGGTCATCCCGATCACCTGCCCGGCGCTGTTGACGATCGGGCCGCCCGAGTCGCCCGGCTTGATCGGGGCGTCGACCTGGATCAGCCCGTTCAGCGATTCTTCGGCGCCGGTCAGGGAGTCCGACGCGTGCACACTTTGGCCCACGGCGACCACCCGGCCCGGCAGCACGCTGGGCATTCCGCCCTGGCCACCGGTGTTACCCAGCGCGACGATCGGCTCACCGACCGAGGCCCCACCACCGATCGCGGCGGAGGGAAGGCCGCCCCCGCCGCGCAGCTGCAGAACCGCGACGTCCTGTACACGGTCGTAGCCGACCACGTCGACGGGGTAGGTCTGGCCGTTCGCGACGGAGAACACGCTGATGTCGGTGGCGCCCGAAATCACGTGGTTGTTCGTCAGCACCACGCCGCCCGGGTCGATGATGATGCCGGTTCCGGCGCCGATCGCGTTGTTGAAGCCGAATCTGGTGTTGATGTTGACGACCTGCGGCGCAACCGTCGCCGCGGGGTCGAGCTTCGGCGCAGGCCGCTCGCCGAACCCATCGTGGACGGGCGTGAGCGGCGCGGGAACTGTGACTGCAGGTGCGGCGGACGCCGGCACCGTGGCCAGACCCAGCCCGATCACGGCCAGCACGCTGGCTAACCATGACCACCAGGGCGAGCGGTGGTGCCATTTGCTCATCGCGTTTCCTCCTGCGTCGGGGTGGGAATCAGCATTGCCCCAGCCAGTAGCTCTGGACGGCACGTCGTTGGTCACTTCACCGTAAACCACGTTGCTCACCAACCTAACGTGCAGCTCTTAAGCTGGCTTCTAAGCTGGGCAAGTGGGCGAATTCGACCCGCCGGCCAGCTTTGGCCGGTCTCCGGTGGCGCGACTGGCCACGGTGACACCCGACGGCGTACCGCACCTGGTGCCCGTGGTCTTCGCTGTCGACCCCGATGCCCCGGGAAGTCTCGGGACCCTCTACACGGCCGTCGACGCGAAGCCGAAGACGACGCAGAGGCTGCGCCGCCTGGCCAATATCGAGAACAATCCGCAGGCCAGCCTGCTGGTCGACCACTACTCTGAGGACTGGACGCAGTTGTGGTGGGTGCGGGTCGACGGTGTCGCCACGATTCATCACGACGGCGAGCGGATGCAGACGGGATACCGGCTGCTGCGCGCCAAATACCCCCAATACCAATCGGTTCCGTTGGACGGCCCGGTGATCGCGGTCGCCGTGCGGCGCTGGTCGAGCTGGCACGCCTGATCCGGGCTTGCCCAACCCTTCAGCGCGACCCTTGTGTTGGGCGGCGGTTGGGAGAAAAGTTGCTTACGGGTGTGGCCTAGAACACACCGGGGCACACCTGGACACACGCGGGCGGCGAACACTGGAGGAAAACATGGCCGACAGAGCGAATGGTTCCCAGGGCGCGGGAGTCGCACCCACCGCGGACGGCCCGAGCGCCGTTCGCAATGTGGTCTTGGTCGGGCCGTCGGGCGGCGGCAAGACCACACTCGTCGAGGCACTGCTGGTCGCGGGCGGGGTGCTGCCCCGGCAGGGCTCGGTGGTGGAAGGCACCACGGTCAGCGACTACGAGGAGGCGGAGATCCGCCAGCAGCGCTCGGTCGGCCTTGCCGTGGCGTCGCTGTCGCACGACGGCATCAAGGTCAACCTCGTCGACACGCCCGGATACGCCGACTTCGTGGGCGAGCTGCGGGCCGGGTTACGAGCCGCCGATTGCGCGCTGTTCGTCATCGCGGCAAACGAGGGTGTCGACGAGCCGACCAAGTCGCTGTGGCAGGAATGCAGCCAGGTCGGCATGCCCCGTGCCGTGGTGATCACCAAGCTCGACCACGCTAGGGCGAACTACCAAGAGGCGTTGACCGCGGCGCAAAATGCGTTCGGCGACAAGGTTTTACCGCTCTACCTGCCGGTCGGGATGCCGTCCTGCGCGGGCCTGATCGGATTGCTTTCCCAGACCTATTACAAGTACGACGGCGGCAAGCACAGCACCCAGCCGCCGGATCCGTCGGAAGCCGACCGCATCGAGGAGGCCCGGGGCACCCTGATCGAGGGGATCATCGAGGAGTCCGAGGACGAATCCCTGATGGAGCGCTACCTCGGCGGCGAAAAGATCGACGAGTCGGTACTGGTCGAAGACTTGGAACGAGCCGTAGCCCGGGGTTCCTTCTTCCCGGTGATCCCGGTGTGCAGCGGCACCGGCATCGGAACGCTCGAACTGCTGGAGATCGCGACCCGCGGCTTCCCGTCCCCGCTGGAACACCCACTGCCCGAGGTGTTTACCCCGCAGGGCGCCGCCCACGCCACGCTGGCCTGCGATGCGGGCGGGCCGCTGCTGGCCGAGGTGGTCAAGACGACGTCGGACCCCTACGTCGGCAGGGTCAGCCTGGTCCGGGTGTTCTCCGGGACCATCAAGCCCGACGCGACCGTTCACGTGTCGGGCCATTTTTCGTCCTTCTTCGGAGGATCCGACGCGAGCTCCGGGGCCACCGGCAGCCTGAGCTCGCACCCCGACCACGACGAAGACGAACGGATCGGCGTGCTGTCGTTCCCCCTGGGCAAGCAGCAGCGCCCCGCGTCGGCCGTGGTGGCCGGAGACATCTGCGCGATCGGCAAGCTGAGCCGCGCCGAGACCGGCGACACGCTGTCGGACAAGACCGAGCCCATGGTGCTGCGGCCCTGGACGATGCCGGAGCCATTGCTGCCGATCGCGATTCAGGCACACGCCAAAGCCGATGAAGACAAGCTGTCGGTCGGCCTGGGGCGGTTGGCCGCCGAAGACCCCACGCTGCGCATCGAGCAGAACCAGGAGACGCATCAGATCGTGCTCTGGTGCATGGGCGAGGCCCATGCCGGCGTCGTGCTCGACGCCCTGGCCAACCGGTACGGCGTCACCGTGGACACGATCGCGCTGCGGGTGCCGCTGCGGGAAACCATCAGCGGCAAGGCAAAAGGCCACGGCCGCCACATCAAGCAGTCCGGCGGGCACGGGCAGTACGCGGTGTGCGACATCGAGGTGGAGCCGCTGCCGGAGGGCTCCGGCTTCGAGTTCGTGGACAAGGTGGTGGGCGGCGCGGTGCCGCGAAACTTCATCCCCAGCGTGGAGAAGGGGGTCCGCGCGCAGATGGAAAAGGGAGTGCACGCGGGTTACCCCGTCGTCGACATCCGGGTCACGCTGTTCGACGGCAAGGCGCACAGCGTCGACTCTTCGGATTTCGCCTTCCAGATGGCCGGCGGGCTGGCGCTCCGGGAGGCGGCGGCCGCGACGAAGGTGACGTTGCTCGAGCCGATCGACGAGATCTCGGTGCTGGTACCCGACCATTATGTCGGCGCGGTGATGGGCGACCTGTCGAGCCGTCGCGGCCGGGTGCTGGGCACCGACACCGCGGGCCACGAACGGACCGTCGTGAAAGCCGAGGTCCCTCAGGTCGAGCTGACGCGCTACGCGATCGACCTGCGCTCGCTGGCGCACGGGGCGGCATCCTTCACCCGTTCGTTCGTCCGCTACGAACCGATGCCGGAATCCGCGGCGGCGAAAGTGAAAGCCAGCGAAGGGTAAGGTCCCCTAGAGTCCTGAATTGTGACGACCGTTAACGGCCTTCCGGCGCATATCCTGCTCAACCATTTCGTCGTCGTCCTGGGCCCGCTGACCGCGATCCTGGCGATCCTGTGCGCGCTGTGGCCCGCAGCGCGGCGCCGGCTGATCTGGCTGGTGCTGGTGCTGTCGGTCGGCACGCTGATCCTGACCCCGTTGACCACCGACTCGGGTGGATGGCTCATCGGAAAGGTCGGCGAGTCGCCACCGGTGCGCGTGCATGCGGAACTCGGCGACACCCTGATCTACATGGTGGCGGCGCTGGCGGCCACCGTCATTCTGTTGACCGCCGTGCACATTCGTCAGGCACGCGGACGCACGGTGCAAGCCGGCCTGCACGCGGTGGTCGGGCTGCTCGTCATCGCCGCCGCCGTGGCCACGATGGTGCAGACCTACCGCGTCGGCGAGTCCGGTGCGCGCGCCGCGTGGGGAACGACGGCGGCGGCTCCGGCTGGCTGGGGGGCCGGGTAGCGGATCAGGCTCCGCCGAATTTTTCGGCGACGGCGCGGCGATCGAGCGAGCCTTTCGCCGTGTGCGGCAGGGCGCTCGCCTCGCGGAAGCTGGTCGGCACCTCGAAGGCCGCCAGCCGCCCGCGGCAGAATGCAGCGAGATCCACCGGCGTCGGCGCAGCCGATCCGCGCGGAACAATCACCGCGGCCACTGCCTCGCCGTACAGCGTGTCCGGGACGCCGAACACGGCGACCTCCAGCACGTCGGGATGGCTGGCCAGCACGCCTTCCACCCGCTCCGGTGAGATCTTTTCGCCGCCCCGGTTGATGAGTTCCTTGATGCGGCCGCGGATGGTCAGGTCGCCCTCCGCGGACAGCGACCCCAGATCACCGGTTCTCAACCACCCCTCGGTGAAGTTGGCCGCGGTGATCGCCGGGTCGCCGAGGTAGCCACGCACCACCGTGGGGCCGTGCAGCCAGACCTCGCCGACGGCCTCCGCGGGGAGCGGCAGCCCATCCGACCCGGCGATCCGGATCTTTGGCCCGGTTGAGTGGCCCACCAAACCCGCAGTCGCGGCCGGGTTTTCGTCGCCGCCGATGCTGGTGGTGCTGACTTGGTGGGTGGCTTCGGTCATGCCCAACGCGCACACCACCGGCGCCGAGAACACGTCGTGCAGCGCTTGCGCAGTCTCGGGGGTGAGTGGCGCGCTGCAACTGCGGATGAAGCGCAACGCCGCAGGGCAGCGCGCCGTCGAGTCAGTTCTGTTGCGCTCCAACAGGATCTGGTGAATCGTCGGCACCGCCGTGTACCAGGTGGCTTTGACGGCATCGATGTCATCCCAGAACGTGTGCGCTGAAAACCGTCCGCGGGAAGGCAGCAACACGGCGCCCCCGGATGCCAAGGTCGACAGCAACGCGGCGATCAGCCCGTGGCCGTGGTAGAGCGGCATCACCGCGACGGTCGCGTCCTGCGGCCCGAGCCTGTACTCGGCGACGATCGCCCGCACCGAGGCGGCGATGTTCGCCCGCGTCCACGGGACCATCTTCGGCAAACCCGTTGTCCCGCCGGTGAACATGATCATCGCGTCGTCCGGGCGTAGCCCCTCGGGAGCGGAGGTCGCTGGGTTGGGTGGCGTGGATATGTCCAGCTGCACTGCCGGGCTCTCGTCGACCGAGACCGCGATACGCCAGCTCGGCAGCTTTGATTCACTCGTGTCATCGACGAGCATCACCCGCGCTCCGGCCGCTTCGCTGCGCGCGCACTGGTCACCCACCGGCAGGGCCGGGTCCACCGGAACCACGACCAGGTCCGCGCGAGACGCCGCCAACAAGCCGACTGCGAACTCGGCGTTGCTGGCCGCGCGCAACGCCACCCGATCGCCCGACAGCAGGCCGCCTCGCGTCAACTGGCCGGCCAGGTCGTCGACCAGGCGGAGCAGGTCGCCGTACGTGAGCGCGACGTGATCGGCCGTGACGATGAGGGCCGGCGCGGCCGGCTGCCGGGTCGCGACGGCCTCGACCAGATCGGCGATGCGGGGGCTCAAGGTTTCGGTGCTCATAGTCAGACCATGCCGGTCTACCTCCGGTGTCGTCCAATACCGATCGACTACCAGTCGATAGACGGCGTAAATCGCCGGATAGCCGCTCGGTCTTGGACACCGACCGCTTACCCGGACCACAGTGAGTACTGAGCACAAACCCGCACGCAAGGAGCCGCGACATGACCACGACCCGTTTGACCGATGGTTTCCATTTGATAGTGGACGCCCTCAAGGCCAACGACGTCGACACGATCTATGGGATCGTCGGCATCCCGATTACCGACCTCGCTCGCGTCGCGCAGTCGTCCGGGATCCGCTACATCGGCTTCCGGCACGAGACCTCCGCCGGCAACGCGGCCGCCGCCGCCGGATACCTGAACCAGCGGCCGGGCGTCTGCCTGACGACATCCGGCCCCGGCTTTCTCAACGGTCTGCCCGCGCTGGCCAACGCCACCACCAACTGCTTTCCCACGATCCAGATCTCCGGCTCGAGCGGCCGGCCGATCGTGGACTTACAGCGCGGCGACTACCAGGACCTCGACCAGCTCAACGCCGCAAGGCCTTTCGTGAAGGCGGCTTACCGGATCGGCCGGGTGGAGGACATCGGGCGCGGCGTCGCACGCGCCATCCGCACCGCGATCTCGGGCCGGCCGGGCGGCGTCTACCTCGACATCCCCGGCGATGTGCTGGGGCAGTCCATGGAGACCGAAGCCGCCGCGGACAGCATCTGGCGGGTCATCGACCCCGCTCCGCGGCAATTGCCCGCACCGGAGGCGGTCGATCGCGCGCTCGCCGTGCTGGCCGGTGCGCACCGACCGCTGATAGTGCTGGGTAAGGGTGCGGCGTATGCGCAGGCCGACAACGTGATTCGAGAGTTCGTTGAGCGCACTGGGATTCCTTTCCTGCCCATGTCGATGGCCAAGGGGCTGCTGCCGGACTCACACCCGCAGTCGGTGGCATCGGCGCGGTCGCTGGCGATCGCCCGCGCGGACGCGGTCTTGTTGGTCGGCGCGCGGCTGAACTGGCTGCTCGGCCACGGGGAGTCTCCGCAATGGTCTTCCGACGCCCAGTTCATTCAAGTCGACATCGCCGCAACGGAATTCGACAGCAACCAGCCGATCACGGCGCCGCTGGCCGGCGACATCGGGTCGGTGATGTCGGCGCTACTCGACGCGGTGTCCGCGCGTCCGCTCGCCATCCCCGCCGGCTGGGCCGAGGAACTGGCCGAGCGCAAGGCCGCCAACGACGCCAAGATGCGCCGCCGGCTCGCCGATGATCCACACCCGATGCGGTTCTACAACGCGCTGGGCGCCATTCGTGATGTCCTGCAGTCGAACCCGGAGGCGTATATCGTCAACGAGGGCGCCAATGCGCTCGACCTGGCGCGCAACGTCATCAACATGGAAGCGCCGCGGCACAGACTGGACACCGGAACCTGGGGCGTGATGGGTATCGGCATGGGCTACGCCATCGCCGCGGCCGTCGAGACCGGGAACCCCGTGGTCGCGATCGAGGGCGACAGCGCCTTCGGCTTCAGCGGCATGGAAATCGAGACCATCTGTCGCTACCGACTTCCGATCACCGTCGTCATCCTCAACAACGGCGGGGTCTACCGCGGCGACGAGGTCGCGACGGGCGGCGACCCGGCGCCGACGGTGCTCAACGCCCGCGCCCGTCATGAGCTGATCGCGGAAGCATTCGGCGGCAAGGGATATCACGTCGCGACGCCGTCCGAGTTACGCACGGCACTGACGGAGGCGATCGCGTCGAACGGCCCGTCGATCATCGACTGCGAGCTGGACCCCGGCGCGGGGGTGGAAAGCGGCCACCTGGCCAGCCGCAACCCGGTCAGCGCCGTCGGGTGATCGCGGCCAGCTGAGCATCGAAAAACTCATGCAGCGCCAGCTCTTTGGCGGTCGCGGTCAGCGCGCGCGCCACCGGCGAACCAGGCCCCGCGGCGTTGGTGGCCAGCGCGACCTCGGCGGTCAGCGCCGGGTCGGACATCTCGACCGCGCGGATAGCGTGCATGTCTGGGCCCATCGGGTTGGTCCACAGCCAAGTGTGCGGGACGATGCACGCCCAATCACCGGTTGCTGCTTGCGCGAATAGCGAAGCGACCGAGTCGGTTTCGACCTGCGGTATAACCTCAATGGAGTGGCCGGCGAACGCCTGGTCGATCATCTGACGGTCGCGCATATCGGGAGTCAACAGCGCCAGCGGCAGCTGCGCGGCATCCGGCCACGCCAGGGTCGATGCGCCGGCGGGCAGCATGTCCGCCGGCGCGAGCAGCACGTAGTGCTCTTCATACAGCGGGACCAGATCCACCTCGTGGCCGCCGGCGGCCCCGTCGGGGGTGGCGTGCACGATCACCGCGTCGAGCTCGAAGTCGGCCATCCGCCGATACAGTTCGGAGGCAGCGAGCCGGGAACGGATCTGCACCTTGACCAATGGATGCGCCGAACAGAACGCCGACAGCACCAGCGACGCGGTGGTCGAGGCGGTGGGAACGGTGCCGAGCCGAAGCGTACCGGTGATACCGGAGCGCACCGCGTCCACCTCGGCCTTGAACGCATCGTGCTCGGCCAGAATCCGCTTGGCCCACACAACCAAGCGCTCGCCCTCCGGCGTGAGCCCCTCAAAGCTGTGTCCGCGATTGATCAGCGTGACGTTGAGCTCACGCTCCAGCTTGGCGATCGCGGCCGACAGCGCGGGTTGGGACACGTAGCACTTTTCGGCCGCACGCGCGAAGTGCCGCTCCTGGGCGACCGCGACGAAGTACTCCAGTTGACGGAAGAGCACAATCCAGTGTCGCAGACCATCGGAAACAGCTGTGTCGGCACCGCTTTCGCCCACACCCGGCTGGTTGCTGAGCCGCGGTGCAGCATTGCGCTAGTCACACCCGCCACACGCGTCCCGGCTCCCGGGCGGCCGGCATTTTGTCCGCCTCATAGCGACAAACGCCGCACGGTGCGAGATTGCCTGATGCCCAAGCAATCCGGAGTTGTCGCTGGGAGGCGGGCAAATCGTCACGTGCCGGCCGCCAGTGGCCACTGTGACAGGTGAGAAGCCGCTTGATCGTTGGCCGGGCCCGAAATCGAACGGTGACCAGACCGTTATCGAGATGATCGGTCTCCGTGTCATAGTTTGCTGAAAACCGTAATGGATAGACGACAATTACAATACGGTTGTCTTGATTGCGCCGTCTCGAAGGGTTTAACGCTATGCGCCGCGCTGCTCGTTATCTAGTCGTTATCGGCGTAATGGCAGTAACGGCGCTGACTGGTTCGCTCAGCACCAGCAGGGCCGCGGTCCCGGTGCCCCAGCCGGTTCCCGCCCTCGCTTCCGTTTTGCCGAGTGACGGCGCCGTGGTAGGCGTAGCCCACCCCGTCGTCGTGACGTTCACCGCGCCGGTCACCGACCGCGTCGCCGTCGAACGGTCGATCCACGTCAGCTCCCCCAGCAACATGACCGGACACTTCGAGTGGGTCGAGAACAACGTCGTGCAGTGGGTTCCGGCCCATTACTGGCCCGCTCATACCCACGTGTCGGTGGGCGTGCAGGCGCTCACGACGGGCTTCGACACCGGTGATGCGCTACTCGGTGTTGCCAGCCTGTCCGCGCACACCTTCACCGTGAGCAGAAACGGAGAGGTGCTGCGCACCATGCCGGCGTCGATGGGAAAGCCCTCGCCGCCCGACACCGATCGGCAACTTCACCGCCTTGGAGAAGGAACGCTCCGTCGTGATGGACTCGCGCACCATCGGCATCCCGCTGAGTTCACCGGAGGGCTACAAGATCACCGCCCAGTACGCGGTCCGCGTCACCTGGAGCGGTGTTTACGTGCACTCCGCCCCGTGGTCGGTGGACTCTCAGGGCTACGCGAACGTCAGCCACGGCTGCATCAACCTGAGCCCGGACAACGCCGCGTGGTACTTCAACAATGTGAGCGTCGGCGACCCCATCGAGGTCGTTGCCTGACGCCTACCGCTAGCTGGGAAGCCCCTTCTTGATCGCGGCGTCCTGCTTGCGGCCGATGTCCTTTGCGATGTCGGCGTCGATCGGATCGCCAGGCGCACTGTCGAATTCGAGATTCACCAGCGCCTTGCCCTCGCTGAAGAGCAGCACCGTGATCGCCTGGGAATTGTCTGGCGACGTGCCGGAGATCAGCGCTCCGTTGGAGCCGACATCGACGGGCTGCCAGGTGCCGCTGACCTTGCCCGCGTAATTAGTTTTGGTGTGGTCGAGTCCGGCCGCCGCCACCGCAGGATCGGCGACGATCAAGATGGTGTCCCCGATGCGGCGGCTGTTGTCTTGGTTGGCGAACAGTTGCGCCACGCCCACCGCACCGTTGGGATTGACCACAGGCGGTTGGGGAGCGCTGACGTCTCCGCCGATGTCACTCGCCTTGATCAGCAAGTAGCTGTAATCCGAGGGTTGCGCCGAAGTTGCTGTGCCCGAGGCAGACGACGGCGTCGAACTTGCCGAGGTCGCCCCGGTCTTGTTTCCGGCGCCGCAGCCGGTGGCGCCGACCACCAGGGTGGCAACCGCGCAGGCGACGGTGATCCGGGCGACGTCCATGGCACTCCTTCCAACCCTGCGGCGCTTGACGCTACTGCGAAATGCGGTCCCGAACAAGGCGATGCTAGGCCGCCTATGCTGGCGGAGGGCGCGGAGGCCCCGACTATGTCCAACTCGCCGTCGACCTCGGTGTGCCGCCGCGGCGCATCGACACCATCATCTCGTTTCAGAAGGCCGGCGAGGTCGGAGCCAAGACCGAGGGCAGCACGGATGCGTCGACCCCGGAAGTGCTGGCCGAAATGGCCGACCTGATCGTCACCGGCGCTATCGATTTCGAGATCGCCGCGACCTACCCGCTGGACCGCGTCGCCGACGCGTTCGAGGAACTCGAGAAACGGCACACGCGCGGCAAAATCGTTCTGCTGCCCAACGGTTCACAGTGAGCTGGCCGGTACGGCGATAGCGACGTCGACGATCTTGATTACGACGAACACGACGGCCACCACCAGGTAAGCCCGCAGCGTCAGCAGCCCGGCGCGGCGGATCGGCGACATGGTCGGCCGGTCCAGGGCGGCCAGACTGGGGGTCTGCCAGTTCGCCCGGTCCTGTCGAGACACGGCTCTCCGCTCGGCGCGCGTGAGGGACGGTGTGTCGTCGATCTCGTCGACTTCCTCGGGGTCCAGGCCGCCGCCCAACGACCGCGCGATGACTTCCGCGTCGCGCCGGTCACTGGACCGACGCCCCGCGATGATCGCGACCGCGCCGCCGACGGATCCGATCACCGCGCCCGCCGCAAGACCGGCCTCGATGGTCGCAGTCGGCAGGTTCTTGAAGAACGTCGTGGCCGTCAGTGCCAACGACAACAGCACCAGCGACCACACGATGGTCCACGCGACGATGTTCTGCCGCACCGTGTTTACCCACGGCCCCAACACCGCGCGGTCATTGCAGAGCAGAACCAGAAACACGGTTGCCGACGGCAACAACACCCCGGCAAGCGCCTGCACACCTTGGGTCACCAGGCCCAGGACGTGGTCCGGGCTGAACGCCACCGCCGCCGAAACCGCAAGCAGCACTGCGTATCCGCCGTAGAACAGCGGGGCCTCGGTGATCTTCCAGTGCAGCGAATGCCGCTTGCCCAACGCGTCACCGACGGCGTAGGTGGTGGCCAGTCCGATCGCGTTGGCCCCGATCAGCGAGGCGTCCAGCAAGATGATCGCGAAGAGCACCCCCATCGTGTGGCCGACATGGCTGGACAGCGCGGTTGCCACCGCACCCGCGTCGGTGAAGTTGCCGGCCGCGCCGGTGCCGGCCAAGCCGAACGCGGTCACCGCCATCAGCACCGAAGCGCCGGCCATGACCACAACAATCCCGATAATCAAATCAGCTCGCGCGTAAGGGATCCAGCGCGCGGTAATGCGCTTGTCCACGACGTTCGACTGCTGAAAGAACAACTGCCACGGCGCGACGGTGGTGCCTACGATCGCGACGGTCAACAGCAACACGGTGGAGTTCAAACCGCCGGGGAACTGCGGAACCAGTCCGGCGGCAGTCGCTTTCACCGCGGGATGCACCATCAGCACCATCGGGATGATGAGCACGTTCACCGCGATCAGCAGGAACATCAGCCCCTCCCAGCGGCGGAACGACCCGCCGGCCACGACGGCGAACAACAGTACCGCCGCGGCCGGGACGGCAGCGATTTTCGGGCAGCCCAGGAACCCGAGAGCCAGTGCGACACCGATGAATTCGGTGACGATCGTCAAGGCGTTGACGATCAGCAGATCACCAACACTGAAGGCACCCCAGAACCTACCGAAGCGCTCGAATATCAAGCGCGCGTGGCCGACCCGGCTGACCGCGCCCAATCGCAGCACCATCTCCTGGTTCACGTACAGCACCGGGATCAACAGGGCCAGCGTCCACAACAGGCCCATCCCGTAGTTCTGTCCGGCCTGGGTGTAGGTCGCGACACCACCCGCATCGTTGTCGCCCACCATCACGATCAATCCGGGACCGGTGATGACCATCAGCGTCCGCAGACGCCGGAAGCGCCCGCTGAAGGCGTCGGTGCCATCGCGCCGGATGCGTCCGAACGCGCCGACAATGTCGCCGACGTGAGCCGAATCCAGCACGGCCTGGCCGGGTTCGGAGTTGTCTTTGGCGGCGCTCCGGCCGCCCCGGCGCTGCATCGAGATCGAAGCCATGGGATTCTCGCTAACTCAAGACGGTCGGGCTAGGCCGTGGTCTCCCCTGTCGGCGGCGCGAGTACCGCAAGCGGCATCCGCGACACGTACCGGGCGGCCCGCTCTTGCGGAGTGGGGATACGCCAGCCGCGCAACTTGTTCGTCAGCCGCTGGCCCGCGCGCCGCATCGAGCGACCGCGCCCCGTGGAAAAACCGCTGCCGTGGTGTGCAACAACGAAGGTCATGATGTTCTCCTGTCGGGAAGCCCGACGGCGTACGGCATTCAGCAGCAGCAAAACGCTAATGTCTGAGAAACTCAGGCAGCAGAAGAGATGCCGGAACCGGATCGGGACAAGACGGATTTGGGATACGGACTATCGCTGGTATCGCTCATCTCGCCCTCACCTCCTCACGGCCGGGACACACGCGGGTGTCGTCACAGTCACCTGTACGGGAGAGGCAAAAGCCCGACGGAATACCGCCGGACGCACCCCTCTCGTCGGAGCTTCGGCACTGCACGGCGTATCCGGGCTTAACCGATGGTCGCGACCCGCTGCGCCCGGCTTCGCCGCGCTTGCGATCGCTCCTCGCCCAGAAGCCACCTGGGCTCAACCCTTGGGTCCGGGAAGAGCTGTCCTGACCCGGGGCGTCTCTCGACGTTCGGGGTCAGTGGCCTGTATCCGTGCAGACGCCTCACCTACCGAGGTGCTTGCAACGTCCAATGTTGGCACGCGATTAACCGCACGTCAAACCTGTTTACACGTTGCTTACGGCCGGGCGTGACCGATGTCACGCGAGGCCTAGGCTCGTGGCTATGCCTAACACGTTGCAGGATCCCAAGGTCGCGGCCGAGCTTGACCGGATGTACACCGCATCCAAAAACCAGATGTCGAAGCTGCGCGACATGGGCGAGCGGCTCGGCCGCCCCATGACCGCCCAGGAACGCACCGAGGCGATGAGCGAGTTCTACATCCCGGTGACCCCCGAATCTGGCCGGCTGCTCTACTCGCTGGTGCGGGCTACCCGTCCGGCGACGGTGGTCGAATTCGGGATGTCCTTCGGTATCTCCGCCATCCACCTGGCATCCGCGGTGCGCGACAACGGCACCGGCCGCGTGCTGACGACCGAACTCAGCGATACCAAGATCGCCGCGGCAAAGCAGACCTTCGCCAAGACCGGACTGGACGGCGTGATCACCATCCTCGAAGGAGACGCGCTTTCCACGCTGGCCGAGCTGGACGGGCCGGTCGACTTCGTCTTGCTCGACGGCTGGAAAGACCTGTACCTGCCGGTACTCGAGCTGCTCGAACCTCGGCTGTCCGGCGGTGTTCTGGTCGTCGCCGACAACGCCAGCGCGCCGGACATGAAGCCGTATCTCGACTACGTACGCACCCCCGACAACGGCTACGTGAGCTTCAACTTCCAGGCCCGGGAAAGCGACAGCGTTGAAGTCAGTTGTCGCACAGGCGATTAACGGCTGCGCACCGAATCCTCGAGCCACGGCGTCAGCCACTTGACTCCTTCCGGAGTGAGGTGCACGCCGTCGCTGCGGACCTTGATGCCGTCGACCTTGGCGGTGTAAACGCCGTCCGGGCATAGCTTTTTATTCAGGTCGAGGATCTGCACACCTGGGTGGTGCCCAACGGTGTTGCGCAGCATGGTGTTCCACTGGTTTACCCGATCCGGTTGATCCTCCGGGTACAGCCGCCCGCTCGGTTGTTCGCCGCCGCGGCTGTAGGGCACGGTGGCCACCACCACGCGAACTCCGGTGGAGCCCGCGATGTTCAGCGCTCGCTCCAGTTCGGCGTTGAGGTACGCGTCGAAGGTCGGATCGCCGATGTGGGTCCATTTCCCTTCGTTGACCCGATCCACTGTTTCCCAGCGGCCGATGATCAGCAGCGCGACATCGGGCTGGTCCTGGCCCATCTGGGTCGACCATCGCAGCGGCCAGTCGTCGCATTCGGATTTCTGCTCCAGCGTCTTACCGATGTATCGGTACGGTGTGCCGCGCACCAGGCTGCAGCCGATCACGGTGTGGTCGAGGAACGCGAACCCGGGCGTCGGTGGAAGAAAGTGCATCCAGGTCCAGCCGATCGAATCGCCAAAGACCGAAACGGTAAAGGGCCGGTTGGGATCTCGTGGTCCCGGATGAGTGCCGCCGGGCGGCGACGGGGAGATCGCCGCGACCGAGGACACGCCTGGCGGCAGGCCCTCGCGCAGGCCGGTTCCCGTTCCGACCGGAACCACCAGCAGCGTCACCGCCGCGGCGCTGGCCACGGTCGCCGCCGCCAGCGGCAACAACGGCACTCGGGACGGTCGCCAGCGCCGGATCGGCTGTTCGATCAGCCACCACGACGCGCCGGCCAGTACCACTGTGGCGGCGCACCGAGCGGCGAACAGCGCGACACCGGACCATCCGGTGCGTTCGCCGTTGAGCGCCAAGAAGATCGGCCAGTGCCAAAGGTAGACGCCGTAGGAAATGCTGCCCAGCCACACCAACGGGCGCCAGGCCAGGACGCGGGCTACTATTCCGCGCTGCTCCAACGCCACCGGCGCCACCACCAGCACAGCCGCCAACGCCACCACGATGAGCAACCCGTGCCGAAAGTCTCGGCGACGCTGCCCGTTGCGTAATGGGCCGCGGCCGCCAGCCCCGCCACCCCGACGACGGGCAAAAAGCGCGCGATCCGCCGCGCTCCGCGAGTCCGGATCAGGCACCAGCCGCGGTTCAGCGAGGCCCAATCGCGGACCAGCAGAGCCGATGCCGCCGAGCCGATGAGCAACGCCTGCGCTCGGGTATCGGTGCCGAAATACACGCGGTCGCGGGTGGCGTCCGAGACAAGGAGGATCGCCACCGCGGCCGACGCCAGCGCGCCCAGCGCTGGCCAGCAGGAAAGTCGCGAACCGCACCCCGCCGACGGTGGCCTTGGCGAAATAGCGCCTGGCCCGCGCCGCCAGGAGCAGCGTCACCGCGATCAGCAGGACCGGCCAGAGCACGTAATACTGCTCCTCCACCCCGAGTGACCAGGTGTGCTGCAGCGGCGAGGGCGGGTCGCCCTGGGTGAAGTAGTCGGTCTTCTGGGCGACGAACCGCCAGTTCGCCATCCAGAAGAAGGCGGCGAGCGCGTCGGTGCGCAGCCCGGTCAGGGATTGCAGCGGCAGTAGTTCGCGTGCCACCGCGACCGTGAGAACCATCAACACCAGCGCGGGCAGCAGCCGCCGCGCACGGCGAATCCAGAACCCGGTCAGCTCGATGCGACCGGTGCGCCCCAGCTCGTCGAGCAGCAGCGAGGTGATCAGGAATCCGGACAGGACGAAGAAGATGTCGACCCCGATGAACCCGCCGCCCACGCCGGGGATGCCGCCGTGCCCGACGAGCACCAGCGCAACCGCGATTGCGCGCAGGCCGTCCAGCGCGGGAATGCCTTCTCGCCGTTCGGGTTTGTCCCAGATCGCCAGCCGGCCGACGCGGCGCACCGGCGCGACCCAACGCCGGCGATCAGCAGAAGAAACCGGTGCAGGGAAACCCCTGGCCGGTTCAGCTGTTAGTGCGCCTTGACCTCGTCGCCCGGCGCCGTAATTGATGCCGATACGTCGCTGTCCCTCCTCGTGATCTCAGCAAGCTTAAAGGCGAAAAAGCCGGGATCTTGGAAAGACACGCGCAGGACACGCGCGCCGCAGCGGACCCTCAGAGCTGGGCGAAGACCGACTTTTTCTTCAGGTAGGCTTCGACGCCCTCGCGGCCGAATTCGTGGCCCCAGCCGGACTGCTTGTATCCGCCGAACGGCACGCTGTGATCGAAGACCAACTGGCAGTTGATCGAGACCGTGCCGGCCTCCAACCGCTTGGCCAGCGTGTGCGCGCGGCTGAGGTTATTGGTCCACACGGTGGCCGCCAGCCCGTAGGTGGTGTCGTTGGCCATCGCGACGGCTTCGTCGTCGTTGTCGAAGGGCAGGATCGTCACGACCGGACCGAAGATCTCCTGCTGAAACAAGCGCATCCCGCGGTCGACGTTGGTCAGCACGGTCGGGTGCACGAAGTAACCCTTGCGGTCGAGTCGGTGGCCGCCGGTGACCACCTCGACGCCGTCGCGCTTGCCCTCCTCGAGGAAGCCCATCACGCGGGTGAGCTGCTTGGCGCTGATCAACGGGCCGCTCATGCAGCCCTCTTCCTTCGGGCCGCCGAGCTTCATGCTGTTCGCAACTCCCGCGATGCCCTCGACCACCCGGTCGTACACGCCACGCTGGACGAAAATACGCGAGCCGCACACACAGCCCTGGCCCGAGTGCACGAAAATCCCCATGGCCGCCATGAAGATGGCGTTGTCCAAGTTGGCGTCGTCGTAGATCAGCACCGGTGACTTACCACCGAGTTCGAGCATCACCTTCTTCAGGTTGCCCGCCGAGGCGCGCACGATCTCCTTGCCGACTTCGGTCGACCCGGTGAAGGCGACCTTCTCCACATCGGGATGCGCCGTGATGGCCGCGCCCGCGGTGTGGCCGTAGCCGGTCAACAGGTTGACAACGCCGTCGGGCACCCCGGCCTCGGCGATGAGGCGGTCGAGCAGCAGCGCGGACAGCGGGGTTTCCTCGGCGGGCTTGACCACGCTGCTGCAGCCCGCGGCCAGGGCGGGCGCCAGCTTGGCGCTGGCGTTGAAGATCGGGCCGTTCCACGGAAAGATCAGCCCGACAACGCCGTAGGGCTCGTTGAGCGTGTACGCGTGCTGGTCGACGTACTTGTCAGAGGCGATGCCGCTGGTCTTGACGTCGTAGGCTGAGCCGTTCAGTTTGGTACACCAGCCGGCGTAATAGCGGAAGAACTCGGCGCAGGTCGGCACGATCAGCTCCGCCTGCATCATCGGCATGCCGGTGTTTGTCGCGTCGATCTCGGCGAACTCGGCGGCGTGTTCTTCGATGAGGTCGGCGATGCGCCACATGACCTTGGCCCGTTCCCGGCCCGGCAGCCCGGCCCAGACGCCGGCCTCGTACGACGCCTTGGCCCGTGCCACGGCCTCGTCGACGGCCTCCGGGCCGCAGTCGATGAACTCGGTGAGCTGCTCTTCGGTCACCGGGTCGATGATCGGGATCACCTCCCCCGTGCCGGGTCGCTTCTGGATGTCATCCAGGACCGTCTGCAGCGTCATCGTCGATTCCTCTCATTACAGCGGTGCGGTGCTGAGCACTTGCTTAGCATTACATCCGCGGCGGGGTCAATCTGCGTCACAGCGGGAAGCGGTTGCGCACGCCGTTGAAGCGCTCCCACATCAACGCGCTGCGCTCGACGCTGGTCACCCGTGCCGTTTCCGGGGGTAATGCGTGGGCGAGTTCCGCATGTTTGACGAGTCGGGTGGTCAATTCGGCGGGCTGACCCGCGAGCATGTGGCGGTAGGTGACGTTCCCGCGTTCGAATCCTTGCGTGTCGAGCCAGTTGTGGAAGCCCGGGTCGTGGTGGGCCAGGATCAGCCTGACTTTGCCGTCGTTGTCGACCGCTGCGCGGCTCGGCGTGTAGCTCACCGGCCGGTAGAGGAAGTCCATGCTGGTGAAGTACGCGCCCATGTTGGTGATCATCCAGAGGCCCTCGTGGGCGTCGAACTCGATGATGAGAGCCTCGTCCGGGCCCAGCTCCCAGTACATGTTGGCGGCGGTTCGGCCGCGCTTGCTGTCTGCCTCGGACGCGTCCAGGCTGGGGAACCGATTCGGGTGCTCGCTGTCGACGCCGCCATAGGTGAACGGAAACTCGGGCCAGTCGCTCATCAGCCCGGTCACGAAATCGCCCGCCCAGCGCATCGCCTCGACCATGGTGTCGGGAGTGGGCAGCGGCTTGGGCGAGGTCATGTCAACGCGCTCGATCCGCATCCGCGCGGGGAGCTCGTCCCAGCGGTCGAAGCCCTGCCGGATGAACAACTTGCGCGAATCCGCCGTAGTCGGTAGCCAGTTCGGCGCGCGCTCGGGGCCGCCCTGGGGACCTTGGGACCCACGTACAGCTCGAAAGTGCCGTCGGGCTCGACGTGCAGTTGATGGCCGAACAGGTTCACCTCCGGCACGTCGCCGAAGGGCTCGTGCAGGATGTTGCGGCCAGCCGGACGCGCGCCCTGCACGGTGACATTGAAAAATGGTGCGGTACCTCGGGTTCCGGTGATGCGATAGGTCGACTCGCCGTCGATCCAGACCTGCTGGTAGGTGAAATCGGCGCAGTCTCCGCCTAGTTTGCGGGTCGGGTTGCAGAAGGCATGCATCACCGGATACCGGGTGTCGCGGGTTTCCAGGGCGAGATCGAAGGCCTGCCCCAGGTTCTGGGTAAGGAAGCGAAACGCGTCGGCGCGCTGCACGCCGGAGGTCGCGTTGAAATCCTTGAACGCCAGCTTTCCGGCGGCCCTCAGTCGCTCGCAGAACTCGCTCCACGCGCCATCGAGTGCCGCGTCGTCCGCCCCGTCACCGAAAGCCACTGCGTTGCTTCCCTTCTCAGCCGTTCGGCCGTCCGAGCCTGTCGAGCATCGCGCGCGCCGCGGTGCAGGCCCGCCCCGCGGCCGCCAGCCTGCCCTCCGCCTCGATTCGCGGCCCGAGCAATTCCAGGTCGAAACCGAACCGATAGCCGCCTTCCAACGCCTGAGCCACGAATTCCTCGATCGGAATCGCGCCGTCGCCGGGCACCGCGCGGGCCGGCAGCGCCCGGTCGCCCAGCACGTAATCACTGAGCTGGATCAGCTGTGTTCGCGGAAGCGCGCGTTTGAGCAGGCCCGCGAGATCGGCTTCGGCCCAACAGTGAAACAGGTCGATACAGACGCCGATTCCGGCCCGCTCGGCCAGCGTTACGGTGTCACGCAGGCTGTGCGCGAAATGGATGTCGGCGTAGAGGCTCGACGCGTTCTCGATGGCCAGGCTGACCCCGGCCTGCTCGGCCTCGCGCACGCACGGCTCGATCGCCCGGCAAAACCGCTCGGCGGCCTGTTCCCAGCTGAGTCCATTTCGACCACCGGTGAGCATGTAGATGCAGCGCGCGTCGCTGGCGGCGGCGGCCTCGATCAGCCGGGACAGGTCTGCGCCATCGCCGAACAGGTGGTAGACCGCCTCGACCGCGTACTGTTCGGCTCGAATCATGTGCGCGAAGCCGGGGTTGAGCAGTTGGGTGTCCAGGACGCTCAGGTGCCGGAGGCCAAGGGACTTCCAATTGCTCTGCAATTCAGCAGCATCCGCGCCGAGAAACGTCACGTTGTGGACCGACAGGCTGCTGTTTCCGCGGTGTGTGCGCATCTTTCAGTCACGCTTTTCGATGCTGACTCCGAACCGCGCACGGAAGGGCGCGAATTCCGCGTGCAGATCGTCCAGGTTCTCCCCGATGTCGGTCAGCAAGCTGGTGGAGTAGCGGAACTTTCCGTAGCGGTCGCCGCGGTTGTGGGCCAGGTAATGCCGCATCGACGCCTCGGCCGCGCCGGTCAGGTCCCGCCCGCAAAACGCATAATAGCGGCCCACGGTCGCGACCGGGTCGGCGATGAAGTCGGTGTACGGGATGTGCAGGATCCGTGGATCACCCACCATCGGGTTGGTCATGGTGTTGGCGATGCTGGCGCGGGTCATCTCGAGATGCTTTTTCGCCTCGACCGCAAGGTCGATCGGACCGACGATACCGTCGAGGATGTCGGCCATCATCATCGTGCGCGACGCTGCGACCTGCACCGGATCACGATGCAACCACAGCAGATTCGCGTCGGGATAGGTGTCGAAGAATTCTTTCAGGCGAAATCCGTGAAACCCCTTCAGCACCCAGTATTTCCGCGGCCGGTTGTACTGGAACTGTTGCAGCATCGCCTTGTGCAGGCGGTATTGCGCGACGGCGTCCGTCGGCAACCCGCCCACCAGCGTCTGCATCGGCACCCGCCACCACGCCGTCGGGGTCATCACGCGAAAGTCGAAGGCCCAGGTCCGTTCGTCCTCGGGCAGGCCGTCACCGAGCATGTCGTTGTAGGGATGGCTCAGTAGCCATTTGGGCATCTTCGCGTTGATCTCGCGCCAGTCGGCGTCGGCCAGGGCCCGGCGGGGATCGTCTGGGCCGGCGGTGCCGGGAGGCGGCGACGGGTACATCACCTCCCAGAAGCGCAGCGCGCGCGCGTCCGGATCCACCGCCATCAGCGCATGCATGAGCGTGGTACCCGACCGCGGTTCGCCCGTCACGAACATCGGCCGGTCGATCACCTCGGCGGCGATCGGATAGCGGTTGCGGTCTTCGATGAACTCCAGCCGCGACGTCAGCAGCCAATGGCAGACGCGTTCTGCTTGGTCAATGCCGTTGGCGTCCATGCTGATACCGTCGAGGTGCTCGACGGCCAAGGTGAACCGCTCCGGCAGCGACGGATCGCCGTAGTCGTCCAGCTCCGTCTCGGCCTGTGCCCGGGCGAGCATCGCGGATGCGTCGAGTGCCCCGGTCAAGACTGGGCTCCGCACAAGGTCAACAACTCGTCCTCCGTCTTGCGCACATTGGCCGCCGACGTGGCGCTGAACTCCAGCCCGGCCATCGCGCCGTAGTCCAGGATCTTGGGAACGCGCAGCCCCGCATCCACATACGATTTGATGATCCGGGCGACCTGTTGTGGTGTGCCGTGCGGCACGATCGCCAGGATCGCTTCGGGCTCGACCCGATTCAGGAATTCGAGGATCCGTTCCCGCGTCAGCGTCGTCGGGTCGATGTCTTGGAACCCGCCCCAATCGTCGCCCATTGGGTGCTCAAAGCCGAAGCCGCGCAGCACTTCCGCAGACACCTGCAGCAGGAACGAACGCACCAAGGGTGCGTCGACGATCTTCGCCAGCGCGTCATCGTTCTCGCCGATGAGGCACACCTGGACAAAGCACGGTGTGATCGCCGCCGGGTCGCGGCCGGCCCGATCGGCCGATTGCCTTATGGTGTCGAGCATCTCGGCGTAGTGCTCGGGAGTCCAAGCCCCGGCGGGCCACCAGCCGTCGGCGTAGCGGCCGACGATATCGAGCATCCGCGGCCCGCTGGCGCCGATCCAGATCGGCGGGAAGCGCCCCTCGTAAGGCTCGGCGTCAAGCCGGGCGTGCTTCAGTTGGTAGAAGCGGCCGTCGAAGTCCACCGGCCCGTCGCTGTCCCACAGCAGGCGGATGACCTGCAACGCCTCTTCGAAGCGGCTGACCGGCCGGGCGAAGTCGAACCCGTACGGCACGATGTTTTCGCTCTCGCCGCTGCCCAGGCCGAGGATGAATCGCCCCCGCGACAGATGGTCGATGGTCAGCGCGCTTTGCGCCAGCGAGGCCGGGTGGCGGCGCACCGTGTCCACCACGCTGGTGGCCAGCGGCACGGTATCGGTCAGCACGGCCGCGGCCGCCGCGACCGCCATGCCGTCGAGGTTGCGGTGCGGCGATGGCGAAGCCGTTGCCAGGTCGGTGAATTCGGGTGTCCACAGCGTGTCGGGCCAGAAGCTCACCATGTGATCGGGCAGCCAGATCGAGTGGTATCGACCGGTGTCCAGCTCAGCCAGGGCCGACAGGTTCAGCGGCAGCGTCGTGCGCACAAACGCGGCGGGCGAAACCTTCACTCTGCGACCCACTTCGAATTCAACGCGAAATCCGACATATACCTGGTGGAGCTCCAGCCGCCGTCGACGACGATCGTCTGCCCGTTGATGAAGCTCGCGCCGGGCGAGCACAAGAACGCGACGGTGCTGGCGATGTCGTCGATGGTGCCCAGCCGCTGATGCGGCGTCAGCTCGGTATTGATCTTGCGGAACCGATCGTCTTCGAGGCGCTTCTCGACCATCGGGGTGACCGTCACACCGGGCGCGACGGCGTTGCAGCGGATGCCGGAGGCGCCGTACTGGCAGGCGATGTGGGTGGTCAGCGCGGTCAGCCCACCTTTGGCGGCCGAGTAGGCGCCGCCGCGTAGCCCGCCGACGATCGCGAAGGTCGAGGTGATGTTGATGATCGCCGAGCCGGGTGGCATGTGCGGCAGCACCTCGCGGGCGAGCCGGAACGGCGCCCGCAGCATCAAACCCAGGAAGTAGTCCAATGTTTCGTCGTCTGTTTCGTGTAGGGGCTTGGGACCGCCGACGCCGGCGTTGTTGATCAGGAAGTCGATGTGGCCCCACCGCTCGACCGCGAGGTCGACGATGCGCCGCGGCGCGTCGTCGTGGGTCAGGTCGATGGCCAATGTCGCGACCCGGGCCGGATCGCCGACGGACTTTTCCAGCTCGGCGAGTCGGTCGGCGTCGCGGCCGGTGCCGAGGACGGCCATCCCCGTCTCGGCGAGCTTTTTGGCGCAGCCCGAACCGATACCGCTGGTGGCGCCCGTGACGATTGCGACCTGCATGTTACCCATCCTGTGTCAGCTCAGCTCGGATCCGATGTTTAAGGATCTTCCCCGCGTCGTTCTTGGGCAGCGCATCCCAAATGACCACCTGCTCGGGTGCTTTGAATTTCGCGACGCCCTTGCTCACGAGCAGAGCGAGCAGGCCGGCGACGTCTGGAGCCGACTCCCCCACCGGGACGATCACCGCGCACGCCCGTTCTCCGGTTCGGTCGTCGGGTATCCCGATAACCGCGATTTCGGCGATGCCCGGGTGGTCGGCGAGCAGGTCCTCGACTTCCTTGGCCGAAATGTTCTCGCCGTTGCGAATGATGACGTCCTTGGCCCGGCCGGTCACGACGAGGTAGCGCCCGTCAACCCAGCATCCAAGGTCGCCGGTGCGGAAAAACCCTGCGGCATCGAATGAGTCGGCGTCGTCTTCGGGATGCCGATAGCCCAGCAGCATCTGCGGCCCGCGCACACAGATTTCACCGTCACCCGCCGGCGCGCCCTCATGGGGGACGACTTCGATTTCGGCGATGCCGGCCCGCCCGTCGGTGTCGGCGGCCGGGCCGGCTTCGTCCGGCCCCGGTGCGCCGACGGTCGCGACGGGCACCTCCGTGCAGCCGTACACGCGGGTGACCACCGCCCGGTCGAAATACTCGGCGGCGCGGCGAATCAACGACGGCGACACCGAGGCGCCGCCGCAGATGAACACCTTCAGGTCGGGCAGGTGGCTGTTCGCGCCTTCGGCCGCGGACAGCAACTGCTGCAGAAACGGTGTGGCCCCGGCCATGTGGGTGCAGCGCTCACGGTCCATCAGCGCAACCGCCACCGACGGATCCCACCGGTCCATGAGCACCGCGGTCGTGCCCAGGAGCAGCGGGCATTCGAAGGCGTATATCGACCCGCCGATGTGAGCGATGGGCGAGGGAACCAGGAACGTGTCGCCCGGTTCGACGTTCCACTGGTCGCGGATCTGGCAGATCAGCGCGTGTATCGAATTATGACTGTGCAGAACGCCTTTCGCCCGCCCAGTGGTGCCGGACGTGTAGAGGACCATCCGCACGGCGTCGGGGTCCAGCGCCGGTAGCCGCGCGGCATCCGGCGGCGATCCCAGCAGCGCCGAGTATGCTGCGTGCGGGCCGGATTCGCCACGCAGCACCACCACCACGGGGGCCGGGCTCATCGAGGCGGTCACACGTTGCAGCATCGCCGCGTAGTCATGGCCGCCAAAATGATGTGGGACGAAGATCATCGCGCTCTCAATGTCTTCGAGGATGAAGCGCAGGTCGTGCTCGCGCAGCGACGGCAGGATCGGGTTCACCACCATGCCGGCCAGCGTCGCGCCCAGGTAGATGACGGCGGCCTCATGCCAGTTCGGCAGCATGAACGACACGGTGCTGCCGGTCGGCATGCGCTGCATCAGGCTGTTTGCCAGCCCGGCGGCCTGCTCATAGAGGGTGGCGCAGTCCAGCCGGGTGTCGTTGTCCACCAACACCGTTCGCTGCGGCGTGGTTTCTGCGGCTGCGCGCAGCGAATCCGCCAACGTGGTATGCACCCAAAGCCCGCTCCGGTACGCCTGCTGCGCGCGTGCCGTGTCCTGGCGGGCTCGAGCGATCACGTCAGCCCGCGGCCTGGCCGGTCACGCGACGCATGGTCATCGCGTAGCGGAAATTCGGCGACAGGTGGGTGTTGATCGTCAGCTGTGCCATCTCACCGTCGGAGGTCTTGTAGCACCGTCGCATCTGCAGCGCCGCCGTGCCCGGCTCGACGCCGAGGCCGTCGGCCAGGTCCGGGGAAAGCAGCACCGCGGCGATTTCCTGCCGCAACTCGGAGATGCTCACGCCGAATAGGTCCTCGATCAACGGAAAGATCGGTCCGGTGTGGCGTTGCAGCAGCCTGCCGACCGCAGCGAAGGTACGGCTGATGTAGTACTCGGTTCGGCACAGGGGCGCCGGCGCGCCTTCGGCCTGCCGGTAACCGCGCACCGATAGCCACTGGCTGCCGGGTTCCAGCCCGGTCCGGGCGGCGAGCTCGTCGTCGATGGTCACCATCTCATTGGACTCGATGTTCAGCTGCGCGCCCGCGGCGAACTCGAGCAGGTCGTCGATCGACATCGCTTCCTGCGCATACGAACTCGATGCCGGCCGGGGAACCACCCGGGTGCCCGCCCGCGGTCGCGACGCGACCAGGTTGTCCTCGCGCAGGCGGCGCAGGGCTTCGCGGACGGTGTAGCGACTGACCGCGAACCGCTCGCACAGTTGGTGTTCGGTGGGCAGCTGCGAACCCACCGGGTACACCCCGTCGACGATCTCTTTGCGCAGTGTGCGCGCGATCTGTAGGTAGCGGTGCTCGCTGGTGATGGCTTGCGACATCAAAGGTTTCCTTGTGACGGGCGCACTGCCAGGACGCTGCCGTCACCGTCGGCCGAGAGGTAGAGCGTTCCATCGGCCGCAGCGGCGATGCCGGCAAAGGGACCCTGCGGCCCGGAAAACGGCGGCATTCCCTTCAGCGGCTTGGCCACGACGCCCGGCGGCGGGCCGACTGGCAACCCGGAAGCGATGGTGCGCCGACTAGCGGTGTTCAGGTCGACGGCGATCAGCTCCTTGGCACCGGCATCGACGATGTAGAGCACACCGTCGCGCACGCAAATGCCTTGCGGACGCTGCAGATCCGCTACCACGGTGTCGATCCGCGAGCCGTCCACCTTGATCACTCGCCCGGCACCGGCCTCTGCCACCAGGCACGCGCCGTCCGGCCCGACGGCCACACCGACCGGCTCCCGCAAGTCGGTGGCCAACACCTCGACGCCACCGGCTCGCAACGACAACACCCGCCCGGTGCCCAACTCGGCGAAGACCACCGCGTCGGCGCTGAGCGCGACACCGTAGAGCTGATCGAAACCTTCTGCCAGCACCTCGGTTTCGCTGGCCGCCGGCCGGTATCGGCTAACCTGGCCACCCGAGGTCGTGACCACGAACTCGTCGGGTCCGCTGGACACGACGCCGCGCAGGAACCCGGGATACCCGGGGCTGAACAGCATCCCCACGGTCTGCAGCGACCCGTCCGGCAGGGCGGTGTAGAAATACGTGCCGTCGGCGATGTAGAGCCGTCCGTCATGACCCACGGCCAAATCCAGCGGCCAGTTCAGCCCACCGGGCAGCACCGTTCGCGTCGCACCGTCCGGCGCTATCTCGGTGATCTCGCCGGTGAAGTTGGAGACCAGCACCCGGTCGCCGACGAAGGTGCAGTTGTCCAGCCCCGGGTTCAGCTGGGCCAGCAGTTGTTGTTCGCCGTTGCGCGGGTCGATGCGCAGCACCTGCCCGCTGGCGACCTGGGTCGAGACGATGTGGCCCTGCGGGTCGAATTTGACCGAGTCTGGCACGCCGAGATCCTTTGTGACGCACTGGGGCTCGCCGCCCTCGAGGTCGATGCGCCAGATCTCGTTGGCGCCCATCACCGGGAAATACAGCAGTCCGTCCGGGCCGACTTCCATCGCATTCGGCGAGGGCACGTTGTCCAGCAGCACCCGCGACAGCCCGCCGCCCAGGTCGAACTCCAGCAGGCGCCCGCCCTCGCGGCATTCACCGATGAACAACCGGTCCCGGTGAACGGTGATGCCGTTGGCCGATGGAACGTCGTCGCACAGCACGCGGGTGCGGCCCGCGGTGTCGCGCATGCTGACCCGGCCGTCCATCACCTCGGTCGCGTACAGGTTTCCGCTCGCGTCGAAGGCGACGTCGTCGGGGGCGACGATGTCACCCCCTTTTGCGCTGAAGGCCTCCACCTGCCCGGTGGCCGGATCCAGCGCACTGATCTGACTCCCGGTCACCTGCGCGATGTAGATCCGGCCGTCCGGGCCGGTGCGCAAACCGTTGGCCCCGAACAGCCGACTGGGGGCGGTGACCCGCTCGACCCGCCAGCCCTCCGCGACTGCAACGGGCTCGGAAGCGGCGTGCGACAGTCCATACCGCGATGGCGGCGCTGAGCTGGACGCTGACATGGACATGTGGCTGGACGTTATCAATTAGTTGTAGTCCAGACAATAGCCCTTGCCGACTCGTAATCGGCCTTGACAGGCTCGTATGCGCTTCGGAATAGTGTTCTCCAATCAGCAGAACAGCATTTATTGTCCGGACAAAGCAGGTTATGCAGGATTACCTCAGGCTTGACGGCCGCATCGTCGTGGTTTCCGGTGCCGGTGGCGGCGGGATCGGCACCACCGTGACGGCGATGGCCGCTCGGTCCGGGGCAACAGTGATCGCGGTGAGCCGCTCGAAGGAAAACCTGGACGAGCACGTCGTCCCGCTTGCTCAGCAGGGTCTTTCAGTCGTGCCCGTTGCGGCCGACGCATCGACCGACGAGGGCATCCGAAAGGTGCTCGATCAAGCGCGCAGCGCACACGGCGACCTTTATGGTCTGGTCAACGTCGCCGGCGGCGCGGCCCCTTCGACCTGGATGCCGTCCACGCGGGTGACGCGCGGCGACTGGCGCGAGATCTTCACCGCCAACCTGGAGACCGCGTTTTTCATGAGCCAAGCGGTGGCGGCCGAACTCGTCGCGCAAAAGCTTCCGGGATCGATCGTGTCGATCTCCTCGATCAGCGGGATGAACACCGCGCCGTTCCACGTCGCGTATGGGACGGCCAAGGCGGCAATCGTCGCGATGACGCGCACCATGGCGCTCGAGCTTGCGCTGGCGGGAATCCGGGTGAACGCGGTGGCGCCCGGCGTCACCGAGACGGCGGCCTCCCGCACCTACGTCGACGAGGACCCGGACCGGGATCGGCAGGCGATCGCGATGGGCCGGCGCGGACGGCCCGAGGAGCAGGCCGGCGCCATCCTCTTCCTGCTCTCGGAGTTGTCGAGCTACATCACCGGCCAGACGCTGCTCGTCGACGGCGGGCTCGACCTCAAATGGAGCCATCTCGGCGCCGACAACACCTCGCTGTTTCTCAAGGACGAATCCTTCCGCGCTTCCATAAGGAGGATGTGATGACCGACCTGGCCAGGGAGAATCCCGCCGTGAATTCCTCAGCACCCGAGGAACTCTCGAAGCCCATGACGATCGGTGTGGAGGCGTACATCAGCGAAAGCTACGCCCGCGCCGAACGCGACAAGCTATGGCGCAAGGTCTGGCAGCAGGTTGGCCGCGTCGAAGAGCTGCCCGAGGTGGGCAGTTATTTGACCTACGACATTCTCGACGACTCGATCATCGTGGTGCGGACGGGAGACAACGAATTTCACGCCCACCACAACGTCTGCATGCACCGCGGCCGGCGGCTGATCGACACACCCGAGGGCGCCAAGAACGCCTGTGGCCGCGCCCGAAAGTCCTTCGTCTGCGGCTTCCACGGCTGGACCTACGGCCTCGATGGCGCGTGCACGCACATTCGCGAACAACAGGACTGGCAGGAAACGCTGACGCCGGGCAACACCCACCTGCGGCCGGTCAACGTCGACACCTGGGGCGGCTGGTTGTGGATCAACATGGATCCCGACTGCGAGCCGCTGGCCGATTACCTGTTTCCCGCGGCCAAGATCCTGGACCCGTTCGGCCTGGAAAACATGCGCTTCAAATGGCGCAAGTGGCTGTCGTTCGACTGCAACTGGAAGGTCGCACTCGAGGCGTTCAACGAGACCTACCACGTGTTTACCACCCATCCGGAGTTCAACAAGTTCGGCGAATTCAAGGGCTGGGCCAAGGCGCAGGGCAAGCACAGCAATATCGGCTACGACGCCCCGGACGATCTCGCGGCCACCAAGTCCAAGATCCGCCTCGGCACCGGCGCGGATCCCCGCGTGTCGACCGCGGAGATGCAGATCTACACGATGGAAGAAACCAACACCTCCACCACCGAGACGCTGGTGAACGCCGCGAAACGGCTGGTCGACGAACTACCCGAGGACACACCGGCCGACAAGGTCCTCGAGCACTGGCTGGCGTCCGCGCGCCGCGACGACGAGGCCCGCGGCGTCATCTGGCCGACGATTCCGTCCGACATCCTCGGGCAGGCCGGCACCGCGTGGCAGATCTTCCCGAACTTTCAGATCGGTCAGGGTCTGACGGTTGCGCTGTGCTACGGCGCGCGGCCGGACCCCAGCTATAACCCCGACAAGTGCATTTTCGAGGTGTCGGTGTTCGAGCTGTACCCGAAAGGCCAAGAGCCCCAGACGGAATGGGAATACACACCGGTCGGCGACCCGCGGTGGCGGTCGGTGCTGCCCCAGGATTTCTCCAATATGGCCGCCGTGCAGCAGGGCATGAAGTCCCTCGGCTTCCCGGGCACCAAGCCCAACCCGTACCGCGAACGCAGCACCGTCAACCTTCATCACCAACTGTCGAAGTACATGGGTACCGGCGAACCGCAGGAGCTTTGAGATAGATGACCATGTTCGATAAATGTGGACCGACCCAGACCCCGGACGACATCGATATCGAGGCGCTGCGAAAGAAGTATTTGCACGAGCGCGATAGGCGCCTGCGCCCTGAGGGCTCCAAGCAGTACTTGGAACTCAAGGACGAGTTCGCCGAATTCGCCGAGGTCGATCCGCACACCCCGGTGACGCCGCGCACGCCGATCGACGCGAACATCGATGTGGCGGTGCTCGGGCGGCGGCATCACCGGCCTGTTGGCCGGTGCATACCTCAAGAAAGCCGGCGTCGAGGACGTGCACATCATCGAGATGGGCGGGGACTTCGGCGGCGTCTGGTACTGGAATCGCTTCCCGGGTATCCAGTGCGACAACGACGCCTACTGCTACATCCCGATGCTGGAAGAACTCAACTACCTTCCTTCGAAGAAGTTCGCCGACGGTGCCGAGATCTACGAGCACTGTCGGCGCATCGCAAAACATTTCGGGCTCTACGACGGCGCGATCTTTTCCACCCAGGTTCGCACGGCCCGCTGGGACGAGACGATCAAGCGCTGGCGGTTGAGCACCAACCGCGGTGATGACATTCGCGCCCGGTTCGTGGTGATGGCACAGGGCTCGTTCAACCGGCCGAAGCTGCCCGGCATCCCGGGTATCAAGGACTTCAAGGGACACATGTTCCATTCCGCTCGCTGGGATTACGACTACACCGGCGGGGACCCCAACGGCGGACTGGACAAGCTGCATGACAAGCGCGTCGCGCTGGTGGGCACCGGGGCGACCGGCGTGCAGCTGGTTCCCCACCTGGGCCGAGACGCCCAGCACCTCTACGTCTTTCAGCGCACGCCCTCATCGGTGGACCTACGGGGCAACGAGCCGACCGACCCGCAGTGGGCGGCATCGCTGCAGCCGGGTTGGCAGGAGCAGCGCAAGCGCAACTTTCACCGCTGGTCACCTCTGGGTGAAGGGGCGGTGTTCGATGAGCCCGACTTGGTATGCGATTTCTGGACCGAGCTCGGGCGCAACCTGACCGCGCGAATCGCCGCTGTCGAGGACCCCACCGCTCTGACCATCGAACAAATCATGGCCATCCGCGAAGAAGAGGATTACAAGGTGATGGAGCGGTTGCGGCGCCGCGTCGCGGAGGTCGTCGATGACCCGGAAACCGCCGAAGCGCTCAAGCCGTACTACCGGTTCATGTGCAAGCGGCCCTGTAGCAACGACGAATACCTGCCGACGTTCAATCGCCCGAACGTGACGCTGGTCGACGTGTCGGAATCCAAAGGCGTAGAACGGCTCACCGAGAAGGGGATCGTCGCCAACGGCGTCGAGTACGAGGTCGACTGCGTCATCTTCGCCAGCGGATTCGAGATCACCACCGACATCAGCCGCCGGTACGCAATTGACGTGATCGAGGGCCGCGACGGGCTGTCGCTGTTCGATCACTGGCGCGACAGCTACAAGTCGCTGCACGGGATGACCAGCCGAGGCTTCCCCAACCAGTTCTTCACCGGCTTCATTCAGGGCGGCGTGGCGGGGAACACCACGGCGATGCTCGAGCAGCAGGCCGAACACATCGCCTACATCATTGCCCAGGCAATGGCGCGCGGCGCGACCACCGTTGAGCCGAGCCAGGAAGCCCAGGACGGCTGGGTCAAGACGATCCGCGAAACCTCCATCGACGCTACCGAATTCGCGGTCTCCTGCACGCCCGGCTACTACAACAACGAGGGTGGCGGTGGCGGCGAGGGTATCCGCTCGGCCATCGGCGATCCCTACATGCCGGGCTTCTACGTGTTCGACGAGTTGCTGAAGGACTGGCGCGCAGCGGGTGAGCTCGAAGGTCTGGACTTGGGCACATGACGGTCACGACATTGGCGACCCGAGACCTCACGCCACGCATCGCCACCGAAATCCGGGCCGAAAAGCGGGAATTGCTCAGCGGCGTGCACGCCGGTGTCCTGCGAGACCTGCTCGAACAACGAGGGGTGCTGGTATTTCCGCAGATCCACCTCACAGACTCCGAACAGATCGCCTTCACCGAGACACTGGGCGCGCTGGCGACCGAACGGCACGGTGAGCAGGTCTACAACGTCACGTTGGACGCCTCCGTCAACAAGCAGGCTGAATATCTGAAGGGTTCGCTGTATTGGCACATCGACGGGACGATGAACGAGGTGCCGATCTTCGCGTCGTTGTTGTCTAGCAAGGCACTTCCGCAAAACGGCGGCGGCGACACCGAGTTCTGCAACAGCTACGCGGCATACGAAGACCTGACCGACGAGGACAAGCAGTCGCTGGACTCGCTGCGGGTCATGCACTCCACGTGGAACACCCTGCTCTACTACGACCCCGAACCCGACATCGCCACGCTGGGGCAGATGATGGCCCTCGGCGAGCGCAAGTTGCCCTTGGTCTGGACGCACCGGTCGGGACGCAAGTCGCTGATCCTCGGCTGCACCGCCAGTCGCATTCTCGGCACGGACGTCACCGCAAGCACCAAAACGCTGGTCCGTCTGCGTGATTGGGCGACTCGACCCGAATACGTATATCGCCACCACTGGTCGGTCGGCGACCTGGTGATGTGGGACAACACCGACACCATGCACCGCGCGCGGCCGTACGATCCCGACTCCGGGCGGATGCTGACCCGACACCAAACTCGCCGGTGAGGAGCCGTTCACTTGAGCGAACTCCCGGTGCCACAACTCAGATTCGACGACCGCGTCGCCGTCGTGACCGGCGCCGGCCGCGGGTTGGGCCGCGCGTACGCCGAGCTGCTGGCATCCCGCGGAGCGAAGGTCGTGGTCAACGACTCCGGCGGCAGCCTCACCGGCGAAGGCGCGGACGCCGGGCCGGCCGAGCAGGTGGTGGGGGCGATCACGGCGGCCGGTGGGCAGGCCGTCGCCAGCACCGAATCGGTCACCACGCCCGACGGCGGCGCCGCGATCGTCGGCACGGCGCTCGAACACTATGGTCGCCTCGACATCCTGATTCACAACGCCGGCAACGTGCGCCGCGGCTCGCTGAAAGAGATGAGCTACGAAGATTTCGACGCGGTGCTCGACGTGCACTTGCGCGGCGCGTTCAACGTGGTGCGGCCCGCATTTCCGGTGATGTGCCAGGCCGGCTACGGGCGCGTCGTGTTGACCTCCTCGATCGGCGGCTTGTACGGGAACCATGACGTCGCTAACTACGCGGCAGCCAAGGCCGGCGTGATCGGGCTGTCCAACGTCGCGGCCCTCGAGGGTGCCGCCGACGGCGTGACGTGCAACGTGATCGTCCCGGCCGCGGTGACCCGGATGGCCGACGGCATCGACACCTCGGCCTACCCGCCGATGGGCTCGGATCTCGTCGCGCCCGTGGTCGGTTGGTTGGCACACGAATCCTGCTCGGTAACCGGGGAGATGTTCATCGCGCTTGCGGGTCGGGTGGCGCGCGCGGTCGTCGCGGAAACGCCAGGCGTGTACCGCCCGTCGTGGTCTATCGAGGAAGTCGGCGCACACATCGACGCGATCCGCGACGCGTCCGACCCCGTCGTTTTCCCCATCGTGCCCGACGGCCACGGCGATCACATCCGCTACAGCTTCGCCCAAGCGGCCCAGGAAACACACCATGCCTAGCGGACCACTGACGGGTGTGCGCGTCATCGACCTCACCGCCATGGTGATGGGCCCGTACTGCACGCAGATCATGGCTGACATGGGTGCCGACGTCATCAAAGTCGAACCGCCACAAGGCGATAACACCCGGTTCATCTCGGTGGGTCCGGCGCCGGGCATGAGCGGGGTGTTCGTCAACGTCAACCGCGGCAAGCGCAGCATCGTCCTGGACCTGCAGACCGACGACGGAACAACGGCCCTGCGCGCGTTGGTCGAGACCGCGGATGTGTTCATCCACTCGATGCGCGCCAAAGCGATCGCGAAGCTCGGCTTCGGTTACGACGACGTCGCCGCCATCAATCCGGCGATCATCTACACCAATTGCTACGGGTATGGGCGCCGCGGACCCGACCGCGACCGGCCCGCCTACGACGACACCATCCAGGCCGAATGCGGCCTGCCCGCGGTACAACAGCAACTCACCGGCGAGGCGGACTACGTCGGAACCATCATGGCCGACAAGGTCGCCGGGCTGACCGCGTTGTACGCCACCACCATGGCGTTGTTCCACCGCCAGCGCACCGGGGAGGGACAGGAAGTCGAGGTCGCCATGTTCGAGACCATGGCCTCGTTCATGCTCGTCGAGCACGCCAACGGCGCCCTGTTCGACCCTCCCCTCGGCCCGGCGGTGTATCCGCGGACCGTGGCGCCCAACCGCCGTCCGTATCGCACCAGCGACGGCCACATCGCCGCATTGATCTACAACGACAAGCACTGGAACGCCTTCATCAACGCTGTCCAACCGCCGTGGGCCAGTGAGTTGTATTCGACGCTGGAACAGCGCGCCCGCCAGATTGACACGGTGTACGGCTTGGTGGCCGAGACGATGAAACAGCGCACGACCCAGGAATGGCTGACGCTGTTCGGCGAACTCGAGATACCCGCGGCGCCGCTCAACACGCCAGGCGCGCTGTTCGACGATCCGCATCTCAATGCCGTCGGCATGTTCGAGACCGTGGACACCCCGCACGGACCGGTGCGCTTCCCCGGCGTACCCACCTGGTTTTCCCGGACACCGGGGCGCGTTGCAGGGCCCGCGCCGGAACTGGGCGCCGACACCGAAAAAGTACTCGCCGAAATCGGCATGAGCAGACGCGAACCAAAGGAGCTGTAGGGATGGGCGTACCGGTATATAAGCGAATTCTCGACCTGTTCGAGGCCGAGGGCGTCAATACGCTGTTCGGCATCCCGGACCCGAACTTCGTCCACATGTTCGCCGAGGCTGACGCCCGTGGGTGGTCGGTGGTCGCACCGCATCACGAACTGAGCGCGGGATTCATGGCCGAGGCGGCGTCGCGCATGACGGGCAACCCCGGTCTGTGCATCGGCACGCTGGGCCCGGGCATGGCCAACATGGCCGGAGCGATCCAGTGCGCGCTGGTGGAGAACTCGCCGGTGATCTTCCTCGGTGGCCAGCGCGCCCGCATCACCGAACGACGGGTCCGGCGTGGTCGCATCCAGTTCGTCCAGCAGGAGCCACTTTTCGCGGCGTCGGTCAAGTACAGCAGCTCCATCGAGTACGCCGACCAGACGGATGAGATCATCCACGAGGCCATCCGCAAGGCGATGTCGGGCACCCCGGGCCCCTCCTACGTCGAGTTCCCGTCGCACGTCATCCTCTCCGAGCTCGACGTCGATACCGCACCGGCCCCGTCGAGCTACCGGTTGGTGAACCAAGGCGCCGGCAGCCGAGAGGTGGCCGAAGCCGTGCAGTTGATCCGCGAGGCCAAGAGCCCGGTGCTGCTGGTCGGTCACGCGGTGCACACCTCGCGGACTCAGCAGGAGGTCAAGGAACTCGCCCAGTTGATGGCCTGCCCGGTCATCCAGACCTCCGGCGGCACGTCGTTCATCCCGGGCCTGCAGGACCGGACGTTCCCGTATCTGTTCTCACCGGCCGCCAACGAGGCCGTCGAGGAGTCCGACCTGTGTGTCGCGCTCGGCACCGAACTCGGTGAGCCGATGCACTACGGCCGAACTCAGCACTGGGCAGCCAACAATGCGAACCGCAAATGGGTGTTGGTCGAGCAGGATCCGACCGCCATCGGCGTCAACCGGCCCATCGACGTGGCGCTGGTGGGCGATCTGCGCGGCGTGGTGCCGCAGCTGGTCGAGGCACTGCGCGACGCACCCCGCACCGCGTCGGCCAACCTCGAGAAACTGATCGAAGCCGACGCCGCCGAGCTGGTGCGGGTTGCCGAGGAAGCCCCGACGGGTCGCACCCCCGTGCACCCGGCGCGTTATGTCGTCGAGGCGACCAAAGCGTTCGACGAACTCGAGGACGGCATCATGGTCCGGGACGGCGGCGCCACCGTGATCTTCCAGTGGACCTACTCGCAGACCAAGCCGCGCGACGTGATCTGGAACCAGAACTTCGGTCATCTGGGCACCGGCTTGCCGTATGCCGTCGGCGCCTCAGTGGCCGAGGGCGGCAAGCGCCCGGTCATGCTGCTGACCAGTGACTCGGCGTTCCTCTTCCATATCGCCGAATTGGAAACCGCCGCGCGGCAAAAGCTTCCGCTGGTATGTGTGGTGGGAGTGGATCACCAGTGGGGCCTCGAGGTGGGCGTCTACAAGCGCACCTTCCCCCAGCCGTCGCCGCAGCCCGGCGTGCACTGGAGCAAGGACGTCCGGATGGACAAGGTCGCCGAGGGCTTCGGCTGCCACGGTGAATACGTCGAGAAGGAAGAGGAGATCGGCCCGGCGATCAAGCGCGCCTACGCGAGTGGCAAAGTCGGCGTTGTGCACGTGTGCATCGACCCGAAGGCCAACTCCGAGGAGATGCCGAAGTACGACCGATTCCGGACCTGGTACGCCGAAGGCACCCAGTAGCGAGAAGGATGATCTAATGCGCGAATACCTAAAGTTCTACATCGACGGCGGCTGGGTGGACCCGCTGCGGCCCAACAGTTTTGACGTGGAAAATCCGGCGACCGAACAGGTGTCCGGCCAGATCTCGCTCGGTTCGGCCGCCGACGTCGACCTAGCGGTCGCCGCGGCCCGCCGCGCCTTCACCACCTGGTCTCAGACCAGCCGCGAACAGCGCCTCGAACTGCTGGAAGCCATCCTCGCCGAATACAGCAAGCGTGCGGGCGACCTCGCCGACGCGGTCACCGAGGAAATGGGCGCGCCGCCCTCGCTGGCCGCCGGCCCGCAGGTTCAACTCGGGATCGGTCACCTGGTGACGGCGATCGACGTACTGAAGAACTTCCAATTCGAGGAGCAGCACGGCGCGACGCTGATCGCCAAGGAACCGATCGGCGTGTGCGGACTGATCACGCCGTGGAACTGGCCGCTCAACCAGATCGCGGTCAAGGTGTACCCGGCTCTGGCGACCGGTTGCACGATGGTGCTGAAACCGTCTGAGGTGGCGCCGTTCTCGGCCTATATCTTCACCGAAATCCTCGCTGCCGCGGGCGTCCCGGCCGGCGTCTACAACCTGGTCAACGGCGACGGCCCCGGTGTCGGCGTCGCGCTGGCGAGCCACCCGGGAGTCGACATGGTTTCGTTCACCGGATCCACTCGCGCCGGCGTCGAGGTGGCCAAGAATGCCGCCCCGACGGTGAAGCGGGTGACCCAGGAACTGGGCGGCAAGAGCCCCAACATCGTCCTCGACGACGCGGGCTTCGCGGACAGCGTCCGCGCCGGTGTGGTCAACATGATGCCGAATTCCGGGCAGAGCTGTAACGCGCCGTCGCGCATGCTGGTCCCCAATTCGCGGATGGCCGAGGCGCTCACAATCGCGCGGGAGACCGCCGAGCAGGTGAAGGTGGGCGACCCCGGCGAGAAGATGGCGATCGGGCCGGTGGCGTCGAAAGCGCAGTTTGAGAAAGTCCAGGGGCTGATCCAGAAGGGTATTGACGAGGGCGCGACCGTCGTCGCCGGAGGCCCGGGTCGCCCGGCAGGGCTGGACAAGGGCTACTACGTCAAGCCGACCGTGTTCGGCAATGTCACCAACGACATGACGATCGCGCGCGAGGAGATCTTCGGTCCCGTGCTGTGCGTGCTCGGCTACGACGACATCGATCAGGCCGTGCAGATCGCTAACGACACCGATTACGGCTTGGCCGGCTACGTCTCAGGGGCCGACAGCGACAAGGCACGAGAGGTGGCGCGCAGGATCCGGGCCGGCTGGGTGACGATCAATCACGCCTTCGACATGAACGCGGCGTTCGGCGGCTACAAGCACAGCGGCAACGGGCGCGAATGGAGCGAGTTCGGTTTCCACGAATATCTAGAGGTCAAAAGCACCTTGGGCTTCGCGCCCGACAAGGCCGGATAGCGAGGCAAATGGGTTCCCTCACAGGGAAAGTCGCGCTGGTGACGGGCGCCAGCCGCGGGATCGGCAAGGGGATCGCGCTGGCGCTCGGAGCCGAAGGGGCGACCGTCTACGTCTCTGGACGCACAGCCGCCCCGGGCGTGCGATCGCTGCCCGGCACCGTGGGGGAAACCGCCGAGGAAGTCTGCCACCGTGGCGGCAAGGGCGTCGCTGTGGTGGTGGACCACCGCGATGACGATGAGGTCGCCGCGCTGTTCGACCAGATTCATCGTGAGCAAGGCAGGCTCGACATCCTGGTCAATAACGCCTTCACCATTCCCGAGAGTCTGACGGAGCCCAGGCCGTTCTGGGAAAAGTCGCTGTCGGACTGGGAGATGGTCGATGTCGGTGTGCGATCGAACTTCGTCGCGGCATGGCATGCGGCGAAGATGATGATCCCCCAGCGGTCGGGGTTGATGGTCGCGGTCTCCGGCTATACCGGGGTGACCTACACCTATGGTGTCGTGTTCGGGATGTGCAAGACGGCAGTCGACCGGATGGCGCGCGACATGGCCATCGAGTTGCAGCCGCACCACGTCGCGTCGCTGTCATTGTGGCAGGGATTGACTTTTACCGAACGCGCGCAACGCAACTTGGCCCGCAATCCTGCCATGCAGGAGCTGACGGTCACCATGCCCGCCGGTGGCTGCTCACCGGAATTTCCGGGCCGGGTCATCGCGGCACTGGCTGCAGACCCCGACGTGATGGCGCGGTCGGGCGGCACCTTCATCACCGCCGAGGTGGCGCAGGACTACGGGATCACCGACATCGACGGGCGGATCATCCCGTCGCTGCGGGCCGAGCGCGGCTCGCCGATCTGGGGACCGATCGCGGAGCGCCGCCTGTGGACGCTGAACGTCTTGGCTGGCTACTCGACCGGCAGGACATTGCTGACTGCCTGACGCGGTTCAGTCGTGGCATGGACCGCTTCGACCGGGACCTTGTGCTGTCCGCCTTTCTTCCGGACGCGGTGATCGCTGCCGGTGACTTCGTCGGCGGCCCAGCCGATCTCTACGACTGGGCTTCGGCGATGCATGAGCAGGGCCAGGTGGCCACGCATCACAATCTGCTCAACAACACCTGCGAAATCGACGGCGACACCGCGCACAGCGAAACCTATTACTTGTTTGTCGGACGCAACCGCGACGAGACCAACTGGATGGCCGGCGGCCGCTACATCGATCGGCTGGAACGCGTCGATGGTGTCTGGCGAATCGCGTTGCGTACCAATGTCGTCGAGTGGTCAGGCATAGTCCCCACCATGCCGATCCCGTTCGCGGATGTGCCAGACATCCACGGCAACGGCCCGCCATCGCGCAGCAAAAGTGATCCGTCATATCAGCGGCCGCTCGTGAACCGGCGGGCCAGGCGGCGATCCGCCGACGGCCGCGTACCACATTAAAAGGAGATGATTTCACCAATGTTTTCAGCAGTTTTGATCGAAAAGAGCTCAGAAAAGGGGGCAGGGCAGACGGTTAGCGTCACCGACGTCGACGAAGCGCAGCTGCCGGAAGGTGACGTAAACATAGACGTCGAGTACTCCACGCTGAATTACAAGGACGGCCTGGCCATCACGGGCAAATCGCCGGTGGTGCGGAAGTTTCCGATGGTTCCGGGTATCGATCTGGCGGGCGTGGTGACCGAGAGCAGCCACGCCGATTGGAACGCGGGCGACCACGTGGTGCTCAACGGTTGGGGTGTCGGCGAGACGCATTGGGGCGGCCTCGCCCAGCGTGCCCGCCTCAACGGCGATTGGTTGATCGCCCTACCGTCGGCTTTCACCGCCCGCCAGGCGATGGCGATCGGCACCGCCGGCTACACCGCCAGCCTCTGCGTGGGTGCGCTGGTGCAGCACGGGGTGTCTCCCGATCAGGGCGAGATCCTGGTGACCGGAGCGACCGGCGGTGTGGGCACCGTTGCGATCACGTTGCTGACCGCGGCGGGGTTCACCGTGGCTGCCGTGACGGGTAAGTCGTCGGAGGAGAAGTTTCTCAAACAACTCGGCGCCGAAACCGTGCTCGACCGCGCCGAATTCAACGAGACCGGTAAGCCGCTGCAGAAGGAGCGTTGGGCGGGCGTCGTCGACTGCGTCGGCAGCCACACGCTAGCCAACGCCTGCGCGCAGACCAAGTACGGCGGCGCGGTTGCGGCCTGCGGTCTGGCCCAAGGAATGGACTTTCCGGCGACGGTCGCACCGTTCATCCTGCGTGGGGTGTCCCTGCTCGGCATCGACAGTGTGATGGCGCCCAAAGCGCGCCGGACGGTCGCCTGGGAACGCCTGGCACGCGATCTGAACGCTGACGCCCTCGAATCGATCGCACAGGAGATCGGGCTGGGCGACGCGATCGCGTCGGCGGGCGAACTGATGGACGGCAAGGTCCGCGGCCGTGTCGTCGTCGATGTCAATCGCTGACGGGACACTGATGACCGAGAAGACAACGAAATCCGAAGACGTCCAACTCGATCTGTCCGACGTCGATCATCGCGTTGGGAAGCCGGTCGGCGGCGGGCAACTGTGGGATCCGTGTACTTCATCGGACATCCGCCGCTGGGTGATGGCGATGGATTATCCCAATCCGGTGCACTGGGACGAGCAGTTCGCGCGAGAGTCCAGATTCGGCGGCATCATCGCACCGCAGTCGATCGCTGTGGCCCTCGACTATGGACACGGCGCGGCGCCCGCGTGTGTGGGTCATATCCCCAACAGCCACTTGATCTTTGGTGGTGAGGAATGGTGGTTTTACGGCTGCCCGGTGCGGCCGGGAGACAAGTTGTTCCAAGAGCGCCGGTTCCACGACTACAAGGTGACGGAGACGAAATTCGCTGGGCCGACGATGTTCTCGCGCGGCGACACCGTCCACACCAACCAGCATGGTGCGCTGGTTGCGCGCGAGCGTTCCACCGCGATTCGCTACCTCTACGAGGAAGCGACCAAACGCGGGATGTTCGAAAACCAGCTCGGCGAGATCAAACGCTGGACACAGGCCGAACTCGAGGCGGTCGACCGGCTGCGTCGGGAGTGGCTCGAATCCAACCGGTTGGGTGTCTCACCGCGCTTTGACGAGGTGAAGGTCGGCGACACGCTCCCCCGCCGCGTGATTGGCCCGCACAGCATCGCCAGCTTCACCACCGAATACCGCGCATTCCTGTTCAACATCTGGGGCACCTTCGAGTGGGTTGCGCCGCCAGGCGTGAAGGACCCTTGGGTGTATCAGGACCCGGGCTGGGGCAAGGACTTTGCCTTCGACGAGGAAGACGCCAAGATCGATCCGCGCAAGCGCGACGGGCTGTACGTCGGCCCGTCACGCGGTCACATCGACGCCGACAGGGCCAGCGAAGTCGGCATGGCACGTGCCTACGGATACGGCGCGACGATGGGCGCGTGGTGCACCGACTACCTCGCGTACTGGGCCGGTTACGACGGCATGGTGCGCCACACCAAGGCCGACTTCCGCACCCCCGCCTTCGAAGGCGATGTGACTTATTTCGACGCCGAAATCGTCGACAAGCAACCTGAGACGACCTGGGGGGTGCCTGTCGTGCAGGTCAAGCTGCGCCTAACCAATCAGATCGGGGAGATGCTGGTTGGTTGCACAGCCGAGGTCGAGCTGCCGTTGTAGCCATGATCACCGAGCCGAGTTCGCTAGCCGCACAAGGTCTGTCAGTAGTATGCGGGCCACCGCTCTCGGATGAGCCGGGGTTGGGAGCGCTCACGCTGCCGGGATTTCTTCGCGAAGTAACGCGAATGTACGGCGAGCGCGAGGCGCTGGTGTGGCACAGTACCGACGGCGCCACGCGCTGGAGCTATTCGCAGCTTTGGGAACGCGCCGTCGAGGTGGCGCGCGCGCTGCGCGCGGGCGGCCTGGGCAAGGACGGCCGCGTCGGCGTTCTGATGACGAACCGGCCGGAGTGGCTCGCCGCGGTGTTCGGTACGGCGCTGGCCGGCGGGGTGGCCGTCACGCTCAGTACGTTTTCCACGGCGCCCGAATTGGACTACCTGATAAGGGCTTCCGCGATTTCGGTGCTGCTGTTCGAGCGCAGGGTGCTGTCGAAGGACTTCGCCGAGATTCTGGCTGAACTGGGACCGTCGCAGTATCCGTTTTTACGCCGGCTCGCACTGATCGGCGAATCGGTGGCGGGCATCGAGGCCTGGGACGATTTCCTGGCATCCGGTCACGCCGAGCCCCGCGAGCAGGTCGAGGCGACAGGCGCCGCGGTGCTGCCCAGCGACGCCGCCGTGTTGTTCTTCTCGTCCGGCTCCACCAGTAAGCCGAAAGGCATCCTGAGCGCGCATCGCGGCGTGTGCATCCAGTTGTGGCGGTTCCGGCGCATGTACGGGTTCAGCCCGGACGACCATGTCCGGGGCTGGACCGCCAACGGCTTCTTCTGGTCCGGCAACTTCGCGATGGTGCTCGGCTCGACGCTGGCCAGCGGCGGATCCCTGGTCCTGCAATCGACATTCGACGCCGCCGAGGCGCTCGAACTGATGCAGGCCGAGCGGGTGAACTTTCCGTTCGCCTGGCCGCACCAGTGGACCCAGTTGGAAGGCGCGCCCAACTGGGCACAGGTGGATCTGAGCAGTGTGAAATTCGCAGACTACAAGACCCCGATCGCGCACCATCCCACGGTTTCCGGCGAGTGGTACGAGCCGGGCCACGCCTACGGCAACACCGAAACATTCACGATCACAACGGGTTACCCGGCCAATACCGCGCCGGAAGTCCATGCCGAAAGCTTCGGTGTGCCACTGCCCGGCGTGACGCTGAAGATCACCGATCCGCTGACCGGCAGCGTGGTCCCGCGCGGCGAGGCGGGCGAGATCAGCGTCAAGGGACCCACACTCATGCTCGGCTATATCGGCACTCCCCTCGACGAGACCCTCGACGCGGAGGGGTTTTTCCCGACCGGCGACGGCGGCTATCTTGACGACGACGGCCGCCTCTACTGGCAAGGCCGGCTTACCGACATCATCAAGACCGGCGGTGCCAATGTCTCGCCACGCGAGGTCGACGAGACCCTGATATCGCATTCCGGCGTAAAGGTGGCACAGACCGTCGGCGTTCCGCACCAAACGCTTGGCGAGCTCGTGGTGTCCTGCGTTGTGCCGCATGATGGCGTGGTCCTTGACACCGAGCAGCTGCTGGCATTCCTGCGCCAACGATTGGCGAGCTATAAGGTGCCACGCCAGGTGCTGTTCTTCCGCGAGGACGAAGTGGCGCTGACCGGCAACGCCAAGATCAAGGCCGGTGAACTTCGGGAACTCGCCGCCCAGCGGCTGTCCGAAAATGGCGGTCTGCAATGAAGTGTCGTGCCGCGGTAATCCGCGGTGTCGGCCAAGATTGGGAGATCCGCGAGATCGAGCTTGATCCGCCCCACAACGGTGAAGTCTTGGTGCGCATGGCCGTCGCCGGAATCTGCCACTCCGATGACCATCTGTTTACCGGCGATGTGGTCCCGACCCCCGAGGCGTTGGCCACAAGCGGTCAGCCGGCGCCGGATTGGTTCCCGCTGCTCGGTGGTCACGAGGGTGCCGGCGTCGTCGAGGAAGTCGGGCCGGGCGTCACGACGGTGCAGCCCGGGGACCGGGTCGCGCTTTCGTTCATTCCCGCGTGCGGCAATTGCCGGTTCTGCGTGAACGGTCAGAGCTACATCTGCGATATCGGCGCGAGCCTGTTCGTGCGGGAGATGCCCACCGACGGAACGTGCCGCCGGCATCTCGGGAACGAAAACCTGTTGGCCTACGGCCAACTCGGCACGTTCGCCGAATATGCGGTGCTCTCCGAACGGTCCGTCATCAAGATCGACGACACCATTCCCTTCCACGCCGCCTCACTGGTGTCGTGCGGCGTCAGCACCGGCTGGGGCTCCGCGACGGTATCGGCAGGAACCGAACCTGGCGACACCGTGGTGGTCATCGGCACCGGTGGTGTCGGGATGAACGCCCTGCAAGGAGCTCGCGCCGTCGGTGCAAAATGTGTCGTGGGCGTGGATCCAGTTGATTCCAAGCGGGATTCGGCAAAGTTCTTCGGTGCCACCCACACCGCGGCATCGGCCGAGGCAGCGATACCCATAGTCAAGGAGATCACCGACGGCGTCATGGCCGACCGCGTCGTCGTCACTCCCGGTGTCGTGCACGTGGACCTGATACCGCTGGCGATGACGTTACTGCGCAAGGGCGGGGTGTGCGTGCTCACCGGGATCACCCCCTTCACCGAGCCCCCGGTTCCGTTGGTCCTGCAAGAGATGACATTGTCCGCCAAGCAACTTCGGGGAGCGCTCTACGGCGGGATGAATCCGCGCACCAGCGTGCCGATGCTGCTGTCGTTGTATCAAGCGGGCGCATTGAAACTCGACGAGCTGGTCACCCGTCACTACCAGCTCGACCAGATCAACGAGGCTTTCGTCGACCTTCGCGAAGGGCGCAACATTCGCGGAATCATCGACTTCGCCGGGATCTGAACCGCGACGGTAGAGCGGGTCGGGCGGCAAAACTTGTCGGTGGTGGTTGCGATGATGGCGTTATGTCCTTTCCGGCAGCGCCTCCGTTGGCTGAAAACGTTCCGCGGCGTTTGGATGTGTTGTTTGAGGAGTTGGCCGAGTTGTGTGGTCAGCGCAACGCGGTTGATGGGCGCATTGTGGAGATCGTGGCCGAGATCGATCGCGATCAGTTGTGGGGGAACACCGGGGCGCGGTCGGTGCCGGCGTTGGTGGCCTGGAAGACCGGTTGCTCGCCGGCCAACGCGCAGACCATCGCCACGTCGCCGACCGGCTGACCGAGTTTCCGCGCTGCGCCCAATCCATGCGCGAGGGCCGCCTGTCGCTGGATCAGGTCGGGGTCATCGCCGCGCGCGCCGGTCAGGGATCTGATGAGCACTACGCGCAGCTGGCGCAGGTGGCAACGGTCACGCAGCTGCGTACCGCGGTCAAACTCGAACCGCGACCGGTACCCGATGCCGAGCCCGACCCCGAGCTGGAGCCCCAGCCGGAGTCCTCGTTTAGCGCCTCGCCCACCGAGTCGGGCTGCTGTTACCGGATCACCCTGTCGCATCTGGACGCTGCGAAGTTCGACGCCGCCGTGGCCGCGCATCGGGATGCGCTGATCAACCACTGGAAACTCGACAACGACACCAGCAACACCACCGACGTGTCCGGTCAGCGGCCCCCGATGCCGTCCACCGTCGACGCGTTCATGCGTCTGGTCGAGGCGGGCTGGGACACCGAAGCGGCGCGGCGCCCGCACGGGCAGCACACCACCGTGGTGGTGCACGTCGATGTCGAGCAGAAAGCCGCGGCCCTGCATCTGGGCCCGTTGCTGTCCGACGCCGAACGCCGATACCTGACCTGTGATGCCACCTGCGAAGTCTGGTTCCACCGCGACGGCGAGCCCATCGGCGCCGGGCCGAACAACCCGGCTGATCAACCGGCGGCTGCGCCGCGCGCTCGAGCACCGCCACCGCATGTGCGCGGTCCCTGGCTGCGGCGCCACCCGGGGTCTGCACGCCCACCACCTGCGGCACTGGGAAGACGGCGGCCCCACCGAGCTGGACAACCTGGTACTGCTGTGCCCCTATCACCACCGGCTGCACCACCGCGGCCTGATCACCATCACCGGACCCGCACACGCTCTCACCGTCACCGACGACACCGGCCGACCACTAAACCCGGGATCACTAGCGCGCCCACCCACAAAACCCCCACCCGCCGTCCCACCCTGCCCCGGACCCACCGGCGAACGCGCCCAATGGTGGTGGTATCAACCCTTCCAACCCCAACCACCACCGACAAACCACTAGCTGTGTGATTCAGGAAGCCCTACGGCGTCAAGCGGATTCGAAGTGACGCCGGATCCCGGCCAACATCTCGATGTGCGCCTTGATCCCCTCGCGCGCCGTCATCGCCGCCAGCGGCCGTGGCGCGGCGATCCGGATTCGCTCGGTGACAAGGGTGCCCGCGTCGATCGGCTCGAAACTCACCCGGCCGCGTAGGCGCACCCCGGGGAATTGATCGGCTTCGGTGAGCACGTCACCCTCGCGCGGTACGTGCAGCCGCGCCCGGTAAGTGATCTTGAGGGTCAACGGCCCCAGCGGAATTCGGTCCACCACGCGATAGCTGTGCTGGTATCCGTCCGGGTCCTCGGTGCGTGACGTGGTCTGCACGGACACGATCAGCGGGTGCACGACTTTGATGTTGTCCAGGTCGACGTAGAACGCGCGGACTTCCTCCGGCGGTGCGGGGACGTCTTCGGACAGCTCGGTTTCGGTGTGGGCGACCAACCAGCTCACAGGTACAACTCCGCCGCGAGAACACCTGTGCGCCACCAGATCAACCCGGCGAAGAGACCCAGCGCGACGACGGTCACCGAGGCTTGGATCGCGTTGCGATGTTCCCGGGGCGCGTAAACGTAGGCCGCGGCGACCAACGCACCGGTGACCAACCCGCCCACGTGCCCCTGCCAGCTGATCCGTTGGGTACTGACCGCCGGGGCGACAAAGGTGAAGAGCAGGTTGACCACGATCACCGCGACAACCCAACGCATGTCGAGGTTGAGCCGCTTCGCCACCACGAACGTGGCGCCGAAAAGGCCGAACACCGCGCCCGATGCGCCCGCCGTCGCGCTATTCAGGGTGAGCAGGTAGACCAGCACCGAGCCTCCCAGCAGGCTCAACGCATACAGCGCGACGAAGCGCAGCCGGCCGAGCAACGCCTCCAGCGGTGGACCCACGACGTAGAGCGCCCACATGTTCAGCAGCAGATGAGCCGCGCCGTAGTGCACGAACGCCGAAGACACCAAGCGGTACAGCTGGCCGTCGGCGACGGCCGGTGACCACAAAACGAGCTGACTTTGCAAGCCCTTCACCGACATCTGCAGTGCGAACGTCAGCACGTTGATCGCGATCAACGCGTAGGTGACCACGGGCGCGCCGGCCCGTTCCCGTCCGCCGAATTGCGTGCGGGGCTGGCGAATGCTGCGGGCACCCTCGTGCACGCACTCCACGCACTGATGACCGACTGCGGCCGAGCGCATGCAGTCCGGGCAGGTATACCGCTCGCATCGGTTGCAACGCAGGTAGGTCGGCCGATCTGGATGCCGATAGCAGGTCGGCGACGCGGCCTGCGACTGCGGTGTACTGGGACCCGTCACGGCACAATCTTGCCTGTTCCCTCGTCGGTTGAGTTGTCTTACTGTGATTTCCGTGCAGGTCGTCGAGCAATACCTCGAGTTTCTGGCCGCCCACGATTGGGACGGCCTGGCCACCACCATCGCCGACGAGGGGCTGACCCGAGAGGGCCCGTTCTGCGACTTCATCGAAGGCAAGGACAACTACCTCGCCTACCTGCGCAAGGTTCTCAGCACGTTCAAGGGCCACCGACTGGACGTCACGCGGATCTCCCACGTCGACAGCCGCGTCTCGTTCGTCGAACTGACCGAATCGTTTGAGATCGACGGCTCGCCGGCCGCGTGGCCCGAATGCCTGCTGTTCGAACAGAACGACGACGGGCTGATACGTCACGTCAGCGTGTTCTTCAAGCAGCGACACGCCGACACCCCGTAGAGCTCTATTCCCTCACTCACCGAATTGACCTAACGTGTGAGGATGGAGTCAGACGGAACCACGGAGTCGGTATCGGTCGAGAAATTACACTCGGGCGACCCGATCACCGATTGCGGTCAGCGCTACATAGTCCTCGAATCCAAAGCCGTCGGCGATAGCTGCGTCGTTCTCGAGCTGGAGTCCAGAGTGGACCACCAGTTGCAGGTCATCGAGAAATCCTTCCCCGCTGGATACCAGGTCGGCAGGGCGAATCACCGCATTTTGTAGATCTGATTTCCTAGTTCGGATATGCGCGAGTAGCCGAATCGACGGCTACCGCATATTCGTTTGCTAAATGGCTGTCAGCCGTGCTGGAAACCGTTCCCGGCCCGATCATGTGGATCGGCGCTCTCGGTTTGCCCAATTCTCCCAAGTCGGCCCGCACACGGTCGGAGTGCGACAATATCGCGCGTAAGGCGATGATGATGCAGGAAGCCGGTGCAAATCCGGCGCGGTCCCGCCACTGTCATCGGGGAGCGACCCTCACGAAGCCACGGCCCACTTACGATACGGGTCGGAAGGCGAGGCGAGCAGCGATCCGAGAGCCAGGAGACTCGCGTCATCGCATCCTGCTAGCCCGGGGCGGAGCACCCTGGAGAGAGCTGGCCTGTCATCGCGCCGCAATACCGCCCTGTCCAATTTTCCAGTCGGCGATGACCGCCCCGATCTGGATGGCCTCACCGCCAGAGGTCCATTCGGCGCTGCTGAGCGGCGGGCCGGGACCCGGCCCCCTGCTGGCCTCCGCCGCGACCTGGACCTCGCTGAGCACCGCGTACACCGAGACCGCCGAGGAGTTGACCGCGCTGTTGGCGGGGGTGCAGGCCGGGGCGTGGGAGGGCCCGAGCGCGGCGGCTTACGTGGCGGGCCACGCCCCCTACATCGCCTGGCTCACGCAAGCCGCCGCCGACAGTGCGGCGACGGCGGTGCGGCAAGAAACCGCGGCCACCGCCTACACCACCGCTCTGGCCGCGATGCCCACGCTGGTCGAGCTGGCCGCCAACCACGCCACCCACGCGGTGCTGCTGACGACGAATTTCTTTGGCATCAACACCATCCCGATCACGATCAACGAGGTCGACTACGTACGGATGTGGATTCAGGCCTCGACCGTGATGGGCAGCTACCATGCGGTCTCCACCACGGCGGTGGCCTCGTCACCGAAGTCCGCGGCCGCGCCGCCGATCGTGCACAAGCTGATAGACGCGTTCTACAAGGTCTTCCCGCTACCCGCGGACACGGAGAACCAGGTCACGGCGTGGCTGACGAAGATCGGTTTCGTCGATTACTGGAACAATGTCTTGGAACCGTTGAGCTACGCGCTGTACGACAACCCCTTCTTTGCGGCGATGTTTTCCGGGTTCGATCCCTACCTGCCCATCCTCGGTAATCCGCTGATCTTCCTCAGCCCCTACAACATTGCGTTCGCCCTCGGCTACCCGATGGACATCGGTTCGTATGTCGCGTACCTGTCGCAGACCTTTTTCTATATCGGGCTGGACCTGACAGCTGCGTTCGCGTCGGGCAATCCGGCGACCATCGGCTTCACCATCCTGTTCACCACCATCGAGGCCGTCGGCACGATCATCACCGACACCATCGCGTTGCTGAAGACGCTGCTCGAGAAACCGCTGTGCTGCTCACGGCTTTCGTGCCCCTGATCACCGCCCCGCTGGTGACGCTGGCTACCGGCGCGCTGGCGCCGATCGGCCTCGCCGGTTTGGCGGGTCTGTCCGCCCTGCCCCCGGCACCACCGGTGGCGCCGCCCATCACACCGCCCGTCCTGGCACTGCCTCCGAGCACCCCGACCCCCACGTCGTCCCCGACGCAGGTTGCCGTCGAGGCCAACGTTGGCAGCCAGTGCGCCCGCGGCACCACCGTCGGCCACACCACCGACGCTGAGCGGTCCGGGCATCAGCAGCCCCTGAACGCGACCATGCCCGCCGGTATGGAGCACTTCGCCTACCTGGTGGGCGGGCTGAGCGCGGCGGCCGGCGCGACGGCGGCCGGCAGGGCCCGGAAAACGGCTCCGGAACCCGACAGCGCCGCGGCCCCTGCGGCCGCGGCGACGCCCCTAGTGAACGCCAAGACGCAGCGCCGACGGCGGGCGAAGGCGCAAATGCTCGGGCGCGGTTACGAATACCTGGATTTGGAGAATTGCAAAACGACTTGCAAAACGACGCCGAGCTGGTTGGCGCAATCACGGCCTCCGCTACCGGCGCCGGGCCGCAGGGCTTCGCCGGAACCGCCACCAAGACTAGTGCCCGGCGGGCCGCAGGGCTGACCACGCTCGCCGACGACGCCTTCGGCAGCGGTCCGCGCATGCCGATGATTCCGGGCACCTGGGACGCCGACCCAGCCGGACGACGGCCCCCGCGATCCGCAGCCGTTGGTCTGACGTAGACCGTTAATGCATCGTAACTTTCCAGAAAGGCGTGTGGGCACCGCGGCCCCCTGGGACCGGGTCGTGCAGTCGTCCCCTCGATCACGTGATGGTTTCGAAGAAGTCGGCCAGCACCCGGGCGGCAAGCAACCCGCCCATGCTCGCCCCGAGAACGATCGCGCGCTCACCCAGTACCGGCATGGCAGCGAACCGTAGCAGTCGACCTACGGGAATATCGGAAAACGGACAGTAGATACGACTATTTATTAGCTGCGCGGCGGCCGGGGGTCGTTGGGGGCGCCCGGGTCGGGCTCACCAAACCATCGCGACGGCACATGCTCGGGGTACGCGTCGTGCCACGCCCACCACTCGTACGGCTTGGTCTGCGGGTAGCCCTGCGGCGAGTCCTCCCAATCCTCTTGACGCCCAAGCGCAGTCAGGTCCAAGAAGCTCCAGGTGTTGCCCAGCACCTCGTCGCCGCGGTTGTTGATGAAGTAGGTGCGGAACACGCGTTGCCCGTCGTGGATGAACACGTTGGTGCCATGCCATTCGTCCACGCCGAAGTCCGCATCGAAGCCGTCGGTGATCGTGTACCACGGCATTTGCCAGCCCATCCGTGCCTTGAGCCGCGCAATGTCGGCCTGCGGCGAGGGTGAAGCAAACACCAGCGTGGTGTCGCGGGCGTTGAGATGAGCCAGATGGCCGATGTGGTCGGCGATCATCGAGCAGCCCGGGCACGCGTGGTCGGGCCAGCCATGCACGCCCGGCTCGAAGAAGGCGCGGTAGACCACCAGCTGACGCCGGCCATTGAACAGATCCCGCAGGTTCAGCGTGCCGTCGGGGCCCTCGAACTCGTATTCCTTGTCCACGGCGACCCATGGCATCCGGCGGCGCTTGGCCGCCAGCACGTCGTGTGCGCGCATCACCTCTTTCTCGGTCACGAGCAGCTGCTTGCGCGCGGCTTCCCACTCCTGTGCCGACACGATCGGGGGTATATCCACTTGCGTTGTCCTCCTTATGGTTTCAGTCCAGACCGACCAGGCCCGACGCTGTCAGCAGATACGCGAGGTGCTCACCGCGATCACCACCGGCAATCTGCAGCACCGACTTGCCGACTTGTTCCGCGCTCAACGCGGGTCCCGACGACGCCAGGAATGTCTCGACATCAACGCCCTGCCGTTCGGCGTAGGCAGCGACCGCCTTGGCGCCCAGATCGGTGGCCGGAGTCAGCTGCGGGAGAACCGAGACGAAGTCGATGCCCAGCCCGGCCCGTTGCGATTCCATGGCGGCATAACCGGTGATGAACCTGACGGTGGCCTTGGCCCCGGCGTAGCCACCCGACAGCGGCGACCCTTTGACGGCGGCGCCGCTGGATAGCGCGATCACCCTGCTGCCCGGCGCCAGCGGGCGCCGCAGCGCGTCGCAGGTCCAGTGAAAGGCCTGCGCCACGTCCATGTTCCAGTTCTGACTGAAGCTCTCCCAGGTCTGGTCTTGCAGTGGGGCCATCCGCGGAGCGGCCCCGGCGCACAGCACCAGCGTGCGCGGCGAATACTCGTCGAGCAACCGGCCGACGGTCGCAGGATCGGCGGCGTCGGCGGCTACCGCGGTAAAGGTGTCGCCCAGTTCGTCGCGCAACTCGTCGAGCGCGGAGGCGTTGCGCGCGACGCCGACGACGTGGGCGCCGGCCGCCGACAGCGCCGTCGCGATGGCGCGGCCGAATCCACGGCCGGCGCCGGTCACAATCGCTGTCGATCCGCTGACGCCATCGGGTTGCGGAGAGGTTGTCATGGTCGTGCTCGCTTTCAGGTGACGTGGATGGATGTCCACTAATCCAGATACGACTGGACGCCACGATTCATCGCTGCCCACGTCAACCGATGAATTCGGGCCGCTGGGCGTATCTATATTGAGTGTCGGAAGGAGCCTGACCGTGCCGGCTCAAGAGAATTTCATGGAGCAGGCGGCGCCTTTTCGCGCCGAGCTGATCGCGCATTGTTACCGCATGCTCGGTTCCGTGCACGACGCCGAGGATCTGGTGCAGGAGACGTACCTGCGGGCCTGGCGCGGGTACGAGGCGTTCGAAGAGCGCGCGGCGTTGCGGACGTGGCTGTACCGGATCGCCACCACCGCGTGCCTGCGGGCGCTGCAGAACCGCGCCCGCCGGGTGCTGCCGGCCGGAGTGGGCGACGCCGCGGTCGACCCGGACACCAGCCTCGGCGGAACCGGTGGCGCGCATGACTGGCTCGAGCCGATCCCCGATGCGTTGATGTTTCAGACCCCGGAAGAGGCCGTGACGGTGCGGCACAGTGTCCGGCTGGCCGTCATGACGGCGCTGCAGGAACTTCCGGTGCGCCAGCGGGCCGTGCTGATCCTGCGCGATGTCGTGCAGTTCAGCGCCGCCGAGGTTGCCGAGCTCTTGGAGACCACACCCGCCGCGGTAAACAGCTCGCTGCAGCGGGCCCGCGCCCATCTCGCCGAGGTCTCCCCCGCCGAGGAAAACCTGGTCGAACCCGATGACGCCGAATGCCGCGACCTGCTTGACCGCTACTGCGCGGCGTTTGAGCACGCGGACATGGCCGCCCTCACCGCGTTACTGCAAGCCGACGTCAAGCTCGAAATGCCGCCCCTGCCTATCTGGTTCACCGGACGCGACACCGTGGTGCGTTTCCTGGTGAGGCGCGCGTTCACCACGCCGGGCGATGTCGCGCTGCTCCCGACGGCCGCGAATGGGCAACCTGCGGTCGCCGAATACCGGCGCACCGCCGACGGCGTCATGCGGGCCCATTCGATACATGTCCTGACCCCGGGCCGCGCCGAAGGCGGCGTGGGTATCGTCGCCCTGACCGTCTTTCTGGATCCGGCGCTGTTTACCGCGTTTGGTCTACCGCCGTCCCGGTAAGCCTCCGAGATCACTGCGTGCTGCATATCGCTGCGCATGTCGGTAGACATGTGGCTAAGACGCCATCAGGATTAGGCGCGTATTCGTACTTGGAAGGTGGCGGAATGAAGATCCCGGGCGTGCCCGGCTTCGTCGGCAGCTTGGCCGAGGGTGTGACCGGCGGCGCCGCGCAGGTGGTGCGCGCCGGGGTTAGCGCCGCGGCCGGAGCCGCCGGCACGATGCAGATGCTCGCCGGCCCGGTGGTGCAGTCGGTGGCGCAATCGACGGGCCGGGTGCTGGGCAATGCCGGGCCCGCCACTCATATCGAGCCGCCGGTGCGCTGGCAGAGCGGCCGGCGGGTGCATCTGGACCTGGATCCGCTGCTGCCGTTCCCGCGCTGGGACGAGCACGCGGCGGTTGTTGAGGAGCCGGTTCGCCGGATTTCGGGAGTGGCCGAAGCCCACGTCGAGCGCTCACTCGGGCGGCTGGTGTTCGAAATCGAGGAGGAGGCGGACCCGGACACCGTTTTGGACGACGTGCGCGACGTTGTCGGCGCCGTGGCTGTCGACCTGACGCTGTCGGGGGCGACGGGAGGACCGAAGACCGCGCCGTTCGCCGACCCCGGGAACCCGTTGGCGATTCTGGTGCCACTCACCGCCGCGGCGATGGATGCGGTCGCGATTACGGCCGCCGTCACCGGCTGGGTCACCCGGCTGCCCGCCGCACCGAAGACCACCCGGGCAGCCGCCGCCCTGATCAACCACCAACCACGAATGGTGTCGCTGCTGGAGTCGCGACTGGGTCGCGTGGGCACCGACATTGCGCTCGCCGCGGCGACGGCGGCGGCCAACGGGCTGACCCAGGCGGTCGGCACACCGCTGCTGGATTTCACCCAACGCAGTCTTCAACTCTCCGAGGCGACGGCGCACCGGCGGGTGTGGCGCGACCGGGAGCCGCAGCTGGCCTCGCCGGACCGGCCGCAAGCGCCGGTGGTCCCGGTCATCTCGTCGGCCGGGGCGAGTTCGCAGGCGGCGCGGCACAGCTGGGCGGCCGCAGCCGCGGGTGAGGCGTCGCACGTCGTGGTCGGCGGATCCATCGACTCCGCGCTCGACACCGAAAAGGGGTCGATGAAGGGCCCCGTCGAGAGCTACGTCGATTCGGCGGCCAATGGTTCGTTGATTGCCGCGGTGAGTGCGCTGGTGGCCGGCGGCGGCACCGAGGACGCGGCCGGCGCGATCGAGGCCGGGGTGCCCAGGGCGGCGCACATGGGCCGTCAGGCGTTCGCCGCGGTGCTGGGTCGTGGCCTCGCCGACGCCGGGCTCTTGGTGCTCGACCCGGGCGCGCTGCGCCGGCTGGATCGGGTTCGGGTGGTCGTCATCGACGGCGCCGCGCTGCGTGGTGATCACCGCGCCGTGCTCCTTGCCCGCGGGGATGCGCCCGGCTGGGACGACGACCGCGTCTATGAAGTGGCCGACGCGCTGCTGCACGGCGAGGAGGCGCCCGAGCCCGACCCGGATGAGCTGCCGGCCACCGGTGCACGCCTGAGATGGGTTCCGCAGCAAGGGCCGTCGGCGACGCCCGCCCAAGGCCTCGAACACGCAGACCTGGTGGTCGATGGCGAATGCGTGGGCTCGGTCGACGTCGGGTGGGAGGTCGATCCCTTTGCGATCCCGCTGCTGCAGACCGCGAACCGCACCGGCGCGCGGGTGGTGTTGCGTCACGTCGCAGGCACCGAGGATCTTGCCGCCAGTGTCGGCGCCACGCATGCGCCCGGCACGCCGCTGTTGACGTTGGTGCGTGACCTGCGGGTGGATCGCGGACCGGTGCTGCTGATCACGGCTTTGCATCGGGACTTCGCCTCGACGGACACGCTGGCCGCGCTCGCCATCGCCGATGTCGGTGTCGCGCTTGACGATCCGCGGGCAGCCACCCCGTGGAGTGCGGACATCATCACCGGCACCGATCTGGCCGCCGCGGTGCGGATCCTGTCGGCGCTGCCGGTGGCCCGCTCGGCCAGTGAATCCTCGGTGCGCCTGGCTCAGGGCGGTACCACCCTGGCCGGGCTGTTGCTGGTCACCGGCGAGCCCGCCACCACTGGTGCCAACCCAATTACCTTGCGGCGCTGGTTAAATCCGGTTAATGCGGCCGCGGCGACCGCGCTACTGACCGGCGTGTACTCGGCCGGCAAGGTGGTGCGGCTGGCTGATCCCACGCCGCAACCGCTGACCGCCTGGCACGCGCTGGACCCGGAGATCGTGTACTCCCGCCTCGCCGGCGGGACCCGGCAGCTGGCGGTGGAGCGCGGCACTTCGGACTGGCGGCGTCGCCTCGACGACCTGTCCTACACTCCTGCGCTCACGCCGCTGCGTAAGCCGATCACCAATCTGGCGAAGCTGGCGGCCGCCACCCGGCATGAGCTCGCCGACCCGCTCACTCCGATCCTGGCGGTCGGGGCCGCCGCGTCGGCGATTGTCGGCAGCAACGTCGATGCGCTGCTGGTCGCCGGTGTGATGACCGTCAACGCGATAACCGGTGGGGCGCAACGGTTGCGGGCCGAAGCGGCGGCCGCCGAGTTGTTCGCCGAGCAGGACCAGCTGGTGCGACGCGTCGTCGTGCCGGCGGTGGCGACGACACGGCGCCGCCTGGAGGCGGCTCAGCACGCCACCCGTACGGCCACGGTGTCGGCGAAGTCGCTGAAGCCCGGCGATGTCATCGACCTGGCCGCGCCAGAGGTGGTGCCGGCGGATGCCCGCATCCTGGTCGCCGAGGACCTCGAGGTCGACGAGTCGTTGCTCACCGGCGAGTCGCTGCCGGTGGACAAGCAGGTGGACCCCGTAGCGGTCAACGATCCCGACCGCGCGAGCATGCTGTTCGAGGGCAGCACGATCGTGGCGGGACGAGCCCGCGCGATCGTGGTCGCCACCGGGGTCGGCACCGCCGCGCAACGCGCGATCTCGGCGGTTGCCGACGTCGAGACGGCGGCCGGGGTGCAGGCCCGGCTGCGCGAGCTGACCAGCAAGGTCCTGCCGCTGACCTTGACCGGTGGCGCCGCGGTGTCAGGGCTGGCGTTGTTGCATCGCGCGCCGCTGCGCCAAGCGGTTGCCGACGGCGTCGCGATCGCCGTCGCCGCCGTCCCGGAGGGCCTGCCGCTGGTGGCCACCCTGTCCCAGCTCTCCGCCGCCCAGCGCCTGACGGCGCGGGGTGCGTTGGTCCGGGCGCCCCGCACCATCGAGGCCCTGGGCCGCGTCGACACCGTGTGCTTCGACAAGACCGGCACGCTCACCGAGAACCGACTGCGCCTGGTGTGCGCCGTGCCGGCCACAGCCAAGCCTGGTGATCCGTTTCCCGACATCACCGATCGACAGTCGGCGGCGGTGCTGCGCGACGCCGCGCGGGCGTCGACCCAGCCACACGACGGCCAGGGCCACGCTCATGCCACCGACGAGGCGATCCTTACCGCGGCCAGTTCGCTTAACGGTCAAGCGGATTCGGCCTGGAAGCTAATCGCCGAGGTGCCGTTCGAGTCCAGCCGCGGCTACGCCGCCGCGATCGGCGTGATCGGCGGCAACGGTAAGGGGCCGGTGCTGATGCTCAAGGGCGCCCCGGAGCAGATCCTGCCGCGATGCCGGTTCGCCGACCCTTCAAACGACCAAGCCGACCATGCGCACGCAGAAGCGTTGGTGCACCACCTCGCCGAACAGGGCTTGCGCGTGCTCGCGGTGGCGCAGCGCTCCTGGGACCACGACACCGCCGATGATGACGACACCGACGCCGACGCCGTCGACGCGGCCGCGCATGACCTGGAGCTGATCGGCTACGTCGGATTGGCCGACACCGCACGGCCGTCCTCGCGCCCGCTGATCGAGGCGCTGGTGGAGGCCGACCGCAACGTCGTGCTGATCACCGGGGACCATCCGGTCACCGCCCGGGCGATCGCGCGCCAGTTGGGTCTGCCGTCGGATGTGCGGGTGGTGACCGGAGCCGAACTCGTCGGGCTCGATGAGGACGCCTCCGCCAGACTCGTTGCCAATGTACAGGTTTTCGCCCGGGTCAGCCCGGAACAGAAGGTCCAGATCGTGGCGGCGCTGCAGCGGTGCGGCCGCGTGACGGCGATGGTCGGTGACGGCGCCAACGACGCCGCCGCCATCCGGATGGCCGACGTGGGCATCGGGGTGAGCGGCCGCGGTTCCTCGGCCGCCCGCGGGGCCGCCGACATCGTGCTGACCGACGAGGATCTGGGCGTGCTGCTCGACGCGCTGGTCGAGGGCCGCAGCATGTGGTCGGGCGTCCGTGATGCGGTGACGATCCTGGTCGGCGGCAACGTCGGCGAAGTGCTCTTCACCATTATCGGGACGGCGCTAGGGACTGGGCGGGCCCCGGTGGGAACACGTCAACTGCTGTTGGTGAACCTGCTGACCGACATGTTCCCCGCGCTGGCGGTCGCCGTCACCTCGCAATTCGACGAGCCCGAAGACGACGAGTTCGAAACCGAGGAGCAGGCCCGTGAGGCGCGCCGCGCGTATCAGCTCGAGGTGCTGACCGCGCGCACGCCGTCGCTGGACGCTCCGCTGATGCGTCAGATCATCAACCGCGGCGCCGTCACGGCCGCCGGCGCCACGGCGGCTTGGGCCATCGGGCGCTGGACGCCGGGCACCGAACGCCGCACGTCGACAATGGGATTGACCGCATTGGTGACGACACAGCTGGCGCAAACCCTGATCACCCGCAGCCACAGCCCGCTGGTGCTGGCGACCGCGCTGGGCAGCGCGGGTGTCTTGGTAGGCATCATCCAAACCCCGGTCATCAGCCAGTTTTTCGGATGCACACCGCTGGGACCGGTCGCCTGGACGGGCGTACTGGGCGCCACGGGCGGAGCCACCGCGATCTCCGTGCTGGCACCGAAATGGTTGAACAGAACCATCGGCATGGTTGTGCCCGGCAGTGACGAGGACGACGACTCGGCCGAGGAGTGAGACGCTTCGCCGAGCGTGAACTGGTGGCGCAAAATCGGCCTGATTCTCGCCGTGATTTCACACTCGGCGGGCGAGGCCAGACGGCTCTACCTGTCAGGTAGCCAGCTCCTTGCGCAGCACTTTGCCGGCGGGATTGCGGGGGATGCTGTCGACGATCCGGATGTCCCGGGGCTGCTCGAAGCGAGACACCTTGCCCTTCAAGTACTCTCGGATCGCCTGCTCGTCGAGGCCGCTTTGCGACCGGAGCACGATGAACGCGGCCAGCCGCCGGCCGAACTGCTCGTCGGGCACGCCGACGACGGCGGTCTCGGCGACGTCGGGGTGTTCGGCGAGCGCGTTCTCCAGCGCGCGCGGATAGACGTTCTCTCCGCCGGAAACGATCATGTCGTCCTCGCGGCCAACAACATACAGTCGGCCGGAGTTGTCGAAATATCCCATGTCGCCGGTGCTGGTGAACCCGTCGATGACCACCTTGGCGTCACCACCGGTGTAGCGCGCGCCCAATTCGCCACCGACGAAAATGCGTCCGGTCACCCGCGGCCCAACGGGCCTGCCGCTTCTGCTATAGATGCGCACCGGACATCCCGCGACGGGTCTGCCCACGGTTTCGGGTGCGTTCCGCAACTCGAGTGGTGTTGCGAGCGAACCGATTCCGACCTCGGTGGAGCCGTATCCGTTGTAGAGGATGTCACCGTAGGCGTCCATGAATCGCCGTCCCAGGCTGGGATCGAGCCGATCACCGCTGGATATCACCGCGCGCAGCGACGGCAGCGGGTTTCGCGCGCGGACCGGGCTGGGCAGGTCCAAGAAGCGCGCCAGCATGATCGGGACCACGCCCATCGCGTCGGCGCACTGCAACGAGGCCTGCGCGAGTGTGGCTTCGGCGTCGAAGCGGCGATGGGTCAGCACCGTGCCGCCTAAGCCTATGGTCAGCATCAGCATGCCGAGCCCCAGGCCATGAAACATCGGAACTGCCACCGCAATTCGCGACCCGACGCGCAGACCGGTGCGCTCGATGAGCGTCACGCCAACGCCGACACCCGAACTGATTCGAGGCACGCGCGGCACGCCCTTGGGTACACCGGTGGTGCCCGAGGTCAGCAGCACAAGACGGCCGGACGGCGCGACCTTGGGCCGCGGCTCGCCGAGCTGGATCTGCACGGTCGCCGGCTCGATGATCCGGACCGAGTCGTGGGCATCGCGTATCCGCTCGGCAAATTCGTTGTCGCAGAACAACGTCGTGACATCATGCGAACTCAACGCACCGAGCAGCGCGTCGGCGCGGAACTCGGTGTTCACCAGCACGATATCGGCGCCCACCAGGCCGGTGGCGAACACCGCCGCGACGAAGTCGCGCCCGTTGCGGCACATGACGCCGACTGCTTGTCGTGCACCGAGGTCGTCGCGATAGAGCTCGCGCGCCAGTGATTCGACCTTGGACTGCAGCTCGCGATAGCTCAGGGCGCCGTCGTCGTCGATGATCGCGGTCCGGTCCGGCCACCGCGCCGCCGCAATCGCTAACAACGTGTACAGATTCGTGCCGCCGCGATACACCTCGCGGATCAGCCGCAGCACAGCGGCCGGTGCGGGCGGACCCAGCAGGCCGGACGACACCAGCGCTCGCGCCGCGGTGACGGTTACGTCGGCGATCATTGCGTTTCCTCGGCGAAGTGTCTGCGGTGCCACAGCCGCGCCGCACGATCGGCGGGGCCGGCCAGCAGTACCGACGCCACTTCGGCCGGCCACATCCAGGGTGGCTCGACGGTGCGGGGACGCTCGATGATCGCCTTGGCGATCGCCTCGGCGGCCTCGTCCGGATACATGCCCGGGAGCTTGCCCAACATCGGCGTGGGCTCGATCATCCGGGTGCGGACCAACGCGAAGTAGACCGAGGTCACGTCCACGCCGTCGCTGTGCAGCTCCGGTGACACGCTGCGCAGCCAGCGGTCGAAGGCGCCTTTGGATGCCTGATAGGCCCCCCACTGTGGGCCAGGTACGACGCGCACGCCGACGCTCGACACGTTCACGATGTGTCCACCGCGGCTGCCGCGCATCGCCGGCAGCAGTCCGAGCAGCAACCAGATCGGGCCCAGATAGTTGATGTCGATGGTGCGTTGAAAATCGTGCGGCCGGTCGTACTGGTGATGCAGGGACCGGCGCAACGACTTGCCGGCGTTGCTCACCACGATGTCCAGCGGGCCGTGGTGTTCGGTGATCTCCTTGGTCAGCGCGTTGACGGCGGTTTCGTCGGTGAGATCAGCCGGGTAGGCGACCGCTCGACCGCCGCCCGCGTTGATCGCCGCCGCCAGATCGTCGAGTCGTTCGGCCGATCTGGCGACCACGAGCACCGTCGCGCCCGCCGCGGCCAGCTTGCGCGCCGTGGCCTCGCCGATTCCGTAGGACGCCCCGGTTACCAAAACGGTCTTGCCGGAAACCGCTCTGCGCAGCTTGTCGGGATCGGTCACCCGCGCGGGGTTGGCCAATCTGTTGATGGCCCCATTGACGGCCTGCGCTATCACGTCCACCTTCACTGCCGCATTCGCACTTACCTGCCCTCATATGCGGAGGTGCGGCTCTGGTTTAACCGTGCGCCTCGACTTCCAAACCTACAGGTAGTCTCCCGCCCGAGCCGACCGAGTCAGTCGCGAATGAAGCCCTTGTTGCGCATCAGGGCGTCGGCCAGGAACCCGTCGTGCGGGATGTGGGGCGCTCCGTAGCAGGTCGGATACGGCCCGCAATAGACGTTAGTGATCGTCGGTTCGGCGAGCAGGTCGTCGATCAAGTTTTCCTTGCCGGTGATCGCGGTCACCACGAGCGAACGCCGCAGTGGCTCCATTCCGGCAGCACGCGACCACGGCGACACCCACACGCAAGGGAAGGGCAGCTCGATATTGAGCTTGTCGGCATCCGGGTCAGCCAGAACGTGAACCGCCGGACGCAGCGCGGCGAAACCGTCACCCACCGGCGCGACGATCTGGTCGGCGCCGAGCAGCGGCGTCGTCCCGACCGCCTTGGCCGCCAGGTAACTCGCCAAAGACCTTGCTTTGTCGACGGATTGGGTCGGCAACAGCGCTCGTTCGTCGTCGGTCGGCAGGGGCTCGATCGCTGCCAACCGCTCGGCGATGGCCTGGGCGAGCGGGGCGGGATCGCCCTCGTAGAGCACCGCGGTGGTGTTGACGCACGCCATGCCGCCCAGATCGGCGATCGAGTCGACGATGACATCGATGTAGTCGCGCCAGTCCCGGTCGGCGGTGATCAGGATCTTCGCGCGTCCCGGCCCGTTCACCACCACCGCCGGATCGTGCGCGTACTTGTCCACGACGTCCTGGCCGCCGTACACCATGGCGACGTCGGCCGACCGGATGATCTCGTCGGCGCCGTGGTGATCGGTGGGCAGATAGACCGCGTCCTCTGCGCGAAACCCGGTCTGGCGCAGGGCGTTAACCAGCCGATGGGACGTCAGCGGTTCGCGCCGCGACGGTCGCACCGCCACCCGGTAGCCCAGTGCGAGCGCCTGCGGCCACAGGCCGTGCACGCCCGGGCCGTTGCCCGCGGCGTGCACCGCGAACACCTCACCGCGCCGCGTCCACACCGCGCCGCCGTCACGGGTGCGGTCTTCGCGCCAGTCCGCCGTCGCGCCCATCGGCCGGGCCGGTCGAACCGCGTCGACCGCCGAGGCGACGGCGTCGGCGACGCTGCGGGCCCCGGCGCGGGTGATCGCGATCGGCAGCCCCGAAATACTGCTGGCCAGGCCAACATAGGCCTCGAAATCGAGCCCGGCGATGACGCCCGTCGTGAAGACCTCTGCGGCTTCGGCCAGTGCGGCTTCGCGCTGCGCGGCCGGAAGCGCGCCGGCTTTGCGTTGCGCGCCGATAGTGCGCGAAACATATAGCGGGGGAACGATACTCAGCTCGACCACCGGTTCACCGCCCGTCGTCGCGATGACTTCGCGGTTGCGGGTCCGGTACTCCCCGTCGGGCCCGAGCGCGTCGATGCAGACCAGACCCGCTGTGAGCGTCATCGCTAATACACGCCTTCGATGACGGCCTCGCCCTCGAAGCTGGCCACGGGACGCACCTCGCTCACCGAGTCACTGAGTTGCCCCCCGGGGCCGGGCATCCGGATCGCCTCATCGCGCTCCAGGTTGTTCGGGATGAACATCCCCTTGCTGATGTGGTTCATCACCACCTGGCCGCGCTGACCGTAGGGCACTTGTTCGCCGGTGTCGGGATCGATCACCCAGAAGACGACGTAGGGCGTCCGCGGATCGAAAATGAACGTGTCGCCGTCGAGTCGGGTGACGGCCTGCGACAGCACCATGGTGCTGCCGAACGCCATGGTGATCGTCGTGTTCGGGAAGATGTCGCGCAACAGTTCGAGCGTGTCGACATCGACATGGGCGCCGCTGAGCAACAGGTAGCGGATCTTGGCGTTGACCAGGTCCAGCACCTGGTCGTTGCGGGCGATCGCCTCCAGCAGTGGCGGCGTGGTGTGCAAATTCGCGACATGCTGCGTCTGCAGCACGAACACCGCCTGCTCGACGATGTGGTCGATGTAGGCCGCCACTTCCGAGGCGGCGTCGCGGGCGGCGAGTTTCTTGACCCAACGCGGATCGATGTCGATCGCGTGGAAGGTCGAGCCGAGACGTTCGGACACCAGGCGGGAGAAGTAGCCCACACCGTGCGGGCCACTGGGCATCAGGCACAGGAAGCCCTGCCCTCGTTGAAAGCCACCCGCGGCGAAGTCCTCGGTTTGCCAGTCGACAACTTGCGCGACCCAATCCGGCAGCTGCACAGTGCGTTTCGGGGCGCCGGTGGTGCCGCCGGATTCGAATATCTGGGGCACCGGCGGCACGGATCCATATCCGCGCGGTATCAAATCCTCGACGGGAACATTGCGCAGCTCGCTGAGCAGGTTCGGAAACAAACGAAGGTCGGCAACGGATTTGACGTCGGTCAGCGGGTTGAAGTTCAGTGTCTGGGCCGTGCGTAGCCAGAACGGCGAGCCGGTGTCCTCGCCGAAGTGCCAAGCCACCGCCGCGCGCAGATACGCCTCGGGGTCGTCAATCGGTGGCGATCGCGGGACGTCCAACAGCGAGAAGTCGATATCGGCCATAGCACGATCCTGTCGCATCGCGGACCACACAAGCAATGTGATTGCGCGCCGTTCAGCCGGCGGCAAGTTCGGCGAAATCGTCCCTTAACTACCTGACGTCATGGCCTGGTTGAAGGGCAGGTAGATCTCGTCGTACTCCCCGTTCCGCTCGGCGAACCGCCATCGCTTGGCATTCTCGACGACGATCTCGTCGGGGGTGGGCTGCGTCTGCAACAGCGCCATGGTCTCGTTAACGTACTCATCCAGCGGCATCGCCCTGGGGTCGAATCCGCGCTCGCCCTGCAGCGCGGTCTGCACATGCGGCGGAATGATTTCGATCACCCCAACCTCGGTATCGCGCAGCTGAAAACGCAGCGACTGAGTGTAGGAGTGCATTGCGGCCTTGGTAGCGCAGTACGTGGGTGTGAGCGCGCTGGGCATGAACGCCAGGGCCGACGTGACGTTGATGATCGTCGCGTGCGGCTTGGCCCGCAGCGACGGCAGCAACGCCGCCGTGAGCCGGATCGGCCCCAGAAGGTTGATCCCGATGGTCAGCTCGGCCGTGCCGGCGCCCGGCGCGGTGAGGTCCTCCAGCCGCTGGATGCCGGCGTTGTTGACCACGACGTTCAGCGCTGGGTAGTGGTCGGTGACCTCGGTGGCGAATCGCCGGATGTCGGCGGGGTCCGACTGGTCCAGCGACATGGCCTGCATGCCCGGGTTGGCGTCGGCGACGGCCTGCAGCGGGTCACGCCGGCGAGCCGCGATGATGACCTGATTACCCAACCGGTGAAATGCCTCGGCCAGGCCGCGGCCGATTCCCGTGCCGCCACCCGTGACAAGGACGGTGTTGCCCTCCAGCTGCATCGCGTTCTCCTCGGCTCGACGTAGCGGGGTGCCCCGGTGGGCAAGCCGCAAAACACTGATTCTTGTCCGGGCCGCAGTTCACTTGTCTAGTGGTGTCCCTGTGGCGACATTGCGCACGATCCCGCGAAGCCACACATGGGACGGATCCTCGTCGACGCGGGGGTGCCATACCGCGTTGAACTGCACGGTACCCAGTTCGCGCGGGGCGTCGAGGACGCGGACGCTGCTCGAGTCAGCAAACTGGGAGACGAGCCGGGCCGGGACGGTGAGTATCAGTTCCGTGCCGGGCAAGATGCTCGAGCTCACCACGTGATAGGGCATGACGACGGCGACGCGGCGCGCGGTGTCGAGCGCCTCCAGGCTTCGGTCGAGCCCGGGCTGGCCGATGTCGATGCTCACGTGCGGCCACCGCAGATATTGCGCGAGCGACAGCCTTGACGCCGACCTGCGCTGCGCCAGGGGGTGATCCGCGGCCACCACGCAGACGAACCGATCGGTGAAGAGATGCTGGCCGTGGTATCGGCCGGGGGCACCGCGACCGTAGATCGCCAGGTCGAGCGTGCCGGCGTCGAGATTGTCGAATGCGCGCGCGTCGAGGGCTTCGCAGGTCACGGTCGAACTCGGTGATTGCATCAGGATCGTCCGAACCAGTGCGGGGCCCAGTGCCGAGAGAGTGAAGTCGCTGACGGCCAGGCGAAACCGTTGCGCCGCGGTGGCCGGATCGAAGGTTTCGGTGGCGAACAAGTGATCCAGCTCCGTGACGACCGTGGCCAACTGGGCACGGATGCGCGCGGCGCGAGGAGTCAGTGAGTAACCGTCGGGTCCGCGGACCAACAGCTCGTCTCCGAAGTGCCGCCGCAGCCGCTGCAGGGCCCGACTCATGGCGGGCTGGCTCAGCGCCAGCCGGTCGGCGGCGCGCGAGACGTGGCGCTCCTCCAGCAGGGCCACCAACGGTGGTAACAGGTTCAAGTCGACGCGCGCCATATGCGTCAGCTGCATAGCAGTGATACTAGCTATTCATTTCACAAATGAGCCGCCGTGGCGCAGAGTCGAAGACGGAAGCAATCGCAACAAACAGCGAGGAAGACCGATGCGATACATCGCCTTGGAGGAAGCGTTCTTCATTCCCGAGTTGGCCGAGCGCCAGCCGATGTCGGATCCCCGGAGCTTGGCCCCGCTGCTGGGGTTCAAGCCCGGTCTTCTGGAGAAGTCCGACAGCCGGCTGATCGACTTCACCGAATATCGGCTCCCCGAGATGGACGACGCCGGCATCGACATTCAGGTGTTGTCGCTGACGGTCCCCGGCCTGCAGGTCGACATCGACGCCGAACGCGCGGTCGACAACGCGCGGTTCGCCAACGACTACCTGGCGAAGGTCATCGGCGAGCATCCCGACCGGTTCCGTGGATTTGCCGCTCTGCCATTACAGGATCCCGCCGCGGCCACGGCGGAACTGGAGCGCGCCGTCACCCAGCACGGTCTGTGCGGGGCCCTGGTGAACGACTGCATCTCCGGGCCCGGCGGCCGCTACCTGGACGCGCCCGAATACGACGAGCTGTGGTCGGCGGTGGAATCCCTTGGCGTGCCGCTGTATCTGCATCCCGGTGCACCGGCGGCCGACAATTGGCGGGTTCTCGAAGGCCGTCCGGAATTGTATGGTGCGGCGTGGAGTTGGGCCGCCGAGGTCGGCGGCCACGCGCTGCGAATCCTGTTCGGCGGCGTATTCGACCGCTACCCTGGCGCGACTATGATTTTGGGGCACATGGGCGAGTTCCTGCCGTTTCAGCGCAGCCGGTTGGACTCGCGGTCCGCGGCCAGCGCGGCGATCTCGCTGAATCGCCTGCCGTCCGAATACCTCGGCACCAACATCGTTTTCACTAACAGCGGGGTGTTCTCACCGGCGGTGATGCTGGGGGCGGTGTTGGAGGTCGGCCCCGACGCCATCATGTTCTCGGTCGACTACCCCTACGAATCCTCCTACGAGGCGGTCGAGGGATTCGAGCGCACCACGCTCAGCGCCGCCGACCGCGAGAAGATCGCACACGGCAACGCCGAACGGCTGCTGCGGATCAGCTAGCCGATCGGTTGTGGCGTCCGCGCGGGTCGACGCCGGCGCGGCGCCACGCTTTAGCGGCCCACGGCGTGTAGATGAACCAGACGGGAAGCCGGTTGATGAGCGGATTCAACGCGCGCACGGCGGCGGCGAACCGCTGGAACCGCTCCTCCCGCTTGTCATCCCAATCAAACCCGCACACTTCGCGCATTTGCGGCGGCATGGTCCCGACGAGGACCAGCCGGGTATAGGCGTTCAGCGGCGACGAGAGTATTCGCCACAGCGGCTTGGGGACTCGGCCCGGGGCCGGTATCCCTTTTCGGATGTAGCCGGTGCCGTACAGGACCGTTTTGTGGGGGACGAACCGCTCCAGCATGTCGTCCCAGTAGGCGAGGAACTCGTCGTAGGTCTGCGGCTGGCCACGGTCGCTGACACCGTACAGGCTGTACCAGATCTTGCCCTCATTGAAGATCTGTTCCTTTTCGGCGTCGGACAAACGGCGGATGAAGGTATCCGTGTTGTATATGACCTGATCGACGAAAGTTGCGTGCGCCCAATAGAACAACTCCGGGTTCAGCGCGTGATACCTGGAGCCGTCGCTGACGGTGCCTTTGATGGGCTTGTGGAAGTCGCGCACCTTGCGGCCCCACGTGTGCGGGTCGTCGGCATACACGGTTTTCATCAGCGGCGGCGCAGTGCGCTTAGCCCGGCCCAAGGTGTCGCTGAAGACCACCGAGTGGTCGAGAACCCCCTGGCCGAGCTGTTCGATGCAGTTTTCCACGCCGGCGACCCGCTGGAAGCCGAAGAACTGGGTGCGGTGATCGCCGTAGAACTTCCAGATCAGCGAATCGGGACCCAGCCGAGCGGCGATGTCGGCGATATTGTCGATGTCGTCGATCGGCATGGGCACCGCTTCGCGAACACCGGCGTCGAACCGAGCGCCGTGCTCGGCGAGCCGGTCGTCCTGGGCGGTCATGCAACCCTCACTTGTGAATCAGTGACACAAAAACGTATCTTTGTTTCAGACCATAACAAGCGTTCGCGAGGCATTCAAATGATCCAGTCGGAAACCAAGTCGGTCACCGAACTCGACCGATTGATCCTGGACACCGCCCGCAGCGTCTTTGAGACCTACGGCGTGCGCCGCGCGAACATCGAAGACGTCGCCGCCCGCGCCGGAGTCAGCCGCAGCACCATCTACCGGCGCTTCCCCAGCAAAGACGATCTCTTCGAAGAGGTAGTGCGGCGCGAGGCCCAAATCTTTTTCACCACACTGGATCACGCCACCACGGGCCGCGATCCGCAAGGGGCCGTGATCGAGGCGTTCGCGCTCGGTGTGCGCTTGGTCCATGACTCGCCGCTGTACTCCCGGATCGTCGCAAGTGAACCCGAATTGTTCGGGCTGTTCTCGCGATCGCACGTCTTTCCGATCGGTCAATTCGCCGACGGCATCGCCCACACCCTGCGCAGCTGCGGGGCCGACATGGCCGACGCCGACCTGGCCAACATCGCCGACATCCTGCTGCGCGTCGCCCTGGGCATCATCGTGTTTCCCACCGACCGCCTGGACACCTCGGATCCGGCGGCGGTGCGCAACTACGCCGCGCGCTATCTCGTGCCGATCATCGGCGGCGCCACAGTTTCCGCCGGTCAGGGTCGGGTTTGACTAAACTCTGGCACCCATTTGCGCGGCCACCCGACAAACGACCCGGGGCATTTGTCGGGACCCTGAACTAGCCTATAGCCGTGGCTGGGTTCACAGGTGTTCCCCGGACCCGGTACGCCACTTGCGGCGAGATCGACATCGCCTATCAGGTCTTCGGCGATGGACCGACCGACCTACTCGTGCTGCCGGGACCACTCATCCCGATCGACACCGTCGACCAAGAGCCGTCGATGTACCGCTTCCACCGCCGCCTGGCAGCGTTCAGCCGGGTGATCCGGTTCGACCAGCCCGGCATCGGGCTCTCCTCGCGCGTCCCCTCGATGGACATGATCGGACCGAAGTCCTGGGCGCAGGATGCGATCGCGGTGATGGACGCGGTGGGCTCCGAGCGGGCAACGGTTTTCGCCCCTGGTTTCACGTCGTTGGCCGGACTCGTGCTCGCGGCCGATAACCCCGACCGGATCAACAATCTGGTGATCTTCAATGGCGCGGCGCGCACGCTGCGCGCACCCGACTACCCCATCGGCAGCGACGTGATCGAAACCGATCCGTTCACGACGGTCGGGATCCAGCCCGATGCCGTCGAGCAAGGCTTCGACATCCTCGGCATCATCGCTCCGTCCGTGGCCGCCGACGAAGCGTTTCGCGCGTGGTGGGATCACGCCGGCAACCGAGCCGCGTCTCCCAGCATGGCTCGCGCGTTCATCCTGAAGATCAGGGAAGGCGATGTCCGCGACACGCTCGACCGCATCACCGTGCCCACGCTGATCCTGCATCGCGACAACCGAAACTTCAGCCCGATCTCGCACGGTCACTACCTCGCCGAGCACATTGCCGGATCGCGCTTCGTCGAACTACCGGGCCAAGATTCGCTGTACTGGGTCGGCGACACCGCGCCGATGCTCGACGAGATCGAGGAATTCATCACCGGCGTTCGAGGCGTCTCCGACACCGAGCGTGTGCTCACCACAATCGTGTTCACCGACATCGTCGGCTCCACCGAGCGCGCTGCCCTGCTCGGCGACGACCGGTGGCGCGACCTGCTGGACAACCACGACACCATCATCCGCCACCAACTGCAGCGTTTCGCGGGGCGCGAAGTCAACACCGCCGGAGACGGTTTCGTCGCGACGTTCACCAGCCCCAGCGCCGCGCTCGCCTGCGCCGACGAAATCGTGCATACAGTAAGGGTTTTGGGCATCGAGGTGCGGGTAGGAATTCACGCTGGCGAGGTCGAGGTGCGCGGCACATCACAAAAGGATGACGTCGCCGGGATGGCCGTGCACATCGGAGCGCGGGTGGCGGCGCTGGCCGGCCCGAGCGAAGTGCTGGTGTCCTCGACAGTGCGCGACATCGTCACCGGATCACGCCACCGCTTCGCCGACCGCGGCGAATACGCACTCAAGGGCGTGCCCGGCCACTGGCAGCTCTGCGCTCTGGTCCGCGAGCACGCCGTCGTCAGAAGATAATTCCGTCCGATCATTAGGAGTACGCATGACCGACGTGCACGTCTCGCTGCCCCCGGCGCTGCGCCGGGCCCTGGACCTGCTTACCGATCCGCCCCCGGATCCCGACGTCAGCAAGGGCTATCTCGACCTGCTGGGCGCGGCCGGCGACGACGACGTCGCGAAGAACACCGGTGTCATCCAAGCGGCCTGGGCGTCGCCGATCGGGTCGATGCTCTACGACAACGCGCAGGCCATCTCGCGGCGGCTGATCAGCGCATGGCAGCACCCCGTCGAGTGGCTTGACATCCCGCCGGGCGGCACGGCGCTGGACGTCGGCTCGGGTCCGGGCAACGTGACCGCGTCGCTGGCGCGCGCCGCCGGCCCGGACGGGCTGGCCCTGGGCGTCGACATCTCCGAGCCGATGCTGGCCCGCGCCGTGCGCGCGGAATCCGGGCCGCAAGTCGGCTTCATACGCGCGGACGCGCAGCGACTTCCATTGCGCGACAATACTATCGACGCCATCACTTCACTCGCTGTGCTGCAGTTGGTCCCGGATCCTGCCGCCGCGCTGTCCGAGATGGCACGGGTGCTGCGACCGGGCGGCCGGCTGGCCGTCATGGTCCCTACCGTCGGTAGCACCGCCCGGCTTTGGCGCAACTTGCCCAACGGCGGGGCCCATGTGTTCGATGACGACGAAATCGGTGACATCTTGGAGGACAAGGGTTTTGCCAGTGTGCGGGTCAAGAATTACGGCACGATCCAGTGGGTGCGCGCCAAGCGCTGACTCACGACGAATCCGTCTCCTGCAGATTCGAGTGGTCGATCAACTCACCCAGCCCCGACACACCGAGCCGCTCGCGGAACGCCTGGGCGGTGTAGCCGATGACGGTTGCGTCGGTGCGGGCACGCACGGTCGCCGAGCGCGGCATGTGAAAGAGCACACCGATTTCGCCGAAGTAGTCGCCCGGCTTGGCCACCTTCACCAATTCCTCGCCGCCGTCGGCTAATTCGCGCACGATGTCGAGTTCGCCCTCGGACACCAGATAGATCAGCTCGCCCATCGTGGATTGCTCGAATAACATCTTGCCGGCCTTCAGGCGCACGGTTTCGGGCGGCCGGTTGGTCGATGAGACCGCTGGCGTGAGCTCGACGACACGGTCGGCCAGCGGCAGCATCCGGCTGTCGTGAGTGGCCACCACCACCACCCGTTCGCCTTGCGCCAGCGAGCGGATCAGCCGTAGCACCTCCTCGACCTGAATGAAGTCCAAGTGCGCGGTCGGTTCGTCGGCGAGGATCAGCAGCGGATCCAACGCGATCGCGCGCGCCACCGCGACGCGTTGCTGCTGCCCGCCGCTCAGGTCGCCCGGCCGGTGTTTCATCCGCTCGGCGAGATTGACCCGCGTCAGCAGTTCCTCGGCCCGCTCACGCGCGGACGCGCGCGAGTGACCGGCCGCCCGCAGCGGAACCATCACGTTCTCCAGCGCGGTGAGGCTCGGCACGAGATTGAACGCCTGAAACACGATGCCCACCTTGTCGCGGCGGTAGTGCGCGAGCGCGCCGCCCTCAAGTTTGGTGATGTCGGTGCCGTCGAATTCGACGCTCCCGGACTTGGGCCGCAAAATGCCGCCGAGGCAGGACAACAGCGTCGTCTTCCCGCAGCCGCTGGGCCCAAGCAGGATCACCAGCGATCCGGCGGCGACGTCGAGGTTCAATCCGTTGATCGGGCGCACCGCGTAACCACCGCTGGAGTATTCGACGACAAGGTCTTTGATGCTCAGGTCGCTCATGACTCAGGGCCCCCCGAACGCCAGCGCCGGGTCGACGGCGACAGCGCGCCGGAATCCGGCCAGGCTGGCCAGCAGACCGATCACGATCGCGGCGAGCGGTAGCGCCACGTAGGCAATGGGAGGGACCACGACGATCATCGGGAACACCGGCGCGAGCAACAAACTGAACACCACGCCCAGCGCGGCGGCCAGCAGCGCGACGACGACCGCCTGCAGCGCGAGCCCCGCCAGGATCGACCGCGTGGGCACGCCGATCGCCTTGAACACCGCGAAGTCGCGCAGCCGCTCGAGCGCCGAGAGATACACCACCGATCCGACGATCAGCACCGCCACGATAGACATCATCGCGGCCACGATCGAAATCGCACCGACGGCAACGTGTTCCGGGCGCAGCAGGTCGTTGACGCCGGCGGTCCGATCGACGAGCTGATAGCCGGCCGGGATTTGTTGTGGGGTGCCCTTGATCGCGATCGACGTCACCGTCGGCTGCCCGTTGTAGGACAACCGCTGTAGGCCCTCGGTGGTCAGGAAGATGTTGGGCGTCTTGGCCAGTGCGGTGGAGTTGGGCACGATGCCGACGATCCGCAGCGTGCGCGCCCCGACCCCCAGGTCGTCGCCGACCGCGCGGCCCAGCGTGCTCGACACCGCGACCTCGTCCGGGGTCGATGGCGGGTGGCCCTCGGACACGTGCGGCATGCCCGGACCGCGCTCCGGCGCCCCGAACGCGGTGACGCTGCGCCGCGTCGTTCCCTCGACCACCGTCGTCGCGGCACAGGCCAGTGGAGCCGCCGCCGTCACACCGGGCGCGGCGGCCACCTGAGCCAGCTCGGCTTCGGCGAATGGCGTGGCCCCCAACAGCGGTCCCGCGGCGCCTGCCTTGATCACGAAGGTGTCGACGTCCATCGAGTCGACCGCGCGCTCGGCTTCGACCCGAAAGCCGTTGGCCAGTCCGATCATGACGAGCGTCATCGCGAAGACCAGCCCGGTGCTGATGATCGCGATCACCAGCCGCCGCCTTCGCCACTGCATGTCCCGCAATGCCGCGAACAGCATGGGCGAAACGTTACTAGCGGTCGCGTTTGAATGCCGGGTGACTGCGTCGGTAGATCGGCAACAGCAGCTCAGGTGGGCTGTAGCGGACGATTACCCCGGCGACCTGGTTGACCCGCCCGGGGACCACGATGGCCTTGCCGGCCGCCAACCCGTCGATTCCGGCCTGGGCCACCTGGTCGACGGGAACCCACATGATCCGCGGCAGGGCGTTTTCGGCTTCCCCCTTGGTGAACCCGGCCGCGTCGCCGAATCCGGTGTCCACCGGGCCCGGACACAACGCGGTCGCGCTGACCCCGGTGCCGCGTAGCTCGGCGCGCAGGCTGTGGGTGTAGGACAACACGAACGCCTTGGCAGCGCCGTAAGCCGCTTGGCCCGGTAGCGGACCGAACCCGGCCATCGACGCCACGTTCAGGACGGCACCCCGTTTCCTGTCGACCATGCCGGGCAGGAAGCGGCTGCACAGGTCGACCACCGCGGCCACATCGACCTCGACCAGGTTAAGTTCTTTTTCGGGAACCGATTTCGCGACCAGACCCATTGTCGACAGCCCGGCGTTGTTGACCAGGATGTCGGGGACGAGCCCCAGCGCGGTGACCCGTTCCAGCAGGGTCGCGCGATCGGTGCGGTCGGACAGGTCGGCCGGCAGCGGGTGCGCCTGCTCGCCCAGCCGCGCGGCGAGCTCTTCGAGGCGGTCGACGCTGCGGGCCACCAGCACAACCTGGTAGCCGCGGCGGGCAAGTATCTGAGCGAATTCCTCACCGATACCCGACGAGGCACCGGTAATGACGGCGGCACGGTCTTTTCCTGGTTGCGGGAGAGCCATAGTGGGACGGTACCGGCTCTACACTGAGCCGCTCTGAGCGAGCATCGCCAGCCGGTCCATCGACTCGCGCAGCATCTCGGGCGTCGTCGAACGAGCCCTCTCCAGCCGGCTCTTGTCTGTCAACGAGGTCCAGTCATAGGTGTGGGTCACGCTGGTGAGGGTCGGGTTGATCTCGCTGACCTCCCAGCGCCAGAGGTGACCGGGCGGCTGTTTTCCGGGTTCCGCTGGACGCCAGGCGATCTTGGCGCCCTCGATGAATTCCACAACGTGATTTTCCCGGATGGCACCGTTGGTCAGCGTCGTCTTGAACACGTCGCCGACCTGATGCACGCGCTGACCGGGAGCGGCCGACGCGAGGTTGTTGTTGCCGTCCCAGCTCGGCTGGATCGACGGATCGGCAATCAGGTCGAAGATTTTCTCGGCGCTGGCGGAGATCATGCGGGTAGCGCGCACCACTCCTTCACGCCCTTCGGGCGTATTCGGTTCCATGCCACCAATCCAAACACCAAAGTGCGGGGCCGTCCCTCGCCGGCCCCGCACTGGTCTGGTTTCTCCCGTCACGCGACTCGCAGCGCCTCGACCGGCCCGGAAAGGATGCCCTTGATGTACCGGGTGAGGTCGTCGGCGAGCACCTCCGCGTCGCCGTGTTCGACGGCATCGACGATCTGACGTGCCACGTCCCGCGGGTCGTTCTTCGGCACGTCGAACTCTGAGGTCATCTCGGTGTCGGTGTAGCCCAGGTGCGCCCCGGTGACCAGCGTGCCCTGCTTCTCCAGCTCGATGCGCAGCGAGTTGGTCGCCGACCACAGCGCGGCCTTGGAGTCCCCGTAGCCACCGAAGCCACCCACCCACGACAGCACCGAGGCGATGTCGACCAGGGCGCCGCCGCCGTTGTCCGCCAGGATCGGCGCGAACGCCTTGGCGACCCGAAGCGCGCCGAAATAGTTGGTTTCGAAGACCTCCCGGATTTCCTCGATGTCGCTGTCGAGCAGCTTCGACGCACCGAGCACTCCGGCGTTGTTGACGACGATGTCGGCGTCTGCGGCCGTAACGGCCAGCGCTGCAACCGAATCTGCCTTTGTGACGTCGAGCTCGACGCTCACGACCCGCGGGTCATCGTGAGGCTTCGGCGCCCGCGCTGTGGCGTACAGCTTGGCCGCGCCGCGCTGCAGAAACTCGTCCACGATGGCCTTGCCAAGCCCGCGCTGCCCGCCGGTGACTACCACTGTCGATCCCTTGATGTTGACCATGACCCGTCCTCTGTGACTTAGGTGAAGTAGCTTTGCTTCTGTCACCGTAATTGACCGTTGCGACATAGTCAAGTAATCTTTACCTATGTCTATTTCATGGTCTGCATCACACCGGTTCGGCGCGGTGCCGGCGCCGGGCGGGCTGGGGCTGGTGCACGATTTCCTCAACACGATCGGCATCGCGACGTATGGCCCGGACCTGCTGGCCGACGCCACGTTGGCGCGCGATTGGGTCGACGGCGCGGTGCGGACGTGGTCGGGGTTGCGCGGTGTTGAGGCGCAACCACCCGCACTGGACGACGCGGATCTGGCGAAGCTTCGTGCGTTGCGCACCTCGATTGCCCAACTGGTCGCCGGCGAAACGCCCGACGAATCCATGGGGTCCATCTCCGCATCCTTTGCGCTGTCGGACACCGGCGAGGTACGGCTGGAACCCGCAGGCAGCGGCTGGCGCTGGCTGGCATCGGCCCTATGGGGTGAGATCCTGCTGAGCCAGCACCACGACACCTGGCGTCGGATCAAAACCTGCCACAACCACCAGTGCAGCTCGGTGTTCTACGACCGCTCGAAGAACAACAGCGGTGTGTGGTGCAGCGTCAAAACGTGCGGCAATGCGGCGAACCTGCGCGCCTCCCGGGCCCGCAGGCGCGAGCGCGAGCGTTCAGCAGGAAGCGTGTAGCTGCCCGGGTCAGCAGCGCTCAGCGCCCTTGCGCATGATCTGGGCGGCGTCGTTGCCGGGCTTACGGGACTTGGTTCGCACCACGGCGGACAGCGCGTCGCACGCGCGCGCCTTCATCGGAGCGACCAGATCGAAGTTCGTCGAGCTCTGTCGTGTTGGCACAGCTTTCATTCCTTCGGTCGTGCGGCCGGGGGGTGCCGCACCAAAATTGCACCGTTTCTCTTTTACGAGATTGCCGCGCTGGGGTAAACGCTAAGGAAACCGTGCTGTGGCATGCGGCACAGTAGCGCCGCGAGGCCCGGATCGTCACAGATCTGACGCTGTTGCGTGGCAGTGCCAAACACCCTGTCGCGCATGGCATCAAGGTTCTTGACTGGAACCGCCTCGGTTGCGCGGGAAACGGCGTGGCAGGCTCGTGGGTTGCACCCCTGCACTGATGGAGGATCCGTGGCCGGTCTTGACGACGACTTGCATGAAATCGCCACTCCGGCCGGAGTGTTGCGCTATTACGACACCGGAGACGGACCGCCGCTGCTGTTCTTGCACGGCTCGGGGCCCGGTGTCACGGGTCATCGCAACTTCCGCGGGGTGTTGCCCACGTTCAGCAGGCGTTTCCGTTGTCTCGTGCTGGAATTTCCCGGCTTCGGCGTGAGCCCGGACCTGGGCGGTCACCCCATGATCGCCGCGCACGGGGCCGCCATGTCGTTCATCGACGCGCTCTCGCTCGACCGCTTCGACATCATCGGCAATTCGATGGGCGGTGGTGTCGGAATCAACCTGGCGATCCAACATCCCGGACGGGTGCGCCGGTTGGTCACCATCGGCGGCATCGGCACCAATCTGTTCACCCCGGGGCCCAGTGAGGGTATCCGCCTGCTGCAGGAATTCACCGAGGACCCCACCCGCCAGCGGCTGATCGACTGGCTGAATTCCATGGTGTACGACCCCGCGCTCGTCACCGACGAGTTGATCGAGGAACGCTGGGGCCTGGCCAGCGATCCGCAGGCCCTGGACTCCGCCCGCCGGATGTACAGCAAGGCCGCCTTCGCCAAGATGACGACGATGATGGCCAAGTCGGACGCCCCGCTGCCGTGGGCGACGATGCACAAGGTTGCCGCCCCCACCTTGTTGACGTGGGGACGTGACGACCGGGTGAGTCCGCTCGACATGGCGATCATTCCGATGCGCACCATCCCCAACGCAGAATTGCACGTGTTCCCCAATTGCGGGCATTGGGCGATGATCGAGGCCAAGGAAGCGTTCGAATCGACCGTGTTGGCGTTTCTCGAGCGCCAGTAGCCCAAAAGCCCTGCAGCCCTTGAGTGCAACGTGACGTCCCGGTGAGCGGTCCGTGCCTCCTTGCTCCGCCAAATGTGTTGTTAATCTGGCGACGTGGACCCAGCCAGCGAAAAGCCAGCCACCGGGGCACTTGCCGCCACCAGTCGGGCGCTGCTGTGCATGATGTCCTACGAGGAGGAGATCTCCGGATACGACCTCAAGAAGTGGATCGACTGGAGCGTCGACCTGTACTACTGGAGCCCGTCGCACAGCCAGATCTACACCGAGCTGAAAAAGCTGGAGGGCCTCGGTCTGGTGACCTCGCGCGTCGAGCGTGACGAAGGCACCCGCACTCGCCGGCTCTACAAAATCACCCAAGCCGGGATGGACGCCGCCATCGAATGGGTCAACGACGCGCCGGTCGACCCGCCGGTGCTCAAACACAGTGTGTTGCTGCGGGTGACGTTCGGCCACCTCACCAACCCGGCGAGGCTCAAAGAACTGCTGCGGGAACACGTGGCGTTTGCCGAAGCCCGTCATCGCAAGGCGGTCGAGGACGCCGACGGGGCTGAGGGCGAACCCGCCTGGGCGTATTCGGTGATCGCATTGCGCTGGGCGGCCAAGTACTACGCGGCCGAGCGCGAGTTCGCCCTCGAACTGATGAAGGACATCGATGAGGCCGACGCCATCATGAAAAAGGCCGCCAAGGGAGGCTTTGGGAAGCCGCGCCCAACACCGGGCTACTGGCGTGAGGTTGAGCAGCAGGTCGAGGCCAAGCGCAAGGCCGACTAACCGGTGGCGCCCGCCGCGTCGCGGGCCGCGATGTAGCCGAACACCAGGCCCTGCGCGATCGTCGCGCCCGCTCCCGGATACGTCGCGCCGAATGCGTTGGCGGCCGTATTGCCGATCGCGTACAGCCCGGCAATGACACTGCCGTCCTCGCGCAGCACCCGCGCCCGTTCGTCGGCCTTGAGCCCGCCGCAGGTACCCAGGTCGGACAGCACCATTTTCACCGCGTAGAACGGGCCTTTGAGCAACGGCCGCAGGTTGGGGTTCGGCGTTATCGTCGGGTCGCCGTAATACCGATCATAGGCGCTGCGGCCCCGACCGAAGTCGGGATCCTCACCGGCAGAAGCATTTTCGTTGAATCGTGTCATTGTCTCGGCGAACTCCTGCATCGGGACACCGATCTGCGCGCCCAGCTCGGCGAGGCTGTCGGCCCGTTTTGCGATGCCCTCGTCGTACCAGGCCGCCGGAATCTTCATCCGCGGAAACAGTGTTGCGCCAAAGACATAGCTGTTGCGGTACTGCTGGTCAAAGATGATCCACATCGTTTCGACGGGGCTGCCGGCGCGCTCCAGTTCGAGCAAGCGCTGCCCGAACGACATGTAATCGGCGGATTCGTTGGCGAACCGTCTGCCGTTGTGGTCGACGATCAAGCAGCCGGGCAGCGACCGCTCGGCCAGCATCACCGCCGGCTCCTTGCCGGGCAACGGCGCGACGGCGGGAAACCACCAGGCCTGGTCCATCAACCCAATGTCGGCGCCCAGTTCCTGGGCCGCGCGGATCCCGTCGCCGGTGTTGGCCGCCGCGCCCAGACTGTGGTTCGCGCCCAGCGACTCTGATTGAAACTTCCACCGCATGTCCATGCTGTGGTCGAAGCCGCCGGTGGCCAACACCACCCCACGGCGCGCGGTGATCGTCACCTCCCGGCCGCCATGCGTGACGACCGCCCCGCGCACGCGGTCGCCGTCGCTGTCGAGTCGCAGCAGCGTGGTGTCGGTCCACACCGGAATGCCGGCCCGCAGCACACCCACGAACAGGCCGGCCATCAGGCCCTGGCCGCCCGCGGCGTAGCGCCGGCCCAACAGCAGGCCGCCCACTCCCTGCGCTATCCGCTTGGCAAATACCGGGATACCCTTACTCGGCACTCGGGCAACCAGGTTCATCCAGCGGTAGTCGGCACCCGTCGTCGGTACCGGCACGCTGGCCTCCATCACACCGGGCTGCAGCCGGCCGCGGTGCTCGCCGAGCCTCGCGGTGTCGAATGGGTGGCACTCGCAGGTGCGGCCCGCCGCGCTGCCGCCGGGCTCCTCGGGGTGGTAATCGGAGTAGTCGCGCGCCCAGAAGAAGCGCAGCGGAGTCAGTCGGCGCAGCATCTCGACCAACTCGGGCACGTATTCCACGAACGCGGTTGATCGAGCCCGAGGTGCCGAGCCCGCAACGACCGCGTCGAGGTATGTGACCGCGCGCTCAGCCGTGTCGCGGGCGCCGCCCTCGGTCAGTACCGGGCTCGCGGGAAACCACAGTGCCCCGCCGGACCGGGCGGTGGATCCGCCCACGTATGGCGACTTCTCCACGATCAGCACCGATAGGCCGAGTTCGTGGGCGGTCAGCGCCGCGGCCATGCCAGTGCCCGAGCCGATCACCAGCAGATCCACCGCGGTGTTGTGCGGAGTCATGGTGGAACCGTATGCCGCCGTGGCGCAGGCGACAAAGAGCCGTCCTGATGAGCGGAACAGTCATGTCGCTGGCCCGCTGAGAGGAGTTAAATCGTCAGGTATGACTTGCGATATGACGCCGTCTGGCGCCGACGAGATTCGGCTCATTGAAGCGCAGGCCGCCCCCACCCGGTTCGCCCGCGGCTGGCACTGCCTGGGGTTGATCAGAGATTTCGGTGACGGCAAGCCGCACGCAATCAATGCGTTCGGCCAGAAGTTGGTGGTCTTCCGCAGTGGCGACGGCAATATCAATGTGCTGGACGGCTACTGCCGACACATGGGCGGCGACCTGTCGCAGGGCACGGTCAAGGGGAACGAGATCGCCTGTCCTTTCCACGACTGGCGCTGGGGCGGCGACGGGCGATGCAAGCAGGTGCCCTACGCGCGGCGCACGCCCCGGCTGGCCCGCACAGCGACCTGGTCGACGCTGGAGCAGGACGGCATGTTGTTCGTCTGGAACGACCCCGAAGGCAATGCTCCACCGCCCGAAGTCACCATTCCGCGCATCGAGGGAGCCACCAGCGACGAGTGGACCGACTGGCACTGGTACACCACGGTCGTCGGGAGCAACTGCCGCGAGATCATCGACAACGTCGTGGATATGGCGCACTTCTTCTACATCCACGGCTCACTGCCGACGTACTTCAAGAACATCTTCGAGGGGCATGTGGCGACGCAGTACATGAATGGTGAGGGACGCCCGGACATGGGCGGCGAGGGTGCACAGATGCTCGGCACCACTTCGGTGGCGTCCTATTTTGGGCCGTCCTTCATGATTGATGACTTGATCTACCACTACCAGAGCGGCGACCAGCACACGATCCTCATCAACTGCCACTATCCGGTCGATGCGAATTCCTTTGTGCTGCAATACGGCATCATCGTGAAGAAATCCCCGACCCTGCCCGAGGACCAAGCCATGCAGACTGCGATCAGCCTCGGCGACTACGTCAAGATGGGCTTCGAGCAGGACGTCGAGATCTGGCGGCACAAGGCCCGGATCGACAATCCACTCCTGGTCGAGGAGGACGGCCCGGTCTACCAGCTGCGCCGGTGGTATCAACAGTTTTATGTCGACGCCGCCGATGTGCAACCAGATATGGTGGACCGCTTCGAGTTCGAGCTGGACACCACCCGCCCCTACGAGACGTGGATGAAGCAGATCGAGGCCAACATGGCGGCCAGGTGAGGACCGACAACCGCCTCGACGCAATGCCGATGGCATCGGTGGCTTGCCACAATTGCGGCGCACGGGTGCTGGCACGCAAGAGCAGTTGGAACCAAACCAGTGTGCAGTGGAATGCTGATGCTTCTGCGCTGTGTGCCGAACGCCTTGAAAGCCAACGTATTCCCGGTCATGGCCTCTTTCTGGCATGTTCGGCGCTGCGCGAGTCGATCGAGGGCGCGGTCGCGACCGGCGAGTTGACGATCGTCGACGCATCATGAGCGAGCGAGTCGCGGTGGTCACCGGGGCCAGCCGTGGCGCTGGACGTGGCATCGCCGCAGCGCTGAGCACGCAGGGCTGGCAGGTGTATGCGACGGCTCGCAGCATCACCGAAGCGCCTGCCGGCGGAGTCGCGGTCGCTATCGACCATCGGGACGACAATGCGGTGGCCGCCCTGTTCGAGCGGGTGCGCCAGGAGCGTGGCCGACTGGACCTGCTGGTCAACAACGCCGCGGCGATCTCCGATGAGCTGGTGAGCCCAAAGCCGTTCTGGAAGAAGCCGCTTGGGTTGGCTGACGTGTTGGATGTCGGGCTGCGGTCGTCCTATGTCGCGTCATGGTATGCCGCGCCGCTACTGGTCGCCGCGGACCGCGGCTTGATCGCGTTCACCTCCTCGCCGGGTTCGGTGTGCTACATGCATGGTCCCGCCTACGGGGCGCAGAAGGCCGGGGTGGACAAGATGGCCGCCGATATGGCTGTGGATTTCGCCGGCACCGGCGTGGCGACTGTGTCGATCTGGATGGGCATCCTGTTGACGGAGAAGCTGCGCGGCGCGTTTGCGGGGCACCCTGAGGCGTTAGCCGAGACGGTACAACACGCCGAAACCCCCGAATTCACCGGCTATTTAATCGACGCGCTCTATCGCGACCCTGCGCTCTCGGAGCTCAGTGGGCAGACCCTGATCGGCGCGGAGCTGGCCGAGCGGTACGGTCTCACCGACGAGGACGGGCGCCGCCCGCCATCGCACCGCGAGATGATGGGTTCGCCGCGGGCACCGAGCACTGTCGTCATCCGGTAACCCGGCCGCCGAGTGTGTTACGCGTGAGCGCCACCGTCAATCCGGATCTCGGTGCCGGTGATGAAAGCACCGTCGTCCGAGGCCACCATGGCGACCACGGCGGCCACCGCTGCTGGGTCGCCGAGGATTTCGTTCTCCGTGCCGTGCAACAGCGGGGTCTGCTTGGCCCATAGGCCCAAGTCGTATCCCTGGGGCATCTTGTCCAACGTGCTCAGCGCCAGCGCGGTGGCGACCCCGCCGGGCTGGATGTTGACCGCGCGCAGACCCTGTTTGGAATATTCGAGTGCTAACGAATGTGTGAACGCCAGCACGCCGGCCTTACTCGCCGCGTAGGCGGCCATATAGGGATGTGCGAAAGATGCTGCGGTAGAGGTGAAGTTGACCACCACACCGCGACCAGAACTCACTAGCGCCGGCAACGCCTGGCGGGTCATCAAGAAGGTGCCCGTCAGGTTGACCGCCAGGGTGTCATTCCAGTCGGCCAGTGTGTGCTCGTGGGTGTGGGCGCAGCGCTGGATGGCCGCCGCGTTGACCAGAACATCAAGGCCGCCTAGCTCGGCAATGGCTTCAGCGACCGAACGGTTGACCGCACCTTCGGACGACACGTCAACTACGGCGGTGCTTAGCCGCTCGGCATTGGCGGCCTGGTCCGCGACTGCAACGGTAGCTGCCAACCCTTGTTCGTTTACGTCGAAACCCATCACCGTTCCGCCTTCATCGAGCAGCCGGGCCACCGTGGCCGCGCCGATGCCCGAGCCCGCCCCAGTGACGATGATCTTGCGGTCGTCGAATCTCTGCATGTCACGCATTTCCTTCAATCAGCCGGGATGCAGTACGCGGATATCGCCGATCGAGATGCGAACGTCGAAATGGCGGCTCATGATTCGCCATCCGCCAGCCGTCCTGACGTGTTGGTCGTGATAGGTACCGATCGCCTCGTATGGCGTCAGGTCTGTGCGGTCACCGGAGCCGAGGTGAATGACGCGAGCTTGTGTCGACGACCTGGCGTGGTCACCGTCTAGGTCGATGTGGTAGTTGCCCAGCAGGTGCTGCGAGGGCCCGCATCCACCCAGGAAACTGCGAATGGACGCGATGATTGCGCTGCGGCCCTCGACGATTGAGCCGTAACGACCCGTTGCATCTGGATGGAACACGTCCTCGAGCCCCGACCAGTCGCGTCCGTCGAGACAGGTCGAGTACCTGTTGAGCAGATCGATGATTTCGGTCCGATCCGCGCAGACACAGGTCGTCATGCCAGCTGGAAGGCGCTGATCGGCGCCCCCTTGGGATAACTTGTCGGCCCACCGAGATCGTAGGCGGCGTTCAAGGTTTGGATGAACTGGGGATCATGCAGCGGTTCACTGGGCACGTCGAGCTTGATGCCCCTGGCTTTGACGTCGTCGACCATCATGTCGATGGCACGCTCGATAGTCAGGTCGTGGGAGCCTTCCATGTTCTTCTTCAGCTCGTCGAAGTCGGCGAACACCTCGGCGGACCAGTGCACCAGGAATCGCAATTCGTCGGTGTGATGGCGCGCGATCACGCGGTCGCCGTTCTTGAGCAGCCACTGGTCGCGGTCGTCGGGATCCCCGGTGAACACGGTGTCGAATGCCAGGCCGGCCGGAATCTGTTGGTCCAGAGGACCATTAGCCTCGCCGCGGTGCACCATCATCTCGTTCTGCACTACCACGCCGCGGTTGTAAACGGGGGGCAGGACGCGCTTGGGCGCGCTCAGGGGGCCGTCGGGCCAATAGGTGAATCCGCTGCCGCCGTCCAGGGAAAACCAGGTGATGACCTGGGCCATCTTGATCAGGTAATCGGTGAACAGGCCGGACTTACCCATCACGCTGCACAGCCACGTCGGAGCGTTCTCGTGCCGCACGCCACGGAAACTGGGTGAATCCAGATGTCCCGGATCGCGATTCGCGCACGGCCCGTTGATGTTGAACAGCATCAGCTGTGGCTTGGCGTACTCGGCCTTCCAGTAGCTCTTGGCCATCGCCAGAAATTCCGCGTTGTAGAAACAGTCGTGCAGTTGCGGGTAGAGCACCGCGCCGTAGTTGGCGAGATACCCGCGGAAGGTGGGGGTGAGAAACAGATCCAGCGACGGGGTGAACCCTTCGGGGAAGACGCCGCTCATGGTCGCGATCAGTTCGTCGGCCGAGGCGAAGTGTTGCGCAATGATCAGCCTCCACGGGCCCTCAGCGCGTACCACATCGAGCAGTCGTTCGCGCTGATCATCGGTGTAGACGTGGTCGATCTCGCGGGGCGGTGCGGTCGGCCGCAATATGTTGGAAAGCTCCATTCGCCGCTCGTCGGTCAACATCAGCTGTCTCCTTCGGGATCTTCTCGATGGGATTGCATGAGAGCGAACTTCGCCCGCAACAGCGCGCCGATCTCGGCGATAGCCAGGCGACCACGCGCGGTCGCGTCCGAACGCATCAGAAAGCCGTGATACGCCCCGGGATAACGGGTGAGGGTGGTCTGCACGCCAGCGTCACGCAGCCGCTCTGCGTACCGCTCTCCCCAGTCCCGAATCGGGTCGCAGCCCGCGGTCGCGACGATCGCCGGCGGCAGACCGGACAGATCGGTGGCATAGGCCGGAACCAGGTAGGGATCCCGGGGTGGCCCCGCGTCACCGTCGGCGAGGGCATGCAGGTATTCGATGTCGTCGCGGCTGAGCATCGGCGCGTCGGCGAGCAAAGTGATTGACGGAGACGCCATATCGCGATCCAAACCCGGATACAGCAGTACCTGCGCGCAGATCGCCGGGCCGCCGCGATCGCGGGCGGCTAGTGCGATCGCCGCCGCCAGCGAACCGCCCGCGCTATCGCCGACCACCGCGAGCCGTCCGGCGTCGACTCCCAGTTCGGCTGCGCTTCGTGACACCCATTCGGTCGCAGCGCAGGCGTCGTCGAACTGCGCCGGCGGCGGCGACTCGGGGGCCAGGCGGTATTCGACGGCCACCACCACCGCCCCGGAAGCCGCCGCCAAGGCACGGGCTAGTGGCTCGAACGAGTGGTTGGAACCCATGACGAGCCCGCCACCGTGTAGGTAGATAAGGACCGGGGCGCTGGAATCGCTTGTCGGACGGTAAATCCGGACTGGGATCGGCCCGGCGGGGCCGGCGCAGGCGGTGTTCGTGATACCGGCCATCTCGGGCATGCCGTCGGGCGTGGGCGCGGACTCGATCGCGGCGCGTACCGCGGCTAGCCCGCGCTGCCGCATCGGCGGGATTTCACCGAACGACGCGACTCGCGCGGCGGCGTCGGGATCGAGCGCGAACGTCATCTTCTCAGCGCCGGTGGCCGTTGTCCGGCAAGCACATTCGCGCGCTCCACCATGGCCGCGCCGACCGACGGTTGGGTGAGGAGGTAGAACCGGCCCTCGGCGGCCTGCTCGAACACCGTCTCGGCGGCGGCCAGCGGATCCATGGCCGTGGCCTTGATAGCGAGCATGGCCGTGCGCTGCTCCTCGGCGACGGCGGTATCGCCGGCGTCGGTGTCGACACCGCCCGCCGACTCGAAGATGTTGGATACCACCGCGCCGGGTAACACGGCCTGCACGTGAATGTGGTTGTGCCGCGCCGACTCAACGTCCAGCCTCAAACATTCGGTCAACGCCAGCACCGCGTGCTTGCTCGCGATGTAAGGCGCCTGCAGCGGGATGGCCACCACCCCACCGACCGACGACAGGTTCCACACCCAGGCCTGCTCGCCGGCTGCGATCATCCTGGGCAGAAAGGCCCGCACACCGTAGAAGACCCCACTGATGTTGATGTCGACGACACGACGCCAATTCGGTACCGGCGTGTCCCACAGATAGCCGAATTGCTCCACCCCGGCATTGTTCACCAGCAATCGCACCGGGCCGATATCCCGGTAGGTCCGGTCCGCGAGCTGTTGCATCGCGTCGGGGTCGCGTACGTCGCACACCACGTCCACCGCCGACGCTCCGGTTGCGGAGAGTTCGTCGCGCAGTGCCGCGATCGCGTCGGCGTCGATGTCGGCGAGAACCACCGTCATCCCCAATGTCACTGCGTGCCTGGCTATTCCGGCACCGATTCCGCATCCTGCTCCGGTGATGACGGCGACCCCGCCGGAGAATACCTCGCGAGCGCTCACCGGCCCGCGGGGCTGTCGGCGAGCTCGCAGAGCGGCACCGAGTTTTGGGTGTCCAGCACGACGTCCATCTTGGTGAATTTGAGGCCCGACGCCTCGCGACGGACACCGACATCGACCACGCCACTCGACACGGCGAAGGGCACGAAGTTCGCGATCTGGTTGACGAAGATGTAGAAGCGCGCGTACGTCACATCCCCATCGACACCGGTGCGGTGCACGTTGGTGGCGTGGTGGCGCAATGGGTACGGGCTCTGGCGGCGATGCTCGGACAGCCAGTCCATGACCACTTGACGTCCGCGTAGTTCGGGTGACATCAGTTCCTCGAACGGGCTGGCGCCGGTGTCGCTTCTGGTCAGGTAGTGGACATCCTCGGCGTAGCTCGCTGTCAGCTCGTCGTAATGGGCCGCGTCGTAGTGGTACCAGAAGCCCGCGACGAACTCCTGCAGTTCGGCCAACGTGATGTCGCTGCTCATGCCGGTCAGTCAACTACCAGCTTGCGGCCCCGAGACCCCGGGTGTCCGGTCAGTGGAACGTCATCCCCACTCAGGGGCTCAGGGCCTCAATACTCGGTGCCATGAGGACTGGCGCCCCGGTGGATCCCGACGAGCTACGGGCGCACCTGCGGCAGGCCGACCCCGGAGTTCTGGTCGCCGTGCTGGCTCAGCTCACCGGCGACGCGTCGGTGATCGACAGGTTCGCGGCCAAGATCTCCCACGTCCCCGACCCTCCGGAACGGGCTGGCGTCACCGATCCCGACACCGCCGAAACACTGGTGAACGGTGTGATTGCGGCGCTCGAGGCAGACCGGCCCGCCAGCGCCGCGCCCGTCGCGGACCCCGAGCTGTTCCGCCGCGTGCTACCGCTGGCGCTGGGATCAGACGTCGACGACGAGTTCGTTCCGCTGCTGCTCGAGCAGGGCGGGTTTCAGCTCTCGCAGCCGGTATTGCCACGCACGGTTCCTATCCCCGAAACGACGAACGTGGCCATCATCGGTGCTGGCATCGCCGGCATCATCGCCGCCTTGGCGGCTGCCGACGCCGGGGTCAGCTACGAAATCTTCGAACGCCACCACGAAGTCGGTGGCACCTGGTTGACCACCACCTATCCCGGCATCGGCGTCGATACCCCTTCGGCCTACTACTCGCTGTCTCGCGAGGTGAATCCGGAGTGGACGAGTTACTACCCGCAGGGCGCGGAGTACCAGGCCTATCTGGTGGCGCTGGCCGATAAACACCTGTTACGCAAGCACACCCGATTCGGCACCGACGTCGAGGCCCTGTGGTGGGATGAGGACCGCGACCGGTGGCAGATCCATTCGGTGGACCACGACGGCAACCGCGAAATCAGCCATGCCCGCGTGGTGATCACCGCCGCAGGCTACCTCAACCGCCCGCGCTGGCCGGAACTGCCGGGCCGGGAGACCTTTGCGGGCACCAGCATTCACACCGCACAGTGGGATCCCTCGCTGGACCTCAACGGCAAGCGGGTGGCGATCATCGGTGCCGGCTGCACGGCGGTGCAGATCGTCGACGCCTGCGTCGACGAGGTTGAGCATCTGACTGTCTTCCAGCGGCAGCCGCACTGGGTTGCTCCGCGTAAGCGGCTGAGCGATGACGTTCCCGAGTACCGTCGCTATCTCGGCCGCCATCTGCCGTACTACGCCAACTGGAATCGGCTCAAGTCGTATTGGGGCACGGCGGATAACAACTATCCCGTCATCGTGCGCGATCCGGAATGGGCTGAAAACCACCTGTCGATCTCCGCCGCCAACGATGTGCTCTTGCAGATGTGCATGGACTACATCGACACCACCTTCGGCGCGGGGACGGAGTTGGCAAAGAAGGTCACCCCGGACTTCGCGCCGTATGGCAAGCGGATCATCCGCGACCCGGGTGGCTACTATGCGGCGCTGACGCGTGACCACGTCGACGTGGAAGCCAGCGAACCGGCCAGGGTCAATGAGAAAGGCATTGTCACCCAGGACGGCCGGCAGATCGACCTCGATGTCATCGTCTACGCCACCGGATACCACCTGGATTTCCTGTCCACCATCGACATTCGCGGCCGCGATGGTGCCAAGCTGGCCGACGAGTGGGGCGACAGCCCGCGCGCCTACCGCGGCGGCACCGTACCGGGCTTCCCCAATCTGTTTATCAACTCGGCACCCAATTACAGCCCCGGGCACGGCGCCGGTGCCAACTTCTCGATGGAAGTGCTAGCGCACTACATCATCGAATGCCTGCAACTCATGGCTATCCGCGGCGCGACCACGATGGAGGTGACCCGGCGGGCCTACGAGGACTACGTCGCCGAAATCGACGAGGCGATGGCGGGCACGGTATGGTGTCACACTCCCAATGCCCACACCTACTACCGCTCCGGCTCGGGCCGAGTAGTGGTGGCCACGCCGTACCGACTGGTCGACCTCTGGCATCAGCACCGGGCGCCCATCGAAGAGCACTTCGAGCTCCGGTGAGCGAATTGCTTTCCGGTAAAACGGCTTTGGTAACCGGCAGCAGCCGGGGCATCGGCCGCGCGATTGCCCAGCGGCTCGCCGCCGAGGGCGCCACCGTGGCAGTGACGGCACGAAGTCATGCCCCCTCGGAGTCCATCCGGGCGGGCGCGTCCTGCGCACTGCCGGGCACCATCGACGAGACCATCGCCTTGATCGAAAGCGCGGGAGGTTCGGCGTTCGGGTTGGCCGCCGACCTGGAGGACGCGGCCGCGCGCAACGGTCTGGTCGACGCCGTGCTGGATCGCACCGGCCGCATTGACATCCTGGTCAACAATGCAGGCTTCGCCGATTACTCGACGGTCGAGGACATGTCGCAGAAGACCTTCGACCGTACGGTCGACCACTATCTGCGTGTTCCCTTTATCCTGACGAAAGCTGCTGTGCCGCATATGAGAAAGCAAGGCGCGGGCTGGATCGTCAACATCGGTTCGGTGACGGGTGTCGCCCCGCTGCGGCCCTATCGACAGTACAACAAGACCTCGGGCGATGTGATCTACGCGTCGATGAAGGCCGCCCTGCATCGCTTCACGCAGGGGGTTGCCGCCGAGCTGCTGGACGCCAATGTCGCCGTCAATTGCGTCGGCCCGTCGACGGCAGTGCGCACACCCGGTGCAGCGCAACTGATTCCCGATGACTTCCCCACCGAACCGGTGGAATACCTGGCCGAGACGGTGCTCGCGATGTGTCACCTGCCGGCCGCCGAGCGCACCGGACTCGTCGCGTTCAGCCTGCACTATCCGTGGTCACAAGGCTTGGCAGTGCACAGCCTGGACGGCGTCGAGGTGCTGCCGCCTTTGGCGCCGCCCGCAACGGCCAATCCCAACATTCTGCCCGCCGGCCTATAGCGCCAGCAGACGCAAAACCCCCTTTTCTGTCGGCGTGTCGCGGGCTTTTGCGTCTGCTCGCGGTTCGGGCTAGCTCAGCACCGGGTTGGGCATCGCGCAAAAGCTATGACAGACGCGGTCGCGGACGATCACGTCGGTGGTCTCGGGGTCGAACCAGCGGTCCACCACCGCCCAGTGAATGGGATGCAACAAGTAAGGACCCATCAGCCCGTCGACGTCGCAGAACTCCTGCTCGAACACATGGGTCCACCCCGAAGCGCCGACGGCCTCGGTAACCCGGCTCAGTTGCCACGCCCGGATCGCGGGCACGTAGCGCGGCATCGACGACAGCTCCTTCTCGAAGCGGGCGACGTCCGCCGCATCGGTCTCCGCCGACACCCGGAGCAGCAGGGTGCGATAAACCTGGCCGGGGGTATCGCCGGAACGAACGGGCTCACCGGAATATCCGGCCCCGTTGACCCGGGTGACGGCGGCGTCGTCCAATACCGCAGCGAATTTCTTTGCTGCGCAATCCCAGTGGTCGCGCCGAGCGAATCGCAGGTGCACCAGGACGTCACCGCCGTTACGCGACCCAGGCAGCGTTGGCTGCACGATCCAACGCGACGCCCCCGCTGCGGCGGCGGCAGCGCCCAACTCATCGAGCACGCGGTCGCGATCGGCCGCGGCGACATCGAGCAACCTGGTGACGCTATACATCGCAGAGGCGGTCCACGTCATCGGCGGCCGCGGCAACGGACCGAGATCGTTCCTGAACCAATTCGCCTACTTCCGACCACCATTCGCCCAGCGCCGGATCGGGGCGGCCCCGCCACGTCATCTCCCACCACGCCTGCGGGCCGGGCAGCGTCCACGTGATGGTGACCGTGTTGACTTGATCGTCGAACCAGATCGGCGGGCTGACGAGGATGTCTCGCAGCGTCATGCCTCGTTCGCGCGCGCCCGGAGCGTACTCGGCGAGGTAGGTGTCGACGAAGCGTCGCGCGCACCCGGGACGAGTTACCACCCGGTCGATCACGAAGACGTCGACCTCAGCCATCCGCCGACCGTATGGCTATGCCTAGCTTTGCGCACGCCTGCCGCCGAGCGTCCTGCGCAATTTTCAACGTCGGCATGGTCATGAAACCGTGTATCGCACCGTCGAATTGGACCCGCGTGACGGGCACCCCGGCGCCCGTTAGTGCGACCGCATAGTCAAGCGCCTCGTCCCGCAACGGGTCGTGGCCGGCGACCACCAGCACGGTTGGCGGCAGGCCGTCGAGGTCGGCATTGCCGGGTGCGGCGTACGGATGGCAGCGGTCGGTCGCCACCGGCACGTACTGGTCCCAGTACCACTGCATCGCCGGCTTCGGGTTGTAGTAGCCGTTGCCGAAAAGCCGGTAGGACTCGTTGTCGAAATCCGCCGCCAGCACGGGGTAAAGCAGCAGCTGGGCGGCCAGATTCGGGCCGTCGCGGTCCCTCGCCATCAGTGCAGTGACGGCGGCCAGGTTGCCGCCGGCACTGTCGCCGCCGACGGCGATGCGGCCGGGATCCCCACCCAGGTCCGCCGCGTTGTGCGCGGCCCAGTGGGTGGCGGCGTAGAAGTCGTCGGCCGCCGCCGGCCAGCGGTGTTCGGGCGCAAGCCGATAGGCCACCGAAACGACAATGGCGGGAATGCGATTGGCGATATCGCGGCACAGCCCGTCGTGGCTGTCCAGATCGCAAAATACGAAACCACCGCCGTGGGCGTACACGAGAACTGGAAGGTCCGACCCGTCGGGCCGGTAGATCCGCACCGGGATGTCACCGCCGGGTCCTGGGATGGTTTGGTCACGGACCTCGGCGACCGGCTCGGGCTGGACCGCGCGCACGAACCGTGAGCGAATGACATCTCTGGCCTGCGCGCCGGTCATGGTGTGAACCGCCGGAAAGCCGGCGTCCAGATCCTTGACCAGGGGGGCGAGCTGAGGATCGAGGCTCACGCGTATTGCAGAGCAGGACGCGATACCGGCCGCAGAGGACGCAGCGGCTGGAGGGTCGGAGCAACCCGCCGCGGGCCGTCTTCCACGTTGCGCCAGATTCCCATTGCGGTCATGCGGACCGGCGCGCCCAGCCGTTGATCGAATGTCATGCGATTCATTGGACCACACACCGAAACCGCCGCTACAGCGTCACCCGGGTCCCCGATTGGAGCTGCCACACAACCGAATCCGAGCATCGATTCCTCGCGCTCGATCGCGACGCCGTGGGCCCGCACCTTGGCCAGCTCGGCCGCCAACTGAGAGCTGGTGGAAATCGAGTACTTGGTCTTGCGGTCCGCCAAGTCAACCTCGTGGTCGCAGTATGCGAGCATCGCTTTACCGACGGCGGTGCAGTGCGCGGGCTGACGACCACCAACCCTGGTTGGGATTGCGCGGTCGCCGATCCTGTCCAGGTAGACGACATCCGGGCCATCCAGAACCGCGAGATGCACGACAAGCCCGGTGGCGCGGTGCAATTCGCCCAACAGCGGAGCAGCCGCCCGCACCAGGCGATCCTGATGCACGGCCAGCGAGCCCAGCTCGACTAGCCGCATGCCCAGCTCGTAGTCGCGACCGCTGCGGCGTAACCAGCGCAGCTGCACCAGGCGCTCCAGCATCCGGTGCGCCGACGAGCGGGGCAGGCCGGTGCGGCGCACGATCTGGGCCAGCGTCAGCCGCCCGGGCCCTTCGAACGCGTCGAGGACCAAGGAAATCCGGTCGATGACGGCGCTGGGGGTTTCGGCGCTCGCAGCGGTCGGCGACATCTGTCCTCCTAGTAGCTATATTCCTATTAGGAATATAGCTGACGGCGAGCAGACGCAAAAGCCCCCGACACGCCCCCCACGCCCGCCCAGCGGGCGGGGGGTTTTGTGTCTGTTCGCGCCTAACTGCGGGCGGCGGAGCGGCCCGCGCGGCGGCCGTAGAAGCTGCCGTCTCCCAGCGAGACGCCGCTGGCATAACCCCAGGCAGCCAGCCCGGCAGTGGACCGTCCCGCGGCAAAGAGCCCGGGGATCGGCTCGCCATTGACGTGCAGCACCTCGGCATCCAACGAGGTGCGCAGGCCGCCCAGGGTGAACCCGCCGGTGTTCTCGCGCAGGTCGATCGCGCCGACCGGCGACCCGATCGGTTTGAGCCACTCCGGCTTCTTGTGCAGCAGCGGGTCCTCACCGCGCGCCGCGCCCTCGTTATACGCGGCCACGGTCGCCTGCAGCGATCCGGGCGCCAGGCCGATGTCGCGTTCCAGGTCGGCGACCGTGTCGGCCACCCAGGTCGCCGGCCGCAGCATGAACTTGGGCGACCACGAGTTCATCGCCTCGTCCTGGGCGTCGCTGTCGATGATCAGGTACGCGGTGTTGTCCTGGTGGTACAGCGTGAGCTGCCCGACGCGGCCCGGGTAGGTGTCCTCGGCGACGTAGCGCTGACCGCGTCCGTTGACCAGGATGCCGCGCACCAGTTGCTGCGGGTCGATGAAGATGGCGACCTCGGTGGCGTCCATGTGGGCCAGGTCGGCGCCCAGCGCCTGCGCCATCCGGATGGCCTGCCCGTCGTGCTGCTCGATCGACGCGGCCGGGCGTCCGGCGATCCGCGGCGCGTATTGCGCGACCATCGCGTCGTTGTAGGCGAAGCTGCCCGTCGCGAGCACGACTCCACGACGCGCGCGGATCGTCATTTCGGTGCCGTACTGCCGCGCCCGGATACCGACGACCCGCCCGTCGGATTCCACAACCAGACACCGCGCGCGAACGTCGAACAGCGCCCGCGCGCCCGCCGCCTCCGCCGTCTCGACCAACGGCTTCATCAACATGAAGCCGGCGCTGGCTTCACCCTGCTTCTTGTTCTGCATCTGCGGCACATGCCCGCGCGGAGCCGGCGTGGCAATGGTGTTGAACGGGAACGAGTTTTCGCCGCCGCTGTACATCAGGCCCTGGTCGCCCATCGGTTCCCAGCCAGGCTCGGAGAAGAACTCCTCCTTGAACGGCACTCCGCAGCCGACGAGCCAGTCGAAGTGGGCGACGCTGCCGGCGCAGTAGTCGGCGATCCGGTCCTCGTCGGCGCCGGGACCCATCGCCACGTTGAGGAATGCCCTCATGTTTTCGACGGAATCATCGAAACCACAAGCCTTTTGCAGCGCCGTGCCGCCACCCAGGTAGATGAACCCGCCCGCCATGGCCGCCGCCCCGCCCCACGACCCGGTGCGTTCGAGCACCAGCACGTCGGCACCTGCGCGAGCGGCTTCGACGGCCGCGGCGGCACCCGCGACCCCGTAACCGGCGATGACGACGTCGGCCTCGTGATCCCACCTGGTGATCGACGTGGCGGGTATGGGCGTGACGTCAAATTCGGCCATCTGTCGTCGAAATCCCTTCTGTCACATGCGCATCGCTGCGGGCGGTTCCGGAATCCACTCGTGGCCCCAATAGCTGTCGGCGGTGATTTCCTCTGCGGTGTAATATGTTTCGTCGACCCGCATCCCATCGGTGCCGAACTCGATGTCCCAGTCGCCGGGTGCGCGGACGTAGAAGGACACCATCTTGTCGTTGGTGTGCCGCCCCAGGGTGGACGCGACGGTGAAGCCATCTGCGTTGACGCGGTCCAGCGCCTGGCCGACGGCGTCGAGGGTGTCCACCTCCACCATGACGTGGACCAGCCCGGGGTCGCGCTGCTGGGCGGCGGGGCAGATCGCCAGGCTGTGATGGCGGGCGTTGATGCCGAGGAACCGCACCCGGATCGGGCCGAACTCCGCAGGCAGCGGCACCCGGAACGCGCCACGAGACCGGAAGCCGAGCACCTCGGTGTAGAAGTCGACGACGCCGTTGAAATCGGTCGCCGGCACGACGACGTGGCCCAGACCCTGATCGCCCGTCACGAACTTCGCGCCGAACGGGGTGATCACGGGGCTGTGGTCGAGCACCGCGCCGTGAAACACCTCCAGCGTGGTGCCGGCCGGATCCTCGAAGGTGATCACCTCTTCGACGCGGCGGACGTCGGCCTCCGGGACGGACAATTCCTTGAACGCGACACCGGCGCGGTCAAGGGTGGCCTTGACCCGTTGCAGCGACTGGTGGTCGCGTACCTCCCAGCCGACCGTGATCACCCGGTCAACTTCGCCGGGAACGACGATGATGCGGGCCGCGCGTTCGTCCATCCGCAAGTACAGCGCGGACTCGTCCGATCCTTTTCCTTCGGCGAAACCCAGCACACCGAGAGCGAAATGGCGCCAACGCTCGATGTCGGCGGTCGAAACGGTGATGTAGCCAAGGCTTTTCAGGTCGGTCACTTGGCGCTCCTTAAATCAATGCCCGCAGCGGACCGTCGGGCGGTTCGATACCCAGCGAACTGAGCGCTGCCGCGTGGTAGGTGGTGCCGGGGACGTGGATGGCGTGCATCTGGCCCACATGGACGTCCCGCCAGTATCGCTGCAGTGGTTTGTCCATCCGCGCCGCGTTGCCGCCCGAGCGGGCGAAGATCTCGTCGACCGCCGCCACCGCGCGCCACACCGCGCGGACCTGGGTGCGGCGACCGGCGGCGCGGTCCGCGAACGACACCTCCTTGCCGGCGGCGACCATGTCATAGATGCGGTCGGCATTGGCCAGCAGTTCCTGGCGGGCGGCGTTGATGTCGGCGGCGGCCTCGCCGATCGCGTGCATGACGTAGGGGTCGTCCTTGATCGCGGTCCCGGTGGCGCCCACGCGCTCGCGCTGGTAGTCCAGGTGCGCGGCCAGCGCTCCCTCGGCGATGCCGATGGTCGCCGCGGAGATGCCCAGCGGGAACATCGTCGACCACGGCATCAGATACAGCGGCTCGGTCATGCCGGCCTCGCGCTGGGCGCTGCCGTCCATCACCTTGGTCGCGTCCATGGTCCGGTAGCTCGGCACGAACGCGTCCTTGACGATGACGTCCTTGGAGCCGGTTCCCCGCAGCCCCACCACATTCCACGAATCCTCGACGATCTCGTAGTCCTTGCGCGGCAAGATCATGTGCAGCATCTGCGGCGGCATCAGCGGGATGCCCTTCTCGTCGCCGAGCATGGCGCCCAGGATGATCCAGTCGCAGTGGTCGGTGCCCGAGCTGAACTGCCAGCGTCCGTTGAAGATGTAGCCGCCGTCGACAGGCTTCGCCACGCCCTGCGGCGCGTACGGGGACGCCATCCAGGTGTCCACGTCATCGGCCCAGATCTCCGCGGGCACCTTCGGATCCGCATAGGCCAGCTGGTAGGGGTGCACACCGACCACGCCGACGATCCAGCCGGCGGCCGGGTCGAGAGCCGCGGTGGCCATCACCGTCTCGGCGAACTCACGCGGGTGCGCCTCGAACCCGCCATACTGCTTGGTCTGCAGCAGCCGGATCAGTCCGGCCCCCTTCATGAGCTTGACGGTGTCGTCGGTGAGCCGGCCGATCTGCTCGGCTTCCGCCGCCTGTCCCCGCAACTGGTCGGCCAGGGCCATCACCTGGTCGATAACGCGCTCGGTCATACTGCCGTCCTTCAGTCTGTGGGCCCTTATAGACCCAGATATGGTCTACCGCAGTCCGCGCCTTGAGTCACCGTGATCCCGGTGAACGGGTCAAAAGATCGCCCGGTGACCGGGACGAGGCTGTGCCGCGCAGGGCCCAGGACCTACGGTGACTCTTGTGAACAACCCCGGCGATCTGGACGTGATCGTGGTGGGCGCCGGATTCGCCGGCCTCTACGCGCTGCACAAGCTGCGCAACCAAGGGCTCTCGGTCCGGGTGCTCGAGGCCGCACCGGAGGTGGGCGGCACGTGGTACTACAACCGCTATCCCGGTGCGCGTTGCGACGTCGAGAGCGTCGACTACTGCTACTCATTCTCCGACGAACTGCAGCAGGAGTGGAACTGGACCGAGAAGTACGCCACCCAGGCCGAGATACTGCGGTACCTGAACTGGGTCGCCGACAAACTCGATCTGCGTCGCGACGTCACCCTTAACACCCGGGTCGTCTCGGCGAAGCTGGACGAGGCGACGCTGCGCTGGACCGTCGCCACGAACACTGGCGAGATCCTCACAGCGCGGTTCTGCCTGATGGCGACCGGGCCGCTGTCCGACGCACTGACTCCGAACTTCAGCGGCCTGGACACCTTCGCGGGCGAGGTCTACCACACCGCGCACTGGCCCCACCACGACGTCGACTTCACCGGCAAGCGGGTGGCCGTCATCGGCACCGGATCCTCTGGCATTCAATCGATTCCGATCATCGCCGAGCAGGCCGCGCAGCTGTACGTCTTTCAGCGCACCCCCAACTACAGTATCCCGGCGGGTAACAGGCCGTTGTCGGCCGAGGAAATGGACGACATCAAAGCGGGCTACGCGGAGCGGCGCCGGCTGTCGTGGCGCAGCGGCGGCGGATCACCACACATCACCCCACCCAAGCCGACCATGGGGTACGCCCCCGAAGAGCGGCGTGCCCTGTTCGAAAAGCGTTGGCAGCTAGGTGGTGTGCTGTACTCGAAGACCTTCGCGGACCAGACTTCCGACATCACCGCCAACGACGAGGCCCGTAAGTTCTATGAGGAGAAGATCCGGGCCGTCATCGACGATCCGGCGATCGCTGACCTGTTGATCCCCAACGACCACCCCATCGGCACCAAGCGAATCTGCACCGACAGCAACTACTTTCAGACTTTCAACAAACCCAACGTATCGCTGATCAGCGTGCGAGCCACCCCCATCGAATCCGTCGACGCCACCGGAATCAACACCACCGACGCACACTACGACCTCGACGCGATCGTGCTGGCAACCGGTTTCGACGCGCTGACCGGCGCGCTGGCCAAGATCGACATCGTCGGCCGCGAAGGCGCGGTGCTGCGCGACTACTGGGAGCACGGCCCGCGCACCTACCTCGGACTGGGTGTCGACGGTTTTCCCAACCTCTTCGTCATTTCCGGTCCGGGAGCACCGGCCGTGCTGGCGAACATGGTGCTGCACGCCGAGGCCCACGTGAACTGGATCGCCGATGCCATCGCATATCTCGACCACCACGGTTACACCGCAATGGAACCCACGCACGACGCCGTGGACGGCTGGGTCGCCGAATTGGCCCGCCGCGCCGACGCGTCGCTGTTCGTCAAAGCCAACTCCTGGTACCTGGGCGCCAATGTCCCTGGCAAGCCCCGGGTTTTCATGCTGTTCATCGGCGGCTTCGCGGCGTACAACGACATCTGCGCCGAGATCGCCGACGCCGGCTACAAGGGCTTCGATCTGATCAAGACCGGTTCATGACGGAATTGACCGGACTCGTCGACAAGGTCGTCGTAGTCACCGGGGCCGCTCGCGGCACCGGGCGGGTGCACTGTCAGCGGTTCGCCGACGAGGGCGCCGACGTGATCGCGCTCGACTTCGCCGACGCAGCCGACGAATTACGTGAGCTGGTAACCGAAATCGAAAAGCGTGGCCGACGCTGTGCGACAGGCCTCGCCGACGTCAGTGACCTCGAGGCCGTCACAGCCGCGGTCGATGTCGCCGTCGCGCAACTGGGGCGGCTGGACGTCATCGTCGCCAACGCCGGGGTGCACCTGCCGGGCGCGCCCGCATGGGAACTCGACCCGCAGCTCTGGCAGCGTACCCTCGACATCAACCTCACCGGGGTCTGGCACACGGTGAAAGCGGGCGTACCACACATCGGGGATGACGGCGGGTCCGTCATTATCATCAGCTCCACCAGCGGTATTCGCGGGTTGCCCAACACCGCCCACTACACCGCCAGCAAGCACGCCGTGGTAGGGCTGGCGCGCACACTGGCCAACGAGCTGGGACCACAGCGCATTCGGGTCAACACCGTGCACCCCGGGCCGGTCGCGACGCCGATGGTGCTCAACGAGGCGACTTACCGGCGGCTGCGGCCCGATCTGGACAACCCGACGGCAGCCGATGCCGCGGAAGTGCTCACGGCCCGCAACCTGCTGCCGGTCCCCTGGGTGGAGCCCGTCGATATCGCCAACGCGGTGGTGTTCCTGGCCTCCGATCAGGCGCGCTACATCACGGGCACTCAGCTCGTCGTCGACGCGGGCCTGACGCAGAAGACCACGTGACCGGCCGGCTCGACCGAAAGGTCGCGTTGATCACCGGCGCGGCGCGCGGGATCGGACGCGCCCAGGCCGTGCGGTTCGCGCAGGAGGGCGCCGACATCGTGGCGCTGGACGTGTGCGGCCCCGTCGACACCGTGGTGATCCCACACGGCACACCGGCCGACCTGGACAAGACGGCGTCGTTGGTCGCCGAGGCCGGCGCACGAGTGCACGCCGAGATCGTCGACGTGCGCGACCTCGCGGGTGTCGCGGCCGCCACCGGTCGCGGGGCCGAGCGATTCGGCGGACTCGACGTGGTGTGCGCGACCGCCGGAATCACCTCGCGTGGCATGGCAATCGACCTGGACGAAAATGCCTGGCGCACCATGCTTGACGTCAACCTCACCGGGGTGTGGCACACGTGCCGGGCCGGCGCGCCGCACCTGGTCGCGCGCGGCGGTGGCGCGATGATTCTGACCAACTCCATCGCGGGGATGCGCGGGCTGGTCGGTGTCGCGCATTACACCGCGGCCAAACACGGCGTGGTGGGCCTGATGCGCAGCCTCGCCAATGAGCTTGCCCCGCACAATGTCCGGGTGAACTGCGTCCATCCGACCAACGTCGACACCCCGATGATCCAGAACGACGCGGTCAGCACCGCGTTTCGCCCCGACCTGGACCGGCCACCCACCCAGGCCGAATTCGCCGAAGCGGCGAGCCGGATGAACATGCTCGGGGTGCCGTGGGTGGATGCGGTCGATGTCGCCAATGCCGCGCTGTTTCTCGCCTCCGACGAGGCCCGCTATATCACCGCGGTGACGCTACCCGTCGACGCGGGTGCCACCCAGCGCTGACTGTTAGGTTGTCCAGATGTCTGACGAATGGCCGACCAACGACTTCAGCCGGCTCGAGACGTTGTACCGGCCGTTGGCCGAATCGGTCCGCCGGCTGGTCGACATCAGCATCCGCACCACCGCCGACCCCGCGACGGTGGCAGAGGCACAGCGCAAAATCGACAGTGCCGCAGACGCATTGCGTGCTTCGGCGCAACCGGGACCGTTCGGCGTGCAGCGCGGGCCCGACGGCAGCACCATCGCCTGGGGCAACGCCGTGGTCGGCCTGCGCAATCCGGTCGCGCCGCCGCTGGTGATACACCGCGAGCCCGACGGAAAGGTGTGGTCCGAATTCGTGCTCGGCGCACCGTACGAAGGACCGCCCGGCCACGTTCACGGCGGCGTGTGTGCGCTGATCCTCGACCACGTGCTGGGCGCGACGGCGCACCAGCCGCTGCGGCCCGCCTACACCGGCACGCTGATCCTGCGGTATCTGCGCAAGACCGAGCTCGGACGCCCACTGCGCGCCGAAGCGCACGTCGAGCGCGTCGACGGCGCGAAGACCTTCTCCACCGGTCTCATCGCCGACGACGAAGGCCCCACGGTGGAAGCGGAGGGGATCTTCATCCACCCCAAGCAGTCGTCCCCTTGACGAGCGGACGTCAGTTCATCATGGCGGCGCGCTCGACGTCGAGCAGTTGCTCGCCACGCCGCTCTTCGTCGTAGGCCTTTCGGCCGCCACGCAGGCCGAACAACCGCTTCGAGATCAGCAGATAGATCACCGCCGCCACGTTGATGCTGAAGGTCACCAGGCGAGTCATCGTGATGCCCTTGGCCAAGTCATGGATTTCCAGCGGCAAAAAGACGGAGGTGGCTATCACCGCGAAATACTCGCCCCAGCGTTTCAGCAACCACAGCCCGACGGCCTCAATGAGCTCGATCAAGGCGTAGGCGCTGAGCATCAGGGTCAATATCGCCAGCGTCGACGGTCTGGCGGCCAGCGCCTTCTCGAGCTCATGCACGATGCTCATCTGGTCGACCTTGAATCCGGCGGCGCGAAAGATCGGAAGATCGCGGTCCAGCGTGGCCTGGATCGCCCCTTTCGCACCGCGGAACTTCCACACCGCATAGGCTGCGAGCGCGATGATCACGGCCCGGAACATGCGCTCGACCGCCAGCGCTCGAATGATGAGCGCCTGGCGTAAAGCCTTGCCGCGCATGATCATCGGTGCGTGATCGGCGTGGCCGCGGGCATGGGGTTGGCCGAGGGTGAACTCGCCACAGCGCAGGCAGCGCCAGACCTCGCCCAGCCCCGTGTTGCCCCTCAGCCGGTCGGCGAGTGCCTCCTCGTCGGGCGCATAGGTGACGTGCCCGCCAAGGGCACAGGTGACCAGTTCCCACCGGTTGATTTTCTGTTTCGCCACGAGCCGATCATTCAATGCGGGTAGCGAACCACGCAAGGGGCGCGCTACATGCGCACCCTGGTGCGCGGGCGCTGGGCGACGCGGCTCGCCGCGCCCAGTAGGCCGGCCAGCTCGGCGACCCGAATCTCGTCGACGTGCTCGACCGCGGCGACAATGTCGGCGCGCAGCGCATGGCCGCAAAACGGCTCGGCGAGCCAGTCGAACTTCTCCACGACGCGTTCCCAGGACATCGGCCGGGTGGGCGAGCCCTCGTAATCGGACTCCTCGCGGCTGAATTCCCGCCCGTCGCGGGTGAACACGTGCACTCGGGCCGCGGTGCGTTGCGGGTAGTCCGCGGTGAGGTCGTCGGCGGCCGCGACGTCGACCCGTGCCAGCAGTTCCTGGACATCGGTGCGCCGGACTCGTTCGGTCTCAAGCTGTTCGGGGCCCACGCCGCCGTCGAGAAGGGCGACCGCGGCGAGGTACTTGAGGTTGTAGTCGGCCTGCTCTTTGGTCGACGGATGATCCTTGCCTCCGAACGCTCCCCCGCCGGCAATGTCGAATGCACTCTGAAAGACCTCGAGTTTCACGCTGGCGATATCGTCGCCGCCCAGTTGGTGTTCGGTGCGGATCGCCAACACCGCATCGATGATGACCTGGCCGTGGATGAGCGAGCAGTACTGCTTGAGGTAGGTCTGTTCGACGGCAACGAGTCCGCGGTCGGCGGTGTGGAAATCGATGGGCTGATCGAAGAGCTGCACCAAACCCTGCGGTCCTTCGAATAGCGCCTTGGGCCCGGTGACACCGCGGGCGGCCAACATCGTCGTGTAGACCGCGCGCATGCCGGTGATGGCAGGTGAGATGCCCTTCCAATTCGACACCGGTTCGGCGTGCACGCCGGCAAGCGACACGTTGTCGGCCGCCGACGCGGCGATCGCGTTGGCGGTCTGTTCGGCGTCCAGGCCGAGCAGCTTGGCGGACCCGGCCGCCACCGACATCGCCAGCTGCAGAGCGTGATTGAGCCCGCGCGCCATCACGGGAACCTGTGCGCTGAAGCGGCACTGGATCTCGTATGCCACCGCCAGGGCGAGCAGAAAGTCCGCTCCACTGGCGTCGACGTGCTCGGCCACGGCCAGGATCGCGCCAAAGTTGTCGGCGGGATGGCACAGCCCGCCCACCGTCAGATAGGTGTCGAGCAAATCGGGATAGCGCACCAGCACCGCGTTGAAGAACGCCGCCTGATCCACCGACGCCCGGCCGCCGCCGACAAGTGTCGCGGTGGGACGGCCGCTGGACTGCTCGGTGTGCTCTCGCAGCGTTGCAATCAGCTCGCCGTCCAGTGATCCGACGGCACACGCAACGCTGTCGAGCACGTTGCGCTTCAGCAATGCGCGGGAACGCCCGGCCAGATCCGCCTGCCCGGCGTCGACGACGAATTCGCCGAGATCGTCCACCATGTAGTTATGCGACATGGCTCCGGGCACTGATCGCAGTCGTTTCATCGGTGAGCTTTTTCCCGATGACTTGGATCTGTCGCGAGCTGAGGGGGCACAGCGGATGCACGGCCAACATCAGGGCAGCTTGGCCACGCTGATCGAAAACCGGTGCGGCAATGGTCACTACGGGTTGCTTGCGGCGACCGGGGTTGTCGTCGGACAGGAAGCCGATGGTGGTGAACTCGACCAGTAACTGGTCCATGATGTGGCGCACCGGAGTAGGCATCTCGTTGCTATCCAACGTGCCGACCACCTGTACGGCCTGTGCCAGCGCCGGCGTTGTCCAGTCGACGTCGTATCCACGTTCGCGGGTGTGTTCCAGTACGAGTTCGAGGCGCTTCGTGCGATCAGTGTTGCTGCCCGCACCCCTGCGAACCCAGGCCCGCTGTTCTTCGTCGGTGTCCCAGGCGGCCAAGGCCACCCCGAACGGTGGCGCGTACGGGATTCGGTCGCCCGGGATCCCCGCCGGCTGGGTGGCGTCGTCACCCTCGAATGCCGTGACCACCAACGAATCACCGAATCGCTCGACCACGGAGCCGGAGTAACCGACTTCGCGGGAGAGTCGCAGCGCGGCGTCACGGGCGGCGTGTGCGAGTGGGCGAGCAGTATCGGTCCGCGCCGCCACGACGGCGAGTGCGGGCCCGAGAGTGAAGGTCTTCGTGACGGGGTCGCGACTGGCCCAGCCACGATCACACAGCGTCTTCAGGATCGCGTGTGCCGTCGCCTGCGTGAGATCGAGCTCGCGCACGACATCGGAGAAGCGCATTGGCGTGTTTCCGGACCGCGCCAGGAGCTCCACGACATCAAGCACCCGGGCGGTCGGAGCCGACGACGATCCGCGAATCGCTTGACTCCTTTACGACGGAATTCCTACAGTGATGACGAACATTCGAAATCTTATATCGACTATTCGAGAAATACGAGGCTGAAGTTTGCGCGCTGTCGTGTTGCGGAACGGCAAACTAGAGGTTCGCGAGACATCTGACCCGAAGCCCGGAACCGGTGAGCTGCTGCTGCGGACGCTGAGCACCGCGATCTGCGCATCCGACGTGCACTTCATGGACCACCCCGAGCTCGCCATTGACGACCCGACCGGTCGCTCGCTCTACGACACCGACCGCGACATCGTGCTTGGCCACGAGTTCGTCGGCGAGGTCATCGGGCACGGACCCGGCTGTACCGACCAGTTCGCGCTCGGCGCACGCGTCACGGCGATGCCGGTACGCCTGGTGGACGGCGGCGCCGGCGGCATGCGAATCATCGGTCAGCACCCGGAAGCACAGGGGAGTTTTGCTGAACTGCTGGTGGTTTCGGAAGCCGCGGCAAAGCCCGTTTCGAGCGATGTCTCCAGCGATGCCGCCGCGCTGACCGATGCGTTCGCCGTCGGCGAGTTCTACGTCCGCTCGGCCCAGCTGCAGCACGGCGAGGTCCCCATCGTCGTCGGCGCGGGAGCGATCGGGCTCTCGGCAGTCGCGGCGCTGGTCAGTCGCGGCGTCGAGCCGATCATCGTGGCGGACTTCAAAGCCGATCGCCGTGAGCTGGCCCGCGACCGCTTCGGCGCGCACATTGTGGTCGATCCCGCCGAGCAGCCTATTTTCGACGCATTCCGGGACGCCCGCGCCGAACACGGATTACCCGGGCCGGCAGTCGTTTTCGAGTGCGTGGGCGCGGCCGGACTCATCCAGAGCATCGTGGAATCCGCCGAGATGGCCACCCGCATCTACTGCGCGGGTGGCTGGTACACCGGCGACACGCTGGACATCACCACCGCCACCCGCCAGGGCGTCACGATCCAATTCGGCGGCGGGCCGCACCCGCAGGACTGGTACGGAACGCTCGACGCCATCGCCGCGGGGCGGCTGGATCCGTTGCCCAGCGTGGGCAGCATCATCACCCTCGACGAAGTGCCGGACGCCCTGGAACTCGCGCGCAGATCCGACGGGCCGCCGCGGATCATCGTCCATCCGAACGGAGATCCCGCATGACCGAACGCGAAGACCGCCAAGACATTTCCGACCTGCTGGTGCGCTACGCGACGGGGATCGACCGACGGGACTGGCCGCTGTTTCGCACCGTGTTCACCGACGACTGCGAGCTTGACTACGGCGAGATCGGCGTGTGGAAAGGCGTCGACGCCGTCGCCGATTTCATGGAAAAAGTGCACGCCATGGCCGGACACACCATGCACCGGCTGAGCAATCAGGCCATCACGGTCCGCGGCGATGAGGCCACCGCGCGCACCTACATCGACGGACTGATCATGACCGCCGACAACACGTCCGGCGTCAACCCGGTCGGCTTCTACGACGACGAGATCGTCCGGACCCCCGACGGCTGGCGCATCGCACGCCGGCGGTACACCCAGGTGCGCCTGACCGTCGTCGGCGAAACATAAGGAGATTTCGTGACATTCGCGACCAAATACGGACCGTGGGCACTCGTCGCCGGCGCTTCCGACGGGGTTGGCGCCGCATTCGCCGAAGGACTCGCCGAGCGCGGTGTCAACGTCGTGCTGCTGGCACGCCGGCAGGAGGTGCTCGATCGCGTTGCGGCCGGAATCGAGTCGCGCACATCGGCCCAAACCCGCACTCTGGCCATGGATCTCGCGCGGCCGGACGCTGCCGCGGCTATCGCTGAGGCGACAGGTGATCTCGAGATCGGCTTCCTCGTCTATTGCGCCGGGGCCGACCCGAACTATCAGCCTTTCCTGGCCAATTCGATCGAGGCCGCCGAAGCGATGGTGCTACGCAACTGCATGGTGCCGATGCAGCTGTGCCACCACTTCGCTGCGCCCATGGTCCAGCGCGGCAGGGGCGGGATCGTCATCTTCGGATCCGGCGCCGGATTGGCCGGCGGACCCAACATGGTCGCCTACGGGGCCACCAAAGCATTCGACATGGTCTTCGCCGAAGCGCTGTGGTCCGAGCTGCACGACAAAGGCGTCGACGTCCTGGGCCTGATTCTCGGCAAGACGAACACACCGGCACTGCGCGAACTCGAATACAGCCGTGGCCAGATCAGCTCGCCCGACGAGGTGCCGCCGGGTGCTGACTCCGTGGACGACGTGATAGTCGAGGCCTTCGAGAACCTCGGCAACGGACCGACCCTGTTCGTGGGCGAGATGATGCACGCGGCCGAGCAAATGATGAATTCGCTGACCCGAAAACAACTCGTCGAACTCTTCGCGCAAATGGCTGTCGCGGCGATGGGCCAAACCGGCTGACGACTGCCGGGGCCGATTGGAACTCTGAGCACGGTCCCGGCGTCGAAATGGATGGCGAGTTCCACACACGTCGATGAAACGTTTTGCCAAAGTTTGAAGTTAGGAGCCCCTAACTTTTAGAATGGTGGCTTCTGGCCAGCAAAGATGGGGCAGCGGATGCCGACACTCCACCTTCCGCTTACGTTGCTGGGTGATAGTCCGGCAGGTACGGTGAGGAGATCAACGGCCGCAGAAGTAGCCACCACCGATCACCGATGAAGTCGATGAATTCCGAAGAAATGGCGATGCTTGCCGTAGGCCGTGCCGCTGTGCCCGCCCCGAGGCCTGCTCGCGCGCCGTGGCGCACGCTGACCCGTTCGGCGGTGATCACCGTCGCGTTTATCACCCCCGCAATGGTGGTCCGCATCGCCGGGCTGCACCCCAACCCGGTCGCCGCCCTGCTGATCTACGGAGCCGCGGTAGTCGCTGCCAGCTTCGTGTTGGCGTGGGCCGCCGAAACCGCCCAGATCGACGTCTCCGGTGGCCTGGCGATCGCGGTGCTCGCGGTGATCGCCGTGCTACCCGAATACGCCGTCGACCTCTACTACGCCTACGTGTCCGGCCGCGTACCCGAATACACGCAGTACGCCGCAGCCAACATGACGGGATCCAACCGTCTGCTGATGGGTCTGGGCTGGCCGGTCGTGGTGCTGGTCGGCATTGTCGTCGCACGCAAACTGGGCGCCAACAAGCAGGGCAAATCGACTGGTTTGGCCCTGGAACCCGCCAACCGGGTGGAGATCGGGTTCTTGCTGATCGCCGGCGTGGCCGCTTTCCTCATCCCCGCGACCGGCCACATCCATCTGGTGCTCGGGCTGGCGCTGCTGGCCTGGTTCGGCTTCTACCTCTACAAGCTCAGCCACGGCGATGTCGAGGAGCCCGATCTGGTCGGCACCGCCGCCGCCCTGGGACACCTGCCCGACCGCGGACGGCGAATAGTCGTCATCGGCTTGTTCGCGTTGTCGTGCGCGGTGATCCTGCTCTGCGCCGCGCCGTTCGCCAACAATCTGGTTGCCGCCGGTACCGAGCTGGGCGTCGATCGGTTCCTGCTGGTGCAGTGGCTTGCTCCGCTGGCCTCGGAGGCGCCCGAGTTCATCGTCGCGACCATCTTCGCCAGTCGCGGCAAGGGCACGGCGGCCATCGCCACGCTGATCTCGTCCAAGGTCAACCAGTGGACGCTGCTCATCGGATCGCTGCCGGTCTCCCACCTGCTGGGCGGTGGCGGGTTCTCCCTCGCGCTCGATTCCCGCCAGGTTGAAGAAGTCCTCCTGACGGCGACCCAAACCTTGATGGGTGTCGCACTGCTTTTGGGGCTGCGTTTCCACCGAGCCACCGCCTGGGCGCTACTGGTGCTCTTCCTCGCCCAGTTCCCGATCAACACCACCCACGGTCGCCTGCTGCTCTGCGGCATCTACACCGCGGTGGCCGTCGCCGGGCTGATCATCAACCGCCGGCACCTGGCCGCCACCATTCGGGCGCCGTTCAGAGGCACCGCCGTCCGGCATAGCGGCCATCCGCACGAGGACTCCGAGGACGACGCATAACGCCGTAGGCGGTTCGCAAAAACTCGACCCGCGACTCGGCTCGAAATCACACCGCATATACGGTCCAGGTATGAATCGAGTCTCGGTCATCACCGGCGGCGCAGGTGGCATGGGTCTGGCCACGGCCAAGATTGTCGGCCGCGATCACACCCTGGTCCTCTGCGATGTCAGGCAAGACCGACTCGACGCCGCCGCCGCGGCCCTGGAGGACCTCGGGATGAAACCCAGGATCGTGAACTGTGACGTCACGGACCGACGTGCGGTCGACAGCCTGCTCGACACCGCTAGCGACCTCGGAACACTTGCCTCTGTTATTCACACCGCCGGGGTCAGCCCGAGTATGGGCGCTGCCGACTACGTCATGCGCACCAACGCAATCGGCACCATCAACGTCAACGAGGCGTTCTACGCGAAGGCCGGCGAAGGCGCCGTCATCGTCAACGTCGCGTCGATGGCGGCCCACCTGTTGCCCGCGGAAATGATTCCGACAGAACAATTTCCGCTGGCATTGCACGACGCGGACGCCTTCTGGGACGCGATGATGGCACCTTGTAACGCCATTCCCGAGGAGGCGCGATCGGGTATCGCGTACGCCTTGAGCAAGACGTTCGTGCGGTGGTACAGCCAATCACAGGCGGAAAGGTTCAATGCGCGTGGACTGCGCATCGTCTCGGTGTCTCCTGGCTCCATCGACACCGAAATGGGCAGGCTCGAGGAGCAGGCCGGCGCCGGTGCGATGGTCGCCGACGCTGCGGTCCCGCGGTGGGGCAAGCCGGAGGAGATGGGCGAGCTACTTGCCTTCTGTGCCAGCGCCAAGGCGGGCTATCTCACCGGCACCGACATCCTCAACGACGGCGGGGTGATCGCCTCGATGACGGAGCGCGCCAGGGCGGCCGCCGCCAAAGGCTGACGGTCACACCAGGTAATAGAGGTCCGGCGGGTCGTCGAGGTCGATTGGTTTGGCCGGCGGCCGGCCGACCTCGACAGGATCCAAATGTCCGCGCGCGTGGCGCACGGCCTTGAGCGTCGCCGAGAATTCTTCGTCCTCTTCGGGGAAGATGTGCACTTCCGGGAACCAGCTTTGAATCCCGACATTGTGCAAGATTCCCAGCGTGTCAGGACGAACCCCGGCCAGCAGGATGGTCACGCCGCGCGCGGACTGTTCGCGAAGGAAATGCTCGATGCGCTCGATGCACACGACGTCCGGGTGGCGGACGCGCTTGAGTCGCAGGACCACAAACTTGACGTCATCATCTGCGATCCGCTGGCGCAGCGCCACCAGGTAGCGGTCCAATTCCGGTGCGGCGCCGAAGAATAGCTCGCCTTCCAGGTCGTAGATGATGATCGACGGGTCGGCGGGCTCGTCGGGAAGGCGTTCGCGGACCACGCGTTCGGGTGCGACGACGAGCTCTTTGGCCTTCAGCTTCGCCGCGCGCGGAACGAACAACAGGATCGACAGGATCACACCGAGCAGGACCGCTTTGTCGAGATCTATTGCCACGCCGACGAACGCCGTCACGATCACCAGGCCGGCGTCGTAACGCGACGCCTTGAGCGTGTAGAACAATCGCTTGAAATCGACCAGCCGCGCCGCGGTGACGAGCAGCAACCCGGCCAGCGCCGGCTGCGGAACGTACCGCAGTAACGGCGCGAACAGCAGCAGCGCTGCGGCGACCGTTGCGGCCGAAACGATTCCGGAGAACCGTGTCTTGGCGCCCGACTGGTAGTTGATCGCCGAGCGCGACAGCGAGCCCGAGCCGGGCAGGCATTGAAAGAAGCCCCCACCGAGATTCGCCAGGCCCTCGGCCATGATCTGCCGGTTGTAGTCGATCTTTTGTTGGGTTTCGTAGGCAATGGCCTTGGCGATCGACAACGCCTCGATGATGCCGACGAACGCGATGGCCAATGCGCCCGAAGACAATTCGGGCAGCCATTCGGTGTGCACCTCGGGGATATGCGGGGTGGGCAGGCTGCGCGGGATCTTCGCGGCCACCGCCACGGCCGTGTGTCCGCCGGCGCCGGGAACCGACCAGCCGGCGAAATAGCCGATCAGGCCGGTGATGATCAGCACGGCAAGCATGTCGATCTGCGGCCACCCGAAGCGCTGCACCAGTTTTCGAAGCACAACAGCCAACAACACCGCGGCGGCACTGAGCATCAGCGCGCGGTAGTTGATGTGATCGCCGCGGAACAGGGTCAGCCAGACCCGGCGCAGCACCTGCATGTGCCCGTTGCCTTTGTCGCGCACCCCCAGCGCGTTGCCCAACTGTCCGATGGCAAGCAGAAACGCGGCCGCGGCCATGAAGCCGATGATGACCGACTCGGAGATGTAGCGCGTCAGGTTGCCCAGCTTGAACAGGCTGATCACGATTTGGAAGGCACCCACCAGAACGGCCAGCAGGAACAGTCCCTCGAACAGTTCGGTGGTGTTCTCCGAATCAATGAATGCCAGGGCAGTGAACACCAGCAGCGATATCGCGCTTGTTGGCCCGTTGATCAGGTGCGAGGAGGAGCCGAAGATCGAGGCGATGATCGTCACCACGATCGCCGAATACACCCCGAACCGGGGATCCACCCCGGCAATGAGCGCATACGCCATCGCCTGGGGGAACGAGATGGCGGCGACGGTGAGGCCGGCGATGAGGTCATGCCGGCCCTTCACCCAGTCGTAGTTCATCTCGTCGCCGCTAAGTTCCGAGGGCCGCTGAGAGCGAGTCGAGTATCCCGTTGGTGCCGAAGAACTGCTCGTGGGCATCACTCCAATCCTTGGCGATGGCACCGATCGAGAAAAGCGTCAGCGGAGGCAGGCGGTCGGTGTGCTTCGCCAGAATCGCCGGCTTGACGGGCCGATAGCCGTATTCGGCGACCTGCTCTTGCGCGGCGTCGGTGAATAAGTAATTGAGGTAGGCCTTGGCGTAGGTCGCGGTCTTGGGATCGGTGATGTTCGCGTCGACCCACGCCACGGCGGGCTCGGCGAGGATGCTGACCGGCGGGTAGACCAGCTCCAGTTCGTCCTTATTGGCGGCCACCTCGCGCAGCGCCTCGTTCTCCCACGCCAGCTGCACATCGCCGATCTTCGCCAGGGTGAAATTGTCGCCCGCACTGCGGGCACCGGCGTCCGAAACCGCCACATGGTGCAGCAGTGTCCGCACGTACGCGGCCGCCTGGGCTTGGCTGCCGCCGCGCGTGGTGACCGAGCCCCACGCGGCCAGCACGCTCAGTTGTCCGTTGCCCGAACTGCGTGGATTGGGTGTGACGACCGAAACGTCGGACTTGACCAGGTCAGGCCAGTCGTGGATGCCTTTGGGGTTGCCCTTGCGAACCACGAACACGACGGTCGATGTGTAGGGCACCGAATTGTTCGGCAGCCGTTGTTGCCAGTCGGGCGCGATCAGCCCGCGCTTGCTCAACGTTTGCACGTCACTGATCAGCGCCAGCGACACCACGCTGGCTTTCTGGCTGCCATCCAGCACGCTCCTCAACTGGCGCCCCGATCCACCGTGCGACTCTTCGATGTCCAGCGTGACTCCGCTGTGCGCGCGATATTGCGGGACGAACGCCTTGTCGATCGCGGCAAACAACTCACGTGTCGGGTCGTAGGAGACGTTGAGGATTCGGTTGGCCCCTTGAGGGGAAATTTCGGGAGCGTTCTTGACCACGAGCGCGGTCGCGGCAAGGACCACGGCAACGACACCAAGGACGTTGAGCCAGGGAATGCGCCGTCGGGTACGAGCGCGCCCATCTAACGGAGGCGTTTCCACCATCGGCAGGCGTCCTCTCAAAGTTCAGCACCAAACTTTCGATGACGTTAACCGTCAGGCCACCTTTCTGGCACCGTTGAGAATCAGCCTGAAGCTAAGTGCTGAGAACGCGGCGCTGCGTATGCTGATCGAATGCCGCAGCGGGCGTTGCGTGAACGCCTCATCGATCTCGAGGTCCCGAGCGAGGACGCGGCGCACGGAAAAGCGCTGCGAAGTTCAGTCCCGCGACGTTCACTCGCGCAACTGACTCCGTCTCGCCGAACGGCCACGGAAATCCTGGTCGAGCAAAACGCCGGCCGGCTGCAAGAACTCGTTCCGCTGCGGTTCGCCCGCATGCTCACCGACCCCTTCTCCTTCTACCGGGGCTCTGCCGCGGTCATGGCCGCAGACCTCGCCGCGAGCCCGACGAGCGGGATCGAAGTCATGTGCTGCGGTGACGCTCATATCTCGAATTTCGGGATGTACGCCGCGCCGGACCGCTCAATCGTCTTCGACCTCAACGACTTTGACGAGGCCGCAGTGGCGCCGGGGGAATGGGACATCAAACGCCTGATCACCAGCGCGATCGTCGGAGGCCGCCACGCGGACTATCCTGCCAAGGCCATCCGCACTTGTGTGCGACAGGCCTTGGAGGGGTACCGGACCAGTCTGCACGCCATGCTCGACATGAGCGTCCTGGACCGGTATTACCTGCGGGTCGAACCCGAGAAGTACACCGGACAAGTATCCAAGGACCTGCATGGGGTGATTCAGAAGACGATATCCCGGGCGCGCACTCGAACGTCGGCGCGCGTCGTCAAACGGATCGTGGAAGTCGGGCCGGACGGGACCCCGCGCCTTCGGGAAACACCGCCGGTTCTGCAACACGTTCCCGGCGAAACCGAAGAGATGTTGCTGGAGTCGATCGAGGAGTATCTGGCCGCGGTCCCGACGGATATCGCGCTGCTGCTCTCGCACTTTCGCGTCACGGATGTCGCCCTGCGGGTGGTCGGCGTCGGCAGCGTCGGCACCCGGTGTTACTTGGTCATCCTGGTCGGCCCGAACGACACGCCGCTCGTCCTGCAGATCAAGGAGGCCACCCGATCCGTCCTCGAGGAGTACGGCGGCTGGCGCCAGCCGGGTGCACTGACGGCCGCCGTCGAGGCGAAGGGTCAGGGCGTGCGCGTCGTCGACGGCCAGCTGATCCTGCAGGCGATGTCGGACGTGTTCCTGGGGACGACACGCAAGGACGGCCGTGACTATTACCTCCGCCAGTTCCACGACATGAAGGGCACCGTCGAAACCGAAGGCATGTCGGCGTCCACATTCAGCGAATACGTCACCGCCTGTGCGGTCCTGCTGGCGCGGGCGCATTCGCAGAGCGCCAACGCGTCCATACTGCGCGGATACGTTGGCACCAGCAACGCCGTGTGCGAGGCGGTCGCCGAATGGTCATACACCTACGCCGACAAGGCGCTCGACGACTTCCACCAACTTCGCGCTGCGGCCAAGGCCGGCGCCATCGAGGTCGCCGCGGACCCCGCCCGATGAGAAGCCGCGCGGCCATCCTCTACGAATACGGCAGTCCGTGGACTGTCGAGGAGTTCGAGCTGGATCCGCCGCGGACCGGCGAGGTGCTGCTGCAGCTGGCCGCCACCGGGCTGTGCCACTCCGACGAGCACATCCGGCAGGGCAAGCTGGCCCCGCCGGCCGAAGCCCCACGCTCGCCCGGGCTGCCGGCCATGTCGCCTACGATCGGCGGCCACGAAGGATCCGGCGTGGTGCTCGAGGTGGGCGAAGGCGTCACCGGCTTCGCGCCCGGCGACCATGTGGTGACGTCCTTCGTTGCGGTGTGCGGGCACTGCCGGTGGTGCGCCTCGGGGATGGAATACCTGTGCGACAAGGGTTCCGGAACGCTGACTCCCGGCATGCCGACGGACGGCACATTCCGCCACCACACCCTCGACGGACGAAACTTGGGCCATATCTCCAAGATTGGTGCGTTCGCCGAACACACCGTCGTCTCGGCTGACTCGCTGGTGAAGATCGATCCGGGTTTCCCGCTGGTGCCCGCCGCGCTGCTGGCGTGCGCTGTTCCGACCGGATACGGCTCGGCGGCGCGACGAGCCCAGGTGCGAGGCGGCGACACGGCGGTGGTGATCGGCGCGGGCGGCATCGGCAGCGCGGCCATTCAGGGGGCGCGCATCAGCGGCGCCGCCCGCATCGTCGCGGTCGACCCGGTCGAGTTCAAACGCGAGTCAGCGCTGAAGCTCGGTGCCACCCACGCTGCGGCCACCGGGGTCGAGGCGATTGATCTGGTGCGCGAGCTGACCCGCGGCGTGATGGCCGATGCGGTCGTCGTCTCGCCCGCGATGATCGGCTCAGCCGATGTCTGGACAGCACTGGAGCTCACCCGCAAGGGCGGCACCTGTGTGCTGACCGGCCTGCCGTCACCTGGGTTGGATTCGATCGACGTGACACTGCAAGACTTCATTTTGATGAACAAGACGTTGTGCGGCACGGTGTTTGGCTCCTGCAACCCCAAGAGCGACATTCCGCTGCTGGCCTCGCTGTACGAGTCGGGGCAGCTGCTGCTCGACGAGATGATTACCAAGTGCTACCGGCTCGACGAAATCAACGAGGCGTACACCGCCAAGGCCGCCGGCGAACTGATCCGCGGCGTGATCGATTTCGGAGTCACGCGGGCGTAAGACGGACCGCCAGGCGCGTCGGTCCCCGCAGCAGGCTGTTGGTCGACCACTGCGTCGCGCCGACGACCGCTATCCGGCTGACATGCGTCACCAGTTCACGCAGCACGGCCTGGGCCTCCATGCGAGTCAGCTGCGCTCCGATGCACAGGTGCGCGCCGAATCCAAAAGTCATGTGCTGGTTCGGGTTTCGATCCACCCGGAATGCGTCGGGTTCGTCGAACGCCTGCGGGTCACGATTGGCGGCGCCGATCGCCAGCATGATCCGCGCACCCGCCGGGATCGTGACATCGCCCACTTGGTAGTCGTTCACCGCGGTGCGATGCACGTTCTGCGCCGGCGAAAGATAACGCAGTAATTCTTCGACCGCCATCGGTACCAGGTCGGGATTGGCGCGTAGGTTGTCGTATTGCTCCGGGTGGGTGGCCAGCGTGTCGAACATGCCGCCAAGGAGATTGGTGGTGGTCTCGTTGCCGGCCAGTAGCAGCAGCATCGCGAAGTAGAACAGCTCCCGGTCGGGCAGCGAGCCGGCCTCGTTCTCGGCCAGCAGCCGACCCAGGATCGTGTTGGAGCCCTTCAAGCCGCCGGCGGCGAACTGCCGCGTGAAATAGCGGTGCATCGCCCACGAACCGTGCAGTGCGCCGGCGAGCCTGCGGGCGCCGCGGGCGGACAGGTCGAGGCCGGTGATCTGTACCGACGCCTCGGACCACTGCCGGAAATTGTCGACGTCGGTGTCGGGAACGCCCAGCAGTTGGGCGATGAGGCGCACCGGCATCGGAATCGCCAACCGCTGCACCATGTCGCAACCAGGGTTGGCCAAGACGTCGTGGACCGTTTCCGTCGCGAGCCGGTCGATGATCGGACGCCAGCTGTCGAGTGCCGCTTTGGTGAAGGCGGGCATCACCTGACGCCGCTGCCGGGCATGCTCTTCGCCGTCGAGCGAGACCAAGATCGGCGCCGGTATTCGGGTCAGTGTGGGCCCGTCGGCACTGGACAAGTTGACGTCGTCGCGAGCAGCGGCCCGGACATCGTCCAACCGGCTCAGGATCCACACTCTGCGTTTCGGGTTGTACTGCACCCGAGCGCCCGCATGCAATTGACGGTAAGCCTCGAACGGCTGGGCCGCCGTCGCCGCGTCCATCGGATCGTAGGTGGTGATCTCCGCATCGATCTGTGCGCGCCCGCGGGCACCCGCGGCATTGGCTAACACGGCGGCGCCCAATGTGCGTGCCACCGAGCTGCCGAAGCGAACCCCGTCCGTGAGCGTCATCGGTCACCTAACCCTGTATAGTTACGTATGCGACCGTAACGGAAACTTACGTAATCGACAAGGGTCATCGCAGTGGACATGACAATCGACGAGCTCGCGCGCCGTGTCGACATGACGGCGCGGAACATCCGCGAGTGGCAAACCAACGGCTTGGTGCCGCCACCGCAGCGCCGCGGCCGGATCGGTATTTATTGCGATGACCACATCGCACACATCGAGCGGATCAAATCACTTCGGACTCAGGGCTTTCCGCTCGACATCATCCGGCGAATCCTGGACCAGTCCGGTGAGTCGGCGCCTGAGGTGCGGCGGATGGCCTCGGAAGTGCTCAGTCCCGCCAACCTCACCGGATCGCTGGAGATGAAACGGGCGGACCTGGCCCGCCAGTTCGGCGCCGAGGCGGAGCGGTACTTCACCGACTGCGGGCTGATCGAGATTGTGAACGACGAACTGCTCGTCATCACCGACACGGCCACGTTCGACTACGTCGAGAAGCTGATCGCCGTCGGCCTGCCGTTGGATAAGGTTGCCCGGGCCCTCGCCCACATGACCGATCACCAGATCGCCAGCATGCAACCACTCGTCGAGCTTTATCGCGATGAAGTCTGGGAGCCGTTCCTGCGCGCCGGGCTACCCATCGACGAGTGGCCGGCGATCGCGGAGAAAACCGTCCAATTGCGTTCCCTGGGAATGGGTCTCGGCATGCAAGCGTTCCGCCGAGCAATAGACAAGGTGGCAGGCAAGATCGCGACCGAGGAAGCCGCCAAGATCGACGTACCTACACCTGTGACGAAAAGCGATTCGAAGCAGAACTGACGGGTCCCGGCTGGCTTGCCGGTGCGCCGGTGCGGTGCACCCAATCCCGCGGCCGCAGCCGCCAGGTGCGGCGAGCGTATTCCAGCTCGGTGTAGGGCCACTGGGTGACGATGCGGCCACTGGGTGAGCGGAAGTAGCTGTCGCACCGCGTCCAGATGCTGCGCTCGAGGTCTGCGGAAAGCTCTTCGTTGTAACGCTTTTCGGCCTCAGGACGCACGTCGAGGTAGCCACCTCGCCGCGCCAGCCGGCCCACCGCGCTGGCCACCAGTCGCGCGCCTGCCTCGAGGATGTAGACGATCGAGTTGCCGCCCTGGTTGGTGTTGGGGCCGTAGAGCATGAAGAAGTTCGGGAATCCGCTGACCGCGGTGCCCAAGTAGGCGCTGGGGTCGAGCCCCCATCGCTCGTGCAGGTGCTGTCCCCCGGTTCCGATGACGTCGATGCCCGATAGGTAGTGCGACGTTTCGAACCCCGTGGCGAGCACGATCGCATCGACGACGCAGGCCTGGCCGGTCCGCGTCACGACCGATGTCTCGGTGATGCGGTCGATGGGATCGGTGACCAGTTCGACGTTGTCTTGCTGCAACGCCCGGTAGTAGTCGTCACCCAGCAGCACGCGCTTACAACGGAACGGGTAATCCGGTGTCAGCGCCTGCCGAAGCCGCTCGTCGGCCACGGTGCGCTCGAGGAACGAGGTCGCGATCTGGCTGCGGGCGGCGACGACCGGGTCATCGGCGAGGGTCGCGGTGTTGTCGTGCTGGAACTTCCAGATCTGCCAGCGTGTGCGGCGCGTCGCCAGCGGGTCGCGCCGGAATTGCGCCAATTCTGTTGCACTGTAGGGCCGGTCATCCTTGGGCACCATCCACGGCGGTGTGCGCTGGAACACCGTGAGGCGCTCGGCGATTTTGACAAGCTCGGGGACGGCCTGCACCCCGCTGGCACCCGTGCCGATCACGGCCACCTTTTTGCCTGCTAAGTCGACGCCGTGATCCCACTGCGCGGTGTGCATCAAGGTGCCGCCGAAGTCGTTCAGGCCGGCGATATCGGGGAGTTTGTGCGCACCGAACAACCCGACTGCGCTGACGACGACATCGGCGGACAGTGCCGCGGTCTGCCCGGCGCGCTCCACCTGGCAGTCCCACTGCGAGGTGTCCGCATTCCATTGGATGCTGTGGACCCTGGTGTCGAGCATGAGGTGGCGACGCAAGTCGAAGTCGTCGGCCACCGACTCCAGGTAGGCCAGGATCTCGGGCTGACGGGCGTAAGTGCGGCTCCAGGATTTGTTGAGCGCGAACGAAAACGAATACAGGTGGCTCTGGATATCGCAGGCGGCGCCGGGATAGGTGTTGCGCCGCCAGGTACCCCCGACACCGTCGGCGGCCTCGATGATCGTGATGTCGTCGATGCCGGCGCGGCGCAGCGCCACGGCCGTGCCGAGACCGCCGAACCCGGCTCCGATGATCGCCACCTTCGGCGAAGGTCGACGCCGCGCCATCGCCCGGGCCCGTCCCAGGACGTACTTCACGAATCGACCCCGCGGATGTCTAACCCCGCCAAGTCGCCCTTGTCCCGCCAGCCCGCCAGAATGTCGGCGTACTCGGTGGGCGTGCCGAAAAAGAAGCTGCCCTGCCGAGTCTTGGCGTCCGCCTTGCCCTCCCGGTTGTAGTAGCCCGGAGTGCACGTCTTGGCGCGTTCGGCGGTCATTGCCGAACGCTGCACAACGGTGTCGACCCAGGCGGCCTCGGCGCTCGGCGAAGCCTCCACTTCGGTGGCGCCGTGCTCGAGGGCCCAAGCGATCACCCACGCGGCGTGGCTGGCCTGAACGTCCAGCAGGTATGGAAAGTTCACCGTAAGCCCGGCCTGGGCGATGCTCTCGATGAAGCAGTTCGGGAAACCGTTGGTAAACAAGCCCTGAAACGTGCGCACGCCGTCGCGCCACTTGTCCGTCAGCGTCACGCCGTCGCGGCCGATCAACTCGAACCCGGTGCGGCGGCAGTAATCGGTGCCCACCTCGAAACCCGTTGCAAAGATCAGACAGTCGAGCTCGAAGTCCACCGCGTCGACGACGACCCCGGTTTCGGTGATGCGCTCCACGCCGCGGCCGCGGGTGTCCACCAGCGTGACGTTCTCGCGGTTGAATGCCTGCAGATACTCGTCGTGGAAGCAGGGGCGCTTGCAGAAGTAGCCGTACCACGGCTTGAGGGCTTCCGCGGTAGCCGGATCGGCCACGATGGCGGCGACCCGAGCTCGGATTTCCTCCATCTTGGCGAAGTCCGCGAGCTCGATGTCGCGGCTGCGTTGCTCGGGGCTCACGGATGCTTGGATATCACGGGTGTCATGACGCATCACCGGGAGCTTGCGGGTAATGCTCGTCCAGGCGTCGGCGACCAGATCTTGCTCCGCTTGCCCGCCGGCGGTGAGGATCTGGAAGTTCAGTATCCGCTGTTGTTGCCAGCCGGGTTGTAATGCGTTGGCCCACTGCATATCCGTGGGCTGGTTGGCACGAACGTCCACCGACGACGGTGTGCGCTGGAAGACGTAGAGGTGTTGCGCCGCCGCCGCCAGATGCGGCACACATTGGACCGCGGTCGCCCCGGTGCCGATGATGCCGACTCGCTTGCCGGCGAGGTTTTCCAGCTGTGGGCCGGTGTAGTCGTAGTCCCAGCGGCTGGTGTGAAACGTCTTGCCGCGAAAGGCGCCGATCCCGTGAATGCCGGGCAGCTTCGGTTTCGCCTGATACCCGTTGGCCATCGAGACGAACCTGGCCCGCATCTCGTCGCCGTGGTTGGTCCGGATGATCCAGCGGGAACTCGCCGCGTCCCAGCGGATCTCGTGCACGTCGGTCTGCAAGCAGGCATCGCGATACAGATCGTAGTGCTCGGCGATGCGCTGGCAGTGCGCGAAGATCTCGGCTCCCTTGGCGTATTTGTCCGCGGGAATGTAGCCGAGCTCCTCCAGTAGCGGGATGTACACGTAGGACTCGACGTCGCAGGCGATGCCCGGATACCGATTCCAGTACCACGTGCCGCCCACGTCGGCGGCGCGGTCGATCAACCGCACACTGTCGACGCCGAGCTGACGCAGCCGCGCTCCCGTCAACAGCCCGCCGAAGCCAGCTCCGACGATGGCCACGTCGACCTCGTCGGTCAGCGGCTCACGTGTGAACGTCCCGTCTACCCAGGGGTCATCGGCGAACCGGGCGAACTCACCGGCGATCTCGACGTACTGCGCGATGCCGTCGGGGCGCAGTCGCCGTGCTCGCTCTTCGGCGTACTTCTGCCGCAACGCATCGACGTCGAACGCGCACCCCACAGTCTCGGTCAAGGTCTCGACCTCACTCTCCGTGAGCCAGACTCTATAATTAATCGCTTGATCGTATCAAGGGAATGACGTGCCGTGACTGAAGAGTGTGCCTCTCACCAGGACTTTGGCCGCGCTGAGCGCGGCCTGGTAGTCGCCCAGTGGCATCGTGGCGGCCAGTTCGGTCAGGCCGTAGACGAGCGCATAGATCGCCTCGACCACGCCCCGGGAATCCGGGTGTTCGCCGAGTTCGCCACGCCGGTCGGCATCCGCAACGACGTCCTCGATGATCTCGCGGAATGTCTCGAACCCGGCTCCCAAGTCCGGCCCGCCCGCGACATTCTCGGCCCTGATCGCCCACTCGAACGCGGCCAAGTCCGGATACTCGCGCATCAGGTGACCGCATTCGTCGAGCAACGCCTCGATTCGGTCGATGGTGTCGGCGGCGCCTTCTGCCGCGTGGCGTAGCCGCGGCATCGCGGCGTCGGCCCGCGCCACGATCGTTGCCTTGATCAGTTCCGACTTATTCGGGAAGTAGTTGTAAAGACTGGCGCTGGTGACGTTCGCCATCCGGGCGATCTCACGGATCGTCGCCTTGGAGTACCCCACCTCGGCTACGCATTTCATGGTTGCGACGATGATCCGCCGGCGAGTTTCCTCGCCGCTGGCGCCGACCGGGCGGCCCAGTTGTGCGCGGCTCATAGCGCTCGCATCCATGCGTGTACCACACGGTCGAATATATTTGACCGATCGATTAGTTCCGGCGTCCGCGAAAGGGTGGCATGACGGCCACGCCATCTCAGCTCGGCCGGCCGGTCGGCGCAGACGGTGAGCAGACGCGCCGGCGAATCATCACTGCGGCCATGCGTTGTGTGGCCGAGGTCGGTTACTCGCAGGCGACGATCCGCGAGATCGCCCGCGCCGCCGACATGACCAGCGGCAGCCTGTATCACTACTTCCCCAACAAGTCCGAACTGCTCAAGGCCACCAGCGAGGAGGTCGAGGCGATCGTCTTGCCGCGGCTGCGTGCCGCCATCGCGCAGACCGGCGACCCCGATGATGCCGTTGACCGACTCGATGCGGTGCTGGACGAGTCGAAGCGATTGATCCGCGACTATCCCTCGGTGGCGGCGTTTCTGCGGGCGGTCCGCGCCCAAGATCCGCTTCGCGTCGTCGTGACCGAGATTGTCGAGGACGCGCGACTGCAAGGACAGCTGTCCCCCGACGCCGACGCCGGGGCCGCGGTGGAGGCCATCTGCGCGCTGACACGCGGGCTGTCCGAACGCTCCGGCAGTATCCCGCCGCGGGCCTACCACGCCACGCTGGGCGCGGCCAAGAAGCTGATCAGGGGATCGCTTTGGCCGACAATGCGTCTCCCAGCGTCCACAACGCCACGCCGATCAACACCAAGTCCTTGAGCAGGAACTGGCCGGGCAGCGCCGACAGCACGGGAATGCCGGCCGCGTGAGTTCCCACCACGCCGGGCGTGGTGAATAAGAAGCTCAATGTCCCCAGGAAGAGCACGACAGCCAACGCGCTACCGACCGCCGACGCTCGTGGCCAGAGCGGGCGCAGCGCAATGAGAAGCGCGGCAACGATTTCCATCGTCCCCAAACCACGCGCGACGGTGGTGACGCTGAATAGGCCGTAGACCCAGCTCATCAGCGGGCTGTGTTCGATGAGCACGCGGGATTCCATCTTCACGTACTTACCGAAGCCGATCCACGCCAGCACTACCACCAGACCATAACGACTGATCAGTTCGCCTACTCGAGTGACGTTGTACGCCAACTAATTTAGCCCCCCGTCGATCATGTAGCGATATCCTTTCCTCAATCCAGCACGGTCAGGGCGTCCACGATGTCGGCGACCTCGGTGCGGGTCGTGTAGTCCGGGTGTACGTCGATCCAGCGGATGATCCCGGTGCTGTCGACGACGACCACGGTCGGCATCGGCATACCGTGTGTCCCGTCGGCGTTGGCCGCAGACGCGTCTACGCCGAGGGAAAGCGCAGCGGCACGGGCGGCCTCGCCCGGTGCGGTCAGCACGCCCAACGCGGTGGCTATCTGGTTGCCCGGATCGGACAGGACGGTGAAGGTGAGCTCGTTTTGCTCCTGGGTTGTCAGCGAGCCGTCGGGCTTCTGCGGGCTGATCGCCACCAGTGCAATATCGCGCGCGGTCAGCTGCGGGACGAGCTGTTCTTGGTAGGTGCGCAGCGCAAGATTGCAGTAGGGGCACCAGGCCCCGCGGTAAAACACGACCACAGCGGCGCGACCGCCTGCGGCCTCGCCGAGTGTGGTGGGCGCGCCTCGCACGTCGAGCAGTTGGCCATCGGGCATAGCGTCGCCGGGTGCGGCAGCGCCCGCCGGCACTCCGGCGGTCCGCAGGGCGGCCTGCTCGGCGCCGAAGGTGTTGAGAACGCTGTCGGGGAGCTGCCCGGTCATCGCGCCCTTCAGTTGCGCGACCCGGTCGGCGATGGTTTCCATGATTGCTTTTGCCCTTCGCGAAGTTTGGAACCGGTTGGTAGACGAACAACTCCACCCTCCGAGTTCAAAAATGGAGTGTCAACTCCAAAAAGGGGGTAGCATTGCCCGCGGTGCTCAATCTCGATTTACCGAAAGGGCGTGCAAGGTGCCCGTCGCCTTTGAAAAGCTGACCGCCAAGGGCCGTGCCACTCGGGAGCGCATCGTGGCCGCGGCCTCGGAGTTGATGTTGCAGCGCGGCGTGGCGCGGACCACCATCGAGGACATTCAGGAAGCCGCGGCCATCAGCACGTCGCAGATGTACCACTACTTCGCCGACAAGAACGATTTGGTGTCCGCGGTGATCGACTGTCAGACCGACCAGGTGCTCGGTTTTCAACACCTAGGCCTGGACCGCATCGAAAGCCTCGACGACTTGCGTCGCTGGCGCGACGCCATGGTCGACGTGGTGCGCGGGCGAATGGGCGTGGGGGGCTGTCCGCTCGGATCGATGGCCAGCGAGCTGTCCGATTGCGATCCCGTCGCGCGGGCGCGGCTGATGCGATCATTTACCCAGTGGGAGAAGATGATTCACGACGGCCTAGTGACCATCGCCGAACGTGAGGAGCTGGCCGTCGGCACGGACATCGACCGCATCGCGCTGGCAATGCTCGCCGCTCTTCAGGGCGGCTTGCTGCTGAGCCAGGTCCGCCGCGACGCCGCCCCGCTAGCGGCCGCTGTCGACACCATGATCGAACACCTCAGCCAACTCGGGATGCGCTGAACTGGCCAATCGTTCTAGTCCGGCCAGGATGAGCCGCAAGCCGAATTCGAACTCGTCCGCCAAGGAAACCGGCAGCTCGTCGGCGACCGCGGTCGTGGCGGGATAGCGAACCGGATCGAGCCGATGGAACGCAGCCGATATTTCAGTGTCCTTCGCAGCGCCGTCTGTCGACGCCGACACCTGGATCGCGAAGCCGAGCACATAACGCGACACGGTGGCGTAGGCATGGGCTGCGGTTGCCGGCGCGAAGCCGTTGTCGAGTAGCACGGACAACACAAGCTCCCGCTGGGCCAGCGCGTTGGGGCCCACCGGAACGTGCCCGATCAACAGGGACGCAGCGTTGCCGTGGCGGCCGAGCGCGTCAAACATGCCGTGCGCGAACGACATACAGGCTTGCTGCCAGGGCAGCGAAGCAATCGAGCGCATCTCGATTTCGCCGATCATCTGGTCCACCAGCGACGCGACCAGTTCCGATCGGCTGCCGAAATGACGGTACAGCGTGGCGGTCCCCGATCCCAGGCGCTGCGCCAGCGATCGCATGGACAGGGCGTCGGCCCCCTGCTCGTCGACCAACTCGAGAGCCGTGCCGAGGATCCGGTCCAGCGGCAGGGCCGGGCGCCCGCGAGAGCGGCTGGACGACGGCGTGTCGGCGGTCACTTGACATCCTCAATATTTATGGACACACTGTATCCATAAATATTGGTTGGGTCAACAACCTTGATAGCAAGGACAATTCGCCATGCTTCTCCCCCTGGCGCCGGAGCCTTTCACGGCTCCCACCGACCGCGACATGCTGCCCTCCGAGCGGCGTGAGTTCGTGCGCACGCACCGCACCTGTGTGTTCGGCTACCGCCGCCGCAAGGACGGTCCGGCCATGTCGATCGTCTACTACATTCCCACCGACACCGACGAACTGCTGGTGTCCACCATGGCCGGGCGGGGCAAGGCCCGCATCGTCGAACGCGACAACAAGGTCAGCCTGTGTGTTCTCGACGAGCGCTGGCCGTTCAGCTATCTGCAGGTCTACGCCGATGCCACCCTCGACCGAGACCGCGACCTCGCCGTCGACGTCATGATGGCGGTGGCCGGCCGCATGTCGGGACAACCACTGGCCGACGAGGCACGGCCATCCGTCGAGGAGATGTGCGAACGGGAGGACCGCGTCGTCATCCGCTGCCGGCCCTACTCCACCTTTGCAACGCCGCCGCGCCACCTGCATCGCAACGATCAGGTCCAACAGCTGAGCCACTGGGTTTCCGGCGTGGTCCCGTGGGATGCGTCCGACCCGGACTGATCCGCTATTGCGCGGCGTACCGGTCGCGCAGCTTGGCGAGGGTCGCCTCGATGCCCGCGGTGTTGTTCTTCCGGGCGCCGATCAGGTCGTAATACCTGATCGCGTTCTTGAGCGCACCGGCGTCGTGGAAGTCGAACGTCTCGGTGACCCGGGTCAGCGTTGGTGAGAGTTCCGCGAACTCCCACCGCCAGCGGTGGCCAACCGGATGGCGCCATTCGACCAATTCGTTGGGCTTGAACGCGGTCACCGTGCTGGTGATCCGGTACGGCAGCCCATACATCTTCATGCTCGTCGAAAACTTCGATCCCACGGCCATTTCCGCGGGCACCTTGATGTTGTCGCGCACGGTTCCCGATCCGTCCAGTTCGTGGTGGCGTCGGGGATCTGCGGCCATCGCGAACAGCTCGGCGGCCGGCGCGGCCACTTCGACCGACCGGCAGACCCGCCGGGGTCCCGCGTCAACAACGCTGACAGTCATGGAATCTCCTTCCGTCTGCAACGGCGCGAGCACGACGCTACGCTTCGCCGGGTGCTGCGCTAAGCACCGTTTCGACAACGACGGTCCGGCAAGGAGGGTTCACCAGATGAGCCAGGCGCTCGCGGGAAGGGTCGCGCTGATCACCGGCGCCGCCCGGGGACAGGGCAGGGCGCACGCGGTGCGCCTGGCCGCCGAAGGTGCCGACGTCATCGCGGTTGATCTCGCCGGGCCGTTGCCGCCCAGCGTTCCCTACGACTCGCCGACGCCCACCGACCTCGAGGAAACCGCGCACCTGGTCGGCGCCAACGGCAGACGGATCAGCACCGCGGTGGTCGACATCCGTGACCTCGACGCGTTGAAGGCGGCCGTCGACGAGGCGGTCGGGGAACTCGGTCGCCTCGACATCGTCGTGGCCAACGCCGGCATCTGCAGCCCGGCGCCGTGGGACCAGATCACCGCCGAATCGTTCCGCGACACCATCGACACCAACGTGACCGGCACCTGGAACACCGTGATGGCGAGCGCTCAGCACATCATCGACGGGGGCCGCGGCGGCTCGATCATCCTTATCGGGTCCGCGGCCGGCATCGTGGTGGAGCCGTTCATGATCCACTACGTGGTCAGCAAACACGCGGTAGTCGGGATGGCCCGCGGGTTCGCCGCCGAGCTGGGCCGGCACAGCATCCGGGTGAACAGCCTGCACCCGGGGGCGGTCGAGAGCCCCATGGGCGGTGGCCAGATGCGCGAGGCCATCCAGTCGGCCGGCGAAACCTACCCCTACCTGCGGGGTCTGAACAGGCCGCTGCTGCCCGAAGGCCACGCCCAGCCCGAGGACATCGCCGACGCCGTTGCCTGGCTGGCCTCCGACCAGTCCAGGTTCGTCACCGGCACCCAGCTTTCCGTCGACATGGGCATTTCCTACTGCTGACGTCCACCTGCGCGAACCGAACCTGGCTACGATTTTCGGGGCTCATATTCGCAATGTGGTTTGGCTCGCGGACACCGGGAGCGAGCCGTCCTGCGGCGCCCGATATGGGATAGTTGTTTTTAACTCTCCCAATCCGGCGCTCTACGAAAACAAAGTCATCACTGTTGGGTCACTTTGAACAACTGTCGCTGCTGCGTGGCTGGCTGCCAACGGCGGTGCAGGCGTTCACCGTGCTTGTGGCGGTCGGCGGCATCGGCCTACGCAGGCGGCGTTGGCGCCGGTGGGCATCGCCGGCGGCGCTGGCCGTCGCGGCCGCGGTGACGGTGCTGGCGTATCGGTACATCGCCTCGCTCGGGCTGGCCGGGGACCCGGCGCCGGCGTCGCTGTGGCTGTGGATAGCGACTGGCGGACTTGCCGCCGCCGTGCTCGTCTTGGGCTGGACCGGTGCCCGCTGGTGGCGGCGCGGGTTGTCGCTGCTGGCTGTGCCGCTGTGCGCGGTGTGCGCGGCGTTGGCCCTGAACCTGTGGGTCGGTTACTTCCCGACGGTGGGCGCCGCCTGGAATCAGCTCACCTCGGCCCCGCTGCCCGACCAGATCGATCGCCTCAAGGTGAGCGCGATGCAGGTCAAGGGCACCAAGCCGGCGAAGGGCGTGGTGGTGCCCGTGAACATCAACACCGACTCGCCGCACTTTCCGCACCGCCCCGAATTGGTTTATCTGCCGCCCGCCTGGTTCTCCACCAACCCACCACCCCGGCTGCCGACCGTGATGATGATCAGTTCGGCATACAACACCCCCGCCGACTGGCTGCGCGCCGGCGGCGCCTTCGACACCGTGGACAACTTCGCGGCCCATCACCAGGGCTACGCCCCGGCGCTGGTGTTCGTCGATGCCACCGGATCGTTCGACAACGACACCGAGTGCGTCAACGGCAGTCGCGGTAACGCCGCCGATCACCTGACCAAAGATGTGGTGCCGTTCATGGTGAGCAACTTCGGGGTGAGCGCGGAGCGTGCCAGTTGGGGCGTCGCCGGCTGGTCGATGGGCGGGACCTGCGCCGTCGACCTGACCGTCATGCACCCGGAAACCTTCAGCGCGTTCGTCGACATCGCCGGCGACATACGCCCCAACGTCGGCACCAAGGAGCAGACCCTCGCGCGGCTGTTCGGCGGTAACCAAGCGGCCTGGGCCGCCTACGACCCGATCACCGTCATCAATCACCACGGTCCCTACGCCGGGGTTTCCGGGTGGTTCGACGTGCCCGCGCCCAGCGGTCCGCACAACCTCGCCCAGGCCGCCGGCCCAACTGGTGCGACGACGCCCGACCCGGTCGCCAACCCCGAAGGCCAGGACGCCGCCGCCTACTCGTTGTGCAACGCAGGGGCCGCCAACGGGATCAACTGCGCGGTGGTGACCCAGCCGGGCAGACATGATTGGCCGTTCGCCGCGCAGGCGTTCGGCGCTTCGCTGCCGTGGCTGGCCTCCGCGCTGGGAACCCCGAACGTCGAGCCCGTGGAGTTGCCCCAGCGCCGCGGCGGGGCGCCGCACTGAGCGGGGATTTGAGTCACAAATTAGTAACCCGGATCGGGCGCGATTCCGCGCGCCGCGGAGGCCGCCAAGCCGGTCAGGGCATGCACCACCGGGCCCGGCGGATTTGCGTCGCCGGATGACCCGAATGCGGTGGTCATGACGTAGCCAGACGCACCATCGCCCGCGGTGCTGACAGTCGTCGTCAGGGCACCTACCTCAGCACCGGAGCTATCCGGTCCGTGCGGCCACCGAGACACTTTTCGCAGCGAATCGTTAGCTAACCCCCCGGGGCCAATCCGACATATCGCCGCTGCTACTGGTACGGTTCGCTGCTGTGGACTCGGACTTTGGCAGCACGGGCATCCCTCGCGGGCGCCCGCGCGACCGAGGCGCCCACCGCAAACAGCCCACCCCGAATCGCGTGGCACCCGCCGGCTTGTTTGACGGCATCACGATGCCAGAGCTGAACCGCCGTCGTTTCCTCGGATCGCTCGCCGCCGCCACGGTGGCCGTCGTGGGCGCGGCGCGGCTGGTGGTGGATCCGCAGCCGCAGACCTTCGCCCAGACGACCGGCGGCGCACCCGCGACCTCGGGTCCCACCGCACCGGCAAGCTTGTTGCCGCCCCCCTCGCCGAGTGCGCGCATCGCGCTGCCCGGTGGCGGCGTGCTCTCCAAGATCCCCGGCGAAGGTGACCTACTTGCGCTGACCCTCGATGACGGCGTCAGCAGCGAGGTGGTGCGCGCCTACACGCAGCTCGCCAAGGACACCGGCATGCGGCTGACGTACTTCGTCAACGGCACCTACGACTCGTGGACCGAGAACGCGGCGCTACTGCGGCCGTTGGTGGACTCCGGCCAAATCCAGCTCGGCAATCACACCTGGTCGCATCCGGATCTGACCAGGCTGACGAAAAGCGACATCGCTCAGCAGCTCACCCGCAATGACGACTTCCTGAAGAAGACCTATGGAGTCGGCGCCAAACCGTACTTCCGGCCGCCCTACGCAAAACACAACGCCGCCGTCGATGCGGTCGCCGCCGATCTTGGCTACAAAGTCCCGACCCTGTGGTCGGGTTCGCTGTCGGATTCCACGGTGATCACCGAGGAATACATCGTGAAGATGGCCGACAAGTACTTCACCCCACAGGAGATCGTGATCGGTCACCTCAACCACGAGCCGGTCACCCACGTCTATCCGCAACTCGTGGACATCATCCGATCGCGCAATCTTCGCACCGTCACCCTCAACGACGTATTCCTCAAAACCCCTTAGCGGCGTGAACACGCCCGATCCGCAACGCCTGGGCGGTCTGGCGTGGGCCAGGCGCACCGGTGGCCGACTGTCGCGCGCGGAGCGGCGGCACCTCCTGGCCGCCATCGCGATCGGCCAGTGGGAGAACGCCGTGGGCCGGGTCAAGCTCGCACTGGGCCGGATTCCCGACGCGGCGGCGCGCGTCGACTTGGATACGTTCCGGATACCCGATTCGAAATTCGCCCGCGAAGCCGAGGCGGCGTGTGCGGAGTTGCCGCCGACGCTCGAGGGCCACTCCTACCGCACCTGGTTGTTCGGGTGGGCACTGGCGACCCTCGACGGGAACACCATGGACGAGGAGCTCTTCTATTGCGGGGCGCTGCTGCACGATTACGGCATCGTCAGTCCAGTAGCGGACCGCGACTTCACGCTCGGCAGCGTCGATCGGCTGTTGTCCTGTGCCAGCGCCGCCGACGTCGCCGCGGAACGTACCGAGCTACTCGCCGACGGTATCTGCGTGCACACGACACCGGGAGTCAAGGTCGAGACCGACGGCCCGATCGGCTGCTACCTGCAATGGGGAGCGATGGTCGACGGCACCGGATTGCGCGCGTGGGACGTCGCTCCCGCCAACCTGCAGCACGCCTTACGCCGTTATCCGCGAGGCGATTTCAAACGAGAACTCGCCGACATGATGCGGGCCGAGGCGGCGGCGGTGCCGGGGGGACGCTTCAGGCTGCTCGTTCGCTGCGGGTTGCCGCTGGCGGTGCGGATGGCTCCGTTCGACTCCTGAGGTCAGCGATTGGCGATCCGCGCCAGACGGTCGTCGAGGTTGGCGTGGAAGTGCCCGGCCGCACTCTCGTGCCGCCCGAACTCCACGAATGCATTTGCCCCGGAGTGCAATCCGCGTTGCACGCCCTCCGACATCTCGTTGTCTTCGACCAGGCCGCGCCCGATCAAACTGGCTCCGCCCACCGGGTTTGGCGAGTCTCGATCGGCAGTCTCAGCTTTCACCATCGAATAGGTAGTGACCGTGCAGTGATCAACGTCGACCGGGTCGATCGCCACCACGGATACCACGTCCGGGAATGTCGCCAACATGACGTTGGGGAAAAGCTGATACAGATACGTCACCCGCGCGTCCGTCGTCCAGGTACTCTCCGGACGATCGCGCAGCCGTTCGATATTGCGGTACGGGAACGTGATACGACTGTTCGGGCCGAACTTCTCGACCACATTGAGATCGTCGTATTGCAGCGGGAAGAAGGTGTTCTTGTGCGTCGAGCGGATGTGATAACCCTCCAGGAACTGCTCGGCCAGCACCTTCCAGTTCATCGCTCGCAAGGCGGATTCCACGAATATCAGCCGCTCATACGGGAGAAGCTTGTCCCGCCAAGGACTTCCGTTGGCCAGCCACGCCCAATCTGATTCCGCCTCCTGCGCGAGCACGGGATCGACCGGCCCGATGACGATGAGCCCGTCCACCTCGCGGCTCGCGACCTCGACCAGACCCCGCGTCGAAGGATCCAGGTCAGGGAACGCGTCTTCGTGCGGCACATGGGCCAGCGAGCCGTCCAACCGATACGTCCAGCCGTGGTAGCGGCACACGAACGCATGCGAGCACCCGGCCCCCTCGACGAGCGCGAAGCCGCGATGCCGGCACGCGTTGCGAAATACGCGCGCCCGTCCGTCGGGCCCGCGCACAGCGAACAACGGGACCCCGAAGGCGGTCCGTTCGACGTGGTCGCCCGGGTTCGGGATAGTCGCCGACGGGACGAAAACGCTCGGCATCGTGCGCAGCAAACTGAGTTCCGCGGTGAACCTGCCCGGGTCCAGATAGTTGTGGACGGGTTCTCTCCACACCTCGCCCTCATCGGTGGTACCGGCGTCGATATGGGCAAGGACGCGCCTGACGATTTCGACGTCATCGGCCACCAACGATTTCGTCGGAGAACTCATGCGTGCAGTATCACACTTTGATAGTCACGCGTCAATGATTGAGTGATGTGCAAAATGTTTGCTGATCAGTGAAAATAGCCGGATGGCGGCAGCACCCAAGTCCCGCGTGGGCGATCTGATCGGCAACCGGCCGCTCAGCGCGCGCTCGGTGCTCGCGTCGGCGCTCCTGGGAGCCGACCAGGCACGCCTTTCGGCGAGCGCGCTGGTCGCGGTCGCCTCGCTGTTCGGTGTCAGCGGCGGCGCGGCCCGCACCTGCCTGTGGCGGATGGTCTCCAGCGGCGAACTGGCCGCGGCCGACGGCAGCTACACGCTGGCCGGGCACTTGCTGGAACGCCGCGAGCGCGTGGACGAGGCGGCCCGGATCGACGACGCCCACCGGTGGGACGGCACGTGGGAACTGGCAATCGTCTCGCTGGAGCGTAGGCCGGCGGCCGATCGCCTCGAGCTCAGGAAAGCAGCAATGGCACTGCATCTGGCCGAACTTCGGGAGGGCGTCTGGATCCGACCGGATAACCTTGACCCGCAGCGTCTTCCAGCGTCCCGAGCCATTCTCGATCGGCAGTGCACCCATTTCCACAACGCCGCCACGGACATCACCGCCGACAAGATGCCGTCGCTGTTTGCGCTCGACGCATGGATGGCCGACGCCAGGGTGCTCACCGAAGCGATGGACGTCGAACTGAAGCGGGACATGCGTGACGATTCCACCGACAGCATCCGTTATGAATTCGCGCTGTCGATCGCCGTCGTTCGGCACCTTCAGCTCGACCCGATGCTGCCCGACGAGCTGACTCCCGAGCAATGGCCGGGGCACACGTTGCGCAGCGCTTACCGCCGTTTCGACGGTGAGTTCAAACAGCGAATGAACGAATTTCTTCGCCAATCATAGTGGCACGGACAAACATTGGCGCTCAGTGCAGCGCGTCGACGATCGCCTTCGCCTCTCGCAGGTCGGCGCCGGTGATTTCACGCAACAGCTTGATTGCGCCGATGGCGTTGCCCGACCGGGCGAGCGAGACGACTTCGGCCGGCACTTGGCCTCCCCCTGGCAGCTGTGCGGCGGAGCCTACGTCGCTGGTGAACGCCGGGCACCGAACACCGAGGGCTTCTGACAACACCCGGACCTGTTGTTCGAGCAGGCCCAGGCGGCGGTTGATGAGCGCAAGGCTTTCTTCCATGGCATCACCCTAATGTGCCGGATTCCGCTTCGAGCAACATCTGCAATATCGTGCGCAGTTCGGCCAATCGTCCCTGCCCGAGGGTCCTCTGCCACCGTCTCTCCAAATCGATTGCGTGGGAGCGCATTACGCGCAGCGCCTGACGACCGCGCGGGGTGAGCTCAATGAGCCGGGCGCGCGCATCCGCCGGGTCGGGAACCCGCGTGACGTAGTTGTGGCGTTCCAGCGCCGCGACGGCCTGGGCTACCGCCTGCCTACTCACCCGGAAACGATCGGCCAGGTCCGACGCGTGCTGCGCTCCGGCGGCCAGCGGCACCAGCACCGCGGATTGCGCCGGGCGGATCCCGTCGAGTCCGGCGGCCGCGAACGCCGCTCTGAGGCGCGGAGCCCCGGACGCGGCCACCAATTGCATCAGGGCCGGGACCGTGGGTTCCCATTCCCCGTCCACAACGCGTCGCATGGTCATGAGTGTGCCACCCGTCCGATAATTGACAAGCCACTTGTCAAATGTGGAATCGGCTGCCACGATGAAGTCATGGGGTCGCGGTGGGTTCGGGTGTGCGCGGTGTTTCTGGCCGGGGTGCTGGCGGTATTAGTCGGCGGGTGCTTGGGGGGCGGTCATGCATTGGGAACGCCTGACGCACGGGGCATCCCGGTCGGTGATTCCACTCAGACCATTGACGTGGGGGGTGCCAGCAGGACCTTTCACCTTTACCGGCCGCAGGGTTTGGCCGAACCGGCGCCACTGGTGGTGATGATGCACGGCGGCTTTGGCACCGGCGAACAGGCCGAGCGTGACTACAACTGGGATGCCGAAGCGGACGGCGGACATTTCCTGGTCGCCTACCCCGACGGAGAAGGCCGTGCCTGGAATGCCGGTTCGTGCTGCGGCGAACCGCAACGCAACAACCTCGACGACGTCGGATTCATCACCGCGATGGTCTCCGACATCGAGCAACAGATTCCCATCGATCCGGCCCGGGTCTACGCCACCGGCATGTCCAACGGGGCGATGATGGCCCTTCGGCTAGGCTGCCAAACCGACGCCTTCGCCGCGATCGCACCGGTGGCCGGGACACTGCTGACGGGGTGTTCGAACGCGCGGCCGACGTCGGTCTTACAAATCCACGGCACCGCGGACGACAGAGTCCCGTACAACGGCGGACCCGGAAAAGCGTTCGCGGCCAACGGGAATCCGCGCGTCGACGGGCCGTCGGTGGAGTCGGTCAACACCACCTGGCGATCCATCGACGGGTGTGGACCACCTAACTCGACCACCGCGGGCGACCTGAGCACCCAGATTGCGGGATGCCCGAATGGACGCACTGTGGAACTGATTTCGGTGGCCGGGGCGGGCCATCAATGGCCCGGCGGCGTACCCAAACCGGTGCTGCAGCAACTTGCGGGCCTGCCTGCGCCGTCGACGGCGCTCAACGCCACCGACACCATCTGGCAGTTCTTTGCGCAGAGCCACCGCTGAGCGGTTACGGCATGACCCGCCGCTCGTCGGGACCCCACAGCGGCTGCATGTCGCCGGGCAGCGACAGCTGCGTCGCGCTGATGACCTCGGCCAGGTCGCGCAACCCGGCGTGCACCGCCGTCAGCAGATCGGCCAGCGCCTTGCGGCGCCCGCCCACTAGCACTTCCAGCTCGTCGGGATGCGACCGGCGCAGCCGGGTGCTGATCTCGGCGATCGCCCGCTCCGGCCGCGACGACCCCGACGACCCAGGCAGGTCGCTGAGGTCCGCACGAAGCCGCTCCAGCTGATACACCAGTGACCGCGGGTTCGTCGCGTCGAACAGCATCAACTCGGCCAAGGCGGCAACACTTACCTTGCCGACCGTCCGGCGCCGGTAGATCACCGATGATTCAGACGCCAAAAGCGTTGACTCGATGATGGTTTGCTCGGCGGCTGCGGCTCGGACCGTAGTAAGGGTGTCCCGCAACAGCGCGGTCAGCCACAGCCCGCGTTCGATGCGCTTACCGATATCCATCATCGTCCAGCCGACGTCACGCACCATCGATTCGCCGGCCACTCCGGACAACGTCAACATCCCGGCCAACGTCTGCGCCTGAACCGAGGCCAGCAGGGCGTCTCCCTCGGCGAGCGACTCCGGCGGGTCGGCCCGGTGCACCATCGCGCGCTCGACACCGGCCAACACCATCCAGGTGTCGCGCGACAACTGGTCGCGCACCGCCCGTGCGGCCATCCCCAGCCCATCCACCGACTGCACAAGGGATCCCGCCCGGTCCCGGTCCACCGTCAGTGACCACAACGTCGAGGGGGCGACGGCGATCATCTCCGCGCGATCGCCGGCCACCGCGAGGTCGGTCCCGGTGATCCGCACCAGCGCCGCCAAAAGCACCGGCACGCACTCACTTTCCTCAGCGTTCTGCCGGTGGCGGAATTCGTGATAGCGCTCGCGGGCGACGATCAGCAACCGGGCCATATTCTCGGCGCGTTCGCCATAGCGACCCATCCAGAACAGGTCGGACAGCACACGCGGCGAGCTGACCCCGAGCGTGCCCGCGCCGGTCTTCACCGGCGCCACGGACGGCAAACTCACCGCCTCGGCTTTCGCACGTTCCGCCGGAAGAACCCAGATATCCTTGGCCGCAACGGTATTCAGCGTGTAGGCGGCCGCACCGGATGCCACGATGTATCCCAGTCCGCCGATCATCGGAGCATATCCGCTGCGCTGGGCGACCGTGAACAACCGCATGCCGGTACCGGCCGAGGACAACACACCGGCATAGTCGGTGGGCGCAGAAGAGAATTGCGGCAGCTCTAGGCCTACCCACTGCTGCGGCATGGCCGTGATGCGCGCGGCGAGCTCGTCTCGCTCTCTTGACGAAAGCGTGGGTCCGACAACGCTTTCCCCGCCTACGGTGGACTTGATCAGCAGCGAAGACAGGTTCACCAGCAGGTGCGAGCGTTCACTGTCGATACCAGCCCAGTACACGGGCGCGGTATCCAGCAGGGGGGTCTCGTCGAGTAGACATTGGGACAGCTCGGGTAAAAAGCGCAGCAGCCCAGCGCTTTCCAGAATTCCGCTGCCGAGCGTGTTGACCACGGTCACCGTTCCGCGGCGTTGGGCCTCGACCAAACCGACCACGCCGAGCCTAGAATCGGCTCGCAGGTCCAGCGGGTCAACGTAGTCGGCGTCCACCCGGCGAAACACCACATCGACACGCTTCAGCGTGCCCAGCGAGCGCATCCACACCGTGCCGTCGCGCACCACCAGATCCGCGCTCTCCACCAGCGGGAAACCCAACAGTGTCGCGAGATACGCTTGGTCGAAAGCGGTTTCGGAGTAAATGCCCGGGCTGAGCACCACAACCGACGGGTCCTGGGCGCCATCGGGTGCCGCGTCGATCAACGCGAGCCGCAGCGCCTGCGCGAACGGTGTCGTCGGTCGGGGCCCGATCCTCTCGTAGAGATCAGGGTTCGCGTGCGCGATTACGCGCCGGTCGGCCAGCGCGTAGCCGGCTCCCGACGGCGCCTGCGTCCAGTCCGCGTTGACCTGAAAGCTGCCGTCCGCCAGGCGGCTGATGTCACAGGCATGCATGAAAAGCTGGTGATGTCCGGGGATTTCGATGCCATTGGCGACACGCAGATAACCGGGATGGGCGAACAACAATTCCGGTGGCAGCACACCCGACGTGAGCGCGCGCCGGGGCCCGTAGAGGTCGGCGAGCACGGCATCGAGCAGGCGGGAGCGCTGCACGACCCCTGCCTCCAGCACCTCCCAATCGGCGACCGAGAGCAGCAGTGGCAACGGGTCCAGGCGCCACGGACCCGGCTCCGCGCCATGACCGCCCGCGGCCCCGTCGCGGCCGGCGCCTATCCCGGTGTAGGTGATGCCGTCGTTGTCGATCAGGCTGTTGACCACCGAGCGCAGCCGGTCCAGCCCCGCCCTTCCCCGCTCCCCGACCGCGGCGGCCAGCTCCGTCCACGCGGGGCGCACGTTGCCGGCCTCGTCGACGAACTCGTCGTAGCCGATTCGCGGGCCTTCCCGCAGATCGAACAGGGCTTGCTGAGCGCGAGCGGAGCGGTAGCCGGCCAGCAGGCGGTCGGCGTCGGAGCCTTCGCCAGACCCCGCCGACGAGTCGCTGGTGCCCAGCACCGCCGCCCCCATTTCCAGGGATGCCATTACCGCAGCACGGTACGCACGCGCCGGAGGTCGAGGATGCCCGGCGCGCCGATGTCGGTCGATATCCTGGCCTGTTTTTCCCGCAAGCCGGACATGTCGGCTTTACCCGGGGTGAAGCCGGTGGCCTCGAAGCGCCGGCTGCGCCGCGCCTCGGCCTCGACGGCGTTGACCGGCGGGTCGTCGTAGGCGCGCCCGCCGGGGTGGGCGACGTGATACGTGCAGCCGCCGCGGGAGGTTTCGGTGGCGAGATCGATGAGCTCAAACCGCAGCGGAGCGTCGACCGTGATGCTCGGATGCAGCGCGCTGGGAGGTTGCCAGGCCCTGAACCGCACGCCCCCCACTTGGATGTCGGGGTTGTCGGTGGCGAGCAGCGGCACCGGGTAACCGTTGCACGTCACGATGTAGCGCTGGCGGTCGGCGCCGATGATGCGGACTTGGATGCGCTCCACCGACGAGTCGACGTAGCGCGCCGTGCCGGTGGCGGTGGCTTCCTCGCCGAGGGTGTTCCACGGTTCGATCGCGCCACGCAGCTCGATCTCCACGCCGTCGAAGACGGCGGTGCCGATGCGCGGGAATCGGAATTCGGTGAAAGGGTCCAGCCAGCTGGTCTCAAAGGCGATGCCGTGCTCGCGCAGATCGGCCGTCACGGTGGCGATGTCCTGAATCAGGAAGTGCGGCAACAAGTATCGGCCATGCAGGTTGGCGCCGTGGCGGATCAGCGGCGCCCGCAGCGGTTCGTTCCAAAACCACGCGACCAGCGAGCGCACCAGCAGCGACTGCACCATCGCCATGTGCAGGTGCGGCGGCATCTCAAAGCCGCGCAGCTCCAGCAGGCCGAGCCGGCCCCGCGCGCTGTCGGGGCTGTGGAGCTTGTCGATGCAGAACTCGGCGCGGTGGGTGTTGCCGGTGATGTCGACGAGCAGGTGCCGCAGCGCCCGGTCGGTCACCCAGGGTTTGGGTGAATCTCCGACCGAGAGGCGGGCGATCTCGGCGAACGCGATCTCGAGCTCGTAGAGCGCCTCGTCGCGGCCCTCGTCGACGCGCGGCGCCTGCGATGTGGTGCCGACGAAGCGGCCCGCGAACACGTAGGACAGCGAGGGGTGCCGCTGCCAGTAGGTCAGCAGTGAGACCAGCAGGTCTGGGCGCCGCAGCAACGGGGAGTCGGCCGGGGTCGGCCCGCCCAGCGTGATGTGGTTACCGCCGCCGGTGCCACCGTGCGTGCCGTCGATGTCGAACGACTCGGTGGAAAGCCGCGCCAGTCTTGCCTGTTCGTAGAGGGTTTCCAGCTGCTGGCGTTGTTCGGCGAAGCTGGCGGTCGGGGCGATATTGACCTCGATCACGCCGGGGTCGGGGGTGATCGTCATCGACGTCAGCCGCGGGTCCGGCGGGGGGCCGTAGCCCTCGATCACGACCGGGCAGTCGATCTTGGCGACCGCGGCCTCGATTCTGGCCGTCAGGTCGACGAAATGTTCGAGCGCCTCGGTGGGCGGCAAAAAAATGTAGAGCGAGCCGTCGCGAACTTCGGCGACCAAGGCGGTCGTCGGTGCGGTTTCGGCGTCCTCGATTCCCGCTTGCAACGCACCCGGTTCCGCGGACAGCGCCCGCCCGACGGTCATCGGGTCGAGGTCGAACGACATGCGCGGCGGCTGCCAGCTGATCGAGTCCAGCGGCAGCCGCAGACCCGCCGGCGAGTCGCCCTCGACCAGCACGACGCGACCGCGGCGCAACCGCCAATTGGCACTCGCCCAACCCCGGTCGTCTTCTCGACGATGCAACGGCAGCACGAACGCCACCGGGGAGGTGACGGACTCGTCGAGGCGGCTCAGCAGTGCGGCGCGGCCGGCGGCACTGTCGTCCGCGAGGTCGTCACTCGATTGCACCGGGTCCCCGTCGGGCATGCGCACTTTGGCCGCCAGCCGGCTCAGCGCATCCTCATAGGCCGGCCGCACCTGCGAGAAGGGCAGTCCCAGACCGTCGGCGATCTCCGCAAGCACCTTGTGGGCCACCTCTGAGTCGAGGGGCGCGGCCATCGATTCGCGGCTCCACGGGTCGGCCAGCAGCGCGTCGTTGCTCCACAACGGCAGGCCGTCGGTGCGCCAGTGCAGCGCGATCTGCCACCGCGGCAGCGGCTCTCCCGGATACCACCTGCCCTGCCCGCGGTGAATCAGGCCTTGCGGCGCCCAGCGCGCCTTGAGCCGGGCGGCCAGGTCATTTGCCAGGCGGCGCTTGTGCGGGCCGTCGGCGGCCGTCGTCCACTCCTTGTCGACCTGATTGTCCACCGAGACGAACGTCGGCTCGCCGCCAACGGTCAGCCGGACATCGGCGGCGGCCAACCGGCGGTCGACGTCCTCGCCGACCGCACAGATCGCCTGCCACGCCGGTTCGCTGTAGGGCAGCGTGACGCGCGGGTCCTCGTGGACGCGGGTGACGGTGTTGGCGTAGTCCAGCACGGTGTTGCAAGGCTCGGTCGTGCCGGTAATCGGTGCGGCGCTCGCGGGGTGCGGCGTGGCAGCCAGCGGGATGTGGCCTTCGCCGGCGAACAGACCCGACGTCGGGTCCAGCCCGATCCAGCCCGCACCCGGGATGTACACCTCGGTCCACGCGTGCAGGTCGGTGAAGTCAGCGGCGGGCCCCGATGGCCCGTCGAGCGCCTCGACGTCGGAGGCGAGCTGCACCAGGTAGCCGGAGACGAACCGGGCGGCCAGTCCCAGCTGGCGCAGGACCGACACCAGCAGCCATGCCGAGTCCCGGCACGAGCCGATACCGGCGCGCAGCGTGAAATCCGGCGTCTGCACGCCGTGTTCCATGCGCAGGGTGTAACGGACGTCGGCGTTGATCGCGTGGTTGAGCGCGACCAGGAAGTCGATGATGCGGGTGCCATCGGGTACCGAGAAGTCGCCCACCCATGCCTGTACCAACTCGCCGGGGCCCTTACCCTCGCAGCCCTCGCCCTCCTCGTCGACGGGTCGCAGGTAGGGCTTGAGGTCATCGGCCAGCTCCTTGGGGTAGCTGAACCCTGACGATCCCGGCCAGACCTCCGCCCAATCCTCGATGAAGAAGTCGAACGGGTTGATCACCTTGAGGTCGGCGATGAGCCCGACGGTGATGCTCAGCTCCCGCATCGGTTTCAGGAAGACCAGCCGGGCCAGGAAGTTGCCGAATGCGTCCTGCTGCCAGTTGACGAAGTGTTCGGCGGGGTCGATTCGCAGCGAATAGGCCTCGATGGGCGTGCGTGAATGGGGTGCCGGGCGCAGCCGCACGACGTGCGGATACACCTGCACCAGCCGGTCAAAGGTGTAGCTGGTGCGATGCTCCAGCGCGACCTTGATACTCATAACCGCCGATCACATCACAAGAGTCAAATCGCCGCATGGCGTAGAAGTTAGCCTCGTGTTTCCGGATTGCCCGCCAGTGCGCAGTGGCCCCTTGATCATGCTGCATCGAAGTCGCCGGTGACTGGGTTCTAGGGATGATGCGCTGGCAGCAATGTTATTCGACCGCAGCCTGCCATAGCGAGACGCAGGCATCGTCTTGCCCGCCCCGGTGCCGGGTCCCGCGGTCTCTAGGTTTGCTGGGTGATCGGTGGCTGCTCCAGCTCGCTGGCCACTGTGGTGACCCAGCGTTGCACGTGCGGGGGGTTACGCCAATCGCCGGACTTCTTCTTCGCCATCGCGCTGGCCGGAAAACCCTTGGCGTCCGGTTCCAGCCGACCACCGAAAGTCACATGACCACGCGCTCCCACACGGCTGGCCAACTTCGCAACCTGCGCAGTAGGTGGGATGTCACGATCCTCGGCTGAGCCGTCCAGCGGGCCGCTGCTGACCAGCCAGACCGGCAACCCGCGCAATTCCGAACTATTGCGGCGGACGAACCGCCGCGCGTCGCGCTGCCACCTGTTGGCGTACAACGCGCCGGCGACGATCACCGCGCCGATGCCGCCCATTTCCCCCGCGTCTTTAGCCGGACGCACGACAGCCTCATGCCCGGCCTCGGTCAACGCGTCACGATCATCGCGGCCAGCCCGGCAGTGCCGCCCCGCTTGGAACCGAAGCACACTAAAACGCGCATCATTTACTCCTGCCGATCGGTGCCGCCTCTGCATCGGCTTTGATCGTGTTCAGCGTCGCGCGCATGATGTGCGCGACGAAGGGCCGGATCAGCCACCAGTAGCGCAGAAAGCGCCGACGCGACTCAGGATCGGTTGTGGTAGTTCGGCATTGGTAACTGAGCAGGGTGTGGCTTTCGCCGTACGGCGCCATTGAGAAGTTGGCTGCAATCTTGCCCCAGCCGGGTGCGGCGAATCCCGGGAAATCCGTACGCGGCACGTCACGCCACTCGATGAGCGGCCGCCAGAACTTTCCCACAGCGCCGAAGGCGATCTCGCGGTTGGGTTGCTCGCCCAGCAATAACCAGCCCGGCAGCCCCATCTCGTCGGCCAGCACCAGTCGCGGCGGCGGCGGGATGGTCTTGCCGAACCATCGCGCCGGCAAGTCCCGAACCCACATCGACGCCGTGAGCAGCGGCGTGCGCACGCTCAGGAAGTCGAGCCCTCTGGCACTTTGAAAGGTCGTGGACGGGTCGGCCGCTACCACAACGTGCTCGGCGATCATTGCGTCATACGTCGGAACCGCCGATTCGATCAGCATGGGTTCCGCACTAATTGTGGACATTCTCGGATCATGGCTCGGAGTTCCGCGCAGGCCTAGGGTCACTGGTCCTTTCACGAAACGACAATCGGCTCAGGTCCGTTGTCTCGGCGGAATTACGGATCCGGTTGGGTGGGCGGTCTCGTCAGCGCCGTAATCACGGCGCCCGACATTCCGTCACCGCCTGGGGAGTGATCGCGAGGTATGCCGCCCGTGACTGGCCGTAGTAGCGCATTCGCAGCGCCCATTGGCGTATGTGACTCAGCTCCACGGCCGCGAACTGTGGTTGCAGGTAGTAGCGCCACGCCATCCGGGCGAGCACCGCCGGTGGTGGTGTGCCTCGGACCGGGCGAGCGTGTCCACGCACCAGGAGTCGGCCCGCATCGTCGCGTCCCTCGCCGCCCAGCAGTAGGCACACCTGCGGTGAAACAGCCGCATTGCGTACCGTCCAGGACGAAGCCGAGGTCGTCACATAGATGCGGCCGTACTGATGAACGAACCATAGCGGTACCGCGAATGGCGTTCCCTTGTGTGAACGGCTGGCCAGAATCATGACTCGCGACCTGCGAAGCGCCACTTCTAGATTCGGCGATTGGAACGGGTCGCCGCCGTCGCTGCCGCCGGTAACTGAAAGCGATGCGAGTCGGCGAGTCGAGGATTCCGGTGCCGTCGGTACCTCACGGAGTGAACCGTAGTCCCAGGCTACGACCCGCTCGGGCGGAACACGGTAAGTGCAATCACCCACGGCTTCGGCTGCCCCCCTGACGGTCAGCGATCGCAACCGGAACCACTGCGGTCCGTCGTCGGCGATCACTACGACATTGCGACCAGCCAAATCTGGGCTATCACCCGGTACCCGCACACGGCGCGGCGACCACGCGGGATCGGCCCGCTCCTCAAGAGTCACGGACACCGGAACCACGACGATCTCGTCGCCTACGGCCGCGGCCAACGCCGCGCGTGGGGGAAAGAGCGCCAAGTCAGCGACGGCGCTCACCTCGACATCACGAGTTATCATTCGCGGCGCCGTTCGGGTCGGCACGGTTTTCGCGGTGCAGCATCCCGTCGATGAGCCCGTGCAGCACCTGCCCGGTCTCGCGGCGCATTCGTTTCGGGTCGTCGGCGGTGGCGATCACCATCGCCGCCTCATCGAGCGCGCCGATCAGCACGTGAGCCAGCGGCCGTGTCGGCTGGCGCGCCAGCTGGCCGGCCCGGATCGCCTCGGTGAGCAATTGTTCGGTCATGCCCAGGCTGTACCGCTGGGCGACGTCGCGGAAGGCAGGCCAGCCGAGCACACTGGGCCCGTCCAGCAGGATCAGCTGCCGCACCTCGGGGTCTGCGGAGACCTCGAGCCATGCGTCGACGGCGGCCCGGATCGCGTCCGCGGGCGTCTTGGCTCCCGACGAGCCGACCATGGTGGCCATCCGGGCCATCACATCCTGCTCCACCGTCTCGACGACCTCGCTGAATAGCGTTGCCTTGTCGGCGAATTGGTGATACATCGCCCCCCGGGTCACGCCCGCTTCCTTGGCGATCTCCGGCGTCCCCACATCCGCGTAACCCCGCAGGCCCCACAGCCTGCGGGCAGCCGAGATCAGCGCGTCGCGGGTCGCCGCCGAGCGCTCTTCCTGGGTGCGTCTCTTGATTTCCATACAACCTGTTGGTAACTTACGAACAGACAGCCTGTTTGTAAACGTATCTCTGGACGAGGGGTTAGCTATGCCGACGATCGACATTAGTGCCGGAACCATCCATTACGAAGCAACCGGGCCCGAAAACGGCAGGCCCGTCGTCTTCGTGCACGGCTACATGATGGGCGCCGAGCTGTGGCGACAGGTCAGCGCACGACTCGGTTCCCGGGGCCTGCGGTGCATCGCCCCCACCTGGCCACTGGGCGCACACCCGCAGCCGCTGCGAACCGGCGCCGACCGCACCATCACCGGCGTCGCCCGAATCGTCGCCGACGTGCTCGCCGCCCTCGACCTCGACGACGTGGTGCTGGTCGGTAACGACACCGGCGGGGTGGTCACCCAACTCGTCGCGGTGCATCATCCGGAGCGGCTCGGCGCGCTGGTGCTCACGAGTTGTGATGCGTTCGAACACTTTCCGCCGCCGATCCTCAAGCCGGTGATCCTGGCGGCCAAGTCGAAGGCCATATTCAAGACCGTGGCCCAGGCCATGCGCGCGCCCGCCGCGCGCAAGCGCGCGTTCGACGGCCTGGCGCACCGCAACATCGACGACCTCACGGCGGCGTGGGTGCGCCCGGGGCTTTCCGACCCCGCGATCGCCGAGGACCTGCGCCAGTTCACGCTGTCGATGCGTACCGAGGTCACCACCGGCGTCGCGGCCCGGCTGCCGGAATTCGACAAGCCCGCGCTCATCGCCTGGTCAGCCGACGACGCGTTCTTCGAGCTCAGCGACGGAGAGCGACTCGCGGCGACCATCCCCAATGCCCGCTTCGAGGTCATCGAGGGAGCGCGGACGTTCTCGATGGTGGACCGACCGGACCAGCTCGCCGACCTGCTCTCGTCGATCGCCGTGCGCGCCTGACCGGCTCAGCCACCCGGGCCGGCGGGAGCGCTGTGCGGTGTGTCGTTCGCGGGAGCCGGACGGCGGTGCGGGGTGGGACAGGTGATGTTTCGGATGCACCCGCAGTTAAGGCCGATGATGCACGCGCCGCCGCCATCGGGTGGCGGCGCCGTACCGAAGGCGGCCGCTAACGCGAACACGATGAGCACCGGCCGGCGATACATATTCGATCCTTTCGCCCGTATAGAACGTACTCATTGATTCGGAGCCCCGTCCCCATTGGACGCCTTGGTATGTTTCGGCCATGTCAAGTGTGCCACCACCGCTGCAAGGCCGACGGATCCTGGTCACCGGCGCCGCTACCGGTATCGGCGCGGCCGCCGTCCGGGTTCTCACCGAGGCGGGCGCCGAGATCGCCGCCACCTACCACCAGACACCGCCGCCGGAAGACCTGACGGCCACCTGGCTGCATTGCGATGCGCGCGACGCGGACGCCGTCTCGGCGACGGTTCAGCAGGCCGCCGAACACCTCGGCGGACTCGACGTCCTGGTCAACGCCGCAGGCCTGTGGCAAGCCGGCGTACCGGGATATATTTCCCCCGACGACATCTCGTTCCTGTTGGACACCAACGTCAAGGCGACCATCCTGACCAATCAGGCCGCCTACACCGTGATGAAGGACCAGGACCCCAAGGGCGGCAAAATCATCAACTTCGGATCATCCGAAGCCATCATGGGCAGCCCGGTTTCAGCCGTCTACGCCGCGACGAAGGGCGCGGTTCAGGCGTGGACCCGATCCGCCGCCAAGGCTTGGGGCGCCGACAAAGTCACCGTCAACGCGCTGGCGCCGGCGGTCAAGACACCCGGGTCCGACCGATTCCGCGATTTCCTCGGCCCGGAAGCCGCCGGACTCATCGAACAGCAGATGCAAATGATGATCCCGATCGGCGGGTCGCTCGGAGATCCCGCCCGAGATGTCGGTCCGATGCTGGTTTTTCTGGCCGGACCAGGCTCGAACTTCATCACCGGGCAACTGCTCGCCGTCGACGGCGGCTTGATGATGGTGGGCGGTTAACAGCGATTCATGCGTGATCTCGGCATCGAGTTCATCAGCGTCTTCGGACTGCCCCCCGCCGACTTCGTGCACCTGGCCGCCGACCTGGGTTGCCGCTACATCTCCACCGCGCTGACCGTGCTGCCACTCAAATCACTTGGTTATCAAGCATTCTCGCTCAAAGACGACCGCACGCTCAGACGCGAACTACTGGCCGCGATGGATGAGCGCGGCGTCGGCATCTCCCTGGGCGAGGGCATGGTCATCGCCCCAGACGCCGACGTGTCCGGCCTGGCCGCCGATTTGGACGTCATGGCCGAACTCGGGGCCGCGCAGATCAACACCCTGAGCTTCGACCGGGACCGCAACCGCACGTTCGACCAACTGGCCACACTGACGGAGATGGCCGCCGCACGCGGCATGGGAACCACGGTCGAATTGGCGCCCGGCGCGACGATCGGCGATCCCGCCACGCTGCTCGCGGCCATCGACCACGTCGGGCGCCCCGAGCTGCGGCTGGCGCTGGACACCATGCACTGGGTGCGTGCGGGCCTGGGTGCCGCCGAACTTCGCGAACTCGGTCCGGAGCGGATCGGTTACGTCCAGCTCTGCGACACCACGCTGAAGCCACGCCTGAAGTCCTATATGGAGGAGGCGATGTACGAGCGGATGGCACCGGGCGACGGCGAACTTCCGCTGGCCGACATCCTCGCCGCCGTGCCGGCCGATGTGGTGGTCGGCCTGGAGATCCCGATGCGCAGCCTTGCCGAGGCGGGTGTCGGGCCGATGGACCGGCTGCGGCCGTGCGTGGCCGCGGCGCGTGAATTGTTTTGTAGCTAAGGCTTGTTGGCGAAGACCCGCTCGCCAGTGATCAGGTCGTCATCGTCGAAGCCGAAGACCGCCCACAACCGGACCTCGAAAGGGTCTTCACCGGCGGGCGTGCCCCGCAGCCAGAATTCGATCAGCACGTCGCCGTCGTCGAGGTGGGTGAGTTCGATCAACTCGTTGCGCTGATCGGGCACTAGGGTGCGGCCCTCGATCCAGTAGTTCATCACGTTGTCGGTGCCGTCGATGACGGTCCCGTCGGGCAGTTCGTAGCGGGGGTGGCTGAACGTCGCCATGGTGCGGTCCCACTCCTGCACATTCTCGCTCTGCATGTGCTCGATCACTATGGCTTCGCGGCGGGCACGCCGATCATCGTCGGTCATTCAAAAGCCTTTCTGTGTCAGCCGATGCGGCGGATCGGATCGGTGCCGTCCCAGCTGGCCGCTTGTTCGCGGATATACGCGAACAGCTGGCCCTTGGCACCGCTGATATCGGAGATCTCGATAACCGTTCCTTGGTCGTGCTCGGTGTCGAGGTAGGCGAATTTGCCTTGCTCGCCCCCGATTTGGCCTTCGTGGCCCACGGTGTAGCCGGCCGCCAGCACGCGTTGGTACAGGTCTTCGAAGTCGGTGGTCCAGTAGGCGACGTGTTGGGCGCCCGAGCGCCCGGAGTCGAGGAACTCGCGGTATATCGACGGCGCGTCGTTGCGCTGCTGGATGAGCTCGAGCTGGACGTCACCCGAATTGGCCAGCGCGATGCTCAGCTGAACCGGGGAGTCGGCGCCGCGATGCCGGAAGTAATCCGTGTGCACCCGCTCGATGTAGAACCACGGCCCCACCCCGTGCCGGAGCCACTGCCGCATCGACGCCTCGATGTCGGTGACGACGTAGCCGATCTGGGCGATCTCACCAAAGATCCGGCTCATGCCGCTAAGTTACGTCACGCCTTCGATGTCGGTCAGGCAGGCTCGTAGCGCAGCAGGGTGACCTCGTGTTCGGGGTGGTCGAAGAACACCGGCCGCACCCGCATACCGACGCGCAGGTCCTCGGGTTCGACGTTGACCATCTCGGTGGAAAACCGCGGGCCCTCGTCCCACTCGACGATGGCGAGCAGTTGCGGAACCGCGTCGGCGAAGTGGGGGCTGACCGGTCGGCGCGCCACGGTGTAGGAGTAAAGCGTGCCCATGCCCGAGATCTCGCGCCACTCCAGATCGTTGGCCAGCGTGCGCGGCGCGCGCACCCGCGGATAGAACACGTAGGCCTGCGACGACGGTGAGTACTGGATGACGATGCGATGCTGCGCCAACGCATCCCAAAACGGTGCGGTGGTCGGCGTTTTGACCGGCATCGGCCGCTCCATGGTGGCCATGGTCAGTCTCCCTCCAGGATGAGCGCCGTCTGCTCGGACAGGATCCCGCCGTTGCCGGAGACGAACGCGCGGTTGCAGTCGGCGACCTGGGCGTCGACGGCGCGGCCCATGATCTGGCGGGTGGCGTCGCACACGTGGTGCATGCCGCCGGCCAACCCCGCTTGACCGAAGCCGAGTTGGCCGCCGGCGGTGTTCAGCGGGAAGTCGCCGCGGAAGGTGAGGTCGTGGCCGGCCACGAATTCCATGCCCTTGCCCTTGTCGCAGAATCCCGCGTCCTCGAGCGACAACAGCACGGTGATGGTGTAGCAGTCGTAGATCGACACCATGTCCATCTGGTCGCGGGTCAGATCCGTCATGCCGAATGCGGTGTCGGCGGCCTCCACGATCGGTGTGCGCAGCAGGTCCGCGGCGTACGTCGGAGTCTTGAAGGGGACGTGTTCGCCGAAGCCTTTGATCCATACCGGGCGGTTACGCCCGCGACGGGCCAGGTCGGCATTGGCCACGACGACCGCCGCTCCCCCGACGCATGGCATGACGATCTCCAGCATGTGCAGCGGGTCGGCGATGACCGGACTGGCCAAAACGTCATCGACGGTGAGCGGCTTGTCTTTCCAGATCGCACCCTCGGTGTGGTTGGCATTGACCCGTGTGTCGACGACGATCTTGGCCATGGCGCGTTCGTCGTAGCCGTAGACCGCGGCGTAGCGCTGAGCCACCTGGCCGTAGGGGCCGTTCTGGCCGAGGTTGCCGTAGGGGATCTCGAATTCCGCTTGCGGAGAGCCGTATTGGTTACTCGACGAGCCAAAGTACAAGGCATCGCCGTAGACCTTGGGCTTCTTCTCGGACATGGGGGTGATGTATCGGGCGGGCAGCGCGCACACGACGGCGTCGCAAATGCCCAGCTCGATGGCCGCGGCCGCCCGCCACACCATCGCCGCGGCGCTGGCTCCGCCGAGGTCCACGTGTTCGGCGAATCTCGCACCCACTCCAAGGTATTCGGCGATTGTGGACGGTACGAAGATCTCCGACTCCGACAGGTGTGACGCCACAATGCCGTTGACGACCTCGAAGGGCAGTCCCGCGTCCTCGAGAGCGGCGGCGCTGAGTTCAGCCCATTGTTCGAGAGCGAACGGCGCGGGCTCAGACCGGTTCAAAGCCTTGTTCATCCGCTCGGGTGCCAGCTCGACGTAGCCGACGATCGCGGCTTCTCCGCGTAATCCCATGTCGTGTCCTTATTTTCGGGGTAATCCAAGGATCATCTGCGCGATGATGTTCAGCTGGATCTCCCTGGTTCCGCCGCCGATCAATTCGGCCGGCAGGTGCAGATACGGCTGGACGACCGCGGGTTGAGAGTCGGTGACCATGGCTGTCTGCCCGGTCAGTCGCAGGGTGGCCTCGAACGTGCGACGCAGCAAGACGTTCATCGCCACCTTGGCGATGCTGGATGCCGGGCCGGACGGCTGCCCGTCGAGCAGCCGAATGGTTTCCCGGACCCCGAGCGCTCGGATGGCGTTGGTGTAGGCATCGAGTTCGCCCAGCGCCCGCTCGGCGTCGTCACGGTCGGGACCGGGTTCGGCCGCGAGCCGGCGCAGCGCCACGGCACGGTCGAATTTGACGTATCCACTGATGGCGGAACGCTCTTCGGCCATGGTCGCGATCGCGAGGCTCCAACCGTCGGTGGGACCCCCCAGCAGCATGTCGTCGGGGACGAAGACATCGTTGAGGAAGACCTCGTTGAAATGCGCCTCCCCGGTCGCGGTTTTGATCGGCTGGACCTCTACCCCGGGCGAACGCATGTCGAGAATGAAATAGCCGATGCCGCGGTGCTTGCTGGCTTCGGGATCGGTGCGCGCCAGCAGCGCGCCCAGATCGGCGTATTGCGCCAACGACGTCCAGATCTTGTGGCCGTTGATCCGCCAGCCGCCGTCGACCTTGGTCGCCCGGGTGGCCAGCGACGCGAGGTCGGAACCGGCTCCGGGCTCGCTGAACAGTTGGCACCACCAGATTTCGCCGCGTTGGGTGGCCGGGATCAGGCTGTCCTGCAACTCTTTTGGTGCGGCGGCCAGGACCGACGGCAGGATCCACTCGGCGATGTTCAGCGAGGGCCGGACCAGGCCGGGTCGCTTGGCGAACTCCTCGTCGATGATGAGCTGTTTGAGCGGGTCCGCGTCGACACCCCACGGCGCCGGCCAGTGCGGCACGATCAGGCCGGCGTCGGCGAGCAACGTGCGCTGCGGCCCGGTGGCCTGGTCCTCGTAGTCGCCGTGCGGTGGGGGTTTGTCGTTGCGCACCTGCATCGCCGCATCCAGCTTTTCGGCGACCCAGGACCGGAATTCGGATTCGGCGTCACCCAGATTGACCGACATGTCGCGCTGCATGCCGCAGGCCAGTTGTCCCAGCAGTCGCGCCCAGCGATTCGCCGGGCCGATCGATCCCGCCAGGCTGATGGCCCGCCGCCAGTAAAGGTGCACATCGTGTTCCCAGGTGAAACCGATGGCGCCGAGCATCGTCAGGGCGTCGAGCACTAGATCCGGGGTCGGCGAGACCGCGATCGTGGCGGCTCCGGCCGCGGCGAGGCGGTGCTGGTCGAGAGATTCGTCCGCGGCACGTACCGCATCCCAGGCCGCCGCGGTGGCCAACTCGCTGTTGACCAGCAGCATGGCCGCGCTGTGCTGCAACGCCTGGAAGGTGCCGATGATCTTGCCGAACTGCTCGCGGGTGCGCAGGTGGGCGGTCACCGCCTCGACACACCACTGCGCGATGCCGGCCGTGGTGGCGGCCACGAGTCCAACCACGACGCAGTTTGCGCGGTCGGGGTCGATTCCGGTGAGCGTGTCGGACTCGTCGGCGCCGTAGTCGTCGAGTCGCAGGATCCCCACATCGCCGATGAGGTCCGTGCCGTTCGCCGGTTCGACCGCCGCGGTGGGCTGGCGGGTATCCACCGGCACCCACACCACCTCGCCGTCGCCGGTGCGGGCGGCCAGCAGGATCACCCGTGCCGAGCATGCGCCCGCGACGACCCCCGATGCGCCGGTGATGAGCCATCGCTGTCCGTCGACGCGCGCCTTGAAGTCACCGTCGCCGGGCAAGACGACCGCCGCCGGGGCGCCCGAGGCCAGGTGGCGCACCAGTGCTTCGGCGGCCGGCGTGGTATCGGCCAGCAGCGCAACGGCTCCCGCCGTCACGGTCGGCAGCAGTGGACCCGGTAGCAGCGCCTTGGCCGCCGATTCCAGGATGCATGCGGCGTCGATCAGTCGCCCGCCCTGGCCGCCGAGACCTTCCGGCAGGTGCACCGCGTGAAAGCCGTTGTCCACCAGAGCGTCCCACCATGTCGGGAGCTGTCCGGCGGCCAGCATGTCGAAGCTGTCGCGGGTGCTGGCGATGGGCGCGTGCCGCGCGGCGAACTGCGCCACGACGTCGCTGAGTTCTCGCTGCTCCGGAGTCAGTCCCAGCGTCACGGCCGCGCGCTATCCTTTCGCGTTACGAGACGGAACGTCTCGTCTTGTGGCAGACTACGGGAGTGGGTCACCCGATGTAAAGCGAGGGTCCAGCAAGATGCCAACCGATCTCACCCCGGTCAGCCCGCCCAGGCGCCGCAGTGAGAAGTCGCGCACGGCGATCGTCACCGCCACCCGCGAATTGCTGCTCGAGCGCGGATTCGACGGTCTGACGATCGAGGCGGTGGCCGCTCGGGCCGGGGTGGGTAAGCAGACCATCTACCGCTGGTGGCCCAGCCGTCCCGCGCTCGTCGCCGATGTCATGCTCGAGGACGCCGACAAGATCCTGGCGTCGGTGGATCACACCAATGACCTGTCCGCCGACCTGGTGGGGTGGGTGCGCAAACTGGCCGCGACCCTGACGTCGGCGCGCGGATCGGCGATGCTGCGAATCCTGACCGTCGCCGGCATGGAGCACGAAGACACCAAGGCCAAGCTGCGGGCCGGTTTCAGCAGGCCGCTGCACGACAGCGTCCGCACGCGACTGCTCGCCGAGGGAATCGACGGCGCCACCGCCGAATCGGCCGCGGATGCCATCGTCGGCGGTGTGGTGTATCCGATCCAATCGGAGGCAGAACATTATTCGCGGCGCCGGGCGGAACTCACCACGCGACTCATCGTCGAGGCGCTCGCACGCCGCTGAGATCAGCCGATCGTGACCGCCGCCAGACCCTGGCGAATCCGGTCCGGTAGCGACCCTCCGTGGGCGAGCCAGTCGTCGAGTGCGATGCGCACCGTGGCCATCGCCAACGCTCCGATCAGGCGGGGCCTGGGATCTTGTGAGACCAGCCGCGGCATCCGCGGCGCGATCAGACCGGCGATCGCGTCTTCGTAGCGCACGTAGATGTGCAGCGTCCACGCGTCGAGCGTCTCCGACGACCTTGTCAGCGTCGCCAATTCACGGACCTGGTCCTCGATCTCGCCGAACCCGTGCGCAAGGTCGTGAAAGGCTCCGACGACGGCTTCGATCGCGGTCAGGTCATCCGGCTGGGCCGCCAACGCGGCGGTGATCCGGTTCAGCCAGTGCACGTTCATGCCCTCGGCGACGGCGTCTTCCTTGGAGTTGAAGTACCGGAAGAAGGTCGCCCGGCTGATGTCGGCCGCATCCGCGATGTGTTCTGCCGTCGTCGCCGCCAGACCGCGAGCGGCCACCAACTCGGCGGCGGCGGCCGCAATGCGCCGTCGCGTCGCCGTCCGCTTCCGGTCGGCGAGCGATTCTCGTGAATCACTATCCAAAACGTGAGACATCGTCTAATTATGAGACCGTGACTCAAACGCCGAACGCCGACGCGTCGAAAGCGGCGTGGCAGTTTTTCCAGCAGATGCTCGCCGACGTCACCAAGATCGTGACCGAAGACGCCGAATCGGAGCGCGAACTCCTCGAAGGGCTGCGCGTCATCGCCCGAGTGTCGTCGCTGTGCTCGCAAATGTCGGTCGAATCCGACCTCGGCCGGCCGGTGTTCTTCGATATGTGCTCGGAGAACCGAATGATCGGCGGCCCCAACCCGGACGGCAACTACTTCCTGGCCATGATCCGCGGCGATCGGCGCTACCGCATCACCGGCACCCGTGGCACCAGTGCCTACCTCGGATTCCAGATCCTCGCCGGCACCGGGCTGACCCCGCGCCGCATGTCCAATTACGTCAGCGACGCCAACCTGGCGCTCAACGACGACGAATTCGCACTGGTGTTGTCGGCACAAGAGCCCGGCGATCCGTCGGATCTTGCTGGCGCGCAGTGGGTGCAGATCCCTGAAGACGCGTCTTCGGTCGTCGTCCGGGAGTACATCGGTGACCGCGCCGCCGAACAGTTGGCCAGTTTGCGCATCGAGGCGCTCGATCCGGACCCGATCGCACCCGTGACCGACGCCGAACTCGCCGAGCAGTTCACCGCGATGGCGTGGTCGCTGATGAAGCTGGTCACGCTGCACCGCACCATCAAGCCGGAGTTGCTCGACCGCCCCAACACACTGCTGACCGCCGAAGCTGCCGATCTCGGTTCAGCCGACACCACCCCGGACAACCTGTACATGATGGGCACCTTCTGCCTCGAAAACGGCGAGGCGCTCGTGCTCGATATCGAGCCACCCGACACCCGGTACTGGAACATCACGCTGGAAAACATCTGGCATGAATGCCTGGAACCGCGCCGTCGCCACAGCTCGGTCACCAATCGAGCGGTGCGCCCGGACGCCGACGGGCGGGTGCGCATCGCAATCTCCGCGGAGGACCTCGGGTTCGGCCACTGGCTCGACACCGGCGGCCGGCATCGCGGATTTGTGGTGCTGCGCTGGCTGGACAACCCGGATCCGCCCGACGTGAAGGTGGCGGTACGCCAGCGGGAGGCAAACGCATGACGCCGCAGGAACGCTTCACCCCGGAACGGCTCATCGCCGCCGCCTGTGACGAGACGGGCAACGACGACTTCGGCTCCGACGGCTGGCAGACCGGACTGGACCGCCTCGCCGACGGGCTGGTCAACGAGGCCCGGCTCAACGCCATCGGCGTCGAAGTCGCCTACCTCGACGTCATGCGCGCCCTGAAAAATCGACTGAACGTGATCGCGTGGCGCAAGCAGCACCCCGAGATCGCCACCAAGCCGATCACCCAGCCGATTGTGATCGTCGGCCAACCCCGCACCGGAACCACGATCCTTTTCGACTTGCTCGCCCAAGATCCTGATCTGCGCGCACCGTTGACCTGGGAGGTCGACGAACCCTGCCCGGTCCCCCGGCCCGAGACCTACCACGACGACCCCCGCATCCCGCAGGTCCAGGCCACGATCGAAATGTCCGAGCAGATCATCCCCGGGTTCCTGGCATTTCACCCGATGGGCGCCCTGGTCGGGCAGGAGTGCGTGCGGATCACGGCCAGCGAATTCACTTCCATGATCTTTCCGGTGCAGTACCGCCTGCCGAGCTACTCCCGCTGGTTGCTGCACGACGCCGACCACGCCGGCGCCTACCGCTACCACCGAATCTTTCTGCAGCACCTGCAATCCGGCGTGCCGGGCCAGTGGGTGCTGAAATCGCCCGCGCATCTGTGGCAGCTGGACGTGCTGCTCGCCGAATACCCCGACGCCGTCATCGTGCAGACGCACCGCGACCCGCTAAACGTCATCTCCTCGATCGCCGCGCTCACTCACCACCTGCGACGCATGGCCAGCGACGAATCGAACATCGCCGAGTGCGCGGCCCAGTCGTATGAAGAGATCGTCGTCGGCCTCGAACGCGGCATGGCGCTGCGCGACAGCGGCGCTGTTCCCGACAGCCGCGTGATCGACGTGCAGTTCGCCGACTTCATGAAGGACCCGTTCCGCACGATCGGCGACATCTATCAGAAGCTGGGGCGCGAGCTGCAGCCCGGCGCCGCGCAGCGAATGCGCGACTTCCTGGCGGCCCATCCTTCCGACGGCGGCGGCGGACGTTACACGTGGTCGGACACCGGGCTCGACGCCGCCGAGGTACGCGACCGAGTGCGGGCATACCAGGACCGCTATGCGGTAGCGACAGAGCAGTTGCGCTAACCGGCCGGGAAAAGGACCGAGTTAGTCCTTCGAATACGGGCGTAAGAGAATTAGACTCCCGCCTTGTGACGACCGCGTCGAATCCGTGGAGCGACGAATGGGGAAAGCTCTCGCGCCTGCCACGAGACCGAGGTCTGGGCCGCCGCCAGGCGCGACGATTGAGCCGGCGCTTCGCGCAAGTCGGCGTCGACACCGAGCCACAACGTCTGCAACAGATGGTCGCGGGTGCCCCCGTCCCGGATGACGAAGTCACCGATGTTCATTTCGCGTTGATCGCGACCCAGATCAAGCGCGACGAGCGCACCGCAAAGTTCGAGCGCCTGCAACGGCGCGGCACCCGGTTCCTCATTTTTCTGGGGCTGGTCCTGGTGATGCTGAACTTCCTGTGTTGCCTCGCCTATCTCCTGGTCAGCCTGACGCAGCAGGTGTAACAGGCCGCTTAGCCCCGCTTCGAGCCGTAGTCTGCGGAGTATGGCATCGGCGCGTAAATCACCGGGCGCCCCGCTGTCGGTCAGTGATTGGTTGGAAGCCGGATACGCGCTGATCGCCGAGGAGGGCGTGCGTGCGCTGAAGATCGAGCGTTTGTGCCAACAGGTCGGTGCGACCCGCGGAAGCTTCTACTGGCATTTCGACGACATCGCCAGCTACCGCGAAGCGCTGGTCGCATCGTGGAATTCCTTCCTCGAGAAGGACGGGGACTCGCTGGCCAGGATCGACGACCTGCCGCCGCGCGAGCGGCTGTCGAAGATGATGGACCTGCTGGTCAGCCCCGAGCATTGGATGCTTGAGCGCGCGATGCGCGAATGGGCGCGATCGGACTCGACGGCGGCCGCCAACGTCCGCGCCGCGGACCGTCGCGTGTTGCGCGCGGTGGCGAAGGCATTCGAGGACCACGGGTGCAGTCAGGGCGAGGCGAGGTTTCGCGCCGAGGCGACATTCGCCGCCGGCATCGGCCTGCTCCACCTGGCCGGCTCTGTCGCGCAGACGGGCTCGCCGGCGCAACGGGAACGGTTCGTTGATCTGATGCTCGCCGACCCGGCCTGAAGACATCAGATCATGGAGAGTGGCGAAATCGCAGCGCCGATCGACAGCGCGCCGGACAGCTCGCGGCTCAGGTCGTAGTCGAAAACGACGTGGCCCGCGGCGATGTCGACATCGCGCTTGGCACGCTGCAGCGGGTTGCTCAGAAACTGGGCGCTGGCCCCGGATGCTTCCAGCAGGTCCGCGATGATGGCCCGCGACTCGTGCACAGTGTGCGCCGCCGCGGCCCGCGCGTCCGCCCGCACCGCGCGAGGGACCCGGTCACCGGCGGCGACAATCCGCTCGATGCCGGCCGCGGTGTCTTCGACGAGTGCGCTCAGCGCGCGCAGTCGCACCCGCGCGTCGCCGAGGCGGATCTGCGCCGCCGGTTGGTCCTTTTGCGCCACGCCGCTGTAGGCCAGCACTCGCTCCTGCACCCGCTCGCGGTACAGCTCAACCACCTTTTCGGCCGCACCCAACACCGGCATCGCGGCCGTCAGCGCCAGCGCCGGAACCATTGGCCAGCGGTATGTCGCGGCGTCATGGGCGACGGACCCCGGGGCGGTGCCGCCGTAGATGTCGACGACGCTGACGACCCTGCGCAGCGGGACGAAAACATCGGTGATGATCACGTCGTGGGAGCCGGTGCCGCGCATGCCCGCGGTGTGCCAGACATCGGCGACCTCGGCCTGATCGGCCGGCAACGCCACCAGCGCCGGATAGATGCCGCCTGCGCCGCCCTCTACGATGGCACCGACGATCACCCAGTCGGCGTCCATGATGCCGGTCGCCCACGACCACCGACCGGTCAACCGGACGCCGCCGTCGACCACGACTGCGCGGCCGGTGGGGGCCAGTGGCGCCGGGGCCAGGACCGGCCCCGAAGCGAACACCTCTTCTTGGGCCTCGATGTCGAACAGCGAGAGCATCCAGTTGTGCAGGGTGTAGAAGCCGAGCGTCCAAGCGCTGGATGCGCATCCGTGCGCCATCCGGCGTACCGGCTCTAGCAGCTGGGAGAAGGGGGCCTGGCGGCCGCCGAATCTTGCCGGCAGCAGCAGTGTCGCCAGTCCGCAGGCCTTGTAGTCATTGATCGTTGCCGCGGGCAGTCTTCTCAGCCGCTCGGCTTCGTCGGCGCGGGCTGCCAAGGCGGCGACGAACTCGGTGCCTACTTGTGACGAGACGTCCCCCGGAGACGGCATGCCGGCACCCTAGCATACTTTTTTGTATGGTCACTCTTAGCGTCGACGTATCCCCAGGTCGTAGACGAATTCGTCGCTTTCATGCTGGCTTCATGTGCCGTCGCTAGTGTCACGTTCACCATCAGGGTTACAACCAGAAAGGCTGAATCAAATGAGAGTCAGAACAAGGATCGGTATCGGCGTGGCCAGCATCGCCGTCTTGGCGGGCGTCGGCGCCGGCGTCTTCGTCGCCGTCGCTGATGACAGCGAAGTCACCGGACCGCCCGCGGATCAGGCCCGCGCTGCAGCCGTACAAGCCGTACCGGGCAAAGCGGGGAAGGTCGATAAGGAAACGGACGGTGGCGCCGCCTACGGGGTACTCGTTACCAAAACCGACGGCACTCAGGTGGAAGTGCATCTGGACCAGGCTTTCAAGTTCGTAGGCACTGAAGCCCCGGATAACGACTGACCTGCGGCCGACCAGCATCGCCCACGGCGGAGGCTGAACCAGCCGACGCCGTGGGCTTGGGGCCGTTCGGGGCCGAGTCCTCACCGGCTGCAGGTGATGATGGAGTCGCGCATGACGCCGAGCGCAGAAGGGATGGTGGCAGCCATGCGGGTGCTGGTCGTTGAAGACGAGCCCAAGATGGCCGACCTGCTGCGCCGCGGTCTGATCGAAGACGGCTATGCCGTCGATATCGCCGCCGACGGCCCCAGCGGCTATCACGCCGCCATGGTTTGCGACTACGACGCGGTCGTCCTGGACGTAATGCTGCCGGGCATGTCCGGCTTCGATATCTGCCGAGAATGGCGCAACCGGCACAAGTGGGTGCCGGTGCTGATGCTCACCGCCCGCGGCGCCGTCACCGACCGGGTCGGCGGGCTTGACGGCGGCGCCGATGACTATCTCACCAAGCCGTTTCACCTTGATGAGCTTTTCGCCCGGCTGCGATCGCTGATTCGCCGCGGGCCGACGCCACGACCCACGGTGTTGGCCGTCGGAACGCTGCGTATCGACCCCGCCAGCCGCAGATGCTGGCGCGACGACGTCGAAATTGGCTTGACCACAAAGGAATTCGGATTACTCGAACTTCTGATGCGTCGACCAGGGGTGGTGCTGACTCGTGACCATCTAGTGGAACACTGCTGGGACTTCGCCTACGAATCACGCTCGAATATCGTCGACGTCCACATCCGCGCGCTGCGCGACAAAGTGGACCGGCCGTTCGGGGTGCGCTCCATCGAAACCGTCCGCGGTATCGGCTATCGGGTGCGCACTGACGGCGGCCTGCCAGAGGAGACTGGCGGATGATGCGGCGCTGGCCGATCCGGATCAGGCTCACTGCCGCCTTCACCGCCGTGATGGCGCTGGTCCTGTTGGTCGTTGGGACTCTCACTATTACCCACACAAAGGAATCGCTGGACGAGTCGATCACCGAGTCCGTGTCGTATCGGCTGGCCAACCTGCGCCCGATCGCGGCCGCTACCGATCCATCGCTCGCCGGAGGTGACCCCGACACCGCCCAACAGATCGTCGCCCCCGACGGTCGGGTGCTGGCCGCGACCCCGAATCTCGGCGGGCGGACCGTGCTGTCACCCTCCGAGCTCGACGCCGCCCGACGTGCGCAACGGGTCGCTGATCACTCTTCGGTCGGCGATCTTGAAGGCCCGGTGCGGGTGGCGGCAGGCCCTGCACCCGGTGGACGGATCGTCGTAGCGGCCCAGAGCCTTGCCGACCGCGACGCAACGGTTGCAGACCTGCGCAACGAACTGGCCACCGGGTTCCCACTCGTGTTGTTGGCCGCCGCCGTGGGCGCCTACCTATTGGCCGCTGCCGCCCTACGACCCGTCGAACGCATGCGCGCCCGCGCCGCCGGCATCAGCGCCACCGACGCGCATGCCCGGTTGCCCGTCCCGCCGGCCCACGACGAAATCCAGCATCTTGGAACAACTTTCAACGACCTACTGCGACGGTTGCAAGACGCGCTAGAGCGCGAACGACAATTCGTCAGCGATGCGGGCCACGAACTTCGCACCCCACTCGGCCTGCTGACCACCGAGCTCGAGCTCGCGCTGCGCCGCCCACGAAGCAACCCCGAACTGATCGCGGCAATTCGCTCGGCTCTCGACGAAACGACCCGGCTGTCTCGCCTGGCACGCGACCTGCTCACCGTCGCCGACTCCGGCAGCTCCGCCGACGCGCCAGCGATCGATCTACACGCCGAACTACAGACGATCAGTGAACGTTACCGTCACACCCTCGGCGATCAACTCGACATCGACTGCCCCGCAGGCCAATACGCTCGTGTCAACTCCGACGACCTCGATCGGATCATCGCCAACCTCATCGAGAACGCCACCCAACACGGTGCACCCCCAATAACCATCAATGTCCAGAACATCGGCGCTGACCGCGTCGAGATCCGTTTTAGCGACCACGGTCCGGGCTTCCCGTCCGACTTCCTCCCGCACGCCTTCGACCGATTCAGCCGTGCCGACACGGCGCGCACCACCGGCGGGACCGGACTCGGACTAGCCATCGTCAAGACGCTCGCCCAACGCAACCAGGGCAGCGTCAACGCGCAAAACCAGCGTGAAGGCGGCGCCGAAATCACCATCCGGCTGCCCGCCGCATCTGCTCAGCCCTTGCGGGCCGCGCCTTGAACGGTTTCAGGAAATACGATCGCGCGACGGAAATTCAAGAACCGTGTCGCCCCGGCACACGCTGAGCTCACGCACCAGGGCGCCACTGCCCTCTCCCAGGACAGCGCTGTGCAGCCGTGATTGGAAGGACGGATGGCGGCGCATGGCAGCCATGATTTCTTGTTTTCGTCGCTCGGCCGCGGCCCACGCCGGATGTGATTGGAGGCAAATCACTGATGCGTTTGATGCACTGGCCATGCTCGTGAATACCTCTCAAAGAAAAGCGTTAAACCCCCTCAGCTACACCTCGTCGTGTGCTGCGCCTGCTGGGCAACTGCCTATTACCTCAAGGTATAGCTTGCCGGGCAAGGCTGAGCGATGTGCTTAAAACACCCAAGAAGTTGCTGAGAGTCGCGGGCTATTTGGACGGGGAGCCATCTGTGGCCATCCGACGGCGCATTTGTCCCTTCGGCCGTCGCACCCGTTTGACCGGATCCCGGGTGGTGCCGTGCGCAATCTCGTCGCGCAGCTGCGCAATGTTCGAGAGCTCTGCGTACAGGCCGCGGATTGAGTAGTCCAGGACGGCGAAGGAGAAACGCTGGTCAGGATCGTCGACGATGCCCAGCTCGCGCGATCGCTGCCGCGACCACAGTGCTTCGTCCAGCCGGGCCCGGGTGGCATCGAGATGTCGATCCAAGGCGTCGACGATGTGTTCCGGATCTTCGCCGCGGGCCAGCCAGGTCCTCAGGATCACGGGGTGTTTGATGACGACCTGGTCCTGGCCGGGGAAGTGTTGCACCCACCGGCGCAGGGCGTCGCGCCCGGCATCCGTCGTCTCGTACAGGGTGATGGCCCGTTTGCCGGATTGGGCACCAATCTCGCCGACCATGCCCCGCGCCAGCAGTCTGTTCAGTTCGCGGCGCACGTGACTGACCGACGGAGACCAGTAGAAGTGTCCGACGGAAAGCTCGGCCCGCGTCTTGATCTCACCGGCGGTGAGTTGCTCGTCGTTGGCCGCCAGCACGCCCAGAACGAGGTAGGCGGTTACCGGCAGGCCGCCGCTGGTGCGTAGCGGGCTCACGACCGTGCGGTGAAGTACGGCAGGGTGACGTCCGGGCTGACGGCATGGAACTGGACCTGCACGCGCATGCCGACTGCCAGATCCTCGGGCGCCACCCCCACGATGTTGGTCAACATCTGATAGCCCTCATCCAGGGTGACGATCGCCGGCGCGTAGGGCGGCTCGAATTCCGCCGTCACCGGCCGGTGGACCACCGTCCAGCTGTATATCTCGCCGGCGCCGGGGCTGGTGCGCCACTCCAATTCGGCCGACAGGCATTGGCGGCAATGCTCGGTCGGCGGAAAATTCGACAGGCCGCACGCCGCGCAATGTTGGTAGCGCAGCTCTCCTGCGTGGCATCCCTGCCAGAAGAGCTCGCTGAGGTGACTACTGGCATGGGGCACGGGGCCGGTTTGCGGTCGCAGTGTGGTCATCTCGGTTCGTCTCCCAGGATCATCAAGGTGGTGAACAAGGCTCCCGCTCCCCCGTTGCTGCACAACGCAATATGCGCGTCGGGCACCTGCAGGGCGCCGGCCTTGCCGCGCAATTGCTCGACGGCCCGGATGGCACGCTGCATCATTTGCGGATTGGAACCCGCGTGGCTGAAGGACATCGTTCCCCCGTCGGTGGTGACCGGATGGCTGCCGCCGATGGCGATGTGCCCGTCGGCCACAAAGGGTCCCCCTTCGCCTGCGCCGCAGAATCCGAACGCCTCCAATTGCCGGATGATCTCGAACGAGAACGGATCGTAGAGTTCCAGCACGTCCACCTCGTCACGCCGGAGTCCGGCGTGCGCGAACGCGAGGTCGGCGGCGCGGGCACCGACCTGACCGTTGACGTGATCACCGCGCCGGCCGGCCAGATCCCACGCAGGTGGGTGCTGATACGACGGGCCGTGAAAGTCGGCGCCGCTGCCCAATACGTAGATCGGTTGGCTAACGGTGTCGACCTTCGCCAGGTTCGCGACCACCAATGCGCATCCACCTTCTGAGGTGGTCGCGCAGTCGAGCAGATGAAACGGCTCGGCGATCGGCCGTGACGCGGTGATGTCGTCCGGGGTGAACGGTCCGCGTTGGTAGTAAACGGCTTCGGGGTTTTGCGATCCGTTGTTGCGGATGGTGGCGGCGACGACGGAGAGTTGTTCGCGCGTAGTTCCGTAGACGTGCATGTGGCGCCGGGCGATGAGCGCGAACTCGGCGGTGGTGAACATTCCCCAGGGCGCAACGAATTCGTTCTCCGGTCGGGTCCACGGCGCGGTCGCCTCGTGATCGCGGTATTCACCGGCTTGCGCGGCCACCAGCACGACCACGTCGGCCATGCCGTGCTCGATGGCGGTCACCGCCTCGGTGATCATGCCGACCCCGAAGCCAAGCCCCTGCCAGGCCGGGCCGATTCGCAGGTCGTAGATCAGCGTCGTGGACAGCGGGCCCGCGCTGATGCCGTCCACGTCGTCGAGGCTCAAACCGGCATCGGCGAGTGCGCCGTGAATTGCCTTGAGCGCCAAGCCGCGCGAGGTCTCGCCGTCAAGGCGACGGCCCTGCCGGGTGTTGTGCACTCCGACGATGGCGGCAGTGGGATTCGTCAACCTGACTCCGTTCTAGTTTTCATCCGCGACCACCCCGAGATAGGTGCCCACGACGTCGTACGGTCGTCCGCTGCGAACAATGCGGCCGATGATTTTGGCCCGCGGCTCGGCGAGCGCCCCGGGTTCGACGACATCAATACGCACGTCCACGGGCCGCGCGGTTTCCGGATCGGTGATCTCGACGACCATCGCCACCGCCTGCTCGCGTTCATCCCACTCGACGCCGGTGATCCGGTGTCGCGCAGTCAGTTCCATCACCAGCGAGTCCTCACGCACCAGGAAGCGCACCGGCGCGCACAGTTCGCCGGGGCGCGGCGGCACACACAGCGTGACGGCCATGTCACAGTCCTGCGGGACGGGCACTGGTGACCTCCGCTTCGCGCAGCCACGCCAGATGTTGCTCGCCGCGCCCCAGCACTTCCATCAGCACCTCGCCGGTGTGCTGTCCGTACAGCGGTGGCACGCGGCGCAGCCAGCGCCTCGACTTGCCGACGAACTCAAACGGCATCCCGGTACACAGGAAGGAACCCACGACCGGATGGTCGACGGTTTCCCAGAAGCCCCGGGCAAGCAGGTGCGGGTCGCTGAGCAGCGCCGCAGCTCCCGTCACCGGTGCCGCGGCGACCCCGCAGGCGCGCAGCGCCGCAACGGCTTCGGGCACGGTGTACCCGCCGGCCCAGGCCGCCAGTTGTTTGTCGACGTCGTCGGCGCGCTCCCGCCACGCGGCCTCGTCGGGTGTCAGGTCGGGTTGTCCGATGAGCCCGGCGAGTGCGGTGCGGGCGGTGTCGTCCAGCGCGGCGAGCGCGACCCACTCGTCGTCGTCACGACAGCGGTAGACACCCTGGGGGCTGGCGCCGGGTCCCCGGTTTCCCTGCCGCCGCATCTCGATTCCGTTGCGCGAGTGCTCCACCAGCATTTCGGCGGCGACGTTGAGCGCCGACTCCACCATCGTCGATTCAACGTGCATGCCAGCCCCGTCCCGGTCGCGAATGACCAGAGCCGCGATGGCCGCGAACACCGCGTGCAGACCCGCGATTGGATCGCACACGCCCCGCGGGATCACCGGGGGCCCGTCGGCGTGCCCGGTCATCCACGCCATGCCGGTGGCCTGCTCCATCGTCTGGGCGAAGCCGACGCGGTCACGCCAAGGACCGTCGAGGCCGAAGGCCGGCATCCGGATCATGATCGCCCGCGGGTTAGCGGCCGCCACGGCGTCCCAGCCCAGGCCGAAGTTCTCCATCACGCGCGGCGAGAAGTTCTCGATGACGAGATCGGTCGCGGCGATGAGTTCCAAAGCGACGGCCCGACCGGCGTCGGTGCTCAGCTCGAGGCTGACGCTGCGCTTGTTGTTGTTGCTGCACAGGAAAACCGGACCCCATTCCCACCACTGATCCCAGTCGGGTGGACGGCCCGCCGAGAACCTCATGCCGTCGGGACGCCGCACGCCCTCGAGCTTGATCACGTCGGCGCCGAGGGTTCCGAGCAGTTGGGTCGCGACGGGCCCGGCCCAGAAGGCGGTCAGGTCCGTCACCCGTATGTCGGCCAAGGGAAGCTCGTCGGAAAGCGTTGGCCGCCGATGCCGACGGGGCCAGTGAACGCGGCCGTTGTCCGCGCCCAGCGACGGCGGCCCGGCTCCGGGCGTCCTCGTCGCGATCGCGTCGCTGCGGTACGGCACGCGTGGCACGATGACGCCCGGCTGCGATTCGACGAACACACCGCGCTGCACGAAATGGTCGACGGTCGGCAGTGTGGCCGGGGTTGCTATGGGGGCCACCGGAATCCGGAACGCCACAGCGAGATCGACGATCTCTTGGGTGGTGCGCGCCAAGGTCCATTCGGTGACCATGCCGACGAATTCGTCGCGGCGCTCGATCCGGCCGGCGAACGACGCCAGTTCCGCGTCGTCGACCAGGTCGGCCCGATCGATCATCACCAGGAAGTCCTGGAACTGCTGCGCGGTGATGGTGCAGAAGCCGACCAGTCCGTCGGCGGTGGGGACGATCGACGGCAGCTCCAGACTGCGTTGCTGGATAAGGGAATCCGCGCCCAGCACGCTGGCGGACATGGCCGGCAATCCACCCATCGCGATCACCATCGACTCGTAGATCGAGACGTCGATGATCTCGCCGCGGCCACCCCGCGCGGCGTGCCTGGCGGCGGCGGCGCCGACCGCGGCGGCATACGTGCCCGCCAGCCACTCGCCGAGCCGACCACCGGCCTGGACCGGTTCGTCGTCCGGCCAGCCGCGGCCGGCGGTCGAACCGCACAATGCCTGCAGGATGAATTCGTTTGCGCAGACATGGTCGTCGACGTAGGGGCCGGTCAGTCCGAATGGCGTCACCGCCACGACGACCGTGGACGGGCCCGTGTGTGCAGTGATGCTCGACAGCGTCCAACCGTCAGTCAGGTCGGTGAGCACGACGTCGGCACCGGCAAGTAGCGACGTCACCTCCGCCTTTTCCTCAAAGCCGACCGACTTCTTGTTCGCCGCCAGATAGCCGAACAGAGCCCCCGGTGGGCCGCCCGCGGTCCATGTGCGAACCGAATCACCTTGGAAGGACTCGATTTTCACCACTTCAGCGCCGGCGTCGGCGAACATCTTGGCGCAGTAGGACACCGCGATGCCGTTCGACAACTCGAGCACCCGCCAGTCGGCGAACGGTGCCTGGGCGTGGTCCGCCACGCTCAGTTGCCCAGCGTGGTAGCGCGGTCGGCGATTCCGGTGGCGTCCACCGTGGCCGGTGTCGCCGCGGCTTGCGCCTGCAGGGCGAACTGCGTCATCCGCGTCCAGGCGTCGCGGTCACGCTGGCTGGCTTGGCGGCCGACGTGGGTGACCACGTCGACATCGGTGGCCTGAGCACGCAGCTGGCCGGCGCGCGCGTGCTCCTTCGGGATGTATTGGAAGGGATCGAAAGAGTAAGCTGCCATGGCGTTTTCGTGGGTGATCTTATTGATCACCGCGTCGTCGAGATGGCCCATGGTTTCGATGATGTCCTCCGGCGCGAACGGCCAGTTGCTATCGGAGTGCGGGAAGTCGGACTCCCAGCACAACATGTCTTCGTTGAACCAGTCCATGTTGCGCACACCGACTTTGTCGCTGATGAAGCAGGTGTAGAAGTGCCGCTTGAACACGTCGGCGGGTCCGCTGTAGCCCGGCGGGAACTTCGCGAGCGTCCAGCCCGAGTGCCGGTTGTAGACGTGCTCGGCGCGCCAGAGGAAGTACGGCATCCAGCCGACATCGCCCTCGGTAAGCGAGAATTTCAGCTGCGGGAAGTCGGCCCAGAACTCCGCCCAGATCAGCTCGGTGAAGGTGAACATGCTCATCATCGACGACGCCGTCATCTGCACACTGGGCGGGGCGTCGGTCGACACTTGCGGAGATCGCGACGCGGAGCCGACATGCGTGCAAAGCACCGTCTTGTTCTCGCACACGGCCTCGAATAACGGATACCAATACTTGGTGTGAATGCTGGGCATTTGCAATGCTTCTGGATTCTCGGAGAAGGTCACCGCGTGACATCCCTTGTCCGCCAGGCGTTTAACTTCCTTGGCGGCTTCGTGCACGTCATAAAGCGGCAGGATCCCGCACGGAATGAACCGGCCCGGATACGCCGCGCACCACTGGTCGACGTGCCAGTCGTTGTAGGCCTTGATCATCACCAGGTTGACGTCGCGGTCGGGGCCTTGGTTGAGCACCTGGCCCGAGAAGCCGGTGAAGTTCGGGAAGTTCAAGCCCGCCAGCTGACCGCCGGCGTTCATGTCGCGCACCCGCTCGTCGACGTTGAAACAACCCGGGCGCATCTCGTCGTAGCGTGAGGCGTCGATGTTGTACATCTCGCGCGGTTTGCCGGCGACGGCGTTGAGGCCCATGTTCCGGCCGCGGATCTCGCCGTAGTACCACTGCTGGACGCCGTCGGGTTCCATGACCACCCGGGGGGCCAGGTCCTTGTACTTCGCGGGGACGTGTGCATCGAACATGTCCGCGGGTTCCGCGATGTGATCGTCCACGCTGATCAGGATCAGATCGTGCTTGTCCATACCGACTATTAGATAATGGCGTCAGTCACAGAGTCAACGCTGTTTGACGTCCTAGCCGCGGGTTGGCGCCATTGAAGGCCACGGCTTAGATACGGACTATTAGTCCGTGCCAACACGTAGCCCTGCCCACCCAAGACGGGTAGAACTACGCACGCGGCGGCCAGCGTCGGTCGGCGACGCTAAGAGAGTGAAAACGCAGACCGCCTTTCCCAGCCCCGCCGAACTGGCCGACCGCACCCCCGCCGACCGTGACCGGGCCATCGACGTCATCCGAATCGTCTCCTTGATCGGGGTGGTGGCCGGCCACACGGTGATGGCCATCAGCATCATCTGTAACCACGTGCTCATTTGGGACAACCTGCTCACCACCTCACCGGTGTTTCAGGCCCTCACGTGGATCTTCCAGATCATGCCGCTGTTCTTCTTCGCCGGTGTCGCGGCGTGCGAGGCCTCGTGGCGGCCGGGCACCAACTGGGGCGGCTGGCTGCTGAAGCGCTGCAGCCGGCTGTTTCGTCCGGTGTTTTACTACTTCGCGTTCTGGGCGGTCGCCCTGACCATCCTGTCGGCGGTGCTACCCAGGCACGTCTACGAGCCGATAGCCGGTGTCAGCATTCAGCTGCTGTGGTTCCTGGGTGCCTACGTGCTGGTGCTTGCCGCGATGCCGCTGCTGTACCGGATCACCACCACCGCCCGCCTCGCCGTTGGTGTGACCGCGGTATACGGGGTCATCGCGATCATCGACGTGGTGAGGCTGCACTGGCCCGCCGCGTCGTCGCTCGGTTATCTCAACCTCGCGGTCTGGCTGATCCCGGGCATGTTCGGCATCGCCTACCGCCGCCGGCTGCTCACCGGCCGCGCCGCGCTGGGCACTGCGGTGACGCTGCTAGCCGTCAACGTCGCCCTGATCCATTGGGGCCCTTATGAACTGAGCATGGTTGGCACCGGCGACCACAAATTGTCCAACACCAGCCCGCCGTCGCTGCTGCTGGCCGGGCACGCGATCATTTTGAGCGCGGTGGCGATCATGGCCGCGCCGGCCATCGCCCGGTGGGCGCAGCGGCCACGGGTGTGGTGGTGGGCCGCGATCGGCAACTCGGGCGCAATGACCCTGTACCTCTGGCACATGCCGGTGCTGCTGGGCGTGCACCTGATCTTCGACGGCCTCGGGTATGCCCGCTACCCCGGGCAGCCGCACTTCGTCCTGATCAGCGTCGCGCAGCTGCTCATCGTGGTCGCCGTGGTGGCCCTGCTGTTCCTCATGCTGCGGCCCCTCGAGAACAACCCGCTGTCCGGTTGGGACGGTGCGCCCCCGATCACCTCGGTCGGGCGTGGCGCGGTGGTCGGGACGCTGCTGTGTGTGGCGGGCGTCGCGACGCTGGCGGCGATCCGGTGGGGCCTCAAAGACGACGGGCTGATCTGCGTGGCAACCATGGTGACCGCACTCGTGGCGGCACGCGCGTTGGCCGGAGGTGGGATCAGCCGCTCGCCGGCAGGATGTTCTGGTTGATGCGGAACACGTTAGTCGGGTCGTATTGCGCCTTAACTTCGCTGAGCCGTTCGTAATTCGGGCCGTAGGTGGCGCGGATTCGGTCTTGGCCTTCGTCCATCATGAAGTTGACGTAGGCTCCGCCCGCCGAATGCGGGTGGGTGGCGTCCCAATAGTCCACCGTCCACCGCTTCAACACCTCTGCGTTGGCCGGATCTGGATCGACTCCCGCGATGACCTGAGAGAAGTTCACGTCCCGGTAGGCAAAGGCGGTATCGGTTTGCCCGACGCGGTGCACTGCCCCGTCGATCGGATAGAGATGCATCGTGGAGTGCATCGTCGGCAGTTCCTCAACGAACCGGGCATGGGCGTCCACCGCAGCGTCGGACACCGTCCGGAAGAAGTCACCGCGCCAATACCATTGCAGCCCCTTGGGATACAGGGCATCGAAGGTGGATTGCAACGCGGGATACGGGGCCGGACCGATGCCGTCGAAGGCCGGCTCCATCTGCCTAACCGGTGCGAACGCCTCCTCGGCCCGCGCGGGATCCCCCGCATAGCACCACACCACCGCGCACGCCTTCTGCATGTGGAAGGCCTCGGGGAACGGTGGCGCAGGCGGGACGGTCATCGCGGCGAAGAAGCCATAGAGGTCCTCGTCTTGAGCGGGGAGGAAGTCGCGGTACCAGCTCAAGATGTCGGCGGTGGCCGACGACGGCCACGCGGTGGGACCGCAGATCACGCTGTGCATGGGGTGCAGGCGGAAGGTAAACGCGGTGACCACCCCAAAGTTTCCACCGCCACCGCGCAGCGCCCAAAACAGGGCGGGATGCTCGGATTCCGACGCCGTCACCACCCGGCCGTCAGCCAGCACGACCTCGGCCTCCAGCAGGTTGTCGATGGTCAGGCCGTGCTTGCGGGACAGGTAGCCGTGGCCGCCGCCCAAGGTGAGGCCGCCAACCCCGGTAGAGGCGATGATGCCGGCGGGTGTCGCCAATCCGTAAGCGTGGGTAGCGGTGTCGACCTGACCCCAGGTGGCCCCGCCCTGGACGCGGGCCACCCGCCGGTCGGGGTCCACGTCGATGCGGTTCATCCGCGCCAGGTCGATGACGACGCCGCCCTCGACGGAACCGAACCCGGGGCCGTTGTGGCCACCGCCGCGGACCGCAACCGCCAGCTTCGACGCCCGGGCAAACTCCAGGGCGCCCGCGATGTCAGTGGCCGAACCGCAGCGCACGATCACCGCCGGCCGCTTGTCGATCATGGCGTTGTGCAGTGCCCGGGCCTCGTCATATCCCGGGTCGTCGGGCATGATCACCTCACCACCGAGGCGGGCGTGTAAGTCGTCGGATGCGGTTGTGAGGCTCATCTGCAGAACCCCTCCTTGCTTTGCGGGAGTTGATACCGCGACGTTACGAGGCCAGGAGACCACCCGTCATGACCACAACGAGGCATTTGCGGGGGGCTGCGCTTTAGTCACATTTGACTATTCTCCGCCCGGCCTCGGCCCGGCTACCTTATGAACATGGCCCAGTGGGTGCCACCGCCGCTTCCGGCTGAACTGATCGCCCGTCGCCGCGGCCCCCTGGTGGGCCGCGCCGCCGAGCTGGCGACGTTCGAGCAGGCATGGCAACGGGTCGAGGGCAGCAACCGCCAAGCGGTGTTCATCGGTGGTGAGCCCGGTGCCGGCAAGACCCGCCTGGCCGCCGAGGTCGCCGCCACACTCGCCGAACACGATGTCGCGGTACTCGTGGGCAGCTCAACCGCCGACGCTGACGTCCCCTACGCGCCATTCGCCGAGGCGTTGGATCGCCTGCTGATGGCCGCCCCCGCGGGTTCGATGGCAGACCTGTTGGCCGAGACGGGACCCCAGTTGCGCCGGCTGACGGCCCAGGTGGACCGGCATCTGCCCGACACCAGCCCGATAGCAGACGACGGCACCGCCCGGCGAGCCCTTTTCGATGCGCTCACCGGCTTCGTCCGGCGCCTCGCGGTCGACCGCCCCATCGCACTGATACTCGACGACCTGCATTGGTCGCAGCTACCCACCCTCGCAATGCTCGAACAGCTGCTGATCGGGTGCGCCGACGTCCGCCTCCTGGTGGTGGCCACGTTCCGCACCACCGAACCTGATCGATCCGACGAGCTCATCACCCGACTGGCCGAGCTGCACCGGTTCGACGGTGTGCGACGCCTGGACCTGGGCGGTCTGGACACCGAGGCAATCGCCGAATTCGTCAGTCAGACCCAGCAATTAGCGCCATCGTCGGTGCGCACCGCCGCGGCTCTGCTGCGCGACAGGACCGGCGGCAACCCGTTCTTTCTGACCGAACTGTGCAACGACCTCGAACTCCGGGGCGGGTCAACCGGGTTAGCGGCCCTCAGTTCCCAGCAGACCGTTCCGTCGTCGATCGGCGATGCCATCGCTCGCCGCCTCGGTGGGCTGGGACTCACCGTCCGGAAAGTCGTCGAGCAGGCCGCGGTGCTGGGCGAGACGTTCGATCTGCCCGCGCTCATCGCATCCTGCGAATCCGATCTCACGGCGACGCTGGCGGCCATCGATTCGGCCGAGGGGCTCGGGCTGATACGGGCGGTTGACGATTCTGACGGCGAGTTCTCGTTCGTACATGCGCTGACCCGCGAGGCCGTGGTCGCCGGGATGGCGGCGTCTCAATTGCGGATCATGCACGCCCGGGCCGCCGAGGCGCTCGAGGGACGCGCGGACCCCGCCCTGGTTCCCCGCCTGGCGAACCACTACCTACGGGCGCACGTGCTGGGCTACCACGAGCAGGCACTGCGTTACGCGCGTGAGGCCGCCCGGATGGCCGAACAGAGCGTGGCCTACGAGGACGCCGCCAAATGGTTCGAACGCGCGGCGTCGCTACCGGAGTTGAACCTGGCGGATCGGGCCAGGATGAATCTCGGCGCGGCGGCAAATCACGTGCGCGCCGGTGATTTCCCCCGCGCGCTGGCCATCTACGAACGCATCAGCACGATGGACGATCCGCTCGTCCGGCTAGAGGCCGCCGTCGGTTACGAAGACGCGAATTGGCGTTACCGGCGCGCCGATTCGAAGGCCGCCGACCTGCTGGCGTCGGCGCTGGAGTCGTGCGGGTTGCCCACCGACGATCCGTGCTACCTGCAAGCCCTCGGCAGCTTCGGGCGTGCGCTGGCGTTCGGCGGCGAGGTCGGGCGGGCCCGCGAAATCAGCGACCGCGCCATCGAGAGGGCGCGGGTCATCGCCGATCCGGCGGTGCTGTTACACACCCTCACCACCAGCCTGTGGCAGGGAATCACCCCGGAGTTGTGCGAAATCCAGTTGGAGCGCTCCGCCGAGGTCTCACGCACGGCGCTGGCGAGTCGCAACTACGAGGCACTGGGTGCTTCTTCGCATTTCGGCGCCATGGCCAGCTACCTGGCCGGCCGGCCGGACGATTTGGCAGCCGCGGCAGTCGACATGCGCCGCGTGGCCCAAGTCTGCGGACAACCCGTCTTCGGGTTCGTCGGCGCATGCGTCGAGCAGGCGCTGACCTATTTGCGCGGCGATTTCGCCGGCGCCGAACGCTGGGCCGACATCGCTTTGCGCACAGGCAATTTGTTCGATGCCGATGACACCGAGGGTTCGTACGGGGTCCAGATGTTCATGATCCGCCGCGAAACCGGGGACCTGAAAACCTACGGCGGGTTCGTGGACGGGACCGAGACCTTCGCCGGTCGCTGGGTGCCCGGCTTGCTCGCGTTGTACACCGAGCTCAACTGCGAACCCGGCATGACCCGAGCGCTGAATCAGTTACTAAACCGCAACCTCGCCGACCGCACCAACGAGGCGCAGTGGCCAATGGAGCTGGTCTTCATGGTCGAGGCGGCGTTAGAGCTGGGCAACCGCGAAGCGCTGCGCGCGCTGCGCCCCTACGTTGCCCAGTACGTCGGCAAGAACCTGGTGGCGGGCCAATTTGTCGCACTGTTCGGCAGCGGCGACCGCTACCTCGCCCGAATCGCGGCGCTCGGCGGCGATACCCGTTCGGCCGAAAACCATTTCGAGGCGGCGCTGGAAATGGACCGGCGCATGGGCTCGGTGGTGCATATCAGCGAGACGCTGGCCCGACAAGCGTTGTTCGCCGCATCGCGCGGTCGCACGGACGACGCCCGACGTCTGGCCGAGGAGGCCCGCGGTATCGCCGCGTCGATCGGCCAGGTCCGGGTGCTCGATCTGGTGGATACGTTGCTGACTGCGGCTCCCGACGGCCCGGACGGCCTGACAGAACGGGAAGTCGATGTGCTGCGGCTGCTGGCCACGGGCCTGAGTAACCGCGCGATCGGCGAACGGCTTTTCATCAGCACCAATACGGCCGCCAACCATGTTCGCAGCATCCTGATCAAGACCGGGGCCGCGAACCGTACCCAGGCGGCGATGTACGCCGCGGATCACGAACTGCTCGGCTAACGCCCTGATCCCTCAGACGTCGGACAAAGCACCGTCGGGCGCGACGCGGTGGTTGACCTCGACGATGACGTCGGCGGGAAGACCCGCGCGTGCGGCCGCGATCCTGATGGCCTCCGGCGACGGTGCCTCATAAAGGCAGTACGTCTTTCGTTTGTCGGCCGACAAAAACGAGTACAACCAACGGACGCCCGCCTCGGCGTTGATCCGATTGATGCCATCGGCGAGATCGAGGGTCGGTTCCAGTTCCTCGGCGAAGGCGCGCTCGACCATGAATATCGGCACCGTGGGCTCCTGTTCGTCGTCTCAGGGTCAAATCTACGTCGCGGCGAGCGGTCCAGAGCCAATTAGCGCGCGGATGCTGCCGGCCAAGACCGCAGCGGACGGAACAACGCGTTCTTCTTGTAGTGGTGCTCTGCCATCCGCCGCATGATGTTGTCGAGCACGGTGACAGCGTCGTCCAGGTATGGACCCTTGTTAAGCATCACGCACTCGGCCCGCTCGCTCATCGCCGCATCGCTGATCTCCGCGCGGGACGGAAGCCCGGTCTTGGCGAGCTGCTCGAGCACCTGTGTCGCCCAGATCACCGGCAGGTGCGCGGCCTCACACAGCCACAGAATCTCCTCCTGCAACTCGGCCATGCGCTCATAACCGCACTCGACCGCCAAGTCACCGCGAGCGATCATCACCCCGACCCTGGGCCGGCGCATCGCGGTAAGCAGCAGCTGCGGCAGGTGTTCGAAGGCCCGTCGGGTTTCGATCTTGAGCACGATACCCAAGTTGTGACCACCTAGCCGGTCGAGCTCATCGAGGAGGTGCTCGACATCGGACGGGGTGCGCACGAACGACATGTCGACCAGATCCGCCAGTTCGACCACCGCTGACAAGTCAGCGACATCGCGGTCGGTAATCGCCGATATCGGTAAGTCGGTATCGGGCATATTGATCCCCTTGCCGGCTTTGAGGCGGGCTTGCCCCAGCTCTGGACGGTCGATGCGCACGGTGAGAACATCACGGTCGGCCGACACCACCCGCCCGCCGATCTTGCCGTCGTCAAAGTGCACCGCATCACCGACATGGGCATGGTCGAACGCCTCGTGCAGCGTGCAACCGATGCGCGGAATTGGTTGGCCAGCATCGACCGGGGCCGGTGAACAGTCGCGCGTCAACTGCAGAAGGTCTCCAGCGTGGAGAACCAAACTCTGCTCAGTCTCGGGGAACTCGCCAACTTCGGTCGGCTCCCTGCTATCCGCGGCATACAGCACCGTTCCGGTTTCCAGGTAGGTTGTTTTTCGCGCGGTCAGCACGAAGCCGCCAGTGTCGGGGGTCGCTTCGACGGCCTCTAGAACGAGTTGACGCTGGGACCCGCGTGCGTCGTGCAAAACCAGAACATCGCCGGCATCGCGGTTGGTCAGCCAGTGCCGCGACACCTTAACCAGCGCCATGCCGGGTTCCGGCGGATCGATCGGTTCCTCAGTCGACGTCAGCCACGCCCGCGCCGGGGCGAGAACCTGACCCAGAACGTCCCTTTGCGGACGTAGTTTGATGACGCGTGGTCCCGGCTCCAGAGGCCCGGTCCGCAGCTTCGGCCCGGTCAGGTCCATCGCCACCAGACACGTCGTACCCATACGTTCGGCCGCCGCCCGGACATGGCTCGCCATCGCACGCCACGCCAGTACGTCGTCGTGAGCGCAGTTGATCCGTGCGATGTTCATGCCGCGCTGCACCAATCCGTGAACCAAGTCAGGCTCGGTCGCGGCCTCCGATGGCAGCGTGACCATGATACGAGTCATGCGATGCGCTGGCTGCGGCCCGAGCAGCTCTACTGTGTGCTGTCGCAATATCTCCGGACCCTGTTCGATGGGCACCGCTGACGGCGGAGGCGGCTGCCACCTCCCGGCCACCATGGCGTCGAGCGCCGAGCGGACAGCCGCGAACGTCGCCTGAACATGTGATTCGCTGCGGCCCAAGGACGAAAGCCCAAAGACGGCCAACCCCGCCTGCAGTTCGCGTAAATCGTATTGCCGAATTGCCCAATAGTGCACCAGGTTTCGCGCGCTCGACCGATGCTCGGGCGCGATGGGGGAGATCCAGCCAGCCCAGGTACGCTCCGCCTCCGACAAGCTGTTCAATAGCTCATCAACCTGCTCAAGCAAACGGACAAGTCGCCGGGTGCTGCTCAACTGGGCGACCATACGCTCACTGGGCACGGCGACTCCTTGTTGTTTCGTTGCTTCGTGGCCATACAGTGTTAACGTTCGGGTAACGCATTGGACGCGAATTACCAAGGCCGTCAACAATTTAACGTGAATTGCGGTGCCGGGGCAGGGGCATTGGTCCCAAATCGGTGTCGGCACACGCACTGGTCAAGCAGCGCGTTGCACCGCCCGGTGAGGGTTGTGTAACACAGCGGTCATCAGACCTGGGTTTCGTCCTGCCGCGGTGACGCGGGTTTGGCGGGCCAGACTGCCATTCGATCGATGAGCCGATCGCGCAGCACGAACGTGTGGAAGAGGACCGCGCACACGTGCGCGGTGAACGTCAGGAAAAGGAGGTAACCGAAAACGGTATGGCACCCCCGCAGTATCCCGTAGACGTCCATGTCGTGCGGCGCGATACCGGGCAGATGAAACGGCCCCACCATGGCGATCGGGAATCTGGCGGCCGACAGCATGGCCCAGCCCACCAAAGGCTGGACGAGCAGCAGGGCGTAAAGCAGGTATTCCGTGTACGACGCGATGCGGCGCTCGGTGCGGCTCATGGTCGCCAGAAACGGCGGTAGCTTGTGGGTGAGCCGATTGGCCAGGCGTATTACGGCGAAGATCAGGATCAGAATTCCCAACGGTCGGTGGATCGCGAGCAGCAACGGGTAGTAAGTCAGCGAGGCGATCATGGTCACGCCGATGAACAGTTGCGCGATCACCATCGGTGCCATCAGCCAGTGCAGGATCCGCGAGGGAAGCGCGAAACGTGTTGGGGCGGCAGCGGTTTGCGTCATGAGCGCACCTGGCCGACGTTGACCTCGCTGGGGATCTTGGGTTCCTGTGCACGCCGGGTGAACGAACGCGCGTAAACAGCCGACCTCGCCGCCGGCAGTGGGTCATCGGACGCGGTGATGCCGTCCGGCAGCACCAGCGGGTCGAAGTTGATGTCGCGCGCGTTGCCGGGCTCCTCGGTCTGCACCGCGGAAATGGTGATGGTGCCGGCGTCGACGGTCCGCCGCGACGTCGGCCAGGGTTTGGTGGCGTCATTGGTCGGATCGCCCGGCTCCCCGACCGTGATCACCAGCTTCCAGCTCATTGGCCGCTGAGCGACCGTGCGAATAAGCTCATCGAAGAGGTAGTCCTTGCCGGGAGCCGAAGGCGCCGCTGGCGGGGCGTCTTGCGGAACCGCGGACCAGCGCACCGGAACGGTCGCGCCCGCGCTGTTGGTGAAGTAAAACGCGTTCAGCCCGCGAAATGTGCTGTCCGCGAACCCCGCGCTGGGCGGGGACTGCTTGATGATCTTCATGGCCGCGGCCGTCTCGGGGTGCCGGTCGAGGAACGCCGCCATCTTGGCCGGGTCGGGCTTGCCCGTGTCGGGCAGTGGTTTGGACGCCAGCATCCGCTCGTAGAACCCCTGTGGCGTGCTGTCCGTGAAAACGGGAATGTTGATCATCGCCGTGCGCCACTGCTGGCCGTTCGCCTCGAACAGCAGGCCCAGACCCCGGACCGTATCGGGCTTGTCGGGCTGATCCGGCAGTCCCCCGCCCAGCGAGAACCGCCCGACCACCGCAACCTTTCCGGGTTGGAAAACCGCGGCCCGGCAGATGGCCGCGGCAGCGCCGGTGCTCGTGAAAGTCCCTGTGGCGCTCAGACCTTTGGCATGGTTGCGCCGGAAACCGTCGTGGCGGCCGTAGACGTGTTCGAAGCGATCGGCGAACCGCGACGGGGTCAGCGTGTCGGGCCGCAGCCAGCCCCTCGCATAGGCAAACCCGCCCACGTCCACGGCGGCGATACCCGCGATCGCACCCATTCCCACCAGCGCGCCGCGCCGGGTCAGCGCGGAACGCAGCGTAGGCGCGGGGGGCTCGCCGGGCTCGGCTTCACCTGACTCGTCGTGCTGCTCGTCGGGCTCCATGCCGACCATCCTTCCCGACTTCGCAGTGACAGAACGCCGCTCGTATTACGACGGGCGACCGGGATTCGTTCACTCGTCGGCGAGCTTGCGATGCTCGATCAGGTCGCGGACGCCCCCCGCGCCGAGCCGCTCGCGGAACACCGGTGCGGTGTAGCCGACGACGGTCGCGTCGGTACGGGCACGCGCGGTCGCCGCGCGGGGCATGTGAAACAGCACGCCGATCTCGCCGAAGTAGTCTCCGGGCCCGGCGACTTTCACCAATTCCTCACCGCCATCCGCTAATTCGTGCACCAGTTCGAATTCGCCTTTGGAGACGACGTAGATCAGTTCGCCCATCGTGCCCTGCTCGAACAGCACCTCGCCGGCCTCGACCTCTACGGTCTCGGGCGGCTTGTTGGTCTCGGTGAAGTCCGGTGTCAGCTCGACGACGCGGTCGGCCATCGGCAGCATCCGGGCGTCGTGCGTGGCGACCACCACCACGCGATCCCCGTCGGCGAGTTCGCGGATCAGCCGCAGCACCTCTTCCACCTGGATGAAGTCGAGGTGCGCGGTCGGCTCGTCGGCCAGGATCAGCGGCGGATCCAGCGCGATCGCGCGCGCGATGGCGACGCGTTGCTGCTGTCCGCCGCTCAGGTCGCCCGGGCGGTGTTTCATGCGCTCTTCGAGGTTCACCCGGGTGAGCAATTCCTCGGCGCGCATGCGCGCGGCCCGGCGCGACATTCCGGCCTCGCGCATCGGCACCATGACGTTCTCCAGCGCGGTGAGGCTGGGCACCAGGTTGAAGGCCTGGAAGACGATGCCGACCTTGTCGCGCCGGTAATTCGACAGCTCGGCGCCGTCGAGAGACGTGACGTCTACGTCGTCGAACTTGATCGCCCCGGACTTGGGCCGCAAGATGCCGCCGAGGCAGGACAGCAGCGTCGTCTTCCCGCAGCCGCTCGGCCCGAGCAGGATCACCAGCGATCCCGCCGTCACATTGAGATTCAAACCGTTGATCGGCCGCAGCGCGTACCCGCCGCTGGAGTACTCGACGACCAGGTCCTGAATGCACAGATCGCCCATAGCTAGGGGCCTCCGAACGCCAGCGCCGGATCCACGGCCACTACCCGCCTCAGCCCGGCCAGGCTGGCCAGCAGGCCGATCGCGACCGCAACCCCCGGCAACAGCACGTAGGCACTGCCGGGTATCGCGACGATCATCGGAAACAGCGGCGCCAACAGCTGCGCAAGGATGACGCCCAGCAGCGCCGCGAGCAGCGCGACGATCAACGCCTGTAGGGCCAGCCCCGCCATGATCGAGCGTGACCGCGTGCCAATCGCTTTGAACACCGCAAAGTCGCGCACCCGCTCGAGCGCGGAGAGGTAGACCACCGATCCGACGATCAGCGCCGCCACCACCCACAGCAAGACGGCCACGATCGAAATCGACGTCACCGCAACCTTCAACGGACGTACCAAATCCCTGACGGCGCCCGCCCGGTCGTAGGTCAGGTAGCCACCCGGCAGCTGCCGCGGTTTGCCGACGACTCCGATTGACGTGACCATGGGCTGCCCGTTGTACGCGACCTGCTGCAGGCCCCGCGTCGTCAGGAAGATGTTGGGGATCTTTGCCAGCGCAGTCGAATTGGGCACGATGCCGACGATCCGCAACGTGTGCGCGCCGATCTGCAGGGTGTCACCGATGTGCCGGCCCAGCGTGCTCGATGCCGCGGCCTCGTCCGGCTTCGACGGCGCCTTGCCCTCCGACACGCGCGGCATGCCGGGTCCGCGCTCGGGCGCGCCGAAGGCCGTGACGTTTCGCGTCGACGAGCCTTCCTTCATGATCGTGCCCACACAGCCCAGTGGGGCCGCGGCCGCGACGCCGGGCGAAGCGGCAATCCTGGCAAGGTCGACGTCGGGGAACGGTGTCGACCCCAGGAATGGTCCGGCCGCCCCCTCCTTGACGACGAATTCATCGACACCCATCGAATCGACGGTGTTGCGGGCCTCGACCCCAAAGCCGTTCGCTAGCCCGGTCATCACGAGCGTCATGCCGAAAATCAGCGCAGTGCTGACGACCGCGATGATGAGGCGCCGCTTTCGCCATTGCATGTCTCGCAGGGCCGCGAAGAGCATTCACCGAACGTACCAACTGCCCACCTTTCGGGGCAGGGGTTGCTAGTGCGCCAAGACTTGCTGTATGCGGTCTGCGCGCGGAAGCACCGGGCCGTCGTCGAGTGGTTCGTCGATGCCCAACTCGGTCAGCCCGACCTTGGTCATCAGCGCGGTGCCGTAGGCGGCCACGACCAGCTTTTGGTCGTCGCTGTGACCGTCGTCGACCAGCATCGCCCCGATCAAGCAGATGACGGCCATCTTGTAGGCGTTGAACGCGCGGTACCAGGACCGGTTCTGCACGGTGATCCCGCTGATCGCCTCGTAGTGCGCGAGCAGGGCGTCGATGGAAAGTGCCGAGGGATGGCTGTTGATGCCGACGGGCTGAATCCAGAGCATTTCGAGCCAGCCGATGTCGGTCAAGGGATCGCCGACGGTGGTCATCTCCCAGTCGAAGACCGCACTGACCTCACCGCCGACGAAGGCGAAGTTGCCCGGTTTTGCGTCGCCGTGCACCAGGGTCACCCTCGGGCAGGGCTCGGGCTTGGTTTCGCGCAGCACCTGATGCAGCCGCTCCAGGGCGGGGAGGGAATCGCGCTTGACGCGGTTCATCTCGGCGGCCCAGTGGTCGAGTTCACGCTCGAGGTGGTCGCTGCCGTCATCGAGTGCGTACAGCCCGGTTTGGTTGAGGTCGACGGCGTGGATCGCCGCGATTTGTTCGGCCAGGCTTTCGCACATCCGCACCACGGTCTGGTCGTGTTGGGCACCAGAGCCAGCGGGCGCCTCCATTTCATAGACGTTCCCTACGGCGCGCTCCATGACGAAGAACGGCCGCCCGAGCACCTCGCCGCTGTCTTCGAGCCACAGCGCCCGCGGAACACATACCGCGGTGTCTTCCAACGCGCGCAGGATGGCGAACTGGCGGGCCAGGTCGTAGGGTTCCAGCAGCGCAGGCGGTTTGGGCCGCATTCGCAGCACCACGTCCTGACGGGCGTCCGCACCGGTCACGCGGCTCACAACGGTCACAAGGGTCAACATCAGCATCTCGGCCGAATGCCCGAAGTTCACCTGGTCCAGACCCTCAATCCGAACATCGTCGACGTCGGGCAACTGGGTGCGCAGCCAGCCCGTCAGGCGCTCAACAGCATTGGTGTCCAGCATCATTCGTGCGTTCCATGAATCCCGCCAGCGGGCTTGTCCTGTTTGAACGCCGACATGTCCATCGCCGCCCAGTTCGGGTAGCGACGGTAGCCCTGCCCGCCCATGAGAAACTCGAAGATGCCCCAGCCGGTTTGGCCGTCGAGCTGGAAGCGCATCAGCTGATCGAGCGCCATCGATTTTCCCTCGGTTTCCGAGAGTTGCTCGGGATTGTTGCTGTCCCATAGGAAGTGGATGAAGTATTCCCCGCCGCCCAAGTCCTCGTACTGGCAATGCGCCATCGGCAGCCCGTAGTAGGCATTGACGTCCTGGTGCGGCGCGTCGGCGCTCACGCGGTAGGTCTTGCCGTCCTCGTCGGTGAAGACCAATGTCGCGCGAGCGGGGCGTTTGGTATGCCCGTCGAATTCGACGTCATGCTCGATCTTGACGAAACGCTTCGACAGGGTCCCGTCGGCGTGCGTGATCCCGCCATCGACGTAGTTGACTGTGCCGTCATGGGATTCGATGATCCACGCCTCGATGGCGCGGTCTTCGAAGCCGGCGTCGAGCCACAGCCAGAAGTCGATCTTGTCGGCGACGCGCACCCCGAAGGTGCGGTCCCGGCCGCCATGGAATCCGTCGACGCTGATGCGCTCGCCGTCGATCTGCACCCAACCGCTCCACCGCCCTGGCTCTTTCATGTGATACATGTCAGCCAACTCCTGGCCGTCCTTGTCGCGCACCTTCATCGGCAACAGCTCCCACATCGGTGCGGTGGGTTTGTAGTACAGCTCCCACTCGATTCCGGACCCATTGGGTTCGATGTCAAGCCGCCACTTCTTCAACGGCTCGACACAGGTCCAGCGCATCGGTCCGGCGCGCAGGTCGCCGCGGTCATCACCGGTCACCGGCCGGCCGGACAACAAATCCCAATGCCGGCCGTCGGCGAGGCTGACCTTGACATAGCCCAGCGCGCTTGCCGTGTTCGGGTTGTTGCCGTAGCCGGCGGCCAGCAGCATGGTGCCGTCCGGTGACGCGGCGAAGAAATAGCAGCGATCCGACCACGTGGGATCGGGGTTGTGCACCTGGTCGAAAGTCGTGGGAAGCTGGTGGGTGAACGACTCATCGGCGGCGGAGTAGACCATCTAATTCACCTGTCCTGCAAAGGAATTCGTTTACAAACGCGACTTATGCCGTAACATCTTCGCCATGGAACCGAGCCGGCGTTGGGGCGACGACCGCGCGATCCTCGACGACGAGGAGGCGCGCCGACGCATCCTGGACGCCGCGGGCCGCTGCATCGTGCGCCGTGGCAACACCCAGTTCCGGATGGGCGAAGTGTCCGACGAGGCCGGGGTGTCGCGATCGACGGTGTACCGGTACTTCCCCGGCCGCGACGATGTCCTGCTGGGCCTGATGTTGACGCGCATCGACCACGCGCTCGGTGAGCTGGTGCGCTCGCTGCCCGCGCCGGACGACCCGGTTCGCTCGGTGCCCGAGATGGTCCTGGCCCGCGTCGAGTCGGTGAATGGCAATCCCCTGAACGAGGCATTGTTCGCCGCCGAGAGCACGGCAGTCGCAACGGCCCTGGAGAAGGGTTCGGCGCCGATCGTCGAGTTGCTGTTGCGCCACTACGGGCCGCTGCTGGATCGGTGGAAGCTGACGGGCCGCCTCTACGACGATCTCGATCCGGCCTCGGTGGTGCAGTGGCTGCACACGGCCACGTTGTTCTTGCTGGCGCCGTCGTGGCGGTACCGCAAAGCCGCCGACAAGCGGAAATTCGTCGAGCAGTTCGTGGTGCGCGCCCTGGTCCCACAGATCAGACAATAAACTGATATTGTCTGATGTCCAGACATTCGGTAATTTTTGTCTGACGGCGCACTGCGCCGATCGAGGGCCCTAGAACGCGAGCCAGCCGCGAGCGCCGGGGATCCCGAGCAGAACGGACGAATATGAAAAACCCTGTCAAGCAGGCCTTTTCCGTCGTCGGCCTGGCCGCTCACCTGGGCCGCGGAGTCGGCCGGGTGGCCGCTAGCGCGGTGGTCGGAGACAGGCTGGGCCTGCCCCGGACGGTCGAAGAGATCGACGCGGCGGTCCTCTCCAAGGTCATGGGAACCACCGTCCGGTCGGTCCGCGTCCTGGGCAGCGACGCGGGAACGTCATCGCGGGCCCGGCTGGTGCTGACCGGAAGCGGCGTACCCGAGTCGGTTTTCGTGAAGTTCTCGGCGAAGACCGCCGCTACCCGTCTGATGGGCGAACTCGGCCGGCTCGGACATACCGAGGTGCGCTTCTACACCCAACTCGCCCCGCAGATCAGCGGCGTCCCGAACGCCTATGGTGCGGCATTCGACCCCTGGACGGGCCGGTATCTGCTGGTTCTGGAGGAGTTGCCCGCTGGATCGTGCGAATTCCCCGACACCTTGCACCCGATCTCCGTCGACCAGGCCAGCCTCGTCGTCGAGCTGTTGGCCAACCTGCACGCCACCTTCTGGGACCGCCTGCCGCGCGACGGGCGCGGCCCGCTGGGATGGCTCTACACCCCATCGGGCGACGTCACCTCCCTGTTGACCGGCTCGCTGATGCACACCTCGATCAAGCGCCTCGCCGAGCGCACCACCATCCCCGTGGAGAACGGCGCCTTCATCGCCGACAACTACCGGGCCGTCGCCGCACTCATCGACACGCCCCCGCACACCGTCATGCACGGCGACGCACACCCGGGCAACATGTACTTCCACGGCGGCAAGGCGGGGCTGCTGGACTGGCAGGCGGTCCGGCGCGGGCACCCCTCGCGCGAACTGGCCTACACCCTGATCACCAGCCTGACGCCGGAAGACCGCCAGGCGTCGCAACGCGAGTTGCTCGACGACTACCGGCGCGCGCTCGCGGCGGCCGGCGGACCCGAACTGGATCGCGAGGAGCTATGGCTGCGGTACCGGCAGGCTGCGCTCTACGCCTTCGTCGCGCCCCTGATCACCGCCGGAATGGGCGGAATGCAGGTCGAAGACATCGCGATGGAAGGGGTACGACGCGGCGTCGCAGCCCTCGAGGACCTGGGAACCATCCCCGCACTGAGGATTTCTCTCTAGCCGTCCCCAGAAATTCTCGCCGGATCCCCTTGCTATACCCGCGCCAGGAGTTACGCTACTAACCGTAGCGTAATGCCAGCGAGCCTTGCGCGCCTTCAGCCCATGGCGACGAGGAGAGTTTTCATGTTCGACCTGAAGATCACCGGTGGCACTGTCGTGGACGGCACGGGCGCGGAGCGCTATCACGCCGACGTCGCCATCAAAGACGGCGCGATCGTCGACGTGGTGCGACGCGGGGTCAACGATCCCCTGATGGCGGGTGACGCGGCCGAAACCATTGACGCCACAGGCAAAGTGGTGGCTCCCGGCTTCGTCGACATCCACACCCACTACGACGGTCAGGTGAGCTGGGACAGCTTGCTCGAACCGTCCAGCGGCCACGGGGTGACCACTGTGGTCACCGGCAACTGCGGGGTCGGCTTTGCCCCGGTGCGCCCCGGAACCGAGGACTGGTTGATCGAGCTGATGGAGGGTGTCGAGGACATCCCCGGCACGGCGCTGACCGAGGGCATGACCTGGGGCTGGGAAACCTACCCCGAATACCTCGACGCCATCGGCAAGCAGAAGTTCGCGATCGACGTGGGCAGCCAGGTCGCCCACGGCGCCATCCGCGCCTACGCGATGGGCGAACGGGGCGCCCGCAATGAGCCGGCCACACCCGACGACATCGCGGCGATGGCACGCCTGGTCCAGGAAGCCATCGAGGCCGGGGCGCTCGGGTTTTCCACCTCGCGCACGATGGGCCACCGCGCGATGGATGGCGAACCCGTGCCCGGCACCTTCGCCGCCGAGGACGAACTCTTCGGTCTCGGCCGTGCGATGGCGGCCGGCGGCCAGGCCGTGTTCGAGCTGGCGCCCCAGGGTGCCGCTGGCGAGGACATCATCGGACCGAAGAAGGAACTCGACTGGATGCGACGGTTGAGCGGCGAAATCGACCGGCCGGTGTCGTTCGCGATGATTCAGGTGGACGCCGACCCGAACCTGTGGCGCGAGCAGCTGGACCTCTCGGCGGCCGCACACGCTGCCGGCAGCCGGCTGTACCCGCAGATCGCGGCGCGCCCGTTCGGCATGATGATCGGCTTCCAGGGCCACCACGGCTTCACCCACCGGCCCACCTACCGCCGGCTGAAGGCTGAATGCAGCCGCGAGGAGCTCACCCAGCGCCTCGCCGACCCGGCCGTCAAGGCCGCGATCCTGTCCGAGGACGACCTGCCCCCCGACCCCACCCTGTTGTTCGACGGCATGTTCGCCCTGGTGCAGCATTCCCTGCAACGCCTGTACGCGCTGGGCAACCCGCCCGACTACGAGCCCACCGTCGAGCGGACCGTGTTGGCCATCGCCAAGGCGCGCGGCGAGGACCCGCTGTCGACGCTGTACGACCTGATGCTCGAGCGCGACGCGACTGCGATGCTGATGCTGCCGCTGTTCAACTACGCCGACGGCAATCACGACGCTATCCGGGAGATGATGCTGCATCCGGCCGGCGTGCTCGGGCTGTCCGACGGCGGCGCGCACTGCGGGATGATCTGCGACGCTTCGTATCCCACGTTCCTGCTGACCCACTGGGCGCGCGACCGGCACCGCGGCGAGAAGCTGTCGCTGGAGTACGTCATCCGCAAACAGTCCAAAGACACTGCCGACCTGTTCGGCCTCACCGACCGCGGCACCATCGAGCGCGGCAAGAAGGCCGACATCAACGTGATCGACATGAACGCGCTGACGCTGCACCCGGCGGCGATGGCCTGGGATCTGCCGGCGGGCGGAAACCGAATCCTGCAGGGCGTTAGCGGATATGACGCGACCATCGTGAGCGGAACGGTGACCCGCCGCAAGGACATCGACACCGGGGCGCGTCCCGGCCGGTTGGTGCGTGGGGCGCGCTAAACCATGACGGTCGCCGGGAACCCGACCCGCGCCCGTGACGAGGACGCGATCGGCGCCCCGCCCGCGTCGCCAACCCTGGTACCCGCCGAACGCTATTACGATCCGGCGTTCGCGGCGCTCGAAGTCGAGCGGATGTGGCCGAAGGTGTGGCAGGTCGCGTGCATGGTCGACCATGTGGCCGAAGCGGGCGACTACTTCGAATACCGTTGCGGCCCCTACGGAGTGCTGATCGTCCGCGGTGATGACGGGGTGCTGCGCGCGTTCCAGAACGCCTGCCGCCATCGCGGAAACTCGCTGTGCGTGGGCTCGGGATCGGGGCTGCGCGAGCTCAAGTGCGGCTACCACGGCTGGACCTGGGACCTGGCCGGCGCACTCAAGCGGGTGCCCAACCGCAAGGGTTTCGGCTCGCTTCGGATGTCCGACTTCCCACTGGTGCCGGCCCGCGTCGAGGTGTGGGCGGGGCTGGTCTTCGTCAACCTCGACATGGACGCGATGCCGTTGCTCGAATATCTGGAGGCCATGCCCGACGACATCGCATGGTGCAATCTGGACGACTTCCGCTGCTACGCAACGCTAACGGTCGACGTCGACGCGAACTGGAAAACGATCGCCGACGGCTTCAGCGAGACCTACCACATTCAGACGCTGCACCCCGAGTTGCTGCGCTGCGTGGATGACATCCATGCCCCACAACGGATTTGGGGTCACACCGGCAAGTCCGACCAGCCCTACGGTGTGCAGAGCCCGCGGTTTGAGGGTGCGCTGAGCGACGAAGAGGTCTGGAACGCTTACGTTGACACGCAAGGCGCGCTAATGGGCGCGGCCGAAGGCACGCCGTTGCCCGAACGCCAGCCCGGTCAGACGGTGCAGGACCTGATCGCAGAGCGCACGCGCGCCTTCGCGGCCGAACGCGGCGTCGATCTGGACTGGGCCGACACCGATCGGATCACCCGGCTGCACCAGTACAACGTGTTTCCGAACATGACGCTGCTGGCCAACGCCGACCACCTGACCGTCATGTGCTCGCGGCCCGGCCAGGATCCGGGCGCGACCCCTGACCAAGGCGAGCTGGTCATGTTCCTGATGACGCACTTGCCGCCGGGCGCACCACACAACAAGCCAACCGACGTACGCGCGGGCGCCGGGGAAGCCGAACCCGGCCTGGTGATCACTCAGGACATCCGAGTGCTCGCCGGCCTACAGCGCGGCATGCACCAGCCCGGTTTCACCCATGTGGCGCTCTCCAGCGAGGAGCGGCGCGTGATCAACATGCACCGCAACCTAGAGCGCTACCTCGACCTACCCGAATCGGAGCGGATAACCGACGGCGCGCTTTAGAGGTGGCCGGCCACGAAAGCCGCGGCCTGGGCGGGCATCCCGGATTGCTGATAGGAAAGGTGGACCGGAGAGAACAGCTCGTCATGCGACGGCAGCGTCAGCGCCGGGCCGCCCGGAGTACATACCGGATCGCCGGGCGCACACAGGTCAATGGCCTTGGCCCCATACCAGTCGCTGACGACGTTCACCGGCGCCCCGAGAATTCTGTCCGACGGATTGCCGAAGGTGGCGACCGCAGCGACGTGCGCGGCTTCGTCGGCCGTCAGGATGTCGGGGTTCAAGCCCAAAATCGGCGCTCGCGAGATGGTGGTCAGGTCGATCACGCCCGCGCCTTGGGAATATCCGCCGAGCACCAGTTTGGTGTTGGGACAGGTCGCAACCATGTCCCGGACGTGGGCGTGCGCATCGACGGCGCCGGCCGATGCGGATGGGGCGAGATCGTCGCTGGCGGGGTAGTTGACGGCGTACACCCCCAAGGACCGGCCCCCAACCTGCGAGCGCAGTGAACCGATAAATGCCTGTCCGACCCCGCCGACGCCGGGTGGCTCGTCGGTGCCGCGGGCGAACGTCACCTCAATGTCGGGGCAGGGAGCAGCGGAAGCGGAGGCAATGAGGAGTGGTGTTGTCGGCAGCGCCGCGAAGGCCACTGCGGCGGCAGCCAAACGAGGGAAATAGCGTGCGTTCACGTCCTAATGCTGACATATCGCGGCCAAATAGTGCAGCCCGCGTTCACATGAAAATCATTCCGGCGATGCGCGGCGGCAAACATGCTGTCCACCAGCGCTTTACGCCGATACATTCGCCGGGCTCGATCTAGGGATAGGGCCGCTTCATCATCGCCATAATGAACACCTGGTCGCCATTCTCGCGCAGTTGGAAGTTGACCAACTCCCAGCTATCCGCGCCAAAGTGATTTGCTCTTTCCATAGCCCACCCCAGTACGGCGTTCTCATCGTGATGCGTACCGGTCGTGAACCAGCTGTACTCCCACTTCGTAGCCATAACCCGGCAGCCTAGCGGTTCGCTTACCCGGGTGGACGCCTGTTGACATCTATTGGTGTTTACCGTTTTATCGACGCATGACGCGCTCCCCGGGTGAATTAGTTGTCGAATTCTGCAAGCTGTGGGCGTCACCCGACCCGGAAAAGCTGGCCAGCTACTTCACCGAAGACGCTGTCTACCACAACATTCCAATGGCGGCGGTGCAGGGACGCGCGGCGATCAAGGAGTTCATCGCCGGCTTCCTCGCCGCATTCGACGGCATCGACTTCCAAATCCATCGGCAGGTCAGCGACGACAACGTGGTGATGAACGAGCGCACCGACGTGATGCGCCGCAAGGGCGGCGGCGAAGTTCCGCTACCGGTGATGGGTGTGTTCGAAGTCGTCGACGGGCAAATCGCGGCATGGCGCGACTACTTTGACATGGCCGCAATCACTAGCGCCTTCAGCTAACCGCCGCACTCCTTATTCGCGAGCGGAAGACACCCACTCCGGGAACACCGATCGCCCGCCGGATACCTGCTCGTTCGTCGCGTCCAGCGCAACGAGCTGCTCGGGCGTCAATGTCACCGACAACGAGCCGAGATTCTCCTCGACCCGCGACTCCCGTCGAGTGCCCGGGATCGGCACCGAAGCCACGCCAAGTTCCTCGGCCCGGTATCGCAACCACGCCAACGCCACCTGCGCGGCCGTCGCGCCCTGCTCGGCGGCGATGGATTCGATGACATGGACGACAGCGAGGTTGGCGTCCAGGGCGCCCTCGGCGAATCTAGGCATCCGGCGGCGGAAGTCGGCGGGCGAGGAAAAGTCCGCGGCCGAGCGGATGGTTCCGGTCAAAAAGCCACGTCCCAAGGGCGAATACGGGACGAACCCGACACCGAGCTCAGCGGCCGTCGGCACCACGTTGCGTTCGACATCGCGGCTCCAGACCGACCACTCGCTTTGCACCGCGGCGATCGGGTGCACCGCGACCGCCGCGCGCAGCTCGTCGGCGGTAACCTCCGACAACCCCAGATGGCGCACCTTGCCGGCGCGCACCAATTCCGCCATCGCACCGACCGTCTCCTCGATCGGCAAGCTCAGGTCGCGGCGGTGCATGTAGTACAGGTCGACCACCTCGGTGTTCAGCCGCTGCAGGCTCTCGTCGATGCATTGGTGCACGTAGGCGGCGTCGCCGCGGGCCTGTGGGCCGCCAGCTGACGGGCCGCTGGCGGCGCGGGCAGCGGGATTGCCGACGATTCCGAATTTCGTCGCAAGCGTGACCTCGTCGCGCCGGTCGGCCAGCACTTTGGCGATCAGCCGCTCGTTGTCGCCGGCGCCGTAGACATTGGCGGTGTCGATGAACGTCACACCAAGATCCAGACAACGATTCAGCGTGGCCCGCCCCCCGGCATCGTCGGTCTCGCCGTATGACTGGCTCAGCACCATCGCGCCGAATCCCATTGCGCTGACGTTCAATCCGTCGCCAAGTTCTACTGTCGGCACCATCTGCGTGCTCCTGTCCGTAATCGCTTACGTGGACTGAATCGTGGACTGATCGCAGCCCACCAAAGCGAGGCTAGCCTGTGGCGCCCGTCTCAATTCGTTGCGTCTCGACATGGTGAGTAAATACTCTCTCACCTATGCTCACCGAGCCCCCGCGCGGACGTGATCGCCTCCTGGCCGAGGCGCTGAGGCTTTTCGCCGCCAAGGGGTACGCGGCCACCTCGGTGGCCGATATCCAGCGGGCATCCGGCCTGGCGCCGGGGTCGGGCGCGCTCTACAAGCACTTCGGCTCCAAGCGCGAGCTGTTGGAGGCCGCGGTCGCGCACCGCACCGACAGCATCGTGGCCGCGCGGGAGCAGTACGACGCCGGCGAGCCGCAAGGCGTCGAGCATGCGGTGCGCACCGCGGGCGAGCTGATCTGGAACAACCTGACCCAGAGCGAGGATCTGCTCAAAGTCATGCTGCGCGAGCCCGACGAACTCGGCGACCTCGACGAGAAGACCTGGCAGGTGATCACCGATAACGCCTACCAGCGGTTCGCCGACGAACTGGCCGCGTCCAATCGCTCCGGCCGCACCTGCATACCCGATCCCGAGGCGGCCGCGGCCGTTGCGATCGGCTCGCTGTCGTATGCTGCGACGCTCAAAGCGCTGACCGGCCGCACACCGGGCAACGTCGACGACGACCGCTACTTCGACGCGTGGGTTAAGCAGACACTCAGCGTCCTCGGGCAATACACCACGAAAAGCTCAGAACACCAACAAGTTTCAGGAGATTAGTGCTGTGACCTTCTCAATGCAACTCAGCGACGACGTGATCGAGGTCCGTGATTGGGTGCACCAGTTCTCGGCCGAGGTCATCCGGCCCGCCGCCGCCGAATGGGACGAACGCGAGGAGACCCCGTGGCCGGTGATCCAGGAGGCCGCGAAGGTCGGCCTCTACTCCCCCGACTTCTTCGCGCAGCAGGCGGCCGAGCCGAGCGGGCTGGGCATGCTGACCGCGTTCGAGGAGATGTTCTGGGGTGACGCCGGCATCGCCCTGTCGATCATGGGCACCGGGCTCGCCGCGGCGGCGTTGGCGGGCAACGGGACTCCCGAACAGATCGGCCGGTTCCTGCCCGACATGTTCGGCACGCCCGGCGACCCCAAGCTCGGCGCGTTCTGCTCCTCCGAGCCCGACGCGGGCTCCGATGTCGGCGCCATCCGCACGCGTGCCAGCTACGACGATGCGTCCCGCGAGTGGGTGCTCAACGGCACCAAGACCTGGGCCACCAACGGCGGCATCGCCAACGTGCACATCGTGGTGGCGTCGGTCTATCCCGAACTCGGCACCCGCGGGCAGGCCTCGTTCGTCATCCCGCCGGGCACCGAGGGTCTGTCGCAGGGTCAGAAATTCAAGAAGCACGGGATCCGCGCCTCGCACACCGCCGAGGTGGTGCTCGACAACGTCCGACTGTCCGAGGACATGATCCTCGGCGGCCGGGAGAAGTTCGAGGCCCGCATCGCCAAGGTCAAATCCGGCGCCTCCGCCGGTGGCCAGGCGGCGATGAAGACCTTCGAGCGCACCCGGCCGACCGTCGGCGCCATGGCCGTCGGAGTGGCGCGCGCCGCCTACGAGTACGCGCTCGAATATGCCTGTCAGCGTGAGCAATTCGGCCGCAAGATCGGTGAGTTCCAGGCCGTCGCGTTCAAGCTGGCCGACATGAAGAGCCGCATCGACGCGGCGCGGCTGTTGGTGTGGCGAGCCGGCTGGATGGCGCGCAACAACCAGAGCTTCGACGCGGCGGAGGGCTCGATGGCCAAGCTGGTGGCCAGCGAGACCGCGGTCTACGTCACCGACGAGGCCATCCAGATCCTCGGCGGCAACGGCTACACCCGCGACTACCCCGTGGAACGGATGCACCGCGACGCCAAGATCTTCACCATCTTCGAAGGCACCAGCGAGATCCAGCGCCTGGTGATTTCGCGCGCGCTGACGGGCCTGCCAATCCGCTAGCCAGCTTGCCGAGCAGACACAAAATCGCCTTTTTCCTCGGCGTGTCGTGCACTTTGGCGTCTGCTCGGCGAGGAATTCTGGGCGGGATGACCACCGAGATCCGTGTTCTCGACAGTGAGGACGACCTCCTCGCAGCGGCCAACGTGTTTCGCACCGCCATGGTCGGGTTCCCTCCCTTATCGATCGGGTCGAACCTGCAGCCCGGCCAGATCACCAGGATGCTCGAGCCCGGCCGCACCATCGGCGCGTTCGTCGGCGAACAGCTGGTGGGCACCGCCGACGCCATCACCAGCGGACTGACACTTCCCGGTGGGGCGGTCGTCGGCCACGCCGCGGTCACACACATCGGGGTGTTGCCGTCGTTCACCCGCAAGGGGATCGCCACGGCTTTGGTTGGTCATCAGCTGCACGATATCGCCGCGCGCGGTGAGGTGGTCGCGTCGTTGCGGGCGTCGGAGGCGACGATCTATGGGCGCTACGGCTACGGCGTCGCGAGTTCGTCGCACACCGTGGAAGTTCAGACGGCACGCGCGGTGCTGCGTCCGGATGTCGGGACAGGCGGCCCGGTGCGACTGCTGGACGCCACGCAGGCCTGGGATGTGCTGCCGCGCATCTGTGCCGAGAATCGTCCGTCCCGGCCGGGCACCGTCGATCGCCCGGCGGCGTGGTGGCAGGGCCTGCGGCTGCGCACCGAAGCATTCCCGGGTGCGTCGTATGTCGCCGTTCACGGCGAGCCCGGTGCCGAGTCGGGATTCGCACGCTACCGCCCCATCGACACCGAACGGTGGTTCGTCAGCGATCAGCGCACCATCGTCGTCGAGGATTTTTTCGCGCCCAACACAGAGGCTTACCTCGGGCTGATGCGTTTTCTGCTCGGGCTCGATCTTGTTGACCGCGTGACGTTTTGGATGCTGCCCGTCGATGACCCGCTGCCCCTGTTGCTGCTCGATCGACGGGCCGCGCGGATCACCGCGGCCCACGATGAAACGTGGCTGCGCGTCGTCGATGCCCAACAGGCCCTGGCGGCGCGCAGCTATCAGGGCGCGGGCACCGTCACCATCGCCGTCAATGACCCACTGCTGCACAGCAATTCCGGCAGCTTTGTGGTCGCGGCCGACGGTGCGGTCAAGACCGACCGGTCACCCCAACTGCACGTGGGCATCGAGGGCCTCGGTGCCGCGCTGCTCGGCGGTGCGACCTGGCGCAGCCTGGCACTGGGCGGGATGGCGCGCACCGACGACCCGTCGGTGTTGGCCGTGGCCGATCGGCTGTTCGCGGTGCCCGACGCACCGTACGCCGGGTTCTTCTTCTAAATGCGGATACCGGCTCGCGGCCGTTTATGAGTTCACGCTGCAGTTTGTCGAAACGCTTCCGCACCAGGCGCGACAGGTTTACGGTGGGCAACCATGGGGCGCGGTGCGACCCTGACGGCAGCTACCCTCGCCACGACAGTTGTGGCGGCGGCGCTGGTTTCGGCTGACACACCGGACCCGCCACAATCATCGGTCGGTGCGATGCGGCCGGCCCAAGTGCGCAGACGTTCGCAAATACCTCTACTACGCCGTCCATCGGAGTCTCGGGTCCTGTTTTGTGTGGCCGATCAAGGCCGACGGTCGCAGCCGATCGGCGGCCTGCAGGCATAGGAGGCATCGTGAGGAAACCACTGCTGGCGGTCACCGCTGTGACGGTGATCAGTCCCTGGACGCTGCTGGCCGCTACTGCGACGGCCAATCCCTGCCCGGCGGGGACCCCGCCGGCGCTGTGCGGGTACGGGCCCACCATGACGGTGGCTCCCCGCCCGGTTCCCGCCCAGCCTCCGGTATGGCGCGCGCCGGTGGTTGTTCCTACCCCAGTAGCGCCCCCACCACCGCACACGGCATTGCCCACGCCGGCGTACACCCCCGCGCCGTTGGTGCCCGCGCCGCCGGTGTACACCCCCGCACCGTCTGCGCCCGCTCGTACGCCGGCGACCGCAGCCCCGTCAGCGACAGTCCCGCACACCACAGCCCCGTCAGCGCCGGTCCCGGCGACCGCAGCCCCGTCAGCGACAGTCCCGCACACCACAGCCCCGTCAGCGCCGGTCCCGGCGACCGCAGCCCCGTCAGCGACAGTCCCGCACACCACAGCCCCGTCAGCGCCGGTCCCGGCGACCGCAGCCCCGTCAGCGACAGTCCCGCCTAGCGCAGCCTCGTCAGCGCCGGTCCCGGCGATCGCCGCCCCGTCGGCGCCCGTCCCGCACACCACAGCCCTGCCCACGCCGGAGGTCCCACCGTCCACCGTTCCGGTGCACACCCAGGCACCGAGTTCGCTTCCGGTGTCCCCGGTCCCGGCAGCTACCCCCACGGCACCGTCGGCCTCACCTCCGGCGGTCCCCGGCAGCCCGCTGCCCACCCAGCCCGCGGGCTCCCCACCACCCTCGCACCAGCAACTGCAGCCCGGCACTCCTGCGATCCCCTCCCCTTCGGCCATCCCGCGTCAGGTGACCACCGCGCCACACGCGGGACCCACCGTCGGCCCGCAGACCCCGCATCCCACCGTCGTCGGCGGGCAGACCACGATCGTCACGCCCTCGGTGTCGCCGATGCCCAAACCCCTCGCGCCGGTACAGGCGATCGCCGCGCCTAAGGTCGCCGCCGCCAGGAACGCCCCGGCGATCGTCGCCTCCCCGGTAACCCCGCCGCAGCCCGTCGGGCCCAAGGTCGAATTCGCATCGCAGATCAACCAGGTGGTCAATTCCAACGCCCGTCGGGTGGACGTGATCAACGTCAACAACGTCCCGATCGTGCGCCCGGCCCGCTTCGACTTCGTCGACTACGACCCCTACCGGCGGCCTTTCCTGTTCAACCCGTTGGACACCGGCCTGACGTTCCGCTACTTCTACGACAACGCCTTCCGGGAGGCCTTCGTCGCGCCGGGGGCGCGATTGGTGCTCGACGCCGCGATCGCTGGGGTGTACCCGTTCACCGTGGTAGGGCTGGACTATCTGGCCAGCGGACTATTTAACGGCGGGGCGTGGATCCCGCCGGTGGACTGGGTGGGTCCGCCGCCAGTCGACTGGGTTCCCCCGGAGCTGCCACCGGTCTGGAATAACGTCTACGCCTACGTCCCTTCGTTGGATCAGACGGTGGCCGTCGACCGGGTGACACTCGTTGGCCATGACGAGTCCAAGCTGGTGGGTAGCCAGGACACCATGATGCTCAACGGCTCCACGCTGGCGTGGGGGCAGATCAACGACGCTCGCGACGGCGGGCAGATCAGCGTCGCCAAGACCCAGCCCACCCCGGGGGTAGGTCCGGTCGACGACGGGCAGTCCATCGTGCTGACCTCCGCCTCCACCCCCACCCAGACAAATGGCCACGACAACACGACGATGTGGCTTCTGGGCGGCATCCTGGGCATCGTGGCGGTCACCGGCGCGACCGTGCTCTGGATCGTGCGCCATCCCAAAGGCCGTGGGCCGGATGCCGATTCGACGCCCACCACCCTGCTATCAACATAGCGGAGGACCGCGGAGTTACGTCCGGGGATTAGTCTCCGGTGCGGCTGAAAACCTGGTCGTAATTACTGCTTTTGCACTGCGTATTGCCCGAGTTGTCCTTGTAACCATGTCCGGAAAGCTGCGCTATCGGGTCTTGCGCCGGACTGGGCAGCGGGAATTCACCGCTGATCTTGACGTGGTTCGTGCCGCCCGCTGAACAGGGGCTGTCAAACTCTTCGTCTCGGGTCCAGGAGCCGTTGGCGAAATTGAGCATTTCAAAGTGACCACTTCCATCGGTCCTCAGGAACCGGCTTAGGCAGCGGTCTCCCGCACGCAAACAGATCGTGTCAACGCTGTAGTCCGACTCCTGCGGCGCATATTGCGTCTGCCCGCCCGTGTAGGTGGTCACTGAGTGGTAAACGCCGTGCAGCCCTTGTGCCGGGGACACCACCCGATCTGGCAAGCCTGCCGGATCAGACATTTTGGCGACGTCGGTGTCGCCGGTTCGGGTGAAAGTGACAGTCCGCTTGCTATAGCAAGCCGCAGCATCCGATATCCATTCACCCGCCATCGTGCCGTTCGCGCCCGGTCGTAACCAAACGTAATTCCACTCTTCGGTGTCCCGGCTCTGACACTTGGCGGTCCCCAGGGCCACCGCTATCCAGCGTCCCGCGACAGTGTCGAATACCAACTTGGTCGGGTGCCCAATTGTCCCTTTGGTTCTCGACGCAGTGGCCGCGCAGTCATTCTGGACGCACCCGGATCGCAGGGTCCAGGTCTCTTTGGTCGGCGGCGCGCCCTGAATCTCGTTGCCGGTCAACGAGAGTGTCGGTCCGAAGTCGGCGGTATAGGTGCCGGTGAAGGGACCGGTATTGGCTGCTGCCGTGTTCGTGCTACCGCCGGCCGAGTGGGTCGAGTTGCCCATGTGGGTCATCGCATAAGCGACGACGCCGCCGACTACCGCGAGCACGGCCGCGATGCCCGCAACGAGTAGCCAACGGCGGTTGCGAACCGGTTGGAAATCTTCGTCCTCGGTACCCCACGACTCGTCGTCGCTGTAGGCAAGTGCAGGGGAATCTGATGTCGACGGCCCGGAGGCAGCTTCTGTCGCGGGGTACGGAGAGTTCGGCCCGTAAACGAGGTCGGGGGCCAGCATCGTGTCGGCGCTGTAGTCCGGGGGCATGCGCCCTGGGGTACGACGCGTCGCGCCCGCGTCGAGCGCCCGTTGCAGCGCTTGCGCAAAGTCTTGGCACCGGGCGAACCGCTCGGTCGGCTTCTTGGCCATAGCCCTGGCGAACACCCGATCCAACGGTGCCAGTTCGGGGCGGCGGGCCCCGATTAGTGGCGGTGGCGCCGTCACGTGTTGGGCGGCGACCGCCACGGCGGTCGTGGACTCGTAGGGCTGCGTGCCGGTGAGCAAGTGAAAAGCGCTGCAGGCCAACGCATACTGATCCGCACGCCCGTCGATCGACTTACCCATCAGCTGCTCGGGCGCAGCATAGGCAACCGTGCCCAAGGCGATGTTCGTCTCAGTCAGTCCCGTGTCTTCGACGCGACGAGCGATCCCGAAATCGGCCAGGAAAACCCGCTGCGACTCCGACTCTGGGTCGGCGATCAAGATGTTGGCCGGCTTGACATCTCGATGCAGCAGGCCCCGCTGGTGTGCATAATCCAACGCCGATGCCACCGCTGTGATGATCTGCGTCGCCAGCCAAACGGGCATACCCCTGGGATAGCGTTCGCGCAATAGTTTGGCCGCATCGGTGCCGCGGACCACGTCAATCGAGATCCAGAACTGGCCGCCGGTTTCGCCGCGATCGTGGACGCCGAGAATATTCGGGTGCGACAGGCCCGCGGCCACGTCCGCTTCGCGCAAAAACCTGGTCCGAAACTCCGGGTCGGTGCTGAGCTCGGCGGAAAGCACCTTCAGCGCATCCTGGCGTGGTAACCGCGGGTGTTGGACGAGGTACACCGTGCCCATCGCACCGGCACCGAGCACCCGCAGGATGGTGTATCCCGCAAAATCCTCGCCGATCGCCAGCGGCATGGGCAAAATCGTAAGCGCGCAGGTTCTGCGAATGCACGCGGCTTCAGCAAACGCAGAACTTTCTGCCCGTCGCGCGCACGCCGCTGGCTAGGGGGCGGTAGGTGCCAAGCGTGATTGCCAATGCGGCTTAGCTCTCAAGGAAGTCCTCGCCTTCGACCGCCCGCGGCGCCAACAGTAGGGTTGCGAGCGACAGGGATAGCCGCCCTCGACATCTGACCGACCGTGACGCCGAGAGAGACAACCATGAGCGCCGAGCAGCCGACCATCATCTACACGCTGACCGACGAGGCACCGATGCTGGCGACCTACGCCTTTCTGCCGATCGTGCGCGCCTTCGCCGAACCCGCCGGCATCAAGATCGAGGCCAGCGACATCTCCGTCGCGGCGCGCATCCTGGCCGAATTTCCCGACGAGCTCACCGATGAGCAGCGGGTGCCGGACAACCTGGCCGAACTGGGCAAGCTGACGCAGGATCCGGACACCAACATCATCAAGCTGCCCAACATCAGCGCGTCGGTCCCACAGCTCGTGGCCGCGATCAAGGAGCTGCAGGGCAAGGGCTACAAGATCCCGGACTTCCCGCAGAACCCGAAGACCGATGAGGAGAAGGAGCTCAGGAAGCGCTACGCCAACGTGCTGGGCAGCGCGGTGAATCCCGTACTGCGCGAAGGAAACTCGGACCGTCGCGCACCCAACGCTGTCAAGGAGTACGCGCGCAAGCACCCGCACAGCATGACCGAGTGGTCGATGGCCTCGCGCACCCACGTCGCGACCATGAAGCACGGCGACTTCTACCACGGCGAGAAGTCGATGACGCTGGACCGCGCGCGTGACGTAAAGATGGAGCTGATCACCAAGGGCGGCGAGACGATCGTGCTCAAACCCAAGGTTTCGCTGCGCGACGGCGACATCATCGACAGCATGTTCATGAGCAAGAAGGCGCTATGCGCCTTCTACGAAGAGCAGATCGAGGACGCCTACGAGACCGGCGTGATGTTCTCGTTGCACGTCAAGGCGACGATGATGAAGGTCAGCCACCCCATCGTCTTCGGCCACGCGGTGAAGATCTTCTACAAGGACGCCTTTGCCAAGCACCAGGAGCTATTCGACGAGCTGGGCGTCAACGTCAACAACGGGCTGGTCGACCTCTACGACAAGATCGCGGCGCTGCCCGCATCGCAGCATGACGAGATCATCCGCGACCTGCACGCCTGCCACGAGCACCGGCCCGAGCTGGCGATGGTCGATTCGGCCAAGGGCATCAGCAACTTCCACTCGCCCAGCGACGTCATCGTCGACGCCTCGATGCCCGCGATGATCCGGGCGGGCGGCAAGATGTGGGGCGCCGACGGGCGGCCGAAAGACACCAAGGCGGTGAACCCCGAGTCCACGTTCTCCCGGATCTACCAGGAGATGATCAACTTCTGTAAGACCCACGGCCAGTTCGACCCGACGACCATGGGCACCGTGCCCAACGTCGGCCTGATGGCGCAGCAGGCCGAGGAGTACGGCAGCCACGACAAGACGTTCGAGATACCCGAGGACGGCGTCGCCAACATCGTCGACCTCGACACCGGCGAGGTGCTGCTGAGCCAGGACGTCGAGGCCGGCGACATCTGGCGCATGCCCATCGTCACCGACGCCGCGATCCGGGACTGGGTGAAGCTGGCCGTCAACCGTGGGCGCCAGTCCGGCATGACCGTGCTGTTCTGGCTGGACACCGAGCGGCCGCACGAGGCCGAGCTGCGCAAGAAGGTCAAGGCGTACCTCAAGGACCACGACACCGAGGGGCTGCAGATCCAGATCATGCCTCAGGTGTGGGCCATGCGATACACCCTGGAGCGGGTGGTCCGCGGACAGGACACCATCGCCGCCACCGGGAACATCCTGCGCGACTACCTCACCGACCTGTTCCCGATCCTGGAGCTGGGCACCAGCGCCAAGATGCTGTCGATCGTGCCGCTGATGGCCGGCGGCGGAATGTATGAGACCGGTGCGGGCGGTTCGGCGCCCAAGCACGTCCATCAGTTGGTCGAGGAGAACCACCTGCGTTGGGATTCGCTGGGCGAATTCCTCGCGCTGGGCGCGTGCTTCGAAGACGTGGGGGTCAAGACCGGCAACGAGCAGGCCAAGATCCTCGGCGAAACACTCGACGCGGCGATCGGCAAGCTGCTGGACAACAACAAGAGCCCGTCGCGCAAGACCGGCGAGCTCGACAACCGGGGCAGCCAGTTCTATCTCGCCCTGTACTGGGCGCAGGCACTCGCCGCGCAGACCGAAGACAAGGAACTGGCCGCACACTTCACCAAACTCGCCGAGGCGCTGACCGAGAACGAGGACACCATCGTCGCCGAGCTCAATAAGGCACAGGGCGACGCGGTGGACATCGGTGGCTACTACTACCCCGATGCCGACAAGACCGCGGCGGTGATGCGGCCGAGCGAAACCTTCAACTCCGCGTTGGAGGCCGCGCGAGCCTGACGCCCAACGAGGCGAGCATGACCGACAGTCATTTTCACGTCGTCGTCACGGTCAAGCCGGGCAGCCGCAAGGGACCCCTGGTCGAAATCGGTCCGACGGGCGAGCTGACGATTTACGTGCGCGAGCCGGCGGTCGACGGTAAGGCCAACGACGCGGTCGGGCGTTTGTTGGCCGCTCACCTCCAATTGCCAAGAAGCCGGATCGAATTGGTGTCTGGCAAGACATCGCGCCGGAAGCGCTTTCGTGTTATCCGCTGATCGCGGCTAACCTGATCGCTGCACCACTCACAGGAGAGAGCAATGCTGCACGCGTTCTGGCAAAACTTCACCCATAACCTGTTCAAGCCACTCCTGCTGTTCTTCTACTTCGGTTTCCTGATCCCGATCCTGAAGGTGCGTTTCGAGTTTCCGAATGTCATCCACCAGGCCCTGACGATGTATCTGCTGGTGGCCATCGGTTGGCAGGGGGGCGCGCAACTCGCCGCGATCAAGCCGGCGCATGTGGGCGGGATCGCCGGTTTCATAATCCTCGGTTTCGTGGTGAACGTCGCGATCGGCGCCGCCACCTACGTGGCGCTGAGTTGGTTGAGTGGCATGCGGCGTGTGGACCGGGCGATGGTTGCGGGCTATTACGGTTCGGATTCGGCCGGGACCTTTGCCATCTGCGTGGCCGTGCTGACCGGCCTGGGCATAGCGTTCGACGCCTACATGCCCGTCATGCTCGCCGTGATGGAGATTCCCGGCTGCCTGGTCGCGTTGTATCTCGCCGCGCGTCTGCGGAGTCGGGGCATGGACCCCGAGGGAAACATGCCGGATGAGCCCGGTTACTGCGCGGCGGCGACGGTCGGTGCGGCACCGGGCGCCGCCAGCGCAGGCGAGCGCGAGATCGCTTCGGGCGAAGGGGAATACCTCGAACGGCAGATCCCCCACGCGCATGGCGTGGACCGGCCCGTGTCCAAGACGGAGCTGATCAACGAGGTTTTGCTCAACCCCGGAATCTGCCTTCTCGTCGGCGCAATCATTATCGGCTTCATCAGTGGGCTGCAGGGCCAGAAGGTGGTTCACGACGACAACTCATTCTTTGTGTCGGCCTTCCAGGGGGTGTTGTGCCTGTTCTTGTTGGAAATGGGCATGGCCGCGTCGCGAAAGCTGCACGAACTTCGCTCGGGTGGCCTGGGCTTGATCGTGTTCGGTCTGGTTGTGCCCAATGTCTTTGCGATACTGGGGATCATCATCGCCCACGGGTACGCCTTCTACACCCACACCGAGTTCAAACAGGGAACCTACGCGCTGTTCGCAGTGTTATGCGCGGCCGCGTCGTACATCACGGTGCCAGCGGTCCAGCGACTTGCGGTTCCCGAAGCCAGCCCGACCCTGCCGTTGGCGGCGGCACTGGGTGTGACGTTTTCCTACAACGCCACCATAGGAATTCCGCTCTATATCGAAATAGCCCGCATCGCCACCTGGTGGGGGCTGTAACCGCGCTGCCCGGTTCAGGCCGGGCCGCGGCCGTCGCCGATGAGTTTCACCAGCAGTCGCGTACCGCCGAGCGGACTGGCATGCAAAGACGCTGCGCCGCCGTGCAATTCGGCCTGCTGGGCGACCAGCGCCAGTCCCAATCCCGACCCCGAACGCGACGCGGTCGATCCACGGGAGAAACGTTCGAACACCGCCGCGCGTTCCTCCTCGGGAATGCCGGTGCCGTTATCGTCGATCGCGATTTCCACGCCCTCGCCGGAACTGGTTACGTGGAGCCGAATTTCGCTAGCACCGCCGTGCTTGACGGCGTTGGCGATGGCATTGTCGATCAGCAGCCGCAGCCCGGTGGGCAGCCCGATCATCAGCACCGTGGGCGAGGGCACCAGCGACACCTGCACGTCCGGGTAGATGCGAAGCGCGTCGTGCGCCGCACGGTCCAACAGCTCGGTGATGTCGAAGGGGACGAAATCGTCGACGGTAGTCAGTTCGCCCTGCGCCAGCCTTTCCAGCGCCGTCAGCGTCGCTTCGATGCGGCTTTGGGTGCGGATGACGTCGCCGATCACCTCGTGACGCTGGTCGGCGGCCAGCTCCAAAGTGGACAGCACCTCGAGGTTGGTGCGCATGGCCGTCAACGGGGTGCGCAATTCGTGCGAGGCGACGGCGGCGAAGTCACGAGCCGACTCCAGCGCCGCCCTGGTGCGCTGTTGCTCGTCTCCGATGCGGTCCAGCATTCCCTCGACCGCTTCGGCGATCTCGACGGCCTCACGCACGCCCCGAACCTGGACTTCATCGGGGCTGGATTGGGCGTTGATGGCGCGTGCCTGCTGTGCGAGCAGGAGGAACGGGTTGACCATGATCAACGAGATCACCCAGCCCACCAGGATCGTGCCGCCGATGACGCCCGAACAGATCAGCAGCACGCGCAGGTGTAGCTCGTTGATCCGGTGCTGAGCTTCCGCTAACGGCGCGGCAAGCGCGATCGACGCCGGGCCGGCGGCGAAGGTGCGCACGCGGTACTGCACGCCGTTGATGGTGGTATTGGCGTAGCCGTTCGCCAGTTTGGGCACGACGATGTTGCCGGGCACCGACACAGTCGCAGCCCCGATACGTACCGTGCGCACCAGGTTGCCGTCGGGCGTCGGCCGATCGGGGTTGGCCAGCTCCGCGCCGGTGAGCAGGCTGTTGATGTCGCCCAGGCTGGTGACCGAATCCAGACGGCGGTCGAGCTGGCTGTACTGATCGTTGGTGACACCGATCCACACCCACGCGCCCAGAATGAGCACGAGTGCGATCACCGAGAGTTGCGCGACGATGACAATCGTGCGCAGCGACAGCACCCGCGTCGGCAGCCGCATGCCCAACACTCGGACGTCGAGCTGTCCGGCGCCGACAGTGCTTTCCTGTGACATCTCGTCAGCTCGCAAGGCCGGTGGCCGAGGCGAATGCTTCTAGTTCTCGCTCGATCGCGGATCCGGCCGGCTGGTAAACGATCTCGGTGACGCCCTGCTCGGCGAGGCCGGCGATCTTCTCCGCGATCTGCGCGGCCGTACCCGTCATTGCCATCGAGCTGGCCAGCGGGATCAGGTCGGCAACATACGGCTCATCGCGGGGATTGGCCTGCACGAGGTGTCCGGCGTGGATGGCCAGGTGCCGCTCGTCCTCGGGATAAGCCTCAACCGCTTTGCGCCACCCCTCCCCACCGGGAAACGCGTCCACCGCCGCGCCGGCACGCTCGTACACGGCGTGGTAGAGCACCACCGCGCCGGGCCCCGCGGCATTGACGGCGCGTGGTGACGTCGGCTCCTCACCGTCGTCGAGCACCGTGCCGAAACACAGCAGCGCCCGCCAGTCGGTCAGCGCGACGGCATCGGGCTGGGGTACGGCAGCGGAGAACACGCCGTTGCCGAGTTCGGCGGCCACCGCCAATCCCTTCGGGCCCTCGGCGCCGATCAGGATGGGCACCTCAATCGGTCGCAGCGCCCCGAAGCCGGGCAGGTGCAGCATGGAGATCTTCGTCCCCTCCCACTCGGCGGTTTCGCCGGCCAGCAGGGTCCGCAAGCACCGGACATAGTCGGCGACCTTGCGCCACGGCATCGGCCGCTGGCCCATGGCCATCCGGCCGGTAAACCCTGAGCCGATCGCGACCACGACCCGCCCGGGCGCCTGGTGCGCAAGCTCGGCGATCGCGGCGGCGTTGACCATGGGATGCCGCAGGCTAGGCACCAGCACGCCCGGCCCGAGGCCGATGCGCGTCGTGCGCTCGGCGCATCGGCTCAGCACCATCCAGACGTCCGGGTAGAGCGCCGGCGAATCGTAGAGCCACGCATGCTGGTAGCCCAGGGTCTCGGCCAGCTCTACGTGGGCCGGGGTGCTGGACGAGGTCGCAAACGCGCAGGAAATGTCCATCGCCAAACACTAGCCCGGCCGTCAGCGCGCGACCTCGCGGTGGCCAGCGTCGAGACGACGGGTCCAGCCGCGCGCGTCCAAGTGTTCCAGCAGCGGGATCGCCACCCGTCGAGTGGTGCAAAGGGCCTGCCGCGCTTGGCTTGTGGTGAACGGTTGCTCCAGCCCAGCCAGAGCCCGCATCGCCAGCGCGGGTGCCGTCGGCAGCAGCACGACTCCGGTCTGCGAGCCGTCGCGCAGTCGCAGCACCCGACCGGCGCGCTCGGCTGCGGCCAGTTCGCGGGCGCCGAGCCGCAGCGCCGATAATTCGTCGGCCTCCGGCGCGCGGAACGGCTCGGCCCGCAGCCGCGTCTCCAGCTCGGCGACGGCCGCTTCGGCAGGTCCGAGGTCGTCGCGGACCCCGGCCAGCCGGATGTGCCCGCCACCTTGCTCGAGTCCCGCGTCGCGGGCGACCGAGTCCAGCAGCGACTCGTCCGGCAGGCCCAGCAGGTCGCGTGCGGCACCGCGAGATAGTCCGTCCGCCAACGGGTCTCGGGTGTGCAGTTCGGCGACGGCGGCGTTAAGCCGCTGCTGCCACGCTTCGTACGTCGGGGTGTGGATCCACCAGCCGTCCAGCACTCGCACCTCGGCCGGCACGTTGTCGGAGAGCAGCCCCAACCGTTGCAGGTGGGCTTCCTGTACCGCGCCCCGGCGCGCCACCTCGATCGCCAAATCGCCGCCGGGGGCCATCCCGGCGAGCGCCGCGGCTCGGCGCGCGCTGTCGCCGCGGCGCCGCAACGGCGGCGGATCGGCGTCGAGCACCCGAGCACCGGTCAGTGCCTGACTGCCGCCCGGACAGCGCAAGATCAACCGGTCCCCGAGGACCATCGGCAGCCGCCGGTCCAGCGTCAGCCGGCCGTGCTCGTCGTCGAAAGGGCGTAGCCGCGCCGGCACGGCCGCGGTCCCGACGTGCACGACCAGCCGCGCCGGGGCTTCGGTCAGTGGCGTCCCGCTGACGCGGCGCACGTCGAGGATCCGCGTGCTCGGCCAGGCGCCGGGCGTGACCAGCGCGTCGCCGCGATGGACGGCCTCGCGGGACACCCCGCGCAGGTTGAGCGCGACGCGAGCCACCGGCGCGACCTGCGGGTACGGTTCCCCGCTGCGCTGCAGGCCGCGGATCACCACCGATCGGGCGCGGTGCGCGCCGAGCAGGTCCAGTCGGTCGCCGACGGCGAGCGTGCCCGCCGCGAGCGTTCCGGTGACCACGGTTCCCGCACCGGTGATGCTGAAGGAGCGGTCGACCCACAGCCGCACCCGCGCGGTGGTCTCGGGGAGCGGCAGCTGGGACAGAACGCGGTCGAGGGCGGCGCGCAATTCCGTCAGGCCGCTGCCGTCGACCGCCGACACGACCACGCCGGGCGCGTCGTGCAACCCGGTCTGCGAGAGTTCCTCGCGGGCCCGCTCGAGGACATGCGTGGCGGCATCTCCGGTTGTTCGATCGGCGCGGGTGATCACGATCAGGCCGTGCTGAATTCCCAACGCGGCGAGCGCATCTCGGTGATCGCCGGACTGCGCCTGCCACCCCTCGTCGGCGGCGACGACGAAGCAGACCACCGGCGCCGGGCCGAGACCGGCCAGCGTGTTGCCCAGGAAGCGGTGGTGGCCGGGTACATCCACGAAGGCGACCTCGCGTCCCGATGCGAGCGTGGTCCAGGCGAAGCCGAGGTCGATGGTCAGCCCGCGCCGACGCTCCTCCTCCCAGCGGTCGGGTTCCATGCCGGTGAGGGCCCGGACGAGGGTGCTCTTGCCGTGGTCGACGTGGCCGGCGGTCGCGACAACGTGTGTGCTCAGGGGTTCGGACCCAACGCCATGCGTACGGCAACCAGCAGGCGGTCGTCGTCGGATTCGGGGATACACCGCAGGTCGAGCAGGCAGGCGCCGTCGTGCACTCGGGGCAGCACCGCCGGGTCTCCCGCTCGCAGGGGGAGGGCGGCGGACTCGGGAAGGCGCACAGCCCATCCGGGCAGGGGAACGCCCGGGGCTCCCCCACCGCCGACTCGGCCGTCGTGCGCGACGACGGAAGCACCCACCGCGTCGGCGAGACGCTGCGCCCGCGAGCGCAGCCGTTCGGTGTCGGCGTGCAGCGCCTGGGTCACCGGCGACGCGCCGGCGCGTAGGGTCGCCTCGAGCGCGGCGAGGGTCAGCTTGTCGGCGCGCACCGCGCGCGCCAGCGGATGCCGCGCCATCCGCGCCACCGCGTCCGCACGGCCCAGCACGATGCCCGCCTGTGGCCCACCGAGCAGCTTGTCACCGCTGGCGGTGACGACGTCGGCGCCTTCGGACAGCGCGGTGGCGGCGTCGGGCTCATCGGGCAGCACGGGATCGGGCGCGAGCAACCCGCTGCCCAGGTCCGCGACCAGGGGCACGCCGTTCGCAGCGGTTAGCTCCCGAAGGTCTTGCAGGGCAACGGCTTTCGTGAAGCCCTCGACCCGGAAGTTGCTCTGGTGCACCTTCAGCACGCATCCGGTCTGCGGGCCGATCGCGTCGGCGTAGTCCTTCAGGTGGGTGCGGTTGGTGGTGCCCACCTCCCGCAGGCGGGCACCGGTGGAGGCGATCAGGTCGGGCAGCCGGAACCCGGCGCCGATTTCGATCAGCTCGCCGCGGCTGACCACCACCTCCTTGCCAGCCGCGAGTGCCGTGGTGGCCAGCACCAACGCGGCGGCACCGTTGTTGACCACCAGAGCGTCCCTCGCCGCCGGGCAGGCGGCCAGTAGCGCGTCGCGGGCCGCGACCCCGCGCTTGGACCGGGTGCCGGTGGCCAGGTCGAGTTCCACGTCGACGTAGCCACTCGCGGAGATCAGCGCCTCGACCGCTGAAGGGGCAAGCGGGGCGCGACCCAGGTTGGTGTGCACGACGACACCGGTGGCGTTGAGGACCGGGCGCAGTGTGGTGGCGGTGTGCTGGGTCAACGAGGCCACCAGGGCGTCCTGCACCTGGTCGGCCGGCAGGTGGCCGCGTCGGGCCTGCTCCTGGATAGCGCGCACGGCCGCTTTGACGACCTGCTCGCCCAACCGTGCCCGCGCCTGCCGCACCGCCGGCAGCGCCAGCAGCTGATCCGTGCGCGGGATTAGGCGTCGCGGGTCGACCTGAGTCACGTGCCTCCTCGATTCGCGGAGGCGGACGGGAATCGAACCCGCCAGACCGAGATGCTCGATCTCACCGGTTTTGAAGACCGGGGGGACCACCAGGAACCCAAACGCCTCCGCGGTTCAACCTAGTGGGTGCGGACGGCCCGCCGAGCGTCACGCCAGGGTGGCCGTCGGCGTCGACCGTCGCGCCAGCGTGACGTTCGGCAAATTGCGGCGCTGCCGGTTCTCGTAGTCTCGGGGCATGACCCAGACCACGCGCCTCACCGGGTACGCCCATGGCGGCGGCTGCGCATGCAAGATCCCGCCCGGTGAGCTCGAAGAAGCCGTCCGCGCCCTGACCGGACAGTCGGGCGAGAACGTGCTTGTCGGGCTCGACGACGGCGACGACGCGGCCGCGGTGCGGGTCGGCGACATCGCGCTGCTGTCCACGGCGGACTTCTTCACACCCGTCGTCGACGACGCCTACGACTGGGGCCGGATCGCCGCGGCGAACGCGCTTTCGGACGTCTACGCGATGGGCGGGCGCCCGGTCATCGCGATCAATCTGGTCGGCTGGCCGCGAGACGTACTGCCGCTGGAGCTGATGACCGAGGTGCTGCGCGGCGGGTTGGCGGTGGCGTCGGAGGCGGGCTGCCCGGTCATCGGTGGTCACTCCATCGACGACCCGGAGCCGAAGTACGGGATGGCCGTGACCGGTGTCGCCGATCCCGATCGGCTGCTACGCAACGACGCCGCCGAACCGGGCCTGCCACTCACTCTGACCAAACCGCTTGGTGTCGGGCTGCTCAACAATCGGCACAAACAGACCGGAGAGGTGTTCACCGAAGCGATCGCCACCATGACCCAACTCAACCGCGACGCAGCCGGCGCCGCCGTGGCCAGCGGCGTGCGCGCCGCCACCGACGTCACCGGCTTCGGGTTGCTCGGGCACCTCTACAAGATGTGCCGGGCATCGAGGGTCGGCGCCGTCATCGACATCGCCGCCGTGCCCGTGATCGACAGCGCACGCGACGCGCTGCGCGACGGGTTCGTCTCCGGCGGGACTCGCCGCAACCTCGACTGGGTCCGACCGCACCTACGACCCGGTGCCGACATTACCGATGACGACCTGCTGCTACTGGCCGACGCACAAACCTCAGGCGGCCTGCTCGTGGTTGGCGAACTGCCCGGTCATCCGGTGATCGGACACACCGCGGCCGGTGAGGGCATCGACGTTCGTTAGCCAGTCGTCGTGATGGAGTCGTCCGTGGTGCCGGCCGCGCGGCGCGCTGCCAGCCTGCGCTTCTGCGGCTCGATGGTGTAGCGGGGATCCCGCGCCGACTCTTTGCCCGCCTCGAAGAACCCAAACCTCAACATCGCCGACGCCGTCAGCAGCGTCAGGCCGGACAAGGCGGCGATGGCGCGGCGATGGCCGCCGAGCAACGAACCCAAACCGCCTGCGGCGGCGAGCAATTCGCTCCACTGCAGCAATCGGCCCGGCGTGCCGTGGTGCAGCGGTTCCCTGGTCACCGGGTCCATCCGGTACTCGGTAAACCGCGCGGAGATCAGATCACACGCGGCTCCGATGACAGCCAGCGTGCGGGCGGGCCCGGCCTCGGCGACGGGCGTGGTGATCATCGCCAACCCCGATGCGGCCAGGCTCGCCGAGCTGACGAACACGAACGGCAGGTCTTTATACGCGGCGTTCCACGTCGGGGTCGCGGTGTCGGTGAGCAGCACCGCGGTGTAGACGGCGAGCGGCGCGGAAAAAACGGCGGCCTCCAACCCGGCCGGTCCCTCCATCGCGCGCAGCACGGGTCGCAACGGGCCCAAGGGGATTCGCTCGCCGGTCATCCGGTCCACCTCGGACGCCGCGGCGATCCCGATGCCGGCGCTGAAGAAGCTGAGAATCCACGAGCCGATGCTCATCGGCGAGGTCAGCTTGACGGTGCGCAACATGTTGACGAACCGCTCGGGCCGGCCCAAATCCTTCACCAGCGCCACCGCGCCAAGCATCACGGCAACGAGCGCCGATACTCTTGTGTTGCGGCGCAACGTTTTTCGTCCGGTGAGCTGGGCACCCGCGGCCAGCAGACCCGACCCGCCTGCCACGCCACCGAGAAACAGATACGCGCCGACCTCGTGACCCCACGGCGCGGGCTTGACCACTGGACGCCCGTAGTAGCTGGTGAACTCCGCCTCGGGCACCATCAACGACTCGTCGCGGCGGCGGCCGTTGCCCCGGCGCCTCCGCTTTCCTCCGGGCTCCGGCGGCCGCAGGCTGTCGAACTCGGAAGTGCTCACCGGCTCCTCCAGAACGCCCATGCGGCCGCGCCGACCATGCCCGCCGCGGCCATGCTGGCCCGCTTGAACATGGTCATCAGGTCGGCCGTGCAAACCCTCGGGTCGGGCGGCAGACCGTACACCTCCGGCTCGTCGAGCAGCAGAAAGACGGAGCCGACGCCCCCCACGCCGTCGTGCTCGTTGGCGCCGTAGAGGCGCGCTTCGGTGAGCCCCCGCGCATGCAGCTCGGCGACCCGTCCGCGGGCCTGTGCAACCAGTTCGTCGTGGTTGCCGAATTTGATCGACGTCGTCGGGCAGGTCTTGGCGCAGGCCGGTATCTCGTCCTCGATCAGCCGGTCGTAGCAGAGCGTGCATTTCTGCGCGACACCGGTGACGAACTTTTCCTCCGAGTGCTCGGACCGTTTCGTCGGGGTGCTGTAGGTGCCGTCGCTGCGGCGTTCCACGACACCGAACGGGCACCCGGCCACGCAGGTGCCGCAGCCGTTGCAGACGTCGTCCTGCACGACGACGGTGCCGAACTCGGTGCGGAACAGCGCTCCCGTCGGGCAGACGTCCAGGCAACCGGCGTGGGTGCAGTGCTTGCACACGTCGGAGGACATCAGCCATCGGAATTCGGGCGTATCCGGCGGCGTGACATCGACCGCGGGCGCCACGGTCGGCATGCCTAGACTCACCAGCTCCCGCCCGGATTCGCGGGCCTGCTCGATGCGTTCGCGGCCTTGCTCGATGAACGCGACATGCCGCCAGGTGCTGGCACCCAGGTGACCCGTGTTGTCGTAGGACGAGCCCAGCAGTTGCAGATCACCGTCGAGTGGGTTGCGGTTCCACTCCTTGCACGCCACCTCGCATGCCTTGCAGCCGATGCAGATCGATGTGTCGGTGAAGAAACCCTTGCGCGGCTTCGGATCTGACCATCGCGCGTCCTCGGTGGGATCGGTTGGTCCAGACAGTTGGCCCATCAGCCCTCCCGTCCTAGCTCCGTGACGCGGATATTGTCCGTCTCCACGGTTACCCCGGCCCGGGATTGATACTCCTCGATCAACCGTAACAGCGCCTCCCCCTGAGGCCGGCGGCCCGGACGAATGTCGCAGGACCCGGCTTTGGACTCCTGAATCTGCACGTTCGGATCCAGCGCCACCCCGAGCAGATCGTTGGCCGCGTCGCCGCTCACCACCGCGTCGCCGCCCACTCCCCAGTGATAGGGCAGCCCGATCTGATGCACGGTGTGTCCGCCGATCAGCAGCGGCCTCATCCGTTCGGTGACAAGCACTTTGGCCTCGATCGCCGCCCGCGCCGAGATGATGGTGGCCCAGCCGTAGGGCTCCAGGCCACGTTCGGCGGCCAGCTCCGGAGACACCTCACAGAACATCTCGGGCTGCAGTTCGGACAGGTAGGGCAGCCAGCGGCTCATCCCGCCAGCGGTGTGGTGTTCGGTCAGCCGGTAGGTGGTGAACACGTACGGATACACCTCCGCACCGGGATCACCGGCGCTCGGCGCCCACAGATTGTCCTTGCGCGGGAAGGTGATACGCGATGGATTCTGCTGTTGCGGGTAGAGCGCGTTGGCGATGGGCGACTCCTGCGGCTCGTAGTGGGTGGGCAGCGGGCCATCGACCAAGCCCTTGGGCGCGAACAGCCAGCCCTTGCCGTCGGCCTGCATGATGAACGGGTCGTCACCGGCGAGGGCATCCGGTCCGCCGACGTCGGGATCGGGGCGGACGTGCGGGGCGCGGTCGACCGGGAAGTCGGGGACGTCGTCACCAACCCAACGGCTCTGCTGCTCGTCCCACCAGATGTAGCGCTTGCGCTCGCTCCACGGTTTGCCGTCGGGGTCGGCCGAGGCCCGGTTGTACAGGATGCGGCGGTCGGCGGGCCACGCCCAACCCCACTCCGACTGGCTCGGACTCGGACCGCCCAGACGCGCTCGGCGGGCGGCCTGGTTGACACCGTCGGCGTACACGCCCGAATAGATCCAGCAGCCGCAGGACGTCGACCCATCGGCACCGAGTTCGGTGTAGCCCGGTACGGGCTGGCCGGCTTTGGGCCCGCTCAGATAGCAGCCGCTGATCTCGGCCAGCACTGCGGCGGAATCCGGCTCGCCGTGCTCGTCCACCGGATAGTCCCACGTCAGATCTAGCAACGGCCGATCGCGTTCGTCGGTGGACCCGGCCAGGCGCTGGCGAATTCGCTTGCCCAGCTCGAAGAAGAACTGCAGTTCGCTCTGGCAATCGCCGGGTGGGTCGACGGCCTTGTGCCGCCACTGCACCAGACGTTGGGTCTGGGTGAACGACCCGGCCTTCTCGACGTGGGTGGCGGCCGGGAAGAAGAACACCTCGGTCTCGATTTCCTCGGTCTTCAGCTCGCCGGAGGCGATCTCGGGGCCGTCCTTCCAGAACGTGGCCGACTCGATGAGGTTCAAGTCGCGTACCACTAACCACTTCAGGTGCGACATGCCCATGCGCTGCATGCGGCCGTGCGCCGACCCGACGGCGGGGTTCTGGCCCAGCAGGAAGTAGCCGTCGACCTCGTCCTCGAGCATCGACATGACGGTCTGATAGGTGCCGTGCGGACCGGACAGCCGCGGCAGGTAGTCGAACGCCCAGTCGTTGTCCGCGCGGGCGGCGTCGCCCCACCACGCCTTGAGCAGGCTGATGATGTAGGCGTCGGCGTCGGCCCAGAATCCCTTCTGATTCTTCGGGCCGACCGCCTCGATGTAGTCGCGGAAGGTGTCGTGCACGCCGGCCTTGGGCATCGACAGGTAGCCGGGCAGCAGGTTGAACAGCGTGGGGATGTCGGTGGAGCCCTGAATGGTCGCGTGGCCCCGCAGTGCCATGATTCCACTGCCCGGGCGTCCGACGTTGCCCAGCAAAAGCTGCAAAATCGTTGCGGTACGGATGAATTGGGCCCCCAGCGTGTGCTGAGTCCAGCCCACCGCGTAGGCGAAGCAAGTGGTGCGCTCGCGGCCGGAGTTCTCGGTGATGGCGCGGGCGAGGTAGTGAAAGTCTTCGACGTCGACACCGCAAACGTCGCGCACCATTTCCGGTGTGTAGCGGGCATAGTGCCGCTTGACGATCTGAAACACCGTACGCGGGTGCTGCAAGGTTTCGTCGCGCACCACGCGGGCGTGTGGCAAGGGTGGGCCGCCGCTGCCGTGCACATCGCCGGCGGCGCGGGCCGAGGCGCTGGCACCGTGCTCCTGGCCGGCTTCATCGTCTTCTTGCCCCGCATAGGCCCATGTCGACGGGTCGTACTGGCCCGTCTCGAGATCGAAGCCGGAGAACAGTCCGTCCAGATCCTCGGTGTCCTGGTACTTTTCGTTGATCAGGGTGGCCGCGTTGGTGTAGGCGATCACATAGTCCCTGAACCACAAGTCGCGGGCGATCACGTAATTGATCAGCGCGCCCAACAGCACCACATCGGAGCCGGCCCGGATCGGAATGTGCTTGTCGCACACCGCAGATGTGCGAGTGAAGCGCGGGTCGACATGAATCACCTTCGCGCCGCGCGCTTTAGCCTCCTCGACCCACTGGAAGCCGACCGGATGGCACTCGGCCATGTTGGAGCCCTGAATGACGATGCAGTCCGCGTTGGCCATGTCCTGCAGTGATTGGGTGGCGCCGCCGCGCCCGAAGGAGGTCCCCAGACCGGGAACCGTGGCGGAGTGTCAAATACGGGCTTGGTTCTCGATCTGGATGGCGCCCGCGGCGGTGAAGAGTTTCTTGATGACGTAGTTCTCTTCGTTGTCCAGCGTCGCGCCGCCCAGTGCCGCGATTTTCATCGTGCGCCGTAGCGGGTGGCCCTTCTTGTCGATGTCCTGCCAGGCGTGCCGGCGGGCTTCGACGAAGCGGTCGGCCACCATGTCGATGGCGGTGTCGAGATCCAGCGACTGCCACTCGGTGGCGCGGGGGGCGCGGTAGAGCATCTTGGTCTGCCGTCCCGGTGAGTTGACCAACTGTTCGCTGGCCGAGCCCTTGGGGCACAGCCGCCCTCGCGAGATCGGCGAGTCCGGGTCGCCCTCGATCTGCACGACCCGCTCGTCTTTGACGTAGACCCGTTGTCCGCAGCCGACCGCACAGTACGGGCAAATGCTTTGCACGACGCGGTCGGCCGTCGCGGTGCGCGGGGTGAGGGCGCGGGTGTGTTTGGACGTCACCGCCGGTCCGCGGCCGAACAGGTCTCCGGAGCGCAACTGACGCACGACGGGCCATTCCAGGAGGATCTTGGGCGAGGGCAGCTTCGGGGCCATGTTCGAAAGATTAGTGCGCTTTCAACCCGCACGCAGCGGGCCGGTCACGTCACCGATGCGGCGCAGATCTGCTCGATGTTCGACCCGAGCTTCTTGTCGAATTCCGCGTCGGTCTGCTGTGCGGTCAGCCCCTCGGTCAACGCCCGCGAGAAGCTCGCGATCAGCCCATGGTTGCGGGCCAGGATCTCGCAACTTTCCGCGAGGCTGTAGCCGCCGGACAAGGCGACCACCCGTAGCACCCGGGGGTGATCGATCAGCGGCGCGTAGAGGTTGTCTTCGTCGGGCAGCGTCAGCTTGAGCATGACCTGCCGGTCGCCGGGCAGCGCGTCCAGCTTCGCGCTCAACGCGGCCACCAGCAGGCTGTCCGCTTTAGGCTTGTCGGGGCTTTTGATGCTGACCTCGGGCTCGATGATCGGCATCAGCCCGGCCGCGGCGATGGTGTCCGCGTACTCGAATTGCTGGTCGACGATGGCCTTGATGCCCGCCTCGTTGGGCTCCTGGATGAACGAGCGCATCTTGGTGCCGAAAAAGCCCTTGTCGACGGCCCGCTCCAGCAGGGAGTCCAGCTTGGTCATCGGTTTCATCAGCTGCACGCCGTTCTCGGCGTCACTGAGCCCCTGGTCGACCTTCACGAAGGGCACGATGTGCTTCTGCTTCCACAAAAACGCAGCGGATTCCTCGCCGTCGATGCTGCGGTCCATGGTCTGCTCGAACAGGATGGTCGCGATGACCTTGTCGCCGGTGAAGCGCGGGCTTGTGATCAACCGCGCCCGCATCTGATGGATGAGGTCGAACATTTGCTCGTCCCCGCTGTATTCGTCTTCCTCAATCCCATACAGCTTCAAGGCTTTTGGTGTGCTACCGCCGCTTTGGTCCAGCGCGGCAATGAAGCCGCGTCCCGACGCCATGACGTCGCGTTGCTCGTCGTTCACGTGCGATCCTTCCGTCGTTGGAGATTGTCGCTTAAGGCCTAGCATCGCACCATCTCCGGCTACCACGTGCGGACGGGTTGAAACGTCCGCCTAACCCCGCACCGCAGCCGCGACGGCCGATGGCGCCTCGGATTGCGGGTAATGGCCGGCGCCGCGGATTTCGGTCGCCTCGGCGCGCGGCAGGACCGCGATCGCCTGCTCGAGGACGTGGCGCCCCGACACCGGATCCTCCGGCCCCCAGACCAGCTGCAACGGACCCTCCCAGTCGGCCAGCGCCTTCTCCCACCGACGGTGATGGGCGGCCCGCTCGGCGTTGTAGCGGATGTGCAGATGCGCCAGCTTGTGGCCGTCGTGCAGCGCAACACCGTGCCAGAGGTTGTCGAACTCGGCGTCGGTCAGCTTCGATCCGCGGACCGCGTCCATGGCGGATCGGAAGCGGTTCGCGCTCACCCGGCTCGCGATCAGCTTCCCGACGACCGGCAGAATCAGGAGTTTCTGCAGGCGCGTGGGCCGGTAGGCGCTGTAGACGATGCCGGAGTTCAGCATGACCAGACTGGAGATTGTGAACCCGAGCCGATCGGCCAGCGCTCGGTCGATGAGCTCCTGGCCGACGATGCCGCCATAGTCGTGCGCGACCAGGCGCACCGACTGCAGCCCGAGGTGGGCGGCCAGATCCTCGACCGTGTCGGCGGATTCCGCAACGGAGTAGTCGTAGGGGTTGGGTTTGTCAGACGCGCCGTAACCGAGGAAATCCAGCGTGATCACGTCGTGGTCGGCAGCGAGGTCGGTAGCCACCTCGGCGTAGTCGTACGACCAGGTGGGGAATCCGTGCAGGAGAAGAACTGTCGGTCCCTGCCCGCGCCTGCGGAAGGCGACGCGATGTCCCCTGCGGCTGATCAGGGTCTCGCATTGGTCGATCCATCCCTGCGCGTCGGGAACATCGTCCATGGGATTCGACGCTACGCCCCGGCGCCTATGTCCTCGGCGTCATTGCGCCCGAACGAATCCCACACCGGTTGCCGTGTTGACTCCCGCATCGCGCAGCACCGTGCTCGCGGTATCCGGCTGGACCGCTCCGTCAGGCAGGGTGGCAGCGGGTATTGCCTTGATACGGAACAGGAAGTCGGTGGCCGTCTTGATCAGATCGGCGCTTTCGCCGGTGGGCACGAATGGCAGTTGCAGCCGGATTCCATCGGCGTTGCCACCCTGGTCGACGGGCCACTTGCGGTACAGCGAGTCTCGCAGGTCGGCTGCTGAGAAGCCTTCGGTTTGGCTCTGCGCGATCCGCACGATTTCATCCGCGTTGGCGGGGTCGGCGAGGAAGCGCTGCGCGTCGAGTTCGGCCTTCAACCAGCTTTTGGCGACGTCCGGGTGTTTGTCGGTGAATTCCTTTTCCATCACCAGGAAACCGGCGTCGTGCTGGTTTGTCAGTGCGTCGCTGGCAACGCGCTTGGCCAGCCCGGCGTTGACCAGTTTCGACGCGGTGGGCTCCCACACGATGGCGCCGTCGATGGTGTGGTTCTGGAAGCTGGAGGTGATCACCTCGATGCTCTGGTTGAGGTAAGCGGAGGGCTTGACGTTCAGGGTGTCGAAGGTGGATTGGGCGATGCGGTCGGTGCAACTTCCCTGCGGTGTGGCGACGGTCTTGCCGTCAAACCAGGCCAGGGCGTCGCGTTGGCTGGCGAAATTCGGCGCGTCCGGCCGCACGAGAAATACACCGCATTGGTCTTGGGATAGCGCGAGCGTTGAGACGATTCGCAGATCTCGCGTGCTTCGTTTACTGACGCCGACGATCGACGGCATGTCGCCCGCGTAGCCGATCTGCTGCTTTCCGGCCAACATCTGACTCACGATGATCGACCCCTGCAGGCCGACCTGAAAGTCGACCGTCGAGCCGCTCGGCAGGTATTTCTTCCAGAATTCCTTGCCCCGCATGACAAGTCCGGACCACGCTTCGGTGTAGTACGGCTGGTAGCCGACGGTGAGGTGTACGGCGCCGCCATTCGAGACGATATCGTTCCCGCCGATGTTGCCGACCGCCGCGCAGCCGGCGGCGGTAACCATCGTTGTCAGGGCGGCGACGAGTGCATGTTTGAATCGCATCGGCATCTTTCTGTCGTCAAATATGTTGGGGCAGCGCGGTTTGCAGTAAGTCCAAGGCGCGGTGTTTGATGTGTTGCAGCCGGTCATCGTGCAGAAGATCCGTGCGCTGGCGAGGACGGACCGAGTCAATGACGAACTCCTCGCGCACCTTGGCCGGCCGGTCGGTCATGATCAGCAGGCGGTCAGCGAGTAGCAGCGCCTCGTCGACGTCGGTGGTGATGAACAGCACCGTACGTTGTTGCTCCGCAAGGAGTTCGGCGGTGTACTCCTGCATCAGTTCGCGGGTCATCGCGTCCAAACCGCGAAACGGTTCGTCGAGCACCAAGACGGCGGGCTCGTTGATCAAGGCCCGGGCTAATTCCGTCCGCCGGCGCATCCCACCCGACAGTTCAGCGGGATACCGGTCGCCGAACTCGGCGAGTCCCACCCGGGCCAGGATCGCGTCGGCGCGCCGCCGGGCCTCCGCGCCGCGCTCGCCGCGCGCACGCGGCCCGAACATCACGTTCTCGGCAGTGGTCAGCCAAGGCATCAACGCGTTCTCTTGGAACAACAACAGCCGTTCGGCCGAAGGACCGTTCACCTGACGGCCGTCGACGGTGATCAGGCCGCTGGCCGGCCGGTGATACCCGGCCAGCAGGTAACCGATGGTGGTCTTGCCGCCGCCCGAGGGACCGATCATCGCCACAATCTCCCCGGACGCAAGCCGAAAAGAGCAGTCCTCAACCACATTCACGTCCTGACGACCCCTGCGGACGTCGAATGAGACGCGGTCGAACAGCACCGCTGCGGCCCGGTTGGCTGTCATGACGCCACCCGTCGCCAGGGCATCAGTCGGTTACCCAGCGCTCGCACCAGGCCGCTCGACAAGTAGCCGGCGATGCCGAGGCTGATCATCGCCACGACCACTCGGGGTAAGTTGTTGCCCTCGTAGGCATTCCACACGAGGAAGCCCAGACCGCCGTCACCGGACTGCCGGCCGCCGCCGGAGATCAGTTCCGCGGCGACGACGACCTCCCAGGTGATGCCCATGCCCACCGCCGCCCCCGTCACAAGCGACGGCAGCAGCGCGGGAAACACGACGCGCCGGAAGATAAATGACCGGCTCGCGCCCATAGACTTCGCCGCCAGCACGTGGCGGCGATCGATCTCTTCGGCGCCGCCGACGGTGTTCAGCACGACCGGAAACAGCGCGCCGAGAAACGTGACGAACGTGATCGACAGTTCCTGGGTCGGCCAGAAGACGATCGCGATCGGCACCCAGGCGAGCGGTGGGATCGGCCGCAAGCACTCGAACACCGGAAAAGCCATGCGCTTGAACCACGGACGGGTCGCCATCAGCAGACCCACCGCTCCCCCGATGATCAGCGCGAGCGCGAAACCAGCCAGCACCCGCTGGAACGACAGCGACCAGCTGTTCCAATATCCCGGGCTGCCAGCAAGTTTCAGGAAGTCGACCGCGACGGCCGACGGAGGCGGCAGTTGAGCGACCAACGGAACGCGGATGCCGAGCCACCCGTTCAGGCGCGTGGCGAGCTCCCAGACCGCGGCGAAGGCGACGATGCCGATCGCGCCGCGCCTGAACGGGGTCGCCTCCACGTGACGCACTGAAAGTGCCGTCATCGCACCATCTCCCGCTCCCCCACGTCGAACGCGCGCCGGGCTTCGTCCCGAACAGCATCCGACACTTCGCCGACGAGTTCGCGGAAATGCGGTGCGGTGATGACCCCGCGGTCCCTGGGACGATCCAGGTCGATGTCGATCGTCGTCTTGACGCGACCCGGGCGCGTCGTCATCACGGTGACGCGGCTGCCCAGATAGACCGCTTCCTCGATGTCATGAGTAATGAAAAGCACTGTGACGGCGAATTTGTCGTAGATCTGCAACAGCGCGTCGTGCATCGCGGAGCGCGAGATCGCGTCCATCCCGCGGAACGGCTCGTCGAGCAGCAGCACAGCCGGCTCCATCACCAGCGCACGCAGAATCTCGACGCGCCGCTGCACGCCGCTGGACAGCTCGCCCGGGTAGCTGCGCGCTATGTCGCCCAGCCCGACCTCCTGCAGGCGCGCACGCGCGATCCCCGCCGCATCGCGGCGGCTGAGCCGCCACTGCGCGACCAAGCCGTAGCCGACGTTGTCGGCGACGGTGAGCCACGGAAAGAGCGTGCTGTCCTGGAAGACGACGACGCGGTCGGGACCGACCCCGGCGGTCGGCCGGCCCGGCCCGCACAGCAGTTGCCCGTCCAGATCGATCCGGCCCGAGGTGATGTCGGTGAACCCGGCGACCGCCCCGAGCAAGGTGGTCTTGCCGCAGCCGGAAGGGCCGACGATGACGTGGAGTTCGCCGGCGCCGATGTCGAGGCTGAAATCCTGCACCGCTGTGACCGGTGCGCCGGCCGTCCGGTACTCCTTACCGACCGCGTCGAGGACCAGGTTGCCGCCGGTCATGACCCGATGCTCCGCGCCCGATACGCCATCAACCGGCTGCCGACCAGGCGGATCAGCGCGCTGCTGGCGAAACCGACCAGGCCGAGCGTGATCATCGCGATCACGATCGTCGGATAGCGCGTCGTCGTGTACGAGGCATTGATCAGGTAGCCCAGCCCGAACTGGCCCGCGATCATCTCCCCCGCGACGAGCGAGAACCACGCGACTCCCATCCCGATCTGCAGGCCGGTGAAGATGTAGGGCAGCGAACCCGGAATCACCACGGTGCGCAGCACCGTCGTCGGGCCGGCCCCCAGACACCGCGCGGCGCGGATCAGGTTCTGATCAATCGAATGCACGCCGAGCAGCGTGTTCAGCGTGACCGCGTAGAACGCCGCGAGGTAGGTCAGGAAGATGACCGAGCCCTCCCGGGTGTGAAACATCAGCATCGCCAACGGAACCCACGCCAGGATCGGGATAGGGCGGATCAATTCGAAGACCGGAAACGCGTACTGACGAAATCGCGTTGACCACCCCAGTAGCAGGCCCAGCGGAATCCCGGTGATCAGGGCCGCGGTGAAGGCGATGGCGACGCGCCGAACGCTGGCCCAGATGTGGGCGTAATAGGACAGCGTGAAAATCGACGTGCCGTAGGCCGGGTCCGGGCTGACCCATTCTCGAATGACCTCGGTCGGACCCGGGATGCCACGAAATCGCGGCAGCGCCAGCACATCGACACTCAGATACCAGCAGCCGACGAACAGCCCCAGGCCGAGCAGGGCCAGAGGCAGCGTGGATGACAGCCTCCGACGCCGCCTCGGCTGCACGCTGATTCCCGCACTGCTCGGGGCGGTCAGGGGGATCGTCTCGGACGAAAGGGCGCTCACGAAGCTTCCTGGGACTGGCTGGAAATGGTGAAGCCCCGTGGCTGAAGTCCGAAGCGGAGGCTCCGTCGCGGGGCTTACTGGCGAAACTCAGTGATCATTTCGTCGCCTGCCGCGCGCCACAACCGTATAGATCTGCTTGACTAAAACCTCCTTCAGCGGGAGACGTCAACCCGCGCGTCGGCCTCTTGGTCGACGCCGAAGACCAAAGCTAGTTACGGTTATCTTGTTTCGGCGTTGACGTGCGCTCGCCGTCACGCATGGTCCCGAAGAATTGAGGGGTCCACTATGAACAGCGACCAGGTCGTCGCGCTGGTTACCGGCGCCAACCGTGGGTTGGGTAAGCACTTTGCAACCCAGCTTGTCGAGCGTGGAGCGAAGGTCTATGCCGCGGCGCGCCGCGCCGAAACCGTAGACATACCCGGCGTTGAAGTCGTCCAGCTCGACATCACCGACCCGATCTCGGTAGGCCGCGCTGCCGATCAAGCCGGCGACGTCACCGTGCTCGTCAACAACGCCGGCAGCTCGACGCGCGCCGGATTGTTGTCCGGGTCGTTAGAGGACATCCGGCTCGAGATGGACACGCACTACTTCGGCACGCTGAACGCGATCCGCGCGTTCGCTCCGATCATTGAGGGAAATGGCGGAGGGGCAATCCTCAACATGCTTTCGGTGTTGTCTTGGCTGCACCTTCCCGGCTCCGGCGCGTACGGCGCAGCCAAGGCAGCAGCCTGGGCCATGACCGACGCCGTTCGGCAGGAGCTCGCTCCACGTGGCATTCACGTCACCGCCGTGCACGTCGGCTACATGGACACCGACATGGCCGCCTTCGCTCCAGCAGACCAGAAGACCGATCCCTCGCTGGTCGCCAAACTCGCGCTGGACGGCCTGTTCGCAGGTTTACCGGAAGTCCTCGCCGACGATCTGACGCGCTCGGTCAAGGCGCAACTGTCCAGCACCGCCTAACGCCGTGTGTCGCTGGATGACGTCGATGAGGGCGGCGAACCCGTCGTATTCTCGCATCTCGGCGGCTATGCGCCGGCTGGCTTGGCGGTAGCGGGGCTCACGAAGGGCAGCGAGGATTGCTCGCTGGAGGGTTTTGGGCGCCGGCCGTTCAGTCCGCAGGCGCAGACCACTACCGGACCATGCGACCCGCGCGCCCACTTCTGGTTTGTCCTCCTTGCCGCCGGTGGTGACGATCGGGACCCCGTAACGCAGGGCGTATTGAACTCCGCCATATCCGCCGTTGGTGACGAAAACGTCAGTGCGGGGCAGTAATTCGTCGTAGGGCAGGTATTCTGCGGCGCGCGCGTTGGCGGGCAGCGGCGGCAGGGTGTCGAGCGGGCGGCCGCCTGTCGCTACCGCGATCAGCACGTCCTCGTCCGCGAGCGCCTCGAGAGCCGGCTTTATCACCTGGGCGTAGTTTTTGTTTGCGACGGTGCCCTGCGTGACGTGGATGACGGGGCGCGAGCCGTCGAGGTCGCCCCACCAATCCGGTAGCGGCGCCTGTGAGCCGGTGGCGCCCAACGGACCGACGAAATGTAGCGAGGCCGGCGCGTCTGATCGGGGATATTCGAAGGACGGGACCGTAAATTGAACGATCGCATCGGCCCAGCTGTACCAGTTCAGGATGTGGCCCGGCATGGGTTGACCATGCACGGCGCGGTGGAGCCGATCGAGGGTGTCGTCTGCATGCGCCCAGACGCGACGGTTCAGTGCCGCCAAGACGGCATTGCGCTGACGGTTGAACAGCCGCGCCGGCGGCAAACCCATGCCGAACGGAGCGGTGTCGGCGCTGGACATCCCGAGCGGGATGACACCGCACACGACGACGATCGGGCGGTTCGGGCGCCGATGCGCGAGCAGGAACACCGCGCCGAAGAACGCCGGCTCGGCCAGCACGACGTCTGCCGGCCGCGCCGAATGGGCGGCCGTCAGCGCCTCGTACTGCGGCTTGGCCGGGTTCGCGCCGATGTGCTCCACGTCGAAGGTGACCGCCCGCATGCCCTTCAACCGGGCACGATCGGGGAACGTCGCCTCCAGATCGTCGACGTCGAAGTCAGCGTCGGGGGGCAACGCGATGTGCGTGGCGCCGGTCGCGGTGACCCGATCGGCGAAGGCCGCTCCGGTGATGAACCGCACGTCATCCCCGCGCTCGACGAAACCCCTCGCGACGGTTAGCAGCGGCGTGACATGGCCATGGACAGGGCAAGAGGCGATGATGATCGACGACATCGCTCGAGGATCCCGTGGCCCGAGTTGTAGACCATCGGTAAAAGGACGTAGATCACGCACGCCGTGGTCGTACGTCGCGGCGCGATCTACGACTAAGTGCTGATGTTTCTGGGCCGCCGGGTGGTCGAAGCTGGCTAGCATGAGCGAGATTGATCCGCCGAACTGGAGCGATTTGGGCGTGAGTGAGCTGTTGCCGACGGGCACGGTGACACTGCTGCTTGCTGACGTCGAGGGCTCGACCCGGCTGTGGCAGACCGCGCCCGATGAAATGACCGCAGCCATCGCCAACCTGGACGGCACGCTGGCCGACCTGGTCGCCACCCATCACGGGGTGCGCCCGGTCGAGCAGGGCGAGGGTGACAGCTTCGTGGTGGCATTCGCGAGGGCGTCCGATGCGGTGGCGTTCGCGTTGGCGTTGCAGTTGGCCCCGCTCGCCCCGCTGCGGCTGCGCGTTGGGCTGCACACCGGGGACGTGCAGCTGCGCGACGAGGGCAACTATGTGGGCCCGACCATCAACCGGACCGGGCGGCTACGGAGCCTGGCCCACGGCGGACAAACGGTGCTATCGGCCACGACAAGCGATTTGGTGGCCGATCAGCTTCCCGCCGAAGCCTGGCTAGTCGACCTGGGCAGCCACAGCGTGCGTGACCTGCCTCGCCCGGAACACGTCATGCAGTTGTGCCATCCCGATCTGCCCTCCGAGTTCCCGCCGTTAAGAACCGCCGAAGGTGTTGCGGTGCAGCATCTTCCGATGCAGCTGACGAGATTTGTCGGGCGTGCGGGGCAGCTGGCCGAAGTGCGAGGTCTGCTCGGCGCGGACCGGCTGGTGACCCTGACGGGCGCGGGCGGCATCGGTAAGACCCGACTGGCCCTGCAGGTGGCTGCCCAGGCGGCAGCCGAGTTCGACGCCGTCTGGTGTGTCGAACTGGCGCCGGTCACCGATCCCGCACTCGTGGCGGTCACCGCCGCACGTGCCCTGGGTCTGCCCGACCAGCCCGGCCGGTCGGCCACGGATTCCGCGGTGCGCTTCATCGGCGACCGACATGTGCTGATCGTGCTGGATAACTGTGAGCACGTTCTTGATGCCGCCGCGGAGCTGACGACGGCGCTGTTGAGCGCGTGCACCGCTATGACGGTGTTGGCGACCAGCCGAGAGCCGATCGGGGTACCAGGCGAGGTGACTTGGCGGGTGCCGCCGCTGGCACTGGCCGACGAGGCCATCGACCTGTTCATCGACCGCGCCCGACGGGTCCGGCCAGACTTCACCATCACCGCTGACACCGCCGGCACGGTCACCGAGATCTGCCAGCGACTCGACGGAATGCCGTTGGCGCTGGAGCTGGCCGCCGCGCGGGTCCGGGCCCTGTCGCCGGGCGAGATCCTCGATAGCCTGCACGACCGCTTCCGGCTGTTGACCGGCGGTGCGCGCACCGCGGTGCGCCGCCAGCAGACGCTCCGCGCATCGGTCGACTGGTCACATGCACTGCTTACCGAACCCGAGCGGGTGGTGTTTCACCGGCTGGCGGTGTTCCTGGGCGGTTTCGATCTCGACGCCGCCGGCGCCGTCGCCGGCGACGCACCGGTGCAACGCCATCAGGTCTTGGACCTGCTGACCCTGCTGATCGACAAGTCCCTGGTGGTGGTCGAAAACACCGGCGGCCGAACGCGATACCGGTTGATGGAGACGGTGCGCCAGTATGCGCTGGAAAAGCTGGGCGAGTCCGGCGAGGCCGATCACGTTCGTGATCGCCACCGCGACCACTACACGGCGCTGGTGGCGGACTTGGATGAGCCGGACCCGGTGGCGCGCGGGAGCATAGGACTCGAGGAGGTCGAAACTGAGTTCGACAATCTGAGGGCCGCGTTCGAATGGAGCAGCGACCACAACGACGTCGAGCGCGCATTTCAGCTCGTGTCGTTCCTGCAACCGCTGTGGCTCTCGGGCGGGCGCATCGTCGAGGGACTGTCCTGGTTCGGCGCCATCTTCGCCCAGTTGCAGGGCGATGCCGTGCCGGTGGCGCCGCCAGTGCATGCGCGCGCGCTCGCCGACATCGCGCTGCTGACCGCGGTGCTCGACAGCCCCGATTCGTCGCAGGCCAAACAATCGCTGGCGATCGCACGAGACTTAAGCGAGCCGGAGTTGATGGCTCGGTCCCTGCTGGCGTGCGGCGCCGCCGCCGTCTACGACCCGGACACGGCACGCGGGTACCTCACCGAAGCGATCGATCTGGCCCGGCGGGCCGGCGACAAACGGCGATTGAGCCAGGGCCTGTGGTTCCTGGCCAAAACCGCGGCCGTCGCCGGTGAACCACGCGCAGGGCTGGCGGCGGGCACCGAAGGGCATCGGGTCGCCGAGGAGATCGGTGACCGCGTCGTCGCCCACATGTGCCGCTTCTGGGGCATCGGCACCGCCTTGACATTTCTGGGGGACTTCATGGCGGCTGCCGCCGAGTTCCGTGCCCTGGCCAGTGAGGCCGAGGCGGCCCACGATCCATATGGACAGCTCGCCGCACTGTCGCACCTGTCCCACACGCTGTCGTTCATTGGTGACTCGCACGCGGCGTCGGAAGCGGCCACGACCGCCGCCACACTCGGCTCCGAGTTCGGCGGCTTCGTGGAGGGCATCGGATACGCGGCGCTGGCGAGGGCCGCGCTCGCCGCGGGCGACGTCGCAGCCGCCACCGATGCGAGCGACATAGCGCGACGGCGCTTCCTCGGACAGCCCGTCGCGGCCGCCGCCGCCGTCCCACTCGCCGAAGTCGCCCTCGCCCGAGGCGATCTGCCCGCGGCCCGACGCTACGCCGACGAGGCCGTGCCCTTGACGGGCGGTGTCAACCGGGCCATCGCGCTGGTCGCACGCGCCCGGGTGGCCCTAGCGCAGGACGCACCCGAGCAGGCCGACCGCGACGCGCAGGACGCGCTGGCCGTCGCCGTCGCCGTCGACGCGCACGTAATGACGCCGGATGCCCTGGAATGCCTGGCCGCGGCGGCCAACGCCGCCAGCAGTCACCGGCAAGCCGCCCGATTGCTCGGCGCCGCCTACGCGCTACGCCAATCCATGGCAATCGTACGGTACAAGGTGTACGACGCAAGCCATGAAACGATGATCACATCTCTCCGAGAAGTTTTGGGCGACAGCGAGTTTGAGTCCGCCTGGGCCGACGGGGCGGGGCTGACGCTTGACGAGGCAATCGCCTACGCACGGCGCGGCCGAGGGGAACGCAAACGGCCGGCTATTGGATGGGGATCCTTGACCCCGGCCGAGCTTGACGTCATCGACCTCGTCCGGCAGGGCCTTCCCAACAAAGACATCGCCACGCGACTGTTCATCTCGCCACGCACCGTGGCGACCCATCTCACCCACGTCTACACCAAACTGGGCCTCACCTCCCGCGTGCAGCTCGCTCAGGAAGCAACTCGCCGCAGCTGAGCTGCGGCATCGGTTACCCGTGGGTGCAGTTCGTGGCGTCGGTCTCTAGACCGAGGCCGAATACCTGCACGGCCGCTGACTTGCCCTTCAGAACATGGAAGCCCCGGTCAATCAGGCCGGGCGGTCGAGATACCAGGGCGTCGACGCACTGCTGGGTGAGCAGGATCCCGTCGCCGGTGGTTTTGGTGAGTTGCTCGACGCGGGCCGCCACGTTGACGGTGTCACCGATGAGCGTGAATTCGAGCTTGCCGCCGCCGCCAATGGTTCCGGCGATCACCGCGCCGGTGTTGATCCCGATGCCGATGCGCAGCTCCTCACCAAACCGCTGTGCGACGAGGTGGTGAATCAACACGGCGGCGGTCACCGCCGCATCGGCGTGGTCCGTGAGATCGTTGGGGGCGCCGAAGACGGCCAGCGCTCCGTCGCCAAGGAACTTGTTGACGTGCCCGCCGGCGTCTACGACGGCAGGCACCACAATCTCGAACAGCGCGTTGAGGCGCGCTACCGTGTCCTCGGCGCTGTTGGCTTCGGCGAACGGGGTGAAGTCGCGGACGTCGACGAACATCACGCTCACGTCACGGCGCTCGCCGGTGAATACGTCATCGCCTTGCTCAAGTAGTCGTGCCGCGAGGGCTGGGTCGACGTAGGTTCCGAACGCCGCCTGAAGTCGTTGCCGCTCAGCCAATCCCGCCTGCATCCGGTTGAACGACGCCGCCAACGCGCCGAGATCGTCGTCTTGGACCACCGGCAGGCGTTGGCTGTAATCGCCGGCCCCGACCCGGACAGTTGCTGCGGCGAGGTCGTCAACGGGACGCAGGGACGGCGAGATCATGGCGCCGACGGTGATCGGTACGCCCCAGAAAAACGTCAACGCGCCCGCGATCACAACACCAAGTAACGGCACGGCACCGGCCCGATCCATGGCGACGCCCAGCAGCACGGCTGTTCCGGAGAACGTGAACACGGAGCCCAGCACCGAGAGTTCCAACCACACGGCAAAATTCGGACGAGAACGCGGCAGGGTATCGCCGATCGAGGTATCCCCGGCGAGGGCGGCTCGGGCCGGTCGCATTGCTCCTTGCACGAACGCGTGGACGGCGATCAGGCCCGCGGCGGTTCCTAATGCGGCGCCCATGATCCCATATTGGACGAGCCGCGACCCGCTGGTTCCGGCGACCACACCGACAACCACAAATAACAGCGCGGCCCAAACAGTCATTAACCCCAAATTGCGAACAACCTCAGCACGAGTCCAGGTGTAGGTGTCTTTGAGCGCTGCCGCTCGATCGACCGCACCGCCAGCCGCCCACCGTTCGGCTCCGCGCAACAGTCGATTCCCGGGAAGAATCAGCACGAACGCCAACCCCAACACCGCGACGGTGGCGACTAAGGACGCCTCCACATAGCGAGTCGACTTCTCGAAGGCGACGACACTCCACGACCAGAGCAGGTACACCGGCAGCCCGGATGCGAACGTAACGATCCAGACCGCCCAGGAATACCGTGCTCCGTACCGATTCCACGCCCACTGCCAGATGCGGTCCATGCCCGAAGACTAGGCAGTCAGCTACCTTGCCATCCCTGTTTTGAACGCGCTGACACAGCCCGCGCGCCTCGCCAGGCGCTACAAGCCCAGCGCTTGGCGCAGCACCGCGATCGCCTCGGCCTGCTCCCGTCGCGAGACCGCCGCGGTTTGGATGAGGGCTGAGCCATGGAAAGTGCCTGGGAACAAATGCAATTCGACGCTGACCCCGGCGGCGAGCATGGCCAGGGCGTAGGCGACGCCCTCGTCGCGCAGGGGATCGAAGTGCATCACCGAAACGTAGGCGGGCGGCAGGCCCGCCAGCTCAGTCGCGCGGGCCGGGGCGGCGTAGACCGACACGTCGTCGGAGCCGGCACGGCCCGACCCGAGGTAACAGTCCCAGCTGAACACCGCTCGCGGGCGATTCCACAGCGGGGTGTCGATGAATGCCGTCATACTCGGGCTGGTGAGCCGATCGTCGAGCTCGGGCACTGACAGGAACTGAAAACAGATATGCGGCCCACCGCGGTCACGGGCCAGCAGCGCCAGCCCCGCGCACAGCCCGCCGCCGGCGCTCACGCCGTGGATCGCAATGCGCCCGGGGTCGATGCCCAGCTCACCCGCATGAGCCGCCATCCAGACCAGGCCGGCGTAGACGTCCTCCAGCGGCGCGGGGAACGGTGCCTCCGGCGCCAACCGGTAGTCCACCGACACCACGACGACGCCCAGCTCCCGGGCCAGAGTGACGTTGGAGGCGTGCTCGGTGTCGAGGTCACCGGCGATGAACCCGCCGCCATGAACGCTGTAGATCCCGGCGGGCGCGGTGGGGTGTCCGGGCCGATAGATCCGCACCGTCACGTCGGGATCGCCATCGCGGCCGGGAACGCGGCGATCCTCGATGTGCAGCCCCGTCGCATCCGGCGCAGGCAACTGGGCGATCATCTCCGCCATCGCCGACCGCATCCTGGCCAGGTCGTCAACCTCCCAGCTGGGCAGAAGAGGGACCATCTCGGCGATTTCGGGGTCAAACGCGTAGGTCGTCATGGGACCACATCTTGCTCACCAATCGCGCCGCTGACCAGTGTCGGGTGGGTTTGCGCTGGCGGCGCCGCTGATCGACCGCCGCATGGCCGCCTAGCTGGCCGCGAGCCAAACCTGGCCGCGATTTTCGACGGGGATTTTCGCAGTGGGGTTTGGCTCGCGAAGCGCCCGCCGCTGGCCAGTGTCGGGACCGATCGTGTCACCATGAGGCATGGCCGGTCCCCGCCCCACCAATGCCGACGTGGCCCGGCTGGTGGGTGTATCGACGGCGACGGTCAGTTATGTGCTCAACGAGGTGGCCGGGCGAAAGATCTCGCCACGCACCCGCGAGGCGGTCTATCGGGCCGCTGAGCAGCTGGGTTATCGGCCCAACCTTGCCGCGCGCAACCTCGCACGCGGCAAGAGCGGCGTGGTGTTGTACGTGCTGCCGCGCGTGGCGGTCGGCGACATGCCAATGCAAGCGGGCAGCCGGATGACCACGGAGCTGGCCCGGGTCGGGCTGCTGCAGGTGCAATTCTTTGAGACCGAGGACGATCAGCACGTCATCGACGCGGTCAAGAACCTTGACCCCGTCGCCATCACCAGCCTCTTCCCGCTCAGCAAAGACGTTCTCGACGTGGCACGGGCCGCCTCGATACCGCACATCGTGATCGGGACGCTGCCCGCTCTGGGCGCCCCGCATATCTCCATTGGCGAGCTGCGCGTGGAGCACCTGGTCTCGCACGGTCACCGATGCATCGCATTCGCCTACGCGGGCGCCGGCAGGTGGCATGCTCTCGGCGATTACTGGTTGCAAGGGGTCACCGACGCGGCGCAGGCGCGTGGTCTTCCGCCGGTGCGCATTTCCGAGGTCACCATCGACAACGCGGCGCAGGTGGTCGCCGATTGGGTGCGCGACGGCGTCACCGCGGTGTGTGCGCAGAGTGACGAGATCGCGTGCGTGCTCTTGAACGGCATCCGAGAGGCGGGGTTCCGCTGCCCCGACGATCTCGCCGTGATGGGCGTCGACGCCACTCCGATGGCAGCACTCAGCTCTCCTGCGCTCACCACGGTCGAGTTCAACCCCATCGCGGTCGCCGATGTGGCGATCGCCGCTGTGCTCACGGAGTTGGGGTATCCCGCCCCACCGCCTCCGCAGCCGACGGACATCGCCCGCCTGGTCGTGCGCGCCTCGACCTGATCCGCCTCCCTATGCTCCTTCGGTGAGATCGCGAACCTGGGCATAGCGCTCACGCACCGCGGGGCACGGCGCCCCGGCGTACGGGAGGGCCGGCGGGGGGTTCCACTGCGCCGGATGTGGGCCGCCGCCGAGCACCCAGGCGGCTTGCCGCGCCGCCCCGAGCGCCACGTACTCCGCAGGGCGGGGCGCCAACACCGGGACGCCGAAGACCGTCGGCGCGATTTCGCGCAATGCCCGCGACCCGGCGCCGCCACCGATGAGCAGGACACGGCGGGCGATCACTCCGAGCGCGCTCAGGTGGTCGATGCCGTCTGCGAGCGAGCAGAGCAGGCCTTCGACGGCCGCGCGCGCAAGGTTGGCGGCCGTCGAATTCGACACCCGCACGCCGTGCAGGGCTCCGGTGGCGTTGGGCCGGTTGGGCGTCCGCTCGCCTTCCAGGTAGGGCACCAGCACCAGGCCTTCGCTGCCCGCCGGCGCCGAGAGCGCCAGCTGGGACAGCTCGTCGTGATCGACGCGCAACATGCCGGCTGCCGCGTCGAGCACCCTGGCCGCATTGAGGGTGCACACCAGCGGCAGGTACCGTCCGGTGCCGTCGGCGAATCCCGCGACGAAACCGCGGTCGTCGTGGGTCGGGGTGCTCGCGATCGTCGACACCACCCCAGAGGTCCCCACCGAGACGATGACGTCGCCTTCCTGAGCGCACAGGCCGAGGGCGGCCGCGGCGTTGTCGCCCAGCCCCGGACCGAATGCAGTCGGCCCGCTCGACGCGATAGCCTGCGCGGGCTCCAGCACCGTCGGCAGCAGCGGGCGCCCGCCGCGCATCGCCAACTCGAGCAGATCGCTGCGGTAGGCGTTGTGCACCGCGTCGAAATAGCCGGTGCCGCTGGCGTCGCTTCGGTCGGTGGTCAGGTCGGTGACCTCGCCGGCGCCGCGCAGTCGCCAGGTCAGCCAATCGTGTGGCAGACAGACCGCCGCCGTCCGATCGGCGTGGTCGGGCTCCCGGTCGGCCAGCCAGCGCAGCTTGGCCACCGTGATCGCCGCCAGCGGCACCACGCCGACCGCATCCGCCCAGGCCCGCGGCCCGCCCAGTTCGGCCACCAACGCCGTCGCCGCATCCGCCGAGCGGGTGTCATTCCACAACAGCGCCGGTCGCACCGGGTGGCCGTCGCAGTCGAGGCACACCATGCCGTGCTGCTGGGCCGCGACCGAGACAGCCGCCACATCGTCGAGCCCACCCGCGGCCGCGATGGCGCGAGCCGCCGCGGATTCCCAAGCGGCCGGATCGATTTCGGTGCCTTCCGGATGTGGTGCGCGTCCCGTGCGCACGACCGCGCCCGTGCCGGCATCGCAGACCACGACTTTGCAAGACTGCGTCGACGAGTCGATGCCGGCGACCAATGTCACGGTCGCCCCACGTGCGTCTGCAGCCATGGCACCTATGGTGCCCCTAAACTGTTCTTACTGTGCCCAATAACGCTCACACACGCACTGCACGCCAAAGGTTTTCCGGCCTTGTGCTTGCCGCCGTTTGGGGATTGGCCGGGTGCCAACCACACGCTCCTGCACCCACACCGACACAGGCGCCGACACCGAGACCCACGCTGCATCCGCTCACGGCTACCGCCACGCCGCCAATACGTTAAGTCCTTGCAGCGCTCTAGGTCTCAGTATTTCATGGGTTGAAGCAACCCGACTGTCCGTTGCCTTAATCGAATCCACCGGAACTGAGGATGCCCCTAGTTATGCCCGCCCGTCCACCGAGAGCGGGGCGCTATCGATACCAGCGAGGCGCCGCCAGGAGCGGATGGCGTGGCGCGTGACTTCCAGGATGCTGGCGGGACCGTCATCCCCGTTTGCCAGTCTGTGCGCTTTCAGGGCGTTGCCCGTCACGGCATCCAGCGTGTCCCTATCGTCGGTCGCGACGAGCGCGATCGATTGGCATGCGGCGCGGACGGCATACCGTTCGGGCGTCACCGGCGTCGTAGGGATCTTGCGCGCGGCGCGGGCGGCGCTGTCCCACGCGGAGATCGACGGCGTATCGCCAGGTGTGACCTTGCGGTGGAGTTCGGCGATCTCGGAAATCGCTTCGGCCGCAGCGTTTTGCGCGTATTGAATGACGCCCCAGGGCGGGCTGACCAGCAACTCACTCACCCACGCGTGAATGACGGTTTCGGCGACGCGGGCAGTGCCTACCGTCAGCCAACCCAACTCGAGTACCACGAGGCTGTCTGCCGGCGACAGGTAGCCGTCAGGTCCGGCGAGCAGGTCGTTGCACACCTGGACGAACGACGCCAGCGGGCGGGCCGAAGTCACCGGAAAGTCGGTGATGCGTGCGTCGCCGTTGATGTACGAAATCGCGTTCATGGCACACCCTTTGCCCGATTCCGGCTGATGGGATCCCCTCGCCAGCCGCAACGGGTCCGTGATGCGCTCGAAGTCCATTGGCGGATTACGTTTTCGTGGGTCCGGCTTCGACGTTCGCGATCTTGGTGAGGCCACTTATCGTGAGGACGCGAATCAGTATGGGGTGCACGATCAAATGCAGGTCATCCACGTGGTCGGCGTGCTCGAAAAGTGCGTTGATGCCGGCGCTGTCCAGATATTTGACCGCGCTGAGGTCGACGGTCATCGACCCGCGGGTGCCCGCGCTGGCGGTTGCGAGCGCGTCGGTGAACGCATCGATGTTGCTGAGGTCGATCTCCCCTGCCGCGGTCACCAGCGGCCGTCCGTCGGCGGCGAGCTCGGCTGTCAAGTTGAGTGGTGTCGCCATTACGTGATCCTCGCGTACAGGTTAACGGTGGTGCCGGCGTCGCCGGAGTCAATCGCGAAGCCCTCCGTCAGTCCTCGCATCAGGCCGATGCCGCGGCCGCGCCCGACACCGGCGACGACCTTGCGCGGCGTCTTCCACGTGCCGTTGTCGGTCACGGTCACGTGCAACCGATCAACGAGGGCGGTCGCATGCAACGACACGGTGCCCTCGGGCCGGTCGCGGTGGCCGTGCTCGATCGCGTTGGCGACGGCTTCGCCCGCGGCGATGAGCACGTTCTGGACTTGGTCCGCCCCGAGCCCCGCCTGACCCAGCCAGCTGCGCAGGGCAGAACGGCTGGGGGCCAGGTGGCTGACGTCAGCGTCGAATGTCATCGCCAGCGGTGCCGGCTGGCGGTACAGCAGCATGGCCACGTCGTCTGGATAACCGCCTTCGGGCTCAAGCTGGCACATCAGCTGGTCTGCGACCTCGTCAAGCGCCGCCGAACGGCCGCCCTGAACCAGGTCGGCCGCTTGGCCTATGCCGTCGTCGATCGACCTGCCGCGTCGTTCGACCAGGCCGTCGGTGTACAGCAGCAGCGTCGCGCGGGCCGGCATCGTGACGCGGGCTTCGGGCCGCGACCCCGCGCGCCAGTGCGCCAGCGGCAGCCGGTGGCCACCCTCCAATAGCTCGGTGCGGCCGTCGGCGTGCACCATGATCGGCGGCGGATGACCGGCGTTGGAGTAGACCAGTTCACCGGTGTCAAGGCTGAGCACAGCACAGAACGCGGTGGTGCACCGGGCGCCGGGCAGATGAACGGCGAAGCGGTCCAGCCCGGCGAGGGCCGCGCTGGGACTGGCCTCCTCGAGCAGCAAGGCACGGCAGGCACTGCGGAGCTGACCCATCACGGTGGCCGCGGCCAATCCGTGGCCGACACAGTCGCCGACGGTCAACGCGACGCGCCCGTCCCCGAGATCGACGACGTCATACCAATCGCCGCCGACCTGCAGCGGCCGGCTGGCCGGGTGATACCGCACGGCGAAACCGTTCGGCAGTGTCGCGGGGCCGAGCATCGCGTGCTGCAGCGCAACGGCGGTTTCCCGTTGCTCGTCCAACTGGTAGACGCGGTGTAGGCCCTGACCCAGGCGTCCGGCCACCAACGTGAGCAGCGTGTGATCCTCCGACGTGAAGGGCCGTCGCTCGGCGAGCTCGACCCACACGACCAGCACTCCCCGGGGGTGCTGCAACGCGACGCCCATTGCGCCGACTTCCTCGGCTTCCCCGGCCAGGGTGGTGAGCAGGTCGCCGTCGCGCAACGACTCGATCAGCTGGCGCTGGCGTTGCGGCAGCTGCGCCCAATCGGTGGGCTCGCCGGCGCACACCAGTTCCGGCGCACCGGTTTTGGGCGAGTTGGTGAAAAACGTGACCGCCAGAACTCGGCGGGCCCGCCATACCCGCCGCAATTCGCCGGCGGTGCCGCGCAGCGCTTCCTCGAGCGTATCCGCTTGAGCCAGTTGCTGATTCAGCGCGGCCATCGCGAAGCGGCGCTGCACGGAGTAGTGCTCTGCGGTGACATCGCGGAACGTCCCGACCATGACTCTTCGTCGCGATTCTGGGTCGTCGACGTGGTTGAAGTTGACCGCGACCCACACCCGATGGCCGTCCCGATGGGTAACGGGAATGGTGTAGGCACCGTGGGACTCGCCCAGCAGTCGCGCGAACGCTGCTTCAACTTCTCGATATGCCTCGGGATCGGTCTCGGCGTCTGGCCACCACGGGTGCTTGGGTTCATAAGGAAGTTGTTCGGGGCCGAACCCCAGGATTTCGGTGAAGGCGGCATTGATCTCGATGACGGTGCCATCTTCTTCGCAGACAAAGAACGCTTCTTGCAGCGAGTCGACGAGCGCGGTCCGCCACCGGGCGTGATGGTTGCGCAGTCGCGCCAGTTCGACGTTGGCATTTACCCGAGCCAGCAGATCCGCCGCGGCGAACGGTTTGACGAGGTAGTCGTCGGCGCCCGCCGACAAGCCCTCGATCGAGGCTTCCTGACCCGCGCGCGCGGACAGCAGTAAGACCGGCAGAGCGGCGGTCCGTGAATCCTTGCGCAGCGCCGCCAGCAACTGGAGACCATCGAGTCTGGGCATCATCACGTCGCTGATCACGAGGTCGGGGAGGTCGGAGCGGATGGCCTCGAGCGCCAGCTGACCGTCGGCGACACCGGTCACGTCGTAGCCGGCCGTCCGTAGCAGGTTGGTCAGGTACTGGCGCATGTCGGCGTTGTCGTCAGCGACCAGGACCCGCGCCGGTTTGCCGCCGGTCTCGGCGGCGGCGACCGTGATCGTGGTTGCCGTCGTATTCGCTTCTGGCGGCATGGAATTGGCGTCGTTGGGCAGCCAGCGCAACGCTTCTTGAACATAGGGTTCGGAGATCACGCCGGGTACGGTGCGCCGGGCCGGCGCGGGTGTCAATTCCTGAGCCGGCAGGTGGGCATTGCCGATCGGCAACCTGACGCTGAATGTGGTGCCGGAGTCCTCCTGGCTGTCGGCGGTGATGGTGCCGTCGTGCAATCCGATGAGTTCCTTGACCAGAGCCAGGCCGATTCCGCTGCCCTCGGTGGACCGTGCGCGTGCGGTTTCGATGCGATGGAAGCGTTCGAACAGCCGAGGCATCTCCGCGGTGGGGATACCGATCCCGGTGTCGGTGACGGTGAGCACGGCGTCGGTGCCCTGGCGCTCTACCCGGACGGTGATGGAGCCGTCGAAGGTGAACTTCAGCGCGTTGGAAAGCAGGTTGAGCACCACCTTCTCCCACATCTCGCGGTCCACGTACACCGGTTGATCGAGCGGCGGGCAATCGACGACGAACGCCAGCCCGGCCCGGTCGATCGCCGAGCGGAAGATGCTGGCCAGTTCGCCGGTGAAGGTGGCGAGGTCGACGGGCTCGAATTTGGCCTGCATGCGGCCCGCCTGGATGCGGGAGAAGTCCAGCAGCGTGTTGACCAGTTTCGCCAGCCGCAAGCCGTTGCGGTGAATGATGTCCAGATCATGGCGCGCCTGCTCATCGAGCCCGTCCGCCCGGCCGCGCAGTTCGTCGACCGCTCCGAGGATCAAGGTGAGCGGGGTACGAAACTCGTGGCTGACGTTGGAGAAAAACGTTGTCTTGGCCCGGTCGAGTTCGGCCAGTTCCTCGGCGCGCTGCTGCTCGGCCCGGTAGCTGCGCGCGCGACCCACACCCGCGGCGATGTACCCCGCCACCAGCTCGACGAAGCCGCGATAACCGTCGTCGAGCGGACGGTTGCGGTTCAAGGCCGCCACCAGCAAGCCGAGCGGCGCGGCGCCTTGCTGCACGAGCGGCACCACCAGCGCGTGAGTCGGTGGTGCATGCCAGGCCCCCGTAGGCAAACTCAACGAGTTGTCGGCGAGCTCGACCAGTTCGGCCTCACCCCGAGCCGGCTTCTCGACTGGCCACGGTGAATCCCCCTCCCGCGAAAGCGTTTCCGGCGCCGCGGGATGCCCGTGCGCAATTCCGCTGGCCCCGGCAAGCCGCGCGGCGCCGTCGTCGCCGAACAGATAGGTCAGGGTGAAGGGGAGGTCGTACAGATTGCGGGCGAGCTGACCGGCGGCGAAATCGAGCATCTGTCGCTCGGTGCGCACAACGCTCGGGTCCGAACCCAAGTCACGGAGCGTCGCCATGCGACGCTCGGTGATCACCCGGTCGGTGTCCTCGCTGACCACACACAGCATCCCGACCACCCGGGCGTCGTCATCGCGCAACGGGCTGTAGGAGAACGTGTGATAGCTCTCCTCCGGGTAACCCGACCGCTTCACGATGAGCATCAGGGCTTCGTCCCAGGTCGCTTCCCCGGTTGACAGCACCCGCTCGACCCGCGGGCCGATGTCGGTCCAGATCTCCGCCCACACCTCGCTCGCCGGGCGGCCCAGGGCCCAGGGGTACTTGCGGCCCAGGGTGTCGCGGCGATAGGCGGCATTGCAGAAGAACGTCAGGTCGGGCCCCCACGCCATCCACATCGGAAACCGCGACGCCAGCAGGATGTTGATCGCCGTGCGGAGGCTTTGCGGCCAGCCGTCCACCGGGCCGAGCGGGGTGGACGCCCAGTCGACCGCGGCCAGGTCGCGTCCGATCTCCTGGTCTGCCCGGAAAACCACTGCCGTCCTTTCGCGATGTGATTAGCTCAGCGCCGATCGCCGACCGCTGCCCGGTTGCGGTCTACGTCGTATAAGACAACCATCCAGCAGGTTCGCGCCGCCAGCATTTAGAAGAGAATCCGCAAACGAGGCCGGGAGTTGGACCATGGGGAACCCGCTTACGCGCAAAATTAAACATCGCACCCGGCACGCGAGCTTCCGCCCCGAAAGGCGCTCAAACGGGTTCTATGACAAGCGAAGTCATTGCTATCGAATATCCCGGCATGTGCCGATACCGATTACCCCACCATCGGGAGGACCATGAACGACACCGACCGCGACGTCGTAGCGATCACGCAGCTGGTGAACCTCTACGGGCTGGCGGTCGACAGCCAGCGCTGGGATTTGTTCGACCGGATCTTTGCCACGGATGTGGATGCCGACTACGGCACCACTTCGCATTGGACCGACCGTGAGGGGTTCAAGAACGATTTCGCGGCGTTCCACGCTCCCTTCGACTCGACCCAGCACACCATGTCCACCCACGTGGTCCGCGTCGACGGGGACCGAGCGGTCAGCTTCTGCAACGGCGGTTGGCGCCTGCTGCGCAAGGCCGCCGGCGGCGGCCCGCTCTGGGACGGCACCGGCTGGTACCCCCTGAAATACTGCCACCCTGGTGCGCACCCCCGGTGGCTGGCGCATCGCGCGCCGGGTGTGCCGCATCACCTGGTGGACCGGCAATCCGCGGGTCAACGAAACGATCCCCGGCGTGAAGTTCGACCTGGCCACCTACGTGCTGCGGCACGAAGCCGGCGCCGGGCGCGTAGGGGCGCTCAACGCGACAACCGGGTGAGGCCGCACGAGCGTTGCCGCTCAGAGCAATTCGCGTAGCGTCTCGATCAGCTTGATCCGCTCGCCCGGCGTGCCCGCGATGGGCGCCACGTTCAAGGTGGTCACCCCCGCCTCGCGAAACGCCGCTACCCGTTCCTTGACGAACTCGCGGGTACCGATCAGGTTGACGTCGCGCGCGAGTTCGTCGGGCACGACCTTGGCCGCCCCCTCCTTGTCGCCGGCCAGGTAGAGCTCCTGGATCCGGTCGGCCTGCGGGCCGTAACCGTACTTGGTGGCCAGGGCATGGTAGAAGTTCTTACCCTTGGCGCCCATCCCCCCGATGTAGAGAGCGAGGTGCGGTTTGACGAATTCCCTTAGTGGCTCAACGTTTTCGCCGATAGCCAGAACCGGCCCGGCGTACACATCCAGCTTTCCCAGCGCGGGGTCGCGCTTGGCCTGGCCGGCAGCCAGGGCGGTCCCCCACACGTCCTGTGCTTTCTCGGGCAGATAGAAGATCGGTTGCCACCCCTCGGCGACTTCGGCCACGAGCTCCACATTCTTGGGTCCGAGTGCGGCCACCAGTATTGGAATGCGTTCCCGGACAGGCCGATTGATGAGTTTCAGCGATTTGCCCAGCCCGGTGCCCTGGTCGGCGGGCAACGGGATGGTGTAGTGCTTGCCCTGGTAGTCCACATACTCCCGGCGCCACACCTGGCGGCAGATCTCGATGACCTCTCGGGTGCGGCCGATCGGAGCGTCATAGGACACACCGTGGAAGCCCTCGATGACCTGCGGGCCCGAGGCGCCCAGGCCCAGGGTGAACCGGCCATCGGAGACGTAGTCGAGGCCCGCCGCCGTCATTGCGGTCAGCGTGGGCGTTCGGGTGTAGAGCTGCAAGATGCCCGAGGCCAGCTGAACCTTTTCGGTGGCGGCGGCCAGATAGCCCAGCGCGCTCACCGCGTCGAACGAATACGCCTCGGGGACAAAGACGATGTCCAGCCCGGCGCGTTCGAGGTCGGCCACTTCGGCGGCGACCTCTTTGAAGCCGCCCGCGTAGTTGATCCCCAGCCCAATCCGCATGTTCAGCGACTCCTACGCCGACGCGAACTGAGTGGCGAGTTCCAGCGCCTCTTGCTGGATCCGGTCGAACTGGGCGCCCATCGCCTCCGACAGTGCCGTCGCCCCGGACAGCGGGCGCACCATCACCGTGAAGTCGTCGATCAGACCGTCGTCGTTGAAGTGCAGGAAGTCGCAGCCGGTGATCTTCTTTCCCGCGACGGTGGTCTCGAACACGAACGCATGGTCGCTGCCGTTGGTGTCGTGGATCTCCCGCACGTAGCGGAAGTCCTCGAAGACCCGCAACACCCCACGCAGGATCGCCGCGGTAATCGGCTTGCCGACATAGGGCTTGAACGCCACCGGGCTGGTGAACACGACGTCGTCGGCCAGCATCGCCTGGATGGCCGCCTCGTCGTGTTCCTCGACCGCCTTGCGGAAGGGGTGCTGGGAAGACACGGGAAAACCTCACATAGTCAATTTGTTGAGTAGGTGGGACTGACGCTAGAGGGCGGCGGCCAGGATGTCCATAGGCGATTAATCACTTAATTGACTAGTCGCATCGTTGTACTATCGGCCGATGTCACTGCGTGACGCGGTGCTGGCCGCACTCCTCGAAGCGGAGGCTTCCGGCTACGACCTGGCCAAAAGCTTCGACGCCTCGGTGGCGAACTTCTGGATGGCGACCCCGCAACAGCTCTATCGCGAACTGGACCGGCTCGCCGAACAAGGCCTCATCCAGTCGCGTGTGGTCGAACAAGAACGGCGGCCCAACAAGCGCATGTATTCACTGACCCCGGCCGGTCACGAAGCGATTCATCGGTTCACTGCCCATGCGCCGAAGCCCGGTGTGATCCGCGACGAGCTGATGGTCAAGGTCTCGGCCGCCGATGCCGGCGACACACAGGCCGTGCGCGGCTTCATCGTCGAACGCCTGCACTGGGCAACCGCCAAATTGCAACGCTACGAACGGTTTCGGGCGCGGCTGCTAGACGGTCGCACCGAAGAAAAGTACCTTGCCGATACCGACCGCATCGGCCCCTACCTGACCCTGCTGCGGGGAATAGCGTTCGAAGAGGAGAACATTCGCTGGGCCGAACGTGCGCTGAAGATCCTGGAGAACCGCCTGCCGGCTGAAACGTTGTAGGTTCACGGCATGAAGTTGGCGTTCGCGTTGCCGCACACGATCGAGCTGCCGGCCATCACCGCACGATGGGAATTCGCGGTGACCGGACCCGAGCAGGCGTCGATCGCCGAGCGTGCCGACGAGCTCGGCTACGACATGGTCTCGATCCCCGAGCACTTTGTGGTCCCGCACTCGCATTTGGAGCTGTCGGGCCCGCACTACTTGCACTCGACGGTCGGGCAGGCATTCGTCGCTGGTGCGACGCAACGCATTCGGGTCAACTCGTCCGTCACCATCTTGCCGCTGCAGCATCCGATCGTGATGGCGAAAGCGCTGGCGACGGCGGACTGGATGAGCGGCGGCCGTATCACCGTGACGTTCGGAGTGGGCTGGGACGCAGAAGAATTCCAGGCGCTCGGGGTGCCGTTTCATGAGCGAGGCCGGATGGCGGATGAGTATCTGGCCGCGATTATCGAGTTGTGGACTAGCGACTCGCCGAGCTTCGAGGGTCAGTACGTGTCGTTCGGCGACATCGCGTTCGCGCCAAAACCGGTCCAGCGGCCGCATCTTCCGATTTGGATCGGCGGTGACGCCGACGCGGCACTCAGGCGCGCGGCGAAGTGCGCCTCGGGTTGGTGGCCATTTCTGACCAAGCCGGAAGAGCTTCCCGCCAAGATCGATTTCATCAAGTCGCAGCCGGTGTACGACGGACGTCCCTTCGACGTGATGTATCCGTTGGGCATGGGCAGGGTCGGCGAAGGGCACGTCAGCATTGACGATCCTAAGCAGCGCAGTGGAATGAGTGCGCAGGAGATCATCGACCGACTCAACGAGTATGCGGAAATGGGCGTGACGTATACCAGCGTTCCCACCCCCCGAGTGTCGGGCCTCGAGGCCTACCTGGAGTTCGCGCAGTGGGTGATCGAGGAAATCAAGCCGCACCTTCCTGATTCGGCCACCCTGAGTTAGCCGCCGAGGGATACCGGGTATAGACCCTCGACATGGGGTGGGTGCCAGTACACGCGGTCGCGATTTTCTCCGGGTTGTTCGCTGCATTGTGTGCCGCGGTGGGCATCGTCGTTCGGCAACGAGCGGCCCAGGAAGTTCCAACTGGTCCTGCCGGGCGAGCCGAGTCGGCGGCGTTGATGACGACGTTGGTTCGCGAACCGTCGTGGTGGGCCGGGATGCTCGCCACCGTCGGCGGCTTTGCATTTCAAGTTCTCGCGCTGGCCCACGGCTCGTTGCTGCTGGTCCAGCCGTTGCTGGTGTCGTCGTTACTGTTCGCCCTACCGCTGAGCGCACATGTGCGCCGGCAACACGTCAGTCGCGCGGAATGGGGCTGGGCCGCGCTGTTGACCGCCGCGCTGGCGGTGTTCGTGCTCGTCGGACAACCACGCGAGGGCCATAACCGCCCCCCGATACCGGCATGGACGTTTGCATTGCTGATAACCGTGCCACTGCTGATCGCTTGCATCGCCGCCGCGCGCCGCGCGGTCGGCCGCAGGCGCGCCATGCTCCTGGCGGCCGCGGTCGCGGTGTTGCTCGGCATGATCGCCGTCCTGACGAAGATCTGTACACACCGCTTCGCCGTCGACGGGTGGCATGGGCTGCTCAGCATCCCGGCTCCCTACATGTTGGTCGCACTTGCGGTGGCGGTGACGGTGGTGCAGAACGCCGCGCTTCGCGCCGGAGCGTTACAGACGTCGGTACCGATCATGTTGGTCGGCGAGCCGGTTGTGGCGGTTCTGCTCGGGATGGTGGTCCTCGGTGAACACGTGGGGGTGCGGGGCCCGGGGGCAATCGTTCTGGTGGTCGCGGTTTGGGCGATGCTGGCGGCCACTGTCGCGCTTGCCCGCGACCAGGCGGGCGAACGGGCCGATCCGGTGATGCCGCAAGGATATTCATCGCACGACTGCGGCGTCCGGTTGGCCACTGCCGGGTCGGAGCGACTGCGGTCGTGACAGCGTCGACTGCGGGAACAGCGGCCTTCGAACGACTCGTCGGGCACCTGGATTACCCAATGTTCGTGGTGACGACCAAAGCACGGGGGATCCCGGCGGGATGCTTGGTCGGCTTTGCGAGTCAGACCAGCATCCGACCGCCGCGATTCCTCATCGGCCTGTCCAAGCGCAACCACACCTACCGAATCGCCCAGGACGCAGACCATCTCGCGGTGCATGTGTTGTCGCGTCGGTATCGCGAGCTGGCCCGGTTGTTCGGGAGTCAGACCGGCGACACCACCGATAAATTCAGCCGCTGCGCCTGGCATGCCGGCCCGGAGGACATGCCGATCCTCGACGAGGCCGTCGCCTGGTTCGTCGGAAAAATACTTGCGCGCATGGACGTTGGGGACCACGTCGGTCACCTGTTGGAGCCGATCGCCGGCGAAGCGCCGGATTCGGCTGACGAGTTGGTCGAGCTGATCACCTTTGCCGACGTCGCCGATCTAGAGCCGGGACACGAGGCGTGACTGCCCGGACGTTTGAGGTGGACGGCATCGCCGAACTTCAGCGTTTCTACCGCGACCCTCCCGAGGGAGTGCGCGCCAACATGATCTTCAGTCTCGACGGCGCCGCATCGATGCACGGCCGGGCCGGCCCACTATCGGGTCCCCTCGACCAACAGCTGTTGTTGGCGCTGCGCGGCTATGCCGATGTGGTTCTCGTCGGAGCCGGGACGGCGCGCGCGGAGAATTACGGCCCGGTGCGGTTGACCGACCCGCAGCGCAGCTACCGGCGCGAGCGTTGGGCACGTGACGAACCGCCGCCCATCGCAGTGGTGTCCGAGTCGGGCAAGTTGCCCGAGTCGTTGTTCGCCGAACCCCGACAGCGCCCGATGCTCATCACGACCTCGGCGGCCGCCGCGGGCCGGCATTTCGTGGAGGAAGCACGTCCCGACGTGATGATCGCCGGCGAGGACAGTGTCGACCTGACAATGGCGATCACCGCCTTGAAGTCACGCGGTATGCGACGCGTGCTGTGCGAGGGCGGACCCACGCTGCTCGATGAACTCGTCTTACGCGGCCTCATCGATGAAATGTGCGTGACCATCGCCCCGAAACTCGCCGGAACAGGCCAATCCGCGACATCGGCGGGCTTACCGCAGCTTGCGGCCCCCCAAGTACTCTCGCTGCACCACGTGCTGGCCCATCAGGGATACCTGTTCCTGAAATACGGCCGCGCAGGTCACCCGAGCTCCGCATTGATGTAGCTGACGGCGCCTCGAAATGCCTTGATTGCCTCGTGATCCGGCAGTGCAAAGCCATTGGTCGCATACGCCTGCTCGGTGCTGACCTGGGTGACCCGCCAGCCCGCAGATGTCAAGTGCTCAGCGGCCTGCTGACGCTCACCGAGCCACACCAGCTCGGCAACATCGATGTCCAGTCCGTGCTTGCGCCACCCGCTGCGCAGGGATCGAAAGCGCTCGTCGGTGAACACGCTCATGTCGGCGATGTTCTCCGTGGCCAACCGGCTGCCCGGCGCGCTGAGTGCGGTGATGTTGTCTAAAAGCCGGTCTTGGGCCTCCGGTGGCAGGTAGGGCAGCAGGCCCTCGGCGATCCAGGCGGTAGGTATTGCGGTGTCAAAGTGGTTGTCGCGCAGCGCGGTTGGCCAATCGTCTCGCAAGTCGACGCCGACTGCGCGCCGCTCGGCGGTCGGTTCGGCGCCGAGCTGGGCCAGCGTGGTGCTCTTGAACGTGATGACCTCGGGCTGGTCCACCTCGAACACGACCACCCCCGCGGGCCAGGCCAAACGGTAGGCCCGTGCGTCGAGGCCGGCGGCCAAGATGACAGCTTGACGTATCCCTGCGGCGGCCGCGGTAAGAAAGAAGTCATCGAAATACCTGGTGCGCACAGCGATCTGTTGGCGCCGCTGCTCGGCGGTGGTGGGCAGGTCCTGATCGTCGAGCGGGATTTCACCGTCCAGCATGCGGGTGAAGAAGGGGTGTCCGACCGCGCGCACCAACGGCTCGGCGAACCGATCGTCGAGCAACGCATCCGGGCCGCGAGAAGCCAGCGCACGAGAGGCCGCCACCATCGTCGCCGTCGCTCCCACGCTGGAGGCCAGGTCCCAGCTGTCGCCCTCGCTACGTGCCGAACTAGGTGAAGACACTCGTCCCTCCCAATGATCACCGGGTCTCACCGGCAAGCGTATCGGCTCTACGCTGAAGCAGAAGCGAACCAGCTCTTACCCCAGGTGAAGGGAAATCAGGTGTCTATTGCTCAACGCGAACGCGCCGCCCTCGTCGACTCCCTGCGTGACGCCGGGCCGGAGGCGCCCACGCTGTGCGAAGGTTGGAAGACTCGCGACCTGGCTGCCCACTTGGTGATCCGAGAATACCGCCTTGATACCGCGCCGGGCATCCTCATCCCGTTCTTCGCCGGCCATACCGCCAAAGTGCAAGACGAGGTGGCCCAGACCAACTGGAACGAGCTGGTCGATAAGGTCGCATCCGGCCCGCCGGCCTACTCACCGTTTAAATTGCTCGACCCGATTGTGAATGTCGGCGAGATGTTCATCCATCACGAGGACGTACGCCGCGCGCAGCCGGGGTGGGAGCCGCGCGAGCTCGAGCCTGCGCTGGCCAATACGCTGCGCCGCACCCTGCCACTGATGGCCCGGATGACGCTGGGCAAGGTGCCCGCACGGCTGGCGCTGCGAACCCCCGAGGGCAAGACGGTGCTGACCGCCGGGCGCGGCTCTGCCGTCACCGTGACGGGCGCACCCGAAGAACTGTTGCTGTTCGCCGTCGGACGAGAGGCCCGCGTCGAATTCAGCGGCGACCCGGCGGCGGTGGAGGCGGTCCGGGACGCGCCCAAAGGCCTCTAGCTCTACTTGCCGCCATTACCCGTCGGTGGCACGGTGATCGCGTCGCCCGGCTGTTGCTGGCCGACCAACTCATCCTGACCGACCTCAGGCACGTTGCCATTGCCATTTCCGCGACGCGCCAACTTCTTCTTTGGCGCCTTGCCTTTGTCGGGCTCGGGCGCGTGACCGTTGACCGGCAGCCCGGCCGCTGCGCTGACCGTCTCAATCGCCTTCTCGGTGTACACGCGGTAGCCGAAATTCGGTAAATAACCATGGATTTCGGGGGTATCGAGATCGCGCATGAACTGCAATATCTCGCGGCTGAACACCTGGCCGGGAACCAGCACCGGAAATCCCGGCGGATACGGCGTCACGTAGGTCGCCGACACGATGTCGACGCCGGCGTCCAGCCGTTCGTCGATCTGCTCGCCGGTGGTCGGTGGCCGCAAAGCAAACACTGCGCGTCCGTCGCGTGACGGCGCAGACCGCCGCAATTCCCTCTTGCGCAGCATGTAGTCACCTGACTACACTCGGCTACGCAAGCTGTAGTCAAACGACTACACTTACGCGCGATCACCCAGGAGGAAGAGATGAAAGCCAAGCGATCGATCCGAGTTGCCGCCGCCGGTGCCCTAGCGTTGGCCGGGCTCATGACCGTCGGTGTCGGCGTCAGCAACGCGGCCACGCTGCAGACCGAGGGCAACTATCCCAACCGCGCGGCCTGCATCACGGCCGGGCCGGGCATCAAGGCCACCACGGCCGGCGACTGGAACAACTTCATGTGCGTCCCGGACCGCGTCGCCGCTGGGTCGTGGCGCCTGGTTCTCGTCAACTGACGGCCCTGGTTGGACTCGGCCACGCCGATGTGAAATCGGAACGCGATGAACCGTGGCCTCCGCGAATTCGTGACAAATTCGCGGAGGTGACGACGGGGTTGGACGGGCACCATGGCGCTCACTTCGTGTTCCGCAAGATCGCGCGCGACCGGGGCGTGGCCCTCGAGCACGTCGGCGGCCGGATCGCCGCGTTCGTCGACAATGTCGCCGATGACCGGCTCAAGACCGAGGCGGCACTGCTGCAAGGCGCGCTGTCCGACGTCCAGGCGCTGACCAGCGCACTGACAACGTATCTGCTTGCCGCAGCACGGAATCCGGCCGAGTTGTACAAGATCGGGCTGGTCTCGGTGGCGTATCTGCATGCCGTCGGCGACTTGCTGATCGGGTGGCGGTTGCTGGTGCAGGCCGAGATCGCCACTGGCGCGATCGATTCTGGTGCCGGGGATTTCTTCTACCGCGGGAAGATCGCCGCCGCTTCGTTTTTCGCCAAGACCATCCTGCCGGCAATCTCGGCGACACGCGCGACCGTCGAGAACATCGACACCGAACTGATGGACGTCGCCGACGGCGCCTTCTGAGGCATTCTCGGCTCAGTCGGGGATGCCGAGGAGCGCCGCGAGTTGTGCCGCCGAGTAGTGCCCCGGCTCGGTGCCGTTGCGAACTGCGGCGCGCGCGGCCCGCGCCAACGCGGCGTTGAGTGGCGCGGTGGTGCCGTGTTTGTGCGCGAGCCGAACGATCTCACCGTTGAGGAAGTCGGTCTCCACGTTGCCGGTGCCACGGCTCAATGATTGCCAGGTCGAGTTGTTCGGTCCACCGTTCCATCCGGGTATCGGTCTTATCGACGGGCCGTCTTCTGCCCGTGCCGCCGTGGATTTTTCGAACGAGATGTAGTCAACCTCCGCATGACGCAGCACATTCGCGCCTTCACTGCGCAGCGCGGCCATGATATTGCCGGCGTCGGCCGCGCCGGCGGTCAACGCACCGACGGCGTTGCCGAGGTTGCTCAGCAGCTTGTTGTACTTCCACGGGACCACGTCGTCGGGCGTGCGCACATGGATTCCCGCAGCAGTCCACGTCGTGGCGAGCCGCGCCAACAGTTCGGCGTCGGCCGGCGTGTTGGCCGAGGCGGGCCACCGTCCAATATGGAACTGGCCGACCACCCGGCCAGGATCGCGCGATCACCTCGCCGGGTTCGAGGTGTACGGCGGGTAGCCACACGCAGATGCCGAACACCCGGGCGAAGTAACGTAGCGCCTTCTCCTCGGCCGCAACGCCATTCAGCGCGGTCATCGCCGGAAGCAACTCGCCCGCCGTTCCCGCGACGCCGTCCCCGTCGTGGACCGGTTGGTCAACCCATTCCTGCAGCGCGGCGTCGAGCTGCTGCGTTTTGGTCGCGAAGACCAGTACGTCCTGACGGGTCAACCGCACATCCTCGGGCCGCGACGCGGCATTGACTGCCGCGTGGAAGGTGCCGTCCGGGGTCCGCAGCGTCATGCCCGAGGTGGTCAGTACTGCAGCGTGCCGGCCTCGCGCGACCAACACCGTGGGGACGCCGGCGCGCGCCAGCACGGCGCCCACCGTGCCGCCGATAGCGCCGGCGCCAATGATCACATAGCGGTGGTCATCTCGAGCAGGCAATGCTCCGCCTTTCATCTGGGCTCAGCTGGGCCGCATACGCTAGGCGCGAGGTTACGCGGGGAATAAACCGATGAGTGGTGGGTGTTTGCTCACGGGAGCCAAGAGACAGGGGCAGCGCGATGAAGATCGGAATCTCCACGTTCGTGAACGACGACACCATCGACACGGTGTCGCTGGCGCGGGCCATCGAAGAGCGCGGGTTTGAGTCGTTGATCATCGCGGAGCACACTCACATTCCGGCCAGCCGCGAATCTCCGTATCCGAGCGGCGGCGAGCTGCCGTCGTACTACTACCGGACACTCGATCCGTTCGTGACCCTGGCCGCTGCGGCCGCAGTGACATCGAAGATCGAGCTGTTCACCGGAATTGCACTGCTGATCCAGCGCGACCCGATCATCACGGCCAAGGAAGCCGCCAGCATCGACCTGATCTCCGGCGGGCGCTTCGTGTTCGGCGTGGGGGCGGGCTGGAACATCGAGGAGTTGCGCGACCACGGCACCGACCCGAAGACACGCGGCGCGCTGCTCGACGAGCGGATCGAGGCCATCAAGGCGCTGTGGACCGCCGAGCCCGCCGAGTATCACGGCAAGTTTGTGGACTTCCCGCCCGCGTACAGCCGCCCCAAGCCGGTGCGACAACCACATCCGCCCATCTTCATCGGCGGCAACTCCGATGCCACCGTCAAGCGGGTGGTCCGGCACGACGCGGGCTGGATATCGAACCCGTTGCCGGTCGAGCAACTAACGCAACGCATCAACCAATTGCGCGACGCGGCGGGCCACGATGTCCCGCTCGCGATGTTCGGCACGCCCAACGACATGGACTACTGGCGTGCCGCCGAGGACCTGGGCTTCGGCCGGGTGGGGTTGTTGTTACCTACCCGACCGCTCGACGAGTCACTACGCAAACTCGACGAATACGCCGCCCTGGTAAATCAATACCGCGGCTAGGGCCTATTCCCAGGCGAACACCGGCTGCTCCAGCTCGTCGACGGGGTCGTGGCGGCCTTCCAGGCACAGCCACCGCAGCTGCAGCAGCACTGCACCCGTGGGCGCGTGAATCAGGTCGTTTCCCAACGGAATTTGCACCACGGGACGCGGGCTCTCAGGGATTGTGATGAAGCGCGGCGAATCGTCGCGCTGCAATTCGTGCAGCCCGACCCGGTAGACCGCTACCACCTCGTCGGGAGCAGGATGCGGATCGAGTCGTCCGCTGCCCCAGATCACCACCGGTGTGATCACGTAACCCGAGCGGGTCGGATAGTCGTCGAGCAGGCCCAGCACGGTCTGGTCGGCCAGGCGGATGCCGACCTCCTCGTCCAGTTCGCGTAGCGCGGCGTCGATCACGCTCTCGCCCGGGTCCACCCGTCCACCGGGCAGCGCCCACTGTGCCGCGTGTGCACGAAGGCGGGATGCCCGCCGGCACAGCAAGAAAGCGGCTCCGCCCGAGACGTTGACCATCCGTCCGTCCAGACCCCGTTCCACGGGCCGCCCGTCAATCCAGTCGTCCATCGGTGCGGGGTCTACCCTGTCCTCCCCGATCTCGGAATCGACCAGCAACACCGCCACCGCTGCGCGCCGCTTGGCCGAGTCCGTCACGATGCGGCGATCATGGCCGGCCAGGTGGGTCCGAACCCGCTCGCGCAGCGCCTCGTCGTAGGGGATGGTCACGTCACGCCTTCCATCGATTCGCCCATTGCGCGAGGGTACGCGGCGGTGGGTACCCTGGCCCCGTGAGCACCACGCGGGTACCGGGTGGGGTGGTACACAAGCTACCCACAGACCTGCGTACGGCGCTGATCGCCAATTCCACGGCACTGGCCGCTTGGAAGGACATCACACCCCTGGCGCGCAACGAGTTCATCTGCTGGGTGGAGGACGCCAAGCAAGAGGCAACCCGTCAGCGACGAATTCGCCGCACCCAGGAGGAACTGGAAGAAGGCCTGCGCCGACCCTGCTGCTGGCCGGGATGCAAGCACCGCGAGCGCAACGGCAAGGCGTAACCCACTGCCCAACAACCGTTTTCGCTGATGCTACCCGCTGGCGCTGTGGACACCGGCATCATCGGCGGTGTCCACAGCGTCGGCGGTCACCTCCCTGCTAACCAAATCGGTCAGCAGGGAAGGAATGGGACACAGACTGGCGGCGGCTGCATGGCCCTCAAGAGTCGACGGAGCCTGACGGTGTGCTGTCCCATCAGTATCTCCCTTCATCGGCGTACAGAATCGACGCTAGTAATGGGACGTTGAGCCCCCTGTCCGAAAGCTATGCCGGGGCTATGCAATTCAAGCCGGCGCCGTGCGAATTCGAAGCGATACCTCGAATGCCAAGCCCGGGTCTGGCGCGCACGGTATGACCGGTTCATGATGGTCAAATCCGGGCAAGTAGGTTGACGGTACTGGTGCGGTAAGCCGACATGGTGGAGGTTTTTATGGCTGGACAGATCCCATTGGTCGACTATTTGGTGCTCGACAACGGCGAACCGCACCTGATCGCGCAAGAATGCACGAGCTGCGGTGCCCGGTTCTTCGATCGGCGCAACGCCTGCGCCGCCTGCTTCGCGACCGAATTCAAGACCGTCCCGGTCGCCACCGAGGGCACCCTGCGCGCGTTCACGATCGTCACCTTCGCCGCGCCTGGCATCCCCGTTCCGTTCGTCGCTTCCGTGGTCGACTGCGCCGACGGCACCCGGGTGCGAGCGAACTTGATCAACGTGGACCCCGATCCCGAGCACGTCCGCGACGGGATGAAGGTGCGGCTGGCCACTTACCCGATCGGCACCGATTCCGAAGGCACCGAGGCGATCGGCTTCGGTTTCGAGCCCGCCAACTGACCGACCGAAAAAGGAGCACCGACAATGAGCGCCAGCGACGAAATTTGGATCCTGGGCATCCGGATGACCAAGTTCGGCAAGCACCCCGACAAGGACACCGTTGACCTGGCGGCCGAGGCCGCGACCGGTGCGCTCGCCGACGCCGGTGTAACCATGGCCGACATCGGCGTCATCGGGGCCGGAAACCTGATGGCCGCCAACGCCGGGATCGGCCAGCAGCTGCAGAAGCAGATCGGCCAGACCGGCATCCCGGTGTACAACGTGGCCAACGCCTGCGCCACCGGGGCTACCGCGCTGCGGACCGCCATCATGGCCGTGAAGGCCGGTGAGGTGAAGTACGGCTTGGCTGTGGGCGTCGAAAAGCTTTCCGGCGCAGGGTTGCTCGGCGCGGGCGGCGCGAAGAAGACTGACGCCGACGTTTGGGCGCCGAAGGGCCGCTACGGCGCCGTCGCGGGGATCGACGGCCGGATTGGCACCGAGGCCATGCCCGGGGTGTTCGCGCAGATCGGCACCGAGTACGGCCACAAGTACGGTGGCACGAGCTTCGAATTGTTCGCCAAAATCAGCGAGAAGAACCACGCCCACTCGACGTTGAATCCGCTGGCCGCCTACCAGAAGAGGTTCACGCTGGAGCAGATCATGGGCGACGTCATGATCGCCTACCCGAACACCCGGCCGATGTGCTCGGCCAACTGTGACGGTGCCGCGGCCGCGGTGGTGTGCAACGGCGAGACGTTGAAGTCGCTCTCGCTCGAACAGCAACGGCGCGCGGTGAAGGTATCGGCCTCGGTGCTGACCACCGACCCCTACGAGGAAGGCTGCCAGGTGCTGCCGAACGTCAACACCCTGACGCGCAACGCCGCCAAGACCGCCTACGAGCAGGCCGGCGTCGAGCCGGGCGACCTCGACCTCGTCGAACTGCATGACTGCTTCGCCACCGCCGAGCTGGTGCACTACGACAACCTCATGCTGTGCGAGGAGGGCGGCGCCGCCGACTTCTTCAACTCCGGTGCGTCCTGGCGAGACGGCTCGACTCCGGTCAACGTGTCCGGCGGGTTGCAGTCCAAGGGCCACCCGATCGCGGCCACCGGCATCGCCAACATCTGGGAGATCTGCCACCACCTTCGCGGCGAGGCGGGCGATCGCCAGATCGAGAACGCGAAAGTTGGTTTGGCCCACGTGATCGGCCTGGGCTCCGCGTGCGGAGTGCACATCCTGGAGAAGTCGGCGGTCTAGCGGACTCAGCGTCGCATCCGGTGGGCCAGGTAGTACTCGTGCTGTCGGCCGCCGTCGACGGTGAAGCTGAGCGCCTTCTCGACACCATCGGTGTCGTAATCCAGCCAGCGCTCGGTACGTTGGCGCTCGAATTCGGTCCACGACGCGACGGTGAACCGCTCAAGGAACGCATCGGGCTGCCCGACACTGTGATACAGGCGCCAACTGTGGCCACCCGTTCGAAGCCGCGACTGCCTGACGGCCCGCATCGCGTCGGTGAAGTCATCCCGGTGCTCGGCCGGGACGAGGTAGCGGACGGCTACCAGCACCGGTCCATCGCTGGGGCATGGTTCGAAAACGACCATCGGCGACGGCCAGGCGGTCGAAACATCGAGGCTCAGCGTCCCGGTGCACGGGCGCAGACCAAGCACCGGGGTACTGAGCGCTGCGAGGCCCAGCACCACAGCCGCGCCAATCATCGCGACGGGCAGTCCCTCCCGCGTGGCGATGGCGCCCCACACGTAGGAGCCGATCGCCTGCGATCCGGTGGCGACCAGCAGATACGCCGCCAACCCTCGGGCCCGAACCCATCGCGGCAGCGACAACTGCGCCGCCGCGTTCAACGTCGTCAACGTGATCAGCCACGCCATCCCCGACACCACCAAAAACGGTATGGCTTCAGCGAACGACAGCCAGACAACCGCCAACGGAGCAAGAGCGGATACGGCCGCGGACGCGGCCAGCAGCACGTTGTCCGATACTCGCCGGTGCAACTGCGCGGCAAACGCCACGGAGAGAACCGCGCCGAAACCGATAGCCGCCAGCGCCACACCATAGCCGGCGGAGCCCAGGTGCCACCGGTGGGCGGCAGCTACCGGCAGCAGGGCCAGCAATGCCGATGCCGGGAACAGGAAAAGTGCTGCGCGCAAAAGGATCCGACGGAAGATCGGGCTATTGCCCACGAAAGTCAGTCCGGACACGATCGCGTGGCCGAAATGCTCTCGCTCAAGCGGCACAAGCTGTTTCGGCCGCTTCCACGCCAGCAGGGCCACGATGATTCCAGCGAACGACACCGCATTGATCGCGAAGACCGCCGCGGGACCCGCCAGCGCGACGACGACACCGCCGATCGCGGGCCCGATAGCCCGGGCGGCATTACCCGAGACGCTGCCCAAAGTCGATGCGGCCGGTATCTGCTCACGCGGAACGATCTCGGGCTGAATCGCCTGCCACGCCGGTCCGGTCAAGGCCGAAGCGACGCCAATGGCCAAGGTAAACAACAACAGTGCCGTGGGGCCCACGCGGCCGAGATAGGTCAGGATCGCCAATGCCAGCGCCACCAACACTGCGTACGTCTGCAGAACGATCAGCAATCGCCGGCGGTCGAACAAGTCGGCAAGCGCCCCGGCGACCAGCCCCAAAAGCAGCGTCGGCCCCAGGCTCGCCGTCTGCACCAGAGCAACGATGACGTCACTGCTGTGCTTCTCCACCAGAAACCATTGGGCCGCCACGCTTTGCATCCACGACCCGATGTTGGAGGCCAACTGCGCGATGAACAAATTGCGGTATACGCGACTACGCATCGGCGCCCATACCGACGGTGGTTCAGCGTCGGCGCGTTCCTCCTGGTCCACGGTCACCAATTGAGCATCCCCCGAAAGTCACGCGGGCGCGAGCGGGGCGAACGTCAGGCCTTAGATTCCCACGCGCGCAAGCACGCTCGGGTTCGCGCACCTGCCTCGGGCGACGGCTCGAACGAGATGGCGACGAACTCGTCCACGCCCGCGGCGCGAAGTTCATCGAGGTGCTGAGAAACCGTGGCCTCGTCCCCGATCAACGCGGCGTCTTCCGGGCCGGCGTACCCTTCCCGGTCGAGCATCGCGCGGTAGGACGGCAGGTGTCCGTACATCGCGAATTGCGCAGCGGCAAGCGACCGGGCAGCGTCGATGTCGTCGGTCACGCTCACCGGTAGCGCGGCGGCGACCGCGACCGACCCGTCCGCACGTCCCGCCTCCGCGGCCGCGTCGCGCAGCGTGGGTCCGACGTGTTCGCGCAGCGTCTTCGGTCCCGTCATCCAGGTGATCGTGCCCGCGGTGCGCCGGCCGGCGACCCTCAGCATCTGCGGACCGAGTGCGGCGACGTACACCTGGGGGGTCGGCGCATTGGGGATTTGCAGCGCGCCCCTGGTCGTGACGAGCTCGCCGGCGGCGTCGGCGGGTTCCCCGGCCAGCAGGGGCAGCAGGCCATCGAGGTATTCGGACAACCGCTTCACCGACCTGTCCCAGGAAATACCCCACATTCCCTCGGTCACCGCCCGGTGGGTGACTCCGATGCCCAGCGTGAACCGCCCGTCGCCAATGATGTTGAGGGTCAACGCCCGTTGCGCAAGCAACGACGGGTGTTGGTTCTGGATGGGCAGCACACCACTGGCCACTTCGATGTCAGGAACCTCGCGCAGTGCGGCGGCCAGCACGGTCAGCAGATCGGCGTCGAACGGCATCTGGGTGAACCACACCCGGGCGAACCCCTCGTCGCGCGCTTGGGCCAATTCGCGGACGCAGGATTCGACCGGCGACGCGTTGTTGAGATTGGTTATCAGGCTGATGCGCATGGACGAAGCGTATGACATGGCAATCAGCCGCGGCTTCAGCCGGCTCCCTTGCCGTTGTCGACCCGGTAGACCGCGCCGTGAACAGCCGCGGCATCGTCGCTGGCGAGAAACGCGATCACGCTGGCCACATCGTGGGGCTGCATCATGCCGCGCGGTGAGGCCGACCGCAGGATCAGGTCGTAATTGGGGTTCTCCGGCGCGCTGAAGTGCTCGATCTGCGGGGTCAGCATCCCGCCCGGACACACCGCGTTGACCCGCAGCCGATCCGCCGTGTACTCCACGGCCAGCGCACGGGTCAGGCCGATCAACCCATGTTTTGCCGAGCAATAGCCGGCCGAATAGGCCTGTCCTTCGACACCGGCGATGGACACGACGTTGACGATATTGCCGCCGCGCTCCAGCAGGTGCGGCAGCGCGGCCCGGCACAGGTAGAACGGCCCACTGAGGTTGGTCGCGAGGTCGTCGGCCCAGTCCTCGTCGCTCATCGACTCGGTCCGGCGCATCTGGTGCCGCCCGGCGATGTTGATCAGCACATCGAGACCACCGAACTCTGCAACGCACCGCTCCACCGCATCTCTGCAAGCCTGCGGCGAAACCACGTCCACCAACGCGTACGCGCCGCCCTCGATGTCAGCGAACACCCCGGCGAGCCGATCGGCGTCGCGTGCGACGCCGAAAACCGTTGCGCCCTGTCGAGATAGCAGCCGCGCCGTTTCCGCGCCCAGACCCGACGACGCGCCGGTCACCAACGTGATCTTGCCCTGTAATGCGACCACTATCTGCCCTTCGACTTACTCGGTCATGGATCCCGAGATGCGTTGTCCTGGAACATTATCAGTGGGCCACAATTCGGCGGACCAAACCTGGGCGATCGTCTCGATTGCTAATCATCGGTTGCGATGAACACATATGGGCCATCGGAATTTATCCAGAAGCTGGCCGCTAATGACCTGCCCGACAATGACGAGTGTTCATTGCGGGGCTGGTGAAACACGACGCCGGGACTGACGACATCATTAGGTTCGCCACGTCGATGTCCTGTGAGAACTGGCTGGCGATCCCGACGAGCATGATCGCGGACATCACGCACCTGCGGAACGTTAAGTGCAAAGACCATCGCCACCCGCTCGTCAAAATCCGCCTCAAGCGTCCCGGTGCCACACAGACCGAATTCGCCTTCCTCTTGGGGCTGGTATGCGATTTGCGGGGCACAGTCGCCCGGCTCACCCGCTCGAACTCCAGCGGCGGACGAGTGACTCCACTCGACTTCGACGACTGCTACACCGTCATCGACGACGGAAGGGTCGAAGTCTGTTGGGGAAACCCGCCCGTGTGCACCGGCGTCGCTGACCGGGCCCAATAGGCTCCCGCGTTAGTGTGCTTTGGTCGGCTCAATGAACAAGCCGATAGAAAAGTTGAGCACTCATGACCGCAGAAATAGAAGCGTCGCCGCTCGAAGCACGGGTCGGCCACTACTACCAGATGGACGGCACGTACCTGGTCGGCCGCGAGAAGGTCCGCGAGTACGCGCGTGCGGTCCAGGACAATCACCCTGCGCATTGGGACCTCGCCGCGGCCGCTGACCTGGGGTATTCGGAACTGGTGGCGCCCCTGACGTTCACGTCGGTCCCGGGCATGACCTGCAATCGCCGCATGTTCGAATCGGTGGTCGTCGGATACGACACCTACCTACAGACCGAAGAAGTCTTCGAGCAGCACCGCCCGATCGTGGCCGGCGACGAACTGCATATTGACGTCGAACTGACGTCGGTGCGCAGGACCGCCGGCCGAGATTTCATCACCGTGACCAACACCTTCACCGATACCGCCGGAGAACGGGTGCATACCCTGCACACCACCGTCGTCGGTGTCACCGCCGAGGAGATTGATCCGGCGGTCAAGGCGATCGTGCACAGCGCGGTGATGCACGACGCGTACGCCCTCCCAATCGGCGAATCCGAGTCCGACTACCAGAAAACGGTGCGCCCAGAGGGTGAGGTGCGGATCGCGGAGGACGCGGCCCGCACGCCTGGCACGCCGTCCTTCGATGACGTGCAGGTCGGTGATGAGCTGTCGCCTGGCCACCTGCGCCTGTCTCGCGGCGACCTGGTGAACTATGCCGGCGTGGCCGGCGACGCCAACCCGATCCATTGGGACGAGAACATCGCGAAGGCCGCGGGCCTGCCCGATGTCATTGCCCACGGGATGCTCACCATGGGCCTGGGCGCCGGATTCGCCTCCGCATGGACGGGTGACCCCGGCGCGGTTACCCGCTACACGGTGCGGCTGTCCCAGCCCGCGGTCGTGTCAGCCACCGAAGGCGCCGACATCGAGTTCAGCGGCAAAATCAAGTCGCTGGACCCGGCGACCCGCACCGGTGTCGTCGTTGTCGGTGCGAAGTCCGGCGGCAGGAAGATCTTCGGCATGGCGACGTTGAACGTGCGCTTCCGCTAAGCGGACAGCGGAGTGCGCATACCGAGCACCGGTTGCCTGCGTCGGCCATGGCTCCACCCGCGATCCCACGGCCAATGGCGGCGATCATCCGTCCATACAAGTTGATAAGCACGGACTTTCGGCCCGCACAGCGCGACGGCGAACTTTAGATGCACGTCGGGGTGTTCGACCTCGACAACCTCCAAAAGGAACTCGCCCTGATAGTCGATGTGCTCGGCCGGCCGCAGCCTCATGCCGTCATCGACAATCTGATGCGCGACCGAGTTGAGCAATCGTGCCGACGGCTGTGGCTGCAATCCACTGATCAACAATTCAGGCAGACCTCGTTTGTGTAGGCCGATCGTGTACGCGAAGGGTCGTCGGTCGTCCTCGACAAACTGAACCGCCCATCCGTAGTCCGCGATGATGTCCCGCAGAATGTCCAGGTAATCGTCGGTGGTGGCGTCAGGGTTGTCGCACTGCCAGCACATGTCCGCACCTTTCTGTAGTGGTTACGAACAACCCTGCACTCACCCACCGACAGGTTCGCCGCGCCTCTAGGTGATGGCATCAGCCGACGGCCAGGCCCGCGCCAATCGCTGGTCTGTGGTCAGCAATTCGATGTAGAGCGCACGCTGTCTCGGGCCTGCCCGGGATCATCCGGGCCGCATCAACCCGACCAACGGTGAGTACACCTACGCGTTCGGGTCCGCGAAATTCCTCGGACAGGCGGGTTGTTGTGACATACGTGCTGCCGCGCGGGTTGCGTGGGATATCGGAGGCGTCGTCCGACGAGCACCTAGAGGAGGACTTCATCGCATGAGCGCACGGCCGCTGCACTTTAACGCGTTCATCTGGCCCAACGGCTACCACGAATCCGCCTGGCGCGTCGTCGACGACGACGTACACAACGTGCTCGGGCTTTCGTACTACACCGACATCGCGCGCATCGCCGAACGCGGTTTGATGGACTCGATCTTCCTTGCCGACAACATCGCCATCGCCGAGTACCGGGCCACGCACCTGCCACAGACACAGTTCGATCCGATCTCAGTGCTCTCAGGTCTGGCCGCCGTGACCGACCACATCGGGCTGATCGGCACTGGCTCGACGACCTACAACAAACCGTGGGAACTCGCTCGCCGCTTCGCGACGCTGGATCACCTCAGCGGCGGCCGCGCCGGCTGGAACATCGTCACCACCGTCACGCCTCTGGCCGCGGCCGCCTTCGGTGAACCCAACCACCCCGACCATGCCGACCGTTACGCGCGGGCACACGAATTCGTCGAGGTTGTGCAGCAAGTGTGGGACAGCTGGGACGACGACGCCGTCATCGGTGACCGCTCACGCGGGGTGTGGGCAGACCGCACCAAGCTGCACGCGCCTCACTTCCACGGTCGCTACTACGACGTGGAAGGAGTCCAACCCTTTCCCCGCTCTCCGCAGGGACACCCGGTGCTGGTCTTAGCCGGACAATCTGCGGCGGGTGTCGAGGTCGCGGCGCGATACGCCGAGATGGTCTTCTCCGGGCCGCCTTCGCTGGAAGCGGCGGTCTCCTTCCGCGCTGACCTCCACGCGCAGGCCGCCGCGTTAGGGCGCGACCCCGAGCAGTTACTGGTCCTGCCCGCGTTGATGGTGACCCTGGGCGGCACCGAGGCCGGGGCCCACTCCCGGGCTCGAATGCTCGAAGAACTGGCCAGTCCCGAATTCCGTTGGCAGAACGCCCTTTATACAGCCGGGCTCGATCCCGACGCCTATGACCCGGACGTTCCGCTGCCCGCCGATCTCTGGGCCAAGGAATCGCCGTCGACTCGCGCCCATCAACTCTTTGCGGCCGCGCGAGCACAGCCGGACGCTTCGTTGCGTGAGGTCGCGCTGCGGGTGAGCGGAGGCGCCGGACAGACCCACTTCATTGGAACACCAGAGCAACTCGCCGATCACGTAATCGCGTGGCAGGACGCGGGCGCCGTCGACGGATTCACCATTATGGGATCGACGCTGCCCTACGAGCTAACGGCGTTTGTCGACCACGCCGTACCCATCTTGCAACGCAGGGGACGATTTCGTAGCGAATACACGGGGGCTACGTTGCGGGATCATCTGCGGCTTCGGCGGCCGTCGACCAGCGTGCGCCAATCGGCGTGAGTCTGATGTGACGCAGACGAGGCGGTCACGCGGGAGACGACGGGTATTGCACCACTACGCCTTGAGTGACAACAGGTTGGTCCTTGGCCTCGGCTAAGCTGCACACATCACGCTGACCCGAGCTCACGATACCCACCACCTTGTCCCAAAAGATGTCGTTAGTCGCCAAGTCGTGCAAAGTCGAATCGGCCAAGACAACGGCCAGCCGATGCAGCCTTGGTCGTCCTGGCGCGTGAGTCCACATTCGTGGACCGTCGTATCTAGTATTGGTCGCGAGCGCGAAGGCGTTATCTGACCAGTTTCGTTCTGCCAGAGCAATTTTAACTTGATCCCATACCTCGAGCGGGATCGTATCGGTACCTGGCCGCCGGATTCGTCCCGCGAGTTCACTGATGACTTCCTTTGCCTTGACGCCGCGCTCGCCATGCACTCCCACTTTGGTAAGGAACGCAATTTGGTTTTCCGCTCGGTCTATGTTGAGGAACCAGCAATCGCGATAACCCGGCTTCCTCATCTTTCTGATCCTGCTCTGCACCCCCATTCGAAGCAGCAGGTTCATTACATCCTCGATCAGGCGTCGACTGGTCGAGCTGTAGTACACCCGTCCCTGCGACGTCTTCGCGTCCCAGCGTACCGAGCCATCGGTCGCCCACAGGTGCCTTAAGAATAGGGCAACTTGCTTGTCGGGAACCGCGAATACTGGTGCTGGCACGAACTTCTCGTGACTGCGCAGCCCAAACAGGCCGAGGCTGTCCAGCCATTCCGCGATCGGATTGCGCTTCCCATGCGTCAGGCGAAAAGGAGCAGGCAACCGCAGCGTCGTCACGCGCGCGGTCTCGTACTCATCACGGATTGCTGTCACGCCGAAGTGCGCCGCCGCAATTGTTACCGCCAGGAGGTTGGCCTCATCAATTGATGCATACCGAACCGGCTGACGCTTGACGCAGGAACCGTCGCCGATCATGTGCGCCAACATGATCAGTTCTGAGTCATCCATTCGTTTTAGCTCGGATGGTTCGGACAGCCGGCGAAGGACACCGATCCTGCTGCCAACGCTCAGCTGCGCCACTGGCGTCCAGCCATCGACCTTTCGAACTCTTTGGTCCGGCATCAGCTCTAGTTGACGGCCCGTCGCCAAACTCAACCGAACAACCTGCGCAGCGCGAATTGAGACTCGTCCTGTGGCAGGTAGCCTCGCGAGGCGCAACTTCTCGTTTACCGACCACAGCAGCGGATGCTCGCCGGTATGCGCTAGCTCATCGACCGAGATCTTAAATCCATTGTCTGCCCTTGCGACTCGCAGCGGCGGCCCTCCTTGCCCGCTGCCATCTGTAGGTGCACCCACGCCAGTGGCGGGAGCGAGACCATCATGCACTGTCATGGCGCAAGGCTACCGACACACACCGAAACTGCCGATGGCACGAAATCGACTGCCGCGAGAATGCCTCACCATCGCTGCGCGGTGATTGTGAGCGAAACCGTCCAGTGTCTCAGCGCGCCATGTTGGTAAATCGCGACAAGTGCAGTTGGTGAGCGACGGTGACCGTCTTGGTGGGGCCGTTGCGGTGCTTGGCGAGAATGAAATCCGCCTCTCCACCACGGGGATCGTCGCGGTCGAATGCGTCCGGCCGGTTCAGCAGGATGACCATGTCGGCATCTTGTTCCAAACTCCCGCTTTCGCGAAGGTCCGATAGCATCGGCTTCTTGTCGGTGCGCTGCTCCGGACCGCGGTTCAGCTGACTGATCGCGACCACCGGAACCTCAAGCTCCTTGGCCAAAAGCTTGAGATGCCTTGAGAACTCGGAGACTTCCACCTGCCGCGACTCGTGCTTCTTGCCCGAGCTCATCAGCTGCAGGTAGTCGACCACGACCAGTCTCAGATCGGCTTTCTGCCGCAGTCGTCGCGCCTTGGCGCGGATCTCCATCATCGTCAGGTTGGGAGAGTCGTCGATATACAGTGGCGCCTCGCTGATTTCGCTCATCCGCCGCGCCAACCGCGTCCAGTCGTCGTCATTCATCCGGCCCGAACGCATATCGGCGAGTTTGATTTTCGCCTCGGCCGACAGCAGCCGCATCACGATCTCGGACTTACTCATTTCCAGTGAGAAGATCACACTGGCCAGTCGATTCTTGATCGAACACGACCGCATGAAGTCCAGCCCGAGCGTGGAGTTGTGCGTCGGCACCATCCCGCGGCCGGCCAGATACAGGTGCGCGGCATTGTCCACCTCGACACAGCGCACCGGAACGCTGGGCATCCGGCGCACTTCAGCGATGTGCAGCACCGGGGTCAGCACGGCGGAGGCGGCCCGCCGCTCGGCGTACCGAGCGGCGGACCTTTCCACCACGATTGTGTCCAGGCCGCAACGCAATTGGGCCGACGTCCGGATGCCTGCGCCCGTCGGCCAGCGATGCTGGGCATCGGCGACGATGACCGTGCCGTCGGAGAATTCGATCTCATAGCACGGCCGGCCCAGCATGACCTCGGTCGCGGCCACGACCGGCGTCGGGCGCCCGTCGGCGTCGAGCAACTCGTCGCCGACCGCGACGTCACCCATCGTGGTCCAGCCGCTCGGTGTAGGCAGCGGGGTGTCGAGCGCGAGTGCCTTACCCACGCCCGGCCGGGCCGCCACGATGATCATCTGTCCCGGATGCAGCCCGTTGGTCACCTCGTCGAGTTCGGTGAAGCCGGTCGGCACACCGCGCGCGATACCCCCACTGGACGCGATCGCGTCGATCTCGTCCATCGTCGGCTGCAGCAGATCCTCGAGCGGGACGAAATCCTCGGACAGCCGGCGATCGGCGACGTCGTAGATCTCCGCCTGAGCGCGGTCGACCACCTCGGCCACATCGGCGCCCTCGGCGCCCGCGTAGCCGTACTGCACCACCCGCGTGCCGGCCTCCACCAGCCGGCGCAGCAGGGCCTTCTCGGCGACGATGCCCGCGTAGTAGCCGGCATTGGCGGCCGTCGGCACCGTCGAGATCAGGGTGTGCAGATACGGGGCACCGCCGATGCGGCGCAGCAATCCGCGGCGGTCCAGTTCGGCGGCGACCGTCACCGGGTCAGCCGGCTCCCCGCGTCCGTACAGATCCAGGATGGCGTCGTAGACGTTCTGGTGCACCGGCCGATAAAAGTCGCCGGGCCGCAGCCGCTCGAGCACATCGGCGATGGCGTCCTTGCTCAGTAGCATCCCGCCCAGCACCGACTGCTCGGCGGCCAGATCCTGCGGTGGCTGACGGCCGTAGTCTTCACTGGGTGGCGAGGCATCCATGCCGGGATGGCCCAGATCGTCGACGACCGCCACGGACCCTCACCTCCTTCCGACAAGCAGCCGAACATACATTCGATAACATGCATTCAGAGCGTAGGGCGACGCACCGACATCCCCCGCGTTGCCTCGCGTCGGGACGAACGTAAACGTTGCTGGCGCGTCCTCCAAGGGGCTCCTGTTCATGAAGCTGTGCATGGTGTGTGCATATCCGTCGACACCTGTGTTGAACGGGGTGTGGAGAACCTGTGGATTAATCCGAAGCGCGTTGACATCACCGCTGATGGACGCTTCACCACGCCGGACATTTGGTGTGGAGAATAATCTCTTCGGCGTGTCGGGCCAGGTTACCGCGCCGGGCGTGTTGGCTTTCGGTCAGATTTTCGCTGCGTTACGGGCCGGTAAAGACGTTTACGCGCAGGCCGCATCGAAATCGTTCGCCAGCGCGACGACGCCAGGCGTGGGCTGCAATTGATGTTGGGGCCGGGGGTGCTGACCGCGGCGATTCGCGCGGCGCCAGTCATCGCGTGGTTGTTTGCCGCGAACGACCCGCCTTCACAGCGGGTTGCGGCCAGCGATCGCGTTGACGATGCGCACCGCCTGGTCGCTCACTGCGTAGTCGGTGACGCGGACGTCGATTACCACGTTGTCGGCGGCGCGCATCGCATGCGAGGTGCGCCAGCCCCCAGTCGAGGGGGTCGAGTCGGGGTCGTCGGCGTCGGTCACCTGGACCCCGTTGGCGACGCGTGGACTCCTCATGCTCCAGCGATTGGGCGCCCTGCCCGTCGACGTGATCGTCAACATCGCGTCCGCGCAGGCTCGCCAGGACTGCACGGTGGCGGCGACGACCGCCTGGGCAGCCGAGGCGTTGTCGAACGCGACCACCGCCTCGTCGATGCTGCGTGCAGCGCCCGGGCGGTCGTCAGCCAGCCGCGCCCCGCGCATCTGGCCGTAGTGGCTGCCGTGGTAGCCCGCTTCCATCGCATTGGCGATCTGCGGCATGCATTCTGGGCGCGAATACACGTCTCCCAACGGCCACCCGGGCAGCGAACGGTAGGTGTAGTACATCCGAAGTCCGTTGGTCCCCATGATCGCGTTGATGACCGATTCATCGGCCAGCATTCCCGCCAGCTGGTCGACGGCGCGCGGTGGATCGGCGTGGTTGGGCCGGGTCTCGCACGCCCCTAGCGGCGTGGTGCCGACGACCACCGCCATGAGCACCCGCGCTGCCGGAATCATGCGGCCCCCAGTTTGGTCACCTGAAGGTCAACGATACGGGCGGCTCGGTAAAGCCGCCGGGGCTTAGCTCTGCCCGACGACCTCGAGCGAAACCACGACGTCGATTTCGGGGTGCAGGCGCACCGACACGGGGTGCGTGCCGACCGACTTGATGTGCGTCTGGGGCAGCCGAACGATCCGCTTGTCGAGGTTCGGGCCGCCGGCCTTCTTGATCGCGGCGACCACGTCGCCGGCGGTCACCGAGCCGAACAGCTTGCCGGAATCGGCCGCCGTCTTCACCGGCAGCGACACCGGCCCCAGCGCCTCGATCTCGGCCTTGATCTCGTTGGCATGCTCAAGGTCGCGCACGGTCTTGGTCTCGCGGGCGCGACGGATCTCGTCGGCCTGCTTCTGTGCGCCGCGCGACGCGACGATCGCCAGGCCGCGCGGAAGCAGGAAGTTGCGACCGAACCCGTCCTTGACCTCGACGCTGTCGCCGACGGAACCCAGGTTGTCGACGTCAGCCGTCAGAATCAGCTTCATTGTTTCGTACTTTCCGTTATCGCGTCGCCGAGGTGAAGGGCAGCAGCGCAACCTCGCGCGCGTTCTTCACCGCGATCGCGACGTCGCGTTGGTGCTGTACGCAGTTGCCGGTGACCCGGCGCGCGCGGATCTTGCCCCGCTCACTGATGTAGGTGCGCAGCAGCGTGGTGTCCTTGTAGTCGATCGTCTGGCCCTTCTTGGAGCAGAACACGCACTTGCGCGCCTTGATCGGCTTTTCCGGAGCCGGGCGCCGCTTGGTGGACTTTGGCATGTATGTCTTTCTTTCTGTTTCTTACTGGTGTGAAGTTTGTGATGTCAGAAAGGCGGTTCTTCGTCACCGCCGCCGAACGAGCCCGACGCGGGGGCGCTGCCCCACGGGTCGTCGGCCGGTGCGCTGGCCGGCTGGGCCGCCGCCGCGGGCGCCGGGCGGGAGCCGCCGCCTGAGCCGAACCCGCCGCCACCGCCGCCGCTGCGGCTGGCCTTGTTGACCTTGGCGGTGGCGTAACGGAGCGAAGGCCCGATCTCGTCGACCTCGACCTCGAAGACAGTGCGCTTCTCGCCTTCGCGCGTCTCGAAGGAACGCTGCTTGAGCCGTCCGCTGACGATCACGCGTGCGCCCCGGGTCAGGCTCTCGGCCACATTCTCGGCGGCTTCCCGCCAGATATTGCAGCGCAAAAACAGCGCCTCGCCGTCTTTCCATTCCGAGGTCTGCCGGTCAAAGATCCGCGGTGTCGATGCGACCGTGAAATTCGCGACGGCGGCACCCGACGGAGTGAACCGCAGTTCGGGGTCGGCGGTCAGATTTCCGACAACGGTGATGGTGGTGTCACCAGCCACAATTTCCTCCTGAGTCGCGGGTTCCCGCTGAGCCTACGCAAGGACCCAGACAAGAGGGAGTCACCCGTCCCACTGTGCGCGATTGCCCGACTCCTCCTCGCCCGCTACGCGGCCGCATCGTCGGCGGGCTAGTGCTTGTCGGTGCGCATCACCTTGGTGCGCAACACCGACTCGTTGAGGCTGAGCTGACGGTCCAGCTCGGACACCGTCGCCGGCTCGGCCTTCAAGTCGATGACGACGTAAATGCCTTCGGCGTGCTTGGCAATCTCGTAGGCCAGCCGGCGCTTGCCCCAGATGTCGATCTTGTCGACCTTCCCACCGTCCTTGCGGACGACGTTCAGGAACGCCTCCAGCGACGGGGAAACAGTACGTTCGTCGAGCGTGGGGTCAAGAATGACCATGATTTCGTATGGACGCATGGAAACCTCACCACCTCCTCTGGTCTGTGCGGCCACGGTCGATCCGTGGCAGGAGGGTCGCCTGCGTCGGCAACCGCCCCAGGCTACCCGACGTGCAGGTGTGGAGAGAAATCCGCGGTCACTGCCGTGCTCGGCGGTACTCGTCGGCCCTCGCCCTGGTGGCCGCGTCGGCCTTGGCCAGCGAACCCGAGTCGAACGGCGGCTGCGGGTCGTATTCGATGAGCAGCTGTGCGGCTTGCGCGGCCTCGCGATCGACCAACAGCTCAACCAGCCGCAACGCCATGTCGATGCCGCTGGACACTCCCGCGGCGGTGACGATCCGTTGCGGTAAATGCTCGACGACCCGGTCGGGTACATAGCGCGCACCCAACTCGTTGAGCAGATCGGTGGCGGTCCAGTGCGTTGCCGCGGTGAGTCCGTCGAGCAGGCCCGCGGCGGCGAGCAACAGCGAGCCGGTACACACCGAGGTGGTGAACGTGGTGTGCGGGTGAACCGATTGCAGCCAGGCGCGGATCACTTCGTCGTGGATCAGTTGACGGGTTCCGATCCCGCCAGGCACCACCACCACATCCGGAGTGCCGACCTCGTCGAAGGCGGCATCGCAGATGACGCCGAGCAGCCCGTTCTCGGTGCGTACCTCACCGCGCTGACGTCCGACGAATATCACCTCGATCGACGGGATGCGTTGCAACACTTCGTAGGGCCCGACGGCGTCGAGCGCGGTGAACCGGTCGAACAGTGGGATGGCGACCTGCATCATGCCTCCGCGGTGGCGAGCTCGGGTTCGGGCGCTTCAGGCCGTCGCGACAGCCCGGGTGGGCGAAGCCAGGACGGCAGCCAGTTGGGCGGTGCGTCGGGCGCACGGTCAAACGGTCCGCCGCCGGGGTCGTCCACCCGGCCACCCCATCGAACCAGATCCTCGTCGGGCCGATAGATCTGGTGAATCACTAACGCGCACAAGATGATGACCGCGACGTCGCGCAGCAGCACCGTCGCGGTGAACCACTGTGCGGGCAGCGAGCGGTTCGGATTTCCGTAGAGGAAGTACATCCGCGGCACCCATACCAGTGCGTCCACCGTCATCCACGCCAGCAGTATCCGCCGGTGCGGCAGGGCCAGCACCGCCAGCGGCACCAGCCACAGCGAAAACTGGGGGCTCCATACCTTGTTGGTCAACAGGAATGCCGCCACCACCAGGAATGTCAACTGCGCCAGCCGCGGTCGCCGCGGGGCGGTGAGTGCGATATAACCTATTGCCGCACAACACAATGCGAACAACACCGCGACCACCGTGTTCAGCACCAGCGGCGGCTCCCAGAAACCTAATGTGGGATCGAAGCCGCGCCAACCGGTAAACGATTTCACGACGCTGTACAGCGAGTCCATGTCGTCGCCGCGTCGGGTGTTGAGCCGGAAAAATTCCGACCAGCCACGTGGAAACAGCAGCAGCACTGGCAGATTCACCACCAGCCAGGTCAGCGCCGCGGTCACCGCCGTGCGGACCACCCCACCCAGACGGTTGGTGCGGATCCCCAGCACCAACAAGGGGCCCAGAAACAACAGCGGATACAACTTGGCCGCGGCGCCCAACCCGATCAGGAAACCGGCGAGCACGGGTTTTCGCCGCGCCCACGCCAGCAGGCCGCTCATCGCGAATGCTGTTGCCAGCGCGTCGAAGTTGGTGAATATCTGAAAGATCACCAACGGGGAGGCAGCCACCAGGGCCGCGTCCCACACCCGCCGGCCCGACAGTCCGGCGGTAGCCCAGATGGTCCCCAGCCAGGCCAGCGCCAACCCGAACGCCGCGATATCAAAAAACATCACCACCTCGGCGATCACCGGAAGCGGGATCAGCTTGCTCAGCGCCGTGTAGGACTTGGCCAGCGCCATCGACACATACTGGTACACCCCGGTCAGCACCGGATACTCCATGTATCGCACCGCGGGCTCGCCGTCATAGCGGATCTGCTGCACGCCGCTGGCGTCGCTTTCGATCCAACTCGACTTGTACGGAAACTTGCCCTGGCTCAACAACTCCGCGCCATAAAGCGGCACCGTGTCGGAGTAGCACAACTCGTAATAGGCGCGCTGATTCTCCCAGTTGGCGACCCGCTGATCGCCCGGCCCGCTGCCGGTCGTCTGTAGGCACGCGGCCTTCGTGGACCAACCGAAGGCCAGAAACACCAGTGCGATCACGAACATCACCCGCACCGGGGTCATCAACCGGGCGCGCCCGACCAGCGCATGTTGACCCACCGGCCCACCGACGACGTCCGCCAGCGCGGCGCCCAAAAAGTCAGTGCGGCTTGGGCAATCGCGGTTGTCGGCGCTGCGCAGGTCGGGAGCCAACGGCTCCGGTGAAATAGTGACGCTCTGCTGAGCGTCGGTCACGGCGGCGACGGGTTGGGCGGCGGTGGCCCACCGAACGGCGGCCCCGGTTGGGGCTGCCCCGGCGGCGGTGGCGGCGCGACCGTGATGGTCGTCGGCGGGCCGACCGGGATGGTGATGCCCGGTGCGACCTCGACCGTGGGCTGGATGACGGTCTCCGACGGTGGCGGCGGCTTCGGCGGCGGGGCGGGAACCCCGGCGTAACCACCGATCTCGGTTGGCTTGGGGAAGGTCTCGTTGGAGGTGCCCTTCAGCGCACCGTCCATGGTCGCCTTCCAGATGTCCGACGGCAGGCCCGACCCGTAAACCTCACCGCCCGAAGCTGTTACCAGCGGCTTGTCGCCTCGGACGGTGCCCACCCAGACCGCCGTCGACAGCGACGGCGTGTACCCGACCATCCAGGCGTCTTTGTTGGCATCGGTGTCGCCCAACTGAGCGGTTCCGGTCTTGGCCGCCGAAGGCCGCCCCCCGGCCAGGTTGTGGCCATTGGAGTAACCGGCGATCGGCTGCATCGCCGCGGTGACGTTATCGGCCACGCCTTTGTCGATGCGCTGCTCGCCGCCATTGTTCGACGTGCCCGCGTCGAACAGCACTTGGCCCTCGGCGTTGACGACTTTCTGCACGAAATGCGGTCGGTGATAAATCCCGGAGGCGGCCAGCGTGGCGTACGCCGAGGCCATGTCGAGCACTCGGGTTTGGTACTGGCCCAACACGACGCCGTTGTTGGGCGGCCCGCCCTTGCCGTCCTCGGACAGGGTGTGCGCGACGCCGGGGAAGCTGGTCGCGATGCCGGCTTGGTGCGCGGCGTCCGCGACGGCCTGGGGGCCGCCCTTGAGTTTGAGCATCAGCCGGTAATAGGAGGTGTTCAGCGACATCTTGAGCGCTTCGGCGAGATTGCAGGTCCCGCAACTCTCACCCTCGACGTTGGTGATCTTGATGCCGTCGACCGTCAGCGGCGAACTGTCCACCTGATAGCCCAGGCCGATGCCCTGCTCGAGCGCGGCGACCAAGGCGAACACCTTGAACGACGATCCGGTCTGCAACCCGCCCTGCGCGAAGTCGAAGCCGTTGGCGTCCGGACCGCCGTAGTAGGCGCGTATTCCGCCGTTGTGCGGGTCGACGGAAACCACGGCGGCCCGCATGTCGGGATCCTGGCCGTCCAGGTATTTCGAGACCGCCTTCTCCGCCGCTTGCTGTGCCTTCGGGTCGATCGTGGTGGTGACCTGAAGCCCCTGGGTGTTCAACGTCTGCTCGTCGATGTTGAACAACTCCATCAGTTCCCGGGTTACCTGGCGCTCGATCAGCCCGTTGGGCCCGGTGGTCTGGTTCTGCGCCCGGGCCTGGTCTGGCGGAACCGTCGCCGGAAAGGTCTGTGCCGCACGGTCACTCGGCGACAACGCCTTGGTCTCCACCATGCCGTCGAGAACCCAGTTCCACCGGGCCTCGGCGCCTTTGGGATCGACCGCCGGGTCCAGCGTCGACGGGCGGCGAATCAGCGCCGCCAACAGTGCCCCTTCGGAAACCGTGAGCTGGTCCGTGGGCTTGTTGAAATACGCCTTGGACGCGGCCGAGATCCCATAGGCGCCGCGGCCGAAGTAAATGATGTTCAGATATGCCTGCAGCACATCGTCTTTGGACCACTCCCCCGACATCTTGGTGGCGATGACCAGCTCCTTGGCCTTGCGCATCAGGCCGCTTAAGCCGTGTTGCGCCGAACCGACCAGTGCGTTCTTCACGTACTGCTGTGTGATCGTCGAGCCGCCCTGCAGGTCGCCGCTGCCGAAGAGGTTGTTGTTGACCGCCCGGGCGAATCCGGTGAAGTCGAAACCCGGGTTGGAGTAGAAGTTACGGTCCTCGGCCGCGATCACGGCCTGGCGCACGTGCACCGGCACCTGGCTGATGTTGACGTCGACCCGGTTGCCCTCGGGCGGAACGATTTTGGCGATTTCGGAGCCGTCGCTGGCCAGGATCGTCGAGACCTGGTTGGTCCGGATGTCGCCCGGCTTGGGAATGTCGACGATGAAATAGGCCATGGTGAACGTGATGATCGGCAGCAGCACGATCATCGCGGCGGTGAGATAGAGCCCGCGCCGCACCCAGTGCCAGTTGATCTGCTGAGTCCAGTCCGCCTTCGCTCTCGGCCCGGGTCTGCCGCTGCCCGGTTCCGCGAGTCCGCGGGTCCGGGGCAGAACTGGAGGTTCTTCCGGTGGGCGGCGCCCGGAGTCCGGGCGATCAGGGGGCTGCGACAGGGGTTTCGAGGCTCGTGATGCCGGGCGCTCCAGGGCGGCTTTCACTTCATCGATCGGATCACGCCGCTGCGGAGCGGACTGCCGGGTCGTCGAAGCGGGAGCCTCCAGTGCCGCCTTGACCTCGTCGATCGGGTCCGCCCGTCTCGGCGATCGGTCGTCGCCGACCGCGGGGATGATCGCCGTCAGCCGGTCGTCGGGCGGAACCTGACGGCGCTGACCAGGCCTCGATCGCACGCCGGCGTCGTTGTCGGCATGCTTGGCCACGCGCTCAGTCTCTGATTCGCTGGCGTCCCCGGACGACTGGTGGTGGCGCCCTTCGCTATTCACTGGCCGTGCGCGCGCCGTTGCGCGCGGTCCGCGTGCCCCGGGTGCCCTTGGGAGGGCGTTCCGCGCCGAGCACATACGACTTGACCAGATGATTCCAGCTGCAGGTGCGGCATACCTCCACCACGTGGACCGAGAACTCGGCGTACCGGGTCGCCAACAAAACCAGCTCTTCGGCGGTGCGGGCCGAACCCGACACCGCGCCCAGATGATCGCCGAACACCCACGACACCAGCGTGAGCTGTTCCTTTCGGCAGATCGGGCACATCACCTGGCTCTGTTTCCCGTGAAACTTCGCGGCGCGCAGCAGGTACGGATTCGCGTCACACACCTCGGTTACACCGGTACGTCCCGAATACACCTCAGCCAGCAGGGACCGCCGCCGGAGCGCGTAGTCCACCACCTGTCGCTGCAGTCGCACGCTGACCAGAGTACGTGCCCGACGGCAGCACCGACACGCAACCGATGGGTCCGCGCACACGTGCCGCGACTACGGTGGCTCAATCAGCAGCGGCGGCCCTGGCACCGTGACGACGCCGCGAATCGGCCTCACGCAGTGCTCGCCTAGAACCCGCGTTCGCGGGCCGGGTGACTGTGACTGATAACGCACGAACAACAGGTTGTGTTGTGGCGAATATATCGAACCGATACGATGAAGCGACGCATTGATACGTTGCAGTTGGTCGCAATCAGCCAAGCACAGGAGGTGACTCGATGCTGGAACTGGCCATTTTGGGCCTGCTCATCGAATCGCCGATGCACGGCTATGAGTTGCGCAAACGACTGACGGGCCTGCTCGGAGCGTTCCGGGCGTTTTCCTACGGCTCCCTGTACCCCGCCCTGCGCCGGATGCAAACCGACGGCCTGATCGCCGAGAACGCGGCGCCGGCCGGCACTCCGGTCCGTCGGGCACGGCGGGTGTACGAACTGACCGACACCGGTCGCCAGCGTTTCGGTGAACTGGTCGCCGACACCGGACCGCACAACTACACCGACGACGGCTTCGGGGTGCATCTGGCGTTCTTCAACCGCACTCCGGCAGAGGCGCGGATGCGGATCCTGGAGGGCCGGCGCCGCCAGGTCGAGGAACGCCGGGAAGGCCTGCGCGACGCGGTAACCCGCGCCAGCAGCTCATTCGACCGCTACACCCGCCAACTGCATCAACTCGGGCTCGAGTCCAGCGAGCGCGAAGTCAAATGGCTCAACGAGCTCATCGCGGCGGAGCGGGCCGCGGAACAAGCGTGAACCCCCTGCACGAAACGAACACCACATCGATGACAGAAGGCATGGAGTTAGGAGAACGCCCTATGAGTGAGTACAACGCGTCAGAGGCGTCGGCCGAGGTTCGAGTCGCCATAGTCGGCGTCGGGAACTGCGCGTCCTCGCTGGTCCAGGGCGTTGAGTACTACCAAAACGCCGACGAGACCTCGACGGTCCCCGGGCTGATGCATGTGAAGTTCGGCCGGTATCACGTCCGCGACGTGAAGTTCGTGGCCGCCTTCGACGTGGACGCCAAGAAGGTCGGCTTCGACCTCTCGGAGGCGATCTTCGCGTCGGAGAACAACACCATCAAGATCGCCGACGTGCCGCCGACCAACGTCACGGTGCAGCGCGGTCCGACGCTCGACGGCATCGGCAAGTACTACGCCGAGACCATCGAGATCTCCGACACCGAGGCCGTCGATGTGGTCAAGGCGCTCAAGGACGCGAACGTCGACGTCATGGTGTCCTACCTGCCGGTGGGCTCCGAGGAGGCCGACAAGTTCTACGCCCAGTGCGCGATCGACGCGGGTGTGGCGTTCGTCAACGCGCTGCCCGTGTTCATCGCGTCCGACCCGGTGTGGGCCCAGAAGTTCACCGACGCGGGCGTGCCGATCGTCGGCGACGACATCAAGAGCCAGGTCGGTGCGACGATCACGCACCGCGTGATGGCCAAGCTGTTCGAGGACCGTGGAGTGCAGCTCGACCGGACGATGCAGCTGAACGTCGGCGGCAACATGGACTTCCTCAACATGCTCGAGCGTGAGCGGCTGGAGTCCAAGAAGATCTCCAAGACGCAGGCCGTCACCTCCAACCTGCAGCGCGAGTTCAAGACCAAGGACGTGCACATCGGCCCGTCCGACCACGTCGGCTGGCTCGACGACCGCAAGTGGGCCTACGTCCGGCTGGAAGGCCGCGCGTTCGGTGACGTGCCCTTGAACCTGGAGTACAAGCTCGAGGTGTGGGACTCGCCGAACTCCGCGGGCGTCATCATCGACGCGGTGCGCGCCGCCAAGATCGCCAAGGACCGCGGCATCGGCGGTCCGGTGGTCCCGGCGTCGGCGTACCTGATGAAGAGCCCGCCGAAGCAACTGCCCGACGACGTCGCGCGCGCACAGCTCGAAGAGTTCATCAGCGAGGGCTAACCCCCTGTCGGCTCGCGAACGTAACGCCACGGCGGTCTTTGGACCCACTTTTCGCCGTGGCGTTACGCTCGCGGATTGTGACCGACATTTCCGAGTTCTCGCTGCTGGCTGAGAACGCCGAGCAGGCCGGTGTCGCGGGCCCGCTGCCCGAAGTTGAGCGCGTCAGTGCGGGAGACATCAGCGCGCTGCGCTGGGGCGGCCCCGCGCCGCGAATCATCTTTCTGCACGGCGGCGGGCAGAACGCGCACACCTGGGACACCGTGATCGTGGGCCTCGGTGAGCCGGCGCTGGCAGTCGACCTGCCCGGCCACGGCCATTCCGGCTGGCGTGAGGACGGCGACTATTCGCCGCAGAACAACGCCGCCGCGCTGGCTCCGGTACTGAGCGATCTCGCCTCGGAGGCCGACCTCGTGGTGGGCATGTCGTTGGGCGGGTTGACCGCGATACGACTGGCTGCGGCCGCACCAAACCTGGTGGACGAACTCGTCCTCGTCGATGTCACGCCCTCGGCGCTGCAGCGCCACGCCGAACTGACGGCCGAACAGCAGGGCACGGTGGCGCTGATGCAGGGCGAGCGAGAGTTCCCCAGCTTCCAGGCAATGCTGGACCTGACAATCGCCGCCGCCCCGCACCGCGAGGTGAAGGCGTTGCGCCGCGGCGTATTTCACAACTCCCGTCAGCTCGACAACGCCAACTGGACGTGGCGGTACGACACGATCCGCAAGGTCCCGGACTTCGGCGGCCTGTGGGACGACGTCGACGCCCTCACCGCGCCGATCACCCTGATCCGCGGCGGCACGTCAGGCTTCGTCACCGACGAGGACGCCTCCGAATTAACCAAGCGCGCAAAGCATTTCCGCAAAGCCCATGTGGTGGAGAATTCGGGCCACTCGGTGCAAAGCGACCAGCCGCGCGCGTTGATCGACCTGCTGCGCGGGGTGCTCGGCAAATGACCTCGCCCGCGCGCCCCGATCTCCCGATCCGCATCGGTGTGCAATTGCAGCCGCAGCACGCCCCGCATTACGGCCACATCCGAGACGCCGTTCGGCGCTGCGAGGATATCGGCGTCGACATCGCATTCACGTGGGATCACTTCTTTCCCCTCTACGGCGACCCCGACGGCCCCCACTTCGAATGCTGGACCGTTCTCGGAGCCTGGGCCGAGCAGACGTCGCGCCTCGAGATCGGCGCGCTGGTGACGTGCAACTCCTATCGCAATCCGGAACTGCTGGCCGACATGGCCCGCACCGTCGACCACATTTCGGGCGGGCGGCTCATTCTCGGGATTGGATCCGGCTGGAAAGAAAAGGACTACGACGAGTACGGCTACGAGTTCGGCACCGTCGGCAGCCGCCTCGACGACCTGGCGGCCGCGCTGCCGCGGATCAAGTCGCGCCTGGCCAAACTCAACCCGGCACCGACCCGGCAGATTCCGTTGTTGATCGGCGGCAAGGGTCCCCGCAAGACCCTGCGCCTGGTCGCCCAGTACGCCGACATCTGGCACGGGTTCACCACGGTCGACACCTACCCGGAGGCTGCGGGCGTGCTTGACGAGCACTGCGCCGCGGTCGGCCGGGACCCGGCCACCGTCGAACGCTCCGCCGGGGTGGAGAACAACAGCGGCGTGCGGCGTGGTGAAGGCATCGACGGGCTGCTCGCCAACGCCGAGGGTCTCACCGCCCTTGGTGTCACACTGCTGACCGTCGGCTGCAACGGCCCGGATTACGACCTCACCGCCGCCGAAGCGCTCTGCCGCTGGCGCGACAAGCGCTGACGCCGGTCGGTTCACGTTCGCCTCCAATTCATCCGTCAAACACCTCAACGGCGGCGCCCATTCATGAGAAACTTGCCTGCGCTGAGTGCCCGATCCGGGTCCACAAAGACGTGCAAAAGACTCGAAGAGACCGATGCCGAAGAAATACGGAGTCAAAGAAAAGGACCAGGTTGTTTCGCACATCCTGAACCTGGTGCTGACCGGCAAGTTACGCAGCGGCGACCGCGTCGACCGCAATGAGATCGCGCACGGTTTGGGAGTGAGCCGCGTCCCCATTCAAGAAGCGTTGGTCCAACTCGAGCACGACGGCATTGTGTCCACCCGTTATCACCGGGGCGCGTTCGTCGAACGGTTCGACGAAGCCACCGTCCTCGAGCATCACGAACTCGACGGCCTGCTCAACGGGATTGCCTCGGCGCGCGCGGCCGCCAATCCCACGCCGCGGATCCTCGGCCAGCTCGATGCGCTGATGCGATCGCTGCGAAACGCGAGGGAATCACGGGCCTTCGTCGACATCGCATCCGAATATCGGTGCACCGTCAACGACGAGTACGCCGGACCGCGCCTGCACGCCACGATCCGCGCATCGCAAAACCTCATCCCCCGCATGTTCTCGATGACCTACCAAAACAGCCGCGACGACGTCCTGCCGTTCTACGAAGAAGAGAACCTCGCCATCCACCGTCATGACCCGGAAGGCGCGCGGGCGGCCTGTGTCGGCCGCTCGTGCCGGATGGCGCAAATGATGCTGGCCGAGCTGTTTCGGCGCAGAGTGTTCGCCCCGGCCGAGTCCTCGAAGACCGAGATTCCCGACCCGCTCGGGGTGCCCGCCACGGCCGATGCCATCCTGGCTGAGCCATCAATCGCGCTTTGAACAAGCGAGTTTGACGACAGCTCGATACCGTATGCGGTGATGAGTTCGTGCGTGGGCTCGCTCGCTTCGCGCCGTGGGCGGCTACTGGCAGTAGCCGCGACCGTCCTGATTGTGTTCGGCTCGGCGTCAGCCACATTGGCTGCACCCGCACGCGCCGACCGTAACCAATGCGCGCCCGCGGGACTGGACAGCGCGACCGTCTTGCCGAAAAACCTCACCGAATCCGGTGGCATGAGCCACGACGACGCACACACGACGGCCACCGTCGAGCCGCTGAGCTCGGTGAATATCGGCGCACTCGGGCTGGACACACCAGGGGTGCTGACCGTCGGCACCCTGTCGGACGCGCCGCCGAACATCTGCGTCACCCCAACCGGCCAATTCAGCGGCTTCGACAATCAGCTGCTGCTCGCCATCGCCGGCAAGCTGGGCGTGCAAGTCCGCTTTGTCAGCACGGATTTTTCGGCCTTGCTCGCCGAGGTGGCCTCGCGGCGCTTCGACATCGGCTCGGCGGCGGTGAAAGCCACCGACGCGAGGCGTCGCACCGTGGCGTTCACCAACGGCTACGACTTTGGCTACTACTCGCTGGTGGTGCCGCCCAGCTCGCCGATCACCAATTTCACCGACCTGCACGCAGGGCAGCGCATCGGCGTCGTCCAGGGCACCGTCGAAGAGTCGTACGTTGTCGACGTCCTGCACTTGCAACCGGTGAAGTACCCCGGCTTCGCCACCGTGTATGCCAGCCTCAAGACCCGCCAGATCGACGCCTGGGTGGCACCGGGAACCTTGGCGGCCAACGTGATCCGGCCGGGCGATCCGGCGGTGGTAGTCGCGAACACCTTCAGCCTGGGCAACTTCGTCGCCTATGCGGTCGCCCCGGGCAATCAACCGTTGGTTGACGCCCTGAACTCCGGGCTGGACGCCGTCATCGCCGACGGCACCTGGGCGCACCTGTACTCGGAGTGGGTGCCCCGAACCATGCCGAGCGGCTGGAAACCCGGGTCGCTTGCCGCCCCTGCGCCGGGCCTGCCGGACTTCGCCGCGATCGCCGCGAGCCACCACCACAAGCCGGTCGGCCCGTCGGCGCCCAAGTCCACTTTGGCGCAGTTGCGCGAGTCCTTTTTCGATTGGGATTTGTACAAAGAAGCCATCCCCATGCTGCTTACCGTCGGGCTTCCGAACACCATGATTCTGACGAACAATGCGCTCGTCATCGGGCTGCTGCTCGGCATGGTGCTCGCGATGGCCGGAAGCTCGCACTCGCGGTGGCTGCGCTGGCCCGCGCGGATCTATACCGATATCTTTCGCGGGCTTCCCGAAGTGGTGATCATCCTCATCATCGGTATGGGAGTCGGGCCGCTGGTAGGTGGACTGACACACAACAATCCCTACCCACTGGGAATTGTGGCGCTGGGCTGCATGGCGGCCGCGTACATCGGTGAGATTCTGCGCGCCGGCATCCAAAGCGTGGATGCCGGCCAGCTGGAGGCTGCGCGCGCACTCGGATTCAGTTACTCGGCCGCAATGCGGCTAGTGGTGATCCCGCAGGGCATCCGGCGGGTGCTGCCCGCGTTGGTCAATCAGGCCATTTCGCTGCTGAAAGCCTCCGCGCTGGTGTATTTCCTCGGCCTGATCGCCCAGCAGCGCGAGCTTTTTCAGGTTGGCCGCGATCTCAATGCACAGACCGGGAACTTGTCTCCGCTCGTGGCCGCCGGGCTCTTCTATCTGATATTGACCATTCCGTTAACGCATTTAGTCAACTACATCGACGCGCGGCTGCGTCGCGGACGCCCGGCCGGCAAGCCCGATGACACGGAACTGGTGACGCCGACGTTCCAGGAGATGACGTGACGACCGAGTCAGTGTCGTTGGCAGCCAAGGACATTCACCAAACTCTCGGCGGCACCTTGGTGCTGCGCGGCGTCGATATCGATATCGCCGCGGGCAGCACCGCCGCCATCGTCGGACCATCCGGATCAGGGAAGTCCACGCTGCTTCGTACGCTAAACCGCTTGCACGAGCCCGATAGCGGCGACATCCTGCTGGACGGCCGCTCGGTGCTCGATGACGATCCCGACGAACTCCGTCAGCGCATCGGCATGGTGTTCCAGCATTTCAATCTGTTCCCGCATCTGAGCATCCTGAAGAACGTCGCGCTGGCGCCGCGCAAGCTGCGTGGCCTGTCCTCAGACGCGGCGCGCGATCTCGCGCTGACTCAGCTCGAACGAGTTGGCCTGAAGCACAAGGCCGGTGCTCGCCCGGGAATGCTATCCGGCGGCCAACAACAACGGGTCGCGATCGCGCGGGCACTGGCGATGGCGCCGCAAGTGATGTTCTTCGACGAGGCGACCTCAGCGCTGGACCCCGAATTGGTCAAGGGAGTTCTGCAGCTGATCGCCGATCTGGGCAGCGAGGGCATGACGATGCTTGTCGTCACCCACGAAATGGGTTTCGCCCGGTCGGCGTCTGACACCGTGGTTTTCATGGATCATGGCAAGGTCGTGGAATCCGGCCCTCCCGAGCAGATTTTCGAGAACGCGCAAACCGACCGGTTACAGCGTTTTTTGTCCCAAGTACTTTGACGATCTAAAACTGGCCCCGATAGGTCCCTTCACCGCCGCGCGTGTCGGGTTAGACTGCCGACTTATGGCGGACAGCGAACCCACAGGGCGCGAGGTGACCGAGCTTGCCGAGGGCCTGCATCGTGCTCTGTCCAAGCTGTTCTCCATCCTGCGCCGCGGCGATCCCAGCGCATCGGCCGCCGCCAATGACTTGACGCTGGCGCAGCTTTCCATCCTGATTACGTTGCTCGATCAGGGCCCCATCCGGATGACGGACCTGGCCGCGCATGAGCGGGTGCGAACCCCCACCACCACCGTCGCAATTCGCCGGCTGGAAAAGATCGGGCTGGTGAAACGCTCGCGCGACCCCTCCGACTTGCGCGCCGTACTGGTCGACATCACCCCACGCGGGCGCGCGGTGCACGGCGAATCGCTGGCCAACCGGCGCGCGGCGCTGGCCGCCATGCTCAGTCAACTGCCCGAATCCGATCTGAACACGCTGATGAAGGCGCTGGCGCCGCTGGAGCGGCTGGGCTGCTCGGGCGAAGCGGGCTTGAAAGCTCCTGCCACTCAATAAGATTCGCGGCGCTAGTTGGCTGGCCGGTAAGCTCGCGTGCATGCCAACTGCACTTATTACCGGCGCTGGCGGCGGTATCGGCGCGGCGATCGCCGCGGCGCTGGCCCCGACGCACACCCTGCTGCTGGGCGGCCGGCCCTCGGCGCGGCTCGATGCGGTCGCGGAACGCCTCGGGGCGACCACTTTTCCGCTCGATTTGACCGACATCGACACCATCGAGGCCAGCTGCGAAGTCGTCGACGAACTCGCCGTGCTGGTGCACAACGCGGGCGTGTCGATCCCCGGCCGCGTCGGCGACTCGGATGTCGACGAATGGCGCGCCACCTTCGAGGTCAATGTGCTTGGAGCGGTGGCGCTTACGCTGGCGCTGCTTCCGGCGCTGCGCAGCGGCAGCGGCCAGGTAGTCTTCATCAACTCCGGCGCAGGACGCACCGTCTCGCCGGGCATGGCGTCTTACTCGGCAAGCAAGTTCGCACTACGCGCGTTCGCCGACTCGCTGCGCGACGACGAGCCCGACCTGCGGGTCACCACGGTATATCCGGGCCGCACCGACACCGATATGCAGCGTGAACTGGTCGAATTCGAGGGCGGCGAGTACGACCCGGCCAAGTTCTTGCGGCCCGAAACGGTCGCTGGGGCCGTCGCCGGCGTGGTGGCTACCCCGCGCGACGGTCACGTCCACGAGGTGGTCATCCGGCCGCGCCGGCGCTAAACGACGAGATTGACCAGCCGGCCGGCGACCACGATCACCTTGCGCGGCTCGGCGCCGGCCAAGAACGCCTGGACTTTGTCGTCGGCCAGGGCGGCGGCTTTCACGGCGTCATCGTCGGCGTCGGCGGCCACGGTGACCCGGCCCCGGACCTTGCCGTTGACCTGTACCGGGTACTCGACGGTGTCGTCGACGAGATACGCGGGATCGAACTCCGGGAACGGGCCGTGCGCCAGCGACGTGGTGTGGCCCAGTCGCAGCCACAGCTCCTCGGCCAGATGCGGGGCCAGTGGCGCCACCATCAGCACCAGCGGCTCGACGGCCGCGCGCGGAACCGAGTCACGGTGTTTCTTAGTCAGGTGGTTGGTGTACTCGATCAGCTTTGCCGCCGCGGTGTTATTCCGCAGTGCCGCATAGTCTTCGGCGACCCCGGCTACGGTACGGTGCAACGCCCGCAGGGTGTCGGTGTCTAGTTGGCCGGGTGCATCGTCCGCGCGGGTTTCGCCGGTCTGCTCGTCGACCACCAACCGCCAGACCCGCTGCAGAAAGCGGTGCGCGCCCACAACATCCTTGGTCGCCCACGGACGGGAGGCCTCCAACGGGCCCATCGACATCTCGTAGACCCGCAGCGTGTCCGCGCCGTAGTCATCGCAGATCTCGTCGGGTGAGATCGAATTCTTCAGGCTCTTACCGATTTTCCCGAATTCCTGAAATACTTCGACCTCACCGCCGGGTCCGGGATACACGAACCGGTCGCCGCGCTCGATCACCTCGGCGGCCGGCACATACGATCCGCGGGCGTCGGTGTACGCGAAGGCCTGAATGTAGCCCTGGTTGACCAGCCGCCGGAAAGGCTCCGCGGAGCTGACGTGACCGAGGTCGTACAAGACCTTGTGCCAGAACCGCACATACAGCAGGTGCAGCACCGCGTGTTCGGCGCCGCCGACGTACAGGTCGACGCCGCCGGGATCGTTGGGGCCGTGCTCGGCCGGCCGCGGGCCCATCCAGTAGGCCTCGTTTTCCTTGGCGCAGAACCGTTCTGAGTTGTGCGGATCGGTGTACCGCAGTTCATACCAAGAGCTGGCGGCCCACTGGGGCATCACGTTGGTATCGCGGCTGTAGGGCTTCAGGCCGTCGCCCAGATCCAGCTCCACGTGCACCCAGTCGGTCGCCTTGGCCAGCGGCGGCGATGGTTCGCTGTCCGCGTCGTCGGGGTCGAACAACACCGGCGAATAGTCCGCCACATCGGGCAGCTCAACCGGCAGTGCGGCCTCGTCGAGCGCATGGGGGCGCTCGTCACTGTCGAAGACGATCGGAAACGGTTCGCCCCAATACCGCTGGCGCGCGAAAAGCCAGTCACGCAGTTTGAATTCGATGCGGGCCCGGCCGCGGCCTTCGGCCTCCAGGCGCGCGGTGATGGCCGCCTTGGCGTCCGCGACGTTCATTCCGTCGAGGTAATCGGAGTTCACCAGCATGCCGTCACCGGTGTGCGCGGCCTCCGAGATATCTCCGCCGGCAATCACTTCCAGAATCGGCAGGTGAAACTCGTGGGCGAAGTCCCAGTCCCGCTGGTCATGGCCGGGTACCGCCATGATCGCCCCGGTGCCGTACCCGGCCAGGACATAGTCGGCGATGAAGATCGGCACGGGTTTGTCGTTAGCCGGGTTGGTCGCGTAGCTGCCCAGGAAGACGCCGGTCTTTTCCTTGCTTTCCTGCCGCTCCAGGTCCGACTTGGCCGCGATCGCACGGCGGTAGGCCGCGACCGCTTCTCCCGGGGTGGCGGCGCCGTAGGTCCAGCGCGGGTCGGTCCCATCCGGCCAGGCCGGGGCGACCAGCTCGTCGACCAGGTCGTGTTCGGGGGCCAGCACCAGGTAGGTGGCACCGAACAGGGTGTCGGGCCGGGTGGTGAACACGTCAATATCGACTTGCCCGTGCGCAGTGGTGGCCGTGAATAGCGCCGTCGCGCCGGTGGAGCGGCCGATCCAGTTGCGCTGCATGGTTTTGATCTTGTCCGGCCAGTCCAGCAGGTCGAGGTCGTCGAGCAGCCGGTCGGAATAGGCGGTGATGCGCATCATCCACTGCCGCAACCGTTTCCGGAATACCGGGAAGTTGCCGCGGTCACTGCGACCGTCGGCGGTGACCTCTTCGTTGGCCAGCACCGTGCCCAGGCCCGGGCACCAGTTCACCATGGAGTCCGACCGATACACCATCCGCTGGCCGTCGATGATGTCGGCCCGCTCCCCCGCCGACAGCGTGGCCCAGTCCCGCCCGTCCTCGAGATGGCGTGCGCCGGAATCGTATTCGGCGATCAGCTCGGCGATCGGGCGCGCCTTGTTGGCTGCGGTGTCGAACCACGCGTTGTAGATCTGCAGGAAGATCCATTGGGTCCACTTGTAGAACTCGACGTCGGTGGTGGAGAAGCTTCGCCGGCTGTCGTGGCCCAGACCCAGCCGGCCCAGTTGGCGGCGGAAGTTTTCGATGTTCGCCTCGGTCCTGGTGCGCGGGTGAGTGCCGGTTTGTACGGCGTATTGCTCGGCGGGCAGCCCGAAGGCATCGAACCCCAACGCGTGCAGCACATTACGGCCGTTCATGCGGTAGTACCGCGCATAAACGTCGGTGGCGATGTAACCCAGCGGGTGCCCGACGTGCAGCCCGTCGCCGGAGGGGTAGGGGAACATGTCCTGCACGAACAACTTGTCCGCGGGCAACGCGGCGCCATCCGTCGGCGCCAGGTCGCCGACGGGGTTGGGCACATTGAACGTGCCTAACCGGGCCCAATTCTGCTGCCAGCTGCTCTCGATGCGGCTCGCCAGCTCCGCGGTGTAGCGGAAGGGCGGCGCTTCGAGGTCCGGGGAGTCCAGCTGAGCAGATTCGGTCACGTCACACAGGGTATAAGGGCGACGCGCCGGAGCCGTCGGGCACAGGTTGATCTCGGTTCCGTTGCGCAAGGTCAGAGCTTCATCCCAGGTCTATTGCGAACCTATTCAGCGCCTCTGACCACTAGTTACATTCAGCCTCTAGCCTCGGGCGCTCACGCCCGACATTCGGAAGGGTCGACGCAGATGATTGAGATTGCCCGTACATGGCGGGTACTCGGAGGGGGTCTGGTCGCCGGGGTGATCGGTGTCACCGCGTTCGCGGGCGCCACCGCGTCGGCGGATCCCCTAATTCCAGCACCGCCCGCTCCCGCGGTGCCGGGTGTCCCGGCGGTGGCCCCTGCCGCCCCGGCCGCACCTGTACAGAACGCGACGACCCTTCCCGGGGGCGGCGCGACCGGCAACAGTGCCGTCGCTCCCCCGGCCTACCCGGCCGCTGCGCCGCTCCTGGTACCGCTGCCGCCGCGGCGCCGCTGCCGCCGACGGTGACCTCCCCGGTTTCCGGCACGCTGCGCGATTACCTGCAGTCCAAGGGCGTCAAGCTGATCGCGCAGAAGCCCGATGGTTTCAACGCGCTGGACATCACGGTGCCGGTCCCGCCGCGCTGGACCCGGGTTCCGGATCCCAATGTGCCCGACGCGTTCGCCGTCATCGCGGACCGGCTCGGCACCAGCATCTATACGTCAAACGCGCAGGTAGTGGTGTACAAGCTGGTCGGTAACTTCGATCCCCGCGAGGCCATGACGCACGGCTTCGTGGACAGCCAGCAACTAGCCGCGTGGCAGACCACCAACGCCTCGCAGGCTGATTTCGGCGGCTTCCCCTCGTCGGTCATCGAGGGCACCTACCGCCAAAACGACATGACGCTGAACACCTCGCGGCGCAACGTCATCGCCACGTCCGGGCCGGACAAGTACCTGGTGTCGTTCGCGGTGACCACCGACGCCGCAACGGCGGTCGCCGATGGCCCCGCCACCGACGCCATCATCAACGGATTCCGGGTGACCGCGCCGGGAGCAGCCGCTCTTTCCGGGCCGGCTCCTGTCGCCGCGACGCCCGCGCCGGCCCCGGTCGCGTTGCCTGCGCCGCCGCCGGCCGCGACGTCGCCGATGGCCGTGCAGGCGCCGGCCCAACAGCCGCAGCCCAACCCTCTGGCGGCATTGGTGCCCGGGCTGCCGCCGCTGCCCAACCTGCACCTGAACCTGCTGGGGTCCGCGCACTGATCCTGGCGCCGGTAGGCGCCGCCTGTTGAGCCGGGCATGCCGGTCCCACGCCGGACTCGTATTGTGAGCCCATGTTGATCGCGGGCGTGCTGTGCATGTGTGCGGCGGTGGTGTCGGCCGGGTTCGGGACCTGGTCGCTGTCCCACGGCCCGGTTCCCAGTCCGGCCGATACGACCGCATTGGCGCTGCGTGCCATGGCGCCGACGCAGTTGGCGGCGGCGATCATGCTGGCTGCCGGCGGATTGGTCGCCCTGGTGGCGTCGCCGTCCGCCGCGCTGGTGGTGGTGATCGTTTGTGTCACCGGCGCCCTGGGCACGCTGGGCGCCGGCTCCTGGCAGAGCGCGCGGTTCGCGCTGCGCCGCGAGGCGAACGCCGACGAGTGCGCGGGTAACTGCGCCGGTTGCACCCTGTCTTGCCGCTGAACTGCCTGCCCCGAGTCTCGTGTTGAACCGGCTTAAGGCGCTCCCGGCGCTTCCTGTCGATGGCTTTCTGCTGGCCCTGATGGCGACGGTGGCACTTGCCGCCCTGTTGCCGGCCCACGGATCGGCCGCCGAGGCCGTGTCCGTCGCGGCGAAAGCGGCGATCGCCTTGCTGTTCTTCCTCTACGGCGCCCGGTTGTCGCCGCAGCAAGCCTGGCACGGGGTCCGGCAATGGCGACTGCACCTGCTGGTGCTGGCCACCACATTCGTGATCTTTCCCATCCTCGGGCTGGCCTGCCGGGTGCTGGTGCCCTCGCTGCTGACCACTGAGCTGTACGCCGGGGTGCTGTTTTTGTGCCTCGTCCCGTCGACCGTGCAGTCCTCGATCGCGTTCACGTCGATCGCGCGCGGTCACGTCTCGGCGGCCATCGTCAGCGCATCGTTGTCCAACATCCTGGGCGTGGTGCTGACCCCGCTGCTGGTGGTGCTGTTGATGAACACCCCGGGTGCGCCGCCCGTTACCGGCGGCGCGATCGGCGACATCGTGCTGCAGCTGCTGCTGCCGTTCGCGGCCGGACAGCTGGCGCGGCCGTGGATCGCCGCGGCGGTGCTGCGGTACGCGGCAGTGCTGAAGGTCGTCGACCGCGGTTCCATCCTGCTGGTGGTCTACACGGCTTTCTCGATGGGCGTGGTCGAAGGGATCTGGGGCAGCGTCGATGGGTGGCAGCTGATCACGGTCGCCGTCGTGGCCACGGTGCTGCTCGCGGTGGTGCTCGTCGCTACCTGGTCGATCGGTCGGCTGGCCGGGCTCGAACGCGGCGACAAGATCGTCCTGCTGTTCTGCGGCTCGAAAAAGAGCCTGGCATCCGGACTTCCGATGGCGCTGGTGCTCTTCCCTTCCGCCACAGTCGGATTGAGCATGTTGCCGCTGATGATCTTCCACCAAATCCAACTGGTGGTGTGCTCGGTGATCGCCAGCAGACTCGGGCGCCAACAGACGGAGGAAGTGCCCGTCGCTCAGGAGCGTTAGTTGCGGCTCACATCGATGGGGTGGGTGGCAAGCAGTGCCAGCGGCAGCGGTTGCCGGCGCAACACCTCACCCCACAGGTCGGTCCTGGGCCCGACCAGGAGGTCAGAGGGCAACGCCGACAACACAATCCAATCGTCGCGCTCGATCTCGCCCTCCAGCTGACCAATGGTCCAACCGGAGTAGCCGGCGAAGATGCGCACCCCTTCGACCAGTGGCGCGATCAGGTCGGGCTCGGCGTCCAGGTCGACCATCACCATCCGGCCGGCCACGTGCCGCAGGCCCGGCACATCGTCCGGATCGGCTCCCACCCGCAGGGTGGCCAGGCACAGCGCCGCGTCGCGTTTCACCGGCCCGCCGATGAACATCGTCTTGGGCTTCGTCGACAGCTTCGCCCACTGCGGCAACACGTTATAGACCGCGGTCTCGCTGGGGCGGTTGAGCACAACGCCCAGCGTTCCGCCGTCGTTGTGCTCGACGATGTAGATCACGCTGCGGCGGAAGGTCGGTTCCAGGAGATCCGTGTTGGCCAGCAGCAACGTACCCGCGCGCACCCTCTGTGCAGCGGGTGCGATGTGATCCTCTGGGTCTTCGGGCGGAGGCACCCCACCATAATGTCACCCCGAGACGGCGTCTCCGGGTTAAACGATGACGTCGCACGAATATTTGTACTGTGGTTGAGGCGGCGCATCCCCAGCGCGCCGAATCGTTGGAAGTTGGTTGTGTGACCGGACCTCGGATGCATGCGCGTGCGCCCGTCCAGCTATGGCGGTCGGTACGCAGCATGCCCGATTTCTGGCGGCTGCTGCAGGTACGCATCGCAAGCCAGTTCGGCGAGGGGCTGTTTCAGGCGGCCCTGGCGGGGGCGCTGCTTTTCAACCCCGACCGAGCTGCCGATCCGATGGCAATCGCGCGCGCCTTCACGGTGCTGTTCCTGCCCTACTCGCTGCTGGGTCCGTTCGCCGGGGCGCTGATGGACCGCTGGGATCGGCGGCTGGTGATCGTCGGCGCGAACGCGGGCCGCGCGGTGCTGGTTGCCGCGATCGGCGTGATTCTGGCCGTCGGAGCCGGCGAACTCCCGCTGTTGGTTGCGGCGCTGCTCACCAACGGCCTGTCGCGGTTCGTCATGTCCGGGCTGGCGGCGGCGCTGCCCGACGTCGTACCCCGCGAAGAGGTGGTGACCATGAACTCGGTGGCCACCGCGACGGGCGCGATATCGGCCTTCCTGGGCGCCAACTTCATGCTGGTGCCGCGCTGGATCATCGGGCCCGGCGATCGCGGCTCCTCGGTCATCGTGTTCCTGGTCGCGATTCCGGTGTCGATTGCGTTGCTGCTGGCGTGGCGGTTCGGGTCCCGCGTTCTGGGCCCCGACGACTCCCGTCGCGCGATCCACGGGTCGGTCGCCTACGCGGTGATCATGGGGTGGCTGCACGGGGCGCGCACCGTGCTGCAACGCCCGACGGTCGCCGGGACGTTGTCCGGCCTGGCCGCCCACCGGATGGTGGTCGGGATCAACTCGCTGCTGATGTTGGTGCTGGTGCACCACCTGAAGACGCCCGCGGTCGGCGGGTTGGGCACCGCGTTGCTGTTTTTCGGTGCGTCCGGGCTGGGCGCCTTCCTGGCCACGGTGTTCACTCCGGCTTCGGTACGGCGGTGGGGGCGCTATGCCACGGCCAACGGTGCGCTGCTGGCAGCCGCAGGCATCCAGGTCGCCGCCGCCGGGCTGGTGCTCCAGACCATGGTGATATGCAGCTTTTTCCTGGGGGTGTCCGGCCAGGTGATCAAGCTGTGTGCCGACTCGGCGATCCAGATGGATGTCGACGACGCTCTGCGTGGACACGTCTTCGCTGTGCAGGATGCGCTGTTCTGGGTGGCGTTCATCGTCGCGATCACCGTGGTCGCGACGTTGATTCCCGACGACGGCTATGCACCCGCGTTCGTGGTGGCCGGGTCGGTGCTGTATTTGATCGGGCTGCTAGTGCACGCCACTGTCGCCCGCCGACAACCTGCGAGGCAATGATGGCCGGACCCGGACCGATCGTGGCGGACCTGCGTGCCGAAAGCGACGACCTCGACGCACTGGTGGCCGCACTTCCGCCTGACCGCTGGGCGGATCCGACGCCCGCGCCAGGCTGGACCATCGCCCACCAGATCGGGCACCTGTTGTGGACCGACCGGGTCGCGCTGTTGTCGATCACCGACGAGGCAGGCTTCGCCGAGGCCTTGACCGCGGCGGCAGCCGATCCAGGCGGCTTCGTCGACGCGGGCGCCGACGAGCTGGCGCGCGTTGCGCCGGTCGAGCTGCTCGCCGACTGGCGCGTCACCCGCGCGCGCCTGCACGACGCGCTGCTGACCGTTGCCGACGGCCGTAAATTGCCGTGGTTCGGGCCGCCGATGAGTGCGGCGTCGATGGCCACCGCGCGGTTGATGGAGACCTGGGCGCACGGGCTCGACGTCGCCGACGCCCTCGGCGTCGACCGGCCCGCCACCGACCGGCTGCGGTCGATCGCGCATCTCGGGCGTGCGAACCCGCGATTACGCGTTCTTCGTCCACGAGCTCGCCCCGCCGAGCGAGCCGTTCCTGGTCGAGCTGCGGGGACCCGGCGGCGACATCTGGTCCTGGGGACCGTCGGATGCGGCTCAGCGGGTGACGGGATCCGCCGAGGATTTCTGCTTCCTGGTCACTCAACGGCGGGCGTTGTCTTCCCTGGACGTCAGGGCCGAGGGCGCCGACGCGAAGCATTGGCTGACGATTGCGCAGGCCTTCGCCGGGCCGCCGGGCGGCGGGCGATGAGCGCGCAAAGCGCGCGAAGAGAGACGGCGGCCATTACGCCGGGCCCATGGCGCTAAACGACTGTCGACGGCAGCCCGACCAAGATTCCTTCGACGGCTTCGTCGGCGCTTAGCAGTAGACCCCGTCCCGGCGGCAGCGCCTGAGCGCGGACCAATCGGTTGATTCTGTTCTGCGGGTCGTTATCCATATACAGCTGGGCCACTTTCGCTGAAGTCTGGAACCTGATCCACGGATCCATTTGCAGCGTCGCAAAGTTCGCGCTATTGCGCGTCGTGAAGACGTGCAGACCGATCTGTCGGGCGCGTTCCATCAGCATCCACAGCGCCGCGCCCACGGGCGGCTTGGCCGGGTAACTCTGCTCCTTGCGCAGGTCCTGGACATCGTCGATGAGCACGAAGTGCCGCGATCCTTCCCACGGCTTGAGAGCGCGCAGCTCCTCCTGGGTCAAACCCTTGGGAGGCAGCCGTGGCAACAAGATCTGCTGAGCCAGTTCGGTTATCACCTCGTCGATCTCATCCTGGTCGTAGGCGTAGGCCCGGACATAGCCGGGGCCGTGCAGGTCCCTGAGACCGTGCGCGGCCGTTTTGGGGTCGATCAGCGTTAGTTGGGCCTCCTGTGGGCTAAACCGGCTCATCACCGCCTCGCCAATGGCCATCAGCGTCGTGGTCTTGCCGCAGCCTTGCCTGCCCAGAATCACCATCCCCGGGCTTTCCCGTAGACCGATTGGAACGGGGCCCAGTTGATGACGCTCGCCGATGGCGAACGCGATCGACAGTTCGTCACCGCTGGGGCGCGCTGCTTCATGCGCGAGGATCGCCTTCAGTTCCACGCGCTGCGGCAGCCGCTGCAGGTTGGCATGCTTGGTCACCCCGGCGACCTCTGCGATGCGGGCACCGACGTCGGTTACCTCAACCGGCGTGCCGGTGGCAGGGTCGACCAGTGCCGGAACACCCACTCGCAGTTCGTGGAGGCTATCCGTCAAACCAAAGCCGGGGCGGTTCAAGGTCCGCCGAGCCGCTTCACGCGACTCAAGCGACGAGTGCCCCATCTGGCTCTCGCTGGGATCGGCCAACCGCAACTGGATCCGCGCTGTCACGTTCTGCAGCAGGCTCTGTCGCTGCCCGTGAATCCAGCCTCCGGCACTGCACATCACGTGCACCCCGTACTCGGGGCCACGGCTGCTCAACGAGATGATGCGATCACCCAGCAGGTTGTCCATCGCGTAGAGGCCGTCGTAATCGTCAAGCACCACAAAGACATCACCGAACGGGTCGTTGGGATCGGTGCCACCCAGGCCATCGCTGCCCGGCCCGAAGCGGCGTTCACGAAATCCATCGAGATCGATTTTGGCTTGTCGAAACGCGTTCTCGCGCGCGTCGATCAGCGCATCCATGCTGCTCAAGATGCGCTCGATACCCTCGTAGTCCTTCGGCGATACAATGTCGGTGACGTGCGGCAGGGAGGCAATCTGGGCCAGGGTCGCGCCGCCGACGCAGAAAAACGTCGCCCGCGACGGGCTGTACATTGTTGCCGCAGAACATATCAGGGTCATCAGAGTGGTCGTCTTGCCGCACTGTTTGGCGCCGACCACGATGATGTTGCTGCGCAGCGCGTCGATGGCATACACGACTTGCTTCGATTCCTCGGGGATGTCCATGACGCCCACCGGAAACATCAGTCCCGAGTTCTGACCGTACTCGGCATGCCATGGCTTACCCCGGTAACCGGCGACGAGAGCGTCGACGGGCTCGGGGTACTCAAGCGGTTCTAACCACGGCCGGCGTGGTGATCGGTGCGGGACATTGTGCAGCGACTCCCGCAACACGTCCACGATCTTTTTCCGCTTGAAACCATCGTCGTGGTAAAGGAATTCGTCGGGTTCGGTGTCGACGGCTGAAGCGGCCTCCAATGCCGCCGCGTCGGCCGCATCCAGCGGTTGGTACTGCCAGTTGTACAGCCGGGGCTTGGTCAAGGTCATATCGAAAGTGGTAGACATTTCCTTTACCTTGGGCACCACGAATGGTGCGGACAGGTAAAAGCAGCGGAACGGCTCCAGGTCGCGCGGCCCGACCTTCAACAGCGCAAAACCGTTTTCCTTCGACGGCAGATGGTAGGCCGCGTCCGAGCCGATCACCTCGCGGCTATCGTCGCCGGACTCGGCCCGCAACGCGATCCGAAATGCAATGTTGGACTTGACTTTCTGCAGCGACGACAAGTCGAGCCGCTGGCCGCCCAGCATAAAGAAGACGTTGGCGCCGCGTCCCTCCTGACCGATGTGGATGATGAGGTTGATCCACTTCTCGTGATTGGCGAACAGCTCGAGATATTCGTCGACGATCACCAACAACACCGGCACCGGCGGCAGATCGCGCCCGGCCAGCCTGATCTCTTCATAATCGTTGGCGTCGCGCGCCCCAACCGATGTGAACAGTTCATAGCGCTGTTTGATCTCACCATCAATCACCCTGCGCATCCGTTCCGCCAAGTGCCGCTCGTCTTTTCCAAGATTGGACAGGGCGGCCACCACGTGAGGAATGCCGAGGATGTCCTGTGCCGCCGATTCGAACTTCATGTCGACGAAGATGACGTTGAACGCTTCTGGCGAGTGTGTCAGCGCGATCCCGTAGACCAACGACAGGAAGAACTCCGACTTACCCGATCCGCTGGTGCCGATGACTACCGAGTGAAACCCGAAGCCGCCGAAGTCTTTTGCTCGGATGATGATGTTTTGCAGTTCACCGTTCGGCTTGGCGCCGACCGGGATTTCGGACCACCGCTCGTCGCCGCGGCCGCGCCGTTCGGCCCAGAGCCTTTCGACGTCTAATTCGCGTGGGTCGCTGATTCCCAGCGCCCGCAACAGCTCGGCCGCGCCGCTGGTGGAGTCGGCGATCTCGCTGCGGCTTGTGGGAGACCACCGCGCCATTGCCCGCGCATACCGGTAGGCCCGCGGTACCGATAGCTGGTCGGCATGGGCGAAGAACTTGCCGCGCGCACGCAGCAAGGGCGCTGGGCGGCCGTCATCGTCGTCGGGATCCGCGCCGTTCCTGCGGGCCTTGTCCTGGGCCCCTGCCGGAACTTTGTGCTCGGCCATCTCGAGAACCTGGTCATCGCTGAACCCGACACCGGTACCCACCCGGGATGCGATGCGCAGCACGGTAATTCCTGCCTTGCCGACCTGTCCGACCACGCTCTCCCACGCATCTGGACTGCCCGTGTTGTCGTCGACGATCACCAGGTGCGGTCCCAGGTACACCGCGTCAGTGCCCTGCCCGGTTTCCAGTGCCGACCCCATCGCGGTCGGGGTGGCCGCCGCGAGTGGGGTCCACGCGCCACGCTTGCCCTTCATGTGCAGCTCGGCGCCCAAGGCCTCTTCCAGCTCCTCGGGTGTGGCGAAGATGAGGCGCCGCCAGCCGCAGGCGTCGAACAGCTCGTCGTGCAAGTTGTGCGGCAGCCACACCATCCACGACCACACCTCGGGGTTTCGTGTTACCACCATCAATTTCACATCCCGCGGATTGTGAAACACCGCAAGGGAGCACAGCACGGAACGCATCAGCGACCGGACCCGATCCAGGTCCTCGCTGACGAAGCTGAACCCGGGCGCTGACCGCAGATTCAACACCTTGGCGATATCGCGAATCTTGCGCTGCTCCAAGATGAAATCGCGCAACGCCTGCCCGGTGACCGGCTCGAGTTCCTCGTCGGAGGCGATGTCGGGCCACGTCACCGACAACACCGAATCCGGAGCGTGCTGAACGCCCGTCCCTACCCGTACCTCCAAGAAGTCGATGTCCGCGCGGCCGCGTTCCCACATCCGCGGGCCGCCGATGATCGCTCCCAGCCCCCGTGGATCGGCGTGCACCGAGTGCTGCCATTGGCGCTGCGCACACACCGCCGTTTGGATCTCGTCGCGGGTGGTATCCAGGTCGCGCAGATAGCGGCGCCGACCCTTTTCCATTTCGCCCCAGGTGATTTTGCGCGCCCGCCCGAAGCGCCCGGAAAACGCCAGCATGCTGAACGCTCCGATCCCCATCAGCGGGAAGAAACCCGTCGACAAGCTGCGTACGCCGGACACGTAGAGCATCACGATGGTGCCGATCAACGCGATGATCAGCGCCGGTACGCCGATCATCACCCAGATGTTGCGTGGCTCGCGTTCCGGCAACGCTATTGGGGCGGCGGGCGCCACCCGAACCGGTTTCGGCGGCTCGATCTTGACCCGGTTGATGGGAAACGATCTCTTAGACACTTCGCTAGCCCCCGGCTTTCGCAGTTGTCGTCACGACTGCCGCTTGCCCGAGCACCGGGACTGTGTCGCGCGCCAGCAGCGCCGCCTGCCGCGACAATGCCGGTCCCGCAGCAAAAGTCCGCAACAACGGCCACGGTGCCTGCACGGCCGCACCAGGATCGAGCCCTAGCGCCCGCAGCGTCGCCTCGTCAGCGTCGATCCCGAATCGCACACCGTTGTCGGATACCCAGAACAACGATTCGCGCGAATAGTCGGTGATGACACCGCTGGTCGACGTCACGAAATTCGCCGCACCCGGTAGTACCAGCACCTGGTTGGCGACGACCGATGCGGGGTTGCGGTCATCGCGCACCAGGTGCACGATCCGGTTGTCCATCGACGCCGGCACTGGAAGCCCCCGCCCGTTGTAGACCGCAACGCGCGCCTGTGGATCGGTCGAGGCTTTCTCCCAGCCAACACAGGTGGTCGGATTGGCGGCTGAGTCAACGAAATTCAGCCGGCCCGTCGGATAGTAGTCCACGGGCAGTGAGGAGACTTCTGGGATGTTGACCAGCACATCGGGACTCACCGCCCGCGGCGCCGTCGACCCATAGGAGTTGGCGCTGCGCAGCAGATCGGCCACGAAGCTATTGATCTTCTGCACCCCGTCGGGGAGCAAGACGTAGAACTGGCTGCCCCCGCTGGCAGTTTGGGCCTGCAGCACCGCGCCCACCTGTGAACCCGATACCCACTTCGAGGGGGTGCCTGCCTCCGGTACCTGCGGCACGCGCAGCGGCTCCGTCGCGGGCATCCCGTCGAACAGCGCCCGCGAAATCTCCACGGGCGCAGTCACTCCCGGGTCAAGCCCCAGACTCAGGGTTACTGCCCTGTTGGTCGGGTCGATCTGGGAGCGCTTGGCTCCCCAGATCACATACGTGTTGCCCTCCAACGTCACCAGGAGCGCCGCGTCGTCGTGCAGTGGTGTGGCGCGTCCCGAGGCGCTGAGCTCGCCCGCGATCGAGGTGACCACCGGCTTGTCCCCGCTGCGTGGACGGCCTGCCGTATCGCACACCGACCACGCCGAGGCTGCGCCCCGGTTCACCGGCATCGCCGCCGGCGCCCCCGGAATACCTACCAGCGGCCCGGTCGGATACTTTGCGATCTCGGCGGGCTTGACCCACGTCGGCTGGCCGGCAGTCCCGGTCGCCAGCCGCGCGGAGGTCAAGTTCAGTGCTGGATAAAGCCGACCGTCAATACGTGCATAGAGCGCCCCGGAATCGCGGTCGCCGATGATCGCCGAGTCGCCGACCACCCCGGTGGGCTTGAGCACATTGAGCAGCATCATCCAGCCCGCGCCGATCGCCACCAACACCATGGACAAGACGATCGCGGCGGTCTGTTTGCGGTCGTCGTGTTTCATTCGCGCCGAGAAGCGGGTTGTTGCCGCGCGCAGCCGCCGGTTATAAAACAGGTGGCCGGAATTTTGGTCCCGGTTGGACAAACTCAGCGGCATTCCCAGTAACCCCTCGATGATCGGTGAACATCGCCCGGAACGATTCTTCCACCGCCATTCCGCTCGAATCGAGCCTCAATCGGATTCTGGTCCGAAGCGCCCGCTGCCGGTATTCACCCGAGCTCGTTCTGATCCCGGCGACCACCCTCACGCGATGACCGTTATGCCTGAAGCATCAGCGAGCTCCAGCACCATCTCCAATCCGAGGCCACCGATCAGGGGAAGGGGAGATTCGTCTGGGTGGAATTGAAGGTCGTCAAATCGCGATACGCGATCCCCCCAGAGCATCAACGCCAGCGAGTCGTTGAATTGCCGCGACCGCCATACCAGACCATCGAAGCTGTCGCTCCGATCGTGTAGCGCCTGTGCCCATAGCGCCGTCCGTGGGTACTGGCTGGCGCTGGTCTCAATCAACTCAGCGTGCGTGACACCCAGTCGCCCCAGCCCCGTTCCATGCAGCTCAACTAGGCGAAGTTCTCGGGTAGCGACGACGGTCGACAGCACCATGTGGATGAGTGATTTGCGTTGGATCCGCCGGGCCGGACCTCGAATGGGAACATCATGGAACACCGTCTCGGACAGCGCGCCTGCGTTGGATTCGGCGCCGTAGATGGTCGGAACAACGCCATCGGTGCTCGACACCGGTCGGAAACGCCTCGATACCGTAGAGGTGTTGAACTCCGTCGCGCCCATCTTTATGTCGTGACACCGCACGATTGGCTTGCCCGCAGGCCAGGGATGAACACGCGGCTCCGACATGGGATCCGGCACGTCGGGCACACGCATCGACTAGGCCGCCTCGTCGCCAAACGCATGCTCCGCTGACATCACAACATCGTCGGGCGCAGCAGTGAGGCGGTCGACAGGACGTTGATCATCGAGCCAGCCAGATGCGGTGGTGAACCACAGGGCGATCTCCCAGCCGTCCAGGCCGTGCGGCTCGAACACTTCTAGGATGCGGCGGATGATCGGTCTGGGGCGGCTGTCGACGCCGAATTGGAACGCTGGAAAATATCGCTGACCCAAGTGCTCGACGGCGAACACACGGCGTTCCGCCAGCCACCGCGACGCCGTCGCCGAGCGGTTCTTTGCCTTCGAGCCGACCATTTCTGCCAGCTGGTCGCTGTCAAAAAGGCCAAACTCGTCAATCAACTCTTGGCGGGCTTCGGCGTTGCGCCGCGCTTGTTGCGCAGCCGCGGGAGACACGGTGTTCTGGGTGAACATCGCGTTCACGAGCCGTTCAGTCATCATTTTGTGGCGGACAGCCAACCGCGCGAACTGCGTCACCTGGGTGGCCACATCGGGCGTGAGAGTGGCGACGACTACTCGGTCGCCGGACGGCAACTCACTGCGCCTGAGACCTTCAACGACCGTCGCAGCGGTGCTGTTGGCGGCAAATGGTTCGCCTGAATTCCCTGGTTTGACCTCAATCACGATGACCGAGCCGGCTTCGAACGCGGAGGTCTCATCAAAGTCGGTACTAGTGATATCAGTGAGACTCTGCGGTTTTTTCACGTTATTCACGATACTCTCGCACTGCGCGCAATGCCCACATCAGATCAGACCGAGCACGGCGTAGTCGCGCTGTCCCTTGTGTCGCGCTAGTCCTTCGACTCTTCGTCGCTCGGCATGATCACGATCCGTCGCGGGGACCTGGTGACCACGGGCGGCTTGTCGTCACCGGACTTCGTAAGCGGAACCGCCGGCGGGGGCGTCATGCGGCCCTTGACCGGCTGGCCGTTGGGTACCGCCGGGGCCGTCACCCGCTTCTCCGCGGGCTTGTCCTTGCTCTCCCCTGTACCAGCGGCGCCCATCGCGCCCGGCGGCATCATCGGCATGCCGGTCATGCCCGCGGCCCCGGGTCCCGTTGGCGTACCACCAGTCGGTGGCATCGACACGGACCTGGCGCCGGCCGGAGTCGTGGGCGGAGAGGACGTCGGCACAGGCGGTGGGCCCAGTACGCCGGCGGGGACCGTGCCGCCGCCACCGCCGGCGCCGAGGCCACCGCCAGCACCACCGCCGGTGCCCCCGAGACCTGCTTCTCCGCCCAGGCTGTCCACAAGCTCCCCCTCGGACGCCAGCCCCGCAGCGCCGTGGCCCTGCTGCAGCGCACTCATCAGTGGCTGCATCGCCTGCATGGCCTGTTGCGGAATCTCCTCGAGCGGCTTCATGAGTCCACCGACCGCGCCGCCGATTCCACCCGCGATGCTCGACACCATTTGTTGGATCATCTGCGTCGCCTGTTGGTCGCCTGCCTGCGCGCCAACACCTTGCATTCGACCTGCGGCGTCGGCGTCCTGGGCGGGGAACTTGCGGGCGGCCTCGAGCGCGCGCATTCGCCGATCGAGGTCTTCGAGGCTGCTGGACTGCACGTCGCCGGGGACGTCAAGATTGCTAGAGAACCCCGCGAACGCGCCCGCGATGCCCGCAGGCGCTTGTTCGGGAGGGGAAAGGGGCGCCGGGCCGGGACCTGCCACCGGCGGTGCGTTGCCGACGCTCGCATTTGTGCCGGGAGACTGCTTAATAGGCTCGCGCCCGCCGCTCATGATTTCACCCCCACCATCACGCCTAGAGCTGCGCTAGCGCTCATTTTGTCACAGCACGCGTCGCCCGGTATTCACGTCACAAGCTGTGAGCGCCGCTCCGGCGGTTGATTACGTCAAACCAGGCCATGTGATAGTTCGCGAGATATTCATGACCGTCAATCAGCGCCTCGATGGCCGACAGCAGCATCCAATCTCCGACGGCGGCCTGATCGTGATGGGGATATGCGGACAGGACCGAGCTTTGAACATCCGCGACGCTGTCGCGAAGTAGTTCGGCTTCGTTTTGGGCGACGCCGGAGTTCCGCGTCGCCGGTGCCGCGACCGCCTGCGCGATCCGAGGCAGACCGTCCCGGCGGCGCACGGCCTCCACCAGGGTCGGTCCCAGCTCATCGATCTTGGGCCCGGCTCCGCGGGCTGTCCGATCACCTGTCAGCGCGGGCGAGTCGGAACCCGGTCCCTCTATGTACGCGTGGGGCTCGTGGGCGGCCGCGGCCACCACGGCGCCAAGCAAATCGACGACGCTGGCATCACGACGTCGTGACGTCGGTTCGAGCAGGGTCACGTTGGCGGGCAATCGGACGTAGGGAGGAATCCAACCGCCGGCCAGATCCGTGACGAGGGTGGTGGTGCCGTCGTCACGCAGCCCGGCCGCCCACGACAGTCGCGGCTCTTGTCGGGCCACTGCGTCCACGATTCGCTGCAGTCGTTGTTGCTCTGCCGCCCTTCCGGCAGCCGTGCCGGCAGCTGCGCCCGTCGTCGCCGACAGCGCCGATGCGCTGGCCATCGTTGAACCGCTCGCGCCGGCCTTTCCGGCCGCAGCCACCGACGCTGCCCGCTCGACCGGAGAGACCAACGGGCCACCTGCCGACGGAGACGTCGGCGCAGACGGTGCGACGGGCGCGCCCGACATTGGCCCTGACGGAAGCGTCGGCATGGTTGGCGCCGCGACCACCGGTGGACGTAGGTCGGAACCATAGGCCGGCAACGGCCCGGCAGGCAGGGCCGGACCGGCGACGGCAGGAGCCGCCGGTGGACCACTAGCCATCACCGCTGGCGCTACCGACATGCCATCACCACCGGTTGGTGTGGCTGCAGCGCTGGGCGCGGGCGCATCCACGGGAATGTGTGGGGCGGTGAATGATTCGCCGCCGAATGTGGGGATGGACGCTTGGGGCGTCGTCGCCAGCGGGGGAGCTGCCGGTGGAAGTGCAGCGGACCCCGGCTGCTCGATCGCATGCATCGCGCCGTCGGAGAACGATTGCAGTGCGGGAGTGGCGGGCTGCCCTGTCGGCAATCCGGTCGCGAACGGCTGTCCCATCGGTCCAGGCGCAAAGCCTTGGCCAAGGGCGACCGGTGAAAGGGGTGCACCCGGGACTCCCGGCAGCGTCGGCGCGCTGGATCCGGAGCACCACCGGCGGCCACCGGCGCCCCGCCGCTGACCGCCGACGCTGCTGGCGATCCCGTCGGCACCGGTCCGCTACGCGCGCGGCCCACGCCGGACACCGCGCAGGAAGGCCGCCGGCGCAGCCTGCCCAGGAGTAGCTGCCGCCGACACCATGCTGGCACCCCAGTACCCGCGACCGGCCGGCCGGGCGTGGGCGCACGTCCAGCGTCGCCACGTTACACCACTCCCGCGGTGCCACCGCGTGCACCGGAGCTGCCTGCGCCGCCGGCGAATCTAAGTCGTCCTTGCTGATCTGGCGCGGCGGTGGAACATCGTCAGTATTGAAGCCGTGTTCACGCGCCCAAATTCGGGCGTCCCCATGGATACCTTCAGCGTCGAGGATTTTCTGCGTGGCCGCCATGATCTTTGTTGACAGCCGCCACGGACGCCTTCGCCGCATCAGCATTGCACCGAGCTTGGATCGCCTGTATTTCTGCCAACTTCTCTGGCAGCGGCTTTTTCGACGCGAGAACATCATCTATTTCTTTGTTGCCCTGGTCTGCTATCTCCGTCAATCGGCTTCGCAGATAATCGATTTCGTCGGCAGCGGAATTCAGAGCGCTCTGCTTTCGTTTTGTATTTTTCTGCCTTATCAAGCTCGGATTTCTCGCCCTGAAAAAACCGCGAGATCAGATCCTCGGCTGTCTTGCCCTGGTTCTGCGACAACAGCTCCCGCTGGTGCCGGAGGGTCTGGGCTAGTTCTTGCTTTTGGGTTGACCACGCGGCCCAGTGCTGGGCGGCATCGCGGAGAGTCGTCGACGGGCCCGGCCACCAAGGCCCGATCAGCGGCACTGTCCAGGTACCCTTCGGCAGGTCAGCCCCCACCGCATACCTGTTTCATTGCAGCGTCTTTCGCGACCGACGTCATCGAGTGCAGCTCGAAACTCGGCATCAGTGGCGATGTCGCTAGTTGCCCTTGGCCGTGTCGATTAGGTAAGCGGTCGCTAGCGCGCGTGCGGCGTCGCGGTGTTCGGCGTCCAGCGCCGGATTGGCGGCCGCATTGTCGAGCATGACGGCGGCGTTGGTCAGCGCGATGCGGGCCAACGCCGTATCATTGCCGTTCGTGTCGACCTGCACCGCCCGCGCCGCGAGCTTGTATGTGTCGCACAGTTGCCGTTGCGCCGCGGCCGTCTCGGCGGCGGTATATGTGGGCGGGGTGGTCGTAGCTGGCGATGCGGCGTGCGTCGACTTCGTGAGAGCCACGATCAGCGCCGCCACTGCCACGACGAGAGCGATCGCGGCCAAGGCAACAGCTGGCCATGTGCGTGAGCGTGTCGGTGTCGGGGCGGCCTGGCTCGGCGTCCACTGTTCGGCGGGCGGGCGGTTGGTCGACGCCTCACCAAAGTCCGAAGGCAGGTCCCCCACCATGCGCCCTCCTGAAAATCCGCCCTTCGGGACAGTCTCCCGAATTGTCGGCGGGCTTTCCACCCTTGGTGGAATCCGCAACTTCGATAGTGGAACAAGAGAGAGGACGGCAGCAAATCACTGCCGCCAATACGACTCGGGCCGATTGGCCAAGTGCGATTGCGCGGATACGATATCGGCGTCGACCAGGCCATACGGTGCCTGCGAGGGGCTTTTCCTGCCGAGATTCCTCAGAGCCAGGGGAACCGCTGAATGCTTGGGAGCAATAAATCGTCATCAGGCGTCTACCGACGTCGCAGCAAAACCGGCTATAACCGCACTGCCGCCAACGACCTTCTCACGCAATGGACTCCGGCGCTCCCGGTGGTGTTGCCCTAACTGCGCTAGGCCGCTGGTCCGCTGTGGCGATGTCCATGGTGGCCGGCCGCCATGCTTCGGGATCAAACCCCGCCCCCATCAGGTATTCGCCGCGGTGGTGTGCGGTCATGCCGTCGTGTTGCAGGGCATCGCCGTGACCGGAGACCACGTCGGCGACGCTGAAAAGCGACTCGGACCCGTCGTCAAAATAGTGGAGATGATCGTCGATCGGGCTGGCGGTGTAACCGGGGACTTCGGCTTTGAAGCGAACGGAGCCGAATCCGTCGACGGAGGGATCGTCGCCGAGTCCTCCCAATGACGGCCCGACCAGGCCGGGCCGCACATGACCGGGAGACCACGTGACCGGCGTCCCCGGAAGCCGCCCCGACATACAGATGTCCCCCCGGCGGCAGATGGAAGTCGGCGGCGGAATGCGCCCGGTCGGTGCCCGGTGAGCCGACCAGCACCACATCGCTGGTACGCATCCCGTAAGTCGCCGCATCCGACACGACGGTGGATCCGTAGGAGTGGCCGACCACCGTCATATGGGTCGGTTTCCCCTGATGGGTGACCGCCAAGGCGTTCACGTCGGCGGCCAAAAGCCGGCCCCCGCTACGAGCCATGTTCGGCTCGTACAGGTTGGGGTCGAACAGGCTATTGGGCGCGTCGTACCCCACCCACATGACCACCGCCGTTTGATTTGCCCAGTCGGCGCGATTGGACTCCTCATAGACGCGCACCCCGTCGATGTCGGCAAGCGTTCCCTCGCGCACGTTTGCGCCCGCGCCACTCACCAGAACCGCGGTATTGGCCGCTGTGTCCGGGTTGCCCATCGCGATGGCCGCGGCCCCCTCCCCCTCGAATGCCTCGGGTTGATACCTCAAGAGAAACACCTCGGGAGGACGCCCATGTAGGTCTTTCGCCGCGGCGGACGCGGCGAGGCCTTCTCGGGTGCGACGGGCGTTGTTGTACCGAGCTACATCGCCTTCCCCGCGACGCAGGTCGTCGTTCATCACGGACTTGTTGATCCGGCTGCGGACGTCGACGGGAATCCCGTTGAGGTTTCCCAGATCCGGTGGATGCTCTGCGATCAGTCGATCCTGCTGGCCTCGGCTCAGCGCCTTCCACCACCTGTGCACATCCTCAGCGCTAGCTCCCAGCTGCGGAAGCTCGATCGGCGTTTGGGCTTTCGGTACTTCCGGAAGTTCCGGCTGCTGGACCGCGAGCTGGTCAGGGCGTTCTGCAGAAGGCTCGCATAGCGGCCGCGCAGCGAATAAAGCTGTGCCAGAACGGCTTTGGTGTGGTCGATCGCCTCCTGCTCGAGAGCTGCAATATGCGCATAGAGCGTCGGCTATAGACGGGGGCGAGCTGGCCCACCTGGTTGTCGATCTGCAGCAGCCTGCCCTCGACTGTCGAAATCAACACGGCGCCGTCGCGCTGCGCCCGGGCCAGGGCGTTCGCGACATTTTCCAAGCCGACACTGATCTTGGCCAATTGAAGGGCCTGCACTTCTAGCGATTTGGCCATGCGTTGCACTTCCGCGGAATCGCCGTTCCAGGACGCCGAGAAGCGACGGCTGGCTAGACCGCACGAAGCCTCTGCTGCTGCGGTACAGCCACTCGCGTCGTGAAACGCCTGTGCCAGAGCGCAAATCTGCGCCGGACGGCCCGCTTGGAGGCTGTTGTTGATCGCCCAAGGGTCGCCGCCGACCTCGGCGATCAAATGCGGAATGCTTATGTATCGCAGCCGCATCGCACGGCGCGGCGGTCACAAAGAACTGGCGCCGTCGGCGAGACCGTCGCCGTTGGTGTCAGACATCCGGACATTCCAATGCCCATCGCCGTCGGTGTCGACGTATCCGGTCACGCCGTTCTCGCCCGCGCACAAAACCCGATCCGCGATCCCGTTGCCGTCGGTATCGAACAACCGGTCGTCGAGACGACCGTGACCGTCGAAGTCGACCAACGGACCGCCGGCGTGCTCGACGCCGTCAAGGCCGAACCAGCGCAACTGCCCACCCCGGTCCACTGCAACCGCCCACGTCCCCGTTCCATCGTCGGTGAAGAACGCCTCGGGAGTGCCGTCATTGTTCAGGTCGAGCACGGCGTGGTCGGCCAGCCCGTCGCCGTCGAAATCGGCCAGCGCGTCATCGCGCATCCTGTCGCCGTCGAAATCCAGGCTGACCGCGTCGAGCCGGCCGTCTCCATCCAGATCCAGGTCGGGCTGGCCGTTCCACATGGCGGCGGAGCCGTTGTCACCGGCGAGGCAGTAGTCCACGAATTGTCTGACGCCGCAACGCGACTACGGGTTCCCGCGCGCCCGCCACCAGGCCAGCAGTTCCGCGGTGGCCTCCTCGGTGGTCAGCGGCCCGCGCTCCAGTCTGAGCTCCTTGAGGAAGGACCACGCCTCACCGACGAGCGGGCCCGCCGGGATATCGAGCAGTTTCATGATTTGGTTTCCGTCCAAGTCTGGACGTATCCGCGCCAGATCCTCCTGGGCGGCCAGCTCGGCGATGCGCGCCTCGAGCTGGTCGTAGTTGGCCCGCAGCCGGGCGGCGCGGCGCTGATTGCGCGTCGTGCAGTCGGCACGCACCAGCTTGTGCAGCCGGGGCAGCAGCGGCCCGGCGTCGGTCACATACCGGCGCACCGCCGAGTCGGTCCACTTCCCGTCGCCGTAGCCGTGGAAGCGCAGATGCAAAAACACCAGCTGCGAGACGTCGTCGACCATCTGCTTGGAAAACTTCAACGCCCGCAACCGTTTTCGCACCATCTTGGCGCCGACCACCTCATGGTGGTGAAAGCTCACCCCCCCGTCGGGCTCGTGGCGGCGGGTGGCGGGCTTACCGACGTCGTGCAGCAGCGCGGCCCAGCGCAGCACCAGATCCGGGCCCTCGTCCTCCAGCGCGATCGCCTGCCGCAGCACGGTCAGCGAATGCTGGTAGACGTCCTTGTGCTGATGATGTTCGTCGATGGCCATCTGCATGCCGCCGATCTCGGGCAGCACCACCTCGCCCATGCCGGTCTGCACCAGCAGCTCGATGCCGGCGACCGGGTTGTTGCCCAGCAGCAGCTTGTCCAGCTCGGCGGCCACCCGTTCGGCGCTGATGCGGGCCAGCTGCGGGGCCATCTCTTCGATGGCCGCCCGCACCCGCGGCGCGATCGTGAAGCCCAGCTGCGAGACAAACCGCGCGGCGCGCAGCATCCGCAGCGGGTCATCGCCGAACGACACCGACGGGGCCGACGGGGTGTCAAGTACGCGTTCGCGCAGGGCCGCCAAACCGCCGAGGGGATCCAGGAAGTCGCCCGGCCCGTCGGCGGTGATGCGCACGGCCATCGCATTCGCGGTGAAGTCGCGGCGCACCAAGTCGTCGTCGAGGCGGTCACCGTAGCGCACCTCGGGATTGCGGGACACCTGGTCGTAGGTGTCGGCGCGGAAGGTGGTGATCTCCAACCGCTGGTCGTTCTTGCCGACGCCGACCGTGCCGAATTCGATGCCGGTCTCCCACAGGTTGTCGGCCCATCGCCGCGTGATCTGTTGCACCTGCTCCGGGCGGGCGTCGGTGGTGAAGTCCAAGTCGGGGCTCAATCGGCCCAACAACGCGTCCCGCACCGAACCCCCGACCAGGTACAACTCATGGCCTTCGGCATCGAACAGCGCGCCCAGCTCGCGCAGCATCGGGGCGTGCCGATTCAGGGCGACCGCGGCTGCGGCCAGCAGCTCGGCGTCGGCGGCGGGGGCTTCGGACACGTTCGAACAGCGTAGTCGGCCAAGCCGTACACCCGGCTAGCGGCGAGTATGTCCGGGAAGGCCAGCATGTGCCAGCTACTATCGCTTGGGTGTCCGACGGCGAGCAAGCCAAACCACGTCGGCGCCGGGGTAGGCGTCGCGGCCGTGGTGCTGCCGCTTCAGCCGAAAACCCACCCACTCCAACCGCCAGCGAATCGAGCGCCCCCAAGCCGCGCCGGACCCGCCCCACGCGTGGCGCACCGGAGCGGCTGCGCACCGTGCACGAAACCTCCGCCGGCGGCCTGGTCATCGACGGGCTCGACGGGCCTCGTGAATCCCAGGTCGCGGCCCTCATCGGCCGCATCGACCGGCGCGGCCGGATGCTGTGGTCGCTGCCCAAAGGCCACATCGAGATGGGCGAGACCGCCGAACAGACCGCGATTCGTGAGGTCGCCGAGGAAACGGGTATTCGCGGCAGCGTGCTGGCCGCGCTGGGACGCATTGACTACTGGTTCGTCACCGATGGTCGTCGGGTGCATAAGACCGTGCACCACTACTTACTGCAGTTCTGCGGCGGCGAGTTGTCCGACGAGGACCTCGAGGTCGCCGAGGTCGCGTGGGTGCCGATCCGCGAGCTGCCGTCGCGGCTGGCCTACGCCGACGAGCGGCGCCTCGCCGAGGTGGCCGACGACCTGATCGACAAGCTGCAAAGCGACGGCCCCGCCGCGCTTCCGCCGCTGCCGCCGAGTGCGCCACGGCGCCGACCCCAGACGCATTCGCGTACCCGTCATTCCGGCGAGCCCCCGGCGGGCCGGAAGAACGGTCACGGGCCGCGGACGTGACCGCGCGACGACTCCGGTGGGCGCGCCTCGCCGCAGTGGTCGGCATCGTGGCCGGTTTTGGGGGGGTGCTCACCGGGCTGTCGCCGCATGCGGGCGCGAACGAGCCCACCGCGACGCCGTTCGTGCGCGTGCGCATCGATCAGGTGACCCCGGACGTGGTGACCACCACCAGCGACACCGCCGTCACCGTCACCGGCATGGTCACCAACATCGGCGACCGCCCGGTTCGCGACGTGATGGTGCGCCTCGAACACGCCGGCGCCGTCAGCTCCTCGGTCGGGCTGCGCACCTCCCTGGACGGCGGCACCGACCAATACCAGCCGGCCGCGGACTTCCTCACGATCGCGCCGGAACTGCAGCGCGGGCAAGAAGCCGGCTTCACCCTGTCCGCGCCGGTGCGCGCCTTGAAAAGCCCGTCGCTGGGCATCAAAGAGCCCGGGATCTACCCACTGCTGGTCAACGTCAACGGAACCCCCGACTACGGCGCGCCCGCCCGGCTGGACAACGCGCGCTTCCTCTTACCCGTGATCGGCGTGCCGCCGGACAAACCTGACGTGATGGATGGTGCCGTCGCGCCCGACACCTCCAAACCCGTCTGGCTGACCATGCTGTGGCCGCTGGCCGACCGGCCCCGGCTGTCCCCGGGCGCGCCGGGCGGCACCATCCCGGTCCGCCTGGTCGACGACGACCTGGCCACCTCGCTGGCCACCGGCGGCCGGCTGGACGTCCTGCTGTCCGCCGCAGAAGGAGCCACCAGCCACGACGTCGACCCTGACGGCAGCGTCGGCCGCGCGTTGTGCCTGGCCGTCGACCCCGACCTGCTGGTCACCGTGAACGCGATGACCGGCGGCTATGTCGTGTCCAACTCCCCCGACGGCCCCGCCCAACAACCCGGAACCCCCACCCATCCCGGTACCGGCCAGGCCGCCGCCACGACCTGGCTGGGCCGACTGCGCGCGCTGGCCCACCGCACCTGCGTGGCGCCGCTGCCGTACGCGGACGCCGATCTGGACGCGCTGCAGCGTGTCCACGATCCAGGGCTGAGCGCGGCCGCCACCGGCAGCGCCGGCGACGTCGTCGACCGCATCCTCGACGTCGCCTCCACCCGTGGGGTCACCGTGCTACCCGACGGGCCGCTCACAAGCGGCGCGGTGAACCTGCTCAGCGGCGGCAACGGCACCGTCGCGATCGCGGCCGCGGAGTTCTCCCCCCAGGACTCCGCTGGCGGCTCGTCGGCCGCCGTCGACACCGGACCCCGGCGGTTGTCCCCGCAGCTCGTCGTCGCGCCGTTCGACCCGGCCGTCGGCGCCGCGCTGGCCGCGGCGGGGACCAACCCGACCTTCCCCACCTACGCCGACTCGGCGTTGACCGTTCGCCTGGGCCACGACTCGGCCACCGCGCGCCGCCAGGACGCGTTGGGCTCGATGCTCTGGCACGCCCTCGACCGCGACGTCGTGCCGCGCGCCCAGCTCTTGGTGCCGCCCGCGGTGTGGAGCCTGCAAGCCGATGACGCACAGGTCATCCTGACCACCCTGGCCACCGCGATCCGATCTGGCCTCGCGGTGGCGCGGCCGCTGCCGGCAGTGATCGCCGACGCCCCCCGGGCCGCACAGGCCCGCAGCGGGCCACCCGAATCGGTGAGCGCCTACGCCTCGGCCCGCGGCCGGTTCGGCGACGACATCACCGCCAACATCGCCGGCCAGGTCGGCCGGCTGTGGGGATTGACCTCGGCGTTGACCACCGACGAGCGCACCGGCTTGACCGGCGTCGCATACACGGCGCCGCTGCGCGAGGACATGCTGCGCGCCCTGAGTCAATCGGAGCCACCCGACACCCGCAACGGGTTGGCCCAGCAGCGCCTGACCGTCGTCGGCAACACGATCACGGATCTGTTCGGTGCGGTGACGATCGTCAACCCGGGCGGTTCGTACACGTTGGCCACCGAGCACAGTCCCCTTCCGCTGGCGCTGCACAACAATCTGGCCGTTCCCATCCGGGTCAAGTTGCAGGTCGACGCACCACCCGGAATGCGAGTCACCGACGTCGGCGTGATCGAGTTGCCGCCGGGATACCTGCCGCTACGGATACCGATCGAAGTGAACTTCACCCAGCGGGTCGCGATCGACGTTGCGCTGCGCACCCCGGACGGCATGCGCCTGGGTGAGCCGGTGCGGTTATCCGTGCACTCCAACGCCTACGGCAAGGTGCTGTTCGCGATCACGATGACCGCGGCCGCGGTGCTGGTGGCGCTGGCCGGGCGACGACTTTGGCACCGCTTCCGCGGCCAGCCCGACCGCGCCGACCTGGACCGCCCCGACCCGCCCGCCCCCCGACGTACCGAGCGGGTCGACCGTCGGGTGGTGGACGAGAAGAACCACGTATGAGCCCGGCTCACGGACGAACCCCACCGTCCGCACCACCACCACCACCGCAGCGGCGGCTCCGCCGCGACCCGACCTCGCCGCCGACGGGGCCGCTGCCCCCGGTGCCGGACCTGTCGCGTCAGCGACCCGAACTGTCCGACGCGGCGCTGGTTTCGCGGTCATGGGCGATGGCGTTCGCGACCCTGATCAGCCGGCTGACGGGCTTCGCCAAGATTGTGTTGTTGGCCGCCATCCTGGGCGCCGCGCTGGCCAGCTCGTTCTCGGTGGCCAATCAGCTGCCCACCCTGATCGCCGCGCTCGTGCTGGAGGCGACGTTCACCGCGATCTTCGTGCCCGTGCTGACCCGCGCCGAGCAGGGCGATGCCGACGGCGGCGCGGCATTCGTGCGGCGCCTGGTCACGTTGGTGACCGTGCTGCTTCTGGTCGCCACCACACTGTCGGTGCTGGCCGCGCCGCTGCTGGTGCGGCTGATGCTCGGCCGGACCCCGCAGGTCAACGAGGCGCTGACGACGGCCTTCGCTTACCTGCTTCTCCCCCAGGTGCTGGCCTACGGCCTGACATCGGTGTTCATGGCAATCCTCAACACCCGCAACAAGTTTGGGGCGACGGCGTGGGCGCCGGTGGTCAACAACCTCGTCGCGATCACGACGCTGCTGGTGTACCTGATAGTCCCCGGTGAGCTGTCCGTCGATCCCGTCCAAATGGGCAACGCCAAGCTGCTGGTGCTGGGGATCGGCACCAACCTCGGGGTGTTCGGACAGGTCGCGGTCCTGCTGATCGCCATCAAGCGCGAGCACATCAGCCTGCGCCCGATGTGGGGAATCGATGAGCGGCTCAAGCGCTTCGGCACCATGGCCGCCGCGATGGTGCTGTATGTCGTGATCAGTCAGCTCGGCCTGGTGGTGGGCAACCAGATCGCCAGCACGGCGGCCGCGTCGGGCCCGGCGATCTACAACTACACCTGGCTGGTCCTGATGCTGCCGTACGGCATGATCGGGGTCACGGTGCTCACGGTCGTGATGCCCCGGCTCAGCCGCAACGCCGCCGCCAACGACACCCGGGGCGTGCTGGCCGACCTGTCGCTGGCCACCCGGCTGACGCTGATCACGCTGATCCCGATCGTGGCGTTCATGACCGTCGGCGGACCGGCGATGGGCAGCGCCTTATTCGCCTACGGCCATTTCGGCGGGGTCGACGCGGGCTACCTGGGCGCCGCGATCGCCTTATCAGCGTTCACGCTGATCCCGTACGGCCTGGTGCTGTTGCAGCTGCGCGTGTTCTACGCCCGCGAGCAGCCGTGGACGCCGATCGCGATCATCGTGGTAATCACCGCCGTCAAGATCACCGGCTCGCTGCTGGCACCGCACGTCACCCACGATCCGAAGCTGGTCGCCGGCTACCTCGGGCTCGCGAACGGCCTCGGCTTTCTGGCCGGCGCGATCGTCGGCTATTACCTGCTGCGGCAGGCGCTGCTGCCGGCCGGCGGCCACTTGGTCGGCGGTGCGGAAGTGCACACCGTCCTGGTCACCGTTGCCGCGTCGTTGCTGGCCGCGCTGCTGGCACACGTGGCCGATCGGCTGCTCAACCTGGCCGAGTGGACCGCCCACGGCGGCGGCGCGGGGTCGCTGCTGCGGCTGTTGGTGCTGGCGACGATCATGCTGCCGATCATGGCTGTGGTCATGGTCCGGGCTCAGGTGCCCGAGGCGCAGGCGGCGCTGGGCGCTGTGCGGCGCCGCATTACCGGCAGGCGTGGCGCGCTACGGCTCCCCGACCCAACTGCACCAGACCAATCGTCGGGGCGTACCTCGGTCACGTACCCTGAGCAGAGAAATTCCTCCCAGCCGGTGGCACAAGCGGTCCAGGAGCCGATCCGGCGCAGGCCTCCGGAATGGGCCCCCAGCGCCCGGATGATGAAAGGACCGGAGGTGACAGATCGCCCACTCGAGGGCGCCCCATCGGGCGTGGGGTCAAGCGGTGAGCCGCCCCGGCCGGCCGCCGACGACTTCCAGCCCGACATTCCGGCCTCGCGCGAGCCTGGTCCGGATTCCCGGCCGCGCCCATCCGGCCCGGTAAACGGCGACTTTTCCGCCTCAACTGGCGAAGCGGGGCCCGGGCCACACCCAGAATTGGTGCCCGGCGCCCGCATCGCCGGCGGGCGTTACCGGCTGCTGGTATCGCACGGCGGCACACCCCCGCTGCAGTTCTGGCAGGCGCTCGACACCGCGCTAGACCGGCAGGTGGCGCTCACCTTCGTCGACCCCGAAGGGACCCTGCCCGACGAGGTGCTGCAGGAGATCCTGTCCCGCACTTTGCGGCTCAGCCGGATCGACAAACCCGGCGTCGCCCGGATACTCGACGTCATCCAGGCGGGATCCGGCGGTTTGGTGGTCTCGGAGTGGATTCGCGGCGGTTCCCTGCAGGAGGTCGCCGACACTTCGCCGTCCCCTGTCGGAGCCATCCGCGCGATGCAGTCGTTGGCCGCCGCCGCCGACGCGGCCCACCGCGCCGGTGTCGCGTTGTCCGTCGACCACCCCAGCCGGGTGCGGGTCAGCATCGAGGGCGACGTCGTACTGGCCTACCCCGCGACCATGCCCGACGCCAACCCGCAAGACGACATCCGCGGCATCGGGGCCACGCTGTACGCCCTGCTGGTCAATCGGTGGCCGCTGCGCGAGTTCGGGGCGCGCAGCGGGCTGGCGCAAGCCAAGCGGGACGCATCGGGCCTTCCCGTCGAACCCGCCGTCATCGATCGCGACATTCCCTTCCAGATCTCCGCGGTCGCGGTTAGGGCGGTGCAAGAGGACGGCGGAATACGCAGTGCGTCAACGCTTTTGAACTTGCTGCAACAGGCGACCGCGGTCGCCGACCGTACCGAGGTGCTCGGCCCGATCGACGACGTCCAATCGCCGGCCAGCTCGCTGCGGCCCGCTGGTCGAGAAAACGGGATCTTCGGTAACCGCCGCCGCAACCTGATCATCGGTGTCAGCGCGGGCGCCGCGATCATCGTGGTGGCCCTGCTCGTGCTGGCGTCGGTGGTGAAGGGCATCTTCGGCAACTTGGGCGGTGGCCTCAACAACGACAAGCTCGGCCTGAACACCCCAACGTCGTCGAGCTCGTCGTCGCCCGCCAGTTCCGCACCGGCCGGCAGCGTCGTCAAACCGACCAAGGCCACGGTCTTCTCCCCCGACGGCGACGCCGACAACCCGGGCACTGCCGGACAAGCGATCGACGGTGACCCGACCACCTCGTGGTCGACCGAGGTCTATACGGACGCGGTGCCGTTCCCGAGCTTCAAGAAGGGCGAGGGGTTGATACTGCAGCTGCCCAGTCCCGCGGTGGTGGGCGCGGTCAGCATCGACACCCCCAGCAGCGGAACCAAGGTGGAGATTCGTTCGGCATCAAGCTCCTCGCCGGCAAGTCTGGAAGACACCAAGGTGTTGACCCCGGCCACGGCGCTCAAGCCCGGCCACAACGTGATCAAGGTCAGCTCGAGCTCGCCGACGTCGTATCTGCTGGTGTGGATTTCCACGCTGGGGACCACCGACGGCAAGAGCCAGGCCCAGTTCCAGGAAATCACCGTTCAGGCGGCCTCTTAACGGGTGAAGTGCTGCGCGGTGGCCGAGTGGTTACTGTCCGGCCGTGGGCAAGCAACGCAGTGACGCCGAGCTGCTGGCCGCTCATGTCGCAGGTGACCGCGACGCCTTCGCCGAATTGTTCCACCGTCATCAGCGACAGCTGCACCGGCTGGCGCGGCTGACCACCCGGTCCCCTGAGGACGCCGAGGACGCCTTGCAGGAAGCCATGCTTTCGGCGCATCGCTGCGCCGGCTCGTTCCGGCACGACGCCGCGGTCGGCAGTTGGTTGCATCGCATCGTCGTCAACGCCTGCCTGGATAGGCTGCGGCGCGTCAAAGGCCGCCCGACCATCCCGCTCGAGGACGTCTACCCGGTGGAGGATCGGACGGTGCAGATCGAGACGGGGATCGCGGTGCAGCAGGCGCTGATGCGGCTTTCCGTCGAGCAACGTGCGGCGTTGGTGGCCGTGGACATGCAGGGCTGCTCGATCGCCGACACCGCCCGGATGCTCGGCATCGCCGAGGGCACCGTCAAGAGCCGGTGCGCGCGCGGCCGCGCCCGGCTCGTGCAGCTGCTCGGCTATCTGAACGCGCCGGCCGACCAGCTGTAGCGCGGCGACCGGGGCTGTGCATGGCCCTAGCAGTGTGCATGACGGACACTGGGGCGGATGAGTGCAGGCGCTGAAGATAATCCCGCCGGCAGCGCGGACCCGCCGCTGACGGTGGAACTGCTCGCCGCCCTGCAGGCCGGTCTGCTCGATGACGACGATGCCGCCTGTGTGCGCCGGCAAGTCCGTGCCGATCCCGACGCGCAGGCCACGCTGGGCGCCCTGAACCGGGTACGCAGTGAGGTGGCCGGCCTCAGCGCCGACCGGGCCTCAGCACCCGATCCGCCGCCGGCGGTTGCCTCCCGGATTTCCGCGGCGCTGCGCTCAGCGAGTAGTTCAGCCACCGGCGGCGCCGCACACTCGGCGCGTCCGCATATGCGCCCAGCCCGACTGATCGCGGGGGTGGCCGGCGCGTGCGCGGTGATCGCCGCGATCGGGGTGGGCACGTCGGCATTGGTCAACGCGCCCACGCCAGTCCCCAGCACGCAAATAACGGCCGAACACATCACGGTGTCAGGGACTTTCGAGCCGCCGATGGCGATCCCGCTGTCGCAGGCCCAGCTCCTCGGCCTGCTCGACCGCAGCCCCGACTACGGCCCGCCGGGGGGCCCGCTCAATGATCCGGCCCGGCGCGCGTCTTGCCTGAGCGGTCTGGGCTATCCGGCGTCGACGCGGGTGCTCGGCGCGCAACCGGTGGACATCAACGCGCGCCCCGGCGTCGTGCTGGTGCTGCCCGGCGAAACGCCCGACAGTCTCACCGTCTTCGCAGTGGCGCTGAACTGCAGCGCAGCCGACACCGGACTGCTGGTCAGCACCGAGGTCCCCCGCACCTAACAGGCCGCAAGGTCCTTAATGGTGTGGCACGACACTCCCGGGAACACCCCCGCCTAGGCTGGCGTTCATAGGCTTAGTCGTTATGGCTCTGAGGATCCTGAAAGGCACGCATGACATCCGCTACTGATGACACTGTTCACGACGTAATCGTTATCGGTTCGGGCCCCGCCGGATACACCGCCGCGCTCTACACCGCCCGAGCGCAGCTGGCGCCGTTGGTCTTCGAGGGCACCTCGTTCGGTGGCGCATTGATGACCACCACCGAGGTGGAGAACTACCCCGGCTTTCGTGACGGCATCACCGGTCCGGAGCTGATGGACGAGATGCGCGAGCAGGCGCTGCGGTTCGGCGCCGACCTGCGGATGGAAGACGTCGAGTCGGTGTCGCTGGAGGGCCCGGTCAAGTCGGTCACCACCGCCGAGGGTCAGACCTATCGGGCACGCGCCGTCATCCTCGCGATGGGCGCCGCCGCACGCTATCTGCAAATTCCCGGAGAGCAGGAGTTGCTGGGACGCGGCGTGAGTTCGTGTGCCACCTGCGACGGGTTCTTCTTCAAAGATCAGGACATCGCCGTGATCGGGGGCGGTGACTCGGCCATGGAAGAGGCCACCTTTCTCACCCGGTTCGCCCACAGCGTGACGCTTGTGCACCGCCGCGACGAGTTCCGCGCGTCGAAGATCATGCTCGAGCGCGCCCGAAACAACGACAAGATCAAATTCGTCACCAACGTCAACGTGGTCGCCGTGGATGGCGAGACGACGGTGACCGGATTGCGGTTGCGCCACAACACAACCGGTGAGGAGACCGCACTTCCGGTGACGGGCGTTTTCGTCGCGATCGGTCACGAGCCGCGTTCGGCCCTGGTCCGCGATGTCATCGACGTCGACCCCGACGGCTACGTGCTGGTGCAGGGCCGCACCACCAGCACGTCGGTGGAGGGTGTATTTGCCTCCGGCGATCTGGTGGACCGCACTTACCGCCAAGCGGTCACGGCCGCCGGCAGCGGCTGCGCTGCCGCCATCGATGCTGAGCGTTGGCTGGCCGAACACGCCGAGTCCGAAGCTGGATCGCTGACAGTACCAACCCACTGATTGATAGGAGCCCCCGATGAGCAACGCCGAAAATGCCGGCGCCACAATAGAAGTTTCCGACGCGTCCTTCTCCACCGACGTGTTGTCGAGCAATAAGCCTGTGCTGGTTGACTTTTGGGCAACTTGGTGCGGGCCGTGCAAAATGGTCGCGCCGGTACTCGAAGAGATCGCGGCCGAGCGCTCCGAACAGCTCACCGTCGCCAAGCTGGATGTCGACGCCAACCCGGAGACGGCGCGCGACTTTCAGGTCGTGTCGATCCCGACGATGATCCTGTTCAAGGACGGTCAACCGGTGAAGCGGATCGTCGGCGCCAAGGGCAAAGCTGCGCTGCTGCGCGAGATTTCCGACCAAGTTCCCAACATCACCTGACGCCTTTTGGATCGCGGCACGACGCTCCGTGTTTAGCCTGGGGTTTTCCGGAAATCCCCAACGGTCTGAGACAATAACCGTCAGTTGTTGTGCCCTGTTATGTCCCGACAAGCCTTTGCCAGCGCGTTAGTGAGTCCCGGAGGGCCCTTGGTATGCCGAGTCCGCACGGCGAACACGGCGATGTGCTGCGCTGTGGCGACCGCAGCGCGGCGGTCACCGAGATCCGGGCCGCGCTATCTGCCCTAGGACTACTGGACGGCGCCGACGAAGACCTGACCACTGGCAGGCATGTCTCAGTTGAGCTGTTCGACGCCGAACTCGACCATGCAGTGCGCGCGTTCCAGCAGCATCGTGGGCTGCTCGTGGACGGCGTTGTCGGCGACGCCACCTACCGGGCATTGAAGGAAGCCTCCTACCGGCTGGGTGCCCGCACGCTGTATCACCAATTCGGGGCTCCGCTCTACGGCGACGACGTCGCCACTTTGCAGGCCCGGCTGCAGGACCTCGGTTTCTACACCGGACTGGTCGACGGACATTTCGGCTTGCAGACACACAAAGCGTTGGAGTCGTATCAGCGCGAGTACGGGATGTCCGCCGACGGTATCTGCGGCCCGGAAACGTTGCGCTCCTTGTACTTTCTCAGTGCGCGCGTCACCGGTGGCTCGCCGCACGCGATTCGCGAGGAGGAGCTGGTCCGTCGATCGGGCCCGAAGCTGTCCGGCAAGCGGATCATCATCGATCCGGGCCGCGGCGGTAGGGACCATGGAACGATCGCGCACGGCCCAGGCGGCCCCATCAGCGAAGCAGATGTGTTGTGGGACTTGGCAAGTCGGCTCGAAGGCCGGATGACGGCCATTGGCATGGAGACCTTCACGTCCCGCCCGACCAATCGCAGCCCGTCGGACGCCGAGCGGGCGGCCACGGCTAACAACTACGGCGCGGACCTGATGATCAGTCTGCGCTGCGAGTCCCAAGCCAGCCCCGCACCGAACGGCGTGGCATCCTTCCACTTCGGAAATTCGCATGGTTCGGTGTCCACCATCGGCCGCAATCTCGCCGATTTCATTCAGCGAGAAGTGGTGGCGCGCACCGGTTTACGGGACTGTCGCACGCATGGCCGCACGTGGGATCTGCTCAGGCTGACGCGGATGCCGACAGTTCAGGTCGACGTCGGTTACTTCTCCAACCCGCGCGATCGGTCGATGCTGGTTGAAACGCAAACCCGCGACGCGATCGCCGAAGGTATCCTCGCCGCGGTCAAGCGGCTCTATCTGCTCGGCAAGAATGACCGGCCCACCGGCACATTCACCTTCGCCGAGTTACTCGCCCACGAGCTATCGGTCGAACGGGCCAGCAGGCTCGGCGGTTCTTAAGCCGCTGACGTTCGACGGCTGCGACCCGGCCCCCGCCCCCACCGGCACTTCCAGCTGGGCATTCGCCAGCAGGCGCTCCAAGGCAGCTTCGACTTCGGCCTTCCAGCCCAGTCCCTTGTCCAACTCGAGCCGCAGCCGAGGGAAGTACGGGTGCGGTGCCACCACGACAAAACCGACATCCTTCAGGAAATCGGCACTGATGATGCAGTGATCGACCGAGCAGTCGCCGAGCGCCTCCAGGACCGGCCGCACGTCGGGGTCGACGGCGCGGGGATCCTGCAATTCGACGGCCGCTTCGGTGCGGCCGAAGGCCTCCAGCGCACGCACGCCGCGGCGGACCAATTCGTCGATCACCCGGGCGATGAGACTGTGCGGCAGGTCGTCGGTGGCCTGCCCACGCTCCACCCCCATCGACGTCAGCAGCACCGCATCCGCGGAAACCGGTGCGGTGGGAAACCGGTGCGCCCGCGGCACCGCCCCCGGCGGCGCGTAGAGCACGTATCCCAGGCACGGTGGTTCGGCGTGGCTGCGTTCGTCGGGGATCTCCGTTGCGACCTGACCGCAGGAGCCCCACTCCAGCATCACCATCGACAGCCAGGCTTCCTTTTCGAACTCCGGATCCGCGAGATGGTCTTGGTTGCCGAGCGTCGCCGGGTCCACCTCCCAGAAGACGCAACGACGCGCATGCTTGGGAAGGTGCTCAAAGGCTTCGAGCCGCAGCGGCGTGATTCGAGCGGACACTAGCCTCCTGGCCTTCGTGCGGTACTGCAGCTAATGGAAGGGTCGTTGCCCCCTTACTAACAAGTCAGCCACTCCAGGATAGGAGAGTTTGTCGTGTTCAGGCCAGTCCTGCGCGGCCTCGCCGCCGGCGCGCCGGGCGCCCGCTCGCCGGGAGTCGAAATGGCTTGACGCACAGCAGATCTGCGTTGGACCGCGACACTTCGCGCACCCAGAGACATCGCAGTGTCACAGTGACGTAATTACATAATGTGGCTGGTCAGGTCCCGGACGGGGTCATCATGTCGATAATTCGCTGTAGATCGTCCACCGACGCGAACTCGACCACGATCTTGCCTTTGCGCCTGCCGAGGCTGACCGTCACCCGGGTGTCGAAAGCGTTCGACAGCCGCTCGGCGACGTCCTGCAGACCAGGCATCTGGATCGGCTTGCGGCGCGGTGCCGCGGGCGTGGAGGTATCACCACGATTGGCCAACGTGACCGCCTCCTCGGTGGCCCGCACCGAAAGGCCCTCCGCGACGATCCTGCTCGCCAGTTCCTCCTGCGCTTCGGGGCCGGCTTCCAGAGACAACAACGCGCGGGCGTGACCCGCGGACAGCACGCCAGCGGCCACCCGGCGCTGCACCGGGATCGGCAGTTTGAGCAGCCGGATCATGTTCGTGATCAGTGGCCGCGAACGGCCGATGCGCGCCGCCAGTTCATCGTGGGTGACGTCGAACTCGTCGAGCAGTTGCTGGTATGCCGCCGCCTCTTCCAAGGGGTTCAGCTGCACCCGGTGAATGTTCTCCAAGAGGGCGTCGCGCAGCAGATTGTCGTCGCCCGTCTCGCGCACGATTGCCGGGATGGTGGTCATCCCGGCCTGTTGGGCGGCCCGCCAGCGCCGCTCCCCCATCACGATCTGATAACGCGCGCCGCTCTCCGAGCCCGACGCTGCTCGCACCACGATCGGCTGCAATAGGCCGAACTCGCGAATGGAGTGCACCAGCTCCGACAGCGCCTCTTCGTCGAAGACCTGCCGGGGCTGACGGGGATTGCGCTCGATGTCGTTCGGCGCGATTTCGCGGTACACCGCGCCGATCCCCGTGACGTCTGACCCGGGGGTCCCCGCAGTTCCAGGCGCCCCCCCGATCAGAACGTCGGCGGCCGCACTGCCCATCCGGGGGCCGAGTGTCGCCGGTCCGGAGTCGGCATCCGCAGGGCCGGTCGGGATCAGCGAAGCCAACCCTCGGCCGAGGCCGCCTTTCTTGTGCGACGACGGTGTCATGGTTATCCCTTCGCGGATGGTGGCTGATCGCGGTTGGCGAGTTCGCGGCTTGCGTCAAGGTAGCTCATGGCGCCCCGCGAACCGGGGTCGTACTCGATGATCGTCATGCTGTAGCCGGGCGCCTCGGAAACCTTGACGCTGCGTGGAATCACGGTGCGCAATACCTTGCTGCCAAAGTAGCGGCGCACCTCTTCGGCCACCTGGTCGGCGAGCTTGGTCCGGCCGTCGTACATGGTGAGGATCACGGTGCTCACGTCGAGCCGTGGATTGAGGTGGGCCTTGACCATTTCGATGTTCCGCATCAACTGCGAGACGCCCTCGAGTGCGTAGTACTCGCACTGGATCGGGATCATCACTTCCGGCGCGGCAACGAGCGCGTTAATGGTCAGCAGGCCGAGCGACGGCGGGCAGTCGATGAAGACGTAGTCGAAGTCGAAGTCGTCCAACTCGGCCAGGGCGGTACGCAACCGGTTCTCCCGCGCCACCATGCTCACCAATTCGATCTCGGCGCCGGCCAGGTCGATGGTCGCCGGCACGCAGAACAAGCGGTCGCTGTGCGGGCTGGGTCGCAACGCCTCCCGCAACCCGACCTCGCCAATCAGGACCTCGTAGGAAGAGGGGGTGCCGGATTGCCGGTCGGTGATTCCGAGTGCCGTACTCGCGTTGCCTTGTGGATCAAGGTCGATGACGAGCGTCTTGAGTCCTTGCACCGCGAGCGCGGCCGCCAGGTTGACCGCAGTGGTGGTCTTGCCCACACCGCCCTTTTGGTTGGCGACGGTGAACAGCCGGCGCTGGCGCGGGCGCGGCAGCGGCTCGTCGGTGGTGTGCAGAACCCGCATGGCGCGTTCGGCCGCAGCGCCGATAGGTGTGTCGAAGTCGTCGGATGTTTCACGTGAAACATCGGCCGTCGTTCCCGACTCCTCGGACCCGCCTGGCGCCGCCGGCGCCTCCTCGTGCGGGGCACTCACCGACGACGCAGGCGCGTCGCTCCAACCTCCCGGAGAACTCATCGTGTTCCCCTCTTCGTCTCTCGCGCGGGCTGGCGCCGCGAGGAACTGCCTCGCCGCGCTAACACCACGGTCGCGGGCGGACGCAAGTAGTTCGCGCCACATGTCACCACCCTGGCATCAACCGCGCCCGCCGCCTCCATCACACGCCGATGTTGCCGGACTTCGTCGGGAGCCTGCTCCCCCTTGATCGCGACCATCCGCCCGCCCATCCGTAGCAACGGCATGCTCCACTTCGTCAACTTGTCCAACGGCGCCACCGCGCGTGAGACCGCAACATCTCTCTCGCCGATCTGGTCGCGGACCCACCGCTCTTCCGCGCGGCCGCGTACCACCTCGACGGCCAACCCTAGTTCGGCTACGGCCTCGCGCAGAAAGTCGGTGCGGCGCAGCATTGGTTCGAGGAGGGCGATCTCGAGATCTGGGCGGGCAATCGCCAGCGGCAGCCCGGGCAGTCCCGCGCCGCTGCCGATATCCACGACCCGTTCCTCCGGATCAAGGAGCTCACTTATCGCCGCGCTGTTGAGCAGGTGCCGGTCCCAGATCCGGTCCACTTCTCGTGGCCCCAGGAGCCCGCGTTCCACGCCTGCCCCCGCCAACAGTTCGGCGTACCGCTGGGCAATGTCCAGACGCGGTCCGAATACCGCGGCCGCCGCCTCGGGCCATGCCTCGCCTGGCCGTGCCGGGGACGCACTTCCCTCGCAAGGGTTGCCATGTTTCACGTGAAACATCCCCTTCTCGGACCCCAGCTCGGCTGCCCAGCGTGAACTACATAGTTGTAACTCAGTCCGTCTAGTCGTGCAGAACAACAACGCGGCGCGACGGCTCGACGCCCTCGCTCTCGCTATGCACTCCGGGCACCGCGGCGACAGCGTCGTGCACGATCTTCCGCTCGAACGGCGTCATCGGAGAAAGCTCTTCGCGCTCGCCGGTGTTGAGCACGCGGCGTGCAATCTTGTCGCCCAGCGCGGCCAATTCCTCGCGCCGCCGGCGCCGCCAGCTCGCGATGTCGAGCATCAAGCGGCTCCGCACGCCGGTCTTCTGGTGGACCGCCAGGCGGGTCAGCTCTTGCAGGGCGTCGAGCACCTCGCCCCCGCGGCCGACCAACTTGTTCAAGTCGTCACTGCCGTCGATGCTGACCATCGCGCGGCTGCCTTCGACGTCCAGGTCGATATCGCCATCGAAGTCGAGCAGGTCCAAAAGCTCCTCTAGATAGTCACCGGCGATCTCTCCTTCGGCGACCAACCGCTCCTCCAGGTCGTCGCCATCTGGGGTAGCTTCGTCCTCGGCGGCTTCCTCGGCGGTTTCCTTGGCCGGCGGTTCGGCGTCCGGATCGGTCTCCGCGTCGTGCTCGGTGGTGGTATCGGCGTCCGTCATGGCTTTCTCTCTTTCTCAATCCGCGGGCCTATGTTGCGGTGGGGTCTGCTCCCCTACTTGACCCCGCTAAGGGTCCGTTAGCCCTCTGGCCGTGCGGTCAGCGTTTGCGTTTCTTCGGCCGCGCCCCGGGTCGCGGGGTGCGGTTGGTTGGGGCGCTATTTCCGGCGGGTGCCGGCTTGTTGGTTTGCGTCTCTGCCTTCTCTGCTTCAGGCGCCTGTCCGTCCGAAGCGGGCGCACTGTCACCGTTCGCCGGCGGCGCTTTGGCCGTGCGCTTAGGCTTGGCTCCCGGCGCGGGCGCGTTCGCCGCCCGGCGTTCGATCACTTCTTGCTTCTTCGCCTCTTCCTCTTTTTCGATCATCCCGAACACGTAGTGCTGCTGCGCGAACGTCCAGATGTTGTTCGAGAACCAGTACAAGATGATCGCCAGGGGCAGGAACGGTCCACCGACGACGACGCCGAGCGGAAACACGTACAACGCCATTTTGTTCATCATCGCCGTCTGCGGGTTGGCCGCTGCCTCCGCACTCTGGCGCGCCACCGATGCCCGGCTGTTGAAGTACGTCGCTATGCCGGCCATGATCATCACCGGCGCCCCGACCGCGATCACCGCGGGACGGCTGAAGTGCGTAAACGCATCCAAACCGGCATGTTGCGTCATGAAGGCACCGATCGGCGCGCCCCACAGGTTGGCGTCCAGGAAGTGGCCCACGTCGGCGGGGGTGAACACGTAGTTGCCGGTCAGCCGGTTCTGGATTACCGACATGTGTGGCTGGCCGATGCCCCCGGTCGTCCGGTTGAACGACCGCAAGACGTGGTAGAGCCCTAAGAACACCGGGATCTGCGCCAGCATCGGCAAGCACCCCAGGATGGGATTGAACCCGTGCTCGCGCTGCAGCTTTTGCATCTCGAGCGCCATTCGCTGACGGTCCTTGCCGTACTTCTTTTGCAGCGCCTTGATTTGGGGTTGCAGCTCCTGCATCTGCCGGGTGGTGCGGATCTGGCGCACGAACGGCTTGTAGAGCAGCGCCCGCAAGCTGAACACCAAGAACATCACCGCCAGCGCCCACGCAAAAAAGTTCGACGGGCCCAGCACAGCGGCGAACAGCTTGTACCAGACCCACATGATCCACGACACCGGGTAATAGACGAAGTCGAGACTGAACAGATCAAACGACAAGAGACTCACCTTCCCCTAGCGCCGCCGGGGCAACCCGCGCGTCGCTGCTGTCATCGAAGTCGTCGGCGCGGCACTCCGGTATCGGATCCCATCCACCGCGATGCCACGGCCCGCACTTCGCGAGCCTACGGACGGCGAGCCAGCCTCCGCGGATCAAGCCGTATTCCGTCAGAGCGTCAACAGCGTACTGGCTGCAGGTCGGAATAAAGCGGCACGATGCCGGCCGCAATGGCGACACCATGTGTCGGTACAGCTGGATCACGAAGACCAGCCCGCGCACGCCGCGCGCGGCCAGGCTCACCGCTGTGTTCCGGACAGGTTGAATGCGCGTCGTAATCCGGTTCGCAGCTGCTGCTCGAGCCACGCCGAGGAGACGTCGCGGCTACTGGGCAGTGCCCGGATTACCACCTGATCGGACGCGGAAAGTTCTCCCAACATGGTGCGCGCAACATGCCGCAACCGCCGGGCAACCCGATGTCTCTCGACGGCGGAACCCACCGGCTTTGCGATGATCAGCCCCACGCGCGGACCGTCGCCGGCCTCGCTGTTGTTCCCGCGTCTTACGTGAACGACGATGTCGGGCTGCACTGTGCGCATCCCATATTTCACCGTCGCGTCAAACTCGGTGGACCGCCTCATGCGGTTGCGTGCGGAAAGCACCGCAGGACCCGATGTTGCGATCAGGCAGATAGAGCGCGGCGGCCCTTGCGACGCCGGCCGGACACGATCGCACGTCCTGCGCGAGTGCGCATCCGCAGACGGAAGCCGTGCACACGGGCTCGGCGCCGGTTGTTCGGCTGGAAGGTCCGCTTGCCCTTGGCCACGGCGTTCTCCTGTTCCTGTCCGCCCGTTCATGCTTCGCCAGCACGTCGGTCGGGAGTGGTCTTGCTGCTGGCCGGCGCGGTCCCCACGCACATCATCCTGGGTCGCAGCCGTATCGCCGACTTTCGGGCGACTGTTTGAGGGTACTGACCGGTGTTCGCTGGGTCAAACCTGGCTAAAGCCTGGCTGAAAAGCGGCCTGTCGCAACGCACGCGCGCGGCCGCCTACGTAAACAGCCGGCACCGGCAACAGTAAGACGAGGCCAACCGACGCAATCTTCGCGGTAACCGAAAACAGCCGGGAAAGAACCGATCTGAATGCAACAGACTGTTGGCAGCCGGACGGAAAACTGTTAGCTTCAGCCAGTGCCGTTTCAGACTGGAGCGGTGGTCGACAACGAAGCGAGGATGGCGGATCGACTAGCTGTCTAGACGACCTGCACGGGTTGTCTTCAGCACGGAGATCGCGAGCTGCTGCCAGGAGGCTTCAGCTCACTGAACGATCATTCTGTCCACACCTGTGTATAACTATGTGGACAGTCGCTTTTGTCGCCATCCAAACCCGGAACTCACGAGAGCCAGGGAGATGCGTCGTTGACCGATGATCCCGGTTCAGCTTTCACGTCGGTGTGGCATGCGGTCGTCTCCGAACTCAACGGCGAGTCCTCCACGGACAACGGGGTCGGGACGCACAGCACGCTAATTACGCCATTGACCCCTCAGCAACGGGCCTGGCTGAATCTCGTCCAGCCGCTCACCATCGTCGAGGGCTTTGCGCTGTTATCGGTGCCGAGCAGCTTCGTTCAAAACGAGATCGAACGCCACCTGCGCACCCCCATCACCGATGCTTTGAGCCGGCGCCTCGGACAACAGATACAGCTCGGGGTCCGCATCGCGCCGCCGGCCTCCGGCGACGACATTGCCGTCGCACCAGATCCCGGTTTGCCACAACCCGAACTTCTCTCCCAAACCGACGACGACCTGGACGCGGAGACCGACGAGGCGGACGAAAGCGGAGAGCCCCTCGGCGACGCGCAACAAACCTGGCCCAATTACTTCACCGAGCGCCCACACAGCAGCGAGTCGGCCGCCGCCGCAGGCGGCACCAGCCTCAACCGCCGCTACACGTTCGACACCTTCGTCATCGGTGCCTCTAACCGATTCGCCCATGCCGCCACACTGGCGATCGCCGAAGCACCCGCCCGGGCCTACAACCCCCTATTCATTTGGGGCGAGTCGGGTCTGGGCAAAACACACCTCCTCCACGCCGCCGGCAACTACGCGCAGCGACTGTTCCCCGGGATGCGGGTCAAGTATGTCTCCACCGAGGAATTCACCAACGACTTCATCAACTCGCTGCGCGACGACCGCAAAGTGGCGTTCAAACGCAGCTACCGCGACGTCGACGTCCTGCTCGTCGATGACATCCAATTCATCGAAGGCAAAGAAGGTATCCAGGAAGAGTTCTTCCACACTTTCAACACGCTGCACAACGCCAACAAGCAGATTGTCATCTCCTCTGACCGGCCGCCCAAACAGCTCGCCACGCTCGAGGATCGACTGAGGACCCGGTTCGAGTGGGGTCTGATCACCGACGTGCAGCCTCCCGAGCTGGAGACCCGCATCGCCATCTTGCGCAAGAAAGCTCAGATGGAACGGCTCGCGGTCCCCGACGACGTACTCGAACTGATCGCCAGCAGCATCGAGCGCAACATCCGCGAACTCGAGGGCGCGCTGATCCGGGTGACCGCGTTTGCTTCGTTGAACAAAACCCCAATCGACAAGGCACTGGCCGAGATTGTGCTTCGCGACCTGATCGCCGACGCCAGCAATCTGCAGATCAGTACGGCGACCATCATGGCTGCCACCGCCGAATACTTCGACACCACCGTTGAAGAACTCCGCGGCCCAGGCAAGACCCGGGCACTCGCGCAGTCCCGGCAGATTGCGATGTATCTCTGCCGCGAACTCACCGACTTGTCGCTACCCAAGATTGGCCAGGCGTTCGGCCGCGACCACACCACGGTCATGTACGCCCAACGCAAGATCTCCTCGGAGTTGGCCGAACGGCGTGAGGTCTTCGATCACGTCAAGGAACTCACAACCCGCATCCGGCAGCGCTCCAAGCGCTGAATCTTGCAAAAAACTTCTGACACGCAAGTCACATCAGCCACAGCACGACGGTGTGGGCGGTTCTGTGCACAATCGGCTGAAACATCGCTGTGGCCTTCGGATTTTCGTGCACAAGCGTACTTAATCCCCAGCGATCCAACATGACCCGAAAAGTTATCCACCGCGTCATCCACAAGCCGCGCCCTCCCCTAGCTGCGCCAAGACAAGGCTGTCCCCAAGATGCACACCCCTTAATACTGTTACTTGGATATCTTCGTCATTTCTTCTTTGAAAACCGGCGTTGGGGAGATCGCCCAAATTGGCCTGTCGAACCGCGTGTTGACCAGCCTTGTCGGCGTTTGCGATTAGCTTTCAAGATGGCGCTGAACGATCTACGGTTGTTCTTCGATGTGCCACCGTGGGAGCCAGCAGTAAGCCACGGGTGGCCGAGCCACTGGATTTCGACTGTTAGGTGAAGGGAAGCCATGGACGCGGCGACGACAAGAGCTGGCCTCACCGACTTGAAATTCCGTTTGGTGCGAGAGTCCTTCGCCGAGGCGGTGTCCTGGGTGGCGAAGAATCTGCCGACCAGGCCCGCGGTGCCGGTTCTGGCTGGAGTCTTGCTCACCGGTTCCGACGACGGCCTGACCATTTCGGGATTTGACTACGAGGTTTCCGCCGAAGCGCAAGTCGCTGCCGAAATAGCTTCTCCTGGAAGCGTTTTGGTGTCGGGTCGGTTGTTGTCAGACATCACTCGGGCGCTGCCGGACAAGCCGGTGGACTTCTACGTCGACGGTAACCGTGTTGCGTTGACCTGCGGAAGCACCAGGTTTTCGTTGCCGACGATGGCGGTTGAGGATTACCCCACGCTTCCGGTGCTACCGGAAGAGACCGGGTCGCTGCCTGCCGACTTGTTCGCCGAAGCCATCAGCCAGGTTGCTATCGCTGCCGGCCGAGACGACACCTTGCCGATGTTGACCGGTATTAGGGTCGAGATCTCGGGTGACACGGTGGTTTTGGCCGCCACCGACAGGTTCCGGTTGGCGGTTCGCGAGTTGACCTGGTCGGCCTTGTCGTCCGATGTCGAGGCGGCGGTGCTGGTGCCGGCGAAGACGCTCGCCGAGGCCGCCAAAACCGGCACCGACGGTTCCGATGTTCGGCTGGCGTTAGGTGCCGGCTCAGGTGTCGGCAAAGACGGGTTGCTGGGTATCAGCGGCAACGGCAAGCGCAGCACTACGCGGCTTCTCGATGCGGAATTCCCGAAGTTCCGGCAGCTGCTGCCGGCCGAGCACACCTCGGTGGCCGCGATCAACGTGGCGGAATTGACCGAAGCGATCAAGCGTGTTGCGTTGGTTGCGGACCGGGGTGCGCAGGTGCGTATGGAATTTGGCGACGGCATGTTGCGGCTTTCGGCCGGCGCCGACGACGTCGGACGAGGTGAGGAAGACCTCGCCGTGGACTTCGCCGGCGAGCCGCTGACCATTGCCTTCAACCCGACTTATCTGACTGATGGCCTGGCATCGGTGCATTCGGATCGGGTGTCGTTTGGTTTCACGACACCGGGCAAGCCTGCTTTGCTGCGTCCCGCGGCCGAGGGCGATGAGGTTCCGTCGGGCAATGGACCGTTCCCCGCTCCGCCCACGGACTACGTGTACTTGTTGATGCCCGTTCGGTTGCCTGGATAGGTGTACGTCCGGCATTTGGGACTGCGTGACTTCCGGTCCTGGGCGCAAGCCGATCTCGAATTGGAACCGGGGCGGACCGTCTTTGTCGCTCCTAACGGTTACGGCAAGACGAATCTGATTGAGGCACTTTGGTACTCGACGACGTTGGGGTCACATCGAGTCGGTACCGATGCGCCGTTGATTCGGGCCGGCGCGGCCCGGGCTGTGGTCTCGACGATCGTGGTCAACGAGGGTCGAGAATGTGCGGTCGATTTGGAAATTGCCGCGGGGCGCGCCAATAAGGCCCGGTTGAACCGTTCACCGGTGCGCAGTACACGCGAGGTGGTCGGCGTATTACAAGCGGTGTTGTTTGCGCCTGAAGACTTGGCGTTGGTCCGTGGGGATCCGGCCGACCGCAGGCGTTATCTGGATGATTTGGCCGCGGTACGAAGGCCTACCGTGGCCGGCGTTCGTGCCGACTACGAGAAAGTTTTGCGCCAGCGCACGGCGCTGTTGAAATCGCTGTCCGGTGCCCGACACCGCAACGACCATGGCGCACTAGACACCCTCGATGTCTGGGACAGCCGCCTCGCGGAGTACGGCGCTCAACTGATGGCCGCCCGCATTGATCTGGTCAATCAATTGGCGCCGGAGGTGGAAAAGGCTTATCAACTGTTGGCTCCGTCATCGCGACCCGCGTCGATTGCCTACCGTGCGAGCCTGGACACCAGCCCGAGCTCCGATGGTGATCGGGAATTCCTGGAAGCCGCGTTGTTGGCCGCGCTTTCGGCGCGGCGGCCCGCCGAATTGGAACGCGGGATGTGCCTGGTCGGCCCACATCGCGACGACTTGGAACTGCGGCTCGGCGATCAATTCGCCAAAGGCTTTGCCAGCCACGGGGAATCGTGGTCTTTCGCGGTGGCGCTGCGGTTGGCCGCCTACGAGTTGCTGCGCGCCGACGGCAGCGAGCCGGTCTTGTTGCTCGATGACGTGTTCGCTGAGCTGGACTCCGCTCGTCGTCGTGCGCTGGCGGCGGTGGCCGAATCGGCGGAGCAGGTGTTGGTAACCGCCGCGGTACTGGAGGATATTCCGTCGGGCTGGGACGCTAGGCGGGTGGTCATCGATCTGCGTGACGAGGACTCGGGTCGAGTGTCGGTGGTCCAAGAATGAGCGACTCCGGAGATGGCCCGGAGCCCGGCCGCGTCGAGCTACCGGGTGACTTGACGGGGGTCGATTTGGTCAGGCGAACTCTGGAGGAAGCGCGTGCGGCCGCGCGGGCGCAGGGAAAAGACGCCGGCCGTGGCCGATCAGCGCCCCCGGCGGGGCGCCGCGTCGCGGGGCAGCGTCGACGGTGGTCGGGTCCGGGCCCCGATGTCCGGGATCCGCAGCCGCTGGGCAGGGTGGCGCGGGACCTCGCGAAAAAGCGCGGATGGTCGACGCACGTCGCCGAAGGCACGGTGCTCGGTCACTGGTCCGCCGTGGTCGGGGAACAGATTGGCGAACACGCGACCCCGATCGGGCTGAGTGACGGGGTGCTCAGCGTGACGGCCGAATCGACCGCGTGGGCGACGCAGTTGCGGATGATGCAGGCGCAACTATTAGCAAAGATCGCCGCCGCGGTCGGCAACGGTGTGGTGACGTCGCTGAGAATCACCGGCCCATCGGCGCCGTCGTGGCGCAAGGGCCCACGGCACATCGCCGGCAGGGGCCCCCGCGACACCTACGGATAGGCTGATTCGGGGTCGCCGCGCCGGCGCGGATCGGCGGCCGTCTCAGAGCCGCCACAACGTCACAGACCGGGGTGACTGGCGTCGGGACGTGCGTGGAATAAAGATATCGAGCACACGGCGCGGTTAGATAGGTAGAAACGCGCCCAGAAAATCGGTCCAGGCCGCCGATCACGGTAGAGTGGAGTATGCGATCGCTGCGGTGACTGGACCGCTCGCACGAATCCCCAAGGAGAGCATTCGGACCGTGGCTGCCCAGAAGAAGAAGGCACAAGATGAATACGGCGCTTCGGCGATCACCGTTCTCGAAGGTCTCGAGGCTGTCCGCAAACGCCCTGGCATGTACATCGGGTCCACCGGTGAGCGCGGCCTACACCACCTCATCTGGGAGGTAGTCGACAACTCGGTGGACGAGGCGATGGCCGGTTACGCCACCCGGGTCGATGTGCGGCTGCTGGACGATGGCAGCGTCGAAGTCACCGACGACGGACGTGGCATTCCGGTCGCGATGCACTCAACGGGGGCTCCGACCGTCGACGTGGTCATGACGCAACTGCATGCCGGCGGCAAGTTCGGCGGCGAGAACAGCGGCTACACCGTCAGCGGCGGGTTGCACGGTGTCGGTGTGTCGGTGGTCAACGCGTTGTCGACTCGACTCGAGGTCGAGATCAAACGCGACGGGCACGAGTGGTCGCAGTTCTATGACCACGCTGTTCCGGGCACCCTCAAGCAGGGCGAGGCGACCAAGAAGACCGGAACCACCATCAGGTTCTGGGCCGACCCCGACATCTTCGAAACCCTGGAATACGACTTCGAAACCGTCGCGCGGCGACTCCAGGAAATGGCGTTTCTGAACAAGGGTCTGACGATCGAGCTCACCGACGAACGCGTCGAGCAGGACGAGGTCGTTGACGAGGTTGTCAGCGACACCGCCGAGGCACCCAAGTCCGCCGAAGAAAAGGCGGCCGAATCGCGCGCGCCGCAAAAGGTCAAGCATCGCACCTTCCACTACCCCGGCGGCCTGGTGGATTTCGTCAAGCACATCAACCGCACCAAGAGCCCGATCCAGCAGAGCGTCATCGATTTCGATGGCAAGGGCACCGGCCACGAGGTCGAAATCGCGATGCAGTGGAACGGCGGATATTCGGAGTCCGTGCACACCTTCGCCAACACCATCAACACCCACGAGGGCGGCACCCACGAAGAGGGTTTCCGCAGCGCGTTGACCTCGGTGGTGAACAAGTACGCCAAGGACAAGAAGCTGCTCAAGGAAAAGGACGCCAACCTCACCGGTGATGACATCCGCGAGGGCCTGGCCGCCGTCATTTCGGTGAAGGTCAGTGAACCGCAGTTCGAGGGGCAGACGAAGACCAAGCTGGGCAACACCGAGGTGAAGTCGTTCGTGCAGAAGGTGTGCAACGAACAGCTCACGCACTGGTTCGAGGCCAACCCGACCGAGGCGAAAACCGTTGTGAACAAGGCGGTGTCCTCGGCGCAGGCACGCATCGCGGCGCGCAAGGCGCGAGAGTTGGTGCGCCGCAAGAGCGCAACGGACCTAGGCGGCCTGCCCGGTAAGCTCGCCGACTGCCGCTCCACCGATCCGCGGAAATCGGAACTGTATGTGGTGGAAGGTGATTCGGCCGGCGGCTCGGCCAAGAGCGGCCGCGACTCGATGTTCCAGGCGATCCTGCCTTTGCGGGGCAAGATCATCAACGTGGAGAAGGCCCGCATCGACCGGGTGCTAAAGAACACCGAGGTCCAGGCCATCATCACCGCGCTGGGCACCGGAATCCACGACGAGTTCGACATCACCAAACTGCGCTACCACAAGATCGTGTTGATGGCCGACGCCGACGTCGACGGACAACACATTTCGACGCTGCTGTTGACGCTGTTGTTCCGGTTCATGCGGCCGTTGATCGAAAACGGGCACGTGTTCTTGGCTCAGCCGCCGCTGTACAAGCTGAAGTGGCAGCGTAGCGATCCGGAATTCGCCTACTCGGACCGCGAGCGCGACGGTCTGCTCGAGGCGGGGCAGAAGGCCGGCAAGAAAATCAACAAGGAAGATGGCATCCAGCGCTACAAGGGTCTGGGCGAGATGGATGCCAAGGAACTGTGGGAAACCACCATGGACCCGTCAGTCAGGGTGTTGCGGCAGATCACCCTCGACGACGCGGCGGCGGCTGACGAGTTGTTCTCCATCTTGATGGGGGAGGACGTCGACGCGCGCCGGAGCTTCATCACCCGTAACGCCAAAGACGTTCGCTTCCTTGATGTCTGATTCGATTTCCAGCGATCTAATCCGAGGATCACATGACTGACACCACGCTGCCACCGGGCGGCGAAGCCGGCGACCGGATCGAACCTGTCGACATTCAGCAGGAGATGCAGCGCAGCTACATCGACTATGCGATGAGCGTGATCGTGGGTCGCGCGCTGCCAGAGGTACGCGACGGCCTCAAGCCGGTGCACCGCCGGGTGCTGTACGCGATGTTCGACTCCGGGTTCCGTCCGGACCGCGGGCACGCGAAATCCGCACGCTCCGTTGCCGAGACGATGGGCAACTATCACCCGCACGGCGACTCGTCGATCTACGACACCCTGGTGCGGATGGCGCAGCCGTGGTCGCTGCGCTATCCGTTGGTCGACGGCCAGGGCAACTTCGGTTCACCGGGCAACGACCCACCGGCGGCGATGCGGTATACCGAGGCGCGGCTGACGCCGCTGGCGATGGAGATGCTGCGCGAAATCGACGAGGAGACAGTCGATTTCATCCCGAACTATGACGGCAGGGTACAAGAGCCGACGGTGCTGCCCAGCAGGTTCCCCAACTTGCTGGCCAACGGTTCGGGCGGCATCGCGGTCGGCATGGCCACCAACATCCCGCCACACAACCTGCGCGAGTTGGCCGAAGCCGTCTACTGGTGCCTGGACAACCACGAGGCCGACGAAGAAGCGACGCTGGTCGCGGTCTGCGAGCGGGTCAAGGGCCCGGACTTCCCGACCCACGGCCTGATCGTCGGGTCGCAAGGAATTCACGACGCGTACACCACCGGCCGCGGATCGATCCGTATGCGCGGAGTCGTTGAGATAGAAGAGGATTCGCGGGGCCGCACCTCGATCGTCATCACCGAGTTGCCGTATCAGGTCAACCACGACAACTTCATCACGTCGATCGCCGAGCAGGTCCGCGACGGCCGCCTCGCCGGCATCGCCAACATCGAGGACCAATCCAGCGACCGCGTCGGCCTGCGGATCGTCGTCGAGATCAAGCGCGACGCGGTGGCCAAGGTGGTGTTGAACAACCTCTATAAGCACACCCAGCTGCAGACCAGCTTCGGCGCCAACATGTTGTCGATCGTCGACGGGGTTCCGCGCACGCTGCGCCTCGACCAGATGATCCGCTACTACGTGGCGCACCAACTCGATGTCATCGTCCGGCGCACCACCTACCGGCTGCGCAAGGCCAACGAACGCGCCCACATCCTGCGCGGCTTGGTCAAGGCGCTCGACGCGCTGGACGAAGTGATCGCCCTGATCCGGGCGTCGGAAACCGTCGATATCGCCCGGGCCGGCTTGATCGAGCTGCTCGACATCGACGACATCCAGGCCCAGGCCATCCTCGACATGCAGCTGCGCCGCTTGGCGGCCCTGGAGCGTCAGCGCATCATCGACGACCTGGCCAAGATCGAAGCCGAGATCGCCGACCTGGAAGACATCCTGGCCAAGCCGGAGCGGCAGCGCGGGATCGTGCACGACGAGCTCGCCGAGATCGCCGACAAGCACGGAGACGACCGTCGTACCCGGATCATCGCGGCCGACGGTGACGTCAACGACGAGGACCTGATCGCCCGCGAAGACGTCGTCGTCACCATCACCGAAACCGGCTACGCCAAGCGCACCAAGACCGACCTCTATCGCAGCCAAAAGCGCGGCGGCAAGGGCGTGCAGGGTGCGGGGCTCAAGCAAGACGACATCGTCGCGCACTTCTTCGTGTCCTCGACACACGACTGGATTCTGTTCTTCACCACGCAGGGCCGGGTGTATCGGGCCAAGGCTTACGACCTGCCGGAGGCCTCCCGCACAGCGCGCGGTCAGCACGTCGCCAACCTGCTGGCGTTCCAGCCAGAAGAGCGCATCGCTCAGGTGATCCAGATCAAGGGCTACGAGGACGCGCCGTATCTGGTGCTGGCCACCCGGAATGGTTTGGTCAAGAAGTCGAAGCTGACCGACTTCGACTCCAACCGGTCGGGCGGAATCGTGGCGATCAACCTGCGCGACGGCGACGAGCTGGTCGGTGCCGTGCTGTGCTCGGCCGAAGAGGACCTGCTACTGGTCTCGGCCAACGGCCAGTCGATCAGGTTCTCGGCGACCGACGAGGCGCTGCGGCCGATGGGTCGGGCCACCTCCGGCGTCCAGGGCATGCGGTTCAACGCCGACGACCGGCTGCTGTCGCTGAACGTAGTCCGCGAAGGCACCTTCCTGCTGGTCGCCACGTCCGGCGGCTACGCCAAGCGGACCGCGATCGAGGAGTACCCGGTGCAGGGCCGCGGCGGCAAGGGCGTGCTGACGGTGATGTACGACCGGCGGCGTGGCAGGCTGGTTGGGGCGTTGATTGTCGACGACGACAGCGAGATTTACGCGATCACCTCCGGGGGCGGCGTCATTCGCACCGCGGCGCGCCAGGTCCGCAAGGCGGGCCGGCAGACCAAGGGCGTTCGGCTGATGAACCTGGGTGAGGACAACACCCTGCTGGCCATCGCGCGCAACGCCGAAGAAAGTGCCGACGAGGATGGCGAGGAAACCGATGGCGCGGAGGAGCCGGGCAACTAGTCCAGTCGCGATGGCGGCAAGCGGGAACCGGGCAACTAGACTCAGCCGCACTAGACGTACGAAGGAGTCGCGGTGAGTTCACCGAACGAGCCTGGGGCCGCTAACAAAGCCGACAAGGGCGACAGCCTGAACGGGGACGGCTCACCCGAGCGCTCCGGTGCACACCGGGCGGCACCAGTTTCCGGGCCCGCATCGGCCGGGTCCGCCCCGGAAGCCGGGGACTCGCCACCGTGGCACGGGTCCGCCCCGGAAACCGGGGACTCGCCGCCGTGGCACGGGTCCGCCCCGGAAACCGGGGACTCGCCGCCGTGGCAGCGGGGGCCCGCCCGTGCATCGCGCCCCGCTCAGCGTCCCGCGCCCGAGCCAGCGGACGCGCGGGTGAACCGCTTCGTCTCCGGCACGTCCGCGTCGCAAACCCAGGAGTTCGACGCGCCCCCGGCGCGCGGCGAGGGCCCCTCGGCCGAGGCATACGCCAGCGAACTGCCCGATCTGTCCGGGCCCTCGCCGCGGCCCACGCAGCGCAAACCAGCGCCCGAGCGCGGTTCCACGCCGTCGGACACGGTGAGCAAGGGGCGTCCGGCTTCTGAGCCACGGGCGGAAGCAAGGTCCGAATCGCGCGAACAGCGTGACAGCCGGGTGCAGGTGTCGCGGCGCGGCCGGGGTCCGGTGCGCGCGAGCATGCAGATCCGCCGGATCGATCCGTGGAGCACCTTGAAGGTGTCGCTGCTGCTCTCGGTGGCGCTGTTCTTCGTCTGGATGATCGCGGTGGCGTTCCTCTACCTGGTGCTCGGTGGCATGGGGGTGTGGTCCAAGCTCAACAGCAACGTCGGCGATCTGCTGAACAACACCAGCGGCAGCGCCGGAGAACTCGTCTCGAGCGGCACCATCTTCGGCGGTGCCGTCTTGATCGGCCTGGTCAACATCGTGCTGCTGACCGCGATGGCCACCATCGCCGCGTTCGTCTACAACCTGGCGACCGATCTGATCGGCGGCATCGAAGTGACACTCGCGGACCTCGACTAGCGTTTTGGGGGTGGAGCGGCGAGTGCGGTAATCTCGTCGCTCGGCCGTACTCGTTTACGGGCCTATAGCTCAGGCGGTTAGAGCGCTTCGCTGATAACGAAGAGGTCGGAGGTTCGAGTCCTCCTAGGCCCACAACCATGTGTTCGTCAAGACGGTGTGTGAGGCTGGCGTTGCCGTTGGTCGCGATCGCTCTCGTGGCGGCGGTGGTGCGGTCACGACGCGGCGTCGAGGTGTGGCACATGGCCGCAAATCAGGGCGAGGGGCCTTAGCTCAGTTGGTAGAGCACTGCCTTTGCAAGGCAGGTGTCAGGGGTTCGATTCCCCTAGGCTCCACAAATCAAAAGCGCAGGTCAAACGATGGCGGGCATAGTGTCCCACCCACGCACGGTGGACGTGCGCGACCGGCGGGCGTTGTCCAGGTCGACCTGCCACTCCGGGAATCGTTTGAGCACCTCTTCGAGGGCAACCCGGGCTTCGAGGCGGGCGAGCGGAGCGCCGACGCAGAAGTGGGCACCACGGCCGAAGGTCAGGTGCCCGCCGGGCTTGCGGTGAATGTCAAAGCGATCGGGATCGTCGAAGTGGCGCTCGTCGCGGTTGGCGGAGGCCAGCATGACGAGCAGCGCACTACCCGCCGGCACCGCTGCGCCTTGGAACCCGACATCCTCGGTCACGACATACCGGGCTACATGCGGGCCCGGCGGCTCGAAGCGAAGGAGTTCTTCGATCGCGCCGGGGATGAGGGCGTGATCGTCGACGAGTTCCTTTCGTTGGTCGGGATGCTCGGACAGCACCTTGCCCATCCATCCGAATAGTCGACCGGTGGTTTCCACGCCGGCACCGGCGACGACCGCGAGGAATATCAACAGTTCCTGCTTGGTGAGCCGACGTGTCGTGCCGGTTTGATCGTCGAACTCGACGGCCAGGAGCTCGGTAATCAAATCGTCCGACGGGTTCTTTTCGCGCCAGGCGACATAGTCGGCGAACATATCGCCGTCGAAGTAATGGTCCTTATCCACGGGCAGCGGCTTGCCGGGCTGATTACGCAGCACCCGATGAGCTTCGGCGCGGACCGCGGGTTGGTCCGCGTCCGGTATGCCGACGAGCATGCCTATCGTGCGCATCGGTAGTTCCCGTCCAAGGTCAAGGACGAAGTCAAAGCCCCCTCCCCCGACCAGCGGGTCAAGGCTGGCGGTGCAGAAGGCCCGCACGCTGTCCTCAAGTGCGCGCATCTTTTTGGGGGTGAATGCGCGTGCGACCAGTGCTCGGTGGATGGTGTGCAGCGGAGGGTCCTCATTGATGAAAACGCCCGGCGGCATGACGGGATCCGCCTGTACCACCTCGAGGATGTCGCCCCTGGCCGAACTCAACCGGAGTGGATCTTTCAGGGCCGCCTCGACGTCGGCGTAACGGCTCACTCCCCAGAAGTCGTGGCGTGCGTTGTAGTAGAGCGGGGCTTCGTCGCGCAATCGTCGATAGACCGGGTATGGGTCGAGATCAATTCCGACGTCCCAGGGGTCGTAATACAGGTCCACTGTACGACCATATAGCATCTGCTGTACACTCGTACAGTTCGGATTGGATGGAGGAATGCCACGTGAGTGATCGGTTCTCTCTCGAAGGGCGAGTTGCGGTGATCACGGGCGGCGGCACCGGAATTGGCCGCGGCTCGGCGATGGTGCTCGCCGAGCACGGTGCCGATGTCGTGCTCGCGGGCCGACGTTCTGATCCACTCGAGGCAACGGCCAAGGAGGCCGAGGCGCTGGGGCGCCGCGCGCTCGCGGTGTCTACCGACGTCACCACTGCCGGGGCCTGTCAAGGGTTGGTCGATGCAACGCTGCAGGAGTTCGGCCGGATCGACATACTGGTGAACTGCGCCGGCGGCGCGGAGACGAAATCAATCCTGAAATGGCCCGACGACGATTTCGCGCGTACGTTGGCGCTGAACTTCGGTGCTGTCTGGCATCTTTCGCGCGCAGCGGCCAAGCCGATGTTGGCGCAGGGCAAGGGCGCCATCGTGAACATTTCGTCCGGAGCGAGCCTGCTGGCGATGCCGCAGGCCGCGCCCTACGGCGCGGCCAAGGCTGCGGTGAACAACTTGACCGGATCGATGGCCGCCGCGTGGAGCGGCAAGGGTGTTCGCGTCAACGCTATCGCCGTAGGCGCCGTTCGTGCGGCGACGTTGATCGACGACGCTGCCCGGTACGGCCTCGACCCCGAGGCGATCGCGATGACCAATGGCCTAGGGCGTCTCGGCGAACCCGATGAAATCGGCTACGGCGTGTTGTTTTTCGCCTCTGATGCGTCGAGTTTCTGCTCCGGACAAACGCTATACATGCATGGTGCACCCGGGCCGGCGGGCGTTTAGGACTACCAACGCGCCGTTTCGGGTGCCTCCATCGTCAACGGTCGTGCATAGGACAAATCCCGCCGATCACGCGTACCGACGAGGTAGCCCTTTTCCTTGAAAAACCTCGACTGCAGCACACGGGCATCGGCTAAAAACATTCCCTCCACCGTCGACCGGCGAAGCGCTATGCACCACTGACCATCTCGGCGCTCCAACCGATCCAGGTAGCGGCCCGTGATGAATTGTGCGCTGGTGCCGTCGGGACTGATAAGAACCACGATGACGTAGCTTTCGGCGTGTGCCGTATCCCCGTCGATCTCGCACAATTGTGTCGTGATGTTGTGGGTGTGCACCATCGAGGTCTCTGCGTGGGTTTGGTTGGCCCAACTTCCATAGTCAGGACCCGAGTTGATGGCAAAGCCATGCTCGTCCACACCGTCATCGTGGTAGGCCGAACGAATGAGGTCGACGTCGTGGCGGTCACAACCGCGCGCGTGGCGCGCGATGCAATCCTGAATCGCGCTCCGATCAAGCAGATACCGAACATCGCGCAGCAGAACGTCTATGTCGGCGGCCATGTCCCTCCCGGGCGTCACTGAAAAATATGAGACCATACGACTGTACAGCATTTGGCGAATGCGAAAATAGCATCGACTGCAAGCAGTGAGGTGACCGTGGCAGCTGCATCCCGTCGCGTCGGCGCGGAAACATCCAAGACTCGCGATGCGCTTCTCAACTGCGTCGAAAAGATGATGCTCGAAGAGGGATATGCCAGCGTGAGCTACCGCGCGCTGGCGACGAAGGCCGGAGTGACACCCAGCCTCGTGCAGTACTACTTCCCGTCCCTTGACGACATCTTTCTCGCCGCCATCCAGCGCTACTCCGAACACAACTTGGCGATTTTGGCCCAGGCGCTGGAAGCCCGGTCCGATGATCCGCTGCACGCGCTATGGGACTTCAGCTGGGACGAGGCGACCGGCGCCCTGATGACCGAGTTCATGGCGCTGGGCAATCACCGCAAATCGATCCAGTCCGCCATCGCCGACGTCACCAATCAGGTCCGCAAGATTGAGATCGAAGCGCTCACGCGCAAGTTCGGCAAGGGCGCACGCTTGGACGGCGATCTTTCATTGGGTGCTGTCGCGCTTCTGGTGACCGGCATCCCGAAGTTCTTGAACCTCGAAGAGGGTGTCGGAGTCAATGCGGCCCACGCCGAGGTGATCAAGGCGATCGAGAAGTACCTCGATTCCATCGAGAAGCGGTCCGTGCGCCGCAAGCGCAGGCCCTCCCAGCCGCGGTGAACCTCGGGTGCAACGCCACCGCTGGGTGCTGTACAGTCGTACAGATTAATGCAGTACGGGCGTACAGCAGGAGGATCCGTGAGCGCTGCGAATCGGGTAGCGGTGGTTACCGGCGGCGGGTCCGGCATCGGACAGGCCATTGCGGCTCACCTCAGCCGGGACGGACGACAAGTGGGTGTGCTTGACCTCGATGGCGAAGCTGCCGACAAAGTCGCGAGTGGATTACGAGCCGACGGTGCGAACGCCATCGGCGTGCAAGCCGACGTCTCGGATCCGGAAGACGTCGCCCAGGCCTTCGGGAAGGTGCGAGATCGCTTGGGGCCGATCGAGATTCTGGTGACTAGTGCCGCCGTCGCGGGGTTCACTCGGTTCGACAAGATCACGCTGGCGGAATGGAACCACTATCTGGCGGTGAACCTGACCGGCACCTTCCTCTGCCTGCAGGCGGCGCTGTCCGACATGGCGGCGGCGAACTGGGGTCGCGTCGTGACAATTTCGTCGGCCGCCGGGCAGAAGGGAGCGGTCGGCCAGGGTCACTACTCCGCGACAAAAGGCGGTGTAATCGCCTTGACCAAGGCCGTGGCGCAGGAATACGCGTCGCGCGGCATCGCCATCAACACCGTCCCGCCGTTTATCGTTGACTCCCCCATGTTGCGCGAACAACAACGCGCCCAAAAGCTGCCGCCGGCGGACGTTCTGACGAAAGCGATTCCCGCGGGACGACTCGGAACCGGCGACGACGTCGCCGCGATGGTGGCGTTCCTCTGCTCGGACGAATCCGGCTATGTCACTGGCCAAGTGATCGGTGTCAACGGCGGCGCGGTTCTGTAAGTCAGGAGAACTTGATGTCAAACATCAACCGGACCGCCGTCGTCACCGGCGCTAGCAGAGGGGCCGGGGCGGGCATCGCGCGGGCGCTCGGCAGCCACGGATACACCGTGTACCTCACCGGCCGCACCGAAACGTCCGCGGAGTCCGCGCTCCGCGGCACCATCCACGAGACCGCCGAGCAGGTAAATGCTTTGGGCGGCAACGGTATCGCCGTGCGTGTCGACCATGCCGACGACGAGCAAGTCGAGGAGTTCTTCGAGCGGGTCGGTCGCGAATGCGGGAGCATCGACATCCTGGTCAACAACGCGGCGATAATCCGCGACGAGATGATGGGTCGGACGAAGTTCTGGGAGGAGCCGCTCAACGTCATCGACACACTCACCGTAGGACTACGCAGTAGCTATGTCGCCACCGTATTCGCGGTACCCCTGATGCTGCCGCAGCGAAAGGGACTGGTGGCCTTCACGTCCTCGTCGGGAGCGGTGCACTACGCGTTCGGTCCCGCCTACGGGGTGCCGAAGGCGGGCACGGACAAGATGGCCGCGGACATGGCGATCGACTTTCGAGACACCGGGATCGCTGCGGTGTCGATCTGGATGGGCTCGCTGTTGACGCAGCGGGTGCGCGACATCGTCGCCGGCAATCCGGCCAAACTCGGGCATATTCTCGATTCGGCTGAAACTCCGGAACTCACCGGCCATGTGATCTCGAGGCTTTACGAAGACCCCGATCTCGCGGACCTCAGCGGCCAGACCCTCATCGGCGCCGAACTAGCCCTCAAGTACGGCATCAAGGACGAGGGAGAGCGTCAGCCGCCATCGTACCGCGATCTGCATGGCGTCCATCCGCACCGGCAGTTCCCCTATGTCATGCGGTGACGCCGCCGTCGCTATGGGCGCGGTTGCGGGTCCACGCTCGGCGGCCGAGGCGAAGATTCCAGGGGCTCGGGACGCCTAGAGCGCCGCACGATGCTGAACGAAATGGCGCCGACAGCCACGACGGCCACGGCGGCCCCCGCGATCACCCAGGGGCGCGGACCGCGACGCTGCCTCTTGCGCGCGTCCTGCAAGGCCTGCGGCAGGTTTGCGACCACTTCCTGTGCGGCCGCGAGCTCTTGGGCGATCGCCTCTTGGGCGGCGGCGACTTCCCGGGCCAGCCTGCCTTGCTGATAGCGGCTGCGGAGCTGCGACGCGGTCGACTGCGCCGAATGAACGCCAAGCCCGACAACGCCACGGGTGACGTCCACCGGGCCCACCGCCGAGTACGTCAGGCCTCGGCTCAGCCGCTCCCGGGGGGTCAACTTGGTCGCCGTCTTTGCGCTCATCTGCCGCCTTCCTCTGCCTGTCGCCCGAATGCTTCACCAGCCTGCCATCATTGCGGCGCTCGCGGGAGTGGACCCGGTGCGGACGTGCCCGTGCGTGATGGCAGACTCTGATCCCGTGACTAACCCGATCCAGACCGCCACCGCCACACTGCACACCAACCGCGGCGACATCAAGGTCGCTCTATTCGGAAACCACGCGCCCAAGACTGTCGCCAACTTCGTTGGCCTGGCGCAGGGAACCAAGGAGTACTCGACCCAAAACGCCTCGGGTGGCCCGTCGGGCCCGTTCTACGACGGCGCGGTCTTTCACAGAGTGATCCGGGGCTTCATGATTCAGGGCGGGGATCCGACCGGAACCGGGCGCGGCGGCCCCGGCTACAAGTTCGCCGACGAGTTCCACCCCGAACTGCAATTCGACAAGCCCTACCTGTTGGCGATGGCCAATGCCGGTCCGGGCACCAACGGCTCGCAGTTCTTCATCACCGTCGGCCCGACGCCGCACCTGAACCGGCGCCACACCATCTTCGGCGAAGTGACCGAGCCCGACTCGCAACAAGTCGTCGACGCGATCGCCACGACGGCGACCGACGGCAACGACCGGCCCACCGAGCCGGTCGTCATCGAGTCGATCACCATCTCCTGACCGCCGCCTGACATTCGGCGAGCGTGCGCAGATTGCCGCCGTGGGCGGCGTGTCGGCGTACAGACACGCACGCTCGCGGAAAGGGGCTCGCGCGCAAGAACTAGCGCTTGTTGCGGCCGGCGTAGCCGGCCGCGGTGAGCGCGTCGAGCACCTCAAGTGGTTCGGTTCCGAGGTCCCAGCGCGAGAGAATCACCAGTGCGCCGGCGACCGTTTCGACTTCGAGCAACCGGACTTTGCGCGCGTAGCGCCGGAACTCGGTGATCCGAATGATCTTGATATCGGAGTGCTGAAATAGCTGCGTCCGGAACCAGCCCCGCAACGCCAGTCCGTCGGGGGTAATTGCCAGCTTCGGGCGCGCACGCCATGACAATCCGGCAAACAAGATCAAACCCGTCGCGGCAATGCCGGCCATAATGCGCCCCGGGGGGTCTGTGACGACGGTCACAGCGGCGATAGCCATTGCGACGCCGGCGATCCCGCAACCTGCGATTCCCGCAGGAGGCGGCCCCCACGAAGTTTGCTGCATACCCGACCTAACCCCTCCCACCACTGCCGATGCGGTTATCCACAGGCGCTATCAACAGTGGGGATAAATCACACGCGTGTGATTGGGTGACGAGAAGGTTGCTAGACCAGTAACAGATCGACCACGAGATGAATTCATCGTGTCTTCAGCGCCTGTTAATGCCAGCGCATCGTGAGCAACAAACCGGTGATCATGAAGGCGAACGCGATGGCGTAGTTCCACGGGCCGAGCTGTGCCATCCAGTGCAGCGCCGTCGGCGCCTGGGTTCCGACCGCGGCCAACTGGAACACCATCAGCCAGACGAGTCCGATCAACATCAGGCCGATGAACAGCGCGACGAACCACACACTCGAGGGCCCGACCTTCACCTTCACTGGCGTGCGGCTCACGGAGCTCACGGCGAAGTCGTTTTTCTTGCGGACCTTGGACTTGGGCATGATTTCCTTGGGATGGGGACCGATCACGATTGCAGCTGCGTAGCTTTGGCTACGAGACTAACTCACCTGGCCCCCTGACCAGGAAATGGAGAAGCATGAGCGACACGCGCCGCTCACCGTGGCGCTTCGGCGTCCCACTGGTGTGCGTGCTGGCCGGCTTGCTACTGGCCGCCACGCACGGTGTGTCGGGCGGCGCCGAGATCCGACGCAGCGACGCCCCGCGCCTCGTCGACCTGGTCCGAGAGGCGCAGTCGTCGGTGTCCCGGCTGAGTGCCGAACGAGAGGCGCTGACCAAAAGGCTGGACTCGATGCACGGCCGGTCCACGAATGCCGCACTGGAGGCGATGCTGAGGCGATCCGCCGAGCTGGCCGGCGACGCGGACATGGACCCCGTGCACGGACCGGGCCTGGTGGTGACCCTGCAGGACGCGCAACGCGACGCCAACGGCCGGTTCCCGCGCGACGCGTCCCCCGATGACCTGGTCGTACACCAGCAAGACATCCAGGCCGTCCTCAACGCATTGTGGAGCGCCGGCGCCGAGGCCATCCAGATGCAGGACCAGCGCATCATCGCCACCTCGGTGCCGCGCTGCGTCGGCAACACCCTGTTGCTGAACGGGCGCACCTACAGTCCGCCCTACAAGATCACCGCGATCGGCAACGCCGCGGCGATGCAGGCGGCGCTGGGGGCCGCTCCCCTGGTGACGTTGTACAAGCAGTACGTAGTCCGGTTCGGCCTCGGCTACCAGGAAGACGTCAAGCCCGATGTCCGCATCGTCGGTTACACCGAACCGGTCCGGATGCACTTCGCTCAGCCGTTGGGCCCGGTCGGATACTGAGTCGGGAATGAGTCGGTAACCTGACACGATGCGGATCCTGGTTGTCGACAACTACGACAGCTTCGTGTTCAACCTCGTGCAGTACCTCGGACAGCTCGGGGTCCAGGCCGAAGTGTGGCGCAACGACGACCCGAGGCTGTCCGGTGAGGGAGAGGCCACCACCGTCACGCAGTTCGACGGTGTTCTCCTCAGCCCGGGTCCGGGTACTCCCGAACGCGCGGGCGCCTCGATCGGCCTGGTCCGCGCCTGCGCTGCCACCAACACGCCGTTGCTGGGGGTCTGCCTGGGCCACCAGGCCATCGGCGTTGCGTTCGGCGCCACGGTGGATCGTGCTCCCGAGTTGCTGCACGGCAAGACCAGCAGCGTGTTCCACACGAATGTCGGTGTCTTGCAAGGCCTTCCGGACCCGTTCACCGCGACCCGCTATCACTCGCTGACGATCCTGCCGGAGTCGCTGCCCGAGGTGCTGGAGGTCACTGCGCATACCCGCAGCGGGGTGATCATGGCGGTGCGGCACACCAGCTTGCCGATCCACGGCGTGCAGTTTCACCCGGAGTCGATCCTGACCGAGGGCGGGCATCGGATGCTGGCCAACTGGCTGGTCGATTGCGGCTGGGCACGAGACGAAACATTGGTCCGCAGGCTGGAAAACGAGGTCCTGGCCGCGGTGCGGCCGCACATTCCGGAGTCCTTGCCGAATCCTGGAGCTACTGACCGAACTTCAGCGTGATGATCCCGTCCCGGTTGACGCCCATACCGGCCTGCGGGTTCTGATACACCACCCGGTTGTGTTGGTTACCGCCGGCGTCGATGTCGGGGCCCTTGTCCAGCACGCCGCTCCAGCCCAGCGCGCGAAGCCGCGGTTCGGCGTCGGTCCAGAACATTCCGGTCAGGTCGGGCATCAGGAACTGGTTGCCCTTGGACACCTGCAACTCGATCACCGAGTCCACCGGAACCGTCTGCCCCTTGGGCGGATTGGTGCCGATGACCTCGCCGGCCGGACGGGGGCTGTCGACCGAGGCCTGGGTGAGCTTGGTGAAGCCGTAGACGGTGAGATTCTTTTGCGCGACGTCGATGGTCTGGCCGGCAACGTCGGGGACCTGCTTCGTCTCCGGTCCGGAGCCGACGACGATGGTGATCACATTGGTGATCGCCGAGGTCTGGTTGGCCGGCGGGTTGGTGCCGACGACCTTGCCGGACAGCTCCGGGGTTGACGGTGAGTTCGCCTGCTTGAACTTGGTGAAGCCGGCGGCCTTCAGCTTGTTGATCGCATCGGAGTAACTCATCGAGGACACGTCGGGCACTTCGCGCTGCTCGGGTCCGGTGGAGACGTTGATGGTGATCAAGTCGCCGGCGCTGACCGCAGAATTTGCACCGGGATCGGTGTTGATGACGTGATCGGGCGGGATCGTCGAATCGGGCCGCTGCTGGGTGCGGGTCTTGAAGCCCCGGTTCTGCAGCGCGGCGATAGCGTCGGCTGACACTTGGTCCCGCACGTCGGGCACCTGGACGTCGCGCGTGTTGCCGCCGAAGGTGTTGAAGGCGATGACGACGACGATCGTCAGCACCGCCAGCACGGCGACGGCGACGACCCAGCGGCCGACGGAACCGACCCGTTCGCCGTCGGTGTCGTCGAGGGGCTGGCGCGGCAACGGGTCGGTGCGCGGCCCGCCGACGTTCGAGCCCCCCGACGAGAACAGTGAGTTCCGCTCGTCCCCGCTGAGCACCTTGGGTGCCTCCGGGCGCTCGCCGTTGTACACCCGGACCAGGTCGGCACGCATCTCCGCCGCCGTCTGGTAGCGGTTTTCCGGGTTCTTGGCCAACGCCTTCAGAACGACGGCGTCGAGGTCGGCGGAGATGCCCTCGTGTCGTTCCGACGGCGGGATCGGATCTTCGCGGACATGCTGGTAGGCCACCGCAATCGGGGTGTCTCCGGTGAAAGGGGGGTCACCCGTGAGGATTTCGTAGAGGACGCAGCCCAGCGAGTAAACGTCGGATCGGGCGTCGACGGGATTGCCGCTGGCCTGTTCGGGCGAGAGGTATTGTGCCGTCCCGATCACCGCCGCGGTCTGAGTCACGCTGCTGCTGTCGGCAATCGCGCGCGCGATGCCGAAGTCCATCACCTTCACTTGGTTGGTGTTGCTGATCATGATGTTGGCCGGCTTGACATCGCGGTGGATGATGCCGTTTTCGTGGCTGAAGTTCAGCGCGTTGCAGGCGTCGGCGATCACCTCGATGGCGCGCCGTGGCGGCATGGGGCCGTCGGTGTGCACGATGTCGCGCAGGGTGTCGCCGTCGACGTACTCCATGACGATGTAGGGCAGCCGCCCGGAGGGAGTCTCCGCCTCGCCCGTGTCGTACACCGCCACGATGGCCGGGTGATTCAGCGCCGCGGCGTTTTGTGCCTCGCGGCGGAAGCGTAGGTAAAAGCTGGGGTCGCGGGCCAGATCGGCGCGCAAAATCTTGACCGCGACGTCGCGATGCAGGCGGAGGTCGCGGGCCAGGTGGACCTCGGACATCCCGCCGAAGCCGATGATCTCACCCAGTTCGTAGCGGTCGGAGAGAAACTCGGGGGTACTCATGGCGGTGGAGTTTTGGACGCGGGCGGCCCGGCCGGTGGACTGCCGGTGTCGGTGACAGTCGGCGCCGGTGACGTCGGCTGGTTTTCGCCGCTGTGATTGATGACGATCAGCACCGCGATGATGATCGCCAGCGCCCCCAGCACCCCGGCGGCCCAGAGCAGCGCACGCTGGCCCGACGAGAAGGTGCGGCGCGCCGGCGGCGGGCGGCGACCGCCCGTCGATGGCCGGGATCGGTGGGGCGTCGGGGTTCGACCACTGGGGGTGGTGCCCGCGATCCTGGTCGGCGTGGCCGAGGGGATGGCGGCCGGCGAAGCCCGGCCAGCCGGCGGCGTCTGGCTCGGCCTGGGCGGCCGGCGGCCGGCGCGCACCGCGGCGACGGCGTCGGCGAACGGACCCCCGCTGCGGTAGCGCATCCCCGGGTTTTTGACCAGCGTTATCTCGATGAGCTCGCGCACATTGGGCGGCAGGTCGGCCGGCAACGGCGGCGGCGGCTCCTTGATGTGCTTCATCGCCACCGTCAAGGCGCCGTCGCCGGTAAACGGCCGCTTACCCGAAACCACTTCGTAGCCAACGACTCCCAGCGAGTACACGTCGCTGGACGGGGTCGCGTCATGACCCAGTGCTTGTTCGGGCGCGATGTATTGCGCGGTGCCCATCACCATGCCGGTCTGGGTCACCGGCGCGGCGTCGACCGCCTTGGCGATGCCGAAGTCGGTGATCTTCACCTGCCCGGTGGGCGTGATCAAGATGTTGCCGGGTTTGACGTCGCGGTGTACCAGGCCGGCGGCATGCGCAATTTGCAGGGCACGCCCGGTCTGCTCGAGCATGTCGAGCGCATGCCGCAACGACAGCCGACCGGTGCGTTTGAGCACCGAGTTCAGCGGCTCGCCGTTGACCAGCTCCATGACCAGGTAGGCGGTCCGACCCTCCCCGTCCAGCTGGCTTTCGCCGTAGTCGTGGACGCTGGCGATGCCGGGGTGGTTGAGCATGGCGGTGGTGCGCGCCTCGGCGCGGAACCGCTCGATGAACTCCGGGTCCTGCGAGAACTCCTGCTTGAGCACCTTGACCGCGACGCGTCGGCCCAGCCGACTGTCCACCGCCTCCCAGACCTGGCCCATGCCACCGGTGGCAATGAGCCGCTGCAGCCGGTACCTGCCGGACAGCGTCACACCAACTCGGGGACTCATGCTCCTCCCTGCAGTGCGGCCTCGATCACGGCCCGTCCGATCGGCGCGGCGAGCGCACCTCCCGTGGCCGACAGCCGGTCACCGCCACCCTCCACCAGTACGGCTACCGCAACCTTCGGGCTCTGGGCGGGCGCGAAGGCGATGTACCACGCGTGCGGGGGCGTGTGCCGCGGGTCGGTGCCATGCTCTGCGGTACCAGTCTTGGATGCGATCTGCACGCCGGGAATGGCCCCTTTCTGCTGTGCGACCTTCTCGGCGCCGACCATCAGCTCTGTTAGCTTAGCGGCGACCTGCGGCGACACCGCGCGACGCTGCTGATACGGCGCCGTCGTGCTGATGCTGGACAGGTCGGGCCCCTTGAGGCTGTCAATCAGATAGGGCTGCATCATCACTCCGCTATTCGCGATGGCCGCGGCGATCTCCGCGTTCTCCAGCGGTGTCAGCGCGACGTCCTTCTGGCCAATGCTTGACATACCCAGCGCGGCCGCGTCCGCAATTAGGCCCACGTTGGATTCGGCAACCTGCAGCGGAATGACGCTCGGGGTGCTGTCCAGGCCGAATGAATGCGCCATGCTGCGCAGGGCGTCGGCGCCGGTGGCCAGGCCCAGCTGCACGAACGCGGTGTTGCACGACAGGGCGAACGCCTCGGTCAACGAGACGGTGGGGTCAGGGCCGCAGGCAGTCCCACCGTAGTTCTCCAAGGTTGCCGTGCTGTCGGGTAGCGGAATTCTGGCCGCGGCGGTCAGCGGCTCGTTCGGGTCGGCGCCCGCCTGCAGCGCTGCCGCGGTCGTGACGACCTTGAACGTCGAGCCGGGCGGATAGGTCTCCGAGATGGCGCGGTTGGTGAGGGGCGAGTTGGGGTCGTCGCGCAGACGCTGCCAGGCCTGCGCCTGCTCGTCGGGATTGTGGGAGGCCAGCAGGTTCGGGTCGTAGGACGGAGCCGAGACCATCGCGAGGATCTTGCCGGTGGACGGTTCCAGCGCGACGACGGCTCCCTTGCACGCCGACCCCCCGCAGCCTTGCTGCATGGCGTCCCAGGCGGCCTGCTGAACGCGCGGGTTGATGGTGGTGTCGACATTGCCGCCACGCGGGTCACGACCGGTGAAGAAGTCGGCCAGCCGGCGCCCGAACAGCCGCTCGTCCGATCCGTTCAACACGGGGTCCTCGGCGTGTTCGAGTCCCGTACTGGAATAGCGCAGCGAATAGAAGCCGGTGATCGGCGCGTACACCGCAGCGTTGGGATACACCCGCAGGAAGCGGAAGCGGTTGTCGGTTGCCACCGAATAGGCCAGCAGCTGGCCGCCCGCGGTGATCTGGCCGCGCTGGCGCGAATACTCGTCGAGCAGGACGCGCTGGTTTCGGGGGTCGGCGCGCAGCCCGTCGGCGGTGAAGACCTGCGTGTACGTGGCGTTGAGCAACAGCAGCACGGTCAACGCCATCACGATCACCGAGATCCGGCGAAGAGAGGTGTTCATACCTTCTGGATCACTTCGGTGCCGGCCGCCGCGATCGGCGACGTGTCGCGCGGGGTTGTGCGCAGCGGACGCCGGGCGCTGTGCGAGATGCGCGCCAGGATAGCCAGCAGCACGTAGTTCGCGAGCAGCGACGACCCCCCGTAGGACATCCACGGCGTGGTCAACCCGGTCAATGGAATAAGCCGGGTGACTCCGCCGACGACAATGAACAGTTGAATGGCCAGCGTCGACGCCAAGCCCGCGGCGAGCAGCTTGCCGAAGCTTTCACGCGTCGCGATCGCGGTACGCAGGCCGCGAACAATGACGATCGTGTAGAGCAGCAGCAACGCCGCCAGGCCCACCAATCCGAGCTCTTCGCCGAATGCGGCGATGATGAAATCGGTCGACGCCGCCGGCACGGTGTCGGGTTGACCGTTGCCCAGCCCAGTGCCGAAGATGCCACCGGTAGCAAAGCTGAACATTGACTGCACGAGCTGATAACCGCTGCCCTCGGGATCGGTGAACGGGTCCCACCACATCTGCACGCGAACCCGCACGTGGCTGAAAATGAAATACGCCACAACGCTTCCCACGATGAACAGCGCCAGGCCGATGACCACCCAGCTGAGTCGCTGGGTGGCGAGATAGACCACCACCAGAAACGACGCATAGAGCAGCAGCGAAGTACCGAGGTCCTTCTCGAAGACCATCACACCGATCGAGATCACCCATGCCGCCAGCAGCGGCGCGAGGTCGCGCGGGCGGGGCAGGTTCATCCCCATCAAATGCCTTCCGACACTTTGGAAGACGCCGCGCTTGGCGATGAGCACCGCGGAGAAGAAAATCAGCAGCAGGATCTTGGAAAACTCGGCGGGCTGAATCGAAAAGCCGGAGAAGCGAATCCAGATCTTGGCGCCGTTCTGTTCGGATAGCGATGCCGGCAGCAGCGCGGGAATCGCCAAGAAGACGAGGCCCGTCAGGCCACAGATGTAGCCATACCGCGCGAGCTGTCGATGATCTTTCAGAAAGGTAACAACGAGCGCGAACGCCGCAACCCCGATCAGGGTCCACAGCATCTGCTGGGTCGCGCTGGGGTGATGGTGTCTGTTGAGCTCGCTGTTGACCAGGTCGAGCCGGTGAATCATCACCAGCCCAAGTCCGTTGAGCAGAGCCACGATTGGCAACAGCAGCGGGTCGGTATACGGGGCAAAGCGGCGGATGACCAGATGGGCGCCCCCAAAAACGGCGAGGAAGACCAGCCCGTAACGGGTCAGGTCCCAGCGTAAGCCGCGCTCCTGGTTGGCTTCCACGATGAGCAAGGCGGCGACGGTGATGACGGCGGCGAAGCACAGCAGCAGCAGTTCGGCATTGCGCCGAGTAGGCAGCGGAGGTGTCACCGCGACCGGTTGGACCTGTGTCGTCATGCCACCGCCCGGCAGTGCGGAATTGCGGGCACCGGCTGGGAGGTTGTGGCGGGCGCGAGCGTGGAGGCCGAGGAGGCCCCGGGGGCCGAGGAAGTGGCTGAAGTGGCCGGTGGCGGTGCCGGCGAGGTAGTTGCGGAGCCGTGTGTGGAGCTGGTGGTGCCGGAAGTGCTGGACGTCGGGGGCGTATTGGTTGTGGGGGCGGTTGGCTCGGGCGCCGGAGGCGAAGTGGCGCGCGGTGGCGGACAGCTCAACAGGGAATCGGCCAGCAATTTGCGTAGCTGCGACTCCGCCTGATCGAGCGTGCCGCCCGGCAGGCCGCCCTGCACCTGCGCCTGTCCGGCAGGGTTGAGATCCTGCAGGGTCATCAGCTGGCAGTCGTTGCTCCCGGATTGCCCGTAGCTGATCAGGGACAACTCATTACGGGCGTTGACACAGGCCACCAGGTACGGCTCATGCAGGGAGATGCCCAGCAACGAACCCTGAATTCCCCGCACGATGGACACCTTGCCGCCGTATTCGGCGACGTAGTAGTTGTTTGCGATGATCCACCGGCCAATGGCCAGGCCGGCCAGCACCACCAGCACCACGACGGCGATGACGATTGCCATCCGGCGTCGCGACCACCGCGGTCGAGTAGCTGTATCGACTTGCGGTGGTGTACGTTTGGCGACCTCCTTGCGTGGGTTGATGGCCGAGGCGCGGCCTGCGGCGGTGTTCGGCAAGGTCACGTTCGCGTCGTCTTCACCGGATACGGCACCGGCGAGAATCGGCTGGGTCTGCCCATAGTCGTAATCGACAACGTCGGCGACGACGACCGTCACGTTATCCGGACCGCCTCCGCGTAACGCCAATTCGATTAAGCGATAGGCACTTTCGGCTACATCAGGGATCTGTAACGCCTCGAGGATGGTCTCATCGCTGACCGGGTCCGATAGCCCATCCGAGCACAGCAGGTATCGATCGCCGGCGCGCGCTTCCCGCATGGTGAGGGTGGGCTCGACTTCGTGGCCGGTCAACGCCCGCATGATCAAGGAGCGCTGGGGGTGGCTGTGGGCCTCCTCAGCGGTGATCCGGCCTTCGTCGACCAACGTTTGGACGAAGGTGTCGTCCTTGGTTATCTGAGTGAGTTCGCCGTCGCGCAATAGGTAGCCGCGCGAGTCACCAATGTGTACGAGCCCAATCTGATTGCCTGCGAACAGGATTGCGGTCAGTGTGGTGCCCATGCCCTCCAGGTCGGGCTCCAGTTGAACGTGATCGGCGATGGCGGCATTGCCGGAGCGCACGGCGGATTCCAGCTTGCCCAGCAGATCGCCACCGGGCTCGTCGTCGTCGAGGTGGGCTAGGGCGGCGATGACCAGTTGCGACGCCACCTCACCGGCAGCGTGGCCACCCATACCGTCGGCGAGGGCAAGCAGGCGAGCACCGGCATACACGGAGTCTTCGTTGTTCGCGCGTACCAGGCCGCGATCACTGCGGGCCGCATATCGCAGGACTAGGCTCACGGGCGCCACTCCTCGATCCCGGCTTGAAAATCCGCCGAGCCGGCAACATCGTCGTAGGCGGGGCTCACGGGCGCAGCTCGATTGCTGTTTTGCCGATCCGCACCGGCGTACCTATGGGAACTCGAACCGCTGTGGTCACCTTCGCCCTGTCAAGGTAAGTGCCGTTGGTCGATCCTAGATCCTCGACGTACCATTCCGAGCCGCGCTGAGACAGCCGGGCGTGCCGCGTCGAGGCGTAGTCGTCGGTCAGTACGAGGGTGGAATCATCAGCGCGCCCGATCAACACCGGCTGCCCACTGAGGGTGATGCGTGCTCCGGTCAGCGACCCCTCGGTCACGACCAGGTAGCGCGCAGCGGTCCGTTGCCGCGCCGGGAGCAGGGTGCCGCGAAACGCCAGGCCTCGGCGCACCATGACCGCGCCGGTCGGCGCATAGATGTCGGTCTTCAGAATGCGCAGCACCGACCAGATAAATACCCATAGCAACATTAAAAATCCGGCACGCGTCAGCTGCAGTACCAGTCCCTGCATCTGACGTCCTTTCCGTCTACCCGCGTCCTGGTGCCGAGCTTCGGGTCCGTGACACCGTGCCCGTTGGCAACGTCACGATAGCTTGGACGCTGGTGGAAGCGGGCGAAGCACGGCAGCGTGATCCCGACCGGTTCAGTGAATGCGGACGATGATCTCCGAGTGGCCCAAGCGGATCACGTCGCCGTCGGCCAACTGCCACTCCTGCACAGGCGCGTTGTTGACGGTGGTGCCGTTAGTGGAATTCAGGTCAGAGAGAAGCGCGACGTGTCCATCCCACCGGATCTCCAAGTGACGACGTGACACCCCGGTGTCGGGCAACCGGAACTGGGCGTCCTGGCCGCGACCGACGATGTTGGAGCCGTCACGCAGCTGGTAGGTGCGACCACTGCCGTCGTCAAGCTGCAAGGTGACCGCGGTTCCGGCGGATCCGTACTCGCCCTGTCCGTAGCCGCCTTCGTAACCGGCGTAGCCGCCGCCCTGGCCGTACTCCGGTGCGGCGGCCGGTTGGCCCGCCGACTGGCCCCAGTCGTAGTCCTGGCCTGCAGGCTCGCCGTAGCCTCCGGCGGGGCCGCCGTACCCGCCGGGCGGGACGCTTTCGGCGTACTGGGTGTAGTCGCCTGAGCCGTAGTCCTGCCGGCCGTACTGTTGACCGCCTTGCTGGTAACCCTGGTCGTAACCGCCGCCCTGTTCGGGATAGGCCGGGCGCTGTTCGGGTGCCGCCGGGGCCGGGGAGCCGTAACCGCCCTCGTCCTGGCGGGCCGGGCCGCGACCGTAATCGCCGTACCCGCCGTAGCCTTGCGAGCCCTGCTGGCCCTGTTCGCCGGGCGCACCATAACCGCTGTCCTGGCGGTAACCCTGGTCGTAATTTTGGCCGGGCTGGCCGTATCCGGCAGGGGCGGGTGGACGCTGCTCGTATTGCTGTGGTGGGTAGCCGCCTTGGCCTTGGTCGGGGTAGCCCCCGTGGTCCGGGTAGCCACCTTGTTCCGGGTAGCCGCCGCGCTGCTCTGGGTAGCCGCCCTGGCCCTGCTCGGGGTAGCCGCCTTGTTCCGGGTAGCCGCCACGTTGGTCGGGGTAGCCGCGTTGGTCGGGGTAGCCGCCCTGGTCCGGGTACCCACGCTGCTCTGGGTAGCCGCCCTGCTCTGGGTAGCCGCCCTGCTGGGGGTAACCGCGCTGGTCCGGATAGCCGCGTTGGTCGGGGTAACCGCCGTGCTCTTGGTAGCCGCCTTGGTCGGGGCGGGGCGGCGGCGGATACCCCTGTTGGGGCGGATAGCCGCCTTGTTCCGGCGGGTAGCCGCCGCGGGGGTCGTGACCGCCCTGCGGATCGGGGCCGGCCCGCTGGTCGTCTTGCGGACGCCCGTAACGCTCGTCGTAGTACTCGTCGCCGGGCCGCCCTTGTCCCGGTCCCCCGCGGTAGCTCGAGTTATCAGTCATTGGTGGTACTCCTGGTTCTGCGCCGAACGCCTGATTTGATTGTGGCCGTCGGGAATCGCTGAGCGTCGGGCGGGGCTCGACATCGGGGTTGACAGCACCGCGGGCGCGGAACTGTCCGGTATGCAGGTTCGACGACTGCTCGAACCGGACGACCACATCACCATACGTTTGCCACCCCTGTTCATAGATATAGTCGGCCAAGTAACTCGCGAAAGCGCCCAACGTGAGATCCGGATCGCCGCCGAACTTCTCAAAGTCGTGCACACCGAGGGTAATGATGTATTCGTTGGGCGCCAAAAGGTGCTTTCCCTGAAGTGGCCGGACACCGTCTTCGGCTTCCCGACGCAATAGGGCTTCAATCTCTTGCGGGACGATTGATCCCCCGAACATCCGCGCAAACGCGTCGCCGACGGTCGCCTCGAGCTTGCGCTCGATGCGCGCGGCAAGCCCCTTCTGGCTGACACCGTGGCTATTCACCGCTCAACGCTCGCCCGCACTTGCCGTGGCATATCGCCGGCGCAAGGCAAACGACTCGTCCGCGTGTCGGATCACCCAAGCATGGTATCGGGATAGCGGGAAGCTGCGGCACCGTCAGAATTCTGAGAATCGCATCCGTGCAGTTCAGAGCCGTTTTGCAGCTGCGGCCCGGAGCCTGGGCTTCCGGTCGGCCAGGCGCACCGCCGAGGCGACGGTTGGGGCGCGCGACCACTACAGTGGTATGGTCCTTCGGTTGTTTCGGGCGAGTGGCGGAATGGCAGACGCGCTGGCTTCAGGTGCCAGTGTCCTTCGGGACGTGGGGGTTCAAGTCCCCCTTCGCCCACCAATGTGATGAGTGACAATCTTCCCGGCCAATCGGCCGGGGATTTTGTTTTCAGAATTCACTGCGGAAGCAGACGCCGTTTCTGCTCGGTGAATTCTTCGTCGGTGAGGATTCCCGAGTCGCGTAGCGAGGCCAGTTCACGTAACTCGGCAGCGATACCCGTGATTGGGCCGCCTGCAGGGGTTTTCGGCACAGCGGGCGGTTCAGGTGGCGCCGGTTCCGCCGGCTTCTGGGTGGGCGCCCCGACGCGTGCGCCGATCCGCTCCCGGTTGCCGGCTGCACCCGCACCGCCCGCACCGCCCGCACCGGTGCTGCCCGCCAGTGCGCGCCCGGCCATGCCGGCAAGGGCCATCTGGCTGAACACGCTTCCGGCGCTGGCACCCGTCTCTGCGGCAGCGACGCTGGCGGCCGGCAACATCACCGCGAGGGGGCGTATCTCAGGCGCCGCCATCGCCCAGGCCGTCGGCACCGACATCTTGCCGACGACGTTCGCCGTTCCCATGCCAGCCGAAACCGGCGAGTTCAGGTTGGTGATCACCGGGAACGGCGTTGGCGGCACGGCAGCCATCCCCGGCCATGACTGGATTCCCGCCCAGCCACTAACGATGTCATCCGTGTGGAAACCCGTGAGAGCGCCGACGACGTCGTAGGGAAGGGCTGTTGAGTCGACAACGAGTCCTGCGCCACTCAATTCTGGGTCGACAAGGATTCCGCTGAGGCTTCCCAGGAGGTTGATCAGGTCCAGCGGCGACAGCGCCTGAGCCGGGGTCGCGGCACCGCTCAGCGCGCTGGGTACCGCGGACAGCGCCTGCTGCGCCTGCGACATCGCGGTCTGAATGCTGCCCGCGGGGGTGGCGCTGGCTTGGGCGGCCGCGGCGGCCTGGCTCCCTTGTCCGCTCGAGTTGGTGGTCGACGGGGGCTCACTGAACGGTGTCAGCGTTGTCGCCGACGCCGACGCGCCGGCATAGCTGTACATCGCGGAAGCGTCTTGGGCCCACATCTCGGAGTACTGCGTTTCGGTGAGTGCGATCGACGGGGTGTTCTGGCCGAAGAAATTGGTTGCCACCAGGGTCGCCAACAGAACTGCGATTGGCCGCGACCACCGGCGGGGGCACCGTTTCGGCGAACGCGGCATCGTAGGCGGCGGCTGCCGCGGCGGCTTGATTCGCCGTCTGTTCGGCCTGCGCCGCGGTGGCCCTCATCCAGTCCACATACGGGGCGGCCGAGGCGGCCATCGTCGCCGACGACGGACCCAGCCACGGCCCGGCGATCAGTCCCGCGATCGCCGACTGATACGAGCTGGCCATCGATTGCAGGTCGGCGGCCAGGGCGTCCCAAGCCGACGCGGCGGCCATCATCGGTCCCGAGCCAGGACCGGCATACATGCGGGCGGAGTTGACCTCCGGCGGCAGCAGTGCGAAATCCATGTCGTTTCCTCCGATCGACTAACCCGCCACCGAGCGATCGGCGACTCGGTGACGCCATGCCAGGCGGCGCCGGCACGATCGCCGAGGTCTCATCGGTGCAGGCCAGAATTGCCCGCGCGGACTTCGGCGAAACCCTCGTACATGTTCGAAGCGTAGGAGCCGCGCATCGCCTGGCATGGAAATACCAGCAAAAACGTGTCTGTGTTGCTCCGCGCGCGCTCAGGTCCTCGCTTGCGTCGGTGATCTATTTGCTCGGCTGCGACTGTACCCAGCGCTGGATATCGGGCGTGACGGGATCTGTGAGATCGGCGAATTCGGGGTGCTTCTCGATCACCTTGGCGACCATCGAGCACACCGGCACGATGCGCTTGCCGTCGGCGCACGTCGCGTCGAGAGCATGCTCGACAAGGATGGTCGCGAGGCCGCGTCCGCCGAATGCGGAGTCGATCACGGTGTGGCAGAAAACCCGCTCATCGCCGCGATCGGCGTAATCGGCGAAACCGACGTCTTCGCCTTCAACGGCAATCGTGTACTTGCCGGCCTGGGCGCTGACCGTCGTTTGCGCGCCTGTCTTGTCTGTAGTCATGTGTCTTCCTTACTTTCTCGAGCGACACTACCCCTGGGTTTCACCGGGGTGGGCGGAGCATTTTCATGGCGACTCGCATGATCGGATCGGGGACCTGGTCCTTCGCCGACAACGCGGCATCGGCCACGCGCGAACGCAGCGGGGTGCCGCGACCGAATATCTTGTTCAACGCTCCCCCGGACGGCTCGATGACGACATGCAGGGGCGGGGTACCCACCGTGGCCCCGAGCGCGTTGGAGATGACCATCCGCTGGATTTCGCTGGTGCCCTCAAAGATGGTGTACAGCTTGGCATCCCGATACCACTTCTCGACGGGGTGATCGGTGATGTAGCCCCAGCCGCCCATCGTCTGGATTGCTCGCTCGGTGGCCTTGACCGCGACTTCGCTGGCGGCGAGCTTCGACATCGAGCCCTCGCCGCGCTCGAAGGGGACTCCGCTGGCGGCCATCCATGACGCTCGCCAGGTCAGCAGCCGGGCCGCGTCGATCTGGGTTGCCAAGTCCGCCAACGGGAATGCGATGCCCTGGTTGTCGATGATGGGCCCGCCGAACGCTTCTCGCTCGGTGGCGTAGGACGTCGCGTACTCCAATGCGGCGCGTGCGATCCCGATCGCCTGGGCGGCGACCATCGGGCGGGTTTGCTCGAAGGTCCCCAATGTCGCGGAGCCGGACCGCTTTGCGCCCGCGACCACCTCACGGGCCTTGGCGAGCTTGTGTTCGAGCTTCTCTTGTCCGCCAAGCAGATTGGTTCCCGGAACACGTACCCCGTCAAGCTCCAGCTCCGCGGTATGCGACGCCCGGCAGCCCAACTTGTCGAGTTTCCGCACCATCTTTAACCCGGGCGTGCCGCCCGGTACCACGAACAGCGCTTGGCCGCGGTGGCCGAGCTCCTCGTCGACGACCGCATTGACCACGTGCACGTTGGCGATGCCGCCGTTGCCGATCCACATCTTGTGGCCGTTGATGATCCAGTCGTCACCGTCGCGGCGGGCGCGGGTGCGCAGATTGCGCACGTCGCTGCCGCCTTCGGGCTCCGAGATCGCCAGTGCCGCGAGTTTGAGATCGCCAGGTGCTCCGAAGCATTCGGGCGCCCACTGCAGCATCTGCTCCGGCGATGCGGCCTGCCCGATCGCGGACAACGCCAGTGCCGGCATGACGATCGCCAAACCGATTCCGGCGCATCCCCAGAAGATTTCCTCCATGAACATCGGCAGCGACAATCCGGTGGGGTCGCCGATCAGGTCGCGATAAAACAATGGGCTGTAGAAACCGCGCTGGGCGGCCTCTTCGAGCACCGGCCAGGGAAATTCCTGACGCTGGTCGTAGTCGAGCGCGACCGGACGTATCACAGAGTCGGCGAATTCGTGCGCGCGTCGGGCCAGGTCGTGCTGCGCTGCGGTCGGTGTCAGGTCGAACGCCATGCCAACGCCTACCCCGTCGGGTGCGCCAGCAAACTGACCAGCGCCGAAGCGGTTTAGGCCGCCGGTCGTGGACCGATCCGTGAGGCGGGCAGGTGCAACACCACCGTCGTCACCGGAACCGTCTCGGGCCCGCTGCGCGCCAGCAGGGCCGCATTCTCGGGCAGCTGCCTTGAGTTGATTTCGCCGGCGGCGATGCGGCGCAGCACCTCATGCGCCGCGGCCAGTTGTGCGCGCTTTCGGTACTGGCCGCCCGGAAGCTTGATGCCGGCCCAGACGCCATACTCTTCGCGGTGTTTGATGGCGCGCTGGGCGCACTGGCGCTGCTGAGCGAGCGGGCAGCGGCGCAGGCACTGGATGCGCGCCTCGGTAGCCGACCGCTCGTACGCCCGTGCTTTCGCCGCGCCGTCCCCACCGTCGTCGTCGGGGTAGCCGAACCACAGTTCCGGGTTGGTTGTGCAGGGGTGTCCGGTGACCAACATGCCGCCCATGTCGATGCCTCCTTCTTCGGGTGCCTTGAACGCAAAACGTAGTCAAAAGCGTATACACCGGTGCGCGCTTCGCGCAAGAGAAACGTGATAAAAACGTATATCCACAGGCTTGACCCCGAGTCTGTGTAATATCCGGCTATGGCCGGAGCGTGCGATGAGCCGTGAATCGGCCGGCGCGGCGATCCGGGCCCTGCGCGAGTCTCGTGACTGGTCGCTGGCAGACCTCGCGGCCGCCACCGGAGTCAGCATCATGGGATTGAGCTACCTGGAGCGCGGCGCCCGGAAACCACACAAAGGCACAGTTCAAAAGGTTGAAAACGGTCTCGGCCTGCCGCCGGGCACCTATTCGCGGCTCCTGGTGGCCGCTGATCCCGACGCCGAATTGGCCCGGCTGATCGCCGTTCAGGCACCGCAGGCGGTGACACCGCGACGCGCTGCGGCCGTTGTCGTAGACCGGCACGGTGACACGGATGTGCTTGAGGGTTACGCCGAAGCGCAGCTCGACGCCATCAAATCCGTCATCGATCGGCTCCCGGCGACGACATCAAACGAATATGAGACGTATATTCTGTCTGTGATCGCGCAGTGCGTGAAAGCCGAGATGCTCGCGGCCAGCTCCTGGCGGGTCGCGGTCAACGCCGGTGCCGATTCGACGGCCCGATTGATGGAGCACCTCACGGAACTCGAGCAGACGCGCGCCGACCTGCTGAAGCGGATGCCGACCAGCCTGAGCGCTCGATTCGACAGGGCATGTGCGCACTCGTCCCTGCCGGAGCCGATCATCGCGGCACTGCTTGGTGTCAGCGGCGACGACGTGTGGGACATCCGCAACCGCGGCGTCATCCCCGCCGGAGCGCTTCCGCGTGTCCGCGCCTTCACCGATGCGGTCGAGTCGGCCAGTCAGGAGGGCAGCGAGTGACCCGAAGCGAAGTTGACGCGCTGCACCGCGCGCATCGACTGTTCGTTGGCAGCAGTCGTCACGTCGCGGTGGATGCGGGCACCACCCCCGACCGCCGCCAGCTCGAGCGGGCCGCCGGATTGAATACCGGTGCGGGACAGCGCGGTTATCAGCTCGCGGCGCGCCACAGCCGCGACGCGCTGGCAGCGGCGGCGCGGACAGACGCGGCGACCGACGCCGTCATCGCCAGTGCGCAGCGCGATCACGCCGAGGCGCACCACTTGACCAAGGGCGTCCTTGATCAAGCGCGCGCCGACGGCATGGAAACCCCGGCCAGCCCGATGGCCCAGCGTGAGGCGATGCGCCGACGCGCGGCGCGACTGCGCGCCCAGCGAGCGCATGTACTGGTGGCCCGCGGCCGCGCCCGGCGGCACCTGATGGCGCTGCGCGCGCTGCGGTACCGAATGACGCGCCATCACGGCCTGAGTCCAGCCCGGCTGCCATCGGCGGGCGGTCGCGCCGGAGTCGCGGTGCGCGCAGCGTTGTCGCGGTTGGGCCGCCCGTACGTCTGGGGCGCAACAGGTCCCGACCAGTTCGACTGTTCGGGGCTGGTCCAGTGGTCGTATGCACAAGCCGGCCTGCACCTGGACCGCACGACTTATCAGCAGATCAACGACGGAATGCCGGTCCCGCGTTCGCACGTCAGGCCGGGCGATCTCGTCTTCCCCCATCCCGGACACGTGCAGCTGGCCATCGGCAACAATCTGGTCGTCGAAGCGCCCTACTCGGGTGCGACGGTGCGGATCAGCCCGTTGGGCGGCAACGTGCAAATACGCAGACCTTTTTGATGACGCTCTGAGGAGGTTGAACCCATGTCGGAGCAAGAACAATCCTCGCTGGCTGCCATCCAGGCACGGCAGGCAGCGATGGCGACCTTACACGGCACGGTGGCCGACGCCGACCGGGTGCTCGCCGAGGCCATTGCCGACGCTCATGCCGTGCTGCGCGAAAGCGTCAACCGGCTCGATGCGATCGCCGCTGAGATCGACCGCGTGGTGTCGGGACAGGCCGGCCCCGCCCTCGATACCCCGATGGGCGCGCGCGAGTTTCAGAAGTTTCTGGTTGCCAAACAACGGGAGATCGCGGCGGTCGTGGCGCATGCCCACGAACTCGACCGCACCAAAAGTGCTGTGCTACAGAGCTTGCGGGCACAGTACACAATCTCCGAGAGGTGAATTGTCCCCGGCACCGTGTCTCACTAGTGTCAGCCGGCATGGAGCGGTCCTAGACCAATGTCGACCTATCGGGATGTGCTCGCCGCGGTCAAACAGATCCGGGACCGCACGGGCGATCCGAACGCCTGGCAGACCGGGCTGACGCCGAGCGAGGTGGTGGCCGTGGTTACCCCCACCGCCCGTCCCGACCAACTCGACGCGATCCTGAGCAGGATCCGCCAACAACACCCGGACGTCTTCGGGGCACCGCCGGTGTCACACGAACCGCAGCAGGGCGAAGCCGCCGAGGCCATCGCCGACGCCGAAGCCGCTCTGGCGCACCAGAATTCAGCTAGCTCTCAACTCGATCTGCAGGTGGTTTCGGCAATCCTGAACGCCCACCTGAAAACGGTCGAGGGTAGCGAAGCGCTGAGCAAGCTGCAGCAAGAGACCGAAGGGGCGGTTCGGGCCCGCTCAGACCTGGACACCCCGGCGGGAGCGCGTGATTTCCAGCGGTTCCTCATCAGCAAGCTGCGGGACATCCGCGCGGTCGTCGCCAATGCCAGCCTGGATGACACCTCGAAGTCAACGTTGATGGCCGCATGGACATCCTTATACGACGCCTCGAAAAACGAAGCGGCCCTTCCTGGCCAACGTGGACCCGCCCCCGCCGTCGCCGGCAACCCGCCCGCGGAGGGGCTCAGCCGGCGAGCGGCGTCGCCGGACGCCGCGGGAGATCCGTACCTGAACTCCCTGGTTGACGACCCCTTGTTGGAAGACGACTTACCCGCGCAGGATCCGGTCGCTGCTTCTCCCCCGCCACCGGCGCCGCCGCCGATGATCCCAAGCGTCCCCAGCCTGGGCGCGGGATCGCTGCCGGGCGGCCTTTCCGGGTTTTCCGGACCCGGCTACGCACCGGGCCTGAATAGCGAAGGCGGGCTTCCCCTTTCCAAACTGGTTGACCGCCTCGAGCCCGACCGGACGGAAACCGACGAAGCGGGCGACGACAAAGATGCTGAGGCAGCGAACGTGCAGGAAGATCCGCCCGAATCGCCGCCCAGCGGCCCCACGATGGTCGCCTTGCCCGATGGCGATACGGTGACGGCCGCGAGTCCGCAGCTGGCGGCGGCAATCAAGGCCGCGGTCGGCGGAACGCCGATCGCCGAAGCCTTCCAACAGCAGGGCATCACCATTCCGCCGCCGGGGACGGCGGTCGGCGATCCCATCGATCCGCTGCGGGTCGTCCCGGGAGATATCGGTGTCCTCAGCGACCGCCACGCCCTTGCGCTCGGCCACGGTAAAGCACTGCTCGACGGCCAGATTCAGCACATCGCCACCGTGAGCGGCCCGAGCTTTCTAGGCTGGGAGCACCCGCCTGTTACGCAGAGGCCGGCGGCGCCGGCTCGGACGGACCCACCGGCCCCGACCCGGCCGGCGGCGACTGGATAGGAGACAGCGGATGGCAGATCGAATCCATGTGGTGCCCGCGCAGCTGCGTGAAGCCGCTGTTCATCATGAGCAGACATCGGACTACTTGCGGACCGTGCCGTCATCGCATCCTGCGATTCAGCAGAGTCTGGACTCACTTGGACCGATCTTCGGTGAGCTGCGCGAGGCCGGCCGCGAACTGCTGGAGCTGCGGCGGCAGTGCTATCAGCAGCAGGCCGACAACCACGCCGAGATGGCACACAACCTCAGGATGTCGGCGACCAGGTGGGAGGACCACGACGCACGGGCGGCACGCGACTTCGGCGGAATCACCGACGGCGGTCGATGACGGACGCCAACCCCGCCTTCGACACCGTGCACCCCAGCGGACATATCCTGGTCCGCTCCTGCCGCGGCGGCTATATGCATAGCGTCGCCCTGAGCGCCGAGGCGATGGACACCGACGCCGCCACCTTGGCGCGGGCCATCGTGTTGACCGCGGATGTGTCGTGTCTGAAGGCCTTACTGGAAGTGCGCAACGAGATCGTGGCCGCCGGCCACACCCCGTCCGCGGAGGTTCCCACCGCCCACGACCTCGACGCGGCAATCGAAAAGCTGCTGGCGCATCAACTACGCCGGCGCAAGAAGGCGGATTGACCGCGCCGACGGTTTACAGCAGCCAGGGCTTGGCGACCCCGGGGTCGGGTGCGATATCGACCGGCGGCTCGATCGGATTGGCGCCGAACAACTCTCGCGCACGGCGCAGCAACGCACGCACCTCGTCGAGTTGCTGCTGCAGCGCAGAATCAGCCATGTCCCCACGCTACCCAGGCCCGGGCGGGCGCACAATTCACCGGCGGCAAAGCCAGCGGCCACTGCCGGTACGCTTACCCGGTGGCGATCTTCGGGCGGAACACGGCGCGCCAGCGCCTCCGGAGAGCGACAAAGGAATCGCTGTCGATTCCCACCTTCAGCTCTCCTGTCGATTGCACCCCCTGGGTGATAGGTGGGCTTTGGCCCGCCGAGCTGTCGACGGCCAGTGCCGAAACAGCCACGCTGGCAGAGTATCTCAATGCCGACCTGCGCCGGATCGCGAGCAGCGCCAACGACGAGTTGGGGATTATCAGGCGAGCGGGGATGGCCGATTCGGCCCGTCAGGCCGAAGAGGCCCGAGTGATCAACGAGGCCCGCGGTCGTGCCGAGCGGCGAGTCGAGTCGACGGTTCGTCAGTTGCGCAACGCGACGGCGACAGGTCGGGCGCGACCCCCGCGGCACGCCGCCAGGGAAGTCGCTGCAGCGGATCTCGACGAGACACAAGTGATCCCCGCCGTCAGGCTGGTGGAACCGCCGGAGACCGTTGAAAACGTCGCGACTCCGCCGGCGGAAACCCCGGAACCGCCGCAGGCGCCCGCTGCAACGGAATCCGACACCGAACGGTTGCGTCGGCTCGTGGCGTTTGTGGCCCGTCAAGAACCGAAGTTGAACTGGGCGGTCGGCGATTACGAAGGCGGCACGACGGTGGTGGCCACTGATCTCGCCCACGGCTGGGTGCCCGCGGGAATACAGCTGCCTGCCGGGGCCCGACTATTGGAGCCCGCGCGACGCACGGGCCGAGCCTCGGCCCTGATCGGCGGGGCGCTGCGGGCCGCGACCTACACTCCCGGCGATCCGCTGGGCTGGTCGATTGACTTCGCCGCGACACAGTCCTCGGTGCAGGCCCGCGAATTGCCGGCCGTGGACGATCTGGGATGGCAATTGATTCAAGCCACCCACTGGCGCGACGGAGTGCCGCGCATCGTGCATACGTTGGCCAAGGCCGCCGCCGCGGCAACCGGCGTCGTCGACGATGAAGTCGACCTGTTGCGGGTGCACCTTGACACCGCGCGTTACCGGTTGCTGGAGCAGTATCCGGACATCGATTCCGCGCTCCTGCTCAACTGTCTGCTGATGGCCGCGACCGAAGGCATCGTTACCGGAGACTTGATATCGGCGAACTATCACTTCTCCTGGTTCCAGAAACTCGGCGCTAACTAGCGTTGGCCGGCTTAAGACATGCGCCAAATTATGAATTGACGCTGGTTAGGGCGGTCGACATACTGGCATCGTGTCCGGGTCGGATAGTCGCAGCGAGCGGAGCGACTTGAAAGACCGAGATCTCGTCGAGTCGGTGCTGCGGGACCTGAGCGAGGCCGCCGACAAGTGGGAAGCCCTTGTCGCGCAGGCCGAAACCGTCACGTACAGCGTGGATCTCGGCGACATTCAGGCGGTCGCAAATTCTGACGGCAGGTTGCTGCAGTTGACGTTGCATCCGGGCGTGACAAGCTACGCCCACAGTGAGTTGACCGACCGGTTGAACCTGGCGATCGAGGCGCTACGCGAAGAGGCGGAGGCCGAAAACCAGGCGCGGTTCGGTGGGCAACTGCACTGACGTCACTTCACGTCTCTGGCGACCCGCTCCAAGACGGCTAGGTGGTGATCGACCGTCGCCAGCCCGGCGTCCATGGTGTTGATGGACAAGTGGGTGGCCCCGGCAGCCTTCCAGGCGGCGATCTCGGCGGCGACCTTGTCAATGTCGCCGGACCAGCTGACCCGGCCTTCCATCGCGAGGCCGTCGGCGTCGCGGCCCGCGGCCACCGCCGCGTCCTTCACCTGTGTAACCGCGTAATCCAGGCCCGGTCCGGGGCCCATCATCGGCAACCAGCCGTCGCCGAGCCGTCCGGCACGCTCGTAGGCGCGGTTCGAGGCCGCGCCGAACCAAAGCGGGATCGGGCGCTGATTCGGCAGCGGGGCCAGGCCCGCCCCCGTCACCCTGTGGTATTTACCGTTGAAGGTGACCGACCGTTCGGTCCACAGCTTGCGCATGACCTCGACCTGCTCCTCGGAGCGTTTGCCGCGGTTGGTGAAGTTTTCGCCCAGCGCCTCGTACTCGACCGCGTTCCAGCCCAGCCCGATGTCGTGGTGGTGCGACTTCTGACCGGCCAATCGGTCGCCGATTGGCAGAACAGATCGGAAGCCCTGGCCGAGGCAGTGCGCGCCCGCCGGGTGACAATCCGCTCCATACATCCCGGCACGATCAGCATCACCGCCCATCATGGTGATCCGCTGGCCGCCTCGATCCGACTCTCCCGCCCCGGAACAGATGCCGCGGTGGACCCATCCAGCCTCCGACTGGGGGTAACCGAAGCCGGCACGTGGTGGCGGCTAGCTGTGCTTGGGCAGCACATCCTGGTCGCCGGAGCAACCGGCTCTGGGAAAGGCTCGGTACTGTGGTCGATCATCGCCGCTCTGGCACCCGGTGTGCGGGCCGGCTCGGTCCGTCTGCTGGTGGTCGACCCCAAGGGCGGCATGGAATTCGGGCGTGGACAGAAGCTATTCACCGGATTCGCACACGACAACGGCGAACACACCCTCGGCCTGCTGCAGGCGGTCACGACGGTCATGCAGCAGCGCGCGCAGCGGCTGCGCGGCCAGACTCGCCTGCACAGCCCCACCACCGCCGAACCGCTGATCGTGCTAATCGTCGATGAAATCGCCTCCCTGACCGCCTACATCGGAGACCGCAAGACACGGGCCGAAGCCGAACAACTCCTGGGACTGCTGCTGTCCCAGGGCCGCGCGGTCGGTGTCTCCGTCATCGCCGCAGTGCAAGACCCCTCCAAAGGTGTCCTGCCGATCCGGCAGTTGTTCTCCATCCGGGTCGGTTTGCGGATGACTGAATCCACCCAAACCACGATGGTTCTCGGAGCCGCAGCGCGCGAGGCGGGCGCGGTCTGCGACCGGATCCCCACCAGCATTCCCGGCGTCGGCTACGCGTGCGCGGACGGTGCCGCTGAGCCTGCGAGGGTTCGGGCGTTCCATGTCACAGATGCAGACATCGATTACCTCGCCACCCATTTCAGGCCCAAGCGGCAACGGCCAGCCATGACGCTCACCCGACGCGGCACCGCGGCTGCGGCCCTGACGATTCCAGCCCTTCCGGGCCTTCCCGCCGGCATCGACCCCACCGACGTGGTGACGCAGATGGTGCGCCGCGCCGCCTCACCGAGCTTCCAGTCCTGGTGGCAGAAAGCCGAAAACGTCGGGTTCTGCGCCAACCCGATCCACCTGAGCGGCACCGACACCTTCGGCAGGGCGCATCAGGTGTGGGCCGACGTGATCGACGATCGACGTGGCAACCGTCCACTTCGGCCAGAAGACGTCCTCACTGTCCGTAGTCAACAAGACTTCGAGCCCGACTCGATCGGGGTCTTGACCCGGCCCGTCGACATCCCGGACTGGGAAGCTCGGGTTCGACGTAGCTTCGCTTTCCTCACCGACCTCGACGCAGACGAACAGCGGTGGGCTTCCTGCAACGAACGTCACCGATCGGAAGTGCAAGACGCGCTCTCCGCGCTGCGCGGTTGATCCTGCCGCGCCCACTCGGCGCGCGCGCAGTACCGGTTGTCGCGCTGTGTCGCGCTGCCTACTGTCGTCAAAACTGTCGTCAAAGTCCCAACAGCGCCGCCCCCAGATGCCGGAAACGGACTCTGAGCTGTGCGCGCCCGAAGAGATTCGAACTCCCAACCTTCTGATCCGTAGTCAGATGCTCTATCCGTTGAGCTACGGGCGCCTGTCTTCAGTTATGTCCTCTTCAAAAACTCCGCGGAGGCGAGAGGATTTGAACCTCCGGTTCCCTTGAAGGGGAACAACTCATTAGCAGTGAGCCCCATTCGGCCGCTCTGGCACGCCTCCATGGACTTCACGAGGGTACCCGACCCACTCTCAGCACCCCGCTACCGCCGGAGCCATAGCGTACACAGCCGCGACATATGCTGACAAAGTGAGCGCCCGCCTGCGACCCGAGCTGGACGGGTTGCCTGTTTATGTGCCAGGCAAAACGGTGCCGGGTGCCATCAAACTGGCCAGCAACGAGACGGTGTTCGGCCCGCTGCCCAGCGTCCGCGCGGCCATCGAGCGGGCCACCGATGTGGCCAACCGCTACCCCGACAACGGGTGCGTGGAGCTCAAGGCCGCGCTGGCCAAGCGGCTGGATTTCGCCCCCGAGCAGGTCGCCGTCGGGTGCGGTTCGGTCAGCCTTTGCCAGCAGCTCGTTCAGATCACCGCCGCGTTGGGCGACGAGGTGATCTTCGGGTGGCGCAGCTTTGAGCTCTACACGCCCCAGGTTCAGGTCGCCGGTGCGACCGCGATCCGGGTGCCGTTGACCGACCACACCTACGACCTCTATGCGATGCTCGCCGCGGTCACCGAACGCACCCGGCTGATTTTCGTCTGCAATCCCAACAATCCGACGTCCACCGTCGTGGACCCGGACGCGCTGACCCGTTTCGTCGAGGCGGTTCCGCCGCACATTTTGATTGCTATCGACGAGGCCTATGTCGAGTACATCCGCGATGGCATGCTGCCGGACAGTCTGGGTTTGGCCCGCACCCACAGCAATGTTGTTGTGCTGCGCACCTTTTCGAAGGCCTACGGGTTGGCGGGTCTGCGGATCGGGTATGCGGTCGGCCACCCCGACGTTATCACCGCGCTGGACAAGGTCTACGTGCCGTTCACGGTGTCCAGCGTTGCGCAGGCCGCCGCGATCGCCTCACTGGACGCCGCCGATGAGCTGCTGGCCCGCACCGACGCCCTGGTCGGTGAACGGGTCCGGGTCAGCGCAGAGTTGCGTGCCGCCGGATTCACCATGCCGCCGTCCCAATCCAACTTCGTCTGGCTGCCGCTGGGATCGCGGACCCAGGACTTTGTCGAGCGAGCCGCCGAGGCCCGGATCGTGGTCCGTCCGTACGGCACTGACGGCGTGCGGATCAGCATCGGAGCACCGCAAGAAAACGACGCCATGCTGCAATTCGCCCGCGGCTGGAACGCGAATCACGGGAGTAAGCAATGACTTTGGCACGCAAGAAGTTCACCGAATTCAAGGAACGCGGCGACCAGATCTCCGACGCCGAGCTCGACGATCTCTGGGCGAGTCTCGAGCCGGCCACCGTTGACTTCATGATCGGCGAGTGGAAGGGCGGCGAGTTCGCCACCGGCCACCGGGCCAACGGCTCGCTGGCAAAGATCAACTGGTTCGGCAAGACCTTCAAATCCGCCACCGATGCGCAACCGCTGGTCTGCCTGGACGCCGACGGCAACAAGTACTCGAACGTGGAGCGGATGAACGGCGAGGCCAGCCTCTGGCTGGAAGAATTCCGCGGCGAGGTCACCGCCACAATGGTCTACGACGGGGCGCCCGTGCACGACCACTTCAAGAAGGTCGACGACGACGCCGTGATGGGCATCATGAACGGCAAGGGCGTTCTCGATGACGGCCGGTACTACTACTTCTACCTCGAGCGCGTGTAGCAGCTCACGCCGGACGCGGATCGCGCCCGGTGAATGCGACCAGCCGGTCCAGCGCGCCGGCGTCCTCGGCCACCGCGACCGGGTCGTCGAATCCGGCACGGCTACGTAGCTCCGGCTGGATCGTCGCGCGGGCCAGCCCCAGTACATATTCGGCCAGCGGCTCCGGGGCGTCGACGTCGTGGCCGACGGCCCGCGCGTAATCCCATGCGTGAACCAGGAATTCGAGCGACAGGATCCCGCAGGCGCCCTTCGCCGGCATCTCAGCTTTGCCGAACGGCACGCTGCCTTCCAATCCTCGGCGGTGCCACGCGTCCAGGGCCGGCCGGGCGGCGCTGACGATGCGCCCCTCGGCGGAGTCGGTCTCGTCTGTTGATGGAATCTGCGCACCCGCCATGCCTCCGATGGCCGTGATCGAGTTCAGTAAGTGATCGGTCAACTGCGCCACGGTGAACTGCGTGCACGGTGTCTGCCGCGACATGTCGTCGCCGGCGACGGTGTGCAGCACTTGGCGCAGCACACTCAGCGTGTCCTCGGCGCTGGCCAGCTCGTCGGGTGGCGGGGAATCTGGTCCGGGTCTCAAATCGGGGGCCATACTCACCACGCTACGGTCTGATGATGGGCGAACCATACGAATCCGTCACCGTCGAAATCAAAGACCAGGTTGCGCAGGTGACGTTGATCGGACCGGGCAAGGGCAACGCGATGGGGCCCGCGTTCTGGGCGGAGATGCCCGACGTGTTCGCGACGCTGGACGCCGACCGCGACGTGCGGGCCATCGTCATCACCGGCTCGGGCAAAAACTTCAGCTACGGCCTGGATCTGCCGGCGATGGGCGGAACCTTCGCCCCGTTGATGGCCGAGGGCGCGCTGGCCCGGCCGCGCGCCGATTTCCACGCCGAGCTGCGACGCATGCAGGGCGCCATCACCGCCGTCGCCGACTGCCGCACCCCCACCATCGCCTCGGTGCACGGCTGGTGCATCGGCGGCGGCGTCGACCTGATCTCGGCGGTGGACATCCGCTACGCCAGCGCCGACGCCAAGTTCTCAGTGCGTGAGGTGCGACTGGCGATCGTTGCTGACGTCGGCAGCCTCGCCCGCCTGCCGCTGATCCTGAACGACGGACACCTGCGCGAGCTGGCGTTGACCGGCAAGGACATCGACGCGGCCCGCGCTGAAAAAATCGGTCTGGTCAACGACGTGTACGACGACGCCGACGCGACGCTGGCCGCGGCACACGCCACCGCCGCCGAGATCGCGGCCAACCCACCGCTGGCCGTCCATGGCGTCAAGGACGTCCTGGACCAGCAGCGCATCGCGGCGGTCTCGGAAAGCTTGCGCTACGTCGCCGCATGGAACTCGGCGTTCCTGCCGTCCAAGGACCTGACCGAGGGCATTCAGGCGACCTTCGCCAAGCGGCCGCCACAGTTCACTGGGGAATAGTCTGTCACTCAATAATGCTGTAGCGCAAGGCAATTGCCAGCAGCGCGGTGGAGACCGCCAGCCCGGCGAATTCGAGGTAGCCGACCCACGCTCCGCTGTGGTGATTGGTGTCGACGAGGTGGCTGAGAGCGTGCAAGCCCCAATGCGCGGTGGCCTGTTTGCTCCAAGGCCAGCGCGGGCACCCGCCACGTCGGCCATCGCATCGCGGCCAGCAACAGCAGACCGAGCGGCAACTCGAACGATGCGTTGTTGAAGATGTAGTGCGTGTTGCGGGCGCCGAACGCGCCGAGGGTGTGGAAGAAGGCCACCGGCCCCGGCGCCATGAAGACGCCGACGGCGACCGAGTAGATGCCGTAAACAACGAGCATGACGTCGACATAGCGGGAACGTGTAGCCATACGACCACGCTAGGCTCGCGGGGGTGCCAAGCGTGACTCGCGCCGGCGACGATGCAGAGCGCAGCGATGAGGAGGAGCGGCGCCCATGACATCAGACGGCAAGATCCGCGTCCCGGCTGACCTGGACGCCGTGACGGCGATCGGTGCGGAAGACCACTCCGAGATCGACACGGCCGCGATCGAAGGCATCTGGCAGGCCGCGCGGCATTGGTATCAGGGCGGCATGCACCCCGCGATTCAGCTTTGTATTCGGCGGCGCGGGCGGGTCGTGCTCAACCGGGCGATCGGCCACGGCTGGGGCAACGCGCCGACCGATGCGCCCGACGCCGAACAGGTCCGAGTCACCACGGACACGCCGTTCTGCGTGTATTCGGCGGCCAAGGGCATCACCGCGACCGTCGTGCACATGCTCGTCGAGCAGGGGTACTTCGCGCTCGACGACCGGGTCTGCCAGTACATCCCTGGCTACACCAGCCACGGCAAGGACCGCACCACGATCCGGCACGTGCTGACCCACAGCGCCGGCGTGCCGTTCCCCACCGGACCCAAGCCGGACCTCAACCGCGCGGACGACCACCAGTACGCCCAAGAGCAGCTGGCCAAGCTGCGGCCGCTTTACCGGCCGGGATTGGTGCACATCTATCACGCGCTGACCTGGGGTCCGCTCATGCGTGAAATCGTCTACGCGGCGACTGGCAAAGACATCCGAGACATCCTGGCCACCGAGATCCTCGACCCGCTGGGCTTCCGGTGGACGAATTTCGGCGTGGCCAAGCAGGACGTCCCCTTGGTCGCCCCCAGCCACGCCACCGGACGCCCGTTGCCGGCGCCGATCGCCGCGATCTTCCGCAAGGCGATCGGCGGAACCGTGCACGAGATCATCCCGTACAGCAACAGCGCGGCGTTCCTGACCACCGTGGTGCCCTCGTCGAACACCGTGTCGACGGCAAACGAGCTGTCGCGCTTCGCCGAAATCTGGCGGCGCGGCGGCGAACTCGACGGCGTACGCGTCATCAGCCCGGAACGGATGTACGGCGCCGTGCAGGAATGCCGCCGGTTGCGGCCGGACTTCGCCGTGGGCCTGATGCCGGCCCGCTGGGGCACCGGCTACATGTTGGGCACCAACCGCTTCGGACCGTTCGGGCGCAATGCGCCGGCCGCGTTCGGCAACCTCGGGCTGGCCAACATCGCGATCTGGGCCGATCCGGCCCGCGGCCTGGCCGCGGGCGTGATCAGCAGCGGCAAGCCCGGCCGGGACCCCGAGGCGCGTCGTTACGTCGCCCTGATGAACGCCATCACCGCCGCGATCCCGGCCGATTAGCTCACTCCGCGCGGGGAACACGACGGTATGGCTACATACCGAGTGCTGAACCCCACCGGAGAGGTTGTCGCGACCCGAGACATCGAGAGCGCGGGCGACGCGCACGCGTGGTTCGTGGACAACAAGGCCGACAATTCGGAGCTGGGTTGGCGGATGGAAGTCGAGCACGACGGCCAATGGTCATTCTTCGACGACACCGAGGGTGACCGCGCTTGACGCCGCATGTTGCGGTGGCGGAGGGATTTGAACCCCCGGACGGGTTTAGCCGTCTCTCGCTTTCAAGGCGAGTGCATTAGGCCGCTCTGCCACGCCACCGCTGATAAGAGTAAGCGGTAGTAGCCTGGCCGGCATGCATGCCATCGTCGCCGCATCGTCAGATGAATTGTTATGGCAACAAGTGCCCGACGTGTCCGCGGGGCCGGGCGAGGTCGTCGTCAAGGTCGCCGCGGCCGGTGTCAACCGCGCCGACGTGCTGCAGGCCGCGGGCAAATACCCGCCGCCACCGGGGGCCAGCGACATCATCGGGATGGAGGTTTCCGGTGTCATCGCGGAGGCGGGCGAGGGCGTCACCGAATGGTCCGTCGGGCAAGAGGTTTGCGCGTTGCTGGCCGGCGGCGGATACGCCGAATACGTCGCCGTGCCCGCCGGTCAGGTGCTACCGATTCCCGACGGTGTCGACCTGGTGGACGCGGCGGGGCTGCCCGAAGTGGCCTGCACGGTGTGGTCGAACCTGGTGCTGACCGCTCACCTCGGCAAGGGCCAGCTGCTGCTGATGCACGGCGGGGCCAGCGGCATCGGAACCCACGCGATTCAGATTGCCCGAGCCCTGGGCGCCCGGGTGGCCGTCACCGCCGGGTCGGCCGACAAGCTGGACTTCTGCCGCGAGCTGGGCGCCGAGATCACCATCAACTACCGCGACGAAGATTTCGTCGCACGCTTGCATCAGGAGTCCGACGGTGCGGACGTGATCTTCGACATCATGGGCGCCGCCTACCTGGACCGCAATATCGACGCCCTGGCCACCGACGGGCAGCTGGTCATCATCGGCATGCAAGGCGGCGTGAAGGGCGAGCTCAACATCGGCAAGCTGATGGCCAAGCGGGCGCGGGTCATCGGCACCACGCTGCGCGCCCGCCCGGTGACCGGCCCGAACAGCAAGAGCGAGATCGTGCAGGCGGTGACGGCGTCGGTGTGGCCGATGATCGCCGAAGGCAAAGTCCGGCCGATCATCGGCGCGCGGATTCCCATCGAGCGGGCCGGAGAGGCGCACCAGGAACTGGTGTCGAGCAAGGTGACCGGAAAGATCGTGCTGACCGTCTAGCCCAGTGCGCCAGCAGACGTAAAAGTGCCAATTTTCGCACGCAACAGGGACTTTTGCGTCTCGTGATGGCTCAGCCCAACGAAGCCAGCGCTCGCACCAGCTGGTCGACTTCGGCCATCGTCGAGTAGTGCGCCAGCCCTATCGTGACGGCGCCGCCCACATCGTTGGCGCCCAGCACGTCCAGCGCGCGCGAGCTCCCATCGGAAATCGCCAGAATTCCGTTGTCCGCCAAGCGCTGTACCACGTGCTCGGCGGGCACCTGGTCCAGCGCGAAACTGATCACCGGTATCCGCGTCTCGGGTCGCCCGATCATCATCACCAACGGCAGGGATCGCAACGACGCGATGAGATAGTCGAAGACGCGATTCAGATACGTGCCGGCGGATTGCATTGACAGCGACAGTCGCTCCCGCCTGCTACCACGCGCCGATTCATCAAGTGCCGCAAGGTATTCGATGCTGGCCACCACGCCGGCCAGCAATCCGAACTGGTGCATGCCAACCTCGAGACGCGCCGGCCCGGTGGCGTGCGGGTCGGTCGAGACGGAGCTGAAGGTGTTGATCAGCGCCGGATCGCGGAACACGATCGCCCCGATCGGCGGTCCGCCCCACGCGTGAGCGTTCACCGCGACCACATCGACGTCGGCGTCCTTGATGTCGAGCAGCCGGTAGGGAGCGGCCGCGGAATGGTCGACGATCACCAGCCCGCCGACGTCGTGGACCAGCTTCGTCATCGCCCGCAGGTCGGTGACCGTGCCCAGCGTTCCGGATGCCGAGGTGACGGCCACCAGCCGGGTCGACTTGCCGATCAGGCTCTCCCACTGCCACGTCGGCAAGTCGCCGGTTTCGATGTCGACCTCGGCCCACCTGACCTTGGCGCCGTAGCGGTGCGCCGCGCGTAGCCAGGGGGCGATGTTCGCCTCGTCGTCGAGGCGGCTGACGATCACCTCGTATCCCAAACCGGCGCGCGAGGACGAGGCCTCGGCCAGCGACGACAACAAGACGGCGCGATCGGCCCCCAGCACGACGCCCGCCGGGTCGGCGTTGAACAGATCAGCCACCGCCGCCCGCGCGGCCTCCAGCACGGCGCCGCTGCGGTGCGCCGACGGGTGTGCGCCCGCCGTGTGCGCGCTGGATCTGCGGAACGCCGTCGACACAGTGGTCGCGACGGAATCGGGGATCAGCATGCCGGCGGGCGCATCGAAATGCACCCATCCGTCACCCAGCGACGGGTGCAGACCGCGCACCCGGGCGACGTCGTATGCCATGAAAGCCACCTTAGAGCTTCCGCCATTCCGCGAAAATTTCGCGGAAATCTTTGCGAGGCAGGGGCACCTTCAACTCCGAACCGTCCCCGCCAGTCGGGCTTCGCGAGTAAGGTCACCCGGCCAGCCATACTAGTCGAGTGGGGCTGGGCTTCGGAACGCTGATCGCGCTGTTCTTGCTCATCGCCCCCGGTGCCATCGTCGGACGTATCGCCCAGCTAACTTGGCCGGTCGCCGTCGCGGTCGCGGCGCCGCTGACCTACGGCGTGGTGGCGCTGGCGATCATTCCGTTCGGCGCCGTGGGCATCCCGTGGAACGGTTGGACGGCGCTGGCCGCCCTCGCCACGGTGTGCCTGCTGACGGCGGGACTGCAGCTGGTGTTTGCCCGCTATCGCGACACCGACGATGAATCACACGGGATCCGGGGTTGGCCGGCGTTGGCGGTGGCGGTCGGGGTGTTGCTGGGCGTCTTGTTGGTCAGTTGGGCGGCGTGGCGCGGCCTCGTGCACTGGCAATCCATCCCCAGCACCTGGGACGCGGTCTGGCACGCCAACACGGTGCGGTTCATCCTCGATACGGGCCAGGCGTCCTCGACCCACATGGGCGAGCTCCGCAACGTCGAAACACACGCGCAGCTGTACTACCCTTCGGTTTTCCACGCGTGGGCGGCCGTCTACTGCCAACTCACCGGGGCGGCCCCCACCACCGGCTACACCGTGACGTCGGTGGCCGCGTCGGTCTGGCTGTTCCCCTCCAGCGCCGCGGTCCTCACCTGGTTCTTGGCCCGCCCCCGCACGACACAGTGGCGTGCCGCGGGGGCAACGGCCACCGCGGCGGCGCTCTCGGCGTCGTTCACCTCGGTGCCCTACGTCGAGTTCGGCGTCGCGGCCATGCCCAACTTGGCGGCCTACGGGGTCGCCGCCCCGACTTTCGTGTTGATCGCCTCGACGCTGCGGCACCGCGACCGCATCCCGGTGGCGGTGCTCGCGCTGGTGGGCGTCTTCTCCGTCCACCTCACCGGCGGGTTCGTCGTCATCCTGTTCTTGGTGAGTTGGTGGCTGCTCGACGTACTGAGGCACCCGGTGCGCGGCCGGCTCGCCGACGCGCGGACCCTGGCCACGGTGGGGGGGCCGACCTTGCTGATGCTGGCGCCCCAGTTCCTCGGGGTGCTGAAGCAGGCGGACATCATCGCCGGGCACGCCTTCCCCAGTTTCAAAAGCGTGCAGCAGGGCATCATCGACGCGCTGCTGCTGCACACCCGCCACCTCAACGACTTCCCGGTCCAGTACGGCCTGGTCGCGTTGTCCTATCTCGGCATGGCGATCTTCCTGCGCAAGAAGATCTGGTGGCCGCCGGCGCTCTGGGTGGTGCTGACGGTGGCGACCATCTACTCCGGAGCGCCGTTTCACAACGCCGCCGGCGCCGTCATCGAAGAATTCAGCAAGTTCTTCTACAACGACCCCCGCCGGCTCACGGCGGTGGTGACGATGCTGCTGACCCCCATGGCGGGCATCGCGCTGTTCGCTGTGGTCACCGCCGTGCTAGCTAGCAGTCAGGCGGCTCGTCGATCGGCGTCAGGCCGCTCTCCGCACCGCTCTGGGTCGCGGCCACCGCGGCGCTGCTGGTCGTGGCCACCGTGTTCAGCGGTCGGCACTACCTGTACCGGCACCTGGTCCTGTTCGGCGACAAATACGACTCGGTGATGGTCAGCCAGAAGGACCTCGACGCCATGGCATACCTGGCGACCCTGCCCGACGCGAAGAACACCATCATCGGAAACTCCAACGTCGACGGCACCGCGTGGATGTACGCGGTGGCCGACCTGCACCCGTTGTGGACCCACTACGACTACCCGCAGCAGACCGGCCCCGGCTATTTCCGCTACATCTTCTGGTCTCGCGCCAACACCGGCAATCCATGGGTGGTCGAAGCGGTGCGCGTGCTCAACATCCGCTACATCCTCACCAGCGAGCCGTCGGTTCGCGGTTTCGCCGTACCCGAAGGACTAAGGTCACTGGAGAAATCGAAGTCGTGGGCGAAGATCTACGACAACGCCGGCGCCAGTGGTGGCGCCCAAATCTGGGAATGGCGCGGGAACGCCGCAGCAACACATTCCTAGAAGTTCGCACGAGGATAGGTGACTGGATTGAGTACCGGTAACGACGACGACGGCATCGAGGTGATCGGTGGCGTCGATCCGCGGATCATGGCGCTGCGCGATACGCAGGCCAGGGACGATGACGACTCCGAGGAACGTTCCCTGACCGACCTCGTCGAGCAGCCCGCCAAGGTGATGCGCATCGGGACCATGATCAAGCAACTGCTCGAAGAGGTGCGCGCCGCGCCGCTCGACGAAGCCAGCCGCAATCGGCTGCGCGAAATCCACGCCACCAGCATTCGGGAACTCGAAGAAGGCCTGGCGCCCGAACTCCGTGAGGAACTCGACCGGCTCACCCTGCCGTTCAACGAGGATTCCGCCCCATCGGACGCCGAGCTGCGGATCGCCCAGGCTCAGCTGGTGGGCTGGCTGGAAGGATTGTTCCACGGCATTCAGACCGCACTGTTCGCCCAGCAGATCTCGGCGCGTGCGCAGCTGGAGCAGATGCGCCAGGGTGCGCTGCCGCCGGGAGTAAGTAGGCCAGGACAGCCCGGATCCGGGCACGGGCAGTACCTGTAAGCAGAGTCCCAGTAGTTCATGGTGTCCGCTCCGCACATCGAGACACGCGACGCGTGGGTCGAGTTCCCCATCTTCGACGCTAAGTCGCGATCGTTGAAGAAAGCCGTCCTGGGCAAGGCCGGCGGCACCATCGGGCGCAACAACTCCAACGTGGTGGTCATCGAGGCGTTACGGGACATCACACTGTCGCTGAACCTGGGCGATCGGGTCGGTCTGGTCGGTCACAACGGCGCCGGCAAATCGACTCTGCTGCGGCTACTTTCGGGGATCTATGAGCCGACCCGGGGCTCGGCGACGGTCACCGGCCGGGTGGCGCCGGTCTTCGATCTGGGGATCGGGATGGATCCGGAGATTTCCGGTTACGAGAACATCATTATCCGGGGCCTGTTTTTGGGGCAGACCCGAAAGCAGATGCAGGCCAAGGTGGACGAGATCGCCGAGTTCACCGAGCTGGGCGAGTACCTTTCGATGCCACTACGGACGTATTCCACCGGGATGCGAGTGCGGCTGGCGATGGGCGTGGTCACCAGCATCGACCCCGAGATCTTGCTGCTCGACGAAGGTATCGGCGCGGTCGATGCCGACTTTCTGAAGAAGGCGCAGTCACGGCTGCAGAGTCTGGTGGAGCGTTCCGGAATCCTGGTCTTCGCAAGCCATTCCAACGAATTTCTGGCGCGCCTGTGCAAGACCGCGCTTTGGATCGACCACGGCGAGATCAAACTCGCCGGCAGCATCGAAGACGTGGTGCGCGCCTATGAGGGCGAGGACGCGGCCCGGCACGTGCGCGAGGTGCTGGAGGAGACAGCGGCGGGATGAACGAATCGGTCTTCGCCGTCGTGGTCACCCACCGGCGCCCCGACGAGCTGGCCAAATCCCTGGACGTGCTGAGCACCCAGACCCGCCGGCCCGACCATCTAATTGTGGTGGATAACGACGGGTCGTCGGGCGACCGGATCCGCGAACTCGTTGAGGGCCAACCGATCCCGACGACATATCTGGGGTCGCGCCGAAATTTAGGCGGGGCAGGTGGTTTCGCACTCGGGATCTTGCACGCGCTGGCGCAAGGTGCCGACTGGGTATGGCTGGCCGACGACGACGGCCGCCCACAGGACACCCGGGTGCTGGCGTCGCTGGTGGCGTGCGCCGAGAAGTACGGCCTGGCCGAGGTATCCCCCATGGTGTGCAACATGGATGACCCGGAGCGGCTGGCGTTTCCGTTGCGTCGCGGCCTGGTTTGGCGCAGGCGCGCAAGCGAATTGCGCACCGAAGAAGGACAGGATCTGCTGCGCGGGATCGCGTCGCTGTTCAACGGCGCGCTGTTCCGAGCGTCCACTTTCGAGTCGATCGGCGTCCCGGACATGCGGCTGTTCATCCGCGGCGACGAAGTGGAAGTGCACCGCCGACTGGTCCGGTCCGGCTTGCCGTTCGGCACCTGCCTGGACGCGGTTTACCTGCATCCCTGCGGATCCGACGAATTCAAGCCGATCCTGGGCGGGCGGATGCACACCCAATATCCCGACGACGCCGCCAAGCGGTTTTTCACCTACCGCAATCGCGGCTACGTGTTGGCGCAGCCGGGTCTGCGCAAGCTACTGCCGCAGGAGTGGATCCGGTTCGGCTGGTTCTTCCTGGTGACCCGTCGCGATCCCCGAGGCCTGCTGGAGTGGATTCGGTTGCGCCGCTTGGGGCGCCGCGAGATCTTCGGCAAGCCCGACACTCAAGGACCATCATGACGTTCACCGACGCGGCAGCCCAGTCCAGGACGTTCGCCCGGGCCCGGGGCGACCTGATTGACGGCTTCCATCGCCGCGAGCTGTGGCTGCACCTGGGCTGGCAGGACATCAAGCAGCGCTACCGCCGATCGGTGCTGGGACCGTTCTGGATCACCATCGCGACCGGTACCACCGCCGTCGCGATGGGCGGCCTGTATTCCAAGCTGTTCCATTTGGAACTGGCGCAGCATCTGCCGTATGTGACGCTCGGCCTGATCATTTGGAATCTGATCAACGCCGCCATCCTGGAGGGCGCCGATGTGTTCGTCGCCAACGAGGGACTCATCAAGCAGTTGCCGACGCCGTTGAGCGTGCACGTCTACCGGCTGGTGTGGCGGCAGATGATCCTGTTCGCGCACAACATCGTCATCTATCTCGTCGTCGCGATCATCTATCCGAAACCGTGGTCGTGGGCCGATCTGTCGGTGTTTCCGGCGCTGGCGCTGATCGTGCTCAACGCCATATGGGTGTCATTGTGTTTCGGCATCCTGGCGACCCGCTACCGCGACATCGGCCCCCTGCTGTTTTCCATCGTGCAGCTGCTGTTCTTCATGACGCCGATCATCTGGAACGACGACACCCTGCGGCAGCAGGGCGCCGGGCGCTGGGCCAGCATCGTCGAACTCAACCCGCTGCTGCACTATCTGGATATCCTGCGGTCGCCACTGCTGGGCGCCCACCAGGAGTTACGGCACTGGGTGGTAGTGCTGTCCTTGACGGTGGTCGGCTGGGTGCTGGCGGCCTTCGCGATGCGGCAATACCGCGCCAGGGTGCCATATTGGGTGTGACACTTATTGATATCTGTTCAGCAAAGTGGGTATCCAGTTCAGCCACCAGCTGAAAATGCTTGCTGGGATACCGGTGACGGCGGCCTTGCGATGGTGTATCACTGATTAACCACGAGTCGGCTTCGCGGGTATCAGTGATCGGCGATAAACAAAGACCTAGGCGGCGGACGTGAGTAAGAAAGCCAAATCAGTCGCGGACGCGGCACGAGATCAGCTCGCCGCGGAACTGGACCGGCTGCGGCAGCGGCGCGAGCGCTTGGAGCTCGAGGTCAAAGACGACCGCGGCATGATCGGCGACCACGGAGACGCGGCCGAGGCGATACAGCGAGCAGACGAACTCGTCGTTCTCGCCGATCGGATCAATGAATTGGACCGGCTGTTGCGCACCGGGCCCCCGCCCTCGGACAATTCGGACGCGCTGCCCGGCGGTACCCAGGTAACCCTGAAGTTTGCCGACGGCGAAGTCGTCACCATGCACGTGATCTCCATCGTCGAGGAGACGCCGGTCGGCCGCGAGGCCGAGACGTTGACGGCCCGCAGTCCGCTGGCGCAGGCCCTGGTCGGGCACAAACCGGGCGACACGGTGACCTATTCGACACCGCAAGGGGAAAGCCAGGTCGAATTGGTCGCGCTGAAGCTGCCCAAATAGCGTCACTACACTTCAACCCCGTGGAAGCTGCGCCGCCGCGCCCAAACCTGAGCCTCACGACGCAGGTGTGGCGCTTCGTCGTCACCGGCGGCTTTTCGGCGATTGTCGACTTCGGTCTCTACGTGGCGCTGTACAAAGGGGTCGACCTGCAGGTTGACCTGTCGAAAACGCTCAGCTTCATCGTGGGCACCATCACCGCCTACCTGATCAACCGGCGATGGACATTTCAGGCGTCACCGAGCACCGCGCGCTTCGTCGCGGTCATGGTTCTCTACGCGATCACCTTCGCCGTCCAGGTGGGGCTCAACCACTTATCCCTGGCGCTGTTGCACTACCGGACCTGGGCGATACCGGTCGCGTTCGTGATCGCGCAGGGTACCGCCACGGTGATCAACTTCATTGTGCAGCGAGCCGTGATCTTCCGGATCCGCTGACCTCGCCCGCCAGGCGGTAGCCTCTTTGACGATGTTGACGACCAAACGGCTCACCGGCTGGAGCCGCACGGCGCCGTCGGTAGCGCAGGTGCTCTCCACCCCGGACCCCGAGGTGATCGCCAAGGCGGTTGCCGGTGCGGCCGACGCAGGGGGGCGTTCCAAGGGGAGGGGCGTCATCGCCCGCGGACTGGGCCGCTCTTACGGCGACAATGCGCAAAACGGCGGCGGCCTGGTCATCGACATGACGGCGCTGAACCGCATCCATTCGATCGACGCCGACACCCACGTCGCCGACCTCGACGCGGGGGTCAACCTCGACCAGCTGATGCGCGCCGCACTGCCATTCGGACTATGGGTGCCGGTGCTGCCCGGAACCCGGCAGGTCACCATCGGCGGCGCGATCGGCTCCGATATTCACGGTAAGAACCATCACAGCGCGGGCAGCTTCGGCAACCACGTTCGGTCGATGGAACTCCTGACCGCAGACGGCCAGATCCGCCACCTCACCCCAGACGGCGAGCAGGCCGAGCTTTTCTGGGCCACCGTCGGTGGTAACGGACTCACCGGAATCGTTCTGCGCGCGACGATCGAGATGACGCCAACGGAGACGGCGTATTTCATTGCCGACGGCGACGTCACCCACTCGCTGGACGAGACCATCGCGTTTCACAGCGACGGCAGCGAAGCGAACTACACCTACTCGTCGGCGTGGTTCGATGCGATCAGCGCACCGCCGAAGCTGGGTCGCGCCGCAATTTCGCGGGGGTCGCTCGCGAGGGTCGACCAGCTGCCGAAGAAGTTGCAGAAGAACCCGCTGAAATTCGATGCGCCGCAGATATTTACCTTCCCCGACATCTTCCCGAACGGATTGATGAACAAATACAGTTTCGTTCCGGTCGGCGAGTTGTGGTACCGCAAGTCGGGCACCTACCGCGGCAAGGCGCAGAACCTGACGCAGTTCTACCACCCGCTGGACATGTTCGGCGAGTGGAACCGCGCCTACGGCTCGGCCGGCTTCGGGCAATACCAATTCGTGGTTCCCACCGAGGCGGTCGAGGAATTCAAGAGCATCATGTACGACATTCAGCGCTCGGGTCACTACTCGTTCCTCAACGTGTTCAAGCTCTTTGGACCGGGAAACAAAGCGCCGCTGAGCTTTCCGATTCCGGGCTGGAATGTCTGCGTCGACTTTCCGATCAAGCCGGGACTCAACGAGTTTCTCAACCAACTCGACCGCAGGGTGCTGGAATTCGGCGGCCGGCTCTACACCGGCAAGGACAACAGGACCACCGCCGAGACCTTTCACGCCATGTACCCGCGCATCGACGAGTGGATTAGCTTGCGCCGCAAGGTCGATCCCACCGGGGTCTTCGCCTCCGACATGGCCCGACGTTTGGAGCTGCTCTAGATGGTGCGCCAATGGTTTTAGATGCCGTGGGAAATCCGCAGACGATCCTGCTGCTGGGCGGCACTTCCGAGATCGGTCTGGCGATCTGCGCGCGCTATCTGCAGAACGCGCACGCACGAATCTTGTTGGCCGCCATGCCCGGCGACCCCGGACGTGACGACGCGGTCGCGCAGATGAAGGCCGCCGGCGCGCGCTCGGTCGAGCTGATCGACTTCGAGGCCACCGACCCCGAAAGCCATCCGAAGATGATCGATGCCGCCTTCGCCAACGGTGATGTGGACGTCGCGATCGTCGCATTCGGCATACTCGGCGATGCCGAAGAGCTGTGGCAGAACCAACGCAAGGCCGTGCAGGCCGCCGAAATCAACTACACCGCGGCGGTTTCGGTGGGAGTGCTGCTGGGCGAGAAGATGCGCGCTCAGGGCTTCGGGCAGATCATCGCGATGAGCACGGTCGCCGGTGAGCGGGTGCGCCGGTCCAACTTCGTCTACGGCTCCACCAAGGCCGGGCTGGATGGTTTCTACCTCGGATTATCAGAGGCTTTGCGCGAGTACGGAGTTCGTGTCCTGGTGATCAGGCCCGGCCAGGTGCGTACCCGGATGAGCGCGCACGTCAAGGAAGCTCCGCTGACCGTCGACAAGGAGTACGTTGCGAACCTCGCGGTGACCGCCGCCGCAAAAGGTAAGGAATTGGTTTGGGCGCCAGCAGCATTCCGCTATGTGATGGTGGTGTTGAGACACATCCCGCGGAGCATCTTCCGCAAGCTGCCGATCTGACTATGCGCAACGCACTGGCCAGCCTGGGCCAGGTGGTCTTGGCCGCAGCGGTCGCGGCGATCGTCGCGGTGGTGTCGCTGATCGCCATCGCGGGCGTGCAGTGGCCGGCCTTCCCGTCGTCCAACCAGCTACACGCATTGACCACCGTCGGTCAGGTCGGCTGCCTGGCCGGGCTGGTGGTCAGCTGCTGGCTGTGGCGGCGGGGGCGCCACCTGCTGGCCCAGTTGAGCGGGCTGATTTTCGTCTCGGCATTCACCGTCGTAACGCTGGGCATGCCGTTGGGGGCCACCAAGCTGTATCTGTTCGGCATCTCCGTGGACCAGCAGTTCCGCACCGAGTACCTGACGCGGCTCACCGACAGCCCCGCCCTGCACGACATGACCTACCTCGGTCTGCCGTCGTTCTACCCGCCGGGGTGGTTCTGGATCGGCGGACGCGTCGCGGCGCTGACCGGAACCCCGGGCTGGGAGCTCTACAAACCGTGGGCCATCACCTCGATCGCCATCGCGGTCGCGGTCGCGCTGGTGTTGTGGTGGCGGATGATCCGCTTCGAGTACGCGCTGATCGTCACCACCGCCACCGCGGCGGTGACGCTGGCCTACGGCTCTCCGGAGCCCTACTCCGCGATGATCACCGTGCTGCTGCCGCCGGTGCTGGTGCTGACGTGGTCGGGTCTGCGCGCCGGCGCCCGAGTACCCGCCGAGCGTGACGCCACAGTCACGCTGGACGTCGAGCGTGACGCCACAGTCACGCTGGGCGGAAAGGCGGGCGGCGGGAAGGCGGGCGGTGAAGGCTGGGCGGCGGTGGTCGGCGCCGGGATATTCCTCGGCTGGACGGCCACCTGGTACACGTTGTTGTTCGGTTTCAGCGCATTCACGATGGCGCTGATGGGCCTGTTGCTGGCCGGCGTGCGTTGGCGGCGGAATGGTCTGCGGGCTGCCGCGGATCCGCTGCGCCGGCTGGCCGTCATCGCCGTCATCGCGGCGGCCATCGGGAGTACCACCTGGCTGCCGTTCGCCTTGCGCGCGGTCCGCAGCCCTGTCAGTAACACCGGCAGCGCGTATCACTATCTGCCAGCCGACGGCGCCGAGCTGACCTTCCCCATGCTGCAGTTCTCGCTGCTGGGCGCGGTCTGCATGTTGGGCACGCTGTGGCTGGTGGTGCGGGCACGCTCGTCGGTGCGGGCGGGCGCCTTGGCCATCGGGGTGTTGGCGGTCTACGCCTGGTCGCTGTTGTCGATGCTGGCCACGCTGGCGCGCATGACGCTGCTGTCCTTCCGGCTGCAGCCGACGCTGACCGTGCTGCTGGTCGCCGCCGGGGCATTCGGCTTCGTGGAAGGCGCTCAGGCGTTGGCCGCGCGCCACCGGACCGTGCTCCCGGTGGCCGGCGCCATCGGATTGGCCGCGGCGATCGCGTTCAGCCAGGACATTCCCGATGTGCTGCGGCCGGATCTCACCATCGCCTACACCGACACCGACGGGCACGGCCAGCGCGGCGACCGGCGGCCGCCGAGCTCGGAGAAGTATTACGACGCCGTCGACGCCGCCATCCAGCGCGGCACCGGCCGGCCACGTGATCAGACCGTGGTGCTGACCGCGGACTACAGCTTCTTGTCGTACTACCCCTACTGGGGCTTTCAGGGGCTGACGTCGCACTACGCCAACCCGCTGGCCCAGTTCGACCTGCGGGCCGCCCAGATCGAGAAGTGGTCCAAGTTCAAGACCGCCGACGAGTTGATCCACGCCCTGGACACGCTGCCGTGGCCGGCGCCGACGGTGTTTTTGATGCGCCGGGGCGCGAATAACACCTACACCCTGCGGCTGGCCCAGGACGTCTATCCCAACCAGCCCAACGTGCGTCGCTACACCGTCGACCTGCGGGCTGCGCTGTTCACCGACCCTCGGTTCAGCGTCGAGAGCATCGGACCGTTCGTGCTGGCCATCCGCAAGCCGGGGGGCTAGCGCCGATGGCCTTTGGTACCAGGGAAGAAATCCAGGAAGAAACCCAAGAACTAGCATCTAGCTCCGTGAGCGGCGCGGCGGCAAATTACCGGTTGGCCCGCATCGTCGCTGTGGTCGCCGGCCTGCTCGGCGCCATGCTCGCGATCGCCACCCCGGTGCTGCCGGTCAACCAGACCACCGCACAACTGAACTGGCCCCAGAACGGCACGTTCGGCAGCGTCGAGGCGCCGCTGATCGGCTACGTGGCCACCCAACTGAACATCAGCGTGCCGTGCCAGGCGGCCGCCGGACTGACGGGCCCGCAGAACACCGGTAAAACCGTGTTGCTGTCGACGGTGCCCAAGCAGGCGCCCAAGGCCGTCGATCGCGGGCTGCTTATCCAGCGCGCCAACGACGAGCTGGTGCTCGTCGTGCGCAATGTCCCGGTGGTCACCGCCCCGCTGAGCCAGGTGCTGAGCCCGGCGTGTGAGCGCCTGACGTTGACCGCGCACGCCGACCGGGTCGTCGCCGAATTCGTCGGGCTGACGCAGGGCCCCAACGCCGAGCATCCCGGCTCGCCGCTGCGCGGCGAGAAGAGCGGTTATGACTTCCGGCCGCAGATCGTCGGCGTGTTCACCGATCTGGCCGGCCCGGCCCCGCCGGGGCTGAGCTTCTCGGCTACCGTCGACACCCGCTACAGCAGCAGCCCCACCCAGCTGAAGATGGCCGCGATGATCCTCGGGGTGGTGCTGACCGTCGCCGCGCTGGTCGCGCTGCACGTGCTCGACACCGCCGACGGGACCCGGCATCGCCGCTTCCTGCCAGCGCGCTGGTGGTCGGTCGGCGGACTGGATGCCCTGGTCATCGCCGTACTGGTGTGGTGGCACTTCGTCGGCGCCAACACCTCCGACGACGGCTACATCCTCACCATGGCCCGGGTGTCCGAGCACGCCGGGTACATGGCCAACTACTACCGCTGGTTCGGAACGCCGGAGGCGCCGTTCGGCTGGTACTACGACCTGCTGGCGTTGTGGGCGCACGTCAGCACCAGCAGCATCTGGATGCGGCTACCGACCCTGCTGATGGCGCTGACCTGCTGGTGGGCGATCAGCCGCGAAGTCATCCCGCGGCTGGGGCACGCGACGAAGACGAGCCGCGCCGCGGCGTGGACCGCGGCGGGCATGTTCCTGGCGACCTGGTTGCCGCTCGACAACGGCCTGCGCCCGGAGCCGATCATCGCGCTGGGCATCCTGCTCACCTGGTGTTCGGTGGAACGTGCGGTGGCCACCAGCCGGCTGCTGCCGGTGGCGATCGCGTGCGTCATCGGCGCCCTGACCCTGTTCTCCGGGCCGACCGGTATCGCCTCCATCGGTGCGCTGCTGGTCGCTATCGGGCCGCTGCGGACCATCCTGCACCGCCGATCCAAACAGTTCGGGGCGCTGCCGCTGCTGGCACCCGTGTTGGCTGCGGGCACCGTCACGGTGATCCTGATCTTCCGCGACCAGACCTTGGCCGGCGAGATCCAGGCCACCGCTCTCAAGCGCGCCGTCGGACCGAGCCTGAGCTGGTTCGACGAACACATCCGCTACGAGCGGCTGTTCATGGCCAGTCCCGACGGGTCCGTGGCCCGGCGCTTCGCGGTGCTGGCCGTCCTGCTCGCGCTGGGCATCACCGTCGCAATGTCGTTGCGCAAGGGCCGAATTCCGGGCACCGCCGCCGGACCGAGTCGGCGCATCGTCGGCATCACCATCATCTCGTTCCTGGCGATGATGTTCACCCCCACCAAGTGGACCCATCACTTCGGTGTGTTCGCCGGGCTGGCCGGATCGTTGGGCGCGCTGGCCGCGGTCGCTGTGACGTCGGCGGCGATGCGCTCGCGACGCAACCGCACGGTATTCGCCGCCGTGGTGCTGTTCCTGGTGTCGTTGTCGTTCGCAAGCGTCAACGGCTGGTGGTACGTGTCGAATTTCGGTGTGCCATGGTCGAATGCGTTCCCGGCGTGGCACTACGCCTTCGCCACGGCGCTGCTCGGACTGACCGTGCTGGTGCTCCTGCTGGCGGCGTGGTTCCACTTTGTCGCCACCGACGAGGGTGCCAACGGCGCGCCAAAGGCCGGGCCGCGCGTGACCGCAATCATCCAGTCCCCGTTGGCAATTGCGGCGTGGATCCTGGTGGTCTTCGAGGTCGCTTCGCTGACCCTGGCGATGGCCGGGCAGTATCCGGCGTGGTCGGTGGGCCGGTCGAACCTGGAGGCGCTCAAAGGCAAAAGCTGCGGACTGGCCGAAGACGTTCTGGTGGAACAGGATCCGAACGCCGGCATGCTGGCCCCGGTGAGCGGTTCGGTGGCCGACGCTTTGGGCGCCGGGCTGTCGGACGCGTTCACACCCAACGGCATTCCCGCCGACGTCCGCGCCGACCCGGTGATGGAACGCCCGGGCGACCGCAGCTTCGTCAACGACGAGGACAAGACCGGCACTACCAACCAGGCCGGCACCGAGGGCGGCACCAATCCCGCGCCGGGGATCAACGGCTCGGCTGCCCAGTTGCCGTTCAACCTGGATCCGGCCCGCACACCGGTGCTGGGCAGCTGGCGCTCCGGCATCCAGGTCCCCGCGAGGCTGCGGTCGGGCTGGTACCGGCTACCGCCACGGGACAAGGCCGGGCCGCTGCTGGTGGTGAGCGCGGCCGGTCGCTTCGATCCCCGCGAGGTCCAGGTGCAGTGGGCCACCGACGATCAGGCGGCCAGCGGCCACGCCGGCGGGTCATTCCAATTCGACGACGTCGGGGCGTCGCCGGCCTGGCGTAACTTGCGGCTGGGGCTGTCCGCGATCCCCGGCACCGCGACCCAAATCCGCCTGGTCGCCAACGACGAGGATCTGGCGCCGCAGCACTGGATCGCGGTCACGCCGCCGCGCATTCCGCAGCTGCGCACGCTGCAGGATGTGGTCGGCTCCCACGACCCGGTGTTCCTGGACTGGCTGGTCGGCCTGGCTTTCCCGTGCCAGCGACCCTTCGGTCACCAGAACGGCGTCGACGAAACCCCGAAGTGGCGCATCCTGCCGGATCGGTTCGGCGCCGAGGCCAATTCCCCCGTGATGGACAACAACGGCGGCGGACCACTGGGGGTCACCGAGTTGCTGCTGAAGGCGACGACGGTGGCCAGCTACCTGAAAGACGATTGGTCCCGGGACTGGGGCAGCCTGCAGCGACTGACGCCCTACTACCCGAACGCCCAACCGGCGCATCTGGAGCTAGGGACGATGACGCGCAGCGGCCTGTGGGATCCCGCACCGCTCAGGCATTAGGCGGCCTTCAGGCTCTGCCATCTGATGGCACATGGGAACGGACACGGCCGGCACCGGCCCGGGCCGCACCTGGGTGGAGGCGAATTCCAAGCCGGCGACCATAGATACGACCGGCGCCAATCCCAGGATTGACGCTCTGATGAAACGAACCGCCGCGTTCATTGGTGGCCCCAATTGTCTTCCCAGTGTTGTTGTGCGGAAACACTTCTGCCCCGCTCCGGGTGGACGTTGGTATTAGTCCGGAGGCGGGGCAGAAGTGTGTCGGCCTTACGGGATCAGGGCGCGCAAGGGGTGGTGCAGCGCCCAAGCCGGGTGCTCGATGTCGCCGGCGTAGTGGCGGACCGGGTGCAGCGGCCCGCTCTTTGGGTCAAACGGCTCTGCCGAGGCGGTCGCCGGCACCAGCGATGCCACCAGGGACAGTCCGATGGCACCCAACATGACGCTCGCCATCATGCGGATCTTGGAGACCTTCTTGTTCGCGTTCATGGTTGTGATTCCTTCTCTGCCGGATCTCTCCCAGGCGGTTCACGTGGGTGGCGGTGATCTCCCGGGGTCGGTCCCGGTTGGCCGACAACACCAGGCTGCCCGACGCCGCTTGTGCGATCTTGGCGAAGTTCTTGCGAGATTCTTGCGAAATTCTTGCGTTCGCTGGTGAGGGAAAACAGCTAGAAAAGTGCACTTCAGCGTATAGCTGCGCCGCGGCAACCGGTTGCTGATCGTTGATGCGCACGACGCACGCGCCTACGCTTGGGGTCCGTGGCCGGTGAACCCACACTGATGGACATGGCGCGCGCCGAGCGGGCCGACCTGGCGGAGTTTCTCGCCACGCTGACGCCGGAACAATGGGCCACGCCGAGCCTGTGCACCAAGTGGACCGTCAAAGACGTTGTGGCGCATGTGATTAGCTACGAGGAACTCGGCACCCTGGGGCTGATCAAGCGATTCCTCAAGGGGGCGATCGTGCGGACCAACCAGGTCGGCGTTGACGAGTTCGCGTCACTCAGTCCGCAGCAGCTGCTCGATTTCCTGCGCAATCACCTGACGCCCCGGGGGCTGACCGCGGGTTTCGGCGGGATGATCGCGCTCGTCGACGGCACCGTTCATCATCAGGACATCCGGCGCACGCTGGGCCAGCCCCGCACCGTCCCCGCTGATCGACTCGCCCGGATCCTGCCGCTGGTGCCGAGCAACCCGCGCCTCGGTGCGGGACGCCGCATCAGGGGACTGCGACTGCGCGCCACCGACGTCGACTGGGTTCACGGCCGCGGGCCCGAAGTAACCGGACCGGGCGAAGCCCTGTTGATGGCGATTACCGGCCGTCCCGCGGCGCTGGCAGACCTCGCCGGCCCCGGGGTCGACACGTTGGCGGCACGGTTGGGCGAGCGTCCGGCCAGGTGATGGACCTACTCAGCCCGGGTTGATCTGGAAGGTGTAATCGCGGCTGCCGATCCGGATGACGTCGCCGTCGGCCAGCGCGGCGCTGCCCCGGATGCGCCGATGCTGCACCTCGACGCCGTTGGTCGACTTCGAGTCGTGAATGACGAAACCGGCTCCGGTGTCGATGATTACGGCGTGGTACCGGCTGACGTCGGTGTCGTCGTCGAAGACGATGTCGTTCTCGGTGTGACGCCCGATCCGGGTCGATGCGCCGCTCAGCGGATACTGACGACCGGTTCGGTCAAGCAGCCAGGCGATGGGCTGCCCGGCGCTCAAGGCGATATCCGATGCGGTCTGGTAGGCGCTCTGCTTGTGCGTGGTCAGCGCGGACCGTTTGGCGGCGATGGGTTCCTGGCGAAGGATGCGCTCGTGCAGCGCACTGACCGTCGGGCCGGGGTCGATGCCCAGCCCCTCGGCCAGCGTCGTCTTCAGGCGCCGATAGGCACCCAGGGCGTCCGATTGGCGCTCGGTGACGTAGTAGGCGGTGATCAGCTGCGCCCAAAGCGGTTCGCGATAGGGGTGCTCGGCGGTGAGAGCCTCGAGTTCGCCAATGACGGCTCCCGCGCGCCCGCACGCGATCTCGGCTTCGGCGCGCGCGGTGTGAGCGGCCACCCGCTCTTCCAGCTGCATGGCGGCATACGCGTCGACGAAGGGGTAGTCGCGCAGGTCGTCGAGCACGGGTCCACGCCATTCGCCCAGCGCGGCATGCAGGTGGTTGCTGGCGTCCTCATAGCGCCCGGCGGCCGCGGCCCGCAAGCCCGCGGACTTCTCGACGGTGAAGCGCCCGACATCGCAGTCGGTGTCAGCGACGGTGATCTGATATCCCGGCGGTGCGCTCGCCAACACCACGTACGGATCGACGCCGGCGCCGGCGAGGAGCCGGCGCAGGGTGGATATGTGGGACTGGATGCTGGTGCGCGCCGCCGGCACGGGATCGTCACCCCAGACCGCGTCGATCAGCGAGTCGACGGACACCGGCCGGTTGCGGTTGATCACCAGCATCGCCAACACCGCCCGCTGCTTGGCGGCACCCAATGGCACCCGGATGCCGTGCGCGGTGACCAGCAACGGTCCCAGAACGCCGAACCCGAGACCTGAGTTACTCATCGCGCCGCCAGCCTTCCGCGTACCTCCAGTCCTCAGCCCTCATTCTGACGGCAGTGTAGTCACAACTGAAGGATCCGCACGGCTACGGCGAGCCCTCGCGGGGGGATTCAGGCAAACGCGCGGCAAACGCGCGATCGTTCAGCGCTGTTTGTCGGTGGATGCAGTGCTGGCTACAGGGCGGGCAACGAGCCCTGCGCGACGAATTCGTCGAGCAGGCCCACCAGGCGGTCGAACGCGATCTCGTTGGTCAGCATGATCGGGCGCATCCGATGGCGAGGCTTGGCACCTTCAGCCGTGGACGCGTCGATCCTGTCTGTGGTGCGTGCGGTCATGGCAGGTCCTCTCCCCGAATCCCCGAATGCGCCAATGTGCGAAGTTTTTTCCCTTATTTCTTCGTCTCTAAACCAAAACTCGCATTGAATTTAACTAACGGTGCAGTCAGTCCCGAAACCAGCGGTCGGAGGGGCCTTTGCGGCGCCCGTCGCCATTGTTCCGAGACTTCTTTTAGGCACATGTCGAGTATTTCTTCGGGGTGGCTATGGAAATGCGTCGTGGCACCGTCGTCGGCTATTCGGAATCCGGTCATCTCGCCGCTCCCTGAGCGTCCATCCCCGGGGTCGACAGGCGCGTCGCTTACGATCGACCCTCGTGCCCCATGACGATAATGAGCGGTCGCAGCGGCTAGCCAGGCTGATCGCCGTCGTCGCCGGAATCGCGGGCCTGCTGTTGTGCGCCGTGGTTCCTTTGCTTCCGGTGAAACAAACCACCGCCACCATCCTGTGGCCTCAAGGCACCAGGACGGATGGACACGTTGACCAGGTCACCGCCCCGCTGATATCCGGAGCTCCGCGGGCGCTGGACATCTCCGTCCCCTGCTCGGCGATCGCTACCCTGCCTCCTGAGGGCGGATTGGTGGTCTCGACCCTGCCCACCGGGGGCGTGGATGCCGGCAAAAATGGCCTCTTCGTGCGCGGCAACAAGGACACGATCGTGGTCGCCTTCCGCGATTCGGTCGCGGCGGTGGCGCCGCGCTCGGCCGTTGCTGCCGGTGCGTGCAGTGTGCTGCACGCCTGGGCTGACGTCGGCGGCGCGGGGGCGGACTTCGTCGGCATACCCGGGGCCGCCGGGACCCTTTCCGCCGAGAAGAAGCCTCAAGTCGGCGGGGTCTTCACCGACCTGAAGATCCCCGCCCAACCCGGGCTGTCGGCACGCATCGACATCGACACGCGGTTCATCACGGCGCCCGCGGCGATGAAGAAGATCGCAATGGTCCTCGGTGCGCTGGCTGTCCTGGTCGCCATACTCGCGCTGGCCGCGATGGATCGGCACAGTCGCGGGGCGACGCTGGTCAATTGGCGCTCTCCGATCGCCAGGCTCAGCAGGTACCGCACGCAGATGAGCCGGGTTACCTGGCGCCATCTCGGCGCGGCGGGCTGGCTGGCCGACGTCTTGGTGATCGGCACGCTGCTGCTGTGGCACGTCATCGGCCCCACCTCCTCGGACGACGGTTACAACCTGACCATCGCCCGGATCGCGCCCAAAGCCGGCTACGTGGCCAACTATTACCGCTACTTCGGGACCACCGAAGCCCCGTTCGACTGGTACCTGTCGGTGCTGGCCAAGATGGCGTCGGTCAGCACCGCCGGGGTCTGGATGCGGTTGCCCGCGACCCTGGCCGGGATCGCGTGCTGGCTGATCATCGGCCACTGGGTGCTGCGTCGCCTCGGCCCCGGGCGCGGGGGCCTGGCGGCAAACCGGGTCGCGGTCTTGACGGCGGGCGCGGTGTTCCTGGCCGCGTGGCTGCCGTTCAACAACGGCCTGCGGCCTGAGCCGTTGATCGCGCTGGGCGTCATCGTCACCTGGATGCTGGTGGAACGTTCCATCGCGCTGCGCCGACTGGCCCCGGCCGCGGTCGCGATCGTGGTCGCGATGCTCGCCGTGACTCTGGCACCGCAGGGGTTGATTGCGGTCGCCGCGCTGCTCACCGGGGCCCGGGCCATCGCGCAGACGATCCAGCGCCGCCGGGCGACCGACGGGCTGCTTGCCCCCGTGCTGGCGCTGGGCGCTTCGCTGTCGCTGATCTTCGTGGTGGTGTTCCGCAGTCAAACGCTGGCCGCCGTCGCCGAGTCGGTGCGCATCAAATACAAGGTCGGGCCAACGATCGCCTGGTATCAAGACTGGCTGCGCTACTACTTCCTCACCGTGGAGTCCAATCCCGACGGGTCGATGGCGCGCCGGTTTGGCGTGCTGGTGCTGCTGCTCTGCATGTTCGGCATGCTGGTGGTGTTGCTGCGGCGCGGCAGGGTGCCGGGGCTGGCCACCGGCCCGGCCTGGCGGTTGATCGGCACCACCGCGTTCGGGCTGCTGCTGTTGACGTTCACGCCGACGAAGTGGGCGATCCAGTTCGGCGCGTTCGCCAGCCTGGCCGGGGCTCTGGGGGCGGTCACCGCATTCACCCTGGCCCGGATCGGCCTGCACAGCCGCCGCAACCTGACGCTGTACATCACCGCGCTGCTGTTCGTGCTGGCGGTTGCCACGTCGGGTGTCAACGGCTGGTTCTACACCGGCAACTACGGGGTGCCGTGGTGGGACATCCAGCCCGTCGTCGCCAGCCACCCGGTGACGTCGATGTTTTTGACGTTGTCGATCCTCACCGGCCTGTTGGCCGCGTGGCTGCACTTCCGGATGGATTACGCCGGGCACACCGAAATCAAGAACAACCGGCGCAACCGCGTCCTGGCCTCCACGCCGCTCCTGGTGGTGGCGACGATCATGGTCCTGGGCGAGGTCGGTTCGCTGGCCAAAGGCGCCGTCTTCCGCTACCCCGTTTACACCATCGCCAAGGCCAACCTGGCGGCAATCACCTCCGGGTTATCGTCGACCAGCTGCGCGATGGGCGATGAGGTGCTGGCCGAGCCCGACCCCAATGCCGGTATGCTGCAACCGTTTCCGGGGCAGACCTTCGGTCCGGACGGCCCGCTCGGCGGGATCAACCCGGTCGGCTTCAAACCCGACGGGGTGGGCGACGACCTGAGGTCCTACCCGGTGGTGACCAAGCCGGGGGTGGTCAATTCCGACGCATCACCCAACAAGCCCAACGCCACCATGAGTGACTCCGCGGGCACGGCCGGCGGTAAAGGACCGGTCGGCGTGAACGGGTCGCACGCGGCGCTGCCGTTCGGCCTGGACCCGGCCCGCACACCGGTGATGGGCAGCTACGGCGAGAATTCGCTGGCGGCCACGGCGACCTCGGCGTGGTACCAGCTGCCGCCACGCTCCGCCGACCGGCCGCTGGTGGTGATCTCGGCGACCGGCGCCATCTGGTCTTACAAGGAGGACGGCACCTTCACCTACGGGCAGCAGCTGAAACTGCAGTGGGGCCACCGCGACTTCGCGCGCCCGGACGGCACCACGCAGCCGCTCGCGGAGGTGCAGCCGATCGACATCGGGCCGGAGCCGGCGTGGCGCAATCTGCGGTTCCCGCTCACCTGGGCGCCACCGGAGGCCAACGTGGCACGCATCGTCGCCTACGACCCGAACCTGAGTTCCGAGCAGTGGTTCGCGTTCACGCCGCCGCGGGTCCCGGTGCTGCAGACCCTGCAACAACTGATGGGATCGCACACACCCGTGCTGATGGACATCGCGACCGCCGCCAACTTCCCCTGCCAGCGACCGTTCACCGAACACCTTGGCGTTGCGCAACTTCCGCAATACCGCCTGATGCCCGACCACAAACAGACCGCGGCGTCGTCGAACGGCTGGCAGGCCGGCGAGGCCGGCGGACCGTTCCTGGTCACTCAGGCGATGCTGTATACCTCGACGATCGCGACGTACCTGAGTGGCGACTGGTATCGCGACTGGGGGTCGGTGGAGCAATACCACCGGTTGGTGCCGGCCGACCAAGCACCGGATGCCGTTGTAGAACAGGGTGTGATGACAGTGCGCGGCTGGAGCCGGCAGGGACCGATTCGAGCCCTGCCATGAGCGTCACCACCGAGAGGAACCGCGAAGACACCACGGCGCCCGGCCAAAACGTGCGCCTGACGCGCTGGGTTGCGACGATCGCCGGGCTGATCGGTTTTGTCTTGTCGGTCGCGACGCCGCTGCTGCCGGTCGTGCAGACCACCGCGACGCTGAACTGGCCACAAAACGGCCAGTTGAATAGCGTTACCGCACCGCTGATTTCGCTGACGCCGGTCGACGTGACGGTGACCGTGCCGTGTTCGGCGGTGCGCGCCCTGCCGCCCGACGGCGGGGTGGTGCTGAGTACGGCGCCCAAGAAGGGCAAGGACGCCGCGCTGAACGCGTTGTTCGTCGTCGCCAGCAGCAAGCGGGTCGACGTCACCGACCGCAACGTGGTGATCGCCAGCGTGCCGCGGGAACAGGCGGAATCCCCGCAATGCCAGCGCATCGAGATCACCTCGACCAAGGCCGGCGCCTTCGCCACCTTCGTCGGACTGAACGATCCGGCAGGAAAGCCGGTCGGCGGCGGTTTCCCCGATCCCAACCTGCGGCCGCAGATCGTCGGCGTGTTCACGGATCTCACCGGGCCCGCTCCGCAGGGCCTGCGTCTCTCGGCGACCATCGACACCCGGTTCTCCACCACGCCGACGACGCTGAAACTGATCGCGATGGTGCTGGCGATCGCGTCCACCATCGTCGCGCTGATCGCGCTGTGGCGCCTGGATCAACTCGACGGTCACCGGATGCGCCGGCTGATCCCGGCGAACTGGCGCACGTTCACCCTGGCCGATGTCGCGGTGATTTCCGGCTTCGTGCTGTGGCATGTGATCGGGGCGAACTCCTCCGACGACGGCTACATCCTCGGCATGGCTCGGGTCGCCGGCCCGGCCGGCTACATGTCCAACTATTTCCGCTGGTTCGGCAGCCCCGAGGACCCGTTCGGCTGGTATTACAACTTGTTGGCGTTGATGACCCACGTCAGCGACGCCAGCCTGTGGATGCGCTTACCGGACCTGATCGCCGGCCTGTTGTGCTGGCTGCTGTTGTCGCGTGAGGTGCTGCCGCGGCTGGGGCCCGCGGTGGCCTCCAGCAAAGCCGCGACCTGGGCGGCCGGCATGGTCCTGCTAACCGCGTGGATGCCGTTCAACAACGGCCTTCGCCCCGAGCCCATCATCGCGCTCGGTTCGTTGGTTACCTATGTGCTGATCGAGCGTTCGATGCGCTACAGCCGGTTGACGCCGGCCGCGCTGGCGGTCATCACTGCCGCGTTCACCCTGGGTGTCCAGCCCACCGGCCTCATCGCGGTGGCCGCGTTGGTTGCCGGTGGCCGCCCGATCCTGCGAATCCTCGTTCACCGGCATCGCCTCGTCGGCACGTGGCCGTTGGTGGCTCCGATACTGGCGGCCGGAACGGTCATCCTGACGGTGGTGTTCGCCGACCAGACACTGTCAACGGTGTTGGAAGCCACCAGGATTCGCACTTCGATCGGGCCCAGCCAGGCGTGGTACACCGAGAACCTGCGTTACTACTACCTCATCCTGCCCACCGTTGACGGCTCGCTGTCGCGCCGGTTCGGCTTTTTGATCGCGGCGCTGTGCTTGTTCACGGCGGTCTTTATCATGTTGCGCCGCAAGCGAGTTCCGGGAGTCGCCCGCGGACCGGCGTGGCGGCTGATGGGCGTCATCTTCGGCACCATGTTCTTTTTGATGTTCACCCCGACCAAGTGGGTGCACCATTTCGGGCTGTTCGCCGCGGTGGGCGCGGCGATGGCCGCGCTGACGACGGTGTTGGTGTCGCATGAGGTGCTGCGCTGGTCGCGGAACCGGATGGCGTTCGTGGCGGCGGTGTTGTTCGTGTTGGCGCTGTGTTTCGCCACCACCAACGGCTGGTGGTACGTCTCGAGCTTCGGCGTCCCGTTCAACAACGTTATGCCGCGGTTCCACGGAATCAGTGTCAGCGCAGTAATTTTCGCCCTGTTTGTTATCGCCGTGCTCTGGGCAGTCTGGTTGCATTTCGCGCCCCCGGACCGCGGTGAGGGCCCGCTGGCGCGAGCGGTGACGGCAGCGCCGGTGCCGATCGCGGCCGGATTCATGGCGCTGGTGTTCATCGCGTCGATGGTCGCCGGAATCGTGCGCCAGTACCCCACCTACTCCAATGCCTGGGACAACCTCCGTGAATTCAGCGGGGGCTGCGGACTGGCCGACGACATCCTCGTCGAGCCGGACAGCAATGCCGGGTTCATGACGCCGCTTCCGGGAAATTTCGGCCCGTTAGGCCCGCTAGGCGGTGTCGACCCAACGGGGTTCAGCCCCAACGGTGTACCGGACCGCACCCTGGCCGAGTCGGTCAAGGAGACCGACGTGCCACAACCCGGCACCGACTACGACTGGGATGCTCCCCTCAAACTGACGACGCCGGGCATCAACGGGTCGACCGTGCCGCTGCCCTACGGTCTCGACGCCGCCCGGGTTCCCCTTGCGGGCAGTTACACCACCGGCGCGCAGCAGCAGAGCAGGCTCACTTCCGCGTGGTACCAGCTGCCCAAACCTGACGATGGGCATCCGCTGGTGGTGGTGACCGCCGCGGGCAAGATCGCCGGCAACAGCGTGCTGCACGGGCACACCGACGGACAGACCGTCGTGCTGGAATTCGGCAAGCCCGGTCCCGACGGCTCCGTGCTGCCGGCGGGCCGGCTGGTGCCCTACGACCTGTACGGCGAGCAGCCGAAGGTGTGGCGCAACCTGCGCTTCCCGCGCGCCAAGATGCCCGTCGACACGGTTGCGGTGCGGGTGGTCGCCGAGGACCTGTCCCTGACACCGGAGGACTGGATCGCACTCACGCCGCCGCGGGTGCCGGAAGTGCGCTCTCTGCAGGAGTACGTCGGCTCCACGCAGCCGGTGCTGCTGGACTGGGCGGTGGGGCTGGCGTTCCCGTGCCAGCAGCCGATGCTGCACGTCAACGGCGTCACCGAGATCCCGAAATTCCGCATCACCCCGGATTACAACGCCAAGAAGCAGGACACCGACACCTGGCAGGACGGCGTCAACGGCGGCCTGCTGGGCATCACCGACCTGTTGCTGCGGGCACACGTGATGTCCACCTATCTGTCGCGTGACTGGGGCCGTGACTGGGGATCGCTGCGCAAGTTTGAAACCCTCGTGGATGCGCCGGCCGCCCACCTCGACCTGGGCACCGCCACCCGCAGCGGCCTGTGGTCGCCGGGCCCGATCCGGATCAAGCCCTAGGGCCGTATGGGCCCGAAGCGTCTGGCGGTCGCATCCCTGATCGGTGCGCTGGCGGTGGCGTGCGCTGGGCCGCCGACGGGCAGTTCCGGCACTTCGGCGAGCACCGTTTCAACCAAGCGGCTCAACTATGTCGCCGTCGGCGATTCCTTCGCCGCGGCGCCGGGCGTACCTGAGCCGGCACCGCCCGCCGGGTGTCGCAAGTCGACCAACGGGTATCCGTCGATACTGGCGAGAGAACTCAAGGTGATCAGTTTCGTCGACGTCACGTGCAGCGGCGCCAAGACAGAAGACGTCACCGTCCGCGCTCAGCAGACAACGGACGGTCCGGTCGCACGCCAGATCGACGCGGTCGATGCCAGCGTTGACCTCATCACCATCACCATCGGGGCCAACGACGTCGGGCTGCCCTCCGACGCGAAGGGCTGCCAGGTCGAATCGGCTGAACCGCCGCCGTGCGCCAACAAATTCGTCGTCGACAATGTCGACCGCATTTCACAGGTGAGCATCGCGCAGTTGCCGGCGTGGAGTGCGCTCATTGACCAGCTGCGAGCCGCCGCGCCGAACGCGCGGATCGTGTTCGTGGGCTACGGCACGTATGTGCGGTCGGGTGGCTGCTTTCCGATGCAGCCGGTGCTGCCGGGCGACGCCGATTATTTGCAATCCAAACTAAATGAACTCGATGACCTACAGCGGCAACTCGCCGCCGAGAAGGGAATCGAGTATTTCGACACACGTCCATTATCCGATGGCCACGACATCTGCGCTGCCCCCAACGACCGGTATATCGAAGGCTTTGTGCCGATCGGCTCCGCGGAACCCCTGCACCCCAATGCGTTTGGCGAGGAGGCAGTGGGAAATGCGCTCGCTGCTTATCTCCTAAGGCCCTCCGCACGCGGTTAATTGAATCGGTCCAATAAAGGCGACCACGCACCTGTAGGGTTTCAATTCCGGAACCTTCGGCAATTCCCGCTCTCGGGATCGGGCAGTGCGACCAGTCCAGGGTCGGGCTGGGGAAAAGGTAGGCAAATGGGCGCGCTAACACTCCGCGGAACATCCGCTGCGGCAATTACTTTATTGACCTTCCCGACAATTACTTTCGCGGCCGGTAGTGCCAGCGCTAATCCCGGCGCTAATAGCAATACCCGGGTCGTTCTGGATGCAACCCTGCGAGATTGCGATTTCAGCCTTGCCCGCACGGCCCCCGCGATCCCGAGCCCGATGCTGGGAACCGGGTGGGTCGACATTCACCACACCGGGTCCAGCGTGGTTGCGGAGGTGCATCTGGACGCCCCCAACGAGCCCGGCACCCACTACACCGTCGGGGTGATCGAGGAACCCCGGCCGTCGTCGGCCGCCTGCGGTCCCGGAGCCGCGGGCACCACCTTCGGCGGGCTGGACACCGACGCGGCCGGCGTCGGAAGCACCACCGTGCAAGACGGTCTGCAGTCCGGCGCCACGGGGGTCTGGGTGATGATCGAGCGCCCCAACCCGCACTCCCAAGACCCGGCCGAGGTCTACACCTCCGAGTTTTTGGCGCCGGTATAACTTCGCCTCCGCAGGCCACTCGTTCGCTCGTTGTATCTGGTTATTCGCCGCTGCGGCGGCGCCTCAATCGGATTGCACGGATGACGAACGCCTCGGTAGCGACGGGACTTCGGTCCCTAGCTCGGCACGTCGGTTGGATGGTCCGATACAGGGATCCGGCAACAACCGGCGTTAGACGGAGGCATGGCAATGGTTGCCACAAAAGAACCGCCGACCAGCGCTTTCCCCAAGGTTTTCGTTTCGGTCGCCCACAGCGTGGTCGGCGCGCAGGCATGGTGGGTGACGCTCTGCATCGCCTTTAGCCTGGTCGGGCTGTACCTGACGTATGTGGGCTGGGCTCCGGCGCCGAAGCGGTCAACACCACAATCGGTCAGAAGCGGCCGGGATCTCCCGCGAGCCGCGTGATCGAGCAATGGGCATCGGCATGACGGCGACAGAAGACAGCTGGGGCCACTCGCGCGATGAATGGACCGCGGAGATTCCCTCCGCCGTGGACGCTGACGCCGGCGGATTCGACCCGTCGGCCGCCGTCGCCGACGCGACTGCCGAGGATATGCAAACCTTGGCGCGCGGCGTGGGCGCGCTGGTTGTGAAGCGCGGCCCCAACGCCGGATCGCAGTTCCGATTGGATCGGCCCGTGATGACCGCCGGCAGGCATCCCGAAAGTGACATCTTTCTCGACGACATCACCGTGAGCCGCAGGCACGCCGAGTTCCGAATGGAGAACGGCGAATTCCGCGTCGTCGACAGCGGCAGCCTGAACAGCACCTACGTCAACCGCCAACCTATCGACTCGGCGGTGCTGGCGGATGGCGACGAAGTACAGATCGGCAACTTTCGTCTGACCTTCTTCGCTGGGCCGTCGATGGGTTGACGACCTTCTCCGGGCGTCCCGTCTGTAATACCGTCGCGGACATGAGCGAGTACGACTTAGAGGCCGTGGACCGGCTGCCGTTTTCGACCCCGGAAAAGTCGCAGCGCTACCACACCGACAACTACCGCGGGGCGGTCGGCCTGAACTGGTACCTCACCGACCCCACGCTGCGGTCCACGCTGGCGTACTACCTGCGGCCCGACGAGCTGGCGGTTGTCGAGCCGCAGCTGATCGGCATGGGTGCGCTGATGGGCGGGCCGGTTGCGCAGTGGGCCGACGAGACCGACCGCAACCCGCCGCGGCTGGAACGCTACGACCGGTGGGGGCATGACGTCAGCCGGGTGGTCATGCCGTCGTCGTTCATCGAATCGAAGCGCGCGGTGCTGGACGCGCAGAAGGCACTGCGCGCCGAGGCACGGGCGGCCAAAGTGAGTTCCTCGCTGGCGATGTTCGCGTCAAACTACCTGCTCAACCAGGCCGACATCGGGATGGGCTGTGCGCTCGGCACCGGCGGCGGCATGGTGCAGTCGCTGGTCGCCGCCTATGCGCCCGATGACGTCAAGGAGCACGTGCTGGGCAAGTTCGAATCCGGCGCATGGGCGGGCGAGACGGCACAGCTGCTGACCGAACGCACCGGCGGATCCGATCTGGGCGCGTTGGAGACGACCGCCACCCGCACTGGTGACGGAAGCGCTTGGTTAATCAATGGCTTCAAGTGGTTTGCGTCCAACTGCGCAGGCGAGGCGTTCGTCGTGCTGGCCAAACCCGAGGGCGCACCGGACTCGTCACGGGGCGTCGCCAATTTCCTGGTGTTGCGCACCCGCCGCGACGGTTCGCGCAACGGGGTGCGCGTCCGGCGGTTGAAGGAGAAGCTCGGCACGCGCTCGGTGGCCTCCGGTGAAGTCGAATTCGTCGACGCGGAGGCGTTTTTGCTGTCCGGTGAAGCGTCCGGGGACGCGGGCCCGTCCGACGGTAAGGGCCTGGGCCGGATGATGGAACTGACCAACGCGGCCCGCCTGGGGATCGCGTTGTTCGGCCTGGCCAACGCGCGCCGGGCCTTGGTCGAATCGCTTTGCTACGCCCGCCAGCGGCAGGCGTTCGGCGGCGCCTTGATCGACAAGCCGCTGATGCGGCGCAAGCTGGCCGAGATGATCGTCGACGTCGAAGCGGCCCTGGCGTTGGTGTTCGACGGCACCGGGGCGACCAACCATCGCCAGCCGCGCGGCCTGCGCCAGCGCATCGCGGTGCCCGTCACCAAGCTCAAGGTGTGCCGGCTCGGGATCACCGCGGCATCCGACGCCATCGAAATCCACGGCGGCAACGGTTACATCGAAACATGGCCGGTGGCAAGGCTTTTGCGCGACGCGCAGGTGAACACCATCTGGGAGGGCCCCGACAACATCCTGTGCCTAGATGTGCGGCGCGGCATCGAGCAGACCCGCGCACACGAGACGCTGTTGGCGCGCATGCGCGATGCGGTGGCGGTCTCCGACGATGACGACACCACTCGCTTGGTCGCCGGCCGCATCGAGGACCTCGACGCCGCGATCACCGCGTGGACGAAACTGGACCGCGACCTGGCCGAGGCGCGGCTGTTCCCGCTGGCCCAATTCATGGGCGACGTCTACGCCGGTGCGTTGCTCACCGAGCAGGCCGCCTGGGAGCGGGAAACCCAAGGCTCCGAACGCAAGTCACTTGTCGCCCGACTCTACGCGCTGCGGTATCTCACCGACCGCGGGCCGCTGCGCGGTATTGACGCCGACTCCGACGAGGCGATGGAGCATTTCGACGAACTGGTCGACGGCGCGCTGCGTATCTAGCGCGAGCAGACGCAAGAATCCCCGACACGCCGGGGAAATCGGCAATTTTGCGTCTGCTCGCGGGAGGAAGCCGCGGTAGGAACTAGATCGGAAGCAGGCTGTGCTTGCGGCCCACCCGCCACCACAGTTGCTTGTCCCGCAATAGATGTAGCGATCTGCGCAGCAGCAGCCGGGTTTGGTGCGGATCGATGACCGCGTCGATGAACCCGCGTTCGGCGGCGATCCACGGGATCGCCATGTTGAGGTTGTAACCCTCGATGAAGTCTTTCTTGATCGCCTGCGCCTCGGGCGTCGTCGGGTCGGGGAACCGCTTCATCAGCAACTGCGCGGCACCCTCGGCGCCGATCACCGCGATCCGCGCGGTCGGCCAGGCGAAGTTGAAGTCGGCGGTCAGCTGCCGCGACCCCATCACCGCGTACGCACCACCGTAGGACTTGCGGATCGTGATCGTCACCTTGGGCACATCGGCTTCGACGACCGCGGACAGGAACCGGCCGCCGCGCTTGATGATGCCGTTCTTCTCCTGCGCGGCCCCCGGCAAGAACCCGGGTGTGTCGACGACGAACACCAGGGGGATCTCGAACATGTCGCAGAACCGGATGAACCGGGTCGCCTTGTCGGAGGCCTCGTTGTCGATCGACCCGGACAGGTGCATGGGCTGGTTGGCAATCACACCGACCGGATGTCCGTCGACGCGGGCGAACCCGGTGATGATCGCCTGACCGCCCTGCGCGGCGACGTCGAGGAAGTCGCCGTCGTCGAAGATCCGCAGCAGGATCTCGTGCATGTCGTAGGCCATGTTGTCGGAATCCGGCACGATCGAGTCGAGCTCGAGGTCGGTCGGGGTGATCTCCGGCTCCAGCCCGGGGTTGACGACCGGCGGCCTGTCGAAGGCGTTGGACGGCAGGAACGACAAGAAGTCACGGACGTACTGGAATGCCTCGGCCTCGGAATCCACCACCTGGTGGATGTTGCCGTAGCGGGCCTGGGCGTCCGCGCCTCCCAGCTCGTCGAGGGTGACCTCTTCGCCGGTGACTTCCTGGATCACGTCGGGCCCGGTGACGAAGAAGTAGCCCTGGTCGCGCACCGCGACCAGAAGGTCGTCCTGGATCGGCGAATAGACCGCTCCCCCAGCACATTTGCCGAAGATGAGCGAGATCTGCGGCACGATCCCGGACAGCAACTCGTGGCGGCGGCCCAGCTCGGCGTACCAGGCCAGCGAGGTGACGGCGTCCTGGATGCGCGCGCCACCCGAGTCCTGGATGCCGATGATCGGGCAGCCGACCATGGCGCACCACTCCATCAGCCGGGCCACCTTGCGGCCGAACATCTCTCCGACCGTGCCCTGGAACACCGTCTGGTCATGGGAGAACACGCCCACCGGCCGGCCGTCGATCATCGCGTGCCCGGTGACGACCCCGTCCCCGTACATCGCGTTGGGATCGCCGGGCGTGCGGGCCAGCGCGCCGGTTTCCAGGAACGTGCCGGGATCGACCAGGGCATGCACGCGGGCGCGCGCGCTCGGGATGCCCTTCTTTTCGCGCTTGGCCGCGGCCTTCTCACCGCCGGGCTCTTGGGCCAACTCCAGCTTTTCGCGTAGTTCAGCCAGCAGCGCGGCGGTGGTCTTAGTACTCAATTGCGGGCCCTCTGTTCAGCCTCGATCTGGTCCAGTGCGCGACCCATGTGTTCGCCCACCTTCGCGATGATCGGCTCGTCGATGGCCTGAATGTGCTCGCCACCGATCGGCACGACCTCGAGGTCGGAAACGTACTCGCCCCAGCCGCCGTCCGGCTTGCGCACGGCGTACCGCGGTTCGAACATGATCGCGTCGTCATGGTAGCGATCGGCCATATAGAGGGTGACATGGCCGTCGTACGGCTGGATCTGGGCGGTGTCGATGGCCCGGTTGTCCAGGTACGACGTGCGCTGGTGCTCGATGATCCCGGCCGGGATCTGCACGCCGGCCTGGCTCACGGCCTCCATCACGAACCGGATCTGTCCCTCGTCGTCCAACTCCTCGAGCTGCTCGTAAGGGATGGCCGGGATGGTGACGTTGAAGGTCCGCTCGGCGAACCGGGCGTAGCGGTCCCAGCGCGCGCGCACCTCCTCCTTGGTCTGCGGGACCTCCTCGCCGGCGCGCACGGCGTCGATCAGCCCCACCCATTGGACGTCCTTGCCCAGCCGCTTCAGCCCGATCGCGCATGCGTACGCCAGCACACCGCCCAGCGACCAGCCAGCCAGAATGTAGGGCCCGTCGCCCTGCATCTCGATCAGCTTCGGAACGTATTGCGCCGCACGCTCTTCGATCGACCCCTCGACCCGTTCGAATCCGTACATCGGGGTGTCCGCCGGTAGCCGGTTGAGCAGCGGCTCGTACACCACCGTCGAGCCGCCGGCCGGGTGGAACACGAACACCGGGGGCTTCGAGCTGCCCTCCGGTCGTGCCCGCAGCGTGCGGACGAAGCCGTCGATCTGCCCGGCCTCGAGGTACTGGCGCACCTTCTCGGCCAGCGCCTCGATGTTCTGTGACGTCACCACGTCCTCGACGGTGATCGGCCCTTCGGCCCGCTCGGACAGTCGCTGCGCCATCTTGGCCGCGGCTTCGTCGTCCAGCTTGGGCAGCGGGTTGAAGATGCCGCCCGCCGACTTGCCGGTAACGATCGCCCAGGTCGCGAAGACGACCCGCTCGGCGGCGTCGCGCGGCGGGATGTCGGCGTTGAGGGCCTTGGCCACCGCCTCCTGGTCGAGCGCCTCCGCGGCGGCCGCGAGGTTCGGCTGCCCACCGTTCGCCGCCGGGCCCGACGGGTCAGTCGGCGGCGGCGGTATCGGGAGGTCCGAGGCCGGCGGAGCGGGTGCTTCCGGC
>CAWFKY010000016.1:0-445624 GCA_963816495.1 uncultured Actinomycetota bacterium | reverse complement strand
AGCAGATCGGCGAACGGCGTGCCCTTGTCGAAGATGACCTTCGCCGGGGCCGCGCTGTGGTTGCTGCCGCAACCAACGACAGCAAACAGGACGAGGGCAGCAGCCAGCCACGATTGACCGCTGCGCAAAGGCGTTGTCAAGTGACCTTCTAATTTCGACGGCTTACTTTTGGTCACCGCTGACCCGGGACAGTGCATGCATTCTCAGGGTTTGCGGCGACTCCCCGCGCCGGCATGGAACCGGTCTGCGGTTCAGTGTCGCCATCGTGACAGATTCTCCACCGGGGTGCGCGAAAACCGCGGGCAGAAAGCTACAGAGCCCGAACTTGGTCGGCCGGCAAGCAGTTGCGCCTTGGAACTTCGCCTCGACGCAGGAGGATCGCTTGCCGCACAGCCGGTACCCTGGAACAGTTCGGGAATTTCGTTCTGCGATAGAACGCCTGTTATTGTCGCAACGCGGTCACGGCCGAGCAGGCGCCGTTAGCTCAGTTGGTAGAGCAGCTGACTCTTAATCAGCGGGTCCGGGGTTCGAAACCCTGACGGCGCACCATAACCAGGGTATCTAGCTAGACTAGGTAACCCGATTCATGCTGTGGCGCCGAATCAACGTCGGTCGATATTTACGGTAGAGATCGGCTGCAGTCGCTAATCTTCCGGCAAAACCATCAGGCCTCTACCGAGGAAAGCCCGTGGACGTCTGGGTCAGTCGACGCACGATGCTCACGTTGTCAGCGGCCGGCGCGCTTGCCGCCGCGCTTCCCTCCTGCGGCAGCCACAGTAAAAACCGCAGCCAGCCCCCGGCCACCAGCCAACCGAAAAACAGCAGCCAGGAGGACCAAGGCTCCTACGACCTCGAATACCACGGATACGATCCCGAGGCCGGCGAAGGCGGGACACCGGAACCCCCAAACACCCCGGGGCCAAGGTGCCTGCGGCGGCATCTGTTCCCGCCGAGTGGTTGCCCCCGGTCGGCTTCCAAACCCAATCGAATTGTTTCGTCTTGGAGCTCCGTGTACGGCCTGGCGACGTTTTATGCGGCCCGCAAAAGCAAAACGCCTCCAAAGAGCCGCGACCAGCAGGCCGCCCCCGACTACTCGTATATCCGATTTCAATTGGCGAACAAGATCCCGGCGAACACCTGCAACGGCGGCCAGATCACCAAGATCCTCGATTGGCTTCGATCCAACGGCGGTACCCCAACGTTGGCCGCGGCCCCCAACGTGCCCAAGAAGCGTTCTGACACAGCGTCATGTCGCACCGATTGGTCGGCCCATGCCTCGCGCACAATCCCACCGGATCCCCGCTTTTTGATCCCCGGCTACAAGCTGACCCCGATCACCGGAGCCGACGGTTTGAAGAACCTGCGCACCGTCATCGCGTCCGGTCAGCCCATGGCCTTCGGTACCTCGCTCTACAAAGACTTCAAGAACTACAACGGCAATCCGTCGCCGTACGTCGGCGGCGGACCTATGTGGAAAGACCCGAACGGCAAGAACACCGGCCACGTCATGCTCATCGTCGGCTATGACGACGCCCGCAAAGCGGTTCGGATCCAGAACAGTTGGGGCGTCAAGTGGGGCAAGAAGGGCTTCGTCTGGATGGCCTACGACACGTTGGAAAAACTGGCTCAAGGCATGGGCGTTTACATACCTGACTCGGCATAGCGTCATGGCATCGCTTCGGCCCACGCGATATGCCCTTCAAAGTCAAGCGTTTTCGCCATGTCGCGATAGCGATCCCGCAGGCGCGCATAGGCCGCGTCGTCACCGCGTGCCTGCGCCAAAAGGGCATGGAGCCAGGCCAGCCACGTGTCGCTGATCGCCAGACCCTCATTGGCCGGCGCGGCCGCTAACCGCTCGACCGCGGCCTCAGCCTCGGCGATGTCGCCCTCTTCGCCTCGGTCGAGCAGTGTCTTCGCCAGCACACCGGTCGCCGGGACACACCATTGCAGCAATTGACCGCCGCGGAACTGATGGTCGACGGCGGCGCGCAGCAGCGGTATGGCGTCATCGCGGGCTCCACGCTGCGCTCGCTCGCGCGCCAAGTACACGTTCACCAGCGGTAAATCGCACAGCAGGAACCCTTTGCGCGGGAACAGCTCGCTGACGTCGGCCAAAAGCTGCTGTCCGCGCTCGCGCTCCGCATCCGTGCGGCGGTGTGCCAGTGCGACGCCCAGCGTCATCTGGGCCAGGGCTACCGCAAGGTCATCACCGGAACGCTCGGCAATCCGCAGGGCGTCCTCGATCTCTGCCACGACGCGGTCATCGGCAGCCAGCACGCCATACGGTATCGACGGCAGGTAGACGTAGGTGACGACCGCGGCGTATGTCAGAGGGTCGGCGGCGCGTCCCATGGCGAGCGCATTGTGCAAGTCGCCACGCCATTCGGGGTGACCGAGCCAAAAGCGGGCGTTGCCCCGCGCCAGAAGGGCGGTCGCTAACGGCGACCCGAAAATGAAGTTGGCTTTGGCGGCGTCCCCGTCGGCCAGTTCGATGACTCGCTCTGACCACCGCAGCAATTCGGCCCACTCGTAGCTTTCACCCTTGGCGTGCAGCAGCGGCAGACACAGCCCCACCGTCAAGTCCGCATCGCCGATGGACTCGATCAGCGCTATCGCCTCGGATGCCAGTTGGGACGCCTCGCGCACCCGGTCTTGCTGCACGCGATCCTCGACTAGTCCCGCCATGGCGATGGCCAATGACGCCTTGTCCCCGGCGGCGCCGCACAAGTCCCGCAATTCGTCAAAGCGGTCCCCCGGCCACATCGGCGTGAACCCGCCAAGCGGTCCCGCACAACATGGTTCGCGGCGCGATACGCATGCCGGCTCGGTTCGGGTCATCGCTGGGGATCGCATCGGCAATCTCCACGGCTCGCTGCCATCTCAGTCGCGCCGCCGCGATGTCACGGTTGGTCGCCCACGTCGCCGCTCGCATGTGCCAGCCGTACGCAGCATGCAAATCGCCGGCGGCCTCGAGATGTTCGGCGATCAACGCAGCCTTCTCCTCCGCCGCCGCCGGATCACGCGACTCGATGGCGGCGGCCACTCGCCGGTGCAGTTCGGCGCGATCCGATTTGAGCTGTGATTCATAGGCGACCGTGCGAATCAGCGGATGGTGAAACACATACTCAGGCTGTCCGGTGAACTTGGTCTGGTCGATGAACTGACTCGCCACCAGGTGCTCGACGGCAGGCTCGATCCCCAGCTTTTCCAGAAGGTTGAGGCTGAACTTAGAACCGATGACCGCCGCCGCACTCAACGCGCGCTTGGCCTTCGGGTCGAGGCGGTCGATGCGCGCCGCGATCGTCGCCTGCAAGGTGACCGGCACGCTCACCTCACCGACTTCTGCCGCCGACACGTAGGCACCCGGCTCGCCTCGCAATACGCCCCGCTCAGCCAGTTCGCGCACGATCTCCTCTGCGAAAAACGGATTACCGGCGGCCCGCTCGGCGATCATCGTGGCCAACCCGCCCACCGAAGGCTCCGGGCCGAGGAGCTCGGCGACCAGCGCCGCAGTTTCCGAATCACTCAGGGGCGCAAGGGCGATGGTCTGCGCGCCGTGCACTCGGTGCAGGCTACCCTCGTACTCCGGTCGGTAGGTGACCAGCGCCAGCGAGGGCGTCTGCGGGATCACCGCGATGAACGCGGCCAGCAGCGACTCGCTGACCTCATCAATCCAGTGGACGTCCTCTACGACGAAGATCGCCGGGGTCTGGCGGGCCAAGGACGCGGCGTTCACCAGCGCCGTCAAGCGTCGCCGGCGGGCGTCGGGCTCGATCGCCGGCGACGGGACATTCGGATCCGCGATGCCCAATAGGTCGTGGAGAAGCAGCAAATCCTCGGGGTCTGCGCCCGGAACCCGCTCGCCCACTCGATCGCGGGCCTCCTGCCCTTTGAGTCCCTCGACGCCCATGGCCGCGCGCAGCAACCGTGCTACCGCATGAAACGGGACTTGGCTCGTGTGCGACTCACAGTAGGTCGCGAACACCTCCACTCCGCGGCTGGCAGCCAGTGCCACCACCTCGCGCACCGTTCGGCTCTTGCCGATGCCCGGCGACCCCAACACGCCGACCACCCCGCCGCGGCCATCGATCGCACGCTCCAGCAGCCCTTCCACTGCGGACATTTCCCAGTGCCGTCCGACTAGCTGCGACTCTGCCCGCCTGGTACTGCCCTGCTGTTCGTTCATGCCCAGCAGCTGACGGGCGGGCACCGGCGCATCGGCGCCCTTGATGTGTACGAGTTCCGACGCACCCAGCGCCGCCGAGTTCCCCAGCAGCCGCGCGGTGGACTCGCTGAGCATCACTCCGCCCGGCGGAGCCACCGATTCCATTCGCTGCGCCATCCCCACCTGTTGGCCGATGGCGGTGTAACCGAAAGCGCCCGAACCGATCTCGCCGGCGATTACCTGGCCCGAGTTCAGCCCCACGCGCACTTGCAAGTTGATGCCGTCGCGGTCCTTGACCGTCACGGCCAACCGCGCAGCCTCGTCTTGGATGCCTTGCGCCGCAAGGCAAGCGCGCACGGCGTGGTCCTCTAACGCGACTGGCGCACCAAACACCGCCATGATCCCGTCGCCGGTGAACTTGTCTACTGTTCCGCCATACCGCTGCACCGCTCCCGCGCATCGGTCGGCCAGATCCGCCATGATCTCGCGCAGGCGCTCGGCGCCCACCACGGCCGCGATGTCCATGGAGTGCGCCACGTCGGCGAACAGCACGGTCACCTGCTTGTACTCTGCGCGGCTGTCCTGCGGGCTGACCGGTGCGCCGCAGCCGTCACAGAATCGCGCACTCTCGCGCGGCTCGGTGCCACACGTGTGGCACGCGGTCGCTGCGGTCATCCGTCCCTCCGCCGCTTCCAAGCCGGGTTTGCCCGGTCCACCAGCATAGGGCGATGGACGCTTGGCGGGAGGGATTTAACCAGGCCGTCACCCACGATGGCCTGATGCGATAGGCGAAGCGTTGCGGCCCAACGGCTACGGAGCGGCGCACACCACTTTCAAGCGGTCGCGACGGTTCGGGTCGGCGGAGCCACGATGCGACGTGCTGCCTCTACCGCGGCCGCGCGTCGTGCGGCGATGACCACAGGATCGGCAGTGACGGTGTCGGGATGCGGCGATTGTGCCCATGCCAGGGCGATACCGAACAAAAGGACGAGCAGGTCCATGGGGCGCCAGCAGGCATCCACATGGCCGGCGGCCTGAGCGGCTTCGATGCTGGCGATGTCGCGGGCCAGGACCGATCCTGGATCACCGATCGGGGGCGGGTCGAGCGCCGCGAATCCCTCCAGGTTGGCCCAGGTCAGCATGCGCAGATGCTCAGGTCGTCGGCAGGCCAGGTCATAGATGTCGCCAACGAACTCCGGTAGTGCATCCGAGCGCAGTGTGACAGCGGCGAAGAACTCTGCGGCGTCCGTGGCGGCAACGCTGCGAAACAGCGCTTCCTTGTCGCGGAAGTGAGCGTAGAGCCGCTCCTTGCTGGCGTCGGCGGCCTTGGCGATCCGATCGATGCGGGCACCGGCCAACCCATATTGAGCGAACTCCGACCGCGCGGCACTCAGGATCGACTCGCGTAGTTCGCTCGTGGTGCGCACGGAAAAATGATATAGCATACAAACTAGTTCGTTTGGTAGGATCGTGAAAGAATCCACTGAACTCGAACTGAGGACGTCGTGACCAAGCCGTTAGAACAGCCAGCAGATATCGACGCCGTGATGAACCATCCGCCGCGAGTGCAGAAACTACGCGGTGCGCTGAACCGGGCTCACGACGGCATCGCTCCCCTCATCGACCTCACCCGGCCCTACGTGACCGGCCTGGAAAAACTGCCCACCGACGGCCGATTCCTGTTGGTGGGCAACCACACTCAGTTCATCGGCGGGGAGGTGCTGCTAGTTCCGCACTTCGTGCGCCGCGCGATCGGCACCCGCGTCCGCCCGCTGGCTGATCGCAGGTTCGGGCAGCGGCGCGGATTCAGCCACGATGTGATGACCGCGTACGGCGGGGTCGTCGGCGCTCCGGAGACCGCCCGAGAGCTGATGCGCCACAACGAGACCATCCTGGTGTTCCCCGGCGGAGGCAGAGAGATAGCCAAGTTCAAGGGCGAGGAGTACCACCTCAATTGGCGGGGCCGCTCCGGGTTCGCCCGCATCGCCGCGGAAAACCACTACCCGATCGTCCCTGTCGGCCTGGTCGGCGGCGACGACGTCTACAAGAGCCTGGTCACACGCGACAGTCTGCTGGGCCGGCTCAGCCGGACCATCAGCACCAGGCTGACCGGCGATGCCGACATGGCAATGCCGTTGATGCGGGGCCTCGGGCCTACCCTGATCCCCCGCCCCCAGCGGATGTATCTGAGCTTCGGCGAACCGATCGACACCACCAAACCGGAAGGCGCGTCGACGGAAGACTGGGTGGAGTCGGTGCGTGAAAGCACCCGGCAATCGCTGGAGTCGATACTGGCCGACCTGCTTGCCGTGCGCGCAGAGGACCCTTTCCGCGAACTCAATCCCCTGGCGTGGGCCGGCGCGGTCAAGGCTGGCTGAACCGTTCTGCTGCACAAAGTTTCGTAGCCGGCGGCGACCCCACCCGCCCTGAGTTCTGCTGTGGCTTTACTTTGGGTGGGGTCATATTGCTCCGCGCCGACGGTCGTGCAGGTAGTTTCTGCAGACCGGGTTTGTCGAAGGAGCTGCAATGGGGTTCATCCAGCCCAATCTGCCCGTCGTCGACGTCGACGAGTGGACCAAGCTCTCGCGCGCCGAGCGGATCGTGCCGATGGCACGCCACATCGCCGAGAACGGGTTCGGCACCCCGCTGATCATGCACGTGATGTACGGCGTGAAGATCGCGCTGTACATCCTGGGCACTTGGCTGTGTGCGTGGTCCACGACGGGTATCGGCGACTTCACCAATGTCGCGGCGTGGTGGACGGAGCCGATCGTGTTTCAGAAAGCCGTGCTCTACACCATGCTGTTCGAAGTCGTCGGTCTGGGTTGTTGCTTCGGGCCGCTGGCCGGGCGCTACTTCCCACCGATGGGTTCGATCCTGTACTGGTTGCGGCCGGGCACCATCCGGTTGCCACCCTGGCCGGGCCGGGTGCCGTTGACCAAGGGCAGCAACAGAACTCCGTTCGATGCGCTGCTTTACGCCGCGCTCGTCGTACTGCTCGCGATCGCGCTGGTGTCCGACGGCAGCGGGCCAATACCCGCTCTGCACACGGGAATCGGCGTGCTTACGCGCTGGCATACCATCGCCATCCTGACGGTCCTGGCCGTGCTCGCCATCCGCGACAAAACCATCTTCCTGGCCGCGCGCGGCGAGGTGTACGCGCCGCTGGCTCTGGTGTTCCTGTTCTCCGGCGCCGACATCATCGTCGGGGCCAAGGTGATGTTTATGGTGATCTGGCTGGGCGCGGCGACATCAAAGCTCAACCGGCACTTCCCGTTCGTGATCTCGACGATGCTGGCCAACAACCCGTTCATTCCGTCGGGGCCGCTCAAGCGGTCAATGTTCAAGCACTATCCAGATGACCTGCGGCCCAGCGGGTTAGCGGGTTTCATCGCCCACTTCTCCACCGCGGTCGAGGGGCTGGTGCCGTTGGTGCTGTTCTTCTCCCACGGCGGCTGGCTAACGGCCATCGCCGCGTTCGTGATGATCGTGTTCCACCTCAACATCCTGCTGGCCTTCCCGATGGGCGTGCCGCTGGAATGGAACGTCTTCATGATCTTCGGGGTGCTCTGGCTGTTCGTCGCGCATGCGCCCCTGGGATTGGCGGACGTCACCAACCCCATCCCGATCATCGCGCTGTTCGTGGTCGTCGCAGGAACCGTCGTGATCGGAAACCTCTACCCGCGCAAGGTTTCCTTCCTGCCCGGCATGCGCTACTACGCCGGCAACTGGGACACCACGGTGTGGTGCGTCAAGCCGTCGCTCGACGACAAGATCCGCACCGGCTCCCGCGCGCTCGGCCCTCTGCAACATCTGCAGCTCGAGCGGCTGTACAAGAGCAAAGAAGAAACCCTGGTCCCGTTGCACCTGGCCTTCGCGTTTCGCGGGATGAACACGCACGGCCGCGCGCTCTACACGCTGGTGCACCGTGCCTTGGCCGGCTACAACGAGGACGACTACAACCTGTGCGAGGGCGAGACTCTGTGCGCGGTGGTGCTCGGTTGGAACTTCGGTGACGGGCATCTGCACAATGAGTGCCTGATCGAGGCGCTACAGGAGCGGTGCGGGTTCGAGCCCGGCGACGTGCGGGTGGTGATTCTCGACGCGCAACCCATCCACAAGCAGACCCAGGAGTACCGGCTCGTCGACGCGGCGACCGGCGAGTTCGAGCGCGGCTACGTCAATGTCGCCGACATGGCCGACGCCCAGCCGTGGGCTGACGACCTACCGATACACGTCCAGCGCAGCGCGGGCGCCGTCAGCGATTCCTGACCCGGTGCACCACGACGACGACCACGAGGACGCCGACACCGGCCAGCGACGCCGTCACCACGGGTTTTCTGACGAACGCGATCACCCGGACCTTCAGATCGTCGGCGAGGCGGCGGGGATTGGCGCGCTCGGCAAGGGAGTCGACGGTGGCCGCCAGCTGATCGCGCGCGACGTCGATGTCCTGCTTGATGGCCTCAGGGTCGCGGTCCGCCACGTGTCTATCCTCCAACTCAGCCTCGTGCACTGAGCAACTACCCTAGTGCCGACACTGAGGTGAACCGAAGAGGGGAAGCACTGTGACCGATAGCAAGACCGAGACCACGCGGCTGACGGCCGGTGACAAGGCGCCCGCGTTCAGCCTGCCCGACGCCGACGGCAACAAGGTGTCACTGTCCGACTACAAGGGCCGTCGTGTGGTCGTCTACTTCTACCCGGCGGCCTCGACACCGGGATGCACGAAACAGGCCTGCGATTTCCGGGACAGCCTGGCCGAGCTCAACGACGCCGGCCTGGACGTCGTCGGCATCTCCCCCGACAAGCCGGAGAAACTCGCTAAGTTCCGGGACGCGGAGGGCCTGACATTCCCGTTGCTGTCCGATCCCGACCGCAAGGTGCTGAGCGCCTGGGGCGCGTACGGCGAGAAGCAGATGTACGGCAAGACCGTCACCGGGGTGATCCGCTCGACCTTCGTCGTCGACGAAAAGGGCAAGATCGCCGTCGCGCAGTACAACGTCAAGGCCACCGGGCACGTCGCCAAGCTGCGCCGGGACCTGTCGGTGTAGGTGTCGCACCAAGTTCCCCTGGTCGGTAGCGGAGCGAGCGCAAGAATCTCGCAAGTGGCCCGCGTCAAGCTGACAGCGCACTCCTGAGTGAGAGCGCGAAAGGGAACCGACCATGAAGACCCCTCACATCCAAAAGCGAATCATCGCCCGGGCGTTGCTGTCCGGCGGCCTCGCCGTGGCCGGCCTGGGGCTGGCCGCGGGTAGCGCTCAAGCAGACCCCGGCTACATCGAACCCGTTGGGCCGTAACACTCGTGCCCGGGCGGACCACCTATGGATGTCAATTGGGACCAGGGTGTCTGCCACACCTTCTGGCACGTCGGTACCGGGGCCGGCAATATCGGCGGGCCCGGCGATCTGCATAGAAACCTCTACGAGGGACCCAATCCCCCGCGCGTTCGTCAGGGTCCGTGCTTCGCCATGTGGATTCCGGCCCCATGCCCCAACGGCTGACCAACACAACCTGGTGCGTCCGACGAAGCGCCAGGCTAACGTCGAGCCGAATAGCTAGCCGTGGCGGCAACTAGGGCGAGAAGAATGACGAACCCGGAGGATCCCGAGGAATATATCCGCGACCACGAACGCGGGGTCAGTCAGCCGCCGGGGGGCACGCCCCGGCCGTGGCCGCTTCAAGGCGTCGCAAACCTCGCGAAGACGACGCGAGGACGGCTGCTATTGGTGTGTGCGATCACGTTCGCCGTCGCGATCGCGCTGTTCTTTGGCCATCGCGCGAGCACGACCGCCGTGCACGGAAACCTCACCATGATCAATAACGGCGCGAAGGACACGATCGACTGTAACGACGGGAACCTGAGGCTGGACGGGGACAACAACACGTACATCGTCACCGGCCACTGTCGCAGGCTGACATCTTCGGCAGCGCAAATCACGTCGCTGTCGACAGCGCCGACACCATCGGCGCTTTCGGCGACGACAACGCGGTGATCTACCACTCCGGCTCACCGACGATCAACAAAACCGGCAACAACAACACCATTTGGCAGAGCCAAAGCCCCGCTGCCGTTAGGCCAAATTGGCCAGCAGCAGCGCTTCGGCGATCGCCGCGCGTTCCAGCACACCCAGGTCCAGGCTCTCGTTGACGCTGTGCGCCTGTGTTGCGGGGTCTTCCACACCGGTGACGAGTATTTTCGCTTGCGGGAATGCCGCTGCGAATTCAGCGATAAACGGGATCGAGCCGCCCATTCCCATGTCGACGGGGTCGGCGCCCCACGCCTGCCGGAACGCTGCGCGCGCGGCGTCATAGACCGGGCCGCGGGCCTCGATCGCGTACGGCTCGCCGATCTCGCCGCGCTCGACACTGACCTGGGCGCCCCATGGGACGTGCTGCTGCAGATGGGTGGTCAACGCGTCCAGGTGGGCCTTGGCGTCGCCGCCGGGCGCGACGCGCATGCTGATCTTGGCGCGGGCCCGCGGGATGAGCGTATTCGATGCTGCTGCAACCGATGTGGTGTCGATCCCGATCACGGTGATCGCCGGCTTGGCCCAAAGTCGCTGTGGCACAGACCCGGAGCCGATTTCCGATACTCCGTCCAACAACCCGGTATCGGTGCGCACCCGCTCGGGCGGGTAATCCACGGCAGCTGCAGTGCTTTCGTGCAGGCCGGCGACGGCGACGTTGCCGTCGTCGTCGTGCAGGCTGGCCAACAGCCGCACCAGCACGCTCAGCGCGTCCGGTATCACGCCGCCCCAAATCCCGGAGTGCAGCCCGTGGTCCAGGGTGGCGACCTCGACCACGCAGTCGACCAGTCCGCGCAGCGAGACCGTCAGCGCCGGGACTTCGGTGCTCCAGTTGTCCGAGTCGGCGATCACGATGACGTCGGCGGCCAACAAGTCGCGGTGCGCGTCGAGCAACCGGCCCAGTGACGGCGACCCGGATTCTTCTTCGCCCTCGACGAAGACGGTCACGCCCACCGGCGGTCGGCTGGCATGCGCTCGGAAGGCGGCCAAATGCGTTGCGATACCGGCCTTGTCGTCGGCGCTGCCGCGGCCATAGAGGCGCCCGTTGCGCTCGGTCGGCTCGAAAGGCGGCGACACCCACTGCTCACGATTGCCTTCGGGCTGCACGTCGTGGTGGGCATACAACAGCACGGTCGGAGCGCCGGCCGGCGCCGGGTACCGGGCGATGACCGCGGGCGCACCGCCCTCGCTGACGGTGCGCACATCGTCAAAACCAGCTTGCGACAACAGTTCTACGACCGCTTGCGCGCTGCGGTGCACCTGGTCGCGCCGGCCGGGGTCGGCCCACACCGATTCGATCCGCACCAAGTACTCGAGGTCGCGACGCACCGAGGGCAACACGTCTCGGACCCGCTCAACCAGATCACTCATGGCTTTCAGGCTAGCGAAAGGCGCCCCCTAAGCTGGGCCTGTGACCCGGGGTCCTGATCCGACCGCGCCGCTGTGGCGGGCGGCGCAGGCGTTCCGTCTCTTGAGCTGCCTTTACGCGCTCGGCTTCCAAACGGCGATCAACTCCGACCTGCGGCACCCGGCAACCGCTTGGGTGCTGTTCTCGGTGCTGATGGCGTGGAGTGCTGCGTGCGCGGTCGCTTATCTGCGCGGGTTCGGGCGTCGGCCGGCCTGGGTGATCGCGGAAATCATTGTCGTCGTGCTGCTCATGTGGTCCAACAAGGTGGTCGCCTCACCGCAGTGGGCCGCCGACAACCAGACCTGGCCGACAACGCTGTGGGCCAGCAACCCCACGATTTCGGCGGCGCTGCAGTTCGGACCGGTCGGCGGAATGCTGACGGGCTTGGTGGTGATGGCAACCAACTTCGCGGTCAAGAACTATCTGACCCTCAACCTGGGGCACAACGCCACCATCATCATCGAGCTGTCGATCGGGTTGGCAATCGGCATGGCCGCTCGCACGGCCCGACACGCCCACGACGAGCTGCAACGAGCTGCGCAACTGTCCGCCGCCGTGGAGGAACGCGAGCGGTTGTCCCGGCAAGTCCATGACGGTGTCATCCAGGTGCTCGCGCTGGTGGCTAAGCGGGGTCACGAAATCGGTGGTGCCACATCCGATCTGGCGGATTTGGCGAGCGAACAAGAACGCGCGCTGCGACGATGGCTGTCGTCGTCGGCCTCGGCTTGTTCTTCTCCTACGCGCCGCTCGATGCGCTGTTGAGGGCGACGGTGGTCCCGACTCACATCGCCGTGTCCATCCTGGCCGCCAGCCTGCTCATCGTCGCACTGGTGTCCGCAATGGCACGGGCGTGCGCCGACCTAGGGCGTCGCGGCTTCGATCTTGCCCAGCTGCTGAGCGCGGTCGGCGGAGGGTTGGTGGTCTACGCCGTGACGGCGTTCACGGTGACCGCCGGTGTCCTCGTCGGCGGCACGGGCGGTGGCTTCCTGGCCGGCCACATGGTCGCCACCATCTGCTGGATCGACATGGCGGCAGGGCTGTTCGTCTATGCGCTGCGGCTGGCCAACCGCGATGGCCGTGCGGCCCCGATCACTGCCGGGCTGGCGCTCACCGCGGCCGCCACCGCGAAGCTGTTCCTTTTCGACCTGGCCACGCTGAACGGCATTTTCCGGGTGGGGGCGTTCATCGTCGTGGGTCTGGTGCTGCTGGGCATGGGCGCCGGCTACGCTCGCAGCCTCGCGGACCGGTAGCGCCAGCAGACGCAGAATCGCATCAAGCCGCATGGCGGAATGCGATTCTGCGTCTTTTCGGCGAAGCTAAGGCGTTTCGAGGATGGCCACCGCGGCGGCCGTATCGCCCTCGTGCGTCAACGACACGTGGATCGTCACGTCGGCCAGGTGCTTGGCGATGTCCCCGGTCAGCCGGACGCGGGGCCGCCCCCACATGTCGGTGACCACCTCGATGTCGCGGTGAATGTCCTCCCGCAACACCGGCCGCTGGGCGAAGCGCGATCCCGACCAGGCCTTGATCACCGCCTCCTTGGCGGCCCAGCGGGCGGCCAGGTGACGTGCCGCCGAGGAACTCTTGTCCGAGGCGTCGCGGCGCTCACCGGGGGTGAAGGTCTCCGAGAACGCGGTTCCCGGTTGGTCGACCTGCTCGGCGAAATCAGGAATCGAGACGAGGTCGATCCCCACTCCGACGATGCCCATGAAGCGCCAGGTTAACGGATGGCCAAAGTCATCCGGCAGACACCTGGTAGGTGTCACCGTCACCGAGCCGAGCGGCCGGATCCAGCAACATCGCCGACTCCTGCCGCTTCTCCGGCGCCTCGTGTTCGAAGCGGCGGTCGGCCGGGCGCTCGTACATCGGGGCGCCGCCGGCGATGGCCGAGGCGAGCCGGCGCTGCCCGGCCAGCAGGCGGGCGTCGGCACGCTTCTGGTAGTCCGCGCGCTGCTCCGGGTCCAGCGCCGCGATGAACGCCTGCGGGTGCACCAGCGCGACCAGACCGGACACGTGACCGAACCCGAGGCTGGTCAGCATCCCGGCCTTGAGCGGGAACTTGTCGCCGAGCCGCAGCGTGTCGCGCACCCAGACGAAGTGGGCCGAGCCGGCCAGTTCTTCATCCACGCAATCCAGGCTGCGGTTGGGCGGGATGACCCCGTCACGCAGCATCTGGCACAACCCCATCATCTGGAAGACCGCCGCACCGCCCTTGGCGTGACCGGTGAGGCTCTTCTGCGAGACGATGAACAGCGGGGCGCCCTCGGAGCGGCCCAGCGAGTCGGCCAGCCGCTCGTGCAGCTCGGTCTCGTTGGGGTCGTTGGCCAGCGTCGAGGTGTCGTGCTTGGAGATCACCGCGATGTCGTCGGCACCCACCCCCAGCTTGGTCAGCGCCCGCGCCAGCGGCGACTCCTTGCCACCGCGCCCGGCCCCCAGCGCGCCCAGGCCCGGGGCCGGGATGGAGGTGTGCACGCCGTCGCCGAAGGACTGCGCGAAGGCCACCACCGCCAGCACCGGCAGACCCATCTTGAGCGCCAGGTCGCCGCGCGCCAGCAGGATGGTGCCGCCACCTTGGGCCTCGACGAAGCCCAGCCGGCGCCGGTCGTTGGCGCGGGAGAACTTCGAGTCGTCGATGCCGCGGCCGCGCATCATCGCGGTGTCGGCGGTGGCCGCCATGTCACCGAAGCCGATGATGCCCTCCAGGGTCAGGTCGTCGATGCCGCCGGCCACCACCAGCTCGGCCTTGCCCAGCCGGATCTTGTCGACGCCCTCCTCGACCGACACCGCGGCCGTCGCGCACGCGGCGACGGGGTGGATCATCGAGCCATAGCTGCCGATGTAGGACTGAACCACGTGGGCGGCAACGATATTCGGCAGCACTTCCTGGAAGATGTCGTTCGGCTTGTTCCGGCCCAACAGGTTGCCGTGGTACATCGTCTGCATCGAATAGCCACCACCCATGCCGGTGCCCATGGTGTTGGCGACCAGGCTCGGGTGCACATAGCGCATCACCTCGGCGGGGCTGAAGCCCGCGGTCAGGAAGGCGTCGACGGTGGCGATGATGTTCCACACCGCCAACCGGTCGATGGAACTGAGCATGTCCTGGCTGATGCCCCACACGGTCGGGTCGAACCCGGTCGGGACCTGGCCGCCGACCACCCGCGACAGCTTGCTCTTCCGCGGGACCCGAATCTCGGTGCCCGCCTTGCGAATAACCTGCCAGTCACTCGAGTCGGGCACCGGACGGATCGCCGTGTGCTCCGGATCGAACTCGACGAAGGCACGGGCGTCGGCTTCCGACGACACCACGAAGGTGAAGTCCTTCTCCAGGAACACCGACACCAGCAACGGCGAAGCGTGATCGGGGTCGATCGAACCGTCATCGACGAATTCGCGGATGCCGCAACGCTCCACGACCGTGTCGTGGTAGCGCTCGACCAGCTCGGACTCGTCGACCAACTCGCCGGATTGGGTGTCGTACCAACCCGGTTGCGGGTCGTCCTCCCAGCGGATCAGCCCGGTAGTCCAGGCCAGCTCCAACACGCCGGCCGACGACAGTTCGTTGTCGACCTCCATCTCAAACCGCGTGCGCGACGAGCCGTACGGGCCGATTTCGGCGCCGCCGACGATCACCACCAAATCGGCCGGGTCGACGTCGAGGTCGGCCCACTCCGGAGGCGGTGCCGGCGTATATCCGCGAGGCGGCGACGGCAGGGCGGCGATGATCCCCTCCGCCGGCTCGTCATCGTCAGCCCCAACTTCTACGGCTTTCGCCGCATGATCCTCGCGGGCTTTGGCAGCCAACTCGGCCATGTCGAGGTTGGCCTCGCCGAGCCCACCGGTGAAGTCCGCCTTGATCGGCGCAAGCGCCGCGGCCACCTTGGACTCCACGTCGCACAGGTCCAGCAGCATCCGCGCCATCTCGTCGGTGGAGTAGGTGGTGACGCCGGCCTCTTCCACGGCGGACACGATGGCGTCGTTGGGGCCCATCAATCCGGTGCCGCGGGTCCAGCCGATCAGCGCGTGCGCCAGGCTGACCCGCGCCGCCCAGGACGACTCGGCGTGCCAGCGGCTCACCACCGCGTCCAGCGCCGACTTGGCTTCGCCGTAAGCGCCGTCACCGCCGAACATTCCGCGGTTGGGCGAGCCGGGCAGCACCACGTGCATCCGCGACGCGATGTCGCGTTCGGCGCCAATCGACGACAAACCGCCGATCAGCCGCTGCACGGCCCACAGCAGTACCTTCATCTCCAGCTCAGCGCGCGAACCCGCCTCAGACAGATCACCCACGACGCGCGGCGCCGCGAACGGGAACAGCAACGTCGGGGTCTGCGCGTCCTTGATGTGAATCGACTGCGGCCCAAGGCTTTCGCTCTGCTCGTTACCGATCCACTCGACCAGAGCGTCGATGTCGGAGTAGGACGCCATGTTGGCCGCGACAACCCACAGCGCGCCGCCGTACCGGGCGTGGTCACGATACAGCGAGCGGTAGAACTCCAGCCGATCGCCGTCGAGCTTGGACGTCGTCGCGATGACCGTCGCGCCGCCGTCGAGCAGCCGCGCGACGACCGACGCCGCGATCGAACCCTTCGAAGCGCCTGTCACGACCGCGATTTCGCTGCTGTAAGGACCGGGGTTCGGGTTCTCGGCGCCCGCAGCGATCCGGCCGTACAGCGACGCGTGGATCTGCCGTCCCGCCGCCAGCGCCTTGCCCTGCCACCAGGTGGCCTGCGTCGCGACGACGTGACCGGCGCCCTCGAACCGCTCCGACAGGCGCACCCAGTCGCTGTCGATGTCGCCCTCGTCGGTCAGCCACAGCTTGACCAGATCCTCGCGGGCGCTGGCCCAGCGGTCGTCGAAGACGACGGCCTTCTTGGCGTCGAACACCGGCGCCACCAAACGTGGCCAGTCCGCACCCAATTCGGCGGTGACAAGGTCGATGAGCTCGGCATCGCTGGCTGCTGGGGACGCGGCGATCGGGTCGTCCAGCCCCAGTTGACCCAGCACCAGCCGGGCGGCCGAAGCGAGCACACCGTCGCGCCCGGTGATCTGATCGGTGAACTCGCTCAGCGCGGCCGCGTCGACGGTCGCGCCGCCGCCCCCACCGGCCGACGGCAGGGCCACCGAAATGCCTTGGCGCGCAGCCACCGCGGCGACAGCGGCATCTACGACCTTGTCGACTGACGCGGCGTCGGCGAGCGCGCCTTCGTGAAGGTGCCCCATGGCGCCGCCGCGAACGCTGGTGCCCTCGCGGGTGCCCAGCGCGACCTCGACGGTGACGTGCTTGGCCCAACCCTCGCCGAGCTCCCAAGTATTCTTGACCCGCTCGGCGATGGCGGCGGGCCGCTTGCCGGAGGGTCCGAGCACCGTGCGCAACTGGTCGTTGATCGCGTCGGAAAGCACTGGGCCGTAAGGCTTGTAGGTGCGCGCCAGCTTGGTTACCTGCGCGCGCAGCCCGGCCAGGTCGGCCTCGGCGGCGCCATCGATGGCGCCCAGGTTCAGCTCGGAGCCCAAGTCCACCAGCAGCTGGTTGCGTCGCGACGACGCACCGTCGGTAATGGACTCGATGGAATCGAGCTTCTCGATCTGGTCGATGCGCATCTTGGCCGACAACGCGATGAGTGCCAAAGTGGCATCGGCGGCGTCGAACGCGAGGTCGTCGGGGCGTGGAGCCCCGGACGGAGCTGCGGCGGCAGCCGGAGCGACGGCTGGGGCGACATTGGGATTGAGCGCACCGTCCGGCGCGGAAGCGCCGGACTCATCCGCAACGAGCTCCTCATCCTCGGGCTCGGGTTCGGGGTCGGTGTCGGTGGCGAACAGCACCGCGGCGTCGCGCTCGGCATTGAGCACTTCGACTGTGCTGTGGGCATATTCGGGCAACTTGAGAGTGTTCGTGGCCAGGCCCGCCACGGTCGGCGATGTCTTCACGCCGATCTCGACGAAGCGCTCCACGCCGAGGCCGCCCGCGGCCTCTTCGGTGAACAGCAGATCCTGGGTTTCGATCCAGCGCACCGGGCTGGCGAACTGCCAGGCCAGCAGCTCGATGAAGACTGTGCGCACCATCTCCCGCGGCCGCTCGCGACGCCAGGTGTCGTAGTCGGCGAGGATCTCGTCGAGCGGTTCGGCGGGCACCAGGTCGCGGATCTCCTGGATGAAGTCGCGGTCCATGGTGAACGGGCGCGGCACCAGGTTGGGGATGTAGCGGCCGACGATGAGGTCGGGATCTTTGTCGCGCGGCACCAGCCGCTCCAGCGACCGGCGGAATTCGGCGACACCGACGCGCAACACCCGCGAGTGGAACGGCACGTCGATGCCCGGCACCAGGATGAACGACCGCTTGCCGCCGCTGATCTCGCGGCGACGCTCCACCTCGGCCTCGAGCTCCTCCAGACCACGCACCGTGCCGGCGATCGCGTACTGCGAGCCGCGCAAGTTGAAGTTGACGATTTCAAGAAACTCACCAGTATTCGCCGCGATGTTTGCGACAAAGTCGGTGACTTCGTCATCGGGCAGGTCGATCTGCGACGGCCGGATCGCCGCCAACCGGTAGTTCGAGCGGCCCAACTCGTCGCGCGGCACGATGTCGTGCATCTTCGATCCGCGGTGGAACACCGCCTCCAGCAGCGCCTCGAGTTCGAAGATGCCGGTGACGCAGGCCAGCGCGGTGTACTCGCCGACCGAGTGACCGCAGGCGATGGCGCGGTCGACGAAGGCGCCCTGCTCGCGCATCTCGGCGACCTGTGCGGCAGCCACCGTCGCCATCGCCACCTGGGTGAACTGCGTCAAGAACAGCACGCCTTCGGGGTGGTGGTAGTGCACGCCGCTGGCGATGATGCTGGTCGGGTTGTCGCGGACCACATGCAGCACCGAGAAGCCCAACGTGTCGCGGGTGAATTTGTCCGCCCGGTCCCAGACTTTGCGGGCCGCCTTGGAGCGAGCCCGGACGTCCATGCCCATGCCCTTGTGCTGGATGCCCTGGCCCGGGAAGGCGTAGACGGTCAAGGGTGAACCCAGCCGCGCGGTCGCCGACATCACCAGATCGGAACCGATGCGGGCGGCTACCTCCAAAACCTCTGCCCCCTGGTCGATTCCGACGCGCTCGACGCGGATATCCACCTCGTCGCCGGGGCGCACCATGCCCAGAAACCGTGCCGTCCAGCCGACAAGCCGGGCCGGCGGCCGGGCCTGACCGTCGGTCGCCATGACGGTGTGCTGCGCTGCGGCCGACAGCCACATTCCGTGCACGATGGGTGATTCCAGACCGGCCAGCAACGCCGCGGCACGGTCGGTGTGAATGGGGTTGTGGTCACCGGACACCACGGCGAACGGACGCATGTCGACCGGCGCGGTCATCGTGACGTCGCGGCGACGACGACGCGGGGTGTCGGTCGCGTTCTCCGACACGGCGCCACCGGCCCGCGCGGGATCGGTGAGCTCCGCCGCACCGGTGCGGCCCAGGATCGCGAACCGCTCGTCGAAGTGCGCTATCGCGGCGCCGTCGGGACCGCTGACCATCACCGATACCGGCACAACCCGGCCCATGTCCGTGTCGATGGCGTCCGAAGCCGTTGCGGTGATACGCAATTGGGCCGGGGCGGTGGGCAGCTTGCCGACCATGCGGGCCGCGTGATCGAGGTGCACCAGGCTCAGCAGGCCTTCGATGACCGGGACGCCGGCTTCGGTGACCGCCGAGCCGATCGCGGCGAAAACCGCGGGCCAGCACGGACCGACCAGCGCGTCGGGCACAGTGGTGAGGCTGGGCGCCAACGGCTCGCCAAAGGTAGCCGTGACCCCGGTGTGGTCGGCGACCCGCTCAGGGTCCCAGTCCACGGTCACGGTCGCCGACCCGTCGTGAACCGGCGGCAAGTGTTCGGGTCCGTCGACACCGGCGGCGATCGCCAGCACCGAGCGCATGGCGGTGGCGGCATCCTCGGCCGAAACCACCGGAGCGCCACCGTCAACCGTGTTGGCGGGCAGGGTGAATGGAATCTCGACCCAGGTGCCCGACACCGGGACGCTGAGCACCACGCGGTCGTCGGCGCTCACCTGCAGCCGCGCTCCCGTGGAAGAGTGTGTGGCGCGCCGACTTTCGGGTCCGTCGTGCACCTGCCAGTCCACCGAGTCGGCGATGCGGTGTACGGGGTTGGTCGCGGTGCGGCCGGCCCAGACCACGTCTGGCGCGTCGAGCACGACCGCGAGCGGTCCGGTCACATCGGGGCGACCGCGCCGGCGTGAGGTGACCGCGCGGGGCTCGGCGCCGGCGGCCAGCACTTCATTTATCGCGGCCTGCTCGAAGCGGTCCAGCAGCTCGCCGACCGGCTCGTCCATCCGGGTGATGCCGGCGACCGCCGCGGTACCGGGAATGATGCACACCTGATCGGCGTCATAGCGGGCGTCGTGCGCCTGCCACAGCGAGTCGCTGCGCCACCAGCGCCGCACGTCCTTGTCGATCACCGGCACGAAGTTCACCGGCTTGCCCAACGTCTTGCACAGCGTGACGAAGAAGGGCACATCGGCCGGATGCAGTTGCACGGTCTCGGCGTCCGGGTAGTGCGCCAGCAGCAGGTCGATCGCCGCCTGGGGGGTCTCCAGCACGGCAGCAGCCTCGGTGGAACCGGAAAACAAGGTCTCGATCGGGCCGAAATCCTGTGGGTGCAAACGGGCTTCGGCGCGCTTCAGCATCTCTTCAAAGCGGTCACGCCAAGTGTCGGCCAGCCATGGGCTGCCCGGTGATGCCGTGTCGGCCGTCGAGTTGCCCTCGCCGATCGTCAGTTCAACGTAGCGCTGCAGCCATTGCAGGTAGGTCATGTCACCGACATCGCCGAAGTAGGGCTTGGCGGTGTTGGCCATCGCGGCGATGATCTCGTCGCGGCGCTCGGCGACCGCGTCGGCATCGCCGGCGACCTCGTCGAGCAGCCGGCCGCAGCGCGACGCCGCGTTGTCGATCTCATGAATGTCCGCACCCAGCTGGCTACGGCTGGAAGCCATACCGCCCTGGGCCTTCCCGGCACTGATCCACTGATCGGTTCCGGTCGTCTCGACCAGCATCCTCTTGACCGACGGCGACGTGGTGGACTCCAGCGTGGCCATCGCCGCGGTGCCGACCAGGATGCCGTCGATCGGCATCGACGGGAAGCCGTACGCCTGCGCCCAACGCCCGGACAGATAGTCGGCCGCGCGCTCCGGGGTGCCGATGCCGCCGCCGACGCACACCGTGATGTTGGGCCGCGACCGCAGTTCGGAGTAGGTGGCCAGCAGCAGGTCGTCGAGGTCCTCCCACGAGTGGTGGCCGCCGGCGCGCCCGCCTTCGACGTGCATGATCACCGGCTTGGTGGGCACCTCGGTGGCGATGCGGATCACCGAGCGGATTTGCTCGATGGTTCCCGGCTTGAACACCACGTGGCTGATCCCGACGTCGTTGAGTTCGTCGATCAGTTCGACCGCATCCTCGAGGTCAGGGATGCCGGCACTGACCACCAGGCCGTCGATCGCCGCGCCGGATTGGCGCGCCTTCTGCACCAACCGTTTGCCGCCGACCTGCAGCTTCCACAGATAGGGGTCCAGGAACAGCGAATTGAACTGGTAGGTGCGGCCCTCGTCGAGCAGCCCGGACAGCTGCTGAACACGGTCGGCGAAGATCTCCTCGGTGACCTGCCCACCGCCGGCCAGTTCGGCCCAGTGCCCGGCGTTGGCGGCCGCGGCGACGATCTTGGCGTCGACGGTGGTGGGGGTCATGCCCGCCAGCAGGATCGGCGAGCGCCCGGTCAGCCGGGTGAACTTGGTGGACAGCTTGACCCGGCCGTCGGGCAGGCGGACCACGGTCGGGGCGTAGCTCGACCAGGCTCGGGCGACCTCCGGGGTGGCTCCGACAGTGAACAGGTTGCGCTGACCGCCGCGGGTCGCGGCGGGCACGATGCCCACTCCGAGGCCGCGGATTACCGGCGCGGTCAGCCGGGTCAGGATGTCGCCGGGTCCGAGGTCCAGAATCCACCGAGCTCCAGCGCGCTCGACATTGGTGATTTCCTCCACCCAGTCGACGCCGTTCACCAGGATTGCCTCGGTCAGTTGCCGGGCCAGCGCGACGTCGAGGCCCACCTTCTCGGCCCAGCCGCCGACGATATCTATACCGTCGCCCAGCCGCGGCGTGTGGAAGCCGACCTCCACCCGCACCGGATCGAAAACCGGGGCGAAGACGTCGCCGCCGCGGACCTTGTTCTTGCGGTCGGCCTCTTCCTTCTCGGAGATTTGCCCGCAGTACAGCTCGAACCGGGACAACTGCTCGGGAGTGCCGGTGATGACCACCGAACGCCGGCCATTGCGGATGGACAGGACGGGGGGCAGCACAGTGCGGACATCCTGGGCGAACTCGTCGAGCAGCCGACGGATGCGCTTGGGGTCGGCGTTGGTCACCGACACCATCGGCGGGCGGTCGCCGAGCACCGAGATACCGCGCCGGCGCGCCACCAGGGTCCCAGCTGCACCGATCAGCTGGGCCAGGGCCAGCAGCTCGACATCCCGCGCCCCCCCAGCCTGCACAGCTTTGAACGCCTCGACGGCGAGCACGCCCTGCGAATGCCCCGCGACGGCCACCGGCGGCGTGCCGACCCAGTCCATGCCCTGGCGCGCCAGGGCACGCCCAGCAGCGATCTGAGTGAGCAGCACGCCGGGTATCGACACGGCGGCAGACGTCAGATGCTTGTCCGACGGAACCGGATCTTCGGCGGCCAGCGCACGTACCCACTGCAGCGGCTCGAAGCCGATCGGGCGCACCACGACGAGCTCTTTTGCCACCGGTTCCAGCAGCAGCTCCACCTCGCCGGCCAGCGCAGCCAACTCGGACTCGATCCCAGCCGACGACACCAGCTCTTCCAGGGTCTCCAGCCAGGCGCTGCCCTGGCCACCGAACGCCACCGCATAGGGCTCGCCCGCCGTCAGACGGTCGACCAGCGCATGGGTGCTGTGCGGGCCCGTCCCGTCGCGGTCCGCGGATACCCGGTCGTGCTCGTGGATCGTCACGTTTCGTATCTCCTGTATGCGTCTTTTCGTATCGGTTCGTTCGCCCGTCTGGGATCGCCGCGTCGCAGCCCCAGGTTGTTCGGGGTCGATTCCGCGTTGAATCGCAGCCGAAAAATCGCCTGACCGGTGTGTTGTCGGCGGGCCGCCGCGTGGGTCGAGCGGCGCGGCGCACTGCATCGGCTCCACTAAGAGTGTCATAAGGATCAATGCCCTTTTTGGCTGGTGAGTGGTTACTGGTGAGTTCTACGCGTGGGTAACCGTGTCGTGGATAACACCTGGCCTAATCGCCGCCACGGGCCTCGCGAACAAACGTCCTGCATGTAGGTGGTTACGGTCGAGTAGCTATAACTGCGCTGATCAAAGCAGTTTTGTTATCAAATCGTTATGTGAAAATTTTGTACGCCGCCGGTCGCGAGACGCAGCGGTTCGCAGGGCCATCGGATGGAGACGACCGCCGGCCGCGCGGCAATACGAGCGAACAAGTGTTTGCTGGAACGGGCGCGTCAGACCCACTGCCCGAATTGGGGCCGGAGGATTTCGTTGATGTCCACGCCCACTCCGCCGACGCTGCGCTTGTCGATCTCCACTTGATGCAGATGAGCGGCCGGGTGGGTGTACCCCTTGGGCGAGCCCCAATTGTGCTGCCAGAAATAGGAGCCGAGGCCGTCGTGCAACGCCCAGTCGATCGTCTTCGAGTTGGCGTAAACGCCCGTGCGCTGATGTCCGATCACCGACTCCCAGGACCGCAGATAAGGAGCGACCTGGTTTTTGTACTGCTCGTAGGAGGGGTCGTCGTCGATCGACGCGTAAATCGGAGCCTCGGCCGGACCGCCCGCCGCGGTATGCAACTCCGCGCCGCGCTTGGCGTGCTGCAATCCCGCGCCCGCGCCGCCCAGCCAGTCAGAGCTGCTGCCCTTGCCGAACTGGTAATTCGACACGATTTTGAGCCCGTTGCTGGTCAAGTCACGCGCCTCGGTGATCTGCATCGGCTTGCCCAGCATCCAGTTGCCGCCGGGCCGCCGATCGGAAACGTAGCGGATCGCCCCTACGGCGCCGGCAGCTTTGATTTCGTGGGCCGGGATGACTCCAGCCGCGTAATCCAACAAGGTGCCCAGCGAGGCCGCCGATACCGGCGCGGCGCGCAATGACGCCGCCGCGACACCCAGACCTAATAGACCGGGCGTCGCGGCCGCGAATTTCAGCACACCACGCCGCGTGACTGGCACTGGCACAGGGTACGACAGCAACACCATTTGACACACCAGTCTCATTAGTCACATGTGCATCACATTTGCGGTTAGCCGGCGGGTGCAAGCCCGCCGAGCGTGAACTCAGGGCGAGTTTTGGGCCGCATTTGCGCCCTCACGTCACGCTCGGCGCAGCGGACCGCTGTCACCATTAAATTAATAAAGTTAGGGTCAGAGGGGGACAGCAATCGACCGCAGGGGGACCCGATGGACCACGATCAGCTGATCGACCTGACCCGGCGAGCGTTGAAGCTGGCCCGCGACAACACCACGGACCTCGCACCCGGGCAGCACGCTGTCGATGCGTGCGAATACACGTCGGTTGAGCGCCACGATCGTGACAGGGCCATGCTGATGGCCAGCCCGCAATTGGTCGGCTACGTGTCCGAACTTCGCGAACCCGGTTCGTTCTGCACCAAAACGGTGATGGGCCGATCGATCCTGTTGACCAGAACGACCGGCGGATCGGTCAAGGCGTTCGACAACGTCTGCCTGCACCGCCAGTCGCAGGTGGCGACGGGGTGCGGCACCGCGAAACGATTCACCTGCCCCTACCACTCGTGGACCTACGACAACACCGGACGACTGGTTTCGGTGCCCGGCCGCGAGGGCTTCCCGGACGTGGCCCCCAAGTCCGACGGCCTGACCGAGCTGCCCGCCACCGAGTTCGCCGGGTTCCTCTGGGTGGCACTGGATCCCGGCGCCACCCTGGACGTCGCCGCACACCTGGGACCGCTGGCCGACGAGCTTGACTCGTGGGGCATCGGGCGGTGGTCCCCGCTGGGCGAAAAGGTGCTCGACTGCCCGATCAATTGGAAACTGGCCGTCGACACGTTCGCGGAGAACTACCACTTCGCCACCGTGCATCGGCAAACGTTCGCCACCATCGCCCGCAGCAACTGCACGGTGTTCGATGCGTTCGGACGCCACCACCGGTTGATCTTTCCGCTCAACGCCATCCTGGATCTGGACCACATCCCCGAGGAGCAGTGGGATCCGTTTCACAACATGGTGGTGATCTACGCGCTGTTCCCCAACATCGTGCTGTCGGTGACCATCGCCAACGGTGAACTTTTTCGGATCTACCCCGGAGACCGACCGGGCCGATCCATTACCGTTCACCAGAACTCGACGCCGCTGGACATCTCCGACGAGTCTGTTGCCGCCGGCGCGCAGGCCGTCTTCGACTACGCCCATGCCACCGTGCGCGACGAGGACTACCACCTAGTCGCGGGGCTGCAGGCCAACCTCGAGTCCGGTGCCCGCGACCAACTGGTGTTCGGGCGCAACGAGCCGGGCCTTCAGCATCGCCACATCACCTGGGAGCAGGCTCTGCCTCGTCCTGCGACAACACGCCGATGAGGTCATCGAGAAGCGTTGCAAGCGAGCCACTTTGGCCCGACCGCACCTTTGCCAGCAATTCGCGTGCCTCGGCGCGCCGGCCCGCAGCCACCATGGGCGCCAGCTGATCGACCGCGGTCCGCAGGTCCGGATCGGCCGGTTCGACGTTTGCCACGGTTGTGGCCAGCACCTCGATCAGTTCCCAGTCCCGATACAGCGCGAGCGAACGCTCATTGAACGCGAAGGCGGTCACCGGTTCGCCCCGCAGCGTCCCGCGGTAGCGGTATGGGCCTTCCATGTATTCGATCGGCAGACCGTGCGCCGGCGCCGGGACCAGCGGCTCGCCGACAACGTCCAGTTGCAGTGTGTCGCAGGTGATCCGGTGATGATCAGGCATGTACCGGGCGGCGGCGAGCGGACGCACCAGCGGGCGGACGGAGTTCGGCCACTTCACATAACTGCTGACCGTGACGTCGACGTCCTCGGCGCATTCTGGCGGTACGTCCGAGTCGGGATAGCTGACTGTCACACCGGTAAACGGTTGTAGCGCATTGCCGTTCGTGCGGTCGAACTGACGCCAGATGCTCATGTCGACGCCGTTGTCGAAATGCAGGGTCCGCCATTCGTGCGAGCGCGCACGCGGGTCTCCCCCGGATCCGCCGCCTCCGGCGTATTTCGGGAACCACTGGCGGTCGATGTGCCCGGCGCTACCGCTGACCTCCTCGACCGTCTCGCCCCACCGCAGCGTTCCGGTCATCGCCATGCCGGTCTGAAAGTAGGAGTACGTGTCGGACTGGCCGAAGCAGGCCATCTTGCCGTTGTAGGCCGACGCGCCGACGGGTACCGGTGCACGCGTTGGTGATACGGCCAATTCCAGTTGCATGGGCCGACCGGAATGGTCTTCACCGACAAGGTTCACCGCCGAGGTGTAGGGCAGCAGTTCCCCGTCGGCGTCGCGACTCGCGACCCATGACGCGGTGCCGGCGCTGCTTTGGTAACGGAGGTCCAGGTATCCGGTGGCCATGGTCAGCTTGCGCTGCGCACCCGGCTTCATGTTGGCCGGCGGCATGTCGTAGTCGGTGTAGGTGCCGTAGTCGCCGGAGTCCAGGTCGAAGAGCGCCAAAGTATAGAAATCGGCGACGACGGTTCCACCGGGCTGGTTCTTGTTGAAGATCGTCAGGAAGGCAAAGGAGCGGCCGGTCGCGGCCGCGTCGAGTTGCCCGGCGATGAACCAGGTGTCGGATTCCTGGTCGGGGTGTTCGCCTTCGGCGGCGGGAAACACCAGTTGGTCATCGCCGGGCACCAGTTGGAAAGGGTAAGCGCGCCAATTCATGTCAGGCCTTATCTGTTGGCGCGAGCAGGCGCCAATGCTCCAATCGTCCTTTTTTGCTATGTTAGCAGCAATAGTAAAGTTACGGCCCCCAGAGGTGTCTGCCCGATGACGGAAAATCCAGGCCACCGCTCCTATGACGAACTGTTCGTCGGAGGACACTGGCGTAAGCCCGCCAACCCGCAACAGCTCGCGGTCGTTTCCCCGCACACCGAAGAACCCATCGGCCACGCGCAGGTAGCCGGTCCCGAGGACGTCGACGCGGCCGTTGCCGCCGCGCGGCAGGCTTTCGACCGCGGCCCGTGGCCGCGGATGGATCCGCGCGAGCGGATGAGCAAGATCGAGGAGCTGGCCACCATCTACGCCGGCCACATCGACGAGATGGCCGATCTGATCACCGCGGAGATGGGTTCTCCGCGCAGCTTCAGCAGGCTGGGCCAGGCGGCCGGTGCGGCCTCGATGATGCATCTGACGCTGGCCGCCGCTGGCGAGTTTCCGTGGGTGGAACGCCGCCAGGGCGTGCTCGGCCAAGCACACCTGCGTCGGGCCCCGGTGGGCGTGGTCGGCGCCATCGTGCCGTGGAACGTGCCGCAGAACCTGATCATGCCCAAGCTGATTCCCGCGCTCATCGCCGGTTGCCCGGTCATCATCAAGCCGGCGCCTGAAACACCTCTGGACGCTTTGTGGTTGGCCGAGATGATCGAGCAGGTCGGTCTACCCGAAGGAGTCGTGTCGGTGTTGCCCGGCGGCTCCGACGTCGGCGAGGCGCTGGTGCGCCATCCCGGGGTGGACAAGATCGCCTTCACCGGATCCAGTGCGGCCGGCCGCCGGATCGCAGCCCTGTGCGGAGAACAGCTCAAGCGGGTGAGCCTGGAGCTGGGTGGCAAGTCGGCGGCGATCGTTCTGGACGATGCCGACATCGGCAAGACCGTGGCCGGGTTGAAGATGGCCAGCCTGATGAACAACGGCCAGGCGTGTGTCGCGCAGACCCGCATCCTGGTCAGCGAACGCCGCCACGATGAGTTCGTCGACGCGCTGGCCGAGATGATGTCGGGCTTGCGCGTCGGAGATCCCGCCGACGAGGCAACCGACATCGGACCCCTTGTCGCCCAACGGCAACAACGTCGGGTCCAGGACTACATCGGGTGCGGCCGCCAGGAAGGCGCCCGCGTCGTGCTCGGTGGCTTAATACTGAGCGAGACAGTCCAGCCGAGCGCGGTTGGTACGTGCGTCCGACGCTGTTCACCGACGCCACCAATGACATGCGCATCGCGCGGGAGGAGATCTTCGGCCCGGTCTTGACCGTCTTGCGCTATACCGACGAGGACGACGCGGTCCGGATCGCCAACGACAGCGACTACGGGCTGGCCGGCTCGGTCTGGACCGCCGACACGGCCCACGGCCTCGAGATCGCCGCGGATGTGCGCACCGGAACCTACGGCATCAACATGTACATGCTCGACATCAGCAGCCCGTTCGGCGGCTTCAAGCAATCGGGCATCGGACGCGAGTTCGGGCCCGAGGGGCTCGACGAGTATGTCGAGTTGCAGTCGGTGGTGTGTGCCGGGAAGCTGCCACCGCTCTGAACGCCGGTGCCCTCGTGCACAAATAGATACGCTCCTTGAATGCAGTCGAAGAAAGCCGTCGTGGCTGGAGCGGCAATCTTTCTCACAGCTTGCGGCGGGTCCAACCACGGAGCGGCCGTGACGGTGACGTCCACACTGGAGGTCACGAAAACGGTGACGGTCGCCGGTCCGCCGCCACCGTCCGTCCCCAAAACGATCATGGAAACCGATGGCACGTATCGCGTCGGCGTCGATATCCTGCCCGGCACGTATCACACGGCCGGCCAAAGGCCCGGTGGCGAATCCGATTGCTATTGGGCGAGGCTCAGCAGTCTCAATTCAACCGACATCATCGCCAACGACATCAGCACTGGCCCGCAGACGGTAAAAGTCCTGCCCGGTGACACAGCGTTTTTGACGCACAGCTGCCAGACCTGGCAGAAGACCGATTAACCGGGCAGCTGCAGGGTGAGCTCGACCGGGCAGCACACCTGGCCGTGCTGGTTGGTCACTTCGATCTGGATGTCGACGAGGTAGCGCGGCGGTTCGACAGAGGTGTCGCATCGCTTGGCCACCACCCGCCCCCGGCCGATCATGGTGTCGCCGGCATAGACGGAGCCGGCCAGTCGTAGCGAGCGGCGCGCCACGCGACTGCCCGGGCCGGCCCAATCGGTGGCGACGCGGTCGGCGAATCCGGCGAGGTGCATCGTGTTGACGTAAATCGTTGGGTTGCCCTGGCTTTGGGCGTAGACGGGGTCGAAATGGCCGGGGAAATAGTCCCAGGTTGCTCCGGCGTTCTCCACGACCCGTTGGTAGGTGATCTCATCGACCACTTCCGGCAGCTCGACCGGAACGTCGATTTCGTTCCAGTCCAGATCTGCGTCGGTCATGATGCTGCCGCAGGGGTGAAGCGGAACAACGTGTTTCGGTTCCGGGCAACCACCGTGCCGTCCTCGCGGCGAAATGTCTCCAGCGTCTGCACGAAGTGGCCGACGCCCAGGCGGGTCGTCTTCTCCGGCGACACCGACACCAGTTCCTCGACCACGGTGAGTAGGTCGCCCTCGACGATGGGTTCGAGGAACTCAACATCGTTGGCCGCGTTGATGAATGTGGTGCCCGGCAGCGGTATGCGCAATACCAGGCCCGCCGGCCTGGTGCTGCCCTGTAACGGCGGCTGCGGCGGCGCCCAAGGTGGCGGTATCAGCCAGCCCATCAACAGCGCCGGCGGGGCTAGCAGCCCACCCCATCGCTGCCGGGCATATTCGGCGTCCCAATACGAGCGATTGCCGTCGTGGACCATCGCGGCGAACAACTGGATGCGCGCGCCACTGACGGCCGCCGCCGCGGTTCGCGGTTCGCTTGCTGCGCCGACCATCCGCAGCGCATCTTCATAGGTACCGAAAGCCAGCTGGTAGCTCAGGTCCTGCTCCACGTATCGCTACCGCTTACATGACGAGCGGGTGCCGGCTGGGCACCGAGTCCCACGCGAGTTCACGGGACGTGTAGTACCAGCCGCCGCGCTCGTAGATCAGCTCGTCCCGGAATGTCCCGGTGGCACGCAGCGCGACGTCTCCGAACATCGAGGCGTACAGCACGGCGACGCAGCGCTGCAGGGCATGCACGCCGTCGATCTGGATCTCGTGGTCGACGCAGACCATGCGCTGGTTATCGCCGCCGTCGAATGCCATCCGGAGATCGGTGAACACGTCGTGGTCGCGGATGTAGGTGGCCCCGGAGTGGCGGAAGGTGGCGATCCACGCATCGCGGTCGCCGTCGGAGTAGGCGCGGTTGTGCCGGGCGTTCAGATTCAGGATGGCGGCTCGGCCCGTTGCGGCGGCGAGCATCTGCTGTTCCTGATAGCTCATTTCGGTCATTTGTGCTCTTCAGCCTCTCTGGAGGAAGGGCGGCGGATAGGTGGGACGAGCGAATTTGATGTAACAATAACTTAACTTAACGACTCCTACGTAACATTGGCGTAACTTAGCGGCTAACGATGTATCCGTGTCTTTCGCGATCCCACGCGGCCGCACTAAGGCCGCGAGTGCGCAAGAGGTCTTTGCGGATCCGCCCGATCACGTTCTTGGGCAGCTCGTCGAGGGTCTCGACGAACCGGGGCACGCAAAAATAAGGCATGCGGGCGGCGCAGAAATCCAGTAACTCCGTGTAATCCAGCGCAGCTCCGGGACGCAGCGTGACGACAAGCAGAATGTCGTCCTCGCCCAATTGACTGGGCACTCCCACGACCGCGGCCTCCAGCACCGCGGGGTGGCGCATGACCACCGACTCCACTTCCACCGACGACACATTCTCGCCGCGCCGGCGTAAAGCGTCCTTGATCCGGTCGACGTAGGTCAGGTTGTGGTCGGCGTCGAGCTTTCCCAAATCGCCAGTGCGAAACCACTCCCGGTGCGGTTCCACCTGCCCGCCCTCGCCGATGTAGCCCTCACTCATCGCGTGCGGGTATCTGGGACGGCAGGCGATCTCGCCAACGGCTCCCGCCGGCACCGGGTTGCCCTCGGCATCGACAATGCGCACATCGAAATTCGGGTTCGGCCGGCCCGACGTTCCGGGAACGGCGTCGTCCGCCACGCCTTTGACGGCGATCGGAAAGGCCTCCGTCATCCCGTACATGGTGACAATCTTGCAGCCGTAACGCTTTTCGATCTCGTGGTAGGCGTTCGCTGCGATGGGCGCGGCGGAGATGAAGCGCAGCGGCAGCTGGGCATCGCGCGGATCCGCGGGCAGATTCTGCAACATCGACACCATCGCGCCCGCGCCGGCGAAACCGATGGCACCGCGGGCACGCACGTCGTCCCACACCTTGCCGGGATGAAATGCGCCGGCGAGCGCGGTTGTTCCGCCGACCAACATCGGGGCCAGCACGCTTGGCGCCGCGCTGAGATGGAACAGCGGCATCGCGGTCCACAGCACTTCGCCCGGGCCGAATTGCCAGGCCGAGGCGACCGTCGCGGCCACCGAGAACAGGTAATGCCAGGTGGTGGCAACCGCTTTCGACGGCCCGGTGGTGCCCGACGTGAAAAACAGGCAACCCACGTCCTCGGCAGCCACGGCGACGTGGGGTACGGCAGCCGGACGCATTAGCGCCTCGGTGAGCGAATCACCTTGCACCAGAACGTTAGTCACGGTATCCAATTGGTCGGCAACCTCAGCGACGCGGGGTTGTCGCTCGGCGTCGGTGAAAATCACCTTGGCCCGAGACAACCGCAGGGTGTGCAGCAAGAAGTCACCTTTGTTTGCGGCGTTGACCGCCGCGCTCACCGCGCCGATGCGTGCCGCGCCCAGCCAGAAGTAGACCCATTCCGGGCAGGTGCCACTGAACAGCGCGACACAGTCACCGCGCCCAACACCCAAGTCGGCCAACAACTTCGCTGCCGCGCAGGACCGCTGCCGCATCTGTTCGAAGGTCACGTCGACTCCGGCGATCGCCATCATCGTGCGATCGGGATACTCCTCGGCCCGGCGATCCAGCACGGCAGGCACAGTGAAACGGTCCACACCGAAATCGGACGCGCCGAACGGTCCGCTTCGGTCTGCGCGCATCAGACTTCCAGTCAGGCCCCGGCGGCGGCGGGATCCGGCTCACCCGCGGCGGTGTAGCCGAAGTCGGTGGCCGAGGGCTCGGTTCCCGGGTAGAAGCGGTGCGCCCAGCGGCGAAGGGCGGCGTAATCGCGGGCCTCTTCCGGCGCCAGGTTCGGCTTCTCCAGGTATTTCATGTTCTCCCAGGTGAAGAAGTCCTGTTTGATGACCTCTTGCTGCAGCGCCAGGAATTTGGCGGCGCGGCCGGTGGGCACGTCGCCGGCATCGCCCGGCTCGCGGATCGACGCCTGGGTGTAGAAGTAGTCGGTGTAGTCCTCATCGACGGGCGTTTGCCCGGTGACCTCGATGGTCGCCACCAGGTCGCTGGGGAAGCGGACGATTCCCAGCCCCAGCGAGTAGTTGTCGTAGACGATCTTGGCGTCGACCGGTCCGTCGGGCGTCAGCCACGTCGACCCGCGGCCACCGCCGAAGTGGGCGCTGACCGTGGCGTGCAGGTGATACCCCGACACCTCGAACGACGTGGTGTTCGCCGGGTTGGCCGCCTTGTGCACGTATTGGACGTGGTACGGGTCGGCGGCGTTCTCGATGATCATCTGCGCGTGCACCTTGACCCGGTTGAGCATCCGGCTGTGCGGGTGCAGCGGGTAGTACTCGTTGGTTTCCAGCTCGGGCAGGACCGGCGGCTGCCAGTACGGCGCCCGGCCGTGCCGCTCGTGCCACACCACGATGAAGCCGTACCACTCCGCGGTCGGATAGGTGCGGATGCGCACGTTGGTCTTGCAGCCGATCTTGCTGTAGGGGATCTCAGCGTTGGTGCCGTCACCGCGCCACCGCCAGCCGTGCCAGGGGCAGACGATGTTCTCGCCTTCCACCTCGCCCCCGACGCCCATGTTGGCGCCGAGGTGCTGGCAGTAGGCGTCCATCACGTGCACCTGGCCCGATTTGGTGCGGAATATCACCAGTTCCTCGCCGAAGTAGTGCGCGCGCTTCACGTCACCGGGGGCCAGGTCGGAGGCGAAGGCGACGATGAACCATCCGGTCGGGAAGCGGTACTTCGACAGCGCGATGCCCGATCCGAACTCTTGGTCCGATGGATCCAAGCTCGAATCTGAAGCCGAGTCCGAAATCGTATTAGTCACGAGCACTCCGATTCCCACGCGGCCGAGTGCAAACTGGGCCGCCCTTCACACACCGCGGTTCGACGGCTAGGTCTATTTTTACTATCTTAAGCATTGAACGTCAACGCGACGCCGACCGGTAGTTGCGTGACGTCTGGGCAGAGTGGAGTTGCAATGACGGCAGTCGCGGTAGATCTCTCCGATTCTTCGTTGTGGCGCAACGGTTTTCCCGATGAACTGTTCGGCGAGTTGCGGCGCACGAGGCCGATTTTCCGCCATGAGCACACCGCCGGCGTCGAGCAGCTTTTCTCCGGAACGCTCGAGCGTGACTTCTGGGTGACCACCAAGCACCGGCACACGGTACGCCTGCATCGCGACGTTGATTCCTTCACCGCGGTGGATGGCCCGCTCATCCAGCCGGTCGGGATGTTCTCGTCGTACCCGACCATCATCAACATGGATCCACCCGGACTGAACAAGCGCCGCAAGCTCATCTCCAGCGCATTCAACCCCCGCGCGATCGCCAAACTCGAGGACGGCATCCGGGCGCGCGCGGCGCGAATGATCGACCAGCTGCTCAGCAAGGGCGGGGGGGATTGGATCGAGGACGTCGCCGACGCGCTGCCCATGACGGTCATCGGCGACATCATCGGCATCCCGGACGAAGATCGGCCGCGAATCTTCGATTCCCTGGACCGCATCCTGAAGGCCAATGCGCCCGGGGTCCGGCTCAGACAGCAAGATTATGTCGACCTTTACTCCACCATCTTCGGGTACGCGATGGAGCTCACCGCGGACAAGCGGCGCAACCCCACCGACGACATTTGGAGCACGCTGGCCACCGCGGTCATCACCGGTGACGACGGTGAGGAATTCAGTCTGCCCACCAACGAACTCGAGTTCTTCTTCTTCGTGCTCACCTTCGCCGGCAGCGACACCACCAAGAACGCGTTGGCCATCGGGCTGCAGGCGTTCGTCACGAATCCCGAACAGATCGAACGGTATCGAGCCGAAGAAGCGCTGCGTGCCACCGCAGTCGAGGAGGTGCTGCGCTGGGCATCCCCAGTGGCGTACTGGACGCGCACCGCCAAGGTCGACGTCGAGATGGATGGCCAGCACATACCGCAGGGCGATCGGGTGGTGTCGATGCTGCGTTCGGCCAACCGGGACGAGGAGGTCTTCGAGTCGCCCTTCACCTTCGACATCGGGCGTCATCCCAACCCTCACGTGGCTTTCGGCGGCGGCGGCCCACACCACTGCCTGGGCGCGATGCTGGCGCGCGCCGAACTGCGCGCGGTGTTCGACGAACTGCTGTTGCGGTGCGATGACTTCCGCGTCGGCGAGGCCAAGGTGGCTTATCCGAACCTGACCACCAACATGTCGATCTACGACGAGATGGCGATATCGCTGACCGAACGGCGCGCTTGATTGCCTCAGTCGACCAGTCGCAACGCGGCCTTCGGGCACTGATCCACCGCGGCGCGGACGTCGATCTCGCGGTCCGGGGGCACGTCGCCCTCCGCGATCTGCACCACGTCGGCATCGCCCAGTTCGAAGATGTCCTGCGCGATCGATTCGCAGAAGCCGTTGGCCTCGCACAAGTTTTCGTCGACGGTTACTCGCATCAGCTGCTCCTTCTCTAGGCGCCCTTGGGTCGGGTCCCGGTGACCCCGCTGGCCGCGAAGGCGGCCAGTTCGTCGTCTTTCAGCCCGCACCGATCGCGCAGCACCTCTTCATTGTGCTCGCCGAGGGTTGGCGGTGGCCGGTGCAGCCAGCGACGCTGGCCGGCCAGCTGGGCGAAGGGCGGGCAGGGATAGAGGCCGGGTCCGGTTCTGCAGTGGTGGAGTTCCTCGAAGAAGCCTCGGTCGCGCAGTTGCGGATTCTCGGTGACCAGCGACGGCGATACCACCGGCGCGGCGGGAATGCCCGCGCCGGCCAGCCGCTCGACCGTTGCTTCCCTGGGTTGCTCCGCGAACCAGTCCTGCAACCGCCGATCGATCTCGTCGGCTCGTTCTCGCCGCCCGGCAATCTCTTCCAAGCTGGCCATGCCCACGTCGCGCCACGAGGGTCGGTCCATCAGATCGACCAGCGCGCGCCACTGCTCGTCGGTACGCACGGTCACTGCGATCCACTCGTCGTCCGGACCGGCGCACCGGTACAGGTTCTGAATGACGCTGCCGTGACCGCGATTGCCCCGCCGGCTCAGCGTTACTCCGAAGACCTCGGATTCGATCGGCTGAATTGCGGTGACGTTCAACACCGTTTCGATCATCGGCAGCTCGACCTGCTGGCCCACGCCGGTGCGCTCGGCGAAGTTCAGCGCGGCCAGCACGGCGAACGCGGCGTGGACACCGGCCAGCGGATCGCAGGCTCCGCGCGGCGTCACCGGCGGATCCTCGGGCAATCCGGTGACCCAGGCCAGGCCCGCGATCTGTTCCATGGTGGGGGCGAATCCGACCCGCTCGCGCCAGGGGCCGTCGAGCCCGAAGGCCGGCATACGGGCGACGACAAGCTGGGGATTGACCTTGAGCAGCACGTCGGCGGTGAGCCCGAAGTGGTCCATCACCCGTGGTGAGAAGTTCTCGATCACAACGTCGGCGCCGGCCACCAGCCGCATGAACAGGTCGCGGCCGTCCTCAGAGCCCAAATCCAGTGTCACTGAACGCTTGTTGGTGTTCATCGCGTGAAACACCCAGCCGTACTCCCACCAGTCGTCGACATCCTTGCGCATGCCTCCCGAGTACCGAATGCCGTCGGGCCGCTGGATGGATTCCACCTTGACGACGTCGGCGCCGAACGCGGCCAGCAGGTGGGTGGCGGCGGGGCCGGCCCAGAACGCGGTCAGATCGACAATACGAACGCCGTCGAGCGGCAATCGACTGATGTCCGACGTGCTTGTGAATTCGCTTTTCTGCCAGGGTGATTCATGGTCTGAGGCGCCCGGGGCCGCGGTGGGGCGCATTGGCGCGGGCGCACATTCCGACATCAGCCAGGGCGGGCGGGGCTGATGAAAACCGCCGGGGTTGCGTACGAACACGCCGCGCTCGGTGGTGTACTCCATGTCGCGGATCGTGGCACCGTTGCCCAGCGCCGCAATCGGCAACCGGAACAGCTGACCGAGCTCGACGATCTCCTCGACAGTTCGCTCGGCCATCCAGGGACCGATGTTTTCGCGGATGAAGTCGCGGTAGTCCCATCGGCCGATCTGAAATTTCAGCTGCTCGATCTCCTCGAGCTGCGGGCACTCGACCATCGCCACGAAGTCGAGCCACTGCTGACCGGTGACCATGGTGATCCCGACGTAGCCGTCCTTGGCGGGTTCGATCGAGGGCACTTCGAGAGTGCGGCGAATCGGCGGCACCCGCAGCAGCTGGGAGTGCAGCCATTCGCTGCTTTGCATCGTGGTGATCGCTTCGAGCATGGACAGGTCGAGGTGCTCGCCGGGACCACCATGCTCGACGCGGCGACGCACGGCCAGCGCGCCGAAGGCGGCGAACACGCCGCCCATGTACTCCCCCAGGTCGCCCCCGATCGCGATGGGCGGCCCGGCCGGGTCGCCGCGAAAGCCGGGCGAGCCCGCCCAGGCCTGCAGCGTGAATTCGCTGGCAGCGCGGTCGGCGTAGGGGCCGGTCCAGCCGAAGTCGGAGATGGTGACGATGACCGCTCGCGGTGAATCGGCCAGCAGTCGCTGCGGATCGACGCCCAGGGCAGCCGCCTGCGAGCGGCTCGCGGTGATGATCACCACGTCGGCGCCGGCCAGTTCGGCACGGTACCGATCGGAATCCGGTGAGCAGGTCAGGCTGTGCTTGCCCGCATTGAGGTAGCTGAAGAACGGCGAGCCCTGGTCGTCCGGAACCGGCGAACAGCTAGCCGAGTACTTGCGCAGCCAATCTCCTTGCGGCGGTTCGATTTTTCGCACGTCCGCCCCGGCGTCGAGCAGCAGCTTCCCGCAGTACGCACCGGCTATCCGGTCACTGATCTCGACCACCCGCAACTCCTGAAGCGGTGTCGGGCGGCTTTCGGGGCCTGAACTCACGTCTGCCTCACGTTGGAAGAGCATAGTTGGGCGCCCGCTTCAGCAGAGGGGCTATTTATGCCATTACTGCTAAGATAGCCAAACAGTCACGTCCGCATACTGCGAGGATTGGATGACCGCCCTGGGAATTGGCCCCGACGCCCGCCGCCGGTTGTCGGCGCCGCGGATCGCCGAAATCGTAGCGGACGAGTTGCGCCGCCAGATCATCGACGGCGATCTTGCCGACGGGGATCTGTTGCCGCGCCAAGAGGTGCTGGTCGAACAGTTCAACGTCAGCCTGGTGTCGCTGCGCGAGGCGCTGCGAATCTTGGAGACCGAGGGTTTGGTGTCGGTGCGCCGCGGCAACCGGGGCGGGGCGGTCGTGCACGCGCCGGCCAAGACCAGCGCCGCCTACATGCTCGGTCTGCTCCTGCAGAGCGAAGGGGTTGAGGTCGCCGACCTGGGCATGGCGTTGCGGGAAGTCGAGCCGGCCTGCGCCGCACTGGCGGCCCAGCGGCCCGACCGGGCGGACACCTTGGTACCCGAACTCAAGCAGGTCAACGATTCCATGGCCGAGAACCTCGAAGACGGTCGGCTCTTCACCGAAATCGGCCGCGAATTCCACAATCTCGTGGTGCGCGGCTGCGGAAATCACACCATCATCGCGGTCGTCGGCAGCTTGGAGACGCTGTGGACCAGCCACGAACAGCGGTGGGCGGACGAGAGCTCGGCGCGCGGTACGTACCCCTCGCTGACACAGCGCCGCGCGGTGCTCAACACGCACATCAAGTTGACCGAAACCATTGCCGAGGGTGACGTCGACCGGGCACGCCGCATCGCTGGCCGCCACCTCGCCGACACCCAGACCTACGTGCTCTCCGGCCGGCCCGACCAACGGATCTATGCGCTTTCGCCGCAAGCTCTGTCGCGTTCGGGGTCGCGCCCGCGAGACACTCGGCAGTCCTGAGGTCCGGTTGAGAATCGCATTGGTCACCGGCGGCAGCGGCGGGATCGGAAAAGGATGTGGCCGCAAGCTGGCCGAGCAGGGCTACGACGTCGTGCTCGCGGCGCGACGCGAAGCCCCATTGCGCGCGGCCGCCGAGGAGATCGGTGCGCGCCACGTCGTCGCCGACGCGTCCGACCCGGCCGGGTTCGCCACTGCGATAAGCGAACTCGAGCGGATCGACCTGGTAGTTCACGCGGCCGGCACGCTCGGCGGAACCTACGCGCGCAAGCAGACATTCGAGCAATGGCAGGCGATCATGTCGGCCAACCTGGATTCGTGCTTCGTGGTGACCTCCGCCGTGCTGCCCAAGATGCGCGCCGGCTCACGACTGGTGTTCATCTCGTCGTCGTCGGCACACGAGCCGATGATGGCCCGGACCGCGTATTCGGCGTCCAAGGCCGGCATGAACGCGTTTGCCCGCGCCTTGGCGCTCGAGGTCGATCGCGACGGCATCGCGGTGCACATCGTGACGCCGGGACCGGTGGAAACCGAGATGCTGCAGGACGTCCCCTTCGAGATGTATGCCATTCAGGTGTCCGATGTCGCCGAGGCGGTGGCATGGCTGGACACCGTGGACCCGTCTGTGGACCTGCCGGAGATCCGCCTGAGCGCCGTGCAACGCGGTCCGTATGCCCGGCCGCCGGTTGTTCCTAACGAAGTGCGTCGCCGGCACAAGAAAACGTCTTGATCACCGACTCCCCGAATTCGGTAAGCGAATCAGGGGCGGCGAAATCGGCGAACCACACGTAGAAACGCTCCACCCGCTGCGCGGCCAGGCCGTGGAAGTGTGCGACGAGCTCGTCGGCGTCGCCGCAGACAAGCCCGGGCCCGAGGTTTCCGAACCGTCGGGTGCTCACCTCGCGGACCTTGTCAGGGTCGCTGCCCGATCTGACGAAGCCCACCATCTGCTGAATCGACACCCGTGCGGTTCCCGCCGCCGAAGCCAGCTTGGGCAACCGGTCGAGGTGATTCGCCTGCAGATTCCACCAATCCGCATGGCTACGAACGAGTTCCATCATGCGCGGTCCGCTGCCGCCCAGAACCAACGGTATCGGGTACGTCCGCTTCGGAAGCTGCGCCGCGTCCGCATCCTCGCCACCATCTCCCCAGTACTGCCTGATCAGCGCCAGATGACGGCCGAGCTGCTCGACCCTGGCCACCGGATCCTGCTGACCGACATCGAATCTGGTGAACTCAGCCGGCCAGGAGCCCGAACCGAGGCCGAGCTCGAATCTGCCTCCCGACGCGTCCGACAGCGTGACGGCTTGCTTGGCGAGCACGGCGGGATGCCGGAACGCGTCACAAAGAACAAGGTGGCCGATCCGCAGCCGCTGTGTCTTGGCGGCCACCCAGGTGGCAATGCCCATTGCCTCCCAAATACTTTCGCTGGGCAGCCCGGGCGCCTCGAGGTGATCAATGAAGGCAATTCCGTCGAAGCCACTGTCCTCGGCATAGCGCGCCCGCTCCGCGATGTCGGCGACCGACAACCGCACCTGCGGCAGGAACAGAAACCACTCGACGACCATGCGCCCACCTAGGTTCTCGTGCGATTGCAACAGGTGGTCTAGTTTACTATCTTTATTATGTTAGGGGTCTTATGGATGTCGGACTGAACGCTGAGCAGCTGTCGCTGCGCGCCACCGTGCGCGACATCCTACGCGCCGAGTGCCCGCCCGATGCCGCCCGCCAAGCGCTGACCGACCCGGAGCGCTGGCGCACCCTGTGGAAGACGGTCGTCGACCTGGGCTGGACGGAACTCGCGTCACCCGCAGAGGACGGGGCCGGCGACTACGGACCCGTCGAGTTGGCGGTCGTCCTCGAGGAATGCGGTGCGGCGCTCGCGCCCATCCCGTTCCTCAGCAGCATCGGTCTGGCCGCGGGCGCCTTGCGCGGTAGTGGACTTGACGCGGTCCGCACCGACATCGCCTGCGGTGCCATCGCCACGCTGGCCGTCCACTCCCCCGATTACCGGCTGCCCGGGCCGACGATGACGCTGCATGACGGACGGCTGCGCGGACGCGCGGTGTCGGTCCCCAACCTGTCGCGTTCCGAGCTGATCGTCACGCTGGCCAATGACGCAAACCATGTCGTGGCCGCAGTCGCGCGCTGCGGCGACGGGGTGAGTGTGCACGTTTCCGAGTCCGCCGATCCCGCCCAACCGCTGGCCGACGTCGACATCGACGCCGAACCGTTGGCCGTCGCCCCGTTGAACAGCATCGAGTCCGCCCTGAGCGCGCCGCTGGTGGCCGCGGCCGCCGACCTGGTCGGCGTGGCCGACGCGGCGTTGCACCGCTCCGTCGAGCACGCCAAGGCGCGGCGCCAGTTCGGTTCACCGATCGGCGCGTATCAGGGCATCAAACACGCGCTGGCCGACAACTACGTCGGACTGGAACGCGCCCGCAGCCTCACCTATGCGGCGGCGGCCTTACTGGGCGATCCGAATGCGGCACCCGCCGATGTCTGGACCGCCGCGGCTCTGGCCAAAGCGGCGGCCGGCGACGCGGCCGCCAACTCGGCGCGCACCGCGGTCCAGGTGCACGGTGCGCTCGGGCAGACCTGGGAGCACGACGCTCACCTATACGTCAGGCACGCCTGGCAGGCCGCCGCGATGCTGGGTGACAGCCGCAGCCTGTATCACGAGGTGGGCCGGCGGTTCTGCGGAGGCGCCGCGTGAGCGCGGTGGTCGAGGAATTCGGCGCGTGGTTGGCGGAGTTTCTGCCCGACGACTATTACGAGCACTATCGGCGGTACCGCTGGGATCTGCCGCTGCGGCGCAGTTACCAACGGGCCGCCTTCGAGGCCGGGTGGCTCCAACCGACCTGGCCCCGGGAGCACGGCGGTCGGTCGCTGGGGCTGCGCGACGCGATGGAAGTGCGCATCCAGGCGGCGGTGCGGTCCGCGCCCAAGCTACCCAATATCCAGGGGCCCGGCGTCGCGGCGCCGGGCATCCGCCAATTCGGCACACCCGCCCAGATCGACCGCCTGCTGGTTCCCCTGCTGCGCGGCGACGAATGGTGGGCGCTGGGCATGTCCGAACCCGAAGCCGGATCGGATTTCGCCGGCCTGCGCACGCGCGCCGAACGCGACGGAGACCTATTTCGGGTCAACGGCCACAAGATCTGGACCACCCAAGCCCACGAGTCACGGTGGTGCACCCTGTATGCGCGCACCGATCCGGACGCCCCGAAACACCGAGGCATCTCGTGCCTCATCCTCGATATGCACTCGCCCGGAGTAAAAGTCGAGCCCATCCGGATGGCGTCGATCTCCGACGAGACATTCTGTGAGGTGTTCCTCGAAGACGTCGAGGTGCCAGCGGAAAACCTGTTGGGGCCACTCAACGGCGGGTGGAACGTCGCGCTGTCGTCGTTGCACCATGAACGCCAAATGATCTGGATCATGAACTGGGTCGAGATCAAGCGGGGACTCGACGCGGTTCGCGACGCCACGCAGACGAACTCAAAGACGAACGCGGACATCTACACCGAGCTCGGCTCGCTGGTCGCTGACGCCGAAGCGCTGCGGGCCACTGGATACCGCGCGCTGGGCAACGAGCTCGCGGGGCGGGCCAGCCCGGAGGCCGACACCATGAAGCTGCTGGGATCGGTTACTTTGCAGCGTGTTTGGGAACTCAGTGCCGCCGCCGCGGGCCCGCGGTCGGCTGGCGACCCGGATCTGCTCTTCGAACGTCAGGACGCGTTGGCCGCGACGATCTACGGCGGAACGTCGGAGGTGCAGCGCAACATCATCGCCGAGCGGCTGCTCGGGCTGCCGAAGGGATGACGACGATGGATTACGACCTCGGCGACGACGCCGGACAACTGCGAAATCACTTGCGCGAGCTGGTGTCCAATCACATCCCGGCGGACTTCCTCGGGGCTTGCACCGAGAACCCGCAGGATCTGGCCACCACCGAGACGTTCTGCAAACTGCTGGCCGCCGAGGGGCTGCTGGCGCTGGCCTGGCCGAAAGAGCATGGCGGCGGCGGTGGTTCGGTCTGGCAGCAGACCGTGCTGCGCGAGGAAATGTGGGCCCAGCACGAACCCCGCGGTCCGCAGTACATGGGCGTCAACTGGGTAGGCCCGGCACTGATGCGTTACGGGACGGCCGAACAGAAGGCCAAGCACCTGGCGGCCATCGCCTCCGGCGACGTGATCTGGTGCCAAGGCTTCTCCGAGCCGGAGGCCGGGACCGACCTGGTGTCGTTGCGCACCCGCGCGATACCCGATGGGGACGGCTGGCGGATCACCGGCCAGAAGGTGTGGACATCGTACGCACAGATGGCGTCCTGGTGCGTGCTGGCGACCTGCACCGATCCCGATGCTCCAAAACACAAGCGCCTCACCCTTTTTCTTATCCCGATGGACCGGCCCGGATTCACTGTCCGGGGTATCCCGTCGATGCTGGGACCCCATCACCTCAACGAGATGTTCTTGGATGACGTGCAGGCATTCCCCGGCGACGTCCTGGGCGAGGTCGGTGACGGGTGGCGGGTGATGCGCGAAGCCTTGGCGTTCGAGCGGGTGGGCATCGCACGGTACGCCCGCTGCGAGTCGTTGCTCGAGCGGCTCCGCACCCAGCTCGGCGACGACTGGGACAACCTGCCGGAATCGATTCGCACCCGCTGGGTGCGCGCGCTCGTCGACCTACGGGTCGCCCGGCTGCTGGCCTACCGCGCCGTGTCGCTGCAGGACGATGCGGCCGCCGGTGCGGCGGCCAGCGCCGCCCGCATCGCCACAACGACGTGCGATCAGCAGGTCGCCGAGCTGCTTTTCGACGTGCTCGGCCCGACCGCGCTCGACAGCGGCACCTCCGCCCCACTGCACGGGGCAATCGAAGACCATTGGCGTTACGCACAGGCGGCCACCGTGGCATCGGGCACCATTGAGGTGCAGAAAATGCTGGTGGCACGCGACGTCTTAGGAGAACACCGGTGAAAACCGATCTGCCACAAGACATTAGCGACTTCGCTGCTGTCGCCGCCCAGCGACTCGTCCGGTTGGGCGGACCACCGGCGGCGCTGCGCGCCGAGACCGACGACGGCATCCGGGAGTCGGCGCGCGGCGCGCTCGGTGAGCTCGGCGCGCTTGAGCTCGACGTCCGGTCGTCAGCCGACGACGCCCTGGCCGCGGCGGTGCTTTGCCAGGCCGCCGGCGCTACCGCGCTGCCCTATCCACTGGTGGAGGAGCTGCTCGCGATCGACGGCGCACGACTGGCCCTGGTCAATCCCGAAGCCCCGCGCGTCGATCATGGCGACTTGGCCGGTGACTGGATCGCCGCGGACGTGGACGGCAATCGGTATCGGTTGCAGCCGGCGTCGCGGACGAGTGCCAAGTTGGGGCCGTTTCTGGTCCCGGCGACCCTGAGCGCACCCGAGGGAACCATCCCGGCCGCCGACGTTAACCTTCATCTCGTGCTGGGGTCATGGCGGATTCTGGGAGCGATGCAGCAGTCGCTGCGGATCGTCACCGAACATGTGCGCGCTCGGATTCAGTTCGGCAAGCCGCTCGCCGACTTTCAGGCCGTCCGGTTCGCCGCCGCGGAGGCCGCCGTCGCGGTGCGCGGGCTGCACGAACTCGCGAAGTACACGATTTGCCGTCCGGAAACGCTTCCCCCACAAATCCTTTCGGCGGACGCCCTGGTGCTTCGGCTCAAGGCCGCCGACACCGCACGGCAGGTGCTGCGCACCTCCCACCAGTTGCTCGGGGCGCTCGGATTCTGCGACGAGTCCGATGTCAGCGTCCTCGACCGGCACACCCAGCCGCTGATCCGGTTGCCCCTGGGCAGCGAGGGACTCGCGCTGCGCCTGATGTCTGGCGTGCCGGACGGCTCGCTGGAGACGCTGTTCAGCAGGCCGGTATCTGCGTGAGCACCGAGCCCGCCGTCGGCGCGCCACCCAGCCCGTTCGAGGACGGAATCCCGTTCGCGACCAAACTGCAAGAGCTCGCCGAACAACGTCGGGACGATTCCGCCGTCACCGTTGTCGCGCCGGACGGCAGCGCGCAGGCACTGACGTTCGGTGAGCTCGACGCCCGCGCCAACCAATGGGGGCGCGCGCTGGCCGCCAGCGGCGCCGAAACGGGCTCCTATGTCGCACTGGCAGTCCCGAATTCACAGCACTTGGTGCTGGCCACACTGGGGTGCTGGAAGATTGGCGCCGTCCCGATCCCGATGCACTGGGATCTGCCCGAATGGGAGCGTGACCGGGTGCGCTCGGTGATCAACCCCGCCGTGGTCGTCGACGAAAACAGCCGCTGGGAATTGGACGCGCGCGCAGTCGGCGAATCCGAAAGCCCCTTGCCCACAGCCATTTCCCCGACCGCAAACGGAATCTGCAGCAGCGGATCGACCGGGGTGCCCAAAGTGATCCTCACCCTGGCGCCGTCGCTTTGGATCCCCCAGCAAGGCGAACCGTTCATGTCGAACTGGACGCCGGTCGCCCAACCCCAGACGATCATGGTCCCCGCCCCGATGTATCACACCAACGGCTTCGCCACCTTCCTCATGCTACTGGCCGGCGACCACCTGGTGATACTCGAAAAGTTCAACGCGGCATTGGTTTTGGACGTGATCGAGAGGTACCGCATCACCAACTTCACGGCCACCCCCACGATGTTGGCGCGCATCGCCGCGCGGCCCGATGTCCGGCAGCGAGACCTGTCCAGCATCGTCTTCATCCTGCAGGGTGCCGCGGTGATGCCGCCGCCGCTGCTGCACACCTGGTTTGAGTTACTGAGCCCCGAGCAGATCCTCACCGCCTACGGCATGACCGAAAATCTCGGGCTCACCGCGCTGCGCGGCGACGAGTGGCTGACGCATCCCGGCAGCGTCGGTCGCGGCTTCCGCGACACCGAGATCCGGATTTTGGACGCCGAGAAACGGCCGCTTCCCGCCGGCGAGGACGGCGATGTCTACCTGCGCGCGCCGATGAGCGCCGGGTACCGCTACCTGGGTGGGGCACCGCCGCTACCGTCGACCGAGGACGGGTTCCGCTCCGCGGGCGACATCGGCCACCTCGACGCCGACGGCTACCTCTATATCGTCGATCGCCGCGTCGACATGATCGTCAGCGGCGGCGCCAATGTCTTCCCGGCGGAGGTCGAGTCCGCGTTGGCAGGCCACCCAGACATCGCCGATGTGGTGGTAATCGGGCTTGCCGACGCGCAGTGGGGCCGGCGGGTGCACGCCGTCGTGCAACTCGCCGACATCGATGGCCCGGCTGGCCAAGCACCGCTGACTGAACAGCAGGTGATCGAATACGCGAAAAGCCGACTCGCCCCCTACAAGGCCCCCAAGACCGTCGAGTTCGTCGATGCGATTCCGCGCACCGCGGCGACCAAGGTCAATCGCTCAGCAATGATCGCGGCTCGCGGCGGCTGACGGTAGCTGGATCGAGCGCGACCGGACCGGCGGACCCTCTAGGACGCGTTTGTAGAAGCTGGTGCACCGCTCCGGCGCAAAGGGTCAGCGACGGACTCACTAATCGGTAGCCATCACCCGTCCCGGAGCTGAAGGAAGCGTTCGTAATTGCTCGATCACTTACTGGCAGGAATCTCCATGGTCCCTGTAGGTAGCAGGCAACGAGCTTCAGTCAAGTTGAGCGCTAAAGACAATGAGGACCCGGTTGTGAGACCATTCTCGAGAACCTGACTCGGGTGCAGCGCAGTTTGGAACGCGATCAACGACACTAAACGGTAGAGGCTGCCGTGCCCCAAACCGTATGGACACAGGGATCGTCGAGCAACGCCCAAAGCTGAGCGGCTGCCAAACGAAGCTGGACGCATGCTCTAACCTGGCAGGAACTTCAACAACCAATCCGGTTTCGAGCGCATCGGCAGCGGCCAGCAGATCCAGAGTCGTGGTATGCCTGTCCGAAGCACGCCGAAAAGCCCTGCAAAAGGCGTGTTTTAGTTGTATGTGCGTCAAATTGGCGCCTGGTAAATAAGATTTCGCTCGGGAACATGGAAATCCGACACGAACCGTGCGCGGACTCAGTAGCCTCTCGCGAAAAGACCTTCGGAGGTCCGAACTCTGTGCAAACGTGGGACGGGTGGCCGATAGTGGGCCGCGATGGCGAGCTGCGCCAAGCGTTGGCGGCACTTGAGGATGACGCGGAATTCCATGGCGTCGCATTAGTCGGCGATAGCGGGGTTGGCAAATCGGCACTGGCTCGCGCACTTGCCGACACACTCGAGTCGGCCGGGGCGACGGTGCGGTATGTGCTGGGCACCCGAACCGGCTCCACGGTGCCGTTGGGCGCGTTCTATCGGTCTGTTACGGTCGACGCGCCGCAGGAACCTGCCGCGATGCTTGCGGCCGCGCAAAGAAGCCTGGAGCGGGAACAGAACCTGGTCGTCGTCGTCGATGACGCGCAATTGCTCGACCCGTTGTCGTCGACGTTGGTGCACCAACTTGCGGTCAGCGGCACTGCACGATTGATCGTGACGATCCGGTCGGGCGACCAGGTGCCCGACGCGGTAACGGCGCTTTTGAAGGAGCGGTTGTTACTGGGTCTGCGCGTTGACGCATTTACCCGGGAGCAGACCGAGGCGCTCGCCCGCGCCGTTCTCGGCGGCGTCGTCGATGCCAGGCTGATCAACGAGTTGCACGGCCAGACCGCGGGCAGCCCGCTGCTGCTGCGCGGCTTGCTGGACGCGGGTCGAGAGAGCGGTGCGTTGGTGTGCATGGATGCGCGCTGGCAACTTCGAGGTGCGCTGAGTGCCGACCGCCAACTCTACGATTTGCTTGAATCTCGCTTGCAATCGTTTACCCCGGACGAATTGGAGGCGGTTGAGATCTTGGCGGCCGCCGAGGTGCTGGACTGGGAGATTCTGCGTGGGCTTTGCGTGGCCGACGTGGTGAGCTGCCTTGAGCGCCGTGGCGTAATCCAGCTGGTTTCCGACGGATCCCACACGGTGGCGCGGCTGTGTCACCCCATCTTCGGTAGAGCTGCACTCCGACACGCCGGCGTGGTGCGTTCGCGGCAACTCAATAGCGTACTGGCACAACAGCTTCAGAAGCAGATGCGCACACAGGAGGAAAGGTCGGGGTTGTCTGACGCGCGCATCCGGATACAGCTGGCGCAGTTGATGACGCGAAGCGACCTGTCGGCGGATCTCGACGTGATCGTCGACGCAGCGGCGAGCGCGGTGACCATGTCGGACATCGCCTGCGGTGAGGAGCTGGCCCGATTCGCGTTTCAGCGCGGCGCCGGCGTGACGGCAGCGATCGTGCTTGCTGATGCACTCGGTTGGCAGGGCCGGGGCGACGAGGTCGAGGCAGTGCTCAATGACGTCGACCCCGATGGTGCCGATGAGTGGCTGATCGTGCGGTGGGGCTGTCTGCGTGCCGCGAATCTCTTCTTCAGCTGCAGGCGGGTCGAGCCGGCCCGGCTGGCACTCGCCGACGTGAAGGCGCGGGTTGAATCCGAGGAGCTGCTCCCGCAAGTCACGGCCATGGAAGCGGCGTTTGCGTTCTTTTCCGGTGACGTCCGAACGGCACTCGACCTCGGGTTAGCCGTGTGTACGTCCGATGTGCAACCGCTGGTGGGGATGTGGGCGACTACATGGACATGTTGGGCGTTGGCCCTCACCGGCAGGTTTGGTGAAGTCCAGTGCGTAGCGGATGCGGGGCGGGCAGCCGTGTTCGATCGGCCGGGACCGTACCGGTTCGCCATGGGTTTGGCCGAAGTCGTGGGATTGACGTCCGCCGGCGACAATCCGGCGGCCGAACGGGTTTGGGAACGCTACGCTACGACGACCAGGGTGTGGCCTGCTCAAGACGCCTTCCTGCACGCCATGCTCGGATTGGTGCAGTTTGCCCGCGGCTCGCTGGGGTCCGCGTGTGCGGCTTTTCGGGATTCAATATCGGCGATGTCGCGTGGTTTTCCGCCGGGCTGGTTGATGCTGGTGACCGCCTGGTCCGCGCAGGCCGAAGGTACGCGCGGAGACAGTGCGGCCGCCGCTGCCGCGCTGCGCAGGTCGGAGGACGCCTACGGACCGCAGGTCGCGGTGTTTTTGCCGGAACTCGAGCTGGCCCGGGCCTGGGAACAGGCCGCCGCCGGCCAGACGATGGCCGCGCAGACGCATGCGGTGCGTGCCGCAGAGATCGCACGACAATCCGGCATGTACGCCGTCGAGATGCGCGCGCTGCACACCGCCGTCCGGTTCGATGACCGTTCGCAAACCGAGAGGCTGGCGGAGCTCGCCAAGACAATGAGAACTTCGTTGGCCGAAGCGATCGCGGAGCACGCTCGCGGCCTGGCCGATCATGATGGCGATTTGCTCGACGCCGCGGCCGACCGGTTCGCCGACATGGGCGCGCTGGCGCTCGCCGCCGACGCGGCAGCGCAGGCGGCGCGCGAACACGCGCGCGCACGCCAGCGCGGGAAGCAGATCGAGTCTTCGACCCGCGCGCACAAGTTGGCCAAGCAGGGTGGAATACGAACACCGGCGGTCGATGGAGCGGCCGCGCCGTTACCCATCACGGCCCGTGAACGTGAGATCGCGAACTTGGTCGCGGCTGGCTTATCCAACCGCCAGATCGCCGATCGGCTGGTCGTCTCGGTGCGGACGGTGGAGGGACACGTTTATCGCATCTTCGCCAAGCTCGGCATCGACGACCGCGAGCAGCTCGTCCACTTAATACGTCTCGCTTGGCGCGAAACCTAAAACAGGGGATCAAGACTTGTTGCGAAGATGCGATATCTCGGGCAATTAGCCAGCTGAGTCCAGATAGCGTCTGCCGGGCAGACATAACCGCGGAGATCCGACGCCTGTGCAGCGCTGAGCGGTTGTGCTCATCGTGTCAACTTGGTTTTGCTTTCCAGCTGGCCGGCTCGTCGGCCGCCTCTACCTATTCGACGCCACACCCGTTACTTAGCTGCGGTTACGTTACGACTACCACCGCGACCATCGCCAGGGCCAGCCTCCCGTCGCCCAAACCGGCGCCTTGGTCGGGCAAACAAGCCGGTCGGTCGCCAGTCGTTCCGGGCGCAGGCGGTGCTCCACGAGCTTTATGCCTATGCGGTCGTGCGCTCAGTTGTCGGCGTGCTGCGGCTCGCCGTTGTCGGCGTACCGCGGCGCGCCCGTGCTGTTCAAGTTCTTGGATGTGTTCGTCACAGCCGCACAGATAATGCCTCGTTTGGAAGGTGGCTTCCGTTGCGCGCCCAGCTTCAATGCACACCGCGCAGAAAGAGACGATGGAGCCGCGGTCGAGTGGTGCGCTCGGTGTTAGGCGAGCCGGTACAACGCCACGCAGTCTGGGGTGACTGTCGTTTCGCGTGCTCAGGGGCAAAAGTCGCAGTATTGGGCGAAGGCACGCAGTGGTGAGGTTGTTCATGATGCCGCCTCGACTGTTGATCCCCGTCAGACCGGCCGGGTGAGGTTATCGTTTCACCGGCCACGCACGTGGATACGAGTAATTCACTACTCGACCGCTACTCGACTTTCCCGCCACCAGCCAGCCCCGGGCCCCGCTACAAAGCCCCAAGGCGGTCGAGTTCGTAACTTTCTGGTGTTCAAGCAACATCTGCCACACGTACTACTACGTGTACTTCGGGCAGGGCAACGTCGCCCAAAACATCTGGGACGGAGAGAATCCACCACCGCCGCCTCCACCGGCGCCACCGGGCATGATCAATAGAGACAATTGCCAGCAAATCCTGGGAATGTTCTGCCCGCATGCGTGACGGTGCGGGCCAGCAAGGCTCGCACCGCTGCGCGGATATCGCCCAGGACGCGGTAACCTCATTCTCGAAGGCGTATACAGCGCAGCCCAAGAGGAGATTCCGCCTATGGCCGGCCCCAGCGACGAAGCCGAAGTGACGCGCGCCGACCGGTTCATCAAGACGGCGGTCGAGATCCTAGGTGAAACCGGACGGACCGACTTCACGGTGCAGGAGGTCGTCGCACGCTCCAAGACCTCGCTGCGGGCGTTCTACCAACATTTCTCCGGCAAGGACGAACTGCTGCTGGCGCTGTTCGACAGGACTATCGCGCAGTCGGTGCAAATCTGGCGCGCCGAGACCACCGGATTGGACAGCACCGCCGCGCTGAAGTTTCTGATCGGCCGCGTCAGCCAACAACCGGAATCAAGCACCCAAGACAGCCTCAACCGTGCATTGACGCTGTATAACCAGCATTTGGCCGAGACCCGACCACGCGACTATGCCCGGGTGCTCTCCCCGCTGCATCAACTGATTCGTGACATCGTGGGGCAGGGCATCACCGAGGGTGTGTTCAATCCTGGACTGGATGTCGGTGCCGCTGCCGCCATCGTCATGCAGACCGTCATGGGCGCGCAGCGATTGCACTGGCTGGGCACGGAATTGAACGGAACTCCGGTCGACGACGGCCAGCTGTATGACTTCTGCAGCCGCGCCCTGGGCATCCGGGACAGCGACGACGAGTCGGAGGCCCCGCCGACGCTGGCGGAGATTTTCGCCCAGATAGGGCTGCGTCCGGGCAGCCGCGAGGGCGAGTTCGCGATGACACTCCCGGTGAGCCCCTCGGTGGTGAACACGTCCGGCGCGCTGCAGGGCGGCCTGATCGCCACGCTCGTCGACGTGGCGGGCGGATATCTGGGGCTGGGCCACCTGGAGCAGGGCACCACCATGACGACCACCGACCTCTTTGTGCGCTACCTGCGGCCCATTAAGCAGGGCACGGCTTTCGCGGTGCCCCGGATGCTGCGCGCGGGCCGGCGGGCCATGGTCATGCAGGTCGACATCTACGGCGATGACGACGGGGAGCTTGCCGCCACGGCAACACTGAATTTCGCCATCATCGACGGGCCGACACCGACCGGTCTCGATTTGGGCTAAGCAGCACCGATTACACCTTGTTGCGCAGGAGTGGTAACGTCGTTACCGCGCATTGAGAATCCAGACTTTTCTTTAGGAGATCGCCATGCCCTCGCGCGAGCTTTCCTTCCCCGTCTTCGACGCCGACAACCACATGTACGAGCCGCAGGAAGCGCTGACCAAGTTCCTGCCGGACAAGCGCAAGAACGTCATCGACTACGTGCAGGTCCGCGGCCGCACCAAGATCGTGGTGCGCGGCCACATCAGCGAGTACATCCCCAACCCCACCTTCGAGGTGGTGGCCCGTCCCGGCGCCCAGGAGGACTATTTCCGCAACGGCGCGCAGGGCAAGACCTACCGCGAGATCCTGGGCGAGCCGATGAAGGCCATCCCCGCCTTCCGCGAGCCCGGTGCGCGGCTGGAAGTCATGGATGAGCTCGGCATCGACTACGCGCTGATGTTCCCGACGCTGGCCAGCCTGGTCGAAGAGCGCATGAAGGACGACCCGGAGATGACCCACGACGTCATCCACGCGCTGAACGAGTGGATGCACGAGCAATGGTCGTTCAACTACAAGGACCGCATCTTCGCCACCCCGGTGATCACCCTGCCCATCGTCGATCGCGCGCTGGAAGAACTGGAATGGTGCCTGGAGCGCGGCGCCCGCACCGTGCTGGTCCGCCCGGCACCGGTACCCGGCTTCAAGGGCAGCCGTTCGTTCGGCCTTGAGGAGTTCGACCCGTTCTGGCAGGCCTGCATCCGGGCCGACATCCCGGTGTCGATGCACGCTTCGGACAGCGGTTACTCCGAGTTCGCGAACGTGTGGGAGCCCGGTGACGAGTTCCTGCCGTTCAAGCCGACCGCGTTCCGGAGCTTTGCGATGGGCCATCGGCCGATCCTGGACGCGATGGGTGCGCTGGTGTGCCACGGTGCGCTGTCGCGCAACCCGGAGCTGCGGATTCTGTCGATCGAAAACGGCGCCGACTGGGTGCCTGACCTGTTCAAGGGCCTCAAGGGTGTCTACAAGAAGATGCCGCAGTCGTTCAGCGAGGACCCGATCGAGGCGTTCAAGCGCTGTGTGTACATCACCCCGTTCTGGGAGGACCGGTTCACCGAAATCGTCAAGATGGTGGGCACCGATCGGGTCATGTTCGGGTCCGACTGGCCGCACCCTGAGGGCCTTAAGGACCCCATCACGTTCGTCGACGAGCTCACCGACTTCGATGAAGAGGACGTCGCCAAGATCATGGGCGGCAACTTGATGAAGCTGATGAAGGTCGGGAACGCCGTTTCAGCCTGATCTATTTTGGGAACGCCACCTGCGCCACCCGGCGTGGGGATAGTGACGCGCCCGCAAATTGATGCGGGTAGTACCTGACGCCGGATTGATAACCTAGAAGACGCGCTTCGGCGAAGTCGCAGCGCAACTGAATTGTTTTGGAACGAGGTCCGTAGTGGGGTCCGTGCACAAGTCCTAGGAGGGACGGCCAAATGGCGGCCGAAATGGACTGGGACGCGACCGTGGGCAAAGCCGAAGACGTCCGGCGCATCTTCGAGAATGTCCCCGCGTTGATTGTGGGCCTGGAAGGGCCTGAACATCGGTTCATCGCGGTCAACGCCGCCTATCGCGCCTTCAATTCGACGTTCAACGCGGTAGGCCTCACCGCGCGCGAAATCTTTCCCGAGCTGGAGAGCCAGCAGATCTACCACATGTTCGACCGGGTCTACGAAACCGGCAAGCGACAGACCGGAGCAGAGTGGCGGTTGCAGGTCGACGCCGACGGTTCGGGGCTGCAAGATCGATACTTTGACTTTGTCGTGACGCCGCGTCGCCGCACGGACGGTTCGATCGAGGGTGTGCAGATCATCTTCGACGACGTGACAAGCCGGGTGCAGGCCAGGCTGGCCGCCGAGGCACGCGTCGAAGAATTGTCGGAGCGGTACCGCAACGCCCGCGATTCCGCCACCGTGATGCAGCAGGCGTTGCTGGCCCCGTCCGTACCCGTCCTTCCCAGCGTCGACGTCGCGGCGGAGTACCTGGTGGCCGCGGAAGACTCCGCGGCGGGCGGCGATTGGTTCGACGCACTGGCCCTCGGAGATCGGCTGGTGCTCATCGTCGGCGACGTCGTCGGCCATGGTGTCGAGGCCGCCGCGGTGATGTCACAATTGCGGACCGCCGTGCGGATGCAGATCGCGGCGGGGCATTCCATCGTCGAAGCGCTCGAGGCGGTGGACCGCTTCCGCGAGCACGTGCCCGGATCCAAGTCGGCCACGCTGTGTGTGGGTTCGCTCGATTTCGCGACGGGTGAATTCCAGTACTGCACCGCCGGACACCCGCCGCCGCTACTGGTGGCCGCCGACGCGAGTTCGCGGTATGTGGAGCCGTCCGGCGCGGGTCCGCTGGGAAGTGGCGTCGGTTTTGCGGTGCGTAGCGAAATGCTCGACGTGGGCGACGCGATCCTGCTCTACACCGATGGCCTGATCGAGCGCCCGGGCCGTCCGTTGGGCGCCAGCACCGCGGAATTCGCCGAACTGGCAGCGAGTGTCGCCAGCGGTGCCAGCGGGTTCATCATCGACTCTCCCACGCGATTCATCGATCGCGTTTGTTCCGAAACACTTGAACTGCTGCTGCGGTCGACCGGTTACAACGACGACGTCACTTTGCTTGCGGCGCAACGGCGTACACCATCACCGCCGCTGCACATGACATTGGATGCGACACTGCACGCCGCACGCAAGGTGCGCGCCGGGCTTCGCGAATGGTTGACGGAGATCGGCGCCGACGCCTCGGACATCTCCGATATCGTTCACGCGATGTCCGAGTTCGTCGAGAACGCGGTCGAACATGGTTACAGCACCGAGGTTTCGGACGGTGTTGTGGTGGAGGCTTCGGTGGGCGGCGATGGCAACCTGCACGCCTCGGTGACCGACCATGGCCACTGGAAGGACTACCGCGAAGGTGGGCAGGGTCGCGGACGCGGGCTCGCGATGGCCGAAGCCTTGGTCTCCCATTCGCACGTGACGTCTGGACCCAATGGCACGACGGCGACGCTGACACATCGTCTGTCGCGGCCCGCCAACTTCGTCGCCGATACGGTCGTCAGCCGCTCAACCTATCAACGGGCAATCGACTCGGAATTCGTCTCGACGGTCGGCTCGGGAGAATCGGCCGGTCGCATCGTCGTCAGCGGCGATATCGACTCGATCAGCGCGCCTGCCCTGGACCGCCAGATCGCTGTCGAAAGCCGTTCCGGTATAGCACCTTTGACGATCGACCTGAGCAGGGTAACCCACCTCGGTTCGGCCGGAGTCAGCGCGCTGGCCGCTGCCCGCGATCGGGCGCGCAGTCAGGGCGGCGACTGTGTGCTGGTTGCTCCGCCGGGCAGCCCCGCACACCACGTCTTGTCGCTGGTCCAAATACCGTTCCTGAGCGAGGAAGTCAGCGACGATCCCGAGGATATCTTCGCCGAAGAATAGGGCTGCGCTCCGGTGCGCCTTAGCCTGCCTGGCCGTGCCGCACTTGATTGAACGGCACCCCCCGGTCGGCGGCATACTCCCGTGGGAAGTTCAGGACCCGTTCGCCGATCACGTTGCGGGCCATTTCGGTCGTGCCGCCGCCAATGGCGATCGACTGCCGCGCCAGGTAGCGTAGCCCGGTCTGCAGGCCCTCGCCGGACTCCCCGACGACGCCTGCCGCTCCCGCGATCGCCATCGCTGTGTCCATTTCCAGCATCACGGTGTCGGCGTGAAACAGTCTGATCAGCGTCCCGCCGGCCGGCGGCAGTGTGCCGTCCCTGACGCTGCGGTACACGTGATCGATAAGCTGCTCGGCGACGACGCGGTGCGTCAGTGCGCGACCGGCCATCTCGCGAACGCGCTCGCTGTCGGCCTGTCCGGTCTTCGCCGCCAGGTCGGCGTAGTCGACCGGCGTGGTATGCCCGCCCTCGCTGCCGGAGCCGCTGGCGAATTCCGAGCCCTGCCCGACCGCCCGGCGCTCGTGGTACAGCTGCCGCGATGCCACCGCCCAGCCGCCGTCCACCGCACCGACCACGGCGTCGTCGCCGACGTCGACACCGTCCAGAAACTCCTCGCAGAACTCGGAGCCACCGTTGACATGCGTGATGCGCCGCAACGTGATTCCCGGATGCGCGATGGGCACCAGAAACATGGTCAGGCCATCGTGTTTGGGCACATCCCAATTGGTGCGAGCCAGGCACAATCCGTAGTCGGCGGCGAACGCGCTGGTGCTCCATGTCTTGGCGCCGTTGATCACCCACCGGTCGCCCTGCCGGTCGGCCCGGGTGATCACGCCGGCCAGATCCGATCCGCCGCTGGGTTCCGACAACAGCTGTACCAACACCTCATCGCCCCGCAGGGCTGCCGCGATGTGCTGCTTTTTCTGGTCCTCACTGCCGGTGTCGAGCAGCGTTGCGCAGCAGATCGCGAACGTCGGGACGTTGAGGATCAGCGGCATCTCGTAGTTGAGAGATTCGTCGTCGAACGCCTTCTGGTATTCGTAATCCAGGCCCAGGCCGCCGTACTCGCGGGGAAAACAGATGCCCGCGAATCCGCCTTCATAGAGCCGCTTTTGCAGTTCCCGGGCTCGCTGCCACGGGCCTGGCTCGTCGCGTGGGGCGGCCGGCGGGGACTCGGGGTCGATGGAAGGCAGATTGTCCGCCAACCATGCTCGAGCTCGGGCAGCGAACTCGGCAACCGATTCGGTCATGCGCCTCTGATAGCTTTCTCCGCCTCGAAGACGCGCAGGTTGTGTTCTTCCGGGGTGCCAAACATGGAGCGGTACAACGTAACCCGGCGCAGATACAGGTGCAGGTCATGTTCCCATGTGACACCGATGCCACCGTGCATCTGCACGCAAGCCTGAATGATCTGGCCGGCCATCTCACCCACGTAAGACTTGGCGATGCTGGCCGACAGGCCGGCTCCCGCCGAGCCAGCGGCGACATCGGAGACCGCAGCGGCCGTCGTCGCGCGGCAGGCTTCCAACCACATCTTCATATCGGCGAACCGGTGCTTGAGCGCTTGGTAGGACGCCAGCGGCCGGCCGAATGTGTAACGATCCAGCGCCCACTGGACAGTGAAGTCGAACACCGTTTGCAGGATGCCGACCACCTCGGCGCACTGCAGCACCTGCGCGATCTGGCTCTGCCGGTCGATCAGCGCCGCGGTCTCGGCGGCAGTGCCGACCGCCGCGGACGGCGCCACGACCACACCGTCGAAGTGCACCCGCGCGTAGTGCTTGACCAGATCGATGGACTGTTGCGCCACGACCCGCACTCCGGCCGCGTCCGTCGGAACCAGAAATTGGCGTACCTCGTCACCGCTTCGCGCCACCACGAGCAGCACCGCGCTCTGCGCGCCCGCCTCGACACGGTCTTTGATGCCGTCGATGCGATAGCCGGAGTCGGTGGGGGTAGCCGTCACCGACGGCTGATGCGGCGCCCAGCCGCGACCCGGCTCGCAGACCGCCCACGACGCGACCGTTTCGCCCGACATCAGCGATTCAACGGTGTCGAGGTGCGCCTGCGGGTCGGTGCAGCCGACCAGTCCCGCCAGGACCACACTGACGGGATACAGCGGCCCGGGCGCCACTGTCTTGCCGAGCTGTTCGGCGATCATGGCCAGATCCGAAAGGCCGCTTTCCGAGACGCTGCCGCCGCCCAGCTCTTCCGGAACGAGCAAACTGGTCCACCCGAGTTCGGCGGCCCTGCGCCACCACGCCGGGTCAAAGGACGCGCCCGCGGCGTGCAGGTCCCGGACATAGCGCAGTGGCGCCTCTTTTTGCAGGAAAGATTGAGTGGTGGAGGCGAAGAGTATCTTTTCGGGAGAGTCGACAGCGGTCATGGCGCCGGGGGGTTCTGAATTATCATCCGCCTGATCGGTCTTCGTCGGAGTGGGCTGGCGACTCCGATCGTAGCAATGGCCGATACCGTAAGTGTTGACGTCCTCCACCGGCTTAAGCCGGTGGATTCCAACCCCGTCCATCACGCCTAGGCGGCAGGAGAACTGAGTTGAGGTTCACGGTTCGCAGACCGGCTAGCGCCGAGGTCTCCCCGTGCTGTCACCGCCCGTCCGGCGGCGATGTTGCGTGCAGCGTTCACATCGGCATTGCACGGCCCCGCACCGCAGGCTACGCACCGGAAAACCGCTTGGCTCTTGCGATTTTCCGGCGCGACATGCCCACACTCGGAGCATCGTTGCGAGGTATGCGCTGCCGGTACGAATTCGCAGCCGCCCCATGGCCTTGTGCTTCAACCGGGCAACCAGCAGTCCCCATCCTTGCCGGCTGATTTCGCGGTTGAGGCCCCGTTTCTGCGCGACGTGGGTGCCCGGGCATTCAATGGTGCCGCGTGCCGAGCGGGTCATCGCGCGCACCTTCAAGTCCTCGACACAGATGGTGTCGAAGCGGCGGGCCACCTCGGTGCTGGTCTTTTCCACCCAATCGCGGCGGCGATCTGCTTCACGGGCGCGCACCTTCGCGATGGCCAGCATCGTTCGCGCGCGCCGCGCGGATCCGCGTTGCGCCCGGGCCAGACGCTGCTGCAATCTGCGCACCCGTTTGGTCTCGCCAGCACGAAGGGCAGGAGCACGCAGCAACTCACCGCTGGACAGCGCGACCGAGACCGCCACGCCGCGATCCACTCCCACCACGCTGCCATCACCGGGTCCCGGGATCGGTTCGGGGATCACAGCAAAAGCGATATGCCAGCGCCCAGACCGATCGCAAGTGACGCGGTAGGACTTCACGGTGTCGGCGATGTCGCGAGTCCAGCGGAACTTCACCCATCCGATCTTCGGTATCCAGACCTGCCCATAGCGGCGGTTGAGCGGTTTGACGTGGCGCGGCTCGACTCCAACGTGCCGGAATCCTTCATGTTTGCCGGCCTTGCGCCACGTCGGGCGACGGTGGGTGCCATTGAAAAAGTTGCGCATTGCTTGGGCGAAGTCCCGCAACGCTTGCTGCTGCACGGTATGCGAGCCGGCCGCCAGCCAGCCGTATTCGGCGCGGGCTGCGGTCAATTGGGCACATTGCTCGTTGTAACCGGGCGCCTGGCGGCCTGGCTGCCAGTGCCGCTGCTGCTCGACGGCAAGATTCCACACAAACCGGGCATGGCGACAGTGTTCGGCCAACGCTGTCGCCTGTTCAGCGCTAGGGAGCAACCGAAACCTGGACACATCAACAACCTAGGTAGCACCACCGACAACTGGTCGAAAGGAGGGAAGCGCCGTTTCCTCCCCCGGCCAAAGCCGAAGGTTTCCACGCCGCAAAACTGATGGACGAACCACGCACGGTACGCCTAAATCCAAAGCCGAAGCGATGGCCTTAGTCGCAGAGGCCGAAGCAGAGGCCGCCGAAGCCGAAGCACTGGCGGCCGCCGCCCGCGCCCGAGCGCGCGCCGCGCGGCTGCGACATGAGGCGCTGGATATGGACGAGGACGTCGAGGACGCCAAGCAGCCGGCACGCTGGTCGCGGATGCCGAGGATGCCGTGGGCCGCGCCGCTTGCCAGATCGTTGGCGATTGTCCTCATTCTGGGTTTGGCCGCGGCCAGCGGATACATGCTGTTGAAGCAGCAGCAGGTCACGCGGCAACAGCAACGCACTGCGGCGTTCGTCGCCGGGGCTAAGCAGGGTGTCATCAGCCTCACCTCGCTGGACTTCAACAAAGCCAAGGAAGACGTCCAGCGGGTGATCGACAGTTCCACAGGCCAATTCAAGGACCAGTTCCAAGAGCGAGCCGCCGATGTCACGAGGGTCGTGCAGGAGTCGAAAACGATCACCGAAGGAACGGTGAACGGCGCGGCAGTCGAATCGATGGACGAGCATTCGGCGAAGGTATTGGTAAGCGCGACATCACGCGTCACCAACAAGCCAGACGTCAAGGACGAGCCACGGACCTGGCGGCTCAAAGTCACCGTGGCCGACGATGGCGGACAGTACAAAATGTCGAACGTCGAGTTCGTGCCATGACGGACACGCCGCGATGGGTCAGCACCGTGCCGCCCAGGGGCAGCACCGCGCCGCGACGAACAGTGCGCCGCAAGCCTGTTTGGAATGGACCTCGTTCCCGCCGTGCTGGTCTTGCTCATAGTGGTCTGCACTGGCTTGGCAGCGTCGCTGTACGTCAAGCAGTATCGGCCCAGCCAACAGACCGACCCCGGCGTCGCCGCGACGGTGGTCAGGTCTGCATCCGACGGCACGGTCGCGTTGCTGTCCTACGCACCCGAATCGCTCGACCAGGATTTCGCCACCGCACGGTCACACCTGTCGGGGGAGTTCCTGTCCTATTACAACGATTTGACTCAGCGGATCATCGCGCCGGCGGCCAAACAGAAGTCGCTGAAGACCACCGCCCATGTGGTGGCGGTCGCGCTGTCTGAGCTTCGGCCTGATTCGGCCGTCGTTCTGGTCTACGTCGACCAGACCACCACAAGCAACGACAGTCCCGATCCGACGAAGTCGACAAGCAGCGCGCTGGTCAGAATGGCTCGCATCAACGGCAATTGGCTGATCGTCAAGTTCGACCCGTTCTGATCACTACATGGCGAATCCGCGCCGCAGCGATTGCGCGTGCAAAGCCCGGTTCTCTTCGGAGACAACCCAATCCGGCACGACGGAGTCGAACCCGTTGAATGTGGCGGCGACGACGTGCAATTCGGTGTGGACGTACGCGTGCAGCAACCGGTTTGCATAGTCGATGGCTTCGTCGCGGCACGGATCGATCTCGGCGCAGCTGATGAACGTGGGGGGAAGCCCCTCCAGGTTGGCGCGATGCGCGGGGACATGGTGACCGCTGGCCGTAGCGTGGCCCAGGTAATGGCCCCATGCCCGACTGACCGCCTGGCCGTTGAGTCCTGGCGTCCGCTGAAATTCTCGTCGTGACGGCGTGGCGTCGGAATCGAGCATCGGCTGGTGCAGGATCTGCATCAGGATCGGTGGACCTTCGTTGTCGAACATTCGTTGGGCCAGGCACGCGACCAGCGCGGCGCCGGCGTCGCGGCCCATCACCACCACGCGGCCGGCATCGACGTTCAGTTCCGACTTGTGCTCCACGACGTATCGCAGCGCGGCCTCGACGTCGTCCAGGGCCGCCGGACACGGGTCTTCGGGCGCCAGCCGGTAGCCGACCGACACCACCAGGCAGTTGGCGTCGCGGGCCAGGTCCACGCAATGCGGGTGATCGGTGTCCAGGTTTCCGGTCACGAAGGCGCCGCCGTGGGCGTACAGCAGCACTGGCGCCGCGGAGTCGGTGGTTCCGCGATACAACCGGAGGTCCAACTGGCCGCCGTCCGGACCGGGGATCGTTCGCGATTCGACGACGACCCCGGCAGTGTCCACCGTCGCGGCCCGCTCGGCGGCAACACGATTGGCGCGTGCCCGCTCGGCCGGCAATGTTTCGGTGAGGAATTCGACGACGTCCAGCTCGGCCGCGGCGTCTCGCAGCGCCGGATCGATGCGGCTAAGGCCTTGCGGCCGAGTCAGATTCGTTTGCGTCATACCCTCTTGCTCCCAGGCTCATCACGTGCGCGCTTTGCACGTCGTGACATCGGAAGAGGTTAGCTTATGACGTCATCGACCGCGGGCCGTTCGCCGGGAAGGGCCTTGACGGTGGCCGGTAGGCCGTAGAGGGCGGTCGCGTTCCCGCGCATGATGCGTTCTCGCTGGTCGGCGGGGAAACGGTTGATCGCATACGTGGGCGAGTCGTAGCTCCAGTGCGGATAGTCCGTCGAGAACATCAGGCAGTCCCCCAGGTCCATCATTTCCAGGTACTCGCGGAATCCCACGGTGTCGGCGTCTTCCAGCGGCTGGGTGGTGAACCGGACGTGTTCGCGCACATAGTCCGACGGACGGCGACGCACGTGTGGCAGGTCGCCGCGGCGGGCTTCCCAGATCCGGTCCATCCGCGACATCACCGGCATCGCCCACGTGAAGCCGCCCTCGATGAAAACCACCCGCAGATCGGGGTGCCGGTCAAACGCACCGTCGAACACCAGGCTCATCAGGTGCGACACGTACAGCAGCGGCCACGACGCAAAGAAATCGTGCCAGTGCGCGGGGTTCCCGACCGGGTACAGCGGGATCAGCTCGAACGGTGTCTGACCCATCAGATGCGTGGCGACCGGGAGCCCGTTGCGCGACGCGGCTTCGTAGAGCGGATCGAAATGTGGGTTACCGAACGGGATTCCGCGGGTCTGCGGCGTCATCAGCACCTGGGACATGTAGGGATGTCCGGCCCACCGCTCGACTTCACGCGCCGCTTGCTCGGGTACCTGCGCGCTGACGCTGATCGATCCGCGCCAGCGGCCGTGCGCGTTGTGTTTGTCGAGCCACACGTCCGCGAGCCAGTCGTTGTAGGTCGACTTGAGCACGTGCTCGGCCTGCGGCAGCTGGGCGTCGCACATGGGCTCCAGTGACGCGATGCTCACACCGGCCTCCAGCAGCAACTGTTGGGCGGCATAATCCGGGTCGCTACCGGCGACTCCCCCGTTGGGCGGCCACGAGTCCACGCGCAGCGAAGACGTCTTGAACGAATCCGGCGTGTCATAGAAGTACGAGAGCGGGCTCACCCCATTGCCGGTCGGCCAGATCTTGTCCACCCACTCGGCGGGCGCGTAGGACTTGAGCACGTCGGTCGAAACGGGCAGCGGATGCACATCGGTGTCGACGATGGTGACCGCGATTTCTTGTTCGGTCTGCGCTTCAGCGCGTTCGATGGTGGTCATCGCACACTCTCCTTTAGCCCGTAGAGCTCACTGGCGTTTTGCCACAACACCTGCTCGCGTTGTACGGCATCAAGTCCCTCGGCGAACACATCCGGCGACGATGTGGACCAGTGCGGATAACTCGATCCGTACATCACCAGACCGGACTTGCCGGTGAAGTCCATCCAGCGCCGCATCTTGCCCACCTCATCCGGCCCGTCGAATGCCGACGAGCAAAACCGGACATGGCCGGGCAAATACTCGCTGGGATAGCGGTCCACCCACGGCGTCTGGTCGCGCATCGACAGCCAGAAGGTGTCCAGCCGCCACATCAGCGGGGTGAGGATGTCATATCCCCCGTCGGCGAAGACGAATTTCAGGCCCGGATGCCGGCCGAACATGCCCTCGACGATGAGCGTGGCCAGGTGGACGAAGTAGTTCAGCGGCATGAATGCCGCGTATCCCGGGTAGGTGTGCGCGTGCCCGGCGAACGTCGGTGGATGGTCGACGCCGTTGCCGCCGTTGATGTGTACCGCGACCGGCAGCCCGTGGGCGGCGGCCGCCTCCCAGATGGGTTCGAACATCGGCTTGCCGTAGGGCTCGCGTGACTGCATGGGGACACCGACCTGCACCAGCTTGGGGTGGCTGGCGAGCCGTTCGATCTCGCTGACCGCGCCCTTGGGGTCCTCGGGATTGACGCGGATGGTTCCGCGGAAGCGGTTGGTGGCGTCCGGCTCGAGCCACCGTTCCAGCAGCCAGTCGTTGACGGCGGCACAGATTCTGCTGTTCAGCAGGTAGTCGGCGATGTTGCCACGGGTCAGCGGGTTCAGGATCGCGTAATCGACTCCGCCGTCTTCGAACAGGTGCCGACTGACGGTCTCGGGGTCGGACCCCGGGTAGTGCTCGCCATAGAGGTCCTGCCGGTAGTCGCCGCCTGGCGCCTGGTACCACTGCTGCTCGACGTCGGGGATCGCCCGCAGCTGGTGCGCCTCGGGGAGGTACTGCCGAATCTCGGCATTGTCGGCGAAATGCGGCTGCACATTGGTGTCGATAATCATGCGGTGAGGTACACCTGCCCGTCGCTGACATCCACCTCGTAGGTACGGACACGGCGGCGCGGATCAGCGACATTTTGACCCGTCGTGACATCGAATTCCCAGTTGTGCCAAGGGCATCGCACGATCTGCCCGTCACGCACGCGACGCAACCGGTCCGGCCCCTCGCCAGCGGATTCGTTAGTGCCGCCGATCAGGCCCTGGCACAGTGGGGCGCCCTGGTGCGAGCAGTAATTGACGATCGCGTACAGCGCACCGCGCACGTTGTACACGCCCACGCCGAACTTCCCGACGTCGACCAGCTTCATCCCGCCAGGCGGCAGCTCGTCAAGTGTGCAGACGAATCGACGTTGAAGCACCGGAGAATCACCGCCTCCTTACCCGCAGTCAAAATCCATACTGTGCCCGTTACGGTAACCTTCACAACCCATTGGGCTTCGTTGCTATTTATACTATGATAGCGAGATTCCCCCAGTGCCAGAAGGAGCGGCAATGACGCTGCGCACCGAACCTGACGATCAGCCCCTCGCCCTCGACCCCACCGGCGAGACCAGCCCCTATCCGTTCTTCGAACACATGCGACGCACGGACCCGGTCTGGCACGGCTCCTTCATGGACACCGACCAGATGCCGGAAGAACTACGGCCCAGCGACGAGTGGGTGTTCTTCGGTTACGACGACGTCTTCCGGGGCTTCCGCGACGACCGCATTTTCACCTCGGCGACCTATGACAAGACCATCGGATTGGTCATGGGCCACATGATCCTGGCGATGGGCGGCAAGGAGCACCACGACCACCGCAGCCTGGTGGCCAAGGCCTTCCGCGCCACGGCGCTGGAACGCTGGGAGCCCTCGGTCATCGGCCCGGTCTGTGATCAGCTCATCGACGAGATCAAACGCGACGGGCACGCGGATCTGGTGAAGGCGCTGACGTTCGAGTTTCCGACCCGGATCATCTCCGAACTGCTCGGACTGCCCCGCGAGGATCTCGATATGTTCCGGCGCTTGTCGATGGACATCATCTCGATCCCGACCGACATCATGGCCGGGCTGACCGCGGCGACCGAGCTGCACGACTACTTCCTGGGCCAGGTGGAACAGCGGCGCCGCAAGCTCACCGACGACATCATCGGCGACCTGGTCGCCGCCGAGATCGACGGCGAGAAGCTCACCGACGAGGCCATCATCGCCTTCCTGCGCCTGCTGCTGCCCGCCGGCCTGGAAACCACCTACCGCTCGTCGGGCAACTTGTTGTACCTGCTGCTGACCCACCCCGAGCAGTTGGCGATGGTTCAGCAGGACCGCTCGTTGATACCGGCCGCGATCGAGGAGGGGCTACGGATGGAGACCCCGCTGACCATGGTCATGCGGACCACCACCGAGGAAATCGAAATCGGCGGCAGGACAATCCCGGCCGATGCACAAGTCGACATGTGCATGGGCTCGGCCAACCGCGACGAAACCCGGTGGTCCGACCCCAACACGTTCAACATCAACCGCCCAAGGCAGGCGCACATCGCTTTCGCGGGAGGCATTCACATGTGTCTGGGTATGCACCTGGCCCGGATGGAAACGCGGGTGATGCTGAACAGCCTGTTCGACCGCCTCGAGGACCTGAAATTCGCGCCGGACGACGGAACCGGGCTGGATTCCAAGATCGTCGGACTCATTTTCCGATCGCCCAACAAACTTCCCGTCACGTTCAGCGCCGCATGAAAAGTCAGGCGGCGATCCTGCACGACGTCGGCGGGCCCTGGTCTGTCGAGGAATTCGAACTGGATCCGCCCCGCGCCGGCGAGGTCCTGGTGGAGATGGCCGCGGCCGGGTTGTGCCACTCCGACGACCACATCCTCAAGGGTGACATGTCGGCGCCCAACGAGGTGATGCGCTCCCTCGGGTTGCCGACCATGTTCCCCACGATCGGCGGCCACGAGGGTTCCGGCGTGGTGCGTGAAGTCGGCGAAGGGGTCACCGAGTTCGTGCCGGGCGATCATGTGGTGATGTCGTTCGTCGCCGTATGCGGCCAATGTCGTTGGTGTGCAACCGGGATGGAATATATCTGCGATGAAGGGGCGACCGTTCTCACCCCGGGAATGCCGACCGACGGGACATTTCGCCATCACACCGCCGACGGCACGCCGCTCGGACATCTGGCGAAGGTTGGCGCATTCGCCAAACACACTGTGGTATCGCCGAAGTCACTGGTGAAGATCGAGCCGCATCTGCCGCTGGCCCCGAGCGCGCTGTTGTCGTGCGCGATTCCCACCGGCTTCGGATCGGTCGCCAACCGCTCGGGCATGCGCTTCGGGGATACCGTTGTCGTGATCGGTGTCGGCGGCATCGGAACGGGCGCGCTACAAGGCGCCCGAATCGGGGGTGCCGCGCAGATCATCGCGGTCGATCCGGTCGAGTTCAAACAGAAGTCGGCACTGCAGTTCGGAGCCACCCACACCGCCGCGACGGCCGCCGAGGCGCTGGATCTGGTGCGCGAATTGACGTATGGGGTGATGGCCGACGCGGTGGTGGTCTCGCCGTCGTTGATCACTCCCGACGACGTCCGCGACGCGGTGCAGCTCACCCGCAAGGGCGGCACCTGTGTGCTCACCGGGATGTCGTCGCAATTGACCCAGTCGGTCAACATCAACCTGCAGGAATTCATCCTGATGAACAAGTCGCTGGCGGGCACCGTGTTCGGCTCGTGCAACCCGAGGGCCGACATCGCCCGGCTCGCCAAGCTATTCATGACCGGGCAGCTGCAGCTCGAGGAGATGATCACCAAACGTTATCGCCTCGACGAAATCAACGACGCCTACGACGACCTGCGCAACGGTCAAATCGTCCGGGGCATCATCGATTTCGGGCTCAGCTGAGCCCCTCGTTCTTGTCTTTCTGGCGGGCCATCACCCGCTGCGTCTGGCCGTACGCGTCGATCGGGCTGTGCAGCGCCAGGCCGCCGTCGGCATGCACGATCTGGCCGGTCACCCACGGCAGTTCGAGGACTCCGACAATGGCGCCGGCCACATCGTCGGCTTCACCCAGCCGACCCAGCGGGGTGCGCTCGCTCAGGCCGTCGACCCAGCCGGGGAGTCGCGCGGCGTCGGTCAGCATTGGCGTTCGGGTAACACCGGGCCCGACGGCGTTCACCCGGATGCCATAACTCCCCCACTCCGCTGCCGCGATCTTGACCAGCATGTCCACTCCGGCCTTGGAGACGCAGTAGGCGCCCATATCGCGGTCGGCGAGGGTGCCACTGATGCTGGAAACAGCCACGATCGAACCGCCGACGCCGGCGTCGATCATGGCTTGCGCCCCGGCGCGGATGGTAAGCCAGGTGCCGGTAAGGTTGACCGCCAGCACCCGTTCCCATTGCGCAGGCTGCTGTTTCAGCAGCAGACCCGATGCGCCGATTCCGGCGCAGGTCACGATCCGGGTGGGCGCACCGTGCTCGCGCACCGTGCGCTCCATCGCGGCTGAGACCGCTTCGGGATCGCTGACATCGCAGGCAATATCACCGTCGGCGAGATCCCACACGACCACGTCGTGACCCGCGTTACGCAGCATCCCGGCGACTTCACGCCCGATTCCGGACGCGCCGCCGGTCACCAGCGCTGCCGGGGCACTCATGTCGCGGGACCGATCAGCTCCACCAGCACGCCATCCGGGGCCGTGATGACCGCCATCTCAACGGTCTTGCCGCCCGGGGCCGGCATGCTGATGCGCCGTACGCCATCGGTGAAACCCAATGCGGCCAAACCGGATAGCGTCTCGGCGACGTCGCGCTGCAGGGAGAGCAGGAAGAATCCGTAGCGGGGCGCCTGGTGTGCGGGCAGCGCTGGCTCGGCACTCTCCAAGGCGCCGGGCAGCTGCACCAATTCGACGATCCCGCTGTCGGGTGATTGCGGATCGCCCAAAAAGATGGACCGCAGTCGATGCCCCTTGGCGCCGAACAGTTCTGGCCAATCTCCGGTGAAGGTGTGGTCGAACAGCTGGCACAAGCCCAGGCCGTCGCACCAGAACCGAAGCGATCGCTCGATATCGGCGGTGCAGATCGCCGAGTGGTGGACGCCTAGCATCCCGTCACCCGCGCCAGCGTCCGATCCCACAACTCGGCGGCGAGGCGGGGATTGTTGGCCAATCGGCTGGCTTTGGCGACCTTGTGCTTCGAGTAATACTCGCCGGGCGTCCAATCGACACCGGGTGTACTCGACGCGAGCCACACCAGCTGCTCGGCGCCCTCGTCCGTGGTCGAGGTGTAGAGCTCCGACGGCGTGTGCCGTTCCACCCAGACCAGCACGCGCGATCCTGATGCGTGCCCGAAGTTGGAGGAGACATAGCCGGGGTGCACCGCGGCGGCGGCGAGCCCGCCGGCATGATAGCGGCGGTGTAGTTCCCTGGTGAACAACACGATTGCCAGCTTCGTCAAGCCGTAGGCGGCGCTGGGCCGGCGGCTGGCCGTGTTCTCGATGTCATCGACGGTGGCCCGGAAAATCAACTTGTGCGACGAGCTGGTCGTGTTGACGACGGTGGCGCGGGACTCGAGCAGCACATCCAGCAATTGGGTAGTCAACAGAAACGGCGACAGGTAGTTGACCTGATACGTCTGCTCATAGCCGTCAGGTGTCATGCAGATTTTGGTGCTCATGCCTCCGGCATTGTTGAGCAGCACATCGATGCGCGGGTATTGCGAGCTGAGTTTGCCTGCCAGGGCTCGCACTTGCGAGAGATCAGCGAAATCGACGACGAAATGGTCGGCGTCCAGTTCGGCGGCGACGGCGGCGGTTTTGCTCTGCGAGCGGCCTATGACGACGACGTTGTTGCCGTCCTGGTCGAACCGACGGGCCGCCGCAGCGCCTATCCCGTCGCTGGCGCCCGTGATAACGATAGTTTTAGGGGTCATGCGAACGAGTACCGAACCGGCAGGTGCTTCAGACCGCCCACGAAGGTCGTGGCCATCAGCTGCGGATCACCGCTCATTTCAATGGATTTCAGCCTCGGCAGCAGCTCAGAGAAGAAGCTGCCGACCTCCATGCGAGCCAGCGCGGCGCCCATGCAGAAGTGCACGCCGTAGCCGAAGGCCACATGCTTGTTGGGCTCACGACGGACGTCGAAGCGGAACGGGTCTTCGAAGACGTCCTCGTCGCGGTTGGCCGACGCATACGACAGCAGCACGGATTCGCCTGCAGCGATGGGAGTTCCGCGTACTGTGGTGTCCTCGGCGGCGGTGCGCATGAAATGCTTGACGGGAGTGACCCAGCGGATCATCTCTTCGGTAGCCCGCGGCATGAGTTCGAGATCGTCGCGCAACAGCGCCAGTTGCTCCGGATTGTCGATCAGTGCCTGCATGCCGCCAGAGATGGTAGAGCTCGTGGTGTCGTGGCCGGCGGTCGCCACGATGAGGTAATAGGACACGGTGTCGATATCCGACAGCGGTTCACCGTCGATGCGGGCATTGGCGATCGCCGAGGCGAGATCCTCGGTCGGGTGCTCTCGACGCGACGCGGTCACGCCGTTGAAGTACTGGAACATATCCAGCAGCGCGGGCAGCTGGTCCTCTGTGGAGGTGCCACGCTTGAACTCGCTGTCGTCGCTGCCGAACAACTCCTGGGTCAGCTTGAGCATGCGTGGGAAATCCGCCTCCGGTATGCCCAGCAGCGACATGATCACGTAGAGCGGGTAATTGACCGCGACCTCCTGAACGAAGTCGCACTCGGGACCGGCGGCCATCATCTTGTCGACGTAGATCTTGGCCAGCTCGTCGACGCGCATCTTCAGCGCCCGCATCGCCTTGGGCCTAAACCAATCCGCACCGATCGCACGCACCACCCGATGCTGCGGGTCGTCCATATGAATCAGCGTGCGAACGCCCGCGGCGGCCTGCATCTCGTCGCCCTCGATGGTCGCCAGCACTGGCCGCGGCCAGTTGGTGAACACCATGTTCTCGCGTTCGACGTCCATGATGTCGGCATATTTGGTGATTGCCCAAAAAGGCTTGTAGTCAGGCACTTCCACCCACGACACGGGAGCGTTGGCGCGCAAGTGCGTCAGCGCCGCATGCAAACGCCGCTCGTCGGTGTAAGCCAACGGATCTGCGAATACCTTGGCGGCTTGCGAACCAGATCGATCCGTCGCCATTGCGCTCATCGGCGAAACTCCTTCATTGCGGCGGTAACACAATCCTGCGATGCGGAATAAAAGATCGGCAGCACCCGGTCGACGCTGCCTTCGCAACGCTTCCTGAGGCCGGTGGCGATGGCGTCGACGGGTCCGACGACGGCGAAAGCGTTCAGCATCTCGTCGTCGATGAGCGAGCCCATGGTGTCCCACTCGCCTTCTTTGGACAGACGGTTCAGTTCGGTGTGCAGGTCACCCCAGCCGTGTAGCTCTAACACCTTGCTGTAGGCCGGGGTGGAGCCGTAGAAAGCGATTTGTTTGCGGGTGGCGGCAATAGCGGTCGCCAGCTCGGCGTCACTTTGCCCCGTCGCCACCATCACCTCGGCGGACACCTGGAAATCGTTGCGATCACGTCCGGTTCGCTGCATGCCACGCTGCAGCGCCGGCACGGTCACCTCGTCGAGGTAGCGCTTCGACACCATCGGGTGACCGAGGTGGCCGTCGGCTACCTCGCCGCACATCTCGGTCATCGCCTCGCCGACGGCGGCTAAGAAGATTTTCGGCGCCGGGTAGGGGTGCGGTTCGGGCGTGAACATCGGGGTCATGATCTTGTGGGTATAGAACTCACCCTCGAAACGCAGCTTGGTTCCGTCCCTCCACGTCGACCAGATCGCGTGCATCGCGGCGACGAATTCGCGCATCCGGCGCGCCGGATGGCTCCAGGGCATGCTGAATCGTTTCTCGATATGCGGCTGGATCTGGGTGCCCAGGCCGAGGTTGAACCGGCCCTTCGAGTACGCCTGCAGGTCCCAGCCGACGTTGGCGACGGTCATCGGATTGCGCGCGAAGGCCACCGCGATGTTGGTGCCGAGCTCGAGTCGCGACGTGTGCTCGGCGGCCAGCAGCAGCGGCAGAAACGGGTCATGACTGGTTTCGGCCGTCCAACCCCCGTCGTAGCCGTTTCGTTCCAGTGCCGCGGCCCCCTCGGCCGCCCGTTCCAGCCGAAGCGGGATGCCGCCGTCGATCTTGAGATCCGACGCCGGCGTCATGGAACGCAAGCTATCACGACGACCGCCTGGCGATCCGGGCGTTATCCCACGTCAGAATCTTGCCCTCCGGCACAAAGCGCAGATAGACCGAGTTGGCGTAGCTTGCTGCGCTGACGCGCCTGCCGCGGGCAAGCCCGCGGCCGTTGGGCGAAAGTCGGCGTACTTGGTATCGATGGCCTCCTCGATGCGGCGTATCGCCGGCTCGTCGGAGACGATTTCCACGAGCCCGGTGAGGTGGACGGCACGCAGGTCGACCCAGCGTTCCCCCGATTCGACCAGAAACGAAGCCCGCGGATCGTTGCGGATCCGAGCGATCTTCTTGGTGGCTCCCGGTGTCCTCATCGCGACCGTGCGATCCTCGGCCACGAACCACACCGGCAAGGCGATCGGCATTCCGTCCCGGCGCAGCGTGGTCAGAATTCCGGTGTGCGCGGCCGCGATTTCTGCCCATGCTTCCTCTTCGGTCAACCGGATCATCGGCTCGCCCCAATCGTGCTTACTCTGTCGCAGAGGCTACAGTAAGCACTTCAGTAAGTACCGACCGCCCTTCGGCGAGGTAGGACGGAACCATGACTAAAGGCCAGGACTGGGAGGAGACGCTCGACGATCTGGACCGTCGACGTCGCCACGCGTTGGCCATGGGCGGTCCTGAGCGGCTCGACAAGCACCGCGGCAAAGGGAAACTCGACGCCCGCGCGCGCATAGCCCGACTCCTCGATCCCGGTACCTTCCGCGAAATCGGGACCATGGTCGGCGGCGAGGTCGCCGCCGACGCGATTGTCACCGGCTCCGGTGAGATCGACGGGGTGCCGGTGATGGTGGGCGCCGAGGACTTCACCACCCTGGCCGGCAGCATCGGGCCCGGCGGCAATTCCAAGCGGTACCGGATCGCCGAATTGGCACTGCGCGACAGGATTCCGCTGGTGATGCTGCTCGACGGCGCCGGCTTTCGTCCCACCGGCGGCCATTACGGGCGCACCCCGACCGACCTGCTCGCCCAGACTCAGTGCTCTGGCCGCGTCCCGACCGTCGGCGCGGTGCTCGGGCCCTCGGCCGGGCACGGCGCCCTGGTCGCGCCGGTGTGCGATTTCCGGATCATGAGCCGGCAGGGCGCCATCTTCACCGCCGGACCTCCGGTCGTCAAAGAATCCACCGGCGAGGAGATCTCGAAGGAAGATCTGGGCGGGGCGGGCGTCGCGCCGCTCAGCGGAGTGGTCCACAACCTCGCCGAAGACGACGAAGCCGCGCTCGACGATATCCGCCGGTATTTGTCGTATTTTCCGCCGAGCGCGTGGTCCTACCCGCCGTCGCAACCGGCCGACACCCTGACCGAGCCGCGTCCGACCCCGGAGTTGCTCGACATCGTCTCGCGCGACAACCGCCGCGTCTATGACATGCGGGCGGTGCTCGACGTGGTCTTCGACCGTCCCGACTGGTTCGAAGTGCAGCCGCAGTACGGCAGGGCGATCATCTGCGCCCTCGCGCATCTTGGCGGGCATCCGGTCGCCGTTGTCGCCAACCAACCACAGGTGCTGGCCGGGTCCATCGATGCCGCGGCCGCCGACAAGGCGGCGCATTTCATCCTGGTGGCCGACTCCTTTCACCTGCCGATCGTCTTCCTGGCCGACAACCCCGGGATGCTGCCCGGCAGCCGCTCCGAGCGCGAGGGCGTACTTCGCGCCGGCGCACGGATGTTCGCGGCCCAGACGGCCGCCACGACAATCAAGTTGCATGTCACGCTGCGCAAGGCCTACGGCTTCGGCTCCATGGTCATGTCGCTGCTCGGGTTCGATCATCAGAGCGCCACCTTCGCCTACCCCGGCGCCACGATGGGAGCCATGAGCGCCGCGGCGCTCAGTCGCGCGACGCACGCCGGCGAGGACATGTCCGCCAAGCTTCGCGACGCCGAGCTGCAAGCATCCTTCCGGTCGGCCGAAGGGATGGGATTCGACGAACTCATCGATCCCCGCGAGACGCGCGACGCGCTGCTGGCGTCTTTGCAACGGGCGCTTCGAAGCCGGCAGGCCGCCGCCGAACCGGTGAGCCGCACGCTGATCCTGCCGTAAGTTAGACGCGGGCCGGCATGCTGTCCCACCCGCGCACCGCCGACGCCGAGGAGAAGACGGCGTCGTCGAGGTCGATCTCCCAGTCCGGGAAGCGGTTCATGATTTCGTCAAGCGCGACGCGCCCCTCGATGCGGGTCAACGCGTTGCCCAGGCAGTAGTGGGCGCCGATCCCGAATGTCAGGTGTTGGCGCGGCGCACGGGCGACGTCGAAAGATTCTGCGTCGGAGCCGAATTGACGTTCGTCGCGATTTGCCGCACCTACCAGCGCCAAGATCGCACTGCCTTGCGGCACGGTCGTACCATGAAATTCGACGTCGCGGGTGACATAGCGGGCGATCTGCAGCGCCGGCGGCTCGAACCGCAGGATCTCCTCGATCGCCGGTGACAGCAGGGACCGATCGGCCACTAACCGACGGCGCTGGTCGGGATGCTCGGACAGCAGCTTGCCCATCCAGCCGATCAGCCGGGTCGTGGTCTCCGCGCCGGCGACCGCGACGACGTTCATGAAGATGAGCAACTCGTCGCGGCGCAGCTTGCGGGTAGTTCCGGTCTCGTCTTCGAATTCGGCGTTGAGCAGTTCGGTGGTGAGGTCGTCGGCGGGGTGATCGATGCGCCAGTCGATGAACTCGGCGAACACCTGCCCGTCGGTGAGCGTGCCGTCGGCGTTGTCGGTCATCTGCCCGCCGCGCTCGGTACGGACGTGCTTGTCGCCGTCCTCTTGGACACGGTGCTGGTAGTCCTCGGGGATTCCGAACAGCATGCCCACCACTCGCAGGGGCATCACCGCCCCGAGGTCCTTGACGAAGTCGAAGCGATCGCCGCCGACCAGAGGGTCGAGACACTTCCGGCGTGAACTCACGGATCTTGGGCTCCAACACGCTGAGCTTGCGCGGCGTGAACGCGCGAGAGAGCAGGTTTCGGTGGATGTCATGGATCGGCGGATCCTCGAAAACCAGTGTGCCGCTGGGAATCTCGATACCCGATTTGATGATTTCCAGAACCGCGCCGCGCGCAGAGCTGAAGGTCAGGTGGTCGACCAGGGTTCGGTTCACGTCGTCGAAGCGACTCAGCGCGTAGAAGTCGTGATCCGCGTTGTAATACAGCGGCGCCTCGTCGCGGAACCGCTTGAACATCGGATAGGGATCGGCGTTGAGATCGGCACGCCACGGGTCGTAGTACAACTCGTCGGTGGTGCCGATCGTCATCGCAAAAGTCCTTAGTTCTGTTCCGACAGAGGATGATTCGCCCATCGCTACGCGGCGTCCACACCGTATCGTATGCATTAATGTATCTACAATACGGTGACGTATTTCCCTGACTAATGCATGACGGCCAAAAGCGACCTGAGAAGATGACAACCGTGGCAGAACGATGGACACGGCAAAGGCGCCTCGAACACACCCGCGCGGTGTTGTTGGACGCGGCCGAGGAAGTGTTTGTCCAGCGAGGGTACGGCGGAGCGGCCTTGGAAGACATCGCGGAGGCCGCCGGGTATACCCGGGGAGCGATCTACTCGCATTTCGGCGCCAAAGAAGAGCTATTCCTCGCAGTCGTCGAGCGTCACCTTCTTCGGTTTCTCAATGGCTTCGAGGACGTCATCGGTTCGTTCGAGAGCTTCGAGGACCTCGACGTCGCTCAATTCGCTGAGCGCTGGCGTGAACTGACCATCGCCGAGCCGGACAGCGCGGCCCTGGGTTACGAATTCTCACTCTTTCTGCTCCGTAATCCCGGCGCGCGGGCACGGCTGGCGGCCAAGCGCGAAGAAACGGTCCACTCGCTGGCCGAGTACATCAGCAACCACATCGCGCGCCTGGGCGGCACACTGACGATCCCGGCCGAGGCTTTGGCGCGCGTGCTGATCGCCAGCCACGACGGAGTCACCATCAGCGCGTATCTGGATGGCGAGGATCTTTACGGGCCGTTCCTGCAGTTGGTGATGTCCAACGTCAGGCCCAAGCCGGCCGCAGCCAAGCGACCGAGAGCCCGGCGAACTGGCTGACGTCTTCCCGGTGGTCACTGTTGTCACTTATCTATCGGGAACGCGGGGCATAATGCGCTTCGAAATGCGATAGCGCCGGCGATATCAGTTTGGGAACGTTGGGCGCTCAGACGGGCATCCGAGACCGCGTCATATCGCCGGCGACATCATGTTTCAGAAGGTGTTATGCCTTGCTTTCCGGTGGCACATGAGACTGATGTGACTCGACAGCTCAGGGCAGCTTGATCACCGATACGTACATTTCCAGGATCGGCCGGTAGAGGTCGACGTCGTCGAGTTGGCTCCCCAGCATCACGGAATCGCTGGTGGCGATAAGGATCTGCGCGAACGTCAGCGGGGGCACCAGCAAGGTTCCGCCCAGCCGGTCGACGCCCTCGGCGATGAACTTCTCGAGCGCCTCCACGACCTCTAATCGCTTGGCCGCCACCCGTTCCCGCGCCTCGGGATTGCGTCGCAGATACAACGTGAACTCGAGGCCCAACGCCGCGTGTGCGGCACCGCGATCAGAGCTGAGTTGGCGCCACCGCTGGGCAATGTCGTCGAGCTCGCGCGCCCCCAGCTCGCTGGCTCCGGACAGCACCTCGGCAAAATTGTCGAAGTAGCGACGCCAGTAGCGGTCGCTGACCGCCAGGAACAGGTCTTCCTTGGTGGCGAAGTGCTTGTAGATCGCGCCTTTCGTGTAGCCTGCCGTGTCAGCAATGTCGTCGAGAGTTGCTGGCGTGAAACCTTTCTCGGCGAACACCACTTCCGCCGCATCCAGGAGAAGCGAACGCGTGTGTTCCGCGCGCCGCTCCCGCGTCCAACGCTCAACCATGCGAAGGATTGTGCCACGGCATCTCAGAAACAGTCTTGTTATTCAGATACCAGTTGGTATATTCGCGACATGACCGAATTGTCGAGCAAGAAAAGCGGCCCCGTTGTGACCGAATCCCTCGGCAAAGTGGCCAAGCTCGGCGCCCACGCCGAGGCGAAGTCCAAGCCCGTGCGGGCCTGGGCCATCGCCGGCGGCGCCATCCTGGCTTTTCAGCTGTACGTCTGGATCAGTTGGATGACCGGTCCCTATTTCAAGCGGGTGCCTGCGGGGCCCAGCGATCCGCCGACGCTGATGAAGGTGGTCCTGCTTACCTGGACCGCCGTCATCGTGCTCGGCCTGCCGGTCGGCATCTATTACTTCATCGTGCGGCCCTGGCGACGCGAACGGCGAATCACGCTGGACGGCATGCTGCTGGTCGCGTGCGGCCTGTTGTTCTTTCAGGACCCGCTTCTGAACTACTTCAGCACCTGGAGCACCTACAACAGCTGGATGTTCAACCGGGGCTCGTGGGTGAAGGACATTCCGGGCTGGGTGTCGTACGGGGAACCGGGCCGCATGATGGCCGAACCGCTGTTGATGAATGCGCCCGGTTACTCGTACGGCGTGCTGCTGTGCACGATCCTCGGCTGCTGGGTGATGCGCAAAGCGAAGTCGCGCTGGCCCAGCATCAGCAACGCCGGCCTGATCGGGGTGTTGATCGTCTGGACGTTCTTCTTCGACCTGGTCATGGAGGGGTTGTTCCTCATGCCGATGGGCCTCTACATCTACCCCGGCGCGATCAAGTCCTTATCCATCAATGCCGGCACCTACTACCAATGGCCAGTTTACGAAGGGCTGATGTGGGGCGGCGTACAGGCAGGCCTGTGCGCTTTGCGCTACTTCACCGACGATCGTGGCCGGACATTCGTCGAACGCGGACTGGAACGAATCCAGGGCGGGTTCGCCAAACAGCAACTCACCCGGTTCCTGGCGATCTTCGCCGCCTGCAGCATGTTCTTCTTTGCGTTCTACAACATTCCGGCGCAGTGGTTCGCCATGCATCAGGACCCCTGGCCCGCCGACATTGTGAAGCGGTCCTACTTCCTCATGGGAATCTGCGGCGACAAGACAGACCGGCTCTGCCCCGATCCTGCCCTCCCGGTTCCGCAGAAAAACTCCGGCTACATCAATCCCGATGGCAAGCTTGTGCTTCCAGACGGAGTCAAGCTTCCGACGATCGTTCCCTTCGACAAGGGGAAGTGAGTTATTGACCAGCCAGCCCACCGCGATTCGCGCGCCGGCGCCGTTTTATAGAGCGGTCGGCGATGAGGTGGCGGTCTTTCGCGCCGCCGCTCGCCGCGGTCTGCCGGTGCTGCTGAAGGGTCCCACCGGATGCGGGAAGACACGATTCGTGGAGGCGATGGCCCACGAGCTCGCTCGCGAGCTGATCACCGTTGCCGGCCACGAGGACATGACGTCGGCTGATCTGGTGGGCCGGTTTCTGCTCAAGGGCGGAGAAACGGTCTGGGTGGACGGGCCGCTGACCCGGGCCGTGCGCGACGGCGCCATCTGCTATTTGGACGAAGTGGTTGAGGCCCGCCAGGACACCACCGTGGTGATCCATCCGCTCGCCGATCACCGCCGTGAGCTTCCGGTCGATCGGCTGGCCACCACATTGAAGGCCGCACCGGGCTTTCAGCTAGTCATTTCCTACAACCCCGGCTACCAAAGCGTGCTGAAGAACATCAAAGAGTCGACCCGTCAACGCTTCGTCGCCATCACGCTCGATTTCCCACCCGTCGAGATCGAGACGGAAGTCGTTGCCTACGAAGCCGGGATCGACTTGGCCACCGCCCGCGCACTGGTCACACTGGGCGACGCAATCCGGAACCTGACCGGTTCACCGCTGCGCGAAGTATCGTCCACCCGGATGTTGATCCTCGCCGGCGGCCTTATCGCAGAAGGGCTGAGCCTGCGCAGTGCCGTCCAGTCGGCCATCGTCGAGGCGCTCACCGACGATCCGGACGTCGTTCGCGCGCTTGGCGAACTCGCCGACGCCGTCCTGCCCCGGACGTGACCACCTCAAACCCGAACGACCCTAACCGGTTTCGCCTCCTCGCCACCTACATTGCCGGCAGGCCCGTCGACGTCGCCGAGGCCCCGGCGGGCGAGGCCGCTCATACCGATAGCCAGGTCATCTTCGTCTCGCCAGGCCGTCCGCTCGCCGAGCAGCGCCGCGAGATGCTGATCCAGGGCGCTCTGCTGGGCGCGGGCAGTCTGGACCGACGATTGGTCAAGGCGTTACGGGCCCGACCCTCGACCGCGCGCCGCTACCTCGCGCTCGAAGGTCACCGCGTGCTCGCTGAACTCGCGGACCGAATGCCACTCGCGGCCGCGCTGCGCCCCGATGCCTCAGTTCGCACCGCAAGCGCCGACGAGTCGCTCGAGAAGGCCAGGAGCCCAGCGGAAATCGCCGACCCACCGGACTGGTTCGGGATAATCCGACCGTCCCGATTGCTGGCGTCTTCGGCCGGCTCACCGGCCACCGACAAAGAACTGCGCCTGCGGTTCGATCCTGTCGACCTGCCCGAGGCTGACGACGACGACGCGGAGCCGGCCCGGGAGAGCAAGATCCTCAAACTATTTGAGAGCACGCTGTTTAACTCGCGCACTGTGTCAGACTTCTTCCGCAAAATCCTGGGCAGCTCGCGCTACCCCGGCGACAGCGCCGCCGGTGCGGAGATGCGGGTTCGCGCCGTTCGGCGTGCGCACGCTGCGGGAACAAATTGCCGGCCGGTGCCGACCAAGATCCGTTTCACCGACGATCACAATTCCGGTGCTACAGCCGGTGTCGGCGGCGCGCTGTATCCGGAGTGGGACGAATACAGCAACCGCTATCGGCCGGATTGGTGCCGGGTGATCGACTTCCCGCTGACGGTCCCCGCCGATGTCACCGCCGCCGGTGTTCCGCACGACGAAGTGCTGCGCCGCCGGTTGTCCCGCGTCGGCCTCGGCCCCAAGGTGCTGCGGGCCCGTCCCGATGGGGACGAACTGGACATCGAGGCGCTCATCAACCTTTTCGTCGATTTGCGCTCCGGCTACTCGCCACCGGAACACGTTTACCTCGAACGCCGCAAACTTGCCCGCAATCTCGGCGTACTCATCTTGCTCGACGCCTCGGGATCGGCCACCGAGACCGATCCGGACGGCCTGGCCGTGCACGATCACCAGCGACGAGCGGCTGCCACGTTGGCGGTCACGCTCGAAGAGCTCGGCGACCGCGTCGCCGTCTATGCCTTTCGGTCACAGGGCCGGCACGCCGTACACCTGCCGTCGATCAAAGGATTCGGAAATCGGTTCGGCGCCGTCGAGCGCGCCCGGCTTAACCAGCTCCAGCCATCCGGCTACACCCGCCTCGGCGCCGGCATCCGAGGGGCCGGTGAAATTCTCAAGGCCGGGGCGGGCACCCCAAATCGGCTGCTAATGGTGCTTTCCGATGGTTTCCCTTACGACGACGGTTACGAAGGCCGCTACGCCGAAGCCGACACCGCGAAGGCCCTCGACGAGCTCCGCATGGAAGGTATTGCCTGCCTGTGCCTTTCCATCGGCGGTGCGGCCACCGATACACTCGAGCGAGTCTTCGGCTCCGCCAGCTATGCCAGCGCGGCGACCCTGGCCGACCTGAGCCCGCAGATGGATGAATTGTTCTTGTCCGCCCTGCGGGAACTCAGTGCACCGATGCCCCGGAGAGGATGAGACACATGAAAGTGTTGTTGACCGGTGCGCTGGGCAGCATCGGCGTGGCCACTTTGGCGGCGTTGCTTCACGAGGGCCACGACGTCGTCGGCTTCGACCTCGAATCCCGCAGAGCGCACGACCTCGCATCCGGCTTCGACGGGCGGGCGCAGTTCGTCTGGGGAGACATCACCGATCCGGAAGCGCTTCGGCATGCGCTGAGCGGCGTGGGCGCCGTGGTCCATCTGGCGGCCATCATTCCGCCGTACTCGGACAAGGCGCCCGCGTTGGCGCGCAAGGTAAACCTCGACGCCACAATCGATTTGATCGCGCAGATGGAGGCCTCACCTACGGCCAAGCGGCTGGTGTTCGCGTCGTCGCAGGGGATCTTCGGCGATGTCCAGGATCGCGAGCCGCCGCTGCGTGTCGACACGCCAGTCTCCCCAACCGACGAATACGGGCATCAGAAAGTCGCATGCGAGGACGCGATCCGCCAGTCCGGGTTGCGGTGGAGCATCCTGCGGCTTTCGGCGGTCACGCCGCTGCACCTGCAGGCGCAGGACCCCAGCATCATGTTCGAGATCAGCCCCGACGCGCGATTCGAATTCCTGCATCCCGCCGACGCCGGAACCGCATTCGCTCGCGCCGTCGCGTGCGATGCAGCGATCGGAAGGATCCTGAACATCGCCGGCGGCGAAAGCTGCCGCATGACCTACTACGACTTCGTCAACGCTCTGATGGGTGCGATGGGGATCGGCCCGCTCCCGATCGACGCATTCGTACGACAGCGGCCTGCTCGCTATTTCGGCGACTGGGCGGATACCGCGGAAAGCCAGCAGCTGCTGCAATACCAGCAGCGAGGCCTTGACGCGCAGCTGGACGATATGAGAAATGACTTCGGCGCAAAACGGCACCTGGTCGGTCTGGTTCGCCCACTAGCCACGTGGTTTGTGGTCCGCAGCTCGGCCTACCTCAAAGAAAACCGGCACAACCGCGAGCGTGCGCGTTTGTACAATGACACGCCGTAAACGGGGTACAACTGCGCACGCTCGCACCTAGGAAACGCCGGCTCGATAGGCCGCAACGATCGGCTCGAGCTCATCAGGAGTCGCGCCGTGCATGATCACCGCGTCGGCCCCGTAGTCGAATTCGGCGCGGATGCGACTGACGCATTGCTGGGCCGATCCGGTGGCCGACGGCTCCAGCCACTCTTCGGGTATCAGCGTCGCGATGTGCTCGATCTGTTCGGGCGTGGCCTTGTGGTCGATCCCGCCGGCGATGGACGTCACCACCGAATCATCCCGGAACCGTTGCAGCACAGCGGGATCCCAGGCGTTGGTGCTGACCAACAGATCACCGTAGCCCTGCAGGTAGGTAGCCAGGCGTGCGACGGTCTTCTTGAGGCGTAATTGCTCCGGAAGGTGATCGCCGACCGTGGCGAAGCACGACCACACGCGCACGCTGTCGGGATCGCGGCCCGCCTTTTTCGCAGCGGATTTGACCGTTTTGACACAGCGCTGCAACGTCTCCGGAGTGAAGTAGGTATGCAGGATCACATCGTCGAACGCCCGGCCGCCCAGCGCGAGCGTGTTCGGGCCGAAAGCCACCAGCGCCAACCGGATGTCCTCCTTGAAGTCCGGGTCGAGAAACAGAATCGGATACTTGCCCATCGGGCCGTCGTGATTGAAGATCACCTCGCCACGCCACAGCCGGCGCATCACCTGAGCCCAGTCCTCCATCTGCGCGGTCGTCACCGCCGGTATGCCGAACGCCCCGTAGATCGCGGCGATGCCGCGCCCGATGCCCAAGGTGAACCGGCCACCCGAGAGCCGGTGCATGGTGGTGGCCCACGACCCGGTGATCAACGGGTGGCGGGTGTTGTGATTGGTTGCGGCCGTCGCGATCTGCATCCGGCTGGTCACCGCACACGCGGCACCGACGAGCGACGACGCTTCCTTGACGTTCCAGCGCTCGGAGATGAACGCCGTGCCGAAACCCAGCTCCTCACCTCGGCGAGCCTCGTCCATCAGGGTTGCCGGCCCTTCACCGCCGGCCCCGGCCAACAGGTAGTAGCCCAATTCGTCGAGCGCGCGATCAGTCAATTCCAAACCCCTTGCTGGTAGCCGCAATTCCAGACTTCGGTAATCCTCCCGGCAACGATGCGAAAGATCTCCATGCTGCCCACTTCAACATGGGTGCCATCCTTGAGCGTCATCGGAGACTGGTAGACGATCGCGACGTGTTCGCCGTCGTCACCGGCGACCACCAGGTTCAAGTCGAAGCGGATGGCCTCGAACATGGCCCAATGATCGATGATGCGATTGACCGCCTGCTCGTGCGTGAGCACCGTCGCCTCACCCACCTCGTGACGGATGACCGTGTCGCCGATCAACTCCTCGGCGAGCGCGAAATCCCGCTTGTTCCACACCACCAGGTTGTACAGCTCGACGACCTCGCGGGCCGTCCGAACCGAAGTCATGAGGTCGACGCCGCCGCGCGCAGGAATCGCTCGGACACCTGCTGCACGCGGCGGGAGAAGATGTGGCCGACGTGGCTGCCGTCGTACCAGTAAAGTTGGCCGCCCCATCGTTCCTGTAGCGCAGTCGTGGGCTCACGCATGGCCATTCGGTCGTGCCATGCCCCGACGATCAATCGGCGCTCCGGCGGGGGCGCCGGGTCGACCGCCAGCGGGTCGATCACCGAAGTCAGTTGTGAAACGACCGGGGACATCAGCAACTCCGGGAGTCCGCTCCTACCCCGCCCAAAGCGATTGAGGTGCCGCGCGATCATCCCATTGAGCCCCAGGATCGGCGTATAAAGGCCCACCGCGTCGATGTCTCGCTCCAGGTGCGAAACCAACGCGGCCACCGGGGTCCCCATCGAAATCCCGGACACCACAACGGCGGTGGCCTGCGGCTGCACCCAACGCACCACCGCGCGCACCTCGGACACCGAGCGCATCATGCCCGCGACGTTGCCCAGCGGATCCATGTCCGGGTAGGACGGCCATTCCCGGCGCCGGCACCCATGGCCCGGCTGCACCGGCATCGCGACGTTGAAGCCCAGCTTGTGGTGTATCCGGCCGATCCGGGACAACACCAGATCCTCGGTGCCGCCCTGGCCGGCGCCGTGAACCCAGACCAGCCACGGCCGCGGGCCATCGGTATGCCGGCACACGTGCACCACCGCTCGTGCCGGTCCGCCCAGGCCTTCGGCAGCCAGCGTCTTCGGCAGCGCCGGATCGTGCTCGAACGTCACTCGCTCGAAGGCCAGCCCGGCGATCCGGCGCCGCTGTATCGATGTTGTGCGCAACGGTTTCGGATCGGCATGCGCACCGTCGATGCCCAGCGCCGACAATTCTTCGGCGGCCTGCTCGCACTCCGACAGCGGCCGCACCCTTTCGGTCAGGTCGCCGCCCAGCAACGAAAAGCCGCACAGCACCAGCTCGTCCAGCATTACCTCGCCGAACTGGCGTGCACCGCGCGGCGACACCGGGTTCCAACCGGTGGACTCCCTAAGACCGGACACGGTCCGCGGCAGCACCATTGCGAACTCACGCCCGACCTCCGTCGTCCGTGTCACCAAAGACATGCCTTTGCCCTCCGTCAACCCAGCTAAGCGAGCTTGAAACCGGTGTAGCCGCCGGCCGCGATCTCATCGCAGCGGCGACGATATTCGGGAATCCCGCCGACATAGCCCATGTACATCCGCTTCTTGCCGGGAACATTGCCGCCGTTGTACCACGAGTTGCAGGTCGGGTGAACGAGCACCGTCGGCGCCACCAGCTCGGTGGCGTGATCGATCCACTCCTGCTGCGCGGTCTCCAATGCCTCTATGGTGCGAATCCCATTGACGCGCAGATGCGCGATGCAGTCGCCGATCCACTCCACATGCTGCTCCATGGCGGCGACGAAGTTTGTCGCCGCGCTCGGGCTGCCCGGACCCTGGATCGTGAACAGGTTCGGGAAGCCCGCGACCGCCAGCCCGAGATAGGACAGCGCGCCCTGGCCGGACCAGAAGTCGCCGAGCGACATCCCGTCGCGACCGCGTACATCGATGCGGCTCAGCGCGCCGGTCATCGCGTCGAACCCGGTGGCATAGATCAGCACGTCGAGGTCATAGCTACCCTGCTCGGTCGCAATGCCCGTTCGCGTCACCTCGCGGATCGGCTCCCTGCGCAGGTCGACGAGCGTGACGTTGTCGCGGTTGAACGTCTCGTAGTAGCCCTGATCGATGATCGGTCGCTTGCACGCGAAGGGATAGTCGGGGACCAAAGCCGCGGCGGTCTGTGGGTCCTTGACGATCCGGGCGACCGCCTCGCCATACAGCTGGGTGGCCATCCGGTTAGCCTCGATGTCGAAGAAGACATCGCCCCAGTTCAGCGCGCCCAAGATGCCGTTCTCCTCGATGGCGCGCAATTGCTCCTCGCGCGACGCCGATTTCAGCGGTGGCTTGCTGAGCATCCCGAGCAGCACCGAGAAGGCGCTCAGCCGCGCGGCGCCGACCGGGTGCGCGCGTTGGGCCGCCCGGATGTCGGCGTAGTTGGCCTTCATCTCGTCCAGCTCGCCGGGTTCGAATCGGTGTACCTGCCACGGCAGGGTGTACGCCGCCGAACGCTGGAACACGTGCAGCTGCAAGGCCTCTCGGGCCACCACCGGGATGAGCTGAGTACCGGTCGAGCCGGTGCCGATGACTCCGACGCGCTTCCCGGCCAGATCGACGTCCTCCGTCGGCCAGCGACTGGTGAACAACGACCTTCCGGCGAAGGACGCCATTCCGGGAATGTCGGGTTCCAGCGGCACCGACAGGATGCCCGACGCGGCGACGACGAACGGTGCGACAAAAGACTCGCCCGCCTCGGAGCGCAGCACCCACTGCTCAGCTTCCTCGTCGAAGGCCATCGCGACGACCTTGGTGTCGAACTGGATGTCGCGGCGCAGATCCAGTCGGTCGGCGACGAAGTTCAGATACGCCTCGATCTCGGGTTGGGCCGGCATCGACTCCGTCCAAACCCATTCCTGCTGAATCGCTTCGGAGAAGCTGTAGGAGTATTCGATGCTCTCGATGTCGCAGCGTGCGCCCGGGTATCGGTTGACCAGCCAGGTGCCGCCGACGTTTTCGGCCTTCTCCAGTACCCGGGCCCGAAAGCCTAGCTGGCGAAGCCGATGCAGCATGTACAGGCCGGAAAATCCGGCGCCGATCACCAGCACATCGAAGCGCGGACCAGAGTCTTCCGCTGCACTCATCAAGCACTCCTTGCCGCACCCTGGACGAACTTCTCTGGACCTGCTGAAATCTATACTGTAATGAATTTAGTATCAGCCAAACTACCGAAACCAGTAGGAGGCGCAGGCGTGAAGGTCCCGTTCACCTGGAAGGTCACCGGCTGGTTCATGATCGGGTGGTCACCCGAGTTCCCGGTCGGCGAGGTCCGGCCGCTGCGCTACTTCGGTGAAGACCTGGTCGCCTACCGCGACGAGTCCGGTGAGCTGCACGTTTTAGAAGCGCACTGCAAGCACCTCGGCGCCCACATCGGCCACGGCGGCACGGTGGTCGGCGACTGCGTCCAATGCCCCTTCCACGGTTGGCGCTGGGGCCCGGACGGCACGAATCGGTACATCCCCTACCAGCCGGACCGGCCCAACCGCGCCCTGAGGTTGCGGGTGTATCCGGTGCGGGAACAGTACGACTGCGTGTTCATCTGGCATCAGCCCGACGCAAAGGAGCCGCAGTGGGAGATGCCGGACATCTTCAGAAAGTTTCCGCAGTTTGAGACCGATCCGGCGGCCTATTACCGCGCGTACCCGGAGTTCTCCCGGCGTACGGAGCGCGAACCGGTACATCCGCAGATCGTCGCGGAGAACGCCCCCGACAGCGCCCATTTCGAGTACGTGCACCACGCCACTGTGACGCCCAGGGTGCTGGACTGGAAGATCGTCGACCAGGAGTGGCAATTCATCGCGGGCTGGCCGGACGCGCGGAGCGACAATCCCGAGGATCTCGCCTTGCGGTTTCACAGCCACCTATTCGGCCTGGGCGGAGCGATCAGCGTCTTCGAGGGCGCGCAGAATCACCGGCTGATTTTCACCTGCACGCCGGTCGACGACGAATGTTCGGACCTGTTCTATTCGATCTGGTGGCCGCGCGTACCCGGTGACACGGCCGACGTGCCGCAGGGCAAGCTGCGTGAGCTCATCGAAAAGCAATTCCTGTCAACCGTCTTCGACGATCTTCAGATCTGGCGCTACCAGCGCTACGTGGAAAACCCCGCACTCTCGAGAACTGACGCGAAAGGGTATATGGCACTGCGTAAGTGGGCCACTCAGTTCTATGAAGTTCCCGCATGAAACCCCAACTCGCCGACCTCGTTGATCCTGGCCAGACCGCGATCGTCGCCCAGGAGTGCCAGGGCGCGGTCATCGGCCCGGATGCGGGGCTGGCCATGCTGGCCGAGGAAGCGCGCCGCGTCGCACTGCCCAACATCGTGCGGTTGTTGCCGGTGGCGCGGGCCGCCGGCGTACACATCGTGCACTGCTTGGTGCAGCGGCGCCCCGACGGGTTGGGATCCAACCACAACGCCAAGATCTTCAACATGAGCCGCGGCCAGGTCGACATCACCCCGGGTACGCCCGGCGCGGAAGTGCTTCCCGAATTAGGGCCAGAGCCAAGCGATCTGATACTGCGGAGGTGGCACGGCGTCGGCCCGATGGGTGGAACCGACCTCGATGCGGTGCTTCGCAATCTCGGCGTGTCCACCGTGGTCGTGGTGGGTGTCTCGCTGAACATCGCGATCCCCAACCTCGTGATGGACGCAGTCAACGCCGCCTATCGTGTCGTCGTGCCCAAGGATGCCGTGGCCGGCATCCCCACCGAGTACGGCGACGCCATCATCGCCAACACGCTGTCACTGCTGGCAACCATCACGACCACCGATGAACTGCTGCACGCCTGGGGGACCCCATGACCGAAGCAGCGCCGGGCACTCGCGGCGGCTTTCCGGAAGTCAGGCCCGTCGAGCATGCGCCGGAAGAGCTGGGTCAGTTCGCGGCCGCCGTGCGTCGCCTGCAAGATTTGACGGTCTCCACCCGGCCGGACGAGGCGGCGTGGGCTGCCGCGGCCGAGCACGTCCTCAAGGCGTGCGCGCTGCTGGACGGTCACCAGGTCCCCGAGACGGAGGCCGTCGCGGGTCGCGTGCTGAGTCTGCCCGGGTTGGGTCACCCGCTGTTGCCGCCGTGGACCATGACCGACGCCGGGGCCGACGGTGTCGCCATGGACGGGCACTTCACCCAATCGCACGTGGGCGGCAACCACGCGGTGCACGGCGGCATGATCCCGTTGTTCTATGACTGGCTGTTCGGAATGGTGGTGTCCTCCGCGGAGATTCGGCCGACCCGCACCGCCTACCTCCATGTCGACTACCGCAGCATCACCCCGATCGACGAGCCGCTGAGCGCCCACGGTCGCATCACCGAAATCGACGGCCGCAAGGTCTTCATCGCCGCGACCATGACCGATGCTGACGGCACGTTGCTCAGCGAAGCCACCGGCCTGATGGTGCTCCTGCTCCCCCACCAACCGTGAGATTTACTGCTCCACGACACCTAGCGCCGTGAGATTTACTGCTCCACGACACCTAGCGCCGTGAGATTTACTGCTCCACGACACCTAGCGCCGTGAGATTTACTGCTCCACGACACCTAGCGCCGATTGGGCGCGATTCTCGTAGAATTGCCGCGCGGCGTGGTCGACGTCATCGAGAAACAGTGTGTCGGCACCAATGCGCCTGTTGAACCAGCGTCGTGCCCGCGGCCCGAGCATCGACACCACGGGGCCCGCGAACCGGCTGGCCTGCGGCACGGCAACATGGGTGCGCGGTTTGTCCAATGCTCCGACGATCGCGGCGGCCACCACTGCCGGCCCAATCGGTTTGCCCACCCCGGACGAGTTGGTCCCGGCGATTAGGTCGGTCTGCGTGAAGGGGGGCATCACCACGGTGACTTCCACTCCACGGGAGGCGAATTCGTCGGCCATGGCCACGCTCAGGCCGACGACACCGTACTTGGTGCCGGCGTAGACGACCTGTCCCGGGATCGCCATCACCCCGGCCATCGAAGCGATGTTGATGATGTGACCGCTGCGCCGGGCCACCATCTCGGGCAATACCAGCTGACAGCCGTTCAGCGTCCCGTAAAGGTTCACCTCGATCGAGGATCGAATGGCCTGCTCCGACTGGTCGATGAACGAGCCCACGGGCATCACGCCGGCGTTGTTGATCAAGACGTCGATGCGGCCGCCGCCGTCGGCTCTGGCCGCGTCCAGAAACGCTACGAAGGAATCTCGATCTGAGACATCGAGCAGATGACCCGAAACCACACCGGCAGAGCTCATTTCGCCAACGGCCGCCTCCAGAGCGGTGCGATCGCGGTCGCCTATCACGACCCGTGCGCCACGGGCCAGCAACGCCTTCGTGGTGGCGAAGCCGATGCCCCGGGCGCCGCCGGTGACCACAACCGTGCGGCCGATGATTCTGTCTCTGCCCATGTTCCCGTCCAATCCGTCTAGCGTTGCGTCGCGGGACTGACTTCCCGGCGCAACCCGTCGAGCACCTCCGCCACCACCTGACCGGGGAGTCCCGGCGGAAAAGCCGGCAATACCCGGTCCATCACGCCGGCGCAGCGCGTTCGCACCGCGGCGGGAACCTTATCGACAGATGCCACCACGGCAAACGTCGCGAGCACATCGTCATCGATCAACGCGCCCATGGCTTCCCAGTCGCCGTCCCGGGACAGGCGGTGCAACTCGGTGTGCAGATCGCCCCAACCATGCAGATCGAGCACTGTGCGATAGGCCGGTGTCGATCCGTAGAAGGCGATCTGCTTTTTAGTGGCGGCCGCTGCGGCGGTAATCTCGGCTTCCGTTCGCCCCGTGACGACGAAGACCGGACACGACACCGCGACGTCACCGCGGTCACGGCCCGACCGCTGCATCCCGAGCTGCAGCGCCGGGAGGGTCACCTCTTCCATATACCGGCGAGTGGTGAACGCGTGCGCGATCAAGCCATCGGCGACTTCACCACACATCTGCGTCATCGCTTCGCCGACGGCGGCGACGAATACCTTTGGCGCCGGGCCTGATAGCGGTTCGGGCATGAACATCGGCGTCATCAATTTGTGCGTGTAGAAGTCGCCTTCGAAGTTCAGCCGGGACCGGTCCTGCCAGCAGTCCCAAATTGCCCGCAGGGCCAGGATGAACTCGCGCATCCGGGAGACCGGGCGACTCCAGGGCATGCTGAAGCGCTTCTCGATATGGGCCTGGACCTGGGTGCCCAGGCCGAGGATAAAACGGCCCTCCGAATATGACTGCAGATCCCAGGCGACGTTTGCGATGGTCATCGGATTGCGCGCGAAGGCCACCGCGATGCTGGTGCCCAGCTCGATCGTTGAGGTATGTTCGGCCGCGAGCAACATGGGCAGGAACGGGTCGTGGCTGATCTCACCCGTCCAGCCGCCGTCGTACCCTCGCAATTCGAGCTCGGCGGCAGCCGCCGGCACCCGCGCCAGCTCCATGGGGATGCCACCGTCGATTTTGATTCCGGCGTCGGACCCACTAGGCACGAGCGTGGACGTTACTGTAAACGATTCGGTATGGTCAATCAGACCGACCAGCGAGCGGAAGACCTGGGCATGACCGAACTGCGTCAAGCACTGCTGGGCGGCTGGCTACTGGAGTCGTTCGTTTCCCGCGATGCCGACACCGGAGCCGTGCGGTATCCGTTCGGTGAGCACCCCGCCGGGCTCATCCTCTACACCGCCGACGGCTACATGTCCGCGCAGTTGACACCCGGCCCGGGCGCCGAATACATCGCGTACGGCGGCCGGTTCCACGTCGACGAACGATCCGCGACCGTGCGCCACGACGTCCTGGTGTCAAACATGCCGGAGTTGTTGACGCAGGCGCAGCTTCGTCACGCACAGGTCGACGGTGACCGGTTGACGCTCTCCGCGAGCCAGACCTCAGCGGACGGCGCGACCACACATAGCACACTGGTGTGGCGCCGAAACCCCCAGAGCTAGCGCAACACCCGGACCGGGACGTTGCTCCAGCCCGCGACATTCTGCATGTTCACCCGCTTGCAGCTGGCCCAATCGACTTCATACCGTGGCATGAAGTCCAGCATCCGGTCCAGCGCGATCGTGCTCTCCAGACGCGCCAAAGCCGCACCCAGGCAGCTGTGGATGCCGTAGCCGAGACCGAGATTCTGCGACTGCGTGCGGTCGCGGTCCATGTCGAAGGCGTCGGGATCGGTCCACGCCAACGGATCCCGGTTGGCCGACGCCCCCACCAGGAACACCGGTTTGCCCGCCGGGATCGTCACCCCGTGCAGCGTGATATCACGCGTCGAGCGCCGTACGTTGTACTGCGCGGGCGCCTCGTAGCGCAGCAGCTCCTCAACGGCCAGCGCGACCTTGCTGCGGTCGTCCAAAAGCTTCTGCCACTGGTCCGGGTTCCTGGCGAACACCACCGCGGCATTGCCGAGCAGCTTGGTTACGGTCTCGGCACCGGCCCCGCCCAATAGTGTTGCAAATTCAGTGATTTCGACGTTACTGAGCGGTGTCATCTCGCCGTCGTCGCGCTCGATCTCGGATTCGATCAGCTTGCTCAGCAGATCTTCACCCAGGTTCTCGCGGCGATGCTTAGTCAGCCGAAAGTAGTAGATGGCCATGTCGATGGCAGACTTCAGGCCGGCTTCGCTCATCTCGACCTCGCCGGGGGCGCGGTGCAGCAGGTCGTCGATCCACAGCCGGATCTGTTGACGGTCCTGCTCCGGCACGCCCTGCAGGGTCGTCATCAGGTCGACCGGGAACAGCGCCGAGAAATCCTGCACGAAATCGAATCCGTCCGGGTCGACGGCGGATAGGTGCTTGTCGACCACCTGCGTGACCAACGGTCGCAGCCCTTCGATCGCGCGGGGGGTGAACACCTTGTTGAGCAGCCCCCGCATGCGGCGGTGCGCCGGCGGGTCCATGGCGATGATCGATCCGTGCTCGGTGACATGACCCTTGCGCACTTGGGCGAGGTCCACTCCGTACGCCGAGGAGTAGGTCTCGTAGTCCTTGAAGGCGGCCGCGACCTCCTCGTGGCGGGTCAGGGCGTAGAAATCGTGTTCTCGGCTGTAATAGACGGGAGCTTCCTCCCGCATCCGGCGGTAGGTCTCATAGGGGTCGTTGAAGAATTCTTCGGAGAACGGGTCGAAAACCACCGTGGCAGCCGTCATGGACGTGCCTCCAATCCGTGCGCGCACCAGGTTCTCGTCATCCCTGCCCTTTCTCAGCGCCAAGGCGTTGCCCATCCGGCACGATCAACGGTAATGGTTACAGTATTATAGACAAGCAATCCTGACAGCAGCGCGGCAACGACGGGAAATGACAGGACATGACTGGCAACGACGTGGCGATCATCGGTGTGGGCCTGCATCCCTTCGGCCGCTTCGAGGGTAAATCCGCGATGGAGATGGGCGTCGACGCCATCTTCGCCGCCGTGGCCGACGCCGGTGTGCAGTGGGGTGACATTCAGGCGGCCACCGGCGGCAGCTGGACGGTCGCCAACCCTGATGCGATTGTCGGGATGGTCGGGCTGTCCGGGATCCCATTCACCAACGTCTTCAACGCGTGTGCCACCGCGGCCAGCGCAGCCAAGGCGTGCGCCGACGGAATCCGACTGGGCGACTACGACATCGGCGTCGCTGTCGGATTGGACAAGCACCCCAAGGGCGCGTTCACCGAGGATCCGGCGCTGGTCGGCATGCCGCGCTGGTACGCCGAGAACGGCCAGTACCTGACCACACAATTCTTCGGCATGAAGGCCAACCGCTACCTGCACAACCACGGCATATCCCAGCGGACCCTGGCCAAGGTGGCTGCCAAGAACTTCCGAAATGGCGCATTGAACCCGAATGCGTTTCGGCGCAAGCCGATTCCCGAGGACGACATCCTCAACTCGACGATGCTCAACTACCCGCTCACCCAGTACATGTTCTGCGCTCCGGACGAAGGCGCGGCCGCCGTCGTGATGTGCCGAGCCGATCTCGCCCACCGCTACACGGACAAGCCGGTCTACCTCAAGGCGGTCGAGGTGCGCACCCGCAAATACGGCGCGTACGAGGTGAACACCACCTTCGCCCCGGTTGAGGAGGATGTCGCACCGACCGTGTATGCCGCGCAAGCCGCGTTCGAAAAGGCCGGTATCGGCCCCGATGACGTCGACGTGATACAGCTGCAGGACACCGACGCCGGCGCCGAGATCATCCATATGGCCGAGTGCGGCTTCTGCGCCGACGGCGAGCAGGAGAAGTTGCTGTCCGACGGCGCTACCGAGATCAGCGGTCCGATGCCGATCAACACCGACGGCGGACTGATCGCCAACGGCGAGCCGATCGGCGCGTCCGGGCTGCGCCAGATGCACGAGATCGTCCGGCAGCTGCGCGGTCAGGCCGGGGAGCGCCAGGTCCCAGGCGCGCCCAAGGTCGGGTTCACCCAGCTCTATGGCGCGCCGGGCACCGCCGCGGCGGCCATCCTGACCACCTGAGCCTTCCCGCCGAGCAGACGCAGAATCGCACGAAATCCTTTGATTCCACGCGATTTTGCGTCTGCTCGCGGGGGGCGTGGGGTGGGAGCTAGTTCGTGGCGGCCGCATAACTCGGCTTGCCGAGTCCCAGCACGTGCTGGGCGATCATGTTGCGGAACACCTCAAGGGTGCCACCGTAGATCCCGGCCAGCGGAGCAAACCGGTAGAGGTATTCCGATGCCCCGCCGTCGGCCGCACCATCGGTCTCGATGGACAGCACGGACGCCGCGCCGGCGATGTCCATCAGTTCTGGTCCGATCTCGCGCATGGTTTGCGCCTGGGAGACCCTGCCGAAAATACTCGGAGTGGACAACGCAGCCTCCAGGCGGGCAGCGCTGCGGCCCAATCGAAACGCCACCGACCCATCGTCGATCGGCCGTACCCCGTTCGGACCGGGCTGGGCCACCCTGGCGGCCACCGCGTCCACCGCCGCCGACATGAATCCTGCCTGATGCGCCATGATCGCCACGTCCTGCAAACCGTCCGGCGCCGTGGCGACGGCGCCGTGCTCGGCATCCAGCGGCCCGCGCAGCACGGTCCAGCCACCGTTGACCTCACCCAGCAGGTACTTGTCGTCGACCCGCACGTCGCTGTAATACACGATGTTGGTCCGGTCGCCGTCGACGGTGCGGATGCCTTGGATCTCGATGCCCGGCAGATCGAGAGGCACCAGGAACATGGTGAGGCTCTTGTGTTTCCGCGCGTCCGGGTCGGTATTGGTGATGAGAAAGACGTACTGACAGTTGTGCGCGCCGGTGGTGAACATCTTGGAGCCGTTGATCACCCACTGATCGCCGTCCCGCACCGCCCGGGTCTTGCAGGTCGCGATGTCGGATCCGCCCTCGGGTTCGGTGTAACCCAGGCACATCCGCACCTCGCCGGTGAAAACCTTCGGCATGACCTCCTCCACCAGCTCAGCCTTGCCGAACGCGGCGACGGCCCGCGCCACCATCGCCGTCGTGCCCCACGTCACCCACGGCGTGTGCACGCGGCGCTTCTCCAGCTCCCAGATGCGGCGGCGAACCCGGGTAAATCCGCCCTCGGACCCCGGCGTCCACTCCTTCTCCAGATAGCCGGCAGCGCCGATCGCCAAGTGCACGCCTTCGTCGAAGTTGTCGCCGGTTTCGCGGTCACGCCGGCGAACCTCGTCCGTCACGTGCTCGGCGAGAAACGCACGAACCTCGCCAAGAAAGGCCGTGTCTTCGTCGTCGAGTGTTACGCGGCTGAAATCCATTGTCCGGTACCCCTTTAGGTGGATTAGTGAGCGGTCGCCGCGGCTTTCTCGCGCTCGGCGACAAGCTGTCCGACGTGTTTGGCCGTCAACCCGGGATCGCCTCCGGCCAGCGCCCAGCCGCGGGCCCGCACGAGATACGCGGTCGCCGCGGCTTCGGCCGACACTCCGAGGCCGCCCTGGATGTGCACCGCCATGGTCGCCGCCTTGGCGGCTTCCTCGGCCATGAATACGAATGCACTCCCGGGCAGGTCCGGTCGCTGATCGGGCTCGTTGTCGAGAAACCACGCGGCGCGGCGAGCAAGGTTACGACCGCCCTGGACCACGATTGCCATGTTGGCCAGGGGATGCGAAATCGCCTGCAACGTCGAGATCGGGACGCCCAGCGTGTAGCGCGATTTGGCGAACTCCGCTGCGATCGTCGTCGTCTGCTCCACCAGACCGGTCAGGGCGGCGGCGGTCAGCACCCGCCACTCGTCGAGCGCGCGACCGTAGGCCGCGATCGCCTCGGGGCCCGAACCGAGCACCGTCCGCGTGTCGGCCCCGGCCGGGTCCACCCAGGCCATCGGCAGCTGGCCGAGATTCGGCACCCGTGCGGGCCTGGTGGCAAACGTCAGTAGGGTCACGTCGTTGCCGTCGCGGACTATCAGGCCGTCGGCGATCGCGCCGCAGGGAACGAGTCGTGCACCCGCGACCTGTTCCGGTGCGGCGTCGAGCCCCAGGATCCGGCTCCCCTCGACGACGTCGGCCTCGACCGCCCCCAGCCGTTCGGCCAGGCGAGCCGCGCAGACGTGGTCGATCCACGGCACCGGGGCCAGGACGCGGCCGAGTTCCTCGGCCACCAGCGCCAGATCCACCAGGGTCGCCCCGTCACCGCCGACGTCCTCTCCCAGCGCCATCGACGATGCGCCCGTGGCGCACAACCGCTCCCACAGGCTCTTGTCGAACCCGGTTTCCTGTGCCGCCCATACCGTCTCGATCGGGCAGTGGGTTTCCAGCAGCTGCCGGTAGGCGTCCTGCAGCGCCTTGTGGTCGTCGGTCAGGCTGTAGTCCTGCCTGCGCAACTCGTAGCGATCCATCGGCTTAACGCTCCTGATTCTGGTCTGGCCCTGCATCGCCGCCGAAAAAGAATTCGTCGGCGTTGTGGTAAAGGTACTTGTCGAGAACTTCGGGGGGCAGGTCGAGGGCATTCGCCTCGGGAATCACGCGATGCTGGCGCAGCACGGGCCAGTCGGAAGCGAAGATGACCTTGTTCGGGCCCCGGGTACGCATGTAGTGGATCAGACTCTCCGGCAACCGCTTTGGTGACCATGCCGACGTCATCAACCGCAGGTTGCGGTACTTGATCAGCATCCGGATCGCGATGTCCCACCAGGGATCCGCGCCGTGGATCATGCACAGCTTCAATTCGGGGAAGCGAACGCACACCCGATCCAGGTGGATCGGGTTTTGCACTTCGCCGGGGATCGGCGGCCCCGGAAGGCCGGTGTTGACGCACAACGGCAACTCGATCTCCGCGCATTTCGCGTACAGCGGGTAGTACACGGCGTCGCTGGGCGGGTACATGCCGTCCGCCCAGAAGCTAGGACCCACAGCGACATAGGCCACCGGGAGGTCCGCCACGGTGGACGTCAGCTCCCGCAGGGACGCCACCGGACGCAGCAGGTTGACGCCACCGATGGCCAGAGCGAATCGGTCCGGGCGCGCTTCGACGAATTTGCGCGCCGTCACCGACGGCTTGACGAGGTTGTCCATCAGGATGGCTTTTTTGACGCCGTGCTCGTCCATCTCGTCGAGCAGTTCCGAGAGGTCGACGGGATCGAACATCGACTTGGGCCCCTTGAAGTAATCCTCGCGGACCCTGGTCATGAACTCGGGCTGGACTTGAGTCTCCCCGAAGTGCACGTTGACCAGGCAGTCAATGGCCGGTCGAGCTGCGTCGCGTGTCACTGTCCGGCCGTCCTCGCGGTAGTCGGAACCTGCTGTGTGGCTTGCTGTTTAGCCCATCGGTAATCGGCCTTGCCGTTTCCGAGGCGGCGCACGCCATCGACCACGATGAACGCCTTGGGCACCTTGAACCGGGCCAATTCGGGGCCGCAATGCGCGGACAGTGCCGCGTCGGCCCCGCCGGTCCCCCCTTCCAGGAGGGCGCCCTCGCGCAGCTGGATCAGCGCCACGACTTCCTGCCCCCAGCGCTCGCTGTCTCGGCCGACCACTAGCGCGTCCGCGACGGCGGGGTGCGCGCGCAGCACCTCTTCGACCTCCTCCACGAACACCTTCTCGCCGCCGGTGTTGATCACCAACGAATCCCGGCCGAACAGCCGCAGCGTGCCATCGGCCTCGACCGAGGCACGGTCGCCGGATATCACCACGCGCCGGCCCTGCACCACGGGGAAGGTTTTGGCGGTCGCGGCCGGATCATCGAAGTAGCCCAACGGGATACGGCCGACGCGGGCCACCCAGCCGATCTCGGCCTCGCCCGGTTCGAGAAAGCGGCTGTAGTCTTCCGATACCACTAGGCCGCCGGTGCGGAACGTGAACGTGTCGACGTGGCTGCCCCGCCGGCTGTGCCCGAATCCCATGTTCCCGGTCTCCGACGATCCGTAACCGTTGATCAGGGTGATGTGCGGCAGGTACTCCAGCAGCGCATTTTGGAATTTCACGTTGGTGGCCGCCCCGCCGGTCCCGATCGCGAACAGCGTGGACAGGTCGTAGCTACGCCGGCCGAGTTCCTCTACCAGTGGCGCCGCATAGGCGTCGCCCACCATCGTCATCATCCCGACCTTCTCGCGTTCGGCGATTTCGAGGACCTTGGCCGGGTCGAACTTCTGCCTGGTGTCGTAGAGGACGACAGTCAGGCCGGACAGGATCGCCGCGAACGCCGTCCACATGCCGGCGGCGTGCATCAGCGGTGACACCGCGTACCACGGTGCACCGCCGTTCTGCACCTTTTGATGGATCTCGTCAACGTCGGCGTGATCCTCACCGTTCATCGACACGACGTACATGTCACCCTGGCGCCACAGCACGCCTTTGGGGCGTCCGGTGGTTCCGCCCGTGCAGATCATCAGTGCATCGTCCGGCGTCGGCGTGTTGGCATGATCGGAATCACCTTGCGCCAATGCGTCTTCCAGCGTTACAGCACCCGGCAATTCCGGATAGTCGCTGCCGTCGTCAATCGAAACCAGTAGCTCGGCGCCGTCGCATGGCAGCACGTCGGCGAACTTCGCGCCCAGGGACCGGTGGTAGATGACACCGCGCGGCTTGACGTAGGCCAGCAGGTCGGCCACTTCGCGCGGCGTGTAGTAGTGGTTGACGTTGACCGGCACCACCCGGGCCTTCAGGCACCCGACGACCATGTCGGGGTAGAGGTCGTTGTGCATGATGAGGGCCACGCGGTCCTGCCCGCACTCCCAGTTGTCGAGCGCGTCGCGCTCGACATGCGCGCCAAAGCCCTTGTCCGCCAGATAGTTGGCCAGCCGGCGCGTCCGTTCCGACGATTCCGCGAAGGTGCTGCGCCGATCGCCGCACACCGTCATCACACGGTCGGGCACGGCCTCAGCGACCGCATCCAGGACGGCCCCGATCGACCATTCGCTCATCGGCTACGCCGACGTGCGCACGTTGGCACCCAACAACTCAAGCGCGTTGTCGCGCATGACTTTACGGGTGTCTTCGGCGCTGAACTCCGGGAACTGGGGAATGTCAGCGGTGAAGGTCATCGGGTCGGCGAGCCCTTCACCGTGTGGCCAGTCCGAGCCGAACAGGATCTTTTCCACGCCGATGGTGTCGGCGAGCAGCTTCACGTCGTCCTCGTAGTACGGCGCAATCCAGACATTGTTCTTCAGCTGCTCGACCGGGTCCTCTTTGAAGTGATGCGGCGCGGTGTTCGCGGCCTTCTTCAACCGCTTGATCAAGCGGAACACGAAGTACGAGCCGTTCTCGATGCTGACGGCCTTCAGTCTCGGGTGGCGGGTGAACACCTGGTGCACGATCATCGATGCCATCGTGTCGTGAATCGCCCGATCGTCGAGCAGCACCTGGTCGAGGGGGTCCTTCGCGCCGAAACCCTCGAACGTGGCCTTGCCGCCCCACAACGCGTTGATCGCCAGGTACCCGCTGTCGCTGAGGTGGAAACCCACCGGGACACCGGCTTCGGCGAGCCGCGCCCAGACCGGATCGTGCAACGGATCACCCAGCGAGCGTGGCTTGATCCGCCCCGGAACCGGGGCGGGCCGCACCAGCACCAGCCTGGCGCCCCTGCCCAGCACGAACTCGACTTCCTCGACCGCCTTGTCCGGGTCGGCCAGCGAAATGATCGGCGCAGAAATCATCCGGCCGTCGGGCCGGTCGAAACCCCAGTCCTCATCCAGCCACAAGTTGAACGCGTGCACCGAAGCCATGGTGGCGTCGATGTCCTCCTTGAGCGCCTCCTCCACCCCGCAGGCGAATGTCGGCAGCATGAACACCGTTTCGAGGTTCTGGGTGTCCATGATCTTCACCCGGGCCTCGCGGTTCTGGTACTCGGGATGATGCTCAAGCCGGTCGACCTTCATCAACGACGCCGGGTCGACGCCCTCGGGAATCTCGCCGCGGAACAACAGATCCAGACAGCCCGGCTCGATGATCGGATCGAAGGTCGGGTTTGGGATGAAGTGGTTGACCCGCTCGCCCATGACCGCCCAGGTGCGTTTGCCGTCCCGGACCATTTGCACCCCGCGGCGCTTGAATTCCTTGGGTAGATAGCGGGTGAACGAATCAATTGGTTCGTAGTAGTGGTTGTCGACGTCAATCGCCTGATAATCCAGCGTCGTCATCGTCGGAGATCCTCTCAATCCTTCTCGATTGTTGAGCTCGTCAGTGGCGGGAACTTCGGCGGGCGCTTCTCGAAGAACGCCGTGATGCCCTCGATGAAATCGGGACGCGTCATGGATTCGTGCATGAGCTGCTCGGCCCTATTGCTGGTCTCGACGATCGGCAGTCCGGCGTCGGCGTAGAGTTGCCGCTTCATCACAGCCAGCGAGCTCGGCGCGCAGTGTGCCGCCATGTCCTCGGCGTAGGCCAGAACCCGGTCCATCAACTGCTCGCCGGGCACCACTTCTTTGACCAGTCCCAGGCCCGCGGCCTCCTCGGCGAGGAACGTGCGGCCGGACAGCAGCAGGTCGACGGCGGCACCCCAGCCGACGAGCCGGGGCAGGATCCAGGAGATGCCGTACTCCGCGACCAGGCCGCGTCGCGCGAACGACGTGCTGAACTTCGCGCCGGCCGCGGCGAAGCGGACGTCGGCCATCAGCGCGACCGACAGTCCGATCCCGGCGACCGAGCCGTTGATCGCGGCGATCACCGGCTTGCTCAACTGGGTGAGAAAGTAGGGGTGCTTCTCGGCAACGAGAGCACTGATGTCGGTCTTGCTCGCGGACTCGACCGTCGTCGACGATATCGAGTCCAGATCGCCCATGTACGCGCCAGCGCAGAACGCGCGCCCGGTGCCGGTCATCACGATGACGCGGACGTTGCCGTCCGCCTCAGCGGCTTCGACGAGACGGAAGAACGCCGACGTCATCGGGCCGCCCCAGGCGTTGAGCCGCGCCGGCTGGTTGAGGGTGATCACCGCAACTCCGGAGTCGCGCACCTCGTAGAGCACCGGTTTACTCGATGCGACCGGCCGCTCGGCTACCGCGCTGCCGTCGCTCATCCAACCCGTCCCTCCGTCGGCGTGACGGCCACCAAAACATAGCCACTTGGTAGATACTGTATACCTATCGGTACAGCTTTCTGCAAAGTCCGCCAGGCCCTCCGCCTATCCGTTGAATGCCTGATCAAAGCCGGTGTCATCCGGCGGTTTCCGACCAGGTCAAGCCTTCCCTGAACATCTCCTCGCCGATTGCGCTTCCGGTGACGTTCGGCGCCAAGTAGGGTGCCGGAAATGGTCAAGGTAATGGAGGGCTTTCGGGTCCTCGAGCTCGCACAGTTCACGTTCGTCCCGGCGGCGGGTGCCATCCTCGCCGACTGGGGTGCCGACGTCCTCAAGATCGAGCACCCGATGCGCGGTGACACTCAGCGCGGCTTTCTCAACATGGGCGGCATCCAGGTCAACCCGGATCGGCATCCGCTGATGGAGCACCCCAACCGGGGCAAGCGCAGCGTCGGGGTCGACGTTTCCACGCCGGGCGGCCAGGAAGTGATCTACGAACTGGCCAAGACCTCCGACGTATTCCTGACCAACTACATGCCCGCGCAGCGGCAAAAGCACAAGTTCGACGTGGAGCACATTCGCGCGGTGAACCCCAACATCATCTATGCCCGCGGCTCGGCGTACGGCGACAAAGGGGCCGAGCGCGACATCGGCGGCTATGACGGGACGGCGTTCTGGACGCGCAGCGGCGTGGGCTACGCGCTGACACCGGAGGAATTGGGCGGCGCACTGGGACAAGGCATTCCGGCGTTCGGCGATTCCATCGGCGGGATGTTCATCGCCGGCGGCATCTCGGCCGCGCTGCTGCATCGCGAGCGCACCGGCGAAGCCGTTGAGCTCGACGTGTCGTTGCTGAGCACCGCGTGGTGGGCGGCGGGCGCGAGCATGACGCAAGGCATGGAGACCGGCGAAGTGATGCGCACGTTCATGCCGGGCTCCGCCGCGGCCATGTCGGTGAACCCCTTCATGGGCAACTACCTGACCTCCGACGGAGGCACGATCAATCTGTGCATCATTAGCCCGACCGGCTTGATCCGCGACACCTTCGAGCACCTCGGCATCCCCGAGGCCGCCGACGATCCCCGCTTCTCCGAGGTTTTGCCGCTGATACAAAACGCCGCCGCGGCCGCCGAATTGATCGCTAAAGCCTTCGCCACCAAGCCCTTTGACTACTGGCGACAGCACCTGAAGACGATGAAGGGTCAATGGGCGCCGTTCCAGAGCCTGCTGGACCTGGCCAACGACGAGCAGGCCATCGCCAACGACATGATCGCCGAAGTCGAACTCGCCAGCGGCGGAGCACCGTTCAAAGTCGTGCGCGGACCGGTCCAGTTCAACCACGAGCCGCTGGAGACCACCCGAGCACCGCAGGCGTCGGAGCACACCGAGCTTGTTCTCATGGAGATCGGCATGGACTGGGACCGCATCGAAGCGCTCAAGGAAGCGGGCGCCATTGCGTGAAACCCGGTACTAACGAAGTCGCCATCATAGGGGTGGGTCTGCATCCGTTCGGTCGCTTCGAGGGCAAGTCCGCGATGGAGATGGCCGCCGACGCGATCGGGCTAGCGCACACCGACGCCGGCGTCGAATGGAAGGACATCCAATTCGCGGTGTGATCGTCAGGTCGCCGGAACGGCGCGAGTCGGCTTCGCGCAGGTTTACGGTGCGCCCGGCACAGCGGCGGCCACAGTCCTTGCGACCTGACTCAGGAGGGCTCGGGCCTACGGAAGCGCGCGATGTCTGCCCCCTGTCGTCCTACCCAATCCGAATCGCGGACTCGACTTCGTCGACCGACAACTCTTTGGTGCAAAAGAACCAGTCTTCGCACCGAGTGTTCTCATCGCGTCCGTCCACGCGCTCCTGTGCGGTGCCACAGGAGCCCGGAGCCGGCAAGATTACCGGTTCGCCCGGCTGCCAGTCGGCCGGAGTTGCGACGCCGAAATGGTCTGCAGTCTGCAGTGCCTTGACGACACGTAGCAATTCGTCGAAGTTGCGCCCAAGGCTTAGTGGGTAATAGATCACGGCACGGATCGTGCCCTTGGGGTCGATCACGAAAACCGCCCGCACCGCCTTGGTCGAGTCTTCGCCGGGCATGATCATCCCATATCGCTTGGCGACATCCATCGAGACGTCTTCGATTACCGGATAGGTAATTTCGACGTCTTTGAGGCCACGGAAAGCGATCTTGTCTTTGATCGTACGTAGCCAGGCGATGTGGCTATAGAGACCGTCGACCGACAGACCCACCAGTTCGGTGTTGTAGGCCGCGAACTGCCGCTGCATCGAGGCAAAGGTCATGAGTTCGGTTGTACACACCGGCGTGAAGTCGGCAGGATGCGAGAAGAGAATCACCCATTTGCCGGCGTAGTTGCTGGGGAAGTTAATTTCGCCCTGGGTACTCGGGGCAGTGAACGCGGGGGCTGGGTCGCCGATACGCGGCATAGGTGTCGTCACGGCGGCTGCTTCGGTAATGGCGGTCATGTTCGTTAACTCTCATTTAGCGGACGGGGTTGGGGCGCTAGCCGGTAGCAAATCGATGATGGGGTGCGGCGAAAGTGCGATGCGATCCCCACCGCGAGGTGCGGCAGGGATGCGCTATTCGGCGGAACCGCTTCTGCACGTGCATCGTTGGCTGGCGGGTAAGGATTTCATGACGCTCTCGGCGTGCTGGCCACAGCCCGCCCAGGTGATCTTGCCGCACTGGCGGCAGCGTACGGGGTAGCACACATTTGCTCACTATTCGTAGGGCGAAGCGGCTGGGCCACTATGCTTTTGCGGCGGCTTTGCGCTCAGCGATCTTGGCACGCACCTTCGTCATGTCGAGACTCTTGATCTTGCCGATCAAGTCGTCCAGTACCGCTGATGACATCGCCCCAGGCTGGCTATACACCAGAATCCCTTCGCGGAACGCCATGATGGTCGGAACTGAGCGGATGCCGAGGGTCGCGGCTAGTTCGCGCTCGGCATCGGTGTTTACCTTGGCGTGCACGATGTCCGGGTGGTTCTGCGCGGACCGTTCGAAGACCGGTGCGAAGGCTCGGCACGGCCCGCACCATGGGGCCCACAAATCGACCAGCACGATCGGGTTTTCGACAATCGTGTCCTCGAAATCTGCCGCGGTCAGCGTTTTAACGGTCATTGTTTGTTCCTTCCGGTTAGAGGGTTTCTTACCGAGGCCGCTAATCCACGCGGCCGTAGCGCAATCACTGGGGCGACCCACCCGCGGTTTCCGCGGCCGCGTCGGCGAATTCGCAGAACGCGTCGTAAGCACGAGCACCGTAGATGGTGGCCGGCCCACCGTGCATGAGAATGCTGACACCAATGGCTTCGGCGGCCTCCTCTTTGGAGGCGCCGGCACGAGCGGCCCCTTGGGCGTGGGAGGCGATGCAGCCGTCGCATCCGGCGACGACCCCGATCGCCATCGCGATCAGCTCCTTGATCTTTTTGTCCAAAGCCCCTGAGGTCAGTGCGCCGTTGCTCATCTCGGCAAAACCCCGGTACACCTCCGGGATCATCTTGCGGAGTGCGCGATGCTGCGGGTTGAGGTCATCGAGTACGTGGTGGTAGTGGTTGTCTTCGCTCATATGCATTACAATAGCAATACCCGTGGGGGTATTCCCGCTTTCGCGACCGATCTGGGAAAGATCGTCGGTCGGCAACGGAGGATCTACCCGTAGGGCAGGTAGGGATGCAGGATTGAAGCGCAAGAACATGAAGGAGTAGCCATGACCATGGGACTGAATACCAAACTGAACACCACGTTCGAGGACGCGGTTGAACGGACCACTCGAGCCCTTGCAGATCAGGGTTTTGGTGTGCTGACCAGGATCGATGTCAAATCCACGCTGAAGCAAAAGCTCGGCGCGGACATGGAGGATTACCTGATTCTGGGTGCCTGCAACCCGACGCTGGCACACCGGGCTTTGGATGTGGACCGCCAGATCGGACAGTTGTTGCCCTGCAATGTCGTAGTGCGAGCCGATCCAGACGGCCAGGGTGACGCGGTGCTGGTCGAGGCGATGGACCCACAACTGATGATCAAAGTCGCCGACCAGCCGGCGCTACACGCGGTCGCCGACGAAGCTGCCGCCAAACTGCAGGCCGCGATCAGCGCACTGGGCCAAACCGCCGGGGCACGGTAACCGCCCGCGAGAAGCGCGCCGTGCTTGACACGCTCTTGCACGCATACCACCGGCAGTAGAGTCCATTGGCCCTAGCGACGGGCTTGCCGCCGAGGGCATTCTGGGCTCGGAGCGCTTTGGTGTCGGTTCCGCATATACCCCTATAGGTATATGCCGCGGTCGCCGACGATTGATCAAGTCGCCCAGATTTGACGAAGGAGCATCAGTGGCACGAGTCGTCATACTCGGTGCCGGTATCGCGGGCCACACCGCCGCGCTACACCTGCGCCGATGGCTAGCCCGCACGCACGAAGTCGTGGTGGTTTCTCCTAACGCCGACTGGAACTGGATCCCGTCGAACATCTGGGTCGGCGTCGGCCGGATGGACGCGGCCAAGGTGCTCATCCCACTCAAGCCGATCTACCAGCGCAAGGGCATCATCTTCCATCAGGGGCTCGCCACGGCGATCCGCCCCGAGGGCACGGGCGAGCAGTCGGCGCCGTCAGTGGACTTCACCTACACCGATGAGGAGCACGCCGGCCAGACCGGCAACCTTACTTATGACTACCTCATCAATGCCACCGGCCCGCAACTGAACTTCGCGGCCACGCCCGGACTCGGCCCTGCCGGTCACTCATACTCGGTGTGCACCGCGGCCCACGCCGTCGAGGCAGCCAAGGCGCTCGACCGGGTCGTCGCCAAGCTGAAGGCCGGCGAGAAGCAGCGCCTTGTCATCGGCGTCGGACACGGCACGTGCACCTGCGAGGGCGCGGCGTTCGAGTACGCCTTCAACGTTGAGCACACGCTGCGCACCGCCGGCGTGCGCGACCTCGCCGATATCGTCTACCTCACCAACGAGTACGAATTGGGCGACTTCGGCGTCGGCGGAATGAGTTTCGTCGACAAGGGCTTCGTGCAGTCCAGCCGGCTGTGGACCGAGTCGCTATTCCGCGAACGCGGTGTCAAGGCCATCACGCAGGCGGCCGTGCACGAGGTGATGGAAGGCAAGCTGCGCTACGAACAACTCGACGGCAAAGAGCATGACCTGGACTTCGACTTCGCAATGCTACTGCCGCCGTTCAAGGGAGCCACCCTCGCGGCATACGACAAGGACGGCAACGACATTACGTCCCTTCTGTTCGCGCCGTCAGGCTTCCTGAAGGTGGACGCCGACTACTCGGGCAAGCCCTACGACGAGTGGTCTGCCGAGGACTGGCCGCACACCTACGAGTCCCCTGCGTATCCGAACATCTTCGCGCCGGGAATCGCGTTTGCGCCTCCACACCCGATATCCCGGCCGCGCAAGAGTGCTAACGGGACGGTGATCACACCCAGCCCGCCGCGCACCGGCATGCCGTCGGGCATTATGGCCAAGACGGTCGCCGAGACCATCCGCGACCGAATCACCAAGGGCTCGACAGCTCGTACGCATCGCGCCTCGATGGCGAGCATGGGCGCCGCGTGCGTCGCGTCGGCCGGCACCGGTCTCCGTGAGGGCTCGGCTGCCGCCATGACGATGTTCCCGGTTGTCCCCGACCCGGCGAAGTACCCGCAGACCGGTCGTGACATCGCCGGCACCTCCGGTGAGCTCGGCCTGGCCGGCCACTGGATCAAGCTGATGTTGCACTACCTCTTCATTTACAAGGCGAAAGCCCGCCCGTTCTGGTGGTTAATCCCCGAGTGAAAGGTGTTCCGATGGCGGACGAAAACATTTACTCGGAAGTGAATCTGCAGACCGCCGAGCGTATCGCCGACGCCCCGCTGCCCACCGGCGCGACGCTACGGATGCGTCAGAACCTCCTCGTGCAGTTCTGGCGTTTTGTCCGTATCAACCTCAAGATGCTGCGGATCATCCACGGACACAGCTGACCCACGATCGCAGTTGACAATGCTGGGGTCGTGTCCGCGAAGCACGCGGCGGCCTGAACCGGGTATAGCCCGGGGCATGTTCCGAGGCGAGAAGTGCGCTAGATGGAGGCCGATAACCGGCTGCTGGTGCCGCTGGAACTCGCTGTGGCGGCGAGTTCGCCGATCTGGAAGGCATTGATGTGCTTGGTCTTTCGGGGTTGGTGCTGGAAAGCTGGCCGTACCCGGCCGTGGCCGGCGCGGTGGCAGCAGTCGCTTACTATGCCGCACTGGCAAATTCGACCGTCGTGGTGCACGTCGTGGCCTACCTCGTCGTCGGACCACGGATCAAACCACATCTGCACCGGATCAGACGATGGATTCAATGATCAGCACCAGGCGATGACGGCGCTCAGTGACCATGGCTCGGATTCGCATGAGCATGACTGGACTTTTGCCCATCAGGTGTTGAACGATTGAGCTTCGCCGCATCGGCATCCTCGCCCAGCAGAAGGGAGCGAACCAGCCGGCGCGGCCCGAAAGGCCGCAGCATATAGCTGGCCGGACGTGGCCGCACTCGTTGCGGCCACCAGAACCAGCGCCCGAGCAGCGCCGCGACCGACGGTGTCATCAACGAGCGCACGATCAGGGTGTCGAACAGCAGTCCGAGGCCGATCGTGGTGCCGGCCTGGCCGATCGAGCGGAGATCGCTGGCGGCCATCGACATCATGGTGAAGGCGAATACCAGGCCCGCCGCCGTGACGACACCGCCGGTCTCACCCATCGAGCGGATGATGCCGGTCCTCAGCCCCGCGCGGATCTCCTCCTGGAACCTGGACACCAGCAAGAGGTTGTAGTCAGATCCGACGGCCAGCAGAATGATCAACCCGAATACTGGCGCGATCCAGTTCAAATCCAGGCCGAAGAGATGTTGCCACACCAACACCGAAAGCCCGAATGCGGCACCCAGCGAGAGCAGCACCGTCCCGACGATCACCAGAGACGCGACCAGGGCCCGTGTGATGATCACCATGACAGCGAAAATAAGTGTCAAAGCGGCAATTCCGACGATGAGCAGGTCGTAGTTGGAACCAGACTGGATGTCGCGGTAGATGGCCGCCGTCCCGGCGAGGTAGAACTTGGCACTGGTGAGCGTCGTGCCCTTCACCGCCTGATGTGCGGCGTTGAGCTCCGGCTTGACCGCGGAAATGCCTGCCGGGGTTGCCGGGTCCGCGTCGTGGGTGATGATGAAGCGCGCGGCCTTGCCGTCCGGCGACAGGAAGAGTTTCAGCCCGCGCTGGAAGTCGGGATTCTGGAACGCTTCTGGGGGCAAATAGAAGTAGTCACCGCTCCGCGAGGCGTCGAAGGCCTGACCCATCGCGCTCGCCGTATCGGTCATCTGGGCCATTTGCGTGACCAGCCCCGAGAAGCTGCTGTGCATCGTGAGCAGGGTTCCCTGCATGGACTTCGCGACGGCGATCATCGGCGGGAACTGGGCGAGCATCTGGGGCAATATCGCGTCGATGTTGTTCATGTCCTTGATCAGCGTGCTCATGTTCTCGCTGAACTTGTCCACCCCGTCGATCGCCTCGAACACCGACCTCGACGCCCAGCAGACCGGAATGTTGAAACAGTGTGGTTCCCAATACAAATAGCTGCGGAACGGTCTCGCGAAATCGTCGAAGTCGGCCAGATGGTCTCTCATCTCGTTCAGCGTGGATTGCATGTCGCCCATGTCGCCGACCATGTGATGAGTCGTGTTGCTCATCTGACCCAGCAAGCCCTGCATCCGCTGCATCGAGCCGATCATGGCGCCGAGATCGTCGCTCATCTTGAGCATGTCGGCGGTCCGGTCCTTCATGAATTGAAGGTTCTGCTGGATCGGAATCGATTGGGCACTGATCTGGAACGGTATCGAGGTGTGCTCGATCGGGCCGCCCAAGGGCCGGGTGATGCTTTGCACCATCGCGATTCCCGGCGACCGAAAGACGTCTTTGGCAAGCCTGTCCAGAATGATCATGTCGCCGCTATTCCGCATGTCGTGATCGCTCTCGATCATGAGGATGTCGGGATTCATTGTCGCAGCACTGAAATGGCGCTCCGCGGCCGCATATCCGACATTCGACGGCAGGTTGCTGGGTATGTAGTAGCGGTCGTTGTAGCTGACCTTCATGCTCGGCATGACAAGGATGCCGACGATTGCGATGGCCAGCGAGGCCGCGAAGACCGGCCCGGGCCAGCGCACGGTAGCGGTGCCGATGCGCCGCCACCCGCGCGTCTTGATCATCCGTCTGGGGTCGAGCAAACCGAACCGGGAGGCCACGGCGACCACGGCCGGCGCGGCGGTCATCGCTCCCGCGACAACGACGAGCAATCCCAGAGCGGACGGAATGCCCAGCGCCTTGAAATACGACAGCCGCGCCAAGTGGAGGCAGAAAGTGGCTCCGGCGATGGTCAAACCCGAGCCCAAGATGATGTGAGAGGTCCCGCGAAACATCGTGTACCAGGCTGTTTCTCGATCCTGACCGGCCTGACGAGCCTCCTGGTACCGACCGATGAGAAAGATCGCGTAATCGGTTCCAGCCGCGATCGCCAACGAGGACAGCATGGCGACGACGAAGGTCGAAAACCCCAACAATTCTTGGTTCCCGAGAAGCGCGACAAGCCCCCTGGCCGTGCCCATCTCGAAACCGACCATGACGAGAACCAGAAGCACCGTGCTGATGGAACGATAGGCGATGAAGAGCATGATCATGATGACCACACCCGTGACGCCCATCATTTTGAACATGCTTTTATCGGCGGCTTCGTTCATGTCCGTCGTCAGCGGTGCCGGACCGGTGACGTAGACCTTGAGCCCTTTGGGGGGCTCTGACTTGTCGACGATCTTCCGCACCGCGTCGACGGACTGGTTGCCCAGGGTGCTGCCCTGGTTGCCGGCCAGATTGAGTTGGACGTAGGCGGCTTTGCCGTCGCGGCTCTGGACACCGGCGGCGGTGAGTGGATCTCCCCACACGTTCTGGACATGCTGCACGTGCTTGGGGTCGGCCTGCAGCTTTTTCACCAAGCCGTCGTAATAACGGTGCGCCTCATCGCCGAGCTGTTGATCGCTCTCGAGGACGACCATCGCGGTGCTGTCGGAGTCCGACTCGTGGAACGTTGCGCCGATGCGCTTGGCGGCGATCATCGCCGGAGCGTCTTGGGGCGACATCGTCACCGCGTGTTTTCGCGCGACCGACTCGATCGGCGGCACGAGCACGTTCAAGGCGACGGTCAGTAGTAACCATCCGATGATGATGGGCCACGCGAACCTGCGGACGAACCGCATGAATCTCGGACGGGCGTCACTTTCGGTGCTCATGCGGCTTTCACCAGGCAAGAAGTTTGTGCGTGGTGTCCCGCCGTGGCTCTTTCGTCCTTGACCTCGCCGTTGACGGTGATGCGGCATGCGATGTTGTCGCTATTGCCCTGTGCCACCACGTTGGCGAGCACGGCCGGTACCGTCGTGGTAATCGTGTACGTCCAGGGCAGGCTGCTGAAGTTCGCTTGTTCCGGCTGGGCGTTCTTGTTCAAGTAGCTCACACTTCCTGCCGTGTCGCTGGGCCCGTAAATCTCGTATGTCACCCGCTTGATGTGCGACTGCTCGAGCGGTTCGGCGCTGCTGCCGGTCTCCGTGAAGATCGCGTCGGAGCCGAAAAGGCCGCGCAGCCGGGTGACGGCGACACCCCCGAGCGCAACTGCCACCACGACCACGACCGGCACCCAGGTTCGCTTTAGAAAGGTGAGCATTGATTTCCTTTAGGTTTAATTGCTCGTCTGGTCAGTTTCGCGCCGGATCGAGCGCACCGAACAGGGCCGTTCGGCCCATGGTTAGGTGGCTTTCGGTAGCACCACCTGCCATTACTCCAGGGATCGCGGAGTGATATGGCCGATCCCCACGCTATTCGATGGGCTCCGACGGCCTCGTTCCCCAGGGTGATGGCGCCGCCGGACCGGTGACATGCCGACCTCCTCGTAAGCTCCTATACCCTACCCGGTATAGCATACGATGCACGAGCGTAGCGTCCCGAAGCCGCGTTCGCGACTACCGGCTACCCTGTCAGTGGGCCATCAATGGACTGACTACGCGGGTTCGGTTCGCAAGCGCTGGAACGATTCTGCAGAGGAACGCTTGTATGACCCGCTGGGGTCTCAGCGAGACGACTTGGCCCCGAGCCAAGCCTGTCCCGCCACTGGCGGCAGCAAGCTGCACCCGATAGCCAGCGCGCAGCCTTTCACACCTATCGGCTGAATCTGCCGCACCGTGGCCAGCATCGGGATGTTCAACGCCGCCACGAGCAGCCCCACGCACAGCGCCAACGCGTATCAGACCAGCCGATTGCGCGTCACAGCGTTGCGCACTACGCGGCCGCGGCGGCCACGCATGTTGAAGACATGCCACAGCTGGCCAGCACGATTGTCAGGAACGCCGTATCAGGAGATTGCGCCCGAACCGAAGCCGCCGCGGGGCTCGATTTCGGCTGCACCCAGGCCAACGAACGGGTCGACACCCAACCGACCAGCAACATCCGCGACCGGCGATGCGTACGGAAGTGGCCGCACTAGTTTAGCGGAAGCGCCTGCGAGTCTCATCGGTATCGAGCCCGGCAACGGAGCATTGTGCAGTCAGGAGTCAAAGGTCAACATCTCGACGAATATCGACCCGGTGCTGACCACTCGCACCTTGCTTCAATGATGCGTCGGCGCGGACCTATTAACCAGCCGCAGACTAGCCTTACGATGGTACGAACGGATATCGAATGCCGTTGCGCTTCAACGTAATGACGCACTGCGAGAACCTGCTGCGGGCCTGGGCGGCTACTGCTGCCAGCACGACCGATCAGGCCAACGCCAAGAAAAGTTTCTCCAATTCGTCCTGGGTGAGCGGCTCCTTGCCCTTCGCTGCTTTTCCGGTTGTGCATTCGCGCATACCGGTCGCGACGATCTTGAACCCGGCGCGATCCAGCGCGCGCGAAACCGCGGCGAGCTGTGTGACCACATCTTTGCAGTCGCGCCCCTGCTCGATCATCGAGATCACGCCGGCCAACTGGCCCTGCGCGCGCCGCAGCCGGTTCAGTACTGCAGCAATGCTGTCTTCATCACCAACCATGGAACTCCCTTTGCTTTGTTACAACCCAATATAAGGCATTATCCCCCCGGGGGTATTCCCTGGGGATGCTACGACGCCGGAGCGATGTCGTGCCACTCGAGGTGAAATAGCGGCGGCGACGCGCCGGTCAACACCGCCGTCAGTTCACACTCAGTTCTTATATGTCAGGACACCTTTGTGAGTCCGAGCCGGCGGTAGGCATTTTCGATCTGTGCCTTGGCCTCCGGTGGTAGCTGCGCTTGCGGGGGCCGGGAATGCGGATAGTCGCCGATCGGCAGGCCCAGCACGGAAGCGGCGTACTTGAAAGCACCACCCCAGTGGGTGAAATAGTCCGCTCGCCCCGGATAGCAGGTCCACCACGATCCGATGTCGAGGTCGAATTGGTCCATACCCGAATCACGGCCGTAGTCCATGGCCTCGAGCAGCTTGTCGTTCCACACCAGATCCCAATACTCGGAAAACAGCCGCTTCTGTGGCGTCTCGAACAGATACCCGGCGGTGCCCAGCTGCGCCGGACACACAATTCCGGCGCGCAACCATCCGGCGCGATAGACAGTCCGGTCGCATTCCCAGACCGCGAGATTGGGCGCCAGCTCGTGCAGCCGCCGGCTCGCCTCCGGCCGGAAGGCGCCCTCCTTGGTGGCGCACACCGCGGGTACCTCGTCATAGATCCGAGCGCTTTCGACGGGGGTGAGCACATAACCCGAGGACGGTGAGTTGAACATGCCCAGGGCGAGGTCCGTGCGGTCGGCGATGTACTTGAAGAATCGCAGCACGCCCTCGCCGCCGTGTGCCTCCATCATCGGGGTTTGGATGTAGGCGATGTCCGCGCCGGCCTGCTGGGCGTGCAGTGTCAGGTCCAGGCAGTCCTTGGCGCTAGTCGCGGCCGTGCAGGCCTGGATCACGACATCGGGATTCAAACGACGCGCCTCTTCGATTGCCACCTCCAGCAAGCGCTTTCGCTCCTCCAGCGTCAGCGACCAGAACTCGGAGAGACCGCTGGTGCACCACAACATCGGGTGCCCGAGGTCGCCGACGCAGTAGCGCACCAGTGTCCGGTAGGCGTCCCAATCGATGTCATCACCATCGGTGCCGGAGAACGGCGTGTAGAGGGAATCGCCGATTCCCCGCAATGCGCCGCGCGCCCAACTACGCGCCTCAGCCGCAGTCGCCATAATTCACTCCCTTTATCGGTCCTGCTATCACTTCGATGTCACACATCCACGGGGTGGCTACAACACGACGGCCCAGACGGCGCTGTAGTGGCAGACCGCCGCGGCCACCGTGAACGCATGAAAGAACTCGTGATAGCCGAACGTCTGTGGCCATGGGTTGGGCCAGCCGAAGCCGTAAAAGATGGCGCCAACGTTGTACAAGACGCCTCCGGCGACGAGTAAGACGACCACAACCACACCTGCGCCGTCGAGAAGTGTTCCGGCGAACCAAATCGCCACGTAGCCCAGCAGTAGGTACAGGGGCACGCCAACCAGTCGAGGCGCCGACGGCCACAGCATCTTAAGCACCACACCAGCAGCCGCGCCTGCGCACACCATCGTGAGCACCTCCGTCCCGGTGCGCGGCGGCATCGCCAATAGCGCGAACGGGGTGTAGCTTCCGGCAATGAAGATAAAGATCATCGAGTGGTCGACACGCTTCATCCATTTCTGGGCGCTCTGAGAGCGCCAGTGCACCCGGTGGTATGCCGCGCTGATGCTGAACATGGCGACGGTCGTGGCGGTGTAGGCCAGTGTGGCCCACACGGCCCTCGGCGACGCCTCCATCGCGGCCACCGACACCAGTGCTGCACTGGCCACAATGGCGGCGGCCGCCGACAATAGGTGAATCCAGCCGCGTGCGCGAGGCCGGCCGAGCAAGTCGGTCACGGTGTCCGCGACAACCTGGGGCAGCTCGTTGTGGATACTCACGGGCGTGTGACCACTCACGGGAACGGGCGCCGCCGGGTCGGCTGGTACGGATGCGTTGATCACGTCACTATTGTCACCGGTAAGTGGTGGTTCAGGAGGTCTTTCTCGTCCACGGGCGTACATGCACCTATGACGCAGTAGCGCGCGACGTGGCGAATCCCGCGACTACACGACGGCGGCAACCATTCGTAGCCGGCCATCGCCACAGTCCACTCCTTCTGTCAGCCAACCGATTTCGGGCCAAGTCAGTTGAAGTCCGAACCACCGTCAACGTTGATGTTGGCTCCGGTCATATAAGAGTTGCGTCGCGATGCCAGGAAGGCGACGACCGGCCCAATTTCCTGCGGCAGGCCGGCCCGCGGCATGTGCGCCGGATGCCCGAAGTGCTTGGCGATGGCATCCATCAGCGCATAAGGGTCGTTGCCGTCGACACCGACCGATGTCGCCCAACCGACCAGCGCCTCGGATGCAATGCTGCCGGGCGACACCACGTTGACCAGGATTTCGTCCTTGGCCAGCAACAAGGATAGGTTTTTCGACACGCTGGTCAGCATTGACTTGGCCGCGGTGTAGGCGGGCAACATCACGCTTTGCCGCTGGGTCGAGTGCGCCGAGAAGTTGACTATCCGGGCCCATTCAGCCTTGCGTAGCAAGGGAAGTGCGGTACGAACGCAGCGCACCATTCCCATCACTCCGTCTTCGACGGATTCGCGCCATTGCTGGTCGGTCAAATCTTCGAAGCTGCCGGGCGCTCCCGGCCCGACCGTATTGACGAGGACGTTGAGTTCACCGTTCCATCGCTGTGCAAGCTCGGCGAACACGTGGTCGACCTGACCGGCGTCACCGATGTCGGCAACCAGTCCGACGGCGTCAGGGCTGCCCAGACGCGTCAACTCCGCGGCGGCGCTCTCCAGCGCGTCTGGGGTGCGACCGATCAGCGCGACGCGGGCACCATCTTCGGCGAAGCATCGGGCGGCGGCCAAACCCATGCCGCGACTGCCACCGACCACCGCCGTCGCGGCGTTTGCCAGCCCTAGATCCATGGCTCAGTACGCCTGTCCAGCCGTATTTACCAGAAACCCTACGATAGGTATTACAGTAGCAGATGGACAACCGCACGAAGCAGCGCGTTTGGGCCGGTGACATGGCTCGGGACCGCATCCTCAGGATAGATCTCGATGGAGGTGCCCGTAGTGGCAAAGCAGGCAACTGCCGATAAGCGTCAGCGCCGCGAGCGCGGATCCATCAATCCCGATGACATCATCAGCGGCGCATTCGAACTCGCAGAACAGGTCTCGATAGACAACTTGAGCATGCCGCTGCTCGGCAAGCACCTCGGCGTGGGTGTTACCAGCATCTACTGGTACTTCCGCAAGAAGGACGATCTGCTCAACGCGATGACCGACCGGGCATTGAGCAAGTACGTGTTCGCCACCCCCTACGTGGAAGCCAGCGACTGGCGCGAGACGCTGCGGAACCATGCGCGCCTGATGCGTAAGACGTTCATGGGCAACCCAATTCTGTGCGACCTGATTCTGATTCGCGCCGCGCTTAGTCCCAAAGCCGCGCGGATGGGCGCGCAGGAGATGGAGACGGCGATCGCCAACCTGGTGGAGGCCGGCCTGTCACCCGAGGACGCCTTCGACACCTACTCCGCGGTGTCACTGCACGTCCGCGGGTCGGTGGTGCTGCAGCGCCTCTACGAAAAGAACCAGTCGTCCGACAGCGGACCGCGCAGCATCGAGGACGCCGTGGGCGTCGATCTGCACAGCACACCGTTGCTCGCACAAGTGACCGGGAAGGGGCACCGCATCGGGGCGCCCGATGAGACAAACTTCGAGTACGGACTGGAATGCATCCTTGATCATGCCGGCCGGTTGATCGATGAGGGTTCGACCGCCGCAAAGTCTTCCCGCACACGCAAAGCGGCCAAGTCGGTCGGCCAGCGCGCGCGGGCGTAGGCGCCCTCAGGCGGCCTCAGCCTTCCGGTTCGGGCACGTGGAAATGCTCGTCGCGCAGCCGGAAGGCTTCCTTGGCCCCGTGCTGCGCGCGGGTTTTGACGAAGTTGAACTCGTCGGGCGCGAATTGCAGGTTGGTGCCGAACGCGTGGAACAAGTAGCTTGCGACTTCCTCACCCTGGTAGGCCTGGCTCTGCTCGACCAGGCGGAACGCCTCCTTGGCGATGACCACGCCGTCGGCGGGCATCTTCGCCGCCTTCTCGGCCCAGTATTGGGCGCGCGCCGTGACCGAGCCGGGATCGCATGTGTCAGTGAAGATTCCGAGGTGCTCGATCTCGCCCGCTGCGATGATGTCACCGGTTAGCAGCAGGCGTCGGGCCAGCACCGGGCCTAACCGATGGAAGAACATGTGCAGGCTGCCCAATGCGGGCCCCAGGAAGCGTGTTGCCGGCATGCCGATCTTGGTGTCACGCGCGATGACGGAGATATCGGTCATCAACGCCATCTCGAAGCCACCCCCGAGAGCGTAGCCGGCGATCTCCCCCACCGTCACCTTCGGGAAGCCCATGAAGTTGTGATAGAAGCTAAATGACTTGCGGTCCACGGTAAGTCGTCGCCGCTGACTCGGTCGGCGCTTGGTTGCCTCGGGGTCTTTGCCCTCGCCATACCAGCCGTACGCATTGTTCATGTCGGCCCCGGTGCTGAACACTCCCTCGGCTCCGCGCAGCAGCACCACGGTGAGGTCGTCGTCGTCGGCCACCTTGTCCAGGCAGCGGCCAACCGCCTCGCGCATGCTGGCGTCATAGGAGTTGCGTTGCTTGGGATTGTTGAATGTGATTGTGGCAATCCGCTTGTCGCGATCCACGTCGAACAGCACGCGATCGTCCGAAGCCTCCGAGGCGGTCATGTAGCGGACTCCTTTCGCCGCCTGGCGAACTGAAACACCGACAGCTTTTCCGGCGGCGACGCCACGGTGCTGACTTCGCCCGTGCACAGCACCTCATCATTGAGCAACAGACGCGCGGTCGACGTGATAGTCCGGTCGACTTGCGAGCGCGCGATGTCGAAACCAATCTCGGTCAGCAACGGAGTCGGCCGGCGGAACATCACGGTCAGCGATCGCGTCTTGCCGGATAGGCCGGTCACACAATTGTGATGCTGTATCACGGCGTCGAAGAAGACCCCGAGGAAGCCGCCATGCACCAACCCGGGCGGCCCTTCGTAGATCAGCGGGAAGGTGACCCGCCCGACCGCCGTCTCGGCGTCGAGGTGATCGAACCGGTACTCGGGAAAGCACGGGTTATAGGCACCGATGTCGGTGGCGTGGTTGAGGTAGATGCGCCGGGGGTCGTCAGGGATCGCACCGATGCGCGGCGCGCTGTCTCGAGGAGCGGCGGCCGCCAGCTCGCTTTCCCACTCGGCGAACTTCGCGAGCATGGTGTCCACCGTCGGGTGCGCGTGTTCCAGCGACAGCAACAGCGAGCCAAGGCGACGAATCGCGCCGGCCGCCGCCACCGTCTGGGCAAGCGGGGCCTCTCCGAATTTCGCGTCACCGGGAGCTGCGGCGGCATCATCCATCGGCGCCACTCCTCCTCGTCGCTTCGCTTGTTTAGCCCGGTTGGTGCCCCTGTTGTTCCTCGGGCCGCGTTTCCTTGCTAACTTATACAGCGTATCAATCGTATTGCCTACTGTATGGGTAACCGTATCGGCGAGAAAGGCCGGATTCGACCGTGAGCCACGAGACCGACGCGGACGACGCCGAGGGCTCGGTGACCGCACACCGGGACGGCGCGGTGTTGCGGATCACGCTCGATCGACCGTCACGCCGAAACTCGTTGAACCACTTGATGGTCGAGACGTTGGTCGACACACTGACCGATGCCGCCGCCGATGACTCGCTGCGCGCGATTCACCTGCGAGGCGCCGGAGACGACTTCTGCGCCGGCGCCGACTGGGTGGCCACCAACAGCCCTGGCGGACAACGTCCCCGCGCCGGCAATCTGGTGCGCCGGATTCCCCACGCGGCCCACCGCGCGATCGAACTGGTGACAAGCATCCAGCTGCCCGTGGTCTGCGGCGTGCGGGGATGGGCGGTGGGCATGGGCTGCAATCTCGTGCTGGCCGCCGACTTCACCGTCGCCAGCACCGACGCCGTGCTCTGGGAACCATTCATGGATCGCGGCTTCAGCCCCGATTCGGGTTCGACCTGGCTGCTGCCCCGTCTGGTCGGCGTGGCCCGGGCACGTCGGATGCTGCTTCTCGGCGAGAAGGTCAGCGGAGCGGACGCGGCCGACTGGGGATTGATCCACCAAGCCGTCAGCCCGGCGGAGCTCGACAACGCCACCGAGGAGTTGCTGGGACGGCTCGCAAGCGGACCGACGGTAGCGATCGGACTTGCCAAGCAAGCCCTGAACTTCGGCCAGCACGCGTCGCTGAACCAATCCATGACGCAGGAGCTGTACAACCTAGAACTCTCCTGCAGGACAAGCGATTTCAAAGAAGGCCTGGAAGCCTTTCGGCAGCGGCGCGCGCCGAAGTTCGAGGGCCGCTAACAAATTATGACCCGCGACGAAGGGATTGCAGATGCCTACTGACTCGTTCGACACCATCAAATACGAGGTCGACGGACACACCGCAACCATCACGTTGAACCGCCCGGAAGCCCTCAACGCGCTAAGCCCGCACATGATCACCGAACTGCGGGCCGCCTACGACGAGGCCGAAAACGACGACAATGTCTGGCTGATCGCGGTCACCGGCACCGGCCGTGCGTTCTGCACGGGCGCCGACGTCAAGGAAATTCCCGAAGACGGCAAGGTGATCTACGAGCGGCCGTACCTGTCGACATACGACCAATGGGAAGCACCGCAGGAGGGTACGCCGCCGTTTCGCACGATGGCCAAACCCGTGCTGACCGCCGTCAACGGTTTGTGCTGCGGCGCGGGCATGGATTGGGTAACCACCACCGACATCGTCATCGCCTCCGATCAGGCGACGTTCTTCGACCCGCACGTCAGCATCGGCCTGGTCGCCGGGCGCGAGATGGTCCGGGTATCCAGGGTGCTGCCCCGCTCGATCGCTTTGCGAATGGCCTTGATGGGCAAGCACGAGCGGATGAGCGCACAACGCGCCTACGAACTCGGCTTGATCAGCGAGGTCGTCGAGCATGACCGGTTGATGGAACGGGTCCATGAGATCGCCGACATCGTCAACTCCAATGCGCCCCTGGCGGTCCGCGGAACCCGGCTGGCGATCCTCAAGGGACTGAATGTCCCGCTGCACGAGGCCGAGATACTCGCCGAAACCTTCCGCGAGCGCGTGCTGCGAACCGAGGACGCGCAGGAAGGGCCCAAGGCATTTGTCGAGAAGCGGAAACCGAATTGGCAATGCCAGTGAAAGGCCCGCGTTTCCAGACGATCCTGCTCGAGGTCGAAGCCGACGATCACGTCGCCACCATCACGCTGAATCGGCCCGAGCAACTGAACTCGTTCAACCGCACCATGTGCGAGGAGATGGCCCAGGCTTGGCGCGAGGTCAAGCTCGACGACTCGGTGCACGCAGTCGTCCTGCGCGCGGCCGGCACCCGGGCGTTCAGCGCCGGACTGGACATCAAGACACCATATGGCCAGCCCGAAAACATTTGGAACCATGAAGATCCCGGCGAGGCACTCAGCCCGAAGTGGCAGAAGATGTGGAAGCCGGTCGTGTGCGCCGTCCAGGGAATGTGCACCGCCGGCGCGTTCTACTTCGTCAACGAGTCCGACGTCGTCATCTGTTCGACGGACGCAACGTTCTTCGACTCGCACGTCTCGGCGGGTCTGGTGTGCGCCTTAGAGCCGGTGGGGCTGATGCGCCGGATCGGCCTGGGCGAGACGCTGCGGATAGCCCTGATGGGCAACGATGAACGCGTCAGCGCCGACACGGCGCTGCGGATCGGATTGGTGTCGGAAGTTGTTCCCGCCGAACAATTATGGCCTCGCGCCCACGAAATCGCGGCCGCAATTGCCGCCAAACCACCGTCGGCGACCCAAGGCACGGTCAAGGCGATCTGGGAGTCGCTGGACAAGCCCTATCGCACCGCCATGGAACAGGGGCTGATCTACACCCGGCTGGGCAACCCACTCGGCAAGACAGAACTGGCCAACCAAAGCGAGGGCGCCCCGCGCCAGCCGAAGATCCGGTAATGACGGTTCATCCACTCAGTCAACGCATCGCCGACGTGCTGGAGTTGGATCCCGGCGCGCAAGCGATCGAGTACGACGACCGATGGCTGTCTTGGGGGGAAGTCGGCGAGGCCGCGCGGCGCATCGAGTCGTTGACGGCCGAACTCGGCGCGGAGCCACAGGTCGGAATGTTGTTGCGTAACCGACCTGGTCATGTGGCGGCGTTCCTGGGCGTGCTACTGGCAGGCGGGACAGTGGTCACCATCAATCCCTCACGAGGCGACGACCGCACCCGGGCTGACATCGCTGCGCTGAATCTGCCGCTTGTCGCCGGCGAGCCCGACGATTTGGCGACGCTGGTCCCCTCGGGAATCCGGACGGTCTCGACCTCGGGTCAGTCGGGCAGCGAGACCGGCTCGGTGCGACAAACCGCCACGCCCGGTATCGCCGTGCGGATGTTGACCAGCGGAACAACCGGCCCGCCCAAGCGGGTCGACCTCAGCTACGACATGCTGGCGCGCAGCGTCATGGGTCCCGAACCCGAACAGGCAACGACACCTACCGAGCTTCGCAGCGGCGTGGCGATCGTCAACTCACCGCTGGTGCATATCGGGGGCGTTTTCCGGGTATTGCAATGCGTCGCGGACGCGAGACCCTTTGTGCTGCTGGACCGGTTCGAACTCGACGCATGGGCTGCCGCGGTGCGCAAACACCGGCCCCGCACCGTGTCTTTGGTGCCGGCCGCGCTGAGGACGGTGTTGCACTCCGACCTGACACGAGCCGACCTGGACAGCATCCGCGCCGTTACCTGCGGTACCGCCCCGCTGTCGGCCGAGGACTCCGACGCCTTTACCGAGAAGTACGGCATCCCCGTCCTCACCTCTTATGCCGCAACGGAATTCGGCGGCGGCGTGGCCGGCTGGACGCTTGCCGACCATCAGCGGCACTGGCACGCCAAACGGGGCAGCGTCGGCCGGGCCAACCCCGGGGCGCAACTACGGGTGGTCAACGACAACGGCACGGCGCTGGGACCCGACCAGGTCGGCCTGCTCGAGGTCAAGCCGGGTCAGTTAGGGCCATCGGCGGAGTGGATGCGGACCACGGACATGGCACGTATCGACGCCGACGGCTTTGTCTGGATCGTGGGGCGCGCCGATCAGGCGATCATCCGCGGCGGGTTCAAGGTGATGCCCGACGACGTGCGGATCGCGCTGGAGAACCACCCCGCGGTCGCTGGCGCGGCGGTGGTCGGGCGTTCCGACGCACGTCTGGGAGAAACCCCGGTCGCGATGGTGGAACTACGTACGGCCGCATCATCCGATTCCGCCGAGCTGGCCGATTATCTGGGAAAGCGACTGGCGCGCTACGAGATTCCCACCGAAATCGCGATCGTCGACGCGATCCCGCGGACACCGTCGGGCAAGGCGGACCTCAGCGAGATACGGCGCTTCTTCGATGCGGCCCGCAGCGACCATGCCCGCTGATGCCCCCACCGTCGCCGAGGTCCTGCGCCACCAGGCCCGGATGCGGGGTAACCACCCGCTGTTGGTCTGCGACCGTGATCGCATCAGCTATGCCGAGGCTGCTCATCGCTCGGCGGAGCTCGCGCGCGGACTGATCGCCCTGGGTGCCGGCAAGGGAACCCATGTCGGCCTGCTCCATCCGAACGGGACCGAGTTCCTCATCGGGATGCTCGCGGCCGCACGGATCGGCGCCGTGGTTGTGCCGTTTTCCACCTTCGCCACCGCCCGCGAACTGCGGGAGCAGCTTGTCAACGGCGATGTCGAGATCCTGTTGAGCGATTCGTCCTTCCGTTCCCATGACTACGTGGCACGACTCGCCGAGGTGCTGGCGGTCCCTGAGGTCGATTCCAGTGAACCGCTATTCGTGCCCGCCGTCCCGCAGCTGCGCCGCGTGGCGGTCAATAGCGGATGCATGGACCAGCTCGCCGAAGCCGCGTTACTGCAAGCGCTGGAAGATGATGTCGACGGTTCGGACCCGCTTGCGATCATCTACACCTCAGGCTCGACCAGCACGCCCAAGGGCGTGGTACACACGCATGCCGCGCTCCTCGGACATCAGCGGAACCTCAACAAAATTCGCGGTTTGTCCGCCGACGACAAGCTGTTCTGCAATTCGCCGTTCTTCTGGGTGGGCGGGTTCGCTTTCGGCCTGCTGGCGACTCTGGTCGCCGGGTCCACACTGATCTGTTCGAACGCGACAAGCGCCGCCGAGACGCTTGACTTGCTCGAAGCCGAAAAACCGACCATGACCAACGGGTTCGCCGCCGGGATCGCGCACCTGGCCGCCGATCCGAGCTTTGCCGCGCGCGACCTTTCGTCGCTGCAACGGGGCAACTTGTATCCGATCATGGCGCCCGCCGCGCGTCCGTCGGATCCCGAGCTCCGCCACAACATGCTCGGGCTCACCGAAGCCGGCAGCGTCGTGCTGATCAGTGGCGACGAATCAGATCAACCCGAACGGCGGCGCGGGTCTTTCGGCAAGCCTGCGCCGGGATTCCAGACCAAAATCGTCGACGCCGACTCGGACGGAGTCGGCGAACTGTGCATTCGCGGGCCGTTCGTTATGCAGGGCTATCACAAGCGAAGTCGCGAAGAGTGCTTCGACGACGACGGTTGGTTCCACACGGGCGACTTGGTGCGCGCGGACGACGACGGATTTGTGTATTTCGTCGGCCGACTCAGCGCGATGATCAAGACGGCGGGCGCGCAATGTCTCGGCCGCCGAAGTCGAGAAAGCTATCGCCAAGGTCGCCGGCACGGAAGCGTACGTCGTGGGCGTTCCGGATGCGGAGCGCGGAGAACTTGTTGCCGCCGTGCTCGTTTCGCCGGCGTTGGACGAATCCGCGCTGCGTCAGCGACTCAAGGACGAATTGTCTTCCTACAAAATCCCCAGGCGATTCCTCAGCCTGTCCCGCGCCGAGGTGCCGCTGCTGTCCAGCGGCAAGGTCGACACCCGCCAACTGAAGAGGCTTTTCGATGCCTGACCAGACGGCCGCGGGGACCATCGACCGCCTGGTGCGGATGCGCGCCGCCCAGCACGCTGACAAGCCGATGGTGATCGATCCCGCGGCGCGAATTAGCTACCGCGAACTTGAGTCGACCACAAAGGATTTGGCGGCGGCCTTCATCGAGGCCGGCGTTGGCAAGGGCACCCGGGTGGGTCTCATCATGCCCAACAACGCCCGCTGGGTGCAGGTCGCCGTGGCGCTGACGCGCATCGGGGCCGTATTGGTCCCGTTGAGCACCTTGTTGGCCGCCGGAGAACTCGTCGCGCAACTCCGCGCGGCTTCGGTCCAATTCCTGGCGAGCGTCGAGGAATTCCGTGGCCATCGCTACCTGGACGATGTCCAATCCGTGCCGCCACTCGAACTTCCTGCCTTGCGGCAGGTTTGGACGGTCGATCAGCTCGACGACCTGCCTGCGAGTGAGCGGGCCCGTGGAATCGTCGATGCGTTGTGCGACACCGTCACCGAAGCCGACCCACTGTTCATCGTGTTCACCTCGGGTAGCAGCGGGCCACCCAAGGGGGTCATCCATTCGCACGGAAGCGCTCTGGGCGCAGTGCGATCGGGACTTGCGGCGCGATGCATCACCTCCGACACCCGGCTGTATCTGCCTATGCCGTTCTTCTGGGTTGGTGGCTTGGGCAGCGGGATACTGTCGGCGCTACTGGCCGGCGCCACTCTGGTGACCGAAGAGGTGCCGCGGCCCGAAACCACCCTGCGACTGCTGCAGAGCGAGCGGGTCACGCTGTTTCGCGGCTGGCCGGATCAGGCCGAAGCGTTGGCCCGGCATGCCGGCCCTGCCGGCGTCGATCTCTCGGCATTGCGCCCAGGCAGTCTGGACGCCCTGCTGCCCGCCGACCAACGGGCCCAACCCGGGGCGCGCGCCAACTTATTCGGTATGACCGAGGCCTTCGGACCGTACTGCGGCTACCCTGCCGACACCGACATGCCGCCGGCGGCATGGGGCAGTTGCGGAAAACCGTTCCCGGGCATGGAAGTCCGCATCGCCGACCCCGAAACCGGTGACCCGGTCGCAACAGGAACCGTTGGCATGATCCAGATCCGGGGACCGCACACACTGCGCGGCATTTGCCGCCGCGCCCGCGAAGACGTGTTCACCACTGAGGGCTTTTACCTCACCGGCGACCTCGGGCATCTGGATGCCGACGGCTTCCTGTTCTACCACGGCAGATCCGACGACATGTTCAAGGTCAGCGGCGCCACCGTCTACCCGAGCGAAGTCGAGCGGGCACTGCGCTCCATCGCGGAGGTCGACAACGCCTACGTCACCAACGTGCCCGGCACCGCCGGTGAACGTGTCGGCGCCGCGGTGGTGTGCCGTGGGCTGACCGCGGAGCAGCTACGCGCCTCCGCGCGCGAGCTGCTGAGTGCCTTCAAGGTGCCGACCGTGTGGCTGTTGTTGGAATCCGACGACCACCTGCCGCGCGGTGCGACGGGGAAAGTGGACACCCGGCGGCTGCGGGAGATGCTGGCCGGCTCCCACAAAACCTAGGTTTGCCAACCACCCTGCAGTTCGGGGTACCGGGTTTGCAGGGCGTCGCCCGCGTTGCCGTCGACGACGTGAGCGTAGACAAGGCGGCTCCGACCGTCGCGAGAGCTCTGCTGCGCCGGCCGACGTAGCTCTGCCGACCTCACCCCGAGAAAGTCGACTATCTCGAGCCAGAACCGCAAATCTGTGCCGACCTGATCGGCGGTGACGTCTTTGAGGCGGCCCACGCTATCGTCGGTGAGGTTGAAAGAGGCTTGTGACCTGTTGTTCCAGTCGGAACCGGGACCGCTGATGGGAAACCCGACCGCGAGCGCGAGCAGGTGGCCGCTGAAGTCGGCGTGGTCAACCTGGTCCACGAATTGCCGGCCGATGTCCGCCAGGGCGCCCGCGGCGATGGTGCGGTCTACCTCGACGCTGACCTCGAAGGAAGCGCCGCGGTCGATCGCGTTGACATAGTTTTGATGCACCGACTCAACGCCCGGGAGGGCACGCAACTTCGTGACGATGGCATCGGCCTGCTGGCGCCGGTTGGGAAGACCGCTACAACCGCTGGCAATCACCGCCAACAGGATAACGAACTGCCGCGAACCGCGTCCCCCCGCTCATTAAGGTGTCTAACCCCCCGCCTCTTCGACCACCCCACGGGCGACGAGATGCTCGATCAACGGAACCGCTCCGGCCGCAAGGTGATCGGACATCGCGGCGCGGGCCAGGTCATGATCTCGTTTCCCCAGCGCGGACAACAACCGGCGATGGTCTTTGATCGACTGGCGCGGCCAGCCCTCGATGGCGGGGAACACCGATTCCGGTGCGTACCGCGTGATCTGGGACATCAGCTGAGCGAGCTTCGGCGAGTCCGCGGCGACATTGATTGCCCGGTGGAACTCGTGGTTGAGACGAACCGTCCGCTCGCCGTCATTGCCCGCGTAGGCCTGTTCCAGCTCGGCCTGGATTTCCTTGAGTTCGCGCAGTTGCTCGTCGGTGATGTTGGCCGCGGCGCGCGCGGCGAGTTCGCCGCCGACGTGGGCCTGCACGTTGGCCACGTCGGCGAGGTCGCGTCCGGTCACGGGCAGCACCACAAAGCCGCGGTGCGGCTGTTGGGCAACCAAACCCTCGCCGCGCAGGGCGAACAGCGCCTCGCGTACCGGTGTGACGCTGATGCCCAGCTCCGCAGCCAGCTGGTCTAGCCGGACATACTTTCCCGCCGCATAGGTGCCGTCGAAAATCCTGCTGCGCACAAAACGGGCGACGTCTTCGGAAAGTTGAGGCCGCGCAACGAAATCCGGGCCAGATATGCTCGTCATGGCGTCAGATCCGATACTCCGCGAGCAGGCGCTTGCTGATGATCTGCTTCTGGATTTCGCTGGTGCCCTCGCCGATCAACAGGAACGGCGCATCGCGCATCAGCCGTTCGATCTCGTACTCCTTGGAGTAGCCATAGCCGCCGTGGATTCGGAAGCTCTGCTGGGTGACTTCCGAACAGAGCTCGCTGGCAAGGTATTTCGCCATGCCGGCGGCCACGTCGTTGCGTTCTCCCGAGTCCTTCAACCGCGCCGCGTTGACCATCATCAGGTGTGCCGCCTCGACCTTGGTCGCCATCTCGGCCAGCTGGAACGCAATCGCCTGGTGCTCGGCAATCGGCTTACCGAAGGTTTCGCGCTGCTGGGCGTAACGCGCCGCGAGCTCGAAGGCACGAATCCCAACGCCGCAGGCTCGCGCCGACACATTCACCCGACCGACCTCGATGCCGTCCATCATCTGGAAGAAGCCCTGCCCCGGGGTGCCGCCCAGAATATCGTCCGCGCTCGCCTGATAGCCGTCGAAGATGAGCTCGGTGGTATCGATGCCCTTGTAGCCCAGCTTGTCGATCTTTCCCGGGATCACCAGCCCCGGCGCCACTTCGCCGAATCCCGTTGGCTTCTCGACGAGAAACGCGGTCAGGTTGCGATGCGGTTTGTCCGCGCCCTCGTCGGTGCGCACCAGCACGGCCACCAGTGTCGAACTGCCGCCGTTGGTCACCCACATCTTCTGGCCGTTGATCGTGTAATTGCCATCTGGGTTGCGCTGGGCGCGGGTGCGGATCGCGGCGACATCGGAGCCCAGCTCGGGCTCCGACATCGAGAACGCACCGCGGGACTCGCCGACCGCCATGCGCGGCAGGAAACGCTGTTTCTGTTCATCGGTGCCGTGTTGGCGCAGCATGTACGCGACGATGAAGTGGGTATTGAGCACCCCGGAGACGCTCATCCAGCCGCGGCCCAACTCCTCGACGCACAGCGCATAGGTCAGCAGTGACTCGCCCAGCCCGCCGTATTCCTGCGGAATCATCAACCCGAACAAGCCCATGTCGCGCATCTGGTCGACGATGTCCTGCGGATAGGTGTCGGAGCGCTCGAGCTCGGCCGCGTTGGGAATGATCTCCTTGTCGACGAATTGCCTTACCGTAGCCAGGATCTCGGTCTGGAATTCGGTCAGGCCCAGTGTCTGTGCAAGCTTCGTCATAGATTTGCTCCGATCGTGCCCGCGTTCGCCAAACGCTCGATGTCGGCGGCCGGCAATCCCAAATGCTCGGTGAGGACGTCGGCAGTGTCTTGTCCCAGCGCGGGCGCGGGCCCACTGGCCGGGTGGGCGCCGTCGAAGGCGACCGGCATGGCGGGAGCCAGGTAGTCCCCGAGGCCCGGCTGGTGCAGGCTGGAAAACAGGGGATTTGCAGTCACTTTGGGGTCTTCGACGACTTCGGCGAAGGTGCGGTACCGCTCGAACAGCACCGTGCTGCCCGAAAGCCCGGCGGTGATCTCGTCGGCCGTGTGGTCGCCGAACCAGGTGGCGAACAGGCCGGACAGCACGTCGCGATACCGGTACCGGTCGCCTTCGGTAGCGAAGTCCGCGCCCAGCGCCTCGGCGAGCGCCGCCACTGCGGCACCGGTCCCCGTGACGTCAACGAGGTCACGAAAATGCCTGCCGGTCAACAGAACCACCATGAAGGCGGCGCCGTCACGGCTGGTGAAGTCCTGGCCGTACTGGCCGTAGATGGCGTTGCCCAGCCGTTCTCGTTGCGTGCCGAGTACCTGGGGTTCGGTCAACAGCCCCAGGTTTCCGGCGGTGGCCAGCGCGACGTCCTCCAGCGCCAGGCTGATCCGGGTACCTTCTCCGGTCTGGTCGCGACGCCGCACCGCAGCGACGACCGCAAGCGCGGCATAGAGTCCGCAACACACGTCCCAGGCAGGCAGCACGTGGTTGATCGGACCGGCGTAGTCGGCGGGACCGGTGACGAGTGGGTAGCCGATGCCCGCGTTGACGGTGTAGTCCACCCCCGTTGACCCGTCGCCACGTCCGAGCAGCTGCACGTGAACGACATCGCTGCGTTCGGCGGCCAGCGCGTCGTAGTTCAGCCAGGGCAGCACCGCGTTGGTGACCACGATGCCCTCGCCCTCGACGATCAGCCGCCGGACCAATTCCTGTCCGTCGGGAGAGCGCAGATCGATGGTGGCCGAACGCTTTCCCTTGTTCAGCCCGGTCCAATAAATCGATGTGCCGTCCGCCGTCAGCGGCCACCGCTGCGTGTCCGAGGCGCCGCCGATCGGATCCACGCGGATCACCTGCGCGCCCAGTTGATTCAGCGTCATGCCGCACAGCGGGGCGGCGACGAAGCTGGAGACCTCGACGACGGTGATACCGGCCAGAGGGTTCACGCCGAAGCGACCCGTTCGAAGACCGCGGCGAGCCCCTGGCCGCCGCCGATGCACATGGTTTCCAGCCCGTAGCGCGCCTGGCGGCGGTTGAGTTCGCGCGCCAGCGTGGCCAGCATTCGGCCGCCGGTAGCGCCGACCGGGTGGCCAAGGGAGATACCCGAGCCGTGCACGTTGGTCCGGTCGTGATCGGCGGCGCCGAAGTTCCATTCCCGCATCACCGCAAGCGCCTGCGCGGCAAAGGCTTCGTTGAGTTCGATGACGTCGATGTCGCTCAGCTGCAGGCCGGCTTTGGTCAGCGCGACCTGCGTGGCGGGCACGGGGCCGATGCCCATGATGTTGGGCGCCACACCCGCCTGGCCCCACGACACCATGCGCACCAACGGGGTCAGTCCGTATTCGTCGGCCTTCTCCGGCGTGGTGACCACACACATGGACGCCGCGTCGTTCTGGCCGCTGGCGTTGCCGGCGGTGACTGTCGCGTCCGGGTCCTCGGACAGCAGAATGGGTTTGAGCTTGCCCAGCGATTCCACCGTGGTGTCGGCGCGCGGATGCTCGTCGGTGTCGATCAGTTCCTCGCCGGTGCGGTTCCGCACGGCGACCGGCACTATCTCCTCGCCGAGGATGCCGTCCTTCTGCGCGGCCACGGCACGCTGGTGCGACGCCACCGCAAGCTCGTCCTGTTCCTGACGCGAGATGCCGTACTGGCGGCGCAAGTTCTCGGCGGTCTCCAGCATTCCCCCCGGCACCGGGTAGTGGCGGCCGCCGGCCGTCGTGCGGCCCCGAGCCAGGCCGTCATGCACCTTGACGCCGCCGCGAGCACCACCCCAGCGCATGTCGGTGGAGTAGAACGCCACGTTGCTCATGCTTTCGCAGCCGCCGGCAACCACCAGATCGTTGTCGCCGCTGGCCACCTGCAGACAGGCTTGGATCACCGCTTGCAGACCCGACCCGCAGCGCCGGTCGACCTGCATGCCCGGAACCGTCACCGGCAGGCCGGCATCCAGCGCCACCACCCGTCCGATCGCCGGGGCCTCGCTGCTGGGGTAGCAGTGCCCCAGGATGACGTCCTGCACGGCATCGGGTGCGAGCCCAGTTCGATCCAGCAGCCCCTTGAGGGCCGCGACGCCGAGGTCAACGGCACTGAGGGACTTGAACATTCCGCCGTAGCGGCCGATCGGCGTCCGCACAGGTTCACAGATGACGGCTTGACGCGCTTGACCAACCATTAGAGGTGCCGGCCGCCGGTGATCTCCATGACGGTACCGGTCATGTACGACGACAGATCGGAAGCCAAAAACAGCGCCACACTGGCGACCTCGCTGGGCTCACCGGCCCGCCCCATCGGCACCTCGGCCACTTTAGAGTCCCAAATCCGTTGCGGCATGGCCTCTGTCATGGCCGAACGAATCAGGCCCGGGGCAATCGCGTTGACTCGAACACCCAGGTAGGCAAGCTCTTTGGCGGCGGCCTTGGTCATTCCGACGATGCCGGCCTTGGCGGCGGAATAGTTCGTTTGGCCGACCATGCCGACCTTGCCGGAGACCGAGGACATGTTGATGATCGCGCCGCGCTTGTTCTCCCGCATGATCGCGGCCGCCAGGCGGGTGCCGTTCCACGTGCCCTTCAGGTGCACCGAAATGACCTCGTCGAACTGCTCTTCGGTCATCTTGCGCATGGTCGCGTCGCGGGTGATGCCCGCGTTGTTGACCATGATGTCCAGGCCACCGAAACTATCGACGGCGGTCTGGAGCAGTGCTTCGACCTCGTCCGCCTTGGCCACGTTGCAGCGCACGGCCAGGGCGACGTCGTCACCGCCCAGCTGTTTCGCAGCGACCTGGGTCGCTTCCAGGTTCACATCGCCGAGCACCACCCGGGCACCTTCGGCGACGAATCGCTCCGCGATGGCGTAGCCCAGTCCCTGCGCTCCACCAGTGATCACCGCGGTCTGACCGCTTAGCAACGGCAACTGGATCACACCCCTCGTTTCCAATTTCATATTTCATATAGGATCTCGCCCAGACAGGGTACCCAACGGCAACCAGCTGCCGACAGAGGAGCGTGTACCAATGATCGCCGGACAGGTTTCGGACGACGACTTCCAGGAGATCCTGGCCCAAACCCGGCACTTCGTGCGCAGCGCCGTGGTCCCGCGCGAGCAGGAGATCCTCGACGACGACCGGGTGCCCGACGACCTGCGCGACCAGGCCAAAAAGATGGGGTTGTTCGGCTACGCGATCCCGCAAGAGTGGGGCGGGCTCGGCCTGAACTTGATGCAGGACGTCGAGCTGGCGATCGAGCTTGGCTACACGTCGCTGGCGCTGCGCTCGATGTTCGGCACCAACAACGGCATCGCCGGCCAGGTCCTCGTCGGGTTCGGCACCAATGAGCAGAAGTCACGTTGGCTGGAGCCGATCGCGTCGGGGGACGTCGTGGCCTCCTTCGCGCTGACCGAGCCCGGCGCCGGATCGAACCCCGCCGGTCTGCGCACCAAAGCCGTTCGGGACGGCGAACATTGGGTGATCTCGGGGCAGAAGCGCTTCATCACCAACGCGCCCGTCGCCGACCTGTTCGTGGTGTTTGCCCGTACCAGGCCTGCCGATGACGACGGTCCCGGCATCGCGGTCTTCTTGGTGCCTGCCGATTCCGCGGGAGTCGAGGTAGGCGCCAAAGACGCCAAGATGGGCCAGGAAGGCGCGTGGACCGCCGACGTCAGCTTCACCGACGTTCGGGTCGACGCCGGCGCGCTGGTCGGCGGCAGCGAGGACATCGGTTACCGCGCGGCGATGACGTCGCTGGCGCGCGGCCGGGTCCACATCGCGGCGCTCGCGGTCGGCGCCGCCCAGCGTGCGTTAGACGAGTCGGTGACGTACGCGGCCACCGCGACACAGGGTGGTGCGCCGATCGGGAGCTTTCAGTTGGTCCAGGCGATGCTCGCCGACCAACAGACCTCCGTGCTGGCCGGCCGCGCGCTCGTCCGCGACACCGCCCGGCAGTGGGTCAGCGGCGAGGACCGCCGGATCGCCCCGTCGGCGGCGAAGCTCTTCTGCACCGAAATGGCCGGCAAGGTCGCCGATCTCGCGGTGCAGGTGCACGGCGGCAGCGGTTACATGCGCGGCGTTCCGGTCGAGCGCATCTACCGAGACGTTCGCCTGCTGCGGCTCTACGAGGGCACCAGCGAGATTCAGCGGCTGATCATCGGGTCGAACCTGGTCAAAACAGCCCAGCGATAGCGCCAGCAATCGCAAACTCGGGCTCACGTCGCGACTACAGCTGGCCCAAAAAGCGGCCCGCAACGATTAACTCAACAAATATGAGGCACGCCACGGCCGCGAAAAATGGTGACGGGCAACACACCAGGTGGAGAAGCAGTCGGTCCAGCGACCCTTTTATTCTCTGTGCATGAGTCAGGACCCCTCCTTGATTCGTGCTGCTCAGCCCGCAGTGGCCGACATCAACGACTACGTCCGTGCCGACGGCACGATCGTCTTACCGGATTACGCGACGGTGACCTGGTTTTTCGATCAGAACCGAGCAGCGTACGGCGATCGACCGTCGTACAAGTTCATCGACTACGCGAAAGAGCAAGACGGGCGCGTCGTCCAGCTCACCTGGAATGAGCTGTGGTCGCGGGTCCGTTCGATCGGCGCGCGCCTGCAGCAAGTCACCCAGCCCGGTGATCGCGTGGCGATCCTGGCGCCACACGGCCTTGACTACGTGGCCGCCTTCTTCGGCACGGTCCACGCGGGCCGGGTCGCGGTGCCGCTGTTCGCGCCGACCCTGTCCGGGCACGCGGAGCGGTTGGCGGCGGTGCTCGGCGATGCCCGGCCTACCGCGGTTCTAACCACCACCGCAGCGGCGGAGTCGGTTCGAGCTTCACTGCGCTCACATCCGGTGGCCGGGCGGCCGCGAGTCATCGCGGTCGACGCGATCCCCGAGCCGCTCGCGTCGATGTTCACCCAGCCTGAGATCGACGCCGAGGACATCGCCTATCTGCAATACACGTCTGGTTCGACGCGCACCCCGGCCGGGGTGGAAATCACCCATCGCGCCGTGTGCACCAACGTGCTGCAGATGATCCTGGCGGGCGGGATGGACCGCGAAATCCGCGGCGTGAGCTGGCTGCCGCTGTATCACGACATGGGATTGATCATGATCATGTTCTCGGCGTTATGCGGCGCCGGATACGTCACCCTGATCGATCCCATGGCGTTCGTTCGGCGGCCTTTCCGGTGGATCAAAGCGCTCAACGAGGAAGCGGCCACTCACCGGACATTCGCCGCCGCGCCCAACTTCGCCTTCGAGTTAGCGGCCGAGCGGGGGCTACCGCCGGAGGGCTACGCCCTTGACCTCAGCAACGTCGCCTGCCTGCTCAACGGCTCCGAGCCGGTGACGACGGCGGCCATCGAGAAATTCAACGCCGCGTTCGCGCCCTATGGCCTGCCCGCGACCACGATCAAGCCGGGATACGGGATGGCGGAGGCGACCCTGGCGGTGACCACCACCGCCCCGGATGTGGGGGCCAAAAACGTATTCCTCGACCGTGCTGAACTCGCCGCCGGGCGCGCGGTGTTGGTCGCGCCGGACACCGAGGGTGCGGTCTGCTATGTCTCGTGCGGCCAACCGATGCCTGACCTCTGGGTGGTGATCGCCAGCCCGGACGGTGCCGAGGTGCCCGATGGCACGGTCGGAGAAATCTGGCTGCACGGCAACAACATCGGCCGCGGATACTTCGGGCGCACGGAAGAAACCCAACGCACGTTCGCCAACAAGCTGCAGTCCCGGCTCGAAGACGGCAGCCACGCCGAGGGTGTGCCGGACAACGGCTGCTGGCTTGCCACAGGCGATCTCGGCGTCCACCTGGATGGCGAGCTGTATGTGACGGGTCGCATCAAAGACCTCATAATCATCGACGGCCGCAACCACTACCCGCATGACGTCGAGACCACCGTCGGCCTGGCGTCGCCCGCCGTCCGGACGGGCTATGTCGCCGCGTTCTCCGTTCCGGCTGAGACTTTCGAGTCAACGGGCGGCAGCTCGGGAGAACAGCTCGTCATCGTGGCCGAACGCGCCGCGGGTGTGAAGCGCGGGGATCAGGACCCGGTCGCGACCGTCGTGCGCGCCGCGGTTTCGCGCGAGCACCAGGTCCGGGTCGCCGACTTCCTCCTCGTTGCTGCCGGCACCATTCCTCGCACCACCAGCGGCAAGCTGGCCCGCAATGCGTGCCGTGCCGAATACCTTGCAGGGCAATTCAACCGATGAGTTCGAGGGTCTCCAAATCACGGATGGCCTGACAGCCCCGCCGCAGCATGGCCAGAACCATGTCGTCGCCGCGCTCGGTGGCAGCGGCAAAGGCAAAACCCAGTGCCGAGATCAGCAGGGCCTGAGGAACCCCTAAACGGTAATCACGCCAACACGTTTCGCGGTCGTAGTCGGTGACTCCGTAACCCAGTAGTGCGCGGTGATACTCGTCGACGAGGTCGTTCTCGATTGCCGAGCGCAGCTGCGCATCAAGGCTGGTTGCCGTGAAGTACGCGAGATCCCTCGCCGGCAGACCCACGCCGAGCGTCTGCCAATCGACGACGCTAATCCGGGTCCGGTCGGGATCGAACAGCATGTTGTCGAGCCGATAGTCGCCATGCAGGAGGGCGAATCGGTCGTACTCGCTCAGCAGCCAAGGAGTCACCAAACCCATTGTCGCGGTGAAGGTCTCGCGGTCCGCCGCGGTCATCCGGTCGCCGAGTTTCTCTAGGGTGATGTCGGCGCTCATTTTTGCCACCTCGCCCAGACCGTTCGCGGCCGCTTCGTCCGGGCGCCCAAACGCGATCGCCGGAAAGTCCAGATATACCGGGTCGCACCAGCTAGGCCCGTGCAACCCGGCCACCGCCACGGCCGCGAGCCGCGCCTCTTGCTCGCCGCAACCCGCGATCTGATCCCCCTGTACCGCAGGCGCCTGATCGGCTAGCAGCAATGCGTAGTCCATCGCGTCCTCGGCGATTTCGCAGTAAAAGCACTGCGGCGTCGGCACCCGCACCCGGTCGGCCACCGAGGCGTAGAACGCACACTCGCTGCGGTAGCCGATGACGACCCGATCGCGCACGGTGTCGTCCTGGGCCGGCAGCTTGATCACGAAAGTTCCGGGCAAATCGCCCGGATCCGTTCGGTAACTGGCAGTCACCCGGTATGTCGCCCCGGTCTGCCCGGTGCCGATCGCGACGACATCGACCTTGTCGACATCGACAGGAGTGCCGCGGCCGCTGAGCGCCTCCGAAAGCCACCCCGGGGTCACGTCGCCGGGGTAGCGGGGTATCGACATCGTCTTGGACAACTGCGCCTCCATGGCCTAATACGCACACCAACGGGTCCCACTGGTTGGTCTACTGTAAGCCATTCGGCATTAGCCGCGGCGGGGTACGTCGAGCGCCACATGCATTGGTGCGGGCGGGGGGACTCGAACCCTCACGCTCTTTCGAGCAATGGCACCTAAAGCCATCATGTCTGCCAATTCCATCACGCCCGCGGCGTTGCCGATCGTACCGCTCGCCCCGCCGATAACTCCGTCGCCGTCTACCGGCGCGGTACCGTCATGAGGTGTCCACTACGCGTCGTCGCAGGCCCGCGCTGATCGCTCTGGTGATCTTCGCGGCCTGTAGCTGCCTTGCCCTGGGCTGGTGGCAGTGGACCAGGTTTCAGTCGACGTCGGGCAGCTTCCAGAACCTCGGCTACGCGCTGCAGTGGCCGTTGTTCGCGTGGTTCTGCATCTACGCGTACCGCAAGTTTGTCCGCTATGAAGAGGTGCCGCCGGAGCCGCGGAAGAGTGGCGTCCTCACCGAGATCCCTGCCGGACTGCTGCCCGAGCGGCCCACGCCCGTACAGCAGCCGCCTGATCCCGCGCTGCGGGAGTACAACGCTTATTTGGCCGAGCTCGCCAAAGAAGATGCCGAAAAGCAGAACAGGACCACCGCATGACCACACCCGAGACCCCCGAAGCGCAGCAGAGCGCTTTTCCCGTCGAGAAGATTCGCACCGCGCTGCTCGGCTATCGAATCATGGCGTGGACGACGGGTCTTTGGCTCATCGCGCTGTGCTACGAGATCGTCTCGCATCTCGTCTTGCACCACGAGATCCGGTGGATCGAGGTGGTGCACGGCTGGGTGTACTTCGCCTATGTGTTGACCGCGTTCAATCTCGCGATCAAGGTCCGCTGGCCGATCGGCAAGACCATCGGCGTCCTGCTCAGCGGGACCATTCCGCTGATGGGCATCATCGTCGAGCACTTCCAGACCAGGGACGTCAAGGCGCGCTTCGGGCTGTAAGGGCCGAGCGTGACGCTGGCGTCACGCTCGACGCCGAACGTGACGCTGGCGTCACGTTCGGCGGCCCGAGAGCTCCCGCAGCGCCGGCACCAACAGGCTTAACGCGCGACCGCGATGCGATATCGCGTCCTTCTCCGCTGGGCTCAACTCCGCGGCGGTGCGGTCATGTCCGTCGGGCACAAACACCGGGTCGTAACCGAAGCCGCCGTCGCCGCGCGGCTCGCGGGCAATCGTGCCCGTCCACTCCCCCCGCACGACCACCTCGTCAGACCCCGAGACCAGTGCGCAAGCCGACACGAACGCCGCACCGCGCCAGCCGTCGGGCACGTCACTCAACTGCGCCAGCAGCAAAGCGGTGTTGCCGGCGTCGTCGCCGTGCCGGCCCGACCAGCGCGCCGAAAGCACACCGGGCATGCCGTTCAATGCCTCCACCGCCAGACCCGAGTCGTCGGCGACACTCGCCAGCCCCGTTGCGGCGAACGCGTCCCGCGCCTTGGCCAGCGCGTTCTCCTCGAAGGTCGCACCAGTCTCCGGCGCTTCGTCGAACGCCGCGACATCGTTGAGCGATACCAGCGTCAACCCCGACAGCCCCGCGCCGTCGAGCACCCGGCGCAGTTCGGTCAACTTCTTGACGTTGCGGCTGGCGACCAGTAGTTGGGTCACCAGTCGATCTGAAACATGGTCATCACCTCTGCATGAACCATCTCGGCTTGCAACGCGGGCAGTTGTCGAATCCTCAGAAACGTCGTTACTGCCCGGGCCGACCGAGCCGCACTGACTGTGGTCCCGGGCCTACGCGTGGCTTTCCAAGTTTATTCCTGGACTTTCCTGGCTTATTGTCGGTCGTGGTGTTATCCGCCTGACATAAGGGATTTCGCAGTCTTCACAACCCCAAATCAATTTATGCATGTAACAGCCCACACAAAATCCCAGCGTGGCCTCCGACCACGTCAGGACAAAACACACAGCAACGACAGCCGCCATCGCTATAGGCGACGCCCCAAACAGGCGCATGGCCAGACAAGTCGCCGCTAAACCGGCACCGAGCAACCATGCAAACCGTTTCGGCCGAGTTGGTTTCCACACCGGACGCGTGTGCATTGTTAACGCTGTGCCCAGAATACCCGTGGGGCTGAAGGGCGTTAAGCCGGTAGCCGCCGCAGCCAACATATCAAAAAGCACGAACGGACCAACAATGATCACCGGATCGGTTTCCGGACGCAAAAGCAATAATGCGATCGTGATTGCTGAGATGATATTTAACAAACCTGCCCTCGCGCGGGTCGCAACTTCGTTGATGCGCGGTTCCGCGTGCATATGAGTCATCTGCCCCATTGCCCACCATGGCGTATTGAGAAAAGCATGTTCAAGTGGGACTGGCCGACTAACCATCAATGGATCCTAAAAACAGGGCAAAACATTGGTTTTGACAAACTTAATGGACTTCGAAAGTTTACCATAACGGTATTGTGCACGACTCTGCCCAACCAATTGGGTCGACGACGATGGAAACTGCAGCCGACCAAAGCCCACCCTGGAACCACTACGACAGCGCCCGCGGGACCCGGCAGTGTTCGGTTTGGGTGGACGAGCAGTAGTTGGGGCACCACAACAAATTAGGCGGAATGGGCACGCGGAACTTTGCCCGCTGCTCCCAAGTCATCAGGCTTGACAGCGCCACCGAGCGCGGCGCACTGTGATACCAGTCATATGACCACTGGTCACACAGGGGCGGAAAGGCGGCAACTCATGACCACAAGAGACAAGTACACCGAAGTGCCCACGCCGTTCTCGTGGGAAGTTCCCAGCGCCGGCGATACACGCTTCACCTGGGAATACGACGAGGGGCGCGCCCGGCTCCTTTCCCTGTACCAGAAGGGAAAGGACAAGCAGTGGGATGCCCAGTCTCGCATCGACTGGACGCTCGACGTCGACCCGGACAACCCGGTCGGGCTGCCGGACGAGTTTCATCCGCTGTTCGGCAGCCCGGTGTGGGAGGCCGCAGACGAATCGCGTCGCGCCGAGATGCGCCGGCACTCCCAGGCCTGGAACTTCTCGCAGTTCCTGCATGGCGAGCAGGGGGCGATGGTGTGTGCAGCCAAGATCGTCGAGGTGGTCCCGGACCTGGATGCGAAGTTCTATGCGGCCACTCAGACCATGGATGAAGCCCGCCACGTCGAAGCGTTCTCGCGGTTCCTGCAGGACAAGGTCGGCATGGTCTACCCGATCAACAAGAACCTCACCGCGCTGCTGGAGGACACCCTGCGCGACTCGCGCTGGGACATGCCCTACCTCGGCATGCAGGTGCTCATCGAGGGGCTGGCACTCGCCGCCTTCGGGACACTGCGTGACTTGGCGCCGCAGGACTCGCTGGCCAAGCAGTTGCTGGCCTACGTCATGCAGGACGAGGCCCGCCACGTGGCCTTCGGCCGAATCTCGTTGAAGGACTACTACTCCGCGCTGACCGAAGCCGAGCGCGACGAGCGTGAAGAGTTCGTCGTAGACGCCTGTTACCTGATGCGCGACCGGTTCCGCGGCGAGGAGGTTTTCGAAACCCTCGGCCTCGACGTCAAAACGTGCGCCGAATGGGTCGACACGTCGCCGCTGATGATCCAGTTCCGCTCACACCTGTTCAGCCGCATCGTGCCGATCGTCAAGGACATCGGGTTGTGGGGCGACAAGGTGCAGAAGGCCTTCAAGGAGATGGGTGTGCTCGACTTGGGCGGCTCCGACATCGAGGTGCTGATGAAGGCCGACGAGGATCAGGCCGACGCGCTGGACAAGGCGCACGCCGAGATGGCCAGCCGGGCCCTCGAGGTCGACCAGGTGATCGCGGCGGGCGCGAGCTAGCTTCCGAACGCCTTCGGCTGCGCGGGCCCCTCGGGCAGCGCGCCCGGGTAGGGCAGCGCCAACGCCTCGCGCTGTGCGGCGAACAACTTGTCGCAGGCACCCAACGCCATGTCGAGCAGCTTGTCCAGCGTCGAGCGCGGGAACGTTGCGCCCTCGCCGGTCCCCTGGATCTCCACCAAGGTTCCGGTGTCGGTGGCGACGACGTTCATGTCCACCTCGGCGCGCGAGTCTTCCTCGTAGGGCAAATCCACCCGGACCCTGCCGTCGACCACGCCGACACTGACGGCGGCGATGGCGCACGACAACGGCCTGGGATCCGACAGCTTGCCGGCGGCCGACAGGTAGGTGACCGCGTCGGCAAGAGCGACGTAGGCGCCGGTGATCGCCGCGGTCCGGGTGCCACCGTCGGCCTGCAAGACGTCGCAGTCGACGGCAATCGTGTTCTCCCCCAACGCCCGCAGGTCGATGCACGCCCGCAACGACCGGCCCACCAGCCGGCTGATCTCCTGGGTCCGTCCGCTAACCCGTCCTTTGACAGACTCGCGGTCCGAGCGGGTGTGGGTGGCCGACGGCAGCATCGCGTACTCCGCAGTGAGCCAGCCCAGGCCGGACCCTTTGCGCCAACGTGGGACACCCTCGGTGACGCTGGCGGTGCACATGACTTTGGTTTGACCGAATTCGATCAGCACCGACCCCGCGGGGTGTTCGGTGAACCCTCGGGTGATGACCACGGGGCGAAGCTCGTCGTCAAGGCGACCGTCATCTCGTTTGGACACACGCCAACACTAGCGAGGGCGCGACGTGTTGAGGTCCACGGCTTGGCGAATGAGGGCCTTGAACGCGTTTCCGTCGAGCTTGTCGTCGGCGTGGAAATCGATGGCACGCCTGGTGCTTCCTTCCAGGCTGGAGTTGAACAGCCCGGCGGCGTCGTCGAGCGAGGCGCCCTTGGCGAAGGTCACCTTCACACGGTCCTGGTAGACCTCGCCCGTGCAGATCATTCCGTCGTGGTACCACGTCGGAACGCCCCGCCATTTCCACTCCTCGACCACGTCAGGGTCGGCTTGCTTGACGAGCTCGCGGATCCGGGCGAGCATGTCTCCCCGCCAGTCACCGAGTTCGTTGATCCGCGCGTCGATCAACTCAGCGGGACTGTTCGCCATCAGCGCACCTCCTGGATGCGGACCATGTTTCCGGCGGGATCGCGCAGCGCGCAGTCACGAACCCCGTATGGCTGTTCGGTCGGCTCTTGGACGACCTCGATGTCGCCGCCCTGCAGCCGTTCGAAGGTGCCGTCGAGATCCTTGGTCGCCAGCAGCAGCGTGCCGTAAGTGCCCTTGGCCATCATCTCGGCGATGGTGCGCCGTTCGTCGTCGGTGATGCCCGGGGTGGCGGTCGGCGGGTACAACACGATGGAGGTGTCGGGCTGGTTGGGAGGGCCCACCGTTACCCAACGCATCTGACCCTGTCCGACGTCGAGGCGGACTTCGAAACCGAGGGCGTCGCGATAGAACGTCAGAGATTCCTCCGGGTCTTTGTGCGGCAGGAAGCTGGAGTGAATTTTGATATCCATAGCTTCAAGCTAGGTGCAGCCGGATGCCGGGCGCTTCTCGATTCCTGATCGGTCTGGTCACCTGCTTCTCCACGCAAGACGGGATGCCCTGCGTCATGCCTGCGGTCTGTTCGCGATATGTACTGGGCGACATCCCGACCAACTCGCTGAAACGCGTGCTGAAGGTGCCCAGTGATGAGCAGCCAACGGCGAAACAGACTTCGGTGACCGAGAGATCGCCCCGACGCAACAGCGCCATCGCGCGCTCGATCCGCCGCGTCATCAAATAGGAGTACGGCGATTCGCCGTAGGCGATCTTGAACTGGCGACTGAGGTGCCCGGCCGACACGTTCACGCCACGAGCAAGCGCCTCGACGTCGAGCGGTTGCGCATATTCCCGGTCGATCCGGTCGCGGACGCGGCGCAGCAACTTAAGGTCGCGAAGGTATTGCGGCTCAGGCACTCTGGATGTCGAACGTCTCACCGGACACCACCGCGTGCACGGGACCGTCGAACTCGGCCTTGGCCTCAGTGATGACGTCCTCACGCGAGGTCCACGGCGGGATATGCGTCAACAGCAGCTCCCGGACACCGGCTTGTTTCGCGGTCCTGCCGGCCTCGGTGCCAGACAGATGCAGATCGGGCGGACGGTCCGGCGCGTGTGTCCAGGACGCCTCGCACAGGAAGACGTCAGCGCCGCGGGCAAGCTCGACAAGCTGATCGCAGACACCGGTGTCACCGCTGTAGACCAGGCATGCGCCGGTGGGATCGGTGATCCGCAAACCGTAGGACTCGGTGGGGTGAGCGACCACCCGCGGCACGACCGTGAGCGCGCCCAGAGTGACGGGCTCACCGTCTACCCAGTGGCGAATATCGAAGATGTCCGAGCAGTCGTCGATCTCACCGCCGTACGGCGACGAGGCCGCCCCCAACCGCGACCACGTGTCGCTCGGGCCGTACAACAACACCTTGCCGTCGGGGCGGGACGGGTGATACCGACGCCACACATACAGGCCGGGCATATCCAGGCAGTGGTCGGCGTGCAGATGAGACAACAGCACATGCACCGAGCCCGGGTCCGCGTGCCGTTGCAGCGCACCGAGCACTCCCCCGCCGAAGTCGAGAACCAACGGTGGCGTATCGGGCGCCCGGAGCAGGTAACCCGATGCGGGCGAATCCGGGCCCACGACGCTGCCGGAGCAGCCGAGCACGGTTAATCGCACGGACACTACTGTGCCATGCCCGATACCGCGATGGAGAAAACATCGCAGCTTTGGTGTGGTGAGAATCTCTGCATGCTCATTCAATGAACACGAAAATGGCGGTGCACTGGTTGAACACCCGTGACGGCCGGGCCGAGGAATCGCGCCGCCAAATTCGTGAATTCCTCGGGGTCGCCGGTCGCCTCGAATATTCGAGTAGCGGGCGGCGCGTCATGCGGGCGCAGCAGGTCCCTCTCGGTGAGCACTCGCAGCACTTCCTTTGCCGTCTCCTCGGCGCTGGAAACCAGCGTGACGTTGTCGCCCATGGCCAGCTGAATCAGTCCGGACAGCAGCGGATAGTGCGTGCAGCCGAGCACCAGCGTGTCGACCTCCGCACGCTGCAGCGGCTCCAAATACCCCTCCGCCAGTCCGAGTACCTGCCGACCGCTGGTCACCCCACGCTCGACGAAGTCGACGAAGCGCGGGCAGGCCACCGCGGTGATCTCGGTGTCTCGCGCTGCGGCGAACGCGTCTTGGTAGGCGTGCGAGGTGATGGTGGCCTGCGTGCCGATTACACCGATGCGGCCGTTGCGGGTGGTGGCGACCGCACGTCGCACCGCCGGCAAGATCACTTCGACGACGGGTACGTCGTAGCGCTCGCGAGCGTCCCGCAGGCATGCCGCGGACGCCGAATTGCACGCGATCACCAGCGCCTTGACGCCGCGGTCGACCAGGTCGTCGCCGATGGCCAGCGCGTGCGCGCGGATCTCCGGAATGGTCAGCGGACCGTAGGGGCCATTGCCGGTGTCGCCGACGTAGACGATGTCCTCGTCGGGCAGTTGGTCGATGATCGCGCGGGCAACGGTCAGTCCCCCGACGCCGGAGTCGAAGACCCCGACGGGCGCCAGCGGTGAGCTCATGTCTTCAGCCGCGGCGACGGAGCGCCGGCCCTTTTCAGCGCGCGGGCCTTGCGCTCCGGAGCAGACAACGCATACGCGGCCACGACGCCGGCGACCGCGCCCGACAGGTGACCCTGCCAGGACACGCCGCCGCACTGGTGCAGCACCGGCATCGCGCCGAGCAGCACCCCGCCGTAGAGGAACAAGACCACCAGCCCGATGATGATGTGCCAGACCCGGCGCACGAACAGGCCAAACACCAGCAGGAACGCCAGATAGCCGAAGATCAGCCCGGAGGCACCGATGTGGTCGGTCGGCCCGCAACTGCTACCAACATTGCCGATCAGCCAGGTGCCAAAGCCGCCCAGGATCCAGATGATCGCGGTGGCCCAGACGAACCGGGAGATTCCGGCCAGCGTCATCAGAAATCCCAGCACCAGCAGCGGGATCGTATTGGCCATCAGGTGCGCCCAGTTGGCGTGCAGAACCGGCGCGAAGATGATGCCCCACAAGCCGTCGGTGGTCTGCGGCCGGATGCCGTTGGTCTCCAGGGAATGGTTCGTCAGCAGGTCGAGCAGTTCCACGAGATATAGCAGCGCCACGAAGGTGAGAATCGTCGCACCGCCCACCACCCACCGGGGGCGTTTGTTCGCCTGCCGGGCTGGCGTGGGCGGATATCCGGAACTCATGGCATCGTCCAGGCTACCTGCAGGATGAGGTCTTGAATGCTCCCGGCAGCGTGCCCCGATAGGTCGGTATTCCGGCGACGGATTCGGCCGCGAGCACGCCGGCGAGCACCGCGCGGGCCAGGCAGTCGGCCGCGGCCGCACCCACCGCGGTGACCAAGCCTGTCTCCGGCGAAAGCGCGGCGGGCGTATCGGTCGCCGGGGGCACCTCGACCGCGCCGGTCGCCAGCGCGAACACGGTGTCGCCGTCCAGCGGGGTGTGCGCGGGCCGGATGGTTCGGGCCAGGCCGTCATGGGCGGCGACAGCGACCCGCCGGCACGCCGCCTTGCTCAGCGCGGCATCGGTGGCGACCACCGCGATCGTGGTGTTCAGCGCGCTCAAGCGGGACGGCAACTCGGCAAGCGCGGTGACCTGCTCGGCCGGGGGTGGGGTCAGATCGAATTCGTCGATCAGGTCCGCCTGCCACGGGAGGCCGGTGGTCGGGTCGACAACGTTGCCGGCACAGTTCACCACGACGAGCGCGCCTACGGTCGCGCCCGACTGTAACGTGGTCGACGCGGTCCCGACGCCGCCCTTGAGTACCCCCGCGCGCGCACCAACCCCGGCGCCGACGGTTCCCACCGGCACAACTCCTGCCGCAGAAGCCTCAGCCGCGGCGTACCCGAATTCAGCCGTCGGGCGGCACTCCCAGCCGCCGACGGGCAGGTCGAAGATCACCGCCGCCGGCACGATGGGCACCACCCCGCCGCCCATCGCCACGCCGCGCCCCTGTTCCTCCAGCCAGCGCATCACGCCGTCGGCGGCTGCCAGGCCGTAGGCGCTGCCTCCGGCGAGCAACACCGCGTCGACGAAGCGCACACTGTCGGCCGGATCCAGCAGATCGGTCTCTCGCGTGCCGGGCGCACCGCCGCGGCAATCGACAGCGCCGACGGTTCCGGGTGGGGTCAGCACGACGGTGACGCCGCAGGCCCAGCCGGCACCAAGCGACGCATCGGGATCCAGCCGCTCGTAGTGGCCGACGCTGATCCCGCCGACATCGGTGATGGCGCTCATCGAGAGTCCATCAGCGCCAGGACCAGGTATTCCTGCAGGACGGTCAGCCATTGGTAGACGTCGTGGTGCGCGGCCAAGGGGTGATCAGCCGGCAGTCGACTCGGGCCTTCCGGGCCAACATCGAGCATGACACCCAGCGACAGCCGGATGTCGTTCACCGCCGCGATCCAGGCGTTCGCGCCCTCCTCGGTCAGCTCGAACCGGCCGCCGTTTTCCGGAAGAGTGTCCAACAAGTGCTGTGCCGCAACACGTTTGGCGTCGATGATCTCCGGCTCGTGCAGACTGCGCAGGGCGGCGTTGAGGCTGTCGGACGCCTTGATATCCAGGGAATCCAGCTCGGAGTCGGCATCTTCGGGCTTGTGGAAGTCGGGCAACAGCCGGCGGAGCGTCGGGTCTCCCGGCAGTTCGGTGTTGCCGGTCTTTATCCCGGTGATCTCCTCGAGTTCGTCCGACGGCGCCAAAGATTCGCGTTCGTCGAGCAGGCCGATCATCGAGCCGACGAGGTTCTTCAGCAGGGCCGCCTCATGTACTGCCAACGCCGACCGAAAACGGGGACCGTCGGCGGTCTCGACGCGCTTCCATTTGCGCACTGAGGATCCTCTGGATGTCCTCTGATCTCAGCTGTCCTGCTGCAACGTCGCCCACAATCCCGCGGCATGCAGTTTGGACACATCGACTTCCATGGACTCCCGGCTACCGGCCGACACCACTGCCTTACCTTCGTGGTGCACCTGCAGCATGAGTTTGGTGGCATGCGGCTCGCTATAGCCGAACAATTTCTGGAACACGTACGTCACGTAGGTCATCAGGTTGATGGGGTCGTCCCACACGACGGTGACCCATGGCTTGGCCGTGACGTCTACCGGAGCGGACTCTCGTAGCCCGGTAGTGCCCGGTTTGGTGGGCGCGGACGCAACAACCATGCCCGCTACGATACCGAGCCATCGTTGCCAGCCGATACGGTTGCGGAATGAACGACGCGGTCTTGGCCGGACTGCTCACCGACAAGTACGAGCTGACGATGGTGGCGGCGGCGCTGCGCAATGGCACGGCTGCGCGCCGAACCACGTTCGAAATGTTCGCCCGCCGACTGCCCGAGGGGCGTCGTTACGGCGTGGTCGCCGGAACCGGCCGACTGCTGGAAGCGTTGCCGCAGTTCAGGTTCGACGACGAGGCCTGCGGGCTATTGGCGCAGTTCCTCGACGCGGACACAGTGCGCTATCTGCGCGATTTTCGGTTCGGCGGCGACATCGACGGCTACGCCGAGGGTGAGTTGTATTTTCCCGGCTCCCCCGTATTGTCGGTGCGCGGCAGCTTTGCCGAATGCGTGGTGATCGAAACGTTGGCGCTGTCGATCTTCAACCACGATTGCGCGATCGCGTCCGCGGCCGCACGCATGGTCAGCGCCGCCGGAGAACGCCCGCTGATGGACATGGGAACGCGACGCACCCACGAGCGCGCGGCGGTCGCCGCGGCCAGGGCGGCCTACATCGCCGGCTTCGCCGCGACGTCCAACCTCGAGGCCCAGCGGCGCTACGGGATCCCCACCGAGGGCACCGCGGCGCACGCTTTCACCATGCTGCACACCACCGAAGACGGACCAGATGAGCTGGCTGCTTTCCGCGCCCAGATCGACGCGCTGGGCACCAACACCACGCTGCTGGTGGACACCTATGACGTGACGACTGGCGTGGCCAACGCCGTAGCCGCCGGCGGCGTGACTCTGGGAGCGGTCCGCATCGACTCGGGCGAGCTCGGGGTGCTCGCCCGCCAGGCGCGCGAGCAGCTGGATCAGCTGGGCGCCACCCGGACCCGCATCGTCGTGTCCGGCGATCTCGACGAGTTTTCCATTGCCGCGCTGCGCGCGGATCCGGTGGACAGCTATGGTGTCGGCACGTCGCTGGTCACCGGCTCGGGCGCCCCCGCCGCGGGCATGGTCTACAAACTCGCCGAGGTCGACGGCATCGCGGTGCAGAAGCGAAGCAGCCACAAGGAATCCGTCGGAGGCCGCAAGGAAGCGCTGCGGTTGTCACGGCCGACGGGCACGATCACCGAAGAAGTGGTGCATCCCGCGGGGCGGCCACCCGAGACCACAGAGCTATGCCGGGTGCTGACCGTTCCGTTGGTCCGGAAGGGGGAAGTAGTGGCCGATACCGACCTGTCCTCGGCGCGTCAGTTGGTGGCGTCCGGGCTGCGCAGCCTGCCGTGGGAAGGGCTGAGTCTGGCGCACGGCGACCCGGCGATCCCCACCACGCAGATCGCAGGGGGGTAATCACGCCAGACGCATCCGTGTCCGTACCCGAACTGCTGGCCCTCGCGGTGGCCGCGCTCGGCGGCAGCGAGCGCGCCGGCCAGCAGCAGATGGCCGAGGCCGTGGCGCACGCCTTTGAAACCGGACCTGAAACCGGCGAGCACCTGATCGTGCAGGCCGGCACCGGCACCGGCAAGTCGCTGGCGTATCTGGTCCCAGCGATTCTGCGCGCGGTCGACGGCGACGGTCCGGTCGTCGTATCGACGGCGACGATCGCCTTGCAGCGGCAACTGGTCGATCGCGACCTGCCGCGACTGGCCGACGCGCTGGCCGACGCGCTGCCGCATCGGCCGGAGTTCGCCTTGCTCAAGGGGCGGAGAAATTACTTGTGCCTGAACAAAATTCACGGCGGAAGTACGGGCGATGCCGAGGACGAACAGCCGCTTGACGAACTTTTCGACCCGATGGCGGCCACCGCGTTGGGCCGAGACGTGCAGCGCCTCGCCGCATGGGCATCGACGACCGATTCCGGCGACCGCGACGACCTCAAGCCGGGTGTTCCGGACCGGTCCTGGTCCCAAGTCAGCGTGTCCGCACGGGAATGCATAGGCGTGTCCCGCTGTCCGTATGGCGCCGAGTGTTTTTCCGAAAGGGCCCGTGGCCGGGCCGGTGCCGCCGATATCGTCGTCACCAACCACGCGCTGCTGGCCATCGACGCGGTAGCCGAATCGGCTGTGCTGCCGGAGCATTCGCTGCTGGTGGTCGACGAAGCCCACGAGCTGACCGACCGGGTGACATCGGTGGCCACCGCGGAACTCACGTCAGCGGCGCTCGGTGTCGCCTCGCGCCGAATCGCGCGGCTGGTGGATCCGGAACTGACCGAGCGGCTGGAGGCTTCGTCGGCCACCTTCGCGTCGGCGATCCACGACGGAACACCGGGCCGCATCGATTACCTCGACCAGGAGATGGCGACCTACCTCACGGCGCTGCGTGACGCGGCCAGCGCCGCGCGATCGGCCATCGAGTCCACCAGCGACTCCAAGGCGGCCGCGACTCGCGCCGAAGCAGCCGCGGCGCTCAGCGAGATCTCCGAAACCGCCTCGCGCATCCTGACGTCGTTCACCCCGGCCATCCCCGACCGGACCGACGTGGTCTGGCTGGAGCAGGAGGACAACCGCGGTTCGCCGCGCGCCGTGTTGCGGGTGGCACCGCTGTCGGTGGCAGAGCTGTTGCGCACCCGGGTGTTCTCACGTTCGAAGACGGTGTTGACGTCGGCGACACTGACGATCGGTGGAACCTTCGACGCGATGGCCGCCGCGTGGGGCCTGACCGGACCCGACACCGCGCGGAATCCATCCTGGCGCGGCCTCGACGTCGGGTCGCCGTTCCACCACGCCAAGGCCGGAATCCTTTATGTCGCAGCCCATCTCCCGCCGCCGGGCCGCGACGGCGCCGGCTCCGCCGAGCAACTGAGCGAGATCGCCGAACTCATCACCGCGGCCGGCGGGCGGACCCTGGGACTGTTCTCCTCAATGCGGGCCGCTCGGGCCGCGGCCGAGGCCATGCGAACACGGCTGTCGACGCCGGTGCTGTGCCAAGGCGACGACAGCACCTCCACACTGGTCGAGCAGTTCACCGCCGACGCGGCGACGTCGCTGTTCGGCACGCTGTCGCTGTGGCAGGGCGTCGACGTACCCGGGCCGTCGTTGTCCTTGGTGCTGATCGACCGCATCCCGTTCCCGCGGCCGGACGATCCCCTGCTCAGTGCCCGCCAACGCGCGGTGGCCGCCCGCGGCGGCAACGGCTTCATGGAGGTCGCCGCCAGCCACGCCGCGCTGCTCCTCGCGCAGGGTTCGGGTCGGCTGTTGCGCCGGGTCACCGACCGGGGCGTGGTTGCCGTGCTGGACTCCCGAATGGCCACCGCTCGCTACGGCGCCTACCTGCGCGCCTCGCTACCGCCGTTTTGGCAAACCACCAACGCCGCGCAGGTCCGCGGGGCGCTGGAACGACTGGGCGCCGCCGACGAGGTCAAGCCAGGGTGACCAAACCCAGCTCGTTTGCGGCGGCGAGCATCGGATGACGGGGCAGCACGCGCACGGTGTATCCGAGCGCGCCAGCCAACGGCAGCGGTGTCGTCGTCGTGAAGACCTGATTGCCCGCATCGGCGGCGCCGGTGTACGACATCTCGACCGTCACCGGATCCAGTAACACGTCGCCCGAGTCCACCCGGCCCAGCACCGCCTGCACGGTCACCTCGTCGGGCGACAGGCCGGCCAGATACACGGTCGCGGTCAGGGTCAGCTTCGAGCCCAGGACGGGCGTGTCCGGCAGCCCGGTGCTGTCGACGTCGGTGACGACGATCCTCGGCCACGCCTTCTCGGCGCGGCGACGATAAGCGGCCAACTCACGGGCGCCGTCGTACTCGCCGGCCACATTTTCGGCGTCGCTGGACGCCGATACGGTCTTGCGCAACGATTGCGCCGCCGGCACGTAGTACTGCTCGACGTAGTCGCGCACCATGCGAGACGCCAGCACCTTCGGCCCGAGCGTCTGCAACGTGTGGCGCACCATCTCGATCCACCGCGGTGGGACGCCGCGGTGGTCGCGCTCGTAGAACTTCGGCACCACCGCGTGCTCCAGGAGGTCGTACAGCGCGCTGGCCTCCAGGTCGTCGCGACGAACTTCGTCGGTCAATCCGGTGGCGGACGGTATCTCCCAACCGTTTTCGCCGTCGTACCACTCGTCCCACCACCCGTCGCGGATGGACAGGTTCAGGCCGCCGTTGAGCGCGCTCTTCATTCCGGAGGTGCCGCACGCCTCCAGGGGCCGCAGCGGGTTGTTCAGCCACACGTCGCAGCCCCAATACAAAAACCGGGCCATGGACATGTCGTAGTTGGGCAGGAAGGCGATGCGGTGACGCACGTGCGGGCGATCGGCGAAGCGCACCACCTGTTGGATGAGCGCCTTGCCGCCGTCGTCGGCCGGGTGGGACTTCCCGGCAACGATCAGCTGGATCGGCCGGTGTTCGTCGAGTAGCAGCCGCTCCAGGCGAGCGGGATCGCGCAGCATCAGCGTCAGCCGCTTGTAGGTCGGTACCCGGCGAGCGAATCCGACGGTGAGCACGTTGGGATCGAACGCGGTCGCGATCCAACCCAGTTCGGCATCGGAGGCACCGCGTTCCAACCAGGACTGGCGTAGCCGTCGCCGGACATCCTCCACCAGCAGCGCCCGCAACTGCGAGCGAATCCACCACAAATGGCCGGCATCGACCTGCTCCAGTCGCAACCAGACGCCGGGGTCGCTGAACGATGAATCCGACCCGGCAAGTTCGCGCCCCAACTGCAGCCACTGCGGCGCCGCCCAGGTCCGCGCATGAATACCGTTGGTGATCGACCCGATCGGCACCTCGTTGCGGTCGAAGCCGCGCCACAGGCCGTTGAACATGGCCCGGCTCACCCGGCCGTGCAGCAACGAAACGCCGTTGGACCGTTGGGCCAGCCGCAGGCCCATGTGGGCCATGTTGAACTTGGTCGGATCCTCCTCGGCGCCGAGCGCGATGATCCTGGCCGTCGGCACGCCCGGCAGCAGCGTCGCGGCGTTGTTCTGCTCGCCCGGCTTGTCGTTGAGGTGGTCGTCGAAGTAGCGCTCCACCATGTCGACGGGAAACCGGTCGATGCCGGCGGGCACGGGCGTGTGGGTGGTGAACAGCGTGCTCGACCGCACCACCGTCAACGCGGTGTCGTAGTCCAACCCCGCGTCGGTGATCAGCTCGCGGATGCGCTCGGCCCCGAGGAACCCGGCGTGCCCCTCGTTCATGTGGAACACCTCGGGCGCGGGCAGCCCTTCGATGGCAGTAAAGGCGCGGATCGCCCGCACTCCGCCGACGCCGGCCAGAATCTCTTGCTTGATGCGATGCTCCTGGTCGCCGCCGTACAGACGATCGGTGACACTGCGCAGGTCGTGTTCGTTTTCGGGGACGTCGGAATCCAGCAGGAGCAGCGGGACGCGACCCACCTGCGCGACCCAGACCCGGGCCCGCAGCTGCGCGGAGTCGGGCAGCGCCAGTTCGACCAGCACCGGATCGCCGTCGGCACTGGCGAGCAGCCGCAACGGCAGCCCCTGCGGGTCCAATGACGGGTAATTCTCGTTCTGCCAGCCATCGGCGGTCAGCGACTGCCGAAAATACCCGGAGCGGTAGTACAGGCCGACCGCGACCAGCGGCACGCCCAGATCGGAGGCGGACTTCAGGTGATCGCCCGCCAGGATCCCCAGGCCGCCCGAATAGTTGGGCAACACCTCGGCAACACCGAACTCCATCGAGAAGTACGCGATGCCGGTCGGCATCTCCACACCGTCCTGTTGCTGTTGCTGATACCACAGCGGACGGCTCAGGTAGTCGTTCAACTCGCCAGCCAGCCAGTCGAGGTGGCCCAGGAACCCCTCGTCGATGGCCAACTGGTCGAGCCGTGACGGGTTCACCACCCCCAACAGCGCCACCGGGTCATGGCCGACGTGCGCCCACAGCGCCGGATCGATGCTCGCGAACAGATCCTGCGTCGGTTTGTCCCACGACCAGCGCAGGTTGATCGACAGCTGCTCCAGCGCCGCCAGGCGCTCGGGAAGGTGGGCACGGACGGTAAATCGCCGGAGGGCTTTCACGCATCACTACCTTACTGAGGATTGCGGTTCGCGCAGAGCGAGAGAGCGAGCGTTTACCTCCGTTTACCTCGGCGGCGTGTGACCGGCCACTAGGGTGGGTATCGGGTACTTGTTGGGGCCGCAAAGGTGCATCCCCATTTTGGGGGGGAAGTTCCCCAGGAGAAGAAGTTTCCGGACGAGAGCACGCAATCGGAACGGAGCCGTGGTGCCCGGTCGTGTCGAGATCGATAACGTCCAGCCCGTCGTCTCATGCGGCGCCTACCCGGCCAAGGCCGTAGTCGGTGAGGTCGTCCCGGTCAGCGCGGCGGTATGGCGAGAAGGCCACGAGGCGGTCGCCGCAACGCTGGTGGTGCGCTATCTCGGGCCACGCTATCCGGCAACGGAAACGCGGCGGATCCAGGCGGTGCAGGCTCCCGAAAAGATCGCGTCCCGCGACTCCACGCCGGTCGATGCGCAAAAGGTCAAGCCGCTGCTGTTCCCGATGACCATGGGCCAGGAGCCGTACGTCTTCCACGGCCAGTTCACCCCGGACAGCGTCGGATTGTGGAGCTTCCGGGTCGACGGCTGGGGCGACCCGATTGAAAGCTGGCGGCACGGGCTGATGGCCAAGTTGGACGCCGGGCAGGGCGAGAAAGAGCTGTCCAACGATTTGCTGGTCGGCGCTGCGTTGTTCGAGCGCGCCGCGACGGGTGTGCCGCGCGCGCTGCGCGATCCGCTGCTGTCGGCGGCGACGGCGTTGCGCACGCCCGGGGATCCGTTGAGCCGCAGCGCGTTGGCACTGGTACCGCAGGTCGAGGAGCTCCTGGCGGCCTATCCGCTGCGCGACATCGTTACCCGCGGCGAGCAGTGCCACGTCTGGGTGGACCGGGCCGCAGCCCGCTTCAGCGCGTGGTACGAGATGTTTCCGCGTTCGACCGGTGGCCGGGACGCCGCCGGCAAGCCGGTGCACGGCACGTTCAAGACCGCGGCCGCCGCGCTGCCGCGCATCGCCGGCATGGGCTTCGACGTTGTTTATCTGCCCCCGATCCATCCGATCGGCAAGATACATCGCAAGGGCCGCAACAACTCCCCGACTGCCGCCCCCGGAGATGTGGGATCGCCGTGGGCGATCGGTAGCGACGAGGGTGGCCACGACGCGGTTCATCCCGACCTGGGCACGATCGACGATTTCGACGCGTTCGTCGCCGCGGCGCGCGACTTGGGCCTGGAGGTGTCCCTGGACCTGGCGCTGCAATGCGCGCCGGATCATCCTTGGGCCCGCGAGCACCGTAAGTGGTTCACCGAATTGCCCGACGGCACAATCGCTTACGCGGAGAATCCGCCCAAGAAATACCAGGACATCTATCCACTCAACTTCGACAACGATCCCGCGGGTCTCTACGACGAGGTGCTGCGCGTGGTCCGGCACTGGATTGACCACGGCGTCAAGTTCTTTCGGGTCGACAATCCGCACACCAAGCCGCCCGACTTCTGGGCCTGGCTGATCGGTCAGGTGAAGGCCAGCGATCCCGATGTGCTTTTTTTGTCGGAAGCCTTCACGCCGCCGGCCCGCCAATACGGGCTGGCCAAGCTCGGTTTCACACAGTCCTACAGTTACTTCACCTGGCGCACAGCCAAGTGGGAACTCACCGAATTCGGTAACGACATCGCCGCGCTCGCAGATTTCCGCCGGCCGAACCTGTTCGTCAACACTCCCGACATCCTGCACGCGGTCCTTCAGCACAACGGCCCGGGCATGTTCGCGATCCGCGCGGTGCTCGCGGCGACGATGAGCCCGGCCTGGGGCGTGTACTCGGGTTACGAGCTGTTCGAGCATCGCGCAGTGCGCGAGGGCAGCGAGGAATACCTCGACTCGGAGAAGTACGAATTGCGTCCCCGCGACTTCGAAGGTGAGCTGGCCGCCGGCAGGTCACTAGAGCCGTTTCTCAAACAGCTCAACGCCATTCGTCGACTGCATCCCGCGCTGGAGCAACTGCGCACCATATTTTTCCACAACGTCGACAACGACGCGTTGTTGGCCTACAGCAAGTTCGACCCGGTCACCGGCGACTGCGTCTTGGTGGTGGTGACGCTCAACGCGTTCGGGATCGAGGAAGCGACACTGTGGTTAGACATGGACGCATTGGGTATGGAGTCCTACGAACGTTTCTGGGTGCGAGACGAGATAACGGGCGCGGAATATCAGTGGGGGCAGGCAAATTACATCCGCATCGATCCTGGGCACGCGGTCGCCCACATCATCAACATGCCCATCATCCCGCCGGAATCCCGAAGCACGTTGCTGCGCAGGAGGTGAGCGGACATGAGCCGAACTGATCAACTCGCCGGGACGCACCTGGCGCCCGACCCGGCCGACTTGGAGCGCCTGGTGGCCGGGGCACACCACAACCCGCACGGCATCCTCGGGGCACACGAGTACGGCGACCATACCGTGGTCCGGGCGTTTCGACCGCACGCAGTCGAAGTTGTTGCGATCGTCGGTGAAGACCGGTTCCCGATGCAGCATATCGAAGCCGGCTTGTTCGCCGTGGCGCTGCCGTTCACCAACCTCATCGACTACCGGCTGCAGGTGAGCTATGAGGGCGCCGAACCCTACACCGTCGCCGACGCCTACCGCTTCCTGCCCACTCTGGGCGAGGTGGATCTTCATTTGTTCGCCGAGGGCCGCCATGAACGGCTGTGGGAAGTGCTTGGCGCCCATCGTCGTTCGTTCACCACGGCCGACGGTGTGGTGAACGGGGTGTCGTTTGCCGTCTGGGCGCCCAACGCCAAGGGTGTCAGCCTGATCGGCGAGTTCAACGGCTGGACCGGCAACGATGCGCCGATGCGGGTGTTGGGTTCCTCCGGGGTGTGGGAGTTGTTCTGGCCCGGGTTCCCCGCCGACGGGCTGTACAAGTTTCGGGTGCACGGCGCCGACGGCGCCGTCACCGACCGGGCCGACCCGTTCGCCTTCGCCACCGAGGTGCCACCGTCGACGGCATCACGGGTGACGGCGAGTACGCACAGCTGGAGCGATGAGGCGTGGCTGACGCAGCGCGCCCAGCGCAATCCGGTGTTCGAGCCGATGAGCACCTACGAAGTCCATCTCGGCTCGTGGCGTCCTGGACTGAGCTATCGCCAGCTTGCCAAGGAGCTGACGGAATATGTTGTCGAGCACGGGTTCACCCATATCGAGCTGCTGCCGGTCGCCGAGCATCCGTTCGCCGGGTCGTGGGGATACCAAGTCACTTCGTACTACGCGCCGACATCGCGCTTCGGCACACCCGACGAATTTCGGGAGCTGGTCGATGCCCTGCATCAGGCGGGCATCGGTGTGATCGTGGACTGGGTGCCGGCGCACTTTCCCAAGGACGCCTGGGCGCTGGGACGTTTCGACGGCACTGCGCTGTACGAGCACTCCGACCCCAATCGCGGAGAGCAACTCGACTGGGGCACTTACGTGTTCGACTTCGGCCGACCAGAGGTGCGTAACTTCCTGGTCGCCAACGCGTTGTACTGGCTCCAAGAATTCCATATCGACGGCTTACGGGTGGATGCGGTCGCGTCGATGCTCTACCTCGACTACTCGCGTCCCGAAGGGGGCTGGACCCCCAACATCTACGGCGGGCGGGAGAACCTGGAAGCCGTGCAATTCCTGCAGGAGATGAACGCCACCGCACACAAGGCGGTGCCGGGCATCGTCACCATCGCCGAGGAGTCCACGTCGTGGCCCGGGGTCACGCGACCCACAAGCCTTGGCGGCCTGGGCTTCTCGATGAAATGGAACATGGGGTGGATGCACGACACGCTGGACTACGTCAGCCGCGACCCGGTATACCGCAGTTTCCACCACCACGAGATGACGTTCTCCATGCTGTACGCGTTCAGCGAGAACTTCGTGCTACCGATCAGCCACGACGAGGTAGTCCACGGCAAGGGCACGCTGTGGGGACGGATGCCGGGCAACAATCACGTCAAGGCCGCCGGCCTGCGTAGCCTGCTCGCCTACCAGTGGGCGCACCCGGGCAAGCAGTTGTTGTTCATGGGTCAGGAATTCGGACAGCGCGCCGAATGGTCGGAGCAGAATGGCTTGGATTGGTGGCAGCTCGACGAGCAGGGTTTCTCCAACGGAATCTTGCGTTTCGTCCGTGACATCAACGAGATCTACCGCGGCCACGCCGCGCTGTGGAGTCGAGACACCACTCCCGAGGGTTACTCCTGGATCGACGCCAACGACTCGGGCAACAACGTGCTGAGCTTCCTGCGCTACGGCAATGACGGCTCGGTCATGGCCTGCGTGTTCAACTTCGCGGGCGCCGAGCACAGCGGCTACCGGCTCGGGCTGCCTTCGGCCGGCCGCTGGCGCGAGGTGCTCAACACCGACGCGACGGACTACAACGGCTCCGGGATCGGTAACCTCGGCGGCGTCGATGCCACCGAGGACCCGTGGCATGGCCGCCCGGCATCGGCGGTACTGGTGTTGCCGCCTAGTTCCGCAATCTGGCTGGAACCCGAGTAGCGCTAGCCTTCCCGGCGAGCAGACGCAAAACCCCCCAAAACTCCTGGCTTTGAGGGGTTTTCGCGTGTGCTCGGCGGGTCAGTACAGCGCGTTAGCGAGGTTGCGACGGCCGACGATGACCTCGGGATCCGCGGGATCGAAGAGTTCGAACAACTCGATCAACCGGGTCCGCACCGAAGTGCGCTCATCCCCGGATGTGCTGCGCACCAGAGCGATCAGGCGCTCGAACGCCGCACTCACATCCTGGTTGAGGATTTGCACGTCGGCGGCCGCGAACGCGGCCGCGACATCGCCGGGAGAGGCATCGGCAACCGCGACGGCATCGGGGCGTTGCGCCGTTGCGCGAGTGAGGAAATCAATCTGGCGGATCGCTCCCATGGCTTCGGCGCTGCCCGGATTGGCATCCAGGACAACCTGATACGACTGCTTGGCCGCGGCGAAGTCGCCGGCCTCGAGCTGCTGGCGGGCCTGGGCGAGCTCGGGATCGACTTCCGCGGAATCCCCCGAACCGCCTGCGCCCTTGAGCTTTCCCTCCGTCGCCGATAACAACGAGTCCAGCCAGCGCCGCAACTGTTCGGGGGGCTGTACGCCCTGGAAGCTCGAGATCGGCTGTCCCGCAGCCAGAGCCACGACCGTAGGGACGGCATCCACACCGAAAATCCGGGCCACCCTGGGCGCCGTATCGACGTTGACCGTCGCCAGCGACCACTTGCCGTTGTCGGCGGCGGCCAGGCCCGACAGCGTGTCGACCAGCTCGATGCACGCATCGCTGCGAGGTGACCAGAGCGCCACCACAACGGGCACTTCTTCCGACCGGACGATCACTTCCTCTTCGAAATTCGCTTCGGTGATCTCCATACCGCCCGGCTCTGCGCCGGGCCCAGCGGGCCCGGAAGGCGAAGCCTTCTGCTGGGCCCGTTGCTTGAGACCGGACAGATCGACGGCACCGGCCATTGCAGGCCCGATCGAGGGTCGCGGACGCGTCACGCCGTCAAGTTTGTCACGTCGCCGCGTCTACCGATCCACCCGGGTGCCGCCCATCCCGCGCGAGCAGAATCAGGACGAAATCGCTGCTCACACGGCTCATATGACACAAATCACACCGGCTGTGCCGGCGCCGGCCCGCAGCAAAGTTACCGGTCAGTTTTCTATCGGTCAGCCCGCCCGGAGAATCAACGCGTCACCCTGGCCACCGGCCCCGCACAGGGCCGCGACGCCGATCCCGGAGCCGCGGCGCGCCAGCTCCAGGGCCACATGCAGCGTGATCCTGGCTCCCGACATGCCGATGGGGTGGCCGACCGCGATCGCGCCGCCATTGACGTTCACGATCTCGGGATTCACCCCGAGTTCGCGCGTGGAGGCCAGGGCCACCGCGGCGAATGCCTCGTTGATTTCGACGACATCGAGCTGGTCAACCGTGATTCCTTCGCGGTCGAGCGCCTTCTTGATCGCGTTGGCCGGTTGCGACTGCAGCGTTGAATCCGGTCCGGCCACCACGCCGTGCGCACCGATCTCGGCCAGCCACGTCAGCCCCAGCTCCTGCGCCTTCTCCTTGCTCATCACCACGACGGCGGCCGCGCCGTCGGAGATCTGCGACGCAGACCCGGCCGTGATGGTGCCGTCCTTGCGGAACGCCGCCTTGAGACCGCCCAAGGATTCGGCCGTGGTGTTGGCGCGGATCCCCTCATCCTCGGTGAACTGCAGCGGGTCACCTTTGCGCTGCGGGATATCTACCGGAACCACCTCGTCGGTGAACACGCCGTCCTTCCAGGCGGCGGCCGCCTTTTGGTGCGATCGCGCCGCGTACTCGTCCTGTTCGGCGCGGGTGAACTTGTCGACGTCGTTGCGCTGCTCGGTGAGCGCACCCATCGGCTGGTCGGTGAACACGTCGTGCAGGCCGTCGTAGGCCATGTGGTCCAACACCGTGACGTCGCCGTACTTGTAGCCGGCCCGCGAGTCCATCAGCAAATGCGGTGCCTTCGTCATGGACTCCTGGCCACCGGCCACTACCACCTCGAACTCCCCGGCCCGAATGAGCTGGTCAGCAAGCGCGATGGCGTCGATACCGGACAGGCACATCTTGTTGATGGACAGCGCCGGAACGTCCCAGCCGATGCCAGCGGCCACGGCGGCCTGCCGGGCGGGCATTTGACCTGCTCCAGCGGTCAATACCTGGCCCATGATCACGTATTCGACCGCCGACGCCGGCACGTTGGCTTTCTCCAGCGCCCCCTTGATGGCAATGGCCCCCAGATCGCTGGCCGAAAAATCCTTTAATGAGCCCATCAATTTGCCGATGGGTGTCCGTGCCCCAGCAACGATCACCGATGTCGTCATGACTACCTCCAAGAGGGATGTGGAAGGCCCATTCGACCTACCGGAGAAGCGCAATCTTCTCCGTCAGGTTACCTTTATGTGATGACGACCGATCAAGTTGACGCCCGTCGACTCTTGGCTATCTCCCTGGTGACCGGGGTCGATCACGTCGGCATCGCAGTCGCCGACCTGGACGCGGCCATCGAGTGGTACCACGACCACCTCGGCATGATCCTGGTGCACGAAGAAGTCAACGAGGACCAGGGCATCCGCGAGGCCATGGTGGCGGTGCCGAGCGCGCCGGACGCAGCGCAGATTCAGCTAATGGCGCCGCTGGACGAGTCGTCAACGATCGCGAAGTTCCTGGACAAGCGCGGGCCTGGCATCCAACAGATGGCACTCCGGGTCAGCGATCTGGACGCCCTGAGTGAGCAACTGCGCGCGCAGGGGGTACGACTCATCTATGACGCCCCACGGCGTGGCACGGCAAACTCCCGGATCAACTTCGTCCACCCCAAGGACGCCGGTGGGGTGTTGATCGAGCTCGTGGAGCCGGCGAACTAACTCCACTTTCGGGTCGGAGTGCGCGTCGCGCGCTTGGCCCAGCACGGCGTGTGCCAATGCCGCCGGTCATCCATGGCGCCAGCAGATTCAATCGGCCACACCACTACATGCGCAGTGCCGGAACGGATTTGGTGGTCGCAGCCCGGGCAGCGGTACATCTTGACGGCGCGGGACCCAGCGATCGGACGCACTTCGTACTCGTAGCCGTCGGGCCCAGCCTCCACTCGCCGCAGCATCGGCGACGGCAACGGGGGCAGCCTAAGCGGCGCTCTGCGGCGGCGGGCCATCAGAACAGCCGGTACTCGTCGCTATCCATCCCGCGCATCTTGTCGTAGTCCAGTGTGAGGCAACGGATTCCGCGATCAGTGGCCAGGGTGCGCGCTTGCGGCTTGATCTGCTGGGCGGCGAACACGCCTTTCACCGGCGCGAGAACGGTGTCGCGATTGAGCAATTCGAGATATCGGGTGAGCTGCTCCACGCCGTCGATCTCGCCTCGCCTTTTGATTTCCACCGCGACCGAGCCGCCGCGTTCATCGCGGCACAGCAGGTCGACGGGCCCGATCGCGGTCATGTATTCGCGGCGCACCAGCGTGTATCCCTCGCCCAGCAGTTGGACGTGCTCGGCGAGCAAGGCCTGCAGGTGGGCCTCGACGCCATCCTTGACCAGCCCTGGGTCGACACCCAGCTCGTGGCTGGAGTCATGCTCGATCCCTTCGATGTGGATGCGCAGCTGTTCGCCGGCCTTGTTTTCCACCACCCACACCGGCATCTGGTCGCCGGGCTCCTCGGTCATCCAGCACGGCGGGCTCATCCAGTTCAGCGGCTTGTAGGCGCGGTCGTCGGCGTGCACACTGACCGACCCGTCGGCCTTGATCAACAACAACCTGCGCGCCGACGGGAGATGAGCGGTGAGCCGGCCGACGTAGTCGACGGTGCATTGAGCGATCACGAGACGCACCCGACTCACCTTAGAGCGTGTCCGACAAATTAGGCTGACGCATAATGCCCAATCAGACTCTCGCGCATCGCCTGGGCCGGGTGCTCGAGAGAGTCACCCGTCAAAGCGGACGGCTGCAGCAGGCCCCCGCTTACGGCTCCCTGCTGCTTGGGCGGGTCTCGGAGAGCCAAAAGCGTCGACGGATACGCATCCAGGTCATCTTGACCGTCCTCGTCATGGCGGCGAATTTGATCGGCATCGCCGTCGCGGCGCTCGTGCTGACGGTCGCCATTCCCGAACCGAGCATCTTCGACGACGCACCGGGGTGGCTCACATTCATCGTGATGCCGGGCTACCTCATTTTCGCCATTACGGTAGGGGCTTATTGGATCACCCGGCGGACGGTGCTGGCGCTGCGCTGGGCGATCGAGGAGCGCAAACCCACCCGCGCCGACGAGCGCAACACCCTCGCTGCCCCGTGGCACGTCGCGATCGTCGACCTCAGCCTGTGGGGAATTGGGACGATACTGTCGGCAACCCTCTATGGCCTGTTCAACACGCAGTTCATCCCGCGGTTTCTGTTCGGGGTCGGCATCTGCGGCGTTCTGGTCGCCACGGCTGCCTATCTGATCACCGAGTTCGCACTGCGCCCGGTGGCCGCCCAGGCACTCGAGGCGGGACGACCGCCACGGCGGTTGACATCGGGCCTAATGGGCCGAACCATGATGGTTTGGTTCCTGGGTTCGGGGGTGCCGGTCATCGGTATCGCCCTGGTGGCGTTCTTCCAGCTAGCGATGCGGAATCTGACCGAGACCCAATTCGCCGTGGGCGTGATGATGGTGTCGATCGCAGCCCTGATCTTCGGATGCCTCCTGACGTGGATCCTGTCCTGGCTGACCGCGACCCCGGTGCGGGTCGTACGCGCCGCACTCAAGCGCGCCGAACAGGGCGACTTACGGGGCAACCTGGTGGTATTCGACGGCACCGAACTCGGTGAGCTGCAACGTGGTTTCAACGCGATGGTCGACGGTCTGCGCGAACGCGAACGTGTGCGTGATCTCTTCGGCCGGCATGTGGGCCGGGAGGTTGCCCTCGCCGCCGAACGGGAGAGACCAAAACTGGGCGGCGAAGAACGGCACGTGGCCGTTGTCTTCATCGACCTGGTCGGCTCCACCCAGTTGGTGACCAGCCAACCGCCGGCCGAAGTCGTCAAATTCCTGAACCGGTTTTTCTCGATCGTCGTCGAGGAGGTGGATGCCCACTGCGGCCTGGTCAACAAATTCGAGGGCGATGCGTCGTTGGCGATCTTCGGCGCTCCGAATCGCCTGGACCGTCCCGAGGACCAGGCGCTGGCCGCCGCGCGGGCCATCACAGACCGACTGGCTGACGAAATGCCTGACTGCCAGGCCGGCATCGGCGTGGCGGCGGGTCAGGTCGTCGCCGGCAACGTCGGCGCCAAGGAGCGCTTCGAATACACCGTGATCGGCGAGCCGGTCAACGAGGCGGCCCGACTGTGCGAACTAGCGAAATCGTACCCGGGCCGGTTGTTAGCGACCGCGGAGGCGGTCCAGGGTGCAAGCGAAGAGGAAAGTGCCCGTTGGTCTTTGGGCGAAACCGTGATACTGCGCGGGCATGAGGAGCCTACCCAGCTGGCCTCGCCTGCCTAATTACAGAAAGGACAGCTGCCCGTGGATTTTCGTGTCTTCGTCGAGCCGCAGCAAGGTGCCCGCTATGCAGACCAGCTCGCCGTTGCCCAAACGGCCGAACGGCTCGGCTATGCGGCCTTCTTCCGCTCCGATCATTACCTGGCGATGAGCGGTGACGGCGGGCCCGGACCGACCGATTCGTGGGTGACGCTGGGCGCCATTGCGCGCGAAACGTCGAGCATCCGACTCGGCACGCTCGTGACCTCCGCGACGTTCCGCTACCCGGGCCCGCTCGCCATCTCGGTCGCACAGGTGGACGAAATGAGCGGCGGGCGTGTCGAATTGGGCCTCGGCAGCGGCTGGTTCGCCCCGGAACACGAGGCTTACGGAATCCCATTTCCCTCGGTGCGAGAGCGGTTCGAACGGCTCAGTGAGCAACTCGCCATCGTCACCGGGTTGTGGACAACCAAGCCCGGCGAAAGGTTCAACTACACCGGCAAGCACTACACCATCGCCGAGTCGCCCGCGCTTCCCAAACCCGTGCAAAGCCCGCATCCACCGATCATCATCGGCGGCGTCGGCGCCAAGCGCACTCCGGCGCTGGCCGCCACCTACGCCGCCGAATTCAACCTGCCCTTCACGCCGATCGACGTCGCCAAAGCCCAAAGCGAGCGGGTTGCCGGCGCGGTCGCCGCGGCCGGCAGAGCGGCCGACTCCATCGTGTACTCAGCCGCGTTCGTCATCTGCGCGGGACGCGATGACGCCGAACTGGCCCGGCGCGCCGCGGCGATCGGCCGAGACGTGGACGAGATGCGTTCCAATAGCCCGTTGGTCGGCACGCCTGCCGAGATCGTCGAGAAATTGGCGCCCTGGAAGGACATCGGCCTTCAGCGCGTGTACACCCAACTGCTCGACCTGTCCGACCTTGAGCACCTGGAGCTGTTCGCCGCCGAGGTCATGCCACAGCTGCGTTGACGCAAACCGGTTCGGGCGCAGTTTCTTTCACCAGCCGAGCCACCAGCAACAGGCCGGCGAGCAAGAGCGTACCGACGAACACGACGGTGCCCGGCCAGTCACCGACGCTGTAGGCCAGCCCGCCGAATCCGCCGGCCACCGATCCGCCCAGGTAGTAGCTGAACAGGTAGAGCGATGACGCCTCGGCACGATCCCGATGCGCAACGGCTCCCACCCAGCCGCTGGCCACGGTGTGCACGGCGAAGAAACCGCCGGTGAACACCCCGGCGCCGAGGACGATCGCGACCAAATTGTGCGAGACGGTCGCCAACAGGCCGAGCACCGCGATCGGCAAGGCGCTACCCAGCACCAGCGCGCGCCCCTTGCGGTCGGCGAGCCGCCCGGCCATCGTCGACGTCACGGTGCCCGCCAGGTACAGCAGGAACAACAGGCCCACCACCGACGAAGCCAACGAGAACGGCTGCGCGCTCAATCGATACCCCAGATAGTTGTAGACCGTGACAAATCCGCCCATCAGGACGAAGCCCAAGGCAAAAAGCTTGCACAGCACCGGGTTTCGCAGATGCGACCGCAGGCTGTGTGCGGTGGCCCGGACGCTCGCCGTCTTGGGGGTGAAGAACCGAGACCGGGGCGCAAGAACGGCGAAAACGCCCGTCCCGGCCAGCGTTGTCAGCGAGCACACCAATAGTGCGACGCGCCAATTGCTGACGTCGACGATCAGCGACGGGACGATCCGCCCGGCCAGGCCGCCGATCGTGGTCCCGGCGACGTATCGTCCCATCGCCGAACCGAGCGACGAGGCGTGCACTTCCTCGGCCAGATACGCCATCGCGACCGCGGGTATCCCGGCCAGCGCGATGCCGTGCAGTGCGCGCCCGGCGAGCAGGATGCCGAGCGTGGGGCTGAACGGCAAGAGCAACCCGATAATGCTGGACAACACGCCCGATGTCAGCATCACGGTGATCCGTCCATAGCGCTCGGACAGGACACTCGCCGGAATGATCGACAGCGCCAGCATTCCCGTCGTCAGGGAGACGGTGAGCGCCGCAGTGGCGGGAGCGATCCGGTAATACGTCGACAGGGCAGGCAACAGGGCCTGAGTGCAGTACATCGCAGCGAAGCTGGCGAGCCCGGCGCCGTAGAGCGCCATGGTCACTCGCCGATAACCCCGGCTGCCGGCTTGGTGTGCGGCGGGGGTAAGGGTCAGCTGGGGCATGGCTGTGATACTCCGCGCCGCCGGCTGGGAGCGGAAATGAATTGTTTGATCGATTATCATGCTAATGCGTCATAAGCAGAGGTGAGGTGCATGCGGGACGGCGACTACGAGTGGTATGTCACACTCGCGGAGCTAGAACACGTCACGGCCGCCGCCGATCAGCTTCATATCGCGCAGCCAACTCTGACCCGAATGCTCTCCCGGCTGGAACAGCGCCTGGGCGTGGCGTTGTTCGATCGCCGCGGCAAGCGGCTCTCCCTCAACGCGTACGGACGGATCTTCTACGAACACGCGCGCCGCGCCCAGCTGGAGCTCGATTCAGCGCGGCGCGCGATCGAAGACCTGACCAACCCCGCCGTCAGTGAAATCCGGCTGGGCTTTCTGAGTTCGTTCGGGTCCCGCGTGGTGCCGCGCCTGATCGCGGCGTTTACGGCGTCCTCACCGCGAGTCACGTTCACGCTGCAGGAAGGCGCCGCCGAATCGATCGGCGATCTGGTGCAGTCCGATTCCGTTGACATCGGGGTGGTTTCGCCGCGGCCGAAAGAGCCAACATTGGCCTGGCGCAGCATGTTCCGTCAGCGCCTCGGTGTTGCCGTGCCCCGCGACCACCGGCTTGCAAGTGTTGTAGCGGTGTCCATGACCGATCTGACCCGTGAGCGCGTCGTGGCCATGCCCGCCGGTTTCGGTATGCGCCGACTGCTCGACGAGCTATGTGCCGCAGCGCAATTCCAGCCCCGGATCGTCCTGGAATCGACCAGCCTGAACACGGCGGTAGGCCTCGTCGCCGCGGGGCTCGGCGTCAGCCTGGTGCCGATCGACGGCAGCGAAGAGGCACCCGGGGTCAACGTCCTGCGCCTGGCCGACGCCGACGCCGACGCCTACCGTGACGTGGGAATGATCTGGAATTCCGCACGCCCGTTGTCCCGACCAGCCCGGGACTTCATCGCGTCGGCCGCCACCGTCCAGTCCCAATAGAGTTCAGATACCGTCGGAGAAATCGGCGGTGATCCACCGGTCGGGACGGACGGTGAACAACACGCTCTCCTGATCCTCAAGGCTCTGCACGAACGCGCGTCCGAGTTCCTCACCGAGGTAACGGATCGCGATCGCTTCCCGCACGTCCAACGGCGTGGGCTTGGTGGTCTCGACGACGGTGCCCTCGACGACCACGTACTGATACGGCGGTTCTTCGCGCTGGGCGGCCAGCGTCACAGCGCCGGCCTGCTCGATGAGCCTGGTCTTTCGCGACGACGCCCCGGTGTTGATCAGGATGTCTCCCCCGGGGGCGTAGCCATACCAGATCGGAACACTGGCCGGCGGCCGCCCGTCGGTGGCAGCGACGGACAACACGCCGACATGCACTCCGGCGAGGAACTCCTGACGTTCGGACTCAGTGAACGGTTTCATGTGTGGCGGAACACACTGGCCTGCCGAGGTTATTCCGCAAGCGCAGACTGTCCACATGTCAACAACCATCGGCCATGTGCGGCCCGCGTCCGCACGGGATGCGGCCGCCTGTGTTGGGATCTACCGCCCCTATGTTCGTGACACGACGATCAGTTGGGAAATTGAAGTTCCGACCGTCGCCGAGATGGCGGCACGCATCAGTGCAGCACGCGACGCGCACGAGTGGCTGGTGCTTGAAAGCGGCGATCAGATCAGCGGCTTCGCCTACGCGCACGCGCTGCGGCGTCTGCCGTCCTACCAATGGTCAGCCGAAACCGGCATCTATGTCAGCGCTGACCACCACCGCACCGGCGTCGGCCGCAAGCTCTACACCCAACTGCTACGGCGCATCACCGAACGCGGCTATCGACGCGCGTTCGCCGGCATTACCCAACCCAACGAAGCCAGCAACGGCTTCCATCGATCGTTCGGATTCCAGGATGCCGGCTTGTACCGCCGCGTCGAATGGAAGCACGACAGTTGGCACGACGTCGCGTGGATGCAACTCGATCTGCTCGGCGCCGCCGATCAGGATGAACCGCCCGGCCCGATCGCCTGAGCGCCGAAAGCTTGTTGCGTCAAGCGGTTCCGGGCGCGGTTGCCGGAAGGGCGTTACGGCTTCCCGCCGCCACCGCCGGGCTTGCCGCCACCGCCGCCGGGCTTGCCACCACCGCCACCCGGCTTGCCGCCGCCGCCACCGAGGGCAATCTCAGCTGCGAATTCCTGGGCAAGAAGATCCAACATGAGCCGCTCCTAGCGAAACCGTCACCTGTCCCTCCCGACGAGGCGACACTGGGTGACCGGCCCAGCCTACCCGCGCGGCGCCCCCGCCTAAAGGGGCTGCCCATCAGCGAGAAACGCGAAACCCCAAGAGAGACAAGTGTTCTGCCGTACGTCATCAACTTTTAATTTGCTTGGTCTAAACGGTTCATCGGCTCGCCGCGCGTACCGAGCGCGAACCCCGAGACTGCAATGTCGGTTTTCCGCCAGTCTTGTCGGTGGGTAGGTGTAACTGTGGAAGCGTGCACGAGGATTTCGACCACTGCTACCGGGCGGTTCAGTCCAAGGACGCCCGGTTCGACGGCTGGTTCGTCACCGCGGTGCTGACCACCCGGATCTACTGTCGGCCCAGCTGCCCGGTGCGGCCGCCCTTCGCACGTAACGTCCGGTTTTATCCGACCGCGGCCGCAGCTCAACGGGCGGGCTTCCGGGCATGCAAACGATGCCGTCCCGACGCCTCTCCCGGCTCCCCGGAATGGAATGTGCGCGGCGACATCGTCGCGCGGGCAATGCGGCTCATCGCCGACGGCACGGTGGACCGCGACGGCGTCGGCGGCCTTGCCGCCCAGCTTGGCTACACCACCCGACAGCTGGAGCGGCTCCTGCAGGCCGAGGTCGGCGCCGGCCCGCTGGCGCTAGCTCGCGCGCAACGAGCGCAGGCCGCACGGGTGCTGATCGAAACTACGCAGCTGCCGTTCGGCGACGTCGCCTTCGCGGCGGGGTTTTCCAGTATCCGCCAATTCAACGACACCGTTCGCCTGGTGTTCGAAAGCACCCCGACGACGCTGCGCAAGCAGGCAGCGGCCCGGTTCGGGTCCGGCGCGGGCATGCCCGGAACGGTGACGCTTCGGCTGCCGACCCGGACACCGTTCGCCTATGAGGGCGTGTTCGGCCATCTGGCCGCCGGTGCCGCGCCCGGTTGCGAGGAGGTCCGCGACGGCGCGTACCGACGCACCCTGCGGCTTCCCTCTGGCAGTGGCGTGGTGTCCCTGACACCGGCGGAAGATCACGTGCGTTGCGTCCTCACGCTCGAGGACTTCCGAGATCTCACTACCGCGATCGCTCGCTGCCGGCGGCTGCTGGACCTCGATGCAGACCCCGAGGCGGTGGTCGAGGCGCTCGGTCGCGATCCCGATCTAGGCCCAGTGGTCGCCAAGGCGCCCGGACAGCGCATTCCGCGCACGGTCGACGAACCCGAATTGGCGATCCGTGTGGTGCTGGGCCAACAAGTATCGATGAAGGCCGCGCGCACCCACACCGCCAGATTGGTCAAGGCCTACGGACAGCCGGTCAATGATCTCGGTGGCGGGCTGACCCACGCGTTTCCGTCGGTCGAGCAGCTAGCCGATATCGATCCCGTCCATCTGGCGGTCCCGACAGCACGACAACGAACGCTCAGGGCCCTGGTCGCCGGCCTCTCCGACGGGAGCATCACGGTCGACGCCGGTTGCGACTGGAATAGCGCACGCCGGCAGTTGCTCGCGCTGCCGGGTGTCGGGCCCTGGACAGCAGAGGTGATCGCCATGCGCGGCCTGGGCGATCCGGATGCGTTTCCGGCGAGCGACCTCGGCCTTCGGTTGGCCGCCGAGCAGCTGGGCCTGACCGCCGATCAAAAGGCGTTGACCGAACGCAGCGCTGGGTGGCGCCCGTGGCGCTCCTACGCCGTCCAACATCTATGGACCACGCTGGTCCACCCGGTAAACCAATGGCCACCCCAGGAGGTTGCATGATCCAGTACCGCACTATCGACAGTCCGATCGGATTACTAACTCTGGCGGGTCACGGCTCGGTGTTGACCAATCTGCGGATGGTCGACCAAACCTACGAGCCCAGCCGGGCCGGCTGGTCGCCCGATTCCGACGCCTTCGCCGACGCCGTCGACCAACTCGGCGCGTATTTCGCCGGTGAGCTCACCGACTTCGACCTCCAACTGGATCTGCGGGGCACCGACTTTCAGCAACGAGTGTGGAACGCGCTGCTGACCATTCCCTATGGCGAAACCCGCTCCTACGGAGAGATCGCCGAGCAGATCGGCGCGGCCGGCTCGGCGCGCGCTGTCGGCTTGGCCAACGGCCACAACCCGATCGCAATCGTCGTTCCCTGCCATCGCGTCATTGGGGCCAGCGGAAGCCTCACCGGGTATGGCGGTGGGCTCGAACGAAAACAAACCCTGCTCGCATTAGAGAGACGACGTGCGGCCGCGAATTTGACGTTATTCGACTGAGCCCTCGGCCCGAGCGTGCATAGTTTTACGCTTGAGGCGGCGAGTCGCTGCACAAACACGCACGCTCGCGGGTAATGGGAGTGCGAATACAAAAACACCCCCGGAAAACCGGGGGTGTTTTTGTATGTTCGGCGGTGTCCTACTCTTCCACCCGAATAGGGCAGTACCATCGGCGCTGACAGGCTTAGCTTCCGGGTTCGGGATGGGACCGGGCGTTTCCCTGTCGCTGTGACCGCCGTAACTCTATTTAATTTCTCATTCAAGTGTACTGGTGGGGGGGTGTGGCATTTCACGCCTTGCGGCGAGAAATGAATAGTGGTTGCGATTTGTGTGTTGGTAAGTTTTCGGCCGGTTAGTGCCAGTTCCCTGCACCCGTTGCCGGGCTTCCAGGTCTGACCTATCAATCCGGTAGTCTGCCGGGGGCCTTATCCCTCTAAAAGGGTGAGAAGCCTCATCTTGGAGAAGGTTTCCCGCTTAGATGCTTTCAGCGGTTATCCTGTCCGAACGTGGCTATCCAGCGGTGCTCCTGGTGGAACAACTGGTGTACCAGAGGTTCGTCCGTCCCGGTCCTCTCGTACTAGGGACAGGTTTCCTCAAGCTTCTGACGCGCGCGGCGGATAGAGACCGAACTGTCTCACGACGTTCTAAACCCAGCTCGCGTGCCGCTTTAATGGGCGAACAGCCCAACCCTTGGGACCTGCTCCAGCCCCAGGATGCGACGAGCCGACATCGAGGTGCCAAACCATCCCGTCGATATGGACTCTTGGGGAAGATCAGCCTGTTATCCCCGGGGTACCTTTTATCCGTTGAGCGACACCCCTTCCACTCGGGGGTGCCGGATCACTAATCCCGACTTTCGTCCCTGCTTGACTTGTAAGTCTCGCAGTCAAGCTCCCTTGTGCATTTACACTCAACACCTGATTGCCGTCCAGGTTGAGGGAACCTTTGGGCGCCTCCGTTACATTTTAGGAGGCAACCGCCCCAGTTAAACTACCCACCAGGCACTGTCCGTGAACCGGATATACGGTTCGACGTTAGGTGTCCAATACGATCAGAGTGGTATTTCAACAACGACTCCACCCTAACTAGCGTTAAGGCTTCACAGTCTCCCACCTATCCTACACAAACCGTACCGAACACCAATACCAAGTTGTAGTGAAGGTCCCGGGGTCTTTTCGTCCTGCCGCGCGTAACGAGCATCTTTACTCGTAGTGCAATTTCGCCGAGTCTATGGTTGAGACAGTTGAGAAGTCGTTACGCCATTCGTGCAGGTCGGAACTTACCCGACAAGGAATTTCGCTACCTTAGGATGGTTATAGTTACCACCGCCGTTTACTGGGGCTTAAATTCTCCGCTTCACCCTTACGAGTTAACGGGTCCTCTTAACCTTCCAGCACCGGGCAGGCGTCAGTCCGTATACATCGTCTTGCGACTTCGCACGGACCTGTGTTTTTAGTAAACAGTCGCTTCTCACTGGTTTCTGCGACCGGTTCCCGCTCCCAGCGCAAGGCTGTTCACGGTAAGCCGGCCCCCCTTCTCCCGAAGTTACGGGGGCATTTTGCCGAGTTCCTTAACCATAGTTATCTCGTACGCCTTGGTATTCTCTACCTGACCACCTGTGTCGGTTTGGGGTACGGGCCGTGTGTGAACTCGCTAGAGGCTTTTCTTGGCAGCAGAGGATCACCGAATTCGCCTCAATCGGCTATGCGTCACCTCTCAGGAATATGAGCGACGGATTTACCTATCGCTCTCCCTACAGGTTTGCCCCAGTATTACCACTGACTGGTACGGCTACCTTCCTGCGTCACCCCATTGCTTGACTACTACCAACCCGGGTCCCACGCAGCCGGCGGTCCTCGCACCCCGAAGGGATTGATAGGCCACCTTTTGGGTGGTTAGCAGAATTGATTCATCACGGGCGCTCATACACGGGTACGGGAATATCAACCCGTTGTCCATCGACTACGCCTGTCGGCCTCGCCTTAGGTCCCGACTCACCCTGGGCGGACTGGCCTGGCCCAGGAACCCTTGGTCTTACGGCGGGCAAGGTTCTCACTTGCCTTATCGCTACTCATGCCTGCATTCTCACTCCCCCACTCTCCACCACCGGTTACCCGGAGGCTTCTCAGCATGGGGGACGCTCCCCTACCCAACCTTACGGTTGCCGCGGCTTCGGCGGTGTGCTTGAGCCCCGCTACATTATCGGCGCACAATCACTTGACCAGTGAGCTATTACGCACTCTTTCAAGGGTGGCTGCTTCTAAGCCAACCTCCTGGTTGTCTTTGCGACTGCACATCCTTTCCCACTTAGCACACGCTTGGGGGCCTTAGCCGGCGATCTGGGCTGTTTCCCTTTCGACGTACGGAGCTTATCCCCCGCCGTCTCACTGCCACGCTATACACCACGGCATTTGGAGTTTGGCTGACGTCAGTAACCTAGTAGGGCCCATTGGCCATCCAGTAGCTCTACCTCCGTGGTGAAACACGTAACGCTGCACCTAAATGCATTTCGGGGAGAACCAGCTATCACGGAGTTTGATTGGCCTTTCACCCCTACCCACAACTCATCCCCTCAGTCTTCAACCTAAGTGGGTTCGGGCCTCCACACGGTCTTACCCGCGCTTCACCCTGGCCATGGGTAGATCACTCCGCTTCGGGTCCAGAACACGCCACTGAATCGCCCTATTCAGACTCGCTTTCGCTGCGGCTACCCCTCACGGGTTAACCTTGCGACATGTCCCTGACTCGCAGGCTCATTCTTCAAAAGGCACGCCATCACCCCACGAAGAGGCTCTGACGGCTTGTAGGCACACGGTTTCAGGTACTATTTCACTCCCCTCCCGGGGTACTTTTCACCATTCCCTCACGGTACTAATCCGCTATCGGTCATCGAGAAGTATTTAGGCTTACCGGGTGGTCCCGGCAGATTCACAGCAGATTCCACGGGCCCGCTGCTACTCGGGAATTGATACAAGGCAGGTGCCGGGTTTTCGCGTACCGGGCTCTCACCGTCTACGGCGGACCATCCCAGGCCACTTCCGCTAACTACGACACTTTCTGACTGCCTCTCAGCCAGGTAGAGCTGAGACGTATCCTCCCACAACACCGCACGCACAACCCCTACCCGGTTACACATGCATGCGGTTTAGCCTGTTCCGCGTTCGCTCGCCACTACTAGCGGAATCACAATTGTTTTCTTCTCCTACGGGTACTGAGATGTTTCACTTCCCCGCGTTACCTCCCGCACCCTATATATTCAGATGCGGGTAACACGACATCACTCGTGCTGGGTTTCCCCATTCGGAAATCCTCGGATCCACGCTCGGTTGACAGCTCCCCGAGGCATATCGCAGCCTCCCACGTCCTTCATCGGCTCTCGATGCCAAGGCATCCACCATGCGCCCTTAGACACTTACAAACACTACAAAAAACCAAAGAAGAAATTGCATTAAAGAACGCGCCTCCATAGGAGACGCATCCATTTGATGCTCGCAACCACTATCCAGTTCTCAAACACCACACCCCACCACCAAGATGGAGGGGCAACTCCCTTGAACAACGAGGGTGTTGCCTCAGGACCCAATAGTGTGTCTGGCGTTTCGTTTGTTGTCGTGCACCCGGCCCTCGCCCACTACAGACGAGAACCCCTCACGGCTCACACTCCACCAATTGGAGTGTTTCTCGTGGTGCTCCTTAGAAAGGAGGTGATCCAGCCGCACCTTCCGGTACGGCTACCTTGTTACGACTTCGTCCCAATCGCCGATCCCACCTTCGACAGCTCCCTCCCAAAGGGTTAGGCCACTGGCTTCGGGTGTTACCGACTTTCATGACGTGACGGGCGGTGTGTACAAGGCCCGGGAACGTATTCACCGCAGCGTTGCTGATCTGCGATTACTAGCGACTCCGACTTCATGGGGTCGAGTTGCAGACCCCAATCCGAACTGAGACCGGCTTTAAAGGATTCGCTAAGCCTTGCGGCATCGCAGCCCTTTGTACCGGCCATTGTAGCATGTGTGAAGCCCTGGACATAAGGGGCATGATGACTTGACGTCATCCCCACCTTCCTCCGAGTTGACCCCGGCAGTCTCTCACGAGTCCCCGGCATTACCCGCTGGCAACATGAGACAAGGGTTGCGCTCGTTGCGGGACTTAACCCAACATCTCACGACACGAGCTGACGACAGCCATGCACCACCTGCACACAGGCCACAAGGGAACTGATATCTCTACCAGCGTCCTGTGCATGTCAAACCCAGGTAAGGTTCTTCGCGTTGCATCGAATTAATCCACATGCTCCGCCGCTTGTGCGGGCCCCCGTCAATTCCTTTGAGTTTTAGCCTTGCGGCCGTACTCCCCAGGCGGGGTACTTAATGCGTTAGCTACGGCACGGATCCCAAGGAAGGAAACCCACACCTAGTACCCACCGTTTACGGCGTGGACTACCAGGGTATCTAATCCTGTTCGCTCCCCACGCTTTCGCTCCTCAGCGTCAGTTACTGCCCAGAGACCCGCCTTCGCCACCGGTGTTCCTCCTGATATCTGCGCATTCCACCGCTACACCAGGAATTCCAGTCTCCCCTGCAGTACTCCAGTCTGCCCGTATCGCCCGCACGCTCACAGTTAAGCCGTGAGTTTTCACGAACAACGCGACAAACCACCTACGAGCTCTTTACGCCCAGTAATTCCGGACAACGCTCGCACCCTACGTATTACCGCGGCTGCTGGCACGTAGTTGGCCGGTGCTTCTTCTCCACCTACCGTCAATCCGAGAAAACCCGGACCTTCGTCGATGGTGAAAGAGGTTTACAACCCGAAGGCCGTCATCCCCCACGCGGCGTCGCTGCATCAGGCTTGCGCCCATTGTGCAATATTCCCCACTGCTGCCTCCCGTAGGAGTCTGGGCCGTATCTCAGTCCCAGTGTGGCCGGACACCCTCTCAGGCCGGCTACCCGTCGGAGCCTTGGTAGGCCGTGACCCCACCAACAAGCTGATAGGCCGCGGGCCCATCCCACACCGCAAAAGCTTTCCACCCCAAGGCATGCGCCAAGGGGTCCTATCCGGTATTAGACCCAGTTTCCCAGGCTTATCCCGAAGTGCAGGGCAGATCACCCACGTGTTACTCACCCGTTCGCCACTCGAGTACCCCCGAAGGGGCCTTTCCGTTCGACTTGCATGTGTTAAGCACGCCGCCAGCGTTCGTCCTGAGCCAGGATCAAACTCTCCAAACAAAAACTCCTCGCGAACGAGGTGAATTTCGAATCAGAGAAAATCTGACCTTAACAAAAGACACCAAAAACTGGCATCTAGATAAACGACCACACCGACACACGGGGAGTGTTAGGTGTGGTCAAAAAAACAACAACAAAAAAATAAAACCACCAAACACACTATTGAGTTCTCAAACAACACACTCGCTTGTTTTTACCCGATTCCGGGCAACCCTGCCAGCTTAATACAGCCCTGGTAGGGGAGTCAAGACCCGGTTTCGGCCATCCTGCGCGGTGACCGCTTCAGTCGGGCAGCGCTTACTGTACACGTTCGATCTCCGCTCCCAAAAACGCCAGGTTCTCGACGAATAACGGGTAGCCGCGGTCGATGTGGAAGACGTCGTGGACCTCGGTGTCACCGTCGGCGACCAGGCCGGCGAGCACCAATCCGGCGCCGGCGCGGATGTCCGAACACCAAACCGGCGCGCTGGACAGTTGTGGCAGACCCCGCACGACGGCGTGGTGCCCGTCGGTGCGGGCGTCCGCGCCGAGACGGATCATCTCCTCGACGAACCGGAATCGCGCCTCGAAGACGTTCTCCGTGATCATCGACGTGCCGTCGGCGATCGCGCCAGCGCGATCGCCATCGGCTGCAGATCGGTCGGAAACCCGGGAAACGGCAGCGTCGCGACATTGACGGCCTTCGGGCGCTCGTACTGGGTTACCCGGAAACTGCTGTCCGTCTGGGTGACGGTCGCACCCGCGTCGTGCAGTTTGTGCAGCACCACCTGAAGGTGCGCGGGATCGACACCCGTCACGGTGATGTCACCGCGGGTCATCGCGGCGGCAATTCCCCAGGTGGCGGCGACGATGCGGTCTCCGATCACGCGGTGCTCGGTGGGGTGCAGCCGCGGAACACCGGTGATCGTCATCGTCGGCGAACCCGCGCCTTCGACTTGCGCGCCCATCTGGTTCAGCATCGTGCACAGATCGACCACGTCGGGTTCTCGCGCCGCATTGTGAATCGTGGTGACACCCTCGGCCACCACGGCGGCCATCAGGATGTTCTCGGTGGCTCCGACGGACGGGAATTCCAACTGAATCTCCGCGCCGCGCAATGTATCTGCGGTCGCGACCACGCATCCGTGCTCGATGTTGCATTGCGCACCCAGCTGTCGCAGGCCCGCCTGGTGCATGTCCAAGGGACGCGATCCGATCGCGTCGCCACCGGGCAGCGCGACCTTGGCCCGCTTGCAGCGGCCGACCAGAGGTCCGAGCACGCAGACCGAGGCGCGGAACTGGCGTACGGCGGCAAAGTCCGCGTCGTACTTCGGTTCGTCGGGTGAGGTGATGCGGGCGACGTCGCCGTCGAGCTCGACGGTGGCACCCAGGCCGCGCAGCACCTCCGCCATCAACGGCACGTCAAGGATGTCGGGGCAGTTGGTGATCGTGCTGGTGCCTTCGGCCAGCAAGGTCGCGGCCATCAGCTTGAGCACGCTGTTCTTGGCGCCCCCCACAGCGACTTCGCCCGCTAACCGGTTGCCGCCGGTCACTACGAATCGCTCGGCCACCCGGGTCAGTCTAGTGAAGCGGTATCGGCTTGTCAGTCAGCCCGCTTGACGACGGTGCGCTCCGCGCAGCGGAGTGAAGCGGCCAGCCGAGTACCGTTTTGCCCATGGCCGTACATCTGACCCGCATATATACGCGAACCGGCGACGACGGGACGACGGGATTGAGCGATTTCTCACGGGTCTCGAAAACGACCCTCGCCTGATGGCATATGCGGACTGCGACGAGGCCAACTCGGCGATCGGCGTCGCGATCGCCTTCGGCCATCCCGATCGAGGAAACCGCGGGCGTGCTGCGGCAGATCCAGAATGACTTGTTCGACGCCGGCGCGGACCTGTCGACCCCGGTGGTGGAAAATCCCGAACACCCTCCGCTTGCGCGTGCCTCAGGCCTACATTGAGCGGCTTGAAGGCATGGTGCGACAAATACAACGAGACCCTGCCTGCGCTGAATTCCTTTGTGCTGCCGGGCGGTTCGCCGTTATCGGCGTTATTGCATGTTACCCGCACCGTGGCGCGTCGGGCCGAACGATCGGCGTGGGCCGCGGTCGATGCCTATCCCGATAGCGTCAGCGTGTTGCCGGCGAAATACTTGAACCGGCTTTCGGATCTGCTGTTCATCCTGGCGCGCAGCAGCAAACCCCGACGGGGACGTGTTCTGGAAACCCGGCGGCGGGATTTCGGCCTCCGACTAGATGAAAAAGTGCCGCGATGAAACATAATCGCTCGATTCCGCCGGTCACGGTTATCCCGGTACTCGTCTACCCGGACGTGCGCGCGGCAGTGGACTGGCTCACCGTCGCTTTCGGCTTCGTGGAACGAACCCGGATTGGCGAAAGCCACCGCGCGCAGATGAGTATCGGCGCGGACGGGGCGATGATCGTGGCCGACGTGGCAGGCCAGCGACAACAGCCGCATGCCGACATCGTCACGCACGAGATCAAGGTGCGCGTCGACGATGTGGAAGACCAGTTCGAGCGTGCGCGCGCAGCGGGGGCCACGGTGGTCGAGCCTCCCACCGACCGCGAGTACGGCGAACGCGAGTGCACGCTCGAGGATCTCGCGGGCCATCGCTGGCAATTCAGTGAAACACTGCGCGATGTCGGCTCCCGAAGAGTTTGGCTGCCAGACCGTTTCCCCGTGGCCTCTTCGCCCCTAACCTATTGTCGCGACCCGTTGCGCCCGACTTCGCCGCGCTTGCGATCGCTCCTAACCTACTGTCGCGACCCGCTGCGCCCGGCTTCGCCGCGCTTGCGATCGCTCCTAACCTACTGTCGCGACCCGCTGCGCCCGGCTTCGCCGCGCTTGCGATCGCTCCTAACCTACTGTCGCGACCCGCTGCGCCCGGCTTCGCCGCGCTTGCGATCGCTCCTAACCTACTGTCGCGACCCGCTGCGCCCGGCTTCGCCGCGCTTGCGATCGCTCCTAACCTACTGTCGCGACCCGCTGCGCCCGGCTTCGCCGCGCTTGCGATCGCTCCTAAACGCTGCGGCGACGGGCGCGCGGCGAAGGACGGGACTCCAGCCAGGACAAGAACGCGGTCAACGCGCCTTGGTCGAGGGCGATCTCGTAGCCAGTTCGGCGGTCCTGCGTCGAGTCACGCAACTCCAGTACGACGATCTCGTTGGTCATGATGTCGAACTCGTCGCCGCGTGGCGCGCGCCGGGCCACGATCTCCACGCCTCGCCTGCTGAGCCGGCGGTCCGGCCACAACCGCAGACTGGACAGCCGGTAGAACGCGGCTTCGCCTCCGCGATAACGGATTACACCGTGGCGCCAGCCATGGCCGCCGACCGCGGGGATATCCCGCATGATCCCGGCCGTTCCGCCCTGGCGAAGCTTCCACAGCCGATAACTCAGGGCCAGAACGGCCGCTCCCAGCACAACGACGAGCGCGACCATGCCAATCATGGGCGCGCTCATCGGCGGTTAGTCGATCGCGCCGACGGCGCGCAATCTGGCGCGGCCTCTCGCGGCGATCTTCGGGTCGTCGGACTCGGAGTCCTCCCTGGCGGACGACTCATCGATCTCCGACTCGAATTCCGCGGACTCGGCGAGGATGGTGACTCCCTCCTCGGTCACCGACATAAAGCCGCCATCCACCGCGATCCGCAGATCGTCGTCGCCCTCCCGTTCGACGCGCACCATGGCGTCATCGACCAACTGGGCCACCAGCGGGATATGACGGGGCAGGATGCCGATCTCGCCGGCGGTGGTGCGGGTGAACAGGAACGACGCCTCCCCCGACCAGATCTTGCGGTCGACGGCGACGATCTCGACGTTCAATTCGGCCATGCCACACCACCTTTCGACTCGGCCGGAGCTCGTTAGAGCTTGGCACCGAGGCTCTCGGCCTTCTTGGCCAGGTCGTCCAGGCCGCCGATCAGGAAGAATGCCTGCTCGGGCACATGGTCGAAATCGCCCTTGGACAACCGGTCAAACGCCTCGATGGTCTCCTTCACCGGGACGGTCGAACCCGGCTGACCGGTGAACTGCTCGGCCGCCATCATGTTCTGCGAAAGGAACCGCTCAATACGCCGGGCCCGGTTGACCAGCTGCTTGTCCTCTTCGGACAGCTCGTCGATACCCAGAATCGCAATGATGTCCTGAAGGTCCTTGTACCGCTGCAGGATTCGGATCACTTCCTGCGCCACGCGGTAGTGCTCCTCGCCGACGACGCTTGGGTCGAGAATGGTCGAGCTCGACGCCAGCGGGTCCACGGCGGGGAAGATGCCCTTGGAGAACACGCCACGGGAGAGCTCAGTGGTGGCGTCCAGGTGGGCGAACGTCGTCGCCGGAGCCGGGTCGGTGTAGTCGTCGGCCGGCACGTAAACGGCCTGCATGGAGGTGATCGACTTGCCACGAGTCGAGGTGATGCGCTCCTGCAACTCGCCCATCTCGTCGGCCAGCGTGGGCTGATAACCCACCGCCGACGGCATCCGGCCGAGCAGTGTCGACACCTCCGACCCGGCCTGAGTGAACCGGAAGATGTTGTCGATGAACAGCAGCACGTCCTTGCCCGCTTCGTCACGGAACCATTCCGCCATCGTCAGCGCGGACAGCGCGACTCGCATACGGGTGCCGGGCGGCTCGTCCATCTGACCGAAAACCAGCGCGGTGTCCTTGAGCACGTCGGCTTCCTTGAGCTCGACCCAGAGGTCGTTGCCCTCGCGGGTGCGCTCCCCCACGCCGGCGAACACCGAAGTACCGGAGAAGTTTCGGGCGATGCGGTTGATCATCTCCTGGATCAGCACCGTCTTGCCCACGCCGGCACCGCCGAACAGCGCGATCTTGCCGCCGCGCACATACGGAGTGAGGAGGTCCACCACCTTCAGTCCGGTCTCGAGCATCTCGGTGCGGGGTTCGAGGTCCTCGAAGGCAGGCGGCTTGCGGTGAATCGACCAGTGCTCGAAGTCTTCTCCGTATCCCGGCTTGTCCAGGCAGTATCCCAGCGCGTTGAATACGTGGCCCTTGACGTCCTCACCGACCGGCACCGTGATCGAGTTACCGGTGTCGATCACCTCGACGCCGCGCACCAGGCCGTCGGTGGGCTGCATCGAGATCGTGCGCACCAAATTGTCGCCGAGATGGTTCGCCACCTCCAACGTGAGGGTTTTCTTGAGCTCCTCGAACGTGACCTCGGCGTGCAGTGCGTTGAACAGCTCGGGGACCGAACCTCGCGGGAACTCGACGTCAACGACCGGCCCGGTCACCCGTACCACGCGGCCGCTGGTGTCCGATTTTGTCGGCTTGTCGGTCTTCTCGGCAGTAGCGCTCATATCTTTTCGCTTCCTCGTGGGGCTACTTAGCGGCGTCGGCGAGCGCGTTTGCGCCACCGACGATTTCGCTGATTTCCTGGGTGATCTGGGCCTGCCGCTCGCGGTTCGCCTCTAGCGTCAGAGCCTTGATGAGGTCGTCGGCGTTGTCGGTGGCCGATTTCATTGCCCGCTGACGCGACGCCAGCTCCGATGCGGCGGACTCGAGCATGGACGCATAAACCCGCGTGGTCAGGTAGCGCGGGAGCAACGCCTCGAACAGCGTCGTCGCGTCCGGCTCGAACGAGTACAGGGTGCGCGGTCCGGTGTCTTCCTCGACATACTCCACGACCAAGGGAGCCATCCGGTGGGCCACCGCCGTCTGCGACATCATCGACTTGAACTCCGAGTACACGATGTGCAGTTCGTCGACGCCCTGCAACGTCGTCGGCCTGCTGATCGTCGTCATCCCCGGCGCCCTTCATGAACGCATCCACCAAGGTCGAACCGATCTCCGCGGCGTTCTCGTACTGGGGTTGCTCGGAGAAGCCCGACCACGACGCGGCGATGTCCCAGTTCCGGAAGGTGTAGTAGTTCTGCGCCTTTCGGCCCACCGTGTAGAGGACCGGTTCTTTTCCCTCATCTCGAAGCTGGGCGAAAAGCTGTTCGGAGCGACGGAAGATGCCGGAGTTGTATGCGCCGCACAAACCGCGGTCGGAGGACACCACCAGCACACCGGCCCGTTTCGGTTCCGCACGCTCGACGAGCAACGGATGGTCCAGAGCGGCTTCGCTGGCCAGGGTGGTGAGCATCCGGGTGATCTCGAAGGCATAGGGCCGGGCGGATTCGAGCCGATTCTGCGCCTTGGGAAGGCGCGACGTCGCGATCAGCTCCTGGGCCTTGGTGATCTTCTTGATCGAGCCCGCGGAGCGGATCCGCCCGCGTAGTTCGCGAAGTGTGGCAGCCATGGTTAGCTACTTCTTGTCCTTCTTGGACTCGTTCTTGGTGTCCTTGTCCTTGGGTTCGGGCTTTTTGACCTTCACCGATTCTTTGTCGTCGTCGGCCTTGGCCTCGGCGTGCTCGTCGGGCACCACCGACCCACCGCCCGTCGCCGCGAAGCCCTTCTTGAAGTGATTGATGACCTCGGTGAGCGCGTTCTCGTTTTCCTCACTGAGCTTCTGGCTCGTGCGGATCTCTTCGAGGATCTTTTCTTCGGAGCCCCGGATGTGGTCCAGCAGTTCGGTTTCGAACCGCCTGACATCCTCGACCGGCACCGAGTCCACGTGCCCGCCGGTGCCCAGGAACATGGAAACCACTTGCTCCTCGACGGGCATCGGCTGGTTTTGCGGCTGCTTGAGCAGCTCGACCAACCGCGCGCCACGCTCCAACTGCGCCTTCGAGGTGGCGTCCAAATCGGAAGCAAAGGCCGCGAAGGATTCCAATTCGCGGTACTGCGACAGGTCCAAACGGAGACTTCCTGCCACCTCTTTCATTGCCTTGATCTGCGCCGCGCCGCCGACCCGGGACACCGAGACGCCGACGTTGATGGCCGGCCGGACACCCTGGTTGAACAGGTCGGTCTCCAAGAAGCACTGTCCGTCGGTGATCGAGATGACGTTGGTCGGGATGTAGGCCGAGATGTCGTTGGCCTTGGTCTCGATGATCGGCAAACCGGTCAGCGAACCGGCACCGAGCTCGTCGGAGAGTTTCCCGCAGCGCTCCAACAGCCGCGAGTGCAGATAGAACACGTCACCGGGATAGGCTTCGCGACCGGGCGGGCGGCGCAGCAGCAGCGAGATCGCGCGGTACGCCTCGGCCTGCTTGGTCAAGTCGTCGAAGACGATCAGCACATGCTTGCCCTGATACATCCAGTGCTGAGCGATCGCCGAACCAGCGTACGGCGCAAGCCATTTGAACCCTGCGGCATCCGATGCCGGCGCCGCGACGATGGTGGTGTAATCCATCGCGCCGCCCTCTTCCAGAGTGCGGCGCACGGACGCGATCGTGGTGCCCTTCTGCCCGATCGCCACGTAGACGCAGCGCACCTGCTTCTTCTCGTCGCCCGTCTCCCAGTTCTGGCGCTGGTTGAGGATGGTGTCGACGCAGACGGTGGTCTTGCCGGTCTTGCGGTCGCCGATGATCAGCTGACGCTGGCCACGGCCGATCGGCGTCATTGCGTCGATGGCCTTGATCCCGGTCTGCAGCGGCTCACTTGACGCTCTGCCGCTGCACCACCGACGGCGCCTGCAGTTCCAGCGCGCGGCGCGTCTCGGCCTCGATGTCGCCGCCGCCGTCGATCGGCTGGCCGAGGGGGTTGATCACCCGCCCCAGGAAAGCGTCACCGACGGGGACCGACAGCACTTCGTTGGTGCGCTTGACCTGCTGGCCTTGTTCGATCTTCTCGAAGTCACCGAGGATCACCGTGCCGACGCTGTGCTCGTCGAGGTTGAGGGCGACGCCGAGGACACCGCCCGGGAACTCGAGCAGCTCCTGGGTCATCACCGACGGCAAACCCTCGACGTGCGCGATGCCGTCGCCCGGCGTCGATGACCGTGCCGACCTCCTCGCGTGAGGTGTCGGAGGTGAAGGAATCTACATACTCTTCGATCGCGCTCTGGATGTCATCAGCGGAGATCGTCAACTCGGCCATAGCTTTTCGTCTTCCTACTTCGGTTATTGCTGACTAGTTCGTGTTCAGTCGGGCAGTTGAGCCTCGGCCGCGGTCAGGCGAGAAGAGAGCGTCCCGTCGATCACTTCGTCGCCCACGGAGATGAGGAGCCCACCCAGCAGTGCGGGGTCGATCTGCAGCTGCACCGCCACCGGATGCCCATAGATGCGGCTGAGCACCTCGGTGATGCGAGTGCGCTGGGCATCACTAGGCTCGGCCGCCGCACTCACCTGCGCGACGACTTCGTTGCGCCGTGCCACCGCCGCCTCGGCCAAGAACATCACGGCGGTGTCGGCCGATTGGCCTCTCAACAGCTCGATCGTCTGGGCCAGCAATGCGTTCGTGATCCTGTTGCTCCTGCCGGTCGCGCTTTTCAGCACGTTGCGTAGCAACCCGACTCGGCCTTCCGCCGGAGCCCCGTACTCGCCCAACAGGACGCTGAGCCGTGGCTGCGCCTCGAGGATCCGGGCAAACCGGAACAACTGGTCTTCGACCTCGTCGACGCGATCCTCGCGTGCGGCGACTTCCAACAACGCTTGCCGCGACACGTGTTCGACGGCGTCGATCAGATCCGTGTTGGCAGACCATCGCTCGGAAACGGCCGCCTTTAACAGCTCCAGCGTGGGGTCGCCGACTTTGCCGGAGAGCAGCCGCTCGAGCAATCCTGACCCTGGGCGCGGCGTCTTCGGAAGGCAGGGTGAGATACCGGGTGACGACGATTTCGCCGTCCAGCATCTTGGCGACCGAAACCAGCTCGGCGGAAAGCTTTTCCAGCCCCGGATTGTCGAGATCCTTGGCTACGGTGTCGAACCGGTCCGTGACACTCTTTCAGCGCCCGCCGACTGGCCGAGCGCATCTTCGCCATCAAGGGGTACTTGACGTCAGCCGGCGCAGGCGCCATGGCATCGAGCTCGTCCAGGAAGCGATCCACAGTGGCCGACTGCTGGCTCCGCGTCGGCGACGTAGTTGCGCACCAATTCCTCTGCCTGGCGCACAGATTCGTGCCCGAGCTCCAGCCGAAGCTGACGGCTCAGCTGTGCCCTGAGCAGTTCGGCCTGGCGGGCACCCTGTGCCTTGATGCGCTCCGCGTCGATCTCAGCCTGGGCCTGTAGCTGTTCGGTAATCCGTTGCGCGTCTGTCTTGGCCTCTTCGACGACCCGCTCAGCGTCCGACTTCGCGGCTTCGACAGCCTTGCTATGCGCGGCGGTCGATTCGGTGAGGCGCTCAGCGGCTTTCTCGGAGTCTTTCAACTGCTGACGAACGGTGTCCTGGCGCGCGGTCATCATGTTCCGCACGGGAGGCACGACGTACTTCCAGATCAGCAGCACGATGGCTGCGAACCCGATCAGCTGTCCGATGAATGTCGACATGGTTGAGCTACTTCGTCGCGGCTGAGGTGGTGACGTCGACGCCGAGGATCCGACTGGCCAACGTCGCCGACATTGTGGCCACGTTGGCACGCAAATCCAGCTCCACGGCGTCCCTTTCGCGTTTCAATTGCTCGGCGGCCGTCTGCAACGTCGACATCACCTCTTGCTCGGCACGGGCACGCGCGTCGTCGACGACCTTTCGGCCTTCGGCCCGGGCGTTGTCGCGAAAGGATGACGCCTGAACGCGGGCTTCCTTCATGGCCTCTTCGTAATCGGCCTGCGCGGCTTCGAACTGCTCCGCCGACTTCTTGTTGTCGGCGGCGGTCTTGGCGACCATGGCGTCGCGTTCGCGCAGCACCTTCAGGATCGGCGGCACGACGAAGGTGCCGATGATGCCGAGCACCAGCAAGAAGATGGCCAGCACGAAGAAGAAGGTGCCGTTGGGGACGAGGAAGTTGTTCCCTCCCGCCTCTGCCGCCTGGCTGGATGCCAGAACACTCAGGGTCGTGTCACCCATCACGACGAACTAGCCGACGGGTGTGGCGAAGACGAACAGCGCCATGAACGCCAGGTTGATGAAGTAGGCCGCCTCAACCAGACCGACGGTGATGAAGAACGGCGTGAATAGCCGCCCTTGCGCCTCGGGTTGCCGCGCAACACCTGAGATCAGCGCGTTACCGGCGATACCGTCACCGATACCGGCGCCGATGGCGCCGCCGCCCATGATGATTCCACCGCCGATTAGCGCAGCGGCAGCAACTTGAGGGTCAAGAGCCATTCTTTCCTCCTATATAACTGGGTTTCCAAGTCCGGATGGTTTAGTGGTGGTCTTCTTCGAGCTCCATCGCCTGGCTGAAGTACAGAATCGGTCAGCAGGGCGAAGATGAAGGCCTGGATCGCGCCGACGAACAGGTCGAACGATTTCCAGATCGCGTTCGGCAGCCACAGCACGTATGGCGGGAACATCGCGATGAGCGCGACCAGAATGCCGCCGGCGAAGATGTTGCCGAAAAGTCGGAGCGACAACGAGATCGGCTTGGCGAGTTCTTCCACGAGGTTGATCGGCGCCAGGACCGCCACGTGCCCCTTGAGCACCTTGATCGGGTGGCCGATGATGCCGCGGCGCCAGATCCCGGCCGCGTGATAGCAGACGAAGACGAACAGGGCCAGCGCCAGCACGTAATTGATGTCCGCCGCCGCCGATGACAGCAGCTCGGTGGTCTTGCCGCTCTTGTCGGTGTACTGCAGCGGCAGGACCGACAGCCAGTTGGAGATCAGGATGAACACGAAGATCGTCACCGCGAGCGGCAGCACGAAGGGCGCGATGCGCATTCCGATCGCGCTTTCCACCTGGTTGCGCATCTGGATCGTGATCGCTTCGAAGAACAACTGCACTCCGCCCGGCACGTCCGTCGAGGTGACCTTGGAGCGCAGGTAGAACGCCATCGCGATGACGATCGTGGCAGCGATCGCGGTCGAATAGATCGTGTCGGTGTTGACGGTCATGCCGAGCCAGGTGGCCGTGTGGTGCTCGCCGACCTCGATCGCGGCGGCCAGGATGGACTCAGTCATCGCTGGCGTTCCCTCCTTCCGTCACGTGGATTCCCGCGGATCCGGTGCGCAGCTTCTTCCAGACCGGCAGCGCGGTCGACAACACCAGCAGCACCTGGAATAGGGCCAGCCCGAACAGCACGCCCAAGCCGCCGGCGTGCCGGAAAACGAACGCGATGATCAACCCAACGACGGTAATAACGGCAAGCCGTGTCGCCGAATTAAGAGCCATCGAGCTCTTCATCGGATGTTCTTTGGCGGTGATCGATGCGACCGAACGCTGCACCAAAATGGCATTGAGCAAACCCAGTAGCAGCCCGACACCGAAGAACACCCCAACCATCGGGTGACCGGTGAATGCGGCCGCGGCTATTGCCACCGCAGCGATGGCAATGCTGATGACAAGAAGGCGGACGGGACGGAAAGCAACAGAGGGAAACACCAACGGCGCGTCCTGCGCTGGTGTCGTCACTGCAGCACCTCATCCCGAGTTGATGGAGCGGGAAACCCCCGACCGACTGATCGGTGGCCCGCCGAGCGTATCGCAGTGCTTCTGCAGGAAACGCAAGGGGTCGCTCCCTGATGTCGACGTGATCCGGCACGCTCGGATTCGCGTCCGACGCGCCGGTTGACCGACAACCCACCGGGTTCTTTTTGGGGTTCTACCTGCACCGTACCATATCTCGAGCGCAACTACTACCGCCCGTCGTAGGCTCGGCTAGTCGGTGTCGTAGCCGTCGTAGTCGTCGTCCCGGCGGCGCAGCAGGGGTATCACCGTGGCGACGCCCGCGACGACGATGGCCCCCAACATGACCGCGCCGGTATCGCGGGGATTGAAGAAGATCGTGCTGGCCGCGCCGAACGCGACGATGCCCACCCAGAGGTAGATCAACAGCACCACGCGGCGGTGGGAATGACCGATCTGTAGCAACCGATGGTGCAGGTGCATCTTGTCCGGGCTGAACGCGCTGCGCCCCGCGCGGGTGCGGCGCACGATTGCCAGCAGCAGATCGAGGATGGGCCACAACATGACCGCGACCACCAGCAGGAAGGGTGACAGCAGAGCAAACACGTCGCGGGCGCCGTAGGCGTTCTGCGAAATGGGGCCGGCGGCGGTGGTGGAGGCGGCGGCGAGCATCAAGCCGATCAGCATCGACCCGGAGTCGCCCATGAAGATCTTGGCCGGGTGAAAGTTGTGCGGCAGAAAACCCAGGCAGGCTCCGGCGAGCACCACCGAGATCACGGCCGGCGGATAGAACAGCACATCACCGCCGTGGTCGCGGAGCAGGCCAACCGAGAACATGCAGATCGCCATCGCGGTGATCAGTCCCAGCCCGGCGGCCAGTCCGTCGAGCCCGTCGACGAAGTTCATCGCGTTGACGAACGACACGGTCAGAGCCAGCGTCAGCAGAATCGAAGACGCCTGGTCCAGCACGATCGTGCCGACGCCACCGAGGGGGATATACAACACGCTCCAGGCAACGCCCATGGTGACCAGCACGCTGGCCGCGGTGATCTGGCCCGCGAACTTCGTCAGTGCGTCCAGGCCCCAACGGTCGTCGATCAACCCGATACCCATGATCACCGCACCCGCCACCAACACCGCGGGCATGCCGCTGGTGTAGACGAACCCGCGGGTGAGCGCCGGAAGTTGGGATGCCAGAAAGACAGCCGAGACAACGCCGACAAACATCGCGAGCCCGCCCATGCGCGGCGTCGGCGTCACATGCACATCACGTTCGCGCGGATACGCGACCGCGCCCAACCTGGTAGCCAGGATCCGCACCGGACCGGTGACGAAATAGGTGATGATCGCCGCGGTCAGGCCGACAAGGGCAAGCTCCCGGAGCGGGACGCCGGCGCTGCGATCAGAGAGTGCGAGTAAACCACCGGCAAGGCTGGTTATGTCGCTGGACACCTGTAGACCGTACTGCACCAAACTGAGAGCGCGGGCGGAGTGGGCTCCGGGCTCAGGCCGTCAAGCTGGCGGGGTCCAGTCCGAGCACTTCGCCGATGCGCTCGGCGCTCACCGGACCCGGTCGCAGGATCCGCGGTGTGCCTCCGGTCAGGTCGACGATCGTCGAGGCCGCCTGCTGCGCGGACGGACCCGCGTCGAGGTAGACCTCGACGAGGTCGCCGAGCTGGTTGCGGGCGTCGTCGGCGGCGACGGCGGGCGGGCGACCGGAGATGTTGGCGCTGGACACCGCCATCGGGCCCACCTCACGCAGCAGCTCAATAGCTACCGGGTGCAACGGCATTCGCAGCATCACGGTGCCGCGGGCATCGCCGAGATCCCACTGCAACGAAGGCGCCTGCTCCACCACCAGGCTCAGCGCACCCGGCCAGAATGCGCGGATCAGTTCGCGGGCACCCTCGGGCATCACGTACACGAGTCCCTCGATGGTGTGCCAGGAACCGACCAGCACACCCACCGGCATATCACGGCCGCGTCCCTTTGCCGACAACAGCGCACCCACCGCGGCGCTGTCGAAGGCGTCGGCACCGATGCCGTAGACGGTGTCGGTCGGCATGACCACCAGCCGCCCGCTTTTGAGCGCCCCTGCCGCCGAGGCGATTCCGCGCGAACGCTGGCCGGGGTCGGCGCAATCAAAAACGTCAGTCATTGCCGCCGCTCCTGAGAGCAGTCACAAACCTGGGCCGGCCGGCCAAGTCCCGGCGGGCGTGGACGTCATCGAACAGCCCTGTGCTGTATACCAATTCGACAGTTTGTGCGGAAGTCGTGTCGTCGTGCTCGACGGCGAACAGGCCACCGGGGCGCAGCCAGCGCCCCGCGAGGGCGACGACGGGGCCGATCACCCTCATGCCGTCGGGACCACCGAACAGCGCGTGATGCGGATCATGTTGGGCCACTTCCGGATCCAGCTCGGCGGCATCGGGAATGTAGGGCGGATTGGCCACCACAACGTCGACCTGCCCGTCGAGTTCGGGAAGCAGGCCTTCGGCAGTGACGTCGGCGCGCAGGAGTTCTACCTCCGTGCCTTCGGTATTGCGCCGCGCGTAGTCCAGGGCCGCCCCGGAGTCATCGATGGCGATTATTCGGGCGGCGGGCCGGTGGTGGGCCAGTGCGGCGGCAAGCGCCCCGGATCCGGTGCACAGATCGACCATCACCGGAAGCGCTTTAAGTTGTTGTGCGGTAACCCATTCCAGCAGGGATTCGGTCTCCGGGCGGGGTATGAACACCCCGGGACCGACGTGTAGCTGCAGGGGCCCGAACGCCGCCGTCCCGGTGACGTGTTGAAGCGGCACGCGGCGCGAACGCTGGGTGACGGCCTCGCGGTAGCGTTCGAAGAACTCTTCGTCGGGCGGATCCAGCACGGACAACCGGCCACGGTCGACCCCGGCCAGGTGAGCGGCCAACTGCTCGGCATCGCAACGCGCCGAATCGATTCCCGCGTCGGTTAGCATCACCGTCGCGGAGTCGATCGCGCGCCGGAGTTCGGTCATGCCTGCTGCAGCCTCGCCTGTTTGTCGGCGGCGCTCAGCGCGTCGAACAGCGCATCCAGGTCACCGTCGAGCACCTGATCGAGATTGTGGGCCTTGAAGTTGATCCGGTGGTCGGCGATCCGGTTCTCCGGGAAGTTGTAGGTGCGGATCCGTTCGCTGCGGTCCACCGTGCGGATCTGGCTGGCCCGATCGGCCGATGCATCGGCCTGCGCCTGCTCCTCGGCCAGCGCCTGCAGCCGCGCGGCCAGCACCTGCAACGCGCGGGTCTTGTTTTGCAGCTGCGACCGTTCGTTTTGGCAGGTGACGACGATCCCGGTGGGCAGATGCGTGATCCGCACCGCGGAGTCGGTGGTGTTGACGCCTTGACCGCCCTTGCCGGACGACCGGTAGACGTCGATGCGCAGATCCGATTCGTCGATCTGCACCTCGCCGACTTCCTCCAGTTGCGGGTAGACGAGCACGCCGGCCGCCGAAGTATGAACGCGGCCTTGGGATTCCGTCACGGGGACACGTTGGACGCGATGCACCCCGCCTTCGAACTTCATACGCGACCACACGCCGTCGACGCTGTCGCCCTTGCTCGCGATGGTTAGCGTCGCGTCCTTATAGCCGCCCAGGTCTGACATGGTCTCATCCAGCACCGTCACGGTCCAGCCGTGCCGCTCGGCGTAGCGGATGTACATCCTGGCCAGATCGGCAGCGAACAATGCCGATTCTTCGCCGCCCTCACCGGATTTGACCTCGAGCACGATGTCGTCGGCGTCGTGCGGATCGCGGGGAGCGAGCATGTCGGTGAGTTGGGTGTCCAGCTCGGCGACCCGGGACTCGAGCTCAGGCACCTCAGCGGCGAACGACTCGTCGTCGACGGCAAGTTCGCGCGCGGCCTCCAGGTCGCCACGCGCCGACACCAATTTGCGGTATGTGGCGACGATCGGGGCGAGGCGGGCGAACCGCCGCCCGACTTTGCGCGCCTCGTCGGGCTTGCTGTGCAGTTCGGGATCCGCCAGGGCGCGCTCGAGTTCGGCGTGTTCGGCGAGCAGCACGTCGATCGTCTGTACGGGCTGCGTCATGTCACACCTCCAAACGCGAACCGACGCCCGGCCTGCGCGCATTGCGGCGCAGTTCGGGCGTCGGTAGGGCAGCTATTTGTCGGCTTCGGCCTTGGCGCGCTTGCCGTAGCGCTTCTCGAAGCGGGCCACGCGACCGCCGCTGTCGAGGATCTTCTGCTTGCCGGTGTAGAAGGGGTGGCACTGCGAGCACACCTCGACGTGGATCTGCCCAGTCTTGGTGCTGCGGGTCTGGAAGGTGTTGCCGCAACCGCAGTGCACCTCGGTCTCTTCGTACGCGGGGTGAATCTCAGCTTTCATGATGTCCTCTTCGATCGTCTGCCGCCCGCCGTCTTCGATCCGGTGGGGGGAGATGAACTTCGCGAACCTGGACTGGTTCGGAAGTGGTCGACCGTCGATTATGCCAGGTCAACCAACACAAGCCCAAACGCCGAGATGCGCCCGCGCATTCCCGGGGCGACCAGGCGCTAACTGTAGGTCCTGCTTCGCCCCTCGCGCGTCCACAGCACACCGCCTTCGGGGGTCGCGCCGCGGGCGATCAGCTCCCGTTTGAGGATCTTGTTGGTCGCGGTCATCGGCAGCCGATCGGTCAGCCAGACGTAGCGCGGCCACGCTTTGGGCGACAGATCATGCTGATCGGCCAGGAATCCGCCGAACTCCTCGGGCGTCAGCTCGGCGCCCTCGGCCAGCACGATCGCGGCCATCACCTGGTCACCGACGTTTTCGTCGGGCACCGCGTAGACCGCAACCTGGCTGATGGGCGTCAAGCGCTGCAGGATCCGTTCGATGGGCGCCGTGGTCATGTTCTCGCCGTCGACGCGCAACCAATCGCCGCTGCGGCCGGCGAAATAGATCCACCCGTCGGCGTCGCGGTAGGCGAGGTCACCCGACCAATACATGCCGTTCCGAACACGAGAACCGGTGGCCTCCGGGTCGTTGTAGTAGCCGGCGAACATGCCCGCGCCCGTAGTGTTGACAAGCTCCCCGATCGCCTCCTCGGGGTTGCTCAGCGCGCCGTCGGCGCCAAATATCGCGTCGGGACACTCGGCCAATGTGTCCGGGTTGTAGATGCCCACCCCGGGAAATCCCCGGCCCAGCGATCCCGGCGGGCAGCCGTCTTCCCGGGTGATGATGATCGCGCCCTCGGTGGAGCCGAAACCGTCCCACACGATGCAATCGAAACGGCTGCTGAACGCGGCGATATCGCGATCGCTTGCCTCGTTGCCGAAGGCGACGCGCAACGGGTTGTCGTGGTCGTCGGGCCGCTCGGGCGTGGCCAGCACGTACGCCAGCGGCTTGCCGACATAGTTCATGTACGTGGCCCCGTAGCGGCGCAGATCGGGAAGCAACCCGGATGCTGAAAACGTGGCGGGGACCATGGCCGTGCCGGCACCCACCGCCACGCTCCAACCGGCCATCAGCGCGTTCGAGTGGAACAGCGGCATCGACAGATAACAAACGTCGGACGCGGTGACCTCGAACCGCTCGATAAGCGACAGGCCGGCGAACAGCACGACCAGGTGGGTGATCTGCACCGCCTTCGGTTCGCCGCTGGTCCCCGAGGTGAAGATCATCATGAAGGTGTCGGTGGGCGCGACCTCGCGGTGTGGGGTCAGCGGACCGGCGCCGGCGAGCAGCGCCGCCCACGCCTCGCTGGTCACGTCCAACACCTGGACGCCGGGTAGTTCGAGGCCGTCCAGCAACTCTTTGTGCGCCGGATCGGTGAGCAGGATCTGACAGTCGGCGCGCAGGATGTCGCGGGCCAGCGCTTCGCCGCGGCGGGTGTCGTTGATTCCGCAGACCACGTAGCCGCCGAGCGCGGCCGACGCCATGGCGGTAAGCATCTCGGGGGTGTTGCCCAGCAATGCGCCGACGTGCAGCGGCCGGGCTGGGTCTGCGGTGCGGATCAGGGCCGCAGCAGTGGCGGTGGCATCGGCCAGGTGTTCACGCCAGCTCCACACCGCGTCGCCGTACTTGACGGCCGGTGTGTCCTGATCCAGGCGCTCGCGAAGTAATTGCTGAAGGGTCTCCGCCACAGCCTGTGAGGCTAGTCGTCCTAGTCGTTGTCCATGGAACCCGGTGTCGTCTTGGACACCTGGACCAGGAACTCGTAATTGGTCTTGGTCTTGCGCAGCTGCGACATCAGCAAGTCAATGGCCTGATGGGAATCCAGACCCGAGAGCACGCGGCGCAGCTTGTGCACGACGCCGAACTCGTCAGTTGAGAGCAACAGCTCGTCCTTGCGGGTACCGGACGGGTTCACGTCGACCGCGGGGAAGACCCGGCGTTCCGAGATCTTGCGGTCCAGCTTGAGTTCGGCGTTGCCGGTGCCCTTGAACTCCTCGAAGATGACCGTGTCACCGGTGGAGCCGGTCTCGACCATCGCGGTGGCGATGATCGTCAGCGATCCACCTTCCTCGATGTTGCGCGCGGCGCCCAGGAAACGCTTGGGCGGGTACAGCGCGGTGGAGTCGACACCACCGGACAGGATGCGACCCGACGCCGGCGACGCATTGTTGTAGGCGCGCCCCAGGCGGGTGATCGAGTCGAGCAGCACCACGACGTCCTTGCCCTGCTCCACGAGCCGCTTGGCGCGCTCGATGGCCAGCTCGGCGGCTTGGGTGTGGTCCGACGGCGGCCGGTCGAAGGTGGAGGCGATGACCTCGCCCTTGACCGAACGCTGCATGTCGGTGACCTCTTCAGGGCGCTCGTCGACGAGCACGACCATGAGGTGGCATTCGGGGTTGTTCTTGGTGATCGCGTTGGCGATGTCCTGCAGGATCGTCGTCTTGCCGGCCTTGGGCGGCGACACGATCAGCGCACGCTGGCCCTTGCCGATCGGCATGATCAGGTCGATGACCCGCGTGGTCAGCCGGTCCGGTGTGGTTTCCAGGCGAAGCCGCTGGTTGGGGTACAACGGCGTCAGCTTGGTGAAATCGGGCCGCTTCTTCGCGTCTTCGACCGGTCCACCGTTGACGCTGTCCAGGCGCACCAGCGGGTTGAACTTCTGCCGCTGATTGGGCTGCTCGCCCTCCTTGGGCACCCGAACCGCGCCGGTCACCGCGTCGCCGCGGCGCAAGCCGTTCTTGCGCACCATATTCATGGAGACGTAGACGTCGTGCGGGCCGGCCAGGTAGCCGGAGGTGCGCACGAAGGCGTAGTTGTCGAGGACGTCGAGGATGCCGGCTACCGGCTGGACGACGTCGTCCTCGCGCAGTTCGGTGTCGCCACCCTCGCCGGTGCGCTCACCACGGCGTCTGCGGTCGCGGAACCGCCGGCCCCGCCGGCCCTGACGGTCGCCGCCGTCGTCGTCTTGCTGATTCTGATTCGAGCCAGCGTTGTTGCGAGACTGCTGGCCCCCGCTCTGGTCGCCGCCCCCGTCCGATCCGCGCTCGTCGGTCTTGGTGTCCTGTTGGCCACCCCGACGGTTGTCGGTCTTTTCGGCCGACGTGTCGTCATCGGAGCGCGTGGCCGATCCCGAGTCACGGGATGCGCCGCGCCGTTCCCGGCGCTGGCCTTGATTTCCGGAGCTCCCCGAATTAGAGGTATCGGTCTGTTCCGCTTGGGGCTCCGCTGCTTCGGAGCTTGGCGCGGGGGCGGATTCACCCGAATCTTTGCCTTCGTGCTCTGACGGCGTGTGGGCGGTGGACGTGCCGTTGGCCTGTCCCCGGGTCTCCTGGATCGCCGCGATCAGTTCGTTCTTGCGCATACCCGACGTCCCCTTGACGCCGGCTCGATTGGCCAACGCGCGCAGTTCGGGTAGCACCATGGTCGACAGAGAGCCCGCGCCCTTGTCCACGGAAGCCGTGGTCTGGGCGTCTTGGTTGTTTGTGGTCACGGCGTCCGACCGCTGCTTGCCGTCGGTGCTTTCGTCAGCCGTGATGACGTTGAGGTCCGTATCAGTCACGGATTTCCTTTCTTCCCCTGCTGATCACGTCAGACAAGGGGTTTGTTGCATTCAGCCAATCCGCCGAGTGCCCAATCATCGACTCTGCAACGGTGATCGCCGGGATCGGCGGTCAAACGGCGAACCTCGTTCACGAGAAGAATTTGGTAGTCGTCCTAGCGTCAAGGCAGTATTTATGCAGATGCAGATGCTGCGATTGCTGGACGGGTCCGAGGATAGCCCGCTTCCCGGTCGGAAGCAAGCAACCCACCCCCGCAACGTCGCCGATCAGCCTGGAACTGTTACTCCCGGGCTCCAGCGAACTCCGTCGCCGGCGGTCATCTCGGTGACGCTGAATCCGTTTGCGGGACCGTACTCCAGCGCTTCGCGCGGCAGCTCCGGCTCTGTAGTCATTGCAATCACCGAAGGACCTGCCCCGGAAAGCGCCGCTGACACACCACAACGCCGCAACACCCGCAGGTATTCCGCAGAGGCCGGCATCACCGAGGCACGTTGCGGCTGATGAAGCACATCTTCGGTGGCCGTCACCAGCAGGTCCGGCCGCTCGGTCAGGGCCACCACCAGCAGCGCAGCACGGCTGACGTTGAACCGTGCATCCTCGTGGCTGACCTGGGCCGGCAGTAGCACCCGGGTCTCGGCGGTCAGGGAACGGTGTTCCGGAATCGCCAGGAAGAGACGGATATCGGGATGAAGCCGCAGCGGCACCGCCGCATAGCCTGGGCGCTCACCGCTTCGGTCTATCCACGACACCACCGCACCGCCCAACACGGCGGCCGCCGCATTGTCGGGGTGACCCTCGAACTCGGACGCCAACTGAATAAGTTGAGCTTGACTGAGCAGTGCCGAATCCGTTTGCGCGACAAGGCCGTTGGCTGCCGCCAGGCCACCGACCACCGCCGCCGCGGAGGACCCCAGGCCACGGGAATGCGGAATGACGTTGCGGCAGCGCACCACCAGGCCGCCTGCACTGACACCCGCCGCCTGCAACCCCTGCTGGACGGCGCGCACCACCAAGTGTGAGGGGCCCCGCGGCACCTGGTCGGCGCCCTCACCCTCGACCACCACATCCAAGCCGGATTCCGTTGTCTCCACCACGATCTCGTCGCACAAGTTCAGTGCCAGACCGATGCTGTCGAATCCCGGGCCGAGATTCGCGCTCGACGCCGATACCACGGCGGTGGCGATGAGGCCGGCGGGCAGTGGTTGGGTCACGGTCATGCGTGCCGACCCGCTTCGCCCGGCTTCGCCGCGCTTGCGACCGTCACGTGAGCCCCAGCTTCTCGACGACGAGCACCGGATCCACCGGCAGCGCGGACACCTGCGGCATGTCTCGCAGCGCCGTGTCGGGATCCTTGAGGCCGTTACCGGTCACCGTGCACACCACCGTCGACCCACGCTCCACCCAACCCTCGGCGATGGACTTGAGCAGGCCGGCGATGCTGGCGGCCGACGCGGGTTCGACGAACACGCCTTCGGAGCTGGCTACCAGGTGATAAGCGGCCAGGATCTCCTCGTCGGTGGCGGCCAGGAACCGGCCGTTGGACTGCTGCTGAGCGTTGACGGCCGCCGTCCACGACGCCGGCGAGCCGATGCGGATCGCGGTGGCGATGGTTTCGGGGTTGCGCACCGGTTCGCCGTGCACCAAGGGTGCCGCGCCTGCCGCCTGGGTGCCCAGCATCCGGGGGAGCTTGTCGATCACGCCGTCCTGGTGATATTCGGTGTATCCCTTCCAGTACGCGGTGATGTTGCCCGCGTTGCCGACCGGAAGCGAATGCACGTCCGGCGCGACGCCCAGCACGTCCACGATTTCGAACGCCGCCGTCTTCTGGCCCTCGATGCGCACCGGGTTGACCGAGTTGACCAACGAAATCGTCGGGAAATCTGCGGTCATCTTGCGGGCGAGCTCCAGGCAGTCGTCGAAGTTGCCGTCGATCTGGATGATCTTGGCGCCGTGCATCACCGCCTGCGCGAGCTTGCCCATCGCGATCTTGCCCTGCGGGATGAGGACCGCGCAGGTGATGCCCGCGCGCGCCGCGTAGGCCGCCGCCGATGCCGACGTGTTGCCCGTCGAGGCGCACAGCACGGCCTGCTGGCCGCGCGCCACCGCATCGGTTACGGCCATCGTCATGCCCCGGTCCTTGAAAGAGCCGGTGGGGTTGAGGCCCTCGACCTTGAGGTAGACCGTGCAGCCGGTCTGTTCGGAGAGCCTGGCCGCCGGGATCAGCGGGGTGCCGCCCTCTTGCAGGGTGATGGGGGTCCAGTCCGCGGCCACCGGTAGGCGATCGCGGTACGCCTCGATCACACCCGGCCAGGCGTGGTGAATGGCCGTGCGTGAAACGCTCATTCGTCGGTTCCTTCCAGGCGCAGCACGCTTGCGACGTCGTGCACGACATCCAAGTCGGCGAGCGCTTCCACGGTTTCGGACAGCGCGGCGTCGGTGGCGTGATGTGTGACGACCACGACGCGAGCTCCCACCCGTCGGCCGCCCTCGTCCACCACACCCTCCTGGCGGACCTCGGCGATGCTCACCTCGCGCTTGGCGAATTCCGCTGCCACCGAGGACAATACGCCTGGGGTGTCGGCGACATTCATGCTGACGTAGTAGCGCGTGGAGATGAAACCCATTGGCGCGATGGGAAGTTGGGCGTACTTAGACTCTTTTGGTCCGCGACTGCCTAGCACCCGGTTGCGGGCGGCCATCACCAGGTCGCCGGTGACCGCCGAGGCGGTGGGCGCTCCCCCGGCGCCCTGGCCGTAGAACATCAGCCGCCCGGCCGCTTCGGCTTCGACCACGACAGCGTTGAACGCTCCGTTGACCGTGGCAAGCGGATGCGACAGGGGCACCAATGCCGGATAGACCCGGGCCGAAACTCGTTGACGGCCGTCGTCGGTGGTGATCCGCTCGCAGATGGACAGCAGCTTGATGGTGCAGCCCAGGGCCCGCGCCGTCGCAAAGTCGGCCGGGCTGATCTTGGTGATGCCTTCGCGGTAGACGTCATCGGCGGTCACCCGGGTGTGGAAGGCGATGGATGCCAGGATCGCGGCTTTGGCCGCGGCGTCATAGCCTTCGACGTCGGCGGTCGGATCGGCCTCGGCGTACCCCAGGGCGCTGGCGTCGGCCAGGGCCGCGTCGTAGCTGGCTCCCGTGCTGTCCATCTCGGACAGGATGTAGTTGGTGGTGCCGTTGACGATGCCGGCCACCCGCAGCACCGTGTCGCCGGCCAGCGACTGGGTGAGCGGGCGGATGACCGGGATCGCGCCCGCGACGGCCGCCTCGAAATACAGGTCCACATGCGCGTTTTCGGCCGCCTGCGCCAATTCGCCGGTGGACGTGGACAATAGCGCCTTGTTTGCGGTGACGACGGATTTCCCGTGCTCGAGCGCGCACAGAATCGCCCTGCGAGACGGATCCACCGGCCCCATCACCTCGACGACGATGTCGACGTCGTCGCGTGAGCAGAGTTCCTCGATGTTGTCGGTGAGCAGGTCGACGGGGACGCCGCGGTCGGCGGCGACGCGGCGCACCCCGATGCCGCGCAGCACCACCGGGGCGCCGACGCGGGCCGCGAGATCGTCCGCGCTGTCCTCGATGATGCGGACAACTTCGCTGCCGACGTTGCCCAACCCGAGTACCGCGACACCGACTACCTTTTCGGCCTCTCCGTTACGGGGCACTGGTCACCTCACTTCCAAACTCAGCAGATCATCGACCGTCTCCCTGCGCAGGATCAAACGGGCTTGCCCAGCGCGCACCGCCACCACGGCGGGACGGCCGACCATGTTGTAACGGCTCGACAGCGAATAGCAGTAGGCGCCGGTAGCGGCCACGCCAAGGAGGTCTCCTGGTCGCAGGTCGTCGGGCACCCAGGTGTCGCGCACGACGATATCGCCGCTCTCGCAATGCTTTCCAACGATGCGCGCCGCCGTGGCCGGTGCGTCGCTGGTCCGCGAGACCAGCCGCACGTCGTACTGCGCGTCGTACAGTGCGGTGCGGATGTTGTCGCTCATGCCGCCGTCCACGCTGACGTAACGCCGATGCGCCGTCGCACTCACGTCGACGTCTTTCACGGTGCCGACCTCGTAGAGCGTGATGGTGCCCGGTCCGGCGATGGCGCGGCCCGGTTCGACCACCAGCCTGGGCGCCGGCAGCCCCACGGCCGCCGACTCGCTGCCCACGATGGCGCTCAACTTGGCCGCAAGCTCGGCTACCGGCGGCGGATCATCGGTCGCCAGGTACGAGATGCCAAGTCCCCCACCGAGATCCATGGTGGAGAGCTGTGCCGTCTTCTCGGGACCGAACTCGGCGACGATCTCGCGCAGCAGGCCGATGACCCGATGCGCGGCGAGTTCGAAGCCGTCGACCTCGAAGATCTGCGAGCCGATGTGGCTGTGCAGCCCGACCAGCCGCAGGTGGTCGGTGGCGAATACCCGCCGAATGGCCGCCATCGCCGCGCCGCTGGCCACCGACAAGCCGAATTTCTGGTCTTCGTGTGCGGTGGAGATGAATTCGTGGGTGTGCGCTTCGACGCCGACGGTGACGCGCACCAGGACGTCTTGGACGATGCCCGCCTCGCCGGCGATGGCGTCGAGTCGCTCGATCTCGATCATCGAGTCGACCACGACGTGGCCTATTCCGGCTTTGACCGCGGCAGTCAACTCGGCGACCGATTTATTGTTGCCGTGGAAGACGATCCGCTCGGGCGGGAAATCGGCATGCAGCGCGACGGCCAGTTCTCCGCCGGTCGAGACGTCCAGCGAGAGGCCCTCTTCGTTGATCCAGCGCGCTATTTCGCTGCACAGGAAGGCCTTTGCGGCGTAGTGCACGTTGGCGCCGCCACCGAACGCGGCGGCTATCTCTCGGCAGCGACCGCGGAAGTCGTCCTCGTCGATGACGAACAGCGGGGTTCCGTACTCGTGCGCGAGGTCCGTCAGCTTGACGCCGGCGATGCTGGCAATTCCTGCGTCGTCGCGAGTCGTGTTGCGGGGCCAGACATTCGGCGCCAGTCTGAGCAGCTCGTCGGCCGACTGCGGGCGCGGCGGGCTTTCGGCGTGCCGGGCGTCTTCGGCGTGCCGGGGGCCGGCGGGATGGACGTTCACATGCGCTCCGGGGCGCTGACGCCGAGGATTTGCAGACCGTTGGCGATCACCTGACGGGTGGCCTGGCACAGTGCCAGGCGTGCGGTGTGCAGCTCGGTCGGCTGCTCGTCGCCCTGCGGCAAAACGCGGCACGAGTCGTAGAACCGGTGGTAGTCCCCGGCGAGGTCCTCCAGGTAGCGGCACACCCGGTGCGGTTCCCTTAGCGCCGCCGCGGTTTCGAGCACCCGCGGGAATTCGCCGATGGTGCGCAGCAGCGTGCCCTCTTTGTCGTGGCTGAGCAACTCGAGGTGGCTTGTGTCGGGGATCAGGCCGAGTTCGGCGGCGTTGCGGGCCAGCGCCGAAAGCCGGGCGTGCGCGTATTGCACGTAATAGACCGGGTTTTCGTTGGACGCCGAGGACCACAGCGCCAGGTCGATGTCGATCGCGGTGTCCACCGACGAGCGGATCAGGCTGTAGCGCGCCGCGTCGACACCGATCGCCTCGACCAGGTCGTCGAGCGTGATCACGGTGCCGGCCCGCTTGCTCATCCGGACCGGTTGACCGTCGCGGACCAGGTTGACCATCTGCCCGATGAGCACCTCGACGTGCGCCGGGTCGTCGCCGAAGGCTTGGGCTGCGGCCTTGAGTCGGAGGATGTAGCCGTGGTGGTCGGCGCCGAGCATGTAGATGCACAGGTCGAAGCCGCGTTCCCGCTTGTCCAGGTAGTACGCGAGATCGCCGGCGATGTAGGCGGGGTTGCCGTCGCTTTTGATCACGACGCGGTCCTTGTCGTCGCCAAAAGCGCTGGTGCGCAACCAAGTTGCGCCGTCCTTCTCGTAGATGTTGCCGGTGTCGCGCAGCCGGGCGATGGCCTCGTCGACCCGGCCGCTGGTGTGCATCGACTCTTCGTGGGTGTAGACGTCGAAGTCGGTGCCGAACTCGTGCAGTGACTCTTTGATGTGAGTGAACATCAGGTCGACGCCGATTTCGCGGAAGGTCTCGCGCATCTCGGGTTCGGGCAGGCTCAGCGCGTCGGGCGCCTTGTCTAGTACCTGGGCGGCGATGTCGATGATGTAGTCACCCGCGTAACCATCGGCCGGGACGGGCTCGTGCTTGCCGGCGGCGATCAGCGAGCTGACGAACCGGTCGATCTGGGCGCCGTGGTCGTTGAAATAGTATTCGCGCACCACATCGGCGCCCTGGGTGGACAGCAGCCGGCCCAGCGCGTCGCCGACGGCGGCCCAGCGGGTGCCGCCGATGTGGATCGGTCCGGTGGGGTTGGCCGAGACGAATTCGAGGTTGATGTGGTGTCCGGCCAGGTCGTCGGAGTGGCCGAACCTTGTGCCCTGGTCGATGACGGTGGTGACGATCGTGGCCTGCGCCGAGGTTTCGAGGCGCATATTGATGAAGCCGGGCCCGGCCACCTCGGCGTCGGCGATGCCGTCGGTGTCCTTGAGCGCATCGGCAAGCCATCCGGCCAGCTCACGCGGGTTTGCGCCGACCTTTTTGCCCAGCTGCAAGGCCAGGTTGCTGGCGTAATCGCCGTGCTCGGGATTGCGTGGCCGCTCCACCGTGACGGTCTGCGGCAGCGCAGACACGTCGAGGCCATGCTCGGCCAGCACCGCGGATGCGGTGCTTTTGAGCAGCTCAGCCAGGTCGGCGGGGGTCACGAGCGTCCATCCTATGGTCTGCAGTGGTCCCGCCCCGAATCCATTGCGGTGCCCGAGCGGTCACCACGATGCGTTAGTCTATCGGGGCCCCAACGGCGCAATCTCTGTTCGTGCGCCCCCGTAGCTCAGGGGATAGAGCGTCTGCCTCCGGAGCAGAAGGCCGCAGGTTCGAATCCTGCCGGGGGCACCACCAAAACATACGCTCACCTGCGTATTCGCTAATCCGCTTCCGGGCGGTTCACTCGAATATGGGCTCGCTGTCACGACGATGTCACAACCGCGCCCAAACTCTTCCCAGCGTCGCGCAGCGCTTCGTCCTGGGAATGCGCATAGATCCGCGCCGTGGTCGAAGTTAACAGTTCCTTCCAAGCAATGTTTGCTGCACCCCCCGTGCGCGCGGTCCCGCAGGAGTGGCGAGCATCGTGCAGCCGAATCGGGCGCACCCCGGCCGCCTTGGTCAGCTTGTGCCACATCCGCGTCAGCGTGTCGGGCGTGATGGCTCCCCGATCTCGTTCACCGCGACATAGCCGGAATCCCGGTGTGCCATACCCAGCGATAGCCGCTCCTCGGCATAGCGCGCTTGAGACGTCGTCGGGCCAGGGCCAGGACGGCTTGGGTGTGGCGTTTTCCCTTCGGCGCGTTTGCGGTTGTAGTAGGCCCGCGACGTGCGGTCGGTGCGAGTGGCGATGTAGGCGGCCAGGTAGCAGGCGCGCAGCAGTCGCCTGTTGTAGCGGCGGGGGCGTTTGAAATTGCCGCTGATGCGTCCGGAATCGTGGGGTACCGGTGCCAGCCCGGCGACGCCGGCGAGGCGGTCGACGGAGTCGAAGGCGGTCATGTCGCCGCCGGTGGCGGCGAGAAATTCAGCCCCAAGGGTGGCGCCGAAGCCGGGCACGCTCAGGATGATTTCGGCGTGGCGGTGGCGGCGAAATCGGTCCTCGATCATCGTCTCGGTCTCGTCGATTTCGGTGTCGAGGGTCATCACCTCCTTTGCCAGGCCAGCGACCATGGCGGCGGCGAGGTTTTGGCCGGCACGGTGGTGTGCTGGGCGTTGGCGGCCTCGATAGCGGTGGCCGCGACAGCAGAGGCGTTGCGGGCCTTGCGTTTCTGCAACCAAGCTGTCAGGCGCGCAGCGCCGCCCGGCGCAGTCCGTCGGGGGTTCGGTAGCCGGTCAACAGGTCAGCGCGGCCTTGCTGCTGCCGTAATCGAAGGCGCGTTCCAAGGCGGGGAAGTATTCCAGCAGCTGGCACGCAGCCGGTTGATCGCCCGTGTGCGATCGGCGACCAGATCGGCGCGCCGATCGGTCAGGATGCGCAGCTCGACCGCGATATCGTCGCCGGTCGCAATGGCTGCAAGTCGCGGCGCATCCGAGCTTGGTCGGCGATGACGGCGGCGTCTTTGGCGTCGCTCTTGCCGTCGCCGCGGTAGCCGGCCGAGGCGTGGTAGATGGTGCGGCCTGGAATGTAGAGCAGCCGCTGCTCGCAGCGATGAGCAAGGTGATCAGCAGCGCGGCACCACCAGCGTTGAGGCCGATCGCCCAGGTAACCTCACCGCCGTCGGCCAGCGCGCTTACCGCGTCGATCAGCTCCAGCAGTGCAGTTTCGTCGTTGGCCACCCGTTGCGACAACAGTCGCTGACCCTCGACATCGATAGCCACGCAATGGTGATCGGACTTTCCGGCATCGACACCAGCCCAGACCTGTTGTCTCACAGCGACCTCCGTTATCATTGTCATCCCTTCCAAGCCAGCAGACAAACACGCCGTCATGTCCTCACACAACCATCGAGATCGCATCTCTCAATTAGCTCGAGTCGTCGCACCGCAAACATGCTTGCCTAACTAGCAACCATATGAGAGCGTCTCCAATAGTTTGCTATGAAGCTCCTACGGCTGAGCGGTGATGCACGCTGCAAGCAAGGCAAGGCGCGCATCGCCCACCGCAAGCCGTCACCAAACTCGAGCGCGCCGGCATCTTGCGCCGCCGGCCTCCTGGGTCGCTATTGAATCGACGCCTCGACGACCTACCTCGGTCTCCAAGTCCCCGGTCGTCGACCAACTCAAACAAGCCGTCCTCGACGGCGCCGACCCTGAACGGCTCAACACGTTGCGCGCCTTGGCGCTCAGCGAAACCTCGGCGATGTCGACGCACACCGTCGTATGGTGAACAACCAGGTCGCCGCAGCGGTCGAAGCTCGAACTCCTCGAAGTTTCGTCGGGGTACGCCGCCAAGGCTTACGGGCAGGCCGCCGCCTCTCTACGACACCGAGGCCGCAGCGTTCACCACCGCCGCCACCCTAGTCGCTCCTAGACCTACGCGGTCGCAGATGGTCAATGCGCCGGACGCTCAACGCACAGGCATGGTCAGCCGCTCAACAGCACGCCCACCGGCTCAACGAGCACCTCGGCGTGCTGGCCGCCGCCGCCAGCCTGGCCGGAGTACGCGTCCAAACCTCCGACACCAGCGCCCTGATCGCACTCTCCTGCGACCCGGGTGACGCACACAGACGTCGGACTTGGGAGGCGTCGAACAGCAAGGGCGGCAGGTGCGGACATTGGTCGGGACTGCACGCACTCGGTGTCACGTTGCGCGCCTGGCCGGCAGACCAACTCGGCACCTTCACGCCCTACCCAGAACCAAAACCGTTGGAGCACAGACAGACACCCGTTGCACCTGGTGTGACCCGCGAGACCGTAGTCGATCCGCATGATGAGGGCTACATCGCGCCGCCGATTCCGGCTAGCCGCAAGACCGGTCGGGTGGTCGTCGTATGAGCAAGGCACGCATCAACCGCTACGCCAACGGACGGGTGAGTCGCCTCGGTCAATGGAGCCTCGGTCAAGTGTGGTCTTGATGTATCGAAACCACGAGGTCACCCCTTGGGGTACCCCTCGATGGCCGCGCTCCCTAGGCATAGCGGCGTTTGCACACAGATGAATAATGTCCGGCGAAAAACGATGCGGCCAAGCAGTTTAAATAGCACCAGGAGGTGCCTAGCATGGCTCGACGAATGACACCGTTGCAACGGGCGGCCGAGAGCGATAATCGGCTGGCCTTGTTGAAGGAGCTACGCGGCCGCCTGGTCAGCGCGATCGACGAGTGCGTCTGCGTGCGCGATTTGGAGCCGTTGACTCGTCGCCTCGATGTGCTCAGTCAGGAGATTGACGACATCCTCGGGTTGCATCCATCTAATTCGCCGGCCGATATTTTGCGGGAGCGGCGGGCGGCGCGCCGGGCTCGGGGTGAGACGGTGGCGATCAATCATTCGGCTGTGCGGGGTACCAAGTCGCATGGCTAGGTTGCACACGTCTGTCCGCGTGGGTCTGTTGGTGACATCCGGGCCGTAGTGCTCTACCGCCCAGGCATGAACTAACACTCCCTTGCACATGAAGGTCGAAAGACTCTTTTTGGGGAGAGGCGGGAGGCGAAGCCTCATCAGCACGGGGCGAAGCCGGAGGACAATGATGTCGTATCTGATCGCAGCACCAGACATGTTGGCGGCGGCCGCGACGGATGCGGCGGGCATCGGCTCGTCGCTAAGCGAGGCCAATTCGGTGGCTGCGGCCCGGACCACTGCGGTGGTGGCTGCTGCCGAGGATGAGGTGTCGGCGTTCATCGCGTCGCTGTTTTCTGGCCACGGCCAGCAGTTCCAAGCGCTGAGCGCGCAGGCCTCGGCGTTTCATAACCAGTTCGTGCAGGCGTTGAATGGCGCGGGAAGCGCGTATGCGGCCGCCGAGGCGGCTGGGGCATCGCCGCTGCAGGCTTTGACGAGCGCGGGGACCGCGCCGTTCTCGCCGGTGGCTGCCATGACAGGGCGTGCGCTGATCGGCAACGGCAGCACCGCCGGCGCGTCCGCCGGGTGGCTTTTCGGCAACGGCGCCAACGGCGCGCCCGGCACCCCCGGAACGGCCCAAAACCCCAACGGCGGCGCCGGTCAGGCCGGCGGGTCTGGCGGCGTTTTTTTCGGCCGCGGCGGTAACGGCGGCACCGGCGGGGCCGGTTTCGCCGGTGCGACGGGCGCCCCCGACGGCAACGGCGTCAACGGCGGGGACGGTGGCGCGGGGGGCGCCGGCGGGCGTGCCCGGTTGTTGTTCGGCGCCAGTTGGGTTGGGCGGCACGGTGGGCGGAGGGGCCGGCGGGGCGGGTGTGGCGTGACCGTGCCCGGCGGGCCGCATGGCTCTATGGCGGTAACGGTGGCGTGGGCTCCGTGTGGCTCGGGATTTTAGAACCACACTTCGCGTTTCGCTAGGCAGGCTGGCCGTCATTACGTGGCCGATGCGTTGGTGCGCGACGCTTGGGGCGACGCCCGGCGTAGGCCGGGCTTGTGCGACGCGGTGTTCGGCGGGCAGAGCGTCGAAGTGGCGAGACAGGGCGGAAGCGGCAATCGGCGGCTGACACCCACACCGCTGGCACCGTCGGCGGTGACGGCGGTGACGGCGGTAGCGGCGGCCTCGGCCTCACCGGCGGTGCCGGCGGTGTCGGCGGTAACGGCGGTAACGGCGTCCTCACCACCACCACCAGTGGCGCCATCGCCGGTGGTGCGGGTGGTTTAGGCGGTGACGGTGGTTTAGGCGCCACCCACGGTAACGCCGCTGCTGGCGGTCGAGGCGGCAGTGCCGAACTAATCGATTCCAATATGTCCCTCGACGTCACCGCCTCCGGCGGCGCCGGCGGTCAAGGAGGTGGCCAAGACTTCTTGCTCGGCGGCGGAGGCGGTGGCGGCGGTGGCGCCGTCAACCTCGGTGCCACCTCGATTCATGGCGGCAGCGGCAATATCTTCCTTAGTGGTGGCCACGGCGGCTTCGTCGACGGGTTCACCTCCACCACCGTCGACGCCGCCGGTGGTGGCGGCGGCGGTGGTGGCAGTGGCCTCAACGGCGGTGCCGGTGGCAACGGAGGCGGAGGCGGAGGCGTCGGCGGCACCAGCGGAGGCGCCGGAGGCCTCGGCGGCACCGGTGTTAACGGCGGCACCAACGGTCAGAGCGGCACCGGGACCGGCGGTGGCACCGGTGGCACCGGCGGCGATGGCCATACCGCCTCCGGCGGAGGCGGCGGAGGCGGCGGAGGCGCCGCCGCCGTTATCGCCGGTTCCGGTGCCGCCACTGGCGGGTTCGGCGGTGCTGGTGGCTAACATCGTTTAACACCGGCGGTGGCCAACGGGCCGAGTGGGCGAGGCAAGCGGAAACGCCGGCACGCAAGGGGGGGCTACTCGGCGTTGAGCGTGGGATCGCTTCGACGGGCTGGTGTTCGTGGCGCCGTTGTGGCGTGCCGACCCGCTCGGCGATATGGCGGGGCGCCGAACAAACACCGTAGGGTTAGGGCTTCCTTCGGCGGGCGCGTGACGCGTCCTGGAAACTCCATCCGTGCCCGTCGGGGGCCAACCGGTGCTGCGTGCTGCCCCGCACCGCGGCGGAACGGCGAGCACTTAGTGTCTTAGTGTTAGGGCATGAGTTCGCGCGCACCCTTCACCCTCGACGAGGCCCGGGCCGCGGGTGAGCGGATCGGCGTCGACTGGGATAGTTCCCCGTTCAGCCTTGAGCAGTTCCGGATGGGATTGGACGTTGAACTTGAGCACGGCACGCGCGGTCCGGAGACCAACGTCACCGACGATGACGTGATGATGACGGCCAAGATCGCGCGGGCCCACCTCAATGAGTTCCCCGACTACTACACCCGCCTTGCCAAGATGGAAGCCGAGGCGAAAGCCAACAAGGCCACGCAGGGCGAGTGAGCGCCTACAGGGGCGGCCTGGGGGATGCCCCCGGCCAAAAAAGTTGCCGCCTCCCTAGGCATAGCGGCGCCCCTCCCTCTATCCCACCAGCCACATTTGCTAGGACGTTTGGCGAAAATCCCGACTCCTGAAATACCGAGTCGAAGCGGCGTAGGCTCGGGGCACTTTTCGTGTTCGTCCGATTCGCCGAATTGTCCACAGCACGGCGGGAGTGGGATAGCGATGTCGTATCTGGTGGCGGCCCCCGAGTTCCTGGCTTCGGCGGCAACGGATCTGTCCAACGTCGGCTCGGCGGTGATCGCCGCGAATGCGGCGGCGGCGGCCCCGACTACCGGGGTGCTGGCCGCCGGCGCGGATGAGGTGTCGGCGGCGTTGGCTGCGCTGTTCGCCGGGCATGGACAGACCTTTCAGGCGCTGAGTGCTCAGGCGGCGGCGTTTCATGCCCAGTTCGTGCAGGCCTTGAACAGCGCCGGGGGCGCATATGCGGCCGCTGAGGCGGCCAATATGAACCCGCTGACTACCTTGGTCGACTTAGCCCAGCCCTTCGGGGTGTTCTCGCCCGTGAAGCTGCTGACAGGGCGCTCGCTGTTCGTCAACGGCGCCAACGCGACGACGGCGGGGGGGAACGGCGGCGTTGGCGGGTGGATTATCGGCAACGGCGGCAACGGCGGGGCCGGCGAAACCACTGGGTTAGGCAGCGGTTCCAACGGCGGCAACGGCGGGGCCGCCGGGCTGTTCGGTGCCGGCGGGGCGGGCGGGGCCGGCGGTAACGGCCCCACCGGGTCCGGCGGTAACGGCGGGGCCGGAGGCCGCGCCGGCCTGCTGTTCGGTGCCGGCGGTGCCGGCGGGGCCGGCGGGTCCGGCGGGCTCGGCGTCTACAACGGCGGTAACGGCGGTCAAGGCGGCAATGGCGGGCTGATCATCGGCAACGGAGGTGACGGCGGCAACGCCGGGCCTGGGACGCCGGTGGGCAAACCCGGCACCGGCGGTGCCGCCGGGCTCCTCGGCCTAAACGGGAGGAACGGGTTGGTCTAGCTGAGGAGGATCGTGGGGTTGGGAGCTTTGGTCTCTGCTGCCCGCAGGCCGGGTAGCGTCACACCTGCACATGCGGAGAGGGAATCTCGGCTAGAACACACTTTCTCGTTTCGCTACCAGCCGCGAAAAAGAATCCTCCGATGACAGTCGGCGATCTCGTAAACCGACTCGACGAGCGGGGGCTGGCCTACCTGTCTCGGCTTCGCTACTACGCCGGTAGCAAGATCGCCGTCGGCGGGTGTTAGCCGTAAACGCGGTCGTCGGCGCGCGGCTCACCGTGCCCCACCAGGCTGCAGACTGATGGCTCGGTGTCACGACGTTGTCACAACCCATTGAGAACTCACCGCACAAACCGCCCTGGACGCTTATGGACTGCCATGGTCCGAAATGGTCTGAAACCCGCAGGGCAGAAGCAAGATTCGCGCTCGGTCGCCGCACTTGAGCGGATGCCGATAGACCGCGTCGGACGGTCCCTATCTGGCTCCGGAGCAGAAGGCCGCAGGTTCGAATCCTGCCGGGGGCACAGATTAGTTGCCTGGTCAGAGCATGTTTTTGGGGCCACTGAGAGGGCCTGGTCCCTAGCCGGTCCCTAGCGTTTGGCGTTAGCTGTCACATTTGTCATGCGTGACAATTTTGCTCGTCCCTGGTCACCGGCTGCCGCCCGGATATCAGGCCCGACCAGGGCGAAGCCACCGAGACCCGCTGCTCCTGCGTCAGCGGTGGACCGTTCCAGCCGATGTGATCAATTGGCCAGAAATTTTCGGAGCTTGTATTGCAGTCCGTTGACCATGATCGGCTGGCGTATTGCCACGGTGCTGTTCTGGTCGGTCTCGCTGGTCGCGCTAGTCGTGGAGGGTGACATGCGGGGCCAAGCAGGCGTGACATCATGGTCGACATAAGCACCGTCACCATCCGTGACCACTTCACCGGACAGACCGTCACCTGCGAGCCGGGCGACATTGCCACCGCGCTTGCCGACTGGTACCCAGATCCACACGAGGATGTCCGCGAAGCCATCGCCGACTTGCAGCGCGCGGTGTGCTGCGGGGAGCCGACCGGTAGCTACGAGGCCTATCTCGCCGTCGGGCTGATCGACGGGTAATCACAAGCGCATTCGGGAACGAGCCGACTGACGAACTCACACATCGGGCGTTTCTCCGGTCGCCTGGAAGATGACGCGACGCCCTATCTGGACGGCGTGGTCGGCGAAGCGTTCGTAAAACCGACCCAGCAGGGTGACATCCACCGCTGCTGCGACGCCATGCTTCCACTCCTTATCCATCAAGACGCTGAATAGTTGTTGATGAAGTTGATCCATCGCATCGTCCTTCTTGCTGATCTGAGCGGCCGCGCCGTACCCGGCTGCACCAACCGCACCCCCCGAACAGCTTTGCTGGGATGGTCGGTTTTGGGCGTGAAACCGCCCGTTTTAGTCTGTCATGACGCGCGAAAACCATTGAAATACAAGTCATCCCGACCATCCGCCACGCGCGCAAAGCGTGCCCACAACCGGTTTGCTGGTCGGTAAGAAACCACCCCGTGTGCAAAAAGTCGTGACGTTCGTCGCGCGATTTGATGACCCTTCCCCCTATTTTTTGGGGGGGTGTTGCGTTGCGCACCAACACATTTCGCGCGCTGCCGCATCCTCTACACATCCGGTGTCAGACACCACCAGAGCCTATCGCCGCATCTCACCACGGTGAGTCCTGTACTTCATTGCTAGGCAGCGTATTTCGCGATTACGGCACCCGCTCCCAGGGCTGGCAGTTCTGCGACTCGAAGGCCTTGATCGTTGTGTTGATATTCGCGAACATCGGTCCCACAGACATATTCGTCTGGACGACATGATCCTTGTTCGCATCAGGGGTGCTGTAGGTAAACCACGCGCACATCGAGCCCTGGGTCGGCACGTTATTGATCCAAACCCCGAACGCCGACGCCGAACCGGCTGTGCGGTAGAGGCCGGGGGCAATATCAGGTCCCACCACGAAGACACCGTTGCCCGGGATTGGGTCGAGCGGATCGGCATTGGCCGGCGGTGACGACGCGACCACGACGACGCACGCGAAGACCCCAGCCGCGATGCGAATCATTGGGGACATTTTGCCTCCATAGTGCGGCCACCCCCCGATGGCATCGTATGCCGATGCGTGCATGAGCGCCTAGCGAACAGTGACATCCACAGCAAATTGCCGCAAGACGGCACAGGTGTTCGCGTTGCTTTGCTCCGCCGGCGCCACGTGCACTGTTCCCGGTCCTATCGCTTTGTACCTACCCGTGTAGGTGCCGCCCGAGGTGTGACCGGGAGCCGCTCGAGAAGGTTCATACTGCTCGCCGAGCGGGCGCAGGATCGCCCAGTCGTAGTTCCCCAAGTCGTGCCAAGCGCAGCCCGTCGTGGCGTGGTCCTCTGGCAAGACGATGTCGAAGACATCACCACTCTTGAGCTGGACGTGATGGTTGTTGTCGGACTCAGTGGCGGTCACGTCCGGCTGCGGTGCACAGCCCGCCAGCAACGGCAGGAAGCTCAACACAGTCAACGGTTTCCGCGACACCTCAACACGGTAACGCCGATTGAAGTTCGGCCGGCCTCAGAGTCCAAGGGCGTTAGATATACCCGTTAAGAGTTCCCGCCAACAGGATGAACACAGTAAAACCAATCAGCAGGGGAAGCCCGACGAAGATTGCAAATACGGCGTTTCCGATTTTTTTAAGATTCTGGATGAACTGCCACACCAACTGCTGTAACTGCGGGGGTAACGAGTACAGCCAGGGGTAGAAATATCGCTCCTGAAAAGACCACACGGCCTTCAGAAGCGCGTTGTGGAAGTTCTCGATGCCTGTGTACCAGGCGGCGCCTGTTTTTAGGTTCTGCGCAAACTGCTCATGAGACGCCGCCGCCTTGCCGGCCAGTCCGTGAAAGTCCTCGGCGTACCGGGAGAACACGTGCGCGATATCCGTTGACACCTCGTCACCGGCCGCGGGGACCAGGGCGATGGTCGGGACTGCTGCTGCCGCGTGGGCCATGCTCAGATCAGACCCGATGGTTGCCAGATCCCCTGCCGCTGCCGTCGACATCTCCGGCGCCACGATCACATACGACATGTCTGTCCTCCCGCTAGCTGATCGGACCGCAGCCCAGCCTCACACGAATCGCTGGGCCGGGATGGAGTAGTCAGATACTTAAATGCGAGACGGCACGCGGCGTCCAACCCACCGACTGACCAAAGTCCCTAGCGGCTACCCATGCGACGCGTGACCATGGTGACCTGGGCGGTGAAGCATTTGAACAGCCCAGGCAGGTCCGCGCCGGATGGCGTCAGCACCCTCCCCGGCGCGGACCTGTTCGCCAGAGGCCAGGCGTGGTCGAATCAAGCCCGGCTGAGGACAAACGCCTCGATGTGACGGTCTCCGGCCGTCTTTTCGTACTTCCGCCAGCCGGGATAGATTTCAATGCCTTTCGCGTAAATCTCGTCGCGCTCGCCGGGCGCGGCGATCCGGGCGACGGCATCCCAGGTGTCACCCTCGACCGACACCGTGGCCCGCGGGTTGGCCTTGAGGTTGTGGTACCAGGCCGGGTGCTTGGTGCCGCCGAAATTTGATGCGATGACGGCCAAGCCGTCGGGATGCGGAATTCCGTAAATCGCGACGGTGCGCGGTTCCCCCGATTTCGCTCCGGTGGTGGTGAGCATGACGGCAGGGACGCCCGTCAAAAAATAGGCGGCACTACGCCGGCCGCCAGTGAGCTTGCTGACGAATCGGTCAAAGTGGTGTGCCGTCGGGCGGAAAAGGGCCACGCCCAGCTTCGTGGCGATGAAGCGACGCATCGCCCGATGGAATGCGTTGGCATTGTCGAATGACCGGTCCGGCATGGCGTCAGCTACTCCGACTGGGCGCTGTCGACCTGATCGTCGCTGTAGGCGATGACGGGCGGCGAGTCGCCGTAGACATCGAGGGTGTGGATGAAGCGGTGCAACCCCATCACCCCGGCGCACGTGAACCCGAGCTCGATGATCTGTGCGGCGGTGAAGTGCTCCCCCAAACGCTTGTAGAACTCGTCGTCCATGGCGTGGTGATCAGCGGAGAGCAGGTCGATGAACTCGACGGCCATCCGCTCCTGCGGCGTCAGCGCGTCGTGGCCCGGCGCGAGCAGGCAGGCGACATCCTCGTCGGTGATCGAATCATGCTTGCGTGACTGGCTACACGGCGCGCATTCGCCGAGTTGAGCGCTGCGGATGCGCAGCAATTCCAGGATCCGGCCGCCGAGCAGTGTGCCAGCACCGAGGTGGGTGCGGGCCATGTTGACCTGCTCGAGCTGCGCGCTGCGATAGGCAAAGATCTGCAAGGGCACCGGCGTGGCATAGAGCCCGGCCGCGACGCCGGCCTCCACAATTTCTCGGGAGCGTGAACTGAGCTCTTCCAACGGGATTGGGGCGATACGTGGCATCAATTCAACCTAACTGCTCGGACCCAGAACGTACACATCGGTTTCGGGGTGGTGATACCAGCCGCTGGCGGCCTGGGTGCCGCCGTCGACGTGGATCGTTTGACCGGTGATGTAGCTGGACATCTCGGACGCGAGAAATACTGCGGCGCCAGCCATCTCGTCGACGTGGCCCGCGCGGCCCATCGGCACCGTGCGGCCGAATCGCTGCTCGGAGCCCGGCGGGGCGATTTGCATGATCCCCTCGGTCAGGGTGATGTCGGGCGCGAGCGCGTTGACCCGAATGCCGTGCGGGGCAAGCTCGAGCGCCGCCGTCTTGGTGTAGTTGATGACGCCCGCCTTGGCCGCCGCATAGGTGGCGTAACCCGGTGCGGCGCGGACACCTTCGATCGAGGTGACGCTGATGACACTGCCCGGCAGTTTCTGCTCGACCAGGACGCGGGCCACGCGCTGGGTGCACAGGTAGATGTGGCGCAGGTTCGACTTGTACAGCGCATCCCACCCGTTCTCGGTGGTGTCGAGGATCCCCGACCAGAACACTCCCCCGGCATTGTTGACCAGGATCGTCACCGTGCCGAGTTCGGCGGAGGTCTGCGCCAGCGCGGCGTCCACCGCGGCACTGTCGCGGACGTCGACCGTGATCCCCAGCGCACCGATCTCCGCGGCGGCCGACGCGCACGACTCGGGGTTGCGTTCCCAGATCGCCACCTTGGCGCCGAAGGCCTTGAACCCCGCGGCGATGCCGCGGCCGATGCCGGCCCCGCCGCCGGTGACCACCGCGACGCGGTCGGTGAGAAGGACGCTTGAAGGATCGAGTGCCATGAAACTCAATATAGGACAATAGCACTTCAAGCGTTACAGTCTTGACTGCATATGTTCGATATGTAACGGAGGCCGCCATGTCCAGCACGATCTTCGTCACCGGCGCGACCGGGCAGACCGGCGGCAACGTGTGCGAGCAGCTGATCCAGCGCGGCGACCAGGTGCGGGCCCTGGTCCGCGATCCGGACGAAGCCTCCGCCCTGTCCGACCTCGGGGTCGAACTGGTCAAGGGCGACATCCGCGACGCCGACGACGTGCTGCGCGCGGCCAAGGGCGCCGAGGCGGCCATCCACTGCGCGGCGCTGCTGGGCGGCGCGAGTCAGGACCTCGACGACTTCAAGGCCGTCAACATGGTCGGCACCACCAACGTCCTGGACGCGGGCAAAGCCCACGGCATGCGCCGGGTGGTGGCCCTGAGCACCGCCACCTTCCTCGATCTGGGCACCGGCGTCGACTTCGAAGAAGCGCCCGTGCTGGACAACCCGCCCAACGATCCCTACACCGTCACCAAGCTCGCCGCGTTCGTCGAAGCACACCGGCGCGCGGCCGCGGGCGACGACGTGCTGACGTGTCACCCCGGCGCGATCTTCGGTCCCGCCCCGGTCGTCGACCGCGCCCTGCACCGCACCAGCTTCAACCGGGTGCTGCTGGCGGGCATGCGCGGAAAGTTCAAGCGCTACCTCGCTTTTCCCGTGACGTGGGTGGCGGGCAAGGACGTCGCGAGCGGCTCGATCGCGGCGCTGGACCGCGGGGTGGCCGGTGAGCGCTACCTGTTGGTCGGCCAGCCGCACGAGAGCTTCAGCACGGCCGGCGGCATCAACCGTGCGTGCGAGATCGCCGGAATCGACCATCGTGTCGAGGACCTCGATTACCGCACCGATCCCGAGGCATTGACCGCCGAATTCGGGCCCACCTTGATGGCGATCGCCGAAGCCGCGGCCAAGAGCAAGCGCAAGCCCCGAACGAACGAGAACCTGACCACCCGGCGCCTCGGCTACGAGCCGATGTCGTTCGACGACGGGCTGCGGCTGCTGATCTCGTGGCTGCGCGGGCTCGGCAAGCTGTAGGGGCGGTTCCGTGTCGATCGATTTGGGCGATCGGATTCTCGACGCGGCCCAGCGCCTCGCATTCCGGACGGGTGCGCGCAGGATGGCGCTGTCCGACGTCGCGACCCTGGCCGGAGTGTCACGGCCCACCATCTACCGCTACTTCGCGTCCAAGGAAGAACTCATAGATGCGCTGGGCAAACGCGAGCGCCGGCGCCTTGCAGCAGCGATGGCTGACGCGACGTCCGGGGTCGTCGGGGTGGCACGCCTGGAAGCCGCCCTCGACGTCATTGCGGCGTTCGTCGAGGCTCAGCCGCCCGGCCGGCTGCTCGATCTCGAACCGGGTTTCGCGCACGAACAGATGGCGCAAGCGTTGCCCACGCTGACCGAAGGGTTGACGGTGGTGCTGCGGCGCTGCGCCCGCGAGGGTGCCTTCACCACCGCGGTGGACCCCCGCGACCTTGCCGGCGCGATCGCGCGAACGGCGTTGAGTCACTACATTTTTCCCGATGAGGACCGCGGTGCGGTGCGCCGCCACCTCCGGGCCGCCGCTGGGCTTTCGGCCCGCTGACCGGCGTTTCGCCCGTTACCAAGGATTTATCAAGAAACCTTAAAGGCCTGGTCTCGATTCTGGTGTCAACGCGAAAACGCGTCACCCACAACAACCCAGATCAGCACAAGGAGAACCCCAATGTTCACTCGCCGTATTACCGTCGCCGCGGCCCGTTCCACCCTGACCGCCGCCGCTTTCGGCCTGGTCGCGCTCGGCTTGGCCGGCACCGCCGGGGCCACCTCGGTGGATGACGCCTTCCTCGCCCAGCTGCAGGCGGACGGCATCCAGCCGCCGACCGCGGCGCGGGCCATCACCGACGCGCACGCCGTCTGCAAGGCCCTCGACGCGGGCAACTCCCCCCAGTCGGTCATCAGCGCGGTGGCCACGGCGACTGGCCTGAGCTCCAAGAGCGCCAAGACGTTTTCCGTCGACGCCGCGTCGGCCTACTGCCCGCAGTACGTCACCTCGACCTAATAGCGGAAGCCAACATGCGGGGACCCCGACCGGGGCCCCGCATTGGCGCGCTTTGGCTCGCCGAGCGTGGGCCATAAGGACGAAAAGTGGTGAGAATTCATACATATCCCCCACGCTCGATGGCGCTGCCTGCAGAAGTCATCGCCCGCTCAGCAGGAAGAGGCCGTAGGCGGCGATCGACTGCGAGTCGACGATGACTCCCTCGCGGATCATCTGCTCGACGTCTTGGCGCGTGAACCACTCGCTGTGCATGTCCTGCTCCTCGGGTTCACGATCCGCGTCCCCCTCCACGATGCCGGTGGCCAAGAACACCCATCCGCGCTGGCTCAGCAGCCCAGCGACGACGTCGACGTGGCCGAGCGCCTCGAACGACGTCGCGAGCAGCCCGGTTTCCTCGCGCAACTCACGTTCTGCCAGCTCGAACGGCTCGACTTCCGCCCGATCCGGACCGGTGCCTTGCGGAAACTCCCAGCGCCGCGCGCCGACCGGATACCGGTACTGCTCGACCAGCCGAAAACGGTCTCCGTCGTAGGGCATCACCAGCGCGTACGTCGGCTTGTCCACCACGGAGTAGATGCCGCGACTGCCGTCGGGGCGGCGAATCTCGTCTTCCCGCAGCACCAGCCACGGGTTGCGATAGACCTCGCGGGATGCGACGCGTTCGATGTAAGGCACGCAGCCAGTATCGCGGTGCTCAACCGGGGATCCGCTGGAGGATCCGGGTGGCGATGGTGGTGGCCTGGTTCTGCAGGCCGACCTTGAAGGCAACCAGATCCACGACGACGTTCGCCTTGACCGCAAGGACGCGGTCGTCGGGCCGGTCTTCCTCCACGTGCAGGGTGTTATGGAACAGCGTCATGCCACCGACCTGCACCGGTTCGGCGACGGTCCAGGACACCGATCCCTGCGCAGTGCTAGCCGTGAACCTTTTTCCGGCGCACTGGCGGTACTGGTTGACCGATTTCGCCAAGTAGCTTTGGGCGGCGGCGGCGTTATCGAACGCGACCACAGCTTGATCGACGAGTCCCTGGCCGTGCGTCGCGCCGTCTTAGACCTCATAGAACGCCCGTTCGCGCTGCTGGGCCTTCATTCCCCTGGACGTCAACACGGCGAGCTCGGCGCGAAGCTCCGGTTGGTCCATACCGCTATGGAATCGCCCACGCAGCGGCGAGGCAAATCACCTTTGCCGCGATACGTTCGTCAGCATGCACCAGCACATCATCGTCAGCGGTGACGACTCGCTGGCGACGACGATCGTCGCGGAGCTCAACAACGCCGGCGCACACATCCGCCAGATCGCGACCGCCGCCGAACTCGCCGACGCCGAGGTCAGCCGCGCCCTTGCCGTTATCTGCGTTGGCGACGACGATGCGATGAATCTCGAAATCGCTTTGCTGGCAAGGAAAGCCAATCCTAGCGTGCGGGTGGTCGCGAGGTTGGCCAATGACGTGCTGCGCGGCGCGGTGGCCACCGACAACGGACCCGGCGCAATCCTCGACGTCGCTGACCTTGCGGCACCGTCCGTCGTCGAGGCGTGTTTGGCGCACACCGCGCACCCGCTGCAGGCGGCCGGCATCGAGTTCGTCGTCTCCGGCACCGAGGCACCGCGGGCGGCGACGCTGCGCGAGATCTACGGAGATCTGGCGCCGGTGGCGGTGATTCGCGGCGACAACTCCCCCGAACCCGGCCTGGTGATGGCATGCCCGGGCCGGGATCTGCCCGTGTATCCCGGTGACTGGGCCGAGATGATCGGTACCGCCGATGAGCTAACCGCCCGCGGGATCAAGGTCCCGCGCCGGACCGGAACGCGCACCCGGCGGCCGCGGCTGCGGCGAGTTGTCGACTCCGCTGTCGCGCTGCGCAGCGACGTCAACCCGATGTTCGTGCGCGCAATAGCCACTGCGCTTCTGCTGCTAATCGGTTCGACGATCTTGTTGCGCTTCGCCTATCAGCGTCCCCCAGGAATGACGTGGGTCGACGCGTTGTACTTCACCACCGAGACGATCGCGACCGTGGGATACGGCGACTTCAGCTTCGTCCACCAGCAGACCTGGCTGCGGCTGTTCGCCATCATGCTGATGTTCGCCGGCGTACTCGTCACCGCGGTCCTGGTCGCGTTCATCGCCGATCTGCTGCTGTCGCGGCGCTTCGCTAATTCCGCCGGACGCCGGCGGGCGCGCCATCTGCGCAACCACGTAGTCGTCGTGGGCCTGGGCTCGTTCGGCGTCCGCGTCGTCAGTGACCTGACCGCCGCCGGGCATGACGTCGCGGTGATCGAGCGCGACCCGAACAACCGTTTCCTGTCGACGGCGGACGACCTAGAGGTGCCGGTGATCTTCGGCGATGCGACGCTGCGCCGGACGCTGGAAGCGGCCCGCGTCGACCACGCCCGCGCGGTCGCGGTGCTGACCCAGGACGACATGGTCAACATCGAAACGGGGATCGTGCTGCGCGAGATGTTGGGGCCCCGGGTGATGCCCGAGGTCGTTAGGCCCGAAGTTCCGCTGGTGCTGCGGGTGTACGACCGCGCGCTGGGGGCTGCGGTGGCGCAGCGGTTCGGGTTCGAGCACGTGCGGTCGACCGTCGAGCTGGCGGCACCGTGGTTCATCGGCGCCGCGATGGGTCTGCAGGTGCTGGGGACGTTTTCGATCGGGCAACGCTCCTTCATGGTCGGCGGGATGCGGGTGGCCGCCGGCAGCGAGCTCGACGGGCTGCAGATGTTCGAGCTGTCGACCCAGACCCGCGTCATCGCGATCACCCGACAGGACGCGCCGATCAAGCTGCATCCGCGCCGCGACGCCCGGCTCTGCAGCGGTGACACCGTCTATGTCGTCGGCCCGTATCGCGAGCTGCTGGCCACATTGCGCAAAGGACAGCCTCCCGAGCAGGCCGAAGCCCAAGGGGCTTAAAAATCTGAGATCACGTCGGCGGCGCGGCGCACCTGGTCGAGATCGGAACTGGTTGGGATGAGCTGAATTTCGTCGGTGCCGATCTCTTCGAATTTCCGCAGTACCGCCGCGAGCTCGTCCTCGGTGCCGGCCCACCCGGTCGTCGGCGCCATGGCGTCGACGTACTCGGCCGGTATCCAGTTCATGTAGCGGAGCAGATGCCGATGGACCTGGGCGCGGGCCTGCTCGGGCGGCCCGAACGCGAACCAGAACGACGTCGCCAAGTGCGGTTTGGGCTTGCCGGCCTCCGCCCACGCCTTTCGGGCGACGTCGAACAACTCGTTCTGCTTGACGGTGTCGAGATCCAGCGCGGCGCCCGCCACGCCGTCGGCCCAGGCCGCGGCGTCGCGGATGGTTTTGGGCCCGATGCTGCCGATGAGGAGCGGAGGACCGCCGGCCTGCACCGGCCTTGGGCCGACCGGCAGCACGGAGTCGGTGAGCTTTTCGCCGGCCCATACCCGCTTCATCAGCGCCACGCGTTCGGCCATGCCGCGCCTCGTCTGGGTTGTCAGGTCGGCGCCGACGGCGTGGTAGTCCTCGTGCCGACCCCCCACGCCAATGCCCACCGTCAACCGGCCTTCGCTTAGCACGTCGCCGGTGGCCAGCGCCTTGGCCAGCATCGTCGGGTCGTGCAGTTGCGGGACGATCACCGTGGTGACCAACCGCACCCGATCGGTCCAGGCGGATAGCGCACCCAGCAGCGTCAGGCTGTCGGGATTCTCGAACGCGATGCGTTCGCCCCAGCACAGCGACGAGAACGGTCCCTCGTCGATCGCGCGCGCCCACTTCTTTAGCACCGTTGCGTCCAGATCCGGTTCCATCACCGGCATCGTCATTGCCACCTGCACGACGGCGATTCTGGCACGTGGGCGACTCGGCGGTTGCGGAGTGGCAGCATGGACGAGGTGAGCATCCTCAGCTCGTCCATCGCGCACGTGCGCCTCACCGTCACCGACATCGAGCGCTCGCGACAGTTCTACGAGCGAGTCTTCGGTTGGCCGGTGCTGATCGAGCTCCCCGAGAATGCCGACGAGAAGACTCGCGAGCAGTTCGGCTTCCTCTACGGCGGGGTCATCTACGACCTCGGCGGCACCCTGCTCGGGCTGCGCCCGGTGGCCACCGACCGCTTCGACGAGGATCGCGCCGGCTTGGACCACATCGCGTTCCGGCTGGCCAGCAGGGAGGAATTAGATGCCGCCGTCGCGCACCTCGACGAGGTCGGCGTCGCGCACGAACCGATCAAAGACATTGGGCCGTCGTACATCCTGGAGTTCCGCGACCCGGACAACATCGCGCTGGAGCTCACGGCACCGAAGTAGGGGCGCGAGCGTGCGCAGAACGACAGCGTTGACGGCGTGGCGACGCACGAACACGCACGCTCGCGAGAAAGGAGGAGAACGATGAGCATCAGTTTCAACCACACCATTGTCGCGGCTCGCGACAAGCAGGAGTCCGCGGAGTTCCTTGCCGAACTTTTCGGCCTGCCGAGCCCGAAGCCATTCGGCCACTTCATGGTTGTCGCGCTCGACCACGACGCGAGTCTCGACTATGCCGATGTCCCCGAGGGTGAGGAGATCCGGCGGCAGCACTATGCGTTTCTGGTCTCCGAGGACGAGTTCGACGCGATCTACGGCAAGATCCAGGAGCGCGGCCTGCCGCACTGGGCGGACCCGGGCGCCAAACGGCCCGGTGAGATCAACCGCCGCGACGGCGGGCGCGGGGTGTATTTCCCAGACCCTTCCGGGCACGGCATGGAGATCCTGACTCGGCCCTACGGCTCGGGCGGCTGACCGCGGCAAAGCGGTTAGTCGCCGCCGCGCGGTCCGTGCCGCACGCTCTCCTGATCTTGATAGTCACCGGCGAGCTGCGCGACGTGCTCGGGCAGGGCACCGGCGGCGACGTCAGCCAGGGTCGTCTCTTCCAGCACCGACCGCATGCTGGCGCGCAGCGCCCGCCAGACGTCGCTGAGGGCCGCCGTGGGCCCCGAATAGGGCAGGTCGCCGAGCCCGATGTCGCGGACGCTGGCCAGCGGCCCATCGATACAGCGCAGCACGTCGGCGATGCTGATCTCGGTCGCCGGCCGCGCCAGCTCATAGCCTCCCTCGCGGCCCCGGTGGCTTCTCACCAGGCGATCGGTGCGCAGGTTGGTCAGGATGTCGACGAGAAACTGCGCCGGAATGCCCTGGGCCTGCGCCAGGTCGTCGGTCTTGACCAATGTGCCAGCCGGAGCCGTCGCGAGCTGGACCATCGCCCGCACCGCGTACTCTGCCTTGGCCGACATCCGCATGCTTGGATTCTGCCATTTAGCCCCGGTGCGGGCTTGCGGTCAGTGTCGTGACCGCACCAGGTCGATGATGAGCTGCGCCTGCTCGTCGATGGTGTTATCCGGGGTGAGTCGCAGGTCCGGATTCTTCGGCCGCTGATACGGGCTGTCGATCCCGGTGAAGTGCGTGATTTCACCAGCGCGCGCTTTGGCGTAGAGCCCCTTGGGATCGCGCTTCTCGCATTCCCCGAGCGGCGTGTCGCAGAACACCTCGACAAAGTCAAATCCCGCGTCGGCGTGGACTTTACGAGCCAGGGCGCGGTGCTCTTCGAGCGGACTGATCGCCGGCACCAGAACGACTTGGCCCGAGTCGGCGAGCAGCGTCGCCACATGCGCCAGCCGGCGCAAGTTCTCGGCCCGGTCGGCCATGGAAAACCCTAGGTCGGCGTTCAGGCCATGCCGCAGGTTGTCGCCGTCGAGAACGTAAGCGGGCACGCCCTTTTCGAGCAGCTTGCGCTCAACCAGCATGGCCACCGAGGACTTGCCGGCGCCCGACAGGCCGGTGAGCCACACCGTCGTGCCGCGGGAAGCCCGGTCGGAGGCGGTCACCAACGATTGGTGTCGCACGGTGTTCGGGCTTGACGCGTACGGTGAGACACCGCGCAGCACCATGCCCGCCGCCACCGTTCCGTTGGTGTCGGGGTCGATGAGGATGAACGAGCCGGTGCTGGCGTTGCGGGTGTACCCGTCGAGCAGCAGCGGTACCTGGGTGCGCAGCGCAATGCGTCCGAGTTCGTTGAGCTTCAACGCCGTTGCGGTCTTGTCACGGTGCAGTGTGTTGACATCGAGCCGATAGTCCAGCCCGGTGATCTTCGCGCGGGTGGTTCGGGTGGTGTGTTTGATGACGTACTCGCGGCCGGCCTCCAGCGCTTTACCGTCAGCCATCCAGCACACCGTCGCGTCGAAGTCCTGGACGACCCTGGGCTGGTTGTTGGTGCGGGCGATCATGTCCCCGCGCGAGATGTCGATGTCGTCGGCGAGGCTGATCGACACGGCCATCGGTGGAAAAGCTTCTGCCACTGGACCGTTCGGCCCATCGATCGACGTGATGGTGGTGGTCTTGCCGATCGGCAACACCACCACTTCGTCGCCGGGGCGCATCACGCCACTGGCCACGGTGCCGGCATAGCTGCGATGATCATGATGCTCGTGCGACTGCGGGCGGATCACGTACTGAACCGGGAACCGCACGTCGACCAGGTTGCGGTCGCCGCCGATGTAGACCTCTTCGAGGTGCGACAGCAGCGCCGGCCCGTCATACCACGGCGTCTTGTCCGACTTGGTCACCACGTTGTCGCCGTGCAGCGCCGACATCGGGATGGAAGTGACGTCGTGCACCTCCAGGCGCGCGGCGAAGGCGTGGAATTCGTCGCGGATCGCCTCGAATTTTTCTCTGTCCCAATCGATCAGGTCCATCTTGTTGACCGCGAGCACAATGTGGCGAATGCCCAGTAGCGAGGCCAGGAAGGCATGCCGGCGCGACTGCTCCAGCAAGCCCTGCCGGGCATCGACCAACACGATCACCAGCTGGGAGGTGGACGCACCGGTCACCATGTTGCGGGTGTACTGGATGTGGCCCGGGGTGTCGGCGATGATGAATTTCCGCTTGGGGGTGGCGAAGTAGCGGTAGGCGACGTCGATGGTGATGCCCTGTTCCCGCTCCGCCCGCAGGCCGTCGGTGACCAGCGCCAGGTCGGTGTATTCGTGACCGCGATCTTTGGACGTGCGCTCCACCGCGGCCCACTGGTCGTCCATGACGGCCTTGGAGTCGTAGAGCAGGCGCCCGATGAGCGTGGACTTGCCGTCGTCGACGGAGCCGGCGGTCGCGAGCCTCAGTAACGTCGTCATCAGAAGTACCCCTGCCGTTTGCGGTCTTCCATGCCGGCCTCCGAGATCCGGTCATCGGCCCTGGTCGCGCCGCGCTCGGTCAACCGGGACACCGCGGTCTCGGCGATCACCTCCGACACGGTCGCGGCCGCCGATTCCACACAGCCGGTACAGGTGACGTCGCCGACCGTGCGGAAGCGCACCGTCGCCTCGAAAACCGGCTCGTCGGCGCGCGGCTGCAGGTGCCGGTCCACCGCGAGCAGCATGCCGTCGCGGCTGAACACCTTGCGCCGGTGCGCGAAGTAGATCGACGGCAGCTTGACCTTTTCGGCCCCGATGTAGGACCAGATGTCGAACTCGGTCCAGTTGGACAGCGGGAAGACCCGGATGTGCTCGCCCTTGTGGTGGCGCCCGTTGTACAGATTCCACAACTCGGGCCGCTGCGCCTTGGGGTCCCACTGGCCGAACTCGTCGCGGAAGCTGAACACCCGCTCCTTGGCGCGCGCCTTCTCCTCGTCGCGCCGCGCCCCGCCGAATGCCGCGTCGAACTTGTTCTCGCGGATCGCGCGCAGCAGCGTCACGGTCTGGATCGGGTTGCGCGACGGGATGGTCTCGACGACGCGGCCGGCGTCGATGTCCTCCTGCACCGACGCCACCACCAGGCGCACCCCGGACTCTGCGACCAGCTCATCGCGGGTAGCGATGACCTCGTCGAAGTTGTGGCCGGTGTCGACGTGCATCACCGGGAACGGCAGCCGCCCGGGCCTAAATGCCTTGAGCGCCAAGTGCAGCATGACGATGGAGTCCTTGCCGCCCGAGAACAACAGCACCGGCCGCTCGAATTCGGCGGCCACCTCCCGGATGATGTGGATGGCCTCGGCCTCCAGCGAGCGCAGATGGCTCAATTCGTACTGGCCGGCCGCGGGGGCGCCGGTCGTATCAGTCAGGTCAGTGGTCATGGTTTCCTTACCGGAATTCAGATAATTCTGGTAGAACTGGTCATGTTTACGGTCATTGTCAAATATAGAACCAGGCTGTTCCGCGGGTGTCAATCAAATGCCGTGCGGAAACATGGACCGATGACGCACCCCGTCGCTCCCTCCAGGCCGCTCCGGCCGCGACGTCATCGCGGAATTCCTCCCCCAATCGCCGTTCGTCGCCAAACTGGGGATTGTCGCCGATCAGCTCGCCGAAGACGAGGTCAGGCTGCGGCTGCCGTGGGATCCCGTCCAACGTCACCGTCGGCGACATGGTGCATGGCGGCGCCATCGCCACCCTTGCCGATCTGACCGTCATGGCGGCGGCCTGGTGTGGCGCGGAAGCGCCCCCCGAACTGCGGGGCGTGACGGTGTCGATGACGGTGCGACTTCATGGCGCCGGCCCGGGCGACCGATGTGATCGGAGTGGGCAGGGCGCTGCGGCGGGGCCGGTCGCTGGTCAACTGCGAGGCCGAGATCGTCGACCCGGAGGGCAGGCTGCTGGCCAAGGCGCTCGCCACCTACAAGGTCGGCTGACCGAGAAACCAGCCGCAATCAAGGGGATTTCTCGTCCTCGACCATCGCCTCCGCCATGGCGATATGTCCTTCGAAGCCAAGCGATTTCGCCATCGCGCGATAGCGACTCGCCCAGTCCCGATAGGCCTCGTCTTCGCCATAGGCCCGGGACACCAGCGCGCGCAGTCGCAGCAGCATCATCTCGAGCATCGCCGAACCTTGATCGGCCCGAAGGTTCGCCAACCTGTCGATCGCCTCTTGGGCTTCCGCCAGATCGCTCTCGGCGCCACGCTCTGCCAGCGCCTCCACCAGAATCCCGGTGCCCCACACGCCATACCCGAGCCGTCCTTCCTGGTGCAGCTCGTCCACGGCTTGGCGCATCACCGGAATGGCAGCATCGCGGTCGCCGCGCCTAGCCCGTTCCGAGGCGGCCGACAACTCGCTTATCGCGACCAGTGAGGGCATCCGATCACGTTGCCACTCGCGGGCCTGCACCATCAGCTCCAGCCCGCGCTCACGGTCGGCGGCGGAATCCCGACACAGCAGCGTGCCACCCAACGAGTACTCGGCGAAGATCAGTGCGATATCGCTGCTGGACTGTTGGGCGGTCTGCACCGCCTCCTCGACGGCGCGCATCGCGGAGTCATCGGCCGCAAGCACCCCGTAGCTGATCGCCAGACCATAAGTCCAGGTGACGACGAGGCCGAGAGTTGCCGGGTCGCTGCTTCGGGCCATCGCGAGGGCGTCGTGGAGGTCCTGGCGCCATCCCGGACGGCCCAGCCACCATCGAGCAACGCCGCGAAATGCTACCGCGACCGCCAACGGCGATCCCAGACCGAAGCCGGCGCCCTTGGCGGGGTCACCCTCGGCCAGGTCGACGATGGTCTGCGACCACCGCAAGATCTCGCGGAAGTCACCACTGGCGAACCAGCTGGCGAACGCGACGAACGCCAACCCTACGGTCAAATTCGGATCGCCGATCGACTCCAGCAGCGCCATCTGTTCAGATGCCAGCCGCGATCCTTCACGCGCACGCCCAGCGTACAAGTGCTCGGTACCCAACCCCGTCATGCCGATGGCCAGCGAGACCTTGTCCCCGGCCGCGGTGCACAACTCGCGCAGCTCCGCGAAGCGGCCTTGGGATTCTTGGATAGTTGTGGCTTGCCAGTCGGTGGCACTCAACATGGTGCGGGGAGCGATGCGCATCGATAATTTGTCGGGGTGCTCGTCGGGTAGTTGGTCGGCGATCTGGCGTGCCCGCTCCCAACTGACCCGGGCGGCGCCGATGTCGCGGTTGGCTGAGGACGCGCCGGCACGCATGTGCCAGCCATACGCGGCCTCCAGGTCGTCGGCGGCGTGCAGATGTTCGGCGATCAATGCCGCGTTCTTTTCCACCGAACCCGGCTCAGACTCTTGGATCGCGGTGGCCAGGCGCCGGTGTAATTCGGCCCGATCGGATTTCAGCTGCGATTCGTAGGCCACCGCGCGGATCAGTGGGTGATGGAAGGCATACTCGGCGCTCGGGGTAAACCGCACCTGATCGATCAACTCGACGCTGAGCAGCTCGTCGACCACCACATTGATGCCCAGCGCGGCCAGCAGCTCGGCCCCGAAGCGGACGCCGATCACCGACGCCGCGCTCAACGTCTGCCTGGCCGCGGGATCCAGCCGATCGATGCGCGCCGCGATGGCCGCCTGCACCGTGGCCGGCACGCTCACCTCGGCGGCGTCGGCCCGACAGACGTAGCCACCCCGCGCGCCGGCCAGCACCCCGCGCTGTACCAACTCGCGCACCATCTCCTCGGCGAAAAACGGGTTCCCGGCGGCCCGCTCGGCGATGATCGCCGCCAGCTCGTCGACCGAGGAATCCGAGCCCAGCAGCTCACCGATCAGCGTCGCGGTGTCCGAATCACCAAGTGGGGCAAGCGCTATCGTCTGAGCGCCGTGCACCCGCGTCAGCGCTCCCTCATATTCGGGGCGATAGGTGATCAACACCATCGACGGGGTGCGCGGGATGACGGCGAGGAAATCGGCCAGCATCGACTCGCTGGCCGCATCGATCCAATGCGCATCCTCGATGATGTACAGCGCCGGTGTGGTGCGCGCCAGCGCCGCGGTGTTGATCAGTGCGGTCAACCGGCGCCGCCGCGCATCCGGGTCGATCTGGGGCAGCGGCGCCTCAGGGTCGGCGATGCCCAGCAGATCATCAAGCAGCAGCAGATCCTGCGGGTCGGCCTCGACAATCTGCTGCCGCACTTTTGCGCGAGCAGCGTCGCCGTCGAGGTCAACCACGCCGATGCTCGTACGCAGCAGCCGCGTCACAACATGGAACGGGACATCACCGGCATGCGACTCGCAGAAAGCCCAAAACACCTCGGCCCCGCGACCGGCGGCCAGCGCCGCGACCTCCCGGGCCGTCCGGCTCTTGCCGATGCCCGGTGGTCCCACCACAGTCACGACACCACCGCGGCCAGCGATCGCGCGCTCCACCACGGCTTCGAAGGCCGCCATCTCCCAACGCCTACCGACCAGGCTCGCGTCGGCACGCCCCACCAGCCCATCCCGCGGGGCCGATCCGCCACCAGCTGACGCGCGCTCACCGGTTCGTCGGCCCCTTTTATGCGCACCCACTCCGGTTCACCCAGCATCACGGCGTGCTCAACCAACCGCGCTGTCGACTCCGACAACATCACCGTGCCCGGGGGCGCCACCGATTCCATCCGCTGGGCAAACCCGACCGTCTCGCCAGTCGCGGCGTACCCCAGCGACCCCGAACCGAACTCACCGACGATCACCCGACCCGAATTCAGGCCCACCCGCACCCGCAACGTCAAGCCATCGCGGCGCTGCACCTCGTCAGCCAGCCGGTTGGCCTCCTCCTGGATGGCCACGGCGGCCAAACACGCGCGAAAAGCGTGGTCCTCCAACGCAACCGGGGCACCGAACAGCGCCATCAGCCCATCGCCGGTGTACTCCACGCTTCCGCCGCCGTAGCGCTGCACCACCGCCGCCCACCGCTCCACCAGCTCGGTCATGATCTCGCGTAACCGCTCGATATCCACGGCGGCCGCGATGTGCATCGACCGCACCACGTCGGCGAACAGCACCGTCACCTGCTTGTACTCGGCTGTGTCGACCGATACCGCAGTGGGCGCACCGCACTCGTCGCAGAACTTGGCGTTCTCCCGCAGGCCGATGCCGCACGACCCGCACGCCACGCCCGCCGTCATCCCAGCACCACCAATCGCGGAGTCCCGACTACTCCGATTGCCCAAGGATAGGGGCGTTTGCCAGGACGTGAGCGGGCGAAAATGAACCCCGCCCAGCGCTGAGCTTACCCGTGGCAGCGCGTGACGGCGTGCGCTACAGCGTGACCTCGATGAGCTTGCCGGTGGCGACGTCGAAGACGAAACCGCGCAACGACACATGCTTGGTGACGAAGGGGCTGTTCTCGATGCGGCGCAGCGACTGCCGCACGTCCGCCTCGGGGTCGGGGAACGCCTCGGCCGCCCACGGCGGCTTGACGCCCGGTCTCGTCCTGGATGTCGCGCTTGAAGTCGTCGTCGGTGAAGGTGAGCATTCCGCAGTCGCTGTGGTGGATCAGGATGATCTCCTGCGTCCCCAGCAGGCGCTGGCTGATGGCCAACGAGCGGATGACGTCGTCGGTGACCACCCCGCCGGCGTTGCGGATGACGTGGGCTTCGCCCTCGTTGAGACCGAGGACGCGGTAAACGTCGAGCCGGGCGTCCATGCACGCGACGACCGCGACGTGTTTGCTCGGCGGCAACGGCAGCGGCCCGCTGAAGTTGCTCGCGTATTGGGCGTTGTTGGCCAGGTAGTCATCGGTAACCGTCACGCCGATGGATCTTAACAACCGGCGCTCGGATTTCACCGGTGCGAATCAGCCCGATTCGTGCGGGAATCGTTAACCTGTCCCAATGCGGACGCGCGGTGGTCGAGGGCATGATCCGTTTCCTGGCGCGCCGGTTCCTCAATTACCTCGTGCTGCTGGTGCTGGCGTCGTTCTTGACGTTCTGCCTGGCCTCCGTGACGTTTCATCCGCTGGACAGCTACATCCAGCGCCACCCGACGCCGACCAAAGAGCTCATCAACGCCAAAGCCGCTCAGCTTGGCCTGGACAAACCCATACCCATCCGGTACGCGAAATGGGTTTCCGGCGTGGCGCACGGCGACTTCGGCACGACGGTCACCGGTCACCCGGTCTCCCGGGAGCTGTGGCACCGGATCGGGATCAGCCTGCGGCTCGTGGTGACCGGTTCGGTGCTGGGCACCATCATCGGCGTCATCGTGGGGGCCTGGGGAGCCATCCGGCAGTACCGGCTCAGCGACCGCGTCATCACCGTGCTGGCATTGATCACCCTGAGCATCCCGTCATTTGTGCTGGCAAGCATGCTCATCCTGGTCGCGCTGCGGATCAACATCTTTACCGGGGTCCGGATTTTTCTCTACACCGGTGAGACCTCACCGATTCCGCCCGGCGGAGTGTGGGACCAGTTGGTCGACCGCGTGCAACACCTCATCTTGCCGACGCTGACCTTGGCGCTGGGCGCGATCGCGAGCTTCAGCCGCTACCAGCGCAACGCCATGCTGGACGTGCTGGGCGAGGATTTCATCCGGACCGCGCGCGCCAAGGGTCTCACCCGCCGGCGTGCGCTGTTCAAACATGGCCTGCGCACCGCGCTGATTCCGCTCGCCACCCTGTTCGCCTACGGGCTCAGCGGGCTGGTCGTCGGCGCGATATTCGTCGAGAAGATCTTCGGCTGGCACGGCATGGGCGAATGGGTGGTGTTGGGCATCTCGACACAGGACACCAACGTCGTCGCGGCCATCACGCTGTTTACCGCATCGGTGATTCTGCTCGCCGGCCTGTTGTCCGACGTCTTCTACGCGGTGCTGGACCCGAGGGTGCGGGTCACATGACCGCAGGTCACTGAGCCCGCCCGGTCGAGCGTCGACCCGGCCGCCTTTACGTCGCGGCGAAACCTGGTGGTACGCCGGTTCATTCGCAACAGGCCCGCGGTGGTGGCGTTGGCTCTGCTGGTGCTGGGGTTCATCGGCTGCTACGCGCTGCCACCGCTACTCCCCTACGACTACAACCACCTCGACTACGGCGCGCTGCTGCAGCCACCGTCGCTGGAGCATTGGTTCGGCACCAACGCGCTCGGTCAGGACCTGCTGGCCCGGACCCTGCGCGGCATGCAGAAGTCGATGCTGATCGGAGTCTGTGTGGCACTGATCTCGACCAGCATCGCCGCCACGGTCGGATCGGTTGCCGGTTACTTCGGCGGCTGGCGCGACCGGGCACTGATGTGGCTGGTGGACCTGCTGCTGGTGGTGCCGGGCTTTTTGCTGATCGTCATCGTCACGCCTCGCACCAAGGGGTCGGGCAGCATTCTGTGGCTCATCGTGCTGCTCGCGGCATTCGGCTGGATGGTCAGCTCCCGGATGGTGCGCGGCTTGACCATGAGCCTGCGCGAGCGCGAATTCATCCGTGCGGCAAGGTATATGGGGGTGTCCAGCCGCCGCATCATCGTGCAGCACATCGTGCCGAATGTCGCCTCGATCCTCATCATCGACGCGACGCTCAACGTCGGATTCGCGATCCTGGCCGAAACCGGCTTGAGCTTCCTGGGATTCGGTGTTCAGCCACCCGACGTGTCGCTGGGGACGCTGATCGCCGACGGCACTCCGTCGGCCACCACCTTCCCGTGGGTCTTCCTGTTCCCGGCCGGAGCCCTGGTGCTGATCGTCTTGTGCGCCAACCTCACCGGCGACGGCCTGCGCGACGCGTTGGATCCGCGCAGCAAGCCACGCCGCCGCAAGAAGCGCGAGCCAAAGTGACGGCGCTGCTAGAGGTGACGGATCTGAACGTCACTTTCGAGACGGGCGACGTCGCGGTGTCGGCGGTGCGCGGCATGACGTACCACATCGATCCGGGCGAAGTGGTCGCCATCGTCGGCGAATCCGGTTCGGGCAAAAGCACTGCCGCGATGGCCATCATCGGACTGCTGCCCGAATACGCCGACGTGTCGGGATCGGTGCGCTTGCACGGCGAGGAACTGCTCGGGCTGTCCGACCAGGCGATGTCAGGGATCCGCGGCAAGTCGATCGGCACCATATTCCAAGACCCGATGTCGGCCCTGACCCCCGTGTACACCATCGGCGACCAGATCGCCGAAGCCATCGAGGTGCACAACCCCGACGTCCGCCGGGCGGATGCCCGCAAGCGTGCCGTCGAGCTGCTCGAGCTGGTCGGCATCGCGCAGGCTTCGGCCCGCGCGCGGGCGTTTCCCGCACGAGCTGTCCGGCGGCGAGCGCCAGCGGGTGGTGATCGCGATCGCGATCGCCAACGATCCCGACCTGCTGATCTGTGACGAACCGACGACCGCGCTGGACGTCACGGTGCAGGCCCAGATCCTCGACGTGCTGCGAACCGCGCGCGACGTCACCGGCGCCGGCGTGCTGATCATCACCCACGACCTGGGTGTGGTGTCGGAGTTCGCCGACCGGGCGATGGTCATGTACGCCGGGCGTGGGGTCGAGATCGCCACCGTCGAAGATCTTTACCGCGACCGTCGGATGCCCTACACCGTCGGGCTGCTGGGGTCGGTGCCACGCCTGGATGCGCCGCAGGGCACGCGGCTGATTCCGATCCCCGGCGCGCCGCCGACGATGTCGTCGTTCTCGCCCGGCGGCTGCCCGTTCGCCCCGCGCTGTCCGCTGGTGATCGACGAATGTCGTTCGGCCGAACCCGATCTCGTTACCGTCGGGGACGGCCACTGGGCGGCGTGCATCCGCACCGACGACGTCGCGGGGCGCAGCGCAGCCGAAATCTTCGGCGTGTCAACGCAACCGGAGTTGGACGACGCTCGCGGGTGAGCCGCAGCTGGTGCTGCGAGTCACCGACCTTTCCAAGACCTTCCCGCTCACCAAGGGCGCGGTATTCCGCAGGCGCGTCGGCGAAGTGCGGGCGGTCGACGGCATCAGCTTCACCCTGGAGCAGGGCCGCACCCTGGGCATCGTCGGGGAATCCGGTTCGGGCAAATCCACGACGCTGAGCCAGATACTCGAGCTCGCCAAACCCGCAGTCAGGTTCCATCGAGATCCTCGGCGCCGATGTCGCCGCCCTCGACGGCGCCGCCCGTCGACAGCTGCGCACCGAAGTGCAGGTGGTGTTTCAGGACCCGGTGGCCGCCTTGGACCCCCGCCTCCCGGTGTTCGACATCATCGCGGAACCGTTGGTCGCCAACGGGTTCGGCAGGGCGCGGTGCGAGGAACGGGTCGCCGAGCTTCTGGCGATCGTCGGGCTGGACCGCGCCGACGCCAGCCGCTATCCCGCCGAGTTCTCCGGCGGACAGAAGCAGCGGATCGGCATCGCGCGGGCACTGGCGCTGCAGCCGAAGATTCTCGCGCTCGACGAGCCGGTGTCGGCGCTCGACGTGTCGATTCAGGCGGGCATCATCAACCTGCTGCTGGATTTGCAGGCACAGTTCGGGTTGTCCTATCTGTTTGTCTCGCATGACCTTTCGGTGGTCAAGCACCTGGCGCACCGGGTGGCGGTGATGTACCGGGGAGCGATCGTCGAGCAGGGCGACGGCGATCAGGTGTTCACCGACCCGCAGCACGAGTACACCCGGCGGCTGCTGGCCGCTGTTCCGCGGGCACGCTCGGATGTCGCCGATGGTTAACATCGTGCGGGTGACGCGCGTCTTGGTACTGGTCATGGCTCTGGTCGTCAGCGGCTGCACGAGCGGATATCAGGACCTTCCCGAGACGCACGCTGCGCGAGTCGGCAGCACCAGTGACATCAATCCGCGGGACCCGGCGACCCTGCGTGACGGCGGCAACCTGCGACTGGCCCTGACGGCGTTCCCGGACAACTTCAACACCTTCAACATCGACGGCAACGAGGCCGACACCGGCGAGGTGATCGCGCCGACCCTGCCGGGAGCGTTCATCAACCAGGCCGACGGGTCGTTGAAGCTCAACACCGACTACTTCACCGGCGCCGAGTTGACCGGCACCAACCCGCAGGTCGCCACCTACACCATCAACCCGAAGGCAACCTGGAACGACGGCACCCCGCTCACCTGGCAAGACCTCAAGTCGCTGGTCGACGCGTGCAGCGGGCGCGACAAGCGGTTCTTGATCGCCAGCAAGGCCGGTTTCGATCACGTGAAATCGGTGACCAGGGGCGTTGACGATCGGCAGGCGGTGGTCACCTTCGCCGAGCCGTACGCCGAGTGGCAAGCGATGTTCGCCGGCGGGCTACAGCCGCGCAGCATGACCGAGAACCCGGACGTCTTCAACAAGGGCCAGCTCGACGCGCCCGGCCCGTCGGCCGGACCGTTCGTCGTGTCCAGGATCGACCGGCCCGCTCAGCGCATCGTGCTCACCCGCAATCCGCGTTGGTGGGGCCGCAACGCCGCGGCTGAACTCCATCACGTTCCTGGTCCTCGACCCGTCCGCCGTGATACCCGCCCTGCAGAACAAGGACATTGACGCCGCCGGTGTGGGCACCCTCGACGACATGGTCACCGCGCAGCGCACCGCCGGCATCGTGATCCGGCGCGCCCCGACGCCGACCTGGGCGCACTTCACTTTTAACGGCGCACCCGGATCCATCATGGCCGACGAGCGGATGCGGCTGGCGATTTGCCGAGGCATCGACCGCCGCGCCATCGTCAACATCGTCCAACACGGTTTGACCGATCACCCCGCCCCGCTGAACAACCACATCTACGTTGTGGGCCAGTTGGGTTACCAAAACAACAGCGCAGCAGCCGATTACAACCCGGACCAGGCGGGCCGCGACCTGGACGCACTGGGCTGGAAACTCAACGGATCGTGGCGGGAAAAGGACGGCAGGCCGTTGGTGGTCCGTGACGTCTTCTTCGACGCGCAATCGAACCGGCAGGTCGCTCTGGTCGCTCAGCAAAACCTGGCGCAGATCGGGGTGAAGCTGCAGCTGGATCCCAAGTCCGGCAACGGCTTCTTCAGCCAGTACATCAGCCCCGGCGACTTCGACATCACGCAATTCAGTTGGGTGGGAGCCGCTTTCCCGCTGTCGGCGCTGCCGCAGATCTACGCTTCCGACGGCGACAGTAACTTCGGCAAGATCGGCAGCCCCGAGATCGACGCCAAGATCGATCAGACGCTGTCCGAGCTGAACCCGGACAAGGCGCGCGCGCTGGCCAACGAGGTCGACACGATGCTCTGGCAGGAAGGCTTCAACCTGCCGCTGTTCCAGTCACCCGGTAACCGCGCCGTGCGCAGCGATCTGGCCAACTACGGCGCGTTCGGACTGGCCGACGTGGATTACACGGCAATCGGATTTATGAAGGGGTAGTCACTCCTGCCCCATGCGTATCCGCGCAGAAGGACTTGCGTTGTGCCCATCTCTCAGCGACAACTGCCGTTTCGAGTGGGCGCCCATGGTCAGGTCGCGGCGAGCCGCCGCACCAGACGTCGCGGCGGCGTCGGCAATGTGGCCTCTGCTGCCACCGCCACGTCGAGCGCCTTGACGAGCAGACGCAAGGCCGGGCGCGGCGGGATTGCATCCAGCGCATCGCCCCGCTCGGCAAGCCCGTCGAGCTCGCCGCGGCACACCGCGCCGGCAACCGCCAGGGCGGCGGGCTCGCGCGAGTCCAGCGCGCCATGCGCCAGCGTCGGCAGCTTCACCAGCACCGCGTTGGGCACCAGCGCAACGATGCGCTCGGCCACCGCGCGCGGCGTGACCAGATCGCGGCCACCGGAGATCACCACGGTGGGCCAGGTGAATTTCGGCATCTCGGCCACCAGGTCGTACGGCTCGGCCTCGAAAGCTGCTGTGTTCGGCATGATTTCGCGTAATGCGGCGGCAGGATCGAGCGGCAGGCCGTCGGGTTCGGCGGCGTAATCGAGTTCTCGGAACGCGATGCGGCCCACCAGGTCGCTTTCGAAGCGGTACGGGGCGGGGTGGGTCAGCAGGTTGCCGATCCGAAGCAGCCCTTGCCACAACAGCATTCGACCGTGGAGCAACAAGTCAAGCTCGCGGTCGAGCAGGGCGATGCCGCCGTAGCCGTACAGCCGCGCGGCAACCTGCCCGCCCCTGGCGGTCATCACGCCGTCGTCGAGAAGCTGGCGCACCTTGCGCGCCAGCGCGGTGGTGTCCAGATCGTTGCCCTCGAGCAACAGCCGTCGAATGGCTTCGCGCACGTCGGCGATGTCATCCCGCGACAGCAGCGGTGAGTCGAGGATCATCGCCCACACTCGAGCGGGATGGCGGACGCCCACACCGGCCGCGATATACGTGCCGTAGGACGTCCCGTAGATGACGGCCGAATCGACGTGGGCGTCGTCGAGCACCGCCGCGACGTCGTCGACGACCTGATCGACGGTGAACGCTTCGGGCGGCAGGTCGGCGCCGGAGTCGTCGTGGCGCGACATCCCCACTCCCCGGTGCTCGATCATGATGACGTCCAGCCCGGCGGCCGCGAAGCGGCGGCGCAGTCCCCGGTACACACGCATCGACCCAACGCCGGGACCTCCGGTGAGGATTACCAGCGGGTGCGCGGATTTGCGGCCAGTGCGCACGTAGTACAGATCGAACTCTTCGGCGCTGCCCGGCGAGACCGGCCGGCGGATCGGCCGCACGCCGGGCAGTCGGGCCAGCTTGTCTTGGACCCGGCGGCGTTTGGAGTCCATCGTCACGGGTTCTCCCCCAGATCAGGCAAGTATCAAGTCCGCGGCCTTCTCCCCGATCAACACCGACGGCGCATGCGTGTGCCCACGTACCGTACTCGGCATCACCGACGCGTCGGCCACCCGCAGACCCTCGACGCCGCGGACCCGCAGCTGCGGATCCACCACGCTGGCCTCGTCGCTGCCCATCCGGCAGGTGCCCAGCGGGTGGTACAGCGTGTGCGCGCAGGTGGCCAGGGCCCGCTCCAAGGTGGCCTCATTGAGCTCGGTGCAGTCCCGCGGACGCGCGATCGGACCGAGCAGGTCCTTCAGCGCGGGAGTCTGGGCCATGCGGGCGCAGATCCGCAGCCCCTCCATCATCGCGGCCCGGTCCACGCCGCCGGGATCGGACAGGTAACGCGGATCGATGACCGGCTTGGCGAGTGGATCGGCGGACCGCAACCTGATTTGGCCGCGGCTTTCCGGCGCGACGAGGATCGGCGCCAGCACCACCCCATGGCTTTCCGGGTCCTCAAGCGCCTCGTCCCAGAACGGAGCCGGCGCGAAGATCAATTCGATGTCGGGCAGCTCCAGCTCCGGCCGGCTGCGCAGGAATCCGTACGCCTCACCGACGTTGGAGGTGAGCATGCCGCGGCGCCGCACGAAGTAATTAAAAAGCTCCTTGGGCTTTTCGGCGGCGAACAAGGTGCCGCCGTCGACGGCGAAGCCCAGCGCCGCCACCAGGTGGTCAATCAGATTCTGGCCCACCTCGCGCGACTCGTAGACGGTGTCGATGCCGTGGTCGGCAAGGTGTTCGCGGTTGCCGATGCCGGAGAGCATCAACAGCTGCGGGCTGTTGACTGCACCCCCGCAGAGCACAACCTCGCGGCGTGCGGTGGCCAAGAATGTCTGACCACCCAGCTGGTATTCCACCCCGACGGCCCGCAGCTCGTCGAAGACGACTCGGGTCGCGGTGGCCTCGGTCAGCACGGTGAGGTTTTGCCGGCCCATCGCCGGCCTCAAGTAGGCGTCGGCGGTGCTGAATCTGGCACCTTTGCGCTGCGTGACGAGTGTCTCGCAGAATCCTTCCGGCGCAGGGGAATTCGGTTGCGCTGCGGGGAAACCACACTGGCGCGCGGCGGCCAGCCAAGCCGCGGTCAACGGTCGCGGGCTGCGCTGGCGGGAAATGTGCAGCGGGCCGGTGACTCCGCTGTCGTCGCCGCTGACGAAGTGCCATGCTTCGGTGACGTTCTCGATGCGGCGGAAGTACCCGCGCACCTCGGCGGAGGACCACTGTGAGCCGGCGCGCGCCGCCCACTCGTCGTAGTCGGCGGCGAAGCCGCGCACCCACATCATCGCGTTCATCGACGACGAGCCGCCCAGCGTCTTGCCGCGCGGCCAGTAGATCTCGCGGCCGTCGAGCTCTTTCTGCGGTTCGGTGAGGTAATCCCAGTCAAACTCACTGCGGAACAGATTGCTGAAGCCCGCCGGGATCCGAATGAATTTGTTCTTGTCCGGTGGGCCCGCCTCCAGGGCCACGACGGTGTTGGCCGGATCGGCGCTGAGCCGACTGGCCACGACTGCTCCGGCCGAGCCGGTGCCGACTACCAGGTAGTCGCACTCAACGTTCATCACGTAACCCCATTTCGGGGTGAGTGTAAGGCGCGCTGTCCGTTCTCATTCATGTTTGGCGATGTTTGGGGCATTCTCATCGACTCCGGGGCCACGGCGCTCGGCATTGCGGCGTGCCGAACTCGGGAGTACTCACACCGCAATGGTGCCAGCGAAGCCTCGATCGGCCCTTAACGGGCCGGCCGCAGGCGGCTTCCCGGCTCTCGCGAGGAGCCATTCGCGTCTGCTCTGCTCATCGCAGCCCTGACATTTGGCGTGGAATTCGCTGAGGTGCCTTGCCTTTGGGGAATCGTGCGCCAGCCGGTCAGTAGTGATATCGGGCTTTCAGGATCTTGACTTCGGTGTCGTCTGCGCGGTACACGAGCCGATGTTCGTCGTCGATCCGGCGCGACCAGTACCCGGACAGTTCCCCTTTGAGCGGTTCTGGTTTGCCGATCCCCGCGAATGGCTCGCGCTGGATTTCTCCGATGAGCCTGACGATCCGCCGGGCCGTCTTTCGGTCGGAGGCTAACCAAAATAGAAAGTCTTCCCACGCGTCGGGATCGAAGTTGATGCTTCTCAATCCTCGCCACCGGCCATCTCCCGGAGCTCGTCGACTGACTTGGTGTACTCGGCCCGTGCGGTGCGACTGGCCTTGTCTCGGGCGACCGCCTCCATGAGTCGGCGCGCATTCTCGGGCGAACGCAATAGGTAGACCGTTTCTTGCCACGAGTCGTAGTCGTCGGCCGACATGAGCACCGCATCTCCGGCCTTGGATGTGATGCGCACGGGTTCGTGGTCGGTGTTCACTTGTTCGAGGAGCGGGAAAAGGCGCTGGCGGGCTTCACTTGCACTGATGGCCATGAGGATCTCTCGTCATTCGTACGGATAAGTCGTACTGCTATTGTACGATGTTCTCGTACAAGTGCTACCCGGTCAGATCGATACGGTGCGCGCCCTTGACGCCGTCGTAGCGGTCGGGACTACAGGTCAGCACGATGACCTGACCGTGCTCGCCCACGGTGTCGAATACCTCGCCCATCTTGACCAGCCGGTCGGGATCGGTGAACCCCAGCGCGTCGTCGACCACCACCGGCACGGTGTCCTCCTTGGCGACCAGCGAGGCACCGGCCAGCCTGGCCAGGATGCCGAGTTGCTCTTTCGCCCCGCCGGAAAGCGACTCGTAGGGCACGGTGATTCCGTCCAGCGTGCGGTTGCGGATGCACAGATCGCTGTCGACGTCGACCTCGAAGGTGGGGCCGAACACCGGGCGCCCGAGCCGCTGCAGTTCGTTGCGGTAGGGCTCGACGTACCGCAGGCGGGTGGTATCGCGGTGGCGCGTCATCACCGTCCGCAGCAGCTCGGCGGCGCGGGCCCGGCCGCCCACCCGGGCATGCTCGCCCGCCGCGTGCTCGCGCTCGGTCTCGGCGGCATCGAGCTTGCCCTGACGGCCCTCGGTGCCGAAGACCGACAGCTCGATGGTGATTTCGCGAAGGGCCCGCGCGCCCTCTTCGTAGCGTTCGCTCAGTGACTCGGCCGCTTGCTTGGCTTCGGCCAGTTCGGCGGCCACCGCATCCGGTGCTGCGGCGGCCAACTCGTCAGCCAGTTCGGCGGCGCGGCGCTCCGTGGTTTGGGCCTCCAGCAACGCGGCCTCGGCCGCCGCCGCCAGGTCCGCGTCGCTGACCGTAGTGCGTTCCTGCGCGAGCTCCTCGGTCGCCTTATCGAGCTCAACGCGCTGAGTCGCCGCATTGCTCAGCAAAACCGTTGCCCGAGTGGATGTCTCAGTGAGATTGACCGCCGCGGCCGTCGCTTTCTGGCGACGAGTCACGCATTGGGCTTCCGCTGCGTCGAGATCGGTGTCGCCCCGGTCATCTACACACAGCTGCGCGAGTCGTGCGCGCAATTGGTCCACCTGCTCGTCGCCGCACAGGCCTTCCAAGGTCGCGGCCAACTGGTGGCGGTTGCTTTGCAGTTCGCGGCGCCGCTGGTCGGTCTCTCGTGCCGCCGCAAGGTCGGCGACGCCGGCGGCCGCCAAGGCGGCTGCCAGTTCTTCTTGTGCCGCAACGTGTTTAGCCCGAACGTCGAGCGTGGTGGCGCCGGGGATGACACGGGCGGTCACGACACCGACGACCTCGACCTCGGTGGCGCCGGTGACGGTGGTCGTCCAGCTTTGACCGGCGGGCACCGACACCCGCTGGTCGCCGACCGCGAGCTCGATGTCGGCGGCGGCGGTCAACTCCACCGCCGCCGAGATCAACGCCAACTGATCGCTGGTGCGATCGACCGTGGCCGCGGCCTTTTCGATGCGCTGCAGCAGCGCCTCGGTCAGAGTGATCGCGGACAGCTCGGCGCCGATCCGGTCGCGGTCGCGCTGGATGGTGTCGATCCGGTCCAGCCGTGCGGTCAGACGGGTGAACTCGACGCGCCGCTGGGCGGCCGCGAGGACTCCGGTGGCTTCCTTCAGCGCTTCGTCGGCCGCCTCGGCGTCGGCGCGCGCCGCCGACTGCGCGTCGACCGCCTCTTGCGCCTCGGCCTCGACCTCAGCGATAGCTGTTGCGCGAGTTTCGATTTCGGTTACCAGCCGCAGCCGGCCGGTGCGGGCGGTGGCCGCTGCCGCGTTGGTCGCGGCGGCGGCGTCAGCGACCAGCCTGGCTTCGCGTGCCTGCCGGATAAGTGCGGAGACCTTTTCGGCGGCCGCCTCGGCGGCGGCGAGCCGGGGGCCGGCGGCGAGCCGCAGTTGCGACAGCTCGGCCACCTGCTCGGTGAGAATGGCATGGCGACGCACGCGGTCGTCGACCTCGGCGACCGCGGCCGCGCACTCCTTGACCTGCGCCTCGGCTGCGGCCAGTCGGGCGATTGCGGCCGCCCAGTCCCCGGTTGCCCGCCCGGTCGCGGTGAAATAGCGCGCGTACTCGGCGTCAATCCGTTCGATGAGCACCGGTTCGGTGCCCGATAGCACCGAATCCGATTGCGCCGCTGCGACATCGAGCGCACGCGACAGCGCGTCGCACCCGGACAGGTCCACCGGAGCGATCGATGCGGCCTGCAGTACCCGCTGCGCGTGCCAGAGATCGTTGTCCACCGTCTCGGCCAGCATCGCGCGCACCCGCTCGTGGGCTTCGTCGCCGGTCAGCTGCTCGCGGCGGGGCGCCAGCACCGTCAATTCCGTTTCGGGCTTCTTGTGGAAGCGCTTGCGGTAGACGAAAAGATAAGGGCCACTACTGATTTCGGCGCTGACCTCGGAACCGACGTCGGCGTTGGTCGGCTTGACCTGCTTGACTTCCTTCTTAGTGGACCGATCCCTGGACTCGAGCAGCAGGTCCAGCGCCTCGATCATCGAGGTTTTGCCGACCTCGTTGGCGCCGCACACCACCACCACACCGCGATCGGGAAACTCGATCTCGCGGCGGGCGATGCCGCGGTAATTCGTCAGGACCAGCCGATGCAGCTTCATGCGGCGCCCCGATCAGCGAGCCGCAACAACAGCGCCAGCGCGGCCTGGGCGTCGGCGGCGTCGGCATCGTCGGCGCGTGCGGCGGCGACCAGCTCCTCGACGGCGGCGGCCGCGAATCCGCCGATGCCGAGGTCGGTGAATTCGCCGTCGGCGGGCACCACCGCGAGGTCGGTGTGGCGTTCCCACAGACCCAGCCAGGCGAACAACCGGCCGTAGCGGTCCAGGCAGCCGTCCAGCGCGGCGCGGTCGGTGACCGTCAGCGAGCCGGTGAGAGCCAGCCGCACCACGGTGCGTTCCTTGTCGGTCATCTGGTCCAGGTTCATGTCCAGGTCGGCGATGTCGCGGTTGGTGTCCACCTGCCGGCGCAGCGTGACGAACCGCCAGTGGCCGACGTGCCGTGGCGTGACGGTGACGGCGTGGTTTTCGTCGATGTCGACGACCAGGACGTGGCCGGGGTCGGATTCGATGTCGTCGAAGTTGGTGACTTCCGGCGAACCGGAGTACCACACCCGACCGCTGTCGCCGACCTCGGTGAGCGAATGCTTGTCGCCCAGTGCCACGTAATGCAGCGCGCCGCTTGCCAATGCGTCATCGAGCGCGGCGAGCCGGATCAGCGAGGGCTTGTCGCGGTCCGGGTCGAGCACGTCGACACCGCCGTGCGCGACGAGGACGCGGGCCACCGGGCCCGGTTCCAGGCCGTCAAGCACTTGGGCGACGAGGTCGGTGGTGGGTGCCTTGGAACGCCATGGCGCCGCGACGATTTCGAGCCCCGGCCGGATCTCGTGCACGCCGGCACGGTCGAGCACCACGACGTTGTCCGGGCGTTCGGCTTCGAATAACGCGCTGGTGTACACCGACGACGCGTCCAGCGGGTCGTGGTTGCCCGGCAGCAGGTAAACCGGGATACCGATGGCGCGCATGGCTTCGAGGGACTGGCTGACGACCTGCGGCGCGAGTTGGTTGTGCTCGAAGACGTCGCCCGACACCACGACGAACTCGGCACCCACCTCGGCGGCCAGTGCCCCGAGTCCGGCCACCGCATCGCGGCGGGCGGCCGAATATCGCGGCTGGGCGTCGCCGGCGAGGAAGTGCCGGGTCATGCCGAGCTGCCAGTCGGCGGTGTGCAGGAACCGCATCCCGATCCCTTCGTGAGATGGCGTGGCTGTCAGGGCACCGCGAGTCTAAATTCGCGTGCCGACAAGTCGCGGGATCTCCCTCGGCGGGTTTGGCGTGAACACTGCCGATCAGGCGACCAGTTCGATTTCGGCGTGGTGGCCGTGGGATTGTGCGAGCCGCGCGTCGCAGGTGACCAGCGGGGCGTCGATCCCCTCGGCCAGAGCGAGGTATACACCGTCGGCCACAGTGTGTGTTCTGCGCAGTTCGTAGGCGCGCGGGACGAAAGGCTTTGTGGGCCAACGTCGGAGCGGTAGTTTTTGAAGATCAGCGACAGCGACGAGCCCCTCGTGATCGCTGATGAGTTGGCGGACGACTGCTCGACGGATGGCACCGGCCACCTCGACATCGAAGTGGGCAGGGGCATGGACGGTCTCACCCCGCAATCGCTGGGCCACTGCGGCCCCCGGCAACGTCGCAAAGACGAGTTCGACAGCCGCCGAAGCGTCCAGCACGATCATTCGGATCGGGCCTCCCCAACCAGTTCAGCTGCGGTCACCCCGAGGTCCCGGCGGGGCAAGGCCGCGAGCCGATCGAGAACGTCGTCAAGAATTGGTTCTTCAGCGATATCGGTAAGTCGGGCAAGCAAGAAATCGCTCAGGCTCATCCGGTGCGCCGCTGCCCTCGCCTTCAGTTCCTGGACGAGTTCATCAGGAACATTCCGAATCTGAACCATTGATGACATGCTTAAAGCATAGCGAACATGCGCTACACATGCAGACGCGGTCGCGACTAGTAACGATCAACCGAACCGAATCACTCCAGCCGTACGTAGCGCCTGGCAAGATGCTGCGGAATACCGCATGGGATGTGGAGTTATTTCCCGATATGGGGCATGTCATGATGCTTGAGCCCGCATGGCGGGCCGTCGCCGAAAAAATCGACGGCTGGCTGACAGCCCATGGGCTCTAAGCGCAAGACCGCAGATCAGGCAACCATTCCGGCTGATACCTCACCAGCCGACAGCCGCATTTCAGAATTCACGGCTTGGGGCGCGGCTTCGGGTGAATCAGTCGTCCGTGCGCGATCACGGATCCGTGTTGCTTGAGTCGCTGGGCCCTCATGCTGACCTCGTTGGTGAGGATCTCTTCGACGTGCCCGAGGCGATCGGTGAGGTACCGGTGCAGGTCAGCGGCATCACGACAGATGGCCCAGCGAATCATCGCGCCCGACTTCGTGAACCAGGAAGTCGACGACGATCCCGAAGATCCCTAGCGTCAACTACGCGGTCCGCCGGATTCCTGGCCACCAGCCAACGGCTGCGAGACGCGTTCTCCGACTTGCGTTTCGAACTACCGCTTAACGGCATCGCAGCGACCGGCAAGCGCATCAAACACAAACAGGTGCACATCTTCCGGGTTGCCGATGGCCAGATCACCCATCACCGCGCGGTGCGTGACGACCTGGGGTTGCTGCTCCAACTCGGCTGGCGCCCAAGCGGTTAGCCGTAGTTGTCCCACCAGGTGTGCAGGTCCTCGACGGTGGCCGGGTCACCGGAAACGTCATAGAGCATCAGCTTTGCGTCGTTGCTCCAGATCACGTTCGGGTGGCTGTTATAGGTTCCGCACGCGATCAGACCGGCCATGTCATGCGGGGTTTCGTCGTAGTGCCAGCTGACCGGTGATTTACCTTCACCCGGGCAGTTCACCAGGCTGATGTTGGCAATGTCATCTTTGAACGCCGTTTTCAGCGTGTCCGGCGTCGGGAACAGCCCGTAGGTGGCTTTGCTCGGCCCGCCGGGTTGGCTGTTCTGCCCGCAGGTCACCAAGACCGTCGCCGTAGTCCAGATGCTGCCCGACTCCGGCGTGGCCGGTGTACATACGCCGGCCACATAGCCGGGCGGCAACAGGCTGAGCAGCCGGGCCTGCGCGTCGGACGGAGCAGCCGTCGACGGCGGCGCGGTCTTACCGCCGCCCGCCCTGGGGTCACGCCCGTGCCGCCTTGTCCGCCTTGGCCGCCCGCACCGGTGATGTCACCCGGGGTGGTGGTGCAACCGCGTTGGCCGTCCAGGGTGTTCGACGTCGCCGGGCGCGGGCGCGCCGCGTCGCGATAGAAAGCCACCATAAGGGAACGCGAGCCGAGGACTTGGGTCCCTACGAGTCGACGACTTCGGCCCCTGACGAGTCGACGTTGCGAACTGATCCGATCTAAGTGGCCGTCATGGGAACAAGGAGATACATCATGAACATCGTAACTACCGCCAAGAATATAGCGACCCGGAAGTCGCTCGCCACATTCGGCGCGGGCGGCATGATCGGCGTCGCCGCAATGATTCCGTTCCTGCCCACCGACAACCCGCCGGACCCCCGCTTCCCCAACCCGATGATCGGCTGGTGCCCCGGCGGCGGCGCTGGGGGCCTGACCGGCTACGGGTTCTGCGATGGCGTCCGGTACCCGGATGGCAGCTACTGGCACATCATCCGTGGCGACGTCCCGTTCGTAGGGTCGCAGATGCGTATGGACTGCGTGGTCATGGTTCCCGATAACCCGATTCCACAGCTCGCCCCGCGCGGAGGCTGCGGGGGCGCCGTCCAATGAGGGTCCGTCCCCCAGCAGGTGCTCGGCGCACGACTTCCCTACACCGGAGTATCCGAGCAGAAGCACGGCGCACGGCTCCTGCCACCGCTGCGTCTCCCACTTGAATAGCTCCTCCGCTATCGCTGCTGCTGCCACACTTGCGATCGGCTGCGCTGATTGCACTTCTCGAAGTCTCCTCACTGTTGTTTTTGCCTCCGAATCGTCGGACTCAACCGTCACGCTCTCCCCGGTGTAGGCCATGTTGTACAGCCGGATCTGCGAGTTGGGGTTGTAGACCCCGAGCATGATGTCGAACACGACACCTTCGGCGTCGGCGAGGCTCATCACGCCGCCCTGCTCCTCCATGACCTGGCTCAGTGCTTCCGGCGTGGCATCCGAGGCGACCAAACGCGGCGGCGGCCCCGGATTCTCAGGGGGCTCGCCGACGGTCATCACCACCCCGAGGTCCACTGACGTGGGCACGCCGTTACACATCACCTCGACGGTCCCCTGGTCGACGGGCCGGCCCTGCTCGTCGAGCGCCGCCGGCTTCTGCTCGCCGCTCATATGCAGGGCGCGAAGCTCCCTTTCGACCTTCCCGATGGGGGCCGGTGAACATCGCCATCAGCACGGGGCTCTTGCGTTCGCTGGGGTCGGCGATGGCGACGATGTAGAGGACCCCGTTCTCCGCCCAGCTGCCGTGCTCGTACGGGCGGATCGTCACCCGCCCCTGCAGCGCCGCCGACACGGCCCCCAACGCGAACATGGCGGGCATCGCGGGATCGACGTCGTGCTCGGCGGCCACGGCGTTCGCCATGTCCGCGAGTGTCTTCGGCAGCGCGTGCAGCGGAAACGGTGGCAGCTTGGTCACCGTCAGCGGCAACGGGGGGCAGGCGAACAGCTTTTGCACCTTCGCGCGTTGCTGCTCGGCGCGCATCGAGGAGTCGGCCGCCAGTCGTGCCGCTATCGCGTGCGGGTCTTCCAGGCCGTGGCTGGCGGCGTAGGTAGCGACCTCGGCCCGCGTCAGGGTCTTCTCGGCGATACGGCTGGCGACGCTCGCCGGGATCACCAGCAGGTCGTTCCACGTCGCCGATATGTTCATTTCCTCGCCGCACAGCTCTCGCCAGGCGTCGCGCAGCTCACGGCAGCTGGTCGCGCTCATCCGTTCATCGAACAGCACCGGGTAGTCGAGAGCCTCCCCGCTGTACCCGATCGCCTCGGCGCACTGGGCGCTCGACCAGTACAGGGCAGGCGCGCTATCGCGGTGCCCGTTGGCGGCCGGGTCGCCGGCAGCCGCGGCCGGGGTTGCGGCATCGGCGCGGCGGTCTGCACCGGGTTGGGTATTAACGGGTCTGGACATCATTTCCTCTGTGGTGGTGGAAGTCCTGAGAAACGCTCCGGAAGCCTTGCCGGAGCGTTTCGCTTCTCCTACCGCTGATCTGTCTGTGCTGCGGGGAGTTCCGGCACGACGGTGCGCGCGGCGATGAATGCGGCCACGTCGGTGGCCTTCACCCGCCACTCCGACCCCGGCCCGGTGCGGTAGGCGGGCAGTAACCCTGCCCTGACACGTTCGCGGATCGTCCAGGGCGAGACGCCGATACGTTGCCCGGCCTCGGTCAGCCCGATGAACTTGTCGGCCTTGGTACTAGTGGTCATGGCAGGAACGGTTGCACATTGAGGTGCACGCACCGTCCTCGCGGGCGACAATGGCTACATCGGTAAAGCGTTGTGTGCGTAGTGATCTCGGAATTGGTTGACGTTTTCACGGACGCCCCCACATGGCGTCGTCGTCCGTGTCGGTCAACGCGGTGGCCTTCGCCACGATCTGGGCGACCCGATCAGTCTGGCCGGGACTGGACTTGGTCAACGCCCCCGGCGGTGTGCTCATTTCGCACCGCCTAGAACAGCTTTGATCTTCGCCGCCTGGTCGCCGGTCAGCGGCGGAGCTTCATCGACCAGCCGCTTGATCGCGGCACGGTACGCGTCGATTAGATGGCCGTGTTTGGTGAGCCAGGCAATTGCCTCATCGCGGTCATAGACGTAGCGGCGCTGATCGAGCTGGTAAGCAGGCAGGCCCTCGGGGACAAGCTCCTGAATGCGGCTCTGCGGGAGGCCGGTTTCCCGACTGAGCTGGCCTGACGTGAGAAACGGCGCAGGCCGCAGGTTGGGCAGCGCGCGGGGGGTCGAGGTGGCTGTGGCGGACATCGTGAATCTCCAAGGAACTTGGTTGGATTCACGTAGCCCGGCGCAACAGGCCCCCCCACGCCTAGGCCCTCGCCGCGACCTACGTGCCGGACGGGTCTCGCCGCCCACGCTTATAGGAAGCACAGCCTCCTGCACTCCCGCCGGTCGGCGTCTCTGTCGGCCGCTGACGGTGGAACAGGCGGCGCACCGAGCTCCCCGTGGGGGAAGTCAAACGCTGGTGCGCTGAGGTTGACTATAGCAGATTAGCGACGGGCGGGGGCTAGCTGAAACGCGTTGCGCTACAATGGAGAAACCCATTAAACGCGGGTAAGTCAGAGCCTCCGGCCCGACGGGCTATAGGCCACAGATAGTTTGTCGGCAACGGTGACACCGAGTGGATCCCACCACCACACCTCGAACGCGGCCAGCCGCGGACCAACACCTTCCATCATCCCGAGAAACTCCTGCGCGTAGAGAACGACGCCGACGACGAATGGTAATTAACAACATGTACCGTTCCTGGATTCGCTAACGTGACTCGGATGACGGCACAACACCGCACCCTGGTGCTGCTGCGCCACGCGAAGTCGGCGTACCCGACGGGTGTGCCCGACCATGAGCGGCCGCTGGCGGAACGCGGCTTCCGCGAGGCCGCACTGGCCGGTGACTGGCTGCGCGCCAACCTGCCGCCGATCGACGCGGTGCTGTGCTCGACGGCGACGCGCGCGCGAGAAACTTTGGAACGCACCGGTATCGACGCGCCGGTGCGCTACGTCGATCGGCTTTACGGCGCCACCGCCGGCACGGTGATCGAAGAGGTCAACAAGGTCTCCGACGACGTCAGCACCTTGCTCGTCGTCGGGCACGAACCGACAACGTCGGAAGTAGCTCTCATTCTGGCCGGCTCCGACGGCACCGATACCGTTGTCCTGGAACGTATCTCGGAGAAATACCCGACGTCGTCGATCGCCGTGCTACGCGTTGACGGCGGCTGGGCGCAGGTCGAACCGGGCACTGCGGCCCTCGTCGACTTCCACGTACCGCGCTAGAGGGTGGCGAGCAGACGCAAAATCGCCCTTTTTGGCAGGATTTTGGGCGATTTTGCGTCTGCTCGCCGTTAGGAATTAGTGGCCAGCGTCAGCTCCATGAGCTTGAGGGCCTGCCCGCAGGCGTCGATGCCGGGCGCCTGAGGGTTGATCCACCAACCGACCACGCCCGCCGCGTCGCTGGCCACTCCGCAGGCGCCGTTCGCGTCGTCGGGGTGCATGATGATCGAATCGATTCCGGCGATCGGGCGGCTCTCGACTTTGTACTTCAGGAAGTCGGCGACCTTGCGCTCGTTGCTCAGGCTGCCCTGCTCGAACCAGAACCGGGTGATGTCGATCAGGCCGGCCGGATTCGCGGCCTGCCAGCGGCAGATCGCGCCGACGAAGGTGCTCTGAATGTCGAGCGGGTCGGCACCCACCGTCTTGGCCAGGATGTCTGTGGTCAGCACCTCGCATTCCTTGAGCAGGTTGGGGTACTGGTGCTCGGAATTGTTGTTGCGCGGGGTGCTGCCCGAGCCCGCCTTGACCGCGTTGCCGCCAATCGACCTGGAGCACCCGGTCAACACCAAGACGACGCTGAGCAGTACCGCACAAACCCTCAAGCAAGCCCTCATTTGGAATTCGCAATCGACTGGCGTGTCAGCTCTTTGGCGATGTCGCAGGGCGGCGGGAACGGCTTCTGGCTGAAGCTCACCGACCATTCGATGAAGTCGTCCTGGAATTGGATCCCCACTTCGCACAGCGAATCACCCAGGTTGGGCTCGTTGCCGATGGCGATGAAGCCGCCGTGGCCGTCGATGTTGATGTCCTCGACGCTGGCGCGGGAGAGTTCCTCGGTCTTGCGCTCGCGCCCGATCGGGCTGCCGCGATACCACGAGAAGGAGAAGTGCGGGCCGAGGATGCCGCCGCCGGCCAACCATTGGCAGCCCACCGAATTCCGCGCGGTGTTCTTCAAGCCGGTCACCTTGGTCAGGTCGGTCACCGTCGAGTCGTTGATGCCCCCGCACTGGGGGAACATCGGTCCGTGATGGCCCTCGCCGCCGCCCGGCGCCGACGTCGTCGCCCCCGGCTTGTTGTCGCCGGAACTGGAGCACGCCGCCACCGCCGGAATCAATAGCGACAAGGCCGCCACCGAAAAGCGGGCTAGGGCAAGCCTAGTGCTGGTCACACGATGCACTGTAGCGGCAGCCTCGGGGGTCAAGCAGCGACACACCGCCTGAGCAGGCGTTTCAAGCGGCGCGCGGCGTGTGCGACAGTTACCACATGCTCCTGGCCCTGCTGCGCCAGTACATCCGGCCGTACCGGCGGCTGGTCGCGGTGCTCATGGTGCTGCAGATGATCAGCACGTTGGCGACGCTGTACCTGCCCACGCTGAACGCCACGATCATCGACGACGGCGTGGCCAAGGGCGACACGGCCACCATCGTCCGGCTCGGCATGGTGATGCTCGGCGTCACCGGCGTGCAAGTGGTGTGCTCGATCGCGGCGGTCTACTTCGGTTCGCGCACCGGGATGGGTTTCGGACGCGACCTGCGCTCGGCGATGTTCGGCCACATCACGACCTTCTCCGAGCACGAGACGTCCCGATTCGGGGCGCCGACGTTGCTGACCCGGACCACCAACGACGTGCGGCAGATCCAATATCTGGTGCAGATCACCTGCCTGGTGTTGATCACCGCGCCGATCATGTCGGTCGGTGGCATCGTCATGGCCATCCACCAGGACGCGGGCTTGTCGTGGCTGCTGCTGGTCAGCGTTCCGATTCTGGCCGGGGCCAACTACTGGATCTTCTCGCACGTGCTGCCGATGTTCCGGAGCATGCAAGGCCTGATCGACGGCATCAACCGGGTTCTGCGTGACCAACTTTCCGGCATCCGGGTGGTCCGGGCCTTCGCTCGCGAAGGCTTCGAGCGCGACAGGTTCGCGCGGGCCAATGCCGCGCTGTCGAATACCGCGCTGCGCGCGGGCAACTGGCAGGCGTTGACACTGCCGGTCACCACGCTGACCATCAACGTGTCCAGCGTCGCCCTGATCTGGTTCGGCGGGTTGCGCATCAACAGCGGACAGATGCAGGTCGGATCGCTGATCGCGTTCCTCGCCTATTTCACCCAGATCTTGCTGGCGGTGATGATGGCGACGATGACGCTGGCGGTGCTGCCGCGAGCCGCCGTGTGCGCCCAACGGATCACCGAGGTGCTGTCCACCCGCACCGCCGTCGTGAGCCCGGAGAACCCCACGTCCCCGCGCGCCGGGCTGGCGGGCGTGGTGCGCTTCGACGGCGCGACATTCTCCTACCCCGGCGCCGACCGCCCGGTATTGCAGGACGTCTCGCTGACCGCGCTGCCCGGTACCACCACCGCGATCGTGGGCAGCACCGGTTCGGGCAAGTCCACACTGATCTCGCTGATCTGCCGGTTCTACGACGTGACCGGCGGCGCGGTCGTGGTCGACGGTGTCGATGTGCGTGACTACGACACCACGCTGCTGTGGTCGGGCATCGGGTTGGTGCCTCAGCGCGGCTACTTGTTTTCCGGCACCGTCGCCGACAATCTCCGTTACGGCAAATCGGATGCCACCGAGGCCGAGATGTGGGACGCATTGCGGGTCGCGGGGGCCGACGACTTTGTCCGCGCGCACCCGGGGGTTCAGGACGGGCTGGCCATGCGCGTCGCGCAGGGCGGTATCAACTTCTCCGGCGGACAGCGCCAACGCCTGGCAATCGCCCGCGCCGTCATCCGCCGCCCCGCCATCTATCTGTTCGACGACGCGTTCTCCGCGCTGGACGTGCACACCGAGGCGCGGGTGCGCGCGTCGCTGCGGGAAACGTCCGGCGATGCCACGGCTATCGTTGTCACACAGCGGGTTTCGACGGCATCGTCGGCCGATCAAGTGATCATGATCGATGCCGGAAGGCTGGTCGGCGCGGGCACGCACGAGGCGCTGCTGGCCGACTGCCCCAGCTATGCCGAATTCGCGGACTCGCAATCGTTGACCGCCGGGGTGCCAGGACAGTGAATACCGCGACCGCCACGCGCCTGATCAAGCGCCTGGGACCACAACGCCGATTGGTGGCGGCGGTGATGGCGCTCGGAATCACCGGAACCGCAATCGGAGTCGTCGTTCCGCGGATCTTGGGCCACGCGACCGATCTGCTGTTCAACGGCGTGATCGGGCGGCGGTTGCCCGCGGGCATCACCAAGGCGCAGGCCGTCGCCGCCGCCCGCCGCCACGGCGACAACGCGTTCGCCGATCTGCTGTCCGGGATGAACGTGGTGCCGGGCCACGGCGTCGAATTCGCTGCGGTGGCCCGCACGCTGCTCCTCGCGCTGGCGCTGTATCTGGTTGCCGCGCTGCTGCTTTGGGTGCAGGCCCGGCTGCTCAACGTCACGGTGCAGCGGACCATGGTCGCGCTGCGCGCCGATGTCGAGGACAAGGTGCACCGGCTGCCGCTGGCCTACTTCGATTCGCGGCAGCGCGGCGAGCTGCTCAGCCGGGTCACCAACGACGTCGACAACCTGCAGACGTCGCTCACTATGACGGTCAGCCAGGTGCTGACCTTGCTGCTGACAGTGGTGGCGGTGCTGGCGATGATGGTGTCGATCTCGCCGCTGCTGGCGTTGATCACGCTGCTGACGGTGCCGGTGTCGCTGCTGGCGACGCGCGCGATCGCGCGGCGATCGCAGCGGCTGTTCGCGGCCCAGTGGGCCAGCACCGGCCGCCTCAACGCCCACATCGAGGAGACGTACAGCGGGTTCACTGTGGTCAAGACGTTCGGCCACCAGCAGGCGGCACGAGAGCAGTTCCGCGCGCTCAACGACGACCTGTACCGGGCCGGCTTCGGTGCCCAGTTCGTGTCGGGTCTGGTGTCGCCGACCACAGCGTTCGTCGGCAACCTCGGCTATGTGGTGGTGGCCGTGGTGGGTGGCGTGCAGATCGCCACCGGGCACATCACGCTGGGCAGCATCCAGGCGTTCGTGCAGTACCTGCGGCAGTTCAACACCCCGGTGAACCAGGTGGCCGGCATGTACAACGCCCTGCAATCCGGGATGGCCAGTGCCGAGCGGGTGTTCGAGCTGCTCGACGAGCCCGAAGAAGCACCGGACCCTGCTTCGCTGCCGTCCAATGGTCAGAGGCTGCGCGGGCGCGTCGAGTTTGACCACGTGAGCTTCGCCTACCGACCGGGCATCCCGGTGATCGAGGACCTGTCACTGGTCGCCGAACCCGGCAGCACGGTGGCGATCGTCGGGCCGACCGGGGCGGGCAAGACCACCCTGGTGAACCTGTTGATGCGGTTCTATGAGGTCGATTTCGGCCGCATCCTCATCGACGGGGTCGACATCACGTCGCTCAGCAGGCACGCGCTGCGCTCGCGGATCGGCATGGTGCTGCAAGACACCTGGCTATTCGACGGCACCATCGCGGAGAACATCGCCTACGGACGACCGCAGGCCACCGAAGACGAGGTGGTGAGGGCCGCCAAGGCCGCCTACGTCGACCGGTTTGTGCGGACCCTGCCCGCCGGATACCAGACCCACGTCAGGGGCGACGGCGCCAACCTGAGCGCCGGCGAAAAGCAGCTCATCACCATCGCGCGCGCATTCCTGTCGCAGCCGCAGCTGTTGATCCTGGACGAGGCAACCAGTTCCGTCGACGCCCACACCGAGGCGCTCATCGCGCACGCCACCCACGAGCTGCGGCGGGATCGAACGAGTTTTATTATCGCGCACCGTCTTTCGACGATTCGGGATGCCGACCGCATTCTGGTGGTGGAGGCCGGCAAGCTCGTCGAGCAAGGCAACCACGCCGAACTGCTCGCTCGCCGGGGTGCCTATTACTTAATGACTCAGGCGTAAGCGCTCCGCGTGCAGATCACTCCAAGGATTCGTTGAGATAACGAAAAGGACACCGTTCGACCCTTTTCTCAATCCACAAAGGAACGAGAAAAGGACCGAACAATGATGTTCACGAAGTTCACCACGTTAGCCACCATCACCAAAGCGGCTACGCTCGCCGCCGTTGCCGGCGCCATGGCGCTGGGACTGGCTACCAGTGCAGCAGGAGGGGCCCAGGCAGCTTCGGGCACCACGGGCACCATGTACGGGAACCCCGCGGCCGCCGCCAAATTCTGGCACCACCAGCAGTTCGACGACTGCGTCCTGATGTCGACCGCCGACGTGGTGGGCGAGATGACCGGCAACCAGCCGTCGGAGGTGGCCATCATCAAACTGGCCGAATCGACGCCCAGCAAGGTCCACCCCGGCTCGATCTACCTGCCGCCGGCCAACAAGCAGGACCCGAACTCGGGCATGGGCACCAGCTTCATGGACGTGGGGCAGCTGCTGGCGCACTACGGCATCAAGGCCAAGTGGACCGACGCGACCGACGACGCGCCCAAGGGCATACCCGCCACCATGGAGTCACTCGAGCAGCTCCTAGGCGATGGCCACAAGGTGATCGTCAGCCTCAACGCCGAAATCATCTGGCACCAGCCGATCGAGACAAAAGACAAGCAGGGCAACCCGCACTCCGACCACGGGGTGGTCGTGACCGGTGTGGATACCGCCAGGGGCGTTGTGCACCTCAACGACAGCGGCAACCAGGACGGCCGCGACGAGCAGATCCCGATGGCCGTCTTCGTCAAGTCGTGGGCAACCAGCCACAACTTCATGGTGTTCACCACCGGAACCGGGGCCCGGTCTTGATGGGCCCCAAGCCGATTCACGATCGACAAGAATGATCACCTTGGCGGGCCGGGTATTTCACTCGGCCCGCACTTGGTATCACAATAGGAGCCATGGTGGACAAACGTCTCGAATTGGGCCTACTCGGGCCATTGGAGATGAGTGTTGACGGCGTTCCGGTGGCATTGGGCACTCCCAAACAGCGCGCGGTGCTGGCCATGCTGCTGATGAACCGGAACAGCCCGGTGGGTGTCGATCGGCTCATCACGGCCCTGTGGGAGGGCTGGCCGCCGTCGGGGGGACGGGCCAGTATCCACTCCTACGTGTCCAATCTGCGCAAGCTGCTCACCGGCGCCGGGATCGATCCGCGCGAGGTGTTGGCCGCCGCACCACCCGGATACCGGCTCAGCATCGCCGACGACGCTTGCGATATCGGAAGGTTCGTCGCCGAGAAGGCCGCGGGCGTGCACGCCGCCGCCGCAGGCAAATTCGAGCAGGCAAGCCAGCACCTGTCGGCCGCATTAGCGGCGTGGCGCGGGCCGGTGCTCGAGGACCTGCGTGACTTTGAGTTCGTCGACTCCTTTGCGACCTCGCTGGTCGAAGACAAGATTCTCGTCCACACCGCCAAGGCGGAAGCCGAAATCGCTTGCGGGCGTGCCCCGTTCGTCGTCGCCGAACTCGAGGCCCTGACCAACGAACACCCCTATCGTGAGCCGCTGTGGGCCCAGCTGATCACCGCGTACTACCTCACCGACCGCCAGTCCGACGCGCTGGCCGCATACCGGCGAGTGAAGACGACCCTCGCCGACGACCTCGGCATCGACCCCGGCCAGACCCTGCGGGACTTGAACGAGCGGATCCTGCGCCAGGAATCGCTGGACGTCAAAAAGAACGCCAAGACCACCGCCGTCGGCACGATCACGGTGCTCGATCAGCGCACCATGGTCTCCGGCCAAAAAGTCGTCGCCTACTTGCACGACGTCTCCGGTCGCAGCTACCCGCTGCAATCCGCGGCCACCCGGATCGGGCGGCTCAGCGACAACGACATCGTCCTCGACAGCGCCAATGTGAGCCGGCACCACGCCGTTATCGTCGACACGGGCACCAACTACGTCATCAACGATCTGCGATCGTCGAACGGCGTTCACGTGCAGCATCAGCGCATCCGCGCGGCCGCCACGCTGCACGACGGAGACCATATCCGCATCTGCGACCACCAGTTCACGTTCCAGATCAACGCGGGGGACGGCCAGAGCGGCTGAATAGGAGTGCTGCGCAGTTGATCTGAAAAATTTGCGATTAACATGCGGGTGCGCTGGTGGGGCCCTAGCGTCATGGTTGCCAGCTGCCGGCGCAGATGTTGATATCGTCGGCGGGGCGATGGGTCTGTTTGGAGGACAGCGATGAGCGACGCGCAGGGCTCGCGGGTGGGGTCGATGTTCGGCCCCTATCACCTGAAACGGCTGCTGGGCCGCGGCGGGATGGGCGAGGTCTACGAGGCCGAGCACACCGTCAAGGAATGGACCGTCGCGCTCAAGCTGATGTCGGACACCTTCAGCAAGGACCCGGTGTTTCGCGAGCGGATGAAGCGCGAAGCGCGGATCGCCGGCAGTTTGCAGGAACCCCACGTGGTGCCCATTCACGACTACGGCGAGATCGATGGGCAGATGTTCATGGAGATGCGCCTCATCGAGGGCACCGACTTGGACAGTGTGCTCAAGCGATTCGGGCCGCTGACCCCGGCGCGCGCCGTGGCGATCATCACCCAGGTCGCCTCGGCGCTGGACGCCGCGCACGCCGCCGGCGTCATGCACCGTGACGTCAAACCGCCCAACATCCTGGTGACCCGCGACGACTTCGCCTATCTGGTCGACTTCGGGATCGCCAGCGCCACCACCGACGAGAAACTCACCCAGCTGGGCACCGCGGTCGGCACCTGGAAATACATGGCCCCCGAACGCTTCTCCAACGACGAGGTCACCTACCGCGCCGACATCTACGCGCTGGCCTGCGTGCTGCACGAGTGCCTCACCGGTACCCCGCCGTACAAGGCCGACAGCGCGGGCACCCTGGTCACCGCGCACCTGCACGAACCCATCCCGCAACCGAGCGCAGTGCGGCCGGGCATCCCGAGAGCGTTCGACGCGGTGATCGCGCGCGGCATGGCCAAAAAGGCCGAGGACCGCTATGCCAGCGCCGGTGACCTGGCCATGGCCGCCCACGACGCGCTCAGTGACCCCGACCAGGACCACGCGGCCGACATCCTGCGCCGCAGCCGGGAAGCCACCATGCCGGGCACCGAGGAATTGATCCCGCCCCCGCCCCCGCCCCCGCCATCGCCAACGCCGACACCGCCGACACCGCAGTTCACGCCGCCGACGCCGGCACCGGCCCCGCCGCCGAGCCAGCCCGGCTGGGCGCCGCAGAGCGGTCCGGTGCCCACCCCGGCGCCGCAGTACTACCCGGGCAGCTGGGCCGGCAACCCGCCGACACCACCGCCGCAACAGTTCACCGGCCAACCGGCCTGGAATCAGCCCCCGGGCCCGAAGAAGCGCAGCCCCTGGCCGATCATCGCGGGAGTCGCCGCGCTGGTCGTCGTCCTCGTCGCGGCCGCGATCGGCATCGTGATCATGACCAGCGGCGACGACAAGAACAAGCACACGATCGCCAGCACCACCACGACCACGACGTCGAGCAGCATCCCCACCACGACAACAACTGCCGCCGCCGAGGCGCAAAGCAAGCTGCGCAGCGCGATCCCAGCCGGCTACGCGAGCGGCGTCTGCAAACCGACCACCCCGAAGCCGTCCAGCATCTGGGTGAACGCCCTGGCCATGCTCGACTGCGGGCAAAACACCAACCAGGGCGGGCCGGCCCGCGCGGTCTACGGGCTGTTCGCCGACGTCGACACGCTGAACAAGGCCTTCACCGACGACATCGGCGCCAACGGCTCGCAGCTGATGAACTGTCCCGGAAATGGACCGTCGCCGGACGAGTGGCACTACGACAGGACCCCGAACGACACCGCCGGCCAGATCGCCTGCGCCACATACAAGAACCAGGCCAACGTGGTGTGGAGCAACACGGCCAAACTCACCCTCAGCGACGTGTTCAGCGACGGCAGCATCGACGATCTGCACACCTGGTGGGCGAAGTTCTCGGGCTGACAACGGATTTCACTGCCGACTGTGGGCCCCATGGACGAGCTCTCGAAGCCGGCCGTTCTGCCTGCGACTTCTTGATAATGTCTGCGGGGTGAGCGACGCGCAGGACTCGCGGGTGGGGACGATGTTCGGCCCCTATCGCCTGAAACGGCTGCTGGGCCGCGGCGGCATGGGCGAGGTCTACGAGGCCGAGCACACCGTCAAGGAATGGACCGTCGCCGTCAAGCTGATGTCGGACACCTTCAGCAAAGACCCGGTGAACCGCGAGCGGATGAAGCGCGAAGCCCGCATCACGGGTCGTCTTCAGGAACCCCACGTGGTGCCCATCCACGACTACGGCGAGATCGATGGGCAGATGTTCCTGGAGATGCGCCTCATCGAAGGCGTCGACCTGGACACGGTGCTCAAGCGGTTCGGCCCGCTGACCCCGGCGCGCGCGGTCGCGATCATCACCCAGGTCGCCTCGGCGCTGGACGCCGCGCACGCCGCCGGCGTCATGCACCGCGACATCAAGCCGCCCAACATCCTGGTGACCCGCGACGACTTCGCCTATCTGGTCGACTTCGGGATCGCCAGCGCCACCACCGACGAAAAACTCACCCAGCTGGGCACCGCGGTCGGCACCTGGAAATACATGGCCCCCGAACGCTTCTCCAACGACGAGGTCACCTACCGCGCCGACATCTACGCATTGGCCTGCGTGCTGCACGAGTGCCTCACCGGTGCCCCGCCGTACAAGTCCGACAGCGCTACCACGCTGGTCACCTCCCACCTGATGGGGCCCGTCCCGCAACCCAGCGCCGTGCGCGCGGGCGTCCCGAGGGCGTTCGACGCGGTGGTCGCGCGCGGCATGGCGAAAAAGCCCGAGGATCGCTACCTCAGCGCCGGTGATCTCGCCATGGCCGCCCACGACGCGCTCAGCACCCCCGATCAAGACCAGGCCGCCGACATCCTGCGGCGCAGCCAGGAAGCCACCGCGGTCGGCCCGCAAACGGTCACGCTGGAACCCACGCTGCACGCCACGCCACCCCCGGCTCCCACGCCAACGCCGCCCTGGGCTCCCGCGAGTGGCCCCATGCCGGCCGCCAGCACACCCACGCCGCAGTACTTTCAGGGCGGCGGCAACTGGGGCGGCCCGCCACCGAGCGGACCGCCGCCGGTGCAGCACACCGGCCCCACCTGGGGCCAGCCCCCGGCCCCGAAAAAGCGCAATCCCTGGCCGATCATCGCCGCGGTCGCCGTCGTGCTCGTCGTCGTTGTGGGCGGGGTCGGCATCTGGCTGCTGGTCAAGCCCAAACCCGTGAAGACCCCCGACCCGATCCAGTCCGAGCGGCTGGGGGCACTGCTGGCCAGCGCCCAGGAGGTCAACGGCATCATGGGCGCGTCGGGCATGCAGCCCGGCAAACCGTTGACGGAGATGGACAGCTCGCCGGTGACGGTGTCACCCTCGGCATGCCTGGGAGCGCTGTACACCACCCAGGACTCGGTCTATGCGGGCTCCGGCTTCACCAAGATGAGCGGCCTGGTCTCCTCCGAACCCGGGGACAATTACGACCACTGGGTCAACCAGGCCGTGGTGCTCTTCCCGTCCGCCGACAAAGCCAAGGCGTTCCTGCAGACGTCGGCGGACAAGTGGAAAACCTGCGCCAACAAGACGGTGTCGGTCACCAATACGAGCAAGGGAAAGACCTATCGGTGGTCATTCGCCGAAATCAGCGGCGAGCCCCCGAAGATCAGCGTGGTGGAAATGCAGGAGGCCGCCGACGGCTGGGGCTGCCAGCGTGCGCTGGGCGTGGCCAACAACGTGATCGCCGACGTCAATGCGTGCGCGTACCACGTCGACAAGGATCAGGCCGGCCAGCTCGTCGACAAGATCGTCGAACGCATCAACAGCGATTAGCCCGGGCCCTGCGCGCGCAGATCGTCGACGGCCGACATTGCGGTGCGCAGCTTGGCCAGCCATTCCTCGGTGTGCTCGCCGACCAGCTTGACCGACCAGGCGAGCGCGTCGGCGCGCGAGCGGGCGACGCCCGCGTCGACCAACGTGTCGAGCACCTGGCGTTCCGGTTGCTTCAGCCGGGTCATCACCGGCACCGCGATGTGGGTGAACAGAATCCGTTCGGAGCCGACCTGGACACCCCAGGAAACCTTGCGGCCGTAGCGGTCCTGCGCCTCGTCGGCGATGCGCATCCGCTCTGACCGGGTCTCTTCGCGGAATCGCGAAACGCGGCCCTCGGTGCGGGCCTCGCTTTGCTCTTCAGGTTCTGCCAGCTTGCCGACGACGGTGATCTCCTCGCGGTCGACGGTGACGGTGGGGTCGCCGTCGAACCAGCCCTCGGGAAGGCGTCCGGCGAACCATTCCGGTGCGCCGCTGGCGTCGGGCTGGTGCGCTTGCTGCCAGCCGCCGGGACGTCCGTGTGTGTGATGTTGCTTCATGATTACATGATTACACCGTTACACGCGCAAGGGAATTAGGTTCGCCGGAGGCGAACATAACCGTTGATCATGGGGTGCCGGGGGCGTATTTTTGAGAGCGAAGCAGGCCCGGAAGCGATCATTCTCAAGCGCCGGAAGAAGGGGTGCACCCGGCCGCGGACGACGTGCGAAGCACGCAGTCGACGCCCCCAGAAATCGCTCCGGGCCTGCGCATGCGTTGTGAATCAGGCCCCGCGTCGGACCCGGAACAGCTTGGTGATGCCCCTGATGCCTTTGAGGTGCCGCGGGCCGGCGAACGTCCACTGGTATCCCGCCCCATTATCGGAGTCCCTGAGGGCATCTAGCACCGAATCCGCAACCAGCACCGTGCCGGGCCGGGCCACACCGGTGACCCGGCTGGCCACGTTGACGGTGCTACCGAACCAGTCGCCGGCACGGCTGACCGCCATCCCGGAGGCGACGCCCGCCCGCAACCGGGGAAAGTCGTTGTCGGTGTCGATGACCTCGACCAACTTGAGGACGGTGTCCAGCAGCGGGGCCGGATCGGGGCAGACCAGCATCACCGCGTCACCGATGGTCTTGATGAACCGCACCGGCGGGGCGGTGAGGTCGCGCGCCAAGTCGGCGACGCGACCGGCGAGCTGCCCCAATTCCTCGGGCGATACCACTTCACCGAGCTTGGTGAATCCGACCAGGTCGGCAAAGGCGACGCTGACTTCGCGCGCACCGGGCAGCGGCGTCCCGGCGGCGCGCTCGCTGGCGGTGACCGCCTCGGTCTCCATCATGTGCCGCAGCTGCATGAACAGCATGTTCTCGATCATCGGTCCGAGCAGCGGGACGATCTGACTCACCAGCGCCTGGGACGCCTTGGCGGTTTCCAGCTCGGTGGCCCCCGGCCGCAGGATCGCCGACAGGGCGGTGAAGCGCATGACCTCGGCCGCGCGTGACAAGCCCTCGGCGAGCAGGCGAGTCACCTGCACCACCTGATCGGGCTCGAGGCCCATCTCGACGAACCGTTGGGCAAAGGCGGCGGCTTCCCCGTCGGCGCGCATGTGCACGACCGCCTCGGGGTCGTCCACCCGGGCCAGGCCGATGGCTCGCTGCACCCGCTGCAGGAGGGTCAGATCGATGCCGTAGGTCTCGCTGATCTCCCGGGCGGACACGTAGGTGCCGTCGTCGCCGATGACGTGACGGCTGGCCAGCAGCAGCGGCAGGCTGCTGGCGCGGATCTCGTCGGGGCTGACGCCCTGCTCCAGCAGCCACTCAACAAGCTCGGCGCGCTGGGCGCGGGCTTCTCCTTCCAGTCCGTCGAGCAGATCGTCCACGTGCCCCATGTTTGCCTACGCCGAACAGACGCAAAAGCCTCCTTCTGCTCGGCGTGTCGGGCAATTTCGCGTCTGCTCGGCGGGCTTACGACACCGGCGGGCGTTGGTGCGCCCACGGTCGTGCGGCCTCGATCTGAGCCGACAGCGACAACAGCGTCGCTTCGTCGAACGGCCGGCCGACGAGTTGCACGGAGACCGGCAACCCGTCGCCGTCGAAGCCCCACGGCACCACCGCGGCGGGCTGGCCGGTCAAGTTCCAGACCTGGAAATACGGAACCCGCTGTGCCACCAGCAATAGCGTCGACACGGCGCCCCGGTGCTGGTAGGCGCCGATGCGCGACGGGCCGTTGGCGGTGCCCGGCGTGACGACGACGTCGACGTCGTCGAAGATCGCCTGGATCCTGCCGCTCACCCGCTCTTCGGCTTTGCGGACGGCTTCCATCCGCCGGTCGGAGAAGAACGATCCCATCCGGGCCATGCCGCGGGTGCGCCGTTCCAGGCGTTCGGGGTGCGCCTGCGCGTCGGCCTCATCGCTGATGCCGCGCAGGTAGCGCGGCAAAAAGTTGGCGTAGATCGAGAGCAGCCGGTAGTCGGGGTCGCGGACGACGACATCGTGGCCCAGTTCGCGCAGCAGCGCACCCGCCGCCTCGACGGCCGCCAGCTCTTCGGAGCCAACGCGCACCGGCGTGGTTGGGACCTTGGTGCTCAAGGCAATTCGCAGCTTGCCCGGCTCTCGTGTGGCGGCGGCCACGAACTCGCCGTCGGGACCGGGCACCGTGTTGGTCGCATCGAGCAACAGCGCCGCGTCCACCACCGAACGCGCGATCGGGCCGTTGACGCTCAGCCCGTACCACACGCTGTCGTGCGGCTCGAGCGAGATGCGATCGCGTTGCGGTTTCAGGCCGAACAGGCCACACCAGGTCGACGGGATGCGGATCGAGCCGCCGCCGTCGGAGCCCAGCGCCAACGACGCCAGCCCGGCGGCCACTGCGGCCGCGCTGCCGCCGCTGCTGCCACCCGGAGTGCGCTTGAGGTTCCACGGATTTCGGGTGGCCCCGAACGCCAGCGACTCGGTGAAGGGAAAGATCATCAGCTCGGGCACCGCCGTTTTGCCGATGATGACTGCGCCCGCGGCACGCAGGCGGCGCACCACCGCCGCGTCGGCGGTCACCGCGGGCCGGTGGCCCGCGCTGCCGCACGTCGTCACCTCGCCGGCGATGTCGACATCGTCTTTGATCGCTATCGGCACGCCGAGCAGCGGCAGCCGCTCACCGGCGTCCAGGCGATCCTGCGCCGCATAGGCCTCATCGCGTGCCTTGTCGGTCAGCACCACCCGGTAGCTGCGCAGCTGGCTGTCCAGCCGCGCGATGCGTTCCAGATAGATCTCGAGCAGCTCCGGCGCACTGATTTCGCCGTCGGCCAGCATCCTGGCTTGCACTGCGGCGCCGGCAAAGGCCAGATCACGAGCGTCCACCGCCGAAGCGTATCGGCCCCAGTAGCCTGTGCGACATGTCTTGCGTGTTCTGTGCGATCGTCGCCGGGGAAGGTCCGGCCATCCGGATCTACGAAGACGAGGACTACCTGGCGATCCTCGACATCCGCCCGTTCACCCGCGGCCACACCCTGGTGATCCCCAAACGGCACACCGTGGATCTGACCGACACCCCGCCGGAGACGCTGGGCGAGATGATCGCCATCGGTCAGCGCATCGCGCGGGCCGCGCGGGCCACGGAATTGGCCGACGCGACCAACATCGGCATCAACGACGGCTCCGCCGCTTTCCAGTCGGTGTTCCACATTCACCTGCACGTGCTGCCGCGCCGCAACGGCGACAAGCTTTCGGTCGCCAAGGGGATGCTGCTGCGCCGCGACCCCGATCGGGAAGCCACCGCCCAGATCCTGCGCGAGGCGCTGGCCGGCATCGATACCGGGGCTTAGCAAACTTTCAAAGCACCAGGTAGCGGTTTATTCTGCTGTAGCGCGGTGACGCTGTGCACTGGTTCACCCGCAGGGCAGGTCTGGAGCGGCTATGAAACGGGGGACGGGCAATCCGTGGCGGCGCCTCGGCCTGTCCGCGCGGGTCGGCTGGCTCGTGGTGGCAGCCTACGGCGTGGCGGCGGTGCTGGTCACGGCGTCGTCGGTGCGGGGGCGCCTGGGCAGCGACGCGGCGCTGCAGGCCGTCCAACTCATCGTGGTGGTGTGTGTCGCGTTCGCGGCGGCATGCGCCTTCAGGGCGGCTCGCTTCGCAGTGGGACGCCGCCGATACGGCTGGCTGGCGCAACTGGTGGCCCTCGCGGGCTGGGCGGTCGGCGAGTTCATCTGGGCGGTCTTTGACGTGCGCAGGGAAATCGATCACGCCATCCATCCGGCGGCAGCCGATGCCGTGCTGCTGCTGTACCCGATCGGCGCCCTGGCGTCCTTGGCACTGCTGTCCAAGCTGTCGCGCCACAGCCCCCGGGGGAAACTGGTGCTCGACGGCGTCGTGGTATGGACTTCGCTGTTCGTGGTCTCGTGGGTGTTCGTCGTCGATAGGCAGCTTCATGAGAACGGTGGCCCGCGGCCCTCGACGCTGACGCACGTTTTCGCCGATGTCCTCCTCATCACGACGGGCATCGTGATGTTGTCGCGGGCCCGTGCCGGAGACCCGCCGAGCCGGAGCCTGCTGGCCGGTGGAATCACGGTCATCTGTCTCGCCGACGTCGTGCAGCTGTTCTTGACCGCCGGTACCGGCAGCTTTCACACCGGCGGTCTTGTCGACCTGGCCCGAGTGATCGGACTGGGAATGACGGCGCTGGCCGGCTTGAGCAGCGTTAACGAGCCTTTCACCGCGGCCGAGCGGGTCGAGATCGTCTCCCGCGCCCGGCTGTGGCTGCCGTATCTGCCGCTGTTACTGGCCGCCGCGGTGGGTTTGGGTCACGCGGTGGGCCAGATGAGGCACGGACCGCTGCTGGTCGCGCTCGGCGTCCTGGTGGGCACGGTGCTGGTACGACAGTTCCTTGCGCTCGTCGAGAACCAGCGCTTGTTGTCCGAGGTGGCGCAGGAGGCTTTTCGGGACAGCTTGACGGGCCTGCCCAATCGGGCGCACTTCCTGCAGCGGTTGGACCAGGCCGTGGCGCGCCGCAATGGCGATGCGGAACCGATCGCGGTGCTGTGCCTGGACCTGGACAACTTCAAGTCGGTCAACGACGCCCTGGGCCATCCGGCCGGCGACGAGCTGCTCATCCGGGTGGCCGGACGCCTCAGTGCGGCCATTGGAGACGCCGGCACCGTCGCCCGGCTGGGTGGCGACGAGTTCGCGATGCTGATCGAAGGTTCGGTCGAGGGATCACAAGTGACGGCCCGACGCGTCCTCGATTCGTTCGGCACACCCATCGTGATCGACGGCGTTCCGATCACGGTGCGCCCGAGCATCGGCTTCACCGTGGCCGCCGCGGCGTCGAGTTGGAGCGTCGACCAGCTATTGCGGCACGCCGACCTGGCGATGTACGCCGCGAAACGCGAAGGCGGCCAATGCATCCGCAGCTTCATCCCCGATCTGCCGTTCCCGTATTCCTTTCCGCCGTTCAGCGAATCGACGACGGAAAGCGTTAACTCGTTGCACGCCAGTGCTTCTGCTGACGCACCCGCGACGCCCAGTCCTGTGATTGCAGCGCACAGCGCGCATGGATTTCACTGGCCCCCCTTGGCAATCCGGATTGCCCTGGCGGTGTTGGCGCTGGGCGTGGTCGCGTACACCGCGATGAGCCTTTTTGACAGAACGTCCACGCAATACGGGTCTTTCGGCCTCGCGTTGTACACCACGCTGAACGTGGCGGCGGCGGGGCTGATCGCCGTTCGCGCCTACCGGATAGCGGCCGAGCGTTTGGTGTGGGCACTGATCGCCGCCGGCATGGCGTGTTCGGCTTTGGGCGACGTCATCTACGCCTTGTGGGTGCCCGACGGACAGTCGCCGTCGGTGGCCGATCCGGCCTACCTGGCGTACTACCCGCTGGTCTATGCGGGGCTGCTACTGCTCGTGCGGGCCCGGCTGAAACGCGCGTCGATCCCGATTCAGCTCGATTCGCTCGTGTGCGCTTTGACCATGGCCGCGGTGGCCGCGGCTCTGGCGGCGGGCCCCATCCACACGGCGGCCATGCACACACCGGAAACCGTGCTGGTGGGACTGATCTATCCCTGGGGCGATCTGATCCTGCTGGCGCTGGCGGCCGGCATGCTGCCAATCCGCGTTTGGCGCAACGAGTTTCGCTGGATCCTGCTGCTCGTCGGGTTTGTGCTTTTCGTCCTGGCCGACACGGCGTATCTGTTCGAGACCTCCGCCGACTCCTACCGGGTGGGGACTCTGCTCGACGCATGCTGGCCCGCGTCGTCGTTGCTGCTGGCGATGGCGAGCTGGACGCCGTCGTCGTCGGGCAACCCCGCCCCCCAGCGCGGGCTCGCCCCCTACGCCAATTCCGTGGTGTGCACCGTCGTGGCGCTGGTCGTCACCGTGGTGGGTCACGATTCGCGACTCGCGTCGACCCTGGCCGCGTTGAGCCTGGTCGCCATCGCCGCACGATTCTCGGTGACCTTCCGCGACGTCAGCTTGCTGGCCGAGAACTACAAGCAGGCCATGACCGATGAGCTGACCGCGCTGCCCAATCGCCGGTCACTGGCGACGACGCTGACAGGGGCGACCGCGACGCCGGCGCCGGCGCTGGCGGGGCCCTCGCTGGTGACCGGGGCGCCGCCGCGCCGGGCGTTGCTGCTGCTGGATCTCTATGAGTTTCAAGAGATCAACGACTCGGTCGGCCGGCGCTTCGGCGATGAACTGTTGCGGCACATCGCCAATCGGCTGTCGAGCTGCCTGTCCGACGACGATCTGCTCGCCCGCGTCGGAGACCACTTGTTCGCGATCCTGCTGGCCGAGGGAACGGACCTGGTTGCCGCACGCGCGCAGGCGGGGCACGTGCTCGAGGCGCTGAGCGAACCGTTCGCGCTGGATCCGATCACCATTCAGGTCGATGCCCGCATCGCGATCGCACTGTGCCCCGATCACTGTGAGCATCCGCACGAGCTGCTCAATTGCGCGGAAATCGCACTGCCGCATGCCAGATCGGCCGCCAGCAAGATCGCGGTATACGAGCCGGCGTTCGAGCTGTACCGCGAAAACGACCCGATGCTGGTCGAGGACCTGCGCGCCACGCTGTTCGACGGGGATCAGCTGACGGTGCACTACCAGCCCAAGATCAACGCCAGCGACGAAAGCGTGCACAGCGTCGAGGCGCTGCTGCGCTGGCGTCATCCCAGTCGTGGGTTGTTGCTCCCCGAGGAATTCCTGCCCGCCGCCGAACGCGCCGGGTTGATGCGCAAGGTGACCAACTACACGCTGGGCGTGGCCCTCGAACAGATCCGGTCCTGGCGCGAGGAGGGCATCGCCGCGGCCGTCGCGGTGAACCTGTCGACGACGAACCTGCTGGACCTCGACCTGGTGGGCACGGTCGAGGGACTGCTGCGGACCCATGACCTACCCGGCGAGGCGCTGATCGCCGAGATCACCGAGAGCGCGCTGGTCGACTCGGTGCGCTCGCGTAATACCGTCGCCGCGCTGCAGCGCCTCGGCGTCCGCATCTCGCTGGACGACTACGGCACCGGATGGTCGTCGCTGGCACGCCTGCAGGACGTCTCGGTCGACGAGCTCAAACTCGACAAGATATTCGTGGCGCGACTGGCCCAGGACCCGCGATCGGTCGCCATCGTGCGCTCCACCGTGGCGCTGGCGCAAAGCCTGGGCGCCGAGCTGGTCGCCGAGGGAGTCGAAGACGAGGTCACGTTGAGCGCGCTGCGGCAGTACGGCTGCGAGATCACGCAGGGCTTCGTGCACAGTCCGCCGTTGCCGGCGGACGATTTTCGGCGGTGGGTGACCAGCCAGCGCGCGACGGTCACCGAGGGCTAGAACAGCTCCTTGGCCAGCAGCTCCAGCGTCGCCACGCGCGCGGGTGCGGTGGTGGGATCGGTGCCTATGTGAGCCGACGCGACGGGGTGCACCATCACCTCGTCCACGTCGAACCGCTGGGCCAGCGCGCGCAGCTGATCGGCGGCCTCGGCGGGTGAGCCTAGGACGGCGCGGCGCAGCCCGCTGTCCACGATGTGCTGCTGCTGTTCGGTCAGCTCGGCTTGGGCTGCCTCCTCGACGAGCGGCACCGGCGTGAGCGGCTGACCGGTGCGCAGCCGCGCCATCGTCTGCAGGTTGGGCAACATCAAAGCCGTTGCCTCGTCCCGTGTTTCGGCCACCGCGGCGTTGACCGTCAAGAACGTCAGCGGCTCGGCGGTCAGGGCGCTCGGCTTGAACCGGGAGCGGTAGAGCTCGAGCGCCTCCTCGGTGCCCTTGCCGGAGAAGTGGTGCGCGAACACATACGGCAGCCCCTTGGCGGCGGCCAGGTGCGCCGAGTACATCGACGACCCGAGCAGCCACAGCCGCGGTTCGCTCGCGGCGGCCGGGGTGGCCTTGAGCCGGTAGTCGCCGGAGCGCAACGGGACCATCACGCCGCAGGCACTCATCAGCGCGGCCACGTCGTCGAGGTAGTCGGGGAAGTTCTCGATGTCTGAGATGCCCCCGTCGTCATTGGTGCCGCGCAGCGCGTAGGAGGTCACCGGGTCGGAGCCGGGCGCCCGGCCGATGCCCAGGTCGATGCGGCCCGGGGCGGCGGCTTCCAGCAGCGCGAACTGCTCGGCCACCGCCAGCGGCGCGTGATTGGGCAGCATCACGCCGCCCGATCCGAGTCGCAGCTGGGTGGTCTGCGCGGCCAGGTAGGCGATCAGCACCGGCGGGCTGGTGGCGCCCACGGACGGCATGTTGTGGTGTTCGGCGACCCAGTAGCGAGTGAAGCCCAGCCGGTCGGCGGTCTGCGCCAGCGTGACGGTGGCCGCCAGCGCGTCCGCGGTCGACTGGTCGGTGCGCACCGGGACGAGATCAAGGACGGAAAGATGCACGACGGGGTTAACGCCGTGCGGGGTGCGAACGTTCCCGGGCTGGCGGGCGCGCTCGGCGCTGGGTTGCGTTACTTTGCCCCTGAGGAGTGGTCACGTGAAGACAACAACCTTGCGGGTCCCGGCCGGGGTCCAAGCCCGGGACATCGTCGTGCAGGGGATCCGTACGCGGGTGTTCGACGTGGCGCCGGCCAACAACCTCGTCCCGCTGATATTGCTGCATGGCGGCGGGGTTGACTCGGCGCTGGTGTCGTTCGGCTCGGTGCTGACCCCCCTCGGCAGTCGGCGTCGCATCATCGCCCCGGACCTTCCCGGTTACGGCGAAACCGAGTACCCGGAGTCATCGTTTTCCATCCCGTGGTACGGCGACTGGGTGGCCGACCTGATCCGCGGCTACGGCTTCGATCGGGTCGATCTCGGCGGGTTGTCCCTGGGTGGATGGATCACCCTCGACGTCGCCATCCGTCACCCCGATCTGGTGCGCCGCATCATCCCGATCAATCCGGGCGGGATCACCGAGAAGTTCCGCTTCATGCGTACCGCCAACTGGGTAGCCCACCACCCCCGGCTGCAGAATCGAGCCACCAGCTTGTCGGTGGGCCTGGGTCGCAGACTTACTCGTTTGCAGCTGCGCGCCGCCGTCGGTATGAAGAACATGTCGGCGTTGACCGACGACCTGCTCGACGCGGTCATCATCAGCGGCAAGCGCCCGCATGCGGGCGAAGCGTTCGCGGCCACCCAACGATGGGCGCTCGACGCCGGACTCGACGGCTTGTCGCTCATGCCGAAGCTGCCGCAAATCACAGCTCCGACGCTGATAATCGCCGGGCGTGATGACAACCTCGTGCCGGTGGTGGATTCGATTCGCGCGTCGCAACTGGTCCGGGATGGACAGGTGCGGATCTTCGAACTGTGCGGACACTGGCTGGTACGTGAATGCCCTGCCGAGTTCGTCCGCGCGGTAGACGAATTTCTCGACGCCCCTTAGCTTCTGGGCCGGGCTAGTACTGGCGCGGCGTGATCGAGTTGACGATGGCCTCGAACTGCTCCTGCGAGATGGGCGCCCCACCCGGAATGTTGTCGGTGGCCAGGAACTGGGTGCGCACGGTGTAGCCGTGAAAGGTGCGGAAGTAGTTCGAGAACGCGACACCATGGTCGACCCAGCCGTCGTGGCTGGCGGATTTGAGCTCGCCGGCCAGGATGTAGGCGCCCAGCAGGGCGACGCTGGTCCCCTGCCCCGACAACGGCGAACAGCAGTACGCGGCGTCGCCCACCAGCGCCACCCGGCCGATCGACCAGTGATCCATCACGATCTGCGACATCTCGTCGAAGTAGAAGTCCGGCGCGTTGCGCATCAACTTCAGCAGCTGCGGGCGCACCCAGCCGTCGTCGGCCATCCGCCGTTCCACCTCGGCGAACTGGGCCTCGGTGTCGCGATAATCGACGTGCAGGTCCGGGTCCATGAAGCCCAACATGGCCCGGGCCTCGGTGTTGTTGCGCGCGCTGTACACCCCGGCCATGCTCTGCTCGCCGTAGTGCCACTTCTGCCAATGGTCGAGGTCCAGAAAGTTGGGCACGGTGAAGATCGCGGCGAACGTCCCCAGCCTTTTGACGAATCGCTCCTCGGGGCCGAAGATCAGCCCCCGCACATTGGAGTGCAGGCCGTCGGCGCCGATGACCAGGTCGAAGCTGCGGGCGGGCGCATTTTCGAAGGTGACATCGACCGCGGGGCCGCGGTTGTCCATCGCGACGATGGTGTCGTCGAACAGGTACTCGGTGCTGTCTTTGGTTGTCTGGTAAAGCAATTCGACCAAGTCGTCGCGCAACAACTCGATGTCGGGGTTGTCGATGATGCCGCCGGTGGGTGTCGACTCGGTGTCGCTGGACAGCTCGTTGCCGTCGGCGTCGACCATGGAGGAGCCGCGAATGTTCGTCTTGCGGCCGGCGGCGGCGTTGAGCAGCCCCATGCGGTCCAGCACTTGCAGCGCGGGACCCCGCACGTCTACGGCTTGGCCGCCCGGTCGCAGGCCGGGATGGCGCTCCACCACAGTGACCGAAAAGCCATGCCGTGCAAGCCAATACGCCAACGTAGTGCCAGCTACGCTGGCGCCGGAAACCAAAACTTCCGTCACCGAATCCCCGCCTGCTTCCTCGCGTCCGTGAAAATGTCGTCGAGCATCGTCGGAGTCAACCTACCGGTGAACATATTCTGCTGGCTCGGGTGGTAGCAGCCGAGCAAACTTATGCCGGATCCCAGCTCGGCCACCGCGCCGTGGCCGAACCGCGGCTTGCCGATGCCGGCCAGGCCAGGCAGCCGCAACGCGACCTGCCACGCGAACCCGCCCAGAGCGACGACGACCCGGACGTGCTCGCGCACCAATCGCCACTCGGCCTCCAGCCACGACCAGCAGGTGTCGCGCTCGGCCGGTGTCGGGGCGTTGGCCGGCGGGGCACAGCGCACCGGCGCGACGATGCGAATCTGATTGGCCCGCAAGCCGTCCGCGGCGTCAACGCTGGTCGGCTGGTTCACCAGTCCGGCGCGGTGCAGCGCGGCGTACAGCTGGTCTCCCGACCGGTCGCCGGTGAACATCCGTCCGGTCCGGTTGGCGCCGTGGGCGGCGGGCGCCAGCCCGACGATCAGCAGCCGCGGCCGTTCCGAGCCCCAGCCCGGCACCGGCCTTCCCCAGTACGGCTGGTCGGCGAAAGCGCGGCGTTTGACCCTCGCCACCTGCTCGCGCCAGGTGACCAGCCGCGGGCAGGCGCGGCATACGCTGCTCCGCGCGTCGAGCTCGGCCAGCGAGCCGGTCTGGGCCGCCAGGGTGGCGACGGCGGCGGCATCGCCGGCCACCGGGGTCTGCGGGGTGGCGGGATCGCCGGGCCATCCAGTGCCGGGTGTCACCGGAGAATCGAACGCCTGGCCGGTATTGGGATGGAGGAGCACATGAACATCCTGCATTCGGGCGGTATCGGTAGCGAAATTCGGTCGCGTCCGATTGCCATTTGGCGTTAAATTCAGCCCCGATATCCCATGACCAGCAATAGCCGCGCCCCGGCGTTATTGATCCTCTTCGCCACGCTGACGGCGACGGCGGGTACCGGCGTCTCGATCGTCGCGTTCCCGTGGCTGGCCTTGCAGCACCACGACAGCGCGCGTGACGCGTCGGTCGTGGCCGCGGCCATGACGCTGCCGCTGGTGATCTCCACGCTGGTCGCCGGTACCGCGGTCGACTTTTTCGGGCGTCGCCGGATTTCGTTGGTCTCCGATTCGCTGTCCGGCACCGCGGTGGCCGCCGTCCCGCTGACCGCCTGGTTGTTCGGTGCGGGCGCGGTCAACCTGCTCGAGCTGGCGGTGCTGGCGTTCCTGGCGGCAGGTTTCGACCCGGCCGGGATGACGGCGCGCCAGTCGATGCTCCCCGAGGCCGCCGTCCGGGCCGGCTGGTCGCTGGACCGCACCAACAGCATCTACGAGGCAATTCAGAACCTCGCGTACATCGTCGGCCCGGGCGTCGGCGGTTTGATGATCGCCGCGGTGGGCGGGATCAACACGATGTGGGTCACCGCGGGGTTTTTCGGGCTGTCTTTCCTCGCGATTGGGCTGATGCGGCTGGAAGGCACCGGCAAGCCGCACCACGCGACCCGGCCCGACGGATTGATATCCGGTGTCGTTGAAGGACTCCGGTTTGTCTGGAATCTGCGGGTGCTGCGCACCCTCGGGCTGATCGACCTGGTGGTGACGGCGCTGTACCTGCCGATGGAAAGCGTGCTGTTTCCGAAGTACTTCACCGACCGGCACCAACCCGCGGAATTGGGTTGGGCGTTGATGGCGCTCGGGTTCGGCGGCGTGGCGGGCGCGCTGGGGTATGCGGTGCTGTCGAACTACACGCAGCGGCGCAGCGCCTTGCTGACCGCGACCCTGACCTTCGGCGCGGCGACGGTCGCCATCGCGTTCCTGCCGCCGCTGCCCGTGATCCTGGTGCTCTGCGCGGTCACCGGCCTGGTCTACGGGCCGATCCAGCCGATCTACAACTACGTGATGCAGACCCGGGCGCCGCATCGGCTGCGTGGCCGGGTGGTCGGGGTGATGGCGGGGCTGCCCTACGCCGCGGGGCCGCTGGGCTTGCTGGTAGCCGGTCCCCTGGCCGACGCCGCCGGGCTGACGGTCACGTTCCTGGCGTTGGCGGTGCCGATCCTGCTGGTCGGGGTTGTGGCGTGCGGCCTGCCGGCGCTGCGCGAGCTGGACCGCGCGCCAGAGGGACGATATGTAGCTGATTAAGTTCGGGAGCTGCGCGCTTTCGGGATATTTCAACCACCGCGCGGCGAGGTGAGTTCGACACCGGCAGTCACTTTTGTCACGTGTGTATCGGCAAACCCGGGCACGATGCTCTTTGAAATGCGATGGCGCCGGTGATATCACTCCCGGGCGTTCGACGTATTCCCGGCCGCGCCGGGTCCTCTCAGGCAGCGTGATATCGCCGGCGACATCGCGTTTCAAAAGATGTTGCGCCCTGCCATTCAGTGGCACATGAGACTGATGTGACTCGACGCCGCTGGCAGTGACTGGATTTGCTAGTGCAACACGACCGACTGGTTGGGCGGCGCGTTCTTGACCTCCCATGTTCTGCAAAATTTCGCCCGCTGCTGCCGATCCGTAGGATCTGAGCGTGGATGTGTTGGCCGGCCTGATCGATGCCCTGCCCGACGGGATGGTCGTCACCGACCCCGCGGTGACCGAGGGGTATCGGCAGGATCGCGCCTTGGATCCATCGGCCGGCAAGCCGCTGGCGGTGGTGCGGCCGCGGCGCACCGAGGACGTGCAGACCGTGCTGCGCTGGGCTTCCGCGAATCGGGTGCCGGTGGTGACCCGCGGAGCCGGCAGCGGCCTGTCGGGCGGGGCGACGGCGCTGGACGACGGGATCGTGCTGTCGACGGAGAAGATGCGTGACATCACCGTCGACCCCGTCACCCGCACCGCGGTCTGCCAACCCGGCCTGTTCAACGCCGAGGTGAAGAAAGCCGTCGCCGAACACGGACTGTGGTATCCGCCGGATCCGTCGTCGTTCGAGATCTGCAGCATCGGCGGCAACATCGCCACCAACGCCGGCGGGCTGTGCTGCGTGAAGTACGGCGTGACCACCGACTACGTGCTGGGCATGCAGGTGGTGCTGGCCGACGGCACCGCGGTGCGGCTGGGTGGGCCGCTGTTGAAAGACGTTGCGGGCCTTAGCCTGACGAAGCTGTTCGTCGGCAGCGAAGGCACGCTGGGCGTCGTGACCGAGGTGACGCTGCGGCTGTTGCCCGCCCAGAACACGTCCAGCGTCGTGGTGGCCACCTTTGCCTCGGTGGAGTCGGCCGTGGATGCGGTGCTCGGGGTCGCCGCCCGGCTACGCCCGGCGATGCTGGAGTTCATGGACTCGGTGGCGATCAATGCCGTCGAGGACACGCTGCGGATGGGCCTGGATCGTTCGGCGGCCGCCATGCTGGTGGCCGGCTCCGACGAAAGGGGTCGGGCCGCTGGCGACGACGCGGAACTGATCGCCGCGGTGTTCGCGGAAAATGCTGCGATAGAAGTGTTTTCAACCGACGACCCGGACGAAGGCGAGGCGTTCGTCGCCGCGCGCCGGTTTTGCATCCCGGCGGTGGAAGCCAAGGGGTCTTTGTTGCTGGAAGACGTTGGGGTGCCGCTGCCGATGCTGGGGGCGCTGGTCACCGGGATCGCGGGGATCGCTGCCGAGCGGGACCTGATGATCTCGGTGATCGCCCATGCCGGTGACGGGAACACCCATCCCCTGATCGTGTACGACCCTGCCGACGCCGCGATGGTGGAGCGGGCGAACCTTGCGTTCGGCGAGATCATGGACCTAGCCGTCGGCCTGGGCGGCACGATCACCGGCGAGCACGGCGTGGGCCGGCTGAAGCGCCCGTGGCTGGCCGGCTATCTGGGGCCCGACGTGATGGAGCTGAACCAGCGCATCAAGCAGGCGCTGGATCCGTTGGGCATCCTGAATCCGGGTGCGGCGATTTAGCGGTTCCAGCACCGCGCACACGCATCGCTGGCAGCGGGCCCGGCGTGGCCGGCCGGGCAAGCGGGCCAAACGCAAGACTGCCGTTGGTATTTTCGTTGGTGCCATTTGGGTGGTGCGCCAATACTTTCCAATTGCACCGACCTGAAAACCCTTTCGCACCACCGGCTGTTGTATCCAGGGCTTGAAACCGCCGGGGTTCGGTTAAAACTTCCTAGCCCGGTTCATCGCGCGTTGACAGCATGCGCGATTTGTCGTACGAATAAGACATGACGGCTGCTATGTCTCACAGCGCCCCGGTGCGATTTCGGCTGGCCACCGCCGACACGTGGCCCAATCCCTGGCCGATGTACCGCGCGTTGCGCGATCACGACCCGGTGCACCACGTCGTCCCCCCGAAGCACGCCGCCGACGACTACTACGTGCTGTCCCGGCACGCCGATGTGTGGGCGGCGGCGCGCGACCACGAGACGTTCTCTTCGGCGCAGGGGCTGACGGTCAACTACGACGATTTGAAGCTGATTGGGCTGCAAGACAATCCGCCGTTCGTGATGCAGGACCCGCCGGTGCACACCGAGTTCCGCAAGCTGGTGTCGCGCGGTTTCACTCCGCGCCAGGTCGAGGCGGTGGAGCCCAAGGTGCGCAAGTTCGTCGTCGAGCGCATCGAACGGCTGCGCGCCGACGGCGGCGGCGACATCGTCACCGAGCTGTTCAAACCGCTACCGTCGATGGTGGTCGCGAATTATCTCGGTGTGCCCGAGGAGGATTGGGTGCAATTCGACGGATGGACGCAGGCCATCGTCGCGGCCAACACCGCAGACAGCGGCCTCGCCGGCGGGCTGCAAACTGCCGGCGACGCGGCCGCGTCGATGGCGGCCTACTTCACCGGGCTGATCGAGCGGCGCCGGACCGAACCCGAGGACGACACCATCTCCCACCTCGTAGCCGCGGGGGTGGGCGCCGACGGAGATATCGCGGGCACGCTGTCGATCCTGGCGTTCACGTTCACGATGGTCACCGGCGGCAACGACACCGTCACCGGCATGCTCGGCGGCTCGATGCCGCTGCTGCATCAGCGGCCCGACCAGCGGCGGCTGCTGGTGGACGATCCGGGGCTGATCCCCGACGCCGTGGAGGAACTGCTGCGGATGACGTCACCGGTGCAGGGACTGGCCCGCACGGTCACCCGAGACACCACAATCGGCGACACCGAGATCCCGGCCGGCCGCCGGGTGTTGCTGCTGTACGGGTCCGCCAACCACGACGAACGCACCTACGGGCCGGACGCCGATGAGTTGAACGTGACCCGCTGCCCGCGCAACATCCTGACGTTCGGCCATGGCGCACACCACTGCCTGGGTGCGGCCGCCGCGCGGATGCAGTCCCGGGTCGCGCTGACCGAGCTGCTGGCCCGGTGCCCAGATTTCGAGGTGGACGAGTCCCGCATCGTGTGGGCCGGCGGCAGTTACGTACGGCGTCCGCTGTCGGTGCCGCTGCGAGTGAAGTCCTGATGCCCGGAGACTGGCTCGCCGAGCGCCGCACCGAGGCGGCCGCCGACCGGATACTCGATGCCGCCGAACAGCTGTACACCCAGCGCGACCCGGTCTCGATCGGGATGAACGAAATTGCCAGGGCCGCAGGCTGTTCCCGCGCAACGCTGTACCGGTATTTCGAGAACCGCGAGGCGCTGCGGACGGCATACGTGCACCGCGAGGCCTACCGGCTCAGCCGCGAGATCAAGCGGCGGATCGACGGTGTCGAGGAGCCGCGTGAACGGCTGATCGCGAGCATCGCCGTCGCGTTGCGGATGGTGCGCGAGAGCCCGGCGCTGTCGTCGTGGTTCGCCATCACCCGCCCGCCGCTCGGCGGCGAGATAGCCGGACACTCCGAGGTGATCACGGCCCTGGCCGCGGCGTTCGTCAATTCGCTGGGCGCGGACGACCCCGCGACCACCGAGCGCCGTGCCCGTTGGGTGGTGCGGGTGATCACCTCGCTGTTGATGTTCCCGGGCCAGGACGACGCCGACGAGCGGGCGATGATCGCGGAATTCGTCGTCCCGGTCGTGACGCAGCTCACCGCCCGCCGATAGTCAATAGCGTGGTAGGGCCAAATTTTCCGAACGCGGCACGCGACGCCGGTTTGCCAGAACATGTCCGATGTATGAAGGCGGTGTTTTTTTCCGTCGAAATTGCCGGATCCGGCGCCGGAATGGACTATGTTATGGCGCATCGGTCATCCGTTTATTGGTCGGCGGGTTTTGGTGCCGCTGGGGGGAACCAACGGCTCCCCGCCAGCCGCCGCGATCGGGCGGATAGATGCAGGTGGCGCAGTCGCGATGTGGCGCCCGACTGAGGAAGGGTTGCGATGCAATATCCCACTTTGCCCCCAGAGCTCAACACGTTAAGGATGATGGCCGGTGCAGGGTCGGGCCCGATGCTGCAGGCCTCGCAGGCCTGGCAGTCGTTGGGCAACTCGTTACGCCAGGCGTCGAGTTCGTTCGGCAACGTGACCTCTAACCTCACGAACGGGGCATGGCAGGGCGCCGCGTCGCAGGCGATGGCGCAAGCCGCCGCGCCGTACGTGGCGTGGCTGACTGCCGCGGCAACCCATTCCGAAACCGCGGCCATGCAATCCCAGATCGTCGCGTCGGCGTTCGAGGCGGCGCGTTCCATGACGGTGCCGCTACATGCGATCTCGCAAAACCGGAACGCCTTCGTCTCGATGATCAGAGCGAACCTCTTTGGCCAGCTCACCCCGGCGATCATGGCCGCCGAGGCCTTCTACGAGGAGATGTGGGCCCAGGACGTGGCGGCGATCGCCGGCTACCACGCGGGCGCCTCGTCGTCCGCGGCGGCCTTGGCGCCCCTGTCGCAACTGATGCAGAGCCTGCCCGGGATGCTGAGCGGGATGGGGGGCATGGCGGGGCGTGGCGGCGCTGGCCCCATGTCATCGGGTGCAGCAGGGGCGGCTGCGCCGCCGCTAGGAGGCGCGGCGACAGGCGGTGGCGGCGGCGGTGCCGCGGCGGGCGGTCGGCGGTGCCGCGGCCGGCGGTGCGACACCCGCGGCGACGGCGGCGGCCCCGGCTGCACCCGCCGATGCGGCAGCCGCGCCGGCCGCAGCCTCCCCGGCAGCTGCGGCACCCACGCCGGCTATGGCAACCGGGGCACCCGGGGTTCCAGTGACGGGGCTGCTTCCCGGGGTGATGATGGGCGGGATGATGGCCTCGCAGGCCATGCAGGCCTCGGGCTCGGGTCCGTCGCGCCGGGTGCGCCGACACCCGCTGCACCCCCGGCGCCGCCAGTCGAGACCGTGGCGGAAACGCCTGTCGCCCCGCCCGCCGAGCCGGTGCAGCCGCCGGCGGCAAAGCCCATCACGACGGCACAGGTTGCTGCCGCCCCCTCGGCGGCGGTGCAGGCCGCCAAGCCGGCGGCGAAGGCAGCCGAGGCCGAAGGGGAGCGTATGGAAGGGGAGCGAATGCTTGCCCCGGAACCGCTGCCCCTCGAAGACGTTGGTTAAGCCTGCTCGATAGCCCCGGGCCTCAAGCCACCCAATAGGCTTGCGCCTTAATGGATTTCTTCGGAATGCCGAAGTCCTCGCGCAGCACCTTGGCAACCGACCGCGTGGTCCGCGTGTTGCAGGCGACCCAGCCGAAGTGGTCGCCCGCGTCGAACGCCGCCGAGCGCACCGCCTCGAGTAGCGAGTCGCAGTCGTCCTTATGGTCCACCCAAGTGACTTGGATTTTCGGGTCCGGGCGGCGCTTCACGGGCAGGCATTTGTCGTCGTCGCAGCACGATTGCAAAAAGACGCGAGCCGGGGCGTCGCCGACCGAATCCAGTAGGGAGTTGATCGCGGGCAGCGAGGCGGTGTCGCCGACGATGACGTAGCCGCTGGGTGGCGGATCGGGGATGGCGAACTTGCTGCCCAGCACCGTCGCCTCCACGGTGTCGCCGGGTCGCGCAGTGCGTGCCCAGTCCGACGCGCAGCCCTCGTGCAGGGCGAACTCGATGTCGAAGGTGCCGGCCTCGGGGTTCGGGTCGACCAGCGTGTAACCGCGTTGGTGCCCGTCGGCGAACCAGATCCGGATCCACATCGTCGGGTGCACGGAGTGCTGGTCGAGCATGCCGCCGGCATCGAAGCTCAACCGCAGGTAGCTGGGGCCGATCTCGCGCCGGCCGGTCACGGTGAGCCGGTAGTCCCCCGCCCGCATCAGTTTGAGCACCGCGCCCTGCCACCCGCGCGACGGTTTCAGTTCGGTCATGCGTGCAGTCTACTTAGGGCAGGGTAACCTCAGTTGCGCACCCGGGTGAAGCGGTGCAGCAACCAGGCCAACGGGATCGTCACCACCAGCGTCGCGACGAACAGATTCAGCATCGAGCCGGTGTAGACGTGCGCGCGCACGATGTAGACCATGGCGAATTCCATCGTCACCAGATGGATCAGGAAGATCTCGTAGGAGATCTCCCCCAGCCACACCATCGGGCGGCTGGCCAGCAGCCGGTAGTACCAACCGCTGGCCTCGGCGCCGCCCAGCGCCAACGGGGCCACCGCCAGCGTCGCGATCACGGCATAGAACACGGTCTTCCAGATTGCCTCGGGCAGCGACGCCGGCGACGTCGTGGGAGCGCCCGCGATCGGGGTGGAGACGATGAAGTAGCAGATGACGGCCAGCGGGATGGCCGCGAACGCGTAGCAGCGCACGCCCATCGGCTGCCACACGGCCAGCATCATGCCGCCGAGAAACCAGGCCAGGTAGGTGGGCAGCCAGAGTCGGGCGCCGTCGGGAAAGAGTGGTCGGTGTGCACCAGGACCAACCAGGCCGGGCTGATCAACGTCATTCGCCGCCAATGCGGCCAGCACCAGCTTCGGCTGCCAGCGGTCGCCGGCTGACCAGCACCAGCAGCAGGTAGGCCAGCAGCGGCAGCACGACGTAAAAGGCGGCCTCCACCGCCAGGCTCCACATCTGGGTCAGGCCCTGGTGCAGGTACTTGCCGAGATAGCCGTTGCAGTAGATCTGCGTAAGCGTGAGGTTGCGGAACAGTCCGTACCACGTGTGCCCGGGGTTAGGCCCCGCATGCCGGAAGTGATACAGCACGTAGGCGATCAGCACCGTGACGACATACGCGGGCATGATGCGCCGAACCCGGTTCCGCGCATAGCGACTCAGCGACGGTGGGGGTCCGCCCGTCGCGGCGGATTTCACCCACGGGCGAAACAGCAGAAAGCCGGACAGCACGAAAAAGATCGGGACGCCGATCTCCAGCCGCGCGCCGACCAGGCCCCAATAGCCGTGGGTGTATTTGCCGGTGGTGTAGGCCGCGTGGGTCCCGACGACCAGCAGCGCGGCGACCGCGCGGACACCGGTCAGCGCGGCGACGCGGTCTGGCCCGGAAGTCTGCTCGAGGCCGCCCTGGGCGTCCTGCTCCTCGGACAGGGTCATCCGGCGTGTTTTCTGCGCGGCTTGCCGGGTGAGCGCTCCGGGCGGAGGTTGATCAGCACGCCCGAGATGCGGGTGTTTTCCAGCTTTTTCAGTGTGGCGTCGGGGCAGCTTGGGCGGCAGTTCGACCAGCGAGAAGTCCGGGCCGATGGCGATGTGGCCGAATTCGCTGCGGTGCAAACCTCCCTCGTTGGCGATGGCGCCGACGATGGCGCCCGGACCGATCTTGTGCCGCTTACCCACGGCGATGCGATAGGTGGCGAAATCCCTTGCTTGCCTTGGCTTTTCGGGACGCTCCTGCCGTTCGCGCCGCTCTCGTCGCTCGGGCGGCGGTTCGGGCGCCATCAGGAACGCCTCGCCGTCGCGGGACTGCACCGCCAGCGCCGCGGCGATGTCGGCCATCGGGACGTCGTGCTCGCGTTCGTAGTCCTCGACCAGCCGGCGGAACAGCTCAAGCCCCGGACCGTTGAGCGCGTCGGTGATGGAGTCGGAGAATTTCGCCACCCGCTGGGCGTTGACGTCCTCGACGGTGGGCAATTCGGCCTCGGAAATCGTTTGCCGGGTAGCCTTTTCGATCGCCTTGAGCATGTGGCGCTCCCGCGGGGAGACGAACAACAGCGCGTTTCCGGTTCGCCCGGCCCGGCCGGTGCGCCCGATGCGGTGCACGTAGGACTCGGTGTCGTGCGGGATGTCGTAGTTGAGCACGTGCGATATCCGCTCCACATCTAGTCCTCGGGCCGCCACATCGGTGGCAACCAGGATGTCGATGCCTTTGGAGCCGCCTTCCCTTAGCGCGGTGATGGTGCGCTCGCGCTGCGCCTGCGGAATGTCGCCGTTGATGGCTGCGGCGGAAAACCCTCGGGCCCTTAGCTTTTCGGCGACCTCCTCGGTTGCCTGTTTGGTGCGGACGAAGACGATCATCGCCTCGAACGGCTCGACTTCCAGCACTCGGGTCAGTGCGTCCATCTTGCGTGGACCGGCGACCTGGATGTAGCGCTGCGAAATGTTCTCGGCGGTAGCGGTTTTCGCTTTGAACGTGACTTCGAGCGGATCGTGCAGGTACTTGGTGGTGATCTTGCGGATCGCCGGCGGCATGGTCGCCGAAAACAGCGCTACCTGTTTGTATTCCGGGGTTTCGGACAGGATGCGGTCGACTTCTTCGGCGAAGCCCATGGTGAGCATCTCGTCGGCCTCGTCGAGCACCAGGTAGTCGACGTGCGAGAGGTCCAGCGTGCCGCGTTCGAGGTGGTCGATGACGCGGCCGGGGGTGCCAACCACCACGTGCGCACCGCGTCGCAGCCCGGCCAGCTGCACGCCGTAGGACGACCCGCCGTAGATCGGCAGCACGTTGAGCTGCTTGAGATGGGCGCCGTAGCGGCTGAACGCCTCGGCCACCTGCAGGGCCAACTCGCGAGTGGGCGCCAGCACCAGCGCCTGGGTCGCCTTGCTGGTGACGTCGATTTTGGACAGGATCGGGATGGCGAACGCCGCCGTCTTGCCGGTGCCGGTCTGCGCCAGCCCCACCACGTCGGACCCGGCCATCAGAGGCGGAATCGTTGCCGCCTGGATGGCCGTCGGGGACTCGTAACCGACGTCGGCGATCGCCCGCAGAACCTCGGAGGAATTTGCAGGTCGGCGAAGTCGCAGGGGGCGCCGCGGGCGAATTGTCGGGAGGGGTCCATTGTCCGTGGAGTTTAGTGGACACGCTGACGCGGCACGCGGTCGCGCCTGCCGCGCCCGCGAGCCGGATAACGGTACGGTTTCGAGATGTGTGGTCGCTACCGTGCAGCGTCGGGCCACTGATCGGTGCACCCGTCGTCGTATTGATGGCCGCGACGCTGAGCGCGTGCGGGTCCGGGGATTCCACGGTCGCCAAGACGCCACTGGCGACGACGACCAGTGCGACGGCTTCGATCACCGCTCCCCCTGCAGCCAGCCCGGTGCCCGAGGCAGCGCCGTCCAGCAGCCCCCCGCCGCCCGATCCGTGCGCGGTCAATCTCGCGGCTCCGACCATCGCCAAGGTGGTCTCCGAACTGCCGCGCGATCCGCGCAGCGCACAGCCCTGGAGCCCGGAACCGGTGGCCGGCAACTACAACGAGTGCGCTCAGCTGTCAGCGGTGATCATCAGGGCCAACACCAACGGCGACAATGCCAGTACCCGCGCGGTGATGTTTCATCTCGGCAAATTCATACCGCAAGGCGTGCCAGACACATACGGGTTCAACGGGATTGACACCTCGCAAACCACCGGCGACACCGTGGCGTTGACGTATCCGAGCGCCGTGGGCGTGGGCACCACGGTGAAGTTCCGCTGGAACGGTAACGCGGTCGAGCTGATCGGCAACACTCCCGGCGCCTGAGTAGCGGGTGGCCTTTTGCCGGTATCGGTACCGCTGCCGCTGGTAGCAGTTGGAATTTTGTGGGCCTTCCTCCCGGACTCGGTCCGGAATTGGAGAAGCCCCGGCCCGGCACCGCCAACGCGGCGGCCGGGCCGGGGCCTCACTCCTATCTACGGGTTGTCTGCACCGTTCGTGCCGGTAGCGGTATGTCCGTCCACGTTCTGGGCGTTGACGGCAAAGACATCTGCCTCGGTGCCGTTGCCGCCGGTGTGGCCGTTACCGCCCAGGCCACCGTTGCCGCCGGAGGCCGTGGCATTGTTCGCTGACGGCATGTCGGTGGGCAGCCCAGCGGAGTCGAGCCCCGCGATGATGTTGCCGTCACCCCCGCTGCCGCCGGTGCTCCCGGAGCCGGTACCGGTGCCGCCGTTGCCGCCAGTAGCAGCACCGCCGGTGGCCGAGGCGTTCGCGCCCAGTGCGGAAATCCGACTGGATCCGGCGGCGCCGCCCGTGCCGCCATTGGTGCCGTTACCACCGGCGCCGCCATCAGAAGTGCCGCTGGCCGCAGCGTTGAGACCGCCGGCGGCGATAGATGCGCCGCCGCCCTTGCCAGCGTGGCCGCCGCCGGTGGCGTCACCGCCGTCACCGCCGTGCGACGTACCGCTGGCCGTGCCGCCAGAGCCACCCGCGGTCGAGTTGTTCTGGAAGGCAGTGATCTTGGAGGCCTGGATATCGGAGTTCCCGCCGTTGCCGCCGACGCTGTTAGCGCCGTCGGCGGTACCGCCGTCACCACCGGTGGATGTACCGAAGGAGTTACCGCCGACGGTCGCAGGGGCGGTGTGGCTATTTCCCCCGACCTCGAGCTCACCAATGCCGCCGGAGCCGCCCACGCCGCCGTTAGTGCCGGCTCCGCCTTGGCCGCCCGTGGCAACAGCGGTGTGACCGATGCCCCCGATCACGCCCCCGGTGTTGTCGGAGTCGACGACGAGGTAGCCGCCGCCACCGGTGCCGCCTTGGCCGCCGGTGCTGCCCGCGCCGCCGGTTCCGCCCTGGGCGGTGCCGTTGCTGACACTGCCGCCATTGCCGTTGACGGCGATGGCGGCCGTCCCGCCCGTGCCGCCGGTGCCGCCGGTGCCTACGCCGCCCACGCCGCCGGTGGCGGTGCTGTTGGTGACGGTGCCGCCGGCAGCGGTGACGTTGATAATGGCCTCGCCTCCGGCGCCATTGGTGCCTGCACCGTTGCCGGCCGCGCCGGCCCCGCCGGTGGCGGTGCTGCCAGTGATGGTGCCGCCGGTGGAGGTCTCGACAAGCGCCTCGCCTCCAGCGCCGCCGACCCCGCCGCCGGTGCCGCCATTCCCGCCGATGCCGCCGTGGGCGCTGCTGCCGCCCGTGACAGATCCACCGTTGGCGACGACGTTAGCGGTGCCTCCGGCGCCGCCCGCTCCGCCCGCGGCCGTGGCTGAGCCGGCCCCACCGTTCCCGCCGGTCCCGCCGGTGGCGGTGGCACCGATGGCGCTCCCACCGTTGGAGGTTTGGACGGAGGCGCCGCCGCCACCGCCGCCGCCACCACCGCCGAAGCCGGCTGCGGTGCCGCCTTGGCTGCCCGCACCGCCGGACCCGCCCGTGCCTCCGGTCGCACCGGCACCCACGCTGGCCCCGGTCCCACCTGCACCACCGGACCCGCCGGCGCCGAAGGTTCCGCCGGTGCCGGCCTGGCCGCCCGCGCCGCCTGCCCCGCCGCTACCGCCGTCCTGCGGCGCGTTGTTGATGAGGCCCTGGCCGTTGCCGCCGTTGCCGCCGCTGCCGCCTTGGCCGCCGTTGGCGCCGACGCCGCCCTGGCCACCAGTGCCACCCTGACCGCCGGTACCGGCCGCGGCACCGGTGCCGCCGTTGGCGCCGGTGCCGCCTTGGCCACCAATGCCGCCGTTGCCGCTGTTGCCGCTGTTGCCGGCCGCGCCGGCCTTTCCGGTACCCGCCAATCCGCCGGTGCCGGCTTGGCCAACGTTGCCGGCGCTACCGCCAGCACCGCCATTGCCGCCCTGGCCGCCATCGCCGCCAGCCCCAACGTTGCCGCCCGAACCGACGACGCCCTGCGCTCCGGCCGCGCCGGTGCCGCCGGTGCCGCCCTGGCCACCCGTGCCGCCGTTGCCGGCGTCGCCGCCGTCGCCGTTGGCGCCCGCGGTGCCGTGGGCGGCCGTGCCGCCGTTACCGCCGGCGCCTCCGTTTCCGCCGTTGCCGGCGGTGGTGCCATTGCCGCCGTCGCCGCCAGCACCGTTGTTCACGCCCGACGTGCCGGCTGCGCCCTGCCCGCCGTTCGCGCCGGCCCCGCCTTGGCCGCCGTCGCCGCCGGCGCCGCCGCTACCGCCGTTGCCGGACGTTGAGCCGCCGATGCCGCCGTTACCGCCGGTGCCGCCGTCGCCGCCGGTGTTACCGGTCGCGCCGAGGGCGCCGTTGCCGCCCGCCCCGCCGGCGCCGCCGTTGCCGATCGCCCCGCCGTTGCCGCCGGCGCCGCCGTTACCGCCGGTCGCGCCCGGGGCGACGGCGTTCCAGCCGCTACCACCGTTCCCGCCGTTACCCGACGCACCCGTGACACCGTTGCCAGCCGCACCGTCCGCGCCCGCGGTGCCGCCGCTACCACCCGTGCCGTGCGCGCCACCAGTGCCGCCGGCACCGGCCGTCCCCGGGTTACCGCCGTTACCGCCGACCCCGCCGTCGGGGTTGGCCGCGGTGCCGTTCGCGCCGTTGCCGCCGTTACCGCCAGCGGCGGCGTTTCCGCCGTTACCGCCCGCACCGCCATCACCGTTGTGACCCGAGCTGCCGCCCGCGTTACCGCCGACACCACCGGCACCGCCGGCACCACCGTTACCGCCGTTGACGCCGTTACCGCCAGCCCCGGTACCACCGTTGGCGAAGCTGCCCGCCGCGCCGTCGGCGCCGACCGCCCCGTTGCCGCCGACACCGCCGGCACCACCATGACCACCGCTACCCGCAGTGCCGATGATCCCGCCCGCACCACCATTGCCGCCCGCACCGCCGGCTTGGCCGGCGCCACCGTTGGGGTTGGCCGCGGTGCCGTTAGCGCCGGCCGCACCGGCCGCGCCGTTGCCGCCGTTGCCGCCATTGCCCCAAATGAACCCGCCGGCCTGGCCGTTACCGCCATTCGCTCCGGGGGTCCCGGCATTCACGCCATTGGCGCCGTTGCCGAACGCCGCGCGTCCGAAGAGGGTCAGGAAGGGCGAGAACGGCGCCGCGCCGACATCCGTGATGGCCGCCGCGTTGGCCGCCTCCCCGAGCGAGTACGCGTGCCCGCCCGAGGTCAAGTGCTGCACGAACGAGTTGTGGAACAGCCCCGCCTGTGAGGTCAGCGCCTGAAACTCCTGGCCGTAGCTGCCGAACAACTTCGAGACAGCCGCCGACACCTCATCTTGGGCCGCGGCCGTTACCGATGTGGTCGACGGCGCAGCCGCCGAGGCCGCCTCCTTGATCGCCTGGCCAACCCCACTCAAATCCGCCGACGCCGAGGCCAAAGCCTCGGGTGCTGCGACTAGATACGACGACATGACAAAAACTCCCCCATCCATGCAGGTGAAAGAACCCCAGCGCAGTCCCCCGAGACTGCAAAAGGGACACTACGCGCGTCGGATTGTTGCCGCAGGAGTTTTGTTGAGCTTTTTTGGTCGCGTCACTGCAGTGGTGGTCGGGGATCCCGAAACTGCAGCTCAGCGTGATTTGACTAGTCCCACAAGGGGTTTCGACAAACCCGCCCGGGGTATGGACGGTCGAACCGGCACCCGTGTCCGGTCAATGCTGGGCAGCCAATATTGCGTGATAGCAAATGTTGCCATCAGCACAAACCGTGCAGGAGCCCCTGCGTAGCACAGGTCCTACACTCTGGTGTGGCCAACCAGATCACCCAGCGCGAGCTGCGCAATAACAGCGGCGAGATTATGCGCCAGCTTGACCAAGGCGAGTCGTTCGTCGTGACCAGGAATGGAATCCCGGTCGGCGAGCTCTCCCCATTGCGCCGAGGTCGATTCATCAGCGCCGAGGCGGCCGTAGCCGCGTTCAGGGGCGCTCCGCCGGTGGGGTTCGACCGGTTCCGAGCAGATCTCGATCGAGCCGCCAGCCAGGAGATCGAGCCTCGTGGCTGAGGCTCCTCGTCCATCGCAGGGACTCATTGACACCTCGGTCGTGATCGATCTGGATCGCATGCACGCCGACCAGCTCCCAATCGAACTCGCCATCAGCGCCCTTACCATGGCTGAGCTCGCCGCCGGCCCGCACGCGACGGCCGATGCTCGCGAACGAGCACGACGTCAAGATCGGCTACAACGAGCTGAGGCCAGCTTCGATCCATTGCCGTTCGATGGCGACGCGGCGAGGGCCTATGGACGCGTCTACGCCGCGATCGTCGCGACGGGGCGCAAGGCACGTGGCCCCCGGGCCGTCGATCTGTTGATCGCCGCCACCGCCGCCGCCGCCAACCTCCCGCTCTCCACGCGCACCGTCGATGACTTCCGAGGGCTCGAACACCTGCTCACCATCGTCGGCGTCTGATCCCAACGGGCCGTCGCCGATCGACCTTGTCCACGCAACTCCGGCGGTCACCGGCTCGCTGTCCGTCACCGAGCCCACGACACCGTCAGCGTGACCATGTGGGCCGAAAGAGACGGCGTGGTCGCCAATTTCAGTGCGCGGCAACACCAAGGAGCGTGTTTGTACGGAGACACGCCGTGTGTGCCGTACATTTGCGCGCGCTCGCGACGGCCACGCCCGCCGCACCTGCGGACCTGACAACGGACGGTTTCGCGATGTGTGGTCGCTACCCATCTGCGCACCGCGCCGCAGCCCGGCAAGTTGCACGCCGCAGGACTACCCACAGTAGATTGGCAGCACGTTGATCTGCGGCAGATTAGCCCCGTAAGTTTCGCGGGCTTGACCGGCGGTGGTCTTCAGGGACCTGCACCATTTGACCCCGCGGTGACTGCATCTGCTGTTTGTCGCCGCGACACCGCGACGTGGTAGGCCACACACGAGTATATGTGCTACATATGTGCTACTTTGGTGGATATGGAGACGATCGGCATTCGTGAACTTCGCCAGAACGCATCGCGCGTCATCGAGGCGGCCGAGAAGGGAACCACCTATCGCGTCACAAACCACGGCAAGGACACCGGCGTGACCATTAGCCGGCAGCCACGTCGGGGGACCGTGCCTACAGAACACTCAGGAGTCACACCGGAACAGATCGCGAAGTCCGGCATCTACGATCACCCTAGGCCTCCCGGTTACGAAGGCGCGCTGCTGAACCTAGTCGAACGCGGCCGCGACCAGGCGGGCCGCATCGGCGAATGAAAATCCACATCGACACCAACCTGCTGATCCAAAAGCCCCAGTGGGAACGTCTCCCACCCGGGGACCACGAGCTGTTCGTGTCGGCGATCGCCTTCGCCGAATTCAGCGAGGGCACAGCACATCCCGACCCTCAGGTCGCGGCGCGCGCCCGCCTGGATCTCATCCAACTTCGCAACGCTTACGGCGACGGACTGCCCTTCGCCCAACACGAGGCCGACGTTTACCGCGAGCTGTGCGCCACCGTCGCCACCGCCGGACGCACGCCCGGCGGTCGGCGGCGGGTTGACCTGATGATAGCGGCGGTGGCCGTCGCCGACGGCGCGGCCCTGGCAACCCGAAACACCAGCGATTTCGACGGACTTGAAACCGCGCTGGCGGTGATTGCACTCTGAGCTCGTCCTGACTACCGGTGGGCGGCGTATGGAAGAGACCAGCCGGGCCGTCTTCGGCGCCGCTCGCGCAGCGACGCTACGGCTGAATCGGCTGCTAGCGGAGGTTGTTCATACCCTGGTAATCGCAAGGCCGAGTGCAGCACGCGGCATGCCTGCCGCACCCGGGGCCCGATGCCGGTACCGTGCGCGATGTGTGGTCACTACCGTGCCGTGCCGGACCACTGATCGGCCCGCCCGTCGTCGTGTTGATCGCCACGACGCTGACCGGCTGCGGGTCGGGGGATTCCACTGCTCCGACCATCGCGAAGGTGGTTTCCGAGCTGCCGCGTGATCCGCGCAGCGCGCAGCCCTGGAACCCCGAACCGCTGGCCGGTAACTACAACGAGTGTGCTCAGCTGTCCGCGGTGATCATCAAGGCCAACACCAACGCTGACAACGCCACCACCCGGGCGGTGTTGTTCCATCTCGGCAAATACATCCCGCAAGGGGTACCGGACACGTTCGGGTTCAACGGGATTGACACCTCGCAAACCACCGGCGACATGGTCGCGTTGACGTACCCCAGCGGGATCGGCTTGCGCACCACGGTGAAGTTCCGCTGGAACGGAAACGGAGTCGAGCTCATCGACAACACCCCCGGCGCCTAAGCGGGCCGGCGGCCGTCGTTGAGGCGGCCAGAATCGGCGAACCCCTGCCCCGCGCCGCCAACGCAGCGCGACACCACTGTTAGCTTCGAGACGACCAGACCTCGGGTTCCCGCGCGGATCGTCAGACAGAAGAGAGGCCCGCCAAAGCGGGCCTCTCCTTTGTGTACGCCTTCCCGGAACGGGGCCCTGTCCGCTAGGCGGGCCGGCCCGTGCCGTGGTTGCCGCCGACGCCGCCGGTGCCGCCGGTGCCGCCGACGGCGCCGACCGGCGGGTTGCCATTGTTGCCGGTGCCGCCTACTTGGCCCGGTTGGCCAGCCACGCCAAGACCGTTGGCACCGCCGTTACCGCCGGTCCCGCCGTTAGTGCCGTTGCCGCCGGTGCCGCCGGTGCCGATCGTGGAGTTGCCGCCGGCCCCGCCCTGACCGCCGCCGCCGCCGTCGCCGCCGTTTTGGCCGGCCTCGTCGGCGCCGGCGCCGCCGCCGCCGTTGCTACCGGGGGCCCCGCCGTTACCGCCGTTGCCACCGGCCCCGGCGGCGCCGGCGGTCCCGCCGTTACCGCCGTTGCCGCTGATCGCGGTGCCGCCCGTGCCGCCGTTGCCGCCGGCGCCGCCGACGGCGCCCGTCTGGGCGTTACCGCCGGCGCCGCTCGCCTGGGTGGTGCTGCCCGCACCGCCGGCACCGCCGCTACCACCGGCGCCGCCCGTGCCGCCGGCGCCGCCGGCGCCGCCGGCACCGCCGTTGCCGGTCCCGGTCCCAAGGACGTCGCCGCCGTTACCGCCGATGACGCCGGCGCCGGCCGCACCGGCAGCGCCGCCGGCGCCTCCGTTGCCGGCCGCGCCGGTGGTGGAGGCTGCGCCGCCCGTGCCGCCGTTGCCGCCGGCGCCGCCGTTCCCGCTGCTGCCGGAGGCTCCGCCGGCCCCACCGTTGGAGGATCCGCCTGAATTGCCGCCGACCCCGCCGGCCCCGCCGAGGCCGCCGCCGCCGCCGGCACCGCCGGTGCCGCCGCCTTGGCCGGCTTCGATGCCATCGGCGATGGCGCCGTTGCCGCCGGCACCGCCCTGACCACCGCTGCTGGCGTTGGCGCCGGCGCCGCCGGCCCCGCCGGCGCCGGTCGTGGAGTTGCCGCCGGCTCCGCCGGCCCCGCCGTTAGCGCCGCCGCCGCCGGCGCCGCCGGCCCCGCCTTGACCGCCCACCTGCGAGGTAGACGCCACACCGCCGGCGCCTCCGGCGGCGCCCATGCCGGCAGTCCCGGCGGCGGCGCCGGCACCGCCCTGGCCGCCGCTGCCCGACCCGGCGGCCGTGCCGCCGGCGCCGCCGGCCCCGCCTTGGCCGGCGTCGCCGCCGGCGCCGCCCTGACCACCGTTGCCGCCGGTCGCCGCATTCGTCGCCGCGCCGCCAGCGCCTGCGGCGCCGCCGTTGCTGGCGTTGCCGCCCACAGCGGCCGCCCCGCCGGCTCCGCCGGTGCCCGTGGCGCCCAACGCATTGCCGCCGGCGCCGCCGTGGCCGCCTTGGCCCCCGTCGCCACCGGCGCCACCGCGGCCGCCGGCGCCTGCAGCGCCGCCGGTGCTGCCGGTGCCGCCGGCGCCGGCGGTGGCCCCGCCGTTGCCGGCAGCGCCACCTTGACCGCCGGCCCCAGCGGTGCCGTTGACGGCGGCCCCGCCGCCGCCGCCGGCGCCGCCTTGACCGCCGTCGCCGGCAGCGCCACCTTGGCCGCCCGTACCGGCGGCCCCGGCGTTACCGCCGTTGGCGCCATTGCCTCCGCTGCCGGCCGCCCCGCCGGCCCCGCCGGCCCCGCCGTTACCGGTACCCTTGCCGGCCCCGCCGAGGCCACCACCGGCGCCGCTGCCGCCGGCGCCGCCGGCGCCGCCGGTACCTCCGCCCAGCGAAGTGCCGTTCGAACCGGCCGCGCCGTTGCCGCCGGCCGTGCTCGTGCCCGCCGCCCCGCCGTTACCGCCGGTGCCGTTGCCCGCCACGGCGTTACCGCCGGCCCCACCTTGACCGCCGGCGCCGCCGGTACCGCCGCCGCCGCCGTTCTCACCGAGCCCGGCGCCGGTGGTGCCGTTGCCGGCCGACCCGTTGCCCGCCGCACCGGCGTTACCACCGGCGGCGCCGGCGCCGCCGTTACCACCGAGGTTGCCGCCGTTGCCACCGGCCCCACCTTGACCGCCGGTGCCGCCGGCGCCGCCGGTGTTGCCCGCGTTGCCTGCCGTGGCGGCCGCGCCGTCGGCGCCGTTGCCGCCGTTGCCGGCCTCGCCGCCGGCCCCGCCGTTGCCGACGCCGGCCCCGCCGGTGCCGCCGGCACCGCCTTGGCCGCCCTGACCGCCCTGCTGGCTGCCGATGCCGAACGCGTTGCCGCCGTTGCCGCCTTGGCCGCCCTGGCCGCCGGTACCGATGGCCCCGGCGGTGCCGGCGGTGCCGCCTGGGCCCCCGGCACCGCCGGCGGCACCGTTCACACCGGCGTTGCCGCCGGTGTTTCCGTCACCGCCGTTGCTGACGCCGTTGCTGGCCGCGGTGCCGCTGAAGCCGACCCCGCCGTTTCCGCCGGCGCCGCCATCACCGGCGGCTCCGCCGTTACCGCCGCTACCGGCCGCGCTGACGGTGCCGGTTGTATTTGTGGCGGGCCTCAAGCCCTGGGCTCCGCCCAGGCCGCCTTGGCCGCCGTTGCCGCCGCCGCCGCCGAGGCCGCCTTGGCCGCCGGCGGCGCCGTTGCCGGTGCCGACCCCGCCGTTTCCGCCGACCCCGCCGTCACCGCCGTTACCGGCGGCCCCGCCGTTACCACCGAGCCCGGTGTTGCCGGTTAGCGTGCCGGCCTGGCCGCCTTGTCCGCCTTGGCCGCCGTTGCCGCCATTGCCGCCGGTAGCGCCGTTGGTACCGGCGCCGTTGCCGCCGGTCGCGCCGTCGGCGCCGGTCGCCCCGTCGCCGCCGGCGCCACCTAGGCCGCCGGCGCCGCCGTTGCCGTTCGTCCCGCCGGTGCCGCCGGCCCCGCCTTGGCCGCCGTTGCCGCCGCTGCCGGTGCCCCCGTTGGCGAAGGTACCGGCCGCGCCGTCACCGCCGTTACCACCGTTGCCGCCGTTGCCGATGTTTCCGCCGACGCCGTTGTTGCCGGCATGCCCGCTCGCACCGCCAGCCGCGCCACCGTTACCGCCGGCACCGATCGCCCCGGGGTTACCGCCATTACCACCGGCCCCGCCATCGGGGTGAGCCGCAGTACCGGCCGCACCAGCCCCGCCGTTACCGGCCAAACCAGCGTTACCGCCGGTACCACCGTCACCGCCGTTACCGTCAGTGCCCGCACTGCCGAACAAGCCGCCGGAGCTACCCGCGGCGCCACCGGCCCCACCGTTACCGCCCACACCACCGTTGCCACCGTCTAGCCCAGCGCCGCCGGCACCGGTACCACCATTGGCGAAGCTGCCCGCCGCACCATTGGCGCCCTGCGCACCCGCCCCGCCGTTACCACCCACGCCGCCGGCACCACCGTTACCGCCGTGGCTGAACAACAACCCGCCAGCACCACCATGACCAGCAGCACCACCGGTCTGGCCCGCACCGCCATTGCCGGTACCACCATTTGCGAAACTGCCCGCCGCGCCGTTCACGCCCGACCCGCCGTTACCGCCGTTACCGCCATTACCCCAAATAAACCCACCGGCCTGGCCGTTACCGCCAGCAGCACCGGTGCCGGACACACCCGACGCGCCATTGGCGCCGTTACCGAACGCCGCCCGCCCAAAAATGGCCAGGAACGGCGAGAACGGCGCAGCACCCACATCCGTAATCGCCGCCGCGTTGGCCGCCTCCATGGCCGAATACAGGTTCCCGCCCGAGGTCAAGGTCTGCACAAACGAGCTGTGGAACAAACCCGCCTGTGAGGTCAGCGCCTGAAACTCCTGGCCGTAGCCGCCGAACAATTTCGCGATAGCCGCCGACACTTCATCCTGGGCCGCAGCCACTACCGATGTCGTCGACGGCGCCGCCGACGAGGCAGCCTCCGTGATCGTCTGCCCAACCCCACTCAAATCCGCCGACGCCGTGGCCAAAACCTCGGGTGCTGCGACTAGATACGACGACATGACAAGACTCCCATCCACACAGGCTTGATGGCCCCGGAGCAGTCCCCCAAGACTGCGAGAGGGACTTTACGCGCGTCGAACTGTCTCCATGCTCGTTATGGGAATTTTCTGCACCAAAGTCAGCACCGTGGTGGGCCGAGATCCCGAAACTGCAGATCTGTTGTACGGCAGCACGCCGTGTGTGCCCCACATTTACGCGCGCTCGCGACGGCCACGCGTGCCATGCGTGCGGGCCCGACGCCAGATTCCCGCCGGTACTACGGCCTCTGCTGACTTCTGCCCCATCAACACCGCCCTCACAGACCGTGCCGCTCCGATGCGAACACCGAACGCGACGAGGACCGCGACTGGGACGACACGCTCGGTGACGGCCTCGCCTGAACCGCGACGCGGCGACCTGTGGCTGGTCGCCCTCGGCGCCGCCCGCGCCGGCGAGCCCGGCAAACATCACCCCGCCGTCATCGTTTCCGTCGATGAGATACTCGCCGGCGTCGATGACGAACTCGTTGTCGTGGTACCGGTGTCGAGCTCGCGCTCGTCCACCCCGTTGCGGCCCGTCGTCTCACCGGACGAAGGTGTGGACACCCCGAGCGTCACCGTCTGCCGCAGCGTGCGTGCCGTCGCCCGCACCCGCCTGCTGGAAAAACTGGGAACGCTGGCGCCCGACACGATGCGCCAAGTCGAACGCGCCCTCGCCATGATTCTGGGCATCGGGGGCTGAATCCCGTTGGCCCTTGACGTCCTCCCGACGGCTGGGGGATTCCAACCTGAACATCGCGCTCGGGCCGCCTGTCACCGGCATTACCCAGCGGCCGTTGCAAGCCGTCGCAACCCACCAATGAAACGGTTGCGTTGACGCGTCGGAGCGGCATCGGCTGATACGCCGATGGAATGGCAACGCAGTAGAACTCATCGGCAACACCCCCGGCGCTTGAGCAAGCAGGCGGCCGAGCAGAACCGCCTTATCGTCGCGATTGTCGGACGCCTTACCGGCAGTTGCCGCGTTCCCGGCGTGGCGGACAACCTCGTCTACAGGGCATCCGCGGCGATTGCCGCTGCCGATCGGCGGGCACGCCGCCGCGCCAGGGGGAGCGGCACTCGAGCGAGCCGCAACGCTTGGGCCGACCGATCGGGCGACGGACTGTCACGGCGGCGGGAAGTTTGAGCTGTTCGCGCCGGGTGCGCCATCGCCACCGACGCAGCTGGGCCGGAGTCTCACCGTGACTACTACGGGTTATTGGCGCCATTCATACCGGTGGGGGTGCCGGACACCTACGGGTTCAACGGCATTGACACCTCACAGTGCACCGGCGACACAGTTGCGTTGACGTACTCCACGGTATCCGCGGATTAGGCAGCGTGGTGAAATTCCACTGGAACGGCAACGGAGCAGAGCTCATCGGCAACACCGGCGGCTCAGTCAGTCGACTCCCGAGCGGGCTGCGAGTGCCCGTCAGGAGCACGGAGGCTCGGTGCGTCCGCCATGGCGGCGCTACCGGTGCCGCCGGTGGCAGTGGGGGTCAGGAGCCGCCGGCGCCGCCGTTACCGCCGCCCGCTGCCCGGCGTTCGGTTCGACCACGTGATCGTCGATCCTCACGTAACAGTCTCGGTCAGCAGGGCATCAAAGTTCGTTGTCGCATACGCCCATCGATGTCCCACGGTCCCTGACCGGCTGCGCCGACCACTCCTGGCCGCCGACCGCCCACCCGCACCAGCAGACCTGCGTGCCGCGCTGCACACCATCGACACACGTCACCAACGACACCGCCACAGCGCGACCCACCGCTCCCTGAAAACTCACGACAACTCCACGAGTGTCGGCAAGCACGCGCCGCTACGCCGCTGCCCCGACGTCGCCCCGGCAGCGGGCCCCCTTCCGGGTCGGGGTCAGGAGCCGCCGCCGCTGCCGTTGGTCCCGCCGTTAGGAGGATTGCAGCCGAGGCTGCCGACCCCGCCGTCGTAGCCACCCCCGCCGTCGCCGCCGGTGTTAGCCGGGCTGGCCGTCGCTGCCGTTACTGCCGATCACGCCGCCGTTGCTCTGGCCGCCGCCGCCGCCGAAGCTGCCGACGGCGCCGCCGCCGCCTCCGCTGTTGGAGTAAGTGTTGCCATTGGCGCCGTCGCCGCCTGCCCCGCCGGCGGCGCCATTGGCCCCGGCGCCACCGTTGCCGACGGCGCTGCCGGAGGTGTCGGCATTGGCGCCGCCGCCACCACCACCGCCGGTGCCGGCGCCGCCGGTGCCGCCGCTGCCGCCGCTAGTCACGACGACCGGGATAGTCTCGGCGGCACCGCCGCCGGCTCCGCCGGTGCCCGCGGCACGGCTGGCGGAGCCGGCACCGCCGCCACCACCGCCGCCACCGCCGGTCGCGGCGTCCATGAAGGCAGTACCGCCCGCGCCGCCGCCGCCGCCACCGCCGCCTTTACCGCCGGTACCGCCAGACCCGGCGGCACCGGCGCCGCCGCCGCCGCCGAAGCCGCCTGATCCGGTGGCCGCGCCGGAGCCCGTGGTGAAGGCGGTGCCGCCGAGCCCACCGCCGCCGCCGGTCCCGCCGGTGCCGCCGGTCCCGCCGGTGCCGGTGCCGGTGCCGGCGGCGCCGCCGGCCCCACCGGCCCCGCCCCCGCCACCACCACCGCCGCTGACCCCGAAGGGGAGGCCACGGTGGCCGAGTTGCTGCCGCCGTTGCCGGCGTCGCCGCCACCGCCGCCTAGGCCGCCGTCACCGTTAGTACCGCCGCCGGGTGTGCCGCCGCCGGTGCCGCCGAGCTCGCCTTGGCCCCCGTTGCCGCCTTGGCCGCCGAAGCTGGCGGCGGTGCCGTCGCCGGTGCCGCCGTCGCCGCCGTGACCGCCCAGACCGCCCTGGCCGCCGGTGCCCGCGCTGCCGGCCGCGCCGCCGCCAGTCCCGGTGCCGGCGTTGCCGCCGCCGCCGCCGGTGCCGCCGGTGCCACCGGCGCCGCCGGCGCTGCCGTCGGAGAAGCCCTGCGAGCCGTTGCCGGCCGCCCCGCCGTTACCGCCGTGGCCGGCGGTGCCGCCGTTACCCCCTGCCAGGCCGCTGTTACCGCCGTTACCGCCTTGGCCGCCGGCGCCGCCTTGGCCGCCTGTGTTGCCGGCGCCGGCAAGGACGTCCGCGCCGTTGCCGCCGGTGCCGCCGCCACCGCCGTGGCCGCCGGTGCCGCCGTTGCCAACGCTGCCACCGACCGTCCCGCCGGCGCCGCCGTTACCGCCGTGGCCGCCGGTGCCGCCTTGCAAGCCGGTGCCGCCGAGGTCGGCGCCGAACGAGTCGCCGCCGGTGCCGCCGGTGCCACCGGCGCCGCCGGTACCAATGGCGCCGCCCTTGCCGTCGGTGCCGCCGCCGCCAGTGCCGTGAGTGCCGAAAGCGCCGGCCGCACCGGCGGTGCCGCCGTTACCGCCTACGCCGCCCTGGCCGCCGGTGTTGTTGCCGCTGGTGTAGCTGAAGCCGTTACCACCTTGACCGCCGGCGCCCTGCTGCCCCCGGCGGCGCCGCCGTTACCGCCGCTACCGGAGACACCGAAGGTGCCTGTTGTATTTGTGGCGGGCCTCAGGCCGGTGTCTCCGCCATGGGCGCCGGTGCCGCCGGCGCCGCCGGTCCCGCCGGTGCCGCCGTTGCCGCCGCCGGCGGCGGAAGAGACGCCGGGACCCGCCGGGACCGCCGGTGCCGCCGGTGCCGCCGGCCCCGCCGACGCCGCCGGCCCCACCGGCGCCGGTGTTACCGGTTAGCGTGCCGGCCTGGCCGCCGTTGCCGCCGCCGCCGCCGTTGCCGCCGAGACCGCCGCATCGACGCCGTTGGTGCCGTTCACCGTCAGCGCCGGTCGTGCCGTTGCGCCGGCCGCTCCAGACCGCCGACGCCTCCGGCGCCGCCGGCGCCGCCGTTGCCGTGCGCCCCGGCGTTGCCGCCGTTACCGCCGAGACCGCCGTTGCCAGCGTTGCCGGTGCCGCCGTTGGCGAAGCTGCCGCCCGCGCCGGTGCCGCCGGCGCCGCCCTGGCCCCCGTTGCCGTACGTCCCACCGTTGCCGCCGAGACCGCCGGCGCCGCCGCTCGCGCCCGCGGTGACGGGGCTGTAGCCGTCGCCGCCGGCGCCGCCGTTACCGGCCGGCCCAGTGACCGGGGTGCCGGTGTGGCCGTCTGTGCCGGCGGTCCCGCCGGTGCCGCCAGTGCCGTGCGCGCCACCAGTGCCGCCGGCGCCGACCGCCCCGGGGTTACCGCCGTTACCGCCGACCCCACCGTTGGGTGTTGCCGGCGATGCCGTCGCCGCGCCGGCCCCGCCATCACCGGGCGCGCCGGCGTTGCCGCCACTACCGGCGTCACCCCCATCGCCGTTGGCGCCCACGGTGCCGTGGGCGGCCGCGCCGCCGTTACCACCGGCGCCGCCATTACCGCCGTTAGCCGCCGTTACCGCCATTACCGGCGTTACCGCCGGTACCGGAGCCGCCGTTGGCGAAGGTGCCTTGCGCGCCAGCAGCGCCGTGACCGCCGTCACCGCCGTCGGCGCCGTTACCGCCGTTACCGCCGGCCCCACCATTGCCGGATATCGAACCGCCCGCGCCGCCGTTACCGCCGGTGCCGCCGGCCCCGCCGGCCTGGCCGTTGCCGCCGTTGCCGCCGTGGTGGCCGGTGCTACCGTTCGCGCCGGCCACGCCGTTGCCGCCGTCGCCACCGCTACCGCCGTTGCCGATCGCCCCGCCGTTGCCGCCGGCGCCGCCGTTACCGCCGGCCGCGCCCGCAGCGGTGGGGCTGCCAGCCCGCGCCGCCGGTGCCGCCGTTACCGGCCGGACCAGTCGACCAGGGAACCGGCGTGGCCGTCCTTGCCGGCGGTCCCGCCGCTGCCGCCCGTGCCGTGCGCGCCACCGGTGCCGCCGGCGCCGACCGCCCGGGTTACCGCCGTTACCGCCGTTTCCGCCGTTGGGGCTGGCCAGCGGTGCCGGCCGCGCCGGCCCCGCCATCACCGGGCGCGCCGGCCTTGCCGCCGTTACCGGCGTCACCCCCATTGCCGTTGGCGCCCACGGTGCCGTGGGCGGCCGCGCCGCCGTTGCCGCCGGCCCCGCCGGCACCGCCGTCCCCGCCGTTACCGCCGCTACCGCCGTTGCCGCCGGTACCGGTGCCGCCGTTGGCGAAGCTGCCGGCCGCGCCGTCAGCGCCGGCCCCGCCGTCACCGCCGTCGGCGCCGTTACCGCCGTTCCCCCGGCCCCACCATTGCCGGATGTCGAACCGCCCGCACCGCCGTTACCGCCGGTGCCGCCGGCCCGCCGGCCTGGCCGTTACCGCCGTTGGCCGGCTGGTAGCCCGCGTGCTGCCGTCCGCGCCGGCCACGCCGTTGCCGCCGTTGCCGCCGACCACCGCCGTTGCCGATCGCCCCGCCGTTACCGCCGGCACCGCCGTTACCACCGCTCGCCGCCCGGCACGCGGTGCGGCCGTTCGCAGCCCGCGCCGCCGTTACCGCCGTTACCGGCCGGACCAGCGACCGGGGAACCGGCGTGGCCGTCCGCGCCGACGGTCCCGCCGCTGCCGCCAGTGCCGTGCGCGCCACCGGTGCCGCCGGCGCCGACCCCGCCGGGGTTACCGCCGTTACCGCCGACCCCACCGTTGGGGTTCAGAGCCGATGCCGGCCGCGCCGTGCCCCGCCGTTACCGGCCGGCACGCGGCGTTGCCGCCGTTGCCGCCATCACCGACCGCTGCCGTTGAGCGCCCGCACTGCCCGCTGCCCACCCGCGTCGCCGCCGTGCCCCACCGTTACCGCCCGGCACCACCGTTGCCGCCGTTTACGCCGTTGCCGCCAGCACCAGTACCGCCGTTAGCGAAGCTGCCGGCCGCGCCGTTGGCGCCTTGGGCACCCGCGCCGCCGTTACCGCCCAGGGCGCCCTGCACCGCCGTTACCGGCGTGGCCGAGCAGCCCGCCAGCGCCACCACTGCCGCCCGCACCGCCGGCCTGGCCGGCGCCGCCGTTACCCGTGCCCCCGCCGGCGAAGCTGCCGGCCGCGCCGTTCGCGCCGGTCGCGCCGTTGCCGCCGTTACCGCCGTTGCCCCAAATAAACCCACCGGCCTGGCCATTACCACCAGCCGCCCCGGGGAGTCCGCCCGCCACGCCATTGGCGCCGTTGCCGAACGCCGCGCGCCCAAATATGAGCCAGGAAGGGCGAGAACGGCGCGGCGCCGACATCCGTAATGGCCGCCGCGTTGGCCACGCCTCCCCGAGCGAATACACGTTCCCACCCGAGGTCAACGCCTGCACGAACGAGCTGTGAAACAGCCCCGCCTGCGCGCTCAGCGCCTGAAACTCCTGGCCGTAACTGCCGAACAACTTCGAGACAGCCGCCGAGATCTCATCTTCGGCCGCGGCCACCACCGATGTCGTCGAGGGCGCGGCGCGCCGAGGTGGCCGAACTGATCGACGAGCCGATGCCCGTCAAATGCTCGGATGCTGCGGCGAAAGCTTCAGGTACTGCAATCACGTACGACATCCTCGGCTCCTCGTCAGAAGGAGACTGCTGGCCGGGCACCAGCTTTAAACTCATCAGCGTCGCACGAACCCCGTCGCATCCAATAGGGACTTTCGCCCCCTATCAGACGGCCGACAGTCATCCGGCTGGCAGCGCGACACCCGGTTGCTGTAGCGGCGCCGCGTGCGTGTGCGGGCGCACAGGAACAGCATGCGGGTCCGTCGACGCACCATGACATGCCCGAGCGCGGTGGCCAGATAGGTCTCGCCTGATGGGGGTGACGGTCAGCGTGGCGGTGACGGGCAATGCCTCTCGCCGGGCGAGGCTAATCGACCGAGTCGCCGACCCATCGGCTCGGATGAGCGCTGGTTTCGCCCGCGGGCCCGTCACTGCGACGTTGTGCCCGTGGGTTTCACGCCCCGCCGTGCGGCCGCTGGTGGAAAGCGCAGAGGGTCGTGTAGAAGAGTCTCATGGACAATCCGCCCCTGCGATCGTTCGATCCGGCGCTGCTGCGCGAACCGATGGCCCGGCGGTTGTATCGCCGAGCGGTGGTCACGGGACAGATCACGCTGCCGGCGGTCCCGGGCATGCTCGACGAGTACGTGAAGATGTGTGACACCGTTTTCGCGGGGGTGGGTGTGCGGTTCACCGCCGAAGAGCTCGCCCAGCTCAGGACGGCGCTGGAGGGCCAGTTGGCCGAGTCCTACACGGCCTCCCAACGTTCGAACATCGTCATCTCGTACGACAGCCCCGTCGGCACGGTCCTGAACTACCGCATCAACTCCCAATGGCAGACGATCGGGGAAACCTACGACAACTGGGTTGCCACCCGCCAGCCGCCGCTGTTCGGCACCGAGCCGGACGCGCGGGTGTGGACGCTGGCCGGGGAAGCGGCCGATCCCAGGACGCATCCGGTGCTCGACATCGGCGCCGGAACCGGGCGCAACGCTTTGGCCCTGGCCCGGCGCGGCCACCCGGTGGACGCGGTCGAGATTGACCCCGAAGTTCGCCGATATCCTCCGCACGGAAGCCCAGCGGAATGTCCTCGACGTCCACGTCATCGAGCGCGACGTCTTCGCGACAACCAGTGACCTGCGCCGGGACTACCAGCTGATCCTGCTCTCCGAGGTGGTGTCCGACTTCCGGACGACCCAACAGCTGCGCGGGCTGTTCGAACTCGCCGCCGCTTGCCTGGCTCCCGGCGGGCGCCTGGTGTTCAACGCCTTCCTGGCGAACGAGGACTACACCCCCGACGACGCCGCGCGCGAACTCGGACAGCAGACCTACACCACCATCTTCACCCGGGACGAGATGGCGAGGGCGGCCGAGCTGCTACCCCTTGAACTCGTTGCCGACGACTCCGTCTACGAGTACGAGAAAACCCACCTGCCCGACGGCGCGTGGCCGCCCAACGGCTGGTACGCCGATTGGGTCAGTGGCCTGGACGTGTTCGACGTCGAGCGTGCGGCATCCCCGATCGAGATGCGCTGGCTGGTCTACCAGAAGCTGGACGCTCGGCCGCAAGTCGAGCTCTAGCCCCCACCCCGGCCGGCGGTCGGCTGGGTTCGCTGCCCCAGCCCGAGGGTGGTGACGCGCAGGTGACGTCGACCGCTGGTACTACGGCCTCTGCTGACTTCTGCCCCATCAACACCGCCTCACGAACGACGCCGCTCCGATGCGAACACCGGCGCACTGGGACAGATCTCCCCAGATAAGAACATCCACTTTCGCCCTACCGCCGCCGCATTTACACACCGGCCGTTTCGGTGGAACGGGCTTCACCATCTCGTGCTGGCTCACCCCGACCGGCATGCCTTCTAGATGCGGTTCGTATCCCTCGGTGCAGGGCTTCGTCTCCGGCTTCCTTCCCACCCCACCTCACGGTGACGCAGTTGCCATCGACTCGGAGTTAAACCACCTTCTCCCCCAGAGGACTCACATCTCCAAGCGAATGCCCATGCTGGGCGTACACAAAAGAGAGGCCCGCCGAAGCGGGCCTCTCCCTTGTTTGTTGCCTCCTGCAACGAACGCCTGTTGCCGTCCGCTACGGGGTCCCGCCGGTGCCGCCTTGGCCGCCGGGGCCGCCGCTGCCGCCGAGGCCGCCAGCCTTGCCCACATTCGGGAGGCCGGGAGTGCCGGCAGTGCCGCCAGCGCCGGCAGAGCCAGCAGTTCCAGCACCGCCGGTACCGCCCTTGCCGCCGGTGCCGCCATCCGCGCCGTTGGTGCCGTTGCCGCCGGTGCCGGCGCCGGTGGAGCTGCCGCCGGTGCCGCCGGCCCCGCCGGTGCCGCCCTTGCCGCCGTTCGCGCCGGCACCGCCGGACGCGCCGGGGGTGCCGCCGGCGCCGCCGGCCCCGGCGTTGCCGCCGTCGCCGCCGTTGCCGCCGATGGCGGCGGTGCCGCCGTTGCCGGCGTTGCCGCCGCTGCCAGCAAGGGCGGCGCCGCCCATGCCAGCGGCCCCGCCGGTGGCGCCGGTGGCGGCGGCGCCTGCCGCGCCGCCCTTGCCGCCGGCGTTGCCGCCGAAGCCGCCCTTGCCGCCGTTGCCGCCGGCGTCGACGGCCGCCTGCGGCGCCGCCGTTGCCGCCGAGGCCGCCCTTGCCGGTGCTGCCAGCGTCGGCGGCGCCGCCGGTGCCGCCGGTGCCGCCGGCGCCGCCGGTAGTGGCATTCGAGCCCGCCGCGCCATTACCGCCGCTGCCTGACCCCGACGCGCTGCCGCCAGCGCCGCCGTTGCCGCCCAGGCCGCCTTCGCCGCCGGCACCGCCCGTGCCGCCGGTGCCGGCGTTGCCGGCGTTGGAGGTGGTGCCGCCGGTGCCGCCGATCGCGCCGTTGCTGGCAGTGCCGGCGGCGCCGGCCGCCCCGCCGTTACCGCCGTTGCCCGCGAGGGTCGTGTCACCGCCAGCGCCGCCGTTGCCGGCGTGGCCGGCTTCGCCGCCGGCGCCGCCCGCGCCGCCGTTGCCAGCGGCGGCGCCGGCGGCGGTGGCGCCGCCGGTGCCGCCCTGGCCGGCGGTTCCGGCGTTGCCGCCGGTCCCGCCGGTGCCGCCCTGGCCGCCGGTGCCGTTGGTGGCGCTGCCGCCGGCGCCGCCGGTGTCGGCGTTGCCGCCGGCGCCCGCGGCGCCGCCGTTGCCGCCGTTGCCGCCGGCGCCGTTGCCAGCGCCGCCGGCAGCGCCGTTGCCGCCGTTGCCGCCCGACCCGCCGGTGCCGCCCGCGCCACCGTTGCCGGTACCCGCGCCCTTGCCGCCGTCGCCGCCGAGGGCGCCGCCGCCGCCCTTGCCGCCGTCGCCGCCGGTGCCGCCGGCGTTGCCGGCGTGAGTGGCATTCGAGCCTGCCGCGCCATTACCGCCGTTGCCGCCGACGCCCGCGTTACCGCCGTTACCGCCAGTGCCCTGGACCGACGCAGCGCCCACACCGCCGCCGGCGCCGCCCGTGCCGGCGGCGCCGCCGTCGCCGCCGTCGCCGCCGGCCTTGCCGGCCCCGGTGGTGGCGTCGGTCGTGCCGGCCGCGCCGCTGCCGCCCTGGCCGCCGTTACCGCCTGCGGCGCCGTTACCGCCGTTACCGACTATCGAAGCCGCCGGTGCCGCCGGTGCCGCCGTGGCCGCCGGCGCCGCCGGTGCCGCCCTTGCCGCCGTTGCCGGCGGTGGTCGCGCCGTTGGCGCCGTTGCCGCCGTTGCCACCGGCGCCGGCGTTACCGCCGTTACCGGAACCGCCGGTGCGCGGAGCCGCCGGCGCCGCCGGCACCGCCCTTGCCGCCGTCGTGGCCGAGGCCGGTGCCGGCACGGTACCGGTGGAGTTGCCGCCGTTGCCGCCGCTACCGCCGTTGCCGCCGATACCGCCGGTGCCGGCCGTTGCCGGCGTTGCCGCCGGTGCCGCCACTGGCGCCGCCGGCGCCATTGGAGCCGATGCCGCCGCCGGCGCCGCCGGCGCCGCCGTTGCCGGCTGTGTCGCCGTTGGCGCCGGCCAAGCCGTTGCCACCGTTACCGGCCGTCGCGGCGTTGCCGCCGTTACCGCCGCTACCGGCGTTGCCGGTGGCGCTGGTGCCGCCGTTGCCGCCGTTGCCGGCGGTGCCGGAGGCGCCACCGGCGCCGCCGGCGAGGCCGTTGCCTGTGGCGTCGGTAGTCACGGCGTTGGCGCCGTTGCCGCCGTTGCCGGCGTTACCGCCGAGGCCGCCGTTGGCGCCGGCGCCGGAGGTCGTCCCGCCGTTGCCGCCGTTGCCGCCGACGCCGCCGCCGCCGCCGCTGGCCGCCCTGGCCGGCGACGCCGGTGGCGCCGATGCCGGCGTTGGCGGCGTTGCCGCCGTTGCCGCCGTTGCCGGCGGTGCCGCCGTTGCCGGTGGTGCCGGCGTTGCCGCCGTTGCCGCCGGTGCCGCCCTGCCCGCCGTCGAAGCCGTCGCCGTCCGAGCCGTCGCTACCGGAGGAGTTGCCGCCGTTGCCGCCGTTGCCGCCGTTGCCGGCGGTACCGGAGGTGCCATTGTTGCCGGCCGTGCCGCCGGTGCCGCCGCTAGCGCCGCCGCTGCTGGCCACGCCGGCGTTGCCGCCGTTGCCGCCGGCGGTGCCGTTGGTGCCGTCGACGCCGCTGACGCCGTTGATGCCGTTACCGCCGTTACCGGCGTTCGCGCCAGCGCCGCCGTCACCGCCGTTACCGCCGACGCTACCGGTGCCACCGCCCTTGGCGCCGCCGGCGCCACCGTTGCCGGCGTTGCCGGCGTTGCCGCCGTTGCCGCCGGCGACGCCGGGGGTAGTGGAGTTAGCGCCGTTGCCGCCTTGGCCAGCGTTACCGCCGAGGCCGCCGTTGCCGCCCTGGGTGCCGCTGCCGGCGAGGGCCCCGGCGGCGCCGCCGACGCCGCCCTGGCCGCCCTGGCCGCCGTTGCCGCCGTTGAGGTCAGCGCCCTGTTCGATGCCCGGGGCGCCGTTGCCGCCGTTGCCGCCGTTGCCGGCGTTGCCGCCGCTGCCGGTCACGCCGCCCTGGCCGCCGTTGCCGCCGAGGCCGCCGGTGCCGCCCTGGGTTGTGAAGAACTCCGAGGTCGCGGTGGTGCCGGCCGCGCCGTCGCCGCCGTTGCCGCCGTGGCCGCCGGTGCCAGCGCCGCTGCCGACGCCGCCTTGGCCGCCGTTGCCACCAACGCCGGTGCCGCCGCCGTTGACGCCGTAGCTGCCCGCCGAGCCGTTACCGCCGTTGCCGCCATTCCCGCCGCCTGGGTTAAAGGTGCCGGCATTGCCGTCGTTGCCGGCCGTGCCGCCGCCGCCCGCGGTGGTGCCGGCCGCGCCACCGGTGCCGCCCTTGCCGGCGATGCCGGGGGTGCCGCCGTTGCCACCGGCGCCGCCGTTGCCGGCGATACCGGCGAGTGAAGTCACGCCGTCCGCACCGTTGCCGCCGTTGCCGCCGGCGCCGTTGTTACCGCCGTCGCCGCCGTTGCCGCCGTTGCCGTTGGCGCCCACGTTGCCGTGGGCGGCCGTGCCGCCGTTGCCGCCGGCGCCGCCATTACCGCCGGTAGCGCCGTTGCCGCCGGTACCGCCGTTTTGGCCGTCGCCGCCGTTACCGCCGAGGAATGGGGCCGGGGTGCCGTCCTGGCCGGTCGCGCCGGTAACACCGTTACCGCCGTGACCGCCGTTGCCGCCGGTGCCGCCGGCCCCGCCGTTGCCGGATGTCGAACCGCCCTCGCCGCCGGCGCCGCCGACGCCGCCCGCGCCGCCGACGCTGCCGTTGGCGCCGTTGGCGGTGCTGCCGTCCGTGCCGGCCGCGCCGTTACCGGCGTTACCGCCGGCCCCACCGTTACCGACCGCCCCGCCGTTGCCGCCGGCGCCGCCGTTACCGCCGGTCGCGCCCGCGGCGACGGCGTTCCAGCCGGTACCACCGGCCCCGCCGTTACCCGACGCGCCCGTGACACCGTTGCCCGCGGCGCCGTCCGCGCCCGCGGTCCCGCCGCTGCCGCCAGTGCCGTGCGCGCCACCGGTGCCGCCGGCACCGGCCGTACCCGGGTTACCGCCATTACCGCCGACCCCGCCGTCGGGGTTCGCCGCCGTACCATTCGCGCCGTTGCCGCCGTCACCGCCGGCTGCCGCGTTGCCGCCGTGTCCGCCGGCACCGCCGTTACCGTTGGCGCCCGAGCTGCCGCCCGCGTTACCGCCGACACCACCGGCACCGCCGGCCCCACCGTTACCGCCGGCTAGGCCGTTACCGCCAGCACCGCTGTTGACACCGGCCACACCGGCCGCACCGTTCGCGCCGACCGCGCCGTTGCCGCCGGCGCCGCCGGCGCCACCCTGGCCGCCGTTACCGGCGTGGCTGAAGAGCACACCGCCAGCGCCACCATTGCCGCCCGCGCCGCCGGCTTGGCCGGCGACGCCGTTGGGGCTGGCCGCGGTGCCGTTAGCGCCGGCCGCACCGGCCGCACCGTTACCGCCGTTACCACCGTTGCCCCAAATGAACCCACCAGCCTGGCCGTTACCGCCAGCGCCACCAGCGATTCCAGCGCTCACACCATTGGCGCCGTTGCCGAAGGCCGCGCGCCCCGTCAGCAGCAGGAAGGGCGAGAACGGCGCAGCGCCGACATCCGTGATGGCCGCCGCGTTGGCCGCCTCCCCGAGGGAGTACGCGTGCCCGCCCGAGGTCAACGACTGGATGAACGAGTTGTGGAACAGCCCCGCCTGTGAGCTCAGCGCCTGAAACTCCTGGCCGTAGGTGCCGAACAACTTCGCGATCGCGGCCGAGATCTCATCCTGGGCCGCGGCGACCACCGACGTGGTCGAGGGCGCAGCCGCTGAGTTGGCCGACTGGATGGAAGATCCGATGCCGCTGAGCTGCTCGGATGCTGCGGAGAAAGCTTCAGGTACAAAGTTCACGAAAGACGACATCGTTGGTCCCAATCTGACTCGTGGGTGGGCAAAAACTCGGGAAACTCCAGACAGTTCGGGAACGCTACCCCGTTCGGCGCGGTTTTGACCCGCATTTTTGAAAAAAATTTTTCAACCGTGTTCAACCCGCCGGAGCGCCGGCGAAAACCGCAGGTGGGGATGGGGTGTTTGAGAGTCGCGCCACAGCGACTGGGCGTGTCGGCCGAAACGGAGCGGCAGCCGGTTGAGCACAAGCGGCGTGCCGAGCAGCCAAAAAGCTGCCCGCGATGTTGCAACCGACGAGGCCGACCGCCGGCCGGTGCGCAGGCTAGGCCAGTGGTTGAACGTCCAGCTTCTGGTAGACGAGCCAGCGCATCTCGATCGGAGACAGGATTCTCCACCAGGGCCTGCTACACAACCCGATGCGCTGTCCGCCAGCGGTCGCCCGACCGAGCCGAGGTCAACCCTGCACCTCGAGCGGAAGCGAGAACGTTCCCGCGCCGCCGGTGACCACGAACACCCAACGCCCGTTCACCGGCAGCCTCACCTCGACGTTGAAGAACGCGAACCCGATTTCGCCACTGGCCGCCGCCTCGGGCAGCTGGTAGCCGATGACGAGCGGGTCGTCATCGGTCGGCGGCCTGATCTCCACCTCGACCCGCTGGGCCGCACCATCCGTCTCCGACTGCGTCAGCACCACCAGCACGAACCGCACCTGGCGGTCGGGCCCGACCGCGAATCCGGATAGCACGCCGCCCGTCACGGTGAGCTTGTTGTCTGCCACGGCAGCCGCTTCGGCGAGGAAGGCCCCGGTGATCACCCGGTGAAGCTACCGCTGGTGAACCCATACGGGAAGCCCGTCGGGCGTGTCGGCAGGCCGGCCCGCGGGCCTTCGGGGGTCGTCACCCGGTCAACCGGGGGCTGCGTTTATACCTCTATATATGTGCGCATGTACGTGCGCCTATACCTCTATATATGTGCGCATATACGTGCGCGCCTATACCTCTATATATATAGGCATCAACCTGGCTAGCCATGTGCGCATGCATCTTGATGCGCACACGTCGTTCCATAAACGCATTAGCCCAGGTCAGGATGGGTCTGCAGGATCGCTGCTGCCGCCAGACAGAACTGATGGCGGCGCGAATCAGGTCACCCGTCGTCGTATCGAGGTCCAGTGCCCGCCGCCTGAAACCGGTACGCGTCGCCGGGGGCAGGTGCAGCGTGGCGCGCATCGTCTCATAACCACCGCCGACGGCGGCGAGGCGGCCGGGCGGCATCGTCCTCGCGGTGAAAGTCGCGTTGAAACGTCCTCGCCGCTCGAGCTATCGACCGCTGCCCCGGTAGGCCGGCGGATCACCGCGGCCCCCGGTATTAGGCCAGGTCAGAGTAGGTCTGCACGATCGCTGCTACCACCAGCGCCTGCAGACTCGTGTCCTCATCGGCCGCCAGCCGCTTGAGCGCCCGGTGTACAGGGCGCGGCAGGTCGAGCGTGGTCCGAACACCACCGCTCGTGCCGCGCTGCTCCATCGATGCCGCGGCCAGCACCGCGGGGCTCTGCAACGCCGAGCCGATGGCGGCGCGAATCAGGTCGCCCATCGTCGTGTCACGGTCCAGTGCTCGCCGTTTGAGGGCGGTACGCGTCGCCGGCGGCAGGTGCAACGTGGTGCGCATCGCCTCGTAGACCACCGCCGACGGGTCGGTCGGGGCGACCGGGACGGCATCGCCGCCTTGAAATGTACTCGCCGCCCGCGCTGTCGCCGCCGCCCCGGTGGGTCGGCGAATCACCGCGGCCCGCGCCGCGTCGGCCGGCGAAAGCTTCTCCGTCATACCTTCGCGGCCTCCCTATCGGTTCCCGCCACCGTCATCAGCTCGTCGAACACGTCTACGTAGTCTCCCAGATAATGCGGGATACCGCGGCCAAACGCGCGCTCGATTGTTGTCAGATCTCGCACAATGCTCCGCAGCATCGGAGCGTTCGCCTCCGCCAAGCCGCGCGGCATCTCGACCGCCTCCACCTTCCGCCTATCAACCAGCGTGAGCAGAATCGTCGTGGGACGGTGCTGCGTGATGTCGAGCGTCGGCCAAAGCCTGTCGATATCCGCGGCGCGGGGTCCCGTTGGAATGATCACCAGGTCGGCCGCATCGATCGCCGCGTCGATCGCCGCTGCCGTCCCGGGCGGGGTATCGACCAGAACCAGCTCGCCCGGCTCGCTCGACAGCGCCCGCAGACCCGCCGCCGTCCGGGAGATGACGTCAAACGGCAACGGCGTGCCCCGATATGCGGCCCGATCGGCCCACGACGACGCCGACCCCTGTGGATCGGCGTCGATGACACGCACCCGAACCCCACGGTGCACCGCGGCCGCGGCCAAAAACATCACCGTCGTCGTCTTCCCGACGCCGCCCTTGGTGTGCACGAGTGACCAAATCACGAAGCAGCAGATCTCCTGATATCGATGCGCATGTCTGCGCGGGTTACGCCGAGCATTTCCCCCCTCACAACCAACCGGTAGGGTCGATAGTCCTAAACGGCGGGTGACATTTTCGAGATCAAACGCCGCTACGTCGGTCGGCGAGCCGAACCTCGACAGCACCATACCCCGAGGTACTGCATGATTGCCGCAGGTTTAACGGATTGATTACCAAGCGAAATGAACTAAAACATACGGCGCCCAGAGATGGGCTCAACCAAATCGGGGTCGCCCTGCGCCTCCCCGACGTCGGGTTCGCGACGAAGTAGGTATTCGACGTACTCGTCATCGTCGTAGTCGTCATGGTTGTATTCGCGCCGTTGGTCGGGCACGCCATCGCGCGTCCGCGCCGACCCCGTGGAGCCGACCAGGAACAGCGCGGCGATGATCCCCAACAAGGCGATGAACGCGGGCAGCAGCATCGCCTGCGACATCGCGGCCGAGAACGGCTCGCGCAGGAACTCGGGCATCGTCAAGGCGCTGGCATCGGCGGGTCTGCGGCCACCGCGCGGCACCTCGGCACCGATCCGCGCCGTCATGAACGCGGCCATACCGGAACTCCCGAGCACCGCCCCGAGCTGGCGCGTCGTGTTGTATACACCGGAGCTCGCGCCGGCGAGGTGCGGCGGCAGGTTGCGGGTCGCGGTGGCGGTCAGTGGCGCCCATATGAACGCCATCCCGACGCCGATTGCGCCGAACGCCAGCGCCAACCGCCAGATCGGCGTGTCCGGCACCATCTCGAAGGACAGCCAGGTCAATCCGATCGCCAGCATCGAAAAGCCGAACCCGAGCACGGGCAACGGCGGGAACCTGTCGATGATCCTGCCGACGAACGGCGCGAGCACACCGTTGGCGATCGCCAGCGGGGCGATCAGCAAAGCTGAGCGCGTCGGCGAAAGCCCACATACCGCCTGCGCATAGAACATCATCGGCAGCATCATCGCCGTCGTGGTGAACGCGATGATCGCCGCGCCGACGTTGCACAGGCTGAAGTTGCGGTCGCCGAAGATGTCCAGCGGGATCAGCGGCTCGCGCGGGTTGACCGACTGCCAGTAGCCGAACGTCGCCATCAGCCCGATTCCGGCGACGATGACGGCCCAGATCCACGGCGCCCAACCCGCGGACTGGCCCTGCTGCAACCCGAACACGATGGCGAACACGCCCGCCCCGGACAGCCCGACGCCGGGCAGGTCGAACCGGTGCGCCCGGGTGGGCTTTGACTGGATCCAAGCCGGGACCAGCCACACCGCCAGCGCCACGCCGACGACGCCGATCGGAACGTTGATGAAGAAGATCCACTCCCACCCGAGGCTGTCGACCAGCACTCCCCCGGCCAGCGGCCCGACCACGCTGGCGACGCCGGCGGTCGCACCCCACACGCTCATCGCGGCGCCGCGGCGCTCCGGCGGGAAAATCCGGGTGATCGTCGACAAGGTCTGCGGGGTAAGCACCCCCGCGCCCACCCCCTGCACGACGCGAGCCGCGATCAGCATGGCCGCGCTGCCCGACAGCCCGCACCACAGCGACGCGCACGTGAACGTCACCAACCCGATCAGGTAGAGATTCTTGGTGCCGAGCCGGTCACCGAGCCGGCCGGCGACCAGCAACACCACCGCATAGCCCAGCAGGTAGGAGCTGGTCACCCAGATCAACGCGTCGTAGCCGATCCGCAGGTCGGTCATGATGGTCGGGTTGGCGACCGCGACGATGGTCGCGTCGACCATGATCATGAAGAAGCCGATCATCATCGCCCACAGCGCGTTCCAGGGGCTTTCCCGGTTCCATCGCCTGAGGAAGCCGGCAAGGCTCCCACCCGGCACTGTCAGCGCATAGGTCATCGTTAATCCATTCCCCCAACGAGCCCATTATTCCGGGTCGGGCGAGTAGGCACGCACTGCGTATTAGCCTGAAGGGAACGCCATTCGCAGGAGAGGCACGATGAACGCTCGACGAAAGATGTCCGCACCAGAGGAGATGCCGGCCACACCGGGCGGCCGCCCCAAGGCGTCCACGCGGGCGTTGGCGCAGGTCATCGAACGTAGCTCGCGGATCCAGGGCCCGGCCGCCGAGGCGTATGTCGCCCGCCTGCGCCGCGCCCACCCGGCCGCCAGCCCGGACGAGATCGTCACCAAACTCGAGAGGCGCTTCCTGTCGGTCGTGACGGCCGGTGGGGTGGCGGTGGGTGCGGCCGCGACGCTGCCGGGGATCGGCACCTTGGCCGCGTTGTCGGCCGCCGCTGGGGAAACTGCGGTGTTCCTCGAGGCCACCGCGCTGTTTGTGCTGGCACTGGCCTCGGTCCACGGCATCCCCCTGGACCACCGGGAACGGCGCCGCGCCCTGGTGCTGGCGGTGCTGGTCGGCGACAACAGCAGGTCTGCCGTCGCCGAGCTGATCGGGCCGGGCCGCACCAGCGGCGCCTGGGTGTCGGAAAGCGTCGCATCGTTGCCGTTGCCCGCGGTGTCGAAATTGAACTCGCGGATGCTGCAATACTTCGTCAAGCGGTTCGCCCTGAAACGCGGCGCGCTGCTGTTCGGCAAGCTGCTGCCGGTCGGCATCGGCGCCATTATCGGGGCCATTGGCAACTGGCTGGTGGGCAAGAAGATCGCCCGCAATGCGCGGACGGCATTCGGGCCGGCGCCCGCGCGCTGGCCGGTCACCTTGCATGTGCTGCCGACCATGCGCTCGGCGGGTTAGACGCCGAGCAGTCGCAAAAGCCCGCGGCACGCCGCAGAAAGGGGGCTTTTATGTCTGCTGGCCGAATAAGTCCGCGCGCCGTCGACCCAGTAGCTGAGTGGCTGGCTATCGGTCCGGTGTGGCGAGAATCCTGAAGAGCATGTTGTTCACATCGGTCAGGGGTTGGACCTCGACCCGACGGCGAAACTCACGAAGAACCGTCTTCCGCAAGCTGGTGGCCAAACCAGGGGCCGCCCACACGCCGTCGTCTAATGGCACACCGAACCCGGTATCGAGGTCGTGGTCGAATATCGGCACAACAATGGGGCCGGGCGGCGCGCCGAGCCAATTTTGCAATAACCGCGATGGATGTCCGGCCCCATCTCATCGGAGCCAATCCACAGGTGCCTGAGGGTAGGGATTGATGTCCTACTAGAAGTAGGATGGCGGTATGGCGAAAGATAAGGTTTCGGTGACGATAGATCAGTCGATACTTGCGGCGGCCGATGCTGACGCCCGTGCGGCCGGGTTGAATCGTTCCGAGATGGTCGAGCGAGCCTTACGCAACGAGCATCTGCGCATCTCGCTGGAGAACTACACCGCGCACACCGTTCCAGCGCTCGGTATTGGCGCCTACGCGGACAAGGTTTATCAGGCGAATAGGGCCGCCGGCCTGTGATCGCCCCCGGCGACATCACGCCACGCCGCGATAGCGGTCATGAACTCTACGTGGTCGTACTTTCGAACACGATCCACCTCTCAGCCAATACCGGGCGGGTGATCACTTGCCCCTTCATTCCAGGAGAAATCCCCAGCGGCACCATGGCAATGGTCGTCACCGTGCAGCAGCCCGAAGGGACAGTGCTGCCGGAGCTTATTCAGTGGCTTCCCATCGCGGCCCTTGCCGAGCCCATCGGGAATATCGGCGGTGCAGCGCTTGTCGAAACTGCCGCGATCGTCACAGCGCTTGTTTCCGCAACACCGTAGGCAAGCCAGAAATTAATCACCCATGGATAGCGGTTGTCGTCTGGGCCGATGCAATACCAGTGACCAGGCGCTTCTTGGCGTGTTGGGCACAAAGCACGTGACTAGCGTGACGAGGTACGCGCGACGGTGCACACGTGATCGACAGATATTTGACTGATACTTCCAGTGGTTCTTAGCGGAGCGACTGCGCTCTCGGAGTAAAACTAGGCGCCGATTTCACGGCGGGGCATGAACCTTGGCCCCGAAAATCTGCCAGGCAGTTATGGTACTAAGGGCCGAATTCGCGTTTGTCCGCGGTCGAGAACCCTCCAGATTGGAGTAGTGCCATGTCGTTTGTGGTTGCAGCACCGGAGATGTTGGCAGCGGCGGGGGCGGATGCGGCGGATATCGGTTCCTTTCTGGATGCGGCGCACGCGGTGGCCGCATCGTCGACCACCGCGGTGGTGGCCGCGGCTGAGGATGAGGTGTCGGCGGCGATCGCGAGGTTGTTCGGCAACTATGGTCGGCAGTTTCAGGCGTTGAGTTCGCAGGCGGGGCTGTTGCATAGCTCGTTTGTGCGGGCCTTGAGTTCGGGCGGGCACGCGTACTCCCTCGGCGAGGCGGCCAACGCGGCGGCCATTACGGATGTGGGTGCCGCGCCGTTCTCGCCCTTCCTGGCCATCTTTGGGCGCGCGGCGTTCGGCAACGGTGTCAACGGCACCAACGGCGCAGCCGGGACCGGGGCGGCTGGCGGTAATGGCCAGGCCGGCGGGTTCATTTGGGGCAACGGCGGCAACGGCGGTAACGGTGGGTCCGGCGCGAACGGGACCGCCGGCAACGGAGGCAACAACGGGGGCGCCGGTCAAAATGGCGGGACTGGTGGCGCTGGTGGCGCGGGCGGGCTGCTGTTCAGCCATAGCGGTAACGGCGGTCAGGGCGGCGCCGGCGGCAACGGGGGTAGCGGGGCCAACGCGGCCGCCGCCGGTGCCAGCGGTGGGGCCGGCGGTGCGGGTGGGACCGGCGGGGCAGGCGGCTCGGCGGGCTCGGGCGCCGTCAACGGTTCGGGCGGTCTGGGTGGTAACGGCGGGAGCGGGGGCCACGGTGCTAATGGTGCGGCCGGCCAGCAAGGCGGTAGCGGCGGGGCCGGTGGGGCGGCCGGGGCCGGCGGCGCCGCGGGCAGCGGGGCCGGCGGGGCCGGTCATGCGGGCAACGAGGGCACCGGCGGCAACGGCGGCGCCGGCGGCACCGGCGGCAACGGAGCCAGCGCGACGACCGCCGGGGCCAGCGGTTCTAACGGCGGGGCCGGCGGGGCCGGCGGGGCCGGCGGCTCGGCGGCTGCGGGCGGCACCAACGGCAACGGCGGCCTGGGCGGCAACGGCGGCACCGGCGGCGCCGGTGCTAATGGTGCCGCGGGCCAACAAGGCGGTAGCGGCGGCAACGGCGGAGCGGCCGGGACCGGCGGGGCCGCGGGCAGCGGCGCCGGCGGGGCTGGTCATGCGGGCAACGCGGGCACCGGCGGGCAGGGCGGCACCGGCGCCAACGGCGGTGCCGGCGCCGCCGCCACCACCGCTGGTGGTGCCGGCTCCAACGGCGGTGCCGGCGGAGCCGGCGGGCAGGGCGGCTCAGCGGCCGCCGGCGGCACCAACGGCAACGGCGGCCAAGGCGGCAACGGCGGCACCGGCGGCGCCGGTGCTAATGGTGCCGCGGGCCAACAAGGCGGTAGCGGCGGCAACGGCGGAGCGGCCGGGACCGGCGGCGCCGCGGGCAGCGGCGCCGGTACCGCCGGTAATGCGGGCAAGGCGGGCAGCGGCGGGCAGGGCGGCACCGGCGCCAACGGCGGCAACGGCGCCAACGCCACCACCGCCGGGGCCGCCGGCTCCAACGGCGGCGCCGGCGGAGCCGGCGGGCAGGGCGGCGCAGCGGCCGCCGGCGGCACCAACGGCAACGGCGGCCTGGGCGGCAACGGCGGCACCGGCGGCGCCGGTGCTGACGGTGGCGCGGGCCAACAAGGCGGTAGCGGCGGCAACGGCGGCGCGGCCGGCACCGGCGGCGCCGCGGGCAGCGGCGCCGGTACCGCCGGTAATGCGGGCAAGGCGGGCACCGGCGGGCAGGGCGGCACCGGCGCCAACGGCGGCAACGGCGCCAACGCCACCACCGCCGGGGCCGCCGGCTCCAACGGCGGCGCCGGCGGAGCCGGCGGGCAGGGCGGCTCAGCGGCCGCCGGCGGCACCAACGGCAACGGCGGCCTGGGCGGCAACGGCGGCACCGGCGGCGCCGGTGCTGATGGTGGCGCGGGCCAACAAGGCGGTAGCGGCGGCAACGGCGGCGCGGCCGGCACCGGCGGGGCCGCAGGCAGCGGCGCCGGCGGGGCGGGCAAAGCGGGCAACACGGGCAGCGGCGGGCAAGGCGGCACCGGCGCCAACGGCGGCAACGGCGCCAACGCGACCACCGCCGGGGCCGCCGGCTCCAACGGCGGCGCCGGCGGAGCCGGCGGGCAGGGCGGCTCGGCGGCCGCCGGCGGCACCAACGGCAACGGCGGCCTGGGCGGCAACGGCGGCACCGGCGGCACCGGTGCTAATGGTGGCGCGGGCCAACAAGGCGGTAGCGGCGGCAACGGCGGCGCGGGCGGGGCCGGCGGGGCCGCAGGCAGCGGCGCCGGCGGGGCGGGCAAAGCGGGCAGCGGCGGGCAAGGCGGCACCGGCGCCAACGGCGGCAACGGCGGCAACGCCACCACCGCCGGGGCCGCCGGCTCCAACGGCGGTGCCGGCGGAGCCGGCGGGCAGGGCGGCGCAGCGGCTGCCGGCGGCACCAACGGCAACGGCGGCCTGGGCGGCAACGGCGGCACCGGCGGCCAAGGTGCTAATGGTGCCGCGGGTGTGGGTGGCGCTGGCCAACAAGGCGGTAGCGGCGGCAACGGCGGGGCGGCCGGGGCCGGCGGGGCCGCGGGCAGCGGCGCCGGTACCGCCGGTCATGCGGGCAATGCGGGCACCGGCGGCCAGGGCGGCACCGGCGCCAACGGCGGCAACGGCGCGCAAGGTGGCGCCGGCACCGCCGGTTTTGACGGCGGTGCCGGTGGGGCCGGCGGGCAGGGCGGCTCGGCGGCCGCGGGCGGCACCAACGGCAACGGTGGCCTAGGCGGTAACGGCGGAGCCGGCGGCCAAGGCGGCACCGGCAACGCAAGTGCGGGCAACCCCGGCAGCCAAGGCGGCACCGGCGGCAACGGCGGAGCAGCCGGCACCGGTGGCGCCGCGGGCAGCGGCGCCGGTACCGCCGGCAAGGCGGGCAATGCGGGCACCGGCGGCCAGGGCGGCACCGGCGGCCAAGGCGGCACCGGAGCCGCCGCGACCGCCACCGGGGCCCCCGGCTTTAACGGCGGAACCGGTGGCGCCGGCGGGCAGGGCGGCTCAGCGGGTGCCGGCGGCACCAACGGCAACGGCGGCCTGGGCGGCACCGGCGGCGCCGGCGGCCAAGGCGGCACCGGCGCGCAAGGCGGCACCGCCGGCGGCCAAGGCGGCCAAGGCGGCAACGGCGGAGCGGCCGGGGCCGGCGGGGCCGCGGGCAGCGGCACCGGCGCCGCCGGCAAGGCGGGCAATACGGGCACCGGCGGCCAGGGTGGCACCGGCGGCAACGGCGGGGCCGGCGCGCAAGGCGGCACCGGGGTCATCGGCTCCAACGGCGGCGACGGCGGGGCCGGCGGACAAGGCGGCTCAGCAGGTGCCGGCGGCACCAACGGCAACGGTGGCCAGGGCGGCAACGGCGGCGCCGGCGGCCAAGGCGGCACCGGCACCGCAAGTGCGGGCAACGCCGGCGGGCCAAGGCGGCACCGGCGGCAACGGCGGAGCGGCCGGCACCGGCGGGGCCGCGGGCACCGGCGCCGGTAACGCCGGCAAGGCCGGCAATTTCGGCGCCGGCGGCCAAGGCGGCACCGGCGGCACCGGCGGCACCGGAGCCAACGCGACCACCACCGGGGGCACCGGCTCTAACGGCGGCACCGGCGGCGCCGGCGGGCTAGGCGGCTCAGCGATCGGCGGCGGCCAAGCCGGCACCGGCGGCGCGGGCGGCCTAGGCGGCAAGGCGGCCAAGGCGGCACCGGCGCCGGCACCGCACGGCAGCGTCGCCGGCCAAGGCGGTAACGGTGGTAACGGCGGGGCCGCCGGTAACGGCGGCAACGCCACCGGCACCGGCACCACCGGCTCCGGCGGCGTCGGCGGCACCGGCGGACAAGGCGGCGCCGGCGGGACCAACACGGCCCTCGACTCTTCCGGCAACACCATCTCCGGCGGCGGCGGTGGCGGCGGCGGCGCCGGCGGTAGCGGCGGTAACGCCGGCAGCGGCGGCGCCGGCGGCGGCACCGGCGGTAGCGGTGGCGGCGGCGGCCAGGGCGGCACCGGCGGCGCCGCCACCACGACGGCGGCGGTAACCAGGGCGGCGGCGGCAGCGGCGGTAACGGTGGTAACGGTGCCGTCGCCTCCGGGGGCAACGGCGGCGCCGCGGGCGCCGGCGGCGGAGGCGGCGCCGGCGGCCTCGCCCTCGGCTCTGGCGGCACGCTGGTACGGCTTCGCTTACGGCGGTGGTGGCGGCGGCGGCGGTGCAGGCGGCTCCGCCTCGGCCACCGGTGGTAGCGGCGGCAGCGGCGGAACCGCCACCGGCGGAGGCACCGGCGGTGGCGGTGGGGCAGGTGGCACCAACGGCACCGGCGGTGGCGGCGGCGGCGGCGGCTCCTTCGTCTCCGGCAACAGCGCCCCGTTCCGGGTAGCGCCGGCCAGCCTGGCAACTCCGGCGGGTAACGGACAAGGCGGCACCGGCGCCAACGTGGTCACTCAAACGCCGGAGGCAACGGCGGCCAATTCAGCGGCACCGCCCAAGGCGGCACAGGCGGGAACGGCCAGTGTTACAAAGCTCCGGCAGCAACGGCCAGTCTCCCCTAACACCGACGACAGCAGAGATCGCTACCACGGCGGAAACCTCAAGGGGCGCCTCTATCTCACGGTCGATGACGTCGGCGATGATGCCCGCACGGCGACGCCCCCCAAAAAACCGGGCCCAGCGCATCGCCATCGAACGTCGGCACACCACGAAGCTCGCGCAGCCCGCAGAGCCGCACGCGCGGCTATGCCGGACCGGTCCCGCCCAACCACCGACAACGACCGAGCGTCGTTTATGACGTCTCGGCTCCTGTCTACAGGCGGCGTCTATGTCGTCGCGGACTCTCGCGCGACGTGCCGACAAACCGCCAGCCTTCACGGGGCGGCGGCCTTACCACCCGAGTGTGACGTGACTGCGACCCGGGTGGGCGCAATACGGCATCCGAAGCCTCCAGAGCCCTCGACGCACTCCCAGCTCAGATCCCACCCTGCCGGCGAAGGTCTTAGTGTGCGCGACGGATCGCGCGGGCCGTTCTCGCGGCGGTAGCACAAGTTATGCATACCGTGCTCGTGTGAAAACCGTTGGATTGCGCGAGCTGCGGCAGAATGCCTCCGAACTTGTGCGACGCGCCGGGGAAGGGGAGGAGATCACCATCACCGTGGCCGGCCGCCCCGGGGCGCGACTCGTTCCGGCGGCCTCCCGCGCTTGGAGGTGGTGGGCCGACGTGTCCGAACTGTTCGCAGGTCCCGCCGATCCCGCGTGGAGTGCCGACCGTGAGGCAATCGCCCAGGAAATACGAGACCCGTGGATAACACAGTGAGAGCGATCCTCGACACCAGCGTGGTCATTGCAACGGACGTTGAGCTCCTTGATGGCGAATTGGCCATCAAGGCAATCACATTGGCCGAACTACACCTCGGGGTGCTGGTGGCAAATGAACACTGCGGCGCCTGCTGATCATCCAGCGTAAATTCGACGCGCTGCCTGTGGATGTTGCCGTGGCGGCGAGCTATGGGCAGGTGGCGGCGGCCGCGGTTGACGCGGGACGTCAGCCGCGAGCACGATCGATGGACCTGCTGATAGCGGCGACCGCCCACGCTCATTCCGCCCGGCTCTACACTCGCAACGCCGGCGACTTTGATGACCTCGGCGACTTGGTCGACGTTGTCCCAGTCTGACCGTGACTACTTATCTGTATTCGCCAGAACCAATTTCACCGTCGCCACCATCGGACCGTTCATCCTCGCCATCCGCACCTAGGGGGCCGCCCGCTTCCCTGGCGAGTCCCAATCCAGGCGGCGGACTGTATCGGTTGATGTGGTTGGCCTGCGGATGGGTAAGATGCTGGGCGCCAACGGATCTGACGTATCCGGACGGATGATCGTTGAGCAGGTTGGCGAGTTGTGCGACGCCGGCAGTCGTCGGTGCACCGGCAATTCCAGTGGCGATCATGCGTGGGACGTGGGCGCCTGGGGACGTCTGTTCCTATAGATGTTCGGCGACAACGACATTCACGCGTCGCTGGCGTGACGAGATTTACGTCACGGTGACGAAACCCCTGAGGCGTCGAGCCATGCTTCCCGGCCGGCGATAAGACCGAGGCACGCGATTCAGGCCCAGGGGTTGACGAGGTCGATACCGGTCGCCTCGAAGTGGCGAATGTTGCGAGTGGCGAGCACCGCTCGTCGGGATGCGGTGATGCCGGCGATTTGAACGTCTCGGATCTCTACCGTCCTGCCGTCTCGTTGCTGGTCCGCGGCAATAGTTCCCGCGGTGAGAGCCGCAGCCTGATCGAAAGCCTGAACGCGGCCGTTAAGATCGTCGGTAAGCAATCGGGTGAAGTTCTGGTCAAGCTGTTTACGACGCCGACCGTGCTCCAGAAGGTTTATGCCGGTGCGGATTTCGAAGACGGTGATTGAGGTGGTCCAGATCGATTCTGCCGGCTCGTTATCGAGCCAGTCCACTACTGCAGAATCGGGCGCGTTTCGCATCAGCGCCGAGAGCACGTTGGTGTCGAGCAAGATCATGAGTCGAACTGCGCAGGGCGCACAGGATTGCCGCGTAACTCGGGGATATCGCCGCTAAGCGGGAGCCGGCTGAAGCGCGCGGCGATGCGGGAGCCGAGCCGACTCGGCGATTCGTCGACGTCGCGGACGGCGTTACGTAAGATGTCTCGCACTTCCTCCTCGGTGCTGCGGCCGTGTTTACGCGCCATCCGCTGCAACTTGGCCTTTGTGTCGTCATCAAGCTGGCGTATCAGAATCTGGGCCATAAAGGCCATGATATCATGCTATCGCTATTTATCTGCTACTTCCGCGTGAAACTTGTCTATAGCGTTACGACGAAGCACCGGGTTGCCCAAGCTGGTCACCACAAACGCCCAACGGCCATTAACAGGCATGCATACCGCGATTTCGAAAAAAGTGAATCCGATATATTTAGCGGACCAGCCGTTGGCGGACTGATCTCTACATCAACTCTCTCCGCCAACCCGCCGGACCGGGCAGTCAGTCTCAACCGCCCGTCTCTCCCTGGCGAATTGCCGGCGAAAGGTTAGCCTTTATAGGGCGGGAAACGTAACTACCGCCCTGGGTGTGAGGTGCTCCGCTGGCCGGGGCCGGGAAAGTTGCAGGCTCCGCGCAATGGGCTTGCAGGACAGAGGAATTGAGGCGAGCAGCGGCCGTGAGCAACATAAGTTCACCATTCGGGCAAAACGAATGGCTGGTCGAGGAGATGTACCGCAAGTTCCGCGACGACCCCTCTTCGGTCGATCCGAGCTGGCATGAGTTCCTGGTCGACTACAACCCCGAATCGACTCTCGAAGCAGCCTCTGAACCGGCCTCGGCACCGACGCCAGCCGACGGGCAGCCTGCCGCGCCCCCCGCGCCCGCCGCGCCCGCCAAATCCGCACCGGCGGGAAACGGTACGCCGAGCACGCCGGCTGCGGCCCCGGCCGCACCGAAGGCCCCCACTCCCCCGCCGGCCGAAGGCGACGAGGTGCAGGTGCTGCGCGGCGCCGCCGCGGCCGTCGTCAAGAACATGTCCGCGTCGCTGGACGTGCCGACGGCGACCAGTGTGCGCGCCGTTCCGGCCAAGCTGCTGATCGACAACCGGATCGTGATCAACAACCAGCTCAAGCGCACCCGCGGCGGCAAGATCTCCTTCACCCACCTGCTGGGTTATGCGCTGGTGCAGGCGGTCAAGAAGTTCCCGAACATGAACCGGCACTACGCCGAGGTCGACGGCAAGCCCACCGCGGTCACGCCGGCGCACACCAATCTCGGCCTGGCCATCGACCTGCAGGGCAAAGACGGCAAGCGCTCCCTGGTGGTGGCCGGCATCAAGCGCTGCGAGGAGTTGCGGTTCGCCGAGTTCGTCTCCGCCTACGAAGACATCGTCCGGCGGGCGCGCGACGGCAAGCTGACCGCCGAAGACTTTGCCGGCGTGACGATTTCGCTGACCAACCCCGGCACCATCGGCACCGTGCACTCGGTGCCGCGGCTGATGGCCGGCCAGGGCGCCATCATCGGCGTGGGCGCGATGGAATACCCGGCGGAGTTCCAGGGCGCCAGCGCGGAGCGCATCGCCGAGCTGGGTATCGGCAAGCTGATCACCCTGACCTCGACCTACGACCACCGCATCATCCAGGGCGCGGAATCCGGGGATTTCCTGCGCACCATCCACGAGATGCTGCTGTCGGACGGCTTCTGGGACGAGATCTTCCGCGAGCTGGGCAACCCGTACCTGCCCGTGCGCTGGAGCACCGACAACCCGGACTCGATCGTCGACAAGAACGCCCGGGTGATGGAGTTGATCGCGGCCTACCGCAACCGCGGTCACCTGATGGCCGACGTCGACCCGCTGCGGCTGGACAGCACCCGGTTCCGCAGCCACCCCGATCTCGACATACTCAACCACGGCCTGACGCTGTGGGACCTGGACCGGGTGTTCAAGGTCAACGGCTTCGCCGGTTGCGAATACAAGAAGCTGCGCGACGTTCTCGGCCTGCTGCGGGACGCCTACTGCCGCCACATCGGCGTGGAGTACACCCACATCCTCGACCCCGAACAACAGCGCTGGCTGGAAGAACGGGTCGAGACCAAGCACGTCAAACCGACTGTGGCCCAACAGAAATACATCCTGAGCAAGCTGAACGCGGCCGAGGCCTTCGAAACCTTCCTGCAAACCAAATACGTTGGGCAGAAGCGGTTCTCGCTGGAAGGCGCCGAAAGCGTGATCCCGATGATGGACTCCGCGATCGACCAGTGCGCCGAGCACGGCCTTGACGAGGTGGTGATCGGCATGCCGCACCGCGGCCGGCTCAACGTGCTGGCCAACATCGTCGGCAAACCGTACTCGCAGATCTTCAGCGAGTTCGAGGGCAACCTGAACCCGTCGCAGGCGCACGGCTCCGGCGACGTCAAGTACCACCTCGGCGCCACCGGCGTGTACCTACAGATGTTCGGCGACAACGACATTCAGGTGTCGCTGACCGCCAACCCGTCGCACCTGGAAGCCGTCGACCCGGTGCTGGAGGGCCTGGTGCGGGCCAAGCAGGACCTGCTGGACAAGGGCTCCGATGCTGGGGCGACGCGGTTTCTCGGTGGTGCCGATGATGATGCACGGCGACGCCGCCTTCGCCGGCCAGGGCGTGGTCGCCGAAACGCTGAACCTGGCCAACCTGCCCGGCTACCGCGTCGGCGGCACCATCCACTTCATCGTCAACAACCAGATCGGCTTCACCACCGCGCCGGAGTTCTCCCGGTCCAGCGAGTACTGCACCGACGTCGCGAAAATGATTGGGGCGCCGATCTTCCACGTCAACGGCGACGACCCGGAGGCCTGCGAGTGGGTGGCGCGCCTGGCCGTGGACTTCCGGCAGAAGTTCCACAACGACGTCGTCATCGACATGCTGTGCTACCGCCGGCGCGGGCACAACGAGGGCGACGACCCGTCGATGACCAACCCGTACATGTACGACGTCGTCGACACCAAGCGCGGGGCCCGCAAGAGCTACACCGAAGCCCTGATCGGCCGCGGCGACATCTCGCTGAAGGAGGCCGAGGACGCGCTGCGCGACTACCAGGGCCAGCTGGAGCGGGTGTTCAACGAGGTCCGCGACCTGGAAAAGCACGGCGCACAGCCCAGCGAATCCGTCGAGGCCGACCAGATGATCCCCGCCGGGCTGGCCACCGCGGTGGACAAATCGCTGCTGGCCCGGATCGGCGATGCGTTCCTGGCCATGCCGGAGGGATTCACCGTGCACCCACGCGTGCTCCCGGTACTCGAGAAGCGCCGGGAGATGGCCTACGAGGGCAAGATCGACTGGGCCTTCGGCGAGCTGCTGGCCCTGGGTTCACTGGTCGCCGAGGGCAAGCTGGTGCGGCTGTCCGGGCAAGACACCCGGCGCGGCACCTTCTCCCAGCGGCATTCGGTGATCATCGACCGCAACACCGGCGAGGAGTTCACGCCCCTGCAGCTGCTGGCGACCAACAACGACGGCACCCCCACCGGCGGCAAGTTCCTGGTCTACGACTCGCCGCTGTCGGAGTACGCCGCCGTCGGCTTCGAGTACGGCTACACCGTGGGCAACCCGGACGCACTTGTGTTGTGGGAGGCGCAGTTCGGCGACTTCGTCAACGGCGCGCAGTCGATCATCGACGAGTTCATCAGCTCCGGTGAGGCCAAGTGGGGCCAGTTGTCCAACGTGGTGCTGTTGCTGCCGCACGGACACGAGGGGCAAGGGCCCGACCACACGTCGGGCCGGATCGAGCGCTTCCTGCAGCTGTGGGCCGAGGGTTCGATGACGATCGCGGTGCCGTCGACGCCGTCGAACTACTTCCACCTGTTGCGCCGGCACGCGCTGGACGGCGTCCAGCGCCCGCTGATCGTGTTCACGCCGAAGTCGATGTTGCGCAACAAGGCCGCGGTCAGCGACATCAAGGACTTCACCGAGATCAAGTTCCGCTCGGTGCTGGAGGAGCCCACCTACGAGGACGGCGTCGGCGACCGCGGCAAGGTCACCCGGATCCTGCTGACCAGCGGCAAGATCTACTACGAGCTGGCCGCCCGCAAAGCCAAGGACAACCGCGACGACGTGGCGATCGTGCGCATCGAACAGCTTGCCCCGCTGCCGAAGCGGCGGCTGGACGAAACGCTGGACCGCTACCCGAACGCCACGCAGTTCTTCTGGGTGCAGGAGGAGCCGGCCAACCAGGGCGCGTGGCCGCGGTTCGGGCTGGAGCTACCGGAGTTGCTGCCGGACAAGTTGACCGGGCTCAAGCGCATTTCGCGCCGCGCGATGTCGGCCCCGTCGTCGGGTTCGTCGAAGGTGCACGCCGTCGAGCAGCAGGAGATCCTCGACACGGCGTTCAGCTGAGTTCGCTGAGCGCGAGCAGACGCAAAATCGCCCGAATTCCGGCATGAAATGGGCGATTTTGCGTCTGCTCGCGGGTACTAGTCCGACTTCAGGCCCATCGCAAGAAAATCGAGACGCCACAGCGACTGAAATAGCTTGCGGGCGAATTTCTCCAGGTCAGCCACATCACCTCGCCGCGCCCCACTCTGCGCCACGTCGCGCAGCGATCTCTCGAATCGTGCGACGGCCATCGATGTGCTGCACGAAGGGCAACTGAGCCGCGTTGAGATTCACACGCCAATCCGACCGGAAAATCTCAGAGCCGGACAGACCGCAACGCGTGCGGAACATCGGCACATAATCGAGCGAATCCTCCGCCGAAAAATCAATGGTGTAGCTCTCTTTCGGCCGGTCCGGACGACACGCCAGGAAAAAATGGCAAGCGTTCGTCGTCTGGACACGTTCCATCACCGACCAGATCTTAGCCTCAGGCAACGCGTTCACGGCCGGATACAACAGGTTCGGCGCATTAAACAAATCGTGCGCATAATACGGCGACTTGAGGAACCATCCCTGAAACACGAGTCCGGCCGAGGTGACAAGATCGACACACTCATCGACGGTGTAGCTGCGCTGGCGACCGTGCAGAAACGTGTCCACCAAGCCAGCATCGGACGCGCGCAAATCGTCCGCCATCTTCAGGTAGCCCTGGATTGGGTGATCCGGCCCTAGCAACGAGATCGTGTCTTTGACTATTTGGACCGACGCATCGTCTTGACCCAGCCCGATGTCACGAAAGACCGATTCCAGCAATTCGACTCCGATTCGGCCGTACTTCGCATACAGCATGACAGCCTATAGCGCCGTCCGGCCGCACGCAGCCGGCGAGTGCTTTCATGCCCACCACTGGGTCTGCCATGTGATGCAAAACACCGGTCGATACGACGAGGTCGAAGTCGAGTCCCAGCGTCGGCAGCTCTTCGATCGGAAGCAGATGCAACTCCAGGTTGAACAGCCCGTGCTTGTCTTTGAGATATTGCTGATGGTCCAATGACGGCTGGCTGACATCGACCGCCACCACTTTCGCAGCGGGGTTCGTGTACGCAAAAACCGCCGCCTGGTTGGTGCCGCAACCCGCGATCAGAATATCGAGATCGGGTTTGTATTCCCGATCGGGCCACAAAACCCGGTGCGCGTGGACAGGATCGAACCACTGCCAGTTGTTAGCGGTCCATGCATCGAGGTCCAGTATCGGTGCCGGGTACCTCCACCGCTCGTACTGGCGGGACGACAACATCGGCGCGCGGATCGTCGCTCATTTCAGTGGTACTCCTTCGCGGTCTAGCCGTTGATCAAGCATCGCGGATCGCTGTCGGTTGCGAGTATGGCAGATCCCCCTTCCCCGCGGCGGATTATGGGCTACCGCCCGCTAAGCGCCGCACAGTCCGACGATTAATCGTTACGCGCGCCAACTGATTCCGCACGCCGGCAGTGATCCACAGGGCGAGCAGCAGTACTGGTTTGCGGTCCAAGCCCATCGCAAGGAAATCGAGACGCCACAGCGACTGAAATAGCTTGCGGCCGAATTTCTCCAGGTCAGCCACATCGCCTCGCCGCGACCCCCACTCTGCGCCACGCGCTCAGCAATCTCTCGAATCGTGCGACGGCCATCGATGTGCTGCACGAAGGGCAACTGAGCCGCGTTGAGACTCACACGCCAATCCGACCGGAAAATCTCAGAGCCGGACAGACCGCAACGCATGCGGAACATCGGCACATAATCGAGCGAATCCTCCGCCGAAAAATCAATGGTGTAGCTCTCTTTCGGCCGCTCCGGACGACACGCCATGAAAAAATGGCAACCGTTCGTCGTCTGGATACGTTCCATCACCGACCAGATCTTAGCCTCAGGCAACGCGTTCACGGCCGGATACAACAGGTTCGGCGCTGCAAACAAATCGTGCGCATAATACGGCGACTTGAGGAGCCATCCCTGAAATACGAGTCCGGCCGAGGTGACAAGATCGACACACTCATCGACGGTGTAGCTACGCTCCCGACGGTGCAGAAACGTATCCACCACGCCGGCATCGGACTGCAAATCTCGGCCGCCTAATTTCCGATAGCTCTGGACTGGGTGATCCGGCGCCAGCACCGCGATCGTGTCTTTGACCATTTGGACCGATGCATCGTCTTGACGCAGCCCGATGTCACGAAAGACCGATTGCAGCAATTCGACTCCGATTCGGCCGTACTTTGCATACAGCATGACACCTATAGCACCGTCCGGCCGCACGCAGCCGGCGAGCGCTTTCATGCCCACCAGCGGATCTGCCATGTGATGTAGAACGCCGGTCGATACGACGAGGTCGAAGTCACGTCCCAGCGTTGGCAGCTCTTCGATCGGAAGCAGATGCAACTCCAGGTTGCACAGCCCGTGCTTGTCTTTGAGATATTGCTGATGGTCCAATGACGGCTGGCTGACATCGACCGCCACCACTTTCGCAGCGGGGTTCGTAACGCAAAAACCGCCGCCTGGTTGGTGCCGCAACCCGCAATCAGAATGTCGAGATCGGGTTTGTATTCCCGATCGGGCCACAAAATCCGGTGAGCGTGGACTGGGGTCGAACCACTGCCAGTTGTTAGCGGCCCATGCCTCGAGGTCCTGTATCGGTGGCGGGTACCTCCACCGCTCGTACTGGCGGGAGACAACGTCGGCGCGCGGATCGTCCTTCACTTCAGCGCTGGCTCCTTGGGTCAGCAATTGATCGGGGGGCCGGCGGATCGGTATCCCAGATCCCCCTTCCACAGCAGGATTATCGGCGCCACCCCCTGTGCAGTCGACACGAGCCGCGAAGACCTCGGCCCGTAAGCGGTACCACGGGTACCGGCTAGCCTCGACGAGAGCCAACGCGAGGGAGAGTGCTCATGGACGGGTTCGCCGGCAAGGTCGCCGTGGTTACCGGCGCGGGTTCGGGTATCGGGCAGGCGCTGGCCGTCGAGCTGGGCCGCTCGGGCGCCAAGGTGGCGATCAGCGATGTCAACCTCGAAGGGCTGGCCGACACCGAGCAACAGCTGAAGGCGATCGGCGCCGAGGTCAAGGCGGACCGGCTCGACGTGACCGAACGCGAGGCCTTCCTGGTCTACGCCGACGCCGTCAAGGAGCACTTCGGCAAGGTCAACCAGATCTACAACAACGCCGGCATCGCCTACACCGGCGACATCGAGGTCACCCCGTTCAAGGACATCGAACGGGTGATGGACGTCGACTACTGGGGCGTCGTGAACGGCACCAAGGCCTTCCTTCCGCACCTGATCGCCTCGGGCGACGGCCACGTCGTCAACGTCTCCAGCGTGTTCGGGTTGTTCTCGGTGCCGGGGCAAGCGGCGTACAACTCGGCCAAATTCGCCGTCCGCGGCTTCACCGAGGCGCTGCGCCAGGAGATGATGCTGGCCCGCCACCCGGTGGCGGTGACCACGGTGCACCCCGGCGGCATCAAGACCGCGATCGCCCGCAACGCCACCGCCGCCGAGGGAATCGACCCCGACCAACTGGCCAAATTGTTCGACAAGCGGCTGGCCCGCACCAGCCCGGAGCGCGCCGCCCAGATCATCCTGGACGCCGTGCGCAAGAAACACGCCCGCGTGCTGGTCGGCGCGGACGCCAAGATCCTCGACATCTTGGTGCGGCTGACCGGCTCGGGATATCAGCGGCTGTTTTCGACCGTGACGCGCCGGCTGCTCCCCCGCAACTGAGCTCAGCGGCCCAGCGGGTGATCGGCCAACCACCCGCCGGCCACCGCCTGCGGGTCCGCGCCGGCGGCCACCTGGCGGCGCATGTCGGCCAGGGCCCCGGTGTCCAGCACGCCGGCCACTTCGTTGAGCGGCCAGCAGTTGCCGATCGCGTAGCGCGTTGCGCCGATACAGCGGCACCACGTTCTCGGCCTGGATCAGCGCGGGCTTGCCGTCGGCCAGCACCACCAGATCGGCGGGGGTGTCCGGGGCGGCGGTGGTGGTCCACGCCGCGGTCAGCTCACCGGAGCGCAGCGCGGCCAACATCGTTGTGCTATCGGGGAATTCGTGCGGGGCGGGCAGCGGGCACGAGCCCACCGACGCGGGCACCCGGGCGCCGGAAACCATCCCGAGAACCAGCCCCTCGCAGCGGCTGGGCAGTTCGCTCAGTTCGCTGCCGCCCCAGGCTTTGGCGGTCGCCCCGGTCACCACCAGAGCCGGTTTGTCCTCGGCGGCGGTGGTGTAGTCGCCGGCCAGAACGCCTTCGGGCAGCGCCGCGATCATCGCCTTGTAGACCTGCGCGTCGGACAGCGCCGCGGCGTTGGGCTGCAACCTCCGCAGCACCTTGCCGGTGAAAGCCGGCACGACGGTGAACTCCCCCGCATCCAGCTTGGCCATCGGGTCGGTGGCGGCGTCGCGGCGCGCCGGGAAGCCGTATGACCGCAGGGCCGCCACATAGATATCGGCGAGCAGCACGGATTCCGGGTCGGATGTGGATCCGACCACCAACTCCGGCGCGCCACGGTGTTCGGCCGTGCAACCGGCCCCGATGAAGAACCGCAAGCAGCAGCGCCGCCAGCCTGCCGACTCTCAAGGTGTCTCAGGCGCCGGAAAATTCCGCGGCCCGGGACGCCTGGGCCACCGCGGCGGCCACGGCTTCCCCCACGCGCAGGTCCAGCGGGCTCGGCACGATCCGATCGGGCGCGAGGTCGTCGCTGACGACGGAGAAGATCGCCTCGGCCGCGGCGACCTTCATCTGTCTGGGTGATGCGGCGCGCCCCGGCGTCCAACGCGCCGCGGAACAGCCCCGGGAACGCCAGCACGTTGTTGATCTGGTTGGGGAAGTCGCTGCGGCCGGTGGCCACCACCGCCGCGTACTTGGCCGCGATCTGCGGGTGGATCTCCGGGTCGGGGTTGGACAGCGCGAACACGATCCCGCCCGGCGCCATCGTGGCGATCAGCTCTTCGGGCGACCACACCCGCCGACAGCCCGAGGAACACGTCGGCATCGGCGAGCGCTTCCACCATGCCCCCGGCCAGGCCCCGCGGGTTGCTGCGCTGCGCCAGGTCGGCCTTCACGCTGTTCATGTCGTCGCGGTCGATGTGCAGAATGCCGCGCGAGTCGAGCACCGTGACATCCGAAATCCCGCTGGCGAGAAGCAGATTCGAGCACGCGACACCGGCCGCACCGGCGCCGGAGACCACCACCCGCAGCGCCGTCATGTCGCGGCCCAGCACCTTGGCGGCACCCATCATCGCCGCCAGCACGACGATCGCCGTGCCGTGCTGGTCGTCGTGCATCACCGGGCAGTCCAGCGCCTCGATGACCCGTCGTTCGATCTCGAAGCAGCGCGGCGCGGAGATGTCCTCGAGGTTCACCGCGCCGAACGTCGGCCGCAGCCGGATCAGCGTCTCGACGATCTCGTCGGGATCCTTGGTGTCCAGCACGATCGGGATCGCGTCCAGCCCGGCGAACTCCTTGAACAGCCCGCACTTGCCTTCCATCACCGGCAGCGACGCCGCCGGCCCGATGTCACCGAGACCGAGCACGGCGCTGCCGTCGCTCACGACGGCCACCAGCCGGCTCGACCAGGTGTAGCGGGCGGCCAGCGTGTGATCCGCGGCGATCGCGCGGCTGACCTGCGCCACGCCCGGGGTGTAGGCGACCGAGAGGGCGCGCTGGCTGTCCAACGGTGCCGTCAGGCCGATCGAAAGCTTTCCGCCGACGTGTGCCTCGAAGATCTCGGCGTCGCTGATTCCGCCCTGCTCGGCGCTCTGTATCGATTCAAGCAATTCGGACACGGCCCCAGGGTACTGACTACTCATTAGTAGCCCTAATCGAAGGCGATCTCAGATGAGCTTCAGCTCGGTAACCGCGTTGCGCTCGTCGGCCAATTCGGCGGTCGACTTGTCGATGCGCGCCGCGGGAGAACTCGTCGATCTCCAAGCCCTGCACGATCGACCAGTCGCCGTTCTTGGTGGTGACCGGGAACGACGAGATCAGGCCCTCAGGAACGCCGTAGGAGCCGTCGGAAACGACCGCCATCGAGACCCAGTCGCCCTCGGGGGTGCCCAGCAGCCAGGACCGGGCGGCGTCGATGGTCGCCGACGCGGCCGAGGCGGCCGAGGAGGCGCCGCGTGCGTCGATGATCGCCGCGCCCCGCTTGGCGACGGTCGGGATGAAGTCGTTCTCGATCCAGGCCTGATCGTTGACCACCTCGGCCGCGTTTTTCCCGCCGATCTCGGCGTGGAACACGTCGGGGTACTGGGTGGCCGAGTGGTTGCCCCAGATCGTCATCTTCTTGATGTCGGTGACTTTCGCGCCGGTCTTGGCGGCCAGCTGCGAGATCGCCCGGTTGTGGTCCAGACGGGTCAGCGCGGAGAACCGCTCGCGGGGGATGTCGGGCGCGTTGCTCATCGCGATCAGCGCGTTGGTGTTGGCCGGGTTGCCGGTCACGCCGATGCGGACGTCGTCGGCCGCGACGGAGTTCAGCGCCTTGCCCTGCGCGGTGAAGATCGCGCCGTTGGCCTCCAGCAGGTCGCCGCGCTCCATGCCCGGGCCGCGCGGCCGGGCGCCCACCAGCAGGGCCAGGTTCACCCCGTCGAAGATCTTGTTCGGGTCCGCGCCGATCTCGACGCCGGCCAGCAGCGGGAACGCGCAGTCGTCGAGTTCCATCACCACGCCCTCGAGCGCCTTGAGCGCCGGCTCGATCTCGAGCAGACGCAGCTCGATCGGGCGGTCGGGCCCCAGCAACGCGCCGCTGCCCAGGCGGAACAACAGGCTGTAGCCGATCTGGCCGGCGGCCCCGGTGACAGCGACCTTCAGAGGACTTGCGCTCACGTCCGTTTACTCCTTCATCGGTTTGGTCTCGGACCCAAGGGTCGAAACTAGCGCACCGGCGCTGCTCACTCGTCACCCCGGTTACCCCACGACGCGTAGCATGAACTGCTCGGTCAGATATGCGCCCGATGGGAGGTTGGTATGTTCCCGGGGTTTGACGCATTGCCCGAAGTGCTGCGGCCGGTCGCCAAGCCGCGGGCGTACCAAGAGCACCAGCACCCGGTTGAACGCCCCGCCGAGCCCCTGGTCGACTGCGGCGTGTATGTCAACGGCCGGCGGTTGCCCGGCAAATACACCTCCTACGCCGCGGCGTTGAACAAAGCACGCGAGATCGACTTGATGCAGCCGGACATGGAGCCGGGGGAGCAGGAGCAGGAGTCGTTCGTCTGGGTCGGCTTGCATGAACCCGACGAGGCGCACATGCAGGAGGTCGCGGACGTGTTCGGGCTGCACCCGTTGGCGGTCGAGGACGTTGTGCACGCTCATCGGGCGGCCCAAGCTGGAGCGCTACGACGACACGCTGTTCCTGGTGCTGAAGACCGTCAATTACGTGCCGCACGAATCGGTGGTGCTGGCCCGCGAGATCGTGGAAACCGGCGAGGTCATGGTGTTCGTCGGCAACAACTTCGTGGTCACGGTCCGCCACGGTGGACACGGCGGACTGGCCGAGGTACGCAAGCGGATGGACGCCGACCCCGAGCAGCTGCGGCTGGGGCCGTATGCGGTCATGCACGCCATCGCCGACCACGTGGTGGACCACTACGTGGAAGTGACCAACCTGATGGAGTCTGACATCGACAGCATCGAGGCGTTGGCGTTCGCCCCTGGCCGCACGCTCGAGGTGGAACCGATTTACCTGCTCAAACGCGAGGTCGTCGAACTGCGCCGGTGCGTGGCCCCGCTGTCCCAGGCGTTCCAGCGGTTACAGACCGAGAACAAGGACCTGATCTGCAAGGAGGTGCGGCGTTACCTGCGCGACGTCGCCGACCACCACTCGGAGGCCGCGGAGGCGATCGCCGGCTACGACGACATGCTCAACTCCCTGGTGCAGGCCGCGCTGGCCCGGGTCGGCATGCAGCAGAACAGCGACATGCGCAAGATCTCGGCCTGGGCCGGCATCGTGGCGGTGCCCACCATGATCGCCGGCATCTACGGCATGAACTTCGAGTTCATGCCCGAGCTCAAGTGGCATTGGAGCTACCCGGTGGTGGTCGGCGTCATGGCCACCGCCTGCCTCGTCCTGTACTTCTCCTTCCGAAGGGTCAAGTGGCTCTAGCTGGTCTAGTCACCTCTTCTCGCGAACAGACACAAACTCCCCCAATTCTTCGGCGTGTCGGGCGTTTCTGCGTCTGGTGGCCGCATGCACAGTGACGCGCTCGTCCACATTTCGTTGGTAGCCGGCTACTTCAATTGCAAAGGCCGCGCCATCTTGAGCCTGTGGATATCGAAAGCGTCCTTCTCGCCAACGGCGGCCTGGCCACCACATCTCAACTTCTGACCGTCATTTCACCAAAGCGGTTGGCCGGATTTATCAAGTCCGGCAAGCTAATTCGCGTGCGCCGTGGTGTGTATGCGGCCAGCGAGCCCGACGTGTTCGGCGAGCTGGCCGCTCTCGATCTCGTGGCGGGCCAGCCGATCGTGGCGTGTATGGGCACCGCCGCTGCGATGTATGGCTTCGACATCGAGAACTCGCCCAGGCTTCATGTCCTGGATCCGGGGGTACGGATGCGTCCGTCGGCAAACATGATGGTGCATCAGCGAATCGGCGCACCGCTCCGGCGAGTTGACGGTCGCCTGGCGACAGCGCCCGCATGGACCGCGATCGAAGTAGCCCGCACGTTGCGGCGCCCGCGTGCCTTGGGGACCCTCGACGCCGCGCTGCACATCGGTGCGTGCACCAGGGGCGAGTTGGACGCGGCGATTCGCGAACAGAAGGGGCGCCGCGGGATTGTGATGGTGCGAGAACTCGTCAACTACGCCGACCACCGCGCCGAATCTCCGATGGAGAGTGAGGCGCGGCTGCTGTTCCTCGCCAGTGGACTACCAATGCCAGAGCTGCAGTACAGCATCATCGACCACCGCGGCAGACTCTGGCGCGTCGACTTCGCGTGGCCAGACGCGATGGTCGTCGCTGAATACGACAGCATTGAGTGGCACATGGGTCCTGAGGCATTGCTGCACGATCGATTAAAGACCGCCCGGTTGCAGGAGTGTGGCTGGACGACGATTCCGATGACGGTCGACGATATCCGGCGTGATCCGATCGGCCTCATCGCGCGCATCGACAGCCACCTCGTCAGACCTCGCCTCGCTAGCTGACCTCCCCTCGCGAGCACTCAATGTGGTTGTGCTGCAGGGCGGTTCGGATCCAGCACGTCCACGCCGTCCAGTTGCCAGGCCTGCCGCATCGCGTCGGCTCCCTTCAGCCGCACCCAGGCCGCCTCGGTCGCGGTCACGGGCGTGGCGGAAAGGAAGCGCACCGGATCGCTCGGCGGCGGCAGCGAAAGGTCGGAAATGTCGCTAGGCCCCAACAACACCGCGGTGAACGGCGCGCCCTTCCACAGCGGCGAGCCGAGGTCGATCAGCGCGTCGACGACCAGCACCACGCCGTCGACGGCCGGTGTCGCCGCCAGCACCGCCATGCTGCGAGCCAAGCCGGAAACCGGCCCGGGGCGACGAAGCCGCAGCACCACCTCCGCGCGCGGGCCGCGCACCGGGTCGGTGACCAGCTGCGTCGGATCGACCATCGGATGCCGCGAACACCCAAGCGACACGTATTCCGCCAACGGCCCCGCCGCGAACCGCAGCACCTCGATGGGCTCGATGCCGAGAAATGTCACACTGGCCGAATCCGGCTGCACACCAAAGTGTTCGCGCAGGTGTCCGCGCACACGGTCCAGCGTCACGCATTTCCCCTGGCGAGCAGACGCCAAAGCCCCCGACACGCCGGGCGTGAGGGAACTTTCACGTCTGCTCGCCGATAAGAGTCAGGTTGACGCCGGTATCGGCGTCGAAGACGGCGATCTTCGAAGTGTCGAAAGCCAACTCGATCGACTGTCCCATCGCCGCCTTGGAAGCGGCGGGAACCCTTGCCACGCATTGGCCTTGGTGTAACTCCGACTCCCCCTCCATGCCGGCCAGTTCGTCCAGCTGGGCCGCGTGCACGGCAGAACCGGCAGCGGTGAAGTACACGTACTTGTCGGCTCCCAGCGATTCGACCAGGTCGACCTTCACCTCGAAGGTCACCGCCCCGATGCGCTGGTAGCCGTCGATCAGCGCGGCATCGGCCAGATGCTCGGGCCGCACCCCGACGATGACGTTCGCCGCGTCCCCGATCACGGCCCGCACGCGCGGCTCCAGCGTCACCTCGCCGAACGGCAGTCGCACGCCCATCGCGGTCAGCGTGGCGGGGAAGAAATTCATCGCCGGCGAGCCGATGAACCCCGCGACGAACAGGTTGGCGGGCCGCTCGTACAGCTCCTCGGGGGTACCGACCTGCTGGGCCACGCCGCCGTGCATCACCACCACCCGGTCGCCCAGCGTCATCGCCTCGGTCTGGTCGTGGGTGACGTAGACGGTGGTGGTGCCCAGCCGGCGCTGCAGCCGGGCGATCTCGCCGCGCATCTGCACCCGCAACTTGGCGTCCAGGTTGGACAGCGGCTCGTCCATCAGGAAGGCCTTGGGATGGCGCACGATCGCGCGGCCCATCGCGACGCGCTGGCGCTGCCCACCCGACAACTGCGCGGGCTTGCGGTCCAGCAGATCGGTCAGGTCAAGGATTCTGGCCGTGTCGGCGACCTTGGCCGCGATCTCGGCCTTCTTCATCTTCGCCAAAGTCAAGGGAAAGGCGATGTTCTGCCGCACCGTCATGTGCGGGTACAGCGCATAGGACTGGAACACCATCGCGATGTCGCGGTCCTTGGGCGCCTTCTCGTTCATCCGTTCGCCGCCGATGCGTAGCTCGCCCGACGAGATATCCTCAAGTCCGGCAATCATATTCAGCGTGGTGGTCTTGCCGCAGCCCGACGGACCGACCAGGATCAAGAACTCCCCGTCGGCGATGGTCAGGTTCAGGTCGTGTACGGCCGTCGCACCGTTGGGGTAGCTCTTGTGGACGTGAGCCAACTCGATCTCGGCCATCTATCCCTTCACCGCCCCAGAGGTCAGCCCGGCAACAATTCGTCGTTGGAAGATTAAAACAAACACGATGATCGGCACGGTGATCACAACAGCCCCGGCGGCGATCGATCCCGTCGGCTCCTCGAACTGCGAACTGCCGCTGAAGTTCACGATCGCCACCGGCGCGGTGATCGCCGCCTTGGTGGCGGTCAGCGACAAAGCCAGCAGCAGGTCATTCCAGGCGAAGATGAACACCAGTATCGCGGCGGTCACCAGTCCGGGCGCCGCCAGCGGCACAATCACCCTGCGGAAAGCCTGAAACGGCGTGGCTCCGTCCATCTTGGCGGCCTTCTCCAGATCCCAGGGAATCTCGCGGAAGAACGCCGACAGCGTGTAAATGGCCAGCGGCAACGCGAACGTGATGTAGGGCAGGATCAGCCCCGGCCAGGTGTCGAACAACCCGAGAAAGCGTTCGATGTTGAACAACGGCGTCACCAGCGAGATCGCCGGAAACATGGTGACCAGCAGGGTGGCTCCGATGAGCAGCCGTTTGCCGGGGAAGTCCAGCCGCGCTATCGCGTAGGCCGCCATCGCGCCCAGCACCACCGCGATCACGGTGGTGGTCAACCCGATTCCGACGGAGTTGATCAGCGCCGAGCTGAAGAACTCGCCCCGGAAGATGCCGCGGTAATTCTCGAAGGTCACCGACGACGGAATCAGCCTGCCGTCCTTGACCATTGACGACGGCTTGAGGGACAGCGACAGGATCCACAGCACCGGAAGCAGCGCATAGACCACCACCAGCGTGTCAACGACAACCCAGAACGCCATGCGCCGCATGCCTATCGACTCCCCGGCGCTGCCGCACCGAACACCTTGATGAACAGACCAAGCGATGATCCCGACGCAGCAGAACACCAGCACGCTGATCGCCGAGCCGAGCCCCACGTTGAAACCCTTGAACAGGTTGTCGTAGCCCAGGATTGACACCGAGTCGGTGTCGTTGGCGCCCTCGGTCAGCACATAGATGTTGTCGAAAATGCGGAACGCGTCCAGCGTCCGGAACAGCAGCGCCACCACCACCGCGGGCTTGATGATCGGCAGGATGATGCGCGTCAGCCGCCGCCACGCGCCGGCGCCGTCGACCTGCGCCGCCTTCAACAGATCTTCGGGCACCAGCGCCAACCCGGCCAGCAGCAGCAGCGACATGAACGGGGTGGTCTTCCACACCTCGGCCAGCACGACGATGCCCAGCGACGGCACCTGCGAGGTCAGCGGTGCCGAGCCGTGCGGCAGCAGGTTGGCCAGATACCCGGTGCCCGGCGTCCAGGCGTAGAACCAGCTGTAGGCGGCGACCGCCGTCACGATGCCGTACGGGATGAGCGCCGCGGTGCGCACCAGGCCCTTGCCCGACCAGCGTGCGGTGCATCACCAGCGCCAGCGTCAGCCCCAGCACGAACTCGATGGACACCGACACCACCGTGATCGCCAGCGTCACCGCCAGCGCCGTCCACCAATACCGGTCGGTCAGGATGGTGACGTAGTTGTCCAGGCCGATGAACGCGGTGTCGTTCGGGGTGGCCAGGTTGTTGCGCTGCAGGCTCAGCCACATGGCGTAGCCGATCGGGTACGCCGTCACCGCGAGCATCAGCGTCGCGGCGGGCGCGACGAGCGCGAACGCCAGCCGCTGCTCCGAACGCATCACGGCAGCAGGCCCCTGCCGTCGATCGCCTTCTGCACCTGCCGGGTGAGCTCGTCGGCGGTGCGTTCGGGGTCGATGTCGCCGATCGGCTGCAGCGCCGTGGACAGCCGGATCGACACCGCCTGGTAGTTCGGCGTGGCCGGGCGGACGGCGGCATCGGTGAGCTGCTGGCGAATGATGCCCCACATCGGGTACTTGGCCTGGAACTGCGGGTCGGAGTACAACTCCGCCCGCACGGGCGGCAGGCCGCCCTGGACGGAGATGTACTTCTGGTTGTCCAGGCTGCGCAGGCACCGGATGGCTTCGAACGCCTCGGCCCGATGGCTCGTCGTGCGGGCCACCGCCAGGTTCAGCCCGCCGAGGGTCGCCTTGGCCGGCTGCCCGGGGAGCACGCCGGGATAGGGCGCGAAACCGAACACCTGCCGGCTGGCCTGATAGGCGATGCGGAACTGCTCGTCGTCGGGCGCGAAAGTGCCGAGACTGTTGACGCTGCCGGCCAGTTCCGGAATCCGGTTGAGCGGAAGGAACGGCACGCCGCCCTTCACCGCGTTCTCCAGCATCGACGCCAGCACGTAGGGCCAGTTCACCTCCAGCGCGGCGTTGCCCTGTTCCAGCGCGAGCCGAGCGGTGCCCGCGTCAGACCGGGTGATCGACGGGTCGGCCCCGGGCGCGGTGGCCACCGACTTGAGGATCCGCAGCGCGGCGACGGTGGCCGCGCGGTGCGCGGGGGTGTCGGTCAGGGTGACGTGGCGGCCGTCCTCGGACAGCACCTGACCGCCCGCGCTGACCAGCAGTGTGTTGAACCACACCATCAGGCCTTCGCCCGCGTTGGCCTGCACGGCGATCCAGCTGGGCCCGCCGGTGGCGTGCAGCCGGGCGGCCTCGGCCACCAAACCGTCCCACGTCGCGGGCGGCTGAGCCACCAAATCCTTTCGATACCAGAGCAATTGGGTGTTGGTGGTGACGGGCGCGGCGTACAGCCGGTGTTTCCAGCCGAGCCGTCGCCAGCGGGCCGGGCAGGGTATCGACGGTGGCGTCGGGCTCGGCCTGGCCCGCCGGGTCGTCGGACAGCGGCAGCACCCAGCCGGCTTCGGCGAACTCCGCGGTCCAGATCACGTCGACCGCCATCACGTCCAGGGTGTGGTCGTTACCGGTGAGCCGGCGGGCATATTGCACGCGCTGCCCGTCCGGGGACCTGGGCAGGCTCACGTGCTGAATGGTGAACCGGCCGCCGAACTGCTCGTTGCAGCGCCGGGCCACCTCGGTGAACGTCGCGGCGTCGGTGGCCGGCGTGTAGAACTTGATCACCAGCCCGGAGGGGCCGGACCCGCAGGCCGACACCACCGACGCGATCATCAGCGCCGCGGCGCCCACCCGGAGTGCGCGCCGCGACGATCACCACCAAATCAGCCTATCGTCCGCCGGGAATTCTCCCGCGCCAGAATCGTCGAGCACAATCCGTGATTCGAAATAGGTCAGGCGCTCTGTGTTCGGTTTTGTCAGGACATAACTCGCGCCGAGCCCGCCATCAACCGATGCGATCCAAGAATCGCGCACCGGCATCTACCGATGTGGCGCCCCTACGACTCAATTCAAGAATGCAGAACAACGCAAGGTCGGTCGAGCCATAGACATGAAAAGCGATCATCGCCAGATGCGATAACTGTTCGTCAGTGAGACGCTCCGGATAAGCGATATCGCGCACGTAAACTATATCCGCCTCGAGGAGCTGGTTTTGACTGATGCGGATATTATTGCCGAAAACCATTGGCGCAATAGCCCATCGCTTGACTGCCGGAAACGAGTGAGGTAGGAATCCCTGACTCCGCAGCTCGAGGTCAACTTGGCCGAACACCGGCTGATGCTTGTAGAGCGGCACGAACGATACCTCAGTCTGGACAGCGACGGCATGCGCCAACTTGCGGCGACCGTGTTGGAAAACCATCAGCTCGCCGCCTTGGATATCGATCTTGAGTAAATCGAATTCCCCAACCTCGTCGATGTCGTCGAGGCGATGCGTCGCCACCTCGATTTCGTCGATGACGGTGCCCCATTCCGTGAAACCGTTGAAAAGCGCGAGCCGCTTTGTGTCCGGCCGCAGCAGGCTGGTCATCCCAGACTCGCTGGGCGGTGACCATCAGGCGGTGTGTTTCGCCGTCGCCGACGACATACGGGAGATACGTCTCCAAGGGGTCCTTTCCGGCGGTGAAGTTCTGCCAGCGCATCTGCCTCCGGCTCGAAGCCGGTCACCGTGCACAGGCCGGACTGCAGCATCTCCTTGTACGGCGGCGGCTCATCGTCGACGGCCATTGCGCCGATGTCGACAACGCCCGTTAGGCGCGAGCAACAAACCAAGTCCGAAACAGGTGACGCGAGAGAAACCATAGCGAGCCCTTCAGGTGCCGAAAACCCATCTCAGGTGCCATCACCGGATGCTCTAGCGGTTATACCCAGCGGTTATACCCGTTCATCGTGCGCGGTAGGGTCACCGGCAGGAATCCCGGGCGCGGTCGCGGGCGTGGATCTCGTCAGATCGCAAGGCGCGCCAGCAGATCCCTTGCCTTCTCCGCGTTTTGCGGATCGCAGAGTACGTCGTAGCGGCCGGCGACCAGCTGCATCGTCGAGCTGAAATCCCTTGTGCCGCGGGCCATTGAGTAGGGCACCGCCGACGTGATCAACCCGAAGAACACCCCGGCGACCACGCCGGTCGGCAGCACGGCCCAGGTGTTGCTGAAGATGCTCAGCACCAACCCGATGAACAGGCCGAGCCACGCGCCGCTGAGCACGCCGCCGCCGAGCACCTTGGGCCAGGTCAGCCGGCCGGTGACCCGCTCCACCTGCATCAGATCCACCCCGACGATGATCACCTGCTGCACCGGGAACTGCTGGTCGGACAGGTAGTCGACGGCGCGCTGCGCCTCGGCGTAGGTGGGATAGGACCCGACGGGCCAGCCTTTAGGCGGAGTTGGTAGCCCGGGCACGCCACGGCGACCGGCGGCCGCGGCCCCGGGTACCTGTCCGGGCTGGAATGGGCTAGTCATCGCTGCTCAATTCTCTCTGCCTACGGACTGCCTACAGCTGCATGGGCCATCATTCCAGGCTAAAGCGTCAACTGCACTGGACTCGTCGCTTGAATTACGGTTGAACGCATGACAGGTCCCGGCGGCGCCCCCACGCGCGCAGCGCGACACCAGCCGCCCCGGCACCCGCCCGGAGCCCGCCCTGGGAACCGCCCATGGCGAACCGACTACCCGCCGGACTACCCACCGCTTATCCGCCGGCACTATCCCCGCCGCTGTTCGGCCCACCCGCCGCCGGGCGCCTACTACCCGCCGCCGAATTACCCGGGCGGCTGGGGCTGGGGACCGGCGCAGCCGATACCGCAGCCGGGAACCAACGGGCTGGCGATCGCCTCGCTGATCACGGCGTTCACCGGCTTTTTGTGCTGCATCGGCTCGATCGTGGCGATCGTGTTGGGCACCATCGCTCTCGACCAGATCAAGCGCAACCGCGAGGAAGGCTTCGGCCTGGCCGTCGCCGGCATCGTGCTCGGGGTGGCGGGTCTGGTCGTCGCGTTGGTCATCGCGATCTTCGCGATGCAATACCGGTAGGCCGCACTGCGCGCTGCCGTCCGCCGGCACCCTGCCTAGGCTTCCTAACTATGGACTCGGTCAACCAGGTGTACGTGGCGCGCCTGCACCGGATGCTGGTGCTCGGCCCCATGGGCGAATCCTTCGGGCGCGTACGCGATGTCGTGATCAGCATCAGCATCGTGCGTCAGCAACCGCGCGTCCTGGGCCTGGTCGTCGACTTGGCGACGCGCCGCAAGATCTTCATCCCGATTCTGCGGGTCGCCGCGATCGCACCCGAGGCGGTGACGCTGCGCACCGGCAACGTCTCGCTGCGCCACTTCGAGCAGCGGCCCGGCGAGGTGCTTGCGCTGGGGCAAGTGCTCGACACCCCGGTCCAGGTCAACAACCGACGCATTGGCCGGCGTCGACGTCGTGATCACCGACCTCGGCATCGAGCAGACCCGCACCCGCGACTGGATGGTGACCCGGGTCGCGGTCCGCGCTCACCGCCGGCTGGGACGGCGTGGCCCGGTGTACGTCGTGGACTGGCAGAACGTCCAGGGCTTGACGCCGTCGACGCTGGCGATGCCCGGCCAGGGAGTGGCGCAGCTGCTGGAGCAGTTCGACGGACGCAAAGCCGTCGACGTGGCCGAGGCCATCCGGGGGCTTCCGCCCAAGCGGCGCACCGAGGTGTTCAGGGAACTCGACGACGACCGGCTGGCCGACATCCTGCAGGAGCTGCCGGAGCTGGAGCAGGCCGAGGTGTTGTCGCAGCTGGGCACCGAACGCTCGGCCGACGTGCTCGAGGAGATGGATCCCGATGACGCCGCCGACCTGCTCGGCGTGCTCAATCCGACCGATGCGGAAATGCTGCTCACCCGAATGCATCCCGACGACTCGGATCCGGTGCGGCGACTTCTGAGGTACTCCCCCGACACCGCCGGTGGCTTGATGACGTCGGCTCCGGTGGTGCTGACCCCGGACACCGCGGTCGCCGAGGCGCTGGCCCGGGTCCGCGATCCGGACCTCACGCCCGCGCTGTCATCGATGGTGTTCGTGGCGGAGCCTCCGACGGCCACGCCGACCGGGCGGTACCTGGGCCATGTGCCGCTGCAGCGGCTGCTGCGCGAGGAGCCCTCCGCGCTGGTCGGCGAAATCGTCGACAGCGACCTGCTCACCCTGACGCCGCAGACCGCCCTGGCCGCGGTGACCCGCTACTTCGCCGCCTATAACCTCGTGTGCGGGCCGGTGGTCGACGACCAAAACCACCTGTTGGGAGCCGTGACCGTGGACGACCTGCTGGATCACCTGCTGCCGCACGACTGGCGTGCGGATGCGCAGGAGCTCGACACGGGTGCGATCACCGCGGCCACCACGTCTGAGGCCGGGGATGCCCAGTGAGCGACTCCGCATCGCCGCGCCTGTACACCCCGCGGACTTCGCGGCGGCCGTCGCTGCGGCCGGACCCCGAGGCCGTCGGGAAGGTCACCGAGTCCATCGCACGTTTCTTCGGGACCGGGCGCTACCTGCTGATCCAGACGATCGTGGTGCTGGTGTGGATCGCGCTCAACGTGGGCGCGATCGAATGGCGCTGGGACCCGTACCCGTTCATCCTGCTCAACCTGGCGTTCTCCACCCAGGCCGCCTACGCCGCGCCGCTGATCCTGCTGGCCCAGAACCGGCAGGAAAACCGCGACCGGGTCGCCCTCGACGAGGATCGGCGTCGCGCCGCCCAGACGAAGGCCGACACCGAGTACCTGGCCCGCGAGTTGGCCGCGCTACGGCTTGCCCTCAAGGAGCTCCCTACGCGCGATCACCTGCGGGACGAACTGGAAGATCTGCGCGCCCTGTTGGCCGATCTTTCGCCGGAAAATCCGGGCCCGGAGCCGCGGACGGCGGCTGAGAATTCGGGGTGAACCGCAGATCCACCATTGCGCCACTCCCGTCACAAGAGTTATGTATGGTGATCTAGTTCACCAAGCAACGAAACAGACTCGAAATAAGCACGTAGAAGCAACAGTTTCCCGACGGCTGACAAACTCAAGGACGGTCGAGTGCGCATTGGGGGACGCCGGCGTGCAGAACCGGCGGAGGCGGTGCAGCAGCGGGCGCGTCGATCGACGCGTTCGCCCGCGTTTGGCATGGCAGTAATCACTCCCCTGGTGTTCGCCGGTGCGGTCGGGGCTGCCCCTTCGCTGTTTCCCGAGACACCCGCGGCCGTGCGCGCGGCCATCGCGCCGCTCGCCGCGGTGTCGCCGTCCGGGCCCGACGCGTCGGGCCCAAATGTCATCGCCGCCCTGCACGGGCCGAGCAGCTTCCACGTCGCCGCGGCCACCATCTCGGCGCCGCCGCCCCCGATGATCGTCAATACGCCTGGCGCCCTTGGCATTCCGACGGTCGCGCTGTCGGCCTATCGCAACGCCGAAATGAAGATGGCCGCCGAGGCCCCAGGTTGCGGCGTCAGCTGGAACCTGCTGGCCGGCATCGGGCGCATCGAGTCGGGCCACGCGAACAACGGCGCCGTCGACGCCAACGGCACGGCGGTCTACCCGATCTACGGCCCGGCGCTGGACGGCACGCTGCCCGGCAACGAGGTCATCCTGCAGAGTTCCGCCGGCAATCGCCCCACCTACGCGCGCGCGATGGGACCCATGCAGTTCCTGCCTGGCACCTGGGCGCGCTACGCCTCCGACGGCAAAGGCGACGGCGCGCCGAACCCGCAGAACCTGTTCGACTCCACGCTCGCGGCCGCCCGCTACCTGTGCAGCGGCGGGATGAACCTGCGCGACCCGGGTGGGGTCATGGCCGCGATTTTGCGCTACAACAACTCGATGCCGTACGCCCAGAACGTCCTGGGCTGGGCCGCGGCGTATGCCACCGGCGTGGTCCCGGTCGACCTGCCCCCGATCGTCGGGCCGCCGCCCCCGCTGGGCAGCGCGCACGACGAGCACCCCGAAGGCCTGGGACCCAGCCTGCCGATGAACATCAACGGCCTGCCCACCTACGCCTTCGGACCGTCGGAGCCGCTGATCGACCTGAGCCCGCCGACCCTGGCGAGCACTCCACCGTGGATGCAGCCGCAAACCCCGCAGGGTCTGGCGCCGGTGACGCGGATGCCCGGCTGCACGCTGATCTGCATCGGTGCGCCGAGCGGCGGGCCCGGTCCGCTGCAACCCGGCGCGGGCCCCCAGCCCAACGTGCCGCCAGCACCCGCTCCGCCCGGCTGAGTCTCGGCCTACACTCGGCGGTGATGTCTGCTGATTTGAGCGCGGCTATCCGCGCCGCGCTGGCCAAGGTGATCGACCCCGAACTGCGGCGCCCCATCACCGAACTCGGGATGGTCAAGAGCGTCGACGTCGAGCCCGACGGCGGCGTGCACGTCGGGATCTACCTGACCACCTCGGCCTGTCCGAAGAAGGCCGAAATCAGCGAGCGCGTCACCCAGGCCGTCGCCGACGTGCCCGGCACCGGCGCGGTCAAGGTCAGCCTGGACGTGATGAACGACGAGCAGCGCACCGAGTTGCGCAAACAGCTGCGCGGTGATGCCGCCGAACCCGTGATCCCGTTCGCCCAGCCCAGCTCGCTGACCCGGGTGTACGCCGTCGCGTCCGGCAAGGGCGGCGTCGGAAAGTCCAGCGTCACAGTCAATTTGGCCGCGGCGATGGCGGCCCGCGGCCTGTCGGTCGGCGTGCTCGACGCCGACATCCACGGCCATTCGATCCCCCGGATGATGGGCACCACCGACCGGCCCACCCAGGTCGAGTCGATGATCCTGCCGCCGATCGCCCACGACGTGAAGGTCATCTCGATCGCCCAATTCACCCAGGGCAACACCCCGGTGGTGTGGCGCGGCCCGATGCTGCACCGCGCGCTGCAGCAGTTCCTGGCCGACGTCTACTGGGGCGATCTGGACGTGCTGCTGCTCGATCTGCCGCCGGGCACCGGCGACGTCGCCATCTCGGTGGCCCAGCTGATCCCGAACGCCGAGATCCTGGTGGTGACCACTCCGCAGCTGGCCGCCGCCGAGGTGGCCGAACGGGCCGGCAGCATCGCGATCCAAACCCGCCAGCGCATCGTCGGCGTCGTCGAGAACATGGCCGGGCTGACGCTGCCGGACGGATCGACGCTGCAGGTGTTCGGCGAGGGCGGCGGCGCGCAGGTCGCCGAGCGGCTGTCGCGTGCGGTCGGCGTTGACGTGCCGCTGCTGGGCCAGATCCCGCTGGACCCGGCCGTGGTGGCCGCCGGTGACGCCGGCGTGCCGATCGTGCTGGGCGCCCCGGATTCGCCGGTGGGCAAGGCCCTGCTGGCCATCGCCGACGGCCTGTCGTCGCGGCGGCGCGGGCTGGCGGGCGTGTCGCTCGGGCTGGACCCGACCCGGCGCTGACGTGAGCCACGTCGCCCATTACCGTGCCATCACTTAGCGGCTTCATTAATCACGTAGGCCACACGCGTATCGTCCTGCCCACCATTAGGCGGTTTAGAGATGCGACATCGCGGGTGACATCACATTCGAGAGTCGGGGACTTGTATTGCCGCGCCGCGGGACCCGAGGCTCGCCGCCACGAAACTCTGGTCGTTGGATCAGCGAGGCCGGTAGACCTGGGAGCGATGCCCGACCCTGGTGACCACGATCTGCCCCCGACGCTCGTCGAGCATGTACAGCACACGGTAGTCACCGCGGCGCGCAGACCACTGCCCCTCAAAATCCCCTCGCAAGGGCTTGCCCAAGCGCCGCGGGTCGCGCGCAAGCGCACCGAAGATGAACTCCACCACTGCAGGTATCAGCCGCGGCGGTAGTTTGTCGATGTCACGGCGGGCAGTGCTGGCCAAGCCCACCGTCCAGCTCACACGTGCCCGACGCCGTAGCGGCGGCGCACCTCGGCCTCGGTCATCAGCGTCTCCGCCTCGGCCTCTTCGCGCGCCCGCGCGATGTCCTCACGTACTCCGGGTTGCGACTGCCAATACAGCGTTTCTTCCAGTGCCTCCAGGTCATCCACAGAGATCAGCACCGCCGCAGGCTTGCCATGCCGTGTGATCGTCACCCGTTCGTGAGTGCTTATCGCACTATCGATCAGCTCGTTCAACCTGGTCTTCGCCTCGGTCAAAGGCAACGTCGTCATACGCCGACTCTACCCCCAATCGAAGTCGAAAGCAGATCTCTCCGGATCTGAATAGAGGTTTGATGAGCTCTGGACACCCACGGCGAATTAATTAGCGCCGCGCTACGTCGCGTCGGCGTCGAAGGGGGCGGGGCCTTCGGGGCGCTGCGTAGACGCCGGCGGTGAGGTGGGAGTTGGCGCGCCGTTCACCGGCTTGTCGAAGTTCCCGGTAAGGAAGGAGTCGTCGCCGTCGAGCAGGTGCTTGGTCAGCGCCGCGCGCGGCGTCATCCCCCGTAGCTTCTGCAGCTCGCCCAAATGTCCACGTAGATCGTCGAATTCGGGACCCATGTCCTCGCGCAGCTGGGTGGTCACGCCGGACAGGTAGTCACGGGCCTGGCGCAGCGCATTCGACGTCCACCGGATGGCACCCGGAAGTCGTTCCGGTCCAAGGACAACCAGCCCGACCACCACAAGGACCAGGATGTGCTCCCAGCTCAGGTTGCCGAGCATCTAGCTGCTATCGGGGTCGGGCTTCACGGTCAGCGTGACATGCCGACCGTCGCGGACCACCTCAACGGGAGCGTCCTGGCCAATTGTCAACTGCCGCACCGCGACAACGAACTCGTCGGAGTCGGCGACCTTGCGGTTACCGATCTTGACGATCACGTCGTTCTCCAGAATTCCGCCCTTTTGCGCGGGACTTCCGGCCTTCACATTGGCGACCTGTGCGCCGGCGGCAATGGCATTGTTCACCGAGCGGGTGCTGATCCCGATCGTCGGGTGCACGATCTTGCCGTCCTTGATCAGCGTCTGCGCGACCTGCTTCATCTCGTTGACCGGAATCGCGAAGCCAAGCCCACTTGCGCTGTCCGACAACGACTTACCCGCGGTGTCGATGCCGATCACCTGGGAATCCATGTCGATCAGCGGGCCACCGGAGTTGCCGTGGTTGATCGAGGCGTCGGTCTGCAGCGCGTCGATGACGGTGTCGGTGTCCGAGCCCTCCCCCGACAGCGGAACGGGCCGGTGCAGCGCGCTGATGATGCCATGGGTCACGGTGCTGCGCAGGCCCAGCGGCGCGCCCGCCGCAAGCACCTCGTCGCCGACGCGGACCTTGTCGGAGTCACCCAGTCGGGCCACCGTCAGGTTGTCCACGTTGTCCACCTTGAGCACGGCCAGGTCGGTCTTGGGGTCACGACCGACCAGGTTGGCTGGCACTACCTTGCCGTCGTTGAACACCACCGTCGTCTTGAACTGGCTGGGGTTGTTGGCGGCCTCGGAGATCACGTGGTTGTTGGTGACGATGTAGCCCTTGCCGTCGATGACGACGCCCGAGCCCTGCATGCCCTCCTGGTCGCTCTTGGACTCGATTGTCACCACCGAATCGGCGGTCGCGGCCGCCACCTTGGCGAACCGGCCGGCCGGCTGTTCGGCGTTGTTCGGGGTGGCCAGGGCGACCTTGGAGGTGGTGAACGCCTCGACGACCTCGGCCGTCTTGCGGCCGATCACGCCGCCCAGCATGCCGATCACCAGGGCGATCAGCAGCAGCACCGCCAGCGCCAGGTAGGACACCTTGCCGCCGAACAGCACGTCGCGCACGCCGAGTTTGCCGCGGTAGCCGGGGGCAGGGCGGGGCGCCGACGGAGTCACCGCGGGGCTGCCCAGTGCCGCCGCGGCGGCGGGGTCACGCCACGGGTCGTCCGGTTCGTCGGGCCCGAAGCCGTCTTTCTCGGCCGCAAGCGCACCCGCGTCGACGGGGTGGCGCTGCAGCGAGTCGAGGCTCCCGTCGGGCCGGCTGAACGCTTCCTCTAAGACCGGGTCGGCCGGTTGATCGTACGGCCTGAACTCGCCCTGGTCGCGGTACTTTTGCGGGCGTACGCGCTCCGCGACGAAGGACCCGATCATCCCAAGGGGACGGCCGAATGCTTGACGCGACGCGGGGTCGACCGGTGGCCGGGAGACGGGGCGCGGCGCCAGGCGTTGCCCGGTGTCGGGGCCGCTCTTATTGCCCATGTTGTTTGCGGGGTCGGAGGTCACGTTGTCCTTTGGATCCTGTCGTGGGCAGAGCGTTATCCGTGTTTACCCTAGTATCCACGTTTCCTGATGGGTCGCTTTCTAGCGACGCCTACGCGGGTCACGCCGGTCGCGGTCGGCGAAAGGTTCAGGTGGCGGTGTCGCGTCCCCGACTTCATTGACCGGGTTGTGCGGAATCTCGGAGAGCAGCCCAAGCAGGTTGGTGGGGATGCGGATGGGGTGCGAGTCATGGTCGCGCAGCGCCGACCGCGCCCGGCTCTGGCCATCCACCTCGGCCGCACATTCGGTGCACAGCGATAGGTGATGCGCGGCCCGCAGGTGTGCGGTCATGCGCAGCTCACCGTCGACGAACGCCGCGATGGCCTCGATGGACAGGTGCTCAGTGGAGCCAAACTGCCGCGGCGCACCGACCGGCGCATCGCTCTGTGAGGCGAATTGCGCGGGGAGCCAGGAAAAGGCGCGGCGGAACACGTGTTTCCTTTCGCTGCCTGCCACTCTTCGAATGTAGCGCGGCGGCAGGCCTCAGCGGGTCGGTTAGGCCGACTTGGCGATCTCGGAATGCGCGGCCAGGTAATCGCGCAACGCCTGCCGTCCCCGGTGAATGCGGCTACGCACGGTGCCCAGCTTCACCCCGAGCGTCGCGCCGATCTCCTCGTAGGACAGGCCCTCGACGTCGCACAAGACCACCGCGGCGCGAAACTCCGGTGGCAACGAATCCAAGGCGGCCTGCAGGTCAGGCCCGAGCCGCGCGTCGTGGTAGATCTGCTGCGGGTCCGGCTCGTCGGCGGGCACCCGGTCATAATCCTCGGGCAGCGCTTCCATCCGGATGCGGGTCCGGCGGCGGACCATGTCGAGGAACAGGTTGGTGGTGATGCGGTGCAGCCAGCCCTCGAAGGTGCCGGGCTGGTAGTTCTGGACCGAACGGAAAACCCGGATGAAGGTCTCCTGAGTCAGGTCCTCGGCGTCTTGCTGATTCCCGGAAAGCCGATAGGCCAGCCGGTACACCCGGTCGGCGTGCTGACGCACCAGCTCGTCCCAGGACGGCATGGTGGCCTTGTCGCCGGTCGCGTCGAAAACCGCGGTGCCCTGCAACTCGTCGGGTAGCTCCACCCATTCGTCGTCGCGGTACTGCGCAGGGTGGGACATCGCGGCCGGGACAGCTGCCGGGCTCAAAGTCGCGCTGAGAGCGGTGATGGTCGGATCCTCCGAAATTTCGCTGCCCATGGTTGGCAGATCGTCCTTGTTCGCAACCCGAAGCTGCACTTTTTTATTCCCGCCGTCCGCGCCCCCGTGATCCATACCCGTTACCGTCGTCCACACGCGTATAAGCGAGGTAGGAGATACCTGAGGTTTGCCTGAGAAACCATTTCGTTACCTTCGCTGTGCTGGGAAAATCGCGTCCCGAGTGACGTACGTCGCGTCCTGCCGGTTGGGCGTGTCGCCGGGGCACAACTCAGGCGCGCCTGACTGATCGCGCCGCCATTTCGACATACGCTGCGGGCATGGACGGTAACTCCTCGCTCACCCTCGATCAGCCGGCCCTCAGCCGCGCCGAATCACTCGCCGCGCACGCCGAGGGCTCGATCTCCGAAGATGCGATTTTGGCGGGAGCCCGCGAGCGTGCCACCGACCTCGGCGCCGGCGCGGTGACACCCGCGGTGGGAGCGCTGTTGAGCCTGTTGGCCAAGCTCAGCGGCGGCAAGGCCGTCGCCGAAGTGGGCACCGGCGTGGGCGTCAGCGGCTTGTGGCTGCTGTCGGGCATGGCCGAGGACGGCGTGTTGACCACGATCGACAACGAACCCGAGTATCAGCGGCTGGCCAAGCAGGCCTTCTGCGAGGCCGGCATCGGGCCGTCGCGGACCCGGTTGATCAGCGGCCGCGCCCAAGAGGTGCTGACCCGGCTCGCCGACGAGTCCTATGACCTGGTGTTCGTCGACGCCGATCCGATCGACCAACCCGATTACGTGCTCGAGGGCGTGCGGCTGCTGCGCTCCGGCGGGGTCATCGTCGTGCACCGGGCGGCGCTGGGCGGGCGGGCCGGCGATCCCGCGGCGCGCGACGCCGAGGTGGTTGCGGTGCGCGAAGCGGCCCGGCTGATCGCCGAGGACGAGCGGCTGACGCCCGCGCTGGTCCCGCTCGGCGACGGGGTGCTGGCCGCCGTCCGGGACTGACCTCTCTCCGCTAGCCGTGCTTACGCCGCAGGCGCCAATCCAGGCGGGTGATGGCGCAGGCCACCAGCACCACCAGCACGAACCGGACCGCCATTACCGCGAGCGGGTTGGCGCTGTAAGAGCTGACGCCGCTGACACATAGGAAGTGCACGGTGGTTCCCGACCCGCCCGGTTTGTAGGTGTACTGCGAGGTGCTGTACGCCAAGTGGTACGGGCTGCTGCACAGGTCGGGTTCATCCAGAACGTGCTCGAGGCCATCCGTGCGATCAGCGCCGCTGTGCCACCGGCGCAGAGGCCGATCCCGGCGACGAGCAACCCGAAGATCACTGTCCTGCGATTGCTCCCGGAGGGCAACCCGGTTCGGCCCATCGGCAAATCCCAGACCTTTACGGATTCCTTACGGGGCGCCTGCTTGACGTTCGACTGAACGGGCGTTTAGCGTACTGAACGTGCGTTCAGCCGATCTCACGGCCACTGCTCGAATCCGCGATGCGGCCATCGAGCAGTTCGGGCAGCACGGCTTCGGTGTCGGGCTACGGGCCATCGCCGAGGCCGCGGGGGTGAGCGCCGCGCTCGTCATCCACCACTTCGGTTCCAAGGACGGCCTGCGCAAAGCCTGCGACGACCACATCGCCGACGAGATCCTCACCACCAAGTCCGAGACGATTCAGTCCAACGATCCGGCGACCTGGTTCGCGGCTATGGCCGAAATGGAGTCTTACGCGCCGATGATGGCCTATCTGGTGCGCAGCATGCAGTCCGGTGGCGACCTCGCGACGATGATGTGGCGTCGGATGATCGACAATGTCGAGCAGTACATGGGGGACGGTGTGCGGGCCGGCACCATCAAGCCCAGCCGAGATCCGCACGCCCGGGCCAGATTCCTGGCCCTCACCGGAGGTGGGGCGTTTCTGCTGTATGTGCAAATGCATGAGACCCCAACGGATCTCAAGGCAGTGCTGCGGGACTATTCCCGCGACATGATTCTGCCGGCCCTCGAGGTTTACACCGAAGGACTGATGACAGATCGCACCATGTTCGACGCATTCATAGCGGCAAAAGAGCAAGGAGATTCCCATGCCAGTTAACGACTTTGCGCCCATCGAAATCCAGGGTTTGACGAAGAACTTCGGTGCGGTGCGGGCGCTCGACGGCCTCGACCTGACGGTGCGCGCCGGTGAAGTCCACGGCTTCCTCGGGCCCAACGGCGCCGGCAAGTCCACCACCATCCGCATCCTGTTGGGTCTGGTCCAGGCCGACGCCGGCAGCGCGCGGTTGCTGGGCGGCGACCCCTGGACCGACGCCGTCGCACTGCATCGCCACATCGCTTACGTGCCAGGCGATGTCACGTTGTGGCCCTCGCTGACCGGCGGCGAGACCATCGATCTGCTGGCCCGTATGCGCGGCGGTATCGACGAGCAACGGCGCGCGGAGCTGATCGAACGCTTCGACCTCGACCCGCACAAGAAGGCGCGCACCTACTCCAAAGGCAATCGCCAAAAGGTCTCGCTGATCTCCGCCTTTTCGTCACGGGCCGAGCTGCTGCTGCTCGATGAGCCGAGCAGCGGCCTGGACCCGTTGATGGAGAACGTGTTTCAGCAGTGCGTAAGCGAGGCCCGTGACCGCGGCGCGACCGTCCTGTTGTCCAGCCACATCCTGGCCGAAACCGAAGCGCTGTGCGAACGGGTCACCATCATCCGCGCCGGCAGGACCGTCGAGAGCGGCACGCTGGACTCCATGCGCCATCTCAGCCGCACCTCGATCAAGGCCGAAATGACCGGCGATCCAGGTGATCTCACCCGGATCAAGGGCGTCGAAGACGTCAGCATCGACGGGAACACCCTGCGCGCCCAGGTGGACAGCGAAAGCCTCGGGGAACTCATCCGGGTGCTTGGCGACGCCGGCGTGCGCAGCCTGGTCAGCCAGCCACCGACACTGGAAGAGCTGTTCCTGCGCCATTACGACACCTCAGAGCCGACGGTGGCGGCGTCATGAGCACCGCAACGCTGGAACGGCCGCAGCGTCCCGCACCGGCGGCCGGTTCGAACTTCTCCGGAACACTGTCAATCCTGCGGCTTTACCTGCGTCGCGACCGAATCGCGTTGCCGCTGTGGGTGTTACTGCTGTCAGTGCCGTTGGCAACGGTGTACGTCGGCAGCATCGAAAAAGTCTATCCCTCCGAGGCCGACCGTGCCGGGTTCGCGGCCGCCATCATGGCCAGTCCGGCCCAGCGTGCGCTTTACGGCCAGGTCTACAACACCAGCATCGGGGCCGTCGGCATTTGGAAAGCCGGGATGTTCCACTTGCTGATCGCGGTCGCGGTCATCCTCACCGTCATCCGCCACACCCGCGCCGACGAGGAAACCGGCCGCACCGAGTTGATCGACTCGACCGCTATCGGACGCTATGCCAGCCTGACGGCCGCGCTGACGCTGTGCTTCGGGGCGTCGATCGCCACCGGCGCGATCGGCGCGGCGGGATTGCTCGGCACCGACATCCCCGCCGCCGGCTCGCTGGCGTTCGGGGCGGCGCTGGCCTGTTCGGGGCTGGTGTTCACCGCCGTGGCCGCGGTGGCCGCCCAGCTGTCGCCGAGCGCCCGCGTCGCCCGCGGTATCGCGTTCGCCGCGTTGGGGACCGCGTTCACGCTGCGCGCCGTCGGCGATGCCGGCTCCGGCACGCTGTCGTGGCTCTCCCCGTTGGGGTGGTCGCTGCAAGTCAGGCCGTACGCCGGTGATCGCTTCTGGGTCCTGCTGCTGCATCTGGCGACCACGGCCGTGCTGACTGTGTTGGCCTACCGACTGCTCGCCGGCCGCGACGTGGGCGCCGGGCTGATCGCCGAGCGCGCCGGGCCCGCCACCGCCGGATCGGGACTGCGCAGCGTCTTCGGGCTGACGTGGCGGCTGGACCGCGGCGCGCTGCTGGTGTGGACCGTCGGCCTGTGCCTGTATGGCGTCCTGATGGGCAGCGTCGCGCACGGCATCGGCGACGAACTGGGCGGCAGCGCCGTCGCGCGCGACATCGTGGCGCGGATGGGCGGCACCAGCGCGCTTGAGCAGGCCTTCCTCGCGGTGGCGTTCGCGATGCTGGGAATGGTGGCCGCGGCGTTCGCCGTCTCGCTCACGTTGCGCCTGCATCAGGAGGAGGCGGCCCAGCGAGCCGAGACGACGCTGGCCGGGGCGGTCTCCCGAACTCGTTGGCTGGCAAGCCATTTGGTCGCAGCCCTGGCCGGGTCGGCGGTAGCGATGCTGGTCGCGGGTGCGGCGGCCGGACTCGTCTACGGCGTGGCAGCCAACGATGTCGGCGGCAAGCTGGCCGTCGTCGTCGGTACGGCGGCCGTGCAGCTGCCCGCCGTGTGGCTGCTTTCCGCGGTGACGCTGGCGTTGTTCGGCCTGGTACCGCGGTTCACCCCGGTGGCGTGGGGCGTGCTGGTGGCGTTCGTCGCCTTGTATCTGATCGGTTCGCTGGCCGAATTTCCGCAGTGGGTGCTAGACCTCGAACCGTTCGCGCACACCCCGCGCGTCGGCGGCGGCGACTTCACCGCCACACCGCTGCTGTGGCTGCTGGCCATCGATGCATGCCTGATCATCCTGGGAGCCATTGCTTTTCGACGGCGCGACGTGCGTTGCTAGGGAGGGCATCATGAAAACGGCTGTTCGATTGACCCTGTCATCGGTAATCGGATTTGCCGCACTCGGCTTGATACTGTTCGTGCCCGCCGGCACGCTGAAGTATTGGCAAGCATGGGTTTTCATGGCGGTTTTCACCGTCGCGACGATCGTTCCGACGCTTTATTTGGCAAAGACCAACCCGGCAGCTCTGCAGCGACGCATGCATGGCGGACCGCTGGCCGAAGGCAGAACGGTTCAGAAGTTCATCGTCACCGGTAACTTTCTGAGTCTCTTCGCGATGATGGCGTTCAGCGCGTACGACCATCGTGTCGGCTGGTCAAGGGTGCCGACAGTGGTGTGCGTGATCGGTGATGTCCTGGTGGTGGTGGGGTTGACCTTCGGCATGCTGGTGGTCGTGCAGAACGGTTATGCGGCCGCCACGGTCAGAGTGGAGGCGGGCCAGAAATTGGCCTCGAGCGGTCTCTACAAGCTCGTGCGGCATCCGATGTACGCCGCAGACCTGATTCTGATGGTGGGCATACCCCTGGCGCTGGGTTCCTTCTGGGGGCTGGTGATCGTCATCCCGGGCCTGCTCATGCTCGTCCTTCGCATCCTCGACGAGGAAAAAATGCTCACCGAGGAATTGGGCGGGTATCGCGAGTACACGCAGCGGGTGCGCTACCGATTGCTGCCGTACGTCTGGTAGTGGCCGACGCGTTCTAAGGTAGCGGGCGTGGCCCACAACTCGGCACCCGCTTTGGACCGGCCGTGGCGACGTCCCGGCGCTCTGCGGTATGCGCTAGGACGGATTCGCGGCATCGCCAAGCCACCGATAACCGTCACCGATCCGCCGACCGACATCATCATCGATCGCGACGTCAGCGTCGGTACCCGCGACGGAACAGTGTTGCGCATCAACGTCTTCCGCAAGGATGATGATGCCCGGCCGGTCGTGCTGAGCATCCATCCCTACGGCAAGGACAACCTGCCGACCCGGCGCGGCAAGCGCTGGACGTACTCGCTGCAATATCGGATGTTACGACAGCCCCAGCCGCTGACTTTTTCCGCGCTCACCGGCTGGGAAGCCCCGGACCCGGCGTGGTGGGTCGCCCACGGTTTCACCGTGGTCAACGCCGACTCGCGCGGCTGCGGCCATTCCGACGGCACCGGCAAAGTGCTGTCGCGCCAGGAGGCCGAGGACACCTACGACCTCGTGGACTGGATCGCCAATCAACCGTGGTGCGACGGCAATGTCGTCATGCTCGGGGTGTCCTACCTGGCCATCAGCCAGTACGCCGTCGCCGCCCTGCAGCCTCCCGCGCTGCGGGCGATCTGCCCGTGGGAAGGCTTCACCGACGCGTATCGCGATCTCACCTTTCCCGGCGGCGTTCGGGAGTCCGGCTTCACCGCGTTGTGGTCGCGCAACATGCGCCGCGATACCCGCCAGGCCTACACCCTGGGCCCCATGCAGGAGCAGCATCCGCTGCGCGACGACTTTTGGCGCTCGGTGGTTCCCGACCTGTCGGCGATCAATGTTCCGATGCTGGTCTGCGGCAGCTTCTCGGACAACAACCTGCACAGCCGCGGCTCGATGCGGGCATTCACTCGCGCCGGCAGTAGCCACGCACGCCTCTACACACATCGTGGGGGCAAATGGGCAACCTTCTACTCCGAACCGGCACTGGCCGAACAGCTGAAGTTCTTCCGCGACGTGCTGGACGGCGTGCCGGGTTCCCGCACCGTCCGCCTGGAGGTGCGCGAGGACCGCGACACCGTCGTCGCGGTGCGCGAAGAAAACGAATGGCCGCTGGCCCGAACACGCTGGCGGCGCTTATATCTCGCCGGGGCCGGCTTGCTGGCCCCCGAGCAGCCGCACACAGCGGGCAGTGTCACGTTCGAAACCCTTTCGCGGGCAGCGGCATTCAGCTGGACGGTTCCCGCGGACGTCGAGCTGACGGGCCCGATGGTGGCGCGGTTGTGGGTCGAACTGCACGGCTCTGACGACGCGAACCTCTTCGTCGGCGTCGAGAAGTGGCGCGATGGAACGTTCGTCGGATTCGAGGGGTCCTATGGCTACGGCCGCGACCGGGTGACCACCGGCTGGCAGCGGGTCGCGCTGCGCGCGCTGCACCCCGAACTCTCCCAGCCGTGGGAGCCGGTCCCGGCATGCGACCAGCCGCAGCCGGTGTCCGCCGGTGAGGTGGTCGCGGTCAATATCGCCCTGGGCCCCTCGGCGACGCTGTTCCGCGGCGCTGAGCAGCTGCGGCTGGTGGTCGGTGGGCGCTGGCTGTGGCCGCGCAACCCGCTGGTCGGCCAGTTCCCTGCCGCCTATACCCATCCGCCGCGAGGTCGGGTCAGCCTGCGCTGGGGCCCGCGTCACGACGCGCACCTGTTGATCCCGGAGATCCCGTAGGCGGCGCGAGACACAAAATCGCCCTTTCCCCCTTTCCGTACTTCTCCGTCGCGTTTTGGCTCCCCCATCGGGCGGGGTCAGCCGGTGTGGGTGTTGTGCGGGATGTCGAGCAGGTCGAGTACGAGTGCTTGTAGCTTGGTGAGTTCGGGCTGGAAGGTCTGTACGTGCCCGCCGTGCTGGTCGCGCAGGTGGTGGCGGGCCAGGCCGGCGAAGATGTCGAGCACGCGGGCGGTGGTGGGTGCGGCGCAGCCGCCGTCTTCGGGGTAGAGCGAGAGTTGTTGCAGACCTTGCTCTTTCATGGCTCGCCGGATCTGGCATTCGATCAGTGACGGGATCATTCCACGACACGGGGTCAAGCCCAGCCAACCCTGTTATACCGGGTTTTGCCCTCGACCCGCGGTCGGCGATCGGCACGTTCTAGCTAGTCCTAGCGCTTGTTGTAGGCGCCGTAATGCGGCAGCTTTTGTTTGAGGCGCGGCTCCCCCGTCCTGGCCCCGTACGCCATTACTGCCGCCACCGCCGCAGCCGCCCGGCCGCGAGCCGTTACACCGCAGCGCTTTGTCCCGACAGGCTTCCGCACTCAAGGCTGGGGGCTGAGCCGATCTGAGACGGGCTGAGCCGGATTGCCGGCCGCCCGTCAGTCGGTCACGACGGCCTGGTTGCCGCTGGTGGCCCAGGAATTTTCGAAGGTGGCGAGGGGAACCTGCTCGTTGCTGCCGGTGTCGCGGCCGCTGTCGTTGAGGTGCACCACGTTGGCGTCGGTGTCGATGCCGGTGACGACCACGAAGTGGTCTGGTGTGTTGGAGTTGCTGTGGCCGTCCCGGAGGATTTGACTGTTGACTGAGGCGATCACCTTGTGTCCTTGGGCCAAAGCCTGCTCCAGCCGGTCGATGTTCGATTGGCCGATCGCGCGCGCGTCGATTCCGTAGTGCGCCAGCAAAGCCGGCAGATCCCGAATCTCTGAGTAGCCGCCCGGCCCGGGGTGCCACACCCGTCCCCCGGGAATGAAAGGGCTCGGGGTGTTTTCAGCCGACGCGTCGATCTCCTGCTCAGTGGGCTCTCGGCCGGTGAGCTCGCCGATCACATCGGCCACCGCCATCTCCGCGCAGTTCGAATCGTGCTGCCGGCGCCAGTAGGGGGCCGCGGCGTCGGGGTCGCCATACATCTCTGCTCCATAGGTCAAGGGAGTGCCGGGAGCGGCCTGGGCCACACCGGTCAATCCCACCAGCGAGGCGGCGGCGAGGACGCAGAGCACGCCCGCACGCCCCGCCTTGCGTGCCAAAGCGGCGACTCTTGCCCTACTCGTGCTCGAGGTGGTGCTCACAGGTCTAAGGATCCGCGATGACGCTTCCGGAATCCTTAAGAAAACCGTGTGAAGTTCTTGCGTCGCAGCTCAACCGGCGCAAATAAAGTAATAGCCCGCCTTGCGCCCATGCCGTTGGCCGTCGTGGTTGGGTAAGGTCTCGCCGCGGAGACCAGCGAAGCCTTTGTCCACCGAACTAGGTTTGATCGTTCAAGCCTGGAGGAAGGAAGTTAGCGGTGGCAGCGAACAGGAAGTACCCGATTGAGCTGCGTGAGCGCGCGGTGCGGCTGTATCGGGAGTCCGATCGCAAGGTGATCGCGCAGCTGGCGCGGCAGCTCGACGTGCGCCCGAGGACCTTGCGGAATTGGATCCGCCAAGACGAAGCCGACCTGGGCAAGCGCGACGATCGGCCGCCGACGGGCTCTAACCTGCCAGAACGAAGGGAGGAAATACGCAATCCAGGTCTCCCGAAGGTTGCTATCTTCGGCGTCACATCCATGGATCAGCTGCCCAGCGCCGAGCAATTGCGCTCGCACCCGGCGCCAAAGTTTGAGGCGGATACGTTTGATTTCTCGCTATTCGAAAACGATCTCGACCTGACGTGGATCCTCAAAGAGCTAGATCCGCAGTGCATCGTCACGATCGGCGACATCCACAGCTTCAAGAATTTGATGGGGCGCCGTACTACATTCGCAGCAAGTGGATTCACAAGGACCGCGCCAGCGATCTGCGTGGCGTCGACATGCTGCACTGCTTCCTGGGCGGGGCGTTGCCGGCATACAAGGACCAGCAGGGCATTCGCAAGGTCAGCGTCTACACCCCGGTGTATAACACAGGCCGGCAGCGACTATTGCGGACGTGGCGATCGCTGCAGCGCCAGTCTTACAGCGACCGGAATGGGTGATCGTCGACGACCACTCGTCGGATCCGGGCACGCTGGAGGCGCTGGAGGAGATTGGGGCGGATTACCGGGTGTCGGTTCATCGCCTGGAAAAGCCGAGCGGCAACATCGGCGTGCTGAAGGGCTACCTGTGTCGGCCGCTTCCCGGGACATCTTCGTAGAACTGGATCACGATGACGTCCTCACCCCGCACGCCGTCGGCTGGATTGTGGATGCCTCCGCCAAGCATCCGGAATGCGGTGTGGCATATACCGATTGTTCAGAACAATTCGAGGGCAAGCTGGAATTCGGCGACTACGGCGAAAACTACGCGTTCGGCTACGGCAAGGCGCACTGGGAGTGGCATCCGGAAAACTACGCCACCTTCGAGAATGTGGAAACGCGATAACGCTAAAACTATCCGCCACATCGTCGGCGTGCCGAATCACCTCCGAGCCTGGACCCGCAAGGCATACCACGACGCCGGCGGTTACAGTCGGCTGCATGTGGCCGACGACTATGAGCTATTGGTGCGCCTCTTCCTGACAACCCGGTCGGTGTGGGCCTCGTTTTTCACGATCATGTTCAGGCAGATCGCGGAGCTCACGGTCACTGGCTTGGACACCGCTCAGAGTGTACATAGCAATCGCTTCTCGCGGACCGGGTCAGCACATCGCGCCCGAGGTAGCGGCAACTGTGGATTCATTGATCTTGCTGTTCGGCGAACACCCCGCCGGGTCAAGGCCAGCCATCCACGACGGTTTCGTTGGTGCCGCCGTGCCTTTGAGGGTCGGCCCACAGTGCGCGACGGTGTCGCCCTCGAAGAACCCCGGGGACGCCTCGACCTCGTCGGTGGCCTTGCGGATTTTGATCGCCGACCGCAGCAGCGGAGAAGGTGTGGTCGTCGACTTCCCCGCGATCTGGTCGCGGGCTTTGGCGGCGCGCAGATAGCGGTCGATGGTGGCGCTGCTCATCGCCAACAGCTCGGCACGCAGGTTCCAGGACTGGGACCTATCGCACCATTCGTGGGGCGGAATGCATATGTTCCTGATCGAAGTGTATCTGCCGAGTCCGCATGACCATCACTGGCCGACTGCGCTATCGCCATTCAGTTTGTCGGCGGCGAGCGCCATATTTTTGACGAGCCGCTGATCACCGGGTTTCATCGCAAGAGCTTGCGCACTATAGTCATACGATCGCCGATACAATCCCAGCCAATAGGTGGCGATCCCGGCAAGATCGTACGGACTATAACCCCAGCACGCAGATTCGCGAAGGTATCCGCTTCGCCCGGCATCCTCAATGGACAGCAGCTTCTCCACCATCGCCAACACTAACGCCCAATCTTTCATGTGATAGGCGAGGAGCGCCATGTGATAATACGGTTCACGAGAGCCTGAGCACTCCGCGATCGCGCGGTAGGCCCATGCCTGCGCCTGGTTAGGCTCCCCCTTGGCGTTGTAGCAATTGGAAATGTAGCGCGCCGAAGCACACCGCTCCAAATCCCACGTCACCGGAAGATCCAAATGCCGATTGAGGATCGCGATTGCATCGTCTGACCTACCGTGATGCACATATTCCCTGCCCAGCCAAAATAATATCTGGCCGTCCTCGGGGTTTTCCTCGGCAGCGAGTTCAAGAAGAGGCATATAGTGGTGGCGACGTTTTTCAAGATCCGGAAAATGATGGAGCACGATCCCCTCTACCCAGCGGATCGACTCCGGAGCAGACCCAGTGTATTTCAACTTCTCATGAACAGGTCGCACCCATCGGAATTCCTCTCTCCGATGAATCTTTTCCATGCCGAACACCTTTTCGGCTGAGCCATCAGCGCGGTGGCTCGCGACGAAACGATAACGCGAAAGTATCGTTTCGGGTGTCCACGATTCCTCCAAGGAATTTCGCCACCCTGGTTCGAATACCTCATCGAGATCATTGGAAACGCAGATGTCGACATCTTCCGGCACGAAGTCCATCGCGATATTACGCGCTGTGTCAAAACGCCACGGTGACACAATGCGTTCATACACTTGCGCGCCCCGCGCACGCAGTTTCTCCACCGACGCGTCGGTGGAACCCGTGTCTAGAACCACCACGACGTCCGCTTCCTTCACGGCGTCCATCCAGCGATCCACAAACTTTTCTTCATTTTTGCAGATCGCGTACACACACACCTTGTACCTATTACTCATAGGGGCCTCCCGACTGCCATCGCCACGAATGGCCGTTGCCGTCTTTGGATGAAAGCCAGGCTTGTCCATCCCACCTTCCGCCGATTCGCAAACAATCACAAATGTGTTGTTTGGATAGTCAGGAATAGGCTCTGTAATTAACGAATTTCCGCGGAACAGGCGTGATATGCCGGAAAAATATACGGCATTATCGATACCCTCGAAATTGGGTTGGTATGCGATGAGTGCGCGGTCGCAGAACGGCGCCACCACCGACAGAAACTCGTCACGCACCGCAACAGGGGTTTCACTGAAAGACCAGGTGCCGAGGAGACCGTTGACCTGATCTCGATTGCGCCTGAGATATTCGACGATTTCGGCAAGGTCTGCGGCGGAAGCCGTGGCGACACCGCGTCCCTTCGCCAGCACCACCTCGAGCGAGTCGACTTCAATTCCCAGCATTCGAATGTACAAACGCTGAACAGCGCCCATCGGCGGCAGATCGTAAATGATGTGAATGCCAGAAAACCCATCAGTCTGCAGTACGCGCGCGAAGGAACCGAATCCACCGCCGAATTCGATCAGACAATCGAGATCCTTGAGGCTCTTGCCTGTCGATCGCTCGTAGTGAGCGTAGTTGTATACATGCTGGACAAGAAGCGGACTGGTACCGACATCCAGACTGAACCGCTTGGGCGATCCAGCAGCACTCTCACGCGTGAGCTTACGCCAACGAGCACTCCATTGAGCATCGTTCTTGAGGCTGCGGTACCACGGAAGAAACACCGGAAACTCACTGGGATTGGTGTCGCCCAACGCGGGCCACCGCAGCAGTTCGCGTGCATCTTCATGCTCCGCCGCCTCCACCAACAATTGCTCGCTGCGGGCAGACCAATGCGGGGTGGCATCGACGGCACCCGTCAACTGAGCAAGCTCATGACGGAACTCTGCATATAGCACCTGATCACGCACCGTGTTGGGCGCCACTGCGAGCACATGGTCAGGCGGCGGCGCATCGAACAGTTCGAGCCACTGGGGCATCACCGAAGACACTCGGTAGTCGTAAGCAGCACCACGCCATCGCGGATTATCGGGATCACCCAGTGCGGCACGGAAATCAGCCAGGAATTTCGCGCGGTCACCCGTGACCAGTGGGCTCCTGACGGTCAGCGGCAATCCACCCGGCTCACTCGTGTACAAGATGTGTACCCGTCGGCCCAATGCCTCGGTGAGCGCGGCGACAATGCAGAAGGTTTCAGTCCAGGCATTGACGTAAAACAATCCCGCCGATGCCGCGATCTCCTCCGCCACCCGGTGGAACGGTAACGAGCCGAGAAAACGCACGCCTCGCGACGCAAGATCGTCGACGTCGACGGAGTCGTAGCCGGGCGTGCACACACATAGCTCTGCCCCTTCCATCCCGCCACCGTCGTACAGCTCCTGCCAGGCGGCGAGCGTCGCATCCAGTCCCTTGAGCGCGGCGCTGGCATAGACGAAGCGGCGGGGATTGATGGGACGGTCAAGATCGTAAACATATTCTGGCAGCATGTTCGGAATAGTCTTGCTCTGCCAATGCGCCGGGAAATGTGCACGCTGCCACTCCGAAACCGTAACGAGCGTCGCATCCGGGCCGCCGTCGAACAGTGTGTAGAGGTGGTCGTATTCATGGCGGGGAATGTCAGTTGCGACTACCACGATCCGCTCGGCCAAAATCTGCGGAATCTCGGAATAACGTTGTATTAGAAGGAATTTGCAGGATAATACCGGCGGTTCTAGCACCGCATCATGATTTGCATAGTCGACGCCGCGCTCACGTACTTGTCGCGTAGTCTTGTTGAGCACCAGCACACTGCGTCCTCGCGCCGCCAGGGCTTCGGCGAGCAGAATCGTCTCGAACTCCGATCCGCCCAGACCCGCATGCTCCGGCGTCGAGCCGGTGTAGGGCATCCCGACGGTGGCATATAAGACGATGTCGTAATACGTCGAGTTCACCATAACCAGGACTCTTTCTTCCGCCAGGCACTGTCTCGCGGAACAAAAATCAGGTCCGCCTGGAGAAGAATGCCGCCACGGCCACGGTGCGTATCGGCGATATCGAACACCGTATAGTCCCATTGCGCCATGTAGTCCACGACGTCCGAGGCGGCAATGCCACCGACGTTGTATTCGACGTAGGACACCTCGACGATTACGGCCTCGGCCGTATTCCAGATGCCCTCGCCGCCACGCAGAATATCGAGTTCGGAACCCTGAGTATCGATTTTTATCAGGTCAACCTTTGGCATATTCCGTTCTGTCAGAATATCATTCAACGTACGACACTCGAGATGAATAAGCCGGCGCCCAAATGGCGTATTTTCCTCATACATTGAGGAGCCGGTCGATCCGGTACTAGTCACCATGACATAGAACGGGACATTGTGCCGCGACCGATCGCCGAGCAGGCCGAGAGTGTACTCGACGTTCGGGCACTGGGCGGCCGTCTCCTGAAGTGCTGGCTCCATTCCTGGCTGGGCTTCGAAACTCAGGATTCGGGCGGTTGGAAAGACCTCGGTCGCCATGCGCGCCCACCGGCCCTCGTAGGCACCGATGTCGAGAATTACCTTGGGATCGAAGCCGAGCTCACGTAACCGCACAACACTGTCGCGCATATTATCCTTAATTATCCCGGAGGTGGGTCGTTCACGTTCAGTCTGCAAGACGAGCACCTCGTCCAAGGTGGCAACACACGCGACCGATGTCCCAGCCCTGTCCAAGCGAGTGGTCTCGAACATTGCCGGGCCGTTTACCGTCGCGTTCCTGATGACGTAACGACTGCCGTCAGCGGCTCTCCACACCCCGGCTTCCGGGGCGGAGACGCCCGTCAGGCCGACCGCGTCATCGACGTTTACGCCGACCTGCGTGCAGTCAGGCTCTGCTTCGAGTACCGCGATGAGCCGGCCGATGAGGGGTTCGGGTGCGAAAAATGTCCACCCCGCCGTCACGCGTAGCCAGAACCGCGTAGTCACCATGTCGCGAATCCAAGTCGCCTCCGCAGTACTGCCCTGCCGGGTGAACTCAAGGAATCCGTAGTTCTGCTTCAGCGACTCTCGGTCCTCGGCGCTCAAGCCACAATCGACAACCAGAAACCGGCGTGAACGATCAATATCGGTGCAGCAGTTCAGAATTGAATGAAGCGTCTTTTCAAGCGCGAAGCGATCCGAGCCCGCCACCAGTGTCACCGTGACATCGAGATCGCGAGGGCCAGCGACCATTTCACGCGGGAAAGCCTCTGCCGCCGCGACCATCGCCGCCACGGCGAAGTCGCGATTTCCTGCGATTCGAGGCCGTTGCGCTTCGGGCAGTCCGGGTTTGGCCAGCAACTTCCGGCACGCGGCGAATGATTCGGCATGTCTCCCCAGCCACGAAGCACAGATGGACACTTCATCCAACACACGCCACTGGTACACATCGCTGGAGACGAACAACACGTCGTCGGGCATCTCGATCGTGGCAGCCCACTCGGCGAACTTGTAGCCGAGCTGAAAACGATTGGTCTTGCGATAATGAGAAGCAATTGCGTACAGGGGTTCAGCACGAGTGGGCCGGAATTCCCATGCTCTCAGGTATTCCTGCTGTACCGTCGCCCACGGCTCGCCAAGTTGCGCCATCGATTCGGCGAGTCGGTACATCGAGTAATAGACCTCCTGATCCCAGCGACCCATCTCGATCCGTTTGGCATACCAGTGCCGCGCGTTGGCGAAATCGCCTAGATCGAAATAACTTTGGGCCAGATAGAAGACCGACCGTTCATTGTCGGCGTTCTGGTCGATGTCAGCCAGCAGCAGATCGCGGTCCCGCGCATACTTTTGAGGGTCACGGCTGCGGTCGCCGAGCCGGCGCGATTCAATATGATAATCGCCGTCGAGGCGCTCCTGCGTATGCGGGTCGCTACAGTGCACGTACTCGTGCACGACACCCTTGTATTCCCATGGCAGTCCGTCGCGGAACATCTGGCAACGCCAATAGGAGAAACCCGACGGCTGTCCATAGCGCAACATATACGCGTCGGCATTCAACAAGCTGAAATCAGGAGCGCCCACCACCAAATCGTCGGCGTCGATAACCCAGATGTAGTCGGCATGCCCGCGGGCCAGCTCCAGCGCTTCGGAACGATTCTCACCGAAATTGCGCCACGACCGCTCGTGAAGTTCCCCCGGAATCCCGAGCCGTTGCAGGTGTGCGCGGATCGCCTCCTGCGTGCCGTCCGTCGACCCGGTGTCAACGATCACCCAAGAATTGATATGGGGTGCAACGGAATCAAGAACCTCGCGAACAATGTGCGCCTCGTTGCGGACAATCATATTGAGGCACACCGTCGGGCGCCCTGTCGCCGACTCCACTCACGCACCATCCAGTCGTACATCAACCGTCATCTTCGATGACGCGCGACGGCATCCTCGAACGGACCAGCAGTTTACTCGGTGCACCTCAGATTCGGCGAACCAACATCGGCCCCGGTAGTGGGTCAGTTTGTTCAAACTGACCCACTACCTCGGCCTCTGTCAGTCTGTCACTTGAGCCGGCCTGCCCGCTTTAGCCGTCGTGCGGACCCGTGGCACCCGTCGCGCCGGTCGCACCCCTGGGACCGGTGGCGCCGGTCGCACCCGTGGCACCCGTGGCCCCGGTCGCACCGGTCGCACCCGTGGCACCGGTCGCACCCGTGGCACCGGTCGCACCCGTGTCACCGTGAGCCCCGGTCGCACCCGTGGCACCGGTCGCACCCGTGGCACCCGTGTCACCGTGAGCCCCGGTCGCACCAGTCGCACCCGTGGCACCCGTGGCACCGGTCGCACCCGTGTCACCGTGAGCCCCGGTCGCACCCGTGTCACCGGTCGCACCGGTCGCACCCGTGGCACCGGTCGCACCCGTGTCACCGGTCGCACCGGTCGCACCCGTGGCACCGGTCGCACCCGTGTCACCCGTGGCACCGGTCGCACCCGTGGCACCGGTCGCACCCGTGTCACCGTGAGCCCCAGTCGCACCCGTGGCACCCGTGGCACCGGTCGCACCCGTGTCACCGTGAGCCCCAGTCGCACCCGTGGCACCCGTGGCACCGGTCGCACCCGTGTCACCGTGAGCCCCAGTCGCACCCGTGGCACCGGTCGCACCCGTGTCACCGTGAGCCCCAGTCGCACCCGTGGCACCCGTGGCACCGGTCGCACCGGTCGCACCGGTGTCACCGTGAGCCCCAGTCGCACCCGTGGCACCCGTGGCACCGGTCGCACCCGTGTCACCGTGAGACCCAGTCCCACCCGTGGCACCCGTGGCACCGGTCGCACCCGTGTCACCGTGAGACCCAGTCCCACCCGTGGCACCCGTGGCACCGGTCGCACCCGTGTCACCGTGAGCCCCGGTCGCACCCGTGGCACCGGTCGCACCCGTGGCACCGTGAGCCCCAGTCGCACCCGTGGGGCCGGTCGGTCCGATGGGGCCAGTCGGTCCGATGGGACCGGTGTGACCGTCACCGCCACCGCCACCGCCACCGGACTGACCGTTTTGGCCATCGTGTCCGTCCTGACCGAAGAATGCGCCGCCGTGACCTGCGGCACCGCCTAGACCGCCGTAGCCGCCCGGGCCGCCGGCACCACCACCGGGGGCGCCCGCACCACCGACGCCGGCCTGCCCGCCGGCACCACCGTCACCGCCATGACCGAAGAAGAAGCCACCGGCACCACCCGCACCACCGTTACCACCGTTACCACCGGCAAAACCATTCGTACCAGGGACAGTGGCTGCACTACCCGCTGCGCCCGCCCCGCCGGCACCACCGTTACCGCCATGGCCGAAGAACCACCCGCCCTTACCACCTCCACCACCGGCACCACCACTGGCGCCACCGGCCGTGCCCGCCCCGCCGTTACCACCGTTACCGCCATGGCTGAAAGACCCGCCGGCACCGCCGGCACCACCGGCACCACCACTGCCGCCACCGGCCGTGCCCGACCCGCCGTTACCGCCGTTACCGCCGTTGCCCCAAATGAACCCGCCGGCCTGGCCATTACCGCCAGCCGCGCCGGTACCGGGCGCGCCGTTGGTGCCGTTGGCGCCGTTGCCGAACGCCGCGCGCCCAAAGATGTCCAGGAAGGGCGAGAACGGCGCGGCGCCGACATCCGTGATGGCCGCCGCGTTGGCCGCCTCGGCGCGCAGATACGAAGCCGCGCTGGCCGCCAAGTTGCCCGTGAACTGATTATGGAACGCCGCTCCCTGCGCGGCCAGCGCCTGGTACGCCGCCCCATGCTGGGAGAACAGCGAAGCGATCACCACCGACACCTCATCGGCCGCCGCCGCCTCGACCGCGGTGGTCGCACCGGCCGCCGCCGCGTGGTCGCGGGCCAATTGCGCGCCGATGCTGTCAAGATTCGCAGTCAGCCACTGGATGTTGGCCGGGGAGACGTACAACGTTGTGCTCATGGCACCTCAACATTCTGTCTTTCGGCCCTGTGCAAGGGCTTGATACTTGAGATAGGGGCTGCGCGCATCCGAGCAACCTCGATTCATGAGACTACCGGGTTCCGATCGATAGCGAATCTTTTTCGGCAAATAACCAAACTATATATATACCGATTTACCCAATATATGTACTTAAGGTATCATGCGCATATCAATATATCTATATTTATATCTATGAGGTATCAACGCAGTCCTAGTGTCGCGTGTCGTTGAAGCCTTTACGTTTGGTTTATTGCGACAATTGATGGGTGCATGCTGCCCGGGCGTTGCAATTGCGTGATGGCGATCGGTCGAGGTTAGAAGCGTTGACACGGGCGTCGACGGTGCGTGCAGGGCTGGCCACGCGGGCTCGGATCGTGTTGTTGGCCGCCAACGCTGTGGCCAATACCGATATCGCCGATCAGACCGGCACGAGCCGGCCAACGGTGCTCAAGTGGCGCGGGCGGTATAGCGCTTCGGGGGTCGATGGGCTCGACGACGATCCACGCCAGGGACGTGCGGCGGTCATCGATGAGGTCGCGGTGTTGGCCGAGACGCTGGCGGACAAGGGGAAACCGCCCGCCCATCTTGGTGTGACGCACTGGTCGGCGCGGCTGATGGCCGCCCGGCTGGGGATCTCGTTTGCCTCGGTCGCGCGGATCTGGCGTAAGTGGGATAGCCAGCCGCACCGCATCGAGACGTTCAAGTTCTCCACCGAGACGCGCGGCAGTTACCGGAAAAGACTGGACCGGCCACGGTCAGCTTTGCAGGATGATGCTGCAACGCAATTGCAGCAGCCTGTAACGTGGCCAGATCGCTGGTTGAACGCCGCCAGTGCGCGAGTGACCTCGGGTCCCCGGCTGCGGGCTGCATCTGGGGTGGAGGTTTACGTCTTGGCACCCCCGCCATCAACCACAGCATGCTCGTGCACATCGCCTTGCGCGTAGTCGACCTTCGCCGACGATCGCACCCAGAGAACGCGGTAGCCCTCCGCTGACGGCCACGGCGCGCAGGGGTGGTGTGCCACACGTCGTCGGGATCGGAGTGCCGGCGGCCCGCCGCCGGCTGGCTTGGGTCCACTCGGGTTCGTGATCGACGATCCAGTCACGAAACTGCCGGTCCTCTTGCGGGAGACGGACAGCACGGACACAAACCGGCGCCGCGCTTTTCGATGTGGGCCATGTTGTCGCCGGTGGCGAGCTTGCAGTCCGCCACGTAGAGCAAGCTCTCCGTTCCGGCGGCTCCAACGGATCCCGGCTGCGGCTGTGGAAAACCGAACTCGCCGCCTTGGCCGCCCAGGCCGGACTCGACATCACGGTCTGCCACCTGCCGCCCGGCACCTCCAAATGGAACAAGATCGAACACCGGCTGTTCTCCGCGATCAGCCGCAACTGGCGCGGACGACCCCTGGAATCCCACGAGGTAGTCATCGAAACTCTCGGGGCAACAACCACCACCTCCACCGGACTGACGGTGAACGCGGTACTCGACACCACCACCTACGACCGCGGCATCAAGATCACCGACAAGCAGATCGCCGCCCTCGAAGCCACCCAGCTGCACCGTCACGAGTTCCACGGCGACTGGAACTACACGCTCACGGCCGACCACACCGCAACACGCCCGACGGAACCTACCTAATTACTGCGCGGTCCCTAAATCCAGACGCCCTTGCCCACCGCGACCACGCCGCCGGCGCTGATCGCGAACCGCTCCCGATCCCGTTCCAGATCCACGCCGACCATCTCGCCGGGCCCGACGACGACGTTCTTGTCCAGGATCGCGTGCCGCACCACCGCGCCGCGCCCGACCCGAGCGCCGGGCATAATCACGCTGCCCTCCACGATCGCGCCGTCGTCGACCACGACGTTGGACGAGAGCACCGAGTTGCGCACCGAGGCCGCCGAGATGATGCTGCCGGCACCCACCACCGACTCCTGCGCCGAGCCGCCGTTGACGAACTTCGCCGGGGCCAGGTTCTCCGATGCGCCCAGGATCGGCCAGCGCCTGTTGTACAAGTTGAACACCGGATGCACCGACACCAGATCCATGTGCGCGTCGTAGAACGCGTCGAGCGTCCCGACGTCACGCCAGTAAGCTCGGTCGCGGTCGGTGGCACCGGGCACGTCGTTGTCGCTGAAGTCGTACACCGCGGCCATCCCGTCGTCGACCAGGCGGGGGATGATGTCGCCGCCCATGTCGTGATCGGAATGGTCCTCGTCGGCGTCGGCGCGAATCGCGTCGATGAGCACCTTGGTGGTGAAGATGTAGTTGCCCATCGAGACGAACGTGGTGTCCGGGTCGTCGTGGGTGCCCGGCGGCTCCAAAGGTTTCTCGACGAATCCACGGATGCGGCCCGAATCGTCGGCGTCGATGCATCCGAACGCGTGCGCCTCCGAGCGCGGCACCCGAATGCCGGCCACGGTCGCTCCGGCTCCGCTCTCGATATGGAACCGGACCATCTGCTCGGGATCCATCCGATACACGTGATCGGCGCCGAAAACGACTATGTAGTCAGGGTCTTCGTCGTAGATCAGGTTCAGCGACTGATAAATCGCGTCGGCCGAGCCGGTGTACCAGCGCGGGCCCAGGCGCTGCTGCGCCGGCACCGGAGTGATGTACTCGCCCGCCAGTCCGGACAACCGCCAATTCTGCGAAATGTGACGGTCGAGTGAATGCGACTTGTATTGCGTAAGAACGCAGATCCTCAGATAGCGGGCGTTGACGAGGTTGGACAGCACGAAGTCGATCAGCCGGTAAGCGCCGCCGAAGGGCACCGCGGGCTTGGCCCGGTCCGCGGTCAGCGGATACAACCGCTTGCCCTCACCGCCGGCCAGGACGATGCCCAGCACGTGTGCCGCTTCCCGCATGAGTCAAACCTATCGGCAGCCGCCAGCCGCTGCCAGGGGGAAGCGCCCAAACGCCCTGTCCTGACGGGCTAAAGGGACCCAGTGGAGCCAAATTTTTCGGCTCCTACTCGACTCGGCTGGCGAGTCGCGTCGTCATCCCGTTACGGTGCGGAGTATGCGGGTGGCGATGATGACTCGGGAGTACCCTCCCGACGTCTACGGCGGGGCCGGGGTACACGTCACCGAACTGGTTGCGCAGCTGCGCCGCCTGTGCGCGGTCGACGTCCACTGCATGGGCGAGCCCCGCCCGGGCGCCTTCGCCTATCAGCCCGACCCGCGGCTACACGGCGCGAACGCGGCGCTGTCCACCTTGTCGTCGGACCTGGTGATGGCCAATGCGGTGTCAGCGGCCACCGTCGTGCACTCCCACACCTGGTACACCGGCATGGCCGGTCACCTGGCCGCGATGCTCTACGACATTCCCCACGTGCTGACGGCGCATTCCCTTGAGCCGCTGCGACCGTGGAAGGCCGAGCAGCTCGGCGGCGGCTACCGGGTGTCGACCTGGGTGGAGCACACCGCCGTGCTGGGCGCCCACGCCATCATCGCGGTCAGCAACGGCATGCGCGAGGACATGCTGCGGGTCTACCCCACTCTGGATCCGAGTCTCGTGCACGTGATCCGCAACGGAATCGACACCGACGTGTGGTATCCGGCCGGGCCTGTGCGCACCGGCTCCGTGCTGGCCGAGCTGGGGGTCGACAACAGCCGGCCAATCGTGGCGTTCGTCGGGCGAATCACCCGGCAGAAAGGCGTCGCCCACCTGGTGGCGGCCGCGCATCAGTTCAGCCCCGAGGCGCAGTTGGTGCTGTGCGCCGGCGCACCCGACACCCCCGAGATAGCCGAGGAAGTGCGGACCGCGGTGGCTGGGCTGGCCCGCAGCCGCACCGGCGTGTACTGGATCCGGGACATGCTTCCCATCGGGAAGCTACGCGAAATCCTTTCGGCGGCAACAGTATTCGTATGTCCGTCGGTGTATGAGCCGCTGGGAATCGTGAACCTCGAGGCGATGGCCTGCGGAACCGCCGTGGTGGCCTCCGACGTCGGCGGGATACCCGAGGTGGTCGCCGACGGGGTCACCGGGTCGCTGGTGCACTACGACGGCGACGATCCGGTGGGTTACCGAGCAAGGCTGGCCGAGGCGGTCAATGAGCTGGTCGCCGACCCCGAAAGAGCGGAGCGCTACGGTCGCGCGGGACGCCAGCGCTGCGTCGAGGAATTCTCCTGGGCGCAGGTCGCCGAACAGACGCTGGACATTTACCGGAAGGTCTACGCGTAACCCGTGTCGGTGGACTAGCTGGTGACGCCCTTGAGTTCGTCGCCCAGCGCGGCCGCTTCGTCAGGCGTGAGCTCGACGACGAGCCGACCGCCGCCTTCCAGTGGTACCCGCATCACGATGCCGCGCCCCTCCTTCGTCGCTTCTAGAGGACCGTCGCCGGTCCGGGGCTTCATCGCCGCCATCGAGTGCTCCCTCCAGATTTGAGCTGACCCGCGGTCGCGGAGCTGGTCGGCGCCGAGCTTGGCTCGCCGGACGATTCCCGGCCGTGCCCGACATTGAACTGCCAAATCACCCCCCCATTGTTCCCTATCGAGGCCGACAGGCGCACAAAGACCCGGTAAGTCGCGCCTCACCGTGTCTCACCGTGTCAGGGGGGCCACCCAGCAGGCGCGGATGTGGTCGTCGACCATCCCCGCCGCCTGCATCAGCGCGTAGGCCGTGGTGGGGCCGACGAAGCGGAACCCGAGGCGCTTCAATTCGCGCGCCATGGCTCTCGATTCGGCACTGGCCGAGGGGATTTCGGATCCGTCGGCGGGCCGGGGCCGCGGCGGCGGCGCGAACGACCACAGCAGCTTGGACAGGTCATCCGGAGATCCCAGGTCGGCGGCCGCGCGCGCGTTGGCGATCGTGGCCTCGATCTTGGCCCGGTTGCGCACGATTCCGTCGTCGGTCAGCAGCCGCTGCACATCCGCGTCGGAAAAGCGGGCCACCTTCTCGACGTCGAACCCGCGAAACGCCCGCCGAAAATTTTCCCGCTTGCGCAGGATGATCAGCCACGATAGGCCGCTCTGGAAGGCCTCCAGGCTCATCCGCTCGAACAAACCCGCCCCATCGTGCAGCGGGCGGCCCCACTCCTGGTCGTGATAGTTGCGGTACATCTCGGCGTGGGGCCCGGAACTCAGTCCCGCCCAGCCGCATCGGATCCGGCCGTCGTCGTCCATCATTTGTCCGGACGTTTTTCGGCGTCATTTGGTTCCATCACGTCGGGCTGGGTTACGGGAGCGGGCTGCAGCGCCGCCAGCTGCCCACGCAGCGCCTCAAGCTCGCGACCCAGCCGGTCCAGCACCCAGTCCACCTCGCTGGTCTTGTAGCCGCGCAGCACCTGGGTGAACTTGACGGCGTCGACGTCGGCGCCGGTCACCCCGAACGCCGGCAGCACCGTCGCCGTCGTCCCCTTCGGCAGTGGCGGCAGCTGCTCGCCGCGGCCGAACAGCAGGCTGCCGGCACCGAACAGCACGATCGCCACCAGAACGAGAACCACCAGGTAGAGCAACACCAACGCCACGGAAACGATATTGCCCTATCCGACGGTCGCGACCCGCTGCGCCCGGCTCCGCCGCGCTTGCGATCGCTCCCAACTTGATGATCGCGACCCGCTGCGCCCGGCTCCGCCGCGCTTGCGATCGCTCCTAACGCGGCCGCAAGCCGTTCATCGGCGGCCGGTCCACCAGCGACACCGGCGAAGTGCGCTGGGCGTAGTCCTCACCATCGGCGAAGAACTGGGTCAGCCCGACGCCGGAGTCGGGGATGCCACAGCGGGACAGCAGGGTCGCGATCACCTGGCGGCTCATCACGCCCAGCTCGGCCAGCGGCCGGTTGCGGTGCGCCCGCACACCCAGGTTGACCTGCGCGATCGCGTCCAGGCCCAAGCGGTCGAAGGTGTCGACCAGCAGGCCGATCTCCACCCCGTAGCCCGGGGCGAACGGCAGCGACGTCAGCAGCTCCCGGGTGGCCGCGTACTCGCCGCCGAGCGGCTGCAGCACGCAGCCCAGCTCCGGGCGCAGCGCCGCCAGCAGGGGCCGCGCCACCAGCTCCGTGACCCGCCCGCCCCCGCTGGCACCCGCGTCCAGCGGCCGTCGATAGAAGCTCTTGACCAGGTGGATGCCGTCACCGGTGAGCAGTGGGCCGACCAGCCAGGGCACGAACATCGGGTGCGGATTGATCAGGTCGGAGTCGACGAACACCACGATGTCACCGCTGGTGGCCGCCAGTGAGCGCCACAGCGCCTCGCCCTTGCCGGGCCGCGTCGGAACCTCCGGCAGCGCCTGTTCGCGGCTGACGACGCGAGCGCCGGCGGCGATGGCCCTGATCTCGGTCTCGTCCGTGGAGCCCGAGTCCAGCACGATCAGCTCGTCGACCAGGCCGTCCACCAGTGGCGAGATGCTGTCGATCACCGACTCGATGGTCTCCTGCTCGTCGAGCGCCGGCAGCACCACCGAGATCGTCCGCCCGGCCTTGGCGGCGACCAATTCACCGATCGTCCACCTGGGACGGTTCCACAGCAGCCTGTGATTGGTGAGGTCACCGGCGACCAGATCCGACGCTGTCATGCAAGTCCCCTCACCGTGCGCGCCGGCGGGCGCGTGCCCTGGATCGAGGCCACCATTTCCAGGACGCGGCGAGTCGCCGCGACCTCGTGCACCCGAAACATGCGGGCTCCGGCGGCCGCCGCCAGCGCGGTGGCCGCCAGTGTCCCCTCGAGCCGTTCGGTCAATTCCACGCCCAGAGTCTCCCCGACGAAGTCCTTATTGCTCAACGCCATGAGCACCGGCCACCCGGTCTCGACGAGATCGGCCACGTGACGCAGCAGCAGCAGCCCGTGGAAGGTGTTCTTGCCGAAGTCGTGGGCAGGGTCGATCAGCACTCGGTCGCGGGCCACTCCGGCCGCGACCGCCCGCTCGGCGGCGGCGGTGACCTGGCGAATCACGTCATCGACCACACCGCGGGTAGTCGTACCGTAGCTCACCCGGAAGGGACGTGTGCGCGGCAACGCACCGCCTGTGTGCGAACACACCAGGCCCGCGCCGAACTCGGCGGCGACCTCGGGCAGGCCGGGGTCGATCCCGCCCCAGGTGTCGTTGATCAGGTCCGCGCCGGCCGCGCAGGCCACTTTGGCGACCTCCGAGCGCCAAGTGTCGACGCTGATCAGCTGGTCGGGGTAGGCGCTCCGGAGCCACTCGACAAACGGCACCAGCCGGGCGATCTCGGTGTCCACGTCGACGGTCTCGCCGGGACCCGCTTTCACGCCGCCGACGTCGATGACGTCGGCGCCATCGGCGATCGCGCGGTGGACGGCGGCCCGGGCCGCCTCGTCGCCGAACGTCGCACCCCGGTCGTAGAAGGAGTCCGGGGTGCGGTTGATGATCGCCATGATCAGCGGGCGGTCACTGGCGACCGGGCGCCCACAGAGCGTCGACTGCACGCCTCCATAGTGCCCGGTCGCCCGCGAGCCGAACGCCACAGCGATATTGAACCCGCATTTTCGCAGTGAGGTTCGGCTCGCGGACCGCCTCAGCCCTGGGGCCGCTTACCGCTCGCCACTTCCTCGGGGTACGAGTCATAAAACGGCACGTAGCCCTCGTCGCGGCCGGCCAGCACGTACAGCGGCTCCGAGACGTCGGGGCCATAGGCCTGCTCGCGCAGCTCCACCTTGCGGCTCTTGAACGTCGACGTGTGCTCTAGCGACTCGGCAACCCGCACGAACAGCGGCAATGCGTACGCAGGCAACTGGTCGTAGACCGCGCTGGCCAACGACTTGCCGTCGAACTCCGCGCCCTCGCGCAGCTTGAGCGCGGCCATCCCGGCGCGGCCGCCGGTGTGCGGCACCTCGACACCGTAGACAGTGCACTCCTCGACGGCAGGATCGGACGACACGGCCGCCTCGACCTGCGTGGTGGCCACGTTCTCGCCCTTCCAGCGGAAGGTGTCGCCCAGCCGGTCGACGAACGCGGCATGGAACTTGCCCTGCGGACTCATCACGTCACCGGTGTTGAACCAGCAGTCGCCCTCGCGGAAGGCGTTGCGCACCAACTTCTTTTCGGTCGCCTCTTTGTCGGTGTAGCCGTCGAAGGGCTGCAGCTTGTTGACCGGGCTGAGCAGCAGGCCCGGTTGCCCGGCGGGCACCCGGCGCACCCGGCCGTTGTCGTCACGCAAGGGCGCGCCGGTGTCGGGGTCGTATTCCACGTAGGCCAGCGGCATGGGCGAGATGCCGGTGCTGCGGGGCACGTTGAAGATGTTGATGAATGCGGTGGTGCCTTCGCTGGCGGCGTAGAACTCGCAGACCCGGGCGATGCTGAACCGTTGGGTGAATTCCTCCCAGATCTCGGGGCGCAGCCCGTTGCCGGCGATCAGGCGCACCCTGTGCGCCCGGTCGGTCGGCTTGGCCGGCTGGTTGAGCAGATACCGGCAGATCTCCCCGATGTAGATGAACGCGGTGGCACGGTTGGCGATCACCTCGTCCCAGAACCGCGACGCCGAAAACGACTTGCCCAGCGCCAGCGTCGCGCCGGAGGTGATCACCGACGACACCGCGACCGTCAGCGCGTTGTTGTGGTACAGCGGCAGGCAGCTGTACAGGGTGTCGGACGGCTTCAGCCGCAAACCCAGGCCGCCGAAGGCCCCCAGCGCCTTCAGCCAGCGGTAGTGCGTCATGACGCTGGCCTTGGGATATCCCGTCGTGCCCGACGTGAAGATGTAGAACGCGGTGTCTTTGGCCCGCACCTCCGACGCCGACGCCGGGTTGCTGGCCGGCGCGCTCACCGCGAATCGCTCGAGATCCTCGACGGTCAGAGTGTTGTCGGCGGCGCTGGCGGCGCCGCATTCGGTGACCGCGCTGACGAGGTCCGTCTCGGCGATCAACAGCTTGGGGTCCAGTAGGCCCAGGCTGTGCGCGAGCACGTCGCCGCGCTGGTGGTAGTTGAGCATGCCGGCGACTGCCCCGCACTTGACCGCGGCGAGCATCGCCAGCACCGCGTTGGGCGAATTACGCAGCATGATCGCGACCACGTCGCCCTGGCCGACACCGCGCGCGGCCAGCACGGAGGCGTACCGGTTGGCAATCGCGTTGGCCTCGCGGTAGGTCAACTGCTGGTCGCCGAATTTGAGGAAGACCCGGTCTCCGTATCGCGCGGCCCGCTCCTGGAACACCGTGCCGATCGACCTCTTGGAGTTCGGCTGCGGCAGCATCCCGGTCACCACCCCGCGCGCGATCACCGGGAGGTCGGCCAACACGGCCGGCATCCGGGTCGCGATTTCGCTCAGGCTGACCGCTTTGCGCGCGCCACCGTCATGATCGGACACGTCTTGCCTCGTTTCGGTTTGAGTCAGGGTGCGCAGGCCGCCAGCGCATCGTTGACGCTATCGACCACCAGCAGCCGGTCCAGTGCTGCCTGCGAAATGTACTCGGAGTCAATCAATCCGTAGAGCCATGCCCGCAGGCCGTCGTAATGCCCCCAGGGATCAAGCATGACAATGGGTTTGCTGTGCATACCCAGATACCCCTCGGTCCATGCCTCGAGCAGCTCGTCGAGTGTGCCCACGCCGCCGGGCAGGGCGATGAACGCGTCGGCACGGTCCTGCAGGATCTGCTTACGCTCCCGCAGGGTATCGGTGACGATCAGCTCGTCGGCATCGGTGTCGGCGACTTCGGGGCGTACCAGCGCTTTCGGGATCACGCCGACGGTGTGGCCGCCGCGGGCGCGCGCTTCGGCGGCGACGGCACCCATCGCCGAGACCTTGCCCCCGCCCGACACCAGCGTCCAGCCGCGTTCGGCGATCGCGGCGCCCAGTTCGGCGGCCAGTGCGAGCAATTCGGGGTGAGTGGGCCCGGACGCGCAGTACACACAAACCGCCCACTGTGTCGATCCCTGCGTCGATCCCCGCACGGGGCAAGGCTATCGGGCGCTCGGTACGCACCGTAAAATCCGTCGGTGCCGATTCGATGGGACGTGCCTCAACACGCGGCCGCCCTGGAACAGCTGGATGTTGCGGTGGATGCCGTGCCTGGCGCCGTCGTACTGGGCCCGGATGGTGTCGGCAAATCCACCTTGGCACGCCTGGCCGCCGAACACTTCGCCGGCGACCACCCGTCGACGCTCGTGCGCTGGGTCACCGGCACTCCGACCGAGCGCGTGGTCCCGTTCGGCGCCTTCAGCCATCTGATCGATATCGCCGAGCTCGGGAAGCCGGCCGCGTTGCTCCGGGCGGCCCGGGCATCGCTGGGCGGTGATGCGGCCCAGCTGCTGCTCATCGTCGACGACGCGCACGACCTGGACATCCTGTCGGCCACGCTGGTCTACCAGCTGGCGCTGGCCGGGGCGGCCCGGATGATCGTCACGGCCCGCGCCCCGGAATTTGGGGGAGCGGCGCCGGAGGCCATCGCCGCGCTGTGGACCGACGGCCTGCTGGAGCGCATCGACGTCGAGGCCCCGGACGGTCCGTCGGGGCGGCCCACCGACGTAGACCAATTCATCACCGAGCTACCCGCACCGGCCCGCGCGGTGCTGGACTACCTGTGCGTCGAGGAGCCGCTATCGGTCGCCGACCTCACCACCCTCGCCGGCGACGGCGCGGTCACCGAGGCGGTGAATTGGGGTGCAGCAGAGACCCGGGAGCGCGGTGAAACAGTCGTCTACACCGCGCACCCGCTGTTCGCCGAGCGGGCCCGCGCCGCACTCGGCGATGACGGCGCCCGGCGGCGGCGCACCGACGTCGTCACGCTGCGGTCGCAGCGCCCGCCCGAGCACCTCAGCGACCGGCTGCGGCTGGCGTCACTGGCGGTGGACAGCGATGCCCCGCAGCCGGTGGGCGAGGTCATCGAGGCCGCGCGGCAGGCGCTGCGGCTGGGCGACCTCACGCTGGGCGAACGGCTGGCCCGCTCGGCTTTGGAGCGCTCCGGCGAGCTGGCCGCGCGGCTGCCGCTGGCGCAGGCCGTGGCGTTCCAGGGTCGTGGTCGCGAGGCCGACGCGGTACTGGACGGGGCGGATCCCGCGGCGTTGTCCGAACCGGAGCTGATCGCCTGGACACTGCTGCGGGCGGCCAATCAGTTCTTCATGCTCGGCGAGCCGGAGCGGGCCACCGCGTTCCTGCGGACCATCCGCGGTCGGGTCACCGATGCGGGCCCGCGCGTCACCCTCGACGCGCTGAGCGCCACCTTCGCGATGAACGCCGGCAACGTCGGGCGTGCCGTCGAGATCGCGTCGGGGGTGCTGGCGTCGCCGTCGGCCGATGACCAGGCGGTGGCCTGGGCGGGCAGCGCAGCGGCGCTGTGCGCCGCGCGACAGGGTCGTTTCGACGACGTCGAGCCGCTGGCGCAGCGCGCGCTGGCCGCCGAACATCCTGGGCTGCTCCGCTTCACCATCGGACTGGGTCAGATCACCGCGCTGCTGATGGCGGGCCGGTTGGACGCGGCGCGCGAACTCGCGCAGCAATTCACCGATTTCGCCGAGCTGCAGCAACCGGGGCGCGCCATCGGCGAGGTGCTGTTGGCCCACGTGCTACTCGCCGACGGCGAATTCGAAAGGGCGGCAGCACTTCTCGGACCGGCGGCCGCTGCGTTGGAGCGCACCGGCTATTCGTGGGGTCCGCTGTCGCTGATGCTGTTGGCATCCGCGCTGGCCCAGCAGAACGACATACCCGGTTCGGCAAAAGCGTTGCGGCGCGCCGAAACCCGACACGGGACGAAGTCGGCGTTGTTCATCCCGGAGCTCGGTGTGGCGCGCGCCTGGTGCCGCGCGGCCGCGCGCGATGCCACGGGCGCGATCACCGCGGCGCGCGAGGCGGCACGGATGGCCGAGCGCGCCGGGCAATCGGCGGTGGCGCTGCGCGTCTACCACGACTCGGTGCGCCTGGGTGACGTCCGCGCGGTGGACGCCGTCACCCGGTTGGCCGCCGAGATCGACTGCGCCGTAGGCCACCTCGTCGTCAAGCATGCGCGCGCGCTGGCCGGCGGTGACCGTGACGCCCTGGCGGCGGTGGCGGAGGAATTCGCTGTGGCCGGAATGCGCGCGGCCGCGGCCGATGCCGCCGCTCAGGCGCAGCGCGACCGATAGTCAACCGTGACCTCGCCGTGTCGGCGTGGTGACGATGACGCCTCACCCTGATATCCGCTTAGGGGGGTTGGAGGCACACAATGCGGTTCCGCCTTTCGCGGTCGGCTTGCCTGGCCGCGGCCGCCCTGCTGCTCGCGGCGCTGACGACGGACGTTCCGTCGCGCGCCGCGCCGTTTGCCGACGCGGCGCCAGTCACCGGTCCTGCGGTGTCGCCGCTCGGCCACGCCGGCAGGTGGCTGATCGACGCCGCCGGACGCGTCGTCGTGCTGCACGGGCTCAACCAGGTGTACAAGGTTCCGCCGTACACCCCGTCCGCCGACGGATTCGGGGACGACGACGCGGCTTTCCTTGCCGCCAACGGCTTTAACGGGATGCGGGTGGGCATCATCTGGGCAGCGGTGGAGCCGCAGCCGGGCATGTACGACGACAACTATCTCGCCTCGGTCGCGCAGACCGTGCAGATCCTGCAGTCACACGGGATCATCAGCCTGCTCGACTCCCATCAAGACCTCTACAACGAGATCTTCCAGGGCGAGGGCGCGCCGGCGTGGGCGGTGAAGGACGCCGGGCTGCCCAACCCGCAGCTGGGCTTTCCCGGCAATTACTTCGCCAACCCCGCCGAGAACGCCGCCTGGAGCGCCTTCTGGCGCAACGCGCCGGCGCCCGACGGCGTCGGACTGGAGGACCACTACGCGGCCATGTGGGCGCATGTCGCCACCTACTTCCGCCGCAACCCGGGGGTATTCGGCTACGAGATCTTGAACGAGCCGTGGCCCGGTCCGGTGTGGCCGCCGTGCGCGAACCCGGTGCTGGGATGCATACAAAACGACGCCAAGTTGCGGACGCTGTACAACCGCGTCCTGCCGGCGATTCGTAACGCCGACACGACGACGATGGTGTACTACGAGCCGAATACGTTGTTCAGTCAGGTCATTCGCACGGACGTGGGCACGGTGGGCGACCCGAACACCGCGTTCTCCTTCCACGACTACTGCGCCGCCAATACCGAGCTGGGGACCGACGTCACCTGTAGCCAGCAGGACGAGGCGGTGTTCAACAATGCGCGCCGCTACACCAACGCGCGCGGCATCCCGATGTTGCTGACGGAGTTCGGTGCGACCAACAATCTGGCGAATCTCACCGGGGTGTTGCAGCGGGCGGATGCCGACCGCGTCGGCTGGCTGGAGTGGGCCTACACGGGCAATGACAAGACCAGCTCGTCGCCCACCGAGCAGGCGCTGGTCTTCAACCCCGCCCTGCCGCCGGTCGGCGCTAACGTCAACCAGCCCAAGCTGCAGGTGCTGGCCGCGCCCTACCCGCAGGTGGTGGCGGGCACACCGACGTCGTGGTCATTCAAGTCGGGCACCTTCCGGCTGTCCTACTCGCCCCTGCGGGCCGACGGTCAGGGCGCCTTCTCCCCCGGCGCGCAGACGCTGATCTCGGTGCCGCCCGTCGAATATCCAAGCGGCTACCACGTGAGCGTTACTGGCGGACAGGCGGTTTCGATGCCGAACGCCCCCGTGCTGACCGTCATCGCCACCGCGGATGCGTCCAGCGTCGACGTCGTCGTGACGCCGTAGACGGCTCTCTTGACGCCGAGCGGCCGTCGCCAGCGCCGCGCAATTCGCTTACCGCGATGGTCTGCCCATCCGCTACCCGCTCAGGTACCGGCGGAGCATGTCAACAGCCGCGGTGATGTTCTCGACCGCCACCCGCTCGTCACTGCGGTGCGCCAGATTCGGGTCGCCGGGCCCGAAGTTGACCGCTGGGATGCCCAATGCGGCGAAGCGCGACACGTCCGTCCAGCCATATTTGGCCCGCACCTGCCCACCCGCCGCCTCAACTAGCGCTGCAGCGGCCGGCTGTGACAACCCGGGCAGCGCGCCCGCCGCCGAGTCGGTCAGCTCGATCGCCACCTCCAGCCCGTCGAACACCTCGTGCACATGCCGCAAAGCCGCGTCCGCCGACCGGTCGGGGGCAAAACGGAAATTCACCGTCACCGAGGCCGCGTCGGGAATCACGTTGCCCGCTACCCCACCGTCGATGCGCACCGCGGAGAGACCCTCCCGGTACTCACACCCGTCGATGTCGACCCGCCTGGGCTGGTACGCCGCCAGCCGATCCAGCACGGCGCCCAGCTTGTGAATCGCGTTGTCGCCCAACCAGGATCGCGCCGAATGCGCCCGCGTTCCGGCAGCACTGACCACGACGCGCAACGTGCCCTGACAGCCTGCCTCGACAAAACCTGCGGTGGGCTCCCCCAGGATCGCCACATCGGCGCGCAACCACTCCGGCAGTTCCCGCTCGATGCGGCCCAAACCGTTCGCCGCCGAATCGATTTCCTCGCAGTCGTACATCACCAGCGTCAGGTCGTGCGCCGGCTCGGCCACCGTGGCGGCCAAATGAAGGAAGACCGCGTCACCGGATTTCATGTCTGCGGTTCCGCAGCCGTGCAGCTCCCCGCCCTCCAGGCGGCTGGGCAGATTCCCCGCCACCGGGACGGTGTCCAGGTGTCCGGCCAGCAGCACCCGCGACGGCCGGCCCAGCGAGGTGCGCGCCAGCACGGCATTGCCGTTGCGGATGATCTCGAAGCCGGAAGTCTGCGCGCGCAACGCGGCCTCGACTTCGTCGGCGATGCGCCTCTCGTCCCGCGACTCGCTGGGGATGTCGACCAGCGCAGCAGTCAATGCGATCGGATCCCCGGGTAAGTCCAACACGCCCCCAAGGGTAGTGGTACGCACCGCCCAAGTAACCTGACCGCCGTGACTGGAGCTGCAGGCATCGGGCTGGCGACGCTGGCCTCCGACGGATCGATCCTCGACACCTGGTTCCCCGCACCGGAACTGACGGACGACGCCACCAGCGCCACCACCAGACTGGCCGTGTCCGACGTGCCCGCCGAGCTGGCCGCGCTGGTCGGCCGCGACGACGACCGCCACACCGAGACCATCGCCGTCCGCGTCGTCATCGGCTCGCTGGACGAGGTGGCCGCCGACGCCTACGACGCCTACCTGCGACTGCACCTGCTGTCGCACCGCCTGGTGGCGCCGCACGGGCTGAACGCCGGCGGCTTGTTCGGGGTGTTGACCAATGTGGTCTGGACTAATCACGGGCCCTGCACGATCGACGGTTTCGAGGCGGTGCGCGCGCGGCTTCGCCGCAGGGGGCCGGTGACCGTGTATGGCATCGACAAGTTCCCGCGCATGGTCGACTACGTCGTACCCAGCGGGGTTCGCATCGCCGACGCAGACCGGGTACGGCTGGGCGCGCACCTGGCGCCCGGCACCACCGTGATGCACGAGGGCTTCGTCAACTACAACGCCGGCACCCTGGGCGCATCCATGGTGGAGGGGCGCATCTCGGCGGGCGTCGTGGTGGGCGACGGCTCCGACGTCGGCGGCGGAGCATCGATCATGGGCACGCTGTCCGGCGGCGGCACCGAAGTCATTTCGATCGGCAAGCGCTGCCTGCTCGGTGCCAATTCCGGCATCGGCATCTCACTGGGCGACGACTGCGTCGTCGAGGCCGGACTGTACGTCACCGCGGGCACGAAAGTGACTACGCCACAGGGCAAATCGATCAAGGCCCGGGAGCTTTCGGGTACCAACAACGTGCTGTTCCGGCGCAATTCGGTGACCGGGGCCGTCGAGGTGGTGTCCCGCGACGGTCAGGGCATCGCGCTCAACGAGGACCTGCACGCCAACTAACCGACGTGCACACCTGGCGTGGTGCGCAGCTTGGTCCCGTTGGTCTCCGGCAGTAGGTACGTGCACACCACGCTGATCAACGCCAACATGGTCAACACCAGACCGATCGCCCAGCTGCCGTACGTTGCCCGCAGCGTTCCGGCGATCAGCGGCGGCAAGGCGCCGCCCACGACGCCGGCGATGTTCACCGCCAGCGCCGATCCGGTGTAGCGGTAGCGGGTGGAGAACAGCTCGGGCACAAACGCTGCGGTCGGCGCCGAGCCGGTCGCCGCGGCCGCGTACATGCCCACGATGGCCACCGCATACAACACGGGATTGCCGGAATCCACCAGCGGGAACACCACGAACGACCACGCCAGGCACCCGGCCCAGCCCACCAGCATCATCCGGCGGCGCCCGACGCGATCGCACAACGTGGCCGACACCGCGATGGCCGCGATGCTCGCCAGCCCGCCCAGCACACCGACCAACAAGATGAAGTTGCGGGTGTACCCCAAAAGGGTGTGGGCGTAGGTGGTCAGATAGGTGCCGGCCATGTAGACGAAGGCAAAAGACCCCAGCACACTGCCCCCGGCCAGGGCGATCTCCCGACGCTGCAGGCGCAGCACCTCGGACAGCGGCGCGTTGGGCACCAGGTCGCGGGCTTTTTCCTCGGCGAAAATCGGCGTCTCGTCGATCCGGAGCCACACGTACAGCGCGATGAAGATCAGCCCCGCGCTGATCAGGAACGGTAGGCGCCATCCCCAGCGCATGAAGGCGGAGCTGTCTTCACCGATGGTGAAGTTCACGACCAGGAAGGTCAGGCCGTTGAGCACCAACGCGGTGCCGCCGCCGAGGTGGGTGAACATGCCGTACCGGCCGCGCTTGCCGGCCGGCGCGTATTCGGCGCTCAGCAGGGCCGACCCGGCCCAATGACCGCCCACCGCGAACCCCTGCAGCAGCCGCAGGGCGACCAGGATCAACGGGGCCGCCACCCCAATGGACGTCGTGCTGGGCACCAGGCCCACGCTCACCGTCGACAGCGCCATGATCAGCAGCGTGGCGACCAGGCTCTTTTTCCGGCCCAGGTGGTCCCCGAAGTAACCGAAGACGGCGGCGCCGACCGGACGCGACAGAAACGCCGCGCCGAACGTTCCCATCGAAGCGATGGTGGCCACGGCGGTGCTGAGGTGCGGGAAGAACACGGCGGGAAACACCAGCGCGGCCGCCGTGCCGTAGATGAGAAAGTCGTAGAACTCGATCGCCGAGCCGACCAGGCAGGCGGTCGCCACCCGTCGCATCGGCGTGTCCCCAGGACGGGCCTGCACCGTCACCGCACGGTTCGCCTGGGATTCCACACCACGAAGCTATGCGAAGGTCCGCGATAGCGCCCGCCAAAACGCTGGCAACATGCTGTGTCACAAAACGGTGACGCAACCGTCACCCGTCGGAAAGCAGCTGCTTCTTGAGCACCTTGCCCATCGCGTTGCGCGGCAGCGAATCCACGATGCGCACCTCGCGCGGCCGCTTGTGCACCGAAAGTTGTTGGGCGACATACTGAATCAGATCATCCGGCGAAGCCGAGCCGACGACGAACGCGACGATCCGCTGGCCCAGGTCCTCGTCGGGCAGCCCGACGACGGCCACCTCGTCGACGCCCGCATGGCCGAGCAGCACGGTCTCGATTTCGCCTGCGCCGATGCGGTATCCGCCGGATTTGATCAGATCGACCGATTCGCGCCCCACGATGCGGTGCATCCCACCGCCGTCGATGACCGCGACGTCTCCGGTCCGGTAGTAACCGTCGGCGTCGAACGCCTCGGCGGTGGCCTCCGGCCGATTCAGGTAGCCGTCGAACAGCATGGGTCCGCGCACGTGCAACTTCCCGACGGTCTCCCCGTCGTGCGGCACCTCGTCGCCACTGTCGTCGACCAACCGGGTCTGCACGCCGGCCAGCGGCAGGCCCACCCAGCCCGCGCGTCGTTCGCCGTCGGCCAGCGTCGACAGCGTGATCAGCGATTCCGTGGCGCCATAGCGCTCGACGGGCTGATGCCCGGTCAGCTGCGCCAGCCGGTCGAACACCGGGATCGGCAGCGGGGCGCTGCCCGACACCAGCAGCCGCGCCGAGCGCAGCGCCGAGGCCGCCGCCTCGTCGGCCACCACCCGCGACCACACCGTCGGGACCCCGAAATACATTGTGCCGGAAGCAGATCCGTAGCATTCCGGTGTCGGCTTTCCGGTGTGCACGAAGCGGTTTCCGATCCGCAGCGACCCCAGCAGGCCCAGCACCAGCCCGTGCACGTGAAACAGCGGCAGCCCGTGTACCAGAACGTCGTCGGCTGTCCACTGCCACGCGGCGGCCAGCGCGTCCAGGTCCGCGGCGATCGCCCGCCGGCTCAGCTGCACACCCTTGGGCAGCCCGGTGGTGCCCGACGTGTAGATCACCATCGCGGTCGCATCGGGTGACGGCTCGGGATAACGGTGCCAGGAGCGGGCGTGCAGTCGCACCGGGATGTGCGGCAGGCCCTCCGCCTCGGAAGGCACCGGACCCAGCCAGGCCTGCGCCCCGGAGTCGGTGAGCATGTGCCGGCGTTCGGCCGCGCCGACATCCGCGGGCACCGGGACGACGGGGACGCCGGCGATCAGGCAGCCGATGATCGCCAGCACGGTCTGCGCCGTCGGTGTGGCCAGCACCGCGACGCGGTGCGCGCCGCCGACTCGCTCGGCTACCGATGTCGCGGCTCCGACGAGGTCGCTGCGGCTGAGCACCTCGCCGTCGATGCGCACCGCGTCGGCAATGTCGGTGGCGCTGACGGCCGACGGATTCAGCGAGGGCAGCAGCACGTCAGTCCCGCTCGTCCCAGAGCTTCATCAGCGTGCTCAGGATCTCCTCGCCGCGACCCAGGCCGGCGAGGTGGCTCTCTTCCGGCAGGTGGAACAGCTCGGCGTCGGGCAGCCGCGACACCGCGTGCTCCCCGTGGGCGAACGGGATGATGTGGTCGTGGTCGCCATGCCACCAGCGGACCGGGACCTTCACCTCGTGCAGCCGGAACCCCCAGTCGCGGGCGAACAGGATGACGTCGTTGAACGGCGCGGCAAGTTGCTTGCGGCTGCCGTTGAGCAGGTCGTCGAGGAACATCGCCTTGAACTCGGGGCGGGTCAGCAGATGCCGGTCGGCCTGGGGCGAGATTGCGGCGTAGGCGTACAGCGCGGGGGACGCGATCGGCCGAATCGACTGGACCAGCAGGCTTGCGCCGATCCGCAGCGGGTTGCCGCCGTATTTCAGCAACGGCGCCAGCCGGATGCCGAGCTCCATCGCGCCGCCGCGGATCGCGTCGGGTCCCTGCGTCGGCGCCACGCCGCCGAGCACGGCGACGGCCAGCACGCGGTCGGGCAGCGCCGCGGCGCAGGCCAGGCTGTAGGGACCGCCGCCCGACAGGCCGACGACGGCCATCTTGTCGACGCCCAAGGTGTCGGCGATGATCCCCAGATCATCGGCGAACGCGCGGACGTTCAGGTAGCGATGCGGCGTGGAGGACCCGATACCGGGCCGGTCGATGCCGATCAGGCGGATGCCGTGGTCCTCGGCGTAGACACGGGCCTCTACCGGAATCTGTCGGCGGGCGCCGGGGGTGCCGTGCAACCAGAAGACCGTGCGTCCCCACGGCGCCCCGAACTCGGCGAAGCTGATCTGCCGGTCCTCGCCGACGGCGATGTTTCCCTCGAGCTTCGGACGCGCGATCGCAGGCACCATGTTCGAAGCTTTTCATGGCCATACCGCCTCGAACAATGAGCCCGGTGCTTAGGCGTTCAAAACCCGCTCGCCGATGACGCGCTCGTGGCGCAGCCCGGACAGCTCATCATCGGAAAAGCCCATCCCGCGAAGGATCTCTTCGTTGTGTTGACCCAGCGTGGGCGCGGCGCTGCGGTGGTGCCGCGCCGGCCCGGGTTCGATGCGAAACGGCCAGCCCGGATAGCGGTGCACTCCGCTGACGGGACGCTCGAATTCCTCGTAGAAGTGTCGCGCGCCGAGTTGGGGGATGTCATACATCTGCTCGCCGGTGATCACTCGCTCGGCCGGAATTCCTTGCGTCCGAAGGGTATCGGCGATAACATCGGCCGTCTGCGTGCGGGTCCAGGCGGCCACCATCTTGTCGAACACGTCGTGGTCGACCGCGTCGTCACCGGGCACCGATAGCGCGACCCATACCCCCTCTTCGTTGGTCGGATACACCCCCTGCAGGTAGCCGCGCCGGCGATTGCCTTCGCGTTGCGACACAACACCATTGATCGAATACTCGATCACCGGCTCAGCGGTCACACACGCCGCGACCTCGATCTGGGCGACCTCGATCAGCTGGCCCTGTCCGGTGCGGCGCCGATGCTCGAGTGCGGCCAGCAGGGCCACGCCCGCGTGTACGCCTACGACGGGATCCGCGGGCCCTTGCGGGTTGCACGGCGGGCCGTCGGGGTAGCCGGTGACCGCCGACATCCCCGCGGTCTGCTCGAAGTTCAGCGCCCAGCCGACGTAGTCCCGCCACGGTCCGTGCAACCCGAATCCCGGCATCCGAACGAAGATTACGTCGGGCTTGAGCGCCACCAGTGACTCGTAGTCCAGGCCGAACTGCTCCACCACCCGCGGTGAGAAGTTCTCCACGACGACGTCGGCCTGCGCGGCCAGCCGGCGAGCGATATAGCGGCCCCGCTCCGAGGTGAGGTCGAGGGTGAGGTCGCGTTTGTTGAGGTTAGTGGCCTGCCACAGCCCGCTGCGTTCGTACCAGTCGTCGCCTTCGAAGGGGAATGCGCCCGAATAGCGAAACCCGTCCGGCCGCTGGATGGATTCGATCTTGACGATGTCGGCGCCGAACGCGCCCAGGTAGCAGGTCAGATAGGCGCCGGCCCAAAAGGTACTCAGGTCAAGTACTTTCAGCCCAGAAAACGGGAGGGGTGCGGCAGGTGTCGGCCTGGGCTCAGCCGCGGGGCCGGGAGTGAACCGAAACGGCTTCCCCGGGCGCTGGAAGCCGGACTGCTCGACGAAAAACCCGCGCGTGACGTATTGCGGGCAATCCAGCACGGTGGCGCCGTCGTTGACCGGGGCCGCCGGTATGCGCATCGCCTGGGCTAGTTCGACGATCTCGGTGACGGTTTGCCCGGCGAGTATTGGCTCTGCGCGCGAATAGAATTCGGTGCGCTCGGGGCCGCCCATCATGATCGCGATCTGCTGCTCGGCGAACTCGGGAAGATCGAGCATCGAGCACACGTCCAGCCAGTGCTGACCCGTCAGGCAGTTGATGCCCACCCAACCGTCGGCGGCGCGTACCACCCCCAACATCGGAGCTCCCCGGGCGTTCGTGGGCAGGCCGAGGCTCTGCATCTTCTTCGCCATCAGCATGGGATACGGCAGCGTTGAGAGCAACGATTCAAATTCCGAAACATCAACCTGCACAACCTGATCGGACTCGAGACGCAGTGCGGTCATTGCACCTAACGCGCCGTAGGCGCCCGCGACGTATTCGGAGATCCGCGCGCCGACCTGCACCGGCGGCCGGTCGGGATCACGCGCGCTGACCCAGCCCGATGCGGCCTGCAGGGTCAGCGACGTCGCCGGCCGGTCACGCCACGGTCCGGACTGCCCGAACGGCGATATGCGCAGGAGGACGAGGTCCTCGAGATTGAATCCGAAAGCTTCCAGTGCTCCGGGACCCAGGTTCTCCACCAACACGTCCGCCCGCGCGATCAGCTCGCGCGCATCGTCAAGCGCGGCAAAAGCCTTGCCGGCGTTGAGGTACTCGAACAACCCACCACTCCCCCAACTGCGCAGCGGGTCGCCGCCGGGCGGGTCTATCTTGGTGACCTCGGCCCCGAGGTCAACGAAAAGCTTTGCCGCATAAGGGCCTGAGATATCTTGGGTAATTTCGACGACGGACAGCCCCGCGAGGGGTCCGCTCACGCGGGAACCCCGATGGCCATCGCCTCCATGTACTGGTGCAGCCCCCCGATGCCGCCGCCCTCACGCCCCAACCCACTCAGCTTGAAGCCGCCGAACGGCGCGCCGCCGGGACCGCAGCCGTTGACCGCGACCTGTCCGGTGCGGATCCGGCGGGCAACCGCGACGGCGCGATCCACGTCGCCGCCCCAAACCGCGCCGGAAAGCCCGTATTGCGAGTTGTTCGCGATCGCGATCGCGTCGTCGTCATCCCGGTAGCGCAGCACGGTCAACACCGGCCCGAACACCTCCTCCTGCGCGATAGTGGAATCGGGCTCGACGCCGGTGAGAACCGTTGGCTCGAAATAGAATCCCACATCCAGGCCGGCCGGGCGGCCACCGCCGGTCGCCAGCTTCGCTCCATCGTTGACGGCGCCGTCGACGTGCGCCTGGACCCGGTCGCGCTGCGCCGCGCTGATCAGCGGCCCCATCTGCACGTCGGGATCGGTGGGATCGCCGACCTTGACGTCGCGGGCCAGCGCCACCAGCCGGTCGACCACGTCGTCGTGCAGCGAATCGGGAAGCAGCAGCCGGCTGTGCAGGATGCAGGCCTGCCCCGCGTGCAGCGAGCAGGAATCGAACAGCATCTGCTGCAGCATCTCGTCGGTGACCTCGGCGTCGTCCAGCACGATGCTGGCCGACTTGCCGCCCAGCTCCAGCAGGATCCGTTTCATGGTGTCGCCCGCCGCGGACATCACCTGACGCCCGACCACCGAGCTGCCGGTGAAGCTGACCATGTCGATCCGCGGATCGGTGGTGAGCAGTTTGGCCGCCTCGATACCCGAAGGTGTGACGACGTTGACCACACCGGGCGGGATGTCGGTGTGCTCGTCGACGAGTCGCGCCAGCGCCAACCCGGCCAGCGGCGTCAGCGGCGACGGCTTGAGCACGACGGTATTGCCGGCCGCCAGCGCGTGATTGAGCTTCATGACGTTGAGGCAGTGCGGGAAATTCCACGGCGTCAGGACCGATACGACGCCCAGCGGCTGATGACGCAGCAGCGTGGTGCCGGCGCTCATGCCGGTCACCGCCTCCTCGCCCAGCTGGGTGGCGAGTTGGGCGGCGTGCATGGTCATGTAGGCCGCACCGTCGATCTGCATCATCCGTTCGTTGCCGATGCAGCCCCACTCGACCTGCGACAGCGCGTAGAAATCGTCGGCGTGCTTCATCAACGCCTCGCTGAGCTGGTTGAGGCAGCCGGCGCGATCCTGCCCGCTCATGGTGGCCCACGGCCCGTCGTCGAAGGCGCGCCGCGCGGCCCCGATGGCGTCGCCGACCTGGCCGATGCTCGCATCGGGCGCCGACGCGATGACGGCCTCGCTGGCCGGGGAGATGTCGTCATAGCGGCCACAGGAGTCAGCGTCGGGCTCGACCCACCGTCCGTCGATGTAGAGCTGGTAGCTGTCAACAAGGGCGGGTCGTGACTCAGCCATGCGCTTCCTCACCGAGATCGGTCATCTACTGGTCTGGTGTACACCCGTCGCGCAGCGGCGTCAATCATCCATGTCCCTGAATTCCAGGCCCCCACAAGTAATTGACAGCAACATGCGCCCCAGGGTAGACACATGTCGCAAGACAGATTGCTCAAATCTGTCGGATCCGGTCGGATTCTCAGGAGGGCAGCCGTGCAGACCATATTCCCGCTGCACTCCCCCGACTTCTACGCCGGCGACCCCTATCCCGCCTACCGTGAGCTGCGGGCCACCACCCCGGTGTGCTGGAACGACGTCACCAACTTCTGGGCGCTGCTGAAGTACGAAGACATCCGCTTCGTGTCCAGCAACCCGGCACTGTTCTCCTCGGCCAAGGGCATCACCATCCCCGACCCGGCGATGCCCAGCGCGGTGCAGGAGGGCAACCTGATCTTCAGCGACCCACCGCGGCACCGCCAGCTGCGCAAGCTGATCAACACCGGCTTCACCCGCCGGCAAGTCTCCCTGCTCGAGCCGAAGATCCGCGAGATCGTGCACGGCGTCCTCGACGGCATCGAACCGGGCTCCGTGCACGAGTTCGCCGAGGAGATCGCCGCCCCGCTGCCCACCCGGATGATCGCCGAGCTGATCGGCGCCCCGCCCGACGACTGGGAGCAGTTCCGCGCCTGGTCGGACGCGGCCACCGGAAACGCCGATCCCGAGATCGAGCTGGACGCGTTGGTAGCCATGGGACAGCTCTTCGAGTACTTCCAGAAGTTGATCGCGGCCCGCCGCGCCGAACCGCGCAACGACCTGCTGTCGGCGCTGGCCGACGCCGAGATCGACGAGCACCGGCTCACCGACGAAGACCTGCTCAACTTCGCGTTTCTGTTGTTGGTGGCCGGCAATGAGACGACGCGCAACCTGATCGCGCTGGGCACGCTGGCGCTGATCGAGCACCCCGAGCAATGCCGGCTGGTGGTCGAGGATCCTGCGCGGATCCCGGCCGCCGTCGAGGAGATGCTGCGGTGGAACAGCCCGGTTGTGCACATGGCCCGCACCGCGACCGCCGACGTCGAGATCCGCGGCCGGCTGATCCGTGAAGGCGAAGTGGTCGTGATGCTCTATCAGTCGGCCAACCGGGACGAGGAGATCTTCGGAGCCGACTCCGAGGAGTTCAAGGTGACCCGGCACCCCAACCCGCACATCGCGTTCGGGTGCGGCGAACATTCCTGCGTCGGTGCGCAATTGGCGCGCCTCGAGGCGACGGTGCTGTTCGACGAGTTGTTGCGCCGCTTCCCTCGCCTCGAACTGGTCGGCGCCGTGGACCGGATGCGGGCCACCATGGTGCCCGGCGTGAAGCGCATGCCGGTCCGGCTGGGGGCCTGAGGTGGATCTCGAGTACACGCCCGAGCAGCAGCGGCTGCGTGCCGAAATCCGCGCCACACTCGAAGAAGTGATGACACCCGAGCGCACCCTCGCGCTCAGCGAACGCATGGAGGGCACGCCCGAAACGCGCGAATGCATACGCGCCCTGGCTGCGGCCAACCTACTGGGCGTCGGCTGGCCCAAAGAGTATGGCGGACGCGGATTCTCGGCGATTGAGCAGTTCATCTTCGCCGAAGAGGCACAGCGCGTCGGCGCGCCGATCCCCCTGGTGACGCTCAATACCGTTGGGCCGACGCTGATGCAGTGCGGCACCGAGGAACAGAAACAGAAGTTCCTGCCGGCGATCCTGGACGGCAGCGTGGAGTTCGCGATCGGCTACTCCGAGCCCGGCGCCGGCAGCGACCTGGCGTCGCTGCGCACCACCGCGGTCCGCGACGGCGACGATTACGTGATCAACGGGCAGAAGATGTTCACCAGCGGCGCCGCCTACGCCGACTACATCTGGCTGGCCGCACGCACCGACCCGGATGCCAAGAAGCACAAGGGCATTTCCATCCTCATCGTGCCCACCAGCTCGCCCGGGTTCTCGTGGAAGCCGCTGCACACTATGCCCGGCATCTCCACCTTCTACACGTTCTACGACGACGTGCGGGTACCGGCCAGCGCGCTGGTCGGCGAGGAGAACCAGGGCTGGCAGCTGATCACCACGCAGCTGAACTTCGAACGTGCCGCCCTGGGCAATTTGGGCGCGCTTGAGCCGTTGTTCGAGAAGACCCTGGAGTGGGCCACCAGCACCGAGCTCGACGGCGGCCGCGTCATCGACCAACCCTGGGTGCAGCTCGCGCTGGCCCGCGTCGAAGCACAGGTCGCCGCCTACAAACTCGTCAACCAGCGGATCAACGCGGCCATGAGCAAGGGCGTGTTGAACATGGGCGAAGCGTCGGCCGCCAAGGTGTTCGGCACCGAATTGACCCAACAGGTTGCCCGCGAGCTGCTGGAAGTGTTGGACGGCAACGGTGTTCGCCGCGGCGACGATGCCCCGCTGCGTGGCGGCCTGGAAACCGCTTATCGGTGGGCGGTCATCAACACCTTCGGTGGCGGCGCCAACGAGATTCAGCGTGACATCATCGCGATGGCCGGCTTGGGCATGCCGCGGGCACCTCGTGACCTTCGGGCCACCCAAAGTTAGGAGGACGAGTGACAGAAGCCGTCAGCGCCAAGGTGCAGGCCCTCGTGGGCCAGCCCACCGGTGGCACCGGAAAGCCCACCGTGGCACCCGATCCGGTGAATCAGCCGATGATCCGGCACTGGGCGTACGCGCTCGCCGACATGAACCCGGTCTACCTCGACCCGGAGTTCGCGGAGACGTCGCGGTTCGGCGGCATCGTGTCGCCGCCGGTGATGCTGCAAACCTGGACGATGCCATCACCGAAACTGGAAGGCATTGGTGACCGCGGGGGCGCGCCCATCGAGATCAAAACCAACCCAACGGCGTTCCTCGACGAAGCCGGCTACACCAGCACGGTCGCAACGAACTCAGAGTTCGAGATCGAACGCTATCCGCGCCTCGGCGACGTCATCAGCGCGACGGCGGTGTACGAATCCGCTTCTGAGGAGAAGAAGACGGCACTGGGCACCGGCTTCTTCCTGACCTGGCTGACCACCTACACCAACCAGGACGGCGAAGTCCTCGGGCGGCAGCGCTTCCGGGTGCTGCGATTCAGGCCGGCGAACTGATGGCGACCCGGATGGCGCCGGCGATCACGCCGGACACCGAGTTCTTCTGGAATGGGTTGCGCGACAACAAGCTCCTGATCCAGCGCTGCGGCGGCTGCGGGGAGCTGCGCCACCCGCCGCGCCCCATGTGCCCGAAGTGCCGTTCCCTGGATTGGGAAGCGATCGAGTCGTCGGGCCGTGGCACCGTCTACAGCTACGTCATGCCCCATGAGCCGCGGGTGCCGTTCTTCGACTACCCCTACGTCGTGGCGCTGGTCGAGCTCGAGGAGGGCGTGCGGATCGTCTCCAACCTCACCGGCATCGACCCGGCCGACGTCACGGTCGGCATGCCGGTGCAGGCGTACTTCCAGACCTTCGATAACGACCTGGTGCTGCACCAGTTCCGGCCAGCCGGCTAGTACGCCATGGATTTCACCTTCACCGAAGAGCAAGAGACGATCGCCAAAGTCGCGCGCGATCTGTTGGAGCGCCGCGCGACACCGCAACGCCTGACCGAGCTGGAATCCGGCGACAACCGCTACGACGAGGCGCTGTGGAAGGAGCTCGCGGCCCTCGACCTGCTGGGCGCCGCGCTGCCGGAGTCGGTGGGCGGTAACGGCGGCGGCTTCGTCGAACTCGGGGTGCTGCTGGCCGAGGTGGGCTGGAGCGTGGCGCCGGTGCCGGCGTACGCGACGCTGGTGCTGGGCGCCGATCCGATTGCCCGGCATGGCAATTCCGAACAGCGGCAGCGCATCCTGCCCGGCGTCGTCTCCGGTCAGCGCATCCTGACCGCAGGCCTGGCTGAGCCCGGCCGGTCCGACCCGATGGTGCCGGCGACCACCGCGCGACGCGACGGTGCGGGTTGGCGACTCGACGGTGCCAAAGAGCTGGTACCCGCCGCCCAGCTCGCCGAGACCATCCTGATCCCGGCCACCACCGGGGATGGTGAAGCCGGCCTGTTCCTGCTCGCCGCCGACGCCCCCGGCGTCGAGGTCCGCCCGGTCAAGACCACCAACCGCGAACCGCACGCCGACGTATTCCTAGACGGTGCAACGGTTTCCGACGCGGATAGGCTGCCCACCGCGTCGATCGAGTCGCTGCACACGCGCGCCCTGGTCGGACTGTGCGCGATTCAGCTCGGTGTGGCCGAGCGAGCCTTGAAACTGGCCGCCGCGTACACCACACAGCGTGAGCAGTTCGGGCGCCCAATCGGCAGCTTCCAGGCCGTGCAGCAGCGGCTGGCCGACGCGTTCATCGACGTCGAGGCGATCCGCTGGACCACCTGGCACGCGGCCTGGCTGATTGCGCACGACCGCCCGGCCGAGCGCGCCGCCCGGATCGCGAAGTTCTGGGCCGCCGAAGCCGGTGCGCGCGTGGCCGCTTCCGCCCAACAGGTACACGGCGGGATCGGCATCGACACCACCTATCCCCTGCACCGCTACTTCCTGTGGGCCAAACACAACGAACTCGCCCTCGGCTCGGCCACCGCACAATTGGCCAGCCTGGGTAACACGTACGCGAGAGGACTGGTATGACCGCAACTTTGAAATGGGCCGACATTGCCGTCGGCGACGAGGTGTCCCCGCTCGACGTCCCCATCACGACCACGATGATCGTCGCGGGCGCGATCGCTTCCCGCGACTTCATGCCGGTGCACCACGACCGCGACTACGCCAACAAGCAGGGCTCGCCCAACCTGTTCATGAACATCCTGACCACCAACGGGTATTGCGTTCGGTTCCTCACCGATTGGGCTGGACCGGAGGCCATGGTCAAGAACCTCTCGATTCGCCTTGGCGTGCCGTGCTTTCCGGACGACCCGCTGCGCTTCACCGGCAGTGTGACCAACAAAACCGAAGGCTCAGATGGTGAGAACTTCGTCGAGGTGACCTTCAGGGGCTCCAACAGCCTCGGCGATCACGTCTCGGGCACCGCGATCCTCAGCCTGATCGACGGGTCGCGCGCATGACCAGCACGCTGCCGGGCGCCACGGCCATTGCGGGCATCGGCCAGACCGAGTTCTCCAAGGAATCCGGGCGCAGCGAACTGCAATTGGCGTGCGAATCGGTCAGCGCCGCGCTCGACGACGCCGGCTTGGCGCCCAGCGACGTCGACGGCATGGTCACGTTCACCATGGATTCCAGCGACGAGATCGACATCGCCCGCAACGTCGGCATCGGCGACCTGAGCTTCTTTTCCCGCGTGCACCACGGCGGCGGCGCGGCGGCCGGCACCGTGGTACATGCCGCCATGGCCGTCGCCACCGGCGTCGCCGACGTCGTGGTGTGCTGGCGCGCGTTCAACGAACGATCCGGTTTCCGGTTCGGCGGCAGCGGACGCACCAGCGCCGAAACCCCGCCCTTCATGGCGCATTACGCGCCGTTCGGGTTGCTCACTCCCGCGGCATGGGTGGCCGTGCACGCCCAGCGCTACATGTCCACGTACGGCGTCACCAACGAGGACTTCGGCCGGATCGCGGTGGTCGACCGTGCGCATGCCGCCCGCAACCCCGACGCCTGGTTCTATGAGCGCCCCATCACGTTGGAAGACCACCAGAATTCGCGCTGGATCATCGAACCCGTGCTGCGCCTGCTGGACTGCTGCCAGGAGAGCGACGGCGGCGTCGCGCTGGTCGTCACCAGTGCAGAACGCGCGCGCGACCTGCGTCAGCCACCGGCGATCATCACCGCGGCCGCGCAGGGCGCGGCCTCCAACGGCGAGATGATGACCAGCTACTACCGCGACGACATCACCGGGCTGCCCGAGATGGGTGTGGTGGCCGAACGGCTGTGGCGCGATTCCGGCCTCAAGCCGCAAGATATCCAAACCGCTTTCATCTACGACCATTTCACGCCATTCGTGTTCACGCAGCTGGAGGAACTCGGATTCTGCGGGCGCGGCGAAGCCAAGGACTTCGCCACCGTCGAGCGCCTGTCGCTGGGCGGTGACTTCCCGATCAACACCAACGGCGGATTGCTCGGCGAGGCGTACATCCACGGCATGAACGGCATCACCGAGGGCGTGCGTCAGATCCGCGGCACCTCCTACAACCAGGTCGACAATGTCGAGCATGTACTGGTCACGTCGGGAACCGGCGTGCCCACCAGCGGGCTGATTCTCGAACCGGCATGACCCACGCTTTTGCTTCGGCCCAGGGGCCCGACACCCGCGAGCTCATCATTGAGGCCGCGTACGTGTGCTTCGCCAAACAGGGCCTGCAGAAGACGACGATCGTGGACATCGCCCGGCGGGCCAATGTGTCCCGAAGTACCATCTACGAGTACTTCAGCGACAAGGGCGCGATTCTCGAGGCGTGCGCCGAACAGGCTTCCGAGCAGTTCTACCGCGAGATGTCCAAAGCGATGGATGGGGGCAGCTCGCTCGAGGAGAAGCTCGGTAAGGCCGCGGTTTTCGTCACCCAGGCGCGGCGGGCCATCGCTTCTGAGGAGTACTTCGACGAAGACGCGATCAGCCTTCTGCTGACCAAGGACGCCGGCGTGCTATTGCGCGAATGCGTCGACTTCTTCTCACCCTATCTATCGGCCGCCAAGCTCACCGGCGAAGTTCGCAAGGACCTCGACGTCGAGGCGGCCGGTGAGTGGTTCGCGCGAATCCTTTTCTCGCTGTTCAGCACTCCGTCGTCGAGCCTGAACATGGACGACCCCGACGTGGTGGCCCACTTTGTCACCGAGCATGTCGTGCGCGGCTTCGCCAACGATCGGCCAAGGCCCAGACGCGGCTAGCCCCTCAGCGACGCTGCTCGGGCCAGACGGTTTCCTCTGCGTGCACCGGCTTCCCGTGGCCGGGCAGCAGGTGGGCGACCGGTAGTTGTTCGAGGCGCTGTCGCGTAGCGGAAGCGCTTGAGGCGTCTACGATTTCGGGTGTGTGCCACGCCTGGCCGCGGGCGGTGAGCACCGCGTCGCCGGACAACAGCGTGCGGGTGGTCGGGTTCCACAGCGCGATGCTGTCGTCGGTGTGTCCGCTGGCGTTGATCACCGTCCAATCCGGCGCGCCGGGCAGCGGCTGGCCGTCGGCGAGTCCGCCTTCGGGGGCCGATCCCTTCCAGCGCATACCGGCCGGGGTGCCATATCCTGCCACCCAGGCGCCGCTGACGAATCCGGCCACCCCGATCCGGTCGAGTGGCTGATCGATATAGGTGGGCCAGATACGCGCGGCCGCCGCCGGGGTCGGTGTGCGCGGCTTTGCTCCGTCGAGGTAGCTGAGTGTAGTGACGGGCAGCCAGATCGGGGCGCTGTGGCGGGCGGCGAGCTCCACCGCGCCGGCGACGTGGTCGCTGTGCCCGTGCGTCGCCACCACGGCGCGCGGGGTTTGGCCCAGCCGATCGAACACCGCCGCCAGATCGCGGGCGACCCGGGGCAATCCGGCGTCGACGACCACCACACCATCGGTGCCCCGCACGACGTAGCAGTTGAAGATCCAGCGCGACAGCCGGGTGATCCCGAGATCGGGCATGTCGTCGATAACCAGGCTCATGGGCCAGACGCTACGCCAGCTAGAGTCGAGTCGATGGACGACGCAACCGAAGCGTTGCTCTGCGAAGACCGCGACGGGGTTAGGGTCCTGACCCTCAATCGTCCGCGGGCGCGAAACGCCCTCAGCGGCGAGCTCGTCAGTGCGCTGTTCGCCGGTCTCAATGCCAGCCGTGGTCCTCACCGGAGCTGATCCCGCGTTCTGTGCAGGGGTCGATCTCAAGGAAGCAAGCCGCGACGGCATGGCCTACTTCGCCCCCTTCGAACACGAGGACTGCGTGACGCGCGTCGGGCAGATGCGCACCCCGATCATCGGGGCGATCAACGGCGCCGCGTTCACGGGCGGCCTGGAAATCGCTTTGGGATGCGACTTCCTCATCGCATCGGAGCGAGCCATCTTTGGAGATACCCACGCCCGGGTCGGCATTTTGCCCGGCGGCGGTATGACCGCGCGGCTACCCCGAGTCGTCGGAAGTGCGATGGCACGAAGAATGTCCATGACCGGCGAAGTCGTCAATGCTGCTGAGGCGCAACGGATTGGATTGGTGACGGAAGTCGTACCTCACGATGCCCTACTGGACCGCGCCGTCGAGCTCGCCACCCAGATCGCTGAGGTGCCACCCGCGGTGATGTCCGGTTTGAAGAAAATGTACGTCGACGGCTCCGCGCCGGTGATCGACGCCGCGCTCTCGGTCGAACGTGAAATCGCTTCCAGCGTCTCCTTCTCCACTGAGACCCTCGGCGACAAGCGCCGCGAAGTCACCAGCCGCAACCAGAAGCAGATCGCCGACGATCAGGCCCGTTAGACCGCGATGGGAATCCGGCGATGACCCCGCACGGTGCTGCTATGCGACTGGACCACCCCGAGCCGGTCGACCTCCCACTCGGGAAATCGGGCGAGCATCTCCTGCAACGCGATTCGGCCCTCAAGACGGGCGAGTGCGGCGCCCAGGCAATGATGGATGCCGTATCCGAAGGCCAGGTGGCGGTCGATGCGACGGGTCACGTCATAGCGGTCAGCTTCGGCGAACTCCCGCTCGTCTCGATTGGCCGAACCGTTGAGGAGCAATACCTTTGACATCGCCGGTATGACAGCGCCGTGGAGTCGAACCTCGGTTGTCACCCGTCGGCCCTGAACCGGCGAAGGCGCCTGGAAGCGCAACGTCTCCTCGACCGCGTTGGCGATATCCGAGGGGTCCGCCGCCAGCCGGGCACGCTGGTCCGGGTGTTCGTCGAGCAACAGGCACGCCCATCCGAGTAACTTGGCCGTCGTTTCGGTGCCGGCGCCGACCAACTCCGCGACGAAACATGCCGCCTCGTCAGTGCTGAGCTCGACCTGGGTGAGCGCGCTGGCGAGGTCGTCACGAGGTTGCACACGTCGGGCTTCGACCAACCGGATGTAATACTGGCGCAGCTCGGACTGGGCTTGCACCGCAATGTCGTTGACGATCCCCGCCCCGTGCTCCTGGTGCAGGCTCTGATCAATGAGCCGACGCACCCGCTCGCGGTCCGCCTTCTCCACTCCGATCAACTCCGAAATCACTTGCGAGGGAACCAGGGCGGCGAAGTCTTGAATGAAGTCGAACCCGTCACTGCCGAGCTGCGCATCGAGGAGGTCGGCGCACAATTGCCGCACGTGCTCCTCCAGCGCGGCGACCCGCCGCGGGGTAAAGGCCCGCGAGGTCAGCGCCCGGTGGACCCGGTGGCCCGGGTCATCGAGCATGACCAGATAGGGCAGACCGAGGGGCTCGTCGCTCATCAGCTCGAGCAGATTGCCGTAACCGGAGCGGAACGTGTCGGTGTCAATCATCGCTTGCAGCACATCGTCAAAACGCGACAGCGCATAGAAGTCGTACTCGTCGTTGCGGTAGACCGGCGCCTCGTCGCGCAGACGTCGCCAGACCGGATAGGGATCCCTGTCGAGGTCTTCGCGGAACGGGTCGTACGCGACCTCGCCGGTCTGCACGATTCAACCCGCGCGGACGGCGATGGTCTTCGTTTCGAGGAATTCCAGCAATCCCGGCTCGCCCATCTCGCGGCCGATGCCGGACTGCTTATAGCCACCGAACGGGGCATCCGGGGCGAACCACATGCCGCCGTTGACGCCCACCGTGCCGGTGCGCATCTTGCGGGCGACCGCCAGCGCTCGCTGCGGGTCGGCACTGAGCACCGCACCGGACAACCCATACACCGAGTTGTTGGCGATGCGCACGGCGTCGGCGTCGTCCTTGAACGGGATGACGACCAGCACCGGTCCGAACAGCTCGTCTTGGGCGACTTCGCTGTCCGGGTCGACGTTGGCCAAAAGCGTTGGTGCATAGAAGAATCCCGGCCCGTCGATCGGGTGGCCACCGGTGATCAGTTTGGCGCCGGCCGCCACGGCCCGCTCGACGATGGCGTGCACCTTGTCGCGCTGGGCCTCGCTGATCAGCGGGCCCATCTGAGTGGCGGGGTCGGCGGGATTGCCCGCGGTGACTCGCTCCATGTGCGTTGCGATCGACTCCACCACTTCGTCGTGAATGGATTCGGGCACCAGCATTCGTGACGTGATCGCACAGCCCTGGCCGGCATGGGAGCAGGCCGTCATCGCGGCCATCACGGGCGGCATCTGGCGGTCGGCGTCGTCGAGCATGATCATGGCCGACTTACCGCCGAGCTCGAGAAACACTTTCTTGACCGTCTCGCTGGCCGCGGCCATGATTCGCCGGCCCACCGGAGTCGACCCGGTGAACGAGATCATGTCCACGCCGGGGTCGGTGGTGAGCACCTCGCCCACCTCGACCTCCGAGGAGGTCAGCACGTTGACGACGCCGGGCGGGATGTCGGTTTCGGCGGCGATCAGCTCGCCGAGCGCGAGGGTGATCAACGGCGTCTGCGGAGCGCCCTTCAGTACCGTCGTACAGCCGGCCGCCAGCGCCGGCGCCAGCTTCACCAGCGCGAGCTGCGTCGGGAAGTTGTACGCGACGATGGCCGACACCACTCCGATCGGCTCGTGCTCCACGAAGCGTTGGCTCGTCATGCCCATCGGGGCCGTGTGTTCGCCGAGGTCCTCGGTGAACTGGAACCCTTCGGCCAGGTCAGCGTAGTAGTTCAACAGTGCGACCGGCCCGTCGAACGCGGGACCGGCCACGAACGAGGGCGTGTGCCCGCACTCCGCGATGGTCAGCTCGGCGAACTCCTCGCGGTGGCGCACCAGCGCATCGTGCAGCTGTCGGATGCAGCGCACCCGCAGCTCCAGATTGGTCGACCAGGACGTTTCGTCGAAGGCCCGGCGGGCGGCGGCCACGGCCGCGCGGGCATCGTCGACCGTGGCATCGGCCGCGTCGCCGACCGGCTCGCCCGTCGCCGGATTGACCGAAACAAACGTGCGGCCGGGGTCGACGAGACGCCCGTCGATGAGCAGCTTCTTCATGATCTTCGCCTCGTCTTACCCTCTGACATTGGCCGTATTGGCGGCACAAGCGTGCCTCGAATATCGGGGTTTGTCAATGCGTCGGCGACGAGGCCGTGCAGCCAACGCAGCGCATGCGTGGCTTGTTTTTCATCGAATCCCCAGTCGCGGATAAGCAATTCGTAGGACGTCACCTGCCAGATGACGTCCAGCAGGGCGGCGACCATCTCGGGGTCCTGCGCTTCTGCACTCATTGCCTCAGCGACAGCGCGGCGCAGCCCCTCCCGGCGGGCCGCGTCAACTTCCGGAAAGACCACGGGGTGCAGACCCCAGGGCTTGGCCGCGAACGTCGTCAGCTGCTGATACACCTTCGTCGCGACGCTCGGTAGGTCATCGAGGCGCAGACCGTCGTAGTCGACGTCGGCCTTGCGCAGCAGGTGAGCCACCAGCGCCGCATGCAGCTCGCCCTGAGACTCGAAGTGGCGGTATACCGTTCGGCGCCCCACTCCGGCGTGCTCGGCCACGGCCGTCATGGTCAGTTCGCCCCAGTCCCAGTCCGGCAAGTCCCGCGCCAATTCGGCTGCGGCTTCCAGGATCCGCTGGGCCGTTTCCTCGGCGGCGGCGCGACGTCCCGACCCGTCGTAACGCCGCACCGGGCTCGCCGCCTGCTGATCGGTCATTTGGTCATGGTAGAGCCCACGGTCAAGTCTAAACGCTTCCTCGCGGTACCACCCAGTGCTGCTTGAAGGTCAATACCGTTGCGGCTGTTTCGAAGTCAGCGTCGTAGTGAATAACGGTGAGTTGGTGTGCGGCGGCGAGTGTCGCGGTCAGCAGGTCCGCGATTCCGACGGCCCTGTGTTGGCCCGTTGCCGCCAGCGCTCGCTGTGCACCCAGCGCGGTCTGCCAATGTTCATCATCGGTGGGCACGTACTCGTACGCGGTGCGGCGGTCCGCCCACACTTGCTCATATTCGACCGGGCCGCGCGCACTGTATAGCGCTTCGGCGTCCAGCGATGCCGTTGTGGCGACAACACCGCCTTCGATCAGCGGCCGCAGTCGCCGCGACACCTCGGGGTGCCGCATCCGCGCGGCCGCGCTGGTGTCGATAAGATAGCGCGCTATCAGCGCCACACTTGCCCGCGCTCATCCTTTTCGGCCATGGCCTCCATCCCGCCCTGCTCGAGCCATTCGATCTGGCGCGCTCGAGCGGAGCTGGCGGCTGCTTGTTGCAGTGCGAGTCGTACGGTATCCGAGACGCCGGCGGTGCGTAACTCTCGTTGCGCCGCTGCGAGAAGGTCGTCGTCGAGGTCGATCAGTCTCTTCGTCACCAACACCCCTCTGCCGATATATACATGAACTGGATTTAGTATATATCACGGCTTCAAGCTCGGTTTACGCCGGTGGCCTACGCCCGGTTCAGGTAGCCGGGTCATGCAAGCAGGTGCCGCATGGGGCAAAGCCTCAGTGCCGGCGTTCCGCCAGCGCCCTCAGGAAAAACGACAGATTCGCCGGGCGCTCAGCCAGCCGGCGCAGGAAATATCCGTACCACTGGGTGCCGAACGGCAGGTACACCCGCACCTGATTGCCCGCGTCGGCCAGCCGCCGTTGTTCACGATCGCGGATGCCGTACAGCATCTGGTATTCGAAATCCGCACTAGACCGCCCGAATTCGCGCGCCAGCGACGGCACCGCAGCGATGATCTCCGGGTCATGCGACGCCACCATCGGGTAACCCGACCCAGCCATCAGCACCCGAAGACAGCGCAAGTAGGAGTCGGTCACGTCGGCGCGGTCGCGATGGGCCACCGATGCCGGTTCCTCGTAGGCGCCCTTGCATAGCCGGACGCGGGCTCCCGCGAACTCCTCGCAATCGCCCAGCGTGCGACGCAGGTACGCCTGCAAAACCAGTCCCAGCCAAGAGAACTCGGCCCGCAGGTCGCGCACTATCGACAGGGTCGAGTCGGTCGTGGTGTGGTCTTCGGCGTCCACCGTCACCCATACCCCGGCCTGCTCGGCGGCCGCGCAGATCGACCACGCGTTCTCCCGCGCTATCTTCTCGCCGTCGCGTTCCACCGACTGCCCCAGCGCGGAGAGCTTCACCGACACCTCCAGCGGTCCGACCCGATCGCCTCGGCGGCTCAACGCGTCGATGAGCTCCAGGTAGACCCGCACCGCAGCGTCCGCGTCGTCGACGTCGGTGACGTCCTCACCCAAGTAGTCGACGCTGACGTAGCGTCCCGAATCCCGCAGCAGGGCAACACTATCCAGTACAGATCCGACAGTCTCCCCCGGCACGAACCGGCCCACCACCTCGCGGGTGACCGGCATCCGCTCGGCAACCCCACGCAATCGGTCGGATCGTCCCGCGGCCAGGATCACCGGCCGGACGGTCTTGGCGAACAAGCCGGCCATCAGTCCGCCGCCATGTGCGGATAGACGTGGTCGGTCGCCGGCACGAACGTCTCCTTGATGGTGCGCGCCGACGTCCAGCGCAACAGGTTCTGCGCCGACCCAGCCTTGTCGTTGGTGCCCGAACCGCGCGAGCCGCCGAACGGCTGACGTCCCACCACCGCACCGGTGGGCTTGTCGTTGACGTAGAAGTTGCCGGCGGCGAACCGCAACCGGTTCTGCGCGGTCAGCACGGCCTGGCGGTCGTCGGCGATGACGGCTCCGGTCAGGGCGTAGCGGGATCCGGTGTCGATGACGTCGAGGACCTTGTCGTACTGGTCGTCGGGGTAGACGTGCACCGAGAGCAGCGGGCCGAAGTACTCGGTCGCGAAGGACTCGTCGCCTGTGTCGTCGGACAGCAGGACCGTTGGGCGCACGAAATAGCCGATGCTGTCGTCGTATTCGCCGCCGACCGCGATGGTGACACCGGCCGCGCCCTTGGCCCGCTCGATGGCGTCGACGTTCTTGATGAAGGCGCGTCGGTCGATCAGCGCGCCGCCGTAGTTGGACAGGTCGGTGATGTCGCCGTAGCGCAGGTCGGCGGCCACACCCAGGAAGTCGTCGCCCATCCGCTGCCACACCGAGTGCGCGACGAACGCCCGCGACGCGGCCGAACACTTCTGGCCCTGGTAGTCGAACGCCCCGCGAATCAACGCTGTGCTCAACACATCCGGGCGCGCCGACGCGTGGGCCACCACGAAGTCCTTGCCGCCGGTCTCGCCGACCAGCCGCGGATAGCATTGGTAACGGCTGATATTGGCGCCCACCTGCTGCCACAGGTGCTGGAAGGTCGCGGTCGACCCGGTGAAGTGGATGCCGGCCAGCCGCGGGTCGGCCAGCGCCACATCGGAAACCGCGAAGCCGTCGCCGGTGACCATGTTGATCACCCCGGGCGGCAGCCCCGCGGCCTCGAGCAGTTGCATCAGCAGGTAGGCCGACAGGGTTTGAGTGATCGACGGCTTCCACACCACGGTGTTGCCCATCAGGGCCGGTGCCGTCGGCAGGTTGCCGGCGATCGAGGTGAAGTTGAATGGCGTGATCGCGTAAACGAAACCGTCCAGCGGACGGTAGTCGCTGCGGTTCCACTCCCCCGGCCCGCTGATCGGCTGCTGCGCCAGGATCTGTCGGGCGAACTCGACATTGAACCGCCAGAAATCGATCAGCTCGCAGGGCGCGTCGATCTCGGCCTGGTATACCGACTTGGATTGCCCGAGCATGGTTGCGGCGGCGATCCTTTCCCGCCACGGCCCGGCGAGCAGATCGGCCGCCCGCAGGAACACCCCGGCGCGTTCGTCGAAAGGCATTGCCGCCCAGGCATCCCGGGCGGCCGTGGCGGCCTCGATGGCCGCGCTGGCGTCGGCGTGCACCGCGTTGGTCAGGGTGCCCAGCGTCGCGGCATGCCGGTGCGGCTGCACGACGTCGATCCGCTCACCGTCGCCCATTCGGTGCCGGCCGCCGATGACGTGCGGAAGATCGATCGGGTGGTCCGACAGGGCGGCCAGTTCGGAGCGGAGCCTGGTTCGTTCGGGTGATTGTGGCGCATAGTCGTGGACCGGCTCGTTGGCCGGCATGGGTACCTGGGTGATTGCGTCCATGGTCCCAGGGTCCCGGACGCAACCCCGCAGAGGATTGGCTGATCAGACAAGATCGATCGGGTTTGGTAGTAGAATTGGACAACATGCGAGTGGTTGGTGTTGGGCTGGGCCAGCTGCTGCTCGCGTTGGATGCGACCCTGGTCAGTCTGGTGGATGCCCCACGCGGATTGGACCTTCCGGTGCGCTCGGCGGCGCTGATCGATTCGGACGATGTGCGGCTCGGGCTGGCGGCAGCGGCGAGCTCCGCTGATGTCTTCTTTTTGCTCGGCGTCACCGACGACGAAGCGTTGCGCTGGGTCGGCCGGCAGGCCCGGCACGCACCGGTGGCGATCTTCGTCAAGGAGCCGTCGAGCGCCTTGGTGGCCAAGGCAGTAGCGGCCGGGGCGGCGGTGGTGGCGGTGGAGCCGCGGGCCCGCTGGGAGCGGCTCTACCAGTTGGTCAACCACGTGCTGGAGCACCACGGGGACCGCGCCGATCTCGACTCGGGCACCGATCTGTTCGCTTTGGCACAATCGCTGGCCGACCGGATCCACGGCATGGTCAGTATCGAGGACGCTCAGTCGCATGTGCTGGCCTATTCGGCCTCCAACGACGAAGCCGACGAATTGCGACGACTGTCCATCCTGGGCCGCGCCGGCCCACCCGAACATCTTGAGTGGATCGGACAATGGGGCATCTTCGACGCGTTGCGCGCCGGGAGCGACGTGGTCCGGGTCGCCGAGCGACCGGAGTTGGGTCTGCGCCCGCGACTGGCGATCGGTGTTTATCAACCGCCGGCCGGCGTGCGGCGACCGCCGGTTTTCGCCGGCACCATCTGGGTGCAACAGGGCTCAGCGCCCCTGGCCGCCGACGCCGACGAGGTCATGCGCGGTGCGTCGGTACTGGCCGCCACCATCATGTCGCGGCTGGCGGCACGGCCGTCCACACACGCGCGGCGGGTGCAGCAGCTGCTCGGGCTGAGCGAAGCCGAAGGCGTTGATGTGGCCGTCATCGCCGGCGAACTCGGCCTCGCCGCTGAGAGCAACGCCGCACTAATTGGATTCCAACCCACCGACAGCGGCACCCGCCACCCACGGCTGACCGACGTTGTGGCGTTGAGCGCCAGCGCTTTTCGCCGTGATGCTCAGGTCGCCTCCAACGGGGCGCGGATCTATGTGCTGCTGCCGCAGGCCGCCAAGACCCGATCGATCACGTCGTGGGTGCGGGGCACCATAGGCGCACTGCGCACCGAACTGGGTGTGCAGCTACGGGCCGCCATCGCAGCACCGGTTGCAGGTCTGGCAGCGGTCGCCGTGGCACGCACCGAGGTCGATCGCGTGCTGGATAGCGCTGAACGCCACCCGTTCTTGGGACAGGTGACTTCGCTGGCCGAGGCACGCACGACCGTGCTGCTCGACGAGATCGTCACGCTCGTCGGCACCGACGAGCGGCTGGTCGATCCGCGCGTTCGTGACCTGCACGCAAAAGATGCGGTGCTGGCCGAAACACTGCGGGCTTACCTGGATTGCTTCGGCGACGTCGCTGCCGCCGCGCAGTGGCTGCAGGTACACCCGAACACCGTTCGTTACCGGGTGCGGCGCATCGAGAAACTGCTGTCGACGTCGCTCTCGGATCCCGATGTACGGCTGGTCTTTTCGCTCGGACTAAAGGTCCTAGAAAGGGCCTAGCCGCGCAGGCTACCCGCCGCCACCGCCTCCGCCGGTGCCGGCGGCATACGACCACCAGTCATAGTCCACCGGCGCCTGCACCGGCATCGGCGCAGGCGCCGGCGGTTCTGGCGTATCGGTGGCCGGCGCGGCCAGCGGCGGCGCCGGGTGTATTCCCGACGGAGCCAACGCATTTGATGCAATACCGAAAATGGGTATAGCGATAAGCGCCCCTGCCACCGCTATCTTCGGAACACTGCTGCGGACACAGGACGGCATTGTCCAACTCATCAATCACTCCCTCGACGGGGTTGCGGATGACCCAAAACGGGCCACCCATATAGCGATTTACGCCGACTACTTGATCAATGCGATACGTATTGGTTACGTGTCCATTACGGCAGTCATTGCGCCGAAACCTGCCTGCCACTCGGGGTTGGCGAGCACCGGACTGTTGCAACATTTGCTGTCCGGTCCACATCGACGGCGCCGCTTATTGATTCCGCCGGGTAATCATTGCGCCGCGAGGAGATTCCGCAAAACGAAAGCAGGTGATGCAGCGGCATCTACCGCTGCAGCACCTGCTTATTCGGACTTTTGGGATGTGTCTGTTTAGATCGGTACCCAGATCGGCCCGTTCCAGTAGCCCCAGCCGTTGTTCCAGGTGACCTGGGCCCACGGCGCCCACGGCGGTGGCGGAGGCGGAGGAGGCGCCCACGGCGGCGCGCCGTAACCGGGTCCGCCAGGGCCATAGCCGGCCGGGCCACCGTAGTTGTCATCCCAGTCGCGGCAGTTATTCCAGTTCGGGTTGGGACCCCAACCGTTGTCCCATTGATCGCCCGGGCACCAGTGGTGGTGGTACATCGGAGCGGGCGCGGGTGCGGCCTGCGCGACACCCGAGGTCGACCCCAGTATGGATAAAGCCATGCCACCGCCTGCCAGCACACCGGTGCACAGGCGAAGCCACGGTCTCGCTTTCGTGTCAGTAGTCATGCGGGGAAGAATTGCCCTAAGGAAAATATCTAAACGCCTTAGCGTCTTCTTATCGAAACTGTGTCGCACATGAGAACATCCTGGGTCCGGTCCTCTGCTTTGATCTCCATCAGGCAGTATCGAGACTCAACATGTTGATCAGCCTTTTGGTGATGGCCCTCGCGGTGAGCGTCGAGCCGTTTCGCATCGGGATGACAGTCCTCATGCTGAACAGACCCAGACCGATACTGCAGCTGCTCGCGTTCCTGTGTGGCGGCTTCACGATGGGGATAAGCGTCGGGCTGTTTGTCTTGTTCGTGTTCCGGCGCAGGTTGCTGGGGTCTACCTATTTCACTTTGCCCAAGGTGCAGATTCTGATCGGCGTGCTGGCATTAACGGTCGCAGCCGTATTGGCCGCCCGCGCGCTTATGGGAAGTCCACCCGGCGGTCGGACCCGGGCTCGGGGAAGGTGGCGACGCGGGTCCGACGACTGCTCAACGGGCCATCGCTGTGGATCGCCGCCATCGCGGGCCTCGGCATCGCGTTGCCGTCGGTGGACTATATGGCGGCACTGGCAGTCATTCTGGCCTCCGGCGCCGCGGCGATGACACAAGTCGGAGCGCTGCTGATGTTCAACGCCGTGGCCTTCGCGCTGGTCGAGATTCCGCTGCTGGCCTACCTTTTGGCGCCCGACGCAACGCGCACGTCGATGGCCGCGCTGAACGACTGGATCCGGTCACGTCGCCGCGTCGAAGTGGTCACCCTGCTGGCCGTGGTCGGCTGTGTCCTCCTTTCCGTCGGCGTGGCAAGCCTGAAAGGGGAACCGCCTCCGAATCCAAAAGTGCTGAGGATTAGCACTTTTGGCCGCTGAGAGCCGACTCGCGACCAACCGGCAGGAATCATCCAACCAGAACACAGCCAGCGCTAAGCTTAGGCGGCGACGATATAGCAAGCTGATCCAAGAAGGTGGTCAGCGAGACGGTCGGTGTGGCGCTAGGCTGCCGGTCCCCAATGTCAACAACACAGAATCTCCCCGATGCTGGATGGAAAGGTCCTGTGCAGCAATGAAGGTGTTACTAGCGATAGCTGGCGCTTGCACCATGGTGAGCGTCGCGACACCGGCTTATGCCGACCCAACTCCTGCTGTCAGCGGTGGCGACAGCGGTTTCCTCGCCGCACTTCGACAGGACGGCATCACCTTTGCCAACCCAGGTCGGGTGGTGACGGCCGGCAAAGCGGTGTGCACATGCCTGAATGATGGCGAATCCGGGCTGAGGCTAGTCCACGACGTGAAGACCCGTAATCCCGGGTTCGATATGGACGACGCATCTCAGTTCGCCCTACTCGCGGCGAAATATTATTGCCCACAACAACTCTCCAAGAGCTGACGCAGAAGGCGCGTCTTTAGACGGAAACCGGGCGCTTCGCGTACACCTCGGCAAGAAATTGCTCGACGGCGACCGCGGCGTGCGCCGCGCGGGCCGAGCCGAAGATCTCGAAAGCGTGTTGCGCGCAGGGTAACTCGGCATAGACGACAGGCTGGCGGCTGACTTCGCGCAGTCGCGCCGTGAAGCCGCGGGCCTGTTCGACGGGGATCAGCGAATCGTTGCGACCGTGCAAGACGAAAAACGGCGGCGCGTCCTCATGGATGTGGGCGATCGGTGACGCGTTGCGAAACGGCTCCTCGATCTCATTGCGGCTCAGCTTGAACACCTGCTTGGCCACCACCGGCGCCATCAGCGGATGCATCGAGCCGTCGCTGCGGGTGAAGTCGTAGACCCCGTAAAAGGGAACGGCCGCCTGCACCCGGGTGTCGGCATCCTCGAAGCCCGGCTGGAACTGCGGATCGTTGGGGGTCAGCGCGGCAAGCGAAGACAGGTGCCCGCCGGCGGAGCCTCCGGTGATCACGATCCAGTCCGGATCGCCGCCGTAGTCGGCGATGTTCTCCTTCGTCCACGCGATCGCGCGCTTGACGTCGACGATGTGGTCGGGCCACGTGGAGCGAGGGCTGAGCCGGTAGTTGATCGCGACGCACACCCAACCCAGCTCGGCCAGATGGCTCATCAACGGGTGTGCTTGTCCGCGTTTGTTTCCCGTCATCCAAGCGCCCCCGGGCACCTGCAGCAGCACCGGCGCCCGTCCGTTGCGATCCTGGAAACTAGCCAAGTCGGGCCGCCGCCAGATGTCGAGATGGTTCCGCGAGCCGGCCTCCCCGTAACTGATGTCGCCGTCGTGCGCGTAATCGCGGTAGATCCGCAGCATGCGCACCACACCGGGTTTCTTCGTGGTCGCGCCGCCAGGCGCGGGCCGCTGCCACAGACCGACCGACTCGGTCCGACGGCCGGTGCCCAACCCAGCGTCCAGCGCCGCGGTCAGCGGCTCGTTCGCCTTGTGCCCGATGTGGCGCAGACCCAGCAAGCCCAGCCACGACAACGCGGACATCAGCAGGCTGAATTGGCGTATCCGCGTTGGCAATCGCCGCAAGACCGCCGCCTGCGCGATCAGCTGGGCCCCCAGCACCTGCATGGGAAGTTCCGACGCGAACACGCCGTAGCCGAACGCATACAGCGAGCCGTAGCCGTGCTTGGTCAGCGGACGATAGCCGTTGGCGGCGAACGCGAAACTCACTATCGACACCAACACTGCTGCCAATCGCTTCATCTAACCGCTCTCCTCGTGGGTTCTTCGGCCGGCTCCTCGACCACGTGATAGGCGGGGTCGACCATCCACATGGGCCGGGTGCCGCTCTGACGAGGCTTGCCGGTGATCCGCAACAGCTGGCCGGGCTGGATGTCGGCGCCGCCATGCCCGGAACGGAACGTGACGGTGATCTCGCCGCTGTTGTCGCCGACGACGACCTGCCGCAGGGTGCGCCGGCCCTTGTTGACGTCCTCGACTTCGCTGACCCGTCCCTCGAAGGTGGCGCGCTGCCCGGGGATCATGCCCGCGACCGTGATCACCGACGGCGCCGCACGGGGTGTTCGTAGGAGTCGACTTTTTTCTCATCATCCTTTGACACCCACGCCTCGACCTTGTCGAGTTCGCGCGCGACGCGATGCTCGAAGACGTCGGGATAGGCCTCCTTGATCCGCGACTCCACGTCGTAGGGCACGATCGTCGCCGCGGCGTCCGGGATGAGGCTGACGGCTTGGGAGATCTTGTCCGCGGTGCGGTCATGCAGCAATCTCCCCAGCAGCGGCGAGTACGTGCGCCGCGGCAACAGCACGGTCACGTTGGTGCGGGGTTGTTCGTCGCGCGTCTTGACCACCAGCAGCTGCGCCGCGCGGTTGATCCGCCGATCCGGGCAATCCACCACCCGCAGCGGAGTATCCAATCCGAAGTGATCCCAACGCTTTCGCAACTGCGCGGCGTAAGCCGCGTCCACCACGAAGTGCACCGCGGTCAGGTCGTCGGCCCGCAGTCCCCTGCCGTAGCGCAGCGCCTCAATCGTCGCGAGATCAACCGAATTGACCAGGACCAGCACCCGGTGCCGCGCATACTTCACCAAGTCGGGGCGGTCGGTGCGGAACATCTCGAGAATCGCGGCCTCGGCGCGATATTCCTTGTTCAGCCGGATCAGCCCGAACACCAGCAGGGGGAAGACGACGACCACCAGCCACGCTCCCTCGGTGAACTTCGCCACCGCGAAGATGACGACCACGACGGTCGACAGGATCCCCGCGGACAGGTTGATCGCCAGGCGGTGTCGCCAACCTGATTCCCGTTGCGTCAGATGATGTCTCGTCATCCCGTAACCGGCCATCGAGAATCCGGTGAACACGCCGATCGCATAGAACGGGACCAGCGCGTTGACCGAGCCGCCGGTCGCCACCAGCAGCGCCACCGAAAGGGCTGCGAGCACGATGATGCCGTTGGAGAACACCAGGCGATAACCGCGTTTCATCAGCTGTCGCGGCAGGAAGCGGTCTTCGGCGACGAAACTCGCCAGCGCGGGGAAACCGTTGAAGCTGGTGTTGGCTCCGGTGAACAAGATCGCCGCGGTCGCTGCCTGGACCAGAATGTAAAGGATTTTGCCGATCGTGCCCTGACCGAAAACCGCCTTAGCGACCTCCGACAGCATCGAGGGATATCCGGCGGACGTACGGCGTGGCATGGGTGACATGGGCGAGGTAGGCGACGCCGGCCAGCAAGAAGCCGAGAATGCAGGCCATGGCGATGAGCACCCGACGCGCGTTGAGTCCCTGCGGCTTTCGGAAAAGGTCGACCGTATTGGAGATCGCCTCGACTCCCGTCAACGAGGAACCGCCGTTGGCGAATGCACGCAGCAGCGTCAGGATCGTCGCACCCATGACCAACCCGCTGCCCTGGTGTACGGGAACCGCCCCCGGTATCTGGGCGGGGTCGTATATCGGTAATCCCCCGGCTATCACGCGGACAATACCGACCACGATCATCAGGCCGATCATGGTGACGAAGGCGTAGGTCGCCAGTGCGAATTGGATTCCGGCTTCGCGCAAGCCGCGCAGGTTCGCATAGCAGATGAACAGCACCACGCCGACCGTGATGGCCAGGCTGTAGGGTCCCAGTACCGGGATGGCCGACACCACCGCGACCGTCCCGGCCGCGGACTGCACCGCCACGGTCACCACGTAGTCGATCAGCAGGGCCGCAGCGGCGACCTGCGCCACCTTCGGTCCGAAATTCTCCCGCGCGACGATGTAGGAACCTCCGGCGCGGGAGTAGGTCATCACGACCTGCGCGTACGAGGCGGCCACCAGCACCAGAATCAGCAGGATGACGCCGGTGATGGGAATCAGCAGGGTAAACGCCGCCAGCCCGGCGGCCGGCAGCAATTCGATCAGGATCTGTTCGGAGCCGTATGCGGTCGACGAGATCGCGTCCGGCGAAAGTGCGCCCAGTGCAACAGGGTTCGATAGTTTTTCGGATTTCAGACTCTCGGTGATCAGCGGCTTTCCCAGAAAGACCCGCTTGGCGATATCCCCGATCGACGCCGGGATCTGCAGCCTGCCGGCCCCAGTACCAGCCGAACTACCAGCCGAAGTTGTCACGACCACATTCCTTACCCGAGGTTGACCGTGGTTGGTCTGCAGATGCATTCTGCCGGTTCACCCGGAGCCTGGCGGGCCAGGGGCCAATTCGGCGGTCAGGCCGATTCAGTCAGCCGGTGCACCGCGGCGGCGATACGTTCGTCGCTGGCGGTCAGCGCGACTCGGACATGTTGTGCGCCACCCGGGCCGTAGAAATCGCCGGGCGCCACCAGAATGCCGCGCGCGGCCAACCAATTGACGCTGTCCTGGCATGCCTCGCCGCGCGTGGCCCATAGATAGAGGCCCCCTTCGGAGTGGTCGATCGCGAAACCCGCTGAGCGCATGGCCGGCAACAGCGCGGCGCGCCGTCGCGCGTAGCGCGCGCGTTGCTGCTGCTCGTGGGCGTCGTCATCCAGCGCGGCCACCATGGCGGCCTGGATCGGCGTGGGCACTATCATCCCGGCGTGTTTGCGCACCGCGAGCAGCTCGGCGACCAGGCCGGGATCTCCCGCCACGAAACCGGCCCGGTAGCCGGCCAGCGACGACGTCTTCGACAGCGAGTGCACCGCCAGCAGCCCGGTGTGGTCGCCCCCGCAGACCGACGGGTGCAGCACCGACAGCGCCGCAGACGACTCTTGGTCCCAACTCAACCCCAGGTAGCACTCGTCGGAGGCCAACACGACTCCGCGCTCCCTAGCCCACCCGACGACCTTGCGTAAGTGGTCCACGCCGAGGACGCGCCCGGTCGGGTTGCTCGGCGAGTTCAAGTAATAAAGGCCCGGCGACCGCGGGCCCACCTGGGTCAGCGAATCCGCCCGCACCACCTGTGCTCCGGCCAGCCGGGCGCCGACGTCGTACGTCGGATAGGCCAGTTCGGGCACCACCACCATGTCGTCGGCGCCCATGCCCAGCAGGGTCGGCAGCCAGGCGATCAGTTCCTTGGTGCCGATCACCGGCAGGACCGCCGCCTCGGTCAGCCCGGTGATGCCATAGCGGCGGGCCAGTGCGGCCACCATGGACGCGCGCAGCCGCGCGGTGCCGGCGGTGGCGGGATATCCCGGCGCGGACGCCGCCGCGGCCAGTGCCTCCTGAATCAGGGGCGCGACCGGATCGACCGGCGTACCGACGGACAGGTCGACGATCCCGTCCGGATGGGCCTCGGCCAGGGCTTTCGCGTCGGCCAAGGTGTCCCAGGGGAACACCGGCAGAGACGCCGAAACGGCGGGCCGGCCCAACCGGACCTGATCAGGCACCGGCGCGCTCAGTCACCTTCGCCTTGCGGAGGCAGGTCCTTGACCACCTGCGGGTCGTTCTCGGTCATCCCGACCTTGGCCGCACCGCCCGGCGAGCCCAGCTCGGCGAAGAAGTCGGCGTTGATCTGGGTGTATTGGCTCCACTGTTCGGGCACGTCGTCTTCGTAGTAGATCGCCTCGACAGGGCAGACCGGTTCACAGGCACCGCAGTCGACGCATTCGTCGGGGTGGATGTAGAGCATCCGAGCGCCTTCGTAGATGCAGTCGACTGGGCACTCCTCTATGCATGCCTTGTCTTTGATGTCGACGCAGGGTTCCGCGATCGTGTACGTCACAGACGTCTCCTCAACGTTCTTTCGTGTGCTAATCGGTGGCTGCTGCTGCCTTGCCTGCCTCGGGTCCGTGAGGCGAAAGCGTTTGGTTACTGATACTAGACGTTGCACATACACGTCAACCATGTGCCACGCCCCTGGCATACAGGGTGCCGAAACCTCGGCCCCGCTGTCCTTCGTTTCACCGATCGTGACCAGCGCCACATAGGCGCTGACCTGCACACTGTTACGTTTGCGTGCCGCATTGCGATATGCGCTGTGGCGGGAGGAAGTCTGACGGGCCTGGTAGCCTCGATCGCAGACGACAACCGCTGAGAAATTGTCGTCGCCGCCTTTGTGGGCGGTGCAATATTTGGGGAAGGGTCCACACATGGTGAGGCTGTCGTTGACGAGAATGGCCGCCGCGGTCGGCGGTCTGACAATTGCGTTGACCGCGGGAGCGGGGGTCGCGTCCGCAGATCCCATGGACGCGATCATCAACACCACCTGCAACTACGGACAGGTAATGGCGGCGCTGAACGCCACCGATCCCGGAGCCGCCGCCCAGTTCAACCAATCGGCGATGTTCGCAGGGCTACTTGCGCTCGTTCCTGGCGGCCCCGCCGCCAAAGCGTCAGCAGATGGCCCAGCAGATCCAGGCCTACCCGCAGGCAGCTCAATACGTTGGGCTCGTCCAGCAGGTCGCCACGGTCTGTAACAACTACTGAGCCAATCAGTAGCCGCTGAGCAGCGCGCGGACCCGGCCCAGCGTTTGGGGTCCGACGCGGCTGCAGATCCGCGCGGGGTCGGCCGGTCGGCGGCCCCATAGCAGCAACACACGGGCTGCGGCATCGGTTTCCAACGTGGCCTGGCCCCTGGGGGTCGGCAAGGGCCACCGCAGTGTGCTCGGCGTCGGCGCTGACGATCACGTCTTGAGTTAGTTGCGAGGTGTCGGCTACCCGCAGCCGCGCCTCGATGCGCTCGCCCGGCACAAGCCCTTTGGCGCCTTTCGCCAGCAACGGGCGCCCGACCGCGAAGACGCTGTGCGTCGTCATCCAGGGCTCGCTCAGCCGGGCGGCGACTCGAATATCGCTGTCACCGGTGATGTCCCAACCGTGCAGCACGAGTTCTTCGCGCATGTTTTCGGCGAACCACGGCACCTTCATGGTGCGGCCGGTCCACCCGACATCCGTGTCGGCGGGGACCTCGTCGGCCGACTCGGCGACCTCGTTCAGCGCGGCCATCCTGTCTCGCAGCGCGTCCCAGAGGTCGGCGTCGTTCAGCGCGCGCAGCGGGCCCTCGCGTTCGGTAAAGCCGCGCGTGGCAACGGGTTCGCCCTCCAGGTGCGCACCCAGCACCCGGGCCAGTTCCTCGGCGTTACCGGCTTGATGGACGACGATATCGCGCACCGTCCAGGCTTCACACCAGGTGCCGGCGTCGGGTCTGCGGCGCTGGACCGCGTCGGCGAACGGCTGCCATTCCGGGAATCGATCGTCGTCGATGTGTCGCCTCACGCCCCCGGTATACCCGAGGTCACCGACACCTATCCCACTATTAAGCCGCCGACGAAGCGTAGGTGGTGGTGCGCTGGCGCGCGGGCCGGCCGATGCCCTCGGCGATCGCGACCAGCTCGGCGACCGTCTTGGCCGACCCGTTCTCCGCGCCGGCCATCCGCGAGATGGTCTCCTCCATCAGCGTGCCACCCAAATCGTTGGCGCCACCCTTGAGCATCACCTGCGTGCGCGCCTCGCCGAGCTTCACCCAGCTGGTTTGGATATGAGAAATCCTGTCGTGCAACATGATTCGCGCCAGGGCGTGCACGGCCCGGTTGTCCCGATGGCTGGGTCCGGGGCGCGCCGCGCCGGCCAGATACAGCGGCGAATTCTGGTGCACGAAGGGCAACGGCACGAACTCGGTGAACCCGCCGGTCCGGTCCTGAATGTCGCGCAGCACATTGAGGTGGCCCACCCAGTGCCGCGGGCTGTCGACGTGGCCGTACATCATCGTCGACGACGAGCGCAGGCCCACCTCGTGAGCGGTGGTCACGATCTCGATCCACAGCGAGGTCGGCAACTTGCCCTTGGTCAGCACCCAGCGCACTTCGTCGTCCAGAATCTCGGCCGCGGTGCCCGGGATGGTGTCCAGCCCGGCCTCGCGCAGGCCGATCAGCCACTCGCGAATACTCAAGCCGCTCTTGGTCACTCCGTTGGCGATCTCCATCGGGGAGAACGCGTGCACGTGCATCGACGGCACCCGGGCCTTGACGGCGCGCACCAGGTCGGCATAGCCGGTGACCGGCAGCTCGGGGTCGATGCCGCCCTGCATGCACACTTCGGTGGCGCCTTCGACGTGCGCTTCCCACGCGCGGTCGGCAACCTCCTCGGCCGACAGCGAGTAGGCGTCGGCGTCACCCTTGCGCTGCGCGAACGCGCAGAACCGGCAACCGGTGTAGCAGATATTGGTGAAGTTGATGTTGCGGTTCACCACGTAGGTCACGTCGTCGCCGACGGCGTCACGGCGCAGCGAATCAGCAAGCGCAGCAACGGCTTCCAGCGCGGGACCGTCGGCGGTCGCCAACGCCAGGTACTCCTCGTCGGTGCAGCGCGCGGGATCGCGTTCGGCCGACCGCAGCGCGGCGAGCACGTCGGTGTCGATGCGGTCAGGCGCTTTGGCGCCCATGGCGCCTTTGGCGGCCAGTTCATGCACATGCGCACGGATCGATTCCCAGTCGCCGAACGCACTGTCGAGGTCGCTGCGGGCCTCGGTGATGCGGCCCTCGGTGTCGATCGACGCATGCAGGTCCACCCGGCCGGAGGACTCCACGTCGTCAGGCTCCTGCCAGGGCAGGCCGACCGGGTTGACTTCGCGGGCCAAGCCCGTCGTCGGATCGGCCAGCGCCACAACGTGTCCGCGCACCCGCGGATCGATCCACGCGGCGCCCGCCTGCACGTACTTGGGCTGCGCGGTCAACCGCTGCACGAGCTCGTATCCGGCTTGCGCGGTCACGGCGGCCAACTCCTCCAACGCGGGCCAGGGCCGTTCCGGGTTGACGTGGTCGGGCGTCAGCGGCGACACGCCGCCCCAGTCGTCGACACCGGCAGCCGATCAGCGCCAGGCATTCGTCACGTGAGACCAGGTTCGGCGGTGCCTGAACGCGCATCCCTGGGCCGAGCACCAACCGCGCCACCGCCACCGTCGCCAGATACTCCTCGATGCCCGCGTCGGGCACCGCGGCCATGACGGTGTGCTCCTTGGCGCGGAAGTTCTGCACGATCACTTCCTGAACGTGCCCGAATTCCTTGTGCGACTTACGGATCGCGTGCAACGTTTCGGCGCGCTCGAGCAGCGTCTCGCCGATGCCGACCAACAGCCCGGTGGTGAACGGAATGGACAGCCGACCCGCGTCGGTCAACGTGCGCAGTCGCACCGTGGGGTCTTTGTCCGGGCTGCCGTAGTGCGCCAGACCTTTGGTTTCGTACAGCCGCCGCGACGTCGTCTCCAGCATCATGCCCATCGAGGGCGCGACCGGCTTGAGCCGCGACATCTCCGACCAGCTCATCACGCCGGGGTTCAGATGCGGCAACAGCCCGGTTTCCTCCAGCACGCGGATCGCCATCGCCCGCACATACGAAAGCGTGGAGTCATAGCCGCGTTCGGCGAGCCAGTCGCGCGCTTCGGGCCAGCGATCCTCCGGCCGGTCCCCGAGGGTAAATAGCGCTTCCTTACAGCCGAGCTCGCCGCCGCGACGGGCGATGTCGAGGATCTCGTCGGGTTCCAAGTACATGCCGGCGTTTTGGGCCCGCAGCTTGCCGGGAACGGTGACGAAGGTGCAGTAGTGGCAGTTGTCGCGGCACAGGTGAGTGACCGGGATGAACACCTTGCGCGAATAGGTGATCGGCAACCCGCCGTCGGGGCCGCGCCGCCCCGCCGCCTGCAGGCCCGCGTCGCGCACCCGCGCCGCACTCGCACACAGGTCAGCCAGATCCTCGCCGCGCGCGGTCATGGCGATGGCCGCCTCATCGACGTTCAGCGCGACGCCGTCGCGGGCTCGGCGCAACACCCGCCGTAGCGCCGAGGCGCTGGCCTTCACGGGGACCGCAGGCGGAACGACAGGGCTAGGCAGAGCGGTAGGCTCCTGGCCTCCCGGCGGCCCGTCTTTCAGAGGCACGTTGGTGTAACTTCCCGACAGTCGAATTTCATCCGCGCGTCACCACAGTAGCGGCAGGCCTGCATCGGCACGCGCTCGACCATCCGGGGCAAAGTGCCTGGCTAACACTTTTGCCGAGTTTGCCGATAACCATCCGGGATCGAGCTACGATCCCATCTAGGGCTATTGATCACCGGGGGAGGTGCATGGTGTCCTCATTGCTCGCGGCACCGCAGTTGCTGACCGACGCCGCGTCGGACCTGGCCGGGCTTGGTTCGACGATCAAAACGGCACATACGACGGCCGCCACCCCGACGAGTGGGCTGCTGCCCGCCGCCGCCGACGAGATATCGACGGAAATCGCCTCGCTGTTCTCCGCGCATGGGCGGGGATTTCAGCGGCTGGGCGCGCAGGCTGCCGCGTTTCACGAGCAGTTTGTGCAGACCCTGAATGCGAGCGCCAACGCGTATGCGACGGCCGAAGCCAACGTCGCTCAAACCCTGCAGAACGCGGTGAATGCGCCCGCCAAGGCGGTATTCGGGCACCCGCTGTTCGGCGGCGCGGCGCCAGGCGCCGTGGGCCCCGCCGGTGGCGGCGGCGCTGCGGGTGCCGGCGGCGGGCTCGTCGCTCGGGCCGCCCGCAGCGCACTCCAACTAACGCCCACCGGTGGCGCTAGCGCACTCGCCGGCGCAGGCCTGCTGCCGAAGTTGCCGAGTACGACCCACCCAGCGGTTGCACCCGCGGCGGGCAACAACATCGCCACTGCGATCGAGAACGCCTACCTCACCATCGAGCCGTGGGTGTACTACGGCTTCGAACTCGTCGTATACGCCGCCAACTACGTGATTCCGTTTGGGTTGGCGAACCAGATCCTGTACATCTACAACCTGTTCGAGCCCATGGTGCAGAGCGGGTTGTTCAACATCCTCGACTGGCTATCCGGCTCGATCACCTTCAGTCAGGGGCTGGCCAACTTCTGGGCGGCCACCACGGCGTCGATCAACAACTTCATCAACACCGAGATCAACTGGTTCCTCAGCTTCCTCCCGCCGCTGCCGCCACTGCCGCCGTGGTGGCCGTTCTAGCTGTACCGCGAGCGCCGCAACAGCACCCACGCCGGCGGCACAAACCCGGACACGAACAGCCACAGCGCCGAATATTCGATCGGCCAGCGGCCACCCAACATGACCGCATCGGCCGGCCCGCCCGTGCTCAGCACCCCGACCGTGATCAGCCACGTCCATAACGGCACCGCGGCAACCCGCGTCGAGCTGGTCCACCCCCCGGCGGCCCAGACCAGAGCGGCATTGACCAATCCGCTGATCAGCCCACTGATGGGAAAGGGAATGGAACCGATATAGGCAGGCAAAAGCAGAGTCCCCGCCAATGCGGACAGGATTCCGTCGACAGCCAACAGCGCCAAGACGACGACGCGAATAGCCGGATCGGATGCGCCGCCATCTTCGACCAATGCCGGGCGCGATCTGGTTTCGGTCAGGTTGGGACGCTGTCGACGTTGGAGAGGATCGAGCCGATGACCCACTGCAGGCTGTCGAGCCGGTCCTGCCAGTGCTGCAGGTTAGGGTCCAGGTCGGGGTCCATGCGAGTTCCTTCCGGGTCCTTGAAAGGCGGCGCTTGTAGCCTACCGCGTAGCGGCCCCGTCGAAACCTAGTCCGGCGAGCAGATCAGTCTCCCAGTCGCGCTGATCGCGTTCCCCTGCGGAGCCGGCGACAAGGACATAGTGCTCGTCGCCGAGGATCGGCATCGCGAAGTTGTTCGACACCGCGCACACTCGGCCCGTCGGGCCGAGGGCGACCTGGGTGGCATGCGCGGCGAGGGCCGCCACCTTGGCAGCGTAGGCGTCCGGGCCGGTCTCGACGACGGCGTCGATGTCCTCGTCGGCGAAACCGAACGGGATGTCTTCCACCCGCGGGACCGTCCACTCGGGCAGCACATCGTCCCCATCGAGCCCGTCGTAGGCGGCCTGGAATGCGCTGCGCGCCAAGACAGTCCAGTAGAACTTCGGCACCGTCCAGGGTTCGCCGGGATAGTCGCCGTCCCCCGCGGCAGTCACCGCGGCTGTCGTGACGACATGGGCGCGCACGTGATCGGGGTGGCCGTAGCCACCGTTGGGGTCGTAGGTGACCACGACATGCGGGCGCTGCTCACGAATGATCGCGACCAGCGCGCCGACCGCCTCGCGTTCGTCGGCGTCGATGAAGCGCTGCCGGCCCCGCGGCGCGGTGCCCTCCATGCCGGAGTCACGCCAGCGGCCCGCGCCACCGAGGTAAATGGGTTCGCTGATACCGAGTGCGCGCAACGCCGCGGTGAGCTCGCCTACCCGGTAGCCGCCGAGTTGGTCCGCACGATCGACGGCGAGCTCGGCCCACCGCTCGCCGATGACTTCGCCCTCCTCGCCGAGCGTGCACGTGACGACCCGGACCTCGGCCCCCTCGGCGACATAGTGCGCGATGGTGGCGCCGTTGTTTAGACTCTCGTCGTCAGGGTGCGCGTGCACAAACAGCAGCCGCGCCGTTTCCGCCATACCCGCACCCTACCTGCTGTCCGGTCGCCGCAATAGGAACGCCAGCGGCTACTATCGAGCCATGGCGCTGCCCAGCCAAGTTCGCTCACACACCACCCGCAGCCGTCGGCGGGGTGAGGTGCTCGAGCATGCGCTCTACGAGGCCACGCTGGACGAACTGGCCGAGGTCGGGTACGGCGGGCTGACCATGGAAGGGATCGCGGCGCGCGCCCGCACCGGCAAGGCGGCGTTGTATCGGCGCTGGGCCAGCAAGTGCGAATTGGTGCACGCGGCTTTGGTCTTCGCGCTGCCGCCGGTGCCCGAACCGCGCCCGGGCCGCTCAGCCCGAGACAACCTGCTGGCGATGTTCACCTCGCACCGCGACATGCTGGCCGGCAAGACCGCGTTTCCCGGCCTGGAGGTCATCCACCAGCTCCTGCACGAACCCGAGATGCGCGCCATCTTCGCCGACGCGGTGGTGGCCCCGCGCCTCAAGATCCTCGAATCGATCCTGCGGGCCGCCGTCGCGGACGGCGACATCGACCCGGCCACGATCACCCCGCTGACCGCGCGGGTCGGACCGGCCTTGATCAATCAGCACTTCCTGCTCAAAGGCGAACCGCCGAACCGGCGCGACCTCGCGCTCATCGTCGACACCGTCATCCCACCCAAAGCGCACTAACCAGCGCGAGCAGCGCGAAAGTGCCCAAAAACCCCGGCGTGTCGGGGCATTTCGCGTCTGCTCGCGCTGAGGGCGTAGCGCTTACGGGCCGGTCTTGGTCCATTGGCCGGCGTCGCCGACGATGCCGACCGGTACCGCGCCGGTGAGGCTGACGTTCTGCACGCTCGGGCCGGCGGCCACGATCGTGGTGTCCTGCAGGATCGGCAACACCGTCGACATGTTCCACAGTCGAGGTTCGACCGCGGTGATCACTTCGTTGATGTTCTTGGTGCCGTTGAGGGCGCCATCGATGTTCGGCTGGATGCTGCGGTCGCAGATCCCGCTGAGGTTCGACGGCGCTTGCACCAGCGCACCGGGGTCGGGCGGGCGGCTCGATGGCTGGGACGTCTGGGGCGTCTGGGACGTCGGCGTCGGCCCAGTGGAAGACGCGACCGGCGTCGGCGCGGCCGGTACCGCCCCGGCTGGAGTTGTCTGCAGCGCGGGGCAGCCGTACCGCGAGGCCAGCAGCGTCGCCAGATTCCCGCCGGCCTGATGCCAGCCCACGATGGCGTCCACCTGATGGTTGTTCAGCGCGTCGCGATACAGGGTCACCGGGTCCAGGGCTAGGACGGTCGCGGCGATACCGACGTTGCGCAACTGGTCGGCGGCCGTGTTGGCCACCGCCACCGACGTCGAATCGTTCGCCGCCACCCCGATCACCAGCGACAGCTGTTTGCCGTCTTTGCTGATCCGGCCGCGGATGACCTCCGGCGGTCCGGTGCTCACCGGTGCGGTCGTCGAGGTGGTCGCCGGCGGCGCGGGCGACGCCCCGGATGTCCCAGTGCCGGTCTCGACCTGGAAACCGGCGGCCGTGAACAACGCCAGCGCGGCCGGGCTGGTGATCGCGGGCGGCGCGGTCGGCTCATAGCCGGGGTCGCTCGGCGATCGGATCTGGGCCTGGTCCAGGGTGACGGTGTTGTCGCTGCCCGCACCCACAGCGGCCAGCAGGTCGACGTCGAGCAGCCCCAGAATCGCCTTGCGGACCTGCGCGTCCTCCAGCTTGGGTTCGTTGGCGCGCAGCGTGAGCTGCATGACCCGCGGTGTCACGATCCGCGCGGTCCGCACGTCGGGGATCGCCGACAGCTGGGCGAAGGACGTCGACCCGCCGTGCACCTGGGCCACCTGGGTATCGCCGTTGCGCACCGAATCGGCCAGCGCGGCCGGCGCGCCGGCGCGGCGGAAGAGGATCAGCGCGGGTTTCGCGGGCGGTCCCCAGTAGCGGTCGTTGCGGGCGATCAGCAGTTCGTCGCGCTGCGGGTCGATGTTCTCCACCCGGAACTGCCCGCCGGTGACCGGCAGCGCACGCGCCAGCCCGGCCGCGAAACCGCCTGGCACGTCCTTGACGATGTGCGCCGGCAGGAGGTTGTTGAACAACTCCTTCCACGCCGGATAGGGCTGCGCGAAGGTGACGACGGCCTGCTTACCGCCCTCGAGCGACTGCACGCCGGTAATCAGGTCGTAGCCGGCCGGATCGACCACCCCGGGTTGACTGGCCATCTGCCGCCACAGGTACCAGAAGTCGTCGGCGCCGATCGGGGCGTTGTCGGTCCACTGCGCCTCGGGCCGGATCTTGTAGGTCACCGTGAACGGGTTCTGGTTGGTCACGTCGGCCGACACCAACAGGGTCGGGTCCATCTCCCAGCGCGAACCGGTCGGCGAAGCCGGATCGGGCACCGGCCGGAACGCGCTCGGCAACACCAGCGCGCTGATGGCCGCGTTCACCGGCGACAGATCCGACAGCAGATGCGGGTTGAAGCCGGCGCCGATCGAGTCGATGCCCACGATGATCTGGGTGACGCGCTGCGGCGGCGGCGGTGAGTTGTGCGGCGTGTCGGTGCTCTGTGGCGCCGGCGGTGGGTTGACCGTGCACGCCGCCAACGCCAGCCCGGCCAGCGAGATCAGCGCGCCGACCGTCATGAAAACGCGGCGGGCTCCCTGCGGCACGCTCCTCAGGGTATCGAGCACCCCTCCTGCGACCCGGCCAACCACGCGGGTGGCCAACCGCTAACCCCGGGCCTTCGCCCGCGCACGGCTGCGGGCCCGCGAGGTGGCGTTCAACTCGACCTTGCGGACCCGCACCACCTCCGGTGTCACCTCGACGCATTCGTCGCTCGCGCAGAACTCCATGGCCTGCTCCAGGTCGAGCTCGAGGGCCTTGGCCAGCGTCTCCATCACGTCCGCGGTCGACGACCGCATGTTGGTCAGTTTCTTCTCGCGGGTGACGTTGACGTCGAGGTCCTCGGCACGCGGATTGATCCCGACGACCATGCCCTCGTAGGTGTCCTGGCCCGGCTCGACGAAGAACTGGCCGCGATCGGCAAGCGCGAGCAAGGCGAACGGCGTGATGGTGCCGGACCGGTCGGAGACCAGCGACCCGGTGTGCCGGGCCCGGATCTCGCCGGCCCACGGGCGGTAGCCGTCGAACACGGCGTTGGCGATCCCGGTGCCGCGGGTGAGGGTGAGGAAGTCGGTGCGAAAGCCGATCAGGCCGCGGCTGGGCACGACGAAGTCCATCCGAACCCAGCCGGCCGCGTGGTTGGTCATCTCCTCCATGCGCCCCTTGCGGCCGGCCATCAACTGGGTGATCGGCCCGACGAACTCGTCGGGGCAGTCGATCGTCATCGCCTCGAACGGCTCGTGCAGCTTGCCGTCGATCGTCCGGGTGACCACCTGCGGCTTGCCGACCGTGAGCTCGAAGCCCTCTCGTCGCATCTGCTCGACCAGCACCGCCAGGGCGAGCTCGCCTCGGCCCTGCACCTCCCAGGCGTCGGGCCGGTCGATGTCGACGACTTTGATCGAGACGTTGCCGACCAGTTCTGAGTCCAGCCGCGACTTCACCATGCGGGCGGTCAGCTTGTGACCGGAGACCTTGCCCGCCAGCGGTGAGGTGTTGGTGCCGATCGTCACCGAGATCGCCGGCTCGTCGACGGTGATGCGTGGCAGCGCGTGGGCGTGATCGGGGTCCGCGAGGGTGTCGCCGATCATGATCTCGGGGAGGCCCGCGACGGCGACGATGTCGCCGGCGATCGCCTCGTCGGTGGGTGTCCGCTCCACGCCCTCGGTGACGAGCAGTTCGGTGATCTTGGCATTCGTGATGACCGGATGGCCGTCCACCTCGCGCATCCAGGCGACCTGCTGACCCTTGCGGATCCGGCCCTTGTAGATGCGGATGAGTGCGAGCCTGCCCAGGAAGGCCGACGCGTCCAGGTTGGTCACCAGCGCCTGCAGCGGGGCCTCGGGGTCACCCTGCGGCGGCGGGATGTTCTCGAGCAGCACGTCGAACAGCGGGTCGAGGTTGTCGCCGTCGGGGTTCTCTCCATTGGCGGGTTCGGTGGTGCTGGCGATACCCGCGCGACCAGACGCGTACAGCGTCGGCAGTCCGAGCGCGTCCTCAGCGGCCCTCTGGGCCTCTGCATCCAGGTCGGAGGCGACGTCGAGCAACAAGTCGTGGCTCTCGGAGACGACCTCGGCGATGCGCGCATCGGGCCGGTCGGTCTTGTTCACCACCAAGATGACGGGCAGATGCGCCGCGAGCGCCTTCCGCAGCACGAACCGGGTCTGGGGCAGCGGCCCCTCGGAGGCGTCCACGAGGAGCAGCACACCGTCGACCATCGACAGCCCGCGCTCCACCTCGCCACCGAAGTCGGCGTGCCCGGGGGTGTCTATGACGTTGATCACCGTGACGCTGCCGTCCGGGTTCTTGCGGTGCACGGCGGTGTTCTTCGCCAGGATGGTGATGCCCTTTTCCTTCTCGAGGTCACCGGAGTCCATCAGGCGTTCGACCGCGTCGTCACCGCGGTGGGTCAGGGCGCCGGATTGCCGCAGCATCGCGTCGACCAGCGTGGTTTTGCCGTGGTCGACGTGCGCGACGATGGCGACATTGCGGAATGGCACGTCGGTGATTGTGGCAGCGGGCGCGTTCAATAGCGAACTGGCCGAGTGGCCCACCAACCCCCTACCAGCCCCTGCGGGGTGGCGCCGAACCGACGAACTCGCCGTTGGCCGCCACCTCACGGCTGCGGTAGACGATGTACGGCCGGAACAGATAGGCGATCGGCGCGCTGAAGATGTGCACCAGACGGGTGAACGGCAACAGCGTGAACAGCACCATGCCGATCAGGGCGTGCAGCTGGTAGTCCAGCGGTGCGTTGATCATCACCTCGCCGTGCGGCTGCAGCAGCCAGATCCGGCGGAACCACATCCCCACGGTGTAGCGGTAGTGGAACTCTCCGCCATGCGGCCCGGTACCGATGAGGTCGCAGTACAGGCCCACCACGATCGCCAGCACTAGCACCACATACATCACCTTGTCGCTGCGCGTGGTGGCCGCCGACACCGCCGGGCGGGTGAACCGCCGGTAGATCAGCAACCCGATGCCGAGCAGCGTCGCGAGGCCCGCCGCCGACCCGGCGATGACCGCCTGCATGTGGTAGACGTGGTCGCTCATTTTCAGCATGTGCGTCACCCGCGGCGGGATGAACAACCCCATCACGTGCCCGGCGAACACGGCGAGGATGCCGAAGTGGAACATCGGGCTGGCGATGCGCAATATCCGCGACTCGTAAATCTGCGAGGAGCGCGACGTCCAGCCGAATTTGTCGTAGCGGTAACGCCACCAGGTGCCGACGATCAACACCGTCAATGTGATGTACGGTGCGATGTCCCAAAACAGGACGTTGCTAAACACCCGCGGCGCCCTTGTCGCGTCGGGGCGGGACGGTCAGGGTAAACGGTTGCAGGCCAACCGATTCGGCCGGAGGTCCGGCTTCGGCTAGGCGTTCGGCGCGGCGCGCCTCCTGGTCGGTGGCGGTCGGCAGCGTCTCGCAGATCGCCGCCACCGTGGGCTCGTAGGGCGAGTTGGCCTCGGCCAGCGCGCCGCGCAACACGTCGATCGGAATCCGGTGTTCCGTCAGCAGCCGGCGCCCGACGTCGGGGTCGACGGTAGCGGCGAATTCCAGCACGACGGGTAGGTGATCGGGCGCCTCGGAGCGTGGCGGTTCGACGCCGGCGTCGCGGTAGGCGGAGGCGAAGGCGAGCATTGCGCGGCCCCGGTTGCGGGTGTCCCCCGCGGTCCAGTACGTGAGGTACATGGTGGCGCGGCGGCGCATGTCAAACGTTGCGACGTAGTCCATCGCGGCGGCCATCGGGTCGCGGGCACGTAGCTCGGCGAGCGTCTGCCCCAGCAGCGCGGCGGCGGATCCGCTGATGTGGCGTAGCAATTCGTCGACAACGTCGAGCCGCTGCGGGTGCCCGTCGTCCGGGTAGGCCAACAGCAGCGAGGCCGCCTGCCACACCAGTCGGTCCTCGGTATCCTGCCGCGGCCGGATCCGTTGCAGCAACCTCATCGCTGCACCGACTCCGGAAACAACCCCGCAGGGGTGCCGGCGCCATCCCAGTTGAGCAGGTTCACCCTGAGCGTTGCTGGGCGTGGAAGGTCTCGACGGAGACGGACGCCGGTTCCGATTCGTACATGCCCGGCCCCCCGTCGCCGTCCAGGGAGCAGCCCATCTGCTCCAGATCGCGTGCCTGCGGGTTGAACGCGGTCGGAATAACGTAGCGCTCTTCGTATTTCGCGATGGCCAGTAGCCGATACATTTCGTAGATCTGTTCTTCGGTCATCCCGACCGAGTGCGGAATGTGCGGCTGGGTCTCGCGCCCGAGATTGATGTCGCGCATGTACGACCGCATCGCGGCCAGTCGCCGTAGCACGCCTTCCACGACGGCGGTGTCGCCGGCGGTGAACAGTTCGGCCAGATACTGCATAGGGATACGCAGCGCGTCCAACGCGCCGAACAGGTTGCCGAGTTCCTCGCCGTCGTGACCGTCGCGGCTGACTGCGTCGACCACCGGCGACAGCGGCGGGATGTACCAGACCATCGGCATGGTGCGGTATTCCGGGTGCAACGGCAGCGCCACCTTGTAGTGGTTGATGAGCGCGTACACCGGGGAGCGCTGCGCGGCGTCGATCCACTCGTCGGAGATGCCCTCCGCACGTGCGGCGGCGATCACCTCCGGGGCGTTGGGGTCCAACAGGATTCGGCACTGCGCCTCATACAGGTCGGCGTCGTTTTCCACCGACGCCGCCTCCAATACCCGATCGGCGTCGTAGAGTACGAGGCCCAGGTAGCGCAGCCGGCCCACGCAGGTCTCCGAGCAGATGGTCGGCAGGCCCACCTCCATCCGCGGATAGCACAGCGTGCACTTCTCGGCCTTACCGGTCTTATGGTTGAAATACACCTTCTTGTAAGGACATCCGGACACGCACATCCGCCAGCCGCGGCAGCGGTCCTGATCCACCAGCACGATGCCGTCCTCGCTGCGCTTGTACATCGCACCCGACGGGCACGATGCCACGCAGGACGGGTTGAGGCAGTGCTCGCAGATCCGCGGCAGGTAGAACATGAAGGTCTCTTCGAGATTCAGCCTGACGTCCTGGTTCACCTTCTGCAGGATCGGATCCTTGTCCAGCGTCTCGGGCGAACCGGCCAGGTTGTCGTCCCAGTTGGGCCCCCAGGAGATTTTCATCGGGTTGCCGGACAGCTGACTTCGCGGCGCGGCCGTCGGGAAGGTGTCCCCCGCGGGTGCGGTAGTCAGATTCTCGTAGTCGTAGGTCCAGGGCTCGTAGTAGTCCTCGATGCCGGGCAGCCTGGGATTGGCGAAGATGCGCAGCAACTTCTGGATGCGGCCGCCGTCGCGCAACCTCAGCCGGCCCCTCTTGTCGCGTATCCAGCCGCCGCGCCACCGCTCCTGGTCCTCATAGGTCCGCGGATAGCCTTGGCCCGGACGGGTTTCCACGTTGTTGAACCAGACGTACTCGGTGCCGGCACGATTGGTCCACGCCTGCTTACAGGTGACCGAGCAGGTATGGCAGCCGATGCACTTGTCGAGGTTCATCACCATCGCCAGTTGCGCCATGACTTTCATCTAGTAGGTGACCTCCTGGCTGCGGCGGCGCACCACGGTCACCTCGTCGCGCTGGTTGCCGGTCGGGCCCAGGTAGTTGAACGCGAACGCGTGCTGGGCGTAGCCGCCAGCCAGGTGGCTGGGCTTGATCCGCACCCGGGTGAGCGCGTTGTGGTTGCCACCGCGCTTGTTGTTGGCTTCGGTGCGTGGGGTGTCCACGGTGCGTTCCTGCACGTGGTAGACGAACACCACACCGTCGGGCATGCGGTGCGAGACGATGGCCCGGCACACGTAGATGCCGTTCACGTTGACCGCTTCGACCCAATCGTTGTCCTGCACTTGGATTTTTGCTGCGTCGCCCGGGCTCATCCACATCGTCGGGCCGCCGCGCGACAGCGACAGCATGTACAGGTTGTCCTGGTAGGTGGAGTGGAAGGACCACTTCGAGTGCGGCGTCAGATACCGCACGGTGAGCCCGATGCCGTCTTCGGTGGGGCCCAGCTGCGGCTGGCCGAACAGTCGCTTCATGTCCAGCGGCGGCCGGAATACCGGTAGGTGCTCGCCGAGTTCCTCGATCCAGTCGTGCGCAAGATAGAAATGCATCCGCCCGGTCAGGGTGTGGAACGGCTTCAGGTTCTCGATGTTGATGGTGAACGGCGCGTAGCGGCGCCCGCCCGTTTCGCTGCCCGACCATTCCGGGCTGGTGATCACGGGAACGGGACGCGCCTGGGTGTCGGCGTAGCAGATCCGCCGCTCCTCGCTGCCCTCGGCCAGGTGCACCAGCCGCTGCCCGGTGCGCTTCTCCAGTTCGTGGAAACCCTCGACGGCGAGCCGGCCATTGGTGGTCCCGGACAGCAACAGCAGCACGTCGGCCATTCGGGCGGCGGTGGTGATCGCCGGACGACCGGCCGCCACACCGGAATTCATCACCCCGAATTTGGCGGCCAGCTCCTCGACTTCCCGGAAGGGGTGCACCGTGACGCCTTTGGTGGTCAACCCGAATTGGTCGACCAGCGGACCCAGCGTCAGCCATTTGTCGTAGACCGCGGTGTAGTCGCGCTCCACCACGGTGAGTTTGCCCATCGTCCGCCCCGGCACCGGGGTCGCGCCGGTCTGCAGCCAATCCTCTTCGGTGCCATTGGGATAGGCCATTGCATCCGGCGTATCGTGCTGCAGCGCGGTGAGCACCACGTCGGTGCGGGTGCCCAGATGCTTCTTGGCCATGGCGCTGAACGCGCGGGCAATGGCGCCGAAAGCGTCGAAGTCCGAACGGGTTTCCCAAGGCGGATCAGTCGCGGCGCTGAACGCGTGCACGTACGGGTGCATGTCCGTGCTGGAGATGTCGGACTTTTCATACCAGGTCGCCGCCGGCAGGACGATGTCTGACACCAGCGTCGTCGAGGTCATCCGGAAGTCGATCGACATCATCAAGTCGAGTTTGCCTTCCGGGACATCTCCCGCCGGCTGCGCGGTAGCGTTGGAGTCGGTCCCCAGCAGATGACGCAGGAAATACTCGCCGCCCTTGCCCGACGAACCAATCAGGTTGGCGCGCCAGACGGTTAGGACTCGCGGCCAGTTGACAGGGTTGTCGGGATCGGTGACGGCGAGCTTGAGTTCGCGTCGGCCGAGCTGCTCGGCCACGTAGTCGGCTACATCGCGGTCGGCGGCGCGCGCCTCGTCGGCCACCTGCAGGCTGGACCTATCGAACTGCGGGTAGAACGGACTCCACCCCATGGCCACCGAAGACGCCAGCAGGTCCATGGTGTGCTTGCCGGCGAACCTGCCCCGGCCCACCGGGCTGGCCAGTTTGTCGGCGCCGTAACCGTCGTAGCGCCATTGGTCGGTGTGCGCATACCAGTACGAGGCGCCCGGCACCTGCCGCGGCGGTCGCACCCAGTCGGTGGCCATTGCCATCGTCTGGAACCCGGTGAGCGGACGTACCTTTTCCTGACCGACGTAGTGGGCCCAGCCACCGCCGTTGCGACCCATTGACCCGGTCAGCATCAGCAGCGCCAGCACCGCACGGTAGATCGCGTCGCTGTGAAACCAATGGCAGATGCCGCCGCCCATGATGATCATCGAGCGTCCGCCCGATTCCTCTGCACTACGGGCGAATTCCCTAGCCACCCGGATGGCCTGGGCGGCCGACACGCCGGTGATCGCCTCCTGCCATGCCGGGGTGTTCTGCACGCCGGCGTCGTCGTACCCGGTGGGCCATTCGCCGGGCAACCCGGGGCGCCTCACCGCGTACTGGGCGAGCATCAGGTCGAAAACGGTGCAGACCAGGTGCTTGCCGACGCGGCGCACCGGGACCCCACGCGCAACGGTGCTGCCTTCGCCGTCGACGGTGTCGAAGCTCGGCAAATGTACCAGGGCGGTGTCGTTCGACCCCATGACACTTAGTGCTGGCGTCAACTCGCCAAGATCCAGGTTCCACTTGCCGACACCGTCCTCGCCGTAACGGAATCCCAGCGAACCCTGAGGCACTGCAACGCGATTCGTCGCCTCGTCCAGCAGCGCCGGCTTGAGCGCAGCATTCTCGACAGCCTCGCCTAGATCTGCCGCCGTCAGGTTCTTCCCCGGCACCAACATGTCGCCGCGCTCTTCCAGCTTGATCAGGAATGGCAGGTCGGTGTAGCGGCGAGCGAAGTCGGAAAAGAACGGAACCTGCTTCCGCACATAGCATTCCGAGAGAATGACGTGACCCATCGCCATCGCCAATGCCCCGTCGGTACCTGCCGCGCAGCGCATCCACTCATCAGCGAACTTGGTGTTGTCGGCGTAGTCGGGGCTCACGGTCACCACCTTGGTGCCGCGGTAACGCGCCTCGGCCATCCAATGCGCGTCGGGGGTACGGGTGATGGGGACGTTGGAACCCCACATCATCAGGTAGGCGGCATCCCACCAGTCCCCGGATTCGGGCACGTCGGTCTGGTCGCCGAACACCTGCGGTGAGGCCACGGGAAGGTCGGCGTACCAGTCGTAGAACGACGTCATGGGAGCGCCGATCAATTCGAAGAACCGCGAGCCGGCGGCGTAGGACACCATCGACATCGCCGGGATCGGGGAAAACCCGGCGACCCGGTCCGGGCCATAGGTCTTGATGGTGTGCACGTGGGCCGCCGCGATGAGCTCGGTGGCCTCGGCCCAGCTCACCCGAACCAGGCCGCCCTTACCGCGCGCCTGCTGATAGCGACGACGACGCTCGGGGTCGGCCTGGATGCCGGCCCAGGCCAGCACCGGGTCGCCGAGGCGCGCTTTGGCCTCGCGGAACATCTCGACCAGCACGCCCCGGGCGTAGGGATACCGCACCCGGGTCGGCGAGTAGCTGTACCAGGAGAACGACGCACCGCGGGGACATCCGCGCGGCTCGTATTCGGGGCGGTCCGGACCCACCGACGGGTAGTCGGTCTGCTGGGTTTCCCAGGTGATGATCCCGTCTTTGACGTAGATCTTCCAGGAGCATGACCCGGTGCAGTTGACCCCGTGAGTGGAGCGCACCACCTTGTCGTGGCTCCACCGGTTTCGGTAGAACACGTCACCCTCGCGGCCACCGCGCCGGGTAACCGTGCGCAGGTCATCCGAGAACTCGCCTGGCGTGAAGAAGCGCCCGCTGCGCTCCAGCAGCTCCTCGAGCGTTCCCCCGACGCGAGGTGTGACAGTCAACCGGTAGACCTCCTACGTGAATCACGTCGTTCCCCCGTCGCGGCGTTCAACGCGACCAAGGCTTAATTACAAGGCGCGCTGGTACATATCCACGGTGCCGGTTGGGGCTTCAGCGAGCCTGTACATCGCCTGGAGAATGGCTGTGTGGTTCTGCGGCACGCAAAAGTTGGGATACCAGATCAGCCAGAACGCGGCTGCCGCGGTGGCGAAATCGGCTTTGTGGGCCAACCGCGCTACCGCAATTGTTGCGGTAGTGAAAGCAACCAGGCTGTTGAGCATCAACAAGCGCGGCCGGTGAAACAGCGCGATATAGGCCCCGGTGACGGCCAGGGCGCTGCAAATCAGCGCGGCATAAGCCGGGCTGGGTTGGCTAAGGCTTCAGCCGCCGGTGGCCAACATCCCGGTTACCGCGGCCACGCGTGACTGGAGGCGGGCTAGGGTCACCGCCTCTGAGCTGGCAGCAGCGCCTGGGCCAGGTCGGACCGCCAGGCCCGATCCGCGGGCACCCAGTCGACGTCGTGCAGCTCGGCCGCCGTCACCCAGCGCAGCGCCTGATGGTCATGGGGATACGGCTCACCACGTAATAGGCGCACCCGGTAGGCCCGCAGGGTGATCATCTCGTTGAGCGGAACGTCGCTACCCAGCCGATCGCCGACCGCGAAGTCCTCGGCCTCGAGGCCCAGCTCTTCAGCCAGCTCGCGGGCCAGCGCGTCGGGCTCGGTTTCGCCGGGCGCGACCTTGCCGCCCGGGAGCTCCCAGCGGCCGGCCAACTCCGGCGGGCGCGCCCGTTGTGCCACCAGGAGCGCGGACCCGGAGATGACCGCCCCGGCGACGACGATCTGGGTCGGCATGGCCAGTGACGGTATACCGTCTCGACGGCTCCCATCGACTATTCGCGGCCGACAGGCTTCAATCAGACACATGCATGATCTGGTGATCCGTGGCGGAACTGTGGTCGACGGCACGGGCGGGCCCGCCTACACGGCCGATGTAGCGGTCGAGGACGGCCGCATCGTCGGGGTCGGAAAACTGAGCGGCTCGGCACGCCGGACCATGGACGCCGACGGCCTGCTGGTTACGCCCGGTTTCGTCGACATCCACACCCACTACGACGGGCAGGCAACCTGGGATCCGCACCTGACGCCATCCTGCTGGCACGGGGTCACCACCGCGATCCTCGGCAATTGCGGCGTCGGCTTCGCACCGGTCGGACCCAATGATCGGCAGCGGCTCGTCGAACTGATGGAGGGGGTCGAGGACATCCCGGGAACCGCTCTTTACGAAGGCATCCAGTGGGATTGGGAGTCCTTTCCGGAGTATCTCGACGCACTCGAGCGCGCGCCGCACGCCCTCGACATCGGCGCACAGGTGCCGCACGCCGCCGTTCGCGCCTACGTGATGGGCGACCGGGCACTCGAGGATGCGACGCCGGACGACCTCGAGGCGATGACCGCGATCGTCGCCGAGTCTCTTGACGCTGGGGCCGTTGGTTTCTCGACGGGCCGCACCCAGGGTCACCGCGACGTGAACGGTAACCCGGTGCCCGGCACCTTCGCCGCCGACGAGGAGCTAGAGGCGCTCTACGCCACCATGGTCAAGGCCGGCCGGGGCGTGTTCGAAGTGGTGCCGGCCGGCGTGGGCGGCGTCGAGGGCCTGGACCCCGAGGGCGCCATGGATGCTGAGCTCAAATGGATTGTGCGCCTTGGCGAATCGGCGCCGGTGCCGTTGACGTTTCTGATCATGCAAACGACCTTCGAGCCCGATGCCTGGCGGCCGCACTTCAAGGCAGTGCACGAGGCGAACGCCAGGGGCGCGAACATCCGTCCCCAGATCGGCAGTCGCTGTTTCAGTGCGTTGGTCGGGCACCAATCCCGGCTCAACCCGTTCAAGTACGCCGAGGCCTACCAGCGGATCGCGAATCTGCCGCTGCCCGAACTGATTTCCCAATTGCGCCAGCCGCAGGTGCGCGCGCAGATCCTTGCCGAGGCGCCTGCGGCGAACAAGGCGGCGACGGGGCTGGACCGGATGTCGAGACACATCTTGGAGCGCCTGTTCCCGCTCGGCGACACGCTGGACTACGAGCCCACCGCCGACAACAGCGTGGCCGCCATCGCCTGCCGCGACAACAGGAATCCATGGGAAGTCGTCTACGACCTGATGCTCGGCGCCGACGGGCGAGACTTCCTGCTGTTCCCATTGCTGAACTACGGCAAGGGTTCCTACGACGGGTTGTACGACATGATGAGCGATCCGCTCACAGTGCAAGGACTGGGTGACGGCGGGGCACATTCGTCGATCGTGTGCGACGCCAGCATGACCACCTATCTGCTGACCTACTGGACCCGTGACCGCACCAGGGGGCCGCGGCTGGCGCTGGAGTACGCGGTGCGCCGGCTCACCAGCGATGGTGCCGCGCTTTACGGCCTCACCGACCGCGGCATCATTCGCGAGGGAATGCGGGCCGACCTCAACGTGATCGACTACCAGAGACTGGCTTTGCTGCGTCCGGAGAAGGTCAACGACCTGCCCAGTGACACCGGTCGCTTGATACAGCGGTCCGCGGGCTATAACGCCACGCTGGTCGCCGGGGAGGTCGTCGTCGACGACGGGGAGCTCACCGACGCGCGGCCGGGTCGTCTGGTCCGCTCCTAAGCCCGACTTGGGGCGTAGTTGTTGGTTGGGGTTGGAAGGGTTGATACCACCACCATTGGGCGCGTTCGCCGGTCGGTCCCGGACAGGGCGGCACGGCGGGTGGGGGTTTTGTGGGTGGGCGCGCTAGTGATCCCGGGTTTAGTGGTCGGCCGGTGTCGTCGGTGACGGTGAGAGCGTCGGCGGGTCCGGTGATGGTGATCAGGCCGCGGTGGTGCAGCCGGTGGTGATAGGGGCACAGCAGTACCAGGTTGTCCAGCTCGGTGGGGCCGCCGTCTTCCCAGTGCCGCAGGTGGTGGGCGTGCAGACCCCGGGTGGCGCCGCAGCCGGGCACGGCGCAGGTGCGGTGGCGGTGCTCAAGGGCGCGGCGCAGCCGCCGGTTGATCAGCCGGGTCGTTCGCCCGGCGCCGATGGGCTCGCCGTCGCGTTGGAACCAGACTTCGCAGGTGGCATCACAGGTCAGGTATCGGCGTTCGGCGTCGGACAGCAACGGGCCCAGATGCAGCGCAGCGGCTTTCTGCGCGACGTCGACGTGCACCACCACCGTGGTGTGCTGCCCATGCGGACGCTGGGCCGCCTCGACATCCCAGCCCGCCTCGATCAGGCGCATGAACGCATCACCGGTGGTCGGCAGCGGTGGCCTGCTGTCTTCGGCGGCTTCGTTCTCGCCGTGATCACGCTTCCACTGCGCGAACAGCGCATCACGATGAGACGCCAACGCCGCGTCGAACTTGGCCGCGTCGAGGTGCGGAAGGGTAATCCGGTAACAGCTGGCGTGCTCGGTGCTGGACTTGGTGATCACGCGCTCGGGCTGCCGCCCAGGTTCGGGCTCGGGTCGCGGTTCCAGGTTGACCGCGGTGCGCAACTGGTTGACCGTGGCAACCGCGGCCAGCGCCGCGTAATGCTCATCAGATCCCTGGCCCGCGCGCGCGGCGATCACCCCGACCTGATCCAGCGACAGCCGGCCCTCCCGCATCCCTTGGGCGCAGCGGGGAAACTCCTCAAGCCGACGCGCCACCGTGGTGATCGTGCGCGCGTTCGCCGAGGACGCGGCCAGCTTCCAGGCCACCAACGCCGCCACCGAGCGCGCGCCGGTGGCCCCACACAACTCGTCGCGCTCCATCTCCGCGGCGATCTCCACCACCCGCGCATCAATCGCATTGCGCTGACCGGCCAACTCCGACAACTCCTCAAACAACACATCCAAACGCCGCGGAACGTTTTCAGCCAACGGAGGCGCTGCCGGGAAAGCCATAACGCCATCATCACAGAAGGGTCCGACATTGATGCTGTTCTAGCGACCCGACGACGGCCTTCGGGCTGAAGATGGTGTCGCGGCGGTCGGCCGCTGGTGGTGACTCTGGGTCTGACTGACACCCTGCTGGGTTGTCCTCAAATTGATCTGTCCCACCAGCGTGCTGGCCGGCGTCAGGAGGCCCCGGCTGGACGGACATGACTTAATCAGGAGCTTGGCGGTTCCCTCATCAATGTCTTGTCTGCCCGCCCAACCGGGGTGTCCACGACTGTTTGCCTGGCACGGCTCAAGAAGGGACATCACCAATCATGGCACTACAACCGGCTGTCGTCATCGGCGCCGACACACATCTCGACACCATCCACCTCGCCGCACTCGATGCCGTGGGTAAGCCACTCGCTGATGCGGAGTTTCGTGCCTGTCCACGTGGCTACGTCGCCGCAATCGCCTGGGCCCGCAAGCAGGGCGACGTGCAACTCGCCGGAGTCGAAGGCACCAGCTCCTATGGGATAGGCCTGACCTGCGCCCTGCAAGAGGCCGGGATCGCGGTCGTAGAGGTGATCCGGCCGGACCGCTCCGCAAGGCGCCGCAAGGGCAAGTCCGACCCACTGGATGCCTACACTGCAGCCCGGATCGCATTGGCCGGCGAGGTCACCCAAGCATTGACCCACGCCCGTCGGTTACTCAAACCAGGAGGTCAACTCGCCATCGTCGGGCTGGCCGCAAACAAAACCATCACGGACTGGACCTGGACCATCGCCACCACACCACACGCACGCATCAGTTCACTCCTACATCGAGAAACAGACACCGGCGTGGCCGTGACCGCACCGCGCGAAGACCCAAACGAAATCCGCAGAATCGCTAGCCAAGTCACGCCGGGTGCCACCATCCGCCGCAGCACGTACTACCGCTACCGCTTGTCCTGGCAGAAGAACCCAACCCCGAACCCTTGACAGCAATAGGAGCATCAACTTTCGCGGCTCAATCCACGCCGCAGGCGCGCTTAAACCGCGTTGCGCACCGCATCGACGAATGCGGGGATGTCGCGTTCCCGATCCCCATCGGGCAGCGGCCAGAACGCCAGCCTCAGGTCGCTCACCCCGGCCTTTGCCTGCGACGCGGCGGCCGCGGCCGCGGCGGACAGGTCGGGCCGGCCGTCGGGGCCGGCCTTGACGCGCAGCGCGCCGGTGACGCCGAACCCATGCGGGTCACCGCCGGCCCGCTCGACCGCCGCCCGCATCCGCTCGATGCCCGCGGCGATGTCGCGGGCATCGGATCCCCAAGGGATCCAATACTTTCCGAATCGGGCGAGCCGGCGAGCGACGGCCCGGTTGACCGTTCCGCTCACCCAGATCGGCACTCCACCGGGTTGAATCGGTTTGGGCATCTGGTGAATGCGGTCGAAGCTCAGCCCCGGCCCCGTATAGCTCACCTCGTTTTCCCGCCACAACCGCTGGCACACCTCCAGCGTCTGATCCAGGATGGCCCCGCGCTGGGCGAAGTCGACACCGGCAACGTCGTATTCCTCACGCTGCCAGCCGACGCCCACCCCCAGATCGATGCGCCCACCCGACAAAACATCCATGGTGGCAACGGTTTTCGCGAGCACCGCGGCCGGACGTAACGGGGCCAGCAAGATGTTGGTGCCCAGCCGGATGCGTTCGGTCCGTGCCGCGAGATAGGTCAACACCGTCAGCGGCTCCAACCAGTGCCCGTCCGGCCCGGTGGGCTGGCGTCCGCCTTCCGTGCCGCCCACCTTGGGATCCGCGTATGCGTCCATATTCATGCCAAACGCGATGTGCTCCGACACCAGCACGCGGTCAAATCCGCAGCTTTCGAGCAGCTGCACCCAGTCGGTGAGGTGCTCCCAGCTGGCCGGTGCGTCGGCCGAGAACGAGGCGATTCCCATCGAGAGCTGTATCGAGTTGACCTCCTCCAGGCCCTGAAGGGCCGGGATTCCGACTGGGCCGCTCATGCTGCCCATCCTGAGTTCTCACTTTCGTGAGCGCACCTTGCGGCGCCCACGCCTTGCGGTGTGGCCCCCGGTCCGGGGGTACGCGCGGGTCTAGCCCGGGCGAGGATTATTTCCGCAGCGTTGTGGTCCGCGTGGTCGCTGTGGCCGCACGCGACGCAAGTGAACACCGCTTGGCTCTCGCGGTTCTCCTTCGCCGTGTGGCCACACTTGCGGCACTCTAGGCTGCTATACCTTGCCGACACCACGACCAGCGTGGTACCGGAAGCCTTCATCTTCTGTCCCAACCGTCGAGCGAACATCCCCCAGCAGTTGGCGTAGATATTTTTATTCAACCCGGCCTTGGCAGCTGCCCCATTGGGCAGGTACCGACCAGGGCTGTCAGGATCAGGCTTTGGCTTGGGGCGCTTGACCATGTTACGAATTTGCAGTTCCTCGACTGAGACGAAGTCGTAGCTAGCCACGATTCGTGTGGTGATCTTCTCGACCCAGTCGCGTCTGCGATCGGCCACCGACTGATGCAGCGCCGCCATCCGGTGAACGACAGCTTTCCGGCGACCACTGCCCTTGCAGCGGCGCGACTTGTCTCGCTGCAGCCGCGCCAACTTCGCCTGGTCCCGCTTGCGCATCTTCGGCGCACGGAACATCTGGCCGTCCAAAGTGGCAATAGTGGTCGCCACCTCACGGTCAATACCGATTGATCTGCCGGTCCTACCGGCATCCGGTATCACCGACTGCGGCGCCGGGAAGCTGACATGCCAGCAACCGCTGGGGCTCCGGGTGATCCGGGCCATGCCCAGCTTGCCGACCGGCAAAGCGCGGGACAATTTGAACTTCACCCAACCCAGTTTGGGTACAGCGATTTGCGCCCATTTGCGGCTGTGCACGACAACCTTGGTGTCGCGGATGCAAAAACCCTCGGACTGGCCGCGTTTACGCCACGTCGGTTCACCCGCATAGCCATCGAAGCATGCTTGCGCCGCGCGGTCGAAATCCCGCAACGCCTGCTGTTGGACCGACGACGAGCCGGTGCGCAGCCACTCGAACTCTTGCCGTGCCTGAGCAAGTTGCTTTTGCCGCGCCGCCGGACCTGGGGCCGGGCGGCACGTAGTGCCACGCTCCTTGCGCTCGCGGTAGCGAAACTGCTCGACCGCCAGGTTCCAGAGATAGCGCGCGTCCGCGCAGTGGCGTTCCCGCATGAAGACGACCTGCTCGCCTGTCGGATACATCCTGTAACGGTCAGCCACATGAACAATCTAACTTCAAGCACCGACAAATACGCTCATCTCCCGCTGACGCGGGAGGCTTGCGCTACGTCAAAAGCGCTCATTGGATACGTTTCTGCCGCCCCTACGTTCCGCCGAACCCGGGGCGCAAGACAGGGCCGAGCGCCGAGAGCGGAATGTGCGCTTGAACGGTGCCGCCGTCCATGAACCACTGCATGAAACCTGGCGTGAAATTGAGCGGTTCGTCGTGAGCCACTGGGTAGTCGGGCATGTAGAGGATCAATTCGTCGGGAGTCAGTGCCCATGCCTTGTAGGCGCCGGAGTACACCTTGTCGGGGGTCCAGCGGTCGACGACGAACGGGTAGCTCCCGGGATCATGCGGTGGCGGCGCCTGATTGAGCGCGGTTGCGATGAAGGGCTGGGCCAACGGCGGGATCGCGGTCAACGGATCGGACGTGGTCAGATCCGACAGCAGTAGCCTTCTGCCGCTGGCCATGTCGAACGTGAAGGTGCGATAGGCATTGTTGGGTTGGGGTCCGTCGGCGTGGTAGTCCTCGTGGAACACCGCGCTGAGCAGGCCACCGTGTCTGAAGATCTCGTAGTTCTCCTCGCCGTAGCTGTCGGCGACCATGTGCGCGTTGGCGTTTCGCCAATTGTTGACCAGGGTGTGCAGGTAGTCGCGGACCACCGCACTGGTTGTCGGGTTGTCGATCAGCTCGCCGGGTAAGGCCACCTTGATGTCGCGGACCGCGTTGCGTTCGGAGGTGACCGTGGTGTGGCAGTACTGGCCGTCCCAGTCACCTCCGAGCTCGCCGCAGAACGACGGGGCCGACGCGCGCGCCGTCGCCACATGGGGGAAAGTCGCGGCCGCGAGCAGGACGAACGCCGCGGCGAGTCTTCGCATCACAGCAGCTGGACCTTGCTTGCCCGCCAGCGCCCGTCGACCTTCTCCATGGTGATCTTGATCCTGCTGCGATCGATGCGCGGATCGGGAGCCTGCGTGTTGGTGACGGTCTGGTCGATAAAGACCAGTACGACAACCTTATTCGTGGATTCGGATTGAATGGCCGAATCGACTACCACCCCGTGTGCGGTGGCCTTGTTGTCGATCAACAACTGGCGGAGCTGCACGCTGGACTGCGTGTACATGTCCTTGAACTCGCCGGTCGCGCCATCGAGCACCTGCCGGAAGTTTTGGTCGACGTTGTTGGAGTCGATGCTCGTCAGCACCTGGGCGTAGGCGATGGCCGCTTGTTGGGCCTGTTCGCCGGCTTGATGGATCTGGTGTTCTTGCCATTGCTTCCAGCCAAGAAAGCCCGAAACGGCAAGTGAGGCAACGAGTAAGGCCGGCAGTATGCCGCGGCGCAGGTATTGCCGCCACGGGCGCTTGCGCCACGTGGGCTTCTCGCGCTTCCCCTTCAAACGCACGTCATCGTCGTCCTCGGCTTCGTCATCGACGACCTCGGGCTCGGTCTCCTCGACGGCTTCGGCGTCGTTCTCGTCGACTTCTTTCTCTTCGGCGTCTTCGCCCGTGGCCTTGGTAGCCACCATCATCATCTCCTTGAACTAACGGGTCTTTGGTCTCAGTGCGGCGGTTCGATCGGCAGCGGCGGACCGCCGTACGGGGTGGGAACCGTGAAGCGGCCCTTCGGCGTTGGATCGGTTCGGCGTCCCAGGTCTGCCCCCGGGGGCGGTCCCGCGGTGTCGTCGCCTCCCGGCCGCGGCGCGTTCTTGGCCCCACGAATCAAGACGCCGGGGTCGTCGTCGCGGCAGTAGGTGTACATGAACGGCTCGTAATAGTCGGCGGACGAGGGCGGATGCGCCGGGGTGCCGTAGTCGCAGGAGTAGCGGGGGTAGATATCCGCGGTCACCCAGACACCGTAGTCGTGAAACGCGCTGGCCACCGCGTCCAGCACCGAGCCGCGGTAATTCGGGAACAGCGCGTTGAGCGCCGGTACCCGCAGATACATGAGCTGTGACACGGTCGCCATGCTGCCCAGCAGCTGCACCATGGTGTCGGAGTTGTCGGCGAACAAGCTGTCCACGCTGGACAGGGCGTGCGGTGCCTGCGCGGTCAGCCGGCGATAGCCGCCCTGCATTCTGGCCACACCGGCCAGCGTTCGGTCGAGATTCGCGGACGTCGCGGCCAGCCCGCCGTTCTTGTCGGCCGCGAGCGTCAGCACGACCCGGCTGGTCTTGATGATGCTGGTGGTCTGGGGCAGCACCGAATCCAGCGTCGAAAGCAGGAACGCCCCGCCGTCGACGACGGCGGCCAGCTTCGCGGGCCCTTCCTTGCTCAGGCTCAGTTCCTTCTTGATCAGCTCGACTTTATGCGGATCGACCTGAGCCAGCAGTCCATCGGCATCGCTGAGCAACTGCGCCATGCTGACCGGGACGGTGGTGCGGTCCAGCGCGATGACGCTGCCGTCGCGAAGATACGGTCCAATGTCGGATGCGGGTTCGAGGTTGATGAACTGCTCGCCCGCGGGTGACAGCGCGGACACATGCGCGACCGCTGACGCGGGGATCCGCACCTTCGACGTGATGTTCGCGACGGCATTGACGCCGCCGTCGGTGATCCGCAGCGACTCGACCCGCCCAACCGGCACGCCACGCAGCGTCACGTCCTGATTCGGCAGCAGGCCACCGGATTCCGGCAACTGCACGGTGATCCGGTAGGACGACGCGAGCGGCGACACCCGTAACGCGCCGATCAACAGGTAGGCGGTCGCCACCACCAGGGTGAAGACCAGTCCGGCCACCGACAGCCAGACCTGCTGACGATGCGACGCCCGCACCAGGCGGACAGTGGTGTTTGCGATCGTCGCGATCACCGCGGCGGTCCGGGAGCTATATCGATCTGGCCCGGAACGAGCGGGTCAGGTATCACCGGCACCTGCGGTGAGTTCGGTCCCCGCCCAACGACGCGTTCTTGCAGACGCCACAGCGTGTACTTCAGCGACCCGATGAACTGATTCCAGGTGTAGCGGTGCGGTCCGTGCAGGCCGGGGTCACCCGGAAATCCGATGTCGGGTATCGATCCGAGGATCAGCTTGTCGATGCTGGCGGACACCGCGATCGAACTTCCCGAGCTGGTTTTGATGATCGTCGGCAGCATTCGGTTCAGCGCCAGCCAACTGGTGTCGGGGCTCACCGCAACGTCGTTGGCGGCACCGGCGATCGTGTTGAGGTCGCGGATGATGCTTCGGCCGCTGGTGTCGGTTCCTCCGATCGCCGGGAACCTGGCCAGGATCCGGGCGGTATCGCCGACCTGCACGGCCAGGTCGGAAAGTTGGGTCGTGTTGGCCGCCAGGGCATCGGTGCCCGGGCCGGCCGCCGCCATCAGCTCGGTGACGGTCTGGTTCTTGGCGTCGAGTTCGTCAGCGAGACGGGACAATTCGGTCAAGGCGGCCGAGATCTGGCCGGACCGGGAGTTCAGCGTGCCGATCAGCTGGTTGGATTTGCGGATCAGCTCGCCGAACGCCTGGCCCTGGTCGCCGGCCGCATTCCCGACACCGTTGATGATGTTGGTGAAATCGCGCACCGTTCCGCCGTTGACCAGTACCGCGGCCGAGCCCAGCACCGATTCCACGGTCGAGGCCGCCGTCGTCGATTCCAAACCGATGGTGTCGCCGTCGTGCAATACCGGCGTGTCCGCCGGATCGTCAGTGGGTGGCTTCAGTGCCACGAACACGTCGCCCAACGGGGTAGCCGTGCGCAATTCGGCGGTGCTGCCGCGCGGTAGGACGACGCCATCCCTGATGCGCAGCGTTGTCACCGCCGTGTAGTTGCGCGCGACCATCGATTCGAGCTGGCCGACGTCGGCGCCGGCGAGTTTCACCTTGGCTTTCATTGGCAGGTTGAGCGCGTCGGCGAATATCGCGGTGATCGTGTATCCGCCTGCGCCCAGTCCCGGCGCCGGAAGGGGAAGGCTGGCAAGCCCGTTCGTGGCACACCCCGAGCTGACGAGTACCGTGGCAATCCCGATGGCGAGGGCGGCCTTCCCGCGTGCGACCATCACTTCTGTCCCATCGCGGCCATGCCGTCCAGCACGTATGTCAACCCGAAATCGGGGCCGAAGTCTTGCAATGTTCCAGTGCTGCAGCCCAATTGCCGCAGACCCATCAGGTTGCAGATCTCCTTGGCGTATTGCCCGTCGAGGATCACGCGGTCGGTGAGGACACGCCCGCGTATGCTGCCGTTCGCCCGGTCGACCACGTTGTAGAAGTTGTCCGCGACCATGGGAGCCAGATCGAGGGCCTCGGCGAGGTCGCGCTGCTGGGCGACAACGGCTTCCGCCGTGCGGTTGCCATTGAGGATGGCCTTCCTGATGGTGTCGCGGTTGGCGTCGAGCAGGTCGCCGGCCCGCTGGATCAGCTGGTCGAGTTTCTTCCCCGTGCTGCCGCCGCCGATGTCCTCGTCGGCGAGGACCTGGCTGAGCTGATGGATGGTGGACGCGAACTCACGCAGCTTCGCGTCGTTGGCCGCGGCGGCGTCGAACAGGGAGCTGACGTTCTTGATGATCGTGGTGATCTGTTCGCGGCTGGCCGCGCCACCGTCGCTGCTCAGCCGCAGCGCTTTGGACAGCTCGTCGAGTGCCTGCTTGATGCGTGCGCCGTTGCCGTTGACGACGTCGGCGCCGCCGTTGAGCACATCGGCGACGGGGCCCGCGCCATGACCGTCCCCTTCAAGCGACTTGGACACTCTGTCGAGAACGCCCAGCACGCGGCTGAATTCGATAGGCGTCTTGGTCCGGGTCAAACCGATGGTGTCGTGATTTTCCAGGACCGGGCCGCCGCGGTAGGGCGGTGTGAGCTCGATGTGGCGGTCGGTGAGGATTGATGTCGACACCGTGACCGCCTCGGCGTCGGCGGGGATCTTGACGTTGCGGTCGACGGTGAATGCGACCTCGACGTAGCCGCCTTTGGGGTTGATCTTGGTCACCTTGCCGACCGGCATGCCCAGCACCGCAACCACGTTGCCTTCGTACAAGCCTGAGGCACTGCCGAATTGGGCCGTCACAGTCATCGGCTCATCGCCGGGGCTCAGGTACCACCACCCGGCGCCGATCGCCGCGGCCGCCGCCAGCACGGCCGCAACTAGCGCGATGATCCTGACCTTCCGCGTTCTCACTTGCAGTCCTTGAAGTACTGGATCATCCCGAACTGCTTGGCGCGGCCGCTGATTGCGCACATCCACGAATCGACGACCGGTCCGTTGGGGATGGTGAAGGCGATCGCGTTGCCATCACCGGTCATGTTGGCAGCCTCGCGCATGAAGACCGGGCTGATTTGCAGCAGGTTACGTATCAGGTCATCGTGTTGGCCCAGTAAGCCGGTGAAATCAGCCATGTCCTTGAGCATCGCGTCCAGACCCGAGCGGTCGTTGACGACGATCTTGCCCAACACATCCACAAGGCTCTGCAGGGATTGCATCATCGCGTGGAAAACCGCTCGGCGCGCAACGAATACACCGATCAGGTCCTGGCCCTGGTTGACCAGGTTGCCGATGTTGGCCTGCTGGTTGCGCAGTGTGTTGGTGACGCGCTCGGTGTTTTTGAGCAGCTGGCCCAACTGGTCGCGGCGCTGCGCGATGATCGATGACAGCGCATCGATGTTCGCCAGCGCCTGGGGCACCACCGCGGGCAGGCCCGTCATCTGCTTTCCGAGTACGGTCAACGATTGGGCGAATCGGTCGGAGTCCAGCTGTTCGAAAGTGTTGGTGGCGTCCTTCAACGCGGCCTGAAGGTCGTAGGGAACTTCGGTGTGGGTCAATTCGAACGTGTTGTGCGGCAAGCGATCCAGACCGACGGGCTCGATCGCGAGATAACGCCCACCGAGGATGGTGGCGTCCTTGATCACCGCCTTCGAATCCCGGCCCAGCACGATGTCGTCGCGAATCTTCAGGCCGGCCTCGACGTGGTCGCCGTCGAGTTTCATGCTGGTGACCGTGCCAACCGGTATACCCGCCACCATGATCGGGTTCCCGGGTTGCAGCGAGGCAGCCTGCAGGAACTCGGCGGTGTAGTGCCGGTATCCGGCGCCGACCCTCTGCACCAATAGGATGGCTCCGATCACCACGCCGACCACCACGACGGCGATCAACCCGAGCCACGTCTTGTTATAGCTCTCCAGCGGCCTAGCCATTGCCCGTGTTCCTGCACTTCGGGGTGTGCCACGTCTTATTCCCCGGCGTGGCGGCGGCGACGATGATCGGCACGACATCGTTGAGACCTGGGAAGAACCCAAAGACGTTGATCTCACACGCGTAGGCGTCGCCGTAGGCACCCTGATTGGCGCCTCGGGTGATCCCCTTCAACGCCAACGGGACGTTGTCGCCAAAGAAGGCCACCTGAGGTTCGACGCTGAGAATGTGCCGGGTGACACCGGGCTGACGATCGATGAATTCGCGCGCCGCCGGGTACACTTCGTTCGCCGACGCCGAAAGCCGGCCCAGCACCCGTGCCAGCGAGCCCACCGAAGACACCAGCTCTGGACGACGTCCGTCGAGTTGGGAGACCAATGCGCGGGTCTGCGTGATGACACCGTTGAGGTTGTCGTTCTGCGCGGCCAGGTTGCCGACCACCTTGTTGAGATTCGTGATCACCCCGCCGAGCGCCTGGTCGCGTCCGGCGAACGTCTCTGCGAGCGTGGATGTCTGGCTGACCAACGTGGCAAGCGACGAGGTGTCGCCCTGCAATGAGGCGATGACGCCCTTTGCGAGGTTGTCGGCGTCGTGCGGGTTCAGCACACTGAACAGTGGCTCAAAGCCGTTGAGCAGCATGGTCACATCGAAGGACGGTTCGGTGCGTTCGCTCGGGATGACGCTGCCGGACGGCAGCTGCTGGCGGACGCCATCCTTGCCCAAAGACAGTGCGAGGTAACGCTGCCCGACGATGTTCTGGTAGGTCACCGACGCGACGGTGTTTCCATACACGTGCTGTTCCTGCTGCACCACGAAGGAGACTTTCGCCAGTTTCCCGTCGAGGTCGATCTTTTCGACGCGGCCCACCCGCACCCCGGCCATCCGGACGTCGTCGCCCTCGCGCAGCCCGTAGACGTCGGTGAACATCGCCGAATACGGGGTTGTCTTGCCCCCCACGTCGCGTCGCAGGCTGGCATACACCAGCCAGGTGAGCGTCAGCGAGACGACCATGAACAGGGTGAGTCCGATCAGCGGTCCGCGATACTTCATTTCGACGCCCCCGCCGCGGGCGGATGCTTCAAAGACACAGTTGTGCCGCGCGCGATCGGACCCAGCAGCAGCTCGGTGGCCGCGGTGGCGGGTTGGCCGGTGATCACGCTCAGCACGTTTTGCTCATAGGGGCTGCCGACGGGCCCGACAGTTCCGCCGAAGCCGCCGAAAGACGACGACTGTGGAACCCACGGCGCCTTCGGTGCGACCGGTGCAACCCATGGTGCGTGCGCCCCCGAATCCGGCGGCGAAGACTCCGGCGCCGGGTTGCCCGGGTTGGCGCTCCCCGGTACGGGCGGAGACGGCGTAAGCCAGGCGGGCAGTGGTGGGTTGGGGTCGGCCAGGTTGGGATTCGGGTTGATCAGCGGCGGCCCGACGGCAACGAGGTTTCCGTCCGGGCCGATCACGGTTCCGGGCGGCGGCGCAAGATCCTTGGGCGGCTGATAGTTCTGCGGCAGCAGCACTTCCGGTAGATCCGGGCGCACCGGAACCAACGGCGCGGTGAAGCAGCTGGGTCCCTTCAGCTCGCCGTAGTGCGGGCAGTCGGCGCGCGTGTACGCATAGCTCGGCGTGAACGACAACATCGCCCGCAGGTTGCCGATGCCCTCCGGTGTGGCGACGTTCGCCATGTACTTGTCGGCGAGGTTGTCCAGCTTGATCACGGCGGGTAGGAAGTTGTGCGAATTCTGCGCCAGCACCCCCAGCACCGGGGTGAAGTCGGTGGTGATCCTGATGAGCTGGTCGATGTGGTTGCTGAACGATCGGTAGGTGGTGCCGACCGTGTCATCGGCGCCGGACAGCAGCGACGCCAATTGTCCGCGCGTCTCGGCGAAGGTACGCATCGGCTCGACGGCCTGGTGCAGCGCGTCGAGAAGATCGGGCGCCGTTGCCTGCAGCCCCCGGGTCGCGTCGACCAGCGCGGTGAGCGTCGAGGGGCCGGCATCGGTGCTGACGATCGAATTGAGTTGATCGAGAAGGTGATTCAGCTGCGTCGCGCTGTTCAACAGGGTGACGCGGCGGTGATCGGTGGCGGCGGCGAGCGCCGCCAGGATGCCCACCGATCTGTCGTCCCGGCCACGCCCGGACGCCGAGAGCAGGTCGCGCAGCTTACTGATGGTGGTTTGGAACAACACGGTCGGCAGTCGGGTGTCCTCGGGAATGTGCGCGCCCGCCCTGATAGCTGAACCGGAGGCTCCAGAACGACTGTCCACCAACTGAACTGACGACACCGCGAACACGTTGCTCGGCACCACGCGCGCGGTCAGCGCCGCGGGGATCGACTTGGCATATTCCGGGTCGAGATTGATGTGGACGAAGTTGGGTTTCCCGTTCGTCGCGGGAACGACGTCATCGACCGCGCCGACGAGCACGCCGTGGTATTTGACGTCGGATCGTTGCGGAAGGCCGTCGCCGACGTTGACCAAGTCGGCGACCACCTGGACGCGGTCGTCGAGGCGGCCCGTGGACTTGGCGATCAGCCCGACGGTGAGCGCCGCCGCGACCGCCACCACCATCAGGCCGAAGCCGATCAGCTGTCGGTCCGACGCGCCCCGCCCGTCCGGCTCGAAGGAATTGCGCCAACCCATCGACCTAGCCACCGAACCTCGCGCCGGTGCCGACCCCCCACAGCGCCATGGTGAGCAGCATGTTCGCCATGATCACGACGACAACGCTCGCCCTCATGGCGTGTCCGGCGGCGACACCCACGCCCTCGGGGCCGCCGCTGGCGTAGTAGCCGTAGTAGCACTGGATGGTGGTGGCGATCCACACGAAGATGACGGCCTTGACGAACGAATAGACGATGTCGTTGCCGGCCAGCATCAGCGAAAAGTAGTGCAGGTAAGACCCCGTCGAACCCCCGCCGCTGACCTGCACCACCACCTGGGCGCTCAGAAAGCTGATCGCCAGGCACGCCGCGTACAGCGGGATGATCGCGACGACCGCGGCGAGCAACCGGGTGGTCACCAGGTAGGGGATCGGGCGGATCGCAAGCGAGTCCATGGCGTCGATCTCCTCGGCGATCCGCATCGCCCCCAGCTGCGCGGTGAAGCGGCAGCCGGCCTGCATCGAAAACGCCATGGCAGCCATCAGCGGGGCCAATTCGCGGGTGTTGACCAACGAGGAGATGAAGCCGGTCGCGGGTCCCAATCCCAACAGGTCGAGAAAGTTGTAGCCCTCGATCCCGATGAGCGCGCCGACGGTCGCACCGAGCACAACGGCCACGCCGGCGGTGCCGCCGCCCACCACCAGCGAGCCGTTGCCCCAGGTGATGTTCGACAGCAACCGCAGGAACTCGCCCCGGTATTGGCGCAGGGCGATCGGCATGCCGGCGAGTGCGCGGACAAAGAAGAGCAGCATGTGGCCGAGCCGGGCGATCGGTTTGGTCGCGAGCCCTGTCGTCAGCGTCATAGGCCCGTCCTGGGCACCAACATGATGTAGAGCTGGCTGATCGCGACGTTGACGATCATCAGCAACAGGACCGCTTCGACGACGGCCGCGTTCACCGAGTTCGCCACTCCCGTCGGCCCGCCCTTGGTGGACAGACCTTTCTGCGCCGACACGACCGCGACGATGGCTCCGAAGATGACCGCCTTCAGCAGCGCCAGGATCATGTCGTCGGTGGTTGCGAACGCCGCGAACGTCGACACGAAGCTGCCCGGCGCGCCGTCTTGGAAGTACACGTTGAACAGGTAGCTGGCGAAGAACCCGACGAAGCAGACGACCCCGGTGAGGGCGACGCCGACCATGATCGCGGCGGCAAAGCGTGGCACCACCAACCGGCGGATCACCGAAACACCCATCACCTCCATGGCGTCGGTCTCTTCACGCATGGTCCGCGAGCCCAGGTCGGCGGTGATCGCCGAACCCACCGCCGACGCCATCAGGAGCGCGGCCACCAGCGACGCGCCCTGACGAATGACAGCGAGTCCGCTGGCCGCGCCGGCGAGCGAGGTGGCGCCGACCTGACCCGCGAGCAACGCGAACTGAACGGACAACGTCACGCCGATCGGCAGGGCCACCAGGATCGTCGGCAACACGGCCGTCCCCGCCATGAACGCGCCTTGTCGGACGAACTCTTCCCATTGGAATCGGCCGGACACCAGGTCGATGAAGAAGTACTGAAGGGTGCGCACACCCAGGACGAATTGTTCACCGACCGTGGCGAGCGACGCCAGCGGATGACGTTTGATGTACCCGACGGACCAGTCCTGAATAGCAGCGGCGCCGTCCAGAAGGTCATCTTCATCGCCGAGATCAGTGTGGGCCACGGACTCTTGTTGTGCAGTCATCGCAGCACCGCCGGCAGTCGCTCCGGCAAAGCCACGCCACCGGTCATCGCGTACCAGTACTCGCCTTCATCGGCGCGCTCTCCCACCGTTAATGCCTGAGTGCCGAACAGAAAACGGAGCACGTTTGAGTGCAATCTGCAGCTCAATCCGGTCCGCGGTAGCTTACTGGATAGGCACTTTCAATGCTGTACATTCGCCCAATTGGCCGTCGCTTCCCGTGCCCAGCAAACGCGGCTACAGCGCGCGCGGGCACAGCGGTACCGTGAGGAACATGGCTGTGTTAACGGATGAACAAGTGGACGCCGCACTGCCCGACCTCGACGGCTGGGAGCGCGCCGACGGCGTCTTGCGCCGGTCGATCAAATTCCCGAGCTTCCTCGCCGGCATCGACGTGGTGCGCCGGGTGGCCGAGCACGCGGAGAGCAAGGACCACCACCCGGACATCGATATTCGTTGGCGAACAGTGACTTTCGCGCTGGTTACGCATTCCGAGGGTGGTATCACCAAGAACGACATCGACATGGCGCGCGATATCGACGGGATCGTCGCGGACTAGCTCGGCCTAACCCCGCGACGACACGCTCGCGCGTCGCCCGCTGACCGCGATCCAGGCCAGGGTGGCCATGGCCGCCACGATGTAGGTCAGCCCCGCCCAGGCCAGATACCAGGGTCGGCTGATCTGCCAGATGGTCGGTTGCGCGAAGCTCAGCAGCCACGGCACCCCCACGACGGTCAGCGCCAGCCAGCCCCAGCCGAAGATGCTGCGCGCCCGGCGCTCCCGCAGCGGCCCCTGAATCAGCCAGATCATCAGCGGCACCAGCCACACCCAGTGGTGAGTCCACGAGATCGGCGAGAACAACAGCCCGAACAGCTCGACCACCAGCAACCTGCCGAGCCGGTCGGAGCCGTCCAGCGCCCGCCAGGCCAGCACCGCCAGCACCGCCGTCACCGCGATCGCGGCCAGCACCAGCGGACCGAATCCGGCGTCGTGGCCCAGGATCCGGGAGATGCCGCCGCGCCAGGACTGGTTGAACGACGTGGCGATCGGCCCGACGCGATGCGCGTCGCCGAGCAGGTCGGTGAAGTAATAGCGGGCCTGCTCGCCCACGACCGACGCCGACACCGCGACGGTGGCGACGAACACGACAGCCGAGAAGGCGGCGGCGCCGTACCGCCGGACGCCGAGCAGATACACACCGGCGATCGCCGGCGTCAACTTGATCCCGGCCGCCACGCCGACCAGTAGCCCGGTCAACCACCAGCGTGCGCTGTAGACCGCCCACAGCACCGCGAGCATCAGCAGCACATTGACCTGCCCGTAGTCGAAGGTGCTGCGCAGCGGCTCGATCCAGATCGTGATCGCCGTCCACAGCATGGCGGCGCGGTGACTACCGGTGCCCAGCAAGCGCTGGCTGATCCGGATCGCGCCGTACAACGCCGCCATCGTGGCGACCTGCCACCCAAAGGCGACCAGTCCGAACGGCAGCAAGTGCAGCGGATAGAAGACGACCGCAGCAAACGGTGGATAGGTGAACGGCAGCGGGAAGTCCGGGGTCTGGTCGGCGTAGACGTAGCTGTACAGGGTGCCGGGATGGTCGATGGCGGCGGCACCGCCCAGGTAGACGTGCAGGTCGACGAAGTTGGCGCCGTTCGGCGCCAGGTAAGTCCAGGCGAGCCGGGCCGCGACGCTGAGGATCAACAACACCGGCGCGGCGGCCTGCAGCCGAGTCGCGAGCCGCCGCGTAGTGGTGGCCGCCGGTGCGGCGGGGTTGGTCGTGGTGGTGTCTACCTGCCCGACTTTAGCGACCGCAGCGTTCGGTAACTGCTTTCGATCGTATGAATAACGATCCCATAAATGCCACACGTGTCACTTGAGTCCCACCAGTATCAAAGTAACTTCGGCCCGGAACCTGTCGTCGATCACCAGGGAGAGTCATGCCAACCATCTGGACCTACTTGCGCGCAACCGCCGTCGTCGTCGGTTCCTCCGCAGCATTGCTGACGGGCGGTATCGCCCACGCTGACCCCGTGCCGGCGCCGGCACCCGCGCCCGACATGTCGGCCGTTGCGAGCATTCCGCAGCAGCTGATCGCTTCGGCGGCCAACGCACCGCAGATTCTGCAGAACCTCGCGACGGCCCTCGGCGCTACCCCGCCGGCCGCACCACAGGCCCCCGGTATCACCTTCCCGGGCCTGGCTCCGGCGTCAGCACCCGCCTCGCCGCAGGCGGCGTTCCCGTCGATCCCGGGCCTGACGCCACCGGCCGCCGCGGCACCCGCCGCACCGGCGGCGACCCCGACGATTCCCGGGGTCAACGCGCCGATCCCAGGTTTGACCGCACCGGCCGCGCCGGCGGCGCCGGCAGCTCCGGCGTCACCGCTGTCGATCCCGGGGCTCACCACCCCTGCCGCTCCTGCCTCCGCCGCCGCGCCGGCGGCAGCAGCTCCCGGGGTGGCGAAGGTTGAGATGCCGGCGATTCCGGGCCTGCCGCTCAACGTGCCGTCGCAGATCTCGCTTCCGCGCGACCTGCCGGCGCTCGCCAACGGCGTCGTCCCGGGCGCGCCGGTGGCGGCACCCGCGCCGGCTGCGCCCGCCGCGCCCGCGCCCGCGGCGTTCGTGCCGCCGTCGCTGCTGTCCGCCCTGCCCTGATCAGCCGGTTAGACGGCTTATCCAACACCGACGACCGGAGGACATCATGGCAAGCACTTACTCCAAGGGTTTGGCTGCCGTGGGTGTCACAGTCACGGCGATGGCTGCCGCGTTCGGGCTGTGCCCGAGCGCGGCAGCCGATCCGGGGGCCAATCCCGGTGGGCCCAACCCCACCCAGGAGCTGCCGGGTCTGCCGGCCCTGGCGCAGTTGAGTCCGATCATCCAGCAGGCGGCCAGCAACCCGCAGCAGGCGACGCAGCTGCTGATGGCCGCCGCGCAGGCGTTTGCCCACACCCCGTCGGCGCCCACCGAATCCAGGAACGTGGCCACGTCGGTGAACCAGTTCGTGGCGAATCCGGCCAATCCGCCGGAAGCAGTCGTTGCGCCCGACAGCGGCCTCCAGGGCCCGGTGCCGCACGTGCCGCCACCCGGTGTGGTGCCCGGCACGCAGTCACACCTGCCGACCGGCATCGATCCGGTCCACGCCGCGGGCCCGGCGCCAGCCGCGGCGCCGGCGCCCGCCCCGGCACCCACAAACGCGCCGGTCGTGGCCCCCGCTGCGGCAACGGGCACAGCGCCGGCACCCGCCCCGGCGCCCGCTCCGGCGGCGGCCCCGGGTTTCGGTCCCGACGCCCCGCCGACGCAGGACTTCATGTATCCCTCGATCGGGACGAATTGTCTTGCGGACGGCAATAGTTCGATCGCCACCGCGCTATCGGTGGCGGGGCCGGCCAAGATCCCGACGCCCGGTCCCGGCGCGGGGCAGACGGCCTATGTGTTCACCGCGGTCGGCACGCCTGGGCCCGCCGAGGTGCAGAAGCTGCCCTTGAACGTCACCTGGGTTAACCTGACGACCGGCAAGTCCGGAACCGTGACGCTCAAGCCTCGCACCGACATCAATCCGGACGGACCCACGACGTTGACCGCGATCGCCGACACCGGTTCGGGCAGCGTCATGTCGACGATTTTCGGGCAGGTCAGCACGAAGGACCACCAGTGCCAGTTCATGCCCACCATCGGCTCGACGGTGGTGCCCTAAAAGCCAGAGCCGTCAGTACGCCATGAACAGGATGGCGTCGCGGTCGTACTCCATGCCCGGATGCACTTTCGCCAGGTGAGCCTGGGTCAACTCGACCAGCTCATCCTCGTCCTTGCCCTGGATGGCCTCGCCGCACGGACACGTAATGTGGGTTTTCACGTTGCCGCCTTTCCCTTTGCTTCTTTTGCTTTCCCAGCTGAAGATGCCTTCAACTGCTTCTTATACGACCGGACTTTGCCCATCGATTCTCCGTCGACGATATCCGCGACCGAAATGTGCGCGCCCGCTCGACCGAAGTCCCCGGCCGCCGTGCGCCAGCCTTTCGGCGTTACGCCGTACTGCTTGCCCAACAGGGCCAGAAAGATCTGCGCCTTGACGTCGCCGAAGCCAGGTAGCCCCTTGATGCGCCGCAGCAGCTCTTTTCCGTCGGGCTCACCGGCGGTCCACAATCCTGCCGCGTCGCCGTCATAGCGGTCCACGATGATCTGCGCCAACGTTTGGATACGCTTGGCCATAGAGCCCGGAAAGCGGTGTATCGCAGGCCTTTCCGAGCACAATGCGGCGAACTTATCCGGGTCATAGTCAGCGATTTCGACGGCGTCAAAGCTGCCCATCCGGTCCGCGATCTTCTTGGGTCCCGCAAACGCCGTCTCAAATGGAACCTGTTGATCCAGAACCATCCCGACGAGCAAGGCCAGCGGATTGTCGGCCAGCAACTTGTCGGCCTCGGGATCTTGAGCGAGGCAAAGTTTCACTGTCACCCTTCCTTCCTGGCCAAAGACTACTCACCGAAAATGACCGCGTTATGGTGGCGTGGTGAATGACGCCAGATTGGCGGTGATGCTGGCCAGGGACGAACTGCACGAGCTCGTCAACGCATATTGCCGCGCCGTCGACCGTGCTGATTATTCAGCGCTTCGGGACCTGTATCACCCCGAAGCAACCGACTCGCACGGCTCGTTCTCGACGGGCGGCGTCGAACAGTTCATCGCACAACTTCAGGCGGCGGAACCGTATGTGCGTGTCTCCCAACACAACATCACCACAACGAATTTCACGATCGAGGGCGACACGGCCCGCGGTGAGATCTACTGCCTGGTTTTTCACACCTTCGCCGGTCCCGAACACGACCTCGACGTCATCATCGGCGGTCGGTATTTGGACACCTACACCAAACACGACGGCCGCTGGAAGTTCAGTCAACGCACCATCGTGGCGGACTGGGCGTACCAGAACGACCCGTCCCAAGTGAATTTCGAGCACCCCAGCACCCGGGGAAGCCTGCGCGGCAAACCAGGCCAAGCCGACCCCTCGGTCGGCCTATTCACGGTTCCTTAAGGCTCGACATGACCGACAACGACGAATCGACTACGTCGCGCGAGTTCGTAGCACACCCCCCGTTCCCGTTGTCCAAAGTGATGTCCCCCGCGAAATAGCCG
>CAWFKY010000015.1:0-185630 GCA_963816495.1 uncultured Actinomycetota bacterium | reverse complement strand
TCTCGAGTCACCGGCGCAGCAGTTCGCGCGCTACGTCAGCAAGGACGTGGAGTTCCACGGGCAGACGGTGCCCGAGGGCAGCGTCATGCTGTTTCTGATGGGGTCGGCCAACCACGACGACCGGCGGTTTCCGGACGGCGATCGCTTTGACATCCATCGCGAACACGTAAAGCACCTGTCGTTCGGCATCGGCGCCCATTACTGCCTGGGTTCGGCGTTGGCGCGGCTGGAGGGACGGATTGCTTTGGAGGAGCTGTTGGAGCGATTCCCCGAGTGGGAGATCGACGTAGACAACGCCCGCATGGCTTCGTCGCCGGCGCTCAGGGGATGGGACTCGCTTCCCGCGTTCGTCGGCTAGCGGCCGCGAAAGTGGGGGATGACCTTCCCCGTAAACAGTTCCATCCCGGCGCGGACTTGGTCCGTCGACATGCCGGGCAGCGCCATGGCGCACACCAGGTGCGTCAGGCGACTATTTGAGCGGTAGTCCTCGATCTGCGCGATGACGTCCTCCGGTGTGCCGACGAGCGTGGGTTCGCCGAAGAAGTGCATCGACTGTTTGCGGATGATGTCGTCGACCGATGGCACTGCCGCCCGCTCGGCATTGATGGCCATCTTGGCCTCCGAGGTCCACTGCGCATATTGGCTCGCCATGTAGTGCAGCGGCTGCGCTGCGATCTCCCATGCCTGCTCACGCGTGGGCGCCACATAGGTCGGCAGGGTCGCGGCGACGTGAAAATCTTGCGGGTCGCGTGCGTCGGCGCTCAGCGCGGCGTCGTAGATCTCGGCAGAGCCCGGGCCGCCGCTCAGGAAGTGAAAACCGAAGCCCGCTGCCCGCTCGATGGCCTTGGGTACCGTCCCGCCCATCCAGATCGGTGGGTGCGGCCGCTGGAGAGCCGGCGGCGAGATCCGGATGTCGCGCAGCCTGTTGTACTTACCGTCGATCGTGACGGCCTCGCCGGACAGTAGCTGCCTAACGATCGTGAGGTTTTCCTGCATGCGTCCGGCCCGCTCGCGGACAGGGATGCCCTGGTCGTCGAACTCTCCGAGCCGGTACCCGAGGCCGACGCCAAGGTCGAACCGGCCGCCCGAGATCAGATCCAGCGTGGCGGTGTCCTCCGCGACCCGGACTGGGTTGTGCAGGGGGAGCAGCAGTAGGAACGTGCCGATGCGAATGCGGTGAGTCAGTGCGGCAATAGCGGCGCCGATAGCAAACAGTGATGGGGAGTAGCCGTCTTCGACGAAGTGGTGCTCGGTGAGCCAGGCTTGGTCGAAACCCATTATCTCCGAGTCGACAACGAGGTCGAGGTGCGAGCGGTAGAGGTCTTGCCAACCCACGCGCGCCCAGTCGGGATTCCGGAAGGGCCACAGCAGGCCAAAATTCAGTGTCATCGACGAGTCCGTCGCCGCCGTCGCCGTCCTTCCAACTCCCCGATCAGCCTTTCGACGGCGGCTATCGCTTGCGCGTGCCCGAGGCGCAGGCCGTAAGTGCGCTCCTCGCCCATGAACCGGGCGACGCCGTCCATGAACAACATCACCGCCTCGGCAGGCCACAGCTTGGTGTCGACCCCGTACTTCATCAAAACCTTTGACAGGCCGTCGAACTGAAGGCGCCGGAACCGCATCGAGAAGTCCTTCATTTCGTCCATGACCACCTTGCGGTGGTTGCCGAGGGCGAGGAACTCGAGATTCAGCGCTGTGTTGGTCTGGTCACTGATCAGGTCCCACAGCGCCCACAGGGGCTGCTCTGAGGCGAGTGCCTCGGTCTGACGACCGAGCATGCGCGCGGCGCTCCGACGGAAGACCTCCACGAAGAGGTTGTCCATGGGCCCGAAGTAGTAGTAGACGAGACCGGGGTTGACGCCGGCTTCGGCCGCGACCCGGCGAGATGTCACTGCGGCATAGCCTTCGCTGAGCATGAGCCGTTCGACGGCATCGAGCAATGCTGTGCGGGCGTCAATCTCCTCAGTGTCTTCGGGCCGCGTCGATACCATGTCTGCAACGTAGCTCACCTTGGTGCTCGACTACGTCATTCGCGCGCCAGGATCGCCAGGTGCGAAGCCCATCCCCAGGAGCCAGCGTGCGTAGCGGTCCATCATGACGTCGTATTCGCCGTGGACGGCGTGCGTCGAGATCATCGCGATATCGACCGACATTCTGCGCAGGTGATTGTCCGATCGGTAGCCGCTGGACCCGTTCCCGTCGACGAGTTCTCGCAGCGTCTCCCGAACCGTTCTCAGGATCGTTACGCCGTGTAGCCCCCCGGCGGCTTCCTCCTCGAGGGTCTGGGGCGTGCCGCGACGGGCGATCTCGATTGCCTCCGCGGTTGCAGTGTCACGCAGCAGGTGCATGATCCGTGCTGTCTGGTAGGCGTTCACCCACCGCACCCGCGCCAGCGGCCGTTCGATCCGCGGCGGGCTGTTGACGCCCGACGCGGTGTTGAGGCGTTCCTGTGCCATCTCCACCGCCGCGTCGAGCGCGCCCACGTACAACGACGAAATCGCAAACTTCAACACCGAGAACGGAAGTCGCATCACCTCTTCGTCGTGGAACGTTCCCCCGTGATCGGCGGCCGACATCATCTTGCCGAATGGCATCGCCCAGCTCTCGGGGACGACCGCGCCCTTCGCTTCGATGGTGACACTGCCGGTGGCCGCCATCGCGGCGACGTCCCAGTCATCGATGATCTCGAGTTGCTCGCCAGGCACGATCACCCAGTACATCTCGCCGTCGATCATTGCCGGCACCAGCGCGTGCGACGCGTGCAGCATCCCCGTCGCGTACCCCCAGCGCCCGCTGACGCGTAGTTGCCCATCGGCCCGCTCGGCGGAGCCGGGCGACGACAGGATCGCGGCGCTGCGGACCGAGGCTCGTCCGGCGAACAGCTCCTGCTGAACCTCAAGGGGATAGCGGCACAGGAACCAGTTGTGCAGGTTGTAGAACCCGGTGACCCACGCGGTCGAGATGTCGGCGGTTGCGACGATCTCGACCACTTCGTTGAGCTCGTGCGGGCCCAGCCCGGCGCCACCCCATCGCTTTGGCACCACCACCGAGAACAGGCCCGCCGCATCCATGTCCTGGACGAGGTCGTCGTCCAGCCGGCGGGCCAGCTCCATCTGTCTCGCTAGTTGTCGGATTCTTGGCACGAATCCGCGGGCCACTTCGGCCAGCGATGACCTCGACGCCGACCTATCGGCGCTCACGTCCCGATCGACGACCGTCATGATGTTATCCCCTGCGAGTTAGTCGATTGCCTAAGATGCACCATAACCATCTCGGGTTACTTGGGGCAAGCGCGTTGTAATACTCTTCTGCCGGTGTTTGCATAAAGAGTTAACTCAGTCCAATGTATGGATGGACGATAATCGAGCCCGTAACATCGGGCTGAACTGGAGTGACCTGTGATCTCAATCAGTCTGGCTACCTCAATCGGCAGAGGTCGGCGATGAAGGCACCCGCCGAGATGCTCGACATGCGCGGAAAAGTTGCGGTTATCACCGGGGGCAGCCAGGGCATCGGCCGAGCGGTCGCCGAGGGCTTCGCTATGGCTGGAGCCGACGTTGTTGTGGCCAGCCGCAAGCTGGAGAACTGTGCAACTGCCGCAAAGGAAATCGAGAGCGCAAGCGGTCGCCGTGCATTGGCGGTCAGCTGCCACGTCGGCCGATGGGAAGATGCCGAGCTACTTGCTGAACACTGTCTACGATGCCTTCGGGCGCTGCGATGTGCTGGTCAACAATGCCGGCACCGCTCCGCCCTACGACGGCCTCACTTCAGTGAGCCAGGAACTCTACGACAAAGTGCACGCGGTGAACGCGCGCGGTCCGTTCCGGCTCAGCGTCCTGTTCGGGACCCGCATGGCCGAAGGCGATGGCGGCTCGATCATCAATGTCACGTCGGCGGGCACACTGCGTCCCGATACCGCCGATCTTCCCTATGCGATGGCGAAGGCGGGGCTGAACGCGCTCACCCTGGCGCTGGCGGGGGCGTGGGCACCGACGGTGCGCGCAAACCTGGTCATGCCGGGTGCCTTCGACACCAAGATGTCTCAGGCCTGGGGGCCGGAGGGCCAGGCGCAGGCGGCGTCGATTAACCCGATGAAGCGTCTCGGTCAGCCCGAGGACCTGGCCGGGTTGTGCGTGTTCCTGGCCAGCGACGCGGCCAGTTACATCAACGGCGCGCAAATACTCGTCGACGGCGGCTTGTTCCGCACGCTTTGAGCCACCACCGACCACCGCGAGTCACTCGGGGACGCAGCGTGACCGAACTTGCCAGCACCAAACCGAAGCTTGGCCGGTACGGCGTGTGGGTGCGCGACGCGGTATCACCCGACCAGGCGATCGAGATCGAAAAGCTCGGCTACGGCGCGGTTTGGCTGGGAGGTTCGCCGGCTGCCGAGTTGTCTTTCGTCGAACCGATTCTCGCGCAGACCACCACCCTTGGGGTGGCGACCGGCGTCATCACCACCTGGACAGCGGCGCCCGACGTCGTCGCCGAGTCGTTTCACCGGATCGACAAGTTGCACCCGGGTCGCTTCCTGCTCGGGATAGGCGTCGGCCACCCCGAGGCACTTAGGCAGTACCGCAAGCCGATTGAGGCGCTCAACGCTTACCTGGACAAACTGGACGAACACGGGGTACCCGCGCACCGCCGCGTTATCGCTGCGCTGGGACCGCGGGTATTGAGACTCTCGGCCGAACGCGGCGCCGGCGCACATCCCTATTTGACGACGCCCGATCACACTGCGCAAGCACGCGATTTGATGGGGCCTAAGGCGTTCTTGGCGCCCGAGCACAAGATTCTGTTGAGCGCCGACGCCACACAGGCGCGCGAAGTCGGGCGGCAAACTCTCGACATGTACCTTAGCCTGCAGAACTATATCAACAACTGGAAACGCTTGGGTTTCAACGACAATGACCTAACGCGGCCTATCAGCGATCGGCTCGTCGATGCGATGATCGCGTACGGCACCGCCGATGCGATCGCGGCTCGGCTGAACGAACACCTCGATGCGGGGGCCGACCATGTGGCGATCCGCGTCCTGGCATCGCCGGACAAACTCCTAGCCGCCCTGACTGCACTCGCAGGCCCGCTGGGCTTGAGCCGATCCGGTGCGGGCGGGGATGAGGCAGTTCGGCTCTGATGCAGCCTGGGTAGACGTCGTGTGGAGTCGTCGGGTAAACACCTTCTGCCACAGAGGGAATCAGGAGATGATGGATGAGCTGCCCACTGGCGCACCGTACTGTAGATCAGCCTTTCAGGTCCGGCAGCACCTTGTCGGCGAACAGTTTGAGTTGCTCGTAGACGAGTTCGTAGGGCAGGCCGCCGTAGCTGAAGTTGGCGAGCATCTCGTAATCGCCGACCATTTCCTTGCGAATCCGGTGGTGTTCGACGAGGTCTTCGGGTGTGCCGATCATGTTGCCAGAGATGTAGTCGCGGTAGGCCTTGTCGGGTCCGCCCGCTTCTTCGGCGCGTTGACCCATGTAGGCATAGGTGGAGTAGGAGGGCAGTTCCTTGAAGTGGTCGCTCATGAATTCGTAGTGATTGGCCACGGTGGCGAACATCTTGCTGAAGTAGGTGTCGCAGAGTTCGGTGACCCGTTGTTTGTCATTGAAGCACAGGACGAAGTCGGAGATGATGAACGGCGGCGAGGTCGTGCCGTGCAGCTGCTGAAAGGTTTCGCGGTAGTGGTTGATCTCCGGTATGGCGTTGCGCCAGTCGCCTTGTGAGAAGCGCAGTGTCTTGAGGCCATACTGGGCCGCCACCTCTACTGAGGACGGCGACATGGAGACCATCACTGTGCGGCCCTTGAAGGACTTGAACGGCCCCGGCCGGATTTCGGTGCGGGGGATCTGGTACCACTTGGTGTCGGCCTCGACGATGCCGGTTTCGATGCCGTCCATGATGATCAGCGCTGCCTCGTCGAACATTTCGCGGGAGTCGGCAAGCTCGACCCCAAAGGAGCGGAACTCCCGGCGCGCTGCGCCGCGGCCCATGCCCAGGATCAGCCGGCCCTCCGACAGGATGTCGAGTTCGATGGCCTGTTCCACCACGCGCAGCGGGTTGTTCCACGGCAGAATGACAGCGGCGGTGATGAGCTCGATCGTGCTGGTCTTGGCCGCGACGTAGGCCAGCAGTTGAAACGGGTCCGGGCAGGCTCCATAGGCCGTGAAGTGATGTTCGACCGGCCCGACATAGTCAAAGCCCATGGCCTCGGCTTCAATGGCCAGCTTGGTCTCCTGCATGAAGGTTTGGACATCGGGAGCCCCATGGAGGTTCTGATACCCCAGATGCATTCCTACTCTCATGGTTCCTCTCTCCAGTCCGTTCCATCGCGCTGCTCGTTGTGTCAGGCTGTGCCGCCCGCCGAGCGCGGCGGTTCTTAAATGTTACCTATACCGTTTCAATCATAGGAGTAATCTGATAGAAAGTCACCTAGTTCGTTTAAAAATGCACTCGCCGGTGAGGCTGCACAGGGATGTCGTGGAAAATCGAAGCGATGAAACGCCCCCATGCCGTTCGCGCGCCCTCCGAGCGGGAAACGGTCTCAGGCAAGCGCCGCCCGGGTAGGCCCACGCTCAGCAATGAACAGCTGCTCGACACCGCCTTGGACCTCTTCTTGGAGAACGGCTTTGAGCGAACCAGCATCGAAGCCATCACCGCTGCCGCCGGCATGGCCAAGCGCACCGTCTACGCCCGCTACAGCGACAAGACAACGTTGTTCAAGGCCGCCCTCACGCGGGCGATCGAGGAATGGATCGTGCCGGTCGGGCTGCTACAAGCGGCGGAAAGCGATGATCTCGAGGACACCCTTCTCAGGATCGGCCAGATCCTGGTGACCAATGTGCTCAGCCCAGGGGGCCAGCGCTTGCTGCGCCTGACCAATGCTGTTTCGGGCAGAATGCCCGAGATCGGGGCCTTCAACGTCCAGAAGGGGACCGAGCCCACCCTGGCCTATCTTGCCGATCTATTCCGGCGGCGACTCGGGCGTGACGGCGTTGATATGGCCGACGCCGGTGACGCCGCGGAAGCTTTCCTCGACCTCGTCGTCGGCGGCCCGGCAAACGCTGCCGCGCGCGGTGTCGCGTTCGACGACGACGCCGTCGACCGGCATACCCGGTACTGCGTCGGGGTATTCCTGCATGGCGTCATGCCGCGGGATCGAAAAAGCGTTGCCATCGAGGACGAAAACCTGAGACTGAAGGGCTCCATGAGCGACGCGTTGACCCAACTCGATCAGGCGCGCGAGCGATTGGAAGCGGGCTTGCAACCCCGACGGGGTTGATCGACCGGACCACGTTGCGGCAGCTGCCGTGGCCATCCGGCCGCAGACTGCGCAGTCATGCTCGTCGGTGGCCACCACGCGGTCCTGCAAGCCAATCCTCATGGCTTGCTTGAAAACATGCCTTCACAGCCGAGTGGTTGCCGACGCTGACCCAGTGCTGTCGGACGCGGGTAAAAAGAGTTGACTCGGTCGCACATTGCGGTGTTAGGTAACTAGCAGGTGGCAAACTGACCGCACCCGGACAGCCTGCTCTCCCGAATGCGGTTTAGCCGAAAGAAGCTGAGGAGGACGCGTTGGCAGGACGCATGCTGGGCAAAGTCTCATTCGTCACGGGGGCCGGCCGCGGTCAGGGGCGAGCTCATGCGGCGCTGCAGGCCCGAGAGGGCGCGGATGTCATCGCCGTTGACATTTGCGAGGACATCGAGTCCAACCCGTATCCGATGGCCAGCTGGGACGACCTCATGGAGACCAAGCGGATCGTCGAGGAAGCGGGCCGGCGTTGTGTGGCAGTCAAGGCCGACGTGCGCAACCGCGAGCAGCTCGAAAAGGCCCTCGGCCAAGGCCTTGCCGAGCTGGGCCAGTTGACGACGGTGATGGCCAATGCCGGGATTCTGCCGCTGGCGATGGGGGACCCCAAGCCGATGGACTTCCAGGACGCTGTCGACGTCGACCTCATCGGCGTGATGAACACGGTAGCGGTGTGCGTTCCGCACCTGATGCCGGCCGGCAACGGCGCGTCGATAATCATCACCGGATCCACGGCGGCGCTTATACCCAACACCATCTCCGCTACGGCCGACCCACGAACCATCATGGGACCCGGTGGGGCCGGCTACAGTTGGTCGAAACAGACGCTGGTGGGTTATGCGCAGCAAATAGCAATTCATCTGGCGCCCACCGGGATTCGGGTCAACGTGGTGCACCCGACTAACTGCAACACCCACCTGATGAACAGCGAGGGCATCTACCAGGTCTTCCGGCCCGACCTCCAAGACCAGCCGGTCACCAAGGAGGACTTCCGGTTGGCATCGATGTTCTACCACGCCCTTCCCACACCTTGGCTGGAGCCGGAGGATGTCGCCGAGTTGGTGCTCTTCCTCGCCTCGGATGCCTCGAAATACATGACTGGCGCGAGCATTCCGATCGACGCCGGTTGCATGATCAAGTGGCCCAACGGCCCCGGACAGTGAATGCCGCCCGGCAGTTTTCGTTAGCGCTCAGGCGTCGTGGATCCGGTGCCGGTTCACCGCGGTGACGAGCTCGTCAAACATGGCAGAGTAGGGCTTTCGCAGCACGTCCGCTAACTGGTGCGGGACTATGTCGGTGGCCCACTCCACGATGGCGCCTCCGTCTCCCCGCGGCAAGACCCGCATCTCGGCCCGATGGTGCTGGGTGCCCAAAAGCCAGGGCATTGTGTACACGGCGCGCATCCGATCGGTGTCCACCGAGATATTGCGCTCGCGGGCCTCGACCCCGTCAGCCAGCGTGACCACGTGAAAGTCGCCCTCCTGCCGCTCGCTGAGGCAGGCTGAGAACGCACTCACCTTGGAACGTATGTAGCGTTCGAGGAAGTCCCACGCCACGTCCGGAGGTACTTGCACCGACGAGGCATAGCAGATTGTTGCCAACTCTATAGCTCCTCTTGGGACGACCGGATCGTCAGATTCAGTGGACTTCAAATGCGGTCAGGCCGATGCATCGCCAGCCGATTCGCCACGACCTGATTCGATAAGGTTAGTCGACCGCCTAATTAGGCAACATACCGACGCCGAGATGCTCCGGCAAGCGATCGGCGAAGCGAACCCTTCGAGACGGCTGCTCGGCGTTCCCTGGAGAATGGACGACGCGACACGTCGATGGCCGGGCGCGATGATGCTCCATCCCCCCGTCGCTACTCGAGGAGAGCTTTTCCCCGACTACAGTGTGAATTTTGGGCGACCGGATGGTTCGAACAGGAAGGCCGGGAATGCCAAATCGCTTCCGGGCACGGTTGTTCGCGTCCGACCCGGCCCGGCAGAGTCGTCGCCGATAGCGCGGGGCTTGCCTCGACAGTGCCAACATCGTATGGTGCGAGTTAGGCGTTCGACTAACTTGGAGGGCGATGACCGTGCCGCGCCGCTGCCCGGCCCACGCCTTCTACCGCGCCGACATTGAGATGCTGTCAGGGACGACGAGGCGATCATGACCGCGAGCCACCACGGGTGGGCCGGGTGAGAGCCGCGGGCCAGTGCTCTGGTCTGGCCAGTGTCGCCGACGCAGTGGAGGCGCTGCGGGCCGGACAAATGGTGATAGTCGTCGACGACGCCGCCCGTGAAAACGAGGGCGACTTCATCCTCGCGGCCGAGCACGTCTCGCCGCAGGCAATCAACTTCATGGCGACCTTCGGGCGGGGTTTGATCTGCGCACCCATGCGTACCGAGACACTGGACGCACTCGAGATTCCCCCTGCGGTCGCCTACAACTCAGATCCCCACCGAACGGCATTCCGCGTCTCGGTGGACCATGCGACCCTGACTACGACCGGCATTTCGGCCAGGGACAGGGCGAATACCATCCGTGCGTTGGTAGATCCCAAAAGTGCACCAAAGGATTTCACCCGACCGGGACATGTGTTTCCGCTCGGGTACACCGAGGGCGGCGTCCTCGCGCGGCCTGGACATACCGAAGCGGCTGTGGACCTGGTGACGATGTCGGGGCTTGCCCCGGCCGGGGTAATTTGCGAAATCTGCAGTGCCGACGGTGAGATGGCCCGCATGCCGGAATTGCTGGAGATCGGCCGTGCACACGGGCTTCCGGTATTGACGATCGCCGACTTAATCGCCTACCGGCGTCGCGAATCATGCAAGGTCGAGCGAATTGGTGACGCACGGCTGCCGTTGGCAGCAGCGACATTTCGCGCTGTAGGCTTCGTCGACGGGTTTGATCTTGAGCACGTCGCACTTGTGCTGGGAGCACTCGACGGCGAAACCGTCCCATTGGTGAGCATCCACGCCGAGTCGCTGGTCGGTGATGTATTCGGGCGCGGGCAAGAGCATCTGGAGCACTCGCTGTCGCAGATCGCCGCGCACGGCATTGGTGTGGTGATCTATCTGCGTCACGCTAATACCACCGGTGTCGTGGGGTTGACATCCGGGCGTTCACTGGATCAGCACGACGCGCGCGTCGCCCGCGAGATTCTCGCGAACCTGGGCGTGCGGAAGTTCCGACTTCTGGCCGATGGGCCGGTCGCCGCCCTCTGCGGCCTACGCACCGCGTAGCACGCGCTGGCCGTGGCGACGGACATTCGTTGCGAACGAGATCCAACCGAAGATAGGCGACCGAGTCACCTATTTATTGTGCTAGGGTCGTGCCCACCAAAATTCGGTGAAATGATCCGGGAGGTTCGATGCCAGCAGACGACGCCGCGGCAACCATCACGGTAGACGGCACGAACGAGGGCCAGGCCGCCGAGCGGCAGGTCGATCGGCGGATGCTGATCGACGGCCGTTTGGTCGGAGCCGAGCATGGCGAGACCTTCGCGTCGTTCAACCCGGCGAACGGGAATCGGGTTGGCTATGCGCCGAATGCCACTGTCGCCGACGCCGAGAAGGCGATCGCGGCCGCGCGGCACTCTTTCGACGCCACAAACTGGTCGACGAATGTCGAGCTGCGCGTCAGGTGCCTCGATCAGCTGCACAGGGCCCTGGTCGAGCGCAGCGAGGAACTTCGGGAGCTCACCATCGCCGAGGTGGGTGCCACCCGGGCGCTGACCGAGGGGCCCCATCTCGATGCGCCGATCCGCATCGCCCGCTACTACGCAGACTTACTCAAGACCTACCCGAGGGTCGAAGAACTCGGTGAGGTCGAGTTCATGGGCCAGCAGCAGCGCCGTTGGGTGGAGAAGGAAGCTGCCGGTGTGGTGGGTGCGATCATCGCCTACAACTACCCCAATCAGCTGGCGCTGGCCAAACTGGTTCCGGCGCTCGCCGCCGGCTGCACCGTAGTCCTCAAGGGTGCGCCGGACACGCCGCTGGTTACGTTGGCGCTCGGTGAGGTGATTGGCCAAAACACCGATATCCCAGCGGGTGTCGTCAATGTCATCAGCTCGTTGGACCCGGCAGTCGGGGCAGCGCTGACCAGGAGTCCCGACGTGGATTTGGTGACATTCACGGGCTCGACAGCGACCGGCCGCCGGATCATGGCTGCCGCGAGCGATACGGTGAAGCGAGTGTTCTTGGAGCTGGGCGGCAAGTCCGCGATGATCGTGTTGGACGACGCCGACTTCGCGACCTGCGCGATGATGGCCGCCTTCATGATCACCTCCCATGCGGGGCAGGGATGTTCACTCACCACGCGGCTTTTGGTACCACGCATCCGCCACGACGAGATCGTCGAACTGGTCAAGCAGAACCTAGCCATGGTGACGTACGGCGACCCGGCAGATCCGGGAACCTACATGGGACCGCTGATCAGTGACCGGCAGCGCGACAAAGTCGACGGCATGGTCAACCGGGCCGTCCAGGCCGGGGCGACGGTGGTCACCGGCGGCAAGAAGATCGACGGCCCGGGCTACTTCTATGAGGCCACCTTGCTCACAAACGTTGACCCAGAAAGCGAAATCGCCCAAGAAGAGGTGTTCGGACCTGTCCTGGTGGTCATCCCGTACGACGACGAGGACGACGCGGTTCGCATCGCCAACAACTCGATCTATGGGCTGTCCGGCGCGGTGTGCGGCAGCGAAGACCGTGCGATCGCGGTGGGTCGCCGGATTCGCACCGGCACGCTGAGCATCAACGGTGGCAACTACTCCAGTGCGGACAGCCCATTCGGGGGGTACAAGCAGTCAGGCATCGGAAGGGAGATGGGTGTCGCGGGGCTTGAAGAGTTCTTGGAACGAAAGACGTTTGCAGCAACCACATCCGGGGGAGCCGGATGAGGCCGCTGGAGGGAATCCGCGTCCTGGAAGTCGCGATGTACGGGTTCGTCCCATCCGCCGGAGCGGTGCTCGCCGAATGGGGCGCCGACGTCATCAAGGTAGAACACGCCGTGACCGGCGACCCGCAGCGCGGACTTCGCCAAACCGGTTCGCTCGTGGTCGAAGGTGACCCGAACCCCAATGTCGAAAACGCCAACCGCGGCAAGCGCAGCATTGGCTTGGATATGTCGGTGCCACAGGGCAGGGAGGTGCTCTGTGAGCTAGTTCGCCGCTGCGATGTGTTCTTGACCAGTTTCCTGCCCGCACCACGGAAGAAGTTCGGCATCGACGTCGACGAGATTCGCGCGTTGAACCCGGACGTCATTTATGCGCGCGGCAGCGGGTTCGGTCCACGCGGACCCGAAGCCGACAGGGGCGGCTATGACATGACCGCCTTCTGGTGCCGCGCCGGTGCCGCCGCGACGATCACTCCGCCCAGCACCAAGGGGATCATTGCGTTGCCAGGTCCGGCGTATGGCGACACCATCTCCGGCACCAACCTCGCCGGCGGTATCGCGGCCGCGCTACTCAAGCGCGAGCGCACCGGGGAGACGTCGGTCGTGGATGTGTCCCTGTTGGGCAGCGGAATGTGGGCCATGGGGCACACGATCGCTTTGACCGTGCATCTTGACCAGCGACTGGTGATGCCCGAACCGGGCACGCACGGTTCGCCGACAAACCCCTTGGTTGCCCTGTATGCAACTTCCGACGATCGCTACATCTCATTCGTCATGATGCAGCCGACGAAATTCTGGCCGGATGTCTGCCGGCACATCGATCGCCCGGAACTGGCCGAAGATCCACGTTTCGCCACCGCCGAACAGATCGCGGCCCACACGTGCGAGGCCGTCGAAATCCTCAGCAAGACGATCGCCACCCGCACGCTGGCCGAGTGGTCCGACCGTTTCGCGACACTGGCTGGCCCCTGGGCCCCGGTCCAGGACACCCTGCAGGTAGCGAAGGACAGGCAGGTGCGGGCGAACGACTATATCGTGCAGGCGGGCGATCTGGAATTGGTCGCCAACCCGGTGCAGTTCGACGTGATCGCCCCCGACGCCGGGCCGGCTCCGGCATTCGCCGAGCAGACCGACGAAATCCTGCTCGAGCTTGGTCTGGACTGGGACCGGATCATAGCGCTGAAAACTGCCGGCGCGGTCACCTAGGTTTTGGCGCGCGACGCCGCAGGATTCTCAAAATAGTTGACTAGGTCGCTTGTCTGAGTTTAGCTAGCCGGAGAACTGAGCGCTGGCGGTGAGCCTAAAGAGATTTCAACCTGTCGGATAAGGGGGCGTCGATGCCGCACTCTTTGGCCCGTGCGCTGCCGGGTCTCATCACGATCGTTGGCGTCGTCGCGTTTGCCGCGAACATGTCTCGGGGCGGCTTCAATGACACGAGTGCCGGTCACCGTGCGGTGAACGCGCAGGCCTGGGCATGACCCCGGACGCACGGGTCCAAATGCGTGGCGTCCAGGTGGAAGGTTGGCATCCATCGAGGAGCGGTCCGACGGCAGTGGCCATGATTCGACCCGCAACGTGGATAGCGTAATTTCCGTGTCCAGGGAACAAGATTATCGGCAGCCGCCCCTGATGGCGCCCAGTTGGCATGCCGCTCGCATGCCCGACGTGCCAGCGATTGTGATGGGATCCAGCGGCGTGACAGTGACCTATGGGCAGCTAGACGAGCGGTCGCGAAAGTTTGCGCATTCCTTACGTTCCCGCGGTCTCAAGGTGGGTGATCACATCGCGATTCTTATGGACAACGCCCCGGCGTTCCTGGAGGTTGCGTGGGCTGCCCAGCGCGCGGGACTGTACTACACAGCCATCAATAGACACCTGCGCCCCGGCGAGGTCCAGTATGTGCTGGACGACTGCGGCGCCGCTGCAGTGGTGTCGAGTCAAGCCCTCAGAGACGTCGTCAGCGGATTAGACGTGTCGCGCATACCGCTGCGCGTGTCAGCTGACGGCGGCCTCGCCGGATTCGAAGACTACGAAGATCTTGTGGCCGCGCAGTTCTCGGGACCTTTAGTCGATGAGTGTGAGGGCCGAGAGATGTTGTACTCGTCAGGGACTACCGGAAGGCCCAAGGGCGTACGAAAATCCCTACCTGGCACTAGGTTCGGCGATCCATCATCTATTCCTGCGCAAATTGCCCAGGGGCTTACCGCCGGAAACGGGGGGCCGGACGCCGTGTACCTATGTCCCGCGCCTCTGTACCATTCAGCCCCACTCGTCGGCTCAATGTCGTGGCATCGGGTTGGCGGGACGGTGGTTCTAATGGAAAAGTTCGATCCTCTCGAATGCCTCGAACTCATCGAGCGCCACCATGTCACAGACGCGCAATTCGTGCCGACGATGTTCATCCGGTTGCTGCGGTTGTCATGCGCAGAGCGCGAAGGTTACGACGTGTCGAGCCTGCGCCGCGTGCTGCATACAGCTGCACCGTGCCCCATCGCTGTGAAACGACATATGCTCGACTGGTGGGGGCCGATCATCGATGAGTACTACTCGGGTACCGAAGACCTTGGTGCCACTTATATTTCGGCTCAGGAGTGGCTAGCGTATCCAGGCTCAGTTGGTCGGCCTATCGATGAATGCCATATCGTCGGGCCACATGGTCACGAGCTGCCCGCCGGTGAGGTCGGTGTGGTCTACTTCGCTGGCGGCCGACGGTTCGAGTATCACAACGACCCGCGCAAAACCGCGTCGGTCACCAACGACGAGGGATGGCGCACACTCGGAGATATGGGCTTCCTCGACGAGGACGGCTACCTTTACCTCACTGATCGCCAGGCGCACATGATCATCTCCGGCGGCGTGAACATCTACCCGCAAGAGGCCGAGAATGTGCTCGCTGGCCACCCGGCGGTGACCGATGTCGCTGTCATCGGCGTCCCCGATGCCGAGATGGGAGAAGCGGTCAAAGCGGTCGTGCAACCAACGAATTCCGTTGCGCCCAATGCAGATCTGGAAACCGAACTGATCGCTTACTGCCGCTCGCAATTAGCGACGTTCAAATGCCCACGCAGCATCGAGTTCGTTGATGAGCTACCCCGTGACCCGAGTGGAAAGCTGTACAAGCGATTGCTGCGCGAACGCTACTGGGTCGGCCACGAGTCACGCATCATTTAAGTGCGAGGTCGATGATTCGGCGCCGAGCACAAAGCATGTTGAAGCAACTTAGTCATTCGACTAATATCATAGCTCGATGACTCGTCAGCTCTGCGATACGGCGGCTCCGGATTCGGACAACGGAAGGCTGCCGCGGACCCGCCTGCGGTATGTACCGAGTTGCGCGCTGGTCGGCCGATTCTCCGGCCTCGATATTTTCGGGGTAGCGCAAGAGCACCACGGGCACCAAGGAGGCCAATAATGACCGCGACTGCGAATCCGCGAGTGCCCGCCGCCGAGCGCATCGCGGTGCGCTGCGTTGACTCCGACGTCCACCCGACACCCCGGCGCGGAGAGCTGATTCAGTACATCCCCGAGCCGTGGCGCAGCAAATACTTTCTGTCCCACGACAGAGGCGAGCAGATCTACTACGACGCCCCCGACTACGCCCACGCCTACGCCATGCGCACTGACAGCTTTCCGCCCGACGGCGAATTCGCCGGCAGCGACCCCGATATGGCGCTGCGCCAGCTGATCTTGGAGGCCGGTGCGGATATCGCCATCCTCGAACCGATCCACGGCCCGGCGCGCCTGGCCGAAGCCACCCAGGCCTTCTGCGTCGCGATCAACACGTGGCTGGCCAACCACTGGCTGGATTCCCACAACAACTGGCACGAACGCTGGCGCGGGTCGATCAGCATCGCTATTGATGACCCGCTCGGCGCGGTAACCGAGATCGAAAAGTGGGCCGGGCACCCCTTTATGGCGCAAGTGTTGATCAATGCCGAGCCGCGCCCGTCCTGGGGGCACCCGCAGTACGACCCGATCTGGCGGGCCGCCACCAAACACGACATCGCAGTGAGCTGCCACCTAGGTCGCGGCCACCAGGAAACGCTGCCCATGCCGCCGGTGGGGTTCCCCAGCTACAACCACGACTTCATGGTCACGTACTCGCTGCTGGCGGCCAACCAGGTGATGAGCCTGATCTTCGACGGCGTCTTCGACCGGTTCCCCACGCTGCGCATCGTCTTTATCGAGCACGCCTTCAGCTGGATCTTGCCGCTGATGTGGCGGATGGATGCGATCTACGAGGCGCGCAAATCGTGGGTGGATATCAAGCGCAAGCCGTCGGACTACGTCAAGGAGCACATCAAGTTCACCACCCAGCCGCTCGATTACCCGGAGGACAAGACCGAGTTGACCCGGGCGCTGGAATGGATGGAGTGTGACAAGATCCTGCTGTACTCCTCGGACTACCCGCACTGGACGTTCGACGACCCGCGCTGGCTGGTTAAACACCTGCCCCCGCACGCCCGCGAGAAGGTTATGTTCCGCAACGGCATCGCTACTTACCACCTTCCTGAGACGGTTCCGGTCCTCGAGGGTCAAGTCCGCGTGTTATGAGCCGTCAAAATCCGAAGAAGTCCGCTGGCAATGAGCGGGACTGAATCGGAACGCATCTCGCCCAGCTCCACAATGTCTCCCCCATAGCCCGGCGCCCGGGGGTTTTCGCAGTTTCCTCCCCCCGCCGAGGCTAGACACAGATAGCGATGAGTGTTATTCCAAACGCTAACCTCACCCAAGGCATAACCGACGCGGTGCTGAGGCTCGCGGTGCAAGCGACGGCGCCGACCGAGTTGCCGTTCACCGGCCTCAACGGCCCCTCGGGCGTGGCCTTGGACAGCGCTGGCGACGCCTACGTCGCCGACACGCTAAACAATCGGGTACTGAAGCTGCCTCGGCAGTAACGACATTCGGCGAGAACAGCTGCTGCACGAGTTGGACCGGACTGCCGGATCAGGGTGGGCGAAAAGGTGGCTACTGTTTGGCCATCGCGATTTTGATCCGATCCTCGGGTCTGATCAGGTGGTCGTGTCCGTCGTCGCCGATGTCGATCTGTACCCACTTGATCTCGCCGGTGAACTTGTTTCCTGACGCGCCGTAGTCGGGGGAGGCAGGTGAGCCGGTATCGGCGCCAACGTCGCAGGCTTCGTCGGCCGAGTAGGCCATCGGCTGCGTCGTCTCGACGCGTCCCTTGCCGACGGGCTGGCCGTCGTAGTACAGCGTGACGTCGCCGCCCTTGGCCAATCCGCCTCCGTCGTAGGCGAATTCCATGCGCACCTGGTGCTCCCCGGCCGGTATGGGCTGGTCTGCGGCGATCATGAAGTATTGGATGCCGAAGAAGTTGTAGCAGTACTTGAGGCAGCCCTCATGGGCGTAGAGGCTCCACCCTCCGACCATTCCGCCTTGGGTGACGATGACCCCGCTGGCGCCAGATTCGGGCACAACGAGTTGCGCGGTGACGCTGTGCGACTTGTTCTTGACGTTTACCACGCAGTTCTCGCTGACCCGCATGCCCGAGAACAGCAGCTGGCTGGTGCCGCGGATCAACTGCGGACGGCCCGCTATATCCGGGTTAATGCGCTCGAACGAACGGTCATCCAGCGGCACGACGTTGTACTTGACCGCTTCGATGAGCCACAGCCGCTGCAACTCAGCGAGTTTCTCCGGGTTCTCCTCGGCGAGGTCGTGGGCCTGGGTCCAGTCGTGGGGGCCGTAGAGCTCCCAAATGTCCTCATCGAACGGCGGCGCATCGACCAGCCACGGTGTGCGGTGCTTGGTAACCGCGGTCCAGCCCTGGTGATAGATGCCGCGGTTACCCATGATCTCGAAGTACTGCACGTCGTGCGTCTCGGGGGTGCTGCCGTCACGCAGCATCGGCAGCATGCTGACGCCCTCGAGCGGTGCCTGCTGAATGCCGTTGACCGACGAGGGTGCCGGCAGCCCGGCCGCTTCGAGGATTGTCGGTGCAATGTCGATCACGTGGTGGAAATGGTTGCGGCACTGGCCTTTGTCGCTGATTCCGTTGGGCCAATGCACGATGGTGCCGTTGCGGGTGCCGCCCCAGTGCGAGGCGATCTGCTTGGTCCACTGGTACGGCGTGCATAGTGCGTGCGCCCATCCCACCGCGTAATGGTTGTACGCGTTGGGTGTACCGAAATCATCGATCTTCGACAGCAGGAACTCCGTGGTTTCGATGCCGGGCATCCCGTTGAGGGTGGTCATCTCGTTGAAGCAGCCGTTCGGGGTGCCTTCGGCCGAGGCGCCGTTATCCCCGATGATGTAGTAGATCAGCGTGTCGTGAAGGAGGCCGAGGTCATCGATCGCGTCTACAACCCGGCCGATCTCGTGGTCGGTCTGCTCCATGAAGCCCGCATAGATCTCCATCTGCCGCGCCAGCACCGGTTTGAGCTCCGCGGGCATGTCATCCCACGCGGGAATCTCCTTGTGGCGCTTGGTCAATTCAGCGGTGGCCGGGATCACGCCCAACTTCATCTGGTTGGCAAATATCTGCTCGCGCAGCACATCCCAGCCGGCGTCGAACTTGCCTTTGTATTTGTCTGACCATTGCTTGGGCACATGGTGCGGCGCATGTGTCGCACCGGGCACGTAGTACATAAAGAATGGCTTGTCGGGTGCCAGCGCCTTTTGCTGGCGCACCCAGGTGATCGCGCGGTCGGCGAGGTCCTCGTTGAGGGTGTAGCCCTCCTCTGGTGTCTTGGGCGGCTCGACCGCTGTGGTGCCCTCATACAGCCCGGGGTAATACTGGTTGGCCTCGCCGCCTACGAAGCCGTAGAAATACTCAAACCCCGACCCGGTCGGCCACTGGTGAAACGGCCCGACCGGCGATACCTCCCACGCCGGGACCTCGTGACATTTACCAAACTGTGCTGTCGAATACCCGTTGAGCCGCAGCGTTTCTGGGAAGGGTGCCTTGTTCTTTGGCCGGACGCTGCTATTGCCCGGCGCAGACGTGGCCATCTCGGTGATTGCACCCATACCCACTGAGTGATGATTGCGCCCGGTCAGAAGTGCTTGACGGGTAGGCGAACACAACGCCGTGGTGTGAAAGCGATTCAGCTTCAGTCCGCCGGCCGCCAGTCGCTCGGCCGTGGGGGTGTTGCAGGGGCCCCCGAATGCCGACGAGGCGCCGAAACCGACGTCGTCGATCATGACGATGAGGACGTTTGGCGCGCCCGCTGGCGGGCGCAGCATGGTGATCGGCGGATATTTCGTATTCGGATCCTTCGCGTCGTAGGTCGTCAGACCCACAGGCTGGGAATCGGGGATCGGTAAGGTCTCCCGCATGATTGGCGGAGCCGCCTGAGTTGCCGGCGACGCCCCGGCAGCGGCTTCGCTGTTGCCGTGACCAGGTGACAGTGAATCCGCCATGATCATCCCTTTCTTGAACGATTGTGAGGTGACCGACGCTACGCCCGAGGGGTGGCAAACAGGCGCAGTTCTCCTGAACTCTCAGCGGCCCGGCAAATGGCCCAGGAAGGTCGCCGACGCGGTTGGGAATGACCGTGGGGCCGTATGAGGCCGGCAACTCGCGGCGGTAGGCAACCCCTCTTGACGCCGTCAAGACCCGGGAACGAAACCGCAGGTAACGAGTTGGACTGAGCCGGAACGAGGCGGATCGAACGGGCAGGTCAGAAGGGATATCGCCTGGCAGAGCGGCGGGTTCGATTACCGGCAACTCCACTACTTGACCAGCACAGACAATAGTCGGTATAAAGCCAGTCGGCACCTAGTTGGGAAACGCAGAGTGCGGTGTCGGACGTCGGACAGTTCTAGAGATTGCCGAAGGTTCGGCCGGGAAGCCTCGTCTCAAACCAGCATCGCCGACTTTGAGTGCCGCGCACGAAATGTATTTGAGAATTTGTGGCAGGCTGGGTCTGTTGGCCATGGCACGGACTCCGGCGGGAATTGACACCCGACCGAGGAACCGGCAAACGACCGGCCGTGCACTGGAGATGCAGCATGACGACACGGCTCCTATGGGAATTCGGCCGGGCGAGGGAGCGCGCCCAGCAGATCGAAGCGCGCCTGGCCGGCCCGCTGGTGGTCTCCCACGGCGGCACGATCTGCCCGACGCGGAGTGAGGACATCGTGGCGCTCCTGCGCGACACGACCCGACTTACCCACCCCATGCGAGGCCACGACGACGCCCAGCCCTGGGTGCCCACCGGCGCGGCACCCGCCGAACACGCCAGGTACCGGGCGGTTCTCAACCCTCTGTTCAAGCCACAGGCGTTGGCGTGGCTCACGCCACGTGTCCAGCAGCACGCGGCGGAGCTTGTCGACGCCGTCGCCGCAAGGGGCCGGTGTGACGCGGTCGCCGCGGTCGCCCGACCACTGGCCGCCCAAACATTGCTGACGCTGCTCGGACTGCCGGCGGGCGATCGCGTGAAGCTGTTGCGGCTACTCGCGCGGCAGGCGGCATCCCCCAGGAACGCGCCTATCAGTGCTGATCTGATCGAATACGTCAGACACGCAGTTCCCGCCGCCAGACCGCCGGGCATCGTTCCCGCCCTGCGGGACGAGTTCGGGGGCTCGGAATTGCTGAGCTTCGTCCTGCTTTTGTTTGAGGCTGCAATCGAGACGACCACCGCGGCCATCAGTTGTGCCCTGTTTGAGCTGGCCACCGACCCGCAATTACGGGCACTCCTCATCCGTCATCCCGACCAAATGGGAACGTTTGTCAACGAGGTGGTGCGTCTCTACTCTCCGCTCGGCTTTTGCCGGCGCGTCACCCTGGAGGCACTAACCATCGGCGGGGTCACCGTGCCGCCGCTAACCGAACTAGAACTCTCATTGCGCACATTGAATTTGGACGGCGGCTACGTCATCACGTACAGCGACGATAAGGTGCACGGCTGCCCGTTCTACTCGTTCGGAGCCGGGTCGCGCCGGTGCCTCGGAATGCTCGTAGCCCAAGGGCAGATCAGCGTCCTCGTCGACGAGTTTCTGCGTCGCATCCCAAGATTCACGCTGGTATCGCCGGGCCACGTCGAGATGAACGTCGGCGACGACAGCACCCGACTCGGTCCAATCGCCATGCCGTTGCAGTGGTCAACACATGAACAGCGAGACTCGGAAATCACTAGAAGATCCGGTGGCTGAACGGTTCGATTCCCGGCGGCTCCACTGAGAGATAGCTGGTCAGAGCCCTAAGCTCTGGCCAGTTTCATTTTCATCAACATCGTTGGTCATGCTGCCGATATAGCACCCCTTCGGAGCCGCACACGGAGGGACGGCAGTGCCTACGTGCAGGTGCTATACCGATTGAACGGCAAGCAGTCTTCGATGTTTTCGAGGACCTCCCGTTGGCGACGAGGTTCCAAGCAGGTAGACAAGTGAGGAAGCATCCCGGCAGCTCCACAAAAAAGATGCAGCGTTCCGCCGGTGGAGGCTCGGTCCATCCTCCTGGGGCGCAACAGGATTGAGTAGTGGGTGGGATGGGTCGCCGACCGGCGCTTGTTTCGCAGGATCAGACTCGTGAAGGTTTCGAGAAGGGCTATCCCCCGCACCCGTCGGGGTGAAGCCCACCTTGCGAGGTTGGCAATTTCGGTGCGCCACCGCAAAGGTCAGGTCGCAGAGATACCAGGCCGACGACCGCGACCAGAACGGCGTGAGGGCTCGCCTGCTGAGGAGCCCCGGACTCCCTCGGCAAAAATTCGAGCCCCGAGGTCTATCTGAGCGCGAACCTCAGCCTCGCCAGTACCGAACCAGCGCGGACCGACGGTCGTGGTGAAGATGGTGAAATTGGCGAGCAGCTCGGCCACGGTTACGGGATCAACGTGCGGGGTGACTTGGCCGAGATCTTGATAATGAACGATGCCGTCGGCGATCACCGATACGCGATGCTCGTGATTCGGACGCATGACCCGCAGGGAGAAGGCGGGGTCGGACAACGCACGCCCCGCTATGTCCCAGCCTGGCACCTTGTCACCGTGCGGTTGGACTATCAGCCGGGCAAGAAAGAGCTGCCTCACGAAGTCGACGAATCTGGCAGGCAAAGACTCCATGACTTTGTCTTCCGCTTCGGTAACTCCCTCCGCTATCTGACGTGATACGACCTGTTCGAAAATGCCTTGCTTGTCACCGAAATAGTGAAATAGCAGGGATTCTGAACAGCCGGCACGTCGAGCTATCTCTTTCGTCACCGCCGCATCAAACCCCTGTTCGGCGAAGACTTCGGTGGCCGCCTCCAGTAGGGCGCGCTGCTTCCCGTCCTTATCTCGGACTCGCTTCGCGTTACTGCTCATAGGAACACGGTAACGCGACGGCACACTTCCTCCTTGACATTTAGGCTCCGCAGGTGCGCTGGCAAGTGCCACTATCAAGTGACACTTGACATTAGCGTGGCAACGACGTTAAATGCGTCGACGATGAAGATGAATGCGGCGGTCTTGTGGGATGTGCACCAGGAGTGGAGCGTCGAGGAGGTCGAGCTCGATGGCCCCAAAGAAGGCGAGGTGCTCGTCTCCTTCGAGGCGACCGGGCTATGCCATTCCGATCACCACGTCCGCGAGGGTGATCTTCCCCTCGCGCTGCCTCTCATCGGGGGGCACGAAGGCGCGGGCATCGTCCAAGAGGTCGGACCAGGTGTACGGAACCTGAACGTCGGCGATCATGTGGTGGGCTTGTTCCTGCCGGCGTGCGGGCGATGCCGTTGGTGTTCGAGCGGCCACCAGAATCTGTGTGATCTCGGTGCCCAGATGGCGACCGGCGAGCAACTGGACGGCGGCTTCCGCCGTCACGCCAAGGGCCGCGACATCGGCGCGCTGGCCTGGCTGGGCGCGTTTGCGCAATACGGCACGGTGCCGGAAGCATCGGTGGTCAAGATCGACGACGACCTCCCGCTGAGCCGGGCCTGTCTCGTCGGCTGCGGTGTGACCACCGGCTGGGGCTCGGCGGTGAACACCGCGGGAGTCAAACCGGGCGACACTGTCGTAGTGATCGGATGCGGCGGTATCGGCAGTGGCGCGATCCAGGGCGCGCGGCTGGCCGGGGCCGAAAAGATCATCGCCGTGGACATCGTAGAAGGCAAGCGGGACATGGTATCTCAGTTCGGAGCCACCCACTTCGCGACGTCGATGGAGGAAGCGACGGCCTTGGTGGCGGATCTGAGCCGCGGCGTGATGGCCGACTCCGCGATTGTGACGGTCGGACTGGTGGAAGCCTCGATGATCGTCGACGCGCTCAACATCGTCAGCAAGAACGGCGCCGTCGTGGTCACCGCGTTGGGATCGATGCTCGACATGACGGCGACCCTGCCGATGTCGATGGTCGCGATGGTCACACTGTTCCAGAAGCGAGTGCTGGGAAGCCTTTACGGGGAGGCCAACCCGCGCGCGGACATCCCGCGGCTACTGAGCCTGTACCGCGAGGGGAAGCTGTTGCTGGACGAAACCGTCACCACTGAATACAAACTCGCCGATATCAACGACGCCTACGACGACATGCTGGCGGGCCGCAATATTCGTGGTGTGATCATCCACGAACACTGACGGCTACGTGAAAGCTAGTCCAGCGCGACTCGCGGTCCCGCTGTGAACACCACAGGGATCTCGCGGAACCCCCGGGTCACCGAGTTGCCGTGAAAGATCGAATCGGCATCCGAAGCCGTGTAATCGGGCATGCGGGCCAACGTCTGCTCCACGCCGATGCGAAATTCCAGGCGCGCCAGGTTCGACCCTAGACAACGGTGGACACCGGCTCCAAAGCCGAGATGACGATTGGCTTCGCGGTCGAGGATGCACTTGTCGGGATCCGGGAACTCGCGACTGTCACGGTTGCCGGACGCGTAGTTGACCAACACCGATTCGCCCGGGCAGAACTTCTGTCCGCCGAGCTCGACATCCTTGGTCACCGTCCGCGGGATGCCGTGAATAGATCCGGCGAAGCGGATGAACTCCTCGACCGCCGTCGGCATGATCTCGGGCTCGCGGATCAGTCGGTCACGTTCCGCGGGATGCGTTCCGAGATAGTGCAACGCGAATGACATTGCGCTGGCAGTGGTTTCCAGGCCCGCTTGGACCAGCAGCATGGCGTTCGAGACGACGCTCTCGAATTCGAGCTTGACGCCGTCGATCTCGGCTGACAGGAGCACGTCGATCAGGTCATCTTTCGGGCCCTCCTTCATTCGGGTCGTAACCGCGTTGGTGATGTGCGCGTACAGCCCTCCCCACGCCGTCATGCGGATCTCTTCAGTGGCCCCGTTGAGCGCAGCGTCGGTCAACTCGATGCACAGGAGGACATCACCGACCGGCATGCCGAGCACGTATTTGAAAAAGACGATGCCTGGCTGCTGCCAGGCGACCACTGCCAGATCGCCTCGACCGCCCTCGATGAACTCATTGATCAACGCATCGGTCTCGGCACGGATCTGTGGTTGCAGCTGCTTCATCCGGCCGGGGGAGAAATAGGGGTTGAGCACCTTTCGTAACTGCTGCTGTCGTGGTGGGTCGAGCGCGATCACGACATCCCCGGGAAGCTGCTGAGCAGCATCCCCAGTGGGATTGCTGGAGAAGCTTTCCCAGTCCCGCAGGACCTCGTAACACTCGTCATAGCGCAGCGCAACCCAGGCGCCCCCCTCGCTTGCGCTGAGGAACGGGAAGTCGGTGTGCGCGAAGGCTGCTTTGTCACGCATGTGCGAATACAACTCGTACAAAAACTCCGGATCGTTGAAATCCTCGTGGCGAAGATCGAAGTTCTCGGCGTGGTCTTCGAGCGACTTGGGCACTGGGGCTTAGTCCTTTTCTGTCCTTTTTCTCTTGATGCGCGTCCACGATGTCTGCTTCATGTCGGCTTCGCGGCTCCGCCGGGCGGTCTTCCAGCAGCTGTCAGCCCCTCGCCGGGTCATGCGTCCGAAAGCCGTGTTTTCGCACGATAGATGGCCCGAAAAGAGTAGTCAAGTGACACTCGATAATGAGTACACAAATTATCGAGTGTCACTTGACAAGCTTGTTGGTCGCTCATAGTGTCCGAAGTGATTTCGACTGGAAGCGGATTGAACGCGCACTGCCCGACGCCGCGACGCGCAGCCGGCGGACGCCCACACAACGGCCCTAGGGAGTAACGGTGGAACAAGACCTGCAGTGGCTCATCTCAGTTGACGATCACATCATCGAGCCGCCGCACGTCTGGGTCGACCGCGCGTCTGCCGCTGACCGCGACCGGGTGCCGCACGTCGAACGCATAGATGGTGTTGACACCTGGGTATATGAGAACTATCGCGCTACCGTCATGGGCATCTTGGTGGCTGCCCACCAGCAGCCTGACGATTACTCCCCGCTACCGGTCAACTATGACGAACTGCCAAGGGTCTACTACGACCCGAAGGCTCGCATCCCCGACATGGACGAAGATCATGTCATCGCGGGATTGAATTTCCCGTTCTTTCCACGCTTTTGCGGGCAGGCTTTTGCGCAGGCTCAGGACAAGGAACTCGCGCTGAAGTGCCTGACCGCATACAACGACTACATCATCGATGAGTGGTGCGCGGCGGCGCCGGGTCGCTACATACCGATGATCATCGTGCCGTTGTGGGACACCAAACTGGCCATCGCCGAAGTAGACCGGTGCGCAGGCAAGGGTGCGAAGGCGATCGCATTTTCGGAGAACGTTCACGCGCTCGGTTTCCCGTCAATCCACTCGGGGGAGTGGGACGGATTCTTCGCGGCAGCGAACGAAACCAAGATGCCACTCTGCACGCACATCGGATCGTCATCAGTTAGCCCGAACACCTCACCGGACGCGCCATTCGGCGTGCAATCGGTCAACATTGGTCTCAACCTGGCCCACTCCACGACGGATTGGCTGTTCTCGGGCAAGCTGCAGAAGTTTCCGGACCTCAAGATCGTGCTGGCCGAGGGCGGTGTCGGTTGGATTCCTTACCTGCTCGAGCGGGCGGAGCACGTCGCCGCCGATTATCGTTATCTACGCGCTAACAACTGGACCATCGATCCGGCAACGATGCGCATGAGTGCAGTCGCCACGGACCCGGCAATCTTCCCGGAATCCCCTCGGCAGTTGTTCCGCGATCACATCTATGGCTGCTTCATCGACGACGAATTCGGAGCTGCCAACCTGGATTACATCGGCGTCGAGAATGTGATGATCGAAACCGACTATCCGCATACCGACAGCTTGTGGCCGCACTCGTTGGAGACCGCGCACAAGAGCCTCGAGGGCAGGTCGGACGCGGATAAATACAAGGTGCTGCAAGGCAATGCCCGGCGCGTCTTCAACTTCGAGCCCGCGCCCTATCCGGTCTCAAATTAGCGATGGCCGCGACACGAAGGGAACAGCGTGGCGATCCGGCAGTACGAAAACTTTATCGACGGCCGATGGACCAACGACAACGCTGCCGCACCAATTGATGTGATCGACCCGGCCACCGAAGAGGTGGTCGGACGCGTTCTCGACGGCGGATCCAAGCAAGCCGTCATGGCTATAGAGGCCGCGCGCCGGGCCTTTGACGAGGGTCCTTGGCCGTGGATGTCGGTGCGCGACCGCGCCAAGATATTGAAACGCTTCAGCGAGATCTTGGAATCACGCCACGAGGAGATCCGTGATCTCGTCGTCTCCGAGATCGGCTCAGTGCGCTTCCTCACCGACTTCCTTCAAGTGGGCGGCGCGATCGAAGCATCGCACTATTACGGCGATTTCGTGGAGCACGACGTTACCTGGATCGAAACTCCCGGAGGGCCGACGGTGTCGCCGACGGGGCTCGGCGGCACTGTCGTCGTTCGGGAACCCGTCGGCGTGGTCGGCGTGATAACTCCGTTCAACTTCCCCTTCTCGATCAATCTGCAGAAGTGCCTGCCCGCGCTGGCTGTCGGTTGCACCGTGGTGTTGAAGCCACATCCGTGGACGCCGATGAATGCACTGGAATTGGCGAAGATAGGCGAGGAAGCCGGCGTCCCGGCGGGAGTCTTCAATGTTGTGGTAGGCGGCGGTGATGTCGGGGAGGAGTTGTCGACGAATCCCCTCGTCGACATGATCGCGTTCACGGGGTCGACGGAAACGGGCAAGCGGATCCGCGAGGTTTCGGCTCGCACGATGAAGCGGGCTCAGCTGGAACTGGGCGGCAAGAGTGCTCACATCGTTCTGGACGACGTCACCGAATCCGACGTCGCCGCTATCGGTTTCGGTCAAGTACTCATGCATTCGGGACAAGCGTGTGTCGCAGCGTCACGGCTGCTGCTACCGGAGCACTTACTCGAACCGTACGTCGAGGGCGTCAAGGCCATGGCGCCAAACCTCACTATCGGCGACCCCCGCGACCCGGCCACCGTGGTGGGTCCCCTGATCCGTGAACAACAGCGCCAACGGGTCGAGGGCTATGTGCAATCGGCACTCGACGAAGGAGCCACGCTGGTGGTCGGCGGCAAGCGACCCCCACACCTGAATCGGGGTTTCTATTACGAACCGACGGCATTCGTAAACTGCCGTAACGACATGCGGATCTGCCGCGAAGAAGTGTTTGGCCCCGTTCTGACAGTACAGACGTACCAGAGTCAGGAGGAGGCGATACGGATCGCCAACGACTCGGACTTCGGACTCGCAGGGCTGGTAATGACACGCAATGCCGCTCGCGGTTTCAATTTGGCGCGCCAAATCCGCACCGGGACAATCATTGTGCAGTGCTGCGGCGGCGGCCCGGCTGATCCCGGTCCGAATCCGGGTAACGGCGAGGGCCCGGGCTGGTCTGTGCCCGCGCGTGGAATGTTCAACGGCGGTGGGCCGTTCGGTGGTTTCAAGCACAGCGGTCTTGGGCGCGAGCAGGGCCGCTGGGGCTTCGAGGAGTACACCGAGATCAAGTCGATCTCGTGGATGTGAGGCTTCTGAAAGGTTAATTGCCGTGCTTCACGACGTGCGGGTGCTCGAGCTGTCGCTCTTCTCGCCTGATGCGCTCGGCGGACATCTCGCCGACCTCGGTGCCGAAGTGATAAAGATCGAGCCACCCGGGGGCGGCGGGTTCCGTGGCGAGCTCTTTCCGCCCGACAACGTGCAAAACCTGCAGTGGAACCGAGGAAAGAAGAGCGTCACGCTCAACCTGAAATCCGAGGAGGGGGCTGCGATCTTTCGCCGCCTCGCCGCAGGAGCCACGGTGATGATCGACGGCTTGCGGGCGGGCGCCGCCGAGCGACTCGGCTTTGGCTATGCCGACGTCGTCGAACTCAATCCGACAATCGTCTATTGCAGCCTCAACGGGATGGGCAGCTACGGCCCGTACGCGAAGCTTCCAACGCATGGGCTGTCCTTCGACTGCTTTGCCGGCCTGAACCCGCCGCTGATCCAGGCCGACGGAACACCGCGCCTCTCGGCGGGTGCCACGGGCATCACGGGTGTATTGGCCGGTCCGCTCTACGCTGCGATGGCAGTGCTTGCCGCACTGCACAGTGCGCGTCGTGATGGGCAGCCGCAATACGTCGAGGTTTCTCAAGTCGACGCCGCCATCGCCTGGAACTTCCAGAAGCTGACGGCACTGGGCAATGATCTGTTCGGCTATGCAGACGGCCTGCAAGCTTCGCTGCGGTATCAGTACTACGAGACCAGCGACGGCAACTATGTGGTGTTCAACGCGTTGGAAGACAAGTTCTGGCACAGATTCTGCGTAGCCACGGACCGAATCGACCTGTATGAGCCTGGCCGGGCGCGTCTGGGCGACGATCCGCAATCCGACGAGCGCCTGCGCAGCGAACTCACCACGATCTTCAAGAGCCGCACTCGTCGGGAGTGGACCGAATTCTTCATCACCACCGACATTGCGGGTGCGCCGGCGTTCCAGGGCAGCGACCTCTTTGAGGACGAACACGTCCAAGCTCGCGGCATGGTTTATGAACCGCGCGCCGAGCGCGAGCCGCCCATACAGCTGATCGCAACGCCCATCAAGCGAAAGCCGGACCATCCGTTCGCTGCGGGCCTTCCGCCGGCCGTCGGCGCGCACACCGACGAAGTGCTTGCGATGCTCGCGGGCTGCGATCAAGCCGAACTGGCCCGGTTACGGCGCGAGGGAGTGATCTGAAATTAGACCCACTGCCCGCGCCGATACCGAGCGCCACTTTATCGAGTGTTACTTGACAAGGTCTGGACCCGTCGCTAGCGTGCCGAACGTGTCACGGTCGTGACCGCCGCACGGACAGAACGTGTCACGGTCGTGACCGCCGCACGGACAGAATGTGTCACGGTCGTGACCGCCGCACGGACAGGAAGTGGGCGGTGAACATCCTGCAGGATTTGCGGATCGTCGAGATCGCCGACGAGATCGCCGGGCCTTACTGCGGCAAACTGTTTGCGGATCTCGGCGCCGAAGTGATCAAAATCGAATCAACGCAGGGCGATCGGCTTCGCCGCCGGGGGACGGGACAGAACCCCGACGGCGACGGCCCTCTGTTCACATTTCTGAACGCCGGAAAGCGCTCGGCTGTAGGGGTTTACGGCGAACCGCACGTCGATGATCTGATCGCAACAGCCGATGTCGTGATCGATGCCGGAGTCTGCGGCCGGATCGACCACGACGAATTGCTGCGTCAATCAACCGATTTGGTGATCGTGGCGTTGTCACCGTTCGGCCTGGCCGGTCCATATCGAGACAGGCCCGCAACCGAGTTCACATTGCAGGCCGAAAGCGGAACCCTGGGTCTGCGGGCCCGGCCGGACCAACCCCCCGTGCAAGCCGGCGGTCGCATCTTCGAATGGGTCCTCGGTAGCTATGCGACTGTGGGTGCGCTGGCAGCGTTTCTACGCGCCCGGGATGGCGGCGGCGGCGAGATCATCGACTGTTCATTGATGGAAGCGTGTCATCTCAGCGCCAGCGGATTCATCGACTTGTACTACGCGCTCGCCGGCAGTCCACCGGTATCTGCTCCACCGCGAATGACCGAACTGCCCTCGATCGAGCCGACGGCCGACGGGTGGGTTGGTTTCAATACCAACACCCATCAGCAGTTCGAGTCCTTCCTGCTGATGATCGGGCGTAGCGACCTCCTCGAACACGATGCCGCCTGGGCGCTGGCTCCGACGCGGTACGAGCGGATGGAGCAGTGGAACAAGATTGTGCGCGACTGGACTACTCGGCGCACGACCGCAGAGATCGTGGAAGTGGCTTCCGCGCTTCGGATTCCGGTTGCGCAGGTCAACAACGGGCGCACGGTGCTGGACCATCCGCACTTCAGCGCGCGGGGCGTATGGGCCGCGAGCGCCGACGGATCATTTACTCATCCGCGTCCGCCCTACCGGATCGACGGCACGCGGCCCGGCGGTGAGCCGAAGGTTGCGCCGCGGCTCGGTGAGCTCGATACGACAGCTCTTCCCCGGAAGCCGGGCACGCGAGGATCTCCCGCGTCCGCACAGAAGCTGCCGCTGGCGGGCACACGCATTATCGACGCCACCGCTTGGTGGGCCGGGCCTTCATCCACCCACATCTTGGCGGCGTTGGGCGCCGAGGTCATTCACTTGGAGTCAGTTCAGCATCCAGACGGCGCACGGATGACCGCCGGAGCATTTATGGACCAGCCGAGCTGGTGGGAGCGCTCGGCCATGTTCTTGGCTACCAACGCCAACAAGAAAGGTTTGACGCTCGACCTGTCCTCGCCACAAGGCCGAGAGATGTTCTTCCGGCTTGTCGAACAAGCTGACATTGTGGTGGAGAATTTCTCGCCGCGCGTCTTCGAGAATTTTGGCATCACATGGGAAGCGCTGAATTCTGTCAACCCGCGGCTGATCATGACCCGTATGCCTGCTTTCGGTCTGGACGGACCGTGGCGGGACAACGTTGGGTTCGCGCAGACTATGGAGCAGATGACCGGCATGGCCTGGGTGACCGGCCACGAATACGATCAACCGCGCATACCGCGCGGGCCGTGTGATCCGTTGGCAGGCATGCATTCCGCGTTTGCGATGCTTGTCGCCCTGAGTCGGCGCGAACAGACCGGCCGCGGCTCTTTCATCGAGGTATCCATGGTCGAGGCAGCACTGAATGCGGCTGCCGAGCAAGTCATCGAGTACACCGCCTACGGCACCATCCTGTCGCGACTGGGCAATCGCAGCAGGGATGCCGCGCCTCAGGGGCTGTACCCATGTCGCGGGCACGAACAATGGTTGGCTCTCTCCGTCGCATCCGACGAGCAATGGTCAGCGTTGAAAACGGTGCTCGGCCAGCCGGGCTGGGCGGACGATCCCGCGCTCGACACGCACGAAGGGCGTTGGCGTGCGCATGATCTGATCGACAAGCATCTTGAGCAGTGGGCCTCTGGGCGAGACAGCATCGACGCTGCGGCTGTGCTGTCGGCTGCTGGGGTTCCTGCTTCGACGCTTTACGACGCGCGGTTCAGCCCTCAACACCCGCAGATGATCGCGCGTGGCTACTTCGAACGCGTGAATCACCCGATCGTCGGTCAGCACCGAGTTCCGACCATCCCATTCCGGTTCCGCAGCGTCGATCGATGGTGCCGGTCCCCGGCACCCACCGTCGGAGAGCACAACGAGACCATCTTGAAGGAATGGCTCGGACTGGACGAGACGGCGATCGAGGCGCTCACCGCCGAATCTGTGATCGGCACTCGGCTCAACGGCATCGATTGAGCGGATGCTTTCAACGCTTCGCGAATCGAGATCGGCTGCAGGGGAGAGGAAACGATGCATATACGGATAAATATTGACGCCTGCCAGGGCCACAGTCGATGTGCAATGACGTACCCCGAGATCTTCGACGTTGATGACGAGGCGAAGGCATTCGTCCACGTCGACCACATCCCTGCGGAATGGGAAGACAAAGCGCGGATGGCGATCGCGAACTGCCCTGAGCGTGCCATCAGCATTGACGAATGACCACGTCCGCTGTTGACGCCGTCCAGACCGGAGACCGAAGCCGCAGAGCCTGCCCATCGAGGCCGGCTGCGGTCATGCTGCCGATCGCCTTCTCCGTCTCCGGGGCGCCGAGCCGTCGCACCCGGCAATCACTTTGGCGCTGATCACGCCCAACTTGAGCACCCCAAGATAACTTGAGGGGTTGAACAACGTCGGCCACTTGGTACGTGTGCGGTGCTCGTCAAGAGGGCGCTGTGCAAACCGGTCCCGCAGCCAACGCAGTGTCATGGGCGCAGACATTGGATGCAAAAGTATGTGATCGCAGAACCTGTCACGGTGATACGTGACCGCGGTGCCGCCGCAGGTATATGTCGCGACGAGCTCATCGATGTCCCCGACGCTGATGATGTTGTCGTGTACGGCTTGGACAACCAGCACGGGCATTGCTGGCGCCGACTTGCCGAGCTTGGTTTCATCGAAAATGTTGCGCACTTCTGGCAGGTCCCACAATTCGTCGGCCGACATGTCTACATATGAGCCGATGTCGACGTTGCGCAACCGCCAAACTGCCGAGGCCGTCGTCAGAGTGGGGAGCTCCTCGAGCAACCGTTTGCCTTCCTCGGTTGCATGCCTGTCGACCACTCGCTGCGCGTCGGGGAAGACCTGGATCAACGCCGCGATCATCAGGGCCGCGAGGCCGGCAAAGAAGCTGCCGTTGAGGCGGCGCGCCACACTTTCCGGGTTACCGACCGGTGAGCCGAGCACTGCGCCGACGATGTTGAGCTCAGGCGCGTACGCGGCGGTCACCTCGGCGGCCCATGCCGAGGCGAGTCCACCACCCGAATAGCCCCATAAACCCACCGGAGCCGACGGCGACAATCCGAGCCGCTCGCATCGCAACGCCGCGCGTATGCCGTCGACGATCCGGTATCCGGGCTCATACGGTGCTCCCCACATGCCGTGGCAGCCCTCGTGATCTGGTATTGACACCGCCCAGCCTTCGGCTAGAGCGGCCGCTACCAGCAAGAACTCGGACTGCACAAAAGCGCCGACAGCCTTCGCGCCGCGCCGCAGTGCGTACGACGGGAAGCACCGCGACGCGACAGCATCGATAGCGCACTGATATGACAACACCGGGCAAACCACTCCGGGATCCCGTCGCTCGGGTACCAGCACGGTGGTGACCGCGACCTCGGGATCGCCGTGCAAGTTGGTACTGCGATAGAGGAGTTGGGTTGCGGTGATGCGTTGGGGAATCATGCCGAGAAACCCGAGCTCGACTCCCCGTGAGCGAAGTACCGCGCCGGGTTGGGCCTCTTCATAGCCTTGCGGTGGCTGATAAAAGGGATCCTCGTCGGGCGTGAGCGGACGTTCGCCCCGACGTATGTCGTCGTGGGGGGCGCCCGTGATGTACTCCCTATCCGCGGAAATGCCGCCCATCGTTCGTACCCCCGAGTTGCTGAAGTCTCTGGTAACTGCAATCAGTACCCGCGGTACCGGGTTCTAAAACGGTCGCCATATTCAAAATGACGGCGGCGGCGGCGCTCGCATTCAAGACGATGTTTTTGGTAAGACAGCGCGGGGGGCCCGGCCACTTCGTAGAGTCAGCAGCATGTGCGCGCACTCTGTCAGGAGGTGCACGGGGTGACGACCGACGCGGTCCGCCAGCTGCAAGGAGACCTCGCCCGCTTCAACTACCTCGCCGACGATGGTCTGGCCACTGCCATTCATCTCGCCATGCGGCTATGTCGCCCGTTACTGCTTGAAGGTGAGGCCGGGGCCGGCAAGACCGAGGTCGCCAAAACCTTGGCGCGCTTGTCCGGCGCCAAGCTACTGCGTCTGCAGTGCTACGAAGGCATCGACGTGTCGCAGGCGGTCTATGAATGGGATTACGCCCGCCAGTTGCTACACCTGAAGGCCGCGGAAGCCATTGGCGCAGAGGCCGTTGCGGCTGCTGAAGATGAACTCTTCTCCGAGCGATTCCTCGTTCGCCGACCACTCCTACAGGCCCTGGAAAACCGCGACGGCCCCCCGCCGGTGCTACTCATCGACGAAATCGACCGCGCCGACGACGAGTTCGAGGCGTTCCTTCTAGAGATCTTGTCTGATTTCGCGGTGACGGTGCCCGAGCTCGGAACCTTCGTCGCCGACGTGCCACCACTAGTGGTCCTGACCTCCAATCGCACCCGCGACCTACACGACGCGCTCAAACGACGCTGCCTCTATCACTGGGTCGACCATCCCAGCATCGACAGAGAAGTTGCCATCGTGCGGCTGCGCGTGCCCGAGGCAAGCGAACAGCTGGCGCGGCGGGTCGCGGCCGCCGTCGAGGCGTTGCGGAGACTCGACCTCTATAAGCCCCCGGGAGTGGCGGAAACAATCGACTGGGCCCGAGCACTGACTGAACTGGGTGAGCCGGAATCGGTCGACATTGAGATCGAACACACCCTCGGCTGGGTGCTGAAGTATCGCGAAGACATCGAAAAGGCAAGGGCGGCGGGGCTTGACACCTTGATGCGGGATGCCTGACAGCGCCGACCGGCTTGCGGTGATCTTCGCGCGCCGCCTACGCGCCGAGGGCATGGCCATTCCCACCGGCTCGGTCACGCTCTTCGTGTCGGCGTTGAGCGAGCTCGACCCGGTCGACCATGACAGCCTGTACTGGGCGGGGCGTGCGGTTCTCGTCAAGCGGCCGGAGGACATCGACACCTTCGACCGCGTATTCCGTTCGGTCTGGCTCCACCAACCGCCCGATGCCCGTGTCGCCGCGATACCCGCAGGGGAGGGGGTCGGCGTCGACAACGACCCAGAGCCGGAGACCGAAGACGACGCTGACGAAGCGAGCCGAGCACCCACGACGGTCGTTCGCTATAGCGCCGTAGAGGTTCTGCGCAGCAAGGACTTTGGTGAATACACCGCGGAGGACTATGCCGATGCGCGGCGGTTGATGGCCGGTCTTCGTGCGACGGCGGCGATGCGACGCAGCCGGCGGCGGCGGCCCGCCAAGTCGCGGCGGCACCCGCAGCCCGATATCCGGGCCACTGTGCGCCGTGCGTTGCGCACCGGTGGAGAGCCCATCCGCCGAGCCTGGTACGCGCCGACCCTGCAACCCCGCAGGCTTGTCTTGTTGTGTGATGTCAGCGGTTCGATGGACCCCTACTCCCGGGCGCTACTGCGGTTCATGCACGTGGCGGTCGCCGGCCGCAACCGCGTGGAGGCCTTCACCATGGGAACACGTCTGACCCGGCTGACGCGGGAGCTGTTGTCGCGCGATCCCGATCACGCGCTGCGTCGCGCGGGCGCGGCGGTGCCCGATTGGGCTGGGGGCACTCGACTTGGGGACACGTTGCGCGACTACAACGACGAGTGGGGGATGCGGGGCATATCTCGTGGCGCCGTCGTAGTCATCCTCTCTGATGGCTGGGAACGGGGCGATCCAACGGTAATCGCCGATCAAATGGCGCGGCTGTCGCGCGTTGCTTACAAGGTGGTGTGGGTCAACCCACTCAAGGCGTCGCGCGGTTACGCTCCGCTGGCTCGCGGTATGGCCGCAGCACTGCCCTACATCGACGAATTCATCGAAGGTCACAACCTGAACGCATTGGACGATTTGGTTGAGGTCATCTCGAGATGACTCGAAAGGGTTAGCGCCCAAGGCGATTTTGCGGGCGGCCTGGATTTGATCCGGACTTGTCGGTGGTGGCTGCGATGATGGCGTTATGTCCTTCCCGGCAGCGCCTCCGTTGGCTGAAAACGTTCCGCGGCGTTTGGATGTGTTGTTTGAGGAGTTGGCCGAGTTGTGTGGTCAGCGCAACGCGGTTGATGGGCGCATTGTGGAGATCGTGGCCGAGATCGATCGCGATCAGTTGTGGGGGAACACCGGGGCGCGGTCGGTGCCGGCGTTGGTGGCCTGGAAGACCGGTTGCTCGCCGGCCAATGCGCAGACCATCGCCACGGTCGCGGACCGGCTGGCCGAGTTTCCGCGCTGCGCCCAATCCATGCGCGAGGGCCGGCTGTCGCTGGATCAGGTCGGGGTCATCGCCGCGCGCGCCGGTCAGGGGTCTGATGAGCACTACGTGCAGCTGGCGCAGGTCGCGACGGTCACGCAGCTGCGTACCGCGGTCAAACTCGAACCGCGACCGGTACCCGATGCCGAGCCCGACCCCGAGCTGGAGCCCCAGCCGGAGTCCTCGTTTACCGCCTCGCCCACCGAGTCGGGCTGCTGTTACCGGATCACCCTGTCGCATCTGGACGCTGCGAAGTTCGACGCCGCCGTGGCCGCGCATCGGGATGCGCTGATCAACCACTGGAAACTCGACAACGACACCAGCAACACCACCGACGTGTCCGGTCAGCGGCCCCCGATGCCGTCCACCGTCGACGCGTTCATGCGTCTGGTCGAGGCGGGCTGGGACACCGAAGCGGCCCGCCGCCCCCACGGGCAGCACACCACCGTGGTGGTGCACGTCGATGTCGAGCAGAAAGCCGCGGCCCTGCATCTGGGCCCGCTGCTGTCCGACGCCGAACGCCGATACCTGACCTGTGATGCCACCTGCGAAGTCTGGTTCCACCGCGACGGCGAGCCCATCGGCGCCGGGCGAACAACCCGGCTGATCAACCGGCGGCTGCGCCGCGCGCTCGAGCACCGCCACCGCATGTGCGCGGTCCCTGGCTGCGGCGCCACCCGGGGTCTGCACGCCCACCACCTGCGGCACTGGGAAGACGGCGGCCCCACCGAGCTGGACAACCTGGTACTGCTGTGCCCCTATCACCACCGGCTGCACCACCGCGGCCTGATCACCATCACCGGACCCGCAGACGCTCTCACGCGTCACCGACGACACCGGCCGACCACTAAACCCGGGATCACTGGCCCGCCCACCCACAAAACCCCCACCCGCCGTACCGCCCTGCCCCGGACCCACCGGCGAACGCGCCCAATGGTGGTGGTATCAACCCTTCCAACCCCAACCACCACCGACAAACAACTAGCACTCAAACATGTTGCGGGATAAATCAATTCACGTGACCCGGCTGCCTACCGCGAAGCCCATCCCGCCGTAAACACCCGCATTCGCCGCCTATCGGTCGGTGCGCTCGGGGATAACGCCTGCGAGCTCGAGGATCCTGGTCGGCGGGAGGTGCTGTTCGGTGATCCGGACGCCGAGGTCGGCGAGGGCATCCTCCACCGCATTGGTGATCGCCGCGGGTGCGCCGATCATTCCTCCTTCGCCGACGCCTCGATAGTTGTAGGCGATGTCCGACGGTGTCTCGATGTGGTGGATCTCGATTTCGGGGATTTCCATCGTGGTCGGGATCAGGTAGTCCATGAACGTCCCCGACCGGGGCTGCCCGTCCTCCCCGTAAGTGGCCTTCTCATAGAACACGGCGCCCACGCCCTGCGCGACGCCCCCGCGGATCTGGCCTTCGACGATGGCCGGATTGATCATCTCGCCGCAGTCCTCCACGACCGCGTAGCGAGGAATCCTCACCTGGCCGGTTTCGAGATCGACCTCGACCCAGCACACATGCGTGGACTGCGCCCAGCCCCCTTCGCCGCCGTTCCAGTCCCGGTGAACCCGAATGGCTTCACCACGGCCCAACCGGTCGGTGTTGCCGACCACGCCGCGCCGCATCGCCTCCTCAGCGACCTGCCGGAAGGTCCGCGACATAGTGGGAACGCCGGCGACGTGAATGTCACCGTCTTCGATGACGATGTCTGCCGGCGATGCCTCCAACAGGTCCGCGGCGATGTCGACGATGTGTTCGCGCAGCGTATGCGCGGCCAGCCCTACCGCACCGCCCGCCATCGCCGCCGACCGGCTTCCGCCGGTGCCCGCGATTCCGAACGGCGCGAAGTTCGTGTCGCCGTATCTGACTCGGACGGCCTCGACGGGGACGCCGAGCTCGTCGGCGGCCACCTGGGCAAGCGTTGTCTCGTGGCCCTGGCCATGGGGCACCTGCTGGGTGTGCACCGTGACGCTGCCATCGCCTTCGAGGACTGCGTGGATCGGCTCGACGCCGAGCGCGGAAAGGCCGGGCATGACCGCGTCCACGTACCCGGGCGGCCCCGGAGCCGCTTCGATGTAGGTCGCGATCCCGAGGCCGAGGCGGCGACCCTGCTCCCGACCCGCCGCCTGGTGCTCTGCCCAATGTTCGAAGTCGGCGACCTCGAGAGCCCTCTCGAGGGTGGTCTTGGCCGACATGCGCACATCGAGGGTCGGACCGGTGAGCATCGTCGTCGGGAGCATGTCGGGACCGACGATGTTGCGCATCCGGATCTCGGCGCGGCTGATCCCCAACTCGCGGCCTATGACATCGAATAGCCGTTCGCGGACCCAGGTCTCGACCGCCCACGGACCCCGGTAGGCGACGTACGTCGGTTTGTTCGACGAGACGATCTCGACGTCGAACTGCATGGCATCGAACCGGTACGGACCGGGGAACATCGCCTGGATGATGCGGCAGAACATCGGTGCTCCGAACGGAAATGCCGGGTAGGCCCCCGCGTCCATGGTGAGCTTGGCGCGCAGACCCCGCACAGTCCCGTCGTTCATCACCGCAGCCTCGACGGCGACCTGTTCGTCACGGGCCTGGCCGCCCAGGACGAGGTGCTCGTTGCGGTCCTCGATCCACTTGATCGATCGACGCAGGCGCAGCGCGGCAGCGCACAGGGCGATCTCCTCACGCAGCACCGAGTTCTTCGATCCGAACGCGCCGCCGATGTCGCCCGTCACGACGCGCGGGAGGCGTTCTTTGGGCGTTGCCATCAATCCGAGCAGTGCCCGGTTGAGGTGGACCATCCGCATCGGATCCCTGGCCATCTGACGCAGCATGACCGGCAAAATCAGCCGTGCGTCATTCATCATCGTCGGGTGGCCGCGAACGAACTCGCGGGCCCCGGCGAATATCGCCTTCGTCTGTTCGCGTTGGCGGAACATGTCGCGCACCGACATCCATACCGGCCGGCGGGCCAGGCACATTGCCATGGCCCACTTGAGGGCGTGCGCGGCCTGATGGGCTGCGTGCAGCGTGAGGTTGCCGTCGGCGTCGACCTCGGCCACCGTGCCTCTGGTCTCCATCGGTTGGTTGGCGTGCCGGTGCTGCCGGAACGTCTCGCTGATCACTCGCTCCGCCCCGGCGAACGCCGCATCGACGTCGCCGAACGACTCCGACGCCGCGTAGACGACGTTGCCGTCTGCCCTCGGCCAGATCGCCGGCCGGCCGGGATCGTGGGCGTGCGCCAACGTCGCGATCGGTTCCAGCTCCTCGTACTCCACGTCGACCAGCTCTGCCGCATCCTCGGCCACCGCGCGTGACGTCGCTACCACGATGGCAACCGGATCCCCGACCAGACGAACGCGGTCGACGGCCAGTGCCCAGTGCCACGGGTCGTAGAGCCCCGGCAAGGCAAGCATCCCCATCAGCGGATTGGTGATCGCAGCGATGTCGGGACCGGTAAAAATCGCGTACACCCCGGGAAGGCCGGCGGCGCGGGTGGTGTCGATACCGCGGATCAGGGCGTGCGGCCATGGGCTGCGGACGAATGCCGCGTGCGCCATGCCCGGGACGACGACATCGTCGACGTATCGACCGCGCCCGCTGAGCAGGCGGCGGTCCTCAACCCTGCGAACGCGGGCGCCAACGAATCGCCCCATGATCTGTTCACGCATCGTTCGCACCTCCCTTGTTGGAGGCCTTGTTGGAGGACAACTTGGCCACGGCTTCGGCGACACCCTCGAGGATCGATGCGTATCCCGTGCAACGACACAGGTTGCCGGAGAGCTCCTCTTTGATCTGCGCTGTCGTCGGGGTCGGGTTGTCCGCCAGCAGGCACTGCACCGTCATCAGGAATCCCGGTGCGCAGAAAGCACATTGGAATGCGTGGCGCTCCCACATCGCCTGCTGGATGAGCCCCAGTTCATCACCGTCGCCCAGCGACTCGACGGTCTCGACGTTCGCTCCCTCCGCCTGCATTGCCAGCATCAGGCAGGACCGGACGGGCTGACCGTCGACCGCCACCGTGCACGCACCACACACACCGTGCTCGCAACCGAGATGCGTGCCGGTGAGCCCGAGGTGGTCGCGAAGCAATTCGGCCAGGGTCGTGCGGCCCTCGACCACCGCGCGCTCGTCCCGACCGTTGACTCGAAGGGTGATCTCCCGCATCAGACGGCCGCCCGTTCCGTGGCCCGCGCTGCGGCCTCGGCGAGCCCGCGGCGGGTGAGGACTCCCGCCACATGCGCCCGGTACTCGGAGGATGCGTGGTCGTCGGCGCGCGGCTGCAATGCACCCGACACGATCTTCGCTGCCTCCGCAAACAGCGCCGGGTCAGGAGCGTTGCCGTCGAGTAATCGCTCGGCCTCGGCGACGCGCACAGGCGTGCCGGCTATCCCGAAGAACGACAGCGCCGATCGCCGCAGCAACCCGGTCTCGTCGATCTCGAGCGTCGTCACCAGCCCGACCAACGCGTAGTCCCCGTGTCGCCTGCTCACCTCCAGCACCGACCATCCCGCGCGGGGGGCCCATGCGGGGAACCGGACTTCGACGAGCAACTCGTCCTCTGCCAGCGCGGATGACAGATATCCCTCGAAGAAGTCAACCGCAGCCATCGCCCTCTGTCCCGCCGGGCCCTGCACGGTCATCTCCGCGCCGACCGCCAGGGCCACTGCCGGCAATTCCGCCGCCGGATCGGCGTGGGCCAGGCTCCCGCAGACCGTCCCGCGACTCCGGATCGCCCGATGACCGACGTATGGCATGGCGCCGACCACCGCCGGCGCGGCGGCGGCCATGACATCGGACCTTTCGACGCGCGCGTGTGTCACGGTCGCTCCGACCGAGACAGTGCCGTCGTCATCTACCTCGATCGACTCCAAGCCCTGAACGTGGCCGATGTCGATGAGATGCCCGAGACTGGTCAGCCGGAGGGCGAGCACCGGAAGAAGGCTTTGCCCACCGGCAAGCACCTTGCCGTCACCGCCATACATTTCGAGCAGTGCGACAGCCTCGTCGACCGTGTCCGGTCGGTGATAGTCGAATGGCGACATTTTCACTGGCTGTCTCCCTTCGGCGGACCTGGATTGTACGACTGGCTGGGCGCATTTTGGGCACAGTAAGCCTCTCCAGAGGTCAATTCTGATGAATGACAAAAAATGTCATTTTGGAGTTCGTTCGATTCTCGGCAGCTTTACTCAGCAACGGCTGGTCACTGGCCGCCCGTCGGTACCGCGCCAGGCGGAGGCCCGGGCAGCGGCAGCGCGTTGGGATCGATCCACGGTGGCTTGACCGGGTTATGCAGCGGATCGAGGGTGAAATTCATCCGAGACGGATCCCCGGGCTCCGGCGGGATCGGCATGTCCGGCTGACCCCAGTGGGTGCCCAACAGTAGTCCTCGCTTGAGTCGGGGGATCGACATGTCAAGACTGGCACCGATATTGAAGTAGTCGCCGCGAATCGCCCGGTCGATGAAGTTCTGGGTGAATGGGAACACGAACAAGCCCGCGATGGCCATGCCGAACTCGGGTCCGACGTCGGCCAGCGCCTTAATGGTCGGTTCCAGGTTCTGCAGATTCTTGACCAGGTCGGCCTGGGCGTTGTTGACCAACCGGGTGGCCGTGTTGGAGAACACCCGAAGTTTGTCCAGCGCGGCCGTCAGGCGCGGCCGTTCCTTGATCAGCACCTCGAGTGCGGGCGGTATCTTGTGCAGCGCCTCGGTGAGCACGTTGCGCTGGTCGGCGAAGGTGGCCGAAAGCCGGTTCAGCGCCTGGATGGAGGCAACGATGCTGTCCTTCTGGTCATCCAGGGTTCCCACGAACGTGTCCAGGCGAGTAATCAGATCCCGGAAGGCGCCCGCGTTTCCGGACAGCGCGGCCGAGAAATTGTGGATGACTTCCCCGATCTGTCCCAGGCCCCCGCCGTTGACGACCGCGCCCAACGACGACAGCGTCTGCTCGGTCGACGGATAGGCCGAGGAGCGGCTCAGCGGAATCGTGGCACCCGGCTGCAGCCGTCCGCTGCCCTGCTGACCCGGCGGCGTGTTGAGCTCCACATGCATCGAGCCCAGCAAGCTGGTCTGACCCACCGTGGCTACCACGTTGGCCGGCACCACGACATCGCGCTTGACCGAGATCTCGACGTCGGCGTGCCAGCCCTGCACCCGCATCGTGCCGACACTGCCGACCACGACGTCGTCGATCATCACCGGCGAATTCGATTCCATCGTCCCGACATTGGGCAACTCGACGTGATAGATGTTGGCCCCCGGCCCGCGACCGACCGCACCGGGCAATGGCAGTGAATTCAGACCGTGGAAACCGCATCCTGCCGTCGACACCACACAACAGCCGACGGCTAACACCCGGCGTGCGCGCCGCATTACGACGGGATCAGGGAGCGACCGGTGTGGTGGTGGTCGCGTGGACGAGTAGTTCGGCGAGCTCGGCAGGCCGGCTCAGAAAGGGTGAATGCGAGGAGTCGATCGTGAGCGGGTCAACGCCAAGGCGTCTAGCCACGACATCGGAGAGCCACCGCGGCTTCGAACGGTCCTGCAGGCAGCGGATGTAACTGCGGGGCAGGTCGGCTGCCCAGAAACGTGGAACCGATACCGGCGTGATGGTCGTGTCGCCGAAGCGTTCGGGGCACAAACGCTCAAATGCCCACCGTGCGGTTTGCTCGTCGCAGTCGTGGTAAAAGTATTTCCACGCGCCCTCGAAAGTAGCGAAGCTCATGGCGCCGTCCTCGTCAAAGTGCAAGTAGGACAACATTTCCCCGACGTCGGCGTCGAAGGACCCATCTTCGGAATCGCGCATCGCCATGGCCTCGGGATAGGTGCGCCCTTCCCGAGGCAGTGCGGCAGCCAGATAGGTGATATGAGCGACGTGATCGGAAGCCGCGTCGGCGGCCAGAGTGATGTCGAAACCGCCACCGGAGTGTCCGACCAGGATGTCTCCTGCCTGCAACACCGCGACGATGGCGTCGCGTCGGCTCAGCAGTGTGGACTCCTCGTGGAGGCGTTCACCGTGGCCGGGAATGTCGACCGCGATCGCCTCGTGGCCAAGCCGGTTCAGCTCGAGAATGGTCCGCTGCCAACACCACGCGGCGTGAAATCCGCCGTGCACGAGGACGAAACGCATTGAGCATTCCTTTCGCAAAAGGCGTGTTGACGGTCCGGCTCGTAATCACTTTCTGTGCACAACGCACTCACGACTGTGTCGCCACGTCAGCGAGATTGCCTGATTGCCAATGCAATTCGCAGCACGTCTGCGACCGGGTTGGGGAAATCCGCCGTGCGGACTAACCGATCGTTGCCGTCACAGTAACACCATTTCTACGGATGTAGAAGAAAAATTTCTACTTTTGTAGATGCGGGTTCCTGACGCTGCGCGCTAGACCTCGCCCGTTGGTTCTTGGCGCGAGGCGGCGATGCCGGCGACCAGCGCGTGCAGCCATCTGGTCAGTTCCTCGGCGCTTTCGATGCTGCGAGTGCCCACCGCCTGGCGAAAAGTCACACCGTTGAGGAAGGTTGTGACGGCGTGAGCCTGCTCCTCCACCAGAGCCCGATCGACGGGGCCTTCGGGCTGCACCTGCGTCACCGCCTGTTCGCTCAAGGCAACGAATCCCGCGATCGCGTCGTCGAAGGCCCGTCTCAACGTGGCATCCCGATGCGCATGCAACGCCAGTTCGTAGCGCGCTCGCGACCGATCCAGACCAGGGCCGGCCGCCTGTCGCATAGCCATCTCGGCCAGGAGCAACAACGTTGGCGGGTTCGCTCCGGTCTCAGACGATGGCAGCTGTCGCATCGTCGCTTCGAAGTCGGCCGCGTCCAGTTCGGCTACGCGCTCTGCTGTCGCGCGGAGCAATGCCGAGCGGGTCGGAAAGTATGACGATGTTGTGCCGTCCGGAAGCCCCGCCTGCCGTTCGACTTTGCGGTGCGTGAGCCCCTTGGCGCCCTCTTGGGCGAGGACCTCAATTGCGGCATCGCACAGGGTCCGACGGCGCCCCTCGGCATCAGCTTTCCGCTTCATAGCAACGCGGGCAGTCTAACCCAGCCCGAAACAAGGGCTTGAAAGCCACGATGCTTCGTCGGCGGCTCTCTTGACGCCGTTGAGACTCGAAAAGAACGCCGTCGTGTTAGCGTGAGCCAGCAAAGATTGGCCCCTTGCGTAGCACCGCGACCAACCCCTCCGGTCGAAGTAGGCGATTATGGCCGACATCGTGCTCCTCAATCCTCGGTTCGACGTGTCTTACTGGGGCATGGAATACGCACTACCGCTACTTGGCAAGAAGCGCGTGCTACCGCCCGTATGCCTGCCGTTGCTGGCAGCGCTGACGCCTGACGAGCATCGCGTAACGATCGTCGATGAGAACGTCGAGCCCATCGACTACGACCGCGTGGGCAAGGCCGACATTGTGGGGCTCACCGGGATGGATATCCAGGGTCATCGGATGCTCGAAATTCTCCGAGAACTGAAAGCCCGTAACGTCTTCACGGTCGTCGGCGGTCCGTCGGTCACCGTGCAAGAGGAGTACTTTCACGACCTGGCGGATGTGGTTTTCGTCGGTGAAGCGGACACGACCTGGCCGCGGTTTCTTGAAGAGTGGGCCCTGGGCCGGCATCTGCACCGGTATGAGCAACTGGAGCCGACCGACATGACCCGACTGCCTGTGCCGCGGTACAACCTGCTCAAGGCTAAGCACTATCTGTTCGGCAGCATTCAATTCAGCCGCGGGTGTCCATTCCAATGCGAGTTTTGTGACATCCCAATCACGTTCGGTCGCAAACCGAGGCTAAAGACGAGCGCGCAGGTGATCACCGAGTTGGACGCCATGCGTAAGCAGCGCGTACAAATCGCCTTCATCGTCGATGACAACCTGATCGGCACCAAGGTTCCGATGAAGAAGTTGCTAGAAGACGTTGCAGCGTGGCAAGCCGCCCAAAAATACCCCTTAGCGTTTGTCGCTTATGCGTCGCTCAACCTCGCCGAAGACGACGAGATGATGAAGTTGATGGACGCAGCTAACGTCGCGATGGTCTTCATCGGTATCGAGACCCCGAACGAAGAATCGCTGCAGGAGACGAAGAAGTATCAAAACGTGCGCAAAGGCGGGACGATCGTCGATCGCGTGCGCAAAGTGCAAGACTCCGGCCTCGAAGTCATATGCGGCATGATCGTCGGATTTGACCACGACGACCGCCGGATCTTCAAGGCCCAGCACGAGTTCATTCGCCAGACCGACATCATGCTCCCGACGGTCAACATGCTCGTGGCCATCCCGAAGACGCCGCTATACGCGCGTTTGAAGAAGGAAGGTCGCCTCGATCTTTCGGAGGCGAACCCCTCCGACGGAATGTTCGGCACAAACGTCATTCCGCTCGGCATGACTCGCGACGAGCTTCGCGAGGGGTACATCGGCCTGATGCTGGACCTACACGATCCCGAGTTCTACTTCGAACGGCTGGAAAACCTCTATCTCAAGCGGCGATTCAATTTTGCGCGCACTCGCAATGCCTACTGGCGCCAACATCCCTGGGTTAAGCGGAAGTCCCAGTCGGTCTACGCGCTTGGAGCGATCGTCTTGTTTCTCCGCCTGATGTGGAACGTCCGCGACCCGAAGCTGCGCGGCATCTATCGCCACCGGATGGCGACTATCCTTCGGCGTCGGCCAGATCCAGAAGTCTTGTTCATCTGCGCGGTCAAGTGCGCGCTGCACTATCACCAGTACGAAATGTCCCGTCAGATCTTCGAAGGCGTTGGCTCGTCAAGACACAGCGGATCGATGGCTCTGACTTGAGCCGTCGCCGTGGGTATTGCACCGCGCCTTGACCCAAGCCTGGCTGTTGGCGCAATCAGACTTCGACTCGTACCGGTACGCCGGTCAGCCAAGCCATCCCCGATAGACGCTCGACATCTTGGGGTTCGCTCGACGTTAACTGGTTGACGTTGGCACCACCTGCCCGATTGGCTACCCGCCAGGCTCCATTGCCTTTATGGCCCCAGCCATGCGGCACGGCGATGACCCCGGGCATCAGGTCCTTTGTCGTGGACACGGTCACAGTGATGGAACCGTACGGGGACGAGACTCGTACGACGTCGCCATCGTCGATCGCCAGTCTTAGCGCATCGTCGATGTGGATGAGGGCGCGGTGCCCTCTGTCGCCGCGCATCAGTAGCGGCGAATTGTGCATCCAGGAGTTTTCCGAACGCGGTTCACGCATTCCGATCATCTTCAATGGATAGTCGTCGGGCTGGTCATGATGCGCGAGTTTGTTGACTTCGTCAGCGATGTCGGCATGTTCCAGCTTGATGCGACGCGAGGGATAGGCGATGGCGTTGCGAAGAACGCCGGTTCGGATGTCCGGTGCGACAACGACACCGTGCGGGTGGTCTTCCGTCAGCCGCCTCAGCGTCAGCCCGCCACGCCGCAGGCCGAACTTGTTGCCGCCCTGAGACATTCGAATCAAGGAGTCGATCATCGCGCGGGGCGTGAGTTCGCGCCCAAAGACTCGCAACGTTTTTCTGGCCATACCGAGCAGTGCAAAGGCAGGCACCATGCGGGCGAGTCGTTGGGCGAGGTCCGCGACGATATCCCATTCCGTCCGTGCGTCGCCCCTGGGAGGGACGACAGCCTCGGTGGCTTGCCGAAATGGCGTGGCTTGGAATGCTTGGAAGGTATAGGGAAAGTCGTCGCGTTCATACATGGTCGTTGTGGGCAGGATGTAGTCGCAGTGAGCGGTCGTCTCGGTGACATAAAAGTCAAGTGCCACCGCTAATTCCAGTGTTTCGAAAGCGGTTTCGAGTTCGTTGCCGTTCGGCACCGACAGGGCGGGGTTGCCCGCCGAGACGAACATCGCCTTGATCTGGCGATCACCCGGCGTGGTGATCTCCTTGGCCATCAGGGCCGCAGGTTCGGAGCCGATCGCATTGGCCATGCCGCCGATGCGGGATCGGTTGCGGCGGTAGGAACGCCGCAACGCGAAACCCATGATGGTGTTCTGCCACCGTTGGCCGGTGGTCTCCATCGAACTGAACACGGAACCGCCTGGGACGTCGAGGTTCCCTGCGACGAGGTTGACCGCGTCGATGAGGTAGGTGGTCAAGGTGCCGGATCGCCCGATGCAGGTGCCCAGTCTGCCGTAGATCGCGGCTCGCTGCGTACCCGCCAGGTCGTGCGCGAGCGCCCGAACATCGGCCGGGTCGATACCGGTCCGACTCGCGGTCGCCTCCGGTGTGAATTCTTCGGATAGGGCGTGTAACCATTCGACGCCGTCGGCCAGCCGACTCACCGCTGCACGGTCTACGAGCTTGTCGGCGAACATCACCTGCAACAGGGACAGCAACAGCAACGAGTCGGTGTCCGGGACGATGCCCAGCCATTCAAACGCCGCCGCTGTCTCTGTGCGTCGAGGGTCGATGACGATGACTCGTCCACCGCGCTTCACGATGTCGTGCATGCGGTCTTTGATTCTCGGGGCAGTCAAGAAGCTGCCGTGCGACACAAGGGGATTAGCGCCTATTACGACCAGCAGATCGGTGCGGGTCAGGTCGGGAATGGGCACCGATGTCGGCACTCCGTAGAGCAACTGGCTGGCGATCAGCCTGCTGTTCGTATCCTGCGAGGAGGCCGTGAAGTAATGGCCGTGGCGTCCGATCCCTTTGATGAACATCAACGCCGCAAACGTGTGCGCGTAGCTGAATGCGCCGGGGTTGCCCATATACCAGCCAACCGCCCCCGATCCGTGCGTCCGCAGGATCGTCTTCATCCGGGCGGCGATGTCGGACAGCGCCGCGTCCCATGTGGTGGGTACGAAGCCGGTTGGGGTGCGGCGTAGTGGCGTAGTGACACGGTCGGGATCGTTTTGCACTTCGACGAATGCGATGCCTTTCTGGCACGCGAAACCGGCGGACAGTGGATGTTCCTTGTCCGGTCGAAGTGCGACGAGACGCCCGTCCTTGACCGTCGCGATCATCCCGCACAACGGCTCGCAGATTCGGCGAAGGTCGGCGTCTGGTTGGTTACGGGAGCCACCGTCATACCATACTGTAAGAATTACAGTTCCACTCACGAATCCATCTGCTGGATGTGGCGGGCTGGTGCTCGGATAACGGGAGACGTGCCCTCTTTCCGTCTCGGAGCGATATGGTGGCTGATGGCCGAAGCTGCGGCACCAACGAGCCGCTGGGCCGCGTGTCGAAACGCTTTATCGAATGCAAATATTGCCAGGGCAATAGCATCGATCGGCATCGGCGTAATCGGGCACGTGGCATGGCTTTCCACGATGCTCGTGGTCACCCTCGATCGTCTGGGTCCGATCGGCCCAGGCTGGTTCGTCATTATTCGGCAAATCACCGCTGCGGTGAGCGCGCCCGCCTATGCCGTCTTGGCCGGCCGGTTCAGGCGAGAGCGTGTCCTCGCCGGCGCCATCGTTGCTCGCGGAGTTGCGGTGGCACTTGTGATCCCGGCGCTGGAAGTTCACGCGGCGAACTGGCTGCTACTTCTTCTCATCGCATTGGAAGGATTCACGTCGTCCGCGCCCAAGGCACTCCATGACGCGCTGCTGCCCTGGTTGGCTGACTCACCCGCCCAGCTGGTCGCGGCAAATGCACTTTCCTCTCTTCTCGAGACCGCGGTCGTATTGGCCGGTGCAGGTGTGGCCGCGCTGGGTTTATGGCTCGGCGGGCCGCCCGCCGTCCTGATGACCATTGTGGTGCTGTGCGCGCTCGGAGCATGGCCCCTTATCGCCATTCGCGGAGTCGATACCCGGGTGGGCGAGGACGGGACCCGAGTCGTCAACCAACTCGTCGGCGGAATCGGTGTACTCCGGAGGTCGTCGAACGCCCGGGCCGTCGTCATCGTCATGGCCGTCACCGCTGCACTCACCGGTATTGCGCAAAGCACTGTTGCCAGCATCGCGACTGACCTCTTGCATATCGGCGCGGTGGGGACTCCGGCGCTAATCGGCGCCGTCGGCGTTGGCGGACTGGTCGGCGGTCTCGCAAGCCTTTCACTCGGTAGCCGTCCGATGTCTCTTCCGCTCGTCATTGGCCTGCTCATGTGTGGGGCCGCATTCTTCGCGCTGGCAGCGACTTCGACTGTTGCCGTTGCTATCCCGCTCCTGCTGGTGTTCGGCATCGGCGATGCCTATCAACTGGTGAGTGGCCGCACGCTGCTGCAAAGGAGTGCATCGGGACGATCGCTGGACCTACTCGCTGGAATCAACGCGTTGATCGCCGTTTCGATCGTCGGTGTGGCCGGCCTGTGCGCTGCCGAGATCAACGCCGCGATCGGAGTGCGCGGAACGCTGCGTATTGCCGCCGGATTGGCGATGCTCGGCATGGTCTACGGTCTATTTCGCCTGAGGCGGGTCGAACAGCAATTCCCGACGCTACGCGAAGAACTCGACGCGATCAAGAACGTTGAAGCCTTCAGAACACTGTCCGTTGCGGCTGCGAACCAGCTTGCTTGTGCTCTCATCCCGTGACCACCGCCACCGGCGACGTGGTTGTCCGACAAGGTGAGCCCGCAGAGGACATGTTTGTCATCGGCTCAGGCGACTTCGACGCCGAAGTTGACGGCCAACGGGTACGAACGATGCAGCAAGGCGACTATTTCGGCGAGATCGGCCTGTTGTTCGGGGTGCCGCGTACGGCCACGGTGCGATGCGTGCAAGCCGGTGCGCTCTGGCGCCTGCGTCGGGAAGATTTCTTGCGGGCCGTTACGGGAAACTCGACGAGCAACGAGGCGATCACGGCGATTGCCGACCAGCGGTTGGCTCGTGCGGGCAATATCGGCTCCCCAGAGGGCGGCGGACGCTAACTGCTCCTTGTCAAGGTTGCCGTACTTGAAGGACCCCGTACTCTTCCACCGTGAACGCGATTGACCCGGACAAGCTCAACACGTGCTTGCAGGTGCTGGCCGACATCGAGTCGTTGCCACCCGAGCATCCCGATGCCGTCACGGTGCGTAGGGCCACCGCGAAGATATTCAAGTCGGTCAAGAAGGCCCGCCGCGACGCCAAGCGCGACGAAATCGCGGCCGCCGACCGCGCTGTTGTCGCCGCCACCGCGACGGGCGCGCCCGGTCGCATCGACGACGAAACCGCTGGCCTGCCCCTCGTCTCCACCGCGGTCGGAGCCTCCGCAGGCACGCTGCTGCGGTCACGCGCCTGCTACATCTGCAAGAACCACTACACGGTTGTCGACGCGTTTTACCACCAACTGTGTCCGGAGTGCGCCGCGTTCAGCCGCGCCAAGCGCGACGCCCGTACCGACCTCACCGGCAGGAGCGCGCTGCTCACGGGCGGCCGCGCCAAGATCGGTATGTATATCGCGCTGCGACTGCTCCGCGACGGCGCCCACACGACAATCACCACCCGCTTTCCCAACGACGCCGTGCGCCGCTTCGCCGCGATGCGCGACAGCGCCGACTGGCTGCACCGGCTGCGCATCGTGGGCATCGACCTGCGTGACCCCGCTCAGGTCGTCGCGCTCGCGGACACCGTGGCGGCGCAGGGTCCGCTGGACATTCTGATCAACAACGCCGCGCAGACGGTGCGCCGCGCCCCGGGCTCTTACGCGGCACTCGTCGAGGCGGAGCGCACCCCGCCGCCAGAACTCGTCGACGTGGTCACGTTCGACCGCGTCAGCGACGCCCACCCCGCGGCGCTTGCCGGCAGCCTCGCCGAGCACCAAACTCCGCACGCCGTAACCGAATTGGCCCTCGCCGCCCGCAGCGCGTCCCCCGATCGGATCGCCGCCGGCACCGCCATCGACGCGGGTGGTTTGCTGCCCGACACCGCGCCCATCAACAGTTGGACCCAACGCGTCCACGAGGTCGATGCGATGGAACTGCTCGAGGTTCAGCTGTGCAACCAGACCGCGCCGTTCATTCTGGTGAGCCGGCTGCGCCCGGCGATGGCCGCATCTCCAGCGCGGCGCAAGTACGTCGTGAATGTGTCTGCAATGGAAGGGCAATTCGGCCGCGCCTACAAGGGACCGGGGCATCCGCACACCAACATGGCGAAGGCCGCGCTGAACATGCTCACCCGCACCAGCGCCGGCGAGATGCTCGAGCGCGACCGGATTCTGATGACCGCCGTCGACACCGGCTGGATCACCGACGAGCGTCCGCACCCGACCAAGCTGCGGCTTGCCGAGGAGGGGTTCCACGCCCCGCTCGACCTGGTCGACGGTGCCGCTCGCGTCTACGACCCGATTGTGCGCGGGGAGTTAGGTGAAGATCTGTATGGCTGCTTCCTGAAGGACTATTCGCCGAGCAATTGGTAGCTAGTGACTGTGGTGTGGCGGTGCCTGGTCGCGCAGCCATTCGTCGTTCGACTCCCGCCGCATCGCATCCTCATCGCCGAACCTCTCCAAGTCCTCGGGCGTGACGTGCACGCGCGGCGGTTTCGGCGCAGGTGGGGGAGGCGGTTCAGGATCCATGCGGTAAGTATCTCTGTTTTAGACGGCGGCCAAACGTTTCATTACTGCTATCAGAGAACCACCGGCGTTTCCTTCCGCTTCAGGCGAAGGGTTCGTCGGTAGGGTCCGCGTCACGTCGTTGCTGGTCTGACCCATTTCTTTACCGGCCGCTGCTTCGGGGGCGTGCCTTGAATGCAGATTCGTCGACCAGTGGTGGCGTGATGCGGCCCGCCAGGATGGAGTGACTTCATAGGAGCCCGACCAAGAGTCCCGTAGCAGTATCGTCCCCACCCTGGCGGACCCGCGATGACATGTTCACAACCGCACATCGGAAGGGCCGCAATGACATCCACCGCGCCAGCCGAGTCTCCTACAGGTCACCATCGGGGTCGATACCCACAAACAGTTTCATGTCGCGCACGCCGCCGATGAGCTCGGCCGACCTCTGGGCAGCTACACCATGCCCACCACCAGCGTCGGATACGGCGACTTCCTGGCCTGGGCGCAGGCCCTGGGGCATGTCCAGGTGGTGGGGATCGAAGGGGTCGGACACTACGGGGCCGGACTGGGCCGCCATCTACGCGCGGCCGGTGTGCGGGTCACCGAGGTCGGCCGCCCCAACCGGCAACGCCGCGCCCGCCACGGCAAGACCGACAGTGTCGATGCCGCCGGCGCAGCCGCTATGGTGCTGGCCGGTGAAGACCTCGGCGACCCCAAGACCGCCGACGGGATCACCGAAATGCTACGGGTACTGCGCATCGCACGGGTCAGCGCCGTGCGCGCCCGCGCGAAGGCATTCAACGCTCTCAAGGACCTCATCGTCACCGCACCGGCCGAGCTGCGCGAACAGCTTGCCGGCCGGCACAAACTGCACCTCATCGGGGCATGTACCGTCTTGGCTACATCCGAAATCCCTTCTACCCCAGCAGAAGCGGTGTCTGTTGCGGTGAAATCGCTGGCCGAGCGTTGTCTAGCGCTCGACGCCGAAACCAAGACACTGGACACACAGATCGAGGCCCTCACCGCTCACGCATGCCCCGCGCTGCGCCAGGTGTACGGCGTGGGCCCAGACACCGCCGCCACCCTGCTCGTCGCCTTGGGCGACAACCCCGAACGCATCGGGTCCGACGCTGCGTTCGCCAAACTCTGCGGGGTCTCGCCCATCGAAGCATCCAGCGGCAAAACCGTGCGGCACCGACTCAACAGAGGCGGTAACCGCGACGCCAACCGCGCCCTGCACGTCATTTGCGTTGTTCGACTGCGCCGCCACCAACCCACCCGCGACTACCTCGCCCGCCGCATCGGCGAAGGCAGGACAAAAGCCGAAATCATGCGCTGCATAAAGAGATACATCGCCCGCGAGATCTACCATGTCGTGCGGTCCACACGCCAAGAAATCCTTACTCAAACCCTTACCGCAACATAGGAGCTGGTATCGAGGGCGCCATGATGACTTCAACGATGTCGACCCAAAGGTGGCCATCGTTGGGCGGGTCTACATGGCCGGCGTATCCCGCGCCTGGGGCGGCGACCGCGACCCTGACCACGACCCCAAGGCCGCGCGAGCTCTGATCGAGCAACAGCAGGCGAACCGGTGCTACCGTACGCGCAGGGAGCCCTTCGACTCACGTGATCGCAACTCGCCGACGTCTACACCATGCCTGTCGGATTCAGGAGAGCCAAGACCGATGTCCCATCATTTCGACACCCCGACGGGTCGCGAAGACCCCCGTCTGAATCTCTGCGATTTCTATCTTTTCGCCGGCGACCCCGGAAAGACCGTGATGGCGATGACGGTCAACCCGGCGGCCACCTTGGAGACGTGTGCCCCTTTTCGCGATGAGGCTCGCTACGTGTTTCGCTTCGACACAGATAGTGACGCCCATGAGGAGGTGTCCTTCAAACTCAAGTTCGCTGAGGTGGTGCACAGCGTGGCCGCCACGGGCGGACACGCACAGACCTTCGAGCTGCGTCTCGGCACCGGCGCCGACGCAGCTCAGGGTGGATCTGGCGAGTTGATCGCGTCGGGAACGACCGGCGTCACAGTCGCCGGCGAGAGCGGGGTGCGCGTCTTCACCGGAGTGGTGCATGATGTGTTCGGCGCTAACGCGGGCCTCAATGACTTCAGGGATGCCGCCGCGGCCGGCGTGTACAAACCCGAGGCTTTCGCCAACCACGTCAACGTCTTCCGGGATCGGACCGTCGCCGGCATCGTCGTCGAGGCACCCAACGAGTTGATCAGCAGCACGACCTGGGTGCAGGCCTGGGCCACGGTGTCGCTGTGCGGCCACGCGCCTGAGCAGCAGGTCGCCCGCTGGGGCCTGCCGATGTTCACCCACCTCCACCTCAACGACGACGAGTTGAGCGAGGCGTTCAACTCGACCGCCCCGTCCGGGGACAATTCGCGGTTCGTCGCGCGCACCATCGACACTGTCACCAAATACGTCACACTCGCCGGCACTTCCGCTGATCCGGCCGCCTACGCGCGCCGCGTGGCCGACCTGTTCGGATCGATGACCCTGCCCTACGAGCTGGGCACGCCCGCATCCTTCGACTACACCGGAATGAACGGGCGCGGGCTGATGGACAACGTGCTGGACAACGTGCTGTCGGTGTTGACCAACTCCCCGCTGGGCGCCGGTGTCGCGCCCGATCCAGCGCGGATCACGGCCGAATTTCCTTACTTCAGCTCTCCGTGAGACCGCTGAGCCCTTCGAGGGGACCTCATCCAGGAAGGTATGCAGCGCCTCGAGGGTCACCCGTTCAACCAGCGAGTGGCCGGGGAGATCGTTGAGTTGTGGCCAAACGTTCTTGCGACCGTTTCGGCACTGCGCTCTTTCGATTCACGGTCAAAGCGAAGACCCAGGGCAACGATCAAGAGTCCGAGGCCCAGGGCAACGAACCGCCAAAACCATTGCCGCAACATAGGAGCATCGAAATCGTGTGCTCCGTTGGCGGGGGTGTTGCAGCGGAACGAAACGAGATGAACGTTAATGTGCTAAACGCCCTCGTAGAGAGGCTGTTTCGAGCGCGAAGCCTTGACGCCCGATACGACTAAGGTGTCGCCTTCGGAGAGCTGGCCGGTTTCCTCCGCGAACCAGCGGCCCTTGGCCTGGGTGGGATCTGCGTCGTCGAACACCGCTACCCGGGGTTCGCATTCCCCGCCTCCGCCTCTCCGCCCTTCAACTTCGAAAACCACATAGAACTGTGTTTGCAGGACCTGAGAGCTTTCATTCCCGACTTTGATGAGTGTGCCCAGGTGCTGCGCATCGACACATTTCACCCGGATTGGCCTGAGTATGGAACCTGGTGGGAGACACCACGGCACCCGTCGGATGGTTCGGTTCTCCGGCAGCGGTAACAAGCGCTCGTCTGGCCGCAGCGGATGTTGTGCAGCGCTACCAACCGTGTTCGGCTCAGTGAGCACACGCTTTGTCGCTGAGAACGACGCCTTCAGCGGCCGGTGAACACCGCCGCGCGACGCTGGGCCGCCGCGGCGATCCCCTCGCGGAAGTCGGCGGTCGCCTGGAGTCGGGTTTGTTCTTCGAGTTCGCGGGAGGTGGCCGCGGCGACAGCCTCGGCGAGTCCGGCGCGCATGGTGGCACGGATGCTGGTCAGCGCCAGGGGAGCCGCGGCGGCGATGCGCTCAGCGAACCGAATCGCCGCCGGGCGTACCTCGCCGTCGGCGGCCAATTCGTCGACTAGTCCTGCTGCATAGCCGATTTCACCACCGAAGCGCTCGCCGGTGAGCATCCACTCCAGTGCTTTTTGCTCGCCGACGACGCGTGGCAACGTGGCGGTAATCCCGAATCCGGGATGAAACCCCAGCCGGCTGAAGTTGGCCGCGAATTTCGAGGAGGGCGCGGCCACACGGAAGTCCGCGCTGAGGGCAAGCCCGAGTCCGCCGCCGATCGCGCTGCCCTGGACCGCGGCGACGACCGGCTTGCCACTGCGGAACAACCGAATGGCCTGCGCATACAGCTCGCCGGGCGACGGGCGTTCTCCGGCGGGCTGGGAGAAGTCGGCGCCGGCGCAGAAGTGTTTTCCCTCCGCACACAACACGATCGCCCGGCATTCGACGTCGTCGTCAAGTCTCTCGTAGGCGCCGGCGATGGCCTTGATCAAGGCGGTGTCGAAGAAGTTGTTCGGGGGCCGGTGGATCTCCACCATGGCCACGTGGCCGGTGAGTTCGACGGTGACGTCGGGGGTGGTCACAGTTGGTCCAGTAGTTCGCGCACTGCGGCATTGAACACCTCGGGCTGGTCCATGTTCGCCGCATGTCCCGCGTCGTCGATGACGACCTTGCGGGAGTTGGCGATGTGGCGGTGCATGTAATCGGCCCCGGCCAAGAAGTCGGTGTCTTGGGCGCCGACGACCACCAGCGTGGGCACCGCGATGCTGTCCAGCGAGGTGATCACCCGGGCATCCTTTTGAGCCATCACACCGCGCGCGGCGCGGGGTAGGCCCTCGGGATGCTCATGCATGGCCTGTGCGAGTTCGGCGGAACCCTCGGCGCGCGTTCGGCCCTGCTCGAGTTCGCGGGCGCGCCGTTCCACCCACGCGTTCCACTTGTCGCGGGCTTCGTCCTTCCGGTAGCCCGGACCTGTGTCGACGAGCACCAGCGCCGCCACCCGCTGCGGATGGGCGAGGTGGAAGGCCAGGGACAGGTAGCCGCCCAAGGACATTCCGCCCACCACCGCCCGATCGGCACCCGCGGCGTCAAGGATTGCGGCCATGTCGGCGACGCTGATTTCCTCGCTGTAGCAAGCTATCTCGTTGGGTGCGTCGCTGCTGCCGTGGCCGCGCTGGTCCCAGACGATCACCGGACGGTCGACGCTCAATGCGTCGATATTGGGATTCCACATGCCCGCGGTGGCGCCGAAACCGTGCGTGAGAAGAAGCGGCACACCCGGCGCCGCCTCGTTGTGAACCTCGAAGGCCAGCGCCACTCCGTCTGGGCGCTGCAGGCGTTTCACGGAATCACCGCCGACCCGGACTGAATGGCTGGGTACAGGGCATCGGGACCGGACGCGACCAGGGCCGCGCCGAGCCGGTCCGCCCAGCGATGATGCCCTCCGGCTTCGTCACGCCAGGCCCAGAGTCGACGGGTGAGATAGTGCAACGGATACTCCTTGGTCATTCCGATGGCGCCATGGGTCTGATGAGCGGCCGCGGTCACCAGCTGGGCCGCCTTGTCGGCAAGTATTTTGGCGCAAGCGATTTCGAAGCCGCCCCGGCCGAGTTCGACCGCGGTGACCGCGCCGTCGATAGCCGACGCGAGCACGGTTGACTGCTGGTGGATGGTCACCAAATGTGCTTGCACGGCCTGGAATCGACCGATGGGGCGCCCGAACTGCTCGCGTTCGCGGCTGTAGCGCAACGTCATTGCCGCGATGGCACTTACCGCACCGGCCATCAGTGCGAAACGGCCGAGCGCGGTGCGCTCCAACAGCGATTCTTCGGTGACCTCGTTCGGGGCGTCGGCGCGTGCGGTCACCGGTACGCCGTCGAAAACGATTGTGTCCCTGGGCTCGTCGGCGAGGTTGGCGCCGCGGTTGACGGCCGGGCCGCCCGATTGTGCCGGTCCGGGTGCGAGCACCAGGACGCCGTCGACGAGTCCGACAACATGCTCGGCGCGGTGCCCCCACGCCACGGCAGGCGCAGTGCCGGACAGGCGATCGCCGTCGAGACGAAGGCCGGCACCGACAGGTAGCACCGTGCGAACACCTTCCGGCAGTGCGAGCCCGGCGGACGCCAGCAGCCAGCCTCCGACCAGTCCGGCCTCGGCCAGGGGTACCGGCGCCGCGTGCGCCCCCGCGGCGCGCAGCAGCTCAACCGCATCGGTGATGCTGCCCCCGGCTCCGCCCAGCTCTTCGGGAACGGGGACGTCGGTGAAGCCGGTTTGGCGCAACGCTTTCCATAGACCGTCGGCCCATCCGGTGGCCTCGGCTTCGCCAACGTCCTGCCATCCGCTGTGCTCGTCGAACAGCTTGGTGGCCAAGCCAAAGAGTTCGCTGTCGCTCATGACAGCCCTTTGGCGGCGACGGAGCGCAGCACCTCGGTGGTGCCGCCCCTGATGGTGAATGACGGCGCGTCCAGTGCGGCGCGACGTAGCAGTCGGTCGAACGACGACGTCGCCGCATCAGGGCCGCACACGAGCTCGCGGTCCAACAACTCCCGCAGCGCGCGGACCACGTCTTGTTCGAACCGGGTGCCCATCTCCTTGATGAGCGCGGCTTCGGCGGCGGGTGTCTCGCCGGCGTCGATGGCCCTGGCCACGGTCAGCGAGAGCCGGCGCAGGACCCAGTACTGGGCCGCGAGTTCGCCTATGAGCCGGGTCCCGGCTGTGGTGGCCGCCAGTTCTGGGTGCTCGCGGAGGAATTCCTGAACCAGCAGGAAGGTCGAGATCCAGCGGTCGGGACCGCTGCGCTCGAAGGCCAGCTCGTCGGCGTTCTGCGCCCAACCCTGCCCGATCTCGCCGATCACCCTGTCGTGCGGCACCAGCACGTCGTCGAGGACCACCTCGGCGAAGTGGTCGGTGCTGCCGTTCAGGAAGGGGATCGGCGTGACCGATACGCCTGGGCTGCGCATGTCGATCAGGAATCGACTCAGGCCCGCGTGGCGGTCGCCGTCCCCGGTTCGGCACAGCGCGATCATGAAGTCTGCGCGCATCGCGTTACTCGTCCACACCTTGACACCCGATACCCGCCAACCGTCCGTGTCGCGCACACCTCGGGTGCGCACCGACGCGAGGTCGCTGCCGGCGTCGGGCTCGCTCATGCCGATGCAAAAACACAACTCGCCCCGGCAGATTCGCGGCAACAGCCATTGTTTCTGTTCCTCGGTGCCGTAGCGCAGCAGCACCTGGGCGATCTGACGGTCTGCGACCCAGTGATGCCCAACCGGGGCGCCCCAGCGCAACAGCTCCTCGACGACGACAAAGCGGTCGACGGCGGTCGCGTCGTGACCGCCGTAGCGCGCGGGAACCGCCATGCCGATCCACCCGCGCTCGGCCAGCGCGGCGGAGAATTCGGGATTGACCTCGGCGCCCATGCCGAGGCCGGGTTCGAATGTCCCCCAGGGCAGCGTCTCGGCCAGGAATTCGCGAACCTGCGCCCGCAGTTCCAGCTCCGGCGCGGTGAGCTCGGCGGGTGAGGCGACCATACTTGGCAGGCTAGCCCTCGCGGTCGGCTACCCGCACTCACCTGCCGATTTCGACAACGCATTTCCCCCGCGTCGTTCGGTTCACGACCCGCGTCAGTGCATCCCGAACCTCGTCGAAAGGGACCTTTCCAGCACTGTGCCACGAAGCGTCGCCGTGTGACAGCTTGCCCGCTAGGGTCGCGACGCGGTTACGAGTGCATATCCATTGGTGCAAGCCAGTAATCGCGACTTCACGCAGGTCACTATCGTCACATCAGCATGTTGCGGGTTCCCGGAAGGTGTGACATGTCGGCAGTTTCCCGGCTCGCCGCGGTTTCGGTAGTGGCCGCGGTTGGTTTCGTCACTTCGATCGTCGAGGTTCCCCCGGCAATCGCCGACCCCTGTGCCCAGACGCTGCCCAGCCCGGGATCCGCTGCCGCAGTCCCACCGAACATTGCGGCGCCGCGCATTACCGGGCCGGTGGAACACATACCAACTGGCCGTAAGCCCGTCGGCGCGCAAGACCAGGCACCGCTCCCCGAGGTGGGTCCGCTCCCGCCGGACCCCTCGCTCGCCAGTCCGCCGACCGCCGCGCCGTGGCTCAACCAGGCCGAGGTGCTACCTGGGCCCAACCCTTCGAGTAGCGTGGATCCCACCGCTCAAGCCCAAGCCCCGGCGCCGGCGGCCCCGGCGCCTGCTGCCGCGGCGACTGTTGCGGTCCCGTCTACCTCACTCGTCGGATGGATCAATGGACCGGTGAACGGCCGGGCCAACAGCCCGAATGACACCTTCAATCGCTTCGCGATCTCCGGCGCAGATCTCGGAATCATGTGGGACAACGGCGATCCCATCAATGACCAGACGCTGCTGGCCTTCGGCGACACATTCGGCGATTGCGGCATTCCCGGTCAACAGTGGCGGTCCAACACCTTGTTGCGCAGCGCCGACCGCACACTGGCAGACGGCCTCTACGTGCCCGATCCCATACCGGATACCATGCCGGGCGCCAACTACGGGGGCTCACCGGTCATCCAAAACCCCAGCATTCCAGGCAGATACAACTTCTCCAAACAGATCATTGCCAGCCTAGGCATCGCCGCGACCGAGGTGACCATCATCCCCACCGCCGGCATCTCGATTGGGAACAGGCAACTCATCAACTTCATGTCCATCAGGCAGTGGGGGAATCCGGGTCAATGGACGACCAACTTCTCGGCGCTGGCCTATTCCGACGACAACGGGCAGACCTGGAAGGCCAATCGTTGGACTGTGCGCAAACCCTCCCGCGGGAATCAAAACTTCCAACAGGGGGCCTTCGTGCGACCAGGCGACGGCTACCTCTATTCGTTCGGTACCCCGTCCGGACGGAGCGGGCCGGCCTACGTCGCGCGCGTCCCAGAGGGCTCAGCGCAAGACCTGACGAAATACCAATACTGGGGCAAAGAATGGTGGAACTTCTTTGGGGCCGATTCGTGGATCACGAACAAGCCGTCCGCCGCACGGCCGGTGATTCCGGCGCCGGTGAGCGAAATGTCAGTCCAATACAACACGTATCTCAACAAGTTCGTGGCGTTGTACTGCAACGGCTCCAACAACGTTGTGATGCGGACAGCTTCCGCAGCACGGGGACCATGGAGCTCGCCACAGACGCTAGTCACCTCAAAACAGCTCCCCGGCGGCATCTACGCCCCCTTCATGCATCCCTGGACGACCGGTAAAGACCTCTACTTCAACCTCTCGCTGTGGTCGGCCTATAGCGTGATGCTGATGCATACGGTGCTGCCGTAGCTCACATTTCGGTTTATGCTGCCGCGATCGTCGACAACAGCGGACGAAGGGTGGTGAACAGCGGCTGCCGGTCCCGGAGATAGAAGTGGCCGCCGCGCAGGATTTGCACGGAGAAGTCCGTCGTCGTTCGCGAACGCCACTCGTGCAAGTCGGATTCGCTGACTACAGGGTCTTCGCTGCCGCCGAAGACATGGATCGGGCACGACAGTTCCGCAGCGTCGTCTTCCTCGTCGGTCATGCATAGCCGCAAGTCGTGTCGAGCGGCCGTGACGGCTCGCTCGCGCAGAGTGGGCCATCGCGTCAATCCCGACGGCAGGCCGCCGAGATCGGATAGCAGCGTCGCGAGTTGCTGGTCGTCGAGGAGCTCCACGACATGCAGGGGCGGCGGAAGATGCGGCGGGGCATAGGCGGATAGGAACACCGCCCGTGGCAGCGGGGAACCGTGGGCCGCGCGCACGCATGCCAACCGGTATGCCAGCAGGGCACCGAAACTGTGGCCGAAGAACATATGTGGTTGATCGAGGTCGGATCCCAACTGGGCGTTCACCTCGTCGATGAATTCGCGCAGCTTGGCGAACCGCTCGCGGTTGGCGACCTCGACCGGAATCACCTCGATCGACGGGCCCAGTGCCTTGCCCCAGGAGTTGAATGCCAACCGGCCGCCCCCGGCATGGTGAAAACAGAACAACCGCACGGGGTTACGCAAGGTCCGACTCATTTTCGTCGCCGGGGTACTGACTTACGCCGGTCTGCAGCGCCACCCGCACCAGGTCTGCGTCGTAGGCGAACGGTTCGGTCGAGTCGATGAATTTCTCGACGGTCGCCACGAACCGGTCCGGGTCGGTGTCGTGCGGCACGTGCCCGGATTCCTCGAAGATCTCGAGGCGCGAACCTGGAATCTGCTCGTGGGCCACCCGAGCGTGGCTTACCGGGATGATCGGGTCGTCCTCGCCCCAGATGATCTGCACCGGAAGGCCCGGCAGCAGATAGGTGCGGTCCAGCATCGTGACGAACTGGCCGCGCATGTCGACCACCCCGCGCAGAGTGCGGGCGAACGCGGCGACGGCACCAGGCTTGCGCAACCCGCCGACCAGGCGCGGCAGACTACCCAGATCCCGGCCGAATCCTGTTGAGCTCATGAGGTTTCCGACGGCGCGGCTGACGAGTTCCAACGCGGGGACCGCGCCGGGCGCTTTCAGCACCGAGAGGGCCTCGGCGCCCATCGGCATCGCCGCCAAGCGCAACGCGATGCTCACGTCGTTCGTCACGCCGCCCGCGCTGACCAGCACGATGCGCTCGACAAACTGTGGGTATTGATAGGCGAACTGCGCGGCGAGGCCGCCGCCGTAGGAATGCCCGACGAGCGTGACACGGTCGATTCCGAGGACGGTGAGCAGGTCCCGTAGGCCGTTCGCAAACGATGCCAATGAGTAGTCGGCGCGCGGCTTGTCCGACTCACCGTGGCCCAACATGTCGGGGGCGATGACGGTGAAGCGTTGGGCAAGCTTGGCGTGCACGGGCTCCCACGTCGTCGAGCTGTCGCCGACGCCGTGCAGCATCACGATGACCGGGCCCGAGCCGGCGATCCGGAAGGCACGGCGGTGGCCGTGGATTGTCAGGTATTGCAGTGACGGCGCGGCGATGGCCCGTACGGACCGCAGGTGGCGGCGTGAAGGGTCTCGCATGGCGTCGTCCTCTCTCTGGGCCCCGCTTCGGGGCGTTGAGAGAAGCTTCCAGGGGACCGCTTGCAGAATCCTTGCGGAATCCTTGTGCATGTGCGGCAACCCAGCCGTCAGGACTGACGCGCCACGATCACCGCTTGGCTTGGCGCGCTCTCCGAGGCGTGCGCGCAAATCCTCCTCGAAGGCGATGACCGCGGGGCTGAGCTTCTCCGCCCGCAAGCGCTCCAGGTTGGGGTAGCCCGCGTCGCGCTCGGCGTCCCACTCGTCGGCAAACTCTCCCGACTCGATCTCGTTCAGCAAACGTCGCGCATCACCTGGGCAACGTCGAGGCCGTCGAATCGGCTCGCCCGCGACATTTGGCCGTACTGGCTGGTGGGCGAGTGGTAGCGCATCTGGCCGGCGTCAGCCCTCCTGCCGAAGCAGCCGGTAGCTCCGTTCGATCTCGCCCGAGAGCATGAGTTCGGCCATGATCGCCTCGAGGGGAATGCCGGACTCCGACATCACTGCGACGAAGCTGGTCGAGACCCTGCCCATGGCGGGCGCGAGCACCTGCTCGACCGCGAGGTCGAGGACGGCTTCCTGGCGGGGCGTCATCTCGATGGCGCCTTGGCGCAAGCCGCCGAGCGCCCGTCCGACGGCCAGCGTGCGGGCCAGAGCGATGCCCGTCTTGTCCTTCTGGACCCGAGCTGCCGTGATACCCGACTGATCCCAGCTAGCACTCCCCGCAACCGGCTGCAGCCGTGGCTGCCGACCATCAACGCCAATTGGGATCGATCCTGTCGAATGCGCGCCACGTAGCCCGACGCCAGCACCCACAGCGCAGCCGGCTTGGGCGTGATGGGCAGCGCGGGATGACGTCGTCGGGGATGAGCGTGCAAATCACGTCGCACTCGCTCGCCTCCTCGACGTCGCGGGCCCTGAAGCCTTCGGCCTCAGCCTGCTCGCGGGAGGCGTCGGCCTGGGTGAAGACCTCCACCGCGATGCCGGAGTCACGCAGATTGAGAGCCCAAGAGCGGCCCTGGTTGCCGTACCCGACGACGGCTACCCTCTGCCCGTCCAACACCGACAAGTTCAGCGTCGGACTCGTAGTAGATCTTTGTCATCGCGAATCCTCTCTGGCACGAAAGGTACTCCGCCGCGCCTCGAGCCATCCCGCCAGCACCGGCGACCGCGTTCGCGAGCGTCAAAGCCTTTGATTAAGAAGGATTTTCGCTAGACGCCGAGCTGCCGGCTACCTCAACCAGGAGGTCGTCCAGCCGCCGCGCGAGGTTCCACCCCAGGTAGACCGCGAAATGAACCACGAGTTCTTCGAGCTCGCCGCGGGTCATGTCCCCGAGCGCGAGGGCGGCTCGCAGGTGCTCGGTTACCTCCTCGTCAATCGTGGATCGACGCCGCGGCGCAGATGCTGATGATGCGCCGGTCGCGGCGGGTGAGGTATTTCTGCCGAGTCCATATCTCGCCGTAGAGGTAATCGAGACGGGCGCGGCCTTGAACGCGGTCGCGGCGGTGGCGGTGGCGCGCCGTGAATCCGTTCGTAGGCCGCGACGCCGCGTTCGCGGCGGGCGCCGTCGTCGACCGGTTCCGCCCAGAGCTCGAAGTCGTGGGGCTGCACGGGTCCTCCCGGTTTCCTCGGATATCTTGACCATCGCCATCATTCCGTACATCTGCATGGCCGATCCCTTGGGCCAGCCGGCCTGTGTGCCAAAGTGGAGTACGAACTCGTCGAACTCCGAATACGAGATGTCGCCGCTTTTCAGCGCCGCGTAAACATGGGTTTCGATGGGGGTGATCGCCCCCGCTGCGCCGACGCAGGTGAGTGTGATCCAGCGTCGGTCTCTCGCGGTGAGAACCCCCCGGCGCCACATCTCGCCGAACACGTATCCGATAACCCCGGATTCGAGGTAGGCACCCGCCGGGTCCGGACTGGCGCTCCTCATGATGTGGTCATACTCGGCTCGCGCGATCGCACGCCGCTCTTCGCGAGTTGTCCACTCGGCCATGTGAATACCTTCCGTTAGAGCCGCATGATCCAGCCGCCGTCGACCGAGATCGTCTGGCCGTTGATCCAGTCACCCGCCGGTGAGCACAGCAAAAGCATCGTGCCGATCAGGTCCGAAGGTGGGCCCGATGTCTTGCCGGGAATCTGTGCGGCGAGGATGTCGCGGAAGGACGAGTCCTTGGGCAGGCTCGCGTAGCCGCTTTCGCTGGCAACCAGGCCGGGCGCTATGCCGTTGACGTTGATGTCGCGAAACCCGAGCTCGGTGCGAGGCTGCAGGTCAAGCCGTGCAGCGCGTATTTCGACACGCCGTCGGAAGCCTCCTCGAACGCGATGGCGGTCGCCGCTTCCGATGCGCCCCCGCAGAGCTCGGTCATCGCTCGATGCCCACCTGGGTGCAGCACCGGCCCCGCGCGGCCGTTGAGGCGCGATCCCATCCGGCTAGGTCGTGGTGGACAGGCCGTAGCGGGACGCGGACATGATGCGCGTTATAGACCAGATGTCGATTCCACCGAACTCAGCGAGCGCCGCGGATGTCATCTGGGCAGCCGACTCGGCGGAGGTGACATCGAGACGGACCGCGACGGCGCGAAAGTTCCTGTCTTTCAAGGTGTCTGCGGCGCGTTGCGCTGCGTCGAGGTTGATGTCGGCGATCACCACCGAGGCGCCGACTTCACAAAGCGCCTCGGCGTAGGCTGCACCGATGTCCCCGGCGCCGACCATCACCACGGCGACCTCCCCGGTGAGCCCGAAAAGTTCCTTCACATCCATCCCAGCATTAGGCACATACTTGACCTTTGAAGTCAAGTGTCTTATTAATAAGTAATCTGTCTTAAACCATTGGAGTCGACGAACCCGAGGACCAGACGATGACCGTTGATCTGAGCGTTCCGCCCGTGCATTTGCACATCGGCGGCGAGGCGCGACCGAGCGGCTCGGCCGGCGTGCATCAGCACGTGTACCCGGCCACCGGGGGAGTCCAGGGGCCGGTGCCGTTGGCCGGTCCTGACGACGTCGACGCCGCCGTGCGGGCCGCGCACGCTGCGCACCCGGAATGGCGCGCCTTCAGGCCGGCGGAGCGGGCGCGTGTACTTGGCCGGCTCGGCGAGCTGATGGAGCGCGACATCGCCGAGATCGCCCGCCTGTCGGTACTCGACAACGGGATGTCGGCAAGTATGAGCCAGCCACTCGTCGGGATCATGGCCAATTGGACGGCCTACTACGCCGGTTGGGCCGACAAGGTCGAGGGACGCGTCACCTCGTTCCCGGCGAATCAGCGTGAGCTGGCTTACTCCATGCCGGAACCGTACGGCGTCGTCGGAATCATCCTCACCTGGAACGGCCCGGTGGTCTCGGTCGGCATGAAGTTGATCCCGGCGCTGGCGGCCGGGAACACGGTCGTGCATGAAGCCGTCCGAGCTAACGCCTTACGCGACAGAGCATTTGATGGGTCTGGTCAAGGAAGCGGGCATCCCCGACGGAGTCGTCAACCTGGTGTTGGGCGGGCCGGAAACCGGTGATGCGCTGGTACGCCATCCGCTGGTCGAGAAGGTGAGCTTCACCGGCGGGCCGGCAACCGCACGGAAGATCCTGGCCGCCTGCGCCGAGTCCCTCAAGCCTGCGGTGCTCGAGCTCGGCGGCAAGTCCGCCAACGTCCTCTTCCCCGATGCCGACCTGGACACGGCGGTCGCGGTCAACGCCTTCAGCGTCCTCGGCACTCTCGCCGGGCAAGGATGCGCAATCCCCTCACGCATGATCGTTCACAACGACATTTACGACGACGTCGTCGAACGCATCCTTGCGATCGTCGCATGCAGTGCGGTGACCCGTTTGATCCGGCGACGGTCATCAGCCCCGTGGTGACCCGCGACGCCCAGCAGCGAATCCTGGCGATGATCGAACGAGCACAGACCGCCGGGGCGAAGCTGCTGGCCGGGGGACGCGCCCCCAGTCACCTGCCGAACGGCTTCTTCGTGGAACCGACGGTGTTCGGAGATGTGGACCCGGCCTCCGAGCTAGGTCAGGTCGAGGTGTTCGGCCCGGTCCTTTCGCTGATGCGGTTCGAGACCGACGAGCAGGCGATCGAGATCGCAAATTCGACCGCCTACGGGCTCGCCTCCTACGTGTACACGAAGGACATCAACCGAGTGAACCGGATGGTGGCCGCGCTCAAAGCCGGCGGCGTGTACGTGAATGGAGCGAGCCCGGTCACCGGCTGCGAGCTCGCGTTCGGCGGCGTCGGCATCTCCGGGTTCGGCCGCGAAGGCGGCGAGGAAGGCCTGTTCGAGTTCCTTCGCACCAAGGCGGTCGGTATCGCATGACCATGGCCTTACGGCTCGACGGAGCAGTCGCCGTGCTGACCGGCGCGGGCAGTGGCATCGGCCGGGCGACAGCGATTGAATTCGCACAACGGGGCGCGCAGGTCGCGGTGAGCGACTTGTCGGAATCTCGAGTCACGGAGGTCGTTGAGCACATCACCGCCCTTGGCCATCCCGCGATCGGCCTCGCCGTCGACGTCACCGTCGAAGCGGACCTGGAGGCGCTCAGGGATGCTGCGCTGCAGCGGTTCGGTCGAATCGACCTGGTGATGAACAACGTTGGCGTGCTTGCCATCGGCGCGCCCGAAACATTGCCCGACGAGGCGTGGATTCGCACTATCGACATCAACCTGTTCAGCATCGCGCGCAGCAACCGGGTGTTCCTTCCCGGGCTAATCGCTCAGGGCAGTGGCCATGTCGTTAACACCGCCTCAGCCTCCGGGCTGCTCGGCTATGGATTTGATCGGCTTCCCTATGTCGCGTCGAAGCATGCGATCGTCGGGCTTTCCGAAGCGCTGGCGACTTACCTTGGACCGAAAGGCATTGGCGTGACTTGCCTCTGCCCGTCCGGGGTGATCACCAACATCCTCGAAGGAATCACCGTTTACGGTGATGCGACCGCAACGCCGCGGGCGCCGGCACACCAGATCGTGTCCGCGGAAGACGTTGGGAGGCTGACGGCCGATGCGATCGAGGCCGGGCGATTCCTCGTCGTGACTGCGCCCGAGGTGCACGAGTCACTTCAGTTGCGCGCCAAGGATATCGAGGCCTATCTCCAGGCGAGTATTGAGGCACAAATGTGACCGAGCTCCGTGTCGGTTTCGTGGGCCTCGGTTCTCAGGGCGGACCGATGGCGCGCAGGATCGTCGAGGACGGATTCCCGACCACGCTGTGGGCGCGTCGGCCGGAGTCCCTCGAACCCTACGCCGGCACGGGCGCCGCGTATGCAGCCGATCGCCGGTCGCTGGGTGCTGCGTCGGATATGTTGTGCCTCTGCGTGATTGGTGACGCTGACGTCGACGAGGTCCTTCGCGGCGATGACGGAGCACTTGCCGGGATGGCACCCGGGGGGATCGTCGTGATCCACAGTACCGTCCATCCGGACACCTGCCGTCGCCTTCAAACCGACTTTCCTGAAGTGGATTTCGTCGACGCCCCCGTCTCCGGGGGTGGCCACATGGCCGCCGCGAAATCGCTACTCGTGATGGCCGGCGGCGACGAGGACGTTGTCGGCCGCTGCCGGCCGGTCTTGGACACGTTCGCGAACCCGGTTGTCCACCTCGGCGGTCTGGGCGCCGGCCATGTGGACAAAGCTGCGGAACATTTCGCTGTTCACGGCACTCACGGGCTGGCCGCGAGCACGTCAGTGTCGCCGCAAGCCTCGGTGTAGACCTCGACGCGTTGACCAAGGTCCTGTCGACCGGGAGCAGCCGCAGCTACGCGGGAGAGGTGATCGCCAATTCAGGACACAGCCTTTCGGTGATGGCCGAGCTCGCCGGGCCGCTGCTGGCCAAGGACGTCGGCATCCTCGCCGACGTGGTCGGACACAGCCCGTCCCAGCTGGTCCAGGTCGCCGCGGCCACGATCAATGCGATGCGGCTCATCGATCCGGAGAAAACCGATGGGCAATGATCTGATGGTGAACGCTCGGACTGGACCTCCTCCGGCGACGGCGCTGCAGTTGCTGCTGGCGGCCGAACGGCTATTCGCCGAGCATGGGCTCGCCACGTCTCGTTGCGCCAAATCTCGATCGAGGCCGGCTCTTCCAACAACTCGGCAATCCTACCCACTTCGGCTCCAAAGACGACTTCTCAGCGCAATCTTGCCTATCGCCTCAGCGAAATGATGCAAGCCGCGCCCTCTAAGGACCAAAGGCACCCGGCTGATTTGCGGGCGCAACTGGAGGCGCACGTACTTCCGCTGATCGAGTTGGCGGAGTCGCCCGACAGCTCATACGTGTCGTTCATCGAGCAACTCCAGCGCACCGGGGCGGTTGAGGTTTTCCTGCATCAAGCGGACGCGATGAAGTCGCAGGAAGAGTTCACCTCCGGCATGCGGCGGCTCCTGCCGCACATCCCCGAGCCGGCGCGGTCGATGCGGATCCAGCAGGCCCAAGACCTCGCAGTCCACGTCGCCGCTGAGCGCGAGCGTGCCATTCGCCGCGGTGAAAAGCTTGTTCCGTTCGCTCTTTTCGTCAGCGGCGTGGTCGACGGTCTCGCGGGCTTCCTGCAGGTGCCCGCCTCCGTGGAGACCGAACAATTGATCTCGCGGGAAAACTTATGAGCAATGAGGGGCATAATGTTGCCATCGCCGTCAGGACTACGCGCTACGATCACGGGGATCCGGGCCCTATTGACCACTGCCGCCCCGACCGAGCCCAGCAACATGCCAGCGAACCCGCCGCGGCCGTGGCTGCCGACCACAATCAGTTGAGCGAGTTCCGATGCCTCGAGCAGCGGGCGTGCCGGATCGCCAATCTCGATTCTGCGACGGATCCCTACGTCGGGATAGCGTTCGTGCCAACCCGCAAGTCGTTCAGCAAGCGTCTCCTCCTCGTGGGATAGCTCAGCGTCCCAATCGATGTTCGGGAACCACTCTTTGAAATCGGAGACCCGCAGATCGGTCCAGGCGTGCAGAGCGATTAGACCGACACCTCGTTTTGAGGCTTCCTCGAATGCAATCGCAGTCGCTGCTTCTGACGCCGGCGAGCCGTCGATGCCCACCAGCACCGGCGCCCGTTCGACATTGCCGACCAACGGTGCGTCGTCGTGGATCACGGCGACCGGGCAGTGCGCGTGGTAGGCCAATCCCGAACTCACCGAGCCCAGGAAACTGCGGACCAACGTGCCGCCATGCCCGCGATAGCCCACCACGACCATCTGCGCCTCTTTGGAAAGGCCGACGAGCGTGGGGACGGTGGCCGAATGAAAGACCTTGCTATCGATTTGCACCGAACCGCGCTCACCGGTGCACTCTCGAGCGACGTCGATCGCCGACTTGATGAATCCGCGTGCCCGCTCTTCCTGCCACCGCCTGACGCCGGCCAGCGCGGGAACCCGGGAACGCCCCGGGATAGGGGAGTTGACGACATGCGCCAGGGTCAGCGGCACCCGCCGCAGCGCGGCATCACGGGCTGCCCACCGGACGGCGGCCAGTGCCGCTGCTGAGCCGTCAACGCCCACCAAGATAGGGCGGCGAGGTGGTTGCGACATTTCGGTTCATTTCTGATCGGCTACGTCCCCGCCAGCAGCATCACCCGGGGTGGCCGCGACCGTCAGGGCCGAAGAGATGCAAGCGGAAGGACCAAAGGCACCAATGAAGCCCCTATGGATTTTGCTCGCCGTCCAACAACCGCAGCGGGTGCAGCCCGTCGACCGCGCCGACGAACGGTGGGTGGATGCTGTAACCCAGCATGCGGCGAATGTCCTCGGAAACCGTTCGAGCGATGTCGCGCGATATCGACAAGGTGAAGGCCTCCATCGGTCGCAACCACGGTTGGCAGTACTGGGCGGTGACGGCGAGACGCTCACGCGCGGTGGTGTTGGCGCCGCCGCCATGCCACAGCGTCCCCACGAAGAAGACGCAAGAGCCGGCGGGCATCAAAACAGGGAGCGCGCGATCGCGGCGGCCCGGACGACGTTTGCCCCAGCGATGGCTTCCGGGGTAGAGCACTGTCGCACCGTTGTCGGCGGTGAAGTCATCGATGGCCCAGATCGTCGCTGCCGCCAATGGTTCCCGAGGACGCGGAATCGGATAGAAGCCGTCATCATGGTGTGCGAGCTGCGCGGTCTCTCCTGGCTGAATGTTGATGGCCTGCAGTGCCGAAAGCAGATAGTTCGGCATCAGCAACCGGTCGAGCAGCGCCAGCACTCGTGGATTGTCGACTAGCGGATCGCACACCCGCGTCCTGCTCAACACGCTGTAGATGCGCTGGGTGCGCCGGCCCTCGAAAGAGTTGCGTCCGGTGTGCCCCAGCCATGGGCGAACGGTCTCACGGATTTGCTGACACTGGTCTACGGTGAGCAGGTTCTCCCAAATGACGTAGCCGTCGCGGTCGAGGGCCGCCAAGTCCGCCTCGACGATCGCGCCGTCAACCGACGCTCCGCTGCTGGGAGTCCGCCTGTACCGCTGCGCCAGATCACCCCTGAGGTCCTCCAGCGTTGTGACCGACTCATCGTCGAGGTTCATCTCCCCACACTAAGCCGAATTCCAGCCGAACCACGCGTGCCATTGGGTGGGAAGCGATGTTGACCAATTGGTTTCTGCCGTTCCTATACTCGACGTACTTCTGAGAGGGTGCGATGACTACAACCTGGGACACGTTGGATCGTTATGTCGTCATTTCGACGGATACCCATGCCGGGGCGGATCTTTACGGCTACAAGCCGTATCTGCCTGCGGGTCTGCACGATGAATTCGATGAATGGGCCAAGGCCTACGCCAGCCCATTCGACGATCTGATCGTCGCCACGGCGGCCCGCAATTGGGACCACGAGATGCGGATCTCTGAGATGGACGCCGACGGCGTGGCGGCCGAGGTGCTGCTGCCCAACACCGTCCCTCCGTTCTTCCCGTCCACCCCGAACATCACCATCAGCTTGCCCCGCACCCGTGCGGACTTCGAGAAGCGTTGGGCCGGTGTGCAGGCCCACAACCGCTGGCAGATCGACTTCTGTTCGCTGGCCCCGGCCCGGCGCCGCGGGTTGATTCAGATCTTTCCCAACGACGTTGAGTTGGCGCTGGAAGAAATCCGCTGGGGCGCAGAGCAGGACTGCTTCGGTGGCGTGCTGATTCCGGCGGTCTCGCCCGGTGACCCGCTCGTGGCCCCGCTTTTTCACACCCGCTATGAACCGATCTGGGCGCTGTGCGACGAGCTGGACCTGACGGTGGTGCAGCACGCGGGTGCCGGCAGTCCCGAGATGCCGATGGATCAGCCGGCGTCCAACGCGGTGTTGATCACCGAGATGGCGATGTGGGCTCAGCGCACCGTCGGACACCTGATCCTGGCCGGGGTGTTCGAGCGGTACCCGACGCTGCGATTCGTGCCGACCGAGCAGGGCACGTATTGGGTGCCCGGCCAAATCGGGATGCTCGACGCCATGGTGCCCACCATGAAATCTGAAGCCGGCAACCGCACCTACGGGATGTTCGGCGGATCGTCGGTTGACGCGCTGACCCTGACGCCGAGCGAATACGTGAAGCGGAACTGCTTTTTCGCCACCGAGCTGACGCCGTTCGAGTCGGGAGTGGTCGATTACGTAGGCCCGGACCACATCATGTGGGGCAGCGACTATCCGCACGAGGAAGGCTTTTCGCCGCACTCCAAGTTGGCCATTCGTTGGGCCCTGCACAACAGGTCGGAGGACGACTGCCGAAAGATCTTGGGCGGCACCGCCGGTCGGCTATACCGTTTCGACCTCGATGCGCTGGTGCCGGTGGCGGCCGAGATCGGTCCCACTGTCGCCGAGGTGCGCACTCCTCTCGAGGACACGGGCTATCGCGCCCCAGCCGCCTTCGGCTACCGACCGTTCGAAGGCGGGCTGGCCCTCAAGCGGCTGGCTCCAGAACGGCGCTAATCGCTTAAGGCGGCTTTAACGCAGCACTGAGTCGACTGGTCGCGGCAGCAAGCCGCGTCCCCAGACGGGTGACCTCCGCACCGCTCAGCGGTTCGGCGCTGGGAACCAGGCTGAGCATCAGGGCGATGCGCGATTCCGATTCCAGGATCGGAGAGTCGATGTGGCTCACCTCGTAGTTGGTGTCCGGGGCCAGGCTGATCGGGAACCACTCCTCCTGATGGATGAGTTCGTCGGTCAACTCCTGCGCCAGCCGGCTCAGCCGGGTGGACCGCACCTCGGCGCTGCGCACGATCTGCGCCAGTTCCCGCAGGCGCAGATCGGGCAGGATGTGCAGACCGACCGCGTAGCCACGCTGCTTCGCCGCGGTGATGGCTTGGCGGTAGCGATCGCGCACGTCCTCCGGCAGCGCCGCCAGCCAGCGCTCCCGAGCCTCTGACCCGGCCCAGGCAACGGTCGACGCTCCATACGGCGGGCGGTGGGGGAACTGGGTGCCGATGGGCATCGGGTGACCGCCACCGTGACGGCTCCGGACCTGATCGACGACGGTGGAGTAGTCCTCGCTGACCGAAAAGGCGACGCAGTGCGCGCCCGTCTCGGCCGACAGCTCGGCCATCACGGAGCGGGCCAACACCAGGGCCGGGTAGCGGCCGGCCGCCTCTCGACCGAGTCGGACCAGCGCGGGGCCGAGGTGGTAGGTCTTGCGAACCGGGTCGCGCAGCAGCCAGCCGGCCCGCAGCAGTTCGGACAGCATCGAATGGCAGCTGGCCTTATGGACATTCAAGTGGCGCGATACCTCGGCCAGTGTCATGCCCTGACTGCCATCCATCAGCTGCTCGAACAGGTTCACCACCCGTTCGGTCTGCGGGGAAGGGCGCGGAGCCATGCGGCTAATGGTCGCATAATGCGACTTCTTGCGGTGATATGCGCGACCATGTGACGATGGCCACACCATGAAAGACCTTCGGGGCAAGGTGGCGGTCGTGACCGGCGGAGCCGGCGGCATCGGCCAAGCCATGGGCCGGCGCTTCGGCCAAGAGGGCATGAAGGTGGTGCTCGCCGACGTCCTCGCCGACCCACTGGACGCGGCGACCCGGGCGCTCGCCGACGAGGGCATCGAGGCCGTGGGCGTGGTCACCGACGTCACCGACTATGCCTCCGTCGAGGCGCTCGCCAAGGAGACGCTCGATCGCTTCGGCGCGGTGCACGTGGTGTGCAACAACGCCGGCACCGGCGGCGTCTCCGAGGGGTACATGTGGGAACACGACCTGGCCGACTGGCGCTGGGGGATCGACGTCAACGTCCTGGGTGTCATCCATGGCATCAAGGCGTTCGTGCCCATCCTGCTCGAGCAGGGCGAAGGACACGTGGTCAACACCTGCTCGGGCAACGGCGGATTCGCTCCCATTGCCCGGGGGGCCATGGGCGGGCCGGCCATGGCGGTCTACCCGATGACCAAGGCCGCGGTGCTCTGCCTCACCGAAAGCCTCTACACCCACCTGGAGATGACCGGGAAGCGGGTGCGGGCGCACGTGTTATTCCCCGGTGGCTTTTTGAACACCGGCATCTGGGAGTCGTGGCGGCACCGTCCGGAGCGCTACGCAGCGACCCAGGAACGCCGCTCACCCGACCAGACATTGGCGGATGTGGTGTCCCGCTTCGAGGCCGCCGGCGCGCACGTCGAATTCACCCCGCTCGAGACGGTCGCCGATCAGGTCGTCGACGGAATCCGGACCGACCGGTTTTGGATGATGGGTCCGCCCACGTCCTCCGATCAGGTCGTGAGCAGCAAGGCCGCGTCCATCCTTAATCGCAGCGAGCCCAATTATCTGGTCGACGTCCTCGGCCAGCACGCCGAAAACGAAGGAGGAAAGCCTTGAGCGCCAACGCAGTTCGCTATGGCCCCCGCGCACCCGAGGCGCAGGTCGACCACGAGATCGACGCAACCAAGGCGCCCATCGCGACCGAGGCGGTGACCATCACCTACCTCACCGATCCAGAGATTGTCGCGGCCGTGCTGCCCAAGCCGCTGGAGCCCGCGGCCGAACCGCTGGTGCGCGTCCAGCTGCAGCGGGTCCAGATCGCGGGCATGGCGCCGTTCGGGTCGGCGGTATTTTCGGTGACCGCCCGGCACGGCGACCTCGAGGGCGACTACCCCCTCTTCATGCCCCAGTCCACCGAACAGTCCGTCACGGGCGGGCGCGAAACATTCGGCGAACCAAAGAAATTGGCCCACATCGAGGTCGACCGCGACGGCGATCGCATCACCGCCACCGTGGACCGGCTGGGCTATCAGCTCATCACAGTGAGCGGCCAGATCACCGGTCCGGCGCCGTTGCCGCCCGACCAGGTGAACACCGAGTTCTACTTCAAGTTCCTGCGTGCGCCCGACGGCAGCGGCATCACCGACCCGCATCTGGTCTACGGCGAATACCATCGACACTACGAGCTGCTCGAGAACATCGACGGGACAGTCGAATTGGGGGAGTCTCCGCTGGACCCGGTCGCCGACATCGCGGTCCGCCAGGTCACCGGGATCACGTGGTGTCGCCGGCGCACCGTCCAGGTGGGCCGGATCGCAGAGCCGGTGCCGCAGGAATGGCTGCTGCCGTACGTGCATCAGCGTTACGACGACCCCCAAACCGACGCAGCGCTGCTCGCCGCCCCCCGGCCCGAGCCGACACGGGTATAGCGCATGGACCGGTACACGGTCATTTCGGCTGACTGCCACGCCGGCGCCGACCTACTCGACTACCGGGAGTACCTCGATCCGCAGTACCGGGACGAATTCGACGGCTGGGCAAAGACATACGTCAACCCGTTCGGTGATCTCACCGAGGTCGACGCCGAGCGCAACTGGAACAGCGATCGGCGCAACTCTGACCTGGATGCCCAAGGCATCGCGGGGGAGGTGCTCTTCCCCAACACGGTGCCACCGTTCTTTCCGCAGGCGAGTTTGGCTGCCCCGCAACCGGAGTCCGGCCGCGAGCTCGAGCTGCGCTGGGCCGGCCTGCGCGCGCACAATCGGTGGCTTGCGGACTTCTGCTCTCTCTCGCCCGAGCGGCGCGCCGGGGTGGGTCAGATCCTGGTCGGGGATCTCGATGAAGCCGTCGCCGAGATCGCCCAGATCGCCAAGCTGGGCCTGCGCGGCGGCGTGCTGCTACCCGGTGTCCCGCCGGGCAGCGGCATCCCCCAGCTCTACGCCGAGCACTGGGCGCCGCTCTGGGCGGCGTGCGACGACGCGGGGGTGGTAATCAACCACCACGGCGGCAACGCCGGACCGAACCCGACCGACGGATGGGGGAGCTCGTTTGCGGTGTGGGTATACGAGACACATTGGTTTGCGCACCGCGCGTTGTGGCACCTGATCTTCAGTGGCGCAATGGATCGCCATCCGGACCTCACCGTGGTCTTCACCGAGCAGGGCGCCGGATGGATACCGGCGACCCTCGACTCGCTGGACGTGGCGGCGGCCCGGTACGGGCGGGCGAACTCGGCGATCGCCCGCTTCGCCGGACCCACCGCCGGCTCGCTGACGCTGCGGCCCAGCGAGTACTGGTCCCGCCAGTGTTACGTCGGTGCCAGCTTCATGCGACCCGTCGAATGCGCCGAGCGCCACCGCATCGGCGTCGATCGGATCATGTGGGGAAGTGACTACCCGCACTTGGAGGGCACCGCTCCCTACACCCGAGAAGCGTTGCGCCACACCTTCTCCTGCGTCCCGGCCGACGAGGTGGTGGCCATGGTGGGCGGGAATGCGGCGGGCGTGTACGGCTTCGACCTCGATGCGCTGGCACCCCTGGTCAACCGAATCGGCCCGACGGTGGCCGAGGTCGCCGAGCCGCTGGCGGCCGTGCCGGCCGATGCGAGCAGCACCGTCTTCGAGCCCGACCCCATCCGTGCCTGGTAAGCGAGAGGACCCCATGAACGACGCGGCGCCGTATCTCATCATCTCCGCAGACACCCACGCCGAGCTGCCGACCGAGCAGTATCGCGAGTACATCGACCCGGAATACCGGGAGGACTTCGAGGCCTTCCTGGCCGAGAAGACTGCCGCCGCGTCGCAGGCCAGCGGCTTCATCGATGAACAGTTCGCGCAAGCGTGGTTCGACGAAAACGGCGACGGCATCGCGGGCGGCTGGGACGTCGCCCAGCGCGACCGCGAACTCGACGGCGACGGCGTGGCCGGCGAGGTCATCTTTCCCGACGCCGACGCCGTCACCGGTGTCGCCGGGGCTCCGTTCGGCGCGGGCCTGGGGCAGTCCGGCGACCTGGACCCGGGACGTGCCATGGCCGGGGCGCGGGCCCACAACCGCTGGCTGGCCGAGCTGTGCAGCTGCAGCCCGGAGCGACGGGCCGGGGTTGCGGTGATCCCGATCCTGGCGGACGTCGACGCGGCGGTGGCCGAGATCGCCCGGGCGGCCGACGCCGGGCTGCGCGGCGGCATCATGATCCCGGTGCTCTGGGGTGACTATCCGCCCTACCATGACCGGCGCTACGACAAGGTCTGGGCCGCCTGCCAGGACCTGCAGATGCCGGTGCACACCCACGTCGGTCCCGCCCCGAGTGAGCAGTACGGCCCGCACCTGGGCATCTACACGACCGAGGTGCGCTGGTGGGGAGTCCGGCCGCTGTGGTTCGCGCTGTGGGCCGGCGTGTTCGAGCGCTTCCCGAACCTGCGCTGGGGGGCCACCGAGTGCGGCGCCTACTGGGCCAACGATCTGTTGTGGCTGATGGACACCCGATTCATGCGTGAGCACTCGGCCAAGAAGATGAGCCGTCTGCTGGAGGGTGATCTGACGATGCCACCTTCGGCGTACTTCGACCGGAACTGCTTTATCGGGGCCACCACCACCGAGCGCCGGGAACTGGCCCGGCGCTACGAGATCGGTGTTCCAAACATGTTGTGGGGCAACGATTATCCCCACCCGGAAGGAACCTGGCCGCACACCCGCGACTGGCTGCGCCGCTCGTTCTGGGACATTCCCATCGACGAGGCGCGACAAATCCTCGGGCTTAGCGCGGCCGAGGTGTACAACTTCGATGCGCGTGCGCTTGCCGGCCTGGTCGAGCGAATCGGGCCCACGCCCGAGGACCTGGGCCAGGACGACGCGGTGAGCATCCCGAAGTGGGAAGCGGCCCGCCGCGCCGGACGCCACTGGCTGACGGACGCCGAGCCGATACCCGACCTGGTGCAGAACTGAGTCGTCACGCGTGCTGGCCGTCGACGTCGCCGTCAGTGTCCAACGCGCCGCCCGGTGCGCCGACGCCGCCACCGCCGTCGACGTCGATGCCGCCCGGCCCACCGGGCGAAAGATCCAAAAAACAGCCCCAGACACCTTATCGGCCGCCGCTGCCGCCAAGGCCGTCGTCGGTCCCGCCGCCGAATTGGCCGCACTCAACGTCGAACCGATGTCCGCCAGATTTGTGGTAGCCGTCGCCAGTGCGTCCGGCGTCGCAAATACAAACGACGTTCGCGTGCCTTTTCCTAGACCGATTGCGACCACCGGGGCCGCCCTCGGTCGAAGTATGGGATCGCGATAGGGGCAAAGGTATAGGGAGATTTCCCTACCTTTGCGCTCTAGCCCGGGGCGAAGTCTTCCAGCTGCGCGCGGTCGCTGATATCGAGGACTTCCACGTCGTACCTGTCCGACAACTCCTGGCCGAACGCCACGGCCTCCGGACCCCCGTCGGTGTCCAGGAGACCCAGCTCGACGATGCCGCCGCCGCGCGCCCGGTACTCGGCACGGGGACTGATCGTCAGCGAAGGTAGCGGCTGAAATGCCACCACGTCGAGCAAGACAACCTTGCCGACAACCAGAAACGACCACGGCGCGTCCACCACCCCCAGGCGCGCCGCGTCTCGCTGCGCTCTTGGGAACCCACGTGCCCGCGTGATCAGATCCTCGACCTCGATATCGGCGTACCAGCCGCACTCGCACCCAGGAGCCGGGGGCACGTGCCCGGCGATGGAGCATCCGGCATCACACCATTTCGTCGGCCACGAGATGTGCGAGTTGTACGGGGACCTGAGCACGTCCCCGGATGTCCCCGTCCAAAACCGGAAGCCCACGGCCGTTTCCAGACGGCCGAAATCAGGTGCGGTCAGCCGCCCGTCCAGCCATTCATGTAGCCCGGGCATCGCAGCCTCGAGCGCTGCAAAGGCGTGCTCGAAATCAGCACCAAAGATCGGATTGCGGACGTCGACGCACATGAGCCGTTCGTCGTCGACGCCACACACCCGCAACACCGCGACGTGTTCGTGACCGAGGGCAACCACCAAATCAGCGCCGAGGTGCTCATCGCCGACCAGCATGGCCCGATGATCGGCCGGCACCGGATAGCCGTGCCCACCCAGCACCGCGCACGCCAGCTCGTCCGCGCTGTCGCCCACACACGCGGCAGTGCCGGCACTGGTCACTCGCACCAGATCACTTAGGCCGCGCTCCCGCAGCTGGTCAGCGAACAACACCGCGGCCATCACCGATCGAGCGCGATTGAAACTGCAGACAAACGCGACGTGCAGCCTTGGGCTACTTGCCATCCGTACCGCTTCCCGAGCAGCGCGGCGAGGTCATCGGAGTCCTCCACATCGAAGTTTGCGAGTCACGTACAACCTACAGGCCCACGACGCGACGAGCGTCTCCTCGAGCTGCCGTGGAAGGATGTCACCCGGTGCACCGAGACGTATCGATTCCGGAGAATGTGGTCGACCCCTCGGCCGGCCGCCGGTGCCGCAGGGCGGCAAGGGAACACGTAATACGCGAACCGCTGGGAGATCCGCGATGAAATTTGCGCTGGCCACCGTGGGATCTCGAGGAGACGTCGAGCCGTTCGCCGCAGTCGGCCGGGAGTTGCAGCGCCGAGGCCACGAAGTGCGCGTAGCGGTGCCGCCCAACTATCTCGGCTTGGTGGAGTCGGCGGGTCTTACCGGGGTCGCCCACGGGCCGGACCAGGTAGCGCGCAATGCGGATTTGATGCGCAAATACGGCGAAGCGCCGAATCCTATCAGCATGGCGTTGGAAATTATGAACGATGTCGGCCTGCTGTGGCCGGCGCTGGGCGCCGCGCTGGAGTCGCTGGCCGAAGGCGCTGACCTGCTACTGGCGGACCTCACCGAACAGCGGCTGGCCGCCAATGTCGCGGAGTACTACGACATTCCGCTGGCCGCGCTGCAGTTCTACCCGATAGCGCCTGCCGCTACGAGTTGGGACGTCACCAAGGACGCTGAAGACACTCAACGGCGGGCGCTGGGGCTGCCGGAGGAAACGGGGCCCTCGCCCCGGCAATTGCTGGCGATCCAGGCCTACGACGAGTTCTTCTTCCCCGGGCTGGCGGCCGCATGGGATGGCGATGCCCTTCGACCCTTCGTTGGCGGCCTGACGCTGGAATTGCCGATGGAGGTCGACGACGAAGTCTCGTCGTGGATTGCAGCGGGATCGCCGCCGATCTATTTCGGCTTTGGCAGCACGCGAGTCGCTTTTCCTGTTGACGCGTTAGAGACGATCAGCGGAGCTTGCTTGGAATTAGGGGAGCGCGCGCTGATTTGTCGTGGCGCAAGTGATTTCACCGATGTGCCCCATGTCGAGCACGTCAAGGTGGTGAGCGCAGTCAACCACTCGGCCGTTTTTCCGGCCTGCCGCGCTGTGGTCCACCACGGGGGGCCTGGCACCACGTTCGCCGGCATCCGGGCGGGCACCCCGACGTTGATCCTTGCGATCTCGGTCGATCAGCCGCTGTGGGCAGCCGCGGTCGGCCAACTGGGGGTCGGCCTTGGACGGCGCTTCTCCGACACCACGCAGGAGTCGCTGGTAGCGGATCTGCGGTCCATCCTCACTGCGCAATGCGCTACTCGAGCCCGTGAGGTCGCCGCCCGGATGACGACGCCCGCCGAAAGTGCTGCCAAGGCCGCCGATCTGCTGGAAGGTGCTGCCCGCCTCGGACGGGTTAGCTGACGGTGTTGCACCACAACATCTTTCGCTGCACCTATACCTGCGGTTCCTCGTGTTGCGGCTGAACAAATGAACGAAGATGACGGCGGGTCTGGTGGTCCGGTGTGCCGGGCTCGCCGTCGCTGTGCCTGCCTCGCGTGTAGTCGGCTTCCCACTCCGGTTGCTCTCCGGCGGCGACCCTTGCCTCCTGCTCGGAATGATTCGTCGAGTTGCGTGAGCGAAGGAAATACTCATGCTTGCGTTGCAGTTCTTCGTCCGACTCGATGCGCCTGAGTTCGGGGGCGAACTCTTCGAGATCGGCCCGGCGCTGCGGGACGATCATGCAGATCGGCTCGTCGACCTCGAATCGCACCGGCATCATCTTGCGGGTGAATTTCCAATTCATGCTGAAACTCGAACTTGCCCAGTCGGTTTCAACGATGCCCTCCAACGCGTACACGGCGTCCTTCGGATAGTTCGCCGGCCCGCGGACCAACAGGTTGTAGCCCGGCGGCGTGCGAAACAGGATCGGCAGATGCCAGGTCAGAATGCCGTTGCCGAAATGGCTGCCGGGCAGCAATTGCCCGGCGTCACGTTTGTCGGGTGCGATCATCACATCCACTCCTTGCTGCCCGAGCCAGGTGGCGGTGAACGCGCACGGGTTGCGCAACTCCCAGCCGCTCTGGTTGGCGATAAGCATTGGCAGACACCGACTCGGCCAGCCGGTACGCCTCTCCGTTATCTCTGACATCCACGTCCGACTGATCGGTGCCGGCGCCATCTGAGGTGCGTTATCGCGGGTCGTGAACGCGAGCAGTGGACGGGCCGGCGTGTTGGACTTCTCACTCATCCGTACCTCGATTAGCTGGGGACATCCGTTGCCACAGACATGAAGATCCCTTCCCCCAGGAACAGGACGCACGTGATGCTCGGTGGCTTCGGCCCGTTAATAATCCGACGAGTACTTTACAGACCGCTCGGGCCGAAAGACGTGGGCCGGGACCGGCCTCCGGCAGAGCCAGGGGCGTTCAAGAGGTCGTCATCAAGATTTCACGGCGGAGTCACCGGGGCTACTGCTTGACAAGCCGATCCGCCGGACCCAGCATCGTGGCGAGACGACCACCTGTGGAGTCCGGGGAATCATGTGAACGACGACAGCTCGCTCGGCGGCTTCGCCCTCCGTAAGTCCATGCGCAAGGCTGCTGCCGTTGGAACGGTTTTCCTCGCATTCGTTGCGGCTTGCTCGCGCGGCGATGCAGCACACCCGGCGCCAACCGGTAGCCCGAAGACAACGCCGCCGTCGGCTGCGCCCCCTGCCGCGGCGGCACCGTCCAAGCCGCCCGACCCAGCGCCCGCAACCGATTTCGGGAAAGTCTCCAAGCTGATCAACGACGCGATCGCCGCAGACAAACTGCCGGGTGCGGTTCTGGTCATCGGGCATGGCGGCAACATCGCCTTCCACCAGGCCTACGGCTCGCGCAAGCTGGCCGGCGAGCCCGGGCTGGATGGGCTGCCCGCACCCGCCGAGCCAATGACCGAGGACACGATCTTCGACTTGGCGTCGTTAACGAAGAGCCTCGCCACGGCGACTGCCGTCATGCAGCTGTACGAGCAGGGCGAGGTTGCATTCGACAACCCCGTGCAGCAATACCTACCCGACTTCAACGCGGCGAACGATCCGCGGCGCGCAGAGGTGACCGTTCGCATGTTGCTTACGCACACGTCGGGCGAAACGGGCGACGTCAATCTGGGGGACCCGTGGGGACTCGACGAACCCAATAAGGCAGAAGGTATTCATCGTGCGCTCACCACGCCCCTGGAGTCGGGTCCGGGTCAGGGTTTCCGCTACTCCGACATCAACTTCATTCTGCTTGGCGCGCTGATCGAGAAGGTCACCGGCGAGGCTCTGGACGTCTACGTCCAGCGACAGGTATTCGACCCGCTCGGCATGAAAGACACCCGCTACCTTCCCGCGGCGAAAGCGTGCGGTCCGCACACGACGATCGGAGCTGCGATCGCCTGGGCTCCCGGGCCGGAAGATCGGGCGCAAGACGCTTGTCCCGCCGGTACCTGGGATACCGATCAGTTGTCGCGCATCGCACCGACCGCACGTGACGAAGAGGGCAGAGCCGAACCGGGCAAGAATCCCGATCTTGATCGCCTGCTGCGTGGCACCGTGCAGGACACGACGGCGCGGCGGATGGGCGGAGTGGCCGGACACGCCGGCGTGTTCTCGACCGCACGGGATGTCGGCATATTTTCGCAGGCCTTGCTCGACCGGCTCGCGGGCCGCCCTAGCCAATTCCCTTTGGCGCAAGCAACTTTGGAGATAATGACGGCACCGCAGCAGCCGGGGCACACACCTCAGCAACTCACGGCGGCCAACGATGCCACCCGCGCGGCAGTCGCAAAGAGTCCGAATAGGACAGATCCGCTGCTTGCTCCCCGCTACCCGGCGATCGCGGGGCAAAACCTGCGCGGGTTCGGCTGGGACATCGACACGGGCCTGTCCGCGGCGCGGGGAATGATCTTCCCCATCGGTAGCTTCGGCCACACCGGCTTCACCGGCACCTCGCTCTGGTTGGACCCGAGCTCGGACACCTACGTAGTGCTGCTGTCGAACTCGATCCACACTCGAGGCAGTCCACCGGTGTCGAATCTGCGCGGGGAGGTTGCGACGGCGGCGGCGCAGGCCCTGCAGCTATAGGGCTCAAGTCCGCTCGAAATGTTGATAGTCGAGCGGAGCCGCCCACTCGCCGCCCCACCGCCAGCCACGATCCGTGAACGCGTGCACCGCCGGATCGCCGACGTGCAAGAGTCCCGGGTCGGTGCGGCTGCGGTCCAGGTATTCCGCCGCGTTGCGCGGTTCGAAATATCCGCTGGCGTACAGGCACGGGTTGACCAGCGGGTTGAGATCGATCGCCCGACCGTAGGCGTGGGGCGACCAGTCGTCGGTTCCCGGGACTTTTCGGCAGTTGAAGGCCGAGGTGTTGTTGTCTTCCATCGACAACTCGTCATCGGCGTCGGTGTAGTGGTCGACCGTGCGGATCTTCTCGACGGGATAACGCAGCCGGTAGAGCTGCTCGAAGATCGTGATGACGTCCGGCGCCAGGTCTTCGTGCACGATCAGGTCGCCGCGGTGGGTCTGGCCGTCGAAACCGAGGTACTCGACGTTCACTCGTCGCAGCTGCTCGGGCTCGACGGGGCAGCCGGGCTGCCAGGTCGTGCCGAGGTCGGCGGCGGTGACCGGCTGCGCGGTCACGGCGGTTGGTGTGGGCGGCGCGCTGGTCGACGACGACGCGGCCGGCGGTGGCGATGTGACCGCCGGTGATGAGCTGGGCGCAGGGGGTGGTTGCGTGGCGCTGCATTGGACCAGCACTACGCACGCCAACAGCGCCCCCAAGATCGCTGCGACGGTTCTACGCTCGCCTAGCAAGGGGGTTCGGTCGATGGGTGCTGCCGCAAATCGCATTACGCGAATATTCTGCGCTGGAATCCTCGCGGTGGGCGAAACTGTCCCATTGGGACCTTGTCCGAGGGCGCATTGTTGAACATGGGGCACCTACGGGAACGCGACGTGCGCCGTCGAAGGACCGCATGCCGCGCAGCTTCGCGTTCTAGCGACTGACCTATCGGAGGTGGCGAAACCGCCAACAGGCTTAGACGCGTGTGGAATTATGACGTACGTCACAGCCAACTGCCTTCCCGAGACACGGCGTCCTGCCGCTGGTAGGAACGCACGTACTCGGTATCGCTGGTAAGACGCTCGACAACCAAGCTTGCATCTTTGCTGGGGTGGGAAGCCGTGACAGCGATAAAGGAGGGATCTGCCGTTGACCGCAGGTGTACATGACGCGACAGCGGCTGAACCAGCGACTGAGTCACAAGGCAACGGGCTCCCCTTAGCCATCGATGTCGACGTCGACGCGGTTGCTCCCGCGGTCGTCGAACATGTGCTCGATCAGCGTGGAGGCGCCGGCCGCCGAACAAGAAGCACACCCGGTTGCTCCGAAAGCTGTCACCGACGCGTCGATCGGTCACCAGGTCGCCACCTTGCTGGGCAGACCGTTGCGGTTCGGCCTCCGCCAAACCGATTCTTCGTTGCAGACGCTGGGCCGCTTCTTCGACCTGACCGCGCAGGCCTTCACCTACCTGATCACGGACTTGATCCGGTTGCGTCACCCGTGGCGGGACACCATCAACCAGGCCTGGTTCATCATCAGCGTCACGGCGATCCCGGCGTTGCTGGTGTCGATCCCGTTCGGGGTCATCGTGGCGGTGCAGGTGGGTAACTTCATCCAGCAGGTCGGCGCTTCGTCGATCTCGGGTGCGGCCGGGGGCCTCGGGGTGATCCGACAGGGCGCGCCGATGGTCGCCGCGTTGCTGCTGGGCGGTGCGGCCGGCTCGGCCGTGGCCACCGACCTCGGTGCGCGCACCATTCGCGAGGAGGTCGACGCGCTGCGCGTGATGGGCATCGACCCGGTGCAGCGACTGGTCACCCCCCGCCTGGCTGCCATCGTGTTCGTCGCGCCGGTGTTGTGCGCCTTCATCATTTTTATGGGGCTGGCGGCGGGCTACGCCATCAATGTCGGCTTTCAGTCCGGCACACCGGGTAGCTATATCGCGTCGTTTGCGTCCTTCGCCAGCGTCAACGATGTCGTCGTCGCCGTGCTCAAGACCTGGCTTTTCGGGGTGGTCGTGATCCTCGTCGCCTGCCAGCGGGGTCTGGAGGCAAAGGGCGGCGCGCGTGGCGTGGCGGACGCCGTCAATGCCTCGGTCGTCATCGGCGTGGTCGCGGTGTTCGTTCTCAACCTGATCATCACGCAGGGCGTGTCGATGTCGATGCCGATGCGAGTGGGCTGATGGCTCGGATATCAGTGCCGTCTCGACACCTGCCCCGGCCTCTGCGGGCCCCGCTGTGGATCGCCGACCGCGGTGACTCGGTCGTCCAGCGCCTCGGTCACCAGGTCAACTTCCTGGCACAGGTGCTCGGTGCGATTCCGCACACCCTCAAGCATTACCGGCGCCAGACCGGGCTGCTGCTGGTCGACATGATCTGGGGGAACGGGTCGCTCATCGTCGGTGGCGGCACCATCGGCGTGCTGGTGTTCATGGGCGCGGCGGTCGGCGGCTCGGTGGGAATCGAAGGCTATGGGGCCCTCGACATGGTCGGTATGGGACCGCTGACCGGGTTCGTGTCCGCATATGCGAATACCCGGGAGATGGCGCCGATGATCGCGGGGATCGGCTTTGCGGCCCAGGCCGGGTGCCGCATGACCGCCGAGATCGGCGCCATGCGGATCTCCGAGGAGATCGACGCGCTGGAAGCGCTTGGCATTCAATCGATCCCGTTTGTGGTCACGACCCGGGTGATCGCCGGGATGATCACCATCATCCCGCTGTATGTGGTGACGTTGGCGTTGAGCTACGTGTCCTGCGCGATGGTGGTCAACGTGATGCACGGGCAGTCGTCGGGAACCTACTACCACTACTTCGACTCGTTCATCCACCCGTCGGACGTGCTGTTTTCCGTGCTCAAAGCGGTCATCTTCGTGACGGTGATCATCGCCATCCACTGCTATCAGGGCTACTTCGCCAGCGGTGGTCCCGAAGGCGTTGGGCGGGCCTCGGGTCGAGCCATCCGGGCCAGCATCGTCACCGTGGTCGCCGCCGATATGGTGCTGACGCTGTTGTTCTGGGGCAACAACCCGGGCATCCGGATATCGGGGTAGCCCATGCCAGTATTTCCGGACCAAGGGGTGCGAACGCCCAGTCCGCGTTCGCTGCGGATCGTGGGCCTGATTGCCGCGGTTGTGCTCGGCACCGCGGGAACCGCGCTCTATCGGTTGGGTACCGGCGGCTACGACGACACGTTCACGCTGACCGTGGTGGCCGAGCAGCTCGGTGAGGGCCTGACGCCGGGCGCGGAGGTGAAGTTCCGCGGCCTGACGATCGGATCGGTGAAATCGCTGCAGTCGGCCGGATACAACAAGCAGAAGATCACGGTCGAACTCGAGCCGCGCCAAGCGCGAGCCCTGGCCGCCGACACCACGGCAAATTTCATGTCGTCGAACACCTTTGGCCTCGCGGCGGTCGAACTGGTCAGCACCGGTGCCGGACCTCGGTTGAAGCCGAACCAGACGCTTCTGATCGGTGCCAATGTACGGTCGGCATCCATCACCGGACTGCTGCGCCAGGGGCAGAAAATCGGCCGGTTGGTGGACTCGCCCGACGTCGACCACATCATCGAGATCGTGCGTCGGCACGCGGACCTGACCGAGCCGGTGACCCGGTCATACTTCGATCTGATCAAGATGCTGGTCGACTCCCAGAAGGTGCCGTTCTCGCAGTCGCTATCGGTGTTCGCCTCGGTGGTCAACGGCGCCAGCGATTCCATCCCGCTTATCAAGTTGGCCTATGACCTGCTCAACGGGATGGAATTTCTGGCCCACCCCGACGGCGTCGAGCGCATGAACGTGATCCTGGACCAGACCTCGAAGCTCCTCTTCAAGGCCGACGGGATCGTCGTGCAGAACGTCGCGTGGCTGGCCCCATTCAGCAAGGCGCTGATGGACATTCTGCTGCCGATCTCGTACTTCCAGGGCAGCATGGCGCCGGTCTATGACCGGCTCTCGGGTCTGCTGGACCGCACCAGTGCGGCGTTTCCGATCGTCGACGGCAAGGTCCGCATGCAAATCGACGTCACCTTGGACGCGATGCCTGGTCTGGCGGCTGCTCTACCGCCCGGGCCGCCGGGGCCGCACGGGCCGCCTGGGCCACCCCCGTTGCCCGGGCCAGCAGCCGGGCTGCAGGCGGGTGGCCGATGAGAAGCGTTACCAAATCTGTGATTTGGCTGGTCGTCTTCACTGCGATATCGGTGGTGTGCACGCTCATCGTGCTGACCGCCTTGCGCTCTCCGGTCACCGGTGCGGTCGCCCGCTACACCGCGGCGTTCTCCGATGTCTCGGGCCTCTACGCCGGTGACGATGTGCGCATCTCCGGCGTGCAGGTCGGCAAGGTGGAAGGCATCCGACTCGACGGCCGGATCGCCAAGGTGGATTTTACCGCCCAAGTTGATCACCCGGTGTTCGCCAACACCGTGGCCGCAGTGCGCTATCAAACCCTGGTCGGTCAACGCTATGTGGAACTCATGCAGCCGGCCAAGCCGGATCGACGGCTGCGGGCAGGCGAAACGATTGCACTGAGCCAGACGATTCCGTCGTTCGATGTAGCCAAGCTATTCAACGGGTTTCGGCCGATATTCCAAACCCTGGACCCTGCACAGTTCAACCTGCTGGGCGAGAACCTGCTGCGCCTTATTCAAGGTGACGAAAACGGTATCGGCCCTTTTCTGCACGACCTCGACGTCATTTCCAAGGTTGCGGTAAACCGCCAGGCGGTCATCACCGTCGTGCTCCGCAATCTGAGCGCGATCTCCCAGGACCTTGGTGGCAAGTCGCAGGAGCTGTTTGCGCTCATCGCCAAGCTCAACCAAGTGATCGGGGAGTTCGGTTCCAAGGCTGAAGAATTCACCACGGCGATGGAATCCTCACTGCCCGTCCTGCGCGATACCACTCATATCTTGCAATACACCGAACGCATTTTTGACGGCTCGACGGTTCCGCTTTACGACCTGACCAGCCGGATGTGGCCGCAGACCGCGACGATCATCGCGGGCTTGTCACTCGCGCCGTCGTTGATCCAAGGCATGCGGGATTGGCTGGTCGACGATCAGCCTGCCACACCGGCGTTTTCCTGCTCACACGGCGAAGTCACGTTGCCGGGGATCGGGCAGGTGTCATTCGCGCAACAGAACTTGGTGGTGTGCCGCTAATGGTGTTCGGCAGCAAGAGGTGGGGGCGGCGGAACGCTGGGCTCGATGAGCACTCGGCCGCCGTCCGCAGTCGGCGGCACGGCATCGTCGGTGTCGTCGTCATCGTCGCGGCGTTGGCTGCCACCGCGATGGCTTATCTGAATCCGACCGATCAGAACGGCTATACCGCGCACCTGTCGAACTCCGGCGGTGTGCGGGTAGGGGACCAGGTTCGTATCGCCGGCATCCCGGTTGGAAAGGTCACCGGCGTCCGGTTGGCCGGCGCTGTCGTCGAGTTGAAGTTCGACGTCAGCCGATCGGTGGAGGTCGGTTCGGAATCCACCCTGGACGTCAAGCTGCTGACCCCGCTGGGCGGCCACTATGTGTCGCTTGACCCGAAGGGCGCTATACCGCTGGGCCACAACGTGATCCCACCGCAGCGCGTCGCATTGCCGTTCGAGGTCAACGACATCATCCAGGCGGCAACCCCGCTGATCAAGGAAGTTAACGGCCAAGTCATCCACGACACCTTCACCGAGGTCGCCAACGCCGCCAACAAGTATCCCGACGCAATCCGCGACCTGCTCCGGTCGGCCAATGCGCTGACGACGTCGCTGAGCAAGTCCACCAGCGACTTTCATCGCAGCCTGGACTTCGTCAACAACGGCCTGCGGGCGGTGGTCGCCCAACGCAAGCTGCTCGTCACGCTGCTTGAGCAGATGAACCTCCTCACCACGGCGTACACCTCGAGGACAGCCGATATCATCGAATTCTTCGGCCTGCTCAACGAAGTGACTCGAATAATGGACCGCATCACGGTGTTCTACGGCCGGGAGATCGGGCCGATCGTCAACGGGCTCGAAGACATCACCGACACGCTGGGCGCCCATCCCGAGCGGATCCCTCAGCTGCTCGATGGCCTGGGGCAGACCCTCAACATCGTGATACCGATGCTCTCTGGAAATGGGGTCGTGATCGACAAACACCAGCAGCGGCTAGCGCCCGGACAGGACCTGTGCCTGCCCAACATCATGAGGAACTGTTGAGATGACCTGGATTTCGGCTGTCGGCTCCCGGCTGCGTTCCCCGTGGGGTGTCGCCGCAGTGCTGACCGTCGTCGTCGCGGTCGCGGCAGGCGTGGTCTTCGGCGCCAAGTTCGCGGAGCCGTACGTGAAGTCCAAACGCACCCGGGCGATGTGCGCCGAATTCACCGACGCGGTAGGGCTTTACCCGGGCAACAAGGTGGCGCTGCTGGGTATCGAGGTCGGCTCAACCACCGCGATCTTCAACAAACCCGACCACGTCGAGGTCGACTTCACCGTGCCTTCCGACCTTGACCTGCCGGCCGACGTGGGTGCGGTCACCTACTCGCAATCGATTGTCACCGACCGCCACATCGAATTGACCAAACCCTACACGTCAGGCCCAAAATTCACCGGTCCGGGGTGTATCAAGCTGAAGTCCACCAAAACCCCGATCAGTATCAGCGAAACCTTCTCTGCCATAGGCAAGCTCGCGGATACCATCCTGGATTCCCCACCCGGCCAAGACCCGACCCAGGCACCGGGCGTGCAAGCCATCAATGACAGCTTGCGCGCGGCGAGTCGCTCGCTGGATGGCACCGGACCGGGGCTTAATAAGACATTGAACAATCTGGTCACGATGCTCGCCGACCCTTATAAGGCCGACGCCGACTATCGACAGCTGTTCGAAAACAGCGAGATCCTTACCTCGGGCTTCCTCAAGCATTGGGACACCGTCGCGTCGGTGGTCCAAACGCTTCCGGCCACCACTCAACTGGTCGAGGGCCTGTCGGACAATTTCGGCCAGGCGATGAGCCGGTTGTCGCATCTGCTGCCGACCTTGGTCGAGGCGATCAACCGGTGGGGGCCGCGGACCTATCACATCTTGGACAAGCTGATCGGCTGGATAGGGCGCGTGCTCGACAAACACACCCCGTTGCTCGTCGCCATCATCAAATCGTGGCCGCAGTTCAGCCACTGGCTGAGCGACATCTACGAGCCGGCGTGGGGAACCCACAACGTCACCTATATTCCACCGCAGCTGGCGATTTCGCCGTCGCAAGCTGGCGCCCTCTGCGAGGGGCTGAGGCAGCGCAATGTGCCCGGTGCTGCCGCGGCGTGCGCCTCGGGCAGTGCATCGGATCCGGTCACCCTCGGCCTGACCGATCTCATCCTTGGGGCCGCGCTGTCATGATTCGACGATCGATGCGCGTACTGCTGGCCGCCCTGGCAATAAGCCTCACGGCGGCCTGCTCGCTGGATCCGACCCGGCTGCCGGTCCCGGGCGCCTACAGCCCGCACCACTCCTACCGAATCAAGATCCAGTTCTCGAGCGTGCTCAACCTTCCCGCCCGGGCCAAGGTTGACTCCGGTGGCGTGCAGATCGGCGTGCTCGACCACGTCCAGCTCGACGGCAGCACGGCGGTCGCTTACGTCGATATCGCCGGCGACACCAGGCTCGCCGACAACACCCGTGCCGAACTGCGCCAGGCCACCCCCCTCGGCGACATCTACATCGCGCTGGTGCCGCCGCAGGATCGGGCAGGGGACCTGTCGGGGGATGGCACGAAGCCTTATTGCGTGACGGCGACACCATCTCGTTGCGCAACACCGCCCCGGCCGACAACGTTGAAGACCTGTTGCGGTCGCTGTCGAACCTGGTGTCCGGCGGCGCGATTGGCACGCTGCAAAGCACCGTGGTCAACGTCAACAAAGCGTTCCCGAAGGATCCCGCCGAACTGACCCGGATTCAGCGGACCCTCGGCGGCGTACTCAATGATCTGGCGGCCAATCAGGACACCATCGACGGCATCCTGTCCAGCATGGAGAACATCAGCACCAACCTGGCGGCCAATACCGGGGTGTTCAACCGGCTGGTCACCGAAGGCCCGCCGAAGCTCGAAGGGCTAGCGGCGATCACAGTGGCCATTCTTAACGTCGTGGGAGATTCCAAAGACATCGGCGGCCTGAGCGCAGAAATCCTCCACCCGATCACCGGCGACGTGATGCAAATGCTCTCCTACATCACGCCAATGATCGGAACGATTGCGACCGTTGATACCACCATCCCGGTGCTCGCTGACAAACTGATCGCATTCCTGCACTACAAGCTCCTCGGTTGGTTCCGTCAAGGGGGCCCGAAATACATTGTCTCCGAACTTCATCCACCGACTGGGCACGAGGGCGTGGATCCCGCTGACAAATCCGACGCGGCGGTGAGGGCGATGCAGAGCATGGGGATGTTGCCACCATGAAATTCAACGCCGGCATCACGTTGGCCATCCTGGCAGTGCTGACGCTGCTCGGTGCGGCCTATATGGCGGTCGGTGTGCTCGACGTGAGCCCGACAAAGCAGGTCACCCGACTCACCGTGATGCTCGACAGCTCCGGCGGTCTGATGTCCACGTCCGAGGTGACGATGCGTGGCATCAAGGTCGGCCGGGTGACCGGAATCGAGACCACGGCAACCGGTTTGGCGGTCTCGATCGACATCGACAACGCGCACCCAGTGCCCGCCGACAGTGTGATCGGCGTGGAAAACCTCTCCGCGGCCGGCGAACAGTACATCGACTTCAAACCGAAATTGATTGCGCCGCCGTACTTTAGCGACGGGACGGTGATCCCCGCGAGCCGAGTGGCGCAGCCGGTGACGGGCGCTGACCTGATCAAGAAAGCCAATGCTCTGATGTCGGCGCTCAACGTCGACCAGGTGCACACCATTATCGTCAACATGTCCGCGGCGTTCGCCGACAATGACACGACCATCGATTCCCTGGCCACCACCGCCGGGTTGACCGCCAAGGTGATCCACGACGACAAGCAATTGCTGGCCACCTTGTTCACCAACATCTCCACGCTCACCACCGACCTGGGTTACATCCACGCCGGCGACGTGATCAGCGAGACGGGCAAACTGCTACCGCGTTCGGTGCCGGCATTTCTGCGGATGATCCATGAAATCGAGACCCTTTCGCACACCGGCGTGGGCGTGGTCGGCCCCGACGATGCGGTCGGGGTCCTGATCAACAAGTTCAGCCAGTGGATCGACATGGTGGCCGGCCCGCTGGGTACCTTCACCACCGTCCTGGAACCCGCGGTCGCGCCACTGCACGACGTCAAGATAGACGCCGGGCACTGGATCGACTTCTGGGAATCAACCTTCAACGACACCGGCGGCGTGCGGGTTCAACTCAACGTCCCCGAATGGCACCAGCCGCCCGAGCAACCTCAATAAAGAAACGAAAGAACTGACATGAGCACTTCGACCGTCGGCGAAGATGAAACGGTGGACGACACCGAGCCCGAGGCAGCCGCTGACCCCTCCGATGAGGCCCAGACGAAGCCGACTGCAGAACCTGACGAGACCGCCGAGGCCCCCGAGCGATGCTGAGGCCGATGCACGGCCCAAGGCGCGGCTTCGACTACAGAACCCGAAGCGATGGGGGGCAGCCGTTCTTGCGGCGGCGGTGCTGGCTCTCGGTGTGCTCGGATATATGAAATATCACGAGGTGAACAGCCAGCTCACGGTGCTGCGTCAACAGCAAGCCGACCGTGACACCGTGGCGCAGCTGGCCAAGGATTATGCGCTGAAGTCGTTGAACTACAGCTTCGAAGACCCGGACGCCTTCTTCCGCTCAGTCGAAGACGGTGTGTCCCAGCAGCTTAAAGACAAATACGTCAACGCCACCGATCTGCTCAAGAGCGTCATGCTGCAGGCTCAAGTCACTTCCACCGGTGAGGTGCTGGCGACCGACCCGGTCGCTCAGCCCGGCGGGGTCTATCAGGTAGTGGTATCGGCCCACCAAACCACCCGCAACCTGCAAAACCCGACGCCCAAGGTGTCGATCATCCTGTTGCAAGTCACCGTGAACAAGGTGGGCAACGCCTGGCAGGTGAGCGATATCGGCCCCAAGACCGGCGCGCGCCCGCCCGTCGAGCAGCAGCTCCCGCCAGCGGAACCCCCTGCCCCTCCCGCTCCTGCTCCTGCTCCCGCGCCGACCAAACCAGCACCGAAGCGGTAGGCGCGCACCCGTGAAGCGGCTGTCACAGCTGGTCGGCATCGTGGCCGCGACGTTCTCGGCCGCCGCGGGTACCGTGTGCCCGATTGTGACCGCCGACAGCGCGTGCTCGCAGAGCGGCGCACTGATCAGCCCGACGGCCACGTCGCCGCATGCGGACTGCCACCTGAGCTCCGGCGGCCTCGATTTCGCCGTCACCTACTTGAACGAGCCCGAGTTATCCGGGCCCGGGGCGGTGAAGGTCGTCGTGAGGGACTCGTCGGGCGGGGTAGTGCAGACGATCGATGAGCTGCTGGAGCCCTCGAGCCCGGGCGGCGTCGGGATTCTGGACGTCGACGGCGACGGTCGCGACGAAGTGATCATCCCGATCGCGCGACACCCGTTCAACGGTGCGGCAAACACCCGGTTCTCGGTGTGGCGCGCGCCGGGGGACCGCAACCACTTCGAACGCACCCAGATGGTCGGGCAGGCCGTCTATCCCAGCGGCGACGGCTATCTGGTCACCAACGGCGGCGGGCTGGACAGCCGAGACCTCACCTACTATCTGCCGACCGATGCCGGATACACGCTCGTCATGGTGTTGACCATCGAAGCCGAGGAGGTCGACCCGAACACCCACCGGGTCCTGACCGTCATCTGCCGCGCCCACCAGGAAGACGGCCTGCACGCGGTCGACATGACCCTTCGCCAGGCCGAGGAAACTTTCTGCGCGTCACCGTCCGCGATGGCGATCTGGCCGGGCGCCGAGCGCCTGCAAATCCGACGCTGGCGCGGCGGGCAGCAGTAGCTTTCTCGCTACGGTGCGCAGACGTCGCGAGCCGTGGCCAGCAGCTGTCTCGCCTTGGCCAGATCGCTGGCGATTTGGTCCGGGTTCGCCGGTCGGTACGGGTCGCTGGCGTCGATCTGCGACGCCAACATGTCCGATCGAATCCGGAGGTCGACCGCGGCCGGAGTGCGCAAGCCGTGCAGCGGAGCCAGCGCGTTGCGAATCTGGCTTGCCACCCAAGGTGGGGTTCCTGAGGGAGAAACCAGGTTGAACTGGCTGTCGAGCCGATCGGCGGCCGGCAGAATGAGGTCGCAGTCGTTGGCGGCCGCCGCGGGCCTAGCACTCAGAGCCGTCAGGCACAGCGTGGCTGCGGCAACCGCCAGCGGCACACTGAGAATTCGTCTAGCACGTCGAAGCATTAGCCCTACCTTCGCACTGAGCCGCGACTTCTGTGGCCACTTTTGCTCGATCTGATGGTGCCCGGAGGTCGCATGGCGCAGTCGGATTCAGGAGTTGATACGCTTCACCGCAAGCCACCGATCGCCATGGAGGAGTTGTGCGCAGGAGCGCGCCATGACCGATCCCTCGAAGCCCTACACCGCGCAGATGGACACCGTTGACGGCTGGTTCTACGCGGTCGATGTCGACTTCTTCAGCAACCTGCTCGCCTACCAGCGAACCGAGGGCGTCAAGGGCGACATGCTGGAGATCGGCACGTACCAGGGCAAGTCCGCCATTCTGATGGGGTACGGCCTTCGCGAAGACGAAGAACTGGTGGTCTGCGATCTGTTCGGCGCCGTCATGGATCACGCCGACATCCCATTGAGTCGACGCCAGGAGTACTCGGGCCTGGATGAGGAGGAGTTCCTGGCCAACTGGGATCGGTTTCACGCCCGACGGCCAACGCTGGAAGTCTGCGAATCATCGGAACTCGACCTGGGAGACCGGGCATTTCGGTTCATCCACGTCGACGGTTGCCACAGCTATCAGTGCGTCGTCAAGGACATCAGTCTGGTTGTGGCTCACACGGGGGAACGGGGCGTGATCGCGTTGGACGATTATCGAGCCGTCGAAGCCCCCGGGGTGCCCGCAGCCGTATGGCAGGCGGTCGAGAAGGGCTTGTTGTTCCCCTTCGCGGGGACGTGGATGAAGATGTACGCCTGCACGTCGGCCGAAGACCAGAAGTTCTGGTTCGAGCGGGTCCGGAATCGTGGCGAGGTCTACAGCTTCCCCGACTTCGAGATGGCCGTCATTCAGTAGCGTTTACCTACACGTCGTAATACAGCGCGAACTCGTAGGGCGTCACCCGCAGGTTGAACGGTGCGATCTCGTACTCGCGCTTGTAGTTGATCCACGTCTCGATCAGGTCGGGCGTGAAAACGCCTCCCTCGGTGAGGTATTCGCTGTCCTGTTCCAGGCGGTCGATCACCGCGGACAGCTGGGTGGGAGCCTGCACGATTTCCGCGGCCTCTTCTGGGGCCAGCTCGTAGAGGTCTTTGTCAATCGGGGGAGGCGGCTCGATTTGGTTCTTGATGCCGTCCAGCCCGGCCATCAGCATCGCCGAGAACGCCAGGTAGGGGTTGCCCGACGAGTCGGGGCAGCGGAACTCCAGCCGCTTGGCCTTCGGGTTGCTGCCGGTGATCGGGATACGCACGCACGCCGAGCGGTTGCGCTGGCTGTAGACCAGGTTGATCGGCGCTTCGAATCCGGGCACCAGCCGCTTGTAGGAGTTCACCGTCGGGTTGGTGAACGCCAGCAGCGAGGGCGCATGGTAGAGCAGGCCGCCGATGTAGTGGCGAGCGGTGTCCGACAGGCCGGCGTAGCCCTCCTCGTCGTACATCAGCGGGACGCCATCCCGCCACAGGGATTGGTGGCAGTGCATGCCAGAGCCGTTGTCGCCGAACAGCGGCTTGGGCATGAACGTCACGGTCTTGCCGGCCTGCCACGCGGTCTGTTTGACGATGTACTTGTACATCTGATGGTCGTCGGCCGCGTGCAGCAGGGTGTTGAACTTGTAGTTGATCTCGGTCTGGCCGCCGCTGCCCACCTCGTGGTGGCCCTTCTCCAGCAGAAAGCCGGCGTTGGTCAGGTTGGTCAGGATCCGGTCGCGCAGGTCGACGTACTGATCGGTGGGGGCGACCGGGAAGTAGCCGCCCTTGGGGCGGACCTTGTAGCCGCGGTTGGGGCTGCCGTCGGACTCGAAATCCTCTCCGGTGTTCCACCACCCGGATGTCGCGTCCACCTTGTAGAACGAGCTGTTGATGTTGGAGTCGAATTTCACCGAATCGAAGATGTAGAACTCGGCCTCCGGGCCGAAGTAGGCGGTGTCCGCGATGCCGGAACTGATGAGGTAGTTCTCGGCCTTGCGGGCGACATTGCGTGGATCGCGCGAGTACAGCTCGAGGGTGAACGGGTCGTGCACGAAGAAGTTCACGTTCAGCGTCCTGGCTTCGCGGAACGGATCGACGGTCGCGGTTTCCGGGTCGGGAAGCAGCAGCATGTCGGACTCGTGGATCGACTGGAACCCGCGAATCGAGGAGCCGTCGAAGGCCAGGCCTTCCTCGAACACGTTCGCGTCGAAGGCGTAAACCGGAATTGTGAAGTGCTGCATGGTGCCTGGCAGGTCGCAGAATCGGACATCGACGTACTCGATGTTCTCATCCTTGACGAGTTTGAAGATGTCGTCGGGCGTGTTTTCGGACACGGAACGCTCCTTTGCTTGGTTACCCGCGGGCTGACGGCGAACCACGCCACGATGGTGCAGTCATCGTGGCGGCGCCGCCAAAGCGCGCGCCAAGCGACGGTTTTTTCTACAACTCGACTATTTCGTCTGCGTGACGGGCGCGAGTCGAACCTGTTGCGCACCAAGATAGGCGGGATCGGTGTCTTCGTGGTGGTCGACTCCGCTTGCGGGACATCGGTGTTGAGCCCGCGCTATCCGTGCTGTTCCGGTGGCACTATCCGACTTGGTGACCCATAGTCATATGAACGGAATTCAAACGACCGAACGCAGGGACGCCGGCGGAGGTGGGAGTAGAGGGCGATGACATCGATTCCCCAGCTTGAGCTAAAGCCAGACCCTGCGCAGCCCAAGGAGCAACCTGGTTCTCCCCAAACGCGGGAGATCATGCATCGCGAAATCATCGTCAGCGGCGATGACGCGCTGTCGAAGACGATCGCGGAGGAGCTCAGGGGCGCCGGCGCAAGGATAATCAAGATCAACACCGCCGCCGATCTCCACGGTGCCGGGGTGCATCGAGCCCGCGCCGTGGTTTGCGCCGGACCCAATGACGCTGTAAATCTCGAAATTGCTTTGCTAGCAAGGCAATACAGCCCAAATGTGCGGGTCGTCGCACGGCTGGCCAATGATGTGCTGCGCGAAGCGGTCGCCGCCGTCAACGGCCCCGGCGCTATTTTGGACGTCGCCGAGCTCGCCACGCCCTCGCTTGTCGAGGCGGTTCTGTCGCGTAACGCGCACCAGTTCGACACGGCCGGTGTCGAATTCGTTGTCTGGGGCCGCGAGGCGCCGTACGACGGAACGTTGCGTGAGATCTACGCCGACCTGGCGCCGGTGGCGGTGGTGCACGGCAAGAAATCGCCTGCGCCTGGCGAAGTGGTGCCATGTCCCGGACGGGATCTCAAGGTCTACCAAGGCGACTTCACGTCGATGATCGGCCTCAAAGACGAGTTGGAAGCCCGCGGAATTACCGTGCCGCCCCGGACCGCGACTCGCACGCGGCGCTCTCTGCTGCGACGCGCCATGATTGCCGCGCGCACCATGCGCGACGACGTGAACCCGATGCTTTTTCCCTCGTTGGCGTTTGCGCTGTTCCTCACGGTCGGCTCGACCGCGGTCGTGCACTTCACCTACCAGCGACCGCGGATGTCGTGGATCGACGCCCTGTACTTCGCCGCCGAGACGATCACGACGGTGGGTTACGGCGATTTCAGCTTCGCCCAACAATCCACCTCCCTGCGGCTATTCGCTGTCGGATTGATGTTCGGCGGCGCAACCGTTACCGCCATCCTCGTCGCGTTCATTGCGGACCTGCTGCTGTCGCGCCGCTTCGTTCAAACGGCCGGGCTTCGACGGGCACGCCATATGCGCGACCACGTCGTCGTTGTCGGGTTGGGGTCGGTCGGCATCCGCGTCGTGAGTGAGCTCGCCGCCGCCGGGTACGAGGTGCTGGTCATCGAGCATGACGAGAACAACCGTTTCCTGCCGACGGCGGCGGAACTCGACGTGCCGGTGATCTTCGGAGATTCGACGATGCGCCAGACGCTGGAATCGGCGCGCGTCGATCAGGCCCGCGGAGTAACTGTGGTGACCGACAACGACATGGAGAACATCGAGACCGGGATCGTGTTGCTGGAAATCCTGGGATCCGATACCAAGGTGCCGATCGTCCTGCGCGTTCAAGGTCGCGCGCTGGGCACCGCGGTGAATAGGCGGTTCGGTTTCGAAAACGTGCGGTCGATCGTCGATCTGGCGGCCCCGTGGTTCATCGGCGCTGCGATGGGGCTGCAGGTGCTCGGCACGTTTTGGGTCGGGCAGCGCTCCTTCATGGTCGGCGCCATGCTGGTGGCGGCCGGCAGCGAACTGGACGGACTGCGAATGATGGACTTGTCCACCCAGGCGCGCGTCATCGCGATCACCAGACCTGACGGGCCGGCCAGCCTGCGGCCTCGCCGCGGCGCCCGATTGAAAGCCGGCGACACCGTCTACCTGATCGGCCCGTACCGCGAGCTGATCGCGACCCTACGTAAGGGCCAGCCGCCGGTGCTGACCGCGATCGACGGTGGGCGCTCGGTGGGACTGGCTGCGGCGCGTTCGTTGCACAAGCCACCAATGCGCCGGCCGAAATGGGCGCAGGACTCCGAGGTCTAGCCCGCTTCGATGGCTGCGACCTTCGCGGCGGCGTCGGGTCCGCAGATGCGCTGCAGGTCGACTTGGCCGGCGGCGACAAGATCGTCGATACGGCGTCTGAGGTCGCCGGAGGACAGATGGGCGTACAGGTTCGCGCCCGGACATGAGGTTTGGGCCAGGTCGCGGTGGCCGGCCAGGGTGTTGGTGGCGATGTGAAAGGTCTGGGTGGCCCAGGCGAAGGCCAGAGCGGCTCCGTGGAGTTGGGCTTCCGAGACGGCTTCCTGGTCGAAGTCTCCTTCGCAGAGGACCAGGAAATGACCCGTCGTGTCGTAGTCCGTCGCGGTGTCACCCGCGATCTGCGGTGTGCGTAGTTCGTAGATGTTGCCGTCGCGGTCGACGCCCACGTGATAGGCGATGTCGACCCATCCCTTCTGGTCTTGGTGGTAGCGCTGGTCCTGGCGGAGGCGCTCCGGGGCGTTGCGGTTGTCGCCGAGGACGACTGCCTCGTGGTGCAGGGTCATGCGGGTGATGGTTTGGGGTTTCCCGCCGGGGCGCGCGGGTCGGGCGCCCCAGGCGTCTCGGCAGAGCAGCTGGGCCGAGGCGGCCGGACCGGGAGCTGCGGCGGCTCTGCTCGCGCAGGCGCCGACGGTCGTCGCCAGGCCGACGCCCCCGGCCAATTGAAATAGTTGGCGACGGTTGAGGAAATTCCGGACGTCCATGACGTCACGATAACGATTGCGTCGCAGCCCGGTTCAGAACATCGGGGACATGGGCGTCAAAGTTGTACGAGAATGGGGCGATGCGAACGCTTGTCGTGCTTGCGCTGATGGCCGCCGCAATCGCCCTGGCCGCGCCGGGAAACGCCGATCCCAACCCCGACCCCGGCTTTTTGGCCACGCTCGACAAGGCCAGCATCACCTACCACAGCGCACCGGAAGCCGTCGCCGCCGCCCATCAGGTGTGCGATTGGATAAACGGCGGTCAGGCCCGACCCGATGTCATCAAGACCGTTGCTTCGGGCAATCCCGGATTCAGCATGTCGGACGCCGCGACGTTCACCACCCTGGCGGAGCGTGCCTACTGTCCGAACCCCCCGCCGCAACCGGCGACGCAACAACCACAGTCACCGCCGCCGTGGTGGACCTGGATTCAATTTCCGATAATCACACCAGGGGCCGCCTAGCTTCGCGCCGAGTTTTCCACGATGATCTCGCACGCCGCCTCGTAGAACGCGCTGATCAAGGTGGAGAACGAGAGCTGAAACGGATGAATCATGTACACGTCCAGCCGCTCAAGACCCCAGCCCGGCAGCACCGGCACGATGCTTCCCTCGCGCAATTCGTCGGTGACGATGATCTGGTTAGGCATCGCGCCGATGCCGAGCCCGCGCAGGATGTACTGCTTGCATACCTGAAAGTTGTTGGTGCGTGCACGGATAGGGGGTGAGAGCTCGTACCGCCGCTTTTGTTTGCCCACCACCAACTTCTTGGGTCCGCCATAAAAGCCGCAATCGATGAACGGCAGAGTGTTCAACTGAGCCGGAAGCGTGATCGGCTCCGCCAGCCGGCCCACGAAGTCAGGTGAGGCGCAGAGGAACATTTCGAGGCTGAACACCTTCCGGGCGATCAGCATCGAGTCTTGGAGCGGGCCCGTCCCGAAGACAACGTCGAACCCGTCCTTGATCGGGTGAACGACGTCGTCCACGAGCCGGATGTCCAACCGCGAGTTGGGATGGCGTTGCAAGAACGTGGCCCCGACCCGCGACGCGTAGTCGATGCCGACAAAGACCGGTATGGCCACACGCAGCTCGCCTTGCGGTTCTTGCTTGCTGCCCTCCACCAGGGCCCGGACGCCGTTGGCCTCGGCGAGGATGTTCACACTGTGGCCGTAGATCTTCTCGCCGAGGTCGGTGACCGTGAGCTGATGGGTGTTCTTTCGGAGCAGCTTGATGCCGAGGTCCGCTTCCAGCTTGCTGAGCTTTCGGCTGACAGTCGACTTCGGCATGGCCAGCAGCGTGGCCGCCTTCGACAGGCTGCGGCACTCGACGACCTTGCTGAAAATCAGCAGCGCATCGAGGTCGAACGGCAAATTTTGTTCCATCAGTGTTCCATAAATGCAACAGGGTGTTGCAATTCAAGACCTGTTTTGCGCATTTGGTCAAGTGCTACGTTCTGCCGGTAGGGGGACGGAGGAGCCTCATGAGTGTCGATGCACTGGTGACCAAGCCGGCAAGCGGCTACTGGACCGATGCGTATCCCGAACTGGGCCGCGGCCCGGTGTCACTCGAGGACTGCGTTTCGGAGGAGTTTTACGAAAAGGAACGTGAGCACGTCTTCAAGAAGACCTGGCTCTACGTCGGGCGCGCAGAGCGGGTGCCGCGCTCGGGCAGCTACTTCACCCGCGAGCTCAAGTTCCTGAACACGTCGATCATCATCGTGCGCGGCAAGGACGACGTGATCCGCGCCTTCCACAACGTCTGTCCGCACCGCGGCAACAAAATGCTGTGGAGCGATGACCCCTTCGAAGAGGTGCAGGGCCGGGCGCCGGTGCTCTACTGCCGTTTTCACGGCTGGCGTTACAACCTGGATGGCTCGCTGCACGCGGCCACCCGCAAGGATCTGCTGCTCGACTTCGACGCCGACAGCTGCCGGGTGCCGGCCGTTCAGTGCGAGGTGTGGGAGGGCTTCATCTTCATCAACCTCAACCCGCACAACACCGAGCCGTTGCGGTCCTACCTCGGCGAGCTGGCCCACGGCATCGAGGGCTATCCCTTTGCCGGTCCGCATCAGGTGTACCGCTTCAAGGCGGAGCTGCAGTGCAACTGGAAGATCTTCGTCGACGGCTTCGCCGAGAGTTACCACGGGCCGTATCTGCACGCATCCTCGTTCGGCGCACTGACCGCAGAGGCCAGAGACGCGTTCGACCAGCCCAATCCGTTCACCGATGCGCTGGCCTACCAGTTGAAGGGCCCGCACCGGATGTTCTCGTTCTCCGGTGAGCCGTCGCAAAAGACGCCGTACTCCAAGCCGATTGAGTGCGTGATGGAGGCGAGTGCGGCCGGCCCGTGGAACAAGCGCTCCGATCGCGGTCCGATGCCGGCGGGCCTCAATCCCACGCGCTCGGAGAAATACGGTTTCGACTCGTTTCAGTTCTTTCCCAACTTCGTGGTGATCTTCGGGTCATCCGGTTTCAGCACGCACGTGCATTGGCCGACGGGGCCGCACTCACACATCTTCGAAGTCGAGATGTTCTATCAGCCGCCCAAGACGCACAAGGAGCGGCTGGGCCAAGAGCTGACGGTGACCTTTCTTAACGACATCATTCTCGAAGACGCCAGCCCGTCCGAAGGGCTACAGGCGATGCTGAACAGCGGCGCGCTTACGCATTTCACGATGAACGACGAGGAGATCCTGCTGCGGCATCTGCACAAGGTGGTGGGCGACTACGTAGCCGCTGGGGAGCAGGGGAGATGAACGGGCTTCTGCCACAGGAGTTTTCCCAACTCGAGCATCTGGTCGCCGAGTGGGCCATCGAGGACGGGCACAAGCGTTATGTGAAGCGCGTCAACAGCTCCATGTCCGAGATACAGGCGTTCTACGACGAAATATTTCCCCACGCCGAGGAAGCGGTCGCCTATATCGACAAGTTCGACTACGCCGAACCGCTGCCCGAGGACGTCGCGAACCTGCGCAATTTGCTGTACTCGTTGATCACCGTTTCGTTGGCAGTCGAGCTGTGGCGGCAGCCGAGGGTAAAGCATTCGGCGAACACCATTCTCACCAGGCTGAGCTGACCCATGGGAATTTCCACCACACGACTCGAAGTCATCGACCGCACACCGTTGATCGGCAGCGAGATCAGAACCGATCTGGACACGCTTCTCGGTGGCCTCGAAGCGGAGAACATCCGCGCGACGCTGGAGCAACGCGGAGTGGTCTACTTTCGCGGCTTGCCGATCAGCGACGAGCAACAGGTCGCCATCGCCAAAACCCTTGGCAACATTGTGCAGAACGAGGGTGAGGGTGGGATTTACAAGATCTCACTGGATAAGAACGTGAATCAGCGAGCCGAATACCTGAAAGGCTCGATGTTCTGGCACTTCGATGGCTCGCTGCAACCCTATCCGAATCTCGCGACCGTGCTGCGGGCCATGAAGCTCTCGGATTCCGGTGGCGAGACCGAGTTCTGCAACACCTACGCGGCGTACGAAGACCTGCCGGATGCCGACAAGGAGGCAATCGCCGATCTTCGGGTAGTGCACAGCGCGGAGCGCTCGCAGTACTACGTGCGACCCGAGATGAGCTACGACGAGATCGCCTTCTGGCAGAAATCCCCGACCAAGTCGTGCCCGATGGTCTGGACGCACCAGTCCGGACGCAAGTCGTTGCTGCTCGGCGCGACGGCGGACTACGTGGTCGGACTGCCGGTGGAAGAAAGCCGCGCATTGCTTGCGCGCCTTCGAGACTGGGCTACTCAAGCGCGCTACGTCTATCGGCACGAGTGGGAACTCGGCGATCTGCTCATGTGGGACAACACCGGGACGATGCACCGGGCGTTGCCATACGCCGTCGACAGCGGTCGGCTCATGCACCGCACGGTCCTTGCCGGAGAAGAGCCCCTCAATTGAAACTCGGCATCGCAACGCCCGTCGTCACCAACGTCGCCGGCGCCGAGTTGACGTGGGAGAAGACCGCGACGATCGAGGACATCGGCCGTGTCGCCGAAACGGCCGATCGGCTTGGCTACCACCACCTCACGTGCAGTGAACACATCGGCGTTCCCTCGGCTGAGGCGCCGCGGCGCGGCTCCCGGTACTGGGACCCGCTGGCCACCCTGGGTTACGTCTCGGCCCGCACGCAGCACATCCGACTCGCCACCATGACCCTGGTGCTCGGTTATCATCACCCGCTCGCGATCGTAAAGCGTTACGGCACACTGGATCACGTTAGCGGCGGCAGGGTGATTTTGGGCGTCGGCGTCGGCAGCCTGAAGGAAGAATTCGACCTTCTGGGCGCGCCGTTCGACGATCGTGGTGCTCGCGGCGACGACGCCTTGAGGGCCCTGCGCGCCGCCTTGCCGAGCAACGAGCCGGCCTACGAGGGCGAGTACTACTCGTTTAGCGGCTTGACCGTCGATCCCTGCGCTCTGCAGCCGCACATGCCGATTTGGATCGGCGGCCGCACCAAGCGATCGTTGCGTCGCGCGGTCACGCTCGCCGACGGGTGGGCTCCCTTTGGTGTGACTATTCCCACGGCCGCCGAATGGCTGCGGGCCTGGGAGCTGCCCGCCGGGTTCGAGGTGGTTTTGCCCGCGGATAAACCGCTCGATCCGGTTGGGGAGCCAGAGTTGACCGCGGAAACGCTCCGGACCATGGCCGCGGCCGGCACCACCACAGTGTCCGCGCGGTTCATCCATCGCTCGCTTGAGCACTATCTCGAACAGATCCACGCGCTGGTAGAACTGCACGGGCGCGACGGCAGCTAGGCCGCCGCATGGGGTAGGTCCTTAACGGGTAAATAGTGCAGTGTGTCCGACGACCGACTGCTGATCCCCGGCCAGACGTGCTGGTCGGTGGCTCGCGCCGACCAGTTCGCCTGCATCATCGACGGGGCCGATTATTTCAGGCACGTCAAAGCCTCGATGCTGCGCGCCCGGCACCGAATCATGTTGGTCGGATGGGATTTCGACGCGAGGACGACGTTTGAGCGTGGCACCAAGACACTCTCCGGACCCAACCAGCTGGGCGCCTTGCTGTATTGGATGCTGTGGAAACGGCCGACGCTCGACATTTACCTGCTGAGATCCAATCTGCGGCTGCTGCCGGCATGGTGGTGCAGCTCCAGACGCTGCGCGCGCTCCCGGCCGGCGAAGAGCTGCCCGCTTCTATCCTCGCCGAAAACCCAAAGGAGAAAACAGGATTGGCCGTCACCGGGTGGAGCATCCTGCAGCAGGTCCGCGACAGCGTGATGAACACCTTCGGTCTCGACGAGAGCGACTTCGATGCCGACGTGCCGTGTCTGTTGGATGGCCCGAAGACCGCCAGCATCGGCGGTCAAGACCGCATCGTCGATGCTCTGGAAGCCGACATCGTGCCGCGGACCGAGGACGGCCGGCTAGTCATCGACGGCACCGTTAGCGCCGAGACCAAGCTCTATGACTTCAGTGCCACGTTCAAGGTGATCTACGAGATGGGCCTCGATGACATCCCGCGCGACCCGACGGGCAAGGAGCCCCGGCGCGCTGACTTACCAGACGTCGAAAGTCTCGAGCAGGCTCTCAGCGTGGCCGCGCCTGCTTGCGCTGCCGGTGACCTGGGCGGCCGGGGCTGCCGGAATCGGAGCAGCCGGCGCGGGCGGTCTGTTGACCCTGGCGATCGTGCAGTACTTCACCACCGTGCTGACGGTCGACTGGTTTGGCACCGGACTCGGGTCGCGTCAGGTCAAGAAGTCGCTGAGCGATCGCCCCGAGGGCACGTCGCTGCCCCCGATTGGCATACCAGTCGAGGTGGACCTCAACCGGCAGCGCCTCGCGGTGTACTTCCGTCCGGTCCCGGGCAAACTATGGGTCGATTGCGTCGGCGCTCAGACAACAGAAGGCGGCATTCGGTTCGTCGGCGGCCGATGGCCGAGCGATGGCCAACCCTGGAAGCTGTCCAATGAGGACGCGATGGTCTACGTCGAGTCCGGAGAACTGCAGCTGCACGTGGCACCAAATGGCGCCGGTGGCAACGAGTCGCCGATCGGTGTCGCCACCACAGCGGACGGCCGACGTCAACTGCAGGTCGAAGGCGATGACCCCGAACTGCTGCATCGCCTTCCGCAATGCTCGCCTGGCCCGTAGGGCGCCGCGCCGTCAGCGCGCCGGTTTCCGCAAGAGGCAGCGCAACGTGTGCCAGTGCTTCGGTTCACCGAGATTTCCGCCGCTGCGCCGGCTATGGCGGCCAAGCCATCGCGCGGGTGATGTTCATGTCTGTGCTCGATTCGGTTGCCTGACTTTGGTTCTACTCCACGAACGACAGACGTGGAAGATCTCGCCGGCGTTGATAGACTGATGGCCGTCGTGCTTCCCCTCCCACTTGCGCGCACGCGATACGACGCACCTGTCGGGGGGAATGGTGAAAGAAGTAGACCATCACGGGCGGCTGCCGGCGATCCTGGAAGAAGCCACCGGGGTGTCGGGGAAACATACTGCGGGAGCGGTGATTTCACCGTCTGGACTGGTTCGACCGCCCGGCGTCGAAGTCAAGTTTCCCGAGCAAGTTCGCGCTGTCGACCGGGTCAATATGTGGCTCGACGGTGGGCGCATCCGTCTGGGCATGTGCCCCGCGGAACTCAAGCCCCAGTACGAGCGCGTCTATTCCGATCCGAAGAAGGTTGAGGCCCTGATCGTCCTGGCCGGCCAGCCGAATTGGTACGTCGCAGCGAACTTCCATCTCTCGTACTGGCTGGCAGCGCCGGCCAACCGGTGGTATCCGAGACGGCAAATGACCGGGCCGGAGTACGTGCGTCAGTGGATTGACGACTTCCGTGACCAGAGGCCAGGACGTCGGCCCCGGGCTCAGCTGGATGACAGGGGCTTTCGGCGGTGGCTGATAAAGCGCCGGTACGCCGCCGAAAGTGAACTGGCAACGCTTGACACGTGGCGAAATGCGCTGCTGCGCGACCACTTCGACATCCGCCCGAGCATTGAAGTGACTCGATCCTGGCAATTGGCCGAAGCGATCGCGCGCGATCGCAGGAACGAGTTCGTCACGGAAGTGCGTGCGGCGATCGACCGGGTGTTATCCGCCCTCGGCGAACCGGAACTGAAGGTCCTTCAGCGTACTGGGCCTATCGCGACTAAAGAGATCGCATGCCCGATATGCAATATCGTGCACGCCGGGGAATGCTATTGACGTTTCAGAAGACGGCCTAGAACCCGAAATCGCCGCCGCCGCCGCCGGAGTCGAACCCGCCGCCGCCGAAGTCGAAGCTGCCGCCGCCGGAGTCGGACCCACCGAATCCGCCGAAGTCGACACTCCCACCACCGGAGTCATAACCTCCGCTGTAGTCGTTGCCGCCGAAGCCGACGTCGCCACCACCTGATTGCCCATAGCCGCCGTCGAACCCGACGTCTCCCTGCGGGCTGTCGTAGTTCGAGCTTTGGCCGCTGAGACCGCTATCCGAGGTCGCGTATGCCGAGTCCCGGCCGGCCTCGAAGCCCCGTTCATAGCTGCCGCCCCAATGGTCGTCCAGCAAGGCATCCATCAACAGAACATCGGTAAGGGCCCAGCCCCAGCCGGGACCCCAGAACGCGTACGGATAGTAGCCGGGATAGAAGAAGACGCCGTTGTGGTAGCCGCCCGGGTAATAGTTCGCGTAGCCCGGCTGCTGGGTGGTGCTGTAGTTGTTGTTGTTGATCGTGACCTGCTCACCGGTCTGCGGGTTCGTTGTCCGCACGGTGGCCTGCTTGCGGTCCTCCTTCGGCACCGTGGTCATGGCATCCACGTTCACCGGGAACAACTTCCGGTTGGCCCTGGCCACGGTTGACTCCACCACCCTGAGGTGGGCCCGCGCCGCGCTGTAGTCGCCTGCCTCGTATGCCTTGCGGGCGTTGTGCAGGCTGGAGGTGGCGCTCAACGACTCGGCGCTCACGTCTGTGGTGCTGTTGGTGAGCACCGCGTTGTCCAGCTCGCTGACGTCGGATTCGGCGTAGATCAATTCCTGCTTCACCTGCTCGCGCGACGTCGAGTCGTTGCGGTGCTTGCGGTTTCGGCTCACGGCGAACCAGACGAGGCCGGCGACCGCCAGCACAATGCCGATGATGATCAGCAGTCCCCACAGCCAGGTCCAGCTGGTGTGCTTCTGGTTCACGACGGGGGAGGTGGTTGATGTTCCGCCGGACGCCGCATTCACCTGGGCCAGCTTGCCCACGAATTCAGTGGTCGCGCCGTATGGATCGTTGCGGTGACTCCTGGCCGCCTGACTCATCACCGGGTCCACGCTGTCCGCGATTGCCCTCGGCACGTTGTAGGCCCGCACGTGGTAGCCCTTGGCGTCGATCACCAAGATGACGCCGCCGAACTCGGGATTGCGGCCCAAAATGCTGTTGTGGATGGCATCCGGTGTGGTCAGGCCGGTCTGGCTGGGGGCGACCGCGGCCACCCAGACCGGCGGTGCCGGACTCCACGTCCACCGGCGGGTGAGGATCTGCTGGTTCACCTGGTCGGGGTTCTGCAGCGGCGGTGTTGCTGTTGGGTCGGCCACCACGTGGGTCGACGTGTTGAACCTGTTCACCACGTCGTCCGTGTAGTCGTCTGCCCCGGCGGGAGGCGCGAGCAACAATGCCAGCGCCAGGATCAACGGGACCACCAGCAGGCCCCGGATTCGTTGTGTCACTTCTCTCCTTTATAGGTCCACGATGGTGCCGGCCGATGGGTCGACTTTCCCGTCGAGTAGCTCCAGGTAGGCCCGCTGGATGTCGTCCTCGCTCGAGATCCGGTCAATGCGAAGCCAACCCGATGCCCACTGCGCGAACGGTGCCCACGCTTCTGCAACGTTTTGGTCGAGTTTGGCGGTTCCCCAGTCAGCGCCGCGCTTTTTGATGCGATCGGGGGCGAAGAAGAGGACCGGGCTCGGGCCCTCGAGATTGCCTGTCCCGTGTGCCATCTGGGTCCAGTGGGTCATCCCGACCGCCGCGCTATGGGCGAGGCGCTCGCCGTAGTGGGCGTGGACGTCGCTACGGACGGCGCCGTCGCCGGAGATGTCGACGTAGACGGCGCGATCGCCCGGCAGCTCGGAGACGTCGTCGTAGAGGTAAACCGACTCGTAGATGTCCAGTGCCCTGACGAATTCCCGGTTGCCCGCCGAGGTGAGCCCCACGATCTCGATGCCGTCGCGCTTGGCGAGCAGGTAGGCGGCGATGATCGCGGTTTTCGACGAGGCGCTGGAGATCACGATCGTGTCCGCACCGAAGAAGGATTCGTCGGCCAGGAAGTCATCGATGAGAAACGAGGTGAAAAACAGCGGAAAGAAGAGGATGTGCTCTGCCTCGCGGCCAGGCGAGTAGACCGGGTCGGCCCGGACGTCGCGGTAGCCCTGGTAGGCCGAGGGCAGCGCCGCCCGGTGTGCGGCGGCATCGACGAACCCCGTCTCGTTGATGCGGTCGGGGACGATCAGCAGGTGGCTGGCGCAGGGCAAATAGCCGTAGACGCGGCTGCCCTGGGCCAGATCGGGGTGCCGCGACTCCGCTACGTGGGCGTAGCCCCAGACGTTGAGCTTTCCCCAGTCCGGGTCCGAAGCCGGGAAGAAGTCCCAGTAGCGCATCGCCTCGCCGAACACGGCGTAAGTGATGTTGTTCGCGGTCAGTCCGAACGACTCGACGCGAAGGAGGGCCTGTCCGTCGTCGGGCGACGGCGCTTCACCGTGCAGGAAGCGGGTCTGGTGCAAGTCTGCGCGACGCAGCTCGAAGTCCATGCGGATCAGCCTATGGGCTAGCCATCTGGAGAGCATTAATGTACCATCTGGTACATGATTACTGAACGCAGCGTCGAGATCGACGCCCCGGCGTCGTTGGTATGGGACGTGTTCACCGATGTTGAGCGCTGGCCGGAATGGACCGCCTCGGTCACCCGCCTCGTCGCGCTCGACGGACCCGGCTCACCCGTCATTGCCGTCGGCAAGCGATTCGAAATCAAACAGCCGAAGCTGCCGACGCTGGTCTGGGAGGTCACCGACCTGACGCCCGGTGTCGGGTGGACCTGGGCGCAGCGGTCCTCGGGCGGCTCCACACTGGCTCATCATGCGCTGACCCCGATGGCCGAGGGCCGCACGCTCGTACGCCAGACGCTCGACCAGCAGGGGCTGGCCGGCGCGATCGTCGGCCGCCTGATGCGCCGCACCACCTGTCGCTACCTCGAGATGGAGGCCCAGGGCCTCAAAGGCCGCAGCGAGCAATTGCGGCAGCCTCATGGCCCGCCCGCCTGACCTTGCGCGCCGTCAGCAGCTTCTGGACGCGCTGGTCGACGAATTCGCTGCCGGCGGCATCGGTGACCGCTCACTGCGCGAGGTGGCCGCGGCGGTCGATACCAGCCACCGAATGCTGCTGCACCACTTCGCGTCACGGGACGAACTGCTGCTCGCGATCGTGGACGAGGTCGAGCGGCGGCAGATGGTCATCCTGGCCGACCTGCCCGCCGACCCGGCCGAAGGCTTCGCCACGATGTGGGCCAACCTGTGCCGGCCCGAGCTTCGCCCGTTCGAGCGACTCTTCTTCGAGTGCTACTCCCGCGGCGCCCAGGGTGAGCAGCCTTTTGCTCGCATGGTGCCGGGCGCCGTCGATGCGTGGCTCGCCGAGGTCGAAAAGGTCGAGGGCGCGGCGGGTGGGGTGAGCGACCCGGCACTGGTGCGCCTGGGCCTGGCGGTGATGCGCGGATTGCTGCTTGACCTGGTGGCCACCGACGACGACGCAGGCGTGACGGCGGCGGCGCAGGCATTCGTCGACGTCGTCCGGGGAGCGGGCACAAACGGCGGGGCCGCCGTGTTGCAGAGCGGGTGAAGATTCGTTTCGGGGTAGGGCTGGGTGCGGACACCGCTCCGGATCAACTCGCCGGCATCGTCGATCATCTGGAGAGCAGCGGGGTGGACTCGCTCTGGTTCTCCGAGCTGGTGTACTCCCCGGCGGTGGACCCGGTGGTCGGCATGGCCTACGCACTGGCCCGGACCACCAGATTGAAGGTGGGCACGTCGGTGGCGGTCTTGCCGGGGCGGCATCCGGTACTGGTGGCCAAACAACTCGCGTCGCTCGCGGCCGTCGCGCCGAAGCGAGTGCTGCCCGTGTTCGGGTTGCGTTCTGCGATCCCGGCCGAGCGCGAGGTGTTCGTCGTACCCGAGGGGGAACGGGCGGCGGTGTTCGACGAGTCCCTGCGGGTGCTGCGCGCGGTGCTGGGCAGCGATTCGGCGAACTACAGCGGTCGGTATTTTTCCGTCAGCGGTGTGGCGGTCGCGCCGCGGCCGGTGCCTCCGTTGGACATCTGGGTGGGCGGTTCGGCGCCCGGAGCGTTTCGGCGCATCGGCACGCTCGCCGACGGCTGGTTGGGCAGTTTCCTGACCCCGGCCGAGGCGAGGACCGGGCGTGAGGCTATCGAACGGGCCGCGGCCGAGGCCGGCCGATGCATCGAACCCGACCACTTCGGCATTTCGTTGGCCGTATCCGACGGGGAGCTTCCGGCGGAATTGGCGGCGGCGGTCCGCCGGCGTCGTCCGGACCGCGACCCCGGCGAGCTGATCGCCGCGGGCTGGGATCGGCTGCACCGCCAGCTCGATGACTACCTGGACGCCGGATTGACGAAATTCGTGATACGGCCGGTCGGGTCGGCGCCTTTGGACGGATTCATCGATCGGTTTGTCGCCGAATTGATGGGCCGGCAGAACTGATCAGATCTTGGCGGGCACGTAACTGGTCAGTCCGCCGTCGACGACGAACTCCGCACCCGTGGCGTACGCCGACTCGTCACTGACCAAAAAGAGCACGAAGGTGGCAACCTCGCCTGGGGCAGCACCCCGGCGCAGCGGGATCGGAGTCATGAATTCCTCGGTCACACCCGCGCTCAACGGCGTGTGCACCAGGCCAGGGTGAATCGAATTCACCCGAATGTTGTACTGCGCCAGCTCAACTGCGGCGGACTTCGTAATGCCGCGCAGGCCGAACTTGGCGGCCACGTAACTGTGGAGGTGGGCGCTTCCGGCCAAGCCCTCCACCGACGAGATGTTGACGATCGATCCGCCGCCGGCGGCGATCATCGGTTCGATCGCGGCCCGCATGCCCAGGTACGCGCCGGTGAGGTTAACGTCCAGGACCCGTTGCCAGTCGGACAACTTGGAGCCCCGCAACGAACCGAGCTTGACGATGCCCGCATTGTTCACCAGCGCGTCGAGCCGTCCGAATTTGTTCACCGCGGCCGCGACGGCCTGGTCCCACTGATCCGGGTCGGCGACGTCCAGATGCACGAAATGCGCTGAATTGCCGAGTGTTTCGGCGACGGCATGCCCTTCGGCGTCGAGCACGTCACCGATCAACACGCGCGCGCCTTCGGCCACCAACGCCTGCGCGTGAGCGGCCCCCATACCGCGGGCGCCACCGGTGATCAGCGCGACCTTGCCTTCAACTCGTCCCGCACGTTCCATGGGCGGTTACCGTACACCCGCGGCGGCGCGAAGCTGGTCGATCAACCGGTCGTCGTCGCAACCCGGCACGAGATAATGGCACACCGACAGCCGTACCAGCGTCGTCGCCACAAGTTGCGGATCCGATACCTGCCCCTGCAGTTTGGGCGCGATCAACTCAACAAGCGCCGGCAGCGCCCTGGCCAGCTGGCCGAGTACCAGGCCCGGCTCTATCTCGACGAGCGCTCGCATCTGATACGAGCCATAGAAGTCGGCAAGAAACCGCAGCAGCGCATCGACGCGCCCGCGTCCGGTGTGGCCCTGGGTTGCGTGCTCCAAATCCGCACGCAGCAAACGCAATTCGAACGAACTGAACGCCGACAGCAAGTCATCTTTGGACGAAAAGAACTTGTAGAGGGTGGGGCGCGAGATGCCGGCTTGGGCCGCCACGTCGGACAGATTGAGCTTGCCGTACCCGTGGCGGCACAGCACCTTGAACGTGGCGCGCAGGATGCGCTCGCGCATCGGGTCGTCGGCGTTTTCCATCGTTTACACACTTTACAGTAGTTGTAAGCAATGTTAACGTCGCGGCATGAAGGACTTCACTGAAGTCAACTTCTTCAGCGACCCTGGCCTGGTGGCGGATCCCTATCCGTACTACGAGTACCTGCGTGCGAAATGCCCCGTGGCACACGTGCCGAGCAGTCGGGTCGTCGCCGTGACCGGATACGACGAACTAGTTCAGGTATATCGGGACAGCGCTACGTTTTCCGCGGTCAACTCGTCGTTGGGGCCGTTTCCGCTGCCGTTCGACGTCACCGGTGACGACATCTCCGAGCAGCTCGACGCGCACCGGGATGAGTTCCCGATGAGCGAGCACCTGGTGTCGTTCGACCCGCCCAAACATACCGCGCACCGTGCCCTGCTCAACGGTCTTTTCACCCCGAAGCGGCTGAAGGAGAACGAAGAGTTCATGTGGCGGCTCGCCGATCAGCTGATCGATGAGTTCGCCGCCGACGGGCACGCCGAATTCGCGTCGGCGTACGGTCAACCCTTCCCGCTGCTGGTCATCGCGGACCTGCTGGGGGTGCCCGAGGCCGACCATTCGATGTTCCGCAAACTTCTGGCCGGTCAAGCCCCCGCGGAGGACCAGAGTTGGTCCGAGAACATGAATCCGCTTGCCTACCTGGACAAGTGGTTCACCGCCTACATCAGTGATCGGCGCGAGACACCAAGCCAGGACATCCTGACCGAGATCGCCACCCAACGCTTCGCGGACGGCTCGCTGCCCGAGGTCGTCGACCTCGTGCGCATCGCGACTTTCCTGTTCATCGCCGGGCACGAGACGACCGCTCGGCTGCTGTCCAGCTCGGTGCGTGTACTGGCCGAGAATCCGGACCTGCAGAATACGTTGCGCGCCAACCGTGATCGCATTCCGAACTTCGTCGAAGAGATGCTGCGTCTGGAGAGCCCGATCAAGAGCGACTTCCGGTTAACCCGCATCGCAACGACACTGGGCGGCGTAGAGTTGGCCGCCGGTACCACGGTGATGCTGCTGCCCGGTGCCGCCAACCGCGATCCGCGCCACTTCGACTGCCCGGCCGAACTGCACATAGACCGGCCGAATGCCCGCCAGAACGTGGCGTTCGCCCGCGGAGCCCACAGTTGCCCCGGGGGTCCACTGGCGCGGATCGAGGGCCGTGTCACCATCGAGCGGATCCTGGACCGGTTCAACGACATTCGGCTCGATGAAGACCATCACGGTCCGCCGTGGGATCGCCGGTTCGACTACGTCCCGCTCTACATCCTTCGCGGCCTGGAGGCGCTGCACATCGAATTCACCGCGCGGTCATGACACCGATGAGCCATAACTGGACGGCCGCTGACCTGCCAGATCAGCGCGGTCGCGTCGCCGTCATCACCGGGGCCAACAGCGGGATCGGATTCGAAGCCGCGGCGATGCTCGCCGCCAAGGGAGCCCGTGTGGTGCTAGCGGTCCGAGATCTGGCTAAAGGCGAGCAGGCCGCCGCGCGGATCAACGACAGGCACCCCGACGCGGACATCGCGCTGCAGGAACTCGACCTGGCGTCGCTGGGCTCGGTGCGTGCCGCCGCTCAGGATCTGAAAGCGACGTATCCACAGATCAGTCTCCTGATCAACAACGCCGGTGTGTCGGCTACGCCGAAGAGTTTGACCAAGGATGGCTTCGAGCTGCAGTTCGGCACCAATCATCTGGGGCACTTTGCGCTGACCGGGCTGCTGCTTGATCATCTTCTGCCGGCGCAAGATTCGCGGGTCGTCACGGTCAGCAGCCTGGGGCACCGCGTCCGGTCGGCCATCGACTTCGGCAACCTGCAGTCCGAGCGCCGTTACGACCCCTTCGCGGCCTACGGTCGATCGAAGTTGGCGAATCTGCTGTTCACCTACGAGCTGCAGCGGCGGCTGACCGCCAACCACGAAGCGACGATCGCGGTCGCCGCGCACCCGGGAAGTTCCCGGACTGATCTGCTGCGTAAATCGCCCGGGTGGCTGCGGATCAGCTCTGCCGTGCTCGGCCCGCTGCTCTTTCAGAGTCCGCGCGTGGGAGCGCTGCCGACATTGCGGGCGGCCACCGACCCGACGGTGCGAGGCGGTCAATATTACGGTCCCGGTGGGTTCGCCGAACAGCGCGGCTACCCGAAATGCGTTCAGTCGTCTGCTCAGTCGCACGACGAACAGCTCCAACGGCGGCTCTGGATGGTCTCCGAGGAACTCACTGGGGTGAACTACGGTTGACGGCGCGGGCCTCACCACGATGACGGAATGCCCGCGCGGATTCTGCCGACCTCGGCGCGGGCGAAGCGCACCCGGTCGGTATCCGCGCCGCGTGCCCCGGCCAGCTCATGGGCGAGGTCGTACGCGGCATTGAGGACGTAGCGGGCACGTCTGCGTTCGCGACGGGTGGGATGGGCTTTGCGGTAACGCTTGCGGGCCTTGCGATTGCCGGCCAGTGCGTCGAGTTCGGCTGCGCTGATCACGTGGCGGGCCTCCTCGGGGATCATGACGTCACGCAGAAAGTCCCTTTCCCGCGTCACGGTCAGTCCGTAGACCTTGGCAACGATGACGAGCGCTAGGACCACCAAAGCGATGAGCAGGCCAATCAGCAGCAGTGCGCTCCGGCCGGCGGTGGCCGCCGCCGAGTCCCAAAGACCGTGCAGCAGCATAGGTATCGCCATCAGCAGCAGGCCCCGCCCGACGCGGCGTGGCTCGGCGCCACGGCCGAGCAGATAGATCACACCGGCGCAGAAGATGGCACTGTAGAGGATGTGCGCGGCGACACCGCTGACCATTCGGGTGATGATGGTGCCGACCGAAGCCCCAATCTGGTTCGCGCCGAACTGGGAACCGGCCGACGTCATGGCGTAGGTGATGTCCTCGAGGATCTGAAATCCCAGGCCGATGAACGCGCCCAGGATCAACCCGTCGAACGCGGTTCGCACCTGCCGAGGGGCCAGCGCGATGAGCAACAGCAACCCCGAGCCCTTCGCAATTTCCTCGGTGAACGGCGCCGACAATCCGGCACCCCAATTCAGCGCCCACGACTGTCCGAAAGACTTTGCGTACCAGGCAAGTATCGCGGTGTTGGCGTTCGCCGCCATCATCCAGGTAGCGGCGAAGCCGCCCCACAGAAAGGCGACGACCATCAGTTTGGCGGGCAGTGTGGCGTAGCGATCGATGCGCTGGGTGAACCACCAGAACAGTGCGGCGTACATGGCAAAGGATGTCACCGCCAGCGCGATCGCCTGGCCGTACGCGTCGTACTGGCGGGTGATCGTGGACGCGAAGAGAAACATGCCCATCCCGACCAGCACGACGTAGCCCCAGAATGCGAGGTTGCGCGGCTGGTACAAGCTGAACCGCCGGCCCCACCCGGAGAGGTCCAGCGCGACGTTGCGCGCGCGATCGAGGTCGGCGAGCGACGGTGTTGGCGTCGTTGTCACTGCCTAGCCTCCCCGTGGATGGCTGATGCTGCGGATCATCTGCAGGACCGCCGTGGTGAGCTCTGGGCCCGCATCGGTCGGCCCGGTCGCCACGGCCTCGACTCCGCGCCCATCGAACACAAAGGCGGCGATCACGCCGCCGGTGTGTGGCCCGGTGACCCGCGCCGTCGCGCCTTGCTTGCCCTGATCGGTGACGATGGTGGTGTGCCGTCCGACCACGTGCACGCCGCGGCCGCGGTTGAGCGCCTCGGAGGTCGTCTCGATCTGGTCGAGCAGCTTGTCGGCGTCGCCGTCGAATGGTGCTGTGCGCACGGTGAATTTGACGGCCTTGTGCTCGACGGTCGCCCTCGCCGGGTACGCGCCGGATAGTGGCGCGTTGCCGGCGCGCAGGCCTGACGTGATACCCCAGCCGGCCTCGGGAACGAACGTCACATCGCCTTGGAGCCGCAGAACGTCGCCTGCTTTGACGATGTCGTGGTAGGGGACCTGGGCGTTGACGACGGGCAACACCACCGACATGACGATGGCCAGTGCGAAAACGGCCAATGTGGGCGCGATGGTGCGCCGATCCACGCCGAATAGACGTTCATCAGCGGGAACCCAGCCCACGTCGGGCTCGAACCGTGGATCCGGCATTCTGCGAGAGTAGACCCGCGACGGGTACCCTCCAACGCCATGGCGGAGACGCGATGAGTGCAGGCCTTTTCGGGCTCCTCGACGACGTCGCGGCTCTAGCACGGCTAGCGGCGGCTAGCGGCCGCGCGTCGGTCAAGGCTGCCGGAGTGGTCATTGACGACACCGCGGTGACACCGCAGTACGTCCTCGGGATTACCGCCGAGCGCGAGTTGCCGATCATCAAGCGCATCGCGATCGGGTCCCTGCGCAACAAGCTCTTGGTGATCCTGCCCGTCGGGATGCTGCTCAGTCAGTTCGCGCCGCGGCTGGTGATTCCGGTGCTGATGCTCGGTGCCATCTACCTGTGTTACGAAGGCGCCGAGAAGCTTTGGGGCAGCATCCGGGGTCATGACACCGACGCTGCGCCGGCCGCCGAGGACGAGGTGGTGACCGGGGCGATTCGGATGGACTTGGTGTTGTCCGCGGAGATCATGGTGATCGCGCTCAACGAGGTGGCCGATCAGGCTTTCCTGCCGCGGCTCGTCATCCTCATCGTCGTTGCCCTGGTGCTCACCGCCGGGGTGTACGGCGTCGTCGCCGTCATCGTCAAGATGGACGACGTCGGCCTGCGACTCAAACAGACCGCGTCGCGAATCGGGCAGTACGTCGGTCGGGGCCTGGTCGCGGCGATGCCCGCGTTGCTCTCGGTACTCTCAAACGTCGGCGTGGTGGCCATGCTCTGGGTGGGCGGCCACATCCTCCTCGCGGGGAGCGATCACCTGGGCTGGCACCCGCCATACGAGGCGGTTCACCACGCCGCGGATCGGGTTCGCCACAGTGTCAAGACCTTTGGTGCGGTGGCTGCCTGGTTGATCGAGACCGGAGCCGCCTCGGTGGTCGGTTTGGCCGTCGGAGCCGTCGCCGTTGCCGTGGTAGCGCTGTTGTCGTTGGTCCGACGACGCCTCTGGGGCTTGGCTAATCGCGCCGGCACGGACAAGATGTAGGGGAAAGGAACGCGAGAGGGCAGAATGATGAAGGGTGTCGCTAGCCGCAGGCGGGCGCGTTGGGCGCGGTTAATACCTTGCAGCGCAACATTTCTCGTCGTAATGGTGGCAGGCTCGACCGCGGTAGCGGCCACACTGCGAGCGCAGCCGCCGCTGGCAACCGATCCCGCGGTCTTGGCCAGTGAGTTGAGCGCCGATGAGCAGGCGCTGCACGACCCGTCCTCTTCGGAGGCGGTGCTGGCGGCGGCGGCGCACCGCCAGCAGGTCGCCTACCGAAACATCGGGCGCCACCCGGAGTGGGACGCGACCGTACGAGCCGCAATCCCGTCGTCGCTCGTCGGAACCTACGACCGCAATGTCGACGCGCGGCGCCAGCTCACTGCGTTAAGCGGGGGAGACATCAAGGACACCCTGCCCGCGTGGCGCATCGACGGTCCCGCGCCGGCCGATGCCTTGCTCGGCTACTACCACGAAGCCGAGGCGGCGACCGGCGTCGGATGGAACTACCTGGCGGCAATCAACCTGGTGGAAACGGGACTCGGCCGCATCAACGGGGTGAGCACCGCCGGGGCGGAGGGGCCGATGCAGTTCCTGCCCTCGACGTGGGCCACCTACGGCAACGGCGGCGACGTCCACTCACCCCACGACGCCGTCCTGGCGGCGGGCCGCTTCCTGGCCGCCAACGGCTTCGCCAACGATCACGACCACGCCATCTTCGGATACAACCACTCCAACCACTATGTCGGTGCGGTCGACGACTACGCCGCCGTGATCGCAAGCGATCCGGCCGGCTTCTCCGACTACTACCGGTGGGACATCTACTACAACACGACCGCCGGCGACGTGCTGTTACCCGTCGGCTATGCCGAATCGGCGCGGATCCCGGTCGGTGACTACCTGGCGAGCCACCCACAGTGATGGCCGCACTGCAGCGACTGCTGAATCGCCCGGTCAGCGTCGGCGCACTGATCGAGCTGGCGCTGTGGCTGGCGGTTCCCTACTTGTGTATCGGCTTCGCGTGGGCATCGCTGCACGGCGAGCAGGTTGCGCAGATACAGACGCGGGTGCAGAAGGTCACTCCGGTGGGCGCCGATCTCACGGCGTTCGGACTGGTCACGGCGTTGTGGCCGGCCTCGATACAGATCGCCGACGCGTGCCCGGCTCGCAGCTGACCGGTGCTTGATCAGTACAGCGGAACCCAGGTACCGAAGTACCAGTAGCCCCAACCGCCGTACATCCAGTTGAACGTCGGGATCACCATGTAGTCGTTGAAGGCGAACGGCCCGAAGTCGGCCTGTGCGACCACGACGTCCCGCGGTGGTCCGTCCCAGCGGCGGTTCCAGCCACCGGGAGGCGGCGGGCCGCCCCACCCGCCCGGAGGCGGTGGACCCTCCCAGTTGCGTGGCGGGGCGCCCGGAGGCGGGCCGTCGTTCCAGCCCCACCCGTGTTCCCTCGGCGGCGGCGGAGCGCCGTGCCCTTCAACGCTGAAGCCGGCCCGGGCATCCGTCGGACCGCCTACGTCCACGCTTCCCCGAGCGTAAGTTCCGTGCGGGGTGTAAGCCGGGTGCGGGGGTTGGGTTGACGGCGCCTGCAGCTCCCTGGCGTTCGGCTCGTGTGAAGGTGCGTTGCTCGGCGCGCTGGCCGGCGCGCTGTTCGGCGCACTGCCATTCGGCGGCTCATGGCTGGGCGGGCCTTGCGGCGCGTTGGTTTGCGGGTTCTGCGGTTCTGTTCGTGCGTTTGCGGGTTCTGCGGCGCGTTGGTTTGCGGGTTTTGTGGCGCGTGGGTTTGTGGGTTTTGCGGCTCGTGGTTGGCTGGGCCCTGTTGCGGTCCCTGTCCGCCGCCCCCGGGTGCGGGACCACCGCCGTTGCAGTTGGGGCACGGCGGCGGAGTGGGACCACCCGGCGCCCCAAGGGCGAACCCCGTCCCGAACGTCAGGGCCGACATGCTGATCGTTGCGGCGATCGCCGCGGCGCTGACCGCTCGTTTAGTAGACATATCTCGTCGTCCTCCTAGCTTTGGGCCCGAAGCTATGGGCAGGTCACATTCATCTGGAATGACTTCTTCACCTGCTGAGGCTGCTGCGGGTTGCTCATGTCGACTCCCGTGGCGGTGCCGTTGATCGCATACGTCTTGCCGTTCTGTGCGGCGCCGGCGTTGCCGCCTGCACCCGGTGCGGCGTCGGAGAAACCGAGCGCGACCCCGTTGACGTTGCCCAGTCCAACCGAGTGGACGATCGGCGGGTTGGCGTTGCTGACCACCGCGCCGACTCCGTTTGTCGCGTCACCAATGCCGATGTTGGTGTTGTCGCCGGCCACGTTGCAGGTGACCTGCCCGTTGACGTTCTGGTTCTGCCCGTCGATGGTGAGCTGCGGTCCGGCGCTGCGGCCGGCGCGCTCGAACTCGAACCCGATGCGCCCGGATTGGACTTGTTGCTCGAACAGCCGGCCAAAGCTGCCGCGACCATGGCCACGCCGACTACGCCAGCTGTGATACCACGCTTCACCACTGCCCTCTCCTTCGGTTTGGTCGTCTGTGCGACTCCACGCAACTTGGTGCCGCATCGCCGACGCCGAATACCCGGAGCCGGCATTTGTAAACCGCGTGTATAAGACCGGCGGGTTATCAGGACCGTGCGACCAGGTTGCTGTGTTGCGGGCAGTACGCGCGCACCGAGATGGCGACAAAGTCATCGGCGTTGGCACTGAACGCCGGGCTGCTCGCACGGAATGCCGCCACTACCTCCTGCACCGTCATGCCCTGGCCGATGTTCTGACACACCGTCTTGCCGTTATAGATCGCGGCCCCGGGATTGGCGAAGGAGATGCCCTTGTCGTTGAGCGCCTGAATGTACTTGTCGTCCTGATCGGGTGTGGATGCGATCGATGACGGGGCGGTTGCCGTCGCTGACGGTGCCGCCGATGTGGTTGGTGCGGGCGGGTTGGCGGTATTGGTTGGGGAGTGGCTTGTCGTCAACGCCCAACGCCCCGCGACGATGGCCCCAGCCACCACCAGTCCGGCCACCACAAGCGCCCCGGCGATGCGCCACGTCGCGCGCCATGACTGGCCGACGGCACCGGACTGGGTCGTGACGTCCTCGCCCGGGGCGTATTCGTCCGGGGCGTCCACAGCGGGGCCGGCGTTGTCCGACCATGCGAGTTCAACTGCGTCGGTCGGGGTGGAGTTAGGCACGGCATTTGTCTTGCCGACATCGCGTGCGACAGTTTCTGCGCCGGTTTCATGGGCATCCCGGCCCGACTCGGCCATGACGGTTATGGTAGCCACCCTCACGCCCAACTAGGCTGCGGGCTATGTCAATCGACCGTGCCGCGCTGGTCGCGGGAAGCATCCGCCTTGCCTCGGGCGTCCAGTTCCTCGTCGACCCGCTCCGCGCCAACCGTCTGTGGGGCGATAAGAGCGAGCCATCGCCCACGGCGCGACTGCTGTTGCGGTCGATGGGCTACCGGGACGCGCTGATCGGCGCCCTGCTCTTGACGTCGGGGTTGCGCGGAAAAACAGCCGCGGCTGGTTCCTGGCGTCCGCCGGAGCCGACGCGTCCGATCTCGTCGGTGGACTGAGCGTGCACGACGAACTGACGCGCTCGCAGCAGCTCATCGGCCTGGGTGGCGCCATCGTCGGCGTCGGCGTCGGGCTCTGGGGTGCCGTCCGTCCGACGGCGCCGACGGTAGAAGCGCCGGCGCCCGACTAGCGGTTGGCCGGCGCCGCTTGCAGCAGCGACCAGTGGCGCGTTTCGCGCTCGGTCAGCTCGTTCGACATGATTGCGCCGAAGGTGCTCGCCTCGCGCACGAACCGGGCCGGCGCATCGGGCAGCGCGTCGGGGCCTTCCAGCCGGAAACAACTCGGTGCGAGCGGACCGAACAATAAGGCGCGGCGCAGCTGCGGCCAGTTCTCCAGATGCGGCTCGACACCGGCAGCCCGGGCGAAAGTTATTGCCGCCAAGTTCATTTGAGTCTTCTGCGGCAGCCCACGTCGCGATCGATATGCATCGATCGCCAGCCGTTGGTCGCTCTCGCTCGGCGGCGCAATCGCGCCGCCCCACGTGTATGCGATCCATCGGGCCTGCAGCTCCAGCGGCACAAAGTATCCGCCCGACTGATCCCAAATACCCACGAACGCCAACCCTGGTAGCTCGGGATGGAAGGTGTACCGGTCGGCGTCCAGGTGCACCGCATCAAGGTTGAGAATCGCGCGGATGTCCGCATCCAGAAACGGCATTCGGATTTCGAATCCGGTGCCGAGCACGATCCCGTCGAACTCCTCGGCATGCCCGTCGGCGAACGTCACGACGGCGCCGGCGACGGATTTCATCCACGGGCGCACCGTGATTCGGCCCTCGGCGACGAGCGGCAGGTACTGCTGATTGAGGGTCAGCCCCGCCGCGAACAGCGACGGATCGGGCGTCGGCGCCCCGTACTGCTCGGGGCTTCCCGCGGCCTCGAGCACGGCCTCCTTGAGCTGGTGTTCCACCTCAATACGCGGCAGGGCCTCGCTGGCCATGGCTCCGTATCGCGTGTAGAAGCGACAATCGGAGGGAATCCCGGCGACGAACTTCGGCAGGACGTATCGCTGCCGCCGCTGGGTCACCACCACGCGCTCGGCGCCGAGCACGGCGAGTTCCGACGCGATCTCCAACGCGCTGATCGCGCAGCCCGCCACCAGGACGCGCTTGTCGCGATACGGCTCCGGCCCCCGGTACTGGTAGGTGGAGACGGCTCCTGCCGGGCCGGCGAACGCGTCGAGCCCCGGCACCGCTGGGATCGCGGGTGCATGAAACCTGCCGCTGGCCACCACGACCCGGTCGAAGCGCTCTTGAGTGCCGGCGTGATGCACGAGCCATCCGGCCCCGTCTCGGGTGATGAGTTCGACTCGGGTGCCGAATCGGATGCGCGACGTCAGGCCGAACGTCGCGGCGTAGCGGTGCAGGTAGCGCTGAATGTCGCGGTTCGACGGGTAGACGAGGTCGGTCTCGTGCTCGAGGTCGCTGAACGCGGTCAGGATGCGGTTGCTGTTTGTGTGCATGGTCGGCCACACGCCGCTGCGGCCATCCAGGCCCGCCCACTGCCCGCCCAGCGTCGGTGCCTGCTCGAAGAGGGTGGGCTGCAATCCCTGCGTCAGCAGCCAGCGCGCCACGGCCAGCCCGCCGGGCCCGGCTCCGATCACCGCGACGCTGCTCGTCACCTTCGGAACTGTCGCACGACTCCACCGCGCCCGCGCTCTGATTGATCGACTTGGCGTCGACTGTGATACTCCTGCGGTATGCCACACCGAACGGCGGTCGCGCTTGCCGGGCTCTGCATTCTGGCGGCCGGTTGCAGCGCCAACAGCAACCGGGCAGCCCCCGCCGCCACCACGTCGACAACCGTGCCGCCGGTCGCCCCGGCCGCGCTGAACGGGCTGTTGCTCAGTGCGGCGCAGATCAGCGCCGCGCTGGGGACCACCGATGTGTCCGTGGCTACCGACAGGACGTCCATGGAGGACGTGAGTGCTCTGGTGTCGCGCCGGGAGTGCCTGCCCATTTACACGCCGGCAGAGGCCAACGCCTACGCCAACAGCGGATCGAGCGGGGTTCACCGACAGTTTCTGGGGGATCCATCGAATTCGCACGAAGCCGAGCAGAGTGTCGTGTTGTTTCCCACAGCACAACAGGCCAGCGCCTTCTTCGCAGCTTCGGCGCAACGCTGGCAGCGGTGCTCCAACGAGGGCTTCGTCCACACCATGTCGGGCGGTCGTGAGGTGTGGGATGTGGGGCCGATCTCCAACGCCAACGGCGTTTTGAGCACCAGTGCGCGGATAAGCCTGGAGGTCTACAACCGTCCCGGCGCCAGCGAGGGCGGCGCCCGGACCGGTCAGCGCGCTCTGACCGTCCGCAACAACGTCGCCATCGACATCCTCACCCACAGCGCGGCCGCCAACGATCCGGCGGCGGTCAACATCGCTACGCAGATCGCCGCCGAGGTGCCCAGCAAATAGAGCCAGCGCAGCTGGCCGGGACGTGCGATTATTTGCTGATGAATCCGGGCAACGCCGAGCTGCGCAGTTCAGCTGCGCCGACGGTTGCCCGCCGAGCCCACGGTGCGTGGGAGCCCGTCGGGGCCAATCGCGTCGGGGCGATCATCGGGGCTATCGGCGCGGGGATCGGCCTTTGTGTCGGTGCCGCGGCGGGGGTGATCGCTTTGACTCCTTCGAGCGCGGTATGGATGAGCGGGATCGTGTGCATCAGCGGGTACCGCCTGGCATACGGTGACGCGGGCCAGTCGTTGAGCTTTCACTGCGTCAACGGTGACAGCTCCTACGACGTCAAGGACCTCGCCGTCCTGCTGCAGTCCGTCCTCGCCGCGCTGGTGCTGTGCGTCGGCCTGATCGGCATCGGCCTGGTACGGGCCCGCCTGCGCAAGCCGTGATTCAGGTTCCACAAAAGGTTCGGTAGTTGCCGAAGTCCTCCGGCGCGGGACTCGCGTAGCGCTCAAGACCGGGTCGTTCGTCGTAAGGGGCGGTCACGGCGTCAAGCAGCCGATGCAACGGATCGAGGTCACCCGCCGTGGCGGCGGTCAGGGCTTCCTCGACCAAATGGTTGCGTGGAATGTAGATCGGGTTGACGAGGTCCATGGATTCGGGGTTCGGGCCCAGGGCTCGCCACCGTGACATCCAGTCGTCAAGGCCGGCGACGTCGAATCCGGCATCACCTCGTGCGGCGCGAGCGAGTTGCCGGAAGGACGACGTGTAATCCAGCTGGCTTTCCTTCAACAAGCCGAGCAATTCGTCGGCCAACTGCGTGACGGCCTGGGCTTCGACATCCGCAGGCAAACCGAGTCTGGCTCGCATACCGGATGACCACACCTGGTCGTACTGGGCGTGAAAAACCTCGAATGCCTTCTCCGCGAGTGCGATTCCCTCGTCAGTGTTGTCGGACAACAACGGAAGAAGCGTCTCGGCGAACCGGGCGAGGTTCCACCCGGCAACCACGGGCTGGTTGCCGTAGGCGTAGCGCCCCCACGAATCGATCGAACTGAAGACCGTGTCGGGGTGGTAGGCCTCCATGAACGCGCAGGGTCCGTAGTCGATGGTTTCGCCGGAGATCGTCATGTTGTCGGTGTTCATCACGCCATGCACAAACCCGAACAGCATCCATCGAGCGATCAGTGACGCCTGGACCGCGGCAACCGCCTGGAACAGCGCGAGGTAGGGGCGCTGGGCGTCCGCCGCCGCGGGGTAGTGGCGGGCGATCGCATGGTCGGCAAGGCGACGCACCAGGTCGACGTCGCCGGTAAACGCGGCGTACTGGAAGCTGCCTACCCGCAGGTGGCTGCTGGCGACGCGAGTGAGCACGGCGCCGGGCAGGACCGACTCGCGGTGTACCGGGTGCCCGGTGCCGACCACAGCCAACGATCGCGTCGTTGGCACGCCCAGGGCCTGCATCGCCTCGCTGACGATGTATTCGCGCAGCATTGGTCCGACTGCGGCGAGGCCATCGCCGCCGCGGGCGAATGGCGTGGGACCGGAACCCTTGAGGTGGATATCGACTGTGCGCCCGTCGGCGCCGACGAGCTCGCCGAGGAGGACCGCACGCCCGTCGCCGAGCTGCGGGACGAAGCCGCCGAACTGATGCCCGGCGTAGGCCTGAGCTACCGGAGTGGCGCCACCGGGAACCAGGGCGCCCACCAAGAACTGGAGCCCGTCGGGACTCCGAAGCCAGGCCGCGTCGAGGCCGAGTTCGGCGGCCAACGGCTCGTTGAGGACCAGTAATTGCGGGTCCGAAGGGTGTCGGGCCTGCCAGCGGACCGCCATCTCCGGCAGCTCGCGGGCGAAGCGGTCTTGCAGCGTGACGGCTACATCCGGCTCAACGCTCACCTCACCAGAGTACGGATTGGAGGTTCCTAACCACCGGTTTCGCGGGATCGCTACGGTTAAGGGCTAGGTCCATACCGATCTCAACATCGGCGGGGTTGAACATGACGGCAGATCAATCAATGCATGAGCAAGTCGACAGCCACGCGGCGGATCCCGCCGACGTCGGTTCCCGCATTGACCCGGTGCTGGCGCGCAGTTGGCTGTTGGTCAACGGCGCGCACGCCGACCGGTTTGAGTCCGCGGCGCGGTCTCGAGCCGACATCGTGGTCCTCGACATTGAGGATGCGGTCGCACCCAAAGACAAGAACGCGGCGCGCGACCACGTCGTGCGCTGGCTTGGCAGCGACAACGCCGACTGGGTGCGCATCAACGGCTTCGGGACGCCGTGGTGGGCGGACGATATCGCGGCACTGGCCGACAGCTCGGTCGGTGGGGTGATGCTGGCGATGGTCGAATCGGTGGACCATGTCACCGAGACGGCGAGACGATTGCCGAATGTGCCGATCGTGGCGCTGGTCGAAACGGCCCGGGGCCTCGAGCGCATCACCGAGATCGCCGCCACCAAAGGCACTTTCCGGCTCGCTTTCGGCATCGGCGATTTCCGCCGCGACACCGGTTTCGGCGAAGACCCGAGCACGCTGGCCTACGCACGGTCACGCTTCACCATCGCCGCGAAGGCGGCTAACCTACCCAGCGCGATCGACGGGCCGACGATCGGCTCCAATGCGTTGAAGCTCATCGAGGCCACGGCCGTCTCCGTCGAGTTCGGCATGACCGGCAAGATCTGTCTCACCCCGGACCAATGTGCGGTGGTAAATGAAGGCCTATCACCCTCGCAGGACGAAATCGCTTGGGCCAAAGAGTTTTTCGGCGAGTTCGAACGTGACGGGGGAGAGATCCGCAATGGCTCAGACCTGCCGCGCATCGCCCGGGCGACCAAGATCCTCGACCTGGCCCGCGCCTACGGCATCGAGGTGTCGGAGTTCGAGGACGAAAACGTGCACAGCCCCGCCCCGTCGGACACCTACCACTACTGAGCAGACAGGGGAACATCATGGCGGGAGCATCAAGGTCGCAGACCTACGACGCGCTGGCGGCTTACCTGGCGGTGAGCGCGATCGGCGATGCCATTCCGTTGCCCTTCGTGACTCAGGTGCTCGATGCGATCGATTTTCCGCCACGGTACCGGTGGATATTCGCGCCCATCAAGGCGGCTGCCGCAGTGGGCCTGTTCTCGGCGCGATGGTTTCCCGGGTTGGCGCGGCTGACGACCGCTTTGCTCACGGTCTATTTCGTGCTGGCCGTGGCGTTTCACGTCAAAGCCCGCGACCTGAGCGCCGCCGCCGTCGGGGCGGCGGCCAACGCAGCGATCTTCGGCGCATTGACCGCCAAAAAGTCCGTGGTCGGCCGGTGATGGAGGACTGATGAACACCGTGGTGGATTTTCACTTCGACCCCATGTGCCCGTTTGCCTACCAGACGTCGCTGTGGATCCGTGACGTTCGTGAGCAATTGGGAATCACCGTCAATTGGCGATTCTTCAGCCTCGAGGAGATCAACCGGGTAGAGGGCAAAAAGCACCCGTGGGAACGTGATTGGTCCTACGGCTGGTCGTTGATGCGGATCGGCGCACTGCTGGGGCGAACCGACATGTCACTGCTGGATCGGTGGTACGCCGCGATCGGACATGAACTGCATGTGGCAGGAGGCAAACCGCACGATCCAGCGGTCGCGCGGCGTCTGCTGAGCGACATCGGTGTCGACGAGGCGGTCTTGGATGCGGCGTTGGACGATCCGACCACCCACGATGAAATTCGCGCTGACCATCAGCGGGTCGTGGACGCTGGCGGATACGGCGTGCCCACGCTGTTTCTGTTCGGGCAGTGTCTGTTTGGACCGGTACTGGTGGATCCGCCAACCGGACCGGCCGCACTGACACTGTGGAATGTCGTGACGGGTATGGCCGAACTGCCGCATGTCTACGAACTTCAGCGGCCGAAGACACGCGGCCGACGCCGAACTCATCGGCCGGAGTCTGCGTCCATACCTCGACGGGCGCGATTGGGTCAGCATCAACCGCGGTGAAGTCCTCGATGTCGAGCGTCTCACCGGCGGACGCAGTACTTGATTCATGCCGTCGAACGTCAGGCTTCCAGTCTGGCGCGGATGACGGCCAGCCGCTTCCGCAGATCGTCTTCGCTGATGACGCCGCGGGCTAGCAGCGAGTGCGCCAGGCTCACCAGTCGGTTCTCCGGGTAGGGCAGGTTGGCGTACTTAGTAGCCGACAGCTCGTCTTCCTCATCGCGGCGTTCCTTAAAGCTGAAGTTGAGCTCCTCGTCGGTGGCGCAGGACCGGTCGAGGACGTCGCACAGCCCGTCCAGGCTGGTTTTCCACGGCGGCAGCGGGTTCTCCACACCGTACTTGGCCGCCATCACCGGCCAGGACTGGTTACGCTCCGCGATCTCGTCGAGAATGACGAAATCCTCTTCGGCACTCATGGTTTCACCTCCCAAGGTGCTCACTCGACGATCGGACGGATGGCCGGGATCGTCTGGGTGGTGACGTTGGTGGTGACGCCGGGCTTGGGCAGGGCGACCCCGATCAGGCTGTCGCGTGTGATGATCTCGGCCAACTGGTCCTCAGTCCAGCCCTCGGTGCCCTCCGGACGCATGGGCATGACCATGAAGCGGTGCTTCTGATTGGAATCCTCCACCCGAACTTCCACGTCCTCGGGCAGTTCGAGGCCGAACTCGGCGAGCACCGGGCGGGGCCACCGGACGATGCGACGTCGGTAGTTCGGGGTGCGGTACCACTCTGGGGAGTTGCCGAGAATGGGTCGCGGATAGCACGAACACAGCGCGCAGACGATCACGTGGTGCACCTTGGGGGTGTCCTCGAGGACCTTGAACGCGTAGAAGTCACTCGGTGTACCGAAGCCGGTGGGGTCCAGCCAGTCGACACCGACCTCCTTGCTGGCGGCGATCGCGTCGGTCAGTGCCAGTTTCTTGAACTCCGGGTCCAGCCAGGCCTTGGCCACTAGCCGGGCCGCCGGTGTCGGGCCGATCTGCTCGCCGTACTCGGTCATGACGCGATGTTGCTCGGCGGTGAACAGGCCCTTCTCGATGCACAGTTCGCGCAGGGCGATTTCGAGAACCTCGAAGTCGGTGATCTCATCGACCATCGGCTTGACGGTGCGCACATGATCGTGATCGTGACCGTGATCAGACATAAGCGGGGGTATTCCTTTCGGCCAGAACGTGAATGAGGATCTGGAGACCACGCTGGATCAGCCGGCCGCTTGCAGCCAGCGCTCGGGAATCTCGGTCTGCAGGGTGTCGTTCTTGGGGCCGGCGTAGGAGTCCCACAGGTCGGCCTGGTTGAACCGGACGATGTAGAACCACTCCGGCTTGACGTCCTCACGCCCCCAGGTCTCATCCTCCGGGGCGGGGCTCTCGTAGCTCACGTCGGCGATCACCCCTTCGGCACCGCGCACGTATTCGGGGGTGCGGGTGTAGAACATCGCGGGCAGCTCGCGCACCTTCACACGGTCTCCGGCCTTAAACTTCGCCGGGCCGGCCTGCCCGGCGTACATCGCCGGGTCGCCCTTGCCGACCGCCTCGATGTGGTTGCGGTTGCGCTTGACCTTCGAGCCGTCGCCTTCGAACTTGGGTTGGGCCTCCGGGAGCCGCCCCTTGAGACCGCCGGCGTAACGGGCCTGGACCTCAGCCAACCGATCGGTCAGCTCACCCCAGGTGATGTACTCCTTCTCGATCAGCACCTTGCCCACCGACCACAGCCAGCGCGCGTAATAGGGAAGACCGAGGTAGATCGGCAGCCCCACATCGACGTTGGCGATCCGGCGGCGCTCCTCAGAGACCCAGATGCCCCCCCACCCGAGAACCTCGCAGAGCACGTAGGTCATCATCTCCCACTGCTCTTCCTCCTTGTCCAGGAAGGGTTCGGCCACATTCAACTGGGCACCCTGATCGTGATTGGTCTTCAAGTACGCCCAATAGTGATCAGAAGTGATCATGTTCGGAGTGGGCCATTCCGGCACCTCCGGATAAGTCGCCTTCAGGCGCGACACCAACGCCAGTTGCTTCTCTCGCTCTGCGGCAGTACTCATCGGGCCCCGTTTCCCGGCAACAATATGGCGACGTTAGCACTGGGCCGGAGATTGCGGGCGGGAAGATTCGCCCCGCTCATCCCAGACAAGGACCGAAGTGAGACAACACAGCTAGGCGGCATGCCGAGCGAGTGCGACGCCGACTCGGACCTCGACATCGCTGATCGTGATCGCCGGCGCGCGCGGTGGGGCGCCCGACCGATATCGCTTACCCGTCGGCGTAATGAATTCGGCTGTGTGCGTGTGGTTTTCATCCATGGCGGTGCTGACCCGCCAGCCGTCGGCTTCCTTGACGTAATTGCAGGTCTCGCATAACCCCAGCCCGTTGATCGCGGTGGTCGAACCGCCTTGGGTCCAGGGTTGGGCATGGTCGCGGTGTCGGATCGGCGCGTCGCAGTAGGGAGTGCGGCAACGTTGATCCCGTAACTCGATGAAGGTGGCCAGGCCGCGGGGAAACAGCCGCGCGCGCGACTCCATCGACACCAGCGCCCCGGTCCGGGGATGGGCGTAGAGCCTGCGCAGTGTCGCCCGCGACCGCCCGTCGTCGGCGGCGCGTGCCACCATCGCGCGCGCGACAGCCGCCGGGATGGGGCCATAGCCGCACATGTCGGCGGGCGTGCTGGCACCGCCCAACAACGTTTCGTCGGTCAGCACCAGGTTGACCGCGATGGGAGTCGGAACCTCCGCGGCGCGGCCGGTGACGCGTTCGACCAGGGTGTCGGCCATCACCTGTCCGCGTGAGCGCCCGTCGCCGCCGATGTCTGCCTCGCGACGCAGCGCCGCGTATACCGATACGCCCTGAGCCACCGGCAACAGCGCGGTCAGATACGTCATGGTGTCCGGCGCCGGGCGAATGGTGACCGTGCGTTCGTCCTGGGCCTTGGCCGCCCGCTCGACCACGGCATGCGGGTCCAGCCGGTAGGCGATCGCCTTGGCGGCGGCGGCCACCCGCGCGTCGCCCACCCCATCGAGACCTGCCGGGTCGCCGCACAACTCCGCATCCAGCGCGCGCCGGTCCTCGACCTGCAAGCAGGCGCTCTCGCGCACGATCAGGGTGGCGCGCCACTCGGATAGTGCTCCGGATTCCAGTGCGTGCAGGGTGTGCGGCATCTCGTGCACCAGGGCCTTTGCGAAGCCAAGATGCCGGCCACCGCGGGCAGGCGAGTCGCGTCGGGCCAGGGCGATCTCGTTGGCCAGACCACGTCCGCGCCGCGCGGCGGGCACACCAGCCGCGGCTTCGGCGGCGCGACGTGCCGTGTCCAGGGCGGCCGCCGCCCGGGCCTGACCCGCTGCCGCCGCCGACTTGACCCGCTCCAGCTCGGCGATCCGCTCGATCAACGCCGATTCGCCGGCCGCCGAATCAACCGCCACCAGGGTATCGAACATACTTTCGATTGTAATGGACTCCACCGACAACTGATTGTGGATGCATGGCCACCAAGCACCAGATCCGGACGGCTCGCATCTACGAAGACGTCGGCCCCGACGACGGCCAGCGCGTCCTGGTCGACCGCATCTGGCCGCGCGGAATCCGCAAGGACGACCCTCGCGTCGGCATCTGGCTCAAAGACGTTGCGCCGTCCAAGGAACTGCGTGAGTGGTACCACCACCAGCCGGAGCTTTTCGACGAATTCGCGGCGCGCTACGAAGCCGAGCTGTCCGGCAACCCGGCGCTCGACGAGCTGCACCGGATGACCGATCGCGGCGTCGTCACCCTGGTCACCGCCACTCGCGAGGTTTCGGGTAGTCACGCCGACGTATTAGCCACGCTGCTCAGGACAAGCTGAGATGCGACTGGGATTGCACGCCTTGGGAATCGGCGCCGGCTCCCGGCGCGAGGTGATCGACGCGGTGGCATCGGCCGCCGACGAAGCCGGCTTCGTCACCCTCTGGGCGGGCGAACACGTCGTGATGGTGGACCGATCCGGCTCGCGCTACCCCTACTCCGACGACGGCGTCATCGCGGTTCCGGCGCAAGCGGATTGGCTCGACCCGGTGATCGCGCTGAGCTTCGCCGCCGCCGCCTCGTCCCGGATCGGCATCGCGACCGGCGTCCTGCTGCTGCCCGAGCACAATCCCGTAATCATCGCCAAGCAGGCCGCGAGCCTGGATCGGTTGAGTGGCGGCCGGTTGACGCTCGGCGTGGGCGTGGGGTGGTCCAGGGAAGAGTTCGACGCTCTGGGGGTGCCGTTCGAGCAGCGCGCGGCGCGCACGGCGGAATACGTGGCCGCCATGCGCGCCTTGTGGCGCGACGACGTCGCTTCGTTCGGCGGGAAGTTCGTCGCCTTCGACTCGGTCCGGGTTAATCCCAAGCCGGTTCGCGACCGTCGCATCCCGGTCGTGCTCGGGGGCAATAGCGACGGGGCACTGCGACGGGTAGCCGCATGGGGCGACGGTTGGTACGGCTTCAACATCGACGGCGTGGCCGCGGTGCGTGAGCGGGTCGGCAAGCTGGAACGGCTGTGCGCCGAGGCGGGACGCGACCGCGCCGAGCTGCGGTTGGCCGTGGCCTTGCGCAGCCCGGAAGTCGGCGACGTCCACGCGCTTGCGGAACTGAGCGTCGACGAGTTGGTCCTAGTCGAGGCGCCACCGGACCAACCGGAGGACGCGACTAGATGGGTTTCCGCGCTGGCCGAGCAGTGGATGGGAGTGCTGCCTCAGTAGTCGTGTTCTGCCAGCGTGATGTCGCCGAGCCGCTCCGATGCGTCGAGTGATAACGCGGCCGGAACCATCTCGCTGGTCACCAGCCCGTGGCGGGTGGTCAGCTCGTCGATGGCGTCGAAGCTGAGCGCGATCGCCTCCGGGGTGTCGACGACGATCGTGGTGACCGGCACCCCGCGCGTGATCTGAAATAGCTTGTCCCCGTGCGGTTTATGGTCGCCGTAAAATCCCCACACCCCGCGCAGCACGGTCGCCCCGCGGGCGGTTCGGGAATGCAGCAATCGTTGGACGATGGCGCGGTGGATCGGCAGTTCGTCGTGTGTGCTGGCTTCGGCGGTGTACACCATCAGTTTCTGCCACAAGGTACGCCCGCTTTCGTCGGTCGCTGGCAACTGCTGGGGACGAGCGAACAGCTCACCATCGCGTTTGCAGAGGCGGACTCGTTCCACCGTCAGCAGCGGATTAGATATCTGCGCGGCGAGTTCGGTTGCGGCGGTTGATACTTGCGTGGTCGTCCCGATGCCGATGATCATCAGCGGCACGTTCACATTGCGGCCGAAAAAGCGGGCTCGGCAGCGCTCGCCATGCGCTGTACCGTCGACGCCGAGAAGCACTATGGCGCCGGCAAATCCGTGCCGATGCAGCAGCTCGCACACCGCGTACTGGGCCGGCTTGCCGCCAATGCGCTCCTGACGGCCCACGTAGACGGTGAGCTTCGCGGCGTCGCCGTTGTGGCTGTCGAAGTTGCGCAGCGCGTCGGAGCCAGATTGCGGGGTGACCAGCCGGGCACGTTCCAAGGTCAGCAGTCCGCGGTCGGTCAGCGCGGAAACGTCGCCCACCAGCCCCCGGATCTTCGGCTCGACGTCGACCGCGGCGATCGCCACTGCCGGATCCTCGGACAGGCTCAGCGATACGTCGCTGCGCAGTTCGTGATTGGGCCCGAAACTGGCTATGCCGCGCAGCATTACGCTGGTCGCGACGTCTTGGGCACCGAACAGATCGAACATCGCATCGGCCAGAAACCGACCCCCGCCGGCGGCGCGCTGGCGTTCGGCGAAGTAGGCGGTCAACTTCAAGCACGGCTGGTTCATAACTTCCCTGCGATCCATTGTCCGAGGAGCGCAGCGCCAAGACCAAGCACGACGCTGACGACGATGTTGGCGTTCGCCGCCCACTTGCGACGCTCCTCGCCGAGCCGCTGGGTTTCCAGCATCCAGGTGGAGAAGGTGGTGTAGGCGCCGACGAACGCGGTCCCGGCCAGCAGGGCGGCGTCCTTGCTCAACTCCAGGCCGCCTAAGAACCCCAGCAGCGCCGCGCCGGTGATGTTCACCGTCAGCGTGCCTAACGGAAACGGCCGGCCCGCGCGGCGGGTAACCGCGCGATCCACCAGGAAGCGAGTCACCGAGCCGATTCCGCCGATCAGCAGGACGCCGGCCCACACCAACACCGTCATCCGCGCACCCTCACCCGGCGCACCAGGGCCGTGGCCAGGTGCACCACCAGCAACCCCACGACGATGCTGACGACGGTGTAGCTGGCGGCCAGCACCCAATGGCCGTGTTCGATCATCCGCACCGTTTCGACCTGCATCGTCGAGAAGGTGGTCAACCCGCCGCACAACCCCGTGCCGAGCAGCGGGCGCCGGTAGCTCGACAACGGCAACCGCTCCAACAGTCGGGTGGTGAAGTAACCGACCAAGAAGGCGCCGACGATGTTGACGATGAACGTCGGCCATGGCCAGCGCGCCGGATCGGCAGCCATGACGGTGGCCAGCGCCGCGCGGGCGGCGGCGCCCAGCGCTCCACCGGCAAAGATCGCGGCCAACTCGCGGTAGTCGTGGTTTGCCACTGTGCAGATCCTTTCCAGCCGGTGAACGCTTCGCAGCATAGAGCGACATCAGAGTGGAGCAAGGGCAGAATCGGTAGACATGGCCCACCCGCGCGCCGGCCAGCCGGCCCTGCCCGAAGACCTCGTCGATCTGCCCCATCTGGTAACGGCCTACTACTCGCTGGAACCCGATCCCGACGACGTCGCCCAGCAGGTGGCGTTCGGCACGTCGGGCCATCGCGGCTCGGCGCTCAACGCAGCGTTCAACGAGGCCCACATCCTCGCGATCACCCAGGCGATCGTCGAGTATCGCCGCGCGCACGGCACCACCGGGCCGTTGTTCATTGGCCGTGACACACACGGGCTTTCGGAACCGGCATGGGTGTCGGCGCTGGAGGTGCTGGCCGCCAATGAGGTAGTAGCCGCGATTGATTCGGCCGACCGGTACACGCCGACGCCGGCCGTGAGCCACGCCATCCTCACCTACAACCGGGGTCGCACCGAAGCGCTGGCCGACGGAATCGTCGTGACACCGTCGCACAACCCGCCCTATGACGGAGGCTTCAAGTACAACCCGCCCAATGGCGGTCCCGCCGACACCGACGCGACGAACGCAATCGCCAAGCGCGCCAACGAGATTCTGCGTGGCCGTGGCGTCGAGGTGAAGCGCGTGCCGTTGGCGCGGGCGCTGCAGACCGCTCAGCGTCACGACTATATGGACAGCTACGTGGCCGACCTGCCGAACGTCGTCGACGTCGACGTGATCCGCAAGGAGGGCGTGCGGATCGGCGCGGACCCGCTCGGCGGTGCCAGCGTGGACTACTGGGCCGCGATCGCCGAACGGCACAAGCTCGAGTTGACCGTCGTCAATCCGCTCGTCGACGCGACGTGGCGGTTTATGACGCTCGACCACGACGGCAAAATCCGGATGGACTGCAGCTCGCCGGATGCGATGGCGGGGCTTATTAACGTCATCGCCAACTCAGACCACTACCAGATCGCCACCGGCAACGATGCCGACTCCGACCGCCACGGCATCGTCACCCCGGACGCCGGGTTGATGAATCCGAACCACTACCTGGCGGCGGCCATCGACTACCTCTATACCCATCGGCCGTCCTGGCCGGACGGCATCGCCGTCGGGAAAACCGCGGTCAGCTCGTCGATCATCGACCGGGTGGTCGGCGGCATCGGCCGCAAGCTGGTCGAGGTGCCCGTGGGGTTCAAGTGGTTCGTCGACGGCCTGATCGGCGGCACCATCGGTTTCGGTGGCGAGGAATCGGCGGGGGCGTCGTTCCTGCGCCGCGACGGATCGGTGTGGACCACCGATAAGGACGGCATCATCCTCGCCTTGTTGGCCTCCGAAATCCTGGCCGTCACCGGCAAGACGCCGTCACAGCGGTATCAGGAGCTGGCCGACGAATACGGCACCCCGTTCTACTCGCGGGTGGATGCGCCCGCCGACCGGGACCAGAAGGCCCGGCTGTCCAAGCTGTCGGCCGATGAGGTGACCGCCACTGAGCTGGCGGGGGAGCCGATCACCGCGAAGCTGACCACCGCGCCGGGCAACGGCGCTGCGCTGGGCGGATTGAAGGTGACGACGGCCAACGCGTGGTTTGCCGCGCGGCCGTCGGGCACCGAGGACATCTACAAGATCTACGCGGAGTCTTTCAACGGACCGAAGCATTTGACGGAGGTGCAACAAGCCGCGCGCGAGGTGGTGAATAAAGTCATCGGGTGACTATTTCGCTCCGGCTTGCCCGCCCAGGGGGGCGCGGGTCCCGATCTGCGCCGCTGCCGCGCGAAGTCTGGATCCTGAGCTGGGCGAACATCATGATCGCGCTCGGATACGGTGTCGTCGCGCCGGCGATGCCGCACCTTGCGCGCAGGTTCGGGGTCAGCATCGAGGCCGTGATGTTCCTCGTCACCGTCTTTTCGCTAAGCCGACTGTGTTTTGCCCCGGTCAGCGGTGCGCTGGTGCAGCGATGGGGTGAGCGGCGCATCTACATCAATGGTTTGCTGGTCGTGGCAGTGTCCACCGTGGCCTGCGCGTTCTCCCAGACCTACTGGCAGCTGCTCCTTCTTCGTGTCGTCAGCGGGGTCGGGTCGACCCTGTTCTATGTCTCGGCGCTGGGCCTGATGATCCATATCAGCCCGGTCGGAGCGCGTGGGCGAGTCGCCGGCATATTCACTACTTCGTTCATGGTGGGCGTGGTCTGCGGGCCGGCGATCGGCGGACTCGGCGCGAGTTTGGGGCTGGCCGCCCCGTTCATCATCTACGGCGCCGCATTGCTCGGTGTGGCAGTTGTGCTGGTCTACAGCCTGCGGAATTCGCAGCTGACCGCGCCCCTGCCCCCAACACGTACGACGGTGACGATGCGAGAGGCGCTGCGGTTTCGCGCGTATCGCTCGGCTCTGCTGTCCAATTTTGCGACCGGCTGGTCGGCGTTCGGGCTTCGCGTCGCGCTGGTCCCGCTGTTCGTCTCCGATGTCATGGGCCGCGGCGTCGGGATCATCGGCCTGGTGCTGGCGATGTTCGCCGCCGGTAATGCCGTGGCCGTCATCCCCAGTGGCTACCTGTCCGACCGGATGGGACGGCGCACCTTGTTGATGGTCGGCCTGGCGACATCCGGCGCGACGACGATCTGGCTGGGCGCCCTGTCGTCGTTGCCGGCGGTTCTGGTCGTGGCGTTTCTTGTTGGCACGACGGCGGGCATCTACATGTCGCCGATGCAGGCCGCGGTCGCCGACATCCTGGGCAGTGATGCGCGCGCGGGCATGCCGGTGGCGATGGTGCAGATGATCGGTGATCTGGGTGCGATCGTCGGATCCATGACGCTCGGTTGGATCGCCGACCATATGGGCTACGGCTGGGGCTTCGCCATCAGCGGGGCAGTGCTCCTGGTTGCCGCTGCCGGCTGGGTGCGGGCGCCCGAAACACGGCCGGCGCCCGAATCTGTGCCGTCTCAGGCGGGTGTCGAGCTGGCTTGACCAGCAACTTTGAAGGAAAGTTGCCAGTGGTGTAGTTTCGATCAGCACAACTTCTTGGGGCTATGGCGCAGCTGGTAGCGCACCACACTGGCAGTGTGGGGGTCAGGGGTTCGAGTCCCCTTAGCTCCACCGAGAAAGTCCAGCCCAGGGGCGTTTTCCCCGTTCGGTCCACTGTTACGTAGAAGTCTGTAACCAGCCCTGGCTAACACCGCCAAAACGGAAAACGGAAATAAGCACTTGAATCCGGTTTTTTCAGTTCGCTTTGCGCGGAGGGGCTCCCTTTATCTTCAGCGGCATCTCGCACTGGCTCACCGACGTTTCAGCGTTCTTCTGTACCGAGGGTCCTGCCATCACCGTCTCTGGTGTCACGGATTACCTCGACTTCGAGGGCGAGGAGGATTACCTACTCCGTGCGGTTCGCGCCACTCATGCTTCCTGGCTTGTTGCTCACGATCGTGGCTTTGCTGCGCCGGCAGGTCGGAAGCCTTCGGCTGTAAGCCACGCTCGAGCCCGGCCGCGCTGGCGCTCATTGGAGAGCAGGTAGTAGCGCTGTAGCTCGTGGGGCCAGCACGAGAGCACCTCTTTGAATCGCCGGAAGGCGCCTTTCCCGGTGATCGCAGACTGCAGACGCTCGACGAGTGCGGGATCTTCGACCGTGGCAATGAACAGTTCCATATCCCGGTAACCCTCCCTCGAGCCTAAGCACGCCACATGGAGCCAGCGACCCTCGTCATCCTCGTCTCCGTCATCCACGCTGTTCGGCCAGCACGCACCGGATCGTAGGTCGATGCGACCGCTGCCGCAGAGCGGATCGCCTTCGAGTAGCGAAGCCAGCTCCTCGAGATCGACCGGCAGTGAGCGAAGCAGCGGCGTGGCGCCGCGGCCCAGGGCCGCCTGCAGCTGGTCGGCTAACTCCTCGTCGCCATCCCAGTACCTCTCCCGCAGCGCCGCCACGCATTGTGCGGCCAAGTCGACCGCTCCCTCCACATGCTGTGCGATCGCGTCCAGCAGGCCATCGCCGGCTAGCTGCAGCACCTGCTCGGTTAGCCGTTCACGCACCACCTCCACGACGGACCCGTCAGCGCTGTACACCCCTGCGCGTAGCGCTGTGACCGCCCCGGCGTCCCACTGGCCCACAGGGCAACCGTAATCAGTCCGACAGAGGTTGGTCGACTACCAGATCGTCCGTCGTTCGTCCTGCGCCGGTTTGACCCCCTACCCTGTCGAGTTCCACCGCGACCGGGCCCTGACGTAGCCCCGAGTGCAATCTCACGGTGCGAGTCCAGTTTTCGCTGGTGTCGACGATCACCGTTCACCAAAGCCCTCGAGCACGTCGTCGACGCGTCGGGCGATCGGTTCGCGGCGGAGTGAAGCCCATCACGAGGCCGCGGTCTGGCTCGCCGACGGCCGACCCGGATCGACTCGCGGATGACCTCGGCCTCCGACACGGTGCGGTGCTACGCGGCGCGCTTCACCGCCACCTTGAGATCGTGCGGCAGGCAGGCCGTCGTCTTCTGCACGGAGGCATGGTACGACTGCTGGTGTCATCCCTCTGGCATCAATACACCATCTGCCCCACCGGTCACGACTTCGGTGAACTGCCCTAACGGCTTCCGCGTGGCGCCTCGGCGTGCTTACCTTCGCTCGTTAGCCTGGCCGCATCCGACGAGGGAGAAACGTCAATGTTGGTCCTGCACGGGTTCTGGTCCCCTTCGAACGGGCTATGCCTGTGGGCGGAGGACTCCGCGCTCGCGGTGACGAGTCCCAGCGAAGCGTTGCGTGCGGCCCGCCCGCATCCGTTCGCCGCGGACGCCGATGCCATCGCTCCGATCCACACGGGTAAGCCCGGCACCGCGGTTCTGTTGTTGCCGTCGTTGCGGAAGTCGCCACTGGACTCACTGGAGCTGTTCCGGGTCACGCCGCGCCCGGCACCAAGAAGCCAACCCGTTCTGCTGCCCTGGACGGTTCCCGTGATGTCCCTGCCCGCCGCGTCGGCGTTGACCGCGCTGGACGAGCCCGCCGCCGACGTGCGGTACGGCGCATCCGTGGCGTATCTCGCCGAACTGGCGGCGTTCGCGCGGGACTTGGTGGAGCGCGGCCGGGTCCTTCCCGCGCTCTCCTGCGACGAACACGGGCCCGTCGCGTTCTGGCGTCCGGTGGTGCAGGGTCCCGACGTCGTGGCCCTGAATGCGCTGATTGCCGCGATGCCACCGGTATGCCGGGCTGAGCCGGAGACCCAGGACGGCCACGAGCTGGCCATCTCGGCGCTGTATGCCTTCGCGGATGCGGCGGTGCGAACGACGTTGCCGGCCGGGATCGACCTGCTCCCGCCCCGGCGTGGCCGCCGCCCGAAAGACGTTCCGGCCCAGGAAGCCTGGCTGACCGCGCTGACCGCCCCGGACGGCCGGTTCGACGCGGACCCGGGCGAACTCGACGCGCTGGCCGGGGCACTGCAGCCGTGGGATGCGATCGGTGCCGACGAGCCCGGCCCGGCAAGGGCGATGTTCCGGCTCTCCGAAACCGAGGAGCGGGAGGGCCAACAGCCCGGTTGGCGGCTGGAGTTCCTGCTGCAATCCATGGCTGACCCCAGCCTATTGGTACCCGCGGAGCAGACCTGGGACGAGGATGGCAGCTTGCGCCGCTGGCTGGACAGGCCCCAGGAACTCCTGCTCGCTGAACTCGGCCGCGCCGTCCGGATCTACCCCGAACTCGCGCCCGCCCTGCGCACTGCGCGTCCGTCCGAGATCTCCCTGGACACCGAGGGTGCGTACCGCTTTCTGTCCACTGCGGTGCCCCGGCTCGACGAGGCGGGGTTCGGCGTTCTGCTGCCGTCATGGTGGGACCGGCGCCGCAAGCTCGGACTCGCGGTGTCGGCGTCCACACCGGTCGACGGGGTGGTGGGCGGCACAAGCAGATTCAGCCGCGACCAGCTGGTCGATTTCCACTGGGAACTCGCGGTCGGTGACGACACCTTGACCGAGGACGAGATCGCCGCGCTCGCCGAGACCAAGGCCCCGCTGATCCGGCTGCGCGGCCAGTGGGTGGCGGTGGACCCCGATCAGCTGCGCCGCGGGCTGGAGTTCCTGGCGAAGAATCCCACCGGCCAAGCGACGACGGCCGAGATCCTCGCGCTGGCCGCCAGCCATCCCGACGACACCGACACCGCGCTGGAAGTCACCGCGGTGCGCGCCGACGGCTGGCTGGGCGATCTGCTCAGCGGCGCGGCGGCCCAGTCGTTGCAGCCGCTGGCACCCCCACCGGAGTTCACCGCGATGCTGCGTCCCTACCAGCAGCGGGGGCTGTCCTGGCTGGCGTTCCTGTCCTCGCTCGGGCTGGGCAGTTGCCTGGCCGACGATATGGGGCTGGGCAAGACCGTGCAGTTGCTCGCCCTGGAGTCCGCGCAACGTCACGACGAGCCCGGTGCCGCGCCGACACTGCTGCTGTGCCCGATGTCCTTGGTCGGCAACTGGCAACGGGAAGCCGCGAAATTCGCACCGACACTGAGGGTTTACGCCCACCATGGCACGGCACGGTTGCGCGGCGACGCGCTGCGCGAGCATCTCGCCGACACCGACGTCGTGGTCACCACCTACGCCACCGCGAGCCGCGACATCGGTGAGCTCGCCGGATTCCGCTGGAACCGGGTAGTACTGGACGAGGCGCAGGCGGTGAAGAACAGTCTGTCCCGCGGGGCCAAGGCGGTGCGTCGGCTAAAGGCGGGGCACCGGGTGGCGCTTACCGGGACCCCGGTCGAAAACCGGCTCGCCGAGCTGTGGTCCATCATGGACTTCCTCAACCCCGGTGTGCTCGGCTCGTCCGAGGTGTTCCGCACCAGGTACGCGATCCCCGTCGAGAAGTACGGCCAGACCGAGCCGGCCGAGCGCCTGCGCAGGATCACCCGCCCCTACGTCCTGCGCCGGCTCAAGTCCGACCCGACGATCATCGACGACCTACCCGAGAAGATCGAGATCAAGCAGTACTGCCAGCTCACCACCGAACAGGCATCCCTGTACCAGTCCATCGTCGACGAGATGATGGAGAAGATCGAGAACGCCGAGGGCATTGAGCGGCGCGGCAATGTGCTTGCCGCGATGGCCAAGCTCAAACAGGTCTGCAACCATCCCGCGCAACTGCTACACGACCGTTCGCCGGTCGGTGCGCGGTCGGGCAAGGTCATCCGGCTCGAGGAGATCCTGGAAGAAATCCTCGCTGAGGGCGACCGGGTGCTGTGCTTCACCCAGTTCACCGAATTCGCCGAGATGCTCGTGCCGCACCTGGCCGCGCGGTTCGGGCAGGACGTGCTGTACCTGCACGGCGGCACTCCGAAGAAGCGGCGCGACGAGATGGTGGTGCGCTTCCAGTCCGGTGAGGGGCCACCGATCTTCCTGCTGTCGCTGAAGGCCGGCGGCACCGGGCTCAACCTCACCGCGGCGAACCATGTTGTGCACCTTGACCGCTGGTGGAACCCGGCTGTGGAGAACCAGGCCACCGACCGAGCGTTCCGCATCGGCCAGAAGCGAAAGGTCCAAGTGCGCAAGTTCATTTGCACCGGCACGCTCGAAGAGAAGATCGACGACATGATCGAGGAGAAGAAGGCGCTGGCCGATCTCGTGGTTGGTGACGGGGAAGGCTGGCTGACGGAGCTGTCCACCGGCGATCTGCGCAACCTGTTCACCCTATCCGAGGGGGCCGTTGGTGAGTAACTGGTTCCCGCCGCCGTCGCGGCCGCGCCCGGTCGACGGCGGCCTCAAAGCCCGCAGCACCCGCGGCGCGATCGCCCAGACATGGTGGTCCCAGCGGTTCATCGAGGTGCTCGAAGGCATCGGGATGGGCAGCCGACTCCAGCGCGGGCGGAGCTATGCCCGCAAGGGACAAGTGATCTCGATGGATGTGGGTCCGGGACTGGTCACCGCGCAGGTACAGGGCAGTCGGGTGCGCCCGTACCGTGTCCGCATCGGTGTCGGCGCTTTCGGTAAGGGTGAGTGGACGCAGGTGGAGGGTGCGCTTGCCGAAAACGCATGGTATGCAGCCGCGTTGCTCTCCGGCGAGATGCCGGACGATATCGAGGACGTCTTCGCCGGGCTGGGGCTTTCGCTGTTCCCAGCGACCGCCCGGGAGCTGTCGCTGGACTGCTCCTGCCCGGATGGCGCGGTGCCGTGCAAGCACCTCGCCGCGACGTTCTACCTGCTGGCCGAGTCGTTCGACGAAGATCCATTCGCCATCCTGGCCTGGCGTGGACGCGAGCGTGAGGATCTGCTGGCGAATCTGCAGGCTGCCCGGTCGGAGGGTCGCCCCGCTGCCGACCGTGCCGAGCCGCCGGGACGGCCGCTCACCGATTGCCTTGACTCCTATTACATTCGGCAGGCCGACGTCCCATCGCCAAGCCCGCGGGTGACGTCCTCGACGGCATTGCTCGATCAGCTTCCCGATGTCACTGTCGGGGTGCGTGGCCGGCCGCTGGTCGAGATCCTGCGGCCCGCGTATGTCGCGCTGAGCGAAGGCGGAGGTGACCGGTGATCGACTCGTTGGATAGACCGCCGCCACCGTCTCGGCGCCGTCCCCGGCGCCCGGACGTGATGACCTACCAGGTCCGGGTCGATCTGGCAGGCATCACACCGCCGACGTGGCGGCGGCTGGAGGTTGCGTCTGACGTGTTTCTGGACGACTTGCACGAGATCATCCAGATAGCCTTCGGCTGGACCGACAGCCATTTGCACCGATTCGGCTGTGGCCCTGCCTATTACAGTGACGACACCGAGTACTACCTCATGGATTTCGAGGTGGACAGCGGCGAGATGGGCATACCCGAGCAACAGGTTCGGCTGGACGAGGTGCTGGCCGACATCGGCGATCGGATGTTCTACTGCTACGACTTCGGCGACAACTGGCAGCTTGTTCTGCGGCTTGAGGCGGTGGAGCCGCAGGCGTCCTCTGCGCGCAATGTGGTATGCACCCACGGCGACCGTGACGGGCCAGCCGAGGACTGCGGCGGGGTCGGGGCATACGAGCTGATCGAGGCGTTTAAGGACCCCACCATCGGCGACCCCGAGACCGAGATCGAGTACCGTCAGGTTCTCGGCGACATCGATCCGTATTCGTACCCGACGACACCGTTCGACATCGCCAAAATTAACAAAGCGCTCTGCGATTTCGACAGACACGTGGACATCGGTCAGCTGCCCGGCCCCCTGGCGGATCTGCTCGGCGCTGTGCGAACGACGTCGCAACGCCGGCTGCTACGCCGGATGATGGGCGTTGCGATGCAGGAGCCGGTCCTCATCGACCTGGATGCCGCCACGACCGCGGTGCGACCGTACGCGTGGCTGGTCGACAGGGTGGGGGACGACGGAATCAAGCTGACGACCGCCGGCTACCTCCCGCCGGTCCACGTCGAGGCCGCGTTCACCGAACTCGACCTCGCCGACGCCTGGATCGGCATGGGCAACCGCGAGCAACTCACGATCCCAGTACTGCGTCTGCGGGAATCCGCACAGCGAATGGGCCTGCTCCGAAAGCACCGCGGGCGCCTCATGGTGACCGCGCGGGGCAAGGCCGCACGCAGCGACCCGTCGGCGCTATGGTTTCAGCTCGCCCAACGCATGCCGCTCACGTCGAAGGATCTGTGCGAAGAGCAGGCCGGGCTTCTCTTCCTCATCGCGGTCGCGGCCGGCGAGAACGACCCCGACGGGTTCGTCGCCGACATGCTCGACGCCATCGGCTGGAAGCACCGCGACCGTACACCGATCGCGACCTCGTCGGCGGCGCACATAACGAGGAACACCAGAGACGTGCTGCGGCGGCTCCGGCTGCTGGCACCGGACAGTCGAGTCGCGAAGCCGGAGCGTGTCACACCGCAAGCGGTGGCGTTCGCCCGCGCCGCGGTGCGGTCGTGGCCATCCGCCGCGAAATCGACACCACGGTCGTGATCCTCGCTGGATCACAGCCATATCCGCGTTTCGCGGCGCGCCCGAGCACCCAGGCGCCCACGACGCGCGGTAGGAGTAGGATTCAGTCCTACTCAACAATGGAGGTCGCTCATGCGAACGACGCGGCAATTGAGCATCACACTCCCAAACGACATGGCTGAAGCGCTCCGCGAGCGGGTGCGCTCAGGGGAATACGCCAGCGAAAGTGAGGTGATCCGCGAGGGCCTGCGGGCATTGTTCGCCCGCGATCAGGCTATTGAAGCCTGGCTTCGTGACGAGGTTGCCGCCGCGTACGACGCCGTGGTCGCCGACCCTTCGCGCGCCGTTACTGCGCAGAGGGTGCGGGCGCGGCTGGCCGCCGAGCAGGCCGGGAGCGTGTGAGTCCCAGCGTCGTCTTCACGCCCGAGGCGGAAGATCAGCTCGCCGAGCTGTACCGCTATATCGCCGCCGCGGGGTCGGCCGAGGTCGCGGCGCGCTACACGGAGGCGATCGTCGCTTACTGCGAGGAGCTGGCCGCATTCCCGCATCGCGGCACTGCGCGCGACGACATCAGGTCTGGACTGCGCACAATCGGCTTCAGGCGACGGGTCGTTATTGCATTCGCCGTGTTGGACCAGACCGTGGCGATTATCGGCGTCTTCTACGGCGGGCGCGATTACGAGGCGGTTCTGAGTGATCCACAGGGTGCTTCGGAGTAGCCGAATCGGCCGCGTGTCAATTAGGGTCCAGTACTGTTACGTCGCGTAACACGCCGGGGCATATCCGCAGCACACGGAGGGCTGGCCTAACGACGCAGGAAGACAGAACCCGCAGTTCAGAGCCTGTTTCCCCAGGTTCGGTGCGGGGTTCGAGTCCCCTTAGCTCCACCAGGGAACCCCCTGGCCAAACAGCCAGGGGTTGCTAACGAGATCTAATGACCACGGGTTTGTCCTAACTCTGTCCTACGGCCGCCGAGAACACGCCCGCAGTGGCGTCAGGCGGTAAACCGCGACTGACGCATGCCCCGTCTTCCTTGAAGCTGGCCAGTCGTTCACATAATTCTTGGTCCGCAATCCCAGGGGCAGGTCACCACGCTCGCAACAACCCCTTGGTTCCGGTCAAGGCCATAGCAGATTCTAACTCTTATCAATTACCTTCTTAATAGCTTGGGCGAGTTCGTAATAGCCGCGCCGGCTCATGTGAAATCCATCATCGAATAGCCACTCAACGCTGGTCACCGCATTCACGTCCACGTAACTCAAATACGGATTGCTATCGCATTCGAGTCTGATGAAGTCATTATATAGGCCCCTGATGGAGTGTTCATTCGGGTTGTTCTCGAGCTTTCGAGTATTCTCAAGCAGCACTATTATCTTCGCACCGTCGTGCACCATGCTGGACAAATGTTCCAAACATCGGTGGATGAGGTTGATTCTCTCCTCATGAGAATATTCGACGAATGTAAAGTTGCGCACAAACCAAAGCGCCTGATCGGATCGAAGGATGCCGACTACCGCATCCTCGTCGAACCGAACCATAAGTCCGTCACTGCCACGAAAGTAGTTGATCTCCATCATGCGATAGAGCGAGAGGACGATAACGTCCGCACCTCGGACCGCCAGTCGCAGCTCCGACATTTCATCGGCATTGAACGCCGGGATATGCTGCCTAAGAGGACTTTCGCTGACGCGCACCGGATCGTCTAGAATGAAGAATGGATCATCCAAGCGCTTAATAAGACCACGGTCATCTCTATTGGTGAACTCGACAGAATTGTTCGTGAAGTAGTTTGATAATTGCAGCATATCACAGCCGCCAATCAGGACCGCCCTGAATTGGCGTAATCCGTCGACGATATCATCGCTTGATCCGGGCTCTATCCAATCTATCTCGGGAAAGCAGTCTATTGGGTTAGCAACCGGTGCTATTACAGTAATATGCGGACGCTTTAGATAATTATAGACATACTGCTCAATTCCCATGTTCATAATTCTGCATGAGAACACAAAATGCTCCAGTCGGTATTCCCTGAGAGTCGCTAGCGTCATAAAGAAGCCGACTATCCCGTAATTTCCGTATCTATCCCAAGCTCGCACTATTCCGGCGCGATATCCGAAGGCGCTTAAGGAGGCCAGTAGAGCGGCCCTGCGTTCTTCGGAGTCCACGCGAACTTTTGTGTAATTCAATTGATTTGCCCGATTAATAAGCTCGATCACCCGATCTATGTGAGCTTCGACGGAATAATCGATTTCGACTCTTATGTCGCTTTGCCGCAGAAAGCTCTCCGCGCTTGCCCCCGAGGATTGCTTACTTTCATGTCTCGCGGCGATTACCTGGTACTGTGCGAGTCTTTGCAAGTTTCCATCTTCTGAGCCGCGCAGATGAATACTATCCAGTTGGGCGGAAAGCTTGCCGACGGTGTCAAGGCACATGATGCCGGGACAACTGAAAGCGACCTGCGCCAACTCCGACGGATTGTCGTCGATAAAAACAACGTTCTCCGGGCGCAAGTGTAGCGCTTCGATGAGGGTCGCGACTGCGTGCCCCTTAGCCTGAAAGCATATGCTTGGAAGCACGAAATAATCCCACATCGCCATTTTATGTAGCTCCGTGGCGGCTAGGTCGCTATCATTTTTTGAGCAAATCGAAGAAATAATGCCTCTCGCGGCGAGGACCTTTACCAGCTCGATATTCTCATGAATTGCCGTGACCGGCTCCTCGGACAGCGTCCCTTTCCAAAAGGTATCATCAAGGTCCCAGATGACGAGCTTGACTGTATTCGTGATGCTCATGTCCGGAGACGGCACGTCCAACGCGCTGCCCTCGACGGAGTAACGAGAGATCGACACTGACCTGCCTCCACTGAGTAGGTCTAACGCGCCCTCGAAGGAGTAACGAGACATCGATACTGACCTGCCTCCAGTGAGTCGTCTGGGTCGAATGTTAGTTTAGGGGCCGGGTTGCTGTCATCGTGGAAGGACGCCACGCGCTGAGACGCGGTTCAAAGTTGGCTTTAGATCGCCACGTTTGGGGCCCACGGTTGGTTGATTGTCGGCGAATTGGTGGCACGATAGGGGCGCAGAACCAATGATGGGGCGCCGATGAGTTCGAGGCCAAATCCGGCTGGGCAGGGTTCGGCAGCCATTCCCGACGCGTGGCGTCGCTGGGTTGCCGAGAACATTCTTCTCGACGTCGATGCGCCCGCCATTCTGGAGCGCCTGGTGGCCAACGGCTTCGCGCCGGCGCTGGCGCAGCGCGAGATCGAGGAGGCGCGGCGCCACCCCTATATCGCCAGCGCCGCCGACGTGCTGCGGAAGCACGGCATCAAGCGCAGCTGGTTTCTCGATACGCTTGCGCGGCTGGCGCGCGAGAGCAGCAGTTGGGGCACGATCGAGCATCGCACCACGATCTCGGCCACTGACTTCTTCGATCGCTACTACGCGCGCAACATTCCCCTCGTGCTCGATGGTTACGTCGCCGACTGGCCCGCGACCCGGCTGTGGACGCTGGACTATTTCGAGTCGCGGCTGGGCGACCGCGAGGTCGAGGTGCAGGCGAATCGCGATGCCGAGGCGAGCTACGAGATCAGGGGCCAGACGCTGAAGACGCTGATGACCCTCCGCGCTTTCATCGCGATCATCCGCAGCAACGCGGGCAACAACACCTACATGACCGCCAACAACGCGGAGCGCAATGCGACCGCTCTTGGACCGCTTGCGGACGACGTCCGCGTGCTCGAAGGCCTGCTCGAGCCTCCGGCCGCTGGAGCTCTGCCCGGAATGCTCTGGCTCGGGCCCGCGGGCACCGTCACGCACCTTCACCACGACCTGACGAACAACCTCATGATCCAGGTCGTGGGTCGCAAGGTCGTGAAGCTCATCTCTCCGCTCGATACCCCGAAGGTCTACAACCACCACCACGTCTACAGCGCGATTGCCGACGTCGATGCTCCGATCGATGACGCGCAATATCCGCTGTTCAAGGACGCCACGATCTTTACCGTGACGCTCAATCCCGGCGACGTGCTGTTCATCCCGATCGGTTGGTGGCACCACGTGCGCTCGCTCGACGTCAGCGTCACGCTGACCTGCACGGCGTTCGTGCGAGCCAACAACTACTATCGCGTCTATCCCCGCGACTGAGCGTGCTGCTGCCCGTTGACGCCGAAGGCGACACCGGTAGGCTATACGAGAGAATTTTTGCGTTCTATCAAAAAAATCTGGAACAGGCACAAGATGAGACCGTGCCGGGCGGTCTTATTCACGGCAAGGACCCGCATCAAACGGCCGGCTCGGTGATGGAGTTGCCAGATGACCTACGCAACGAAATACATGCTTCCTTGATAGAAGAATTATCCGAGTGGAGTGGTGAAATTCTAGTGCCAACTCATGTTTGTGGTATTCGAATATATCACCGGGGAGCAGTACTAAAAATGCACCGTGACCGATCTCCGACACATATTATTAGTGCGATCATCAACGTCGCGCAAGAAACGGACAACCCGTGGCCGCTGTTCATCGAGGACAACTATTATCGGATGCACCATATATATATATATATATTTCTGGATCCTGGCGAGATCATCTATTACGAGGGCGCACGCCTGACTCACCGTCGGCCTGAAGCTTTCGACGGCAATCGGTTTGCCAACATATTTTGCCATTACCAGCCTCAAAATTTCACGGTAGCCCGAGTTGACCGATAGCATCCCTGTTAGATCAGCCTACTGCGACCCGATCAGGCCTTTCAGATCTGGCAGTATTCTCCGATGCCCGCGCCAGTCGGGTGCGCATCGACTCGACCACCGACGAACTCGACGCCGCCGAGACGGTGGCGCGGCACTAGGACGGCGAGGGCGAACCCAATCCCGCTACCCGACGCTTCCTGACCGCGATGCACGCGCTTCGCCAGATCGACCGGGCCGTCGTCACCGGGGCGACCAACCGCGGCGCGCGCGACGGCGTACACGTAGCTACCCCGATCCCGAGCTGAGGCTCGCGGTTCGGTCTGCTTTGGCCGGCCCACCTGCCGTGGTCGTTTGGCGCTGCCGAGTTGGCCGTCGGCGCCGAATCCGCGCTTTGAGAGGTGGCCCCGGCAGGCGACACCCGATCGACGAACGCTAGGAGTCGGGGATCACGTACAACGTCGAGCCGAAGTTTTGGATGACATAGACGTCGCCGTTGGGGCCGACCGCCAACGGCCCTAGGGCTGGGCTGCCACCGGGTGCGACGACGATGGGGGAGGTGACGAGGGCGGAGGTGACAGGGTTGATAATCTCCACCGAGGGTGAGCCGCTGTTGTAGTAGTCGCTGAAGCTTACGTAGATGTCGCCGGCGTACAGGGTGCCGGTGGGGCCGGCCGCCACACCACCCGGGCCCTGTGTGATGGCGATGGGAGGGTTGACGGCCCCCGTGGGGTCGACCACCGTTACCGTGCTGACGAAGCTGCTATTGGCGACGGAGACATCGCCGGTGACGGGGCTAACCGCCACTTCATAGGGCCCGCCCTGGCTGAGCCCCGTGATGTTAGGCAAAGGGCTGTTGGCGGAGCTGAACACATGCCCCGTGCCTAAGCTGTCGATGACATAGACGTTTCCGGCGTTGGGGGTGCCGGTGGGGGCGACCGCCACGGATGACCCGGACCAAAGCCACTGGTTGTTGGAGAAGGTGCCCAGCTGGACGGGGGCGCTGCCGGAGGGGGTGATCATCGTCGCGCCGAATGCGTCGGCGACGTAGATGTCACCGGTGACGGGGCTCACCGCCACCCCAGTCGGGGAGCTTCCGTAGTTGAGGGCGATGGGCTGGCCGATGACGCTGTTGGCGGGGCTGATCACCGTCACCGTGCCGCCCATCCCGTCGTTGTTACCAATACCGTTGGTGACGTAGACGTCGCCCGCGTTAGGGGTGCCGGCAGGGGCGACCGCAACCTCGTGATTGCCGTAGCCAACTGGGATCGGAGGATGAATCAAGCTACCCGAGGAGTTGTACACCAACACCTGGCCTTGGTTATAGCCGGAGTTGCCGGTCCAGGTGGCGACGTAGACGTCGCCGGCGTTAGGGGTGCCGGCGGGGGCGACCGCCAGCCCTGTTGCTTCGTTACCGGCGCCGAGGGAGATGGGGGTTGGGGTCGGCGTTGGTGTTGGGGTCGGCGTTGGCGTTGGGGTCGGCGTTGGGGTCGGTGTTGGGGTCGGGGGTTGGGGTCGGTGTTGGGGTCGGCGTCGGCGTTGGGGTCGGCGTTGGCGTTGGGGTCGGTGTTGGGGTGGGGGTTGGGGTCGGTGTTGGGGTCGGCGTTGGGGTTGGGGTCGGAGTTGGGGTGGGGGTCGGCGTTGGCGTTGGGGTCGGAGTTGGGGTGGGGGTCGGCGTCGGCGTGGGCGTTGGGGTTGGGGTGGGGGTTGGGGTTGGAGTTGGGGTAGGGGTCGGGGTTGGGGTGGGGGTTGGGGTTGGAGTCGGGGCCGGGGTCGGGGTGCCGGAGCCGCCGTGGCCGCCAGCGGCGGCGGCGGTGCCGTCGAACGACGAGGCGAAGGCCCCACCGCCGCCACCGCCACCGCCACCGTTGGTGGCGGTGCCGCCGGCCCCGGCGATGGGGGTGCCGGTTTGGCCGGAGAAGGTGAAGGTCTGACCTGCGCCGCCGTTGCTTGCCGGCGCGCCGCCGCGCCGCCGGCCGCGGCGGTGATCGGGGAGGATCCGCTGGGGGTCACAGTGGTGGCGCCGCCCGCGCCCCCGGAGCCAGCGACACCGCCCGTGCCGGGGGCGCCACCGTTACCGCCGCCACCGCCCGCGGCGCTCAAGCCCGACCCGGCGACATCGCCGCCGTTGGCGCCCCCGCCTCCACCGCCGGTGCCGCCGGGGTGCGTGCCGTTGGCCGCCCCGGTGGCGCCACTGCCCCCGGAAACGGAGGCGTTGTTGGCGTAGGCGGCCACACCGCCGGCCCCGCCACCACCACCGCCGCCACCCAGGGTGCCGCCAGTACCACCGCCGCCTCCCTCGGCAGTCAGGGTAGCGGTGCTGCCACTGGCCGTCGGGTAGGTCACACTGGCATTGCCGCCCGCTCCGCCGGTGCCACCGGTGCCCGCAACACCGCCCCGGCCGCCGGCAGCACCGCCGACACCACCGCCTCCGCCGCCGCCGGCAACCGCGGTCACCGCGGCACCGCTGGTGGTAGCAGAAGCGTTACCACCGACCCCGCCGGTGCCACCCGCGCCGCCGTTGCCGCCATGCCCGAATATCCCGCCGGCCCCGCCGGCCCCGCCGGCCCCGCCGTTGCCGCCCTGTTGACCAGGCGCGCCGGCCTGCCCCGTGGTACCCGAGCCACCGTTGCCGCCCCGGCCGATCAGCCACCCGCCGTTGCCCCCGTTTTGCCCAGTACCAGGTGCCCCGTTCGTGCCGTTTCCGATAATCGGGCGCCCGGTGGCTGCCGCCACCGGGGAAAACACCGCCAGCGTCTGCGCACCTGACACCATCGCCGACAACGGCGAGGCTCCCGCCGTCTCAGCGGCCGCATACGCCCCGCCCGCGCCAGTCAGCGCCTGCACGAACTGGTTATGAAACCCCGCCGCCTGAGCACTGAGCGCATGAAAACCCCGCCCGTGGCCAGAAAACAGGGACGCGATCGCCGCCGACACCTCGTCCTCGGCTGCCGCTGTTACCGCTGTGGTCCGGGCCGCGGCCACCGAATTAGCCGCGGTCAGCGACGAACCGATACCCGCCACCTCTGTCGCCGCCGAAGCCAACACGTCGGTGGTCGCGATTACATGCGACATGGCAGTACTCCAATCCGGCCCCCGTGGATATGAGTTAGGTATGAAGCAGACCAAACACCTACCACGGCGAGCGAGGCCATTTCCGGCTTTTGCAATCTTTACGTCGCCGTTAATTCTCGCGGGGTGGTGCCGACATCGAACCGGATCGCCATCGCTGCCCCGCAGTGGCGGCATTTCGTCGACGCCTATCGCTGCGGTGATTGGTGCGAGCGTTGATTAGTTGGCAGGGCCACAAGCCAGGTGATGAAAACGCATGCGCAGCGCGACGCCACTGCACTGAAGGCATGTCGGGCAGCGCCGGATTTGACGGGGAAGTAAATGTAGTCCTGTTGGGGATCGCGGTGCATCAGCGCCGGGCCCAGTGCGTATCGGGCGAAGGCCAACGCGAAATCGTCACCGCGGCGTCGTCGGCCGGCAGCGCCAGGATCGGTGAGCAGCCGCCGTCGACCTTGACGGTTGCAAGCCCATCGCCGCGGGTGCGGCCCCCGTTCACCATCGCGATCGGGATATCGTGCGCCGCGGTGCGCCGCACAAATCGGTAGCCCGAGAACACGGTCAGCGACGACGCCTCGGCGCCGTCGACCATTGAATAAGCCTGTTCCACCCGCCCTTCCGGGACATTCTCGCCGAAGCAGACAATATTCGGCTCGAGCCTGCCGCCGCAGCGCGGACAGTCCACGAATCGGCCATCGCCATATGCCCTAGCCGGCCAAGCTTTGTGGCCATGGCGCGGTGTCGCCGGCTGAGATTGCGGTAGGCGGCCTCGTCGCCGCGCGCGCCGGCCAGCAGCGCGCGGAGCCGCAGCAGCCAGATCTCGCGGTCCACCATGTCGTCGATCGGGGCGGCCGCCAACCGCTCGATCGCTGTTTGGGCTTCCTGCAGTTCGGCCTCACCGCCGCGGGCCAGCAGCGTCTCCACGAACTGGGCGGTGGCCTTGAGGGTCCAGCTGAGCTGTCCCGAATTGAACATGTCATCCACGGCTGCCCGCAATGCCGCGATGGCGTTATCGAGGTCTCCACGCCTGCCCTGCTCCCAGGCGATGTAGGCCTCGACGAAGGGTAGCTCGGCCAGGCACCAGTGCTCGTGCGTGTCGCGCAGTTGTGTCAGCACCGTCAGTCCGCGCTCACGGTCTGTTGGGGAGTCGCGGTGCATCAGCGCCGTGCCCAGCGCGATTTGGGCGGTGGGCAGCGCGAAATCGTCACCGGATCGTTCGGCGATCTGCAGCGCCTCATCCATCAGCTCCAGCGCGGCGTCGTCGGCCAGTATCCCCCCAGCGCCTATCCCTACTCCGTATGTGAAGGCGATGACGATGGCATGGGTCGCCGGGTCCGCCGCGCGGCCCATGGCGGTGGTGGTGGCGAGGTCAGCCAGCAACTCTAACCGTGGGCGGCCCAGGGCCCCTCGGGCCATCCCGCGCGTGCTGTGCGCCAACGCCAACGGTGACCCGATGATTAAGTTGCCTTTGGTGGGGTCGCCGTCGGCCAGCTCGATGACGGTTTGTGACCAGCGCAGCACGTCAGCCCATCCGCCGGTCTCGAGCTTGACGAATATCGGCATGAACGACAGCCCGACCGTCAATTCCGGATCCGCGATCGCCTCGACCAGGGTCATGAGTTCGGATGCCAGCGCCGACGCCTCCCGCACGCGGGCATGAAACCAGAGGTTCATCAGCTGCCCGGCCATGCCCATCGCCAACGATGCCTTGTCGCCGGCGAGCGAGCTCAGTTCACGCAGCTCCTCAAAGCGCGCCGAGGAGCTATCCACTTTCCAGGCGGTGCCACATAGCAGGGTGCGCGGCGCGATACGCATCACGGTGCGCTCCGGGTTGTCGGGGGGCAACGCGTCGGCGATCTGGCGCGCGCGCTCCCAACTCAGCCGGGCCGCGGCGATATCGCGGTGCGTCGACCACGCGCCGGCACGCATATGCCAGTCATAGGCGAGCTGCCCATCGCCGGCTGCCGCAAGGTTCTCGGCGATCACCGAAGCGTTCTGTTCGACCGATCCCGGGTCGCTGGCCTCGATGGCCGCGGCCAGGCTCCGGTGCAGCCTGGCACGATCTGCTTTCAGCTGTGATTCGTAGGCCACCGCGCGGATCAACGGATGCCGAAATGCGTACTCGGCGCGCGGGGTGAAGCTCACCTGATCGATCAACTCCGCCTCGACCAGCGCATCGAGGTCCGGATCGATCCCCAGGCTAGCCAGCAGCTCCGGGCTGAACTGTGATCCGATCACCGCCGCGGCGCTCAGCGTCTGTTTGGCCCCCTGCTCGAGGCGATCGATGCGCGCGCCGATGACCGCCTGCACGGTGGCCGGCACCCGGACCTCGGCCACATCGGCGCGGCACCGGTAGCCACCGCGCTGGCCCTCGAGCACACCGCGTTCGGCAAGCTCGCGCACCATCTCCTGGGCGAAAAACGGGTTACCGGCGGTCCGTTCGGTGATCAACGCGGCCACCGCGCCCACCGAGGGATCCGGGCCCAACAGCTCACCGACCAACGCCGAGATATCCGCATCACCCAGCGGATGCCAGCGCCACCGTCTGCGCGCCGGGTATCTGGGCGAGCGCCCCGTGGTAGTGCGGGCGGTAGGTGATCAGCGCCATCGCCGGGGTGTGCGCGATCACCTTCAAGAACCCGGCCAGCATGGATTCGCTGACCGCGTCGATCCAGTGCGCGTCTTCAAGGATATAGAGCACCGGCTTGGTGCGCGCCAGCGACACCGCGTTGATCAGCGCGGTCAACCGCCGCCGCCGCGCGGCCGGATCGATTTGCGGCAGCTCGGTATCCGGGTCGCGAATCCCCAGCAGGTCGTCCAGCAGCACCAGATCCTGCGGGTCGGCGTCCGGAATCTGTGTCCGCACCCGCGCCCGCGCGGCCTCACCGTCCAGATCGCTGATCCCGCCGATGGCCCGCAGCAGCCGCGCCACCACATGAAACGAGATGTCGCCGGCATGCGACTCACAAAAGGTCGAAAACACCTCGACACCACGGCGGCGCGCGATCGCGGCGGTCTCGTGAACCAGCCGGCTCTTGCCGATGCCCGCCGGTCCCCCCACACACACCACAGACCCGTGCCCACCAATCGATCGATCCAAGATGGCTGTGACGGTGTTCATTTCCCATTGACGTCCCACCAACGTGGTCTCAAAGCGACCGATCCCCCCCGGCTGCGACGCCACCCCCAGCAGCCGCCGCGCGGGCACCGCATCCTCGGCACCCTTGATGTGCACCATCTCCGGCTCACCCAGCACCGCCGCGCCCTCGACCAGCCGCGCTGTCGACTCGCTGAGCATCACCCCACCCGGCGGAGCCACCGACTCCATCCGCTGCGCCAGGCCCACCTGCTCACCAATCGCGGTGTAACCCCTAGCGCCCGAACCGATCTCACCGGCAATGACCTGGCCGGAATTGAGGCCTATCCGCAGCCGCAGGTCCACACTGTCGCGGCGCTCAACCTCAACCGCCAGCTGCTTGACCTCGTCCTGAATGCCGAGCGCCGCCAGACAGGCGCGCAGCGCGTGATCTTCCAGTGCAGTCGGTGCGCCAAATATGGCCATGATGCCGTCCCCGGTGAACTTGTCGACCGTGCCCCCGTAACGCTGCACCACCGCCGAAGCGCGGTCTACCAGGTCGGTCATGATCTCACGCAGCGGCTCCGCCCCGACGGCTGCCGCAATGGTCATCGAGTGCACCACGTCGGCGAACAAGACGGTCACCTGCTTGTACTCCGCACGGGTATCGCCGTCTTGTACCGGTGCGCCACAGCCGTGACAAAACCGGGCGTTCTCTAGAGGCTCGCTGCCACACGTCCGGCACGCTGCAACGGCCGCCATCCGAGCCTCCGCTGTTTCCGGCCCCCGAGGTCCCGGTTCACAAGCATAGGGTGCTAGACCCTGCGCAGGCAGCGGTTAATCCGTCACCGTCGGCGGCGCGGCGGTAGTGCTCCCCGGCATGACCCGCATCGATGACGAGTACAACCGACACATCCGCCAGTTGGTCGACCCCGCGCCACCGCTGAGGCCGGACCAGAAGGCCACGCTGCGGATCCTGTTCGATGTCGACCCGGGGCCCCCGGCAGCCGCCGACGGCCTGACGGCAGCGCTGCGTCGATCTGGGAGCCGGGAACCGGCCTAGCAACCGGCGGGTCTGAGCGGCGTTCGACATCCGGCCCAGGGACAACGGGATCGCCATTGGATAGCCAGAGCCTCTGGGCGGACCCGGGAAATAGCCGCTGAGCTGCGAAAATGCCTGTGCCCCCGGGCAGGATTCGAACCTGCTGACCGGGCACCCCTCTCTCCGGCAATCGGTCAGGGAATCTAACGGTGACAACTCGCGTTGGCACAGTTTTCGCGCTGCACGGCAGCACGGCTGCGACGGGGGGAACACCCGTTCGGCGTGTCCTAACTATGTCCTAAGACTCTCGATTACCAGCAAATACGCAGTAGACATATCGATACGAAATCAGCGGTCTGACCCGCACAGATCGGCATGCACTGAACACCGAAACATAGGCCAGCACACCCTGATTCACACTGGCAGTGTGGCGGTCAGGGGTTCGAGTCCCATTAGCTCAAAAAAGCAAAATACCTGCTAAATTGCCATAATAGTGTTAGCTGTATGCTTCACGTGGACTTGCCAGTCCGAGTTAAGAGTCCCCGACCCGTGAGTTCTCCCGGCAGGGGACAACCTCAGCACGTCTGCGGCGCGTCGGCGCACGCATGGTCTCGAACCCGTCTACGGCCGTCGCGGAAATCGTGGTCCGCACCATGTAACGCGGCTCCCGCGCCGGCCACGGCCGGCCGCGATGCATGGTCGCGCGGTTGTCCCACATCACCACGTCGCCCTTGCGCCACGAGTGCAGATAGCTCGCACCGGGGACGGTCGCCGCCTCCATCAGCTCGGCGAGCAACTCCCGTGCCGCTTTCAGCTCCATGCCCTCGATCGCGTAGGCGTGCGAGGCCATGTACAGCGCCTTGCGGCCATTGATCGGGTTTTTCCAAATAAGACGCCAGCATTGCGGCGGCAGCGCCGCCCGCTCCGCCGGGCCGGCAAGGTCGGGCGCGATCTTGCCGCGGGAATAGGCGTATTCGTGCCAGGCGAAGGAATTTTCCAGCCGCCGTTGCAACGCCGGATCGAGGCGCTCGAAGGCGAGCCGGGTGGAGACGTACTCGGTCTGGCCCCCCCGTCCCGGAATGATGCGTGACGACAGCACCGAAGCGAGCGCCGGCACGTGCTTGAACGAACTGTCGGTATGCCAGAGCTGATTCGCCTTATTTTCCAAGGCAAGCCGGTGATCTTCTGGCACTACGTTGGCCTTCTCGTCGAGGGTCTTGAGGATCACGAGGTTGGTGCCGTAGCCATCCGAACCCACCTTGGTGACCTCGAGCGGGCCGAAGCGGCGCGAGAAGGCAAGCTGCGCTTCATCGGTGACGTCCTGGTCGCGAAGGACCAGAACTGAGTGCTCCTCGAACGCCGCGCGCACGGCCGCGTATGCGGCCTCGCTTGCCGCAACGTCGTGGATGGTCACTCCGCGCAGTTCCGCGGCAAAGCCCGGACCCAACGGCACGATCTCCATCGGCGTCCTCCATCCCATTCCAGGTTTGACACGACTTTCCACCAAAAACGAGCCGCCGACAAGAAAGCTGGCTCACACGGGCTCGAATCCTCGTCAGGCTTCGAGATTGGTGCCCTTGGTCTGGGTCATGGCAGCCTCCTGTTGGAAGCGCGGGTGGGGCGGGTGTTCGTCATCGATTCGACCCGCCACGGCCAATTCGCCCGGCCAGACGTTAGGCGACGAGGACGGGGCGCGCAGCCGGGCGACAGCATTTAATGGCCTACGCCGGAGTGGGTTTCGCGTCCGCGCCTAAGAGCTGGCCGCCGGTGCCGCCGGTTCCGGGCGTGCCGGGTGGCGTGTCGGGGGTACCGCCGGGCTGTTGTTCGGCAACGGCGGGGCCGGTGGCGCCAGCGGCACTGGCGGTATCACCACCAACGTTCAGGGCTTCCAGGGCAGCGGCGGCGGCGGCGCGGCGACCATCCAGTCCGCCAGCACCACCACCGGCGGCACCGGCAGCGATGGTGTTGGTGGCGGCGCCGGCGGAAACGGCGGCTAGCAACCGCGGCGGCGGCGCACGACATCACCCGCGGACCGCTCAAAAGCCGCGCTTGGCTGCCTGCACCGCGGCGACGACGTCGTCGTCCCCGCTGAAATCGACGTGGACGGCGTTGCGGCCGAACGCGAAGAGCAACAGTTCTTGCGGTTCGCCGGTCACGCTTATCGGCGGACCGTTACCGACCGCAACCACCGTCCGACCGTCGGGGGTGTTCAGCGTCAGTCGAGCGGGCAGCGCTGACATTGACTTCGACAGCCCGACCCGGCTGACCCAAGGGATGCGCCGTCGCACCGCGGCTGTGGTTTTGGCATCGAGTTCCCTTGGCTTCCAGCCGGTTTGCGCACGGCGGAGGTCCTCGTGATGGACGAACATCTCGTGGATACTTGCCAGCGGGTCGAGCACCTTGAACAGGGAAAGGATCGGCGGGCCGGAGGCAAGCAGTTCGACCAGGTCCTCGTATGTCGTGGAGGCGGTCAGCTGGTCCTGCAGGCGTGCGGTGTGTGACGCCAGCGGCCCGAACACGAGGCCGGGCAACGCATCAGGGCGGCGTTCGCGCACGACCAGGTGCGCGGCAAGGTCGCGGGTGGTCCAGCCCTCGCACAGGGTGGGAGCATCCGGTCCCACCGCTCGCATGATTCCGACCATGGCGGAACGTTCGCGCTGGGCTATCGACATCGCCCCACGATAGGCCGAGGGACCACGTCGATCACAGCGACGCAGAAGCTTCCGAACGTGCCACCGAGGTCCTCAAGAAGGCAACTCACCGCACCTGCTCTCCCCGTCGAGATTCCAAATCCAGATGTGGGGCGGTGCGACGCCGCCGGCGTCCGGATCCGTCAGCCACTTTGATGGCCGGTGGGAGCCCATCGCACCCTAGACAGGAGCCGGAAAGGTCGGTGGCTGCTCTTGACGCCGTCAAGACCCGAGAATAAAACCGCAGGTAACGAGTGGGACCGAATCGGAACGAGTCGTAGCGAAACCGCAGGTGGACCAGCATTGTGCCTGGTCAAGACAGGGGTTCGAGTCCCCTTAGCTCCACTCATACAACTGCAGTTCACGGAATGAATGCACGGCTTATGGATGTAGGCTCCACTGACCAAAATCCTGGGCAAGGACGTCGTTGACGTCGACTTCGTGTCCCCCGACGACTGGGCCTGGATTCGACTCCGTACTCACCACGCGTTGGTAGAGAACTGCGGTGGGGTCGATCTGACCGTGCGACCAGGCCTTGGTCTGCCAGGCCCACCGGTGGCCGGGGGTGCGCGAACTTCCGATCACGCCGTCAGCGGCGGCCCACTTGCATACATCGAGACCGCCGTAGACGCCGGTGCGCTGCACTCCCAATACCGAATTGATTCCGTGAAACCACTTGAGCGCCAAAGTGTTCCACGTGTTGTGGTTTATGTCCTCGTCGATGGTAAAGAAGATAGGGGCACTTTGACCGCCACCCGCCTCGGTATGCAGTTTCCAGGCGGTGCGCGCGTCGGCGACGCCGCCGTCGAACCCGCGCTTGAAGTCCGATGATGCTGTCCCGCCTGGCTTGCCGTATTGGTAGTTGCTGACGATCATCAGCCCAGCTGCTTTCAGTTGGTCGGCGTAGGGCCGGGTGATCGGTTTGGCGCCAAAGGACGCGCCGGGACGCGACAGCGAGACGTAGTTGATGACGCCGGAATAGCCAGCAGCTCGAATGTGCTCAGCCGGAATTTGGCTCATGGCGAAGTCGATCAGTTGGGGAGTCGCAGCGGCCGCCGCCGGGGCGGCGGCAGATGCCATGGCCGATGCCGCAGACAATCCTGGCAGTGCAGACATAGCAATGGTGTAGCGCAATACGTCACGCCGGGAAATTGGGCGCGGCCCCGGGAGGTTTAGACACGCCGACAGGTCCATCGCGTGATGTTAACGACGTGACTGCTGTTAAAAGATGGCGTGTTTGAAGTGATATCAAATCGGGTCCGTGTCGTTCACCAGACAGAGTCAGGGCGGTGCCGGGGCAAGCTGCAGCAACCTGAACTTCGTTAGTGCCGCCGGTGGCGGTGGTGGTGGCGCTGTCGATAATTCCGGCACCGCTACTGGCGGCGGCGGAAACGGCGGCTAGCAATCGCAAGGCATTACGCGGGCACCGCTCAAAAGCCGCGCTTGGCGGCCCGCACCGCGGCGACGACGTCGTCATCCCCGCTGAAATCGACGTGGACGGCGTTGCGGCCGAACGCGAAGAGCAACAGTTCTTGCGGTTCGCCTGTCACGGTTACCGGCGGCGGACTCGTACTAGGCGGGTGGAAGGTAGCCGAGGGCTTGGTGCAGGCGTTCCTGGTTGTCCCAAGCTCCCGTTGGGCCTCGAGCGTCCGCCGTCGGCGATGCAAACAAAACCTGGGGTCGCAGAATCGGTCGACGTATGGACGGACTACCTGGACGGCGCGGTGCGTTCGGGTGAGCGTGCGGCGAAGGAGGCGGGCTAGCCGGACGCGGTTGCTGCAAACGAGAATGGGAGCGGTGCCTACGATCGCCATATGAGTAGGAGTTACGCAGTTCTACTGGCGTTCGGGCTGATCGTCGCATTCTTCGGTCTGATCTGGGCGCTTCAGGGATTCGGGGTGCTTGGTGGTAGCCCGATGAGCAACACCACAACCTGGTCTGTCATTGGACCGATCACGGCGTTGATCGGCATCGTGATCGCCGTATTCAGTTGGCGGAAACTGTCTTCGAAATAGCGCTTCACGCCTCCGCGACGGTGAAGTTCACCGTGTGCCAGCCGGTGGCGCCGTCCGGCACGGATTCAACCTGATCCGCCGTTTGGACCGCTCCGGTGTTGTCGGTGGCACGCACGGTGATGGTGTGTTTCCCGGGGCTTTTGCCCTGCCAGGGGAAGCTCCACAGCCGCCACGTCTCGTTGGAATAGCTCGCACCGAGTTCGGCCGGCTGCCACCCGCCGTCGTCGATGCGGATCTCCACGGCCCGCACGCCACGATTTTGTGCCCATGCGACGCCGCCAAACACCGTGGGCCCCATCGTTATCTTCTGACCACCTTTCGGCACGTCGATCCGCGACTCGGTCTTGATGGGTGCGCGCGGTGCCCAGCCCAGTCGCGTCCAGTACGCCTGGGTGCGGTCGAAGCGGGTCAGCTCCATCTCGACGACCCACTTGGTGGCCGACACGTACCCGTAGAGCCCGGGTACTACCAGCCGGGCCGGGTAGCCGTGCTCGATCGGCAGCGGCTGACCGTTGAGACCGACCGCCAGCAGCGCGTCGCGACCGTCGGTGAGTGCCTGCACTGGCGTGCCGGCGGTGAACCCATCGACCGACGTCGAGAGCACCATGTCGGCGTCGGCGTGCACACCGGCGGCCGCCAGCAGATCAGCCAACCGGTAGCCCGTCCAGACGCCCGTCGAAATCAGATTGCCCCCAACGGGATTCGACACACACGTTAACGTGGTGACCGTTTCGACCACCTCGAATCGCGCGAGATCGTCGAAACTGTAAGTGGCTTCGCGGTCCACCATCCCGTGGATGCGCAGCCGCCAGTCGCCGTGGCTGAGTTGGGGGACACTGAGTGCGGTGTCCACCCGGTAGAAGTCGGCGCTCGCGGTGATAAAGCTCTGTAGCGCAACGCCCTTCGGTTGCACATCGGCCGGGATTGGTGGCGCCGACCGACCGGGCCGGGGAAGCGCGAAGTTGCTTCGGTCGCCGGCCACCGAATGCACCGCCCGCGTGACGACGGCACCCAGCACGCCACTGACTACGCCGAATCCGAGCAATCCGAACACGACCAACTTGCGCCTGCCGGCATCCGGTTCCTCATGGTCGTGCGGGCCGGGCGAGAACCGACGCGTGAGCAACCGCAGGGCCGCGACACCGCAGACGGTGCCCACGACGGTGGGGATCGTGTCGAGTGCCGTCGCACCCTGCCGCGACAGCACCGCGACGCATCCGAGGACGCCCGCCGAAGCGATCACGGCGCTGCCGACCGGGCGGCGCCGAGTCTCGAAAGTCCCGGCGATTGCGGCGATCGTGGCGATCACCACGAGCACGACGACGGCCAAGAAAAGTTTGTCCAGAGAACCCAGGGTCTGAATCGCCCACTCTTTGACGGGCCCCGGGGTCAGGTCGATGACAGCCGAGCCGACCGCGGTGCGGGCATCGGCCCGCGCACCGAACGGGATGCCCACGAGTTGGGCCACGCCGAGCGAGGCGGACGCCGCGGCAATCCCGGCGAGCATGCGCTCATTCGACGGGGCGACTGCCACCGGAGCTACTGTACTCGCGTCTTCCTCAACCCCAGCAAACACCTTGCCATGCAGGAGAACCGGCCACATCGGCATGTGAAGCGGGCGGTGGACGTACGCTCATGCCGTGATGACGCCCGAGATCCGCCGTAGCCTGCCCCTGGCTGACGAAATCCTCGAGTCCCAGGCTGCGGCGGGTCGATACTCTGGGCTCACCCAATCGCGAGCTGCAGGCGCTTGCGGCGTCTGACCAGGATGCTGGGTAACCATTCGCCGACGTCGGTGGCCTCGATCCAGGCCGTCCGTTCTAGCAGTGCACGAAGCGTGATTTGGGCTTCGAGGCGGGCCAGCGCGGCGCCCACGCAAAAGTGCACGCCCTTGCCGAATGTTATGTGGCCCTTGGCACCACTTCGGTTGAGGCGGAATTCGTTTGGCGCCTCGAAGTGCGCGGGGTCGCGGTTGGCGGCCCCCCACATGAGCAGGAGATGGGAATTGGCGGGCACGTCTACGCCGCCCAGGGTGGTGTCGCGCCACACGTGTCGGTAGTGGCCACGGAACGGCGACTCGTAGCGCAGTGTCTCTTCGATAAACGCGCCCAGCAGTTCAGGATTGGCCCGTACCTGTTTTTGGATGTCGGGTCGATCGGTGAGAATCCAGGCCGCGCTGCCCAGCAGTGACGCGGTCGATTCGCCGGCGGCGCTGAACAGCGTGATCATCATTCCCAGTGCGGGCAACTGCTCCAACTCGCCGGAGGCGTAGCGTGCCGCCAGGTCGGCGATCAGCCCGTGTTCCGCTGTAGCGCTGGCGCTTTCGAAATGCTCGAGCACATAGTTGGACAGTTCGAGTGCCGCCGCTCCGGCCGCCATGAGCTGATCGGCCGTGACGACCCCGTCGAGCAAAGTGGTGGCAGCGTAGGCGAGGCGGATGAGTTCGTCGACGTCGTCGTGGGGCAGCCCGAGCAGCTCGGCGACGACCATCATCGGAAGCCGGTTGGCCACCGCGCTCATCCACTCGATCTGACCGTCACACAGATTCTCGTCCCACAGCCGGTGTGCGGTGCGGGCGGCGAACTCTTCGATGACCCGCACGCGCCTGGCCGACAGGTGGGGCAGCAGGATCTTTCGGTGCAGCGCGTGCACCGGGTCATCGGCGGTCGCCAAGGCGTGCACGGGACTGCCCGGCTGTCCCATGTCGAACGCCGTGATGGTGTGGTCCTCGTGATAGACCATCGTCGCGGTGAGATTGGACGAAAAATCACCGACTCGGTCGACCGCGTCGAGCACGGCATCCCAGCCACACACGGCGTAGAACTCCGAGGCACCCACACGGTGCACGGGTGCCTCGGCGCGCATCCGGTCATAGAGCGGATAGGGATCCGCCAGCGCCTCGGTGCCGAAGAACCGAATCGGGTCGTCCAACACTGCCATGGGTTCAGGCTGAAGCGGCGCACCGGCGACGTCAACGGCTCGAGGCCAAGTTGAGGGGCTGCCGTCGCCGCCTGCCACCGCAGGTCAGCCGGGGGATGCACCGCCACCAGTGCATTAGTCTGAGAATAATGACCGCATAATTCTCACCTTGAGAGAAACATTTCAGCGGAGCGAAGGCGGAGGAGCGGGTTGATGGCACGCGAGGACTGGCTGGTGGGGCGTGATCGCCGCAGCGAAGCCTGCGAACGGATCTACGCGGCGGCCGCCGACCTGATTATCCGCCGCGGCTACGACGGTTTCACCATCGAGGCACTGGCCGAAAAAGTGCACTGCTCGCCCGCGACGATCTACCGGCACGCCGGCGGCAAGGCCGCCATTCGTGACGCCGTCATCGCGCTGCAAGCGGCCCGCATCGTCGACACGACCCGCGAGGCGATCAAGGAGCTCACCGGCCCGGAGCGCGTCGTCACCGCCACCATCGTCGCTTTGGAGCGCCTGCAATCAGATCCGCTGGCGCAACTGATGCGGTCGACGCAGGCATCTCCCATCAACGACGGCATCACCGAATCACCTGCTGTCACCGGCCTGGCGGGCGAAATGCTCGGCATGGAAAACCCTGATCCCCTCGCGAAGCAATGGCTCATCCGCGTCTTCCTTGCCCTGTGGTGCTGGCCCCTCAAAGACCCGGACGCGCAAACCGTTATGCTGCAACGCTTTCTGGGGCCGGCCTACGCCTACAGCTAGCGCCCCCGGGCGAGCCGGAATCGCTGCATCATGAAGTCCAGGATCTCCGGGGTCAGCGTGCCGCCGGCGTATTCGACCCAGCACGAGCTCCGAGCCGGCTCCTTGCCGATCGAGCAGTCGGGAGCCGCCCGAAGTAGTGGATGTAGCTGCCGGAGGTATCGAATTCGAATGTGTAGGAATCGGATCCGATGGTCGCGTCGAGCCTGACCAGTTTCCCGTCGGTCGCGACGCCGATCCGTTCGCCTGCCTCGAACGCCTGTCGGCTACTGTGTCGGGCAACCCGACGGACTTGGTCCCCGTGCCGCCGCTAACTGCTTGAGAACAGAAAGCGAGTTCATGGCAACGCCGCTGCGCCCGCGCCGATCAGCGCTCTACCTGCCCGGCAACAACGCCCGAGCGCTGGAGAAGGGCAAGACATTGCCCGCGGACGTGTTGATCTTCGACCTCGAAGACGCTGTGGGTCCAGACGCCAAAGCCGAGTCGAGGGCGCGGGTTTGCGAGGCGATCTCCCCGGGAAGCTACCAAACTCGCGAAATCGTGGTGCGCATCAACGGATTGGGTACCGACTGGCACGAGGACGATCTGGCTGCGGTAGCCGGCTCGGCCGCGCACGGCGTGCTGGTGCCGAAGGTCGAGACAGCCCAACAGGTTGCAGCCCTGGCGACCGCGCTCGACAGACTCGGCGCGCCCGAATCCTTACAGCTGTGGACGATGATGGAAACGCCGCGGGCCTTCTTGCGGGCAGAAGAGATCGCCTCGGCCAGCGATCGGTTGGCCGCACTGGTCATCGGCACCAACGATCTCGTCAACGATCTACATGGACTGCACGTGCCCGGGCGCGCACCGGCTCTCACCGCGCTCTCGCTGGGTGTACTGGGGGCAAGGGCGGCCGGAAAGGCCATCTTGGATGGAGTGTTCAACAGCATCGCCGACGAGGCCGGATTCCGGGCCGAGGCGCGACAAGGTCGCGAGATGGGCTTCGACGGCAAGACCCTGATCCATCCGTCCCAGGTAGCCCCGGCCAATGAGATTTTCGGTCCCTCGCGGGATGAGCTGGCCGACGCCCGCAAGATCGTCTCGGCTTACGAGCAGGCTCAGGCCGCGGGCGAGAGCGTCATCACGGTCGATGGCCGCATGATCGAGAGCCTGCACGTGCGCGATGCCCAGCGGATTTTGGCTCTCGCCGAGCTCATCTCCAAGCTGGAGTCGCAGGCCGGATGAGCAGCGGCCGCGGCGCAAGCCGTCCGAGCCCATTCCGGGCCGATCTCCTCGCGGGGAAGGTGGCGCTGGTTACCGGCGGCGCCACCGGCCTCGGGCTGGAGATCGCCCACGTCCTGGGCCGCCACGGCGCCCGCGTCGCGATCTGCAGCCGAAAGGAAGCCAACCTTCAGGCGGCGGCCGCGGCGCTGCGGGAAGCGGGCATCGAGGCCGTCTACGGGGTGTGCGACGTCCGCCGTCCCGAGGAAGTCACCTCGGTGGTCGAAGACGTGCTGCGAACATTCGGTCAGCTCGACATTGTCGTCAACAATGCCGCCGGGAATTTTCCCGTTCCGATCAGCGAGCTGAGCGCCAACGGTTTCAAAGCCGTGGTCGACATCGATCTATTGGGGACGTTCAACGTCTCCAAGACCTGCTACGACCTCTGGCTGCGTGATCATGGTGGCGCAGTGGTCAATGTCAGCGCGGCGATCCAGTACCGCGGCATGGCCTTACAGGCGCATGTCGTTTCGGCCAAGGCCGGCATTGACGCGCTGACCCGCACCTGTGCCATCGAATGGGGGCCCAATGGTGTGCGGGTGAATGTCGTTGCCCCCGGGGCGATGTCGGGAACCGAGGGAGTCAAGCGGATCGCGGGCGATGACGAGCACCGCACCTTCCAGAACCCGCTGCGGCGTGCCGGATCGACCACCGAGGTTGCCGAAACAGTGCTGTTTTTGGCCAGTGACGCGGCGTCGTATGTGACAGGAGCGACGCTGGTCGTCGACGGTGGCGGTTGGCTGACGTAAACGCCGGTTTCAGGCGATATACCCGCGGGGCAACACCGAGAAGTCGACGCACGCCGCGGCCAACACGTCTCCCAATTGCGCGGCGACCGGGGCGTTGAGCTGGAGCAGTGCACCGGCTGAGGGCGCCTTCAAGGTGGCGACGTTGTGGTTGGTGAGCAATTGAATGGCCTCGGATTCGATGTCGCTCCACCCGGTGTGCACCGTCATCAGGGTGAGGACACCGAGTTCGTTGCCCGAGGGCGACACGATCCGGTGGTGCCACGCGCCGTCGGCCTTGGACCCGGTGTGGGGCTCTACCACCGCCAGTACAGTGCCTCCACCGTCTTCGAACCGTGCCGCGCCGTTGGCCGGCGCAATCCTGCCCACCGGCATGTCTTGCCTGGTGATGGTCGTGGTCGCGGCGACCGCGATCCGGAACTCCTCACCCGAGGCGCTAGACAGGGTGTAGTCGCCCTTGCCCCCGTTCTTGAACCCCAACAACACGGCGGCACCCCCTTTTTGACGGGCGTTGGCCAATTCTTTACCGTCGGTGCCGGTGAGCTGGATCCGCAGGGCATTTGATGTCGATCTGGTCACGTGTGCTGCTGCGGCAGTTGCGTTTCCGAGAATCGGCATGCCAGAAGCGTAGCCGCCCCAGCCGGACTGGCGGCTGCGGATTAGGTTTCTGGCCGAAATCGCAGTATTCTTGCGCGCGGCTCATCGTCGATTTAGGAAAATCCCTATGCCTGTGCAGCCCACGCTGCGACGCGCGCGACCGCTGCGCAGCAGTCGTACACCCCGCAAAAACTTCCCGACCATCGGTCAGTGCTTCGACATCGAGGTCACCCGCGAGACCTCCGGCTGGCTGATCCGGATCCCCGAGGTCGGCGGGGTCACCCGCGCTCGGCACCGGGCCACCGTCGAATTGGCGGCGCGCGAATACATCGCCATGCGGACCGGCATCCCGATCGGCTATGTCGCCATTTTTATCGCGCGCGAGACCAGCTAGCGCCGAGTAGTTCGGCGAGCCCTAAAGGGCTCAGATGGTCACGGTCAGTGGCCAGACGCTCCAAATGTCGTCGCAGTATTCGGCGATGGCGCGATCCGATGAGAATTTGCCGCTGCGCGCGGTGTTGAGAATGGACATCCTCGTCCACGAGTCTTTGTCCTGCCACCCGGCGCTGACCTGGTCCTGGCACGCCACGTACGACGCGTAGTCGGCGCAGACCAGGAACGGGTCGTCGTAGCGCAGGTTGTCCACCAGCGGCTTGAACACGTCGGTGTCGCCGTGGCAGAACGTCCCGTCGGCAATCAGATCCAGCACGGCATGCAGCTCTTCGTTACCGTCGATGTAGTCCGCCGGGCGGTAGCCCTTTGCCTTGAGCTCCTCGACCTCTTGCACCGTCAGACCGAACAAGAAGAAGTTCTCCGGCCCGGCCTCTTCGCGCATCTCGACGTTGGCTCCGTCAAGCGTGCCGATGGTGAGCGCGCCGTTGATCATGAACTTCATGTTCCCGGTGCCCGAGGCCTCCTTGCCGGCGGTGGAGATCTGCTCCGACAAGTCGGCGGCCGGGTAAATCAGGTGCGCGTTCTTCACGCTGAAGTTCGGGACGAATGCCACCTTGAGGAATCGGTTGACCGCCGGGTCATTATTGACCGTTTCCCCGACAGCGTTGATCAGCTTGATGATTCGCTTGGCCATAAAATAGCCCGGCGCCGCCTTGCCGCCGAAGATGAAGGCCCGCTGCGGAATCGACATCCCGGGGTTCTGCTTGAGCCGGTGATACAGCGCGATGATGTGCAGCACGTTGAGATGCTGCCGCTTGTACTCGTGGATCCGCTTGACCTGGACGTCGAACATCCAGTCCGGGTTCAGCTCAACGCCGCTCGCCGTCCGCAGGAACTTGGCCAGGCGCGCCTTGTTTCCGCGTTTCACGTCGCGCCATTGCTGGCGGAAGGAGTGATCGTCGACGAACGGCTCCAGCCCGCGCAGGCGCTGCATGTCCTTCAGCCAGCCATCACCGACGGTGCGGTCCAGCAACTCCCGCAGCCCGGGGTTGGCCAGTGCAAGGAAGCGGCGCGGCGTCACGCCATTTGTCTTGTTGCTGAATCGCTCTGGCCACAATTCGAAGAAGTCTTTGAGGATGCTCTCTTTCAGCAGCTCCGAGTGCAGCGCGGCGACACCGTTGATGGCGTGGCTGCCGACCGTCGCCAGGTGTGCCATCCGGACCTTTTTGCCCCCGTCTTCACCGATCAGTGACATCCGGCGGACGCGGTCTTCGTCGCCGGGGAACGCCTCGCGCACCTCGTCGAGGAACCGGCGGTTGATCTCGTAGATGATCTCGAGGTGGCGCGGCAGCGACTCGGCGAACATCTCCAGCGGCCAGGTCTCGAGTGCCTCGGGCAGCAGCGTGTGGTTGGTGTAGCCGAACGTCGCGACCGTGATGTCCCACGCCTCGTCCCAGTCCAGGTCGCGCTCGTCGACCAGCAGTCGCATGAGCTCGGCGACCGCGATCGAGGGGTGAGTGTCGTTGAGCTGCAAGGCAAACCGCTGGGGAAGCTCCCGCACACCCGCGTCGGCGAGGTCGTCCATGATGTGCAGCACGTGCTGCAGCGAGCACGACACGAAGAAGTACTGCTGCAGCAGGCGCAGCCGCTTGCCGGCCTCCGGCTCGTCATTGGGGTACAGCACCTTGGTGACCGTCTCCGACGTGACCTCGTCCTCGACCGCCTTGTAGTAGTCACCGGTGTTGAAGGCTTCCAACGCGAATGACTTGACCGCCCGCGCGCTCCACAACGTCAGGACGTTGCAGGTGTTGACCCCGTAGCCCTGGATGGGCGTGTCGTAGGCGACGCCCTTCAGCAGACGCCCCGGCACCCACCGCGCGCGGTCGCTGCCCGCATCGTCGGTGTAGTGCTCGGCGTAGCCGCCCCACTTGACCAGGTAGTTGACGTCGGGTTTGGCGATCTCCCAAGGGTTTCCGTTGTCCAGCCAGTTGTCGGTCTGCTCGACCTGCCAGCCGTCGTGGATCTCCTGGTCGAAAATGCCGAATTCGTAGCGGATTCCGTAGCCGATCGCCGGACGTTCCAGGGTGGCCAGCGAGTCCAGATAGCACGCGGCGAGCCTGCCGAGGCCACCGTTGCCCAGACCGGGTTCCACCTCGCAGGCCAGGACCTCGTCGAGGTCTTGGCCCATCCCCGCCAGCGCGGTCCTTGCCGCCTGCTCCATGCGGAGGTTGAGCAGGTTGTTGCCCAGCTGCGGACCCATCAGGAACTCTGCCGACAGGTAGCAGGTCACCTTGCGGCCGAGATCCAGGGAGATCTGTGTCGACGCGACCCGACGGTCCTGCATACGGTCACGCACGGCCAGCGCGAGCGCCCGGTAGTAATGCTCGGGGCGCAGGGCCGCGGCCGGACGGCCGATCGAGTAACGCAAGTGATCGGTGATCGCCCGCTGCAGGGCGGGCGCTCCCATCCCGGTGCGGGAGTGCTCGGACAGTTCGGCCCGTGCGGGGCCGGTGGGTGACATTCCGTCGGAAGGTGTCTGATCGACATCGGTCACGGTGACTCCTAGTCCTCGAGATGGTGGCAGTATCGCATCGAACTGCCCACGGCGCTCAGGTCGCGAGTCTGGCAGTGGTGCTTGCACACCAGGCGCGTAATTGACGTCCGTCACGTGAACGCAAGCCCACGTGCTTATGACGATTCGGCGTTGGGCTTGAAGGTGTAGGTCTCGCCGTGGGCGAGGTAGACGAACTTGGTCGGCGCGTTATGGCATCAGCACGGTATCCGCGAGTCGCCCCACCTGTTTGGCGCTCAGATGGCCGGCTCGGTACATCCAGATCAGCGTGTCGCGATAGGTGTCGGCGGCGTCCCGAAAGTGCAACCCGAGTTCGCGGGTGGTGCGGGCGGCGTCGGCGCCGGGCCATCGCGTCATGAACTCCATCATGTCGCGCGTCAACGGAAAGTTGAAGTCGTAGAAGCGCTTTACCACTTCGGTCGCCGAACCCGCAGCTCGCAGCAGCCCGCCCGGCACTCGTATTCGTCGGACGCGATGGCCGATGAGGCTATCCAGCAAGTGGTAATACTCGGGGTGGGTCAGCATTTCTCCCGCTGCGGCGTAGCGATGCGGTCCATCCGGCAGGTCCAATAGCTTCAGGTGCAGCAGTGCGACGTCGCGGACATCGACGACCTGGAAGCCACTGGACGTGATGATCCCGAGGTCACGCACATGCGCACGCACGCCGTCGTTGGCCGCGCTCAGGGCCGGGTCGTCAGGACCCACGATCGCGGCGGGATAAGAGATGCGGATCGGTGCGCCGTTTTCCTGCAGCAGACGCACGTGGCGCTCGGCTTGCGCCTTCGAGCGCGCGTACGCCGTGGTGCCGGGCGCGATCGGCAGCTCGGGTGACAGGGGCGGGCCGCCCGGCTCAAAGAACACCCCGAGACTCGACACGTGGACGATGCGCGGCAACCCGCGCCGCGCCGCGCCACCGATCACCAGCTCGACACCGCGCGCGTTGGTTTCTTCGACCAGGCGTGCCGCCGCCCGGCGCAGGTCGACGAGGGCCGCCGTGTGTACGACGCCGTCGCAGCCGGCGAGGGCCTCGTCGACGGCGGCCGCATCCGTCATGTCGCCGGTGACGACGTCGTCAGGAACAATGCCGTCCGCCTGGAAGACGCGGCGCACTTTTCCGGGGTCGCGCACCAAAAGCCGGACTTCGTGGCCGGCAGCCATCAGCGCGCGCACGGTGTGCGAGCCGGTGAAGCCGGTGCCTCCGGTGACGAGCACCTTCACCGGGTGCTCCTTCCTCGTGGCCCCCGGTTGGACGCTCTACACCTAGCAGGCGGAAGGCAGATCACGCGCGAAATCCTGAGGGCAGCATAGCAAGTCCATAGAAATCAGGTCTCGGTAGAGCCACACTCGACGCCTAGCTCGTGACGGTCATTTGCTGGCCGCTGCTGTCCCACGACCTGACGAAGATGTCGATGGGCACCATTTCGTCGCGGCCTTTTCTGCTGCCGCTGTCGTTGAGGTGCACCAGGCCTCTGGCGGTGTCCACACCGGTCACCACCACGGCATGGTTGGCCTCGGGTTCGCCGTCCTTGCTCGTGTTCTTGACGGGCTCGCGCCAGATGACTTCGGCGTTGACCCCGGCAATCACTTTGCGGCCCTTGGCCAGAGCCTGTTGCAGTGACTCCAATCCGGTGGGCAGACCGGTCTTTTCGGCCCTTGCCTTGGTGGTGCTCACCGCCTGGATGCCGTAGTGCGCGAGCAGCACCGGTTCGTCGTTGAACGACGTTCCGTCACCATGCTTCTGCTTTTCCGGAATGGTGTAGACCGGTCCGGAGTGGGTGATGCTGGGGGTCGAATGCGCGACCTCAACGATGGCATGCTCGGACGGCTGACTGCCGGTCAGTTCACCGACCACGTCGGCGATGGCCATCGGCACGCAGTCGTCGTCGTACTGCTGGTAGTGCCAGAACGGTGCGGCCGCCTCGGGGTCGCCGTAGAGCGTGCCCCAGCTGTTCGGCGGGTTCGGCGAATGGGGGGCCGCTTGGGCGGTGTCCATGCCCGGGCCCACGGTCATGGCGACCGCCAATCCCAGCGCGACGGCGCCCGCCAGCACTGCGGCACCCGCGGCCCGCGCCGCAGTCGCAACGCCGGTCCCGACCATTGTCCGTCCTTCGTGGTAAGGCCTCTGGCCTCGACAAATTCTCGTGAGCGATTGTCGCCGAAACGTTGGGAGTTGCGCGCCAAAATGGACGAATCAGTCGGTCCGGCATTTCAGGCACGGCTATTCTGGCGTCGCGTTCGAGTCGCGAAGGGACGTGCGCCTGATGGTTGTGCGCTTTGACGTCAGCGATGTGGTGGGTGAGCAAGCATCGTTGGCGGCGACCTACTACCCGCGGCGCACCCATGATGCCGCCGGGGCGGTGCTGCTCTGCCTGCCCGGCGGCACCTACAGCCGCGAATATTGGGATCTCAACGTGCCCGGCCGCGTGGGGTACAGCTTCGCCGAGTTCGCCACCGATCGCGGCTACTCCGTCGTCACGGTCGATCCGCTGGGTACCGGCGAAAGCTCCAAGCCTGTACGCGATTTCGGCTTCGCCGACATCGCCGCGACACTTGCCGTCGCCGTCCGCGAGCTACCCGCCGCCACCGGCGAACGTCTACCGCCCGTGGCCGTCGCGCATTCGCTGGGTGGGTATCTGGCGATCACCCAGCAAGCGCTGCATTCCAGCTACACCGGGCTGGCGGTCCTCGGTTGCACTAATCAACATGTCGCACCGCTGAACCTGGATCCGGCGTTCATCGCGCGCGCTGCGACCCCGGAAGGCCGCGCCGCGCTGGCCGACGAGATACTGGGCGCCCTCCCGCAGCCCTATTTCGAGGGCCCCCGCGAGCACATGTCGAGCTGGTTTCACCTCGCCGATGTCCCCGCCGACGTCGCCGAAGTCGATTCCGTCAAATCGGTGGTCCCGCGAGTTTTCGGCATCGCCATGATCCCCGGTGTCGTCGCCGAGCACGCCGCGCAGATCGACGTTCCGGTGCTCATCGGTTATGGGGCCGTTGATGTTTCACCAGAGCCGCGCGCCGAGGCTCGGCTTTACCGCAACAGCCCCGACATCACCACGCTTGTGCTGGCCGGCAGTGCGCACTGTCACAACATGGCCTCGAGCCGTCAGCAGTTGTGGCAGCGGCTGCTCACCTGGGCCGACACCGTCACTCGCCCCAACGGCCGTGCAACGCCGCAAGTTCCACCAGGGTGACGCCGTCGGTCTGCCGTTCGCGCAGTGCGTCACCGGGCATCGAATAGGGCGGCGCCGCATCGGGGCTGCGCTGCGCGTGCGCCACGATCGCGTCCAGCAGCGTGCGTGCCATGGCCAGCCGCGGGTACCGGGTGTGGATCGCCGCGGCGGTCTGCTCGTCGATGAACTCGGCGTTGCGGCCGAAATCCACACCGACGCCACCGCGAACCAGGTAGCACAATGGTCCACGCCGATCGGCGATGCCGAAGGAGGTGTGCAAGGCGATCGCCTCCCACACGGCGTCCACCATCGCGCGCTCGCAGCCGTGTTCGGTGAGTAGCGCTGCGGCCAGGTCGGCGCCCTCGACTTCAAAACGCTCTTTGCCGGGGGCTGCGTTACCTGCGCCGAGATCGTGCAGCACGCAGCCCAAAAACAGGGCTTCGCTGTCGTACTCGGCGCCGGGGCGCAGGCCCTCGTGGGCGGCGAGCAGCTCGCCGAACAGGTAGCTGCGCACGCTGTGGTTGAACACCGACGTCGACTCGGTGGACTGCGACAACTGGATTGCGGCCCGCGCGACTGCAGTGTCCGGGAGCTCGAGAACTGACTTCATGACGACACGGTAAGCATCGGAATTGCGGTGGTGGGAGTGGCTAAATAGACATGGCCCCCACAATTTCGGACATCGCCTAATGTGGGGCCATGCCGCCGAACCTCGACCAACGCCTCGATCGTTATTCGCCGGCTGTGCTGAGTCTCTTCCGGTTCGTTTTTGGCCTGCTGTTTGCCGGAATCGGCTCGATCGCGGTATTCGACTGGCCGGTCCGTGCGGCGTATCCGAACGCGGTCGGGGCCTGGCCCGGGTGGTACGCCGGGGTGATCGAACTGGTCGCCGGGCTGCTGATCGCGGCCGGCCTGTTCACCCGCGCGGCTGCATTCATTGCGTCGGGGCAGATGGCGGTCGCGTACTTCTGGATGCACCAGCCGCACTCGCTGTGGCCCATTGGCAATCCACCCGGCGGCAACGGCGGGACCGAGGCGATCCTCTTCTGCTTCGCCTTCTTCCTGCTGGTGTTCACGGGTGCTGGGAGCTACTCGATCGACGCACGACGGGGAGCGGGCTAGGCCGCGCTGACCGCGTGCCATACTTCGGGACGACTGATAATGGCATTCTCTGCTTTGGAGAAGCCGTTTCCAGACGGCCCCGAGGAGGGCGGACATGTCGAAGATGGACGCTGACCTGCGCTGCGACGGGATGGTGGCGCTCGTTACCGGAAGCAGCCGAGGGTTGGGCAAGGCGATCGCCGCCCGACTGGCGAGGCAGGGGGCGACCGTCGCGCTGACCGCCCGGACGATGGATCCGGACCCCAAGTACCACGGCTCGCTGAGCGGGACGCTGGAAGAGATCCTCTCCGCCGGTGGTCGGGCGGTTGCGGTGCCGGCGGATCTGTCCAGCGCCGAGGAACGAGAGCGACTTTTCGCCGAGGTGGTGACTGCCGTTGGCGCGCCCGACATCCTGGTCAACAACGCCGCGGTGACCTTTCTGCGACCCCTGGACGGCTTCCCGGACCGGCGGGTCCGGCTGATGATGGAAATGCACGTCCTCGGTCCACTGCACTTGTGTCAGTTGGCGATTCCCGCGATGCGCGAGCGCGGCCGCGGCTGGATTCTGAACGTGACGTCGGTCGGCGGGGACCTGCCACCGGGACCGCCGTTCTCCGAATTCGACAAGACCGCCGGCTTCGGCATCTACGGTACGGCCAAGGCCGCGCTCAACCGGCTCACCAAAAGCCTTGCCGCCGAGCTGTATGACGACGGCATCGCCGTCAACGCCGCTGCTCCAACCAATCCCGTCGCGACTCCGGGCGCTGGCACCCTGGATCTGGCCAAGACCGACACCGAGGACATCGAACTGATCACCGAGACTGCGTTGCGGCTGTGCACCGGCGATCCGAAGACGTTGACCGGACGCATCGCACACACCCAGCCGTTCCTGGCCGAAGTCGGCTGGTCGGAACCCCCGGTCTGACCGGTCGAGCATGGCCGAACTCGACCTCGACGAGCTGCGCCGCCGACTTCGGGGCGCTGCGGTCAGCGACGTGAACCCGCTGGCCGGTGGCGCGTCCAGCCTGACTTTCGGCGGTATGCGCGACGGGCGGAAAGTGGTGGTCAAGGTTGCGCCGCCGGGCGTCGAACCGGTCGCGCACCGCGACGTGCTGCGGCAAGCGCGCATCATCAAAGCGCTTGCTGGAAGCCGGGTTCCGGTCCCCGAGGTGCTGTGGGAGGACGCGGGACAGCCTCCGCATACCCCGCCACTGTTCGTGATGTCGCATGTCGAAGGGGACTGCGCGGAGCCGCTTTTCGACGGTGTGGCTGGCGCTGATCTGGCTGATCTGACCGAGCGGTATCGCAACGCGTGCCGGACCATGGCGGCATTGCACAGCATCGCGCCAGCCGCCCTCGGTCTGGAGGGCGAACCCGTCGTCGATCCGGTTGCCGAGGTCCATCGCTGGTGTGCCACGTTGCAGACCGTCGACGCGGCGCTGGTACCGGACTGGCAGGACGTGCGGGATGCGTTGTTGCATTGTGCACCAACGGCTTTGGCGCCATCCGTGGTACACGGCGACTTCCGGCTGGGCAATCTACTGGCGGTGGGCGCCGGTATCAAGGCGATAGTCGACTGGGAGATCTGGTCGGTCGGCGACGCGCGCATCGATGCGGGCTGGTTCTTGATCAATTGCGACCCCGACACCTACCGGCGGGTGCCCGCTTCGGCCGGCATCGCGCCGCCCACCGCCGAACTCGCCGAGATTTACGCGCAAGAAGGCGGCTCGGTCGGCGACTTGGCCTGGTTCACTGCGTTGGCGTGCTTTAAGTCGGCGGCGACGTGGTCACTGATCGTCAAGCACAACCGCCGAAGAAGCTCGCCGCGAGCCGAATTGGAGGCCATGGCGCCCACGCTGCCGAGGCTGCTGGCACGCGCCCGGTCAATGGTTGACTAGCGACCCATTTAGTGGCAGTGCGCAAAGAGATTTTCACAAACCATACCGACACCGTCCGAATTGGATGCCGGACCGCCTTCATCGGACGGATCGACCAACAGTGCAGGAGTTTGCGTCAGTATTTGGTCGATGATCGGGGGTCCAGGCGAAAATGGGTCTGCATCCGCGTCGGCGATGCCGGCACTGATCGCGACAGCCATGACGGTGACCGCGCCGGTCAGCAGTGTCGGCGCGAAACTGCGACGTTTCCGACGTTTCATTGTCACCCTCTCTGTCCTACGGCACGGACCACAACAGCGACAATTCTAGCGGTCTCCTGGCTCCCGGCCATTCCGCACTCTTGTCGCATAGCGATTACGAACGAGCAACGACTCTGGTGGCGTGGGCCCGCAAATCCCTCAAATTGACACGGACGGTGCGTACGGTGTCGCAGGTGAGGCGGATAGCCGTTCGTGGCGCTGCGACTCTTGCCGTCTGCTTCGTACTGTCGGTGACCGTGGCACCGTCGATAGGCGCTGATCCCAATGCTGACCCTGTCGCCGCCACCTCAGCACCGGCCGAGGGGAGGGTGCCCTCAGCGGATCCGGTAACACTCAACACTCCTGACGGCTGGATCCTGGCCCTCGGGGCGAAGGATGAGTCGCAAGTTCCTGTGGCCCCATTGACGACCGCGATCTCGTCTCGCGAATACCTCGCCAGCGGGACTTTTGTCGCGTCGCTGAAAGGATCGGAAGCCCCTCGGGGTGAGCTTGAGGTGGGTTACGAGATCGGCTGCGGAATCGACATGAGCACGTCCAACGGCGTCACCATGGCGGGTAGTGCGGGCGTCAACCCGGGCGTCGGCTTCCCGTTAACCGGTGGTTTTATCCCGTTGGTTACCGTGCCGATTAACGGCGTGATCACCGTGGGCCTCAAGCCCGGCTTGGTCATCGTGGTGCCGGTGGTCAAGAAACAGTTCAAGGGCGCAGAACCATGGGTCATGATCAGCAACTTCCACGTCAAGATCGACGGGTGCGTGGGCCAGTCGTTCATCCGCTCGTACGCGACCCTGACCCGGGTGACCGACGAATCCGACGTGGTGCTGTCCTACGTCGGCGTCACCAAAGCCGTTTGATTGCAACGCTCGGGCCGCACACATTCCACTTGACTCGGCGCAGCGGCGCGGAAAGATTAGGCGGTATGTCGGAAGAGGAAGATTTCAACCGTCGCAACATTGACGAATTCCGCGCCAACCACGGCCGCATGAGCGGCCAGTTCGAGGGTGCGCCGGTTCTGTTGTTGCACAGCATCGGCGCGCGCAGCGGCGAAGAACGAGTGAATCCGATGATGTACCTGCCCGACGGGGATCGTTACCTGGTGTTCGCGTCGGCGGCGGGCCGGGATCGCAATCCGGCCTGGTATCACAACCTCGTCGCGCATCCCGAAGCGCGGATCGAAGTGGGGGACGACGTGGTCGAGGTCCACGCGGTCGAATTGCACGGCGACGAACGCGACGCCAAGTACGCGACGCAGGCCGAGCGCTATCCGGGCTTCGCCGAGTACGAACGCAAGACGACCCGCACCATTCCCGTCCTTGCGCTGATCCCCAGCAACGCGTGACCGACACCGTCGGCAGCCTGCGTGCTGAATTACCCGACGTCGTGTATGAGCCCGGTGACGCGGAATATGCCAGGGCGACAAGTCCGGACAACAGCAGCTACGCCCAGCGACCGTTCGCCGTCGTCCGGCCGCGGTCGGCCGCGGACGTGGCACAAACGGTCAAATGCGCTTCTCGCCTTGGTATTACCGTCATGGTGCAGTCCACCGGTCACGGTGCCGGACGCGAGATCGGCGGCGACGAGCTGCTACTGGACACCTCAGCGCTGACCGGCGTCACGGTCGACAGGTGGCGGGCCACCGCGCGGGTCGGCGCGGGGGAGAGGTGGCCCGCCGTGCAGGAGGCGGCCGCCCCGCACGGTCTGCTGGGCTTGAGCGGAACGTCGCCGACCGTCGGTGTGGCCGGCTACACCTTCAGTGGCGGCGTGGGTTGGTTGGTCCGGAAGTACGGCCTCGCGTCGGCGGCATTGCGTGCGGTGGACTACGTCGACGGCGCCGGCCAATTGCGCCGTGCCGCACAGGATGCCGAAGAACAGTTTGACCGCGCGGCGCTGTGGGCGTTTCGCGGCGGCGCACCCGTCGGTATCGCCACGTCGATCGAGATCGACTTGTTTCGGGTGCCGGAGCTGTGGACCGGCTACCTGTTGTGGCCGGCGACGGCCGTCGGCGCGGTCATCGAAGCCTGGACATCCGCCGTCGGAGCGATCAGCCCGTCGGTGACCAGTTCGCTGTCGCTGCGGAAGCTGCCGCCCCAGGGCACGTTCCCCGAAGAGCTGCTGGGCACCGCGGTCGTGCACCTGTCGTACGCCTCACCGGATGGCGGTGCATATCTCGACGTGATGCGCGACGCCGTGCGCGGCGCGGCCGAACCCGTCGTGGACACCACAGCGCCCGGGGACGTGCAATCGCTGTCGGCAATCCATCTCGACCCACCCGACGCCGTGCCCGCTCGCGGAACTGGTCGATGGCTGGCGGACAACGCGACCGACGTCGCCCGCGCGATGTTCGACGCGGCACGCATCGGGGAGCCAGGCGGTTTGAGCATGATCGAGTTGCGCCACACCGATGCCGCCGCCGGTCCCGACGGTGCTCTGACCAGCGTCATGGCGCCGTTCCTGGTGCACGCAGTGGGGGAGGGCGGCGACGACGAGGCGAGAAGTCGGACGGATGCCCTACTGCGACAGGTCGAAAGCGCGGCCGAAGAGGCCGACATCGGCTGCGCCTGCACGCCATTCCGCGACGGGCAACCCGATGTCGCCGACGCATGGTCGGCGGCCGAACGGGCCAGCCTGCGCAACATCAGGGCCGCGCTGGATCCCGAGCGGGTGCTGGCTTTTCAGCGGCACCCGGCGTTTTAGTGTGGCGAGCGTGCGCAATTGCACAGCCTTTTCGCCGTGTCTGCGTACAAACACGCACGCTCGCGAGGCGGTTTTCTAGCCGCGCGGGATGCCCGCCAGCTTGTCGGCGAACTTGGCCTCGGCCGCCTGGCGCAACCGCAGCAGGTGTTCGGACGGAAACAGATCAGGCGACGGGACACGGTCTTTCAGCAGTTGCCGCGCCAGCGTCACCTTGTGCACTTCCGTCGGGCCGTCGGCCAGGCCGAGCACGAACGATTCCACCAGGTACTGCACGAACGGCATCTCGTGCGTGGTGCCCAACGATCCGTGGAGCTGAAGGGCCCGCGCCGACACGTCGTGCAGCACCTTCTGCATCATCGCCTTGACCGCCGAGATGTCGGCCCGCACCGCCTGGTAATCGTTGAATTGGTCAATCTTCCAAGCCGTTTGAAGCGTCAACAGACGGAAGGCCTCGATCTCCATCCAGGAGTCGGCGACCATCTCCTGGACGAGCTGCTTATTGGCCAGCACCTCGCCCTGGGTGTAGCGCGACACCGCCCGCTCGCAGATCATGTCGAAGATGCGCCGGACCAGTCCGACCGTGCGCATGGCGTGATGGATGCGCCCACCGCCCAAACGGGTTTGGGCGACGACGAAGGCCCCGCCGCGCGGGCCGAGCATGTGATCGGCGGGCACCCGGACGTTCTCGTAGCGGACGTAGCCCTCGCGCCCGCCTCCGGTCGGCTGATACCCCAGTCCGACGTCGCGGAGCACGTTGATGCCGGGGGTGTCACCGGGGACTACGAACATCGAATAGCGTTGGTAGGGCGGTGCATCGGGGTCCGTCATCGCCATCACGATGATGAACGACGCCATCGAGGCGAACGACGAGAACCACTTCTCGCCGTTGATGATCCAGTAGTCGCCGTCGGCGACCGCGGTCGTGGTGAACACCTTCGGGTCGGCGCCGCCTTGCGGTTCGGTCATCGAGAAGCAGGACACGATCCGGTTGTCCAGCAGCGGCTCGAGATAGAGCGACTTGAGCTGCGGCGTGCCGTAGTGGGCGAGGATCTCGCTGTTGCCGGAATCAGGCGCCTGCGAGCCGAAGACGATCGGCGCGCACTCCGAGCGGCCCAGAATCTCGTTGAGCAGCGCCAGTTTCACCTGGCCGTAGCCCGGCCCGCCGAGGTGCGGGCCGAGGTGGGTGGCCCACAGCCCGCGCTGTTTGACGATGTCCTGCAACGGGGGGATCAGCGCCTGGCGTACCGGATCGTTGAGGTCATGGGATTCCTTGACAATCAAGTCGATCGGTTCGCACTCGGTGCGCACGAAGTCCTCGACCCACTCCAGTTGTTGCGCCCACTGCGGGTCGGTGGAGAAATCCCACGACATGTGTCATCCCCTCTTGCTCTGTGTCACCACGTTGGCGTGTTCGAGCGCGGTGATCGTGTCGTTGTCGAATCCAAGCTCGCGGAGCAAGGTATGCGTGTGGTCGCCCGGCAGCGCCGGGGGTGTGGGTGCCGCGGGCGGGGTCTTTGAGAAGCGTGGCGCCGGCGCCGGCTGGGTTACGCCGTCGACGTCGATGAATGTTTCGCGCGCGACAAGGTGCGGATGTCGCGGCGCCTCAGCCAGCGAAAGGACCGGTGTGGCACAGCATCCCGGCGAATCCAGGATCCGTTCCCATTCGTCGCGGGTTTTCTCGGCGAAACGCGCGGCCAATGTCGCGCGGTGCGCCGCCCACGCGGCCGGCTGGTCGTCGTCATGTGGCACATCGACGTCGAGGCGGTCGCACAGCTCGGCATAGAACTTGGGTTCCATCGCCCCGACCGCGATGTGACGCCCGTCGGCGGTGGGGTACGCACCGTAGAAGTGGGCGGCACCGTCGAGCAGATTGTCCTCGCGGCGGTCGCGCCACGTGCCCTCGGGAATCATCCCGAAATAGGGCGCCAGCAGGGTCGCCACGCCGTCGACCATCGCGACGTCGACGACCTGACCCTCACCCGATTCGCGTGCCTGAAGGATGGCGCTGAGCAGGCCGACCGCCAGCAGCATGCCGCCGCCGCCATAGTCCCCGACCAGATTCAGTGGCGGCAAAGGGGTTTCGGCTGTGCCGATGCCGTGCAGGGCACCGGTCAAGGCGATGTAGTTGATGTCGTGCCCGGCATGTGCGGCCAGGGGGCCATCCTGACCGTATCCCGTCATGCGGGCATACACCAGACGCGGATTGCGCTCGAGCAGCGCGTCGGGCCCGATGCCCAGCCGTTCGGCCACACCCGGCCGGTACACGTCGACGAAGGCATCGGCGTCGGCGGCCAACCGGTGCACGAGGTCCCTGCCGCGCGGATCCTTCACGTCGGCGGCCAGCGAACGCTGGCTGCGGCGGACCGTGTAATCGATGGGCAGCGGACCGTCAACACCGGCCGGCGGATCGACCCGGATCACGTCGGCGCCCAAGTCTCCCAACAACATTCCGCAAAACGGGCCCGGCCCCAGGCCACCCATCATCACGATGCGCACGCCCCGCAGCGGGCCGGTCACGAAGACCACTTTTTGCGGCGTGCGGCCGCCTCGTCGGTCGCGTGCGAGATCACCTGATTGCGGTTCTCCAAGTTCAGCGCCGACGCGAGGCTCGGCGCGTCGGTGTTGATCTGCAGCGCACGCTTGGTCAGCTGCGCGCCCAGCGGGGCGAGGTCGGCGATCAGCCCGGCCAGCTCCAGGGCGCGCTCGCTGAGGCGATCCGGTTCGACGACCTCGCTGACCAGGCCACGCCGATCGGCCTCGGCGGCCGACACCGTGCGGCCGGTCAGCATCCAGTCCGCGGCGACGCTGGTGCCCACGATGCGCGGCAGGTGATAACTCATGCCCATCTCGGCACCCGAGAGCCCGAGCAGGATCGCTCCGTTGCCGAAAGATGCTGCGGTCGAACAGATCCGGATGTCCGAGGCCAGGCATAGCGCGAATCCGGCGCCGACACAGGGGCCGTTGACGGCAGCGACGACGGGCTGGGGCAAGTCCCGGATGGCTTCGGGCAGTGCGGCCATCGTCTCCTGGAACCGCATGCGGTCCAGCGCGGGTGCGTCGGCCTGCAGCATGCCCGGCCCGAAATCGCGCACGTCGATGCCGGAGCAGAAGCCGCGCCCGGTGCCGGTGAGGACCACGGCATGCACCGAGGGGTCGGCGGCCAAATCGGACAGGGTCTGGGCCAGTTCGGACCTCATGGCTTCGTTGATGGCGTTGAGCCGATTCGGACGGTTCAGCCGTAGGACGGCGACGCCGTCGCGCGGACGTTCGAGATCCAGTGTGTCCGACACTGTTACGCGGTGACCGGCCGGGCGAGATTGCCGTCCATGATCTTTGCATTGTCTTCCACTACACGGAGGCGGGAGTCGGTACCGAACAGCGGATACGGCGAGTTCGCCGTTTGCGTTGTAGACATGACGCTCTCCTCGCAACTTCGACGCGGTGAGGGCGCTGGCCGACAGGTCACCGCCTCACGTTGATCGTAATGCCTCTCTCAAATGAGGAGAATAAGCCTCTCCTGGAGAGCGAAGCTACTATCGACGTGCGGGTTCGATGGAGTAGCCGATGCTCGGCGGCGGTCATGTCCGATGCCGGCGACGATGGTCCCGGCGTTCGCTGCTAGCGGCACCGGCGTCATCTCATGCGTGCGAATCGCACCAGCTGTGGCCGGTTGCGGTGGCGCCGCGCGGGCTCGTCAGCTTCGGTGAATGCCGCCGGGAAGGTCGGCCCGGCAGCCAGACGAGAAACCGCGCGTCGCAATTGTCCATCCGGCCAGGCACTCACTTTTCGGCGAACGTGGACGAATGCCGCCACAGTCCTCTATGGTCCGTCTCAGGTGGTTGATTAGGCGCCGGTGAAAGGAACACGAGGTGAGGACGCTAGAAGGCGTTCTGGCCGGGCATCCGTTCTTCAGCGGGATGGACCCGCGTTATCTGCAGTTGGCGGTCGGGTGTGCGGCAAACGTGCGCTTCAACGCCGGTGAGTTGATCTTCCAGCAGGGCTACGATGCTGAGCACTTCTACCTCATTCGCGCCGGCAAGGTCGCGCTCGAAATCCACGTTCCCGGCCGCGGCGGCCTGACGATTCAGACCCTGGGAGCCGGGCAAGTCCTCGGGTGGTCTTGGTTGGTGCCGCCGTATAACTGGCGTTTCGATGGACGCGCGGCTGAGGTGACGCGTGCGATCGTCTTCGACGGCAAGTGCCTGCGTGGGAAGTGCGAAGAGGATCACGAACTCGGATACGAGTTGCAAAAGCGTGTCATCTCAATACTTGGGGAGCATCTGGATGCGACGAGGTTTCGGCTCTTAGACGTCTATCGCGATGCCATCGAATAGGGGGCGGTGTCCTGCGCCATCCACCGGTGTCCCGGCCGCGTCCTAGGGGGAGTCGCCGTGACCGTCGCGGTCTTCGCCGCCCGGTGACCGCCCGAGACCGGCATCACCGTAGTAGCCGACCCGAAGCAACGAGGTGATCTCGCTGACCAACGGCATCCGCGGGTTGGTGCGGTTGCTGAGATCCTCGAATGCCGTCATCGCCAACGCCGGCAGGGCCGCCAAGAAATCCTCCTCCTCGACGCCGAACTCCTTGCAGCGACCGCGGCATGTTCAGTCGGTCCAGCAGATCATCGACCCCTTGGAACAACCGACGGCGGCCTTCGTCGGGCTCGTGTCCACCGAAGACCAGCTGGCCGAGCTGCGCGTACTTGTCCGGTGCGATGTAGGCCGAATATCCGGGCGCCGGCATGAACTTGCTTGGCAGACTCGCGTTGTAGCGCAGTACATGCGGCAGGAAGATCCCGTTCGCCCGGCCATGCGCGATTCCGAATTTCGCGCCGACGGCATGGGCGAGCGCATGATTCGTCCCGACGAACGCATTCGAAAATGCTAGCCCGGCAAGGGTGGCCGCATTGGACATGCCCGTGCGCGCGGATAGGTCGTCGGGATCTTCGTATGCTCTCGGAAGAGCATCGAAGATCAGTCGTACCGCCTGGGCGCACAACGCGTCGGTGTAAGGGGAGGCGAAGATCGAGACGATCGCCTCCAGTGCGTGGGTCAGCGCGTCGATCCCGGTGTCGGCGGTCAGTTTCTGTGGCATCGACGAGGTCAGAACCGGGTCGACGATCGCGAGGTCGGGCACCAGGCTGTAGTCGACAAGCGTCTCCTTCTTCCCGCGCACCGTCAACACCGCTGCTGGTGAAACTTCCGATCCGGTGCCCGATGTCGTTGGGACAGCAACTAATTGGACGCGATGGCGGTCAGTCGGATAGTCGGCAACGCGCTTGCGGGGGTCGAGGAACGGCATCGTCAACTCGTCGAGGCTTTTCTCGGGATGCTCGTAGAACAGCCGTATCGCCTTGCCGGCGTCGAGCACCGAGCCGCCGCCGACCGCGATCAGCAGGTCGGGTTGCACCCGCTGCAGCAGCTCGACACCGCGGCGGATGGTCGTCTCGTCGGGCTCCGGTGTCACCTCGCTGAACACCTGCACGTGCTTGGTGCGCAACTTGCCGCGCAGCACGTCGACCACGCCGCGCTCCTCGGTCAGGGCATCGGTGATCACCACGACGATTTCGCAGTCGAGCTCGCGCAAGTTGTCGAGTGCGCCTTCGTTGAAGTAGGTGTTGGACGGCACGCGGAACCATTGCGGCGGGGTACGGCGCCGCGACACGGTCTTGATGTTCAGCAGCTGGCGGTAGTTGACGTTCTCAGTGGTGCTCGAGCCGCCCCAAGTGCCGCAACCCAACGAGAACGTAGGGGTCAGGTTGTTGTAGACCCCGCCCAGGGCACCGACCGCGGTGGGCGCGTTGACCAGGATGCGCCCGGTGCGAACCGCCAGACCGTATGCCTGGATGACGTCCTCGTCGTTGGCGTAGATCGCCGAGGTGTGGCCCAATCCGCCGTGCTCGGTGACCAGGACGGCGACGTCGATGGCGTGCTGGACGCTGCGCGCGCGCACCACCCCGAGCACCGGCATCAGCTTCTCCTGCACCAACGGGTGCGCGGCGAGTTCGTCCAGGTCGGCCGGCAGCGGCGCCAGCAGCACCTTCACCGTCGGTGACACGCTGAAGCCGGCCCGGGCGGCCAGTTCCGATGCCTTCTGTCCGACCGCCTCGAGCGAGATCTTGTCGCCGCAGCCAAACGCGAACTCCGCCATCGCTTTTGCCTCGTCGGGGGTGAGCTGCCGGGCGCCCATTCGCTCGAACTCGGCGATCACCTCGTCGTATATCTCATCGTCGATGACGCAGGTTTGCTCGGCCGGGCAGATGACTGACGAGTCAAAGGTTTTCGAGATCAGGATGTCGACGACCGCGCCCTTGAGGTCCGCCGTCTTGTGAATGTAGATCGGGGCGTTGCCGGGCCCGACACTGAGCCCGGGCTTGCCGGCCGAATTCGCCAGCGAGACGATCTTCGGTCCACCGGTCACCCAGATGAAGTCGACTTTCGGGTGTTTGAACAGATAGTGGGTCACCTCGTGCGCGGCATCGGGGATCACCTGTAGCGCCCCCGGTGGCATTCCGGCCGCTTCGCCCGCCGTGCGGAGGATCTCCAGGCTGCGTTCGCAGCAACGCACCGCATGCGGTGACGGTCGGAAAAGGATGGCGTTGCGGGTCTTGGCGGCCACGATCGCCTTGAACAGCACCGTGGAGGTGGGGTTGGTCACCGGGGTGATGGCCAGCACGACCCCGATGGGTTCGGCGACGTAGGCGATGTTGGCCTCGACGTCCTCGTCGACGACGCCCACCGATTTCTTGCCGCGCAGATAGTCGTGGAGGAATTCGGTGGCCACATAGTTCTTGACGACCTTGTCCTCGAAAACGCCGAATCCAGTCTCCTCGATCGCCACACTCGCCAGTTCCGCTGCCGCGCGGACCCCGGCACGCACCATCGCCTCGACGATCGCGTCGACCTGCTGCTGGTCAAGCTTGCGGAATTCCCTGGCCGCCTCGGCCGCCGTGTCGACGATCGCGTCGACCTCGTGTTCGCGGCGGTCGTCGACCGCCGCCGCCTCGACGGAGGAAACGGGCTCACTTCGCATAGTGGTCATGATCGGTTCCTCGACTCAGGACGGGACACTGTGGGTCATCCCGAATGAGCCGATGCTACGCCGTACGCCCTCGTGCAAAGTAAAGGGCTCAGAAAGGCCCTCGACGAGCTGGCCCGGGCAGGCCACATCTGGCGCGTGCGGACCGTACGCGGTGGCCGGCCGCCGCCGAAACTGGCTGGTA
>CAWFKY010000014.1:0-430341 GCA_963816495.1 uncultured Actinomycetota bacterium | reverse complement strand
GGCCACGATCCGGAGAAAGCTGCTCAGCTTCACGAGCAAGACGACGCGATGGATGAGCTGTACCATCGTCTATTTGGTTTGCTGACAGATCGAGAATGGGAGCACAGCATCTCGACCGGCGTGCAAACCGCGTTGCTGGGACGTTTTTACGAGCGCTTCGCCGACCATGCCGTGGAAGTCGGCCGGCGCGTCATCTTCATGGTCACCGGCGAGTTGCCGGCCGAAGACGAGATATCCACCTACTGATCCGAGCCGCGCCGCCGAATCCTAGGAGTGCCCCGCAATGTCGTTAGCGCCCAAGGCGACCGCGCCCGATTCTCATGCCCTGACCACGAATCTGGTTGCCGCGTCCCCTGCTGACGAGATCCTGCGGCGGTTGGACAGCTCGGCCGCCGGATTGTCCAGCGCCCAGGTGGCTGACCGGCTGGCGCGTTACGGACCCAATGCCGTTCGGACCCATCATGTCAACGCGCTGGCGGTGTTGGGTCGTCAACTGCGGAGCGCGGTGCTTATCTTGTTGGGCGGCACGGCGGTCGTCTCCTATTTCTTGGGCGACAGCATGCAGGCGGTCATCATCGGGGTGATCCTGGCGGCCAGCATAGGTCTGGGCTTCATCAACGAATATCGCGCCGAGCGGGCCGCCGCCGAGCTGCACGCAGGGGTGCACCACAACGCCCTCGTGCGCCGCGACGGGGAATTTGTCAAGGTCGATGTTACCGCTCTTGTTCCGGGTGATGTGATCCGGCTGTCGTTGGGCGAGGCGGTGCCGGCCGATGTCCGGCTGATCGATGTCAGCGGCCTGGAGTGCAACGAGAGCATTCTCACCGGCGAATCGACCGGATCAGAGAAATCGCCGCAACCTGTTCCCCCCGGAAGCGAACTGGCCGAATCGACCGACCTGGCTTTCATGGGCACCATCGTGAGCGCCGGCGAGGGCACCGGAGTCGTTTACGCCACCGGCAAAAACGCCGAATTTGGGCGTATTGCAGCGGGTTTGGACGAGCGCGCGCCCGAAACCGGGTTCCAGGTGGGGCTGCGTCGGTTCTCGTATCTGCTGCTTCAGGTCGCGATCGCGTTGATGGTGGTCATTTTGATCAGCAACCTGCTGTTGGCTAAGCCGATCATCGATTCCGTGCTGTTCTCGCTGGCGATCGCGGTCGGTATTACCCCGCAGCTGCTGCCCGCCGTGGTCAGCACCAGCCTGGCAACCGGGTCGCGGCAGCTGGCCAAGGCGAAGGTGCTTGTCAAACGGTTGGTGTGCATCGAAGATCTGGGCGACATTGACATCCTCATCACCGACAAGACCGGGACGCTGACCGAAGGCCGGCTCCGGCTGGTCGAGACGATCGACCCCGCCGGCGCGCACAGCGAATCGGTCCGGCGCCTCGGGCTGCTCGCCACCGATGTGGACCCGGAATCCGGCGGGGTCAGCGCGAACCCGCTCGACGCCGCGCTGTGGGAGTCCCCGCTGCCACATCAGTTGATGGGCGGTGCCGTGCACCGGGTCGTGATGCTGCCGTTCGACCATGAGCGCCGCGCGACGTCGGTTTTGCTCGATGACGACGGGAAACGTGTGCTCGTGGTCAAAGGTGCGCCCGAACAAGTACTGGCCCAATGCGAGACAGGAACGCCAGGGGCGGCGGTCGCACAAGAAACGTTGGCGGCCTTGTTTGCCGCCGGCCGCCGCGTGGTGGCCGTGGCGGCCAAGCCCGCGGCCGAGCTGACTTCCATCAGCCCCGAAGACGAATCCGATCTCCTGTTGGCCGGGTTTCTGGTCTTCGCCGACGAACCCAAACGCGCTGCGCGCCAGTCGTTGTCTAAACTGGCCACCCTCGGCATCGAGCTGAAGATCGCCACTGGCGACAATCCGCAGGTCGCCGAAAAGGTCTGTGCTGAACTCGATTTGGCGTCCAAGGGCACGGTCACCGGCGCACAGCTCGAGGCGCTCGATGACGACGAGTTCGCTGATGCCGCACAGAACCACACCATCTTCGCCCGCATCTCACCCGAGCAGAAGGCACGTTTGATCACCTCGTTGCGGGGCCACGGGCGTTCGGTCGGCTTTCTGGGCGACGGCGTCAACGACGCGCTGGCCCTGCACTCGGCCGACGTCGGCATCTCGGTCGACAGCGCGACCGATGTCGCCAAAGACGCGGCCGATGTGCTGCTGCTGGAAAAAGACCTGAGTGTGCTGGCCACCGGTGTCGCCGAGGGCCGGCGGATTTTCGCCAACACAGTCAAGTACGTGCTCATGGGCACATCGAGCAACTTCGGCAACATGTTCAGCGCCGCGGCCGCCTCGGCCCTGTTGCCGTTTCTGCCGATGCTGCCCAGCCAGATCCTGCTGACCAATCTGCTCTACGACAGCTCGCAGCTGCCGATTGCGACCGACCGGGTCGACGAGGAACAGCTGCAGGCGCCGGCGCATTGGAATGTCGCCTTCATCCGCCGGTTCATGCTGATTTTCGGCCCGATCAGTTCGCTGTTCGACTTCATGACCTTCGGGTTGATGTTGGGCGTGCTGCATGCCAGCGCCATCGAGTTCCGCACCGGCTGGTTCGTGGAATCACTTGCCACCCAGACGCTGATCATTTTCGCCATCCGCACGCGCAAGGTGCCGTTCTTCCGCAGCCGAGCGAGCACGTTGCTGACCATCACCAGCCTCACCGTGGTCGCCATCGGCGTCGTTCTTACGATTTCGCCGCTGGCCCACCCGCTCGGGTTCACGCCGCTGCCGTGGCAGTTCTTTGCCGTGCTGGCCGGATTCGTCGTCAGCTACCTGGTCTTGGTGGAACTCGCGAAAATGATGTTCTACGCCGAGCCGATACACCTTGCCGGACAACCACGACGCACCCGCGGACGCGCCCACCGCATCGGGCGACGCGCCGCACGCTTCCACTACATCAACGGCGTTGCACCCCGCGTGCGGCGCACGCGAACGTAATTAGCGCGGGACCCTCGGGTCGGTTAGGCCCTGCTGGATTCCCTGCTTTACGTGGTCCGAGAAAATGGCGCTGTCGCCTGGAGCCGTCTCTTGGCAGCCACAGCTGAGGACACCAAACAGGGTCGGATCCGCGCTTGCGGGTGCCGCGGTCCCCATTCCGAAGCCCACGGCCGCCGCGATGGCTACAGCTGCATAAACGCCGCTTACCAATACTTTCGTGATCAACAGGTCAGCTCTCCACGGGTTTAGCTCGCAAAAATGTTTCGCTGCCTGGATGTTAGGTGCGAAAAGCCACCGTATGCCTACCGGAATCCAGATGCGATCAGAATTTAACGCGACAGATACAAGCCGGACCCTACAAGGCGTGCTGCGGGCAATACGTGCGCACGGCCAGACCGACAAAAAACCCGGCGTGATAGCCGTCGAGGTTGCTGTTCTTCGTCACGTCGGTCGAGACCTGCGCCGCCGTCCGTCCGAGATCCAGTTCGTCGCAAACCTCATGGCCGGCGATGATGGCGGATTGCGGTGACGCGAATCTGATGCCCTTGGAGCTCAGTGCCGTCGTGAACGTGTTGTCGGCAGCGACATCGGTATGAGCGACCGGTGCTCGCAGGGTGCCGAGCATCGCGATCACCGGGATCAGCCCGGCGGCAAAGATACGGGTGGGCGCCATGACTGAACCTCCCGTTGCGTAGAAGCGCCGTTGCTTCCTCATAGCAATGAACGGCTAGGGCAATCATTGCAGGCCGGAAAGGCGCTGGTGGATCTTTTGGCCGAACCGGAAATTAGGAGAGACGAAACGAGGTGCCGGTCAGCTCTTCGGCGGGTTGTCCGCGGGGGTCTCGTCCGGGGTGAACTGCGGGCAGTACACCTTGATGGCCGCGCCGACGAAGTAGCCGCTGTGATAGGCGGGCATGCTGCTGTTGTTCAGCACCTCGGTCGCTACCTGGTCGGGTTTCTTGCCCGCTTCAAGTTCTGAGCAGACGCTGTGAGCCGCCTCGATCGCGTGCGACGGGGCGATGTGGTCGGTAATTCCCTCCGAGTTCAGCAAGGCGATGAACTTGGCGTCGTTGGTGTCGGCGTGAGCGGTCTGGACTGCCGCCCAGGGGCCGACCAACGCGATTGCGGCAGCCACGAGAAGACGGGTAACCATTTTTGAATGCTCCCTGAGGTGAGATGACTCGCTGACGCCACGTTGGGCCGCCAGTCAGCATTGAACGTTTGGGCTTTCTGCGCTGGACATATTTTCCCGCGAGAATCGCGATTGTTGCAACCAAGGTTCGAAACGGCGGGTACTTGTACATCCTCTGTTCACTCGCCGGTTAGTTCCTTGCGGGAGACGGGCGCGACCGGCCGGCGGGCTGCGAGGGCGCTGCGGGTTGGGTGGGCGACGATCGGTAATTTGACGGCATGCCGTGGGCGCGACTGCTATCGATCAGCGTCCTAGCGGTGTGTTTGGTTGGCTGCGCCGGGCGGCCGGTCTCGGCCGCCATGGCGCGCGATGAGGCCGGGACACTGCATTTCGGCGGCCTGAACCGGACCTATCGGATACATGTGCCGCCCGGTCCCGCCGCAGGTCTGGTTCTCAATCTGCACGGCGCCGGCGGTACGGGGGTCGGGCAGGAGGGTCTTTCCGACTTCGACGCCGTCGCCGACGTCAACAGCCTGCTAGTGGCCTATCCCGACGGCTATGACAGGAGTTGGGCCGACGGGCGCGGGGCGTCACCGGCGGATCGCCATCATGTCGACGATGTCGGGTTTCTGGTGGCGTTGGCGAGCAAGCTGGTCAAGGACTTCGGCATCCCGTCGGGGCACGTCTTCGTCGCCGGCATGTCCAACGGCGGGTTCATGGCCAACAAATTGGGTTGTGATCGCGCTGATGTTTTTGCCGCGATCGCGCCGGTTGCGGGCACTCTCGGCGTCGGTGTGGCGTGCAATCCGTCGCGGCCGGTGTCCGTTCTGGCGGCGCACGGGACCGCGGATCGGCTGGTGCCATTCAACGGCGGGGACGTGCACGGCCGCGGCGGAGTCAGCCACGCGGTCTCGGCCTCGAGCATGGTCGACAAGTGGCGTTCGGTCGACGGGTGTCAGGGCGAGCCGTCGAAACAGGAGCTGCCCGACGTCGGCGACGGAACCTCGGTCCGACGGTTCGATTCCACGGCGTGCGCGGCGTCCAGCGAAGTCGTCTTTTACCGAATCGACGACGGCGGGCACACCTGGCCGGGCGGCAAGCAGTATTTGCCCCAGGCGATCATCGGGCCCACGACGCGTGCGTTCGACGCGTCGGAAGTGATTGCGCAATTTTTCTTGACCCATGCCCGCGAGTAATCCGCGCGGGCTTAGTCTTGCTTCAAATAGATGTCCAATGTTCCAGGGGTTTTATCGGCTCGGTCATCGCAAAGTCGACGCAATGTTCCAAACGTTTTCCCACGGTAGTCAATGTGAGGTGTCATGGAGTTCACGGCATTTCCGCCCGAGGTCACCTCTGCGCTGATCCACGCGGGGCCGGGTCCGGAATCACTCGTTGAAGCGTCCGTGGCTTGGCAGCGGCTCGGCGCCGGCTTGGAGGAATCGGCGGCCACCAATGCCGCGACCCTCACCGGCCTGGACGGCGCTTGGCACGGACCCTCCGCTGCGGCGATGACCCAGGCCGTCGAGCCCTATCTCGCCTGGTTACGCACCACCGCCGCGCGCTGCCAGCAAATGGCCCTCGCGGTGCAGGACGGCGTGACGGCCTTCAACTCCGCCCGTTCGGCCGTGGTTCCGGTCGCGTCGGTGACTGCCAACAGGACGCGGTTGAAGCAGTTGCTGGCCACCAATCGGTTCGGGATCAACCTGCCGGCGATCGCCCAAACCGAGGACGAGTACCAGGGCATGTGGGCGAACAACTCGGCGGCGATGAGTCGATACGAGGCGGCTTCGGCACAAGCCACGACGCTGCCCAAGTTCACCTCGCCGGCCGCGATCGCCAATCCGGCCGCTCAGGCCGGTGCGACGTCCGCCGCGGCCTCGTCTACCACGACAAACGCGGCGATCACTCCGTCGTCGATAATCTCGGACATCATCAACTTCGACCCGAACAAAGGTTGGTTCGGGCTGGCGAACACTTACGCCAACCAGTTCATCTCGTCCGGTTTTCCGATCAACCTGCTCAGCTATGCGGCGCAGAACACGTCGGCCCAGGCCCTGCAGACCGTGGGCGGCGACATTGGTACCGGGCTGTCGGAGGGTCAGTCGGCCCTGGGCGCGGGGGCGGGCGCGTTCGGCGCCGCCGGACTGTCCGCGGAGCCCACGGCGGCGCTCGGGGTCGCAGTGTCGATGGGCAAGCTGACGGCTCCACCCGCGGTGGTGGGCCTGCTGCCGGCATCGCAAGTGCCGGTCCAGTTGACGTCGGCGGCCACCCCGATTACCGCGTCAGACTCCGGGTTCCCCATGCCACCGCTGATGCCGCCGCCGATCTCGTCGGCCGGCAGCGGTTGGCGCAAACGCAAGCAGCAGAAGTACGACGACATCTCGATCGGCGCGGAGCTCAAGGGAACGGTGATGCCCCGCCCGCCATCAGCCGGCTGAGCCGACGGGGTCCTACTGGACGTGTCGCGGGCAGAACGCCGCGATGCTGACCCCGACGAAAAACCCGGCGTGGTAGCCGTCCAGGTTGCTGTTTTTTGTCACGTCGTTTGCCACGTCGGACGACTGCCGGCCGAGATCGAGTTCGTCGCAGACCTCGTGGCCGGCGACGATCGCGGCCTGCGGTGACGCGAAGTTGATGCCCTTCGCCTTCAGTGCCGACAGGAAGGTGTCGTCGACCGCGTCGGCATGCGCGGTCGGGGCTGCCAACCCCACGAGGCTGAGCAAGGTGATCAACGGGACAACGCCGGCCAGTGATCGCAGCATGCCGGGCGAACGCACTTGGATGGTCGTCCTTCCTGATCCAGTCCGCTGACGGCAAGCCGAGCGGTTGACACTGCGATCATTGCATGCGCCATCACGGTCTGGCGAAACCCCGGGTCGTCCCGCGCGGTCGATCACTTGAGGGACATGTTGTGGGCGTTCAGCGTTGGCAGGCCGGACACCAGTACGCCACCCGCGCGGCGGTGTCGTCGAATTCGATGCGGGTGCCGCAGCGACGGCAAGGCTCGCCGGCTCGCCCGTAGACCCACAGCTGCCGGCCGGCTCGGGTGTCGCCGGTGGTGCAGCGGTTCCAGCGGAAGCGGTTGATCCACAGCATGTTCCGGGCCCGGGCGAGCAGGCGCGCCGGGTCGGTGACGGCGCTGACCGGCGCGGTGGGCAGATGTCCACTGACGAAACACAATTCGTTGCAGTAGACGTTGCCCACTCCGGCCAGCACCCGCTGGTCCAGCAGCGCCTCGGCCAGCGGGCGGTCCGGGTGCGCCGTCAAATTGGCCGCGGCGACGTGCGGGTCCCAGTCCTCGCCCAGCAGATCGGGTCCCAGATGCGCGACCACCTCGCCGTCTCGCGCGCGGTCGAGGACGTCGAGAACGCCCAGATCGACGCCGACCGCCCGAACTTCGTTGGCTTCGAGGATGATTCGCGCCCGGTGATCGAGTTTCACGGGCCGGTTTCCGACCCGCCAACTGCCGTCCATCTTCAGATGCGAATGGATGCTGGCCGGCCCGACCCTGATGAACAGGTGCTTGCCGCGGCTGAGCACCTCGTCCACCACGTGCCCGGTGAGGTCCATGGTGGCGAACCGCGGCACCCGGATGTCGCAGCGGGTCAGGGTGCGCCCGGCCAAGTGCTGACGCAGTGTGGCCGCGGTGTGCCAGACGGTGTCACCCTCGGGCATGGCTCACCCCTGAATCACCGCAGCCGCAACCCGCGTGGGGTGCGGGCGAAGCCGGCGTCCGCGAGGGCCTCGGCCACCGAGCCGGGCCCGCCCTGAGGCTGCAGCGCGGGCGCTCCGTCGACGCGCTCGATCAGGATCGAGGCGACGCGCCGAGCGGAGACCAGGTCGGCCAGCGCTACGGCGGCCGCGTGGTCGGCCGCGGGATCGCTGGTGAAGGTCAGCAGGGACCGTCCGCCGCGCTCCAGGAACCAGGCCAGTGCGCCGTCCACCAGGACGACGAGCGCCCCGGCCTTGCGTCCCGGCCGGGCCGCGCCCTCGGTGGCCGGCTCGGGCCAGGGGAGCGCCGCGCCGTAGGGATTGGCCGGGTCGGCGGCGGCCAGCACCACCGCCCGGTATTCGGGGCGTTCCGGGTCGACACCGTCGAGGTAGCTGCGCAGGCGGTCGATCGTGGATGCGACGGCGAACTGGGCGCCGCCCAGGGACTCGACGAAATACCCGCGCTGGCACCTGCCGGCTTCCTCGAACGTGCTCAGCACCTTGTACAGGGTGGCGAAACCGCCGGGCACACCCTCGGCCGCGACCGCGCCCTTGGTCAGCACGCCATGGCGGTTCAACAGCAGCTCGGCTTGGAAGTGGGCCCGCAACGTGGAATCCGGCTCGGGAGCGGGCAGGGCCGCCCATCGCCCGGCCACCATGGGATCGGTGCTGCGGTGCTGGGGGTGGGCGACGTTGTAGCGGCTCAGCCGCGGTGGGCGGCGCGCCCGGTGTGCGGGAGCCGAACGTTTGCGGCCACCGCTGCCGCCGAGCAATGCGCGCACCGGTGCGAACGTATCACCCGTGACCCGGCCGGCCCAGATCAGTTCCCACAGTGCGGCTTTGAGGTCCGATTCGCTGTATCCGTTCTGTGCGAGCTGGCGGAAAAAGTAGGCGCCGCCACCGGCCAGGGTGTCCAGGATCGCACGATGGGCGTCGCTGAAGTCGATCTCGGCCGGTGCGGCCAGGGTCAGCGGGGCGGAGTCGCTGGTGTGCAGCGCGATCCAGCCGTCGCTGCCCGAGATCGAGCCGGCGCCGGACCAGGTGATCTCGCCGGTGGCGAGCAGCTCGTCGAGCATCGCCGGCGAATAATCGCGGACCCGTGGGGCCAGGACCAGCGGTTCGGTGGCCGACGCGGGAATCCGAACTCCGGCCAGCTGGTCGACGACCGACATCAGCCCGTCCAGGCCTGAGGAACCTGGCGAGCCGGCGCCCAGGTGATGCCAGCCCGGCAGGAACCGCCCGTAGGCGGCGGTACTGACCGGCTCAACCTGAGCGCGCAACGCGGCCAGCGAGCGCCGCCGCAGGATGCGCAGCACCTCGGCGTCGCACCACTGGTCGCCGCCCGTCGCACCGGACAGCTCCGCGGCGACGAAGTCGCCGCGCACCAACCGGCCAACAGACCTTGCTGGGTCGGCTAACCGACCCAAGACGTCGGCCGTCACCCGCAGCCCCAACCCAAACCGGGCCGCGGCCTCGGCGGTGCTGAACGGGGTGTGGGTGCGCGCGTAGCGGCCCAGCAGCTCGCCTAACGGGTCGGCCACCTCCTCGGTGAACGTGGCCGGGACGCCGAGCGGGACCGCGACCCCAACCGCATCGCGTAGCCGGCCGATGTCCTCGACGGCCACCCACCAGCTGCGGCCGGCGAACGACACGGTGAGCGCGCGCCGGGCGGCGCGCAGGCCCTCCAGCCAGCCACCCACGTCGGTGGCGGCGGCCCGGGCCGCGATTTCGTCTTCGGTGAGCGGCCCCAGCAGCCGCAGCAGGTCGGCGACCGCTTCGGCGTCGCGGGCGAGCCGGTCGTCGGACAGGTGCTGCAGCTGGCGGCCGGTCGCAGCGATGACTTCGGGATCGAGGAGCTCGCGCAACTCGACGCGGCCGAGCAGCTGGGCGAGCAGCGTGCTGTCCAGCGAGAGCGCCGCGGCGCGGCGCTCGGCCAGCGGGCTGTCGCCCTCGTACATGAACGCGCCGACATAGCCGAACAACAGCGACGCCGCGAACGGTGAAGGCTGCGTGGTTTCGGCCTCCAACACCCGCACCCGGCGCCCGGCGATGCCGCTCATCAGCTCGACCAACGCGGGCACGTCGTAGACGTCCTGCAGGCATTCCCGGACCGTCTCCAGCACGATGGGGAAGTCGGGGTATTTGCGGGCCACGTCCAGCAACTGGGCCGCGCGCTGACGCTGATGCCACAGCGGAGAGCGGCGGCCGGGGTGCCGGCGCGGCAGCAGCAGAGCCCTTGCCGCGCACTCGCGGAACCGCGACGCGAACAACGCCGACCCGCCCACCTCGGCGGTGACGATCGGATCGATCTCGTCGGCGTCGAACACGAACAGTTCGGCTCCGGGCGGGGTTTCGTCCAGAGTGTCGGGCAGGCGCACCACGATGCCGTCGTCCGAGGCGGTCGGCTTCTCGTCGATGCCGTAGCGTTCGCGCAGCCGCCTCCCCACCGCCAGCGCCAGCGGCCCGTGCACCCGCAGGCCGTACGGCGAGTGCAGGATCACCCGCCAGTCGCCCAACTCGTCGCGGAACCGCTCGACCAGCAGGATGGTGTCGGTGGGCACCACCGCGGTGGCGGTGCGCTGGTCGTCCAGCAACACCCACAGGTTGTCGGTGGCGTAATCGTCGAAACCCAGCGCGGCACAACGCTCGTTGAACGCGGCGCGGTCCAGGCCGGCCAACTCGCCGGTGAACGCGCCCAGCGCGGCGCCGAGCTCGGCCGGACGGCCCTCGCCGTCGCCGTGCCAGAACGGCAACCGGGCCGGCTGGCCCGGGGCCGGGATCACCAGCACCCGGTCGTGGGTGATCTCGGTGATGCGCCAACTGGTGGCCCCCAACGAGATCACGTCACCGGGACGCGACTCGTAGACCATCTCCTCGTCGAGTTCGCCTACCCGCGAAGGCTTTTCGGCCCCTTCAACGCCGGAAGCCAGGTAGACGGTGAACATTCCGCGATCGGGGATGGCGCCGCCGGAGGTCACGGCCAGCCGCTGCGCACCGGGGCGCGCGGTCAGGGTGCCCGTGTCGCGGTCGTAGACCAGTCGCGGTCGCAGCTCGGCGAACTCGGTGGACGGATACTTGCCGGATAGCAGGTCCAGGGTGGCCTCGAACACGCCGCGCGGCAGAGTCGCGAACGGGGCGGCCCGCCGCACCGTGTCGAACCACCGGTCCGCATCCAGCGGCTCCAGCGCGGCCGCCGCCACCGTGTGCTGCGCCAGGATGTCCAGCGGGTTGGCGGGCACCCGCATCGTCTCGATCTGCCCGGTGAGCATCCGCTGCACACTGACCGCGCAGCCGATCAGGTCGGTGCGGTGCTTGGGGAACAGTGCGCCCCGGGAAACCTGGCCTACCTGGTGTCCGGCCCGCCCGATGCGTTGCAGGCCACTGGCCACCGATGGCGGTGCCTCCACCTGGATGACCAGGTCGACCGCGCCCATGTCGATGCCCAGTTCCAGGCTCGACGTCGCCACCACCGCCTTGAGCTGTCCGCGCTTGAGGGCCTCTTCGACCACCGCGCGCTGCTCCTTGCTGACCGAACCGTGATGCGCGCGGGCCAGTTCCGGGGGTGCGCCGAACGTCTGGCCGCTCCCCATGATGTGCGCCGGCGCGCCACCGGCCACCTTCGGGTTGGTTTCCACCTCGAGCGCGACGCCGGTGCGTTCGGCGTGAATCTCGTTGAGCCGTGCGGTAAGTCGTTCCGCCAGCCGTCGCGAATTGGCGAACACGATGGTCGACCCGTGCGATTCGATCAGATCGACCAGCCGCGCCTCCACGTCGGGCCAGATGGTGTTGTCGGTCAGATTGGCCATGTCGGGCACCGGCACCTGCACGGTGAGCTCGAAGGTCTTGGCCGACGGGGGAGCGACGATGGTGGTCGGGACTCCGCCGGACAAGAACCGCGCCAGCTCCTCGGGCGGGCGCACCGTCGCGGACAACCCGATGCGCTGTGCCGGCCGCTGCGCACGCAACTCGTCCAGCCGTTCCAACGACAGCGCCAGATGCGCGCCACGCTTGCCGCCGGCGATGGCGTGAATCTCGTCGACGATGATCGTCTGGACGCCGGCCAGGGTCTCGCGGGCCGCCGAGGTCAGCATCAAAAACAGCGACTCGGGCGTGGTGATCAGCACATCGGGCGGCTGGCTGATGAGCTGGCGGCGGCGCGCGGGCGGGGTGTCGCCCGAGCGGACTCCGACGCCGATGTCGGGCGGTTGCAGCCCCCGGCGCTCGGCGATGCGGGTGAGGCCTGCCAGCGGGGTACGCAGGTTGCGCTCGACGTCGACGGCCAGCGCCTTGAGCGGCGAGATGTAGAGCACCCGGGTGCCGGCGGGCCGCTCGGGCGCAGCCGCGAGGCTGTCTAAGGCCCACAGGAACGCCGCCAGCGTCTTGCCGGAGCCGGTCGGCGCGACGACGAGGGTGTTCTTGCCGTCGGCGATGGCCGCCCAGGCCTCGGCCTGCGCGGTGGTGGGTGCGGCGAAGGTGCTGGTGAACCATTCGCGCGTGATCGCGCTGAACCGATCTAACGGATCAGCCGCTCTGGTGCTCACCTACCCATGGTGCCAACAGCGACCGACAAGCTATTGCGGTTCGATGGCGGCGGTCTCCATCGCGTGGGACAGTTCCGCGGGAATCTCGGGCACCCGCGCGATCGCGTCGAAGAGCGAGTGTGCGCACGAGTCGGCCAGCCGTTCGGCGTCGGTGGTGGGATCCATGATGCGCTGCCGGCACACCTCGAAGGTGAACGCCAGCCAGCCATTACAGATCACCCGCAGGTCCCGCTCGATGTCCGCTTCCAGCTTTGCCCCCGGGACCTTGGACACCACCTCGTTGATGCGGGCCATCATGTGTTCCAGTTGCTTGTTCTTGGCTTCGTCGGACGTACCCAGCAGAACCGGGTCCGACCGGCCCAGCCCGATATAGGCGGCCCACGCGGCCTCCGGATTCTGCTCGTGCCAGGCGAAGTAGGCCATCACGCCGAGCCGCACCTCGTCGTACATCGTCAGCCCGGTGGCTTGGTCCTTGTTGGTGGACTCGTACAGCCGATCGGCCTCGTCCTTGACAACCGCGGCGAAGAACGCCCGCTTATCAGGGAAGTAGTGATACATCAGTGCCCGTGAAACCCCCGCCCGCTCAGCGATCTCGTCGATGCGGACCTCGTCGTACGGCCGCTTGCCAAAGACCTCTGCCCCCAGAGCGAGCAGCTCAGCGCGGCGGTCCTCTGGGGATAACCGCCTCCTGGCTACCATGTGTCAGATAGTACTCATGACTACTAAGCGTTCTGTCGCAGCGCGCTCTAGTCGGATCGTCGCGACCCGCTGCGCCCGGTTTCGCCCGCGCCCGCCGTCCCGTTATTGACGTTGGCGACATCGACAAGGCGGTTGCCGGGCCGCCTCATGCACTTATGGTCTCGACTTAGCCGGCGGGCGTTTTACCGTGCTCATGATGGGTATTCCGACCAGGCGACTTTGAAATGTAATCAATTGGCCAAGCGAAGCGATTTAGCTACCGGTGGACTAACACAGCACCAACAGTCGAGCGCGGGATACGAGGAACACCATGCATAGGGTGGGTCAGCGGCCAGGCGGTGATCGCCTGGGCCAGGAGGACGGCGAGGTCCGTGCCGCCATCCGGTTCGCGGTCCTGTCGGCAGTCGCCGGTGTCGGGTTCGTCATCATGGCCGCGGCGTGGGTGAGCACCTGCAGCGGGATGAGTGTCGACACGGTGGCCTGTGGTCCGCCGGAGCGGACGCTGCTGGCGTTTGTCGGGCCGGCAATCTTGTTGGTCGCGGGGTTATGGGCGTTCCTACGGACCTACCAGGTGTGGCGCGACGAGGGCACCTGGTGGGGATGGCACGGCGCCGGCTGGTTTTTGCTGACCCTGATGGCGGTGGCGCTATCCATGAGTGTTTCGTCGATCGCCGGTCCCGTGCTGGCGCTGTAAAGCTCGCCCTTAGCCCGAAACATGCTGGCGCGGTGGGCTTTTCGCGTCGGCGATGGTCCACTGCTCGTCGATGCGGTTGACCCGGCGGGATTCCACGACAAACCACAACGCCCCGGCTACCGTCGCGAGCACGGCGACGAGCACGGTGGTGGCAAGCCACTCGTAGTGTCTGTAGGCGGCGGCCGCCAACGCGCCGATTACCCCCGACAATGCGACGCCCAGCAGGATGAACCCGGGCCAAAAGAGGTTGTCCTTCATCGTGATACCAGCGTGCGGTTGGGTGGTCCGGAAGTGATCCGTCGGGTCGTGATGCCTGTCGCCCATCACCCCTCCCTTCTAGGTCCCAGCTAGGTCCGTAGGCCCTAAGCCGTCAAGGACGAGATATCAGGAATGCTACTCACTTGGCGCACCTGGCGGAACGTGCTCAGGCGGAGCGCGCTGTGCTTCCGACGAGCGTGTCCGGCAACGAGATCGCGCCCACCGTCGTCACGAGCCACACCACGATCGTCGTGGCAATCCAGGACACGGTGCCGTGGACGGTGATTCCGTGCGTCAGTGCCGCGGCGAGGCTCAACGCGACGAACGTCAGTACCAGGCCGGTGCCGCCCAGGAGCAGCGACGCATACGCGTGCGGCAACCTCAATATCAACAGGGACAGGACGGCCTGCGTCACCGCGAACAACACCACGGCAACTATGAATCCCGACATTGAGACCGCCACGTGCGGAACGACCCAGGCCGCCACCAGCAGCCCGATCGCCCACGATCCCAGAAGCACAACTGCCCGCGGCAGAATTTGCCTCATAGCGATTAAGTGTAGGACTGGGCGGTTGCTCTGTTAAGAACTTCGCGGCGCATATATTGCCTGCTGCTGGGTTATTCGCCGTCCAGAGCGGGTATGAGGTCTAGACCATGAATGAGTGTCGGCGGTTGTGCGTTAGCGTGGTCACCACGGACTTGGCACCGACGAACAACGCACCGAAGTAGATAAGTCTTTAGATGCCCTCAAATGCTGATAGCCACCACGATCAATATGATCAGCGCTGATCCCGGCGGTCACCACGACCCGGCTCACTCGGCGCGCCCGGAGTGTGTCGGGCGACGATCATGACTGACCGGCTCGAACGTAGCGTCCAGGGCGGGTTCTACGACGGACGCCAAAAGGAGCATAGTGTCAGTGAGACGTTGCCGGGAGAGCAGATGATCGACGCTGAATCGCACGCTAACAAGCGCCAACAAGGCCAGCGCGCCGTGGAGTTGCACGTTGCTGCCCGCCTGGAGAACCTGGCGATGCTGCGCACGCTGGTCGGTGCGATCGGCACCTTCGAGGACTTGGATTTCGATGCCGTGGCGGACCTGAGGCTCGCGGTGGACGAGGTGTGCACCCGGCTGATCCGCTCGGCCACTCCGGACGCCACCCTCGTCGTCATCGTCGATCCACGCGACGACGAATTGGTGGTCGAGGCTTCCGCGGCATGTGACACCCACGACGTGGTGGCGCCGGGCAGCTTCAGCTGGCACGTGCTGACTTCGCTCGCCGACGACGTGCAGACCTTCCATGATGGGCGCGATCCCGATGAGTCCGGCAGTGTCTTCGGCATCACACTGACGGCGCGACGGGCGGCCTCCAGCCGGTGACTTCGCGAGAAGCCGGCGATTCAACTTCCCGACCGAACGAATACGCCGATGTCCCGGATATGTTCCGCGAGTTGGCGAGCTTCGCGTCGGACTCGACGGAGTTCCAGCGCCACCGGGACAAGATCGTAGAGCGGTGTCTGCCGTTGGCCGATCACATCGCCCGGCGCTTCGAGGGCCGGGGCGAACCGCGCGACGACCTCGTTCAGGTTGCGCGGGTCGGGTTGGTCAACGCGGTGGTGCGCTTCGACGTCGAGACCGGATCGGATTTCGTCTCGTTCGCGGTGCCCACGATCATGGGCGAGGTCCGGCGGCACTTCCGCGACAACAGCTGGTCGGTCAAGGTTCCGCGGCGCCTGAAGGAACTGCACCTGCGATTGGGCGCGGCCACCGCGGACCTCTCGCAACGGCTGGGCCGGGCGCCCACCGCAACCGAACTCGCCGCGGAACTCGGCATGGACCGCGAGGAGGTGGTCGAGGGTCTGGTCGCGGGCAGCTCCTACAACACCTTGTCCATCGACAGCGCCGGCACGGGAGGCGATGATGACGACGCCCGCGCGATCGCCGACACGCTGGGCGATGTCGACACCACCCTGGATCGGATCGAAAATCGGGAAGCGCTGCGTCCCCTGCTGGAGGCGCTACCGGAACGTGAGCGAATGGTATTGGTACTCAGGTTCTTCGAAAGCATGACGCAGACCCAAATCGCCGAACGGGTCGGCATCTCGCAAATGCACGTGTCACGCCTGTTGGCTAAATCGCTAACGCGGCTGCGGGACCAACTGGAGTAGGGGGCGCGGCCCGCCGGGAACGGGCTCCTCCGATACGAATTCGGGTAGCGCGCTGGTGGTCGGAAGCGTGTGGTCGGGGTCGCAGATTCGCAGCACTCGGTCTGCGGCGCGACCCGATGCCAGGACCCAGGGCACGCCCGCGGCCGAACACACGACATTCATCCGGTGCAGCGCGGAAAAGCCCGCTGTACCAAAGAAACTCAGGCCGCGCAGGTCCACGATCACCTGACTCGAGTCGCCGGCAGCGCGCTCGACGAGCGCGGTGAGGTGATTGGCGTTGGCCGCGTCGATTTCGCCGTGCGCGCTGATCACGGTAGCCAATGGGCCTGGGCGAACACTGAATTCGGCGCTGCCGCTGCGTTGCCAAGATTGGGTCACAGTCATTGCTGACTCCCCTCGATAGGTTGGGGTTCGTGCGGTGGATGGCGCCAGTCACAGCAAATAATCGGGGCAGGGAATTCGCCTCCCCGGCGCGCTACTGACGATTTTCCGGGCGGCTGTGAACTCAACCTGTTTTGAACCCTACCCGTGGTCGGCCGGACCTACAACGCGAGCCAGCCGATTCACAGAGTCGCTGGTCAAATAGGCCGGATTGCCCTGGGCTATTTGATTTCGGCGAGCACCGTGCCCTGAGTGATGGCGGCACCGGCTTCCACCGCGAGCCCGGTGATGGTGCCCTCTTTGTGCGCCGTGACCGGGTTCTCCATCTTCATCGCCTCGAGAACCACCACCAAATCGCCGACGGCGACCTGCTGGCCTTCTTCGACAGCGACCTTGACCACGGTGCCCTGCATGGGGGCGGTCACCGCGTCACCGGAGGCCGCCGCGCCGCCGTGCGCACCGCGCTTGCGGGGCTTGGGCTTCTTGCGGACGACACCCACCGCGTCGGGCGTGCCGTTCCCCAGCGCCAGGTCGCCGGGCAGCGACACTTCGAGGCGGCGGCCGTCGACCTCGACGACGACCTTCTGCCGCGGCCGGTTGTCCTCCTCGTCGAGCGGTTCGCCACCGGTGAAGGGCTCGATGGTGTTGTCCCACTCGGTCTCGATCCAGCGGGTGTGCACGGTGAAGCCGTTCTCGTCGCCGATGAACGCGGGATCGGCCACGACGGCGCGGTGGAATGGGATGACCGTCGCCAGCCCTTCCACCTGGAACTCGTCCAGGGCACGGCGGGAGCGCGCCAGCGCCTCCTCGCGGGTGGCACCGTAGACGATCAGCTTGGCCAGCATGGAGTCGAACTGTCCGCCGATCACCGAACCGGTCTCCACACCGGAGTCCAGCCGCACACCCGGGCCGCTGGGGGGCTCGAATTTGGTCACCGGGCCCGGCGCGGGTAGGAAGCCGCGGCCGGCGTCCTCGCCGTTGATCCGGAACTCGATGGCGTGCCCGCGCGGTGTCGGGTCCTCGGTGATGTCCAGTTTTTCGCCGTTGGCGATCTTGAACTGCTGCAATACCAGGTCGATGCCCGCGGTCTCCTCGGTGACCGGGTGCTCCACCTGCAGGCGGGTGTTGACCTCGAGGAACGAGATCAGGCCGTCCTGGCCGACCAGGTACTCGACGGTGCCGGCGCCGTGGTAGTGCGCCTCCTTGCAGATCCGCTTGGCCGATTCGTGGATCTCTTTGCGCTGCGCGTCGGTGAGAAAAGGTGCCGGCGCTTCTTCCACCAGCTTCTGGAAGCGGCGCTGCAGCGAGCAGTCGCGGGTCCCGGCCACGACGACGTTCCCGTGCTGGTCGGCGATCACCTGCGCCTCGACGTGGCGGGGCTTGTCGAGGTAGCGCTCGACGAAGCACTCGCCGCGGCCGAACGCCGCGACGGCCTCACGGGTGGCCGACTCGAACAGCTCGGGGATCTCTTCGATGCTGCGCGCCACCTTCATGCCGCGGCCGCCGCCGCCGAAGGCCGCCTTGATCGCGACCGGCACGCCATACTCCTTGGCGAAGGCCACCACCTCGTCGGCGTCCTTGACCGGGTCGGGGGTACCGGGCACCAGCGGTGCCTGCGCGCGGGCGGCGATGTGGCGGGCGGTGACCTTGTCACCGAGGTCGCGGATCGACTGCGGGCTGGGCCCGATCCAGATCAGGCCGGCGTCGATGACCGCCTGGGCGAAGTCGGCGTTCTCCGAGAGGAACCCGTAGCCGGGGTGGATGGCGTTGGCACCCGACTTGGCCGCCGCGTCGAGGATCTTGCCGAAGTCCAGGTAGGACTCCGCCGAGGTCTGGCCGCCCAGCGCGAAGGCTTCGTCGGCCAGCCGCACGTGTGGCGCCTCGGCGTCGGGCTCGGCGTACACCGCCACGCTGGGCAGGCCCGCATCGCGGGCCGCCCGGATCACCCGGACAGCGATCTCGCCGCGATTGGCGACGAGCACCTTGGCGATCCTCGAGCTGGCGTGACTGGCCACTGCGCCTCCTGTTAGGACTGGGGTTTTCGTCTCTAAGAGATTTTCTTACAAGTCTTGTCCCGGGAAGTTTAGGCGGCGCGCCGTGGCCGCTGGTACCCGGCCCAATACCTGGCCGGGCTCAAGCGCTCTCACGCACCCGTCGTTTGATCCGGGTAAGCATCGCCGACATTCCGCGCAACCGCAGCGGGCTGATCAGAGCGGCCAGCCCGAGTTCGGTGTAGAAATCCTCGGGCACGGCCAGGATGTCGGCTGCGGGCTGTTCGTCGAGGCCCGCGGCCAGGATCGCGGCGAATCCGCGGGTGGTCGGGGCTTCCGGGGGTGCACTGAAATGCAGGCGCACCCGGGCCGGGTCAGTGGCGTCGACGTGCAGAAACAGCGGGGACTGGCATTCGGGCACCGGCTCCATCGCGGCCTGTTCCAGGTCAGCGGGCAGAGGCGGCAGTTCGTTGGCGAACTCCAGCAGCAGGCTGAGCTTGTCCTGGCCCTGAACTTCGGCGAAGTCGGACACCACCTCTGCTAAGGGAGCCGGGAGGCTCATAGGAGCGCCATCAGACCGGTACGACGCCTGGTGCCTCACCCGCCACGATCGGCACGCGGACGGCGTTGCCCCACTCGGTCCACGATCCGTCGTAGTTGCGCACTCCGGGCTTGCCCAGCAGGTGGGTGAGCACGAACCAGGTGTGGCTGGACCGCTCGCCGATGCGGCAATACACGACGGTTTGGTCGTCCGGGTTGATGAAGTCATACAGCCGTTCCAGTTCCTCGCGGCTGCGGAATCGGCCGTTCTCGTCGGCGGCCTTGCCCCAGGGGATCGACCTGGCGGTGGGGATGTGCCCGGCGCGCAGCGCACCCTCCTCCGGGTAGTCGGGCATGTGGGTCCGCTTGCCGGTGTACTCGTCGGGTGAGCGCACGTCGATCAGCGGCTGGGCGCCGAGGATCCCCAGCACGTCGTCCTTGAACGCCCGGATCGGCTCGTCGTTGCGCTGCACGACGGGATAGCCGGTCGACGTGTTGGTGGGGACGGCCAGCGTGGTCTCGCGGCGTTCGGCCAGCCAGAGGTCGCGCCCACCGTTGAGCAGCCGCACATCGGGGTGGCCGAACAAGGTGAAGACCCACAGCGCGTAGGCCGCCCACCAGTTGCTCTTGTCGCCGTAGATCACCACGGTGTCGTCGCGCGAGATGCCCTTGCGGTCCATCAAGTCGGCGAACTGCTCGCCGGTGATGTAGTCGCGCACCCTGGGGTCGTTGAGGTCGGTGTGCCAGTCGATCTTTACCGCTCCCGGAATGTGGCCGACGTCGTAGAGCAAGACGTCTTCGTCGGATTCGACGATCGCCAGACCGGGGGTGCCCATGTTCGACGAGAGCCAGTCGGCGGTGACGAGCCGTTCGGGGTGGGCGTAGTCCGACAGCGTGGGGCTTGGATCTGCGGGAAGCGGCACGTAATCGAGCCTACCGTCGCGGGAATTTGCCGCGACATCGCAACCACGCCGACAATCCCCCGTGGAGGGTCTGCGCCGCTTCAATCTCGAGGAGCTCAGGGTTCGGCCGCCCACAGCGCCGCGACCGAAAGGCCGGCCCGCTGCAGCATTGACCGAAGCAGCGGCAGGCTCAGGCCGACCACGTTCCAGGGGTCGCCGTCGACGCCGTCGATGAACCACCCGCCCAGGCCGTCCAGCGTGAATCCTCCCGCGACGCGCAACGATTCGCCCGATGCCAGGTAGGCCTCCAGGTCATCGGCCGACGGTGTCCCGAAATGCACTGTGGTAGTTGATGTTTCGGTGTCGTTGTGGACGATCTCGTGGTCGCGCAGCCGGATCAGGCATTGGCCGGTGTAGAGCCGGCCGGCGCGGCCCGCCATCGATTGCCATTGCGTGCGTGCGTCGGCCACCGATTCCGGCTTGCCGCAAAGCCGGCCGTCGATGTGCAGCATCGAATCACAGCCGATCACAACACAATTCGCGGTGACGGCGCTCTCCAGTCGGCCGGCGACCTGCTCGGCCTTGGCCCGTGCGAGCGCGGTTACCACCTGGTTCGGCGGGGCTTCGGGCCCCAGTCGCTCCGTGATCCGATCCTCGTCGACGCCAGAGACCACGACCAGTGGTTCGACCCCGGCCTGGCACAGCACCTTGAGCCGGCCGGGCGACGCCGACCCCAGCACGAGGCGCGTCATCGCCGCATTAATAGCCGTTGCTGCAGGGTGATTCGCTGGAAGTTGCTGATCGAGTAACGCAGCTTGTCGACTGGAAGCCCCCAGCGGGTGCTCTCGGTCGGCTCGGGCGGCGGCGCATAGCCGGCGCTGCCCAGCACGGCGATCAGCGCGGCCAGTTCGGCGTCGGTGGGGTGCCCCTTGATCACCTGGATGTGCGGCTCGTGCGGGTGCTGCGGGGCGTGCTCGTCGGTCATAGCGGGATGTTCCCGTGCTTCTTGGGCGGCAGGTGGGCGATCTTGCGTTCCAGCAGGCGCAGCGCGGTGCCGATGTAGCCGCGGGTGTGCGACGGCGGGATCACCGCGTCGACATAGCCCCGCTCGGCGGCGACGTAGGGGTTGACCAGTGTGTCCTCGTACTCCTGCTGCAGCTCCAGCCGCAGCGCATCAACGTCCTTGCCTGCGGAAGCCGCTTGCTTGAGCTGCTGCCGGTAGACGAATCCGACCGCGCCGGAGGCGCCCATCACCGCGATCTGTGCCGTGGGCCAGGCGATGTTGACGTCGCAGCCCATGTCCTTGGAGCCCATGACGCAGTAGGCGCCGCCGTAGGCCTTGCGGGTGATGACGGTGATCTTGGGGACGGTGGCCTCGCCGTAGGCGAACAGCAGCTTGGCGCCGCGGCGGATGATGCCGTTGTATTCCTGCCCGGTGCCGGGCAGGAAGCCCGGGACGTCGACGAGCATGACGATCGGGATGTTGAAGCAGTCGCAGGTGCGCACGAACCGGGCCGCCTTCTCCGAGGCGTTGATGTCCAGGCAGCCGGCGAACTGGGTGGGCTGGTTGGCCACGATCCCGACCGGTCGGCCGTCGATGCGCCCGAACCCGACGACGATGTTCTGCGCGTAACCCGCCTGAACTTCCAGGAATTCGTCGTCGTCGAGGATCCGGGTGATCACCTCGTGCATGTCGTAGGGCTGGTTGGGCGAGTCCGGGATCAGCGTGTCCAGCTCGATGTCCTCCGCGGTGAGGTTGTCCTCGATGGAGCCCTCGGGATGCGGTTCGGCGAAGCGGGGCGGGTCGGTGAAGTTGTTCGGCGGCAGGTAGCTCAGCAGGTCGCGGACCCAGTCGAAGGCGTCCTGCTCGCCGGAAGCGACGTAGTGCAGCGTGCCGGACTTGGCCATGTGGGTGTGGGCGCCGCCCAGCTCCTCCATGGTGACATCCTCACCGGTGACGGTCTTGATGACGTCGGGCCCGGTGATGAACATCTGGCTGGTCTGGTCGACCATGATCACGAAGTCGGTCAGCGCGGGGGAGTACACGTGCCCGCCGGCGGCGGCGCCCATGATCAGCGAGATCTGCGGGACGACGCCCGACGCCAGGATGTTGTTGCGGAAGATCCGGCTGTACAGGCCCAGCGAGACAACGCCCTCCTGGATGCGCGCGCCGGCGCCGTCGTTGATGCCGATGAGCGGGCGGCCGGTCTTGATCGCCAATTCCTGGACCTTGACGATCTTTTCGCCGTACACCTCGCCGAGGCTGCCGCCGAACACCGTGGCGTCCTGGCTGAAGATGCAGACGTCGCGGCCGTCGATGGTGCCGTACCCGGTGACGACGCCGTCACCGAGCGGGCGGTTGTTTTCCAGCCCGAAGTTGGTGCTGCGGTGCTTGGCCAGCGCGTCGAGTTCGACGAACGAGTCCTCGTCCAGCAGGGCGTTGACACGCTCGCGCGCGGTCAGTTTGCCCTTGGCGTGCACCTTGTCGACGGCGTCCTCGCCGACCGGATGCATCGCTTCTTCTCGGCGTTTGTGCAGCTCGGCCAGTTTGCCCGCGGTGGTGTGGATGTCGATGGTGTGCTCACCGGCGGGCTCAGCGGTATGAGAAGAGTGGTCGGTAACGCTTGTCATGGGACTCGATGTTACGGGCGGGGATAGTCTCAGCTGACTATGGGCACGCTCGACTGGGCTGAAGAACACGATGTGCTGGTCGCGGGATCGGGCGGCGGCGGTGTCACCGGCGCGTACACGGCCGCGCGCGAAGGTCTCGACGTGCTGCTGGTCGAGGCGACCGACAAGTTCGGCGGCACCACCGCCTACTCCGGCGGGGGCGGGGTGTGGTTCCCGTGCAACCCGGTGCTGCTGCGCGCCGGCCCCCCTGGCACCTTTGACGACACCGTCGAGGACGCGCTGACCTATTACCGCGCCGTGGTCGGGGACCGCACTCCGCGCGAACTGCAGGAAACGTTCGTCCGCGGCGGCGCGCCGCTGATCGAATACCTGGAGGAAGATCCCAACCTGAAATTCGTGCCGCTGCCCTGGCCCGACTACTACGGCAAGGCGCCCAAAGCCCGGCTGGACGGGCAGCGGCACATCGCGGCTAAGCCGCTGAAGGTGGCCGCCGCGCCCGAGCTGCGTGAGATCATCCGCGGCCCGCTCGACAACGAGCGGCTCGGCACCGAACCTCCCGCCGACTACTACCTCGGGGGGCGCGCGCTGATCGCGCGCTTCCTCACGGCCATCGGGCAGTACCCGAAGGCCTCGGTGCGCCGCGACGCCGCGCTGGTGGAGCTGGTGACGTCTGAAGGTGCCGTGGTGGGCGCGATCGTCGAGAGTGCCGGGGTGCGTCGCGCCATCCGCACCCGCCGGGGGGTGTTGCTGGCCGCGGGCGGTTTCGAAAGCGACGACGGGCTGCGCCGCGAATACGGGGTGCCGGGCGTGGCGCGCGACACGATGGGCTCGCCCGGGAGCCGCGGCCTGGCGCTGCAAGCCGGCATCGCGGCGGGCGCGGACATCGATCTGATGGATCAGGCGTGGTGGTCGCCGGGTATGACGCATCCGGACGGCCGCTCCGCGTTCGCGCTGTGGTTCACCGGCGGCATCTTCGTCAACCAGAACGGCGACCGGTTCGTCAACGAGTCCCGGGCCTATGACCGGGCCGGCCGCGAGATCATCGCGCAGCTGCGCGACGGGTCAATGACGTTGCCGTACTGGATGATCTACGACGACAAGGAAGGCGAGGTGCCGCCGGTCAAGGCCGCCAACGTCACCATCGTCGAGACCGAGAAGTACGTCGCGAGCGGGCTGTGGCACACCGCAGACACGCTGGAGGAGTTGGCTGACAAGATCGGTGTGCCGCCCGGCCGGCTGAGCGCGACCGTTAAGCGGTTCAACGAGTTTGCCGCCGCCGGCGTCGACGAGGACTTCGAGCGCGGCGACGAGGCGTTCGACCGCGCGTTCTCCGGCGGCGCATCGCCGATGGTGCCCATCGACCAACCGCCGTTCCACGCGGCCGCGTTCGGCATCTCCGATCTGGGCACCAAGGGCGGCCTGCGCACCGATACCGCGGCGCGGGTGCTCGACACGTCCGGCACACCGATTCCCGGCCTGTATGCGGCCGGCAACACCATGGCCGCGCCCAGCGGCGAGGCATATCCCGGTGGCGGCAACCCAATTGGGACGAGCATGCTGTTCAGCCACCTGGCGGTGATGGACATGCTCAAGGCCGACCGATGAAAGCGCACGCTCGCCGAGCGTGGGCCCTAAGGACGAAAAATGATAAAAATTCGTGCATAGCCCCCACGTTCAGCGCGACGGACGCTGGCCGGTGATGGACGAGCCGCTGCTGGATGAGGCTGCGCTGCGCACGGAGGCACTCGCGGCAGGCTGGCGGAGGCTGGACGTCGTTGCGCAAACCGGTTCCACCAATGCCGACCTGCTGGCGCGGGCAGCGTCGGGGTCTGACATCGACGGCACGGTGCTGATCGCCGAACACCAGACCGCCGGCCGTGGGCGTCACAGCCGGGTCTGGTCGGCCGCCCCGCGGGCGCAGATCACTATGTCGGTCGGCGTGAGCACAGTCGACGTGCCGACCTTCGCCTGGGGATGGTTGTCGTTGGCCACAGGGGTGGCCGTCGTCGACGCCGTGTCCACGCTGATCGACGGGGCGGGCGTCAAGTGGCCCAACGATGTCCTGGTCGATGGCGGCAAGCTGGCGGGCATCCTGGCCGAGGTCGCGCAACCGGCTTCCGGGCCGGTAGTAGTGGTCGGCCTGGGACTCAACGTCACGCAGGCGCCGCAAGACGTCGCGAGCGCGACCTCGCTGCGCCAGCTGGGAGTGACGGCTCCCGATCGGCAGCGGCTCGTCGGCAGCCTGTTGCGCGAGCTCGGCGGCCGGATCGCCCAGTGGCGCAGCGCCGACCCGACGCTCGCCGCCGACTATCGCGCACGCAGCCTGACCCTCGGGTCCCGCGTCCGCGCACAATTGCCCGGCGGCGACGAGGTCGTCGGCACCGCGGCTGATATCGATGACCGAGGCCAGCTGTGCCTGGACACCGACGGGGGACGCGTCGTGGTTTCGGCCGGTGACGTGGTGCATCTGCGTTAGGCGCGGTAGCTTCGGGCCGTGGGCTATCCGGAGAATGTCCTGGCAAAGGGTGAGCGGGTTGTCCTGCATCACCACCCGCACTGGAAAAGGCTGATCTGGCCCGTCGTTGCGCTCATCCTGGCGACCGCGCTGGCGGCGTTCGGGTCCGGTTACGTCAACTCGACGCAGTGGGGCCAGCCCACCAAGAACGTGGTCTACGGGGTGATCTGGGCGATCTGGCTGGTGCTCGTCGGCTGGCTCACGCTGTGGCCGTTTCTGTCGTGGCTGACCACCAATTTCGTCGTCACCAACCGGCGGGTGATGTTTCGCCATGGCGTGGCGACCCGCAGCGGAATCGACATCCCGCTGGCGCGGATCAACAGCGTGGAATTCCGGGATCGCCTGTCCGAGCGGATGTTTCGCACCGGGACGCTGATCATCGAATCCGCGTCACAAGATCCGTTGGAATTTCCCGACATCCCGCAGCTGCGTAACGTGCACTCGCTGCTGTATCACGAAGTCTTCGACACCGGGTCCGACGAGTCCGGCCCGTCACCCAGCTGAGCGAACCGGCTGGCCCTGCGGTTGCGCCAGGCGCGCAACAGCGTGACGTTCCCGATATTCAAGCCACCCTCGATCTCGTCCTCGAGGACCTCGGCGATACCGCCGGCGGTGAGCGATTCCAGCGCCTTGTCCGGGTTGCGCGCGAACTGGTCGGGAAACACCCAGCGCCGGAACGCCCAGAACCGGAACGCCATCTGCATCAGGTTGCCGATGATGTAGGCCGACAGGAAGTCGGCGATGTTCTCCACCGTCAGCGACACCGACGGCACCCGCAGATCGAAGACGTAGCTGGAGACCCACAGCGGCGCCATGCTCAGCAGCACTCCCACGCCGCTGAACGCGAAGAACAGCAGCGCCTCGTGATGGCGCTCGCGGCCCCCGCGGTCGCGGAAGCTCCATTCCCGGTTCAGGATGTAAGACGCGATGACCGCGACGATGCCGGCGATCACTTTGGCGGTGACCGGCTTGGACTCGAGAACCGTCAGCTTCAGCGTGTAGAAAATCGCCGAGTCGATAATGAATGTGGTGCCGCCGACGATGGCGAATTTGATCAGCTCGTGATGGCGCAGCGCAAAAGGCTGGATGGACTGGGGCAGGCGCGCGATGGTGGCGTCGGCAAAGGACACAGCACGCCAGTCTACGGACGGACGCGAAATCGACGCAAAATGCCTTATAACAATTTCGCTTCACCGCCGGTCAGTACGAGACGGGAAGCCGTGACACCATGATGGCCGTGCCGAGTACAACCAAGCCCGTCTCCAAGCCCGTCGTGGCCATGGTCGGGGGCGGTCAGCTGGCGCGGATGACCCATCAGGCCGCGATCGCGCTGGGGCAGACCCTGCGGGTGCTGGCCACCGCGCCCGACGAGTCCGCCGCGCAGGTCAGCCCCGATGTGGTGATCGGCTCGCACACCGATCTCGAAGACCTGCGCCGGGTCGCGGCCGGCGCCGACGCGCTGACCTTCGACCATGAGCACGTCCCGACCGAACTGCTGGACAAGCTGGTCGCCGAGGGTGTCAACGTGCAGCCTCCGCCGCAGGCGTTGGTGCATGCCCAGGACAAGCTGGTGATGCGGCGGCGGTTGGAGGCGCTGGGCGCCCCGGTGCCGCGTTACGCGGCCATCGAGACGCTGGACGCGCTCGACGACTTCTCGCAGCGCATAGCCGGTCCGGTGGTCGTGAAAGCGGTCCGCGGCGGTTATGACGGGCGCGGGGTCCGGATGGCGCGTGACCCTTCGCACGCCCGCGAGATCGCGACCACCTTCTTGGCCGATGGGGTGCCGGTGATGGCCGAGGAGCAGGTGAACCTGCGTCGCGAATTGTCGGCGCTGGTGGCTCGCTCGCCGTTCGGTCAGGGTGCGGCGTGGCCGGTGGTGGAGACGGTGCAGGCCGACGGGATCTGCGTGCAGGTGATCGCGCCCGCGCCGCGAGCTGCCCGAGGACCTGGCGGCCCAGGCGCAGGGGCTGGCGCTGCGTCTGGCCGCCGAACTCGGTGTCGTCGGCGTGCTCGCGGTCGAGCTGTTCGAGACCACCGACGGTGCCTTGCTGGTGAACGAGCTGGCGATGCGTCCGCACAACTCCGGCCACTGGACCATGGACGGCGCCCGAACCAGCCAGTTCGAGCAGCACCTGCGCGCGGTGCTGGACTATCCGCTCGGCGACACCGAGGCCCTCGCCCCGGTGACCGTGATGGCCAATGTGCTGGGCGCGCCACAGCTGCCGGCGATCAGCCTCGACGAAAGGCTGCATCACCTGTTCGCCCGGATGCCCGATGCGCGGGTTCACCTCTACGGCAAGGAGGAACGGCCGGGGCGCAAGGTCGGCCATATCAATTTCGTTGGCTCGGACATGGCGAATCTTGGCCGGGCTGCGTGAACGCGCCGAGCGGGCGGCACACTGGTTATCGCACGGGCAGTGGACGGACGGATGGGATCCACACGCCGGCGACGATGCAAAAGCGACGCGGATGAGTTGTGATGTGGAGGAGCGGCGTAGATGACCATGACTAAGCCGCCGCGGGTCGGCGTGATCATGGGCAGCGACAGCGACTGGTCGGTGATGCAAGACGCCGCCGCAGCGCTGGCCGAGTTCGACGTCCCCACCGAGGTTCGGGTGGTGTCGGCGCATCGCACGCCGCAGGTGATGTTCGACTACGCCCGGGGCGCGGCCGACCGCGGCATCGAGGTGATCATCGCCGGTGCCGGCGGCGCGGCCCACCTACCCGGGATGGTCGCCTCCGCCACACCGCTGCCGGTGATCGGGGTGCCGGTGCCGCTGGCCCGGCTCGACGGCCTGGACTCGTTGCTGTCGATCGTGCAGATGCCTGCGGGAGTGCCGGTGGCCACGGTTTCGATCGGTGGCGCCCGCAACGCGGGTTTGCTGGCTGTGCGCATCCTGGGCTCCTCCGACGCGGCGCTGCGGGCGCGGATCGCGGCGTTCCAGGATCAGCTGGCCGAGACCGTGCGGGCCAAGGATGCGGCGCTGCAGGAGCTGCACGGTAAAGTTACCGGCCAGTAACAGAGTGCAAGGAGGCCGACATGGCTGGATGGGCCGGAAACCCGTCGTTCGATTTGTTCCAACTGCCGGAGGAGCACCAGGAGCTTCGCGCGGCGATCCGCGCCCTGGCGGAAAAGGAGATCGCCCCGCACGCGGCCGACGTCGACGAGAAGCTCGCGGTTCCCCGAAGAGGCGCTGACGGCGCTGAACGCGTCGGGCTTCAACGCGGTCCACGTTCCCGAGGAGTACGGCGGCCAGGGCGCTGACTCGGTGGCCGCCTGCATCGTGATCGAAGAAGTCGCGCGCGTCGACGCATCGCCGTCGCTGATTCCCGGCGGTGAACAAGCTCGGCACCATGGGCCTGATCCTGCGCGGCTCCGACGAGCTGAAGAAGCAGGTGTTGCCGACGCTGGCCGACGGCGCGATGGCGTCCTACGCGTTGAGCGAACGCGAAGCGGGCAGCGACGCCGCGTCGATGCGCACCCGCGCCAAGGCCGACGGCGACGACTGGATCCTCAACGGCGCCAAGTGCTGGATCACCAACGGCGGCAAGTCGACCTGGTACACCGTGATGGCGGTGACCGACCCGGACAAGGGCGCCAACGGCATCTCGGCGTTCATCGTGCACAAGGACGACGAGGGGTTCACCGTCGGTCCCAAGGAAAAGAAGCTCGGGATCAAGGGCTCACCGACCACCGAGCTGTATTTCGAGAACTGCCGCATCCCGGGCGACCGCATCATCGGCGAGCCCGGCACCGGCTTCAAGACCGCGCTGGCCACGCTGGACCACACCCGCCCCACCATCGGCGCCCAGGCGGTCGGCATCGCCCAGGGCGCGGTGGACGCCGCGATCGCCTACACCAAGGACCGCAAGCAGTTCGGCGCAGTCGATCAGCAGCTTCCAGGCCGTGCAGTTCATGCTGGCCGACATGGCGATGAAGGTGGAGGCCGCGCGGCTGATGGTCTACAGCGCCGCCGCCCGCGCCGAACGCGGGGAGGGCAACTTGGGCTTCATCTCGGCGGCGTCGAAATGCTTCGCCTCCGACGTGGCCATGGAGGTCACCACCGACGCGGTGCAACTGTTCGGCGGCGCCGGTTACACCATCGACTTCCCCGTCGAACGGATGATGCGCGACGCCAAGATCACCCAGATCTACGAGGGCACCAACCAAATTCAGCGTGTGGTGATGTCACGGGCGCTGCTGCGCTGACCCATGCCTGCGCCGACGCCAATGACCCGGGTGGCTTTGGCAAGCCTGGTTGGGTCGACGATCGAGTTCTACGACTTTTTCCTGTACGGGACGGCGGCGGCGCTGGTCTTTCCCCACGTGTTCTTTCCGCATCTGGGGCCGACGATGGCGACGATCGCTTCCCTGGCAACGTTTGCGGCGGCGTTCTTCTCGCGGCCCGTGGGCGCGGCCGTCTTCGGTCACTTCGGTGATCGCCTCGGCCGGAAAGCCACGCTGGTCGCGACGTTGTTGATCATGGGCCTGTCGACGGTGGCCGTCGGCTTGCTTCCCGGTACGGCGACCATCGGGCTGGCAGCACCACTGATCCTGCTCGCGCTGCGGCTGCTGCAGGGCATCGCCCTCGGCGGCGAATGGGCCGGATCGGCGCTGCTGGTCGCCGAACACGCGCCGGGCGCCAAACGGGGGCAGTACGGCATGTCCACGCCGCTCGGGGCCGGCCTGGGACTGGTGCTGGCCAACCTCGCCCTGCTGACGGTCGACTTCACCATCGGAGAAAAGAGCCCGGCATTCCTGAGTTGGGGTTGGCGGCTGCCGTTCCTGTTCAGTGCGGTGCTGATCGTGGTCGCCCTCTATGTGCGCCTGAATATCTCCGAGACCCCGGTTTTCGCTTGGCACAAGGCACAAGCCGCGCCTGTCGCCGTGCCCGGTACCCCCATCGCCGAGCTCTTTCGTGCCCAGCGCCGGCAGGTCTTTCTCGCCTCGGGCTGCGCGGTGGGACCGTTCACCCTGAGCTTCATGGCGGGGACGTATCTGATGAACTACGCCCGCACCGAACTCGGGCATCCCAAAAACCTGATCCTGCTCGTTGGTGTGCTCGGCGGGCTGGCGATGATTCCGTGCACGGCGCTGGCGTCCGTGTGGTCCGACCGGTTGGGGCGGCGGCGCGTCCTGCTGTGTGGGTTCGCCGCGGGGCTGCCCTGGTCGTTTGCCGTGTTGCCGTTGCTGGACACTGGCAGCGCGGTGTTGTTCGGCGTCGGCATCGCGGTGACGTATGCGATCACGGGTGCGTTGACCGGGCCGTTGACCTCATTCATCCCGGAGATCTTTGCGACCCGCTACCGCTACACCGGTGCGGGACTGGCTTTCAACGCGGGCGGAATGATCGGCGGCGCCGTGCCGCCGATGATTGCGGGCGCGCTGATGGCAACGGTCGGTGGCTGGGCCGTCGGGCTGATGATGGCGACCTTGGTTGCTGGTCAGCCTCGGCTGCGCGGCACTCCTCCCGGAAACGCTGGGAACAGCGTTGACCGACACGGCATGAGCCCGCGGCGCAAACTGGCAATCGGTGGGAAAAGCTGCGGTTTACCGCATAGGATCCACCTTTGACATCGGGGGCATGAGGGCGAGATGTGAGGCAGTCGAGGCCTGCCGGCTACCGTCGGTCGCCATGTTGGGTTGAGCAATCGGGTATACCACGGCCAGGGGGTTGTGACGTGAAGCACACCGACAAGGACTTGGTATTCCGTGCCCGCGCCAGCTAGCTACCCGCCCGCGGACTGGCATTCGTTGTCGCTGCTGCTCGTCGAGGACGACCGCGGCGATGCGGTGCTGGTCGAAGAGCTGATCGGTGAGGCGGTCGCCGATATCGATGTGGTGTGGGCGCAGTCGATGGCCCACGCGGAGCGCGCATTGGCATCCGCCCGTCCCGACTGCGTGCTCTTGGACCTGAACCTGCCCGACGCCAGCGGAATCGACGCGCTGGATCGCATCGCCAAACATGATGCGACCGTCCCGATCGTCGTGTTGACCGGACTGAACGATGAGTACTTCGGGGTTTCCGCGGTCGCCGCCGGCGCGCAGGACTACCTGGTCAAGGGGCGCGTGGAACCTGAGATGCTGCGTCGCGCACTCCTTTACGCGATTGAGCGCAAACGCGCCGAGCTCATCGCTGCGGATCTGCATGCAAGTCAACTTCGGGCCCGCGAGAACGCACTACTCGAACGTGGCCTGCTGCCCTCACCGCGTTTGCTGGACGAGCCGGGTGTCGACATCGTCACCCGTTATCGGCCCAGCCGTGCGAACGCGTTGCTGTGTGGAGATTTCTACGACGTCGTGCAAACGCCGGACCGGGTGACCCACGTCCTGATCGGTGACGTCGCCGGCCACGGCCCCGACGAAGCGGCCCTGGGCGCGGCATTGCGGATCGCCTGGCGCACGCTCACGTTCGCCGGCATGGACGCCGCGGACCGGATGCCACAGCTCGAACAGGTGCTGCACGCCGAACGCACCGAAAAGGGTGTCTTCGCCACGGTGCTGACCCTGGAGATCCCGCCCGACGGCGCGCCGACCACCGCGGTGCGCGCCGGCCATCCCGGCATGTTGCTGCACGGCCCCGACACGGTGGAATGGATCGAGCCCGCGTTCGGGCCCGCGCTTGGCCTGCATGCCGACGAGTGGCCGCGACACAAGGTCGAAGTGCCGGCGGGATCATGGGCTGCTGCTGCTGACCGACGGCCTCTTCGAGGGATATTCGGGTCGGGGCAGCGAACGCCTCGGCGAGGACGGCCTGCTTGCGCTGGCCCGTGCGCACGCGCGACTTGCCCGGTCCGGAGTTCGTCGACGCACTCATCGACGGTGCCGAGGAACGCGCGCGGGCGCACGGTGGCCTCACCGATGACATCGCGGTGGTGCGCGTGGAGCGGACCACCGAGTGACGTCTCACCGCCGACCACAGCTCACGGTGCGGGGATGGCAATTCCTGGTGCTGCTGTCCATGGGCCTGCTGGTCGTACTCGGCGCGGTGGCCGGCGCGGCGCTGCTGGGCCGCACCGACGAGATGGCACGCGAGATGACCGAGAAGATCCAGCCGGCGCGCGTCGCGGCCGCCGCAGTTGCAGGCGGCGCTGCGCGACCAGGAAACGGGCCTGCGCGGTTACCTGATCTCCGCAGATCGGCAGTTCCTCGCGCCGTACTACGACGGGCAGCGTGACGAACAGGCGGCGGCCGGCGAGGTCCGGCGGCGAATAGCCGCCCACCCGCGCCTGATCGCGGATCTGGACGCGATCGAAAATGCGTCCGCCTCCTGGCGGGCAAACTATGCCGACCCGCTGATCGCGAGCGTGGCCCCCCGCGCTCCCAATCGTCGTCAGCAGTGCCACCGCCGAACGCGGCAAGGCCGAATTCGACCATATACGTGACCTTTTCACCGTGCAGAACGCGGACCTGGCCGCGGCCCGGAGCCAGGCCGCCGACGAGCTCCGGCGAGTCGAAGAGTGGCGCGACCGGGTGCTGATCGCCATGGTCGTGGTGTTCTGCGCCACGGCGACATTTCTGGGCCTGCTGACCCGGTACGCGGTCACCCTTCCGCTGCAATCGCTGGCCGCGGCATGCCGGCGAATCACCCAGGGCCACTTCGGCGAAGCCATCACGCCGCCGCGACGGCCGACGGACATTCGCGCCATCGCGATAGATGTGGAAGACATGCGGCAGCGGATGGTGGACGGAGCTCGATGCGTCGCGCTCGGCCCGGATGCTGCTGGCCGAGCAGGCGGTCGAATTGCGCCGCTCCAACGCCGAACTCGAGCAGTTCGCCTACGTCGCGTCGCACGATCTGCAGGAACCCTTGCGAAAGGTCGCCTCGTTCTGTCAGCTGCTGGAGAAGCGATACGGCGACAAGCTCGACGAGCGCGGTATCGAATACATCGGTTTCGCGGTGGACGGCGCCAAACGTATGCAGGTGCTCATCAACGATCTACTGAGCTTCTCCCGCGTCGGCCGGGTGGGCGCCGTGCACGCCGCGGCCGAGCTGGAAACCGCATTGGACGACGCGCTGGCCAACCTCGCTGCCGCGCTCGAGGAATCCAACGCCGAGATCGTGCGCCCGGCGCAGCGTCTGCCACGGGTAGTCGGGGACCCGACCCTGCTGACGATGTTGTGGCAGAACCTGATTGGCAATGCGGTCAAGTTCCAGCGCACAGGTCATCCGCCCCGCATTGTCATCGAATGTCAACGAGGCGCCGGTGAGTGGATACTGACGGTGACCGACAACGGCATCGGCATCGACGAGGAGTTCGTCGACAAGGTTTTTGTGATCTTTCAACGGCTGCACGGCCGTGACCAGTACTCTGGAACCGGTCTGGGTCTGGCCCTCTGCAAAAAAATTGTCGAGCATCACGGCGGCACGATTCGGATCGATACGTCCTACGACGGGGGATCCAGGTTCGAGTTCACGCTACCCGTGCTCGAATCTGTCGAATCCGTCGATGCCGATGGGCAACGCGTGGCCACGCTGGAAGGAGCACCCGAATGACATCAGCTAGTCGGCCAATCGACATCCTGCTTGTCGAGGACGATCCGGGCGACGAGCTCATCACCCGGGAAGCGTTCGAGCACAACAAGTTACAGAACCGGCTACACGTTGCGCACGACGGTGAGGAGGGCTTGAACTACCTCTACCGCCGCGGTGAATACCAGGATGCCCCGCGCCCCGATCTCATCCTGCTCGATCTGAACCTGCCGAAATACGATGGGCGGCAGCTCCTCGAGAAGATCAAATCCGACCCCGATCTCAGTCGTATCCCGGTCGTCGTACTGACCACCTCGTCCGCGGAGGAGGACATTCTGCGCAGTTACAAACTGCACGCCAACGCCTACGTCACCAAGCCGGTCGACCTCGACGCGTTCATGACCGCGGTCCGCCAGATCGACGAATTCTTCTTGCAGGTGGTCCGCCTGCCGCAAGGCTGACGTTCTACAGTGCGCCGGCCGGCTCGGCGGGGCGCACGATGCCGTGCTGGTTGACCTGGTATACGTGCGACGTCGAGATGTCGAAGAACAGTCCGGTCACCTGTAAGGCGCCAGAAGCCAAGGCGGAGGCCAAGATTGGATGGTGGGCCAACCGTTCCACCTGGACGGCCACATTCACGACACTGAGCTGGTCGGCTTCGCTGAAGCCGCTTGCCCGCGCGCTCGCGCACGCCGGGTGACGATCGCGGTATGCGTTGAGGCTGTCGCGGGCATTGTCGAGCCAGCGGCTCAGCGCCGTGTCCGGTGTGTCCTCAGCGTCCCGCAGGAGTTGCGTCATGGCGCCGCATGATGAATGTCCGCACACGACAATCGAACTCACGTGCAGCTGGTCGACCGCGAACTCCAGCGCCGCGTCGACCGAGCGATCGGCGGGGTCGGTCGGTACCAGGTTGCCGACGTTGCGCAGCGTGTAAAGGTCCCCTGACCCGCTGGCGGTGATCACGTCGGGCACGATCCCCGCGTCGGCACACGTGAGGAAGACCGCATCCGGTGTGGCATCAGAGCGTGTCGGCCACGGCACCTGGTCGATCGAGCGCGGCGAGTAGTGGCGCTTAGGCCGACTGGTGTGCGTGTGCTTCATCATCGCGGACGTCGTCTCGACGATGACCACTGTTCCGCCAGTCGCCTCGTGGCCTCGCCGCCAATCCGCAATAGCCTCCGACACCGCCTCGTCGATGTAGTCCGCGTTGAGCGTCAAACGCACGTCCGAGCCGAGCGGCAACTCGGACAGCACCTTGCTCAGCCGGGGCAGCAGCAGGAAGCTCAGCGTGCCGTCGATGTCGACCCGCCAGCGCTTGGATTGCTCGTCACCGTACGGTTTGGCCTCGATGGGCGCGCGCACCAGCCGGGTCAGCAGCAGGGCTATCGCCACGGCAAGACCGATGGCCACACCCTGCAGCAGGTTGAGGAATATCACGCACCCGATGGTGATGGTGTAAATCGCGAAATTGCCTGTGCGCCAGGCAAGCTTGATGTGAGCCAACTTGACCAGCTGGGCGCCGATCACGATCAGCAGGCCGGCCAGTGCGGATTTGGGAATGAGTTCCACCAGTTCGGTGAACATCGACGCGAACAGCAGGATCCACACGCCGTGCAGCACCGCCGAGGTCCGGGAGCGTGCGCCGGCTGCCACGTTGGTGGAGCTGCGCACGATGACGCCGGTGACCGGCAGCCCGCCGAGCAGTCCCGACACCATGTTCGCGCTGCCTTGGCCGATCATCTCGCGGTTGAAGTTTGCCCGTGGCCCGTTGTGCAGCTTGTCGATCGCGACCGCCGACAACAGCGATTCGACACTGGCGATCAGCGCCACCGTCAGGACTCCCACGGCGATCTCGGCGATCTCCGAGGTCCACGGTTCCCCGCCCGGCAGCCGCGCGGGCAGATGGGGCAGTGCGACGGCATTGAAAAAGTTGGCCGAGAGCTCGATTCGGTCGGCACCTTCCAGCCCCGCGCCCTCCGCGACGGCCGTCGCCACCACGATGGCCACCAATGCGCCCGGAACGAGACGGAACCTGGCGGGCAGCTTCGGCCAGAGCAACAAGACGGCGATGACGATCCCGCCGACCATGACGTCGTCGAGGTCGTGATGCAGGATCCCGCTGGGCAACGCCTTGATGTTCTCCAGCGCAGAGCTGCGCGACTTCCCGCCGACCAGGACGTGAATCTGCTGCAACACGATGGTGACCCCGATGCCCGCCAGCATGGCGTGCACCACCACCGGAGCAACGCCCAACGCGGCCCGCGCCACCTTGATCACCCCGAACAGGATCTGTAGTAGGCCCGCGCCCACGGTGATCACACACGTCAGCTGCCAACCGAAGTCTTGGATCAGCCCGGAGACCACCACGGTGAGGCCCGCGGCCGGGCCGCTGACCTGAAGCAGCGACCCGCCGATGGAGCCGGCCACGATGCCGCCCACGACCGCGGCGACCAACCCGGCCATCAGCGGGGCGCCGGAGGCGATCGCGATTCCTAGCGACAGCGGCAGCGCGACCAGAAACACCACGAGGGAGGCGGGAAGGTCGTAGCGCAGATTGCGCACGATCGTCCCGGCTTGCATCGACCCATTCTGAATGTCCGCCGCGACGATTGCGACTATTTGTGCATTCCTATGTCGATTCCAAATGTCTCCGCGCGAACCGGCTGATCAGCCGCCCGTGTTGTCCACCGACCTCAACACACTTTTGGGCGTGACGGTGGACGCCAACGGCGCAGTTTACGTTGCCGATCGCGGCAACGACCGGGCGGTCAAGCTGGTTCCGTGACGCCCAGAAACTCTTCGGTGTGCTGCCCGGCGGCGGGCGGGGGATCGGTGGCCGCCGCGTCAAAGCTGGAGTAGCGCGCGGGCAGCCGGACCACCGAGATCGCGTCATCGCCGCTCCCGACGGTCAAGGCGAGGTCGTTTTCGGCGAACAGCTCGGTGCCGACAACCTGCTTCCACGTGTAGGCGAGACAGGCCATCAGACCGCCTTCCTGCAGCGCCGCAACCCATTCGGCGGCGGTCTTGGCCGCCAGCGCCGACTCCAGTTCCTCGGTCAGCTCGGGGTAGTTGATCGCCCGTGAGCGCTGGCTGGCGAACCGCTCGTCGTCGATCAGGTCCGGCCGGCCGATGATCTCGCACAGCTTGGCCCAGTGTTTGGGCACGTACGCGCTGATCACCAGGTAGCCATCGGCCGCCTTAAAGGCATCCGACGGCTGGGTGGCAAAGCCAACGCTCTTGCGCTTCTTGACATTTGGGTCGGATGGCGGTTTGGGGGCGTCGCTCGGCTTGTTCAGATGGATGGTCAACTGACTGGCCTGCAGGCTGACCGCGACGTCATACATCGCGACCCGCACGACGTCGCCGACCCCGTGCCGCTCACGGTTGAGCAGCGCCGCCAGCACGGCCTGGGCCAGCACGTGACCGCTGGCGGCGTCGACGAGCTGGAATGGGATGATCTGCGGTTTGCCGCTCGGTGTGGGCATCCCGGTGGTCATGCCCGACTCGGCCGCAACCATGAGGTCGACGCCCGGCCGGCTGCCGTGCGGGCCGTTGCCGCCGTAGGCCGACAGCCGCGCGTAAATGAGTTTCGGATTGCGGGAACGCATTTCGTCGGGGCCCAGGCCCATGCGTTCCATTACCCCGGGGCGAAACCCTTCCAGCACGACGTCCGCGGTATCCACCAGCCGCAGTATCTGCTCCTTGGTCTCCGCGTCGGTGAGATCCGCGATCACCGACTTCTTGCCGCGGTTGTGCGGGAGGAACAAGGTGGCCAGCGGGGGGCGTCCGGGCAACACGGCGGTGATGTGCCGGGCCGCCTCACCCACGGGCGACTCGATCTTGATGACCTCGGCGCCCAAGTCGGCCAACACCTGACCGGCCATCGGCCCCGCGATGTTCTGCGTGAAGTCGAGTACACGAAATCCGTCAAGTGGCTTGGGGGGATTGCTGTTTGGCATCAACCGGCCTTTCTTTCCTGCAACGCCGCCGTGCAGTAGTAGTTTCTCCCGAACGGCGCGTCGGGGTCGCTGGACTGCAGCGGCAATCCGTTGTCGGCCAACAATTGATTGAGTGGGGTACGAACCGGGTGCCAGCCACGCTCACCGAGGTAGGTCGCCGCGTCATTGCGGTCGCCGGGGAACCCCAGGTTGTCGAGTGCAATGCCGAGACCCCGTTCGCGCCACTTGTTGGTGGCGGTGTCCAAAGCGGCCCCGCTCAAGCCCGTATTCACGAAGACTTCGGCCACCAGTCGGCTGCCCTCGGCGCTGAGCCCGGTGATGTTGTCGAGCAACCGGTCCTGCGCGTCCGGCGGCAGGAACCCGAGCAGGCCCTCGGCCGCCCACGCGGCCGGCCGTTCGGTGTCGAACCCGGCTTGTCGCAGTGCCGTCGGCCAGTCGTCGCGCAGATCGATCGCGACGTCGCGCACGTCGGCGGTGGGCTTGGCGCCGAGGTCGGTCAGGGTGCTGGTCTTGAACTCGATGACTTGCGGCTGGTCGATCTCGAACACCGTCGTTCCCGGCGCCCACGCGAGGCGGTATGCCCGCGAGTCCAGGCCGGCGGCCAAGATGACGACCTGACGGATCCCCGCCGCGGCGGCCTCGGCGAAGAACGCGTCGATATAGCGAGTGCGTGCGGCCAGCACCTCGGTCATGCGCTGCATGCCCCACGGCGCACCGGGGTCGTCGACGTCGGCGGCCTTGAGTTCCCCGGCGGCCCAACGGGTGAAGAAGTCGAGGCCGACGGCGCGCACCAGCGGTTCGGCGAACGGATCGTCGATCAGCGCGTCCCGGGTGGCGCGGGCTCGTCCCGCGGCGACCATGGTGGCGGTGGCTCCCACACTGGTCGCCAGATCCCAGCTGTCGTTCTCGCTGCGCCCCATCCTGGTGCTCCCTTCGCCCGCTCCGCGCTACTGATTAGACAGATTAACGAGCCACCTTCGTAACACGACTGACGCCCGAGGATGTCGGTTCGGAGACCATCGCATACCTACCATCTCCCGATGACCATCACCCATCCCGTCGGCGACGGCGCCGTAGGCGAGGTCCGTTGCCATGGATCGGTACCCGCCTGGCCGGTGCCGGTCGCCTGGGATCATGGGTGGCAGCAGGACGCCCGGTGGGCGCGGTGGCTGGCCTGGGTCAGCCTGGCCGTGGTGCTCATCGAGGGCGTCGTCGGGCTGTGGCAGGGGCTGACGGTCGGATCGGTGGCCTTGACCGGGTGGGCGCTCGGCGGCGGGGCGGAGGCGTTGGCCAGCGCGATGGTGGTGTGGCGTTTCAGCGGCGCCCGCATGATGTCTCGAACCGCGGAGCGCCGCGCCCAACGTGGTGTGGCGCTGTCGTTCTGGCTGACCGCGCCGTATATCGCGGCCGACTCCATCCGCGACCTCACGGGCGGACACCACGCCGAAACGTCGGTGATCGGCATCGGCCTGGCGGCGCTTGCGTTGCTGCTGATGCCGGTGCTGGGCCGGGCCAATCATCGATTGGGCACGCGGCTGGACTCGCAGGCCACCGAGGGCGAGGGCACGCAGAACTACCTGTGCGCGGCTCAGGCCGCCGGTGTGCTGTTCGGGCTCGCGATCACGGCATTCTGGGCGGGCGGCTGGTGGGTTGATCCCGCGATCGGCCTCGCCATCGCCGGCGTCGCGGTGTGGCAGGGTATCCGCGCCTGGCGGGGCCACGACTGCGGCTGTTAAGGGCTGCTTAGCCGGACGTGTGCCGCCGCTTGGGCGCGGTTGTCGGCGCCGAGTTTGGCCAGGATCGCCGCGACGCGGTGACCGACGGTCTTGGGGCTGATGAGACCACCAGCTGCTCGCAGCGGCGGGCATTGATCAGGGCCAGCCCCGCGCCGCGCGCGTCAGAGCGCTCAGCTCGGCGAGCACCCCCTCGCGCTCCAGCAACGTTCCACCAGCGCAGATTACTCGATCAGTCCAGCCGGTAGCGGATCAGCCGAGAACTGTTGGTTACCACCGCAACCGAGGATGCGTTGTGCAAGATCGCGGCCAGCACCGGCGAGAGCGCGCCGCCCGCCCCGATCAGCAAACCGGCCGCGTTGACGGCGATCGACATGCCGTAGTTCTCCCGGATGACGTCCACCGCTCGCGCGCCAAGGTCCCGCACGTCGAGCAGGCGGTGCAGGTCGTCGTTGGCCAGGGCCACGTCGGCGGTCTCGACGGCGACGTCAGTTCCGGCCAGCCCCATGGCAATTCCGATGTCAGCGGCCGCCAGCGCCGGGGCGTCGTTGATGCCGTCGCCGACCATTCCGACGACGTAGCCCTCGCTCTGCAGATCGCGCACCACCTCGAGCTTGTCCTCCGGCATCACCTCGGCGCGCCATTCGTCGATCCCCAGCTCGCCGGCGACGACTTCGGCGATGTCCGGATGATCGCCGGTGAGCATGACGATGCGGCGAATGCCGTTGGCCCGCAGCTTCTTCAGCACCGCGGCGGCCTCGGGTCGCACTTCGTCACGCAGGCTGATCAAGCCCACCAACGTGCCGTCCACCGCAAGCAACAGCGGTGTCTCGGCCTGGGCGCGCAGCTTGGTGACCCACTCCGAAGCCTTCTTCGGCACCTTGACCTTCTCGGCGCGCAGTAGCGACGGGCTGCCCAGCAGCAGGGTCCGGCCGTCGGCCCAGGTGCGCATGCCCAGGCCCACCAGCACCTCACACTCCTCGTGCGGCGGAATGCTGATGTGGCGTTCCTCGGTCGAGCGGATCACCGCTTCGGCAAGGGGATGCCGGGAGTGGATCTCCGAGCTGGCCGCATAGGCCAGGACCTGCTCGGGCTGCCAATCCTTGTGCATGGCAACAATATTGGTGACCACCGGGCGCCCGACCGTCAACGTCCCGGTTTTGTCGAACACGATCGCGTCGACTCGGCCCGCCTGTTCGAGATGGGATCCGCCCTTGATCAGAATGCCGCGGCGGGCGCCGTTGCCGATCGCCGCGCTGATGGCCGTCGGGGTGGCCAGCCCCACCGCGCAGGGGCAGGCGATCAGCAGCATGGTCATCGCGCGCCGGACGTCGCCGGTGATCGCCAGGGTGATCGCCGACACGATGAATGAGGTCGGCACGAAGCGACGGGAGAAGTTCTCGCCGACCGTCTGGATGGGCGCCCGATCATGTTGCGCCTCTTCGACTCTGGCGATGATGCGGCCGATGGCGGTCTGCTTCCCGACGGCCTCGGCGCGCACCACCAGGCGTCCGCGCACCACGACCGAGCCGGCGTGCACATGTGACCCGACGCCGACACTGACGGGCAGGTTCTCGCCGGTGATCGCGGATTGGTTGACGATGGCCTCGCCGTCGACCACTTCGCCGTCAACCGGGACCGCGACGTGGTCGTGCACCACCACTTCGTCGCCGATCTGCAAGGTATCGGTCGGAACCTGGATTTCGGTGCCCGCGTCGGGACCCTCGGTCAGCCGAACCCACGCCGTGTCCTGATTGCCGCGCAGCAACTCCGAGATGGCCCGCCGGGTGCGCCGCAGCGTCAGATCCTGCAGGTACTCACCGATATTCAGCAGCCACAGCACGGTCAGCGCGACCACGTTCTCGCGCAGGATGAGGCTGGCCACCGTCGCGGCCGAGACCAGCGCATCGGTGCCGGCCCGACCGGAGCGCAGCGAGCGCAGTGCGCCGCGCAGGAACGGGTAGCCGGTGAAGATGGTCACGCCGCTGGCGACCACCCGGCCGCTAGGTCCGAGCAGCGGGGGGCGCGCGAACACGTAGCGCCGCACCCCAAGCAGGGCCAGCGCGGCGCCGCCGATGACCATGCGAAGCACGTCGGTGTTGCGGATTTCCGAGGAGTGCGGTGCGCGGGCGGGGATCAGATCCGCGGCGATGTGCGCGGCGTCGCTGATCGCTGCCAGCACGGCGGCGCGGTCGCAACGCTTGGGGGAGTACCACACGACGACGGATCCGGTGCGCGGGTAGGCGTGCACCACCCGCACGCCGTTGCACTTGGCCACCGCATCTTCGACCGCGACGGCGCGCCGGGCGTTGCACCGGACCCATGCGACCTGCACCCGCATGCGTCCGGCCGCATCCGAAACTACCTCTGGGGCAGCGTCTTTGACGAGGGCGAGGGTCACGTCAGGGCGTCAGTGGTCGTGCTCGTGCACGTCACCGACGGCCGGTGTGGGTGCCTCCTCGCCGATACGCTCACGGGCCTCGGCCATCACGTCGGCGATCTTGAGCCGCGCCGACTCGGCGGCCTCCTCGGCCCTGCGGGTCCCGCGCAGCCCCAGCTCGGCTGCCGATACGGCGGTCTCGTGCAGCGGCGCCTTGTTGAGCGCTTTGCGTGCCAGCTCGTAGGCGGTCACTCCGACGAAACCCGTGACTACCGTCCCTGCAGCCTTTGCCAACAGCCCGTACACCGCCATTCGTCCTAACCTTCCGTGCTGGTCTGTGTGCGTTGTCCCGACGTTAACATCGCAATATTGCGATATCAATATGGATCGCGCTGACGAGCGAAACCCGGCACCCGGCCCGCCGTACGCTGAGCGGGTGGAAGAGGCAACCAAAGCCGAGATCCTCGCCGCGCTAGATGACAGTGGGAAGCGCTTGGCCTCGATGCTCCGGGGGCTCGATCCGGATCGCGCCGCGCGACCGGTGCCTGGGCTGGCCTGGACGGCCGTGGAGACTGCGGCGCACGTGGTAACCGTGCTCGGCAGGCTGCTCGGCGATCGTCGGCGCGCCGCCACAAACGCGGGGGTTGCCGAGCTGAATGAGACCTGCCTCTCGGAGTACACCGACCGGGACATCGATGATATCGCCGACCGGCTCGAGGCAAATCTGCGTACGGTGATCGACCACGTCTACTCCAAAGTCGACTTCGACCGTCTGTATCCGTTCCACGGTGGATCAACGATCTCGGCCGGTGGTGGGGCTCGATGGATCTTGTGCGAGCTGCTCGTTCACGGCTACGACATCGCCGCCGCAACCGGAATCGAGTGGGGGATACCGGCCGCGGAGGCATCCATCGCGATTCGCGGTCCCGCCGAGTCGATGAATCGCCAGGTGGCGGGCAAGACCTCTATCCGACACCGGATCTATCTGGGGAAAAACGACACGGTCGAATTCGTCGCGTCCTCGCGAGCCCTGCCTGCCGGTGACGAGCCGATCGACGTGGAACCCCGCGAGTTTCTCCTGGCTTTCTTCGGAAGGATTGAAGTGTCCGATCCGCATTTGGCGGCGGTTCTCGCTGATCTGCCGCCCCTCTAGGTAGCTGGGCACCCACCACCCTGTTAGCGGACCCGGGTGACCTTCTCCGTCTCGATCCGGCGCTGCATGGCGGTCGGATCGGGGTTGGCGACCTGCACCAGCGACGCCCCGACGGCGAGGACCGACAGCAGGCCGTCCACAAGTTCGTCGGGCCCGGCCCACGAGGCGGTGGAAAGCACCCGGTCGCTTGATGTCAAACCGCTTGTCGCCGCCGATGTTTCGCAAGCCGCCAGGACCTCGTCCACCGATCGCCCCGCCAGCGCCGGCCCGGGACGGCCTTCGGGAACTATCTGGTCGCCGTGCACCCGCACCGCGGTCGCATAGTCGGTGACCCCGATGGGCACGTCGGGTGCGGGCCGGCCGAACGGGTCCAGCGACAGCACCGCCACCTCACCGCCGGAGACGGCGTCGTCGGCTTCGTCCAGGCGCTCGGCGGTGCACATCGCGATGTCGGCGGCCCCGTCGAGCACCGCCTCGGCGCCGATCCACCACACCCCGAACAACACCGCCGCCGTCTGCCAGTGCGCCGGAAGCAGGATCGCGACCCGGCTGGCCGGGCCGGCGCCGAGCTCGTCGCGCAGCAGGTTGCCGGTCTTGGCGGCCCAGTTGGCCAGGGTCACCCCGGACAACTCGATGCGCTCGCCGGATGCGTCGTCGTAATAGGTGATGCGCGGGCCGACCGGGTCGGCGCGCAGCATCGGGTCCAGAATCGCCCCGCTGAGCGTGCTCAGTTGATGCACTCGGGCTTGTCGGAGCCAGCGGTCAGGACCGGCGAAGGTGGGGGCGCCGTCCCGTTGGAGGACCCGGCGTTGGATGCACCCGCGGGCATCGCTTGGCCGCTCGAACCCCCCGAAAGCCCTGAGCCCGGACCGGTGTAGTCGTTGGCCAGCACCACCTTGACCGATCCCTGCGGTATCGACGTGTCGGCGATCACCGGCAGCCCGCCCAGTTCCTTGGACACCTGCTGGGCGCCCAGATCGTCAGACTTGGCGGCCCGCACCTGGCTGCTCTTCACATGGCTACCGTCGTTGTTGCCGACGTTGCCCGTGCTGAAGCCCTTGGCGGTCAACACATTTGACACCGCTGCCGCCAGACCGTTGATGTCGGTGTCGTTGACGACGTCGGCGCTGGTCTTGGCGGGTGTGTAGGCCAGCTCCTCGGTCTTGCCCTGTGACTGGTCGTTCAGCAGGCTGGCGACCCAGTCCTGCACCTGGTGGGGGTCCACCCGAACGACGCTCTGCATGCCGTCGTCGCTCCAGCCGGATCCGTCCAGCACCGGGATGGTGGCGAACGCGACCTTCCCGCCGGCGAGCTTTTGCAGCTGCTGCAGGAAATCCATTACGTCCCAACCCGAGGAGATCACCATGGACCGCTGCACGGCCTGCTCCAACCGGCTCAGCGTGGTGGGGCTGGACAACGTCTTGCCCGAGATGACCCGGTGCGCCAGTGAGGCCATCACCACCTGCTGACGCACCACCCGGTCCAGGTCACCGCGTGGCAGCTCGTGGCGCTGACGCACGAAGCTGAGCGCCTGCGGGCCGTTGAGCCGTTGCCGGCCGGCCGGAAAGTCAGCACCCGAAAGTGGTTCGAAGACAGCCTCTTTGAGACACACGTCGACGCCGCCGAGTGCGTCGGTGATCAATGCGAACCCGAGCAGTCCGATCTCGGCGTAATGGTCGACGGTGACACCGGTGAGATCGGCGACCGTCTTGATCAGTGCCTCGCGTCCGGCCTCGGTGCCCGCGGCCTCGGCCTCGGTGGCCGACGCACCGGCTCGCACCAGGCTGGCCCGCTTGGCCTCCCTGGTCTGGCCGTAGACGCCGTTGATCTTGGTCTTGCCCAAACCGGTCGCCTGGACGTAGGAGTCGCGCGGAATCGAGATCGCGGTCGCCGACTTCCCGTTGTTGGGGATTCGGACCAGGATGATGGTGTCGGTGTTGGTGGCTTCCTCGTCACCGGCCCGCAACGTCGCCAGCTCCTCCGCCGACAACGGGTTGCCGTGCGCGTCGGTACGGCTGTCGAGGCCGACCAGCAGAATGTCGATCGCGCCGTCGTCGCCGCCCTTGCCCAGCGAGGGCGCGGACATGTGGAAGATGCCGTCCTCGAATCCACGGACGTTGCTCCACGCCACTCCGGTGCCGAGAACGATCACAACGGCCAGGGTGGTCGCGAGCGCACGAACCACACGGTGCACAGGCATCACACTAGGTTACTTGCGACACACCGGCTTGCCGGGTAGCCAACCCCGGCGTGCCCGGGGCGCGGCGGGGGCATGTCAGACTCAACCCCATGTTCGGCAGGATTGTGATCACTGGTGCGGGCGGGCAGCTCGGCGGCGTATTGGCGGCGCAGGCCGCTGACAAGGGCTATGACGTGCTGGCGCTGACGTCGTCGCAGTGGGACATCACCGATCCCGAAGCCGCCGAGCGGATCGTGCAAAAAGACGATGTCGTGGTCAGTTGCGGGGCCTACACCAATGTCGACGGCGCCGAAAGCGACGAGGCGCGGGCCCACGCGGTCAACGCCACCGGCCCGGGATACATCGCCCAAGCCTGCGCGCGCGCCGGTGCCCGACTGATCCACGTCTCCACCGACTACGTGTTCGGCGGCGACCCTGCGGCGCCCCGGCGGCCCTACGAGCCCAGCGACCAAACCGCACCCCTGGGTGTGTACGGGCATACCAAGCATGCCGGTGAACTGGCCGTATTGGAGGCGCTGCCGGAGGCCGTCGTGGTGCGAACCGCCTGGATCTATACCGGCGGGACCGGTAAGGACTTCGTCGCCATCATGCGCCGACTGGCGGCAGGGGACGGCCCGGTGGAAGTGGTCGACGACCAGTCCGGTTCGCCCACCTACGTCGGCGACCTGGCCGCCGCCCTGCTGGAGGTGGCCGGCGGAGGTGTGTCGGGGCCCATCCTGCACGCCGCGAACGGGGGGGAGACCTCCCGATTCGAGCTGGCCCGCGCGGTGTTCGAAGATTGCGGCGCCGATCCGCAGCGGGTGAAACCGGTCAGCAGCAGTAAAAACCCGCGGCCGGCGCCCCGACCGGGCTACGCGGCGTTGGGCAGCCGGGAATCCGCCGAACACGGCCTCACGCCGCTAAGGCCCTGGCGCAGTGCGCTTGTCGCGGCGCTGGCTGCCGCTAATCTCGACGCGTGACTGACGTGCTGCCGGTCGTGGCGGTGACCTTCTCTCCGGGCCCGCACCTCGAGCGTTTCCTGGCCTCGTTGTCGCACGCCACCGAGCGTCCGGTGAGCGTGGTGCTGGCCGACAACGGCTCGACCGACGGGATGCCGCAGGCCGCGGTCGAGCGCTACCCGAACGTGCGGCTGTTCGAGACCGGCGGCAACCTCGGGTACGGAACCGCGGTGAACCGCGCGGTCGCATCGCTCACCGAGGAAGAGGGCGCCGACGATGAGTGGCTGATGGTGGCCAACCCTGACGTGCAGTGGGGCCCCGGCAGCATCGACGCCCTGCTCGATGCCGCCGCCCGGTGGCCCCGCGCGGGTGCGCTGGGCCCGCTGATCCGGGATCCCGAAGGGGCGGTGTATCCGTCGGCTCGCCACCTGCCGAGCCTGATCCGCGGCGGCATGCACGCGGTGGTCGGACCATTCTGGCGCCGCAATCCGTGGACCAGTGCGTACCGTCAGGACCGGCTGGAGCCCAGTGAGCGGCCGGTGGGCTGGCTGTCGGGTTCGTGCCTGCTGGTGCGCCGGTCCGCCTTCAGCGCGGTGGGTGGATTCGACGAGCGTTACTTCATGTACATGGAGGATGTCGACCTCGGCGATCGGCTCGGTCGGGCGGGTTGGCTCAACGTGTATGTGCCGTCGTCGGAAGTCTTGCACCATTTGGGCCATTCCACCGGACGCGACCCCGCGATCCACCTGGCGGCGCATCACAAAAGCACCTATCAGTTCCTCGCCGATCGGCATCCCGGCTGGCGGCGCGCTCCGTTGCGGTGGACGCTGCGGGGATCGTTGGCGCTGCGGTCTCGCCTGATGGTGCGCAGCTCGCGCCGGAAATTGCTCAAGGGAGAAGGGCGGCGCTGAAGTGGTGGCAACCTCTGACATCGATGCGGTGGTGCTGGTCGGCGGCAAGGGCACCCGGCTGCGCCCGCTGACGCTCTCGGCGCCCAAGCCGATGCTGCCCACCGCCGGGCTGCCGTTCCTCACCCATCTGCTGTCCCGGATCGCCGCGGCCGGCATCGAGCACGTGGTGCTGAGCACGTCGTATGAGGCCGCGGTCTTCGAGGCGGAGTTCGGCGACGGGTCCAAGCTGGGCCTGCAGATCGACTACGTGACCGAGGCCAGTCCGCTGGGCACCGGCGGCGGCATCGCCAACGTCGTCGACCACCTGCGGCACGACACCGCAATGGTGTTCAACGGGGATGTGCTCTCCGGCGTCGACCTGGGCGAGCTGCTGGAATTCCACCAGACCAACCACGCCGATGTGACACTGCACCTGGTGCGGGTCGGCGACCCGCGGGCGTTCGGTTGTGTGTCCACCGACGAAAAGGGCCGCGTCGTAGCGTTTCTCGAGAAGACGCAGGATCCGCCGACGGACCAGATCAACGCCGGCTGTTATGTCTTCAAGCGTGACATCCTCGACCGGATTCCGCGGGGCCGGCAGGTCTCGGTGGAACGCGAGGTGTTCCCGGCGCTGCTGTCCGACCCCGACGTGAAGGTGTGCGGCTACGTCGACGCCACGTACTGGCGCGACATGGGCACGCCGGAAGACTTCGTTCGGGGATCGGCCGATCTGGTGCGCGGCATCGCCCCGTCGCCCGCCCTGCAGGGCCACCGCGGCGAGCAGTGGGTGCACGACGGCGCCGCGGTGTCCCCGGGCGCCGTGCTGATCGGCGGTACCGCCGTCGGGCGGGGCGCCGAGATCGGGCCCGGTGTGCGGCTCGACGGCGCGGTGATATTCGACGGTGTGAAGGTCGAAGCCGGCAGTGTCATCGAGCGATCGATCCTGGGCTTCGGTGTGCGGGTCGGCCCGCGGGCCCTGATCCGCGACGGTGTGATCGGCGACGGCGCCGACATCGGGGCGCGGTGCGAGCTGCTGCGCGGCGCCCGGGTGTGGCCGGGCGTCGCTATTCCGGACGGCGGGATCCGCTACTCGTCCGACGTGTGAGTCGTTCCACCGTCCGAGCCCGCGCGACCAGATACGCCAGTGCGCGATCGGTTCCGAGCGGCAGCGAGTCCGCCGGCCACCACCGCAGGTCGTCGGACTCGTCGCTGACCACGATCTGCGCGTCGGGCGGCGCGTGCGCGACGAACTGCATGTCGAGATGGCGGGTCGGCACGCCCAGCGAACAGGTCAGCGCGTGGACATGAATGGCGGCCAGTTCGGGCGTGATGCGCAGGTCGGCGACACCGGATTCCTCGACGGCCTCGCGCAGCGCCGCGGCCACGATGTCCTCGTCGTCCTCGCAGTGCCCGCCCAGCTGTACCCAGCGGCCCAGCCGCGGGTGCAGCGTGAGCAGTACCCGGGTGCCGCTGTCATCGAGCACCAGCGTCGAAGCCGTGATGTGGCCGGGTACGCACTCGCGCAAGCAGGCGTCGTCGCGGGCGAGCACGAACCCGAGCACGGCCTGCCGCAACGCATCCTGGGCCGAATCGGGTGCCGGCCAGTCGGTCAGGACACTGATCACCGAATCCCGCAGGCTCACCGCGATCCTCGCTTCGTCCGGCGGTCGCGCAGCGCGACCCACGCCGACCGGCACTGTGCCACCACCTCCGGCGACCAGCCGAGTCCGTCGACGAGAACGTGGCGGTCCACCACGTCGAGCGCCTTGTCGATCTCGTTGGCCCTCAACAACAGATCGACGTCGGCGGCGAGGTCGGCGTCCGCGTAACCCGTTGGGGGAATGGGCAACTGCTCGGCTTCGCCGGGCTCCAGCTCGAGAATGCCGCCGCCGTAGCTGCGGCCCATGATCTCCGCGAAGGCGAATGTCGCGCTGTTGTGGAACACCGCGGCAAGGGCTTTCGGATCGACCCCGGGTTTGACCCGGACCCGGTGTACGGTGTCGGTGCTCGTCGCCGCGGCGGCGTTGACGGTCAAGCGCGGAGCCCGGTGGATTTGGCGCAGCATGAACAGATCGGGAAACCACAACGAGGGTGTGCTCCACCACGGCGTGCGGATCGAGCACTTGTAGCCGGTGTGCACGCCCGCGGCCGCACCCGCGTCGATGTGTGCGAGCAAGGCCGGATCGGTCGGGTTGTCCGATGCGTCGAGCAACCAGGTCCGGTGCTGCGCGACGATATCGATTGCGCGACAGTCACTGTCGTAGACCAGACCGGACAACTGCGTGCTGCGCGAGACGAGCGGGACGCAGTGCGGGGTCAGTCCCAGCGCATCGGCTTGGGCGTCGGTGAAGGTGAAGAAGCTGTTGCGACCGGTGACGATGCCCACGTCCACCTCGGCCAACTGGCCGAGTGTCGTCATGGTGTCGCAGCGCCTCAGCGTTCGCAGCAGCTGGATCTGCTCGGGCTGCAGGAAGTACTTGGTCCACTTCTCGGATTCGTGGAGCAGCGCGGGCGCGAACGGCACATTGAGATCCGCATGCGCGAGCGCGTCGGCATCGGCCAGACTGACCGTGCGGATCCGCGCCGGCCCGGCGCCGCGCACACCGCAGAACAACACCACTTCCTGCAGGATGCCGTCGAACACCAACCGCTCGAACGTCACCAGCGTGATCTCGCTGAACCGGCTCAGCAGAAACTCACGCAACTGGGCGGCGTAGGTGACCTGAAGCAACTCGGCGGGCAGCACCAGCCCGACCCGGCCGCCGTCGCGCGTCAGGACGGTGCTCGCGACGACGAAGGGCACCCAGGCGTTGGTCAACCGGGAGGGCCTAAGGCCGTTGCGCCGCATCAACTCCAGGGCCGGCTCGCGTTGCTCGGCCGTCCAGTTGCCGAAGCGGATGTAGGGCGGGTTGCCGGCCACCGCGTCCCACCCGCCTTCCTGCGCGCTGCCAACCCAGGTGAACAGGTTCTCGCTGTCGACCGGCGCGTGGGCGCGCGCCTTAACCGCCTCGGGTGCAACGAGCTCGACACCGCGGGCCCGGTCGCTCAGCGCGGCCAGCTCGCGCAGGATCGCGCCGTCCCCGCAGGACGGCTCCAGGATCTTCGGCCCCGCCGCGCGAACCCAACGGGCCAGGAACCGGGCCACCGCGGCGGGGGTGTAGTAGCCGCCGCGGACCTTGTCGGGCGACGCGGCCGCCTTGCCGGCAAAGGTCGTCATTTGCGGATCAGCAAGTCGGTGACCGCGACCGGGTCGCGCAACTCCGAAGGCTCAGACGCATAACCGATTGCGATGGCGCCCAACGGCTCCCAGTCGGGCGGCAGCTCCAGCTCAGCGCGGACCAGATCGGCGGCGAAGATCGTGGAGCCGATCCAGCAGCTGCCCACCCCGCGCACGGCCAATGCCACCAGCAGCGCCTGTACGGCCGCGCCGACCGCAACCGTGAACATGGTGTGCTCGGCGTCGGCGCGGGCGGCGTCGGGGTAGGTGTGCGCGCCGTCGGGCACCATAAACGGGATGACGACTTCGGGCGCGTCGTAGAGGATCTGGCCGCGCGCCACGCGCCGCTCGACCGAGTCGTCGGGCCTGCCGTCGCCGGACAGGTCGTGACGCCACTTGTCTTTCATGCGGTCCAGCAGTCGGGTCCGGGTGGCCGGGTTCTGCAGCCAGACGAAGCGCACCGGCCGGGTGTGATGCGGGGCCGGTGCGGTGAGCGCCTCGGCCACCGCGGTCTCGACCAGGTCCGGCGGCACGGGTTCGTCGGCGAAGTGGCGCACCGAGCGGCGCAGCAGCTGGGCCTGCCGGCGGCCCGCGTCGAGCGCTTCGGCGGTGCCGAGCCAGAACAGGTCTTCCTCGCCGGGGCGCAGCAGTTGTCGCGCCGTCGAGCCGTCGTCGGTGACGGGCAGCCCACGCACGACGGCGACCGGCATCGCGGTCAATTTGCCCTTGACCAGATCGGCCGCGGCGGCCACCTCGTCGGCGACCGCGATCTCGGTGACCACCAACTCGTTGCCGTGTTGGTCGACGGCGCCCGCGTAGCCGTGCAGCACCGCCAGCCCCGCCGAGCCCACGGCGGCGTCGGTCTGGCCGTTGCGCCAGGCGCGGCCCATCGTGTCGGTGATCACCACCGCGACCGTGACGCCGAGCCGGTCGCGCAGTCCGGCCCGCAGGGCGGCGGCACTGGCGTCGGGATCGACTGGCAACAGGGCGAGTTCGCCCCGCCCGACGTTGGATCCGTCCACACCGGCGGCGGCCTGGATCAGCCCGAACCGGTTCTCGGTGATCAGGGTCCGCCCCTTGCGCGCCAGCACGCGCACCGCCTCGTCGTCAACCAGCTTGCGGCGCAGCTCGTCGCGCGCCTCGGGGTCTTCGGGCGCCGCAACCAGCCGGCCTTCGCACTTGGACACCACCTTGCTGGTGACGACCACCACGTCGCCGTCGCGCAACCAGGGCGCTGCGGCGGCGACGGCAGCACTGAGGTCGTCGCCGGGCCGGAATTCGGGAAGCCCGGCCACGGGAAGGATTTCGATCGCCGCAGCGGTGCCGTGCTCGGTCGCGGGGCTAGCCACCAGCCACGCCCGCTAGGTCCAGTCCCGCGCTGACCATCTCGGCGGTCGCCTTCGGATCGCTCATCACCAGGGGTATCGCCGTGACCGAGACTCCGTCGATGTCCGCGTGGTCCCCCTCGTCGACCAGCCAGCAGTCGAGGATCCCGGTACCGCGTCGCGACCCGTAGTGGCGGCCCACCGCCTCGGCGGTGGAGTCCACCCCGATCACCGAGAGGCATTTATCGGCCATGCCGCGCAACGGCTTTCCGCCGACGATCGGCGAGTAGCCGACGACCGGGCCGGGAGCCGCCCGCAACGCCGCGCGAATGCCGGGCACGGCCAGCACCGCGCCGACGCTCACCACCGGATTCGACGGTGCCAGCATGATGACGTCCGCATCGTTGATCGCCTGCACTACTTCGGTTGTGGCGCTGGCCTTTTCGGCCCCGACAAACGCGAAGCTGTGGGTCTCCGGCTGGGCGCGGTAGCGTACCCACCACTCCTGGAAATGGATCGCCCGGCGGCTATCGTCGGCCGGATCGGTGATCACCGCGTGGGTCTCGCAGCGGTCGTCGCTCGCTGGCAGCAACCGTGCGCCGGGCTGCCAACGGTCGCACAGCGCGGTGGTGATCTGCGACAGCGGATAGCCGGCGTTGAGCATCTGGGTGCGCACCAAGTGCGTGGCCAGATCGCGGTCGCCGAGTTCGAACCAGTCGGGCTGCACGCCGTAGCGCGCGAGTTCGGCCATGGCGTGCCAGGTTTCGTCGTGGTGGCCCCAGCCCGCGTTGCGGGTCGACGCCGCCGCCCAGCGTGTACATGCATGTGTCCAGATCCGGGCAGACCCGCAGTCCGTGGATCCAGGCGTCGTCGCCGATGTTGACGACGGCGGTCAGCTCGTGACCGGTGGTCGCTTGGTCCGCAAACTGTCCCAGACCCAGTAGCTGCTGCACCCCCAACAGGAAGCGGGCGCCGCCGACTCCGCCGACCAGCACGGTGACCTTCACATCGGACGACAGTACCCGCGGCGGGTTTGTGAGTAGTCGCACGCCGACACGCCGAGCGGCCGAAACAACAGAAACGCCGAAATTTGATCACGAGATGGTATGGAAATTCGCCGTTGTGCTTGACCAGGCAGGTCAACCCGTGTCTAATCACATCAGTGTCATTTCCCGGTTGGCCGGCCGGTTCCGGTGTCGCAGACCGAGATTCGATCACTTGTTCGAATCTGTACATCAGAACAGCGGGAACCACAGTCACTTCCAATGATAGGTGAGGAGGCGGACAAGCATGTCCTATGAGCACCTTCGCGGCGTAATGGGCGGCACACCGCACACCACTCTCGGCACTGTCGGCGCGGCCCCGGTGGCTGAACCCTTAAGTGTCCGACCGTATTTGAGCTTGGTCACCGAGGCGCCGGTCGCCTTCGATCCCGCGCCGGTGGCCTTCGAAGACGAAGAACTTCCGGGCGCCGATCAATGGCAGGACCGTGCGCTGTGCGCGCAGACGGACCCGGAGGCCTTCTTCCCCGAGAAGGGTGGTTCCACCCGCGAGGCCAAGAAGATCTGCCTCGGGTGCGAGGTGCGCAGCGAGTGCCTCGAATACGCCCTGGCACATGACGAGCGCTTCGGCATCTGGGGTGGTCTCTCCGAACGCGAGCGCCGCCGCCTCAAGCGCGGCATTATCTGATCTAGGCTGATCCAGCCCGGCTCGTTAGTCGTCGTCGATCGTCGGGTCGATGACGGAGGGTTCGACGTCCAGATAGATCGCCACCTGAGCCACCAGGATCTCGTGCAGTAATTCGCCAAGTTCGATGGTGTCTTTCGCCCGTCGTTCGATTGGCTTGCGGAACAAGACAACTCGCGCCCGCGTGGAATTGCCGCGGACGTCGACGCCGGCGGGGATCAACCGGGCAAGCGCGATCGGGCCGTCCGCGACCACCTCGGGCGGCCACTGGACCGAATCGGGATCCTTGGCGGCGATGCGCGGGATTTCGTCGACCGCGACGTCGAGGTCGGCAACCCGCTCGCGCCAGCGCCGCTCGATGGGTTCGTAGGCCTCCAACACCGCCATGTCGAACCGCTCGGCCCGGCTGCGCCAGCCCGGCACCGTCGGCGGTAGCAGCGGACCGCGCATATCGCGGCCCCGGCGGGTCGCTCGGTGGGAGCTGCGCGAATCGCTCACGCGCCGATGGTAACGGTTGACCGCCGTTTGTAACGGTTTGAGCCAGGGGGTCGAACCGATGCGCGTGTCCGGCGCTTGCTGGGCGTTTGTGCGCGATAGCCTTTCGTTCGTGAATGTTCCCCGTCGCTGCTGCCGGCCCGGGTGTCCGCACTATGCCGTAGCGACGTTGACGTTCGTCTACTCGGACTCCACGGCAGTGGTAGGACCGCTGGCCACCGCGCGCGAACCCCACTCGTGGGATCTGTGCGTCGGGCATGCCGGCCGCATCACCGCGCCGCGCGGGTGGGACCTCGTGCGTCATGCCGGACCGCTGCCCACCCACCCCGACGAGGACGACGAACTCGTCGCCCTGGCCGACGCGGTGCGCGAGGGCGCGGATCGTCTTCCGCAGGCCGGCCCGCCCACACACGGTTTCACCGATCCGTTCGGCCCCGTTTCCAACGGTCACGTCCACCCTTCGGGAGCCCACGCCACCGCGCCGAGCGGCGGTCTCCTCGCACCACCCGAGCCCCGTTCGGGACGGCGGCGTGGGCATCTGCGGGTTTTGCCCGATCCTGCGGACTAGCGGCGATCGCGAGCGCGGCGTGGCCGGGCGAAGCGGGTCGCCGCCATCGGGACTAGCGGCGATCGCGAGCGCGGCGTGGCCGGGCGAAGCGGGTCGCCGCCATCGGGACTAGCGGCGATCGCGAGCGCGGCGTGGCCGGGCGAAGCGGGTCGCCGCCATCGGGACTAGCGGTGATCGCGGCCTTCTCGGGCCGATAGGCTGACGGCGAAGAGTCGAACAAGTCCATGTCGTCAGGAGGCCTCGCATGGGTCGGCCCGCCGAGGCTGTCAACCGAGTCATCAAGGCTTACGACGTTCGGGGGTTGGTCGGCGACGAGATCGACGAGTCGCTGACCGCCGAGATCGGCGCCGCATTCGCGCGCTTGATGCGCGCCGAGGGTGCGCGGCGGGTGGTGATCGGCCACGACATGCGCGACAGTTCGCCGAAACTCTCGGCCGCTTTCGCCGACGGCGTGACCAATCAGGGCCTGGACGTGGTCCGCATCGGCCTGGCCTCCACCGATCAGCTCTATTTCGCCGCCGGGCTGCTGGATTGCCCCGGCGCGATGTTCACCGCGAGCCACAACCCAGCGGCCTATAACGGCATCAAGTTGTGCCGGGCGGGCGCTAAACCGGTCGGCGCGGACACCGGCCTCGCAGTCATCCGCGACGACCTGATCAATGGGATCCCGGCCTACGAGGACTATCAAGGCCGGTCCGGGACGGCCACCGATCGCGATGTGCTCGCGGAATACGGCGAATTCCTGCGTTCGTTGGTGAACACCTCCGGGCTGCGCCCGCTTCGGGTGGCCGTGGACGCCGGCAACGGCATGGCCGGTCACACGGCCCCGGCCGTGCTCGGCCCGATCGACTCGATCACCTTGCTGCCGTTGTACTTCGAGCTCGACGGTTCATTTCCGAATCACGAGGCCAACCCGCTCGACCCGGCGAACCTCGAGGACCTACGGGCCTTCGTGCGTGACACCGGCGCCGATATCGGGCTGGCCTTCGACGGGGACGCCGACCGGTGCTTCGTGGTCGACGAACGCGGTGAGCCGGTTTCGCCGTCGACGGTGACCAGCCTGGTCGCCGCCCGCGAGCTCGGCCGCGAGATCGGCGCGACCGTCATCCACAACGTGATCACGTCGCGCGCGGTACCCGAACTGGTCGTCGAACGCGGCGGCACACCGCTGCGCTCGCGGGTCGGCCACTCCTATATCAAGGCGCTGATGGCCGAGACCGGTGCGATTTTCGGCGGCGAGCATTCGGCGCACTACTACTTCCGTGATTTTTGGGGCGCCGATTCCGGGATGCTGGCCGCGCTGTACGTGCTGGCCGCCCTCGGCGAGAGTCGAAGGCCGCTCTCGCAGCTGACCGCCGACTACCAGCGCTACGAATCTTCGGGAGAGATCAACTTCAAAGTCGCCGACGCCGCGTACTGTGTCGATGCCGTGCTGAAGTCATTTGAGACCCGGATTCATTCCATCGATCACCTGGACGGGGTGACGGTGGATCTGGGCGACGACAGCTGGTTCAACCTGCGCAGCTCCAACACCGAGCCGTTGCTGCGGCTCAATGTGGAGGCTCGCACCACCGACGACGTCGACGCGGTGGTTGCCCAGGTCAAGGAGCAGATCGACGCGCAGGCAGCGCCCGGAGAAGCCGGGCCGTGAACGCCACCCGGGCGATCGATCTCGAAGACGCCGAGGGCCTCGTCGCCGCCGACCGGGAGGGTTTGCTGCGTGCCGCATCGATGGCCGGCGCATCGGTGCGTTCGGTGGCCGCCGCGGTCGAGGAAGGTGCGCTTGATTCGCTTCGCATCGACGAGCGCCCACGCTCGGTGATCTGGGTGGCCGGCCGGGGTAACGCCGAGACCGCCGGGGCCATGCTGGCCGCGACGCTGGCCGGGGTGGCTGACGAGCCGATCGTGGTCGCCGGCGAGGCCCCGCCCTGGGTCGGGCCGCTGGACGTGCTGATCGTCGCTGGTGACGACCCCGGCGATCCCGCCCTGGTCGAGGCCGCCGCGATCGGGGTGCGCCGGGGCGCGCGGGTGGTTGTGGCGGCTCCGTACGAAGGGCCGCTGCGCGACAGCACGGCGGGGCGCGTTGCGGAGCTTGCGCCGCGGCTGGCGGTCCCCGACGAGTTCGGCCTCTGCCGCTATCTCGCGGCGGGCCTGGCGGCGTTGCAAACCGTGGACCCCAAACTGCGCGTCGATCTGGAGTTGCTCGCCGGCGAACTGGACGCCGAGGCACTGCGCAACAGCGCCGGCCGGGAGCTGTTCACCAACCCGGCCAAGACCCTGGCAGCGCGGATGTCCGGTCGCCGGGTGGCGCTGGCCGGCGACTGTGCCGCCACGATCGCGCTCGCCCGGCACGGGAGTTCGGCGTTGCTGCGGATCTCCCAGCAGGTCGTCGCGGCCACCGGGTTGGCCGACGCGGTCGTGGCGCTGCGCAGCGCGTCGGGGGAGGGTGCCGCCGCTTCGTCGGTGGATGCGGTGTTTCACGACGAAGAAATCGACGGGCCGCTACCCGAGCGGCTGCGGGTGCTGGCATTGACGCTGTCCGGTGAGCGAACTGTGGTCGCCGCTCGGGTGGCCGGCCTGGACGTCGACCTGATCGCGGCCGAGGACGTGCCCTTGCCGGCCGAGGACGCGCCGGCCGAATCGGTGGCTTCACCCGCGATCTCACCGGCGCAACTGGGGGCAGTTCGTGCCGAGCAGCAACTGGCGATATTGGCCGTCCGGCTAGAGATGGCCGCGGTTTACTTGCGATTGGTGCGGGGATAGATAAGACAGTGGAACTACTACGCGGAGCGTTGCGGACATACGCCTGGGGATCGCGTACCGCGCTGGCCGAATTCACCGGACGGCCCGTACCGGCCGCTCACCCCGAGGCCGAACTGTGGTTCGGCGCGCACCCGGGCGATCCCGCCTTTCTGGAGACCGAGCAGGGCGAAACCTCGTTGCTGACGGCCCTGGACGCCGACCCGGAGGGACAGCTCGGGGCCGCATCCCGGGCGCGGTTCGGCGACGTGCTGCCGTTCCTGCTCAAGGTGCTGGCGGCCGACGAGCCGCTATCGCTGCAGGCCCACCCCAGCGCCGAGCAGGCGGTGGAAGGCTACCTGCGGGAGGAACGGCTGGGCATTCCGGTGAACTCGCCGGTCCGCAACTACCGGGACACGTCGCACAAGCCGGAGTTGTTGGTGGCGCTGCAGCCGTTCGAGGCGCTGGCCGGTTTTCGTCAGGCGTCTCGAACCATCGAGCTGCTGCGGGCATTCGCGGTCTCCGATCTGGACCCGTTCATCGACCTGCTCAATGACCAGTCCGATGCCGACGGTCTGCGCGCGCTGTTCACCACCTGGATCACCGCGCCCCAACCCGACATCGACGTACTGGTGCCCGCCGTGCTCGAAGGCGCGATCCAGTACGTCAGCTCGGGCGCAAGCGAATTCGCCGCCGAGGCCAAGACGGTCCTCGAACTCGGCGAACGCTATCCCGGCGATGCCGGGGTGCTGGCGGCGCTGTTGCTCAACCGCATCAGCCTGGCCCCCGGCGACACCATCTTCCTGAGCGCCGGCAACCTTCACGCCTATCTGCGCGGTGTCGGTGTGGAGATAATGGCCAACTCCGACAACGTGTTACGTGGCGGGCTCACCCCCAAACACGTCGACGTGCCCGAGCTGCTGCGGGTGTTGGACTTCACGCCGACCACCGAGGAGCGCTTGCGGGCACCGACGCGCCGCGAGGGGCTCGAGTTGATCTACGAAACCCCGACCGACGAGTTCGCGGCCGCGCTGATCACGCTCGACGGCCACCATCTCGGCCACGAGGTCGACGCGCCGGCGCATCACGAGGGCCCGCAGATCCTGTTGTCCGTCGAGGGCGCCACGACCGTGCACGGCAAGTCGAAGTCGCTCACCCTGGAGCGCGGCATGGCCGCCTGGGTGGCCGCCGACGACGGCCCCGTCCGGCTGGTTGCCGCCGAGCCCGCCAAGTTGTTCAGGGCGACCGTAGGGTTGTGACCGTTCGGGCCCTGGCGGCTCGGCGCTCCTTCGTCCACTCTTTGGTCCACGCGCGCAGGTTGTGCGCGATGGTGCGGCCGATGATGCGCGGCGGGGGCACCATGTACAGGCTGTCCAGCAGCGAGAAGCGCCGCAGAAACCATTCGGCCAGGACGGGTTCGTTTTCGGCGGCGCCGAGGAATTGGTCGAACAGCGCTCCGGTCGGTCGCCACCACCAAGGCGCCGACTCCGCCTCCGCGTGGTGAAAAGCGGTGTCGCCGATGGCGTTCATTGTCCACACCGGGTAGGTGCTCTTGGCGGTCGCTCGGTTGAGCAGGCGAGCCAAGTCGGGATCCGGGGACTGCAACGCGCGTCGCAGGTGGCCCGCCTGCAGCGACGTCATCGTCATGCCCTGCCCGAACGTGGGGTTGAAGCTGGCGACGGCATCACCGAGGGGGACGATCCCACCGGGAAAGCGGTCCAGCTTGTCGTAGCGCCGCCATTTGCTGGCCGGAAACGCGTGGAATGCCGGGTCGCCCAGGGGTTCGGCGCGGGCCACCGCGTTGCTGAGGTGGGTCGGCAGCAGCTCGGCGGCCAGCTCGAGCATCTCGGGGAACGCATTCGGCGGTTTGACGTCGGCCACCCCGAACGTCGTCAACACCCAGGTGCCGTCCTCGTAGCACAGCATGCCCAGGCCCAGCGACTTGTCGTGGGAAGCGCCGGCGACCACCACCCTCTCGGCGATCAGGCCCTCGGGCATGCGGAGCTGTTGGGTGGCGTAGTTGATGCCGATGTCCACGGTTTGCTCGACCGGCCGCTGATATCCCCACTGCGAGAGCCACACCGGCAGCCGGGTGCCACGGCCGGCCGCGTCGACGACGAGACCGGAGTCGACCGAATCGCCCGAATCCAACAGCACACCGGTCACGCGTTGGCGTGCGGCGTCGTACACGGGCTCCTGCACGGAGTGACGCACGATTTTCACGTTGTCGAGCTCGCACACCCGTTTGCGCAGCTGCCACTCCAGGTGCGGCCGGCTGGGAACGTAGGCGGTGAACTCGTCGCGCAGGGTGTGTCCCGTTCCGAGAACGTGGCCGGCGGCGCCGAGATGGATGCAGTCCGGGCGGTTTTCCAGAATCGGAACCCCCGCGGCGACCATGTCCTTCAGCAGCCCGGGGAACAAGTTCTCGAACTCGATTGCTCCCCGGGCCATCAGCATGTGCAAATGCCGGTCCTGCGGTACCGTCGCGCGGTGTGCCGGTTCGCTCGGCAACTCGTCGCGCTCGTACACAGTGACCTCGGAAAAGAAATCCGACAACACCCGCGCGGCGCTGAGACCGGCGATGCTGGCGCCGACAACCACCGCGTGGTCGCTCGTGTTTGCTCCGGTCCCGCGCATCCGGGAGGGGTACCCAGTACTGTCCGTTCTCAGCAGTTTACGGACGTTCGGGGAAGGTCGGGTGGATGGCGGGTCGGTGGCGCACCAAATCGGTTGAACAGTCGATCGCCGACACCGACGAGCCGGACACCAAGCTACGCAAGGAGCTGACCTGGCTCGACCTGGCGGTCTTCGGTGTCGCCGTGGTGATCGGCGCGGGCATCTTCACCGTCACCGCGTCGACCACCGGCGACATCACCGGCCCGGCGATCTGGATCTCGTTCGTGATCGCGGCCGCGACCTGCGCGCTGGCGGCGCTGTGCTACGCCGAGTTCGCCTCGACGCTGCCCGTCGCGGGCAGCGCCTACACCTTTTCCTATGCCACCTTCGGTGAATTCGTCGCCTGGATCATCGGCTGGAACCTGCTGCTGGAATTGGCGGTCGGCGCTGCCGTGGTGTCCAAAGGCTGGTCCAGCTATTTGGGCACGGTGTTCGGATTCGCCGGCGGCACAGTCAAACTCGGAGCGATCCAGCTGGACTGGGGTGCCCTGCTGATCGTCGCGGCGGTGTCGACGCTGATCTCGCTGGGCACCAAGTTGTCGTCGAGGTTCTCCCAGGTGGTCACCGCCATCAAGGTGTCGGTGGTCCTGCTGGTCGTGGTGGTCGGCGCCTTCTACATCAAGTCGGCCAACTACTCGCCGTTCATTCCGAAGCCGGAAGCCTCGCGTGAGGCGGAGGGCATCAACCAGTCGGTGTTGTCGCTGCTGAGCGGCGCGCACAGCAGTCATTACGGCTGGTACGGCGTGTTGGCCGGGGCTTCGATCGTGTTCTTCGCGTTCATCGGCTTCGACATCGTCGCCACCATGGCCGAGGAGACCAAGAACGCGCAGCGCGACGTCCCCAAGGGGATTCTGGCTTCGCTGGCGATCGTGACCGTGCTGTACGTGGCGGTCTCAATCGTGCTGTCGGGCATGGTCTCCTACACCCAGCTCAAGACCGTCTCAGGCCAAGGCTCGGCGAACCTGGCCACCGCGTTCACCGCCAACGGCATTACCTGGGCAAGCAAAATCATCGCCGTCGGGGCGCTGGCGGGGCTGACCACCGTGGTGATGGTGCTGATGCTCGGGCAGTGCCGGGTGCTGTTCGCCATGGCCCGCGACGGGCTGTTGCCCCGCGCGTTGGCCAGGACGGGCGCGCGCGGGACGCCCGTGCGGATCACCGTGCTGGTCGCGGTGGTGGTGGCGGTGACGGCGGCGGTGTTCCCGATCAGCAAGCTCGAGGAGATGGTCAACGTCGGGACGCTGTTCGCGTTCGTCCTGGTATCCGCGGGGGTCATCGTGCTGCGCCGCACCCGGCCCGATCTGGAGCGCGGGTTCCAGGCCCCGGGCGTGCCGTGGCTGCCGATCGCCTCGATCGGCGCCTGTGCCTGGCTGATGCTGAACCTCACCGCGCTGACCTGGGTGCGATTCGCGGTCTGGCTGGTGCTGGGAACCGCGATCTACCTGGGTTATGGCCTGCGGCACTCGATGCAGGGCCGCAGGCAGACCAGCCAGACCAGCCGAGCCTCCTGACCTGCTTTCCGGGCGCCGTGTCTGCGTCCAGCGCGTTGAAATCGCCTAATCGGCACTCTGGTCGCAGTCTCGATGCCTGGTCGCTTTTACAAACATACTAATTTTGTCTAGACACAAGACGCAGAGCCATATATTGTCAAACCATGAACAAAGGCGTTTTGCATGTGACGGGAGAGCCCACAACCGAATGGCGCGACAAGAAGCGCTACCTGTGGCTCATCGGACTGGTGGCCCCGACGGCGTTGTTCGTGATGCTGCCGATCATCTGGGGCCTGAATCGGCTCGGCTGGCATGGCGCCGCACAGGTGCCGCTGTGGATCGGGCCGATCCTGCTCTACATCCTGTTGCCCGCGCTCGACCTGTTCTTCGGACCCGACGGGCAGAACCCGCCCGACGAGGTGATGGAGCGGCTGGAGAACGACAAGTACTACCGGTACTGCACCTACATCTACATCCCGTTCCAGTACCTCAGCGTGGTCTTGGGCGCCTACCTGTTCACCGCCTCGAACCTGGGCTGGCTGGGCTTCTCAGGCGGCCTGGGCTGGGTCGGCAAGATCGGGGTCGCGCTGTCGGTCGGTGTGCTCGGCGGCGTGGGCATCAACACCGCGCACGAGATGGGACACAAGAAGGACTCGCTGGAGCGGTGGCTGTCCAAGATCACCCTGGCGCAGACCTGCTACGGCCACTTTTACATCGAGCACAACCGCGGCCACCACGTGCGGGTGTCCACACCCGAGGACCCGGCGTCGGCCCGCTTCGGTGAGACCTTCTGGGAGTTCTTGCCCCGCAGCGTTTTCGGTAGCTTGCGCTCGGCCGTCGCGCTTGAGGCGCAGCGCATCCGCCGGCTCGGCCAGAACCCATGGAACCCCAAGACCTATCCGTCCAACGACGTGCTCAACGCCTGGGCGATCTCGGTGGTGTTGTGGGGCGTGCTGATCGCGGTCTTCGGCCCGGCGCTGATCCCGTTCGTGATCATCCAGGCCGTCTTCGGCTTCAGCCTCTTAGAGACCGTCAACTACCTCGAGCACTACGGGCTGCTGCGGCAGAAAAACGAGAACGGTCGCTACGAGCGCTGCGCGCCGGTGCACAGCTGGAATTCCGACCACATCGTCACCAACCTGTTCCTGTATCACCTGCAACGGCACAGCGATCACCACGCCAACCCGACCCGTCGCTACCAGACGCTGCGCAGCATGGCGGGCTCGCCCAACCTGCCCAGCGGGTACGCGTCGATGATCTCGCTGACCTACTTCCCCCCGCTGTGGCGCAAGGTGATGGACCACCGGGTGCTCGACCACTACGACGGCGACATCAGCAAGGTCAACCTGCAACCACGCCTGGCCGGGAAGCTGCTGGCCCCCCACGGGGTGGCGGCATGAGCGCCGCGTATCGGTGCCCGGTGTGCGAATACATCTACGACGAGGCCAAAGGCGAACCCAGGGAAGGCTTTCCGGCGGGCACCGGCTGGGAGCAGGTTCCCGACGACTGGTGCTGTCCCGACTGCGCGGTGCGCGAGAAGCCGGATTTCGAGGAGATTGGAGTAACTCAATGAGCGACTACAAGCTTTATCAGTGCGCCCAGTGCGGCTTCGAGTACGACGAGGCGCTGGGCTGGCCCGAAGACGGCATCGCGCCGGGCACCCGCTGGGACGACATCCCCGACGACTGGAGCTGCCCGGACTGCGGCGCGGCCAAGTCGGACTTCTTCATGGTGGAAGTGGCACGTCCGTGACCGATACTCTCGCGCCTGTGAAGCGGACTTCCTACGCCGAGGCCTCACGGGCACTGCTGCGGGACTCCGTCTTGGACGCGATGCGCGACCTGCTGCTGACCCGGGACTGGTCGGCGGTCACGCTGTCGGACGTGGCCCGCGCCACGGGCATCAGCCGGCAGACCATCTACAACGAGTTCGGCTCGCGGCAGGGCCTGGCGCAGGGTTATGCCCTGCGCCTGGCCGATCGCCTGGTCGACACCATCAAAGACACCATTGAAGCCAACGTCGGTGACATCCACGCCGCGCTGCTGCAGGGTTTTCGGCAGTTCTTCGCCGAGTCGGCGGCCGATCCGCTGGTGATCTCGCTGCTGACCGGCGTCGCCAAACCCGATCTGCTGCAGCTCATCACCACCGACAGCGCGCCCATCATCACGCGCGCCTCGGCGCGACTGGTGTTGGCGTTCAACCAGACCTGGGTCGCGATCAGCGACGAGGACGCCGGGGTGATTTCGCGGGCCATCGTGCGGTTGTGCCTGAGCTACGTGTCGATGCCACCCGAATCCGATTATGACGTCGCCGCGGACCTGGCCCGGTTGTTGGCGCCGTTCGTGGAGCGCCATGGGGTGATCGACTCCAGGCCTTAAATCGCACCGACTAGAGTGGCGGCGGAAGAACATACCCAGGCTAAGTAAAAGGATGAGCCCGCCCATGACGACGACCGAAAGTTCGCTCACCGCCGACGTGCGTAACGGCATCGATTTCAAGGTCGCCGACCTGTCGCTCGCGGATTTCGGCCGTAAGGAACTCGATCTGGCCGAGTACGAAATGCCCGGCCTGATGTCGCTGCGCCGCGAATTCGCCGAAGTCCAGCCGCTGAAGGGCGCGCGCATCTCGGGCTCACTGCACATGACGGTGCAGACCGCCGTGCTGATCGAGACGCTGGTCGAGCTGGGCGCCGAAGTCCGCTGGGCCTCCTGCAACATCTTCTCCACGCAGGACCACGCCGCCGCGGCTGTCGTCGTCGGCAAGCACGGCACCCCCGAGGAGCCCAAAGGCGTGCCGGTCTTCGCGTGGAAGGGCGAGACGCTCGAGGAATACTGGTGGGCTGCCGAGCAGATGCTCACCTGGCCGGGCGAGCCCGCGAACATGATCCTCGACGACGGTGGTGACGCCACCATGATGGTGCTGCGCGGCATGCAGTACGAGAAGGCCGGTGTCGTGCCGCCCGCGGAGGACGACGACTCCGCGGAATGGAAGGTCTTCCTGGGCGTGCTGCGGAACCGCTTCGAGACCGACAAGGGCAAGTGGACCAAGATCGCCGAGTCGGTCAAGGGCGTCACCGAGGAAACCACCACCGGCGTGCTGCGTCTCTACCAGTTCGCCGCGGCCGGGGATCTGGCCTTCCCGGCGATCAACGTCAACGACTCGGTGACCAAGTCCAAGTTCGACAACAAGTACGGCACCCGGCACTCCTTGATCGACGGCATCAACCGCGGCACCGACGCGCTGATCGGCGGCAAGAACGTCTTGATCTGCGGCTACGGCGACGTCGGCAAGGGTTGCGCCGAGGCCGCCAAGGGCCAGGGCGCTCGGGTCAGCGTCACCGAGATCGACCCGATCAACGCGCTGCAGGCGCTGATGGAGGGCTTCGACGTCGTGACCGTCGAGGACGGCATCGCCGCGGCCGACATCGTCGTCACCGCGACCGGCAACAAGGACATCATTTCGCTGGCGCACATGAAGGCGATGAAGGACCACGCCATCCTGGGCAACATCGGCCACTTCGACAACGAGATCGACATGGCCGCCCTGGAGCGCTCCGGAGCCACCAGGCTGAACATCAAGCCGCAGGTCGACCTGTGGACCTTCGGTGAGTCCGGCAAGTCGATCATCGTGCTGTCCGAGGGCCGGCTGCTCAACCTGGGCAACGCCACCGGCCACCCGTCGTTCGTCATGAGCAACAGCTTCGCCAACCAGACGATCGCCCAGATCGAGCTGTGGACGAAGAACGACGAGTACGACAACGAGGTGTACCGCCTGCCCAAGCACCTCGACGAGAAGGTGGCGCGCATCCACGTCGAGGCGCTCGGCGGCCACCTCACCAAGCTGACCAAGGACCAGGCCGAGTACCTCGGCGTCGACATCGAGGGTCCCTACAAGCCGGACCACTACCGCTACTGATTCTCTTGTCGCCGAGCGTGACTGCACAGTCACGTTCGGCGCCGAGTGTGACTGCAGCGTCACGCTCGCGGGAGTCGCGGGCTAGGCTCGCGCCGTGCTGATCGCGATCGAAGGGGTCGACGGCGCCGGCAAGCGGACGTTAACCGAAGGGTTGCGGGCCACGTTCGAAAAGGCCGGGAAGTCGGTGGCCACGCTGGCGTTCCCGCGCTACGGCCAATCGGCGACCGCGGACATCGCGGCCGAAGCGCTGCACGGTCAGCACGGCGACCTGGCGTCGTCGGTGTATGCGATGGCCATGCTTTTCGCGCTCGATCGCGCCGGCGCGATCGAGGAGATCGAGGCGTTGCGGCGTCACCACGACGTGGTGATCCTGGATCGTTACGTCGCCTCCAACGCGGCCTACAGTGCGGCGCGCCTCCATCAGGACGCGGCGGGGGAGGCGGTCGCGTGGGTTGGCGAGCTCGAATACCACCGGTTCGCGCTGCCCCGACCCGACTGGCAGGTGCTGCTCGACGTTCCCCACGAGCTGGCCGGCCAGCGCGCCCGCAGCCGCGCGGACACCGAACCGGGCCGCGCGCGCGACGCCTACGAACGAGACGACGGACTTCAGCAGCGGACCGGCGCCGTGTACGCGGGTCTGGCCGCCGCAGGGTGGGGCGGGCGATGGTTGGTCGTCGATGCCGGCGTCGATCCGGACCGGTTGGCAGCCACTTTCGCGGCCGGATAGCACAGAATTGTCACGATTTGGCGCTATCGGGCACGAAACGCCCGTGTGGTGCGCCGAATTTGTCCCGATCTGGTGACACCATGGACTCCATGAGGCAAAGGATTCTCGTCGTCGATGACGACGCTTCGCTGGCCGAGATGTTAACCATCGTGCTGCGCGGGGAGGGTTTCGACACCGCAGTCATCGGCGACGGCACTCAAGCCCTGACCGCGGTGCGCGAGCTACGCCCCGATCTGGTGCTGCTGGACCTGATGCTGCCCGGCATGAACGGCATCGATGTCTGTCGGGTGCTGCGCGCCGACTCGGGCGTTCCGATCGTCATGCTCACGGCCAAGACCGACACCGTGGACGTGGTGCTGGGCCTGGAGTCGGGCGCCGACGACTACATCATGAAGCCCTTCAAGCCGAAGGAGCTGGTAGCCCGGGTGCGGGCACGGCTGCGCCGCAACGACGACGAGCCCGCCGAGATGCTGTCCATCGCCGACGTCGAGATCGACGTGCCGGCGCACAAGGTCACGCGCAACGGCGAGCAGATCTCCCTGACACCGCTGGAATTCGACCTGCTGGTGGCGTTGGCGCGCAAACCGCGGCAGGTGTTTACTCGTGATGTACTGCTCGAACAGGTGTGGGGATACCGGCACCCGGCGGACACCCGCCTGGTCAATGTGCACGTCCAGCGTCTGCGGGCCAAGGTTGAGAAAGACCCTGAGAACCCGACCGTGGTTCTGACCGTTCGAGGAGTGGGATACAAGGCCGGACCTCCGTGATCCGCGGCAGCGACGCCGGTTGCGGGGGACGTCGCGATGCTGAGGAGTGCCGAGGTTGATTTGGGGCTCTCGCCAACGCACTCGTAGTCGTTGGGGGCGCACTGGCCCTATGGCCAGCGCCGTGGGTGCGGTGAGCCGAGCCGTGGCCATCGCCTGGCGCCGATCGCTGCAGTTGCGGGTCGTGGCGTTGACCCTGGGACTATCGCTGGTCGTGATTTTGGCGCTCGGCTTTGTACTGACCAGCCAGGTCACCAATCGTGTGCTCGACGTGAAGGTCAGGGCCGCCACCGAGCAGATCGAGCGCGCCCGCACCACGGTCAGCGGGATCGTCAACGGTGAGGAGACGCGGTCGCTGGACAGCAGCCTGCAGCTGGCCCGCAACACGCTGACCTCGAAAACCGACCCGGCCTCGGGCGCCGGGCTCGCCGGTGCGTTCGACGCGGTGCTGATGGTGCCGGGTGACGGCCCGCGCGCGGCCAGCTCGGCCGGGCCCGTCGATCAGGTGCCCAACGCTTTGCGTGGCTTCGTCAAGGCGGGGCAGGCGGCCTACCAGTACGCCACCGTGCACACCGAGGGCTTTTCCGGCCCGGCGCTGATTGTCGGCACGCCGACGTCATCGCAGGTGGCCAACCTGGAGCTCTACCTCATCTTTCCGCTGAAGAACGAGCAGGCCACCGTCACGCTGGTGCGGGGCACGATGGCCACCGGCGGCCTGGTGCTGCTGGTGCTGCTGTCCGGCATCGCGGTGGTGGTGTCCCGTCAGGTGGTGGGACCGGTGCGGTCGGCATCCCGGATCGCCGAACGGTTCGCCGAGGGGCATCTGTCCGAACGGATGCCGGTGCGCGGCGAGGACGACATGGCCCGGCTGGCGGTGTCGTTCAACGACATGGCCGAAAGCCTGTCCCGGCAGATCGCCCAGCTCGAAGAGTTCGGCAACCTGCAGCGCCGGTTCACTTCCGACGTCAGCCACGAACTGCGCACCCCGCTGACCACCGTGCGGATGGCCGCCGACCTGATCTACGACCACAGCGACGATCTGGATCCCACGCTGCGCCGGTCCACCGAGCTGATGGTCAACGAGCTGGACCGCTTCGAGACGCTGCTCAACGACCTGCTGGAAATCTCCCGGCACGACGCCGGCGTGGCTGAGCTGTCGGTCGAGGCGGTCGACCTGCGTACCACGGTGAACAGCGCGCTCGGCAACGTGGGACACCTGGCCGAGGACGCCGGCATCGAGCTCCAAGTGGACATGCCCACCGAAGAGGTGATCGCCGAGGTTGACCCGCGCCGGGTCGAGCGGATCCTGCGCAACCTGATCGCCAACGCCATCGACCACGCCGAGCACAAGCCGGTGCGGATCCGGATGGCGGCCGACGAGGACACGGTCGCGGTCACGGTGCGCGATTTCGGGGTTGGGCTGCGGCCGGGCGAGGAGAAGCTGGTGTTCAGCCGGTTCTGGCGTTCGGACCCGTCGCGGGTGCGGCGCTCCGGCGGTACAGGGCTGGGTCTGGCGATCAGCGTCGAGGACGCACGGCTGCACCAGGGCCGGCTGGAGGCCTGGGGTGAGCCGGGCGAGGGCGCCTGCTTCCGGCTGACGCTGCCGCTGGTTCGCGGCCATAAGGTCACCACCAGTCCGCTTCCCATGAAACCGATTCCGCAGCCGTCCGTACCGCAAGAGGGCGACCGTCAGCGCCAGCCCGAGCCCGCCGAGCGGAGCGGGTAGATGCGCAGAAAAGTCCTGGCATTGCTGATGCTGCCGGTGCTGCTCGCCGGCTGCGCCGGCATACCCAGCTCGTCGGCCCCGCAGGCGATCGGCACCGTCGAGCGGCCGGCGCCGTCGAACCTGCCCAAGCCGACCCCGGGCATGGACCCCGACGTGCTGTTGCGTGAATTCCTCAAGGCCACAGCCGATCCCGCGAACCGGCACCTGGCGGCGCGGCAGTTCCTCACCCAGTCGGCGTCCAACGCCTGGGACGACGCCGGCAGCGCCCTGCTGATCGACCACGTGGTGTTCGTCGAAACCCGCGGCGCCGAAAAGGTTTCGGCGACCATGCGAGCCGACATCCTGGGCTCGTTGTCCGACATCGGAGTGTTCGTCACCGCCGAAGGGGTGCTGCCGGATCCGGGCCCGATCGAGTTGGTCAAGACGTCCGGGGGCTGGCGCATCGACCGGCTGCCCAACGGGGTGTTCCTGGACTGGCAGCAGTTCCAGTCGACGTACAAACGCAACACGCTGTACTTCGCCGACCCGACCGGCAAGACCGTGGTTCCCGATCCGCGCTACGTCGCGGTCGCCGACCACGATCAGCTGGCCACCGAGCTGGTCTCCAAGTTGCTGGCCGGGCCGCGACCGGAGATGGCGCACACGGTCCGCAACCTGCTCGCGCCGCCGCTGCGGCTGCGCGGCCCGGTCACCCGCGCCGACGGCGGCAAGAGCGGGATCGGGCGCGGCTACGGCGGCGCGCGGATCGATCTGGAGAAGCTGTCCACCACCGACCCGCACAGCAGGCAATTGCTTGCCGCGCAGATCATTTGGACCCTGGCCCGGGCGGACATCAGAGGGCCTTACGTGATCAACGCCGACGGCGCACCGCTGGACGACAGGTTCGCCGAAGGCTGGACCACCTCCGATGTCGCCGCCACCGACCCGGGCGTGGGCGACGGCGCGGGCGCCGGCTTACACGCGTTGGTCAACGGGTCGCTGGTCGGGCTGGACGGTCAGCGCGCCACCAACGTGCCCGGAGCCTTCGGACGCATGGGCGACCAGACGGGTGCCGCGCTGTCGCGCAGCGGGCGCCAGGTGGCCTCCGTGGTGACGCTGCGACGCGGCGAACCGGACATGGCCGCCTCGCTGTGGATAGGCGATCTCGGCGCCGAGGCGGTCCAATCCGCCGACGGGCACAGCCTGTCGCGGCCCAGCTGGTCGCTGGACGATGCGGTGTGGGTGGTGGTCGACACCAACAATGTGCTGCGGGCGATTCAGGAACCGGCATCGGGCCAGCCCGCACGCATCCCGGTGGATTCGGCGGCGGTGGCCACCAGCTTCCCGGGGCCGATCACCGATCTGCAGTTGTCGCGGGATGGCACGCGCGCCGCCATGGTGATCGGCGGCCAGGTGATCCTGGCCAGCGTCGAGCAGACCCAGGCCGGACAGTTCGCGCTGACCTACCCGCGGCGGCTCGGTTTCGGGCTGGGCACCTCGGTGGTGTCGTTGTCCTGGCGCACCGGCGACGACATCGTCGTCACCCGTACCGACGCCGCGCACCCGGTGTCGTATGTGAACCTCGACGGGGTCAATTCCGATGCGCCGTCGCGCGGTCTACAAGTTCCGCTGTTGGGGATCGCGGCCAACCCGTCAACGGTGTACGTCGCGGGTCTCGAAGGCGTGCTTCAGTATTCGGCGTCCGTCGCGGAAAATGGGCAGGGCTGGTCGCCGGTGGCGGGATTGACCGTGGCAGGGGCTGTGCCGGTACTGCCGGGCTGAGCCAGGGGCTACCCTCGCAGTGAGGAGTCGCCGCCCATGTCACCCAAAGTTCCCCGCCTGCGTTGGGATGATCCGTTCCGCGCTTTGGACATGCTGGGCTCGTTATGGTCGTCCACCGGGTTGCCGTCTGTCACCGATGGAGCGGCGCAGGCCGTGACGGTGCCGTACCGGACGCTGTTCTTCACACTGCAGCAGCTGCTCGTCGGCAAGCGAGTCACGATTCGGATGGGCGAGGTCGACGTGACGTTGACCGTCACCGAGCTGGACGCGGAGCTCGAGCCCGGCGGCTTGACCGTCGGCCAGCTCGGTGAGATCCGGGTGGCCGCAAGCGATATCGAATGGAGCGACCAACACCTGCAGCGCGCCGAGGCCGTCCTGCGCAACGTGCACATCCGCCCGGGCGTGCCGCCGCTGGTGATCGCCGCCCCGGTCGAATTGTCAACGGAGCTGCCGGCCAAGGTCTTTGACGACATGCTGCGTCAGGCGGCGCCGCGGCTGCACGCGCAGCTCAACGCCGACAGCACCGCGCAGCTGCACTGGGCGCGCCGACCCGGATTGGGAAGCCTAGAGGTCGACGTCGAAATAGCGGGGACTACGTCTGGGGCAACACTGTGGGTGCGGCCGCGCGCGCTGCTCACCGGGCCCAAGCGCTGGAAACTGCCGGAACGGACGCCCGCGCAGGCGGTGCCGCTGCCCGACTTGCCGCCCGGGCTGCTGGTCACCGAGGTGGAGCTGGGAGCGGAATCGCTGCACATCTCGGGGCTGCTGCCGGAGTGGCGGATGGACTTGCCGCTCAGGAATCTGGAAGACCTCATCAGCCAGTTGAGCCAGGGCGCGCTCAGCTTCGCCTGGCCGTCGCTGTTCAAAACCGATTGATGTCACCGCCGCCGGTCACACTGGCGCCCATGCTCGACCTCATCCTGCCGCTGGAATGCGGGGGCTGCGGCGCGCCGGCCACCCGCTGGTGCGACGCCTGCACCGCAGACCTCTCGGTCGCCGCGGATCAGCCGCACGTGGTGAACCCGCGCATCGACCCGCAGGTTCCGGTATTCGCGCTCGGCCGCTACGCCGGTGCCCGCCGCCGGGCGATCCTCGCGATGAAGGAACGTGGCCGCAGTGACCTCGTCGCGCCGCTGGCCTGCGCGCTGGCCGTCGGCGTGCACCGATTGCTGGCGTGGGGCATGCTCGAGACCCCGCTGACGATCGTGCCCGCGCCCACGCGGCGCTGGGCGGCGCGCCGGCGCGGAGGCGACCCGATCACCAAAGTCGCTGCCGCAGCGGTGGCCGGGCACCCAGAGATCCGCGTCGTTCGGGCGTTGCGCATGCGGGCGCTGGCGCGCGACTCGGTGGGCCTGACCACGTCGGCCCGCGAGCGCAATGTCGCCGGCCGGGTGCTGCTAAGCGGTGAGCGCAGAAAGCTCCTGCGGACCGAAGTCCTCGTCGTCGACGACGTCGTCACCACCGGGGCGACCGCGCGCGAGTCCGTCCGCGTCCTGCAGGCGGCCGGGGTCCGGGTGGCCGCGGTGTTGGCCCTCGGATTCGCGTAATTCGCCTGAGAACATGTGAAGAACTCGCAACAGCTCGGTCAAAGAGGTGGCACGCCGGGGCGAACACGAGCTAACGTCGAAAACAACCTTTAGGGACTAATACCGACCAATCGTCGCGCTTAGCAGGTCTCCTCTGGTTGAGGCGCCACCCGGTAGGAGGTGAGTATTCGACCCCTTGCATCGGCGGGCTGCCTTGGCGGTGAACGTGAAGTGAGCCGCTCCAACCCCCGTCGGCGCGTTCCTGATCAAAGCCGCCGCGCAAGGCGCGCGTGACGTGAAAAGAGAAACGAGTTGTCGCGTATGTCAAGGCTAACCGTGGAATCCAGTCAGGTTCTGGACCGTGCACCGGTGGGAATCGACGAAGCAACCGAACCGACCGACGCCGCCGAGATCGTGTACAAAGGCCGCAACGTCGAGATCCCCGACCACTTCCGCATCTATGTCTCGCAGAAACTCGCTCGATTGGAGCGCTTCGACCGAACCATCTACCTGTTCGATGTCGAGCTCAATCATGAACGCAACCGTCGCCAGCGAAAGTCCTGTCAGCGTGTCGAGATCACCGCGCGGGGTCGCGGGCCGGTAGTCCGCGGCGAGGCCTGTGCTGACAGCTTCTATGCCGCCCTCGAGTCGGCCGTCGTCAAACTGGAAAGCCGGCTGCGCCGCGGCAAGGACCGGCGCAAGGTCCACTACGGCGACAAGACTCCGGTTTCCCTGGCCGAGGCCACCGCGGCGCTCCCGCTGCCCGAGCAGGCGTTCAACCACGAAGCCACCGAGCCGCACGAACACGAAGCCGTTTTCCTCGACCAGGATCACGCGCCAGGCCGCGTCGTGCGCACCAAGGAGCACGAGGCCAAGCCGATGTCGGTCGACGACGCGCTCTACGAGATGGAGCTCGTCGGACACAACTTCTTCTTGTTCTACGACAAGCAGACCGAACGTCCATCGGTGGTCTATCGTCGGCACGCCTACGACTACGGCCTGATCAGACTCTCCTGAGGAGCGGCGGTCATCGCAGGGTTGTCACCTACGATGGGAGTCGCCTCGTAGAAGACTCCTACCAACAGGGGACATAGCTGTGCCTGTGCTGTCTAAGTTGCTGCGCCTCGGTGAAGGTCGCATGGTCAAGCGCCTCAAAAAGGTGGCTGACTATGTCAACACGTTGTCCGACGACGTCGAGAAGCTCAGCGATGACGAGCTCAGGGCCAAGACCGACGAGTTCCGCAAGCGCCTCGCCGACGGAGAGACCCTCGACGACCTGCTGCCCGAGGCATTCGCCGTGGCCCGCGAGGCGGCCTGGCGGGTGCTCGACCAGCGCCCGTTCGACGTGCAGGTGATGGGTGCGGCCGCGCTGCACCTGGGCAACGTCGCCGAGATGAAGACCGGCGAGGGCAAGACCTTGACCTGTGTGTTGCCGGCCTACCTCAACGCGCTGGCCGGCGAGGGCGTGCACATCGTCACCGTCAACGACTACCTGGCCAAGCGCGACAGCGAGTGGATGGGTCGCGTGCACCGCTTCCTGGGGCTGCAGGTCGGGGTGATCCTGGCCCAGATGACCCCGGAGCAGCGCCGGGTGGCCTACCACGCCGACATCACCTACGGCACCAACAACGAGTTCGGCTTCGACTACCTGCGCGACAACATGGCCCATTCGCTCGACGACCTGGTGCAGCGCGGGCACAGCTACGCGATCGTCGACGAGGTGGACTCCATCCTGATCGACGAGGCCCGCACGCCGCTGATCATCTCGGGTCCGGCCGACAGCGCGTCGAACTGGTACACCGAGTTCGCCCGTTTGGCCCCGCTGATGGAAAAGGACGTGCACTACGAAGTTGACCTGCGTAAACGCACCGTCGGCGTGCACGAACTCGGCGTGGAGTTCGTCGAGGACCAGCTCGGCATCGACAACCTCTATGAGGCCGCCAACTCCCCGCTGGTCAGCTACCTCAACAATGCGCTGAAGGCCAAGGAGCTGTTCAACCGCGACAAGGACTACATCGTCCGCGACGGTGAAGTGCTCATCGTCGACGAGTTCACCGGGCGCGTGCTGATCGGCCGCCGCTACAACGAGGGCATGCACCAGGCCATCGAGGCCAAGGAGCACGTCGAGATCAAGGCCGAGAACCAGACGTTGGCCACCATCACGCTGCAGAACTACTTCCGCCTCTACGACAAGCTCGCCGGCATGACCGGCACCGCCCAGACCGAGGCGGCCGAGCTGCACGAGATCTACAAGCTCGGTGTCGTCAGCATCCCGACCAACAAGGCGATGATCCGCGAAGACCAGTCCGACCTGATCTATAAGACCGAAGAGGCGAAATACATCGCGGTCGTCGACGACGTCTCCGAGCGCTACGAGAAGGGCCAACCGGTGCTGATCGGCACCACCAGCGTGGAGCGCTCGGAATACCTCTCGCGCCAATTCCAGAAAAGGCGCATTCCGCACAACGTGCTCAACGCCAAGTACCACGAGCAGGAGGCGGCGATCATCGCCGAGGCGGGCCGTCGCGGGGGCATCACCGTGGCCACCAACATGGCCGGCCGCGGCACCGACATCGTGCTGGGCGGCAACGTCGACTTCCTCACCGACCTGCGGCTGCGGGCCCGCGGCCTGGATCCGGTGGAGACCCCCGACGAGTACGAGGCGGCCTGGCACGAGGAACTGCCGCTGGTCAAGGAGGAAGCCGCCGCGGAGGCCAAGGAAGTGATCGAGGCCGGCGGCCTGTACGTGTTGGGCACCGAACGCCACGAGTCGCGGCGCATCGACAACCAGCTGCGCGGCCGCTCCGGCCGCCAGGGTGACCCCGGCGAGTCGCGGTTTTACCTGTCGCTGGGCGACGAGCTCATGCGCCGCTTCAACGGCGCCATGCTCGAGACGATGCTCACCCGGATCAACCTGCCCGACGACGTGCCGATCGAATCCCCGATGGTGACCCGCGCGATCAAGAGCGCACAGACCCAGGTCGAGCAGCAGAACTTCGAGGTGCGCAAGAACGTCCTCAAGTACGACGAGGTGATGAACCAGCAGCGCAAGGTGATCTACGCCGAGCGCCGCCGCATCCTCGAAGGCGAGAACCTGCAGCAGCAGGCCACCGACATGCTGGTCGACGTCATCACCGCCTACGTCGACGGCGCCACCGGCGAGGGCTACGCCGAGGATTGGGATCTCGACGCGTTGTGGACCGCGCTCAAAACGCTGTATCCGGTGGGAATCAAACACGAGGACCTCACCCGCCCAGACGACTCCGAGCGTGACGAGCTGACCCGTGACGAGTTGCTGGACGCGCTACTCAAAGACGCCGAACACGCTTATGCCGCAAGGGAAGCCGAGCTCGAAGAGCTAGCGGGCGAAGGGGCGATGCGCCAGCTGGAACGCAACGTGTTGCTCAACGTCATCGACCGCAAGTGGCGTGAGCACCTCTACGAGATGGACTACCTCAAGGAGGGCATCGGGCTGCGCGCGATGGCGCAGCGCGACCCGCTGGTGGAGTACCAGCGTGAGGGTTTCGACATGTTCACCGCCATGCTCGACGGCATGAAGGAGGAGTCGGTCGGCTTCCTGTTCAACGTCAGCGTGGAGGCGGTGCCCGCCCCGCAGGTGGCGCCCGTGCAAGCGCCTGAAGGTTTGGCGGCACTGGGCACCGAGGACGCCGCGGACGAAGCTCCTGCGGCGGTGCGCGAAGAACCCCCGACGACGTTGCGCGCCAAGGGAATTGACGACGAAGCGCCCGCGCTGACCTATTCTGGCCCGTCCGAGGACGGTTCGGCGCAGGTGCAGCGCAACGGCGGCGGCACCGACAAGACGCCGGCCGGGGTGCCGGCCGGGGCCAGCCGACGCGAACGGCGTGCCGCCGCGCGCCAACAAGGACGCGGCGCCAAGCCGCCGAAATCGGTGAAAAGGCGCTAAGCGCTAAACCGAAGACGCTGCGGACGGCGCTTCTTGATCCGATCGCCAAACTATAGGGTTTTCCCTGATGCAAGGGCGGTCTGAGCTGCCTGGCCTTGGCCCCATTGAATTCGTTTGCTACGACGGACTCAACGACGCGGTGTCCAAGGGGTGATGATGGTTTTTTGGTGGCGGTTCCGGAACTGCTGACTTCCGCGGCTCAGGATTTGGAAAGCCTTGGCTCGACACTGAACTCGGCGCATGCGGTCGCGGCTTTGCCGACGATGAGCGTGCTTGCCGCAGCCGCTGATGAGGTATCGGCGGAGATCGCGGCAGCGTTCGGCGCACACGGTAAGGCCTATCAGGCGCTCAGTGCCCAGGCCGCGTCATTCCACCAGGGCGGAGTCGGCGGGACCGGCGCAGCGGGCCTCGATGCCGGCAGTGGCGGCGCCGGCGGCGCCGCCGGATTCTCGTCCGGCAGCGGCGGGGACGGCGGCGCCGGCGGCCTGGCCTCAACTACAACGACTTGATCCACCAGCGGTGACGGCGGTGCCGGCGGCAAGGCCGGCGGCTGATCGGCAATGGTGGTACTGGTGGTGTGGGCGGGGAGACTCCCGCCGGCGCTCAGGGCGGCGCCGGAGGGAAGGGCGGGAACGCGGTGCTGATCGGCGATGGCGGCAACGGAGGAAATTCTGGGTTCGATAACGCACCGGGAGCCGGCGCGGCTCGGGTGGGGTCTTGTTCGGCAAAGATGGGCTTAAGGGCCTAGCGTTCTAGTAAACAGGCCAATCCAATTCGCGCCCGTCCGACGCCGGCTCGGCGCGGGGGCAGCGCAACGGAGGCGCCGGTGCCGGCGACGCGAACGGCTTGCCGCCGCGCGTCGACACCTCGAGGCGCTAGCCGCCGAACTAGTCAATATTGACTAGAGTCCCGCCGGGCGAAAATGAGGCAAACGACCTATATGCGGGCGTGCCTGCGCGCCCGACAATCGAGTGATGAAGCGTTACTTGACAATCGGTTATGGCGGTGCGGCTTACGCGCTGTTCCTCGTGGTCTTTTTGTACCTGGTCGGGTTCGTGGGCGGCGTCGTGGTGCCGCGCACCGTCGATCACGGGATTCCCGCGCCGATCGCGCAGGCGGTCGTCATCAACGTGGCGCTGCTCGCCGTGTTCGGCGTCCAGCACAGCGTCATGGCGCGACCGGGGTTCAAGCGGTGGTGGACGCGATACGTCCCGGCTTCGATCGAGCGCAGCACCTACGTGTGGCTATCGAATGCCGTGCTGCTATTGCTCTATTGGCAATGGCGCACGATGCCGGCGGTGATATGGCATGTGCAACTTCCGGCCGGCCGCTTGGTGGTGTGGGTGCTGTTCTGGCTCGGCTGGGCGACGGCGTTGACATCGACGTTCCTCATCAACCACTTCGACCTGTTCGGGCTGCGGCAGGTGTATCTGGCGGCGCGCGAAAAGCCTTACACCAACCTCGATTTCCGCACCCGGTCGCTGTATCGGCTGGTGCGCCATCCGCTCATGCTCGGTTTCCTGATCGCGTTCTGGTCGGCACCCACGATGACGGCAGGGCATCTGCTCTTCGCGGTCGGCATGACAAGTTACATCCTGGTCGCGGTGCAGATGGAAGAGCGCGACCTGGTGGCCGAGCTCGGTGACCACTACCGCGATTATCGCCGCGAGGTACCGATGCTGCTACCTCGCCCACGCGGGCGCGCGCCCAAAGCGGCTGGCCAGCACTAGCTTTCGAGGAGCTGGGCGATCCGCTCCAGCGTCGCGCTCATACCCTCGGCGGTCTTTTGGGGAATCGAGCCGCTGGTGATCATCCACTTCTGCTTGTCCTGCGACACGTCCCACGTTTCGCGCACCAGGGTGCCCTCGGGGGCGGCCTCGAGTTCGTAACGCCAAATGCGGCCACCGACGCGACCGCCGGCGAACGTCGTCTTCCACGCGATGCGGCGGTCCGGTTCGTACTCGATGACGGTGTTGGTCGTTCGGTAGGGGAGGAACAGTGTCTCCTTGCGGCCCCGCATCGCGATCCCGAACTTGGTGCCCATCGACAACGGAACCGACGCTTCCGAAGCGTGATTCACCGATTCCGTACCGTCGATGCTGGCATGTTTGCCCGCGTCGGCCACTAGCGCGAAGATCTTGTCGGCCGGCGCTTTGATGACGCGCTCGACGCTGACTGTGTTGCCATCCATGCGTCAACTAAAGCGTCATCCGATATGCAGGGCAACCACCAGCCACCGCGGACCCTCGGGTGCCGGCACGTGTTCGATCCGGCAGGCGATGGCGTGGATCCGGTCGGCGCGGCTGTAGGTGCCGAAAACCTCGGCCGCGTCGAATTCCTGAGTGCCGGGGTCGTGTCGCCCGGCGGGTTGCACGCGCATCCGGCGCAGCACCGCGGCGCCGTCCGATCCGGTGCCGGTGAGCGACCGGCCGGCCGACAGCACCGAGTCGACGAGGCTGGGTGCCAGCAGCGGCCGCAGCTGGGCCGCGGGACGGCGCCGGTCGATGACTTCCAGCACCCGGCGCAGGGCGGCGTCGGCGAAGACCGCCGCCCGGCGCATGGACGGCGACATGACCTCCCGAGCCGTTAAGGCCTGCGGGTGCGGATTGCCGCGCTGGCCGGGCGCACGCGGGGCGCGGCGGCGCAACGTCGCGTGCGACGATTGCCGGCACTCGACGTTGCGGGTGGGCGGCTCATACTCGGCGACAGGCGTGACTGCGAAGCTACTGGTCAATGGGCACTCTCCAACGCATCGATCGAACGGGAAGCCTGCAGGAGAGTGGCAGACGAGTGTTGTGCGGGTCATCATCGCATAGACAGGCCCGTCGCGTACCCGCGCCGCGAAGGGCCCGGGCGGACTGTACGGTCGGTGCGACAAGTCGACGACGAATCGATAGGGAGGACAGGGCCGTATGGTGACCCGGTTGTCCCCTGCAGACGCGGCGTCCTACCGGCTGGAGAACACGGCGACCCCGATGTACGTCGGGTCGTTGTCCATCCTGCGCCGACCACGCGCCGGATTGAGCTACGAGACGCTGCTGGCCACCATCGAGCAGCGGCTGCCCCAGATACCGCGGTACCGGCAGAAGGTCCGCGGAGTCATGGTCGCCCCGATGGCCCGGCCGGTGTGGATCGACGACCCGGATTTCGACATCACTTATCACGTCAGGCGCTCGGCGCTGCCGTCGCCGGGCAGCGACGAACAACTCCACGAGCTAGTCGCCCGGTTGGCCGCACGGCCGCTCGACAAGTCGCGGCCGCTGTGGGAGATGTATCTCGTCGAAGGCCTGAGCAAAAACCGCCTCGCGCTCTACACAAAATCGCACCAAGCACTCATCAATGGCATGAGCGCGCTGGAGATCGGTCACGTCATCGTCGATCGCACGCGGCGTCCCGCGCCGTTCCCCGAAGACATCTGGATACCGGAGCGCGACCCCGGCCACACCCGACTGTTGCTGGGCGCGCTGGCCGACTTGGCGACGGGCCCGAGCGCACAAATGCAGACCGTGGGGTCCGCGATCGCCGGAATGGCAACGAATTCCGGGCAACTCATCGACGCCGGTCGTCGGGTCTTCGATGTCGCGCGACTGTTGGCGCGCGGCACCGCACCCAGTAGCCCGTTGAACGCCACCGTTTCGCGTCATCGCCGGTTCACCGTCGCCAGCGGCACGCTCGAGGACTACCGGACCGTGCGGGCGCGCTACGACTGCGACGTCAACGACGTGGTGCTGGCGGTGGTCACCGGCGCCCTGCGCAACTGGCTGATGTCGCGCGGCGAGGGGGTGCCGCTGACCGCGACGATCCGGGCAATGGCGCCGCTGCCGGTGTACGCCGACGACGCGCTGGACGCCAACACCGGTCCCGGCCAGGCGATCGGTCAGGTGACGCCCTTCCTGGTGGATCTTCCGGTGGGGGAGGGCAACGCCGTCGTGCGGCTGTCCCAGATCGCCCACGCCACCGAATCGAACCCGACGGCGGCGAGCCTGGTCGACGCCAGGACCATCGTCACGCTGTCGGGCTTCGCGCCACCCACCCTGCACGCCATGGGTATTCGGGTGGCGACCAGCTTTCCCACCTTCTCGCGGCGGACGTTCAACCTGTTGATCACCAACGCTCCCGGCGCTCAGTCGCAGATGTACATCGCCGGTACCAAGTTGCTCGAGACGTACGCAGTGCCGCCGCTGCTGCAGGGCCAGGCGCTCGCGATCAGCGTGACGTCCTACAATGGGATGCTGTATTTCGGTATCAATGCCGACCGCGAGGCGATGAGCGATGTCGATCTTCTGCCGGCACTGCTAAAGCAATCGCTCGAGGAACTGCTGGAAGCTTCCCGATAGTCCCGGATCGTCTAAGCGGGTCAAAAGCGCTGCTTAGCGATAACATTCGTGGCTATGAGTACCGCGACAACGGATGGCGCGCCAGCGAAGCCGAAGAAGAATAAATCGAGCGCCCACGCCACAGGCAAGATCTCGAATGAAGTCTACGGAGCCGAATTATTCCGTCTGCAAACGGAATTCGTAAAGCTCCAGGAGTGGGTGCGCGCTAGCGGCGCACGTGTGGTGGTGATTTTCGAGGGCCGCGACGCCGCGGGTAAGGGCGGCGCGATCAAACGGATCACCGAATACCTCAGCCCTCGCATAGCGCAGATCGCCGCATTGCCGGCGCCCAACGATCGTGAACGCGGTCAGTGGTACTACCAGCGCTATATCGCGCATCTACCGGCCAGGGGCGAAATCGTGCTGTTCGATCGATCCTGGTACAACCGCGCCGGCGTGGAGAAGGTCATGGGCTTCTGCACGCCGCAGGAGTACGTATTGTTCTTGCGGCAGACGCCGATCTTCGAGCAGATGCTGATCGACGACGGGATTCTGTTGCGCAAATACTGGTTTTCGGTGTCCGACGAAGAACAGCTACGCCGGTTCAAAGCCCGTCGCAAAGACCCTGTCCGGCAATGGAAACTCAGCCCCATGGACTTGGAATCGGTGTATCGGTGGGAGGACTATTCGCGCGCCAAAGACGAGATGATGGTGCACACCGACACCACAAACAGCCCGTGGTATGTCGTGGAATCCGAGAACAAGAAGCGTGCCCGGCTCAACATGATGCACCACCTGCTGTCCTCCATCGACTACACGGTAGTCAAGCGTCCCAAGGTCAAGCTGCCGGCACATCCGGTGGTGAGTGGCAATTACCAGCGCCCGCCGCGCGAGCTGTCGAAGTACGTCGACGACTACGCGGCCACGCTGATCGGATGATGCGGGTCTACATCCCGGCCACCGTGGCCATGTTGCAGCAGCTCGTCGCCGACGGCTCGCTGTGGCCGGTCAACGGCACCGCATTCGCCGTGACACCGACCCTGCGCGAGGCCTACGCCGAGGGCGACGACGACGAGCTCGCCGAGGTGGCGCTGCGTGAGGCGGCGCTGGCGTCACTGCGCCTGCTCGCGGCCGACCCGGAGACGCTACGACGGCGCGCGGTGCTGGCGGCCGACATCGATCAGGCCACCTGCCGTCCCGATCTCGACGAGGCCGTCGTCCGCCTCGCCGCGCCCGTACCCATCGACCGGGTCGTCGCCGCTTTCGTCGACAACTCCGACGCCGAGCCGGCGGTCACGGCGGCGATCGCGGTCATCGACGACGCCGACCTGGGGGACGTGGACGCGGACCTCATAGTCGGTGACGCGCAGGACCACGATTTGGCCTGGTACGCCACCCAGGAGCTGCCGTTTTTGCTTGACCTGCTCTGACGCGGGCTGGATACGGTACCGTAAGTTACGGTACCGTAGGGACGCATTAGACAGGCGAAAGCGAAGCCCCTTATGAGTAAGAAATACGCGCCGGTCACCGCCAACGTCGTCGAGACCACCCGCCCCACCGTCGTCGGAGCCGACCGGCATCCCGGCTGGCACGCACTGCGCAAGCTGGCCGCGCGCATCACCACGCCGCTGTTGCCCGACGACTACCTGCACCTGGCCAATCCGCTGTGGTCGGCGCGCGAATTGCGCGGCCGCATCCTGCAGGTCCGCCGGGAGACGGAGGATTCGGCGACCCTGGTGATCAAGCCGGGCTGGGGCTTCAGCTTCGACTACCAGCCGGGCCAGTACATCGGGATCGGGCTTTTGGTGGACGGGCGCTGGCGCTGGCGGTCCTATTCGCTGACGTCGAGCCCGGCCGGTGCGTCCGGTTCGGCCACCGACCGGACGGTGACGATCACCGTCAAGGCGATGCCCGAAGGCTTCCTGTCCAGCCACCTGGTGGCCGGCGTCGAGCCGGGCACCATCGTGCGGCTGGCCGCCCCCCAGGGCAACTTCGTTTTGCCCGACCCGGCGCCGCCGTCGATTCTGTTCCTGACCGCCGGATCCGGGATCACGCCGGTGATGTCAATGCTGCGGACGTTGTTGCGCCGCAACCAAATTGGCGACATCGTCCATCTACATTCCGCGCCCACCGCGGCTGATGTGATGTTTGCCTCCGAGCTAGCCGCGCTGGCGGCCGATCAACCCGGCTACCGATTACGGGTGCGCGAGACCCGCACCGAGGGGCGGTTCGATCTTGCCCGGGTGAGCCAGGAGGTGCCGGACTGGCGCGACCGCCAGACCTGGGCCTGCGGGCCGGAGGGCATGCTCAACCAGGCCGACAAGGTCTGGTCCGGAGCGGGCATCGGTGAGCAGCTGCACCTGGAGCGGTTCGCAGTCTCCAAGGCCGCTCCCGCCGGAGCCGGCGGCACGGTGACATTCGCCCGAAGTGGCCGCAGCGTCGCGGCGGATGCGGCGACCTCGCTGATGGATGCGGGCGAGGGCGCCGGTGTGCAGATGCCGTTCGGCTGCCGGATGGGTATCTGCCAGTCGTGCGTGGTCGGCCTGGTGGACGGCCATGTCCGTGACCTGCGCACCGGCCGGGAACACGAACCGGGTTCGCGGATCCAGACCTGCATCTCGTCCGCCTCCGGCGATTGCACGATCGACATCTAAAAGCTACTCACTGGTAACTTACGGGATCGTAGGTTACGATAGCGTAGGTGAAGGTCCGACAACCGCAGAGGAGAACACGATGGCGATCACTGACGTCGACGTATTCGCGCATCTGACGGACGCCGACATTGAGAGCCTGGCCGTTGAGCTGGACGCTATCCGCCAGGACATTGAAGACTCGCGCGGCGCACGGGACGCGCGCTACATCCGCCGCACCATCGCGGGGCAGCGAGCCCTCGAGGTCGCCGGCCGGGTGCTACTGGCCGCCAGTTCACGGCGCTCGGCCTGGTGGGCGGGCACCCTGACCCTGGGCGTGGCCAAGATCATCGAGAACATGGAGATCGGCCACAACGTCATGCACGGCCAGTGGGACTGGATGAACGACCCGGAAATTCACTCCTCGACGTGGGAGTGGGACATGAGCGGGTCGTCCAAGCACTGGCGGTACACCCACAACTTCGTGCACCACAAGTACACCAACATCCTCGGGATGGACGACGACGTCGGCTACGGACTGCTGCGCGTCACCCGAGACCAGCCCTGGAAGCGCTTCAACATCTTCAACCTGCTGTACAACACCCTGCTCGCGCTCCTCTTTGAATGGGGCGTCGGCTTGCAGCACGTGGAGATCGGCAAGATCGTCAAGAAGCGGATGGAACACGACGAAGCCCGGCAAAGGACCGACGAGTTCCTTGCCAAGGCCGGCCGCCAGGTGCTCAAGGACTATGTCGCGTTCCCGGCGCTGACCGCGCTGTCGCCCGGCGCGACATACCGGTCCGCGTTGACCGCCAACGCGGTCGCCAACGTGATCCGCAACGTGTGGGCCAACGCCGTCATCTTCTGCGGCCATTTCCCCGATGGCGCAGAGAAATTCACCAAAACCGACATGATCGGCGAGACGAAGGGCCAGTGGTACCTGCGCCAGATGCTGGGCAGCGCCAACTTCGAGGGCGGCCCCGTCCTGCGGTTCATGAGCGGGAACCTGTGCCACCAGATCGAGCACCACCTGTACCCGGATCTGCCGAGCAACCGCTTGCACGAGATCTCGGTGCGGGTGCGCGCGGTGTGCGACAAATACGACTTGCCTTACACCACAGGCTCTTTCCTGGTGCAATACGGCAAGACGTGGCGCACGATCGCCAAACTGTCGCTGCCGAACAAGTACCTCAGCGACGACACTGACAACGCGCCGGAGACCCGCAGCGAGCGGATGTTCGCCGAGTTGGAGCCCGGTTTCGCGGGCGTCGATCCCAGGACCGGACGCCGCCGCGGGCTGAAGACCGCCATCGCCACGGTACGGTCGTGGCGGCGCCAAAAGCGCGCCGCGGCAACGCGATTCGGTGACAGTCGGGACGACCGGGCCGCCTAGGCTGGATACATCTGCGCGGCGTCGCTTGACGCGACACCGAGTTCGTCGGCGACCGCATCGACCGCTTGCTGCGCCAGCTCGATATCCACCTTGCGGTCGGGAATGAAATATGGCCCGACGTAGCGTTCGTAGTACTGTTGCGCTTCCTCACGGGTGAGCCGGTCGAGGAACCAGTTGACGTAGTAGACGGCCCGGTCCGGCCGTTCGGCGAGCATCTGCAATGCCCGCTGGTTGGCCCGTACCAGCTTTTGCACGGCCGGGCCGTCCAGCGGGAGGTGGGCGGGGTCTACGACGACGCCGACGGTGGGGATCTGGAAGTGATCGCCGACCCACGCCAACACGTGAAACCCTTCTTCGGCCGCTACCTGCTCGGGGGACAGTGTGCTGCCCACGTAGGCGGCGTCGATCGAACCGTCCCGCAGCCGTCGCAAATCCATCTGGTAGTCACCCGGATGCCGCACCAGGCACTCCAGGTCATGGTCGGGGTCCAGGCCGTGCTTACGCAGGACGATCCGGGCGAACGTACCGGGAGGGTCGGCGGGGCGGTGGACCGCCAGCCGTCGCCCGCGAAGCTCTGCCATGGACTTCACCTGGGCATTGCCGAGAAACCAGAACAGCGGACGATCGGTGCTGAAACTGAGCGCCGTCCACCCGATCCCGTCCGTCAGCCGCGACACCAGCGTGCGGCCCAGACCGATCACCGCGCCGCGACGCAACCGTTGCGCCGGCCAGCCCACCCCGTCGCGGATCGCGACGTGGACTCCCTCGTCTTCGAAGTAGCCCTCCTGGTCGGCGACGTGGGCGACCAGTTCCTCATGAAGACCACGCCCTACGTAGGCCAGATCGATCGTCTCCACGCCACAGCCCCTTTCAGGCGCGTTTAGTCCATGGCGAGGCCGCCATTGATCTCCATGCAATGGCCGGTGATGAAGCCGGAATCCTCACTCGCCAAGAAGGCCACCGCCTTGGCGATCTCGTCCGGACGGACGTTGCGCCCCATGGGATTGGTCGCGCCGATGTGACGCAACTCTTCGGCGTTCAACAGCCCGCTCGCCGCCGTGTCAGCCACCGTGGCGGGCGAAACGAGATTAGCCGTGATTCCCTGCGGCGCCAGCTCGAGTGCCACGTAGCGGACGAACTGGTCCATCGCGGCCTTCGACGTGCCCACCGTGATCATGCCTTGCCGAGGCCGACGGGACAGCACCGTGGTGAGAAAGACCAGCCGACCATAGTTTCGAGAAATCATGCCCGGCACAACGGCTTTGGTGACCAGGTAGGCGGCATGCAGCTCTCGGTCCAGCTTGCCGCCGAGCTGCTCCCAGCTCAGGTCGGCGAACGAGGTTACATCGTAAGGAATTAGCGCGTTGTGCACGAGCACGTCGACCCGGCCCCACCGCTGTTCGGTTTGCTCGAACAGCGCGGCAACATCGTCGGGGACCGTGACGTCGGCCCGGATGGCCAGGGCCTCGCCGCCGGCCGCGGTCACGGATCGGACCACCTCAGCGGCTTCCTCGGCACTGGAGCGGTAGTTGACGACCACCCGAAACCCGTTCTCCGCGAGTACTAGTGCGGTCGCCGCGCCGATTCCACGGCTGGCCCCGGTGATCACCGCTACACGATCCATCAGCGTCGAACGCTACGCCTGTGACGGAGGAGGAGACAAGACGATTCTGTGCGGGTTATGGTGCAGCAATGGCTGATGACGACGTGCGGGCCGCGCTGCGGCGGCACTGGGAAGCCTCCGACGCCAACGATTTCGTGGTCGAGCACCAAATCTACCGAGCCGACGGGGTTCTCGATTATCCGCAATCAGGGGAGCGCATCAGGGGCAGGGCAAACATTCAGGCGTCGCGCGAGGCCCAGCCGAACGCGAAACGCTTCACCGTGCGGCGCATACTCGGCGGCGGCGATCTGTGGATCAGCGAACTCGTCATGACGTATGACGGGCAGCCGAATTACGTAGTCAGCATCATGGAATTCGACAACGGCGAAGTCATCCACGAGACGCAGTACTTCAGCGACCCGTTCGAGCCGGGACCCTCTCGGGCGCAATGGGTCGAACACATGGAATGAGGGAGCACCTGATGACCGCAGATTCGCCGGGCAATGCGTTGGAACTGCGTTCGTTGGTGACGTCGCAGGGCACCCTCGAGCTCTCCCTGCACGACGTCCCGGTTCCGTCGCCGACCGGCAATGAGGTGTTGGTACGCATTGAAGCCTCGCCGATCAACCCGTCCGACCTGGGCGTCCTCATTGCCAGTGCCGACATGTCAGCCGCGACGGTGGCGGGCACGCCGGAGCGCCCGACCGTCACCGCGCCGTTGGCTCCGGAGGCGCTGAGGGGACTGTCCGCGCGGCTGGACAAACCGCTTCCGGTGGGCAACGAGGGCGCGGGCACCGTGGTGGCCGCCGGGTCGTCCGCGGCTGCCCAGGGACTTCTCGGCAAAACCGTGGGTACCGCCGGCGGCGGAATGTACGCGCAGTATCGGGTGGTCGATGCCTCCGCGTGCCTCGTCTTGCCCGAAGGGGCGACAGCGAAGGACGGGGCGTCGTCCTTCGTAAATCCGCTGACAGCTCTCGGAATGCTGGAAACCATGCGCCGCGAGGGTCATTCAGCCCTGGTCCACACGGCTGCGGCGTCGAACCTGGGCCAGATGCTCGTCAAGCTCTGCATCAAGGACGGGGTGCCGCTGGTCAATATCGTTCGCAAGCCCGACCAAGAGGAACTGCTGAAGTCCCTCGGCGCCGTTCATGTCTGCAACTCGGAATCGCCGTCCTTCACGACTGACCTCGTCGAGGCCCTCAAGGCGACGTCCGCGACGCTTGCGTTCGATGCCACGGGTGGGGGCACGCTCGCGAGTCAGATCCTCACTGGCATGGAGGAAGCTGCGAGCGCGAACGCATCGGAGTACTCACGCTATGGGTCGAGCGTGCACAAGCAGGTGTACATCTACGGCGGACTCGACACCAGTCCGACGATCCTCACCCGCAACTACGGCATGGCGTGGGGTATCGGTGGGTGGCTGCTGACGCCGTTCCTTGGCGGCCTCGGCGCCGAGGACTTCGGCAGGCTGCGCGCCCGCGTGGCCGCCGAACTCACCACCACTTTCGCCAGTGCCTACACCCGGGAAGTTTCACTTGCCGGCATGCTCAAACCTGACGCATTCCACGCCTACGTGAAGCGGGCGACCGGCGAGAAGTTCCTGGTAACCGCGCAGGCAAACCCGTAGTCAACGGCTCAGGCGTCCAAGAACGCGGCGATTTCCGGCCAGGCAGCCGGGTCCTGCAACAGGAAAAGGTGGCCGCTGTCGTAGACGTGCAGCTTGGCGTTGCCGATCCGGTCGACGATGGCCTGGCCGTTGGCCACCGGTGCGATGTCGTCGTAGCGGCCGCTTCCCACGAAAGTTGGGCAGTTCACCCGGTGCAGCCGATCAAGTACATCGTGACCTGAGCGCGCTTGCAGCTGAAGAAGGCGCCCTTGGGCCTGATCCGCGGTCTCCTCGGCGGGCACTTCTGCGGCAAGGGTGCCCACCAGCGCGGCATCTTCGGGGTGCGCGTCGAACCATTCCGCCGTCCAGCGCCGGTCCGCCAGATTCAGGGACCGCAGACCGCGCTCGAGGGGCGGCAGGTCCGCCAGCGTCTCGAGCGGGTAGGAGGCGAAGGCGCCGCCGGGTGAGGTGGCCAAGAGGGCCAACCGGTCGATCCGGTCCGGGAAGGTCACCGCGAGTTCCTGCGCGACCATGCCGCCGAAGCTCAATCCGGCCAATGCCGTTTGCTCCCAGCCGACTTCGTCTAGCAGCGCGGCCACATCCGCGGCGACGTCCGCCATCGCATACGGCGCGCTCACTGGCGCACTGCGCCCCAAGCCGCGGTAGTCGAAGGCCAGCAGCTCGAATCCCGCCGACAACTTCTCGAGCAGCGGGCGGCTCGAATCCACAGTGGTGCCAGATCCGTTGCAGTACAACAGTCGCGGGCCGTCGCCGATCCGCTCACAGTGGAGCGCGATCCCGTCAGAGTCAGGCAAAAGCGCTCACTAAATAGATTTGGGTGAGCAGCGAGCTCCACGTTTGGTCATTGCAGGGATCAAGCTTCGCTGTCGCCATGATCTACTTCCTAACAGCAAAGCTCTCACCGCGACAGGGGATCACCGATGAATCCGGTCATCATTGAATGCGCGATCAACGGCGTCACATCGAAGGCGACCAATCCCCACGTGCCTGTCGAGCCGGCGGAGATCGTCACAGACGCTCTCGCCTGTATCGAGGCCGGCGCGGCCATCATCCACAACCACATCGATCGTTACGGCCTCAGCGTGGAGCAGGCCGTCGAGCGTTACCTGGAAGCGTGGCGCCCCGTCCTGGCTGCCCGGCCGGATGCCCTGCTGTATCCGACGGTCCACTTCGAGCAGGGATCGTCAATCTCCTACGAACACCTCCTGCCACTCGCCGCGGCCGGTTTGCGCGTCGGGCTGACCGACCCCGGATCGGTCAACCTTGGGGGCACCGACGCCGACGGCATACCTGCGGGGCCGTTGGTCTACAGCAACTCGTTCGACTCGATCCGCCGGGCCTTCGAGATCTGTCGCGAGGCGCAACTGGGCCCCAGTCTGGCCATCTACGAACCCGGATTTCTTCGGGCCACCCTCGCGTGGTGGCGCGCGGGCCGACTGCCGCAGGGGACGATGATCAAGCTGTACTTCTCCACCGAACGCGGCTATCTCGGGGCGCCTTTCGGGCTACCCCCGACCAAGCGCGCGCTTGACGCCTACCTGGAATTGCTTGACGGATGCGACATTCCGTGGGCCGCGTCGATCGTCGGCGGTGACCTGTGCGCGAACCCCATCGCCAAACTGGCCCTCGAACGGGGCGGACACCTGCACGTGGGGCTCGAGTTTTATGCCGGTGACCGCACCCCGACTAATCGCGAGCTCGTGACCGAAGCCGCTGACCTCTGCCGCCAAGTCGGGCGCTCCGTGGCAACGCCGGATGGCGCTGCGCAAATCCTCGGCCTACCCCGAGGTCACCAGAATGACGCCGGCGACCAGCACCACGGCACCGATAGCGCGCTGCGGGGTAATTGAGTGCGCCGTGATCCCGAACCACCCAAAGTGGTCGATGAGTATTGACATAAGAAGGTTGGCGCTCACGGTCAGTGCCGCATAGGTTCCCGCGCCTACCGTCCCGATGTACAGCAGACCGGCAACCACCGCGACGGCGCCGACGATTCCGCCCAACGGCGCCCACCAGGGCATGTTGGCAAGCCCCGCGACGGTCGGGAGTGGCCGAACGAACACCGCAGCTATCACGAGAAAAATCGGCACGATGAGAACGAAAGACACCAGCGTCGCCAGCCACGGATTCACCAGCGAAACGCGAAGGGCGTTATTCATCGGTCCGCCCATGGCCTGGAGCACTCCGCCGGCGACGATCAGCGGAAATAGCCATAAGGTGCTAGTGGAGGTCATAACCGGCCCCTCGGCTACCGTGAGACATGTTGTGACGCAACAGAAGTGGTTCGTGATGACGGGCATCAAGAGGGCGCATTTTCGTATTCTGTCAGTTCGACGCGCCGACTAACAGCTCAACCGCCGGAAGTCGACAAACGGGGCAGCCAGGTGGCCAATTTGCGAGCCGGTGGGGTGCGTATGGGGTTGGTTCGCCGGTCTGGGCGTGCCGTTCGACTTGCGCTCAGCAGCGTTGAAGGTGGACGAAGGAGAGCCGCCTTCGACGTTGATGAAGCACCGGCGAAGTCTGGCCCAGTCCACCGCCCAGATTAGCCGCGGATTGCCGACGTTTGGCGATGGAGCACCCCGAGCAATGTTGCTTGTGGCGTACGCTCATGCTTGAGTCTTTTCGTTGTCAGCATGGGTTCACCACGATTCGCCGTGGGTGATCTCTAGGGGCAATGCGATTCCTCCGCCTGGCCCGCGCTCGGGGCAGACGCTCTGCCGACTGCGAAGGAAGCAACTTGTGAACCTTGCGGTCCCGGCTACGGCGCGACGATGATTGACCCCGCCGTGGGCCGATGCCAGGCCAATTCCCTTCGGCTATCGGTGGCTGTCGAACTCGGCCACGAGATCGACGGCGCATGGTGGCCCCACGCAGATCGCATCACCAATGAGTTGCCAAACCTCGTCGCGGTCCTGACTCCATTGCTTGGCGACATCGACTCCATCAATGTGAACTGGTCACCGCTGCAACGGCCACCGGACCTCAACTGGCGGGGGTGGGAGCACAAGCGCCAGCACGTAATGACGCTCCGTGGTACCCGTCACTCCGCCAATCTGCTCATCATCTCCTACGCAACCCACAGCGCACTGGCCATCATGCTGATGCGCTGCGCCGCCAACTTGCCCATTGACGTCGCCGACCGCGCCAAACTCGCATTCAGCACCGCAGGCTCGATCCTGCGGGCAGCCCAACAACAACGTGCCGTTCCCGCGCCGCAGGCCGACGGCTCGACCAGCGAAGGAGGGAGTAGTGGAGGCTGACGACGGTGCCGATGCCCGTGCCCGAACTCGACGAGCGTGAGAAGGCCCTCGCGCACCACCAGGCTCAGCTCGCACGAACGCGAGGCGTTCGCTGACGAGAGAGATCAGATCGCCGATCGGCGGGCGCGCATCGCCGACGAACGCGAAGGCACGGCTATGGATCGCGAACCTGAGCGACTGCAACGCCGACACAATCGGGCCTAGCGGGTAAGAAGCACTGCCGAGCGGGAGCAGGCCGACATTTCGCGTGAGATGACGGCAACCGAACGACTCCGCGACGCCGACTGAATCGTCGCGGCGACCACCGACCCGTCATTGGATTGCGGCGCCGAAAAGATGTCCGACGCCGTAGGTGAAAGCGAGTCCCGCTGCGCCGCCGACTACGACGCGCAGCACGGCACGCCATACTTTTGCTCCGCCGATCCGGGCGCTGAGTGCGCCGGTGAGCGCCAACGCGGCGAGAACCGAGACGAAGGTCACCGGGACTCGCCACGCGTTGGGAGGCAACAGGATAGCCAGGAGCGGCAGCAGCGCTCCGATGACGAACGAAGCCGCCGACGCCGCCGCGGCCTGCCATGGGTTGGCCAAGTCTTCGGGATCGATGTTGAGTTCAGCATGAGCGTGCGCGGTCAGCGCGTCGTGTGCGGTCAGCTCTTTGGCTACCTGCGCGGCGGTCGGGGCTGATAGGCCGCGCCTTTGATAGATCGCGGTGAGTTCGGCCAATTCGGCATCGGGTATGTGCCGCAATTCGTTTCGCTCGATGGCCAGTTGCGCCGTCTCGCTGTCGCGCTGGCTCGAAACCGAAACGAATTCGCCCAGGGCCATGGACACCGCACCGCCTACCACGGCCGCCAGCCCGGCGGTGAAGATCGGACCGCGCAGCGGGGTGGCCCCGGCCACGCCGACCACGATGCCGGCCACCGAGACGATGCCGTCGTTGGCGCCGAGCACCGCTGCGCGCAGGCGATTCAGCCGGCTAGTGCTGTGGTTGGCGTGTGGCTCGGCGGTGTGCGCGGTTTCCTCGTTTGCCGCGGCATCTGGTTGTTGATCGTCGCCCATGCCGCTTAGCCAAGCGCATATTCATAGGCGGCGCCAGCAAGCCCAGCCTCATCAAACTTCCCGATCACCGACATTGTTAGCGTTGCCTTGGCCAAGACCAAAGGCGTTATGATCGCGCCCGCCCGACCTCGCGGCCCACCGATTCCAGCCCGCAGAACAACGCCGCACTTTGGCACTTGAGGACCTCTATGACCGTCATTCATGGCCTGCCCGCCCACGTGCTGTTAGTCCATTTCCTCGTCGTTCTTGCACCGCTGACGGCACTGCTTGAGATTGCTTGTGCCGTGTGGCCCGCGGCCCGTCGTGGACACCTTGTCTGGTTCACCGCCATCCTGGCGGTCGTGACCACCGCGCTAACGCCGGTCACGGCGAATGCCGGTGGATGGCTGTATGACCTGCGGCGCAACCCCGACCCGATCCTGCGTAAGCACGCCGAGCTCGGCGATACCATGATTTACTTCGCGATCGCGCTGCTGATTGTCGCGGTTGCGCTTGTGGTGCTCGGTTTGGTTGAACGTCGATCCAGCTCGCGCCACGCGGCGCTCAGCGTCGCCGCCGCAATCGTGGCCGTCGCCGTCGGTATTGCAGCGATGATCCAGACCTACCGCATCGGGGACGCGGGCGCACAATCAGTGTGGGGCAACGAGATCGCGCACCTGAACCAAACCAAGCCCAAGTAGGAACGAAGCGAACCATGCCAGGACGGATGGCCGATCGCGCGTCGTTGGCAAGCGAACTGGAACGCGCGCGTAGCGATTTTCACACGTTGCTCACCATGGTCGGAGATGGCGAATGGACCCAACCGACGGAAGGGACTCGGTGGACCAATGAGCAACTTTTGTTCCACATGGTGTTTGGCTACCTGGTCGTGCAGCGACTGCTGATCCTTGTGCGCGTGCTTTCGCATCTGCCCGACTGGGTCAGCCTGTGGTTCGCACGGATGCTCAACGCGGCTTCACTACCCTTCCATGCGATCAACTTTTACGGGACAAACGTGGCCGCTGTCGTCTACAACCGCAACCGTATGGGCGCGAAGATGGACCGAGTGATCGACGCCTTGCAGCGATTATTGAGTCGGCGAGACGAGATTGCCCTTCGCCGCGGAATGCACTTCCCGACCGGCTGGGATCCGTACTTCCGAGACTTTATGACGTTGGCCGACGTCTATGCCTACCCCGGCCAGCACTATGACCACCACCGCCGACAGCTGACCCTGGCGAACCTTGATTGAGCCATAGCCCCACATCAGCGACCCGAATGCGGACCCATCATTCCGGGCCCCATCATGCCTCGCATCATCGCCGGCATCCCATCGCGCACAAAGCCTGTGACCTCCGGGGCGTGCGCGCGAATCGCTTGCGTCAGGGCTGGGTCGTCGGCAGTTTCCTCGGTCATCACTCCGGCGGGTGAATGTCAATTGGCGCCGGTAACCGCGGGCATGGCTGAACAGTGTGGGCAGGCTATTGCTCATGCACATGACCTCTGCGCCCTAATCGAGATGGGAGTACATGCTGGATACGTGGGCCTGGAGTTGGGCGACAAGATCGGGCGAAGTCGATTCTGTGGTGGTCCGTATGCCGCCAGGGATTTCCTCGACGTTACGGGTTATTTCGTTGTGCCGGTTGAACATTTCCATGTACCGACTCATGTCCATGCCATCGACGCCCATGCCGCCGTGGTCGACGAGGCGCGTGATCAGTCCCGGCTCGGCAGCCACGAAAGGGGAAGGTATGCAGAACTATCTGTGTGCCGCACAGTCCGCCGTCGTGCTTCTTACGCTGGCCGTCGTCGCCGTGTGGCCCGGTGGCTGGTGGCTGGATCCGGCGGTTGGATTCGTGATTGCCGGATTCGCGGCGGTGGAAGGCAAAAAAGGCTGGCAAGGCCAGGAATGCGGGTGTTGAACCCCGCATCCCCGGCCCAGCGCTTTGACACTTAGCCGAGCCGCTCGATGATGGTGGCGTTGGCCATGCCGCCGCCCTCGCACATCGTCTGCAGCCCGTAGCGACCGCCGCGCTGTTCGAGAGCGTTGACGAGCGTGGTCATGATGCGGGCACCGCTGGCACCAAGCGGGTGACCGATCGCGATGGCACCGCCGTTGACGTTGGTCTTGGCCAGATCGGCTCCGGTGTCGTGTGCCCACGCGAGCACGACTGGAGCGAACGCCTCGTTCACCTCGAACAAGTCGATGTCGGCCAGTGTCAGGCCGGCGCGCTGTAACACCTTCTCGGTCGCCGGGATGACGCCGGTCAGCATGTACAGCGGGTCGGAGCCCACCACGGTCGTGGTGTGAATTCGGGCCAGCGGGCGCAGGCCGAGCTTCTTGGCGACCTCACTGCTGGTGATCAACACCGCGGCGCTGCCGTCGGAGAGCGGCGAGGAGTTGCCCGGCGTGATCTCCCAATTGATCTGTGGGAAACGGGCTTTCATGGCCTCGCTGTAGAACGCCGGTTGCAAGGTGGCGAGGGTCTCCACGGTGGTGGCGGGCCTGATGATCTCGTCGGTTTCCAGGCCGGCGATCGGGATCAGCTCGTTGTCGAAGAGTCCGTCTTTGGTTGCGCGGGCGGCCTTTTCGTGGCTGGACGCGGAAAACTCGTCGAGCTCGGTGCGCGAGAAGCCCCACTTCGCCGCGATCAGTTCTGCGCTGATGCCCTGCGGCACCAAGCCTTCGGGGTAGCGCGCCGCCATGTCGTTGCCGAACGGATTGCTGCCGGGTAGCACCGAGCTGCCCATCACGACGCGGCTCATCGATTCCACGCCGCCGGCGACGACGATGTCGTAGGCGCCGGCGATCACGCCCTGCGCCGCGAAGCTGATGGCCTGTTGGCTGCTGCCGCATTGCCGGTCGATCGTGGTGCCGGGGACGGTCTCGGGGAAGCCTGCGCCCAGCAACGCGTTGCGGGCGATGTTGACCGCCTGGTCGCCGACCTGGGTGACGGCACCGACGATGACATCGTCGATCGTGGCCGGGTCGACGCCGGTGCGGGCCACCAGTTCACGCAGGCTGTGCGCCAGCAAGTCGACGGGCAGCACGTCGTGCAGCGCGCCGCTAGCCTTGCCCTTGCCGATCGGGGTACGGACGGCACCGACGATGACAGCGTCGCGGCCTTGGTGACCGGTCATAACTCCTCCTTGAGCCTGAAGCCAGATATTGCCAGCTATATCCGGGTAAACGCCTAGGTATACTAAATGCAACCCAGATCGGAGGTGATTTAGATGACACTAGATTCGTCGAGTGCAATCCCCGGACTTCAGGTCGAACCCCAGGCAGGTGTTGAACGCTTACACGCTATGTCGGGCGCGGTGATCGGTCCGGGTTGTCGGTCGTCAGTCTTACGGTGGTCGTGTGCAGATGCGTTACAGGTACCGAATCGAACCGACGCCTGCTCAGCAGGGAATGTTGGCGCGGGTGTTCGGGTGCGCCCGGGTGGTGTTCAACGACGCATTGCGAGCCCGCAACGAGGCTTACCGCGCCGGTGTGAAGCTGTCAGACAGTCAGATCCAATCCCTGGTGATAACCCAAGCGAAGACCATCAGCGAGCGGGCGTGGTTGGCCGAGGTCCCCAGCGTGGCGTTGGTGCAGTCAGTGAACGACTCGCGGCGAGCGTGGCGCAACTTTTTCGACTCTCGATCGGGCAAGCGACGAGGTCGCAAGTTGGACCTTCCGCGCATGAAATCGCGAAAGGACCCTCGACAGTCATTTCGGCTGACTCGCAACGGATTCAGAGTCCGCGTCAGCGGACACTTGTTTGTGGCGAAAATTGGCGACATTCGAGTGCGCTGGTCTCGCGCGCTGCCGAGCGAACCGTCGAGTGTCACGATCATCCGCGAACCGGACGGCCACTATTATGCGAGTTTTGTCGTCGATGTTCCCGTCACGCCACTGCCGGTGGTGGTTCGGGAGGCCGGTATGGATGTCGGCCTCATTCGGTTGGCGACGATCGCCACTACCGACGGGATGCGGACGGACATTGCAAATCCGAAGCACTTGGGTCGCAAGTTACGCAAACTGCGGCGGTTGGAGCGGGAGAAGTCCCGCCGGCAGAAAGGATCAGTCAACAGACAACGGACGCGGCGCAAAGTCGCCACCACGCACAATCAGGTAGCGCGCAGTCGGCGCGACTATCACCACAAGCAGGCTTTGGCGTTGGTTCGCGAGAACCAAGTGATCCACGTCGAGGACCTCAACATCGTTGGAATGGTCGCCAACCGCCGCCTCTCTCGAGCAATAAGCGATGCGGGGTGGGGTCACTTTTTGCGGATCATCGCCGAAAAAGCCGACCGCTACGGGCGTACTGTATACCGCGTGTCGCGCTGGCTCGCGTCGAGCAAGACGTGCTCACAATGTGGCCATCGACTCGACGAACTGGGCTTACAGGTCCGGGAGTGGACGTGCCTGACATGCGGTGCTTTCCACGACCGCGACTACAACGCCGCGATGGTCATTCTCGCCGCCGGGCGGGCGGAGAGACGAAATGCCTGCCACGAAAGTGGGCGGGACCGCGCCAGCGGTCCCAGTGGAGCCTCGGTAAGCCCTCCTTTCACTCAGGGGGCGCAGGGCGATGAAGCAGGAAGCAACCCGACAGCGGCGTGAGCTGCCAAGGGAATCCTCGGATCCTCAGTCCGGGGAGCGCGTCAAATTTCTGCAAGGTGTGCTGGCCGATCGCGAGAAATGGTCGGCGGTCGGCGAGTGCGCGATAGAAAAGACCATGGCGGTGCTCGGTACCAAATCCGCCATGCTCATCCTGCGCGAGGCGTACTACGGCACCACGCGGTTCGACGACTTCGCCCGCCGGGTGGGCATCACCAAAGCCGCCACCTCTGCGCGATTGACCGAACTGGTCGACCTCGGGCTATTGACCCGGCGGCCGTACCGCGAACCGGGGCAGCGCAGCCGCGACGAGTACGTCCTCACCGAAGCCGGCATCGATTTCATGCCGGTGATCTGGTCGATGTTCGAGTGGGGGCGTCAGCACCTGCCCGGCCACAATCGGCTGCGGCTCACACATCTGGGTTGTGGAGCCGAGGCCACCGTCGAAATCCGCTGCACCGAAGGCCATCTGGTGCCCCCAGACGAGCTTGGCATGCGACTCAAGCGTTGATAGCTTCGGCGGCAGCCTTGATTCGCGTGAGCGTTTCGTGGATGCCCGGCTCACTTGACGTCCGCGCGGGAGGAGCAGTTCGACCGCGCGGTTGGGGATGGAGCACCAGACAAACTCGAACGACTCAGTGAGTAGTGTGCCGGTGGCAGACGGCTCCATCGTGTATTGCTAACGGGTTTCCTGCCGGCCGGTTCGGTCGTTGATTGTCGCGAAGGCAAACTCGCGGCCGCGATCAGCGACATCCACTACGGCGGTGCGTTGCCATCGAAGGGCGCCGCGCCGGTTGTAGCCGCGAAAACGCGCTCCAACCGTGGCTTGCGTTGCACCGTCTAGCCATTCGCACCGATAACATTCGGGGCTCCATTCGCCCATGCGATTGATGTCGGTGATGAGGTCGTATACCGCCTCCGGTGTGGCGGCGATATCGATACTCTCCCGGCCGTGTTTTGCTGTCGGCATTCGATTGAGCCCTCCAGTCAACCGGCGAACTGGGCACATCGTAAATGGCGCAGGCTGTCAAGTCTCCCTGAGCACGGCGAGCAGCCGTCGGGCGGCGGCGATGCGGCGCACGGCAGGCCCGGACAGCGCGTCCAGCGCGCATTCGGGGTCGGCCGGCGGCCCCATGTGTCCGCAGCCGCGCGGGCAGTCCTGGATCGTGTCGGCCAAGTCGGAGAAAGATGACAGCACGTCGTCGGGTTCGATGTGGGCCAATCCGAACGAGCGGATGCCCGGGGTATCGATGACCCAACCGGAACCCGGTAGCGAGTCGCCCAGCGGCAGCGCGACCGACTGCGTAGAGGTATGCCGGCCCCGGCCGATATCGGTCACCACGCCGACGGCCCGATCAGCCTCGGGCACAAGCCGATTCACCAAAGTCGACTTGCCGACCCCGGAATGCCCGAGCAGCACGGTGATCTTGCCGGGAAGCAACTCGGCCACCGCCAGCAGCGGATCGTCGACGCCCGCGGCAACCACCGTCAGGCCCAGGTCCACGAACTGCTCGGCGAACGGTTCGGGTGGGGCGAGGTCGGTCTTGGTCAGGCACAGAATCGGTGTCAGGCCGCCGGCATAGGCGGCGATCAGCGCCCGGTCCACCAGTCCGGTGCGCGGCGGCGGATCGGCCAGCGCCACCACCATCAGGAGTTGATCAGCGTTGGCCACCACCACTCGCTCGGTGGGGTCGGTGTCATCGGCGGTGCGCCGCAACACCGTTCGCCGTGGACCGCGCCGCACAATGCGGGCCAGGGTGTCCGTGCGCCCGGACAGGTCACCGACGATGTCGACGTTGTCGCCGACGACGATGGGGGTGCGCCCGAGTTCGCGCGCCCGCATGGCCGTGACGTGGCGGTCGGGACGGCCGCCCAGTGCGCATCCCCAGCGGCCGCGGTCGACGCTGACCACCATGGCGGACTCGGCGTCGGCGTGCTCGGGACGAGTCTTGGTGCGCGGTCGCGAGCCCCTGCCGGAGCGGACCTTGACGTCGGACTCGTCGTAGTCGCGGGGCCTCATTTTCTGGAACCGCCGGAACCCTCCAGCATGCAAGCCCACAGCTGCGGGAACTCCGGCAGCGTCTTGGTGGTGGCGCCGATGTCGTCGACCGTCACGCCGGCCACCCGCAGGCCGACGATCGCGCCGGCCATCGCCATCCGATGGTCGGCGTAGGCGCGCCAGGTGCCCGCCTTCAGCGGCGTCGCGGTGATCACCAGGCCGTCGGGTGTTTCGGCGCAATTGCCTCCGAGGCCGTTGATCTCGGCGCTCAGCGCGGCGAGGCGGTCCGTCTCGTGGCCGCGCAGATGTGCGACGCCGCTCAGCCGCGACACCGACCCCGGAGTGGCCAGCGCCGCCAGCGCCGCCACCGACGGGGTCAGCTCGCCGACGGCGCGCAGGTCGACATCGAATCCGTCGTACGACGTCGGCCCGCTGACCTCGAGGATTGAATCGGCATGGGTGACAACGGCATTGAGCTTGCGCAGGACGTCCAGGATGTCGTCGGCGGGTTGCACGCTGGTCTCGGGCCAGCCGGTGATGCGCACCGTGCCGCCGGTGACAACCGCGGCGGCCAGAAACGCCGCCGCGTTCGTGAGATCGGGTTCGACGTCCCAGTGCCGGGCGGCCACCGCGCCGGGCCGCACTTGCCAGCGGTTGGCGGTGCTATCTTCGACATCGACCCCGGCTTGGCGCAGCATCGCCACCGTCATCGCGATGTGCGGCGCGGACGGCAGCGTGGCACCGGTGTGTTGCACGGTCAGGCCCTCGGTGAAGGACGCCCCGCCCAGCAGCAGCCCGGACACGAACTGCGAGGACGCCGACGCGTCGATACCCACGGTGCCGCCGGCGACCGATCCGCTGCCGTGCACCTGAAACGGCAGACCGCTGCCGTCGACGGGCACGCCCAGGCCGCGCAGCGCGTCGAGCAGCGGCGCGATGGGCCGGGCCCGGGCCTGCTCGTCGCCGTCGAAGGTCACCGGCACATCGGCCAGCGCCGCCAGCGGCGGGACGAACCGCAAAACCGTGCCGGCCAGGCCGCAGTCCACCCGGGCGTCGGCGTCGGGTGCGATTCGGCCGCTGACGGTCAGCTCGGTCCCGTCCCCGTCGACGCGCAGGCCCAGGGCGCGCAACGCCCCGATCATCAGGTCGGTATCGCGACTGCGCAGCGCTCCGCTGATGGTCGAGGTGGCTCGCGGGGATCCTAAGCCCTGCGCGGCCGCCAGTGCCGCCAGCACCAGCGCGCGATTGGTCTGTGATTTCGAGCCGGGCACGGTCACTGTCGCGTGCACCGGGGATGGCGCGACGGGTGCCGGCCATGCGCTCATCGGTCCATCATCTCTTGTCGGGGGCATGTCATGCCGCTCTGCCACCATGGAGTCATGTGTGGGCGTTTCGCAGTCACGACGGACCCGGCCCTGCTGGCCGAGAAAATTAAGGCCATCGACGAGGCCACCAGCGCTTCCAACGGCGCTTCTCAGGCGCCGAATTACAACGTCGCGCCCACCACCACGGTCGCGACCGTCGTCACTCGGCACAGCGAGCCTGATGACGATCCCACCCGGCGGGTGCGGTTGATGCGCTGGGGGTTGATCCCGCCGTGGGTCAAAGCCGGCCCCGACGGCGCACCGGACAACAAGGGCCCACTGCTCATCAACGCCCGCGCCGACAAGGTGGCCAGCTCACCGGCCTTCCGTGGTTCGGCGAAGAGCAAGCGCTGCCTGGTCCCGATGGACGGCTACTACGAATGGCGCGTCAATCCCGACATCGAGGGGAAAAAGTCGCGCAAGACGCCGTTCTACATGCACCGCAGCGACGGTGAGCCGCTGTTCGCCGCGGGTCTGTGGTCCGTCTGGAAACCGGACAAAACTGCCGAACCGCTGTTGAGCTGCACGATCATCACCACCGACGCGGTGGGGGAACTCGCCGAAATCCACGACCGGATGCCGCTGATGCTGGCCGAGCCCGACTGGGACGCTTGGCTGAACCCCGACTCCCCGCTGGATCCCGAGCTGCTGACGCACCAGCCGGACGTGCGTGGCATCGAGCTGCGTGAGATCTCGACGCTGGTCAACAGCGTCCGCAATAACGGCCCCGAGCTGCTGGAACCGGTCGAACCGCAGGCTGAGCAGATGAAGCTGCTCTAGCGCGGTTCCCAATCGCCCCAACCTCGCGGCCGGCAATGGTAGTTTCGCCGGTTGAGGGGTGACGACCCGTAAGACCCGTGACGTAGTGGACTACGCATGTCCGCATACGGCATCGCCGAAATGATTGGATAATGCTCCCTACGCGAAGCACGCTTCTCGAAGAGCTGGACAACGACACCACCGATCCGGCCACTTATCAGCGCGTGATCAGCGAATTGGCCGTATGCAACCGCATAACCTTCACCCACCGGCCCACCTTGCGATGGCTAGGGCGAGCAACCAGGGGGATGACGGAATTCTCCGTTCTGGATGTTGGCCACGGCGACGGTGATCTGCTACGGACGATCGCCCGGTGGGCCGATCGACGTGGAATGAAGGCGAAGCTGTCGGGCATTGATCTCAATCCCCGCAGCGCTATCGCCGCTCGCATTGCCACACCCGAGTGGATGCAGATCAACTATCAAACGGGTTGTGTGTTTTCCTACACCCCACCCGAGCCGGTGGATTTCATCGTCAGCTCACAGGTCGCCCATCACTTCACCGACGAACAGGTCGTCGATTTCGTGGCCTGGCTGGAGCAAAACTCCACTCACGGCTGGCACATCGCCGATCTGCAGCGGCATGCCATGGCGTATTACACCTTCCCCGTCCTGTGTCGGGTGATGGGCTGGCACCGGATCATCCGACGTGACGGGGCGATATCGATTGCCCGGAGCTTCCGTCGCAAGGACTGGGAGTCCTACCTGCATGCGGCGGCGGTAAAGGCGGACGTGTCCTGGCACCTGTTCCGCTATTGCGTAAGCCGCAGCGGCCCAGCCATCGTTGCCGTGCCGACTTAGCATGCTTGGGTGTCCTACACCTACACATTCGAAGACATCCGGAACCGCCCGGTCGCAGTGATCGGAGCGGGAACCCTGGGCCCGCGCATCGCGCTGATGTTCGCCAGCCGCGGGGGAACCGTGCGGATCTACGCCCGGCGCGACGAACAGCGTGCCGAAGCGACGCGATTTGTCGCGGACAATCTACCAAAACTGGTGTCAGACAGAGGGTTTGGCGAAGTGGGGGTTGCCGTCGGGGCCGCTTCGCTCGACGAGGCGTTGGACGGTGCCTGGCTCGCGGTTGAGTCCGTCCCGGAGAAGCTCGAGATCAAGATCCCGCTGTGGGGCGAGATCGATCGGGCGGCGCCGCCGGACACCATCTTCGCGACCAATTCGTCGTCGTATCCGTCACGGCTGATGGCCGAAAACGTCCGTGACAAAACGCGTTTGTGCAACACGCACTTCTACATGCCACCGCAGTTCAACGCGCTCGATCTGATGTCGGATGGGCAGACCGACCGCGGCCTGCTCGACACGTTATTGAGCGTCCTGCCCGAGTTCGGCGTGCATCCTTTCGAGGCGCGCAAGGAGTGCACCGGCTTCATCTTCAATCGCGTCTGGGCCGCCATCAAGCGCGAGTCGCTGGCCGTGGTGGCCGAAGGCGTGGCGCGCCCCGAGGACGTCGACGGCATGTTCAAGGTCAATTGGCGGGTGCCGGCCGGACCGTTTCAGATGATGGATCTGGTCGGCTTGGATGTGGCGCTGGACATCGAAAAGCACTACTGCGAAGAGTTTCCGCACCTACCGACGAAGTCGCGGGACTTGTTGCAGTCCTATGTCGATGCGGGCAAGCTCGGCCTCAAATCCGGCGAAGGCTTTTATGCGTACTGAACGGTTAATTGCTCAGAACCAAGCGCCACTGGCCGGGTGCCACTCGATCCGGAACACACCAGAAATTGTTCCAATTGCCCGGCGTTGAGGCCTTCACGCCCGGGCCGGCGTCCTGACAAGCCTGCCGGGTCGGGTAGTTGCCCTCGGTCTGAATCGTGTCGGCGTGGCTGACGCCCACGCCGGTCGTCACCAGCCCTGCGAATGCCAGCACAGCAAATATCGATCGCTTCATGTTGATGACGTTAGGCCTAGTCAGACGCCTGGGTAGGGGTTTTCGACACCGCGGTGGCGACCGCCTCCAGTAGCCGGCTGAGTTGCTCGGCGTCGTTGATGGTGCGGTCGCCGGAGACGAGCCGGGTGAACACGCCCGCGATGAAGGTGGTGACTGCGGTCGTTTGCGCGGCGAGCAGCTCCGGGTCGTCGGTGCCCGGCTGCAGGTGCGCGATGGCGTCCTGGGTCATGGCGTTAATCCGGGCCACGAAGGTCTGTGAGGTCTCGGCGAGATCGGGATCGCGCGCCGCGCCCAGCAGCAGTTCGTGCCGGGCCCTGTTGAGAATGAGCCCCGTCCCGTCGGCCTGGATCATGGTGAGCCTGGCCAGGTGTGCGAACGGCGAGAGCGGGTCGAGCGGCTCGTCGATCACCGATTGCAGGTTGGTGACGTCGATTTCGGCGACGCGCTTGCCGACGCCGCGCAACAGCGCCGCGCGGGTGCGGTAGTAGTACGACGTGGTGCCATCGGGCAGCCCCGCGCAGCGGTCGACCTGCCCGTGGGTCAGGCCGCGGGACCCGTGCTCGGCCAGCACCCGGATCGCCGCGTCGGACAGTTGGCGCCGACGTTCGTCGCCGTCTCGTTTGCGTGGTGTACTAGCCATGAGTCAGCGCAGGACCGTCCCGCCGTCGATGTTGACGACCTGACCGTTGATCCACTCGCCCTCCTCGGAGAGCAGGAACGCGACCAGCGCCGCGATGTCGCCGGGATCGCCGACGCGGGTTCCCCGGATCCGTTTCAGCGCTCCGGCCTCCAGCTCCGGCCACTGCGGCACGGAGCGGATGACCTCGGTGGCGGTGAACCCCGGCGCCACCGCGTTACAGCGGATACCTTCCTTGCCCCACCGCGACGCGACGTGCCGGGTGAGCGCGCCGATGCCGGCCTTGGCGGTGGCATAGGCCGGTCGCGCGGGCTCGCCCTGGAACGCGGCCGCCGAGGACATGTTGACGATGGCCCCACCGCCGCGCTCGAGCATCCTCGGGATGGCGTACTTCATGGCGGCCACATAGCCGCGCAGGTTCACCGTCATGACGCGGTCCCATACCTCGAATTCGATGTCGACCACGTCGGTGTCGGCACGGATGGTGCTCATGTCGGCGCCGACGTTGAACAACAGATCGATTCCGCCGTAAGTCGTCGCAGCGGAATCGATCAGCCCGGCAACCGAGGCGGGATCGGCGAGGTCGAAGGCGACATGGGTCGCCGTGCCGCCGGCGGCGGCGATGCGTTCGGCGGTCTGTCGGGCTGCGTCTTCGGCGACGTCGCCGATGACCACCCGGCAGCCTTCCCCGCCCAGCCGTGTGGCCGTCGCCGCGCCGATGCCGGTGGCGCCGCCGACCACCACCGCGACCTTGTCGGTCAGACCCTTTAGTCCCATGGATATTGACTTTACCTCTAGAACTGTAGAGGATCGCCAGTCATGGCTGGGATTCATCGCGAGCGCCCGGGAGCTGCCGACCTTGCCGCGGCGACCGACACCCCCGCGATCGCCCTGGGCAATCACATCTGGATGTCCCCCGGCGTCTCCAACTCGTACGCGATCACCACCGACGAGGGACGCGTCATCGTGAACGCGGGGCTGGTCTTCGAGGGACCGCTGCACCGCAAGGCCTTCGCCGACCTGGCGGGCCCGACGCGGGCCATCATCGTCACCCAGGGGCACGCCGACCACTGGGGCGGGGTGCATTCGCTGCGCGACGACGACACCGACATCGTGATGCACCGCAACTACCACTACTGGCGCGATGACAACCAGCGCCTGATGGGTTACCGCGTGCCCAAGACGTCGTTTGCGTTCCAGAAGTTCTCCGACGCCGTGATGGAGCACTTCAAGACCATCGATCCGGCCACGATCGACTTCTCCTTTCCCGAGCCGACCACGACCTTTGACCGCCACCACGTACTGACGATCGGCGGGCGCACCTTCGAGCTGACCTGGACACCGGGTGGTGAGACGACCGACGCGCTGGTGGTGTGGCTGCCCGAGGACCGAATCCTGTTCACCGGCAACCTGTTCGGTCCGCTGTTCGGTCACGTCCCCAACCTGATGACCATCCGCGGCGACCGCTACCGCGACCCGATGCTCTACATCGAGGCGCTGAACGCCGTGCTGGAATACCGACCGGAGCGGTTGATCACGGGCCACTTCGCCCCGATCGAGGGCGCCGAGTTGATCGCGCAGGAAGTCACCGCGATGCGCGACGCGATGCAAGCCGTGCACGACCGCACCATCGAGCTGATGAACGCCGGCAGCGATCTCTACACCGCGATGCGTGAGGTCCGGGTGCCCGAGCATCTGGACGTCGGCGAAGGCTACGGCCAGACCTCATGGAATGTGCGCGCCATCTGGGAGATGTATGCCGGGTGGTTTCAACACCGCTCCACCACCGAGCTTTACGGGGTGGCGCCGGGGTCCATCGCCACCGACGTGGTGCGCGCCGCCGGCGCCGACGCGCTCGTCGAGGCGGCGCGCACCCACGTGGCCGGCGGACGCCCGGTGGAGGCGCTGCACCTCACCGACCTCGTCCTGGCCGCCGAACCCACCCACGCGGCGGCGCGCGCGGCGGCCGCCCACGCCCACGAGGTGCTGCTGGCCGCCACCGAGAACTTCTGGAAAAGAGCCTGGCTCACCAAACGCATCAACGAATTGAGGACGACCGAATGAACTCCCTCACCTTCGATTTCACCGGCGCCAACGTGCTGGTGACCGGCGGCACCAGCGGTATCGGCAACGCGATCGCCGCCGAATTCGCCAAGGCCGGGGCATCGGTCACGGTGACCGGCACCCGCGGCTCGGCCGACGAGTACCCCGAGACCGAACTCGGCGCGTTCACCTACCGCCAATGTCAGATCCAAGAGCCCGATTCCGTTGACGCACTGGCGGATTCACTCGGTGCACTCGACATCCTGGTCAACAACGCGGGCGGGCCCTACCCCGCGGGCGACGAATACGATCCGGACGGCTACGTCGCGTCGGTGGCGCAGAACATGTTCGGCCCGATGCGGCTGACCATGCGCTGCTACGAGCTGCTCAAGGCGAGCCAGGTTCCCGGTGGCGCGAGCGTCGTCAGCGTCGTCTCGATGTCCGCGTTCCGATCCGCGGTCTTCGTTCCCGGGTATGCCTCGTCGAAGATGGGCCTGATCGCGTTGACGATGAACCTGTCCCGCCGCTGGGCCGACGACGGAATCCGGGTTAACGCAATCGCGCCCGGGCTCATCGACACCCGGATGACGCACCCGGCGATGGGCGTCCCCGCAGATCATGGACGTCGAGATCGGCTTCCACACACCGCTGGGCAGACCGGGCACTCCGCAGGACTGTGCGGGTGCGGCGCTGTTCCTGTGTACCGACGCCGCGTCCTACATCACCGGCAGCACCATTGCCGTCGACGGCGGATACCTGACGGTCTGATCATGACCGATCTGAACGAATTAGACAACGTCAAGACGGCCGACGACGTCTTCCAGCTGGCCGCCCAACGCACCGGGGTCACCGAAATCGACTCCGACTCTTGGCGAGAAGGATTGGCGCTCATCGTCGACGAGGTCAACAACTCGCCGGCCTTCACCCCGTTCGGCCGGGATCGCGTGTTGGGCGACGCCACCGACGCCCTGGGGCGGCGCATGCAGGTCCACGACTACATACAGGCCCATCCCGAGGTGCTTGACGAGCCCGTCGAACGGCCACTGATCGTGCTCGGCATGCCGCGCACCGGTACGACGGTGATCAGCTACCTGCTCGATCAGGACCCGGCACGCCGATCGCTGTTGCACTGGCAGTGTGTGCACCCGATACCGCCGGCCACCACCGAGACGCTGCGCACCGATCCGCGGTGTCTGGCCCTGCTGGAGGAACAGCGCAACATCCTAGAGCTCGTCAAGAAGGCGAAAATGCCGCTGCCGCATTGGGAAGACGCCGACGGGCCCACCGAGGACATGTTCATTCACAACCAGGACTTCAAGGGCCTGTCCTGGGACTCTTTCCTCCCGACGGATCGGTACGCGCGGTGGCTCTTCGACGAGACCGACATGAGCAGCACCTACGAGTACCAGAAGCGTTATCTGCAAGTGCTGCAGTCGAAGGCGCCCGGCACCTGGAGCCTGAAGATGCCGTCGCACTCGGTGCACATCGAAGCGCTGCTGAAGGTGTTCCCCGATGCGCGACTGATCTGGGCGCACCGCGACCCCTACAAAGCGACGGGCTCGCTGTGCAACCTGTGGCGGCTGCCGCAGAGCCTGGTGATGAACACCGAGCTGCTGGATCAAACCGAGATGGGTCGCGCCGCGATGTGGCAAATGGGTTACCACGTCGACCGGCCACTGCGCGCGCGGGACCGCATCGGCGACGAGCGGTTCTTCCACATGTACTACCACGAGATGATTCGCGACCCGATGGACGTCATGCGGCGCATCTACGAGTGGGCCGACGAGCCGCTGACCGCCGAAACCGAAGCGCGCATGCGAAATTGGCTCGCCGAGCACCCGCAGGATCTGTTCGCGCTGAACACGTACAGCCTCGACCAATACGGCCTGAGCGTCGACAAACTCAAACCGGTCTTCGCCGAATACCTGGATACCTTCGACATCGAACTGGAGGGCACGCCGTGAAAGCCGCCATGGTGACCGGCCCGGGCAAGGCGGAAGTCGTCGACGCCGAACGCCCGCAGGCCGGCCCCGACGACGTGTTGGTCCAGATGCGCGCCTGCGGCATCTGCGGCTCGGACGCGTTCTACATCACCATCGGCGGTGTCCCGCCGCGCCAGGGGCACACGCCGCTGGGCCATGAACCCGCGGGCGAAGTCGTCGAGGTCGGCGCCAACGTGACCGGCATCGCCGTCGGCGATCACGTCGTGATCAATCCGATGGCCGCTCCCGGCGGCATCATCGGCAACGGCGGACCCGCCGGGGCTCTGGCGAACTATCTGTTGATCGAAAACGCCGTCCGCGGAACCAGTCTCGAAGTCATTCCCGAGCACATCCCTTGGGAAGTCGCCGCCCTCAACGAACCGATGGCCGTCGCGCGTCACGGCGCGAACCAGTGCAAACCCAAACCGTCGGACAAGGTCGCCATCTTCGGTGCCGGCCCGATCGGGCTGGGCGCGACGCTGGCGTTCAAATCCCTCGGCGTAAGCCACGTGGTGGTCATCGATCTCATTGCCTCCCGGCTGGAAAAGGCGCTGCGCATCGGAGCCGATGCCGTCATCAACTCCGCCGAGGAGGACGTCGTACAGCGTCTGATCGAGCTGCACGGCGCGGGGGAGAGCATGTTCCCAGGCAAGGCCGGCACCGACATCTACCTCGACGCCGCGGGCGTGCCCGCCGTCGTGAACACCGCGCTGGCCGCCGCCCAGAAGGGCGCCACGCTCGGAATCGTTGGCGTGCACAAAGAACCGGTACCGGTTGAGTTCGTGAACGTGATGAGCAACGAGATCACCATCGTCGGGTCCATGGGCTATCCCGAAGAGATCTTCCAGGTGACCGCCGATCTCGTCGCGAACTGGGAGAAATACGCGCTGATCGTCAGCCACACCGTCGCGTTCGACAATGTCGCGCACGCACTCGACCTGGCCAGCACGACCGGGTGCCGCCGACAAAGTGGTGGTCACCTTTTAACGGCGAGCAGACGCAGAATCGCACTGCGCGGACCCCGCGCGTGCGATTCTGCGTCTGCTCGCGCTACTTGGCGAGGCGCGCCAGCGCGAGCTTCGCGGCGTTGGCGCCGCACATGCCGTGCGCGCCCGGCCCCGGCGGGGTCGCCGCCGAGCAGATGTACATGCCCGGCACTCCAATGGTGTAGGGCGACAGCGTGGTTCGCGGCCCGAACGTCAACTGGCGAATGTCCTTGGCGCCCGTCATGATGTCGCCGCCGACGTAGTTGGGATTGTAGGCATCCATCTGCGTCGTCGAACGAACCGTCAACCCGATGATGCGATCGCGGAAGCCGGGAGCGAACCGTTCGATCTGTGCGGTGATCGCCTCGGTGGCATCACCGGTGTAGCCGTTGGGAACGTGCGCGTAGCTCCACACCGGATGGATGTTGCCCACCGAGCGTTGCGGATCGGCCAGATACTGCTGACCCACCAGTACGAACGGCCGCTCGGGCATGCGGCTGGCGTGGATCTCCCGTTCAGTCGCGGCAAGTTCGGAGTAGGTTCCGGCCAGGTGCACGGTGCCGGCGCGGTGGGCGTCCGGGTTCGTCCAGGGCACACCGCCCTCGACGGCGAAGTCGACCTTGAACGCGCCCGGACCGCGCCGGAACTTGCTGAAGGCGCGCGAAATTCGGCGCGGAAGACGCTCACCCAGGATCCCGGCGACCGCACTGGGCGCCAGATCGAACATCGTGACGTCGGCCGGCGGCAGCTGCGACGCCGTCTGGACCCGAACACCCGTCTCGATCTTGCCGCCCAGGTCGCTCAACAGCGTCACCATCGCGTTGGTGATCGACTGCGATCCACCCGCAGCCACCGCCCAGCCGCGCCGGTGGCCGGCCGCGATGATACCCATCCCGATCGCCGACGTCATCGGGTAGTGCAGGGGCCGGAAGGCATGTGCCGCAACACCTCCGAACAACGCGCGGCCCTGCTCGGTGCGGAAAAACCGGGCGAAGGTGGAGGCGGGAAGCACGGTGGGGGCCCCGAACCGGGCCAGCATCAGCGGATGATGCGGGACCCGCAGCAGCGGCCGCATGATGTCGTCGGACAGCGCGTCAAAATGCGCGGCAGGGTAGCCGAACGCGAGCTCCCACCGCGAGCCGTCGCTACCGAGGCCGGCCGCGGTCTGCTGCACCGAGCGGTGCAGCACGCCGGCGGTGCCGTCGTCGAGGGGATGCACGCAATCGATCTCCGGCCAGCGCCACGAGAGGCCGTAGCGGTCGAGGTTGAAGCTGGCCAGGAACTGCGACCCGACCGCCATCGGATGGATCGCCGAGCAGTGGTCGTGCAGCAGGCCGGGAACAATGGCTTCGCCGCTGCGGGTTCCACCGCCGACTTCGTCGGCGGCCTCGAGCACGGTGACTTGCACGCCTTCGGCGGCCAGGGTGAGGGCGGCGGCGAGCCCGTTGGGCCCGCCACCCACCACCACTGCCGTACTCATTTCAGCGCTCCGTGACCGTGTTCCTGGTCGGTGGGGGCGGCGGCCGGCTTTGTGCTGAGCAGTGACCAGCCCACCTGAATGGGAATGGGGCCGTTGGGCAGCCAGGGCTGTTCGGCGACGGCATCGGCCACCTTCCAGGTGCCGCGCTCGATCACCCCGAGCGCCGCGTCGATCACCTGGTAGTGCTGCACGCCGCTGCCGACGGCCTCCGACTCCACCCAGGCGATGACGCACTCGCCCGGCTCGAACGCGGCCTCGCGTTGCACGGCCCGGATCATCTCCGCATCGTGCAGGTGCCCGTCGCCGAAGTTGAAGCCGATCAGTGAATTGCAGACGAACTCGCCCTCGCGCACCGCGCGGGTGTCGATATCGGGCAGATGGGTCAGCAGCAGCGAGAACAGGCCGCGGCCCTGACTGTGCATGCTGCGCCACGCGATCGTCTTCTGCGAGGTGATCTCGGCCCAGGGCGGCTCGTAGCCGAACGCGACGAACTGGTCGACCTGGTTGTGCGCCGACCGGGTGACCCGGTTCAGCTTCGCCTCGGCACCCGGGGCGAACGCCCACACGGCAGAGGCCCAGTTGCCGGCGTACTGGCGCAGCGAGGGCAGGAAGGACACCTTGTCCGGTCGCATATTTCCCAGTATCGGGTAGAACATCAGCCCGGCGGCAATAACAACCGCCAACCAGGGCGGGGACATGTTCCACGGCGCGTATCCGTGCCAGTTCGGGAAGCCGAGGAACAGGAAAACCGTGGTGTAGGCAAAGACCACATTCCATTCCAGCGGCACCGCGAGGGGGAAGGTCGAGATGATGAACAGGTGGAAGCCCACCATCAACAGCGCGGCGGCCAGGCTCACCCACTTGTTCGTGGAGAACAACAGGACCAGCGGGGCCAGGATCTCGACCGTGGTGCCGTTGATGTGGGCCATGAAGTCCGCCACCCGCGACGGCCGCATGTCGCGCCCGAAGTCGCGGTAGTGGGCCCGTCGCACCCATTTCGGCGCGAAAATCGTATTGCTCACCATCGGCGGAATGACGTTGGAGAAGTGCTTACCGAACTTCGAGAAGCCCGCGCCGACCCACACCACGACGATCAGCACCTTGAGCGCGATGATCATGTTCGCGAACGGCAACACGGTGAAGAAGAACAGCGCGGGGAAGTACTGCTCGCCGCGGGCGGCCAGGAAGATCGTCTTGTCGCGCAGGCCGATCAACACCAGCAACGCCAACGGCACGACCAGAAGCGCGGGGTTAACTATACCGGATGCGTTGTTCGGCAATGCTTTCGAGAGCGAGTCGCTGTGCACGCCCGGTGCGACCAACGCGACGGCCAGGCTTACCAGCAGCGCCAGGTACATCCCGATGTCGAACCAGCTGCGCCGGTCGCCGCCCGTGAGCGGCACCCACTTCCACGGCCGTAGTCGGATGGTGCCCGGGCGGGCCCAGAACAGGATTCCGCCGGTCATCGGCTTGAGCTTGCCGGCCAGCGGACCCCAGGAGCCGGCCACGCCAATGGCCTCCAAGAGCACGGTCCACAGGATGACCTTCTGATAGACGATGGGCTGATTCCACCATTCGGTCACGTGCCAGAACGCGGGTAGCCCCGACGTCGCCGTGGCGACGGTGATTCCGCCGATCGCAAACAGCACGACCAGCTTCACGATGTAGATAACGTGCACCATCCGCGGTGCGCCGAAGCCGTTTTCGGCCCAATCGGCAACGAGGATCCGCACTCGCTCCATCAGCGGCTTCTGCAAGAACGTGTCTGGGTCGACCGCCGGGAGGTCGGGTTTCGTGAACGCCATGGTCTTGGCTCCTTTTGGGTTTGTTTGCCGAGATTGGCGACAACACTAAGAATCGCGCGCTGTGGGACACAGTCGCGCATCGACAAAACCCCGCGATGCTCTTATCGCCGGGCGACAACCGCGGCTAACGTCATGGAGGTGAAGAAACCACCTCGTGACGGCGCTGTCGAGGTGAACAGTTACGTCGCCGAGGTCGCCGACCGATTGCACGGTCGGTTGGCCGACCTGTCGTCGGGACTTCGTCGTTCCCTCGAAGAGCAGATCCCGGAACTGCGCGGGGATCTACGGCTCGGTGAGTTGCTCGGGGCCAGCGTCGAGGGCAACGTGGACACCGTTCTGCATGCGCTGCGCTACGACATCGCCGTCGAGCGCGTCGAAGCGCCCACGGCCGCACTCGAGTACGCCCGACGATTGGCACAACAAGGGATGCCGGTCAATGCGCTCGTTCGCGCATACCGGCTCGGTCAGCGTGCAGTCAACGAGCTCGTTTTCGCCGAACTACGCCAGATCGATATCCCCGAACCCGCAAGGGTGGCGGTGATCGAGGCCATCAGCGCGACGCTGTTCGACTACATCGACTGGATGTCGCAACAGGTCGTCGTCATCTACGAAGACGAACGCGAACGATGGCTGGAAAATCAGAACAGCCTGCGCGGTGTGCGGGTACGCGAAATCCTGGCCGCGAACAAAAGCATCGATGTCGACACGGCAACCACATCGATCCGCTATCCGCTGCGGTGGCATCACGTGGGGATGGTCATGTGGTATCCGGACCACGGCTCCGAATCCGACGCCCTGCCTCGGCTGCAACGGTTTCTTCGCGAACTCGCCGAAGCCGTCGGTGTCGGTGGGAGTCCGCTGTTTGTTGCCGCGGATCGAAGCTGTGGATGGGGTTGGCTCCCGTATCGCACGGCGGCGACCGACGTCGTGCAGAAAGTCCGCCAATTCGCGCTGGCCCGCCCGGATTCGCCGAGTCTGGCAATCGGGTCGATGGCCGGCGGCGTCGAGGGATTCCGCCGCTCACACCGGGAGGCTGAGGAGGCCCGCGGCGTCGCGATCGTCAGCGAAGGGCTCAATTCGTCGAGCCCGACGGTGGTCGCGGCCACCGATCCGGGGTTGTCGGTGGTGGCGCGTCTTGTTGGCTCTGCTAGCTCGGTGGAAAGCACCCGTGAGTGGGTGGCCACCGTGCTCGGCGATCTTGCGAACGATGACGAAAACGACGCGCGGCTGCGTGAGACGCTGCGGGTGTATCTGGGAAGCGGCGGCAGCTACAAGGTGGCCGCCGAGGAACTCAACTTGCACTTCAACTCGGTGAAGTACCGCGTGGCCCGTGCCGTCGACCGAAGGGGCCGGGAGATCAGCAGTGCCATTGGGGGAGACCGGCTCGATGTCGAACTCGCGTTGCTGGCCTGCCACTGGTACGGCTCGGCGGTTCTGCAGCAAAAAACCCGATAGACCAAGGCGGTCCATCGGGTCTTTGCGGGCCGACGTCAGGCGGCCGCGGCGACCAGGCGGCGGGACACCGTGGGCAGGTAGGCGGCGCGAGCCTGCGCCGAGATCCGGCGCCGAATGGCGTGGCCGCCCGTGATGATTGCCGGGACAAGCACCGGGAAGGTGGTCAGAACAAGCAGGCCGGCGATCGTCAGGTACGTCGCGATGACAGAAGACATGGGTTAGCTCACATTCTTTGCGGTGCGGGATGAGGTGACGGCAGGTGATTCGAGCTGTCGCCGGTCGAATCGGATCTGTTCGTGAGGGAACCTAGCGACGCGGCCTCAGCGCGGCGATGTCTCGAACCGACCAACTTGCGTCCCGTTGTTGTCTTCCGGTAACAAAAGCGGCTCGGGCCTGTTGCAATACGCGCGATTCACCGGATTGTGTCGCCACGGACATTCTCTTAGCCTCGACCCCGACCTATCGTTTTTTTATGACAACCAGCGAAAAGACCGTTTTTGAAGGTCCTTTGCAACAACTCGCCCGGAGCACCTGGCAATTGCTCCTGCTCGTCGGCATCACATCCATAGCCCTCGGTGTCATCGTGCTGGCCTGGCCCGGCAAGACACTGTTCGTGGCGGGTGTCTTGTTCGGCATCTACCTGGTGGTGTCCGGAGTCGGTTACATGTTCGCCGCTTTCGGCACCCACGCGGGCGCCGCGATGAGGGTGTTGGCGTTCCTCACCGGAGCCGTATCCCTGGTGCTGGGGTTCTTCTGCTTCCGAGACAAGTTCGAGGCGGTCGCGCTTTTGGCCCTGTGGGTCGGCATCGGTTGGGTGTTCCGCGGCATGACGCTGCTCGCTTCGGCGTTGTCGTTCGATCACCTGCCCGGGCGCGGCTGGCAGGCGTTCTCGGGTGTGATCATCGTTATCGGCGGCGGCGTGCTGATCATCTCGCCGATCGAGTCGATCGCGATCCTTACCCTGGTTGCCGGCTGCTGGCTGATCGCCATCGGCCTGATGGACATCATCAGCGCCCTCGGGGTCCGCAGCCGCTCAAAGGCATTGCACGGCGCTTAGGGCAGCCGGCGCTGCACCTCGAACGCCAGGCACAGCTCGGCGAGATCCGTTGGCCGGGAAAGCGATCGGCCGGTCAGCTCCTCGATGCGGTGCAGGCGGTGCCGCACGGTGTTGGGGTGGCAATAGAGCTTCGCCGCCGTGTCGTTGGCGGAGCCGCCCGCATCCAACCAGCCCTGGAAGGTATCCAGCAGCACCGTGCGCTCCTCGGCCGGTAGCTCGTTGACCGACCCCAGCACCGACAACCTGATCTTGGCCATCGCCTCCGGGGCGCTGACCGCGGCGACCGCCAGCGGGGTGTCGTCGAAGACGCTGACAAGCGAATCGCCCAACGGCTTGCCAGCGGCCGCCACCCGGGCGAATCTCAGCCCGTCGCTGGTGTCGGCCAGCTCGTGAAACGGCGGGCTGATGCCGACTCGTGCGGTGGCGGTCTGTCGGAGCACCTCGACGAGAGTGTCGAGGGTGCCGGGGCCCCGTAGATGAACCACGCCGACCTGCTGATCGGGCAGCAGCCGCCACGCCGAGCGGAGATCGCGAGTGGCGAGCTTGTTTTCGATGGCGGGTAAGCCCAGCTTTCCGATCGCCGGCAGCTCGGCGGCCACCACGACATAGGGCCCCGACGTGGGCAGCCGCAGCAGGTCGGCCGCCTCCCAGAGGCTGTGGCTGTCGGTGATCCGATGGGACAACAGCGCTTCCACCAACGCCGAGCGCTCTTCCTCCCGCTCGAGGAGCTGCGCTGTCAGCCGTTGGCGATAGGCGGTGCTCATTGCCTGGGTGAAGGTGTCCTGGGCGGTGAAGATTTGCGCTGTGGCAGCCAGGACCGAGTCGGTGGGTATCGCGGCGGCGCGCGCTGCCGCGAGGGTCTGCTCCCACATGAAGCGGAAACCGATGCGGTACGCGGTCATCACGGCCGGCAGCGGCACACCGGCGAGCGCGCGGGCGGCACCGGTCTGCTCGGCGGGCGAGACGTCGACTTCTGGCGGGTCGGGTCCTCCGGCGAGCGAGTCAAAGATGAACGTCAGGTTCGCCACACAGCTTTCGCGCACCTCTTCCTTGGCGACCGTGGTGCCGTCGCGGTACGCGTCGATCTCGCGGCATAACAGGTCCGCCATGGCTTCGCCCAATTTCGGGGCGCGCGCCAGCATGAGGGTGCCGAGCTCGACGATGTGCGGATCAGGCGTTCCCGCGCTCATACCCCGGAACCCTATTGCTTGCGCCGCCTGATGTGGGCGCCCACACCGAACTGGCGCGCACGTTGTTTACCGCAACATTGTTTTGCTCGTGCGCCCGAATGACGATGGGAACAGCAACCGGACATCTTCGAAAGGCACCTGATGACCGCATTGAGCGCCAACCTCGTCGCATCAAAAGACCGCAACCCCGACCGGATCGCGCTGCGGTGTGACGATCTGCAGATCACCTACGGCGAGTTCGATGCGGCGGCCACGCGCGTGGCCACGCTGCTGGAGCAGGCCGGTATCGAGCCGGGCGACCGGGTCGGGGTGATGTTGCCCAATACGCCCGCATTCGCCATTGCGTTCTACGGAATCATGTACCGCGGCGCGGTCGCGGTTCCGATGAATCCGCTGCTCAAGTCCCGTGAGGTGGCCTTCTACCTGTCCAACACCGGTGCCAAGGCGTTGTTCGCGGCGACCGTTTTCGCCGAGGAGGCCAATGCGGGTGCAGCCGAGGTGGATGCCAAATGCTGGGTCGTGGACGACGCAGGCCTGGCGCAGCTGACCGCCGACCTTCCGGGCCACGCGCCGGTGCAACGCGCCGACGACGACGTCGCGGTCATCTTGCACACGTCCGGCACCACCGGCAAGCCCAAGGGCGCGATGCTCACGCACGGCAACCTGAGTCGCAACTGCGAGGTCGCCATGCGCACCTTGGTCGAAACCGGCCCCGACGACGTGGTGATGGGCTGCCTGCCGCTGTTCCACGTGTTCGGCCTGACCTGCGGCCTCAACGGTTCGGTCCTCGCTGGCGCGATGATGACCCTGATTCCCCGGTTCGACCCGCGCAAGGCCCTCGAGGTGATCGAGCGGGACCGCGTCACGGTGTTCGAGGGCGTGCCGACGATGTACTCCGCGCTGCTCGGCGTGGCGGACGAGACGTCCGCCGAAGTCACCCGCAGCCTGCGCACCTGCGTCTCCGGCGGCGCGGCACTGCCCGTCCAGGTGCTGAACGACTTCGAAAAGGCCTTTGGTTGCGCCGTTCTCGAGGGCTACGGCCTCTCCGAAAGCTCGCCGGCGGCCGCGTTCAACCACCCGAACCGCGAACGCAAGGCGGGCTCCATCGGCACCCCGATCGAAGGCGTCGAGATGCGGTTGGTCGACCTGGACGGAGTTGAGGTCCCGCAGGGACAAACCGGCGAGATCCAGATCCGCGGCCACAACGTGATGAAGGGCTACTGGAACCTGCCCGACGCCACCAAGGCCACCATCACCGAAGACGGGTGGCTGAACACCGGGGACGTTGGACGTGTCGACGAAGACGGCTACTTCTACATCGTCGACCGCACCAAGGACATGATCATTCGCGGCGGCTACAACGTGTATCCCCGCGAGATCGAAGAGGTGCTCTACGAGCATCCTGACGTGGCCGAAGCCGCCGTCGTCGGCGTCCCGCACGACTCCCTCGGCGAGGAAGTCGGCGCCGCCGTCGCACTCAAGAAGGACGCCACGGCGACGGTCGAGGAGTTGCGGGACTACGTCAAGGCCCGAGTGGCCGCTTACAAGTACCCGCGCCAGGTGTGGCTCGTCGACGCGCTGCCCAAAGGACCCACCGGCAAGGTCCAGAAACGCGACATCACTGTTCCCACAACCGAAAGCACAGGATAATCATGCCCAGTCCCACCAAGCCCGACGAGCTGGCCGCACCGCTCGACCTGCTTCTCACCAGCGGGACCAAACCATTCGCCAGCCGGATGATGCCCGACGCCACCTGGGCTCGCTTCGGCGCCAACCTCGCCCAACACCCCGGTGCCGTGACGGGTCGCGCCCGTGCGTTGACCCGTGAACTCGGCAGCATCGCTACCGGGAGGTCGGAACGGAGCCCGGCGCGCGCCGACAAGCGATTCAGTGACCCTGCGTGGCAAGAGAATCCGCTGCTGCATCGAATCATGCAGGCCTATCTGGCCGGGGCCGCGACCGCGCAAGGATTGCTCGACGACGCCGAACTGGAATGGCGCGACAACGAGAAAATGCAGTTCGTGATGGACAACTTCGTCGAGGGGCTGGCGCCCAGCAACAACCCGCTGATCAGCCCGCTGGGCTGGAAGGCGCTGATCGACACCGGCGGTCTGAGCGCGATACGCGGCGCGAAAGCCTTTGCCCGCGACATGCTTTCGAAGCCTCGGGTGCCGGCCATGGTCGAGCCCGACGCCTATGCGGTGGGCGAGGACTTGGCCGTCACCAAAGGGGCCGTGGTACTGCAAACCTCGGTGTTCGAATTGATCCAATACGCCCCGCAGACACCCAAGGTGCGCGAGATTCCACTGCTGATGGTGCCGCCGGTGATCAACAAGTACTACGTGATGGACATCGCGCCGGGGCGCAGCATGATCGAGTACTTCGTTCAGCAGGGCCAGCAGGTCTTCACCATCTCATGGCGCAATCCGCAAGCCCGCCAACAGGATTGGGACTTTGACACCTACGGCGCGGCGATCGTGGAGGCGATGGACGCGGCGGAGAAGATCACCGGGGCCGACAGCACCCACTTGCTGGCCACCTGCTCGGGCGGCATCCTCGCGGCGATGACGGCGGCTCACCTCGCCGAGATCGGCGAGGGCGGTCGGGTCGCGGGCCTGAACCTGGCGGTCACCGTGCTCGACGAGACCCGGGCCGGGTTCGCCGCGGCGGCGATGAGCGATCGTGCGGCGCAGGCGGCGATCCGGGTATCGGCCCGGAAGGGTTTCCTCGACGGACGGGACATGGCCGAGATGTTCGCCTGGCTGCGTCCCACCGACCTGGTATGGCGCTACGTGGTGAACAACTATGTGCAGGGCCGCAAGCCGGCGCCGTTCGATGTGCTGTTCTGGAACGCCGACACCACCCGCATGGCCGCCGCGCTGCACCGCGACCTGGTGCTGATGGGGGTGAACAACGCGCTGGTCACCCCCGGCGGGGTCAGCATGCTGGGCAGTCCCGTCGACCTGGCCAAGATCACCGCCGACGCCTACATCGTGGGCGGCATCGCCGACCACATCTCCCCGTGGCAGGCCACCTACCGCAGTGCGCGGCTGCTCGGCAGCAAGGACAACCGCTACGTGCTGTCCACCAACGGTCACATCGCTGCGCTGGTCAACCCGCCCGGCAACCCCAAGGCGTCGTTCCGCTCTGGGCCGGTGGATGTCGATGATCCCCAGCAGTGGCTGGACTCCGCCGAGAAGCACGCGGACTCCTGGTGGCCGGACTACGTCGGCTGGCTCGCCGAGCGCAGCGGCCCTGAGGTTGACGCACCGAAAGCCCTTGGTGGAGAGGATCTTCCGCCCCTCGGCCCAGCTCCCGGCAACTACGTGATGGAGAAATGAGCGATGCGCAGCAGTGCACGCCGCAGCAGAGTCAGGCTGGCTCCTGCGACCGGTGACGAGGAGTCCTACGTCAGCGCGGGCGGGCAACGGATCCGGGTGAACGTGCGCCACGGCGAGGGCGTCCCGCTGGTGCTGTGCAACGGTATCGGGGCCAGCCTCGAGGTGCTCGATCCGCTGGTTGAGCAGCTGAACCGAACGGTGGTCAGGTTCGACGTCCCCGGCACCGGCGGCTCGCCCACGTCCTTCGCCCCGTATGGGTTCCCCTATCTTGCTTGGGTTTTGGGTCGGGTGCTGTCCAAGCTGAGGATCGGGGTCGTGGATGTGCTCGGGCTGTCGTGGGGCGGAGCCCTTGCTCAGCAGTTCGCCTTCCAGAATCCGCGCCGCTGTCGGCGTCTGGTGCTCGTGGCGACGGGCACCGGCGCACTCATGGTGCCCGCCCACCCGCGGATTTTGGCGAAAATGGTAACGCCGCGCAGGTTTTCGGATCCCGACTACGCCGCGACGATCGCCGGTGAGCTCTACGGCGGCACCGTCCGGGCGAATGGTGAAGATGTCGCGCAGCTGTTCGTGCGCCAGTTACACGCCGGATCCAAAATCGGCTACCTGCACCAGCTTTTGGCCGGCTCGGTGTGGACCAGCCTGTTCGCGCTGCCCGCGGTGCGACAGCCGACGTTGATCGTGGCCGGCACCGATGACCCGATCATCCCGGTGATCAACGCCCACATCCTGAACACGCTGCTGCCCCACTCCCGACTGCACCTGCATCCCGGCGGGCACATCGACCTCGTGCACAACGCGTTGGAGCTCGCCCCCGTCGTCGATGAATTTCTCGCCGAACGTTCGCGAGCGTAACGCGCGACGATATTCGCAGTGGCGTTACGCTCGCGCCGTCAAATCCCAGGTGATCGCGCCGGTCAGCCGGATCAGATCCTGCGGGGCCACCGCCACGTCCCACCCCCGCTTGCCGGCGCTGCATAGCATCCGGTCCCAGCCCAGCGCCGAAACGTCCAGCACGGTCCGCAGCCGCTTGCGCTGGCCGAACGGCGAGATGCCGCCGACCACATAGCCGGTGGACCGCTCGGCCGCAGCGGGTTCGGCCATCGCGGCCTTGGGCACGCCCAGTGCGGCGGCCGCCGCCTTCAGCGAGAGCTTCGCCGGCACCGGAACAATCGCGACGGCCAGCTCACGCGGCAAAGCGATGATCAGCGTCTTGAATACCTGCTCGGGCGCGAAGTCCCCGGAGTCAGACAGGTCGGTAACGACGTTGAAGTGCCGAACCTCATGTGGCACACCGGCTTTGACGAGCGCGGCGATGCCCGGTGTGGCAGCGGCAACCAAGGCCGGTTACGGACCCGAGTACCCCGGCGGGTTGACGCCGTCCACCCAGAAGTCGACGCCGAGTTTCGAACCCGGAATGCAGTCGTACACCGACAGGTCGGTGACGCCGGAATCCACCAGCACGTCCTCGCACAGCAGCATGTTGCCGGTGTACTCCTTCGCCGGCTTGTTGAGGATGACGTAGGCCGCGTCGGAGTAGACCTCGGGCTTGCGGGCCCGGCCCATCGCCTCGTCGCCGCCGAGCAGGTTCTGCACCGCGGCTGTGGCCACCAGGGTGCGCGGCCACAGCGTGTTCGACGCGATGCCCTCCTCGCGCATCTCCTCGGCGATCCCCATCGCACACAGCGTCATGCCGAACTTGGCCATCATGTACGCCGTCGGCTTCAGCCATTCCTTGCCCAGCAGCACCGGCGGCGACAGCGTCAAAATGTGCGGGTTCTCCCGCCCCTTCATGTGCGCCAGGCATGCCTGCGACACCGCATACGTGCCGCGCACCTGGATGCCGTTCATCAGGTCGAAGCGCTTCATCGGCACCTCGGTGATCGATCCCAGGTTGATTGCCGACGCGTTGTTGACGCAGATGTCGATGCCGCCGAACTGCTCGACGGTTTTGGCCACGGCGGACTCCACCGATTCCGGGTCGCGGACGTCTCCGACTATCGGCAGCGCCTGACCGCCGGCCTGCTCGAGCTCTTTAGCCGCCGTGTACACCGTGCCCGGCAGCTTGGGGTGCGGCTCGGCGGTCTTGGCGATCAGGGCGATGTTGGCGCCGTCTTGCGCGGCCCGCTTGGCGATGGCGAGGCCGATGCCGCGGCTGGCCCCAGAGATGAACATGTTCTTGCCTTTAAGGGACATGGCGCCACACTAACGCCCGGGTGCACCCGTTTGACCGGAGGCTTGGGAAAAATCAGGAAATAGCGCGCTAACATCCGCTGTTAAAACATTCGGTTTACTTCGGTGCGGGGTGGTACGAGCGGACGCTGTCGGTCACAGCCTTTAGATTAGGAGGAGGAGTCTGGTGTCTCGGACGTTAGCGGCGACGAGCCTGTTGCTTGCGAGCCCGGTGTTCTCCGGTGACATCCCGACAGAAGGGACCGTGCTAATCGATATGGCCGACCTTGACGACTTAGAAGATGGCCGAGACGGCGACAGGGCGTCACAAGAGACCGCACCAGAGACTGATGCCGAGCTGACGGCGCGTTTCGAGCGCGACGCGATTCCCCTGTTGGACCAGCTGTATGGCGGCGCGCTGCGCATGACACGCAATCCCGCGGACGCCGAGGACCTGCTGCAAGAGACGATGGTCAAGGCCTACGCCGGCTTTCGCTCGTTCCGGGCGGGCACCAACCTCAAAGCGTGGCTGTACCGGATCCTGACCAACACCTACATCAACAGCTACCGCAAGAAGCAACGCCAGCCGTCGGAGTATCCGACCGAGGAGATCACCGACTGGCAGTTGGCGGCCAATGCCGAACATTCCTCCACCGGATTGCGGTCGGCCGAGGTCGAGGCCCTGGAGTCGCTGCCGGACACCGAGATCAAAGCGGCGCTGCAGGCGTTGCCCGAAGAGTTCCGGATGGCGGTCTACTACGCCGATGTGGAAGGTTTCCCGTACAAGGAAATCGCCGAGATCATGGATACGCCGATCGGGACCGTGATGTCACGGCTGCACCGCGGCCGGCGTCAGCTGCGTAGCCTGCTGGCCGACGTGGCCAAGGACCGGGGCTTCATCCGAGGTCAGGCGCCTGAGGAGGTGTCGTCATGAGCGATTTTTCCGGTCCGGCGGCGCCGTGCCCGAACGACGACGCGCATGGCGACATCGGCTGCGCACAGGTGATCGCCGAGGTATGGACGCTGCTGGACGGGGAGTGCACGCCCGAAAACAAAGAGAGGCTGCGTCAGCACCTCGAAGCCTGCCCCGGATGCTTCAAGCACTACGGGCTCGAGGAGCGGATCAAGGCCCTGGTTGCCGCCAAGTGCTCAGGCGAGAAGGCCCCCGAGGGGTTGAAGGAGCGCCTCCGCCTGGAGATCCGGCGGACCACCATCATCCGGGGTGGGCCCTAGCGACCCCTAGCGACTAAGAATTCGGTCGCTTGCCGTGGTTGGCCTTGCTGTACTTGCGGTCTTTCTTCTTGCGGCCGCGCTTGGCCATGGTGGAACCTCCCGGAAATCGCACTGATTGCTTGCATGCAGGCTCTCGGCACCTGTCAGATTGCTGTCTAGTCTCTCACGGACGTCTGACGCGACGCTGACCGCCTTCGAAATGCCTCGCAAAGACCCTCGCTAACCGATGTCTGGCTTCGTCGTGTGGTTCGATATACACCAACTGCCAGCATGCGCCAATGGCCGAAACGAGTGGAGTGAAGAGTGGCCGAGGATGTCCGCGCCGAGATCGTCGCTAGTGTGCTCGAAGTCGTTGTCAACGAGGGCGACGAGATCGGCAAAGGCGACATCGTGGTCCTGCTGGAGTCGATGAAGATGGAAATCCCGGTCCTGGCCGAAGTCGGCGGCACTGTCAGCAAGGTAAGCGTGGCGGTGGGCGACGTCATCCAGGCGGGTGACCTCATCGCGGTCATCAGCTAGGCCTGAAACTCCGGCGGGGAACGACTCGAAAGTAACTGATGTCCACGCTCGGTGATCTGCTCGCCGAACACACGATGCTGCCGGGCAACGCGGTGGACCACCTGCATGCGGTGGTCGGGGAGTGGCAGCTGCTGGCCGACCTGTCGTTCGCCGACTACCTGATGTGGGTGCGCCGCGACGACGACGTACTGGTGTGCGTGGCGCAGTGCCGGCCGAACACCGCACCAACCGTCATGCAGACCGACGCGGTGGGCAGCGTCCTCACCGCCGAACGGGCGCCGCTCGTCGCCGAGGCTTTCGCCGCCGCCCGCGCCGGCGTCCTGGTGCGGGAAAGCGATGCGGCCCAACGGGATTCGCGGAAACTACCCGGCCCGCACGTTGCCGCGTCGCCGGTACGATACGGCGAGCAGGTGGTGGCGGTGCTCACGCAGCACCAGACCGAACTGGCGGCCGAGCGCAACACCGGTCACCTGGAGACCGCCTACCGGGCGTGCGCGACGGACCTGCTGCACATGCTCGCGGAGGGCACATTTCCCGACGTGCGCGACGTGGCCATGTCGCGCTCCACCCCGCGCGCCGGCGACGGCTTCATCCGCCTTGATGTCGATGGTGTGGTCGCCTACGCCAGCCCCAACGCACTGTCGGCCTACCACCGGATGGGCCTGACCAGCGAGCTGGAAGATCGCAACCTGGTCCAGGTCACCCGCCCACTGATCTCCGACTCCTTCGAGGCCCAGGAGGTGGCCGAGCATGTGCAGGACTTGCTGGCGGGCGGCAAGAGCATGCGCATGGAGGTCGACGCCGGCGGCGCCACGGTGCTGCTGCGGACCCTGCCGCTGGTGGTGCACGGTCGTAGCGCCGGCGCCGCGGTGCTGATCCGCGACGTCACCGAGGTCAAACGCCGAGACCGGGCGTTGATCTCCAAGGACGCCACGATCCGGGAAATCCATCACCGCGTGAAGAACAACCTGCAGACCGTCGCCGCGTTATTGCGTCTGCAGGCTCGCCGGACCGCCAACGCCGAGGGGCGCGAGGCCCTGATCGAGTCGGTGCGCCGGGTGTCGTCGATCGCGCTGGTCCACGACGCATTGTCGATGTCAGTGGACGAACAGGTGAACCTCGACGAGGTCATCGACCGGATCCTGCCGATCATGAACGACGTCGCGTCGGTGGACAGACCGATCCGCATCAACCGCGTGGGCGATCTCGGCGTGCTGGACTCCGATCGTGCGACGGCGCTGATCATGGTGATCACCGAGCTGGTGCAGAACGCGATCGAGCACGCCTTCGACCCGGCCGCCCAAGAGGGATCGGTGACGATCCGCGCCGAGCGTTCGGCGCGCTGGCTTGATGTCGTCGTGCACGACGACGGACGCGGGTTGCCGGAGGGTTTCAGCCTGGAGAAGTCGGACAGCCTGGGCCTGCAGATCGTGCGGACCCTGGTTTCCGCCGAGCTGGACGGTTCGCTGGGCATGCGCGAAGGATCCGATCGCGGCACCGATGTGGTGCTAAGGGTTCCGATCGGACGACGCGCGCGGCTGCTGCTGTAAGGCGGCCAGCACACAAGTGCGGCCCCGACGATCGTCGAGGCCGCACCAATGTCGAGCTGGGTCAGACTCCGCTACGGGCCTTCGTCCGGGAGTTGCGACGCTTCAGCGCGCGCCGCTCGTCTTCGCTCATGCCGCCCCAGACGCCCGAGTCCTGACCTGTGTTCAGGGCCCAGGAGAGGCACTCCGTGGTCACCTGGCACCGATTGCAGACCAGTTTCGCGTCAGCGATCTGCGCGAGCGCCGGACCGCTGTTCCCCACCGGGAAGAACAGCTCTGGGTCCTCGTCGCGACACACCGCCTTGTGGCGCCAATCCATACGTAATACTCCTCACCGTTTGCGCAGCAAGATGCACGGGCATTTTCTTCGGCTGTTAAACGCGTGCAGAAGAAAGGCTCCGTACCCCTACAAAATTTCTGCGTGCAACCTTCCGATCGTTTCACAGGCTCAACAGAAGTCAATAGTCCGAGTTAGCGGGTGTGCTATCTCACTTTGAACTCCCGTATCAAAGCCCTTACACAGTTGTACTACACTGCACGGCCCGTTTACCGGGATTTTACGGTGTGTAGCTCGTCACGTCTGCTGTAGTGGCAGGTCAGGCGCGGTTTTTGGCGGGCGGGGCGACCACCGCCAGCGCATCGGGAACCGCTCGAAACGTCATGCTCTCGCGCAAGCCGAGGTACTCCCCGTCGAACTGGCTGGCAATCGGGGCACCCGGGGAGGTGACCTTCAGGCAGGGCACGTCGTCGTCGCGGATGAGTTGTTTGGCGTTCGGCTTGGGACCCTTCCCAAGGATCTGGCGGACCAGGTTCAGGGTGGGCAGCACCTTCATGCCGTCGAGCGCGAACACACCCAGGCCCGAGTCGAAACTGCAGCCGGGGTTGGTCACCATGGGTCGATTGCTGCTGTAGGTCCACGGCGTGGTGTTGGACACCCAGACGAAGTGCACGCCCGAAACCGGTTCCCGGCCAGGGAGTTGCAGCGTGAGGGTCGGTTCCCGGCGGCTGAAGGCAATGGTGAGGGGAACGGCAACCCGCCAGTAGCGCAACGGCGTGACCTTGACGCCCTTGTCGCGCTGCGCTTCCACGCCCGCCACCACCTCCGCGTCGATGCCCATCCCCGCGTTGACCGTGGCCCACTGGTCACCGCAGTCGATCAGCCCGATGCGCCGCCACGTCTGATGGCGGCGGTAGTCGTCGAGCAGCTGGATCAGCTGATTGGTGGCCGCGACCGGGTCCTTGGCGATGCCCAGCGACCGCGCCAATACGTTCGCCGAACCGCCGGGTACCACGGCGACCGCGGGCACCGGGCCGGTCGGTGGCAAGCCGGGATGCCCGAGCAAACCGTTGACCACCCCGCTCACCGTGCCGTCGCCGCCGTGCACGACGACCAGGTCGACCCCATCGGCGACGGCCTGTTGCGCGAGCTCGCTGCCGTGGCCACGGTGGCTGGTGTGTTCGACGGTCAGCTCGAGGCGGCTCTTGAGCGCATTGGCCAGTAGGTCGCGAGCGGCCGGTGTGGTGGAAGTGGCTGTTGGGTTCACGATCAGCACGGCGCGCATGATCGACCAGCTTAGGCGGGGCGGCTAAGCCGTTCCTGTGCGAGCCGCATGTGGCCCATGAGGACGCGTTGAGTCCTAGCTACGCTGGCGCTGTGACTGTGCCCAAACCGGCCGCGCCCACCGCAGTGCGGGGCGCGGGATGGATCGTGGTCCTGCAGGGTGTGGCCGCGCTGGTGATGGCCGCGGTGCTGGTGGTCCGCGGGCTGACCGGGTCCGATCAGCGCGTGGTAAACGGGTTGGGCACCGCGGTCTGGTTCGCCGTGGTCGGCGGCGCAGTCCTGGCCGCCGGATACGCCCTCACGGTCGGCAAGCGCTGGGGCCGCGGGCTGGGCGTGTTCACGCAACTCCTGCTGTTGCCCGTCGCGTGGTACCTCGCCGCGGGTTCGCATCAGCCGGCCTTCGGCATCCCGCTGGGCATCGTGGCGCTGACCGTATTGGTATTGCTGTTCAGTCCCGCGGCCGTGCGCTGGGCCGCCGGTGGCGATCAGCGCGGTCCGGCCAGCTCGGCCAGCCCCGGGCCGGACAGCCGATAGGTAGTCCATTCGCGCTGCGGTTGCGCGCCGACCCCGTCGTACAACGCGATGGCGTCGGTGTTCCAGTTCAGCACCGCCCACGACAACCTGGTGTAGCCGTTGTCGCGGCATTCGGCCGCCAGTGCGGCGAGCATTCCGCGGGCCAGGCCGCAGCGGCGAAACCTGGGCCATACGAACAGATCCTCTAAAAAAATTCCGGGGACGCCGTCCCAGGTGGAAAAGTTGAGAAACCACAGAGCCATCGCGGCGACATCGCCGTCAACTTCGGCGACGTGCGCTCGAAGCGTCGGAGACTTATCGAAAAGCGCCGCAGAAACTTGGCTTTCGGTCACGGTGCACCGCTCGGGGGCGCGTTCGAACTCGGCCAGCCCGTGAATCATGGCCGTGATGTCGGCAGCATCCTCGGGTATGGCGCGTCTTATCTTCTCGGTCACTGCTCAACTCCCAGCGCGCGCAGTATCGTGGCGAATTTCGTTGTGGTTTCCTCGACTTCGGCATCCGGGTCGGATTCGGCGACGATGCCGCCACCGGCATGGGCGAGCGCGGTGCGACGGTCGGCCGACAGCTGAGCGCAGCGGATGGAAACCACCCAGCGGCCATCGCCGGCGGCGTCGCACCAGCCCGCCGCTCCGGCATAGAAACCACGATCACCTTCCAGCTCGGCGATCAGCTTGGCGGCGGCTTGCGTCGGCACCCCGCCGACCGCAGGAGTGGGATGCAGGGCCAGCGCGAGATCGATTGCCGTGGTTGACGTGTCGCGTAGCCGGCCGGTGATCGGCGTGCACAGGTGCCACACGGCCGCAGTGCGGCTCAATTGCGGTTCGGGCGCGATCGTCAGCTCGTCGCACACGGGGGCCAAGGCGTCGCGCATGGTGTCGATCACCAGGCGGTGCTCATGACGGTCCTTGGCGGAAGAGGCCAACGCGGCGCCGTTGGCCGCGTCGACGTCGGGGTCGGCGGCGCGCGGCGCCGACCCCGCGAACGGCTGGCACACGACGCGGTCGCCGGAGCGCGCAACCAGCAGCTCAGGGCTGGCGCCCACCAGGGCGGCACCCGCGTAGGCGTCGCCGGCGGCGGTCAGGTCGACGAGATATCCGTACGCGGTCGGGTCGGCGTTAACCAGCCGGCGCAGGACGATGCGGGCATCCAGCGGGGCATCGGCGGTCAGCCGTAACGCGCGGGCCAACACCACCTTGCGCAATGTGCTTTCCGGTGCGGTGAGCCGATCTCGCGCCCGGCCGATCCGGCTTCGGTATTCCGCCGGTGGCGGGAGGGCGTCGGCTATGCGAACCGCCGGCAGCGGGCCCGTCGGCCAATCCGGCGGCGCGTCGGTGCGCCGCGCGGCATTGGGCGCCAGCAATGCGGCGGGTCCGTCGACGTCGAATGGCAACGCGCCCAACACCATTGGCGTCTCGCCGGATCGCAGTGCCGCCTGCGCCGCCCGCACGTCGCTGTAGCGCGTCCGCACCCCGTCGGCAACCAAGGTCCCGTTGGGCCCGCACAGGACGAACGGAGGTTCGGCGAAAGTCACGGAATGGTCAGCCCAAGCGCGCTGAGCTGTCGCAGCCCGTGCTCGAACCCGCATTTCGCGATCGAGGCAGTGTTCATGCCGAAACGGCGACCCTCGACGAGCGGCAGCTCGAGCCAGCGCGTGATCACCGCACGGGAAAAGTGGCCGTGGCTGATGAACACCACGTCGCGCGACTCCATCTGCCGCAGCGCCATGGTGACGGCTGCATCGGCGCGATCACTGACCTGCGCAACGCTTTCACCGCCGGGACAGCCGTGCGTCCACACCAGCCAGTCGGGTACCGACTGGTGGATCTCCGAGGTGGTCAGACCCTCGTAGGAGCCGTAATCCCACTCGGCCAGTAGTGGGGACACCTCGTCGACGGTGACGTCGGCCAGCTGGGCGGTGTCGAGGGTCCGTTTCCGTGGACTGCTGACCACCCACGGGTCGGCGAGTTTGAGTTCACCGAGGACTCGTCCGGCCAACATGGCTTGTGCCCGGCCGACATCGGTGAGCTCGATTTCGGTACGGCCGGTATGCTGGCCCGATTTCGACCACTCGGTCTCGCCGTGGCGCAGCAGCAGCAGCCGGTGCTTGTACACGCCCATGCCGACCGATTCTGCCGGATGGCATGCCGAAGCGGAGCCGCAGGGAACATGCCAGGATGGGCACTGTTACTGCGCTGGCGACGATGTAGGGCAAAGCGACGAGGAGGGGCAGCGCTTGTGAGTGAGACCCGGGTATTGGCGGTGGCCAACCAGAAGGGTGGCGTGGCCAAAACGACGACGGTCGCGTCGCTGGGTGCGGCGATGGTGGCCAAGGGACGGCGAGTCCTGCTCGTCGATCTGGACGCCCAGGGTTGTTTGACCTTCTCGCTCGGCCATGACCCGGACAAACTACCGGTGTCGGTGCACGAAGTGCTGCTCGGCGAAGTCGAGCCCAACGCCGCTCTCGTCACCACGTCGGAGGGAATGACGCTGCTGCCGGCCAACATTGACCTGGCCGGCGCCGAGGCGATGCTGCTCATGCGGGCGGGCCGCGAGTATGCGCTCAAGCGCGCGCTGGCCAAGCTCGACGGTCAGTTCGACGTAGTCATCATCGACTGCCCGCCCTCGCTGGGCGTGCTCACCCTTAACGGGCTGACCGCCGCCGACGAGGTGATCGTGCCGTTGCAGTGCGAGACGCTGGCCCACCGCGGGGTCGGGCAGTTCCTGCGCACCGTCTCCGATGTTCAGCAGATCACCAACCCGAATCTGCGGCTGCTGGGCGCATTGCCGACGCTGTACGACTCGCGAACTACCCACACCCGCGACGTGCTGCTGGACGTCGCCGACCGCTACGACCTGCCGGTGCTCGCTCCGCCCGTGCCGCGCACCGTGCGCTTCGCGGAGGCCAGCGCGTCGGGCTCCTCGGTCCTGGCGGGGCGCAAGAACAAGGGTGCGGCGGCCTATCGCGAGCTGGCGCAGGCGCTGCTTAAGCACTGGAAGTCTGGCAAGCCGCTGCCCACGTTCGATGTGGAGCCGTAGCCGCAACCCTCGCGAGGAGACGTAAAAGCCCGTGAACCCGCCCGAGGTTTTGGGCGCTTTTACGTCTGCTCGCCAAGCTAGCCGAGCGCGACGACCGTGTCGCCGCGCTGCTCGAATATCCGGGCACCGGATACAGCGGGGATCACGGCTGCCTTGCCGGGTTGCCGATGCACCGGGATGTAGCGGTTGTTCGCGCCGCTGAGCGGGTCGTAGACGCCGATTGCGTCGGTGACCGGCACGAGAAGCTGCCCCGCCATCATCACACCCGGGCCCAACGGCGCCGTCGTCTCGCCCGCGGCGATGGTGTAGCGCTCAGTCAGGGTCGTCGAGTCGAACACGACGAGGGCGTCGCCGGTCCACCAGGTCACCACGCTGCCGGTTTGGGTGGCCACCGCCGAGCTCGACGGCGGTTTGGGCAGCAGTGTGCTCGACACCGTGGTGCCGCTCTCGTCGACCACCTCGACCCTCGGTTGCGGTGATGGCAGGTATACGGCGGTGTTGGTCGCCGACACCGCCAGCACCCGCGCCCCCGAACCCGCCCGGATCCCGGGTTCGGGCACCAGATGTTGCTGCGGTTCGTCGTCGTCCTTGCCCGGGCGCAGCAGCACGAGCCGCAAGTCAGCCTGGTTCGCGCAGGCTTCCAGCACCGACACCGCCGACGAGCTGGCCGCCGCGGACTCCAGCGTGCAGCCCGAGTGCAGGCCGCGGTTGGACGGCTTCACCCGGGCGTCGGTCTCGCCGTAGGCCAGCACCCGGACCATGTCCGAGCGCCACAATTCCAGCCGGGTGCTGCCCGCCGACAACACCGTGGTGCCGTCGGAGGACAGCCGCACGTGCGGATCGGCGTAGCCGCTGCGGGCGGGTCCGCGGGTGCCGGTCGACCCGTCGACGGTGCTGACCTGACCGCAACCGCGGTCGTCCCGGTAGACCGCGACCGCGTAGTGGTAAACCCACGACACCCCACATAGGTCGGTGTCACGGCTGTAGCTCCAGCGCGACTCGCCGGTGGCCGGGTCGCGCCCGTCGACGCGCCGTTCGTCGCCGGTGGCCACCGTCCCGCCCACCAGCATGGGTGCGGCGGTCGCGGGGCTGGCGGCCGTCCACAGCTCCCTCAGGGACGCCGGAACTTCCTTGGCCGAAGTCGGATTGGGCGCCGGAATGGCGGCCGGGCCGCTGATGGTGGCACGGGCATCGCTGGTCCACCAGATCAGCGCCGCGACGGTGGCCACAACCACGCCGATGGTCACCGCCGCCGCAATGTCGCCCTTGGTGCGGCGTTCGGGTCTGACCATGCGGCGGCGTGCGCTCAGCTGGCGGGCGTGGCGGCGTTCGCCGGCTTGCGCCGACGACGGCGCCGCCGGGCGTTCCCCGTGGTTGCGGCGGGGGACTCGGACGGCGTCTCCTCAGCGGTAACACTCTCGCCAGCAGGGGCGGGGTGTCCGGTGACGGGTTGGCCGCCTCGGGTGCGCCGCCGGGTAGTGCTCCGCTGCCGCGACCGTTCCGGCTTTGCCGCCTCGTCCCGCTCGGTGCTGCGGCGCTTGACCGGCGACTTGCGGGCTGAACCGACCGTGCCGCCAGCCTCGGTCGGGATGCCGAGCTCGGTGTACAGGTGAGGCGAATTGGAGTAGGTCTCGGCGGGGTCGGGGGTGTTCAGGCCCAGCGCCTTGTCGATCATGGTCCAGCGCGGCAGCTCGTCCCAGTCGACCAGGGTGACCGCGATACCGGTCTTACCGGCGCGACCGGTACGTCCGATCCGGTGCACGTAGGCCTGTTCGTCCTCAGGGATCTGGTAGTTGATGACGTGGGTGATGTCGTCGATGTCGATGCCTCGGGCGGCGACATCGGTGGCCACCAGCACGTCGACGTCACCGTTGCGGAACCCCTTGAGCGCCTTCTCCCGGGCGATCTGCCCGAGGTCGCCGTGTACCGCGCCGACCTTGAAGCCCCGCTCGGCGAGCTCGTCGGCGACCTTCTGCGCGGTGCGCTTGGTGCGGGTGAAGACCATCGTCGCGCCCCGGCCGTCGGCCTGCAGGATCCGGCTGACCATCTCCACCTTGTCTAGCGCGTGGGCGCGATAAGCGAACTGCTCGGTGGTGTCGTGCGTGGCCGCCGAATGCGGCGCCTCGGCCCGGATGTGCGTGGGCTGGACCATGAAGGTCCGGGCCAGCGTGATGATGGGGTCCGGCATGGTCGCCGAGAACAGCATCGATTGCCGGTCGGCGGGGATCTGCCGCAGGATGCGCTCGATGTCCGGCAAAAAGCCCAGGTCGAGCATCTCGTCGGCCTCGTCGAGGACCAGCACCGCGAGCCCGCCCAGCTGCAGGTGGCCCTGCTGGCACAGGTCGAGCAACCGGCCCGGGGTGCCCACCACCACGTCGGCGCCCTTCTGCAGCGCCTCGATCTGCGGCTCGTAGGCGCGTCCGCCGTAGATGGAGACCACCGATAGCTTGCGGCCGCCCTCGGCGGTCAGGTACTTGGCCGCGGTGGCCAAGTCCTCGGTGACCTGAAGGCACAGCTCGCGGGTGGGCACCACCACCAGGGCCCGCGGGGCGCCGCTCAGTGGCCGCGTGCCGGTGCCGTCCGTAATCCGTTGCAGGAGCGGAACACCGAACGCGAAGGTCTTACCCATGCCGGTGCGGGCTTGGCCTATGACGTCGTCGCCGGCTAGCGCCAGCGGCAGCGTGAGTTCCTGGATGGCAAAGGGTTTTTCGATGCCCTTTTCGCTCAGTGCGCGGACGATGCCGTCATGCACTCCGAGGTTGGCAAATGTTAGTTCGGGGGTCAGTTCAGTTGTGCTGGTGAGTGCAGTCATACGTGGGTAGTAAGCCTTTCGGTGACCGTGTCGGTTTTCTGTCGTGTTTCTCTGTCGCGGTTCACGCGCGCACGATTTCCGACTCCGAACAGGTCGCCGAGGCGCTGGCCTCCGGTGGGCCAGCTGTGCACGCACATTTCGCCGGTACTGGCGGCATGAATACAGCCATTACCTACACACATGATAACCAATGCACACTCGCGGGCCGCCGTTTCCTGCGCACTCGCCGACTAGAGTGTTGCCATGCCCTCGTCCTCGTCCGCGGACCAAGTGGCCGATTCCGCTGATTCGTTGAAGCCACGCCTGTCGGCGGATCATCCGGCCGTCAACGAGCTGTACGCGTTGCTGGCCTACGCCGAGATAGCCGCGTTCTACCGGCTCACCGACGAGGCGAGAATGGCCCCCAACCTGCGCGGACGCATCTCCATGGCCAGCATCGCGGCCGCCGAGATGGGGCACTACGAGCTGTTGCGCGACGCGCTGGAAGCGCGCGGTGTCGACGTGGTGGCCGCGATGTCCCCATATGTGTCGGCGCTGGAGAACTACCACCGGCTGACGACGCCGAGCACCTGGCTGGAAGCCCTGGTCAAGACCTATGTCGCCGACAACCTGGCGTCCGAGTTGTACCTCGAGATCGCCGGCGGGCTGCCCGACGAGTGTGTCGAGGTGATCAGTGCGGCGTTGTCGGAGACCGGGCACTCCCAATTCGTCGTCGCCGAAGTGCGCAGCGCGGTGACCGCCAGCAGCAAACAGCGCAGCCGGCTGGCGCTGTGGGCGCGCCGGTTGTTCGGCGAAACGATCACGCAGGCCCAGTACCTGCTGGCCGACCACGATGAGCTGGTCGAACTGGTGGTATCCGGCCCCGATGGCCTGAGCAATGTCGCGGCGTTTTTCGAGCGTTTGCAGCACATGCACGATCAGCGGATGAACGAGCTCGGCCTGGGCTGAGTTACTTGGTGCAGGTCGCGATCATCGAGTTGTTGGTCGACACCACGACCGGCTGCCCCTGGGCGTCGACGATCGAGCAATTGAGCCGGCTGTAGATGCTGGTGGCGATCACTGACTGGGTCTGGACGCCGGGGTTGAGGATTACCACCTTCGACCACGGCAGCGCCACGTTGAGCTCGGTCTGCGGGAAGCCCTGCGCATCGGTGTAGACGATGTTCACCATGTCGAGGAGTTGCTTGGTCCCGTTCACGCTGTACAGGACGGCGCGCGGGCTCAGCACGGCCTGGGGTGGCGCGGCTTGCGGCGGGAGCACGGGGCGCGGCGCGGCGGTCGGGATTCTCGTCGGAGCCGCGCTCGGTACCGGGGCCAGGGTGGTGATCGTCTCGGGGGGCAGTTGAGGTGTGGTCGGGGCCGCGGCGCGCGGAGGCGAAGGCTTCGCGGACGGGCTGGTCATCACCGTTTTGGGGGTCGGGGTCGGCGCCCCTATCGTGGCCTTGGTCGTGGCGGTGTCGCCGCTGTTGAGGATGACCGCGGTGGCGATGGCGCAGGTCGCCACCACCGCGCCGGCGATCGCGACCACCGGGCGCCAGCGTCGGTCGGTTGCCCAGCCCAGATCGACGTAGTCGTCCTCACCGGAGAGGTAGTCGACTCCGTCTGTGTCGTAAATCTCGTCGTCGAGATAGTCCGGGTAGTCGTAGACCGCCCGGCTTCCGCCCGCGAGATCGTCCAGTGTGTGTCTGATGGTGCCAACGGTACTGACGTGAATGTCGTGGTTCGGCCGGCGTGCGGCACGTTGGCCGAGCTGGGAGCTAATCGTTATCTCCCGGATAGGTCCGTATCCGGGCGCCGATCGGCGTCCACTAGCCTGCTGCTGACGGGCCTGCGACTGCAGTGCCAGTTTCAAGCCAGCTGGAAGACCAACCGGAAGGGTCACCGTGGAGGTAAAGATCGGTATCACGGACAGTCCACGCGAGCTGGTCTTTTCCAGTCCGCAGACTCCCGAAGAGGTGGAAGAGGCCGTCGACGCCGCCGTGCGGGCGGGCTCAGGCCTGCTGGGCCTGACCGACGAGCGGGGCCGTCGCTTTCTGATTCACGCCGCCAAGATCGCATACATCGAGATCGGGGCCGCCGACGCGCGCCGCGTCGGGTTCGGAATCGGCACGGCGGAGTCCAGGGGCCGCCACGCCGGGAAGGCCGCTACGAGCGGGTAAGCGGCACGTGTGACAGCCCGCCCCAGGCGAACTGCACGGTGCCCGCGACCGCGTCCGACTTGGAAATCGGGCGGTCGGCGTCCAGCCAGTACCTGGCGGAGTCGACGCTCATCGACACCAGACTCACCGCGATCATCCGGGCGCGGTGTGGCTCCAGGCCGGAGTCGGCGGCGATGAGCGCGAACACCGCATCGACGCACGACTCGGTGGCCACCTTCACCTGCGCGGCGACCTCCGGTTCGCTGACGTAGTCGTTCTGGAAGATCAGCCGGTAGCCCTGACTGTCGTGCTCGATGAAGTCAAAGAACGCCTGGACCGCGGCGTACAACCGTTGCCGGTTGTCGGTGGTGGTGCTCAATGCCTGCTGCACACCCGAGACCAGGTTGTCCACGTGGCGGCTCAGCACCGCCAGATACAGTTCGAGCTTGCTCGAAAAGTGTTGGTACAGAACGGGTTTGCTGACTCCAGCGCGGTCGGCGATCTCGTCCATCCCGGCCGCGTGGTAGCCGTGGTCGACGAAGACATCGCTGGCAACGATGAGCAACTGGCCCCGACGCTCGTCGCGGGGCAACCGGTTGCCGCGCCGATTTGAGGCGCCAGGACGGTCTGAGCCCTCCGTCGGCCCACCGCGGTCGGCCGCCGATTCGGCCCGACGTTCGGTTGCCCTGGTGAGATCGCTCATCGAGTCCTCATCTGATTGGTGTTGCCCCCGGTGGGTCGCACTACCGACCTCCGCGCGGCTCGTCGCAAAGACATTACTACCCACTACGTCCGGGGGACCTGCAACGGCGCTGTCGATGCTGGCAGGCGCCCAGCCCGGCGGTCCCGTCGGGCGCGCCAGCGGTCCCGCTCGCTGCCGGCTGTGCCATCCTGGAAAAGTGACGTCCCCGCGGCCCGTGCGCAGCACCGGTCGAGTGCCGGTGCTACACGACGAGTGGCGAGAACCGTTGCGGGCCCAGCGCGACCCGCTGGCGGAGAGCGCCGGACGGGCCCGCGCCGACCGTGAGCGGCGCCAATGGCGCAAACAGACCTGGCTGGGGCGGTTCGTGTCCACCTACGGCTGGCGGGCGTATGTGCTGCCTGTCCTGGCGGTGCTGACCGTCGTGGTGATGTACCAGACGGTGACCGGGACCAGCACGGTGAAGCAGGCCGCGAGCGAGGCGATCAAGGGCCCGCCGGCCATCGGCGTGGTGGGCACGTCGATCCTCGACGCGCCACCGCGCGGGCTCGCCGCATTCGACGACAACCTGCCGGCCGGGACGTTGCCGGCCGGCGGACCCTTCACCGAGGCGGGCAATAAGACCTGGCGTGTGGTTCCGGGGACTACGTCGCAGATCGGTCAGGGCACCGCCAAGGTGTTCAAGTACACCGTCGAAGTCGAGGACGGTCTGGATCCCACGATGTTCGGCGGCGACGACGCCTTCGCCCAGATGGTGGACCAGACGCTGGCCAACCCGAAAGGCTGGACGCACAACCCGCAGTTCGCCTTCGTTCGCATCGATAACGGCAAGCCCGACTTCCGGATCTCGCTGGTGTCGCCCGTGACGGTGCGCGAGGGCTGCGGTTACGAATTCCGCCTGGAGACGTCCTGCTACAACCCGGTGTACGGGGCAGACCGGCAAGCCCGCGTTTTCATCAACGAGGCGCGCTGGGTGCGCGGAGCGGTGCCGTTCGAGGGCGACATCGGCTCCTACCGCCAGTACGTGATCAACCACGAGGTCGGCCACGCGATCGGCTATGTGCGCCACGAGCCGTGCGACAAGCAGGGCGCCCTGGCCCCCGTCATGATGCAGCAGACCTTCTCGACGTCCAATGACGACGGCGCCAAGTTCGACCCCGAATTCGTCAAGCCGGACGGCAAGACCTGCCGATTCAATCCCTGGCCGTACCCGATCGCTTAGCGCTCCAAATCAAAGCCGCGAGCAGACACAGAATCGCACTGTGGGGTGCTCCCACATGCGATTCTGTGTCTGCTCGGCGGGAAAGTGCTGTGATGGATGGGTGGCGATGTCCCTGCCCCCGCTGGTTGAGCCCGCCGCCGAACTCAGCCGCGACGAGGTGGCCCGCTACAGCCGCCACCTCATCATTCCCGGCCTCGGCGTTGACGGGCAGAAGCGGCTCAAGAACGCGCGGGTGCTGGTGATCGGCGCGGGCGGGCTCGGCGCGCCGACGTTGCTCTACCTGGCGGCGGCCGGCGTCGGCACGATCGGCATCGTCGATTTCGATGTCGTCGACGAGTCGAACCTGCAGCGTCAGATCATCCATGGCGTGGCCGACGTCGGACGGCCCAAGGCGCAGTCGGCGCGCGACTCGATCCTGGCCATCAACCCGCTGGTCGAAGTGCGATTGCACGAGTTTCGGCTGGATGCGGGCAACGCCGTCGACCTGTTCAGCCAGTACGACCTGATCATCGACGGCGCCGATAACTTCGCCACCCGCTATCTGGTCAACGACGCCACGGTGCTGGCCGGCAAGCCCTACGTGTGGGGGTCGATCTACCGCTTCGAGGGCCAGGTCTCGGTGTTCTGGGAGGACGCGCCGGCCGACGAGGGCGGCAATAAGCGGGGCCTGAACTATCGCGACCTGTATCCCGAACCGCCGCCGGCCGGCCTGGTGCCGTCCTGCGCCGAAGGCGGCGTGCTGGGCATGGTCTGCGCGTCGATCGCCTCGGTGATGGGCACCGAGGCGATCAAGCTGATCACCGGGATCGGGGAATCGCTGCTGGGCCGGTTGCTGATCTATGACGCGCTGCAGATGAGCTATCGCACGATCACGATCCGCAAGGACCCGTCAGCGCCGAAGATCACCGAACTGGTCGACTACGAGCAGTTTTGCGGGGCCGCGCCCGAGGACGCGGCCGAAACGTCGTCGGCCTCGGCGATCACCCCGCAGGAGCTGCGCGAGTTGCTGGATTCGGGCACGAAGCTGGCCCTGATCGACGTGCGCGAGCCGGCCGAGTGGGACATCGTGCATCTCGACGGCGCCCAGCTGATCCCGCAGTCGCTGATCGACTCGGGTGAGGGCCTGGCGCGGCTGCCCCAGGACCGGATGGCGGTGCTGTACTGCAAGACCGGGGTGCGTTCCGCGGCGGCGCTGGCCGCCGTTCGCCGGGCCGGCTTCTCCGATGCGGTCCACTTGCAGGGCGGCATCGTGGCCTGGGCCAAACAAATGCAGCCCGACATGGTGATGTACTAACCGGATGCTCCCACCAGGCTCTATTAGTCTGACCACTGTGACAGTGGAGCCACCGCCCGAGCATGTGCTGTCGGCGTTCGGCTTGACCGGCGTGAAACCTGTTCCTTTGGGTGCCGGCTGGGAGGGTGGCTGGCGATGCGGCGAGGTCGTCTTGTCGATCGTGGCCGACCACGCTCGAGCGGCCTGGTCGGCCCGGGTGCGCGAGACGCTGTTCGTCGACGGGGTGCGCCTGGCCCGCCCGGTCCGCTCGACCGACGGCCGATATGTGGTTTCCGGATGGCGCGCAGATACATTCGTCGCCGGCACCCCGGAGCCCAGGCACGACGAAGTCGTCTCGGCTGCGGTGCGGCTGCATGAGGCCACCGGCAAACTGGAGCGCCCTCGATTCCTGACCCAGGGGCCCACGGCGCCGTGGGCGGACGTCGACATCTTTATCGCGGCCGACCGTGCCGCGTGGGAGGAACGGCCGCTGGCCTCCGTGCCGCCCGGCGCGCGCACCGCCCCACCGACCGCCGACGGTGAGCGATCGGTCGATCTGATCAACCAGCTGGCAACGCTGCGCAAACCCACCCGAAGCCCCAACCAGCTGGTGCACGGAGACCTTTACGGCACAGTGCTTTTCGTAGGCACCGCGGCCCCCGGGATCACCGACATCACGCCCTACTGGCGGCCCGCATCCTGGGCGGCGGGCGTGGTCGTCATCGATGCGCTGTCGTGGGGCGAGGCCGACGACGGCCTCATCGAGCGGTGGAACGCATTGCCGGAGTGGCCACAGATGTTGTTGCGCGCGTTGATGTTCCGGCTCGCGGTGCACGCGTTGCACCCGCGGTCCACCGCCGAGGCCTTTCCCGGTCTGGCCCGGACCGCGGCCCTGGTCCGGTTGGTGCTCTAAATCCCACGCGGGAACTCGTAGCGAACCTCGGCCAGTGCGATCCTGCCGTCGGCGCTGAGGATTCCTTCGGCGCGCAGCAGCTCGAACTGTCGGGTCACCAGATGCCGCGCCGGTCGCCCCGAGGCCGTGATCACCCGGTGCCAGGGCAGGTCCGAGGAGTCGGTTCGCATGATCCAGCCGACGATGCGCGGGCTGGAAAGCCCTGCGACAGCGGCGATGTCGCCGTAGGTCACGACGCGGCCCGACGGGATGGCCGCGACCAGCGAACGCACCCGTTCGACCTGCTCGTCCGTCACCGGCGCCATGTTCAGCGCTTAGGCAAGTGGTCGCGGATCAGTGTGGCGACTTCGCTGGGTTTGGCATTGGGCACCATGTGATTGCACTCGAAATCCAGTAACTGAAAGTCGGCTCCCAATCGTTGCCGCAGCGCATCAATCAGCTGATCGGTGACGTACGGCGGCGACGTCCACTTGGCCCGCACCAGCGTCGTCGTCGTTCCCGGTTGCGGAAGCACGACATCGCGGGCCAACTCGCTCCAGTACGACATCATCGCCGGCATGCTGACCCGCCACCCGAATCGTCCGTTGGGCAGCTGCACCAGGTGCTCGCCGAGTTCGGTGTCGAGCAGCGCGGCGTCCACGTCCGACCAGGAGCCCGACAGCTTCTCGGCGCGCGCTTCGGCGGCGTCCGTGTAGTCGGGGTAGCGGAACATCGACTCGGCGATCTGGCTCATCCACGCACCATCCAGGCCGATCGCCGGGTCGAGCAGCAGCAGCGCGGCCACCTTGTCCGGGCGGGCGGCGGCCAGCGCCAAGGCGATGGCACCCCCGAAAGAGTGCCCGACCACCAACACCGGGGTGTCGGCTTCGTCATCGAGCAGCTGGGCGAACGCCGAGACGTTGGCGTCAAGCGTCCACGGCGCCGCCCACGTTGAGCTGCCGTGGCCGAGCAGATCGGGTGCGGCGATGGAGATTTCGGGCAGGTCGGCGGCCAGATGTTGCCAGCGTCCCCCATAACCGGTCAACCCGTGGATGGCCAGCATCCGCACCGGGCCGGATGGACCGTAGCGATGCACGTGAAGTTCGGCGGTCACGCGTCGATGATGCCAGGCCGGGCGAACTTGTCGGACCCTCGTGCTGTCATGCCGATATGACATTGCATTGGGGAGCCGAGGCGGGTGCCGTTCTGCGGCCCGAGACCCGCGGCCGGGTGCGTGTCCTGGGCGGCCCGGGGACCGGGAAGAGCAGCCTGCTCGTCGACGCCGCGGTCGCGCGGATCGCCGCCGGCGTCGATCCGGAATCGGTTCTGCTGCTTACCGGTTCGGGGCGGCTCGGGATGCGGGCACGCACCACGCTGACGACGGCGCTGCTGCGTTCACACGTGGCCGGTGCGTTGCGCGCCGCGGTGCGCGAGCCGTTGGTCCGCACCGTACACAGCTACGCCTACGCGGTCCTGCGGCGGGCCGCCGAGCGCGTCGGCGACGCCCCTCCACGCCTGGTCACCAGCGCCGAACAGGACGCCATCATCCGGGAACTGCTGGCCGGCGACCTCGAAGACGGACCGGACGCGGCCACCGGCTGGCCGGAGCAGCTCCGGCCGGCTCTGAGCACCGCCGGCTTCGCCGCCGAGCTGCGCAATCTCTTGGCGCGCTGCTCCGAACGCGGTGTGGACCCCACCGCGCTCGAGCGGCTGGGCCGGCGGCGCCGGCGGCCGGAGTGGACCGCCGCGGGCCGATTCGCGCGGCAGTACGAGCAGGTGCTGCTGTTGCGCGCAGCGGTCGGGATGGCGGCGCCGCAGGCGACGGCGCCGGCGCTGGGCGCCTCCGAGCTGGTCGGCGCCGCGTTGGAGGCTTTCGCGATCGATTCCGAGCTGCTGGCGGCCGAACGCGCCAGGGTGCGGGTTTTGTTGATCGACGACGCCCAGCAACTCGACCCGCAGGCGGCCGAGCTGATTCGGGTGCTGGCCGCGGGCGCCGAACTGACCCTGGTGGCCGGTGACCCCAACCAGGCGGTGTTCGGTTTCCGCGGCGGCGAGCCCGCCGGGCTGCTCACTGAGGACGGCCCGTCGGTCACCTTGACGGTGTCGCATCGCTGCGCCCCGGCCGTCGCGCGCGCCGTCAGCGGCGTTGCGCGCCGGCTGCCCGGCGGCAGCGGCGGCAGGCAGATCGATGGCGTCGACGGGGCCGGCGGCTCGGTCACCGTACGCCTGGCGGCCTCGGCGCATGCCGAGGCCGCGCTGATCGCCGACGCGCTGCGGCGTGCCCACTTGATTGACGGGGTGCCGTGGTCACAGATGGCGGTGATCGTCCGCTCGGTGGCCCGGGCCGGATCGCGATTGCCGCGTGGGTTGGCCGCCGCCGGGGTTCCGGTAGCCCCGCCCGCGTTCGGGGCCCCGCTGTCCGAAGAACCTGCGGCGCGCGCGTTGCTCACGGTTCTGGCCGCGACCGCTGACGGGCTCGACGGTGCACGGGCGCTGGAGTTGCTGACCGGGCCCATCGGTCGCGTCGACCCGGTCTCGTTGCGCCAGTTGCGTCGAACACTTCAGCGCGCCAAGCCGGCTGGGATGGGCGACCTCCTTGTCGAGGCGCTGTCCGGCGACGCGCCGCTGTCCGGCGCGCAGGCCGGGGCGCTGCGGCGGGTGCGTGCGGTGCTGGACGCGGCGTCGCGCTGCGATCGCGACGGCCAAGACCCGCGCTACACGTTGTGGGCGGCGTGGCAGCGCTCCGGTCTGCAGCGGCGTTGGCTGGCTGTCAGCGAGCGCGGTGGCCCGGGCGCCGCCCAGGCCACCAGGGACCTGGACGCGGTGACCGCATTGTTCGACGTCACCGACCAGTACGTGTCTCGTACCCCGGGCTCGTCGTTGCGCGGACTCGTCGAGCACATCGCGGCGCTGCAGCTGCCCGGCGTCACCGCCGAGCCCACCGACGGAGCACAGCAGGTTCGGGTGCTCAGCGCGCACGCGGCGCTGGGACACGAATGGGACATGGTGGTCATCGCCGGCTTGCAGGACGGGTTGTGGCCTAACACGATTCCGCGCGGAGGTGTGCTGAACACCCAGCGCCTGCTTGATGTGCTCGACGGGGTCACCGAGGACGCCTCGGTGCGGGCGCCCCTGCTGGCCGAGGAACGCCGGCTGTTGGTGGCGGCGATGGGCCGGGCTCGGCACCGGCTGCTGGTGACCGCGGTCGACAGTGACAACGGCGGAGCCGGAGACGAGGCCGCGCTGCCGTCGCCGTTCTTCTTCGAGCTCGCCGCCTGGGATACCAGTGCGGGTGAAGCCGAGGCACTGGCGCCGATCGGCGCGCCCCGAGTGCTGTCGGCGGCGGCGCTGGTGGGCCGGTTGCGCGCGGTGGTGTGCGCGCCCGACGGCGCCCTGGACGGGTTAGACGACGCCGCTCGCGCTTGTGCGGCAACGCAGTTGGCCCGGTTGGCGCGCGCCGGTGTGCCGGGCGCGGACCCGGCCGGCTGGCACGCGCTCACCCCGGTCAGCACCGACGATTCACTTTGCGGCGCAACGGATGTCGTCACGTTGACGCCGTCGACTCTGCAGTCGCTCACCGACTGCCCGCTGCGGTGGCTGGTCGAACGGCATGGCGGGACCAACGCGCGTGATCTGCGCTCGGCGATCGGCTCGGTGCTGCACGCGCTGATCGCCCAACCCGACAAAACCGAATCGCAGCTGCTGGCCGAGCTGGAGCAGGCGTGGGAGCATCTGCCTTTCGACGCGCAATGGCATTCGGACAACGAGCTGGCCCGGTATCGCGAAATGGTCCAGGCTTTCGTCGAGTGGCGAACCCAGAGCCGCGGTGAACTGACCGAGGTCGGCGTCGAGGTCGACGTTGACGGGGTGCTCGGGGTGCGGCGCGCGGACGGCGGGGAGGTTCGGCTGCGCGGTCGCGTCGACCGCCTGGAACGCGACGCCGCCGGACGCCTGGTGATCGTCGACGTCAAAACCGGCAAGACGCCCGTCAGCAAGGACGACGCCCAACAGCACGCCCAGCTGGCGATGTACCAGCTGGCGGTGGCCGAAGGCCTAGTGCCCGCCGGTCCTGAGGGGGTCGAACCCGGCGGCGCGCGCCTGATCTACCCGGCCAGGACCGGTGCTTCGGGAGTCGTTGAACGCGAACAGGATCCGTTGACGCCCGCCGCGCGCGACGAGTGGCGCGACCTTATCCGGCAGGCCGCCGAGGCCACCGCCGGGCCGTCGTTCATCGCCCGACGCAACGACGGGTGCACGCACTGCCCGGTGCGGCCGTCGTGTCCGGCCCACGCCGAAGGATCAGCGCAGTGACCGGGCCTGCGCGGTACAGCCCAACCGAATTGGCCTGCGCGCTAGGGCTTTTCCCGCCCACAGCGGAGCAGGCCGCGGTCATCGCCGCACCGCCGGGCCCGCTGGTCGTTATCGCGGGGGCAGGTGCGGGTAAAACCGAGACGATGGCCGCGCGGGTGGTGTGGCTCGTCGCCAACGGCTACGCCGAACCTGGTCAGGTGCTGGGATTGACCTTCACCCGCAAGGCCGCCGGCCAGCTGCTGCGCCGGGTGCGGTCCCGGCTGGCCCGGTTGGCCGGCATCGGATTGGGCACGGCCAGCTCCGCGGCACCCACTGGAGTGGCGGAAGCGGCGGACACCCCGATTGTCAGCACCTATCACGCGTTCGCCGGCTCGCTGTTGCGTGACTATGGCCTGTTGCTGCCCGTCGAACCGGACGCCCGGTTGCTCAGCGAGACCGAGCTGTGGCAGCTGGCCTTCGACGTTGTCAACGGCTACGACGGCCCGCTGCACACCGGCAAGACGCCCGCCGCGGTGACGTCGATGGTGCTGCGGCTGTGGGGCCAGCTCGCTGAGCACCTGGTGGACACCGGCCAGCTCCGCGACACCCATGTGGAGCTGGAGCGGCTGATCAACCACCTGCCGGCCGGTCCCTACCAGCGCGACCGCGGCCCCAGCCAGTGGCTGCAGCGGTTGCTGGCCGCCCAGACCGAGCGCGCGGAGCTGGTGCCGCTACTCGACGCGCTGGCCGAACGCATGCGCGCTGCGAAGGTGCTGGACTTCGGTGCGCAAATGGCCTCGGCCGCACGGCTGGCAGCGGCGTTCCCGCAGGTCGGCGAGGAGCTGCGAGGCCGCTATCGGGTGGTGCTGCTCGACGAGTACCAAGACACCGGGCACGCCCAGCGTGTCGCGTTGTCGGCGCTGTTCGGCGGTGGGCGTGACTGTGACGCTAGCGGCCTGGCGCTGACGGCCGTCGGCGACCCGATCCAGTCGATCTACGGCTGGCGCGGCGCCTCGGCGACCAACCTGCCGCGCTTTTGTACCGACTTCCCGCGGTCCGACGGCACGCCCGCGCCGAGCCTCGAGCTACGGACCAGCTGGCGTAACCCGCCTCGGGCGTTGCACGTCGCCAATGCCATTTCGGCGGAGGCGCGCCGACGCTCGGTTGCGGTGCAAGCGCTGCGCTCGCGCCCGGACGCCCCACCGGGCACCGTCCGTTGCGCGTTGCTTCCCGACGTGCGGGCCGAACGCGAGTGGATCGCCGACCACCTGCATGCGCGGTACCAGCACGCTAAGGCCGAGGGCATCAGCCCGCCGACCGCCGCGGTCCTGGTCCGGCGCAACGCCGACGCTGCACCCATCGCGGATGCCTTGCGCGCCCGCGGAATTCCCGTCGAGGTCGTCGGCCTGGCCGGCTTGCTCTCGGTCTCTGAGGTCGCCGAGGTGGTCGCCATGCTGCGGCTGGTCGCCGACCCGACGGCCGGCGGGGCCGCAATGCGGGTACTGACCGGTCGGCGCTGGCGGCTTGGCGCCCGGGACATCGCGGCGCTGTGGCGCCGCGCGGTCGAACTGGGTGGGGGAGGGCCAGTCGAGCCGGCCACCCCGGAGTCGATCGCCCTGGCCGCCGGTGCCGACACGGACAGCGCGTGCCTGGCCGATGCGGTCAGCGACCCCGGCCCGGCCGGTTCGTATTCGGCTGCGGGGTATCAGCGCATCTGCGCGCTGGCCGGCGAATTACACGCACTGCGCGGCCATCTTGGTCATTCCCTGCCCGATCTGGTCGCCGAGGTGCGCCGCGTGCTGGGCGCGGACTGCGAGGTCCGGGCCGCGGTGGCGGCCTGCGCGGGCTGGTCGGGCGCCGAGCACCTCGACGCGTTTGCCGATGTCGTCGCCGGCTACGCCGAACGCGCAACCGTCACCTCCGACGCACCCTCCGTCGAGGGCCTGCTGTGCTACCTGGACGCGGCCGAGGTGGTGGAGAACGGTTTGGCGCCGGCCCAGTCGGTGGCCGCCAAGGACCGCGTTCAGGTGCTCACCGTGCACGCCGCCAAAGGCTTGGAGTGGCAGGTGGTGGCGGTGGCGCACCTGTCCGGCGGGGTATTTCCGTCGACGGCGTCGCGGAGCAGCTGGCTCACCGACGCGGCCGAATTGCCGCCGCTGCTGCGCGGCGACCGCGCCGGCGCGGGCGCACTCGGCGTACCTGTGCTGGACACCTCGGATGTCACCAACCGAAAGCAGCTGTCGGACAAGATCTCTGCGCATCGCCGCCAGCTCGATCAGCGGCGCGTCGACGAGGAGCGCAGGCTGCTGTACGTCGGTATCACGCGGGCCGAGGACACCCTGCTGATATCCGGCCATCACTGGGGTTGCACCGGGATCAAACCGCGTGGCCCCTCGGATTTCCTGTGCGAACTCAAGGACGTGATCGACCGTTCCACCGCCGCCGGCGATCCCTGCGGCGTGGTGGAACAGTGGGCGCCCGCCCCCGCCGACGGCGAGCGAAACCCGCTGCGCGACAGCGTCGTCGAGGCGATATGGCCGGCCGATCCGCTGGCGGGGCGCCGCGGCGACGTCGAACGCGGGGCGGCGCTGGTGGCTCAGGCGATGGCGACCGACCCGGCCGACCCAGCCCCATCAGGCGCCGACGTCGACGGCTGGGTCGCCGATGTCGATGCGCTGTTGGCCGAACGTGCACGCGCCGCGTCGCCGCCCGTCGGCGCGCTGCCCAGCCAGTTGTCCGTCAGCGCGCTGGTGGACCTGGCCCGCGACCCGGCGGGGGCGGCGCAGCGGCTGATGCATCGGCTGCCGACCCGACCCGACCCGCATGCGTTGCTGGGCAACGCATTCCACTCCTGGGTCCAGCGATTCTACGGCGCGGAGCGGCTGTTTGACCTCGGCGACCTGCCGGGCGCGGCGGACTCCGACGTCGGCGACACCGAGGAATTGGCCGCGCTGCAGGAGGCCTTCAGCGGATCACAGTGGGCGGCCCGCACACCCGTCGCGGTGGAGGTGCCGTTCGAAATGTCCATCGGCGACACCGTGCTGCGCGGCCGCATCGACGCCGTGTTCGCCGAACCCGACGGCGGTGCGACCGTCGTGGACTGGAAGACCGGTGAGCCGCCGCGTGGACCGGAAGCCCTGCGCCAGGCCGCCGTCCAGCTCGCCGTCTACCGGCTGGCCTGGGCCGCGTTGGCCGGGTGCCCGGAATCCTCCGTGCGCGCCGCGTTCTACTACGTGCGCACCGGGGTCTCCGTCGTTCCCGATGACCTGCCCGATCCGGCCGAGTTGACCGCCCTGCTGGCTGTCTCCGCCGGTGGCCACACCTAGATCGTGGTTACATAGGTGCCGTGCGCAGGGGTAGGTTGCTGAGCGGTCTCGATCAGACGCTGACCGCCAAACCCGGGCACCTCCTGGTTGGTGTGCTGCGCATCCCCGAAGACTCCGCCAGCCCGGGGCGCGTCATCACCCGCCGAATGGCCATCGCATTGGTGGTGTTGTTCGCCGCGACCCTCGTCGTCTACGTGGACCGAGGGGGCTACCGCGATGTGCGGGGCGACGAAATTAGCTTCCTGGACTGCCTTTACTTCTCGGCGGTGTCGCTCTCGACGACCGGCTACGGCGACATCACCCCGTATTCCGAATCCGCGCGGTTGGTCAACACCTTGGTCTTCACACCGCTGCGGATCGCATTTCTGGCCGTATTGGTCGGCACCACGCTCGAGGTCCTTTCCGAGCGGTCCCGACAGGCATGGAAGATTCAGCGCTGGAGGAGCAAAGTGCGCAACCACACCATCGTCATCGGCTACGGCACCAAGGGCAAAACCGCGGTCGGTGCCAGGCTCGGAGACGAGGACGCCCAGGGCGAGATCGTCGTCGTCGACACCGATCGCACCGCGCTCGAACACGCCGCGACCGCCGGCCTGGTCACCGTGCATGGCGATGCCACCCGATCCGATGTGCTGCGGTTGGCCGGCGCCCAGCACGCGTCCTCGATCATCGTCGCCACCAACCGCGACGACACCGCGGTATTGGTAACCCTGACGGCCCGCGAGCTTGCGCCCAAGGCCAAGATCGTGGCGTCGATCCGCGAGGCCGAGAACCAACACCTCCTGCAGCAATCGGGCGCCGACTCGGTGGTGGTCTCCTCGGAGACCGCCGGTCGGCTGCTCGGCCTCGCTACCACGACGCCCAGCGTGGTGGAGATGATCGAGGATCTGCTGACTCCCCATGCCGGGCTGTCGATTGCCGAACGCGAGGTGGAGGAGACCGAGATCGGCGGGTCCCCACGACATTTGCGCGACATCGTGCTCGGTGTGGTGCGCGACGGCCACCTGCTGCGCATCGGTGCGCCCGAGGTGGACGCCATCGAGGCCACCGACCGGCTGCTCTACATCCGGCACGCGGGGCACTGACCCCGTGGACTTTCAGCTGCGCAGCGTTCCGTTGCTGTCCCGCGTCGGCGCCGATCGGGCCGATCAGGTGCGCACCGATGTCGACGCGGCCATCGCGGGCTGGGCGGATGCGGCCCTGTTGCGGGTGGATTCCCGCAATCAGGTGCTGGTCGCCAACGGCAGGGTGGTTCTCGGCACCACGGCCGCGCTGGGCGAAAAACCCCCACCGGACGCGGTGTTCCTGGGCCGTATCGAGGGCGGGCGGCATGTCTGGGGTATCCGGGGCGTGCTGGAGGCGCCCGCGGATCCCGACGTACAAGCCGAGGTGGTGAACCTGCGCAGCCTCGGCCCGATCTTCGACGACACCAGCAGCCAACTGGTGTCGTCGGCTATCGCGCTACTGAATTGGCATGACAGCGCACGATTCAGCCCAACCGATGGCTCGGCGACCAAAGTCGCCAGGGCCGGCTGGGCACGCGTCAACCCGTTGACCGGTCAAGAAGAATTCCCGCGCATCGACCCCGCGGTGATCTGCCTGGTCCATGACGGCGGCGACCGCGCGGTGCTGGCCCGCCAGGCGGTGTGGCCCGAGCGGATGTTCTCGCTGCTGGCCGGGTTCGTCGAGGCCGGCGAGTCGTTCGAGGTCTGCGTCGCCCGCGAGATCCGCGAGGAGATCGGCCTGACCGTCCGCGACGTGCGCTACCTGGGCAGCCAGCCCTGGCCCTTCCCGCGCTCGCTGATGGTCGGTTTCCACGCCCTCGGCGACCCCGACGAGGAATTCTCGTTCAACGACGGCGAGATCGCCGAGGCCGCGTGGTTCACCCGCGACGAGGTTCGCGAAGCCCTGGATGCCGGCGATTGGTCCAGCGCTTCGATGTCTAAGGCGTCGAAACTGCTACTGCCCGGGTCGATTTCGATCGCCCGGGTGATCATCGAATCCTGGGCTGCCAGCGAATAGGACGCTGCCCGGTGAGAAATGTAATATTCGCCGTCATGCGCCCCGTGTCGAATAACGATGACCAAACCCGCAATGCGACGAGATTTGTCGCGAACAAATTCGCACTTGCGGGGGTGGGCGTCATCGCACTTGTCTTCGCCGCACCCGCGCACGCCGACATGGCGGGGATCGAACAGTTCGTCGGATCGTGGGTCGGGATGAAGCAGGCTCTGTTCATCGACGGCGGCGGCAACGGTCACTTCACCTACGCGGACTTCAATGCCTGCCCGAGCTGTCCGGCGGCCTCCGTGCGCAGAGCTGTCGCGACCTTCGTGTTGACCTCCGTCTGGGGAAACACCGCCAACGGAAACATCCTCACCGACACCGGTCAGGGCGGCAACGCCGGGCCGATATCAGCCACGCTGGTTCCACAGCCGTACGGACCGACCATCCAACTGAACGCCGGCCCGGCCAGCGGCGTCTATTGCCCCCCGGCAGTCGCCAAGAACTGTGGCGGCTGAAATATCAACAGCAGCAACGCCTATGGCTAACCCCCGCGACTAGTTCCCGCCCGAGGCCAGCTTTTCCTTGATCTCGCCCGCACTCGGGTTGGTCAGCGTCGAGCCGTCGGCGAACTTCACCGTCGGCACCACGTGGTTGCCGCCGTTCACCGAGCCGACGAATTCTGCGGCCGCGGGGTCCTGTTCGATGTCGACCTCGTCATAGGAGATTCCCTGCGACTTCAGCGCAGTCTTGAGGCGATGGCAATAGCCGCACCATGGAGTGCTGTAGATCGTGAGGGCCGCAGTGGTCATAGCTCGTTAACGTAGCCGGGTGAAGATGCATTCCGTGCAGGGGGAGGCGATTGGCCGCGTGGCGCTGCACCATGTTTGTCGGCCATCGCTGCCAAGATGGAGCCCATGCCGATGGTCGCCGAACCACTGACCGCCGGACTGGACGACGAGCAGCGCGAGGCCGTGCTGGCGGCGCGCGGACCGGTCTGCGTGCTCGCGGGAGCCGGAACGGGCAAGACCCGCACGATCACCCAACGCATCGCCCAGCTGGTCGCGAACGGTCACGTCGCCTCGGGGCAGGTGCTGGCGGTGACCTTCACCCAGCGCGCGGCGGGGGAGATGCGCTCCCGGTTGCGGGCGCTGGAAGCCGCCGGAGGGGCGAGTCCGGGTATCGGGTCCGTACAGGCGCTGACGTTTCACGCCGCTGCGCGCCGCCAACTGCGGTATTTCTGGCCGCGGGTCGTCGGCGACACCGGCTGGCAGCTGCTGGACAGCAAGTTCGCCGTGGTGGCCCGCGCGGCCAGCCGCAGCAGGCTGAACACCAGCACCGACGACGTGCGCGACCTGGCCGGCGAGATCGAGTGGGCCAAGGCGTCCCTCATCGGCCCTGAGGAGTATCCGGCCGCCGTGGCCGCCGCCGCCCGCGACATCCCGCTGGACGCCGAGAAGGTCGCGATGGTCTACGCGGCGTACGAGGCGCTGAAGGTCCGCGACGAAACGATCACGCTGCTCGACTTCGACGACCTGCTGCTGCACACCGCGGCCGCGATCGAGAACGACGCCGCCGTGGCCGAGGAGTTCCGCGACCGCTACCGCTGCTTCGTCGTCGACGAATACCAGGACGTGACCCCGCTGCAGCAGCGGGTGCTGGCGGCCTGGTTGGGCGATCGAGACGACCTCACCGTCGTCGGCGACCCCAACCAGACCATCTACTCGTTCACCGGGGCCTCGCCGCGCTTCCTGCTCGACTTCTCGCGGCGGTTCCCGGACGCCACAGTGGTGCGCCTGGAGCGCGACTACCGATCCACCCCGCAGGTGGTGTCGCTGGCTAACCAGGTGATCGCCGCGGCCCGGGGCAGGGTCGCCGGCAGCAAGCTGCAACTCATCGGTCAACGCGAACCCGGCCCAACCCCGTCGTTCCACGAGCATCCCGACGAGGCCGCCGAGGCCGCCGGGGTCGCGAAATCGATCGCGCGGCTCATCGAATCCGGCACCCCGCCGTCCGAGATCGCGGTGCTCTATCGGGTGAACGCCCAGTCCGAGGTCTACGAGGAGGCGCTCACCGAGGCGGGCATCGCCTACCAGGTGCGCGGCGGCGAGGGGTTCTTCAACCGTCAGGAGATCAAGCAGGCGCTGCTCGCGCTGCAACGCGCGGCGGAGCGCGGCGCCGAGGGCCCGTTGCCCGAACTGGTCCGCGCCGTCCTGGAACCGTTGGGGCTGACTGCCGAGGAGCCCGACGGCACGCGCGCACGGGATCGTTGGGAGGCGCTGACCGCGCTGGTCCAGTTGGTCGACGACGAAGTGGCGCAGCGTCCGGAGCTCGAACTTCCCGGGCTGGTGGCCGAGCTGCGCACGCGGGCCGACTCGCGGCACCCCCCGGTGGTGCAGGGCGTCACGCTTGCGTCGCTGCATGCGGCCAAGGGCTTGGAGTGGGACGCGGTGTTCCTGGTCGGGTTAGCCGACGGCACACTGCCGATCTCGCATGCGCTGGCGCACGGCGCCGACAGCGAACCCGTCGAGGAAGAGCGCCGACTGCTTTACGTCGGAATCACCAGGGCCCGAGTGCATTTGGCGCTCAGCTGGGCACTGGCGCGCAGCGTCGGCGGCCGGCAGAGCCGCAAGCCGTCGCGGTTCCTCAACGGCATCGCGCCGCAGATGCGCCAAGATCCGACGCAGGCCAAGTCCCGGCGCAGCCGCGGCACCCCGACGCGCTGCCGCATCTGCAACAACAACCTCACCACGCCGGCGGCCGTGATGCTGCGGCGCTGCGAAACCTGCGCAAGCGACGTCGACGAAGAATTGCTGCTGCAGCTCAAGGACTGGCGCACCGGCGTCGCAAAAGAGCAGAACGTGCCGGCCTACATCGTCTTCAGCGACAACACCCTGATCGCGATCGCCGAGATGCTGCCCAACGACGACGCGGCCCTGATCGCTATCCCGGGCATCGGGGCCCGCAAGCTCGAACAGTACGGTCCCGACGTGCTCGAGTTGGTCCGCGCCCGCACGTGAGCGGCAAACGCGCAGGTCAGAAAATCGTTTGTCACCGACGGCTGCTACCATCTACCCTCGAAACCGCATTTGACTGGCTGGTGCTTGAGAGGAGGTGGCCGCGTGCTTAACCGCAACTTGTTCCGCGTAGCAGTGGCTGCCGCCCCGGTAGCCCATGCCGCCCATGCCGCCGCCGCTATGGCGGCGGCCGCGGGTAAGCACCACGCTGCCGCCGCGACTGACGCGTCCGTGAATCGGGGTTATCTCTAAACCCACCCGATACGCAATGGCCACGGACCCGAAGTCACCAGGATCCGTGGCCATGATTTTTGGAAAAAATCTCGCGGGAAACACCTCCCGACCTGGTCCGGATCACCGAAGAGACAGCCACCAGACCAGGAAGCAGGTGAAGAGGACATGTCGGTACTGACGGTCCCTAGACAATCACTGCCCGAGTTGCCATGTCACCTCGGCGAACCCGACCTGTGGTTCGCCGAGACCCCGGACGGCCTGGAGCGCGCCAAGACGCTCTGCGCGAGCTGCCCGGTCCGGCGGCAGTGCCTGGCGGCGGCGCTGGAACGCGCCGAGCCGTGGGGTGTGTGGGGTGGCGAGATCTTCGACCGCGGCTCGATCGTCAGCCACAAACGCCCGCGCGGACGTCCACGCAAAGAGGATGCAGCTGCCTAGACAGCGGCGACGTCGGGTTCGGCGAAGCCCGGGACCAGCTCAACCATCAGCTGTCTGATCGGCACGTGCGCGTCCAGCTGGCAGAGGATCGCCGACACCGACGCGATCACCCGCATCGGGATGATCAGTTTGGGCGGTAGGTCCATCTGTCGTGCCGCCTTGAGCTGCGCCATGGAGCGTTCGATGCCGATCTGGGCCATGGTCATCTTCTGCAGCCACTTGCGGGTGTAGTGGAACACCTCGACCTCGACGGGTTCGACGTATTGGCGCAGCATCTCCTCGATCTCGCGCACTGACACCTGTTGGCCGCGCTGAATGAAGCCGGCCTTCTCCATGGTCGGCATCAGCAGGTCAAAGTTCTTTTCGCGGGCCAATCGGATGGCCGTGCCGAGCTCGATCGGAAGGCCGTCGGGCAGGGGTGCGACCGCACCGAAGTCGATGACGCCCATTCGACCGTCGGGCAGCAGCATGAAATTTCCGGGGTGGGCGTCGCCGTGCATCATGCCCAGCCGGCTCGGCGCGTCGAAGGTGAGCTCCAGCAGGCGCGTGCCCATCAGGTCGCGCTGTTCGGTGGTTCCCTTGCGGATGATGTCCGCCAGCGGTATGCCCTGGATCCACTCCTGGATCACCACCTTCGGCGCGCTCGCCACGACGCGCGGTATCCCGAAGTGCGGATGACCCTGGTACGCCTTGGCGAACGCGCGCTGATTGTCAGCCTCCAGCCGGTAGTCGAGTTCCATCTCGGTGCGCTCGATCAGCTCGTCGACCACGCCCTGGATGTCGGCACCCGGGTTGAGCTGTTTGAACATCCCGACCATGCGCGTCATGGTCTTCAGATCGGCCCGCAACGCCTCGTCGGCGCCCGGGTACTGGATCTTGACGGCCACATCCCGGCCGTCGGACCACACCGCCCTGTGCACCTGGCCGATGCTGGCCGAGGCCACCGGGGTGTCGTCGAACGAACTGAACCGGGTCCGCCATTTCGTGCCCAGCTGCCCGTCGAGCACCCGGTGAACTTTGGCGGCGGGCAGTGGTGGAGCGTCTTTCTGCAGCTTGGTCAGGGCTTCGCGGTAGGGCTCCCCGAACTGCTCGGGGATCGCGGCCTCCATCACCGACAACGCCTGACCGACCTTCATCGCCCCGCCCTTGAGCTCGCCCAAGACGGTGAACAGCTGATTGGCGGCCTTCTCCAGCAGCTCGGCCTGGACCTCGTCCTTCGACTTGCCGGTCAGCCGTTTGCCGACTCCGAGCGCGGCCCGGCCGGCAAAGCCGACCGGGATACTGGCCAGCTTCGCGTTGCGCGCAGCACGGCCACGTTTGATTTCTGACACGTGCCTATCGTCCATGACGGTTAGTGGGCGCTAGGCGCGAATCGCCTCAACACGAGCACAAGGTGCATAAGGGGTGGCTGCTCCAGGGCCGCGCGACGATGGAACCCGCGTGCAGATCGAACTCGAGTGTTGCGTTCAGCGCGGGCGGGGGTCCGGGATCGGGGACCGCCTCCTGCCCGCGCACGGCGGCGATCACCCGGTTCACCTGGCTGAGCGCCAGCGCCGCCGTCGCCAGCAGCGTGGCCCGGTCGGCCACCCCGACGGTGTCGCGAAGCTGCGCGGCGATGGCCGGCCACGCGGCGTCGCGGTCGCTGCGGTGTAAATCGGCACAGCCCAAACAGCTGGTCATACCGGGCAGGACCAGGGGCCCCACCAGCCCGATGCCGTCGCGGACCCGAACGGGAAGGTGCGGGACACCCTGGCTGTGCAGGTCGCGGACCATGCGCGGGTCGGCGACGAGGGAATCCGACAGGATCACCAAATCGACGGCGGCTGAGGTAACCGCGGCATGTGCCTGGCTGCTGTGCGTGACCCGGGCACCCGAGCTGCGCAACGCCTCGACGAGCAGGTCCGACAGGGGACCGCGGCCGTGCACTCGGATCGACACGGCCCGACCGCCGGACTGGCGGCGCCCGCGGCTCGCGACGCCCGCGCCGACCAGCTGCATGACGAGATCGGTCAGGTCGCCATCAGCCACCGGCCCGCGGCCGGCGGCCTGGCGCTGCAACTCGGCGATCGGGGTCGGTGAGCGCATCGACCGCAGCAGCGCGGCCAGGTCCGCCGCCGTCAGGCCCGACGGGGGACGCACCAGCACGGCCCGCCGCGGATCCCAGCCCACCTGTACCGCGCCATCCGGCCGCAGCAACACCGGCATCGCCGGGTCCAGCGCGTAGAGACAAGGCGCGGGCGGCATGAGTGCAGACTGTGCCACGCCCGGGCGCGGGCTCCGATCAGTTATCCACAGGGCCGCCGGGGCCGGGGTCCTCTCGGTCGCTGTCGCGCTCGAGCTGGGCGATCGCCTCGTCTAAACCGCTGGTGTCCCCGCCGATAACCCGGTCGATGAAGCCGGCCGGATCGTCGAGATCGTCGGCGGCGGGCAGCAGATCCGGGTGTTGCCAGATGGCGTCACGCGCATCGGCGCCGGCGGCCTGGGTCAGGCGCTCCCACAGCGCCGCGGCCTCCCGCATCTTGCGGGGCCGCAGCTCCAGGCCGACCAGGGTGGCGAATGTCTGCTCGGCCGGACCGCCGCTGGCCCGCCGACGGCGCAGTGTCTCGCCGAGCGCCGCCGCGCCCGGAATCCGTTCACCCAGAGCCGCGGTCACCACGACCTGCACCCAGCCCTCGATCAGCGCGAGCAGCGTCTCCAGCCGTTCCAGCGCCTGCGTCTGCGCTGACGTCGCCTTGGGCTCGAACACGCCCTGGCCGAGCAGGTTCTCGATGGCCGCCGGGTCCGACAGCGAAGCGGGATTGAAGTCGCGCGCCAGTTCCTCGATTCCGGACATGTCGATCTTCATGCCCTTGGCGTAGGCCTCAACCGCACCCAGCAGCTGACTCGACAGCCACGGCACATGGCTGAACAGCCGGTGATGCGCGGCCTCACGGGCAGCCAGGAAGGTCAGGATCTCGCTGCGCGGCTGCTCGAGTCCGGAGGCAAACGAGTCGAGGGCGTAGGGCATGATCGCGGCCACCCCTTTGGGCCCCAGCGGCAGACCGATGTCGGTGGAGGTGACGACCTCACGGGACAACCGGCCGAGCGCCTGGCCGAGCTGGGAGCCGAACGCCATGCCGCCCATCTGCGACATCATCGACAGCAGCGGGCCGGCCATCGTCTTGGCCTCCTCGGGCATCGACGCCGCCCACACCGTCGAAATCTGTTCGGCCATCGGATCACACAGCCGCTTCCAGGTCTCCATCGTGTTGTTCACCCAGTCGCCGGGGCTCCAGCCTTCGGCTTTGCTGGTCCCCGCGGGCAGCGCGGTGGCGCCGTCCAGCCAGGTTTCGGCGAGGTGCACCGCGTCGGCGATCGCCGCGTGTGTGGTCGCGGGGATCGGCGCGACGAACCCGATCGAAGTCGACGCGACCCGCTTCGCCAGGTCGTAGTTGATCGGACCGGAGTGTGTGCCCGGTGATCCCCCAGCCATGGTGCTGCCGGCGCTGCTGAACATCTGGCCCAGCTGGGTGAAGATCTGCCCCAGGTCGCCCATGCCGAAGTCGCCGCTGATACCGAACGCGGCCAGCGGGTCCGACGGATCGTTTTTGCCGCGCTTTTCGCGGCCCGGCTCGTCGTTGTCGGAATCGTCTCCCCGAGAGGAGTCGGAGAAGCCGAAAGGCGGGTCAGCCATGACGTCAACGGTACCCACCGGCGGAAAAGAACGTGCAGTGCCCGGTCACGCTCTCAGCTGAACCGGCGCTGGCCGGGTCCGTCTAGTGTTATCGGCGTGAACAGGCGGATTCTGACGTTGATGGTCGCGCTGGCACCCGTCCTGGTTTTCGGCGTGTTGCTCGCGGTGGTCACGGTGCCATTTGTGTCGCTGGGCCCGGGCCCCACCTTTGACACGCTGGGCGAGGTGGACGGCAAGCAGGTCGTCGCGATCCAGGGCACCCAAACCCACCCGACGTCAGGTCACCTCAATATGACCACGGTGTCCCAGCGGGACGATCTGACCTTGGGGGAGGCGCTGACGCTGTGGCTGTCCGGCCAGGAACAGCTGATGCCCCGCGATCTGGTCTACCCGCCGGGGAAGTCGCGGGAGGAGGTCGACAAGGCCAACAACACCGATTTCAAGAACTCCGAGGACAGCGCCGAATATGCGGCGCTGGGGTTTTTGAAGTACCCGTCGGCTGTGACCGCCGCGACGGTCAGCGATCCCGGTCCGTCGGCGGGCAAGCTCAAAGCCGGGGATGCCTTGGACATGGTGGACGGCAAACCGGTGGCCACTGTCGAGCAGTTCACCGACTACCTGAAGACGACCAAGCCCGGCCAGGTGGTCACCATCGACTATCGGCGCAAGAACGAACCGGCCGGCACCGTACAGATCACGTTGGGTACCAACAAAGATCGCGACTACGGCTTCATGGGTGTCGCGGTGCTTGATGCACCGTGGGCGCCGTTCAGCGTGGACTTCAACCTCGCCAACGTGGGCGGGCCGTCGGCGGGATTGATGTTCAGCCTGGCGGTTGTCGACAAGCTCACCACCGGCGAATTGGCGGGTTCGACGTTCGTCGCGGGCACTGGCACGATCAGTATCGACGGCAAGGTGGGACCCATCGGTGGGATCGGACACAAGATGGCCGCGGCCCGGTCGGCGGGCGCCACGGTGTTTTTGGTGCCGGCCAAGAACTGCTACGAGGCGAGCGCGAACAGCCAGACCGGCTTGCGATTGGTGAAAGTCGAGACGCTCAGCCAAGCGGTGGATGCGCTGCACGCGGTGACGTCCGGCGGACAGCCGCCGAGTTGTTAGCCCGTGCGTAGAGTTGTGATCGTCTACACATCGAGCAGGGAGCGTAGCTAGTGGGGATGCGGCCCACCGCGAGGATGCCGAAACTGACTCGGCGTAGCCGGATTTTGATCCTGATCGCACTCGGTGTGATCGTCTTGTTGATCGCGGGTCCGCGACTGATCGACGCATATGTGGACTGGCTGTGGTTCGGTGAGCTGGGCTACCGCTCGGTTTTCACGACCGTGCTGGTCACCCGCATCGTGGTGTTCCTGGTGGCCGGGGTCCTGGTGGGCGGCATCGTGTTCGCCGGAATGGCACTGGCCTACCGCACCCGGCCGGTCTTCGTCCCGAGCAGCGACAACGACCCGGTGGCGCGGTATCGCACGTTGGTGATGTCGCGGCTGCGACCGCTGGGCATCGGGATCCCGACCGCGATCGGGCTGCTCGCCGGCGTAGTCGCGCAGAGCTATTGGGTGCGGATCCAGCTGTTCTTGCACGGCGGCACTTTCGGGATACGCGATCCACAGTTCGGCAAGGACCTCGGTTTCTACGCGTTCGAGTTGCCGTTCTACCGGCTGGTCCTCAGCTACCTGTTCATCGCGGCGTTTCTCGCGTTTATAGCGAACCTGGTGGCGCACTACATCTTTGGCGGGATCCGGCTGTCCGGACGCGCTGGTGCGGTCAGCCGCTCGGCGCGTATCCAGCTGGTCACCGCGGTGGGTGTACTGGTGTTGCTGAAAGCCGTTGCCTACTGGCTGGATCGTTACGAGCTGCTGTCGCATACGCGCGGCGGCAAGCCGTTCACCGGCGCCGGCTACACCGACATCAACGCCGTGCTGCCGGCCAAGCTGATCCTGATGGTGATCGCGCTGATCTGTGCCGCCGCCGTGTTCTCCGCAATCACCGTGCGGGACTTGCGGATTCCGGCCATCGGCCTGGTGCTGTTGCTGTTGTCGTCGCTGGTGGTGGGTGCGGGCTGGCCGCTGATCGTCGAGCAGATCAGCGTCAAGCCCGATGCCGCGCGCAAAGAAAGCGAGTACATCAGCCGAAGTATCCTCGCGACGCGGGCAGCCTACGGTCTGACCGAAGATGTGGTGAGCTACCGCAATTACAACGGCGACGCGCCGGCAACCGCCCAGCAGGTCGCCACCGACCGCGCCACCACGTCGAACATCCGGCTGCTCGACCCCACGATCATCAGCCCGGCGTTCACCCAGTTCCAACAGGGCAAGAACTTCTACTACTTCCCCGACCAGCTGTCCATCGACCGCTACATCGACCGCAGCGGCGCCTTGCGCGACTACGTCGTCGCCGCCCGCGAACTCAACCCGGACCGGTTGATCGACAACCAACGCGACTGGATCAACCGTCACACCGTCTACACCCACGGCAACGGCTTCATCGCCTCACCGGCCAACACCGTGCGCGGTATCGCCAATGACCCGAATCAGAACGGCGGTTACCCCCAGTTCCTGGTGAACGTCGTCGGTGCTAACGGCGGTGTGGTGTCCGACGGGCCGGCGCCGCTGGATCAGCCGCGGGTCTACTTCGGTCCGGTGATCTCCAACACCGCGGCCGACTACGCGATCGTCGGCAAGAACGGTGACGACCGGGAATACGACTACGAGACCAACACCGACACCAAGCGCTACACCTACGCCGGAAGTGGTGGCGTCCCGATCGGCAACTGGTTATCCCGCAGCGTGTTCGCCGCCAAGTTCGCTGAACGAAACTTCCTGTTCTCCACCGTGATTGGATCCAACAGCAAGATCCTGTTCAACCGCGATCCCGCGCAGCGCGTGGAGGCGGTGGCACCGTGGCTGACCACCGACAGCGCCGTGTACCCGGCGATCGTCAACAAGCGGCTGGTGTGGATCCTCGACGGCTACACCACCCTGGACAACTACCCGTACTCCGAGCTCACCTCGTTGTCTTCCGCCACAGCGGATTCCACCGAGGTGGCCTTCAACCGGCTGGCGCCCGACAAGCAGGTCTCCTACATCCGTAACTCGGTGAAGGCGACGGTGGACGCGTACGACGGCACCGTCACGCTCTACCAGCAGGACGAACAGGATCCGGTGCTGAAAGCCTGGATGCAAGTGTTTCCCGGCACGGTCAAGCCCAAGACCGACATCACCCCCGAGCTCGCCGAGCATCTGCGCTATCCCGAGGACATGTTCAAGGTACAGCGGATGCTGCTGGCCAAATACCACGTCAACGACCCGGTGACGTTCTTCAACACCTCGGACTTCTGGGACGTGCCGCTGGATCCGAATCCGACGGCCAGCAGCTACCAGCCGCCCTACTACATCGTCGCGAAAAACATTCTCAAGAACGACAATTCGGCGTCGTATCAGCTGACCAGTGCGATGAACAGGTTCAAGCGCGACTATCTGGCCGCCTACATCAGCGCCAGCTCCGATCCGGCGACCTACGGCAAGATCACGGTGCTGACCATTCCGGGCAACGTCAACGGCCCGAAACTGGCCAACAATGCGATCACCACCGATCCCGATGTCTCCACGGACCTCGGTCAGATCGGGCGGGACAACCAAAACCGGATCAAGTGGGGCAATCTGCTGACCCTGCCGGTGGCCCAGGGTGGGCTGCTGTATGTGGAACCCGTCTACGCGTCCCCGGGAGCCAGCGACGCCGCGTCGTCGTACCCGCGGCTGATCCGCGTCGCGATGATGTACAACGACAAGATCGGCTACGGCCCCACCGTGGGGGATGCCCTCACCAAGCTGTTCGGGCCCGGTGCGGCCGCGGCCGCGACCGGAATTGAGCCCACCGACGCCGGTGCCCCGCCGAACGCGGGTCCGCCCGGGACCCCGCCGGCGCCGGCCGCGGGACCGGGCGCACCGCCCCCGCCGTCGGCGGTGCCGCCGGCGCCCGACGCGGCGACCACGCTGTCGCCGGCCAAAGCCGCTGCGCTGCAAGAGGTTCAGGCGGCAATCGGCGCCGCGCGCGACGCGCAGAAGAAGGGTGATTTCGCCGCGTACGGTTCGGCGCTGCAACGGCTTGACGACGCCATCACCAAGTTCAACAACACCAAGTAGCACTCGCCTTTTCGCCGCGAGCGTGCGTGTCGGCTCAGTGACACGCCGTCAGGGCTGTCACTTTGCGCACGCTCGCCGACAAGGGCTGCTTGCCCTCAGCCGCGCGATGCCGTGCGGAACCTCTCCCGGTAAGCCTTCGGCGAGACGCCGAGGTGGCCGGCGAACACCCGGCGCAGACTTTCGGAGCTGCCGAACCCCGCGACGCGTGCGGTGTCGGCGACCGTGCGGCCGGCGTCGAGCGCAGCGCGGGCGACGTCGATGCGCACCATTTCGACGTAGCGCGCCGGTGTCGTCCCGAGTTCGGCCTGGAATAGCCGGGTCAGCTGTCGCGTGCTCAGCGAGGCTTGTGCCGCAAGCGTTTTCACGTTGTGGTTAGCCGCCGGGTCGGCCGCGATGGCATCGGTGACCGCGCGCAGGGGCGATTTCGGTGGGGGATCGGTCTCGACGAGCACTGAGAATTGCGACTGTCCGCCCGCGCGCTTGAGGTAGACGACCAACCACCGGGCCACCTCGCGGACCAGGTCGGTGCCGTGATCCATCTCGACCAGCGCCAGCGCCAGGTCGATGCCCGAAGAGATGCCGGCGGAGGTGAAGACATTGCCGTCGCGGACGAAGATCGCGTCCGGCTCGACGGTGACGTCGGGGAATGCCCTGGCAAATAACCGCGCATCATGCCAGTGCGTGGTGGCTCGCCGCCCATGGAGCAGGCCGGCCTGCGCGAGGATGAACGACCCGGTGCAAATCGACGCCATCCGACGGGTTCGTGCCGAAAGGGATCTGACTGCCTCAACGAGCTCGGGGTCGATCGCTCGCCGGGGCAGTTCGTCGCTGCCGGCAACCAGGACGGTGTCGGCTGACTCGATCGACGCGATGGCGTCGGTGACGCCTAAACGCGTCCCGATCGAGGTTGTGACATCGCGCCCATCGAGCGAAGCCACCCTGAGCCGGTAGTCGGCGCCGAACCGGTTTGCTTCGGCGAAGACCTCACCCGCCCCCGCGACGTCCAGCATCGTCACGTCGTCGAAGACGACGATCACTACCACCCGCGAACCCGCGCCGGCGTCAGCCACGTACACATTGTGTCGCTTTCTGTGGCAAACGTGGCTCGAACGCCCACGGTCAGATGCCGCGCGCAACCGCATCCTGGCTATTACGGTTACCTCAAAAGGAGACGACATCATGACCACTACTTCGATCGAAACCATCGGCGGCATCACCATCCCCGACACCCAGCTGGTCAGGGACGCCACCGAATTCGTTCGCGACGTCGAAGACGACCTGCTGTTCAACCATTCGCGGCGGGTGTTCCTGTTCGGCGCGCTGCAGGGCCGGCGCCGTGGACTGCAACCGGACTTGGAACTGCTCTATGTCGGCGCGATGTTCCACGATGTCGGCCTCACCGAGCGCTACCGCACCTCCACCGACCGCTTCGAGGTCGACGGCGCCCACGCGGCCCGCGACTTCTTGACGGCTCATGGGGTTGACAAGGCCGACGCCGACAAGGTCTGGCTTGGTATCGCCCTGCACACCACCCCCGGTGTGCCCGAGTTCCTCGACCCCGAAGTTGCTCTGCTGCAAGCCGGTGTGGAACTTGACGTGCTCGGTATCGGCCGCGAATCCCTGGCCGCCGACGCCCTCGCCGCGGTGACCGCTGCCCACCCGCGGCCCGATTTCAAGAACCGCATCATCGCGGCATTCAACGACGGCATGAAGCACCGTCCGCAGACCACCTTCGGCACCATGAACGACGACGTGCTGGCGCACTGCGATCCGGCGTTCGAACGCGAGGATTTCGTCAATCTCATTCTGAGCAACAGCTGGCCGGAATGACGGAAAGGATTAGAACAACGGATATTCACGAGGCGCTGTACACCACCAGGATGCTGCGTCGGTTGCGGCCCGACCCGATCCCGCTGGACACCCAGACCCGCATCCTCGATGCGGTCGTGCGGGCCCCCAACGGGGGCAACACCCAGCGTTGGCACTTCGTGGCCGTCGACGGTCCGGAACTCATCCGCCAGTTCGCCGAACTCTTCCGCCGGGCCCGCGCAATCGAATACGAGAAGTTCAGCACGGGAACGGGACCGATGGTGGCTTTGGCGCCGGGGGCCCCCGGTGCGGACGCGGCCGCCCACGTCGAAACGATGCGCCGGATGAAAGGGTCGGGGGATTATCTCGCTGACCATTTCGAAGAAATCCCGCTGTTGCTCTTCGTCTTCGCCATTGACGACCTCGGTGGTGCCAACATCTATCCGGCGATCTGGAGTGCGTTGCTCGCCGCGCGTGCCGAGGGTGTCGGTGGCGTGATGACGATGGTGCTGCGCAATTTCGAGGACGAGGTGAACCGGTTACTGGGCGTGCCCGTCGAGCAAGGCTGGAAGATGTCGGCCATGCTGACCCTCGGTTACCCGCGCGGCAAGTGGGGCGTTGCGGCCAATCGCCGCCCCGTGCAAGAGGTTTCATCGCGCAATCACGGGGATGGGCCGTTCGGTGTCGAGGTGCCGCAACCGCTGTGGCCGCCGCACGACGACTCGATGACAGACTTCGCCGCAGCGGGATGAAAGCGTTGCAGTGCAGCGGATTTCGGAGAAAGCTAAGGCGCATGGCTGATATGAATGAAATCGGGGTCACCGTTGTACAGCCCGGGGCGGGAGATTACGTCGCACTGCCCGGCTTTGGCGCGGTGTTCAAGTTGTCCAGCAAGACGAATGGGGGCGAGGTGTCGATCGTCGAGCATCCCTTCGAAGTCGGCTTGCTCACCGCGGCGCACCGGCACACCCGCGAGGACGAACATTCGATCGTCCTGGCCGGCGAGATCGGCTTCCGCTCCGACGACAGCGAAGTAGTGCTCGGTCCGGGTGGCTACATCACCAAGCCCCGCGGGCAGATGCACGCGATGTGGAACGCCGGCAGCGAGCCGTGACGCATCATCGAGGTCATCACTCCAGGTGGCTTCGAGAACTATTTCCGGGAGCTCGGCGAGTTGCTCGTCGAGCACGCGAACGATCCGGTCGGAAAGGTCCTGCACGAGTTGCCCGAGTTCGGCGAGCTTGCCGACAGGTACGGGCTCACCTACGGATATCCGGACTGGATGGACGACATCGCGGCCCGGTATGCGCTGAACCCGCCTTCGCACTGAGGCGGACTGATGAGGCTGACCCGCGATTTGGTGACCTTCGGAGGCGTTCGGTAACCTTGCATTTACCAACGCGGGGTGGAGCAGCTCGGTAGCTCGCTGGGCTCATAACCCAGAGGTCGCAGGTTCGAATCCTGTCCCCGCTACCAGGTGAAATGGCCCCCGGAGACTTCTCCGGGGGCCATTTTCATGCCAGTTGTGAATGGATTTGTGAATGTTAGCCCTGCTTATCGTCTGATTCCGGACCCCAGCCGGCGCCTATCAGGAACGACGCCGCCTGCTCGGCGGCGTCGCGGTCGTCGTTCTTGAGGACGTGGGCATATGTCTCCAGAAAGAACCCCACGTTGGCGTGCCCGATCCGCTCGCTGACCACCTTCGGGCTCAGCCCGGCTTTCAGCGCGCTGGTCGCGTAGGAATGCCGCAGATCATGGAATGTGATCCGCGAAAGCCCAGCAGCTGCAGCGAGGCGGTCGAACCGCTGCCGGATGGTGTCCGGATGCGGTGGGCGGCCGTCTTCGAAGGTGAACACGTAGTCGCCGCGGTAATAGGCGGCGCCGAGCAATTCTCGCTCGCCGTTTTGGCGCTCGCGCCATTTGCGCAGAGCGGCGAGGGTGGTGCGGTCGATTGAAATCGTCTTGTCGGCGTTGCGGGTTTTGCCTCCGGCTTTGTCGCGCGCCTGCCCGCCGACGACCACGCGATTGTCATGGACAGTGATCTCGCCGGCATCGAGGTCGACTGCTGACCACTTAAGGCCACAGATCTGGCCCCGTCGGATACCGGTGGTCAGTTCGAGCAGGAAAAGCGCCGCGAACCGATCGCGCTGCACCGACGTGAGGAATGTCTGGATCTGGCTGGGATCCCACACGGCACGCCGCTTGCGAGGGCGTTTCGGAGGCTTGATGTTGCTCGCCGGGTTGTAGGCGATGTACTTCCACGTGAAGGCATCAACGAGGGCCCGGTGGATCATTGCGTGAATGTTCCGCACGGTTTTGGGTGCGAGACCGGGGGGCAGCTCGGTCGGGACGATCCCGGACTTGTACCGGCGTAGGGCCGATCTCGCCGCGTGGATCGTCGTGCCGCATGCCTTGGAGACCTCAAGAGGTTTCGGGTTTTCGCCGTTCGCGACACGAGCGGACCAGTAGCGGAACATCTCGCTATTCCGATCGCGCTTGACCCGCCCCTCGGCGAGCAGCGTCGCGTAAAGCTTCAAAAGCTGTGGCTCATTGAGCTTCTGAAGCCGTTCTTCGCCGATCCGCGGAACCACGTACGCGTGGGCATAGTCTTTCCAGTTCTGCCAGGTGGTCGCATCCAGCGAAGCCTCTACGGCCGCGAGCCACTCGGCGAGGAACTGAGCTACCGTGCGAGTCGAGGGACTCACGATGCGGCCGCGATCGGCGTCACGCATCGCGTCGCGGCATGCCTTCCATGCTTCCTTCTCGGTTGAAAACCCGCCCTTAGAAATCGTTGGGTACGTGCCGTCGCCGGATCCTTCTCGGGGCTCAGGAAGCGATACGTCCACGTCTTACTACGCTGGTACACAGAGCCTTTCATGAAGCCAGCTCACGAAGGCCGGCGGTCACCACGTAGACGCGGCCGCCGAGCCTACGGACTGGCAGCTCTCCGGAGGCCACCAGTCGGTAGGCCGCAGCCCGGCTGATTCCCAGCAGCTGCGCGGCCCGTGGCACCGCCAGCAGAAGGGGCAGATCCTTGAGCACGTTCTCTTCCAATTTCATTCACCACCCTCCGAGGATTCGTATCGGACAAAGGTTTGTCGGACGCGCCGCATGCGCCGAGAAAGGTTGTCGCCCAGTCGGCTTCGCGCCTCGGGGGCGTTGATCGCCTTGGTCTCCAAAGCTCCCAAGACCACTGTAATTCCATGTAGCGACACTCCATGCAGAACTTTTGCGCCCTGCTTCGTTGGTTGGCTCGGTAGCGCATTCGGCGCGACTCGGCACGGCCGCGCAACCCGTCTGCCAAGACCACCAAAGTTATCCCCAACCCCCTCATAATCCACAATCCCGATTGTCCTCATAACATCCCAAAAGCACTGCTGCCGTTACACTTACACTCACCCGTTCCATTGCATCCCAATCTCGATCGCCACCCCAAATCTCTGCACGGCACATTGGCACAACGGTGCAATACTGATCTGGGACGCGCTGAGCGCGCCCCAGATCCCAGCCGCTACAGCTAGTTTCGCCCTATCAGGTTGGTGAGGTGGTCGCCCGTGTTGACGATCTCGCGGCTATCGCGTTGGAGCATCGACTACTACAACGACACCGCCAGTCAGGCCCAGGCCGCCGCGATGGATCGCCAAGCCGCCGGCGGGGGGCTGGGGGAGTACTACTGCGAAAGCGACACCCGGGTGCCGACCTGGATGGTTGCTGGCGATGCCGTAGCTGTGGGTGAGCTGACTGGGCTCGATGGGGCCGCGCTGCACGGCGGGTTTGTTTACACGAGGGTGGCGGCCCGCTGGCTTGATGACGGGATCGCCCCGAATCGGGCCGCCGGCAGGGCATTCACTCACGGCTCCGTGCACGGGTTTGACCTGACGTTCGCCGCACCGAAAAGCGTGTCGTTTTTACGTGCGCTGACCGACGACATCGTGGAGAAGGCCACGCTGGGTGCGCATCAGAAGGGCATCGATGCAGCGATGAGCTACCTGCGCGAGCACGCGGGCTACACGCCGGCGGAGTGCGGCTGACCATTGACCGCGCCATCGTATCGACGGCGCATCGACACCGGCAGCCGACAGGATCGTCCTGGTCAGCGCAGTGCTGCGGTGGTAAGCCGGGAGGCCACCGATGGCTCACCCGAGAATTCGTCGTCGAAAGACGCCGGTGAGGGTGACGGTGCGGGCGCGCCGGTTTGGGTGAAAAAACGTGCCAGACCCGATGAGTCGCCAAGGGGTTCATCGGTGATGAAGGATGGCCGCGTCTACGAGCACGATGGGAGCTCGCTTCGCGGCAGGGGAGATGAACATGGAATTGGTCGACAACATCCTGTGGCATCTCAAGCAGGCGTGGTACTTCTCGTTGACGGCGGTGAACGACGCGGTGAGTGAGCACGGGGTGGGTACTGCGCAGATTGGTGTGCTGCGCCAGCTCGCCACTGAAACCGGCCTCTCCGGTGCCGAGCTCGCGCGCCAGTTGTTGATCACGCCCCCAGGTGTGCAGCTGGCGATCAAGGCACTGAAGAGACGCGGTTTGGTGCAGCGGAGGCCGGATCCCCAGCATGCCCGGGCCCTTAAGGCTTATCTGACCGATAAGGGCCGCGAAGTCGCGGCCGCGGTGGTCAGCGATGCGGCGAATAGATTGCTTGTCTTCGATCGCATTACATAAGGTCGCACGGCGAACTGACACATTCGACAAACGATGCCTCGACGCATTCCGGGGGTGCGATGGCATACATCCGCGCTCCACCGTACATATGTACTTTTTGTGCCTATACCGTAAAGTCACTTGCGAGGTAGCGGCTGGTTGGGCTGCCAGCTGGGAGGACATCAAGCGGTGTGGAAGTAACGTGCCGAGAGCGTGGCGGTCGCTTTCGACCCGCACGGCCCTAGACGATGGGAAGACGGAAACTGCACGGCCGGGACACATCCCGCTGACATTCGGTCGCCACGGGGCCCGGGGTCTGCGAAACGGCTATCGCGGCGGCAGCAAAGGAAGCGTGGTTCATGACATCCCTTAACCGGGCTGGAGGCGAGGGCTCAACTCGCTCCTTGCTGGTGAGCACCACGGAGCGAATCATGCTCGAAGAGGGATACGCGGCAGTGACCTACCGCAATGTCGCGGCCAAGGCCGGTGTTTCTCTAGGCGCGGTTCAATACCATTTTCCGTCGCTCGACGATCTATTCATGGCGGTAGTTCGGCAATACTCTGAGCGGACCCTGGAAACTACGGTGTCGGCGTTACACGACAATCCAGGCGATGTGCTTCGCATTCTTTGGGAGTGCAGCGGTGACGAGGTCTCCACAGCCCTGCTCATGGAGATCATGGCGCTCGCCAATCATCGTAAGAGCATCCACGCGGAGATCGAGGAGTTCGCGCACCTATACCGCAAGGTCCAGTTAGACGCAGTGACCGAGAACTGGGAGAACCTGGATCTTCCGACAAGGGAGCTGACCCCTGCGGCCATCGTATTCCTCATGACTTGCCTGCCCAGGTGGACGAGGATGGAAGATTCGTTCGGGATGGCCGAGGGCGGCGCTGACGTCTTTAGGCTGGTACAGCGTTATCTGGATCGCGCAGATCCCGCTCTCAACAACCGGGACCATCGTCAATCGACGCAAGGTGCCGTCCGTACGCCCGGCAGTCCCGCGTTATATCGGCTTCCTGCGTCAGAGACGACGTTGCGCCTGATTCGGGACCGTGCCGAGTCGTCGGCCAAGGCAGTCGCGCATTACACGCGCATGGGTTGGAAGGCATGGGCGCGCCGCGACGAGCGGGGAACGACCGACCAGTAGTGAACCCGGATCTTTAGGACCCAGACCTTGCCTATCGTGCGTATCGAGCCCTTGGGTGAAGAGATCTGCCTGCGACCAGGCGAGTCGGTGGCGGAGGCAGCTTGGCGACTCGGATACCACTGGCCGACGACCTGCTTCGGGCAGGCGAACTGCATGCAGTGTCGGGTGCGCATCGTGGCCGGCGAGCAGTTCGTCGTACCCGCCGACGACGAGGAGTCCGACGCGATGCGGACTCGATTACCGGCGCCGGCACGCAAGCCGGGAATTCGACTCGGTTGCCGGCTCACCGTGATCGCAGACGGGGTGACTGTCGAGAAACCGGGTGTGCGCCCGCCTGACACCCGCTGATGTTTTTCCATCCGCTTGGGCCGAGATCGTAGGGAACCTACCAAGATCCGCCCAACGTGTCGGCTGCACTGCCGTTGGGATGATCATTGGTCGGCTGGGCCGACGACTCGGCCGCTTGGTGCTGGTCCCGTTGACATCTTCCATTCCGTGTGGCTCTAATACAAGTGTAATGACGGGAAAATTGCGCGATGCGGTGCAACCGTACCGGCGCTTGATCGCTACCGAGGAGGCAGTGAGCGTGTCGACGTTTCGGTTGGCCGATGTTCCGATGGCAAGGGATCGGACGTCAGGGTTTCGCTACGTCAGTTCCGCCGGTGAGGTCATCCGGGCAGTCGACGACGGCACCTGGTTTTTGACCAGTGAGGAGGCGGTGCGGTTCGCCCAGCGCCATCCGGAGATTTTTGCCTCGGCCGGGGCGACGTCGGCGGGCTCGACCATTCCGATGCCGCTGGTGCCGGTGGCGACCGACCGCCCGGCCCATACCCGGTATCGCAAGATCTTGGACCCGATGTTTTCCCCGCGGGTCATCAACGCCATGGAAGACGAGCTGCGGGTCCAGGTTAGGGAGTTGATCGCCGCCTTTGCCGACAAGGGCGAGTGTGACATCGTCGCCGATGTCGCCCGGCTGTATCCCGCGCAGGTGTTTTTGACGTTCTTCGGGTTGCCGTTGGCCGACCGTGATCAGCTCATCGACTGGGTGGAGACCATCTTGGACAACTCCATCGGGGTGGGTACCGCCGCGGGCAACCCGGCGGTGGCCCAAGCCGCCCGTGCGTTGCTGACCTATATTCGCGGCTACATCGAAAAGAAACGCCAAGAGCCCAGCGACGATGTTCTGGGCCGCATCTTGGCGCTGTCCGGTGATGAGGCCTGGTCCGTGGAAGAGCTGCTTGGTTTTGTGTTCGTGTTCACTGTGGCCGGGCTCGATACCGTGGCCGCAGCGATCGGGTTCACCATGCGCCACCTGGCGTTGCACCCCGAGCTGCGCCGCCAAGTCATCGCCGATCCCGCGTTGGTGGGCCCGGTGGTCGAAGAGATGCTGCGCCTAGAGCCACCCGCCCCCGGGGTCACCCGGATCACCACCCAAGACGTCGAGGTGTGCGGGGTGACGATTCCCGCCGGTGAATCGGTGGTGCTGTATCTGGGCACCGCCAACCGCGACCCCGGCCGCTACTCCGACCCCGACACCTTCGATTTGACCCACTCCGAGGTGGGGCACATGACCTTCGGCGGCGGCATCCACCGCTGTTTGGGCTCGCATCTGGCCCGCCGCGAGCTACGCCTGGTCGTCGAAGAATTCCACAAACAAATCCCCGACTACGAAATAGCTCCCGGATTCGAACCCCAAGTCAAATGGCCATCGGGCACCATCCGGCTTGCCTCGCTGCCCCTGACATTCCCCACACCGGCAGGCAGGCCCTGATGCGACTGCATATCGACTACGACCTGTGCAGCGGAAACGGCCGCTGCTATGCGCTGTTCCCCGACTTGTTCACCGACGACGACAGTGGCTACGGCCAAACCCTCAACGACGGCACCATCACGCCAGACCAACTCGACCACGCACAACGAGCCATAACGTGCTGTCCCGAAAAAGCCATCACCATCGAAGACACCTAAAACCCGCCAGCACCTAAAGGTTGGGGTTCTGATCAGCAAGAATTGTGTGCAGGTGCAGAGAAATGCGCAGCGAGGAAAGGTCGTTCGCCACATGTGTGACATGTGGGCGGCCGGGACGCGGACGGCATGGTCGAGTTGTTCGCGGAAGACGCTCCGGTGACGACGCCGTTCCTCACCATTCGACCTCTTTGGGAGCATGCCGCCAGCTGTCGTTGACTCGTTACCCCACGGACCTGAACTTGATGTGCAGATCGGTGAGCCCACGCAGGATGAATGTCGGCTCGTAGTTGTATGTGCGCTGGCCGGCGGGTCCGTGCTTGTCCTCGTCGATCGTGATGTCGGCCATCCGGTCCAGGATGCGCTCGATCGAGACGCGGCCCTCCACGCGCGCGAGTGGAGCGCCCGGGCAGGAGTGGATGCCGCGACTGAACGCGATGTGTTCGCGCACGTTGCCGCGGTCGAGCCGGAACTCGTGCGGTTCGTCGAACCGCCGCGGATCCCGGTTGGCCGCGCCGGGGCTCACCATCACGGTGGTGCCGGCGGCACCTCGATATCGCCCAATTTGGTGGACTTGCGCACCATGCGAAAGAGGCTCTCGATGCGCAGACATTCCTCGATGAATACCGGGATCAGGCTGCGATCCTCGCGGAGGCGTTGCTGAATGTCGGGCCGCTCGCCGAACACCCGCAGTGCGACGCCGAGCAGCTTGGCCGTGGTCTCCTGCCCGGCGCCGAACAAAACGTAGCGGTTCGGACCACATCGAGGAGATTGGGCGTGGACCCGTCGGGGTATTTCGCCGTGGCCAACGCGGTCAGCACGTCGTCGCGGGGTGCCCGCCTCCGGTCCGCGAGGTAAGAGGTGATCTTTTCATCGGCAAATGCCAGGGGTCGGTGGTGATCGGCTCATGATCGAGCGCCCCGATGCCAGAGGCCGACGTCGCGAAGGCCGCACGGAACTCCTCGTGGTCTTCCTCCGGTATGCCCAACAGATCGGCGATGACCAGGAGCGAGAAGGGCCTTGCGTATGCGGCGAGAAATTCGCACTGCCCGTTGTCGACGAACTCATCGAGGTGGCGGTCGGCCAGCCGCCACATGAAGTCCTCGTTTTCCTTTAGGCGTTTCGGGGTCAGCAACCGGCTCAGCAGCGAGCGGGCATCGGTATGGTCCGGCGGATCCATGGTGACCATGTGCTCATACATGGGAATTGCGCTGCGGTGCTGCTTGATTTGTTCGGTGATGTCGTCGCCTTCGGGCACGAACGGCAGGGGAGTGAACGGGCCTCCGACCGCGATGCACGAGGAGTAGGAGTCCACGTCTTTGTAGACCGCGTTCGCGGCCTCCCATCCGGCGACGGCCAGCACATCGTGATTAATCGGGCAACCCACCGGGTGCCGGCTGCGCAGGTAGTCGAAGTACGGGTGCGGATCACGCACCAGCGATTGATCAGTGAAATAGTCGACCGACTCGAAATCCGTCATGCGCCGCCTGCCTCCTGGATCCCTCGTCTCACCGCGGCGGGCAAGGTGTGCCGTCCATCTGGATAGCACGGTGTGGGATTCACGGTCAATACGATCGTAAGCTAACAATACGACCGTACGTTGACATGCCGTGCCGTTCGGTGACAGAGTTCTCGCCGAGTGCTGAAGATCCGTCGCTTTCGTTGAATGAGGTTCTGATGGCGGGCCGAGTTGAGGGCAAAGTCGCGTTCATCAGCGGTGCGGCGCGCGGCCAGGGCCGCAGCCACGCGGTGCGGTTGGCGCAGGAAGGCGCCGACATCATCGGAGTCGATATTTGCAGGCAGATCGACAGCGTGAACTATCCGATGTCCACGCCGGAAGACCTCGCGGAAACCGCCGATCTGGTCAAGGGTCACAACCGCCGCATCTACACGGCCGAAGTCGACGTGCGCGACTACGACGCGCTGAAGGCCGCGCTGGATGCCGGTGTGGAGCAGCTGGGGCGGCTGGACATCATCGTGGCCAACGCCGGCATCGGCAACGGTGGGGTGACGCTGGACAAAACCAGCGAGCTCGATTGGACGGACACGATCGACGTCAACCTCAGCGGTGTGTGGAAGACGGTCAAGGCCGGTGTGCCACATATCCTGGCGGGTGGCCGCGGTGGATCGATCATCCTGACCAGCTCGGTCGGTGGATTGAAGGCCTATCCCCACACGGGTCACTACGTGGCCGCCAAGCACGGTGTCGTCGGTCTCATGCGGGCCTTTGCGGTTGAGTTGGGCCAGCACAACATTCGGGTGAACTCGGTGCATCCGACCAATGTGAACACTCCGATGTTCATGAACGACGTATCTATGAGGCTGTTCCGGCCCGATTTGGAGAATCCCGGCCCTGACGACATGGCCGTCGTCGCACAGATGATGCATATGATGCCGATTGGCTGGGTGGAGCCGGAGGACATCAGTAATGCGGTGCTGTTCTTGGCTTCCGACGAGGCCCGCTACGTCACCGGCGTGACGTTGCCGATCGACGCGGGATGCTGCCTGAAGTAGTTTCGGCGGCACGGTGCACGGCGTTGATGATGCCCTGGTAGCCCGTGCAGCGGCAGAAGTTGCCGGACAGGACTCCCCGTATCTCCTCGTCGCTGGGTTGTGGATTCGCCATCAGTAGTGCGGTGATCGACATGACGAAACTCGGTGTGCAGAAACCGCATTGCAGTCCGTGAGACTCTCGGTGCGCGGCCTGCACCGGTGACAGCTCGCCGTCGGCGGACGCGACGCCTTCGACCGTCGTCACATCCGCGCCCTCTGCTTGCACGGCGAAGATCAGGCAGGAGCGGACCGCTGCGCCGTCGAGCAGCACTGTGCAGGCACCGCATGCTCCTTGTTCGCAGCCAAGGTGTGAGTCCCGGTCAGACCGCAGCGCTGACACGACCCGCTCTACGCCGGTGAGCCCCTCCCAGGCCTGGTCGATCGACACCGGTACGCGAAACTCGTTGACAAACTCCACTACTGGTTCTCACGTCGCGGCTTGCTCGATCAAGTCGACTATGGCGGCGGGACTGGCAGGCAACCGGGTCAGCGTCACACCGAGCGGCGCCAGCGCATCGTTGATCGCGTTGATCACCGCGGGCGTCGAGCCGATCGCGCCGCCTTCGCCGACGCCTTTGTAGCCGCCCACTCCCGGGCCGGGAATCTCGACGTGCCCGAACTCGATCGACGGGACTTCGGTGGCTGTTGGCAGAAGGTAGTCGACGAATGTGGACGACAGCGGAATCAGGAACGTCGGCTCTTAGGTGTACTTGCGCTCCTCAGCCGGTCCATGCTTGGTCTCGTCAATGGTTATGTCACGCGTACGGTCGAGAAGCCGACTTACGGTGACTTGTCCCTAGACCCGGGCGAGCGGTGCGCCCGCGCAGCTGTGGATGGCGCGTCCGAATGCGATGTGTTCGCGGACATTCTTGCGGTCGAGCCGGAATTCGTGCGCGATCTTCGAATTTGCAGGGGTCGCGGTTGGCCGCGGCGATGCACAGCATCACCACCGTGCCGGCCTGTATGCGCACACCGCCGAGGGTGGTGCTCTTGCGGGCAAGCCGGAAGTCGACCTTCGTCGGGCTCTGCGTGCGTAGCGCTTCCTCGATGAACGACGGGATGAGCTCGCGGTGGTCGCGCAGCTTCTGCTGATACTCGGGTCGATCACCTAGGGTTTGCACTGCGGTGCTGAGGAGTTTGGTGACGGTCTCCTGACCTGCAGCGAACAGGAAGGTGGCCGGGCGGACGATCTCGAGCAGCTCGGGTGTGGAGGCATCGGGATATTTCGCGGCGGCTAGGCTGCTGAGGACGTCGTCGCGGGGTTGGCTTGCCTGTCGACGATGTACGCGCTGAATCTGTCGTCGAGGTACTGCATCGGGTTGAGCCCTACCGGTTCCCCGTCCAGGGAGCCGATTCCGCCTTTCGGTTGCCCTGCGCCCAAGGCCTGTCGAATCTCGTCGCGGTCCTCCTCGGGGACGCCGAGAAGGTCCGTGATCGCCAACGTGGCGAACGGCTTGGCGTACTGGGACAGGAACTCGCAATTTCCATCGGCGATGAACTCGTCGGGCTGGCGGTCGACCAGCTGCCACATGTAGTCCTCGTTCTCCTTGAGCCGTCGCGGGGTCAACAGTTTGCTCAGCAGCGACCGCGCACGCTCATGGGCAGGCGGGTCCATGACGACCATGTGCTCGTTAATGGGAAACATGTGGCGGTGCGCCTCGATCTGCGCGCTGATGTCGTCGCCCTCGGGCTCAAATGGCAGCGGCGGGAAAGGGCCGCCGATGGCATTGACCGCCGAGAAGGTTTCGGTGTCTTTGAAGGCCACAACGGGCCTCCTGGTAACCGGTGACCGCCACGACGCCGTGGCGTGGCTCGCGCAACACTGGGCCCTGGCTACGCAGGTATTCGTAGTACGCGTACGGACGGATCCTGGGTGATGGCTGGATCAGAGAAGTAGTCGGTAGATGCGAGATCGGTCACCGGCACCCCTTTTCTGGAAGTGAATTGTTAGGCAGGACAAGGTCATTGCAGGCGCGATGCCTGATCGGAGATCGTCTGCCATACCACGAAGTACGTCTCACAGCCGGGGTGGTGTGATGCATGCTGAACCGAGCGGACTGCATGAGGGCGACGATGCCGGTGCCGACCGTCTCGCCGGTGAATTGATAGCGGGTCAGTAGCTCCCGGATTTTATCGCGCGCGCTGACGCCGACATCCGCCGTCATGTCGTGCCGCCCTTCGCGATGGCAGGCCGCTGAACAGTCTGCGCCGCAGCGTGCTTCATAGCGATGTATGAGAACACGAAGCTAGCGCCGATGCTGGCGCCGGCACCTGGATACCTCCGCCCCATGACCGAGGCAGTGCAGTTGCCGGCCGCATACAAACCCGGTATCGGATCGCCGGCCGTGTTGAGCACGCGTGCATACTCATCGCACAGCAACCCGCCGCTGGTTCCCACATCGCCGGGAAAGATTTCGACGGCGTAGTACGGCGGTGAGTCGAGCGGACCGAGCGAAGGGTTGGGCTGGTGGGTGCGGTCACCTTGATAGCGCTCGTGGGCACCCTCGCCCCGGTGAAAGTCTTCATCGACCCCGCCGCGGGCGAAACCGTTGAACCGCTGTACCGTTTCGGTCAATCCGGCTAGGTCGATACCGCAGGCACGAGCGAGATCCTCCAGCGTCTGACCGGACTTCAGGTAGCCGTTGCGCAGCCACTCTTTCGGCGGCCTGGGTCGGAAGCCAAACAGGTAGCGGCGGAAGTAGCGCGAATCCATGATCAGGTAGCTCGGGATCGCAAGGTGCTCGTACATGCGCTGGCCGGCCTCCATATAGGCGACGGCCTCGTTGAAGTACCGCTTGCCGGCCCGGTCAACGATGATGGAGCCCGGCTTGCTGCGCTCGGGGTTGTGGGGTGACGGCCGGCCATCCGGCTGGACCGACGACGGGATCCACCATGCCTCATCCATCAGGTCGACGGCCGCCCCGTGCGCCATTGCGGCTTGAATGGCCTCGCCGGTGTCGCCTGGGTTCGCGCTCGTCCACGCTCCGGTGTTGGGCTGCTTCGACCACGTGGTGCGCATCTGCGGGTTGCGGGCGAAGCCACCGGAGGCAAGCAGTACGGCGTGCCGCGCGCGGATCCGTACCGGCCGGCCGTGGCGCGTCGCGGCAATGCCGGTGACCCGCCCGTCCTCGACGATCAACTCGGTCAATCCGGTGCCGGTCCAGACCGAAACCTCCTCGGCCAGTGCCGCTTTCAGCGTCTGCGCGATGAGGGCAGCGCCGTTGGCGACTCGCTGCTCCCCGCGCAGCCGCCCAGCGGCGGTGCGGCGCGCAACGCGCAGTGCGGTTTGGACCGCCCTGGGCGAGCGCTTGATCAGCTGCAGCGTCGACGCCTCGCCGGTCATCACCACGATCTTGAGCGCGACGGACATGCCGGGCATCAGCTTGGCCGACCACGGGCCGAGTTCGTGGGTGTCTATGACGGTCGGTTCGATGGAGCGACCGCGTGCGTTGCCGCCGCGCACGCCCCGGACCTCGGCGTAATAGTCGGAGTAGCCCTCGCAGCGCACAAAGCTCAGCCCGCGCTCCCGCAGGAAGCGGACCATGTTCGCGCCCTCTTCGATGTAGGCGCGGCGGCGCGCGGGCGAGGAGGCGGGGCCGACGTCGCCGACCACGCTGTCGAAGTAGGTCATCCCCTCCTCGAGGGAGTCGGGCACGTCCTCCTCCTGCATGAGCGGGTTGTTCGGCAGCCAGAGCACACCGCCTGACATGGCGGTCGACCCGCCCACCATGGCGCCCTTCTCAATCACAAGCGTTTCCAGGCCATTTGCCGCGGCCGTGACGGCACCGCACAGGCCGCCACCCGAACCGACGACGACGACGTCGGTGGTGTAGTCCCAGTCGGGCATGCGCAGACCCTTCAGGCGCCGAGGTAGCGGTCGAGTTCCTGGTGCATGTTGGAGATGGCCGGCTCGAGGTCCGCCGCGAGCCGCATCGCCTGGAAGCTGCGGGAGTGCAGGCCGCGCTGCTGGCGCTCGATGTTGCTGAAATCCTGTCGTGGGATGAGTCCCCAGTTGTCGACGTCGTCCTGCGCGTAGCGGCCTTTCAGGCGGGCGCGCCCAAGCTCGAAGGTCTCGGGATACGTGGTAAGCGACCACACCTCGAAACGGCACCACTCCGGATCGTCGTGGTACGGGCGAACCCGGTAACACAGCGCGTTCGCATACTGCGGCAGCACGAAGAAGTTCGGGAAGACGAACGCCTGCCCGCCCCACATGCGGACGCCCTCGGGATCCTTCGACATCGGGATGCCGGCACCGTCGGCGTAGTCGAACAGCGCCGCGATCGCCTTGGTCGGGAAGTCTTCGCCCGCAGGCACTTTGTTCAACATGCCCTCGAACACGCGCAAGTCCCGTTCGAGGACCATGGCATCCTGGCCCTGCCACAATGCTCGCGAACGCGCGAGGAAGGCGTCGGGACCGCGCCCCTGTGCGACGCCGCCGGCAGCGGCGGCGAACCGCCCGCGGAACCGGGCGTGCCCGCCCGGAAATGCGGTGTATTCGACATTGTCGAACGGGTAGTCCTCTCCCATGCCCATGGTCAACTGTGGATGGGTGGCCATGACATGCCAGCCCTCGTGGAACGCCTCCTGCGCGACCTTCCAGTTCGCGTTGAGAACGGCCTCCTTCCACCAGTAGACGCGCATGTTGCCGAACCCGACGGCGTCCAGCGTCGGCGCGATCGACGACAGGGTCTCCAGCAATGGCGGGGCCTGTGGATCCATGTTGATCCACACGCAGCCGGCCCAGACCTCGCTGCGACACTCCTGCAGGCGAATGTCGTCTGGCCGCATTGTCTCTCGTGCGAAGCCGTCGGCCGCATAGACGAACGAATTGCTCCCATCAAGGTTCCAGCGCCACCCGTGGAACGGGCAGACGATCTGGTGTCCGGGCAGACGCCCCGAACCCTTGCACAGCTCCGTCGCCCGGTGCCGGCAGGCGTTGTACAGCGCTTTGACTGACATGTCGGCCTGACGCACGATCAGGATGGACTGGTCGCAGATCTCGTACTCGACGTAGTCGCCGGCGTCGGGAATCTCCTCCATCCGACAGGCCATCTGCCACACCTTCGGCCACAGCTTCTCTTTCTCCAGCTCGAAGAAGTCGCGGTCAAAGTAGCGCTCCCGCGGGACGAAGTTCGGATTCCGGACTGCGAACGGCACGTGATCGATGCCGCCGCTCTGGCGCTGCCCGAGTGTCGTCATGACCACTCCTTCCCTATCTCGTCAGTCGGACTTACGGATGACGCCGATCTCGGCCGCGATGTCGTACGTGGTGTCCACCTCGCCGGTCCAGAAGACGGTGCCGGACGCGCCGGCGGGCACCTCGGTTTCGACCTTGTCCGTTCCGACGGTGAACAGCGGATCGCCCTCGGACACCTGCTGGCCGTCCTCGACGAGCTTCTCGACCAAGGTCGCCTCCGACACGGCGACGCCGACGCGCGGGATACGGATAGCGAAATCAGGCACGGTTTGCAGCTCCGGTCGGTTCGAGGGTCTTGCGGACGGCGGCCGCGATCCGCGCGGCGTTGGGATAAATTTCGGCCTCGAGTACGGGAGCCGCGGGATTGGGGACGAAGCGCGCGCCGACGCGTGCGACGGGCGCGGCGAGCGTCGCCCACAACTCCTCTTGCAGCGTCGCGGCGATCTCAGCTCCGGGGCCGGCGAAGCGTACAGCGTCGTGCACGACCACGGCTCGACGTGTGCGGCCGACCGATTCCAGCATCCCGGGCACGTCGAGCGGTACCAGGGTCCGAAGGTCGAGCACCTCGACGCTCACCCCCTCCTTTGCGAGAAGTTCTGCGGCGCTTAGTGACTCGACCACGCCCCGCCCGTGGGCGATCAGCGTGACATCCGTTCCGGTTCGCTTGACGTCGGCCTGGCCGAGCGGGATCCGGAAGTCCGGGTCGACGGGAACCGGTCCCCGCTGTGCCTGCAGCCGGATGGTCTCCAGCACCAGGCACGGGTCGTCGTCGAAAATCGCCGACGCGAGAAGTCCTTTCGCATCTCGGGGCGTCGACGGGACGATGACTTTCAGGCCGGGGATGTGCATGAACCACGCCTCCAGCGACTGCGAATGCGTGGCACCCGTGCCGATGCCGCCGTAGACTTGCGTGCGCACCGTGATCGGTGCCGTGGTGCGGCCGGCGGTCATGAAGCGCAGCTTGGCCGCGTGGTTGATCAGCTGGTCGGCGGCGATGCCGATGAAGTCCATGATCATGATCTCGGCGACCGGACGAAAACCCTCCATCGCCGCACCCACAGCAGCGCCGATGATCGCGGCCTCTGAGATCGGGGTGTCGAGCACGCGGTCGGCGCCGTACTTAGTGGACAGACCCTTGGTCGGTCCACTGGCGCCCGGGTCGGCGATGTCCTCGCCGAGCAGGAACACCCTTGGGTCCGCGGCGAGCGCCTGATCGAGCGCGAGGTTGCTGGCCTCGCGCATGTTCATGTCTTGCTCGTCCATGGTCAACCTTTGTGTCAGGCGGGGCAGTTGGCGGCGTTGGCGTACACGTCACGGTCGAGAACGTCGAGTGCCGGCGGCAGCGCGGCCAGGACGGTTTTCAGCGCATCCTCGACCGCAGCCTCGGCGTCGGCTTCGATCTTCGCGAGTTCAGCCTCCGTACAGACACTTTCGTCGAGCAGCCGGTTGCGAAAGGTGGGTAGCGGGTCGGCCGCTTGGGCGGCCGCCAACTGCTCGGCTGGGATGTAGGCCTGTGGGTCGCCGAAGTAATGGCCGCGGAATCGGAAGGTGACACACTCGAGCAGAGTCGGCCCCTCACCGCGCCGCGCGCGCTGTACCGCATCGTCGAGTGCCGCCAACACGGCGACTGGGTCGTTGCCGTCCACCCGCACGCCGGGCATGCCGTAGCCGCTGGCGCGCTGCGCGATCTGCTCGATCTTCATGCTGTGCTCGACGGGTGTCATCTCGCCGTACTGGTTGTTCTGGCACAGGAAGATCACCGGCAGGTTCCACAGCGCCGCCATGTTGGCGGCCTCGTGCCACGAACCCGTGTTGACCGCGCCGTCGCCGAAGCTGACGACGGTCACGCGGTCGAGGCCCTTGCGCTGCGCGGCCATGGCCAGGCCCACGGCGACCGGCGGGCCCGCGCCTACGATGCCGGTCGAGAGCATGACGCCGCATTCCGGCTTGGCGATGTGCATGGTGCCGCCCTTGCCGCCGGCGGCCCCGACCACGCGTCCCATCATCTCGCCGTAGATCTCCACCAGCGGGACACCTTTGCCGATCAGGTCGTGCAGGCCGCGATAGGTCGTGACGAGTTGGTCGTCGGTCCGCAGGCAGGCGCCGACGGCGGCGGCGATCGCCTCCTGGCCGCGGGAAGGCCAATAGACGCACATGAATTCGCCGGATCGGATGCCCTTGCTTAGTCGATCGTCGGCCGCCTGCATCAGCACCATCAACTCGTACAGCCGCCGATTCGTTGACATGGCCCCTCTCCTCTAGCGGTCGGGATACAGCCTGTTGCAGCTGTGCGGGATTGTCAAGGACTTGATGGTTTGATGGAGCCTTCGTAGCATTGACCTGCCCCTGGCTCAATAGGGTGGTCACATGTCCAGCAAGCGGAAGCCGGCCGGCTCGAACACCGGTCCAGTCCAGTCCGAACTCGCGCAGCTGATCAACCAAGCGTTCTATTACACGCGGCGTTCGTTCGACGAGGCCCTGCGCCAGCTGGGGCTGACCGCGGCGCAAGCCGGTGTGCTGCGTCGTATCTGTGATAATCCCGGCATCACCGGCGTGGAGATCAGCCGGCGCATGTTCACGACGCCGCAGGCAGCCCAGCTGATCCTCGCGACCCTCGAGAACAAGGGCCTCGTCGACCGCAAGTCGGATCCAGCGTCCGGACGAATCGTGCGCTCGTTCATCACCGAAGACGGCCGGCGTGCATTGGAGGACGCCATGCCGAAGATGTGGGAGGTCGAGCAGGAACTCGAGGGTGCGCTCACGGTGGAGGAATGCCACCAACTGAGCATCCTGCTGCAGCGCTACGTGGACGGGTGAAACCATGCCCACGGCGCGTCCCGATGGACCAGTTCTTGGGTCCCGTCAGGACCGGCTAGGAATCTGGCTCGTCAAGCCGCCGTCCACGACGAATTCGGTGCCGGTCGCATAGGACGATAAGTCGCTGGCGAGGAACACCACGAACGCGGAGAGCTCCTCGGCGTCGGCGATGCGACCCAGCGGGATGGGAAAGAGGCCATCGGGGGTGTTCTGGCTCATCGGGGTGTGCACGAGACCGGGATGTATCGAGTTCACCCGGATTCTGTGTGGGGCCAGCTCAATTGCTGCCGACTTCGTGATGCCGCGCACGGCGAATTTCGATGCGACATAGCCGTGGACGAAGGGGCTGGCAGCCATTCCCTCGATCGACGAGATGTTGATGATGGACCCGCCGCCGGCGTCGATCATTGCATCGATCGTTGCCTGCATGCCAAGGAACGTGCCGGTGAGGTTGACGTCGATGACTCGTCGCCAGTCGGCGAGCGGGTAGTCGCGCAGGCTGCCCGGGTTGACGATCCCGGCATTGTTCACGAGGACGTCGAGCTTGCCGAAGCGCTCGACCGTTGTGGCCACGGCGCGCTGCCAGTTGTCGGGTTCGGTGACGTCGAGGTGAATATAGTGCGCGGCCTCGCCGAGTTGCGCTGCCAGGGCTTGACCCTCGTCGTCGAGGACGTCGCCGAGCACGACGCTGCCCCCTTCGCGAAGAAGCCGGCGGGCATGCGCGGCACCCATGCCGCGCGCCCCACCGCTGATCAGCGCCACCTTGCCGTCGACCATACCCATGGGGAAATGCTAACGGTTGGCGTGACTTTGTGAGGATTTTCGGCAAAACCCCAGACGCGTAGTCTATTTCATTTTTCCAATGGCGACGTAGCCGTCTCAATGTGAACGGAAAGTGAAGAGCCGTATTGGATTTCACGGTTGCTACAGAAGTCGCCCGACAGGGCACGCCGGAGACACCGCTGCGGGCTCAGTAAGACGTCAGTCCCCTACGAGCCCGAGGTTTTTCACCATCTGGGTGTCGTAGTAGTCGCGGAACAGCGCGAGTTTGCCGTCGACGACTCGACTGATATTCATGACCGGCAACGGTATCCGCTTGTCGCCGAGGATATGTGTGTCGAGGCGCTCGCTGAGCACCCACTCGCCGTCGCATGCGAGGTGAAGCACGTCTGCCTCGACGCGTACATGCGCGCACACCATCTGCAGCCAGGATCGGATGGCTTCGTGGCCGACCATCGGCTCCTCGGGCACGTTGTGGTACACCCCGTCTTCTGCGAACATCGCCACCATGCCGTCCGCGTCCGGAACCCCCCATAGCTCACACATCTGACGAACGACCTTTTCCTCGCTGCCCATTTCCATTTAGCTCCAAACCGTTTCGTGCTGACTAAATATCCGAATACCTTGCATGGGAACTCTCGAGGCGGTTCTCATCCGGCGATGCCGAGGAAGTGTTTGATGTTGTCGCTGCAGATGCGTGCGGCGTTCTGCGGGCCGACCGCATCGACGAGTGCCGTCAGTGACTTCTCCGAGTAGCCAAATGTGCTTTCGTTGTGCGGGTAATCCGAAGACCAGAAGACCTTGTCGACCCCGATCCGGTCGATCGACTGCAGCCCCAACGGGTCCACCATGAACGATGCACTCATGTGTATGTCCCAGTAGTACTGGATGTCGTGCTGGAGTCGGTAGGTGTACATGTGCTGGTAGGACGCCACCAAGTGCTCGGCGTCTTGCAGCGCCCACGGCACCCACGCGATCCCGCCCTCGAACCAGCCGATGCGCAATCCCGGATGTCGATCGAGGATGCCGCCGAAGATGTATTTGGAGAACACCTCTCGAAAGCCGTCGATGTTGGTCATCATGCTGACAACGATGCTGTTGAATTCCGACGGTATTTTCGGCGGGGTTTCTCCGATGTGGTGGGTCAGGGGGACGCCGGAATCCTCGATCTCATCCCAGACCGGCCTCATGGCCGTGCTCGCGTAGTCGATCACGTTGTCGTCGGCATCTTTGCCGGGATTCAGCGGCAGCAGAAACGTCTTGAGCCCCAGCGATTTCAGCTCGGACAGCGTCCGCCGAGCGCCTTCCGGATCCCACCAGTTGATCAGTCCGACGCCGTAGAAATGGCCACCGGATTGCTCCTGCAGCTCGGCGATGTATTCGTTGTAGACGCGGAAGGCGAGCTCGCGCACCTTCCGGTCGGGATAGTGGAACAGCGCCAGGATGGCGTTGGGAAACGCCAACTCCTTGTCGACGCCGTCCTCGCGGAGTTCCTGAATTCGAGCTTCGAGGTTGTTGCTTGCCGCGCCCGGCAGGTCGTCGTACTGCATCACCACCGCGCTGAACGTGTCCCACAAGAACGACTGTCCTTTGACGCCGATGTGGTAGGCGCCGTCGTCATACCAGATCCGCGGCGCCTCGTCTTTGAGGTTATCGGGAAACCTCTCATAAAAGATGTCGTAGGCCAGCGTGATGTGGTTGTCGGCGGAGAACACCTCGGTCCCGGCGGGCAGACCGACGTCTACTCTTTCCCGCGTGGCCGCGCCGATGCTTCGGTGCGCCGAAACCTTCCGGCGGGTATAGCGTCGCGATGCTGGGTTGAGCGGACATCATCGATCCTCCATTCGGTTTCTTGAGAGAAAGGGTGCCGTCACCAGGTGACTGGCAGTTCGTAGACGCCGTAGGCAAGCCGGTCGTGTTTGAACGGAACCTCGTCTATTGGGATAGCCATGCGCAGCGTCGGGATGCGGCGGAACAAGGTGGGCAATACGATCTGGAGCTCCGCGCGGGCGAGCTGCTGTCCGACGCACTGATGCCTGCCGTAACCGAACGCCATGTTCTGCTCGGCCCCTGCGCGGTGAAGGTAGAGGCGATCTGGCTCGTCGAACGTCTTCGGCGTCCCAGTTCGCCGGCGCGAGATCGATGATGATGCCCTCGCCCGCGCGGATGACCTCCCCGGCGATCGCGATGTCCTCCACCGCAATACGCCGCTGACCGGTCTGGATGATGGAAAGATAGCGAAGCAGCTCTTCCACGGCGTTCGCGATGACCCCTGGGTCTGCAGTGTCGCGCATCACCGCCAACTGGTCGGGGTCTTCCAGCAGGGCAAGCACGCCCAGCCCAATCATGTTCGCGGTCGTCTCGTGCCCGGCAACCAGTAGTCCGGAGGCGAGTTGAGCGGCCTCTTTGACGGTGATCTCGCCGGCCGTGACCCGCTCTGCCAGGTCGGACACCGCATCCTCGGCAGGCTCGGACATTTTCGCTTCGACGAGACGGCCATGTAGTTTGCCAATTCCAGGGAGCGCTTGGCGTTCTCCTCGGCGGAGGCGAACCGGGCGAGCTTGATATCGGCCTGTTCCTGGAAGAACCCGGCGTCTTCATAGGGCACCCCCAGAAGCCGACTGATCACCAGCGAGGGGATGGGCAATGCGAGCGCGGCGACGATGTCGGCTGGTTGAGGGCCAGACAGCATCGCGTCGATGCAGTCATCGGTGATCGTCTGAATCGCCGGTCGCAAACCTTCAACCCTCTTGAAGGTGAACGGCTTCGACAGCATCCGGCGAAACCTCGTGTGCTCCTCGGCGTCCGAAGTGAACACCGACCGCGGCCGCTCGTGCACCGTCGCCGCAAAAACCTCGTTCCAATGCGGAAAACCTGGGCGCCGGTCATCGACGCTGACCCTGGAGTCTGAGAACAATGCCCGCGCCTCTTTGTAGCCTGTGACCAGCCAGGGGGTGCTGCCGTTCCAGATCCGAACGCGCGAAACCGGCTTGTTCGCAGCCAGTTCGAGGGTTTGTGGCGGTGGCGCGAAGGGACAACGTGCGTCCCTTGTCATCGGATACTCGGGAATATCGGAGACCGTATCGGTACCAGGGCCGGTCAACGTGTTGGGCATTCCGCGACTCTCATTCCTCGACGGTGATGGCTTTTTCCGGGCAGCACAGCGTCGCTCGCTGGGCGAGTTGGTGGTCTGTGACGGCGCCCCCGTCGACCGTTTGGCCGTAGCCGTTTTCGTCGTCGGTGAACAGATCGGGGAACATCGCATAGCAGCGGCCGTTTCCACTGCAAAGGTCGTAGTCGATGTGAAGGCGCATCATCACCTGTCCGTTGTGGTCGGGAATTTCAGCGGTAGCGAGGCAAGCCGGATGGTGGCTGCCGGCCACTTGACTTCCGGTTCGAAACCCGGAGTTACTTGATACTCCGGGATCGCCTTGTGGAATTCCTCGATGACGAGCCGTAATTCGCGGCGGGCCAGATGCGAGCCCAGACAACGGTGGATCCCGCCGCCAAAGGTCAAGTGACCGATGTCTGAATGGGAGAGGTCGAAGTCGTCGGGATCCTGGTATCGGGTTCGGTCACGGTTGGCTGTGCCCAGGTACAGGCTGACCGTTTCGCCCTCCGGGATCCGAACGCCGCACACGTCCACGTCCTGAGTTGTGATGCGGGTGACCAGATGGGCTGGGGGCTCGAACCGTAGCGTCTCCTCGATGAAGGGCGCCACCAATGCCGGATCCGCGATGAGCGACCTTCGCAGCTCGTGGGTTCAAAGCGAGGTTGCGCATGGCGAATCCGATCGCTGCGGCGACCGTGTCCAGCCCGGCCATCGTGAAGATGAACGTGAAGCCGAGTAGCTCTTCGACCTTCCAGGCCTCATCGGCCTGCAGGGCCAGGACGCGGCTGAGCACGTCGTCGCCCGGGGTTTGCCGCTTTTGTTCAATGTAAGCAGAAATATAGGTAAGCAAGGCGGTAGCGCTTTCTACCATCTCCGGGGAGCCCTGGGCAGTGCCGACGCCATTTCCGTTGTCGAGGATTGTTTCGACCCAATTGAGTAGCTGGTCGCGGTCGGCGAGCGGCATCCCGAAGAAGGTGAGGAAAACCTGTGCCGGGTACAGGCGGGCAAGGTCAGCGACGGCGTCGCACTCACCCTTGTCAGCGAAGGCGCGCGATGAGATCTTTTACCTGGCCGCGAAGTTCGTCCTCCATGGCGTTGACAACGCGAGGAGAGAACATCGGGTCCAGGACCTTCCGATACTTGGTATGGTCCGGCCGGTCGACTGCGACCGGCGGCATCGGCAGCATGCCGGCTGTTTGGTCAGCTATCGCCCCGGCCGAGGAAAAGATCTCGGGATGGTGTTGGGCGAACCGCACTGCTTCCTCGCTGGTGAGCAGCCAGGTGCCATCATCGGCCGCCCGCACCACGTCACCAGCTGCACGGACGTACCCAAAACCGGCGGTCCGATCTATTGCCATGGGAACGTCGGCCAACCGAAACGTCGACACGGGTAACTGCCTCCTCGGGAGCAATCAGATACCGATACGATCGCACCGCACCGACAAAAGTCGATCGTTACACTTGTATTAGAGCCGCACACTTGTATTAGAGCTGCCCTGTAGGGAAGATGTCAACGGAACCAGCGCGGCCTGCTAGCCGCAGGTCCGCGCCGAACGGCATTGGCCGTCGGTAGGCCCATCGTCGGCAGCAAAGTCGTTGCGTGATTCGGCGGCAGAAGGGGCAGTAGTCGTGACGGTTGTTGATTCCAATAGTGGTTCGTCGGTGGGTTCGGCTGATGAGGCGGTGTTGGGCAAGAACTCCGCTGAAATCCAGGCCAAGGTCCCGTTCGCGATACGCGACCCCAACTACATACCCAAGCAGCGTTACTACTCGAGGGAGTTCTACGACCTGGAGAAGGAACATCTGTGGCCCCATGTGTGGCAGATGGCCGCGCGCGAGGAGGAACTGCCCAATCCCGGTGACTTCGTGGAATACGAAATCACTGGCAAGTCAATCCTTTTGGTGCGCCAGACCGATGGGTCGATCAAGGCGTTGCACAATGCGTGCCGGCATCGGGCGACGGAATTGGCCAAGGGCTCGGGGCGGTTGCCGGGCGGGCAACTGGTGTGCCCGTTCCATGGATGGCGCTGGAACCTGGACGGGTCGAACTCGTTCGTCTTCATGGATTCGGCGTTCGACCCGCAGTGCCTGAACCCCGACGATCTGCGTCTGCGCGAATGCCTGGTGGAGACGTGGGCCGGTCACGTCTGCATCAACATGGACCTGAACGCCCCACCGTTGATGGAGGCGCTTTCGCCGGTCACCGAGCTTCTCGACGGCGTCGGCGTGGGCAACATGCGGGTCAAGTGGTGGAAGAGGGTCATCCTCAACGCCAACTGGAAGATGGCCCAAGAGGCTTTCTTCGAGGGCTATCACGTCATGCAGACCCACCCCCAACTACTGATGGGCGGAGGGCGAAGAGGCCGGCGAGTACTCGGCCGAGGCGATTGAATACACCGCCTTCAAGAACGGCCACGCCCGCTTCCAGAGCGCCACCTTATGGCGAAAAGATCCAAGAAAGCGGATTGTTCATCGATTACGCCCAGATGTTGGCCGATGGTCAGGACGCGATGGTGCTTGACCGCGACGTCCGCGTCTTCGAGAGCCTGCGCACCAAGGTCGGGGATGATCTCTCGACTTCGCGACTGCGGCGATCGGGGCCTTGTACGACTACGCCGCGGGCGCGGGGATCCCGATGGCGCCGCTGTCGGAGAAGATGATCCTGTGGGGTGGGGACATCTACATGTTCCCGAACTACCTCATGCTTCCGATGTACGGCAACTGCCTGTGCTACCGCAGCCGGCCCTACAACGATGATCCGGAGTGGTGCCAGTTCGACGTGTGGTCATTGACCACCTATCCGGTCGGTCGCGAACCTGAGCGAGCCGAACTGCTCGGGGTGTTCGACAAGGAAGATACCGAGCATTGGGGGCTCATTCCCCGTCAGGACTTCTCCAACATCGAGTCCCAGCAGCGTGGCCTGCACACCATGGGTTTTGATCATCTTCGGTTGTCGAACAAATACGAGATCTCGATCGCCAACATGCACGAAGAACTGGACCGCCGCCTGGCGGCCCGCATGTAGCGCCGGCGCTTCAGCTGGGAACCACGTGCTGGTGAAGAATTCGACTGCACTGTCCGATCGAGGTCACTGACGACTGAGAGGAGGTCGCCGCAATGGCTGACTGGGACCACATGACCGACTTCTTGGTCGTCGGCAGCGGCGGCGGGCTCGCCGGTGCGGTTGCCGCCACGGTGGCCGGCCTCGACGTGTTGGTGATCGAGAAAAGTGAGTACGTCGGCGGGTCGACCGGTATGTCCGGTGGAGTGATGTGGCTACCCAACAACCCGTTGATGCAGCGCGAGGGTGTACCGGATTCGCTCGACGAGGCGCTCCAGTACTTCTCTGACGTTGTCGGCGATGCCGGTCCGGCCTCCTCGGATGCGCGTCGGCGCGCGTACATCACCGACGGCATTGAGATGGTCCGCATGCTGGAGCAGGAGGGTATGCGGTTCGTGCGTTGTGAGGGCTACTCCGACTACTACGCCGGGGTGCGCGGCATCGCCGGCGGGTCGGTTCGGGGACGTGCGATCGAGTGCGTGCCGACCGATATGCGACGGATCGGGCCACTGGCGAAGCGGCTACGTCCATCGATCGCCGCCCCGATGGTGCTTCGTACCGGTGAGGCCAAACGAATTTCGTTGATCCCCAGCCCACGCGCTTTGGCGTTCGCCGCACGAATCGCTGCGCGCACGGTGTGGGGACGACTTCGCAACCAGCGGCTGACCACCAACGGGGCGGCCCTGATCACCCAGCTCGTCGAAGTGCTGCAGCGGCATGGCGTGCCGATCTGGACCGAGACAGCGTTCGTTGATCTGATCACTGCGGACGGGCGCATCGTGGGGGCGACGGTACGGCGGCAGGGACGCGATCTTCGCATCGCAGCCCGGCGAGGCGTGCTGCTTTCCGCGGGTGGTTTCTCGCACAACGGCCCGATGCGACGAAGAAATGGCCAGTCTCCCAACGACGGCAGCTGGACGATCGCCAACCCCGGCGACACCGGGGAAGTTCTGGAGACTGTCATCGGGCATGGCGCCGCAGCCGATCTGTTGGACGAATCATGGTGGATCCCAACGATTCTCGGCCCGGCGGACAAGAGGGACGCGATTATCGCCGAACGCTCGCGGCCCGGCTCGATCATCGTCGACGCATCCGGACAGCGGTACTTCAACGAGGCCGTCTCCTACATGGAGGCGGGCCGGCAGATGTACAAGCGCGAGCGCGAAACCGGGGGAGGCGTGCCGTCCTGGCTGGTGCTCGACGCCCGGCACCGCTCCCACTACCTGCTGGGCACCATTCCGCCGGGATGGACCCCGAAGAAATGGCTCGACGGCGGGTACCTCAAACGCAGCGACACGCTGGCCGGGCTGGCCCAGCAGTGCGGGATGGACCCGACAACCCTTAACGCGACGGTTGAGCGGTTCAACCGCTTCGCCGCCGCAGGTGTTGATGAGGACTTCCACCGCGGCGAGGGTGCCCACGAGCGCTACCAGGGCGACCCCCGGCACCGGCCCAACCCGTGCCTCGGTCCACTGGACAAGCCACCCTTCTATGCCATCCATCTCTACCCGGGTGACGTCGGCACCTCCGGGGGTCTGCTGTGCAACGAGCACTCCCAGGTGCTCAGCGTCAACGGTGACGTCATGCCCGGTCTGTACGCGGCCGGCAACGTAACCGCGACGGTCATGGGCCGGACCTATCCGGGCGCTGGAGCGAGTATCGCGTCGTCGGCCGTCTTCTCGTTCATCGCAGCACGGCATGCAGCGAGCCGGCCGGCGGCGGCGGCCAGCTCTGCCGTCGAGCTACCGGACGCGCCGTCAATTGCCGATTGAGGCCCGCCAGACCACCACACATCGACCGAGTCCACCCACCGGCGTCTGTTCCCGATCCACCGCTCCTACGGAGCCATTTGGTTCAGGCCGATGACAGGCGCGTCGGTGGCGTTCATGATCAAGTCGATGTTCTCGGCGATGTCCTCTACCGTGATCGCGTCCTTGGTCAGGCCCTTGGTGAGTACGACGGCAAAACGCGCCACCCGGCCCGGGGTAACGCACAACACCTCACCGTTGAGCGGGCACGACTCGTGTGCCAGGAACGCGGCTGCGGGCGCGTTGATCTCCGGCGGCATCGCCGCTTTCAACTGCTCGATCACCTCGGGCGGCTGATCGAAACCCTCGCTGTGGGCGTCCGCCATTCGCGTGGCGGCGCGAGGGGCCAGGCAGTTGACTTTGATGCCATGGTCGGCCCCTTCGACAGCGGCGTTGCGTGAGAACGCGAAGATCGCCCCTTTGGCGGCGGCGTAGCTCGACAGCCGCGGGTTGCCCAGCATCGACTCCGAAGTGGTGTTGACGACGCGTCCGTAGCCGGCGGCGACGAAGTGTGGCCAGGCCGCCCTGGTGACGAACAGCGTGCCGAAGTAATGGACGTCGATCATCGCCCGGAACTGCTCGGTGGTAAGTGCTTCTAAGGGGGCGGTCGCGAAGATCCCGGCGTTATTGATGACGATGTCGAGCCCGCCGAACGCGTCGAGAGCGGTGGCGACGATCGACGCGGCGCCTGCTTCATCGGAGACCGAGACGTAGCTCGCAACGGCCTGGCCCCCGGCGGCTTGGATCTCTCGCACGACGTCGTCGGCGGGCTGCGTCGATGCGCCACTGCCATCCATCTGGCAACCGTTGTCGGCCACCACCACCCGTGCCCCCCGCGACGAGAGCAGGAGCGCGTGGCTGCGCCCGATCCCACGGCCGGCGCCGGTGACGACGGCGACTCGTCCATCGAACCGAAGCTCAGTCATGCCTTCTCCCATGAGTGCGATCGAGTGCGGTTCTAATACGGACGCCTCGACGCCTGTGGCAATCAGGTGTGCTGGTCATTCTGCTACCGCTGCTCCCTCATAGCTTTTCAGCATGTCGCCCTGAGGGGGATCCATCTGCAGGTAGACGTAGACACGTTGGATCTTGCCGGCCTCGTTGAACTCATATGCCGACGACGAGTTCACGACACTGCTGACATCACCCATTCTGAGTCGCTCCTCGAGCTCAAGGAATACCACGCCCGACGTCTCGGCGATGCGCCGCAGCGAGCACTCCCACTCTGACGACATGGCCCAATTGGTCAGAAAATCAACGTAATCAGGCCAATTCATCACTTCCTTGAACGCGCCCACCCGCTGGAACTCATCGACATCGACCAGCTCGGCCAGCGGTGCCCAGGACTCGACTGAGAAGCCAGGTTTCTTCGCCTCGTCTACCAATCGTTTGACGACCATGCTGTATTCCAGAACCGTACGGGGGCGCCCGGAATAGCCGCCGATCACTTCTCCGACGTCCTGCAGATCCATGCATTGCCCTTTCGTCGTATCAACCACACTGTCACGCAATCCTTCTGCAGAGCCGGTCGAGCGCGTCGGTACATTCCCTGGTGCAACCGTCAGCGACTTGGTCTTCTTTCATGTTTTCTTCCGTCGCGAAGGTGTCCGCGACGCCGACTCGCCTATGGGAGCACCCGATTCGCCATGTATCTGTCCACGACCGAGTGGTAATGGGCAAGGAGCATTTCCTCTTTCACCAATGACATGTGGTCGAGTCGCTTGTTGCGCAGACCCAATTGCTGGCGCGGCATCTGCTCGTAATCCTGCTGGAGCGCCTCGAAGTACTTGTAGCTACCGGGCTCAACGACTTCGATCAAGTCGGCCCGGAAAGCGTCGCGGTGTTCCGGTGGCAGGTACATGTAGCTGCTCACGTGCCAGATGCATCGGTTGGGGTCGCCGTCGGGGTGCGGTACCGACATGATGACGTGGCATTCACCGGCGCGAATCGTCATCATGAAATTCGGGAAAAGCACCCACGCCTGGTTGTCGCTCATCTGAGCGTCGGTCAGCCCGCTGACATCTAATCCATTGTTCATCAGTGTGTCTCGTGTGGCCTGTTGCAGAATCGTGCGTGGACTGACTCTGTCAGGGAGGTCCAGTGATCCGTCCGCCGCGCGATAATCATTGAGGAGTTCCTCGAAACGAGGCAAGACCGCGGCGGTTCCGGGGAATGTCTCGGGGAGCTCCATGATTCCCTCGACTTGCTTTTCCGCGCTGGCGCCTGGCACGTCGAAGGGAGCCACCGTGACGCAGTGATCGGTGAAGAAACGGTATCGCTGGGTGGCCGGGTCAATCTCGATCACGCGAAGAAGCTGCGGATGGATACCGTTGATGTGGTAGCCCTCCTCGAAAGCGTCCATCACGACTTTCCAGTTACATTCCAACGGCTCACGAACATTCATCACCGGCACCATCTCGTCGAGGTGGTAGGGCGCCAGGAGTTCGGCCAGCTCGTCGCCGATGAATTCGGCGAGGGGTGCAGCGTTCGGATCGGGGTTGATGAGGATAAACCCCGCAAATGTTTCGACCGGCACGTGCAGCAGCGAGTTTTCGTTTTTGTCGATCTCGCCGGCGAATTCTTCGCGCAGCAGGCCGCGCAGTTTTCCCTCGAGGTCATATGACCACAGGTGGTATTGGCACACGAATCCGCGTTTGGCGTTGCCGGTGCCCGTGCACAACTTGTTTCCGCGGTGCCTGCACGCATTGACGAAGCCACGGAGTTGGCCGTCCTTGCCGCGCACGATGATGTAGGACTGGTCGAAGATCTGGTAGACCTTCCAGTCGCCGACATTCGGCAGCTCGTCGTCCCGGCCGGCGACCTGCCACACCCGCATCCAAATCGTCTCCCGCTCGCGTTCCTGGAATTCGGGGGACGTGTAGCGATCGGTCCGGATTTGCATGTTGTACGTGCCGGCAGCGATGTCCTCAAGACGCATCGCGGTATCGACCCACTCTCCGGGCCGGATGGTCGACGTCATAGGTTGCCTCCTCGTCTCAGCGGCAATCGTTCCGATGCGTGGCTGGCACATAGGCCGGTCACATGACGTTGTGTGCGCCCGCGCGGTTGCGGCCGACTACTGACGTCGAGCCACCTATGCCCGTGATGTGACCGGCAATCCTCCTCGGCTGTGATGCGCGCCACTGTCATGCAAGATGTATCACAGATACAAGGTGTATGTGAATAGCTGCACTCAGAGATGGGCGATGGAAGTAAGTTCGCGATCTTGAACGGGACCCGCGTTGCCACACTGCTGATTCATTCGTCGCCATCGACGTCCGGCTAGGATCAGCCACGCAATTCGCTCGGGAGGATGGGCCGTGACGGAACGTTGGACCAGGGAACGGCGTCTGCAGCACACCCGCAATTTGTTGCTGGACGCGGCCGAGAAGTTGATCGTCCAAGAGGGTCTTGGTGAAGCCTCCCTGGGAGACATCGCAGATACCGTGGGCTACACCCGAGGTGCCATCTATAGCCAATTCGGCGGCAAAGAGGGAATGTTCCTGGCGGTCATCGAACGCCATCGGCAGCGTTTCCTCGACGGCTTCACGGACGTCCTGGCATCGTTTCAACGATTCGAAGATCTCGATGTCGACGAACTTGCCACTCGATGGCGCCAACTCAGCAGCGCCGACGCTGAACGGGCCGCGACGCTGGAGTACGAGCTAACGCTGTTCCTGATGCGCAATCCCCAGGCGCGCGAACGTGTTGCCGCGCAACGAAACGAGACCGTTCGATGGCTTAGCGACTACATCACCACCACCTTTGACCGGATGGGCGCTACGTTGCGCATGCCGGCGGTGGACCTGGCCCGCGTGATTCTCGCGACGAACGATGGCATCACTCTCAACAGTCACATCGACGAAAAGAATCTCTACCGCCCGTTCCTGCAGTTAGTGACATCAATCATCAGCTCGTCGTCTGATGCCGCGAAGTCGGGAGGGGTAGATCGCCAAGACAGTAGGCTCTGAAACATACTGTGGCGAAAGTTCTTTCGACCGGGTCCATATTCGTCCGCACTGCTTCTACGCCAGGGTCGTTCTTCCCGGCGGTCAGGCTCGGATCGGGCTGCATAAGACGTAGCTGCGCCGGCAGCGGTTGGACGACACCCCGTCTTCGAAATCATCACTTCGACGCTGCTTGCCGCACAGCCAGTGCACCTACATCACGTCGGCTCGAACCGCCCTTAACTGTCCGGGTCGGGTCCAGCGACCACGTAAGGACGTATAGGCACTTCGGTCCCGCGTATGTTCGCGGTGAACGCTGAGATCCATCGCCGCGGTTACCATTGATCGTGATGTCGGCCAACGGCCCAGGATCCACCCCGGGCCGGCCGATTCGCGAAAGTAGCCATGCCATTTGGTCACTACTCATATGGGGGGCACTGGCATCGACCCTGACCCAGTGTAGGGTCCCGTGCCGTCACACACCGCATCGCCCACATCAAGTCTGCTTTCGCAAATGAGGCTTCCATGAGTGTAGATGCGCGCGGTTACCCACTTATAACGCCCAGCAGCCGGTTTCCAGTCGGCGCGAAGCTCTGCGTCGTTGCTGTGTGGGTTAGCCACCGTCACGTTGGTTCGCCATGGCAGCGCCACGTTCTGCAGTCTATTTCTCCCAGAGAGGTCGAAGTACTCGATGTTTGCTGCACCGATATAGCTTGAAGTGACCTCGTATGTCACGGAATCGTCAGCGCGAGCGGCTGGGGCCATCGCCACGACCGGAATGCCAGTAATCAGCGAGATGATTATGAGGTAGATGCGAATCATGGGTTCCTTCCTCCTTGGAGGTATCGAGGTCGGACTTGATAGGGCGGACGGCGCCAACGTGCCAAGCCAGTTGAATCTCGTGTCACAAACACTGCGATTGCAACCACGGTATCTTGGCCCCGGCCAACACCAACGAAGTCAAGATATAAACGTACGTTTCGTTTCGCTCTTTGCCTACACCACCAACCAGGCCAGCTACCTGGCGTGGCTGCGGCTCAACGGACTCATCATCCGCATCCCCGGCACAAGACCGCTAGCGGCTCACCAGCGACGGACTGCGATTTGCGATCTTCTACACCGAGCACGACCGCCTGCTCCGCCCTCTGCTCCGCGCCGACCGGTCACCAGCACCACTACCGCTACGAACGGCTTGCTTACCATCGATATTCACATCGCAGAAACCATCGACCGGGCTCGCCTGCTGCCGAAGGCAGCGTGAAAACTCGAGACAACTGTGCCTCGCGCTCAGGCCGGTTCGGTCGGCACGACGGAGTCGATGCGGGTTGACCGTACGGTTGTATCGCAGATACCGTCCTCCGTGGCGGAACGCCGTGTTTCGTTAACTGTTTGGGGGCGCCGATGGCACAACAGCACATCGACGCAGTCGCACCCGCGCGCCGGGAACCACGAGCACTGTCAGCTCAAACACCACCGCTGGGACGCAACCCAACTGGAGAAATCTTATCAACAGACCTGTTGACGGTACGGTTGTATCACAGATACCGTCCTCCGTGGCGGAACGCCGTGTTTCGTTAACTGTTTGGGGGCTCGGCCGATGGCACAACAGCACATCGACGCAGTCGCACCCGCGGTGGATACCCCGAGCACTGCCAGGTCAAGCCTGAGCACTCGGGTGAATGGTGACAGACTCCAGCGAGCAGCTACTCCGGCCTTCGTTAACGCGCGCCGAGCGGCGTGCCGGGTAGGCATGATTCCGGGGCGTAGCGCGGCAACGACTGGCCGCGGTTTGCAGTTGTTCGCGGACGTGCTCCGCTACGCGGTGACCGATGCCATTTCCTTGAGGCTCCCGGTCGGCGAGGCCGTAGTACAGGCATGGACATTGTTCAAAGTGACAGCGATTCCCGCGCTGCTGATGGCCATTCCGTTCGGCGCATTGGTAACGGTTGTGACTTCGGGACTCGTCAATCAAGTGGGGGCAACCTCGCTGCTTGGTGCGGCCAGTGGGGTGGGTGTTATTCGCCAGGGAGCGCCTATCACTGCAGGGCTGTTGATGGGTGGCGCAGCGGCGTCGGCCATTGCTTCGGACTTCGGGGCACGGGCGATTCGTGAGGAACTCGACGCAATGCGGGTATTAGGCGTTGACCCGGCCCGCCGTTTGGTAATGCCCCGTTTCTTGGCGCTGCTATTGATAGCTCCCATTCTGTGCGTATTCATTATCGTGTCGGGGACTGCGGCCGCATTCGTGATGGCAGTGACCTTCACCGAAGTGACACCAGGTAGTTTCTGGATGTCGTTTGGGACATTCGCAAAGATGGTGGACGTATGGTTCGCCATCGGTAAGACCATCGTCTTTGCGGCGATTGTGGTGATAGTTTCATCGCTTCGTGGAATGGAGGCAAAGGGCGGTCCGCGCGGTGTCGCCGATGCCGTGAATTCATCGGTAGTGCTCAACGTGGTTTGCATTGTTTTCACGAACCTTGCGATAACGCAGTTACAGACGATGTTCTTTCCGATGGAGGTGGCGTAGTGATTTCCAATACTCGCGCCGCCGTACCCTCCACGTATTGGGCCACACGACTGATGACGGCGTCGGCGCAGCCGATCCAGGTGTTTCGCGTAGTTGGGCAATGGGTGGTGTTCATCGCCCAGACTTTCTGGTTGCTGCCGCTAACGGTCCGCAAATATCGGCGAGAAACATTACAGCAAATGAACAACCTCGCTTGGGGGCGAGGCTCGATCATCGTGGACGGCGGCGTGATAAGCGTATTGCTGCTCCTCGGTATTGCCGTCGGCGCCTCGCTGGCTGTCGAGGCGCTGGCCACCTTGAATCAGATCGGGTTCGGTGCGCTCTCGGGGTTCATCTCCGGGGTGGGATGTGTTCGAGAGATCGGGCCGCTAGTGGGAGGTATCGCGTTCGCCGCACAGACGGGGTGCCGGATGACTGCTGAGATTGGCGCCATGCGCATCGGCGAAGAGATTGATGCCGTCGAAGCAATGGGACTCAGACCGATATCGTTCGTGGTTGGTACTCGCCTGATCGGCGGGATGGCGTGTGTGATCCCGGGATACCTATTGACGCTGATAACGACTTTCTTCGTAATGGACACGGTCGTGGTGAAATTCCATCATCAGCCCTTGGGCACATTTAACCACTACTTTGTCGAGTTCCTCACGCCGAGGGACCTTGCGTACTCCGTTATCAAAGTAGCTGTCTTCTGTGCGGTAGTGACGTTGATCCATTGCTATTACGGATATTTTGCCTCGGGTGGCCCGGTGGGCGTAGGTCAGGCATCGGGCCGCGCCGTGCGGGCAAGCCTGGTCATGATCATGGTCATGGATCTCACACTGACCGTGATGCTATGGGGCCTCCAGCCAGTGTTCGTGTTCAAAGGTTAGGTGGGCAGACGTGCTGCTACGAGCTTCGGCGGAATCTGAGACGCGAACGTTGACCATCATCGGCGCCGCGGTGGTGCTCTGTTGTGTAGCCGCGGCTGGGCTTTTCATGGTCAATCCATTCGGTGGCCGAGCGGATGACCGAATTTCCGTAGTGATCGACACGCCTTATGTCGTTCAAGGCGTCGCCAAGGGTACGGCGGTGGTCATGCACGGGGTCGAGGTCGGCAAAGTCACCGCCATCTCCAGTTTGCCCGGCGGAGGTGTTCGGCTGGATGCTGACCTGCAGAAAACGCCAGTGGCGGGATTAACTGACGCAATGCAGATTGATTTCCGGCCTGCCAACTATTTCGGTGTCACTGGTATCAATCTAACCCCGGGTACCGGTGGTCAAGCACTCCGCGACGGGATTCGCATCAACACGGTGCCAAAGGGGAATTTCACTCTCCAGGCGTTGCTGTCTCGTCTTGGTGAGCTGTCCACCGGAGTCATAACACCGCAGCTGATCCACGTGATTGATAGGGCCACTCGATATACCGACGCGTTGGATCCGCTGATCGAGACGCTGTTGATCGCCGCCAATGCAGTTGCCGAGGTGCAAACAGTGCCTACCGCGCGACTCTTAGCCAATGCGACGGGATTGAGCGTTGTGTTTCCGTCGTTTCTCAATGCGGTGACGGATGCTGGCGACGCTCTCTCGCACGCGGATATGAATTGGATGCACGAAGGTGTTGGCGACCTTACCGATGACCAATGGTACAAAACTTTCGGCATTCCGACGTTGGATTTTACATCGAATGGGATCTTTTTGTCAGTCGGTAAGCTGGAGGGGTCGCATGTCGCCGATCTGCTCCCATTGGTTAACGGTGTCCAGTCGATCACCGACGTGGTTCCTCCATTGCTCAGGCCCGACGGTGTCGCGCAGATGCTGGTGGAACTGCGTTCCCGTTTTGAGAAGCTGTACGCGGGGACCCCCGAACAGCGTGCTCTTCAAGTTCGGATCGTTCTCGACAGCCTTCCCGGTGTGGCGGCTCCGCTTGGTATTGGGGGCCCGTGATGAAGCCTGCAGCGGCGTTGTGGCGACTCGGGATAACCGGCGTCGTCGCGATTGTCCTCTTTATCCTGCTTGCGAATGTCATTACGCAGCCGGTGGCGCCGGAAGTACGCTCATACGCTGCCGAGTTCACTGATGCTTCCGGGTTGTATTCGGGCGCCGACGTTCGCGTTCGTGGAGTTCGTGTTGGGAAGGTTCAATCCGTCGAGCTCAAGCGGCGGGGCGGCCAAAGCATTGCCGCTGTCGGGTTTACGCTCGAGAGGCGTTATGGTGTGGTGTCCGCCACGCGGCTTGCCATCAAATATCAGTCTCTTACGGGTTCGCGGTATATCGATGTCGTGAACCCTTCGGAGAGATATTCGCAGGCCGATCTCGTGCCTCGTGTACCCACTGCGATGACGCAACCGTCATTCGACATCACCGCATTATTCAATGGGCTGCAACCTGTGATCGCCACGCTCAGTCCCGAGGAGATAAACACTTTCACGGCGAATGCGGCATCATTTCTGTCCGGTGATGGTGGTGGCTTGGCGCCGATGCTGCAAAGTATCCGCACGCTCACCAAGTTCGTGTCGGATCGCCAGCAAGTCGTCGCAACTTTGATGCGCAATCTCTCAGAAGTCGCCGAGTCCATGGGTGGCCATTCAAAAGATATGGTTCAGATATTGGAGTGGGTTAACCGGCCGTTGGATGCGGCTTTAAAGGTGATCGACGAGTTTCGAAAAACTGAGCTCTACGCTTCCGGCTTTTTAACTCCAGTAGAGCAACTTTTGACTAATTCGGGATTCCCAGCTACGGGGAACAGTGGTTTGCGCTTTGTCACCGACGGCCCCCATCCCGCAGATACGAATGTTAGCAACATTGACGAGGGGCTGGACAAGGCGTTCACTAGATTGGACGACTTTATTGACGCGTTCAAGCTAGTTCCGGTCATGTGGGAAAATATTGGACCACCGTCTCAGGCCGGCGCACCGGTGCCGTGCTCCCGGGGTCGCTTCCAGCTACCGGAGCAAATGGATGTACTTCTGAACGGGCAAAGGGTGGTCTTGTGCAATCGCTGAAACTGCTGCGACACCCGACATTGTGGGGCGCTGCTGCGCTTGCCCTCGCCACCGCTGTGGCGCTTGTGGCGGCCTGGCTTTATATCAGCCCCCCAGGGCAGAAAACCGTCACCTTCTACACCGACGATGCAGCGTCGATCCATCCTGGAGACCAGGTACGAATCGCCGGTATCGCAGTTGGCAAGGTGAAGGACCTTACATTGGAATCAAACCGGGTGCGTGTGCGAGCACGGGTCGACGGCTACGCATTTGTCGGGGACCAGTCGCAGGTAGAAGTCCGCATGCTCACCGTGGTCGGCGGATACTACGTGGACATCGTGTCGCTGGGTGACACCCCGCTGGGCACTAAGTCCATTCCGCTGGAACGCGTGAGGATGCCCTACAGTCTGATGCAAACCCTCGCCGACGCAACGAAGATTACCGACAAAGTCAATGCGAAACCACTAAAAGAGTCACTGGATCAACTCCAGAAGGGACTTACTGGCGCCAACGTGGAGTCGCTCTCCGCAATAATTGATGCGGGCAACAGCCTCATGTCGACAATAGAGAAACAACGGGGACAAGTGACTGCCATCCTGAATTTTTCCGATGAGTATATCCGGGCGTTAAGTAACTTCGGTGACGGACTCAGACAACTTGTTCGCAAGACCTCGATTGCCGAACAGGCGCTTGTTCTCTACGGTGAGCAATTTGGTGAGGGCATTGAAACATTTGGTAGGGTCCTGGACCAGCTCTCACCGGTTGCCTACTTTTACATGAACCATCGTGACAAGTTTCTCGAAAAGGTTCGCGACTGGCTGGAAAAAGCGCGGATGTGGGCGGAGCACAATGGTGTGATAATCCGGGGGCTGCGCGAAGTTCGGAACAAGATTGAACGGGTCCTTGATGCACAGAATGCGCCGCCAGAGCTACTGGCCACCGACCTGTGTATCCCGGTACCGGGGAGCCCGTGCTGATGGCCGCGCCGAGTTCGCACCGCGTTGGTCGGGTCGCCGCAATCGCACTCACAGCCGCGGCGGTGGTGGCGGCCCTTGGCTCTTGCGCGTCGCTGCGCGAGAGCCAGCGCGCCGAATACTGCGCGATAATGCCCGACAGTGTCGGGCTGTATGCCGGCAACCCGGTCACACAGATGGGCTATCAGATCGGCACAGTCAAAACCATCACCCCCGGCACAAGCGACGTTCGTGTCGGCTTCAACGTTACTGAGGATCGTCGGTTGCCCCGTGATGTCAAGGCAATCATCAGGTCGACATCAGTCCTCGCCGACCGGTCCCTTGAACTCGTCGGGAACGCTGGCTCGGGGCCGCAGCTACCCGTCGGCGAGTGCATTCCACTCAGCCGGTCGTTTACCCCCAAGAGCCTGTCCGAGGTGATCGGCTCGGCAACAAATTTCATCAATGCGATTAACCCGGATGGGTCGACGAACGTCGGTGATGTCGTACGTGGGGTTGATCAGGCGATCCACAACAATGGAGCTCGCATCAATCAGTTGCTGACCACGACGTCGGCAGTACTCGACAGCCCCGACCAAACGGTCAATGACATTGGGTCCGTCATCACCAACCTCGCTCAACTGACTTCACTGCTCAAGGAGCTCAGAGGGCCGCTGAAGCAGATTTTGTTCGACGCGCAACAGACCATGCCGGACGTTGAAAAGGCAACCTCGGCTGGTCCCGCGGTAGTCGGGTTGACCTTTGTGCTTATCAAGGCGGTTGCGGATATAGAAGTCAACCTCGGCGAGACGACTCAGTTCACGCTCGATGCGACGTCGATGGCCCTGCGGAAGTTGAGCGCTCACGCTCCTCGGCTGGCGAATCTTCTGAATCCGGTGCCCTGGTGGATCAACACGGTGGCCAACATTGTCAACTAATCACCAGTTCGACACCCTTCGATACCGGCCGCCTCTGTACCGCATCCGAACGCCCGATGGAGTTGCGCTGTGCAACATCATGAATGCAAAGTCGCCGGGCAGCTGCGCGAACGTACAGGGAACACCCTACGCGGTTGACGTTGCGCTACTACAGTACGTACTTAGTCAGGCGGCGAACCGATGAACCGCCGGATGTGGCCGGCTACCCTGGTGATGATCGCAAGTGCCGTCACCGTCTCGTCGTGTGCATCGATCAATGTCAATGCGCTGCCTCAGCCCGGCAAAACCTATGGCGGTGGGTACGACATAGTCATTGAATTCGACAATGTGCTCAACTTGCCAGATCGCGCAAAGGTGGTGATGGGCGGCACGCAAGTCGGAGTCGTCACCAAAGTGGCAGTCGCAAGCCGTCAAGTGGATGTCACCGCTCGTATCGACCCCAGCGTCGCGGTGCCGTCGAACGTCCATGCGGCACTGCAGCAAGCCACCGTGCTGGGCGACATCTACGTCACCCTCGACCGACCCACCGACCAGGCAGCGGCACCCGCATTGGCTGCGGGCGCCACGATCCCGCTAACGCAGACCACGTCTCCGCCACAACTGGAAGACACCATCGCACATCTGGCGAATTTCGTGTCAAGCGGGTCCATCCAGCGCGTCCAGAACACGATTATCGGCATCAATCGAGTGACGCCGCAGGGAGAAGGTGCGGTACGCAAACTCGCTTCTCAAGTGGCCGCCGACCTCTCGGACCTGTCGAATAACATCGATGTGGTCGACCAATGGCTCAACGGCGTGTCCGGAACAGGTGAGGTCCTGCACGACCGACTTTCGTCAGCCCAGTACTGGTTTTCGCCGAGGGGCATGACGGGCTTGGATCGTGGGACTCAAATCGGGTCGTACCTCGCTACACTCTTTCCATCTGTCGGTAGCGTCTACACTGGCGGATTCTGGTTGGTGCCGCTACTGAATTCACTCAGCGATGCCAGCGGGGCGCTTCAGCAGTCAAAATGGAATTTCGAAAAGGAGTGGCCGGCGTGGCATGGGCTATTCACCGACTTTTTCCTTCCGCAAGATAAATATCCGGCAATAAACATCACTTCAATAGTCGGGCCTGACGGTCGGGAACTGTCGGGCAACGTGGCAGACGTGCTCCGGATCATAGGTGCGGCACCATGAGGGTACGAGACTTCTTGACGTTTATCGCATTCGGAATGATGATTGCTTTAGCGGTTGGTTACATCGGATCGCTCGGTGTCCGGATTGCGCCACCTTCCCACCGCACCAATGTTTCCATGACGGTAGCCGATATCAATAGTCTCGTTGTGGGTTCGAATGTTCTGCTGCGAGGTGTGGAAGTCGGCAAAGTCACCAATATCGAATCGTCTCTGGACGGAGCAACTATCGGCTTCTATATTGACGACCGCTTCCGCGTGCCCGTCAATAGCGACGTGCGGCTCGAAAACCTGTCTGCCCTCGGTGAAACTTATATCGGCCTGGTTCCGCGGAGTCAGGGCGGCCCGATGTTGCACGACGGTCAGCGCATCGCAACGGAACGGGTAATACAGCCACCATCGATCTCGGAGCTGGCGACAAGTGTCGTGCGAGTTCTCAACCAGGCTGATCCCGACGCGCTCCAACGGATCGTCGGTGAAGTTGATACCGCACTACCAGATGCAAACTCAGTGCTGCCCAATTTGTCTCGCACCAGCAGGCTGCTAAGAAACGTCGCAGCGGATATGCACGGCCGCGGGCGGGATCTGCTAGACAACTTCCAGACACTGCTACGCAACGCCGGATGGCTTGGCCCTTTGCTTGCTGACCTCGCACCTGGAATCCAGACCGTTGGCGTGACTTCTGGACTGACGTTTGCCGGCTTCGAAACTGCTAAGCCCCTCGGTGGGCCGCAAATTCATATTCAGTTCAATAGGTATCTCGACCGAATTCAGAAGCTTTTGGATGACAATGGTGGCGACCTCAAGGTGCTGGGCGAAGCATTCCTGCCACACTTCAAGGGAATCGCTGGCGCACTGATGAACTTCGACACCGGTCAGATTCTGTCCCACATCCTGGCCACCGTACCCCAGGACGGTGCCATTACGCTGCATGTCACCGTCCCCCAGAACTAGGTGTGCAGGTATGGACACTACGGAAATGGAAGTTCAGAAGGTACACCATGACCGATAAGGAACCAGGCGTCCAGGAACCAGCTGCGACCGAGACAGACGATCCGGAGATCGAGAAGCCAGGCGTCCAGGAACCGGCTGCGACCGAGACAGTCGATCCGGAGAATGAGAAGCCGGAGGTCCAGGATAAGCTCGCGGACAGAAAACGCGCGCGATTGCAGCTGTCGATCTCTGTTCGTAGCCTTCTGATTGGTGCGGTGATCGCCGCCCTGGTCGTCGCAGTAGGCGTTTTGGCTTGGTTATACGTCGGAGAACAGCGCAAACTCGACGCGCAGGCTCGTCAATCCGAAAACACTACGCACGCCGAAAAGGTCGCTCTCGACTACGCGGCAAACGCAGCGGCGATGAATTTCCAAGACCTTAATGCCTGGAAGGCCAAACTCGTGGCGGGAACCAGTCCGGAACTCAAGGAAAGGCTGAGCAAGGCGGCGGACCAAATGGAACAGATCCTAGTTCCTCTCCAATGGACTTCGACAGCACGGCCGCTCGCGGCCAAGGTTCGCTCGAGCACCGGCAGCGTCTATATCGTCGACTCTTTTGTCAGCGTTCTCACGAAGACCGCCCAAGGCCCCGATCCGCTGCAGTCCACGGCGACCTACAGCATCACCATCGACAGCAGCAAGGACTGGCAAATTACCGATGTCGGCGGAATTGGCGCCGCGCTAGAGGGAAGATAGATTCCTTTGGAAACGAGACGTTTGTGATGACTGAAAATGGCACGATTGGGCGACCCCCTGATCGGCGGCGTTCAAAGCCTCCTTCAGCGGTGAGGGAAGCTTGTCTTGGAGGTGAAAGGAGCGCCGTGGAAAAGACCTTTCGTTATGGCAGTGTCGCGTTGGCATGCATAATGTATTGCGTTGTCTGCGGTGGCTGTCGTGATCGGGCCGACGTCGGTTGCCGAGCCACCCTCCGATAATGATCTAATCCGGCCATTACCAGTGATCACTCCAACACCCACGAACTGGGTGCCGAAATTTCCTTTTCCTTATGATCAAACCAGAAACCGCGTAACCGATGCGGATATCACCGCGGAGCGGGAGATGTGTCAGTGGTACAACGCTCAGTACGACACGTTGATAGACCAGATTGACAGGCTACAATACAACCGGATCCAACAGAATGGACCGGGTGTCCGAAACGGCTCAGGTACTGACTGGGATTACAGCTTCGGCCCCATCCAGCAGCAGGTCGATATCGTCACCGCAAATATCGATCAGTCGGAAAATTTCCTCGCCCCCCGCGCCCAGGCGCTCACCCAGAGTCAAGACTTTGCAGGCGACAACTACTTCCCGCTATACATGGGCGAAAGCTTCTACCTGCTATGGCAGCACCTGTCCAACGTGAATGCCGGCATCAAAGCCCATCAGCCCGACTGGTTCACAGGACCATCGGTCCAAAGAGTCAAGCTTTGGGGCAGCAGGATCAACCGTTCACATGTGTGCCGGTAGAAGACTATGCCACTCCGGCCAGGTGTAATAATCCCCGCTTCGGGGGACCGCGACCTCAATTTCTACGAGACTCGGGACAACCTTTGCCAAGCGTCAATATTAAGGGGCTCACATTTTGATGGCTCCATGTTGGACAAAGTTGTGTCGTGGGGATTGAAAGGTGAGCGCTCATGGCCAATCAGCCGCTGACTGCGGAGCAGTTCGCGCCTTGTGATACACCGCAAGCGCCTTCCGGACGGTCCGGTATTGAAGCCCTGCCGCGCACCAGCGCGGTGGCTGTTCTCGGCGCCGGTGTCGCCAACGGCAAGATCGGCGCCCCGCAGCGTCGGCCCGCTGCAACGGCATCGCTTGCCCCGAACCATCTATCCGGTCAATCCGAAGTACATCGGCCTCCAGGGTCTTCGGTGCTGTCTCGACATCACAATGGCGAAGGCAAGCAATCGGTAGCCGGACGGCGGGAAAACAACCAGCTGCTCACCCGGGTTGTAGTCGTTCCGTCAGACAAAGAGACACAAGTGCTGAGACGATCAGTTGTTCCTCCCGACAGCCAAATATCGGCCCAGATACTCCGCCGGCGCGGTCCGCGGATCGCATTGGTACTGGTGATTCGTGACGGTTCTTTCTGCAGGTGTCTCGCTGGCACCTTCGGCTCTCGCGGATTCGGTAGCCAACTTGAAGGATGCGGTGGCGCAGGCCCGCGGCGGAACGTCATGCGGACCGTTGCGCTCTGACCCGGTTGTCGAGCAAGTGGCCGAGAAGATCAATCGATCGACCAACGATTGGTTGGACCATACCGCAACGCAAGTCCCGATCGAGGACCCACTACCGGGCCTGAAGATTCTCGGCTACGGCGGCAGCAAGGCCAAACTGCTCCAAGGTGCCGCCAGGACCGATGCTGACGCAATAAAGGGCATGCTGCTGGAGGGCTTGGACGCGATCCCTGATTGTTCCTACAAGGACTTCGGGGCAAGCATGCTGCGAAACGAGGCGTCTGATCACTACTTGACAGCGGTGGTGTTGGCCGGTGCCTAGTGCAGCGCACCTTGAAGTTCTTAGGCGGTGTTGTTTTGTTGAGCTGTGTATACAAGCCGCGCCATTGGCAGTGCCTGACGGTGATCGGCTACACCAGTTCGTCTCGACCAAAACCGCCGACGAGATCCTCAAGAAAGCCAACCGCCAAACAACTTCAAACGCGGGCCACTAGATACTGTGGTTGCGATAGGCTGTAACACGAATTTCACTAGCCCACCGAGTTGGTGCTATCGTCCCATACCGTACGACGATTCCGGCCACTAAATGCTCGCATACGTTTACTTCCAGGAGAATCCATGATTCGTCTCCAACGAGTAATAGTCTCGGTGATTACCGGCATTTCTGCCGTCTGGCTGGCCCCAGCTGCTCACGCTGACGAGAGCATTACATATGAGGTCGTTTCAGGTGACATCGCCATAGCAAATATAGAGTATTTCGACGGCTCTGTGCGACAATCACTGCAAAATGTGGCGCTGCCATGGCGAACCACAGTGACGGTAGCTAACCCACGCAGCCTGGGAACAGACGGCGCCGAAGTTCGCGCCGACTGGCGAAGCAGCATAGCCGCTTTGCCAGTGTGGCGGCCTTCTAAGTGGGTCACGGCGCGCATCTACTTTGGAAATACCGTCCGCTGCGAAAACACTCTTGACGTCGGCAATGCGGCATGTTACGGCAGCACGCCTTTTAACAATACCTGACTGCGGTGGCCATCAATCTATCGCGAATGTCACTCGTCGACGCATGTTTGGATTTCTTCAACAGATGACTTGGCCTCAACACTATCCGGAGGCTAGGATCCAAAAATGCCCATCTGTTGCCGGTGGCTGGTGGTGGTCGCGTCTGCGATCGGATTAGCGTTCGGCAGCGCGATCCCGGGACACGCGGAGCCGCCCGGTGATGTGCCTAATCCATTTCCAGACATGTCGCTTATAACGGCGTGGTACACCCAACTACAGCCAGACGAATTCTTCCTTCCCGACCGTCCCGGTGTCTGGTTCCTAACACCCTCTGGACTCAACTGCGGCATCTGGACTTGGGGAAGCTTCGGCTGCGCCGGTGATATCCCCGGTGCAGGCAACAACCACATCGCTTGGTACAACGGAAACCGCGCCGTGCACTACGGCTGGACGGCGGCCTTTCAGTTCCCTGCCGGACAAGCGCAGCGTCCGCTGCCGCCGCGTAGCTATGTGACCTACGAGTCGACGACCTGTGCGGTCACGCCAGACAGCAACACATACTGCGAGCACGGTGAGTTTAAGTTGTACATGACGCCAACCGGCACTTGGTTCAAAGGTTGGGATGACAGGCGGTCCTATGTCTGCCTGAGTTACGGGTCTTGTCCTCCCGGTTGAAGTACCGCAGTTTTTGTTCCTAGCCTCAAAGCGTGCGCACCTGTGATGGTTGCTGAGCGTTCGGTTTGATCTTGAATTCTGGTGGGAGGGCGGCCGTCCGCATTTCATGCGGTGGCGCCGGATTACTGGGTGGTCGAGCTAGTACTGCAGCCGTAGATCGAGATCATTGGTGTTCGCGGCGTCGGTAGTGGGATTGTCGGGCTCGGTATTGGTGTCGTCTTCGCCATCGTGACCAGGCCAGCAGGCTGGTCACGGTGTGGTGGGTGACGAGCAGCAGTGCGTCGAAGAGGCGTCGAAACTCGTTGACGGTCAACGGGATCAGGCCTGTGGGCGTTGGGGCGGTGTTGCGTTCGATCGCGGTGGCCACGGCCAGGAAGGCATGGGCGAGCATGGCCAGGGTGGTCCAGCGGTGCCAGGACCTCCAGCGCCGCACCTGGTGCTGATCCAGTCCGACCAGTCCTTTGGCGGCTTGGAACGATTCTTCGATGCGCCAGCGCTGACCGGCGACGGTGACCAGGGTGCGCAGCGGAACGGGTCGGGGGCTGTAGCAGCGCAGGTAGGCATGCTCGCCGGTGGTGTCGTTGCGGCGGATCAGCAAATGATGCCTGCCGGTGTCGGTGTCGTCTTCGGCCAGCAGCCGAAACCACGCCCAGGAGTACAACCGTGGCCCGTGCGCGCCGGCGCCGGCGGAGTGTTTCTGCCAGGCATGTGCCGGGATCAGCGCGGGCAGCGCATCGACGCGGATCGGGCCGGCATGGGTGGGCACCCGCCGGTTGGCCGCAACCGCCATCACGTAACCCAGTCCGTGGCCTCGAATGGCTGCGCGCAGTCGTGGGTCGGCTCCGTAGACTTCGTCGCCGGCCACCCACCCCGCGGGTACTCGGGCGGCCGCAGCGCGGTCAATCAGTGTTGCCGCCAGCGTTGGTTTGGTCGCGAAACCCCGCTTGTCGGCGGGGATTCCGGCGTCGGTGCAGCGATCATGGTCGTCGGCCCAGCTGCGCGGAAGGTACAGAGCCCGGTCGATCAGCGCGTGCCCACGCGGGGCCGCATACGTCAGATACACCGCCACCTGGGAGTTCTCGACGCGGCCCGCGGTACCGCTGTACTGGCGCTGCACCCCGACGCTGTGCACACCCTTCTTGACGTCACCGGTCTCGTCGACCACCAAGATCGCACCCGGGTCGCCGAACGCATCGACGACGTAATCGCGCAGATCGTCGCGGACATCGTCGGCGTCCCAGCTGGCCCGTGCCAGCAGGTGCTGCAACGCGTCCGGAGTGATCGCGCCGCGATGCTCGGCGATCGTCCAGCAATTCTTGCGATCCAAGCCCGAGACCATCCCGGCCATCAACTCGCCCGCATGGCGCAACCGCTCGTACCGGGCAAAACGCGGCGCGATCCGATCCAGCACCGCCGAGAACTCCGCCTGCCACCGATCAGGGTCTACGCTATGAGCCGCGGCGACCGCGGCATATTCAGATGTGTTCACAAACTCCGAACAATGCCGCGGTCACCGCGCCTACCAGCACAGACACGCCGGTATCAGCAATCCCTATCTACGGCTGCAGTACTAGCTCTTAGGTCATCATTTATTCATCGGGATTGATCGAGAATTGACGGGAATCGGTAAGGTCTGTTCGGTCTAGTTGTAGCTCCAAGTTCCTTGTAGCACAAGCATTTATCGGTCTTTTCCAAGCGGCTATCGAGAACTTTGAATCGCGAATCCGTTGGTTGCGGGTTCGAGCCCGCCCACTACGTTGTGGCTGGTTGAAGCCAAGCTCAATGACAGGCGTGTCTGGTGAACGAAAATCGCCTCGCCGCTTGCTTGTCAGCGTGCCACGATAGCGGTGTGGCGGGCATCGAACAGTGGACGCGCGCCATATGTCACGGCCATCTGCGGATGCTGCGTCGCTGAGGGATCGGTGTGGCAAGACAAGGATGGTCACCGCTACAGCGCCCATTGGGACTGCTACCAACGCGCCGAACTGCAGCGTTGTGCTCGCAACGCGGCACTGACCGCGTCGGAGCGCAGCATCCGTGGCCGAATCGGTGCCTACACGCGGTGCGCCAACACTCGTGAACGGATTTGTGAACGAAACACGGCGCAACTGATGAGATCGCACGGTAGGTCGGGGCACAGATTGGACGAGTAATGGCCCGCGACCTGTACGTTTGAGCCGCGCGAGACTCCAGGAAATCGGGACTGGCTAGCTCATAACCCAGAGGTCGCAGGTTCGAATCCTGTCCCCGCTACCAGCGGAAATGACCCCCGGAGGAGACTCCGGGGGCCATTTTTCATGCCCGTTACGACCACCGCGTGCGGTCAACGCCTGGCCGGCGATGATGCGAGCTCGCCGATCACGAACCGGCAATTCCCCTACGGCAGAATCCCCGCGACCCGACATTGAGCCTGAACCGCTTCGGCATGAGCGTCATGTTGCGCGTAGACGGCGCGACACCAATCGCGCGCGGCCGTGCCACACGCGTGCTCGAGTCCGCCACCCATCGAACTTGCGATCGTGACGTTCACGCAGCCATCACCCGATCGGTCGTAGGTCGATGAGTGGTCGGTCATTACCCATGCCGTCGAGCCGGCAGCAATAACACCAATGAAAACGCCGACCGCGATCAGCATGGTGCGGCGTTGGCGAGGCGTGAGCGGGTCGGTCGGTGGGGTCTTGCCTCTGTTGACCGTCGGCGGCTCCTTCGTGCGGCGAACTCGACCGGTCAACGATAAACGGATTCATCCAGCTCGTCATAGGTTTCCGTTTCGCTGAACAGTGGGCAGGTCGATCTACAACAGGCCCGCGCCATTTCTGTGAGGCCTTCGATAACCAGCTAGTTGGCGCGGCCCGCGCGTTAGGCTGCCACTCGCAGTGGAGCATTGGTGACGACCAGGCACCAGTCAGGTTGTCATGACCTGTTAGGAGTCGCACATGTCGTTTGTCTTCGCGCTGCCGGACGTGATGGGCACGGCGACAACGGATTTGGCCAGTCTAGGCTCGACGATCCGCTCGGCCAACGCGGCGGCCGCGATCCCGACGACGGGGGTTTTGGCCGCGGCCGAGGATGAAGTATCGGCGGCCATCGCCGAGGTCTTCTCCGCCCACGGTCAGGGCTTTCAGGCAGTGAGCGCGCAGGCGGCGGCGTTTCACTCTGAATTTGTGCAGGCGTTGACCGCCGGTGCGGGGTCCTACGTCAGCGCGGAGGCCGCCAACGTGGCGGCGTTCACTGCCCATCCGGCGCAGGCGGTGCAGCAGGATCTGCTCAACCTGGTCAATGCGCCCAGCGTGGCCCTGACTGGGCGCCCGCTGATCGGCAATGGCGCCAACGGGACTCCGGGGACGGGGCAAAACGGGGCGCCCGGCGGGTGGCTGTACGGCAACGGTGGCGCCGGCGCGTCCGGAGTGGAAGGGACCGGCGGCAAAGGCGGCGACGGCGGTGCCGCTGGACTGTACGGCGCCGGCGGCGCCGGCGGCGACGGCGGGACCAACACCACCGGGGTCGGCGGGGCCGGCGGCCGCGGCGGGGCAGCCGGGCTGCTCTGGGGGACCGGCGGGACCGGCGGGACCGGCGGGACCGGCCTCACCAACGGCGGGGCCGGCGGGTCCGGCGGGGCCGGCGGGCTGGTGTTCGGCGACGGCGGGTCCGGCGGGGCCGGCGGGATCGGCAGCACCGGGGCCGGCGGGTCCGGCGGCGCTGGCACCAACGCCAGCCTGCTGTTCGGCGACGGCGGGGTGGGCGGCGCCGGCGGGTTCGGCGCAACCACCGGCGGTAACGGCGGTCACGGCGGCAATGGGGCGCTACTCACCGGCAACGGCAGCGCTGGCGGCGCTGGCGGGTTCGGCAGCAACGCCGGCGGCAACGGCGGCCACGGCGGGGCCAGCCAGCTGGTGGGCTCCGGCGGGGTCGGCGGCGACGGCGGGGCCAGCTCCACCCTGGCCGGCGGGCCGGGTGGTGCCGGCGGGTCCGGCGGGACCGGCGGGTCCGGCGGACTGGTGTACGGCGACGGCGGAGCCGGCGGGGTCGGCGGGTTCGGCATCACCGCCGGCGGAGCCGGCGGGGATGGCGGGGCCGGCAAGGTGCTGTGGGGCGACGGCGGAAGTGGCGGGTCCGGCGGCGTCAGCGAACTCGGGACCGGCGGAGCCGGCGGGTCCGGCGGAGCCGGCGCCCTGCTCTACGGCGACGCCGGGGCCGGAGGCGCCGGCGGGCTGGGAGCAACCACCGGAGGTATGGGCGGTCACGGCGGCGCCGGCGCGCGGATCATCGGCACGGGCGGCGCTGGGGGCGCCGGCGGGTTCGGCGGCAACACCGGCGGTGAGGGCGGTCACGGCGGGGCCAGCGGGCTGATGGGGGCTGGCGGGGCCGGTGGTGCCGGCGGGGCCGGCGTCACGGACGGCGGGGCCGGCGGAGACGGCGGGGTCGGTGGGGAGGTGGGGTCCGGTGGTGCCGGTGGGCCGGGATCGGCGACACCGGGGCCGGCGGGGCCGGCGGGTCCGGCGGCAATGGCAGCACGCTGTACGGCGACGGCGGGGCCGGCGGCGCCGGCGGGCGCGGCCTAACCACCGGCGGCGACGGCGGTCACGGCGGGTCCGGCGGGCTGATTTTCAGCGGCGGCGGCGCTGGCGGCGCCGGCGGGCTCGGCTTCAGCAGCACCGGCGGTAACGGTGGTGACGGCGGCAATGGCGGGCAGATTGTCGGCATCGGCGGCAACGGCGGCAATGCCGGGCCTGGTACGCCGGAGGGCACCGCCGGTGGCGGCGGCACCGGCGGCCTGCTCGGCGCGCCCGGACAAAACGGGAAGACATAGCTCCGGGGGGCCTGATCTGGCTCCCCATTGGCCGTCACAGTCCCGCCGTTGGGCCAAATGATCCGTGCGTCCGTGGGACGTGAATCGCGGGTACGGTGATGGCAATAGAGATGGGATGGGTGGACATGGCGGCTGTACAGGACTGGTGGGATGCGCCCGAGATCCATCCGTCTGAGATCAAGGTCGGTGACATCATCGGCACGACTCAACCCAGCGGCGCGCGCTGCACAGTGAGGCTGATCGGCGGGCCGCAATCAAGTCCACGGCAGTGGACGTTTTTCAGCCGGGATACCGACGGCCGGCAGCACACGGGCACGTTCGGGGAAGACGATCTAGTGCGCAGGTTCTTGAAAAAATAGCGTTCTAGCGCTCACGGATTCTTCTTCGGCGGTTGATATCGTTGCGGCGGCTTGGTTTTGACCTTGCTTGAGTTGTCCGAGCACCGCATGGACAGCTGCCGCGCCGGATAGGCCACGACCGGCGATGTACCGGCTCCTCAACACGCCTTGACCGGTTTCAGTGCGCCGAGCCTCCGACGTCATTGACCCGTCGGACCTCTGACTGTGGTGTACCGTCGAGGTTGAGCCGTTTCGTTGTCAGGGGTGGTGCACCGCGGAATGGCGCGGAAAGCGCCCATGGGCAATGTGATTCCTCCGTCGCCCCGCATCCGCTGGGCAGATGAATCTGAGCACGAAGGAACCACCGTGAATTTCGCACTCCTTGCTACGGTACCGCCAGCGTACTCGGGCACCAGACCCAGCGCGTGATCGCCGGGTGCACCGGGTTGCGACAGCGACACCTCCGGTGACGTATCTAACCGAGGGTCGACGCCGAGCCAACCCCGTACGTTTGACCGTGGCGCGCGAGTTGGGCCGCGACATCGACGGCGCGTGGTGGCCACGCGCAGACCGCATCACCAATGAACTACCCAGCCTTGTTGCGGCCCTGACGCCCTTGCTCGGAGAAATCAACTCCATCAACGTCAACTGGTCACCGCTACAACGACCCCCTGAGCTCAACTGGCCAGGATGGGAACGCAAACGCCAGCACGTGATGACGGTCAACGGCGCTCGCGCCGCCGCGAACTTGCTGATCGTCTCGTACGCTACCTACCGCGCGCTGGCTCTGATGCTGCTGCGCTGCGCCGCAAACCTTCCCATCGAGGCTGCTGACTGCGCGAAGCCGACATTCATGATCGCCGGTTCAATCCTTCGGGCCGCTCACGAGCAACGCGCCTCCGGCAAGCCCAATCCCGTTGATCCAGCGGGCATCCAAGAGGTGGTGTGTTCCTGTGATTGAGCGATCCCTTCCCGCAATGCTACGGCAGTGCGTCAATCTGCAACCTGATGGCACGGCATTCACTTTTATTGATTACGAGCAGGATTGGGCCGGCGTCACCGAAACCCTGACGTGGTTGCAGTTGTATCGCCGAGTGCTAAATGTGGCGCAGGAACTCAGACTTCATGCATCGGCCGGCGACCGTGCGGTGATATTGGCGCCGCAGGGAGCCGACTACATTGTTGCCTTCCTGGGGGCCATGCAGGCCGGCCTCATCGCGGTTCCGCTCCTGGTTCCGCTGGGCGGCGCCACCGATGAACGTGTCGGTTCGGTGCTGCGCGACGCAGCGCCCACCATCATCCTCACGACATCTTCTGTCATAGGCAGTGTCATCCAACACGTTACGTCGCGGCCCGATCAACCCGTCTCGTCGATCATCGAAGTTGATCTGTTAAATAGCAACTCCCCCAAGCAATCTAGCGCTGGCGGCGATGGCTATCCGACTACCGCATATTTGCAATATACGTCCGGATCAACCCGCCAACCGGCCGGGGTCGTGATGTCGCATCAGAACCTGATCGCCAACTTTACCCAGCTGATGGCAGGTTATTTTGCGGACCGCGGAGGCGTGGCGCCATCGGACTTAACGGTTGTGTCGTGGCTGCCGTTCTATCACGACATGGGTTTGTTCCTCGGAGTATGCGCACCGATCCTCGGGGGATTTCGGACCGTGCTCACCAGTCCAATGGCGTTCCTGCAGCGGCCGGCCCGGTGGATGCAGCTGATGGCGAGTAATCCTCAAGTATTCTCGGCGGCGCCAAACTTCGCCTACGAGTTGGCGGCACGCAAAATTTCAGATGACGACATGGCCGGGCTCGACCTCGCCGGCGTGCACAGCATCATCAGCGGCAGCGAACGAGTACACGATGCAACGCTGCGACGCTTCGCTGACCGCTTTGCCCGCTTTGGCTTGAACGCCAAGGCGTTACGGCCCTCATACGGGTTGGCAGAAGCGACCGTGTTCGTGGCGACTAGCGATGCCGGTGCGCCACCGAAAGTCGTTCACTTCGACTCCGACAGACTGTCCGCCGGCCACGCCGAGCGGTGCCCGGGAACGAAGGGCACACCACTGGTCGGGTATTCCCTGCGTCCAGCACCCGCCGTGCGGATTGTCGACCCTGAGACCCAAAGCGAGTGCCCCGGTGGAGTGGTCGGTGAGATATGGGTGTGTGGCGACAACGTCTCCGAGGGCTATTGGTGCAGGCCCACTGAAACCCAGCGCACGTTCGGAGGAAAGCTCGTCGCCCCGTCGGCCGGCGCGCCCGAAGAGCCGTGGCTTCGAACCGGAGATTTGGGCTTCATCAGTGAGGATGAGTTGTTCATCATCGGCCGCATCAAAGATCTGTTGATCGTCTACGGGCGCAACCACTCTCCCGACGACATCGAGGCGACGATCCAGGAGATTACCCGAGGCCGCTGCGTGGCAATCGCGGTTCCCAACGATGACATCGAACAGCTGGTCGCCATCATCGAACTCAAGATGTGGGGTGCCACCGAAGAGGATGCGCTGGGCCAACTGGGTGTCGTCAAGCGGGAGGTCACCTCGGCGATATCCACCTCGCACGGCTTGAGCGTGGCGGATCTCGTTCTGGTATCTCCTGGTTCGATCCCCATCACCACAAGCGGCAAGGTCAGGCGAGCCGAGTGCGTACAGCTCTACCAAGACGACGAGTTCGCGCGCCTAGACGCTTAGACTCGCGCGGCGCTTGGCCCGTCAGTCTTGACGGTGCAGGAAGCCGTGCAGAGTCGCCTGGACGAGTTCCTCGACGATGGCCTCTCTCGATGGCTGCTCGGTTCCGAAATAGGTGGACCGCAACGCGGCCATGCCGGCGATCATCGCGACTGTCGAGTGAGCCGGCAGGTCCGGCTCGCTCGACCGCAGGCCGCGGATGCGCATGCCGTCCGCGCCGATCTGGCTGAGCACGGTCAGCGCGCGCCTGATGTCGGCGATGCCGGCTTCGGCCATTTCTTCCTCGCTGAGCGCCTCGGCCGCCATCAGCGTCAACAACAAACCCTGGTGTTCGACGAAGACGTCGTAGAGCTGCCCGACGAAGCGCCGAGCCAGTCCCTTCTCGTCGGTCTCCTCGGGGACCACCGAATCCCACGTGCTGCCGAAGTCTTCGACGAATCCGGTGAAAGGTAGGACGAGGGCTTCCCGGAACAGCCCCGCTTTCGAACCGAAGTTGCGGAACAGCAGATGCTCGGTAACCCCTGCGGCTTCGGCGATTTCGCGCGTCGTCGTGCTGCGGTAGTCCTGGCGGGCGAAGAGGTCGCGGGCGGCCGCCAGCAAAAGCTTTCGGGGTTCGCCACGCGGTCGACGCGATCCCGGAGCGGAAGGCTCGGCCTGCTTTTTAGCGGAAGGTGGCACGGTTGCTGACTCCTTGCACCACGTTTCGGTGGTTGACTGTCCTTAAGATAGTCGGCACTATCTTAAGGATCGAGTTGGCATCAATGAAGGGTACGGATGTGGGCGCTGTGATCATGCTAGGCACGTTGTTCGGGCTGATCGCGCTGGTATTCGGCCTGGTCCTGCGCTTCGACCCGGAGAGCCGCTCGTGACGCCGATGATGGCGGGCGCCCTGTACTTCGCCATCGTGAGTGGCACCGCGTTTCTCTTGCTCGGGATTTATCTGAGCTATCGCCGCAAGCGCATTCATCCGTTGCTGCTGCTCAGCATTTCGGCGCTGTCGATCTCATGGATCGAGTCACCCTACGACTGGGCGATGTATGCGCAGTTTCCGCCCGCTCTGCCTCGGATGCCGTCCTGGTGGCCGTTGAACGTGACGTGGGGCGGGTTGCCGTCGTCGGTGCCGATCGGTTACGTCTCCTACTTCGTGCTGCCCGCCTTGGTTGGAGCCGCTCTGGGACGATGGGTGAGCGCCAAGTTCGGGTGGCGCAGGCCCATCACCCTGCTGACGGTCGGCCTCGTCGTCGGCTTCTGCTGGGCTTTTTTCTTCAATGCCATCACGGGTGCCCAGCTCGGCAACTTTTACTACGGCTATGTCATCCCGGGGCTCGCGATATTCGAGGGGACCAAACACCAGTACCCGCTGTACGACTCGCTCGCCATGGGCATCGAGATGATGGTCTTCACCTATCTTCTCGGACGCACGGACGACGAGGGCCGCAACGTCATCGAGATGTGGGCCGACAAAAAATCGAACAGCCGTGTGCAGTCGTCCGTCCTGTCCGTCGTCGCCGTCATCGTCGTCGGTCACCTGGTTTACGCCGCGGTCTTCGCGCCGCATCTGATCACGAAGCTGGGGGGCTGGGTGACCGCGGGACCCACCGAGCAGCTGTACCCGGGCACACCCAACCAACCCAAGTAGGAAGCAGATCTTGTCCGAGACAACTACCGAGCTGTACTACGACCCGTTCGACCACGAGATCGACGACGATCCCTATCCCGTTTGGAAGCGGATGCGCGCCGAAGCCCCGCTGTACTACAACGACAAGCACAACTTTTATGCGCTTAGTCGTTACGACGACGTCGCACCAGCCCTGCACGACTGGCAGACCTATCGGTCCGGACACGGCACGACGGCCGACATCTTGTTTGCCGGCGTCGAGATACCGCCGGGCATATTGCTTTTCGAGGATCCACCACTACACGATCTGCACCGGCGCCTGTTGTCGCGCGTTTTCACTCCCCGCCGGATGCTGGCCGTCGAAGACCTGGTGCGTGATTTGTGTTGTCGCGCATTGGATCCGCTGCGCGGCGCGGAAGGTTTTGACTTCGTCGCCGATCTCGGCGCGGTGATGCCGATGCGGACCATCGGCTTTCTCTTGGGGATACCGGAGGAGGGCCAGCAGGCGATCCGCGATCGTAACGACAAAAACATCACCATCGATTCCGAAGGCGCTGCTTTCGACCCGGAGAAATTCGAGGACTCAGTCGCGTTGTTCGCCGACTACATCGAATGGCGAGCGACGCATCCGTCCGATGACCTGATGACAGAGCTGCTCAATGCCCAGGTGGAAGAACCCGACGGCACCGTGCGCCCGCTCGAGCGCACCGAAGTACTGGCCTACACCGCGATGATCGCCGGCGCGGGCAACGAAACCACAGCTCGGCTGATCGGCTTCATGGGTGAGGTGCTCGGTAACCATCCCGACCAAAGGCGCGAACTCGTTGCTGATCCCGCGCTGATCCCCTCCGCAGTCGAGGAGACGCTGCGCTTCGAACCTCCATCACCGGTGCAGGCGCGTTACGTCGCCCAGGACGTCGAGCATTACGGACAGACGGTGACCGAAGGGTCCTACATGCTGTTGCTCAACGCGTCGGCCAATCGCGACGAGACTCACTTCGAGCAACCCGATCGGTATGACATTCACCGCAAGGGTGGACATTTGAGCTTCGGACAAGGATTGCATTTCTGCCTCGGCTCGTCGCTGGCACGACTGGAGGCGCGGGTCGCGTTCGAGGAGGTGTTCAAGCGCTGGACCGACTGGGAAGTCGACTACGAGCATGCGCGCATGGCTCGGACGTCCAGTGTGCGGGGCTGGGGCCGGCTGCCCGTCAAGACATTAAGAGCTGCAACGTAATTCAGGAGGAAACTATGACCGCAGGCAAGTACCGTGTGGTGGTGTGGGCGACCGGAGGGATCGGGTCCATCGCCATTCGCACCGTCTCCAAGCGCCCCGACCTCGACCTCGTCGGGGTGTGGGTGCATTCGGAAGAAAAGGTGGGCAAGGACGCCGGCGAGCTAGCGGGCGGTGACCCAATCGGCATCACGGCAACCAACGACGCCGAAGCCCTGATCTCCCTCAAGCCCGATTGCGTCATCTATGCGGCCAGCGGACCCGAACGTGATGCCCTGGCGATTCCGGACTACGTGAAACTGCTCGAATCCGGAATCAATGTCGTCACCACCAGCACCACTCGCCTCGTCAATCCGCACGCCTACGAACCTGCCGAGTGGCGCGAGCAACTCGTCGCCGCGGCCAAACAAGGACAGGTATCGCTTTATGCGTCAGGCATCGAACCCGGCTTCGCCGCCGACTACCTGCCGCTGGTGCTGTCCACGCAGTCGTCCTCGATCGAGAAGATCCACTCCTACGAGATCGGGTTGTACGACGACTACGGCGTACCCGACATCATGATCAATGGCTTGGGCTTTGGCCAACCGCTGGACTTCCAGCCCTGGATCTCATTCCCCGGCGCGATCGCCGGCGAGTGGGCGGGCCAACTCCGGTTGATCGGCAACGCCTTCGGTGTCGAGGTCGAGGAGGTACGCGAAGACTTTGATCGCGCCGTGACGAACGAGACCCTCGAAGTTGCGATGGGCACGGTCGAGGCGGGGACGTGCGGCGCGATCCGCATGAAAGCGATTGGCGTCGTCGACGGCCGCGAGGCCATCATCGTCGAACACATCACGCGGCTGGGTCACGGCATCGCACCGGACTGGCCCACCGGCATCGGCGATTTGTCCTACCGCGTGATGATCACCGGCGACCCCGACATCGACTGCACCTTGGCGGCAACCCAGCGCGACCCAGGTCGGGCCGGAATCGGGTCGATGACCTCAGGCGCGGGCGCGATGGTGGCGACGGCGATGCGTGTCGTCAACGCGGTGCCCTACGTCGTCGATGCCGCGCCCGGGCTACTCAGCTCCGTCGATCTGCCCTTGACTATCCCCAAGAATGTCTTTGCCACGCAGCAAGTTTGAGCGAAGTGAAGCCGACCCGGGTAATCCAATGGGCTACTGGCCCGGTGGGAAGGATTCAGCTCGCCGAGGTCATCGATAACCCCGAGTTCGACCTTGTCGGGGTTTTCGTCTACTCACCCGACAAAGCGGGTGTCGACGCCGGATCCATAGCCGGACGCCCCGAAACCGGGATCGTGGCGACCAATGACAAAGCGGCGATCCTTGCGCTCGATGCCGACGTGGTGCTGCATTCGGCAAGCAAGGCTTACGGTTTTGACGCCAACACCGACGACATCGTGGCACTCCTGGAATCCGGCAAAAGCGTCATTACGGTGACGTCGTATGCGCATTTGCCGACCCTTGGCCCCGCTGTCGATGAACGGATTCGCAACGCCTGCGCGGCGGGGAACTCGCGGTTCTGTCCGGCCGGCGAGCACCCCGGGTTTATGCTCGAGAAGCTGGCGGTCAGTCTGACCGCCCTGTGTCAGCGCGTCGACACCATCACCGTCCAGCAGTTCGTCGACTGTTCGCACGTGCCCGAGGAGCGGATGCTCGTCGACCTGATGGGCATGGGTAAGCGGCCCGAGGAGATCTCGGTCGATTCGCCCGCGTTCCGTGCCGTGTCGACCCAATCCGAACAGGCAATCGGCGCCGCGGCCGACGTCCTTGGCGTCCGGATTGACGAGATCCGCCACGTCATCCGAACTGCCGTGTCGCCCAACGACGTAACCCTGGACTGCACGACGCTGCGGGCCGGCACGGTAGTCGGCCAGATCCTGTCGTGGACGGGGTATCGCGACGCCAAACCCGTGCTGGTGGTGGAGGAATACTGGACCTGCACGGCGGACATCCGGGACTGGGACCTGGCGCTTGACGGCCACACGGTGCGAATCACCGTCGCAGGTGTCCCTAACATCACCACCGAGGTTCGTATCGACGCCGACCCCGTCGCGCACTTCGGCAATGTGTCGGGAGGCTATGTCGCCGTAGGGATCTCGGCGCTACGTGCGATCCCATACGTGTTCAAGGCACCGCCCGGCGTCGTGGTGCCCGAAGTTTTCGGCGCATATCGCTGGCCAAACCCATGACACGTACATCCAAGACTCGCTCAGGGTGGTTGGCGGTCGCCGTCGGGGTAGTGCTGCTAGGGCTGATCATTCACGACGCCCGCTATGGCGCGGTCTCTCCGCGTATCCGCAACCCCGATGACAGCGGGGGCCCGCACCCGCTGTCGGATCCACTGTTCGGCTATGGCCACTGGATCGTGACCATCGAGATATTCAGCTATCTAGCACTGGTCAGCATCGTCGCGCTGATCGTCGTCTTATGGCGCCGCCATCCCCAGCACCCCTACCTGCTGATGACGATCGCGGTCACCACGCTCGCCTGGCTGGACGCGCCGATGAACTGGGTGACGTTCGCGGCGTACAACCCCGACTTGTGGCACTGGCCCGAGGACTGGCCCATCGTGTCGCTGTCGCCGACAGTCGAACCGCTGTTCATCGCGGCCATTTCAATGTTTGTGGTGCCGCCCTTTTTTCCCGCGATCTGGGTACTACGACGCCTGCAAGCGCGGCGCCCCTCGGATTCGTTCGTGTCGCGACATCCGCTAATCAGCTTGTCCGGTCTGGTCTTCGCATTCGGCTTCGTCTACGACTTCGCCATGGAAGAGTTGTGCGTCCGCATCGGTCTGTACACCTTCACCCAAGTCATTCCCTTTGGGTCGGTCTTTCTCGGGACGCGGTGGCAGTTCCCCTTGTTGTGGCAGTCCTCGCTGATCAGCATTCTGATGATTCCGGCCGCCGCGTTGATCTATCGGGACGACACCGGGCGCGCCGTGGCCGAGAAGCTGGCGTGGCGGGCGAAGGTTTTGCCGTCCCGGCCGGTGCTTGGTTCGTTCGTTGTCATGCTCGTCGGCGTCAACCTTGCCTTCATGGCCTATGGACTGGTGTACACAGCGATCACGCGGTGGTCGGGGGCGGCAACGTCGGTGGTTTGCCCGTGGCCGTGGCCGAGCGCCAAAGTCTATGACCCGCAAGGCTTCTACGAGCAAAACGGTGCACCCGGACCCTTCTCGGCGGGAATCTGGTCCCGCTGGGAGAGCGCTCAGCCCGAGGGGCGCCCAATGGTTTTGGCTCCGGCGGGTGGCGGTCGCTGTACGGCCGTTCCATACAGTCGTTAATTCGTGATCCGCCGTCACCGACCCGCCGAGCTGCCGGCGTTCGGCAAGATGTCCAAGGAGTAAAGGACACGGAAATGATAGGAAACGTCCAAGCAGATCACAGCTGGCCCCAAGCTCGCGCAGGCACCATAAAAATCACTCTGAATAAAACGCCGTAGCAGGCGGTTTGGCCAAAGAACGAGGTCGTGGGGGTTCTGCTGCCGACCGGCCGCGGTCAGCCGAGTGGGGTTGCAAATGTCTACTCTGTCCAGCGTCATTCTGGATCACACATCCGCGTCAAGACGGGCGACCCGTGGTGCGCGAAGGGTCGCGATTGTGGGCCTGGCCGCCATCGCCGCCATGGGTTTGGGGCCGGGCCCTGCTGCGAATGCCGCTCCGGCACCGGGATGCCCCCAAGGGCGCGCACCGGGGCCCCGTCCCGGGTGCGGTCGGCGCGCGTTCCTGGCAGACATCAGTTCAGCCGGTCTTTCGGACAGCAACGGTAACCAGGTGGCGCTGGATCAGGGCCTCGATATCTGTGGCCTGATGGACGCGGGCCTCAGTCGCCCGAACATGGTGAGCCAGTTCGCCGCGGACAACCCGTCGCTGGGCCCAGACGGGGCGGCGCAGGTCGTGCGAATCGCCGTCCGCGACCTGTGTCCGTGGCACCGGTAGGCTGAAAGTTGTTGCAAAGCAACACCGAGCGGCGGCCACGGCGGAAACGGCGGCCTTTACGCGCCGGGCGGCGGGGGCGGCGCAGGCGGCGGCACTGCTTCAGGCGCTGAAGGCGGTTTCGGCGGGGACGGCGGCAAGGCCGCGCTCGTCGGAGCCGGCGGCGCGGGCGGTACCGGCGGAGTTCGGCGGCAATGGAGGAAAGGGCGGTGACGCCCAACTCGCCGGTCGGCGGCACGCCAGCAGTGCGGCTCCGGATTCGTGAAGGAAGGCACCGGCAGCGCCGCGGCGTGTTGTTCGGTGCAGATGGGAATAGCGGAGCGCCTGGATAGCCCGCGTCTCACGTTCGCAACCATTGCATTTCATCGTTGACGCCGGCGTAACAAATTTGCCATCGAAGCTTCCTACTGTGGGGCGGTCCACCTTCATAGCGAATCATCAGTGGACCTCAGCGATAGGAACGCAATTGAGCGGAAACGCAGTTCGCCTCGCGGCGATCAACAATGTCGAGGCATACATCCCCCCAGCCGTCAGCTTCGTACCGGGTGAAGAGCCGGGCGAGATCTTCGGCTCGAACGTTTTCACCAAGGCCGAGATGCAGGCCCGCCTGCCCAAGTCGGTGTACAAGTCCGTCGTGGCGACCATCGACAAGGGCACCAAACTTGACCCCGCGGTGGCGGATACGGTTGCGGTGGCGATGAAGGACTGGGCCCTGGAAAAGGGCGCCACCCACTACGCACACGTGTTCTACCCGATGACCGGGCTCACCGCCGAGAAGCACGACAGCTTCCTCGAGCCCGTCGGTGACGGGGCGACACTCGCGGAGTTCGCCGGCAAGACCCTGATCCAGGGTGAGCCGGACGCGTCGAGCTTCCCGTCGGGCGGCCTGCGCAGCACTTTCGAGGCGCGCGGCTACACCGGCTGGGACGTCACCAGCCCCGCGTACATCCTGGAGAACCCGAACGGCAACACGCTGTGCATCCCGACGGTCTTCGTCTCGATGACCGGCGAGGCGCTGGACTACAAGACGCCGCTGCTGCGCAGCCAGCAGGCGATGGGGAAGCACGCCGAGCGTGTCCTGAAGCTGTTCGGCCACAAGGACCTCAACCACGTCGTCTCGTTCTGTGGCCCGGAGCAGGAGTACTTCCTGGTCGACCGCCACTTCTTCCTTGCACGCCCGGACCTCGTCAACGCCGGGCGCACCCTGTTCGGCGCCAAACCGCCCAAGGGTCAGGAATTCGACGACCACTACTTCGGCGCGGTGCCCGAGCGGGTGCTGGGCTTCATGATGGACACCGAGCGGGAGCTGTTCAAGCTCGGCATTCCCGCCAAGACCCGGCACAACGAGGTGGCCCCCGGCCAGTTCGAGATTGCGCCGATGTTCGAGCGGGCCAACATCGCCTCCGACCATCAGCAGCTGCTGATGACGATCTTCAAGACGATCGCCAAGAAGCACGGCATGGAGTGCCTGTTCCACGAGAAGCCGTTCGCCGGCGTCAACGGGTCGGGCAAGCACGTCAACTTCTCGATGGGCAACTCCGAGCTGGGCTCGCTGTTGGTCCCGGGCGATACCCCGCACGAGAACGCGCAATTCCTGGTGTTCTGCGCCGCGGTGATCCGCGCCGTGCACAAGTTCTCCGGGTTGCTGCGGGTTTCGGTGGCATCGGCCACCAACGACCACCGTCTGGGCGCCAACGAGGCACCGCCGGCGATCATCTCGATCTTCCTCGGCGAACAGCTCGCCGACGTCTTCGAGCAGATCGCCAAGGGTGCGGCCACGTCGTCAAAGGGCAAGGGCACCATGATCATCGGCGTCGACACGCTGCCCCATCTGCCGACCGACCCGGGCGACCGCAACCGGACCAGCCCGTTCGCGTTCACCGGCAACCGGTTCGAGTTCCGCGCGCCCGGCTCCGGCCAGACGGTTGCCGTGCCGTTGATCGTCCTCAACACGATCATGGCGGACTCGCTCGACTACATGGCCACGGCGCTGGAGAAGGCCGTCGCCGACGGTGGCGATTTCGACAATGCCGTGCAGCAGCTGCTCACCGAGATCATCACCGAGCACGGTGCGGTCGTGTACAACGGCGACGGGTATTCGGAGAAGTGGCAGATCGAGGCGGCACAGCGCGGCTTGCCGAACCTCAAGACCACGCTGGACGCGATTCCGGAGCTGATCAAGCCCGAGTCGGTTGAACTCTTCGAGAAATATGGCGTGTTCAACGAGCGCGAACTGCACAGCCGCTACGAGGTCCGCTTGGAGCAGTACGCGCTGACCATCGCGGTCGAAGCCAAGCTGGCGCTGGAACTCGGTACGACGGTGATCCTGCCGGCCGCGATCCGCTACCAGACCGAGCTGGCCCAGAACGTCGCGGCACTGAAGAAAGCCGGCGTCGAAGCGAGCACGGCTGCGCTGGAAGCGGTCTCGACTCCGATCGCCGACCTCCAAGCGGGGCTGGCGGAGCTGAAGTCGGCGCTGTCCGACCACTCGGCGGAGACGGCGCTTGCCGAGGCCAAGCAGGCCCAGGAAGCGTTGCTCCCGGCAATGGCAGCGGTCCGCGCCGCCGCCGACACGCTGGAAGGCGTTGTGGCCGACGACTTGTGGCCGCTGCCCACCTACCAGGAGATGCTCTACATCCTGTGAGAGACGTCGCCGGGCGTGGGGTCGTCCGCAACAGCGGAACTTGGTGATTCGCGGCCCCACGCCCGGCGATCCACGCGCCACTGCCTTTCTGACTGACTCCAGCAAACCATTGTCCGCTACGGCAAATGTCGAAAACGCACCATGGTTTAATTCGCTTCGTGGTGGGTATCACTTGAGGGCTTTCCCCCTCAAGAAAGGACCTGGCATGTTGCACTCGCTGGTTTTGGCAAGTTCGGATCCGCTTGCGGCAGGGCTAATTCTCAAGGGAATAAAGGGAATCTTCTACCTTATCGGCGGCGTGGTCGCCGCCATCATCTGCGGCGTCATCGCCGCGATGAAGGGTCGCAATCCCTTCGGCTGGGGAATTCTCGGGTTCTTCTTCTCAATCATCACTCTGATCGTCGTCATCGTTATTCCAAGTAAGAAATAGCGGCTGCCGGACGCAGTTTGAAAGAGTCCTCAGCAAAGCAGTCCGTTTTACGCCTCTCGCGTGAGGGCCGACCGGTCGGAGCGGCCGACTCGCGAGCGCGCGCTCAGCAGGAGTTGGTCGAACTCCGATTGCGGGATGAAAGCCGGGCCACTGCTGCGGAAATCCTCTGAGATCTGCTCGGCAAGCAGCCGCAGCTTCACGTTGGCTTCCTGGGACAACCACCTGAGCAAGTCGAACGCGCCGTCCTCGTCGATGCCGTAGATCAGCATCAACATTCCCTTGGCCTGCTCGATGGCGGCGCGGTGTTCGGCGATCTCGGCCAGCTTCGCGGCGACGCGGTCCTCTTGATCGGGGTCGCACAGCCGCGAGATGTCGACATAGAACCCGTGCGTACCGACCACCGTGCCCTCGTCGTCGTAGAGCCGGTCGCCGGCCACAATGACCTGGTGCACGCTTCCGACGGTGTCGACGATTCGGTGTCGGGTGCTGAACGGCTTGTGGGAGTGTTGGATGTCGTGAATGGTGGCGGCGACCTGACCGCGGTCGTCGGGGTGTTTGTGGGATAGCACGAGTTCGGTAGTCGGGGTGACGGTTCCCGGCTCGTAGCCGTGCATCCGCTGTACTTGCTCCGACCATTCCCACCGCTGGTCGTCGAAGTAGAACCGGAACCAGCCCACCCGTTGCGGGGCGCCGCCGGCCAACGCTTGTTCGACATCGGCTGAGTCGCCATTGAGATGAAAGTTCATCGCAAAACTTACCTCCTCGCGTCAGATGACTGCACCGATCGACCACGTTGTTGACGACGCACCGTGCGGAACTGGGGTAGTGGGTCGCTTTTTAAAGGCCGACTGCAGGCGCTGCTTCTAAACGCCGAGACAGCTCACGATATCGTCCAACATCACATCGCACGAAGGTGCGTCGCCTCGGGGATGCGGCGGCCGTAACCAGCCATGCCGGCGCGGCCGCCGCCCGCCCGAGCCGATCTAGGCGTTGATGACCTCCCGAGGTGCGACGTCGTCGTTGATGGCCTTGTGTCCGCGGTCAATGGAAATCTTGCGCGGCTTCGCCCTTTCGGCGACGGGAATGCGCAGCCGCAGGACACCTTCGCTGTACGAAGCGTCGATCTTTTCGGTGTCCAGGTTGTCGCCGAGCACCAGCTGTCGGCTGAACACTCCGCGCGGCCGCTCGGTCGCCAGCATCTCCCGGTTGGGGTCGACGCCCGGCCGCTCGGCACGCACGGTCACCACGTTGCGCTCGATGTCGATGTCCAGCGAGTCGGCGTTGATGCCGGGTAGGTCGAACTCGACGAAGAACTCTTCGCCTTCGCGCCAGGCATCCATCGGCATCACGGCCGGGCGCGCTGCCGTGCCCAGCACCTGGTTGGCGAAACGGTCCAGCTCACGGAACGGGTCACTACGCATCAGCATGGCGGTCACTCCTTTACTCCAATCTGCTGTCGACGGTCCTCTATTACCTATGGCAATAGGCATAGATTTGATATAGCACTGTCGAAAGTTTTATGCAAGTGTGGTAGACAGGTTTTCTGCACTAGCGCGCGAGGGGAGTTCCATGGTCGACGGTCCTGGTATCGGCGGTGCGCCGGCGCCCGATCACGGCGTGTACGGCATCTCCGTCGCGGCCGAACTTTCCGGCGTCGCGGTGCAGTCGCTGCGCCTCTACGAACGCTACGGTCTGCTGACCCCCGCTCGCAGTGAGGGCGGAACCCGCCGCTACAGCGCCGACGACCTGGCCCGGTTGCGTCGGATCAGTGTGCTGGTCGACGCTGGCATCAACCTGGCCGGTATCGCCCGCATCCTCGAGCTCGAAGACGACAACGACGCACTGTCGACGGCCAATACCGACTTGCGTTCCAGCAACCGCACTTTGCGCGAAGCCGTCAGGGAGAAAAGCGAATCCGAGTGATCAGCGCATGGGCACCGGGGCGGGCCGGTGCTCGGCGATCAATCGCTCGCCAAGGTCGTAATCGTCGTCGGCGTTGCAGGTAAGGACACCGACCACCGCATCCCCGGATTCGTACCAGACGGTGAATCCGTCGGGATGGTCCAGCAGTCGACTGCGCTCGTAGCCATCCCCCCAGGCGTGGTATTTAATCGTCGCGTCGCCGATCGAAGTCCAAAACCCGGGCACACCATCCCATTTCGGGTGCAGCCCCGCCGCGCGGGCCCCGGCGATCGCCCCCTGGTCAGTTGCGTCCTGCCAATGCTCGATGGACACGGGGCGTCCGGCGACTTCGTGATAAGCCAGCGCGACGTCACCCGCCGCATACACGCCGGGCACCGAAGTGGCCATGTCGGAGCCGACGACGATGCGCGAATCCCGAGTCTGCAGGCCGGCTTCGGCGGCGAGGCGACTCTGCGGCGCTACTCCGGTGGCGGCAAGTACCAGGTCGCAATCGATGGTGACGCCGTCCAGCCGGACGCCGGCGTCGGTGATTTCCTCCACCGCCACCCCGCCGACGTGGCGGGCTCCGGTCTCGGTCACCAGGTCGCGCAGGCGATGAGCGGCCGCACTGCCGAGCCGCTTTTCCTGCGGAAGTGGTTCGGGGGCAACCATAGTCACCGGCATGCCGCGCAGCGCCAGCGACGCCGCGGCCTCGCAGCCGATGAAGCCGGAACCGATGACGACCGCCGACGATGCGGTGTGTGCGGCGTCGCGCAGCGCGGCAGCGTCAGCCAGCGAGCGCAACAGCAGGGCGCGTCGCCCGCCGGGAACCGGCGGAGCTTCCGGCGCCGAACCGCACGCCAAGATGAGAATATCGAACAGGTGGCGCCGATCGCCGACGAACACCGCGCGCTCGCCGAGGTCCAGCCGGTCGACGGCCGCACCCCGAACGAGCTCGATCGCCTGATCATCGAACCAGTGCGCGGGGTGCAGACCGACGTCGTCGGTCTGGCCACGCAGATACTCCTTGCTCAGCGGCGGCCTGGCGTAGGGCAGGTCGACTCGGCGGTGAAGATCCGCACGGGCGCGTCGGTGTTGTGTTCGCGGAATGCCTCGGCCGCTGCCACCCCGGCCGGCCCGCTGCCGACGATGATTATTCCGTTTCCGGTCACCACCGGGTGTTACCCGTTTCGACGCGCGCGACACGGGTAGCCAGCCATTCATGAAAGCTGTCACGTGGCACGGCAGGTGCGATGTCCGGGTGGAGTCGGTGCCCGACCCGGAGATCCAACAGCCCACCGACGCCATCATCGAAGTCACGTCGACGAACATCTGCGGATCCGACCTGCATCTCTACGAAGTTCTCGGCGCCTTCATGAAACCCGGCGACATCCTCGGCCACGAACCCATGGGAATCGTCCGAGAAGTCGGCTCCCAAACGGGAGACCTGAAGCTGGGAGACCGCGTCGTCATCCCGTTTCAGATCTCCTGCGGCGGCTGTTATATGTGCGGCAAGCAGCTCTACACGCAATGTGAAACAACCCAGGTGCGCGATCAGGGCATGGGCGCCGCATTGTTCGGCTATTCGGAGCTCTACGGCGAAATTCCCGGTGGCCAAGCAGAACTGCTGCGCGTCCCGCAAGCCCAGTTCACTCACATCAAAGTCCCTGTGGGGCCGCCTGATTCGCGGTTCGTCTATCTGTCGGACGTGTTACCGACCGCGTGGCAGGCGGTGGCCTACGCCGACATTCCGTACGGTGGCACGGTGGCAGTGCTGGGCCTGGGCCCCATTGGGGACATGGCCGCACGCATCGCCGATCATCTCGGCTATCGGGTCATCGCCGTCGACTTGGTGCCCGAACGGCTGGCCCGCGCAGCCGGACGCGGCATCCACACCATCGATGTGGGCCGGCTCGATTCCGACCTGGGTGATGCGATTCGGGACCTGACCGACGGCCGGGGCGCCGACTCGGTGATCGACGCGGTCGGCATGGAGGCGCACGGCTCACCCGTTGCTCGGCTGACGCAGCAAGCGACCACCTTCCTGCCGGACGGGGTTGCCAAGTGGTTGATGCAAAAAGCCGGGGTGGACCGACTCAGCGCGCTGTATTCCGCCATCGACATCGTGCGGCGCGGCGGAACCATCTCGTTGATCGGCGTCTATGGCGGCATGGCCGATCCCCTTCCGATGCTCACCCTCTTCGACAAACAGGTGACGCTGCGAATGGGGCAGGCCAACGTGAAGAGGTGGGTCGACGACATCATGCCGCTGCTGACCGACGACGATCCGCTCGGCGTGGACGACTTCGCCAGCCACGTGCTGCCGCTGGAACAGGCGCCGCACGCCTACGAGATCTTCCAGAAGAAGCAGGACGGCGCGGTTAAGGTCATGTTAAGGCCGTGAGCCCGCGTCCGGCGGAAAAGCCATGTCCGCCGGGGGTTTTCGCGTAGCGGTTTGACCAGCATCATTGTCGGGTATCAACTGCGCCATGACCACCGCACAAGCTGCCCCGACGCCCACAGGAGAAGTCTGGCCGGGCAAGGCGTACCCCCTGGGTGCAACGTATGACGGTGCGGGCACCAATTTCGCCGTGTTCAGTGAGGTGGCTGAGCGGATGGAGCTGTGCCTGTTCGATGCCGACGGCAATGAGAGCCGCATTCCGCTGCCCGAGATCGACGGTTTCATCTGGCACGCCTACATTCCGGGCATCGAGCCGGGCCAGCGCTACGGCTATCGCGTGCACGGTCCATACGACCCGCAGGAGGGACTGCGGTGCAACCCGAACAAGCTGCTGGTAGACCCCTACTCGAAGGCCATCGACGGGAGCTTCGAGTGGAACCAGTCGCTGTTCAGTTATGACTTCGGCGACCCGGACAGCCGCAACGACGACGACTCGGCGCCCAGCATGCCCAAGTCGGTGGTGATCAACCCCTACTTCGACTGGGGCAACGACCGTCCACCGGACCACCAGTACGCCGACACCGTCATCTACGAGGCGCACGTCAAAGGCCTCACGCAGACCCACCCCGACATCCCCGAACAGATCCGCGGCACCTACGCCGCGGTGGCGCACCCGGTGATCACCGAACATCTCAAGAGCCTCGGCATCACCGCGATCGAGCTGATGCCGGTCCATCACTTCGCCAATGACTCCACACTGGTCGACAAGGGCCTGTCGAATTACTGGGGCTATAACACGATCGGATTCTTCGCACCCGACTTCAAGTACTCCAGCGCCACCACTCCCGGAGGACAGGTGCAGGAGTTCAAGGCGATGGTGCGATCCCTGCACGAGGCCGGCATCGAGGTCATCCTCGATGTCGTCTACAACCACACGGCGGAGGGCAATCACCTGGGCCCGACGTTGTCGATGCGCGGTATCGACAACGCCGCCTACTACCGGCTGGTCGATGACGACAAGCGCTACTACATGGACTACACCGGCACGGGAAACAGCCTCAACGTCGGTCATCCACACGCGTTGCAGCTGATCATGGACTCGCTGCGCTACTGGGTGACTGAAATGCACGTCGACGGCTTCCGCTTCGACCTTGCCGCGACGCTGGCTCGCGAATTCTACGATGTCGACCGGTTGGCGACGTTTTTCGAACTCGTGCAACAGGATCCGATTGTCAGCCAGGTCAAGCTCATCGCCGAACCGTGGGACGTGGGGCCGGGCGGTTACCAGGTGGGCAATTTCCCGCCGCAGTGGACGGAGTGGAACGGCAAGTACCGCGACACCGTCCGCGACTTCTGGCGCGGCGAGCCCGCCACGCTCGACGAGTTCGCCTACCGATTGACCGGATCGGCCGACCTGTACGAGCACACCGCACGCAGGCCGGTGGCCTCGATCAACTTCGTCATCGCCCACGACGGATTCACGCTGCGCGACCTGGTGTCCTACAACGAGAAGCACAACGAGGCCAACGGCGAGGACAACAACGACGGCGAGAGCCATAACCGGTCGTGGAACTGCGGCGTGGAAGGGCCGACCGACGACGCGGGTGTCAACGAGTTACGCGCGCGCCAGCAACGCAATTTCATGACTACCTTGCTGCTGTCGCAGGGCGTGCCGATGATTTGCCACGGCGACGAGCTCGGCCGCACGCAGGACGGCAACAACAACGGCTACTGCCAGGACAACGAGCTCACCTGGATCGACTGGTCAAAGCCCGACGACGGCCTGCTGGAGTTCACCCGCGCGGTGTCGGCGTTACGCACCAACCACCCGGTGTTCCGCCGGCGCCGTTACTTCAGCGGCAAACCGGTGGGCCGCCGCGGAGAGGGCGGGCTGCCCGACATTTCCTGGTTCGCACCGGACGGATCCGAGATGGCCGAGGAGGATTGGGGCGCGGGTTTCTCGAAGTCGATCGCGGTGTTCCTCAATGGCCACGGTATTCCATATCTCGATGCGCGCGGTCAGCGGGTGCTCGACGACTCGTTCATCCTGTGCTTCAACGCCCACAACGAGCCCATCGAATTCACGCTTCCCCCAGCGGAATTCGGCGAAGAGTGGCGTGCTGTGGTGGACACCGGAGCCGACGAGGCGAGCGAGGCCGAAGAGCTGCCCGCTGCCGCCACGTTCACGGTCGACGCGCACAGCGCCGTCGTGCTGCAGGCGGCGCCTACGAATTAGGGCGTAATTGCGACTTGTGATCGCTCACAGCGATTGACGGGCAGGCCTGTTACGCAGCACATCGACACGGTCATCGGTTCGGACGATGCTGACATCTGGGCCAGCGCTGCGCGTAGTGACGCCCCCCACCCGGAAGGACCGGCAGTCCGATGACAACCACTAAATCCGTTCACGAAGTGACCTACGACCTCCTCCGCAAGCTAGAGCTGACGACGATATTTGGTAACCCCGGCTCCACCGAGCAGACGTTCCTGAAGAACTTCCCCGACGACTTCACTTATGTCCTGGGGCTGCAGGAGGCGTCGGTGCTGGCCATGGCCGACGGGTTCGCGCAATCTACCGGCACACCCGCTTTGGTGAACGTGCACACCGCTGCCGGCATGGGCAACGCGATGGGTAGCCTGGTCGCGGCCTACAAGGGAAACACGCCGCTGATTGTGACGGCTGGCCAGCAAACCCGTGAAATGGTCTTGTGTGAGCCATATTTGACCAACAAAGACGAAACACTTCTGCCGCTGCCGTGGGTGAAGTGGGCGTAGCAGCCCGCCCGCGCCGAGGATGTGCCGGCGGCGTTCATGCGCGCCTACGCGGTCGCGCTGCAGCCGCCCGCCGGACCGGTGTTTTTGTCCATCCCGCTCGACGACTGGGAGAAGCCGGCCCTAGGACCGGCGGTGGTAAGAACGATCAGCCACCGGGTAAGTCCCGATGCCCAGCGGTTGGGCGGCTTCGCCGATCGGATCAACCGTTCGCAGCGGCCGATGGTGGTCTTCGGCCCGGAAGTCGATCGCGGTGGCGCGTGGGAGGCCGCAGTGGGCTTCGCGGAAAAGGTTGGCGCGCCCGTATACGGTGGCCCCCTTCCGGATCGGGCGTCGTTCCCGGAGAATCACCCGCTTTTCCAGGGCGTCCTGCCGATGACCATCGCCGGAATCACCGAGATCATGAGTGGGCACGACCTGGTGATCGTGGTCGGCGCGCAGGTCTTCCGCTACTACCCGTATGTGGCCGGCGAGTATTTGCCCGAAGGCACCCAACTGCTGCACATCACCTCCGATCCCGGGTTGGCCGGCGCCGCGCCAGTGGGCGACAGCCTGCTCGGTGACGCCCTGCTGGTCCTCGAGCAGATGGTGGACCTGATCGAAGAGCGTGGTGACCGGCCGGTTCCGCCTGCGCTGGCCCGTCCCGGTGCGGTCGACGTCGAGACGTCGGCACCGCTGACGACCGAGGCGGTGTGGTCGACGTTGAGGGCCGTCAAACCCGCCGACGCGCCAGTGGTCACGGAATCGACATCGACCATCGCCCAGCAGCTCGCGTTTCTGCCCACCACCCAGCCAGGTGGGTTCTGCGCCACGGCCAGTGGCGGTATCGGGTGGGGCGTGCCGGCCGCGGTGGGCGTCGCCTTGGGCGACCGCGCGAGCGGTCGTCAGCGCAGCGTCATCGCGACCATCGGCGACGGCTCGTTTCAATACTCGGTGCAGTCCATCTGGACTGCCGCCCAACACCGTCTGCCGGTGGTGTATGTGGTGATGCGCAACGGCGAATACTCCATCCTGAAGTCCTTCGCGAAATTGGAGCAGACGCCCGGGGTGCCCGGGCTGGACCTGCCGGGCCTGGACATCGCCTCCATCGCCACTGGGTTCGGTTGCCGCGCAGTCAATGTGGACAGCACCGAGAAGCTCGCCCAGGAATTCACCGCTGCACTGAGCGCTGACGGTCCCACGGTCATCGTGGTGCCGACCAAACCACAGGCCGCGCACCTGGGCTGAGCCACCTAACCCACCCACTGCTGCGACAACAGCCACAACCGTTGCGCAGCAGTGGGATCGGTGGCCGCCGCGTCGGCCTCGGCGATCTGGCAGTCGGCCAGGTAGGCGCCACCATGTTGCGCCAGCGACGGTTCGGTGGCGGCCCACACCGTGGTGGCTGCGGCCTGGGCCACCGTCTTCATGTTCTCCGGGGTGAAGGTTTCGGCGCTCATCGTGAACATCTTCTTCAGGGTTGCGCGGTCCATGTAGCGGGCCAGGTTGGTGGCGCAGGTACCCGGATGGACCGCCAGCGCCGTGATGCCCTCGGCGCCGAACCGGCGGTGCAGCTCGATCGTCATCAAGATATTCGCCGATTTAGACTGCCCGTAAGCAAGAAACGTGTCGTAGCCGCGCCGCTGAAAGTCGATGTCGTCGAGGTCGATTCCCCAGTTCCGGTGCGCCTCGGACGACAAGGTCACCACACGGGCTTCACCCGACGCAGCTGCCCCCGCGCGCAACTGGGGCAGCAGCAGCGTTGTCAACAGGAAATGCCCGAGATGGTTGACGCCGAACTGGAACTCGAAACCATCGGCGGTGGTGCTGGGTGGAGTGAACATCACGCCCGCATTGTTGATCAGGATGTCGATCCGCGGGTGCTGCGCAGCGATCGTCTGAGCCGCGATACGAACGTTGTCCAGGCGCGCCAAGTCCAGCGAAGTCACCTCGATTTCGTCGAGATGAACGGCGCCCGGATCTCGCACCGCCGCAACAACTTGCGCGCCGGCCGCCGCCAAAGTGGTCACCGTCTGCAATCCCAGTCCGCTGGAAGCACCGGTCACCACCGCGGTCTTGCCGGTTAGGTCGACGCCGGCGATCACATCGTCGACCGTGCTCGCGAAACCGAACATCAGTCAGCCACCAAGAGGTCGGCCAGCGCTACGCCCAGATTGTGCAGGTTGGTCGGCAACGAGTAGGTGGTGTCGACGCGCCAGTTGGCCAGCGCTCCGGACAGCGCGCCGACGATGATGTCCGCCACGATCTGCGGGTCGTGCCGCGTATGTATCTCGCCGCGGGCCAGCCCGTCCTTGACGAGTTCGACGAACGTGTCATGGAACGGCGAGCCGCGCTGAGCGCCGTAGTCGGCCGCGGCCATCATCTCACCGATCATTTCGCGGTAGGTATCCCCGGAATCGACCAACGTGGTTGCGATGTCGTCGAATACGCCGACGAGACGCACCGGGATCGGCTCGTCGCTTCTGGCAAAGACCACATCGTGCAGGTTGACCAGCCGGCTCTCGGCCAGGGCGCGGACCATGTCACCGCGGGTGGGAAAGTGGTTGAAGAAGGTGCGACTGGCGATGTCGGCGCGTTCGCAGATCTCGTCGATCCTGGTGGCCGAAACACCTTGGCTCAGGAAGAGTTCGAACGCCGCGGCCAGGATGCGTTCGCGTAGTTCGTTCTTGCGCCGCTCGGCCCGGTTCACTGCGCCACCCTAACGCGCCACAGCGGGATGACGGTCTCGGGGGCGCATTCCTCGTCGACGATCCACTTGCACATCCGCCGGATGGGCTCGATGGCGTCCTGGGGCATGGCGATCGCGACGCTGCACGCGTAGCCGAGACTGGTCAGCCGTTGCGCCCCGAACAGCGGAAGGGTATCGCGCAGTCGGCGTTTCAGTGACTCCGGATAGATCCCGATCGTCTGGGTGTAGGCGTTGACCGCGCGGGTCACCTGGTCGATGTCGTCGACGGGCACGATGTTGGCCACGCGGCCGGACAGCAGCGCCGCGTAGTCGACGGGTTCGTCGAACTGCGACACCACGATCGCACCTTCGCGCCGCTCGCCGCCGAAGACGCGATAGAAGTCGTCGGTCATCCGGGAGGATTCCAGGAGGTCGAACAGGTCCCGGTTGGGGTACAACGGGGCGGTGCTGATGAACGGTGGCAGCGCGACGAGTTCGGAATAGATCAGCTCGCCCAGCTTGTTCGCCTTCGCCAGCCCGGCCTCGTCGGTGCCGCAGAGCGTGTAGATCACCCGGGCGTTGGCGCAGCCCTCCTGGTTGGCAACACCGATGTCGATCGCCGCGCGTTGAGCGACTTCGCGCATGGTGGCCTCGTCGGTGAAGGCTTCGGCGCCAATGATGGTGGCACTGCGCTTGGGGTCGAGCGCGATCAGCTCCAGGCCGGGCTGGATGTAGCGGGTGACGTGCTTGACCGAGGCCAATCCGCCCCAGGCGACGATCTTTTCGATATGCTGCGGTTGGTAGAGGACCTCCTCGACCGCGTCGTCGCCGCCCTTCCAGTAGCCGACCGCCAGGTGCTTGGTGATCGGATGTCCGGGCGCCACATCGGCGAGGGTGCGCGCGATGGCGACGGCGGTCAGCGGGTCGTTGGACGGGGCCTTGATGATCGTGTCGCAGCGGGCGATCACCGAGCGCAGGATGGTCACCGCGGACACCAGCCCGCCGTTTCCGGCCGGAATGTGCAGCACCCGTGACCCGAACGCGCGCACCCGCAGTTCCCGCCCGTCGGAAAGCCGTTGCGGCACCCAGCCATTGAGGTAGTTCAGGCCGACTTGGGTGTCGGCCACCTCGAGCACGTTCTGCCGGGTGAACAGCGGGCGCAGCACCTGATAGCTGTTGCGCAGCATCTCGGCCGGCAGAACGTTGGCCACTAGCGAGGCTTCGTAGGCCTCCTGCAGGTGGGGATTGGTGTCGAAATCCAGTGCGTCCCCGAGGGCTTCCAGTACGTCGAGGATCTCGTCAAAACTCACGTCGTAGAGGTCGGACATCTCGCCGGGGCTCTTGAGCGGCAACCGGTCGACATACTTCACTATGTCGGGTGCCCGAAACTCGTTGATTCCCTGCCGGGTTCCGAACGACACCAGATCTGCCGTGATCAGCTCGCCGCGCAAAAACAGCGGCACCGTGTAGGCGGCCAGCACGGTCATAACTCGACGCCCTTCATGAAGTCGATCGCCTCGTTGTGCACCTCGTGGGTTGCCGCGCAGGTGATCCGGTCATCCTCGACGCCCTGCTTTTCGCTGTAGCGCATGATGTCTTTCTCGAACGCGACGCTGGTGCGCCCGCACGGGCAGCGCAGATCCCAGTCGATGGTCACCTCGTCGCCGGAGATCACGCCGCCCCAGTGCGCGCGAAGCAGAATGTCGTAGACGGCGGCACGGCCGGTTTGGCGGCCCGTCCTGGGCAGCGGCTCGCTGGTGTCGGGGTCGAGCACGAACGGGATGACCCACGGCATGACGTGATAGCGGCCTTCCTCGCAGGCCCAGTGGAATGTGCTCGACTCGGAAAAGCCGTAGCCCTGCTGGATCTTGTCGACACCGAGGAACTCCATGATGACGTCCATGAAGTTGTCGGGCAGCGCCACGCCCTTCATTCCGCCGCCGGTGAGGATGGCCGAGTCTCTGGCAAAGACGTTCCGGACGCCGCGTTCCAGGCCGGCCTTGGCGATCTCATACATCTGCGGATACGCACTGGTCATGAAAACCCTTTTGCCGCGAAGCTTTTCGGCGATCTTGACGAAGAAGGCATCCAGCTCCTGAGGCTGACGCTGCTGCATGGCGATGAATTCGTCCTTGCGGGCGGCCAGCGCCGGGTCGATTTCGAGCCGGTCCAGCTCCCCGCGAGAGGCCGCCGCGCGCATCTTTGACGCCAGGAACATCAGGTCGGTCTCAACCGATCCGGGGTAGAGCGGGTGGAATTTTGATCCGTCGCCACCCGTGAACCCGTGTTTGATCATCTGTGCGATACGCAGATGGCCGAGTTTGCCGCTGGCGAAGTTCGGCCAGATCACGTCGACCTCGGGGTTCAACTCCTTATCGGTCGGCTCGTGGCCGAAGGTCTGAAACAGGCAGATCTTCCACAACACCATGCCTTCGGTGGCGCCTCGCTTGTCCTTGGGCAGGATCGAGATCGTGCCGGTGGTCCCGCTGGAGGTGATCACCTGCAGCGGGGTCTGCTCGTCGAGGCGGTCGATCCAGTCGTCGATGCTGGTGCAGCCCTGCGTGTCCACGTTCGACAGGTCGTAGCTGGTCAGCTTGTCCAGCCACTTGGTCATCAGGTCGAACCGCTTCTTGTCGATCAGCGCCGACGGGTAGGACTTGAACGCCGTGTGCGAGAACATCAGCGGGACAACGTCGTTGAACTCGTTGAGTTCGGCGATGCCGAGCCGGTCGGCCAGCTTACGCAGCATCTCGATGTTCTGATGATGCTGGCCGAAGCGGATGCCCATCGCCTGGCGCTGCAGCTCCTCGAGTTCCGCGCGCGGGATGCTGTGCATCTGTGTGTAGGACTGCTCGAAGAAGTTGATCGGGTCGTCCATGAACTGCGTGACCGACTGCGTTGTTGCTGCGCTCATGGTCTCACCCACATCCTGGATTCGAACTGGCCGTCCGTCGACTCGATGGTAAGCAAGATTGCAGTCGTATGCAACTGTGCATACCACTGCATCTGATTCGTGACGACCCGCGATTCGGCTGCCAAAAAGGCCTTTGTGCCTTAGTGACCCATCTGTCAATTAGCGCAAAATGCAGTCAGACATCGCTCGCGAAGGAGGCAACCGGTGGAGCGGCCAGGCCCTGAGGCGCGTCCGGAAGTTGCGGTGACCTGGTGTAGGAGGGCGGCCGTGACGCTGGTCCTAGCGGTCGCCGTCTTAACCATGGTGGGCTGGGCTACTGGCATCGACCAGTTGACGCGGATCTATCCGAAATGGCCGCCGATGACGCCGTGGACGGCGTTATGGCTGGCTGCGCTGGTGGCGGCGATCCTGGTGCAATCGGGGCATCCATCGCGCGGACGTGCGTGGGCCGGGCGGGGCCTAGCGACAACGGTGGGTGTCATCACCGTCATGGTGCTCGCGGAGTACGCGGGTGCTCAGCTGCCCGGCTTAGACCAACTGTGGTTTGGGCCGGCGGTGCGGTTGCGCCAATCGTCCTGGCCAGGGCGTCCGAGCCCGCAGACGGCGTCGTCGGTCCTGCTATTGGCCGTCGCCGTTGCTCTGATACGAGTCGATCGGTGGACGCGCGTGGCCTGGCCCGCGTGCTTGGTGGGTGGAGCGGCCATCCCGTTTGTCACGCTCGGGGCCTACTTGTTCAATGCGTTGGCGATTGTGGGCGTTACGCCTTCAACCGGCCAGGCGCTCCCGACGGCCTTGGCGCTGCTGCTGCTCGTCGCCGCGACGTCGCTGGTCCGGCCCGACCGGCTTCCACTCGCCTGGCTGCTGGCCCGACCCGACCGCGTCTCACTCGTTCGGTTGGCCGGCATTCTCGCCGGCTTTCCGATTGTTGTGGCGCTGTCGAGGCCGACCTTCCTGGCGCTGGGCCTGGGCGAGCACGCGGAGTGGACCTTCTCGATACTCTTTGGAGCCTTGGTCGTCGGGGCCGTCACTTTTTACTTCAGTCAGCGTGAGCAGAAATTGCTGATAGAGAAGCAACTGGTCAGCAAGGAACGCGCTGACGCTGAGACGCGTTATCAGCTTCTCGCGGACAACGCTGTGGACATCATTGTTCACCTCCGGGGCGGCGAGGTTGCGTGGGTTTCGCCGTCGGTGGAATCCGCGTTGGGCGGGCCACTTCAGCGTTGGGCTGGCTCAGATTTCAGCCGCCGCATCCATCCCGAGGACCTCGACACGGTGACACTCGCGCTGCGGAGGATCACGGGAGGCGAATCAGTTATCCACCGATTCCGGGTCCGCTCCCTCGACGGCGAGTACCACTGGGTCGACGGCCACGGAAAGCCCTACGTCGACGCTGACGGCAACACGGATGGGCTGATCGCAGCGCTGCGCATCGCCGACCGCCAGGTTGAGGCCGAGCGGCGACTCGAACGGTTGGCCCGGTTCGACACGCTTACCGGCCTGGCTAATCGCGCCGAGGCGATCGCGCGCCTCGAGTCCTTGGTGCAGCAGCCGTCGGCCCGCGACACATTCCTCGGCATCCTGTTCTGCGACGTCGACCGCTTCAAGGAAATCAACGACAAGTGGGGACACGGCGCCGGCGACCATGTGCTGGCAACCCTGGCCAGGCGGATCCGCGGAAGTGTTCGCCAAGAGGACACGGTTGGCCGGACGGGAGGCGACGAGATCCTCGTCATTTTGCCCGGTATCCATAACGTGGACGACGTCGCGACGATCGCCGAGAAGATTCGCTGTCGCGCCGCCGCGCCGATCCACATATCAGGAAACACGATCTGCGCGACACTAAGCATCGGTGCCACGATGGCGCTTCCTGGTGAGCCTGTTTCGGCAATCATGGCTCGAGCCGACGCCGCGATGTACCAGGCCAAGTTGGGCGACAGGAACGCTGTCATCCAGATCTAAAGCATTCCCGGTCAGCTCATTCCGGTAGTGGGCTTGACCGGCATACCCAACAAGCGGCGGCACACATCGGTCAGCTTGGTGCGCAGGGTGTCGTCATCGATGTCGCCGACCAAGGGGTGCATCACCCCGGTGCTGATCGCACCCGACAACATCGCGCCTTCGACTGCGCCGTCCTCGCCTTCGCCCAGCAGCACCCGGTAGAGCCGTTCCATGAACCGCTGGAACGGTTCGTGCTCGGCCAGCAGTCGCACCACGACGGGATCGAACTGCAGCGTGCGCACTAGTCTGCGGTCCCGCACCGCCATGTCGATGACGTGGACGAGCAGCGCATCGCGGGCCTGCGACCCGTCGCCGTGCGCCTCGGCTTCCTCGAGTGCGGGTCCGAGCCGACCGAGTTCGCGCTCGGTGACCGCCAGCACGATCTGCTCCTTAGTCCGAAACTGGTGGTAGACAGCGGCTTTGGTGATGCCGACAGCGTCGGCGATCATCTGCAGCGACGTGCCGCTGACGCCGTGATCGGCAAAGAGGGCCAGCGCGGCGTCGAGCACGCGCGTCCGGGCTGCGCTGTGCTGGACGACGCGCAGCGCGCCGTCGGCAACTGGCTGTCGTGCGGCTCTCACAGAGTGAGACTAACGAACGCTATTGACCGCTGGCTAGCCGAGCGGCTAGTTTCGCTGTCTAGCCGAGGGTCTAGTTCAGCATGCCGCGTGCTGGAAGGAGTCAAAGTTGTCCTCAATGTCAAAGGCGGGTGATACCCGACGAGCACCCCGGCGCACCGATGGTGAGCTGATCCTGCTGTGGACGTTGCCCGCGTTGCTGATCATTTGGTTCGCCGCCTTCGCTCTGTTCCCGGGCTTCCTGCCGCCCATGTCGCCCACGATGTCCGCGGATGAGGTTGCCGCGTTCTACCGGGATAACTTGGCGACGGTCCGCTCGAGCATGATCCTGTTCAACTGGTTCGGCGTCTGCCTCGTCCCGATGCTGATCCTGATCGTCATGCAGATCCGCAGGATGGCGCATCGCACCCCGATCTTTTCCTGGGCGATGCTGGGGTGCGTGGCCAGCGGGCCCACCCTTTTCCTTGTCGCTAACGTCTGCTGGCTGCTCGCCGCGTTCCGGCCGGAGCGGAGCCCGGAGCTGACCCAGTTGCTCAACGACTTCGCGTGGATCACCTTCACGATTCTGGTTCCCTATCTGATCGGGCAAAGCGTGATCCTGGCCCTGGCAATCTATTTCGACGATCAGCCGCACCCGATATTCAAGCGCTGGGTGGCGCACTTCAACCTGCTGGTGGCGGCGGCGCTGGTGCCCGCCGCGTTCGTGGGCGTGGCTTTGACCGGCCCGCTCGCGTGGGACGGGGTGCTGTCGTTCTGGCTGAAGAACATCGCCATAGCCGTGTGGATCGTCGTCATGGGCGTCGTTCTGGGGCAGGCCGTTTATCGCGAGCGCGCCGAAACAGGCAGCCGCGGAGCAGACCTGGTCGACGCATGAGTGCGGTGATCACACCTGCGACGTCGCCGGCCACGCCGCCCACCGGGCCCCTGCATCAGCGGATCGCCTGGCACTTGACGCGTAGCCCCAAGCGCGAGCTGTGGTTGGCCTGGGGAACGCTGCTGGTCTTCTACAACCTCTTCTTCCCGGTGTTCTTCATCGTGGCGCAAGTGCAGCCCCCGCCGCAGCCCACCTGGGACCTGGCGACTCAGGTCCACTGGTTCAACGAACGCCACCTCGGGATACCGTTCGGGTTCGGCATCATCTTCGCCATCGGCGGCATGAACGCGATCAACAACGCGCTCATCGCGTACTCGATGCGACGGATGTCGATCACCCGCGTGTTCGCGTACTCCTACCTGATCATCTACTCGCTCAGTGCGATTCCCGGCCTGTACCTGCTCTGCATCGCGCTGATCGTCGGGACGCTGCGACCAGAGCGAAACCCCGAAGCGATCGGCTGGCTCTACGACTTCGCATTCCTGTCCTTCGACGGAACCATGGGAGTGTTCCTGATCGGATCGCTGATCTGGATGGTCGCGATTCTGATTGACAAGAATCGGGTTTTCCCCAAGTGGTTCGGCTACCTCAACCTGTGCAACGCGCTCACCGAGGTCGTGGTCGCGCCATGCTGGATCTTTCGGCGCGGCGTGCTGGCCTGGAATGGCCAGATCGCTTGGTGGCTGGACATGGTCGTTTTCGGTGTCTACCAAGTCACGTTTATCGTCATGCTGTTTCAGCTGATTCGGCGCGAGGACTTCGGCACCGGGCCTCTCCCAGCTCGAAAGCCCGCTCTCCCTCGAAAGAAGAAGGTGGCGGCCTGATGGCCGACCTGGCCGAGAAGAGCGGCCGCGTCAGGTTCGTGCCCGGGCAGCCCGACATGTGGGCGTTTGTGTTGTTCGAAACCCTGGTCTTCACAGCCTATTTCGGGTTCTACCTGTTCTACCGCACCCAAAGCCCCGAGGCATTCCTGCACTCTCAGGCGCAGCTGGACCTACGCATCGGAGTTTTCAACACTCTCGTTTTGCTGCTCAGCTCGTGGTCGGTGGCGCGCTGCGTCCAGTCGGCCCGAGCCGGCGCCTATCAAGCGGCCTTGCGCGACGTCTACCTCACCGCGTTCTTCGGTGGGGTGTTCATGTGCGTCAAGGTGTTGGAGTGGGCGCGACAGATCCAACTGGGCAACAACTTTGACACCTCGGACTTCTTCACCTATTACTTCTTCCTCACCGGAATCCATTTTGTGCACCTGCTGATCGGGTTCGTGGTCCTCGGAGTCGCGGTCTATCAACTCCGAGGTCGGGCCAGGCGATCCCAACAGCTGGTGGAAACGTGCGCCACCTACTGGCACACCGTCGACTTCCTGTGGGTGCTCATCTTCGCGCTGCTGTACGTGGTGAGGTGAACAGAACAATGAAGACGGCGTTCAACAAGAGGCTGCTGGTCGTGTGGTTGATCCTGGCGGCGTTCACCCTGAGCTATTTGTGGATAGACCACTCCCTGAGCGGGTCGCTTACCGCGAGCGCGCTGGTCACCTCGGCCGTGATAGTGATCGCACTCATCAAGGTGCGCATCATCTTTCGAGAGTTCATGGAAGTGCGCCAAGCCCCCGTCCTGCTGTGCCGGCTGACGGACGCCTGGGTGCTGTTGATCGGTGTGGCACTGCTCGGCAGCTATTTCATTGGCGCGGCGATCCGGTAGTGCGCGGCGGGAGAACAGGATATGTTTCTCGCCGACAACGTTGTCGACCGATGAGGACGGAAATGTCGAGAACTGTGGTAATTGGCGCGTCGAGTGGGCTCGGGCGCTGTATTGGTATCGGCCTTGGGCAGCGCGGTGACAACGTCGCGCTCCTCGCGCGGCGCCGTGAGCGCATCGAGTCCGCGGCCGCCGAGGCGGGGCCGGGCACGGTTGCCATCGAATGCGACGTGACCGACGAGGCGTCATGCAAATCGGCGATCGACGAAGCCGCCGAGAAGCTTGGCGGCATCGACAACCTGGTCTACACACCGGGCATCGGGCCGCTCGTCCGGCTGGTGGATACCGATGCCGAAACGTGGCGGCGCGTTTTCGAAACGAACGTCACGGGCGCGGCGCTCACCACGGCGGCGGCGGTGCCGTACCTGACGGCGTCGGCGGGCAAGGCGGTGTACCTCTCTTCCGACTCGGGCACGATCGGGCCGCCCTGGCCCGGCCTGGGCGCCTACGGCGTGAGCAAGGCCGCGCTGGAGCGATTGGTGGAGGCGTGGCGGGCCGAACACCCGGAGATCGGCTTTACCTGTGTGATCGTCGGCGAATGCGCGGGCGGCGAGGGTGACGCGCAGACGGGGTTCAACGCCGGCTGGGACCTCGAGCTGGCCAAGCAGGCCTACCCGATGTGGATCGCGCGTGGCTGCATGTCGCCCAACTTGATGCCGGTGGAAGACCTCGTCGAGCTGGTTCACCTGGTCCTGCGCACCAATGCCTCGACGTCGATGCCGATCGTGATCGCCCGCGCTGCCCCGCCGGCCGGTACCCCGGCGTTCGCAACCTAAGCCGTCAGCCCGGGACTTCCTGCAGTATGAAGTTCGCCAACGCTGCGGCCTGTTGCGGCCGGTCGGTGGTGGACCCGCTCGACGCCACGTAAGACAGGTTCAGGTCGATGACGACGTTGGCTTTGGCGGCAACCGCGCGCACGAAATGTCGCGGCACCAGTCCCTTGGTCGCCACTTCCATCGTGGTGACACCGTTGCCGGCCTCAGTGGGCAGCCCGACCGAAAAAGTCAGCGCCTGCGCGGAGGGCAGGGTCACTTTCACGTCGGAGCCGCCGCATTGGTGCCATCCCGACAGCAGGTTCGCCAGCTGAGTCTGGGCTGCGGACTGGTCGCGAAACGCCGCGACCCCGGTGACGACCTGCAGCGGGTTCTGCGGATCGCGGTGCTCGGAAAACTCCGACGCGCGATAACCGAAAACGGCTTCCACGTTGTAGGCGTCCGAAGATCCCGGGTCAACGCTTCCCCAGCACTCGGTGCGGTCGATGGTTCCTTGCCGGTCGCGCCTGCCGACGTGGTCCCAGGTTTGGCCGACCGCCAAATCGTTGTCCCGCGTGAGGTTCCTGACGTCAGCGAGGCCAGGGAGCAGCCGGGCCAGGTCACTCGGCGCAACCGTGGGCGGCGGTGGCGCTGCGGCGGTCGCGCTGGCAGGTGTTGAGGTCGGATGGGAACTGGCGCCCAGGACGGCCCACGCCGCTAACCCGACGACGCTGAGCGCGATGACTACATACGACAGCGCCAGCCCCGCCAGCGCGCGCTGCCGGCCTTGCTGGCCGGTGCGGCGGATTTGCGCGAGTCCGAGGTGTCCGAGGATCGCCCCGGCGGGGGCGAACACGAACGCATACACCAGCGACAACGTTGCGAAAGTGTTGACGCGCGGAGGCGACGGCGGTTCGACGGGTTCCGGGAACTCCTCCGGCGGTTCTGCCGCGGGGCCGGTGGGAACTCGGCCCAGCGGATCGTAACTAAACGGGTTGGTCACGGAGGGGTCCTCCTCGGCGCCGGGTTCTCATCAACCCTACGACCGCTTTCGGTATTCGCCCCTAGCCTCCGGCGTTGAGTTCGAACCGATCGATGAGATCCGACAGTGTATGCAGCTCCTCGCACAGGGCCTGAAACCTGCGCTCATCGGCCTGGCTCAGCAGGCCCAGCGAGCTGTACCGGGCCACCCGTTGCAGTCGTTCCGCCAGTGCCGAGCCCCACCTTGTAGTGAGGTCCCTGTGGGGCTCGTTTTGCTCTTCGTTCGGGTTGTCCATCGCACTCCTTGGCTTCCTCAGTGGGCCCGGGTACCCGGCTTGCCGCCCACGACACGCGTTTTGGTGATCGCGCCGAAGGGGTAGGCAGAGTCGAGGCGCGTAGAGCAGCCCGCGCGCCAACCAAGACAATCCGGGAGGAGAACCATGGCACAGACGGCCATCCAGTCGCCCACCGATGTGGTCGACTTCCTCGTCAGCCAGCACCAGCAGATCAAGGGTCTGTTCGAGCAGACGTTGTCGGCGTCTGGAAAGGCGCGCGAAAAGTCCTTCGTTCAGCTTCGGCAACTACTGGCCGTGCACGAAACCGTGGAAGAAGAGATCGTCCATCCTCGCGCCAAGCGAAAGATCACCAACGGTGACGCGGTAGTCGACGAGCGATTGCACGAAGAGCATGAGGCCAAGACGGTGCTCAAGCAGCTCGAAAAGCTCGACGTCGACAGCGACGATTTCACCCGCCAGCTGACCGAACTTCGCGACGCCGTACTTGATCACGCGAAGCACGAGGAGTACGACGAGTTCAGCAAGCTGGGCCAGGAATTGAGCAGTACTGAGCTCGAAAACATGGGACGCGCAGCCAAGCTCGCGGAGGCGATCGCGCCCACCCGGCCGCATCCAGGCGTCGAATCGCAGGTGGCCAACCTGCTGGCGGGGCCGTTCGCGGCGATGCTGGACCGCGCCCGCGACACCATCATCGGCAAGGGCTGAGCCGGCGTTTCAGGGAACCTCGCGCAAACTAGGTACGGCAGCTGAACTTGTCAGACCGAAATCACCTGCCAGGCAGCAGCATTCGCCAGCTCAGCTTACGACTACGTTGTTGGTGCCGGCCGTGGCGGCTGCGAACCGGTTGCTGACGTCGCCCCAGTTCACCACGTTCCAGAACGCCTTGACGTAATCCGCCTTGACGTTTGCGTACTGCAGGTAGTACGCGTGCTCCCACATGTCCACCTGCAGCAGTGGAACGATCCCCAGCGGCACGTTGGCCTGCTGGTCGTACAGCTGGAAGGTGAGCAGCGTATCGGCGAGGCCTTCATAGCCCAGCACCGCCCAGCCCGAGCCTTGCAGCCCGTTGGCCGCGGCGGTGAACTGCGCCCGGAACGCGTCGAAAGAGCCGAACGAGTCGTCGATTGCGGCGGCCAGATCGCCCGTGGGCTTGTCCCCGCCGTTGGGGGACAGGTTCTTCCACCAGATGGAGTGGTTCACGTGTCCGCCCAGGTTGAAGGCAAGGTTCTTCTCGTTGAGGAGTATGGCGCTGTGGTCACCCTTTTCGCGTGCTTCGGCTAGTTTGGCCAGGGCGTCGTTGGCGCCCTTAACATAGGTCGCGTGGTGCTTGCCGTGGTGCAGCTGGTTGATCTGCCCCGAAATGTGCGGTTCGAGCGCCCCGTAGTCATAGTCCAAGTCGGGCAGCGTGTATTCGGCCATCGGATTCCTTTCTTGCCGCCACTGCTTCGAGTGTCAGACGCGCAAAAAGTCTGGCGACCGCGGCCTTTTCGGTTGCTCCCGGTTCCCCTCGGCGAGGGGGAGCGCCAGAGTGTGTAGCCAGGTGTCGACGTCGGGGCCCAGGACCGCCGCGTGATGGGGAGCCAGCAGCGCTCCTGCGGCGAGCGCAGTCAGCCCGGGTTTCACGGTGCGAACACATCGCTTATCATGTTGCAAGGCAAGAAATTTCGCTGTGAGCTGGGGCAACCGGATTGCGTGTGGGCCGGTGATGGTCCGTGGCGCGCGCGTCTGCGCCAGGGCGGCCTCGACCAGTACATCGGCGACGCTGTCGGCGGCAATGGGCTGAATCAGCCAATCCTGCGCGACCACCTCGTGGTCGTAGCAGGTCACCGCGGCGGGATCGGTGGCGAATTCGTGAAACTGCGTGGACTTCACGATTGTCGACGGCACCTGGCTGTTCAGCACGATGTCCTTCGCGGCGCGTTTTGCCTCGTAATAGGCATCCCCGTCGAAGACGGACCGTTCGATGCCGGCGATTGTCAACAGCACCAGGCGCTGGATTCCCTGTGCGGTGCAAGCGCCCACCACGTTGCGTGCGGCTTCGGTAAGCGTGTCGAAGATGTCCGTGCTGTTGAAGTAATCGTCGTCCGGCTTCGGGTTCGACACGTCGATCACGACGTCGACTCCGCGCAGCGCCTCCGACAGGCCCTCGCCCGTCATGACGTCCACCCCGTGGGCGCGGGCGATCTGGATCACCTCGACAGCGCGCTCTCTCAGCCTGCTGACGACGCGGGAACCGGCGGTGCCGGTAGCTCCAATGACGGCGACGGCGGTCGTGGCCAAACCCCCTTCGAAAGGGGGCCCGGGTATCAGTCCCCCTGGATAGGGGCCCAATACCCGGGGAATCGCGGCCCAAACGTCCCCAGTCGATCCGGACACCGTGTGTGACGGGCAGCTGCGCAGGAAACCGTGGGAGTGCCTATGTCTTGATCGGTTCAAAGATGTGCTGACCCGCCCATTTTCGCAGAACAGAAGTGGAATGGAAGCTCACGCCGAATGGGAGGACCGACTCGTGGGAGATGACAAGAGCGGACCGCAAGAAGCTGGTAAAGGAAGCGTCGAGGGCATCAAGGTTAAGGCCAAAAGGGTTGGTGGAGCCCTGACCGGTCGTGATGACCTGCAGCGCGGAGGCGAGGCACAACAGGACAGGGCCGATGCCCAGCGTGACGTGGGCAAGAAAGAGGCCGAAGCCGAGGCTGCGCGCGGCGGCGCCAACGCCGCGGAAGAGCGTGAAAAGCAAACCAATAGCGCGAGCAGCGGCGGGTCCGGTCCGGTATGTCGGACCGGACCCATCTACGCTCTCGGGCATAGAACGGATCGGGTTCCGCCAACATGAGTTTGGAACCGCGACGCCAGGCTATACACGATGCGAATAACAACTGCGGCGGATGAGCGAGGTGTGCGATGAGACTGACGGATCGGTTGTCCACCATCATCGCCTTCTTGCGGGCCGGTAACCCGGCCGGCGCGCCCGCCACCGGACATGTGGCGCTGCTGGCGCTGCTGCGGCGGCGAGTGACCGACAACGAAGTCATCGCGATCAGCCGCAAGCTCGTCGGCCAACGGCGTCAGCCGGTCGACACGGCCGATATCGGCGTCGAGATCACTCGCGTCACTGACGAGATGCCCTCGGCCGCCGACATAGCGCGCATCCGGAGGCGGCTCGCCGCGCTTGGCGGGGCGGTCGATCAGCGCGGCCCGCGGCCGGAGCACCCACCTTCCGCCTGATTCGTCTGACCACCCTCAGCTTGTCGGGGGTGGCGCGGGCTGATCGGAATACTCTGCAACCCAACGCAATTCCGCCTCGCGAACGCGACGATGCGCGTATGCCAACCAAGCTATGCCGACGGCACCGGCGAGCGCGGCCGAAATCACGGCCGCCAAACCGACGGCCACGTGTCCGCTCGCCAGCGCAAACAAGCCCAGCACCAGTGCGACGACGCTCGCCGCCACGGCGACGAGGCCCGGTGCGTTGGTGCCGTCCTTCAGGGACTCGCCGCATGCTGGCGGGTGGTACGCGCATGATCAACGGGGTCGCTTCCTAGCAAAGACATGGCCCGTCTCTACCCGCCTACCGGAGGTGTCAAACGCGCTGCACGTCGACCAGCAGCGGCCGGTGATCAGAGATGGGCATCGGGTCAGCCTCGACGGCGCCACCGCGCAGGCCGGTGTCGTCGGTGAGGATGTGGTCGAGCTGGCGGTTGGGGGCCGTCGAGGGGAAGGTCGCGGCGCTGGCCAGCGCACGCATGCCCGACCAGCGGTGCACCGCCGCAGCTGTGAGGTTGAGGTCACCGGCGAGCAGCCGCGGACCCGGCAGGCCGCGCAGGTCGTGAACCAGTCGTCGAAGTTGGCGCCGATTCCAACCGGGCACGAACGACAAATGGGTGTTAGCCACGGTCAGAGGCCCCAGCGGGGTGTGTACCTGCGCGATGACCGCGGCGCGCGGCTCCTCGTCGACCATCATCACCTTGTTGGGCCCGGGCAAATACATGGGAAACCGCATCGGAATCCGCGGCAATCGCAACACCTGCCAGCTGCTAACCGGGAAACGAGACAACAGCGCGATCCCATAGGCCGCGGTGCCGGGTTGTTCACGGCCGGTGGCGGACACCCAGGTGGCGCCGGGGGTACCGGAGATCGCGGCCACAAACCGGTGCTCCACCGCACCCATCGCGTCGGCCGCTTCCGCTGTCAGATCGGCGCGCTCCGACCGCGGCTGGTCGCAGTCGACCTCTTGCAGCGCAAGCACATCGGGATCAAGCCGGCGCACGCAGTCCCTGAGCCGCTGTGGGTCCACCCCGTCGCCGACGGTGCGGCCGTGCAGGATGTTGAAGGTCGCCACGCGCATCAGCCGGCCCCGGGCACCCCTTCGCGGACCGCCACCGACTGGCCGTCGCCGTTGTCGAACACCTCGATGACGACGTCGCGGTCCCGGTAGCAGCCCTGGGTCATGAGCCCGGGCGTGTCCGCGATGATCGCGTGGGCCTGATCGCCGGTGAGCGGGTAGTCGGCGACGGCGTGGCGCCAGTGTGCGGCGACGACGGTCGCCCCCGGCGGCAACCTGGGGCATTCGCGGCGCAACACGGTGGCCAGCGCATCGGCCTTTAGGTAGTAGGCGACCTCGCTGAGCACCAGCAGGTCGAAGGGCCCGGGCGGCCATGCGTCGTCCAGCGACGCCCGTGCCAGCGTGACTTGCCCGCGGAACCCGGCGTCGCGCAGTCGCACATCGGCGGTTCGTATCGCCACGTCCGCGACGTCCACCGCGGTCACGTGATCGCAGTGCAGCGCGAGCAACTCGGTCAATATCCCGATGGAGCAACCGGGCTCGAATGCGTGCCGGTACCGGCGCCGGGGGAGTAGCGCCAGGGTGATCGCATACTTACGTTGCTCGTACCACCGCGTCGACAACTCCCAGGGATCTTCGGTGCCGGCATACATCCGGTCGAAGTAGGCATCCGGTAATCGCGTCGTCATACAAACACCAGCTCTCCGACCGCCAGCAGCCGCTGCACGACGAATGCCGGCAGGACCGGCGAACCGCCTTGCGCACTCGGCACGAACTGGCTGCGAAAGCATTGCGTAGCAAGGTATTTGCGATGCCGTGCCCAAGGGGACACGGGTACCGAGTGTGCGCGCGCCCACGGCACCGCCGGGTCGCTCGGGCTGGCCCAATGCCACATCCACACCGGATACTCCAACAGCGTGGTGCCGGTGTGGGCGCACGCCGCCGCGGCGGCGTGCCCGACGGCTTCGTGATCGGGATGGCCGTCTCCCCGCCAGGTGGCGGCACACCAGGCCCCCGGCGCGGCTTTGTCGAGGATCGCTGCGAGCAAGTCGCTGAGCTCGTCCTGATGGTCGGCCAATCGACCGTCGGGCAGGCCCAGTGAGATCGGCGCGCCGATTTCCAAAACTTCTGTCGCCCTGCGGAGCTCGATTCGTCGCAGCGATTCCAGGCGATTCCGCTGCGACGGCGGCGCGCCAGGCTCGGCGGCGCCGCCGTCGCTGACCGACACCACGGTCACGTCGACGCCCGACGCGGCCAGTTGCGCAGTCATCGCGCCCATTCCCAGCGTCTCGTCGTCGGGATGCGGCGCGACGACGATCAGACCCGGGCATTCGGTCAGATCCAGCGCCGGCAGCGCCTCGGATGTCAACCATTCCCGCGCCGGAGTGCCCCCGCTGCAGAGCGGCGTGGCCGCCAACCGGGCCCCGTTGCCGCCCGTCAAGCGCAATCTCCCGCTGCCGCTGTCGTGTCGTCGAGTTGATTGAGATGGTGGGCGAAGCCGTCCGGGGCCCGGGACCGGATGCGCGCCGAGGTGGTGACTGACAACTCGGCGTCCCGGTGGACCCGATAGCCTGCGGCCTTGAATCGCTCGACCAGATCGACATCCTCTCCGGAGGCCAGCGCGCGAAAGCCACCCACCCGCCAATAGGCCCTGGAGCTGAAGCCCATGTTCGCGCCGTGGATGTGTTCGTGTGTATCCGCCTCATATTCCTGCACGTATCGGTCAGCGACGTCGGTGGAACGGTGGTGCCAGTCGGCGACACGGACCACGCCCAGCACCATGTCGGCGCTGATGTCGAGTTGATGGACCAGCCAGCCCGGGTCCACCCGGCTGTCGGCGTCCGTCGTGGCATACCAGCACTTGGTGTCGTCTCCACATAGCGAACGGGCGTAACCGAAGCCGACCGCGCGCGCTGTGCCGACGTTGCCGGCCTCGATGCTGACGAAGTGCACATCGGGCCCGTACTCGCCGGCAAACTGTGCACTTCCGTCGTCGCTGGCATCCAGGACCACCACGATCGTGACCGGCATCGGAATACACAGGGCGGCGGTCAGCACCGCGCGCAGGCACGCCGGCAGGTTCGGCCGCTCATTGCAGGCGGGAATCACCACCGCCGCCCGGTCATAAATACGAGGGGTTGACACGGTTAGGGTCTGCCGCTCAGTGGTTGCGTAGCTTGGCGACCAGCTTGTCCTTCGTCAAGCCGGAATAGCCGGATATGCCAAGCTCTTTGGCCCGCTTCTTCAGTTGCGGCACCGTCCAGTCGGCGTAGGAACCGGACTTGCCGCCCTTGCGTCCCACCGAAGATTTCCCGCGGCCGGCGGCCGCGTTGGAAATCCGCGCCGCCTTTTCCTTGGAATCGCCCTGCTTGCGCAGATCCTGATACATCTTTTCGTTCTTGATCGAGGAGTTCGGCACGATCGTCACCTCCGATAGATTGCTTGGACCCGTTTGCCAGGGTGCCCAGCCTGATGGCGGTCAAACCCAACGGATTGGTCACTAACGGCGCTGGGATCACGGGGCGATCAGCTTGAGACTCTCTTGAGCGGTAAAGCGCTGCGCTCCAAGCACATCCACGCGCATGGGGTCGAAAGGGGTTATGTTCACACCGACGGTGAGCGAATCATCGGTGCCATCGACCCGGAAGCCGCGCTGAGTGGGTCAAGTACCCGGTGCCGCTCTCCTGGGGTGCGGCGGCGCCGTCAGTCACCGGCAGTCTTAATCCGAACGAAACAATGACTGATTTTCGTCACCTGTTCACCGCGTCGCCGATTGCCTACGCTTTAAAGGGGGTAACCGAGGGTGTGGTGCTTCGAGCGAGCAACGAATCCGGCGACTTGCGCGGCGTCGTGGCGATCGGCGCCTCGGCAGGGGGCGTCGAAGCGCTCTCGAACCTCGCGGGCGGGCTGTCCCCCGAGTTTCCCTACGCCTATTTGATGGTTCTGCACATGCCCGCCGGCGCCCCGAGCATCCTGTCGCGCATCATCGACCGCAAAGGCCCGCTGCCCGCGGTCACCGCCGAACACGGAGCGGAGCTGCAACCGGGACGCATCTACGTCGCACGTCCGGATCACCATTTGCTGGTCGACGATGATCGCGTGCTGCTGTCGCAGGGGCCGACGGAAAACGGGCACCGGCCGGCGATCGACACGCTATTTCGTTCGGTGGCAGTGGCTTTCGGGCCGCGCGCGATCGGAGTGCTGCTCTCGGGGGTGCTCGACGACGGCGTTCTGGGACTGGCCGCGATCCGTTCGCGCGGTGGCACGACAATCGGTCAGTCACCCGACGACGCGTTGTTCCCGGCGATGCCGTCCAGCGCGCGCGCCGCCGGCGTGTTGGATTACGAGGCCGCGGCAGCTGACATCGGCGAGGTGCTTGGAAAGCTGTCGCACCGAGACATCGAGGAGCTGACCACGGACGCCGATGATGGGATGCGGTTGGAGAACCAGATCGCCAGGGCGTCCCGATTCTCCGCCGACTTCGACACCCAGGAACTGGGTCCCGCGTCCGGGTCCACCTGTCCGGACTGCAACGGTTCGCTTGTCGCGCTGGGTGGAGGCAGCTTTCGCTGCCGCGTCGGCCATGCCTGGACGCAAGACGCGCTGCTGGCCGCGCGTGATGAGGAAATCGAGAACGCGCTGTGGATCGCGGTGCGCAGCCTGCGGGAGAAGGCGAGATTGGCCCCGCGACTAGCCGAAACCGTCGGTCATGGCCAGCTCTTTGGACGCGACATCGGCCCGGATGAGGAAACGGAACGTGCGCTGAGCGTGCTCAGTCAGCGGCTGTCAGCAAGCGGCAGCCGCTCCGGTGGTGTTGGTGGCTGAATGCGGCAGGCCCCTCCGGATCGAGGCGGAGCGCCGGGACTCGGTGCTCCTGTTGACGGCGGCCGGGGCGCTGGACGCTGCCACCTATCGCTCGATGCGCGACGCCATCATCAAGGCCGCGTTGGACGAGCCCCGCGCGGTGGTAGTCGACGTCAATGAGCTGTCTGTGCCGTCGGAATGGGCGTGGTCGGTGTTGACCAGCGCCCGCTGGTTTGTCAGCACGTGGCCGGACGTGCCGATCTTGCTCGTCTGCGAGCAGGCCCAGCGGCGGCGGGCGATTTCCCGCATTGGCGTCAGCCGCTATGTGCCGGTGCATCCGAGCCGCGCATCGGCACTCGATGCCGTCGCCGGTGGGCCGCCGCGGGGCCGGCGGCGGGCGTGTAGCCAGCTGCCCGCCGACGCCGTCAGCGTTGGTCTGGCCCGCGCCTCGATCACCGACTGGCTGACCGCTTGGTCCCAGGATGACCTGATCCCGGTCGCCTGCACGGTGGCGACGATCCTCGTGGAAAACGTTCTCGCTCATACCGTCAGCGCGCCGGTACTGATTGTCGAGACCTCTCGAGACACCGTTACCGTCGCGGTGGAGGATGGCAGCCACCTTCCGGCGAGCCGGCATGAAGATGCGAGTCGCGGCGCCGAAATCGTCTCCGGCCTGGCCATCGTTGCCGCGCTGTGTCGTGTCTGGGGCAGCATCCCGACGCCGTCGGGCAAGACGGTGTGGGCAACGGTCGGTCGCGAAAGCCGGCTCTAGCGTCGCGAGTAGGGTTCAAGTACTCCGCAAATGCGTTCGCAATGGAATCAATCTCCATGGAAGCCGGCGCTGACGAGTCCTTCGAGGCTTTGTTGCGCTACATGCGGGATTCGCGCGGATCCGACTTCACCGGCTACAAACACACGTCATTGAGCCTCGGGGCCTCGGCCCAGGCACAAGCGGGGCCGCCCCGGGCCCCGTATCCGGCATGCGAAACCCATGCGGCGCAGACGAAAAACTTGCACTCGCGTGTTTTAGCAAATGTCGACGCGGGTATAGAAATGCATCGCGGAGAGATTGTCGCGTATAGCAACGTGCGCGAACTGACGTTCGAAGGATGTTGCTATGAAGGTCGCAATTGTTACCGGTGACGATGTCGTCGGCGAGGACCCGGGGCAGCTGTGCGCAGCGCTGGCGGCCGCAGGGCACGACGTCACCGCCCATGTCAGGCGCCGCGACCGGAAGCGCGCGGTAGCGGCCGACCGTGGTGGCCCGGGTTACCAGATCCTTCCGGCGGGCGTAGGCCCCAAATCGCCGCGATCCGAGCACGAAGTATTGCCGTTTGTCGGCGACTGGGCGGCGAAGCTCCAGCGTCAGTGGTCCTCGGATGAACCAGACGTCGTGCACGCGTACGGCTGGCTGGGTGGCCTGGCCGCTCAACTCGCCGCACGGCGGCGCCATTTGGCGACCGTCCAGACCTTCCAGGGACTGGCCATCACGTCGCGTTCGAGTTCCGGCAATCGCACCCAGGTTCCAGTCGAGGTGAGCGAGCGCGAACGCATCGAGCCGCTCCTCGCTCGCAATGCCACCTGGGTAACCGGCGAAAGCAGTGCGGCCGTCGACGTGCTGGCCAGATTCCGTCACGGGCGAACACGATTGTCTGTCCTGCCGGGCGGCGTGGACGTCGAGCGATTCAGTCCGGTCGGGCCGGTGGCTGCCCACACCGACCTACCGCGCATTCTCTGTCTGGCACCGGACCCGTTGCCGAACAACGGTTTTGACATCGTGATTCGGGCCTTGCGGAAGGTGACGGGCGCGGAACTCGTTGTCGCGGAAACCGCCGTTACCAATCACGAGCGCGATGAGGCGCGGGCCGAGCTCCAGCAACTCGCCAAAGAGTTGGGGGTGGATGACCGGGTCCAGTTCGCGGGCACGGTCGCCGATGACCGGCTTCCGGCTTTGCTTCGATCTGCCGACGTGCTCGCGTGCACACCGCGCGAGGCGCCCCGTGCGACCAACGCATTACAGGCCATGGCCTGTGGGGTGGCAGTGGTCACGCTGCCCGTCGGCGTTCTCGCCGACGTCGTCGTGCACGCGGTAACGGGGTTTGCCCTGTCACCGAGCAAACCCGCCGAATTGGTCGACACGTTGAGACGGCTTCAGGCGCAACGTTTTCTCCGGCAGAGCATGGGCGCGGCGGGTCGCAGCCGGGCACTGTCGCGTTTCACCTGGAATCGGATGGCGTTGGAATCGCTGGCCATCTATCAGCAGGTGAGTTCGCTCCCCCACACCGCAGCCGACGCGGACACCATAACTGCATAGACAGCGGCCCCTGTGTACGCTCTCCGGTAGGCACGATGCCGACCGGTACAACCATGACGAGCGTCACTGAAAACAACGTTTTCCAAACCGAGGGGCCACCCACGGCGGCGCGCCCCTATCTTGCCCGCCGATCCTGCCAAGACGAGCCGGCTGACGAGCACGTTCCGGTCACGGTCCGCTACGAACAATTCCGCACCGTCGACGCGTTCGCCGCGCGACGGTTCTTCGCCGGCGCCTACCAACCGGGGTGGCGGCTGACCGGGCTGGCGTCGGGTTCGGCCGTCAGTCACCGGCGCTGGCAAGCGCGCTCGGTCACCCTGGACGAAGTGGCGATTGAGGGCCGCGCTCGGTGCGAGGTTCCCGCCGCCGATTCTGTCCTGGTTATCCAGCCGCGCGCAGGATCCCTGACCGTGGCCGATGGACCGATACCGACAGCGGATTGCCCCGTGCTGGTCGCCCACGGCGTGTCCCATGCGCTGAACCTGCACGCTGCCCGCTTCGACGTGGTGAGCATCGCGGCAGGCGCGCTGCACAAGGCAGCCGCAGACCGGCGCGTACCGTTACCGCAGCAGATTCAGTTCCTCAGCGGGCAGCCGCGTTCGCCCGCCGCAGTGCGCGCGTGGGGTCGAGCGCTGGACTACGTGACGGCCTCCCTCGCGTCCGCGGACACCGCCCAACAACCGATGATCGCGGCCGCGGCGGCTCCGTTGCTCGCCACCGCTTTACTCGAGTGCTACCCGTCCAACGTGACGGCGCAGGAGCTGCTGAGTGACCCGGAAATCCCGGAAGCGCTCAAAGACGCGGTGTCGTTCATCCACCGGCACGCCGCCTGCGACATCGGCGTCAACGACATCGCGGACGCTGTCCATCTCACGCCGAGGGCGGTGCAATACCTGTTCCGGCAGCGGCTTGACACCACACCGACGGAGTACCTGCGTCGGGTCCGGCTGCACCGTACACACCAGGACCTCCAGGCCGCCGACCACGCTTCGGCCACCGTGACCGAGATCGCCCGGCGCTGGGGGTTCGCGCACACCGGGCGGTTCGCGGTGCTCTACCGCCAGACCTATGGCCAAAGCCCGCACACCACCCTCAGGCAGTGACCGACCGGCCCGACCCCGACTGGCTGGCGTGCTGATTTATTGAACTGCGGCGCAACAGGGTGTCGACGCGGTCCGCCACATTCTCCTGCAGCGAGCCCCCGCTGCGGCGTTAGCCACGACTCGGTCGGCAAGGTTGCGCACCTTGGCGTTCGATTCCTGAGACAGCTTCGTCAGGAGCAGGAACGCGGAGTCCGCATGCAACCCGTAGCGCAGCATCAACATGCCCATGGCCTGGTTGATCACCGCCCGACGCGCACTGACGGACCGCACTTCCTCGCTCAGCTGCGACTGCATGTCCGCGTTGACCTGTTCGGTGACATCCAGATAGAACCCGGCGACACCGGCGGGTGCGCCGCGATCGTCGGAAAAGCGGTCGCCGACCACGACCACCAGTCGCTGGCGTCCGCGGGCGTCGATGATCCGGTGTCGACTGCTAAACGGCGAGCCGCACCGCCGCAGCTGTTCGAGCAGGTCCGCCACCGTCGCGCTATCGCCCGGATGTCTATGCGCCAAGATCAATTCGGTCGTGGGCGTGACGGTGCCCGGCTCATAGCCGTGCATGCGCGCGACTTCGTCAGACCATTCCCAGCGGTCGTCGGCGACGGTGTAGCGGAAGCTGCTTACCGGGGAGTAGGCGGCCGGCCGCACTGACTCTTCGTGCACCAGCCCAACCTATTCCGGCGCCTGGAACGTCAGCAGGCCGGGCTGTCCTGCCAGGTGGTGACCGGCGCCGCGCTGGCCCGCCTGACGCGTGTCGTCAACAATCACGGCTTGGCGGTCGTCGATTCCGTCTGCGGGGCCGTGGTATGCGCCGAAGCGGCCAGCCGGTCACGCCGGCCGGCGCGACAACGCGAAGGGCGCTGCGATACGTCGGCGACATGAGACGACGGGGGCAGCGGCGCTCTGGGCCTAGCATGTGGACATGGTCGAAATTCATCTACAGCAGACGATCGCCGCACCTGTCGAGAAGGTTTTCGACTGGATGACCGACCCCGCCAATCTGGCGGCCGCCCCGTTGGTATTCAACGCCGGCTGGGCGAAGGGTTCGCAGACGCCTGCCGTGGGCGCGGTGCGGGAGGTGGCCGGGATTGGTGCGTGGTTCCGCGAGGAAATCACGGCCTACGACCGGCCGCACAGCTACTCCTACCTGATCATCCGCTCGGTCCCGTCCTTCAAGCACGACGGCGGCACGCTGACCTTCACGACGTCCGGTAACGGCACACACGTCGACTGGCTGACCAACTACACCCATCCGGTTTGGGCGGGAGGCAAAGCGCTGGAGGCGCTCACGCGCCGGTTGCTGCGCGCGAGCTTTCTCTCACTCTTCACTGCGTGCGCGAAAGAGCTTGAGCGCCAAGCTGCCTGATCACTTACTCGTTCTGCCGACCATGATTTCGACCTTGGCTCGATCCAGGACGGTGACGCTGCCGTCGGGTAGCCCGAGGATGCGGTCGACCGCCAGGCCGTGCAGTTTGAGCCTGCCGGTCAATACATCGATGGCGTGATCGGCGGCCGACCGATCCGTCGCGTCGAAAATCTGCACCACGTTTGCATTGACACGTGCGGACAGGCCCAGAATCATGTCCGCGACGCCGTCGGGGTCGAAAGTGTGCAACACGCCTTCGGCCACCCCGTCGGCGATCACGCGAGCCAGCAGGGGCCGCGCCAGATCCTCGCTCGCGGTGATGATTCGCCCGTAAAGGTGGGCGTTTTCGGGCCGCAGCAGCGAGACCATCGCTGCCAGCTGCTCCGGTGCGCCCATCCGCATCTTGACGTCAAAGCCCGCCCGCAGCAGCGCATTGAGCCGATCCAGCGCGGTGCCTTGGGACTGGGCGAGCGCCTCTTCGAGGGCCGTGATCTGCTCGCGGGCACTGCGCTCGGCCAGCGCGGAGATCAGCTCGTCTTTCGACGGAAACCAGTGGTAGAAAGCGCCTTTGGAGACCCCGACGTCCGCGATCAGGTCATTGAGACTGACGTTGTCGTAACCGTGCTGCACGAATAGCGCCGAGGCGCGATCCAGAAGTTCTGCGCGACGGATATCGGGATGCTTAATGACCCGCGGCATCGCGCGGTTCCCGCGGTTGGGGCTTTGCGATCCAACCGGCATAGGTCAGGTACAGACCTACCAGCGCCACCCCAATGAGAGATGGCACGCACCACCGGAATATCGTTCTGCTCCAAGGTTTTTCCGGCCGAATCATAGATGTCGGGAATGGCCAGGATCAGCACCCCGCGGATGACGAGAAACCAGCCCAACAGCGACACCAGCACGGCAGCGACACTGCGCCAATACTGGTGAAACGCGATAATCGCACTGCCCCACATCAAAAGGATGGCGCCCAGCACCCACTGCCACATCGGATCGCCGGCGAACTCGTGCAGCAACACCGGCATCTGCGTCGTGGCGCGCGCCGCCACGATGGACGGGACGATGGTGAAGAACGGCCCGAACGCGCGCGCGAACATCCGGGTACGCACCTGCGACTGATCTGGCGTGCTCATTGCTACCTCCGTCGTGACACCCATCCGAGTGATACCGACCACTGGTCGGTATAAAAGACCATCGGTCTAAAAGCGCCCACTACCCCCGCCCGTGCGGTGGGGTAACCACCCATAGACTGACCCTCCGTGGGCATTCTGTTTGGGTTCGCACCCTGGATCGTCTTTTGGGTGTTGGTCGGGAACGTTCCCTTCGCGGCCGCCGCCGTAGTTGCGCTGGCCGTTGCGGTCGTCGGGGTTGCGCTGGAGCGCACAGCCGGGAAGCCGGCGCGAACATTCGAAATCGGTTCCATCGCAATGCTTTTTGTGCTGGCCGTGCTGACCTTCGTGCTCAGCGAGGCGGCGCTGGCGCGGTGGTTGCCGGCGCTCGGTAACGCGGCGATCTTCCTGGTGGCGCTCGCCAGCATCTTGTTGGGCAAGCCGTTCGCCCGCGATTACGCCGCGGCGGAACAGCCCGCCGACGTGGTCAAGACCGAGCTGTTCGAGCGGATGGCCAGGGTGCTGACCTGGATGTGGGTCGCTGTCTTCGCCGTGATGACGGTGTCCTCGCTCATCCCCGCGCTGCTAGACACCAAGGCCCCGCTGTCGTATGTCCTGTACTGGATTGTTCCGTTCTCGCTGTTCGGTGCGGCGGCGTTGGCGTCGCGGTTCGTGCCCGAGCGGTTGCTTGCCGGCATCGGCGACGTCGCCCGCGAAACCTCGTTCGTCGCATACGACGAAGCCACCATCGACGAGCTCTATTACCTGGCCCAGGAACACGCCAATCGCGAAGTCGGCCCCGGCAAGGAGGCCTACAACGTCAAGGTCGGCGGCATGGGAACCCCGCTGACCGGAGACGAGTCCCGAAAGTCATGGCCGTCGACCTACAAAGTTCGCGACCGCAAGAACTGACCGTCAACCCAATCGGCGCATCAGCTCGGCCGCGGCGTATTGCCCGCTGAGCACGGCGCCATGCACGGTGGCGGGGTTGTTGACACCGACGGCCTCGCCCGCCAAGTAGAGCCGGTCGCCGATCGGTTGCTGCAGCTGGCGCCGGTCGTCAAGGCCGGAACCTGGCGCGTGAAACGAGTAGGTGCCGCGCGCATAAGGGTCGTTCGTCCAGCTCGACGTCCGGACCTCGACGGCGGAGATGTCGGCGCCGAACAGTTGGCGCGCGATAGGCAGCGCGCTGGTCATCAGATCACCGGGGGCGGACGACTCCACCGACCGCCCGCGCTCACCGGCGTTGAATGCCAACACAATCGGTCCGGCGGCGACCGGCATGGTGAACCATTGCGCCCACAATCCCGGCCGCCTGCCCATGAATTGGTAGAAGGCGTTCTCCGCCTTCCAGGTTCGCTGATCGAAGCGAAAGTAGCTCTTGGCCAGCACGCCGAATCCGAGGGCGTTCACCGCGTGGGTGTAAGCGTCGGGAAGCGGCGGGTCGAACGTGATCGCACCGGTTTTCAGCACACCCAGCGGAACGGTGACGATGGCAGCGGGTCCGTCGAATGACTTGTCGCCCGACCGCACGGTGACCGAGCCGGCGCGTTGCGTGACGGCGGTTACCGGGGTGTTCAACACGATCTGCAGGCCGTTGGCGAGTAGCCGGGGCAGGGCGTCGTAGCCGTTGAGGATGGCGACTTGCGGTCCTTCGGTATATTTGCCCGCGTCAAATGTCGTGGCGGAGAGCTGATTTGCGTCGGCGGCGTATTCGTCCTCGATCTCGGTGTTGACGTAATAGTTCAGCTGGGCGCGGTCCGAGTCGGAGAGCTCATCGTCGGTCGCCGCGGCGTCGAGGGCGGCGCCCAGGCTGCCGCCGTCGACGTCGTCGCGGGCGCGCTCCACGAATTTGCGCCACGTTTTCGCGTGGTAGTCCAACGGTCGCAGCTGCGGATCAACGGCCATCTTCACCGGGTGGTAGTAGTCGGTCGCGACGGTCTGCGCCTGGGCCCGCTGTGCCAGCTCGACCAGCGGGTTGTCGTTGCTGCCGTGGATCCAGGAGGCGCCCATTTCCAGCGGCACGCCCCATTCGCGGGTGGTATGCACCCGCCCACCGATGCGGTCACGGGCTTCGATCAACCGCACCGGCCATCCCGCGTCCGCGAGGCTGCGCGCGGCGGCCAGACCGGCCATCCCGGCGCCGATGATGAGGATCGATTCGGTGTCCGGTGCCGGTGGCCGATCCGGCGCGCAGGCGGCCGCCAGCCCCGTAAAGCCCAAGCCGGCCGTTCCCAGCAGCAACACCCGGCGCGACATCGGGGACACAAATGCCAGCGTCTCACACGGCCCGTTTTTTTGGACGAGCGTCCTGAAATTGGTCGCGTGAGTTTGGCCGATTCGGCTCGTTCCCCTATACCCGAGCGTTAAACTCGCCACAACCAGGAAGCGGCAGCGAGGCCGCCTTCGAGGGGGGAGCGACGATGACTGCTTCAACGTTGGTACTCGACGAGCCACGGGGCGGCGCTGACGTGTTACCCCCGAGCCGCAGCCTCACCGTCCGCGCGGCAGACGGCACCGCCCTGCACACCGAAATCTTCGGGTCACCCAACGGCTATCCGATCGTGCTGACCCACGGCATCGTCTGCGCGATCCGGTCCTGGGGCTATCAGATCGCCGACCTCGCCACCGACTACCGAGTGATCGCGTTCGACCATCGCGGGCACGGACAAAGCGGCGTCCCGGGCCGTGGTGGCTACACCCTCGAGCACCTCGCGTCCGACCTCGATGCGGTTCTGGAGGCGACGGTGGCCCCCCACGAGCGCGCCGTGCTGGTCGGGCACTCGATGGGCGGCATCGCTATCGCCGCGTGGTCGCAGCACTACCGCGACAAGGTCCGCCAGCGCACCGATGCCGTCGCGCTGATCAACACCAGCACGGGCGATCTGCTGCGCGAGGTGAAACTGTTGTCGGTTCCGCGGGAGTTCTCGCCGCTGCGAATCATGGCCGGGCGGCGCCTGATCGATGTCTTCGGCGGGTTTCCGATCCCGGGTGTAGTCCGCATCCCCGCCCGCTACCTGGTCGCGATGCTGGCGGTCGCGGCCGAGGCGGACCCGAGCGCCGCGAAGCTCATCTACGAGTTGTTCGTACAGACCCCCCCGCGGGGTCGCGGGGGTTGCGCCAAGATGCTCGTCGACTCACTGCGCCAGCACCACCTCAGCCTGGACGGTCTGACCGTCCCGACCCTGGTGATCGGCAGCGAACGGGACCGGCTGACGCCGATCAGCCAGGCCCGCAAGATTGCGCACAGCGCTCCCAACGTGGTGGGTCTCGTCGAACTGCCCGGCGGCCACTGCTCGATGCTCGAACAGCCCCACGAGGTGAACCGCCAACTGCGGGCGCTCGCCGAATCGGTGACAGCTGGGATGCGGCGGATCAGCTCATAGCAGCGTGGCGATCTCGGCGGCCGCTCGCTGACCGGACCTGACGGCGCCGTCCAGGAAGCCGGTCCATTCGTCCGCGGTCTCGGTGCCGGCCCAGTGGATCGGCCCGACCGGCTCGCGGAGCCACTGCCCGTATTGTGTCCAGGCCCCCGGCGGTACCGCGGCGGTCGGACCGCCCGGAGCGAATTCCTCTGCGCCCCAACAATGGTCCACATAGTCGAGCGGTTTCAGCGCCTCGTCGCCGAACAGCTCCGCAAAACAGCGCAGCGCCTCGCGGCGACGCTGTTCGGCGGGCAGCGAATCGAAGGCGCGGGCGTCGACGAACCCCATCAGGACGCCCGGTCCGTCACCTGGCGGGCTGACGTCGAAGGTGATGAACACCGGGCCTTGGTCGGACAGTGTCTGACCGGAGAACCCGTCGGTGCGCCAGAACGGCGTGTCATACGCCGCGTAGGCCTTGCTGAGCCGGCCCTGCGGCCAATGCCTGGCGAGCTGGTTGTACGCGGGTGGCAGCGGGGGGTCGAACTCGATAGAAGTCCGGTGCGCCGGCGGTATCGCGACGATGACGAACCCGGCCTCGGCCTGGCCGCGGTCGGAGGTGATCGTCACACCGCCACCGTGACGGTCGATGCGGCGCACGGGAGCGCCGAGCACGACCTGCGTGCCGAGTTCGCGGAGCTCGGCTGTGACCGCCTCGGCGATCTGCTGGGTGCCGCCGGAGAAGTGGTCCTGCTGGGCGCCGTTCTCGACGTCGAGCAACCGGTCCAGCCCGCCGGCCGCGCGGGCGTAGCGGGCGGCGTGCAGCATCGACACCTCGTCGGGTTCGCACCCCCAGGTCACCCGAGCCATGATGGCCATCAAGTCGCGCGCCCCGGCGGTGGCGCGGATCGAGCGCAGCCAGCCGCCGAGGGAGAGCGCGTCGAGCTTGCGCGCGTTCCGCGCATCCCAGGGTGCGGCCACCGGCACGCTGCGGGCGATGCGTTCGAATTGCCAGCGCAACCGGCCGACGTCGAGCAGGCTGGTCAGCGAGAGCCGGGGGATCGCGCCGCGGTAGGGGCGCGCCCAGCCGCGCCACTGGATCAGGTTTTTTCCGTCGTTGTAGGTCGGGGTGGTCGCGATCTCGAGGTCGGCCGCCAGTGCCAGGACGGCGTCTTGGGTCGGACCGACGAAAGTGCCGCCCATGTCCGCGGGCAGGCCCGCGACGCTGCCGGTGAATGAGCGCCCACCCACTCGGTCGCGCCCCTCCAACACCAGCACGTCGTGACCCTGTCGGGTCAGCTCGCGGGCCGCGGCCAGCCCGGCGAAGCCCGCACCGACCACCACGACGTCGACACTCCAGGACGGGTTGGTCACGTCCCCTAGTCAACCGCATCGCGGGGATTCCGTAGGCTGACCCCGTTAAAATCTTCACCGCCCTCTACGGGCTCACGGATGCCGCCGAGCGCGCGCGCGAGCTGCGCGACGCCGGCGCCAGTGGCGTTGCCACCTTCGAAGGTCCGCACGACGTCTTCGCCCCGCTGACCGTGGCCGCCACGGTGGGCGGTCTGGGTCTGATGACGAATGTCGCAATTGCGTTCCCGCGCAACCCGATCCATTTGGCGCATCAGGCCAACGACCATCAGCTGCTCAGTGACGGCCGGTTCATCCTGGGCCTGGGCACTCAGGTTCGCGCACAGATCGAGAAGCGCTTCGGTGCCCAATTCGACAATCCGGTCGGTCGGATGACCGAGCTGGTCGCCGCCTTGCGCGCGATTTTCCAGGCCTGGAACACCGGGGGTCGGCTGGATTTTCGCGGCGAATACTACCGGCACACGTTGATGACACCGACCTTCAATCCCGGTCCCAACCCGCACGGTCCGCCGCCGATCTACGTCGGCGCCCTGGGACCGAAGCTGACCCGGGCCACCGCGCAGCACGCCGACGGTCTGCTGGTGATGCCGTTCGGCTCCAAGCGGTTCCTGCACCACAACACCATGCCGGCGGTACGCGACGGCCTGCAGGCCAGCGGCCGGCGGGCCGACGAGTTCGCCATCATGCCCGAAATCATCGTGTCGGCGGGCGAGACCGACGCCGAGCGAGAACAGGCGAACGCGGGCACCCGGCGGCTGCTGGCCTTCTACGGGTCGACCCCCGCCTACCGGCCGGTGCTGGCCGCGCACGGCTGGGAGGATCTGCAGCCCGAACTCAATGCGATGTCCAAGCAGGGCCGGTGGCAGGAGATGGCCGCGCTGATCGACGACGAGATGATGCACACCATCGCCGCCTGCGGCACCCCGAAGGAGGTCGCGGCGCATATCCGGGACCGCGTCGACGGCATCTCCGACACCGTGTGCCTTTATCAGGCCGCGCCCATCGGGCTGCCCACCCTGGCCGCGATCGTCGACGAATTACGTTGAGACGCTCGCAAGAGCATGAGCAGGATCTACCTCAACGCCTTTGACATGGCCTGCGTCGGGCATCAGTCGGCAGGTCTGTGGCGCCACCCCGACGATCAGGGCTACCGCTATCGCCAACTCGGGTACTGGACCGAACTGGCCCGCGTACTCGAAGCCGGAGGCTTCGACGCGTTGTTTTTGGCCGACGTGCTCGGCGTCTATGACGTGTACGGCGGCTCGCGCGATGCGGCAGTGGCCGATGCCGCACAGATCCCGGTCAACTGACCCGACGATGGCCGTTTCGGCGATGGGCCGCGGTGACCGAGACCCTCGGGTTCGGAATCACGCTGTCGCTGACCTACGAGCAGCCCTACGCTCTGGCGCGCCGGCTCTCAACACTGGATCACCTCACCGGCGGCCGGGTGGCGTGGAACACCGTCACGTCGTATTTGGACAGTGCCGCAAGCAATCTCGGCCTGGACCGGGGTGAACCTGGCCGAGCTCGGCGACGATGACCCACTGCGGTACAGCGAGACCGACGCCAACCGATCCGCGCTGGCCTCCTTCACCACCGACGAGCGCACTTGGACGGCACGGGAATTGGCCGAGGAGATCGGCATCGGCGGCCGGGGGCCGGTGCTGGTGGGTTCGCCGATCGAGATGGCCGACGAACTCGAGCGCTGGGTCGACGAGGCCGATGTCGACGGGTTCAATCTGGCCTGCGTGACGACTCCCGGCACCTTTGTCGACTTCGCGAAATTCGTTGTGCCCGAGCTGCGTCGGCGCGGGCGGGTACCCTCGCAGGTGCCGCATGCCACGTTGCGGGAACGGCTGGGGGGCTCCGGACCGCTGTTGGCGGCCGATCACACCGGTGCCGGCTACCGGTTAGGTCGATTGCCCGACTCCTAACTCGCGCCGTCCCGGCGCTCGCCGTAGTCGGGCTAAGGCGCGACCGTTAGCCAGTCTTTGAAGCCCGACGGGTCGTGGCGGCCCAGCGCGCCGTGCTCGTAGAGACCCCAGCCCTCCACCGGATCCGCGTCGCCGTCGCGGCACAACGCGCGGCCCACGTGGTCGATGACGCCGAAGCCGGACCGGCCGATAATCGCCGGGTCGGTCATGTCATAGGTCAGCCGCTCGACGAACTTCTCGCCCTTCCACATGCCGTGCAGCCAATCCGAATCGCCGCCGTAGCCGCCGCCGACATGAATGGGCACCGGCAGCTTGGACTCCACGTCGAAGTGCACCGGGGTGCCGTCGGGCGCGGTGGCGTCGATCGTGGCGCCGGTGGGGATGCGGGTGCCGGACCGGTAGTGGATCTTGACCCGCGGCCAGCCCAGCTGCTCGACGCGGCCGTCGCGCCACACCCGGGTGCAGTCGTTGAGCGAGCGGAACCCGTCGGGCTCCTCCTGAATGATCAGCACGATGGCGAAGTCCTTGAACGCGATCGGCACGTACAGCCACCACATGCCCTCGAACGGCGGATCGGCGGGCCGGCCCGCGGGTTCGGGCTCGCCGATCGGGCGGATGCCCCAGGACCGGTCGCGGCTGCCGATCCAGGTGGCGGGATCGACGGCGATCTCCTCGCCGTCGATCGAGATGCGGCCGCTCCAGCTGCCCAGTTGGGCAAAGCGCTGCGCGTCCAGCGTCACCCGGTTGCCCGACCGCATCAGGTGGGGTTGCTCCTGGACGACGTCGAAGAGGCCTTCCCAGGTGAGATCGGCTGCGATGCCCTCGGTTTCGTCGAGGACCAGCCGCAGTTTTCGCAGCGGCTCGATGACCTCGATCCGGTAGCTCATCACGTTCTGGTTGAGGCGGTCTTGGTCGATCGCGTCCGATACGTGCACCGCGGTCTGCGTGTCCCCACGACGGATGAGCACATACGCGTCCTTGACACCGAGATTGGCGTAGTAGCCGATGCCGCTGATCAAGAAGATGTTCCCGGTGCGGTCGTGGGCGTTGAAGTAGGAGCGGTCGTAGAAGTTGCGGTCCGACGACCCGGCCCAGGCGATCGGCTGCGGAACCTGGTGTACCGGGTATTCGTCGAGCGGTCCGAGCATTAGTTGTCCTCTCCGATAAGACGTTTCATCAATCCGGCGTGGTAGAACAGCGACTCCACATCTTCGGGCTTCTCGGTTTCACCGAAATGCACCCGTCGCGCGCCGGTGCGCATGAATACACACGCCCACATCACGCCGGAGTAGACGTAAAACCAGCGCAGGTCGCCCAATGCGACCCCGGTAAGCCGCTGATAAGTGGCGCGGACGTCCTCCTCGCGCATCACATCGGGCAATCCCGGCAGCCCTGCCAGGCCGGTGAGCTCTTGAAAAACCATGTGCGCGTAAATCATCCAGGCGACGTCGAGCTCGCGTGGCCCGAGCGCCACCATCTCCCAGTCCAGCACCGCCACCGGTGCGAAGTCGCGGTACAGCACGTTGCCCACCCGGGCGTCGCCCCAGAGCAAGGCCGGCTCGCGCGCGGCGACATCGTCGGGCCAATTGTCTTGCAGCCACGTCAAACTCCGCTCGATCAGCGGCGAGCGGCCGATGTCGGGCACCGCGAAGTCATACCAGGACTTCACCCAGTTGAAGTTCTTGCGCAGTGCGCTGTCACCAGTCTGGCCTTCAGCCAGAAAGCCGAACGTCTTCTCCGCGTCGGGTATTGAGTGCAGCTTGGCCAGCACCTCGACGGTGGCATCCTGCAGTTGGCGTTGTTGTTCGACCGGGGCGTCGGCGAACCAGTTGTCGCCGAAAGTGTAAGGCATGACGTCGGGTGGCACCACGCCGTCGACGTAGTCCATCACGAAGAATGGGGTGCCCAGCACCTCACCGGTGGTTTCGATCCAGCGCACCCGCGGGACGGGCACGTCGGTGAGTTCGGCGACCTTTCGTATCACCTCGAATTGGTGGTCGAGCCGGTAGGTGGGGAACACCTGCACGTCCTCGGCGGTCGGCGCCACCCGGGCGACGAGTTTCTGTTCGATCGGCTGCCCGTCCTGTTGCCAGCGCGCGGTCAGGATGATGGTTTCCGACGACATACCGGTCGAGTCCACGCCGCTCTCGACGATCACCTCGGGCACCACCCCGCCGGGCAGGACCGTCGACAGCCACTTCGACATGACCGCCGGCACGGTGCTGACGTCACGGCTGGAGCGCTGAAGTCGCTCGACGTTGTCCGGCATTGGTTCGTTGGCCACACGCGCCCCCTTCTCGAGGCAATTACGATACGGTAGGTAGCGTTATGAAAGCAGACCCACCCACCCTTGACAAGGCCCCCGGTGCCGGGCGGCCCAGGGATCCGCGGATCGACTCGGCCATCCTGTCGGCCACCGCGGAACTGCTTGTGGAGATCGGCTATTCGAACCTCAGCCTGGCCGCCGTCGCCGAGCGCGCCGGAACCACCAAATCCGCGCTGTACCGGCGCTGGTCGAGCAAGGCCGAGCTGGTGCACGAGGCGGTGTTCCCGGTGGCGCCCACCGCGCTGGAGGCCCCCGCCGGCGACTTCGCCGCCGACATCCGGATGATGATCGAGGCCACCCGCGACGTGTTCACCACCCCCGTGGTGCGTGCCGCGCTGCCCGGCTTGGTGGCCGACATGACGGCCGATCCGGAGCTCAATGCCCGGGTGATGTCGCGCTTCGCGGGCCTGTTCGCCGCGGTGCGGGTGCGGCTGCGCGAGGCCGTCGACCGCGGCGAGGCCCATCCCGACGTGGACCCGGACCGCTTGATCGAGTTGATCGGGGGAGCGACCATGTTGCGGATGCTGCTGCGCCCGGACGAAAAGCTCGACGACGCATGGGTCGATCAGAGCGCCGCGATCGTCAGGCACGGGGTGACCCGGTGACGGGCCGGCTTGCCGACCGCACCGCGATCGTCACCGGCGGCAGCCGCGGCCTGGGCCGCGCGATCGCGCTCGCGCTGGCGGCCGAGGGCGCCGCGGTGGCTGTCGTCGGCCGCACCGAACAGGTGTGGAACGACCGGTTGCCCGGGACCATCGGCGAGACAGTCGCCGAGATCGAGGCGGCCGGCGGCCGCGCGGCGGCGGTGCGCGCCGATCTGACCGACCGCGACGATGTGGCCCGGTTGGTCGCACAGGCGCGAGATGCCTTGGGCCCCATCACAATTCTGATCAACAATGCCGCCTTCACCGCACCCGGGCGGCCGCCGGTCCCCGGCGCCGAGCCGCGCGCCAAACCGCCAAAACCCCCCAGCGCGGCCAAACCCGGCTGGCCGGGCTTCGTCAGCACGCCGCTGACCGCCTTCCGGCGGCACTTCGATATCGCGGTGTTCGCGGCCTACGAGCTGATGCAGCTGGTGTGCCCGGACATGATCGACGCGGGCGGTGGCTCGATCATCAACATCACCTCGGTGGCCTCGCGGTTGCCCGGCGACGGGCCCTACGCCGACCGCAGCGGTGGAGTGCTGCCCGGCTACGGCGGGTCCAAGGCGGCCCTCGAACATCTCACCCAGTGCGCCGCGTACGACCTCGCGGACCACAACATCGCGGTGAACGCGTTGTCGCCGTCGAAACCGATCCTCACGCCGGGTCTGGCGTACTACGCCCGCGAGTTCGTCGACACCGCCCCCGCGGAGGAGTTCGCTGCGGCGGCGGTGCAGTTGGCGCTGGTGGACCCGGGCGCGGTCACCGGGCGCACGATCGGTCATCTCGAGGTGCTTGACGGCAGCTTCCGGGCGTTCTCACTCGACTAGCTCTCGGTGGGTCGGGACTCCCGACTGTGGATAAGGCGCCCCCGACGTGCCAGTATGAGAAAAGCCGATGCCGGGCAGGTGTGCCGATGATGGACAAGCCGACGGGGCGCGTCGTCGCCCTGATCGTGCTGCTGATCGCCGCCGCCGCAGCGCTGCGCGGGTATTTTCCTGCCCAGGTTCATGGCCCACTGGGGGGCGCGGCCGGAAACCGGGCGGCGATGATGTTCGTGATCGCGGCCCTCGCCGGGACGCTCGCCCTGATGACGGTCGCGATCATCGCGCGGCTGCGCGACCCGCGCGCGGTGGCTCCCACCACGTTCGATGTGTCCGACATGCTCGGGGGCGGCAAGGGCCGCCCGAGCTGGCGGGTGCTGTTGATCGGCCTCGCGGTGATCGTGGCGTGGCTGCTGATCGCCATGATGCTGGCACACCTATTTGTGCCGCACGAGGTGTCGCCGGCGCCGCCGTCGCAACCGGCCACGACGCCGCCGCCACATGCCGCCGTCGCGCCGCCCAAGCCCAACCGGCCAAACGACCCTGGGGACATGGTCGGAGTTCTGCTCGCGAGCGCAGTCCCGCTGCTGCTGATCATCGTCGCGGCGGCAGCGATCAACACCAGGCGGCGGGGGCGCCGCCCGGCATCGGGCATCAGCACCGACGATTACCTCGAGTCCGAGACACCGACCCAGCGTTCGGAGTTACTTGTCCGCGCAGCCGAAGTCGGGCTGGCCGAAATCGCCGACCTCAGCCGCGAACCACGCGAGGCGATCATCGCCTGTTACGCGGCGATGGAACGTGAACTCGCCAATGTCCCGGCGGCCGTGCCTCAGGAGTTCGATACGCCGACCGAGGTGCTGGCCCGCGCGGTGAAACATCATGCGCTGCATGCCGATAACGCCGTACAGCTGGTGAACCTGTTCGAGGAGGCGCGATTCAGCCCGCATGTCATGAACGAGGGGCATCGCGAGGTGGCGGTGCGGGTGTTGCGGCTGGTCCTCGACGAACTCGCGGTGCGCGCAACATGAAAAAGCTTATCGCACTGGGTGTTTTCCTCATTGTCGGCACCGAGCTGCTGGCGCTCATACTTCATGACCGCCGGTTTGTGCTCGCGACGTCCGGTGCCGCCGCGGCGCTGGTGCTGCTCAATATTCGTCGTTTCCTCGGACACGGGACGCAACCCGCGGCCGAGCCGGACGACGACGATCTGGGAGATGCGCTGCGCCGCTGGCTGATCACCACCGAGACGACGATCCGTTGGTCTGACTCCACGCGCGCGGACTGGGATCGGCATCTGCGCCCCTTGCTGGCGCGGCGGTTCGAACTCGCCACCGGGCACGGGCGGGCCAAGGACCCGAAGACATTTGATGCCAGCGGGCAAATGCTCTTCGGCCCTGAACTATGGGAATGGGTCAACCCCAACAATGTGGCGCCCAACGGCGGTCACGAAGCTGGGCCCGGGCGTATGAAGTTCGAAGAAATTTTGCAAAGGTTGGAGCAAGTGTGAACGGGGGTGCGACCCGGATATGACTCTGCCAGCCGCGACGACGACGGCGCACTGCGAGGCCGTGCTCGACGAGATCGAACGTGCCGTGGTGGGGAAGCGCTCCGCGCTCACGCTGATCCTCACCGCCGTGCTGGCGCGCGGCCACGTGCTCATCGAAGATCTGCCCGGCCTGGGCAAGACGCTGATCGCGCGGTCATTCTCCGCCGCGTTGGGGCTCGAGTTCACCCGAGTCCAGTTCACACCCGATCTGCTGCCGGCGGACCTGCTCGGTTCGACCATCTACGAGATGCAGTCGGGCCGCTTCGCGTTCCGGCAAGGACCCATTTTCACCAACCTGTTGCTCGCCGACGAGATAAACCGCACGCCGCCTAAGACCCAGGCGGCGTTGCTGGAGGCGATGGCCGAATGCCAGGTGAGCATCGACGGCGAAACCCATAAGTTGCCAAAGCCTTTCATCGTGCTGGCCACCGACAACCCGATCGAGTACGAAGGCACCTATCCGCTGCCGGAGGCGCAGCTGGACCGGTTCGCGATTCGGCTGGAACTGCGATACCTCTCCGAAAGCGACGAGACCCTGATGCTGCGCCGCCGCCTCGAGCGCGGGTCGGGCGAACTGACGGTGAACCAAGTGGTGGACGCGCACGACCTGCTGGCGATGCGCGAATCGGTCGAGCAGGTCACGGTGCACGACGACGTGCTGCACTATGTGGTGTCGCTGGCCACCGCAACCCGGCATCACCCCCAGGTCGCCGTCGGCGCCAGCCCGCGAGCCGAACTCGACTTGGTTCAGCTCGCCCGTGCTCGTGCCCTGCTGCTCGGCCGGGACTATGTGGTCCCCGAAGACGTCAAGGCGCTCGCCGTCCCGACTATCGCGCACCGGATTACGTTGCGTCCGGAGATGTGGGTTCGAAAGATCCAGGGTGCCGACGTCGTCGGCGAGCTGTTGCGACGCCTGCCTGTGCCCCGCACCGGGTGAGTTCGGCGTGATCGAAACCCGCGAAGCCGAGGTGCGCTGGCGTGCATCAGCGTTGACGCGGGCGATCGCTACCTGCGTGGGAGTGGCGCTGGCCGTCGCGGTGATCGGTGCGCGGTGGCAACTAATCGCGTTCGCGGCGCCGCTGCTCGGCGTGCTGTGCTCGATCAGCTGGCAGCGCCCGGTGCCGAAGATCCTGGTGCATGCGGAGCCGGATTCGCAGCGGTGCTTCGAAAACGAGCCAGCCCGGCTGAAGGTGTGGATTACCCAAGACACCGGCGCGGCCGCGGTGCAACTCGTCGTGGAGACCGTCGACGGAATGCAGATCGAGGGTCTTGTTACCCAGCCTGACCAGGCGAGAAGCGTTGTGGTGGTGGCACAACGGTGGGGCCGCTACCCGATCCGGGTCCGTACCGAAGTGACCGCGCGTGGGGGCTTGCTGGCCGGGACGGCGACGGTCGACGCGGCGACGGTGATCGTGTTCCCGTTGACGCCGCCGCAAGCGACGTCGCTGCCGCAAACCGAACTACTCGACCGCTTGGGCGCCCATCTCACCCGGCACATCGGGCCGGGCGTCGAATATGCCGACATCCGCCCCTACGTGCCGGGTGACCAGCTCCGCGCGGTGAATTGGCCGGTGAGCGCCCGCCGCGGCCAGTTGCATGTGACGCAACGGTTGACCGACCGAGCGGCCGACGTGGTGGTGCTGATCGACACCTATCGCCAACCCCCGGGGCCGGCGACGGTGGCCACCGAACGAATCGTGCGCGGCGCCGCTCAAGTGGTGCAGACCGCGCTGCGAAACGGAGATCGCGCGGGGATCGTCGCGCTCGGCGGTAACCGGCCCCGCTGGCTGGGCGCCGACATCGGGCAGCGCCAGTTCTATCGCGTGCTCGACACGGTGCTCGGCGCCGGTGATCAATTCGAAAGCACGACAGGGACACTGGCGCCGCGCGCGGCCGTCCCCGCGGGAGCGATCGTCATCGCGTTCTCCACCCTGCTGGATACCGAGTTCGCACTGGCCCTGATCGACCTCCGCAAACGCGGTCACGTCGTGGTCGCCGTCGACATTCTCGACAGCTCCCCGTTTGACGGGGAGCAAGATCCCCTGGTGGATCGGATGTGGGCGCTGCAGCGCTCGGCCATGTATCGCGACATGGCCACCCTCGGGGTGGACGTCATTTCCTGGCAGGGGGATCGCAGCCTGGAGCAGTCCATGGGTGTGCTGCCCGATCGCGGCCGTCGGGTTCGTGGGCGGCGATAGCATGGCCACGATCAGTCAACTCCGAAACCGAGCTCTTGCGACGGTATTCGGCCTCGCCATGGTGGGCTCGGCCGCGGTTGGAACACATGGTCCGGCGCTGGCCACCGCCGGGGTCGCGGCGATAACGGTGGGCGTGGGGATGGTACCCGGGCCGGTCGGGAGGCCGATCGCGACGCTTGCCGTGCTGCTGTCGGTCTTCACCGTGTTGCTGTCCGATCCGTCGCATGTGCTCGCGGCCCTCTCAGGACTTTGCGCGGCCGGTTACCTGGTGTGTCGATACGCTGACGGCGTAACCGGAAGCTGGTCAACGATTTTCGGCGCCGCCGGGTTCGGTTTCGCCGGGCTGGTCGCAACCTCATTCCCGCTGCAGGTGCCGTGGCTGCCGTTGGCGGCGCCACTGGCCGTCGTGGCGATCTACGTTCTGGCGACGCGCCCGTTCGTGGGTCGTTGATGCCGCGCGGAGCAATCACGTGTGTCTAGATGTCAACAACGCGGCAGGAGGCTCGGTCGAGGTAGCAGCGCTCCGCTGTCCTCAAACGACTCGGGTTGGGCAGGCTTCGAGCTGCTGCGCGATCTAGTGCAGCAGCTGGGCGGCGTGGTCGGCTAGGTCGAGCAACGGCTGCGGCAAGATGCCCAGCCCCAAAGTGACCACAGCGCAGACAGCGATGGCGGTCTTGCTTAGCGTGCTGGGCGCCACCACCTGCGGTGTGTTGTCTGATGCCTCGGTGAAGAACATCGACACGATCACCCGCACATAGAAGTAGGCGGCAACCCCGCTGGAGATCACACCGATGATGACCAGAGGCACCGCGCCGCCCTGTGCGGCGGCTTTGAACACAGAGAACTTGCTGATGAATCCACTGGTCAGCGGAATACCGGCAAAAGCCAGCAGGAACATCGAAAGCATCACGCCCACAATGGGAGAGCGTTGGCCCAGCCCGGACCAATGCGACAGGGTGGCGTCTTCCTCGCCGTCGGCGTTGCGCACCAGCCCGACGATGGCGAACGCGCCAATAGTGCTGAAGCTGTAGGCGACCAAGTAGAACAACGTCGCCGACAAGCCCGCCGCGTTGTCGGCGATCACACCGGTGAGGATGAAGCCCACGTGGGCGACCGACGAATACGCCAGCATGCGCTTGACGTCGGTCTGGTTGACGGCGGTGATGGTGCCGACCGTCATGGTCAGGATCGCGATCGCCCACAACACCGGCCGCCACTGCTCATGCAGCGGCGGCAGCGCGACGTAGACCACGCGCAGCAGCGCTCCGAACGCCGCGACTTTGGTGGCCGCGGCCATGAAGCCGGTAACCGGTGTCGGAGCGCCCTGGTAGACGTCGGGAATCCAGGAGTGGAACGGAACCGCGCCGACCTTGAACAGCAGCCCGACCGAGAGCAGCGCCACGCCCACCAACGCCATCGAGGTGTCGGCGTGCGCCAACGCATCCCGGATGCCGGTCAGGGTCAGCGTCCCGGTCGCGCCGTACAGCAACGCGACGCCGTAAAGGAAGAACGCGGACGAGAACGCGCCCAGCAGAAAGTATTTCATCGCCGATTCCTGCGACAGCAGCCTGCGGTGCCGGGCCAGCCCGCACATCAGATACAGCGGGAGCGACAGGACTTCCAGCGCGACGAACATGGTCAACAGGTCGTTGGATGCGGGGAAAACCATCATCCCGCCGACGGACAGCATGGCCAGCGGGAAGAGTTCGGTCTGGGCCGCTCCCGCCCGCTGCGCCTCGCGTTCCGCGTCGCTGTCGGGCACGGCGGACGCCTGTGGGGTAAAGGAATCCAATCCCCCCGAACTACCCACGGCTACAGCGACTTTGGCTTTGGCGGTGTGTGTGCGTTCGGCCATGAAGATCACGGCCATGATGGTGACCAGCAGCAGGGTTCCCTGCAGGAACAGGGCAGGACGGTCGATGGCCACCGCGCCCAAAACTGCCTGGCGGCCGGAAGCGGGAAGCGACTTCCAGACCTGGACGACCGCGACGAGGGCCGCGATCGACCCGCCCAACGCCAAGCTCACCTGCGTGGCGTAGCGGGCGGAACGCGGCACGAAGGCCTCGACCAGCACGCCTACTACCGCAACCGAAAAGACGATCAGCATCGGGCATAGCAGGAAGTACTCGATGCTGGGGGTGGGCAGGGTCATCGGTGCGGTCCTTCGGCTGTAGCGGGGGTTGGCCCCAAAACCGGATGGGCCACGCGCGGCGCGGGATCATGCTGGCCGGTGGTAGTCATGGTGTGGTCCACCGCGGGGTTGATGACCTCCAGCAGCGGTTTGGGGTAGACGCCCAGGATCAACAGCAGCGCGATCAGCGGCGCCACGACCAGCAATTCGCGCGCCTTCAGGTCACCGATGCCCTCACTGCGATTGGCCACCGGGCCGGTCATCACCCGCTGGTAGAGCCACAGCATGTAGATCGCCGCCAGGACCAACGCGGTCACCCCGAACGCCGCGGCCAACCAGTAGCGGTTGAAAGTGCCCAGCAGAACCAGGAATTCGCTGACGAAGGGCGCGAGGCCGGGCAGCGACAGCGTCGCCATGGACGAGACCAGGAAGGTGCCCGCAAGGATCGGCGCGACCTTCTGCACGCCGCCGTAGTCGGCGATCGACCGGCTACCGCCCCGGGCAACCAGGAAGCCCGCGATCAGGAAGACCGCCGCCGTGGACAGGCCGTGGTTGAGCATGTAGAGCGTCGATCCGCTCTGCCCCTGCGTGGTCATCACGAAGATGCCCGCGACGATGAACCCGAAGTGCGAGATCGAGGTGTAGGCGATCAGGCGCATCATGTCGGTCTGGCCGATCGCCACGATCGCGCCGTAGATCACCCCGACGATCGCCAGCGTCACGATCAGCGGACGGAAATACGTTGAGGCCTCCGGAAACAGCTGCAGGCAGTAGCGCAGCATGCCGAAGGTGCCGACCTTGTCCATCACGGCGGTGATCAACACTGCGGTCGCCGGCGTCGCCTCGACGCACGCGTCGGGCAGCCAGCGGTGCAGCGGCCACAGCGGAGCCTTGATCGCGAACGCGAACATGAAGCCTAAGAACAGCGCCTTGAATACCGCGGGGTCCACGCCGGCGAACCGGCCCGTCGCGATGCCGGTCACGATTTCCCGGAAGTCGAACGTCCCCGAACCGTGCTGCGCGGTCACCACATACAGCCCGATCACGGCGGCCAGCATGATCAGGCCACCGAACAGGTTGTACAGCAGGAACTTCACCGCGGCGCGGGACCGGTTCGCGCCCCGGCCGAACCCACCGATAAGGAAGTACATCGGGATGAGCATGGCCTCGAAGAACACGTAGAACAGCAGCACGTCCAGCGCGATCACCGAGATCAGCACCATCGACTCGATGGCCAGCGTCAAGGCCACGTAGGCCTGCACGCCCCGGTTGTCGCGCTCGCCGCCGTCGTTCCAGCCGGCCACCAGCAGCAGCGGGATCAGCACCACGGTCAGTAGCACCAGGATCACCGCGATGCCGTCCACGCCCAGGGTGTAACCGGCGCCGAACGCCGGTATCCACTTGTGGGATTCGACGAATTGGTAAGTGGCGCCGTGCTTGTCGAAGCCGAGCGTGACCTCGATCGCCACCGCGAGCGTGACCACGCTGGCCACCAGGCCCGTCCACTTGGCGAGCTGCCGCTGCCCGGGGGGCAGCAGGATGATCAGCAGCGAAGCGGCCAGCGGCACCAGCCACAGCACGCTGAGCCAGGGCATGTGCGAGTTCACCACAGCTTCACCGCCAGGATCGCCGCGGCAACCAGGGCCGCACCGGTCAGCATGGATAGCGCGTAGTTGCGGACGAAGCCGGTTTCCATCTCCCGCAGCCGATTCGAGGTCCGGCTCACCAGCGCTGCCAGCGCGTTGACCGAGCCGTCCACACCGGCGTTGTCGACTTCGACCAGCGCGTCGGTCAATTCGGCGCCAGAGCGCATGAACACCTCCTCGTTGAAGGCATCGCCGTACAGGTCGTTGCGCGCCGCGGTCGTCAGCACCGCGACCTGGACCGGGGCCACGCTTGGGATTTCCGCCTTGCCGCCGTACATCCGGTAGGCCACGAGGATGCCGACCGCGACGACCGCCAGGGCCACGGCGCTGACCGCCCCGGCGGGGAGCGCGGCCGCCCCGCTTTCCGAGTGCGCGCCGACGACGGGCTCGAGCCAATGCGGCAGGGAGTCGCCGTAGGTGAACAGGAAGCCGGAGAACGCCGAGCCGAAGGCCAGCAGGATCATCGGCCAGGTCATCAGGGCCGGCGCCTCGTGCGGGTGGCTGCCGGGGGCCCAGCGCTTTTCGCCGAAGAAGGTCATCAGCATCACCCGCGTCATGTAGAACGCGGTGATGCCCGCACCCAGCAGCGCGGCGCCGCCCAGTACGTAACCTTGGGTACCGCCGGAGCCCAGGGCCGCCTCGATGATCGCGTCCTTGGAGAAGAAGCCGGCGAACGGCCACACGCCGATGATCGCCAGGTATCCGAGCCCGAACGTGGCGAATGTGATCGGCAGGGCCTTGCGCAGGCCGCCGTAGCGGCGCATGTTCTGCTCTTCGTGCATTGCGTGGATGATCGAGCCGGATCCGAGGAACAGCCCGGCCTTGAAGAAACCGTGCGTCAGCAGGTGCATGATCGCGAACGCGTAGCCGGCCGGGCCCAACCCGGCGGCCAGCACCATGTAGCCGATCTGGCTCATCGTGGACGCCGCCAGTGCGCGTTTGATGTCGTCCTTGGCGCAGCCGATGAAAGCCCCGAACAGCAGCGTGACGGCGCCGACGATGACGACGCCCAGTCGCGCGTCGGGCGACAGGTTGAAGATCGGGTTCGAGCGCACGATCAGGTACACGCCGGCGGTCACCATGGTGGCGGCGTGGATCAGAGCGGACACCGGCGTCGGGCCCTCCATGGCGTCACCCAGCCAGGCCTGCAGCGGGACCTGCGCGGACTTGGCGCACGCGCCCATCAGCAGGAGCAACCCCATCGCGGTCAGCGCGCCCTGGTCGGCGCCGGACGCGGCGCCGAACACCCCGGAGTAGGACAGGGTGCCGAAGTTGCTGAACATGACGAACATACCGACGGCGAGGCCCGCGTCGCCGACCCGGTTCATCACGAACGCCTTCTTGGCCGCCGTCGCCGCCGTCGGCTTGTGGTACCAGAAACCGATCAGCAGGTACGAAGCCAGGCCGACGCCTTCCCAGCCGACGTAGAGCACCAAATAGTTGTCGGCGATCACCAGCAGCAGCATCGAGGCCAGGAACAGGTTGAGGTAGCCGAAAAAGCGGCGCCGGTCGGTGTCTTCGGCCATGTAGGCGACCGAATAGATGTGGATCAGCGACCCGACCCCGGAGATCAACAGCACGAAGCAGATGGACAGCTGATCGATCTGCAGCCCGAAGTCGACCTGCAGCTGGTTGACCGGGACCCAGCTGAACAGGGTCTGATGAATGGTGCGGTCGTCGCCGCCTCGGCTGAGCAGGTTCCAGAGCAGCGAGGCGCCCACACCGAATGCCCCGAGCGCCGCGGCGCAGCCCAACCAATGGCCCCACGGGTCGGTGCGCCGGCCGCCGAACAGCAAGATGGCGGCACCCGCCAGTGGCAGCGCGACCAACAGCCAGCTGTATTGAGTCATGTTGGCGTTCTTAGCCTTTGAGTAGGTTCGCGTCGTCGACGGACGCCGATTTACGGGCACGGAAAATCGTCATGATGATGGCCAGGCCGATGACGACCTCGCAGGCGGCCACCACCATGGTGAAGAACGCGATCATCTGGCCGTCCAGGTGGCCGTGCAGGCGCGCGAAGGTGACGAACGCCAGGTTGACCGCGTTGAGCATCAGCTCGACGCACATGAACATGACGATGGCGTTGCGCCGCAACAACACGCCGGCGGCCCCGATGGTGAACAGCAGGGCCGAAAGGTACAGGTAATTGGCCGGATTCATGACTTGCCGCTTTCCAGGACGTTAGACACGGGCTGGGGGGGCGGGAGTGCCTTGCCGTCGGATCCGCGGCTGCGCAGAATCCGCGACACCGACACCTGCGAGTAGGAGCCGTCGGGCAGCATCGCCGCCACGTCGACCGCGTTGTGGCGCGCATAGACACCCGGGCTGGGCATCGGGGTCGGATGACCACCGGGACGGAAGCGCTCCTCGGACAGTTCCCGCTGCGTCTTGCGGCGCTCGAAGCGTTCCCGGTGGGCCAGCACCATCGCCCCGACGGCGGCGGTGATCAGCAGCGCGCTGGTCAACTCGAATGCCCACAGATACCGGGAGAAGATCAACGCCGCCAAGCCCTCGACGTTACCGTTGGAGTTGGCGTTGGTCAGTCCGACGAAACTTCCGGTCGCCGCGTTGCCGATGGCGGCAATCAGCAGAATGCCGAAGCCGATACCGGTGATGACCGCGGCCGCCCGCTGGCCGCGCAGTGTTTCCTTCAGCGATTCCGCAGAATCCACGCCGATCAGCATCAGCACGAACAAGAACAGCATCATCACCGCGCCGGTGTACACCACCACCTGCACCACACCCAGGAACACCGCGTCCTCGATCATGTAGAACACCGCGAGGATGATCATCGTCATCGCGAGGAACATCGCCGAATACACCGCGTTGGCCGCCATCACCACACCGATCGCGCCGATCACCGCCAGCGTGCCCAGCAGCCAGAACGTCACGGCTTCACCGGTCGAGGTGCGGACGATGGCGTCTGTTGCGAGGTTAGTGACCGTCACTGCGGCTCTCCCGTGTTCTGCTTCTGGCGCAGGCCATTCGCGGTCACGTTGCCCTGGTAGTAGTCCTTGTCGGTGGCGCCTTCCACCCTGGGGTGCGGCGGCGCGAGCATGTCCTGCAGCAGCGGCGCGAGCAGGCGATCCTTTTCGTAGATGAGGTCGGCGCGGTTGTCGTCGGCCAGCTCGTAGTCGTTGGTCATCGTCAGCGCCCGGGTCGGGCAGGCCTCGATGCACAAGCCGCAACCGATGCAGCGCAGATAGTTGATCTGGTAAACCCGGCCGTAGCGTTCCCCCGGCGAAAACCGTGCCTCGTCGGTGTTGTCCGCGCCCTCGACGTAGATCGCGTCGGCCGGGCACGACCACGCGCACAACTCGCAGCCGATGCACTTCTCCAGGCCGTCGGGGTACCGGTTGAGTTGATGACGGCCGTGGTAGCGCGGCTTCACCGGACCCGGCTTCTCCGGGTACTCCTCGGTGAGCCTCTTCTTGAACATCGACCCGAACGTCACGCCGAATCCTGCTACGGCGTCAAGAAATTTAGCCACGCACCTTCTCCTTGCTCGCACTCACTGGCAGCGGCGGTGTCGGGAATGCCGGCTCGATGCTCTTCAAGCCGCCAGCGCGTTGTTGCTTACGTTGCTCTTTCGCCAGCGCGCGAATGCTGGGAGCGGTAAACGGTTTTCGCAGTGTCAGCACCAGTACCACCGTGAAGGCAAAACTGCTCGCCACCAGCACCGGCGTCCAGTGCTGGAAGCCCTGGTTGCTGGCCGAGCGGATGACCGCCGCGATCAACACCCACAGCAGCGACGCGGGGATCAGTAGCTTCCAGCCCAGCCCCATGAACTGGTCGTAGCGCAGCCGGGGCAGGCTGGCGCGCAGCCACATGTAGATGAAAAGGAAGGTCCACATCTTGGCGGTGAACCAGAGCACCGGCCACCAGCCGGTGTTCGCGCCTTCCCACATGTTGAGCGGCCACGGCGCATGCCAGCCGCCGAAGAACATCACCGTGGCCAGCGAGGACACCGTCATCATGTTGACGTACTCGGCCAGCATGAACATCGCGAACTTCAGCGACGAGTACTCGGTGTGGAAGCCCGCGACGAGCTCGCCCTCGGCTTCGGGCAAATCGAATGGGGCCCGGTTGGTTTCACCGACCATCGAGATCAGGTAGATCAGGAACGACGGCAGCAGCAGGAACACATACCAGACCCGGTCCTGGGCGGCCACGATCTCCGAGGTCGACATGGAGCCGGCGTAGAGGAACACCGCCGCAAACGACAGCCCCATCGCGACCTCGTACGAGATGACCTGCGCGGTGGACCGTACGCCGCCCAGTAGCGGATAGGTGGAACCCGATGCCCAACCGCCCAGCACAATGCCGTACACCCCGATCGCCGAGAGCCCGAGGATGAACAGCACCGCGACCGGCAGGTCGGTCAGCTGCAACGGTGTGCGGTGGCCGAACACCGACACCTCGGGACCGAACGGGATGAACGCGAACGCGGTGAACGCGGGGATCGTCGAGAAGACCGGGGCGGCAAAGTAAACGAACTTGTCGACGCCGGCGGGGGTGATGCTTTCCTTCAGCGCCAGCTTGATCCCGTCGGCCAGGCTCTGCAGGGCGCCCCACGGCCCCGCACGGTTGGGGCCGGGCCGGCGCTGCATCCAGCCCAGGATCTTGCGTTCGAGCAGGATCGCGAGCAGCACGTTGAGCATCAAGAACACGAAGATGGCCAGCGCCTTGCCCAGTACCAGCCACCACGGGTCGTGTCCGAACGCGTTTAGCACGCTCCCACTCCGATCTTCACGATGCTGCCGGTCGTGACGCCCAGCTGCCGGTGCACCGCCGAACCCGGCGAGTTCAGCGGCAGCCACACCACCCGGTCGGGCATGTCGGTGATGTTCAGCGGCAAGGTGATTGAGCCGCGCGCCGTGCTGACCGTCACGTCATCCCCGTCGGTGGCGCCGATTTCGGCCGCGGTGGCCGACGAGAGCCGCACCACGGGTGTGCGCGCGGTGCCGGCCAGATGCGGTTCGCCGTCCTGCCCGCGGCCCTCGTCGAGCAGCATCCGCCAGCCCGTCAACACGGCCTCACCCGATCCGGGCTGGGGCGGCTGCGGGGCCGAAATCTGAGGACCTGCGGCGCGTTCGCCGTCCCAAATACCCAGCGCGGACAGCTCTTCGCGAGCCTCTTCGACGGTGGAAACGGCTAGATAGACACCCATTTCGTCGGCCAGCGTGTCGAGCACCTGGTGATCCGACTGACGGGCCTGCTGCGTGCTGCCCTGCAGCGCGGGCCCGAATCCGCGGTAGCGGCCTTCCCAGTTGACGAAGGCGCCGGCCTTGTGGGTCGTCGGCGCCACGGGGAACACGACGTCGGCGCGTTCGGTGACGGCACTGTGCCGCAGCTCCAGGCTGACGACGAACCCGGCGGCGTCCAGGGCGCCCAACACCGCGTCGGGATCGGCGAAGTCGTCCGGTTCGATACCGCCGACCAGCAGTGCGCCCAGGCTTCCGTCGGTGGCGCCGGCCAGGATGCCGTCGACGTCGCGGCCACTGGCCGTGGGTATTTCGTCGACGTGCCAGCCGGCGCAGACCTGAGCGCGGGCGGCGTCGTCGGCCAACGGGCGGCCGCCGGGCAGCAACCCGGGCAGCGCGCCGGCTTCCAGTGCGCCGCGCTCTCCGGCGCGGCGCGGCACCCAGGCCAGCCGTGCCCCGGTAGCGTCGGCGAGCCGGGCCGCCGCGGACAATCCGCCCGGCGCCGTGGCCAGCCGTTCCCCGACCATGATGACCGCGCCAGCTTTGGACAGCAGGTCGCCCACCTCGCCGGTGGCCAGCCCGGCCAGCGTCGAAGCTTCAGCGCCCGGAACAGTTTTGATCAACCGGCCGGACATTTTCTGCAGCGCGCGGGTGGCGAACGGGGCGACCGCGTACACCGGCAGACCGTGCTTGCGCGCCGCCTTGCGCAGCCGCAGGAACACGATGGGCGACTCTTCCTCCGGCTCGAACCCGACCAGCAACACCACCGGGGCCGATTCCAGGTTGGCGTAGCTAACCGTCACCGGCCGGCCCGCGACCCGGGTTGTCAGGAACTCGGTCTCCTCGCTGGAGTGGGGTCGGGCACGGAAGTCGATGTCGTTGGTGTCCAACACGATTCGCGCGAACTTGGAATACGCGTAGGCGTCCTCCCAGGTGACCCGGCCACCGACCAGCACACCGGTACGCCCGCGGGCGGCCTCCAGCCCGTTGATCGCCACGGCGATCGCGTGCGCCCACGACGTGGGCTGCAGCGTGCCTTCGGCGTCCCGAACCAGGGGAGTGGTGAGCACGTCGGGCTGGATTGCGTAATTGAAGGCCCAGCGGCCCTTGTCGCAGTTCCACTCCTCGTTGACTTCGGGATCGTCGCCCGCGAGGCGGCGCAGCACCTTGCCGCGGCGGTGGTCGGTGCGCTGCGCGCATCCGGATGCGCAGTGTTCGCACGCGCTGGGGCTGGACACCAGGTCGAATGGACGCGCGCGGAAGCGGTAGGCGGTCCCGGTCAGCGCGCCCACCGGGCAGATCTGCACCGTGTTGCCGGAGAAGTACGAGTCGAACGGTTCGTTGACGTAGATGCCGACCTGCTGCAGGGCGCCGCGTTCCAGCATGTCGATGAACGGGTCCCCGGCGATCTGCTCGGAGAACCGCGTGCAGCGCGCGCACAGGATGCAGCGCTCGCGGTCCAGCAGCACCTGCGAGGAGATGTTGATCGGCTTGGCGAACGTCCGCTTGACGTCTTGGAAACGCGAGTCGGCGCGGCCGTTGGACATCGCCTGGTTCTGCAGCGGGCATTCGCCGCCCTTGTCGCACATCGGGCAGTCAAGCGGATGGTTGATCAGCAGCAGTTCCATCACACCGTGCTGCGCCTTGTCGGCGGCCGGCGACGTCACCTGGGTACGCACCACCATGTCGTCGGTGGCGACGGTGGTGCACGATGCCAGCGGTTTGCGTTGCCCCTCGACCTCGACCAGGCACTGCCGGCAGGCGCCGACCGGATCGAGCAGCGGGTGGTCGCAGAACCGCGGGATCTGGATGCCCATCAATTCGGCCGCGCGAATCACCAGAGTTCCCTTGGGAACACTGATTTCGGCGCCATCGATGGTCAGTGTCACCATGTCGGGCGGACGCGCGTCGCCGTCCTTGGGGCCGCCGGTCTCGGTCTTGGCCGCACTAGTCATGTGGCTGTTAGGCCTTTCCGTTCGCGGTCAACATGGATTCCCTCGGATCGAACGGGCATCCGCCGCCCTCGACGTGCGCGATGTATTCGTCGCGGAAGTAGTTGATCGACGACGACACCGGGCTGGCCGCGCCATCGCCCAACGCGCAGAACGCCTTTCCAAGGATGGCATCGGCGATATCCAACAGCTTGTCCAGATCCTCGTGCGTGGCTGGGTTGGTTTTCGAGCCTGTTTCCAGCCGCTCGTAGATCTGGTCCAGCCAGAACGTGCCCTCGCGACACGGTGTGCATTTCCCGCACGACTCGTGCTTGTAGAACTCGGTCCAGCGCCACACCGCACGTACCACGCACGTGGTCTCGTCGAAGATCTCCAGCGCCTTGGTGCCCAGCATCGAGCCGGCTGCACCCACGCCCTCGTAATCCAGTGGCACATCGAGGTGTTCGGCGGTGAGCAACGGTGTCGATGACCCGCCGGGTGTCCAGAACTTCAGCTGATGGCCGGCGCGCACGCCGCCGGCGTAGTCGAGCAACTCCCGCAGCGTGATGCCCAGCGGAGCCTCGTACTGGCCGGGCCGGGTGACGTGACCGGACAGCGAATACAGCGTGAAGCCAGGCGATTTCTCGGTGCCCATGGACCGAAACCAGTCGACGCCGTTGAGAATGATCGACGGCACGCTGGCGATGGTTTCGACGTTGTTGATCACCGTGGGGCAGCCGTACAGCCCGGCCACCGCGGGGAAGGGCGGGCGCAGCCGCGGCTGGCCGCGTTTGCCCTCAAGCGAGTCGAGCAGCGCGGTCTCCTCGCCGCAGATGTAGGCGCCGGCGCCGGCGTGTACCACTAGCTCCAGGTCGTAGCCGGAACCGTTGATGTTGCGGCCCAAAAAGCCCGCGGCGTACGCCTCGGCCACCGCGTTCTGCAGCCGGCGCAACACCGGCAGCACCTCACCGCGCACGTAGATGAAGGCGTGGCTGGCGCGGATCGCATAGGAGGCGATGATGACGCCCTCGACGAGCACGTGCGGGGTAGCCAGCATCAGCGGAATGTCTTTGCACGTACCGGGTTCCGACTCGTCGGCGTTGACCACCAGGTAGTGCGGCTTGGCGGCGGCACCGGTGTCGCCCTGAGGGATGAACGACCACTTCGTGCCGGTGGAAAAGCCCGCGCCGCCACGCCCGCGCAGACCCGAGTCCTTGACGGCGCCGATCACCGCGTCGGGCTCCATCGAGAGCGCCTTCGTCATGGCCTTGTAGCCGTCATGGCGTTGATAGGTCGCCAGGGTCCACGATTCGGGGTCGTCCCAGTACCGGCTGATCACCGGGGTCAAAGGTGTGGTCATGACTGACCTTCCGATGCCGCCGGTGCCTCCATGCCGCGTTCCTTCGCCACGCGCAGGCCGGCCAACGTGGCCGCGCCGGCGCCGCCCTGGCCTTGGTCGGGGCGCTCGTCGCGCAGGCCCGCCAGGATCCGCGACGTCTGGCGGAAACCGCACAGCGGCGCGCCGCGGGTGGGTGCCTTGGGATTGCCGGCGCGCAGCGAGTCGACGAGTTCGCGCGCCGACTCCGGCGTCTGGTTGTCGAAGAACTCCCAGTTGACCATGACCACCGGCGCGAAGTCGCAGGCCGCGTTGCATTCGATGTGCTGTAGGGTGACGGACCCGTCGGGAGTGGTCTGGTCGTTGCCGATGCCGAGATGCTCTTTGAGGTCTGCGAATATCGCGTCGCCGCCCATCACGGCGCACAACGTGTTGGTGCAGACGCCGACCAGGTATTCGCCGGTGGGACCGCGGCGGTACATGGTGTAGAAGGTCGCCACCGCCGACACCTGCGCGCTGGTCAGGCCGAGCTGGTCGGCGCAGAATTCCAATCCCGCCGGGGTGATGTAGGAGTCCTCGCCCTGCACCAGGTGCAGCAACGGCAACAGCGCCGAGCCCTTTTTGGGGTAGCGGCCGATGATTTCCTTGGCCTCGACCTCGAGTCGCGCCTGCACCTCGGGTGAATACGACTGGGGCGCACCCTCGACGACGAACTGGTTGGGCTCTTCCGGCGGCGGTCCGAGCCGGACGAACACCCGCTCGCCGCTGCTGCCGCCGGCCGGGGCGCTCATCGGTCCACCCCGCCCATGACCGGGTCGATGCTGGCGACCGCGGCGATCAGGTCGGCGACCATTCCGCCCTCGCACATCGCCGCGACCGACTGCAGGTTGGTGAACGACGGATCCCGGTAGTGCACGCGGTAGGGCCGGGTGCCGCCGTCGCTGATCATGTGCACGCCCAGCTCTCCGCGCGGGGATTCGACGGCCACGTAGACCTGGCCCGCCGGTACCCGGATGCCCTCGGTGACGAGTTTGAAGTGGTGGATCAGTGCCTCCATCGAGCCGCTCATGATCTTGGCGATGTGCTCCGGTGAGTTGCCCATGCCGTCCGGGCCGACCTTCAGGTCGGCGGGCCAGGCGATCTTGCGGTCCTCGATCATGGTCGGGCCGGGCTGCAACTTGTCCAGGCACTGCTCGACGATCTTGACCGACTCCCACATCTCGTTGACGCGAATCATGTAGCGCCCGTACGCATCACACCCGTCGTGCGTCATCACGTCGAACTCGTAGTTCTCGTACCCGCAGTAGGGCTCTGTCTTGCGCAGGTCGTGCGGCAATCCGGTGGAACGCAGGATCGGGCCGGTGATGCCCAGCGCCATGCAGCCGGTGAGGTCCAGATAGCCGACGCCCTCGGTGCGCGCTTTCCAGATGGCGTTCTCGTTGAGCAGGTCGCCCATCTCGCGCAGGACGATGCGCAATTCCTTGAGCGCGTCGGAGATCTCGGTCTTCGCGTCCGGCGGTAGGTCCTGCGCGACGCCGCCGGGCCGGATGTAGGCGCTGTTCATCCGCAGACCGGTGATCGACTCGAAGAGGGTGAGGACGATCTCGCGGCCGCGGAACCCGACGAACATCGGTGTCATCGCACCCAGTTCCATCCCGCCGGTCGCCAGCGCGACCAGATGCGACGAGATCCGGTTGAGCTCCATCATCATGACGCGGATGACGTTGACCCGCTCCGGGATGTCGTCGGTGATGCCGAGCAGCTTCTCGACACCCAGGCAGTAAGCGGTCTCGTTGAAAAACGGTGCGAGGTAGTCCATTCGGGTCACGAAGGTGACGCCCTGCGTCCAGTAGCGGTACTCGAGGTTTTTCTCGATTCCGGTGTGCAGGTAGCCGATTCCGCACCGGACATCGGTGACCGTTTCGCCTTCGATCTCGAGGATCAGCCGCAGCACGCCGTGCGTGGACGGGTGCTGGGGTCCCATGTTGACGACGATGCGCTCGCCGGGGTCTGCCGCGCGGGCGGCGTCGACGATCTGCTCCCAGTCTTGGCCGCCGGCGACTAAGACGGTGTCAGGTTTGGTCATCAGTTGTACGCTCTCCGCTCGTCGGGCGGGGGTATCTGTGCGCCCTTGTATTCGACTGGAATTCCGCCGAGGGGGTAGTCCTTGCGCTGCGGATGCCCCTGCCAGTCGTCGGGCATCTCGATCCTGGTCAGCGACGGGTGCCCGTCGAAGATGATGCCGAAGAAGTCGTAGGTCTCGCGCTCGTGCCAGTCGTTGGTCGGGTAGATCCCGAACAGCGACGGAATATGCGGATCACTGTCCGGCGCAGACACTTCCAGCCGGAGCCGACGGTTGTGGGTGATCGATTGCAGCGGATACACAGCGTGCAGTTCCCGGCCGGTCTCGTGCGGGTAGTGCACTCCGTTGACGCCCAGGCACATCTCGAAGCGCAACTCCGGTTCGTCGCGAAGAAGCTGGGCGACTTGGGCTAGCAGCTCGCGCCGGACGTGCAGGGTCAGCTCGTTGCGGTCCACGACGACCTTCTCGACCGCGGCGTCGAATTCGATTCCGACGCGCTGCAATGCCTCGGCCAGCCGGTCGGCGATGTCGTCGAAGTAGCCTCCGTACGGCCGTGGACTGCTGCCCGGAAGCGTGATCTCGCGCACCAGCCGGCCGTAGCCGGTCGTGTCGCCGCTGCCGGCGACGCCGAACATGCCGTGGCGGACGTTGATCACCTCGCCCCCGGTGGCCGGGGTTCCTCCCACTTCGGCCGCGGCTTGCTTCGGGTCCTGATCGGGAGAGCTCATCGCAGCAGTCCGTGCATCTCGATCGTGGGTCTGGCCGACAGCGCGGCCTGCTCGGCAGCGGCGATGGCCTCTTCGCGGTTGACGCCCAGCGGCATTTCCTGAATCTTCTCGTGCAGCTTGAGGATTGCGTGCAACAGCATCTCGGGCCGCGGCGGGCAGCCGGGCAGATAGATGTCTACCGGAACGACGTGGTCGACGCCCTGCACGATCGAGTAGTTGTTGAACATCCCGCCCGACGACGCGCAGACCCCCATGGCGAGAACCCATTTCGGCTCGCCCATCTGGTCGTAGATCTGACGCAACACCGGCGCCATCTTCTGGCTGACCCGTCCGGCCACGATCATCAGATCTGCTTGCCGCGGTGTCGCCGAGAATCGCTCCATCCCGAACCGAGCGATGTCAAACCTCGGCCCGGCGGTCGCCATCATCTCGATCGCGCAGCAGGCCAACCCGAACGTCGCCGGCCACAGCGAGTTCTTGCGGACGTAGCCGGCTACCTTCTCGACGGTTGACAGCAGGATGCCACCGGGCAGCTGTTCTTCCAGGCCCACGTCTTACCTCAATCCCAAGTCAGGCCGCCGCGGCGCCACACGTAGGCGTAGGCCACGAAGACCGTGAGCATGAATATCACCATTTCGACCAGTGCGAACGTCCCGAGCGCGTCGTAGCTGACCGCCCATGGATACAAGAACACGATTTCGATGTCGAAAACGATAAATAGCATTGCGGTCAGGTAATACTTCACCGGGAACCGCTGCCCGGCCGTCGCGTTCGGGCCACTCACCGACGTCTCGGTGGGCTCGATTCCGCATTCGTAGGCCGCCAGCTTGGACCGGTTGTATCTCCGCGGACCGGCGATGCTCGCGATGCCAACGGAACCCACGGCAAAAGCGGCCGCGATCCCTCCGAGAACCAGGATGGGCAGGTAGACGTTCAACTCGCTCCAAAGTCCGTCATACGGGCCGTCACCAAACCCCTCAGTGGCGGCCGGGCGGGTGGCCGGGCTGCTGTGACGGACCGGGCTTGTGGGCCGCCACAGTGACCTTCAACATAGCGTCGCGACGTGCGACGCCCGTCCTCGGGGTCGGCTCATGATCCAACGCCCGCGGGGGTTGCGCAAAGCGAACCGAATTTGCCTCGAAATCCGAACAGCGGCGGGTGCCGCCGAATACCATGATGAACTCGGTGCTTGGGCCGGTGCCGAAACCTTTTGGTGCACGAATAGATGCGGGGCGTTGATGGATTTTCTGGTACTGAGGCCCGAGGTCAACTCGTTGCGGATGTTCTCCGGCACGGGTTCGGGACCGATGCTGGCGGCGGCACAGGCCTGGGATGGGTTGGCCGCCGAGCTGCAGTCGGCGGCGACCTCGTTCGGGTCGGTGGTGTCGGGCATGATCAGTGGGCCCTGGCAGGGTCCGTCAGCTGCGGCGATGCAGGCGGCCGCCGCTCCCTATGTGGCGTGGCTGAGCGCCGCGACCTCGCGGGCCGAGCTGTCGGCCACCCAGATCCGGGCGGCGGCCGGGGCGTTTGAAGCGGCGTTCGCCGCGACGGTCCATCCGGCGGCGGTCGCGGCCAACCGTGTGCAATTGGTGTCGCTGGTCAGGTCGAATTTGCTGGGGCTGAACGCTCCGGGGATCGCGGCGATCGAGGCCGACTACGAACAGATGTGGGCCCAGGACGTCGCCGCGATGGTGGATTATCACGGGGCGGCCTCGGCGGCCGTCGGCGAACTGATGCCTTGGATGTCCCTACAAGGACTGTCGCAAGAGACCGCGCTAGGCGCGTCGGCGGCCGCAGAGTCGTCCGCCATCACCCGCATCACCGTGGCCCCGGCCTACATCTTCGAGAACCAGCCACTCATTTCGAACCTGCTTAATCTGCCCCCGTATTCGGTCCTCGCCTCGGCAGTCGGCCAGCAGTGGTACCCCGGCACCACGCCGACGGTGGTGAAGTATCCCGCCACCGCCGGACTCCTCAGCGGGCTTTTCCAACCCACCGCCGACAAGTCACTGGCCATCGGGCGCCAGGTGTTGAATACCGACATCCTCAATGCGTTCGCCGCCAATCCGGACGGGAAGGTGGTGGTGGCGGGCGAGTCGCTGGGCTCGATGGTGATCGACCGCGAGCAGGCCTATCTGGTTGCCCATCCCGAGGGCGCTCCGTCACCCGACCAGCTGTCATTCCTCGAATTCGCCAACCCCGAGCGCGGCATCGCCGACACCTACCTGCCGGCCGGCGTCCACGTGCCGTTCCTCGGATATACCGTGCAAAACCCGACGTCGGTGAGCCCGTACGACACGACGATCGTCTACCACCAGTACGAGGGCTTCTCCGACCCTCCCGACCGACCCTGGAATCTGCTGGCCGACGCCAACGCCATGGCGGGCGTCAACCACTACCACCTGTACACCGAGTTCGTCTCACCGGACAACGTGGTCGAGGTCGGTACGCCGGTGACGAACTCGGCGGGCGGGACCACGACCACCTACATGATTCCCGCGAGCTACCTTCCGCTGCTGACGCCGCTGGTGAAGCTCGGCATGCCGGCCCCGATGTTCAACGCGCTCAACGACTGGCTGACACCGATGGTCAACGCGGGTTACTCGTCGTACGACCCGACGGGCGGTCCGTACTTCAGTCACGGCCAGCTGATCTGGCCCAGTTAGCCAGTCGGTCTACTGCACCGGCGCGCGTAGCAGCCCGAGCACCGTTCGGCCCAGCACGATGGGGTCGACGGGATGGGGCACGGACGCTTCGGCGCGCGACCAATTGGCCAGCCAGGCGTCGTCTCGGCGCGCGGTGAGGACCACAATCGGCGGGCACACGGCGAGTTCGTCTTTCAGCTGTTTCGCGATGCCCATGCCACCGGTCGGCGTCGCCTCTCCGTCCAGGATGGCCAGATCGATACCGCCGGCGTCCATCTGCTGTATCACCATCGGGCCGGTCGCCACCTCGACGTAGCTCAGCTCGGGCAGGTCGGGATGCAGTTGTTTGCCCAACGCCCGCATCACGTCCTGGCGAGTCTGGGCGTTGTTGCTGTAGACGAGGATCCGCAGGGTGACGGTTGCTTCGGGCACGGAGCAGATGCTACTGGCTTCCGTCCGGCCTCACTGGGTTGCCCGGACGAAGGCAACGTCAGCGGCGATTGTCGCCGTCGGGCTCATCACGCCCAGCTTGTTCCAGCCCAGGCCGAACTGGGCTCGATCGACCTTGGTTTCACCGGATATTCGCACCGAGCCGTCGTCCAGTTCGGTGACTTTGACGGGCAGCGGTACCGGCTCGGTGTTGCCTTTGATGGTGAAGCTGGCGCGCAGTTCGGCGGTTCCAATATTCGAGCCGGTGGTCGGCTGCAGAGCGGTGACGACGACGCTGATGTCCGGGTAGCGCTCGACGTCGAAGAAGTCCGCCGAGCACAAGTGTTGGTCACGGCGGCCGATACCGGTGCGCAGCGACGCCGCGCGAATGTCGATCCGGCCATAGACCGCCTCCGTTGCCGGTGAGTTGTCCATCGCCGCTGAATTCAGTCAACCGGCCCTTGAGTCGCAGCAGGCCCCACATGTTGCGGATCTTGAAGCTGATGGCCGAGCGATCGGGAACCAGGTTCCACACGCCGGCCATGTCGGGATCGAGGAGCAGTGTTTCCAGCGTCGTCATCGTGACTCCCAGTCGAGCAGTGGCGCGATCCCCGCGGGGTCGAAGTATTCGTCGATCCGGTCGATCAAGCCGTCCGGGCTCACCTTGATCACGATGCAGACCCGCAATGAGATCGATTGTCCGGCGTGCCCGGTGGCGTGCAAGATGTGCTGCTGAACGAAGCCCCGTACGGCTCCGTCGTCGAACAATTGGCGATCGAGGATCTCGTAGCTGCGCTCGGTGGTGGCGCCGATGAACCAGTCGATGACGCGCAGCGCGCGCACCTTGTCGTCAAATTTTTTGGGGTCGCTGCGCGACCCCGTCCGCCAGACGGCGATATCGGCACTCCACAGCCGGTCCACCGCGGCCCCGTCGCCCTTTTCGATCGCGGTGAACAAGCGGTCGGCCACGTCAATGACGGCTGGGGCATCAGAGATGGGGGTCACGGGACTTGCTCCTTTTCGCTGTCGTACCCGGGATGTGCGACGGCTAATCGACGTCGCACCAGTGTTCGCAGACAGGCGATGACGGCTGGGCCGGGCTGGTCGGCAAGCTCGCCCGCCCGCATAGCGGCGGCAAGGGCAGCCTCGTCGGCGAAGCCCAGGCCTGCGAGAGCGGCGCGCACGTCCGAGTCGTCTGCGTCGAGCAGCTCCCGTTCGACCATGCGCAACGCGTTGGCCGCAACCCTGGCGTGGAAGTTGACCTGCCCGTTGGTCGCGTGCCGCACATCGCCTTCGAGGAATTCGGCGACGGCCCCGACCAACTCGGCGGCCGTCGGGCGCCCGTGCAGCGAGTCCTCGGAACGCACCTGCGCGGGCTCCGCGGGCGGAACTTGACTCGCATCGAGCAGGTCGAGCAGGTCCCACTCGTTCTCGCAGACTCGACGCCCGATGGTCGCCAGCTCGACCGAGCGGGTCTGCCCGCTGAGATGGCGCTCGGCTTGGTATCGGCAGATGACGCCCCAGCGCAGGGTGGCCAACACCAGCCACCAGTGAAATGCCTCGCGGTCGACTGGAGTCCCGCTGGCCTCTTCGTAGTAGCGCAGGAAGTCGTCGATGCTGCCGAGCCCCCCGGCGCCCTGGCTCGCCGGCGCGCCGAACCGCCATGCCCGCATGCAGAACCACGCCAGGTCTTCGTACGGCTCGCCGATGTGTACCAGCTCCCAGTCGAGCACGGCGGCGAGGTCGGATCCGTCGACGATCAGGTTCCCCATCCGGAAATCGCCGTGCACCAGAACCGGAGGAGTGGCAGGCGCCCGGTGGGCGGCCAGCCAGCGAAATGCCCACTCGAAAGTGGCGGTGGTGTCACCCATGGCATCGAGGCGCGCGCGCCATTCGGCCAGCTGATCCTCGCGGGCCAGAGCGGGGTCGCCGGCCCAGTCGATAGAGGCGCGGTGGATGGCGGCCAGTGCCTGCGCGCACTGGCGTAGCAGGCGCGCGCGGCCCGCCTGTCCATCACCAGCGTCGAGCTGACGCTGGATGCGCCGGACGATGGTCTCGCCCTTGATCTCATTGCAGATCAGAAACGGATTACCCAGTGCGGCAGGCGAATCGTCGGCGACCAGGATGTGCGGTACCGGTGCGCCCGCCGCCGCGGCGGCGGCCTGGGCACGGGCTTCGAGTTCCATGCTGGCGTGGATATCGTCCGGCGGGCCGGTGCGCAGGATCAGCGACCGGCGGTCCGCGCCGGTGCCGGCGTCGAAGGCCCAGGTGGTGCGGCTGGCCCCGCCGGTCAGTGCGCGCAGGTTGTCGACAGTCACGTCCGCGCCGAGCGCGGATGTGAGCACCTGGCGCAGTTTGGCTTCGAGCTCGCTCACTTGTTGCCGAACTTGAACAGTCGCTGCGCCACCCGCCGAATCTGAATCTCCTCGGCGCCCTCGGTGATCCGGTAGCGACGATGATGGCGGTAGATGTGTTCGAAGGGCTCGTGCCGGCTGTAACCGAGGCCGCCGAAGATCTGCATGGCGCGGTCGGCGGCGTCACAGACCAATCGGTTGGCGCGGTAATTCGCCATCGACACCTTGTCGGAAACCTCCATGTGGTGGTCGCGGTCCAGGTGCCAGGCCGCGTACTGCACCAGCAGGCGCACCATTTGGGCTTCGGTCTGCAGCTCCGCGAGCGGCCATTGCACGGCCTGGTTGACCGACAGCGGCTTGCCGAACACGATGCGCTTCGCGGCGTAGTCGGCGGCGCGATCGATGCAGTATTGCGCTGCACCGAGGCTGCTGGCGGCTTGGCGAATCCGGTTCTCGTGCAGGAAGGTTTGCGCGACCTCCAGGCCACGATCCACCTCGCCGAGTACCGCGTCGGCGGGCACCCGCACATCGGTCAACTCGACTTCGCCGTGGTCGGTGGGCATGTTGAACGTCCACCAGTAGTACGGGACGTTGAACCCCTCGGCGTCGGTGGGGACGAGGAAGGCGGTGATGCCCCGGGCCTGCCCGGGCTCGCCGGACGTGCGGGCGAAAATCAGGTCGTGGGTCGCGCGGTGCACTCCGGTGTTGAAGCGCTTGGAGCCGTTGATAACCCAGCTGTCGCCGTCCGGCTCGGCGTGGGTTTCCAGCCAGGTCGCGTCCGAGCCATGCTGTGGTTCGGTGAGGCCGAAGGCCATCGAACGTTCCCCGGTGATCAAGGCCTCGGACCAAACGCGGCGTTGTTCCTCGGTGCCGAAGCGTTCCATCATGATCACCTGTGGGAAGTTGCCGACGATCGAGGATTCGTTCTGGAGGTCGTTGTGTAGGCCGAGTCCCTTGTGCGCCAAGTGTTCCCGGATTACGGCCATGTCCACGTTGGTGCCATCGCGGCCGCCGAGTGACGCCGGCAATGCGTAACGCAACCAGCCCGCCCGGTCGGCTCGCCGGCGCATCTCGATGAGCAGATCCTCCCATTCGGCCGTCGGGATGCCGTCGTTGTCCCAATCCGTGCGGGCATGCTCGCGGCGCTGGTCGAAGTACTGCATGTTCTCGGCCTGCAGCGGAGCGATCTCGCGCTCGATGAAGTCGTCCATGTCGGCAAGTAGCCCCGGGAGGTGTTCGGGCAGCGCGAAATCCATTTATGAGCTCCTTAGATGCCGTACAGGGTTTTCTTCCAGACCGTCGACAGGGTGGTGATCGCATCCTCGTCGCTGATTTCCAGCCGGAGGCATTCGGGTCCGGACCGGCCGACGAAGACGGTGGTGAAGTTCTCGAACAACAAGGCGATCGCGGCGGCGATGTGCTCGGGATTCAGGTCGCGACCGTAGCCCTGGTCCTGGGCGTGTCGCACCGACGCGGCGACGATGTCCATGCCAAAGCGGCGAAATTCATTCTGCACAACGGCAAATCGCTGCTGGGTCGCGGCCAGTTGCGCCACGGCGATCATGATGCCGATGTTCTGTTTGAACATGTTCCAGTAGCCGGTGACCACCGAGGTGAAGAACTCCCTGTCCTCGGGTGAGGCGGGTAGTGCGACGGTCGACCCGGACGGCGCGACGACATCACGCAGGAACGACTCGGCGAGGGCGGCGAGCAGATCTTCCTTGTCGGCGAAATATCGGTAGAAGACCGCTGGCGACCTTCCGGCGGCCGACGTGATGTCGGCCAGCGTGGTGCCGTGAAAACCCCTTTCGGCGAACAGCTTTCGCGCCGCCTGCTCGATGGCCTGCCTGGTTTGGCGGCCCTTCGAGGTGAGCGTATCGGTGGGCATCAAGCCTGGATTCGGTCGCCCGCGCGCAGCAGGGCGCTCGGCAGGTCGTGGCCGACAACGGATTTCGCGACTTCTGCCGCGGCGATGGCGGCATGCAGGTCGATATCGACGTCGATATCGCTGTCCCGCAGCAGGTACACCAGATCCTCGGTGGCGATGTTGCCGGTGGCGCCCGGCGCGAACGGGCAGCCGCCCAGCCCGCCGACCGAGGCGTCCAAGCGGGTGACACCTGAGCCGACCGCCGCGTACGCGCTGGCCAGCCCGGCGCCGCGGGTGTTGTGGAAATGTCCGCCCAACGGCATGTCGCCGATCACCGGACGCACCTGGGAGATCAGCGAGCTCACCCGCCGCGGGGTGGCGGTGCCGATGGTGTCGGCGATGGAGAACCTGTCGACGCCGCGGTCGCGGGCGGCCGCGGCGATCTCGAGCACCCGGTCCGGCGCGGTGGGCCCCTCGAACGGGCAGTCCCATGCGGTGGCGACCACGACCTCAACCGTGACCGGAAGGTGGGGGCTGTGGTGGGCGATGGCGACGATCTCTTCGATCTGTTCGGTGGCCGCGGCACTGGTTCGCCCGACATTGGCCTCGCTGAACCTATCGCTGGCGGCCACCACGTACTCGATCGAACGCAGACCCGCCGCGACCGCCCGCTTGGCGCCGTTGGGGCTTGCCACCAATGCGGAAAACTCGATGTCGGGGTAGTTGTGCAGCTCGGCGGCCAGCTCGGCGGCGTCGGCCATCGATGGCACCTTCGATGGCGACACGAACGCCGTGGCTTCCACCTCGCGCACCCCGGTGGCGGCTACCGCCGCCAGCAGTTCCAGCTTGGCCGACAACGGGATTGGCTTTTCGATCTGCAGGCCGTCGCGCAGCGACACCTCGCGAATGTCTACGTGAGTGCTCATAGCACCTCCTCGGCTTGCAATTGTGCAAGCTCCTCGGCGGTCTTGCCCAGCAGCCCGATATAGACGTCGTCGTTGTGCTGCCCGGGTCGCGCGGGCCCGGCGTTGTGGACACTGCCCGGTGATTCGGAGAGCAGCGGAACGATCCCAGGGCCCAGCACGGGTCGTTCGAATCGTTCGTCGAAGTGCTCGACCAGCATGCCCCGGGCACGCAGCTGCGGGTCGTCGACCACCTCGGCGACGGTGTTGATCGGTCCCGCGATCACCCCTGCGGCGGAAAGTGTTTCAATGATGTCACCGGGTTGACGCTCGGCTGCCCACGCGCCGATGATCTCGTCGAGTTCGTCTTGATTGCGTCCGCGCGCCCCGTGGGTGGCGAACCGGTCGTCGGTGGCCAGTTCGGCACGCCCCATCGCCTTGCACAGCCGGGCGAAGACCGTGTCCTGGTTGGCGGCGATCACCACCCAGGAGCCGTCGGCGCTGCGGTAGATGTTCGACGGCGCGATGCCTTCCAGCCGGGTGCCCGATGGTCCGCGGACGACGCCACCGAGGTCGTAGTCGGGGATCGTGGATTCCTGTACCGCCAAGCAGGATTCGGTCAACGCGACGTCGACCACCTGTCCACGGCCGGTGACGCTGCGCCGGTAGAGTGCGGCCAGCGCGCCCTGAGCGCCGAACATGCCGGCCAGGCTATCGCCCAGCGACAGCGCCAGCCGCGGCGGCGGCCCGCCGGGAAAGCCGTTGAGGTGCCGCAGTCCACTGGCCGCTTCGGCCACCGACGCGTAACCGGCCTTGTGCGCGTCGGGCCCGGTCTGCCCGTAGCCGGACACCCGGACCAAGATGATGCCCGAGTTGCGTTCGGACAGAACGTCATAGCCGAGGTTCCACTTTTCCAACGTGCCGGGACGGAAGTTCTCCACCACGATGTCGGACTTCTCGACGAGATCCAGGAACAGCTCGCGGCCGCGTGGGCGGCGCAGGTCGAGTGTGATCGCCCTCTTGTTGCGTGCATGCACGGTCCAGAAAACGTGCTGACCGTCGAGTTCGGCCTGACCCCAGGTGCGCAGCGGATCCGGCGCGCCGGGCGGTTCCACCTTGATGACGTCGGCGCCCATGTCGCCGAGCAACCGCCCGGCGAACGGTCCGGCGATCAAGGTGCCCAGCTCGAGCACCCGGATGCCGTCCAGCGCTCCCGTCACGCGCCGCTCCTCCTCATCGCATTCGCTCTGCATCGTCGCCGGCGGAAATCACTGCGCCCCCGCGAAGTCGTGGCGCTCCAACCAGTCAGTCACGACCTCGACGGCCTGACGCAGCTTGTCGCGCTGATCGGGGCCGGCGTAATAGTGGGTGGCGCCGGGGATTTCGTGCATCTCCTTGTCGGGGTGCCCGATGGCCTCGAAGAGCCGGCGGGTGTGGCTCGGTGTGCAGGCGTCGTCAGCCAGGTTACCGATCACCAGCGCCGGGATCGCGATGTCGGGCCCGCAGGCCACCGCGTCGCCCCTGGCCTCGTCGTAACTCCACTGCGACAGCCAGCCGCGCAACGTGGAAAACCGGGCCAGGCCAACGGGACTCATGTTCACCACCTGAGGATCGCCTAAGTAACAGGTTCCCGGAACCCGCTCGTTGGGATCGACCGTCGGGTCCAGCCACCGCGGGTCGGCCATCGTGCCGTGCACGACGAACCCGAACTCGTCATCCGGGCGTCCGGCCGCTTTGAGTTCGGCGAGTTTGTCTTTCGCCCACGCCGTGATGCGGCGGTTGCGGTCGATCTGGGCCTGGCGGTAGCGCTGCAAAAACTCCTCGCTGTACGGCGGCTGGTTGGGGTTGTCGGGGTTGTACAGGTCCAGCTCGGGATCGCGCTTGGTGGGGTCGGATTCGTCGAGAATCGACGCGTCCAGCCATTCGGTGAGCGTGCCGTGCCGGCTGATGTGCGCCGCCAGCAGCATGATGCCATCGGCGGGGATCAGCTCCAGCTGCGTCAGGTCGGGGCCGTCGCCGGTCGGGCTGGACGTGATCGTGGCGTGCTGGGCCTGCTGCTGGTAGAAGACCGACAGCGATCCGCCGCCGCTCCAGCCCGCCAGCACCACCCTGGCGTAGCCCAGCCGGTTTTTGGCGTCCTTGATGCACTCGCCGAGATCCTCGACCACCTTCTCCATCAGCAGCGCCGAATCCGTGCCGCGGAACCTGCTGTTGCAGTAGATGACATGGTGGCCCGCGCGGGCCAGCGCGTTGATCATCGGCAGGTAGGCGCCGCCGCCGATCGGGTGCATGAACACCAGCACGGTGTCCGACGGCTTGTCCTTCGGCTTGAGTAGATAGCTTTCCAGCACCGTGATTTCGGCCAGCCCGCCGTACACGTCGCGGACGCCGGAATTGTTCTGGAAGGCAACCAGATAGGGGATTCGGTCGTAGTCGTACTTGACTGCTTGCTTGATCATCAATGCTGTCCCAGGTCGTGTGCGAGTACTTCGGGTGATGGTGTCAGTCGCCGGCGGGTATCGACGGCGATGACCTGCCAGTCGACGCGGGAATGCTCGTCGAACTTACGGCGTGCTCGTTCACGCGCCTTCTCGGGCGCGCCGTGGTGAACCCCTTGGGGCGCATGGGTGATCAGGCCCGGCGGCATCGGGATGCCGTACAGCGAGCCGCCGTGAAAGAACGCGATCTCGTCGTAGTCGACGTTGCGGTGATACCAGGGAGTGCGCTCGGTGCCATGCACTCCTTCGGCGGGCTTGGGCAGAAAGTTCATCACGTAGACGCCGGTGGCCTGCATGAAGAGATGCACGGTCGGCGGCAGGTGCACACTGTCGGACGTGACCACGTTGTAGTCGGCGATGTTGAAGGTGAACGCGAAGTTGTCGCCGCGCCAGCCCTCCACGTCGATCGGATTGTGTTGGTAGTACAGCGTTGTCGGGCCACCCTCGTGGACGAGCCGCACCTCGTACTCGTCGCGGCCATCGTCTTCGATCGGTTCGGGTTCGGGGATGGTGGCCTGCGACGGGTCGAACGGGAAGTGCCGGCCCAGCGGGCCGGGCGGCGGCACCCGGAATTCGTCGGTGGCTTCGATCATCAGCAGCGTGGTCGCTCCGTTTGTTGGATCCGGGACTTGACGCCAGGTGCACGCCTTCGGGATGTAGACCCAGTCGCCCTCGCGGTAACGCAGCGGCCCGAACTCGGTCTCCAGCAGGCCGGCTCCCTGGTGCACGAAGCACAACAGGTCCCCGTCGATGTGGCGGGTGTAGTAGGGCATCGGCTCGTGCCGGCGGCTCAGCAGGATGCGGCAGTCGGCGTTGCTGAACATCAGCAGTGGCCCACCGTTGGCGTCGGCGGCGTCGTCGGGTTTGAGCTCGCTGGACAGCACGTCGACGGGCCGCAGCGGACCGACTGCCCGGTAGGCGGTGGGGTCGTGGCGGCGATAGACGTTGGCGGTGCGGCCGGTGAACCCGCCCCGGCCGAGCTCGTCGTCCTTGAGTCCGTCCAAGTCGGCGTGCAGTCGGTGCGGAGTCGTTCCCTTTCGCAGGTGGACAAAGGATTCCATGGACACTCCCAAGGGTGGTCAGCCGCAGCGAAACAAAACTGAAAGTGACATTACTTTTCCTTTTGGTCCCGCACAAGGGCCATTGCACAGCGCGCCGACATCAGCAGGGCCACGTCGACAAATTGAATTTGCTCACGACATATTTTCTTCCTGGTCTGCTTGTGCTTGGATCGCCACGGGTTCGCCAACCGACCCAGGAGGTAAGCCATCAAGCACGTCGCCTTCCTAACGTATCCGCTCATCGTGACGGCGGTTATCGCTGGCGGTTGTTCGTCCAAGGGGACCGATACCTCCCAGTCCTCGAGTCAGTCGTCGGGCCAGGCTTCGGGTCAGTCCGGAACGCCGGCAACGGGTCCTAAGGTCACCGCGACCGTCACCGTCGGTAAGAGCCCGGACGATGTCGCGGTGGATTCGGTCGCCAAACTCGTCTACGTCACCAACTCCGGCGACGACACGGTGTCGGTGATCGACGCCGCGTCCAACGCGGTGAAGACTTCGATCAAGGTCGGAAAGACGCCCGAGGGCATCGCGATTGATCCGCAGGCCAAGAAAGCCGTCGTCGCCAACAGCGACGACGGGGCGGTCACGATCATCGACACCGGGTCCAACATCGTCGTCGCCGCGGGGGTCAAGGTCGGACAGGGCCCCGATGCGGTGGCGGTGTTTCCGGATACCCACACTGCCTACGTCGCCAATGAAAACGACGCTTCGGTGTCGGTGATCGACACCGCGGCCGGCACGGTCGGCGCCACTATCCCGGTCGGTAAGAAGCCCAACGGCTGGGTGGCGGACCCGGGCACGCACACCGCGTACATCACCAATTCCCAAGACGATTCGATGTCGGTGGTCGATCCTCGGGCCCGCAAAATCACCGCCACCGTCAAGGTCGGCAAGGGCCCGGACGGCATTGCGGTGGACACCGCCACGCACACCGTCTACACGGCCAACGCCGGCGATGGCACGGTGTCGGTGGTCGCTATCGGATAGCGCGCCGCTGGGTCGGTCTCACTGGACGCGCAAGACGACTTTGCCTTTGGCCGTGCGCTTCTCCAGCGACGCGACCGCGGCGGCGGCCTCGTCCAGGGGGTAGACCTCGGGCTCCGGAGGCGACAGCTTGCCCGACGTGAGCAGCTTGGCGAGTCCGGTCCACTGTTCGGTCAGGGCGCCGGGGTGAGTGCCGGCCCACGCCCCCCAGCCAACGCCGACCACGTCAACATTGTTGAGCAGCAAGCGATTTACCTTGACGGTGGGAATCTCACCGCCGGTGAAGCCGACGACCAGTAGGCGTCCGCCCGGCGCGAGAGAACGTAGTGAATCGGTGAACCGATCGCCGCCGACCGGGTCGACCACCATGTCGACGCCGCGGCCGTGGGTGAGCTCCTTGACGGCATCCTTGAACCCCTCGGCTAACACCACATCGGTCGCGCCGGCCGCCGTGGCGATCTGGCCCTTCTCCTCGGTGCTGACCACCGCGATGGTGCGCGACGCCCCGAGCACCGGCGCGAGGCGCAGCGTCGAGGTGCCGATCCCGCCGGCGGCGCCGTGCACCAGCACGGTTTCGCCCTGCCGCAGCCGGCCACGGACCGTCAGCGCGAAGTACATCGTCAGGTCGTTGAACAACAGGCCGGCGCCGGCCTCGAAGCTGACATTGTCCGGCAGCTTGAAAGCCCGGTCCGGGGCCAACACCGCGACCTCGGCCATGCCGCCGGACAGCATCGTCAGGCCCACGACTCTGTCGCCGGGACGCACGTCGGCGTCCTCCGGCGCGGATCGCACCACCCCGGCGATCTCTGCGCCAAGGATGAACGGCGGGTCCGGCCGGTACTGGTAGAGACCGCGGGTGAGCAGAGCGTCGGGAAACGCCACCCCCGCGGCGTGCACGTCGACGACCACGCCCTCGCCGGTGGGTTCCTCGACCTCGATCACTTCGATCGCGTTCGGACCATCTAGCCGAGTCACCCGTGCTGCGCGCATGCCGGATAGCCTACTTGCGGTGGTTCGACGCTAATCTCACCCCATGGATCAGTTTCCACTCGGTGGCTTTTCGGTCGCTCGTGTCGGCTTCGGTGCGATGCAACTACCCGGGCCCGGCGTGATGGGGCCGCCGCGTGATCACGACGAGGCGCTGGCCGTGCTGCGGCGGGCGGTCGAACTCGGCGTGAACCACATCGACACGGCCCAGTTCTACGGTCCCGACGTTGCCAACGAGCTCATCAGGGAGGCGCTGAATCCATACCCCGAGAACCTGGCGCTGGTCAGCAAGGTAGGTGGGCGGCGCGACGAAGCCGGGGCCTGGCTGCCGCTGTCCGATCCCGCGGATTTGCGCCGAGACATCGAGGCCAATTTGCGCACCCTCGGTGTTGACCAGCTCGCCGCGGTCAACTTGCGGTTATTCGAGAGCGAAGCGCCGGATCAACTGTTCGACGACCAGCTTTCGGTCATGATCGCTGCCCGCGACGAAGGGCTGATCGGCGGCATCGGACTCAGCGAAATCACACGTGAGCACCTGCTGCACGCCTTGGAACGCACCGAGATCGTCTGTGTGCAAAACGCTTTCAACGTGGTGCACCGCGCTTCGGCGCCGGTGCTGGACGAGTGTGCGGCGCGCGGCATCGCCTTCGTGCCGTTCTTCCCGCTGGGCGCGGCGTTCTCCGGTCCGAACAATCCGGTGCTCGGGAACGCGGTGGTGAAAAGCGCCGCTGAACGACTCGGTCGCACGCCGGCGCAGGTCGCGTTGGCCTGGACGTTGAGCGCGGCGCCCAACGTCCTGTTGATTCCGGGAACCTCGTCGGTGTCGCACCTGGAGGAGAATTTGGCTGTCGGCGATATCGAACTCGACGACGACACCCGCGAGCAACTGGACGCCGTCGCGTAATGCCGCCACTCGTTCGTCCCGCGATCGAAGCCGATGCCGCCGCGTGCGCCGAGATCTATCGCCCGTACGTGTTGGACAGCGTGATCACCTTTGAGACCGAACCGCCGAGCGTGCAGGAGATGGCGGCCCGTATTGGCGCCGCCGGGGTGATGTACGAATGGCTGGTGTGCGAGGTCGACGGGGCCGTCGCCGGTTACGCCTATGCGCACCAATTCAATCCGCGGGCCGCGTACCAGTGGTCGGCGGAAACGAGCATCTACATGGCGCGCGACCGCGTGCGCCTGGGCGGTGGGCGGATGCTGTACGCCGAATTGCTGAGCCGGCTGGCGGCACGCGGCTTTCGGCGAGCGTTCGCCGGCATCGCTGGCCAGCATTGCATTCCATGAGTCCTTTGGGTTTCGGCCGGTGGGCCAATATCAGCGTGTCGGGTGGAAACTCGGTGCCTGGCACGACGTGCAGTGGTGGCAGCTCGACTTGGTCCCGCCGGATGGCGAGGTCGACCCGCCGGCCGACATCGCTACTTGAGCTCAGCCGACGACAGGCCCAGTAACCGGCGCGCCACCACCAGCTGCTGAATCTGCTGGGTGCCCTCGAAGATGTCCAGGATCTTGGAGTCGCGTCCCCACTTCTCCAGCATCGATTGCTCGGAATAGCCTGTGGTACCGGCCATTTCGACCGCCTTGAGGGTGACGTCGCTGGCCATCCGGCCGGCCTTGGCCTTACTCATCGACGCTTCTTTGGAGTTGGGGATATTGTTGTCGGCCTGCCATGCCGCACGCAGCGTCAGCAGGTAGCTGGCCTCCCAATCTGCCTCCATCCGCAAAAACTCTGCCGCGGCGGCACTTTGGGCGTGCGACGGTTGGTCATAGGAGATTTCCACACCGGCGTCGGTCAGGATCTTCCGGATTTCCTCCAGCGCGGCGCGCCCGACCCCGATCGCCATGCCGGCCACGATCGGGCGGGTGTTGTCGAAGGTCTCCATCACCCCGGAAAAGCCCTTGCCGACTTCGATCTCGGGATTGCCCAGCAGGTTTTCCTTGGGGATGCGGACGTTAGTGAATCGGATGGTAGCGGTATCCGATCCCTTGATCCCGAGCTTCTTTTCGAGCCGTTCGACGCTCACTCCAGGGTGCTCGCGCGGCACGATGAACGACTTGATGGCGGGCCGGCCCACCGATTTGTCCAGCGTCGCCCACACCACGATGTGGGTGGCGCGCGAGCCGGCGGTGACGAAGATCTTCTCGCCGTTGATCACATACTCGTCGCCGTCCAGCGTGGCCGTGGTGGACACTGCCGCCGAGTCCGACCCGAATCCCGGCTCGGTGATTGCCATCGCGGCCCACACCTTGCCGAGTCGTTGCAGCTGCTCGTCGGTGGCGACGCCGCTGATGGCCGCGTTGCCCAGGCCTTGATAGGGCAACGACAGCATCATCGCGACGTCACCCCAGCTGGCCTCGATCGCCTGCACCAACGCGGCCATGTTGGCGCCGTTGTGGTTTTCCTCGCGCTTTTCCGCCTCGTCGCGGAACGCTTCGGCCCCGGCCATCGGCAGCGATTGGGCGGCGCCCTCGAACAGATTGATCAGCGTGTCGAGCTCGACGGGGTAGGCGTGTTCTTTCAGGTCGTATTTGCGTGCGATCGGCCGCATGAATTCCGCGGCGCCCTGGTGGGTCTTGACGATCACCGCTTGCAGCTTGCGCGGTAGCTCCAGATTGATTGCCATGATTGATCTTTCAGCTCGGAATCAGATAAGCACGACACCCTCGGCGACACCGATGGCCCGCAGGTCGCGGTACCAGCGTTCGACCGGGTGTTCCTTGGTGTAGCCGTGGCCGCCGAGCAATTGCACGCCGTCCAAACCGATTTGCATGCCCTTGTCGGTGCCGAGCCGCTTGGCCAGGGCCGCGTCGCGTGCGAACGGGAGGCCTTGTTCGGCGCGCGCCGCGCCGCGCCAGGTGATCAGCCGCAGCCCGTCCAGTTCGATGGCGATGTTGGCGCACATGAACGCCACGGCCTGACGGCGGGCGATCGGCTCGCCGAATGCCTGACGTTCTTTGACGTACGGAACGACGTAGTCGAGCACGGCGTGCGAGGTGCCGACCGCCAGCGCCGCCCAGCCCAGTCGGGACAACGCGATCGCTTCGCAATAGTCGGCGTCGGTGGCCTCGTCCTCACCCAGCCGCGCATGCAGCGGCACCGTCACCCCGGACAACTCCACCTGGCCCAGGGCCGCGGCGCGAATCCCCATGCTCGGATCCGCTTTGACGGTCAGGCCTTTCGCGGACGACTCGACGATGAACAGTGCCGGCTTGCCGTTAAGCTGCGCGCCGATGATGAAGAGCTCGGCGTCGGCGGCGGCCGGCACTAAGGACTTGACCCCGTCGAGCCGGTACCCGCTGGGGGTCCGTGTCGCGGTGGTCGCCAGGCGGGTGGGGTCGAACAGCGGTCGCGGTTCGGCGATGGCGACGCAGGCTTGCGGGACATTCTCGCCGGCGAACTCGTTCAGGTAGGTGGCCTGCTGGTCGGCGCTGCCCCAGTGCGTCAGCGCGGACGCGACGCCGCCTGGGGCAAGGATCGGCAGGGCCAGGCCCATGTCTCCGTATGCCAGCGCCTCGGCCACCAGCACGTTGGTCACGCTGGAGCGGTGTGTGGCGATGCCGTCGAAGTCCTCGGGGATGTTGATCGCGGTGATGCCCAGTTCGGCGGCCTTGGCGATCAGGTCGCGCGGGTAAGCGGCTGCCTCGTCGGCGTCGTGGGCGGCGGGCCGCAAGACCTCCTCGGCGAACTCGTCGAGGGTCTCGATGATGAGCTTCTGGTCGTCGTCGGGCGTCAGGTCGAAGTAGTCCTTGCCGCTGGACTTCAGCCGGGTCGGTCCGCTGCGAAGGCTCTGCACGCGCTTGAACTGACGGCCGGTGGCTGCGGCGGTGGACAAGATCGTCTTCGTGCCGTAGCGCAGGGTTCGGTTGAGCGGATCGCGCAGGTGGTATTTGTCCAGGAACTCTTGGCCCATGATCGGAGCCAGCACCGCCAGCGCGATGTCGATCCCGGTCCGTCTGTGCGGCTGGATCCCGACGCCGTTCTCGGGGCCGCGTCGCTTGCGGCGGCGGGAGGAAGGCTTCGTAGTGGTGACGGCGTCAGTCATGTCGGCTGCCTCGGTCGTTGGGGCAATGCGAATCAGACCTATCTTACTCCGGAGTAAGATAGGTTGGGCCCGCTGTTAGTTAATTCACACAGATTAGCTGTTGAGCCTGCTCAGCACGTCTTGATGGAGGAGGCCGTTGGTCGCGACGGCGCTGCCGCCGTGCGGGCCGGGCGCACCGTCCAGGCTGGTGAACTGCCCGCCGGCCTCGCGCACCACGATGTCCAGCGCCGCCAGGTCCCACACCGACACTTCCGGTTCGGCGGCGACGTCGACGGCCCCCTCGGCCACCAGGCAGTAGGACAGAAAGTCGCCGTAGGCCCGGACCCGCCACACGGCATCGGTCAGCGCGATGAACTGGTCGCGGGAGCCGCGCTGCGCCCACCCCGACAAGCTGGAGAACGACAGGCTGGCCGAGCCCAGCTCGGCCACCGCGGACACCGACAACCGCCGCGTCTCACCGTCGACGGCGGCGAACGCGCCCTGGCCTTGTGCTGCCCACCATCGGCGTTGCAGCGCGGGTGCGCTGACCACGCCGACCGTGGGGACCCCGTCTTCGAGTAGCGCGATCAAACTCGCCCACACCGGAACCCCGCGCACGAAATTCTTGGTGCCGTCGATCGGGTCGATGATCCACTGCCGTCCACTGAAAGTCGTTGTGCCGCCGAACTCTTCACCCACAATGCTGTCATCGGAACGCTCGCTCCCGAGTACCCGACGCAATTCGTCCTCGACCGCGCGATCGGCGTCGGTCACCGGGGTCAGGTCGGGTTTAGTGTCGATGCTCAGGTCGACCGCGCCGAATCGGGCGCGAGTCAGCGCGTCTGCCCGGTCGGCCAGCGTCAGCGCCAGCGTCAGATCGCGTTCGGTCATGGCGCCGCTCCTCCTCATCGCTCCGCTCTGCATCGTCGCCGGCGCAAGCTCATGGCGCCGCTCCTCCTCATCGCTCCGCTCTGCATCGTCGCCGGCGCAAGCTCATGGAGCAGTCCTATCATGTCCGGGTGTGGGAATTCGGGGTGCTGTTGCTGTTGCTCGCGGTCCTGGGGGTGTTGCTTGCCCAGCGGTTCCTCCCGCGAGGCCCGCGCGGCGACCGGGCCAGCGGCACGCTGCTGGTGACCGGGGTCAGCCCGCGACCGGACGCCGACGGTGAGCAATTCGTCACCATCGCCGGGGTGATCAACGGGCCGACCGTCGACGAGCACGAGGTCTATCAGCGGATGGCGGTCAACGTGGACCACTGGCCGACCGTGGGCCAACTGATGCCGGTGGTGTATTCGCCCAAGAATCCCGACAACTGGACGTTTGCTCCGCCGGAACCAACTATCGGTGGTTGAAGCTGTCGGCGATGCCCTGCAACATCTCCGGGTTTCGCAGAAACGGCGTGATGATGTCGACCGGCAGCGGGAACACCACCGTCGAGTTCTGGTCCGCGCCCAATTCCAGCAGCGTTTGCAGATAGCGCAATTGCAATGACGCCGGGCTCTTCGACAGGGTCTCGGCGGCTTGCCGCAGCTCCTCTGACGCTTGCAACTCACCGCGGGCGTTGATCACCTTGGCGCGTCGCTCGCGTTCGGCTTCAGCTTCGCGGGCCATTGCCCGTTGCATCGACTCGGGAATCTCGACGTCCTTGATCTCCACCACGCGGACCTGCACACCCCACGGCTCGGTCATCTTTTCGATGATCGTGCGCAGATCGCTGTTGAGGTCTTCGCGGTGGGCCAGCAGGGTGTCCAGGTCGGCACGGCCCAGCAACGAACGCAACGTGGTCTGGGCGATCTGCGAGGTGGCGACCGCGTAGTTCTCCACCGCCAGAATCGCTTTCAGTGGGTCCGTCACCTGGAACATGACGACTGCGTTGACGCGGGCCGGCACGTTGTCGCGGGTGATCACCTCTTGCGGCGGAATGGTCAGCGTTACCAGCCGCTGGTCTACCCGAATCATTCTGTCCACCAGCGGGATCAGAAATCGAAGTCCGGCAACGTACAACGGTCGGACATGCCCCATTCGGAACACCACCCCGCGTTCGTACTCACGCAGCACCACCAGCGACACCGTTGCGAGCGCGGCGAGCACAACAACTCCCGCTGCGACGAGGCCGATCACTACACCGGTCACGATTTATGGCCCTCCTTGTCTTTCCAGCCGCCCCAGCGAGTGGAGTAGCGGTCGATCGCGACGGCCACCTGGTCTTCCAGCGCCGTGCGGTGCGGCAGGTGGTCTGGAGCGTTGGACGGCGTGTTCCACAGATGGCGGGCGAGGGGCAGTCCCAGCAGCACGATGAGCAGCACGGTGCCCAGCAATACCAGCACATCACTCGCCGAATGGTTGGAGATCAACGTCGCTGATGGCAGTAAGATGCCAAATGCCGCTACACAGCACGCGATTCCACGGTGAAACCGCCCGGCATCCGAATGCGGCCACGGGTCGATCTCGCGGCTGACCTCGCGGCCGTGATCCGATGTCGTGCAACTGGATTTGACCGGACAGCTGTTGCACACCACCGGCAGTGCCCGGTAGCGCATCACCCGATGTTTCGGATCGAACGACGTCGGCCACAGCCAGTGGTCCTGCGGGCACACCCAGGCGTCATGATCGGGACGGTACACGAATTGACCTGTGCGCCAACGTGCAGCGCGCACCGAGGCGTGCCGTGCCATGGCATCGAAACCCCACCCGATCGCCACCAGCGCTAGTGAGTATCCGGCAATCAGCCATACCGTGATGGACGGCGTCATCCGTCAGTCCTTTGCCGGTACCCCGGAGCCCGTCTCGGACTCCGTGTAGAGCGGATGTTCCGGCAACTCCTGCACGGTCGAACCGGAGCGGAAGTTGCGCAGTGCGGTCCAGGCGACCCAGACGAACGGCAGCACCCCGCCGACGATCAAGATGACGTCGCCGGGCAGTCGCAGCCACTCGAGCACGGCGTTGCCGGGCTTGGTGATGTAACCAAGGGACCGAGCCTCGAAGTAGCCCTCGTTGACCGAGTGATAGAGCTGCAGCACACCCAGCGGCAGCAGCGTGACGAACACCATCCACGCCAGGCCAATGTTCATGGACCAGAACGAGATTCGCGCAAGTTTCTCCGGCCATTTGTCCGCTGGGATCGCGTAGCGGAAGGCGAACATCGCCAGGCCCACGGCCAGCATGCCGTAGACCCCCATCATCGCTGCGTGCGCGTGGTTGGCCGTTAGCGCCGTGCCGATCTGGTAGTAGGACACGACCGGCAGGTTGATCAGGAATCCGAAGATGCCCGCTCCCAGGAAGTTCCAGAATCCCACGGCAACGAGGAACATCACCGCCCACCGATGCGGGAATGGCTGGGCGTCGCCGGACTGCTGGCGCGCACCCAGCTGCAGGAATGCCCACGCCTCGACGGTGAGGAAGGTCAGCGGGATGACCTCGGCCGCAGAGAAGAAGGCGCCCAACGCCATGTGCTCCACCGGGGTGCCCGAGAAGTACAGGTGGTGCATGGTGCCGATGACGCCGCCGGCGGAATACAAGATGACGTCCAGGAAGATCACGCCCAGCGCGATGCGTTCGCGCACCACGCCCAGCAGCACGAACATGTAGGCCACCATCACAGTGGTGAAGAGTTCGAGGAAGTCCTCGACCCACAGGTGAACCACCCAGAACCGCCAGAATTCGGCGACGGTGTAGTGCGTTCCGCTGCTGGCCAACAGCCCGACGGTGTAAAAGGCCGGGATGGCCAGCCCGGAGAAGAAGAACAACCACGGCATGTTCATCTTCGACTCGCCCTTGAGCCTGGCGCGCATGCCGCGATAGATGATGGCGATCCATACGAACATTCCGACGATCAGCAGTATCTGCCATAGCCGCGGCAGGTCGAGATACTCCCACTGCTGGGAGAGCACGCCGCCCGCGGGGATCACGCCGTAGATGGACAGCGCCTCGCAAATGAGCGAACCGAACACCACCACCGCTACCGCTCCCAGCAGCACATAGGCCAGCAGGCCCTGTCGTTTCGGTTCCCGTCGGGCGATGAACGGCACCAGGAAGATGCCACCTGCCAAAAACGCTGCAGCGGTCCAGAACAACGCCAATTGCACATGCCAAGTCCGGGCCAGGTTGTAGGGCAGCAGCCGCGCCAGATCCAGACCGAAGAAGTTGGACAAATCGGCGCGGTAGTGCTCAGCGGCGGCGCCCAGCAGCGTTTGCGCCAAGAACAGCACGGACACGATGGCGAAGAACCACAAGGTGGCCCGCTGCGCCGGCGTCAGGCTGACCTCGCCGGGCTGGCGGAACGACAATGTCGATGCTTCGGCGCCGTGCCAGCCGACCTTTTGGCTCCAGCGTCCATAGATCGCGAACATGATGCCGATGCCGCCCAGCAAGGCGATCAGTGACAGCGCCGACCAGACAACGACGGCAGCGGTTGGACCGTTGTCGACTCTGCGCTCGGCGGGCCAGTTGTTGGTGTAGCTGTACTTGTGCCCGGGGCGTTCGGCCGCTCCCGCCCAGGCCGTCCAGGCGAAGAATGCCGTCAGTTGGCGAATTTGGCCCTTATCCGTGATCAGCTGCGGCAGGAGTCCGTATTTGGTCGAGTTCTCACCGAAGTAGGCGGCGTAATGGCTTTGGATGTGGTCGAACGCCGACGCCTGTAGGTCGGTGAAGACCAGCGTCTTGCTGGTCGGGTTGTAGCGGTTGGTCCGGAATTCGGTGACCACGCGACCGCGTGGATCGACCACACCCTGCGCCCGTAGCTGATCGGCGACGTCCTCGGTTGCCATCCGCAGGTATTCGGCGGTGTAGTCGGGCCCCAGGTAGGCGCCGTGGCCCAGCACCGACCCGTACTCCATCAGTCCGCGGGCTTGGTAAAGCTCCTGGCCTCGGGTGATGTCGTCGCCGGTGAACAGCAACTGGCCCGATTCGCTGACCACCTTGTCCGGCATCGGCATCGATGCGGTGTAGGTGCGGTAGGCCAGGATGCCCATGACGAGGAAGCCGAACACCATCACCAGGGTGACGCCCTGGAGCCAGCCTCTCCCAATCAACGGTTGTGCTGACGCATGGTGCTGGGTCTGTTGAGTGGCCATTCCGAGACCTCCCGGTTGAGTGAGGTGTAGTGCCCGGTGTTTTTCACGTGCGTCGTTGGATAATCCAATGCCTGTTTTGCCGCGGTGGCAACGGTAGTTTTCGCTATCGCCAACACCCAGAGACTTCTGGCACTCGGCTCGGGGCCAACGCCCCCCTGGGAGATCCGGGTGCGCGACGTATATCCGGCCCCGGCAGTGCGTCGCGCCGTCACCCAAACGGCAGGTAGCTGTCCGGCTCCGGGCCAAATCGGAAGTGGCGGCCGGTAACTTCGGACGGGATCACCCGGATGTAGTGATCTTTCTGCGTCGCTGTCCACGGAAACAATTCGGCGCGTTCGGCTTTCTCGATCTCGTCGTCGGTGTTCAGCACTTGGGCATGACCCTTAACAATCACGCTCCAGCCTTCGGCGACGTTGTGGTCGTCGGCTTCGAAAGCCACCTTGCCGTCTGTCACGGCGACAAATAGTTTGGTTCCCTCGCCGGTCCGAAACAGCACCGTGCGGTCTTGCACCACAAAGTTGACCGGGAAGATCTCGGGTTCACCGCCGATACAGGTAACCAGTCGGCCCAGCGAGGCGGTCTCCAGCCGACTCCAGCTCTCGTCTTCGGACAAGACGATGACCGGCTCATCTGCCATGGCTCAACCTCTCTCGGGCATCCGGCGAATCTGCAAGACGCTGTCTAGTGGTCGTCTCGGTGTCGGCGCGGGCGGGCTTTCCAACGGGGGCGCGGTGCCGACGCGGATCAAGACTTGTGGCTCGCCGCGCCGGCCGATCAGACCGCCGACGAGGTCGCGGCTCTCCTCGGATTCGATGAGATGTGTCAGCGTGCACGTCGCCATGCCCACCATTGTGCACTCGATGAGGACCGTGGACAGCACCTCGCCGCACCTCAACACGTCGTCGCGGGTGTCGTCTGGGGTCGACAGCACAAGGATTTTCGACCAGTCCGCGGCTATTTCGGATCGTCGATCCTGCTGGCTCCTGATCGGGAAGTCCCGCGCGATTTCGACTCGACGCCGTTCAGAAACCGATAGCAGCGCACTCGGCGGCAGACCCTGCGCTAGCGAGAATGACGAAGTCCACCAATCGAGTTCAACGTGATATGACGAATCGTCACGCCGCAGCGCTTCGGAGAGCTCGGACGCCTCCACCAGCCTGGGTCGCTGATCATCGGACAGGACATCGAGCATCACGACGTCTTCGTCGAAAACGCTGCGCAGGACCGGCTCGAAGAGGTGCCACTCGGCCGGAGGGTGAAATGGAAGTCGATCTGTGCGGCGCTGCAGCATTGCGCGGGCCCGGTTTTGCTGCGCTTCGGTGACGCGATCGAGGGGGCTGAATTCGAGTGTCGCGAGATGGCCGGGGTCGTACGGGTCGGGGAACCGCGAGATGGTGGTTTCATACCGCGCTGCCGTCATGGCGATGCGAAGGTGATCGAGCACGGCACCACAACTGAGGATCGCTTCCCGCCCCGAATGGTCTGTGGCGGGCACAGTTCGACTGCGATCGACGTGCAGGTGCAGCGTTTTTCGGTCGGCGCCGACGTCTGCCACCCAACGCCACGGCTGGCTGTTGTGCACGGACGGAGCCCGGCACGCCAGCAAGACTGCCCTCTTCAGGACCTCTATGTCCACGACAGCGACGGTATGGGGACCGGGCGCGCACCCGAAAGGGCCGTTGGTCCTCGCGGTCACACCCGTGTGTCACTCGTTTGACGGTCGATTGGCGTTGCTTTGACGTCGTCAGCTGGCATGCTGATGACATGGCAGGCAAGGAAATCGATCCGATCCGGGCGAGGAGTGCCCTCGCGGTGATCAAGCAGAACCCGGGGATAGCGCTCTTCGCGGTGTCGCCGGCGCTCATCGCGCTGGGCGTCATCTGGTGGCTCGCCGGCGCCGGCTGGGCTATCGCTGCGGCCGTGGTGCTGGTGCTCCTCGGCGGAGCCGCCATCATCCTGAAACGCTAACGCCGTCAAATGCGTTCGTGGTGGGGTTGGGGTGCGGTCGAGGAGGCGCTGACCGAGCAGGAGACGCGCGCACTGCAGGGCCGGGTCGCTGCGATGTTGCCCGGCCACGACCTGACCGACCACCGTCCCCCGAACCCCGACGAACTCGGGTTGCCGGCGCCGCGGATCACGCCGCCGTCGTCACTGGCGGCGCTGTGCTCGACCGACGCCACCGATCGAGCCGGCCACGCGCGCGGCAAGGCGTTTCGCGATGTGGTACGTAACCTCAAGGGCGACCTGGACCGTGTGCCCGACCTGATCGTCCGGCCGCGCCGAGAACAAGATGTCATCGACGTGCTCGACTGGTGTACACGCGACGGGATTCCCGTGATTCCCTATGGCGGCGGCAGTTCGGTGGTCGGCGGAGTCGAGCCGCGCTTCGACGGGCCGGCGGTCACCGTGGACCTCTCCGTGATGAGCTCGGTCCTGGACATCGACCGGGTCAGCCGGGCCGCGCGGATTCAGGCCGGGGCCTTGGGGCCGTGGATCGAGCAACAGCTGCGCCCGCACGATCTGACGTTGCGGCACTTCCCGCAATCCTTCGCCTTCTCCAGCCTCGGCGGCTGGCTGGCCACCCGCGCGGGCGGCCACTTCGCGACCCTGTATACCCACATCGATGATCTGACCGAGTCGTTGCGGGTGGTCACCCCGTCGGGGGTCAGCGAGTCGCGCCGGCTGCCGGGATCGGGTGCCGGTCCGTCCCCCGACCGGCTGTTCGTCGGCTCCGAGGGGACGCTGGGCATCATCACCGAGGCATGGATGCGGTTGCAAGGCCGCCCGCGCTGGCAGGTCACGGCCTCGGTGGCGTTCGACGACTGGGCGGTCGCGGTCGGGGCGACGCGGGCGATCGCGCAGTCCGGGCTCTACCCGGCGAATTGCCGGTTGTTGGATCCGGCCGAGGCGTTCCTCAATGCCGGCACCGCGGTCGGCGGAGGGCTTTTGGTGCTCGCCTTCGAATCGGCGGACCATCCGATAGACCCGTGGTTGGACCGCGCCGTCGAGATCGCGACGGAAAATGGCGGCACCGTTACCGCACGCCGTAGCCGCGAAACCGGGGGAAGCGAGACAACGGAAACCAGTGATGCGTCGCAGAATTGGCGCTCGGCGTTTCTGCGCATGCCGTATCAGCGCGATGCCCTGGCACGCCGCGGCGTCATCGCCGAGACGTTCGAAACCGCTTGTCCCTGGGACAAATTCGACGAACTGCACGCGGCGGTGACCGAGGCCGCCCGCACAGCAATCGAGCGGGTGTGCGGAACCGGCGTGGTGACCTGCCGATTCACCCACGTCTACCCCGACGGTCCGGCGCCGTACTACGGCATCTACGCGGGCGGTCGCTGGGGATCACTCGACGCGCAGTGGGACGACATCAAAGCCGCTGTGTCCGAGGCGATCAGCACGACCGGCGGCACCATCACCCACCATCACGCGGTCGGTCGCGACCACCGTCCCTGGTATGACCGGCAGCGCCCAGACCCGTTCGCGGCGGCCTTCCGTGCGGCCAAGTCCGTGCTGGACCCGGCGGGCATCCTCAATCCCGGAGTGCTGCTCGATCCGTGATCAGCCGTGGCTGACGTGCAATAGCTTGGCCAGGCTCGGCAGCTTGACGCGGGGTCGCCCATGCGGCTCACCGGCCTCGCGTTCGAAGCGGTCGATGATCTGCCAGTGTTCCGAGGTGACCAGCCTGGGCTGGCGCGAAGCCAGCCAGTCGGCCAGCTGATCGGCGTGGTCTGCGGGGAAATCCGCACATTGCTCCGCAGGGGCCAGATCCGCCAACAGCGTGTCGACGGTGTCCTGGGAGTCCTTCTTGTTGGTGCCGATCACCCCGGTCGGACCCCGCTTGATCCACCCGACGACGTACTCGTTGCGGCTGCCATGGACCCGGCCCTCGGTGTTCGGAATGGTCGCGGTCTTGTCGTCGAACGGCAGTCCGGGAGTGGGGATGCCGCGGTAACCGACGGAGCGCACGACCAGCTGAACCGGCAGTTCCTCGCGTTCGCCGGTGTCTCGGGCCGAAACCCAACCGCTGTCATCGGTGACCAGCTCGTTGCGGCCGAGCACGATTGCTTCCACCTTGCCGTCGCCCTTGATTTCGATCGGGGAGGTCAGGAAGCGGAAGACCATGCGGCGGTGTCCGGGGCGCGGTTCGCGGGCCGCATAGTCGCGCAGCACCTTGATGTTCTGCTTGCATACCTTGCCCACCGCGGCGGCGTCCTCATCGGTGATGCCCTCGAGTTGGGCGGGGTCGACGATCACGTCGACTCCCTCGAGGTCGGCGAGCTCGCGCAACTCCAGCGTGGTGAATGCGGTCTGCAGCGGGCCGCGCCGGCCGAGGACTATTACTTCCTCGACGCCGCGGGGGAGTAGCGATTCCAGCGCGTGATCGGCGATATCGGTAGCCGCCAGCACGCCGGGATCGGTGATCAGGATGCGCGCCACGTCGAGCGCAACGTTGCCGTTGCCGATAACGATTGCGCGACGGCCCGACAGGTCAGGCGACATCTGCTCGAAGTTGGGGTGCGCGTTGTACCAGCCCACGAAGTCGACCGCGGCGGCGCTGCCCGGCAGATCCTCGCCCGGAATATTGAGCGCGCGGTCGGACTGCGCCCCGATGGCGTAGATGACGGCGTCGTAGCGTTCAGCGAGTTCGGCGGGCATGACGTGTTCGCCGACGACGATGTTGCCGAAGAAGCGAAACCGGGCGTCCTCGGCCGTCTTCTCGAATTGTTTGCTGATGGATTTGATCTTGGGGTGGTCGGGCGCAACTCCCGAGCGCACCAGCCCCCACGGTGTCGGCAGCATCTCCAGCATGTCGACGGCGACGTCGAACTCGTCGGAGCTGTCGGCCGCCTTCAGTAAAGATGCCGCGGCAAAGAATCCCGACGGCCCGGCGCCGACGATAGCGACATGATATGGACGCATACTCCACCTTCTGGTCGGTGCCCGGCTGCGGCGCGAGGGGACTGAGGGGGCTGGGCGTCGCAGTCGCGCGGTGCACTGATGGTCCTCTGATGCTAAACGTAGGGGCCGGTGACGTGCCGGTAACGTGGTCGGCTGTGGAACCTGACCGTCAAGCCGACATCGCCGCACTTGACTCCGCCCTGACCACGGTGGAGCGGGTGCTCGACGTCGACGGTCTGCGCGCCCGGATCGAGAAGCTGGAGCATGAGGCGTCCGATCCTCAGCTCTGGGACGACCAGGCCAACGCGCAGCGGGTGACCAGTGCGTTATCTCACACCCAGGGCGAGCTGCGCAGGATCGAGGAGCTGCGGCAGCGCCTCACCGATCTGCCGGTGCTCTACGAGATGGCAGCCGAGGAGGAGGGTGCTGGCGCCGCCGACGCCCTTGCCGAGGCCGACGCCGAGCTCAAGGCGCTGCGCGCCGACATCGAAGCCGCCGAGGTGCGCACCCTGCTGTCCGGCGAGTACGACGCTCGTGAGGCACTGCTCACGATTCGTTCCGGCGCGGGCGGGGTGGACGCCGCCGACTGGGCCGAGATGCTGATGCGGATGTACATCCGCTGGGCCGAGCAGCACAAGTACGGCGTCGAGGTGTTCGACACGTCCTACGCCGAAGAAGCCGGGATCAAGAGCGCCACCTTCGCCGTGCATGCGCCGTTCGCCTACGGCACGCTCTCCGTCGAACAGGGCACCCATCGATTGGTGCGGATCAGCCCGTTTGACAACCAGAGTCGGCGGCAGACGTCCTTTGCCGAAGTCGAGGTGCTCCCTGTGGTGGAGACCACAGATCACATCGACATTCCGGAAGGCGATGTGCGCGTTGACGTTTACCGATCCAGCGGGCCGGGCGGCCAGTCGGTGAACACCACCGACTCCGCGGTTCGTCTAACCCACATCCCAACCGGTATCGTCGTGACTTGTCAGAACGAAAAGTCGCAATTGCAGAACAAAGTTTCGGCAATGCGGGTGCTCCAAGCAAAGTTGTTGGAGCGCAAGCGTTTAGAGGAACGCGCTGAGCTGGACGCCTTGAAAGGCGAAGGCGGCAGCTCGTGGGGAAACCAGATGCGTTCCTACGTACTGCATCCGTATCAGATGGTGAAAGACCTGCGGACCGAGTACGAGGTGGGCAATCCCGCCGCCGTCCTTGACGGAGACATCGACGGGTTCCTGGAAGCGGGAATCAGGTGGCGCAACCGAAAAGATGACGACTAACACAACTCTTCTTGCAATCTCGACAGCCCAGCGTTGGCACGATTTCTGGCGCGGCGAAATAGGTGGCTGGATCATCACCCGCGGCCTGCGGATCGCCATGCTTTTCATCGCGGCGGTGCTGGCGGTTCGGTTCGTCACCTGGGTGGCCCAACAGGTGACCCGGCAGCTCGACGAAGGTTTCACCGAAAGCGACGCCCTGGTTCGGTCGGAGGCGACCAAGCACCGGCAGGCCGTGGCGTCGGTGATTCAGTGGGTGTCGATCGTCATCATCGCCATCTGGGTGATCATGCAGATCGCCGACGTGTTGCAGTTTTCCGTGGGCGGCCTCATCGCGCCGGCCACGGTGCTGGGCGCGGCGCTCGGCTTCGGTGCTCAGCAACTGGTCAAGGACCTGCTGTCGGGTTTTTTCATCATCGTCGAGAAGCAGTACGGCTTCGGGGACCTGGTCTCGTTGACCGTGACCGGAATCGCCGCGGAGGCGCGCGGCACCGTCGAGAACGTGACGTTGCGGGTCACCAGACTGCGGTCCTCGGAGGGCGAGCTGTTCACGATCCCCAACGGCCAGATCGTCAAGACGGTCAACCTGTCCAAGGACTGGGCCCGCGCCGTGATCGACATTCCGGTGTCGACGAGCGCTGACCTCAACCGGGTCAACGAGGTCTTGCACCAGGAATGCGAACATGCGCTCGACGATGCGGTGCTCGGGGCATTGCTCCTCGACGCGCCCACCGTGATGGGCATCGAAAGAATCGAAGTCGACACCGTCACCCTGCGGGTGGTGGCCCGCACGCTGCCCGGCAAGCAGTTCGAGGCGGGCCGACAGTTGCGGGTGATCGTGATCCGGGCGCTCGAGCGCGCCGGCATCTTCACCACAGCCGATGCGACCGTCGCCGTCGTCGACGATCCCGCCGCCCCTGTGGCCGAGGCAGCCGAAGAGCAGGGTGCGGTGCAGAAGCGGTGAAGCTGACCTTGAAAATCTTCGAGAAGAGTGACGGCGACGTGAAACAGCGCCGCCGGCTGAGCCACCTGTTCGGTGGCCGGGTCCGCACTTCGACCCTCGTGTTGATCGTGGCGTTCCTGGCCCTGTGGTGGACTTACGACACCTATCGCCCGCAGCCGGCGCCCAAACCGCCGGCGACGCAGGTGGTGCCGCCGGGCTTCGTGCCCGATCCCAACTACACCTGGGTGCCGCGCAGCCGAGTGCAGCAGCCGCCGGCGGACACCTACACGCCGACGCCCACGCCGACGACCACGACGCCGCCGCCCCCGCCGCCGGTGACCACCACGACAACCCCGCCGCCGTTCGTCCTGCCGACGCTGCCGTGCATACCGCCGTTCTGCACCCCCAGCACAACCCCGACGCCTTCGCCCCCACCGGGACCGGGCCCGGTGCCCACACCGGTGCCACCGGCGAGCTGATCGTCGCGTGCCCGCGAAATTCACGGCTAAACTGGCGTGCCGTGATGATCACCCTGGACCATGTCAGCAAAAAGTACAAAGCGTCGGCGCGTCCGGCGTTGGACGACGTCAACGTCAAAATCGACAAGGGTGAGTTCGTGTTCCTGATCGGCCCGTCGGGCTCGGGCAAGTCGACGTTCATGCGGCTGCTGCTGGGCGAGGACACGCCGACCACCGGAGACATTCGGCTGTCGAAGTTCCATGTCAACAAATTGGCTGGTCGCCACGTACCGAAGTTGCGTCAGGTGATCGGCTGCGTCTTCCAGGATTTTCGGCTGCTGCAGCAAAAGAGCGTCTTTGAGAACGTCGCTTTCGCGCTGGAAGTCATCGGCAAACGCCGCGACGCGATCAACCGCGTGGTGCCCGATGTGCTCGAGACGGTCGGCCTGTCCGGCAAAGCCAACCGGCTGCCGCACGAGCTGTCCGGCGGCGAGCAGCAGCGGGTCGCTATTGCCCGGGCGTTCGTCAACCGGCCGTTGGTGCTGCTGGCCGACGAGCCCACCGGCAACCTGGACCCGGACACCAGCAAGGACATCATGGACCTGCTGGAGCGGATCAATCGCACCGGCACGACCGTGCTGATGGCCACCCATGACCACCACATCGTCGACTCGATGCGCCAGCGGGTCGTCGAGCTGTCGTTAGGCAGGCTGGTTCGCGACGAACAGCGTGGCGTCTACGGAATGGACCGCTAAGTGCGCTTCGGTTTCCTGGTCAACGAGGTCCTGACCGGCCTCAGGCGCAATGTCACCATGACGGTCGCGATGATCCTGACCACTGCGATCTCGATCGGCCTGTTCGGCGGCGGCCTGCTGGTGGTCCGGCTGGCCGACAACTCGCGGGCCATCTACCTCGACCGCGTCGAGACGCAGGTGTTCCTCACCGATGACGTCTCCGCCAACGATCCGGGATGCAGCTCCAACCCGTGCAAGGCGCTGCGCGCGAAGATCGAAGGGCGAGAAGACGTCAAATCGGTGCGCTTCCTCAACAGGGACGACGCCTACAACGACGCGATCCGTAAGTTTCCGCAGTACAAGGACGTTGCCGGAAAGGATTCCTTCCCTGCGTCATTCATCGTGAAGTTGGCAAACCCCGAGCAGCACAAGGAATTTGACGCTGCGATGCAGGGTCAGCCCGGAGTGCTCTCCGTGCTCAATCAAAAGGATTTGATCGACCGCCTGTTCGCGGTGCTGAACGGCTTGAGCAATGTTGCCTTCGCCGTGGCTGTGGTCCAGGCCGTCGGGGCAATCTTGCTGATCGCCAACATGGTTCAAGTCGCGGCCTATACGCGCCGCACGGAGATAGGCATCATGCGACTGGTGGGCGCCAGCCGCGTGTACACGCAGCTGCCGTTCCTGGTGGAGGCGATGCTGGCGGCGACGATCGGCGTGGTGATCGCCATCCTCGGCTTGGTTGCGGTGCGGGCATTCTTCCTGGACAGCGCGTTAAACCAGTTCTACCAAGCGAATTTGATCGCGCGGGTGGACTATGCCGACATCGTCTACATCTCGCCGATTCTGTTGCTGCTCGGCGCGGCGATGGCGGCGCTCACGGCCTACGCAACAGTGCGCATCTACGTACGGCGCTGACTGTGGCCAACAACACATCTAAAAAGGCGCGCGCGGGCAAACAGATCATCGCCAGCAATCGCAAAGCGCGCCATAACTATTCGATCTTGGAGCAGTACGAAGCGGGCGTCGCGCTGCTTGGCACCGAGGTCAAGAGCCTGCGGGAGGGTCACGCGTCGTTGGTCGACGCCTTCGCCACCGTCGACGATGGCGAAATTTGGTTGCGCAACTTGCACATTCCCGAGTACCAGCACGGCAGCTGGACCAACCACGATCCTCGCCGCAATCGAAAGTTGTTGCTACACCGCAGCCAGATCGACACGCTGATCGGCAAGATCCGAGATGGTAACCTCGCCCTGGTGCCGTTGTCTTTGTATTTTTCGGAGGGCAAGGTCAAAGTTGAGCTCGCGCTGGCACGAGGCAAGCGAGCGTATGACAAACGACAGGACATGGCACGCCGCGACGCCCAGCGTGAAGTAGTTCGGGAGCTGGGTCGCCGAGCGAAAGGTATGTAACTGATCGGGGCCGCTTACGCGCAGCTGTCCGCCGTGTCCTACGGCGTCAGCGATTTTGTGGGCGGTGTAGCAGCGCGGCGCATTGCCGCGCTGCGCGTGATGCTCGCCGCGTACCCCGTCGAAGCGGTGCTGCTGGGTGTGCTGGCCCTATTCGCCGGCGGACCGATCCATTCGGGCGCGGTCTTCTGGGGCTGCATGTACGGCATCGGGCAGGCGTTCGGCATGTGGGCGTTCTACGCGGCGCTGGGCTCCGGCCCGATCTCGGCGGTAGCGCCGTTGGCGGGCGTGCTCAATGCCGCCGTGCCCGTGGCGGTCGGCATCGCGCTGGGGGAGCGACCCGCCCCCGCGGCCTCGCTGGGTGTGCTGCTGGCGATCGTCGCGGTGACACTGGTCAGCCGCGAGGCCCGGGAAGCAGAAGTCGAGGGCGAGAGCCCGTACCGGTTCACCCCCAAGGTGGCCTGGCTGACGGTCTTGGCGGGGTGCGCGTTCGGGCTGGACTTGGTGTTCCTTCATCAGGCACCCCACGAATGCAAGCTCTGGCCGCTGGTGTTCGCTCGCCTGTCGGCGACCGTGGTGATCACTGGCCTGGCTGCCACCAAGGGCAATCTGCGGCTGCCGCGGGGTAAATCGATGAAGCTCGCGCTCGCCATCGCGCTGCTGGACATCTGCGCACTAGTGGCCCAGCTGATCGCGCTGCAGTCGTGGCTGCTCTCGTTGGCCAGCATCATGATTTCGCTGTATCCGGCGGCAACCGTGGTGCTGGCAATGGTGGTGCTGCGCGAGCGGGTCAGCCGGTGGCAGGGCATCGGCATGGCGATGGCCATGGGGTCTGTCGTGATGATCGCCGCGGGCTGACGGGCCGACCTCTATATCGCGCGCTGACCCGCCTACTATCCGACCATGGCAACTCGTTCCGTCACCACAGTCGACAAGTCCAACGTGCTGCTCGGCCTGTTCTCCGTGTGGGACGCCATCGACGCGCTCCTCGACGGGCTGCCCGAGAGTGGCTGGCAGGCGATGACGCCGCTGCCGGGGTGGTGCGTGCGTGCCGTCGTATCCCACATCATCGGGACCGAGTCGTTTCTGCAGGGCATCGAGGCGCCGCAACCGGATATCGACGTCAAGTCCCTCGAGCATGTGCGCAACGACATCGGCGCGATGAACGAGTGCTGGGTGCGCCATCTCAGCGGCGACGAGGGCCCCAGCGTTCTGGAGCGCTACCGCGAGGTGACCCGCGAGCGCCGCGAGGTCCTGCCGGCGATGTCCGACGACGAGTGGAACGCGGTGATCCCGACGCCAGCCGGCATGGACAGTTATGGACGGTTCATGCGGATCCGGGTCTTCGACTGCTGGATGCACGAGCAAGACATCCGGATGGCGTTGCAGCGGCCGTCGACCGACGACGAACTCGTCGGGACCGCGCCGCAGCTGTCGCTCGACGAGGTCGCGGCCACCATGGGGTTCGTCGTCGGAAAACTCGCCGGGGCGCCCGAGGGGTCGCGGGTCCAATTCGACCTGACCGGCCCGTTGGCGCGCAGCATCCGCGTCAGCGTGGACGGGCGCGCCCAGGTGGTCGACGACTTCGGTGGCCAAGTGCCGACCGCGACGATCCGGCTGGACGGGCTGCAGTTCACCAGGCTCGCCGGCGGACGCCCGATGTGCCCCGCACGCGCCCAGAACGTCGAGCTCGACGGCGACAAGGAGCTGGCCAACCGCATCGTCGAGAACCTCAACTTCGTGATCTGACCGGGAACTTTATTTCGTTGCCCGGCGTTAATAGCGGCGTATGATGAAGTGTCCTGCCGAAAATCGGCAGGGGTGCAAAGAAGTTACGAGGGGCTGAAAGGTTTCGACTTCGCGCATCGAATCAAGGGAAGCGTGCCGGTGCAGGCAAGAGACCACCGTAAGCGTCGTTGCAACCAATTAAGCGCCGTGTCAACACAGCGCGACTACGCTCTCGCTGCCTAAGCGACAGCTAGTCTGTCAGACCGGGAAAGCCCTCGACCCGGACCCTGGCATCAGCTAGAGGGATCAACCGATTAGTCCGGTCGCGGGACTTATCGGGACACTAACAGCGACTGGGATCGTCATCTCGGCTAGTTCGCGTGACCGGGAGATCCGAGCAGAGGCATAGCGAACTGCGCACGGAGAAGCCTTGAGGGAATGCCGTAGGACCCGGGTTCGATTCCCGGCAGCTCCACAGATAACAGCAGGTCAGAGCGTACAAATCCAGACCAGAACACTTTTTCACCACATTTTTCACCACAATCGGGTGCAGGCCATTTCGGCACTTCAGAGCCACAAAAGAAATCGCCCTGACCGGAGCCGAGGCGCTGCCGTCGCTGTGTCTAATTGCCAATCTCCCCGCTTGAGCGGCGATTGCGCCAACGCGGCGTTTTGGCGGAAGCGGAAGCTCCGTGATGGTCGCGACCGACGCCGTCGAGGCGTTGGCAGATCTCGGCCACCGCGTCCTTGTTCTCGGCCAGTGAAATGCCCGACGCCAACGCCTGGGCGCGCTCGACGAACAACATTGCGGCGCTTGAGTTGACCTCAAGTGAGGGAACGGGCCAGAGTTGCTCGTCGGTGACCCGCAAGCCCTCTCGGCTGGTAGCCAGGATTCTCACGGTCGCCGACGTGAACCTGATAGATCTGGATTGCTTGGCTATGTCCCGTAATCGTTTCGGCCCTAGGGCAATTAGATCGTCTTCGCCCATGAGGCCCGCGGTTGCACCGTCGAGCAGAATCTGGCCGCCATCGCCCGCGGCCATTACCCGCGCGGCGCGATTGAGCACCGCACCGAAGTAGTCCGCCCCCCGCAGCTCGGCCTCACCGGTGGCGATCCCCATCCGCACCGGCAATTCCAGCGCCCGCTGCGCGGCCACCGCGGCATCCACCGCTGCCCTTGGTGACGAGAATGCCGCGCACACCCCATCCCCGGTGTGCTTGAACAACCAGCCCCCCTGCGCATCGATCACCGCACGCAACACCTCGTCATGGGCGGCCAGCGCCAACCGCATCTCATCGGGGTCGGCCTCCCACCGACGGGTCGAGCCTTCGACGTCGGTGAACAAAAACGTCACAACCCCTGAAGGGGACACCGCCTGATCAGGGGACACCCACGCAGAATCTCACAACAGACACGCTCCCACCTCACACGTCGGCTGATCCGCCCGGTCACCGGATACACGAGTTTCGAGACGGACTTCCGCGAGTCACAGATGCGCCTATTCCGAGACGGCGTTCAGTTCCGTTCGGGCCTGGTCGATTTGATCGTATGCGTACGTCGCCATGGCGGCGGTGGTCATCGTCTCACCCTTGCGGGCGAGCGACTCGTAGGTCTGGTCGCCGAGGACATCGGGGCGCATAATGCCCAAGAGCCGCTAGCGTGATTTCCGTGATCATTAGCCAGCAACGCCGGGAGTACATTCAACAGCATGCTTCGATACCGCACCTCGGGGTTCCGACGGCGGTGGTGGAGGCGCTAGCGGCACTCGTCGCAGACGCCAAAATCGAGGCGGCCTGGCCCGATTGGAATAGCACCGACTCGACGACGACGTGGACGTGCTGGATTGTCACCCCAAAAGCCCTCGGCTACGTGCGCGTCGAGTACGGAAGGGCCGATTACGACGAGCATGCGGACGGCGAACACAAGCTGACACCATCAAGCCAGTCCGCCTGGCTCCGACCACTTTCTGACGCCATCCAACTTCGGTGGGGTGCCGTCCACGAGGCACCGGCACAACACGACACTTACTACCCAGCCGAACCCATCACGGTCACGTTCTCTGACGGGGAAACCACGATTCCAGAACGCGATTTCCCCGTCGAGCAACGCCCGACGGCGGACCGGCTGCTCACCGCGATTCGCAAAGCCGTGAAATTCTGACTGCAACAGCTCCACCCCGGCGAGCGCGAGTTACCCAGCGCCGCCCATGCGCGAGGGCTTCAGCGCGCTCGTGGACGCTGCCGCGCTACCGTCCGCGACCCGGTCTACCGACGTGCCCCGGATTGATGTTGGGCAGGTTGACGTTCGGCACGTTGATGTTCGGGACAATGTCGTCCACCGCGTTGAGGTCTGGGACGTCAAAGTCGATGTTGCCGGGCACGCCCGGGACGTTGAGGTCATCAAGGGGTGCGTTGTGGATGGGGGCAGCGTTGAGTTGGATATTCGGTGGACTCGCGATGGGGGCGGCAAGAATCGCCGCTGCGGCGGCGAGAGCGGTCGCGAGGATCGCTGTGATATAGGTGCGCCTAATTCGCATGGCAGTCATCCTTCCGGGAGGCCGAGCTAGATCAAAGACTGTAAGACCGTGCGCCAGGGTGTGGGGCTATTGGCAGCGAGCCTTGAAATCAACCAGGGGCTGACGGATGCCTTGAAGCTCAGCTTGTACCTGCGGGTTGGCGTTGAGGTAGTTCTGCGCGTTGTTGCGCATCACATCGCGGTCCTGGCCCTTAAGACCAGTGAAGAAGGCGTTGACATCGGGATGGTTGAACAGGTAGTCCGACGTCGAATTCGAAACACCGGATTGAACACGAGACAGGTCGGCGGCGGTGCAGTTGGGCGGCGGATCGGCCACGGCGATCGCCGCGCTACCAAACAATATTGCGCCGCTGAATACGCCGGTGCCGATCGCACCTGCAATTGCACGGCACACAGTAGGGGCTGAGAGCGACATGGCTGCCTCCTTTTCGGATGATCACGCGGCTGACCAGTGTCAACCTGCGAACAACAGCCTAGTCGTTCGGGGATTGCTGATAAACCATCCAGCGTCAGATCATTTATGGTCAGATCTGGTTCCCTTTGCGCCGCAATCGCATCGGGAATCCGCTGGGATTCGGCTCGCCATCGACGAAGTAGACCTGACAAACCCCTCGAACCTAAGCGTTCTCTCCGTAATCCCCAGGCGGGCGCGCCGGTCCGCATAGCTGCCGAGCGATCAGCGCGCCCGAGGCGATGGCGCTGCAGCCAGGCGATCACATGACCAGGTTGGGTCGCTGGACCGTGGAACGCGCTACCTGCGTAACACATCACCGTAGTTCACCGATGTTGTCTGTGACTGTGGGCAAATTGGAGGCATGGCATGAGCAGGCGGCGTATCGACGTACGCGGGCTTGACCTGCGCCCATCGCGGATCTGCTGGACGCGATTCCTCGCTAGTCAGGGGAATTCCCGGCCCTGGGTTGATGTATCGGTGATGACGTGTTGGGAACACTAGGAAGGTAGTCGATGAATAAAATCTGGCTCGTTCCGATAATTGCATCTAGCGCGATTTTTATTCCCCCGGCCCCGAGGGCCAATGCGGGTTTGTGTGATTATCCAGCAGTCCTCGTCGGAGCAAACGTTTTCTTTGCCCAGGGGGCTTACTGTGATTGGCCTACCGAAATCAATGGATCACATTTGCACTGTGAGGCAGGAGGCGTAGCTGTCGACGCTGGCGCGGCTATTGCCGGGGGTTCCACTCTCGGCCTGGGCGGCCCGGGTGCCGGCGGCGTCAGTTGCACATTTCGGTGCCCCGACAACAGCATGGCACCGGCACCAAATCCCCCTGGCGCTTGGAAATGGTATATGGTTCCTGTTCCGAATGCGTGCAAAGATCATATGGAACCGGCTGGATTTGCGAGTGCACCCGTTCTTCCCGGTGAAGGTATGCCAGTTCCGGCACCACCTCCCGCAGCGGTAGGAGGACCGGAAGGCGGACCGGTATTACCGCCCCAACTACCGACAACAGAGCGTCCTTAATCCATAGGAAAGAAGATGGAAAATGCCGCAACGTGTCTGCTGTGTCATTCCTGCCCTGCGAGGTTGATGGGATATTAATCACGCCATCGACGAAGTCGAATTCGCAGTCGGGCGGATCGGGTAGGGCGCGGCTGTTCGGTGCCTGCCCCGGTGGCCTGGGGCCGACCGGGACGCCGAGCGCAGGAGGCACATCCGCGTCGGATTTGACCTCTGGCCGGCTGGCGGCTGGCGATCCACCTCAAGCGCAACCTAGGTCTTTCAACAAGGCCGGTGCCGCCCGTGGTCTGGACACCCGAGCTGGGCCGGGGCTCGTCTGAGATTTCTGGGCCGATGTATCGGCTGGCTGCGACTGGTCGGAGGTAGACGGTAAAAACCCGCCTGCCGCGCAAGACCGGTGACAGGATGACATCATGACAATGTCGTCTCAGCCCGACCTGCACCGCTTGACGACGCCACGTGCGGCCGCGGTGGCTGGTGTGGTGTTCGCATTGTTGTTCGGTGCCGTGTTGATCTTGATCCGCACCAAAATGCCCGAGGGCGTGGAGGGTTCAGCGCAGTGGCTGACAAGTCGCCGCAGCGGGATCCTGACTGCGACGGTGCTGATGCCGTTCGCCGGTATCAGCTTCCTGTGGTTCATGGGCGTTGTGCGCGACGGTCTCGGGCAGTACGAAGATCGGTTCTTCTCGACTGTTTTCCTGGGTAGCGGTCTGCTGTTTCTGGCAATGATGTTTGTTTCCATGTCGCTGGCTGGCGGTTTGGTGGCGGCCAACACCGCCGTGACGGACCCGGCCGCCCATGCCGAGATGGTCGATTTAGGGAAGATGGTTGTGCTGTCGTCCACCAAGACGTATGCGGTCCGGATGGCCGCGGTGTTCATGATGTCGCTGGCGACGATGTGGTTGAGGACGGGCTTGATGCCACGCTGGTTGGTTGGCCTGAGCTATCTCGCCGCTGTTTCGTTGCTCCTCGCGAGCGACGTCAGCATGTGGATCACGATGGCCTTCCCCGTCTGGGTGCTGGTGGTGAGCGGTTTGTTATTGGCCCGCGCGGGGCTATTTGAGCAGCTGTCGGCCGGCGACGATGGACCGACGGAACGCAGCAGATGAACCACGGCGGAACGATTCGTTGCCTCGCCAGTTTGTCGTCGGCGAAATCGGTTCGTGAGCCGCAATCGGGGGTAGCGTCGCGCCTATCGGAGCAAGTTGACGGGAGAACGAAAAATGCCGGCGAGTGATCATGACTGGAGCAAGCCAGCGGCGGTGGCCATCCCGAAGGAGGGGTACTTCGAGCTCGAGCGGGGGAGATACGGTCCGGTCTATCCGAGAACGCCCGCGTGTTATGGCTTTTCGATCATCGCGAAGGTCAAAGAGGGGCGCGAAGAGGCCGTCCGCGCGTACGGCAAGCAGATCCAAGAAGCGATTGCCGGGAGTCCCGATGTGCTTGCGCCGCTGCGGCTGCACTACTTGCGGTGGGTACTGTTCGATGTCGGTTCGGGGCTGCATTTTCAGTACCAGGGCATCTTTGACACCGACTTCGACAAGTACACCGAAGATGCGGTGCAGCTGTTCAGCGCGACCGGTATCACGACCGTGTTCACCAACTTGGAGGGCTTCCCAGAAGACTGGAAAGAGAACCCCGCGGCGTTTGTGAATTTTGTGCGCGAACACCAGTGCCCCAGTTTCCTGGAGTACGGCGAGTACCCGTATGTGACGGCCGATGAGATCAAGAAGGCGCTGCGGCTCAAAGCGGCGTTTTCTGACATGCTCGATCAGATGCAGTGATCCGCACCAGGCGCTGCGGTGATGCTTGAGTTCGACGATATTCAGCACATTCTGCTGACCCGTACGCCGGCGATGACGGGGCGTTATGAGTTCCTGACGTTCGGCAATCCGGCAGGGGGTCGGGCGTGGCTGTCCGAGCTGATCCCAGTGGTCGAATCCGCCGCCACGGCGCAAGCCTCGATGGATAGCACCAAGCGGTGGGTCACGCTGGCGTTCACGTGGAATGGCTTGCGGGCGCTCGGGGTTCCCGAAGAATCCCTGGCGACTTTCCCCGAGGAATTTCGCCAGGGCATGGCGGCGCGGGCCGACGTCTTGGGCGATACCGGGGTCGCGCACCCGGACAACTGGGTGGGCGGATTGGCGGGCGCCGACTTGCACGCGGTCGCGATTCTGTTTGCTCGCGACGATGCTGAACATGCGCGGGCCACCGGGGTGCACGATGAGCTGGTGGCCCGGTGCGACGGTGTGCGGCGGCTGTCGTTTCTGGATTTGAACGCGTCGCCGCCGTTCAATTACGCGCACGATCACTTCGGGTTCCGGGATAGGTTGTCGCAGCCGGTGATCGAGGGCTCGGGTGAAGAGCCCACGCCGGGGTCCGGGGCGCCGCTCAAGGCGGGCGAGTTCATCCTCGGTTATCCGGACGAGCTGGGTCCGGTCGCGGATCTGCCGCGGCCAGAAGTCCTGGCCCGCAACGGCAGCTACATGGCCTACCGGCGGTTGCAGGAGCACGTGGGACTGTTCCGCGACTACCTCCGGGAGAACGCCGAGACGCCGGAGGATGAGGAGCTGCTCGCGGCGAAATTCATGGGACGCTGGCGCAGCGGCGCACCACTGGTGCTGGCACCGGACAAGGATGATCCTGAGCTCGGCGCGGATCCCATGCGCAGCAACGACTTCAACTACAAGGAGATGGATCCGTTCGGGTATGCCTGCCCGCTCGGATCGCACGCGCGGCGCCTCAACCCGCGCGACACCGCGCACAATATGAACCGGCGCAGGATGATTCGCCGGGGTGCCACCTACGGTCCTGCCCTGCCCGAGGGCGCGCCCGACGACGGAGTCGATCGCGGCATCGCCGCGTTCATCATCTGCGCCAGCCTGGTGAGGCAATTCGAGTTCGCGCAGAACGTCTGGATCAACGACCGAACCTTTCACGAGCTCGGCAACGAGCACGATCCGATATGCGGAACCCAGGACGGGACAATGGAATTCACGATTCCCAAGCGGCCGATCCGCAAGGTCCACAAGGGCTTGCCGGCATTCACCACCCTCAAGGGTGGGGCCTACTTCTTCTTGCCGGGCATCAACGCGATGCGCTACCTCGCGGCGCTCGACTCATCACGTTAGGGATTCACCATGAGCGCACTCCCCGCAGCGAGAACCTACAACCAAAGCCACGTCGCCCGCGCCCACACCGGCGGCCGGCGCATCAGCATCTACTGGACCTGGAGCTACCCGTGGGAGGCCCAACGCACACCGACGGAGATGTACAACCGCTTCTCTACCATGGCAGAGGTCCGAAACGCGTTGTGGCCGAGCTACGAGAAAAGGGAATACGACGAGGCCCATTTCCTACAGGGGATCGCCGGAACGCTGGAGCTTTTCCACCGCTCGACACTGGCGTTTCAGGAGTTGGCGGGGGAAGCGACAGGCCACCCCGTTGCCGTGTTTCAGCGTATCGACCAGGCCGGCTATCAACTTCCGATCGACGAACGGATCCTTGCCGACACCGACACCCTGATGGTGTTCGGGCTTGACCACATCTTGTCGGAACAAGAAGCCGCACCCGAAGAGATCAGTGCCGTCCGGGAATGGCTGCAGCGCGAGGGCACATGCTTGGTATTGGCACCGCATCACGACGTCGGCTTCAGCGACGATTTCGCCCAGCGTCAGGTTGAATACCACCATCACGGTGACCCGCTGGTGCCACGCCAGCAGCGGTTCGGTCAATACACCCGCTCACTGATGACGGCCCTCGATGTCCCCGTTCACAACAGGTGGGGGCTGCGTCCCGCCGTGGTCGAGGGCACCAAGGAGATCGCACCGCTGACCGCGTTCAGCGATCTGGACGCCGCGCGGCTGCTCGAGAACGTCACCACATTCAACTTCCACCCCCACCTGCCGCACTACGAACTCACCGCGCCGGAAAGCGATTCGGTGCGGGTGCTGGGCCGTCAACGCATCGATGCCGACAGGCCGCACCCCTTCACCGCGGCAGGCAACACCGAATTCAATGCGCTGATCTGGATGCCACCGAAGAACCAACGGTCCGGCGACATCGTTCTAGTCGACTCCACGAACTTCACCACGCTCTTCGGCGGCACCGACAGTCTCCAGAACTTTTGGCACAACCTCGCCACCATGAAATGACGTTCCTACGGCTTCAGGCAAACGTACACAAGCGCCACGCAGGTCAGGAACGGCGACAGCGTCGAATTGTGGCCTTCGGCAACCGGTTTGGGGAGGATACGATTTGCCAGAAACACGCTCCCCATCCCGACCAACATCGCCACGATGAAGACTAGGGCCAGGCGTAGCCAAAGACTCGCTATCCTTAAGTCGCCCATTACTCGTCTCCGCAGGTAACGCGGCCACCCACGAGGGCGGCCTCCGCCGCCGAATACATCTCGCGCGACAGCAGCGACGTCTGCGACATGCCCCGATTCTCGCAGACGCCATCCAACCCTCGATGACCGAGAAGGGCGGCGCCTGATGGCAGACCTGCGCACCGCTCCTCGCGCCCGGTGGCCAGGGTGTCTCAGCTTGCTTTGTCGCCATGTACCTAGCCTGCGGGACTGCGGGAGTGAAGTATTGGCGGACAACGGATTCCGACCCAATAGTAGTACTGGTTCACCCGCCGAGTGTGCCAACGACTGCTGACACATTGGTCAGCCTAAGGCGCTTGCGCCTTAGGCGATGCCCAATAGCTCTCCGATGAAGCCGATTGCGTTAAGGGTGAGCGACAGGCTCTGGTCGAACGCGCCCACCGGGCCACCGATCTCGCCACCGTTGAAGGTGCCGCCGCCTTCGCCGGTCAGCACGCTGAGATTGAAGTCTGACGGGACCAGCGCACCGGAGAGGCCGTTGAGGATCTCCTCAGGGGTGTTCACCAACAGCAGGTTGCCGACGTTGTAGGCGCGGTTGATCACGCCGTTGATGGCGCTGTCGTTGCCAAAGATACGTACCTCCAGCGCCACCTCGCGGTCGACCAGCGAATTGTTGAAGTTGACCTCGCGGCTGACCAAACCCTGGTTGTAGGCGATCTGCCCGGCCTCAACCCTGGCGAGGAATTGGCCCGGCACGGCAGCGTAGGCAACCGTGCCAACTGTCATGTTGGTGGATGTGAGCCCGCTGATGTCATCGACGTTGCCCACCAACCGCGAGAACTTCAACAAGAACCAACGGCACTGCGAACCACATCAGGGGTCAGACAGCGATCTTCTAGGTGGTTGGTGCTGCTAACTCTCGTCCGGCCAGTGGCCCTGCGAAGCAAGGCCGTTGTCCCAGTCGTCCCAGGTCTGGTGGCGTCGGTCGCGGGGCTGGATGATGCGCCGCCGCAGCTCTAGCAGCAGCTCCTCAGTGGAGGCCTGTGACAGAGCGTCGGTGTTATAGGAGTGGTATCTGCGTTCGAGGCTGTCACGACGCAGCTTGACCACCAGCTCTTTAGGTTCTCCGCCCGTCAGGATGGTGTCGATGCTGCCCGGTGCCCAGCCGAGCTTGTTTTCCAGCATGGCGTAGGTGCCGGGGCTGGCTTTGCGCACGCCGTTTTCGATGTCGGAGAGGGTGCGGACGGTGAACTGGAGGCTGTTGGCGAAGTCGGTGCGGCTGCGGTAGCCCAAGGCGACGCGGCGGCTCACGATGTGGTGGCCGAGCCGTTCAAGGGCATGTCCATCCATGGTGCGATCATGACGCATTAGGGGCGGCAATGTCGACCTACCACACACATATTTTTCCGTTAATTGCATAAGAAGACGGCAACTACTTCCGTGGCACACCCGCGAGATCGGCCCTAACCTCGGTAATCGTGTCCCAGAACAGCTCCTCAACTTTCTCCTTTGACAGGCCCGCCACCTCCACCGTGGGTATGCCTGCCAGTTCGCGGCGCACCACTTTCGCGTCGGGAAGGCCGTCGCCGGTCCACCACCCCTGTCGGATCTCGAAGTCATCGAAGCGCTCGCCCTCACGGGTATGCCGCAGCTCACCGCGACGCTTGCTTACCGGCACCCGCGCCCACCACTGCGCGCGCCAATACGGGCCGTCGTAGGCCCCAGGTGGGGCACCTGTCTCCCACTCCTCCACCTGAACAGGCTCGTTAGGTGCGATCCCGTTGTAGTTGCGGGCAAACTCGTATGCCTGGTCGCGGTCGAGGTAGACCCGTTCGATGCGGTAGGTGTCACCGCTTCCCGCGGTGATCACGTACACCGTCGCCATCCCGCCTCCTGCGCTGCCTAGTCGGGTGCACCTCAGTCTCGCACCAACCAGGAGGCCACGTTCAACAAACTGGATGACTACCGGGCGGCAATGGGCGTACCTGCGCGCCCGGGGCCATCAGCGCACTTCGCCTGTGAGTGGAATCACTCGGAAAATATTTCCGGATTATTGACATATTAACCAGTAATTTCCTACCGTTGCAAGCACGCCGAACCGTGCCCTGGTCACCGCCCAGACCGGAGGCCAGGCGCGGTTCGGCGCCGCAGCTACTCGCGGACGGATTCAGCCCCTAGGAGAAATCCATGAAGAACATCATCTGGCTGTCGCCGAGTTTGGCGGCGGGCGCTATCGCCGCCCGGCTAGTGGTCTTCTTCAAAACGGCGTCCAGAGATGCGCCGTGGGGGGCCGAAAACTCACGGCCCCTCCCGCCCTGCCGGATTTCAAACTGGCCGCGGCAGCATTGTCGGCCATCACAACCACCTGTCAGATATGAGGGACACGATCATGAAGAATCCATGCGGGCTTTTGCAACGCTAATCGCAGCAACGGGCGCGACGGCCGCGATTGGTTCGGCAGCACCGGACGCGCACGCCGACCCCGCCCCCCGGCTGCATGCGTCACACCCGACGGCCAACCATGCGCACCTGCACCGCCCGGCTTTATCAACCCTGACAACAGCCTGCCCTGCTCATCCAGCCTGCCCGATGTCAACGCTGCGATCCGGCGGAACTGCAGCAAGTCCTGCCGGGGCTCCTCGGACATAAAAGGCGCTTTTTGCCGCGCGGCAGGGCGCAACGCGCTCCAGGCCGCATAGCTGCCCCGGGGGGTTGCGAAGGGGCGGGGTCAGGAACTCATCCAGGCCCCGCCCCCGACACCTGCACCAAGCCGAGTTGCGGCGTGCCGTGGCCCGAGAAAAAGAGAAGGCAAATGAAATGAAGAAAGTGCTGCTCGGCGGTGTCGCCGCCGCAGCGGTCGCGCTGGGCATCGCTGCCCCTACGGCCGGAGCCGCACACGCGGACTACCTCGACTGCTGGATGGGTTGCGCGCCGCCCGGTGGGCCTGTCGCCCTCGCGTCGAATCTCATCTGGGGATGGTTGGCATGAGCCTATTCGGGGTTGCGGCCCGGTTCGCCGCCGCCAGCGCGGGCGCGAGCGTCGCGGGCCAGCTGGTCAACAAGTCGATGGCACCGAATCATCAGGTGCCGGTATGGCAGCACGCGAAGGGCGACACGTTCCTGGTGCTGATCCAGAACCGGCGGGCCGGGCATCCGGAGTCCTACGAGCTGCACGCCATCGAGAACGGCCACGACCGGGTGGTGGGGTTCTACGGAACCAGCTACCCGGCGGCGATGGGAGGCTGCCAGCAGTGGCACACCTATCTGGAGCACGGCGGCACGCTGCTGGCCTGGCTGCAGCTGCAGGTGTCCGGGGGTGAGCAGCAATGAGCAGTAACGGGATCACTGTCCAGCGCGTCCTCGGCCCGGTGGCGTCCTGGGAATCCCAGGCGGAGCAGCACGACTATCGGGGCCAGCCGGGCATCCACCTGGAACGGCGCCACCTGGGCACGCCGGGTGCGGGCGATTTCATCCAGCTCGACTGCCTGCTCTACCGAGACAAGCGCGGGCTGCTGGTAGGCATCCTCAACCACCACGCCCACGATGGCAACAACCCGCTGGACCGGGAGGGCAGCATCAGCATGTGGGTCAAGCCGGGTCACCAGCGCCAGGGAATCGGCACGGCGCTCCTGTTGGACGCCATGCAACGCTGGCGCATCGATCTGGCTCGACAGCGGTACACGACCGAGGGCCTGTGGTTCGTCAACGGGCTGCTGCGCAGGCAGCACGAGGGCAAGATGCTCAGCGACGAGGGCGCGACATGAGCGCCGATTTTGTCGTCCACCCGGACGGCACAGTGGACTACCCGGTTGCTACACCATGTCAGCGGAGGAGTTCGCTGCTGCGGAGACGCGGCCGGCATGGTCTCATGCCGGGCCGCCACCCGAGCCGCAGCGGTACTACGAGCCGCAGCACTGCGAGCCGACTTACCACGGGCCGCCTCACCATGACTGGATGCGCGTGCTCAAGCTGGTCTCGGGCGTCACAGCTGGTGCCCTGGTTATCGCCGCTGTCATCGTGCTGGTGACCTTGCTAGGCGAAGGCCCTGTATGTCGACTACCGGAAGGCCCGCTCGGCCGCCGCCCGCGACGATCTCCGCTGGCATGATGTGCCGCACTCCGGTGCGGTGCTGGCCGCCACCGCCGGTGCCACCTTGGCCGAGCTGATGTCCCGGCTGGGCCATTCGACGCCACAGGCCGCGATGCGTTACCAGCATGCCGCCGAGGGCCGCGATCACGCTGTTGCGGCGTAGAGATCACGGGCGACCTTGGACCGATTGACAGATGTGACTGCAAACGCGAACTGGCCATCCCTAACTTCCTGCCCTATCGGCGGGATTGACGCGTCTCCCCGACAGTATTCGGCGATGAATCGGGACCCACCCGACCCGGCAGCGGGGATAGGGGAGCGTCACGAACCGCGTGACCGGTGTCAGTCCACGGTTTTCTTCGACAAGATGTGTCTTACTTCGAGAAAAGGCTGCCAAGGCCTCGGCCCCGTGCGACCCGTTCTGGCTCGTCCAGCGCGTGGTCGGCGAGGAGATGCCGGCCGTGCTCGACAAGCAAGGATGACATCAAGGTTGTGGTCGACATGACCGCGTCGGTGTGAGAGGAGCAGGCGAGATGCGCGTTGTCGTCATTGGAGGCGGACCCGCTGGTGTGTCCGCGGCCCTAACCGCCGCCGAGCTGGGCGCAGAGGTCATGCTCGTCGAGCGGGGGCGGGTCGGCGGCACCGCGTTTAACAGCGGCCCGGCACCGGTGCGCACGCTGGCTCGGGCCGCGCGCCTGGTGAGGGACTGGAGCTCGTGGCAAACGTTCGGTCTGCGCGGGCCACGGCCCGAGGTCGACCTCGCCGCTACCCTGGCCAACGCCCAGCGGGTGGCCGACTACCTCTATGAACGCAAGCGCGTCGCCGACCACATCCGCTCCGTCGGGGTCGACCTCGTTGAAGAGGCCGGCGACGCCCGGTTCGTCGACGCCAACACGGTCAGCGCGGCCGACGGCCGCACGTGGACTGCGGATCGAGTGATCATCGCCGTCGGCGGCAGGGCTGGGCGATTGCCGATCCGCGGGGCCGAGCTCGCCCTGACCTACGAGGACCTGCGCAGCATGACCTCACTGCCCAACCGGGTTTGCGTCATCGGGGCAGCCGACACGGGCTGCCAGCTGACGTCGATTCTGGCGGACTTCGGCTGCGAAGTCACCCTCGTCGAGCACGGACCCCGGATCGTGCGGCGAGCCGATATCGACATCTCGGTCGCGCTCCAACACGCTTTCCGGGGGCGCGGCATCGAGGTCATCACCAGCGCAGAAGTGCACCAACTCGAGGCGCTGCAACCCGGTGTCCGCGTCGGGTACCGAGTCGGCGATGAGTCCAAAACGGTCGACGTGGACGCAGCATTCTTCGCCGTCGGCTGGCCTGGCAACGCCGACCTCGTCAACGCCGCCGCCGCCGGCGTGGCAACCGAGCGTGGCTACGTGGTGGTCGACGCGTTCAATGCCACGAACGTCCCGCACATCTTCGCCGCCGGAGACGTCGATGGGAACAGCATGCTCGTGAGCAGCGCCGCACTCGAAGGCCGCGTCGCCGCCGAGAACGCGGTACTCGGCCCGCGTCGGCGGGTCGTCCATGAAATCGTCCCCGCCGGCAGTTTCACCGACCCCGAGTACGGCAGCGTCGGGCTCACCGAGGAGCAGGCCCGCTCCCGCTACGACTGCGCCTTGGGGGTGGCCCGCTACGAGGACATGCTGCGGCCCGTCGCCGACGGGCAGCCGGAAGGGTTCTGCAAGCTGATAGTCGAGACCGCGCGACGGCAGATCATCGGCGCTCACGTGCTCGGCGAGTACTCGGCCGAAGTGATCCAGATGGTCGCGGCCTGCATGGCGGCGAGGATGCCCGTCGAGGAGGTCGCCGAGCTTCAATACGCCTTCCCCACATTCACCGAGGGGGTCAGTCAAGCTGCCCAGATGGTGGTGAACCAGCTCGGTGTCCGTCAGATGCCCCATCTCTGGAGCAGTCTGAAGTCCACACCGTCGGTCCTGGAGTGATCGGCGGCGCGGAACTTTTGCCATCAAGTTGGACATGCGGATATTGCGGGTCAGCGATCCACACTCATCGAACAGATCCGACTTCATCAGGTCAAACTTTCGGGCTGAGTTGATGCGTGTTGACGCCGTCAACACCTCTCGCGTATCCGCAGGTCATTCCGCGTCGTTTCGCGTACTCAAATTCTGCGTTTCAGCAGCTCACGAGGTTTTTGGGACAGGTTCGATTCCCGGCAGCTCCACCACAGAATATAGCTGGTCAGATCCCTGAGCTGGCCAGCTTTCTTTTCGTCAGCATTCGGCGGCGAAAAGTGTCCCTTCGGACCGGCGTCGTTGCTCCTACTTGTGCGAGCTGCCAATCGGGCGGCGACCACACCGAGGACCACAGCCATGAGCTTGCATTGTCGAATGGCGCGCCTAGGCCATCAACGTGGCCTGCTGGGTCGTTCACAATCATCGTCGAAGCGACAACGTGGGACGCGTGCCGTGACCGCACGTCCGCTTTCTGGTCTGCTCGGTGTCGCTGTTGTCGCAGCGTGGGCGCCACTTACCGCTGCCTCGTCGCTCCCATCCGCTACCGCGGCTCCCTGCTCCGATGTCAACGTGGTGTTCGCCCGAGGCACCACCGAGCCCCCTGGCATCGGGGGAGTTGGACAGTCCTTTGTCGATTCGCTGCGTTCGCGGGTTGGGGGAAGGTCCTTCAGCGTATATCCGGTCAACTATCCCGCCACCAACAATTTCCGTAGTTCCATCGCCGCCGGTGCCAATGACGCGAGCGCTCATGTCGAGTCCATGGCCGCGACCTGTCCCAACACCAGGATGGTCCTCGGTGGGTACTCCCAGGGCGCGGCCGTGATGGACGTCAGCACCACGCAGATGCCACCGGGTGTCGCCAGTCATGTCGCCGCCGTCGCCGTCTTCGGAAATCCGTCGGCATCGGGCTCATTCGTTGGGACAACAGCCGGCGCGCTTCCCACCATTGGCCCGCTGTACCGCCCGAAAACGATCGACATGTGTATGCCCGGGGATCCGATTTGTACGCGCGGTTTGAGCATGGGGCCACATGGTCAGTACATTCAGTCGGGAATGACCAACCAGGCAGCGGCGTTCGCCGCGGGCCGGCTGTAGAGCCGGATCAATCGTCTTCGCCTACGCGCTCCCGGCCACCGAGCCGTGGGCGAGCAGTCTTCACATTATTCGCCGTCACGCGATTTTCATGCCGGGTTCGATTTCCCGGCAGCTCCACCAAAAGTGCAGGGCAGAACCAATTTTGTGACATCAACGTCACAGAAACATTTGTTTGGTGAAGTTTCCGCCGTGCCATCGGGCCGGTTAGCGGAAGCGCATCCCGGTGCACACCAAACGGTCAATGCGTTGGCTGCCAACGAGTACTGATCGGTGCGGCCATCGACATCTTCGCCCAGCAATTGCTCAGGCGCACAGTAGGCGACTGTGCCCACAGTCGTGTTTGTCTTCGTCAGGCCACTGATGTCGTTGACATTGCGGACTATCCCGAAGTCGGTCAACAAGATTCGCTGCTCACCCTCATCATTGAGTTGCGTCAACATGATGTGGGCGGGTTTGACGTCAAGGATGCAGCAGGCCTTGCTTGTGGGGCGACTCGGTAGGGGACTAAGGTCCCGCTATTGGCGGACGGCGCAAGTCGCCGCCGCCGAGAACGTAGTGGGGTCTCGACGATCGCCCCGAAGGCCATATTCTCCGCAAATAAACCGCCCCGCAACCGATTTGGCATCGGTTGCGGGGCGGTTCGTGCGTGAGAACGTCAGGCGATGGTCTGCGTCTGGGCCGGCAAGTCGGTCTTGGTGCGCGTCTGCCCGGTGCCGGTGTGGGTCCCCGTTGTGGGCACCGTGGTGTGCTTGGTGTGGGTGCCAGTGCCGTTGCCGCCGCCGGTGCCGTTGCCGCCTTCGCCACCGCGCGCGAAGCGGAGCTCGTCCGCGGTCAGGTTGCGGATGCTCTGTCTGCGCAGGGCCAGCTTGTTGGTGTTCATCAGTTCTCCTAATTGGTGTGGTCGAGGCCCCGTGTAGGCCGCGTTCATAGGTATGAGCGCCAACCGCACCAAAACCGGACAGTTTTTGGAGAACTGTTTTCGGACTAAGATCCGGCAGCCTTGGCACGGGGTGCCCGTGCGATCTGGCTGGCGTAGTAGCGGTCCAGGAAGCTCAGGAGAATGAGCTCGTGGGTGCGTGCGGCGGAACGCAGCAACCGGACGGCGTGCAGGTGGTCGAAACTGTGCAGCAGCGACGAGAAGGACTGGGTCAGCTCGCCCCGCCTTGACCGGTCCGCCAGCTCGGCCAGCAGGGGTGCGAGAACTTCTGATCGCTGCCTGAACACCTGGCGTGCAGCTTCGTAGCGGTGATCGGTGCTGTCGTTGAGCAGCGCGGTGAGGTCGGCGCGCTCGTCGCGCCAGCGCAGCCCGACGCCGGTTTCGAAGTTGTTCGCGTTGGGGTACTCGGGCCGGTAGCCCGCCGCGCCGCTCTTGGCCCAGTCACGACGCTGCTGCAAGTCCAACCCGGCGTCGGCGAGCAGCCGATCGGTGGCGTACATGCATAGCTTCCAGCGGGCCTGGGGACCGTCGTCAGTGTCGAGCATGCCCAACACTTTCAGCACGGCTTCACTGTCGGCACCGTGGATGAGCTCGGCGAGCTCGATGCCGGAATCACCGCCGTAGCGCTCGATTTCGCGGTCGTAGGTGTCGACTGCGACTTTCGATATCGTCCCGTCGCCAAGGTGGTCGGCCAGCGCATCGGTAAGGGCGGGCAGCGCGTGGTCGCGCAGCGCCGCCGGCTCACCATGCAACCGGAGCCGCAGATGATGCTCGGGGTCGGCGTAGCGCAGGAAGAACCAATTCTCAACCACGCCCGCGTCGCGCAGCCGATCGATCACCGGGCCGACGGTGTCGACCAGGATGAGGTCAGCGGATGCGGAACCGGTATACGCCTTCAGGTACAGCCACTCGCTGCCGGGAGCGAAGGTGCGCTGCACCCGGGGTGCCCGGAACGCTTGCGGAGCCGGCTCGGGATCGCGGCGGCCGATGAACGGCACGATCAATTCGTGCGCGAAGCGGCCCTGCGGCCCCGCGGCGACCCCGGAGGGCAGCACCTCCTCGACGACCGCCCCAGACCGACCCCGCAGCACCTTCGCGGCGGCAGCGATCAGCGCGGCGCTGGTGGTGTCAACGTAGAGCCGGTTGTCGCCGTCCGCTATCAGAAGCTCGCCGGGCAATCCGCGGTCGCGGCGCAGGGCCGCCCATCCGGCCGCCGCGTCGGCTCCGGTGACGGTCTTCAGCTCGGCGGCCGAAAGCTGCCATCGGGCGCGGGCGAGCACCAGTCGCCCGGAGGTGACCCGCGGCAGGGTCGGCGCGGCCGCCAATGCGCCCCAGTCCCACGCGAGCCCGCCGGTCACACCGTCGTTCTGCAGCGCTGCCAGGAAGCGGTAGACCCCGAAGCCGCGCCAGGCCGGATTGTGCGCGGTCGTCAGCCGCGGCCGGACTTCCGCGCCCAGCCGGGGGCTGTACAGGACGAGCCGTTGACCGTCGAGGCGCAAGGTCAGCTCGTCCACACTGAGTTGGCGATCCGCGGGCGCCCCCGAGCGTCCCAAGAGAACCAGTTCGTAGTCGCGCAACACTGGCCGGGCCAAGACGTTGCCGACACGTCCTTCCGGCAGGTGGATGAGCTCAGCGAACACCACACCGGGCGCACAGGCTTCCTCGGCCCGCAGGTGCGCGCGAACGGCGTCGTGCAATTGGGAATCGCCGTGACAGAACCGCCCCAGAAGTTCCGCGCCCGACGGGCCGCTGATGCTGTGGATCTCAACGCCATCGTCAAGCACACTGGCGAAGACTGCCAGCGCGTCGGGCAACGGCGACGGCGTGGCGGTCGCCAGACGGGCGACTGTGTCTTTGTCCAGCTCAAGGGTTTTCACGCCGCCCTCGCGAGCACGCATCAGCATATCGAGCAGGGCTGCGTCGCGTGCGGTGAACAGCGAGTTCCCGTACACGCCGCCGAGGTCAATACCGGCCAGCAGCGGCGACTCGTCGGCGGCCGGATGCGTGGAGCGGTCGAACCCGATGCCCATCTCCTCGTCCAGGGCCTCCATCAGGGGAACCTCGCGGTCCTCGTAGCGGGCCCCGAAGTCGGCTTTGAAACGGCGCAGCGCGGGATCCTCGAATCTCGGGGAAACGCGGTGTAGCAGATCCACCGCCTGCGTGAGCAGCGCCACGGTGTCAGGCCCGAGCGTCAGACCCGACCCGGCGCGGTGCAGGTCGACCTGGACGAGCCGTGCGTCGTCACCCTCGCCGACCAGATTGAGCAGGGTTTCGGCCACCGAGTCGTACGCCTCGGGAGGGTTGCCTAGCCCGGCGGCGTCCAGCTTGGCGAGCTCGTCGGATACCCGGTCCAGCGCCTCCGATGGCGCAGTCAAACCCTGGCCGCGCAGAGATGAGACCACATGGGCCAACGGTTCTCGACCCGTCACCGCCGGCTCGGCCACCGCGGTGAGCACGTTGGCATCGATCAACGCGTCCACATAGTCGCGGGCCTCCTCGCGCTCGACGCCCGCGTGGGACTTGACCGCATCGACCACCTGCTCGACGACGCAACCACCTGAGGCCGCAGCCAAAGCGCACCGCAAGGGCGCGTCGTCCTCGATCACGACGAGGTGATGAGTGCGACGGCCTTCCCGCACTCGGCTTTCGATGATGCGCATGGCACCCGCCGCGTGGTAGCGACTGGAGTTCGGCTCCACGGCCATCGCCGGGCGCGTCGACGGGTCTGCCAACAGGCGATCCACCAGCGTCGCCAGCACCTCGGTGTCGGGCCGACTGTGTCGCGCGGTGCCCTCCGGACCGTCGACCATAAGCGCGGTGGCATCGCCCACCTCGCCCAACGAGCAACCGGCGAACAAGCCGAAAGGCGTTGCACGGGTGCACATCCGCACTAGGTAAGAAGTCACCGATGCGGCAATCCGGTCATCCGGATTGCCTGCCGCCAAACGGCGCATCAGGCCCGGCGACGCCAAGTGCAGCGCCTCACGAACTTCCGGCCGCTCTGCCAAGCGCAGCCAGTGCGTGGGGTCGGAGCGCAGTCGATCCAATTCGTCCAGCGGCAGCAGCGGCGCGCGCAGCACGAAGAAACCGCTCGGGCTCAGCTTCGTTCCCATCCCTGACTCCTACCGCTCGTTCTGGCCGACGAGTTGCCCGGCGACCAGCTGTGCGTAATGGCCGCCAGCGTCCAAAAGCTCACGGTGGCAACCGACTTCGACGACACGACCGGTGTCCATGACGACGATTTGGTCGGCGTCGATCACGGTGGCCAGCCGATGCGCGATCATGATCACCGTGCAGCCGAGTCGAGCGATATTGGCGTGCACCTTGGCTTCAGTGACGGTGTCGAGGTTGCTGGTGGCCTCGTCGAGCAGCAGGATCTGCGGCTGGGGCGCCAGCGCGCGGGCGAGCGCCAGTCGTTGGCGTTGACCACCCGACAGTGAGGCGCCCGCGTCGACGAGCGGGGTGTTCCATCCCATCGGCATCGCACGGATGTCGTCGGCGACGCCGGCGAGCTCGGCGGCGGTCTCCAGCCTGTCCAGCGGCAGGCTGGGATCGCCGAGCGCGAGGTTGTCCCGGATCGACAACCCGAAGATGTAGGGGTCCTGGGTGACCACGCCGATTTGGGAGCGCACGCTGCGCGGATGCAGGCTGGCCAGGTCGATCCCGTCGAGCAGGACCCGTCCCGACGAGGGCTGGTAGAGACCCAACAGCAGCCGGCCCAGGGTCGACTTGCCCGAGCCGGAGCGCCCGACGATGGCCAGCACTTGCCCGGGCTTCACCTCGAGGTCGACGGAGTCGATGGCGGCCGCCCCGTGACCGGTGTAGCGGAAAGTGAGCCGCTCCGCGCGTACAGCGCCGCCGAGCCGGGATGCGTGTCGTAGGTCGCGACCGGCGGTCTCGGTCGGGGTGCTGAGGACGTCGTCGAGGCGGGCGAGGTAGCTGCCAAGCAGTTGGACCTGCAGCGCGGTGACGACAAGGGTCGCCAGCGGTTCCAGGAATGCGGTGGCCAACGCGGCCAGCGCGAGCATGGTGCCCAACGAAAGCTGGCCGCTACCAACCAGATACGCGCCGAACAACAGCACCGCGATCGGCGACAGCAGCGCCATCCCATGCGTCGCGGTCTCCACCAGCGCCGCAAGTCGCCCGCGGCGCAGCGAGACGTTCAGTTCGGCGACGAACAGGTTCGTCCAGTGCGAGACGGCACGGCGCTCTGCGCCCGCGGCCTTGAGGGTTTCCACCGCGGAGAACATCTCGTAGGCGTAGGACTGCGACTTGGCTTCGGTGGCCAGCGATTCGGCCATGAGCTGCTGGTTGCGGCGTCGAGACAGCAGCAAAACGGTCACCTGGGCCGCGGCCAGCACGGTGACAAGGAAGCCCAATTGCGGTGACAGCACGAATATCGCGGCCAGGTACAGGGTGGCCAGGGCGCCGTCGAGTAGTGCGGCGATGGTACCGCTCGTCAGGATCTCGCGGACCGTGGCGTTGCTGCGCAGCCGCATCATCAGATCCCCCGATGAGCGTTTGAGGAAGAACGCATACGGCAGGTCCACCAGATGTTCGAGGAAATCCAGTGTCATGTCGACGTCCAGTCGGCTGCGTAGCCGCAGGAGTAGATGGGCCCGCAGGAAGGTGGCGAGCATCGAGTAAGCGATCAGCGCAACCATCACCGCGGCAAGGACTTTGAGCAGGTGCGAGTCATTGGCGGGCACGACCCGGTCCACGACCACGCCGGTGAGCACCGGGACCGCCAGGACCATCAGCCGCACCACCACCGAAGTGGCCAGCACTTTGCCGATTCCGCTGGAGCGAACCAGCATTCGGCGAGCGTGGGCCAGTGCGCCCGGTACCCGCTGGCCGCCCGTCGCGAACGCGTCGGTGGGCTCCAACATGATCGCGACCCCGCTGTAGAGATCGTCGACGGCCTGCCAGCTGATGCGGTAGCGGCCTGCGGCGGGATCGACAACGGTGACGCCGCGCCGCGATGCCGAGTCCAGGACGACGAAATGCGCTGCGCCCCAATGTAAGACGGTGCCACGCGGCAGCACACGCAGATCATCGAGCTCGGTGGCTACCCCTCGGGCGCGCAGGCCATAGGAGGATGCGGCTTCGGCAAGCCGCAGCGCGTCGACGCCGTCACGTCCGGTGCCGGTGGCGTCGTGCATCTCGGCCAACGATACGTGACGGCCGTGATAGCCCAGCGCCATGGCGAGCGCGGCGGCACCGCAATCAGCCATCTCGGCCTGCGCGATATAGGGAATCGCGCGCCGGCGGCTCACCGCAGCCTCGGCAGCAGAACAGTGATCAGGCGCTGGCGATCAGCTGGGACGAGCAGTTGGCCCGTCGACGCCGGGCCAGTGTGGTCCAGCCGCGCCGTCACTTCGGTCTCGGTCACCTCGACGACGGTCGCGCCCAGCGTGATCCCAAACGCGTCACGGTACTGCACGACACTGCCCGGCGCAGGCGACGCGTCACCGCGGGCGGCGGTCACCGACCTACCCTGCACCACCGCCGGCAACGCCTGCGTCCGTGCGATAGTCATCGTGCCCGCCGCGACAACGCCCGCGGTCAACAAAACGCCCAGCACGACAAGCCCGGCATCGATCCACCCCGGCTGCTTGATGAGCTCACCCGGTCGTGCCCCCGCCGACTGACGGTCGCGCCAACGTCCGCGAAAAACCGACTCATAACCGGCGTCGTCACGCTCAGTCACGGGATTCTCCTCAACGCAGGTGAGTTGCCCCGACCCACATTGTTGCCTGCGTTTCCGGGCCGCGGCCAGATCCGAGTTCGAATCCGGCGATGGCCTCGAGCCGTTGCTGTTCACGCTTGCTTCGTCAGCGTCGGCCGATTGACGGTGGTCCTGGTGGGGATGCAGGTGCCGGTCTTGATGGTGGTGGTGGGGGGCGCCGAGGTGACGGTGCCGTTGACCTGGCCACCGTGAGCGACGCGCAGCTCGTCGGCGGTCAGCGTGCGGATGCTCTGCCGGCGCAGCGCCAGGGTGTTGCGATTTGTGCTCATGAAATCTCCTCATTGGTTTCGGTCGCGGCCCGTGTCGGCGACGCTCAGAGGTAAGAGCACCAACCGCGCCGAACAGGACAACTTTTGAGAAGAAATTTCTGACGACTTGCGTGATTATTCCAACCACCCCGCGTTTGGCTTCGTGGCCGCTTACCAAATGGGTAGGAAACCCTTCCCTCGCGGGAGTGGAATCTGGCTTCGCGGCGATTACGAAGTAGCTGGCCATCCCTGACCATTTCAGTCATGACTTTCATGACCACACCGCCGAAGAGCGACATTGTCAGCGACGCGGAACTCGCCCGCGCGGCTGCGGCTGGCGATCGCGCGGCGATGGCCGGGATCTACAAGCGCTACGCCGCCCCGCTTCAGGCCTACTGCGCAGGCCTAGTGCGCGATCGCCACACGGCGTCCGACTGCGTGCAAGACGTCTTCTGCACCGCGGCGACAGAGTTGCCGAGGCTGCGTAACCCGGAAAAACTGCGGCCGTGGCTCTATGCCATTGCCCGCCGGCGCGCACTGCGTACCCTTTCCGAGCGGCGCCGCGAGCCCGCCTTCGACGAGCTGCCCGACAACCCGACAACGGGCCCAGGACCGTTCACGCTGACCGCGCGGAAGGAACTCGCTCAACTGATCGCCCAGGCAGCCGGCGGATTGTGCGAGCGCGACCGCCATGTGCTGGAGCTTGCCTACCGCTACGGCGTCACCGGAACCGACCTCGCGCAAACCCTGGGCATCAGCTACGACTCCACCAAAAAACTCCTACTGCGGCTGCGCGACACCATCGAACGCTCACTGGGTGCACTATTGGTGGCCCGACACGCTGCCCAGATCGGATGCCCGCAGCTCGCTGCGAACCTATCCGGCTGGGACGAACAGTTCACTGTCCTGATGCGGAAACGCATTGTGCGCCATATCGAGTCGTGCTCCACATGCGCTGAATACCGCCGCAGTGTCGTCAACGCCGTCGCCATGCTCGGCGGCGGGGTGCTCAACAAGGTGTCCTAGTCACACGCGCGTTGCGTTTGCTCGACTTCACGAGTGCTCACTGTTCCTGCGTACCGCTGTCGCGCAGCATGGCGAGAGTGACAGCCCCACGCCCGATGGCCTCATTGGCCAGACGGATCCGGCGCTCTCCCTCTGCTGGGATACCGAATTTGTCGTACAAGTTTTGCAGATGCTGTTTGATGGCTGCCTCTGTAACGACTAGCTCCTGAGCCATCCGACGAACGGATGCAGCCGCGGGAAATGGGTCGTCGGACAGCAGCGGGCGGCACAACACCACCAGGACCTCGAGTTCGCGCCGGGTCAGGAGCGGCGGCGGATCGGCAGGAGTGGCAGAAATCGTTTCTTCACTCGCAGCTTCGTCGTCGCCTTCCTTGGCCTCCCAGAAGATCAACCGTGACTTGCCGACTCGCAGCTCGTCCCCTGAACGCAGCACCCTTTCGGCAGAGATCTTTTCTCCGTTGAGGTAGGTGCCATTGCGACTACCCACATCCCGTACCGACCAAGTAAACCCGAGGTTTTCCAAGACGGCATGCAAGCGTGAGACGGTCGAATCGTGCTCGAGCGACACAATATTGGTTGAGGCCTTGCCAACCGTCACTCGTTGGCCGCTCAGTGTGATCAACTCCCGTCCTGACGGTTTCCGGATTTCCAGGTGGGAAGGCACGGAGACAGCCTATTGGTTAAGGCCAATTCGCACCTGAGAGTCAGCCTGCTCGAACCTCCGTCCTCGCCAACGCCAACGCACTGGCCTGCGCTGCCGCTAGGATCTAAGTGACCTGGAACGAGATTTCTATGACAGATCCGACTGCCAGCTACTCCGAAGAGCTCACTCACACTCAAGCGACGGCCGACACCGCCGACGAAATTGAAATCGGCACCAGAACACTCGAATCAGCGTTTGCCATTACCAGCCCGCCCACCCGCCTCACCCAGATCGATGTGGGCCAGCATCTCGACGACTTCGATCTGCTGCTCGAACTCGGCAGCGGCGCATTCGCGCGAGTCTTTCTGGCCCGGCAACAGTCGCTGCAACGACTGGTGGCGGTCAAGATCTCGGCGAACCGCGACGACGAACCAAAAACCCTTGCCCAGCTTGAGCACGACTACATCGTCCGGGTCTTCGACCAGCGGATTCTCCCCGATCGAGAATGCCGGCTGCTGTACATGCAGTATTTGCCTGGCGGAACGCTGCTCAACGTCGTTGAATCGATACGCCGTGCGGGGCGGCCACCCGACTCCGGTCAGGCGTTGCTCGACGCGGTAGACAACGCACTGGAGTCGCGCGGCGAGCTCCGGCCCACCGAATCATCGACTCGCACTGAGCTCGCGACCCTTTCCTGGCCCGAGACCGTCGCGTGGCTGGGGAAGCGACTGGCTGACGCGCTGCACTATGCGAATTCACGCGGCGTCCTGCACCGCGACATCAAGCTCGCGAACGTACTGCTTGCACCCAATTGCATCCCAAAACTCGCGGACTTCAACATCAGCTTCGGCCGCAACATATCCGGCGCAAGCCCATTCACCTATTTCGGCGGCACGCTGTCCTATATGTCTCCCGAGCAGCTCATGGCTTGTCGGCCCGGGCACACACTCGATGCGGCGAACCTCGATACCCGCAGCGATATCTACTCCCTCGCGGTCGTTCTTTGGGAGCTGCTGACCGGCATGAAACCGTTCGATGATTCCGCCGCGAAAGCCGCCCAGGCGAGCTCGGCCGGATCGGTCGGCGACACGACCGCGCTCGAGCTGATGCTGGCCACCCGCGCACAAGGGATTTCGTCGGCGGCACTCGCCGCGCTACCCACGAACTGTCCTGCCGCGCTGCGTCAGAGTTCTGCTGAAGGCACTGAGCGCCGATCGTGATCTGCGCTGGGCCTCGGGCACCGAACTCGCCGAGCAACTCCAGTTGTGCCTTGATCCGCGAGCTCGTGACCTGGTGGATCCGCCTGCGCGAAGTTGGCGGCTACGGCTGCGGCCGTACTTTCTGGTCATTGCTTCGCTGGCCATCATTATTCCCAACCTGCTGGCCGGCGCGTACAACATCCAGCACAATCAGCTGCTCATCGTCAGCAAGCTTTCCGAGCAGGCCCAGGGTCGGTTCATCCTGGTCACCACACTGGTCAACCTCGTTTGGTATCCGGTCGGCTTTGCGGTGCTGGTCTATTGGGGTCGTTCCGTGATCCTGGTCCCGCGGCGCCTGAGACGTGGGCCGGCACCGCCCGCAGAAGCCTTGGCCCAAGCGCGCCACGACTGTCTCGTCGCAGGTGATCGAACGGTGATCGTCGTGTTTGGCATGTGGTTGCTGGCCGGGCTCACCTTTCCGCTCACGATGGAATTCGCCGCAGGTGGAATCCCTGGTAGGTCTGCGATTCATTTCTTTGGGTCACTCGCGGTGTGCGGCGCAATCTCGATCGCGTATTCGTTCTTTCTTTTGAACTTTTACATCGTGCGCAGCATCTATCCGGAATTGGTGGCACACGGACAAACAAATCCGGGAGAGGTTGAACAGCTGCGAGGACTCAGCCGTCGACTGTCGCGCTATTTGGCGGTCGCGGCCTCCGTGCCGTTGCTCGGCATTGTGGCCGTGAGCTTCCTGACCGCGCCTGAGATCGCCGAAGTCATCGTGCCGATCAGGGTGCTGTGTATCGGGGGAATTGTTGCATTCGCACTCGTGTATTGGCTGTCGCGGCAGATCGAATTCGACATCCAAGCGCTCAAGCGGGTGATTCGCCACCGCGCGCCACACTAGCTACTTCGACCTGAAAAGGTTTGATACCGGAGTGGTGCTGTTCAATCGGGTAGACGATGTCGGTCAACCTGTGGGGCCACGGTATGGGTTTCATGCTGCCGGGGCGCTGATCTTGACGTGGTTGTGGGCGAAGACGCCGTGTCCGCACCAGATTCGGGCGCCGTCGATACCAGTGAGTTCCGTGCCGTGGATACGGTCTCGAACTTTAGTTGCCCACCCGGGCATTTCATCACCCGGCCAGCAACCCTGAACGTCGTGGTCACCCCGCCAAACCTCAGGACTGCGCGGGCTTGTGGGCCGAATTACCCGCGCTGGCCGATGGGACCGGCTTCGCCGTCTGCTGGGGCCGCGCCCGCGGCGAGGTGCTTCATCAGCTCGGCCTGGATCAGCCGGCGCCCGGGCGCGAGCCGGTGCGAGAGCCCGTTCAGCAGGATCAGCGTGCGCCCGACGAGCGCGAAGTCCTCCGGGATCTTGCGCAGGCTCGTCGCGCCCAGGATCTCGAAGTAGCCAGCCTCGGTGTCGCTGTCGCCGAGCATCATCAGCATCAGCGAGCGTAGGTTATCGGGTTTCATTGTGGCGACGTCGAAGCCGAGCTGCTCGGCCGCGGAGAACGCGGATCGCGAGTCGCCGATCATCGAAGAGACCATCATCATCGCAACGAGTCGCGCGAAGCCAGGCGGCAGCTCCTTGGCCAAGCCGAAGTCGAGGAGGCCGATCCGGCCGTCGGGCAGGATCAGCAGGTTCCCGGGGTGCGGATCGCCGTGGAAGAAGCCCTGCTCGAAGATCATCGTGCCGTAGAGCGCGCCGATCTTGCGCGCGATCTCCGCGAGCTTGTGGCCTGCCGCGACAAGCTCTTTCGTGCGCGCGACCTGGATGCCCTGCAGGTACTCGAGCACGATCACGTTGTCGCCGCACAGCTCCGGATGGACGCGCGGGACGACCACGAAGGGGATGTCGGTGAGGTTCTTCGCGAGCCGCTCGGTCGAGCGCGCCTCGCGCGGGAAGTCGAGTTCGAGCTCGATGAAGCGCGTCGTCTCGGTGACGAGCGCTCGCAAGTCGATGCGCCGCTGCACGAGCGTGACGATGCCGACGACGCGGCGCAGCATGCCGAGGTCGAGCGGGATGATCCTCGGGATCTCGGGATAGCGGATCTTCAGGACGACCTGGCTGCCGTCGCGCAGCGTCGCGCGGTGCACCTGCGCCAACGAAGCGGCGGCGAGGGCCCGGCGGTCGATCGCCGCGAAGACCTCGTCGAGCGGGCGGCCGAGGTCGCGCTCGACGAGCGGCCGCAGCGTCTCAAAGGGCCGGGGTGGCACCGCGTCATGGAACTGGCTCAGCTCGTCGACGAAGGGCGCCGGGAAGAAGTCGGCCCGTGCGCCCAGCATCTGGGCGGCCTTCGTGAAGGCTCCGGACAGCGAGAGCGCGACGTGCTTGATCTCGCGGGCCGCCGCGCGGTGCGCGCGCTGCCAGTCGACGTCGGTCGTCGGCCGGCGAGCGGTGCGATCGCGCGCCAGGAGCAGCACATAGCGGGGCAGGACGCGCACGACCGCGAGCGCCACGCGCAGGACTCGGACGACTCGAAAGTGCCGGATCACGAAGCAGCAGCGGGCCTTTGCTATCGAAGTCGCAATAGGGGGTGCCCTTCGTGATCCCGGCCTTGCGGGCGATCGTCTCGACCGAGGTCTGGGCGAAGCCCCGCTAGGCCCAGAGCTTGAGGGCGACGCGCGGCCAGGTCGGACTGGCGGGCCTCGTAGAACGCGTCGCGCGCGCTTGAGGCGATCGTGAGCACGATGCTATTGTGGCTGGTCAGTCGGTCATTCTCAACACTGCGTTCGCCCAGAGGATCCCGCCATGACGTTTCTTGCCCGGCATCGCTCCGCGCCCTCTCCCGACCGGTCGTCACCCCATCCTTCTTCTAACGGCTCCGGCGACTTCGACCTGCTCCTGCCCCTGCGCAGCGCCGGCTCGCTCGAGGACCCCTACCCGATCTACTCCGTGATCCGCACCGTGCGGCCCGTGCTCGAGGTGCCGGTCCCCGCGAACTACGCCGGCCCCGGCATGTGGATGCTCACGCGCTACCGCGACGTCCACTCGGTGTTGCGCGACCCGCGCTTCTCGGTCGAGCGCATGCGCGCGCCGCTCATGCGCGACAACCTCGACCGCATGCCGGAGTTCCTGCGCCAGAGCGCGACTGGCATGCGCTCGATGCTGATCATGGACCCGCCCGACCACACGCGCGTCCGCAAGCTTGTCAATAAGGCCTTCACCCCCAAACGCATCGCCGCGCTGCGCGACCACATCGAGGCGATCGTCGGTGAGCTCGCCGACGAAGCGCAGGCCAAGGGCACCTTCGACCTGATCCACGACGTCGCCGAGCCGCTCCCGGCGATCGTGATCGCTGAGCTGCTCGGCGTCCCGGTCGAGGACCACCGTCAGTTCCGTCAGTGGTCGAGCGCGATGATCAACGGTTTCGCGTCGTCGAGCGCGGAGGCGCGCGCGACCGGCAGCGAGGCGGCGCGCCAGATCTTCGACTACCTCGCCGACATCATCGCCGCCCGCCGCCGCACGCCGCGCGAGGACCTGATCAGCGCGATGATCGCGGCCCAGGAGGAGCGCGATGCGCTCACCGACGCCGAGCTGCTCGCGACCAGCAACCTGCTGCTGCTTGCCGGCCACGAGACGACGACGAACCTGATCGGCAATGGCACGCTCGCCCTGTTGCGCGAGCCCGATCAGTGGAAGCGGCTCTGCAATGAGCGCGCGCTGCTCCCGACCGCGATCGAAGAGCTGCTGCGCTACGACGGGCCAGTGCAGGCGACGGTGCGCGTCGCGCTTGAAGACGTCGCGATCGACGACCAAGTGATCCCGCAGGGCTCACTCGTGCTGGTGAGCATCGGTGCGGCGAACCACGACCCCGACATGTTCGACGACCCCGACCAGCTCGACCTCGCGCGCGAACCGAACCCGCACCTCGCGTTCGGTTTCGGCACGCACTTCTGCCTCGGGGCGCCGCTCGCGCGGCTCGAGGCGCTGCTCGCGTTCGACATGCTGACGACGCGGTTCCCGGGGCTCTCGCTCGTGGAGGATCGGCCGGTGTACCGGGCGAATCCGGTGCTGCGCGGGCTCACGAGCCTGGACGTGGCGGCGTAGGCGCGACGCCGCTCGAGATCACGAGTCTCGAAGCCCCTCCGATGCGCTCACAGCTCCGTCGCGACCGGTGGCGGCAGCGGCACCCCTGGGTGTGAATCTCCCTAACGACCTGCCCGTCCACTCGCAACTTGAGGCTCTTTGGCCTAAAGCTGGCCCGCACAAACCAGCGCCGCGGGCGCTTTCGGTCCAGGCGGAAAGTTCTGCGGGACAAGATCGCTCACGAACCCGTCTACTCGGGCGGCCAGAATCGCGCGAGCGCAAATGGTGTTGGGTGTAAGACTCGTCGATGGAGTCCTTGGCGGTACGGATGGCGCCAAAAGCAGAGATAGCGCTGTTGATGCCATCAACACCTGCGGCGTATGCGCAGGTCGTTTCGCGTCGTTTCGCGTACTTTCGCGTCGTCAAATTCCGGGTTCCCGCTGTTCACGCGGATTTTTAGGACGGGTTCGATTCCCGGCAGCTCCACCGAGAGATAGCTGGTCAGAGCCCTAAGCTCTGGCCTGTCTTCTTTTCCATCCACATCATCAAGCTAGATAGCTAGTTGGTCGTGCAGCGCCCGACCGCCTTTCGCTGCACGCCCAACTGGTGCCCGACACCACCGTGTGGAACCCAAGAGCTGGTTTCCCCATCGCACCGGAGTACCCCAGCGCCCGGCCCCAGGGATACGAGCTGCACCCGACCGACCCCAACGCCTTGCCGCAGGTGTCCCAGCTACCGCTGGAGCTATGACGCCACATCGTCTGGGCCACCGAAGCCGCCAAGAAACCTGGGACGACTGAGGCGGCGGCAATCCCAGGCTCCCGGATAGACGAATCGAGTTCCGCCGACGGAGACGGACTTCGTCGGCGCGTTCTTGTACGACCCGCCGCCCTCGAACGCACCATCCCCGCCGTTTTACGCGAGGAGATCAGCGCCACATGGTCGGACGATCGGGAGCAAGGAGTGAGTATCCAAACAGACGCTGCACCAAAATTTTCCGAGCAAGTCCGCTTGGTTGAAGAGTACCTGCGCAGCTCCGGCAAGAAGCCTGTGAGGTTGAGCGAACGCCCGTCACTACGTGGATTGCTTCGTCCGCCTTGCCTGACAGGTGGGCGCGGCGGACCCCTGGGCTCGTGCCTGAGCGGCGGCCCAGGCCCTCATTTCGATGTGGTTGCCGCTGCCAGAACCGCGTCGTTGACCGCGGTCGGCGTAATCGCAACGACGGCTTTCTGGGCTCGACTGATGATATCCAACAGATAGCGGCGCTTAGGACGCCTCGATGTCAGCGCGTGATCGACGGCCTTCGCGACCCTCTTGGGATCGGCAGCAAGTTTTTGCATACGTCCCAACAACTTCCGGCTCCCAGCGAGGTGCGACGCATAGAGTTGGCGATGCTCGCCACTGAGTTGTTTGGTCATATGGTCGTAGTCGTCGAGCACGTCAGCCCACATATCGGTACGGATCGGTCCTGGCTCGATGAGCGACACGCGAATCCGCCAGGGACGCAGTTCCATCCGGAGTGCATCGGCCAGCGATTCGATCGCGTACTTCGATGCGGTGTAGGCGCCGGTGCCCGGAGTGGTGATCAATCCGCTGACCGAGGACATGAAGACCACCCGGCCGCGAGCGGCACGAATCTTTGGCAGCACCGCCTGTGTCACGGCGATTTGCGAGATGACGTTGACGTTGAGTTGCTGTGTCAGATCGTCGAGGGACAACCCCTCGACCGGCCCGTTGACGATGATGCCGGCGTTGTTGACGACGCCGTTCAGCTCAGCGGGAAGCTGGTCGGGAAGTGCTGCAATCGCGGACCGGTCGGTGATGTCGAGCGCGATCGCGTGAACATTGGGCAAGCGGTCGAGGCTGTGTAGGGCGGCGTCGGATCGGGCGGTGGCGTAGACGTCCCAGCCTCGCCGGCTCATGTGCTCGGTGATCGCCAGACCGATTCCTCTGCCTGCGCCGGTGACCAGTACGGAAGGCATCTGCTCAAACCGCCTTTACAGATAGGCACCGCTGCCAGGCGAGCAGGATCGGCACTCCGATGGTCTCGAGGGCGATTGCCCCCACGGTGATGGGGTGCGGGCGCCCGCGTTGTTGCCATGACCTCAGCCGCGCGAGACCGCCAAACGTGATGGTTGCGGCCGCGAAAGACACGGCCGGTGACTGCTCGATATGTCGCAGTTGAGACCAGATGACAGGTCCGACCACGAATTTGAACGCGTTGGCATAGCGGAGAGCACTGTCCACGGTCGGAATCACATCGGGTGAGCCGCCCGGAACCCCTTGCGGGCCTCGAAGAATCTCACCGGTTGCGCTCGCCACGGGGATTGCGGCGAGCACCCCCAGCGTCCATTGCAACCTTCGCCGGCTGCCGCTACTTTGCTGACTCATGCTCACTCCTTGTGTGCCGACCGGTCTAATTATCGATGAAATCCATTGCAGTACGAGCGAACTCGTGGTGGTACTGGAAGATCGCACCATGTCCGGAGTCGGGATAGATGGTGAGCTTCGAACCGGCGATGCGACGGTGCATGTCTTCGGAGAGGGCCGTGGGAACCATGCGGTCGTTGTCGCCGTTCGCAATGAATGTCGGCTGGGTGATCACAGACAGATCGGCGGGTGTTGAGCGCCCCCAACGTTTGATCGCTTTGAGTTGAGTTCGGAAAGCCTTCAGCGTGATCGGCATGTCTCGATCCTCGGTACGTTCGTCGAGGCGTTCGACGAACGCGCGTGCGGCTCGTTTGCCGGTGTCGTCGCGGTTGAAGAACAGAAACTCCTTGGGGTCCTGCCGGGTGAGCATGGCACGCAATGTGTCGTAGTAGGTGGTACCGGCAACCTTGTCAATGCCCTCTCCGCCTGCGGGTCCGGTTCCGGTGAGGATCAGCTTGCGGACGAGCTCAGGATGTTTGATCACCAGTGCCTGGGCGACCATGCCGCCGAGCGAGAAGGAGAGGATGTCGATGGTATCGAAACCGAGTGCGGTGATGAACGTGTAGGCGTCGTCGGCCATGGACTCGACGGTGTCGGGAACGGTTCCGGTGGACGCTCCCACGCCGCGGTTGTCGAAGGCAATGACACGATGCTGCCGAGCGATGGGATCGATGATCCGGGGGTCCCAGTTGTCCAGCGTGGCGGCGAGGTGGACGAAGAAGATCACCGGAATCCCGCCCTTCGGCCCAAGTTCGCGGTAGGCGTAGGTGACACCCCCTGCCGTGATCGTGCGCGATGGCGCATGTTTGTACGACGTGATCGCGTCGTTGTGTTGACTCGGCTGTAGGTTCATGACGTTCTCCTAACGGTCTCGAAAGCTCTTCCCTCGGCGAGGAATTGCAGCGCGTCGGGGACGAAGGTTCGATGGTGCTGGAATACTCCGCCGTGTCCCGAGTTGGGATAGATCTTCAGTTGGGCGTTGGGCAGTCGGCGTGCCATGTCGGCTGAGTGGCTGCTGTCGACCATGAGGTCGTGGTCGCCGTTAGCCACGAAGACGGGTTGCGTGATGAGTGACAGGTCGTCGGGTTGGCTCTGGCCGGCGTGCCGGATGGCTTTGAGCTGAGCGATGCGGGCCTGCATCGAGATTCGTCTGTCGCGGTCCTGGGTGCGCTCCTTGAGGCGGTTGAGGTAGTCCGACGCGGCGCGTTTGCCCTCGACTGTGCGGGGAAAGAACAAGAAGTTCCTGGGGTCGCTGAACGTGAGTGCTGCTTTGAGGTAGGCGATCCCGACGATGGTTGCCATTTTGTCGATGCCGCCGCCGCCGCGTGGTCCGGTGCCGGCGAGGATCATGCGTCGCACGAGGTCGGGTGCTTGTAAGGCGACCATCTGGGCGACGCCGCCGCCGAGCGAGAACCCCAAGAGGTCGACGCGTTTGAGGCCCAAGGCGCGGATGAAGGCGATCGCGTCGGCGCCCATCTGTTCGACCGTGGGTGGCACCGAGGAGCCCGTCGCGCCGACGCCGCGGTTGTCGAAGGCGATCACGCGGTGGTGCGCGGCGATGCCGTCGATGATCCGAGGGTCCCAGTCGTCGAGAACCGCGGTCAGGTGGTGGAGAAACACCACCGGAACCTCTGACCCGGCGCCTAGTTCACGGTAGGCGAACTCGACGCCGTTGACGTCGATCTTGCGCGTCGGAGTGTCTTTCCAGGTCGTCATTTCTTGCCTTTCGATTCGGTCGTGTGTCCTCTATGAACATTGGGAGGCGTGGGATCGGGTGTCGAGTTGAGACAGGGCGGCCAGGGTCCGCCGGTCGCGGATTAGATGTGAATCCATTGCGGGCGCAAGGAGGCCGCGCAGCGCCGATAGGGGCTTCCATCTGGACGGCTCCACGACGCGCGGCGAACGATGCGCCAGGCCGTTGGCGAGTGCTGTTGCGGCAGTGTCGGGTTGAAGACGTTTGAGAAAGGGCCGGGGCAGACTCGCGAGCAGTTCGTCGACGAGTGGATCGGCGTCGACACCCTGCTTGATCATGTTGGTTTCGATGAGCGAGAAGTAGGCGATCGTGGTTGAGACGCCGTGCGCGGCGAGTTCCACGCGTAGTCCGCGGCCGAGCTGCTCGACGGCTGCCTTGCTCATGGCATAGGGAATGGTGCCCATTCCGTTGAGAAACGCGAAGACCGAACTGATCAGGACGAATTGGCCGCGGTGAGCGATGATTTCGTGCATCGCCGCCTGAACGGTGTTGACAACGCCGTAGATGTTGACCGCGAGCACGGACTCAATTGATGGCGTCGGCGTAGCGCGCAATGTGGCGGCGCGAGACAGGATGCCGGCGTTGGCGATCGCGACGTCAACGCGCCCGAAGCGGTCGACGACTTCGGCGACGGCGAGGTCGAGTGCGTCGCGGTCACACACGTCGGCGATCGTGCCCATGGCCGAATGTGACGACATGCACGCGGCGATTTGTGGCGTCCGCGGGTCGACGTCCACGATGGCGACTTTCGCGCCACGGCAGATGAGTTCGCGTGCGGTAGCGCTGCCGATTCCGCCCGTGCCGCCGGTGATGAGCACGACCTTCCCGCAAACGTCGTAAGACGGACGCGGCTGACGTCTCATTGGATACCCCGCTTGGGGCGGAACGAGGTTGTGCCGTTGCGGCGGAGCATTGCCACCGTCGTGGCCAGCCGCCCTCGGTCGAGATCAGGCTCGAGTCCCGCACCCAGTCGGTGCAATTGATCGGTGTTCCAACTGATGTTGAGCACGCCGTCGAGCGCCTTGACGTCGACGAACCTGCCCAGCACGCGGCGCATCCCGTAACGCAGCTCTCGCGTCGGCAGCACCTCTATCCGGTCGGACAGGATGGCGGACGCGGCGTCGGGGGTTGTCACGGTCGGACGGGCGAGCCCGACCACGTCGCAGTCACCGTCGCGCAGCGCGTCCGTTATCGCTGCGCGTGACCGGAATCCGCCCGTGACCGCCAGGGGCACATCGCCCGCCAATTGCCGCACCGTGCGGGCGTAGTCGAGGAAGTAGGCTTCGCGGGCGCGGGTACTGGCCGCGGCGGAGCCCGACATGGCTGGCGATTCGTAGTTGCCGCCGCTGATCTCGATCATGTCGAGGCCTTCGCCGGCCAGGGCCGCGACCACGTCGCGTGACTCGTCCTCGCTGAACCCGCCTCGTTGAAAGTCCGCCGAGTTGAGTTTCACGCTTACTGCGAAGCCGGGGGATACCCGGGCGCGGATGCGGCGGACGATCTCGAGGAGGAATCGCATCCGTCGTTGGGGGTCGCCGCCCCAGTCGTCGTCCCGGAGGTTGGTCAGCGGCGAGAGGAACTGTGTAACGAGGTAGCCGTGCGCGCCGTGCACCTGGACGCCGTCGAATCCGGCCGTCTCGCACACTGCGGCCGCCGTCACGAATCGTTCGATGATGTTCTCGATCTCGGGTGACGTCAGTTCGCGCGGTGTCGGCGAACCGGGGAGACTCATCGGCACGGCACTCGGCGCCACCGGAGTGTGGCCCACGGCGAGGGGATTGGACTGGCGGCCCGGGTGATTGAGCTGGACCCAGATCGGTACGCCGGCGTCGTGAGAAGACTTGGCCCACAACGTCAGTGCGTCGAGATCACGGTCGTCCTCGATCACCACGTTGTCGGGCTCACCCAACTGAGTGCGATCGACCATCACGTTGCCCGTGACCAGCAACCCGTAACCGCCTTGACTCCACGTGCGGTAGAGCCGCTCGAGGCGGGTGCCGGGTGAGTTTCCCGAGTCGGCGAGCGCTTCGCTCATCGCGGCTTTCATGATCCGGTTCGGCAGCACCTGCCCGCAGGGCAGCTTTAGGGGATCGTGCAGTGAAGTCATCGGGGTGGTCTTCCTACCTGTGGAGGCTATTGGCGTATGACTGTAATATTACGACTGTAAGGTAATCGGGTATGATCCGCAAGGACGACTTTCGGAGAGGAGGGCGCGAGCTGTGGCGAGGTACGACGCAGAGCACAAAGCGGGAACGCGGCGGCGGATCATCGAAACCGCCGGCCGACGTTTCAAGCAGGACGGCATCGACGGTTCGGGTGTCGCCGCGCTCATGACTGACGCGGGGCTGACGAACGGCGCGTTCTATGCGCACTTCGACTCCAAGGACGATCTCGTCGCCAACGTGGTCGCCGATCAACTGGCCACCCAGCGTGCCGTCCTCGCCGCGCTACCCGAGGGCCGGGCGGCACTGGAGGAATTCGTGCGCGACTACCTCTCGCCACGTCATCGCGATGATCCGAGCACGGGCTGCCCCAACGCTGCGCTGCTCGATGAGATCGGCCGCTGCGGCGGCGCCGTCCGCGATTCCTACACCGAGGGAATGCAATCCATCGTCGACGTGATCGCTAAGCACCTGGCTCCCACACGACCCGTCCGCCGCTCGCGCAACGGCGCTGGGCCTGTTCACCGTCCTCGTCGCCACCATGCAACTCGCGCGCGCCGTATCCGATCGGGAACTCTCCGACGACTTGCTCGAATCGGGCATTCGCAATGCACAGATCCTGTTGGACCCGTGGTGAGTGCTCTGGCTGCTCGGTCGAACAGCTGGCATGACGTTTGCATTCTTTCTATAACGAAGTTATATTCCTCCGATGCGTAACAAACTGGCAGGTCGAAGAGTGGTTATCACCGGAGCGGCACGTGGCATTGGGGAGAAGGTCGCACGTGTTGCCGCCGCCCGTGGTGCTCGGCTGGCGCTGATCGGACTGGAGCCCGATCGGTTGCGTGCCCTCGCCGCCGACCTGGGCCCCGCGGCATCGTGGTGGGAGGCCGATGTGCGCGACGGCGCTGCTCTGCAGTCGGCGATCGATGGTTGCGCGGAGACGATGGGTGGTATCGACATCGTCGTCGCCAATGCCGGGGTCGTGGCCTATGGGACGGTGCGCCAGATGGACACGGCGTCGTTTGAGCGGGTAGTGGACATCAACCTGAATGGCGTCTTCCGTACCCTCAGGTCCGCGACGCCGCATCTGGAGCGCAGTCGCGGTCACGTGACGGTCGTGGCGTCGGCGATATCGTTCACGCCGCTGGCTGGTATGGCCTCATACGCCGCAAGCAAGGCCGGGGTCGAAATGCTCGCCCTGGCCTATCGCCAGGAGGTGGCGCACCTCGGTGTGACGGTTGGGCTTGTGCATCCATCATGGATCGACACCGATCTCATTCGGGGCGCCGAGGCGGACCTTCCCTCGTTTCAGGAGTTGCGTACACGGCTGCCATATCCCGGCAACGTCACGACGAGTGTCGACCGGACAGCCGTCGCGATAGTCGACGGACTGGTGCGCCGGCGCAGCCGCGTTTATGTCCCGCGCGCCGTCGCCGTGGCCAACTGGGCGAAGGCGGCCGTGAACTCGCCGGCGGCGTGGCCGTGGATGAGGCGCTTCGCGGCCCAGGTGGTCCCGACCCTGGAGCGTGAGGTCGAGGCATTGGGCAGGCACGACCAACTCGTGCCCAGTGTTGGCAAGCCCGCCTCCGAGATCACGTCTTCCTATTTGCCCGCCTGACCTTCGCCAGGCCGCGCGATCGAGGTATAGATGCGCGCAGCCGCCTCGTGCGAGGACTGGGCACGCTCACGCGTATCACCCAGTCCCACAGAGAGATTCACGCCCATCGGCAGCAGGATCTGGCTGACCGGCTCATCAAATTCGACGAACGTCTCCGCCAGCTCCAGGGTGATGAAACCGTGCACGAAACTCCACAACTGGGCAGCTACCACGTCGGGATCCTGTGGTCTGACCCTGCCCGAACTCACCAACCGAGCGCACGCATGTGCCACGTGAGCGTAAGCGTCTCGAAATGTCGGCGACCGACCGCTCGAACGAACTCCTGAATCCGCCACCGGTCGGTAGGTCGAACGAGTGGAGAGCCCGAACATCAGGTCATACAGGTGAGGGTTCTCGCGGGCAACCCGCCGACACGTCAACGCCTGCACAGCCAGATCCGCGATCGGATCCTCCGTAACCGGCAACTGGGAGAACGCCCTGTCGAGGTCCTTGAACCCTCGGTCGATAACCGCACCGGTGAGCTCGGGAATCCCGCCGAAGTAGTGGTACACCAACATCGTCGAGAGCCCACTCGCAGCGGCCACCGTACGCGCCTTGATGGCGGATGGCCCCTGCTCGGCGAGCAGACCGATCGTGGCCTGGATGAGCCGCTCGGGCGCACCGTCTGGTGTCTCCTCAGCTGACGTATTCGGCATAGCCTCACCCCTTTCTCGGCACAGTTCCGCGGGAACTCGAACTGACCCTTGCCGCGCAAGTATAACTTCGTTACAGTTATCTGTAACTTCGTTATAGAAAGTTGCGACGAGAGGGCACACCGATGACTGGCCACTTGGCGATGGACCACCACGGAGCTGTGCTGATCGTGCGGGTCGACGGCGGCCCGCACAGCCTGTTCGGCCTGGACATCGCCAACCAGCTCGACGAGTTGGTGGACCGCGTTGACCGCGATCCAGCCGTGCATGCCGTGGTGTTCACCGGGGCGCGTCCCGGCCGGTTCGTCAGCCATGCTGATGTGCGGTGGCTGCAGGAAGAGGGCGCCGCGGTCCCGGAGCTGGGCCGTCGGGGTGCCTCAGCTGTCGCACGCGTTGCCCGCAGGGCAGCCCGATTGCCGGAGCCGCTGGTGCGCCGTACGCCGCTGCGGGGGGCCGTCCAGCTCGACCGTTTGCACGCAACATTCATGAGGATGAATGCCAGCGGCGTCATCTTCATCGCCGCCCTCAACGGTTCCGCGCTGGGCCTGGGCGCGGAATTCGCCTGGGCGTGCGATCTGCGCGTGATGGCCGATGGAGAGTTCTTCATCGGCCAACCGGAAGTACTGCTGGGAATCAACCCTGGCGGGGGCGGGACGCAGCGACTGACCCGTCTGATCGGCACCCACCGATCCTTGGTGGCCATCCTCGAGGGCAAGCCGTTCACGCCGGCGCAGGCGCTGGCCAACGGGGCCGTGGACGAGGTTGTGGGGCCGGACGAGGTTCTCGCGCGTGCGACCGCGCTTGCCGAGCATTTCGGCAAGCGGACCAAAGGGGCAGTTGCGGCTGTCAAGCGGTCGGTGTACTTCGGCGGCTCGATGTCGCTGTCGGAAGGCTTGCACGTCGAGCGCACCGAATTCCTCCAGACCGATCAGTCCGAGGTCGGTCAGGAACGTATGCTCGACTACCTCGCGGCCACCCGGGCCACAGGGGAACTACCTCTTTACCAACCCGACGCCTACGCCCAAGCGCTGGAGTCGGGTCAGGTGCCCAGGCTGGCCTCGACCAACGGAGCGGTGAGCCGGTAATGAACACTCGGCAGCCCTATACCCGTCAAGATGTCTCGTTCGCCTCCGGCGAGGACACATGTGCCGCATGGCTTTACCTGCCTATCGGAGTCACGGCGCCGCCCGTGGTCATCCTCGGGCACGGCCTCGGCGCCACCCGCGAGATGCGCTTGGACGCCTTCGCCGAGCGCTTCGCACAGGCCGGTATCGCCGCGTTGGCCTTTACCTATAGGCACTTCGGGGACAGCGGCGGCACACCCCGCCAGCTGCTCTCGATCAAGCGACAGCTCGGCGACTGGGACTCCGCCATCGCCCACACCAAGGCTCGTGGTGACGTCGACGGAACTCGAATTGCCGTCTGGGGCAGCTCTTTTGGTGGTGGCCACGCTATCACAGTCGCCTCACGCCATCCCGAACTGCAAGCGGCGGTGGCCCAATGCCCATTCACCGACGGTTTGGCTTCCGCGCTTGCGCTGGGCCCATCTGAATCATTCAAGGCGTTGCCCAGGGTTGCAAAGGATTTAGCGTCTGTAGTCGGCCGCCGGGCACCCACGATGATTCCCCTCGCCGGCCCACCCGGTTCGCTCGCGCTGATGAATGCCCCAGACGCCCTTCCCGGGTACCAGGCGCTGGTGCCGGCCGACATGAGCTTCCGGAACGAAGTAGCGGCGCGGGTCGCTCCAGCCATCATGGCCTACCGGCCCGGGCGCGCGGCGAAGAAGATCAAATTCCCAATCCTGTTCTGCGTCAGTAACACCGACAGCGTAACGCCACCGGCCCAAACCCTCCGATATGCGCGCACCGCGCCGCGGGGGGAAATAAAGCGATACGAAGCCGGCCATTTCGACTTCTACCTGGGCGAGGCGTTCGAAGCCCTGGTGCAGGATCAGGTTGAGTTTCTGAGCCGTCAACTGCAGCCTGCAGGAACGAAATTCACCGCGCAATCAACCAGAGGCGAGCTCGCCGGAGGCGCACGATGAAAGCCTTTGTTGTCCGTAAGTATGGGAAAGCGAGCAGCGTTGAGGCTGTTGAACTTCCGGAGCCCCAACTGGGGGACGGTGACGTTCTGATCGAGGTTCATGCTGCCAGTGTCAATCCCTTGGATCTCAAGATCCGAAACGGCGAACTCAAGCCACTCCTCCCGTACAAGTTGCCGCTGGTGCTGGGAAACGACCTAGCCGGCGTTGTCGTCAAGGCCGGAAAAAATGTTCGCCGATTCAAGCCGGGCGACGAGGTCTTCGCGAGGCCCGATCAGGATCGGATCGGCGCCTTCGCGGAGTTGATCGCAATCAGTGAGAACGACGTCGCGAAGAAGCCGCAGCGACTGGACATGGAACAAGCAGCTTCGGTACCCCTGGTCGGACTGACCGCGTGGCAAGCGCTGGTAGAAAAAGCGGGGGTGCAAGCAGGGCAGAAGGTGCTTATCCAGGCCGGTAGCGGCGGCGTTGGGACAATCGCAATCCAACTGGCCAAGCATCTCGGCGCCACCGTCGCCACCACAACGGGCACCGCAAATGTCGACTGGGTGAAGGGACTCGGAGCAGATATCGTCATCGACTACAAGAAGGATGATTTCGAATCCGTGCTTCATGATTACGACGTCGTCTTCGACACCCAGGGCGGTCAGACGCTCGAAAAGTCCCTCCTGGTACTCAAACCCGGCGGCAAAGTCATCTCCGTCGCCGGGCCCCCAGAGCCGGATTTCGCCAAAGAATTCGGGGCGAACTGGTTCTTGATACAAGCGATGCGAGCACTGAGTTTCCGAATCCGTAGGAAAGCCAAACGCCGTGGAGTGACTTACTCGTTTCTATTCATGAAGGCAAGCGGAGACCAATTACGCGAGCTCGGCTCGCTCATCGATTCCGGTGCTATCCGCCCCGTTGTGGACCGGGTCTTTCCATTCCAATCCACCACGGAAGCCCTTGCCTATGTCGAAAAGGGGCGCGCAAAGGGCAAGGTAGTCGTAAAAATAAGATGATGGGTTCGCGAATCGTCACGGCTCGCAGGGGGATGGATCGCGAGTACGAGGGGCAATCGGATCGTCGGCACCCAGCAGTCGCGACTTAGGCGCCGCAGATCGGCGCACGCCTGCGAGCTCCCCGAGAACTCGTCCGCTGCCTACCCGCAGAAGTCGCATGAATCCTCTTTGACGGGAGGCGGATTGTCTCCGTCCCACACATCGCTCGGTAGCTGGCCCTTGTACGGAACGTTGCCGGCCGAGTTCTGCACCCAGTACCACGTGTGGCAGACATTCATATCCCATTGGTAGGCAACCCCTGGTCCGGACGACATGTCGTAGCGGGAGTACACCATGGAATTGCCTGGACACCACTTATGCGGTGGCAGGGGTCGGGCCTGGGCAGGAGCTGCCAGCCCCAAACCACAGCTAGCCAACACAGCGGATGCCAGTGCTGCAATTCGTCGGTTCATGTTCTGATCTCTCTAATGGTTGGTAACCACATCGTGCGCCTGACCGCTTGGGGAACTCTTGCGTCGGCCGGGCGGGTGCCTACCTACCCAAGACGACCTCGCCGACAAGCACAACGCGCTCGACCAAGCAATGTTCGAAGGCTTGGTGGCTGCCGCAGAGCAGCTGGCAGGTGATACATCCGTCCGCGCGGTCGTTCTGCACGGTGAGGGCAAGAGCTTCTGCTCTGGTTTGGACGTGGGCAGTTTCATGGACGGCGAACGCGGCACGGGCGTTCTATTGGCCCGAGAAGAGGACCGGCCGGCGAACCTCGCTCAGCGCGTGAGCTACGACTGGTCGTTGGTACCGGCGCCAGTCATCGCGTCGATCCACGGCAACTGCTTCGGCGGCGGTCTGCAGATCGCGCTCGGCGCGGACATCCGGATCGCCGCGCCGGACGCGAAGCTGAGCATCATGGAGATCAAGTGGGGACTCGTTCCCGACGTGGGCATCACGCAGACACTGCCGAGACTTCTACCGATCGACGTCGCGAAAGAGTTGACGTTCACTGGCCGCATCGTTTCCGGCAGCGAGGGTTCCGACCTCGGCTTGATCACTCGGACCGCAGCGGATCCACTGTCAGCGGCGCTGGCGCTCGCGGGCGAGATCGCACTGAAGTCACCGGATGCCATCCGCGCCGCGAAGCGCCTGTACAACGAAACCTGGGTCAGCAACGGCCCCGCGGCTGCTCTTGCCCGCGAGTCAGTTCTGCAAACCGGGCTGATCGGCACGCCCAACCAGATCGCTGCCGTGGTCGCTGGAATATCTGGGGAGCGGCCGGCTTTCGTCAACCCCGCTTAGCGCGAGGATTTTTCGGATCCCGGAGCGTCTGAACACCGTCCCTCGCTCGCATCGCATTGCGGGGTAGAACCCCAACTCCTGATGGATCTCGGGCTACGCCCCGCTCCACATTGTTGATGCCATCAACACCTTCGGCGTAACCGCAGGTCGTTTCGCGTTGTTCCGCGTACTTTCGCGTAGCCAAATTCGACGTTTATGCAGCTCACAGCCATTTTCGGGGCGGGTTCGATTCCCGGCAGCTCCACCGGGAGTTAGCTGGTCACAGCCCTAAGCTCTGGCCAGTTTCTTTTTCATCAACATCGTTGGTCAGCTGCCGATCTAGCACCGCTTCGGAGCTGTAGACGGAGGGACGGCAGCGCCTACGTGCAGGTGCTGGACCGAATGAACGGCAAGCAGTCTTCGATGTTTCGAGGACCTCCCGTCGGCGACAAGGCGGGGTCATCACGGTGCCCCGGGCATCGACCGACGGCATGATCGACGACCTGCCTCCGCTACTGGAACCCGATTGGCATTACTGGGGATTGACGCTGCCGCCGCCCCCGCTGTTGGTGCAAGGGAACCTGGTCGATCAAACATTTGGACGTGGGCGCTGCCGTTCACCGGGCACGGTATGCGTCCGCGCGGCTGAACACGCCGACTACGGTGATTTGCTGCAACTCGTCATCGATTCGGTAGATCACGCGGTAGGTGCCGCGACGGGCGCTGTAGCGGTCGTGCAATGGTGGTCGGAGCTGCCTGCCAACTCGGCGGGGATTGTCGAGCAGCGGACCGATAATGAACTCGTACGCGGCAAACGCCACCGATTCGGGAAGTTGTTCGGCTAGTTGCCTTTTCGCGGTCGGCGCGATTATGAGCGCGTATCGCTGGCCGGTCACGTCCTAGCTCGGCGTGCTTGCATCGCTGCGGCAAGGCTCTCCTGGTTCTCCCCTTCCCCGCGGGCTAGCTCAGCATCGGCCTCGCCAAGGGCGCGTAGCGCTGCTGGGTCGGACAGCACCGCTATGGTTTCCTCGAGTGACTCCAGATCATCGACGGCGAGAAGGACCGCCGTGGGACGTCCGTGCACCGTGACTGTGATCCGCTCGTGCTGTTCGCCGACGCGGGCTACTAATTCCGACAGGTGCGCTTTTGCCTCCGCAAGTGAGCTGAATTCAGCCATAGTCATAAGTATGACCAGTTTCTCTCCCGCCCGTCCAGCGGAGGGCATGGCTGCTGACTGATCTCGCCTCGATCGGGTCCGGACGCGACCACTCTTGACGCCGGCACGACTCGAAACCGAAACCGCAGGTAACGAGCGGGAAAGAACCAGAAGGGGACGTGCCCCAAAAGCAGTTCAGACTGAATTTGTCTGGAAGAAGCTCGGGTTCGATTCCCGGCAGCTCCACAACTTAATAGCAGGGCTGTGTCGGCCCTGGGCCGTAGGCCCAATGCGTGCCACGCAGTCCCGAACCAGCCCGCCAGAAATTGTTGGATGCCGCGCTTGAGTTGTTCGCCGAGCGCAGCACCGGCGCGATCACGTCACTGCTGGCCATCGGGCGGCGCGTTGAGTCCAATTTGGTCGGACCCATCCCCGGAAGGGTGTTGACCGAGCCCGCCACGCAGGGAATCGAAGATTGCCAGGCCCTGTCCCACCAGGCCAGTGGCTATCTCGCCGAGCCCGTCGGCGCCGTTGAGGACGGTCAGGTTTGCCCCTGAAAGACCGTGAGCAGCCTGCTTGACGATTTCGGGCAGCTGATCGATCAGCATGCGGTCCAAGGCCACCCGGTTGTGCGAGGCCGCCGCTTCGGCTTGGATCTTCATTTTCTCAGCGTCGGCAACCGCCAGAATCCGGACGCGTTCTGCCTCCGCCTCGGCGGGCTTGACCACTTCCGAGACCAGCTCCTGCTGACGGAGCTCCGCGGCGCGCTGAGCCAACTCGGTCCGCATCGCGAGCACTTCGCGCTGGGCTTGCGCCTCGGCCAGCGGTCCCGCCTGGCTGGCTTCTGCCTGCGCTTTGTCGACTTCGGCCTTGTACTGAGCCTGCACGATCGCCGTCTGCCGAGCGAACTCAGCCTGGTTGCGTTGCGACTCCTGCTCGGCCTCTGCCGCGGCCTGATTGGCCTTGGCCTGGGCAATCTGCGCCTGCTGCTGGATGGCCGCGTTATGTGGCGCGGACATCGCCAGGATGTAGCCCAGGGAGCCGTCGTCGATGGACTGGATCTGCAGGGCGTCGACGGTCAGTCCGATCTTGATCATCTCCTCCTTGGACCCGTCGAGGACCTCGGTGGCCAGTTTCTGGCGTTCCTTGATGATCTGCTCGACGGTCATCGATCCGATGATCGAGCGCAAGTGACCGGCGAAGATTCGCCCAGTCAGAACCGCCATCTGGTTTTGGTCGGACAAGAATCGTTGTCCTGCGCTGACGATGCTTTCAGAGTCGTTGCCGACCTTGAAGGCAATGACGGCTCGAACGTTCAAGGTGATCCCCTGCTGAGTGACGCACCTTTCCTCGACTTCGGCCTCACACATTGCCAGCGTGAGGAACCGAACCTTTCGGAAGAACGGCATGATGAAAGCGCCGTGACCGGTCACCACACGAAACGGGGCGTTGCCAGCAGCGCGGCCGCCGGAGATCAGCATCGCCTCGTCTGGTGCAGGCACTTTGTAGCCGAACATGTTGAACTCCTTGCAGATTCGTGTTTCAGGTCAGGAAGTCAGCGTTGACAAGCTCAAGCGGGGCCATGGCTCAACCAGGACCGTCCGCGCACCTCGGACATCTATCACTAGCACCTCGGTCCCTCTGGGCAGGGGCTGCTCAGACCACGCAAGATAGGCCTCCTTCGTGCCCCGCACGTTCAGAAGGACCTCTCCGGCGCCCGCGACGCCGCGGGTCGCCACGATCAACGACCCGACGCAACCGATCACCGAGACGTCACCCACCCCTCGCATACTCCTCCAATCGGCTGTGCTCGCACACCCCACATTGACTTGTGTGCCGCAGCTCCTCGCAGATGACCTTCCGTGCCGGATGAGCAGAGGCGGCCCGGGTAGCCTGAGGACATTCCCATCCAAGGCGGGGTCGGCGGTCCGATCCGAGTGGCTGTACTGGCGCCGATCGCGTGGAGGACACCACCTCGTCACTACGGGCCGTGGGAGCAGTTCGCCTCGTTGCTCACCGAGGGGCTGGTGGCGGCCGGTCATGACGTCACGCTGTTCGCCACCGCAGACTCGATCACGTCGGCCAGCTTGCGCGCAACGGCGCCGTTGGGATGGTCAGAGGATGCGACGGTCGACGCCAAGGTCGCAGAGTGCCTGCATATCGCCTCGGTGTTCGAGAGCGCCGGCGAGTTCGACATCATCCACAACGGGTTCGACTTCCTGCCCCTCACGTACAGTGATCTCGTTACGACACCGGTGGTCACTACCATCCATGGGTTTTCGTCCGATCGGATCATTCCTGTCTACGAGCGCTACGACGGCACCACCACGTACGTGTCGATAAGCGACGCCGATCGACACCCGAATCTGCACTACGCCGCCACCATCCATCACGGCATTGATATCGACGCGTTCGCGATCCATCCAAGCCCCGGCGAGCACCTGTTGTTCTTCGGACGGATCCACCCGGACAAGGGCACCGCCGACGCGATCGAGGTCGCCCGGCGGTGTGGCCGTCGGCTCGACATCGCTGGGATCATCCAGGACGAGGAGTACTTCCGCAACGAGGTCGCGCCGCACGTCGACGGCGAGCAGGTGCGCTACCTCGGCCCCGTTGACGCCGCTGTGCGCGCCGAGGTATTGGGAGGTGCGTACGCGCTGCTCCACCTGATCGACTTTGACGAGCCGTTCGGTTACAGCGTCGTCGAGGCGATGGCCTGTGGCACGCCGGTCATCGCCAACTTGAGAGGCTCGATGGGCGAGCTGATCGAGCACGGGGTCACCGGCTATCTGGTCAGCGACATCGATTCGGCGGTGGCCGCGGTCGCCGCAGCCGGCGAGCTCGACGGGCGCAAGATCGCCGAACGAGCGGCCGACCGCTTCACGGTCGCCACCATGGTCGACAAGTACGTCAAGATCTACCGCGACGTCATTGCGAATCGGAAATGAAGGTGCCGCGCGATCCTGCGTGGTGGAAGTCTGCTGTCGTTTACCAGATCTATCCGCGCAGTTTCGCCGACTCGAGCGGCGACGGGATCGGTGACCTGGCCGGCATCGTCGGGCGGCTCGACTATCTACGGGCGCTCGGCGTCGATGTGATCTGGTTGTCGCCGATCTACCGTTCGCCCCAAGCCGACAACGGCTACGACATCAGTGATTACCGCGACATCGATCCGCTGTTCGGCACCCTGGCCGAGTTCGACGCACTGCTCGCCAAGGTGCACGAACTCGGGATGAAACTGGTGATGGACCTGGTGGTCAACCACACCTCGGATGAGCACCCGTGGTTCGTCGAGTCGCGTTCTTCGCGCGCCAGTCCGAGGCGGGATTGGTACATCTGGCGCGACGCTCGTTACGGTGCCGAGCCGAACAACTGGGGTTCATTCTTCTCCGGCCCGGCGTGGCAGCGGGATCCCGCCACCTGCCAGTACTACCTGCATCTGTTCGACCGCAAGCAACCAGACCTGAACTGGGAGAACCCACAGGTACGAAAAGCTGTGCAGGACATCATGGTTTGGTGGCTCGACCGCGGCGTCGACGGCTTCCGGATGGACGTCATCAATTTCATCTCCAAGACCGAGGGACTGCCCGACGCACCGGCGATCCCGGGACACCCGTTCGTCATCGCCTTCGAAGAGTTCGCCGACGGACCGCACGTGCATGACTACCTCGCCGAGATGACCCGCGAGGTCTTCAGCCGCCGCGACGGCGACTTCATCACCATCGGGGAGATGCCCGGCGTGACGCCCAAACAGGCGCGCCTCTACACCGATCCGGCCCGCGGTGAGCTGGACATGGTCTTTCAGTTCGAGCATATGGCCGTCGATCACAGCCCGACGAACAAATTCGACTACCGCGGTCTTGACCTGGTCGTCCTGAAGCGGTCGCTCCATCGGTGGCAGGCGGCGTTGGCGGACACCGGTTGGAACAGCCTGTACTGGAACAACCACGACCAGCCTCGCGTCGTGTCCCGATTCGGAGACGACGCCCCGGACTACTGGGCGGCTTCGGCCAAGGCGCTAGCAACGATTCTGCACGGCATGCGCGGCACCCCGTTCGTCTATCAGGGCGAGGAACTCGGAATGACGAACTACCCGTTCCGAATTCCACAGGACCACAAGGACCTTGAGGCTGTCAATTACTACCGGAATGTGGTCGCAGTGGGGGGCGACGAGGTTGCGGCGCTGGCCGGACTGGCCAAGATCAGCCGCGACAACGCCCGCACACCAATGCAATGGGACGCGGGACCGAACGCCGGCTTCACCTCCGCCGACCCGTGGCTGCCGGCCAACCCGAACTACACCTGGCTCAATGCCGCAGCCCAGATCGACGCAACGGATTCGGTTTTCGCGCACTACCAAGCGCTCATTCGTCTCCGTCACGAATCAACCATCTTGGTCGACGGCGACTTCACCCCGCTGATGGCGGACGACCCGCAGATCTGGGCCTACACCAGAACCACCCCTGACAGGAAACTCCTTGTGATCGCCAACTGTGGACGCAGTCCGCGGACCGTCGAGATCGGCCCAGAATGGATCGGGGCCGATCTGCTGCTGGGCAACCTCCCCGGCATCCCAGCCACGTCGACGTCAACGTCGCTGGACCTGGCCGGCTGGGACGCGCGCATCTACTCAAGCTGCGCTGGCGTCGACCCGGCCCGCTGAAGGGCTAGGGGCCATGATCGGCGCGGCGTGCTACAGACGGTGGTGTGGTGGTGCCTCATCGCGCAGCCAGTCGTCGTTCGACGCCCGCCGCATCAGATCTTCGTCGCCGAACCTGTCTAAGTCCTCGGGCGTGACGTGCACCCGCGGCGGTTTCGACGCGGCCGGGAGCGGGGGTTCGGGGTTCATGGCGGTGATTGCCTCTGTTCTGGTCGGAAGCTCCGGCGCCGCCACCGCAGAGCATCGGCGCGCCGGAAGCTGTTAAGCCCGGGGCCGAATGTCGGCGGTGGTGCTGTCGTCTCCGGTGAAGGTGACCGCGCGCACGACTCGCACAATCGCTCACCGGAAGCCTGGATGACGTAGTACCCAACCTTCGCCTGCGGGGTGGCCCCTAGGCTCGAACGGAAAGGGGCAGTTGTGTCCACCTCCTCAGGCCCGACGGCTACATCACCTGGGCAGGTTCGAATATCGCAGACCCTTTCTAGCGCAACGCATTACACGAATGCACTGAACACTCGGCATGATGCCAACCCCGAGATTGAGTTGAAAGGAAACAACACGATGGCTGACAACCCGACCGAGTCCGCACCCAAGCCGCTGACCCACGATCCCGAGTCCTACGAAAAGCTCTACCGGGGCAAGCCCGCCTTCCCGGGCGCACCTGCCCCCGAGGCCATCCCCTGGGACGTCCGCCAGGCCCAACCGCGGCTGATGGAACTCGAAGCCCTCGGCGCAATCAAAGGACACGTGCTCGACGTCGGCTGCGGGCTGGGTGACAACGCGATCTACCTCGCCGGCCGCGGCCACCCCGTGACCGGCCTCGACAGCTCCCCGACTGGCATCGAGAAGGCCCGCGCCCGCGCCGCCGATGCCGGCGTGCAGTTGCGCTTCGACGTCGCCGACGCGACCGAACTGGCCGGCTATGACGGCCAATTCGACACCGTCGTCGACAGCGCCCTCTACCACTGTCTCGACCACGGGGGGCGGAAAGCTTATGCCGCAGCCCTGTACCGCGCGACCAAGCCGGGTGCACGGCTATTCATCTACTGCTTCTCCGGCGACAGCATCAACGGCGTCACGGCCCCGATGGACGCCGTGCAGGCGTCCGAGATCCGTGACACCCTCCCCGGCGCCGGCTGGCGAATCGACTTCCTCGGCCCTACCACATTCCTGGGCAACGCCTCAGGCTTCAGCGGAAGCTTCGGCAAGCTCCCCGACGCGGTCTTGGCCCAGATGCCACCCGAACTTGCACAACGGATGCACCACATGGCAGAACGAATGGCCGTCATCCTGCCGCTCATCGACGACGGCCGCATCTATCTGCCCTGTTACGTCGTCCACGCCACCCGGATGGACTGACCAAACCAATCCGATCGCCGAACCGGTGTGGTGACCACCCTCACCAAGGCCGATTGACAAACGTTCAGGGGGACGGGGATCCGTACAAGCCCGGACCGGTGATGCGCAGTTGCTCCAGGAACGAGCGAGCGGACACATACGCGGCCTCGATCAACGCGGCAGTGTGTGTGAAGTCAAGTGGCGACACGAGTCTGGGCACGGGCCCGGGGAGGTAGATGACCGGGATCCCGGCGGCGATCGCAGGAGCCTCAAGCACGGACTGTGCGCGCATCGCGACCATTGTCGTGTACAGCAGAATGCCGGCAATGGTGTCCGTCGAACCCGGCAGTTGGCCTGGAAAGTTGCAGTCGAGCACCACCAGCGAGCGTGCCCCCATCTCGACCGCTTGGCGCATCGGGACGTTGGCCACCAGACCGCCGTCGTAGAGCTGGTGGCCGTCGAGGTCGACAGATGGGAAGATGCCCGGGATCGCCGCGCTGGCCAGCAGAGCGGGCAGCAGTGGACCATCACGCACAACGTATGGCCGAGCGGTGGCGATATCCGTCGTGACTGCGGCAAACGGCAGTGTCAGATCGGCGAATGTCGCTGCCTGCCCAAGAAACTCGGCTATCACAGCGGCAAGCCCGGTGTTTGGGAACAAGTACGTCTTGACCCTCTGCAGCAGCAAGGCTTGGGCGAGCAAACCGCCCGGGAACACCTGATCTCGCGTCATTCGTGCCCACGCGTGCGAGAGCCGGTTCACCGCACCCTTCGGGTCCGCGGCGATGACCGCGGCGTTCAGCGACCCGACCGAGGTTCCGGCGACGAGATCGGGAGTGACTCGGCACTCGCTGAGCGCCTGAAGCATGCCCACTTGGATCGCGCCAAGGCTGCCCCCTCCGCCAAGCACGTATCCAACTGGTTTGGGCAGCTCGTCCAGGCCAAGCACCGAACCGGTCATCCAATCAGGCTAAAGCGCTCCTCCCTCCTGGCCATGGGCCGGGCTGTGCTCACGTGGCGGAGGTGTTGAGCAGCGAATGGACTGTCGGCATCGTCGAGTAGTCGGCCTGGTCGGTGAGGATGGCGGCGGTGAACCCGTTGTCGACGAGCAAGTTTATCCCGGTGACTTAGCGGGCCGCGTCGGAACCCAGGAAGGCCAGCACGCTGGCGACTTCGGATGCGGCTGCGTGACGTCCGCCGCTTTGGCTGACCATCCAGTCGATGATCGGTTCGCCCATCGAGGTCTTGAAGTCGGCCAGCAGTGGGGTCTCGATGATGCCGGGGCAAGCGCTGTTGATTCGGATTCCTCTGTCGCCTAGTGGCTTTGAGAGCTGCAGGGTGAGAACTTGGGCGCATTCTTTGGAGAATCCGTAGGGGTTGTTCGTCAAGCTTGGGTGCTTTCCAGAGGACGACCACGAGCGGCTGTTCCAGCTCGGCCAGCTGCCCCGCGCGGCCGCCAAGGGTGGGGTGGCGAGCATGACCCTGGTTGCCGCCCAGGGATCTGGCTGCTCTGGGAATCAGGATCGTAACGATCGCTCGAGGCACCTTTCTTACCCCCGCCTACGGCAAGCCGGCGACGAATTGGAGGCGTGTTGGGGCCCACAGGTTCCGCACCCGAAGCGGATGGGGCGTTCAGCCGAATATGCCACATTGGTTGCCGCGCTCATCGAGAACGACTACCTCAACGGGGAGGTAATCCGGCTCGACGGCGCTTTGCGGTTTCCGCCGAAGTAGTCGCATGTTGCAACCGTGCGTGCGCCTCTGATGAACAGGCTTCTAGGCGCTGGTGGCGCGATGGATAGCTTCGTTAGCAGCAGGGATGCGGAGTGCATTTAGATGAGTCTCGTTGTGCGCGAAAATGAATGGGTGGCGGGCGTGAAGGTCATGCGCACGTATCCGGGATCGGCACGCATCAGCCTGGCGTATCGCAACCATCGGAGGGCACAGCAAACCCGTTCATCCTCATCGGATTCAGGTACTCCTTGTAGAGGGCGATCTTGTCGCCGTCGAAGCGGAACACGGTGATATAGGAATTCCTATATGTCCCAGCGCCTCCCGTTGATGGGCACTCGCTGTGATATTCCGCGATCAGTGCGTCCTCATCATTGCAGACGTCGTACCATGCATCGTAGGAAAAATTCATCCGCTCGAACATCCGCGGAATCACGCTGCGCATCTGATCGATGATCGCGGTCCTTCCTTCCAACCGCGGCATCTCATCTACAAACGGCATGATCATCACCGCGTTCTCAGCAAGCAACCGTCCCGCACTGTCAAAATCCAGATCTCCAGTCTTATCAAGGAAATCCGTAACGACTTCGATTTTCCTGCGAAACTGCACCGACATGTCTTGAGCCTCCTCCGCTATATCACCACTGATCGGCAAGCCCGTCGTGAAGAACCGTGCCGAGAGTGCTCCGCGCCACCCGTCGATGTGCCAATCGTTGTAGGCCTACTCTGTGCAGGGCTGCTCATAGGTTGGCCGCCTCCAGCTCGAGGAACTCGGCGTATTTAGCGCGTGCGGCTTCCCGCTTCTTCGGGATCCACTCGCTGGGCCACATGTCGCCGCAGGGGGAGTAGTCGCGCAGGATTTGGCGCGCCACGGTGGTCTTGTGGACCTCGGTGGGTCCGTCGACCAATCCCATGGCGGCGGCGCCGTGGACCATCAAGAAGAGCGGCATCTCGTTGGAGACACCGAGGGCGCCGTGGACTTGCATTGCACGCCATGCGATGTCGTGTAGCACCGTCGGCATGGTCGCCTTGACCGCGGCGATGTCCTTGCGAACCTTCTTGTAGTCCTTGTACCTGTCGATCTCCCAAGCGGTGTAAAGAACGAACAGCCGGAATTGCATCAATTGTGCATACGAGTCGGCGATGAAGCCCTGGACGTACTGCTTGTCGGATAGGCGGCTGCCGGCTGTCTCGCGGCTCAGCGCGCGCTCACACATCATGTCCAGTGCCTTGCGGGCCATCCCGATGGTGCGCATCGCATGGTGGATGCGGCCGCCGCCCAAGCGCGTCTGGGCGATGACGAAGGCTTGTCCCTCCCCGCCGAGCACAGCCTCGGCGGGGACCCGAACGTTGTCGTAGTGGACCAGTGCATGAAAACCCTCGTTATCGGGTTCGCCGTACAAGCCGACATTACGCACGATGTTTACACCGGGGGTGTCAGTCGGTACCAAAAACATCGACATTCCCTGGTAGGGAGACACGTCGGGATTGGTCACAGCCATCACTAGCAGGAATGCGGCCGTTTTGGCGTTGGAGGAGAAGTATTTCCAGCCGTTGATGATCCAGTCGTCACCGTCGCGGACCGCGCTGGTCTTAAATTGCGTCGGGTCGGCGCCTCCTTGTGGCTCGGTCATCGAATAGCTCGAGAACAATTCGCCGTCAAGCAGTGGCTGCAAGTAACGCTGCTTCTGTTCAGATGTGCCGTAGTGAGCGATGATCTCGGCGTTGCCGGTGTCGGGCGCTTGGCAGCCGAAGACGATTGGCGCCCACTGGGATCGGCCAAGGATTTCGTTGAGTAGCGCTAGTCTGAGTTGACCATAACCCTGGCCCCCTAGTTCGGGGGCGAGATGCGTTGCCCACAGGCCTTTGCGTCGTACTCGGTCTTTGAGTGGATCGATCGCCTTACGACGAATCCCGTTGAGCGGTACGAATTCTTGTTGAGGCCAGACGAGGTCCAACGGCTCGACCTCATCGCGTACGAAGAAATCCGCCCAGTCCAGCAGTGCTTGGTAGTCGGCGTCGGTCTCGAAGTCCCAGGCCATGCGATCTCTCGTTCCTATCTATCAAGGGAAGCGCGATCGGCTCTGACGATCGAGCCGATAGTGAAGCTTTGTCAGCGAACCGTTTTCGGCAGCGAGCGGGCTAGCGCCGCAGCGGTGGCGATTGATTGCAGGACCATCGGGCCAAACGCCTGGACGACGTCGGAATCCGTCTCGCCGCGCGTCACACCTGCGGCGTAGGTCCTCTCCAACACGATGCCGATCTTGAAGTTTGCCAACACCAGGTAGTAATCGATGTTCTCCGTGGATAGGCCGCTGATGGCCTCGTAGTGAGCGAGCAGCTCGCTACGTCGGGGCATGCCCTCCAGGGGGAGGTAGAAGTCGTCGAAACGCGGCTCATCTGCGTCGTAGCCCAAGAGCGCCCAGGCCAGATCCAGCAACGGGTCGCCGATGGTGGTCATCTCCCAGTCGACGAGCGCCGCCAACCTCGCGGGAGCCCCGTGGGCGTACATTACGTTCGCGAATTGGTAGTCACCGTGCATGATTCCGGGCGTGAAGTGATCTGGGCGGTTGGCGCGTAGCCAGTCAGCAGCGACGTCGAGACCCGGCAGCTCGCGAACCTGAAAGTCCTTGAGGAACGCGAGCCACCGATCCACTTGACGCTCATGGAAGCCATCTGGGTGCCCGAACCCTTCGAGTCCCTGTGCCCGCCAATCCACCCGGCCCAACTTGGCTGCGCCCTCGATCAGCTGGAATGCCAGATCGCCTCGCGCATCAAGGTCGGTGTCGAACGGTGGCTGCCAGCCGCCGTCCATCGGGCTCCAACCGTCGATCTCGGCCATCACATAGAACGGCTTGCCCAACAGGGTGCCGGACCCGTCCGCCGCGATCAGCTCGGCGTGCGGCACGTCGGTCTCCTTCAGTGCCCGCACTAGCCGGATCTCGCGCAGCAACTCGTTGAGCCGTTTGTCGGTGGCGCGGGCTCCGGGCATCCGCAAGACCATCCGGCTATCGCCGCGCGTCACCAGAAACAGCGAGTTCTGTGATCCGCCGGCCAGTTGTTTCAGGTCCGGCTGTTCGCCGTGGCCGGGAGCGTGGTTTTGGTCTAACCAACGGCCCAGCCGATCCGCGTCGATGCCAGCGTCCAACGTGGTCTCCTCAGTGTGTGAAGGGCTCGCCATACCGGGGATGGAACCGTTATGCGTTGACTTTCGGGCCCACGGGTGTCCAGAACGACAACCTCCAGCTGGACATGTCGAGACAGTCAGCCATACTGATCTTTCCCGCGGCCACGTTCTCCTGGATGTTTTGCATGATTGCGTCCACGTCGCCCTCCATCTCATAGATGAGCAGGTAGCCGTGCTCGGGCTGGTTTCCGCCTTCCATGCGGTAGATCTCCGCGTCGTGGAGCTTGTACCGCTGGGCCGACAGCATGCCCGGGATCGCTAGCAGGTCAGGTATGTGGACGTTGTCATACCACTCGTTGAACTCGTCATCCTTGCCCTCGGCCGGATTCGAAAAGACGATTTGGATGAATTTGTTGTCAGCCATCGCAATGGGTCCTGTTTCTCGGTCTACGGGGTTCTCGCCTCACCATACAGGATCATACATAGGACCGAGTCAACTATTTTTGCGCCTGCTGTCGAGAATCCATTGCTCGTAGTCATTGGCCTTGGCCGTCAAGGACTCCAGGCCGACGCTGGAATCGAGGATGAGGAAATGCTCCTCCTCGATGGCCTGCACCAGCCGATCGGCGACTGTTTCCGGCGCTGCCGCGGTCCTCAAGATTGGGTGGTCGGCGGGGAAGTCGTTGGACAGCAGCATCGGCGTCAGCATCGCTCCAGGACAGAAGCAGGACACCTTAATTCCCTTGGGGCCGTAGGTCGTTGCGAGCCATTCAGCCAGCGAGAGCGCGGCGTGCTTGGTCACGGTGTAAGCGGCCTTGTCGGGCTGCGTTGCCAGGGCGACAACCGACGCGGTCTGCAACAGGTAGCCGTCGCCGCGCTCTAGCATCGACGGCAGGACCTCACGTGCTGCGTGTACGTGCGCCATAACGTGCAGTTGCCATCCGAGTTCCCAGAGCGAATCATCCTGAAGGTCGCCAGGCTGGCGGGGGCCGGCGTATCCGGCGTTGCTGAACCAGACGTCGATCTCACCGTAACTTCGGCGGGCAAGGGCGGCGACGGCCCGGACGCTTTCTCTGTCCGTGATATCGACGGCCAGGCCTGGGGTCCCGATGGACTCCGATACCCGTGCAACTCCCCCTGGATCAATATCGGTAACGACAACTTTCGCGCCCTCTGCCGCGAAGCGACGGGCGCAGGCTTCGCCAATGCCGCCGCCCGATCCGGTTATGACCACGACTTTGTCGCGCAGCTTCACTTAGAACGCCCGCTCTGACGATGCCGTCACCGGCCGCAGATGCTTCACCGACTTGATACTGACATCCCAATCGATGGCCAGGCTCCGCAGCGCCGATACCGTGGCCCGGTCTCGGGGAACGTGGGTGAACGGGTCGTACTGGAAGTGCTGCATGGCGTTCAAGTGGGTGATCTTCTTGATCTCCTTGTCGGACACACCAGTCAGCGACTTCATCAGCACCTCGGGGGCATGCGGCCAGGTGGTGTCGGAATGTGGGTAGTCGCACTCCCAGGTGATGTTGTCGATGTTGAGGTGGTGGCGGTTCTCAATGCCGACGAGATCGTCGATGAAGCAAAGGATCACATGTTCCTTGAACACTTCTGATGGCTGACGGCCACCGAGATCCATTCCGCTCCAGTGCTTTGTGTGCCGGTAGATGTAGTCGACCCGCTCGCAGAAATATGGCAGCCAGCCAGTACCCCCCTCCGACAGCGCCACTCGCAACGACGGGAACTTGTGGAACACGGGGCTCCAAAGCAGGTCGGCGGCGGCCGAGAACAGGCTCACGGGCGACAAGGTGTAGACCAACTCGATCGGAGCGTCCGGTGAGGTCATGGGCGGCGCGGAATTCGATCCCAGATGCATGCAAACAACGGTGCCCTCGTCGGCGCATGCCCGCCAGAACGGATCCCAATGGTCCTGGTAGATGCTCGGCAGCCCCAGGTCGTACGGGCTAGAGGAGAACGTCACCGCATGGCAGCCCTTGGCGGCCACCCGGTGTACCTCGGCAGCGCTCGCCTCGGGATCCCACATCATAGGCAGCGCAAGGGGAATGATGCGGCCGGGATAGGTACCCGCCCACTCGTCGACGTGCCAATCGTTGTACGCGCGCACCATGGCCGCGGCCTGCTCCCGATCCCCGGACTCCATGAACAACTGGCCGCAGAACCGGGGGAACGAAGGAAAGCACATCGACCCGAGCACACCATTGGCATTCATGTCCATGACCCGGTCGCCAATGTCATAGCAGCCGGGCCGGATCTCTTCGATGCACGTCGGCTCCATACCGAATTCCGTTGGGGGACGGCCCGCGACAGCGTTGAGCGCCGTGTTGAGGATTTCCTGACCCTCGTAACGCCATGCCATGGTCCCGTCGTCGCGCCGGACGAACCGAGGAGCCTTGTCCTGGTATCGCTTCTCCAGCCGGCCCTCGAACATGTGCGCGGGCTCGATCACGTGATCATCGACGCTCACCAGGATCAGCTCATCGACGTTCATCGGCTCTCCTCACTCGTATGTGGCGCTCAATCGGGAAAGGCGTCAGGTCAATTGATCAGTTCCAGCACAAGCCGACCACCAAGCTCGGACTCCTCGAGCCACGGTGCCAAGACCGTCAAGGCATTCGGCCCAGATCTGAGTAGCACGAGCGGAGTCGTGCTCGGACGCGGCCGCGACGAACTTCGCGAAGCGCGCTTGGGCTTTTCGGTTGGTCGCGCGCACCCCCGGCAGGCCTTTCGCATCGGCAGTGACTGCCGGCTCCACGCCGACACGAACCCATTGCAGGATCTCGGCGGCGACGGTTAGGGCGGGGTTCTTGACGGCAGACAACGCGATCATCTCCGCGTCAAACCAGGTCGCGACAAACTGCGTGGTGTCATCGATGGTGGCAGCCAGCTCGGCCTCGAAGTTGCTGAGTACTTTGAGCTGTTTGGGGCCGATCCGCGACGCAACGACGCCCATGATCGCAGGTACGACCGGCCGCAGCGCCCGGAGGAAATCTGTGAGGGTGGTTCGGCGTGCCTCCAGCACGATGCCGGCCAGCTGAGCCGCAACTCGCGTGGAGGGCGTGCGGATGGTGGCTCCGCCCCGGTCGCCGGTTCGCAGGTCGAGCAGGAACTCCATCTCCAGGATGCGCAGTGCTTCGCGCAATGTCGGCCGGGAGATGCCGAATTCGTCTGCCAGCTCGGCCAGCGGGGGAAGCCGATCTCCCTCGCGGAGCCGGCCTTCGGCGATGCGGGAACGGATTTCGCTGGCAACGACCAATGCCCTGCGTGGCGTCGACTCGGCAGCGCCCTGTCCGGCCTGGGCTCGCCACAGCGGGACCATGTCGATGGGCTGGCGGCTGATGTTGCGACTGACCAGCGTCCGGCTCGTTGTGAAAAGGTAATCGCTCCAAGTCTTCTGGGCCAGCAATGCGTCCCGGCGCCGGGCGGCGTCTAGGAAGGAGCTGTGGCTGATGACTACCCGCCAAGTAATCCGCTCCGCCAGGGCTGCATCGTTGCTGCCGATTGATGAGTAGACCTGCCCGGCATAGATGTCTCGGAAGACACCGGCGATCACCGAGAGCGTTTGATTGCCTGAGAGCTCGATGACCGCCTGGTCGAACGCCGACATCGCCGTGACAAACGACAATGGATCGCTGGTGGCGCGCACAGCGTGATGCAGCTCGACGAGGCGGTCGAGATCGTCATCTTTAGCCTGGATAACGGCCTGTTCGGCAGCCGGAGGCTCGATCACCGACCGGACCTCTTCGAGATGAGCCAGCGTTGTCTTGCGCAACTGCAACAACAGCGCCACGTATCGGCCCACCGCCTCCAGGCCGGGCCTGCGCACCACCGCACCGCCGCCCCGGCCGCGCCTGATTTCGACGAGCTGCTGCGACTCGAGGATTCTCAGCGCCTCGCGCAGCGTGTCCCGTGAGATCCGCAGTCGTGCTGTGAGGTCGGCCTCCGGCGGTAGCTGCTGGTCGGCGGCGAGCTGCCCGTTGAGGATTTGCCGCCGCAGATCGGCCGCGAGTAGGTGGGAAACCTTCTGGGTGTTGCGGCGCGGCATCGAACGCCAAATGTCGTGGTTGCCGGGTCGGATCGGCGTGACGGCGTCGCGTTGCTCTGTCATGTCAGGCAATTCGGTCATGCCCCAGTCAATACCATGGCACCGCACTGCGGGTACACGCCGCTCGTAACGATTGCGACCTGCGCGTCGGGTACCTGCCGGTCTGCGCATTGGCCGCGCAATTGCAGCACGGCCTCGTTGAGGAAGCTGATGCCGTGTAGCCGACCTTCGGCAAGCTGACCTCCGGCGGTGTTGAGCGGAAAGTCGCCACCCGGGCCCAGCCTGCTGCCATCGCCGACCCAGTCACCGAATTCACCGCGTCCGCAGACGCCCAGGGCTTCGATCCAGGAGACGGTCACCGGCGTGAAGCCGTCGTAGACCTGCGCGACGTCGACATCGGCGACGGTCACCGAGGACCGTCGCCACACCCGGTTGGCGCAGTCCATGGTTCCCCCATAGAGAAAGTCGGTGTCGAACATCCAATCCGCGCCCCTGCCTGTGGCGTAGGCCATCGCGTCGACGAGCACCGGCGGCTGTCGCAGATCGGCAGCGCGCTTGGCGGTGGTGATCACCGTGGCCACCGCGCCGTTGATTGGATAGTCGCAATCGAGCAGACGCAGCGGCTCGGCCACCATCCGGGAGGACAGGTAGTCGTCCATAGTCAGTGCGTCGCGCAGCACCGCGCGCGGGTTGAGCGCCGCCCATCGCCTGGCGTTGATGGCGATGCGGCCGAAATCATCTTCGGGACGGCAATATTCGGCCATCCACCGCCGCTTCTTGAGGGCCAGCAGCACCAGAATCCCGCCCAGGTAGCCATAGGGAGTAAGGAACTGATCGCGTCCACCCACCGTCGCCGAGCCGGCGGCCACACCGCCCTGATGGCCGGAGGCCCTAGTCAGACATCGGAACACCAGCACGGTCTCGCAGGCACCCGACGCCACGGCCATCACCCCGGCCAGCGCACCAGCCAGGCCGGAGGGACCAGTGGCCATGATGTCGGCGAACGCCGCCAAATCGGGCACCCCGAGCAGCCGGGCCATGTCCTGGGCTCCTGGTGATTCGGTGCCGAATTTGTACTCGAAGATCCCGTCGATATCCACGCCGCGCAAGCCCGCATCGGACAGCGCGGCCTTGGCCGCGGCCAGGGCGAGCGAATTCGGGTTGGGCTCACCCGTTCGGCTCAGTTCCGAGTACCCGACCCCCGCGATGGCCACCGGGCGTGCGAGCGAGCTCATCAGCTCGACTCGGACAGCCGGAACTGCGGCAACGTGACGCCGCCACGGTCTTCGAATACCACCTCGACGGGCATGCCACAGGACAGCGATGTCCCTTCCGGCACGTCGACGAGGTTGGTGAGGATCCGCAGCCCGGGTTGGTCAGCCAATTCGACGATAACCACGACGTACGGAAGGGCGTCGACGAATCCGGCGTGCAGTGGCCGGTCCACGATCGAGTAGGAGTAGATCACGCCGCGGCCGCTTACTTCGGCAGCCTCGAATTCCTCGGCCTGGCAGTGCACACAGCAGATTTCGGGCGGATACTGCAGTTTCGAGCACGAACGGCAGCGCTGCAGGACGAGTCGGTGCTCCGCGGCCGCCGCCCAGTAGAAGCGGGTGAGCTCGTCGGGTGCCGGCAACGGGCGTCGGTCAACAGAGTCCCGCACTTGCGTCTGTGTCACGGCACTCCCTCACCGGTAAACGGCACCGACCACCCAACAGTAGATAGTCTACCGAGTCAACTATTATTCACCAGGGGGACTTGGATGGCGTCAATGTTCGAGTGATCGAACCCTCCGATGTTGTATTATTAAGGGGCCCTTTATGTTCGGGTTAGCGCTGCGGCAGGCCCAGTACTCGTTGGGCGATGATGTTGCGCTGGATTTCAGAGGTGCCACCCGCGATAGTGGCCGAGAAGCTGCGCGCGTGGCGGTCGAACCAGCTGGCAAAATAGTTGTCGGGGTTCAGGTGCGCGTATTGGCCCGTCGTTGAGGGATGGATCAGCCCGTCAGCGCCGGCGGATGCGAGAGCATGCTCTGTCGCGCGCGTCTCGGCTTCCGAACCGAGCAATTTGAGCACCGACAGGGCGGGTACGTCCTGTTCGCCGCGTGCGGTGCGAGCCAGCGCCGCCGAGCCAAGCAGCCGCAGCGCCTGATGGTCCATTACCAGAGTGGCGTAATGGTCGCGCTCGAGAGCGGTGGTTGGGCGGAAATCGGCAATGACATCGTCTAGCCGCTCGGCCTGGGAGAGCCACATCATCGTGCGTTCATGCCCCAATGATCCGTTGGCCACCCGCCAGCCCTCATTGAGGGCACCGACAAGGTTCTCGGCTGGGACCCGTACATCTGTGAAAAAGACTTCGTTGAAGTCCAATTCGTCGATGCCGCAGATGTGCGGGAACGGCCGCCGTACGACGCCGGCGGTGTCGGTCGGGATTAGCAATGCGCTGATGCCCTTGTGTTTGGGCGCATCGGGATCGGTGCGCACGAACGTCAGCAACACATCGGCGTCGTGGGCCCCCGACGTCCACACCTTCTGGCCGTTGACCACGAAATGGTCGCCGTCAAGTACGGCACGCGTGCGTAGGGAAGCAAGGTCAGAGCCGGCACCGGGCTCGCTCATTCCGAGTGAGGCGGTGATCTCCGCCCTCAGGATCGGTACCGCCCAGCGGTGCTTCTGTTCGTCGGTGCCGAACGAAAGCAGCGACGCCGCAACGATATCCACACCTTGCGGGTTGTGGCTGTGGTAGACCCGCCGGCGTGACAGCTCCTCGAGATAGACGAACTGTTGCAGAATCGTGGCGTTGCGGCCGCCGAACTCTGGCGGCTGGCCCGGCAACAGCCAGCCATTTTCGAACAGTAGCCGTTGCCAGCGGCGCGCCCACGCCGGCATGTGCGAGACGGAACGCGGTCGCTCCAGCGTCTCGGCCTCCGAGGGCAGATGATTGTCGAGGAAAGCCGCGAACTCGGCGCGGAAGGCCTCGACGTCGGTATCAAAGTTGAGTTGCACAGAACTCCTCGGCAACGATGGCCCGGTGCTCGGCCGCGCCACCGAGCATCAACTCGCCTCCGTTGGCTGATCGGCGTCGAACTCGAATCGCATCTGGCGCGCTCAGTCGACCTGTGCCGCTGCTTTGCGCTCGGTGATGGGGCGAGCCAGTTCTTGCTCGTCACAAACCTTTTGGAGTTTTTCTAGGGTCTCGGCGAGCCCTGGGCCCAGCCGGCGGCCCGGGGTGAAAGTGGCCGGCAGATGCCGCATTCCTTGGATCACGCCGATAGTTTCGTAATGCACCGTGCCCTCTGGGTCGCACCGATAGTCGGGTAGCCGATCCAGCACCGCGGTGAGCATCGCCTTGAAGACGCTTCGTCCTAGGTTCGACCCGATGCAGCGGTGGATGCCAAGGCCGAAGCCGAAGTGGCGATTGCCTTTTCGGTCCAGGATGATCTTGTTCGGCTCCGGGAACACCGATGCGTCACGGTTGGCCATGGCCCAGGAGATGTACAGGCGTTCGCCCTCTTTGAACTGGGTTCCGTCGATCTCGACGTCCTCGGCAAACGTCCGCCCGTCACCGGGCGCAGGGGTGTAGAACCGTAGGAACTCTTCGGTGGCGGAATCGAGCAACGTGTCGTGCTCGTGGATGAGACGTTCGCGCTGATCGGGATTCTGTCCCAGCCACTCAAGTGAATGGGCGGTCAGAGCGGTGGTGGTGTCGAACCCGCCGCCGATGAGCAGCGTGAGCATCCCCAGGATCTCCATGTCGGGGGCCGGCTGTCCGTCGATACGCAACTTGAGTAGCCCGTCGATTATCCCAGGCCGTGGATTGTCGCGAATCTCGCTGATATTGGTCAGCAAGGCCATACCCATCTGCATGTTCTGTTCGATGACCGTGGCCATCTCCGGGGAATCCTCCGGCGTGTACAACAGAGCGTGCGTCGGCTCGCAGTAGATTGGCCAATCTTTCAGCGGAATGCCCAGCATCGCCAACGTGATCACCGCCGGGGTGACATTGGCCAGATCATCGACGAAGTCCATGTGGCCGTCTTCGATCTTCTCGTCGATGCTGGCCCGCACGACTTCGTCGATGAACGGCTCCCAACGTTTGACCGCTGCCGGTGACAGATACGGGTTCAGCACACCGCGATAGGTCCGATGCTCGGGGGGATCCATTTCCAGGATGCCGGCGCGTAGCGGGATCGGTTTGGCCGGAATGGTGATGCCCTGGTAGCCGCGGCGTTCGCCATTGACATCGTGGTCATTGGAGATGTACGGGCAACGGGCCAGTTCGAACACCGCTTGACTGCTACTGGCGACCCAGTGGCCGCCATGGGTGTCAGTCCATGCCACCGGGCACTTCTCGTGCAGCTCCTGGGTGATCTTCTCGAACTGGAATCGATACTCGGGGGTGTGACGGTCGAAGTGGTAGCGGTTTTTCGTGTGCTCGCTGTCGGTGACGGTACCTTCGCTCACGACATTGTCTCCCTCGTCTTTTCATGGCCGACAGTGACTTCGGAGGATCCGTTTTTGGATTCCTCGATGAGGATGGCCTGCTCGGGGCACGAGCGCGCGGCTTCCCGCACCAGTTCTTCCTGATCGGATGGGACTACCTCGCAGACTGCCGAGGAGGTGCCGTCGAGGTCACTCAGCGCGAACATATCTGGTGCGATCATGGCGCACAGTGTGTGGCCTTGACAGCGCTGCGGGTCGACCTGAACCTTCACAATTCTCCCCATTCTTCGAGGGATGGACGTATATCGTTGTGAGACATACCGGTATGTCTCGAATCAGATGTGGTAGTCATACCACTTGAGGTAGCCACCCCCGTCGACTCTCAGTTGCATACCGGTGACGTACCTGGCCTCGTCGGAGGCCAGCCACAGCACGGCGTTGCTGATGTCTTCGGGCTCGACGTAGCGGATTTGCATCGCCTGTTGGACAGCGAACAGCGGCTCGGCGTCGGCGCGGGTCGGGTGTTCGAGATCGGGGCGGAAGGCTCGGTACATCGGTCCGCTCTGCAACATATCGGTATTGCAGTTCGTCGGGTGGATGACGTTGGCCCGGATGCCTCGTGGTGCCAGCTCGGTGCCTAGGTCGTTGACAAACTGGGACAGCAGGCGCTTGGACGTTATATAGGCCATCGCGCCGGGGTCCGCGCCTGGGTTGTCCTTCTTGCCGACATCCATCAGCGCGGCTGTCGAACCGGTCGCGATGATCGCCGCGCCCTCTTTCAAGTGTGGCAGCGCGACATGAATGGCGTTGATGGTACCGAACAGATTCGTCTCGATCACGTCACGCCAGGCCTGCAGAGCTGGTTCACCGGCCATGCCCGCGACCCCGGCTTGCGCGACCACGATGTCGAGTTTGCCGAATTCGGATATGCCGCGCTCAAGTGCCGCGTGCAGTTGACTGGCGTCACGAACATCGGCTTGGGCGCTCACGATGCCACGTCCGGTCTTCTCGACGAGTTTCGCCGTCTCCTCTAGATCTTCGGGCCGCGCCAACGGGTAGCCGATGGAGTCGATGTCGTGGCATAAATCCACCGCAATGATGTCGGCGCCTTCCTCGGCCAACCGCACCGCATGGCTACGGCCCTGTCCGCGCGCGGCGCCCGTGACAAAGGCGACCTTGCCCTCCACTCGTCCCACAGTGCTCCTTTCGTTGGAATTGGCGGCCGGTGTCCTTCGAAACCGAACCCGGTGGCGCGGGCGGGCACACCCAGCGATGACGCCCGGAATGTCTTCGTTGACGTAGACCTTCCCGCTGTTGGGAACAGCTAACCGCAGATAACAGACCTAGTCAACTATTTTGTGTGGGTCGGTGCGCGTGGCGAATTCGGCACATATGTCCTGATCCGGGGCTCGATCGCAACTTGCGGCCGGTTGGGGCTTGCCTCGAGGAGGCGGGCATCGGTATGGTGCCGGTTAGTCGTTCGACTAACGACGATGAGGCCATGCCGCATCGCGTGTGTGCATCGAGTTTTGAGCCTCGAACGGGCAGGCGGATCGTCGGCTCCGCCGCCATGCGAGAGCACGGTAGAGGAGATCGGTCTGATGGTTAAGCCCGCGGGACATCGACCATGTCGGTGATGAGCCCGAGCGATGTGTACTACGACCCGTTCGATCGCGACATCGACGCCAATCCGTATCCGGTGTACCGGCGGATGCGGGAGGAGGCGCCGCTCTACTACAACGAGCCGCACGACTTTTATGCCGTCAGCCGGGCCGATGACGTCGAGCGGGTCCTTAATGACCACCGCACCTTCATTTCCGGTCGCGGGGCGATACTGGATTTCATTCGCGCCGACATCCCGATGCCGCCGGGGATGTTCATCTTTGAGGACCCACCCCTCCACACCAGGCACCGGAAGGTGCTGCACGGAGTCTTCACGCCGCGGCGAATCGCGGAGCTGGAACCGAAGATCCGCGCCTTCTGCGCCCAAAGCCTGGATGCCATCGGCAGCTCGAGGCGGTTCGATTTCATCGCCGACCTTGGCGCCAAGGTCCCGATGCGCACGATCGGGATGCTGCTCGGAATTCCCGAGTCCGAGCAGGAGGCACACCGTCAGGAAACGGATCGGAGCCTGCGTGCGGAGGCCGGTGAACAGCTGAAGCCTCAGGAGGGCTTCGCCGATGGTTCGAGCTACGCCGAGTACATCGACTGGCGCGCCGAGCATCCGTCCGACGATCTGATGACTGACCTTCTGAACGCCGAGCTCGAGGAGGACGACGGCACCTTTCGTCGATTGACGCGTGCCGAGGTTCTCACCTACACCACGCTTCTGGCGAGTGCCGGCGCAGAGACCACCGGCCACCTGATCGCCTGGAGCGGCAAAGTTTTGGCCGACCACCCCGACCAGCGGCGCCAGCTTGCCGAAGATCCGTCGTTGATCCCACACGCCATCGAGGAAGTATTACGTCTCGAGTCACCGGCGCAGCAGTTCGCGCGCTACGTCAGCAAGGACGTGGAGTTCCACGGGCAGACGGTGCCCGAGGGCAGCGTCATGCTGTTCCTGATGGGGTCGGCCAACCACGACGACCGGCGGTTTCCGGACGGCGATCGCTTTGACATCCATCGCGAGCACGTAAAGCACCTGTCGTTCGGCATCGGCGCCCACTACTGCCTGGGTTCGGCGTTGGCGCGGCTGGAGGGCCGGATTGCTTTGGAGGAGCTGTTGAAGCGATTCCCCGAGTGGGAGATCGACGTAGACAACGCCCGCATGGCTTCGTCGCCGGCGCTGCGGGGATGGGACTCGCTCCCCGCGTTCATCGGCTAGCGGCCGCGAAAGTGGGGGATGACCTTCCCCGCGAAAAGTTCCATCCCGGCGCGGATCTGATCCGTCGACATGCCGGGCAGCGCCATGGCGCACACCAGATGCGTCAGTCGGCTATTTGAGCGGTAGTCCTCGATCTGCGCGATGACGTCCTCCGGTGTGCCGACGAGCGTGGGTTCGCCGAAGAAGTTCATCGACTGTTTGCGGATGATCTCGTCGACCGATGGCACTGCCGCCTGCTCGGCATTGATGGCCATCTTGGCCTCCGAGGTCCACTGCGCGTATTGGCTCGCCATGTAGTGCAGCGGCTGCGCTGCGATCTCCCATGCCTGCTCACGAGTGGGCGCCACATAGGTCGGCAGGGTCGCGGCGACGTGAAAATCTTGCGGGTCGTGTCCGTCGGCGCGCAATGCGGCGTCGTAGATCTCGGCAGAGCCCGGGCCGCCGCTCAGGAAGTGAAAACCGAATCCCGCTGCCCGCTCGATGGCCTTGGGTACCGTCCCGCCGACCCAGATCGGTGGGTGCGGCCGCTGCAGTGCCGGCGGGGAGATCCGGATGTCGCGCAGCTTGTTGTACTTACCGTCGATCGTGACGGCCTCGCCGGACAGTAGCTGCCTAACGATCGTGAGGTTTTCCTGCATGCGTCCGGCCCGCTCGCGGACAGGGATGCCCTGGTCGTCGAACTCTCCGAGTCGGTACCCGAGGCCGACGCCAAGGTCGAACCGACCGCCCGAGATCAGATCCAGTGTGGCGGTGTCCTCCGCGACCCGGACCGGGTTGTGCAGGGGGAGCAGCAGTAGGAACGTGCCGATGCGAATGCGGTGAGTCAGTGCGGCAATAGCGGCGCCGATAGCAAACAGTGATGGGGAGTAGCCGTCTTCGACGAAGTGGTGCTCGGTGAGCCAGGCTTGGTCGAAACCCATCAGCTCCGAGTCGACAATGAGGTCGAGGTGCGAGCGGTAGAGCTCTTCCCAACCCACGCGCGCCCAGTCGGGATTCCGGAAGGGCCACAGCAGGCCAAAATTCAGTGTCATCGACGCGTCCGTCGCCGCCGTCGTCGTCCTTCCAACTCCCCGATCAGCCTTTCAACGGCGGCTATCGCTTGGGCGTGACCGAGGTGCAGGCCGTAAGTGCGCTCCTCGCCCATGAACCGGGCGACGCCGTCCATGAACAACATCACCGCCTCGGCCGGCCACAGCTTGGTGTCGACCCCGTACTTCACCAGAACCTTTGACAGGCCGTCGAACTGAAGGCGCCGGAACCGCATCGAGAAGTCCTTCATTTCGTCCATGACCACCTTGCGGTGGTTGCCGAGGGCGAGGAATTCGAGATTGAGCGCCGTGTTGGTCTGGTCGCTGATCAGGTCCCAGAGCGCCCACAGGGGCTGCTCCGAGGCGAGTGCCTCGGTCTGACGACCGAGCATGCGCGCGGCGCTCCGACGGAAGACCTCCACGAAGAGGTTGTCCATGGGCCCGAAGTAGTAGTAGACGAGGCCGGGGTTGACGCCGGCTTCGGCCGCGACCCGGCGAGATGTCACTGCGGCATAGCCTTCGCTGAGCATGAGCCGCTCGACGGCATCGAGCAATGCCGTGCGGGCGTCAATCTCCTCAGTGTCTTCGGGCCGCGTCGATACCATGTCTGCAACGTAGCTCACCTTGGTGCTCGACTACGTCATTCGCGCGCCAGGATCGCCAGGTGCGAAGCCCATCCCCAGGAGCCAGCGTGCGTAGCGGTCCATCATGACGTCGTATTCGCCGTGGACGGCGTGCGTCGAGATCATCGCGATATCGACCGACATTCTGCGCAGGTGATTGTCCGATCGGTAGCCGCTGGACCCGTTGCCGTCGACGAGTTCTCGCAGCGTCTCCCGAACCGTTCTCAGGATCGTTACGCCGTGTAACCCCCCGGCGGCTTCCTCCTCGAGGGTCTGGGGCGTGCCGCGACGGGCGATCTCGATTGCCTCCTCGGTTGCGGTGTCACGCAGCAGGTGCATGATCCGTGCCGTCTGGTAGGCGTTCACCCACCGCACCCGCGCCAGCGGCCGTTCGATCCGCGGCGGACTGTTGACGCCCGACGCGGTGTTGAGGCGTTCCCGCGCCATCTCCACCGCGGCGTCAAGCGCGCCCACGTACAGCGACGAAATTGCGAACTTCAACACCGAGAACGGAAGTCGCATCACCTCTTCGTCGTGGAACATGCCTTCGTGATCGGTGGCCGACATCATCTTGCCGAATGGCAGCGCCCAGCTCTCGGGGACGACCGCTTCCTTCGCTTCGATGGTCACGCTGCCGGTGGCCGCCATCGCGGCGACATCCCAGTCATCGAAGATCTCGAGTTGCTCGCCAGGCACGATCACCCAGTACATCTCGCCGTCGATCATTGCCGGCACCAGTGCGTGCGACGCGTGCAGCATCCCCGTCGCGTACCCCCAGCGCCCGCTGACGCGCAGTTGCCCATCGGCCCGCTCGGCGGAGCCGGGCGACGACAGGATGGCGGCGCTGCGGACCGACGCGCGTCCGGCGAAGAGCTCCTGCTGAACCTCAAGGGGATAGCGACACAGGAACCAGTTGTGAAGGTTGTAGAACCCGGTGACCCACGCGGTCGAGATGTCGCCGCCGGCGACGATCTCGACCACCTCGTTGAGCTCGTGCGGGCCCAGCCCGGCGCCGCCCCATCGCTTCGGCACGACCACCGAGAACAGGCCCGCCGCATCCATGTCCTCGACGAGGTCGTCGTCCAGCCGGCGGGCCAACTCCATCTGCCGCGCCAGTTGTCGGATTCTTGGCACGAATCCGCGGGCCACGTCGGCCAGCGATGACCTCGACGCCGACCTATCAGCGCTCACGTCCCGATCGACGACCGTCATGATGTTATCCCCTGCGAGTTAGTCGATTGCCTAAGATGCACCATAACCATCTCGGGTTCCTTGGGGCAAGCGTGTTGTAATACCTTCTGCCGGTGTTGCATAAAGAGTTAACTCAGTCCAATGTATAGAGTGGACGATAATCGAGCCTGCAACATCGGGCTGAACTGGAGTGATCTGTGATCCCAATCAACATGGCTACCTCAATCAGCAGAGGTCGGCGATGAAGGCACCCGCCGAGATGCTCGACATGAGCGGAAAGGTGGCGGTAATCACCGGGGGCAGCCAGGGCATCGGCCGAGCGGTCGCCGAGGGCTTCGCTATGGCCGGGGCCGATGTCGTTGTGGCCAGCCGCAAGCAGGAGAACTGTGAAACTGCCGCAAAGGAAATCGAGGCCGCAAGCGGTCGCCGTGCGCTGCCGGTCAGCTGCCACGTCGGCCGATGGGAAGATGCCGAGCTATTGCTGGACAGTGTCTACGATGCCTTCGGGCGCTGCGACGTACTGGTCAACAATGCCGGCACCGCCCCGACCTACGACGGCCTTACTTCAGTGAGCCAGGAACTCTACGACAAAGTGCACGCGGTGAACGCGCGCGGTCCGTTCCGGCTCAGCGTTCTGTTCGGGACGCGCATGGCCGAAGGCGATGGCGGCTCGATCATCAATGTCACGTCGGCGGGGACACTGCGTCCCGATACCGCCGATCTTCCTTATGCGATGGCAAAGGCGGGGCTGAACGCGCTCACACTGGCGCTGGCCGGGGCGTGGGCACCCACGGTGCGTGCAAACCTGGTCATGCCGGGCGCCTTCGACACCAAGATGTCTCAGGCCTGGGGGCCGGAGGGCCAGGCCCAGGCGGCGTCGATGAACCCGATGAAGCGTCTCGGTGTGCCCGAGGACCTGGCCGGGTTGTGCGTGTTCCTCGCCAGCGACGCGGCCAGTTACATCAACGGCGCACAGATACTCGTCGACGGCGGCTTGTTCCGCACGCTTTGAGCTGCCACCACCGACCACCGCGCGCCACTCGGGGAGGAAGCGTGACCGATACTTGCCGGATCCAAACCGAAGCTTGGCCGGTTCGGCGTGTGGGTGCGCGACGCGGTATCACCCGACCAGGCGGTCGAGATCGAAAAGCTCGGTTACGGCGCGGTTTGGGTGGGAGGTTCGCCGGCTGCCGAGTTGTCTTTCGTCGAGCCGATTCTCGCGCAGACCACGACCCTTCGGGTGGCCACCGGCGTCGTCACCACCTGGACAGCGGCGCCGGGAGTCGTCGCCGAGTCGTTTCACCGGATCGACAAGTCGTACCCGGGTCGTTTCCTGCTCGGGATCGGCGTCGGCCACCCCGAGGCGCTCACCCAGTACCACAAGCCGATTGAGGCGCTTAACGCTTACCTGGACAAACTGGACGAATATGGGGTACCCGCGCACCGCCGCGTTATCGCTGCGCTGGGACCGCGGGTATTGAGACTGTCGGCCAAGCGCAGCGCCGGCGCCCATCCCTATTTGACGACGCCCGATCACACTGCGCAAGCACGCAAATTGATGGGACCCCAGGCGTTCTTGGCGCCCGAGCACAAGGCCCTGTTGAGCACCGACGCCACACAGACGCGCGAAGTCGGGCGGCAAACTCTCGACATGTACCTAGGCCTGCAGAACTATGTCAACAACTGGAAACGCTTGGGCTTCAACGATAGTGACCTAACTCGGCCTATCAACGACCGACTCGTCGATGCGATGATCGCGTACGGCACAGCCGATGCGATCGCGGCTCGGCTGAACGAACACCTCGATGCGGGAGCCGACCATGTGCCCATCCGAGTCCTGACATCGCCGAACAAACTACTAGCCGCCGTGACTGCACTCGCAGGCCCGCTGGGTTTGAGCCGATCTGGTGAAGTGGATGAGCCACTTCAGCTCTGACGCAGTCTGGACGACGTCGTGCTCGGAGTCGTCGGGTAAACACCTTCTGCCACAGAGGAAATCGATCAGGAGATTGTTGATGCGGCGTCCTCTGGCGCCCCACACCGCGAGTCAGCCTTTCAGGTCCGGCAGCACCTTGTCGGCGAACAGTTTGAGTTGCTCGTAGACGAGTTCGTAGGGCAGGCCGCCGTAGCTGAAGTTGGCGAGCATTTCGTAATCGCCGACCATTTCCTTGCGAATCCGGTGGTGTTCGACGAGGTCTTCGGGTGTGCCGATCATGTTGCCAGAGACGTAGTCGCGGTAGGCCTTGTCGGGTCCGCCGGCTTCTTCGGCGCGTTGACCCATGTAGGCGTAGGTGGAGTAGGAGGGCAGTTCCTTGAAGTGGTCGCTCATGAATTCGTAGTGATTGGCCACGGTGGCGAACATCTTGCTGAAGTAGGTGTCGCAGAGTTCGGTGACCCGTTGTTTGTCGTTGAAGCACAGGACGAAGTCGGAGATGATGAACGGCGGCGAGGTCTTGCCGTGCAGCTTCTGAAAGGTTTCGCGGTAGTGGTTGATCTCCGGTATGGCGTTGCGCCAGTCGCCTTGTGAGAAGCGCAGTGTCCTGAGGCCATACTGGGCCGCCACCTCTACTGAAGACGGCGACATGCTGACCATGACTGTGCGGTCCTTGAAGGACTTGAACGGCCGCGGCCGTATTTCGGTGCGGGGGATCTGGTACCACTTGGTGTCGGCCTCGACGATGCCGGTCTCGATGCCGTCCATGATGATCAGCGCTGCCTCGTCGAACATTTCGCGGGAATCGGCGAGCTCGACCCCGAATGATCGGAACTCTCGGCGCGCCGCACCGCGGCCCATGCCCAGGATCAACCGACCCTCAGACAGGATGTCGAGTTCGAGGGCCTGTTCCACCACACGCAGCGGATTGTTCCAGGGCAGGATGACGGCGGCAGTGATGAGATCGATAGTGCTGGTCTTGGCCGCGATGTAGGCCAGCAACTGGAATGGGTCCGGACAGGCCGCGTAGTCGGTGAAGTGATGTTCGACCGGCCCGACATAGTCGAAGCCCATGGCCTCGGCCTCAATGGCCAGCTTGGTCTCCTGCATGAAGGTCTGGACATCGGGAGCCCCATGGAGGTTCTGATACCCCAGATGCATTCCTACTCTCATCGTTCCTCTCTCCAGTCCGTTCCATCGCGCGAGCACCACGAACGGTTGCTCGTTGTGTCAGCGTGTGCAGCCCGCCGAGCGTGCCGCCCTTAAATGTTACCTGTAGCGTTTCAATCATAGGAGAAATGTGATAGAAAGTCACCTAGTTCGTTTAAAATTATTCGCGCGGGTGAGGCTGCACAGCGATGTCGTGGAAAATCGAAGCGATGGAACGCCCTCATGCCGTCCGTGCGGCCTCCGAGCGGGAAACGGTCTCAGGCAAGCGACGCCCGGGTAGGCCCACGCTCAGCAACGAACAGTTGCTCGACACCGCATTGGACCTCTTCTTGGAGAACGGCTTTGAGCGAACCAGCATCGAAGCAATCACCGCTGCCGCCGGCATGGCCAAGCGCACCGTCTACGCCCGCTACGGCGACAAGACAACGCTGTTCAAGGCTGCCCTCACGCGGGCGATCGAGGAATGGATCGTGCCGGTCGGGCTGCTACAAGCGGCGGAAAGCGATGATCTCGAGGAGACCCTTCTGCGGATCGGCCAGATCCTGGTGGCCAATGTGCTGAGCCCAGGAGGCCAGCGCTTGTTGCGCCTGACCAATGCTGTTTCGGGGAGAATGCCCGAGATCGGTGCCTTCAACGTGCAGAAGGGGACCGAGCCCACCCTGGCCTATCTTGCCGATCTATTCCGGCGGCGGCTTGGGCGTGACGGCGTCGATATGGCCGATGCCGGTGACGCCGCGGAAGCTTTCCTCGACCTTGTCGTCGGCGGCCCGGCAAATGCTGCCGCGCGCGGTGTCGCGTTCGACGACGACGCCGTCGACCGGCATACCCGATACTGCGTCGGGGTGTTCCTCCACGGCGTCATGCCGCGGGATCGAAAAAGCATTGCCATCGAGGAGGAAAACCTAAGACTGAAGGGCTCGATGAGCGACGCGTTGACCCAACTCGATCAGGCACGCGAGCGACTGGAAGCGGGCTTGCAACCCCGACAGGGTTGATCGACCGGACCACGTTGCGGCAGCGTCAGACTCGGCAGCCGCGTTCGACGCCGGCCACCACGCGGTGCCGCTAGCCAATCCTGCCGACGTGTTGCAAGCCCTGACCTAGCGCTGTCGCACGCCGGTAGCGTCCGCTTCGCGGAAGACGTCGATCGCCTTGGTCACCTTCATCACGATGATCGGAATCTGGCGATCGGTTGACTCCTGACGGCTTGGATCAATGGTCAAACCATCAACATCGACGGCGGCACAATGCTGCGCTGAGATCGCCTCGACTCAGACGCTTCGCCCACCAGAAAGAGTTGACTCGGTCGCCCCTTGCGGTGTTAGGTACCTGAAAGGTGGCAAACTGACCGCACCCGGGCAGGCTGCTCGCCTGAATGTGGTTTAGTGGCCGACTGTTCCGCGCGGCTGAGACGCAGGACCCCCATCGGTCATCGGAACGAACCCGAGGAGGAGCGTTGGCGGGACGCATGCTGGGCAAAGTCTCATTCGTCACGGGGGCCGGCCGCGGTCAGGGGCGAGCTCATGCGGCGCTGCAGGCCCGAGAGGGCGCGGACATCATCGCGGTTGACATTTGCGAGGACATCGAGTCCAACCCGTATCCGATGGCCAGCTGGGACGACCTCATGGAGACCAAGCGGATCGTCGAGGAAGCGGGCCGGCGTTGCGTGGCAGTCAAGGCCGACGTGCGCAACCGCGAGCAGCTCGAAAAGGCCCTCGGCCAAGGCCTTGCCGAGCTGGGCCAGCTGACGACGGTGATGGCCAATGCCGGGATTCTGCCGCTGGCGATGGGGGACCCCAAGCCGATGGACTTCCAGGACGCCGTCGACGTCGACCTCATCGGCGTGATGAACACGGTAGCGGTGTCCGTTCCGCATCTGATTCCGGCCGGCAACGGCGCGTCGATCATCATCACCGGATCCACGGCGGCGCTTATACCCAACACCATCTCCGCGACGGCCGACCCACGAACCATCATGGGACCCGGTGGGGCCGGCTACAGCTGGTCGAAACAGACGCTGGTGGGTTATGCGCAGCAGATGGCAGTGCATCTGGCACCCAACGGGATTCGGGTCAATGTGGTACACCCGACGAACTGCAACACCCACCTGATGAACAGCGAGGGCATCTACCAAGTCTTCCGGCCCGACCTCCAAGACCAGCCGGTCACCAAGGAGGACTTCCGGTTGGCATCGGTGTTCTACCACGCCCTGCCCACCCCTTGGCTGGAGCCGGAGGATGTCGCCGAGTTGGTGCTCTTCCTCGCCTCAGATGCCTCGAAATACATGACCGGCGCGAGCATCCCGATCGACGCCGGCTGCATGATCAAGTGGCCTAACGGTCCCGGCCAGTGAATGCGGTCGGGCAGCTTCGTGAGCGCTCAGGCGTCGTGGATCCGGTGCCGGTTCACCGCGGTGACGAGCTCGTCAAACATGGCAGAGTAAGGCTTTTGGAGCGCGTTCGCTAACTTGTGCGGGACTATGTCGGTGGTCCACTGCACGATGGCGCCTCCGTCTTCCTGCGGCACGACCCGCATCTCGGCCCGGTGATGCTGGGTGCCCAAGAGCCAGGGCACTGTGTACACGGCACGCATCCGATCGGCGTCCACCGAGATATTGCGCTCGCGGACCTCGACCCCGTTAGCCAGCGTGACCACATGAAAGTCGCCCTCCTGGCGCTCGCTGACGCAGGCTGAGAACGCGCGCACCTTGGAACGTATATAGCGTTCGAGGAAGTCCCACGCCACGTCCGGAGCTACTCGCGACCGACGAGGTATAGAAGATCGTTGCCAACCCTATGCTCCTCTCGGGACGACCAGATCATCAGTTTCAGTGGGACTTCACAGGCGTTTCTTGTGTCGAATGCGGTTCATCGTTTCGTCGAAATATTCATCCGCCGGGCAGCGGCGGTCGCTGACCGGCCATCGCTGGGCAGCCGGTGCATTGCCGACCGATTCGCCACGACCCTATTCGGCAAGGTTAGTCGATTGCCTAATTAAGTAACATACCGACGCCGAGATCCTCCGGCAAGCGATCGGCGAAGCGATCTCTTCGAGACGGACAGCGCTGCGTTGCCTGAGGATGGACGATGCGGCACATCGATGGCCAGGCGCGATGATGCTCCATTCCGCCCGGCCACTACTCTAGGAGAGCTTTTCCTGACTACAGTGTGATTTTTGGGCAACCCGACGGTTCGAACAGGAAGGCCGGGAATCCGAATGGCAATGCTGGCAGGCAAAGTCGCGATCGTAACCGGCGCCAGCCGCGGGATCGGAAAGGGTATCGCCGTTGCCCTGGGGGCCGAAGGCGCAACCATTTACGTCACCGGACGGACCGTGACGTCAGATGCCGAGTCGCTTCCGGGCACGGTCAGTAAGACGGCCGCGGAGGTGGATCGGCGCGGCGGTAAGGGAATCGCCGTGCAGGTGGACCATTCGGACGACGATCAAGTCGCTGCCCTCTTCGGCCAGGTCCGACGCGAGCAAGGTCGGCTCGACATCCTGGTCAACAATGCGTTCGCCATACCCGAGGATTTGACCGACCCGAAACCGTTCTGGGAAAAGCCGATCAGCAACTGGGGCATGGTCGATGTGGGCGTGCGCTCGAACTTCGTCGCCGCCTGGCACGCCGCTCAGCTCATGGTGCCCCGACGGTCGGGACTCATCGTCGCGATCTCGGGCTACACCGGAGTGACCTATACCTACGGCGTCATCTTCGGGACGTGCAAGGCGGCGGTCGATCGGATGGCCCGAGACATGGCTATCGAACTCGAATCGTACAACGTTGCCTCACTCTCGCTGTGGCAAGGCCTCACCTATACCGAACGGGCGCAACGAAACCTGGACCGCAATCCCGAGATGAAAAATGCGACCGTGACAAATCCTGCCGTCGGTTGTTCCCCTGAGTTCCCCGGCAGGGTAGTCGCCGCACTGGCCGCCGATCCCGAGGCGATGAAACGCTCAGGAGGCACTTTCATCACCGCCGAGGTCGCCATGGACTACGGCATTACCGACGTCGACGGCAAGGTCGTCCCCTCCTTGCGCGCTGAACGAGGCTCGCCGATCTGGTACCCGATTGCCGAAACCGGTCACCGAAAGTGACCTTGCCCGCCAAATCTGCAAGCGGGCTCGGCGGACTAGAGAGATCGGGGCTTGCCTCGACAGTGCCAACATCGTATGGTGCGGTTTAGGCGTCTGACTAACTTGGAGGGCCATGACCGTGCCGCGCCGCTGCTCGGCTCATGCCGTCCACAACGCCGACCTTGAGATGCCGTCAGGGACGACGAGGCGATCATGACCGCGAGCACCAGTGCTGTCAGCATTGGCTTCGCTACTGACGACCGGCTGCTCGTCGTCGGTCTCGGCGGAACCTTGCGATCGAACTCGTCGACCGAACGAGCGCTACGGCACTGCTTAACGCTTGTGCGGAGTCAAGGCGGTCGTGCGCGGGTCTTCTGCGGCGAGGACTTGAACCTGCCGATGTATGCGCCGCACGAGCTGGCGCGCACGCCTAAAGCCCTGGCACTGGTCGATTCGCTGCGCGAGGCCGACGCCGTGATCGTCGCGTCACCTGGATACCACGGCGCGGTGTCCGGGTTGGTCAAGAACGCACTCGATTACATCGAAGATCTTCGCGACGACCCCCGCGTGTACCTTGACAACACTCCATGGGGTTGCATCAGCTGCGCCTACGGCTGGCACGCGGCGGTCGGTACGCTGGCTCAATTGCGGGCAATCGGCCACGCGCTTCGCGCATGGCCCACTCCGCTGGGAGTCGCGATCAATTCCGCGGACCAGATTTGGGATACCGCAGGGGAACTCGCCGATGAGACCGTGCAGAAGCACCTTGAGATCCTGGCAAGCCAGGTGCTGACCTTTGCCCCCGCCACGGGTGGGCCGGCATGAGAGCCGCGGGTCAGCGCTCTGGTCTGGCCACCGTGGCCGACGCGGTGGATGCGCTGCGAGCCGGACAAATGGTGATAGTCGTCGACGACGCGGACCGCGAAAACGAGGGCGACTTCGTCCTCGCCGCCGAGCATGTCTCGCCGCAGGCCATCAACTTCATGGCGACCTTCGGTCGGGGTTTGATCTGCGTACCCATGCGTACCGAGGCACTGGACGCACTCGAGATTCCCCCTGCGGTCGCCCACAACTCCGATCCCCACCGCACGGCATTCCGCGTCTCGGTGGACCATGCGACACTGACGACGACCGGTATTTCGGCCAGAGACCGGGCGAATACCATCCGCGGTTTGATAGATCCGGCGAGCGCACCATCGGACTTCACCCGACCGGGCCACGTCTTTCCGCTCGGGTACACCGAGGGCGGTGTCCTCGTGCGACCTGGACATACCGAAGCTGCAATCGATCTGGTCGCGATGTCCGGGCTCACCCCGGCCGGCGTGATTTGCGAGATCTGCAGTTCCGACGGTGAGATGGCCCGCATGCCGGAACTGCTGGAAATCGGACATGCGCACGGTCTTCCGGTATTGACGATCGCCGACTTGATCGCCTACCGGCGCCGCGAGTCATGCAAGGTCGAGCGAGTTGGTGACGCGCGTCTACCGTTGGCAACAGATACGTTTCGCGCCGTGGGCTTCGTCGACGGATCCAGTCTCGAGCACGTCGCGCTCGTCCTGGGAGCGCTCGACAGCGGTCCCGTCCCGCTGGTGAGCATCCACGCCGAATCACTGATCGGTGATGTATTCGGACCCGGCAGAGAGCAGCTGCAGCAGTCGTTGTCCAGGATCGCCGCGCACGGCAACGGTGCCGTGATCTATCTGCGTCACGGCATTATGACAGGTCTCGCCGGGTTGATGCCCGGGCGTTCACTGGATCAGCACGACGTGTGTGTCGCCGCCGAGATACTCGCGAACCTCGGCGTGCGGGAGTTCCAGCTTGTGACGGATGAGCCCACCGCCGATCTCCGCCACTCACGTACCGCGTAGCAAAGGTTGAGTTTCAGGTGGACATGGGCACGACAAAGCACGACTTGAGACAGGCGACCGAGTCAACTATTTACTGTGCTATGGTCGTGCCCATCAAAAATCGGTGAAATAACCCGGTCCAACGAGCTGATCACATTGTGATCGTTGGTGTCGTCGCATTCGCCGCGAACTTCGGTCGTACCGGGCCCGTTGACAGCAGAACATTTCTGGACCCACAGGCCCGCCGCTGGACCTCCTGGCACCGCTGGGTCACCCTGGCCATGCTCGCGCATGCCTTCCTGGTCGTCACCACCGCCGCACAACGGTACGTTGACACCGCCGGGACCACACTAATCACCTTGACGGTCAACGAGTTTCGTCGACTATTCGACGCGCTACTGCTACGACCCCTGCACGCCCTCGCCGACATCCTGGCATGGTCGACATGGCGCCGAAAACACCAGGCAATCGCCCGCGACTGCCACCACCGGAAACACCATCAACACCAATGACCGCGATCTAGGAGGGTCGGGGGCTGGCGCGGTGGCGAGTGGTTCGGCTGTAGGTCTGGCGCTCCTGCCGGGGTTTCCCCGCGGGCAGCTTTCGCTTCAACCGTGGCCGGTATCGCTTCCGTTTCCAGCCCCCGCCCGTCAAACCGTGCATGCGGTTCTCCCACACACGGCTTACCGACGTTCTTCACCGGCGGCGTTCGGCTTTCCAGGCCCGAAACGGCCTGGGCGGGACGACGATCCCATCAAGGCTGATCAAGCCCAGGTGGTTGGGTGAGTTGAGTACCTGGGTCATCCCCCAACCCCGAGCTCGGCGGCGTTTGCCCCGTTTGGACAGCCACAGCGCGAGCCGGGTCAGGGCATAGTTCCTGATCTGGCCGAGCATCAGCGCGGAGTTGCCGAAGCGGAAATACCCCGCCCAGCCGCGGAGGAACAAGTTGAGTTCCTCCACGATCCACTCGACCGGCACCAGCAGACGGGACCGGGCGGTGATCGACCGAATCCGATCCCGTGCGTGTTGGACCGCCTTACGCGAAGGCCACCGACCGAGGAAAACCAAGTGCGCCGACCGGGAAGTCCGCCCGCGCACCAGCCGATTGTGGAAGCCGAGGAAATCCACTCCCTGACCGCCTTCGACCAGCTGCACGATGCGGGTCTTGGATGCCTTGGGCTCCAACCCGAGATCACCCAGCAGGACCGTCAACCGCTCCAGAGCGGCCTCGGCCTGTTCCCGCGACCGACACATCACTACCAGGTCGTCGCAGTAGCGCACCAGCACACCGTGTTCACTGGTGTCCCACACCCGGTCCAACCGGTGCGGGTACACGTTGCACAACAATGGCGACAGCGGACCGCCCTGCGGGGTTCCCGACGCCTCGCGGCGCACGGACCCGTCCTGCATCACTCCCGCACGCAGCATCGCGCGCAGCAGCTTCAACACGCCCTGGTCACCGACCCGTTCCTCGATCGCTTGCATCAACTTCTCATGCGGAATCGCCGAAAAACAATTGGCGATGTCCGTCTCGATCACCCACCGTTTGCCCTGCCAGGACTCGTCTATGAGCACTTGCAGCGCATCGTGTGTCGACCGCTTCGGGCGGAACCCGAAACTGCACAACAGAAACCCGGCCTCGAAGATCGGCTCGAGCACGATCTTCACCGCGGCCGCCACGACACGGTCACGGACCGAAGGAATCGACAGCGGACGCTGTTCGCTCGTCCCCGGTTTGGGGATGAGCACCCGCCGCGCGGGCAACGGACGCCACCGATCAGCCCTCAAGTCCTCGGCCAGCTCATCCAGGAACCGGTCGACACCGTATTCCTCGACTTCGGCCAGTGTGGTCCCGTCAACGCCGGGCGCGCCGCCGTTGCGGCGCGCCGCGACCCACGCCCGCCACAGGACATCTCTGCGATAGACCTTGTCCCGCAACGCATGAAACCGTCGCCCCGGATCGGCCTTGGCCGACCGGTAAAGCGTGTGCTGCAAGGCTCGAACCGGATCCAACACGGACCCCGAAGCGGCGGAACTAGCCAGATCGGCACTCACCGGGCACCTCCTTCCCAGACACAACGCGTGAACGAAGCAGCGGCCCTTCCCTCACCGGCGGTTATGTTGTCCACACGGCTCGATCGGTACTACGACCGCCTCCGACTCCCACCCGGCGCCCGATCCACTTCCCGGCTCCACACCGGTTATAAGACAAGCTATTCCACGCAATCCGCAGTGCGTTTCGGCCGGGGATGGCCTCCCCAGTTCCCGCCGTCACCGTCTGAACGTTCCGCGCCCTCTTACGCCGAGGAGTCCTTCGCGGCTGCATCTCCAGGATCTTCACCGCTTCCATGGCCTTCACCGTGAACCGCCCGGCTCGGCTCTCCCTCAATATCTAACGACGCGGCAGGCTTCGCTTCCGCTACGGACCGCTCAGTTGCTTCCCCCAACGGGGCTTTCGACGCTGGGCTTCGACCCGGGCCGTTTCCAGACCAAGCCGCCAGCCTGCTACCGGGCCTCCTGACAGCTACCCAGACCGGACTCACACCGGCAGGCGACGACGAGCTTTCGATCAGGTCATGACCTGAGCAATCACCTCCTGATCAATGCCCGGTGCCGCAATTCACGCCATGTGCACGCGCCGATCTCCGTGATACGCCCGCGCCGCGATCGGCGAATCAGCTCGCGGCCTGATCGAGCACCGCGAACAGATTCACCGCGCGACCCACCGCGACGTCAACGCGATCCACGACAGAAGGGGCACCGCCGCGCCGTCGCCTTGCCGATAACCGTGCACGGGATTGGGCACGCCATGGCCTAGGGACGCCCCGGTCGTGTCAGCACTCGGGATCCGATCGACGAGCGTTACCATCTTCTCCCGAAGTTAGTCGGCTGCCTACGCCGCAACATGGCGCTGGCGGTGATGTCGCGGCAAGCGTGAATGGCATATTGAAGCATCTTAGTCATACGACTAATATCGTAGCTCTATGACTCGTCAGCTCTGCAACTCGGGGGCGCGCGGTTCGAACAGCGGAAGGCCGACGCAGGCCGGCCTGCCGTATATACGGAGTTCGCCACTCCGCCGTCGATTCTCCGGCCTCGGCATTTTCGGGATAGCGCGGTGGAGCACTACAGACGCCCAGGAGGTTGATAATGACCGTGACTGCGAATCCGCGAGTGCCCGCCGCCGAGCGCATCGTGGTGCGCTGCGTTGACTCCGACGTCCACCCGACACCCCGGCGCGGGGAGCTGATTCAGTACATACCCGAGCCGTGGCGCAGCAAATACTTTCTGTCCCACGACAGAGGCGAGCAGATCTACTACGACGCCCCCGACTACGCCCATGCCTACGCCATGCGTGCTGACAGCTTTCCGCCTGACGGCGAGTTCGCTGGCAGCGACCCCGACATGGCGCTGCGCCAGCTGATCATGGAGGCCGGTGCGGACATCGCCATCCTCGAACCGATCCACGGCGCGGCGCGCCTGGCCGAAGCCACCCAGGCCTACTGCGTCGCGATCAATACGTGGCTGGCCAATCACTGGCTGGATTCCCACAACAACTGGCACGAACGCTGGCGCGGATCGATCAGCATCGCTATCGATGACCCCCTCGGCGCGGTAACCGAGATCGAAAAGTGGGCCGGGCACCCCTTTATGGCACAGGTCTTGATCAATGCCGAGCCGCGCCCGTCCTGGGGGCACCCGCAGTACGACCCGATCTGGGGGGCCGCCACCAAACACGACATCACGGTGAGCTGCCACCTAGGCCGTGGCCACCACGAAACGCTGCCCATGCCGCCAGTGGGCTTCCCCAGCTACAACCACGACTTCATGGTCACCTACTCGCTACTGGCGGCCAACCAGGTGATGAGCCTGATCTTCGACGGCGTCTTCGACCGATTCCCCACGCTGCGCATCGTATTCATCGAGCACGCGTTCACCTGGGTCCTGCCGCTGATGTGGCGCATGGACGCCATCTACGAGGCGCGCAAACCCTGGCTGGACCTGAAACGCAAGCCCTCGGAATACGTCAAGGACAACATCAAGTTCACCACCCAGCCCCTTGACTACCCCGAAGACAAGACTGAACTGTCCCGCGCGCTCCAATGGATGGAGTGCGACAGAATCTTGCTCTACAGCTCGGACTACCCGCACTGGACGTTCGACGACCCTCGCTGGCTAGTCAAACACCTACCCCTGCACGCTCGCGAGAACGTCATGTTCCGCAACGGCATCGCTACTTACCACCTTCCTGAGACGGTTCCGGTACTCGAGGGTCAAATCCGAGTTTTCTGAGCCGTCAAGAGCCGAAAACAAAACCGCAGGTAACGAACGGGAATGACCGGACCGATAGGGAGCGAAACCGCAGTTAAAATTCTGTTTTGCCTGGTCTGGGTAAGGGGTTCGAATGCCCTTAGCTCCACCGCGCCGCGACGATTCTTTCCGGCAATGCCGCTGCCAAATCGTCAGATATGAATTACATTACTGCACAACGGATCTGGATTTTGCGGCAGACCGACGCCGACGACAACTGTTCTGGGCCGCCTGACTTGTCCAGCCATCGCACGCATCGCGAACTAGCCCCTAGTTTCCGGGCCTCTCAACTCACCCCAAGGACTCGCCAGCCAGTCCCGCTGCCGCGCCGCAGTGGAGATGTTGAGGCGCTTGCCGTGTAATCCGGCGTACAAGGCATACGGCCTGAGCGAGTCTGCGACGTCGATAGTCTCGTCCGCCGCAACTGCCAGCAGGCCCTGGTCAAACAAGCGATGCAAGTCGCGCCTGAGAAGTAACCCTCGTTCGATGTCGTGTCGGCCCTAGAAGCCTTAAATTCCTCGACAGCCGCGCGCACGTGCTCTGGAAGTTCAACTCCGGCCTCGTTGTCACCGCCCGGTTCAGTTGGTTCGTCGTCCAACTCGCCCCATTCGTGAAGGTATCTCGTCGAACAGCAGACGCGCAGTGTGTCGCCATGCGGCGTCGCCCATACGAAGGACACTACAAGCTGGCAACGACATCGCTGGCAGACCGCGATGACGCGCTGACGTGTTTGCTCAACCCCGACGAGCGGATATTCAGGGTCACGCTGGAGGCACGGACTCAGCGGATTGATTGTTAAGAGTGGTTCTCAACCGCATAAACGTAAGTGCCCCCGGCAGGATTCGAAACTGTCCAGTCGATAAGCTAGCCATCAGCAGAAATCATCGCTTACCTGGCAATTCAAGGCGCAGGTAACCTGGACTCGTTGGACAGATTGGACGGCGAAGGACAGGCAGATAGCCAATAGATCGCCACAGGTGAGAGGGCACCGGCCTATGCCAGGCAAAGCGAACCGGCAGTACGCCCTCGACAGCGACTGGGGTGAGGTGCAACCGCGTGCCGAGGCGCAGAACGCCTACCTCGAATCGCACTCCTGGGACGAGTACGGGGAGTGGCATCTCGGGTTGACCGAGGGTGCCGCGGACCACACGAAGGCGCGATATGCCTTTGTGTACGGGGATTTTCGACGCCTTCATCGCACCGGCCTGATCGCCTGCGTCTACCGCGCATCGGAGTGGCGGCACAAGGACGTCGAGCTGGCCGCTCATGATCTGCTGCAGTATCTCGACAAGAAGACCGGGTTGGAACCGAGCCGGAGAATGACGCCGTCGTAAAGATCGCCGTCGGTCAATAAAGGGACCGCTGATCAGTGGTGGAGCTGCCGGAAATCGAACCTGCAGCAAAAGCCCTGTGATATGCGGGTAACACTGGATTCACTACGTGAAATGGGGCAAAACGACGCGAAATGACCCGCGGATACACCGAGAGGTGTTGATGGCATCAACACGCCGCAGCTATTTCCCGCTGCTTCGGGGAGCGGCTTGACCAAGCGGCTATTGGCTTCGGTTACCCAGCCGGGTATCGGGTGAAAACGTTCGCGCCGCCGGTGTTCTGCTTCGGTTCGTCTGTGCATCTGACGGCGCCGGACTAGGCTCGCGGCCATGCCTTCGGTTCTGGTCACAGGCGCATCCCGGGGCATCGGCGCGTCCATCGCCGCTCACCTCGCGGCCAAGGGGTGGGACGTCTTCGCGGGTGTTCGCAGCGACCAGGACGCACACAAGGTCAAGGGTGAAAGCCCCCGCATCGCGCCGGTGATTCTCGACGTGACAAGCCCGGAAAACGTTGCCGCCCTTGGTGCTTCCTTGCCCGAGCGTCTCGACGCCGTGGTGAACAATGCCGGCGTGGTCGTGACTGGGCCGATGGAGGCAGTTGCATCAGCAGAGCTGCGTCGCCAACTCGAGGTCAATGTGGTCGGTCAGGTGGCGGTGACACAGGCCGTGCTGCCCCGGCTGCGTCGATCACACGGCCGGATCGTGTTCGTCTCGAGCCTTAATGGCAGGGTGTCCTTTCCGTTGCTTGGCGCCTACTGTGCGTCGAAGTTCGCCTTGGAAGCGGTGGCCGACGCGCTGCGGATGGAGCTGAAGCCCTGGGACATTCCGGTGGTGGTTGTCGAGCCGGCGCAGACCAAGACCGACATGTGGCATACCGCGGACACCTCGATGGAGCAGATGGCCGCCGCGATGACAGCCGAGATGCGGCAGCTTTACGCAGGGCACCTGCCAGGGTTGGGCAAGGCGATAGCCAGGACGCGGAAGACGGCGGTACCACCGGAGAAAGTCGCCAAAGTCGTCGAAAAGGCGCTGACGGCCAGCCGGCCCCGGGCGCGCTATGTCGTCGGCGCGGCGCCGAAGTTGCTGCTCAGCGTCGCAACGAACCTCCCGACATCGGTACGTGATCGGCTTCTGCGCGCTGTCTCTGCCCAGCCGAGCCGGCTCTGACGGGTGAGCTGTGCAAGCGGAGAGCCTGCTGGAATTACTGCGCCGCGGGAGACTACCGTTGTGCCCGGCTTTGAGCGACACCCGCTGCCTGCATTGCTAGCCTAAGGATTCGACGGCGCGGGCTGTGGCCTGAGTGAGGCGAACGATCCGCCGATCACCGAATGGTGTGCCCCGTCCACGGTTGCACACCATCGCCATGGCCAGATCGTGCTCGGGATCGGCCCAGCCGCCGGAGCCACCGAACCCGAAATGGCCATAGGCGCGGGGCAGCTGCTTGTGGGCCAGCAGCAGCTTGTGGTAGCCGAGCCGCCACTGCATGGGCATCACGACGACCCGGTCGCGTTGGTCGTTCTGGATCTCGGCGGCCTTGCGCACCGTCTCCTCGGAAAGGATGCGCACACCGCCCAGCTGACCGCCGCCGGCGAGCATCGCGTACATGGCGCCCAGCGACACGGCATCGAAATGCCCGTTCACCGCGGGGACGGCGACATCGAGCAGCCGAGGGTCCAGCAAGACGTCAGCGATCCTGCCGAGGGCACCGCCCCAACGCGTGAAAGCGGGCGGCATCGGTGCCAGCAGCGAAATGCGGTGTCGCTGCTCGGGCGGGCAACCGATATACAGACCGTCGAGCCCGAGCGGTTCGGCGATCTCCTTCTGGAGGAAGTCGTCGATCGATGTGCCGGAAATGCGCCGCACCAACTCACCGACGAGCCAACCGAACGTCACCACGTGGTAGCTCACCGCAGTCCCGGGATGGTATGCCGGCTTCGCCCGAGCCAGCGCGTCGGTCATGTACTCCCAGTCGAGGATCCTAGAGCCGTGGTCGATGATCGTGCCGAAGCGGTGCAGACCCGCGGAGTGGCTCAATACCTGCCGAACGGTGATGTCACCCTTACCGTTTTGGGCGAACTGCGGCCAGTACGTGGCGACCCGTTCGTCGTAGTCGAGCTCCCCACCGTCGGCGAGCACATGGGCGCAGGTCGCGGCGACGCCCTTGGTCGTGCTGAAGCACATGGCCAGGGTGTCGCGTGCCCAGGATTCTCCATCCCGGCTACGAACTCCGCCCCACAGATCGACGACAAGCCTGCCGCGGTGGTAGACGGCCATGGAGGCACCGCCGTCGGTGGCGGCGATCTGGCTGCGGAAGACGCCCGCCACTTCGGCGAACTCTTCGTCGTAGCGACCGTCGACCAGATCTGTTCGTGATGTGCGAGCGGCCAATTTTCGGCCCTTCTGCTAGCTGACGTCGGCGAGGGCGATGACGGTGTCGAAGCCTTCCCGGATGCACCCGGCGAGCATGTCCAGATCCGGGACCGCTGCCGCATCGACGTTGATCCCGACGAATGCCCTGTGGTTGTAGCCCAGCAGGGAGCAGTTCGCCGCGGTGCCCATGAGGGGACCGAAGGGGTACAGCCCGACGACCTTCGCGCCGGCGAGGTACATAGTCTGGTCGCCGGCGCGAATGTTGCTGACCGCGAAGTCGTCGTGCTTCAGCATCATCCCGAACAACGGAATCACCGCCGGCCCCAAGGCGTTGAGGACCCCATCGAGCGCGGTGGCCGACGGGAGTTTCACTTCCTCCTTCACTGCTGTGAGCAGACCGTGGTAGATCGCCATCGCGCCGGCCGGGTTGTCGGTGCCGACCGGGATCGCGATTGACTCGCCTCTCACGTGATTTGCGACGGAGAAGTCACCCTGCTTGCGGATGTTCACGGCGACGGCGGCACGGAGTCGTTCGACGGGTTTCCCATGTCGCTGATGGTAGAGAGCGAATCCGTGGGCGACGGCGGTGACGAACGCGTCGTTGATCGTGCAGCCCCGCGGTTTTGCCGCCTTGCGCAACGTCGCGAGGTCAAACTCGAGGGCGGCGAAGCGCATCCATCCCCGACGCTCGGTCATCAGCGGAGACAGGCTCTTGCGCGGCGGGGTCATGACCCGCACCAGCGCCCGCACGTTCTTGCGGATGGTGTTCGCGGTGTCAACCGGGCGTGACACGACAGCGGGGATCGCACGCGCTGCCAACTTCGCGGACCTGCCGACGAATCCGAGTATGCGCTGTCCGCTGTTCGTGACGGCCTCGGCGGCCAGTTCAAATGGCGCTTCACCCTCGGGCTCGGGGATTGCAGGCATCGCCCCGAGATCACGTGGCTCGCGGGTGAGGTCGCCGAGGAGGGCGAGAACCGCGAGGCTGCCCACACCGTCGGTCATCACGTGACTCATGTTCATGATCACGGCTGCCTGATGCCTTTGGAGGCTCTCGACAACGGTGACGGTCCACAGCGGACGAGCTTGGTCGAGACCCGACATCGCCGACTGGCGCGCGAACTCGAGCACGCCATCGATGGACCCGTCGCCGGGCGCACCGATCCAGCGGACGTGATACGACAGATCGAAGTTCGGGTCGACGAGCCAGCGCGGCGTCGACAAGCGCAATGGTGGAGCCACCAGCTTGTGCCGAAACGGCGGCAGGGTGCGGGTTGCACGTTCCACCCGGCCCAGCAGCACCTGCCGGTCCGGTGGTTGGTCGAGGACGAGCACCGCAGTCATGGTCTGGCGCAGCAGGGGATCCTTCTCGATGCCCCACAGCACTGCATCCATGTCGCCCACGTGTAGGGGCTTGTACGACACCTGTTGATGATTGTCGATTGATGCCATCATTCTTCGGTTGCCATTCGTGAGTTCTGCGGCTCGCGCGGTGCCACCTGACAGTCCGGATGGCAACCTAAACCACCGAGTAGCTGAGCGATCCATTTAGGAGTGTCCGCCACACAGGGGTCCCTCGGCGGCATTCTCGACAAGTTCGACCAAACGGAGTCGCCTTCGGGCTTCCCCCACCCCGTCGCTTGCCGTCGGTGGCTAGCTCTCCGATCAACTGCTCAAGCTGAGCCGGGGTCACCGCCGCAATCGGCACCTGGCCCAGCTCCGGCAGCACGTAACAGTCCAACAGTCGCTCGTACTCACCGAGCGTGCGCTTTGAGCTGGCCGTTAACCACCTTCACCCGCTGCGACGCCAGCGAGTCGGCCGACCAGTCGGCGAGGCTCCGTTGACCCCGCTTGCGTTGTTCGGCCGGGTCGGTAGTGTGACTGTGCCTATGCGCGTTCAGCTCGGCTACACGTGCCTTAGCAGCGGCCTTAATGGCGCGTTCCCTGAAGTGGTGTAAGCCGGGCGGGCGTTCGCCTGAGGCTCTGCGGTGTTTTCACTATGCCGTGAGAGCGCCTTGGGTCGCAATGTTCTGCTCTGGTTGGTCGGCGGGGTTGAGCAGTGCCAGGGTGGTTTCGGACAGGTAGCGCTTGTCGGCGACTTGCCATTCGTCGTGGGCTTCGACGAGGACTGAGCTGGCAGGTCGCAGCAGCTCCATCATGACCCGCTGCCAGAAACCAGTTACCCGGTGAGCGACTGGCTCGGGGTGTGTTCAGTTAGTCAGGCGCTGTCCGGTGCGCTAGTTCCTGGCTGCCCTCACATCAATTTCGGCCTCGGGGGTCGTAAGGGCCTTCATCAACCAATGTTCATGTCCGGATTTCAGCCGGTTCGAGCATTCACGTCCATGGGGCCAATATGGGGCCAACGCGTGAGGTTAGCTGGTCCAACCCGTCCAACCACTGTCCGTGTGTCCGGCATGACCAGCGCAAACATGCATGGCACTGCGGCAAGTCCGTCTGAAAAGCGGAAGGTCGGCGGTTCGATCCCGCCCCTGGCCACTGTGAGAACTTGCTGGTAGCTGGCTTTTTTCGACTGCTCGAATGCGCGGTCTGATGCTCCGCGGCCTCGGTTTATCCGCCGTTTATCCGCCGTCACGTCAGAATCCAAGCCCGTCGAGCGCATTTGCCACACGATCTAGATCCGAGTCGTACAGATCCGCGTAGGTGTGCGCGGTAACCATGATCGACGCGTGGCCCATCGTCACCTGCAACAGTTTCATGTCCGCGCCGGCCGATCGCGACAAAGACGCATAGGTGTGTCGGAGGTCGTGCACGCGCATTGTGGGGTGCCCGAGTTCGACGATCCGAGTCCGCCAGCCAACCGCACGCTTCCAGTTCTCCAGCCCGAGCCGCGACCCCTTCGGCGACATGATCGCCGGTTCGCCAGCCGTGCGTCCCTCGACGCGGCGTTTCAGAATCGGCACCAGCCGTTCCGGAATCGGTACGCTACGGCGACCGGCGCGGCTCTTTGGCGGTCCCTCAATGAGGCGGCCAGATAGTTGTGTGATCGATCTGCGGACTCGAATGCGCCGCGCCACCAGCTACAGCCCGCCGTCGGACGCCGACGACGCCGGCCGGAACGGCGACGTCGGTGTCGCTATCCGGCTGATCGGACAGGCTTCAGAAGACGCATCACGGAAACGTCATTTCCGCACGTAAGAGCTGTTTCCATGAGCGGACTTCGGGGATTACCTTGGTGGCCTGATACTCGAAGATGATAACGTCATTCTCGTCAGCCAAGAGGCTGAAGAGAGGGGCTGTATGGCGTTCGGAGACACGCGGCGCAGCAGGCCGGGCAGAGGCCGAGGTACGGGCTGCGCCGGTATCTCGGCAGCGTTCGAGGTCGCGGTCATGTTGGTTCCATCCGGCGCCGGATGTTGAGGCCCTGATTGGCTGAGAACAACGATAACGGGACCGCCGAAAGCCCGAATCCGGCGGAGGCGCTTGCCTTGGCGGAACAAGCCGAGGCCGAGGCGGCCGAGGCAGAAGCGCTGGCCGCTGCGGCACGCGCCCGTGCCGAGGCGGCCGAGGCAGAAGCGCTGGCCGTTGCAGCACGCGCCCGTGCAAAGGCGATCCGGCTGCGCGGGCAAGGCCAGTCCCGGGTATCCGAGGCGCCGGGTGTGAGCGCCGAATCGAAACTCGACGGCCGCGGCGACGGTGATACGACGACGGCGGCGGCAACCGCGACCGAGGTCCCGCCCGCGACCACAGATGACGAACAGAAGGCTCCGGACGACGACGGGCGCGACGAGGTCAGCGGCTCCGGTGATGCCGGCGAATGTGCCGACATCGAACCGCCCGCGACTGAAGCGCCGCGGTCGTGGCGCCGCTGGGGCCGTCGCCGGGTGTGGGCCAGGGTCGCGCTGGGCCTTACGTTCGTGCTGATCTGTGCCTTGTTGGCGGCAAGCGGATACATGATCTGGCAAGACCGTAACGCCGCCGCGCAGCGTCACCGCACGGCACAGTTCGCTGCAGCGGCCAGGCAGGGCGTCGTGAGTTTGATGACGCTGGACTTCAACCACGCCAAAGAAGATGTGCAGCGTGTGCTCGACAATTCGACCGGCCAGTTCAGAGACGATTTCCAAAGCCGCGCAGACGATTTCATCAAAGTGGTCCAGGAGTCCAAGGTGGTCACCAAGGGATCGGTGAACGCTACGGCCGTCCAATCAACGACTGACAACTCGGCGGTCGTACTAGTGGCCGCGAAATCACAGGTCACCAATGCCACTGGCGCGCAGAACGAACCGCGCGCATGGCGTCTCAGCGTGACCGTGACGATGGATGGTGGGCAGATCAAGATGTCGAAAGTGGAGTTCATGCCGTGACCACGCGGCAGGACGTTGATGACGTCGAAGAGGAGACAGCCGACCAGCCCGAGGGCGAGGTCGCCGAAGAGGGGGGCACCCAAAAGCCGGCCGGCCCCGTTCGCGGTGTGTTTCGTTGGTGCAAAGCCAGATGGGTCCCGCTGGTGGCAGCCGCCCTACTCGTCGGTGCGGCAGTGTTGAGCGCCGGATTGTATTTCTACAAGTATCGAGCAGACCAGCAGATCGGGTTTGCTGTGTCGAACTCAGCGGCCGCGCACACCGCGATTCAAGCCGCCTCCGATGGGACGGTGGCGCTCTTGTCTTACTCCCCGGACAGCCTCGACCGCGACTTCTCGGCCGCGACGGCGCATCTGACCGGTGACTTCTTGTCCTACTACAACCAATTCACCGAACAGATCGTGGCGCCGGCGGCAAAGCAGAAGGGAGTGAAGACAAGTGCTGCCGTGGTTCAGTCAGCGTTGTCCGAGTTGCACCCGGACAGGGCGGTGGTACTACTGTTCATCAACCAGACCACCACGAGCACAGACAGGCCGGATCCGGCGCTGACGTCGAGCAGTGTCCTGGTGTCCCTGTCGAAAGTCAACGGATCCTGGCTCATATCAAAGTTCGACCCGGTGTAGGCGCCATCGCAGTATGAGTATTTCGCTACTACTCGAGATGGCGGTTTCGAGCGATTCGGACCAGCGAGGCACTGGTGTCCACGACATGCGTCTAACGGTCGGCGAGCTGAACGCATCGGCTGACGGCGGTGCAGCGTGCTCGCCGCGGCGACTGTTCTTGGAGCAATTGTCAATAGTTGTGGATCGCGGTCTCCGAGTATGTGTGCGCTTACCCGAGGTTGGTCGCTGGTCGCGCGTTAAATTGTCGCCACGCGGCGTTGCTCGCGGAAGGTGGGTTGCATTGGGATCGGTCCGTCCGGGCCGCCGGTGAAGGAGATCTGACGTTTGATCGGTTCGTTGCCGATGCGGTCGAGGTCGACACGCTGGGCGATCGTGGCGAGCACGAGCACCGCTTCCATGGTCGCGAAACCAGACGCTACGCACATCCGCTTGCCAGCGCCGAACGGCAGTGCGGCGTGGCGCTGCGCGGGTCCGAGGTTCTCGTCGAGGAAGCGTGTCGGGTCGAACACATCGGGTCGATCCCAGACCCGGCTGTTGTGGTGCAGGCCGTGCAGGAAGATTGTCAGTGTGGTTCCGGCCTTGATCGGGAAATCGCCCAGCAGGTCATCGTTTTTGGCCACCCGGGCGAGTCCGGTGATTGGTGCGTAGACGCGCCTCGTCTCAGCGACGACGGCTTTCGTCCATGGCAACCGGTCGACGTCGTCGGCGGTGGGTAGCCGTCCGCCGAGCACCCGATCGAGTTCGTCGTGCAGTCTGTCTCGAACCGCGCGGTGTTCGGCGAGCAGCTTCCACGCCCAGGCGAGCGCGGTCGCGGTGGTCTCCATCCCGGCGCCGAAGAACGTCATCAATTCGTCGTGGATTTCCAGATCGCTGTAGCCGTGCCCGGTTTCGGGGTCACGGGCCTCGATGAGCAGACCGAGCAGGTTGTCGTTGCGGGTGATCGCACCGGTGCGATGGTCGACGATCAACTGGTCGACGACTCGTTCGATGTGGCGTAGGTCGCGCATCGCCCGTGGCGCGATCACCCAGGAGGAGACTCGCATGATCCGCATCGGCAGCCGGAAGTAGCTGTCCTGCTTGGAGTCCGGCCCGTACCGCCGCAGTAGCGTGGACAGGGCACGCAGCGGGCGGCTGGTGTTGGTCACGAACCCGATGCCGAAGTACGGTATCAGCCGCGACAGCGTGACCGCCGCCATCGGACCGGACAGGTCGGTGCCGAACATGGTTCTGGCGATGATGTCGAGGGTGAGCCGGTTCATTTCCTCGGTGACGTCGACCGGCGCACCGGCCGCGTCGATGCGACGGAATCGCTCGACGGCGTCGCAGGCGGCCTGGGTCATCGGCCCAGCGAACCGGTCGAGGTTGCGCTTGGCGAAGATCGGTTGCACCAGCCGCCGGTTGCGGGCCCAGCGCGCGTCGTCGAGTTCGGTGACCAGCCCGCGACCGAACGCGACCGCGAGCAGGTCGTACTCGGCGCTCTTGCAGTAGTTGTCCTGGTTCGACACCAGCACATGGCGAGCCAGTTCCGGGCTGCGGATGATGACGAACCGAGCAAACGGCATCCGTGCGACGATGATGTCGTCGCGGCCCGGCAATTGGGTCGCGTAGTAGTCGATGACGGTGCGGTCGTTCCATCGGGGTAACACCTGGACGGCCAGTTTCCATGAGGCCAGCCAGGACATTTGTGTATGGTGCCAGCGCAGCATTGACGGCGCCCAGCGCGGCGGATGCAGTGTGGCGTCGATTGCTGTCTTGCCTGTCATGCCGCCGTTGTGTCGGGCGCGTGCGTCCCCGCGCCACAACCGGAACACGGAGGGCACGTGTAGGTCGGTCCAGGACATGTTCTCCCGGCTTCGTTGTCTGGTTGGTCCGGCTGACGCTACAGGACCGCGCGCGGGCGTCACCGTGCCCGGGTCGCGACTTTTGCTCTGACCGTGGTCGGACATGGGGCCCGCGAACTCAACGTGCTCACCCTCATCGGTCGCGGCCGAAGCAACACCGAAATCGCTCGGGAATTATGCATTTCCGAGGGCACCGTGAAGAGCCACGTCGGGCACATCTTCGACAAACTCGGGCTCCGCGACCGAGCCGCCGCCATCGTCTACGCCTTCGACCACAACATCGCCCAGCCCGTGACGACCCCGCCGAACAACGCCGGTACACCGCTATCCCAGCAGGTCGCGAAGGGTATTTGACCCCACCACTTTCCTCGACCTATGCAGAGCCCTCAAGCGCAAGCCCTACGGCGGGTCAGGAAATTCAGGCGGCTTGCTCCGTGACCGGTTCGTCTGGGCGTTCGACGAGCTTGCCGTTCTCGAAGCGGGCGCCCGCACGGACGAGCGCGACCAGGTGCGGTGCGTTCACGGCACGCCAGCGTGCCTGCGCCGCTTCGATCAGCTTGTAGGCCATGGCGATTCCCGCAGCCCGGGAGCCGGGACCCTTGGTGATCTTGCTCCGGTTGCGGACGGTGGCGAAGGTCGATTCGATCGGATTCGTCGTGCGCAGGTGCACCCAATGCTCGGCCGGGTAGTCGTAGAACGCGAGCAGCTGCTCGACGTCGTCGGTAATCTTGGCGTTCGCCTTCGCGAACTTCGCCCCGTAGGTGGCCTGGAACGCGGTCACCGCGTCGTAGGCGTGGCGTTTGTCCTCGGCGTTCCAGATCTGCGCGAGCGCCTTCTGCGCGCCGGTGTGCGCCGACTTCGGCAGCGCGGCAAGAACATTCGATATCTTGTGGAACCAGCAGCGCTGCTCGTGGGTCTCCGGGAACACCTCGCGCAACGCGCCCCAGAACCCCATAGCGCCGTCCCCGGCGGCGAGCACCGGGGCGCGCATGCCGCGGCGTTTGCAGTCGCGCAGCAGGTCCGCCCACGACTCGGCCGACTCGCGGTAGCCGTCGGTCAGGGCGATGAGTTCCTTGCGGCCGTCGGCGCGCACGCCGATCATCACCAACAGGCACAACTTCTGCTCGTCCAGGCGCACGTTGACGTGGATACCGTCCGCCCACAGGTACACGTAGTCCACCCCGGAAAGGTCTCGCTCGGCGAATGCGCGGGCCTCGGCCTGCCACGTCTCGGTCAACTTGGTGATTGTCGAGGACGACAGCCCCTTCGTCGAGCCGAGGAACTGCCCGAGTGCGGGCACGAAATCCCCGGACGAGAGCCCATGCAGATACAGCAGCGGCAACACCTCGCCGATCTTCGGCGTCTTACGCGCCCACGGCGGCAAGATTCCCGACGAGAACCGTTGCCGCGCACCGGTATCTGGGTCGACGCGTTTGTCGTTGACCCGCGGCGCGGTCACCTCGACCGCACCCGCGCTGGTCAGCACCTCGCGCGACTGGTGCGAGCCGTTGCGCACCACCAGCCGGTGCCCCTTCTCGTCGCGCTCGCCGGCGAACCGGGCGATGTAGGCGTCTACCTCGGCTTGCAGCGCCTCGGCCAGCATCCGCCGCGCACCCTCACGCACGAGCTCGTCAATCAACGACGACGACATGGCAGGACGGTCACCGAAGTCGGAAACTACAGTGAGCACAGGGTCGTACCTTCCCGACCAGCGTTGCGGCGCCGGTCTAGCTTGGAACCTTCAATCGGTCACCCAGGAAGGTACGCCCCTCCCAAGCCGGATCCACAGATTCCAAGCATTGCTCCTGTTCTTGCTCAACCAAGTTGGTGCACGTAGACGGCTCTGACCCGCGCTGCTGTAGGTAGATTGGCCCACGCAGGGATTTCAGTCAAACGATCTGTCGTACGACGGACAATCTCGCACTCGACAGAACTTTGGGCGCCAGGGGAGGGCCTATCGCACTATCGCGGTGCCTGGCAACCGGCCGTCACCGGCGGCCCGGACAACACACCACCGCACTCCCGGCACGTCCATTGCGGCACCGACAGTCTGTGAAGTCGCTCGGGAACACCCGGATTAACAAACGGCTTTCAGCAGTTTCAGCGCGCCGGGAACCAGTTGACGAATAGGCTCGCGTCTGCATTCAACCCCAAAGGAGCGCGATCATGACAAGCACTGAGAAAAAGACCGTGGTGGAACGAGCGGAGGCTCTGTCCGAAGAGGTGCTCGAATCGGTCAGAGACAGACAGCAGTCCATGATCGAGGCCATGCGCAAGTTCGTTGACCGCCTCGACGATGCGATGCCCAGCCTCGTCGACCCGTCGGTGCGCAAGAAGGTCGTCGATGCCATCGGGGACTACTACGAGCAACTCGCCGCGACGACGAACGAGTTCGTGGCCAGGATGGTGCGCAGCACCAGCGGGACGCTGAAGCAGCGCGCCGCGAAGCCAGCTGCTAAGGGCATCAGAAAGAAGGCAGCTGGTAAGGGCACCGCAAAAAAGGCAGCGGGCACCACAAAGCTAGCTGCTAAGGGCACCACAAAAAAGGCAGCTGCTAAAGGCACCACGAAAAAGGCAGCTGCTCGACCGCGCCGCCGCCAACCATCCTCTTAAGGGGTCTGGCCGGGGCCGGCGGGCGTCAGCGCCTGCACCGCCGCCAACCGGCCCCGCCGCGGCACCGACAACTTTATGCAGCTCGCCCGGAAATCAGCCGGCCCCGCAACATCAGGCGGAGTGGGGACCATCGGCCCTACAGAACGCCGAGGTTCGGAGCGCATTCTGATGCCGAGTCATTCAAGACTCGTTTCTGCATTCAACCCTTGAGGAGCGCGATCATGGCAGAGAGCACTGACAAGAAGACGGTGGCAGAACGAGCGGAGGCTCTGTCCGAAAAGGTGCTCGAATCAGTCAGAGACAGACAGCAGACCGTGACCGAGGCCATGCGCAAGTTCGTTGACCGCCTCGACGAGGCGCTGCCCGACCTCGGCGACCCAGAGCGGCGCAAGAAGGTCCTCGACGCCATCGTGGACTTCGCCGAGCAGCTCGCCACGACGACGAACGACTTCGTGGGCGGGATGGTGCGCAGCGCGAGCGGGACGCTGAAGCAGCGCGCCGCGAAGCCAGCTGTCGAGGCCCCCGCGAAGCCAGCTGCTAAGGCCGCCCCAAAGCCAGCTGCTAAGGCCGCCCCAAAGACAGCTGCTAAGGCCGCCCCAAAGACAGCTGCTGATTAGTTGGCTGCCGGTGTCATCGTCCGCACCGCCGCCACCCGGTCCCGATCCGGGGGCTGCGCGGCGATCTCGTCTGGGGTGGCGTCGCTGGCGCGCCGCCGGGGAAGTTGACGGATCACCGGACCATCGACCGGACCCGTCGCCACAGCGGTCCAGCGGAGTCGCGAAGCGGCTGCCGGACACCGACCACAACCCCGCGGTGATCGCCTTCCTTCGTGTTGCCCGGCGAGCATTACCCGGTGATCCGCATTTCGGCGACCGATTGTCCGCGACGGGATCCGGCGGTCCGGAGACCGCGGCACGCGCGGCCGAGCAGCTGCTCGGCGACGACGACGCCGCGTCGCTGGAGTTGAGTATGGCCACCCTGCAGGTGTGGCAGGCGATAAGGGAGCGCAGCAGCGGGCGGCCCGCCCATGAGGAAATCACGCTGGTGTTCACCGACTTGGTCGGCTTCTCAGAATGGGCGCTGCGGGCGGGCGACGATGCCTTGCTGAGGTTGCTGCGCCGAGTCGCCCAGGTCGTCGAACCGCCGCTGCTTGAAGCCGGCGGACAGGTCGTCAAGCGCATGGGTGATGGCATCATGGCGGTCCTTCCCGATCCAGTCACCGCCATAACCGCGATCCAGACCGCTCAACGAGCACTAAAAAACGTTGAGATAGAGGGATATACCCCGATGATGCGGGTCGGCATCCACACCGGTCAGCCGCACCACATCGGATCGGACTGGCTCGGCATCGACGTCAACATCGCGGCCAGGGTGGTGGAATGCACCGACAAGGGCGAAGTGCTGATCTCCGGCGCGACCCTGCAGCGGCTGACCCCCGAACAGCTCGACGAACTCGGCGTACGCGCCAAGCGGGTGCGCCGTGCGATGTTCGCGCACCAACCCACCGGAGTCCCGGACGATTTCACCATCTACCGCCTGGAAACCCGCACGCACTAGCCAGCCGTCAATACGGTTCAGGACGAGCCGCCTGACTAACTGAACACACCCCGAGCCAGTCGCTCACCGGGTAACTGGTTTCTGGCAGCGCGTCATGATGGAGCTGCTGCGACCTGCCAGCTCAGTCCTCGTCGAAGCCCACGACGAATGGCAAGTCGCCGACAAGCGCTACCTGTCCGAAACCACCCTGGCACTGCTCAACCCCGCCGACCAACCAGAGCAGAACATTGCGACCCAAGGCGCTCTCACGGCATAGTGAAAACACCGCAGAGCCTCAGGCGAACGCCCGCCCGGCTTACACCACTTCAGGGGACGCGACCTGCCACTGTTCCCGCTAGCAGGTAAAACGGCCCCCGGAGAGTTCTCCTGGGGGCCATTTTCAGCCCGAGGGGAACATGTTTGCTAGCGACCGTCTTGCTCGCCGGGATCCTTCCCATCGCCGATCAGGAAGGCGGCTGCCCGCTCCGCGGCGTCTCGGTCATCGTTTCCGAGCACATGCGCGTAGGTCTGCAGAAAGAAACCGACATCGGCGTGCCCGATCCGGTCGCTGAGCACCTTTCGGGCTTATGTCGGCCTTGAGCGCAGCCGTGGCGTAGGAGTGCCGTAGATCGTGCTTATGCCGACATCGGCATAACCACGATTATGCCGACCTCTGCGTTATGCCGACGTTCGGTGAAAGGTGTTGTCGGCCGGGGTGATTGCCGTGTTGGTATCGGCATAATCACAGCGCCTCGAGAAGGCCAGGAGGGGGTCGGGGGTCGGTATCGTCCCGGCTTGGCGGCCAGCGGCTTGGTGCGGTCGATTGCTTGCTGCTTGTGGGTCATGTCGGCGTGCAGGTAGATGTTCGTGGTCGAGACTTGCTCGTGGCCGAGCCAGAGGGCGATCACGGTGACGTCGTTACCTGCCAGCAGGAGACGCATGGCTGCGGTGTGCCGCAGCGTGTGCATGGTGATGTGCTTGGCCTTCAGTGAGGGGCAGCTGGCGGCTGCGAGGGCCACGCGGCGGGCGAGGCGCCGTTCGTGCGAGGATGCTCGGCGCATGGGCCGGCATGTGATTAAACGAGGATCTCCGTTCCCGGAGATCCTCGTGTTGGACGTCGAAGCGGCAGGCGCGCAATCAGCTTCTCAATGTGATCGTCTCCAACGTGCCCGGACCGCGGCAACGTGGCCGCATCGACAGCGCGGTGGTCAGCGAGATCTAACTCGGTGGGTCCGCTGGCCGCCGGGCGCCGCGATGAATATCACGGTGTGGGGCTACGTCGACCAGCTCAACATCTCGGTGTTCACCGACGACCTCACACTCGACGATCCGCACGAGGCCGTGATCCGCTCGTTCTGTAAAGCTCGGTCGGCTGTGGGGCTTTCCGGTGGGCTGAGCGCCGTCGACACCGCGATGGCTCAAGCTACGCGCCGAGCTAGCGTCTCGTCGCGTACACCCAGGACAGGAACTGAGCCACCGCGTCGGCGGCGTAATGCGCGCGCGCCGAGCCCATAAAGTCAAAGCCGTGCTGGGCGTTTCGCAACTCCGCGTAAACCATGGGGGACTTCGAGACAGAGCGCATCGCGGCGACGAACTCGCGCGCTTCGCCGACCGGGATGATCGAATCGTCTTGGCCGTGCGCCACAAAGAACGGCGGCGCGTCAGGCCTCACCCGCCGGATCGGTGATGCGTCGACGTAGATGTCCCGGTGCTGGCGGAAGGGTTTCTTCACCACAAATTTCTCCAGGAACCCGATGAACTCCCGGCGGCCGTCACCGTGGGTGCTGACCCAGTCGTAGCGACCGTACATCGGGATCGCCGCCACCACCGACGTGTCGGAATCTTCGAATCCCGGCTGGAACTGCGGGTCGTTCGGGGTCAACGCGGCGAGCGCCGCCAGATGGCCGCCGGCTGATCCACCGGTGATCGCGACGAAGTCCGGGTCGCCGCCGAACGATGCGATGTTCGCCTTCACCCATGCCAGCGCCCGCTTGACGTCGACCATGTGGTCCGGCCACGTGTGCAGCGGGCTGACGCGGTAGTTCAGCGACACGCAGATCCAGCCGCGGTCGGCCAGGTGGCCCATCAACGGGTAGGCCTGGGGGCGGCGCCAACCGATCACCCACCCGCCGCCTGGGACTTGCACCACCACAGGCGCTTTCCCATCGCGCGGCAGGTCAACGCGGCGCCATACGTCGGCCAGGTTGGCCCGCCCGTATGGTCCGTAGCGCACAACGGAGCCCTTCTCGACGTAGCGGCGGCGCACGAAGGCGGTGCGCCACGCGCTGGGCCGCCGCGTCTGCGACGGTGGCGACGGCAGGCTCGCCAGCGAGTCGGTGTAATCGACGCCAAGTTCCTCGCGCAGCGGGTCCAGCAACTGCGGGCGTGACGCCACGCCGCGCCGGTAGATCACCGCCAGGATGGCCCAACTCGCGGCGGTCAGGGCCAGCGCGGCCTTGCCCCGCCGACCGGTGAAGTCGCCGCGGCGTGCCCGGCGGACGGCGTCGATCATCGAGGCGGTCATGAACAGGTGGGGCACCTCGGTGGTACGCCAGCCGAACCAGAACGCCAGGAACGTGACGTAGCCCTTGCGGCCAAGCGGCCGAAATGCGTTGAGCGCGTGGACCAATTCGACTGCCGCACGCAGCAGCGGGCGGGGATGCCGCAGCCTCACCTTAATTCCCATCGCCGCCGACCCGTGCCTGCAGCTCGTTGCGGAGAATTTTGCCGGTGTTGCTGCGCGGCGACTCGTCAAGGATGCTGATCTCGCGCGCGGCACCGCTGTGACCTACATATGCGACAGCGTGAACGGGTACGTGTAGGTCCCGGCTGGCGCACCATCGCAGCCCGTTGCGAATGAGGAGTCCAGCGAACCAGCCAGCGTCGTTGCGTCCCATGAGTAGACGTCGTGCGTGGGAATGACGGGGCCATAGTAGACGTCACCGCAGCGCAGACCATCGGGAACGTCGACGGCCAATGTGTACCGGCCATTGGCGAGCCACGCTTCCCCTTGGTAGTTGAACGCCTTCGCGACGGGCTGGGCTATACCGATCACGTGGAGACATCCCTCAGGCGATTTAAGCGAGGTGCCGCATGGACTCGTAGCCCACAGCCAGGTGTGGAAGTCGTACCTGCCCTCGATGTTGAGTTTGTAGTTGCCAAGCGACTCGGCTCGGGCAGCCGGCGCAAGCGCGACCGCAGCCACCGTGAGCGCAACGCTGAATGTCAGCGTCTTCACCCGCCCCTCCGTTCGCCAAAGGACCCATCGATTCGCCCAATATATGCTGCGTTGCCGCGGAATTGCGCTGGATTCTCAGGTCGCCCCGGTTTTCTCCCGGTACCCTCACCTCGGGGGAAAGAAAAGGGGAAGCTGCGGGGGTTGCTCAACCCCCGGTTAAGAGGAGCCCCTAAGTGCCGATGCGCCCGAACAACCCTTGGCGGCACCCCTTCCGCGTGCCCCGCATCGAAAAGCCGCGCGCCGAAGGGCGATTCCATCTCCCAGGTGGCCGTCGGCTGGGCTACGCCGAGTACGGCGACCCCTCCGGCCCGGTGGTGCTGTGGTTTCATGGCACCCCCGGCGGGCGGCGTCAGTTCCCACTGCTCGGCCGGCGCGCCGCCGAGAAGCTCGGCCTGCGCGTCGTCCTGGTGGAGCGGCCCGGATCGGGCCTGTCCGATCCGCACCCCTACAACGCGGTGGCCGACTGGGCCGCCGACGCCGCCCAGGTGGCCGACACCCTCGACGCCGAGCGGCTGGGCGTCATCGGTCTCTCCGGCGGCGGCCCCTACGCCCTGGCCTGCGCCGGGGCGCCCGCGCTCGCCGGTCGGGTGAGGGTCGTGGCCGTGCTGGGCGGCGTGACGCCGTCGGTCGGACCGGACGCCACCGCCACCGGCCCAGTCGACCTGACCCGCCGCTTCGCCCCGATGCTGTCGAGCCTGCGCCGGCCGTTAGCGGCGCTGGTGGCCGCGGGGCTGCTGCCCATCGTCCCGCTCGGGCACTGGGCCTATCAGGGCTTCTCGAGCATTATGCCCGAGGCCGACCAACGCGTTTTCGCCGATCGCGAGATTCAGGCGATGTTCATCGACGACATCGCCCTCGCCGCCAGGGGCCGTTTCCAGGCCTTCGTCGACGACCTGCGCCTGTTCGGGCGGGACTGGGGCTTCCGGCTGGCCGACGTGAAGGCACCGGTGCTGTGGTGGCATGGCGACGCCGACCCCATCGTGTCCCTCAACGAAGCCCAGGCGGCGGTCTCGTACCTGCCCGACGTCGAGGTCATCCTGCGCCCCGGCCACAGCCACCTTGGCGGCTTCGCCGATGTCGACGAGATCCTCGGCCTCATCCGCTCGTTCCTCTGAGCCGAACAGTCGGCTCCCTGGATTCAGGCGACAGGATGAACCTCGTCGACATCAAAGCCAGGACCATCGGGCAGAGTGCCGCCCGTTACCCGATCTTGACCAGCTTGAACGGCATCCGTACGACAAGCCACTGATTCACGCCGCAGGCGCCGCTCGGGCCGGTCGTCTTGTCCTCGCCGACAAAGGTTGTCGGATCGGCAGAAAGGGAAATCACCCCGCTCGCATCCGCTGGATAGAACCTATATTCCTGTGCCCCGGGGTACGCGGTGCCGTCATCGCAGCGCTCCCAGTTCGGGATATCGCGCTTGACGGTCCAGTCAGTGTTCTGCCTGTGCAGGTCGGCGCTCCATCCTGCGTCGCTGGTGACCCGTCCGGTGCAGTCGAACGGAGTCGTACACGCCGAGGTGATGGTCCATGTGCTCCTGACGGTAGCCTCGTTCTGATACCTGTCGTTCGTTCTGGCCCAGTCGCCATTCGAAGTGGCGAGGTATGTCCCGTTCAGGGCGTTGCCATCACCGGATGCGGTTGCTGACGACGCTGCGCCCAGGCCGCCGATTACTATGGCGACCAACACAGTTGGCCCCGCTACTGCACCGACTGAGCGCATTGCTTGCTCCTCAACGCCCTACTTGGGCATCAGCGCTCAGTCGGTGCGATAGCAGGGCCAACCCTGTTGGCTGCCGCAGTAATCGGCGGCCTAGGCACAGCTTCGTCAGCAGCCGCATCCGGTGATGACAACGCCCTGAACGGGACATACCTCGCCACTTCGAACGGCGAGTGGGCCAAAACGAACGACAGCTATCACGACGAGGCGACCGTCAGGAGCACATGGACCATCACCTCGACGTGTACAACTCCGTTCGACTGCACCGGACGGGTCACCAGCGACGCGGGATGGAGCGCCGACCTGCACAGGCAGAACTCTGAGTGGACCGTCAAGCGCGATATCCCGAACTGGGAGCGGTGTGCCGACGGCACAGCGTACACCGGGGCTCAGGAATATAGATTCTATCCAGCGGATGCGAGCGGGGTGATTTCTCTTTCTCCCGGCTCGACAACCTTGGTCGGCGAGGACAAGACGACCGGCCCGAGCGGCGCCTGCGGCAGGAATCAGTGGCTTGTCGTACGGATGCCGTTCAAGCTGGTCAAGATCGCGTGACGGGCGGCACTCCGGCCCGATAGTCGGGGCTACTTGGCCAGCAGGTCCTGCCACGTCTTGGGTGCCGCTGACGTGACCAGGTTTGTCTGCCGATAGCTTTGGCCGTCCGGACCGAAATACTGACCGGTGCGTGGGTCGTACTGAGCGACGGCGACCGATGGGCCTGGCGTAGAACCGTTGGTGGCGAACGCACTTGGAGCCGCTTGCGGCGCCCCGCCGCCTGGAGGCAGAGCAGTATCGGGTGGCGCCGGCGGTGCGGGATTTTCCGCGCCGGGGGGCGACGGGGGAACCCCAGCTCCCGCGGGAGGAGGTGTTCCAGGTGGGGGAGGTGGCGCCATAGGTGGAGCTGCTCCCGACGGCAGCGGCGGTGCAGCGTATCCCGGCCCCGGCGGTCCATATGATCCGCGCGGCCCCGGGGGTGTCCCCTGCGGGACCGCGCCCGGCGGCAGCGGTGTCCCCTCCACCGGGCCGAAGATCCTGTCGTTGGCGGTGACCCGGTCATCGGGCGGGATGCCCTGCGAGAGCAGATTCGGATCCAAGGGGTAGGGGCCGAACACATGCTGCTTCATGGCCAGCGGTTCATACGGCTTGTCGCTGTCGCAGATTTGCACGGTCGGCGCGCGCTTTCCGGGGTGGCCCATGCAGGGGTAGTTGCGGGCACCGCGCACCGTCAGTGGCGAATCCTGCGGCAATTTGCAGTAGAGGCCGTCGGGCGTGTCGATCGTGGTGGTAGCGGCCGGCGACCGCCACGGGGACGGCGGCAGGAAGCCGACCGTACACGCCGGCGGATCTTCCAAACTGAGAGCGAACTCACCGAGAGGAAGACCGGTTGGGTTGCTCGTAGTTGAATATGACTGAGTACTCGAAACAGACGGCGGTAGCAGCACGAGTAGTTGCTCCAGCGACGCGTGGTAGACCACGGCGACCTGGCCGATGGTGGTGAGGTTGGCGAGCAACACCGGCAGCGTCGGCTTGACCTGGTTGAGCAGCCGCGACGCCTCGTTCAGGGCTTCGGGTCCGTTCTCCAGCAGGGTGCGGACCTGCGAATCGTCGGTCACCAGTACCTGGGAGATCCCGGCGAGGCTGCGCGCCCAAGTCCTGATCGCGTCGGTGGTCTCGGCTTGTGAGTCCAGAAGCGGCCCGGTGTCCTCGATTAGGGTTCGGGTGCGGTCGGCGACGGGTTTGAGGTCACCGGAAATCGTGGCCGCCGAGTCGATCAGCGATCCCAGGTCGTAGCCGGCCCCGTTGAAGCCCTTGAACGACTCGTCGAGCAAAGCGTTGAGCTTGTCCTTGGGAATGCTGTTGATCAGCGCGCTGACCCGGTCCAGCATCGGCCCGACCGGTTGCGGGATGGTGGTGTCGCGCATGGCGATGACCGAGCCGTCGTGAAGGTAGGGCGGCGAGTTGGTGCGCGGCCTTAAATCCACGTACTGTTCGCCCACCGCGGAGACGCTGCGCACCTCCGCTTGGAGGTTCGCCGGGATCTTGAGCGACCTGCCAAGGGAGAGCGTCGCCTCCGCGTCGCTGGGCGTAAGCTTCAGCGCGGTGACCTCGCCGACCTGCACGCCCCGGTAGGTGACATTGCTGAACCGGTAGAGGCCGCCGGCAGCAGGCAGTTTCAATGTGATCGGTCATCCGGCCGACGCCCAGCAGCGACGGCGCCCGCATGTAGTCAAAGACCATCGCGAGCACAGCGATGGTCCCCGCGATCGTGAAGATCGTCAGCTGGACCTTGATGAAACGCGTCAGCATCAGCGGCCCCCGGTGTCCAGTGGAGCAGGACCCGGTTTCCGCGCACCGTGTCGGCGCACGCGCCGCATTGGCGTGGCGGCGGCGTCTGAGCGGGAAGCGGCGCCGCGCCAGGCGGCGGGCCCCGGGTGGCGGCGGGGGCGCCACGCCAACTGCGAGCGGATTGTAGGTGTACTCCTGGTAATACGGTTCCCCTGGCGCCGGCACCAGCGGCGCATGCAGTTGACCCCAGCGGGTGCCCAGCAAGAGTGTTCGCTTGAGTCGGGGAATCGTGAAATCGACCCCGACGAATACGTTTATGTAGTCCCCCCTGACGGCTCGGTCGATCAGGTTTTGGCTGTACGGGAACGGGGTCAGCGTGTACGCGATGGCTTCGTCGAGATCCGGTCCGATGTCTGCCAGCGCACGGATCGTCGGCTCCAGGTTCTGCAGGTTTTTCACCAGGTCGGCCTGGGTGTCGTTGACGAGCCGGGTGGCGGTGTCGCCGAAGACACGCAGTTTGTCGAGTGCTTCGGTGATGCGCGGCCGCTCCCTGATCAGCACCTCCAGCGCGGGCGGTAGCCTGCGCAGCGCCTGCGTGATGACGTCGCGCTGTCCGGCGAACGTATCGGCCAGCCGGTTCAATCCCTGGATGGAGGCGATGATGTTGTCGCGCTGTTGGTCCAGCGTGCCGACGAAGCTGTCGAGTCGCGTCAGCAGATCCCGGATCTGCCCTTCGCGCCCGGACAACGCGGCGTTGGCGTTGTGGATGATGTCGCCGATCTGCGCGAGTCCGCCGGAATTGATCACGACCGACAGTAATGCCAGGGTCTGCTCCGTGGACGGGTAGGTCGACGACTTGTCCAGCGGGATGGTGGCGCCGGGCTTGAGCCGCCCGCGCGGCGCCTGGCCGAGCGGGGGATTCAGCTCCATGTGCATGGAGCCCAGCAGGCTGGTCTGCCCGACCTTGGCCACCGCGTTGGCCGGTACCACGACATCGGGCTTCACCGACACTTCAACGTCGGCGTGCCAGCCCTTCACCGTCATCTTGCCGACGCTGCCTACCACGACGTCGTCGATCATCACCGGCGAATTCGACTCCAGGTGCCCGACATTCGCGATCTCGACGTGGTAGATGCTCGCTCCCGGGCCGCGCCCCACCGCCCCGGGCAACGGCAGCGAGTTCACGCCTTGGAATGCGCATCCGGTCGCGGTCAGTATGACGCAGGAGCCTATGGCCAGCAGCCCACGTGCGTTGAACCGGCCGGTCACGACGGCGGCCTTTCCGCCGGCAGCAGCATGTCCGGCAGGTTGGTCACGGTAGGCACCGGTGCACCCGGGTACAACGCCGGTGACGGATATGCCGGCAAAGGCGCGTACAGGCCGGGGGGCATGGGAGGCAGGCCCGCACCACCCCACCCTGCGGGCGGCGGCACATCGTTGTTCAGCCCGGTATAAGCCGACACGGCAGGAGGAATCTCGGGCGGCGAAGGCTTCGGCCCCGCACCGCCGGGCGCCAGTCTCGCCTCGGAGTAGACGATGTCCTGCGGGTCCATCGACTTCATCAAATATGGGTTAAAGGGCGCTGTCATGAACAGCAGGGGCACTGGAGCGAACAGTGTGGCTAGGTTGGCAAAGTTGACGTTCAGCAGTCGCAACCCGGGCCCCAGATACTCCGCGCACAGCTTCGCCGTTTCGGGCGCAGTGACGTTTTCGATGCCGCCGATCGCCGAACAAATGAACTGCACGGGATTCGACAGGTTGTTGAACACGAACGCTCCGATGGTGTCTCCCGTGTCGGCGTTGTAGAAGTTGTAGTAGTTCGCGAACGCGTTCGCCGCAACGTGAAGTACGTTCTCGAGATCGGTCTTGTGATCGGCCACGTTCTGTGTGACGTTGGCCAACCGCTGAATCGACTCGCTGGTTTGATCGCGGCTTCCTGCGATGAAGCGCTGAACCTCGCCAACCGCAACCGACAGATCCTTCAGCGCCGCGTCCAGATCGGACCTATTGTCGTTCAGCACGCTGGTGAGTGTGGCGAGCCGGTTTTGGAACTGCACGATTTGTTGGTTGCTGTCACGAAGTGCCGTGACGAAGGTCTGCAGGTTTTTGATGATGTCGACAATGTTGCCGCTGCCGTCGGCCAGGATCCGGCCCACCCCGGACAGCTGGGCCAGTGTTTGCCTGAGCTTGTCGCCATTGCCCTTCAGCGCGTCGGCGGAGCTCTCGATGAATCGGCCTATCGGACCGGCCGGCATTTTGCTGGTTGGTCCCAAATCCGTTGCCAGCCGGTCGAGTTGAGCTTTCACCTCATCCCACTCGACGGGCACCGCCGTGCGTTCGACCGGAATCACCGCACCGTCGCGCATCGTGGGGCCGCCCGACCGGTACGGCGTGAGCTGGACGTAGCGCGACGCCACCAGGTTCTGAGCGACGATCACCGCTTTCGCATCAGCCGGAATCGGCACGTCGCGGTCCACTTTCATGGTCAGCTTGGCCCGAGTGCCCTGAGGCTGGATGGAAGCGATGCTGCCCACCTTGATGCCGGAGACGCGCACGTCATCGCCGGGATAGATCGCGGTTGCGGTGGTGAAATAGGCGCTGATCGTCTTCGGCCGGAAAAAGGTCTCACGGACGATGAAGAGCGTTGCCGCAACGATGAGTCCAGCCAGGACGATCCCGACCGCGGCCGCCAGCCTGTTGCGCGACATCATCGGCCTCCCACCGTACAGCCAGGGCCTGGTGGGCACGGTGGAATAGCGTTGTACGGCCAGGGGAACAACGCCCGCGGCACGGTCGAAGGGAAGCCAGGACCGCGAGCCGTGTCAAAGTTGCGGAATCCCCACAGGTAGTCGAGGAACGGCTGAAACAGTTGCATGGGTTCCAGATTCGGCACGTATGCCTGGTAGAAGGGGCCGCTGGCCACCGTCTCACCCTGAGTGACCTCGAATTTCGCGAACCGCGGCAGGATCTTGCCGATGTTGTCGCGGTTCTTTTCCAGCATCGCTGTCACCGAATTCAGCTTCTCCAGCGTGGGTGCCAGCTTGCTTTCGTTGTCGTGCACCAATCCCGAGAGCTGTTTGGACAGCGCAGACGTGTTGGCCAGCAGCGCAACGATCGCGTGCCGCCGGGCGGCCAGTACCCCGAGCAGGTCGTTGGCGTTGAGGATCAGCGTGTTGACCTGCTGGCTGCGTTCCGACAGGATCCCCGTGACATCGCCGGCACTCTTGAGAAGATCGCGCAATGGTTGGTTCCTGCTGTTGAGGGACCGCGATAACCGGGTCAGCCCATCAAAGGTGGGACCGAGTTGCGGCGCGATCTGATCGATTGTGGCCGACAGGGCGTCAAGGGACTGGTTGAGCGTTTGGGTATCGGTGCCGGCGGCGTTCGTGGTGAGGTCGCTGAGCGCCTCGGTCAGCGAGTACGGGGAGGATGTGCGCGAGAGCGGTATCACGTCGTTCGGGCGCATTGGGCGCGTGCCCGCGGATTCCACGGTGAGTACCCGCTGGCCCAGCAGCGTCCCGGTGCGGATGTGCGCGGTACTGTCCGACCCGAGCAGAATCTTCCCAGGGACGGTGAAAGTTACCAGTGCATAACCGTTTTGCAGCGCAGTGTGCGACACCGTGCCGACTTTCATGCCCGAAATCGTCACATCGTTGCCCACGGCGAGGCCGCCGGCTTCATCGAACAGCGCCCGGTACCTGACCGCCGTCGCCTGCGCCAGCAGCCGGTCGGGCGAAAGACCGACCAAAATAACGAGCACCAGCAGGACAGCGCCGATGAATCCCGGTCGAACGAGGTTGGCTCCGTGGTATCTAAGCATCAGGGTTCCGCGCACCTCCCGCCTTCTTGCTTGATCCAGGGGAAGAGCGCGGTGCGGCCCTGAAGATCGGTGACCCGGAAGCTGATTCCGCAGAGGTACCAATTGACGAAGCTGCCGTAGGAGCCGAGCCGTACGAGTTTCCGGAGGTTTTCCGGCGTCTTCTGCAACTGAAGGTCGAGGCGATCCTTGCCCTGAAGGAGCAGTGGCGCGACCCGATTCAGCTGGTTCACCGTGCCGGCCAGCGGCGGGCGCGCATTGGTCAACAGGTCGGCTAGCGAGCCGGTCGCGTCGGTGAGGGAGTCGATCGCGGCGCCGATCGGATCCCGGTCGGCCGACAGCTCGCTGATAAGCCGCTCGAGGCGGTCGATCGTCTGCGAGAACTTATCTCCGTCTTTGGCGATCGTGGCAACCACCGTGTTGAGGTGGTCGATCAGTTGTTCGATGACTTGGTTGTTAGCGGCCAAGGTGTTCGAGAACGACGATGTTCTCGACAACAGAGACTCCAGGGTGCCGCCCTCGCCCTGAAATATCTGCAGCAGCGACGAGGTGAGCGCATTCACGTCTTTCGGATTCAGGCCCTGGATCACCGGTTTCAGTCCGCCCAGCAGCAGGTCGAGGTCCAGTGCCGGGGCCGTGCGGTCGACCGGGATCTCCGACCCCGGCGGTTGGATTCTGGTCGAGCCGGGGCCCTCGACGAGTTCGAGATAGCGATCGCCGGTCAGGTTGAGGTAGCGCACCGCTGCTCTGGTGCCGGTCGGTGAGCACGATGTTGCGGTCGGCGTCGAACTTCACCAGCACCTTCTTGTCCGGGCGCATCGAGACGCCGTTGACCGTGCCCACCCGGACGCCGGCCACCCGCACGGTATCGCCGCCCTTGAGCCGCGACACGTCGGCGAACACCGCCGAATACCCGTACGTCGACCCGGTCCGGAACTGACCGAAGATGACGAACAGGAAGACGATCAACGTCGCCATCACGACCACGAAGGCCCCCAACTTGATGTCCGTTCGCCGTGCGCTCGTCATCCTGGTTGCCCGATCTGTGCGGTGTTGCGAGGTGGCCCGTCGATAGGCCCGTACAGCCACTGCTTGAGGGCATCGGAGTTCAGCAGAATGCCCTGGTTTCCGTATTGCGTGGGGTTGGCACCAACGTCCGTGACGATGAACGGCGGATGCGCCTCCATCGGCACCTTGGGAAGGAGCTGGCACTGCGGACCGCCCGTCGCTGCGACCTTCGGCAGGTCGTGCGGGTACCGATACCGTTCGATGCCGAGCGTGAAACTGACGTTCACGTAGACACCCGGGAACGCCTCCGGCGGCGACGTGGCCAGTGGGATCATGCCGGCGAGCGCGCAGTTCAGCCCTTGGTTGTACCGGTTGGTGAGATCGGTCGTCGGTACCAGCAGATGCAGGACATCTGTCAGCGCTTGCCGGTTGGTTCCGACCACGTCGTTACCGATGTCGGCCAAGCCGATTGCGCTGATCAACAACGCGTCGAGGTTGTGTTGCTCATCGACGATCGTCTGGCTCACCCGCGTCGCGTTGTCCACGGTCTTGACGAGGTCCGGCGCCGCATCGGCATACGCGTTGAGCACGTCGGGTGCCACGGCGAGGTCGTGGCTCAGCGCCGGAAGGCTCGGATCCACCGTGGCGAGAAGCTCGTCCAGATCACCGAGCGCGTGGCCGAGCTTGTGGCCACGGCCGTTCAGCGCCTTCGCGATCGCGCCGAGGGTCTCATTCAGCTTCACGGGGTCGATCTTCGACAGCACCGCCGTGAGTTGCTCGAACACCGTGTTGATTTCGACGGTGACGTGTTGGGCGTCGAGCACCTGTCCGGCGTGCATGTGCTGCGGTGACGGCTCGGTGGGAGGCATCAGCTGTACGTACTTGGCGCCGAAAGCCGTTGGCGGCGCGATTTCCACCAACACATTGGCTGGAATGAGATGTAACTGGGACACATCCATAGCCAGGTGCAGGGCGGCGTGCCCGTTGGGCAGCGCGTCGATCGAGGCGACCCTGCCCACCTCGACACCGCGCATTGTCACCCGGGCGTCTTTGTTCATCACCAGACCGGCCCGCGGCGACAACACGGTCACCGGCGCGGTTGGAGTGAAACTGCCTCGGTATAAACCCACGGCGAGGGCGACTATCGCCGCAATCGCAATGTAGGTTGCCAGACCTATCAGCGCGGGCACGTTTCCCGGTCTCATCGGCTCTCCCCTAGCCCGAGAGGTGGAAGTTGCCCTTGGTGCCGTAGACGGCAAGCGAAACAAGCACAGTTACCGATGCCACGGTGACAAGCGAGATCCGCACCGCATTGCCCACCGCGACACGACGCCGGAGGGTCCACCGGTGGCGTAATAGCCGTAGTAGGTGTGCACCATCAGTACGACCAGCGCCATCAATACGGCCTGCAGGAACGACCACAGCAAGTCGATCGGGTTCAAGAATGTCCGGAAGTAGTGGTCGTAGAGGCCGGGGGACTGCCCGAGGAGGATCACAGTCACAGTTCTGCTGGCGAGGAACGAGAGGATGACGGCGATCGCGTACAGCGGCGTGATCGCGATCATCCCGGCAACGATCCTGGTGCTGACCAAGAACTCGACGAACGGATAGCCATGGCTTCCAGTGCGTCGATCTCTTCGGCGATTCGCATGGCGCCAAGTTGTGCGGTCACGCCGGCTCCGAACGTGGCCGCCAAGCCGATTCCCGCGACCACGGGTGCCGCGATGCGGACGTTGATGAATGCCGACAAGAACCCCGTCAAC
>CAWFKY010000013.1:0-886556 GCA_963816495.1 uncultured Actinomycetota bacterium | reverse complement strand
TAATATCGCTGACATACCTTTGTTCAGAACGACGATCGAATCGCTGAGCACGTCGGCTTCTTCGAGATATTGCGTCGTGAGCAGGATTGTGACGCCCTGGGCGGACAACGACGACACCAGGCCCCACACGTCGCGGCGACTACGCGGGTCCAAGCCCGTTGTCGGCTCATCGAGGAAAAGCACTTTCGGCGGAACCATCAGTCCGGCGGCGATATCGATACGACGCACCATGCCACCCGAATAGGTTCGCACCGGCCGGTCGACGGCGTGCGACATATCGAACTGCTGGATCAAAGCGTCGGCTCGCAGCCGCGCATGTTTGCGCCGCAGTCCCCGCAGCCGGCCGAACAACACCAGGTTCTCCCGGCCGGTGAGCTCAAAATCGAGCGCGGCTAGCTGTCCGATGCTCCCGATGCTTGCCCGCACCCTTGTCGGGTCTCGGACGACGTCGTACCCAGCAACCACGGCTTGGCCAGAAGTGGGCCGTAGCAATGTTGACAGAATTTTTATCGTGGTCGACTTACCGGCGCCGTTATGACCGAGCAGAGCGCAAACTGACCCCGTCGGAACGGAAAAACTCACGCCCTCCAATGCGTCAACTGTCCCATCGAAAGTCTTGGCCACGCCATCCAGCTCGATCACGGCTACAGACGATACCTGTCGGTATAGGCGTTTTTAACGGAAACCGGCTCCTGGGTTTCGCGGTGGCCTTCTCGGCACGCGTCCCCTGTCACCGCTGGCCGCGTCCTCAGCGTCACCGCGCTCAAGTGGCCGCCGCGTGACGCGCCCGCTCACGGCCACTTCCTCCAGAACTTCCTTGGCGCCGCGGATCTTGGCCCGGCCATCCCACGGTCCGCCGTCGCCGATCAGCCAACACGCTTGAGGCGGGCGAAATTTTCCACAAGATCAGCGGCGGCCGCAACGCTTTGGGCGGGTTTGGTCATCCGAGTGGCGATCTCGCGGGCCCGGGCGACGTATTGCGGAGCCAGGATGGTGCGCAGGTCCGCGACCAATGATTTCTCGGTAGCGGTCGAAAAGCGCCGGGCGGTGCCCACCTTCAGCCGTTTCACCGCAGCTCCCCATATCACCTGAACGTCCGCCATCCACAGGATCAACGTGGGGACTCCGGCGCGCAAGCCCGCGGCCGTGGTGCCCGCACCACCGTGGTGCACGACCGCGCGACAGGCCGGAAAGATCGTCGCGTAATTCACCGCGCCCACCACCTTGACGTGCTCGAAATGGGGGACGTTGCTGAAGTCAGTCGCGGCGGCGCAAATCAGCGCCCGCTCACCTAACTGCGCGCAGGCCCCGCCGATCATGGCGATCGTGTCGGCGGCAGATTCGACCGGAATGCTGCCAAACCCGAAGAAAATCGGCGGTGTTCCCGCGGCAATCCACGACGCGACCTCCTCATCGGCATCCGTCGGCGATTCCATCGTCAGCGTGCCGACAAAGGGCCGTTGCCCATCCCATTTCGCCCATTCGGCCGCCAGCCCGGGAAAACACACCTCGTCATAAGCCTGGATTTCCAGCGATCCTCGTTCGGCGATCCGCCCCGGCGCGGGGCCGGTGGCCTTCGGTAGGCCCAATTCACGGCGCTGCGCGTCCTCGACCTTTTTCACCCCGCGCCAAACCAGCCACTCGTAGACCCTCATCGCTGAGCGGATCAACGGCGGCGGCAGCGATCGGAACGAGGCGGCCGTTGACCCGTATCGGGAACCAAAGCAGCGTGGCCAACGGAATGTCGCGATACTCCGCGACGTTGGCGGCAAGCTCCTGGTAACTCATGCCGGTCAACAGCAGGTCGGCCCCGTCCGTCAGCGAGGTCAGCATCGTGCTCATCTCCCCCCAGCACTGCGTGCCGGGTTCCCGAGATTCGCGCAAAAACGCGAGCACATCCCGAATCCTCCAGAAGTTGCGGAAGAAATACGTCCAGAAGTTGCGCGTCGATTCCAGCCACGCCTGGATATCCGGCCCGTAGTCGACCGCCGCAAGCCCAGCCGCCTCGGCGAAGCCGACCAGGTCGGGCGGGACGGCCATGCACACGTCGTGCCCGCGGCGCAGCAACTCACGGCCGACAGCGATGCCGGGCTCGACATCGCCGCGAGTTCCATAGAACGCCAGCACAAATTTCATCGCGTGATCCTGGCCCTTCACTTCCCGTGCGCGTTCTGCGAAATGAAAGCGGCAGACCGCGTCCCCGGCTCAGCCGCCCAGCAGCATAACCCCATACCGGCGCTGTCGACCGGAAATCCAGAAGTTCTGAGGAAGCACCCGAATGCAGTGTCTTCAACGATGATTCGGCTGACAAAAGCGAATCGCAAGCACATCGCAAGCCTCGCGCCGGATTTAGCCATCGCCCGCGCAGCTGAATGCTCAACTCGCGTAGTACTGCAGTCGTAGATCGCGGTCATTGAGATCGCAACCGAGGGCACCCGCTGTCATCCGCGGCACCGCCATGGGCCGGTCACGATCGTGGTCACCGAGCCTGCCGTGCCGGCTGTCAGCGAGTCGCCCCGTCGGCTGTCACATTGACCGTCACACCCGACGCCGATCACCGCCGCGGTCACGGCGAAGCCGACCACCGTCACGGCGGCGCCACCATTGAGTGCGGAAACGTGTTCCGGCGGTGACTTCCGGTTGCTGTGACATGCAGCGGTGGGTTTGGCTTTGTGGCATTTCGCTACGGGGCAGCCCGCGGGCCTCTCGAGGACAATCAAGTTCTCGATTGCTCGTTAGTGCCGCGAGTAACAAGCGCTCGCGGTTGGCGGCGAGATCCGCGTAATTGAGCGCCTCGAACCGCTGCGCTACTCTTCACATAGAAAGTGCCTTCCCAACTCGGATGGATCATGAGAAGTCCCATTATCCCTTGCGGGACAGGCACTTTCGCTAACCTAAAGCCCGTGTTACAGCAAGCTTGGCGAGTTGTCTACCCTCCCGCCTTGCGCACCAGCTTGACTGCGGGCTAAATGCTGCAAACCCGCACGCGGCGATCGATCGTGTCGTGCATCGGTGGCGAGTTTGTCTTCAGCCCGGCGGCAATCCCATCAACCCACCCCGAGGCAATCGGCCAGACGTGGCCGGCGCCGATTACCCCGACGGCCCGCCTTCGCCGATCAGCCCAACACGCCTCGAGCGGGCAAAATTTTCCAAAAGATCAGCGGCGGCCGCAACGCTTTCGGCGGGTTTGGTTGTCTGGGCGGCGACCTCGCGGGCCCGGGTGGCGTAGTCCGGGGCGAGGATGGTGCGCAGGTCCGCGACCAGCGATTCGAGGGTAGTGGCCGAACGGCGCCGGGCGGTGCCCACCCTCAGTCGTTTGACCGCATCTCCCCACACATCGCGCTGATCCGGCAACTTCCAGAGGATCAACGTGGGGACTCCGGCGCGCAGGCTTGCGGCCGTGGAGCCCGTGCTGCCGTGGTGGACGACCGCGCGGCAGAGCGGAAAGATCGCCCCATGGTTCACCGCGCCCACCACCTTGACGTGCTCGAAATGGGGGACGTCGCTGAGGTCAGTCCCGCCGGAGCAAAATATCGCCCGCTCACCTAACTGCGCGCAGGCCGCGCTGATCATGGCGAGCATGTCGGCGGCAGAGTCGATCGGTACGCTGCCAAAGCCGAAGTAAATCGGCGGTGTTCCCGCGGCAATCCACGACGCGACCTCCTCATCGGCATCCGTTGGCAAGTCCATCGTCAGATTGCCGACATTGGGACGCTGGGCCATCCCATTTCGCCCATCCGGCTGCCACGCCGGGGAAGCACACCTCGTCGTAGGCCTGGAGTTCCAGCGACCCGCGTTCAGTGATCCGCCGCGGCGCGGGACCTGTTGCCTTCGGTAGGCCCAGTTCACGACGCTGCGCGTCCTCGATCTTCTTCGACAGAAGCCAATACAGCCACTCGTACGCCTTCACTTGCAGAGCGTTGGCCCGTATCGGGTTGTAATGCAGCGTGGCGAACGGAATGTCGTAATACTCTGCGACGTTGCTGGCTTGCTCCTCGAAACTCTGGCCGGTGAATAGCAGGTCGGCCCCGTCCGCCACTGACGTCAGCGTCGTGCTCATCTCCTCCCAGCACCGGGTAAACAGCGCCCAACTTTCGCGCCCGAACCTGATCAGATCCTGGATCCTCCAGGGGTTGCGCCGAAAGGAAGCCAGAAGGGGCGCAACACTTCCATGGTGGCCGACCAATCCAGTCCGTAGGCGACCGCCGCAACTCCAGCCGACTTCCGTGAAGGGAATCAGGTCTGGCGGGACGGCCATACATACGTCGTGCCCGCGGCGCAGCAGCTCGCGGCCGACGGCGAGGTTGGGTTCGACATCGCCACGACTTCCCCAGCATGCCACGACAAATTTCACCGCGAATCCTGGCCTTTCTGTGGTAGTCGATAGTCGACATGGGTGTAACAAGTTCTAAACCATACTTCCTGGGTGTCACGCCAGTCAGGCGAATCAGTAATTGGTGGTCTGCGCTCTGTCGAGGTCTCCGGTCTTGTGGAATTTGAGGTGGCGGTCCCTCGCCTGTGGGCCTGACCTGATCTTCCGTGGCCTGCGCTTCGACGACGGGCTGCTGGTCGTCCTCGACCGCGCCAAGGCGCTCATCCAGCGCTGTAACCTGATGCCAAGCCGCTCAAGGCCTGCCGTCCATCCCGATCCCGAGGACGGGCTAAGCAACGCCAAACACCTTCCAGGCAACGGCGAAGAGCTACCGAAGTGCGGCTGCGTCGCTGCGTGAAAGGCTCGAGCGAGATCGTTTACCGGCGCCCGGCTCGGCGTCGCGGTGTGGCCTGACTAAGACGCTGATCACGTCGAACCCAGTTGAGGCGATGATCTCGATTGCCCGAGCCACCACCAACGGCAACGTCACCCGTTGGCGTGAAAATGGTGCGCGCTGACCGGCGCGGGCATGCTCAACGCCCAGCGACTCCGTCCCGCCGCATCAAGGGCTACAGGCAGATGCCGCAGCTCGTCACGGCTCTGCACCGCCACGCTCACCCCGAAACCGCCAAAGACACCCACCCGGCCGGTGCCGCCGCTTAGAGTGCACCGTGGATCGTCACCGATTGATCCGCACACGAGGCAAACAGGAGCCTATTATGCCCGCACCGCCAACTGCGACGATGAAATGTCGATTGTGCGGCGAACCCGCCGCGATCGAGTTCCTCAATCTGGGACAGCAACCGCTCGCGAACAAATATCCTACGCAAGCTGAATTTGCTGCAGAGGACTTCTTTCCGTTGCAGGTGTTCTTCTGCCCGACGTGCAAGAACGTGCAACTCGGCACGATCGTCTCACGGGAGAGGATGTTCGAAGATTACTATTATTTGTCCTCGGTGAATCGCGAACTGGTGAGGCATTTCGAGGATCTTGCCCAACAACTGGCGTCGGCGCATTTTGTCGTCGATGTCGGCTCCAACGACGGGATTCTCCTCAAGCCACTCCAGAAGTTGGGTGTCAAAGCGCTCGGCGTCGAGCCTTCGATCAACGTATCGAAGATCGCCAACGATCAAGGTTTGGAAACGCTGACGACCTTCTTCGACATTCCGGCCGCCGAGAAGATCGAAGAATCCTATGGAAGGGCGGATGTTATCGTCGCCAGCAGCGTCTTCACCCATCTTGAGAATCCGAGTGGATTTATCGAGGCCGTGAAGCGACTGCTGACGGACGACGGCACGTTCATCATCGAGGTTGAATATATCGGAGCCATTCTGGCGACGACGCAGTTCGAGCGTTTCTATTTGGACCGGATTTTCTACTACTCGCTCACGTCGCTCGCGAAGTTGTTCGCCGCGCACGGCATGTTCATCGCCGACGTGCGCGAGATTGTCGCCGCACGGCGGCTCATTGCAGGTGTTCGTGCAACGAGCGGGCGGGCAATCCTCCTCCGATGCCACGCGCCGACTCTTCGCACGCGAGGAAAAGGATCTGACGCTGGAAACCTTGCGCGAGTTTGGGCGCAATGTCGATGTTCAAATATCCGCGTTCAAAGATCGACTGGCGGAATACCAGCAAGCCGGGTTGCGAGTTGCCGGTTACGGTTCGCCGGCACGTGTGGCGACGATATGTAATTACGGTCGGATCGGGCCCAGCGAAATCCCGTTCACCGTCGACGACAGCCCCTTGAAGCAGAACAAGTTCACCCCCGGCACGCACATTCCGATTGTTCCCAAGAGCTACCTGGATGAACATAAGACCGACGTGCTCGTCGTCTTCGCATACGAATACTTCGACGACATCAAGAAGAAGACCGGCGGTGCGTACCGCTATTTGAAGCCCATTCCACCCACAGAGCTGAACTAGGAGAGGTTCCTTCGCATGGCTGAACATTTCATTATCCGCCGCGATACCGAGGCAATCGTCCAGGGGCTCGGCGAGGATGCTCATCTGTTTTCAGGAAAAACCGTGCTGTTGAGTGGTGGCGCGGGCTTTCTTGGCAAGCACTTTCTGCGGGTATTCAAGCGGCTCAACGATACGATTCTGGAACAGCCCGTCCGCGTGATCTCGGCCGACAATTTCATCACGGGCGATCCCAGCACCGCTGAGCGCGACGAGAATATTGCCGAAGTGTGGGCCGACGTCACCTATCCGCTGCCCGTGCGCGAAGACATTCATTACATCATGCATGCGGCCGGCCTGGCTTCGCCGGTCTACTACATGAAGTATCCGCTCGAAACCATCGAAAGCGCCGTATCGGGCATCAAGAATCTGCTGGAGTTGGGACGCCGGAACCCGGCGCTGGAAGGTTTCTTGTTCTTCAGTTCGAGCGAAATCTACGGCGACCCCGATCCGCGCTTTGTGCCCACTCCCGAGACGTACCACGGTCACGTCTCGAGCGTCGGCCCCCGGGCCTGCTACGACGAGTCGAAACGGCTGGCAGAAACGATCGCGACGATCTATCACCAGAAGTACGGCTTGCCGGTAACGATCGTCAGGCCGTTCAACGTGTTCGGGCCCGGGATGAAGCACAACGATCGCCGCGTCGTTCCCATGTTCACCTATCAGGCGCTGACGGGCGAGCCGATTCCGGTACATGGAGACGGACTGCAGACGCGAACGTTTTGCTACATCACGGACGCGATCACCGGGTTCTTGAAGGTGCTTCTGAGAGGTCGCCCCGGCGAACCCTACAACATCGGCAATGCCGCCAACGAAATCTCGATGCTTGATCTGGCCGAGTTGTACGGAAAGCTCGTCCCGGGCTCGACATTTCAGTGCATCGACTACCCCGACTCCTACCCGGCGGGCGAGCCTCAGCGACGCTGTCCGGATCTCTCCAAAGCCCATGAGGACCTGGACTATCAACCGCAGGTCGACGTTGAAGACGGACTCGCACGATTCATTGCCTGGGCCAAAGACCAGCCGTCTTACCGGAAGGCCGCATGCGAATCGCCGTGATCGGCCGCGGAAAATGGGGCATGAACATTGTCCGCACGCTGGCGACGATGCGCGATGTGGAGCTCATTGACGAGTCGAAGAACGTCGATGTCGTTCTTCGCCAGCAGCCTGCCGGGGTTCTGATTGCGACGCCGTCGGCGACTCATGCGGAAGTCGCGATCCCATTTATCGATGCGGGTGTGCCGACGTTCATCGAAAAGCCCATGGCTACCACGGTGGCCGATGCGATCCGCATTCGCGAGGCAGCGTTACGTTCTGGCGCACCCGTTGTCGTGGGGCACGTGCATTTGTACAACCCCGCGTTTCAGGCTGCGAAAAAACTTCTACCTGAAGTTGAAACCGTGCAGGCCGTGTTCTGGGAGGGAATGAATCACCATCCGCGAACCGATTCATCGGTGTTGTGGGATTGGCTTCCGCACGGTCTCTCCATGGCGCGGGCGCTATTCGAGGCAAATCCTGGTTTCGCGCAGGCTTGGGGCGTTGGCGAAGCGTCGCGGTTCAAGGCGGCAAGCGCCAAATTCGTGATTGCTGACGTCCCGTTCATCGCGAACGTCAGTTGGATCTCGCCGCTGAAGCGTCATAGCCTGACGATTGTGGGCGAAGACAACTCGCTCACCTTCGACGACACCGCGGAGAGAAAGCTTTCGCTGCGCAATTCCCGGGGTACGTCGTACCCTGCCTACGGTGAAGAACTCCCGCTCACGCGTGAACTTCGGGCGTTCATCGGCGTGCTACGCGCTGGGCAGCTGGATACGACCCAGCTTGAAAGCGAAGTTGCGATCGTGCGGGCCATCGCCGCCGCGGAAGAATCTGCTCGGAATGCTGGTCGGTTGGTAGCAATTGACAACTGTCGATCGTGACTACCCACGGTGATCTACACCGGGCTGCCGTGTGCACTGCGGCCGGATTCTCGATTGACTTGTCGGCTTCCGCGGGCCCCTAAACGCCCGAGGGCAACGAGCATCTCAGTCCCCTTAGCGATTCGGTCGGACAGTTCAATAAAGTCGTTATGACCAATACTCCCAGCCTGCGTCCTTCCACTTAATCGTGTCTAGGCATAGCCGGCCGTCGATGATGACGGGCCTGTTAACCACCTTGCCGAGTGCACCAGGATCAAGGTCGACGAACTCGGCCCACTCAGTGAGCAAGAGCACTACATCTGCCCTGTCGCACGCAGCCACCGCCGAGTCGACATAGTTCAAAGTGGGAAATACCTTTCGAGAGTTTTCCATCGCCCTCGGGTCATAGACCTTGACAGACGCGCCCTGCAGTTGAATTTGGGCGGCAACGTTCAGTGCCGGCGAGTCTCGTACATCGTCGGATTCCGGCTTGAAGGCTGCTCCGAGAACCGCCACCTGAGCCCCTAGGAGCGAGCCTCCGCACACTCGACGTGTTAGGTCGACTATCCGGGTCCTTTGACGCATGTTGATGGTGTCGACCTCACGCAAGAACGATAGTGCCTCCGACGCGCCAAGCTCACCGGCTCGCGCCATGAACGCGCGGATATCTTTCGGCAGGCACCCGCCTCCAAAGCCGAGACCCGCGTTGAGAAATCGTCGCCCGATTCGTGCGTCCAGCCCGATGGCGTCTGCTACGGCTCGCACGTCGGCGCCGGCGGCCGAACAGACTTCGGCAATCGCGTTGATAAAGGAGATCTTTGTCGCGAGGAACGCGTTTGCGGACGCCTTCACCAGCTCAGCGGTCGCGTTATCGGTGACGATGAAGGGAGTTCCTTCGGCGAGGATCGGCGAATATATCTCTCGGGCTACCGACTCGGCGGTGCCGCCGGGTGTCCGTCCCAGCACCAGGCGGTCGGGATGCAGGGTGTCAACGATTGCATGCCCTTCCCTGAGGAACTCAGGGTTCCAAGCGATTTCGACCAGAACGTCCTTCGCCAAATCTTCAGAGCGACGCGTGAGCTTTTGCGCGGTGCCGACAGGAACAGTCGACTTGCCGAAGATAACGGCATCGCGGGTCAGTAACGGAACAAGTCGGTCAATGACGGCCTCTACGTGACTCAGGTCGGCGCTGTTTTCGCCCGTCTTTTGCGGCGTGCCAACGGCGATGAAAAAAGCGTCGCCCCAATCGGCGGCACGTTCGTATGAATCCGTTAACTGCAGCCCGCCGGAACTCAGGTGTTTGCCCAGTAGCTCAGACAAACCCGGTTCGTAGAAGGGCGGCTGTACCTGGGTGAGCTTTGTGAGTCTGTCGCTATCGACCTCCACCCCAAGCACGTCATGACCAATTTCTGCCATGCAGGCGGCGTGGGTGGCGCCAAGGTACCCGAGGCCGAAAACTGTCAGCCGCATGGGCACTCAGACGTCTCTGTGCACGAAATCATGGTCCCTCCCAACGGATTCTTCAATATACGGACCGCGTCTCGCGCCCGCACAGCTATCGACTAACTTCGCCCAGCCCGTTGATCGTTGCTTGCGTACCTCAACGGCCCGAGGAGAGTCCGTACCGTGCCTAGGCTAAGGCGTTCTGGGCCCCGAAGGCGATTTTTTCGACGACCCAATCTATTGCGCTCGAAGATCCGCCGGCGCACTGTTGCAGGCTGGTATGTCGGGAACGTGCAACTGGTCTTGAGCCGCCGCCACTCCGGAAACTGAACGAGTTCGGTGAGTCGGATTCAGTTGCAGGTCCCCGATAATCGGTCCACCCGGTTTTGGAGTCCGGTTGTTTTGCTACCGATCTCAGTTGATCTCGCAGGCCACAGGTGTGTGGGCGTGGCTGCATCGGGCAGCGTGCACGCCGGGGGTCAGGTAGCCCAGCGCTAAGTGGCGGTGCCGTGTGTTGTGCTCGTCCTTGGAGTCGCCGATGACGACTCGGGCTTCGAGCAGACTGGTCGAGTGGTTGCGGTTGAGGCACTCCCTTCGTAGCCGGTTGTTCGACGATCCGATGTAGCCGTTGTCCCACGGCGCCCCGGGCGGTATGTAGGACAACCCGACCTTTCCGTCGCAAAATGACTGCAGTGCTTGGAATATCAACTCGGGACCGTTGTCCATCCGCAGTACCAGCGGTGGACCATCTGCCGCCGCGAACACCCGCTCCAACTCGGGGATTAACCGCTCGGCGGTGATCGAGCGTTCCGATGTTTAACAGCGACTCGCGGGTGGCGCGGCGTCAAGCTCCTTGGCCATCACCGACACTTGCGACTTCGACAACCCGGTGATCCCCAGCGACTCGACAAGGCGGTCCATCCGCCGCGTGGATACCCCCAGCAGATAGCAGGTGGCCACCACCGTCGTCAGCACGCTCGGCGCGTTTGCGCCGTTCGAGCAGCCAGTCCGGGAAATAGGAACCCTGCCGCAGCTTAGGGATGGCCAGGTCCAAAGAGCCGGCGCGGGTGTCGAACCGGCGGTGCGGATAGCCGTTGCGGCAATAGGTGCGCTCAGCGCTGCGCTGGCCGTTACCCGCACTGCACAGCGCGTCAGCTTCCGCCGAACAGGGTGTGGATGAACAGGGTGACCAGCTCGCCGAGCACGTCCGGGGTCGGCGCTGGTGAGTCGATCAGCCAACACGGTCGGCAGACCGATATCGTGGACAGCGGTCATCGCGTCGATTCCTTTGCTCGAGTGGCTTTGACGGGTCTCTCGAAGAATCACGCGATGACCTTCATCCATCCGACTGGACGCAACTTCGTCGGGCTGTCGAGCGCGTAAGCAACACCATGGGCACCGTCATTATGACTGCGCCCTCGACTGTCGGCTGGGAGTTCGTTGTCATTCGTCACCTCCCCGGGAAGTTTCATATGACCAGCCCGCCACTACGCTGCTGAGCTTGACCCTTATGATTCGATGCCGTACACAGCAATTACAACGCGATTGGGAGGCCGGATGCCCGCGGGTAATTGTTGTCGACGCGGTTCGGACACCGTGTGGTCAGCGCGACGGCGGCCTCGCCAGAAGGCATTCAGCAATTGAGCTGCTCGGTCATAGCCCAACGAATTCTCAGACCTACGGCGCTGGCGATTGGAGTCGAAAAAGCAGTCGTCACTCAATCGGACACATGGCGGGTCGCCCGGGCTAAGGCCACAGCATGAGCCCTGAAGCAAAACGGCTGGATCCGCGTTCGAGGCAAGCGGGATTTCACGCGGGTCATCCAGTCAACACCGAGAAACCGCTAAGGGCTCTGCAATCGAACGAGCCGAGTGCTCGGCACAGACTCGTTTACGCGATCGTCGGACTGCTCTTGCTGATCTATATGGCGTCTTGGGTTGTTTTCGCGAGCTGTCGCCTGCCAGGGTGATGGGACCACCTGATTGCCAGGGGGATGGGACCACCGTGGCGCGTTATTGAGGATGCTCGTCGAGGCGGTCTGGGTCAACTTGGCGGGGTCGGGTGCGTTGGCGGTAGGACGGTCCTTCGATGACGAGGGTGTGGGCGGTTGCGGTCAGTCGGTCGATTGCCGATTGGGCCAGGAGCGTGTCGGCGGTCATGGTCAGCCATTCGGCCGGTTCTCGGTTGGAGGTGACGATGGTGGTCTTGGCGCGGTGGCGTTCGACGATGATTTCGTAGAAGTCGCTGGTTTCGGTGGCGCCGAGGGATCGTAGGGCAAAGTCGTCGATGATGAGGACGTCGATGGTGGCCAGTCGGCGGATTTCGGCTTCGACGGTGTTGTCGAGGCGGGCGGCGCGTAGCCGGGTGAACAGTTTGTCGGCGCGGGCGAACAGCACCGTGTGGCGTCGGCGAATAGCCATGTGCCCCAGTGCGTTTGCCAGATGGGTCTTGCCGGTGCCGACAGTGAAGGCGACAGACTGCAACAGTTGCGTGCGGTCTTGCCGTGTGAAGTGCGGGTGGTGGCCGAGACGCACCCGTTGTTTGGTCGGCTGTTGGCGGCGAGGTCGTTCAAGCGGTGGAACGGCGCGTTGTTGTTGGTGATCGATTTGCCCGACGGATCGCCGGGAACGATCCGTTGCGATGCCACCGATGTATTGGGGGTCGTCGAGCCGGGACCGCGGTCGGTGCTGGATGCGGCGGGGCTGCGCGCGCTGCATCGGTTGGTGGGGCAGCTGGCGACGCGTGCCGAAGGGGGCGTGTTGGGGGTGGATGCGCAAGTAGGTTCGCCTCGTCCCTGATCGCGGTCACGACTACAGGAGAGTGAACCCACTTGCGCGTTATGAGAGTAGCTGCTGCACGCCAGCTTGCCCTTGGGCTGGCCGACTTACCCGTGCCGGCCTGTCGTTGGCAGGCGCTTCCCGAGGAGACCCGAACCCAGGTGCTGGGGTTGTTGGCCCGGCTAATCGCCCGCGGCGCTCTGGTCGAAGACACGCGGCCCGGGGCTGGTGAGCGATGACCAGTCAGACCTCGGCGGGCCCATCGGTGCCGTCGCTGCTGTTGTCGACCGACAAGGTCACCGCCTCGCACCGTTCCCGGGATGCGTATGTGTATGTGCGCCAATCGACGCCGTCGCAGATGATTCACCACACCGAATCCCTTGCCCGCCAATATGAGTTGCGTGAGCGGGCGGTGATGCTTGGGTGGCCTGCCCATCAGGTCGTGGTGATTGATGCTGATCTGGGCCGCTCTGGGGCGCAGACTGCGGGTCGGAGCGGGTTCAAGGAGTTGGTCGCCGATGTCGGGCTAGGCAAGGTCGGGATCGTGTTGGGCATCGAGGTGTCACGGCTGGCGCGCAACAACGCCGACTGGTATCAACTGTTGGACCTGTGCGCGATCACCGACACGCTGATCGCTGACGCCGACGGGGTGTATCACCCGGCTGATTTCAACGACCGCCTGGTGCTTGGACTGAAGGGCACGATGTCAGAGGCCGAGTTACATCTGATCAAGTCGCGGCTGACCGCGGGGCTCAAACACAAGGCAGCCAAAGGTGAACTGCGCCAGGGACTTCCGGTCGGGCTGGAATACGACGAGGATGACAAGGTGGTGTTGTGCGCTGACGAGGCGGTGCGCGAGGCGATCACCACGGTGTTCCACCGGTTCGACGAACTCGGCTCAGCGCGGCAGGTGTTGATTCGGTTGCGTGAAGACGGTGTGCTGCTTCCGCGTCGGCGCAACGGTTCTAAGCGGATCTTCTGGGCCCAAGCCACTTATCCCGCGGTGCACGACATCCTCACCAACCCGGCCTATGCCGGGGCCTTCGTGTTCGGTCGCACCCGCACCGAGAAGCGAGTCGACCCGGCCACCGGAGCCGTGTGTGCCCGCGACCGGCTGGTACCCCGCGAGCACTGGGAGGTCCTGATTCCCGATCATCATCAAGGTTTCATCACCTGGGAGGCCTTCGAGGCCAATACTGCACGGCTGCGCGGTAATTGGCGCCGTCCTCGTGAGCTTGCCGGCGGCGCGGTGCGAGAGGGCCGTGCGCTGCTGCAGGGCCTGCTGCGTTGCGGGCGGTGCGGACGGATCATGCAGACCAGCTATTCGGGAACCAAGGGCAACTGCCCGCGGTATGTGTGTGCCCGCGCCAAACAGCTCTACGCCGGTGAGCATGTGTGCCAGAGCATCGGTGGCATCCGGTTGGAGAACACTGTCCTTGATGAGCTGTTCACCGTTTTGGAACCGGCGGCGTTGTCCGCCACCGCCCAGGCGTTGGCTGAGGCCGACAGCAACCACCGGCGCGATCTGGCGGTATTCGAGTTGGCCACCGAACGCGCCCGCTATGAAGCCGACCGCGCGCAGCGTCAGTTCGACAATGTCGAACCGGAGAACCGTTTGGTAGCAAGAACATTGGAAAGCGCGTTAGAAGCCAAACTGGCCGCGGTCCGCACCGCTGAGAACAACCTGGCCGCTGCACGCGCGCGCCGTCCGCTGGCGCTGACTGAACAGGAACTGGCCTGGATCACCACCGCCGGCGCGGACGTGCGGGCGGTGTTCGATGCCCCCACCACCACGCTGAGGGAACGCAAACAACTCATCCGCGCGGTGATCGACGAGATCGCCCTCACCGTTCGCGCCGAACAGCGCATCGCCGAACTGCGCATCCTTTGGCAAGGTGGCGCCACCACCGAGGTGGCGATGCCGATGACCAAGATCGGCCAGCATCTGCGCGTCACTGATGAAGCAACCGTGGCCCTGGTGCGCCGCCTGGCGGAGCACTATGACGACCGCACTATCGCGGCGATCCTGGCCAAACAGAAGCGCCGCACCGCCACCGGCCTGCCCTTCACCCGAGCGCGGGTAGCGATCCTGCGCGCAGGCCACAACATTCCCGTCTACCAACCGTCGACACCGGATGTCGGGGCCGGCTGCGACGATGTCATCGTGGTCACGATCACTGCCGCCGAACAGATCCTCGGCGTCGCCCGGACCACCCTCTACCGCTGGATCCGCGACGGATTCGTCACCGCCGAACAGATCACCCCCGGCGCACCCTGGCGCATCCGCATCGACCAGGCCCTGCGCAATCGGATCCAACCCGAGGTTCCCGACGGCTGGCTCGGTCTCAACGAGGCCGCCACCGCACTCGGGATCGCCCGACAAACCGTGTTGCACAAGGTCCAACGAGGCGAGTTGCAGGCCGTCCACATCAACCGCGGACGCCGCAAAGGTCTCCGTATCCAGGTCAAACCAGATCAACATGGACTGTTCGACACACCCTGATAGGAGGAGAGCGCAGTGTTAACCAGCCTCGACGGGTCCGAGGATGATCGCGGATTGGCTGGCGTCCAGGAACCTCAGTGAGGTCAGGTCGCCGAGCAGAGTGCGGTCGTAGCGCAGGTCTTCTAGTGCGGTCCAGGCGTCGAAACGCATTGCGGGGTCGAGTCCGGCTTTGGTTGCTCTCAGGGCGGCTGAACGGGATTCGCGGCGTGATACCTCATCGGCGAGCAGGACTTCGAGGAATCCGAGATGGCTGAGTTTGTGTTGGCGGGCCAGCGCTGCACGTTCGGGCAGGGTGTCGGCGAGCGCACCGAGTTTGAGTGTTTTGAGCAGCCGGATCAGATCGGCGCCGGCCGGGTCGGCGGACGCGCGGTTGGTTGTGGTCATTTCAGAAGATCTCCTCGGACTCGGTGCTGGGTACGACGGTCAATGGTGTTGGAACGGAGGTGAATTCGGATGGATTACGGGCGAAACGCGTTGAGGTGTGGCCGACTGCCCGCGGCAGTGCCGGGGTAGTGCTCTCGGTGGCGCGTTCGAGCATGGATGCGATCTTGTTGACCGAGACGACATCAAGATCCAGTGAGAGTGAACAGGCTTGTTCGACACGCTGCGCGCCGTAGCGGCGCACCAGGCCCTGCAGCCGGTAGACGGTGCGCATCCGGGTCCAGGGCAGCGGGTCGTCGAGGATGCGTTCGGCGTAGATCCCGATGTTGGGGCCGTGAGCGGCGCAGGAGGCGATCAACCGGGCCAGGTCGCGCAGCGCGTAGCCGGTTTTGTGTTCGGGCAGGTCGTCGCGATCGGTGCTGCGGGCACCAGGTGGCTGGCGGGGGTGGACTTTCACCAGGACACCGCGATGGTAGAACTTCACCAGCTCGCTGTCGGCGCGCACGTCCAGCGTGGCGCCGATCCACTGTTCGGGCAGCGAGTACAGGGCTTTGGCGACCTCGGCGTGGAAATCGCGGTGGACCTTGACCTGCTTGAACACCGGCACGTCGTAGACGGATGGTCTGGGCAGCAGCATCGGGTGCTCCTCGCGCTCGAACACCTCAGCCGGGCGAGCACAGGTGGTGCCATGAATCCGGGTGCCCGCGGTGTTGCTGCACCACCGCTGGGCGGCGTGCTGGGCATCGTCGAGATCAGTGAATGTTTCACCAGCCCAAAAGTTTCCGCGCACGTACCGCACCGCGCGTTCGACGCGGGGTTTGTCTTTGGGCGACCGGACCCGGGCGGGGTCGGTGACAAACCCGGCGTGGCTGGCGTAGTCGAGCCAGCCCGCGGTGAACTGCGGGTTGACCGCGTCAGCGGTCGCGATCACCGGCTTCATGTTATCCGGAATGAGGACGGCGAATACCCCGCCGAAGAACTCCCAGGCCGCCTCACACCCAGCGATCACCGCCGCCAAGGTCTGCGAGTAAGTCAGCCACACGAACATGTGCCGGCTGAACACGGCGGTAAAGATCAACGCATACACCTTGCGGCGCCGGCCATCTGCGGCGTCGGTGAGCATCCCCAGATAGCCGAAATCGATCTGGCATTCCACACCAGGATCGCCATCAGCGACCCGGACCGTGGTGTCCTTGCAGCCGAAACCGCAACGCTCACTGGCGAATCGGTGCAACGTGCGATACGGCACCACACATCCCTGCCGGGCCAGCAGCGTGTGGATCTTGGTGATCGTCAACGGCCGCTGCTCACCCTCACCTGCTACCCACGCGGTGATCTGCTTTTCGAACCCCGCCAACTGTTCCCACGCCGCGCCGTGCCCACGCGGGCGGACCGGGCGCACCGCCTCAGCGACCGCACCGATCAACCCGTCATCAAGCGCCTTGACACTGTCGTCTCGGCACAGTCCGGCCGCCTCGGCGGCCGCCACATAGCGGCGCACCGTTTTCCGGTCCACGCCGCAATGCGCGGCAATCGTCCGTAACCCCGGCGCCGGCAACCCGGCCACCCCGAGCCACAACCGCAGCACTTCCCTGATCTCGTTCACACTGACCTCCCGAAAAGCCATGCCCGGCCGCTCCTTCGTGACGCGAAATGTCACGACGATCGAACGAGCAAACGACAAGACCACCGACGTCGACGCGCCGGTGGTCCCATAACTGGCAATCCAGGTGGTCCCATCCTCCTGGCAAAATCAGGTCACACTGGTCCCAACCTCATGGCAAACGACACGCGAGCGTCTACGAACCCAATTTGCAATTCTTCGCCTACTATGCGGTCGACTACAGCCAGGGCTTTGTCAGACGGGGACTCGGGGGCGAAATTCTAGACCTCTTCCCTGCTGACCTTTACTTCACCGGCCTGTTGATTTTGCGCTGGCTCGTCCCAACGCTCTTCGGAGTCGGCATCGCGGCGGTGGCGTGGACGGTGGCAGTAAAATTCGGCCGCTCCGAACGCCGGCTGATGCTGGCCCTGCTCACCCCGATGCTGCCTTTAGGGTTTGTGCACGCCGTTGTGTTACCGACTCCCGACCTTATTGGTGAGGCAGCGCTGGCAGTGTTCGCGGTGGTGCTCGCCTCGGCGAAGGGGGACCGATCGCTACTGGCTGCAAGCGGCCTTTATGGCATGGCGACGGCGGTGCTGACCCTCATCCACGAGGCTGTTCCGTTTCTGCAGGCGCTCGGTGCGGTCCTGGCAATTGTGGTTCTGGCGCACACTTCGGTCAAGATCCAGCGCCTGAGCGCACTTCTCGCCGTGGCTCCCGGCTTGGTCGTCGCGCTGACGATAGCGTTGCTGCGACGGCGAGACGTGTCGCCGCAATGTGCTCGATTGCCACACAAAGCCGTTCGCTGGGCGCCCGGTCGGACCCCGGGGGCGAACACGCTTACAGGGACTTCCACGACTGGACTTGTCGCTTTATCACCGTCACAACAAGAAAAACTCCTATCATCGGGCCCAACCAGATCGGCTGGGCCCCTTTAATCATGTCGACAATAGTTGGGATTGTTATCTTCACGCTGACGATGCTTGTTATCAGGGGTATTTCCAGCGTGCCACTCGGGCCTTTTCGCCAAGCCGTGCAGGGACGGCTTTCGTGGGTAACTCTAGCGGCCCTGTTATTGCTGCCGGTTTACGCAACCTCAGCCGATTGGGCTCGATGGTGGATAGCAATCTCCTTCGATGTGGGCGTGGTTTATCTGCTCTACGCGAGCCGTAACCCGAATCAACCCGATCGGCCACCAGACGCACCCGGGTCTCGTTCGCAGTCGCAATCGTTTTTTTGGCGCTGTCTCCAGTTCTCGCTGCGGTCAACACCGAGCAGTCAACGCAGCGTCTGGTGACCCGCTGCTCGCAGCTGGCGACTGACCCGATGTGGGTGGGCATCTGCCCCTGATGTCGGTGATGTCGACCAGGCCCGCCGTTCCGGTTCGGCCTGGCCGTCGACGAGGTGCGCCGGCTGCAGAGCCGCGGCTACCGTCCCCGCGGCTGCATCGACTTCAACGCCGAGCTGGCCGCGGTGCTCCGGCTGATCGGCGGGGGGAGTTTTACACGGCGATGTCGCGGGGTTCGCGCCACTGGCCTTCAAGCTCACCGATCTTACTTCCTGGTGCTGGACGACTACGCCGATTACATCCGCAGCCAGCAGGAGGCGTCCGCGGCCCGGCGCGACGTTGCGACGAGATCTCATACTTCGGCCCGGTCACCATCGACAAGCTGAACGAGACGACGATGACCGCGACGATTCCGGCTGGGTTGCCAAATCGAAAACGCGCCTCGGGTGACAGTACGTACCAAAGTGTCAGCGCCCGGATTCGGCGGCGGCACGGTAACCGCGGACGGCCAGTGGCCCGAGCACCGCGGCCAGACCAAGAACCCACATAACGGTCAGCAGGAGCGGCCACAGCACGGGACCACCTTGGGCAAGTCCCCGCATCGACTCAATCGTCGCCCACATCGGTTGGAGGTGGATCTCCAGCCGCACCGACGATGGCAGCGTTTGAAGGGGAACAACACCAGAGCTGGCGAACACCGCGCCGGTGGCCGGCACCCCCAGCCACATGAGCACGGCACCGGTCTTGGCCCGCACCGCGATCGCTATCACTGCCATCGAGAAGACGACAACCACCAGCACCGGCACCAGTATGAACGGGATCACAGCGAGCCAGCCGCCTTTGAAGCGAAGTCCGAGCCCAACACCGACCGCTGTGATCAGCGCGGAACTCACCAGCGTGCGCGCGGCCTCGGCGAGCAGCCTGACCGGTCAGGGCGCTGGCCCGGTGTACGGGAAACACCCACATTCTGCCGATCAGACCGCTGTCGCGGTCGAGGCCAAATGCGGCGGCCGGCTGCAAGCGCCCCGAACATCGCACCGGCCACGGCACACATCGGCACCAAGCCGTAGAGACTTTCCGTGCCGGTGATCCTGATTATCGACTTGCCTACCAGCAGTTTGTAGGCAATCAGCAGAAAGGTCGGGAACACCAGGGCCTGGATCAGCACCATCGGCTGGCGCCGCCACCGGGTGAGTAGGTGGCTGGCGAACACCAGACTTTCGGCGGCCAGTGAACTCCGCGGCGGTGCGTTCGCGCTCATTGCGGGCGCCTCTGTACCCGCACCGCGATTGCACCGAACACCACCAGCAGCCCAAGACACCACGCCAAACTGGTCGCCAGATTGCTCACCACGACATGGCCGGTGGTGAACCCACGCAGGGTTTGCGTCACCTGCGAAACAGGCTGGTAGCGCACGAACGGATGCAGCCAGTCGGGAAACGAGTCGGCCGGCGCCATCCCGGTGGACAGCATGACCAGCAGCATTTGGGGAACCAGGAGCAACTGATCTGAACACTCCGCTGCTCGCGATCCCACCTTGCGAGGCTACGGAAAGAACCCCGGCTGCATCGGCGGCGAGCGATAGTGCCAGCGTCAACATGAGGACAAGAACGGCGAAAGCCGCCGCATAGATGAACCCGCCGAACATTCGGAAGCCGAACACGTACCCGACAGCGATCGCGGCAAGCAGGCCGAGGGCGCCGCGGAATGAGGCAATACAACATGCGAGCCATCAGCGGTGTTACCGCGGATATGGGAAGTGTGCGGAGCCGATCCGCGAAGTCGCTCCGCTCGTCTTGGGCAGCACGGTCCACGGTCGTCAGCGCGCCGAGAAAGATCACCTGGATGACGACAACCGGTAGGACGTACTGGGGGTAGCTCATTCCACCGGTGTCGATCACATTGCCCAGCATGAAGTTGAAGACGACGAAGTTAGCGGCGGGCGACAGAACCGCGAACGGCAGATCGTTGCGCAGTGCGCCGCGCACCACGCGCTCGGTCAGAGCAGCAAGCGCGGTCACGTGGTGACGCTCTCCGTGAGGTGCAGAAACGCTTCGTCCAAGGACGGCTTGCGCAGCGCTATGTCGACTAGCTCAACGCCAAGCCGGTCCACCCGGCGAAACACCTCACCGAGCGTCGCGACACCATCGGGCGCGACGCACCGAGACGGTGTTCGCCTCGTAATCGGCTTCGGCGCCGTCGAGATCGGCGACCACGGCGAAGATCTTGGAGAGGTCGGCCGGATTGACCGGACTCACCGTGCAGTAGCCCAATCCCACGCGGCGCTTGAGGTCTTCGGCGGTCCCGTTGGCGACAACACGACCTTTGTTCAGAACGACGATCGAATCGCTGAGCACGTCGGCTTCTTCGAGATACTGCGTCGTGAGCAGGATTGTGACGCCCTGGGCTGACAACGACGACACCAGGCCCCACACATCGCGGCGACTACGCGGGTCCAACCCGGTTGTCGGCTCGTCGAGGAAAAGCACTTTCGGCGGAACCATCAGTCCGGCGGCGATATCGATGCGGCGCACCATGCCACCCGAATAGGTTCGCACCGGCCGGTCGGCGGCGTGCGACATATCGAACTGATGGATCAAAGCGTCGGCTCGCAGCCGCGCATGTTTGCGCCGCATTCCCCGCAGCCGGCCGAACAACACCAGGTTCTCCCGGCCGGTGAGCTCAAAATCGAGCGCGGCTAGCTGTCCGATGCTCCCGATGCTTGCCCGCACCTGTGCCGGGTCTCGGACGACGTCGTACCCGGCCACAATTGCGTTGGCCAGAGCTGGGCCGCAGCAACGTTGACAGGATCTTGATCGCGGTCGACTTACCGGCGCCGTTATGACCGAGCAGAGCGCAAACCGACCCCGTCGGGACGGAAAAGCTCACGTCCTGCAATGCGTGTATTGCCCCGTCGAAGGTCTTGGCCACGCCATCTAGCTCGATCACGAAGACAGACGATACCCGTGGTAGACACGTGTTGAGTCGCAGATGGGCGCTTTCGGTCGGGCTGTGGCCATACGCACGCGCGTCGAGCTTCGCTCGCAGCGCGGGCCTTGGCAGGCCTACTTTGCCGGCGCCAGGTCGGCGGGCAGATTCACGCTGATGCCGATAAGGCAGTTACGGAAGCTCGGCGGGCGGTGCACGAGGCCGCGCGGGCTGAGGATTTGGCTGCATTCTCTTCAGCGCGGGAACGCTCGGCCCAGAATGAATGACTACGCCGAACCCAGGGAAATGTTTCTGTTCATCCAGGTATGGTCGACCCGTGATTGAGTCTTCCCTTCCCGCGGTGCTGCGGGAGCATGCCAGTCTGCGGCCCGGCGAGACAGCGTACACGTTTGTTGATTACGAGCAGGACTGGGCGGGCGTTGCGGAAAGCCTGACGTGGTCGCAGCTGTATCGGCGAACGCTGAACGTCGCACAGGAGCTCAGATCTTGCGGGTCAACTGGCGACCGCGTGCGTGATATCGGCGCCGCAAGGACTTGACTACGTCGCTGCGATTTCTCGGCTCGTTACAGGCCGGTCATGATCGCGGTTCCGCTGTCGGAACCGCTGGGTGGCGCCGCCGATGAGCGTTTTAGTGCGGTCCTGCGCGACGCTTCGCCTGCGGCCATTCTGACCACGTCCTCTGTCGCGGGCAACATCGCCGAGCACATCCGGTTGAAGCCCGGTGAGTCCGCGCCATCGGTCATCGAGCTTGATTTGCTGGACCTGGACTCTCAGAACGGATCCGCTGCCGAGGTCGATAGCCCGCCAAGCATCGCGCATTTGCAATACACCTCCGGGTCGACCCGTACACCGGCGGGAGTCATGGTCTCGCACAAGAACATTCAGGCCAATTTCGACCAGTTGACGTGCCGCCTACTTCGACGAGTACGGGGGGGTTGCTCCGCCGGACACCACCGTGGTGTCGTGGCTGCCGTTGTTTCACGACATGGGTTTGGTACTGGGAATCGTCATGCCGGTTCTGGCGGGACTTCACTGCTGTGCTCACGAGCCCGGTGTCGTTCCTGCAGCGACCGGCGCGGTGGATGCAATTGCTGGCAAGCAACAGTCGCGCGATTTACCGCAGGCGCCGAACGTTGCTTTCGAATTGGCGGCACGAAAAACATCGGATGACGACCTGGCCGGGCTGGACCTCGGCGGCGTGCACAGCATCGTCAATGGTGCCGAACGCGTACAACCCGCGACGCTGCGGCGCTTCGCCGAGCGATTCGCCCGCTTCAATCTTCACCCCAAGGTGTTACGGCCCTCGTATGGGCTCGCGGAGGCCATGCTGTACGTGGCGACCCGCGAATGCGCGTCAACCACCGGTCACCGTTTCTTTCGAATCCGAGGAACTGACCGCCGGCCATGCGAAGCGGTGCGCGAGCGGAGACGGTACACCGCTAGTCAGTTACGGCATTCCGCAGTCGCCGACGGTGCGTATCGTCGACCCCGAAACCCGTACCGAGTATCCGGACGGAACGGTCGGTGAGATCTGGGTGCACGGCGACAACGTCTCCAGCGGCTATTGGCAGAAACCTCGAAGAGACCGAACGCACCTTCGGCGCAACGCTTGTCGGTCCGTCGGCCGGCACACCCGAAGGGCCTTGGCTGAGAACCGGAGATTTGGGCTTCCTCTCCGACGGCGAGCTGTTCATCGTCGGCCGTATCAAGGATCTGCTGATCGTGTACGGGCGCAACCACTCTCCCGACGACATCGAGGCGACGATCCAGGAGATCACCCGAAACCGCTGCGTGGCGATAGCGGTTCCCGGACGACGGCGGCGTCGAGCAGCTGGTCGCCATCGTCGAACTCAAGAAGCGGGACGAATCCGAAGAGGCTGCGGCGCACAGGATGGGCGCCGTCAGGCGTGAAATCACCGCGGCGATATCGAAGTCGCACGGTCTGAGTGTGGCGGATCTCGTTCTGGTGCAACCCGGTTCGATTCCCCTCACCACAAGTGGCAAGGTCAGGCGAAGGGACTGCGTACAGCTGTACCTGCGTAATGAGTTCACCCGCATCGACGGGTCGATCCGCGCGCCGGAGCAGCACATAGTCGATGACACGGGTGCGGGCGCCGGGGCCGACTCGGGATTGGCCCAACGACTTCGCACGCTCGCGCCAGCAGCAACATGACCTGCTGGTGAGCGGAGGTGTGCTCGCAGGCGGCAACGGTGTTGGGCCATCCCAGCCCTCAACCACATCGACCCCGAGCTCACGTTCCAGGACCTGGGGTTTGACTCGATAAAGGCCACCGAGTTGCTTGACCGGCTCAAGACCGTCACCGAGCTGGATTTGCCGCTCACCCTGGCCTTCGACTACCCCACCCCCGACGAGTTGGCCACCCACCTGAGTCAGCTGCTGGGCGGGTCGGCCTCGGCCGCTGCACCGGCGGGCGCGCAAGTGCGGGTGGACGAGCCGATCGCCGTGGTGGGGATGGCGTGCCGGTTCCCCGGTGGGGTGGATTCGCCTGCGGCGCTGTGGGATTTGGTGGCCGGCGGCACCGACGCGGTGGGGGAGTTTCCGGCCGACCGTGGCTGGAATCTGGCGGATCTGTTCGACCCCGACCCCGATGCGGTGGGCAAGACCTACACGCGTGCCGGAGGGTTTCTGGCGGACGTGGCCGGGTTTGACGCCGAGTTTTTCGGGATCTCGGCGCGTGAGGCCCAAACCATGGATCCTCAGCAGCGGTTGCTGTTGGAGGTGTGCTGGGAAGCGTTGGAGACCGCCCGCATCGATCCGGCCGCGTTGGTGGGTTCGGAGACCGGGGTGTTCGTCGGGGCGTGGTCACAGACCTACGGCGCCGGCGGGTCCGACAGTGCGGAGGGATACGGCCTGACCGGTTCGTCCACCAGTGTGGCCTCCGGGCGTGTCGCCTACGCGTTGGGTTTGCAGGGCCCGGCCATCACCGTCGACACGGCGTGCTCGTCGTCGCTGGTGGCCGCGCACCTGGCGTGTCAGTCTTTGCTCAACGGCGAGTCGACCCTGGCCCTGGCCGGTGGTGTCACGGTGATGACCACCCCGGCGATCTTCACCGAGTTCGCCCGGCAACGCGGGCTGGCCGCCGACGGGCGGTGTAAAGCGTTCTCCGCCAACGCCGATGGCACCGGGTGGGGTGAAGGCGCCGCGGTGCTGGTGCTCGAACGGCTCAGCGATGCCCAGCGCAACAACCATCCGGTGCTGGCGGTCATCGCCGGATCGGCGATCAACCAAGACGGCGCCTCCAATGGTTTGACCGCCCCCAACGGGCCCGCGCAACAGCGCGTCATCACCCAGGCCGTCGCCAACGCCGGCATCGGGCTGGATCAGGTGGACGTGGTCGAGGCCCACGGCACCGGCACCACCTTGGGCGACCCGATCGAGGCCGGCGCCCTGATCGCCACCTACGGCGCCGCGCGTAGTGCCGAGCACCCGCTGTGGCTGGGATCGATCAAATCCAACATCGGCCACACCCAGGCCGCCGCCGGGGTCGCCGGAATGATCAAGATGATCGCGGCCCTCAACCACGACAGCTTGCCCCCGACCCTGCATGTCGATCGCCCCAGCCCGCACATCGACTGGTCGGCCGGCACCGTTCGGCTGCTCACCGAGCCGGTGGCGTGGCCGGTCACCGATCATCCCCGCACCGCGGCGGTGTCCTCGTTCGGGATCAGCGGCACCAACGCGCACCTGATCCTGCAACAAGCCCCCACCGCGCCGGCCGAACCGGCTGACGCCCAAGCCCCGGCCGGGCACGCCCAGGACGGTGTGGAGTTCGGGCTGCTGATGTGGCCGGTGTCGGCGCGCACCCCCGCGGCGTTGTGCGCGCAGGCCGACCGGCTGCACCACCACCTGGTCAGCCATCCCGACCTGGACCTCACCGATGTGGCCTACAGCCTGGCCACCACCCGCACCCATCACCCGTATCGGGCGGTGATCACCGCGCCGGTGGCCACCGCTGATCCGCGCAAAGAGCTGCTGGACGCGCTGGATGCCCTGCGCGCCGGCCAACCCCACCCGCAGCTGACCGACCACCACTTACCTGGCCCACCTGCGCGGCAAAATCGTGTTCGTGCTGCCCGGCCAGGGCGGCCAATACCCCGGCATGGGCCGAGAGCTCTACGAACACCACCGCGTCTTCGCCGACACCGTCGATGACTGTGACAACGCGTTGCGCCCCTACACGGGCTGGTCGGTGCGCGAGGTCTTGTGTCAGGACCCGGGCGCCCCGGCGCTGGACCGCGTCGACGTGGTGCAGCCGGTGCTGTTCACGATGATGGTTGTCGCTGGCCGAGGTGTTGAGCCACTACGGCATTGTTCCCGACGCGGTGATCGGCCACTCCCAAGGAGAGATCGCCGCGGCCTATATCGCCGGGGCGCTGTCCCTGCCCGAGGCCGCCAAGGTTGTCGCGCGGCGCAGTCAAGCGCTCAGCGCCCTGGGTGGTACCGGTGCCATGGCGTCGGTGCTGCTGGGCGCCGACGAACTGCAGCCACGCCTGCAACCCTGGGGTGAGGCGTTGAGCATCGCCGCGGTCAACGGCCCCTCCCACACCATCATCAGCGGCGACCCCGCCGCGCTCGAGGAGTTCAGCGCGGCCTGTGAGCGTGACGGCATCCACATCCGGTCCATCGCCGTCGATTACGCCTCGCACTCGGCTCAGGTCGAACCGGTACGTGAGCGCCTGCTGGCCGAGCTGGCCGACCTGACTCCGGCGCCGGCCCGCATCCCGCTGTATTCCACAGTGGGAGCAAGCACTTTCAGCCGAACCCCTCGACACCACCACCATGGACGCCGACTACTGGTATCGCAACCTGCGCGAACCGGTCCAGTTCCACGACCGCGTGGTCGAGCGACTGGCCGCCGGTGAGCACACCTTTGTGGAGCTGTCCCCGCACCCGGTCTTGGCCCCGGCGATCACCGACACCTTGGCCCAGGCCACGGGACGGACCCAGTCGGCGGTAATCACCACGTTGCACCGAGACCATCCCGACCAAGACAACCTGGCCACCGCCTTGGCCCACCTGCACAACCACGGCCACAGCCCCTCATGGTCGGCCCTGTATCCCCACGCCCGCACCATCGAGCTGCCCACCTACCCCTTCGAACACCGCCGCTACTGGCTGAACCCCGCTTCGACCGGCGACGCTTCCGGGCTCGGCCAGGACCGGGCGGAGCATCCCCTGCTGGGTGCAGTGGTCGACCTTGCTGACCAGGACCAGGTCGTGTTGACCGGTCGATTGTCAACGGCCACTCAGGGCTGGCTGCGCGGCCACCAAGTCCAGGACACCGTGCTGTTCCCGGCGACCGGGTTCATCGATTTGGTGTTGCAGGCCGGTGAGTACACCGGCTGCCCGGTCATCGACGAACTGGTTCTACATACCCCCCTGAGGCTGTCAGACGATACGCCCACCGATCTGCAGATCGCTGTGCATTCGGCCGAGGACACCGGGCGGCGCGCGTTTAGCGTCCACTCGCGCACCGGCGGCCAGTCCGGCGTGTGGACGTTGCACGCCAGCGGCGAGCTGAGCTCCGACCAGCCCGCCGCCCCCCCGCTCATGCCGGCGCCGGGTGTCGAGGCCGTCGACCAGGACGACTTCTACGAACGGCTGGCCCAGCGGGGTTACGGCTACAGCGGCCCGTTCCGGTCGCTGCGGGGTATCGGCACCGACCCCGCCCAACCCGAGGTCGTCTATGCCGAGGTGGCGTTGCCCGCCGGCACCGATGTCGCCGGCTACGGTATCCACCCCGCCCTCCTGGACGCCGCCCTGCACCCGTTGGCGTCCGTGTTGGACCGCACCGGTGAGGCCGACTCGGCGTCGTTGCGGCTTCCGTACGTGTTCAGCGGGATCACCCTGTATGCCACCGCGGCCACCCAGCTGCACGTCCAGCTGAGCCGCACCGGCGAGGACACGTTTGAGCTGCACGCCACCGACCCCACCGGCGCCCCGGTGATCACCATCCGAACGATCACCCTGCGTGAACTGCCCGACATCAGGGGGCAGCTAGCCGCTGTGGCCGGACTCCGTGACAGCGTGTTCCAACTGAGCTGGCCGCCCTTGTTCGACGACACCTCCCCGGCAGCGGCTACCGCCCCCGGGTGGGCGGTTGTCACCGGCTCACCCGATCGACTTCCGGCCAGCCTGCAAAACGGCCCGATCCACACCGACCTGGCCGCCGTGGCCCCATGTCCGGAGTTGGTGATCTGGCTCCTCGCCCGAAGCCGAGGACGACGGCTGATCCGCTGCGGCGGGTGCATGCCCTGACCCGCGACGTGTTGGCCCAGCTGCAGAGCTGGCTGGCCCGGCCCGACACCGCCAACACCCAGCCTGCTGATCATCACCTCGTCATGCGGTCAGCGTCAGCGCTTATGACGGTGTCCCCGATCTGGCGCATGCCGCGGTCTGGGCGCTGATCCACACCGCTCAAAACGAGCACCCCGACCGGATCATTTTGCTCGACACCGATAACACCGCCGCCAGCCAGGACAACCTGCTGGCCATCGCCTCGACGCGACCGGCCGGCGAGCCGCAGCTGGCCCTGCGCAACGGTGTTGCCCACATCCCCCGCCTGGCCCGCCCCTTGACCCTGACCCCACCGGATGCCCCCGACTGGCAGTTGGCCAGCACCGGTAAAGGTGACCTGACCAACCTGACCCTGGTCCCCACCAACCCGCCCGCCACGCTGGCTCCGGGTCAGATCCGCGTTCAGGTACGGGCGGCCGGGCTGAACTTCCATGATGTGGTCGTGGCGTTGGGCGCCATCGCCGATGAAGGCCTGGGCAGCGAAGCCGCCGGGGTGGTCCTCGAAGCCGCCCCCGGGACATCGCTGCGTCCCGGGTGATGCGGTGATGGGCCTGTTCCCCACAACGCGTTCGCGCCCACCGCGATGCACCGATGAGCGCATGGTGGTACCTATCCCGGCTGGATGGTCGTTTACCCAGGCCGCGTCGGTGCCGGTCGCGTTTTTGACCGCCTATATCGCTTTGGTCGAGATCGCCGGGCTCTCGGCGGGGCAGCGGGTGCTCATCCACGCCGGCGCTGGAGGTGTCGGTCAGGCCGCCATCCAGATCGCCGGCCACCTTGGTGCCGAGGTTTTCGCCACCGCCCACCCGAACAAACATCACGTGCTCACCGGGCTGGGGGTCGACCCCGGCGCACATCGCCTCGTCGCGCACGCTGGATTTCCTCGACACCTTCCGCGAGGCCACCGACGGGCAGGGCATGGACGTCGTGCTCAACAGCCTCGCCGGAGAGTTCGTCGATGCCTCGCTGCAACTGCTGCCCCGCGGGGGCAGTTTCATCGAAATCGGCAAGACCGACATCCGCGCGGCCGGCGACATCGCCGCCGCCCACCCCGGAGTCGACTACCAGACCTATCGACTTGGCCAGCGCAACCCGCGGAATCCCTGCAGCCGGCATGGACGGCCCTAACCGAGTTGTTCACCGCAGGTGTCCTAAGCCGCTGCCCACCACCAGCTACGGCCTGCTGAATGCCCCCCAAGCCTTCCGCGACATGAGCCAAGGAATGCATACCGGAAAGATCGTGCTGATCCTTCCCCCGGTGCTGGATCCCGAGGGCACGGTGCTGATCACCGGGGGTACCGGGATGCTGGGCGCGCTCTTCGCCGAACACCTCGTCACCCACTACGGCATCAAGCATCTGCTGCTGGTGTCGCGCAGCGGCCCGGCCGCTTCTGGTGCAGCGGAACTTCAGCAGCGCCTAACCCAGCTGGGCGCCCAAGTCACGATCACCGCCTGTGACACCGCCAACGCCACCGACCTGGCCGCAGTGCTAGACAGCATTCCCGCTCAGCATCCGTTGACCGCCGTCCTCCACGCCGCCGGGCTCCTTGAAGACGCTGCGGTGGCCGAAATGACCGCCGATCAACTCGACGCGGTCCTGGCCGCCAAGGCCGATGCCGCCTGGCATCTGCATCGCCTCACCGCCGACCGCGACCTGGCCGCCTTCGTCTTGTTCTCCTCGGCCGCGGGCATACTGGGCAGCCCCGGACAGGCCAACTACGCGGCCGCCAACGCCTTCCTGGACGCGCTGGCCCGCCACCGCCACCACACCCAACCCCAGGCCACCAGCGTGGCCTGGGGTTACTGGCAAACCCCCAGCGGCATGACCGCCCACCTCAACACCACCGACCTGACCCGCCTAACCCGCACCGGCCTGACCCCCATCACCAACGAGCACGGCCTGGCCCTGTTCGACGCCGCACTCACCAGTCAGCGGCCCAACCTGCTGGCCAGCCCCTTCAACACCGCCGCGTTGACCCGCCAAGCACGCCACAACGCCCTACCCCCGATCCTGTCGACGCTTACCACCAGCCGCCCACGCGCCAGCGCAGCCAGCGCCCGCAGTCTGCAGGCTCAGCTGGCCACTCAAACCCCCGAACAGCAACTCCACGCTCTCACCACGATGGTCACCGCCACCACCGCCGCCGTGTTGGCCCACCCGGACCCGGCGGCCCTCGATCCCGACCGTCCGTTCAAAGACCTCGGCATCGACTCACTGACCGCCCTGGAACTACGCAACACCCTCAACCAACACACCGGCCTGGCCCTGCCGGCAACCCTGGCCCTCGACCACCCCACTCCGGCCAGCGTCGCCGCCCACCTGGCCGACCTACTCACCGACACCGCCGCGCCCGCGGTCCCAGCGGCTCAGGTCAGCACGCGTAGCGATGAGCCGGTAGACAATAGGCTCGCATACGTGGATCAAGCGGTATTTCTCGCGATGCGAGCGGTTCACGGCACGCTGACTCAGTTCACTTGGATATATGACCATGCCGTCGATGTTGATGGGTTACGGCGTTTTCACCGCAATCTGGGATGCGGGTTGTTGGGACGCAGGATCGAACGGTCTCCGTTACCGTTCGCGCGTGATCGCTGGGTCTTGGCTCCGGCGACGGACGACATCGATATCGCCGCAACGCCGCGGCCGCGCGCCGAGGTGAGCGCATGGGCTCGACGAGCGGGCGCGCCTACCCATTGATCCGGAGTGGGGACCCGGCTGGCATCTCGGGGTGCTTCCGCTCGAGGACGGCGGGGCCGCGGTAAGTCTGGTGGTTTCGCATACGCTCGTCGACGGGGTCGGGCTTGGCCAGGCGATAGCCGATGCCGCTGAGGGCAGGATCGCGCGATCTGGGCTATCCGCCCGCGGGATCGCGCACCCTCAGGCACGCCTTGCGTGAGGATTTCCGGCAAACCGTCAAAGAACTGCCCGACATAGCGCAGGCGTCGGTCTCCGCGGCTCGAAAAATCTGGCCCGACCGCAAACAATTCACCTCATCGATCAAAGCGGCACCACCTGCCCCCAGGACCGCCGAGCAACGATCAGGTAGTAGAGGTGCCTGCCCTGACCGCATACATCGACCTGGCGGAATGGGATGCTCGCGCGAAAAGCCTTGGCGCAAGCAGTAACTCGCTTGTGGCAGCAGTCGCGTGCAGACTCGCGGTGAGGGCGGGGCGTGTTCATGACGACGGAACAGTCACCCTACGATTTCCGGTGACGCTTCGGACCGAAGACGATACCCGTGGCAATGCGCTCACGGTGGTCGACGTCACAGTTGACCCAACGCACGCGGCGACGGACCTCGGGGAAATGCACGTCAAGATCACGCAAGCAATCCTCGCGGCGATGAAGAACCCCGATGAGGAGTATTTGTCGACATTCCCACTGGCACCGTTGGTACCGAGGCGGTTGAACAGGAGGCTAGCAGGGATGGCGGCGGGTGGTGCCAGCCATCCGGTTACTGTCTCCAATGTCGGTGACCTGCCCCCGGCGGTGAACCGGCCCGACGGCACCGATGCCGACTATGTGTACATGAGATCCGTCGAGCCCGATATCAAGAAAAGCACACTCGAGCACATAGGTGGACAACTGTTTGTGGGTTCGGGGCGGAGCCGCGGGAAGATCTTTATCAGAATCTCCGCATATGTTCTCGGCCGGCCAAATACTAAAAATGAGCTGCGGGAGATGGTGTCGCGTACCTTCGCCGAATTCGATCTGATTGCAGAGATCGAGAGATAGACATATTCGTACGAGCCGTCGTTTGGCGTCGCGCGGCCTTTCTGCATGAATGCCCTCTGTCTGCTAGCGCCATGTGATGGCGGTCGCCGCAGTGTTCGGAAACCAGCCGCACACCGCGGGCCTTGCTCATCCAATATCTTCGGCATGATGTCAGATCCCCTTCCCTTGGATGAAGGTGTTTATCAAACGCGGGATGGACCAAAGTTTGGACAGCATTTCCCGCTGTTGCCCACGGAAAAGGAGATCGCGCGGGGAAACTTCCAAGCCCGGAACGCCGGCGGGCGGCCGTTCGTCATCTCCTCCAGCGCGTGCTGGGTGTCAGTGAACGGTTCGCGTGCCGCGTCACCGGGCAACACCGCGCCACCCAACGCCACGAACCCGCCTGCTGATACTCCCGAGGACCCTGATGGCGCGCTACGGGCCTGGCTGGCGGCCTGCGCCAAGGACCATCCCCGCCGCGGGTTCCGGCCGGCCTACCACGATGCACGCGCCGAAGGCTGGGCCATCAATCACAACAAGATCCAACGCCTTTGGCGCGAAAAAGGGCTACGGGTGCCGCAGCGGCGGCGCCGCAAACGTCACGGCACCTCCACCGCACCGCCACGGTGAGCGCCGATGCGCCCAACCGGGTGTGGGCGGTGGACTTCCAATTCGATTCCACCACCGATGGACGGCCGATCAAGATCGTGTCGATCATCGACGAACACACCCGCGAATGCCTCGGCGGGATGGTCGAGCGCAGCATCACCGGCGAGCACCTCATCGACGAACTGGACCGCCTGGACGCCGAGCGTGGCACCTACCGGCGTGCTGCGTTGCGATAACGGGCCCGAATTGGCCTGCGTCGCGATGGCCGACTGGGCCGACGGACAGGTCGGCCTGCATTTCATCCCGCCCGGCGAGCCATGGCGAAACGGCTACGTCGAATCGTTCAACTCCCGCATCCGCGACGAATGCCTCAACATCAACAGCTTCTGGTCACTGGCCCAGGCCCGCGTGGTCATCAGCGACTGGAAACACGACTACAACTACCACCGCCGGCACTCATCCCTGGGCTACCAACCCCCAGCCCGCTACGCTGCCACCTGTACCCACCAATGAACGACTCCGTTCGCCGTGGACCAGTTCACGGGGTCCGGTCATAGCGGATGAATGGCTTGCTAATCTCGATCGATGTTCTGCGACCACTTCTTCTACACGGGCCGGCTTCGTGGAGTAGCGCGATATCGACGTCGGCTTGCTTCCGCCAAAGTTTGCGAAGGTGGTCGTGTCGTAACTCTGCACCCGCTACCGAGTTGACGCTGCTCACGTGAGGAGTGCTATGACCGAGCCAAAGTTTTCGATCATTGTCCCGACGTTGAACAATGCGGCGACCTTACTTGCTTGCCTTGAGAGCCTGGCCAACCAGACCTATAGCGATTTCGAGATCGTCTTGATCGATGGCTGCTCGACGGATGGAACCCGTCGACATCGCAAAGAATATGAGCCCTAGGTCTGGGTGCGCGCCTGATCATCCATTCCGGTCCCGATGAGAACGTCGCTGACGCCCTAACCGCGGTGTCGAAATAGCCACGGGGGCGTGGTTGCTGTTCCTCGGCGCTGACGATACTTTGTATGGACCCGACACACTGGCCCGCGTAGCGGCATTTATTGACGAACATGAGCCCTGTGATCTGGTGTACGGCGATGTGATCTTGCGCTCCACGGGTTCTCGCTACGCCGGGGTCTTCGATCTTGACCGTCTGCTATTCGAGGCCAACATCTGCCAGCAAGCCATCTTCTACCGCCGCGAACTATTCGCGGGGATCGGCCCCTTTAACGTGCGTTATGGGGGCTGCGCTGATTGGGATTTCAACATCCGCTGTTTTTCCAACCCGGCGCTCGTCACTAGGTGTATGGACGTCATCGTTGCTCGCTGGGACAACATGACCGGGATGAGTGGCAGCCAAGATATGAATAAAGAGTTTAGGAAGCGGCTGCCCAAGTTCTTCGGCGCCTCGGCGGTAGTAGTGTCTAGCCGGGCAGTGGCGTTCTTGAGGCAAAAAGAGAACCGCCGAGCGGCGTTCCGGGCTGTGCTTGCGCAGCTTCGAAACCGGGACCCAAACAGTCGGAACGAGATCTCATTAGTCGAACATCGCCGAGTCGACGGTTAACCGGCTCTTCGGGTTTTAGAGGTGCTTCCATTCGTCGGGAGAGGTTGCCGCAGTGCAGGAGTGAGGGTGTGCTCGTCGATCATCGAGGCGATCTTGATCACCTTGCCGTCGGTGGTGCTGGGCTACTCGCTGGCCCGCTCGGGCCGGCGGTCTGTTCGTCGAAAGCGGCCGCTCGACCCTGCCCGGCACACTGGGAACGATCCGCGCGGCCATGCCCGAACTCGCCGAACCGCAGGCCTACCGTTCCGCAGCGGCCTATTACGACACCTTGGCCCGCGCCGGACGCACCACCGATCGCCCAGCCTGGACGGCCGCCAATGGCTGCGACTGCAGTATCGTTTACACGTCGGCGACATCGAACACCGCACGGTGTTACTTGGGGCAGATCGAGGAGGTGTTAGAGCCTTTTCGGCCGCCGCTCACACTGCGGACAGGTGAAAGCGCTTCGACCCTGGGCTATGTCTGTGGCACCTGCCGCGGCACCGACCCCAAACCAGCGTGCTCGACCCACACAACCGCGCCCACGAAGTCGACAACCTATGTCGTCGACGCCTCGTGCTTTCCATCCAGCACCGGTCTGAACCCCAGCTTGACGGTCGCGGCCAACGCCCTGCGCTGGCCGAGCACGTGGACAGGGCCCCACTTCGCCAACTGAATGCCCCTGGCGAATCATCCAACGCGCTTGCAGCCGGGCGAAATCTTCCACCAGATCAGCGGCGGCCGCGACGCTTTGGGCGGGGTTGGTCATCCGTGTGGCGATCTCGCGGGCCCGGGAGAGGTATTCCGGAGCGAGGATGGTGCGCAGATCCGCGACCAACGATTTCTCGGTGACAGTGGAAAAGCGCCGGGCCTTCCCTACCTTCAACCGTTTCACCGCAGCTCCCCAAATTATCTGCACGTCGGCCATCCACAGGACCAATGTCGGGACACCGGCGCGCAAGCCCGCCGCCGTGGTGCCCGCGCCACCGTGGTGCACGACCGCGCGACAGGCCGGAAAGATTGTCGCGTAGTTCATCTCACCCGCCACCTTGACGTGTTCGAAATGGGGGGCGTCACTGAAATCTGTCGCGGCCGCGCAAACCAGCCCCCGCTCTCCGACTGCTGCACAGGCCTTTCCGATCATTGCGATCGTGTTGGCGGCAGATTCCACCGGAATGCTGCCAAAGCCGAAGAAGATCGGCGGCGTTCCCGCGGCCATCCACGAGGCGACATCCTCGTCGGCATCCGTCGGCGACTCCAACGTCAGCGTCCCGACGAAGGGCCTCTGACCATCAAACTCTGACCATTCGGCGGCGAGCCCTGGGAAGCACACATCGTCATAGGCCTGGATTTCCAGGGCGCCCTGTACCGCGATCCGCTTCGGCGCGGGGCCGGTTGCCTTCCGTAAGCCAAGTTCGCGGCGCTGGGCGTCCTGCACCTTTTTCACCCCGCGCCAAACCAGCCACTCGTAGAGCCTCATCGCCGAGCGGATGAACGACGGCGGTAGCGTCGGAACCAAGTGGCCGTTCACCCGTATTGGGAACCACAGCAAAGTGGCCAGCGGAATGTCTTGGGACTCAGCCACGTTGACGGCAAGCTCCTGGTAACTCATACCGGTCAATAGCAGGTCGGCCCCCACCGTCAGGGAGGTCAGCGTCGTGCTCATCTCTCCCCAATGCTGCGTGGCGGGTTCCCGAGATTCGCGCAAAAACGCGAGGACATCGCGAACCCTCCAGAAGTTGCGGAAGAGATACGTCCAGAAGTTACGCGTCGATTCAAGCCACCCCTGGATGTCTGGCCCGTAGTCGACCGCCGCAGGCCCAGCCGCCTCGGCGAAGCCGACCAGATCCGGCGGTACGGCCATGCAAACGTCGTGCCCGCGGCGCCGCAACTCACGACCGACAGCCACACCGGGCTCGACGTCGCCGCGAGTCCCATAGAACGCCAGCACAAATTTCACCGCGTAATCCTTGCCCTTTACTTCCCGTGCGGGTTCTGCGAAATAGGATCGGCAGAATGCTCAGCCGACCAGCAGCATAACCCTGCTACCGGCGCCAGATATCCTTCGCCATCAGGCCCAAGTCGGGTCCTGCCGGCGAACGAGCGCGTTGGCCTCGAGGACCAACTTCACCATGGATATCGGGACGAGCCGCCAACGCCGGTTTGAGCGGTGGAAATCCTCGAACGCCGTCCGGAAACCCTGTTCGCTCGCCCGATACGTCTCGAAGATGCGATCGAGCTCAGAATGATCGCAGGGAATATCCCGCGCGGCCGCGCTCAGCGCCTCGTATGTCGTAGAAATCCAATCTGCACCGAGCAACTCACGCGTGGGGCCGCTGTCCCGGTCGTATTGGAGAGCAGGTGCGAGAAATTCATCGATTGCCGGCTCATCCCAGCTATGGAGCTCGATCGGGAGCACCGTGGAAATCCGCTTCATTTCATGGCGCCAATCGTCCATGAGGTTCGCGTACTCGACGAACACGCGCGGCACGCCGCGCGTGTTCCGCTCGGCCAGGAGGCTGTATTTCAGCCATGAGGCAGCCCCGAACTCCGGTGAGGTTCCGACGGCCGCCGTAGTCGACTCGATGGCCTCGTGCGGATGGCGCACCGCAATCACCACCATGGAGTCGAATCCGGCCTGACGCGCCGCTTCGAACCACATGCCACCCAGCACCGTTACCCTCGGATCCCTGATGACCGCGAGCGGAGCTGGCGGCAACGCGGAGAGATACTCCCGGATCTTGGCGGCGAAGGCCGCCTCCTTAGTTGCGTCGAAGGCGCCTTCCGCCTGCAGGCGCAGCGTCAGGTCAAACCCGGCGCTGCGATGGCGGCGCAGGAATGGTGCCGTTCAGGTAGTGGAGTGCGCGAGGCTCCCAATAGCCAGCCGGATGCTTCTTGATAGCGCCGTCTAGGCGAGGCGGGAGTGTAGCGCCACACAATGAGTGAACCCGCGTCAGCGCCGACGTTCCGGACGGGGCATAGCCCACGACGAACAGCGCGACTGGGCCAGCCGACGTGGCACGATGTGACCCGGACATCATGTAGCGGGAATTAGGCGTCCCTCATTGGGTTCCGGCCACACCGCTGCTGAGACGGTGACCGAGCTCCCGGGGATGCCACACTGAGAAGTTCCTTAAATCCCGGACGAATCCCGGTCAGACGCTGTTGGCCTCCATTATGGTTTGCAACCGTAATTAAACTCGTGTCGGCTAGGGTGGTGCGGTGGTCTGGGGCAGTGTGCGCGATGTTGAGCCGGCGCGGTCCGATATCGCCGTCGAGAGCGGCCAAGATGCTAGCCAACCGCACGGCCCCCGACGCGTTCTCTTCCGACGCGCTCGCCAACCTTCATCTGCACCTCGAGCACAAGGTGGATGATCTGGAAAGAGTCGCCGAAATCCGGGACCTGTGATTTTCCGATTTCTGAGGCGGCTGTGGATCCCGCTGGTCGTACTGGTGGTGATCGCCGTTGGAGGATTGACTGTGTCGCGACTGCACGGCCTCTTCGGCTCTGAGAAGAGCCCCTCGTATGCCGACACCAGAGTCGACAACAAACCTTACAATCCCCAGCACCTGAGGTACGAGGTCTTCGGACCACCAGGGACCGTGGCCTTGATCAGCTATTTCGACGACAATGGCGCCCCGCAGCATGTTGACGAGGCAAGCCTGCCGTGGTCGTTGGAGTTCCCGATCACCGCGGCGACGGGCATCGGAAGTGTCGCGGCGCAGGGTGATAGTGACAGTATCGGTTGCCGCATCCTGCTGGACGGCGTGGTCAAGGCCGAGAAGATCACTCACGAAGTAAGCGCCTTTACGTCCTGCATGCTGAAGGCCTCATGAGCAACCATCAGCTGCAGAACAGTCGGCCATTGGTAGCGCGGACGATTCATCGATTTTCGGTCGCTCATCATCTTGGCGTGGTTGGCGATCATAGGTGTGTTAAATTTCTGCGTTCCCTCACTGGAGCAGGTCGAGCACGAGCATTCGGTCTCCCTGAATCCCACTGATGCGCCGTCCATCACGGCATCACAGCGGCTGAATGAGGACTTCAAGCCGCTAGCTGACCAATCTGGTCAATCGGGTTCCGGCAGTGTGGCGATGATCGTTTTGGAGGGTCAGCAACCCCTCGGCGACGATGCCCACAGGTATTACGATCGTTTGATTTCCCAGTTAAAAGACGATCCGAAGCATGTGGCACACGTCCAGGATTTCTGGGGTGATGAACTAACCAGACACGCCGCGCAAAGCGCCGATGGTAAGGCCGCATATGTTCAAGTGATTCTCGCCCCGGGCAACGAATCGATCGAAGCCGTTCAGCATATCGTCGCGCGGACGCCGGCGCCGCAGGGAGTCAAAGCGTTTGTCACCGGGCCCGCGGCGATCATTGCGGATATGAGCCACAGTGGTGACAGGACGGTTGCCACAATCACCTTGGTAAGCATCGCGGTGATCTTCATTATGTTGCTTCTCGTCTACCGTTCGGTCATCACCGTAATTCTGTTGTTGCTGGTGGTCGGGATAGAATTGCAAGTGGCCCGGGGAATTGTTGCATTTATTGGACATCACGGGATCATCGGTCTCAGCACCCTCGCCGTTAATCTGCTGGTATCCCTCGTGATCGCGGCCGGAACCGACTACGGGATATTTTTCGTTGGGCGGTATCAGGAGGCGCGTCAGGCCGGCAAGGACAGGGAAACGGCTTACTACACCACGTACCGCGGGGTCGCCAAGGTCGTCGTGGCCTCAGGTTTGACGATCGCCGGAGCACTTTTCTGCCTGATCTTTACGCGGCTGCCCTCTTTCTACGTGCTGGCCGTCCCATGCGCGGTGGGCGTATTGGTCGCCGTCGCGGTCGCGATCACGCTGATTCCGGCAGTTCTTACCGTCGGAAGCCGTTTCGGTCTGTTCGAGCCCAAGCGGAAAATCAACGTTCGCGTATGGCGACGGGTAGGCACGGCGATCGTTCGATGGCCCGCGCCCATTCTCGTCGCGACATTGGCGGTCACGCTTGTCGGGCTGTTGACGCTGCCGGGCTACAAACCCAGCTACAACGACCAGAAGTTTATCCCCAAAGATATCCCCGGAAATTTGGGGTATGAGGCCGCAGCGCGACATTTTCCCCCGTCGGCAATGATGGCACCCGAAATCCTGTTGGTCGAGACCAATCACGATCTGCGCAATCCGGCCGATTTTCTGGTGTTGGAGAAACTGGCCAAGGCCGTCCTCGCTGTGCCGGGCATTTCGACGGTGCAGGCCGTAACTCGGCCCGAGGGAACCCCGATCAAGCACACGACGATACCGTATTTGCTCAGCATGCAAGCCGCCGGCCAGCAGCAATTCCTCACTTTTCAGAAGGAGCGCATGAAGGACCTGCTCAAGCAGGCCGACCTGATGACGGAAGCGATCAACATCACGCAGCGCATGTATGACCTGATGAAGCAAATAGTCGCCACGACGCATGACGTCGTCGCCAACACGCATGAAATGCAGGCCATCACGAGCGAGCTGCGAGATCACATTTCGGATTTCGAGGATTTCTTCAGGCCTATCCGCAGCTTACTTCTACTGGGAAAAGCACTGCTACGATATTCCGATTTGCTTTGCGCTGAGAAGCATATTCGATTCGCTCGACGGTGTTGACGCGCTTAGCCGATAAGCTGATGCCGCTGGTAGCAGACCTCGATCAGATTGACGTGCTCCTGCCGCAGGTGCTCGCCCAGTTCCCGGAGACGATCGCGATAATGCAGGAATCGCGGACCATGCTGCTTACCATGCATAGCACCATGTCCGGGACCCTCGGGAACATGGGCGACAATAGCGGTAATGCGACCGCCATGGGGAGGGCGTTCGACACCGCCAAAAACGACGATTCTTTCTACCTGCCGCCAGAAGTTTTGAAGAACAAAGACTTCCAACGAATCATGAACTTATTCTTGTCGCCGGACGGCAAGGCCGCCCGTATGCTCATTTTGCAAAAGGGCGACCCCGCGTCATCCGAGGGCTTTTCGCGGGTCGACGCGATAAAAAGCGCGGCCGAGGAGGCGCTCAAGGGAACTCCGCTGGAAGACTCGAAGATCTACCTCGCCGGCACCGCAGCGAGGTGCGGGACCATGGTGCGGGCTTCCACAATACGATCTCATGATCGCGGGAGTCGCCGCGCTCTGCCTTATCTTCATCGTCATGCTGATCATGACACGAAGTTTTGTTGCCGCCCTGGTTATCGTGGGTACGGTATTGCTTTCGCTGGGCGCGTCCTTCGGGCTCTCCGTGTTCGCCTGGCAGGATTTGCTCGGCATACAAATACACTGGTCGGTGCTTGTGATGTCGGTGATCGTCCTTTTGGCGGTGGGGTCTGACTATAATTTGCTGCTGGTAGCGCGGATGAAAGAGGAAATAGGCGCCGGCATAAACACCGGCATCATTCGCGCCATGGGTGGCACCGGCAAAGTCGTGACGAACGCGGGGCTGGTGTTCGCGTTCACCATGGGGTCCATGCTGGTCAGCGATCTGCGCACCATCGGTCAGGTGGGCACGACGATCGGTCTGGGTTTGCTGTTCGACACGCTGGTCGTGCGTGCGTTCATGACGCCGTCCATCGCCGCGCTGCTGGGGCGCTGGTTCTGGTGGCCGCAACAGGTGCGCCCCCGCCCCGCAAGTTCCTTGCTTCGGCCCACCGGACCCCGTCCGTTGGTACGTGCCTTGTTGCTGAGATAGCGGCAGTCAGTGGCGCATTTCCAGTTCAGGACAAGACCGGCAACCGTGGGGAGCATCGTGGCACAGGGCGATAGCGAAAGCAGTGGCTGCCGCTTCGAGGTGCACGGCGTGGGCGCCTTTACCGTCTGCCCGTTGAAGGCCGCATGAGCACCGAACGCCCTCGGCCGCCCTTCATTGCGCGGACGATCCGCAGGCTTTCACTTCTCATCATTCTGGCGTGGGCGGCTTTGACGCTGGTTGTGACGTTTGCGGTTCCTCCTTTGGAGCGGGTCGGCGAACAGCATTCCGTACCGCTGGCTCCTCAAGACGCACCGTCGGTGCAGGCCATGACCAGCATGGGCAAAGCCTTCAAGGAGTCCGATTCGGACAGTTTCGCGATGATCGTGCTGGAGGGGCAGCAACCGCTCGGGGACGACGCTCGTACGTACTACCAAAAATTGGTTCGTGAGTTAAGAAACGACCCGCGACATGTCGAACACGTGCAGGATTTGTGGGGAGATCGACTCACGGCGGCGGGCGTGCAAAGCCCCGACGGCAAGGCCGCATATGTGCAGTTGAATCTGGCCGGCAACCAAGGCACCACCTTGGCGCAGGAATCCGTGACGGCGGTCCGGCAGATCATCAAGCAGACGCCGCCTCCTCCCGGTGTCGAGGTCCATCTCACCGGCCCGGCAGCGCTCATCCCGGACATGGTGCGCAGTGGCAACGACTCCCTGCTGAAGATGACCGTGATAGCCGGAGTGATCATCTTCGTGGTACTGCTGTTCGTTTACCGTTCGGTCACCACCGTGATTCTGCTGGTAATCGGAGTCGGGATCGAAGTAGGTTCGGCCCGAGGAATCATCGCGTTTCTCGGCGATCACAACATTGTTGTGCTCTCGACGTTTGCCATTAATCTGCTGGTGGCGCTCTCGATGGCGGCCGGAACCGATTACGGGATATTCTTCTTCGGTCGTTATCAAGAGGCCCGTCAGGCCGGCGAGGACCCCGAAACGGCCTACTACACCACCTACCGCGGGGTCGCTCCCGTCGTCTTGGGTTCCGGTTTGACGATCGCCGGAGCAATGTTGTGCCTGAGCGCCACCCGGATGCCCATTTTCCAGACCATAGGTGTGCCGTGCGCCGTGGGCATGCTCATCGCGGTCGCGGTCGCGCTCACGCTGGTTCCGGCAGTTCTGACCGTCGGAAGTCGCTTCGGGCTATGCGACCCCAAGCGCAGGATCGCGCAACGTCGATGGCGAGGGTTCGGCACAGCGATTGTCCGCTGGCCCGCGCCCATTCTCGTCACAACATTAGCGGTCGCGCTGATCGGCCTGGTGACGCTTCCGGGCTACAAAACGAGCTACGACGACCGGCCTTATCTACCCAAAGACCTTCCGGCTAATTTGGGGTTTGCGGCCGCCGATCGCCATTTCTCGCAATCGCGAATGTTGCCCGATATTCTGATGATCGAAGCGGATCACGATATGCGCAATCCGGCGGATTTTCTCGTGCTGCACAAACTAGCCAAGGCGATTTTTCGGGTTCCGGGTATTTCTCGGGTGCAGGGCATAACCCGGCCGGAGGGAACACCGATTGAACACACTTCGATACCTTTCCTCATCAGCATGCAAAACGCGGCCATGGTACAAAACATGGAGTTCATGAAAGCCCGCATGAATGACATGCTCATGCAGGCCGACTCGCTTGCTAGACAAATCGCGATAATGAAGCACCTGTACGCATTACAGCAGCAGATCACCGCCATTGCTCACCATACGGTCGGCCTGACAATAGAGCTGCAAGCCATCGTGGATGAGGTAGAAGACCGCATCTCGAATTTCGACGATTTCTTCAGGCCAATTCGAAGTTACTTCTACTGGGAAAAGCACTGCTACGATATCCCGATATGCTGGGCGTTGAGGTCGATATTTGACTCATTCGACGGTCTCGATGCGCTTCACGATAAATTGCACATTATCGTGCAAAGATGCGGTGAAGCTGGACGAGCTGGCGGCGCAGCTACTCCCGCTGACCCCGCAGCTGATCGCGATCGCGGAGGCCACGCGCACAATGCTGTTGACGAACCACAGCACCATGTCCGGGCTCTTCGGTGAGCTGGACGAATGCGAGCCAAAACGCCACCGCCATGGGGCAGGCGTTCGACGCCGCCAAGAACGACGATTCCTTCTATCTGCCGCCCGATGTCTTCCAGAACCCGGACTTCCAGCGCGCGATGGCTTCCTTCGTTTCTCCGGACGGGAAAGCGGCTCGATTCATCATTTCGCATAGGGGCGATCCCGCCACGCCCGAGGGTATAGCGCGGATCAATCCGATCAGGACGGCGGCCGAAGAAGCGCTCAAGACGACTCCGCTGGAGAGCGCCAAGATTTCTATCGCCGGCGCCGCGTCGACCTACAAAGACTTCGACGACGGCTCGAGATACGATCTGTGGATCGCGCTCGTTGGTGCGCTTTGCCTTATTTTCGTCATCATGCTCGCCCTCACGCGAAGTTTTGTGGCCGCCCTGGTTATCGTGGGTACGGTGGTGCTTTCATTGGGCGCATCGTTTGGGCTGTCGGTGCTGGTCTGGCAGTATATTCTGGGCCTCCTGTGCCTCATTTTCGTCATCATGCTCGCCCTCACGCGAAGCTTTGTGGCCGCCCTGGTCATCGTCGGTACGGTGGTGCTTTCGTTGGGCGCTTCTTTTGGGCTCTCGGTGCTGGTGTGGCAGTACATTCTTGGCATCAAATTGCACTGGATGGTGCTTCCGATGTCCGTGATCGTCCTTTTGGCCGTGGGATCTGACTACAACTTGCTTCTGGTAGCCCGGATGAAAGAGGAAATAGCCGCCGGCATAAACACCGGCATCATCCGCGCCATGGGCGGCACCGGGAAGGTCGTGACAAACGCGGGCCTGGTGTTCGCCTTCACCATGGCCTCGATGATATTCAGCGACTTGCGGGTCATCGGCCAGCTCGGTACCACTATCGGCCTGGGCCTGATGTTCGACACCTTGGTCGTGCGCTCGTTCATGACACCGTCCATCGCCGCGCTGCTCGGACGTTGGTTCTGGTGGCCGCAAACGGTTCGTCCGCGCCCTGCCAGTTTCATGCTTCGGTCCGAGGCGCCGCGTGCGGTGGTGCGGTCCTTGCTGCTCAAGGAGGAGCACCGCGACGACGACGCGGCCACGGTCGAACTCCCTGTTCAGACCGTCTAGCTGCGCACATCAGTCAAGCGCGCTTACGTGAGTTCGGAATCAGCTATTACGCGCACGTCAAAAAGGCGCCCGCTTACAGTAATCTGACGGCCGTGTTTGACACCTCCCTTCCGGTCCTGCTGCGCCAGCGGGCCAGTGTGCAGCCCGACGACACGGCGTACACGTTCATCGACTACGAGAAAGACATGGACGGCGTCGCCGAAAGCCTGACCTGGCTGCAGCTGCGTCGGCGAGTGCTGAATGTCGCGCGCGAGCTCCGGCTTTGTGCGTCACCTGGCGACCGTGCCGTGATACTGGCGCCCCAGAGCCTCGATTACGTCGTCGCCTTCCTGGGCGCGTTGCAGGCCGGAATCATCGCGGTTCCGCTGTCGGTCCCGCTGGGCGGCGTCGCCGATGAGCGCGTCGATTCGGTGCTGCGCGACGCGGCGCCCGCCGTCGTTCTCACGACGTCCGCTGTGGTCGGCCATATCGCCTCGCACATCACGCCGCAGCCCGGCGAATCCGCTCCGGCGATCATCGAAGTTGATCTGCTGAACCTCGATGCGCCAACACAATTCGACACCGGCGACGACCATTATCAAACGACGGCGTACTTGCAATACACGTCCGGATCGACCCGGCGGCCGGCCGGCGTCATGGTTTCCTACGAAAACATTCAGCTCAACTACGACATGACGATGCGCGGCTTCTTTCAGCGCAGCGCCGGCGTCACACCACCGGAGCACACCATTGTGCTGTGGCTGCCGTTCTATCACGACCTCGGTTTGATCATGGGAGTTTGCACACCGGTTCTTGAGGGATGCCGCGCGGTGCTCACCAGCCCGGTTTCTTTCCTGCAGCGCCCGGCCCGGTGGATGCAAATGCTCGCCTCCTACCCCGACGCATCGAGCGGCGCACCCAATTTCGCTTTCGAGTTGGCGCTGCGCAAGATAACCGACGACGACATGGCCGGATATGACCTCGGCAGGGTGTCGACCCTCATCAGCGGCGCGGAACGGGTACGCCCCGACACCGTCAAACGCTTCGCCGAGCGGTTCGCGCGCTTCAACCTTCGCGGCGCAGCGCTTCGGCCCACCTACGGGCTCGCCGAATCAACGCTGTACGTCGCGACCACCACCCAGGGCCAACCTCCGAAAGTCGTCGATTTCGAGTCCGACAAACTCTCCGGCGGCCAGGCACAACGGTGCGCAAGCGGAACCGGCACGGCATTGGTCAGCTATCAAGCAGTGCAAGCGCCGACCGTGCGGATCGTCGACCCCGACACCCATGCCGAGTGTTCGGAGGGAACAACCGGCGAGATTTGGGTGCACGGCGGCAACGTCTGCCTCCGGCTATTGGCAGAAACCGGAAGAAACCGAGCGCACGTTCCAGGCGATGATCCTCGAGCCGTCAGCGGGCACACCCGAAGGCCCCTGGCTGCGGACCGGGGACTTGGGCTTCCTGTCCGACGGCGAGCTGTTCATCGTCGGCCGCATCAAGGATCTCCTGATCGTGTATGGGCGTAACCACGCCGCCGAAGACATCGAGGCCACGGTACAAGACATCACCGCCGGACGCGTCGCCGCGATAGCTGCTCCGCGTGACGGCATTGAGCAGCTCGTCGTCGTCTTGGAGGTCAGGAAGCCGCGCGACTCCGCCGAGGATGCGGCGCATAAGTTCGCCGCCGTCAAGCGTGAAGTCGCCTCGGCGATCTCGACCTCGCACGGCCTCGGAGTCGCCGATCTGGTGCTGGTGTCGCCCGGTTCGATACCGATCACCACCAGCGGCAAGCTCAGGCGAGCGGCCTGCGTCGACCAGTACCAGCGAGATGAGTTCGTCCGGCTTGACGAGGCTCAGCCGACCTCGCGCAGCAACGACGGCGCCTCGACCGGGGTGAGTTGACCGAAGAGCTCGATTGCCGCTGCAATCGTGCGGTCGATGATAGGAAGCGAAATCCTCGGGAGAGATGTCTTCTCGGATCCACTGCGATCTGCGAGCCGAAATACCGACGTGCTCCGAATCAGCAGACCCGTGCACAATCGCCGTGATTCCGCGGTTGCGCCGGTTCCATGTGTCGGCGAAATTGGTCAGCCACGCGCGGTCGGTGCCGGGGGAAAGCCGCGACGGAGTGACGCTGATCATCAACACGTCGCCGAACGACGGGGACATCTTGAGGTGGACATGCAGTCGCCGTGGATCGGCGCCGACGACGCAGAAGTATTCGCCGTCGTGATCGCCCCGCAAGAACCTCAGCCCGCGGGTGGACAGGTAGCCCTCGATCAGGTTCGCGCAGAGCGTCTCGACTTGTCATAGGTGAATTTGGGGCCTGCGCCTTTGTGGATCCTTTGAGCCGAGCTATCCGTGGCCAAAGAATCTGTTGAGAATTCACTGAGAGGACTGGTTCGCCACTCTCGCGACCTCGACCATCGCCGAGGTGATCTGGTCGATCTCGGCGGGCGAACAGACGTACGGCGGCATCGCGTAGATCAGGTTCCGGAAGGGCCGCAGCCAGACTCCTCGATCCAGCGCCGCCGGGGTGGCGACGGCCAGGTCGACGGCCCGCTCGCACTCGATGACGCCGATCGCGCCGCACACCCGGACATCGGTCACGCCGGGCAGTGCCCGGGCCGGCTCCAGCCCGGCCGACAACCCGGCGGCGATCTCGGCGACGCGCGAGCGCCAGTCCTGTCCGCAGCAGCAGCTCGACGCTGGCCACCGACACCGCGCAGGCCAGCGGATTGGCCATGAACGTGGGGCCGTGCATCAGCGCGCCGGCCTCGCCGGCGCTGATGGTGTGCGCGATCTCGGCTGTGCACAAGGTGGCGGCCAAACTCAGATATCCGCCGGTCAGTGCCTTGCCGACGCACATGATGTCCGGGCTCACCCCGGCATGATCGGCGGCGAACAACTCCCCCGTGCGGCCGAAACCGGTGGCGATCTCGTCGAAGATCAGCAACACGTCGTGGCGCCGGCAGGCGTCGCGCAAATCATTCAGGTATCGCGGATCGTGGAAGCGCATCCCGCCCGCGCCCTGCACCACGGGCTCCACCACCACGGCGGCCAACTCCAAGGCGTGCTGCGCGAGCTGTGCCTCGAACGCGGCGCTGTAGGCCGGCTCGTAGTCGCGGGGCACCTGCGGCGCGAACTCCTGGTGGGCCAGGACGTCGGTCCACAGCGAGTGCATGCCGCCGTCGGGGTCGCAGATGCTCATCGGCGTGAAGGTGTCGCCGTGGTAGCCGCCCCGCCAGGTCATCAGCCGGTGTTTCTCGGGCCTGCCGCGGCTGCGCCAGTACTGCAGCGCCATCTTCACCGCGACCTCCACCGACACCGAGCCGGAGTCGCTGAAGAAAACCGTCTCCAAACCCGGTCGGGGTGATCTCCACCAGCAGCCGCGCCAGCCGCGCGGCGGGCTCGTGGGTCAGCCCGCCGAACATGACGTGATTCATCACATCCAGCTGGGCTTTCAGCGCCGCGTCCAGCACCGGGTGGCCATGCCCGTGGATCGCGGTCCACCAGGAGCTCATTGCGTCGATGACCTCGACTTGGCGTGCCGTCGCGCACCAGCGTCAGCCACGCTCCGTGGGCGGCGGACGCGACGATGGGGGCCACGGCTTCCGCGCCGATGGTGCTGTAGGGATGCCATACGTGGGCCGCGTCGATGGCGCTGATCTGCTCGGGCGTCAACTCAGCCACGGGGTCCGACATTAGCCTTACGGTCGCAGAAAGTGCGGCCATCGGGCAGCATTGGACCACGTGGCCCCCGAGCAGCAGTCCCAACAGCCTCTCGCGGGCGAGGAAGTCGACTACCCGCGGGACGCCGATGAGGTCTCCAGTCACGCCGACGAGACCCTCGAGGGGCCACCGCCGACCTTGCGGCTGCGGGTGGCCAAGTGGGACCTGATCTGCACCATCGGGCTGACCGCAATGCTCCTCTACCTGGCCACCGCCACCGAATGGCCCACCAGGCTCTATGGGTTCCTCAAGGACGTCTGCGTCGGGGAAAGCTGTGGGCCGGTGCCCTTCGGGGTCGACATGTACATCTACCCGGTGTCCTGGGGCGGCATCGGAGCGGCGTTGGCCGCGGCCGGAATCGGACCGTTCGTATCCCTGCTGAAGGGCTGGTACATGTCATTCTGGCCCGTCTTGTGCCTGGCCATCCTGATGGTCAGCTCGGTGGCCGGCTCCGTATTGACGGTGTTCAGCGCTCGTTATTGGGTCTGACCGCGCCCGGTCACGCTGAGAGCCAAATCACAAATCCGCGCTGAAGCGCAGTCAAGTTTGAGCGCCGCAGTCACCGTCGGGTCACGTTAAGACAAATAATCCCGCGTAGGGCCTTTCGTCCCTTGCCCGCGGCAACTCATGTTGCGAGAGTTTCTGTAGTGACTGGTGTGAATTGAGGCCTCGGTGCAGAGGCCATCACGTGAGTCATAGAACCGGGGGCGGATTCGCGAAGTGATCGCGACTGAGGCCCAGAAAAGAAAGAAGGAATCGAAATGAAGCGCATCTGCGGCTTCGTGATCGGTCTAGCCCTACTGGTGATGGCGCCGGTGACGGTCGGTACGGCACTGGCAACGGCCGATCCCGGCGCTCGGTCAATGGACTACCAGCAGGCCACCGACGTCGTCGTCGCGCGCGGCCTTTCGCAGCGCGGCGTGCCGTTCTCCTGGGCCGGCGGCGGCATCAACGGCCCGAGCCTCGGCAAGGGCACGGGTGCGACCACGGTCGGGTTCGACGCCTCGGGCCTGATGCAGTACGCCTACGCCGGCGCCGGCATCAGGCTGCCGCGTTCCTCGGGCGAGCTGTACCGGGTCGGTCAGAAGATCCTGCCGCAGCAAGCCCGCCGCGGCGACCTGATCTTCTACGGCCCTGACGGCACTCAGAGCGTCGCGATGTACCTGGGCAACAACCAGATGCTCGAGGTGGGCGACGTCGTCCAGGTGTCGCCCGTGCGCGCCAACGGCATGACCCCCTACCTGGTCCGGGTGCTCGGGGTCCAGCAGGCGCCGCTGCAGCAACTGCCGCAGCAGGCACCCGCGCAGCAAGCGCCGGTGCAGCAGGCCCCATTGCAGCAGCAGAGCCAGTTGCAGCAGGTCCCGACGCAGCAAGCCCCGTTGCAGCAGGTCCCGACGCAGCAAGCCCCGTTGCAGCAAGCCCCGTTGCAACAGGTACCGGTCCAGCAGGCACCGTTGCAGCAGGTCCCGACGCAACAGGCACCGTTGCAGCAGGCGCCGGTCCAGCAGGCGCCGGTCCAGCAAGCGCCGGTCCAGCAAGCGCCGTTGCAGCAGATGCCGCTGCAGCTGCCCACGCCGGCACCGGTGCAGCAGATCCCGGTGCAGCCGTCACCCTTCGGCACCACGCAGTAACCCTCTCGGGTTCCGAACACCCGCCACCTGCTCCCCCGCCGCATCGCGAGCGGAAAGAGCAGGTGGCGGTTTTCGGTAAATTGGCGGTGATCATGGGAAACCCCGCACCGCCTACTCCCCCGGTCGCCACGGCGACACCGGGGTTCTATCGCTACGATCTCGACGGCCTGCGCGGTGTCGCGATCGCGCTGGTGGCGATGTTCCACGTCTGGTTCGGGCGGGTCTCCGGCGGCGTGGACGTTTTCCTGGCGCTGTCCGGCTTCTTCTTCGGCGGCAAGATCCTCCGCGCCGCCCTGGATCCCGCGGTGACGCTGTCACCGGTCGCTGAGACGATTCGGCTGGTCCGGCGCCTGGTCCCCGCTCTGGTCGTGGTTCTTGCCGCGTGTGCGCTGCTCACCATCCTGGTGCAGCCGCAGACCCGCTGGGAGACGTTCGCCGATCAGAGCCTCGCCAGCCTCGGCTACTACCAGAACTGGGAGCTGGCCAGCACCGCGTCCAACTACCTGCGCGCGGGTGAAGCAGTCACCCCGTTGCAGCACATCTGGTCCATGTCAGTGCAGGGTCAGTTCTACGTCGCCTTTCTGCTGCTGATCGCCGGGTTCGCGTATGCGTTTCGTTCCCTGTTTCGGGGCCCGCGGGCCCCCTACCTGCGCAGTGCGTTCGTCGTGTTGCTGAGCGCATTGACCCTCGCGTCGTTCGTTTACGCGATCATCGCCAGCCATGCCGACCAGACGACCGCTTACTACAACAGCTTCGCGCGCGCGTGGGAGCTGTTGTTGGGGGCGCTGGTCGGTGCGCTGGTGCCCTATGTGCGCTGGCCGATGTGGCTGCGCACGGTCGCGGCCGCCGCCGGCGCTGGCCGCGATCCTGTTGTGCGGGGTGTTCATCGACGGCGTCAACGAGTTTCCCGGCCCGTGGGCGCTGGTGCCGGTGGGTGCCACCATGCTGATGATCCTGGCGGGCGCCGGCTTGGTCGTCGGGGCCGAACTGCCGCTGCCGAATCGGTGGTTGGCGACGGCGCCGCTGGTGGCGCTGGGCGCGATGGCCTACTCGCTGTACCTGTGGCATTGGCCGCTGCTCATCTTCTGGCTGTCCTACACCGGGCACGCGCACGCCAACTTCGTCGAGGGCGCGGCGATTCTGCTGGTGTCGGGCGTGCTGGCGCACCTGACGGTGCGGCTGGTCGAGGATCCGCTGCGGCTTCGAACCCCAGGCGCCTCCGGTGTCCCCGCGGTCCCCTGGCAGGTGCGGCTGCGCCGGCCGACGATCGTGCTGGGTTCGACGGTGGCGCTGCTCGGCGTCGCGCTGACCGCCACCTCGTTCACCTGGCGTCAGCACGTCATCGTGCTGCGCGCGGCCGGCAAGGAGCTCAGCGGACTGTCTGCCCAGGACTACCCTGGCGCCCGCGCCCTGACCGAACACGTGCGGGTGCCCACCCTGCCGATGCGCCCAACCGTGCTGGAGGTCAAGGACGACATCCCGGACTCCACCCGCGACGGCTGCATCAGTGATTTCGTCAACCCGACGGTGGTCAACTGCACCTACGGCGACGTGGACGCCACCCGCACGATCGCGTTGGCCGGCGGGTCGCACGCCGAACATTGGTTGCCGGCGCTGCAGGTGCTCGGCCAGCTGCACCACTTCAAGGTGGTGACGTACCTCAAAATGGGCTGTCCGTTGTCCACCGAAGAGGTCCCGCTGATCATGGGCAACAACGCCCCCTACCCACAGTGCCGGGAATGGGTGCAGCGCACGATGGCCAAGTTGGTCACCGACCGTCCCGACTATGTATTCACCACCTCAACCCGGCCGTGGAACATCAAAGCCGGCGATGTGATGCCGGCGACCTATATCGGGATCTGGCAAACGTTGTCGGACAACAACATTCCCATCCTCGCGATGCGCGATACCCCGTGGCTGGTGAAAAATAACAAGCCGTTCGATCCCGCGGACTGCCTGGCCAAGGGGGGCACCGCGCATTCCTGCGAAATCAAACGTTCCGACGTGCTTTCCGATCGCAACCAAACCCTGGATTTCGTCGGCCAATTCCCACTGCTCAAGCCGCTTGATATGTCCGACGCCATCTGCCGCGTCGACTACTGCCGTCCGGTCGAAGGAAATGTGCTGATCTACCACGGCGCGCACCACATGTCTCCCACCTACGTGCGCACCATGATTCCTGCGCTCGGAGTGCAGATCGGGGCGAGCACCGGTTGGTGGTAAGTCCACCCAGACATCTCGTCGCGGATAAGGTCGAACGATGTCGACGAACAACCCAACTGACGCCGACGTGAGCGAGCCCACATTACCGACGGTGTGGCCGGGCAACGCCTATCCGCTCGGGGCGACCTATGACGGTGCGGGCACCAACTTTTCGTTGTTCTCTGAGGTCGCGGAGAGCGTCGAGTTGTGCCTGATCGGCGAACACGGTAACGAGTCCCGCATCCCTCTCGACGAGGTGGACGGATATGTCTGGCATGCCTACCTGCCGAACATCACACCGGGTCAGCGCTACGGGTTTCGCGTGCACGGACCTTTCGATCCCGCGGCCGGGCACCGGTGTGACCCGAGCAAGCTACTGCTCGACCCGTATGGCAAATCCTTCGACGGCGACTTCACCTTCGGCCAGGCGCTGTTCTCATACGACCTGAATGCCGTCGACGCGAACGGCGACACGGCCAACACCGGCACTCCACCGATGGTCGACTCGCTCGGCCACACCATGACCAGCGTGGTGATCAATCCCTTCTTCGACTGGGCGTTCGACCGCGCACCCCTGACCCCGTACCACGAGACGGTCATCTATGAGGCCCACGTCAAGGGGCTGACACAGACCCATCCCGGCGTCCCCGAAGGGCTTCGCGGCACCTACGCCGGCCTGGCGCACCCGTCGATCATCGACCACCTCAAGTCGCTCAACGTCACCGCGCTGGAGCTGATGCCGGTGCACCAGTTCATGCACGACGAACGGCTGCTCGACCTGGGCCTGCGAAACTACTGGGGTTACAACACATTCGGGTTCTTCGCCCCGCACTACCAGTACTCGTCGAACCGGCAGGCCGGCGGCGCGGTGGCCGAGTTCAAGATGATGGTGCGCAGCCTGCACGAGGCCGGCATCGAGGTCATTCTCGACGTCGTCTACAACCACACCGCCGAAGGCAACCACCTGGGCCCGACCGTCAACTTCCGCGGCATCGACAACAAGGCCTACTACCGGCTTCTCGACGAGGACCTGCGGCTGTACAAGGACTTCACCGGCACCGGCAACAGCCTCAACGCCCGTCACCCGCATGTGCTGCAGCTGATCATGGACTCGCTGCGCTACTGGGTGCTCGAAATGCACGTGGACGGGTTCCGGTTCGACCTGGCCTCCACGCTGGCCCGCGAGTTCTACGACGTCGACCGGCTGAGTGCGTTCTTCGATCTGGTGCAACAGGATCCGGTGATCAGTCAGGTGAAGCTGATCGCCGAGCCGTGGGACGTCGGCGAGGGCGGTTACCAGGTCGGCAACTTTCCTGGTTTATGGACCGAGTGGAACGGGAAATACCGCGACACTGTGCGCGACTACTGGCGGGGCGAGCCCGCGACCCTTGGCGAGTTCGCTTCCCGGCTGACCGGGTCGTCGGACCTCTACGAGGCGAGCAGCCGGCGGCCCAGCGCCAGCATCAACTTCGTCACCGCCCACGACGGCTTCACGCTCAACGACTTGGTGTCCTACAACGAAAAGCACAACGAAGCCAACGGCGAGGACAACCGCGACGGAGAGAGCCACAACCGGTCGTGGAATTGCGGCGTCGAGGGTCCGACCGACGACCCCGAAATCCTCGCACTGCGCTGCCGCCAGATGCGCAACTTCTGGGCCACCCTGATGATCAGCCAGGGCACGCCGATGATCACCCACGGCGACGAGATCGGCCGCACCCAGAACGGCAACAACAACGTGTACTGCCAGGACTCCGAAATATCGTGGATGGACTGGTCTTTGGTCGACAAGAACGCCGACCTGCTGGCGTTCGTCCGCAAGGTGACCACGCTGCGGAAAAACCACGCGGTCTTTCGTCGGCGTCGGTTCTTCGAGGGTGAGCCGATCCGCAGCGGCGACGAGGTCCGCGACATCGCCTGGCTCACGCCGGGGGGCCGGGAGATGACGCACGAGGATTGGGACAAGAGCTTCCACCACCGATGCGTTGCTGCGTTTCTCAACGGCGACGCCATCACCGCACCGAACGCCCGGGGCGAGCGCGTGGTCGACGACTCATTCCTGTTGTGCTTCAACGCCCACGAGCAATATGTGGAGTTCGTCACGCCACACGACGACTATGCACGGGAGTGGACGGTGGAGCTGGACACCAACGATCCCGTCGGTCTGCAGGAAGGGCCACACCGCGTGGTGGCGGCCGAAGCGACCATCGAAGTGCCGGCGCGCTCATTGCTGATCCTGCGTAAGACCGCCTGACACATGGCTTTTCCCGTGCTATCGACCTACCGGTTGCAGTTGCGTGGTGCCTCCAGCGGATTTGGGTTCACCTTCGCCGACGCCGAGAACCTGCTGGATTACCTCGACCAACTCGGGATCTCGCATCTCTACCTGTCGCCCATCATCACCGCGACCGCCGGGTCGACCCACGGGTATGACGTCACCGACCCGACGACCGTGTCCGCGGAGCTGGGCGGCCCCGACGGCCTGGCGCGACTGTCGGCGGCGGCCCGCGCGCGCGGCATGGGCCTGGTGGTCGACATCGTGCCCAACCACGTGGGCATCGACAAGCCCGAGCAGAACCCGTGGTGGTGGGACGTTTTGCGACACGGCCGCTCGTCGCAGTACGCGTCCTACTTCGACATCGACTGGGACCTTGACCCGCACGGCCGAATCGTGCTGCCGCTGTTGGGTTCCGACGACGACGTCTCCGCCCTGGAAGTCGACGGCGAGCTGTTGCGGCTGGGTGATCTGGCGCTGCCGATCGCCCCCGGCACTTCCGGCGGCACCGGCGCCCAGGTGCACGACCGCCAGCACTATCGGTTGGTGGGCTGGCGCAACGGGGTCTGCGGCTATCGGCGTTTCTTCTCGATCACCTCGCTGGCCGGGCTCCGCCAAGAGGACCGCGCCGTGTTCGACGCCAGCCACGCCGAGATCGCCCGCTGGTTCACCGAGGGGTTGGTCGACGGCGTGCGCATCGACCACCCCGACGGATTATCCGATCCCGGCGGCTATTTGGCGCGGCTGCGCGAATTGGTCGGCCCGGATGCCTGGATCGTGATCGAGAAGATCCTGGCAGTCGACGAAGCTCTGGAGCCCACCCTGCCGGTGGCCGGAACCACCGGCTATGACGTGCTGCGGGAAGTGGGCGGGGTCTTCATCGATCCGACCGGAGAACCGGCGCTGACGGAGCTGGTGGAGTCTGCCGGTGTTGACTATCGGGAAATGCCGGCGATGCTGGCGAAGCTCAAGGTTCGCGCGGCTACCGACACGCTGGCCAGCGAACTGCGCCGGCTGCGGCGCGCCATCGCGGCAGCCGCGGGCACCGACCATCCGCTGCTGCCCGAGGCGGTAGCCGCATTGCTCACCCACATCGGGGTATACCGCACCGACTATCTGGGTCTGTCCGCGATCCTGCCCGGCGCGCTGGCCGAAACCCAAACGACGGCACCGGAATTAGCGCCCGCGCTGCAGGTGATCGCCGCGGCGCTAGCCCTCGGAGGCGAGCGTGGCGAGCCCGCCACGCGGCTACAGCAACTGTGCGGTGCGGTGACCGCCAAGTCCGTCGAGGACTGCCTCTTCTATCGCGACGCCCGGCTGGTGTCGCTCAACGAGGTCGGCGGTGAACCCGAACGGTTCGGCGTGGGCGTCGCGGAATTCCATCAGCGCGCCGCCACCCGCGCCCGGTTGTGGCCGCAGGCGATGACCACGCTGACCACCCACGACACCAAGCGCGGCGAGGACGTGCGCGCCCGCATCGGCGTGCTGTCGCAAGTGCCGTCGCTATGGACCGAATTCGTCGCCCGCTGGGAAATCGAAGCCCCCTCCCCCGATGTCGCGACCGGACAATTCTTGTGGCAGAACATCTTCGGGGTGTGGCCGGTGAGCGGCGAGGTCACCGAAAGCCTGCGCGAGCGGCTGCATGCATACACCGAAAAGGCCATCCGGGAGGCGGCCTGGCACACCTCGTGGAACGATCCGGACGCCGAATTCGAAGATGCGGTGCACCGTTGGCTGGACACCGTGCTCGACGGCCCGGTGGCCACGGCGCTGACCAAGCTTGTCGCCCAACTCAATCCGCACGCCGCAAGCGATGCGCTGGGCCAAAAGCTCCTCGCGCTGACCGTGCCGGGTATACCCGACGTCTACCAGGGCACCGAGCTGTGGGACGACAGCCTCGTGGACCCGGACAACCGGCGGCCGGTGGGCTACGCCGCCCGCAGAGCCGCCCTGGACGAGCTGCAGCATCCGAAGATCCGGGTCGTCACCGCCGCACTTCGGCTGCGGCGCTTCCATCTCGAAAGCTTCCTGCACGGGGACTACCTCCCGGTTCTTGCCGCCGGCTCGGCGGCCGATCACGTCGTGGCATTTCGCCGCGGCGCGGACATCCTGGTCGCGGTGACCCGCTGGACGGTCCGGCTGGCCGAAACCGGCTGGGGCAATACGGTGGTACCGCTGCCCGAGGGCTCCTGGACCGACGCGCTCACCGGCGCCATGGCCGGCGGGCCGACGTCGGCCGCCGAATTGTTCGCCGAGCTGCCGGTCGTGCTGTTGGTGCGCGGCCATGAGTGAATTCCGGGTGTGGGCGCCCAAACCCGAGCGGGTGCGGCTCGATCTGAACGGTTCCGTGCACCCGATGCGGCGTTCGGATGACGGGTGGTGGCACGCGACCCTCGACACGGCGCCCGACGCCCGGTACGGCTACCTGCTCGACGACGACCCCACGGTGCTGCCCGATCCGCGATCGGCCCGCCAGCCCGACGGCGTGCACGAACGCTCGCAACTGTGGGACGCGCGCCGCGCCGCGTGGACCGACACCGGTTGGACCGGGCGACCGGTCGAGGGCGCGGTGATCTACGAGCTGCACATCGGCACGTTCACCCCGGCGGGCACGTTCGACGCCGCCATCGAAAAGCTGGACTACCTGGTCGATCTCGGCATCGACTTCGTCGAACTGATGCCGGTCAACTCGTTCTCCGGAACCCACGGCTGGGGCTATGACGGCGTGCTGTGGTACAGCGTGCACGAACCCTACGGCGGCCCCGACGGACTGGTGCGGCTCGTCGACGCCTGCCATGCCCGCGGGCTGGGGGTCTTGATCGACGCGGTATTCAACCACCTGGGGCCGTCCGGCAACTACCTGCCGCGGTTCGGCCCGTACCTCTCGTCGGCGAGCAACCCCTGGGGTGAAGGCATCAACATCGCCGACGCCGACTCCGACGAGGTGCGCCGCTACATCATCGGGTGCGCGCTGCGCTGGATGCGCGACTTCCACGCCGACGGCCTGCGCCTGGACGCCGTGCATGCGCTGGTGGACACCTCCGCCGCGCATATCCTCGAGGAACTGGCCACCGAGACCGACTGGCTGTCAACACAGTTGGGCCGGCCGCTGTCGCTGATCGCCGAAAGCGACCTCAATGATGCGCGGCTGATCACGCCACGCGATCACGGCGGGTACGGGCTTAGCGCGCAGTGGGACGACGACATCCATCACGCCATCCACACCGCCGTGTCCGGTGAGCGGCAAGGCTACTACGCGGACTTCGGCTCACTCGCGACACTGGCACAGACGTTGCGGCACAGCTTCTTTCACGCCGGCACCTATTCGTCATTCCGGCGGCGCCGCCACGGGCGCCCGCTGGACACCGCGCGGGTCCCGGCCACCAGGCTGCTCGCTTACACGTGCACCCACGACCAGGTCGGCAATCGCGCGCTCGGCGATCGCCCCTCGCAGAACCTCACCGCCGGTCAGCTGGCGATCAAGGCGGTGCTGGCGCTCGCATCCCCTTATACCGCAATGCTTTTCATGGGCGAGGAATGGGGCGCGTCTACCCCGTTCCAGTTCTTCAGCTCGCACCCCGAGCCGGAGCTGGCCCGCGCTACCGCCGAGGGGCGCAAGGCCGAGTTCGCCGAGCACGGCTGGGACGCTGACGATATCCCCGATCCGCAGGATCCGGAAACCTTCCAGCGCTCCAAGCTGAACTGGGCGGAGGTCGGCACCGGCGAACACGCCCGGCTGCACCGGCTCTACCGCGATCTGATCGCGCTGCGGCACAACGAGCCCGACCTGGCCGATCCCTGGCTGGATCATCTCGTCGTCGACTTCGACGAAGACCAACACTGGATCGTCTTGCACCGCAACCGGCTGGCGATCGCCTGCAACCTCGGCGCCGAGACGGCGACGGTGCCGGTCGCCGGCGAGCTGGTGTTGACCTGGGATACGCCGACGGTCAATGGCGAAACCAGTGAGCTGCCCGCGCATTCATTTGCCATACTGCGTCTCTCGCGCGAGCAGACGTAAAAACGCAGCACGCCTCGGCGTGTCGCGCAATTTCATGTCTGCTCGCCCCAATGAAGCCGTGGGTTAAGGTACTGCAATGCCCGTTCGGTTCAGCCGCGACGAGCTGAAGCGTTTTGCCGGTAAGACCCTGCCGGACCTGATCTCGCCCGACGTGCGGCTGCTGTTTGTGGGAATCAACCCGGGACTGCGCAGCGTCGCGGTCCAGGCAGCCTTCGCTCCGCGCGGCAATCGGTTCTATCCGGCGCTGTTCCAGGCCGGTATCACTGACCATCTCATCGACGCCTCGGCGGGCTTCACCGATACCGACCGAGAATATCTGTTGTACCGCGGAATCGGCATCACCGGCCTGGTCGAGCGGGCGACCGCGAGCGCAGCCGAGCTGACCGTCGACGAACTCGTCAAAGGCAAGCAGAGACTGAGCACACTGGTGGCGAAGTTCTCCCCGCGGGTTGTCGCCGTCCTGGGGATCACGGCCTATCGATCCGCCTTCAACGATCCCGCGGCCCAGCTCGGGAAACAGGCCAGCCCTTACCCTTCGGCCGAACTGTGGGTGGTCCCCAACCCGAGCGGGCGCAACGCCCACGCGTCGGTGGCCGGCCTCGCGGCCGCCTACGGCGAAGTCGCCCGCGCGGCCGGCATCGGTGTGGACCGATGACCGACTTCGTGCCGGCGGCGCCGCAGTTGTGGACCTACGACGCACTGAGCTTTCTGTTGAGCGGCACCCGGCGCTGGCGTCCGGTGCTGCTGGCCCAGATCTGCCCGTCACCCGAGGATGTCATCGCCGACATCGGTTGTGGCACCGGCACCCAGCTGCGTCTCTTGGCGCGGGCCTGCCCGCCAGCGACATTGATCGGCATCGATCCGGACGAGGCGGTTCGGCGGCGGGCGCAGGCCAAGCTTGAGCGAGTGGCAGCACCGGTGGAGTTGCTGCACGGCTACCTGCGTGACGCCGCCGACCTGTTGCGGGGACGCGGTGTCACGAAGATGTTGTCGTCGTTGGTGTTTCATCAGGTACCGCTCAAGGAGAAGCGTGCCGGCCTGGCCGCGATCCACGACGCGCTGCGACCCGGCGGCAGCCTGCATGTCGCGGACTATGGACTGCAGCGCACCGCCAAGATGCGCAAGCGTTTTCGCCTCGTGCAAAAGGGCGATGGATTCGAGAACACCGAACCCAACGCGCAGGCGTACTCCCTGAACTGGTGGCCGAGGTGGGTTTCGTCGGTGTCGAGGAAACCCACGTGTTCGAGACGATCAGCGGATCGATCTCGATTTACCGCGCGAGCTGTGGATAACTGATTCGCGGGATCGTGGCCGGCCGCCGATGCTTCGCTGATGACTCATTCCGAGCTGTTGCCGATCCCGCCCATGGACACCGCGACCGATCCGGTGTATTCCGCCGCCGATCTGCGACAGCGGTGGCGTGCCCTGATGGGACCGCTGGGATTCGGTGAAAGGCTGCTCTGGTTCGGCTTTCTCGGGCCGGACCGCCGGCTGACGAAGGTGCTCAGCCACGTCGGTGTCGGTCCGCGCCCGCGCGCCCGGATAGTGAAGAATCTGATGTCGGCACTGCGCACACTGCTCGACGACATGGCGTCAGGCACCACGGTGGCACTCCTGCTGACCGGACCTGGGCTCGGCCCGATCTGCCCGACCGATCGGGTGTGGCTGAAATCGTTGACCGAATCGGCCGAACGCTTCGCCGTGCCGCTCGATCCGATCTTTCGGGCCAACGACGAATCGCTGCTGCAGATCGAACCGGGCTGACTACCGAAACGACGATGCCTCAAGACCCGTTAATTGCGCGATGACATCAAAGTCTGTGTCGCAGTGGACAACCCGAACGTTGTGACGGATCGCTACCGCAGCAATAAGACAGTCGTTGATGCTTCGAATTGCTTTGCCGGCGCGCCGGGCCGCCCGATAGGTATCTGCGGCGGCTCGAAAGTCGACCGCATTGTCAACTGGCAACGAGGGCAAACCGTTTACCAGCCGTTCGAGCGTCGAATGGGTCTCATTAGTCGCTCCGCACAAGATCTCCATCGCGATCGGCTCGCACATAACGATCTGACCAGTCGTGTCGGATATCAGCCGACGTACCTCGATTGCCGCGGTGGATTCGGTGGCGCGCAAGTATTCGATCCAGGCGGACGTATCGACAAGGATCATCGAGATTGGTCAGGTTGTTCGCTTCGCAATTCGTCGAGGTCGCCTTGCCAGCCGACCCCTTCGAGCCCCAGCAGGAACTCACGGGTCAACGGCAAGCCGACCAGACGCCGCAACGCCAGATCGACGGCCGCCTTCTTAGTGGAGAGGCCGAACCTCCGCATAACCTCGGCGGCAAGTTCGTCGTCGATGTCGATGTTTGTGCGCGACATACACCAACAATACACATGGCCCATGTTCACACAGATCGACGGCCGGTGCTCTGCACCGCCCCGGCGACCGCGTCGGCCAGCGGATCGATCTCGTCATCCCTCAAATCGGCGATGGTGACGCGGATCCCGGGTGCGGTACGGAGCCGGAACCGGCTTCCCGGCGCCGCGGCCCAGCCCGCATTGAGCAATCGCGTGATAGCGACCGTCTCGTCGGGCACCGGGAGCCAGACGTTGAGCCCCGACCGCCCGTGGGCCGCGATGCCGCGCTCGGCCAGCGCGGCGCACAGCCGCGCCCGGTTGCCGGTGTACCGCTCCTCGGCCTCTGCGATCAGGCGCGCCGCGGCATCGTCCGACCACAAGCTGACCGCGAGACCTTGCAGTAGATGACTGACCCAGCCCGGCCCCAGCCGCAGTCGTCCGTGCACCCGCTCGACGGTGCGATGATCTCCGGCCATGACGGCGAGCCGCAGGTCGGGTCCGTAAGCCTTCGACGCCGAGCGCACGAAAGCCCAATGGCGCGTCGAGCCGGCCAGCGTGTGCAGCGGCGCGCCGGAAATGCCGGCGCAGTGATCGTCTTCGACCAGCAGCAGATCGGCACGGTCGGCCAACAGCCCCCGTAAAGCAGCGGCGCGCTCCGCGGAAAGCGCTGCGCCGGTGGGGTTTTGGGCGCGGGTGGTGACGATGACCGCCCGCGCTCCGCGGTCCAAAGCCCGCGTCATATCGGCGAGCAGCGGCCCGTCGTCGTCGATTCGGACTGGCTCAACCGAAAGTCCCAGCGCTGCAAGCAGATCCAACAGGTTCGCCCACCCCGGATCCTCGACGATCACTCGATCGCCGGGGCGCAGGTGCGCGCTCAGCGCCCGTTCGATGCCGTCCAGCGCGCCGCTGGTCACCGCAAGATGACCGGCGGGAACGCCGTCGGCGGCCAGCGCGGCCCGGGCGTGATCGATCAACTCCGGCGACATCGGCGCCTCGCCGTACAGCACGGGGCTGGGCCGCGGCACTCTGGCGGCGCCGATGGGCAGCAGGGCGGGGTCCGGGTTGCCGGTCGACAGGTCGCGCGCCCCCGCGGGTACCTCGATCCCGAGTACTGACCGGGGTGTGGTCGCGGGCCGGCCGCGCACTCGAGTGCCCCGCCGCCCACCGGTTTCGACGGCTCCGCGGTCGCGCAACAGGCGATAGGCCGCCGCGACGGTGTTGGGATTGACGCCGAGTTGGCCCGCCAGTTCTCGGATGGACGGCAGTGCGTCGCCCGGCGTGAGCGCGCCCCCGGAGATGGCTTCTTCCACATTGGCCGCTATTGATTCCGCACCCGCACCGGCTATCGTATATTGTACTGGCACACAGATAATTATGTACTAGAACAATTCTCAAGGCAATCAATGGAAACCACATACCGCCCCACGCCCCGAACCACGCCCAACCGCTACCGGGAGCGCGCCAGCTACGACCGCGAAGTCGTCCACCGCATCCTCGACGAGTCGCTGATCTGCCACATCGGCTATGCCAACGCCGGTCGGCCGGTGGTGTTGCCGACGACGCACGCCCGCCGCGGCGAGACCCTGTACCTGCACGGTTCCACCGGCAGCGGCCCGATGCTCGCGGCCAAAACCGAAGGCCTCCCCGTTTGTGTCACCGCGACCTTGGTTGACGGGTTGGTGCTGGCCCGCTCGGCCCTGCATCATTCGCTGGTCTATCGCTCGGTGGTGGTGATGGGCGACGCGCGCCTGGTCGAAGATCCGGATGAGAAGCGGCGGGCACTGGGGGCGCTCCTTGATCACATCGCACCCGGGCGCGCCGCCGACTGCCGACCCCCGAACGAGCGCGAACTGGCCATGACGGCGGTGCTCGCGCTGGATCTCGTCGAAGTGTCGGCCAAGGTGCGCGCCGGCGGCCCGGTGGACGACCCGGAAGACCACGCGCTGTCGCACTGGGCCGGCATCGTGCCACTGAGCCTGACGGCCGGAACGCCGATATCCGCCGACGACCTCGATCCCGCCACCCCGGTCCCGCCGTATCTGACCAGCTACAGCAGGTAGCGGTACGCGGGGGAACCGGGCTCGAGGGTTTCGACGTGAATGTCGGTCGCCCGGAGCCGGGCCAGCAGACGGTCGAAGTCCGCGGCCGATCCCAGCTCGATGCCCACCAGCGCCTCGCCGGTCTCACGGTTGTTGCGCTTGACGTACTCGAACAGGGTGATGTCGTCGTTGGGACCCAGCACGTCAAAGAGGAAGCGCCGCAACGCGCCCGGCTCCTGCGGGAAGTCCACCAGGAAGTAGTGCTTGAGACCGAGATGGATCAGCGAGCGCTCCAGCACTTCCCCGTAGCGCGACACGTCGTTATTGCCACCCGAAATGAGGCACACCACAGTCGAATTGGGCTCAACGTCGGTTTCCAGCAGCCCGGCCACCGAGAGCGCACCCGCCGGCTCGGCGATGATGCCCTCGTGCTGGTAGAGATCCAGCATCGCGGTGCACACCGCGCCCTCGTCGACCGCGCTGATCGACGCCATGTCACCGGCGGCGGCCAGCGCGGCATAGGTCAGCGTGCCGGCCCGCTTCACGGCGGCGCCGTCCACGAACTGGTCGACGTGGTCCAGCGTGACCGGTTCGCCGGCGGCCAGCGCGGCCATCATCGCGGCGGCGCCGGCCGGCTCGATCCCGAGCACAGCGGTGTTCGTGGTGCGCTCGGCCAGGTAGGTGGTGATCCCGGCGATGCAGCCGCCGCCGCCCACGGGTACGACCATCAGGTCCGGCTCCCCCAGTTGCTCCAGCACTTCGACCGCGATGGTGCCTTGACCGGCCATGGTGCGCGGGTCGTCGTATGGCGGCACCAGTGTGGCGCCGGTGCGCGCGACGTCCTCGAGCGCAGCGTCGGCGGCCAGGTCGTACGTCGACCCGCCCACGATCAGCTCGATGAACTCCCCACCGTGGTAGCGGATCCGGTCACGCTTCTGTTTGGGCGTTTTGGCGGGCACATAGACCCGGCCGTGCACGCCCAGCGTCCGACACGCGTACGCGAAGCCCTGCGCGTGGTTGCCGGCCGACGAACAGACCACGCCGGCGGCCCGCTCCTCGTCGGTCAGCTGAACCAACAGGTTGTAGGCGCCGCGCAGCTTATACGAGCGCACCACCTGGAGGTCTTCGCGTTTGAGGTAGACCTGTGCACCGGTGATCGACGACAACCGATCGCTGAGCTGCAACGGGGTCGGGGTAACCACCGGAGCGATCCGCTTGGCCGCGCTATCAATGTCCGCCGCGCACAGCGGAGGCAGCGGCGACCTACTTTGGCTCAGTGAAGCGGACACCAATCAATGGTGCCACGGGACCCAGCAGGCAGTTCAGCTCACCGGGGTCAGCACGAACACCGGAATCTGACGGTCCGTCTTCTTCTGGTAGTCGGCGTAGGGCGGATACGCGGCCACGGCCCGGTCCCACCACGCGGCCTTCTCCTCGCCGGACACCTCACGGGCGTCGTAGTCGCCGGTGACCGGACCGTCCTGCAGCTCGACCCGCGGGTTCTTGACGACGTTGTGGTACCAGACCGGGTGTTTCGGCGCCCCGCCCAGCGACGCGACGATCGCGTACTCGCCGTCGTGCTCGACCCGCATCAGTGGCGTCTTGCGAAGTTTGCCGGTCTTGGCCCCGACGGTGGTCAGCAGGATCACGGGCATGCCGTTCAACTCGGTGCCGTCGGTTCCGCCGGATTCGATGTATTTGTCGGCCTGCTCGCGGGACCAATCCAACGGGCTGGGTGCGTAATCTCCTGAAAGCGGCATGCCAACAACTTTACGGCCGCGGTCTGAGCCCGCCAGCGCCAGACCCGCTCGTCTTGCGCGGAATGAACCCAGGTGACGACGGGTCCGGTGATCGTGCGTTGCCGCGGCCTCGCTTTCTCGGTGCCTGCCGCGCGGGTAATTGGCCTGCCAAAGCACTTGTTCCAAAGCTCGTACTTACGCGGTAAATCTTCGTCGGACTCGATACGCCTGAGCTCGGTGCGAATTCTTCGGCATCAGCTTGCGGATAAATTTCTAGTTCACGCTGAAACTGGCATTCGCCCAGTCGGTTTCGATGATCCCTCCAACGCAGACACGGCGTCCTTCGGATGATTCGGCGGCCCGCGGACCAACCGGTTGTGGCCCGGGGATGCGAAACAATGTCGGATGCCAGGTCAGAACGCCGTCGCCCAAATGTCTGATAGGCAGCATGCGAAGGGTAGAGCTGGGCCCGGTCGCGATGGCGGCCCTCATCGCCACGGGCACGCGACCATAGCGCGCAGCCACAACAGCGCAACGCGCCGATGAACCGCGGATGCTCCAGGTACCATCTGTGCCGTGTCCATCCCGGTGACCGCCCGCCCGACGATCTGCCTGAACATGATCGTGAAGAACGAGGTGCACGTCATCGGTGAGCTGCTCGACGCGGTCGCACCCTACATCAGCTCTTGGGTGATCGTGGACACCGGCTCCGAGGACGGCACCCAGGATCTGATCCGCAACCACATGGCTCGCCTTGACATTCCCGGTGAGCTTCACGAACGCCCCTGGCGCAACTTCGGCCACAACCGAAACGAGGCGCTAGTCCTGGCCCGAGGCCACGCCGACTACATCTTGGTCCTGGACGCCGATGACGCGATCGTCGGCACACCAGACTTCAGCCGGCTGACTGCCGACATGTATTCGCTGCGCTACTTCGGCGACAATGACATCTGGTGGCGTCTGCTGTTGTTCCGCGACGGGGCGCGTGTGCGTTGGCAGGGTGTGATGCACGAGTACGCAGTGTGCGACGACCCTTGCGTCGTCGAGCGCCTTGACGGCGACTACCACGTCGAAGTTCGTCACATCGGTGCCCGCAGCACCGTGGGTCCGGATAAGTTTGCGCGCGACCGCGATCTGCTGCTGGCCGAGGTCGAACGCAATCCCGAGGATTCCCGGTCGGTCTTCTACCTGGCTATGGCCTACTTCAATCTGGGTGACTACGGTAACGCACGCACGTGGTTTGCCCAGCGGGTTGAGTTGGGAGGCTGGGGCGAAGAGGTCGGCTACTCGATGTACAAGCTCGCGTGGTCGATGGAGTTACTCGACGAGCCGTGGCCCGATGTTCAGGACGCCTATCTGCGAGCGTGGGAGTTCCGACCTGCGCGCGCCGAAGGGCTGCACGCGATCGCCCGGCGCTACCGCGTCGAGCAGCGCTACCGACTCGGCTACGTGTTCGCCAAAAGCGCCGCCGAAATCCCGTTTCCCGAAGGGGAAACGCTGTTTGTCCGCCCGGATATCTATACCTGGCGCATAGCCGACGAGCTGGCGGTCTGCGCGTCCTGGATCGACAAGCATGCCGAGGCGTTCACCCTGTGCCGGGGCATCCTGGCCCGCCCCGAGCTGCCCGACGAGGAACGGCAAAGGATCGCGGCCAACCGCGACGTGTGTGCGCCGACAATGATCGACGCCGCGTCGCGTTACCCCGACCCCGCCCTGCTGCAGTCCGTGCAACACTCGGCCGCCCACAACCGCGAGGTGGTCGTCACCCTGGTCGCAGGACCGGATTGCGCCGAAACCGAGCTCACGGTGAACTCGTTTCTGCGCTGCTGCACCGATGTCTCGCGGGTCGGGCGCTTCCTGGTGATCGATGCCGGACTGCCAGCTCAGGACCGCGCACTGCTGCGCGACCAATACGGCTTCCTCGAGTTTGCCCAGCCCGGCACGCAACTCGGCCAGCTCCGCGCTCAGATTCACGAACGTTACTGGCTTCACCTGGGCCATGGCTGGCGGTTTTTTGCGCCCGACAATCTGATCACCCGCCTCATGGCGGTGTTCGAGGCCGAACACGAGGTGTTCCAGGTAGGGATCAACTTCACCGACGCGGTCGAGCTGACCGGGGTCAGCGCGGCCGAGGAAGCGGTGCGCCGCACGCCCGATGCCGGCCGCTACGTACTCACCAACGCGCCCGCGCACGGCCCGGCGATGTTCGACACCGCACGCTTGGATCGCTTCGGCGGCATACAGGACATCGAACCCGACCCGATCGCCGGACTCGGGCGCCGCGCCGCCGCGGCAGGACTGCGCACCGCCAGCCTCGACGAGGTGCTCTGCATCGGAAAGCCTTCGAACAGAACGACATTGGGATAGCAATCGACAACGCCGTTGACGCACCGGAAGCGCTAGCCGCCCACACACCCCGGACCGAGCAGCGCCTTCAGGTCACCCATCAGCGCCGGCGAGAGCGTCACGCGTAGCGAGGCGTCCAGCTCGAGCGTGGTGATCCGTTCCCCGCTGATCAGCCGCAGATGCACCTGCGAGGTGCCGGGGTGGCGCGCAAGCACCTGCTTGAGCGCACTCACCTTGTCCAGGGTGCACTGCCGGGTGGGCAAACTCACCGCCAGCGGGCGATCCACTCGCGCGCTGGAAAAGTCTGGCACCACAAGCTCATTGGCGATCAACGAAATCCGGTCGTCACGGACCGCGACCTTGGCGTTGACCAGCACCACCGCATCATCGGCGATCTCGGCCCCGTAGGCGGAGTAGGCGTGCGGGAAGAACATCACCTCGATGCCGCCGGTGAGGTCTTCCAATTGTGCTGAAGCCCAAGGCATTCCGTTCTTGTTGACCCGCCGGTTCACCGAGGCCAGGATGCCGCCCACCCGCACCAGGCTGTCGTTCGGAACGTCGCCGTCGAGGATCGCCGGTATCGCGGTGTCCACCTGCGCGCCCAGCAGGTGCGCGATCCCGTTGAGCGGATGCCCGGACACGTACAACCCCAGCATCTCGCGCTCGAGGGCCAGCTTGTGCTTGTCCTCCCACTCGTCGTCGGGGACCTTGATGGTGAACACCGCGTCTGCGGCGCCGTCCCCGTCAGAGCTGCCGAACAGGTCGAACTGCCCGATCGCCTCGGCCTTCTTGGTGCCGAGCACCGAGTCGACCGCGTCGGTGTGCACCAGGAAAAGGCCCTTGCGCGAGTGCCCGAGCGAATCGAACGCGCCGGCTTTGATCAGCGACTCGGTGACCTTCTTGTTGCACGCCGAGATGTCGATCTTGTTCAGATAGTCCGAGAAATCGGTGAATTTGCCTTTGTCGCCTCGGGTTTGGATCAACGAGCCGACGACGTTGGCGCCGACGTTGCGCACCGCACCCAACCCGTAGCGGATGTCAGCACCCACCGACGCGAAGTTCAGACCGGACTCGTTCACGTCCGGCGGCAGCACCGTGATGCCGAGCTTGCGGCAGTCGGCGAGATAGACCGCCGCCTTGTCCTTGTCGTCACCCACCGAGGTCAGCAGGCCGGCCATGTACTCGCCCGGATAGTTGGCCTTCAGATAGGCGGTCCAGTACGAGACCAGACCGTAGCCCGCGGCGTGCGACTTGTTGAACGCGTAGTCGGCGAACGGCAGGATCGTGTCCCACAGCGCCTTGATGGCGCCGGCCGAAAAACCGTTGGCCTGCATGCCTTCCGAGAAGCCCTCGAACTCCTTTTCCAGCACCTCGCGCTTCTTCTTGCCCATCGCCTTGCGCAGGATGTCGGCTCGGGCCAGCGAGTAGCTGGCCACCTTCTGCGCGATGCGCATGATCTGCTCTTGATAAACGATCAGGCCATAGGTCTCGGCGAGGATCTCGCGCAGCGGCTCGGCCAGTTCGGGGTGAATGGGTTTGATGGCCTGCCGGTTGTTCTTGCGATCGGCGTAATCGTTGTGCGCGTTCATGCCCATCGGGCCGGGCCGGTACAGCGCGAGCACCGCGACGATGTCCTCGAAGCCGGTCGGTTGCATGCGACGCAGCAGGTCACGCATCGGCCCGCCGTCGAGCTGGAAAACGCCCAAGGTCTCGCCGCGCCCCAGCAGCTCGTAGGTGGGCTTGTCGTCCAGCGGCACCGATTCTAGATCGAGGTCGATTCCCTTGTTGGCCTTGATGTTTTCGATCGCGTCGCCGATGATCGTCAGGTTGCGCAGGCCGAGGAAGTCCATCTTCAGCAGGCCGATGGCCTCGCACGACGGATAATCCCAGCCGGTGATGATGGCCCCGTCCTGCGGTCGCTTCCACAGCGGGATGGCCTCGGTCAGCGGCTCGCTGCTCATGATCACCGCGCAGGCGTGCACGCCGGCGTTGCGGATCAGGCCCTCCAGGCCGCGCGCGGTCTGGTAGATGGTGCGCACATCGGGATCGGTCTCGATCAGGCCCCGGACTTCGGCGGCTTCCTTGTACCGCTCGTGGTTCGGGTCGGTGATGCCCGACAGCGGAATGTCCTTGGCCATGATCGCCGGCGGCAGCGCCTTGGTGATGCGGTCGGCGATGGCAAAACCGGGCTGACCGTAGTGGATCCGCGCCGAATCCTTCAGTGCCGCTTTGGTTTTAATGGTGCCGAAGGTGATGACCTGGGCGACCCGGTCGGAGCCCCACTTGTCGGCGGCGTAGCGCACCATCTCGCCGCGGCGGCGGTCGTCGAAGTCGATGTCGATGTCGGGCATCGACGTGCGCTCGGGGTTGAGGAACCGCTCGAACAGCAGACCGTGCGGAATCGGGTCGATGTCGGTGATCCCCAGGGCGTAAGCCACCAGCGAGCCGGCGGCCGAGCCGCGGCCCGGCCCGACCCGGATGCCGACCGAGCGCGCGTAGTTGATCAGGTCCGCGACGATCAGGAAGTAGGACGGGAAGCCCTTGGCGCAGATGACATCGATCTCGTAGGCCGCCCGCTCTTCGTAATTACTGGCGGGGCCGGCCGGGAACCGCCGGCGCAGCCCGGCATCCACCTCGTGGCGCAGCCAGGACGCCTGATCGTGCCCGTCGGGCACCGGGAACACCGGCATGCGGTCGCGTGGCTCCCACACGTCGGCGTAGGACTGCACCCGCTCGGCGATCAGCAACGTGGAGTCGCAGGCGCCGGGAACGTCGGCGTCCCACAGCTGACGCATCTCGGCCGCCGACTTGAGGTAGTAACCGTCGCCGTCGAACTTGAACCGGTTCGGGTCCGAGAGCGTCTTGCCGGTCTGCACGCACAACAGGGCCTCGTGGTTGTGGGCGGCGTCGCGGGTGACGTAGTGGCAGTCGTTGGTGGCCAGCGGCGGGATGCCGAGCTTGCGGCCGATGTCCAGCAGCCCCTCGCGGACCCGCTGCTCGATGCTCAGCCCGTGGTCCATCAGCTCGAGGAAGTAGTTGTCGGCGCCGAAAATCTCGCGCCACTTTGCGGCGGACTCCAGCGCCTCGCGGTCGTGGCCCAGCCGTAGCCGGGTCTGCACCTCGCCCGACGGGCACCCGGTGGTGGCGATGATGCCGGCGGCGTTTTCGGCGATCAGCTCGGCATCCATCCGCGACCACTTGCCCAGCTGGCCCTCGAAGGACGCCAGCGAGGACAGCTTGAACAGGTTGCGCAGGCCGGTGGCGTTCTCGGCGACCATCGTCAGGTGCGTGTATGAGCCGCTGCCGGAGACGTCGTCGGCCTTCTGACCAGGGTCACCCCACAGGATCCGCCGGGTGTCGAAACGAGACGCGGGAGCTATGTAGGCCTCGACGCCGATGATCGGCTTGACCCCGGCCGCGGTCGCGACGTTGTAGAACTCGCTGGCGCCGAACATGTTTCCGTGGTCGGTCATCCCGATCGCCGGCATTCCCAGGCGCTCTACCTCGGCGAGCATGGGCGTGATCTTCGCGGCACCGTCCAGCATCGAGTACTCGGTGTGGTTATGCAGGTGCACGAAGGACGACTGGCTCATAGGGACGCCAGTCTATGACTGAGGACCGACGTGTTCCGGGCGTGTCGCGAACGTGTCTTGAGAGGTTTGCCCGTGAGGTTCGGCAACCCGGCTGAGAAATGGCCGGCGGGGCTGATTTCAAGTGAACTGCCCCACCCCTTGAGGAACGGGGACTACTGTTTGACCCATGAATCCCGCGGTCGTTTTGGCCGCTGTCGCGCAGGGCAGCGCACAATGCCGGTGAAACGCCACCGACCCCTCGCCACCAAGCTGGGAGTGGGTCAACTCATCGGCTGGGCCTGCGCCGCTGTCGGATTGGCCGGGCTTGTCGTCGCGTTCCTGGTGTTCGCGACGGTGCTGGCCCGATAGGGCGTCATCAATCCCGATGCGTTCTCAGGGCGACGAACTGCTCTAGCGACTTTTCCACGTCTCCCCTGACGGCGCGGGCCGCGGCCGCACCCACCGGACCGAACAGCGCACGCCCGCCCAGCTCGAGGCGCAGGCCAAGGGTGGAGCCGTCATTGGTGGGCTGCACGGTGAGCCGGACGCCGTATTTCGCTCCGCCCTTGCCGGATCCCGACATCGCCACCTCGTGCGGCGGGTCCCACGTCGTCACCGTCCAGGTCACCCGGTTGCGCAGGCCTTTGGAACGTGCGACGCCGATGATCTGGGTGCCCTCGGTGATCTCGTCGGGCAGCTCGCTGCGCCACCCCTCGTGCAACACCAGCCAGTCGCCCATTGTCGACAGGTCCGAGACCTGGTACCACATGTCGCGCGGGCTCATCGACACGTCCAAGGTCATCTCAACGGCAGCCACCGGTTGAGAGTAGCCCGAGGTGCGCCGCCACAGCCGCGATCGTCGAGTGGGCGCCTGGGCGACGACACGCTGGGTGGCCGTCGCCATGGCTGCACACTGGAATTCCTACGCGCACACGCGAATCGCAGCAGAGGGTGCCGCCCCTAGCGGCTGGGCCCGCCGCGGAATCGATTGCCGATCCGGATCGCCGGCAGCAGCAGGGTGCGCGGCACGTATCGCCCGCCGGTGCTGACGACCTTGGGCACCACGCCGGGCACCACACTGCGCTTACCCGCAAGCATCCCGTTGATCGCGGCTTCGGCGACGTCTTGCGGCGAGACCTGGGCAGCGGGAATGCTGAACCGCTCGGCGTTGGCGATCTGGGCCCACTCGGTGGGCACCGGGCCCGGGCACAGGACCGTCACCGAGACGCCCGTCCCGTGCAGCTCCTCGTGAATGGCTTCGGAGAATGTCTGCACGAAGGCCTTGGTGGCCGAGTACACCGCCATGTAGGGAATCGGCTGAAATCCGGCGATCGACGCAATGTTCATCACCGCGCCCGCGCCGCGCTCCACCATGCCGGGCAACGCCGCGTGGGTCAGTTCCATCAGCACCAGCGCATTGAGCGTGACCTCTTCGCTCTCGCGCTCGACCGGCAGTTCGTGGAAGACCCCACTGGTGCCGAAGCCGGCGCTGTTGCACAACCCGGCAATCGGCTCCTTGTGCAGCCGGTCGGCCAATTTGCGGCGTGAGGCGGCGACGCTGAGGTCCAGGGGCATGACCTCGACCCCGACGGAGTACTCCTGGCCCACGTCGTTGGCGAGCTCGTCGAGGCGCTCGCGACGCCGCGCCACCAGCAGTAGCGGGAAACCCCGGCGGGCCAAGCCGCGGGCCAGTTCGGTGCCGATGCCCGAGGAAGCGCCGGTGATGACGACGGTGGTCTGACTGTTCGGTTTCGGAAGGCTCATGAGCATCACCAGTGAATCCCTCGGGTCGCGCGGACGAATGTTTCGCTTCGTTTGTCGAATTGCGTTGCGCCGGTTTCGGCTTCGGCACCCTTGGCGGCATCTGAGTCTTCGAACATGCCGAAGGCGCGGCTGCGCACCCGGTCCATCACCGACGGGTTGACGGCGTCGGCGACGGCGGCGAACTGACCGAACGGCGAGCTGGCCCGCCGCGGCCGGTGCACGATCGCGTCGGTGATCACGCCGGCCGCCTGATCCGGCGTCAAGGCCGGGAAGTGGTCGTACATCGTGGTCGGGCCGATCATCGGCGTGCGCACCAGCGCCATGTGCACGGTGGTGAATTTGACGTTGTCCGTCACGACTTCGGCTTGCAGCGCGTCGCACAGGCTGTCCAGCGCGGCCTTGCTGGCGATGTAGGCACCAAAGCGCGGCGCCCGGGTCTGCACGCCGACCGACGACACGTTGACGATGTGTCCGTAGCCGCGTTCCCGCATGCCGGGGATGAACTTCAGGATGAGCTGGACCGCGCCGAGGTAGTTCAGCTGCATGGTGCGCTGGTAGTCGTGGATCCGGTCGTAGGACAGCGCCAGCGAACGGCGAATCGACCGGCCCGCGTTGTTGACCAGGACGTCGACGCCGCCCAGATCGGCGAGCACCTTGTCGGCCATGGCCGCGATGGCGTCCATGTCGGACAGGTCGCACGGGTAGACGTGAGCCGTCCCGCCGTCGCTGCGAATGTCTTCGGCGACCTCTTCGAGCTTCTCCTGGGTGCGCGCGACCAGTACGACCGCACCGCCGGCCTCCGCGATTTTCTTGGCAGCCGCCGCGCCGATGCCCGACGACCCGCCGGTGATGAGGATCGTCCTGCCCTTCACCGCGTCCTCCAGCGTGCGGCCCTGCACCGCGTCGAGCAGGTTCCTCAGATAGAACGGCCGATATCGCCCCGCCGAGTTGGGGGTGTTGATGATGTTGGAAACCGCCGCGAACGGCTTTTCGACGAGATTGGTCAGGTCACCAAGGTTCATCGGCGCTCGCTCCTCATGGGGTTCGGCGGTACGGGAGATGTGACGCGGGTCATAGTCCCAACCTAGGACATCAACAAAGCGATAGGCACGGATTGACGTTGCCCATCTGGGCCGCACTAGACCCGTTCGAGATAGAAGTATGCGTCGCGGCCATGGTCGAGGGCGTTCTTGCCGTCCATGATGCCCATCACGGCTTGGTCGCCGATCTTCTTGAAGTGATCGTGAACGGGCTGCCCGTCGAACACTATCGTCGCGGTGACCCCACACCACAAGCGCGTCTTGTATCCAGCGGACTCAGGAGCCACCGGGACGGACAAAATGTCTAGACACTTCCTTGGCGGAACGAAATGACGACCAGCTCGACGATGCCCGGTCACCATCACCGATAGGTAATCGGCGCCACGCCCATCGACGCCGCGGGCTATGTCATTCCGTTAGTCCCGGTAGTCCGAGCAGCCGCCCAGCGGCGCCGCCCACACCGGGGGCGCCGGGGGTGGCCGCACTTCCGCCGGCCCCGCCGTTACCGCCGTTGCCGATGAGCACGGCCGCCCCGCCGTGCCCGCCTTTCCCGCCGGGCGTGACAAGCGAGAGGCCAGGCCCGCCTTCACCGCCGTTGCCGCCGTCGCCGATCAGCCCGCTCTGACCGCCGGCCCCGCCGGCGCCGCCGGAGCCGGAGTCGCTAGAGCCGCCGGTCCCGCCAACGCCGCCGTCGCCGAAGAGCGCGCCGCCTTTGCCGCCGGCACCGCCAGCCACACCGGCCGCGCTGTTGCTAGCCCCCGCCGTGCCGCCGGCGCCACCGGAGCCGAACACAGCGGCGCCGTTGCCACCGGCCCCGCCGACCCCGCCGGCGCCGACGCTACTGGCGCCCCCGTTGCCACCGGACCCGCCAACGCCGAACAGCACGCCGCCGTTGCCGCCGGCCCCACCGGCCCCACCGGCGCCGGCGGGGTCGAACCCGCCAGCGCCCCCGGCCCCGCCGATGCCGAACAGCAGCCCGGCGCGGCCGCCGACCCCGCCAGTGCCGCCATTTCCACTTAGTACGCCGGCCCCGCCGGCCCCGCCGACCCCGCCGGTGCCAAACAGCAGCCCGCCGGCGCCGCCAACCCCGCCGACCCCGCCGCCACTAGCGCCGGCTCCGCCGGCCCCGCCGACCCCGCCGGTACCGAACAGCCCCGTGGCCCCGCCCACCCCGCCGGTGCCACCGTGACCGCCAAAGAAGTTTGAGGTCCCGCCCACGCCGCCGGTGCCGGGGTGGCCCCACAGCAGCCCAGCCGCACCGCCGCTACCGCCGGTCCCGCCGTCGAAGTTGCCGCCGGACGCGACCGCCCCGGACCCGCCGGCCCCGCCGTTGCCGAACAGCCACCCGCCGGGCGCGCCATTTGCCCCGGTCCCGCTGGCTCCGTTGGCGCCGTTGCCGATCAGCGGGCGCCCAGTGAGCGCCAGGAAGGGGCCATTGATCAGCTTGAGCAGATCCTGCCCTATCGCGCCTGCCGGATTGGCGGTGAACGCCGCAACATTGGCGGCCTCCGCGCTGGCATAGGATCCCACGCCCGCGGTCAATGCCTGCACAAACTGTTCATGAAATGCCGCCACCTGCGCACTGAGAGCCTGATACGTCTGGGCGTGCCCGGAAAACAGCGATGCGATCGCCGCCGACACCTCATCCTCGGCGGCAGCGACCACGGCGGTGGTCGAGGCCGCGGCCGTCGAGTTGGCCTCGTTGAGTGTCGAGCCGATATTCGCAACATCTGAAGCCGCCGCCGTCATCATCTGCGGCGCCGCAATCACATACGACATCCCGCACCTCCAAGCCGCCGGGGACAACCCAGACGCTAGCTGGCGATTAGTGCTACGCAGATCGTAGTTCGAATCCGGCACCCCCGCGAAGATATACTTTCGCGGAATCTCGATGCACCACTTCAACCTGGTCGCCGGGCACCTGGGTGACGCGTTGGCCGCGGCCGGGGTCCCGGCCGAGTTGGGGGTGTTGATGATGTTGGAAAACGCGGCGAATGGCTTTTCGACGAGATTCGTCAGGTCACCAAGGTTCGGCGCTTGCTCCTCAAGGGGTTTGGCGGTATAGGTGGTGTGACGCGGGTCATACTCCCAACCTAGGACATCGGCAAATGCTATGGGTACGGATTGTCCGTGTCCGGCCGACCACTGGCTTAGAGCGAAATTTGCGAAAGGCCACTGTAACCGACGAGGAGCAAAGCACGCTCAGCAACTCTATTTATCGGGCAGTTTGGCGAGGAGGCGACTGATGTCCTACACGTTTGCAGTGCCTGACATTCTGACGGCGACGGCGGGAGATTTGGCGGGCATTGGCTCGTCGCTGAGCGCCGCTCACGCGGCCGCGGCCCCGACGACCGCCGTGGCCGCCGCGGCCGCGGACGAGGTTTCGACGGCAATCGCGTCGTTTTTCTCCGATCACGGCCAGGCGTTTCAGGCACTCAGCGCCCGAGCGGCGGCATTTCACAACGAGTTTGTGCAGACGCTGAAGACGGGTGCGGCGGGCTATGCGAGTACCGAAGCCGCCAATGCGTTGCAGGCGGCGGCGTCGTCTCTGAATGTGTCCATCTCGGTCAGCGGGTTCCAGTTGGCGCAGCTGGGCTCGGCGAGCGCCACCTCGGGCGCAGGGAACCTCGCGATCGCTGCCGGCGCTCATAGCGTAGCGGTCAGCGGCGCTAATGGCGGGTTCTTCAACGTCGCCTGCGCCTACGGATCCAACTGCGGGGCCTTCGCCGGTGGGGGCAACGCTAATTCCGCCGTCGTCATCGGTTCCCACAGCGAGGCGGACGTCGGAACCGGCAGCTTCAACCGCGGCTCTGTCTTCGGCTCGAACAGCTTCATTGCTAGCGGTCATGGCAACTTCAACGGCGGCTTTGTCGTCGGTTCCTCTGACACCGCCGGCAGCGGCGGACAGAGCGGTGGCGACCGCGGCAGTTTGAATCACGCCTCCGTCATCGGCACCGGCAGCACCGCTATCGCCGGCTCTACCGTTACCGCTGCCGGCAATGTCGATCTCGCCGCGGCTTTTGGCGACTCCAATCTTGCGAAAGCCGCGGGCGCCAATTTCTTGATCGACATCGCACCCCACTTGTTCTATAGCGGCGGCCTCACCTGAGCCTCACACGGGGAGGCGCATGCAGGTGATCACGTTGTTACCGCGGGTAATCGACGTGCGACCGCACACTAATCGTGCGGCAACGCCCGAATGTTCCCCTGATGCGATGCGATTGATGGCGCGTTTCCGCAAGCCCGAACAGACCAGCATCTACGACAGAATCGGCGGGCACGAGGCGATCGAGGTCGTCGTCGAGGACTTCTACGTCCGCGTCCTCGCCGGACGATCAAGCTGGCAATTCATTAGAGCAGTCCAAAGCGCCCGGTACGGCCGCTAAGGCCAAGTCCGGTTAACGGGGCTTTTCGATGACAATGAAGTCCAGCCCGGTGCGGATCACCTCGGCTGGAAACGTTGCCTTCGCGGCAGCGGTAATCTCGTCCAGTTGCGGGAAGCCGGCGAGCCCTGAACCGAAGAGGCGTAGGTCGTCGATTACGATGCTGCTGCCAGCAGGGGCCACATCAGCAAGCCGCATGAGTGTCGTCTTCGCGGGTTCCGTTCTTCGCCTTCAGCCGTACCCGGCCCGGAGAAATGCCCATCTAGAAACACCAACGGCGGCGTGGCACAGTTCGCGACGATTTTCCGGATCTCCACCAACGAATCGCCGTGCACCACGGTCACATGCGGGTCTCGGCGAACCGCCGTTGCGCCGCGCGAAGCTCATCGTGCAGCTAAACCGAGAACACCTATCGGCGAGCCGATCGAAGAACGTGGTCGTCTCACCCTTATACGTACCGGCATCCGAAGTCCGATGCCCCCGCGACTTCAACAGACCCAGCAGGTGATGTCGCTTCGCCGACGCCGACGCGCCGACCAGATAATCGCCACGCGCCCAGCTCACCGCCGCTTGCCACCACGGCGGCTCCAAAGACTTCCGGCCCGATGTCACTCCTTTCGCAACTGTCGTCACGCCGACCGAACCCTCGGCACGCATACTCCCAAGACTCATGGTTCGACATCGCATCTTGATGCCACCGTCTTTCGGGACAAGGTCAGGCCCGCTAAGGCTACTGGCACTGGAGCGCTGGGGCTCAGTCAGCCTTGACCTCAGCGGCACCAAATTTGTCTGTACGACCTGATCGGTGCCTACCATGCCCAGCATGGGTCGCACATTCGAAGATTTGGTGACAGAGGCTGATTCGATATCGGTTGACGGTTGGGATTTCTCCTGGCTCGACGGCCGCGCGACGGAGGAAAGGCCGTCGTGGGGCTACCAGCGGACGCTGAGCCAGCGCTTAGCCGCCGTGTCGGCCGCGCTGGACATTCACACCGGCGGCGGCGAGGTGCTCAGCGGCGCCGGGCCGTTCCCGCCCGCCATGGCCGCCATCGAGACGTGGCCGCCGAACGCCGCCCTGGCGACCAAGCGCTTGCATCCGCTGGGTGTGGTGGTGATCCAGACCCGGGATGAGCCGCCGTTGCCGTTCGCCGACGAGGCGTTCGACCTGGTGACCACCCGTCATCCGATCTCGGTGTGGTGGAAGCGAGATCCTTCGGGTGCTGCGGCCGGGCGGCAGCTACTTCGCGCAGCACATCGGGCCCGCCACCATGGGCGAGTTGGTCGAGTACTTCATCGGCCCGCAGCCGGAGAAATGGGCCGAGTTTCATCCCGACGCGGTGCGCGCGCAGGTGCAGGACGCGGGACTGCAGCTAATGGATCTGCGCGCCGAGCGACTGCGCGCCGAGTTCTTCGACATCGGCGCCGTCATCTACTTCCTGCGCAAAGTGATCTGGACGGTCCCCGACTTCAGCGTCGAGCGCTATCGCGAGCAACTGCGCGAACTGCACGAGCGCATCGAGGCCGATGGGCCGTTCGTCGCGCATGCGACGCGGGTCCTCGTGGACGCACGCAAACCCGACTGAGCGATCGCAAGCGCGGCGAAGCCGGGCGCAGCGGGTCGCGACCATCAGACTGATTCAGCCTTCGCGCAGCACGTCCAGCGCGTGCTGCAGATCGGGTGGGTACGGGCTGACGATCTCGATCCGCCGGCCGTCGGCGGGATGAGCGAACGCCAGCGACCGCGCGTGCAACCATTGCCGTTCCAGCCCAAGCTTTTTCGCCAGTTTCGGGTCGGCGCCGTAGACGAGGTCGCCGCAGCACGGGTGATGCAGCGCGGCGAAATGCACGCGGATCTGGTGGGTGCGGCCGGTTTCCAGATGCACATCGAGCAGGCTGGCGGCGACGAAGGCTTCGACGGTGTCGTAGTGGGTGAGACTGTGCCGGCCGTTGGAGGTGACCGCGAACTTCCACTCGCCGCCGGGGTGCCTACCGATCGGCGCGTCGATGGTCCCGCTGGACGGATCCGGATGCCCCTGGACGAGTGCGTGGTAACGCTTGTCGACCGTGCGCTGTTTGAACGCGCGCTTGAGCATCGTGTACGCGCGCTCGGACAGCGCAACCACCATGACCCCGGAGGTGCCCACATCCAGGCGATGCACGATGCCCTGCCGCTCGTGCACCCCGGAGGTGGTGATCCGGTAACCGGCGGCGGCCAGACCGCCGAGCACCGTGGGGCCCGTCCAGCCCACCGACGCGTGCGCGGCAACCGCGGCGGGTTTGTCGACCGCGACGATGTCCTCGTCGGAATACAAGATCGTCATGCCCTCGATCTCGACCGGCGTGTTCTCCGGCGGTGGCGGCGCCTCGGGTAGGCGCACCTGCAGCCAGGCGCCCGAAGTCAGCCGGTCCGACTTGCCGGCCTGCACGCCGTCCAGTTCGACGCCGCCGCCTTCGGCGATGGCCGCCACCGCGCTGCGGGACAGTCCCAGCAAGCGCGCCAGCCCGGCGTCGACGCGCATGCCCGCCAATCCCTCGGGGACGGGCATCGAGCGATCGGTCATCGGGTCTGATCAGCCCTGCGCCGACCCACGGTGTCGAAGTCGAAGCCGAAAACCGACAGCACAACCAGCAGGATGGCGCCACCGACCACCGACGGGTCGGCGACGTTGAACACGGGCCACCAGCCGACGGACAAAAAGTCGACGACATGACCGCGAAGTGGTCCCGGTGACCGGAAGAATCGATCCACCAGGTTGCCCATGGCGCCCCCCAGGATCATCCCGAGTCCGACCGCCCACCAGGGCGACACCAGCCGTCGGCCCATCCAGAAGATGCCGACCACCACACCGGTCGCGATGAGAGTCAACACCCAGGTGTAGCCGGTCGCCATCGAAAACGCCGCCCCCGAATTGCGCACCAGGGTCCAGGTCACCGTGTCGCCGATGATCGACACCGGCTGGCCGGGCGGAAGCAGTTTGACCGCGAGCACCTTCGTCACGACATCGAGCGCGAGCACCACGCCCGCCACCGAAAGCAGCAGGCGTAACCGTCGAGGCTGCGGCGCAGCCGCGTCGGGCGGCGTCGCCGGCTCCGCCGATCTTGTGGGTTCCTCGGGCACTTCACCATCATCCCTTACCGGCGATGCGGGATGATCGCGCCATGGGTCGACTTGCCGTCATCACCACCGGAGGAACGATCTCGACCAGCACCGGCGCCGACGGGGTGGCCCGGCCCGCGCGCAGCGGCGCGGACCTGACCTCCGGTCTCGACGTCGACGTCGTTGACCTGATGGCGGTCGACAGCTCCGAGCTGACGACGGCCGATTGGGACAAGATCAGCGCCGCGGTGCGGGCCGCGATCGACGACGGCGCTCAGGGCGTGGTCGTCCTGCACGGCACCGACACCATGGAAGAGACCGCGCTCTGGCTGGAGCTGACCTACGACGGCGGCGTTCCCGTCGTGCTGACCGGCGCCATGCGCAGCGCCGACGCACCCGACGCCGACGGTCCGGCCAACCTGCGCGACGCGCTGGCGGTGGCCGCCAGCCCGGCCGCCCGTGACCTCGGGGTGCTGGTCTGCTTCGCGGGCCGGATATGGCAGCCGTTGGGCTTTCGCAAGGTCGCGACACAGGACTTGAGCGGCTTCACCGGCACGCAGCTGGGCACCGCCGCTGGAGGGCTGACACATCCCAAGACCCGGCCCTATCTCGGCCACCTGCGTGCCGGCGCGGCGCCCCGAGTCGACATCGTCGCGGCCTACCTGGGCAGCGACGGGGTGGCGATGGACGGCTTCGTGGCCGCCGGCGCGCGCGGGGTGGTGCTGCAAGCGCTGGGCTCCGGCAATGCCGGACCGGCGGTGGTCGATGCGGTGCGCCGGCACTGCGGCAATGGGATTGCCGTCGCGGTGTGCACCCGCGTCCCGGGCGGCGGGGTGAGTGCCGGCTATGGTCCCGGCCACGCCATGGCCGAGGCCGGCGCGGTGATGGTGCCCCGGCTGCCGCCGCCGCAGACCCGGGTGCTGCTGATGGCCGCGCTGGCAGCGGGGCTATCCGTCGCTGACGTCATTGGCCGCTGGGGCTGACTCCTCCGTTCGCATTACACCGACATAGTCGGGCCAGTCCAGGCTGTCGACCGGGTTGGCGCTGGTGAGCTCGCCCCTGTCGACGGAGTCGGCGGGAAACGTCCGGGCCTGCCCCGGGCCCGACGCACGGGTCTCGAAACGTACGGTGACCACCCCGTGCCCCGCGCCTTGCACCCAGCCGTGTCCGAACTCGCGATGCGTGACGTCGTCTCCCACTCGCCACAGCGTGGCTTCCTGACCCGACGCGAACATTGCCTCGGACGCGGTCTCGACCGGCTGGTGCGCCTCAGGCTCCAGCGTCGAGAGCTCCAGGTCCGGGAACAGCGACTCCTGGCGCACCTCGCTCAACCCCGAAAACCCAACGCCGAGAAGGCGAATGGGTCCGATCCGGAGGGGATCCAGCAGCAGCCGCCGCGCCAGAGCGACCAGCGCCCCGGCTTCGGTCGTGGCGTAGGGCAGCGTCGCCGAACGGGTCAGCGTGCTCATGTCGGACTTCTTCAGCTTCACCGTGACCGTGCGCGCACCGCGGCCGTCGCGCAGCAGGCGCTGGTGAGCGTGCTCGGCGATCGGATCGATCGCCGCATGCAGCTGCTCGAGGCTGGTCAAATCGGCCGCGAAGGTGGATTCGGCGCTGATCTGCTTGGCTTCGGCGCGCTCGGCGACGGGACGGTCGTCGATGCCCCGGGCCAGCCGGTGCAGCGCGGGCCCGACCGTCGCACCCAGGATGTTGGCCACCTCGGCGTCGGCCAGCGCGGCGAGCTGGCCGATGGTGTCGATGCCGAGTCGATTCAGCTTTTCCTCCGCGACGGGTCCGATGCCCCACAGCCTGCGGACCGGCAATCCGCCGAGCAGCGCCTGCTCTTCTGCGCGCGAGACGACCCGAATGCCGTCCGGCTTGGCGAGCGCCGAGGCGATCTTGGCGATCTGCTTGCCCGAGCCCGCCCCGACCGAGGCGATCAGGCCGGTCTCGTCGCGCACCCTGCGCCGCAGGCCCTCACAGAAGCTCTCGACATCGCGCACCGACGCCCCGGCAAGCTGCATCGGCTCGCCGAAACCCTCGTCGAAGGACAGTTGCTCGATCACCGGCACCACGGCGCGGATGGTGTCGAAGACTCGCCGGCTGGCCACCCCGTACACCACTCCCCGCGGTGGCAGCACCACCGCGGTCACGCCGATCTGCCGGCGGGCCTGGTGCATCGGCATGGCCGAGCGCGCACCGAACACCCGCGCCTCGTAGCTCGCACCGGCCACCACGCCGCGGCCGCCCAAACCGCCGACCAGCACCGGCCGGCCGCGCAGGGTCGGCCGGGTGAGTTGTTCGACGGAGGCGAAGAACGCATCCATGTCCAGGTGCAGCACCCAACGGGACTCCACAGCCGCTAATGCTATTTCCGCTAGAAGGGCTAACGTCGAAAGGTATGGCCGAGAATCCTGACGCGCCGCCATCACGATGGGTGCGGCTGCGCCACCAGTGGGACAAGCGGCTGGAACCCGGACAACAGGCAACCGTCCTGGCCTGGCTGTCGTTCACCACCACCTTCGTGGGCCTGCGAGCGCTCACGCACTGGATCCGCGCCGGCCACGGCCCGTCAGGCGGCGGAATGAGTATGGGCAGCAAGCATTTTCACCACTACAACATCGGCATCGCGTTGCTGGCGACGGTGGCGGCTATCGGCGTGCGCGGAACCGAAAAGCAACGCCGCCACCCCGCGGCCGCGGTGGCCTTCGGATCGGCCAACGCGTTGATCGTCGACGAGCTGGCCCTGCTGCTGGACCTCAAGGACGTCTACTGGGCGGCCGACGGCCGCGAGAGCGTCGACGTCGCGGTCGGCCTGATCGCGACCGGCGCGACGGTCGTCGTGGGCATGCCGTTCTGGCCGCACGCGCACCGGGCATTGCGGCCCGGCAAATAATCACCGTCCGACCTAAATCCATTGCGGTGAGTCGCTTCGTTGAATCACGGCGTCGAGCCGGGTTTTCCGTTGGGGCCGAAGAAGTAATACCCGCCGATGCCGCCCGGGCCGCCAACACCGGGAGTGGCCCCGATGCCGCCGTCGCCGCCGTTGCCGCCGATGCCGAAGAGCAGCCCGCCGTAGCCGCCCTGGCTGCCGTTGCCCCCGAACGCCAAACCGGCCGCGCCGTAACCGTTCCCGCCGGCGCCCCCGATGCCGAACACCAGGCCGCCGAGGCCGCCGAGGCCCCCCGCGCCGCCGTGCCCACCGGCGATGGCAGCGCCCCCGTCGCCGCCGGCGCCGCCGATGCCGAACAGGGCACCGCCGGCAACGACGGTGCCAGGGCCGGGGCTGTACACGTAACCGTTGTCGCCGCCGTATCCGCCGACCCCACCGGTGCCGCCGCCCGTGTTGGCGCCCCCCGCGCCGCCGTCGCCGCCGATGCCCACCAATAGGCCACCGCCGCCGAAACCGCCCTGGCCGCCCGGTCCGCCGATGTTGTGCAGGCCGGCGGCGGTGCCGCCGGCACCACCGTCGGCCCCGGTGCCGATGAGGTCGAAGAAGATGCTGCCCTGGCCACCGGACCCGCCGGTGCCGGCGACCGCAAAGTCGGCGGTGCCGGCTCCGCCGGTCCCGCCCGCCCCGCCCGCTCCGTAGAACAAGCCCCTGCCGTTCCCGCCGCCCCCGCCCCAGCCGGCAACAATATTGCTGGCCCCACCGGTCCCGCCGACGCCGCCGTTGCCGAACACATGCCCGCCGCTCCCGCCGAACCCGCCGACGCCGGCGATGCCATTGGGACAATCCCCTCCGGCCCCGCCCGCGCCGCCGTTGCCGAAAAGCCCGACGGCGTTGCCGCCGTTGCCGCCCGCCCCGGCTTGGCCGTTGCTGATGGCCCCACCGGCTCCGCCGGCGCCGCCGTTGCCGTAGAAGAACCCGCCGCTGCCACCGTTCCCGCCGTTGCCGCCGGGCGCACCGGACCCACCGGCGCCGCCGTTGCCCCACAACAACCCACCGTTTTGGCCGTTGGCGCCGGTTCCTGGGGTGCCGTCGGCTCCGTTGCCGATCAACGGGCGCCCCAGCACCGTCTCGAAGGGGGCGTCCACTCGATCGAGCAGATCTTGCAAAGGAGTGGCGTTGGCGGCCTCGGCATTGCCGTAGGAGACCGCACCGGCATTCAGATGCTGGACGAATTGCGCGTGAAATGCCGCCGCCTGAGCATGGATCGCCTGATAGGCCTGCGCGTACTCGCCGAACATCGTCGCGACGCCCGCCGACACCTCATCGGCGCCCGACGCCAACACCGCCGACGTCAGAGCCGCCGCCGAGGCGTTGGCCGAACCGATCGTCGAACCGATTTTGCTTAAATCCGATGCCGCGGTGGCCATCATCTCCGGCGCGGTGATCACATAGTTCATCCCGCTCTCCCATCGATTCGACCGAAATCGGCCAGCGTGACACGAACATGACACCACGGACTATGTCGGCCCTCGGCCAAAACTGTGTGGACCATGTGAAATGCCCACAGCCGCTTGGCGCTTTAAGCCTTGGCGATGCTCACCCGCACGCCGGCGCCGATCTCGGCGGCGTCATCGCCGGGTTCACCGAATTCGAAGCTGGTGGCCAGGATCTCGCCGGCGATGAGATCGCGGTGCGTCTGCGCACAGTCGGCGCGTTCGGCGGGCACCGACATCAGCACGGAGATCCGGTCGGACACGTCCAGCCCGGTCGATTTGCGCAACTCCTGCAACTCGCGGATCCGGTCCTTGGCCCAGCCCTCGCACTCCAGCTCGGGGGTCACGGTGCCGTCCAACACGACGAGACCCGCGCCATCGGGCAGCGCCGCCGTGTATTCCGGGTCCGCGGCCACCAGCCGCGAGCTGTACTCCTCGGGTTGCAGCACCGCGGGGCCGGCCGAAAGGGTGCCGTCGGGGTTGACGACGCCCTCGCCGGCCTTGACCGCTTTGATGGCCGCTTGCACATCCTTGCCCAGCCGCGGCCCGGCCACCTTGGCGTTGACCGTGAGCTCAAAGCGGCCGTAGGTGTCCATCGCGTCGGTCAATTCGACCTGCTTGACATTGAGCTCATCGGCGATCAGATCGGTGAACGGCTTGAGCCGCTGCAGGTCATCCACTGCCACAATCAGTTTCGGTAGCGGCAGCCGCACCCGCAGCTTCTTGGCCTTGCGCAGCGACGACGCGGCCGAACACACTTCGCGAACCTGGTCCATCGCGGCGACCAGGTCAGGATCCGCGGGCAGCTCGCCCTCGCGCGGCCAGTCCGTCAGGTGCACCGACCGCTCCCCCGTCAAACCCCGCCAAATCACCTCGGTCGCCAGCGGGAGCAACGGCGCGGCCAGCCTCGCGGTCACCTCCAGCACGGTGTGCAGCGTGTCGATGGCATCGACGTCCTCTTCCCAGAACCGCGAACGTGACCGTCGCACATACCAATTCGTCAACGCTTCGGTGAACTGGCGCAGCTGTTCGCAGGCCCCGGAGATGTCGCAGCGCTCCAGCCCGTCGGTGAGGTCGTCGCGGAGCGCCGCCAGCTTGGCCAGGACGTAGCGATCCAATACATGCCTCGAATCGGTGCGCCAGGCACCGACTTTCGGCGCATAAAGGACCAGGAAGCTGTACGCATTCCACAACGGCAGCAACACCTGCCGCACGCCTTCGCGGATGCCCGCTTCGGTGACGATCAGGTTGCCGCCGCGCAGGATCGGCGAGGCCATCAGGAACCAGCGCATCGCGTCGGAGCCGTCGCGGTCGAACACCTCGGTAACGTCGGGATAATTGCGCAGCGACTTGCTCATCTTCTGGCCGTCCGACCCCAGCACGATCCCGTGTGCCACACAGGTTTTGAACGACGGCCGATCGAAGAGAGCGGTGGCCAGCACGTGCAGCGTGTAGAACCAGCCGCGGGTCTGGCCGATGTATTCGACGATGAAGTCGCCGGGATAATGCCCGCCCTCTCCCGCCGCCCCGCCCGCGAACCAGTCCTGGTTCTCGAACGGGTAGTGCACCTGCGCATACGGCATGGAACCGGAGTCGAACCACACGTCGAGCACATCGGGGATGCGCCGCATGGTGCTGGCGCCGGTCGGGTCGTCGGGGTTGGGGCGAGTCAGCTCGTCGATGTACGGCCGGTGCAGGTTGGTGGGCCGCACGCCGAAATCGCGTTCCAGCTCGTCGAGGCTGCCGTAGACGTCGATACGCGGATAGGCCGGGTCGTCCGACTTCCAAACCGGAATCGGGCTGCCCCAGTAGCGGTTTCGCGAGATCGACCAGTCGCGCGCGCCCTGCAGCCACTTGCCGAACTGGCCGTCCTTGACGTGTTCGGGATACCAGGTGATCTGCTGGTTCAGTTCCACCATGCGGTCCCGGAACGCGGTGACGGCCACGAACCACGACGACACCGCGCGGTAGATCAGCGGGTTGCGGCAGCGCCAGCAGTGCGGGTACGGGTGCTCGTAGGTCTCGTGGCGGAGCAGCACCGCGCCATTGGCCGCCGCCGGCCCGCTCTGGTTCTTCAGGTCGCGGATGATCTGTGCGTTGGCGTCAAAGACGTGCTGTCCCTGGTAATCCGGGACGGTGGCATCGAACCGGCCCCTGGAATCGACCGGGGTGGCCGGCACAATCCCGGCCGCCTCCGAGACGGCCATGTCGTCCTCGCCGTAGGCCGGCGCCATGTGCACGATGCCGGTGCCGTCCTCGGTGGTCACGAAATCGCCTGGCAGCACTTGAAATGCCTTGGCCGTATCCATGAAATACGCGAACGGCGGCAGGTAGCGCGTGCCGAGCAGGTCGGCGCCCGGATGGGTGGCCAGCACTTCGGGCTCTTCCCCGAGCTCGCGCGCGTAGGCGGCCAGCCGCGGCTGGGCCAGCACGAAACGACGGTCGCCGGCCTTGACCTCGACGTAGGTCACTTCGGGATTGACCGCGACCGCCAAGTTCGACGGCAGGGTCCATGGCGTCGTCGTCCATACCAGCAGGTAGGCCCCGTCCAGCTGCCCGCCCGTAATCTTGAATCCCACCGTCAGCGCCGGATCTTGGCGGCTCTGATAGACGTCGTCGTCCATCCGCAGTTCGTGATTGGACAGCGGGGTTTCGTCGCGCCAGCAGTAGGGCAACACCCGGTAGCCCTCGTAGGCCAGGCCCTTGTCCCACAGTTGCTTGAACGCCCAAATCACCGACTCCATGTAGGGCAGGTCGAGCGTTTTGTAGTCGTTGTCGAAGTCGACCCAGCGGGCCTGGCGCGTCACATAGTTCTGCCATTCGTCGGTGTAGCGCAATACCGATGCCCGGCAGGCGTCGTTGAACGCGGCGATCCCCATGTCGTCGATCTGCGATTTGTCGTTGATACCCAGCTGGCGCTCGACTTCGAGTTCGGCCGGCAGCCCATGGGTGTCCCAGCCGAAGCGGCGCTCCACCTTGTATCCGCGCATCGTGCGATACCGCGGGACGATGTCCTTCACGTAGCCGGTGAGCAGATGCCCGTAGTGCGGCAGCCCGTTGGCGAACGGCGGCCCGTCGTAGAACACGTATTCCTCAGCCCGGTCGCGGCGGGCGATGCTGGCGCGGAAGGTGTCGTCGTGGAACCAGTAATCGAGGACCTGGCCTTCCAGCGCGGGAAAATCCGGAGAGCCGACGCGTGGGTCGGGGCCCAGATCGGTGCGCGGGTACGCGCTGTCAGTCATCGGTCTCCTGTGCCACCTACGTGTCGGCACGGGGACGACGACGCGCACAGTGCGCGAGCGCCGCGGTACCACCCCGCTTGCCGCGCTCACGCACGACCGCTCATTGCAGGCTGTGACGGGCCTACCCGTTCGGTTCTACTGGGCCGAGACGGCTGTTCTTCCGAAGGCTCCCCGGTGATAGCCGGATCGATGCCAATGCACAGATTGTAGTTCCTTGCGCCATTTATGACGCTGCCACACGGTATCGCCATTACGGCGCAGACGCTCTTTAACAGGTGCGGCAGTCCTCCGTCGTATACCGATGTCGACGCTCAGGCCGCGCGAATGAAGGCGCAGCGCTGCTACGACGGGCGCTCTTGGTCGCGGGTCGCCTAGCGCTCGGGCGTCCCACTGACATATTTTGGTTTGTCGGCATGCCGGTCTGATCATGCGGCGCGTCGACACGCTACCCACCGTGCTGCGCTGAAAAGCAGCCACCTTAGACAGTGAGATTGATGCAGGCGCAAACGATAATTGAAGACATCCGTCGCAGAGGTGCCGTCACCAGCGCGGACGGCCAAACATTTCCGATCGGAAAGCATGGCATCGACGCTGCTGAAGGCCAGTTTCTGTCGCAGTTCATCGGGAGTCGCCCCAGCATCACACGCACCCTCGAGGTCGGATGCGCATTCGGGTTCTCGTCTTTGTACATCGCGAGTGCGCTCGCCGGGCGCCCGTCCGCGCATCACGTCATCGTCGACCCATTCCAGACCACTGACTGGAAAGCCATCGGCGTGACCAACCTGGACCGGGCTGGCGTCGATTTTTACGAGCTCCGCGAAGAACCCTCTGAACTAGCCCTGCCCCAATTGGTGCGGGAGGGCGCGACATTCGACTTGGTGTTCATCGACGGCTGGCACACCTTCGACCAAACACTCGTAGACATGTATTTCGCGAACAGGCTGATCAAGGTCGGCGGGTACATCATCATCGATGACGTTTCTTGGATCAGCGTGTCGAAAGCCGTTTCCAACTTTGCCAACTACCCCTGCTACCGAGTAGTCGATGGCTTCGGAATGCTTTGGGTCCGGTCCCTAAACCTACTCGGCAAACTACTCAAACCCATTGCCGAGACGATCTTTCCACACTGGCTGTACGACTACGTCTACCGCATGGTGAAGTATCCATCGGTGGTAGCGCTGCAAAAGGTGGCGGAAGATGACCGCAGTTTCAGATGGTTCCGCTCATTTTGAGCTCAATTTGTTTCCGAGCCAGCAAACCGTAGTGAACTAGAGGTCACAGGTCGACCAACCAACGCATGGCGCTCTGGATCGCACCATCCATCGGACTAACCCTGGACTTCGAGCACTCCGACGCGCCACAGCGCCGCGTAGACGTGACGCACCGGGATGGCGAGCAGGCGGGCCGCGCCGTGCACAAGTGGGTCGCCGCCGACACCGAAAACCGGCAGGTCGTGCGGCCGGGTCGCTTTCGTGGGCGCGGGCGCCGGGGTGTGGGCCTGCGCGGGCGTCACATCGCGCACCACGGTCAGCTTGGGAGCGGGCGCTACGGTTACCACTTCGTCGTACAGAGCTGCGGTCATGATCGCCTCCTAGACGGAATTCCAAACGAGCAGTTACAAGGACTGACGTGTCCCGTCCCGTACTGGTTCCGATCCGGAAATGCTTGGCCTTAAAGCCAATTGACGTTCAGCAGAAATACCGGAGGACCGATGGGGACGAAACCTGGCCCGGACTTCGACCGGGACTATCGCTGGAACTCATTCGCCCCTCACCTCCTCACCATCACGACGCGCACGGGCGGGTGCCCGCACGATCCACGCGCAGCAAAGGAGCACAGAAACCCGACGAACGTCGGAAATCTGCACCCCACTCGTCAGAGCTTTGGCACCACACGACGTGTCCGGTAATCCGGAAGCCACCTGGGCTCAACCCTTAAGCCGGGAGGAGCTGTCCTGACCCGGGGCGTCTTTCGACGTTCGGGGTCAGTGGCCTGTATTCGTGTAGACGCCTCACCTAACGAGGTGCATACCGGACCGATGATCCACGACAGGCGTCCGCCGGTCAACTCGATACGTGCGGTGTTTCCCAATCTTTATGCATCCACTACGCGCGCTCACAGGTTTCGGCAAGGTTTACGCGCTCGCGACCTGGGCAAATGCAGTTCGGGCGATGGCGTGAAAACCCTTGCGCGCGAACACTGTTACTTGTCGGTCAGCGACTCCAGCCGCCCGATCGTGTCGATGAACTCCTCGACCATGTCGAGGACGACCGCACGCGTCGGCCGCACCCGGTCGAGGGAACCGACCACCTGGCCAACGAAATACGTCACCAGGTCGCGGGCCTTGGCGTCCGGGGGACCGGACGCCTGGTTGATGCGCACCAGCGTGTCATTGATCAGCGCGGTCTGTAGCGGCATGCCGAGGGGGCTGGGACTGTCGGGTTTGTCCCACTCCTCGGTCCAGGCTGTGCGCAACATCCGCGCCGGTTTGCCGGTCATCGATCGCGACCGCACCGTGTCCGAAGAGCTCGCGGCCAAGAACTTGTCCTTGACCACCGGCAGCGTCTCGGCTTCCTCGGTGGTCAGCCAGACCGACCCACACCACACGCCCTCGGCGCCCAGCGCCAGGGCCGCGGCGATCTGACGGCCGCGCGCGATGCCGCCCGCGGCCAGCACGGGCGTCGGCGCCACCGCGTCCACCACCTCAGGAACCAGCACCATGGTCGCCACCTCGCCGGTGTGGCCGCCGGCCTCGGTGCCCTGGGCCACGATCAGGTCAACGCCCGCGGCCGCGTGCCGCCGCGCATGTTCCGTCGTGCCGGCCAGCGCGGCCACCAGCACATCGTGGCCGTGGGCGCGGTCGACGAGATCCGCCGGTGGGGCTCCGAGCGCGCTGGCGATCATCCGGATGCGATGCGCGAACGCCACATCGAGCAGTGGCTCGTAGCCTTTGGGCGAGATGTTCAGACCGCCGCTCACCCCACGCGGCTTGGCGTCCACTTCCGCGGTCACCGTGATTCCGTAACGCGCCAACAGGTCGTCTAGGAACGCGCGGTGCTCCGCGGGGAAAAGGTCACGGACCTGCTTCGCGTCGGCCCCGCCCGCGTTGGGTTTATCCGAGCCGACGTACTTGGCGGGCAGCAACAGGTCGACCCCGTACGGCTTACCCCCGGTCTGTTCCTCGATCCAGGTCAGCTCGTTCTCCAGCCGCTGCGGGCTGTGCGCGACCGCGCCGAGGATTCCGAAGCCACCCGCGTTGGACACCGCGGCAACGACATCGCGGCAGTGGCTGAAAGCGCAGATCGGAAATTCCACACCGAGCATCTCGGCGACTCTGGTTCGCATTGGCACGACGCTAAAAGTTATTGATTGCCATGTCAATCGACCGCGCCAGGGGGTGGCCTGAACTTTCGAATATGTTCGCGCTCAACATATTCCGCGAAATGTCAGGCGCCGGACGCCGCGTCAATCCTTCACGAAATGGTAGATCCGGTAGGTGGTGGTGCCCTCTTTCAGACCCTGGTAATGCTTGCTGCCCGCCACCGGCGCCCCATCGCGAAGCGCTTTCCGCAAAAACGACGGCGCACGCCGTTCGATGACCTCCAGCCAGTGATCGGAATACATCTCCATCCCGCGCATGGTTTCTGCGTTGATGTCGCGCTGCGACAGCTTCCGCAGCGGCATGTTCGCGAGCGTCGCCTCCCACACCTCAACCCCGGCGGCGGGTTGGCAGTCGGTGTACAGGAAGTGGCCGCCCGGCCGCAGCACACGAGCCACCCCGGCGAAGAAACTGGCCTGGTCAGGGTAGTAATTCGCGGATTCAACGTTGACCACCGCGTCGAACGACTCATCGGGGAAGGGCAGGTCCTGGGCGTCGCCCTGGACGAAATCCAACCCCGGCATGACGTGCCGCTTTTTGCAGAACGCGATGCCGGACGGATTCAGGTCCAGTCCGGTGTAGGACGCGGGACCCAGGTAGCGCTTGATGTATGAGGCACCGCCGCCGTGCCCGCACCCGACCTCCAGCACCTTCTTGCCGGTGAGATCCGCCTGGCTCGCGGTGGCGTGGTACAGCTGGATGGAGCCCCTATTGCGCTCGTCGGAGGGTTCCAGCGGCACACCCATCGGTGGGTCCTCTTCATAGGAGAAATTGAGGAACACCTCGTCGTCGCGGCTGATCATTCGCGTCAAAACCATGTAGGCGTACTTCGCCAGCCTCTGATTGAGCTTCCAGGTGAGCGGATGCTGCCAGACGCGGTCCAGGATCGACGAAGATTCTGCCATCCCGGAAGTATGACAGAGCTCACAGCCGGTTCCCACGAGGTGGCTGGTTGCCCGTCAGGGCGCTCGGCCGTCGGGTGGCCAGCTGGCCACGCCGTCCTCCAGCGGGACGTCGAGGCTGCGCAGGATCGAGGCGACCATTCGCCACGCACCGATCGCGGTGACGAGTTCGATGAGAACTGTTCTGTCACCGCCTAATTCGCGCTCGCAGTCCGCCCAGCTCGCAGCGCTCACCACGCCGTCGCACACCACGTCGTCGGTGGCTGCCAGGACCGCCCGTTCGGTGGGCCCGAAACCTTCGTACGCCCGCCAATCGCGCACGCCGAGCAGGTCGTTTGCCGGGACGCCCAGCCCGGAAGCGACGCGCCAGTGCTGGGTCCATTCGTAATCGCATCCGGTCAGCCAGCCGATGCGCATGATCACCAGCTCACGCAGCCGCGAATCGAGCGCGCCGTGCCACAGCATCGATGCGAGCAGGTCGTTGAGGGTCCGCGCCAGTACGGGATGGTGCAGCAACACCTGGAAGATACTGAGCTCGGCCATGTAGTCGGGCACACCCGCCTGGTCGGCCGCGGCCTTGGCCTCGTCCATTGGCAGTCGCGGTATGCGCACTCCGTCGTCCGGCATATCAGCAGGGTAAGAGCAATCGGCGCGACGGCCAATCACCTGAGCACTCCGATGGCCATGCGGGTCAACAAATTTCATGGGCGAGACGACCGTGACCTGGTGCCCACGAGGCGATGCGAACGCCAGGTATCGGGATGCGGATGGCCGAGGTCACATGCACGCCAGCTCAACTTCACTGGAATCATTCTGATTGGCCGGAATAAACTCCATGAGAGGAAATTGGTTTTTCGGATTCCCGAAAAGATAGCCCCTGGAAGCAAATCCGTTGCGCCCGATCACGAACGCATAACGGGACCGCTCGTCCCCGGCGAGGGGGTCGCAAGCCTGTCCTGGAGCCGAGATTCCGGCCGTCGAGGCGACCAGCTTGCGCTCGTCAGCAAAGTCCGTACCCCCCGCGACGACCGACTGGTCGCAACCCTTCCCGACCCGACATCGCCGCCGGGCCGAGGGCGTTCGGCCGGCAACCGAGCAAACACGGAGCCCGCAGTCCGAGTCCAGGGCCGAGCGCATGCGGGCACGCCCTCGATACAACGCCCGTTGTCAGCACGCTGGCGTTCTATCGGCTACCTGCACCGATCGGGGCCGCGCAGCGCGCCAGCCCTGGACAGCGAGCTCTACCATCCAGGACCGTAACCGCTTGACATCCCGGCCCACCACCGCCGGAACGGGCCGAATGCGGTGCCGATGGCTCTGTCAGTCATGCTGGACGCAGCCGGGTCCTCCACCCCAGCAAACGCCCTGTAAATTTTTTGGTACGTTCGCACGGTTCTGGCACATCCGTCCAAATAACCCGCTAGGGTACATAACGCGCCACGAACAAATTGGTTTCGACGCGGGGGGCGGTGGATCGGTGCAAGCTGCAGAAAAGTTCCCAGTGTTCCCGGCTGGTAACGAATTTGCGCGATGTTCATAAAGCTCCTGAGATAACCCCGCCACAGTGATATGAACTTGAAAGTTGCTAAGAAGAGGTAAAAGCCTTGGAAGACATACGCGTTACGCCGGTTGCCGTCGTCGGCATGGGTTGCCGCCTTCCGGGGGGAATCGAGTCCCCGGAGCAGCTGTGGGAGGCGTTGCTGCGCGGCGACGACCTGATCACTGAGGTACCGGCGGACCGGTGGGACGTCGACGAGTACTACGACCCCGAACCGGGCGTGCCCGGGCGGTCCGTGTGCAAGTGGGGCAGCTTCCTGAGCAACGTCGCTGACTTTGATCCCGAATTCTTCGGGATCAGTGAGAAAGAAGCGACCGCGATGGACCCGCAGCACCGGCTGCTGCTGCAAACCGCGTGGGAGGCCATGGAGCACGGCGGCCTGACTCGCGAGGCCCTGGCCGCGGTCCGGACCGGCGTGTTCGTGGGCTTGATGCATGACGACTACCAGTTCGTGCACGCCGACGCCCAGACCCTGGACGGGCCGTACGGGTATATGGGCAACAGCTTCGCTATGGGTTCGGGGCGCATCGCCCACGCCATGGACCTGCGCGGCCCCGCGATGACGGTGGACACCGCCTGCTCGTCCGGGCTGACGGCGATCCACCTGGCCTGCCGCAGCCTGCACGACGGCGAAAGCGACATGGCGCTGGCCGGCGGAGCCTCGGTGATGTTCGAACCGCGCAAGGTCTCCTCGGGGTCGGCCTTCGGCATGTTGTCCCCGACCGGGCGCTGCCGTGCCTTCGACGTCGCCGCGGACGGTTTCGTGGCCGGCGAGGGTTGCGTCGTGGTGCTGCTCAAGCGGCTGCCGGACGCGGTGGCCGACGGCGACCGGATCCTGGCCGTGATCCGCGGCACGGCCTCCAACCAGGACGGCCGCACGGTGAATATCGTGACGCCGTCCGGCCCCGCGCAGCTAGAGGCCTTTCGCACGGCGTTGGCCGCGGCGGATGTGGACCCCCACAGCGTCGGCATGGTGGAGGCACACGGCCCCGGTACTCCCGTCGGGGACCCCATCGAGTACGCCAGCCTTGCCGAGGTCTACGGCGTCGAGGGCCCGTGCGCGCTCGCATCGGTGAAGACCAATTTCGGTCACACCCAGTCGGCCGCCGGAGCGCTGGGGCTGATGAAGGCCGTCCTGGCCGTGCAACACGGGGTGGTTCCACGCAACCTGCACTTCACCCGGCTGCCCGACGAGTTCGCGCGCATCGAGACCAACCTGTTTGTGCCCGAGGTGACCACGCCATGGCCCGCTGACGGGCGCACCGGGCCCCGGCGGGCGGCGGTCTCGTCCTACGGCTTCTCGGGCACCAACGTGCACGCGATCCTCGAGCAGGCGCCGGAGCCGGTCGCGGCGGGCAGCACCCCGTCCATTTCCAGCGCCGACGGCCCCCTGCTGTTCCCGCTGTCGGCGACCTCGGCCGACAGCTTGCGACAAACCGCCCGCCGCGTGGCGGACTGGGTCGACACCCAGGCGCCGGACCTGGCCGCGTCGGACCTGGCCTACACGCTCACCCGCCGGCGCGGGCACCGTCCGGTGCGCACGGCAATCATCGCCGACAGCCTCGAACAGGCGGCCGAGCGCCTGCGCGAGGTCGCCGATGGCGACTTTCCGTACGAGAGCGCGGTGGGTCAGGACGACCGTGGACCGGTGTGGCTCTTCTCCGGGCAAGGCTCGCAGTGGGCGGCGATGGGCGTTGGGCTGCTCGCCAGCGAGCCGGTGTTCGCGGCGACGGTCGCCGAAGTCGAGCCGCTGATCGCCGCGGAGTCCGGTTTCTCGGTGACCGAGGCGATCTCGGCGCCCGACACTGTCAGCGGCATCGAACGGATCCAACCCGCCCTGTTCACCATGCAGGTGGCGCTGGCCGCCACCATGCGGTCCTACGGGGTGCGGCCGGGCGCGGTGATCGGCCACTCGATGGGCGAGACGGCGGCAGCCGTCGTGGCGGGAGCGCTCTCGCTGCAAGACGGGGTGCGGGTGATCTGCCGCCGGTCGAAGTTGATGTCTACCATCGCTGGTTCGGGTGCGATGGCGTCGGTGGAACTGCCTGCGCAGCAAGTGCTTTCGGAGCTGATGGCGCGTGGCGTCAACGACGATGTCGTGGTTGCCGTGGTCGCGTCACCGCAGTCCACGGTGATCGGTGGTGTCACCGAGACGGTGCGCGAACTGATCGCGTCGTGGGAACAGCGCGAGGTGATGGCCCGGGAGGTGGCAGTCGACGTCGCGTCACACTCCCCCCAGGTCGACGCGATCCTCGACGAACTCACCGACGCGCTGGCGGAGCTCGAGCCCATGACGCCGGAGATTCCCTTCTACTCGTCGACGATGTTCGATCCGCGCGAGGAGCCGGAATGCGACGCCTGGTACTGGGCGGACAACCTGCGGCACACCGTGCGTTTCGCCGCGGCCGTGCAGGCGGCGTTGGAGGACGGGTACCGGGTCTTCGCCGAGCTGGCCCCGCATCCGCTGCTGATCCACGCTGTAGAGCAAACAGCCCAGGAGCTGGGCATGCCGCTGGCCGCGCTGCCCGCCATGCGTCGCGAGCAGGAGCTGCCGCATGGTCTGCGCGGCTTCTTGGCGGACCTCTTCGGCGCCGGTGCCGCGATCGACTTCTCGGTGCTCTATCCCGCTGGTCGGTTGGTGGACACCCCGCTGCCGGTATGGAGTAACCGTCCCCTGCTGTTGACCCGCGGCGGACAGGAGACCCGCGCACGCGGCGGTTTCACCGTCGCGGTGCACCCGCTGATGGGAGCGCATGTCCGCTTGCAGGAGGACCCGGAACGCCACGTCTGGGAGGGCGAGGTCGGCAAGGTGGCGCACCCCTGGCTGAACGACCACCAGTTGCACGACGCGCCTGCGCTGCCGGGGGCCGCCTTCTGCGAGATGGCATCGGCCGCGGCTCGCACCGTCCTCGGCGCGGCATCCGAAATCACCGACGTCCGTTTCGAGCAGATGCTGCTGCTCGACGATGAGACCGCGGTCGGCGCCGTCGCGACCGTCAAATCCCCCGGCGTCGCCACCTTCGAAGTGGAAACGTACGACGACGGTGAGCGCGTACGGCGCGCCACCGCGGTCCTGCGCGCGCTGCCCGACGAGGACCAGCCGGTCGCCCGGGATGTGGCCGATCTGCTCGCCACGCACCCGTGCGAGGTGGAGGGCGCCGACCTTAGGGAGTGGATGCTCAAGCGCGGCATTCAATATGGTCCCGCCTTCGCCGGCCTGGTCAAGGTGCACACCCCCGAGGGAACCGGTGAGACGGTGCTGGCCGAAGTCGGGCTGCCAGTCTCGATCCGTTCCCAGCACGCCAGCTACGGAGTGCATCCCGCACTGCTGGATGCCTGCTTCCAATCGGTGGCGGCCCATCCCAGCGTGGCGCAGGTCGCCAACGGCAGTCTGCTGCTGCCGCTGGGCGTGCGTCAGCTGCGTACCTACGGACCTACTCGCGATGCGCGCTATTGCTTCACCAAGTTGACCAAAGCCGACACCGCGGGCGTCGAGGCGGACCTAGACGTTCTCGACGAGTTCGGGACGCCGCTGCTCTCGGTGCGCGGACTGGAGCTGGGCACCGGATTCTCGGGAACCAGCGAACACGATCGTGTACTCGGCGAGCGGCTGCTGACCATCGAATGGCAGCAGCGAGACCTGCCCGAGGCCGGTCATGTCGAACCTGGGGCGTGGCTGCTGATCAGCACGTCAACTACCGCGGATGTCGTTGCGAGCGAACTCACGGACGCCCTGAAACTCAGTGGCGCGCAATGCACTTCGATGTCGTGGGACCAGCAAGGGGAACACCTGCTCAACGCCGCCCGGCTGCGAGATCATCTCGCTGCCAACGTGTTGGACGGCGTGGTCATCCTGACCGGACCCAAGGCCAGCACTCCCGACGATTGCCCGACCCTCGGCGGCGAGTTCGTGCGTCATCTGGTCCGGATCGTGCGTGAGTTGCCGGAGTGCCCGGTCGACCCGCCGCGCCTGTACGCCGTGACCCGGGGCGCCCAGACGGTGCTGACCGGCGACCCCGAAAACCTGGAACAGGCCGGTCTGCGTGGCCTGATGCGGGTGGTCGCCGTCGAACACCCCCAATTGCGCGCTACCCAAATCGATCTCGACGAGGCCACCCAGATCGACCGGCTGGCAAGCCAATTGCTGCAACGGTCCGACGAAGACGAGACCGCCTGGCGGAACGGCCAGTGGTACACGGCGCGCCTGACCCCCGCTCCGCTGCGCCCCGAGGAACGGCAAACGGCCATGGTGGACCAGGCGCGCGGCGGCTTGCGTCTCGAGATCCGTACGCTCGGCGATCTGGAAACGATGGAATTCGTTGCGGTCGAACGGGTTCGGCCGGGCCCGGGACAGATCGAGGTCGCGGTCACCGCGTCCAGCATCAACTTCGCCGACGTCTTGGTCGCGTTCGGCCGGTACTCCACCGTCTCTGGAGAGATCCCACGGCTGGGCACCGACTTCGCCGGTGTGGTGACCGCGGTCGGGCCCGACGTCACCACCCACCGGGTCGGCGACCATGTCGGCGGTCTCTCCGACAACGGTTGCTGGGCAACGTTCGTCACGTGCGATGCCCGCGTCGCGGTAACGCTGCCGCCCGGCCTGACCGACCAGCAGGCGGCCGCGGTCACCACCGCGCACGCCACCGCCTGGTACGCCCTGCACGACCAGGCCAGGATTGCCGCCGGCGACCGGGTGTTGATTCACTCCGCCACCGGCGGTGTGGGCCAGGCCGCGATTGCGATCGCCCGCGCGGCGGGTGCCGAGATTTTCGCGACCGCCGGCAGCCCCCAGCGTCGTCAACTGTTGCAAGACATGGGGATTAAGCACGTCTACGACTCCCGCAGCACGGAGTTCGCCGAGCTGATTCGCCGCGACACCGATGGATACGGCGTCGACATCGTGCTCAACTCCCTGACCGGCGCCGCGCAAGAGGCGGGGCTGGAACTGCTCGCGGTCGGCGGGCGATTCGTCGAGATCGGCAAGCGCGACGTCTACGCCAACACCCGGATGGGGCTGTACCCATTCCGCCGCAACCTCACGTTCCACTACGTGGACCTGGGGTTGATGGCAAAGAGCCAGCCAAAGCGCTTCGGCGACCTGCTGGGCAAGGTGTATCGGAACGTCGCGGCCGGCAAGCTGCCGCTACCCCACAGGACCCTCTACTCCCTGTCCGGCGCGGCCGAGGCGATCCGGGTGATGGGCGCGGCGCAGCACACCGGCAAGCTGGTGCTCGAGGTGCCCCAGACCGGACAAAGCAACGTCGTCGTGCCGCCCGAGCAGGCAAAGATTTTCCGGCCGGACAGCGCGTACATCGTCACGGGTGGTTTGGGCGGCCTCGGCCTCTTCCTGGCCGAGAAGATGGCCTCTCCAGCAAGCGGGGGCGGGTGCGGTCGCATCGTGCTCTCCTCCCGATCCGAGCCCACCACAAAGGCGCTCGACACGATCGAGTTCATCCGGGCGATGGGCGGCGACATCGTCGTCGAGTGCGGCGACATCGCCGCACCCGGCACCGCTGAGCGGTTGGTGGCGACGGCGACGGCCACCGGACTCCCGTTGCGCGGGGTGCTGCATGCGGCCGGGGTGGTCGAGGATGCCACGCTGGAAAACATCACCGACGAGCTGATCGACCGTGACTGGGCGCCAAAGGTGCACGGCGCGTGGAATCTGCACGCGGCCACCGAGGCGCAGGAACTCGACTGGTTCTGCTCGTTCTCCTCTGCCGCGGCGCTGGTGGGCTCGCCCGGCCAGGGGGCGTACGCCGCGGCCAACAGCTGGCTCGACGCGTTCGCCCACTGGCGGCGCACTCAAGGCCTGCCGGCGATGTCGATCGCATGGGGAGTCTGGTCCGACATCGGCCGTGCGGCGGATGTCGCAGCAGAAGCCGCCGACGCCGCGATCGCTCCGAACGAAGGCGCCTACGCCTTCGAGGCACTGCTGCGCCACGATCGCACCTACTCCGGGTACGCGCCCGTCACCGGCATACCCTGGTTCGATGAGCTGGCGCAGCGGACCAAGTTCGCTGAACTGTTCCAGCGCAAGGGCCAAAGCTCAACGGAAACAAGTAAATTGCTCGACGAATTGAAGGGGTTGCCCGCGGAAGAATGGCCCACCCGGCTCCGCCGCCTGGTCTCCGACCAGGTCACCAGGATCCTGCGCCGCACCATCGATCCGGACCGTCCGCTGTCGGAATACGGCCTGGACTCGCTGGGCAACCTCGAGCTGCGTACCCACCTCAAAGCCGAAACGGGAGTACGGATCACCTCCACAGACATCACCACCATTCAGGGTTTGGCGGGGCTGCTGTGTGAGAAGCTGACGTGAAATTCGCGGTAGCGGTTCATGGCACCCGCGGCGACGTGGAGCCCTGCGCGGCGGTGGGTCTGGAGCTGCGGCGCCGAGGACACGAAGTGCGCATGGCCGCCCCACCGAACATGCTCGGCTTCGTCGAGTCGGTGGGTCTGGAAGCGGTTTCCTACGGCCCGGATTCGGCTGCTCAACTGGAGGAAGATACCTTCCGCTCTGCGGTGAGGCTCCGTAATCCGATCAGCGCATTGCACGAGGGCATGGAGTACATGACCCGGGGCTGGGCCGAGATGAGCGCGACATTGGCGTCGCTGGCCGACGGGGTCGATCTGATTCTGCACGACCAGACCTACCAGGGCGTCGGCGTCAATGTCGCGGAATACCACGACATTCCACTGGCCGCCCTGCATCACTTTCCGCATCGGGTCAACGGGCAACTGCTCCCTTTTCTGCCATCGCCGTTGGTCCGGTTCGGGATGACGGTGGGCGATTGGGGCTATTGGCGCATGACGAAGCGGGCCGAAGACGCGCAACGCTGCGCGCTGGGTCTGCCGAAGACAGCGGTGTCATCAGCGCGACGGATGGCGCGAGGCGCGCTGGAGATTCAAACCTACGAAGAACTTCTCTTTCCGGGGCTGGCAGCCGAGTGGAGTGAGCGACGCCCCTTTGTCGGCGTGCTGACGCTGGAGTTACCGACGGCCACCGACGACGAGGTGATGTCGTGGATCGCCTCGGGTACCCCGCCGATCTACTTCGGCTTCGGCAGCATGCCGATCGAATCCCCCGCCGAGACCATCAGAATGATCGGCGAGGCCGCCACTCAACTGGGCGAGCGAGCTTTGATTTGCGTCGGCGCCAACGAGTCCGACGACCTACCGCACCACAACCACGTCAAGGTTGTCCGCGCGGTGAACCATGCGGCCGTCTTCCCGACCTGCCGCGCGGTGGTGCATCATGGGGGCGCGGGCACCACCGCCGCCGCGATGCGAGCCGGAATGCCCATGGTGGTGCTCCCCATCGGGGCCGAACAGCCGGTCTGGGCGAATCAGGTCAAACGGCTCAAACTCGGTGTGGCCCGTCGGTTCGCGAGCGTCACGTTGCAATCGCTGGTCGCCGACCTCCGTACCATCCTGATACCGCAGTACGCGGCTCGAGCCCGCGAAATCGCCACCCGGATGACCAAGCCCGAGGTCAGCGTTACCCGCACCGCCGATCTGCTGGAGCTGGAAGTCGCTGCCCGCCAAGCGTATTTGATGCTAGTCGATTTTTCCGGTCAGGCCGAACTCCGCTAGCGTGCGCGCCACGAGCTCGCGCAGGTTCTGTTTTGAGTTCTTTCCGCCTGGTCGATAGCCGACAACGCTCATGGACATCTTGCCATGGAGACGCGCGCCCACCACGACGAGTTGGCCCCCTGCGCTCTCGATGTAGCGGCGTGTGACGTTCTGGTCGACTCCTCGTAAATTCACGTATTCGGCGGCAGTGCCGTCGGGACTGGCCAGCGCGACCGGCAGGTGGCCGAGATCGGAACACAACACGGCGCCATCGCCGAAGCCGAACATCATGTCGGCCAATCGTTGTACCGCCCGCTTCGGGATAAACGGGGTCAACGGAAGGATCTGCATCGCCGGATCCGGTGTCTCCCGCGCTGTTTTCAGCGCCTCCGTGATAGCGACCTGGGGGCCGGACAAGTCTGTGGTGACCTGCGTCGGGTCGACGCTGACCTTCGCATACGACATTGCTATCGCACGCGTATCGTCCGGGCCGCGGTCGCTGTAAGGGACGAGCAGGGCGACGGTGCCGTCGTCCGCCTGGCGGCCCAGGTGTTCGCCAAGCTTGGCCGCGAAGCCCGGTAGCAGCGAATAACTGTTTCCGTTAAGGGCTTTCGCTCGGGCATCCCAGTCGTTGAGATCGACGTAGATCGAGACTGTCGGCACGATGACGATGCTGTCGGCGCCGTCGGCGCCGTCGTTACGGGTTGAAGCGGTCGGCGATGCGGCCGGCCGGGCAATATCGCGCCGGGCGTTGTACACCAGCTTTGCCATCTCGCGGAAAGCCCGGGCGGACTCGGGCAGGTCTCGCATGGTTTCTCGGAAGTCGGAAACCGCGGCGCGCAGTCGAGTCCGTGAACGTGGCGGCGGGTAGCCGAGATCGCGGGTATGGCCCGTAATCGCGTCGAAGACCAGAAAAACGCCGGCCATCCCGTCGGCCAGGCAGTGCGACATCACCACGGTGCTGGCAGTCGAACCGTCCGCGAGCGGAAGGAGTCCCGCATGCCAACCAGGTCCCGATTCCGGATCGACAGGCAGTTGCGCACGTTCATCAAGCCAGTCGCTGAGGTCGGCGCGTGGACGGGCGGACTCAGCGATATCGATGTCCAACGGCTGTCCTATAGCCGAGACCCACCGATGCCGGCCGAACGGCAGCGGCGAACGCTCGATCCGCCGTCCCATCAGCCCGTAACCGGCGTTACGGAACGCCTGCATCATTTTGTCCATGTCGATGGGGTGCTCATAGATCCACACGATCTGCATGAGTTGCTCCCGACCGGTGGCACGCAACGAGAGAAAGGTGGCTTGATCAAAGAACGCAAGCCGGTTGTCCGGGCCCGCAGGTTCTTTGGACGCGGAACGCCCGAAGCGTGCACGCACACGGCCAGTGCTAAGCGACATTGATCAACCCCCAAACGAGACGAATCGATTTTGCTGCTAGTCGATCACTGCCGGTCAGCCCGAACTCGGCCAGCGTGCGCGCCGCGAGCTCGCGCAGGTCCTGCTTCGAGTTCTCTCTGCCCGGCTGGTAGGCGACAACACTCATAGACATCTTGCCGACGAGGCGCCCTCCCACCACGACAAGTTGACCGCCCACGCTCTCGATGTACCGCCGCGTGACGTTTTGGTCGACCCCGCGCAGCATGACGTACTCGGCAGCGGTGCCGTCAACGGAGGCAATCTCGGGGGGAAGATCGCCGAGATTGGAACATAACACGGAGGAATCGCCGAAGCCGAACATCATATCGGCCATTCGTTGCACCACCCGCTTCGGCACGAATGGGGTCAGGGGGAGGATCTGCAGCGCCGGATCGGGCGTCTCGCGCGCCGTTGTCAGCGCCTGCTTGATGGCGACCCGGGCGCCGGACAAGTCAGTGGTCACGCGCGTTGGGTCGACACCGACCTTCGCGTATGACATTGCGATCGCACGCGTATCGTCCAGGGTACGGTCGCTGAACGGGATAAGCAGGGCGACAGTGCCGCCCTCCGAACGGCGACCCAGGTATTCGCCAAGCTTGGCGGCGACCCCAGCAAACAGCGAATAACTGCTCCCGCCAAGGGCGGTCGCTCGGGCATCCCAATCGTCGAGATCGACATGAATAGTGATCGTCGGCACGATAACGCGGCAATCGGCGCCGTCCACAAGGGCCGGAGTGGTTCGCGGCGCAGCCGGTCGGGTCATTTCGCGCCGGCGCCCGTACACCAGCTTTGCCGCCGCACCGAGCGCCCGGGCAGTCTGCGGCAAATCCCGCACGGTTTCACGAAAGTCGGAAGCCGCCGCGCGCAGTCGAGTGCGTGAATGTGGCGGCGGGTAGCCAAGATCGCGAATGTTGCCTGTGACAGCGTCAAAGACCAAGACCATACCCGCGATGCCGTCGGCCAGACAGTGCGAAAGCACCACGGTGACGGCAGTCGAACCGTCCGTTAGCGGAAGAACTCCCATATGCCAGCCAGGTCCATATTCGGGATCGATAGGCAGTTCCGCCCGTTCATCCACCCAGTCGCTCAGCTCGGCGCGGGGACGCGCAGACTCGGCGATATCGATGTCCGACGGCTGCCCCACCGCTGAGACCCACCGATGCCGGCCGAACAGCAGCGGCGAACGCTCGATCCTCCGTCCCAACAACCCGTAACCGGCGTTGCGGTATGTGCGCCTTAGTCGGTCGAGGTCAATCGCGTGCTCATAGAGCCACACGATCTGCATGAGTTGCCCGCGACCGCTGGCGCGCAACGAGAGGAACGTGGCTTGATCAAAGAACGCAAGCCGATTATCTAGGCGTTCACCATCTTTGGGTGTAGCGCGCTTAAACGACACCCGCACACGACCACGGTCAAGCAATTTTGCGCCTAGTCGATCACGCCGGTGAGATCGAACTCGGCCAGCGTCTTCGCCGCAAGCTCACGCAGATGGGCCTTGGAGTTTTGTCCGCTGGGCTGATAACCGATGATGCTGATGGACATCTTGCCACCGATGCGCCCCGCCACCAGGGTGAGTTGGCCGCGCTTTCGCTCCAGTGACTGTCGTGTGATCCGTCGGTCTACGCCTCGCAGCATCACGTACTCGGCGTCAGTGCCGTCGAGACGTCCTATCGCGGGGTCGATGTCGCCGAGATTTGAACATGACACGGGAAGGTCAGCGGCGAAGCCGAAAATTAAATCGCCGCCAGCTTTCACAGCCCTTCGCGGTATGAACGGAACCAGCGGAAGAAGCTCCAATGGCTGATCGGGCACCTCGCGCGCCGACTTCAATCCATGCCGGAGGGTGACCTGGGCAGCAGACAAATCTGTCGTGAGGTGTGTTGGGTCCACGCTGATGTTCGCAAGTGCTGCTGCGTTCTGACGCGAATCGTCCGTGGTGCGGTCACTGGTGGGGATGAGCAGGGTGACAGAGCCGTCTGCCCGCTGGCGTCCCATTCGTTCGCCGAGTTTGGCAGCGAACGCGGCAACCAGCGAATGACTGATCCCGCCTAGGGCTTTCGCCCGGGCATCCCAATCATCGAGATCGACGTAGACCGCGATGGCCGGCACCACGACGTTGCAATCGGCCCCGTCTGTAAGGGGGGTCGGGGCGGGTCGTGTTGCCCCCGATCGGGCAATGTCATGCCGGCGACGAAACGCCAATTTGACCGCCGCGCCAAGCGCACGGCCAATCTCACGCGAGCCCTGCAAGGTTTCCCGAGCATCGGAAGCTATCGCACGCCGTCGGGTGCGCGAACCTGCGGCTGGGTAGTCGAAATCGGCGCTGACACCTTTGGCAATATCGGCGAGCACCGACAAACCCCCCATGCCGTCGACCAGGCAGTGCGAAATCACTACGCTGATCGCAGTCGAACCGTCGGTAAACGAAGCGACGCCCATATGCCATCCGGGGCCCCACTCCGGATCGATCGGCAGTTGGACGCGTTCATCCGCCCAGTCGGTGAGTTCGGCCCGAGGACGGGCGGACTGGGCGATGTCGAGCGTCGACGGCGCGTCCGACAAGACCCACCGATGCCGACCGAATGGCAACGGCGAACGCTCGATCCGCAGCCGACCCAGCGGCGATCGGCTTGCCCTAGTCGTGAAAACGCCTCACCCCATCGAGGTCGACCGGGTGCTCATAAATCCACACCATCTGCATGGCCGGCTCTTCACCGGAAGCCCGCAACCACAAAAACATGGCTTGATCCGTGAACGAGAGGCGATTATCCGGCCGTGCCGGTGCACGTTCAGTCATCGATCGTCCTTCTCAGTCATGCCTGGTCCGCCGGTCGACCGGATGCCATGAAGTTCAGTTGCTCAGGCCAGTTTGAGGCCAAGACTACCGACGTTGGCGAACGGCACCAGCGCCTCGCGGCCCTCGGCGACGCGCACATAGGCAGACTTCATCGTTTCCATGTATCGGACAATCGACTCGCGGGCGATGGGATTGTCCGGGAACATGACGGTCACCGAGGTCTCCGTCTCGCTGCGGTTCACCCACATCCCGATTTGATTCGCGGCCCTGGCGTCCATATGCAGTTTGCCGTTCATCGCGTCCCACTGAGCGACGATTTCGGGCGACAGCGGCGGGACGCCGGTGTCGATGTAGGAAATCATCGGAACGCCCATCTTTGGCCGCTTGAGCCCAAGACTGGCTGGTGCCATGTCCAGCACGTGATCGAACGGCACATTGGCCAGATCGGCGCCCGAATCAAAGGATTTCTGGGCGGCGCGTGCAATCTCACCGAAATCCGCGTCGATCGGCACCGCAATCGGAACCAAGCCGGTGTACCAACCCGTGGTGACGAATTCGGCTGGGTTGCGACGGGTAGTGATCGGAGTAACTACGTAATACGTGTCAGCGCCGGTAATCTCGTGCTCCGCGATGGCGGCGCAGGCAAACACGCCACCACTGAATCGGACACCGGCCTCGACACACGCGGATTCGAACTGCTCCGTTTGCTCCCCGTCCAGCAGGCGCACCGTGATCAGGTCGCCGGTAGCCGGCACCGACGGCGCTCCCAGTGGCAGCGGGAAGTGCGGCAGGCTTCCGCCGTTCTCCTGCGCGAAATCGATCCAGGCGCGCACACCCGGTGATTCCAAGGTCAGCGCGGACAGATATTCCTGTTGCCAGATGCAGTAATCGTCATAGCTGCCGGTTTCGGGCAACTGGATGGGCGCCGCGCCTTTCGCCAACGCGTCGTACATCATGTGGATCTCGACCAACACCTGACCTACGAGCACGGCGTCGGTATGGACGTGATCGACACTCGCGTAGAACGTGAAGTGGTCCTCGCGCTGAATAGCTCCAAAATGGAAGCAATCCCACCGGAACGGGTCAGGGGTGGCTAATACGTGCGTCCGCCAGTCTTCCGGAGTTATTTCGCCATGCTTGGTCGGGACTAACTTAATGTCCTTGGGGTCGCTGATAGTCCGCCGGACGATATTCCCCGGGCCTTTGAAATCGAACCAGCTGTGGAAGGTGTCGTGGCGACGAAGATACGAGTTGATGACGTGAGTCATGGCGCGAATATCGCAGCGGCCGGGAACGTCCCACGACAAAATGAAAAGCCGCGCCATTTCGCTGCCGCGGGCCGCATATTCGCTATAACCACGAAGATGTTGGGCTTGCTGATAGCTGATGGGCACGGCGCTTTCCGGGGCTTCCCGAACCTTGGCGAGGGTCACAGGCGATGGGTTCCACGTCACGAGTTCACCAGGAGGCGGACTCCCCCAGTCGTGGATTCCATTTATCGCGAACATCAACCCTCCCCTGCTTCCCAGCAGCCAATTACGCGTGTGTGGATTGCAACTTTACCTGGCTGGCTCGACGAATTTTCCGAAATGAGATTATCGGGAGAAATCAGGCCGCTCAACATTCGAACGTTCCGGACAGCAAACCACCGACAAACCCCTTGCCGCAATTGAACACTGAATCCTCGCCTTTCAGCAAACGCCGGGCTCCGGTCGGCGGCCGCGAGGAGGCCACCACTGTCGGCTGTAATTCGGCAGTCACCGCGACGGCGTTACACCACCGGGCCCCCTCCGCGGACCCGCCGTGTCCAACTGCCCCGCGGAGTCAGCCGGCATGGGGGATTAACCACTGAGCCGCCTAGGGACGAGGGAACTGTCCAATTGGCCACCGACGCCGCCCCGCGAGCCCCGCCCTACCCCACATGGCGAGAACGCTACTCCTAGGCGGCTGACTTTTTTGGGCAACCGTGGAATTGCGGCGCAATGGCCCTGAAGCAGCATCTATATGCGGTTACGCGGGGCAAAACCATACTTTCCGCCCGCGCTCGTTAGCCTCGGCGGCGAACGTAGTTGTAGTCGCACGCAATCCGGCATGCCGGGTCACACTGATCGCCCCCGATGCTGGTCAACGGCCCAAAATCTGGCACGTTTGTCCTGGAACTCGGCCCCCTCCACCGGCGGTTCCCCCGAACCCGAACCGGCCGTCCAATCAGCCGCTATCATGGCACGGTCGTCCCAGATCCGCATCCCCTGGTCTTCGGCCGACGTCAGATAAGTATTTCGTGAGGTAGTGCGCGATCATGCCACGCGAATACCGGGTTAATTGTAGAGTCGACGGGTGTCACGCCAGATGGACACAACTGACGTAGCCGCGGGGGGGATCTTCCAGCGGTTAGGCGATTTTGTCGCGCGCTGGCCATTTTTAGTCATCGCGTTCTGGATCGCGCTCGCGGCGGTCTTAATGCTGGCATTGCCGCCGCTACCGGAGATCGCCGCACAAAAAGCAGTTGCCGCCGTTGCCCGACTATGCGCCGACCATGGTCACCGCCAAGGCGATGAATCAGCGCGTTTCATGAAACGGGATCGGGCTCTCAATTGATGGTCATTTTGACCGATGAGAAAGGGCCTGAGTCCCGCCGATGAGGCGACTTATCGCACATTGATCGACAACCTGCATCAGGATACGCAGGACAAAATGTCGGTACAGGATTTCCTCAGCGCACCGCCCATGCGCGAAATTCTGGCCAGCAAGGACAATAAGGCCTGGAATCTACCGATCAACTATGCCTGGTGAGGTGGCCGCGCCCGAGACTTTAGCGGCATACCAACACGTCTCTGAGATCGTCAAAAAGACGCTTGCAGGATCCACGCTGACCGCCCACTTTGCCGGGGCCGTGGCGACCACCGCCGACATCACCGTGCTCGGCGAGCACGACGCGCATGTGGTCGAGATCGGCACCGGGGTTTTGGTGCTGCTCATCTTGTTGGTGATCTACCGAAACCTCGTCACCATGTTGGTGCCGCTGGCCACCATCGGATTGTCCGTTAGCGACCGCGCAGGGCGTTATCTCCGGGCTCGCCGAAGTTGGTTTGCCCATCGGCATCCAGACCATCATGTTGATGACTGCGGTATTGGTCGGCGCGGGAACCGATTACGCGGTATTTCTGATCAGCCGCTATCACGACTACGTGCGGCTGGGCTTGGATTCGGATCAAGCGGTCAAAAATGCGTTGATGTCCATCGGCAAAGTCATCGCGGCGTCCGCGGCCACTGTGGCGGTCACTTTCATCGTGATGGTTTTCGCCAAGCTTGGCGTGTTTTCGACTGTCGGTCCGGCGGTTTCGATCTCGCATCGTGGTGGCGTTCCTGGCTGCGGTGACGCTGCTTCCCGCGATCCTGGTGCTGGCCGGGCGACGTGGCTGGATCAAGCCGCGACGCGAGCTGACCACTCGTTTCTGGCGTAAGACCGGCACCCGCGTTGTGCGCCGGCCCCGGATCCATCTGGTCGCGAGTGCGACTGTGCTCATCATCCTGGCCAGCTGCGTGAGCCTGGTGCAGTTCAACTACGACGACTCCAAGTCAATCCCCGATTCCGCCCTCAGCGTCGACGGATTCGACACGCTGGATCGGCATTTCCCGCCGAACTCAATGACTCCCGAGGTGCTGCTCGTCACGTCGCCGCAGCGACTTGCGTTCACCGGCCGCACTTGCCGACCTCGAGCAGATGGCACAGCGGGTAACCCAAGTTCCCGGCATCACGATGGTGCGCGGTTTGACCCGGCCCAACGGCGGACCGCTGGAGCAGACCAAGATGTCCTATCAAGCCGGTGAGGTCGGCGGCAAGCTCGATGAAGCCTCCTACCGTGATCCACGACCACGGGGCCGACCTCGACAAGCTGGCCAACGGCGCTCAGCAGTTGGCCGACGCGCTCGCCATGGTGCGCGGGCAGGTCAACGGGGCCGTCGGCAGCGTGAGCTCGCTGGTTACCGCCCTGTCGGCGATGGAGGCCGCGATGGGCGGCGACAAGACGCTCAACCAGATCGACCAGACGGCCAAACTCGTCGGGCGCATGCGGGCACTCGGCGATGCTCTCAGCGCCAACATGGCCGATGTCGCGAACACCGCCGCCTGGGCCAACCCGATGCTCAACGTGCTGAATACCAGCCCGGTCTGCTCCGCCGACCCCGCCTGTGCGGGCTCGCGGGCCGAGCTACAGGCTCTGGTCAACGCACAGAACAACGGGACCCTGAACAGCCTCGACGACCTCGCTCGTAACCTGCAGGCGACCGGAGGCCTGCAGACCCTCGACCAAACGTTGGGTCGGCTGCAGTCATTCGCTGAACCAAGCCGTCGCGGCTGTGCGATCTACCAACGGACTGCAGGCCAAGATAGCCCAAATGCAGCAAGGCGCCAATGCCCTCGCGGACGGCAGCAAGGCCATTGCCGATGGTGTGCAGGCACTAGTCGACCAGACCAAGAAGTTGGGATCGGGCCTCAACGAGGCGTCGTCATTCCTGCTGGGAATGAAGCGCGACGCGAACAACACGCCGTCGATGGCGGGCTTCAACATTCCCCCACAGGTGCTGACCGCGGACGAGTTCAAGAAAGCCGCCCAGATTTTCATTTCGCCCGACGGCCATGCGGCGCGCTACTTTGTGCAGAGTTCGCTTCAAGCCGTTCACCACTGCCGCCATGGATCAGGTGAATCGAGATCGTGGCGGCCGCGCGGTCGGCCCAACCGAATACCGAGCTGTCGGACGCCACGATATCAGCTGGCGGGAGTTCCGACCGGGCTTCGGGACAACCGCGATTTCTACAACAGCGACATCCTGTTCATCGTCTTCGCGACCATCATCATTGTGTTTCTGATTTTGGTCGCCCTGTTGCGAGCGATCGTTGCGCCGCTATACCTGATCGGTTCGGTGCTGGTGTCGTTCTTGTCGGCCCTGGGGATTGGCGTCATCGTGTTCCAATTCATCCTCGGTGAACAATTGCATTGGAGTCTCCCCGGACTGACTTTCATTCTGTTGGTTGCGATCGGGGCCGATTACAACATGCTGCTCATCTCCCGGATCCGTGACGAGTCACCGCACGGAGTGCGGGTGGGCGTCATCCGGACGGTGGGTTCGACCGGCGGTGTGATCACGTCGGCGGGGCTGATCTTCGCCGCTTCGATGTTCGGCCTGGTGCCCGCCAGCATCAGCATGATGTCCGAGGCCGGATTCATCATCGGCGTCGGAATCGTGCTCGACACGTTCCTGGTGCGCACCATCACGGTGCCGGCCCTGGCCGCGCTGATCGGTCAGGCAAACTGGTGGCCCTCACGCTTGGGATCACGCAAACCGCAGCGACCGAGCCGCGTGTCAAAAGTCCGGCTACCATCATGGATACTGCGGCTGCAGGATCGATTTGGACGCAGAACCGGTGTCGCCGATTCCGCGCCGCTTTCCCCACCAGTGTCCAGGCCAACGACAACGGGCCCGAGTACGAACGGACACGAAAGCGACGAGCCTGTCGGTGACCACGCGCTCCCGCTGTTCAGCCTCAGTGCCCCAGTCGGTGCCGGTCTCAAAGCCGGTCCTAAAGCCGGTCTTAAAGCCCGGCCGCATCGCCTGACGGATGCTCAGCTGGACTCGACGTTGGCTACCGCGATCGGGGACCTGCCAACTCACGCGCTACCGCTGTTCGGCCCGAACCCCAAGGCGGTCAACGGCAATGGCCACACCAATGGCCACAGCAACGGCCACAAAAACGGTCGCAGCACCCTGGAAGAAATCACGCTGGACTGCCCTGCAATCGCCGACGACGCCTCCGAGCACGCACTGCCGCTGTTCGGCCCTACGACCAGTAGCGCCGCATCAAGCGTCTAAGCGACGGAACGCACCCTCGAGGTAGAGCCGTTCACGTCTCCGCTCGCCTGACCTTGCCGCTGGTGGTGACGGGAATCGAACCAGGGCCGACCAGAACAACATCCGACGTGGCGAGACCGTGCGCATTCGATATTGCCGAGGTGATCTCACGCTTGACGCGGCCCAGCCTGATCCGCGACGTCCTCGTCCGAGTCGCTCGTTTTCTTGAGTTCCACAATGGTGACCAGCTTCTCGATGCCTTGATCCGGAACCCCGATCGCCACACAGCGACCCCGGGTGATCTCGTGGATCGTCCCCTCGATGTCGTCGGGAGAATGGTTGCGCCCGTACACAATCAAGAGGTCCTTGATACGGCCGATGATGAAAAGCTCTCCCTCGGAGAAAAAGCCCAGATCGCCCGTTCGCAGCCAAGGCGTTTCGGGTGTCCCGGCGGATGCATCGACAATCGTTGCGCCGAAGGTGTTCTCGCGGTCTGCGGGTCTCCCCCAATAGCCCGTGCCTACGTTATCGCCTTGTGCCCAAATCTCACCGACCGTTCCCGCTGGGCATTCGGTCCTGGTCTCGGGGTCGACGATGCGCACTATCGGTGAGCGTGGGACGCCGTAACTCACCAGCGGGGTACCGACTCCGCTCGCGCACCGCTTTGCGTGGCCGGCAGTCAGTTTCTCGGATTCGAAATGCACGATTTCCGGTGGGTGGCCCGCCTCCCGGGTCGCGATGTACACCGACGCTTCTGCCATTCCATATGCGGGCCGGATCACTTTTTCCTGAAGATTGAAACGGGCGAACCGTTCGGTAAAGCGCTGCAATGTCGCAGGTTGCACCCGCTCGCTGCCGTTGAGGATGCAAACCACGTTGCCGAGATCAACCCCGGCCATATCCTCGTTCGTCGCCTTGCGTGCCGCCACTTCGAAAGCAAAATTCGGGGCCGCTGAAAATGCGCGACCGTTGTGTGCCATCAATTGCAGCCACCGGGCCGGCCGCTGCAGGAATGACGCCGGGCTCGTGAGCACTGTGCGGAACCCGTTCACCACCGGGATAATAATTCCCATGTACAAGCCCATGTCGTGATACAGCGGCAGCCAGGAGACTATGCCGGTGCCGGGCGGGGCAACGCCGCCATGATCCGAGAAGACGTCGGCGTTGATCTGCTTGAAGTTGGTCAGAATGTTTGTGTCCGTGATCATCACTCCGGTGGGCGTACGGGTCGATCCGGACGTGTATTGCAGGTATACGGTTTCTGCTGAACTACCGCCCTTTGCAGGGCGTGCCTTCCCGGCGTCGAGGTCCAGCAAATCAACCTCAATTACCGATGGAGCGGGCTTGCCGGGCTCCGGCTTGACGTACTCGGCGAGATAGCCTGCTACGGCAGATGTCGTGAGAACGACAGTCGGTGATGCGTCACGCATGACCGAACTAACCCGCTCATCGCTGGCACCACCCAACGGAACTGAAAGCGGAACGGCGGTAAGTCCGGCCTGGACGGCGCCAAGAAAAGAAACGACGTAGTCAAGCCCTTGCGGTGCCAAAATGACCGCGCAGTCACCAGTCGAGCCGCAAAGCCGAATCTGCTCGGCAAGGTTTAGGGTTCGCCGGTACAACTGCGACCACGTCAGGGTTTCTGTTACGCCTTCCCAATCGTGTTCGTAATCAACATAACTGAATGCCGCATCATTGGGCTGCAGACCAGCCCGCTCGCGCAGCACAGCCGGAAGCGAAAACGTCACCACGGACGTCACATTACCTTGGGTCCTCGGGGTATCCGTCCAAAAGCCTGCATACCCGCACGTCGCACCGGGCGGCCCGGACTGAAAAGGACCCTCGCCGGGGCCTCGATCAGCGCTCGGACAGAAAACGGACGAGGCCGTGCTTGCGGATCAGATAAACCACCGCCTGGTTCTCCCATTTACTGCGGTTCTTGCCCCGGACGTCGATGTGGTGATGAATGACGCTGATACTCGGATCGAATTGCCGCTTGACACCCATCTTCTCCAAGCGTATGGCCAGATCCTGCGCTTCGTGTGACCGCAGCTTCGGATCATAGCCGCCGAGCGATCTGAATACAGTGGAGTAAACGAGCATATTCCCCTCATGAACCCAATAGGCGGGGGCTGCGGTTGGGGGAGCAAGTATGTTGGGCCAATCTTTGGCAATTGGCTTTGCCAGTCGCGCCATAGCGGCCGCGAGGCGTGGCCTGTCCCTGAAGCGATCGACCACCACGTACGCACCCGACAAAGTGCCCCAGACGGAGAACACGGCACCGTAATTGAGCGGCTCTTGGCTACCGTCGTTTCGGCTGACCAACCCGCCGATCAAACCGACCCCCCGGTCGGCATAGCGTTCGAACAGTTCTCTGGCGACCAGGGGGATTTCCGCTGTTTCCAAGTCCATGTCGGCGTCGATGAAATGAATGATTGCCCCGTCCTCGACCTGGTCGATTATCTGGTTCCGATTGGCACCCGCGCCTCTGTTGTCCGGGCTACGCACCAGATGCACCTCATCGCCGAAGTCGCTGACTACGTCGACGGTGTGATCGGTGGAGGCGTCGTCGAGCACAAAAACGCGATCGTAGCCCTGCGCCAACACTTGTGGGATGAGGTTCCGAAGACTATCGGCCATATTGAAGTTCGGAATGGCCGCAACAACCGGTAAGTCTTTAGCCATGCTGCCCACTATCTGTTGGAGTAGCCGAAGAGTCCAGGCCAGAGCGTACGGCAAGCTCCATCTCAACGTCGCAAGGGGAAGTTTGGTTGGGTGACGTGCCAGCTCAGCGGCACCATCAGGACCGCCCTGCAGGCGATCGTACGCACGACGTCTGCCGCCGCAGCTTGGGTTACGACGATCGAGCACTGCGCGGGCAAATCCATTGTCGCTGAGGTGAACTGCTGCGGCCCGCTATCGATGTCAGGTGGCCCGAGCCCGCGCACGCCCGTCATGCGTCACCTACCCGGTAGGCTCGTCACCCAGCCGAATACTCGTATAGGTCTCGCTCGCAACGATTTTCCGCCACGGAGGTGGGGGTAGAGTGTCACGCGGAAATTGTCTACGCCACCTACGGCCGTGCAACTTCCGCATCCCGCGCACCTTAGCCAAGTTGGCCATCAGCTGATACCGCGGCCTGCCGAACGTGGCTTTGGCGGTCGTGTGCCCAAAGTGGTTGATGTAAGCCATCTCGGTGATGTAGACGCCGTATCCAGCTTCTCGGGCTCGCACTGCGAGGTCGAGGTCGATTCCCCATCCATAGGGCGCAAAGGTGTATAGGTCGAGTCCGCCGATGGTCAGCCAGCATTCGCGAGCGAGCATGAGAGCGGTTCCTTCTACGGTCGGCACGACCCGATAAAACGGCCGGGGAACGTAGTCCGCAGCGGATAATTTCGCTTCAGCTTCTGCGCAAGGGAATCCGTAGTCGATCGACGGGCCAACGATTCCCGCGTCGTTGGGTAGTCGCGAGTCGAGCAACGCTTCGACGAACCCTTTGGAAAGACGAGTGTCATTGTTAAGCGTCATCGCATGGGAATAGCCTTCCGAGAAGGCAACCCGGAACCCCAGTTCGCTACCCCCAGCCCACCCGAGGTTTTTTCGTGGTGTTATGACCCGCTCATTGCCGATCCTCGGATAGTCCCCGCGGTTATCGACGATCAAGTACTCTGCGCCCTCACGCTCCAAGTCGCCGACGACCGCATGACTGTACTGATGCTGCCCGTAGACAGGCACCGTAATCAAAAGGGACACACGACCACCATAGTGACCGAGACCGCCTCCGAGCGAGGGCCTTTCAGCCCCCGGACGGCACGGTCGAATGTCGCCATAATCGGGCCAAAATCAGCGTGGACCCATCGTCCCGATCGCCAAAGCGTCGGATGCCCTAGCCGTCATCTGCACCGTGAATGCACCTCGGCCTTGGGAGTCTCCGACTCAAGCACTCGGTTTAGGCGGCGCTTACACCGCCGTTAATCATCATCGCGGCGACCGCGCAGAGGATGAAGATGAAGATCTGCCGCTGGTGAGCACGCATCCAACCATTCAGGCGCATTAAGACGGCTTGTGTCTTGGCCGGCGCCACCAGGTAACAGATAAGAGGGACCTCGACAATCGAATACCCGACGACCATGAACATCAGGACTGCGCTCACTTGTGTACCGACGGCAGCCCCAGAGGCCATAATGGCCAGAACGGCTCCCCAGAACTCGAGTGGCGACGTTGATGTACCAAGACCCGCGGCAAACGAGAGCTTCACCGATCCGCTGTCAAGAACGGTGCTCCACGAGGTCCGCCCAACCCCGAACGCCAGCGCCCGCATGAACCAGTTCGGCGTCTTTGACGCCACCTCCACGTCGGAGGGACCGTCCTCCTCTTCGAAGTGAGGGGCATCATATCCCAAGCCAGAGGACCCGCCGACCGACACCAACTCCGGCACTGGCGCCGGCACTGCCCGACGCCGTGAGGACCGCACCACCATCGTCACCGCCACCGAGAGCGCGAGCACGCCGATGGCGATTTGCACCGGCGGAACAACCGGACTTTTAGCGGCATTTTTCAGGAATTGAGTGAAAGGAATCAAAAAGTCGCTTAACACGAACATCCCAAGCATCGCAAACGCAAAACTCGATGTCATAAGACCGATCCAGAACGCGAACAAGTTATGCATGGGCCGCCGAAGCCCAACGAGAATTGCCGCGATTCCCATCCGCTGCGGCTCCGTCGCGGTGATAAGCGCGAAAAAGAGAACCGTTCCCCACATGACCAGGGAGACTACCGGACTGGAGTGAGCGTCGCTGTGGTACTGGGAAAATTGATGCCCTGCCTGGTGAACACGCGATCCCGGCCCGCAACTACTTAGACCCACCGCTACACTGCATCCATACTTCGTGGCGAACCCGCGGCTCGCACGATCGACCGCTCTGCCTATCACGGAGAACTGGTTGCGAATCGTCGTGCTGGCAATCCACGACAGCACGGCCAAAGGGGCCCAAGCGTCGTTGCCGCCGTACAGGGAGGGGGCTCTTGGTGAAGGAGAGAGCAGCCGTGAACCCGCCCAAGCTCAGCGTGGTGTCGACCACCCACAACCAGGAGGCCTACGTCCGCGATGCTCTAGACAGCTTTGTCGCCCAGCAAACCGACTTCCCCGTGGAGGTCATCGTCGCCGACGATGCCTCCACCGACGCCACGCCGGCGATCATCCAGGAGTATGCCGACCGCCACCCGCACTTGTTCAGGCCGATCCTAAGGCCCGAGAACCTCGGCCTCAACGCGAACCTCACCGACGCCCTGTCGGCTGCGCGCGGCGAATACGTCGCACTGTGCGAAGGAGACGATTTCTGGATTGATCCGCTGAAGCTTAGCAAACAGGTGGCGTTCCTCGACCGGCATCCAGCGACGACGGTGTGCTTCCATCCTGTGCGAGTGATCTGGGACGACGGCAGCGCCAACGACTACGAGTTTCCATCGATCTTGTGGCGCGGCGACTTTAGCGTGGATGCCCTGCTCAGGCGGAACTTCATCCAGACCAACTCGGTCGTTTACCGCCGACTTCCGCGCTACGACGACATCCCGGCCGATGTCATGCCACTGGACTGGTATCTACACATGCGGCACGCGGTCCACGGCGACATTGCCATGCTGCCGGAGACGATGGCCGTCTATCGCCGCCACCCCCGGGGTATGTGGCACAACTTGGTCGTCGACCCTAAAAAGTTCTGGATGACGCAAGGTCCCGGGTATGCGGCGATGTTCGACGCAATGCTCGACCTATTCCCAGGCGACCCCCTTCGCGAGGAGATCGTCGGCCAGCAGGCCCACTGGGTCCTCCGGCAGATCGCGACCTTTCCCGGCCCGGAGGGTCCCGCCGCGCTCCTAGACGCCGTCGCGCAACACCCCCGGATTGCAACGCTGGTGCTGCAGCACGGGTGGGCGACACCCAGGCGACGGCTCAGGACCCTGTGGCGCCATGTCGCCGCCGTTACGCCGAGCCGAAGAGCACTCGTGGAACTCTCCTCCACCCGAATCGAACGCCTGACGGGAAGAGCCCGGCACCGCGCAGAACCACAGACGCGCTAGACGAACTCGCGGGGCCGGCCACGCAAGAGCCATGACTTATTCACCGAGGTCTACCAAGGGCCGGAACTTCATTGTTGGTCAGTGGAACGGCCGCTGAATCAGACGATTACACGGATACCACACGTACCTTCCGGCTTCACCCAGCGGAGTCCCGTCGCAAACGCGGGAATGCGGCGCACTGCGTCGGGTAGACGTGCCAACCACGCGCGGCCATCCACAACGCCCCGCGCACCAGCATGGAACCGAACGTATCGACACGGCGCTGGCTTAGTCACCGCTCCACGGTGAGCCCGATGCCCACTTCGCAACCGCCCGAAACAATTTGAGGATCCGTCCTGGAGTCTCAATTCGAGATCACTTCTGCGCAAACGCCCACACCGAGACGGGAAAATCGGGCTCGTCGCGCAGGGAATGCAGCAGCCAGCGCCGGTACCGAGCCCAGCGAGAGAAGTTGGCGCGGACGCAGGCGCGATTCCCCCAGGACCCGGTCCGGATCCGTTCGAGATCGAAGCCGCACTCGGCCAGAAAGTAACGGATTCCAGTTTCGGTCCAACGCGAACAGTCTTGGGGCACATTGTGAATCCGGATCAGAAAGGGCGTGGTGATCAGAAAGTAGCCGCCAGGGCGGAGCATTTGATACACATGCTTTCCGGCGCGGTAAGGCCACTGCAGGTGCTCAAACACCTGCTCCGCGATAATCAGGTCGAACTGCTCGCTCAAGGTGGAAGCGCAGATGTCGAATTCGGGATAGTGAACCGCGCGATAGGTCTTAAATTGCTCGCGATGGCGCCAGGCATCACCGGAAATCTCCAGCACGCTGAGTTGGCTGGGTTGGACACTTTGTACTAGTTTCAGGGTTTCACGGTCCATCACTATGCGAACCCAATGGCCCCACGCGCCCGGCCGAAACAGACGATAATACAGGCGCGTCAACCGCTCATGGCCAGGCAATACCTGCAGCAAGGTATGCGTCGTCGAGCGCTGGCCGCCGCCAGCACGTTCAGCTTCTTCTTCGCCTAAAACCGCCAATGATGTGATCTCTCTCGTCGCAGGCGCACCGCCAAATACTACCCGTAATGTGTCGTCGCGCCCGGCAATTGGCAACCGCCGCGAAGCTCGTCGCAACCGCCGATCACGTGCTATCGATGCCCCACCATCGCCGGCCCCGTGGCGTCCTCATCGGTGCTGGGCGTCGATAACAGTCGGCGGTTGCGGCGCAGCTGGCGTTGGCGGCGCATGCGACTTGACGTGGCTTCCACCCTGATGTTCAATTCCCGCCGAATGCGCACGCAAAACAGCAGGTCAACCGTCGGCCGCCAGACCAGACCGATGAAGCCTGTTTCGATTCGCGCCGGCCGTATGGTTGTGCGTGCTCTCAGTGATCCCGCCGCCTGCGCATCGCATTGACACGCAGCCGGGTGCGAGTGCCATTCAACGGGGTCAGCGCCTGACGACCACCAAAGTGGTTCGTCGACGGACTTCGACGGCCTGCCGCGAAGACCGTTATCGAGGCAATGTCGTTCTCGGCAACGTCGCCCTCCGCAGACCCGAGAAAGGAGGCAATGAGGAATTACACCTACCGGGTGATCGAGTCGTCGGCGCCCCCGGGCTCGGGGTCAGTCTCGTTGTGTTACTGGGAAATTGTCGTGCGGCGTTCCAGCTGGCCGGGTCACCTGTGGGCGACATTCGCCTGTCGCGCGGCGCGATGCCTCCAGTGATCGGAACGGCGCCAAGCGCACCATTCGACAGTCACAGCGACGGGATCACCGGATTGCCTGGGGGAGAATAGTTTTGCAGATACGATTTCGGTTGCAGAAACGCCGGCCGCTGAAATCTGAGGTCCGGCTTGAGTGCGGCGGGCCCGATGGATGCCCAAAGGGTTGCGGCCGGGCTCTTCGATGGACGAATGGCGAAGTCGCGGTGTAGGTGAGGGCGGTACGGCAGCGCCGGGCCGGCAAGTGGATTACCGGAGTGATTTTCACCGGTGGAGACATGATAGACGGCCCCCGGGAACGGCAGAGGTTCAAGATCGCGCCCGTGCCTTCGCCACCAGTCAAAGGCGTAGCCGTGTTCCAGGATGTTTTCGAGTCGTTCGCCGAAGGCTTCGGCGATCTCTTGCTGCTTCGCGGATACGGTCAGATGTGGCGGAACGTCGTACGCGTCCAAGGGGACGATGAACGAGGTCCCGCAGAAGCGGTAGAAGTTCCTGCGCAGTCGATAGGCGTTCCTGGCGCGCGAGTACATCCATCCACGTTTGATCACCCACCCGGCGTGGCCGGTGCGAGCGTTGACGAAAGCCACGAGCTCCCGATGAACGAAGTCATCGGCGTCAACAGCCATTACGTATTCCGGCCCGAACTCGCGCGCCGCGACCAGACCGACAGCCGTCTTGGTGCCCTTGTCCCAGATTACTGGCGCGCGGCCGGTCTGGGGACCTTTGTAGTGGGAAGGAGGCGGGAAGTCGACTTCGACGAAGACGGCGCGCTTCGGCAGCGAAAACGCCGGTCGTTGATTGCCGACGATGATCGAGATGTAGTCATCGGACGACTGCTGAGTAACCGACGCCAGTGTGTCTTGCAGCAGCGATTCGACGTGGCCGTAGTCCGCGGAGTTATGTGGGTGCCGCAAGGTGGTGATGAACGCGAGCATGTGAAATGTACCCCTCCGAAAACCCAGGCCGGCCCGCCTTGCTGCCAACGCGGTAGTTTAGTCGATGGATGTCTCAACCGAGCCCTTTTGGGCACACCCTTGGGTGCGACCAGGTAAAAAGATGGCCGCTCAACGGGTTTGCGGCGGGCCGGACGAGGGGCGCCGCGAAAAAACGAACACACGCTGGTTTTCCCAGTTTTCGTCTTGCACGTTCTCGAATCCTCGTTCGTGAAACAGGGCCCGAAACTCCTCTTCGCGGTAGCTGTTAACCCAGCCGTGCCGCAGGCGCCCGACCTTCTCGACGAGGGCGCGCGGCGAATTGCCGTTGGCCGTCGCGCATGCGTACGTCACGACAAAGAGCGTGACATAATGCGTCAGCCAATCCAACACCGCCGGGATATCGCGCACGTATTCCAGCACCCCGATGATCACCGCGACGTCATAGACGTCTGCGCCGAGATCCGGAAGAGGTCTCTCGTTCAGGTCACAAACGAGCGTTCCCGAGCCACGGTCGACGATGTCGGACGGCACATAGGTACACGACGGGTCGAGATACTTCTCCAGGACTCGCTTGGCGGCGCCGAATTCGATGACCCGACTGTTGTTCGGAACCAGAGCGGCAACCATTTTGGTCCGAGGTTCCCAGGACGCATAGATATTGCGCGGATCCGACCAGCGGTCGCGATCAGTCCTCTTGATAAGGGTGGTGATTACCCTTAACATCCGGCAGCACCCTCGGTCGCTGAAATGTCGCCCACCACTACGTAACTCGCGCACCAAGGCGCAGTTTCCCGCATGCCTGTCATTTCCGTTCCTCAGGGCCTTTCCTACGAGCCAGAGTCGTTATACGCCATCGAGACCCAAGTGACGTCCGAGAGCAGCGTACTCAGCCTCAAGGCGTTGGCGTAGCCGTGCGACGGCGGCGTGCGTCTTGCTCCTGATATTCGGCGAGTCGGCGAGCGCGGCGGCAACAAGGTCGACGACAGCGGCGCTGCTCAGTTGGTCGGTGCGGATCAGCGAGTGTTCATTATCTATGGACAAAGCGAAGTCTCGGCATTTCGGTTGATATTCCAGCGACACCACAGGCGTAGCGGAAAGCGACGCCAAGATCCCCGCGTGCAGCCGGCTGACGACGACTACCGAACAGCGCGCCAGCTCCCGCGCGGCGGCGTTCGCGTCGACCGGACGGACAATGTCTGCGGCAATACCGTTGAGCGCCTGTTCGGTCCACCGTCTGTCATCGCGATTCATCAATATGCCGATGAACCGATAGCCTTGGGATGCTAGCTCTTTGACCGCGACCGAAATCTTGTCGGTCAACCCGGCCGGATCGTGCCCCCAGAGGTCGTCATCGCCGAACCCGAGATTTAATCCGATCAGGCCATCTTCTGCGTCGACACGGGGTCGCGGGAGCAGAAGAGCCGGGTCACCGGATACCTGCACATCCAGTCCGATGTCGGACAGCAGTTCAGCGCTTCGGGGTCCCCGCACCGAGACGATGTGAAATTCCGAAAGGATTGGTAACCATCGCTTCAGCTCGTCTTTGTCGGAAGCGTTCTTACGTCGGTTGAAAGCGGGATCCTCAACACCGACGCCGATCGCGTAGCTTCCGTTATTACCCGTCAGCGCCAAGCCCCGGTTGACCAATGTCCGAAAGTAATATGTCCCGAGGAGCGTGCCGCCACCGACTACTTGGGTGCTGCGTCGCAGTCTCCGGTTCAAACCTGTAGTGACAGCACGGAAGCGTTCGTGGTGAAATCGCGGCAGATGAAGGAAGGTGGCTTCGGGAAGCTGCGACCGGACCGCGTCGTAGATTGCGTCATCACCGATGTTGCCCCTTCGCTGCCAGCCAAGGTAAGCGACCAGGTTATCCGCTGCGCGCCACTTCGCAGTTCTACCGGACGTGACCATCTTGTGTACCCCTCCGAAAGTGAGGCAACCCCGTCATGCCGACGGCGCGCTACCTTTGCGATGGGGCGTCCAAACGGATCCGTTTGCAGCGTTTCTCATACCAAATTCCAATAATGCGTCTCGGTCGCCCCGATGACGAGTCGGAGTTCGCAATCGCTGCCCGAAAAACGTCGAAACCCTGACAGAATCCATGGTAGTCACACTTTCGCCCGCAACCATCTCCGCAACCGCCAGAAAGTCTTCACATGAACCCGAGCCTGGCAGCCGACCAAGACAGAGCGAAAGTCGTCCCGACCACGCACAGCCGAGTCGACGTGCAGGCCGCTGCCGGCCACCGCTCAGGGGTTTATGGCGGCCAAGCTACTCGGTTGGCGCCAATCGCGCCACGACGCCAGCTCGGCGCCGCTAGGTTGAAACCGATTGGCTTCAAACCGCTTAGCGGTTCAGATCTGGCGACGACTGGGAGGGCGCGGGAACGGCCGAACCCGCATCGGGGGGCCTTGGGCGGAGCCGCGATATGACGGGCGCGCGAGACCCGCTGGTCGGTTACCTCGGCTGGCACGGCAAGAACAACATCGGCGATGATGCGATCTACGACGCGGTCCGGTCGCAGCTTCCCGGAGCCACCTTCCTTGATCTACCGCGTTTGCCGCTGGAGATGGTCCGTGGTGTCACGACAGGGTTGAACCGAAGACTGCGACGCAGCACGCAAGTGGTCGGCGGCGGCACGCTGGCGGGAAGGCGGCACTGGCGGATGTTGATCAATCGGGGTCTGGCGCTCACGGGAGATAACGGAAGCTACGCGATCGGCGTCGGTGTCGAAGACCCTGTCTTCGTCGGACGCAACAGCGGCTCGGACAAAGACGAACTGAAGCAATGGGCGCCAATGCTTTCGAGGTTTCACATCGTCTCGGTGCGGGGACCCCGGAGCGCGGAGCTCCTGTCCGACATCGGACTGAACGTGCACGTATCCGGTGACCCGGCGCTGGTTCTGCCGCGACCAGCAGTCGTTCCCGAGGATGGGCTTATTGGGTTGAACCTCGGTTTCGGCGACGACCTCTGGGGGCACGATCCGGCCGGGTTGACCGACAAGATTTCGGTCGCGGTCAAAGAGCTAGCATCCCAAGGCTATCGGTTCATCGGCATATTGATGAATCGCGATGACAGACGGTGGACCGAACAGGCGCTCAACGGTATTGCCGCAGACATTGTCCGTCCGGTCGACGCGAACGCCGCCGCGCGGGAGCTGGCGCGCTGTTCGGTAGTCGTCGTCAGCCGGCTGCACGCGGGGATCTTGGCGTCGCTTTCCGCTACGCCTGTGGTGTCGCTGGAATATCAACCGAAATGCCGAGACTTCGCTTTGTCCATAGATAATGAACACTCGCTGATCCGCACCGACCAACTGAGCAGCGCCGCTGTCGTCGACCTTGTTGCCGCCGCGCTCGCCGACCCGCCGAATATCAGGTCCCAGACACACGCCGCCGTCTCACGTCTTCGGCAACGACTGCGGGCCGAGTACACTGCTCTTGGAAGTAATTTGGGTCTTGATGGCATATGATTTGCACATCGATGCCCAATCAATGTTGATCTCGTCAGTCACTCCGCAGGCCAGCCCATCTGGCACGTCCACCATTCGTGGTGCTGCGACGATCACCGCCGAGCACTGATGCCAGGGCTCACCCGCGTTGCTTAGTCCGCGCGCATTTGGGTATTTGGTCGTGATTGTGCGTTGCCTAGTGCGCTCCCCCGCGCTGCTCGCTCCGCTGAGCCGATCGTCGGTTTCCCTGTGTAGTGGGAAGTGAGATATCGATGGCTGATGGCAATTGGCTTGAGAGCTACCTTCACCGGCACCAAACGCAGATCAACTCGCTTCTCGGGCGAGAGTCGGCTGCGACAACCGGGATTGGGCCCGCGTCGTCATGTACGACAAAACCTGTGCCGAATGGCTGCGGGAACTCCACCCGACCCGCTCGACGCGCTGGAAATATCAGGAGGTACCTTCTGGCGGACATTGGGCTTCAAGAGCTTCATCGAAGCCAACTAGCCCTACTACGACGTTTGCGTTCTGCCCGTTGGACGAGAGCATCGACGTGAGCATTGCTGATCAGATCTTCGAGCAACTGCTTTGGCCCCGTCAGGCAGCTCTGCACGTCCATCAGATGCTGAATCCGGGGGGCTACTTCCTCATCAGCACACCCTTCATGATCCGCATCCATCTCGCTCCTGTCGACTGTTCCCGCTGGACGGAGACGGGCATGCGGCATTTCCTGGCTGAGGCTGGCTTCGGCGCAACCGCGCCTGCGTAAAGCCAACTTCCGCAGATTTCCGCCCCGCGACTGGACGCGCTCGCTTGCCAACGAGCCGGACTTCCCAGTCACCGTCTGGGCGCTTGCCCAAAAAGCGCGGGATGCCTCAGTCGAAAAGACCTGTGGTCTCGAGAACGTTGGTTCGATGTTGATCATCTTCACCACATGCGCAGATCCTCTAGCGGCCCCGAGACTCGCGGTGATCTCTGCGTGGTGATCTATGTCTGCGCGCCGCCCAACCACCATTCGCAACATGCCACCTTCGAGAGGTTGGGCGCCTGAGACAACTACTGTGTCAACAGCTATCGCGAACGGGACGCTACGGTCTCACTTCCTCCACGAACGACGCTTCGAACTGCTGCAAGAGGAAAAGTGCGCGGCGACGCCTGTTCACCTCACGGCGCCCCAACGACATGATTATTAGGATTTTATGCTCGCAATGCGACTCGTCAGAACTGCTTGCTTGGCTGCTTCCTGATCTTGCGCATGCGCAGGGTATGTGCGCCAATGACTTTCACCGATCAGGACTCAGCCGACCGGCCTCATTCGATCTCTCCCAGGATCCCGCGCTCGAATTCCCCAAGCCACATGTAGAGCACTAGGTCGGCTACCAGGGGTCTGCCAATCGCGTTGACAAGGCCCATGACGGGCTGGCCGTTGAGCGCCTGCGAGATTCCGTCGAGGAACAGGTTGACGTCGTACGACGGGATACTGATCAGCGCGCCGTTGAGGACGTCTGCCGTGGGAAGAAGAACGCTGTATACGTTCGACGCGGTACTCGAGATGGTGTTGGCGGTGTTGGTGATTGCGGTTTGTAGGTCCGTGATGAACGAAGCAGGCGTGAGCTGAGACAGCTCGGTCAGCGCCGTCATTGGGTTGGGCAACGCACTCGTCAATCCCCCTGTAGCTGACGAGGAATGCAACAGCGAGTTCACCGATGTCAACGTCATCGGGTTCGGGCCGGTACCGGTGAAATCGCCGATAAAGTCGTAGATACCTTGCTGGGCTCCTGGTCCCAGCAGCCCGAAAAGCTCCTGGTAGGCGCTCGGCGGCGGGGACAACCCGAACTGCGTGGGAATGTTGGCCGGGCTGGTCGACCAGCCGTACAGCGGGTCGCCGTAACCCATGTTCACCAGGTACGTCAGATCCGGCTGTAGCAGGTCGGCGATCGGGTTTCCGATGATCGGGATGTCGCGCAACGGTTCCAACAGCGGCAAGTTCTGGGTGGGAATGACGTAGTAGGTGGTCTGGGTGGCTCCCGATGTCGACAACTGAATGGCGTTTTGGACCTGCGCCGTCGTGAGACTCGTGTACTGGAAGTGGGTCGTGCTGGCAAAGGCATTGAAGTCCGACAGGATGTCGAGTGGGTATTTGGGGAAGTCCGCCCAACCGTCGTACTCCATGGTGTAGATCGTGGTCGGGTAGGCGTTGGAGGGCGTCGCGCCGTAGAAGTCGACCCCCAGCGCCGCGAGGTTCAGACCGGCGAAGCGTTCGAAGATCCCGCCGTTGGGGTTCATCAGATCGCCGATCAGCACAAAGTGCACAGCCGAACTCGGCACGCCCGCCGCCTGCAGCGCCTTCATCTCGAGCGAGGCGATCACCGCGCTTTGGGAATAGCCGAAGACACCGACCGGCGTACCGGATGAGATGTAGGGCTGCAGCGCGTTGTCCAGGATCTGAACGCCCTGGGATACCGACACGTTCAGTGGCAAGCCGCTGTCGAACGGATAGAACTGCTCCGGGGTATTGAGGCCCAACGGGTTCGTGCCCGGCAAATTGGGTTGCAGGAACAGGTTGTTCACCGTGCTCAGGAAGCCGGTCGTGGGTATCGGCATTCCGCTGCCGCCCATGACCAAAGTCGTTGCCACGTTGGCCAGTTGATCCGCCGCGGTCGCGATTGCACCGCCCGCGACCGATGATGTGCCGGTGCCGGTGGCGATCAGCGAGCGTCCCAAAAGCGACTCGCTCGCAGTGTTCACCGCGTTGACGATGTCCTGCCGCGCGGTCTGCAGCAGCGCGGCGGCGTTGGCGCTTTCGGCGGCCGCATACGATGCCGCGTTGGCGCCCAGATTCTGAACGAGTTGCTGCTCGAACTCGGCGGCCTGCGCGCTGAGCGCGTGATATTCCTTCGCGTACCCGCCGAACAGTGCCGCGACGGCGGTCGACACCTCGTCCTGGGCGGCGGGAATCGGTCCGGTGGTCACGGCCGCTGCCGCGGCATGGGCATCGCCGAGCGTTTCGCCGATATCCGCCAACTCCGCGGCCGCCGTGGCCAGGAGCTGCGGGGTCGTGATCACAGCCGACACCCCATACTTCCCACCCAGACCGGGACGGCCCGCTACGCGGTCATCAGCAAACACCCCTAGGGAAGCGATCGTATCGTGTTCGGTCACTACCGCACCGCGCACCGGTCAGCCGGCGACGGCTCCTGGCTCGGAGAACGGCGCCCCGTACTCGGTCACCGGCCGGAACCCGCGTGCGCGGGCCCGCTGGGCCGCATGACGGATCAGATTGCCCAATGTGCCCAGGCCGACGTGGTCGGCCACCAGGAACGGCGTCAACAGCCGGTTGTGCACGTAGGCGAACGACATTCCAGTTGAGGGATCCGCCCAGCCGACCGAGCCGCCCAACCCCGCGTGGCCGAAGCCCGGCATCACGCCCGCGAACGGCACGCTGTGGTAGCCGAGGTGGAATGACAAGGGCACGAAGATGTTTCGATCCCGCTGCCTACTCGGGCGTCCGGTCAGCCCGGCGACAATCCCGCGTGACAAGAGCCGGGTGCCGTCGACCTCGCCGCCGTTGGCGATGGCGCCGTACATGCGCGCCAGTGCGCGAGCCGTCACGACCCCGTTGGCCGCCGGAATCTCGCCGTCCAGCAACGGGATATCTCCCTGCGCCGCGGCAATCAAACCATCGAAGTACATCGAACGGAATCCACCGGACAGCTGATAGGCGGCCTTGCGCGCCACGTAGTTGACGGCCCGGTTGCTCACCATTTTCTGCGGCATGATGATCTCGGCGGCCCGCGTCGGCGCTTCGGCCGGTGGCCGGCCCAGATGCATGCCGTCGGTGCCCAGCGGTTCGGCGAGTTCCTCGCGGATCAGCGTGCGCATACCCTTTCCGGTGACCGCGCGGGCCAGCCCCGACATCAGCCAGCCGAAGGTCAGCGCGTGGTATGCGGGTTTGCCCAGCAGCCGTCCCGGACGCGCCGCGGCGAGCCGTTCTTCCATCACGAGGTGATCCAGCAAGTGTTCTCTTGTCGCACCCCGCAGACCCGAGAGGCCGGCGTGGTGTCTCATCACCTCGCGAACGGTCATGTCCATCTTGCCGTTGGCGCCGAACGCCGGCCAGTACTCGGCCACCGGCACGTCATAGTCGATCAGCCCTCGGTCGACGAGTCGGTGGATAACGGTGGCGGCCATGCCTTTGGTTGCCGAGAACACCATCGGTGCAGTATCAGCGGTCCATGGCAGTTTGCCACGCCGGTCCGACCAGCCCGTCCACACGTCAACGACGGGTTGGCCGTCGACATAGACCGCCAGCGCCCCACCGCCAAAACGGCGCCCCGGAAACATCGTGGAAAACGCACGAACGACGCAAGCAAAGTGTGGGTCCGCCGCACCGGACACACGATGACCTGCGTCGTGGGCATCGTGAGCTGGGACCGCGCGGAGATCGACCCTGGTTTCCGCCTTCACGCTTTTGAATTTACGGAAAATGGACGCGCTGCACTGGCAAACAAAGATTAAGTTACCTTTCTGTTAAACCGAGGCTGCCTTCAGAATTTGCTGGGCCGCCAGAGCGGGCGTCAGCTCCCCCGCCTTGACTTGCCGCTCCACGTCGGCGCGGATCTTGCGCACCTCGGGGTTGGACAGCACGCGGTCCAGCACCGTGTCGCGGACCATCTGCCAGGTCCAGTCCACTTGCTGGGCCCGGCGGCGCGTCTCGAACTCGCCCGCGTCGGTGAGCACCTCACGATGACGCTCGACGGTTTCCCACACCTCCGTCAGACCGATGCCCTCCACCGCACTCATGGTGAGAACCGGTGGCAGCCAAAGTGTTTCGCGCGGATAGATCAGTCGCAGCGCCGACTTTAGCTCTCGTGCCGCCTTCTTCGCCTCGGCCAGGTGCGCCCCGTCGGCCTTGTTCACCACCACGATGTCGGCCAACTCCAGCACACCCTTTTTGATGCCCTGCAGTTGATCGCCGGTGCGCGCCAGGGTCAACAAGAGGAAGGTGTCGACCATGTTGGCCACCGCCACCTCGGACTGGCCGACACCCACCGTTTCGATCAGGATGACGTCAAAACCGGACGCCTCCAACAGGACAACTGTCTCCCTGGTGGCCTTTGCCACCCCGCCCAAGGTTCCCGACGTCGGGGACGGCCGGATGTAGGCGTCCGGGTGCTGTGCCAGCCGCGCCATCCGGGTCTTGTCGCCGAGGATCGATCCACCCGTCCGGGTCGAAGACGGGTCGACGGCCAACACCGCGACCCGGTGGCCATGTTCGATCAGATACATGCCGAGCGATTCGATGGCGGTCGACTTGCCCACCCCGGGAACCCCGGTGATGCCCACGCGATGCGCGTTCCCCGAGTCCGGCAGCAACTCCAGCAGCAGCTGCTGTGCTCGCTCGCGATGGTCGGCACGGGTGGATTCCAGCAGCGTGATGGCTCGCGGGAGCGCTGTTCGATCACCGCTTCGGATGGCGTCGGCCAAGTCTTGGGACGTCATGATTTGCCCGCCTCTGAGCGACAACTCCGGAAGACGCCGCGCCGCAAGCGAAGTTGTCGCTCAGAGGCGGGCAAAAAGGGTGTCTCCCGACGCAGGGACCCATGTGGCGGATGTGACAATTGTGATCGCTAGTCCAGCGAATATCCGAGCCGCTCGGCGAGCTTGTTCAGCAGGCCGACGGCCGCGTCGGCAATCACTGTCCCGGGCGGGTAGATGGCGGCCGCCCCGGCCTCGTAGAGCTCGTCGAAGTCACCCGGCGGAATGACCCCGCCCACCACGATCATGATGTCGGGCCGCCCCACTTCGGCCAGTGCGTCGCGAAGCGCGGGCACCAGCGTCAAATGCCCGGCGGCCAGCGAGGACACCCCGACCACGTGCACGTCGTTGTCGGCTGCCTGGCGGGCCACCTCCTCGGGGGTGGAGAACAGTGAGCCGACGTCCACGTCGAATCCGATGTCGGCGAACGCCGTCGCGATCACCTTCTGACCGCGGTCGTGCCCGTCCTGGCCCATCTTGGCCACCAGAATGCGGGGCCGACGGCCGTCGGCCTCGGCGAACTTCTCGACTAGCTCCGTTGCGGCTGCGATGTTGGGGGCCTTTCCCACCTCGTCACGGTAGACGCCGGCGATAGTACGGATCTCGGCCCGGTGCCGCCCGTACACCCTCTCCAGCGCGTCGGAGATCTCCCCCACCGTGGCCTTGTGCCGCGCCGCGTCGATGGCCAATGCCAGCAGGTTGTTGCCCAGCCCGTCTTCGCCCGCACGTCCGTGCGCGGCGGCGGCACGGCTGAGCTCTGCCAGCGCGGCATCCACGGCCGACTGGTCCCGGGTTGCCCGCAACTCCTGCAGTTTGGCCAGCTGCTCGGCGCGCACCCGGCTGTTCTCCACCTTCAGGACTTCGACGTCCTGGTCCTCTTCGACCTGGTACTTGTTGACGCCCACCACCGGCTGCTGACCGGAGTCGATGCGGGCCTGGGTGCGCGCGGCCGCCTCCTCGATGCGCAGCTTGGGGATGCCGTCGCTGATGGCCTGAGCCATGCCGCCGTGCTCGACGACCTCTTGGATGTGCGCCCGGGCCCGTTGGGCCAGTTGGTAGGTCAGCCATTCCACGTAGTAGGAGCCGCCCCAGGGGTCGATCGGCCGCGTGGTGCCCGACTCCTGCTGCAATACCAGCTGGGTATTACGTGCGATCCGGGCGGAGAAATCGGTGGGCAGCGCCAGCGCCTCGTCGAGTGCGTTGGTGTGCAGCGACTGGGTGTGGCCCTGGGTCGCCGCCATCGCCTCGATGCAGGTACGGGCGACGTTGTTGAAGGCGTCCTGCGCGGTCAGCGACCACCCCGAGGTCTGCGAATGTGTGCGCAGGGAAAGCGATTTGGCGCTCTTCGGGTTGAACTGCGCAACCAACTCGCTCCACAGCAGCCGACCGGCGCGCAGCTTGGCCACCTCCATGAAGAAGTTCATGCCGATGCCCCAGAAGAACGACAGCCGCGGCGCGAACTTGTCGATGTCCAAGTCGGCGTCCAGTCCCGCCTTGATGTAGTCAACCCCGTCGGCCAGCGTGTAGGCCAGCTCCAAATCGGCTGTGGCACCGGCTTCCTGGATGTGGTACCCGGAGATCGAGATGGAGTTGAACTTCGGCATCTTGGCGCTGGTGTAGGCGAAGATGTCGGAGATGATGCGCATCGACGGCTTGGGCGGATAGATGTAGGTGTTGCGGACCATGAACTCTTTGAGGATGTCGTTCTGGATGGTGCCGGCCAGCTTCTCCGGCGGCACCCCCTGCTCCTCGGCGGCCACCACGTACAGCGCCAGGATCGGCAGCACCGCGCCGTTCATCGTCATCGACACCGAAACCGTGGACAGGTCGATGCCGTCGAAAAGCTGCCGCATGTCGAGGATGGAATCGATTGCCACGCCGGCCATTCCGACATCACCCTGCACGCGGGGATGGTCGGAGTCATAGCCGCGGTGGGTGGCCAGGTCGAAGGCCACCGAAAGCCCCTTCTGACCGGCGGCCAGGTTGCGGCGGTAAAACGCGTTGGAATCCGCAGCGGTGGAGAACCCGGCATACTGCCGGATGGTCCACGGCTGGTTGACGTACATCGTCGGATACGGCCCGCGCACGAACGGCGGCTCGCCCGGGAAGCTGTTCAGCGGGTAGCCGTCGGCCTCCACGGCCGCGCGGTCGGCGCCGATGTAGACGGGTTTGACGTCGATGTTTTCCGGTGTCTGCCACACCAGCTGATCGGGCTCGTACCAATGCGCCGCGGCCGCCGCGGCGACGTGCTTGTCCACCGCGGCCTCGGTGGGTGGCGACACGGCGCGCTCGCCGTTCAGCGGGACGGCGGCGAAGCTGCCGATCACGGGTGCGGTCGTCGTCATTGCTAGGCCCCCAACCGAGTGAGCAGGTTCGAAAGCGCTTCGACCGCATTGATTTTCATGGTCAGGTACTCGTCTGCCTTCTGCTTGGCATCAGCCATCGCATTCTCCGGCCCCGCAAGGTAAATCCGCTCGACGCCGGCGCCGCGGGCCGCCGCCACGATGTCGGCGGCCTCGTCGGCGTAGCGCTTGTCGGTACCGCAGATCACAACCACCTTCGGCGAGCCCGCTTCGGACATGGCCTTGCCGACATCGCCGGCATCGACGGTTCCGGGGTTGATCGCCTCGATACCGCCCGAGGCCAGCAGGTTGGCGGCGAACGTCGTGCGGATGTTGTGCTCGGCCAGCGGACCCAACGGCAGCAGCAGCGCCTCCGGACGTGAACCGGTGCGAGCCAAGAAGGCGTCCGACCGGTCGCGCAGCGCCTCGAACCCGGCGGCATAGCGGGTCAGGTTGCCCGCCAATGTCTGCGAATCACCTTGCGCCAGTGCAGGTTCGGAAAGGTTGGGAAACTCGTTGACACCGGTGATCGAGGTCCGGCGATGCGCGATGTCGTCGGCGCGACGGGCCGCTATCGCGGCGATCTGACCGGCAATGAAGTCATGGGCGTCGACGAAACCCCCGTGCCCCTCGACCTCCTGGAAGTGCCGCCAGGCCTGCTCGGCCAGCTGGTCGGTGAGGTCCTCGACGAACCACGAGCCGCCCGCGGGGTCGATCACCCGTCCGACGTGTGACTCCTCGAGAAGCAGCAGCTGCGTATTGCGCGCGATCCGGCGCGCGAAGCTTCGCGCCGTGCCGGGAAAGCCACCCGGGATGGCCATGTCGAACGGGAAGACCAACACCGTGTCGGCGCCTCCGACGCCCGCGCCAAAGGCGGCCACCGTGGTGCGCAGCATGTTCACCCATGGGTCGCGCTGGGTCATCATGGGCAGCGAAGTCTGGGCGTGCACCACGGCGCCGCCGCTGTCCGGCTCGCCGACGACCTCGGCGACGCGTGCCCATAGTCGTCGCAGGGCGCGGGTCTTGGCGATCGTCATGAACTGATCGTCATCGGCGGCCAGCCGGAAACTGATTTGCCGCAGAGCCTGGCCCACCGGCAGCCCGGATGCGGTCAGCAGCCGGAGGTAAGCCACCCCGGCCGCGACGCTGCCGGCCAGCTCCCACGTTGCGTTGGCGCCCAGATTGTGGAATGCGGGCCCGTCGACGGTGATCGCCCGCACGCCGTGATCGGCGGCGACCCGCGACGCAACGGCGACGACATCGTCGATCGCGGGGGCCGGACGATCGCTCAGGGCGGCGGTCAGCGGGTCGCCACCGAGGTCTATCGACAGCGTTGTGCGCTGGTCGGGGTCCATCTCGGCGACCAGCGCCAGCATGGCGTCGCAGGCGGCCACGTAGTCGGCGCCCGCATCGAGGATCACCGGCAGCATGCCCAGATACACGCCCTCGAGCAGTTCGTCGAGCTCGTCCGGTGCCACACCGGACTCCCCGATCAGGACCAGCACAGCGCCGACCCCGTCGCCGAGCGCTCCGAGCAGCGCCGCGTTGGCCGCACGAGCCCCAGCCCCGGCGGACGGAAACGCTTCGACGACCTTCCAGCCGGACTTGACGTCGCGCAGCGCGTCCCCGCCGCGCAGGTACGGCCACTCACCGGGCAGCGGAGGCTCCGGCAGCTCGTCGAACGCGGTGTAGAGCGGCCTGATGACGAATCCGTCATAGGTGGAGGCATCCAGCAGCTGCTCGGGTTCATCCCCTAATTCGGCGGGTTCCTTCCGAGCGCTCTTGGCCAGCACACCGGCCACGGCGCTGCGCCAGCGCCCGCGAACCTGTTCCAGGTCGGCACGCTCGGGTACATCAATGGACACCGACTGCTCCTGTTTTCGCAGCAACGGGCACGGTTGCTCCGTATTGCTTCCAGAATCTGACTTACTAAGAAGGCTAATTGATTGCAAGCTCCGAATAACCGTCGAGGTGCGGCGATCGGGGCGATCCTCGGGCGCGCCCCGTAACCTTGGAAGTCGTTATGACGCCCCCCACCGCGAAAACCACCAGCACGCTGCGCAATTCTGCCGGCGCGCTGGCCGCCGCCGTGCGCCAGGTGTCCCGACCGAAGCTCATCGCGATCGTGGCCGGAATCACAACCGTGATCGCGGTGGCCATGTTCGTTCCGGTGCCCACCGCTGTGCAGTTGCGGGACTGGGCCGAATCGGTGGGCCCCTGGTTCCCGCTGGCGTTCTTGCTCGCCCACATTGTCGTCACCGTGGCGCCGGTCCCCCGCACCGCGTTCACCCTGGCCAGCGGCCTGCTGTTCGGTCCGGCACTCGGTGTCGTGATCGCGGTGGCCGCCAGCGCGGCAAGTGCGGTGCTGGCGGTGGTGCTGGTGCGCGCGGCCGGGTGGCAGCTGAACCGCCTGGTCCGGCACCGGGCGGTCGACACCGTGGACGAGCGGCTGCGTGATCGGGGCTGGCGTGCCGTCTTGGCGCTGCGGCTGATTCCCGTGGTGCCGTTTGCCGCGCTGAACTATGCCGCGGGCGCTTCGGCCGTGCGGTTGATGCCCTACACGTTGGCCACGTTGGCCGGGCTGTTGCCGGGCACCGCGGCCGTGGTGATCCTCGGCGACGCGCTGGCCGGCCATGTCAGCCCGATGCTCTACCTGGTCTCGGTGTGTACGGGGGCGTTGGGATTGGCGGGACTGGGCCTGGAGGTCCGCCACCACCGACGAGAGGCGCAGCCACATGCCCCCCAATAACCCCGGACGGTATTCCCTCGCGGTGGTGATCGCCGCCGCGCTGGCCGGTACGGCCGCGGGCGCCCTCGCCGTCCTTGCGATAGCCGGCATCACGTGGAAGGTGCGGGTCGAGCTTCCGCCGCCCCCGTATCCGCCCGCGTTGTCGTCGACGCCGCCGACGCCCACGTCGGGTGGACTTCCGCTGCCGCCCCCGCCGCCCGGGCCGCGCTGACTAGCTGCGGTCGGGGCCTTTGGCCGTCATCACCGCGACCAACGCCAGGAATGACGCTGCCGGAAGGGTGTTGACGATTTTGTCCCGCACCCGGACGTGCGCACCGACCGCCAGGATGAAATACAGCGTCAGCATCGCCGTCGTCAGGCGCGCCAGGGCGGGGAACCGGACGACCGAGACCAGGCCGACCGCCGCCGCGCCCTTGACCACTGGAAACACCGGCCGAATGTCCTCGGGAATGCCGAGGTCATCTAGGACTTTTTTGATCGGCGCGAACTGCACGGCACAGCCGACCGCGTCGACGGCGTGGAAAGCGGCAAGCGCCGCATAGGTTTTCGGTGACGTCAGTGTGCTCACCTGAAAAATCCTACGGAGTCAGCTCCGGCGGCTGCACGGGTATCACCTGGGTGCTGTCCGGCCGGCCGGCGGCCGGCGGCGCGATCGCCGGGTTGGTGTCTGCGGCGAACCAGTCCGCGACCTCGGCGTCGTCGTCCGCGTCGGAGGCGTGCTTGGGCGCATCGTCGACCGGCGAAGGCTCGAACCGAAACACCCCGTCCTCGCCCGGGGTGCCCAGCAGCCTGGTGAAGCCCTGCAACGCCGCGCTGAAGTCGCTGGGCACCACCCACACCTTGTTGGCGTCGCCGCGGGCCATCTCGGGCAGCGTCTGCAGGTACTGGTAGGCCAGCATTTCCGGGGTGGGCCTGCCGGCCTTGATCGCGGCGAACGTCTTCTCGATGGCCTTGGCCTGGCCCTGCGCCCGCAGGTACGCGGCGGCCCGGTCACCCTGGGCGCGCAGCATGCGGGACTGCCGGTCCGCCTCGGCCGCCAGGATCGCGGCTTGCCTGGCGCCCTCGGCGGCCAGGATCTGCGACTGCTTCTGGCCCTCGGCCTGGGTGATCGCCGCCTGCCGGCTACCTTCGGCGGTCAGGATCATCGCCCGCTTCTCGCGGTCGGCCTTCATCTGCTTTTCCATCGAGGCCTGAATCGACGGCGGTGGGTCGATGCTGCGCAGCTCGACCCGGGCCACCCGCAGGCCCCAGCGGCCCGTCGCCTCGTCGAGCACGCCGCGCAACTGGCCGTTGATCTGGTCGCGGGAGGTCAAGGTCTGCTCCAGCGTCATGCCGCCGACCACGTTGCGCAGCGTGGTGGTGGTGAGCTGCTCGACGCCGACGATGTAGTTGCTGATTTCGTAGACGGCCGCCTGCGGGACGGTGACCTGGAAGTAGACCACGGTGTCGATGTTGAGGGTCAGGTTGTCCTCGGTGATCACCGGCTGCGGCGGGAACGACACGACCCGTTCCCGCAGGTCGATCCGCGCGCGGACGCGATCGATGAATGGCACCAACAACGTCAGCTGCCCGCTGACGGTACGGCTGTAGCGGCCCAGCCGCTCGATCACCGCGGCCTCGGCCTGCGGTATCAGCGCAACCGACTTGGCCACCACGACGACCGCGAAGATCACCAGGACGAGAAACAGCAACAGACCAGCTACGGCGCCACCTTGCATTGCGAATGCCTCCTATTTCCCCAGCGGGTCAGATGTTTCGGAAAACCACCGCGGTCGCGCCGTCGATGTGCGTGACGGTGACCGATTCCCCCGGTTCGTAGACGTCGCCCTCGTTGAGCGGGCGGGCCGTCCATACCTGGCCGTCGAGCTTCACCTGGCCCTGGTCGCCGGCCACGCGATCCAGCACCACGGCCTTCTTGCCCTCCAGCGCCTTGATTCCCGTCTGCCGTCCCTCGGGTGGCGTCAGCCGCCGGCGCAGCGCGGGCCGCACCAGGACCACTAACAGCACCGAGACGATCAGGAACACCGCGCCATCGCCCAGGATCGGCCAATCGGTGACCCAGGCGGTGCCCGCCGCGGCCAGCGCGCCGCCGCCCAGCATCAGCAGGAACATATCGCCGGTCAGCGCCTCCGCAGCGGCCAACGCCACTGCGAAGATCAGCCAACTCAGGGCGATGAGCATGCCGACAGAATACGCGTGATCCGCCTTCTGGGGGCCGAACAACTACACTGCGAGATCATGTGGTGCCCGAGTGTTTCGCTGTCCCTGTGGGCCAACGCCTGGCTCGCGGGCAAGGCCGCGCCCGACGACGTCTTGGACGCGCTATCAGTCTGGGCGCCAACGCAATCGGTCACCGCATACGACGCCGTCGCTGCTGGACACACCGGACTGCCGTGGCCCGATGTCCACGACGCGGGCACGGTCTGCTTGCTTCAAACGCTGCGCGCCGCCGTTGGCAGGACCCAGCACGGGTCGCGAGGCACGATCAACATCGTGCTCCCGGTACCCGGCGATGTGCGCGGGTTGGCCCCGGGCACGCAGTTCGAGCAGGACGCCCTGGCCGCCGGCGAGGCGGTGATCATCACCAACCCCGATGATCCCGGCGCCGCCGTCGGGCTGGTCCCCGAGGTCTCCTACGACGAGCCCGACAAGGAGGCCGGGGCAGAGCCCGAATTGTGTGCGCTGTCTTGGATGGTTTACTCGCTACCGGGTGCACCGACGTTCGAGCATCACGAATTGGGTGACGCCGAGTACGAGCTGCGCTCGGCGGTACGCTCGGCGGCCGATGCGCTCGGCACCATCGGTCTGGGCTCGGCGACCTCCGACATCGCAGATCCGCGGGGTCTCGTCGAGCAACTGCTGGAATCCTCACGGCAACACCGGATTCCCGACCACGCGCCGTCGCGCGCGGTGCGCGTGCTGGAGAACGCCGCGCACGTCGATGCGATCATCGCCGTCAGCGCGGGGTTGAGTCGATCGCCCGGACCCACCGGCCCGCAATCGTCCTCGGAGGCCCGGATCGCCAACGATGCGCTGCGACCGCTCGGCGCGGTGGTGCGCTCGGCGCGGATGGCCGCGGTCAGCACGATCCTGAGCTCGGCCTGGTCGGATTAGTCGGTCTGTGCTGCAGCGCAGTGCGGCGGGCGGCACGGCGCGCCGTTGATGACGGCAAGGCAGCCCGGCGCCGGATCGGGGCCGCCGACTCGGGCCGGCGGGCTGTCGTGACGCAGTTCGTCGATGAGATCTATTGCCAGCCTGGCGAATCGCGGATCAGCGTTCGGCGTGGCGGCCCGTGCGAACGCGATTCCCGCGGCCTCGGCTTGCCCGCGTAACTCATGGTCGAGATCCCACACCACTTCGATGTGGTCGGCGACAAACCCGATGGGGCAAACGATGACGGCCTTGTCCGGTAGCGCGTTGAGGTGGTCGGCGACATCGGGCTCGAGCCACGGAACTTGTGGCGGGCCCGAACGCGACTGCCAGACCACGTCGTAGTCCGGGTAGTTCGCCGCCGCGGCGACCAGGCTTGCGGCATAACGGACTTGGCGGCTGTAGAGGTTGGGGCCGCAGCGACTGTCGGCGGCCACCGGGACCGAATGTGCGGTGAACACCAGTCGCGCGCCGGCGGGCAGTGTGCCGGCCGCGGCGGTCACCGCATCGGCGAACATCTCCACGAAAAGCGGATGGTCGAAGTAGGTGCGCAGCTTGACCAGTTCGGGTGCGTCCGGCCCGACCGCTTGTCGCGCGCGGGCAATGTCCTCGACGTATTGTGTGCAGCTGGAATAACCGCTCCACGCCGACGTGGTGAACGCCGCGGCGCGACGAATACCGTTGTCGCGCATGGTTGCAACGGTGTCTTCGATGTAGGGCTGCCAGTTACGGTTGCCGAAATAGACCGGCAGGTCCTGCGCTGCTTGCAGTTCGGCGATCAGCGCGCGGTTGATCCCGTTGATCGGCGAGACCCCGCCGAAATGCAGGTAGTGCTCGGCGACGTCGTCGAGTCGCTCGGGCGGCACGTTGCGCCCCCGGGTGACGTTCTCCAGGAACGGTCGCACCTGCTCGGGACTCTCCGGCCCGCCGAAGGACAGCAGTAGGACGGCGTCAAAATCCACGGAAGTCCATTAGCTACTAGAGCAATTGGGTGCTGGCGCCGCCGTCAGCGTAGATGATGGTCCCAGTGGTGGCCGGCAACCACTCGGAGAGCAGCGCGCACACCGTCTTCGCGACCGGCGTCGGGTCCTTCATGTTCCAGCCGATCGGGGCTCGCTGGTCCCAGCCCTCCTCGAGCAGCTGCATCTGGGCGCCGGCCTCTTCGCCGAGCGCGCCCCCGACGATCGCGCTCATCGCCAGGGTCCGAATGGGTCCGGCGGCAACCAGATTCGAGCGGACGCCGACCTTGCCCGCCTCGCGCGCCACGAACCGGTTGACCGATTCCAGCGCGCTCTTGGCGACCGTCATCCAGTTGTAGGCGGGCATCGCCCGGGTCGGGTCGAAGTCCATGCCGACAATCGACCCGCCGGAATTCATAATCGGCAGTACCGCTTTGGCCAGCGAAGCGTACGAATACGCCGAAATGTGGATGCCCTTGGACACATCTTCGTAGGGAGCGTCGAAGAACGGGTTGATGCCCATGCCCGTTTGCGGCATGAATCCGATCGAGTGCACGACACCGTCGAGCTTGTTGCCCTCGCCGATCTCAGCGGTGATCCGGTCCGCCAGGGTGCTCAGGTGTTCTTCGTTCTGCACATCGAGTTCGATCAGCGGGGCCTTCTCCGGTAGCCGATCGGCGATGCGCTGAATCAGCCGCAACCGGTCGAATCCGGTCAGCACCAACTGCGCCCCCGCTTCCTGAGCGACCTTGGCGATGTGAAACGCGATCGAGGAGTCGGTGATGATCCCGGTGACCAGGATTCGTTTGCCGTCGAGCAGTCCCATATCCGTCCTCTCAGTGCCCCATACCCATGCCGCCGTCGACCGGAATGACCGCGCCGGCGATGTAGCTCGCGTCCTCGGACGCCAGGAAGCTGACCACCCCGGCGACTTCCTCGGCGGTGCCGACCCGCTTCGCCGGGATGAACTCCAGCGCGCCGGCCTGAATCCGCTCATCCAGTGAGCGGGTCATCTCGGTGTCGATGTAGCCGGGCGCCACCACGTTCGCGGTGACCCCGGCCTTGGACAGCTCCCGCGAGATCGAACGCGCCATGCCGATCAGGCCGGCTTTGGCGGCGGCGTAGTTGGACTGGTTGCCAATGCCCCAGCTGCCGGAGACCGAGCCGATGTAAATGATCCGGCCGAAGCGCTTTTTCTGCATGCTGCGTGACGCCCGCTGGGTCACCCGGAACGCCCCGGTGAGGTTGGCGTTGATGACCTCCTCGAACCGCTCCTCGGTCATCCGGATGAGGAACGCATCCTTGGAGATGCCGGCGTTGGACACCAGCACCTCGACCGGCCCCTGGTGCTCCTCGACCTCCTTGAACGCGCGGTCGACGGCGTCGCTGTCGGTGACGTCGCACTCGACGCCGAACAGCCCCTCGGGCGCCCCGGATCCGCGGTGCGTGACGGCCACTTTGTGGCCGTCGGCGGCCAGCCGGCGTGCGATCGCCAGGCCGATCCCCCGGTTTCCGCCCGTCACCAGGACCGAACGGGATACGAATGCGGGTTTGGTCACCCGGCCAACCTATCGCCTCGCTTGTCCGCGAGCCGAACCAGGCTGCGAATTTCGGCACCCTTTTTCACTGTGCGGTTCGGCTCGCGAGAGATGTCGGTGTGGCGCAGCACACTTCGGCCATGACAGATCCCTTTCGGGGCAGTGAAGCCCTCGCAGCGGGCTTGTTGACGCCCTACGAGCTGCGCAGCCGGTATGTCGCACTACACAAGGACGTGTACGTGCAGCGGGATTCCCAGCTCACCGCCCAACTGCGCGCGAAAGCCCTCTGGTTACGGTCGCGCGGCCGCGGGGTGTTGGCGGGCTATTCGGCGGCCGCTCTGCACGGCTCCAAGTGGATCGGCCCCGAACTTCCCGCAGCAATCATCTATGCCAACAGCCGCCGAGCACCACGAGTCCAGACCTGGGAAGACAGCATCGAACCCGACGAAATCTGTGTTGTCGAAGGCATGCGCGTCACTACCCCCGAGCGGACGGCCCTCGACCTCACTAGTCGATACCCGAAGGACGCCGCCGTCGCGGCCGTCGACGCCCTCATACAGGCCACTGACTTGAAGATGGTTGACGTCGAGATGTTGGTTGCCCGCTATTGCGGGCGGCGAGGCATGAAGGCCGCCAGAGCCGCCTTGGAGCTAGTAGACGGTGGGGCCCAATCGCCGAAGGAGACGTGGCTGCGCCTGCTACTAACTGAAGCGGGTTTTCCCCGGCCCCAGACTCAGATCCCGGTGCGCAACGAATGGGGTTGGACCGAAGCGTATTTGGATATGGGTTGGGAGCGCATCAAGGTCGCAGTCGAGTACGACGGTGAGCACCATCTGACCAATCCGTATCACGTCCGAAAGGACATCCGCCGACACGAGAAAGTCACGCATCGTTACGGCTGGATCGTCGTCCGGGTGGTCGGGCGGGACCATCCCGCGGACGTCACCCGCCGAGTAGGCGAAGCGTACGCTTCGCGAACCAGACCACACTGCGAAAATCGGGGCACGAAATCGCAGCCAGGTTCGGCTCGCGGGGAAGGGAAGGCCAGCTAGGTCGGCAGCCGGCGATTGATCAGCAGCGCGGCCAGCGCCGCCAGCGCCAGAACCAACGCGCCCAGCCGCAGCCAGCCCGTGCTCGCGTCGCCCTTGATCGTCTCGTACCCGATCTGCTGTTGCAGCGACGCGTAGACGCTTTTCAGCTCCTCCAGGCTCGAGGCGCTGAACCAATTCCCGCCGGACAGCTCGGCGACCTTCCTCATGGTGGAGTCGTCGACCGGAACGGGCTGTCGCTGGTCGTTGATCTCGACGAAGCCGTATGGGGTGCCGAAGGAGATCGTCGAGATCGGCACGCCCTGATCCTTGGCGGTGCGCGCGGCGGTGAAGGCACCCTTGGGGTTGTCGGGGTTGGTCGGCATCGTCTCCTTGCCGTCGGAGAACAACACGATGCGCGCCGGCGGCGGAGCGTCACCGCCGCCGATCACCGCCCCTACGGTGGCGATGGCCTGCAGCGCGGTGAAGATGCCCTCCCCGGTGGCGGTGCGGTCGGCGAATTGCAGCTTGTCCAGCGCGGCCTTGGTGGCGTCCCGGTTAGTCGTCGGTGACACCAGCACGGTCGCGGTGCCCGCGTATTCGATCAGCCCGAGGTTGATCCCCGGGGTCAGCTCGCCGGCGAACTGCTTGGCGGCCTCCTGGGCGGCGGCCATCCGGTTGGGCTGGACGTCGGTGGCGCGCATCGACTGCGACACGTCGATCACCAGCATCACCACCGCGCGGTTGCGGGGAATCCGCACGTCGTTCGTGGGTCCGGCCATCGCGATGGTGAACAGCACCAACGACAACACCAGCAAGATCGCCGGCACGTGGCGCCACCGCGGCAGCCGCTTAGGGGCGACGGTTTCCAGCAACTCCATGTTGGCGAAGCGCAGCATCCGCCGTTGGCGGGCCAGCTGCATCACCACGTAGAGCGCCGAAAGCCCCGCCACGACAACAAGAAAGAGGAAAAACCACGCGTGCGCGAAGCCGGACACCGACATCGGCCCCAGCCCCGGGGGCGTCATGGCTGACCGATCACTGCCGCCCCGCCATGGCCCCGCGCCGGCGGGATTCAACGAAACGGACGACGTCGGCGATCCAGTCTCGGTCGGTGCGCAGCGTCATCAGCGGTGCCCCGCAGCTGCGGATCGTGCGCGACACTTCGGCGCGGTGCTCGGTGGCCGCCCTGGCGAAGTCGTCACGCAGCTGCGCGTCGATGGTGAACTCGCGCGTGACCCCGGTTTCGGCGTCCTGCAGGATGACGTCGCCGATGTCGGGCAATTCGACGTCGCGCGGATCGAGCACCTCGATGCCGAGCACCTCGTGCCGGGCCGCGATCGCGCGGAGCGGCCGCATCCAGTTGATCGGGCCGAGGAAGTCGCTGATGATCACCGCCATGCCGCGGCGACGCTCGGGCCGGCGCAGCGCGTCGATGGCGGTCGCCAGATCGCCGCGCACCCCGGTGGGCGCCTTCGGGGTGGTCGCGATGGTGCGCAGCAGCGTCTGCTCATGCTGACGTCCGGAGCGGGCCGGCACCCGGGTGGTCGTCACGCCGTTGGCGATCAGCGCGCCGATCCGGTTTCCGCCGCCGCTGTTGAGGAAGGTGATCGCGGCCGCGGCCGCCACTGCCAGGTCGCGTTTCTCGCAGCCGACCGTGCCGAAGTCCAGGCTGGCCGACAGGTCGATCACCATCCAGGTCTCCAGTTCGCGGTCGGCGATCATCTGCCGCACGTGCGGGTGGGTGGTGCGCGCGGTCACCGCCCAGTCCATCCGGCGGACGTCGTCGCCGGGCTGGTACTCGCGCGACTCCCCCGGCTCCGAACCGGGACCCGGGATCAGGCCGAGATGATCGCCATGCAGGACACCGTCGAGCTTGCGTTTGACCGTGAGCTCGAGTGACTTCAGCGCCGCCGACAGCTTCGGGTCGTCGATCTGCCCTCGCTGCATCGACGGCGGGTGTGATACCGCCGGCCGCTTCGGATCCGTCACCGACCGCTAGCCGCCCCCGCGGCCTGCATCACCGGGCCGACCGAATGTCCTTGCTGGGGAACGGCATTCACCTGCGGCATGGCCACCGTCTGCAAGATCCGGTTGATGACGATCTCCGAGGAAATCTCGTCGGCCAGCGCGTCATAGGTGAGCACCAACCGGTGCCGCAGCACGTCGGGAATGACGTCGACGACATCCTGCGGGATCACGTAGTCGCGGCCCCGTACCAACGCCAGCGACCGGGACGCCGCGATGATGCCCAGCGAAGCGCGCGGAGATGCGCCGAACGAGACCCATGTCTTGACGTCGTTCATCCCGAGCTGCTCGGGGTAACGGGTGGCCATGACGACGCGCACCACGTAGTCGACCAGCGCGTGGTGGACGAAGTTGTTGGCCGCGACGCCCTGCAGCCGCACCAGGTCGCCGGTGGCGAGGATCTGTTTGGGCTCCGGCGGCTTCACACCCATCCGGTAGACGATCTCCCGTTCCTCTTCGGACGAGGGGTAACCCACGTTGATCTTGAACAGGAACCGGTCCCGCTGCGCCTCGGGCAGCGGGTAGACACCTTCGTGCTCGATCGGGTTCTGCGTCGCCATCACCAGGAACGGGTTGGGCAGCGGGAACCTCTTGCCACCGATGGACACCTGGCGTTCCTGCATGACCTCCAGCAGGGCAGACTGCACCTTGGCCGGGGCCCGGTTGATCTCGTCGGCGAGCAGGAAGTTGACCACCACCGGGCCGAGCTCGGTGTCGAACTCCTCCTTGCCCTGCCGGTAGATGCGGGTACCGATGATGTCGGTGGGCACCAGGTCGGGGGTGAACTGGATGCGGGCGAACGTCCCGCCGACGACTTTGGCGAAGGTTTCCACGGCCAGCGTCTTCGCGACGCCGGGCACACCCTCGAGCAGCACGTGGCCCTTGGAGAGCAGGCCGACCAGCATCCGCTCGACGAGTTGGTCCTGGCCGACGATGATCCGCTTGACCTCGAAGATTGCCCGTTCGAGGGTGCGTACCTCGGCGGCCAGCCCGTCGGCACCGCCGGAAGGCGCCTCGTGGGCCCCCTGGCCTGCTTGCCCGCCCGGACCCGAGTAACCACCGGACCCCGGGGGGAACCCACCTGCTGATGTCATCGATTACTACCTCTCCAGCTCAATCAGACGCGACTGCTGGCACCCTAATGCCGCCGCGCAGCGACGTGCCCGCGTTCAACTATTCCAGGCGCGTCGGATTCCGTCGACGCGCGCACCGGCTCAGTAGTCGATGATCCGCGTCAGGAACGGTGTCATGCCCGGCCTGCGCACCGGGCTGATGGTGACTTTGCCCGCGCTCCCGGATGCCTCCAGCATCTGGCCGTTGCCCAGGTACATGGTGACGTGCTGGCTGCCGTTCGGGCCGTAGAAGATCAGGTCGCCGCGCCTGGCCTGGTCCGGGGGGATGTGCTTGCCGGCGTTGTATTGGTCGCCGGAGAACCGCGGGATCAGCACACCGACCCCGGCAAAGGCGTAGCGCATCAGACCGGAGCAGTCGAAGCCGGTGATGTTCGCGCCATCGCCGACACCCTTGCTGGGCCCGTCGAGCGTGCCGCCACCCCACGAATACGGCACGCCCATCTGTGAGCCCGCGCGGCGGATCACGTACTCGATCGCCTGCGGAGCGTTGGCGCGCGAGATCCGGCTTCCGCTGGTGTTGGTCCCGCCGCCAGTGCCGCCCACGTTGATCCCCAGCCCGCTCAGGAATTGCTTGCCCAAATCTAGCGTCGTCTGCGTCGCCTGGGCGGTGGCCTGCAGTGACGCGGTGGCCACGGACAGCGGGTCACCGGGCGCGCCGGCGCTGATCGCTGCCGGCAGGGTGGGATCCCACTGACCCGGGTCGGCGGTAGCGGGGGCCGCGACCGAGAACATCAGCCCGGTCACCGCCGTGGCGATGCAGGCCAGATTGATCAGGCGCGACCGTCTGGCCCGAAAAACTTTGCGGCGCATGGCTCCTCGTCTCACCATTCGATGTACCGGACCACGAAGGGCGTCATGCCGCTGGTGCGCACCGGCGCGACGCGCACCTTCAAACCGATGTCGGGCGCCTCGAGCATCTGGCCGTTGCCGAGGTAGAGCGTCACGTGCTGGCTGCCGCCGGGGCCGTAGAAGATGACGTCACCGCGGCGCATCTGCGAGGACGGAATCTTGCGGCCCATGTTGTATTGCGAACCCGAATAGTGCGGCAGCTTGATGCCCACCCCGGCGAACGAGTACAAAACCAAACCCGAACAGTCGAAGCCGGTAATGCCGGCGCCCGAGTCGATTCCCTTGCTGGGGCCGGCGGCGTTGCCGCCACCCCACGAGTAGGGCACCCCGATCTGCGACATCCCGCGACGAATCACGTATTCGGTGGCCTGCCGACCGTAGACCCGCGGGATCCGTCCGGAGGTCGATCCCGACGGAGCGTTGGTGATGCCGGTGTCGTCGGGCTTCAGGATGCCCAGCTGCTGCAGGAAGCCCTTCCCCATCTGAGCTGTGACCTGTGTCGACGTCGCCGAGATGCCCAGCACCTGGTTGAGCACCGCGATCGGGTCACCCGGCACGTTCGCGCTGGGCACCATGGGCAGCGTCGGGTCCCAGCCGTCCCACTTACGGCCCCCGTTCGGCCGGGGCAAGCCCGGCGCTCCCGGATCCCAACGGTCGGCCGAGGCCGGGCCACCCGCGGTCGACCAGCGCGCATCGGCCAGTTGGGCCGTCTGCAGCGCAGTCTGAGCCTCGTCACGCTCGGCGGCCAGGCGGTTGACCTGCTCGCGCTGCTCGTCGAACTTGCGCTTGGACTCGGTGAGCGCCGCCACCGCGGCGTCCTGGCTGCTCTTGGCGTCAGCCGCGGCCTTGTCGGCCTTCTGCTTGGCAGCGCGCGCCGCCGACTCCTTGTTCACCTGCTCGGTGCGGGCCCGCCGCAGGTTGACCATCACCGTCTGGGCACTGGCGGTCAGGGTCCTGGCGGCGGTCTCCGTGGCGATGATGTCCTCAGGGCTGCTCGCGGTCAGATAGGCGCCCGACGGACCGTTCATGTAGGTAGCCGCCGCGAAGGTGTCGAACCGGTGTTGGGCCCCGGCGATCGCCGCGTTGGCGTCCTTGACCGCCTGCTCGTCGGCCTCGAGGTCGTGTTGTGCCGCGACGGCGTTGTCCCGCGCGGCCTCCACGTCGACGATCGCCTTGTCGACGCTTTGCTGCTCGGTCTGGATGGCCGCGCTCAGGTCATCGAGCCGCTGGTTGGCCTTGGCGACGTTGGCGATCAGCGTCGCCATGGCGTCCGAGCCGGGGTCGGCGACGGCGAGGCTGGGCAGCCACACCAGCGCGGCGACACTCAGCACGGACGGAATGGCCTGCCGCACAACCCGTGTGGCCGATCGCGAAGCAGAGCCTTGGCGGATCCGTCTCATTGGATTCGGTCTCCTAGGGCTCAGCACGACGGACGGCGCCAGCCAACGATTCCACGGAAAGCGCCAAAGACAACAGCAGCATCATTTGCACCGTACGTCACAGAAGTCGCGATGAAAACGTAAGTCACAAACTGCACTCTGGAAGTGCGTTTAATGTGACCGAACGGTGATCTGCCGTGTTTGCCGCACGACGACGCGAAGTCGGTGCCTTGCGGCCGGCCGTGACGAACGTGCCAGGCTAGACAGCCTGGTTGGGTTCGGCGGCCGCGTCTTCGTTTGCCGGGGCCGACGTTGCTGCCCGCTTAGCGCGCAACTGTATGAATCGGGTGCCGACCGCCGCGGCGAGCACCCCGATCAACAACACGATGGTCAACCCGGTCCAGGGGAATTCGGGGGTGTTGAGCTCATGCAGAAAATGCTGCGCCGAGACCACCGGATTGCCCGTCTTGGCGATGTCCTCGCCGGCTTCCAGGGTGACGCGCGGGAAGTGTGTGCTGTACGTACCGACGTAGCTGGGGCTCAGCGTCAGCACGGTGGCGTCCGGGTGGTCGGCACCGACCACGGTGGAGATGTCGCGCAGCGGGGTGTCGTTCGGAGGGTTGTGGTCGAGCAGCACGATCTTGAGGGTGATGCCGTCGGCGCGAGCCTGGTTCACCACGGCGAGCAACCCCGGCATGTCCGCCGGTGGCGCACTGACACCGGTCGCGGCCACCTGAGCCTTGACCATCGTCATGTCGACGTCTTGGGGGATGTAGAGCGGCAGCGGTTGCCCGGTCATACAGGCACCGTACGCGACGAGGGCCGCAAGGCTTCCAAGACGCGTCCGACCCGACAAGACTGGCGGATGCCGGGGTACCGATTAATACAGGACAAGCGTACTGTTAAACTCGGCACGCACCGTCGACACGGCCCGTCGGCGGAGAACTAAATCCCAGGGAGTTGATGTGAGTAAAGATTCGGTGAACTCGTTCGGAGCCCGCGACACCCTGAAGGTCGGCGACAACAGTTACCAGATCTACCGTCTCGACGCCGTCCCCAATACCGAGAAGCTCCCCTACAGCCTCAAAGTCCTCGCCGAGAACCTGTTGCGCAACGAGGACGGCGCCAACATCACCAAGGACCACATCGAGGCCATCGCGAATTGGGATCCCAAGGCAGAACCCAGCATTGAGATCCAGTACACGCCCGCGCGCGTCGTGATGCAGGACTTCACCGGGGTGCCCTGCATCGTCGACTTGGCCACCATGCGCGAGGCCATCGGCGACCTTGGCGGCAACCCGGAGAAGGTCAACCCGCTCGCGCCCGCCGACCTGGTGATCGACCACTCGGTGATCGCCGACCTGTTCGGCACCGCCGACGCATTCGAGCGCAACGTCGAGCTCGAGTACCAGCGCAACGGGGAGCGCTACCAGTTCCTGCGCTGGGGCCAGGGCGCATTCGACGACTTCAAGGTGGTGCCACCGGGCACCGGCATCGTGCACCAGGTCAACATCGAGTACCTGGCGAGCGTCGTGATGACCCGCGACGGTGTCGCCTACCCCGACACCTGTGTGGGCACCGACTCGCACACCACGATGGTCAACGGTCTCGGCGTCCTGGGCTGGGGTGTCGGCGGCATCGAGGCCGAGGCCGCGATGCTGGGCCAGCCGGTGTCGATGCTCATCCCCCGGGTCGTCGGCTTCAAGCTCACCGGTGAGATCCAGCCGGCCGTTACGGCCACCGACGTCGTGCTGACGGTTACCGAGATGCTGCGCAAGCACGGCGTAGTCGGCAAGTTCGTTGAGTTCTACGGCGAGGGTGTGGCCGAGGTGCCGCTGGCCAACCGCGCCACGCTGGGCAACATGAGCCCCGAATTCGGTTCCACCGCAGCCATTTTCCCGATCGACGACGAGACCGTCTCCTACCTGAAGTTCACCGGCCGCACCGACGAGCAACTGGCGCTGGTCGAGGCCTACGCCAAGGAGCAGGGACTGTGGCACGACCCGAAGCACGAGCCGGCGTTCTCCGAGTACCTCGAGCTCGACCTGTCCACGGTGGTGCCGTCGATCGCCGGGCCCAAGCGCCCGCAGGACCGAATCGCGTTGTCGGACGCCAAGTCCACGTTCCGTGAACAAGTCCTCAGCTACGTCGACGGCGACAAGGATGGCCAGCAGGGATATTCCAAGCTCGACGAGTCGGTCGAGGAGACGTTCCCGGCCAGCGATCCCGGCGCGGTGTCGAACGGGCACGCCGACGACGTTCCCCAGGTGCATTCGGCGGCCGCGCATGCCAAGGGTCGCCCGAGCAACCCAGTGACGGTGAAGTCAAGCGAGCGTGGAGAATTCGTGCTCGATCACGGCGCGGTGGTGATCGCGGCGGTCACGTCGTGCACCAACACCTCAAACCCCGAGGTGATGCTGGGCGCGGCGCTGCTCGCCCGCAACGCCGTCGAGAAGGGGCTGGCCTCCAAGCCGTGGGTGAAAACCACGATGGCGCCCGGCTCGCAGGTGGTCAACGACTACTACGACAAGGCCGGCCTCTGGCCGTACCTGGAGAAGCTGGGCTTCTATCTGGTCGGCTACGGCTGCACCACCTGCATCGGCAACTCCGGTCCGCTACCCGACGAAATCTCAAAGGCCATCAACGACAACGACCTTTCGGTGACGGCGGTGCTGTCGGGCAACCGGAACTTCGAAGGCCGCATCAACCCCGACGTGAAGATGAACTACCTGGCGTCGCCTCCGCTGGTGGTGGCCTACGCGCTGGCCGGGAGCATGGACTTCGACTTCGACAGCCAGCCGCTGGGCAAAGACAAGGACGGCACCGACGTCTTCCTCAAAGACATCTGGCCGTCGCAGAAGGACGTTTCCGACACCATCGCCTCGGCGATCAACTCCGAGATGTTCACCAAGAACTACGCCGACGTGTTCAAGGGCGACCAACGGTGGCGCAACCTTCCCACGCCGAGCGGCAACACCTTTGAGTGGGACTCGGATTCGACGTATGTCCGCAAGCCTCCGTACTTCGAGGGCATGCCGGCCGAGCCCGAACCGGTCGCCGACATCACCGGTGCCCGGGTGCTGGCGCTGCTGGGCGATTCGGTGACCACCGACCACATCTCCCCCGCCAGCAGCATCAAGCCGGGCACCCCTGCGGCGCAGTACCTTGACGAGCACGGCGTGGAGCGCAAGGACTACAACTCCTTCGGTTCGCGCCGCGGCAATCACGAGGTGATGATCCGCGGCACGTTCGCCAACATCCGGTTGCGCAACCTGTTGCTCGACGACGTGTCGGGCGGGTATACCCGCGACTTCACCCAGGATGACGCGCCGCAGGCCTTCATCTACGACGCGGCGCAAAACTATGCGGCACAAGATATTCCGCTGGTGGTGCTGGGCGGTAAAGAATATGGGTCCGGGTCCTCACGCGACTGGGCCGCCAAGGGAACGCGGCTGCTGGGCGTGCGTGCGGTGATCGCCGAGTCGTTCGAGCGGATCCACCGCTCCAACCTGATCGGCATGGGCGTGATCCCGCTGCAGTTCCCCGACGGCAAGTCCGCGAAGGACCTCGGTCTCGACGGCACGGAGGTGTTCGACATCACCGGGATCGAAGCGCTCAACGACGGCAAGACGCCGAAGACCGTGAAGGTGAAGGCCGGTGACGTCGAGTTCGACGCGGTGGTGCGCATCGACACCCCCGGTGAGGCGGACTACTACCGCAACGGCGGCATCCTGCAGTACGTGCTGCGCAACATGCTGAAGACGGGCTAGGCCCGAAGCGATGCCCAAGGTCAGCGAGGACCATCTCGCGGCTCGGCGCCGCCAGATCCTTGACGGCGCCCGCCGGTGCTTTGCCGAATACGGCTACGACAAGGCAACCGTGCGACGGCTCGAACAAGCGATCGGGATGTCGCGCGGCGCGATCTTCCACCACTTCCGGGACAAGGACGCGCTGTTTTTCGCGCTGGCGCACGAGGATGCGGAGCGGATGGCCGAGGTCGCATCGCGCGAAGGCCTCATTCAGGTGATGCGCGACATGCTCGCCGCACCCGAGGAGTTCGACTGGCTGGCAACGCGGTTGGAGATCGCCCGCAAGCTGCGCAACGACCCGGTGTTCAACCGCGGCTGGTCGGAGCGCTCCGCGGAACTGGCCGCCGCGACGCACGAGCGGCTGCGCCGGCAGAAGGAGGCGCACCGGGTGCGCGAAGACGTGCCCGGTGACGTGTTGAAGTGCTACCTGGAGCTGGTTCTGGACGGATTGGTGGCCCGGGTGGCGTCCGGTGAAGACCCGGCTCGCCTGGCCGCCGTCCTCGACCTAGTGGAAAACTCGGTGCGGCGCAGCTGATTTCGTCCGTTACTGGACCCGAGCGTAACGCCACTGCGAACAAGGGGACGAGATTTCGCAGTGGCGCTAAGCTCACGCCGGCTTGGGGCTGCCCCCGACTTCCGCAGCGGGCTGCCCACTCGGTTAGCGTAAGAAACCCTTGCCGTTGGCGGGCAGCTTTGGCAGAAAAGCCGTTGCCTCCCGATCAAGCGAGCTCGATGAGTTCCCGGTATTCGTCGGACCAATAGTCCTCGGTGCCGTCGGGTAGGAGCACGACACGTTGCGGATGCAGCGCCTCGGCCGCCCCGGGGTCGTGGGTGACCAACACCACCGCACCCTGATAGCTGCGTAGCGCGTCGAGCACCTGCTCACGCGAGGCGGGGTCGAGATTGTTCGTCGGCTCGTCGAGCAGCAACACGTTCGCCGTGGACGCCACCAGGCCGGCCAGCGCGAGGCGGGTCTTCTCGCCGCCGGACAGGGTGCCGGCCGGCTGGTCCAGCTGTGGCCCGCTGAACATGAACGCCCCCAGCAGGCCGCGCAGCTCCTGCTCGCCGGACTCGGGGGCGGCGTGGCGGATGTTCTGCCAGACGGTCGCGTCGTTGTCCAGGGTGTCGTGCTCCTGCGCGAAATAGCCGATGCGCAGACCGTGTCCGGGTTCGAGCGCTCCGGTGTCGGGTGTCTCGGCGCCGGCCAGCAAACGCAGCATCGTGGTCTTGCCGGCACCGTTGAGCCCCAACACGACCACGCGCGAACCGCGGTCGATCGCCAGGTCGACACCGGTGAACACCTCGAGTGAGCCGTACGACTTGCTCAACCCCTTGGCCACCAACGGCGTGCGCCCGCACGCCGCCGGGGTAGGAAACTTGATGCGGGCCACCTTGTCGGCGACGCGCTCTTCGTCCAGCGAGGCCATCATCCGGTCGGCGCGACGCAACATGTTTTGGGCCGCAACGGCTTTGGTGGCCTTGGCGCCCAGCTTGGCGGCCTGGGTACGCAACGCGGCGGCCTTGCGTTCGGCGTTGGCACGCTCGCGGCGGCGACGCTGCTCATCGGTGGCCCGGGCGTCGAGGTACTTCTGCCAGCCCATGTTGTACACGTCGACCTCGCCGCGCACGGCATCCAGAAACCACACCCGGTTGACGACGTCTTCGATCAACTCGACGTTGTGGCTGATGACGACCAGCCCGCCGGTGTGCGCCCGCAGGAAATCCCGCAGCCAGCCGAGCGAATCCGCGTCGAGGTGGTTGGTCGGTTCGTCGAGCAGCAGGGTGGTCCCCGAACCGGCACCGGTGTCCGAGGCGGCGAACAGGATGCGCGCCAGCTCAACCCGTCGGCGCTGCCCCCCGGACAGGGTGCGCAGCTGCTGCGTCAGGACCCGGTCGGGCAGGCCCAGGCTCGCGCAGATCCGGCCGGCTTCGCTCTCGGCGCCGTAGCCGCCCAGCGCAACGAACCGCTCCTCCAGTTGGCCGTAGCGGCGGATCGCGCGGTCGCGGGCGTCGTCGTCGGCGACCTCGGCCATCAACGCCTGCTGCTTTTCCAGATCCGTGAGCAGCACGTCCAACCCGCGGGCCGACAGCACCCGGTCGCGGGCCAGCACGTCGAGATCGCCCTCTTTGGGATCCTGTGGCAGGTAACCGATTTCACCAGCTCGGGCGACCGATCCGGCATAGGGTTCGGTTTCGCCGGCCAGAATGCGCAGGGTGGTGGTTTTGCCCGCGCCGTTACGGCCGACCAGCCCGATGCGGTCGCCGGGCTGCACCCGCAGATCCGGACCATCGGGTGAGAGCAGGATGCGTGCGCCAGCGCGGACCTCTAGGTCCGTAGCCGTAATCACGATCGAGCTCCTTTAGATGACGCGCCTATTTATCGTCTTTGTCGTCGGTGAACACCGCCGGCCGCCGTTCGGCACGCGCCGCAACCGCTTCTTCGAAGTTGGCGGTGAGTAGACGGACGAAAAGCTGTCCCAAGCCTTCGGCTTGCATGTGCGCTTCCAGACTACCGGCGTCGAGTCCACTCCACAGTGTGCGCTTGGTCAACTCGGTTCCCGGCCGGGAGAACGCCGCGATCCGCGCCGCGATGGCGTAGCAGGTGTCCAGCAGCTGTTCCTCGGGCACCTGGCAGGACACCAGGCCGATCCGCTCGGCTTCCTCGGCGCTGACGTCGCGCCCGGTCAGCATGATCTCGAACGCGCGTGAGGACCCGATGGCCCTGGGCAACAGGTAACTGAGCCCCAGCTCGCTGGCCGTCAGGCCGTTGTTGATGCCCGCGGCCCGGAAGTAGGCGCTGGTGGAGGCCACCCGGATGTCGGCGGCCAGCGCCAGGCACAGCCCTCCGCCGATGGCGGGACCGTTGACGGCGGCGATCACGGGTTGGTGCAGCTTGCGCAGCGCCAGGATGACGTCGTCGAGCACCTCCATCGAGCGCAGCGCGTAGGTCGGCCGCGTCAGTCCGTCGACGTTGGGAACGCTGCCGGCCGACTTGTGGTCGGCGCCAGACGAGAAGCCTTTGCCCGCCCCGGTCAGCACCACCACCCGCACGGAATTGTCGTAGGTGACCTGCTCAAGGGCCTCTTTCAGCGGAACCATGACGTCGAACGCCATCGAATTCATCCGCTCGGGCCGATTGAGGGTTATCAGCGCGACCCCGGATCGCGGATGTTCAACGAGGACCAAACTCACCTAAGGAAGGTAGCGTGTCCCGTCAGACGTCTTTGGCTTCGCCTTCAGCTTTAGTCGCTTGTGCTGCGTCGACATCGAATGCCTTGACCTGCTGCACCAGGTCCTCGAGCGCCGCTGGTGGCAGCGCGCCGGGCTGGTTGAACAGCAGCTTGCCCTTCTTGAAGGCCATCAGCGTGGGGATGGAGCGAATCTCGGCGGCCGCCGCGAGCTGTTGCTCGGCCTCGGTGTCGACCTTGGCGAACACCACGTCGGGGTGCTTTTCCGACGCCGCCTGGAATGTCGGCGCAAACGCGCGACAGGGGCCGCACCAGGACGCCCAGAAATCGACAAACACGATGTCGTTGTCGTTGATGGTGGCGTTGAACTGGTCAGTAGTGAGGTCTCGGGTAGTCACGTCACAGCTAACGAAGCGCGCCGTCAGGTTGTTCCCAGCAAGCCGCGGTGCGCCAGGGCAGATGCCCCGACAGATCCCACTAGTTCGTCGCGGACGGCGACGCCGTCGGCGGTCTTCAGGATCTGGTCGGCGCCGGCACCCGTCCGCGGTATGCGAATGAATTAGCCTCTGCCACAAGGCAAGCGGGGCCGAAGCGAGCACGCGGTTCGGCGTCGTCGGTGCCGGCCCACCCCAGGTTACGGTTGCGTACGTTTGCACGCTCGGAGACACTGCGTCCGTGGGCCACTACATTGCCAACGTCCGCGATCTCGAGTTCAACCTGTTCGAGGTCCTCGACATCGGGGCCGTCCTGGGGAGCGGACGCTACAGCGATCTGGACGTCGACACGGCCAAGACGATCCTGTCCGAAGCCGCCTACCTGGCCGAAGGACCGCTCGCCGAGACTTTTGCCTCCGCCGACCGCAACCCACCGGTGTTCGACCCCGCCACGCACAGCATCAGCGTGAGTCCGGAACTGGCCAAGACGGTGGAGGCGATCAAAGAAGCCGGGTTCTGGCGGTTGGGCCTGGACGAAGAGATCGGAGGCACGCCGGCACCACCCCCGCTGGCGTGGGGCGTCACCGAAATGCTTTTTTGCGCCAATTCCTCCGCCAGCATGTTTTGCCTGGGCACCTTCATGGCCCAGGCGCTGTACGTCGAGGGCACCGAGGAACAGCGGCGCTGGGCGGCAGAGGGTGCCGAGCGCGGCTGGGCGGCGACCATGGTGCTCACCGAACCCGATGCGGGCTCCGACGTCGGCGCGGCCCGCACCAAAGCCATCCAACAACCCGACGGCACCTGGCATATCGAAGGGGTTAAGCGGTTCATCACCGGCGGAGACGTCGGCGACACCGCCGAGAACGTCTACCACCTGGTACTGGCCCGGCCCGAAGGCGCCGGCCCGGGCACCAAAGGGTTGAGCCTGTTCTACGTGCCCAACTATCTGTTCGACCCGGACACGTTCGAACTCGGTTCCCGCAACGGGGTTTTCACCACCGGCGTGGAACACAAGATGGGCATCAAATCCTCTCCCACGTGCGAATTGACTTTCGGCGCAACCGATGTGCCCGCTGTCGGCTACCTGGTCGGCGACGTCCACAACGGGATCGCGCAGATGTTCACCATCATCGAGCACGCCCGCATGACGATCGGCGTCAAGGCCGCCGGAACGCTGTCCACCGGCTACCTGAACGCTTTGGCCTACGCCAAGGAGCGCGTACAAGGCGCGGATCTGACCCAGATGACCGACAAGACGGCGCCGCGGGTCGCGATCATGCACCACCCCGACGTGCGCCGCAGCCTGATGACGCAGAAGGCCTACGCCGAGGGTCTGCGCGCGCTGTACATGTATGCCGCCGCGCATCAAGACGATGATGTCGCACAACGGGTTTCGGGCGCCGACCACGACATGGCACACCGCGTTGACGATCTGCTACTGCCCATCGTCAAGGGCGTGAGCTCGGAACGGGCCTACGAGATCCTCACCGAATCGCTACAGACGCTTGGTGGTTCGGGCTTTCTGATGGACTATCCCATCGAGCAGTACATCCGCGACGCCAAGATCGATTCGCTTTACGAGGGCACCACCGCTATCCAGGCGCTGGACTTCTTCTTCCGCAAGATCGTGCGCGACCACGGCCAGTCGCTGCAGCACGTCACTGCTCAGATCGGCAAGACCATCGAAAACGTCGCTGAGTCACTAAAACCCGAAGCCGAGCTGCTGCAAACCGCCCTCGAAGACGTCACGGCGATGACGACCGCGCTGACCGCATACCTGATGTCCGCCGCGCAACAGCCGACGGATATTTACAAAGTGGGGCTGGGGTCCGTGCGCTACCTGCTCGCCGTCGGCGATTTGCTGATCGGCTGGCGGCTGCTGGAACAGGCCGGGGTCGCGCGCGCCGCGCTGGCCGGCTCCCCGGCAAAGTCTGACGAGCCGTTCTACCGCGGCAAGATCGCGACCGCGTCGTTCTTCGCCAAGAACATGCTGCCCAGGCTGGGCGGACTGCGCACGATCATCGAGTCCCTCGACGACGACGTCATGCGCCTTTCCGAATCCGCGTTCTGAATACACATAATCCGCACAGCTTCAGCGGGTACACCCGTTCGTTGGGACCACCCACGATCGGAGACAACGTTGATATCTGCCAGCTCGCGCACACCCCGGCTCGCCCGATTCGCGATACTGACGGCCACCGGCGTCACCGCGCTGTCCGTCGCGGCGTGCGGTTCGTCGAACACCTCAAGCCCGACGACGACATCACCGAGCACCGCGTCATCACCGGCCGCCGCCGCCCCGACGACCACGTCGTCGGCGCCGGCCCCAGGGCAAGCACAGGTCCGCGGGCTGATCGCATCAGTCACCGGCAACGCGGCCCAGGTGACGCAGCAAAGCGGTAATGCCACCGTGGATTTCACCGGGTCGACCAAGATCACCGATGTCACGCCGGCCGCGCTGACGGACGTCACCGCGGGCAGCTGTGTCTGGGTGCGGCCTCAGGAAGGCGCCCAGGGTGGCCAGCCGATCACCGCGGCATCCGTGCGTGTCCGCCCCGCCGCGGACGGCAAATGCCCGCAGGCCAAGGGCTCTGGGAAACGGCCAGGGGTGCAGGGATCGGTAGCTTCGGTCGCGGGTAACACCATCAACGTCACAAGCACCGACGCGAGCGGCAATGGCACGCAGACCGCCGTGACGGTCAACGACACGACCAAGTACAGCAAGCAGGCCACCGCCGACTCGCAAGCGATCACGGCGGGCAAGTGCATTACGGTCAAGGGCACCCAGGATGGCAGCGGGGCACTGCAAGCCACCTCCATCGATCTGCGGCCGGCCCACGACGGGAAATGCCCAGGTGAGGCCAAGCCACACGGTCACTGATGGGTGACATCGATACTCGGCGGGTACTCGGTGAGGCGGAACCTGCGAGATCGGAGAATTGTCGGATGCGTGTCACCTCGGTGAATCCTCGGCTGCTCCGATTCGCGATCGGGGCGGCGGTCATCGCGGTGATCATGCTGGGCGTCGCAATGTGGGGTCCCTCGCACAACTCGTCGACTAACACCGCAAAGCCCACTGTGTCGGCGACCGCGCCGGCGCCACCGCCGAACGCGGCACCACCCCCGGCGCCGCCACCGCCGCCGGCGCCGGCGCCGGCGCCCAAGGACTACGTCGAGGGCCTGGTGGAGTCGGTATCGGGCGGCACGATCGCGCTCAGGACGCGAACCGGGTCGGCGACGGTGGACTTCTCCCCGTCAACCCGGGTCGTCGAGCAGACCCCGGCTGCGCTGACCGACGTCACCCCGGGCAGCTGCATCAACGTGCGAGCCACCCCGCAGAGCGCTCCTCCCCCCGCCGCGATCACCGCGCAATCCGTCACGATCACCCCGGCGGTGGACGGGAAGTGTCCGCCGCCGGCCGGTTACTACGGGACGGTCACCTCGGTTTCCGGTAACACCATCGCCGTCAGCGGTCTGGGTCCCACGCCTACGAATGTGACGGTGGCGGAGTCGACCGCCTACAACAAGCAGACACCATCCAGCTCAGACGCGATCGCCAACGGCAAATGCATGGGCGCTCAGGGAACGAACGACGGCGGCGCGCTGCAGGCGATGACGATCGCTCTGCAGGCGTGCCCGCCGATGGGCCGCCCGCACCACCATTTGCCCATCCCTCCCATCCACCTGCCGTTCCACCATCACTAGGCGGCGGGAGCGGTGGCTAGACGGTGAAGCCGAGTGCGCGCAGTTGTTCGCGTCCGTCTTCGGTGATCTTGTCCGGGCCCCACGGCGGGTTCCAGACCCAGTTAATCCGCAGGTCGTTGACGAGCCCGGCGCCGACCAGGGCGCTGCGGGACTGGTCCTCGATCACATCGGTCAGCGGGCAGGCCGCCGACGTCAACGTCATGTCGAGCAGGGCGACGGTTCCTTCGTCACCCTTTTCGATGTTCAGGCCGTAGACCAGCCCCAGATCGACGACGTTGATTCCCAGTTCCGGGTCGACGACGTCGCGCATCGCCTCTTCGAGATCGAAGAGCAGCTCCTCGTTGGGCGCGTCCGGTGCGCTGGTTTCACTCATTCCCCGACCTCCTCGAAAGCGTGGCTGGCCTGCGCCAGCGCATCTTTGAAAGCCATCCAGCCCAGCAGCGCGCATTTACCCGCGCCGGGTATTTGGCCACTCCGGCAAAAGCGACTCCGTCGCCCAGCACGTCCTCGTCACCTTCGACGTTTCCGCGCGAGGACACCATCTCGGTGAACGCGGTGATGGTCTTCAGCGCCTGGCCGACGCTCTGGCCGATCACCTGCTGGGTTAGCACCGACGTCGACGCCTGGCTGATCGAACAGCCCTGCCCGTCATAGGAGATGTCGGTGACCGTCTCGCCGTCGTCGGACAATGCGACCCGCAGCGTGACCTCGTCTCCGCACACCGGGTTGACGTGAAATACCTCGGCACCGAACGGCTCCCGCAGCCCACGGTGCTGTGGGTGTTTGTAGTGATCGAGGATCACGTCCTGATAGATCTGCTCCAGCCGCAACGTCATTCTCTCCCAAAGAAATCCAGTGCCCGCTTGACGCCGGCCACCAGGCGGTCGACCTCGTCGAGGGTGTTGTAGACCGCGAACGACGCCCGGGCCGTGGCCGCCACCCCGAACCTGCGGTGCAGCGGCAACGCGCAGTGGTGTCCGACGCGCACGGCGACGCCGTCGTCGTCGAGAACCTGACCGACGTCGTGAGCGTGCACGCCGTCGACGACGAATGCCACCGGCGATCCGCGGTCGTCCATCGATGTGGGTCCGATGATGCGCACGCCGTCGATGCCGGACAGGCCGTCGATGGCCGCGGCGACCAGCTCGCGTTCGTGCGCTTCGACCGCCTCCATGCCGAGTGCACCGAGATAGCGTGCGGCGGCGGCCAATCCGATAACCTGCGACGTCATCGGGGTGCCGGCCTCGAAGCGCTGCGGGGCCGGCGCGTAGGTGGTGGCCGCCATGGTGACCGTCTCGATCATCGACCCGCCGGTGAGAAACGGGGGCATGGCGTTGAGCAGTTCGCGGCGCCCGTACAGCACCCCGATACCGTTGGGGCCCAGCATCTTATGTCCGGAGAAGGCAGCGAAGTCGACCTCCAGGGCGTGCAGGTCCACCGGCTGGTGCGGAACCGACTGGCAGGCGTCCAGCACGATCAGCGCACCGACTGCCTTGGCGCGAGCCGACCAGCTCGCTCACCGGCGCCAGCGCGCCCGTCACGTTGGAATGATGGCTGAAAGTCAACGATTTTGACGCGTTCGTCGAGTTGCAGCGAGTCCAGGTCGATGCGGCCGTCGTCGGTCACGCCGTACCACATGAGCGTGGCGCCGGTGCGGCGAGCCAGCTCCTGCCACGGGATCAGGTTGGCGTGGTGCTCGAGTTCGGTGGTGACGATGATGTCCCCGGGCCCGACCGCTTGCTCGAACCTGTTGTCCCCCAGCACATAGGAGAGCAGGTTGAGCGACTCGGTGGCGTTCTTGGTGAACACCAGCTCATCGGGGTCGGCGCCGACGAATGCCGCGATGTCGTCGCGGCCCTGCTCGTAGGCGTCGGTGGCCTCCTCCATCAGCTGGTGCGCGCCGCGGTGCACGCCGCCGTTGGATGTCAACAGGAACTCGCGCTCGGCGTCGAGCACCTGCATCGGCCGTTGCGACGTCGCGCCGGAATCCAGGTACGCCAACTGATTTCCGCCGCGCATGACACGCTTGAGGATGGGGAAATCGGCTCGGATCGCCGCGACGTCGAGCACGGTCTACGCCCCGGCGGTCGCCGCTTGCGTGAACCGCACGTAGCCGTTCTGCTCCAGCTCGTCGGCCAGCTCCGATCCACCGGACTCGGCGATGCGGCCGCCGACGAACACGTGCACGTATTCCGGGTGGATGTAGCGCAGGATGCGGGTGTAGTGGGTGATCAACAGGATGCCGCCGTGCTCGGCTTCGGCATACCGGTTCACCCCGTCGCTGACCACGCGTAACGCGTCGACGTCCAGACCGGAGTCGGTCTCGTCGAGGATCGCGATCTTCGGCTTCAGCAGCTCCAACTGCAGGATCTCGTGGCGCTTCTTCTCGCCACCGGAGAAACCTTCGTTGACGTTGCGCTCGGCGAAGACCGGGTCGATTTCCAGCGCGCCCATCGCGGCCTTGACTTCTTTGACCCAGAGCCGCAGCTTCGGGGCCTCGCCGCGGATCGCCGGTGGCCGCCGAGCGCAGGAAGTTCGACACCGAGACGCCGGGCACCTCGACGGGATATTGCATGGCCAGAAAGATGCCGGCCCGTGCGCGCTCGTCGACACTCATCTCCAGCACGTTCTCGCCATCCAGCGTGATGGATCCTGAGGTCACCCGATACTTGGGGTGGCCGGCGATGGCATAGGACAGCGTGGACTTACCGGAGCCGTTGGGCCCCATCAACGCATGCGTCTCACCGGATTTCACGGTCAGATCGACGCCGTTGAGGATCGGGATCTCGGCGGCTTCAGGGGTTTCGACGCTGACGTGCAGGTCTTTGATTTCCAGAGTGGTCATGAAGCTTGCTGTCTTTTCTGTGATTTCCAGTTCGTGTTCGATGGCGGCGGTCAGGCGATCGCGGAGGTCGGGCACCGCGATCTTGGAGATGATCTCGCCGAAGAAGCCGCGGATCACCAGCCGGCGGGCCTGTTCCTCCGGGATGCCGCGGGAGCGCAGGTAGAACAGCTGCTCGTCGTCGAAACGCCCGGTGGCGCTGGCGTGTCCGGCGCCGACGATCTCGCCGGTCTCGATCTCCAGGTTGGGCACCGAGTCGGCGCGCGCGCCGTCGGTGAGCACCAGGTTGCGGTTCACCTCGAAGGTGTCGGTGCCGGTGGCCTCGGCGCGGATCAGCACGTCGCCGACCCAGACGGTGTGCGCGTCGGGCAGCGACGAATCCGGATCCCCTTGCAGCGCACCCTTATACAAGCACGTTGGACCTGCAGTTGGGCTGGGCGTGGTCGACCAGCAACCGCGATTCGAGGTGCTGGCCGTCATCGGCGAAGTACAGGCCCAGCAACTCGGCGTCCCCGCCCGGGCCGGAGAACCGCACGTTGGCCGCCATCCGCACCACCTCGCCGCCCAGCGTGACGGTGACGTGCCGCAGCACCGCGTCCTTGCCCAGCCGGGCATGGTGCGCGCTGAGGTGAACCACGTCGTCGGCCCAGTCGGCGATCCACACGACGGTGAGCCGGGCGGCGTCGTCGACGACGAATTCGACGTTGTCGGCGTAGGTTCCGCTGCCCCGGTGGTCGATGACGACGACGGCCTCGCCGAGCTCTTCGACCCGGATCTGCAGGTGCCCGTAGGCCACCGCGCCTTCGCCGGGCCCGGTGACGGTGATGTTGACCGGCTCGGCGACCTGCGTGTCGCGCCCGACGGTGACCAGCGTCGCGGAGTTGAACGACGAAAATGCCTGGGCTGCAACGCGATCGGCGGGCACGCCACCCTGACCGAGTCGCTCGTCGCCGCGGCGCACGGTTTCCACCTGCACGCCGTTCTGCTCGCTGACGGCGATCGTGGCGCTGCCGGTGGCGCGCGCCGAGCCGTCGTGCAGGCCGCGCAGACGCTTCAGCGGGGTGAATCGCCAGAGTTCGTCGCGGCCGTGCGGAATCTCGAACGCGTCAACGTCAAAGGAAGAGAACAGCTCTCCCTTATTCAAGTGCGGCAGTCATCTGCGCCGCTCCTCCTCATCGCTAACGCTCTGCATCGTCGCGGCGCGGGTCATCCGACCGCGCCCTCCATCTGCAGCTCGATCAGCCGGTTGAGCTCCAGCGCGTACTCCATGGGCAGTTCCTTGGCGATCGGCTCGACGAAGCCGCGCACCACCATCGCCATCGCCTCGTCCTCGGTCAGCCCGCGGCTCATCAGGTAGAACAACTGGTTCTCGCTGACCTTGGACACGGTGGCCTCGTGGCCCATCGTCACGTCGTCCTCGCGGATGTCGACGTACGGGTAGGTGTCGCTGCGGCTGATCGTATCGACCAGCAGCGCATCGCATTTCACGCTCGACCGGGACCCGTGCGCGCCCTTGTTCACCTGAACCAGGCCGCGATAGGAGGTGCGGCCACCGCCGCGTGCCACCGACTTGGACACGATGTTGCTCGACGTGTTCGGTGCCAGGTGCAGCATCTTGGCGCCGGTGTCCTGGTGCTGGTCCTCGCCGGCGAACGCCATCGACAGCACCTCACCCTTGGCGTGCTCGCCGGTCATCCAGACCGCCGGGTACTTCATGGTCACCTTGGACCCGATGTTGCCGTCGACCCACTCCATCGTGGCGCCGGCCTCGGCCCGGGCGCGCTTGGTGACCAGGTTGTAGACGTTGTTCGACCAGTTCTGGATCGTGGTGTAACGGCAACGGCCACCGGGCTTTACGATGATCTCGACCACCGCCGAGTGCAGCGAGTCCGACTTGTAGATCGGCGCGGTACAGCCCTCGATGTAGTGGACGTAGGCATTCTCGTCGACGATGATCAGCGTCCGCTCGAACTGGCCCATGTTCTCGGTGTTGATCCGGAAATAGGCCTGCAGCGGGATGTCGACGTGCACGCCCGGCGGTACGTAGATGAACGACCCGCCGCTCCACACCGCGGTGTTCAGCGCGGAGAACTTGTTGTCCCCGGCCGGGATCACGGTGCCGAAGTACTGCTTGAAGATCTCGGGGTGTTCCCGCAGCGCCGGTGTCGGTGTCCAGGAAGATGACGCCCTTGCTTCTCAAGATCCTCCCGGATGGAGTGGTAAACCACCTCGGACTCGTACTGAGCCGCGACACCGGAGACCAGCCGCTGCTTTTCGGCCTCCGGGATGCCCAGCCTGTCGTAGGTGTTGCTTGATGTCCGCGGGCAGATCGTCCCAAGTCGCGGCCTGCTTCTCGCTGGAGCGCACGAAGTACTTGATGTTGTCGAAGTCGATGCCCTCGAGGTTGGAGCCCCAGTTCGGCATCGGCTTGCTTGTCGAAGATGCGCAGCGCCTTGAGCCGGGTCTGCAGCATCCAGTCGGGCTCGTTCTTCTTCGCGGAGATGTCGCGGACAACCGCCTCGGACAGCCCGCGCTGCGCGCTGGCGCCCGCGACATCGGAGTCCGCCCAGCCGTAGCCGTATTTACCCAGGGAGGCGATCGCCTCTTCCTGGGTCAACGTGCTCGCCGGACTTCTCGGGCGTGAGTGTCATGGGGACGCTCCTTCGGTGCTGGTGGTGGCCGGGCGCGGGCTGGGCGCCGGTGTCGGTGTCAGGGGTACGTGGGTGGTGCAGGCGCAGTCGCCGTTGACGATGGTCGCCAACCGCTGCACGTGGGTTCCGAGCACCTCGGCCATGGCCTGCTGCTCGGCTTCGCATAATTCCGGGAATTCCTCGGCGACATGGGACACCGGGCAGTGGTGCTGGCAGATCTGCACGCCGTGGATCGGCCCGCCGACCCGGGTGGTGGTGGCGACGTAACCGGCCTTGGTCAGCGCGCTGGCGACGCGCTCGGCGGCCGCCTCGACATCGGCGTCCTCGGTCGCTGTCGGCCGCCTCGACGCCGCCCAGGATCGAGTCGACCCGCCTGCGGGCGAACGCCTGAACCGCTTCCTCGCCGCCGATTTCCCGCAGCTGCCGCATGGCGGCGGCCGCCAGGTCGTCGTAGGCGTGGTCGAGCTTGGCCCGCCCGGCCGCGGTCAGCCGGAACCGCTTCGCCGGCCGCCCGCGTCCGGCCTGCTGCCAGGACGCGGCGGCCAGCGACTCGGCGTCACCCGCCTCGATCAGCGCATCCAGGTGGCGCCGCACACCGGCGGGCGTCAGGCTCAGCCGGTCGCCGATTTCACCGGCGGTGATCGATCCCGACTCCAGCAGCAGGCGCACGATGGCCTGACGGGTGTGCCCGTCGGGAACACCGGCGACAGGAACAGCCGCAGGAGCCTCAGGGATTTTCACAACACCAGTGTGACGCAATTCCGGCGCTCGGTCCACTAAGGGTGCCCTTTAAGCGGGTTGCGCTGGTCACATCGACGGCGTTGATTCTAACCGGGCCGCTACGCTGCTCTGATGGCAGCCCGCCACCACACGCTGAGCTCGTCGATCGCCAGCCTGCACGGCGATGAGCAGGCGGTGGGCTCGCCGCTGAACGCTGCCGAGCTCACCGCACTGCAGCGCACCCGGCTGTTCGGCGCCACCGGCACCGTCCTGATGGGGATCGGCGCCCTGGGGGCCGGGGCCAGGCCCGTCGTGCAGGACCCCACCTTCGGGGTCCGGCTGCTCAATCTGCCGTCGCGGATCCAGACGGTGTCGTTGACGATGACGACGACCGGCGCGGTGATGATGGCGCTGGCGTGGTTGATGCTCGGCCGATTCGCGCTGGGCAAGCGGCGGATGTCGCGCGGCGACCTGGACCGCACCCTGGCTGTTGTGGATCCTTGCCGCTGCTGATCGCGCCGCCGATGTACAGCAAGGACGTCTACTCCTACCTCGCCCAGAGCCAGATCTCGCTGCAGGGACTCGACCCCTACAAGGTGGGGCCGGCCTCCGGGCTGGGGCTGGGCCACGTGTTCACGCTTTCGGTTCCCAGCCTGTGGCGCGAGACCCCGGCGCCCTACGGTCCGCTGTTCTTGTGGATCGGGCGCGGGATCTCGGCGCTGACCGGGCAAAACATCGTCGCCGCCGTGCTGTGCCACCGGCTGGTGGTGTTGATCGGGGTCGGCCTGATCGTGTGGGCGACCCCGCGGCTGGCCCGGCGCTGCGGGGTGGCCGAGGTCAGCGCGCTGTGGCTGGGCGCGGCCAATCCGCTGCTGATCATGCATCTGGTCGCCGGCATCCACAACGAGGCGCTGATGCTCGGGCTGATGCTGGCCGGCGCCGAATTCGCGCTGCGCGGCATCGAGTCATCCACAGCTGTGGCCTTCCGTCGTGGCGCCGCATCGGCCCGGACTGGGAACCGTTGGGCATGCTGCTGGCCGGGTCGATCCTGATCATCCTGTCGTCACAGGTGAAGCTGCCGTCGCTGCTGGCGCTGGGTTTCGTCGCGGATGGCGCTGGCCTACCGCTGCGGGGGCACCCTGCGCGCGCTGCTGCTGGTCGGCACCGGGATGACGGCGCTGTCGCTGGCGGTGATGGGCCTGGTCGGCTGGGCCAGCGGGTGCGGGTTCGGCTGGATCTACACGCTGGGCACCGCCAACGTGGTGCGCAGCTGGATGTCGCCGCCGACGCTGCTGGCGCTGGGCACCGGGCAGGTGGGGATCCTGCTGGGCCTGGGCGATCACACCACCGCGGTGTTGTCGCTGACCCGTGGCATCGGCGTGCTGATCATCATGGTGATGGTCGTCTGGCTGCTGCTGGCCGTGTTCCGTGGCCGCCTGCATCCGATCGGCGGTCTCGGTGTCGCGTTGGGCATCTGCGTGCTGCTGTTTCCCGTCGTGCAGCCCTGGTATCTGCTGTGGGCGATCATTCCGCTGGCCTGCTGGGCAACCCGGACGGGCTTCCGGGAGGCGGTCGATCGTGATCACTCTCGTCGTCGGCATCTTCGGCCCGACGGCCAACGGCGACCGCTTCGCGCTGTTCCAGATCGTGGACGCCACGGTAGCCAGCACCCTCATCGTGGTGATGCTCATCGCGGTGACCTACCACTACCTGCCGTGGCGGCGGCTGCCCACCGAAACCACCGGCACCGTCTCCGAGATGCCCGTGCCGGTGCCCGAGCTGCCGGTGCCGCCGACACCCCAACCGGCCACCCCTCAGTCCGAAGCGGCGCCCGACGCCTACGCTGATTCCACGTGAGCTCCCTCCGGCGACGCCATCGACGTGGTCGTGCAGCTGCGCGGAGTGTGCAAGCAATACGGGTCCACAACCGCCGTCTCTAATTTCGATCTCGACGTCCACGCCGCCGAGGTGTTCGCCCTGCTGGGCCCCAACGGCGCCGGGAAGACCACGACGGTCGAAATGTGCGAGGGGTTCGTCCGCCCCGACGCCGGCACCATCGAGGTGCTTGGGCTGAACCCGATCACCGACAACGCGCGACTGCGCGCGCGCATCGGCGTGATGTTGCAAGGCGGGGGCGGCTATCCGGCGGCCCGCGCCGGGGAAATGCTGAACCTGGTGGCCTCCTATGCCGCTGATCCGCTGGACCCGCAGTGGCTGCTGGACACCTTGGGCCTTGCCGACGCCGCTCGCACCACCTACCGCCGGCTCTCGGGCGGGCAGCAGCAACGCCTTGCGCTGGCCTGCGCGCTGGTTGGGCGCCCCGAACTGGTGTTCCTTGATGAGCCGACCGCGGGCATGGATGCCCATGCCCGGCTGCTGGTCTGGGAATTGATCGACGCGCTGCGCCGCGACGGCGTGACGGTGGTGCTGACCACCCACCAACTCAAGGAGGCCGAGGAGCTCGCCGACCGGCTGGTCATCATCGACCACGGCGTGACGGTGGCCGCGGGCACGCCGTCGGAGTTGATGCGCTCCGGCGCCAAAGACCAGTTGCGGTTCACCGCGCCGCCGCGACTGGATCTGTCCCTGTTGGCCGCCGCGCTGCCGGAGGATTACCAGGCCACCGAGGTGACTCCGGGCGAGTACCTGGTGGAAGGGTCGGTTGACCCGCAAGTGTTGGCGACCGTGACGGCGTGGTGCGCGCAAATCGATGTGCTGGCCACCGACCTGCGGGTCGAGCAACGCAGCCTCGAGGATGTGTTCCTGGATCTGACCGGCAGGAAGTTGCGGCCTTGATGCAAGACAAGACGGAAACGTTCCCTGCGGGCACCTTCTCCCCCGACCCGCGACCCAGCTCCGTGGGCCGGATGCTCGCCGCGCAGTTCGGTCTGGAATTGAAGCTGCTGCTGCGCAACGGCGAGCAACTGCTGCTCACCATGTTCATCCCGATCACACTGCTGGTCGGGCTGACGCTGTTGCCGTTCGGGTCGTTCGGCCACAACCGGGCGGCCACGTTCGTTCCGGTCATCATGGCGCTGGCGGTGATCTCCACCGCGTTCACCGGGCAGGCCATCGCGGTCGCGTTCGATCGCCGCTACGGCGCGCTCAAGCGGCTCGGGGCCACCCCGTTGCCGGTCTGGGGAATCATCGCCGGCAAGTCACTGGCAGTGATCTTTACGGTGTTCCTGCAGTCAATCATCTTGGGCGCCATCGGGTTTGCGCTCGGCTGGCGCCCGGCGTTGGCGGCACTGGCGTTGGGCGCGCTGGTGATCGCACTGGGTACCGCGGCCTTCGCGGCGCTTGGTCTGCTGCTCGGCGGCACCCTGAAGGCCGAGATCGTTCTCGCGATCGCGAACCTGATGTGGTTCGTGTTCGCCGGCTTCGGCGCGCTGACCGTCGAAACGAGCATGATCCCAAGGGCGGTGAAGTGGGCGGCCCGCGTCACCCCGTCGGGCGCCCTGACCGAGGCGCTGTCGCGGGCGATGAGCCTGTCGGTGGACTGGTTCGGGATTGCGGTACTGGTGGCCTGGGGCGCCTTGGCGGCGCTGGCCGCGATGCGCTGGTTCCGCTTCACCTGACCGGCGCTACTACACGCCGTAGTGGTCGATACGATCGGGCGGTGGCCCTCGGACGAACGCTGATGCGGTTGGTGGACCTGCTCCCCCTGCCCAGCCTGCGTACCCAGCGGGTGATCGCGGCACTCGTCATCGTCACCCAGGGCGGGATCGCCGTCACCGGCGCGATCGTCCGCGTCACCGCGTCGGGGCTGGGCTGTCCGACCTGGCCGCAGTGCTTTCCGGGCAGCTTCACCCCGGTAGCCGTCGCCGAGGTGCCGCGAATCCACCAGGCCGTCGAGTTCGGCAACCGGATGATCACCTTCGCCGTGGTCATCACCGCGGCGCTGGCCGTGCTGGCGGTGACCCGGGCGCGCCGGCGCACCGAGGTCCTGGTCTATGCGTGGCTGATGCCGCTATCGACGGTGGTGCAGGCGGTGATCGGCGGCATCACGGTGCGCACCGGGTTGCTGTGGTGGACGGTCGCGATTCACCTGCTGGCGTCGATGACGATGGTGTGGCTGTCGGTGCTGCTCTACGTCAAGGTCGGCGAGCCTGACAGTGACGTGGCCGGAACCGATCACGCCCTGGTGGCCAAGCCGCTGCGCGCCCTGACCGCGCTGAGCGCGGTGAACCTGGCGGCGGTGCTGGTGACGGGCACGCTGGTCACCGCGGCGGGTCCGCACGCGGGTGATCGCAGCCCCAGCCGCACGGTGCCGCGGCTGAAGGTCGAGATCACCACCCTGGTGCACGCGCATTCGTCGCTGCTGATCGCTTACGGGGCCCTGCTGGTGGGCCTGGGCTGCGGTCTGCTGGCGGTGGGTGCCGGCCGGGCGATTTTGGTCCGCCTCGGCGTGCTGCTCGCGCTGGTGGGCGCGCAGGCCGCCGTCGGCACCGCGCAGTACTTCACCGGGGTGCCCGCGGCCCTGGTCGCCGTCCATGTGGCGGGCGCCGCGGCGTGCACGGCCGCGACCTCGGCGCTATGGGCCTCGATGCGAGAGCGGTCCAAGCCCGAACCGCTGCAGAGCTGATTCCACGGCCAGCGCGAATTCCCGCTGGGCGAGGTTGCGGGTATCGGCGTCCAGGCGTCGCCAGCCCAGCGAGGGCTCCACCAGTTGCAGCTCCACCAACCGCGCACCGCTTAGGTGCGCCCGCGCGTACAGCACCTCGCTCGGATCCGCGGCAGCGGCGGCCAACGCCGCGACGCCCACGTCCCAGAGCTCGAAATCGGGATCGGGCGGGAACGCGTGTGATGGCTTGCCGCCCAAGAAGATCAGGACCGTCTCCGCGGCCGGATCCGCGGGTTGCACGAACACGCTCCGCTTGGCTCCGGCGATGTAGGCCTCGATATAGGCCCGAGCCGCCGACCGGTCGCCGAATCGCCGGGTGCCGGTGCCGACGGCCGGGCCGACGAACACGTCACCGCGCCGCGGCAGCCGGGCTCGTTCGCCCGGCGCGACGACCTCGCCGGGCACCGTCGGCACCCCGCGATCCGTGAGATCGGTCACGTAGCGCCGGTCGGCGTTCCAGGCGACGACGGCGGGCGGATTCAGCAGGTTGGCTACGCGGCGGGTCCAGGCCAGGAAGTCGTCGAGTCGGTCGGCGTAGTCGTGGGTGGCCCGCAATATCACCAGGTGTGCGCCAGCGACCTCGGGATCGTCCCACGACAACCACCGCGCGTGCAGGCCGCGCTGGCGCAGGGCAGCAACCAGACCGGCATCGTCGGCGTCACCACCAACGTGCCGCGGACATCCCGCCAGCACGATGCGGGGATGGAAGACGTCCGGCCGGGCAAGCTTCATGCCCGGGCATGATAGCCACATGCACGCAATCGAAATCACCGAAACCGGCGGTCCAGAAGTCCTGCGCTACGTCGAGACGGCGCAACCCGTGCCCGGTGAGGGCGAGGTGCTGATCAAAAGCGAGACCATCGGCGTCAACTTCATCGACACGTATTTCCGCGAGGGCAAGTACCCGCGCAGGTTGCCGTTCGTCCTGGGTTCCGAGGCGTGCGGCACGGTCTCCGCTATCGGTGACGGGGTCGACGGCTTCCGCGTGGGCGAACGTGTCGTCAGCGCCGCGGCCAACGGTGGCTACGCCGAATTCGTCACTGCCCCAGCATTTTTGACGGCATCGGTGCCAGACGGCGTCACTTCCGAAGTGGCGGCTTCGGTGTTGCTCAAGGGCCTGACCGCGCACTACCTGCTCAAGTCGGTGTATCCGGTGCAGAGCGGCGACGCGGTGCTGGTGCATGCCGGCGCGGGCGGTGTGGGACTGATCCTGACGCAATGGGCGCATCTGCTGGGCGCGCGAGTCATCACCACCGTCTCGACGCCCGAAAAAGAGCGACTGTCCCGGCAGGCCGGCGCCGACGAGGTGCTCTCCTACCCCGACGACCCCGCCGAGTTCGGGCAGCGGATTCGCGAGCTGACCGGGGGCGCCGGGGTGGCGGTGGTGTACGACGGCGTGGGCGCCACCACCTTCGACGCCAGCCTGGCCAGCCTGGCCATCCGCGGAACTCTGGCGTTGTTCGGCGCGTCCAGCGGGCCGGTCCCGCCGGTGGATCCACAGCGCCTCAACGCAGCCGGCTCGGTGTTCCTCACCCGACCCGCACTGGCCCACTTCATGCGCACCGCACAGGAATTCAGCTGGCGGGCCGACGAATTGTTCGAAGCGGTCGCCGGCGGAACCATCAGCATCGAAGTCGGCGGGCGCTATCCGCTCGCCGAAGCGGCGCGGGCGCATCAGGATCTGCAGGGCCGCAAAACCAGTGGATCGCTGGTGCTGCTGCCTTAGGTCACTTCAGAGCGCGAGCAGACGCAAAATCACATATTTTCGGCCGAAATTGGGCGATTTTGCGTCTGCTCGGCAGCCGCCGATCAGAACAGCGTCGGCAGCCCGATCGCCGAGTCGACCGCCAGTGCGCAGAACACCAGCGCCAGATAGTTATTCGACTGCAGGAACAGTCGCAGCGGCTTCACCGGCTCGCCAACTCGCACGCCCGCGTACAGCTGGTGAGCCATCGTCAGGAACCAGGCGCCGGCCAGCGCCGCCACCGCCGCGTAGAGCCAACCCGTCGCCAGGGCCAGCACCAGCGTCGCCAGCACCGTCAGCCAGGTGTAGACGAGGATCTGCTTGGTGACCTGGCGCTCGGTCGCCACGGCCGGCAGCATCGGAACGCCGGCCGCGATGTAGTCCTCCTTGTACCGCATCGCCAGAGCCCAAGTGTGCGGCGGCGTCCAGAAGAAAATGATCGCGAACATCGCCAATGCGGGCCAGCCGATGGTGTCGGTGACCGCCGACCACCCGATCATCACCGGCATGCAGCCCGCCGCACCGCCCCACACAACGTTTTGCGAAGTCCGGCGCTTGAGCACCAGCGTGTAGATGAACACGTAGAACGCGACGGTGCCGAGGGCCAGCAGCCCGGACAGCAGGTTGGTCGTCCACCACAGCCAGAAGAACGAGCTCCCGGTCATCACCAGCCCGAGCACCAGTGCGTTGCGGGTCGGTACCGCCGCGCGGGCCAGCGGGCGCCGCGCGGTGCGCTTCATCAGCTTGTCGATGTCGGCATCTGCCACACAGTTGAGGGTGTTGGCGCCGCCGGCGGCCAATATGCCGCCGATCAGTGTGTTGAGGATCAGCAGTGGGTCCACGTGACCGCGGTGGGCGAGCAGCATCGCCGGGATTGCGGTGACCAACAGCAGTTCAATGACCCGCGGTTTGGTCAACGCCAGGTACGCCAGCAGCGTGCCGCTTACTCGGCTCGGCACTCGGGTCGGCGCGAGGCGCCCGCGAACGCTCACGCAATAACTCCCTCGGGTTTCCAGCAGCGCGCCAGCATCTACTACGCACGATGGTAGACCGCCTCCCCGCGGTCGAGGGCCCCCAGGGTCTATTTTTCAGACGCTCACGGCCTGGGTAACCAAAATCAAGCCCTGCAGAAGCTGGCACTACGGCACTAGGGTGAAATTGATCAGCTGGACGACCTGAGGAATGAGCCCGAAGGACTGATTCGTGACCACACTCGAAGAGATCTCTGCGCTGACCCACGCCCACCACCCCGACGACTGGACCGACATCGATTCGGCTGCGGTCGACACCATCCGGGTGCTGGCCGCCGACGCCGTGCAGAAGGTCGGCAACGGGCATCCCGGGACGGCGATGAGCCTGGCCCCGTTGGCCTACACGCTGTTTCAGCGCACGATGCGCCACGATCCCAGCGACACCCACTGGCTGGGCCGCGATCGGTTCGTGCTGTCGGCCGGGCACAGCAGCCTGACCCTGTACCTGCAGCTCTACCTCGGCGGCTTCGGCCTCGAACTGTCTGACATCGAGTCGCTGCGGAGCTGGGGATCCAAGACGCCGGGCCACCCGGAGTTCCGGCACACCAAGGGCGTTGAGATCACCACCGGTCCGCTCGGCCAGGGCCTGGCCTCGGCGGTCGGGATGGCGATGGCGGCGCGCTACGAACGCGGCCTGTTCGACCCGGACGCCGCCCCCGGTGAGAGCCCGTTCGACCATCACATCTACGTGATCGCCTCCGACGGCGACATCGAAGAGGGCGTGACCTCCGAGGCGTCGTCGCTGGCGGCCGTCCAGCAGTTGGGCAATCTGATCGTCTTCTACGACCACAACCAGATCTCGATCGAGGACGACACCAACATCGCGCTGTGCGAAGACACCGCCGCGCGCTATCGCGCCTACGGCTGGCATGTGCAGGAGGTGGAGGGCGGCGAGAACGTCGTCGGCATCGAGGAGGCCATCGCCAACGCGCAGTCGGTCACCGACCGGCCGTCGTTCATCTCGCTGCGCACCATCATCGGCTATCCCGCGCCCAACCTGATGAACACCGGCAAGGCGCACGGCGCCGCACTCGGCGACGAAGAGGTCGCGGCCGTCAAGAAAATCCTCGGCTTCGATCCCGACAAGACGTTCGAGGTCCGCGACGAGGTCATCGCCCACACCCGCAAGCTGGTGCAGCGGGGCAAGGAAGCCCACGAAAAATGGCAACCGGAATTCGAGGCGTGGGCGCAACGCGAGCCGGAGCGCAGGGCACTGCTGGACCGGCTGACCGCGCAGAAGTTGCCGGACGGCTGGGACGCCGACATTCCGTACTGGGAGCCCGGCTCCAAGGCACTGGCCACCCGCGCCGCCTCCGGTGAGGTGCTGACCGCGGTGGGGCCGAAGCTGCCCGAGCTGTGGGGCGGTTCGGCCGACCTCGCGGGCAGCAACAACACCACCATGAAGGGCATGGATTCCTTTGGCCCACCGTCGATTTCGACGAAGGACTACACCGCCCACTGGTATGGTCGCACCCTGCATTTCGGTGTTCGCGAGCACGCGATGGGCTCCATCCTGTCCGGCATCGTCCTGCACGGGCCCACCCGCGCCTACGGCGGCACGTTCCTGCAGTTCTCCGACTACATGCGTGGCGCGGTGCGGCTGGCGTCGCTGATGGACATCGACACCATCTACGTCTGGACGCACGACTCGATCGGGCTCGGCGAGGACGGCCCCACCCACCAGCCCATCGAGCACCTGTCCGCGTTGCGCGCCATCCCCAACCTGTCCGTGGTTCGCCCGGCCGACGCCAACGAGACCGCCTACGCCTGGCGCACCATCCTGGCGCGCGGCAACGGCAGCGGCCCGGTCGGCCTGATCCTGACCCGCCAGGGCGTCCCGGTGCTGGAGGGCACCGATTTCGAGGGCGTCGGCCGCGGCGGCTACATCCTGGGCAGCCCCGAATCGGAAAACGACCCGGACGAGGAACCCGATGTCATCCTGATCGGCACCGGATCCGAGGTACAGCTCGCGGTCGAAGCGCAGAAGTTGTTGGCAGACAAGGACATTCTCGCCCGAGTGGTATCGATGCCGTGCGTGGAGTGGTTCGAGTCGCAACCCGAGGACTACCGCGACAGCGTGCTGCCCCCGACCGTTTCGGCACGGGTGGCCGTCGAGGCCGGCGTCGCGCAATCCTGGCACAAACTGGTCGGCGACACCGGCCGGATCGTGTCGATCGAGCACTACGGCGAGTCCGCCGACGCCAAGACATTGTTCCGCGAGTACGGCTTCACCGCCGAAGCCGTTGCTGCCGCCGCGGAACAGGTAGTCGATAACTGAGAAAGGGTGATCAATATGGCCACTCAAAACGCCAACCTTGCGGCGTTGAGCAAGGCCGGAGTATCCGTTTGGCTCGATGATTTGTCGCGTCAACGCTTAGATTCGGGCAATTTGCAGGAGCTGATCGACACCAGGAGCGTCGTCGGCGTGACGACCAACCCGTCGATCTTCCAGAAGGCGTTCGCCGAAGGCGACACCTACGATCCGCAGATCGCCGAGCTGGCCGAACGCGGTGCTGACGTCGATGCCACCATCCGTACCGTCACCACCGACGACGTGCGCAGGGCTTGCGACGTGCTGGCCCCGCAATGGGAAGCGTCCGACGGCATAGACGGCCGGGTGTCGATCGAGGTCGACCCGCGCCTGGCTGCCGAGACCGACAAGACCGTCGCGCAGGCCGTGGAACTGTGGAAGATCGTCGACCGCCCAAACCTGTTCATCAAGATCCCAGCGACCAAGGCCGGCCTGCCGGCCATCACCGCCGTTCTGGCCGAAGGAATTTCGGTCAACGTCACGCTCATCTTCTCCGTCGAACGTCACCGCCAGGTGATGGACGCCTACCTGGCCGGCCTGGAGAAAGCCCGCGAAGCCGGACACGACCTGTCCAAGATCCATTCGGTGGCGTCGTTTTTCGTGTCCCGGGTAGACACCGAGATAGACAAGCGGCTGGAGAAGATCGGTTCGGAGGACGCGCTTGCGTTACGTGGCCAGGCCGGTGTGGCGAATGCCCGACTGGCCTACGCGGCCTACCAGGAAGTGTTCGAAGGCGGCGATCGCTTCCAGGCACTCAAGGCCGACGGGGCCCGGGTACAGCGCCCGCTGTGGGCTTCCACCGGCGTCAAGAACCCCGACTACTCCGACACGCTCTACGTCACCGAGCTGGTCGCAGCCCACACAGTAAACACCATGCCGGAGAAGACAATTGACGCCGTGGCCGATCACGGAGAGGTCAAGGGCGACACCGTAAGCGGCACCGGCCCGGCCGCCCAGGAGGTCTTCGACAAGCTGGACGCGGTGGGGATCGACTTGACCGACGTCTTCAAGGTGTTGGAGAGCGAAGGCGTGGACAAGTTCGTGGAGTCCTGGACGGAGCTACTGGAGGAAACGCAGAAGCAACTGCATTCCGCTGACAAATGAGCCCGGCCAGCTCCGCCGCGGGTGCCGACCAATGGCGAAACCCGTTGCGGGACAAAGAGGACAAGCGACTGCCCAGAATCGCCGGTCCGTGTGCCATGGTGCTTTTCGGCGTCACCGGCGACCTGGCCCACAAAAAAGTGGTGCCGGCCGTCTACGACCTGGCTAACCGCGGGTTGCTGCCACCCACCTTCTCGCTGGTCGGCTTTGCACGCCGCGACTGGGATCACGACGCCTTCGCCCAGGTGATTCTCGACGACGTCAAGCAAGGTTGCCGCACCCCGTTTCGCCAAGCCGTCTGGGAACGGCTTGCCGACGGGTTGCGTTTCGTGCGAGGCGCTTTCGACGACGACGCCGCCTTCGCGCGGCTGGCCGAGACGCTGGAAAAGCTCGACGCCGAGCGCGGCATCGGCGGGAATCATGTCTTCTACCTGGCGATCCCGCCCAAGTCATTCCCGGTGGTGTGCGAACAGCTGCATAAGTCCGGGCTGGCCCGCCCGCAGGAAGACCGGTGGAGCCGGGTCGTGATCGAGAAACCCTTCGGCCACGACCTGAAAAGCGCGTGCGACCTCAACCACGTGGTCAACTCCGTCTTCCCGGAGGAATCGGTGTTCCGCATCGACCACTACCTCGGCAAGGAGACGGTGCAGAACATCTTGGCGCTGCGCTTCGCCAACCAATTCTGGGATCCGATCTGGAACGCGCACTACGTCGACCACGTGCAGATCACCATGGCCGAAGACATCGGACTCGGCGGGCGCGCCGGCTACTACGACGGCATCGGCGCGGCCCGCGACGTCATCCAGAACCACCTGATGCAACTACTGGCCCTGACCGCGATGGAAGAACCGGTCAGCTTCAACCCAAAGGCGTTGCAGTCCGAGAAGATCAAGGTGCTTTCGGCCACTCAACTCGCAGAACCGCTCGACGAGACCAGCAGCCGCGGCCAATACGCGGCCGGCTGGCAGGGCGGCGAGAAGGTCGTCGGACTGCTCGACGAGGACGGCTTCGCCAAGGACTCCACCACCGAGACGTTCGCAGCCATCACGCTGGAAGTCGACACCCGCCGGTGGGCCGGCGTGCCGTTCTACCTGCGTACCGGAAAACGATTGGGCCGCAGGGTGACCGAGATCGCTCTGGTCTTCAAACGCGCGCCACACCTACCGTTCGATGCCACCATGACCGACGAACTCGGCGCCAACGCCCTGGTCATCCGGGTTCAGCCCGACGAAGGGATCACCCTGCGCTTCGGATCCAAAGTTCCGGGCAGCACGATGGAAGTCCGCGACGTGAACATGGACTTCTCCTACGGTTCGGCCTTCACCGAAGATTCGCCCGAGGCCTATGAGCGGCTGATCCTCGACGTGCTGTTAGGCGAACCATCCCTGTTCCCGGTGAACGAGGAGGTCGAATTGGCCTGGCAGATATTGGATCCCGTCCTCGATCATTGGGCTGCGCACGGCAAGCCCGACCCTTATGAGTCGGGCACCTGGGGCCCCGAATCGGCCGTCGAGATGTTGCGCCGCACCGGCCGGGAATGGCGGCGACCATGAAGGTCAACCTGCTGGACACCAGCACCACCGCGGTCAACAAGAAGCTCGACGCGCTGCGCGAAGAGGCCGGCGTCGTCACAATGGGCCGGGTGGGGACGCTGATCATCAAGTGCGACAACCAAACCCTGCTCGAGGAATCGATCGAGGCCGCCAACGCCGCCAGCCACGAGCACCCCAGCCGGGTCCTCGCGGTGACGGGCGTTGACCCCGATTCCGACGACATCCGGCTGGACGCCCAGGTCCGGGTCGGCGGCGACGCCGGCGCCGGGGAGGTGGTGGCGTTGCGGCTGTCCGGGCAGTTGGCCGGTCACGCCGACAGCGTCGTCATACCCTTCCTGCTGCCCGATATCCCGGTTGTGGTGTGGTGGCCCGACATCGCACCGGCCATACCCGCCCAAGATCCGTTGGGCAAGTTGGCTATTCGGCGCATCACCGACGCGACCAACGCCGACAACCCGCTCGCCGCAATCAAAAGCCGGCTGCCCGGATACACACCCGGCGACACCGACTTGGCCTGGGCCCGCATCACCTATTGGCGGGCGCTGCTGACGTCGGCGCTCGACCAGCGACCACACGAGCCGATCAAGGCGGCGCTGGTATCCGGTTTGCGCAACGAGCCCGCGCTCGACGTCATGGCGGGCTGGCTGGCCAGCCGGATCGACGGGCCGGTGCGGCGGGTGGTCGGTGAGCTCAAGGTCGAGCTGGAGCGCGACAGCGAGACCATCAGCCTGAGCCGGCCCCAGGAGGGGAGCACGGCCACCCTGAGCCGGACGGCCAAGCCGGACGCCCTGGTTCCGTTGGCGCGCAGGGAAACCCGTGAATGTCTGGCCGAAGACATGCGGCGATTGGACGCGGATGAGATCTACCACGCCGCGCTGGGAGGAATAAGCAGGGTGCAGTACGCATGAGTCTCGATGTTGAAACCTTCGAAAATAGCGACCTGCTGGTCGAGTCCGCCGGCAAACGATTGATCGACACCATCCACACCGCGGTGGCGGCCCGGGGGCGGGCATTGATCGTGCTGACCGGCGGCGGCAATGGCAACGCGTTGATGAAACACCTCGGCACCCACGGGCAACAGATCGACTGGGCACGCGTGCATCTGTTCTGGGGCGACGACCGCTACGTTCCCGAGGACGACGACGAACGCAACTACAAGCAGGCGCGGGAGACGTTGCTCAATCACATCGACATCCCGTCGAGCAACGTGCACGCGATGCCCGCCAGCGACGGTGAATTCGGCGGTGATCTGGCGGCCGCGGCACTGGCCTACGAGCAGCTGTTGGCCGCCAACGCAGAACCCGGTGAACGGACGCCGAATTTCGATGTCCACCTGCTGGGCATGGGCCCCGAGGGTCATATCAACTCGCTGTTTCCGGAGACCCCCGCAGTGCGCGAGACGACCCGGATGGTGGTCGCGGTCGAAGACTCCCCCAAGCCGCCACCGCTACGCATCACGTTGACGCTGCCCGCCATCCAGCGTTCCCGCGAGGTCTGGCTGATGGTGTCCGGGGCGGCGAAGGCCGAGGCGGCGTCCGCGGCGATCGGCGGTGCCGACCCCGTTTCGATCCCCGCCGCCGGCGCCATTGGGCTGCAGACCACACTGTGGCTACTCGATAAGGAAGCCGCGGCCGGTCTTCTCGAACAGTCCAGCTAGCGCCCATAATGGCCGACATGGCAGATAGAACCGTGCGCAACGGGCCAGAGCGCAGCCGCATCAAGACCATCACCAAGGCCGCGCTGAATGCCGACAAGACCGTCGAGCAGGTTGAGGATGTCCTGGACGGCCTGAGTAACTCCCTCGTCGAACTGAACAAGTCGCTCACGGCGCTCAACGCAACGGTCGAACGCATGGAAGGCGGTCTCGATCATCTGGACGGCACGCTGTCCAGCCTGGACGACCTCGCGAAGCGGCTCGTCGTGCTGCTCCAGCCGGTGGAGGCCATCGTCGAGCGCATCGACTACATCGTGGGCCTGGGCGAGACGGTGATGTCGCCGTTGTCGGTCACCGAGCACGCGGTGCGCGGAGTATTCGACAGGCTGCGCAACCGAACCGTGCAGTAGATCGTGACCGACGCCTACGTGGTGCCGGCCCCGCCCTACGCCGAGGGCACCGGGCTGCCGTGGGATGTCCCCATCGGCGACGCCGTTGCCACGATCGCCGCGGCACGCGCAAGCCACGGCGACACGTTCGTCGTGCGGAGCGGCGCCGACCGCTATCTGTTCACGTTCTCGCGCGCCGGCGTCGAGTCGTTCTACGCGCTGACCGAGGAGACCGCGAGCAAGGGGGTCGCGGATTTCCTCATGCTGCGGCGCAAGCTTCCCGACGAGATCTTCGCCGGGCGCCGCACCCTGCCCAACACGTTATTTCGCCGCGACGACGTCGCGGCTTACTTGGCCAACCTGGACCGGGCACTCGAACAGACCGCCGCCGAGCTGGGGCCGGCCGGTTCGGCGGACGTCTTCGATCTCACCCGGCGGCTCGGTCACCGGATGGGCCTTGCCTCATGGGCCGGGCCGGGATCGGTGGAGGGTGAGGCGTTCGAGCGCCTGGTGCTTGCCTTGGACACCTTGGACGGCTCCGAGGCGTTCGTGCACCCCGACCGGATGGCGGAGGTGGCCGCGACGAACAAACGCGCCGAGCGAGCGGCGCTGGACGAGGTCGCAGAGATCGTTGCGGCCGCCGTCCACGGCTACGACGCCGGTGACCGTGACGGCCATGCGCTCTTCGGCCGGATCGTCGACGCGTGGGCATCCGAGCCCGCCGAGTCATCGGAACGGCTGCACGGGATCGCACTCGATGTCGCGCTCATCCACGTCGCATCCATGTCGAATCTGGCGGCGGCGCTTGGCTGGGCACTGGTCGACCTACTCGAGCACCCGGCCGCCCTGGAGCGAGTTCGTTTGAACGACAATGACTTCACGCGGCGCTGCGCTCTGGAGTCGACCCGCCTGGCACAACGCTCGATCATGACCCGCACCGTGCTAGCGCCAGTCTCGCTCGACACCGGCGAGGTCACCTACCAGGTGCCGCCCGGCTGGAACATTGCCACCCTGCTGCCCCTGCTCAACACATCGGCCGCCCCGGGCTTGGAGCACTGGGATCCCGATCGGTGGACCGGGCACCGATTGACCGAAGAGCACCGCCTGCCGTCGCCAATGCTGGTGACGGCCTTCGGGCACGGGCGGCATTCGTGTCCGGCCCAACCGTTTTCGCTCGCGGCCATGACCGCCACAACCACACAGCTGCTGCGCGCTTACCGGATGACACCGCGATGGACGTCGCATCCGCTGCCGGTCCCGGCCCAGATCGGCGGTGTGGCGCGGGCGGCGGAGCCGTGCCCGGTGGACTTCGCAGCGGGTTGATCTCCAGACGCGGGAATTGGCCGCCGAAAGTTGTTGTCGGACCCTTCTGTGATGATGGCGTTATGGCTTTCCCGGTAGCGCCTCCGTTGGCAGAAAACGTTCCGCGGCGTCTGGATGTGTTGTTTGAGGAGTTGGCCGAGTTGTGTGGTCAGCGCAATGCGATTGATGCGCGGGTGGTGGAGATCGCCGCCGAGATGGAGCGCGACGAGTTGTGTGGGGCCACCGGCGCGCGCTCGGTGGCGGCGTTGGTGGCCTGGAAGCTGGCCGCGTCCTCGGCGAACGCGCGCACGATCACCACGGTGGCGCGTCGGCTTGAGGAGTTTCCCCGCTGCGCCCAAGGGATGCGGGAGGGCCGGCTGTCGCTGGATCAGGTCGGGGTGATCGCCGCGCGCGCGGGCCAGGGATCTGATGAGCATTACGCGGCGCTGGCCGCGGTTGCCACGGTCAACCAGTTGCGCACCGCGGTCAACCTGGAACCGCGACCCGAGCCTGAACCTGGGCGCCAGCCCGAGCGCGTGATCACCAAGTCCAGCACCGAGCACGCCAGCTGTTACCGGATTACCCTTCCGCGCCTCGACGCGGCCAAGTTCGACGCGGCGTTGGCGTCTCATCGTGATGCGCTGTTCGCGCAGTGGAAGCGTGATCACGGCGAGAACGAAGCCGCCGAAGACAGCAGGCCACCGCTGCCGACCACCGGTGATGCGTTCATGCGCCTGATCGAGGCGGGCTGGGATGTCGAGGCGGCCCGCCGCCCGCATGGGCAGCACACCACGGTGGTGGTGCACCTCGACGTCGCGCAGAAAGCTGCGGCGCTGCATCTGGGGCCGTTGCTGTCCGACGCCGAACGCCGATACCTGACTTGTGATGCCACCTGCGAAGTCTGGTTCCAACGTGACGGCGAGCCCATCGGCGCCGGGCGAACGACCCGGCTGATCAGCCGGCGGCTGCGCCGCGCGCTTGAGCACCGCCACCGCATGTGCGCGGTGCCCGGCTGCGGCGCCACCCGGGGTCTGCACGCCCACCACCTGCGGCACTGGGAAGACGGCGGCCCCACCGAGCTGGACAACCTGGTACTGCTGTGCCCCTATCACCACCGGCTGCACCACCGCGGCCTGATCACCATCACCGGACCCGCAGACGCTCTCACCGTCACCGACGACACCGGCCGACCACTAAACCCGGGATCACTAGCGCGCCCACCCACAAAACCCCCACCCGCCGTCCCACCCTGCCCCGGACCTATCGGCGAGCGCGCCCAATGGAAGTGGTACGACCCCTTCCAACCCCAACCACCACCTAGCAACAACTAGCTCAAACCCGTTGGTGCAGCAAGGAATTCGTTACAGTCGGTCGGCGCCCATCATTACCAGATTCGTTAGCCGCTATTCCGCAGCGCGCTCGCCAATCCGTTCATCGTCAGCAGGATGCCGCGCTGCACCAGTTCGTCGTCGTCGCCTGAGCGGTAGCGACGCAGCAATTCCACCTGAAGGTGATTCAGCGGCTCCAGGTACGGGAAGCGGTTGAACACCGAGCGCGCCAGCGCGGGGTTGTCGGCCAGTAGGTCGTCGTGTCCGGTGATCAGTTTGTGCATCGCGATGGTGCGCTGATGCTCATCGACAATTTTGTCAAAGACCCTGCGCCGCAGGGTTTCATCGGGTACCAGCTCGGCATAGTGGGCCGCCAGGCCCAGGTCGCTCTTGGCCAGCACTTGCGCCATGTTCGACAACACGCTGCGGAAGAACGGCCAGCGCTCATACAGGTCGTGCAGGATTTCCACTCGGTCACTTTTGCTTTCGGGGCCCGCGGCGATCCATTGCTCAAACGCCGATCCGGTGCCGTACCAGCCGGGCAGCATGACCCGCGACTGGCTCCACGCCAGCACCCACGGAATGGCCCGCAGGTCGGCGATCGACTCGGTGGGCTTGCGTGAGCTCGGCCGGCTCCCGATGTTCAGCGATCCGATCTCGCTGACCGGCGTGGACGCTTTGAAGTACTCTACGAAACCCGGTGTGTCGTGCACCAATTCGGCGTAGGCGCGATGCGCCAGGGCGGCCACCTCGTCGAGCACAGCGTAGGCGGGCTCCGCGGTGTCGCCGAGGCCCTCCATATCCAACAGCGTGGACTCCAACGTGGCGGCCACCAAGCTCTCCAGATTTCGCCGCGCCAGCTGCGGTTCGGCGTATTTCGCGGCGATGATCTCGCCCTGTTCGGTGAGCCGCAGCGACCCATTGACCGCTCCCGGCGGCTGGGCCAGGATGGCTTGGTAGCTGGGGCCGCCGCCGCGGCCGACGGTGCCGCCGCGACCGTGGAAGAGCCGCAACCGGATTCCGGTTTTGCGGGCCACTTCAGCCAGAGCAAGCTCGGCCTGGTACACGGCCCAGCTGGCGGCCAGATAGCCGCCGTCCTTGTTGGAGTCGGAGTAGCCCAGCATCACCTCTTGGGAGTCGCCGCGGGCGGCGACCAGCGCGCGGTACAGCGGAAGCTCCAGCATCGCGTGCAGGATCGAGGCCCCATTGTGCAGGTCGTCGATCGTCTCGAACAGCGGTGAGATGCCCACCGGCGAATACGGCTCCGGACCCGAGGCATCCAGCAGGCCAACCTCTTTCAACAGAATCGCGGCTTCCAGCACGTCCGACACCGACTGGCACATCGAGATGACGTAGTTGGGTACCGCTGCGGGTCCGTAGCGCGCCACCGCGTACGCCGCGGCCTCGACCACGCTCAATTCCTGGTGCGCTAGCTCCGACAACTGCGCGCGATCGCTGAGCAGCGGGCGCCGCGTCCCCAATTCGGCCACCAGCAGCTCAACCCGCTCGTCTTCGGGCAGCGACGGGTAGTCCGGGTGCACACCGGCCCACGCCAGCAGTTCGGCGATCACCTCTTCGTGCACGTCGGAGTTCTGCCGCATGTCCAGCCCGCTCAGATGAAACCCGAAGACCCCGACGCCTTCTCGCAACAAGGCCAACCGATGGTCGGCGAGCAGCGCACCGCCGTGTGTACGCAGCGAGAAGTCGATGGTGGCGAGATCGGCCGCCAGTTCGGCCGGCGCGTCGTAGCGGGGCAGGCCCAAGTCGAGCTGGTGTTGGGGCTCTTGGTCCAAGATCTGGTTCGCAGTCGCGGTCAGGCGGGCGCGGATGGCCCGCAGCGCCCGCCGGTACGGCTCGTCGAGGTGAACGCCGTCCGGGCAGGTGTCGGCCAGCGCGGCCACCTCGGCAGTGACGGTGATCAGCCGCGCCGACATCGAAAGTTCCTGTTCGAGTTCGGTGAGTTCGGCGAGGTAGCGCGACAGCGCGGTGAACGCGGCGCTCCCGGTGGCCAGCCTGACCACATCGGCGGTCACGTTGGGATTGCCGTCGCGGTCCCCCCCGATCCAGGAGCCGGGCCGCACGATGGGCTCGGCGAGCAGTTCGGTGTCGGGCCAGCGGGCCCGCAACGCCTCCCGCACTTCGGCGTTGACCTTGGGGATCACCTCAAACAGCGCCGCCCCGTAATACCGCAGCCCGACGGCGATCTCGTCGGAAATCTTCAGCCGGGACAACCGGATCAGCGCGGTCTGCCACAGCGTCAGTACCTGACGGCGCAACTCGGTTTCGATGCTGCGGCCGTCGTCCGTTTCGCTGTGCCCCTCGGCGTGCAGCCGCATCAACTGGGTGATCCGGTGCTGGGTGACGAACACGGTGCGCCGGCGGGTCTCGGTGGGATGGGCGGTGATGACCGGGGAGACCAGAGCGCCCTTCGAGGGCGTCGGTTACGGTGGCCGAATCTAGTTCCGCCAGATCGAGTTTGGCGTAAGTGGCGGCCAGGCTGCTGTCTTGCGGTGGCTCGCCGGCGTCGACGTGAATACCGCGGCGGCGCTCCCGGTGGATGTCTTCGGCGACGTTGGCCAGCAGAGCGAAATGGCTGAACGCCCGGATGATCGGGATCGCCAGGTGGATGTCGATCCCGTCGAACATGGCCGACATCTCAGCCCGGTCGATTTGTGAGTGTCGCACCCGGAAAGATTCCACCCGGGCGCGCTCAACGAGGTCGAACACCTCGTCGCCGTTCTGCTCGCGCACGGTGTCACCGAGGATCGTGCCCAGCAGCCGGATGTCCGCGCGCATCGGCTCGGTCGCATTGCGACCGACCTGGGTCCGCTGGACGGCACCGATTGGTTCCAGTGCGGGATCGGATACCTCAACCATGCATCCAGTATCGGTGCGGATCGTGGGGTCCGCCCGCCGAGGAGATCAGCGGTACTTGATCAGCAGGGCGATGCCGATGATGCACACCAGCCAGATGCCGGTGAGGAACAGCGTCAACCGGTCCAGGTTCTTCTCCACCACCGTGGACCCGGACAGGCTTGACTGCACACCGCCGCCGAACAGCGTCGACAGGCCGCCACCCTTGGCACGGTGCAACAGCACCAGCAGCACCACCAGGATGCTGGTAACGACCAGGGTGATCTGCAGGCCCAATTGCATGACGTGCAGTTTACCGGCAGCGGAGCGCCATCACGGCAGCGGCCCACCGGCGGCGATAGCCGCCAGCGTCGCGAACTGTTCGCCGTCCAGCGACGCTCCCCCGACCAAACCGCCGTCGACGTCGTCCTGAGCGACGATCTCACCGACGTTTTTCGCGTTCACCGAGCCGCCGTAGAGCACCCGGACGGTGTCGGCGGTCTTCGGGGAGGAGAGGGACGCCAGCTCCTTGCGAATCGCCCCGCACACCTCCTGAGCATCGGAGGCACTGGCTACCCGTCCGGTGCCGATCGCCCAGACCGGCTCATAGGCGATGACGACGTTGCCGATCTGCTCGGCCGACAACCCGGCCAGCGAGCCGCGCAGCTGTTGCTCGCAGTGGCTCACATGCTCGCCGGCCTCGCGGACGTCGAGGTGCTCGCCTATGCAGATGATGGGAGTGAGCTCGTTCTTGAGGGCGGCGGCGGCCTTGGCGGCCACCAGCGCGTCGTCCTCGTTGTGGTAGGTGCGCCGCTCGGAGTGCCCGACGACGACGAAGCTGCAGCCCAGTTTGGACAGGAAGGCGCCGCTGATGTCACCCGTGTAGGCGCCCGACTCGTGCTGCGAAAGGTCCTGCGCGCCATAGGTCAACCGCAGCTTGTCGCCGTCAACGAGGGTCTGCACGCTGCGCAGGTTGGTGAATGGCGGCAGGACGGTGACGTCGACCTTGTCGTAGTACTTGTCCGGCAACGCGAACGCGATCTTTTGCACCAGCGCGATCGCCTCGAAGTGGTTGAGGTTCATCTTCCAGTTGCCGGCGATCAGCGGTTTGCGGCTCACGCGTCCCCCACTCCCTAGTTTTGATCAGGCTGCTCACGGCCGAGCACCTCGATGCCCGGCAGCGTTTTGCCCTCAAGGTATTCCAGCGATGCCCCGCCGCCGGTGGAGATGTGCGAGAAGGCGTCCTCCGGGATTTTCAGCGCGCGCACCGCGGCGGCGGAGTCGCCGCCCCCGACGACGCTGAAGGCGCCTTTGCCGGTCGCCGCGACAATCGCCTCGGCGACACCTCGAGTGCCGGCGGCATAGGCGGGAAACTCGAATACGCCCATCGGGCCGTTCCAGAAGATAGTCTTCGCGTTGGACAGCAGCGTGCCGAACCGCTTCACCGAACCCGGGCCGATGTCCAGACCCATCGAGCCCGTCCGGAATCGCGTTGGCGGCCACGAACTGTGGTGGCGAGTCGGCGGTGAAGTTCTCGGTCACCACGATGTCGCCGGGCAGCCGCAACACGTCGGCGTAGGTGTCCAGCAGGTTGCGACAGGTCTCTACCATGTGTTCTTCCAGCAGTGACTTTCCTACCGAATATCCCTGCGCGGCAAGGAAGGTGAAGCACATGCCGCCGCCGATGACGATGCTGTCGGCCTTGGTCGCCAGCGACTCGATCACCCCGAGCTTGTCGGACACCTTCGATCCGCCGAGCACGACCGCATAGGGCCGTTCGGTCGAGCTGGTCAGCTGCTCGAGCACCTTTATCTCGTCGGCGACCAAGGTGCCCGCGTAGTGCGGCAATAGTTCGGCGACGTCATATACCGAGGCCTGCTTGCGGTGCACCACCCCGAAGCCGTCGGAGACGAAAGCGCCTCCGGGCGAGACCAATTCGGCCAGCTGGCGCGCCAGGGCGCGTCGCTCGCCGTCGTCCTTGCTGGTTTCGCGCTTGTCGAAGCGGATGTTCTCCAGCAGCAGGATGTCGCCGTCGGTGAGTCCCTCCGCCCGGGCCAGGGCGTCGGTGCCGACGACGTCGCCGGCCAGCGCGACGTGCTGTCCCAGTTGCTCACTCAGCGCTGCCGCGACCGGCGCGAGCGAGTACTTCCGGTCGGGGCCGTCCTTGGGACGACCCAGGTGCGCGGTGACCACCACCTTCGCCCCGGCGTCCAGCAGCGCCTTCAACGTGGGCACCGACGCGGTGATGCGGCCGGCGTCGGTGATGTTGCCCGTGTCGTCGAGCGGTACGTTCAGGTCCGAGCGCACCAGCACGCCGCGACCCGAAACACCCTGCGCCAGAAGCTCGTTGAGGGTATGAACGGCCACGGCGCTAGAGCGACTTGCCGACCAGCGCGACCAGATCGATGAGGCGGTTGGAGTAGCCCCATTCGTTGTCGTACCAAGACACCACCTTGGCCTGGTTGTCGATCACCTTGGTCAGGCCGGAGTCGAAGATCGAGCTGTGTGGGTCGGTGACGATGTCGCTCGAGACGATCGGTGCGTCGTAGTACTTCAGGATGCCCTTGAGTCGGCCCTCGGCAGCGGCCTTGAACGCAGCGTTGATCTCGTCGGCGGTGCCCGGCTTGGACAGCTCCACGGTCAGGTCGGTGACCGAACCGGTCGGGATCGGCACCCGCAGCGCGTAACCGTCGAGCTTGCCCTTCAGCTCGGGCATCACCAAGCCGATCGCCTTGGCCGCACCGGTCGACGTCGGCACGATGTTGAGCGCGGCCGCCCGGGCCCGGCGCAGGTCCTTGTGCGGACCGTCCTGCAGGTTCTGGTCCTGGGTGTAGGCGTGGATGGTGGTCATCAGACCCCGGACGATGCCGAACTCGTCCTGCAGCACCTTGGTGACCGGCGCAAGGCAGTTCGTGGTGCACGAGGCGTTGGAGATGATGTTCTGGCTGCCGTCGTACTGGTCGTCGTTGACCCCGAGCACGATGGTGAGGTCGGGGTCGGTGGCGGGCGCGGAGATGATCACCTTTTTGGCGCCGGCGTCCAGGTGACCCTTGGCCTTGGCCGCGTTGGTGAACAGGCCGGTGGACTCGACGACCACGTCGACCCCGAGGTCGCCCCACGGCAGTGCCGCCGGGCCCTCGCGGACCTCGAGCGCCTTGATCTTCGCCGGGCCGACGACGATGGTGTCCTCGCCTTCCAGGCTCACGTCGTACGGCAACCGGCCCAGGATCGAGTCGAATTTGAGCAGGTGAGCCAGCGTGCTGTTATCGGTGATGTCGTTGACGGCGATCACTTCGATATCCGCGCCGCCCTGCTCCTGCTGAGCCAATAAAGCCCGGTAGAAGTTCCGTCCGATGCGACCGAAGCCGTTGATGCCTACCCGGACCGTCACTCGTCTCTCCCTCGTTCTTTCTGGGGTTTGTGCCGCTCGCTGATGAACTGCTCGTGGTCAGCCTAGATCAGTAACAACCAGCCGTCGCTCGGCCATCTCATCAGCGCGGACTCGCGCGGGATTTTTGCCCAGAAAAATGGGGCAGACGTGGTTGAAGGGCATCGATGGACGCTTGTTGCAGCCCGCCGATGCCCTTCTAGTTCGTAAGCCTAAGTGAATACTCACAACTCGGGTGGATGAAACTTCGAATGTGGCAAGCGCCACAGCTGCGGGGTGTGTGTGACCGCGCATACAGCAGGCCAGGACGGGCGATAACCGGCGCGTGTCTGCTTTGTATCGGTTCTATAAGCCCCGAACTGTCGCGCGTGTAATAGAAACGACCAGCCATACATTCGACACGACTGCGACACGCTGATCGCAGAAGAGTTGGAGGAGCGGCGTTGATGAGGGCCTTTGATCGGTTCAGCATCAAAGTAGTTGGCATCGCTGGTTTGTGCGGCGCCGCTATAGCGTTGAGCCCAGAAGCGGCGGCCGCCCCACCGATAAAGACCGGCGGCGCGGTTGCTTGCGTCCAGGGGATGTCGGGTGAAGTCGGAGCGCCGGCTGCCGGAGGACCGGGAGCCGCCGGAGCGGCCGGCGCCGCGGGAGGCGCGGCAGCCGCCGGTGGAGCGCCGACGGCGGGAAGCCCCGCCGCGGCATGCCGGTGCGCATACAGCTCCGGTGCGGGCGGACCCGCGGGTGCAGGCGGTGCGGGCGCAGGCGGCGCAGCTGGTGCGGGCGGACCGGCAGGGCCGGGCGGGCCGGCAGGCGCGGGCGGACCGGCAGGCGGGCGGCAGGCGCGGGCGGGCCGGCAGGCGCGGGCGGGCCGGCAGGCGCGGGCGGGCCGGCGACTGCCGGCGAGGTGTGTGGCGCCAGCGCTCCCGTGACTCCCATGGCCGGTGTTGCTCCCGTTGTGGTGCCAGGGCCGGTTGCAGCAGCTGCGCCAGTTCCGGTCGGCGCGCCCATTCCGGTCGGGGCGCCTATCCCCGTCGGCGCCCCAATTCCGGTCGGAGCGCCTATCCCCGTCGGCGCACCGATCCCCGTCGGAGCGCCTATCCCCGTCGGCGCACCGATCCCCGTCGGAGCGCCTATCCCCGTCGGCGCACCGATCCCCGTCGGCGCACCGATCCCCGTCGGCGCACCGATCCCCGTCGGAGCGCCTATCCCCGTCGGCGCCCCAATTCCGGTCGGCGCGCCGATCCCCGTCGGCGCGCCTATCCCCGTCGGCGCACCGATCCCCGTCGGCGCCCCCATCCCCGTCGGCGCCCCCATCCCCGTCGGCGCACCGATCCCCGTCGGCGCACCCATCCCGATCGGAGCCCCCATCCCGATCGGAGCCCCCATCCCGATCGGAGCCGCCGTTCCGGTGGTGCCCGTTGGTACTCCGCTGATAGCGCTCGGGCCGGCCGGCGTGCCGGTGCTTGCCGGTGCTGGCGTCGGCGCCGCGCCGGCCACCGCGCCAATCGTCGACATGTCCGGCGGGATCGGCGCAAAGGATGCACCGAGTGGTCCGCCCCCGACCGGCGCGCCCGTTCCCGGACAGCCGGTTCCGGCCGGCCCGTCGGGGGCGCACTGACGCTCAGCCGCGTCGCTTGTGCAGCCACCGCAACGCCGATGTGGCGGCGTGGTATCCGCACAGCCCGTGGATGCCGGCGCCCGGCGGCGTGGACTGCGAACACAGGTAGACGCCCGGCACCCCGGTGGCGTAGGGGTTCAGGGCCACCCGCGGGCGGAAGGGGAACTGCAACCCGTCGTTGGCGCCGCCGATGATGTCGCCGCCAATGTAGTTGGGGTTGTAGGCCGCTAGCTCGGCGGTGCTTTTGCTCACGGTCGCGATGACGCGGTCGCGGAACCCCGGCGCGAACCGCTCGATCTGCTGGACGACGGCGGCGGTGGCGTCGCCGGTGTAACCGAACGGCACGTGCGCATAGGACCAGATCGGGTTGATGTTGCCCGCCGAGCGGGATGGATCGGCCAGGTACTGCTGGCCGACGAGCACGAATGGCCGACGCACCATTATCCCCTGTGCGCGTTGACGTTCGGTGTCCGCGGTTTCGGCGAACGTCCCGCCGAGATGGACCGTGCCCGCACGTGCACAGTTTGGGTTCGTCCACGGGATGTCGCCCTCGATGGCGAAGTCGACCTTGAACGCCGAGGATCCCTCGCGGTAGCGCCGATAGGACCGCTTGATCCGCCCGGGCATGTCGTCGCCGTAGATCGACAGCGCCGCAGCGGGACTCAGGTCGAGCATGACGATGTCGGCATCCGGGATATCGCCGCGGCTGGTGACCGTTACCCCGGTGGTGACGCTGCCGCCATGAGCGCTCAGCGCGGCGGCCAACGCCGCGATGATCGACCCGGAGCCGCCTTCGGCGACCGGCCAGCCGTTGCGGTGCCCGCCGGCCAGGAACATCAGGCCGAGCGCCGCGGTGAGCGGCCGGTCCAGCCGGGTGAACATGTGCGCGGCCGCTCCGGCGAATACGCCGCGTGCCTGCTCGGTACGGAAGAACCGGGCCATCACGCTGGCCGGCAGCAGAGCGCGCGGCCCGAACGCCGCAAGGCGGATCGGGTGGCGCGGAACGTTGATCACCGGGCGGAGCAAATCGTGGGCCAGCTGGTCGAATCCGGCCACTAGGTCACCGACGGCCAGCCGCCAGCGCGTTCGGTCGGCTCCCATGCCCGCGGCGGTCTGCTCCACCGACCGATACAGCACGCCGGCGGTCCCGTCGTCGAGCGGATGCGCGCAGTCAATCTCCGCCCATTTCCAGACCAGCCCGTAGCGCTGCAGGTCGATCTCTTGCCAGAACGGCGAACCGACGCCCAGCGGATGAGCCGCCGAGCAGTGGTCATGGGTGAGCCCGGGCACCGTCAGCTCACCGGAGCGCGCTCCCCCACCGATCGTGTCGCGCGCCTCCAGCACCTGCACGTCGACACCGTTGCGTGCGAGGTGAATCGCCGCGGCAAGGCCGTTGGGCCCGGCGCCGACGACGACGGCGTTGGTCATGAATTTCGGGGCCTGGTGCGTTGGCGCCGTGGCGACCGCGAGCGCCGCGTAGCCGGGCGCGGCGGGTCGCCACGATCGTCCGCGATGTGGACCGGGAATTCGTCGCCGGGCTCGGGCCACGGCTGGCGGCTCAGCATGTCCTCGACGCGGACGTAGCCCGCCTCGATCAAGCCGGTCTTGGCGTCCAGGATGCGATACCACTGCCGCTGTGTCTGAATCGGTTGACCTTCTAGGACGATGACGCGCACGTCTCCTTCCTCGAAGTGGCAGCGCCGTTGCACCGCTTCGAGCAACTGCTCGTTGTGCAGGTGGCCTTCACCGAAGTTCCAGCCGACCAGGGGCCCGGCGACGACCTCGCCCTCGCGCACGCTGTAGTCGGCTTCGTTGGGGATCGCCCGGGGCAACAAGCCGTTGAGCGCCCGGCCGTGCGTGTGCATCGCGCGGAAAGCCGCGACCTTGTCGGACATCACCTCGGCGGTCGCCGGCCCGTAAAGCTTCGCCAGCTGATTGACAACAAGCGCAGAGCTTTTCACGATGTCGGCTTCTATCTTGTCCTCGGCGCCCGCGCGGAAGCACCACAGGCTGGTGGCCCAGTTGCCGGCGTAGTAGCGCATGGCGGGCAAGAACGAAAACTTCTCGGGGAAAAGGTTTCCCGCGATCACGATGGCTACCACGACAAGCACCATCGCCAGCAGCAGCGGTGACTGAAGATCGGTGGCGCGGATCGCACCGTAATGCCCGAACAGGTAGAACAGCGAGAAGATAAAGAACACATTCCATTCCAGCGGGACACCCATCGGCAGGTTGGAAAGGATGTTGAGGTGGAACAGCACCATGAACCCGATGAGGAACCAGCGCCACGGTTGATCGCCGGCGACGAACACCAGGACCGTCGGGACCAGGAATTCCGCCGTGGTGCCACCGACGTGGGCCATCAGCTTCGGCAACACCGAAGGGCGCAGGTCGTTCACCGGGTCGAGGTAGAGCATGCGCTTCAGCGGAGTGAAAAGCCTGGCGCGCAGCAGCGCGTTGTTGCTCGTCATCACCGCCACGACGTAAGGGAAATGGTGGTTCAGCTTGGACGTCGCCGCCCCCCACCACAGGCACAGCATGATGATCTTGAAGGCCGCGATCTGGTCGGTGAACGGGAAAAAGAACACCAATAGTTTCAGCCAGTAATGTTCGCCGCGGGCGGCCAGGAAGATGGTCTTGTCGCGCAGACCCAACAGCGCCAGGGCGACGATCGTCGGGATCACCAGGACGGGGTCAATCAAGCCCACGTCGTCGGCGGCGGTGACCGGCCCGCCTGTGCCTCCCGAGCCCAGCGCCCACACCGCGCTGATCAAGACGATGGCGTACAGCGCGACGTCCACGAGGGTGCGCGAATCACCGCGGGTGAGCGGAACTTTGTCCGGCCAGGCCGGAAGTCGAATCGTCTTGGGCCGCAACCAATAAAGGAACCCGCCGATCGGCGGCATGAAGCGTCCCGTGAGCGGGCCCGATCCGCAGCCGAAGCCGGTGACCTCGAACAGCAGCGTGAAGATAATGACCTTCTGGTACACGATCGGTTGCGTCCACCAGTCAGCGATGTGACTCAGCCCGCCCAAGCCCGGGGTGAGCGCGATGATCGCCGCGGGCACGGCCACGTAGAGGGCGATCTTGATCAGATAGAGCAGATAGACCGCGTACGGTGTCCCGAACCCGTGCTCCGCCCAATGCCGGGTGACGACTTGCAGTCGCGTTGCCCGGGGCAAGGTGGGCCAGGTGTCGTGGTCAACGTCCGGAAGTACGGGTGACATGAATCCCATGACGGGCCTCGTTCCAGTCAAAAACCAGTCGGCCAACCTAATGTATCGGCTCGCAGGACCGAGGTGACGACATCCCGCCGGCGGTTTGCAAGCTCCCTATCCCGGGGAACGAGGCGGAAATTGACGCTGCAGATTGTCGATTATCTCGTCGAGAATTCGCCCGTCCTCTTACTCGAGCGACCGGAGACGCCGGAACGTAGCGGCGTATTCGACGTCGCCGCTGGTGTCAAAGATCGCGGCGACCCTGCGGTATCGCTCGACTCGGTTGTCGATCCGTTGGCGAATCTGAGTGAGAAGACGCAGAAGGTAGTCGGCCCGGTGCCCACCGCCAGCCCCGGCAGGAGCCGGGTGTCCGCTGCGCCGGCCCGCATGGCTCGCGTTATGCGGGTGCCATGCGACCGGCTCATCGGGCGGGCTTGCAACGTTCATTTCGTCTCTCCCAGAATGATTTTGGCATTTATCTGGGCAACCGCTAGCGTGCCGGATCGGGCTCACACCATGTGCAACGACGCCGAAGTTGGCGGCCGCTTTCATGCGCGCAGCACGAAAGCGAAAGCCGGCGCGGGCCAGCACAGCCCGAAATATCGGACGGCAGTAGGTATTTCCCCAGATTAGGGCAGCACGCCAAGCGCCTAACGGACAGCAGGCCGCGCCCGTCGAGAGATATGGGGCATCGGGCCCGAGGAGCGCAGCAAAAATCGCCGCTCTAAGTTTTCGATCATCTCCGAGAGGACTTGCCGATCCTTCTCTTCGACAGCCAACACGCGCCGAACGGAGCGCGCGGTCTCGACATCGTCCCCGGCTTGCGAGCCGGCGGTCACCCTTTGGTATTTGCCGATCCGCTGGTCAATAACCTCGCGGCTCTGCCTGAGCATGCGGATGAAGTACTGGGCCTGTAGGTGATCCGCCGTGCCCTGCGCGGCGGCGGCGTGATCGACGGTGGCCGCTGGCCGCGCCTTGTCCTGATGGACATTGTTCAACCCAGAACGCCGATCAGCTGATGCGTGCGAATACCGCACGTGCGGCCCGTTCGGCGAGGTGGTGAGGGGCATTTGCTCTCTCTCAGGTGAGGGGTCAGCGACCGGCGCGAGGAAAGGATAGCGTGCGGAATCCGAAGGGCACATATGGCGCCCGTCACCAAGCTCGAGTCCCGGTTTTTGCGCGCAGCACCACCGGTGGTTACCCGGCGGAGGGTGTATGTGTCAACCGTCGCAGCGAACGCGGCCTCATACGTCAACGACCTCGGTGAGACTCGCTTTCCACAGGCGCAGCAGCCGGGCGTGATTCAGCCCGCTGATCGGTCACCCTGCCATCTCCTGCCGCCACCCAAGTGTGCGCCCGTGAGCCCGGGGTGTACGCGAAAACTTTCTACGCACCTGCGATAACGCGCGGCGCGGCGTAGCCGCGGAGATGCTGAAATGCCGGTCTTACAGGGTAATTGTCCTGCTAGGATATTCGCTCGAAAGACTACCGCTTCGTCGCCGGACCCGGTTATCATCAGCGACCATGAAACGCAGTGTGAACGTGGCCTTCACAACATTCACTGCGAGGTTTACTGCAACGTTCACCGCGACGTGCACGGGTGCGGCTCTGGTCGCGGGTGTCGCGCACGCAGACCCGACCGCCCCGGAGCCCGGTGTCGCGTGCGGCGGGTCGGCGGGCGTAATGGACGGCGTGCAGACGTTTTCACCGCAGCATGAAGTCTTGGAGTGCGTCAAAGGCTCGCCGATGTTCGTGTGGCAGCACCTCGACGACATCCAACGGCCCGCGGTCGCCTGGTTCACCTACGGGCCGGCTGCCACGTTGACCAGGAGCGACGTGGTGGAGGGCACCAGGTGGACCGGCTTCGAACGGGGCGACAGCTGCGCGGAGGAACAAACGCATATCGCCGGAGGCGCGCCGGCGACACAGGCGGCCACCGGGGACAACACGCTGGACTTCACCGTGGTACCCGACATGGCCACCATGACGTTGCACGGCGTGTGCATCTGGCGCGAGGACGACTCAGAACCGGCGGCCGGGGCAGGCTCGCTACCATCGAACACGTCCACACGGCACTAGGGCGCGGCTAGGGTCGCCCAGGGCCGCCGGTCAGCCGTTAGGGAGCCTAGGTGAGCGAAGTGACCGATAGCGACAGTGACGATATCGGCAAATTCGATCCCGGCTTGACCCAGCGCATTATCGGCGTGATGCGCCCCGTCTTGAAGAGGTACTTCCGATCCGAGGTGCGCGGCCTGGATTCCTTCCCGCCCGGCGGGGCGCTGGTGGTCGGCAACCACTCCGGCGGCATGTTCCCCATGGATGTGCCGATCTTCAGCGTCGACTTCTACGACAAGTTCGGCTACGACCGGCCGGTCTACACGCTTAGCCACGACATCCTTTTCATGGGTCCCACGGGACCTTTTTTCAGGCGTACCGGCTACATCCGGGCCGACCGCGAGAACGCGGCCAAGGCCCTGCGCTCCGGCGGCGTGGTGATCGTGTTTCCCGGCGGAGACTACGACGCATACCGGCCCACGCTCGCGGAGAATGTGATCGACTTCAACGGCCGAAAGGGATACGTCCGCACCGCGATCGAAGCCGGTGTGCCGCTCGTGCCCGCGGTGTCCATCGGCGGGCAGGAAACGCAACTCTACCTGTCCCGTGGCACCTGGCTGGCCCGACGGCTCGGGCTAAAACGCTTGCTGCGCAGCGACATTCTGCCGCTGTCGTTCGGTTTTCCGTTCGGCTTCAGCGCGGCGGTCCCGCCGAATTTGCCGCTGCCCACCAAGATCGTGACGCAGGTGCTCGAACCGATCGACATCACCGCGCAATTCGGCGAGGACCCTGACATCGACGAGGTCGACGAGCATGTCCGGTCGGTGATGCAGCAGGGCCTCAAAGAGCTTGCCGGCCAACGTCGTTTTCCGATCCTGGGTTGAGTTATGGATCCTCCAACAGGTCGTATCGGACAGGCACTCGGCATCATCACCACGCTGGGGCGCGCCGGAATGATCGCGCCGATGCGCCCCGACCGGTACGTGAAGATGGCGGCCGCGATGCGTCGCGAAGGCATGGGCATGACCGTGGGTTTCGCCAGTGCCGCGCAGCGCTGCCCGGATCGTCCCGCCTTGGTCGACGAGCTGGGCACGCTGACCTGGCGGCAGCTCGACGAGCGGATCAACGCGTTGGCGGCGGCGCTGCAAGGCTTGCCCACCGGGCAGCCGAAGGTGATCGGGGTGATGTGCCGCAATCACCGCGGTTTCATCGAGGCGGTGGTGGCGTCCAGCCGGATCGGCTCCGACGTCGTGCTGCTCAACACGTCGTTCGCTGGCCCGGCGATGGCCGACGTGGTCAACCGTGAGGGCGTCGACGCCGTCATCTACGACGCGGAGTTCACCGAGACGGTCGATCGCGCGCTGGCCGACAAACCCGACGCCACCCGCATCCTGGCGTGGACCGACACCGACCACGAGTTCACGGTCGAGAAGCTAATCGCCACCCACACCGGTCAACAGCCCGAGCGCACCGGCGGCAAGGGCAGGATGATCCTGCTCACCTCTGGCACCACCGGATCTCCCAAGGGCGCCAAGCAATCTGGTGGGGGCGCCGGCATCGGCACGCTCAAGGCGATCCTGGACCGCACACCGTGGCGGGCCGAGGAGACCATCGTGATCGTCGCGCCGATGTTCCACGCGTGGGGCTTTTCGCAACTGATCTTCGCCGCGTCGATGGCCTGCACGGTGGTGACCCGGCGCAAGTTCGATCCGGAAGCCACGCTGGATCTCGTCGACCGCCACCAGGCGACCGGCCTTGCCGTGGTTCCGGTGATGTTCGACCGCATCATGGAGTTGCCCGCCGAGGTCCGAAACCGTTACAGCGGAAGCTCATTGCGCTTCGCGGCGGCCTCGGGTTCGCGGATGCGGCCCGATGTCGTCATCGCCTTCATGGACCAGTTCGGCGACGTGATCTACAACAACTACAACGCCACCGAGGCGGGCATGATCGCCACCGCCACACCGCAGGATCTGCGCGCGGCCCCCGACACCGCGGGCCGGCCCGCCGGCGGAACCGAAATCCGCATCCTGGACCCCGAATTCAACGAGGTTCCCACCGGGGAGGTGGGAAGCATCTTCGTCCGCAACGACACTCAATTCGACGGTTACACCTCAGGTGCCACGAAAGATTTCCACTCCGGCTTCATGTGCTCCGGCGACGTCGGCTACCTCGACGAGGCCGGCCGGCTGTTCGTGGTGGGCCGCGACGACGAGATGATCGTCTCGGGTGGGGAGAACGTCTACCCGATCGAGGTGGAGAAGACGCTGGCGGCGCACCCCGAGGTGGCCGAAGCCGCGGTGATCGGGGTGGACGACGAGCAATACGGCCAGCGCCTGGCCGCGTTCGTGGTCCTCGATGCGGGCGCGAGCGCGACCGCCGACATGCTCAAGCAACACGTCCGGGACAATCTCGCCAACTACAAGGTGCCCCGCGAAATCGTGGTGCTCGACGAACTTCCCCGCGGCAGCACCGGCAAGGTGCTGCGCAACGAACTCAAGGCCCGGGTCACCGGCTGATGCGATACCAACGATTGCTGCGCGAGTTGAGGAAGCCGCGTCCGTTGACACGCGGTGCCGTGGAACTCCTCAACGCTGCCAACGGATTACACCCGATCAGCCGCAATCCGTACGCCTCGGTGTACGAATTCTGGTCCGGATGGCCGACCTCGGAAGTACCCCAGCTTTACCTCGCCGCCTCGGTACTGGATGCGCTGCGCCGCGGCTGCCGCGGCGATTTCGCCGGACCGAAAGGTAAAGCGGCACTGGGCCTGACGGCCGCGTCGTGGGCGATCCTGGGCGCGATCCGATACCTCGGTGCGACCACCCCGGGCCCGGTGCTGGAAGCCGGGCTGACCGAAGAGCTCGGCACCGACTACGCCGACGAACTGAGCAAGCTTCCGACGCAGCCCACCCGCTGGAAAGGCAGGGGCCAGCGCAATCTGCCGATGCGCACGTACATGTCACGGCGGCTGTACGTCGACAAGACAAACGTCGTCTCGTACGGCCCGCACCGGCGTGCCAACCGGGCCGACATCTGGCGCCGGCGCGACCTGCCGCGCGACGGCAAGGCGCCGGTGCTGCTGCAGGTGCCCGGTGGCGCGTGGGTGATCGGAATGCGCCGTCCGCAGGCGTACCCGCTGATGGACCACCTGGCCGCCCGCGGCTGGGTGTGCGTGTCGATCGGATATCGGGTTGCCCCGCTGCACAAATGGCCCGACCACATCGTCGACGTCAAGCGCGCGCTGGCCTGGGTGAAGGAGAACATCGCAGACTACGGCGGCGACCCCAACTTCGTCGCCATCACCGGCGGGTCCGCGGGCGGCCATCTGTCCGCGCTGGCGGCGCTGACCCCCAACGACCCCAAATTCCAGCCCGGCTTCGAAGACGCCGACACCTCGGTGGTCGCCGCCGTTCCGATGTACGGGCACTACGACTGGTTCTCCACCGAAGACGCGGGTCGTCGGCAGTTCGTCCGGTTGCTCGAAATGTTCGTGGTGAGGCGGAGATTCAGCAAGCATCGCGACATCTACGTCGATGCTTCACCGATCTGTCAGGTCAACGCCGACGCGCCGCCGTTCTTCGTACTGCACGGCGAAGACGACTCGCTCATTCCGGTGGCCGAAGGGCAGAAGTTCGTCCAAGAACTGCGGGCGGTGTCGAAATCACCGGTTGCCTATGCCGAATTGCCTTACGCCCAGCACGCTTTCGACATCTTCGACTCGCCGCGGGCGCATAAAGTCGCCGAGGCGGTCGCCCGTTTTCTGTCGTGGGTATACGTCACGAATCCGCCGGCTCGATGAGCCCGGCGGCGATCTCGAGTTCGTTCAGCGCCGGCTCGATGGCGCGCGCCATGACGTCGATGTCGTTGGCGACTTCGGGCGTGGTGACAAAGCCGAAGTCCAGGTTCTTCTCGTAGGAGAAGCAGGTGATGTTCAGCGCGATATCCATCACGGGCGGTCCCAGCGGCACCAGCGACTCCAGTTTGGCGCCCGCCATGTACAGCGGCAGGGGCGGGCCGGGAACATTGGACACGACCAGGTTGAGCGGCGCGAGGTTGCGTGACAGGCCCGAAACCGTATAGGCGCGCGCGGCCAGCTGCAGCAGCCCGGGCGGTGTGGTCTCGGTGAGGCCCATGATCTGATGCGCCGAGAGCGCCTTGGCCATTCCCTTGGCGCTCTGCGTGCTTTCGTGGATGGCCTTGAGCCGCTCGGCCGGATCCTCGATGTCGGTGGCCAGCGACGCGGTCATGGAGCTGATCTTGTTGCCGACGTCGCCCTGGCTTTCGTCGGTGCGCGTTGACACCGGGATCTGCGCGATGAGCGGTTTGACCGGGAGCTCGTCGTGCTTTTGCAGATAGTCGCGGGCGGCGCCGGCCACCAGTGCCAGCACCACATCGTTGAGCTTGACGCCGAAGGCATCCTTGACGGCCTTCACCCGCTCCAGTTCCACGCGGCAACCCGTGATCCGGCGGTGCGGCGATACCGGCGCGTTGAACCTCGTCTTGGGCGCCTCGAAGTAACCCGGCGGCTTGCTGCTGACGCCGAGTGCCGCGATTTGTTGACGCACTGTCTGTTCCAGCAACCGGGTGATCCGGAACGGGGTCTTGACCACGACGTTGTAGAGGGCGCCCAGCGCGCGCCGTTCCAAACCCGGCAGCTGGAATCCCACCAGCGATCCCACCGTGTGCTCCTGCGGCGGACGCGGTTCGGGCGTGACGTCCAACATGATCTCGGCCAGCCCGGCACCCGACACCCCGTCGACGATGGCGTGGTGCATCTTGGTCAGCGTCGCGACCCGGTTGCCCTTGACGTTCTCGATCACCCACAGCTCCCAGAGCGGTCGGGAGCGGTCCAGCTTGTAGGACATCAGCCGGCCCACCAGTTCGTCGACCTCTTTCCGCCCGCCCGGCGCGGGGACCGCGATGCGCCGCATGTGGAAGTCGATGTCGAGCTCTTCGTCCTCGACGAACCAGGGCCGATCCAGCCCGAGCGGGGCACCGGTGACGCGCCAGCGCAGCTGCGGCAGCTCCGGCAACCGCTCGATCATGATTTCGCGAAGTCGCTGGAAGCTGTATTCGGGGGCGTCGGTGAGATCGCAGATCGCCAGCGCGCCGACATGCATATGCCAGCCCGCGGTTTCGGCAGACCAAAACGCCGCGTCGACACTCGAAAGCCGCTTCATGCGGAAACCGTAGCCCTTCCCCCCGTTACTGTGCCTTTTGCAGGCCGCTTTTCAGCGCGCAGCCCTTCGCCGCGCATCGCCCGCTCAGGCGTCCTCCAGCAGGTCCGGCGTGACCGCCGACTCGGTGTCGGGGATGCCCTCGACCTTGGCCTTACGGTCAGCCATGGACAGCAATCGCCGAATACGGCCTGCCACAGCGTCTTTCGTCATGGGAGGGTCGGCCAGCCGGCCCAGCTCCTCCAGCGAGGCCTGCCGGTGCTCGACGCGCAGTTTGCCGGCCGAGGCCAGATGGTCGGGCACGGTATCGCCGAGGATCTCCAGCGCCCGCTCCACCCTGGCGGCCGCCGCGACCGCGGCCCGTGCCGAGCGGCGCAGATTGGCGTCGTCGAAATTGGCGAGCCGGTTGGCCGTCGCCCGCACCTCGCGACGCAACCGGCGCTCCTCCCAGACCAGCCTGGTGTCCTGGGCGCCCATCCGGGTCAGCAGTGCGCCGATCGCCTCGCCGTCGCGCACCACCACCCGATCGGCACCGCGCACCTCGCGAGCCTTCGCGCTGACCCCGAGCCGGCGCGCCGCACCCACCAGTGCCAGCGCGGCCTCCGGGCCGGGGCAGCTGACCTCCAACGCCGACGACCGTCCCGGTTCGGTCAGCGATCCGTGCGCCAAAAAGGCTCCCCGCCACGCGGCTTCGGCGTCGCCGATGCTGCCGCCGACGACCTGGGCGGGCAGACCCCGAACCGGGCGGCCGCGCATGTCCAGCAGCCCGGTCTGGCGGGCCAGCGCCTCGCCGTCGTTGGCGACCCGCAGAACGTACCGGGTGCTCTTGCGAATCCCGCTGGCCGACAACACATGCACAACCGCGTTGTAGCCGTACAGCTCGAAGATGTCCTTGCGCAGCCGCCGCGCGATGTTACCCAGATCCACCTCGGCTTCGACGACCACGCGTCCGCTCACGATGTGTAATCCGCCGGCGAACCTGAGCAGGGATGTGACTTCCGCACGACGAGCGCTGACCGACTTCACCACTAAGCGACTCAACTCGTCCTTGACTTCTGTCGTCATCGCCACGCGTCGTCACCCCTTGGTTCGTCGATCCGAATCTCTTCGGTGGCCGTCACGGTGGATGCCGAGGAGCCCTCATGGCCCACCCGCACCCCGTCCAGGGCGGCCGCCAGCTTGCCCGGGTCATGTAAAGGTGTACCAGGTCTGGCCACGTCGGCGAAGTGGACCTCGGCCTGCAGCAGCGTTGCTGTGCGCCGCAGTTGCTCGCGTTCCCGGTCGCTGGGGACTCGCTCGGCATCGATGATGATGTCGTGGACGGTGAACCCGGGTGCGTGTTGAGCCAGCACATGCAGATGGCGCTCCACCGAGAACCCGGCCGTCTCCCCCGGCTCGGCGACCAGGTTGAGCACCAGCGCCCGGCGGGCCGTGGTGGCCCGCAGTGCTGCGGCAAGCCCGGGCACCAGCACGTGCGGGATCACGCTGGTGAACCACGAGCCCGGGCCCAGAACCACCAAGTCGGCGGCCATGATGGCGTCGACGGCCTGCCGGGTCGCCGGCGGGTCGGGAGGCAGCAGCCGCACCCGCCGAACCTTGCCGGGGGTGGTCGCGATCGCCACCTGACCGCGGATCAGCCGGAACATCCGCGGGTCGGTTTCCAGCCCGGCAGACGTCGGCCTCGATCTGCAGCGCGATCGGGCACATCGGTAACACCCTGCCCTTGACGCCCAGGATTCGTCCGAGCTCGTCGAGGGCGGCGACCGGGTCGGCCAGCACCTCGGACAGCCCGGCGAGCATCAGGTTGCCGATCGGGTGCCCGGCCAGGGCGCCACTGCCGCCGAACCGGTGCTGCAGGATGGTGGCCCAGAGCCGTCCATGCGGGCTGTCGGATGCCAACGCCGCCAAGGCCATTCGCAAATCGCCCGGCGGCACCACGTCGAGTTCGTTGCGCAGCCGGCCCGAGGAGCCGCCGTCATCGGCCACGGTGACCACGGCGGTGACGTAGGGCGTGAGCCGGCGAGCCGCCGACAGCGTGGCGTAGAGGCCGTGGCCGCCGCCCAGCGCGACGATGCTTTGCGTCGATGAAGTCGGCCGGGCTCGTTGGCTCGCTCATTCGCGACCCAGATCCCGGTGCAGCACCCGCACCGACAGTCGAGGGTCGGACCCCAGCAGCTGCATCAGTGCTTCGGCGATCGCGACGCTGCGGTGCTTGCCGCCGGTGCAGCCGATGGCGACCGTCATGTATCGCTTCCCCTCCCGGCGATAGCCCTCGACAACCAGGGATAGCAATCGATGGTAAGTCTCGAGAAACTCCGCCGCGCCGTTCTGGCCCAGCACGTAGTCGCGCACCGCCGGATGCTGGCCGGTCAGTTCGCGTAGCTCGTCGACCCAGTGCGGGTTGGGCAGGAACCGCACATCCATGACCATGTCCGCGTCCATCGGCAGGCCGTACTTGAAGCCGAAGGACTCGACGGTGACGCTGGTGGTCGCGCCGCCGTCGCCGCCGAACGCTCGCTCGATGCTTTCCCTCAAGCCGCGCACCGACAGCGTCGACGTGTCGATGATGAGGTCCGCCGTGGCGCGAACCGGGGCCAGCATCCTGCGCTCGGCCGCGATGCCCTCGGCCAGGGTCTGCTCGCCCTGCAGCGGATGACTGCGGCGATTCTGTTCGTAGCGGCGCACCAACATGTCGTCGGACGCCTCCATGAAGACCACGCGGGGGGTGATGTTGCGGGTGGCCAATTCGTTGCGCACCGAGTCCAGGTCGCCGGTGAATCCGCGCGATCGCACATCCATCACCACCGCCAACTGGGTGATGCGAGAGCCGGCGGCCAGCCCGAAATCCACCATCCGGGTGATCAGCTGCGGCGGCAGGTTGTCGGCCACATACCAGCCGAGGTCCTCGAGCACCTTGGCCGCCGTGCCGCGCCCGGCCCCGGACAACCCGGTCACCAGGACGACGTCGATGTCGGCCGCAGCATCGCTCGTCATGCCTGAGCTCCATTGGCTGTCCGCGGTTCCGGCCGCAGCGCCTCGAGGACGGCGTTGGCCGTTGCCACGCCGATACCCGGCACGGCGGTGATCTGGTCGACGGTGGCCTCCTTGAGGCGGGCTATCGATCCGAAATGGGTGACCAGCGCCTTGCGGCGATGCTCGCCCAGTCCCGGCACCGAGTCCAGCGCCGAGGCCGTCATTCGCTTGGATCGCTTGCTGCGATGGTAGGCGATGGCGAATCGGTGCGCCTCGTCACGCACCCGCTGCAGCAGATACAGCCCCTCGCTGTTGCGCGGCATGATGATCGGGTCCGGCTCGGAGGGCACCCACACCTCTTCCAGCCGCTTGGCCAGGCCGATCACCGCGACGTCGGTGATGCCGAGCTCCTCGAGCACGGCGCTGGCCGCATTGACTTGGGGCGCACCGCCGTCGACGACGTACAGATTGGGCGGGTAGGCGAACCGGCGGGATTTCCCTTCCGGGGAAAGCAGATTCGGATCGTTCTGGTCGCTCAGGTGCCGCAGGAACCGGCGACGGGTCACCTCGGCGATGGAGGCGACGTCGTCGGAACGGCCCTGCCCGGCGGCTTCCTTGATCCCGAAGTGGCGGTAGTCGGATTTGCGCGGCAGGCCGTCCTCGAACACCACCAGCGAGCCCACCACGTCGGTGCCCTGCACGTGGCTGACGTCGACGCACTCGATCCGCAGTGGCGCGTTGGCGAGACCTAGCGCTTCCTGAATGCTCTGCAGCGCAGCGGATCTGGCGTTAAAGTCACCGGCCCGCTTCAGCTTGTGTTGCTGCAGAGCCTCTTTCGCATTGCGCTGCACGGTTTCGGCCAGCGCCCGCTTATCACCGCGGCGCGGCACCCGCAACGTGACCCGGGAGCCGCGCAGGCCGGACAACCAACTGGCCAGCTGTTCGGCGTTGGACGGCAGACACGGCACCAGCACCTCGCGGGGAACCGGGTTGGTCGATTCGTCGGCCGGCCCCGTCCAGCTCCGCCTGGTCGCCGTAGAACTGCGTCAGGAACTGCTCGACCAACCGCTCCTCACCGGAATCACCTGGGTCCCCGGTCTTTTCGACGATCCAGCCGCGCTGACCGCGAACCCGGCCGCCGCGGACATGGAACACCTGCACCGCCGCCTCGAGTTCGTCGTCGGCGAACGCGACCACGTCGGCGTCGGTGCCGTCGCCGAAGACCACGGCCTGTTTCTCCATCGCCCGCTTCAGCGCGCCCAGGTCGTCGCGAAGGCGCGCGGCCCGCTCGAAATCCAGCTCTTCGGCCGCGGCGTTCATCTGCTGTTCCAGCTCTCGCGCGAACCGGTCGGTTTTGCCGGACAGGAAGTCGCAGAAGTCGGTGACGATTTGGCGATGCTGCTCGGCACTGACCCGGCCGACACACGGAGCCGAGCATTTGTCGATGTAGCCGAGCAGGCAGGGACGGTCGATCTGCTTGTGTCGCTTGAAAACTCCGGCTGAACAGGTTCGAGCCGGAAACACCCGGGTGAGCAGATCCAGCGTTTCCCGAATGGCCCACGCGTGCGAGTACGGCCCGAAATAGCGCACACCCTTGCGGCGCGGGCCGCGGTAGACCATCAGCCGGGGAAACTCCTCGTTGAGGGTGACCGCCAGCACCGGGTAGGACTTGTCGTCGCGGTAGCGGATATTGAAGCGCGGATCGAATTCCTTGATCCAGTTGTATTCCAGCTGCAGCGCCTCGACTTCGGTGTTGACCACCGTCCACTCGACCTTGGCCGCGGTGGTCACCATCTGCCGGGTGCGCGGTTGCAGGGCCGAGATGTCCTGGAAGTATGACGTCAGCCGGCTGCGCAGGCTCTTGGCCTTGCCGACGTAGATGACGCGCCCATGCGAATCCCGGAATCGGTAAACGCCCGGCTCAACCGGGATGGACCCGGGCGCGGGGCGATAGGTGGCGGGATCTGGCACGTATCCAGGCTAGTAGCCGCCGCGAGGGGGGCGGAGTGCGACCATTTCTTCATGGCCAGGGACAACCCGGCGACGAACGGTGGCCTTACTCCAGAGCTGGTTCACAATATGGCCTTCGCTAAACCACCCATCGGGAAACGCGGGTACAACGAGGACGAAGTCGACGCGTTTCTCGACTACGTTGCGCACCAGCTTGAACCTCGGCACTTGGGGCAGGGCGCCCCTTCACCGCCGCCCACCGGCCGGCTGTCCACGAGGCACGGCGCCGCGCGGCACGCGGGTGACCAGACCTGGTTCCGTCGGGTTGGTAACGCAGTAATTCAGTTCTTCGCTGGGATCTTCCAGAACTGACACAGCGTTATCTAATGGCGTGGTTGGCACCGCCGCGCTGCTGCTCCGATGCCAAGTGCTCCACCATCCGGCAAAGGTTGACGACAGCCGCGCTCAACTTATCGATGGTCGCGTCCCGATCTTCCACGCACGACTGCCAATCCGGGAACTCCTGCGGCGACTTCCGGTTGGCTGCGTGGGCGTGAATTTTCTGCTCGATTTGCTCGCACACATCCACGAGGGTCACCTTTCCGGGGGCACCGATGTCCGAGAACCATTCATTGGCCATATCAGATCGTCCTCTCTCGATCGGGGGCTATCACGAGGTTTCGACGAGGCCCTGCCGGTGTTGCAGCCGAGAGCGTCCTCATGCTCGGGGTGCGCTCAGTCACCTTCTGGGTCCTGATGCCTCCCCGCGCCATGCATGTCGCGGCCGATCAACCAGTAGACACCTACCACCGCCGCGGCTAAGGCTAAGAAAAACGCGGCGACCATCACGATGTTTCCTCCTCGGGCTGTTGGCCGTGGGGCAACGCCACCGGCGCTTCAGGTGTCGCTTCAGCAGGTCGAGATCGCTCCGGCACACGCGGCCCGTCTCCCGTCAATCTGAACATGGACGCCTAGGCCGTGCGATAGAGCACTTAGTCCTCATAACCTCTCCCATGTCGGCCCCTGTCTGGCGCGGTGGCTCGCCGCCGCCCTAGCTGGCCGGCTCAAAGCGCTTACGGCCAGGGCGCGCACAGCGGGGCGCAGGCAGGCCCACGCGGCACACGGTCACCCTCGACAATGTCGTTGTGCTGCGGGCTATCTGGGAAACCCGCTGCGGGATACCAATAGTCGTGGCAGGCATTCGAATCCCACCCCTCCCGTTGCATAGCGGCGATCGGGCCCGCGGGCGAAGTATGGTCCCGCGGGTCTGGGTGGCCCGGGCACCAGGTGTAGTGATCGAGCGGAGCGGGACCCGGATGGGCCTGGCGGTACCTGCAGCCAGCCCGAAACCGCCTACCGCGAAACCACTCGACAGCAACGCGCCGGCAGCAATCGGTTTCAGGATGCGACCAATGTTCATGGTGGTCTCCCTTCGTTGAGCCGTAGGTTATTGCCGGCCACTTGCGGAATTCTTGCGCCTGGCACGCCTCCCGCCGCGGCTTGCCGAGTGGGACCATGTGCCAATGGAAGACGATCCCGAGAAACGAATCGCCGATCTCGAAAAACAGTTGGCGGAGGCGCGCGCCGCGAGCAAGGGCGCCGACGAAAACCAGAAGCGCGACCGGCACGAGCGCAGGATGCGCGTCCGCGAGGAAGCCGGGATCAGCCGCGCGCAGTGGCAGGTCGAACGCGTCGTGGCGATCACGCTGGTGGTGCTCTGCATCGCCGGCATCACACTATGTTTCGTCGGCGACGGCGCGCTGATGTGGATCGGGATCGCACTGTTTGTCGCTGCGGCCCTGGGGCTGGTGATCTTGTCGAAGGTCCGCGGTCGCAGCATCGAAAAGGTGCGATGGCAGGACGGGACGGTCACATTCCGCACGGTCGAACCCGGCAATGTCGGCGAATCCGGTCAGCGGGTGGACTGTGAGGTCGAACTGAGCCCCCTGCAGTCCTTCACCCGGGTCTATACGACGGTCGGCCCGCTGGACGCCGAGCGAATTGCCGTCGGTGCGACGATGCGTTGTCTCATCGACCGCATGGAGACCCTGATCGCGTTGCGCGCGTTCCCCTATGCCCAGCCCGACGTCGCGCTCCCGTCTGGCCGCGAACTCAAGTTCTTCCGGGCGATATCGTCAGGCGGCCACGCGGTCTAGTTGCGCCTTTCGTTTCGACGCCCACTGCCCCATCGGGAATCCGGGCTTGCTGTCGCAGAGCGACATCAGCAGGGCCGCCCGCGGAACCACGGCCAGCCCGTAATTGCAGGTCCACTCCGGACGGGTCATGGTCCACACCAGCACACCGTCATCCGTTGTGCCAAAGAAACTGAGCCTCATCGGCTGGAAGGGCCCCTGCGGACTGACGCCAACGGCGGGTGTATGGCACTGCGACACCGCGCTGAAGCCACTCGAAACGACGTCGCGGACTCTCAACGCCGTCCGGTAGACGTCGACCGATTCGGCGTACAGCGCAGCGCCGCGGAAGCGATAGGCCGACTCGGCGTGGTCCGACGTGCCGGCGGGCCGCAGCGGTGAACCCTTGAACAGCAAGGCCGCCGAGCATTCGGGCGGCCGAGCGCTGGTGAAGTAGTTGTCGCCTACCAGGGTCGCGCTCGCGGGCCCGATGGGCGTGGTCTCGCTGCTCTGCAGCAGCAGGTCGCGGGCCGAAATCGCCACGGCTGCAGGCTTTGCGGCCCGGATCGCCCGGCCGGCGATCGCCGTGGTGCAAGCGACCAGCGTTGGCACGGCAATGATGAACGCGGCCGCTGTCCGCATGACAAGCCGGCGGCCTCGCGCGCTCATGATCTACCTGCCGGACGCTAGATCGGGGCGATATCGCGCTAGCAGCGTGCGCACGCTGTCCATGGCAGCGACAGCGCGGTCCTTGTCGACGGCCTGTATCGCCATCACCGGGACGTATTCGTCGTCGAACAAGTCGACACGGGCCCAGCGACTGCCCGCGGGAAACGACACGCCGACCGTATCGGACCATGGGATAAGCCTGTCGCCCAACAGGTTACGCACCGAAAGTCCCGCCGGACCCACCCGCAGTCGCGGCCGCGCCAACAACAGCACAGCACCGGCGATGACCAGACCGAGCAGACCCAACGCAACCTGGTCGGCAGTCTGAAAGACCACCCCGTTGGATTGCGTCTTGAGCAGCAGGCCCGCCACGATGTGCACTGCCGCGATCAGAAACGCTGCGCCGTAGGCGAACAGCGGCGTCAAATGAGGACGCAGTTGAACGTCCCAGACCTCGTGTTGTGCCAAGGGACTCACGATCGAGCGCGCAGGTCACGCAACGTCAACGCGGCGGTCAGGCCCGCCGCGGTCGCCTGGGCCCCCTTGTCTTCGACCGAAGCCGGAAGCCCGGCGCGGGCCAGCGCCTGCTCCTGGGTGTTGCAGGTAAGCACCCCGTTGGCGATCGGCGTGGAGGTGTCCAGCGCAACCCGAGTCAGGCCCTGCGTCACGGAATCGCAGACATAGTCGAAATGCGGTGTCTCCCCCCGAATCACGACTCCAAGGGCGACGACGACGTCGTGGTTGCGGGCGAGTTCCTGCGCCACCACTGGAATCTCGATCGCGCCGAGCACACGGACCACCGTTGGGGTGTCGATGCCCGACTCGGAGGCCGCTTTACAGGCGCCGGCCAGCAGTGCGTCACAGATTTGGGTGTGCCAAGTGCTCGCGACGATGGCGAGTCGCAGACCGGAGGCGTCAAGCGCCGGAATGTCCGGCACACCTGCGCCACCACTCATTTGGCGCTCACAAAGCACCGCCAAATTCCCCCGGCAAATAAACAGATTCGTGAAAATCGTCCAGACCGGCCAGGTCGTGGCCCATCCTGTCGCGTTTGGTCATCAGGTAGCGGATGTTCTCGGCGTTGGCCCGCACCGGCAGCGGCACCCGCTCGATAATGTGCAGTCCGTATCCGTCCAGACCAACCCGCTTGGCCGGGTTGTTGGTCAACAGCCGCATCGAGCGCACGCCGAGATCGACGAGGATCTGTGCACCGATTCCGTAATCTCTTGCGTCAGCAGGTAATCCGAGCTTGAGGTTGGCGTCCACCGTGTCGGCGCCGGCGTCCTGCAGCTGATAGGCCTGCAGCTTGTGCAGCAGTCCGATCCCGCGGCCCTCGTGGCCGCGCATGTACAACACCACGCCGCGGCCCTCCCGCGCAACCATCGCCATCGCGGCATCCAGTTGGGGCCCGCAGTCGCAACGGCGTGAGCCGAACACGTCACCGGTCAGACACTCGGAGTGCACCCGGACCAACACGTCGTCTCCGTCGGCGTTCGGGCCGGCGATCTCGCCGCGCACCAGCGCCACGTGTTCGACGTCCTCGTAGATGCTGCTGTAGCCGATCGCGCGAAACTCGCCATGCCGAGTCGGGATCCGGGCCTCGGCGATCCGCTCGATGTGCTTCTCGTGCTTGCGCCGCCATTCGATGATGTCGGCGATGGTGATCAGCGCCAGCCCGTGCTCGTCGGCGAAGACCCGCAACTCGTCGGTCTGGGCCATCGACCCTTCGTCCTTCTGGCTGACGATCTCGCAGATGGCGCCGGCGGGTTGCAGCCCCGCCATCCGGGCCAGGTCCACGGCGGCCTCGGTGTGGCCGGGCCGGCGCAACACGCCACCGTCCTTGGCGCGCAACGGAACCACGTGACCGGGGCGGCTGAAATCGTCGGCGATGCTGGTGGGGTCGGCCAGCAGGCGCATCGTGGTGGCCCGGTCGGACGCGGAAATGCCCGTCCCTACACCCTTTCTCGCGTCGACGGTCACGGTGTACGCGGTGCCGTGCTTGTCCTGGTTGACCGCGTACATCGGCAGCAGGCCGAGCCGATCGCAGATCGCACCGTCCAGCGGCACACACAAGTATCCCGACGTGTAGCGGACCATGAAGGCCACCATCTCCGGCGTCGCCTTTTCGGCGGCGAAGATCAAATCGCCCTCGTTCTCGCGCTCCTCGTCGTCGATGACGACCACGGCCTTACCCGCAGCGATGTCGGCAACCGCCCGCTCGACGGAGTCCAACCTCGTCATCGTCGCTACCTTGCTGTCAGGGGCGCACGAGGAGCCCACGTGTGACATCCAGTATGAACCACCGCGCCGCCGCGGTTATTGCCACGGCTTATCGAGTGGGACAATTCACCCAGCTAACGCCACCCGCGGGCTAGGTCGACCCGTTGATCCCGTTCGTGCCGAACAGCAGCCCTCCGCTCCCGCCGGAGCCAGGCGCGCCGGTGGTCGTGCCAGTCCCCGGGTTGCCGCCGTTTCCGCCGTTGCCGATCAGCACGGCGTTGCCGCCGTGGCCGCCGGCGCCGCCGGGATTCAGGGAGTTGCCGCCGGTACCGCCGCTGCCGCCGGTGCCGTAGAGGAGGCCGCCGTTGCCGCCGCCCCCGCCGGCGCCCCCGGCGCCCAGGCCGAACCCGCCGGTGCCGCCGGCGCCGCCGGAGCCGGCCAGCATGCCGCCGGCCCCGCCGGCCCCGCCGGCTCCCGCGACCCCGCCATTGAGGGGGCTGCCACCGCCGGTGCCGCCCAGCCCACCGGCGCCGCCGGCACCAAAGAGGCCAGCGTGGCCGCCGGTGCCGCCGTTGCCACCGTCCCCGACCGAAGTGACCACGGCGCTGCCGGTGCCGCCGGTACCGCCGGTGCCGCCGAAACCGTGAAGAAGGCCGCCGCTGCCGCCGCTGCCGCCGCCGCCGCCGGTGCCGGCGAGGGCAAACCCGCCGGTGCCGCCCATGCCGCCGGTGCCGAACACTCCGCCGCCGCCGCCGGCGCCACCCGTCCCGCCGTCGCCGTTGACGAGTTGTGTGATCCCACCGGCCCCGCCGGCGCCGCCGGTGCCGAACAGCCCGGCGGCCCCGCCGGCGCCGCCGTTCCCACCGTTGCCCGCCCCTTCGGCCCCGCCGGTACCCCCCGCACCGCCCTGGCCGAGCAGCAACCCGCCGGCGCCGCCGTTACCGCCGGCGGTGCCGGACGTCGCGCCGCCTGCCCCGGCTCCGCCGGGGCCGCCGTTGCCGATCAGCCCGGCGGCCCCGCCGTTACCGCCCTTGTGACCGAACGCGCCGGACCCGCCGGCGCCGCCGTCGCCGTACAACCACCCGCCGGGCGCGCCGTTTGCCCCGCTCCCGGGGGCCGCGTTGGCGCCGTTTCCCACCAGGGGGCGCCCGGTCAAGTCCTTCACCGGCGAAAACACCGCAAGGCTCTGCGCGCCCTGCACCACCGCCGCTAGCGGCGCGGCATTCGCCGCCTCCGCCACCACATACGCGCCTCGCGCGCCGTTCAGCGCCTGCACAAACTGCTCATGAAACGCCGCCGCCTGAACACCGAGCGCCTGGAAGCCCCGACCATGTGCGGAGAACACCGCCGCAACCGCCGCCGACACCTCGTCCTCAGCCGCGACCAGCACCCCCACAGTGGGAATCGCCGCGGCCGCGCGGGCGTGACGAAGCGTCGAGCCGATACCTGCCAAATCCGTTGCAGCCGCCGCCATCACGTCCGGCGTCGCCATCACAAGAGACATCCCGCACCTCCCACCGGCGCATCGCGACCCGGCGGTCGCCCAGCTCAGGTGATCGTCGAGCCGTGCGGAAACACCAAAATCGTACCGCGATCACAGCAGCACAAATAACGCTTCCATCGAAACTTCCCCGGCTTTACAGGCCTTTCAGCACGGCATAAGAGGGATCGGTACGGTCCCGGATGAAGCCGTCGCGCCGGGCCATCTCGGTGACTTCCCGGACTTCGTCGAAGTCGAACAACGTCAGCCGTTTGTCGATACGCCACTGGCCGTCCCGGCGCGACCACTCGTCGAGGTAGCGGCCCCAAACCCTGATCTGCACCACATTGTCGTCTTGCAGCAACCGCGTGGCGGAGTGGAAATAGGTTTCACTGCCTGCGCGGGCGCCATCCAGGGCGATGATGGTGTTGCAGACTTGATGCGAATGGCTGAGGGTCAGCAGATGCGAGGCGCAGATGAAATCGATCACACCGCGCCCGTCGCCCTGGTAGAGCGACTCCCCGTAGTCCGCGGTCGCGTCCTCGTGAAAGACCGAGTGCCCCAGCGGAATGTCGAGCCGATCCACGGCGCGGCAATAGCGGTAGATCTGCTCGGTGATCGCCTGCCGATCGAGCAGACCCCGCACCTCGGCCGGATCGATCGCCATGTGCTGTCCAGTTTCGACCATTCGTCAATATAGCGTTCCGGGGCTGGTAGACGGCTATTTTGCCGCCATCAGCCGCTCGACGTACTTGGCGATCACGTCGACCTCCAGGTTCACTTTCGCTCCCACCGGGGCGCCGCCCAGCGTGGTGAGCTCCCGGGTCGTGGGGATAAGCGAGACCTCGAACCAGTCGCGCGGCTCGGCACCCAGCCCGGAGACGGTCAGCGAAATCCCGTCGACGGTGATCGAGCCCTTCTCGACGACGTAGCGGGCCACCGCGGCGGGCACCTCGATCCGGACCACCTCCCAGTGCTCGGACGGCGTGCGGGCCACGACCTCTCCGGTGCCGTCCACATGGCCCTGGACGATGTGGCCACCGAGCCGGCTGTTGAGGGCCGCGGCGCGCTCCAGATTCACCGGGCTGCCGACCCGCAGCTCACCAAGGTTGGACCGGTCGAGCGTCTCGCCCATCACGTCGGCGCTGAATTGGCCGCCGGGCAGCACCTCCACCACCGTCAGGCAGACACCATTGACCGCGATCGAGTCGCCGTGGCCGGCGTCGGCGGTGACGACGGGGCCGCGGATGACCAGGCGTGCGGCGTCGGCGAGCGGCTCGCGGCCGATGACCTCTCCGAGTTCCTCGACAATTCCGGTGAACATTGCACCAGGTTAATGACCCTTGCGCCGCCTCACGCACCCAGGAGCACGCCTTCGGTTCACCGGCCTGCTCACCAGCACCCTCTACGATGCAGACTATGCAGACTCGCCGCCGATTACTTGTCGTCCTGGCCGCCGTGAGCATCGCCGCCACCCTGATTAGCGGATGCTCCAAGGGCTCCACGCAGAGCGGTGCGCCCCTGCCGGACGCGACGACATTGGTCAAGCAGTCCACCGACGTCACCAAGAATCTCAAGAGCGCGCACCTGGTGCTGTCAGTGATCGGCAAGATTCCCGGCCTGCCGATCAAGACGCTGACCGGCGATCTCACCACTGCCCCGGCCACCGCCGCGTCGGGCGATGTGCAGCTGACCATGGGGGGCTCTGAGATCGACGCCAACTTCGTCGTCCTGGACGGCGAGCTCTACGCCACCCTGACCCCGAACAAATGGAGCGATTTCGGCAAGGCCGCCGACATCTACGACGTCTCGACGATCCTCAACCCGGACACCGGCGTCGCCAACGTGCTGGCGAACCTCAACAACCCCAAGGCCGAGGGCCGCGAGACCATCAACGGGCAGAGCACCATCCGCATCAGCGGAACTGTCCCCTCGGCCGCGGTGACCAAGATCGCTTCGAGCCTCAGCGCGGGCAATTCGACACCGGCCACCGTGTGGATTCAGGAGTCCGGTGACCACCAGCTGGTCCAGTCCAAGTTGGACAAGAGTTCGGGCAATTCGGTCCAGATGACGTTGTCGAACTGGAATCAGCCGGTGCAGGTCAGCAAGCCCCAGGTGAGCTGATGAGCACGCACACCGGACGCCGGGTCGCGATCACCGCGGGCAGCCTCGCGGTACTGCTCGGGGCGCTGGACGCCTATGTGGTGATCACCATCATCCGCGACATCATGACCGATGTCGGCATCCCGGTGAACAAGCTGCAGCGGATCACCTGGATCATCACGATGTACCTGCTGGGCTACATCGCCGCGATGCCGTTGCTGGGCCGCGCATCCGACCGGTTCGGCCGCAAGCTGGTGCTGCAGCTCAGCCTGGCCCTATTCATGGTCGGCTCGGTGGTCACCGCCTTGTCGGTGCAGATCGGCCAGTGGGGCCTGCTCGGCGACGACCCGAACACGGCCTTCCACGTGCTGATCGCCGGCCGCACCATCCAGGGCGTGGCCAGTGGCGCACTGCTGCCGGTCACGCTGGCCCTGGGCGCGGACCTCTGGGCGCAACGCAACCGCGCCGGCGTGCTCGGCGGCATCGGCGCCGCCCAGGAACTGGGCATGGTGCTCGGCCCCATGTACGGCATCTTCATCGTCTGGCTGTTTCACGACTGGCGCGACGTGTTCTGGATCAACGTCCCGTTGACGCTGATCGCCATGGCGATGATCCAGTTCAGCCTCCCGGGGCACGACCGCAGCGACAACCCGGAGCGAATCGACCTGGTCGGCGGTGTGCTGCTGGCGATCGCTTTGGGCCTGGCCGTGGTGGGGCTTTACAACCCCAATCCCGACGGCAAGCAGGTGCTGCCGAGCTACGGGGCGCCGCTGGTGATCGGCGCGATCGTTGCGGGGGTGGCGTTCCTGTGCTGGGAGCGCTTCTCGCGTACCCGCCTGATCAATCCGGCCGGGGTGCATTTCGTGCCGTTCCTGGCCGCACTGGCGACGTCGGTGTGTGCGGGCGCGGCGTTGATGGTGACGCTGGTCAACGTCGAACTCTTCGGCCAGGGAGTGCTGCAGATGGACCAGACCGCGGCGGCCGGGCTGCTGCTGTGGTTCCTGATCGCCCTGCCGATCGGCGCCGTCGTGGGCGGGTGGATCGCCACCGGTGTCGGGGACCGCGCGGTGACGTTCGTCGGGCTGCTCATCGCCGCCTACGGCTACTGGCTGATTCACTACTGGCGGGCGGATCTGATCGACCGGAAGCACAGTATCTTCGGGCTGTTCAGCGTCCCTGTCCTGCACGCAGACCTGCTGGTGGCCGGTGTCGGGCTGGGCCTGGTGATCGGCCCGCTCTCGTCGGCCGCCCTGCGGGTGGTGCCCAGTGCACAGCACGGCATCGCTTCGGCAGCGGTGGTGGTGGCCCGGAATACCGGGATGTTGGTCGGTGTGGCCGCGCTGAGCGCCTGGGGCTTCTACCAGTTCAACAACATCCTGGCGAAGAAGACGGCGGCAATCCCCGCCGACGCCAGCCTGTTGGAGCGCCTGCTCGCTCAGAAAACCCTGTACCTCGATGCGTTCGCGGAAATGTACGGCGACATCTTTTTGGTGACCGTGTTCATCTGTGTGGTCGGTGCGCTGCTGGGCCTGTTGCTCGGCAGCCGAAAGCGCCGGGCCGTCGAGCCGGACGAACCGCAAGTCCCCGAGCAGCAAGCCTTGGAGAACCCAGCAACCGCGTAATCGCTAACGCGACACCAGGCTCAGCAACAGATCCGGGCCGACGCGTTCGACGCCGTCGAATTGCCACCGCAAGGCGTGCGTGATGCTGGACACCCCGACGTCGTGGACGGCGGCGATGGGCCCACCCAGCAGGATCGGCGCGACGTAGGCCAAGATCCGGTTGATCGCCCCGGCCCGCAGGAACGCCCCGGCGAGGGTGGGGCCGCCTTCGATCAGCACATCGGTGCGATCCGACAGCGCCTTGATCACTTCCGCGGGATCGCGGGTGCGAATCACCATGGTGCGCGAATCGTCGTTGAGAACCTTTGCCTCAGAAGGTATTTCGCGCATGCCCACCACCACGCGCAGCGGCTGCTTGTCGGCAAGTGAACCGTCCGGCAGGCGGGCAGTCAGGGCCGGATCGTCGGCGAGCACGGTGCCGGTGCCGACCACGATGGCATCGGCGGCCGCACGGCGACGATGCAAATCCGCGCGTGCGGCCTCGCTGGAGATCCACTGACTGGAACCATCGGCCGCGGCGCTGCGGCCGTCGACGCTGCTGGCGTACTTCCATGTCACGTGCGGCAGCCCGGTCCGCTGCTTGTGCAGCCACTCCCGCAGCGGCCCGGCGGCGACCTGATCGGCCAGTACGCCCGGTCGCACTTGAACGCCGGCCGCCTGCAGCCGGGCGGCGCCGCCGCCGGCGATCCCGTTGGGGTCGGTGACGGCGTAGACGACCGTGCCCACCCGGGCTTCGATCAGCGCGTTCACGCAGGGCGGGGTCTTGCCGTAGTGGTTGCACGGTTCGAGGGTGACCACCGCGATGCCGCCGGACGCCAGGCCGCCGGCCCGGCGCAGCGCGATGACTTCGGCGTGGTCACCGCCGGCGGGCTGGGTCGCGCCGACGCCGACGACGCGGCCTTCGGGGTCCACGATGACGGCGCCGACCGGCGGATTCGGGTAGGTGCTGCCCTTGACCTGGTAGGAGTGCTGGATGGCGAGGCGCATTGCCTCGTCGATGCTTTTGACTTGTTCGACGGTCATAGGCGTAGGTGCGCTGACGCCGAGGCTGCTTGTCGACGCAGCGCAGCCACCGCAGCCTGGGGATCGTCGGCGCCGTACACCGCCGATCCCGCCACGAAGCAGTCGACGCCGGCCTCGGCGGCCTGCTCGATGGTGTCCGCGTTGATGCCACCGTCGATTTCGACCAGGATGGTCAACTCCCCCGAGTCGACCATCTTGCGGACCGTGCGCACCTTGCCCAGCACGTCGGGGATGAAGTGCTGGCCGCCGAAGCCCGGCTCGACCGACATGACGAGGAAGGTGTCGAAGTGCCGCAGGATCTCCAGGTAGGGATCCAGCGGGGTCTTCGGCTTGATGCTGATCCCGGCCTTGGCGCCGGCGGCCCGGATGTCACGGGCCACCGCGATCGGGTTGTCGGTGGCCTCGGCGTGGAAGGTGACGTTGTAGGCGCCCGCTTCGGCGTACGGGGGCGCCCACCGGTCCGGGTCTTCGATCATCAGATGGCAATCCATCGGGATGTCGGTGTGGGTGAGCAGGCTTTCCACCACCGGCAACCCGATCGTCAGGTTCGGCACGAAGTGGCCGTCCATCACGTCGACGTGCAGCCAGTCGGCACCCTCGACGGCGGCCGCTTCGTCGGCGAGCCGGGCGAAATCGGCGGCCAGGATCGACGGTGCGATGAGCGGTCCGGGCATGTTCGCCACACTACTGGCGGCGCAGGGCCGCAGCGAACATCGCGTCGGTGCCGTGCCGGTGCGGCCAGAGCTGCACCCAGTTCATCGAAGGGCCGGCCCCATGGCCTTCTCGGACCGGCTCGAACAGCGGCCGGGTGTCCAACGCGCACACCGGATGACGGCGCAGCGCATCGTTGACCACCCCCGAGGTTTCGGCCAGGTGCGGCGAGCAGGTCGCGTAGAGCACCACACCACCGGGGCGGGTCAGGGTGATCGCGGCGGCCAGCAGTTCACGTTGCAGCTTGGCCAGCACCGGCACGTCGGCCGGCTGGCGCCGCCAGCGCGCCTCGGGCCTACGGCGCAGTGCGCCCAGCCCGGTGCAGGGCACGTCGACGAGCACCCGGTCGAAGCCGGGTTCGAGTTCGGTTTGCCGCCCGTCGGCGCGGACCACGTCGACCGGCAACCCGCGGGTGTTCTCCACCACCAGGTCCGCACGGCGCGGAGCGGGCTCGACGGCCGTGACCCGGGCCCCCGAGTCGAGGCCGACGGCGGCCAGCAGCGCGGTCTTGCCGCCTGGCCCGGCGCACAGGTCCAGCCAGCGTCCGGTGTCGCCGTCGACCGGTGCCAGCGTGAGCGCCCGGGCCACCAATTGGCTGCCCTCGTCCTGCACCAGGGCCTGTCCGTCGCGCACCGGGGCCAGCTGTCCGGGGTCGCCGCCCGGCAGGTAGACCGCATACGGCGAATAGCGGCCGACGCTGCCGTGCACCGTATCGGCCAGTTCTGCGGCGCTGAGTTGGTCCGGGCGGGCCGCCAAATGCACCTGCGGCCGTTCGTTGTCGCTGGCCAGTGCCTTATCGAGCTCTCTGGCCGCCGCGCCTAGCGCGTCGGCAAAGGCCTGGGCGATCCAGCGCGGGTGGGCGTGCACGAACGCGGCATGCCCGATGGGGTCGGCCGACGCGTCGGGAGCCAGCTCGTCGACCCAGGACCGCTCGTCGCGCCCCGCGATGGTGCGCAGCACGCCGTTGACGAAACCCGCTCGCGCCGAGTCGAATTCGATTCCCGCCTGTTCGACGGTGGTCGACACCGCCGCGTGCGCGCCGACCCGGGTGCGCAGCAGTTGGTAGGTGCCGAGCCGCAGCAGGTCGAGCAACACCGGATCGATCGCTTCGGGTGAGCGCCCGGCGGCCGCACCGATGACCGCGTCGAGCAGTCCCTGGGTGCGGCAGGTGCCGTAGGTCAGCTCGGTGGCGAATGCGGCGTCACGGCCGGTGATACCGCGTCGGCGCAGGACCGCGGGCAGCGCCAGGTTGGCGTATGCCTCGCGCTCGCTGACCGCACGCAACACCTCCAACGCGGCGGCGCGCGCCGGGTCCAGTGGCTTGCGGCCCGGACCTTTTCGTCCTTTTCGCCGGTCTTGGGGCCGCGTCATGACGCGTGTACCGCTGGGTCGAGCCGGGCGCCGCGAGCCCAGTCGGCGGCTTCCATCAGCTTCTTGCCGGGCGGCTGGATCTGGCCCAGCCGCACCGGATCTGAGCCGGTGCCGATCCACACGCTTTTGCGGTCAACGTGAATAGCGCCGGGCAACAACGGCTTTGGTGCTGGGTCGAGGTGCACCGGTCCCAGCTTGATCCGCAGGTCCCCGATCTCCGTCCAGGCACCCGGGTTGGGCGTGACGGCGCGGATCCGGCGCTCGACGACCGGAGCCGGCAGGTCCCAGCGCACTCGGGCCTGCTCGACGGTGATCTTCGGCGCCATGCTGATGCCCTCGGTCGGTTGAGGGCGCGCCGCCAGCGTCCCGTCGGCGATGCCGTCCAGTGTGGTCGACAGCAGTGCTGCACCCGAAATAGCCAGCCGCTCAAGCAGGTCCGCGTGGGTATCGGTCGGCCGGATCGTCTCGGTCACAACGCCGTAGACCGGCCCGGAGTCCAGGCTCGGTTCGATCTGGAATGTGGTGGCACCGGTGATGGCGTCCCCCGCGGCGATGGCGGCCTGCACCGGCGCCGCGCCCCGCCACGCGGGCAGCAGCGAGAAGTGCAGGTTGATCCAGCCGTGGGCGGGCACCGCGAGCAGGCCGTCGCCGAGGAGCGCCCCATAGGCCACCACCGCGCAGCAGTCGGGCGCCAGCTCCGCGAGTTCGTCGACGAACTCCGGCGCGTTCGGCCGTGCGGGCCGCAACACCGGAATCCCGCGGTCGAGCGCCTCGCGGGCCACCGGCGAGGGCGCTGGCTTGCCACGCCGGCCGGAGGCCGCATCGGGGCGAGTCAACACCGCGACCACGTCATGCCGGGGCGACTCGATGAGGCTGCGCATCGCGGGTAGGGCGGGTTCGGGGGTGCCGGCGAAGACGAGGCGCACCGGACCAGTCTAGGAAGCGCCGCGCGGCTGTCCGAAGATGTAGTAGACATTTACTATTTCTTATACATACTATTGCTAATAGAACGACTCGAAGGCCGCGTCCCAGGAGATCCGATGATCCTCGACATCACCCTGCCCGCTCGCCAGAAATCACTGGTGGCGCACCGCTCGATGGGGCCGCTGGGCGACCCTGACGATCGAGCCCTGGTCTCCGAGGAGGTGCTGGCACCGCTCGGACCGATCCTGGTCGCCGCCGCGGGGATCGGAGCCGGCGTTCGAGTTCTCGACGTCGCCGCCGGTTCGGGGAATATTCCACTGTCGGCCGCCCGAACGGGCGCGACCGTCGTGTTCACCGAGTTCGCCCCCGAGCCGCTGGCGCGCTCGGCGACGCCGCCCTTCGGCGATGACGAGTTTGACGCCGTGATCTCGGCGATCGGTGTGATGTTCGCCCCGGACCACCGGGCGGCCGCGGCACGCGAGCTGGTTCGCGTGTGCCGACCGGGCGGGACCATCGGGGTGATCAGCTGGACTCTGGAGGGATTCTTCGGCCGCATCCTGGCCGCCATCAGCCCCTAGCGGCTCAGCGGGCCGACGACCATACCGATGTCGGCGTTGTGGGGTCACGAGCCTTACGTCAGGGCGCTGTTGGGCAGTGGGGTGCACGGCGTCGAAATGCGACGAGGCGTGCTGGAGGTGAGCCCGTTCGACACCGCCGAGGCCGTCCACGGTTACTTCAAGAATCACTTCGGCCAGATGATCGAGGCCTTCGAAAGCATCGACGACGACCCGCTGCTGGCCGCCGAGCTCGACGCCCAACTCATCGAAATCGCGCGGGATTACCTGGTCGACGGCGCCATGCAATGGGAGTACCTGCTCGTCACCGCAACCAAGCGGTGAACACCGACCGCCCTGAGTCCGGCGCCTGCGGCCCGGCGCCGGACGCGGGGCTTCCACATCTCCCGAATGTCTTTGTCCCGCACTACATTTCCATGTCAAACCTGACGTCGGGCTCACCACCGGCGGCGGTGAACGCCGTCAGCGCCCGCACCAGACCGAGACGATCGGCCGGCGGCATCTTTTCCACGAAGCCGGCGATCTCGGCACGCCGATGTTCGGTGACGCGCCGGACGACATCTCGTCCGCGCTTGGTCAACGTCGCGAGCAGTTCGCGGCGGGAGGTGGGGTGTGGCAGCCGGTCGATCAGCCCGGCGGAGACGAGTCGGTCGACCATTCGGCCGGTCGCCGAGGGTTGCACACCCAGCAGGTTGGCCAGTGTGGCCAGGTTGATCGACCCCTGGTTCGACAGGATCACCAGCGTTCGGAATTGCGGAATGGTGATGGAGTCGTCTACCTGACCGATCGACCGAGCTGATATGGCCACTAGCAGTCGCGACGCCGTCAGCAGCGCGTCGGTGATCGCGTCCAGCGATTGACCCGCCGCAGTCGCGTTCTCGGTTGCCATCGTCCCCCTTTTCCCGTTTCAGGCCAGAGCGCAGAACGTCCAACAACCTTCGAGTATGGCAGATAAAGACTGTTTCGGTTAAACATTGTTGCCTATACGCAGCCCGGCTCTTTCCCGTCCAGCCGGCCCAAACGAATCCGGTTTAGGATCAACGTGATTCGTAACGGCCTTCACCAGTGAGTAATGGAAACAGTGGGCCGCCGACGTTTCCGTGCCGTAGGCGCACAGGAGATGGCCAGCAAGGTTTAAACCGACCTGCAGCATTGCGGGCATACACTGTTGCCTACGCACATTGTAGCCGGAGACACTATTGCTGCCCTGAACAGCCACTCCGGTCCGCACCGACGACGGCGTCGACGAACACAGCCAATTCCGTTCCCACAGGGGGTTTTATGACGATCGACCAAGCGCTTGCCACTACGCATCGTGCGGTATGGGCACTGGGCGACTACGCGCTCATGGCCGAGGAGGTGATGGCGCCCCTCGGCCCGATCCTGGTGGCCGCCACTGGTATGGGCGTGGGACATCGCGTGCTCGACGTCGCGGCCGGATCGGGCAACATCTCGCTTCCGGCGGCCAAGACCGGTGCCACGGTTATCTCCACCGACCTGACACCCGAGCTGCTGCAACGATCCAAGGTGAGGGCCGCGGAGCTGGGCCTGGCGCTGGACTGGCGAGAAGCCAACGCTCACGCCCTGCCCTTCCCTGACGGAGAATTCGACATCGTCATGTCTGGGATCGGCGTGATGTTTGCGCCGGATCAACAGTGTGCGGCGGACGAGATGATCCGAGTCTGCCGCAGCCGCGGGACAATCGCGGTGATCAGTTGGACACCCGATGGCTTCTTTGGCCGAATGCTGGCCGCAATTCGGCCGTATCGTCCGGCCCTGACGGCGGCCGTGCCACCGGCGGCGCTGTGGGGCCGGGAGGACTACGCCGTCGGGCTGCTCGGACAGCACGTTACCAACGTCACCACGCGATGCGACGTGTTGCTGGTGGACCGGTTCCAGACACCCGAGGATGTCCGCTCCTACTTCAAGAATCACTACGGCCCGACGATCGAAGCGTTCGCCAACATCGGCGACAACGTCGTGCTGGCCGCCGCGCTGGACGCCCAGCTCATCGAGCTCGCGCACGAATACCTGGTGGACGGCGTCATGGCATGGGAGTACCTGCTGCTGACCGCTGAAAAGAAGTGAGCGGCAAAGGGCGTCGCTGCGCCCGGATGGCGGCGGTAATTCGCACTCGCGCATGACGCGCTTGGTAATTTACTGTTTGACAGATTTTAAGCTCTCGTTGGTATTGCGTTGGGGCGATATGCTCCCTGTCGCAACGCATTTGACTAATTGGCGTCACGCGCATATCGACTTTCAGCGAAATGTAGAGACCACCCCGTAAGTCGCGTTAGCATCCCCCCTGGCTTACGGTTTCTCAAGCGGTTTCCTAAGTGCGTTCGCTGCAATCGGGTGTGATGTGTCTGAGGAGGACAGTAGATGTCGTATCTGATCGCGGCGCCGGAGTTCGTGTCGGCAGCGGCAACGGATCTGGCGCAAATCGGGGAGACGATCAGCCAGGCCAATTCCGCAGCGGCGCTACCCACTTCGAGCGTGCTGGCCGCAGGCGCAGATGAGGTCTCGGCGGTTATCTCGTCGCTGTTCGGCGCCCACGCGTCGGCCTATCAGTCGTTGAGTGCCCAAGCGGCGTCGTTCCATCAGCAATTCGTGCAACTGCTACATGGCGGCGCCGCGCAGTACGCCCACGCCGAGGCGGCCAACGCCGAACAAGCCGCGGCCAACGCGATCAACAAACCCGTCGCGGCAGCCACCGGGCGTCCCCTGGTCGGTAACGGCGCCGACGGGACGGCGGCGCACCCCAATGGCGGCAACGGCGGGTGGTTGTCCGGCAACGGCGGTAACGGCTACTCGCAAACCACGGCCAACAGCGCAGCCGGCGGCAACGGCGGGAACGCCGGGCTGATTGGCGAGGGCGGCAGAGGCGGGAACGGCGGCGCCAGCTCCGGGGGGACGACCGCGGGCGGCAACGGTGGCGCCGGAGGCAACGGCGGGTGGCTACTCGGCAGCGGTGGCGCCGGCGGGAACGGCGGGGCAGGCAGCCTGACGGCTCATGCCGGCAACGGCGGAGCGGGCGGCAATGCCCAGTTCATGGGCAACGGTGGGGCCGGTGGCTCTGGCTTCAGCGGTGGCGCCGGCGGCAGCGTCGGGTCCATTGGCGACGGGGGCGAGGGCGGCCTGGCCACGGGTGCCACCGGGGCCAAGGGCGGCGCCGGTGGCAGCGGCGGTTTCCTGTTCGGTAACGGCGCCGACGGCGGGTCCGTCGAGCACAGCGGCACGGGCGGCATCGGCGGCGACGCCGGACTCATCGGCCGCGCAGGCAACGGCGGCTCCGTCGCGGGCAGCGGCACGGGCGGCGCCGGCGGCAATGCCCTGTTCTTGGGCGACGCCGGCGACGGTGGGTCCGTCGGCAGCGGCACCGGCGGCGCCGGCGGCTCCGCCCTCGGTTTCGGCAATGGCGGCGCCGGCGGCGACCAAACTGGCGGCGGCCACACCGGCACCGGCGGCGCCGGCGGCAACGGTGGATTCTTCTTCGGCAACGGCGGTGACGGCGGCACAGCCACCGCAACGTGGTCGGGATCCGGCACCAAACCTGCGGGCGGTAATGGCGGCATCGGCCCGACTGCTGGGCAATGGCGGGGACGGCGGGAACGTCGGGAGCGGCGGCACACCGGGTACCGGAGGCATCGCCGGCATCCTTGGCGTGCCCGGGACCAACGGCAGCGTCATTTAGCGAGCTATCCGACGTGCAGCGGATCGATCTGAACCCGCGCCGGGTCGCGGGTTTGCCTGGCGCTGAGCACCCCAACGCCGCGGCGTAGCGCCGCGGCCAGCGCTAGTCCGTGTTCGCGCTGGACCCGCACCAGCATCCTGATGACCGGCACGCCGACGGGGATGCCCGCCGGGCGGCGCACACCCGGCGGCAGATCCACCGGGCCCAGGATCTCCGCGCTGTCCGCCTGCTCGGGCAAGTGGGCCTCGTCGATCAACGCGTGCACCGCCTCGGCCGTACCGTCGATGGCCGCCATGTGCACACTGGGCGGCAGCCCAACCTCGTTGCGGGCCACTAGATCAGCCTCCGCATGGCCGACCGGATCCCACCGAATCAGCGATTGCACCGTCGGGATAGACGCGTCGGCGACGATCGTCACCACGCCGCCCTCGCCCCGGGCCCGCACCAGCGCCGCGGCGGACATCCAGCGCCACAGCGCGTCCTCCGCAGCGCGCAGGTCCTGGCGGCCCAGCAGCGCCCAGGTGTCCAATAACAGCGCCGCACCGTACCCGCCCGCAGCGTGCGGCTCGGCGCCCGGCGTGGCGACAACCAGGGCCGGCTTGGCGTCGACCTCCGTGACGATGGCATCCCCCGCCGAGGTGATCACGGGCGTACCGGGAAAGGCCCGGCCGAGTTCCTCGGCGGTGCGCCCGGCCCCGACCACCACCGCGCGCACCGCCTCCGAACCGCAACGCGCACAGCGCAGGACCGGTTCGGCGCGGCCGCACCAGCGGCACGTGGCGCCGGGTCCGCGCTCCTGCAGCGATAGGGGCCCGGTGCAGTGCCGGCACCGCGCGACTGTGCGGCAGCGGGCGCAGGCCAGCGAGGGCACGTACCCGCGCCGCGGCACCTGCACCAGCACCGGCGCACCGGCCTCGAGCGCGGAGCGGGCGGCGCGCAACGCGATGGACGGAAGGCGCGCGGTGCGGGCCGCCGGGTCGCGTTCCTCGGCGTACCCGCTGTCGTCCAGAGCCACCACCCGCGGGGTCCGGGCGCGCACCACCGGCCGCGCCGCGACCAGGTCGTGAGCCCAGCCGCTGCGCACCAGCGCGTGGGCCTCGGCGGTTCGCGAGTAGCCGCCGATCAGCGCGGCGCACCGCGCCTGATGCGCGCGCAGCATCGCCACCTCGCGGGCATGCGGATACGGCGACCGCGGCTCCACCAGAGTGTCGTCGGAGTCGGCCCAGACCATCACCAGCCCCAAATCGCTCAACGGAGCGAACACCGTGCTACGCGTGCCGATCACCAGTCGCGCGCTGCCGCGCAGCGCCGCCAGCCAGCGCCGGTAACGGGCCGCCGGCCCCAGGCCGGCCGAGAGCGCCACCACAGCGTGTTCGTCGATCCTGCTCGTCGCGGCCCGCCACAGCGTGTCCAGGTCGCGCTGATCGGGCACGATGGCCAGCGCCCTGCGTCCGGCACGCACGGTCTGCGCCGCGGCCTCGGCGAAACGGTCCGCCCACGACTCCCCCGGCAGCGCCTGCCAGACGGCGCGGGCGGCGCGCGATTCGGCCAGGGCGGCCAGGAACTGTTCCCCGCGACGGCCGTACACCTCCCAGCCCGACGGGTCGACCGGCGCAGGCACCGCCTGGGTCAGCGTCGGCGCGGTTTCGCGCTCGACCCGGGCGTGCCGGGCCGGCACCGCCAGCCGCAGCACATCCGGCCGGGTGCCGGCGTAGCGGGCCGCCACCGCGTCGACCAGTCGGCGGATTTCGGCGGTGAGCACCGGCTCGGCGGACACCACACGATCGAGCCAGCCCAGCTTTCCGGTGTGGTCGGTGTCGTTGCGGCGCTCCAGGATGAACCCGTCGACGAGCCGACCGTGAAATCGGACCCGCACCCGGACCCCCGGCTGGGCATCGTCGGACTGCTCGGCAGACACCAGGTAGTCGAACTCGCGATCCAGGTGCGGGATCGACAGCATCGGCAGCACACGCGCGATCGGCTCCACCTCAACCGGCGTGCGCCCCTTCTGGGTCACAGCGCACCAAACATCTTGTCAGGCAAGCTCGTTCGCGCTATCTGTGTTCCTTCGACCGAAGAAGAATCCGGCCGTGATGAGGATCTCGGCCGCGGCGTATGACCACCAGATCGGCACCGCCAGCGCCTCGCTGCCGAGGATGAACCGGCCGATGGCGATCATCGAATCCGACGCCGCGAAACACAACGCGCCCACCGCGGTCCACAGGGTCGGCAGCCGTGCCAGCAGCGCCGCACAAACCATCACTGACAACACCACGATGTAGACCGTCACCGTCAGCTTTTCGGCACCCAGGTGGGGCCAGAACCATACCAACAGCCCTGCGGCGGCAAGGCACATCGCGACGACGGCAACGATCCGCGGATTAGCTGGCCGCGCACCCTTTGACGGGAAAGCCAGCGGGAGCAGCGCACCCAGAAAACACAAGTGCGCCAACAGAAACGCGCCCAACCCACCTACGAAAGACTGTGGCCACCAAGGGATAGCCAACAGCCAGTCGCCGACGGCCGAAAACAGCAGGGCCGGCATGAGCCAGCGCCGCTCGCGGACGATCGGGTGCGCGACCGCGGCGATCGTCAACAGCACCGCCATCGACGCTTTGAACGGCGGCTGCAGAATCCAGTGCCCGGTCAATTCCGTTCCCGGCGGGGAGCGCAGCGCGATCACGGTGAGGTACACGCCGTAGGCGAGGGCCGCCCAGCCCGCGACCACCCAGGCGCCGGCAACCAGGCGGGGTGCGTACGGTACCTGCATGCCCAGTTTGGACAACACCGCCGACGAAAAGCCCACGATCGACCCCATTCTGCTGAAGGTACTGGATGCGGTTCCGTTCCGGCTATCCACCGACGACGGAATCGATGCGGCCAGGCAGCGATTACGGGATCTGCCGCGCCGGCCGCTGCATCCCGAACTTCGAGTGGAAGACCGCGACATCCACGGCCCGGGTGGCTCCATTGGGATCCGGATCTATTGGCCGACAACCCATTCCGATAGCTCGCTGCAGCCCGTGGTGGTGTTTTTCCACGGCGGCGGTTTCGTGATGGGCGACCTGGACACCCACGACGGCACCTGCCGCCAACACGCTGTCGGCGCCGACGCGGTCGTGGTGTCCGTCGACTACCGGTTGGCGCCCGAGCACCCTTACCCCGCCGCCATCGAAGACGCTTGGGCCGCAACGTTATGGGTCGCCGAATACGCCGTCGAGATCGGCGCCGACATCACCCGGCTGGCCGTCGCCGGGGATTCCGCCGGCGGAAACATTGCCGCGGTGATCGCACAACGTGCCCGCGATAATGGCGGGCCGCAGATCGCGTTTCAGCTTTTGTGGTATCCCGCCACGCTGTGGGATTCATCGCTGCCGTCGTTCACCGAGAACGCCGATGCGGTCATCCTCGGCGCCAAGGCCGTGGCCGACTTTTCCCGTTGGTATGCGGGCGAAATCGACATGTCCAGCCCGCCGCCGGGCATGGCGCCCGGGCGCGCGCAGAACCTGTCCGGCCTGCCGCCCGCCTACATCGGCGTCGCCGGCCACGACCCGCTGCGCGACGACGGCATCCGGTACGGCGAGTTGCTGGCCGCCGCCGGCGTCCCGGTCGACCTGCACAACGCCGAAACGTTGGTGCACGGCTACGTGGGCTACACCGGTGTGGTGCCCGCCGCCACCGCCGCACTGGATCGGGGGCTGACGGCGTTGCGGGCGGCGCTGTACGGGTAGTTGCGGTGCTGCGTACGGTGATTTCATGACGACCCAGCCGACCAGCGCCCGACCCGCGATCGATCCCCCACTCAAGGGGCTGCTCGACTCTTTCCCGATGACCTTCACCGCGGCTGAAGGCGTAGACGTCGCCCGGGCGCGCCTCGCGCAGCTGAAGGTGCCGGCCGAGATGCTTCCCGACCTGCGGATCGAAGAACCGACCGTAGAGTACGACGGCCTCAGCGTTCCGGTCCGTATCTACTGGCCGCCCGACGCGCCCGCGGAGAACCTGCCCATCGTCGTCTTTTACCACGGCGGCGGCTGGTGCCTGGGCGACCTGGACACCCACGACCCGCTCGCCCGCGCGCACGCCGTCGGCGCCGAGGCCATCGTGGTCTCGGTCGACTACCGGCTCGCGCCGGAGCATCCGTTCCCGGCCGGGATCGAGGACAGCTGGGCGGCGTTGCGCTGGGTCGGCGAAAACGCCGCCGAACTGGGCGGCGACCCGAGCCGAATCGCTGTCGCCGGTGACTCCGCGGGCGGCAACATCTCGGCGGTGATGGCGCAGTTGGCCCGCGATAATGACCACCCGCCGCTGGCTTTCCAGTTGCTGTGGTATCCGTCCATCACCGGCGACCAGTCGCTGCCCTCCTACACCGAGAACGTCGACGCGCCGCTGCTGAATCAGGACGTCATCGAGGCTTTCGTCGGCTGGTACGTACCGGGCTTGGACATCAATGACACGGCCTCGCTGCCCGCGACCCTAGCCCCGGCCAACGCCGCCGACTTCTCGGGTCTACCGCCGGCCTTCATCGGCACCGCAGAACACGATCCGCTGCGCGATGACGGATCCCGCTACGCCGAGCTGCTGCGCGCCGCCGGGGTACCGGTCGAGCTGTCCAACGAGCCGACGATGGTGCACGGCTACGCGAGCTTCACCCTGGTGTCGCCCGTCGCAGCCGAGGCCACGAGCCGCGGTCTGACCGCCTTGAAGAAGGCGCTGCATTCCTGATGAGCGCGCCCGATTACCACGTGCTGATCGTGGGTGCCGGATTCTCCGGCATCGGCGCGGCCATCGAGCTCGACCGAGCCGGCTTCACCGATTTCGTGGTGCTCGAAGCCGGTGACGGCGTGGGCGGCACCTGGTACTGGAACACGTATCCCGGTATCGCCGTGGATATTCCGTCGTTTTCCTATCAGTTCTCTTTCGAGCAGAGCCGGCACTGGTCGCGAACCTACGCGCCTGGCCGCGAGCTGAAGGCCTACGCCGAGCACTGCGTCGACAAGTACGGCATCCGGTCGCGGATCCGGTTCAACACCAAGGTCATCTCCACCGAGTTCGACGAAGAACACGATCTCTGGCGAGTGCAGACGGACCCCGGCGGAGAAGTCACCGCCAGGTTTGTCGTCGGCGCCAGCGGGGTGCTGACCGTGCCGAACCTGCCCGACATTGATGGGGTGGACTCCTTCGCCGGTATCACGATGCACACCGCGCGGTGGGACCACGGCCAGGACCTGGCCGGCAAGCGCGTCGCCATCATCGGCACCGGCGCCTCGGCCGTGCAGGTCATCCCCGAGATCGCGCCAATTGTGCAGCACCTGACGGTATTCCAGCGCACCCCGATCTGGTGTTTCCCCAAGTTCGACGTCCCGCTGCCCGCGCCGGTGCGCGGGGCGATGCGAATTCCCGGCGGCAAAGTCCTGCAGCGACTGCTCAGCCAGGCGTTCGTCGAGACGACCTTTACCATCGCGGCGCAATACTTCACGGTGGTTCCCCTGGCCAAGCGGATGGCGTCGGTGGGGCGCAGATACCTGCGGCAACAGGTCGACGATCCCGAGGTGCGCGACAAGCTCACCCCGCGCTACGCGGTGGGCTGTAAACGGCCCGGCTTCCACAACGAATACCTGGCCACGTTCAACCGCGAAAACGTGCGGCTGGTCACCGATCCGATCGGCAAGATCACGCCGTCGGCGGTGGCCACCACCGACGGCGAAAACCACGAAGTCGACGTGCTGATACTGGCGACCGGCTTCAAGGTCATGGACACCGACAACGTCCCCACCTATGCGGTCAGCGGCACCGGTGGCCGGTCCCTGAGCCGGTTCTGGGACGAGCAGCGGCTGCAGGCCTACGAGGGCGTCAGCGTTCCCGGTTTTCCGAACATGTTTTCCGTGTTCGGCCCTTACGGCTACGTCGGCTCGTCGTATTTCGCGCTCATCGAGACCCAGACCCACCACATCGTGCGGTGCCTGAAGCGGGCGCGGCGCGACGGGGCGACCCGGGTCGAGGTGACCGAGGAGGCCAACGCCCGTTACTTCGCCGAGATGATGCGCAAGCGCCACCGGCAGATCTTCTGGCAGGACAGTTGCCAGCTGGCCAACAGCTACTACTTCGACAAGAACGGCGACGTCCCGCTGCGCCCCACCACCACCGTGGAGGCCTACTGGCGGAGCCGGCATTTCGATCTGGACGATTACCGCTTCACCGGCTAGGCAGTCTTAGCGGCGTTGCGGGCGGCGGACTGAGGTGTTGAGGTAGCGACGTTCCAGCCGGTCAATGTTTCATCGCGCCTCGTTGATGTCTCGCCGCAGCGTTGCTGCCTCAAACCGCATTGTTCGCGCCCAGCTGCCGGTGGCTTCTCGGCTTTCGAGCCACGCCAGGCGCTGGGTCATGCTGTGCAGCAAATCGCACAGTGTGCGGATCAGCAGCACAGCTTGGGCGTCATCGGATTCCCCCACCACCATGGGATCGCGTCATCGGGTAGCCCCGCCATGAAGCCCAGGTGACGCAGCCGTGACAACTGCCCGACTAAAGCGAAACAAGGGTCATGCGCGAGTCAGTGCGCCAACAGCGGAGGCCAGATCGATGTAGCGCCGCTGCAACCGATCGATGTGGGCCTCTGCCTCTTGGATGTCTCGGCGCAGTGCGGCTGCGACCGTTCGCATTTCGCTTGCTCGGCCGTTGGTTTCGCCGCCGCCCAGGGTCTGGAGCCCGGCTAACTGAGTGGTCATTTCACGCAGCCGAGTGTGCAAGGCTCGAATCAGCTCGACGGCTTGAGCGCGACTGCTGTCATCCACAACGGGATCATCGCATTTAACTTCGAATTACACCAACGTTTTACTGTGGATAGGTTTCATGTAAATTTACGCTTGCGTCATTTATTGCGCCCGTAAGCCGGTGTCGCATCAAGCGTCGCGCGGATATGCTGTTGTGCTGCATAGTGTTTCGCTTTCCAAGGTGGGACGGGCTGAACGACTCTGTTACGCTACAAATGCTCATCAGCGGCTAGGAGACCTTGGGTGGCGAAGGAGTTTTCGCGTATCGATGAGGCCCTTCGCGAGTTCATCGGTGAACAGGCCATGTTCTTCGTCGCCACCGCCCCTTCCGAAGGTGGGCGAATCAATCTCTCCCCCAAGGGATACAGCGATACGTTCGCGGTGATCGACGACCACACCGTCGCCTATCTCGATCTGTTCGGCAGCGGCGTCGAGACCATCGCACACCTGCGCGATAACGGGCGGATCACCCTGATGTTCTGCTCGTTCACCCGTAACTCGCGGATCCTGCGACTGTTCGGCACCGGCCGCGTCGTTCGCCCCGACGACGCCGAATTCGACAGCCTCAAAATACATTTCGCGCAGCTGCGTCCGGGCATCCGGGCCGCCGTCGTCGTCGACGTTGAACGGATCGCCGACGCCTGCGGATACGCGGTGCCCTACTACGAGCTCGTCGACGAACGCCCCGTGCTGGACACGTATCACAGCAAGCAGCCCGATGAGAAATATGAACACATGATCGCCAGCCGCAACCGGCACAGCATCGACGGCCTGCCGGGACTCGAGCCCGACCATCCGCTGCCGCCTCGCTGAGCGTCACGCTAGCGCTGCATTCGACGCCGAGCGTCACGCTAGTGCAACGCGCGGCGGCTCGGCGAAATTAGATGGCGCGCTTGAGGTCGTCGACCTTGTCGAGCCGCTCCCACGGCAGGTCGATGTCGGTGCGGCCGAAGTGCCCGTAGGCGGCGGTCTGCGCGTAGATCGGGCGCAGCAGGTCCAGGTCGCGGACGATCGCGCCGGGTCGCAGGTCGAACACCTCGGGCACGATCTTCTCGATCTTGACCGGGTCGACGATGGCGGTGCCGAACGTCTCGATGAACAGGCCGACCGGGGCGGCCTTACCGATGGCGTAGGCCACCTGCACCTCGACCCGCTCGGCCAGCCCGGCCGCGACGATGTTCTTGGCCACCCAGCGCATCGCGTACGCCGCCGACCGGTCGACCTTGGACGGGTCCTTGCCGGAGAAGGCGCCGCCGCCGTGGCGGGCCCAGCCGCCGTAAGTGTCGACGATGATCTTGCGGCCGGTCAGCCCGGCGTCACCCATCGGGCCGCCGACGACGAACTTGCCGGTCGGGTTGATCAGCACCCGGGTCGAGGAGGAGTCCAGGGTCTCGTGCGCCAGGTCCGCCACCACGTTCTTGATCACGTGCTCCCGTAGGTCGGGATCCAGCGTCTTTTCCAAGTCGATGCCGTCGGCGTGCTGGGTGGAGATCACCACGGTGTCCAACCGGACCGGGACGTCGTCCTCGTATTCGATGGTGACCTGCGTCTTACCGTCGGGACGCAGGTAGCCCAGCGTCCCGTTCTTGCGGACCTCGGTCAGCCGCCGCGACAGCCGGTGGGCCAGCGCGATGGGCAGCGGCATCAGCTCGGGGGTGTCGTTGATCGCGTACCCGAACATCAGGCCCTGGTCGCCGGCGCCCTGCGAGTCCAGCGGGTCGGCGGCGCCCTCGACGCGCGCCTCGTGGGCGGTGTCCACGCCCTGGGCGATGTCGGGCGACTGCGCGCCAATGCCGATGTTGACCCCGCACGATGCCCCGTCGAAGCCCTTGTCCGACGAGTCGTAGCCGATGTCGAGGATGCGCGCGCGGACGGTGTTGGTGATGTCGGCGAACGCCTCCTTAGCGGTCGTGGTCACCTCGCCGACGACGTGCACCTGCCCGGTGGTCACCAGCGTCTCGACGGCCACACGGGAACGGGGGTCCTGCGCCAGCAGCGCGTCGAGCACCGAGTCGCTGATCGCGTCACAGATCTTGTCGGGATGTCCCTCGGTCACCGACTCACTGGTAAACAGTCGACCGTGCTCGCTCACCCTGTCATCCTTTCGTACTGCGCAAAGTTAGATAATCGAATTATTTTAGACGTCTCGCACCGAACCGGATCGGCCGGGGCGTATGCGACTCTTCCGAAGCGTTATCCCGCGTCGCCGTGCAGGAACGCGACGATCGCGTCCACAATACGACTGGCCATCAGCGTCTTGGAGCCGTGCTGCAATGCGGACTCGGTGCCGTCGGACGCCAACAGCCAACCGTCGTTGCTGTCCACCTCGAACGCGCGGCCATCACCCACCGCATTGACGACCAACAGGTCACATCCTTTGCGTCGCAGCTTCGCCCGCGCGTGGAACAGTACGTCCCCGTTGGCATCCCCGGTCTCGGCGGCGAACCCCACGATGGCCGACATGTTGGGCAGCTCGCCGTGGGCACGCGCCCGCACCGCGCCGGCCAGCACGTCGTCGTTGCGGACCAACTCGATAGTCGGCGCATCGTCGCGACTATCCGGGCCCTTTTTGATCTTGGCGGCCGAAACCTGCATGGGACGGAAGTCGGCGACGGCTGCGGCCATCACCAGCACGTCCGCGTCGGGGGCGTGCTTGGACACCGCGTCCCCGAGTTGCTCAGCCGAACTGACGTGCACCACGTCGACACCGGCCGGGTCGATGAGCCCGGCGGTGTGCCCGGCGATCAGCGTGACCTGCGCGCCGCGCTGCGCGGCGACCCGGGCGACCGCGTAGCCCTGCTTGCCTGAGCTGCGGTTGCCGATGAACCGCACCGGATCGATGGCCTCGCGGGTGCCGCCGGCGGTCACCAGCACTTTGCGGCCGGCCAGGTCATACGGCAGGGCGTCGTGGCGCTCCAGCAGCAGCTGGGCCAGGGTGGTGATCTCCTCGGCCTCGGGGAGCCGCCCCGGGCCGCTGTCGGCGCCGGTGAGCCGGCCGAAGGCGGGTTCCAGCACCACGGCACCCCGGCGGCGCAGCGTGGCCACGTTGTCGACTGTGGCCGGGTGTAACCACATCTCGGTGTGCATCGCCGGCGCGAACATGATCGGGCAGCGCGCGGTGAGCAGAGTCGCGGTCAGCAGATCGTCGGCGCGGCCGGCCACGGCCCGGGCCAGCGTGTCGGCGGTGGCCGGAGCGACCACGACCAGGTCGGCCTGCTGGCCGAGCCGGACGTGCGGCACCTCGGGGACGTCGGTGAAGACGCCCGAGTGCACGGGTTGACCGGAAAGCGCCTCAAAGGTGGCGGCCCCGACAAAACGCAACGCGGATTCGGTGGGGATGACCCGGACCTCGTGACCGGCCTCGGCGAGCTGCCGAACGACGGTGCACGCCTTATAGGCGGCGATGCCCCCCGAAACACCGACTACGACGTTTTTCGAGACCTTTTTCGAGACCCGTTTGCGGTCCATCAGGCCCTGGCCTGTTACTCGCCCTCGGTGTGCTCGAGCAGGTCGGCGTGGATCTCACGCAACGCGATGGACAGCGGCTTCTCCTGCAGGCCCGGCTCGACCAGGGGGCCGACGTACTCGAGGATGCCCTCGCCGAGCTGGTTGTAGTAGTCATTGATCTGCCGGGCCCGCTTGGCCGCGTAGATGACCAGGGCGTATTTGCTCGACACCCGCTCCAGCAACTCGTCGATGGGCGGGTTGGTGATGCCCAGCGGGGTGTCGTAGGCGCCTTGTCCACCAGCGGCCGGATCAAATTGATCCACGGCGGCCAGCGAGGCGTCGGGCTGCGAAATACTCACGTGCAAAATCTCCTGGCGACGTAGCGGGATGTGATTCTGGGCTAAAGAACTGGTGTTAGCGCTCAGTTACCAGCAAGGATACCAATTCCGCGCACGCAGACTCTAATCGCGTGTTGACGACGACCTCGTCGAAGTCGTCCTGCGCGGCCAATTCGATGCGCGCGGTGTCCAGCCGGCGCCCGATCGCTTCCGGTGTTTCGGTGCCCCGCCCGATCAGCCGGGCTTCCAGGTCCTCCCAGCTCGGCGGGGCCAGAAAGACGGTCATGACCTCGGGCATCGCCTTCTTGACGGCCCTGGCGCCGGCCAGATCGACCTCGATGAGCACCGGTAGGCCGGCCTCGATGGCGGCCCGCACCGGCTCGGCCAGGGTGCCCGACCGCTGCAGCCCACCGTGGATCTCCGCCCACTCCAGGAGGGCGCCCTCATCGATCAGTTGCTGGAAGCGGGCGGGCGTGACGAAGTGGTAGTCGACGCCGTCGACCTCACCGGGCCGCGGAGCGCGTGTAGTGACCGACACGCTGAAGTGCAGGTTCGGAATCCGCTCGCGCAGACACCGGACCACGCTGGACTTACCGACGGCTGAGGGACCGGACAGAACGACGACACGTCCTCTGCCCGGTCCCCGGCCGGCGCTCACGAGCGCCCCTGGGTCAGCGGGGTTCGGCCGGGTTACGAGCCGAACTTTTCCAGCAATGCCTTGCGCTGACGATCGCCGAGGCCACGCAGGCGGCGGGTCGGCGCGATCTCGAGCTCGGTCATGATTTCCTGCGCCTTGACCTTGCCGACCTTCGGCAGGGCCTCGAGCAGGGCCGATACCTTCATCTTGCCCAGGACTTCGTCCTTCTCGGCGTCCTTGAGCACCTGGGTGAGGTTGGTGCCGCCGCGCTTCAGCCGATCCTTGAGCTCTGCTCTCGCTCGACGTGCGGCAGCAGCCTTCTCCAACGCGGCAGCGCGCTGCTCGTCGGTCAACTGGGGAAGGGCCACGATTCCTCCGTCTCTCATCGATCGCAATCGATCTTTGTTTTTCCTTGGCCGGGTACTTCAGCCAGCGGAAACGACCGTACTCACGGTTCCTGACGAAATCTAACCCGACCCCCCCATTTTGGGGACATTTGTCCAGCATGAGCCCGGGCGCGGGCACGACGGGCGCCCCGCGCGGGTGGCGTTTCGGACGTCGCGGACAGCGGTCAGACAGCCCGGCGTGCCGGCACTCTCGGACGCCGATTCTCAGCTCAAAATGGGCTCTGACCAGGTGTTTCTCTGCGCCCGGGGGGACGGTGCGGAGGTGCACCGACGGGACGGTGTCGATGTGCGGCGTTAGGCCCTCGGGGCGACCGCCGGCCCGGGTGCCCGGCGGCGCCACGAATTATGGATTTTCGTTGCGTGTCGCGCGTGTCGCGCCGCCTGTCACGCCAGATAAGCGACGACGTCGCGCATCCGCTCGGCAGCCGACCGCAGCTCCGCGACGCCCGGCCCGGCCCTCAGCACCTCACGTGACACCGCGGGCAACAACTGGCCGGGCTCCGCCCCGCCCAGGCCGGCCAGCGCCTCAGGTCGCCCGCCCTGTGCCCCGATACCCGGCACCAGCACCGGTCCACCCAGGGCGGACAGATCGGGCAGCTTGAGGGCGGTCGCACCCACCACGACGCCGACGGAGCCGGGCTCCCCCGGGTTGGCGCTGTGGCTGGCGGTCTTGTTGATCACCGCCGCCTGGTCGACGATCAGCTGCGCGACCGTGCGCTCGTCAAACAGGGCCTGCTGGACCGTCGCGCCCTCCGGGTTGGAGGATGCGGCCACCACGAACACGCCGCGGTCATGGGCTGCGGCGGTCTCCAGCAGCGGCCGCAGGGAGCCGAACCCCAAGTAGGGCGACGCCGTCACCGCGTCGGCGGCCAGCGGGGACTCGCCCGCCCAGGCCGCGGCGTAGGCCGCCATCGTCGTCCCGATGTCGCCCCGCTTGGCGTCGGCCAGCACCAGCACACCGGCGGCACGCAGCGCGGCGATGGTGCGTTCCAGCACGGCGTATCCGAGCGAGCCGTAGGCCTCGAAGAACGCCACCTGTGGCTTGACGACCGCGAAACCGGCGAACGCCTCGATGCAGGTGTCGCAGAACGCGGCCAGCCCGTCGGGAGTGGTCGGCAGACCCCATGCCTCCAGCAGCGCCGGATGCGGGTCGATGCCCACGCACAGCGGCCCTCGCAGCGCCTTCGCCTCGGCCAGCCGGCCGCCGAACCCGGTCACCTGGCGGCCTCTCCGAGGGCGCTGTGCAGCTCCTGCAACGAACGCACCCCGATGTCGCCGCGGATCCCGGCTTCGATGCCCTGCACGGCGGCCGACGCCCCCTGCACCGTCGTGATGCAGGGGATGTTGACCGCGACCGCCGCTGAGCGGATCTCGTAGCCGTCGATGCGCGGACCGGAGTTCCCGAAGGGCGTATTGATCACCATGTCGACTTCGCCGGCCCGGATCGCATCGACGGCCGACATCTCGGGACGGCCCGGCTGCGGCTCCTCGAAATGCTTACGCACCTCGTCGCACGGAATTCCGTTGCGGCGCAACATCTCTGCCGTTCCTTCGGTGGCCAGCACGCGGAAACCCAGGTCGGCCAGGCGCTTGACGGGGAACACCAGCGACCGCTTGTCCCGGTTGGCGACCGACACGAATATGGTGCCTTCGGCCGGCAACGACCCGTAGGCGGCGGTCTGGCTCTTGGCGAAGGCGCTACCGAAGTCGCGGTCGATGCCCATCACCTCGCCGGTCGATTTCATTTCCGGGCCGAGCAGCGAATCGATGGCGGCTCCGTCGGCGCCGCGGAACCGGTGGAACGGCAGCACGGCTTCCTTGACCGCGATCGGCGCGAACGGGGCGGCGTTGGCACCGTCCCCCTCGCGCGCCAACATTCCCTCGTCGCGGAGCTGGGAAATGTTGGTGCCCAACATGATCCGGGCACATGCTTTGGCCAGCGGGATCGCGGTGGCCTTGGATACAAAAGGAACCGTACGGCTCGCTCTTGGGTTCGCTTCCAGCACGTAGAGCACGTCGTCCTTGAGGGCGAACTGCACGTTGAGCAGTCCCACCACACCGATGCCGTGGGCGATGGCCTCCGTCGCCTTCCGCACCTTCTCGATGTCGCTGCGGCCCAGCGTCACCGGCGGCAGCGCGCACGCCGAGTCGCCGGAGTGGATGCCGGCCTCCTCGATGTGCTCCATGATCCCGCCGATGTAGACCTCGGCGCCGTCACACAGCGCGTCGACGTCGATCTCCACCGCGTCCTCGAGGAAGCGGTCGACGAGCACCGGGTGCTCGGGCGAGAGCTGGGTGGCCCGGGTGATGTAGCCCTCGAGCGTCTGCTCGTCGTAGACGATCTCCATGCCCCGTCCGCCCAGCACGTACGACGGCCGCACCAGCACCGGATAGCCGATGTCCTCTGCGATGCGGCGGGCCTGCGCGAATGTCGTTGCGGTGCCGTACTTCGGCGCCGGCAAGCCGGCGGCGGTCAGCACGTCACCGAAGGCGCCACGGTCCTCGGCCAGATCGATGGCCTCGGGCGGGGTGCCCACGATCGGCACCCCGGCGTCGGCGAGCCGCTGCGCGAGCCCGAGCGGCGTCTGGCCGCCGAGTTGCACGATGACACCCACGACCCCCGGCCCGCCCTCGGCCGACTGGGCCTCGGCGCGGAAGACCTCGAGCACGTCCTCGAAGGTCAGGGGCTCGAAGTAGAGCCGGTCGGCGGTGTCGTAGTCGGTGGATACCGTCTCCGGGTTGCAGTTGACCATGACGGTCTCAAACCCGGCCTGGCTCAACGTGGTTGCCGCGTGCACGCAGCTGTAGTCGAACTCGATGCCCTGGCCGATCCGATTCGGGCCGGACCCGAGGATCAGCACCTTGGGTTTCTCGGTCTGGGGCGCCACCTCGGTCTCGGCGGCGGGGTCCAATTCGTAGCTGCTGTAGTGGTAGGGCGTCTTGGCCTCGAACTCGGCCGCGCAGGTGTCTACCGTCTTGTACACCGGGTGGATGCCGAGGCGCTCGCGCAGCGACCGAACCCCGTTCTCCCCGGCCAATTCCGGTCGCAGCGCCGCGATCTGGCGGTCCGAGAGGCCACTGTGCTTGCCGCGCCGTAACAGCTCAGCCTCCAGCACCGGTGCGTCGACCAGCTCTTTGCGGAGCTTTACCAACTCACCGATCTGCGCGACGAACCACGGGTCCACCCCACTGGCCTCTGCGACGCTTTCGACTGACGCGCCCAGCCGCAGCGCCAGCTCCAGGTCGTAGAGGCGGCCTTCGGTGGGGGTCCGCAGACGAGTCAGCGTGGCGGCCACTCCGTTTTGCGGACCCTCCGGGTTGTCGGGCTTGGTCCAGAACCCGGCGCGGTCGGTCTCCAGGGACCGCATCACCTTGCCCAGCGCCTCGATGAAGTTGCGGCCCAACGACATTGCCTCGCCGACGGATTTCATCGTGGTGGTCAGGGTAGGGTCGGCGCCGGGGAATTTCTCGAAGGCGAACCGCGGCGCCTTGACCACGACGTAGTCCAGCGTGGGCTCGAAGCAGGCGGGCGTTTCTTTGGTGATGTCGTTGACGATCTCGTCGAGGGTGTAGCCGATGGCCAGCTTGGCCGCGATCTTGGCGATGGGGAAGCCGGTGGCCTTGGACGCCAGTGCGCTAGAGCGGGATACCCGCGGGTTCATCTCGATGACGATCAGCCGGCCGTCGGCCGGGTTGATCGCGAACTGGATGTTGCAGCCGCCGGTGTCGACACCGACCTCGCGCAGGATCGCGATGCCCAGATCGCGCATCCGCTGGTATTCCCGGTCGGTCAGCGTCATGGCCGGCGCGACGGTGACCGAGTCGCCGGTGTGCACGCCCATCGGGTCGACGTTCTCGATCGAGCACACCACCACGACATTGTCGTTGCCGTCGCGCATCAGCTCGAGCTCGAATTCCTTCCACCCGTAGATCGATTCCTCGATCAGCACGTTGGCGCTGGGGCTGGCGGCCAGCCCGGCCCCGGCCATCCGGTCCACCTCCTCGACCGATCGCGCCATGCCCGAACCCAGGCCGCCCATGGTGAAGCTGGGCCGCACCACGACCGGCAGGCCGAGCTCGTCGACCGTCTCGCGGACCTCGTCCATGGTGAAACACACCCGGCTGCGGGCGGATTCACCGCCGACCTTGGCGACGATGTCCTTGAACATCTGCCGGTCCTCGCCGCGCTGGATGGCGTCGAAGTCGGCGCCGATCAGTTCGACGCCGTGGCGTTCCAGCGCCCCGTTCTGGTACAGCGCGACCGCGGTGTTGAGCGCGGTCTGCCCGCCCAGGGTGGCCAGCAACGCGTCGATCTTGTTGCCGCGCTCGGCCTGCTGGGCGATGACCTTCTCGACGAAGGCGGCGGTGATCGGCTCGACGTAGGTGTGGTCGGCGTACTCCGGGTCGGTCATGATGGTGGCCGGGTTGGAGTTGACCAGGCTGACCTGCAGCCCCTCGGCTCTGAATACCCGGCACGCCTGGGTGCCGGAGTAGTCGAACTCGCAGGCCTGCCCGATGACGATCGGGCCCGAGCCGATCACCAGCACGTGGTTGAGGTCTTTGCGCCGCGGCACTACCGCCCTCCCTCCTTCGCGCGAAGGTGCGCAGTTGTACAGGAATTACGGCGCGTCGGCGTACAAACACGCACGCTCGCGGTCATTGATGGCCTGCCATGAGCTCGGTGAAGCTATCGAAGAGGTACTCGGCATCGTGGGGGCCCGCCGCGGCCTCGGGGTGGTACTGCACCGAGAACGCCCGCCCGTCTTTGAGTTTGACGCCCTCGACCACTCCGTCGTTGGCGCAGGTGTGGCTGACGATCGCGGGCCCGAACGGTGTGTCGAAGGACTGGCCCGCCTCGCCTTCCAGCGCGAAGCCGTGGTTCTGGGCGGTCACCGCGACGCGCCCGGTGGCGTGGTCGATGACGGGGATGTTGATGCCGCGGTGCCCGAACACCATCTTGTACGTCGACAGGCCGAGCGCCCGGCCCAGGATCTGGTTGCCGAAGCAGATGCCGAACAACGGGATTCCGGCGCCCAGCACCTCCCGGGTAAGGGCGACGACCTGATCCGCGGTGGCCGGGTCGCCCGGGCCGTTGGACAAGAACACGCCGTCCGGTTTGATGTCGGCGATCTGCTCGAAGGTCGCCGACGCCGGCAGCACGTGGCTGCGGACCCCGCGCCGGGCGAAGTTGCGGGGCGTGTTGGTCTTGATGCCCAGGTCGAGGGCGGCCACCGTAAATCGTTGCGGTCCTTCGGGTTCGACGGTATAGGTACTGTCGGTGCTGACTTCGCCGGCGAGGTCAGCGCCCAGCATGGACTGCTGTCCCCGTACCCGGTCCACCAGCTCGGCCTCATCGGCCAGCGCGGCGCCGGAGAAGACGCCGGCCTTCATCGAGCCGCGGCTGCGCAGGTGTCGCACCACGGCGCGGGTGTCGATGCCGGCGATCCCCACGATGTTCTGGCGGACCAGCTCGTCGTCCAGCGTGCCAGTGGCGCGCCAGTTCGAGGCGCGCGGCGACGGGTCGCGCACGGCGTATCCGGCGACCCAGATCTTGTCGCCGCGGCTCTCGGAGTCTTCGCGGTTCCAGCCGGTGTTGCCGATCTGCGGCGCGGTGGCCACCACGATCTGGCGATGGTAGCTGGGATCGGTCAGCGTCTCCTGATATCCGGACATGCCGGTGGAAAACACGGCCTCGCCGAGCGTTTGGCCGATCGCGCCGAACGGCGTGCCGGTGAACACGCGACCGTCCTCGAGGACCAACAGGGCTTTAGTCATGCAGCCTCCTGGAGCCAGCCGTCGTATTCGTCGCGGTGCTCGGCCCGAAACCCGGTATCGATCTCGACTCCCGACGGCAGCCGCCACCGGATCGCCAGGACGCCGACGCGGGCCACCACCTTGCCGGCGATGCCGCGTTCCATCCGGATGGCGCGGATCGAGTCCCGCGGAATCCAGATCGGTGTGGCGCGGATGCGTTCCACCAGGATGCCCTCGGGATAGCGGGTCAGCACTGCCTTGCTGCGATAGCCGAGATCGCTGGATGTGATCCGCTCATTCCACTCCGGTGCCATGGTGCAGCCGCAATACAGGCCGCGGGTGCGGGTGGTCGCCGTGCCCAGTTCGTGGGGCAGGTCGGGCAGCTCGCCGATCAGGTCCACTTGCTGATCTGCGCGGCGGCGCCAGCCGCGCATCATCAGCTGAATCACCACCGCGATCACCACCACCAGCACAGCGGCGAAAATCAGCGACCCGACCAGCGTGCCCGAGTTCATGCCGGGCTCTTCCCGTCCCTCGCGGTGACCTTGCCGCGCAACAGCGTGGCGGTCACGGTGGCGGGCAAGGTCATTGACTCGTATGGCGTGTTGGCCGACCGGCTGGCCAGCGCGGGCCCGGTGACCGTCCACGTGGCGTCGGGATCGACCACGGTCAGGTTCGCCGGCTCCCCCACCTCCAGCGGCCGGCCGTGGTCGGGCAGGCGCGCGATGCGCGCCGGATTCTCACTCATCACCCGCGCGACGTCGCGCCAGGTCAACAGCCCGGGCTCCACCATGGTCTGGACCACCACCGACAGCGCCGTCTGCAGCCCTAGCATGCCGGGGCGCGCCGAGGCGAACTCGACACATTTCTCGTGCTCGGCGTGTGGGGCGTGGTCGGTGGCCACACAGTCGATGATCCCGTCGGCCAGCGCCTGGCGGAGCGCGACGGCATCGGCGGCTTCGCGCAGCGGCGGGTTGACCCGATTGATCCCGTCGTAGCTGGCGAGCCTGCTGTCGTCGAGCAGCAGGTGGTGCGGGGTGACCTCGGCGCTGATCGAAATGCCTTGCTCCTTGGCCCATTTCACGATCTCGACGGTGCCCGCGGTGGAGGCGTGGCAGATGTGCACGCGGGCGCCGGCGTCGCGGGCCAGCAGCGCGTCGCGCGCGACGATGGATTCCTCGGCGGCCCGGGGCCATCCGGCCAGGCCGAGCCGGGCGGCGGCGGGCCCCTCGTGCGCGACGGCGCCCACGGTCAGCCTGGGCTCCTCGGCATGCTGGGCGATGAGCACGCCGAGCCCGGTGGCGTACTCCAGGGCGCGACGCATGATCAGCGGGTCATGCACGCAGATCCCGTCGTCGGAGAACATCCGCACCTGCGCGACGCCGGCGGCCATCATGCCCATCTCGGTGAGCACCTCACCGGCCAGCCCGACGGTGACCGCGCCGACGGGGTGCACGTCGACCAGGCCGACCTGCTGGCCGCGGTGCCAGACGTGGTCGGTGACCACCGGGCTGTCGGCCACCGGGTTGGTGTTGGCCATCGCGAACACTGCGGTGTAGCCGCCGAGAGCCGCTGCTGCCGAACCCGTTTCGATGTCCTCGGCGTATTCGCGGCCCGGCTCGCGCAGGTGGGTGTGCAGGTCGACGAACCCGGGCAGCAGCACCTGATCGGTGGCGTCGATGACGTCCGCAGTATCGGGTATGTCGAGTCCGGCGCCGATCTCGGCGATCTGACCGTCGTCCACCAGGACGTCGAGCCGCTCGCCCTCGCCGTAAAGCCGGACCCCACGGATCAGTACCGTCACGCGACCTCTGCCTCCGTCCCCACCAACACATGGAAGAGCACGGCCATCCTTATGTGCACGCCGTTGGAAACCTGTTGCAGCACAGCCGATTGCGAGGAGTCCGCCACCGACGACGCGATCTCCATTCCCCGCACCATCGGTCCCGGGTGCAGCACCACGGCATGGTCCGGCAACATCGCCTGGCGCCGATCGGACAGCCCGTAGCGCACCGAATATTCGCGCACCGAAGGGAAGAAGCCGCCGTTCATCCGCTCGGCCTGCACCCGCAGCATCAACACGGCGTCGGCCGCGGGCAGCTCGGCGTCGAAGTCATGCGAGACGGTGACCGGCCAACCGTCGACCCCCACCGGCAGCAACGTCGGTGGCGCCACCAGCACCACCTCCGCGCCCAGCGTGTGCAGCAGCATGACGTTGGAACGGGCGACCCGGCTGTGCAGGACGTCACCGACGATCACGACGCGCCGGCCCTCGATGCCGCCGAGCCGCTGACGGATGGTCAGCGCGTCCAACAGCGCCTGCGTCGGGTGCTCGTGCGTGCCGTCGCCGGCGTTGATCACCGAGGGGCCGTCACCGTTGGCACCCGTCCACTCGGCGAGCAGGTGCGCGGCGCCCGAGGCGGGATGCCGGATGATCAGCGCGTCGGCGCCGGCGGCGCGCAGGGTCAGCGCGGTGTCGCGCAGCGACTCCCCCTTACCCACCGACGATCCGGTAGCGCTGACGTTGACCACGTCGGCGCTCATCCACTTGCCGGCCACCTCGAACGACACCCGGGTGCGCGTCGAGTTCTCGTAGAACATGGTGATCACGGTGCGCCCGCGCAGCGTGGGAAGCTTCTTGATCTCGCGACCCACCAGCGCCTGCGCGAAGCGGTCGGCGTCGTCGAGGATGGCGGTGGCGTCGTCGCGGCTCAGGTCCCCGGCGGCAAGCAGGTGTCTGGTGCTCATCGCGAGATCACCACGCCGTCGTGCCCGTCGTGCTCACTGAGCTGAACCCGCACGTTCTCGGTGCGCGACGTCGGCACGTTCTTGCCCACGTAGTCGGCGCGCACCGGCAGCTCGCGGTGGCCGCGGTCAACCAGCACGGCCAACTGCACCGAACTGGGCCGGCCCACGTCACGCAGCGCGTCCAGCGCCGAGCGCACCGAGCGCCCGGAGTACAGCACGTCGTCGACCAGGATCACCAGCGCGTCGTCGATGCCGCCGGCGGGGATGGAGGTGGCCTCCAGCGGTCGTGGCGGTTTGGTCATCAGGTCGTCGCGATACAGCGTGATGTCCAGGGCGCCGTGACCGACGTCAACACCGCTGTATTCGCCGATGTTGGTGGCCAGCCGCTGGGCCAGGATCACGCCGCGGGTCGGGATGCCCAACAGCACCACCCGCGGCGCGTCGGGACCATCCAGCGCGGTCTTTTCGATGATTTGATGGGCGATGCGTGAAATGGTGCGACCGACGTCGGCCGCGGACATCAATTCTCGGGATTCCCCGCCCGGTGCAGCAGCGCCCATGCGAAAACCCTGACCTCCTTCTCCGCCTCTCCGGACGGATCGTTAAAGGATGTCGACTGCCGGGCAGCGTAGCACTGCTGACTATCCTGGGGAAAATGACAGGCTCAAGTTCTTCTCCACAATCCTCTGGACGGTCGCTGATGGACTTCGATGCCCTCTACCGTGGCGAGAGCCCGGGCGAAGGCATCCCGCCGATGACGACTCCGCCGTGGGATCTCAAGGCGCCCAAGGAGAATCTCATCGCGTGGCAGGCCGGCGGGTGGGTGCGCGGGATGTCCTCGACATCGGCTGCGGGCTCGGCGACAACGCCATCTACCTGGCCAAGAACGGATGCCTGGTGACCGGTCAAATTCGCGACGGCCGACTCGACCAAATTGGAGATATACAGCGACGCCTTCGACACCGTGATCGACGGCGGCATGTCCACCCACTAAACCTAAACGGAACGATGTCCTAGGGGTTGGGCAGCTGGTAGACGGCTTTGAGACAGAGATTTTAAAGGGCGATGATTTTAAAGGGCGACGGGAGTTCGCCGACGAATCGCCACGGCCATCCGGCGGGTCAACGCCATCCCGGAGCTGGCCAGAACGCGGTGATCAGCCTTTCGCTGCCCCTCGGTGGCATCGCAGCGGCCTACAAAGAGGGTTACCACCGCCCCCCGACGAGTTCTAAGCAAATACTGTTCGGATTACCAACGGGCCCAGCCGCCGAAGCATGACGTGCGCTAGCCTTCCCGGGAAGGCCAACGTCTGTTGCAACCGGTGTCCCGAGCAAATCGAGGATCGCATGAGTGATAAGGCCAACAGGCCGGCCCGTCCACTGATCGGGTTCATCACCCGTGATACCGCCCCGCAGATTATCCCGGCACCGATTAGTCGGACGTGGATGTCAAAGCTGTCAGAGACGCGTAAAGGTTGGCCTAACCGGTGTTTGCCGATGCTCACCGCTAACCAAAGCGGCTGGGAGCTACGCAATCGGTGCCCGTTCACCGCCACGTGGCTCGGTCAGGAAAACGACGTGGACGTAATGATCAAACCCGATCAGAGCGACGCCGGTCAGTTCCTGCCCGTCAGCCATTTCGGTGACGGCATCCTGACCTGGCATCTGCCGATGCTGTTTCGCACTCCGGAGGGCTACAACTTGTTGGTCCGCGGACCGGCAAACTATCCGAAGGACGCCGTTTCTCCGTTGGAGGGCATAGTCGAAACCGACTGGGCAAGCGCGAGTTTCAGCATGAGCTGGAAACTCACCCGCAAACTGATGCCGGTGCGATTCGAGGTCGACGAGCCGATCTGCATGATCGTCCCGCAGCGCCGAGCCGAGCTTGAAGAGTTCGCCCCTGAACTCAGGCGCATCGAGTCTGATGAAGATTTGCAGCGCAAGCATGAATTCTTTCTTCGCTCACGTGACGCGGCGAAGCAAATCGAACAGGTAGCGAGGGTGGCCGCGGGAGAGCAAGTGGAGTGGCAAGGCGACTACACGCGAGGCAGACACACCGACGGCGAGGCCGGGGCATCAGATCATCAGACTCGCCGTCATCTCCGTTCATTTGTTCAGCATGAGAAGCGGCAATAGGACTGCCGGGTTTGGACCCGGCCGAGCGAGGCCACCAAGGTCGGTGTTCCCGACCAAGTCCAGGTAAAAGCACCGTGATCGACATAGGCATGTTCCTCGACGACGACGCCGCCGCGCTGCACCGGGCCACCCGGCCGGGCGCCACCCGAGCAGACGCTGCGCGACGTCCTCGGCAGCGCGAGCTGGGACATCGACTCCCTAGAGCCCACCACCGTCCGCCGCGAACAGGACGGCAACGAGGTCGAAATGGCGTTCTGGTACGTCCGGGCGCACCGTCGCGACTGAGTTTCAGCCGCTAACGGTGCAAACCTGCCCGTTGATCAGACAATTCGACGGCGGTGTGAAAGTACCGATCAGCACACCTCGGAAACCACCCGTAGCTGAACCGCCGGGCGCAAGGCTGCGATTCCAATTCGCGGGGGTAATCACATAGTGCGTTCCAGATTGGGTAATCGTGCTATTCCACGCGTGCGAGACGGATTGGCCCGCCGGCATGTCGAAGTCAATCCGCCAATCGTTGAGCTGCGCCATGTTCGGGTTGGTGACGGTGAAGCTGGCGATGAAGCCGGTCTGCCACGCATGTGACACCGACAACGTCGCCATGGCCGCAGCCGCACGAGCGACGGGCGCGCCGCCGATGCCGATCGCAACGACAAACACCGACAAGGTCACGTGAAGCGCTGTGCGCCAGAGCTTCTCGTAACTTTTCCGTCCGGTCATAGGAGCCAACACTATAGCCGAAGAGGCAATATCTGCCCTTCCATCGCCGGTACGCTGCAGTAACTTTGCTCAACCGAAACCGTCATGAGATTTAAGCCGCGAGTTTCGGCCCCACTGACGCCGGGTAAGCGACGGCGACAACTGACACCGCAGGAGGACCACAGCGGATGAACCTCAGGCAGTTGATCGCCGGCTGTTTGCTCGCCGCCGCCCTCGGGGCGGCCACGGCGGGATTCGGTGCCGGTTCGGCGAGCGCCGATCCACGGCCAACGCCGCCGTGACCTAGCCAGGGTCAGCGACGCTCCGGGCCGTAACGCTAACCTGGACCGCGTGAATCACCCGAATCTCGCCGGGAATCAAGCCTCCATCCGGGAGGTGTGCGATGCCGGCTTGCTCGCCGGCGCGGTGACGGTGGTCTGGCAACGCGGAGAAGTGCTGCAGGTCAACGAGATCGGTTACCGGGACGTCGACGCGGGCCAATCCATGAGCAGGGACACGTTGTTCCGCATCGCGTCGATGACCAAGCCGGTGACGGTGGCCACGGCAATGAGCCTGGTCGACGAGGGCAAGCTGACCCTGCGCGACCCGATCGCCCGCTGGGTGCCGGAGCTGGCCAACGTGCAGGTGCTCGACGACCCGCACGGCCCGTTGGACCGGACGCATCCGGCCAACCGGGCCATCCTGATCGAGGATCTGCTGACCCACACCAGCGGGCTGGCCTACTCATTCTCGGTATCGGGGCCGATCTCGCGGGCGTACATGCGACTGCCGTTCAATCAGGGCCCCGATGCCTGGCTGAACGATCTGGCGGCGCTGCCGCTGGTGCATCAGCCCGGCGATAGGGTCACCTACAGCCACTCGATCGATCTGCTGGGCGTCATCATTTCCCGCATCGAGGACAAGCCTTTCCACCAAGTCCTCGACGAACGCATCCTGGGTCCGGCGGGCATGCCCGACACCGGGTTCTTCGTCTCTCCCGAAGCACGCGGCCGCGCCGCGACCATGTACCAGGTCGACGACGAGGGTCGGCTGCGGCACGGCGTGATGGGTCCGCCACACATCAAGCCGCCCTCGTTCAGCAACGCCGGCGGCGGGCTGTGGTCGACCGCCGACGACTACCTGCGGTTCGTGCGAATGCTGCTCGGGGACGGGACAATCGACGGTGTGCGGGTGTTGTCGCCGGAGTCCGTGCGCCTCATGCGCACCGACCGGCTCACCGACGAACAAAAGCGGCATAGCTTCCTGGGGGCGCCGTACTGGGTTGGGCGCGGATTCGGGTTGAACCTGTCGGTGGTGACCGATCCGGCGAAGTCTGCCCCGCTGTTCGGGCCCGGCGGGCCCGGAACCTTCACCTGGCCCGGCGCCTACGGGACGTGGTGGCAGGCCGACCCGTCCGCCGACCTGATTCTGCTGTACCTGATCCAAAATTGCCCCGACCTCAGCGTTGACGCGGCCACCGCGGTAGCCGGGAACACCTCGTTGGCCAAACTGCGCACCGCACAACCGAAATTCGTCCGCCGTACCTATAGCGCGCTGGGTCTTTAGCCGTATGGTCGACTACCCACCCAGTCGCATCGACGGGCCCCGGCTGACGCTGCGCCCGCCCACACTCGACGACGCCGGGGCGATCTTCCAGCGGGTGGCCCGCGATCCCCTGGTGACCAAATATCTGCTGTGGACCCCGCACCCCGACGTCGCCACCACGCGGCGGGTGATCGCCGACAAACTGAATATCGGTGGCGAGGAGCAGACCTGGGCCATCGCGCTGAAGCACAGCGACGAGGTCATCGGGTTGGCCAGCTGTCGACGCCGAATGCGCCACTCCGTCGAAATCGGTTACTGCATGGGGCGGCGTTGGTGGGGCAAGGGATTGATGTCCGAGGCGCTCGACATGCTGATCACCGCGCTCGAAGCCGACCGCGACGTATACCGCGTCTGGGCTACCTGCAATGTCGACAACGAGCGCTCGACGCGCCTGCTCGAGCGAGCGGGCTTCGTGTTGGAGGGCCGGTTGGCGCGCCACGCCGTGTACCCGACCATCGGGCCCGAACCGCGCGACAGCCTGCTCTACGCCAAGGCGTTGCGCTGACGAGCGCACACTCGAAACCGTCAGTGCACACTCGATTCGCTGTCCAGCGCGCGGCGGGCGTAGGCCCGCACATCGGCGTCGCTGTCCTTGAGCGCAGTCCCCAGCGCGTCGCGGGCGGTGGCCTCGCCGGCCCACCGGGTCAGACTGAGTACCGCCGCCTTGCGCACATCGAGGTGCGTGTCGGCGACCGCGTGCGCCAGCGCTGAAATCGCCGGCACGGCAACTTCGGCGACCGCTCCCGCCAGCGCACGCACAGCACCCTGTCGCACCTGCCAGGCCGGCGCCTGCAGCGCCTTTTCTACGACAGCAAATTCGTCTGCGCTGCAACCTAATTCACCCAACGCGGCCAACGCTGCCGCGCGTACCAGCGGATCGGGATCGGCGACCAGCGCGCTCACCGCGGCGGCACCGTCGTGCAGGGTGGCCAGACCGGCCGCCGCCGCGATGCGGACCTCCCGATTCTCATCGCCGGTGGCGGTGACAACTCCGTCGACGTCGTCCACCGACACCAGCGCACGCACCGCCTCGATGCGCACCCGATGATCGGGATCGGTGAGCGCGCCGCGGTATTGGCCGGCGTCGCCGGCCCGTCGCGCGGCGAGCAGATAGACCGCGGCCGCCCGAACCACGCTGTCGCCGGACGTCAGGTGGGCCCGGGCGGCCTCGGCGCCGGGCAGCACTTCGACCAGCTCCCGGATCCCGTCGGCGCTGGTCCGGCGCACCGACGCGTCGGTGTCGTCCAGCGCGGCGAACAGCTCCGGCGCGTAGCCGTCCGGGGTGTGCTCGGTGAGTGTGGCCACCGCGGTTCGTCGCACCCCGGCGTCGGCATCGGCCAGGTATGGACGCAGATCATCGATCGTCGGCTCGTCGAGAGCAAGGACCTCGGCGATACGCGGGGACGGCGGATCGAATGCCGTTGCGGTCTGGGCGATTCGGGACCGGGTGGTGGCCGGTGCTTGCCCGCCGACCAGCGGTGGCTGCTGCACCTGCTGTACGGTCTGGTCCGTCGGCGGCAGGCCGTCCAGCTCCGGAACCGAGATGAAATACGGGGCCACCGGACGCTTGAGAAACACCATTTGCCCGTCGGCGTCTTTTCGCAGGTTGAGGTGATAGCCCCACTCGCTGTCGTCGCGGCCCGGCAGGTCGGCCCGATCGTGGTAGAGGCCCCAGCGCGATTCGGTACGGGTCAGCGAGGACCGGGCGGCCATCTCGGCGCAGTCCCGGATGAACGACACCTCCACCGCCCGCATCAACTCGTGCGGGGTGCGAGCGCCCATGTCGGCGATCTCGCGGCGCATTCGGTCGAAGGTGCGCAACGCGATCGACAATTTGGCGGCCGTCTTCGGCGGTGCAACATAGTCGTTGACGAAGCGCCGCAGCTTGTATTCGACCTGGGGCTGCGGCGGCCCGTCGGGGTGGCGCAGTGGCCGGTAGATCAGCTCGTGCGCGTGGCGCAGTTGGTCTTCCGGGAGTTGTTGTGGCGCCTCGACTTCCGCGCAGGTGGACGCGGCGTGCGTACCGGCGAGATCGCCGAACACGAAGGCCCCGATCATGTAGTTGTGCGGAACACAGGCCAGGTCGCCGGCGGCGTAGAGACCGGGCACCGTGGTGCGGGCATGCTCGTCGACCCACACCCCGGAGGCGGAATGACCACTGCACAAACCGATTTCGGAGATATGCATCTCGACGTCGTGGGTGCGGTAGTCGTGACCCCGGTTAGCGTGGAAGGTGCCGCGGGTGGGCCGTTCGGTGGTGTGCAGGATGTTTTCCAGCGCGGTCAACGTCTCGTCGGGCAGGTGCGATACCTTGAGGTAGATGGGTCCGCGGGCGGAGTCGATCTCGCTTTTGACCTCGGCCATCATCTGCCCCGACCAGTAATCGGAGTCGACGAACCGTTCGCCGTCGGAGTTGACCTGGTAGCCGCCGAACGGGTTGGCCACATACGCGCAGGCGGGACCGTTATAGTCCTTGATCAGCGGATTGACCTGGAAGCACTCGATACCGGACAACTCCGCGCCCGCGTGATAGGCCATCGAGTAGCCGTCGCCGGCGTTGGTGGGGTTCTCGTAGGTGCCGTACAGGTAGCCCGACGCGGGCAGCCCGAGTCGCCCGCACGCCCCGGTCGCCAGGACCACCGCCTTGGCGCCGACGGCGACGAATTCGCCGGTGCGCGAGTTCAGCGCCGCGGCCCCGACGGCCCGCCCTTCCGAAGTCAGCACCCGCACCGGCATCAGCCGGTTTTCGATGCGGATCTTCTCCCGCATGGAGCGTTGCCGCAACACCCGGTAGAGCGCCTTTTTGACGTCCTTGCCCTCCGGCATCGGCAGTACGTAGGAACCCGACCGGTGCACCCTGCGCACCGCGTACTCGCCGTGCTCGTCCTTCTCGAATTTCACGCCGTAGCGCTCCAGCCGCTGCACCATGGCAAACCCCCTGGTGGCGGTCTGATACACGGTGCGCTGGTTGACGATTCCGTCGTTGGCGCGGGTGATCTCGGCGACGTAGTCCTCGGGCTCGGCCTTGCCCGGGATGACGGCGTTGTTCACCCCGTCCATACCCATGGCCAGCGCGCCGGAGTGCCGCACGTGACCCTTCTCCAGGAGCAGGACCTGGGCGCCGCGCTCGGCGGCCGACAGTGCGGCCATGGTGCCCGCGGTGCCGCCGCCGATGACCAGCACGTCGCAATCGAGCCGGACCGGTGTGAGATCGGGAATCCGCATCACCGTAGGAGATACGGCATGTTGACGGTGACGGCGCCGGTCGGGCAGCGTGCGGCGCACGGGCCGCAATACCAGCACTCGTCCACATGCATGAACGCTTTGCCGGTGTCGGGGTTGATGGCCAGCGAGTCCAGCGGACAAATCTCGACGCAGAGGGTACAGCCGTCGATACACAGCGACTCGTCGATGGTGACCGGAACATCGGCCCGGTTATTGTTGACCAGCGTCACGCGTTGCTCCTAATAAGGTTGCCGCGCATGGTGATTCGGTCTCCACGCATACGGATGTATTCCAGGTCAACAGGTCTGCCGTCGTCGAGGCTGGTGAGCCGTTCCAGCATGAGCAGCGCCGCGCCGTCGGGAACCTGCAGGGTCGCGGCGGAGTGCGCGTCGGCGGCGATGGCTTCCAGCGCCAACGATGCCGAGCCCAGTTGCTGCCCGCTCACCTGCTCGATCAACGCGAACAGGTCTTGCTTTTCTAGGAGGCTTTCCAGCGGGTGGTGCAGGATCTCGGATCCGATATCGGGGGCGAGGTAGGTCACGTCGAGGCTTAGTGGCAGATTGCCGAGGTAACGCAATCGCTCGATGAAGACCGCCGACTCGCCGGGTTCCAACCGCAGCCGGCTGGCCACCGACGGCGGCGCGGCCACCGGCATGGCGGCGCGCACCTCGTTGCGGATGCCGCCGAGGTTTTTGAAGGTTTCCTTCAGTCCCAGCAGCGCGTCGAGCCCGTGGTCGTACTTGCGCTGAGCGACGTGGGTGCCGACCTTGGGACCGCGCTCGATCAGCCCCTCGTTTTTCAGGGCGGTGAGCGCCTCGCGAATGGTGTTGCGCGACACGAAGAATTCGGCCGCCAACTCGTTTTCCGATGGCAGCCCATCGGAGTAGGCGCCGGCATGGATCTGCTGGCGTAACACGTCGGAGACGCGGCGCGCACGATCGGCTCTGGGCCCCCGGATCGGTACAGCTACACCCACGTCGTCACGCTAACGCTTCTCGGCGCGCCCATCCGGGGTGCGAACAAGGCCCCACCAGCCCCCGCCGGAGCATTGCGCCACCAGCGCTTCTCTGGCGACCAGCGCAAACGCCCGGCGGTGGTGCTATTGCGCCATCGCGGCGGCGAGCCCGTCTTTCCGATCCCGGTGAGCCGAATCCGTGGCTGCAGGTTCCAACCCGGACGCAAGCAACCGGCACGGCACCAGCGGTACCGCCGCCAACGGAAACAACCCGCACAGCACCCAGGCCGCTGGATATTCGGCGGCCGCCATCAGTGAGCCGAACAACGGCGGTCCGGCGGCAGCCACCAGTCGCTGAGTCGTGTTCTGCAAACCCAGCGCGCGTCCACTCCAGAACGGGCCGGCGAACTCGGTGATTGCGGTGGCCTCCAACCCGTTGTCGAGCACTGCGATCAACGAAGTCGACAGCATCAGCACAACATCCCATCTCGAACCGATGCGGTCGGTGAACGCCAGCAAGAACAGGGCCACAGCGGCGGCGATGGCAATCGCACGGACCGGACGCATGCGCGAGCCGGCGCGATCGGACCAGCGCCCCACCGCGACTCGTCCCGCGGCGCCCAGTACCTGAGCCAGGGTGACGAAACCTCCGGCCGCGGCAGCCGACCAGCCGTGGCGATCCATCAGCCAGACGATGACGAAGGTCACCGTGACGGTCTGCGGCATCATCAAAAGACCGGCCACCGCGTGGATTCGCCATAGCACAGCCGATCCCCGATACGGACTGGCCAGTTCCTGCTCGGTTGCCGCGCTGCGGGCTTTCCGCGGCGGATCGGCGATCCAGATCGCGCTGGCCGCCGCCGCCATCGTGCAGATCAGCGCGACGAACATCAGTCCTGGATGAATGCCTCGCTGGGAAAACTTCGGTATGACCAACGCACCCAGCGCGATTCCCAACGGTTGGGCGGTCTGCCGGATGCCCATCGCCAGGCCGCGTTGCCGCGTTGGGAACCACGCGGACACCAGCCGCCCCCCGGCGGCGTTGCAACTCGCCGCGGCCATGCCACCCAGGAACAGATAGACCCCTGTCCATACCAACGACGAAGCCGACGCCGCGGCGCAGGTCGCGACAGCGGTGAGCGCAGAACCCATCGTCAGCACGATCCGCTCGCCAACGCGGTCTAGCACATAGCCCCACAGCACCAGCGTGAGCACCATTCCCCAACTGGGCATCGATGCCAGCAGACCGGCGTCCGTCAGCGATATGCCGCGGCGCACCCCTGGCGACGAGATCAGGAACGCAGCGCCATTGATGAAAAGAAACGAGCTCGCCGTTACGCCCAGCGAGACGAACAAGATTGACCACCGGCCCACGCGGGGTTGAAGCGTGCCGTCCGCGGGATTCGTCATAAACGCAATAGTGCCAGCGCATTTCAGGTACTCGCCGCTTCGAGGCAGGTCGGCGCATTGAATGATCAGGAAATTCCACGATGGTGCTTGACTTTGGACAGCGATCACACTTCGTCGTGAATACAAAATACCTTGGTGGCGTTGATATCTCATGACACCGGCGTACTTGGGGCTGCGCCCGAAATTCACAGCGAGTTCTTAGGCCGCCGCGCGATCGCTCGGTCCATAGCCTAAATTTGTTGGTATATAAGCACTTAACGAATTCGTTACGTGACCCGACGCCGACGAGCTCAGTACGCAAAAGCGCCGGTCACTATCGATCTCAGCGATTTCTCAACGAGTCCGCCGTATAACGAGGCACCGCAACATTTCTCAACGATTTCTCAGCGGTCTGCCCGTAAAGTGCGGCGCCGTCGCCGGGTTCAGACGTCTTCGGTGACTGCCCGCACGGCGCTGTCACCGTTTCGTGTCGACACATCCGAGGAGATTTCGAAGACCGGGACGGCGGCGCCGACCGCGGCCGTGGCCGCATTCCGTTGCGCCTCCATCCGGGCCAGGGCCTCCTCGGTGAACACCGACAACCCAAGCTCGTGGTTGTAGCCGTGGATCTCCTTGACGTCGAGCTGGGCCAGGAAATAGACGATCTCCTTGGACACCACCTGCCCCGGAACCAGCACCGGGAAGCCCGGCGGGTACGGCACCACGAACGTGGTGGACACCAGCCTCTTCCCCTCGGCGAGCCGCCGGCCGACCGTGCCGATCAGCACGTATTCGCGGTCGGCTTCTTCGTATCCGGCATAGAACGCCGCCCGCATGTCGCCAAACGAGCACTCGTCCACGGGACGGAACGCGATGTCGAACTCGCTGAAGTCGGGAAGGTGTGGCAGATCCTCGGTGATCTCCTCCACTCGCCGCTCGTGCAGTTTCCAGTCGGCCGCACTGGCCGCTTGCTTCTCCCGGTCGAAATCGGTGGCCACCCGGCGCAGCACGTCGAGCAGATGGTGCACGCTCGACCACGTGACGCCGATGGTGAAGATCAACAACACGCTGTTGATCGAAGTCTTGTTGATCTGGATGCCGAAGCGGTCCATCAGGATCTTCTCGCGGAAGTCGTATCCGTTCATTCCCGTGTTACCGAGAAAAAGGGTGACCCGCGTCGGGTCCAGCACGAACTGATCGGAGCGCCACGCCTCGTTCCACTCCGCCAGTGCGCCCTGCCGCACCTCGCGGTAGGAGCTGACCGCCGAGGCCCGGAACTCCTCGGGTACCAGGTCGGACTCGTCGAGGATGCGAAACCACTTGCTGATCAACCGGTCTTTGCGGACGCGATGCCGGAACACCAGCGCCATGTCGTAGACCTGCCGGACCAGCTGGAAACCTTCCATGTCGACCTGCCGGCGAGCCAGGTCCAGCGAGGCCAGCAGCTGCTGGTTCGGCGACGTCGAGGTGTGCGTCAGGAACGCCTCACCGAACGCGTCGCGGGCGCGGGAGTTGAAGTCCTGGTCGCGCACGTGGATCATCGACGCCTGCCGAAACGCCGACAGCGATTTGTGCGTCGAATGCGTCGCGTACACCCGGACCCGCGCCTTGCTGGGATCGGGCAGCAGCCGGTGATTAACCCACTCCGAGCGAGGAATCCCCTCCATCGACGCGACCCAATCCCGGTATTCCTCAGCGTATTCCGGCGACGCCAGGCTCTGCTCGAGGCGATCCGCCGAGATCATGGCGGTCCGTTGCCGGGCCCACGGCACCGCGGTGGCGAACGCGTACCAGGCCTCGTCCCACAGGAAGCAGATGTCGGGCTTGATCGCCAGCACCTCTTCCATCACACGACGCGGGTTGTAGACGACGCCGTCGAAGATGCAGTTGGTGAGCAGCAGCATGCGTACCCGGTGCAGCTGTCCGGCCGCCTCCAGGTCCAGCAGCGCCTTCTTGATGGTGCTCAGGGGCACCGTGCCGTAGATTGCGAACTGCGGCAACGGATATGACTCGAGATACAGCGGATACGCACCGGCCAGCACCAGACCGTAGTGGTGCGACTTGTGGCAGTTGCGGTCGATCAGCACGATGTCGCCGGGCCGGGTCAGGGACTGCACGACGATTTTGTTCGCCGTCGATGTTCCGTTGGTGACGAAGTAGGTGTGGTCGGAATTCCACGTCTTCGCCGCTTTGTCCATCGCTTTTTTGATGTTGCCATGCGGGTCCAGCAGCGAATCCAGCCCACCCGAGGTCGTCGAGGTCTCGGCCATAAAAATGTTGCGGCCGTAGAACTCCCCCATGTCCTGCAGCGATTTCGAGTTGAAAATGCTGGCGCCGCGGGCGATGGGCAGCGCATGGAACTGGCCCACCGGCGCGGCGGCATAGGCGCGCAGCGCGTCGAAGAACGGTGTGGAGAAACGGTTCCGCAAGCCTGCGATCACCGTGCTGTGCAGGTCGGTGACATCGTTGAGCCGGTAGAACGTCCGGTCGTACACGTCGGGCTCGTCGTCGTTGCCCGCCGCGATCGACTCGTCGGTGAGCAGATAAAGGTCGATGTGTGGCCGCAGTTCCCTGATCCACTCGCCGCATTCGACCCAGTCCTGGGCGCATTCGCTGCTTACCGCGTCGTCGCTGGCTCCTAGCAGCGTGTTCATCAGCGGCACCCGGTCGCGGGAGCGCAGTGGCAGGTCGTGGCGGATGATCGCGGCCTGGATCTCACCGTTGAGCGCGACCGCGGTGACGGCGTCCTCGACGCTAGGCGCGACCAAGACCTCGAACTGGATGTCGTCGGACGGGTTGCGCAGCGCCCGCAGGCTTTCGGCCAGGCAGTCCGGGGCCGTGGACGGGGCATCGTCGGCGAGCAAAACCGTGTAGAACTGCTGCTGTTTGGCCTGAGCCACCAGCTCCTGATCGGCCAGCGGCGCGGAAGTGTCGAAAAGCGCTGTGCGATCGCCATATTCGCTGAGCAGCCGCACGGCCAGCGACACCTCTTCGGTGAGCCGCACCGTGGACAGGCTCTCCAGGTGAGCGCGGAAGTTCGCCAGGTTCGCTGCACCGGGGTACAGCCAGTACCGCTCGTAGGCGCCGATGCGGTCCATCAGTCGCTTGACGCGAGCCAGGTCGTGAGCCTCGTCCAGCCCGGCGAGGTCAACCTCGGCGAGGTGCCGACATGCGTCGTCGAGCAGGTTCCATGTGTCGATGCGCGTGTACGACGGGTTGGCCACCGCCGCCAGCGCGGAGACTCGAAGCCGCCGCGGGCGGGCACCGTTTCGATTCATGTCGTCACCTGTCCTTGGTGCATTCGTAAGTATCGCGCGCGGAACGCAAATAGTTACCGGGTACAGGTCGTCCGCAGGCGCGATCTATCGCGGCAGCTGGGACGTGGCACCGGGTTTCCATCATGGGACAGCAACCATTGTGTCCCGCTTGCGCAGCCCGCGCGGCGGTTTTCCTACCCGGGCTCAGAGCGACCGGAGCAGGCGGTCAGTCATCCGCCTCGTCGTCATCGTCGGCGATCCGACCTTTTTCGCGCGTGCTTTCCACCCACCGCAAAACCGGAAGCTCCCAGCGTCGCGCGGGCAGCTCGGTGACATCGGACAGCGAGCGCACCACGCCCTGTGTCAGGCCCATGAGCGCCGCCATCACCGGCAGCAGCGGCTGCAGCGGCTTGGCCGCCGTTCGAACCGTGCTGATCCGATTCGCCACCACCACGCGTTCGATGCAGTGATAGAGCCACGCGCCGACGCCCAGCGCGAAGATCGATGTCGCCGACGCGACGATGGTCCATCCGTAGGCAGCACACACCACGCCGCCTATGACCACCGCGCCGGCCAGGAACGCGGCGAGGGAGGCACGCAGCTCGAGGCTGCTCAGTTGGGGCCGGTTCATGAGGCGCCTTTCCGGATCGCCCGGGCGGCCGCGCGGATCTGCGGCGTCACCAGCATGACCTGGCCCAACACGCCGTTGATGAAGCCCGGCGATTCGTCGGTGGACAGCTCCTTGGCCAGTTCCACGGCCTCGTCGACGGCGACCGGCTCGGGCACGTCGTCGGAGTACAGCAGCTCCCACACCGCAACCCGCAGGACGGCGCGGTCCACCGCCGGCAGCCGGTCCAGCGTCCAGCCCTGCAGATGCGAGGTGATCATGTCGTCGATATGCGCGGCGTGCTCGCCCACCCCGCGCGCGACAGCGACGGTGTAGGGGTTGAGTGCCGCGATCTCGGGCTTGGCCTCGGCCAACGCGGTACGGACGTCGACCACCTCGACCGGGCTCAGGCCGCGGGCTTCGGCTTCGAACAGCAGGTCGACGGCCCGCTTGCGGGCCTGGTGGCGTCCCTTTACGGGCTTGGCGGGCTTATCGCCTGGCATGGTCAGGCGTTCACGCGTCCGAGGTAACTGCCGTCGCGCGAATCCACCTTCAGCTTGTCCCCGGTGTTGATGAACAGCGGCACCTGGATCTGCGCGCCGGTCTCCAGGGTGGCCGGCTTGGTGCCCGCGCTGGACCGGTCGCCCTGCAGGCCCGGTTCGGTGTGGGTGACCTCCAGCTCGACCGTCACCGGGAGCTCGAGGTACAGCGGCGATCCGTTGTGGAAGGCCACCTGCACCGGCATGCTCTCCAACAGATAGTTCGCGGCGTCGCCGACCAGAGTCTCGGGCAGGTGGTGCTGTTCGTAGTCCTCGCTGTCCATGAACACGAAGTCCGTGCCGTCGCGGTACAGGTAGGTGGTGTCACGGCGGTCGACGGTCGCGGTCTCCACCTTGACGCCGGCGTTGTAGGTCTTGTCGACGACCTTGCCCGAGAGCACGTTCTTGAGCTTGGTGCGCACGAAGGCCGGGCCCTTGCCGGGTTTGACGTGCTGGAACTCGGTGATGGTCCACAGCTGCCCGTCGATGTCCAGGACAAGTCCGTTTTTGAAGTCAGCAGTGCTTGCCACGGTCTTCTAAATCTCCGATCTAGTACAGATGGTGTGAAAACTTGGTGTCGGCCGCGCGGCGCCGCCGCGGGCGTGTGAAGTCACGCTCATCGCCGCCCATGATCACGTCCTGCCAGAGCGGGCACCCCGTAGAGATTACCCGTGCCCGGCGGCACGCGTCCCGCACCGACCTCAATGCCGCCTCGGCGAACGTCCAGTAGTGCACTACTGACCCCTCGTTCTCCGGAATGGATGAGAATTCCCGTCATGGAGCCGGACCGATGTCGTCGTATCTAGTCGCCGTCCCGGAGGCCGTCGCCGCAGCGTCGGCGTACTTGTCGAGCGGCTTCACGGCATGGCGGGCACCCGCGGTGCCGCGGGCCAGCCAGGTCCGGTCCCTTCCGGCCCGGCAGGCGGCGACGTCGGCTTCGCCGGCGCAGGAGGCCATGGCGGCCGCCGGCTCCCCGTAACTTCCGGCGGCCTCTGCCGGGCGGCTGCCGCAGCTTCTGCTATGGCGTTTCGGACGCCTTCCGGGGCGGTCGCGGAACCAGGCGCGGCACCCGGTCGATGACGCCCTGGTATTCGGGCCGGCGCTCGAGGCTGCGTTTCTCCATCATCGGGATGCTCGCGCCGAGGAACATCGCAACCATGGCGAGCACACCGACGCCGAGCCACCACGCGTCGCGTGGCGACGCCGCAACCCCGAACAACGCCAGGGCGAACCAAAAGCTGATCTCTCCGAAGTAGTTCGGGTGGCGCGACCAGCTCCACAGTCCGCGGTCCATCGCCGCGCCCGGTCGGCGGGCGGCAACGAAGCGATGCATCTGCACGTCGGCGACCAATTCGAGAGTCACGGCCGCGATTCCCGCGACGAAGGCGATCCATTCCAGCCACACCAGGCCTTTGGCGGGCCGGGTCACGGCGACATACACCGGCAACATTCCGAGGAAAACTTGCACGGTGGGAATGAGATGGAGGCCGAATAGATCGGCCAGGAACTCCCAGCGACCGGCGCTCTCGCGCAGTATCGGATAGCGCCAATCCTCGTGGTGCAGACCGGGAAAGGCGTAGATCCAGTTGGCCGTCAAGCGGATCGCCCAGTAGAGCACCACGATCGCGACCAGCCAGCAGCGCATCGAGCCGAAGCCGAGCCCGCCCGTGTACCACCAGTAGAACAACAACAGCGGCGGGATAACGCTCCAATAGGCGTCGTAAAAGCTCGAATTCCCGTAAGCGCGGCTGAAGGCGAACACCACCAGCGTGGCCAGAACATCGGCGATGAAGGCATCGAGCCAGGGCCGCCCGGTGCTAGGGCCCCACACCAGCCAACCCGCGGCCAGCGCGACCGCGACGACGTAGGCACCCGCGATCAAGGCAAGCGACCGGGTCTTAGTCATCGCTAGATCAGGGTGATCAGTTCCTTGGGAAACCGCGTCAACAATTCCGGTGTGTGCCCCTCATCCGCCACCACCAGCGTGTCCTCGATGCGCACACCGCCTCGGTCGGGCAGATAAACGCCCGGCTCCACCGTCACCACAGAACCGGCGAGCAGCGTGCCCGCCGACGTCGCCCCGATTCCGGGCGCTTCGTGGATCTCCAGGCCCACGCCGTGTCCCAGACCGTGCCCGAAATTCTCCGCGTAGCCCGCGTCGGCGATCAGCTTGCGCGCGGCACCATCCACGTCGCGCAACTCGGTGCCCGGATGCAACGCCTCCCTGCCGGCCCGCTGCGCGTCGGCGACCAGCTGATAGATCTCCAGCTGCCAGTCGGCGGCCTTGCCCAGCACGAAGGTGCGGGTCATGTCGGAGTGATATCCGGCGACCAGCGCGCCGAAGTCGATCTTGACGAAATCGCCGGTGGCCAGCACGGCGTCGGTCGGGCGGTGGTGCGGGATCGCCGAGTTCGGCCCGGCGGCCACGATCGTCTCGAAGGAGATCGCGTCGGCGCCGTGGTCGAGCATCAGCGCCTCCAGCTCGCGGGCCACCTCCTTTTCGGTGCGGCCCGGCCGCAGGCCGCCACGATCGATCAGGTCGCCCAACGCGGCGTCGGCCGCCTCGCACGCCAGCCGCAGCAACGCCAGCTCGCCGGCATCCTTGATCTCCCGCAGCCCCTCCACGGTCCCCGACGCCCGCACCAGCTCCGTCGAGCCAACTGCGTCTTTGATCGCGTCTTGGATGGCATCAAAGCCGTCCACCGTGACCACGTGGCTCTCGAAGCCCAGCCGGCTCACGCCGTCGGCGGCGGCCCGACCGGCCAGCGAGCGCCCGACGGCCCGTTCGATGACGACCTCGAGCCCGGGCGCTTGCGCGGCGGCCTGAGTGCGGTACCGGCCGTCGGTGGCCAATACGGGCTCGCGGTCGTCGGCGAACACCAGCAACGCGCCGTTGGAACCGGTGAAGCCCGACAGGTAGCGCACGTTGATCAGGTCTGTGACCAGCATCGCGTCCAGCCCGGTGGCCGCGATTGCCGATTTGAGATTGTGTCGACGCTGGGAATGTGTCACAGGTCTTGACGCTACTCGCTACGCTGAGACTCCATGAGGGACTGGATGCTGCGCGGATTGGTGTTCGCCGGTGCGATGGTTGTGCTCCGACTGGTTCAAGGGGCACTGATCAACGCATGGCAGACGCAGTCGGGATTGATCAGCATTGTGCTGCTCCTGATCTTCGTCGTCGGCGTGGCCTTCTGGGGAGTCAGGGACGGCCGGGCCGACGCCACGGCCAATCCGGATCCGGACCGCCGCGCGGACCTGGCGATGACCTGGCTGCTCGCCGGCTTGGTCGCCGGGATCCTCAGCGGCTTGGTGTCCTGGCTGATCGCCATGTTCTACACCGCGATCTACACCGGTGGGCTGCTCAACGAGGTGACCACGTTCGCGGCGTTCACCGCGCTCATCGTGTTCCTGCCCGGGGTCATCGGTGTGGCCGTCGGGCGGTGGCGGGTGGATCGGCAGTACGAGAAGGAACCGGAGAAGCACCACGGGCCTGGCGAGCGCGCGGCCGACACCGACGTGTTCTCCGCCGTTCGTTCCGACGACTCCCCCACCGGTGAGATTCCCCTGGAAAAAGAGGCGAAGGGCGCCCAGGCTCCGACCGAGCAACGTTCGGCGGTCGCCACAGCGGAGCGTGAGGCACCCACCGAAACGATCGCCACCGGTGCGAGCGAGGCGCCCACCGAATCGTTCAACCTGCCCACCGGCTCATGGGGCTCGTCCGGCAGCGAGGACAAGACCGAGGTGATCCGGACGCGTGACGCCGGCGAAACACCGAAGAAGGATTAGCTACTAGCCAGGTAGCGCAGGGCGAGCAGATAGCCCTGCACCCCCAGCCCGACGATCACACCGGTTGCGACTGGGCTGAGGTAGGAGTGGCGCCGAAACTCTTCGCGCGCATGCACATTGGAAATGTGCACCTCGATCAAGGGTGCGCTCAGTTCCGCGCAGGCGTCGCGCAGCGCCACCGACGAGTGCGTGAAACCGCCCGCGTTCAGGATCACCGGTTCGCCCGCATCGGCGGCCTGGTGGATCCAGTCCAGCAGTTCGGCCTCGCTATCACTCTGGCGCACAACCACTTTGAGCCCAAGCTCGGCAGCTTCGCGTTCGATCAGCGACGCCAACTCATCATGGGTGGTACTGCCGTAGACATCCGGCTCACGCTTGCCCAGCCGGCCCAGGTTGGGGCCGTTGATGACATGCACGGTCATGACGCACCAACTTCGCTATAGGCGGCCGCCAGCAGCGTCGGGTCCGGTCCCGCCAACCGACCCGGCTTGCCCAGCCCGTCGAGGACGACGAACCGAAGCACGCCGGCGCGAGTCTTCTTGTCGCCGGCCATGTATTCCAGCAGTTCCGGGAAAGCATCGGCGTCGTAGCCGACCGGCAGGCCGATCGACTCCAGGATGGTGCGGTGCCGCAGCGCCGTCGCGTCGTCGAGGCGTCCGGCAAGCCTGGCCAGCTCGGCGGCGAACACCAGGCCCACCGACACGGCGGCGCCGTGTCGCCACTGGTAGCGCTCCCGGCGCTCGATCGCGTGCGCCAAAGTGTGTCCGTAGTTCAAGATTTCGCGCAGCTCGGATTCTTTCTCGTCGGCGGCGACGACTTCGGCCTTGACCTTGATCGCCCGCACGATCAGCTCCCGCAACACGTCGCCCTTAGGGTCCAGGGCGGCCTGCGGGTCGGCTTCGATGAGGTCCAGGATCATCGGATCCGCGATGAACCCGGCCTTGACCACTTCGGCCATCCCGGCCACGATCTCGTTGTGCGGCAACGTTTCCAGAGTCACCAGATCGGCCACCACGGCGAGCGGCTGATGAAACGCGCCGACCAGGTTCTTGCCGGCCTCGGTGTTGATCCCGGTCTTGCCGCCGACGGCCGCGTCGACCATGGCAAGCAGCGTGGTGGGCACGTGCACGATCGAGACGCCGCGCAGCCAGGTTGCCGCGGCGAAGCCGGCGACGTCGGTGGCGGCCCCGCCGCCGAGGCTCACCAGAGCGTCTTTGCGGCCAAGTCCGATGCGGCCCAACACTTCCCATATGAATCCCACGACGGGCAGGTCCTTGCCCGCTTCGGCGTCCGGGATCTCGACGCGGTGCGCTTCAACTCCCTTGCCGGCCAAGTGGTTTCGGATCGCTTCCGCGGTTTCGGCCAGCACCGGTTGATGCAGGATCGCGACCTTGTGCCGACCGGAAAGCAGTTTGTCGACTTCCTCGGACAGGTCCCGGCCGATGATCACCGGGTACGGCGGGTCGACGGCGACCTGCACGGTGACCGGTGCGTTGGGGTCGGTCATTGGGCGGCCTGCGCTGATTCTGAAGCCGGTGCCTGCAGGCGGGACACGATGTAGCGGACCACGGCCCCGGGATTGCGACGGTTGGTGTCGACCCGCATGGTGGCGACGCCGCGGTACAGCGGAGCCCGATCTGCCATCAGGGCGCGGTATTTCGCCGCGCGGTCGGGCCCGGCCAGCAGGGGCCGCACGGTGTTGCCGCCGGTACGCCGCACGCCCTCGTTGGCATTGATCTCCAGGTAGATGACCGTGTGCCCGGCCAGCGCCTCGCGCACCCCCGCGCTGGTGACCGCGCCACCGCCGAGGGACAGCACGCCGCCGTGCTCGGCCAGTGCCGCACGCACCACGTCCTCCTCGATGCGGCGGAATTCCTGTTCCCCGTCGGCGGCGAAGATGTCGGCGATGCTCCGGCCGGTTCGCTGCTCGATGGCCACGTCGGTGTCAAGCAGGTCGACGCCGAGCGCCTTGGCCAGCCGCCGCCCGATGGTGGACTTGCCCGAGCCCGGCAAGCCGACGAGTACCGCTTTGGGTGCCATCGCTACGAACCTGACGCCCGCGCGGCGGGCGCTTCCCGCTCGGCCACCGCGCGCCGGTAGGCCTCGATGTTGCGGCGGGTCTCGGTCAACGAGTCGCCGCCGAACTTCTCCAGCGCCGCGCGGGCCAGCACCAACGCGACCATCGTTTCGACCACGACGCCCGCGGCCGGCACGGCGCAGACGTCGGAGCGCTGGTGAATCGCGACGGCCTCGTCTCCGGTCGCCAGGTCGACGGTGGCCAACGCCCGCGGCACGGTGGAGATCGGCTTCATCGCCGCGCGCACCCGCAACGGCTGGCCGTTGGTCATGCCGCCTTCCAGCCCGCCGGCCCGATTGGTCGAACGGATCACCCCGTCGGGACCGGGATACATCTCGTCGTGGGCGTGGCTGCCGCGGCGGCGCGCGGTCTCGAAACCGTCGCCGATCTCCACGCCCTTGATCGCCTGGATGCCCATCACGGCGCCGGCCAGCTGGCTGTCCAGCCGGCTGTCTCCGCTGGTGAACGATCCCAGCCCCACCGGCAAGCCCAGCGCCACCACCTCGACCACCCCGCCGAGGGTGTCGCCGTCCTTCTTGGCCGCTTCGATCTCGGCGATCATGGCCTGTTCGGCGGCCTTGTCGAACGCGCGGACCGGGCTGTCGTCGATGGCGGCCAAGTCCTCGGCGCGCGGCGGCGGCCCGTCGTAGGGCGCCGACGGGCCGATCGCGATGACGTGGGAAAGCACCTCGACACCGAGCGCCTGGCGCAGGAACGCGCGCGCGACCGTGCCCGCCGCGACGCGGGCGGCGGTCTCGCGGGCGCTGGCCCGCTCCAGCACCGGCCGGGCGTCGTCGAAGCCGTACTTGAGCATCCCCGCGTAGTCGGCGTGGCCGGGCCGGGGCCGGGTGAGCGGTTCGTTGCGCGCGCTGTCCGCCAACTCCGCCGGGTCGACGGGGTCGGCGGCCATCACCGTTTCCCACTTGGGCCACTCGGTGTTACCGATCTCGATCGCGATGGGACCGCCCAGCGTGACGCCGTGGCGCACCCCGGACAGCACGGTGACCGCGTCGCGCTCGAACTTCATCCGCGCGCCGCGCCCGTACCCGAGACGGCGCCGGGCCAGCTGGTCGGCGATCTCGGTGGACGTGACCCCGACGCCGGCGACCATGCCTTCGACGACGGCCACCAGCGCTCGGCCGTGCGATTCCCCGGCGGTGATCCAACGCAACACCCGGCTATTTTCTCATGCGGCCCGACCCAGCAGGACCAACCCGGTTGCGGCAGCGGTGGCCAGGCACATCGAGGGGCCATGGGGTATCGCGCGTACGCCACTCAACGTCGCGAGCAGCGCAGTCAGCAGCGGCGCGGCCAGCGCCGCCAGAAACCACACGTCGACGCCGAAGCAGCCGGCCAGACCACCGAGGCCGATCGCGAGCTTGACATCGCCGGCGCCCATTGCCGTCGGCGCGGCGAGGTGCACCACCAGATAGATGGCGGTCAGCCCCGCAGCCCCGGCAAGCGCAGGCAGCCCACCAGCCAGCAGAATCACCGCCGCACCGGGCAGCGTCAGCGCATTGGGCAGCCGCCGCTGCCGGATGTCGTAGGCACTGAGCAGACCCATCCACAGCAACGCAAACCCCGCCTGAAACCCGGCCAGCACGCGCAGCAGGCTAACCCAATGCAGCCGCCATGGCCGCTCGCGGCGCCGGTTGCCCTGTGAATTGTTCGACCTGGGCAAACGCCTGATGCAGCAGCATCTGCAGGCCGCTGATCACCCGGCCACCCGCGGCGGCCACAGCGGCGGCCAGCGGCGTGGGCCATGGGTCGTAGACGGCGTCCAGCAGCACCGGGATGGCGGCCAAAGTGGACGCATAGCGGGCGGCTACGTCGGCCGGGATGGTGCTGACCAGCACCTCGGCGGAAGCCACCTCCTCGGCCAGGCCGGGATCGTCCAGGCCGCAGAACCCCGTCGGCGCGCCGATGCGGGTGCCCAGATCCACCAGCCGCGCCGCCTTGTCCGGGTCACGCGCCACGACGGTGATGCCGGGGACGCCGTGTCCGGCCAGCGCCACGACCGCGGCCGGCGCGGTGCCGCCCGACCCGCACACCAGCGCGCGGCCCGACACCGGACCCAAAGCGCCCGCCACGCCGTCGACGTCGGTGTTGTCGGCGCGCCAGCCGCGCCGGGTGCGCACCAGGGTGTTGGCCGATCCGACCTGTTCGGCGCGCGGCGTGTGTTCGTCGGCAAACCGCAAGGCGGCGAACTTGCCGGGCTTGGTCACCGACACCCCGACCCATTCCGGCCCGAACCCGCCGACCAGAGCTGGGAGCTCCTCGGCGCCGCACTCGATGCGCTCGTAGGTCCAGTCGGCCAGGCCCAGCGCGCGGTAGGCGGCCAAGTGCAGTTGCGGCGAACGCGAATGGGCGACCGGCGAGCCGAGAACCCCGGCCCTTCTAGCCGGCCCCCTAGCGAGCCGAGTCGAGGACACCGTTGTGCTTGGCCAGCTCGATGTTCGCCAAATGCTGTTGATAGTCCTTGGTGAACAGCGTCGTGCCCTGTTTGTCGATGGTCACGAAGTACAGCCAGTCCCCCGGCTCGGGATGCATCGCGGCATGCAGCGCATCGACACCGGGTGAGCAGATCGCGGTCGCCGGCAGACCCTGCGACACATAGGTATTCCACGGCGTCTTCTGAGCGCGGTCGGCGTCGGTGGTGGCCACCTCGCGACGGTCCAGCGGATAGTTCACCGTCGAGTCGAACTCCAGCGTGTGATGGATGTGCAGGCGGTTGTAGATGACCTGCGCCACCTTCGGAAAGTCCTGCGTATCGGCTTCCTGCTGCACCAGCGACGCCACCACCAGGATGTCGTACGGCGACAGGTGCAGGGATTGGGCGGTGTCCACCAGCCCGGACCTCGTGTACTCCTCGGCGCCCGCGCCGATCAGACCCGCCAGGATGTTCTCGGGCGAGGCCGTCGGGTCGACGTTGAAGGTGCCCGGCGCGATCAGACCCTCGATCCGGCGATGGTCGCTACCCAGCTCGTTGGCCGGCTCGATCGCCCAGGGCGGCACCGCCAGTTCGATCAGACTGCTTTTGGCGGCCGCGTTGCGCAGGTCATCCACCGCGACGCAGCGCTTGTTGCCGTCGAGATCCACGCAGGTGGCCCGCGAGATCAAGGTGAGGATGCCGGGGTTGACCACGTTGGTCTTCATGTCGGTGGTGTCGTCGAGTTGGCGTCCTTCGGGGACGACCAGCTTGCCCACCCGGTTGTTGGGATCGACGAGCCGCGCCACCGCGGACGCGGCCGGGATCTCAGTGCGGGTCCGGTAGAAGCCCGGCTGGATCGAGGTAATCCCCGCGACGCCGTGGGCCGCGTTGACGAATGCCCGGACTGTCGCGACGACGCCGCGGTTGTGCAGCGTCTCGCCGATGTTAGTGGTGGAGTCACCGGCGTGGACCTGAATCATGATGTCTTGCTTGCCCGGTCCGCTGTAGTCGTCACCGCCGCCAAATATCTTGTGCCACAACCGGAAACCTACGACGGCGGTCACCAGGACGACCACGATGAGCGTGCCGAGCGCCAGTCGCCCGGCGAAGCGCCTGCGGCGCTGGCCGCGCTCGGCTCGCTTTCGGGCCATGCGACTCATCTTGCGCCGGCCGACCTCCTCGGGCTCGGCGCGTTCCTGCCGCACGCCGTCAACCACTGGCGAGGTCCTTCGCGTCCTTTGTCCGCCTTTGATCGAGCCAGCCCTGCAGGATCGCCACCGCCGCGGCCTGATCGATCACCGCGCGTTGCTCCTTGGCACGCACCCCGGCCTCGCGCAGGGATCGCTGCGCGCTGACGGTGGTCAGCCGCTCATCGGCGAGCCGCACCGGTGTCGGGGCGACGCGGACAGCCAGGGCCTCGGAGAGTTCGATCGCGTCCTGCGCCGACGGGCCGGTGCGGTTGGCCAGCGTCCGCGGCAGCCCGACAACCACCTCGACCGCCTCGAACTCGGCGGCCAGCGCGGCCAGGCGGCGCAGGTGCTTGCCGGTGCGCTCGCGGCGGACCGTCTCCACCGGGGTCGCGAGGATGCCGTCCGGGTCGCTGACGGCCACCCCGATGCGGACCTTGCCCACATCGATGCCGAGGCTTCTCCCGGGCCGGGGCCCCCGCTCTACCGAGACCACTCAGCCGACCCGCGCTATCTCCGCGCGTACGGCATTGAGCGCTGCGTCGATGCCGGCCGGGTTCTTTCCCGAACCCTGCGCCAGGTCGGCCTTGCCGCCGCCGCGCCCGTCGACAGCAGCGGCGAGCTGTTTGACCAGGTCGTTGGCGCTGATGCCGAGGTCTTGGGCGGCCGGATTGACGGCGACGGCGTAGGGCACCGTGGAGCTCTCTCCCTCGGAAGTCACAGCGATGAGCGCTACCACCGCGGGGTCGCTGCCCAGCTTGCCCCGGATATCGCCGACCAGGGACCGCAGGTCGCCCGCCGTCATGCCGGCCGACATGCGTTGAGCCACCACACCGACGTTACCGATGCGCTCCGCGCCCGCCGCGGCGTTGGTCGCGGCGGCGCGGGCGTTGGCCTGGCGGGCGCGTTCGAGCTCCTTCTCCGCCGCCTTGAGCCGCTCCACCAGGTTGGCCACCCGCGCGGGCACCTCTTCGGACGGCACCTTCAGCGACGACGCCAGCCCGGCCATCAGCGCCCGCTCCTTGGCCAGGTGACGAAACGAGTCCAGCCCGACGTAGGCCTCCACCCGGCGCACCCCGGAGCCGATCGAGGATTCGCCGAGGATGGTCACCGGGCCGATCTGCGCCGAGTTGTGCACGTGAGTGCCGCCGCACAGCTCCAGCGAGAACGGTCCGCCGATCTCCACCACCCGCACTTCGTCGGGATAGGCCTCGCCGAACAGCGCCATTGCTCCCATCGCCTTGGCTTTCTCGAGCTTCTCGTGGAAGGTGTGCACCTCGAAGTCGGCCTGCACCGCCTCGTTGGTGACCTCTTGGATTTGTGAGCTTTGGGTGTCCGATAAAGGCCCCTGCCAGTTGAAGTCGAAACGCAAGTAGCCCGGCCGGTTCAACGATCCGGCCTGAACCGCGTTGGGCCCCAATACTTGTCGCAGTGCGGCGTGCACCATGTGGGTGCCCGAGTGGCCCTGCGTGGCGCCGCGGCGCCAGTCCGGGTCCACCGCCGCCACTACGGTATCGCCCTCGACGAATTCTCCCGACTCGACGTTAACCCGGTGCACGTGAACGGTTTTGGCGATTTTCTGCACATCGGTCACCGCGGCCTTGGCACTGCCGCCGGATCCGGTTCCGGTGATGGTTCCGGCGTCGGCGATCTGGCCGCCCGACTCGGCGTAGAGCGGGGTGCGATCCAGAATCAGCTCGACTCGATTTGCGCCGACGCGATCACCGTGCGCCACCACCGGCACCCGTTTGCCGTCCACAAAGATACCGAGAATCCTTGCCTCGGAGGTCAATTCGTCGAAGCCGGTGAACTCGGTGGGGCCGGCGTCGACCAGCTCGCGGTAGGCGGTCAGGTCGGCGTGCGCGTGTTTGCGCGCGGCTGCGTCGGCCTTGGCCCGCTGACGTTGCTGCAACATCAGTTCGTGGAAGCCGGTCTTGTCGACGGTCAAGCCGGCTTCGGCCGCCGTCTCAAGGGTGAGCTCGATCGGGAATCCGTAGGTGTCGTGCAGGGTGAAGGCAACCTCCGCGGTCAGCTCGCCGTGGCCGGACGCCTTGGCGGCAACGGCCTTTTCATCGAAGAGCCGCGAACCGGACTGCAACGTGCGATTGAACGCGGTCTCCTCGGCGACGGCGATGCGATTGATCCGCGCGAAGTCGCTGACCAGCTCGGGATACGACGGGCCCATGGCGTCGCGCACGGTGGCCATCAGGTCGCCGACGATGGGCTCCTCGATGCCCAGCAGCTTGGCCGAGCGGATCACCCGGCGCAGCAACCGGCGCAGCACATACCCACGACCGTCGTTGCCGGGGCTGACCCCGTCACCGATCAGGATCGCGGCGGTGCGGCTGTGGTCGGCGATGATGCGATAGCGCACGTCGTCGTCGTGGTTGCCGATGTCGTAACCGCGGGGTGCTCGCGCCTCCACGAGGTCGATGACCGGCCGCAGCAGGTCGGTCTCGTAGACGTTGTGCACGCCCTGCAGCACCAACGCGACCCGCTCCACCCCCATGCCGGTGTCGATGTTCTTGCGGGGCAACGGCCCGAGGATTTCGTAGTCCTCCTTGCTCGATCCCTCGCCGCGTTCGTTCTGCATGAACACCAGGTTCCAGACCTCGAGGTAGCGGTCCTCGTTGGCGATGGGACCACCCTCGGGCCCGAACTCGGGCCCGCGGTCGTAGTAGATCTCCGAAGACGGTCCGCACGGCCCGGGGATGCCCATCGACCAGTAGTTGTCGGCCATGCCGCGGCGCTGGATCCGCTCGGCCGGCAGACCGGCGATCTCCTGCCACAGTTGGACGGCCTCGTCGTCGTCGAGATACACTGTGGCCCAGAGCTTTTCGGGATCCAACCCGTAGCCGCCTTCAGCGACGTTGGTGGTCAGCAGGTCCCAGGCCAGCGCGATGGCCTCGCGCTTGAAGTAATCGCCGAACGAGAAGTTGCCGGCCATCTGAAAGAACGTGTTGTGCCGGGTGGTGATGCCGACCTCGTCGATGTCCGGCGTACGGATGCACTTCTGAATGCTGGTCGCTGTGGCATACGGCGGTGTGCGCTGCCCGAGGAAGAACGGCACGAACTGGACCATGCCGGCGTTGACGAACAACAAATTGGGGTCGTCGAGGATCACCGACGCGCTGGGCACCTCGGTGTGGCCCGCCTTCACGAAATGATCAAGGAACCGCTTCCTGATCTCGTGTGTCTGCACTCTCTGCTTCCTTAATTACTTGCTGTCGGGTCTAGCCATCGATGAAGCTCAACCGCACCGACCGCCGCGGATTGTCCCGATTGAGGTCGACCAGCACGATACTTTGCCAGGTGCCGAGCTGCGGCTCGCCACCCAAGACCGGCACCGTCACCGACGGCGCCACGATCGCCGGCAGGACGTGGTCGGCGCCGTGCCCTTCGGAGCCGTGCGCGTGCCGGTAGCGGTCGTCGCGGGGCAACAGCCGTTCCAGCGTGTCGACCAGGTCGTCGTCGGAACCCGCGCCGGTCTCGATGATCGCGACCCCGGCGGTCGCGTGCGGGACGAACACGTTGCACAGGCCGTCGCCGTAGCTGAAACAGAACCTACGCACCGCATCGGTGAGGTCCACGATGCGGCGACGGGCCGTATCGACATCCAGCACATCGGTTTGCACCCGATCAAGGGTACGGCGGCGACTCCGCCGCCTACCAATCGAGCATGTGAGCATTGCCACAGCCAATCGGCAGGAGGAAGGTAACTAGTTGGACCGGTGGCGCCACCGGGGCGCTGCCCCGACACGGGAGGGGTCGGTCGTGTACGCACGCTCTACCACCATCCAGGCGCAACCTCTGTCGATCGACATTGGGATTGCGCATCTTCGCGATGTCGTGATGCCCGCGCTGCGGGAGATCGACGGCTATGTCGGGCTGTCGCTGCTGGTTGACCGGCAGTCCGGCGCCTGCATCGCCACCAGCGCTTGGAACACCCTGGCGGCGATGCGCGCCAGTGCCGAGCGGGTGGCCCCCGTTCGTGACCGGGCCGCGATGATGTTCGACGGCAGTGCGCGCGTCGAAGAGTGGGACATCTCCCTGCTGCACCGCGACCACTCGTCGCGCGAGGGCGCGTGCGTGCGGGCCACCTGGCTGAAGGTGGTGCCCGACCAGCTCAGCCGCTCGCTGGACTTCTACCGGTCCTCAGTGCTTCCGGAGCTGGAAGAGCTCGACGGATTCTGCAGCGCCAGCCTGATGGTCGACCACCCGGCCTGCCGGCGCGCGGTGTCGTGCTCGACGTTCGACAGCATGGAAGCCATGGCCCGCAACCGCGACAAGGCGACCGAGCTGCGCAGCCGGCGTGTCCGCGATTTGGGCGCCGAGGTGATCGACGTGGCCGAATTCGAACTGGCGATCGCCCACTTGCGGGTGCCAGAGCTGGTCTGAGGCTCCTAGCCCGGCAACGAGTCCCCGGGGAATCCGCGGCAGGCGTGCACCTGGTAGGTGAACACCCCGGCGGCGACGCCGGGGTCGCCGTCCATGATCGCGACGGTGTCGTCGATGGTCGCGGCGAACACCCCGATGCCGCAGACATCGGACCCGTCGGTGACGGGCAGCACCACCGCGAGCACGCCGTCGTCGCGCAGCCCGAAGTTACGGCGTCCGTGCTCCCAGATGATTGCCGCCGCGCCGTCGTCGTTGAATTTCGGTCCTTGTTTGAGGATGACGACGCTGTAGGCCTTGGCGTTGGGCAGCAGCTGGCCCATCTCGTCATCGGTGAAGGTTTTCACTGCCGTCCCCTTCTCTGGCGGATGATTGCCCGCAGCCGCTCCAGCCGGGCGCCGATCTGCCGTTCGGCGCCGCGGCCGGTGGGGCGGTAATAGTCCACGCCCACCAGCTCGTCCGGCGGATATTGTTGCGCGACAACGCCGTCCGGGTCGTCGTGGGAGTATTTGTAGCCCTGCGCGTTGCCCAGTGCGGCCGCACCCGAGTAATGGCCGTCACGCAGATGCGCCGGAACCATGCCGGCCTTGCCCGCCTTGATGTCGCTCATCGCCGCGCCCAGTGCGGTGGTAACCGCGTTCGACTTCGGTGCGCTGGCCAGATGGACGGTGGCGTGCGCCAGCGTCAACTGGGCTTCGGGCATCCCGATCAGCTGCACGGTCTGCGCGGCGGCGACCGCCGTCTGCAGCGCGGTCGGATCGGCCATCCCGATGTCCTCGCTGGCCAGGATCATCAGCCGGCGCGCGATGAACCGCGGGTCCTCTCCCGCCACCAGCATCCGGGCCAGGTAGTGCAGCGCGGCGTCGACGTCGGAGCCGCGCACCGACTTGATGAAGGCGCTGATGACGTCGTAGTGCTGGTCGCCGTCACGGTCGTAGCGCACCGCGGCCCGGTCCAGGGACTGCTCGACGGTCTCGACGGTGACTTCCTCGGCGGCTGCTTGAGCTGGCTCGGAGGCCACCTCCAGCGCGGTCAGCGCGCGACGGGCGTCGCCGGCGGCCAGTTGCACCAGCAGGTCGATGGCCTCGGGCGCCACCGCGACGCTGCCGCCCAGGCCGCGCGGATCGTCGATGGCTCGCTGCACCACGGTTCGGACGTCATCGGCGCTCAACGGCCGCAACTGCAGGATCAGCGACCGGGACAACAGCGGCGCGACCACCGAAAACGACGGATTCTCGGTGGTGGCCGCGACCAGCAACACCACCCGGTTCTCCACCGCGGACAGCAATGCATCCTGCTGGGTCTTGGAGAACCGGTGCACCTCGTCGATGAACAACACGGTCTGCTGACGGTTGAGCAGAGCGATTCGCGCCGAATCGATCACCGCCCGAACGTCCTTGACGCCGGCCGACAACGCCGACAGCGCCTCGAAGCGCCGACCCGTCGCCTGCGAGATCAGCGCCGCGAGCGTCGTCTTGCCGCTGCCCGGCGGGCCGTACAGGATGACCGACGCCACCCCGGAGCCCTCGACCAGCCGGCGCAGCGGCGACCCGGGCGCCAGCAAGTGGTCCTGACCGACCACTTCGTCCAGGGTTGCCGGACGCATCCGCACTGCCAGCGGCGCTCCGGCCGACACGTCCAGGCCGGTACCGGTCGGCCGCGCCGCCCCGGGCAGGTCAAACAGACCGTCGGACACGGCTTCAGGTTATCGGGCCAAGTTCCCGGGAAACTATCCGCGCGCCTGCGCGGCATAACTGCTAAGTTCCGGTTGGCTAAGTTCTGCGTTCACCGATTCACAGCGAACTCGAAACCTTAGGACGGCAATGAGCCAGCCCCCAGAGTATCCAGGTAACCCGGGCGACCCCCAGCATGGCGGCCAGAACCCTCCCGGCTACCCGCCACCACCCCCTCCGCCCGGTTACGGCGCACCGCCGCCACCGCCGCCAGGGGGCCCGGGCTATGGCGCACCTCCCCCCGGCCCCGGCTACGGCCGGCACGCCAGCCCACCCCCCGGACCCGGCGGATACGGCCCGCCACCCGGCCCACCCCCGGGAGAAGGCCCGCCGTCCTACGGCGCGCCGCCGCCGCCGTCCGGCTATGGCGCACCCCCGGCCGGTTATGCGCCGCAGCCGAGCTACGGCGCCCCGCCCGGCGGCGCCGGCCCCGCGCAGTTCAACATCGGCGAGGCCGTCAGCTGGGCGTGGAACAAGTTCACCAAGAACGCTGTGGCGCTCATCGTTCCCTTGCTGGCCTACACCGTGGCGCTCGGCATTCTCGGCGTAGTCGCCGGCGTGCTGCCCGCGGTCCTCGGTCAAAGCACAAACAACAGTTACACCGACGCCTACGGCAACACCTACGGAGGTACGGTCGTCACCTACGGCGCGGCCTCGTATGCCGTGCTGATCGTCGGCTACATCCTGCTGTTCATCGTGGGGGTCTACATGGCCGCCGCACTGCTCAGCGGCTGCCTTGACATCGCCGACGGAAAGCCAGTGAGCATCGGATCGTTCTTCAAACCGCGCAATCTGGGAGCGGCGTTCCTCACCTCACTGCTGGTGGGAGTGGGCGTCGCAATCGGATCGGTGCTGTGCATCATTCCCGGGCTGATCTTTGCCTTCCTCGCGCAATTCGCCATCGCGTTTGCGATCGACCGATCGCTTTCGCCTGTGGACGCGATCAAGGCCAGCATCGCTACCGCCCGGGCCAACGTCGGCAGCGCCCTGATTGCGTGGCTGGTGCAGTACGCGATCGTGCTCGTCGGCGAATTGCTTTGTGGCGTAGGCCTACTCGTCGCGATGCCGGTGGCCCTGCTAATCCAGGTGTACACCTACCGCAAGCTGTCGGGCGGTCAGGTTGTACCTGTGGAACAGCCGGGATACCCGGCCGGCCCCCCATCGGGTCCTCAGTACGCGTAAGTACGCGTAACCCTTAGGTCGCCTCGTCGACCACCGTGTGGATGAACTGCATCTTGTCCAACACGGCGGCGGGCAGCACGAACGGGTAGAGGTCGTCGTGGCCCATCGAGCGATTCACCATGTTCAGTGACCACGACAGCGGCAGCCACATTTCGATGATGTTGGGAAAGGCGCTGGGACCCAAGGCCGGTCGGTCGAAGGTGGCCGCCGCCGACGCCAGCCCGCACCAGGCCGAGGTGTCCAGGGTGTCGCGGATGTGCAGGTAGTGGGCGAACGTCTCGGCCCAGTCCTCGGCGGCGTGCATCGTCGCATATGACGAGACGTAGCTTTCCTGCCAACCCTCGGGCGCCCCGTCGCTGTAGTGCCGGTCCAGCGCTTCCTGGTAGTCGGCGTCGGGATCACCGAACAGCTCCTTGAACCGCTGCAGGTATTCGGGCGAGGTGATCAGCCGGTAGAAGTAGTAGTGCCCGATCTCGTGCCGGAAGTGCCCGAGCAGCGTGCGGTAGGGCTCCTCCATCTCCACCCGCAGCTGCTCGCGATGGACGTCGTCGCCCTCGGCCAAATCCAGTGTGATGACCCCGTTGTCGTGCCCGGTGATCACCTTCTCGAATGAGCTGGACAGCAGACGAAATCCCAACCCCTGCTCGGCATCCCGGTCGCGTCCGACGATCGGCAATTTCAGCTCGTGCAGCTCGACGACCAGCCGTCGCTTGGCCGCCTCGGCCCGCGCGAACGCCGCCAGGCCCTCGGCGTCGGTGTCGTTGGGACGTTCCAGGGTCAGCGCGCACGACTCGCACAGCCCGCCGGGCTGATCTTTGGGGACCAGCCAATTGCATTCTGCGAGATAAAGATTGGCGCACAGCTGATAATCGTCGGCATCCACCGCACCGGCGTGCTCACCGTCGTCGCCCTTGGCGATCACCAGCAGTGCCATCTGGTCGAGGGAGAAACCCAGTGCGCTGCCGCACGACAGGCACGCCGAGTTCTCGAACGCCAGGCGCTGACCGCAGTTTGGGCAGTGGAAGTCACGCATACAGCGAATCGCTTTCGCAGGGCGCGACATCGACGGCGACGTCGATCTTGCTTTTCTCGGAGTTGGTGTAGATGATGCCACGTAGCGGCGGCACATCCGCATAGTCGCGGCCGCGGCCGACGATGATGTAGCGCTCGTCGACCATCTGGTCATTGGTGGGATCCAGCCCCAGCCATTGGAACTGCCCCGGCTTTTGCGGGGTCCACACCGCGGCCCAGGCATGCGTGGCGTCGATGCCGATCATCCGATCCTTTCCGGGTGGCGGGTCTGTGGCCAGATAACCGGACACATAGCTGGCGGCCAGACCGTTCGCCCGCAAACACGCGATCGACAGCCTGGCGAAGTCTTGGCATACCCCTTCTCGGGCATGCAGAACCTCATCGACGCCGGTGGATATCGTCGTGGACCCGGACCGGTAGGTGAAGTCGGCGTAGATCCGCGACGTGAGGTCGCGCAGCACCTCGATCAACGGACGTCCGGGCACGAAGCTGGGCGCCGCGTAGGCACGGACCTCGTCGGTGATCTCGGGCGGGTCCAGATCCAGGGTGAACTCGGTGGCGAGTGCTCCGCGAAGCCCGGCCGGCCGAGCGTCTTCCCACGGCGCGACGGCCGGCCCCGCCGTGTAGTGGCCGGGCGCCGGCGGGTGCACGTCGACGATGGATTCGCTGGTGACGATGAGGGTGTGGTGCGGCTCGGTGACATGGAAGTAGGTGCTGATGTTGCCGTAGCCGTCGCGGCTGGTGGAGCTGTCCGCCGGGGCGGGTTGGATGTCCAGCCGATGATCAATGCAACGCTGCCGCAATGAATCCCGCGGTGTGAGAAACCCGCGGCCATACGAGCTGGTGACGATGTCGGAGTAGTGGTATTCCGTGCGGTGGTTGACGCGATACCGCCGGGTGCCCGGTAGAGCTTCCCAGCTTTCGGGAACCTCGTCTATCGGCAACGCGCTGCCTCCTGACGTCTCCGGCTCGGCGGCGGTCACCGATCTGCGAACACAGTGTGGCACGAACCGCGGGGCTGCGACTTGTCGGCCGGGGCCGCTGAATTCGTTCCTTAGTCGCCGGGCGCGGCGCACAATCAGAAAGTGGCCACGTGGGATGACGTCGCCCGCATCGTCGGCGGGTTGTCACTGACCGCCGAGCCGTCACCGCACGACTGGCGGGTGGGCAAGAAGCTCATCGCCTGGGAGCGGCCGTTGCGCAAGTCCGATCGCGAGGCCCTGGCGGCCGAGGGGACGGAGCCGCCGGAGGGTGACATCCTCGGAGTCCGGGTCTCCGACGAGGGCGTCAAGTTCGCGCTGATCGCCGACGAGCCCCGGGTGTACTTCACCACCCCGCATTTCGACGGCTACCCGGCGGTGCTGGTCAAACTGGCCGAAATCGAGCCCGGCGACCTCGAGGAGCTGATCACCGAGGCGTGGCTGACCCAGGCGCCCAGGAAGCTGGTGCAGGAGTTCCTCGCCGAGTCGCCCTGAGCCGTCATAGCGGCCTTAGACCGGCCTTAGGTCGATCACCCGCTGGAGGTCGTCGATGCAGGACTGGACCGCGTCGGCCAGCACCACTTCTCTCCTGTCGCGGGACACCGAGTGCACTTCGGAGGCGAGGCGGCGCGCTGCGGTGGCGTGTTCGGTCGCCCCGTCTGGATCTGTATCGGCGAGGGCTACCGCCGCCACTAGCTCGGCGAGTACCGCGTGCAGGGACCGGGGAAGCCAGTTGCATCCGTCGAGGGCGGGCGCGACAACGCGAGCCAACTCCAGGACGGAGACCGCCAGCAAGGCCACATGCACGGCCTGGTGATCTGCACCTCGCACGGTGTCGCGCAGGCGCCAGCGCCGCGGCGAAAGCCGCACCACCTGACGAGCGGTGGCGCGGGCCTGAATCAGATCGCCGACCTGTTCGTGCACCCGATCCACGGCCGACAGCGGCCAGTCGGGCGCGGGCTGGCGCCGCCCGGCGGCGAAATCCGCGGTGCGGGACAGCACACCGTGCAGCGTGTCCAGCACCCCGATGCGCGCCCGGCGCAGCACCCGCAACGGGTCGGCCGGGAACAGCAAAACGGCGAACACGAGCGCCAGGCAGCCACCAATCAGGGCGTCGTAGATGCGTTCGTAGCCGATGCCGCTGCGCGGCAGCGCCAGCACCAGGATCGACGACACGACCGTCTGGTTGGCGAACATCATGCCCTGCCCGATGAAGCCGCGTCCGATCACCACCGCGAGCGCGAGCGCGATCAGCGCGACGATGCCGATTTGCACGGCCCCGGTCCCGAGCAACCCCCACACCAGGGTTCCCGTCCCGATCCCCAACGTGACGCCGATCATCATCTGGACCGCGCGCTGGCCGCGTAACACGTTGCTGATCGACAGGCATACCGCCGAGGCGATCGGCGCGAAGAACGGCTGGGGGTGGGCGAGCACATCGTGCGCGAGATACCAGGCCAGTCCGGAAGCCACCGACGTCTGAGTGAGCGTGAACCACACGCTCTTGAGCCGTTGGACGGCGGCCTGGCCGTTGGTGGCCGCGCGGGTCAGCAGCGAAGTGCTCATGACGATTGCTTACCGCACGGCGCGCGACGAGTCGCGCCGAGTTAGGCGCGCTGCAGCTCGAAGAGCGGGATCACCCGGCTGGTCTTCGACTGGTACTCGGCGAAGCCCGGGGACGCGGCGGAGATTTCACCGAACAGCTCGTCGCGCTCATTCGACGGCAGTTCGCGGGCGGTCGCATCGAACGCCTCGGTGCCGAGTTCGACATGCGCCGCCGGGTTGGCCCGCAGGTTGTGCACCCAGGCCGGGTTCTGCGGAGCACCGGCGAAGGAGCCGATGATGATCAGCTTGCCGCCGACGCGGAAATAGGCCAGCGGTGAGACCCGCTGCTGGCCGGACTTGGGGCCCGTCGTGGTGAGCAGCAACAGCTCGGCATCGGCGAACTGCCCGCCGACCTTTCCGCCGTTGGCGCGGAACTCGTCGGCGATGGCCTGGTTGAAAGCGTTGAGGGTGGCAGCGTCAGGCATTTCTGTCATGCCTGGTCAACCTGCCTGGGCTTGGCGTCTATTCCGGATTCCTCCTATGCGTTTGTAGCTGTTAGCTGTGTTGGTATCGCGCTGAAACCGGAGGTCAAACTGTTGAGTCAGACGGTCGCGATAAGTTGCGAAAAATTCTGCTGCGTACCGACTGCGTACCGCACCTCGGGGGAAGGGCACTAATGGGAGCTCCAAGTTCTGGTGGTCCATCCTGCTCGTCCTGGGCGTCATCGTGCTCGGCGTCGTGCTGTGTTGGTGGTCGATTCGGATCGGCGATCGCGACGACGCCGAACACCCAGCGGGCCGCTCTGGTCGCCCGGGCGGATCAGCAACACGCGTGGGTACTAGCCGGCAATGACCGCGGTATCTATGGCGACTACGCACCAAAGCAGATTGCGATTTAACTACTTCAATCCGAGTATCGCGCACCGGCGTCAACGCAGGTCAGAGTAAATTTTTGGGGCGAGTTACCACCAACGTGCCTAATATTTGCCCAACGACGCCCATGTTGTTAGCGGGGTCGGGGTGGGTGTAGCTGGCCACGCCGGCGCCGAATCTGCTAGGGACCGATCGGTCATCGGCGCCACCCCCATCGACGCGCCTGGCTAGGTCATCCCGTCATTCCCGGGTGCGCCGAGGAGGAGCAGGCTGCCGGTGCCGCCGGTACCGGCGGTGCCCGCCGGCAGACCAGTCCCGGCGTTGCCGCCGTTCCCGCCGTTGCCGACAATCAGCCCACTATTGCCACCGTGACCGCCGTTACCGCCTTTGCTGGTAAGGGCCTCCGCGCCGGCGCCACCGACGCCGCCGCCGCCGACGAGCAGGCCGGCGTTGCCGCCGTGACCGCCATTACCGCCGGTGGTGCCGCCGATCCCGCCGGCGCCGCCGGCACCACCCGAGCCGAACAGTATGCCGCCTACCCCACCGGCCCCACCAGCACCGCCAGCGGCGACGGCTAGGCCGCCGACGCCGCCGGCACCGCCGCGCCCGTACAGGACGCCGGCGTTGCCGCCGCCCCCGCCGGAGCCGGCGGCGCCGACGCCGCTTTCCTCCCCGCCTTCGCCGCCAGCGCCGCCGGTGCCGAAGAGCCCACCGGAGCCACCGGAGCCACCGGAGCCGCCCCCGCCGGCGCCGCTGCCGAGTGCCCCGGACCCGCCGGTGCCGCCGGAGCCGAAGAGCACGCCGCCTGCGCCGCCGATGCCGCCGGCCCCGCCGGTGAGGCCGAATCCGCCGTTGCCGCCTGCGCCGCCGGTGCCGAACAGCCCGGCAGCCCCGCCAGCGCCGCCGGCCCCACCGGCGCCGCCGCTAGCGGGTCCGCCGTTGCCGCCGGTGCCGCCGATGCCGCCCAATAACCCGCCGGCGCCGCCGTTCCCGCCGGCGGAGCCGATGCTGCCGCTTCCCCCGGCGCCGCCGTTGCCCAACAGTCCCGCGGCCCCGCCGTTACCGCCCGCGGCGGATGAACCCACATGGGCGGATCCGCCGGGTCCGCCGTTGCCGAACAGCCCCGCGGCCCCTCCGTTACCGCCGGCTGGGTGAGCGACGCCGCCGGACCCGCCGGACCCGCCGTTGCCAAGCAGCCACCCGCCGGGCGCGCCGTTTTGCCCCGTACCTGGGGCCCCGTTGGCGCCGTTGCCGACCAGCGGGCGACCCGTCAAATCCTTCACCGGCGAAAACACCGCCAGGCTCTGGGCACCCTGCACCACGGCCTGCAGCGGCGAGGCATTAGCCGCCTCCGCGGCCGCATACGCGCTCCGCGCCCCGCTCAACGCCTGCACAAACTGGTCATGAAACGCCACCGCCTGCGCACTGAGGGCCCGAAAGCCCTGACCGTGGGCGGAGAACACCGCCGCAATCGCCGCCGACACCTCATCCTCAGCCGCGGCGAGCACCCAGTTGGTCGGTGCCGCGGCCGCCGCGTTTGCCGCACTGATTGTGAACCCGATACCCGCCAAATCTGTTGCGGCTGAGGCCATCACGCCGGGTATTGCGACCACGAAAGACATTCCGCACCTCCGACCGGCACCTCACGACCCGGCGGTCGCCCAGCTCAGGTGATCGTCGAGCCGTGCGGAAACACTCAGATCGTATCGCGATCACCGCACCGATACGAGTTTCCACCGAACTTTGCGGGCCGTTTCGCGATCGAGCGTTTGATTCAAGTAGGGCCTCGAGTAGGACGGCAGACTGTTTCCTGTGACCGTGATGGGTCCCGGTCGGAAGTGGGTCATGTCCAGAGTTCGACGTCTCTTCTCCGCCTCGAGCCGCGCCACACCGTCTGCGTCGAGGGGCCGGTTTATGGCGCGGCTCGGCCAAGGTTCATATCCGGCAGATGGTCAGCGAGTTTGGCAGTATGCCGCTGTCGGCGGTACGCCCGTTGCAGATCAGGACATGGGTGGCTCGGCTGCAGGCTGAGGGTATGGAGGCGTCCTACATCTATCGGCTGCACTCTGGGCTGTCGCAAATCTGCGCGGACGCCGTGCATGACGGGGTACTCGGGCGTAATCCCTGCTCGCGGCGGACTTCACCGCCGATGGGCAGAACAGATTTGGGCTATCCACGATGAGGTACCAGATCATCTGCGGGTGGCCGTGCTGCTCGGCGCGTTCGCCGAACTGCGGATTGCCGAAGTGTGCGGGCTTCAGACTGCCGACGTTGATTTCATCCGCGGCGTAGTGCATCCGAAACTGCAGTGGACGAACAGGGATGGGCCCGCGCGCTTGGTGCCACTCAAGACTGAGGGCAGCAGTCAGCCGATACCGATTCCGCGCGACCTGGCGTAGCTGCTGTCGGCATCGGTGCAGAAGTACCCGTCCGAGATGATGGTTGCCACTGGACCCGGCACTGACCGATGCAGCATTTGGGTGATCGAGAAGGCGATGCGTAAAGTCCGCGACAAGATCGAGGGCTTGCCGGACACCTTCAGCTTCCATGATTTGCGGCACTATCTGGCGTCGCTGCTGATCGCGTCCGGGGCCGACATCAAGACGGTGCAGGCACACATGCCCCACGCGAGCGCCACTACCACGCTCGACATCTACCGGCACCTGTGGCCGGACGCCGACGAGTCCACCTGCACCGCCATCGGTGCGGTGATCGCGGAGCGGATGAAAACTGCGCAGGTCAGCGCGTTAGCTGGGTTTCGGTTTGGCGTCTATTCCGGATTCTTTGCGCTGCTGCGCGGTGATCGGCGCGGGCGCGTCGGTGAGCGGGTCGACGCCGCCGCCGGTCTTGGGGAACGCGATCACCTCACGGATGGAGTCGACCCCGGACAGCAGCGCATTGATCCGGTCCCAGCCGAACGCGATGCCGCCGTGCGGGGGCGCGCCAAAGGTGAAGGCCTCCAACAGGAATCCGAACTTCTCTTCGGCCTCGGCCTTGTTCAGACCCATTACCGCGAACACCCGTTCCTGGATGTCACGGCGGTGGATACGAATGGAGCCGCCGCCGATTTCGTTGCCGTTGCAGACGATGTCGTAGGCGTCGGCCAGCACATTGCCGGGATCGGTATCGACGGCATCGGCATACTCGGGCTTGGGCGACGTGAACGCGTGATGCACCGCGGTCCATGCCCCGGAGCCGACGGCAACGTCGCCCGCGGCGGTCGCGTCGTCGGCGGGCTCGAACAGCGGCGGGTCGACCACCCAGACGAACGCCCACTCGTCGGGGTCGATCAGGTCCAGCCGGCTCGCGATCTCGCCGCGGGCCGCGCCCAGCAGCGCCCGCGACGGCTTGGCCGGGCCGGCCGAAAAGAAGATGCAGTCCCCGGGATTAGCCCCGACGTGCGCGGCCAGCCCGTCGCGTTCGGCATCGGTCAGGTTCTTGGCCACCGGGCCGCCCAGCGTGCCGTCCTCGGCGACCAAGACGTACGCCAGCCCGCGGTGCCCGCGCTGTTTGGCCCACTCCTGCCAGCCGTCCAGGGTGCGCCGCGGCTGTGAAGCCCCGCCTGGCATCACGACCGCGCCGACATACGGCGCTTGGAAGACCCGAAATGTGGTGTCTTTGAAGAACTCTGCGCACTCGACGAGCTCGAGCCCGAACCGCATATCGGGCTTGTCGGAGCCGAAGCGTCGCATGGCGTCGGCATAGCTGATCCGCGGGATCGGCGTCGGAACCTGGTAGCCGATCAGCGCCCACAGCGCACTCAGGATCTCCTCGGAAACCGCGATGATGTCCTCGGCATCGACGAAGCTCATCTCCATGTCGAGCTGGGTGAACTCGGGCTGGCGGTCGGCGCGGAAATCCTCGTCGCGGTAGCAGCGGGCGATCTGGTAGTAGCGCTCCATCCCGGCCACCATCAGCAGCTGCTTGAACAGCTGCGGGCTCTGCGGCAGCGCGTAGAACTTCCCGGGCTGCAGCCGCGCCGGCACCAGGAAGTCGCGCGCGCCCTCGGGCGTGGAGCGGGTCATCGTCGGCGTCTCGACCTCGACGAAGTCGTGGCGCGCCAGCACCGAACGCGCGGCCGCATTTACCTTGGAGCGCAACCGAATTGCCGCGGCCGGGCCGTCGCGCCGCAGGTCGATATAGCGGTACTTCAGCCGCGATTCCTCGCCGGCGGGCTCGTCGAGCTGGAACGGCAGCGGGGCGCACTCGCCGAGCACCGTCAACGACGTCGCGTTGACCTCGATGTCGCCGGTGGCGATCTCGGGGTTGGCGTTGCCCTCGGGGCGGATCTCGACGACGCCCTCGACGGCGACGCAGAACTCGGCACGCAGCCGGTGCGCCTGGGAGAGCACGTCAACTTCGCGGAACACCACCTGCGCAACCCCGGACGCGTCGCGCAGGTCGATGAAGATGACGCCGCCGTGGTCGCGGCGGCGGGCCACCCAGCCGGCCAACGTCACCCGCTGCCCTGCGTCACTACTTCTCAGCGAACCAGCGGCGTGGCTGCGCAGCACAAACATTCCCCTTCACTTGACCGACTGCACAGTCTAAGGGGCGGTGTAATTTCGCAACTATCGCTACCACCATTGCACTGATCGGCCCCGGCGCCGTCGGCACGACGGTCGCCGCGCTGTTGCATAACGCCGGCCACCAGGTGTTGCTGTGCGGACGCACCCCCCGCGACAGCGTCGAACTGCGGCCCGATGGCGGCGAGCCCATCGTGGTGCCCGGCCCGGTGCTCACCGACCCCGACCAGGTGCCCGGGTCGGTCGACGTGGTGGTGCTCGCGGTCAAAGCCACCCAGAACGACGATGCGGCCGGCTGGCTGGCCCGCCTGTGCGACGAGCACACCATCGTCCTGGTACTGCAAAACGGGGTCGAGCAGGTCGAGCAGGTCAAGCCGCTCTGCCCGTCGTCGCCCGTGATACCGGGCATCGTGTGGTATTCGGCCGAGACGCAACCGGAGGGCTGGGTGCGGCTGCGCACCGAGGCCGCGCTGGTACTGCCCAGCGGACCCGCGGCGACGACGGTCGCCGAACTGCTGCGCGGCGCCGGCTGCCGGGTGGACAACGACCCCGACTTCATCACCGCGGCCTGGCACAAGCTGCTCACCAACGCGTTAGCCGGGCTCATGGTGCTGTCCAGGCGGCGATCCGGAATGTTTCACCGCGACGACGTCGCCGAGTTGTCGCGCCGCTATGTCGCCGAATGCCTGGCGGTGGCGCGGGCCGAGGGCGCGCGGCTGCCCGACGACGTGGTTGACGGGCTGGTCGACATGTTCCGCGCTGCCCCGGAAGACATGGGCACCTCGATCCTGGCCGACGCGGAGGGCCGGCGGCCGACGGAATGGGACATCCGCAACGGCGTGATCATCCGCAAGGCGCGCACGCACGGGCTGCCGACGCCGATCAGCGACGTGCTGGTGCCGCTGCTGGCCGCAACGAGCGACGGTCCCGGTTAGGCTGATTCGACCACCAGATTTCGGGAGCGTGCGATGACCTTCAACGAGGGTATGCAGATCGACACCAGCACCGCCTCGTCGTCCGGCGGCGGCGGCTTCGGCGGGCCGATCGCCATCGGGGGCGGCCTCGGCGGCCTGCTGATCGTGCTGGTCGCGTTGTTCCTGGGGGTTGATCCCGGTCGCGTGATCAACCAGCAGCAGCAGATGAGCACCAAGGACGTCACGTCACCCGGTTTCGACTTGAGTCTGTGCAAAACCGGGGCTGACGCCAACAAGTACGTGCAGTGCCGCGTGGTGGCGACCGGAAACTCGGTGGATGCGGTGTGGCATCAGCTGATGCCGCGGTACACCCGCCCGCGCGTGGTGCTGTTCACCGGCCACGTCAACACCGGGTGCGGGGCCGCCAGCACCGCGGTCGGCCCGTTCTACTGCCCGGTGGATCAGACCGCCTACTTCGACACCGACTTCTTCAAGGAGCTCGTCGACCGATTCGGTTCCAGCGGTGGACCGTTCGCGCAGGAGTACGTGGTGGCCCACGAATACGGCCATCACGTGCAGAACCTGCAGGGAATCCTCGGGCGCGCCCAGCAGGGCGCGCAGGGCGCCGGCGGTAACGGTGTGCGCACCGAGCTGCAGGCGGACTGCTACGCCGGGATTTGGGCGCACTACGCGTCGACGGTCAAGCAGGATAGCACCGGCGTGCCCTACCTAGAGCCGTTGAGCGACAAGGACATTGCCGACGCGCTGTCGGCCGCCGCCTCGGTGGGCGACGATCGTATCCAGCGCGAGACGACGGGACACACCAATCCCGAGTCGTGGACGCACGGTTCCTCAGAGCAACGGCAGCACTGGTTCACCGTCGGCTATCAGACCGGTGACCCCAAACAGTGCGACACCTTCTCAGCCCCAGACCTGGGGTAGCTACCAGGGCCGCGTCGAGCACGTGACGCCGGTGGTGGCGCTCTGGGTCACCACCACCTGGCCGTCCACAGCGATTTGGCACTGAATTTCGGGAGTGGCCCCCGAGCCGCAGTCGGGCCAGTGGCAGCCGCCGCTGGCGTTGATATAAGCCCATTGGTTCGGGTTGGTCAGCGTGGCGTTGTAAACCAGCGGCTGGCCCGCGCTGAAGGCGGCCTGCGTGGTGGTCATGTACTGCGACGAGTTGTTGTTGAAGGCCGCCTGGTTGGGCGGATCGCTGTTCATGTACCGAACCTGGCCGGTCAGGTTGCCGGTGGCGGTGATCGTATAGGTGACCTGGTGGCCATCGGCATGCGCGATCGCGGGCAGTGCGCCGAGCACCAGACCCGCGGCGAAGGCGGCTGTCGAGACCTCGCTGGCTACTTTTCGCACGCTAGTCATATCGAAAACGCTACCGGATTCGTTACTCGCTTCCGGTAAGAAGCAGTTATGACCACCGAGGGGCCGGAGCACATCATCACCCGGCGCGGGCTGCTGACGACGGGCGCGGCCTCGGCCGTTCTCGGTGCCGCCGTCGGGGCGGCCGGTGCCTCAATGGTGTGGTCGCACCCGCACGGACTCACGATCTGGAACCAGCCGGACCGCAGCGGCGCGCCCCCGGTCGGCGGTCTGCATCTGCAGTTCGGCAAGAACGCCGCCACCGAGGTGGTGGTGTCCTGGCACACCACCGCGGCCGTCAGCAATCCGCGGGTCATGCTGGGCACACCCACGTCGGGTTTCGGCAGCACCGTCGGCGCAGAAACCCGAACGTATCGGGACGCGAAGTCGGGCACCGAGGTTCGCGTCAACCACGCCCGCCTGACCAATCTCACGCCGGACACGGACTATGTCTACGCCGCGGCACACGACGGTACGACGCCAGCGCTGGGCACCGTGCGCACTGCGCCGTCCGGGCGTAAACCGCTGCGCTTCACCAGCTTTGGCGACCAGTCCACCCCGACGCTGGAGAAGTTGGCCAGCGGCGGCTACGGGACGGACAACATCGGCTCGCCCGCGGCCGCAGACACCACGGTCGCGATCGAGCGACTGGCCCCGCTGTTCAATCTGGTCAACGGGGACCTGTGCTACGCCAATCTGGCCGTCGACCGGATCCGCACCTGGTCGGACTGGTTCGAGAACAACACCCGCTCGGCGCGTTACCGGCCGTGGATGCCGGCGGCCGGCAATCACGAGAACGAAATGGGGAACGGGCCAATCGGTTACGCCGCGTATCAGGCGTACTTCGATTTACCCGATTCCGGGTCCAGCCCGGAAACCCGCGGCCTCTGGTACTCCTTCACCGCCGGCTCGGTGCGCGTGGTCAGCCTCAACAACGACGACGTCGCATTCCAGGACGGCGGCAATTTCTACGTGCACGGCTACTCGGCCGGACAGCAAAAGCGTTGGCTGGCAGCCGAACTCGCGGACGCGCGGCGCGACCCGAACGTCGATTGGCTCGTAGTGTGTATGCATCAGACGGCGATCTCCACCGCCGACAAAGCCAACGGCGCCGATTTGGGCATCCGCCAGGAATGGCTGCCGCTGTTCGACCAGTACCAGGTCGATCTGGTGGTGTGCGGCCACGAGCACCACTACGAACGGTCCCACCCGCTCCGAGGGACACAAGCCAACGACACCCGAACGCCCATTCCCGTCGACACCCGCAGCGATGTCATCGACACGACCCGCGGAACGGTGCACCTCGTGATCGGCGGGGGCGGCACGTCGTTTCCGTCCAACGCCTTCTTCTTCCCCGAGCCGCGATGCCGCGTGCTGGTCGGAGTGGGCGCATTCGATTCCGCGCTCGGATACAAGAAGCCGATCTACGTCATGGAGGACGCGCCGTGGTCGGCCTTCCGCGACCGTGACAACCCTTACGGTTTCGTTTCTTTCGACGTCGACCCGGGGCAGCCGGGCGGCAACACGTCGATCAAGGCCACGCATTACGCGGTGACCGGCCCGTTTGGCGCGATGACCGCGGTCGAGCAGTTCACCCTGACCAAGCCGCGCGGGGGCTAGCGGCCGCGCGAAGGTGCACAAAATGACAGGTTTCGCGGCGTGCCGCTGCACAGACACGCACGCTCGCGGAACGGGTCAGAACAGCGTCTGCTGAACGGGTTGCGGGGTGGTCACTTCCGCGGGCTGCGGGAACGGGCGGTGATCGCGGGCCAACCGATGCCGGGCGATCAACGGCGCGGCGCGCTGCGCCAACATCGCCCGGTAATCCGGCGGCAGGTAGGCGCCGCGCCGGTACAGCTCGCGGTAGGTGCCGACCAGTTCGGGATGCTCTCGCGCCAGCCAGGTCATGAACCAGCCTCGGGTCGAGCCGCGCAGGTGCAGCCCGAAGACCGTCACACCGGTGGCGCCGGCGGCCGCGATCTGACCCAACAGCCCGTCGAGGTGTTCGACGGAGTCGGTGAGGTGCGGCAGCACCGGCGCGACCATCACATGGCAATCCAGGCCGGCGTCGCGGATCGCGGCGATCAGCCCCAACCGCGCCTGCGGTGTCGGGGTACCCGGTTCGACGTCGCGGTGCAGCTCGGGGTCGTCGCCGACCGCCAGCGAGACCGCCACGGACACCGGCACCTGCCCCGCCGCCTCGACGATCAGCGGCAGGTCGCGCCGCAGCAGCGTGCCTTTGGTCAGAATCGACAGCGGCGTACCGGATTCGGCGAGCGCGCTGATGATGCCGGGCATCAGCGCGTAACGGCCCTCGGCACGCTGGTAGGGGTCGGTGTTGGTGCCCAGCGCGACGGTTTCGCGCTGCCACGACCGCCGGTGCAGCTCGCGGCGCAGCACCTCGGCAACGTTGGTCTTCACCACCACCTGGGTGTCAAAGTCGTTGCCGCAGTTGAAGTCCAGGTATTCATGGGTGGGCCGCGCGAAACAATAGCGACAGCCGTGCGAGCAGCCGCGGTAGCCGTTGACCGTGTAGCGGAAGGGCAGTGCGGCTGCGTTCGGGACCTTGTTCAGCGCAGACTTGCACAGCACCTCGTGAAACGTGATGCCCTCGAACTGAGGTGTGCGCACACTGCGGACCAAGCCGATCCGCTGCAGACCCGGTAGCGCTCCGTCGTCCGCCGCGACAGCTTGCCCGGCCCAACGCATCACTCTATTCGAACAATAGTTCGATGTGCTGTCAACCTCCCCGGCCTTACGCTCCAGCCATGACAACAACGGCCCTGCGGATCTGCCCATTGTGCGAGGCCACCTGCGGCATGGTGCTCACGATCGATGAGGAGCTCGGACGCGTCACCGGTGCCCGCGGCGACCGCGATGACGTCTTCAGCGCGGGCTTCGTCTGCCCCAAGGGCGCCAGCTTCCCCGAACTGGACAACGATCCGGACCGACTGACCCGCCCCCTCGTCCGTCGCGACGGTGAACTGGCCGAAGCGACCTGGGACGAGGCCTACACGGCTGTGGCCGACGGCCTCGCACGGGTGCTGGCGGAGCACGGCGGCGCATCGGTCGCGGTGTATCTCGGCAATCCCAACGCGCACACCATCGCCGGAAGCCTCTACGGACCGGTCATCCTCCGCGCACTCGGGACCCGGCATGTCTACTCGGCGAGCACCTTGGACCAGATGCCCAAGCAGGTCGCCTGCGGCTATCTGTTCGGCAACCCGTTCGCGTTCACGGTGCCCGACGTCGACCGCACCGACCACCTCGTGATCTTCGGCGCCAATCCAATGGTGTCCAACGGCAGCCTGGCCACGTCGGGCGATTTTCCCCGCAAGCTCAAGGCACTGCGCAAACGCGGCGGTCGCCTCACCGTCATCGACCCGAACCGGACCCGCACCGCCGAGCTCGCCGACCGCCACATCGCGCCTCGGCCGGGAACCGATGCGGCGCTTCTGTTTTCGGTTGTCCACGTCATCTTCGACGAGGACCTCGTCGCACCGGATCTGGGAGGGTTGGCCGGCCACGTCACGGGCATCGACGACGTTCGTGCGCTGGCCGTCGACTTCGCGCCGGAGGTCGTCGCCGACCACTGCGGCGTGTCCGCGGACGACATCCGGGCACTGGCCCGCGACATCGCCGCCGCGAGGGCGACCGCGGTCTACGGCCGAGTCGGCACCAGCACTGTCGAGTTCGGCACCCTGGCCAGCTGGCTTGTCGACGTAATCAACACGCTGACCGGCAACTTGGATCGCCCCGGCGGCGCGATGTTCGCGCTGTCTCCGGTGGGGGCCGCGCCGCGTCCGCCGCGGCCCGGCCGCGGGTTCAGCATCGGTCGCTGGCACAGCAGGGTCTCGGGACATGCCGAGGCAGTCTCCGAACTGCCGGCCGCCGCGCTCGGCGAGGAAATCGACACCGCGGGCGACGGACAGATCAAGGCGTTGATCACCATCGCCGGCAACCCGGTACTGTCCGCGCCGAACGGCGAGCGGCTGGAACGCGCGCTGGACGGCATCGGCTTCATGGTGAGCGTTGACCCGTATCTCAACGAGACCACCCGGCACGCCGACGTGATCCTGCCCCCGCCTCCGCCGTCACAGACGGCGCATTTCGACTTCGCCCTCGCCAACGTCGCGACGCGCAACAACGCCCGTTACTCGCCGCCCGCGCTGCCCCTGGCCGACGGTCGCCCGGATGAGGCCGAGATCCTGTCGCGGCTGGCGCTGATCGTGTCCGGCATCGGGTGGCAGGCCGACCCCGCCCTGGTGGACGACCAGGTCATTGGTTTTTCGCTGGCGAAGGAGGTCGCCGATGCCGAGTCACCGGTCGCCGGACGCAGCGTCGATGAGCTGAGGGCGACCCTGTCCGACGGCCGCGGCTATGAACGTCGCCTGGACATGATGCTGCGCCTCGGCCCGTACGGGGACGCGTTCGGCGCGAAGCCCGACGGACTGACGCTGGACAAGCTCAAGTCCGCCCCGCACGGCATCGACCTCGGTGCGCTGCGCCCCCGCATACCCGAAGTGCTGCGCACCGCATCCGGCATGGTCGAACTCGCGCCGGCCGGGTTGGTCGACGACGTTTCCCGGCTCCTCAGCTCGCTGGAGCGGACTCCGGACGAATTCATGCTGATCGGCAGACGCCAACTGCGGTCCAACAACAGCTGGATGCACAACCTGCCCGCGCTCAGCGGTGGCACCAACCGCTGCACGTTGCAGATCCACCCCGACGACGCCGACCGACTCGGGCTGACGGACACCGCGATAGTCAAGGGCCCCGGCGGTGAACTGATCGTGCCCGTCGAGCTCACCACCGCGATCCGGCCCGGTGTCGTCTGCCTACCGCACGGGTGGGGCCACGACCGCCCCGGGATGCGGCTGCGTGTTGCCGCGAGCGAACCGGGCGTCAACGTCAATCAATTGCACGACGGCACTTTCATCGATCCGTTGTCCGGTACGGCCGTCCTCAACGGCGTCCCGGTCCAGGTGTCGGCGGCGGGCTGAGCGGCGCGTGCCACCCAACACAGAGCCGTACGGGCAGCTGAAGTATCACGAGATCGCCGGCAGGCGAATGGCGTACATCGACGAGGGCGAAGGTGATGCCATCGTTTTTCAGCATGGCAACCCCACCTCGTCGTACTTGTGGCGCAACGTCATGCCGCATCTGCGCGGACTGGGCCGCCTGGTGGCCTGTGACCTGATCGGGATGGGGGCGTCGGACAAGCTCACCCCGTCGGGTCCGGACCGCTACCACTACGCCGAGCAGCGCGAGTTCTTGTTCGCGCTCTGGGAAGCGCTCGACCTGGGCGACCGCGTCGTGCTGGTGCTGCATGACTGGGGCTCGGCGCTGGGCTTCGACTGGGCCAACCGGCATCGCGACCGGGTTCAGGGAATCGCCTACATGGAAGCGATCGTCACCCCGATGACGTGGGATGACTTCCATCCCAGCGTGCGCGGTGTGTTCCAGGGTTTTCGGTCACCCGAGGGTGAGCGGATGGTGTTGGAGCAGAACATCTTTGTCGAAGGGGTCTTGCCCGGCGCGATCCGGCGGCAATTGTCCGACGAGGAGTTGAACCACTACCGGCGGCCATTCGCCGACGAAGGCGAGGACCGGCGCCCCACCCTGTCATGGCCCCGCAACATCCCCATCGACGGCGAGCCTGCTGAGGTCGTTGCGGTGGTGAACGAGTATCGCAGCTGGCTCGAAGAAGGCGGCGTGCCGAAGCTATTCGTGAATGCCGAGCCCGGAGCCATCCTTGCCGGCCGTATCCGTGATTATGTGCGTTCCTGGCCGAACCAAACCGAGATCACGGTTCCCGGCGTGCATTTCATTCAAGAAGACAGTCCTGATGAGATCGGTTCTGCGGTGGCGCAGTTCGTCCGGCAGCTGAGGCCAACGAGCTAGCCGCGCAAGCACCATTGCCCCGTCATCAAGAAATTTTCCTCGCGGTGCCGCCGGTACGCGGCATACGCTCAGGAAAGTCGACTTGGAGGTGGGAGATGTCGTATTTGACCGCAGCACCGGACATGATCGCCTCGGCGGCAACGGATGTGGCCAATATCGGTTCAACACTCGACGCGGCCAACGCGGCCGCGGCCGCCCGGACGACGGGGGTGCTGGTCGCGGCCGGGGATGAGGTGTCGGCGGCCATTGCAAAGCTGTTCTCCGGGCACGGACAGGCTTTTCAGGCGCTCAGCGCCCAGGCGGCGGCATTTCACGCCGAGTTTGTGCGGGCATTGTCCGGGACCTCGGGCGCCTACACCGGCACCGACGCGGGCAACGTGGCGAGTCTACTGGCCCAGCCTCTCGTCAACCCCACGACGGGTGTGGCGTTGATCATCGGCGGCAGCGGCGAGCCGATCCCGACGAACGACTTCGTCACCACCAATTTCAATCTGTTCGTCAAGCCCCTGTTCCCGAATGTCACGCCGCAGGCCCTCTTTACGCCCGAAGGGAATTACGCGCTCTACACCGGCGTCAAGAGTTTGACGCTGGACGTATCCGAAGCCCAGGGCGTCACGATTCTCAATACCGCGATTCAGCAGCAGATCGCCGCGGGCAACTTCGTCGTCGTCAAAGGTGAATCGCAGAGCTCGACAATCTCGTCGATGGTGATGCCCCTGCTGGCGGCTGAGCATGTGCCGAGTACGGATGTCTCCTTCGTGCTGACCGGCAACCCCAACAACCCCAACGGCGGACTCTTCGAACGGCTGAATCCCCTGAGCATCCCGGCGCTGGGCATCACGTTCAACGGCCCCACTCCCGACAACCTGTACCCGACCACCATTTACACCCAGGAATACGACGGCTTCGCCGACGTCCCGCGCTACCCGATCGATTTCCTGTCCGATCTCAACTCGCTGGCCGGGATCTACTACGTGCATCCCACCTACGAAAGCCTGACCCCCACGCAGATCAGTAATGCGATTCCACTGTCGACGGTGGGCCCCACCATGACCAACTACTACATGATCCCCACGGCGAATCTGCCGCTGCTGGATCCGCTGCGCGCGATCCCGGTCGTGGGCAACCCGTTGGCCGACCTGCTCCAGCCGGACCTGAGGGTGCTGGTCAACCTGGGCTACGGCGACCCCAACTACGGCTGGTCGACGGCGCCGGCCAACGTGCCGACCCAGTTCGGCCTGTTCCCCAGCATGAGCGACGTGGCGAAAGTCCCCGGCCTGTTGGCCTCGGGGACGCATCAGGGCATCGTCGCCTTCAACCACGACATCCACGTTGAATTCGTCGCAACCGGGCCGCACGCGCCGTTGCTGCCCAGCACGATAACGAGCCACTCTTCCGGGGGGCATTGGGCCACCGTCTTGTCCAACCCGGCCAGCCTCATCACCGGGTTCTCACCGGTCAAGGTCGCCGACAACATCTACAACGCGGTCAACGCGCTGTCTGCGGCGGCCTCGGACACCTACCAGATTCTGCTGCCCACCGCCGATGTCGCCAACGCCCTGCTGACTAGCTTGCCCGCCTACGACCTGACCCTCTTCGCGGCCGGCCTGCAAGCCGGCAACCTCATCGAGGCGATCGGCCAACCCATCGCAACCGACATGTACCTAGTCCCCTTGGCTTTCGCGTTCGAAGGGTTTGCCGTCATCAGTCAGCTCGAAGCGGTGATCGCTGACCTGCAGAAGATTTAGCCTCTGACGCCACTGCATACCGGCCGCGAGCGTGCGCAAATGTACAGCTTTTGCGGCGTGTCCCCGTACAAACACGCACGTTCGCGGGACCTGGCGGCTAACCCCCGAGCTGCGAAAGCACCTCGGCGACAACCGAATCCGTTGGCACCGACACCTGTTCGCCGGTTCCCAGATCCTTCACCCCGATCGTGCCCGCCTCGAGGTCGCGGTCGCCGGCGACCAGCGCGATACGGGCACCCGACCGGTCGGCCGCACGCATCGCCCCCTTGAGCCCGCGCTCACCGTAGGCCAGATCGACGCGCACGCCGGCGGCGCGCAGCTGTCCGGCCAGCACCGCCAGCGCCAGCTTGGCCGGTTCGCTCAGCGGCACGCCGAACACGTCGCAGCGCGTGGTCTCCCCCACGCTCTTGCCCTCGGCGCGCAGCGCCAGTAGCGTCCGGTCCACGCCGAGCCCAAACCCGATGCCGGACAAGTCTTGTCCGCCGAGCCGGCGCATCAGCCCGTCGTAGCGGCCGCCGCCGCCGATGCCCGACTGCGCGCCCAGGCCGTCGTGCACGAATTCGAACGTGGTCTTGGTGTAGTAGTCCAGCCCGCGCACCATTCGCGGGTTGATCACGTAGGGCACGCCCAGCGCATCCAGGTGCGACAGCACGGTGTCGAAGTGCTGTTTGGCGCCGTCGGACAGGTGGTCGAGCAGCACCGGGGCGTCGGCGGTCATCGCCCGCACCTCGGGTCGCTTGTCGTCGAGCACGCGCAACGGGTTGATCTCGGCGCGCCTTCGGGTGTCCTCGTCCAGGTCGAGCTGAAACAGGAACTCCTGCAACAACTCCCGGTATTGCGGGCGGCAGCTGTCATCGCCCAGTGAGGTGAGTTCCAGCCGGAACCCGTCCAGGCCCAGCGAGCGGAACCCGGCGTCGGCGATGGCGATGACCTCGGCGTCCAGCGCCGGGTCGTCGACGCCGATCGCTTCGACACCGACCTGCTGCAGCTGACGGTACCGACCGGCCTGCGGGCGCTCGTAGCGGAAGAACGGGCCCGCGTAGCACAGCTTGACCGGCAGCGCGCCGCGGTCCAGATTGTGTTCGATCACGGCGCGAACCACTCCGGCGGTACCCTCGGGCCGCAGCGTTACCGATCGGTCACCGCGGTCGGCGAAGGTGTACATCTCCTTGGACACCACGTCCGTGGACTCGCCGACGCCGCGGGCGAACAGCGCGGTGTCCTCGAAGATCGGCAGCTCGATATCGCTATAGCCGGCCCGGCGGGCGGCGGTGAGCAGTCCGTCGCGCACCGCGACGAACTGCGCCGAATCCGGCGGGACGTAGTCCGGCACTCCCTTGGGTGCCGAGAACGCGCTGAATTCCGTCACCCGCTAGAGGCCTTCGAGAAACGGGTTGAGGCGCCGCTCGGCGCCGATGGTGGTCGAGTTGCCATGCCCGGGTAGTACCACGCTGTTGTCGTCGAGCACCAATAGTTTTTCGACGATCGAGGTGATCAGGTCACGCCCGCTGCCGCCGAACAGGTCGGTACGGCCGACCGAGCGTTCGAACAGTGTGTCGCCGGTGAACACAAAGCTCTTTTGGTCCAGGTCCCCCAAAACCCGAAAGCACACCGAGCCGCGGGTGTGCCCGGGGGTGTGGTCGACGTTGACGGTCACGCTGCCCAGGTCGAGCTTGTCGCCGTCCCGGTCCAGCTCGACGACCTGCTTGGGCTCGCGGAAGAACGCGCCCGCCGCCAGCTGGGCCAACCGCGGGCCGTAGCCGTGGATCGGGTCCTTGAGCATGAACCGGTCCTCGGGATGGATGAACGTCGGGCAGCCGTAGGTGTCGGACACCTTCTGGGCGGACCACATGTGGTCGATGTGGCCGTGGGTGATCAGCACGGCGGCCGGGGTCAGCCGATTCTCGTCGAGGATGGTCCGCAATTGGCCCATCGCCCGCTGACCGGGGTCGACGATGACGGCGTCCGTGCCCTGTCGCTCGGCCAGCACGTAACAGTTGCACTGCAGCAGACCCGCGGGAAATCCGGTGATCAACACGGGTCCCAGTCTCCCATCCCTACACTGGGCGTTTGACACGCCTCGCGGCGACCACATTAGCTTGGGCCAACACCCCGGCCCGACTCACCGAACCCTGGAGGCATACCGGCCGTGCCGACCAACGAACAGCGACGTGCGACAGCCAAGCGCAAACTCGAACGCCAGCTCGAGCGTCGCGCCAAGCAAGCCCGAACGCGCCGGATCCTGGTGATCACTGGCGGCGTTATCGCGTCGCTGGCGGTGATCGCCGCGGTGGTGGCCACCGTCGTCATCTCCAACAACGACCACAAGCGCAACACCGCGGCGGCGACCACCAGCAGCAGCACCGCCGCCAGCAGTTCACCGGAGTCCAGCACGCCCGGCGCGCCGGCCCCGCAGGCCGCGCCGATGCCGCCGTTCCAGCCGTCCGCCAGCGTGGGCGCCAACTGTCAGTACCCGGCGTCGCAGGACAAGGCCACCAAGCCGGTCAAGCCGCCTAAGACAGGACCGGGCGCAAAGTCCCGACCGATCCGGCCAACGTGAGCGTCAGCATGGCGACCAGCCAGGGCAACATCGGGCTGATGCTGGCCAACAACGAATCGCCGTGCACGGTGAACAGTTTCGCCAGCCTGATCGGCCAGAAATACTTCGACAACACCAAGTGCCACCGGCTGACCACGTCGCCGGACCTGGCCGTCCTGCAATGCGGCGACCCCAAGGGCGACGGCACCGGCGGTCCGGGCTACCAGTTCGCCAATGAATACCCCACCGACCAGTACCCGGCGAACGACCCCAAACTGAAGCAGCCCGTCGTTTACCCGCGCGGCACGCTGGCCATGGCCAACGCCGGCCCGAACACCAACGGCAGCCAGTTCTTCCTGGTCTACAAGGATTCGCAGCTACCGCCCGGCTACACCGTCTTCGGCAAGATCCAGGACGACGGGCTTGCCACCCTGGACAAGATCGCCAAGGCCGGGGTCGCCGGCGGCGGCGACGACGGCCCGCCGGCCACCGATGTCACCATCAAGTCGATGCTGCTGGACTAACCTGCGAGCAGACCAGCGCTAAGCCGCGGACGTCACCCGGTAGACGTCGTAGACGCCCTCGACGTTGCGCACGACGTTGAGCAGGTGCCCGAGGTGCTTCGGGTCGCCCATCTCAAAGGTGAAGCGGCTGATCGCCACCCGGTCGTTCGAGGTGGTGACCGACGCGGACAGGATGTTGACCTTCTCGTCGGCCAGAACGCGGGTGACGTCCGACAGCAGCCGGTGCCGGTCGAGCGCCTCGACCTGGATCGCCACCAAAAACACCGATGTCGGCGAGGGCGCCCACAGCACGTCGATGATGCGTTCGGACTGCTGCTGCAACGAGGCCGCATTGGTGCAGTCGGTGCGGTGCACGCTGACCCCGCCCCCGCGGGTGACGAAGCCCAGGATCTGGTCGCCGGGCACCGGCGTGCAGCATTTGGCCAGCTTGGTCAGCACGCTGGTGGCGCCGGGGACCGAGACCCCGACGTCGTCGGTGCTGCGGGGGCGCCGCGGCATGGTCGTCGGCGTGGACCGTTCGGCGAGGTCCTCTTCGGCCTGGTCGATGCCGCCGAGCTCGGCAACCAGCCGCTGCACGACGTGCCGGGCCGACACGTGCCCCTCACCGATCGCGGTGTAGAGGGCGGACACGTCGGTGTAGTGCAGCTCACGGGCCACCGCAACCACCGACTCGCCATTCATCAAGCGCTGCAACGGAAGTCCGCCGCGGCGCACCTCGCGCGCCATGGCATCCTTGCCGGCTTCCAGCGCTTCCTCACGACGCTCCTTGGCGAACCACTGCCGGATCTTGGCCTTGGCGCGCGGCGACACCACGAATTGCTGCCAGTCCCGCGACGGCCCGGCGTTGGGCGCCTTGGACGTGAAAACCTCTACGACTTCCCCGTTTTCGAGTTTGCGCTCCAGCGCCACCAACCGGCCGTTGACGCGGGCGCCGATGCAGCGGTGGCCGACCTCGGTGTGCACCGCGTAGGCGAAGTCCACCGGCGTCGATCCGGCCGGCAGGGTGATGACGTCACCCTTGGGGGTGAACACGAAAAGCTCTTGCACCGCGAGGTCGTAACGCAACGACTCCAGGAATTCGCCCGGGTCGGCGGCCTCCCGCTGCCAGTCGAGCAGCTGGCGCATCCAGGCCATATCGTCGATCTCGGCGGCCGAATGCGGATGCGGAACCCCGTTGCGGCCCTTGGCTTCCTTGTAGCGCCAGTGCGCGGCGATGCCGTACTCGGCGGTGCGGTGCATGTCGCGGGTGCGGATCTGCACCTCCAGCGGCTTGCCCTCCGGCCCGACCACCGTGGTGTGCAATGACTGGTACACACCGTATCTGGGCTGGGCGATGTAGTCCTTGAACCGTCCCGCCATCGGCTGCCACAGCGAGTGCACCACGCCGACGGCGGCGTAGCAGTCGCGGATCTCGTCGCACAGGATGCGGATGCCGACCAGGTCGTGGATGTCGTCGAAGTCGCGGCCCTTGACGATCATCTTCTGGTAGATCGACCAGTAATGCTTGGGCCGGCCCTCCACCGTCGCCTTGATCTTCGACGCATTCAGCGTGTTGACGATCTCGGCGCGGACCTTGGCCAGGTAGGTGTCGCGCGACGGCGCACGCCCGGCGACCAGCCGCACGATCTCCTCGTACTTCTTGGGGTGCAGGATCGCGAACGACAGGTCCTCCAGCTCCCACTTGACGCTGGCCATACCCAGCCGATGGGCCAGGGGCGCAATCACTTCCAGCGTCTCGCGGGACTTACGGGCCTGCTTCTCCGGCGGCAGGAAGCGCATCGTCCGCATGTTGTGCAGCCGGTCGGCCACCTTGATCACCAGCACCCGCGGGTCGCGGGCCATGGCAGTGATCATCTTGCGGATGGTCTCCCCCTCGGCGGCACTGCCCAGCACCACCCGGTCCAGCTTGGTCACCCCGTCGACGAGGTGGGCGACCTCCTCGCCGAATTCCTCGGACAGCTGCTCGAGCGTGTACCCGGTGTCCTCGACGGTGTCGTGCAGCAGCGCGGCCACCAACGTGGTGGTGTCCATGCCCAGTTCGGCCAGGATGTTGGCAACGGCCAGCGGGTGGGTGATGTAGGGGTCACCGGAGTGGCGCAGCTGGGTGGCGTGTTTCTGGTCGGCGACCTCGAAGGCCCGCTGCAGCATCGACAGGTCGGCCTTGGGATAGATCTCGCGGTGCACCGCCACCAGCGGTTCGAGCACCGGATTGAGCGCGCTGCGCTGGGCCGTCATCCGCCGCGCCAGCCGGGCGCGGACCCGGCGCGACGCGCTGCTGGAAGCCTTGAGGGTTTCGGCAGGGGGCTCGGGCGTGTCTAGCACCGGTGGCGGTTCGGGCGACTCGACGGGCGGCGCGACAGCTTGCGCCGTGCTTGGTCGTCCGCCATGTCGGTCACCTCCGACCTTGAGGATATCGTGTCAAACGCGACGCAAGCTGTGTACTGACAACGGCGCCACCGCCTCGCGACCGCCCAGATCCGCCAGTTCCAGCACCACCGCGGCGGCCGTCACGTTGGCCGCGACCTTGTCTAATAACCGTTTTGCCGCGGCCAAAGTTCCGCCGGTGGCCAGCACGTCGTCGATGATCACGATGCTGCGCTCGCGCAGTTCGATGCCGTCGGCGGGGATTTCCAGGGTGGCGCTGCCGTATTCCAGGTCGTAGCGCTCGGTGTGCACCGGCGGCGGCAGCTTGCCGCCCTTGCGAATGGCCAACACGCCGATGCCCAGCCGCGCGGCAACCGCCGCCGCGACCAGGAACCCGCGCGAGTCGATGCCGGCCACCAGGTCGGCACCCGAAGCGGCCTCGGCGAGCGCATCGGTGACCGCCGCCAGCCCGTCGGGGTCGGCGAACACCGGCGTCAGGTCCTTGAACTGCACCCCCGGCTTCGGGAAATCGGCGATTTCGCGGGTCAGCGAAGCAAGGACGTCCTCAACACGCGTCGTCATTGCACCCTCACTGCACCCTCACTGCACTAGGGCCCAGCGGTCCATGTTCCAGCCCGCGCCCCAGCGCGTCGGATTCTTGGTCACCGCGTACATCTTCTTCGACATCAGCAGCATGCGTTGCTGCCGGTACAGGGGCAGCGTCGGGATGTCCGCCCACAGGATCGGCGCGGCCTCGCCGAGCAGCCGAGCGCGCTCGGTCGGGTCCGCCGACACCGCCAGCGCACCGATGGTGCCGTCGATCTGGGCATTCGAGTAGCCGGACAGGTTGTTGCCGTTGTTGGTGTGCAGGTCATAGGCATCCATGGCCGACGATCCGGTCGATCCGCTGCCGGTGGCCCCGCCGGTGCTGGCCAGCAGGACGTCGATCTTCCCGTCGCGCAGCGCCTGCGGACCGGGCGAATCCTTGGAAGGATCCAGCACGACGCCGGTGATGGTGATGCCGGCGGGGGCACAGGATTTGGCGATGGCCCCGACCGTGGCCGCCAGGCGCGCATTCGGCCCCTGGTAGCCGATCCGCACCGCTATCGACGCACCGACCAGCGCGTCGCGGGCCGCATTGAGGTCCGCCTTCGCGAACGGCGCGGCGTCAGCGGCACCGTCACCCTGGGAGATGGCATCCTCGGTGGCCGGGTTCAGCCGCGAATTGGCGATCGGAACCCCGGCGTCCTTGGCGATCACGTCACGCGGCGTACACAGGGCGATCGCGCGGCGCTCGCGGGCCAGCGCCAGCGGTCCCTGCAGCGCAAAGATCAGCTGCTCGACGCCGGCCGAGGGCGAGTCGCTGCGCTGGTAGTTGTCCGGAGTGGCCAGCGCGCCCGACGAACCCACAGCGACGTCGACGACGTCGACGCTGCGGTTGTTGACGCGGTCCTGGATGTCGGCCCCCTGGGGCCACACGGTGACCCGCTTGGTGATCGCCTTGGGGCCCCACCACCGGTCGTTGGCGACCAGCACCACCGCGCCGCCGTCCAGCACCTGCTGGATCTTGTACGGCCCCGACGACGGGAAGCGTTTGACGATCTCCTCCGGTTTCAGACCGGGCTTGAGGTCCCAGGTGGTGTTCCACAGCTTGGCGATCCGATCCACCACCGACGCATTATTGGCCAGCAACGCCGCCGTCACGTCGACATTCAGCTGGTCGGCGATGACGTGCGACGGCATCAGCGATGTCGCGGTGAACAGCTGGGTGTAGTCGACGACGCTGCGGTCCGGGGCGAACGAGACGCGGGCCTTCTTCTGCCCGGGCATGCATTCGACGTTGGCGATGTCGACGTAACCGGCCTGGCTGGCGGCCTGGAAGCCGGCGAACCGGCCGGATTGCGCCGCCCACGTCAACACCAGATCGTCGCAGGTCACCGGCTTGCCGTCGGAGTAGACGGCGTTGTCGTTGATCTGGTAGTCCAGCACCAGCGGCGCACCGCCCACGACCGAGACCGTGCCGAAGTCGCGGTCGGCGACCACCTGCCCGTCCGGGCCGTGGTAGCCGAAGCCGGTCAGCGTGCGGGCGAACGCCTGCGCACCGGCCGACGCCGCGCCGATGACGGTGTTGGTGTTGTAGCTGAGCAGCGTGCCGTCGACCACGTAGTCGATCTGCGGGGCGGCGCTGCCGGAACACCCGGTCAACGCGAACGGCACCGTCAGCGCGGCCGCCAAACCCGCGAGCGTCCAGCGCAGAAATCCTCGCCGACACCAGCTGGCCATCGTGCCTACCGCCGGCCGGCGTTGCGCTTACCGGTGGGACGACGGGAACCGGTGGGCCGCACCGGCCGTGCACCCGGCGCCGGCTTGTTCGGTGCCGGCTTGGTGGCCTCCGCGGCTGGCTCGGCGGTCTCCTCGGCGGTCTCCCCGGGCTTTTCGTTGGGCTCTTCCTGGGAGGCTGATTCCGTCACCGCCTCGTCGGCGCTCGCGCGGGCGCCAGGGCTGCGCCGCCTGGTGACCCGGCGGGTGTGGGTGCGCACCAGCTCGGTGCGTTCGCGCAGCGTGACCAGCAGCGGGGTGGCGAAGAAGATCGACGAGTAGGTGCCGACGATGATGCCGACCAGCTGCACCAGCGCCAGGTCCTTCAGCGTTCCCACGCCCAGCAGCCACACCGCCACCACCATCAGCGCCAGGATCGGCAGCACCGAGATCAGGCTGGTGTTGATGGAGCGCATGAAGGTCTGGTTGATGGCCAGGTTGGCCTGCTCGGCGAAGGTGCGCCGGGTCTTGTGCTGGAAGTCGTGCGTGTTCTCCTCGACCTTGTCGAACACGATGACGGTGTCGTAGAGGGAGAAGCCCAGGATCGTCAGCAGGCCGATGACGGTGGCCGGCGTGACCTCGAAGCCGACCAGCGCGTACACGCCGGCGGTGGTGGTCAGGTCGAACACCATGGTGGCCAGCGCCGAGATGGCCATGTAGCGCTCGTAGCGGATCATGATGTACAGCCCGACCAGCACCAGGAAGACCGCCAGGGCGATCAGCGCCTTCTTGGTGATCTGGTCACCCCAGGTCTCCGACACCGCCGAGTCGCTGATGGCCGCCTTGCTGGGCTTACCGTCGGTGCCCTTGGGCTGGAACGCGTCGAACAGGGCGGTGCGCAGCTTGGCGGTCTGATCGTTGGACAGATGCTCGGAACGGATCTGCACCGTCGCCGAGGAGCCGCTGCCGACGATCACCACCGACTCGGGGTCGCTGCCGATCGCCTTCTTGAAGGCGTCGGACACCTCGGCGACCCGGACCGTGCCGGTCGCGCCGGCGGCGGGCATCGACACCGTGGTGCCGCCGTTGAAGTCGATCCCGAACGTGAACCCGCGAATGATGATCGACAGAACCGCGATCGCGACGATCGCGCCGCTGACCCCGTACCAGAGCTTGCGGCGTCCTACTACCTCGAACGCGCCGGTGCCGGTGTAGAGCCGGGACAGGAAGCTGTGTCGGGGCAGAACGGATTTCGCCTCCACCGTCTCCGCGCTCGCTTCGGTAAGCTCCACGGCGCTTTCGTTGTTGGTCTTCTTCTTGTCGGAGGCGGCCATCGCGTTACCCCCGTCCCGTCCGCGAATCGGCGGCCGCGCGGCGTTCGCGCGCGACCTGCTGAACGGCTCCCAGGCCGTTGAACGCCGGCTTTGCCATCGTCGCGTTCTTGGAGGCCAGGTACACCAGCGGCCAAGTCACCAGGAACACCACCACCAGGTCGAGGATCGTGGTGAGACCGAGGGTGAAGGCGAATCCCTTCACCTGGCCGATGGCCAGGAAGTACAGCACGGCGGCGGCCAGGAACGTGACGGCGTTGCCCGACACGATGGTCTTGCGGGCTCGCACCCAACCCCGCGGCACCGCCGACCTAAACGAACGGCCTTCTCGGATCTCGTCTTTGATGCGCTCGAAGAACACCACAAACGAGTCGGCGGTGGTGCCGATACCGATGATCAGACCCGCGATGCCCGCGAGGTCCAGGGTGTAGTTGATATATCGTCCCAGCAGCACCAGGATCGCGAAAACCATTGCACCCGAACAGATCAGCGACAAGGCCGTAAGCACTCCGAGCGCCCGGTAATAGACTAACGAATACAGCAGCACCAGGATCAGCCCGATCCCGCCCGCGATAAGGCCCGCCCGCAGCGACGTCAAACCCAGTGTCGCCGAGACGGTTTGGGCTTCCGACGCCTCGAACGACAGCGGCAACGAACCATACTTGAGTACGTTGGCCAGCTGGCGCGCGGTCGCGGCACTGAACGCCGGATCGCCACCACTGATCTGGGTCCGTCCGCCCGGGATCGCCTCGTTGATGCGCGGAGCGCTGACCACCTGCGAGTCCAGGGTGAATGCGGTCTGTTCACCGACATGGGCGGCGGTGTAGTCGGCCCAGACACTGGCCGCGGCCGGCTTGAACTGCACGTCGACGACGTAGCCGACACCGCGCTGATTCATACCCGACGTCGCGTCCTGGATCTGGTCGCCGCTGATGATCGACGGCCCGAGCAGGTAGGCGGCCTTGTGGTCCTGCGAGCAGGTGACCAGGGGCAGGGCCGGGTCGTCGTTGCCGGCCAGGATGTCGTCTTTGCCGCACAGTGTGGCCTGGTATTGCAGGGCGAGGAACTGGATGCCCTGGCGGGTGCTCTGCCGCCACTTCTTTTCCGCGGCAATGCGCTCGGCGAGATCCTTGCGCGGGTCCGGGGGTGCGGGCACATCAGCCGGCGGCTCACCCGCGGGCGGCTGCCCGGCCGGCGGCGGCGCGCCGGTCGCGGGCTGGGCGGGGCTGGGCGCCGGGCTCGGTGCCGGGGTCGGTGCCGGGGTGGGGTCCTCCGGATAGGGCCGTGGCTGCGGGGCGGGCTGGCCGGCCGGCGGGGGCGGCGCGGGCTGGCCCGTCGGCGCCGGCGCCGGCGGAACCGCGGGTCCGGCACCGGGCGCGGGGGCGCCGGGGGCCGGCTGGGGCGCGGCAGGCTGCTGGGGCTCAGGCTTGGGTTCCTGCGGGTTCTGCGCGGGAACCGCCTGGATCACCGGGCGGATGTAGAGCCGCGCGGTCTGGCCGAGGTTGCGGGCTTCGTTGCCGTCGTTCCCGGGCACGGTGATGACCAGGTTGTCGCCGTCGACGACGACCTCCGAACCCGAGACGCCCAGCCCGTTGACGCGCGCGCTGATGATCTGCTGGGCCTGTGCCAGCGAGTCGCGGCTGGGCCGTGAGCCGTCCGGCGTGCGGGCGGTCAGGGTGACGCGGGTGCCGCCCTGCAGATCAATGCCGAGCTTGGGGCGCGCATGCTTGTCCCCGGTGAGAAACACCAGCAGGTAGACGCCGATGAGCAGGACCAGGAACACCGACAGGTAGCGGGCAGGACGCACCGGCGCCGAAGACGATGCCACGTTCCTTGTATCTCCTTGAGAATCGGTTTTCCCGTCAGAGCCTACGTGTCGCGGTTGCGCGCGCCTCGCACGCGCGGCCCAGCGGGTTCCCGGTCAGAAATCTTTAGTCGCACGGCTCTCGTGGCCGGCGTCGTCCACATCGGACCCGTCCAACGCGTCATCCTCGTCCTCGTCGTCGTATTCGACGAAGTCCTCACCGGTGTCCGGCAGCATCTTGTCGCGGATAGCCAGCTTCATCCACGTCGTCACCACACCGGGCGCGATCTCCAGGTCGACGGTGTCCTCGGTGATCGCGGTGACGACGGCTTCCAGGCCCGACGTGGTGTGCACGCGGTCGCCCGGCCGCAGCGAGTCGTGCAGGTCGATGGTGGCCCGCATCGCGCGCTTCTGCCGGCGCGACGCGAAGTACATGAACCCGCCCATGATGAGCAGGAACGGGAGGAACAAAACCAAACTCTCCATGGCGTCCAGTCTGGCATCATCCGTTCGGCCCGGTTCGACCGCGCCGCAAACGGTCTCGACGGCTAGGCTTTAACCGCGATGCGACCGGCGCGCCGCGGGGAGGAGGATGCAGTGGCCAGCCTCGAGCAGAGTCGGCAACTGGTCACCGAAATCCCTGGTCCCGCATCGCTGGAACTGAACAAGCGCAGGGTCGCGGCGGTGTCCCGGGGCGTGGGTATCACCCTGCCGGTGTACGTGGCCCGAGCCGGCGGCGGCATCATCGAGGACGTCGACGGGAACCGGCTGATCGACCTGGGTTCGGGTATCGCGGTCACCACGATCGGCAACTCGTCGCCCCGCGTGGTGGATGCGGTGCGCACCCAGGTCGCCGAGTTCACCCACACCTGTTTCATGGTGACGCCCTATGAGGAATACGTCGCCGTCGCCGAGGAACTCAACCGGATCACCCCGGGCTCCGGCGAGAAGCGCTCGGTGTTGTTCAATTCCGGCGCCGAGGCCGTCGAGAACGCCATCAAGGTGGCCCGCTCCTACACGCACAAGACCGCCGTCGTGGCGTTCGACCACGCCTACCACGGCCGCACCAACCTGACGATGGCGCTCACCGCCAAGTCCATGCCCTACAAGAGCGGCTTCGGCCCGTTCGCCCCGGAGATCTACCGGGCGCCGCTGTCCTATCCCTATCGCGACGGACTGCTGGACAAGGAGTTGGCCACCGACGGCGAAAAGGCCGCAGCGCGGACCATCAGCTTTATGGACAAGCAGGTCGGGGCCCACAACCTTGCCGCCGTCATCATCGAGCCGATCTCGGGCGAGGGCGGTTTCATCGTCCCGGCCGAGGGCTTCCTGCCCGCGCTGCTGGACTGGTGCCGCAAGAACGACGTGGTGTTCATCGCCGACGAGGTGCAGAGCGGGTTCGCGCGTACGGGAGCGTGGTTCGCCTGTGAGCACGAAGGGATCGAGCCCGACCTGCTGTGCATTGCCAAGGGCATCGCCGACGGGCTGCCGCTGTCGGCGGTCACCGGGCGCGCCGAGATCATGGACGCCCCGCACGTCAGCGGCCTGGGCGGCACCTTCGGTGGTAACCCGGTCGCGTGCGCGGCGGCCTTGGCCAGCATCGAAACCATCGAGAGCGATGGTCTGATCGACCGGGCCAAGCAGATCGAACGGATCGCAATCGAACGGCTGTCTCGGCTGCAGGCCAGCGACGACCGGATCGGCGACGTGCGCGGCCGCGGCGCCATGATCGCCATCGAGCTGGTGAAATCCGGAACCGCCGACCCCGACCCTGAGCTGACGCTCAAATTGGCCAACGCCGCACACGCGGCCGGCGTGGTGATCCTGACCTGCGGCATGTTCGGCAACGTCGTCCGGCTACTGCCCCCGCTGACGATCACCGACGAGCTGCTGACCGAGGGCCTCGACGTGCTGGCCGGGCTGCTGGGCGAGCTGTAGTCACAGCCGGCGGTGGGCGATCTCACAGCCGCTTATACGGCCGGATTCATTGCCGGAATACCTTTAGCTTCGCTAACGTTCTAGTTGGCAGCGCAGCGTGGCGCAAGCAATCAGAACTTCCCAGTCATGCAAGGAACTGTTATGTCGACTACTACTCGTGAAGAGCGGCTGGAACGCCGCATCGAGGACCTGACCGCTAACGACCCACAGTTCGCCGCAGCCAGGCCCGACCCGGCGGTTGCCGCCGCCGTCGGCCAGCCCGGGCTGCGACTGCCGCAGATCGTTCAGACCGTCCTGGACGGGTACGCAGACCGTCCCGCCCTCGGCCAGCGCGCCGTCGAGTTCTTCAAGGACCCGAAGACCGGCCGCACCGTGCTGGGGCTGCTCCCCCGCTTCGACACCATCACCTACCGTGAGCTCGGCGAACGCGTCGACGCCCTGGCCCGCGCCCTGACCCAGGACGGGCTGCAGGTCGGCGACCGGGTCGCCGCGCTGGGCTTCAACAGCGTCGACTTCACCACCATCGACATCGCCCTGGGACGGATCGGCGCCGTCGCGGTCCCGCTGCAAACGAGCGCGGCGATCGCCGGGCTGCAGCCAATCGTGACCGAGACCGAGCCCACCGCGTTCGCGGCCAGCGTGAACCAGCTGCCCGACGCCGTCGAGCTGATCCTGACCAGCGAGCACAAGCCGGCCAAGGTGGTGGTATTCGACTACCACCCCGAGGTCGACGACGAGCGCGAGGCCGTGGAAAGCGCCCGCGCGAAGCTCGCGGACGTGCCCGTCGAGTCCCTGGCCGACCTGCTCGAGCGCGGCAAGACGCTACCCGCGGCACCCGCGGCCGACGTCGACGACGACGAACTGGCCCTGTTGATCTACACCTCCGGCAGCACCGGCGCACCCAAGGGCGCGATGTATCCGCGGCGCAACGTCGGCAAGATGTGGTGCCGGTCGAGCCGCAACTGGTTCGGCGAAACCCCCGCATCGATCACCCTGAACTTCATGCCGATGAGCCACGTCATGGGACGCGGCATTCTGTACGGCTCGCTCGGCAACGGCGGCACCGCGTACTTCGCCGCCCGCAGTGACCTCTCGACACTGCTCGAAGACCTCGAGCTGGTGCGACCCACCGAGATGAACTTCGTGCCGCGCATCTGGGAGACCCTGCACGGCGAATACCTGCGCCAGGTGGACCGCGGCGACGACCCGGCGCAGGTGATGGACGACATGCGCCAGTACCAGCTCGGCGGCCGGTTCATCTTCGCCATGACGGGCTCGGCGCCCACCTCCCCCGAACTGAAGACCTGGGTCGAGGACCTGCTCGAGATGCACCTGCTGGACGGTTACGGCTCCACCGAAGCCGGCATGGTGCTGTTCGACGGCGAATTTCAGCGCCCGCCGGTCATCGACTACAAGCTGGCCGACGTCCCGGATCTGGGTTACTTCGCCACCGACCGTCCGTATCCGCGGGGCGAGTTGCTGCTCAAGACCGAGAACATGTTCCCCGGCTACTACAAGCGGCCCGAGACCACGGCAGGCGTTTTCGACGAAGACGGGTACTACCGCACCGGAGACGTCGTCGCCGAGGTCGCGCCCAACAAGGTGGTGTACGTCGACCGCCGCAACAACGTGCTGAAGCTGGCGCAGGGCGAGTTCGTCACCGTCGCCAAGTTGGAGGCGGCGTTCGGCAACAGCCCGTTGGTCCGGCAGATCTACGTCTACGGCAACAGCGCGCACCCCTACCTGTTGGCGGTCGTGGTGCCCACCGAAGAGGCGCTGGCGCGTTTCGACGCCGACGCGCTCAAGCCGGCGATCGCCGATTCGCTGCAGGACGTCGCCAAAGCCACCGGCCTGCAGTCCTACGAGGTGCCGCGCGACTTCATCATCGAGACAACACCTTTCACGCTGGAGAACGGTCTGCTGACCGGCATCCGCAAGCTGGCGTGGCCGAAGCTGAAGGCACACTACGGCGAGCGCCTGGAACAGCTCTACGAGGACCTGGCTCAGGGCCAGACAAATGAACTGCACGCGCTTCGTCAAAGCGGGGCAGACGCTCCGGTGCTGCAGACGGTGAGCCGGGCCGCGGCTGCGCTGCTGGGTACGGCGGCGACGGACCTGTCACCCGACGCGCACTTCACCGACTTGGGCGGAGACTCGTTGTCCGCGTTGACGTTCGGCAACCTGCTGCACGAGATCTTCGACATCGACGTGCCCGTCGGCGTCATCACCAGCCCGGCCAACGACCTGGCGGCCATCGCCGACTACATCGAAGGCGAGCGGCAGGGCAGCAAGCGGCCGTCGTTCGCCTCGGTGCACGGGCGTGACGCGGTGGAAGTGCACGCGAGCGACCTCACGTTGGACAAGTTCATCGACGCGGCCACGTTGGCCGCCGCCCCCGGCCTGCCCGGGCCGACTCGCGAGGTGCGGACCGTATTGCTCACCGGCGCAACGGGATTCCTCGGGCGCTACCTGGCGCTGGAATGGCTGGAACGGATGGACCTGGTCGACGGCAAGGTGATCGCCCTGGTGCGCGCCAAGTCCGACGAGGACGCGCGCGCCCGGCTGGACAAGACGTTCGATAGCGGTGACCCCAAACTGCTGGCCCACTACCGGGAGCTGGCGGCCGACCACCTTGGAGGTGCTGGCCGGCGACAAGGGCGAGGCCGACCTCGGCCTGGACGCGCAGACCTGGCAGCGGCTGGCCGACACGGTCGACCTGATCGTCGACCCGGCGGCGCTGGTGAACCACGTGCTGCCGTACAGCGAGCTGTTCGGCCCCAACGCGCTGGGCACCGCCGAGCTGATCCGAATCGCGTTGACCGGCAAGCAAAAGCCGTACACCTACGTGTCGACGATCGGGGTGGGCGACCAGATCCAGCCCGGCAAGTTCGTCGAGGACGCCGACATCCGGCAGATCAGCGCAACACGCGCGATCAACGACAGCTACGCCAACGGCTACGGCAACAGCAAGTGGGCCGGCGAGGTGCTGCTGCGCGAGGCCCACGACCTGTGCGGCCTGCCGGTCGCGGTGTTCCGCTGCGACATGATCCTGGCCGACACCACCTATGCGGGTCAGCTCAACGTGCCGGACATGTTCACCCGGATGATGCTGTCCCTGGTGGCCACCGGCATCGCGCCCGGTTCGTTCTACGAGCTGGACGCCGACGGTAACCGCCAACGCGCCCACTACGACGGTCTGCCGGTCGAGTTCATCGCCGAGGCGGTTTCCACGCTGGGTGCGCAGAGCGAGAACGGCTTCCACACCTACCACGTGATGAACCCTTACGACGACGGCATCGGGATGGACGAGTTCGTCGATTGGCTGGTGCAGGACGGCAACGCGATCCAGCGGATCGCCGACTACGGCGATTGGCTGCCGCGGTTCGAAGGCGCCCTGCGCGGGCTGCCGGCGAAGCAGCGCAACGCGTCGCTGCTGCCGCTGCTGCACAACTATCAGAAGCCCGTCACGCCGATCAACGGTTCGATGGCACCGACCGACCGGTTCCGTGCGGCGGTCCAGGACGCGAAAGTCGGCCCGGACAAAGACATTCCGCACATCACGCCGCAGATCATCGCGAAGTATGTGAGCGATCTGCGATTGCTCGGACTGTTGTAACGCTCAGCAGACGCAAAAGCGCCCGCACGCACGGCGTGTCGGGCGCTTTTGCGACTGTTCGGCGCTATCGCTGAGGACGCGGCCAGCGCAGATATGCGTTGGACTGTGCCCCCGGTCCCGCTGCCTTTTGCCCCCGGAAACTGTTACGCCAGCCCGACCGAGCCTCAGGCGCCCCCTCCGCAGGCATGAAATCGGCCCGCGGCCTGGTGATGGCGCCCGACGACACCTCGGCCGACGACCCGCCCACGGCCGACACGTACGACCGCTCGGCCGGCGCCGAGCCCGCCGGCAAAAGCGTGGGTTGCGGTTCGAGCGGCTGGACGTCGCGGGCCATGCGGACCGCAAGCCGCGACAGTGCGATGCCACCGAGGAACACGATCAGCGCACCCAGCCCGGAGAAGTACGCGATCTCCAGCAGGGCCCGCTTGCGGTCGGTGCTCGCGATCGGATCTCCCACGGTCCCGATCCGCAGCACCGGGGCGAACTGACCGCCCACCACGAACCACGCGCCCCCGAGCACGGCGAGCCAACCGCCGAACATCGCGATGGCGCGATTCGCGGTGACGATCAGCAGCAGGCCTCCCACCACGGTGGCGACCCCCGGAAACACCTCGAGCCATCCTCGGGCCGTCGTCCACGTCCAATCCTGATTGGGCGTATAGGCGAAGTTGAAGTGCGGACCCACGAACGGGATCAGGGCCCCCCAAGCACCCAGGATTACCAGGAGTAATCCGCTAACTGAACCGCGGGAACGTGGCATGCGCAGCCCGACTGCGCGGTCCTTTGGCGAGTTTGTCATTCCATCTCCTTGGTAGATGCCGCCTCGCAACACGGAGAACGGCCGGGAGACGTGTACCCGGGCGACGCGGCGGGTAACCCGTTCGATGGATCAGCGCCCAAAGTGTTACACCAGTCCCAAAACCAGCAGCACAACCGCGATCAGCGGAAAGGTGCCCTGCGTCAACGCGGCGCGCGCCTTATCCGGGGCCGACACGAGCAGCACGACCGCGGCCGCGGCCATCGAGCCGATGCCGGCGAAGAGGACCGCCGCACCAACGGCCTTGTGTCCCATGGCAACCCCGGCGATGCCGATACCGCCAACGATCGCCAGGAACAGGTTGTAGAAGCCCTGGTTGAACGCGAGCAGCTTGGTGGTCTCGGCTTCCTCGGGCGTGGTGCCGAACGTCTTCCGGGTCCGCGGCGAGGTCCAGGTGAACGACTCCATCGTGAAGATGTAGACGTGCAGCAAAGCGGCCAGCCCGGCGAATATCAACGCGGCGGTGATCATCGTGGTGACATTACCGTTCGGCCAGGCGCCGTCCGGCCTGTTCGGCGTGGGCAACGCGGCGCAGCGCGGCGAGAATCGGCTCGTACAGCATGGTGCCGAGTACGGCGTATTCGACGGCCGCAGGGGCCGGTTCCACCGGCATCTGTTCAAGGTCGTATGCGGCGATGGCCCTGATGTGCGGCGCGTAGGCGCGCAATCGATCCTCGGTCATGGGCAAGCCGGCAGCCTCCGCGTCCGCCAGGGCCCGCTCCAGCTGGGCTACCGCAGGGAGATCGTCGGGCACCTCGCAATCGATGGCCGCCAGAGCAGCGCGGGCCCGCGGGCAGTCGCCGGCGCTCACGGCTTCGCCTGAAGGCGGCAGAGCCGCCGTTGCCGCGCCCAACGTGGAAAACAGCGATCCTTGGGGATCGTCGATGAGCCCGACGACCGACTTCACCTGGGCTATCGACAAACCGCGCGTCGACAGCGCTCTGATCAGGGCGATCCGCCGGACATGCCGCTCGTCGTAGTGCGCACGGGTAGCACTGACGGTTTGACCCGGCATCAAGATGCCTTCTCGCAAGTAGAACTTGATGGTCGGCACCGGCAGGTTGGTGCGAGCCGCCAGCTCCGATATCAGCACGGGCGCACTCCCCTTCGCAGCGTCTTGTCACCAACATCTTGACATTGGATACTTACACTATCCACTATTGGATAGTGTAAGTATCCAATTAGTTATGCCAAGGGGACACTAATGAGCGCCACACTGATCAACCCGTATATGAGCGTTGCGCTTGGGGGCACCATCATCTCGGTCGTCACCATCGCGTTCGGCGGCACGTTTCTGCTGCGCGTCGTCACCGGGACCCACGACACCAACGAGCTGCAGAAGTCGTTCTTCCGCGCGGGGCATGCGCACGCCGGTGTTCTGGTGATCCTGGGGTTGCTGCTCGCGGTACTGGGCAACGCGGTGGGCGCGAGCTCGGCGTGGGTCAACGGCGGGGCGATCACCGTGCTGGCGGCGGCAATCCTGATGCCGATCGGTTTCTTTCTATCGGTGCTCGGTCACAACCCGACCCGGCCCAACCGGATGATCGCGACCCTGTGGCTCGGCGCCACGCTGCTGGTTACCGGGGTCCTGATCTCGGGAGTGACGACCCTGGTCGCCGGCATCGACCGGCTATGACGGAGCTACACGCCCGCGTGGTGGCGGCGCCGGTGGAAGAGGCCTCGGCCTCGCGGCTCTGCTTCGGCCGCTGCGTTGTGGTCCGCCCGCGCCGGCACGACGTTGCGTGACTCGTCGTAATTCGCCGCCGGCACTTCCGCCGGAGTGGGCTCGGTGACCACGACGTCTCGCGCGTGCCGAACCGCGACCCGCGCCAGCACCGCGCCGCCCAGCAGCACAACCAGCGCACCGAGACCGGTGAAGTACGTGACCTCAAGCAGCGCCCGCTTGAGGTCCGCGTGTGCCCCAGCCGCCACGGGCTGACCGACGTCACCAGTACCTAGCGTCGGTGCGAACGCTCGGCCGACCACAAACCAGGCGCCTCCGAAAACGGCGAGCCAGCCGCCGAGCATGGCGCCGGCGCGGTTTGCCGAGAGGAGCAAGAGCACGCCACCCAGGGCGATAGCGACCCCCGGCAGCACCTCCAGCCAGCCTTTGGCGACCGTCCACGTCCAGGCCGGGTCGGACGTGTACGCCCAATTGAAAATGGGGCCGACGAATGTGATCAACGCGCCCCAAGCACCCAAAAGGATCAGGAGCAGCCCGGTGGCCGCGCCGCGGCTGCGTGGCATGTATAGCGCGTGAGGGCGTTCATAGTCAGAGCGTGTGCGCCTCATCAGAGTCTCCTCGAACAGGTAATTGCTGGTAAGGCGTCGGGTACCCGCGCTGACGGCGGCGTAACCGGCTACTCGAACAACCCCTGCTGCGCCTGGCCGGTGACCCCGACCGGCGGCGTCATGCCCAAATGCGTCCACGCCTGCGCGGTCGCCACCCGCCCGCGCGGGGTGCGGGCGACCATGCCGGCGCGCACCAGGAACGGCTCGCACACCTCCTCGACGGTGGCGGCCTCCTCCCCGACCGCCACGGCCAGCGTCGACACCCCGACGGGGCCGCCGCCGAAGCTGCGGGTCAGCGCCGACAGCACCGCCCGGTCCAGCCGGTCCAGGCCCAGTTCGTCGACGTCGTAGACCGCCAGCGCGCTCTTGGCGACGTCACGGGTGATGACGCCGTCGGCGCGCACCTCGGCGAAGTCACGCACCCGGCGCAGCAGCCGGTTGGCGATCCGCGGGGTGCCTCGCGAGCGGCGGGCGATCTCGGCGCCGGCCTCGGCGCCCAGTTCGATGCCCAGGATTCCGGCGGAGCGCGCCAGCACCCGCTCGAGTTCCTCGGGTTCGTAGAAATCCATGTGCGCGGTGAAGCCGAACCGGTCGCGCAGCGGACCGGTCAGCGCGCCGGACCGGGTGGTCGCGCCGACCAGGGTGAAGGGCGCCACCTCGAGTGGAATCGACGTCGCCCCAGGGCCTTTGCCGACGACCACGTCGACCCGGAAGTCCTCCATCGCCAGGTACAGCATTTCTTCGGCGGGCCGGGCGATGCGGTGAATCTCGTCGATGAACAGCACGTCGTGCTCGACCAGGTTGGACAGCATCGCGGCCAAGTCGCCGGCGCGTTCCAGCGCGGGCCCCGAGGTGACCCGCAGCGCGGACCCCAGCTCGGCGGCGATAATCATGGCCAACGACGTCTTGCCCAACCCCGGCGGCCCGGAGAGCAGGATGTGATCCGGTGTGCTGCCGCGGTTTTTGGCCCCCTCGATGACCAACTGCAGCTGTTCGCGCACCCGCGGCTGGCCGATGAACTCATCCAACGAGCGCGGCCGCAGGTTGACGTCGATGTCGTTTTCGCCGACGGTCAGCGCGCCGGACACCTCGCGGTCGTCGTAGTCGTCCTCGCTCATCGGGCCTTCCCCAGCAGCGACAGGGCGCCGCGCAGCACATCGGACCTCGTCGCATCATGATCCGCGGCAAGAACCTTGTCGGTGGCCTCCTCGGCCTGCTTGGCCGCAAAGCCAAGGCCGACAAGGGCTTCCACGACGGGGCTACGCACCGCGTTGCCGTTCACCGCCGGCGCTCCTCCGGCGACTGCGCCGACCAGTCCGACCTTGTCGCGCAACTCCACCACCATGCGCTCGGCGCCGCGTTTGCCGATGCCGGGCACCCGGGTCAGCGCGGTGACATCGCTGTCCGCCAGCGCCTGGCGCAGCGCGTTGGCGTCGTGCACGGCCAGCGTCGCCATGGCGAGCCGGGGCCCCACCCCCGAAACGGACAGCAGCGTCAGGAACAGGTCGCGGGTGTCGTTGTCGGAGAACCCGTACAAGGTCTGCGAATCCTCGCGCACGATCAGCGCGGTGACCAGCCGCGCCTCGGTGCCGGTCCGCAGCGTGGCCAGCGTGGAGGGCGTCGCATTCACCCGGTAGCCGATGCCGGCGGCCTCGATCACCACGTGGTCCAGCGCCACCTCGAGGACCTCGCCGCGCACCGAAGCGATCATCGGGCGGCCTTCACTTTGGCCAGATAGTCGCGCGCGGTGCCGCGCGGCCTGCGCTTCGGCCGCCGCCATCCGGGCGATCATCGGGGCCCTCCAGCAGTGGCAGATCGCCAGCGCGAGCGCGTCCGCGGCGTCCGCCGGTGTCGGTTTGGCTTGCAGCGCAAGGATTCTGGTAACCATCGCGGTGACCTGTGCCTTGTCGGCGCGACCGTTACCGGTGACCGCGGCCTTGACCTCGGTGGGAGTGTGGAAGTGCACGTCGACGCCGCGCTTGGCGGCCGCCAGCGCGACCACACCGCCGGCCTGTGCGGTGCCCATCACCGTCGTCACGTTCAGTTGGGAGAACACCCGCTCGATGGCCACCACGTCCGGATGGTGGGTGTCCAACCAGTGCTCGACGGCGTCGCTGATGGCGAGCAGCCGCTTGGCCAGCGGTTGATCTGACGGCGTACGCACCACGTCGACGTCCAGCGCGACGACCTGCCGCGCGCGCCGCCCTTCGACGACCGACAGCCCGCACCGGGTCAACCCGGGATCCACGCCCATCACGCGCACCGCACGCTCCCCACTAGTACCGAACAGCTGTTCGATAGCGTAGTCGGCGGGACCGACACCGCCGGGCAGGACACGCGGAACGGCTCCGGACCCAACCAAAGCTGTTAACTTAATCCCCACTACGGAAGGGTGTGCGTGGGGACTTTGCTGATAGCGCTGGCCGCGGTGCTATTCATCGCCTCCCTCGTCGTCCTCGTGGTGGCGTTGCGCCGCCCCAAGGCACCACAGGGCCGTCAGGATCCGTTGTCCTTCAGCAGTCCCACCCCGCAATTCGGGCCCCGGCAACTCGGACCCGGCGCCATCGTCAGCTACGGCGGGGTGGACTACGTGGTCCGCGGCTCGGTCACCTACCGCGAAGGCCCGTTCGTGTGGTGGGAGCATCTGCTGGAAGGCGGCGACCAGCCGCTGTGGTTCAGCGTTGAAGAGGACGACGGGCGGCTCAAGCTGGCGATGTGGCTCACCCGCAAAGACCTTGTCGCGCTGCAACCCGGCGGCGATCACGTGGTCGACGGTGTGACGTTCCGGGAGTCCGAACGCGGTCGCGCGGGATTCACCACCGAAGGCACGACGGGCCTGCCGCCCGGCGGCGAGATGGACTTCGTCGACTACGAAAGTTTGGGGGCCGACACCGCCGAAACCGCGTTGCTGTCCTTCGAACGCTGGGGCCCGGGCATGCCCTGGGAGGTTTCCACCGGCAAGTCCGTGTTGACCGGCGAACTCACCGTTTACCCCGCGCCCCCACCCAGCTCGCCGTAGGACCGGCCGGTGCCGCTTCATCAGCTCGCCGTTGCTCCCGCCGACGTGGACGGAGCGAAGCTCGCGCTCGCACTCAATGCGCCCGCACCGGCGCCGCTGGCGAGCTGTCGACTGGAACACCCCGCCGGCGGTGGACTGGTGCTCGGAGTGCTGGGCGCCTCACATCTCGTCATAGTAGAGCGGGCGGAAGGTCGCTTCTCCGAACAGGTTTCGTGCACCGCGCGCGGTGACGGCGATGATCTGCCCGGACGCGCCGACGCGGGCGGCTACCACCTCGAATCCCGCACCGAGACGCACGGCGAGACGACGTTCCGCCGGCTCGCGCGCCGACTGCGCGACGATTGCGCCACGAAGGCCGGCTGGCTCGGCGGGGTGTTTCCCGGCGACGACGCCGCCCTGACCGCGCTGGCGGCCGAACCCGATGGTCCCGGATGGCGTTGGCAGACATGGCATCTATATCCGGGGCACCCGGCCCGGCTCGGGCGGGACGGTGGTCCACACCACCAGCCGGTGGCACCCATGAGCCGCAACCGTCTGTTCCTGATCGCCGGCGCGTTGGGGCTGGCGGCCACAGCGTCGTTGATTCTCGGAATCGTGTTGCTGAACAAGGACATCACGTCCTACATCGCCAGCCACTACCAGGAGTACGCGCGCGACGCGAACGGCACGCGCTACGCCTGCACCGGGCCGGCCGACGACGTCGCCGACGCGCTCGCCGACTATCAGTCCCCCGCGGCGCGCGCCGACAACGACAAAACCGAGTACCTCCGCTACAGCAACAACATCGTGATCATCGGCCCGGACGGCAACCGTCCCTGCAGCATTCGCGTGGAGAGCCTGAGCGCGGGATACAGCCACGGCGCGTTCCTCTTCCTCGGCCCGGGGTTCACCCCCGGATCGCCGGCGGGCGGCGCCGGCGGCAGGCCGGGCGGCCCCGGCGGCGTCAAATGACGACCATCGACGAGGCGCCGCCGGCCACCCAGTCCCCGGAGCGGTGGCGGGCGCTGCTGCTGGCCGCCGTCGCGGCGTGCGCGGCCTGCGGCATCATCTATGAGCTGGCCCTGCTGACGCTGTCGGCGAGCCTGAACGGCGGCGGCATCGTTGCGACCTCGCTGATCGTCGCGGGCTACATCGCCGCGTTGGGCGCGGGGGCGCTGGCGGTCAAACCGCTGCTGGCGCACGCGGCCATCACGTTCATCGCCGTCGAGGCGCTGCTGGGCATCATCGGTGGCCTGTCCGCCGCGACCTTGTATGCGGTGTTCGCGTTCGTCGACGAAGCCGGCGGCTCGACCTGGGTGCTGGCGGTGAGCACCGCGCTGATCGGTGGGCTGGTCGGCGCCGAGGTGCCGCTGCTGATGACGCTGCTGCAACGCGGGCGCGCGGCCAACACGGCAGCCGACACCGGCCGTACCCTGGCCAACCTCAACGCGGCCGATTACCTGGGCGCGCTGGTCGGCGGGCTGGTCTGGCCGTTCGCCCTGCTGCCGCACCTGGGGATGATCCGCGGCGCGGCGGCCACCGGGATCGTCAACCTGGTGGCCGCGGCGGTGGTGGCGATTTTTCTGCTGCGCCGCGTCGTTTCGCTGCGGGCGCTGGTGACGGCGCTGTGCGCGCTCGCCGCCGCGCTGGCGCTGCTGGCCACACTGTTGGCCAACGCCCGCGACATCGAGACGACCAGCCGCCAACGGCTCTACGCCGACCCGATCATCGCCTATCGGCACACCGCCTATCAGGAGGTCGTGGTGACACGGCGGGGCAACGACACCCGCCTGTACCTCGATGGCGGTCTGCAGTTCTCCACCCGCGACGAGTACCGCTACACCGAGAGCCTGGTCTACCCCGCGCTCGGGGCAGGCGCGCATTCCGTACTGGTCCTCGGTGGCGGCGACGGCCTGGCCGCCCGCGAACTGCTGCGCCAGCCCGGCGTGCGGCGGATCGTGCAGGTTGAGCTGGACTCCGCGGTCATCGAGCTGGCCCGCACCACGCTGCGGGAAGCCAACGGCGGTTCGCTGGACAACCCGCGGGTCAACCTGGTCATCGCCGACGCCCTGACCTGGCTACGCGGCTCCTCCGAGCGGTTCGACGCCGTCATCGTCGACCTGCCCGATCCCGACACCCCGGTGCTGGGCCGGCTGTATTCGGCCGAGTTCTACGCGCTGGCCGGTCATGCGCTGTCCCCCGACGGGCTGATGGTGGTGCAGTCCGGCAGCCCGTTTTCGACGGCGACGGCGTTCTGGCGCACGGTCTCGACCATCCGGGCCGCCGGGTATGCGGTCACGCCCTATCACGTGCACGTGCCCACGTTCGGCGACTGGGGGTTCGCGCTGGCGCGCCGCGGGGCGACGGGGCCCACACCGACCGTGCCGGCCGATGCCCCGCCGCTGCGCTTCCTCAACCAGCGGGTCCTCGACGCCGCCACCGTGTTCTCCGGCGACATCGGGCCCCGCCCGTTGGAACCGTCAACCCTGGACAATCCCCGCATCGTCGAGGACATGCGCCACGGGTACGACTAGCTAGCCGATCGCCTTCGAGATCAAGTCTCGGGCGCGGTCGAGCAGCGACGCGAACGGTCCCACCGCGAAATTCAGCTTGGCGGACTCGACGCCGGGATGCGGTCTGGTCGGCGCGATGGCCTCGGCGGCCTGCACCGCCCTGGTCAGGCGCTGCCGCTCGTCGGCGGTTAACTCGCGCTGCAACTGGGTGAATTCCGAGTCCTCTTCGCGCTCGGCGTGAGCGAGTACCGCCTGCTGCAGCTTGACGAGCTCGTCGATGAATTCTTGCGAGCCGACGTCGAGGCTTTCGATGTGCGACAGCAGTTCTTTGGCGTCGTGCTCCTCCTGCAATCGCAGGTCGACGAGCTGGTCGCCGACCTCGCCCCGGGCGCGGGGATGGATGAACATTTCCTCGGCGGTCTCGTGCACGGCCAACAGCTGACGCAGCGCCACGAACGCGGTCTCGCGCGCCTCGGTGTCCGACGCGTGCAGCACCTCGTCGAACATGTCCTCGATCAAGTCATGTTGCGCCTCAAGGAATTTGACGACGTCGCTCGGTGTCTCGACAAGCATTTCGGGCATGGCGGATCGCCTCCATTTTGTCGTGATATTCGCGCGGTGGGCTGTGCGCTTTGAGTGTCCGCATACCCCTGTTGTGCGCACGCAAAACGCGGCGATATCGCCGGCTGAGTCACAGTTGCCGTTCCGGTGCCCGCCCGGAGCGACACACGTTTTGTCCGGCTCTCAGCGACAGGTCGAAGTGTCGCTCAGAGGTGGGCAAAAAACGTGCCGTCCGGGGCCAGCGACGCGTGTGACAGGAGTGACCGGAAGCCGGCCTACTCGTCGTCGAGAGCTGCCAGCACCTCCTCGGAGAGGTCAACATTGGTCCAGACGTTCTGCACGTCGTCGCCGTCTTCCAGCGCGTCGACGAGCTTGAACACCTTGCGGGCGCCGTCGACGTCGACGGGCACGCTGACCGACGGCTGGAAGCCCGCCTCGGCCGACTCGTAGTCGATGCCGGCGTCCTGCAGCGCGGTCCGCACCGCGACCAGGTCGGTCGGCTCGGAGATCACCTCGAAGCTCTCCCCCAGGTCATTGACGTCCTCGGCGCCGGCGTCCAGCACGGCGGTGAGCACGTCGTCCTCGGTCAACCCGTTCTTCTCCAGCGTGACCACGCCCTTGCGGGTGAACAGGTAAGACACCGAACCGGGGTCGGCCATGTTGCCGCCGTTACGCGTCATCGCCGTGCGCACCTCGCTGGCCGCGCGGTTGCGGTTGTCGGTCAGGCACTCGATCAGCACGGCAACCCCGTTGGGCCCGTACCCCTCGTACATGATGGTCTGGTAGTCGGCACCGCCGGCTTCCTCGCCGGCGCCGCGCTTGCGGGCCCGCTCGATATTGTCGTTGGGTACCGACGTTTTCTTCGCCTTCTGGATGGCGTCATACAGCGTCGGGTTGCCCGCCGGGTCACCGCCGCCGGTACGCGCGGCGACCTCGATGTTCTTGATCAGCCGGGCGAACTCCTTGCCGCGGCGGGCGTCTTTGACGGCCTTCTGGTGCTTGGTGGTGGCCCACTTGGAATGGCCGCTCATGTCTTCAATACCTCTTCAATCTCGTTCTATCTGCAACGTTTGGCCAGCCGAGTCTACGCGGACGGGTGTTCACCCGGCGGAAAGAACCCCGGCACCCAGCGCTCGATGATCTCGGCGTAATGCGCCTCGGCGTCGAGTTGCACTGCAACGCCGATCAATCCACCGAGGGTGCGCAGCAGCATGACGTAGCCGGCCGGGATGGTCAGCTGCCGGGCCATCTTGAACCGCTCGCCGAAACCCTCGGCCAACGGATCGGCGGTGGCCAACGCCGACTTCTGGAACCACTTGCGGGTGAAGTGAAACTGGCCGGACCGCAATGGATCGATGTACGGCCACAGCGGCCCGAGGTACTCCACCAGTTGCTGGCCCGACAAATCGTAATCGCCCGGCATGAACCCGAGCGCCTTGAGCAGCCGCAGCACCTCGTCGAACTGTTCGTCGCGAGCCCAGCACAGCAGTTCGCCGAACTCAGCGGGAACACCGCCCGGATGCGGGGCGCAGGCGCCGAAATCGATGACGCCCAAACGGCCGTCGGGCAGCACCAGGAAGTTGCCCGGATGCGGATCGGCGTGCACCAGCCCGGCCCGCGGCGGGGAGCTGAGGGTGAACTCGATCAGCAATGCAGCCGCGGTATCCCGTTCCTCCTTAGTGCCGCTGGCGATGATCGACGACAGGCGCCGCCCTTCGACCCACTCCGACACGATGACTTTCGGCGCGCTGGCGACGACGCCCGGCACCAGAAACTTCGGGTCGCGGGCGAACGCCTTGGCGAAGGCGCGCTGGTTTTCGGCTTCCTGGCGATACTCCAATTCGCCTTCGAGGGTGTCGTGGATCTCCGCTATCAGCCGGTCCACGTCGGCGCCGGGAACGACCTGCTTGGCGATCCAGCTGAACCGCTGGATCAGTTTGAGGTCGGCGCGCAGCGCCTCGTCGGCGCCGGGGTACTGGATCTTGACCGCGACGTCGCGCCCGTCGTGCCAGACCGCCCGGTGCACCTGGCCGATGCTGGCCGCGGCCGCCGCGATGTCGTCAAAGGACTGGAACCGGCCGCGCCATTTGGTGCCCAGTTGGCCGTCGAGCACCCGGTGCACCTTGGCGGCCGGCAGCGGCGGGGCCTCGCTTTGCAGCTTGATCAGCGTCTCGCGGAACGGTTCGGCGAATTTCGGCGGGATCGCGGCCTCCATCACGGACAGTGCCTGGCCGACCTTCATCGCGCCGCCCTTGAGCTCCCCGAGCACCTTGAACATCTCGTCGGCGGCCTTTTCCAGCAGCTCGGCGTTGACCTCGTCCCTGGATTTGCCGGTCATCCGCTTGCCGACACCCAGCGCCGCGCGCCCAGCCACCCCGGCCGGAAGGCTGGCCAGCTTGGCCGCGCGGCGTATCCCGCCCCGTCTGATGTCTGCCATGGACCCATCATGCCGGGTCGGCGGAGGTGCCTTAATAATCGTCAGACGGTGGCGACGTATCCGCCGTCGATGCGGTAGTCGGATCCCGTGATATTTCCGGCGCGGTCGCTGGCCAGGAAAACGACAAGGTCAGCGACTTCCTCGGGGCTCCTCAATCCGCGCACACCACAGTTTGCGCGTACGTACGTAACGGTATGCACTGGTGGCGAAGTTGCGGGAATGTAGAGCACCGCACGGCTGAGAATATGGAGGGGCATGTGAAGCTCGCCGACTGTCCGGTCTTTCCCGCCGAGGCGGGAACCGCCCTGAGCACCGACCGCGGGTTGGGTTGGCGCCTGGTGCGACAGGGCGGCCCGGTTTTGCGAAATCCAGAGGCAAACTGGGCGTTTGTCGTCGGACGAGACGAGGTGTTAGCGAACCTCGACGATCCACGGTTCGATGCCGCCCGTGCGATTTCCGAGAGCGAGCTCGAGGTTCACCAGCAGCTATTCAAGCCAAAATCAGCTCATGAGATTGCGGCGGTGTTCCGTCCGACCGCCGCCGCGCTGATCGATCGTTTCGCCGCCGCCGGTGGCGGCGACGCGGTGGCCGATGTGACCACGCCGATGGCCGGCGCCCTTTTCGACATCGTGTCGCGCCTGCAGCTATTGCCAGTGGAGCACCTGAATGGGCGGTCCGGCCACGTCTTCTCCGAGGCGTGCCGCAACTTGTTCAAACACGCCGGCTGGCACCTATTCGAATTGGCACGCCGTCCCGAATTGTGCGACCAGCTTCGACGGCGGCCGGAGCTGATACGCGGATTCGTCGAAGAGGTCCTACGGCTGGAGCCGATGGTGCCGGCTTGCCAACGTTTTACCACCCAGCCAACGACCGTCGGTGGGGTCGAGTTGCCCGCCGGCGTGGTGGTGATGTTGTGCTTCGCCGCGGTGCAGCGCGACGGCAGCGACACCATGTCCACTGATGATCTTGTGATTGGCGCCAGGGCGCACCGGCATTGGAGTCTGGGTGCGGGGTCTATGCGTTGCCGGGGCGGGCACATCGTCCGGCAGGTGTTGCGCGTGCTGGTCGAGGAGTGGGTGGACCGGGCCGGGCACCTTGGGCTGGCTCCCGGTTTCTGGCCGGCGGCCGAGTTCCCGCAGACTCAGAACTCTTTGTGGCCGCCGGAGCTGCCGCTGGTGACGAGGGCTTAGACCCGACCCGTCACCATGTCGACGAACAAGCGATGGATGCGCCGGTCGCCGGTCATCTCGGGGTGAAATGCCGTCGCCAGCACCGAGCCCTGCCGCACCGCCACCACGTGGTCCGCGGCGCGCGCCAGCACCTCAACACCCGCGCCGACCCGCTCCACCCAGGGCGCGCGGATGAACACCGCACGCACCGGACCGTCCAGGCCCTCGAACGCGATGTCCCCTTCGAAAGAGTCCACCTGACGTCCAAAAGCGTTGCGCCGCACCGTCATATCGATCCCGCGCAACGGCAGCGCCTTGCGGCCGTTGGCACCGGCGTCGAGGATCTCGCTGGCCAGCATGATCATGCCCGCACACGCGCCGTAGGCCGGCAGCCCGTCGGCCAGCCGCCGCCGCAACGGTTCCAGCAGATCCAGGTCGAGCAGCAGGTGGCTCATCGTGGTCGACTCCCCACCGGGAATGACGAGGCCGTCCACCGCGTCGAGTTCGCTGCGGCGGCGCACCGTCACCGCGATTCGGCGCCGGCTTCGCGCAGCGCCGCCAGGTGCTCGCGGGTGTCGCCCTGCAGCGCCAGCACCCCGATGCGCGGCGCGCTCACGGCTGGTTTTCCCGCTTGTGGCGGGTCAGCCCCTCCTGCATCACCGCAGCGACCATCTCGCCGTACTGATTGAAGATCTTGCCCTGGGTCAGCGCGCGACCCGCCGCACGCCGACGGCGAGGACTGGTCGTAGAGCAACCATTCGTCGGCCCGGAATGTCCGCATGAACCACATCGCATGGTCCAGCGACGCGATCTGCAGATGCTCACGCTCGTCGAGGTGGTTGACCTGCGCCGACCCCAGCAGCGTGAGGTCGCTCATGTAGGCCAGCGCGCAGATGTGCAGCACCGGGTCGTCGGGCAGCGGGTCGCGGTGGCGGAACCACACCTGCTGCTGGGACGCCTTGCCCGGCAGGAGCTGCAGCTGCTCGCGCGGCACGATGCAGACGTCCCACTCCTCGAACTGCTTGAACCCGGCCTCCTCGAACACCTTGAACGACTGCAGTCCGGGCAGCCCGTCGGGCGGCGGCGCGGCCGGCATGGCGTCCTGGTGGTTGATGCCGTCCTGGTCGGTCTGAAAGGACGCCGACATGGAAAAGATGGTCTTACCGTGCTGGATGGCGCTGACCCGCCGGGTGCAGAACGAGCCGCCGTCACGCAGGCGCTCGACGAGAAAAACCGTGGGGTTCCTGGGATCGCCGGGTCGCAGGAAGTAGCCGTGCAGCGAGTGCACCAGGAAGTGCGGGTCGACGGTGCGCACCGCCGAAACCAGCGACTGGCCCGCCACGTGGCCGCCGAACGTGCGCTGCAAGAAGCCCGATGCCGGGCTGAACACGCTGCCGCGGTAGATGTTGACTTCGAGTTGCTCGAGATCGAGGATCTCTTCGATCGCCACCGATAGCCGTCGGCTTACCAGCCGCGCTCGGCCAGGCGATGCGGCTGCGCGATGTCTTCCACGTTGATGCCGACCATCGCCTCGCCCAGCCCGCGCGACACCTTGGCCAGCATGTCGGGGTCGTCGTAGAACGTGGTGGCCTTGACGATCGCGGCGGCACGGTGCGACGGGGCGCCGGACTTGAAGATGCCCGATCCCACGAACACGCCTTCGGCGCCGAGTTGCATCATCATCGCCGCGTCGGCGGGAGTGGCGATACCGCCCGCGGTGAACAGCGTCACCGGCAGCTTGCCCGCGCGGGCCACCTCGGCGACCAATTCGTAAGGCGCCGCCAATTCCTTTGCCGCGACGAACAATTCGTCCTCGGACAGCGACGACAGCCGGCGGATCTCGGCGCTGATGGCCCGCATGTGTGTGGTGGCGTTGGAGATGTCACCGGTGCCGGCCTCGCCCTTGGAGCGGATCATCGCGGCGCCTTCGCTGATGCGCCGCAGCGCCTCACCCAGGTTCGTCGCCCCGCACACGAATGGCACGGTGAACTTCCATTTGTCGATGTGGTGGGTGTAGTCGGCGGGGGTCAGTACCTCGGACTCGTCGATGTAGTCCACGCCGAGGCTCTGCAGGATCTGCGCCTCGACGAAATGCCCGATGCGCGCCTTGGCCATCACCGGGATGGTGACGGCGGAAATGATGGCCTCGATCATGTCCGGGTCGCTCATCCGCGCCACTCCACCGTGGGCGCGGATGTCGGCGGGCACGCGTTCCAGCGCCATCACGGCGACGGCGCCGGCGCCCTCGGCGATTCGGGCCTGCTCCGGGGTGACGACGTCCATGATGACGCCGCCTTTGAGCATCTCGGCCATGCCGCGCTTGACGCGCGCCGTTCCGGTTTGCCCGCTGCCGTTCGGGGAAGCGGCAGTAGTCACTGCTGATCTCCTTCAACTGGTGTCAGCCCAGTCTAGGAGGCCTCCCGCCGCTCACCAAAGTCGAGCACTAGCGCGGGGCCCTAGACCCGTTCGAGATAGAAGTAGGCATAGCGGCCATTGTCGAGGGCGTTCTTGCCGTCCATGATCCCCATCACAGCGTCGTCGTCGATCTTCTTGAAGTGGTCGTGAACGGGTTGCCCGTCGAACACCATCGTCGCGGTGACCTCGCCGCGAAACTCCTCCATCCACAGGCTGCCTTCGCCGTTGACAGTGTTCGAGTACCTGTTGCCGTCGGCGTCCAAACAGACCAGGGGCTGGACGTCGGTGGCCGAGTTGAAGGTCTTGCCGAACCAGTTGATCAGGGCCAATGTGCCGTTTTCCCGGTGACCGGTGTCGAATTCGCCACCTTCCCATTCACCGATCATGAAGTCGATGGTCGCGGGCGCAGCGTGGCCCAGAACTCGTCGAGTTCGGCGTCGGGAAGGAACACTCGCTCCGGCCCGGTCACCAGGCGCTGTCCGGCGCGCTGCTTGAGCTCGGTGAACTTCTGGCGGGCCCGGGTGATGCTTGCTGAAGTCGTCATGGGATTGATCATTCATCCGGCGATGGCGTGACACCAGGGTCGGTGTTCTTGTCGGGTCACAAGCCCGCCTTGTACCCCTCAGCGGATGGATTGCAGCGCGAACTGGCGGCCGCGCGCCGGGTTGTCGGCCAGCGCGGTCGCCTGGGTGAGCAGCTCGGACAGCTGCAGCGGGTATACCGTCTCGCCGCCGGCGACCAGCTGCGCGATGTCGGCGGCGGCACACCAGCGATGCGCCGTGGATGTAGCGGCGCTCCAATTCGGTGCGGCCGGAGAGGTTGGGCTCGAACCGCGGCGTGCGGTGGACGAAGAAGAACTCCTCGCTGTCGATCAGTGCGCCGTTGAACTCGAAGACCTCGTCGCGCCGCCAGATGGGTCCCACCATGTCGGCCGGGGTAACGCGCAGACCGGTTTCCTCGGCCAGCTCCCGCGCGGCGGCCTCGGCCAGCCGCTCGCCGGGCAGCACTTCCCCGCCGACGGTGAACCACCAACGCGACGCCGACCCATCGACAATGGCCGGATCCGAACCGCACAGCAACAGCACCGCACCGGTGTCGTCCAACAGGACCACCCGCGCCGACGTGCGGTGGCTGGACGGGCCGTGATCGCTGTGCGCCTGCGCGTGCGGTCGCTCGACGATCTCGAAATAGCTTGGCAGCGCCGCGGTTCCGCCGAGGCGGAGGGCGCGCACCAGGGGTCGCTCGGCCAGTGCGAGGGTATCCCGGACGGCGTCGTTGTGGAATCGGCGGGCCAGTAGCACGCGGGCTTCGGCGTCGGCCAGCTCGGCGATCAAGCCGGCCGGCAGCGACGCCGGGTCGACCACCGCCAGCGCGGCCGAAAGCTCGTTCTCCGCGTGCTCGCGCTCGTGCCGGGACGCGTGCTCGGCCGCGTCGGCCAGCGCCGCCAGCGTCCGGCCCGCGGAATCGGCTGACGGGCCGCCGTAGGCGTCGATCGCGACTGCACGCGCCGCCACCGCGCGGCGCGCCAGCGCACCGTCGAGCGCTTGCCAGGACAGGTCGTAGCGGACGTTCAACCGGTCCAGCCGGTGCGCGGTGCGATATGCCCAGGAACCGGCCAGGGCGAGCAGCAGGACCAGCAGCGTCGATGGCCGCGACGATCAGCCACGTCATCAGCTGGCCACCTGAACTTTCGCGCCCGAGCCGGCGACCGTCTCATACACCCGCATGATCTGGCTGGCCACCACCGACCAGTCGTAGCGGCCGACGGCCTCGCGGGCGGCGGTCACATAGCGTTCGCGCAGCTCGTCGTTCTCCAGCGTCTCGATCAGCGCCTCGGCCAGCGCGGCGCCGTCACCGACCGGCACCAGGCGGCCGACCTCGCCGTCGCGCAGCACGCCGCGAAAGGCGTCCAGGCCGCTGGCCACCACCGGGGTGCCGGCCGCCATCGCCTCCACCAAGACGATGCCGAAGCTCTCGCCGCCGGTGTTGGGCGCGCAATAGACGTCGGCGCTGCGCATCGCCGAGGCCTTGACATCGTCGTCCACCACGCCAAGAAAATGGAGGTTATCCACCAATTCGCCTGCATGGGAACGCAATTGGTCCTCGTCGCCGCGGCCGACGACCAGCAGCTGCACATCGGGGAAGCGTTCCACCACTTTCGGCAGCGCCTCGAGCAGCACCGCCATGCCCTTGCGCGGCTCGTCGTAGCGGCCCAGGAACAGCACCGTCTTGCCTGGCCGCGGATACCCGTCCAGCAGCGGCGCCGACGCCAGCGCGGTCACGTCGACGCCGTTGGGGATCTCTACCGCGTCGGTCCCCAGCGCCTCCATCTGCCAGCGCCGGGCCACGTCGGACACCGCGATGCGGCCCACAATCTTCTCGTGCCAGGGCCGCAGCACACCCTGAAACACCGTCAGGGTCAGCGATTTGGTGGTGGAGGTGTGAAACGTCGCCACGATCGGGCCCTCTGCCACGCGCAGCGCCCACATCGAGAGGCTGGGCGCATTCGGCTCGTGCAGGTGCAGGACATCGAATTCGCCCTCTGTCAGCCATCTTCGGACCCTGCCGTGCACCGCCGGGCTGAACTGCAGCCGCGACACCGACCCGTTGTAGGGGATCGGAATGGCCTTGCCGGCCGAGACGACGTAGTCGGGCAGCGGGGTGTCCGGCGACGCGGGCGCCAGCACGCTGACCTGCTGCCCACGGGCCAGCATCACCTCGGCCAGCTGCAGCACATGTGACTGCACCCCGCCCGGCACGTCCAGCGAGTACGGACAGACCATCCCGATCCGCATCAGGATTCCCTCAGCCGCGCCTGACGGGATTCCGACAGATCGGCCAGCCACTGCGGCTGCATCATGTGCCAGTCTGCGGGATGGGCGGCGATGTTCGTCGCGAACTGGTCGGCCAGTGCCTGGGTGATGGCGACGACGTCGCCGCCGCTGGTGTCCAGCGGCGGGTGCACCTCGATCGGGCAGCTGTCGTCGTGGTACCAGGAATGCGCGACACAGAGTGCTGCCCCGGTCGCGACTGCGAGCTTCGCCGGGCCCGCCGGCATCCGGGTGGGCTCCCCGAAAAAGTCGACCTCGACACCGGTGCGGCTGAGGTCGCGCTCGGCCATCAGGCACACCACCCGGTTAGCGCGCAGCCGTTCGCATAGCACCTCGAAGGGCGGCCGGGCGCCGCCGGACAGCGGCAGCACCTCGAAACCGAGGCTCTCGCGGTAGTCGATGAACCGCTTGTACAGCGACTCGGGCTGAAGTCGCTCGGCGACGGTGGTGAACGTGCCACGTGTCTGTGCCAACCACACGCCGGCCATGTCCCAATTGCCGCTGTGCGGCAACGCCAGCACAGCGCCGCGGCCGACGGCAATGGCCGCGTCGATGTTGTCGGCGCCTCGGAACGTCTTGTCGAGCTCGCGGGCCAGCGCTGGGTGGTTCATCGTCGGCAGCCGGAACGCCTCACGCCAGTAGCGGGCATACGACGCCAGCGAGGCGCGCATCAGCGCGTCCGGCACCTCGGCGGGCCGCGCTCCGATGACGCGGGCCAGGTTCTTGCGCAGTTGCTCGGGCCCGCCGCCACGCGCCGCGTAGCGGGCCCCGGTGTCGAAGGCCCGGCGGGCGGCGAATTCGGGCATCGCCCGCACCGCCATCCACCCGGCCGGCGTACGCCCAGTCGGTGGCCCTATCGGTGAAGATCATGGCGCGGCCATTCGATCCGAGGCACCGGGCGAGGTCCGTACCGTGTGCAACCGTTGGCCGCAGGTGATCACGCTGGCCACCGCGAGCACCCACATCGCCACCGGCAGCGCCGGCGGCCAGGCCACGTACGGGAAGTCTGATACACCCGGCGCCGGTCAGCACGATGATCAGCCGTTCCGGCCGTTCGATGATGCCGCCGTCGCCACGCAGCCCGCTGGCTTCGGCGCGGGCCTTGATGTAGGAGATCACCTGCGAGGTGACGAGACAGATCAACGTCGCAACCACGAGCAGCCTGTCGTGCATGTGGAACGCGATCCACCACAGCAGCCCGCAGAACACCGCGCCGTCGCTGATGCGGTCGCAGGCCGCGTCCAGCACCGCACCGAATCGCGTGCCGCCGCCACGTTCCCGCGCCATGGCCCCGTCGAGCATGTCGAACACCACGAAGAACCAGACCACGCAGGCGCCGGCGAACAGCTTGCCCATGGGGAACAGCGTCAGCGCTCCCGCCACCGACGCAACGGTGCCGACGATGGTGACGCCGTCCGGGGTGAGACCGATCCGCAGCGCCGCGCGGGCGGTCGGCTCGGTGAGCCGCGCGAACGCCGCCCGCGACAGGAACGGCATCTTGCTCACAATTTGCTCATGTCTGATCCGCCCACGCCGTCGCCAGCAGCTGGCGAGTGTCGCGCAGCAACTGCGGAATCACCTTGGAGCCGCCGACGATGGTGATGAAGTTGGCGTCGCCGCCCCAGCGCGGCACCACGTGCACGTGCAGGTGCTCGGCCAGTGAGCCGCCCGCCGACGTCCCCAGGTTCAGGCCGACGTTGAACCCGTGCGGCCGCGACACGCCCTTGATGACGCGAATCGCCTTCTGGATGAACGCCATTAGCTCCGCGCTCTCCGGATCGGTGAGGTCCTCCAGCTCGGACACCCGCCGATAGGGCACCACCATCAGGTGCCCCGGGTTGTACGGGTAGAGGTTGAGCACGGCGTAGACGAGTTCGCCGCGGGCCACCACCAGGCCCTCCTCGTCCGGGAGTTGCGGGATGTCGGTGAACGGCTGCTCGCTTTTGCCGCTGTCGCGCTTCAATGGACCTTCGGCCAGATACGTCATCCGGTACGGGGTCCACAGCCGCTGCAGGCGATCGCTTTCGCCCACGCCCCTGTCGAGGATGCTGTCTTCCTGCTGCCCTTGGTCACTCACTGGCCGGGTACCTTCACCAGTTCGGCTGTGGGAGAAGCATTCTCGCGATCGGCGATCCACTGCACGATGGTCTCCACCGCGCCGTCCCGCGGCACGCCGTTGAGCTGCGTGCGATCCCGGAAGCGGAAACTCACCGCGTTGGCCTCCACATCGCGGTCGCCGGCCAGCAACATGAACGGCACCTTCTGGGCGGTGTGATTGACGATCTTCTTGGCCATCCGATCGTCGCTGGTATCGACCTCAACCCGCACACCGTGCGATTTCAGTTGCGCGGCAACATCTTTCAGGTACGCGATGTGCTCGTCGGCGACCGGGATGCCGACCACCTGAACGGGCGCCAGCCAGGCCGGGAACGCGCCGGCGTAGTGCTCGGTCAGGACGCCGAAGAACCGCTCGATCGACCCGAACAGCGCCCGGTGGATCAGCACCGGCCGCTGACGCGACCCGTCGGACGCGGTGTACTCGAGCTCGAACCGATCCGGCATGTTGAAGTCCAGCTGGATGGTCGACATCTGCCAGTTGCGCCCCAGCGCGTCCTTGACCTGCACCGAGATCTTGGGTCCGTAGAACGCCGCGCCGCCCGGGTCGGGCACCAGGTGCAGGCCGGAGGCCTCGCCGACCTCACGCAAAACCTCGGTGGCCTCCTCCCACATCTCGTCGGAGCCGACGTATTTGTCCGGATCCTTGGTGGACAGCTCCAGGTAGAACTCGTCGAGGCCGTAGTCGGCGAGCAGGTCGAGCACGAAACGCAGCAGCGACGTGAGCTCGTCGCGCATCTGCTCGCGCGTGCAGTAGATGTGCGCGTCGTCCTGCGTCATGCCGCGTACCCGGGTCAGCCCGTGTATGACGCCGGACTTCTCGTGCCGGTAGACGCTGCCGAACTCGAAGAGCCGCAACGGAAGTTCGCGGTAGGAGCGGCCGCGGGCCCGGTAAATCAGGTGATGCATCGGGCAGTTCATCGGCTTGAGGTAGTAGTCCTGCCCGGGCTTGCGGACCGTGCCGTCCTCGTTGTACTCCGCGTCGATGTGCATCGGCGGGTACATGCCGTCGGCGTACCACTCGAGGTGGCCCGACGTGATGTACAGCTGCTCCTTGGTGATGTGCGGGGTGTTGACGAACTGGTAGCCCGCCTCGAGGTGCTTACGGCGCGAATAGTCCTCGAGCTCGGTGCGCACGATGCCGCCCTTGGGGTGAAAAACCGCTAGGCCGGAACCGATTTCGTCGGGGAAGCTGAACAGGTCGAGCTCCACCCCCAGCTTGCGGTGGTCGCGGCGCTGAGCTTCTTCGATGAGCTCCAGGTGCTTGTCGAGTGCCTCCTGAGATTCCCACGCGGTGCCGTAGATGCGTTGCAGGCTGGCGTTGGTCTGGTCGCCGCGCCAGTATGCGGCCGAGCTACGGGTCAGCTTGAATGCCGGGATGTGCTTGGTGGTCGGGATGTGCGGCCCGCGGCACAGGTCGCCCCAAACCCGTTCGCGGGTGCGGGGATTGAGGTTGTCGTAGGCGGTGAGCTCGTCTCCCCCGACCTCCATGACGTCCGGATCGCCCGACTTGTCGTCGACGAGTTCGAGTTTGTAAGGCTCGTCGGCCAGCTCCGCGCGGGCCTGCTCTTTGGACTCATAGACGCGCCGGTCGAACAGTTGCCCGTCCTTGACGATCTGGCGCATCTTCTTTTCCAGCGCCGTCAAGTCCTCAGGCGTGAATGGCTCGTCGACGTCGAAGTCGTAGTAGAAGCCGTCGGTGACCGGTGGCCCGATGCCCAGCTTGGCGTGCGGGAACAGGTCCTGAACGGCCTGGGCCAATACGTGCGCGGTTGAATGCCGGATGACACTGCGACCGTCGTCGGTGTTGGCCGCCACCGGCGTGACCTCGGCGTCGGACTCGGGCACCCAACTCAGGTCGCGCAGTTTCCCGTCGGCGTCACGCACCACCACGATCGCGTCCGGCGTACCCCGCCGCGGCAACCCCGCCTCCCCGACCGCGGCGGCCGCGGTGGTCCCGGCGGGCACCCGGATCGGGACTGCCTGGGCGGACTGTGCGGGGGCGCTCATCGCGTTGAATCTCCAACGGGGTTCGAGTTTCTTTTGATATTGCTTCTGGCTCAAGCAATGCTATCGGGGGGGATGCCTCAGGGCTGACCAGGCTTGAGCCGCACGAACAGGGCTTCGGCTTCGGCCAGCAGGGTGTCGCCGTCACTTAACCGGCCCGACACGAAAATCTTTCGACCCTCATCCCGGTCGATTCCCGCGTCGATCTGCAGTTCCTTTTCGATCGGGACGATGTGCCGGTAATCGATCTTGAGGTAGGCGGTGCGCTGACGGCGGCTGCCGGTGAGTAGCACCGCCGTCAGGCCGAGCACCGTGTCGAACAGCATCCCCAAGGATCCGCCGTGCACGGCGCCGTTGCGGCCCAAGTGAAAGCGTGCGAATCGGGCCCGGCCGCCGACCCGGCCGTCCTCGGTCTTGTGGGCGGACAACGGGATGGTCAGGATGTTGCCGCGCATCGGCAGGTCCATCCGACGTCCCGACGGCGACGCCCATTCGTCGGCGTCGAACGGGCTGAGCAATTCCGACACCTTGGCCAGCATGTCGGCGGCCTGGCTGATCACCTCGTCGGGCGCGTCGACGGCGCGGGCGTGGTCCTGCATCTTGCGCACCTCGTCGATGAAGCGGCCGTAGTCCGGCCCGCCCTTCGTCGTCGGTTCGGGCGGGTTGAACCCGCCGCCAGGGTGTCTGTGATGGTCACCGGCCACCAGGACACCGTATTAGGTGCCGCGCCGACGGCGTTATGCGTGCTGGCCGTCCGAGCCCTTGCCGCCGCCGTTGTAGCCGATGCCGCCGGCGCCCCCACCGCCGCCGATGACCCCGTTTGCCCCGCCGGCCCCGCCCACCCCGTCACCCCCTCCGGCCGCACCCGTCGTTCCGCCCGGGCTGTACCCGGCGCCACCGTTGCCGATCAACCACCCGCCGGCCCGCCAGCAACGCCGTCGGGATGAGCCGCGGTGCCGGGCGCCCCAGCGGCCCCGTTGACGAACAACGAGCGCCCCGTCAGCAACTCAACCGGGGAAACGACCCCGAAGGGTTGGGCCGCGTCGACCAACGCGGTCAACGGATCCGACACCGCCCCCAAAGCTGAGGCATTGGCCGCCTCCGCGGCCGAATACCACAGCCCACTCGACTTCAACGCCTGCACGAACTGCTCATGAAACAGCCGCACCCGCGCACTGAGCGCCTGATACTGCTCTGCCCGACGTCGCCGAACAGCGCCGCAACAGCCGCCGAAACCTCGTCAGCGGCCGCTGCGGGCAGCGCCGTCGTCGGGCCTGCGGCCGTCAGATTGGCCGCACTCAGCGCCGAACCGATACTCGCCAAATCTGTGGTCGCCGTGGCCAGCACGCCCGGCGTCGCAAACACGAAAGACATTCGCGTGCCTTCTTCTAGATCCTTGCGACCGCCAAGGTCGCACCTAGTCGAAGCATGGAATCACGATCGAGGCAAACTTTTAGGGAAATTTCCCGAATTTGCTGCTAACAGCGCGCTACTTCGCTCCCGCGGCCGCCAGGGTCTCGAATTCGTCGTCGCTGAGCGTGATCTCGGCCGCGGCGACGTTCTCCTCCAGGTGCGCCACCTTCGAGGTCCCGGGTATCGGCAACATCACCGGAGACCGTTTCAGCAACCACGCCAGCGCCAGCTGGCCCGCCGACGCCTGATGGTCGGCGGCGATGCGCTGCAGCGGGCTGTCCGGGGCCGACAGTGGCCCACCGCCGAGTGGGAACCACGGGATGAAGCCGACACCCTGGCTGGCGGCGTAGTCCAGCAAGGGCTCGGACTTGCGTGCCGACAGGTTGTACATGTTCTGCACCGACACGATCTCGGTGACCTGCTGTGCCGCCTTGAGCTGGTCGACATCGATCTCGGACAAGCCGATGTGGCGGATCTTGCCTTCGTTCTTGAGGGTCAGCAGCTCGCCGACCTGGTCGGCCAGCGGGAAGTTGGGGTCGATGCGGTGCAGCTGGAACAGGTCGATGGTGTCGACGCCCAGGCGACGCAGGCTCATCTCGAGCTCCTGGCGCAGATAGCTCGGGTTGCCCAGCGGGATCCAGATGTCCGGACCGGTCCGCAACAATCCCGCCTTGGTCGCGATCACCAACCCGTCATACGGATACAGCGCGTCGCGAATGATGTCCTCGGAGATGTAGGGGCCGTAGGAGTCCGCGGTGTCGATGAAGTTCACGCCCAATTCGACGGCGCGTCGCAACACCCGCACGCATTCGTCTCGGTCGGCAGGCGGGCCCCACACGCCCTTGCCGGTCAGACGCATCGCGCCGAAGCCGAGCCGGTTGACGGTCAGGTCGTTGCCGAGGGTGAAGGTGCCGGATGCCGCTGCGAGGGTCGATGTAGTCACTTCTCCGACCGTACGCCGCGGACGCGTTCGCGCATCTCGGCGTGGCAAGCTGGGGAGGTGGACCTAGAAGCGCTCGAGGAACTTCCACTGACCTACCCGGAGGTGGGCGCCACCGCCTCCGGCGATCTGCCCGCCGGATATCAGCACCTGGCGGCGTCCGCCCAGATCGGCACGGGCCGAGAACGTTTCGAGCAAGCAGCCGACGCGGTCATGCACTGGGGCATGCAGCGCGGGTCGGGGCTGCGGGTGCAGGCCAGCTCCGAGGCCGTCGAAGTCTCGACGGTGGTGCGGGTCACGATGTTGGGATTTCTGCGGGCGCCGTGCCGTGTCGTGTATGTCATCGACGAACCCGATATCCGCGGATTCGCCTACGGCACCCTGCCGGGCCATCCCGAGTCCGGCGAGGAACGGTTCGCGGTGCGCTACGACCCGAAAACCTCGGCGGTGTTCGCGGAGGTGACGGCGTTCTCCCGGCCGGGGGCCTGGTGGAGCAAGGCCGGCGGGCCGTTCGTCGTCATGGCGCAGCGCATCATCGCCAAGCGCTATCTGCGCGCGGTGTGAGTTAGCGCGAGCCCCAGCCGGCAAGCAACCGCTCCGCGCCCGTGCTCATCGCGTCGATGACGTCAGCCACCAATGCGTCGTCGCCGATCATCCCGACGCCCTGGCCGGCGTCGACGGGGGCAATCCGGCGGTCGTCGGCGGTGATCGAGGCCGCCAGCTCGGCGTGGGCCGGCCGATCGTCGGCGAGCGCGTCCTCGTTGCCCGTCCAGCGCTGCACGAAGTCGTTGGTCAGCACCCGCGCCGGGAACCGTTCCGGCCACGGCCGGCCCTGGGCGACGTCGAAGACCCGGGTGACCGTGGTGTCGGTGGCGCGTGCCGCGATCAGGGCCCGACGGCTGCCGTCGCCGGTCAGCGCCTCCGGGCACGCCGCCAGGCGGGTGCCGACCCATGCCCCGCTGGCGCCGGCGGCCAGCACGGCGGCCAGGCTGCGGGCCGAGGCAATCCCGCCGCCCGCGAGCACCGGCACCGACACCGCGTCCAACACGGTGTCGAGCAACGGCAGCGTGCCGAGTCGCACATCCCCGTGGCCGCCGCCTTCGGACCCACGCGCGACGAGGACGTCGATGCCGGCGTCCACCGCGCGACGGGCTCCCACGCTGTCGTATACCTGTGTGGCCGTGGCGATTCCGGCGTCGCGAGCCTTGACGACCCAGGACAGGTCGGTGCCGAAGCTGACGGACAACAGGATCGGCTCGGCGGCCAGCGCGTCCTCCAGCAGCCCGGCCTCGCTGCGCATCACCCAGTCCACCAGGCCGATTCCGAAGCGTCCGCTGACGTGCTGCAGCTGGGTCTTCAGCGCCGCCCTGCTGCCGTCGCTGCCCATGCCGACCATGCCCAGGCCGCCCGCGGCGCTGACCGCAGCGGCCAGCCGGCCGCCGGCCACCCCGCCCATCGGCGCGTTGACGATCGGCGCCCGCAGGCCGAAATCTCTTGACCAGGGCGTGGATAGCGCCACTAGTGAGCGGCGCCGGGCTGCGATTTCAGCACGGTGAGCATCACGACCGAGTCCTCCACCGCGTGCAGTGCGTGGCGCTGCGGCGGAATCGCGACGTAGTCACCCGTCTTGCCGTCCCAGGCGTCGGCGCCTGCGGTCAGGCGCACGTGCCCCTGCAGCACCTGCAGGGTTGCCTCACCCGGGCTGTCGTGTTCGGACAGGTCGTGGCCGGCCAGCAGGGCCAGCACGGTCTGCCGAAGTTCGTGGCTGTGACCACCGTGAATGGTGTGCGCTGCCCGCCCACTGTGCGACTGCTGCGCCTCCGCCAACTTTTCCGACGCCAAACTGGTGAGCGAGACGGATTCCATCATCGGGTTCCTTTGGTTAAGGGCTGTGTTATCCGGCAAGTAGGAGTATCCCTGCCACCACCAACGCGATCGCCTTCACCGTCTCCAAACCGATGTACACGTGGTGCGCCCGCGACCGCGGCGCATCCAGGCCGGCGAGCACCTGGTCGGATCGGCGGGTCAACCGGGGCCGCACGGCGACCAGCTGGACGGCCAGCGCGGTCACCGCGACGCCATACGCCACGGTGACTCGCACCGGTGTCGGTCCGGCAACCACGATCGCCATGATGACCAGGGCGAAGCCGACCTCCACGGTATTCAGCGCGCGGAAGACCAGGCGGCCGATGCCGAGCCCAATCTGCAGCGTCACGTTGGGCGCCCGGAACTTCAGGGGAGCTTCCAGAAAGGAGATGGCCAGGACCATGCCCAGCCAGACGAAGGTGAGAGCGACGGCGATCGCCGGCCCTGTACTCACCCGGTGATGCCCTTTGCCGCTCCCTTTGCGCTCAGGTAAGCCACGCACAGATCCGGCTCGGCGAAGGCCTCGAGCCGGTCGACCGTGACGGGCGCCCCCCAGGTTTCCATCGCCCCCTGCATAAGCCCGAGGTGTATCGGGCACACGACGGTGGTCCGGTTCTCGGCGAGTTCCAGGAACGGGCAGTGCCGCAGGCCGACCTGCTGGTCGCCGTTGGCGCCGCGGCGCTCCGGCGCGAACCCGAGCTCGTCGAGCATGTCGATCAGGCGGTCGACGGACTCCTCTGCGTCCACGTCACCGTCGGATGGCGACTCCATCCTCAGTCCCCACGTCCGCCCCGCGGTCAGCGCCTTGTCGGCCGAATTCCGTTCGGCGGCGAGCGCTGTGCTGAGGATCTCGGCGAGCAGCCGGTAATGACGCGTTCCGCCGCGATCCATCTGCCGGACCGCCTGGTACATCAACGGTGGGCGCCCGGGACCTTTGCGGCCGGGCGCCACCTGTTCCACCTGACCGTCGCCGACGAGAACGTCGAGGTGGAAGCGGACGGTGTTGGGATGCACGCCCAGCGCGTCCGCGATCGCCAGGATGCTCATCGGATTCGACGACGCCCGCAGCAGTCGCAGCACCTCCCGACGGCGCCCGGCGGATTCTCCGATCGACTCGATCTCGTCACGCTCCTCGAGGTTTGGCTAGAGCACCTCATTATCGACCACGTACCGCAGGGGTGCCCCTTCAGCCGCGCACTCCTCCATCGGGTAGGGCACGCGCTAGAGTTTACACAAATATGATTGTGTAAATCTATAGGTGTTTTTGCTGCGCTGCGGTTCGCCAGGAATCTGCTCGTTCAACGCGACGCCCGCAGACGCGTGCTCGCGATGCGCGCTACGTTCCGCAGGCACCGCGAGCAGCTGGCCGCGGTCGCGATCATTGCGACAAAGCCCGGCTAGCGCGTTCGATGGCTTCGTCGATCAGGCGGTCGGCGGCGCCGAAGTAGGTTGCCGACGGCGTTTTCCCGACCAGGTCGGCGATGGCGCGCTGCTCACCGAGAACATCTGTGCGACTGAGGTTTTCGGCCATCCTGTCGGGATGTACCGCCAGCCCTGCCAGCAGCTCGCCGCACTGCGAACCCGCGACCACGGTCCGCCTGGCCAGCGTGCGCAGGGTGTCCCATTCGGCGTGCCAGGCGCCGTCGGGACGTTCGTCGTTGGCCAGCGCGGCGGCGGTGTGCAGGGTCGCGGCCAGTTGCGGCCCCGAGATGGCAGCGCGTCGAATCAGGATGGACAGCACCGGATTACGCTTGTGCGGCATCGAGGAGGATCCGCCGCGGTTCGCGCCGGCGGGCTCACTGAGTTCGGCGATCTCCGGGCGGGCCAGGGTGACGACGTCCGAGGAGATCCGGCCCCAGCAGTCGGTGCATGTGACAAAGGCGTCCGCGGCCGCGGTGACCGGCGTCCGCGTCGTGTGCCATGGCGCTGCGGTGTGCAATCCCAACACCGTTGCGGTGACCTGTATTACGCTGTCGGAAACTTCCGCGCCCGTCAGGGTTGCCAACTCCGAGATGGCCGACAGTGTCCCGGCGGCGCCGCCGATCTGGACCGGGGTTTGCAGCGCGCTGAGCCGCTCGCACGCGTCGACGACGCCGTTCAACCAGCCGGCCGCCTTGGCGCCGAACGTGGTCGGCGCCGCGTGCTGGGTAAGGGTGCGCGCCACCATGGGCGTGGCGCGATGGGTGGCTGCGAGCGAGGACAGCGTTGAAATCTGTTCGCGAAGAATCACACTCAGGTGATTCACGACGGCGCGCACGCCCAGCATCAAGCTGGTGTCGACGACGTCCTGGCTGGTGAGTCCGCGGTGGATCCACGGGGCGATCGCCGGGGCGCTTCGCTCGCGCAGCAGCGCGACCAACCCGATGACCGGGTTGCCGCCGTCCTCGGCGGTCAGAGCGAGCTGCTCGCAATCGTGCTCACCCATCACCTGCCACAGCTCGCCGTCGGCGCCATCCACGGGCGCCAGGCCGGCCGCGGACAGGGCGCGCAACCATGCCGACTCCACCGCGACCATCGACCGCAGCAGCGCCTCATCCGTCATGTGCTCGCCGGCGCGGTGGTCTCCGGGCCACAACAGGTTGGTCATCGCCGGTCGTTCCGGTAGGTCAGGAACACGGTCTCGTTCGGGCCCTGCAGATGGATGTCGAAGCGATAACCTGGCCGTCCCGAGGCACTTTCGGCGGCACACACCAACGTGCCCCGTCGTCCTGCGTCGACGCCCGCCAATAGCGGATCGGCGTCCAGGTCGCCGTCGGGCAGGTAGGCGCGGGTGAACAGCCTGTTCAACAGCCCCCGCGCGAACACGGTGATCGCGAAGAACGGCGGTCGCCCGCCCACTGAGCCGGGTGTCATCGTGGTGAAGCCGTAATGCCCGTCGGTATCGGTTGCGGCCCGGCCGAATCCGGTGAATCCGGCGGAACCGTCGCGCCGCAGCGCGCCGGTCGCGCGCGGGATGCGACCGGCCCCGTCGGGCTGCCACAGTTCGATCAGCGCATCCGGGATCGGTTCGCCGGCGCCGTCGTAAACCGTGCCGTGCAAACGGACGGCCTGCGGATGAGCGTCCTCTACCACGGCGCTGCCGCCCGGATAGTGCAACCCGATGCCGAAGAACGGGCCGACGGTTTGCCCTGGGGTGCAGGCTAATTCAGTCATGTCCGGCTCCGGACAGCACGATGTCCCATCGATAACCGGTCGCATACTCCGGCTCGGTGAGATCGTGGTCGTAGCGGGCGACCAGCCGTTGCCGCGCGGCGGGATCCAGAATCGACTGGAAGATGGGATCCAGCTCGAACAACGGGTCGCCGGGAAAGTACATCTGGGTGACCAGTCGCTGCGTGAAAGCGGTTCCAAAGACCGAGAAGTGGATGTGCGCCGGCCGCCACGCATTGGTGTGGTTGCGCCACGGGTAGGGGCCGGGCTTGACGGTCACAAAACGGTAGCTGCCGTCGGGCCCGGTCAGGCAGCGGCCGGCGCCGGTGAAGTTCGGGTCGAGCGGGGCCGGGTGTTGGTCACTCTGGTGGCGGTAGCGTCCGGCGGCGTTGGCCTGCCAGATCTCGATCAGCTGGCCCGCCACCGGCCGGCCAGATTCGTCGAGGAGCCGGCCGGTCACGATCACGCGCTCCCCGATCGGCTCGCCCCGGTGGCCGGCGGTCAGGTCGGCGTCGACGGGTTCGACGTCCTGGTGGCCGAAGCACGGCGCCCAGCGTTCGACCTCCTCGGGGTCGACGCTCACCAGCGGGCATTTTGGATGGCGCAGAACGCTGCTGCGATAGGGCGGGTAATCGAGCCGCGGCTGGCCTGCTCCGCCGCGTGCGCTGACATTCGGCTGCGACGGCCGCGATCTCCGCCGAGATCTCACCTTGCGACGCGACGCGCCCCGCTGCGGCCCTCACGAAGCGTGACGGTACCCCCTCCCCGCTTGCGTGATCGAGATGACGCGGTAGCTTCGGCGCTGTGATTACCGGGGCGTTCCTCGCCGAATCGGCGTCGGTGGTGAACAACAAACTCTGTGTGTCGGGTGGGGTGCTGTCCGGATTCAAGGTGGGGCCGGACCGGCAGGTCAAGTTCATGCTGGTGCTGCTCACCCAGAGCGAGACAGACAGCCCGGTCCGCCGGGTCGACGTCGAGATCATGCCTCCGACCGATGCCGAGCCGCTGACCATCGAGTACGAGCTGCCCGAAGCTGCGGCCGGCGGAGAAATCGGATTCGCGTTTTTCAACGTCGAGGTGCGCCTGCCCACCGACGGCCGTTGGGTGTTCGTGGTCACCTGCGGCGCCGGTGTGACGTCGCTTCCGCTGCAGGTGACCAGCTGAGCTCGCTACAGCGCGCGCACCAGCGCGGCGCGGCCTTTGGTCCGCAGCTTGTGCAGGGTGGAACCGCGTAATTGCTCCATGCGGGCGGCCATCTTGTCGCCCAGTTCCTCGAGTTCCAGGTCGGTGATCTTCACCTCGGGGGGCGCGGGAATCAGGTCGCGCTCCTCTTCGTCGGCGTGCGCCTCGAGGACGGTCTTGAAGGAATTCCACTCGTCTTCGTACCCGGGGTCGCTCTGCGGGGTCCTCAGCAGCACCGAAAGCTGGTCTACCACTTGGCGATGCTCGGCGTGGGCGACCGCGATCAACTTGCTGGCCGTGCCCAACGCCGGGTAGTAGAGGTCGTCTTCGATGCGAAAGTGGATGTCGAGTTCCATCAGCATCTCGTCGAACAGGGCATGCCGCTCTTCGCTGTTCAGCGGTGCTTCGCTGATCTTGCGGCCCAGCCCCTTGATCACGATGTGGTGTTCCTTGAGCACGTCGTACGCGTTCACTTGGCTCCCCCCTGTCCACTCCCGACCGTGCCGCCGAGCGGCACCTGACTTCCGTCCCCACGCACCTCGACCATTCCGTCGACCAACCGAGCCTCGTAGCACGGCAGCGGAGCGGCCGCCGGCCCGCGCAACACGTCGCCGGACTCGGCCTCGAACCACGAGCCGTGCCAGGGACACACGATCCGGCCGCGGTCGACCCAGCCGTCGGCCATCGGGGCCGCCAGGTGCGGGCAGAACTCGCCGAAGGCGGACACCTCCCCGGGTTTGGTCTGGCATACCACCAGCCCGACGCCGTCGACCTCGACCCGCACCGGCTTTCCGTTCAGCGAGCTGGCCGGCAGTACCGGCGTCCATTCCTTGGTGCGCAACCGGTCCCCGGACTGGTCGACTCCGACGCCGGACTCGAAGACCAACGCCCCGCCCAGATAGCTACCGGCCAGGGTGATGCCGTAGCCCAGCGCGGTGAGCGCGATGCCGCGGCCGTGGCGGCCTTGACGCCGGTCCCACCAGGACGCCGCGTAAAGCCCGGTCGCCACCAGGTTGACGATGCCGTGCACGAGCCCGACGCGACGGTCTTCCTCGTGCGTGTGCTGCCAATCGGTGACGCCGGTGACGGCAGAGCCGACGCTCGCCGCGATCCCCAGCCCGAGGGACCGCGACGCAAACCGCGAGGCGTCCAGGACCTCGTTGGCGGGCCGTCCCGGCAGCAGGCTCAGGGCGTCCAGGGCCACGGTGGTGCCGAGCGCGCCACTCGTCAGCGACGCCAGCGGCGGATGCGCCGGGTGCCCCAGCCACACGCCGTTGAGCGCGTTGGTGACGCTGTCCCGCGCACCGCCCAGCGCGTTGTAGGCGAAGCTGAGCAGGTGCTCCAGCCGGTAGCTCGGCCGATCCAGCCACTCCTGACGCCCGATCGCGGACAACACTTGCGGTCCGAGCTTCCGCAATCGACCGCCCTCTGACCGATCAGCCATCACCAGTCCTCTCCGCACCGCAATTCGGCGAATACCCGCCGAACTCGCGATTACCCCTCGGTTTAGTCACGCGCCTACCCGCGCGAGGGTTCAACGCCACCACCGTATCCGCAGCGCAAGCGGCATATTTGGGAGCGAGCTGTGAATTTGCACAAAGACCACTGTGGAAACTGGCCCGTGTCCCACCCGTTCTTCTAGCCAGAAATTAGTTCTGTATAGCAGAATATAGCGGTGGGTCCGGCATCAGAGCTGTTCGAGAATGTGCGCCGGGGAATGATCCCCGCGCACATTTACAACGACGACGAGCTGTTCGCGCGCGAAAAGGAGCGACTGTTCAGCCGGGCATGGATGTTCGTCGGCCACGAATCGGAGATCCCTCAGGACGGCGACTATGTCGTGCGCCGCGTGCTCGACGATTCATTCATCATCACGCGCGACTCGGAAGGCCAGGTGCGCGCTTTGTTTAACATGTGCCTGCACCGCGGGATGCAGGTGTGCCGCGCGGAGATGGGCAACGCCTCCAACTTTCGCTGCCCCTACCACGGCTGGTCATACCGCAACGACGGCCGGCTCACCGGGCTTCCGTTCCACCGCGAGGCCTACGGGGGCGACGAGGGATTCCCGCGGGACGGCCAAACCCTTTTGCCCGCACCGAATTTCGCCAGTTACAACGGTCTGCTGTTCATCAGCATGGACCCCAATGCCGAGCCGCTCGAGGACTACCTCGGCGACTTCAGATTTTATCTGGACTTCTACACCAAACAGAGCTCCCACGGCGTAGAGCTGCGGGGTCCGCAGCGCTGGCGGATCAAAGCCAACTGGAAGATCGGCGCCGAGAATTTCGCCGGCGACATGTACCACACGCCGCACACGCACGCGTCGATCGTCGACATCGGCCTGTTCCGCGAGCCGAAGGCGCAAAAGCGCAAGGACGGCGCCACCTATTGGGCGCACCGCGGCGGCGGCACCACCTACAAGCTTCCGCCGGGCGGCTTCGAGGAGCGGATGCGCTATGTCGGCTATCCCGACGAGATGATCGGCCGGATCAAAGACGTCTGGACGCCGCGCCAACAGCGGGTGGTCGGCGACGACGGGTTCATGTTCTCGGCTGCCACGTGCTTTCCGAACCTGAGCTTCGTGCACAACTGGCCCAAAGTTCGAGAGCGGAGCGAGCACCAAGCTCAAGTGCTGCCGTTCATCTCGATCCGCGTGTGGCAACCGATCAGTGCGAACGAAACCGAGGTGTGTTCGTGGTTCGCCGTTGACTCCGCCGCACCCGAGCAGTACAAGAAAGACTCGTACAAGGCCTATTTGATGTGCTTCGGGTCGACCGGCATGTTCGAACAGGACGATGTGGAGAACTGGGTGTCGTTGACCACCACCGCCGGCGGTTCGATGGCGCGACGCCTGTTGCTGAACAGCCGGATGGGCCTGCTCTGCGACGACCGTCCGGTGATCGAGGCGCTGCCGGTCGACGCCTTCCACGGGCCGGGCCGCGCCCAGGTCGGCTACAACGAGTACAACCAGCGTGAGTTGCTCAACCTATGGGCGGACTACCTGGCGTGAGAAACCCCTTGCCTTTTAATGACACTCGACACCTGCAGGCGCATCAGTTCCTGGTCGACGAGGCCTACCTGCTGGACGCCCAGCAGTACGAACTGTGGCTGGAGACGTTGACCGACGACATCCGCTACGTGATGCCGGTGCGCGTCACCACCGCACGCGGCGCCGGATTCGACAGCTCCCCGGGGATGGCGCACTTCGACGAGGACAAGTATTCGCTGAGCCAGCGGGTTGCGCGTTTTGCTACCGAGCACGCCTGGACCGAGGATCCGCCGTCACGGTTGCGCCACTTCATCACCAATGTGCGCACCTTCGCCTCGGAAGATCCGGACGACGACAAGCACCTGGTAGTCGAATCGGCCGAGTTGCTGTTCCGCAGCCGCGGCGACGTCAACGAGAGCGCGTTGATGTCCTGCGGTCGCGAAGACCTGCTGCGCTGGTGCGACGATCGTTGGAAATTGGCTCGGCGCACCATCATTACCGACGAGGCGGTGCTGCGCATGCAAAACCTGGCGGTGTTCCTATGAGTGACGACGAACCCATCACCATCGCAAACGAATTCGCCGAAGTACAGGTGCGCCGGATCGACACCCGCAACGGATCCCGGCTGCAGATCACGTCACCGCGAACCGGGCAGTCGATCAGCCTGGACGCGCTGGAGGTCGAGGCGCTGACCCGCCAGAACGCCCGTACGCTGACAGCCATGGTCGGCAATGCAATTGGCCCATTGCTGCCCGACGAAACAGAGCCAGAGCCGTGACCGCTTGGCTGCACGGCAAGCGCACCCTGGTAGTGGGCGGCGGATCCGGGATCGGCCGGGCCGTCGTCGCTGCCTTTCACACCGAAGGCGCGAGAATCGCTGTGCTGGAACGTGACCGGGCCAAGTGCGACAAGCTGCGCCAGGAGTTGCCCGGCGTCCCGGTGATCGAGGGCGATGCCATCACCCGAGAGGCCAACGAACACGCGGTCAAGGTTGCGGTGGACTCCTACGGCGGTCTGGACACGCTGGTGAACTGCGTCGGGGTCTTCGACTTCTACCGGGGCGTCGACGACATCAAGGCCGACGATCTCGCCACGGCGTTCGACGAGATGTTTCGCACCAACGTGTTGAGCCATCTGCAATCGGTCAAGGCCGCGGTGCCATGGCTGCGGGCCGGCGCCGGATCCTCGATCGTGCTCACCGAATCCGCGTCGTCGTACCACCCCGGTCGCGGCGGCGTGCTCTACGTGTCGTCGAAGTTCGCCGTCCGCGGGCTGGTGGCCACGCTGGCGCACGAGCTGGCGCCTGATATCCGAGTCAACGGGGTGGCGCCGGGCGGCACGCTCAACACCGACCTGCGCGGCCTGGCCAGCCTCGGGCAGGACGAAACCCGCCTCGACGACAGCCCCAACCGGGCGCGCGACATGGCCGCGCGCACCCCGCTGAACGTCGCGCTCACCGCCGAAGACCACGCGTGGTCCTTCGTGTTCCTGGCCTCCGACCGCTCCCGCGGCATCACCGGCGAGACCGTCCACCCCGACGGCGGATTCGGTCTCGGCACATGACGGACCTCAGCGAGCAGCGCGCCCTGGTCGCGCAAGGCTGCCGCGTCGCCGCCGCGCGCGGGCTGGTCGACGGCATCCTGGGTCACCTGAGTCTGCGGGTAGACGACGACCACCTACTCGTCCGCTGCCGCAGCGACACCGACACGGGGGTGGCATTCACCCGCCCCAGCGACATCCGGCTGATCAGATTCGACGGCAGCGCGGGAACCGACGGCGAACTCGACGGCTACCGCGTGCCCAACGAGCTGCCCATCCACGTTGAGACCATGGCGGCCAGCCCGGAGCACCGGGCGGTCGCGCATCTGCACCCGCCCGCCGTGGTGACCGCGGATCTGGCCGGGATCACGATCCGGCCCATCTATGGCGCCTACGACATTGCCGGCGCGTGGCTGGCGCGCGGCGGCGTGCCGGTCTACCGGCGCGCGGTGCTGATCCGAAACTCCGCGCTGGGCAGGGAAATGGTGGCGGCGATGCGCGGCGCCTCGGTGGTGATCCTGCGCGGACACGGAATCACCAGCGCGGCCAACAGCATCCAGCAGGCCGTGCTGCAGGCGATCAGCCTCAACGAGCTGGCGCGTATGTCGTTGCAAGTGCTAGCGGCCGGCGGCACCCTGCGCGACATCGACGACGCAGACTGGGACGACCTGCCGGACCTGGGGCCCGCGTTTACCGCCGACGCGGCCTGGCGGCACCAGCTGGCGCGACTCGATCAGCCGAGTTGATCACCAATCTCCTTGGCCGCCTTGATGAGTGCGGCGGCCACCGCGGGATACCCAGAGTCGTTCAGCCGAGTGCACGGCGCCGCGGCGTTGAGCGCGAGCCGAAGGCCAGGGGCGCGGGTCGGTATCGGAACCGCAACCGAGGCAACGCCTTCCTCGCTCTCCTCTCGATTGACTGCGTAGCCCCGTTCGCGGATGGCCGAAAGCTCGGTCTCCAATTCGGTGCGCGTGCCGATCGAGCGCGCGGTGATGCGCGCCAGCTCCTCGTCCGGCAGCAGCTGCTGCAACTCGGGCCGCGACAACTGGGCCAGCATTGCCTTGCCCGTCGAGGTGCAGTGCGCCGGCATGATGCGCCCCAGCCGGGAGGCCACCCGGACCGCGGCCGGGCCCTCCACCGCCGCGACGAAACGGACGTTGGCGCCGTCGAGCATCCCGACGTGAATCGACTCGCGCAGGCGTTCGCTGAGGCTGCGCATGACCGGCAGGGCGGTCGCGGGGACATCGATGCGGCCGAATATCGCGAACGCCACACTGCTGAGCGCCGGTCCGGGCAGATACGCCTTGGATACCGGGTCCTGCCGGACGAACCCGCGATAGGCCAACATCGCCAGCAGCCGGTGCGCGGTGGACGACGCCACACCCAGGTAGCGGGTCGCCTCGCTCAACCGGATCTGCGGCTGCTCGCCCAGCAGCAACAACAGCTTGAGCGCATTGTCGACGGACTCGATCGGGTACTGCGGCGCCATGCCCGTGACGGTACCGCCGATCAGGGCTGACTAGCCGGACTCGCCGGGGCCGAGCAGCGGGTGCCCCAGCAGTGTCTGGGCGGAAGCTTCGGCCGCATCCAACACCTCCCGAACCAGCGACGCGTTCTCCTCCTCCGCGGCCGCGTACGACGCCCCGCCCGAGCGCAGTGCCTGCACGATTTGCTCGTGCAACTCGGCCAGTTCGGCGCCCAACGACTGATATCCGAGCCCGTGGGCGCTGAAAACGGCCACCAGAGCCGCCGACACGGCATCCGCGGCGATCGCTTCAATTCCCGCGGTCGGAACCTGCGCAGCCGCATTAGCCGCGGCCAGCGCAGACCCGATGCCCGCCAAGCCCCCCGCCGCCGCGGTCAGCGCTTGGGGCACCGCATTCACAAATGACATGTGCAACCTCTCGTTAGGTCACCGTCATCGGTGACGACGGGGCACACGTCAATATCGGCGGTCGACCGGCCGCCGTTACACCGTGCTCAGAGAGTTTCCGCCAGTTGTGCTTTCGCCCAGCGGTAATCGGCCTTGCCGGACGGTGAACGCTGCACCCGGTCGCAGAAGACGACGTCTTTGGGCAGTTTGTAGCGCGCAATGTGACGGGCGGCCTCGGCGATGATGCTCTCGGCGTCCACCCGCTGGCCGTCGGCGAGCTGAACGATCGCGACGACCTCGTTTCCCCACTTGGTCGCTGGGCCGGCCCGTCACCACCACGTCGTAGACTGCGGGATGCTCGGCGATGGCGGCCTCGACCTCTTCGGCAAAGATCTTTTCGCCGCCGGAGTTGATGGTGACCGAGTCCCGGCCCAGCAGCTCGATCTGGCCGTCAGCGTCCCAGCGTGCGCGGTCCCCCGGCACCGAGTGCCGGATCCCGTCGATAATCGGGAACGTCCGCGCGGTCTTTTCGGCATCGCCGAGGTAGCCCAGCGGAATCAGGGCCTGCTGCGCCAACCAGCCGATCTCGTCGTCGCCGGGCGACAGGACCCGGGTCATGTCCTCGCTGACCACCACGGCCCCCGGATTCGGAGCGAACCGCCCCGACACGTTCTGCGCGCGAGACGAGGCCTGGACCATCTGCGCTCCGGATTCCGATGAACCGCCCGCATCCAGGATCGTCAGCTGCGGCAGCAACTCGACGAACCGCTCCTTGAGCGGGGCGGTCAACGCGGCACCGCCGGTAACCAGGACGAACAGCCCGGACAAGTCGTATTCGCCGGAGGCGAGTTCGTCGAGCAGGGGGCGCCCAAAGGCGTCGCCGACCATCGACATCGACAGCACCCGTTCGCGGCTGGCCAACGCCAGGGCCTCGGCCGGATCGAAATGCGTGGTCGTCGCCGGCATCACGAACGGTCGCCCGCTGCACAGGCTCATGAAGGCGGCCCACTGCGCGGCGCCATGCATGAGCGGCGCGACGGTCATCGATCCCGGTCCCGGCGGCCGCGACCGCTCGACGATCTCCTCGAGGGTGCCCACCATCTCGCCGGTCATCCGCCCGCCCATGGTGTTCATGTAGATGTCGTGCTGGCGCCACAGCACCGCCTTGGGCATCCCGGTGGTACCGCCGGTGTAGAGGACATAAAGATCGTCCGGCGACAGCGCGAGGTCGAGCGGCTCGTCGGACACCGACTCCAGCAGCTCCTCGTAGCGCACCGCACCGGGCAGCGGCTCGTTTCCCGACTCGTCGTCGACGTGGATCAGCCGCATCGGCGGTAGCTGCTGCACCGCTTCGGCCAGCGTCGGCGCGAATCGGGCGTGATACATCACCGCGTCCGCGCCGGCGTTGCCCAGCAGGTAGACGAGTTCTTCGGCAACGTAGCGGTAGTTGACGTTGAACGGAGCAACCCGGGCCTGGTACGCGCCGATCATCCCTTCGAGGAACTCGTTGCAGTTCGCCAGGTACAGCCCGAGATGGCTCTGCCCCGACTCGTGCGGCGCCAACTCCGAACGCTCCCGCTGCACCCCAAGCCCCCACGTGTGCAGCGCGCGGGCGAATCGGCGGGCGCGCTCGTCGGTCTGGGCGAAACTGAATCGCCGGTCTCCGAACACGATGCAGTCCCGGTCCGGGTTGGCCGCCGCCACCGCCGCGAAAATCTGCGCGAGGTTGAACTCCATTTACTCTCCTCCGGTCGAGCCAGGGCCACGCTACAACGCGCCGGGCTCATCGGCGGTTAGTCTCAGGTTCGTGCGCGACGGATACAGTCGATACACGCGCTATGTGGCCATCGGTGACAGCCAGACCGAGGGCCTGTGGGACGGTGACGACGCCGTCGGCCTCCTCGGATTCGCCGACCGGCTCGCCGCCCGGATCGATTCGATCTATCCCGGTTTGGCATACGCCAACCTCGCGATTCGCGGGAAATTGGTGCGTCACGTGCTGCGGGAGCAAGTGCCCTCCGCGCTGGCGATGCGACCGGATCTGATCACCGTGTGCATCGGGATGAACGATGTCATTCAGCCGGGACGATCATTCGCCCCGGCGCTGGCCGACCTGGAGAGCATCTACGCCGCGCTTGCCGAGTCGGGAGCGACGGTGGTCACGACAACCTTCCCCAACGTCGCGCAATTCCTCCCGATGGGCAAGCTGGTTTCCGGGCGGCTCGCCCGGATCAACAATGCGATCAGATCGGCCGCCTACCGATACGACTTCAGGCTCGTGGACCTCTACAACGCGCCGTCGATGCGCAACTTGGACACCTGGGACATCGACCGCGTGCACGCGTCCCCCAAGGGGCACATGCTGTTCGCCGCCGCAGCCGCCGAGGCCCTGAATTTGCCTGGCAGCAACCACGATTGGGCCGTAGCTCGCGGTAGCACCACCCGGCTGTCGTTCAACGCCCGCACGTACGGGCAGCTGCGTTGGGCGCAAGAGAAGTTCATGCCGTGGGTGTGGCGACGCTTGCGCGGCAAATCTTCGGCCGACGGGCGAGGACCCAAGCGTCCGATGTTGGAGCCGGTAGGCAGGTCAGGCATCCTTAACCCATGAATGTGGAGGCGCTGCTGCACTCAATCCCGCCGCTCGCGGTCTACCTGGTGGTCGGCGGCGTGGTGGGGGTCGAAAGCCTCGGCGTTCCCCTTCCCGGGGAGATCATCCTGGTCAGCGCGGCGCTGATGTCGTCGCATCACGATCTGGCCGTCAACCCGATCGGTGTCGGCGTGGCCGCGGTGATCGGCGCGGTGATCGGCGACTCGATCGGCTACACGATCGGCCGCCGGTTCGGCATGCCCCTCTTCGACCGGCTCGGCCGACGGTTCCCGAAACACTTCGGCCCCGGACACGTCGCACTGGCCGAGCGGTTGTTCAACCGGTGGGGCGTTCGCGCAGTGTTCTTCGGTCGCTTCATCGCGCTGCTGCGGATCTTTGCCGGACCGCTGGCCGGCGCGCTGAAGATGCCATACGCGCGCTTCCTGGCGGCGAACGTGTCCGGTGGGATCTGCTGGGCCGGCGGCACCACCGCGTTGGTCTATTACGCCGGAATCGCGGCCGAACGCTGGATGGAACGCTTCTCCTGGGTCGCGCTGGTCATCGCCGTCGTGGTCGGTGCCACGGCCGCAATCCTGTTGCGGGAACGCACATCCCGCGCGATCGCCGAACTCGCGGCCGAACACCACCGCAAGGCCGCCGACGCGGTGTAACTACGCGGGCCGGTGCTGATCGATCAGCGCCCTGGCCATTTTCTGGGCGCGGCGTGCGGCCTCGGCGTCGCCCACGGCCGCCAGAATAATGGCGCCTTTCATCAGGATGTGCCAGGACCAGGCGAAGTCCTCGACGTCGTGCAGGCCGGCGGCAAAGGCGCGTTGGCGCACGATCTCGCGGACGTTGTCGATGTGAACGATGCTGGCCTGGCCCGCGGGGTGTTCGGGCCCCAGCTCGAGCAACACATTGATGAACGAGCAGCCCTCAAAACCGTCGCGGTTTTGAAACCAGTCGTGCAGGACGTCGAAGATCGCCAGCAAACGCTCCTCCGGCGTGCTACCACGCAGGTGTGACTGGGCCTCGATCAGCCCATGAGTCCAGAGTTGCTCGCGCCGCTCCAGCACGGCCAGCACCAGATCGTTCTTCGTCGCGAAATGGCGGTACAGGGTGGCCCTGGCCACACCCGCCCGCTCGATCACCTCGTCGGTCCCGACCGCACGGATCCCACGCCTGCTGAACAGCTCGTATGCCGCATTGAGTATTCGCTCACGAGGCGGCGCCGTCGGCGTCGCGACATCGTTGACGCTAGTCATAGCGATCCTCACGATACTCATAGGACGCGATACGTAGACAGACCGCCCTGTCTTGTTATAGAAATGAGATACCGCAATCGCGGAAAGTCTGTCTTCAGACCACAGGACGGGCATCCATCCCGGCACCGAATACGCCGGTTGATTAGGGAGTCCACCATGCACCTAGCTACGGCCGAACCGTTCTCCACCCGTCTCATCCTCAGCACCCGACTGGTCTCCGAACTGGGCGACCCGCACAGCACCCTGAGGGCGACGACCGACCACAGCGGCCCGTCCGTCCTCATCTATGCGGGCGGCGAGATCGACGCCTGCAACGAGGGCACCTGGCGCCAGCTGCTCGAAGAGGCGGCCACCGCGGTCACCGAGCCCGGACCTTTCGTCGTCGACGTCTCCGGTCTCGACTTCATGGGCTGCTGCGCGTTCGCCGCGCTGGCCGAGCAGGCGGAGGGCTGCCGCAAGCGCGGCGTCGAACTGCGCCTGGTCAGCCACCAGCCGATCGTGGCGCGCATCGTGGCATCGTGCGGGCTCACCCAGATGCTGCCCGTGTACCCGACCGTGGACGCGGCACTCGCCAGCACGGTCGGTTAACACGCCGGGTCGGGTGGCCGATCTTCCCACCGTCGGCGTGGAGGAGGAATTCCTCCTCGTTGACCCGCGGACCGGCGAGCCTGCCCCACGCAACACCGAAGTGGCTGCGGAGGCCGAAAACTGCGGCGCCACACTGGATCTCGAACTGAGCAGCTGTCAGGTCGAAACCACCTCCAGCATCGCGACAACGAGCGCCGGGCTCACCGACGACCTCATCCGGCTGCGGCGCACCGCCGCCGAGGCCGCCCAGGCCGCCGGCGTTCGGCTGCTCGCACTGGGACTGCCGCCGGTGACACCGCACGAGTTCCCGGTCACCGACACCGACCGGTATCGGCGGATCGGCGAGCAGTTCGGGATGGTCGCGCACGAGCAAGGCATCTGCGGATGCCACGTGCACGTGCAGGTGCCCGACCGTGCAGCCGCCGTCCATGCCAGCAACTGGCTGCGGCCGTGGCTGCCGAGTTTGCTTGCGCTATCGGCAAACTCGGCGATCTACCGCAACACCGACAGCGGCTACGCAAGCTGGCGCAGCGTGCTGTGGCGACGCTGGCCGGTCGCGGGTCCGCCGCCGTTCTTCAGCTCGCCCGAAGAGTACGACCGCACAGTGCGGATGCTGGTCGATACCGGGGTGATCCTGGATCCGAACATGGTCTATTGGGACGTGCGCCTGTCGGCGAGCTTCCCGACCGTCGAGGTGCGGGTGGCAGACGTGCCGGCGACGGTCGCGGACACGGTGTTGCTCGCCACCCTGATCAGGGCCGCGGTGATGACGGCACTCGACGAGCAAGGCCTTGGAGGTGGAAGCGCCGTGCGCCTGCCGCCCGCCGCGTTGCGCGCCGCCTACTGGAAGGCCGCCCACGACGGATTGTCCGGCCACACATTGGATCTGATCGACGGTCGCGGCGCGGTGCCGGCGCGCGAGCAGTTGCACACGCTGGTGCGACGGGTACGGCCGGCGCTGGACGCGCTCGGTGAGCACGACCGCGTCGTCGCCGAACTCGACCGCATCGTGGCACAGGGCAACGGGGCGATGCGGCAGCGGGCCGCATGGCGTGAGCGCGGCGAAGTGATGGACGTGATCGAGCAAGCCGCCGCCGCCACGCTGAGCTAATCGCCCGGCCACCCCCTCGCGAGCGTGCGTGTTTGTGCAGTGACACCCCGTTTCGCGTGGCATTCTGCGCACGCTCGCGAGGGGGCAGGTCACGCCGGGGGTGCTTCGGCGCCGCGATCCACGCCGGAGCGCAGCTTGACCGAGGCCGAGTACATGTAGGTGCGGAAGTGCAGCACCGGGTCGTCGGAGGGTTCGATGCCGTCGGTCACGCGCATCGGGTCGAATACCACGATGTCGCCCGCGTGCTCGCGCTTGGTCTCCAGACCGGTGACCTCGAGGTTGCCCACCGTGATCGTCTCGGTGCTGCGCCAGGCCGCCGACGGGTCGACCGTCGAGTCGCCCGGCCCGGCGATCTGGACCACGAAGTCAAACCGCACCGGCCCGCCCGCGAGGCGATGGTTGAGTTCGTGCAGCAGGAAGTCGGCATCCTTGCCCTTGGACGCCTGTCCCGACAAGAACTCCTCACCCGCCACCGGGCGCAGGTGATAGCGCACGAACCGCGAGCTGCCGTCGGCGGCGGTCCAGCGGAAGGCGTGCAGCCCGTGATATCCGACGGTGGCGTAGCTCGCCGGCACGCGGTTGGCGTCGCGCAGGACGGGCAGCGCGCCCAGCAGCCCCGGATGGGTAGCCAGATAGGCGCCCATCCGTAGCGGCTTGGTCAAGCCGGGGCGCATCGCCTTGAGCAGATCGACGAAGCCGTCCGGCGTGCTGGAGACGAACAATCGCGCGGTCTGCGTCGAGATATCCGTGGTCGAGCCGTCGGGCAGGGTCAGCTTCACCGCCAAACCGCGCACGCCCGGCAAGCCGTCGGGCACCTTGGGGTTGCCCCCGCCGTTGGAAAACCGGAACAACGCCGGAACCGAAGAACCGTCGAGATACTTTGCGCGCGAAAGCTTTGCGGCCTCGGGGCTGGCGGTGAAGCTGCCGTGGTACAGGGCGCCTTTCGCGTGCAGGGCCCGATTGCCCGGCTGCGCACCGCCGGTAGCTCGAATCGCCGCGATCGCGTCGTCAGGAGTGACAGCCATGCCGAAATCCTAAGGGCTTACTCCGGGAATCCGAAGAGTTCCGTCCATGGCGATGGAAATCGGCGTGATAGCGTGCGGCGATGGGGCAGGCGACCACGGATCCCGTCCGGCTCCCGCCAGGGCCGAGAATCCCCAAGATCGTGCTGGCGCTGGGCGTCGTGATCGCGCGCCAGCGGGCCATCAAGATGTTCGGCCGCCGATATGGTTCGGCATTCACGCTGAATGTGCCGGTATTCGGCGAGACCGCGGTGGTCAGCGATCCAGCGTTGATCAAGGATCTGTTCACCACCAACAGCGATCTGTTGTGCCGACCATCCAACGTCGGGCTCGGTTCTGTGCTGGGGCCCGGTTCGACATTCAGCCTTGATGGGGCCGAGCATCGCGAGCGCCGAAAGCTGCTGATCCCGCCGTTTCACGGCAATCGCATGCGGGGCTACGAGCACGTCGTCGAAGAAGAGGTGATGCGCGAGATCGCCACCTGGCCGGAAGGCCGGGAGTTCGAGACGCTGCGGCCCATGATGCGCATCACGCTGAACATCGTCTTGAGGACGGTGTTCGGGGCCGAGGGCACCCAATTCGACGAACTGCGGCAAGTGCTGCCGGCGATGGTTCCGCTTGCCTCCAAGCTGACCGTGCTGCCCGAGGCCATGCGGCGCGACCTCGGCCGCTGGAGTCCGTGGGGCCGCCTGCTGTACTACCGCCGGCGCTATGACGCCGTCATCGCGTCGCTCGTCGGGCAAGCCCGCTCCGATCCGAATCTGGACGACCGCGCCGACGTGCTCTCACTGCTGCTGCAAGCCCGTTATGAAGACGGGAGTCCGATCACCGACGGTCATATCGCCGACGAGCTCCTGACGCTGCTCGCCGCGGGTCATGAAACGACCGCGACCACCTTGGCGTGGGCAGTGGAGCGGTTACGGCGCCATCCGCGGCTGCTGTCGCGGTTGACCGCCGAGGCTGACGCCGGAGGCTCGGAATTGCTGCAGGCCACAATCTGGGAGGTGCAACGCACCCGGCCGGTCGTCGCCGGCACCGGCCGCATGGTCAAAACTCGGATACGCCTGGGCGAGTGGGTGATTCCCGAACGACACGTGGTAATCGCCAGCATCGTCGGGGCGCAGTCGTCAGAGCAGAACTTCCCCAACGCGGCCGCTTTCGACCCGGACCGCTACCACGGCGTCGCGCCCGACACCTATGCGTGGCTTCCATTCGGCGGCGGCGTACACCGCTGCATCGGCGCGGCTTTCGCGAACATGGAAATGCACATCACCTTGCGTACCCTGTTGCGGGAGTTCGAGTTCGGCACCACCGACGCGCGGGGCGAACGTCATCACTCGCGCGGTGTTGCGGACGCGCCGGCCCGCGGCGGCCGTGCCGTCGTCTATCGCCGCACACCGCGCTCCGGACCCGTGTCGGCGCACCCGGCCGAACCGGTTTACTCCGGAAAGCCGAAGAGTTTAACGACACCGTGATCGCGACCGGCGGTGTAGCCGCCGTCCACGGCGATCGCCTGTCCGCTGACGAAGGACGCGTCGGTCGACAGCAGGAACGCCGCCACCGCCGCGACCTCATCAGGCTGGCCGAGCCGCTGCAGCGCATGCTCTTCGGTGATCGAGGCCAGCGGCCCCTCCATTCCGGGCAGCCCGAAAACGTCTTGGGCCATTGGCGTTTCGATGAAGCCCGGGCAGATGGCGTTCGCGCGGATGCCGCTTGGTCCGTAGTCGAGCGCGATGTTCTTGGTCAACAGCACGACGCCACCCTTGGCTGCGTTGTAGGAGCTGCCGCCCGCGGTGCCCTCCAGGCCCTCGATGCTGGCGACGGTGACGATCGAGCCGCGCTCCCCGTCGACGCGGTCCTGCTCGATCATCCTGGCCAGGGCCGCCTTGACCACCAGGAAGGTCCCAGTGAGGTTGATCCCGATCACCCGGTCCCACTCGGAGCGGTCGAGCAGATGCACCGGCCCGCCGCCCGCGACGCCCGCGGCGTGAAACATGCCGTCCAGGCGCCCGGGTACGGCAGCCAGCACGGCGGCGATCGCTGCCTCGTCGGTCACGTCGGCCGTGACAAACCTGAAGTCGGGACCCAGGTCGGGCGGGGCAGTCAGATCGGCGCCCACGACGGTGCCGCCCTCAGCGAGCAGGCGTCGCGCGGTGGCCAGGCCGATGCCGGAGGCCGCCCCGGTCACGACGAAGGTGCGGGAACGGGCACGATCAGCGTCCACCATGTCAGACATGTTGGCATCGAGACTGCGCTCAGGGCGAATAATTGGCCGTAATTCCGCCCTCACCGCAGACTCGACGGAGGCGATTGCATGCACAGTGCACTGACCGGGCTCGGCGTGACGAACCCCGTGCTGGCCGCGCCCATGGCGGGCGGCCCCAGCACGCCCGAGCTGGTGGTGGCCGCCGCGCGCGCCGGCAGCCTCGGTTTCCTGGGCGGCGGCTACAAGACGCCCGACGCCCTGGCTGAACAGATCGCCGAAGTACGTCGCGCGGATGTGCCGTTGGGGGTCAACCTGTTCGCGCCGAACCCGGTGCCCGTCGATCCGGGCGCCTACAACACCTACCGCGACCAGATACAGCAGGAGGCGGACGTCTACGGGATCGATCTGGGCAAGGTCGACGTCACCGAGAACGACGACTACTGGCAGGAGAAGGTCGAGCTGCTGCTGGCCGACCCGGTGCCGGTGGTCACCTTTACGTTCGGGATCCCCGAGCCGAAGGTGATCGCCGCGCTGAAGAACGCCGGCAGCCTGGTCGGTCAGACCATCACGTCGGCCGCCGAGGCTCGCCTGGCCGCGGAGCACAACGTTGATGTCGTGGTGGTGCAGGCGGCCGCCGCGGGCGGTCACTCCGGCATCCTGACCCCGGATCGGTTGCCCGCCGAGGTTCCCCTCCCCCAGCTGCTGGCCGAGGTCGGCGCGGTCACTTCGCTGCCGTTGATCGGCGCCGGCGGAATCGGGACCCCCGACGACGCCGCCGCCGCGCTCGAGGCCGGCGCCACCGCGGTCGCAGTCGGGACGGTCCTGCTGCGTAGCAACGAAAGTGGAACGTCGGCGCCCTACCGGGCCGCGCTCGCCGATCCCGCGCGCCGGCAGACCCTGCTCACTCGCGCCTTCACCGGGCGCCCCGCGCGGGGACTCGCCAACGTCTTCACCGACCGCTACACGGCGGTGGCGCCCGAGGGTTATCCGGCGATCCACTTCTTGACGAGCCCCGTGCGCAAGGCCGCGGCCGCCGCGGGCGATCCCGAGCGAATCAACCTGTGGGCGGGCACCGGTTATCGGCATGCCACCGAAGAACCCGCGGGCGACATCCTGGCGGCACTCGCGTCGAAAGCTTGAAATACGGCCAATACTGTTGCGCCGCTGTCTCGATTTGTGGGTCTGCGGCGCAGTGTCTGCCCATACATTCCTGTCATGGATGTCGACGGGCGCCACGTGTTTACCGTCTGCGCCGGTAGCGGGGAACCCGTTCTGCTGCTGCACGGCTTTCCGCAGAGCGCGTCGTGCTGGCGCCACCAGATCCCGGCGCTGGCCGAAAACCACCATGTGGTGGCTCTCGACTGGCCAGGCTTTGGCCGGTCCGACCCGCCATCCACCCCACCGACCTACGACAACGAGGTCGAGCGCATCGAACGTTGCGTGCAGCAGCTGGGGTGGCAGCGATTCAACCTGTTCGCGCACGACTACGGCGGCTTCATCGGGCTGGGCTACGCCATTCGGTATCCCGGACGAGTGCAGCGATTGGCCTTGCTGAACACCCGCGCGCACAGCATCTTTCGCCCGTGGTTCTATCGATTCTCGTTGTGCCAGCGCTGGATCGCCGCGCACCCGGCGCTGTCGGCCGTCGTGCGGCGCGCGCCGCTGCGAGCCATCCACCACCGGGCCCTTGCCCGCTACCGGTTCGACACGGACCTGGAAACCGAATACCTGGGTTGGATGGACACACCGCAAGGCCGACAGACCTTCTGGGAATTCTTCGCGCACTACCCGGTGCCCGCCATCCCTTGGCTATCGGAACAACTGGGCAGCATTCGCTGCCCGACCGCGGTGATCTTTGGCGACCGCGATCCCTATGTGCCCTTCAGCACCGCTCGCGAACTGGCCGAAGGCATTCCCGACGCCGAACTGGTCCGCCTGCACGGCGCCGACCACTACGTCATGGAGGGGCGTCCGCGCGAGGTGACCGATGCGTTGCTCGCGCTGCTGAAGCGTGATGATTGACTGGACTCATGCCGCAGGAAACGCTGGTGGGATTCGTCGAAAAGCACGAACGACAACGACCCGATGATATCGCGCTTCACTACGGTGAGCAGCGGTGGACGTGGGCGCAGTGGGCAGCGCGGATCCGTCATTCCGCCGGCGCACTGCGCGCCGCCGGCGTGCAGCGGGGCCAGTGTGTGGCATTCCTCGACAAGAACCACCCGGGCTGCCTGGAAACGCTGATCGCCGCCGTGTCGATCGGCGCGGTCACCACCATCCCCAATTGGCGGATGACCGGGGAAGAACTCGCGCACGTACTCGACGACAGCGGCGCGCGGCTGCTGTTCGTGGGCGCCGAATTCGCACCCACGGTCGAAGAGATCAAGGCACGGATCCCGGGTCTGCAACGCATCGTCGTGGTGGGTGGTGCGGCCGACGAGTACGAATCCTGGCTTGCCGCAGCCACACCCGTTGCAGCCGATCCCGACGCGGACGCCAACGACAACGCCCTGGTGATCTACAGCTCGGGCACCACCGGACGACCCAAGGGGGTGGTGCTGAGCCAGCGAGCGCTGGTCAACCACATCGTGAACATGGCCCCGCCGTTCCCATTCGAGGACGGGGACGCGAATCTTGTTGCCATGCCGCTCTTTCACGTGGGCGGAGTTTCGTATTCATTCTTCGGCATCATGGCCGGGGCTCCGACGTTTTTGACCCGCGAGCCCGAGGCGGCGGCGCTGATCGGCGCCGTCAAAGCCGGCGCCACGCACGCCTTTTTCGTTCCTCCGGTGATCACCCGCTTTCTGGACGCCGGCGATGCGGCGATCAACGCGATCTCCGGGCTGCGTTACCTGGTGTACGGGGCGGCGCCGATGCCACTACCGCTGCTGCAGAGCGCCCTCGAGGCCTGGCCTCAGATGAACTTCATCCAGGTGTACGGACAGACCGAACTGTGCGGCGGGATCACCGCGCTGGAAGCCGACGATCATCGCGACTCCGATCGGCAGCACCTGCTGCTATCGGCCGGAAAAGCGTTTCCGGGCAACGAAATCCGAATTGTCAACCCGGAAACGGGTGAGCAGCTGCCCACCGGCGAGCCCGGCGAGATCTGGGTGCAGAGCAATCAGCGCATGACCGGCTACCTGAACCGGGCGCAGGCCACCGCGGATACCATCACCGCCGACGATTGGCTGCGCACCGGCGACATCGGACGCCTGGACGCCGACGGCTACCTCTATATCGAGGACCGCCTGAAAGACATGATCATCACCGGCGGCGAGAACGTGTACGGGCCCGAGGTGGAAAGCGTGCTCATCGAGCACCCCGCGATCGCCGACGCCGCGATCATCGGTGTCCCCGATGACTTGTGGGGCGAATCCGTCAAGGCGATCGTCGTCGCCACCGCCGAGACCGAACCCGACGAGATCATCGAGTTCTGCCGCGCGCACCTGGCCGGCTACAAATGCCCGCGAACCGTCGACTTCGTGGAAGCGTTGCCCCGCAACGCGAGCGGCAAGATCCTCAAAACCCAGCTGCGGCAACCGTATTGGCAGGACCGCGCGCGCAAAGTCTGAGCCGCGTCGCTACAGCCCGAACTGGTCGTCGATGATGCCGAGCCAGATCGAAGCGACGTCCATCGCCACCTTCTCGCTGATGAACGCGTGCTGGGTGCCGGTGTAGATGTCGCGGAACCCGCGCTCCAGCCGGCTGCCTTCGCGGATCGCCGTGGTGCCGGCCGCCAGGTGGGCCCACTCGGCGCACTCCCGGGCGGTGTCGGTGGCATACACCGCCGCCACCCGCATGTCGGCCCGCAGCCGGGGTGTCAGGTCCTCACCCGCGGCCACCGCGGCCTCGGCCGTGGTGAAGGCGTCCAGCACCAGAAGGCGGGCGGCCCGCCACGCCGCGACGTGATGGGCCAGACCCTTCTGGAAGGTCTGCCGGCTGGCCAGTGTCGCCATGTCGCTCATCCGTACCTTGGTGGCCGCGATCTCCTCGACATCGTCGAGCATGCTCTTGGCGACCCCCAGCGCAAACGCGGCGTGACCCGCCGCCGTCACCGGCATCAGCCCCATCCGGCCGGCCGGCGAGGATCCGCGTAAAGGCTCGCGGGTGAACAACGGGATGGTGCGGTATTCCGGGACGAACACGTCGGCGACGTTGTAGTCGTAGGAGCCGGTGCCCTTCAGCCCCTGCACATGCCAGCCGTCGGTGAAGGTGACCTCCTCGCGCGGCAGAAACCCCACCCGCATGTCGGGAATGCCCTCGGCCACCCAGCGCATCTCGCCGTCGTCCATCGGCAGAAAACCCGCGGCGATGTAAGCCGAGTGCCCGGTGCCGGAGCCGAAGCTCCACGCGCCGCTCAGCCGATAGCCGCCGTCGACCGCCGCGCCCTGGCCGTTGGGAAAGTACTGGCCGCCGATGGTGATGCGGTTGTCGTGGGCGGTGAACACCTCCGCGAAACCCTGATCGGAAAGATAGCTGGCGGCGGCGAAGGTCGACGGCAGGTTGGCGATGCCGATCCAGCCGAAAGAGCCGTCTTGCCAAGCCATTTCGATCCAGGTCTCGATCATCTCGGCGAACGACGGCTCGACGCCGCCGGCCGCGACGGGGTTGAAGGCGGACATCAGGCCACTGGCCCACATCTCGTCCACGATCGCCGGCGAGAGCGTGCGCAGCCGCTCCGATTCCGCCGCCTCGTCGCGCACCAGTTTGCGCATGCCCCGGGCTCGGTCTAGTACTTCGGTCACGGCGTCATCCTTTCGGACACCTGTCCAGAAAGTCAACGAGCAATACTTGCGGCATGAACGCGCAAGTGGATGCCCAGCGGCGGGACGGCGCAATCGCCGTGTTGGGCGGGCCCACGACTGTCATCGACATCGCCGGGCGCCGGATCGTGATGGATCCGACCTTCGATCCGCCCGGCGTACACGCCTACCTGACGAAGACCGAAGGTCCCGCCGTGGGCGCCGACGCGGTGGGACCGGTGGACGCGGTGCTGATCAGCCACGACCAGCATCCCGACAACTTGGACGATGACGGCCGCCGGTTCGCGCTGGCCGCACCGCTGGTGTTGACCCATCCCGGTGCCGCCGGCCGCTTGGGGCCGCCCGCCGTGGGGTTGCAACCCTGGGAGTCCCATCCGGTGCCCGGCTCGGGATCCCTTGCCGTGCGGGCCGTTCCGGCGGTGCACGGGCCGGCCGACGGGCAACGCGACGCGAGCGGGCACGTGAACTGCGAAGTGACGGGCTTCGTGCTCTCCGGGCCCCATCTGCCCACGGTGTACCTCAGCGGCGACAACGCCTCGATGGCCACGGTCAAGGAAGTGGCCGATCGCGTGGGCCGCATCGACATCGCGGTGCTGTTCGCTGGGGCGGCAAGCGTGCCGACCAAGGAAGCCGGGCGGCCGCTGACGTTGACCTCGGCTCGCGCGGCCGCCGCGGCCGAAGTGCTGGGCGCGGGAATGGTGCTACCCGCGCACGTCGGCGGTTGGGCACACTTCAGCGAGGGCGTCGAAGAGTTCGTCAGGGCATTCGACCAGGCCGGGATCGCCAGCGTGCTCCGGGTAGCAGCCCACGGCGAGTGGGTCGACTGGACCGGAAGATGACACATGTCTGGACTACCGTCCAGTAGCGTGTCCGGTATGGCTGTTGTAGCGTCTGGACGCATGCCCGAGAAAGCGGCCGTTGAGTCCACCCGCCGCCACCTGAGCGGCAAGCGGGCCGACACGGTGCAACGGCTGAGCCGAGCCACGGTCGAGGTATTGCGCGAGGTCGGCTACCACGATCTGACGCTGCAAGCGGTCGCCGCGAGGGCGGGCACTGCGCGGGCCACCGCCTACACCTACTTCTCGTCCAAAGACCACCTGATCGCCGAAGTCTATTGGCGACGCCTGGCGACCGAACAGCCGCCGGAAAGCCACTCCACCGACGTAAAAACCCGGCTCATTGCCGTGCTGAGACGCCTGGCATTCCTGGTTGCCGACGAGCCCGCCCTCGCCGATGCCCTGCGAGTGGTGATCAACAGTTCGGACCCGGACGTGGAATTGATCCGGGAGAAGATCGCCAGGCGCACCCACCATCTCATCTCCACGGCGGCCGGTGACGACGCCGATGCGGAGACGGTGGGGCTGCTTGAGGTCTTCTACGCGGGCGCCATGGTGCTCGTCGGGGCCGGCCTGATCTCCCGAGCCGACATCGCCGAGCAACTCGAGACGGCGGTGCGCCGGATCCTGCCGTGACCGTGTGACTCGTGCCACACGTGCGTCTGGTCACACGTCTGGACACGCGTCTATTTTTTGTCGTAGCCTAGGCCTGACTCGCTGACGTGCCGGGCAATGCGGCCCCACTCAGCTGGGCTCAGTTTGGCAATGGGGGCAAGGGAAATTTTCGGGGGGTATCGCTGGCGCGGGCATCGTCGGCCGCAAGGGCGGACCCAGAACTTCTTCTGCGAAGGGTCGCCGCATGAAACGACTTACCGGTTCGGACGCGATGATGCTGTTCAGTGAGGCCGCCAACGTGCCGATGCACACCGTCAAGGTGGCCATACTCGATGCACCAGCCAGCGGTGATTTCTCGGTGGAGACGGCCCGCAGGGTGGTGCAGCAGCGCCTGCACCGATTCGAACCGCTGCGGCGGCAGCTCGTCGACACGCCCTACGGCTTCCATCGCCCCATGTGGCGGGAGAACTGCCCGGTCGACCTCGTGTACCACGTGCGACCCCTGCACCTGCCGGCCCCGGGCGGGCGCCGCGAGCTCGATGACGCCATTGCCACGCTGATCGAGCAACCGCTGGACCGGACCCGGCCGCTGTGGGAGATCTACGTGGTCGACGGCCTGGCCGATGGCCGATTGGCCGTGGTCACCAAGATTCACCATGCGCTTGCCGATGGCGTCGCGTCGGCCAATCTGCTCGCCGGTGCCTTGGACAAACCGGACAAACCGGAAGGCGTGCGCGCCGGCGCCCAGTCCGATTCCCACCCGTCCAGGATCCAACTCCTCTGGACGGCCATCCGCGATCACATCCGCCAAATCGCCGAATTGCCAAGCCTTTTGCGCTACACCGCGGCCGGCGTCCACCGGGTCACCCGCACTCGGCGAGACCGGACATCCGTCAAAGTCCCCCGATCCTTCATGAACCATCGGCTCACCGCACGGCGCCGATTCGCAACCGCCGGCTTGCCGTTCGCCGATGCCAAGCGGATCACCCGCGAATTGGGTTGCACCATCAATGATCTGGTCCTGGCGATGGCCGCTGGGGCGACCCGGGAGCTGCGCCTGCGCTACGACGGCCATTCCGACACGCCGCTCGTGGCCATGGTGCCGGTGTGCCTCGACTCGTCGCCGGGCAGATCGGCGGGGAACAACTTCACCCAGATCGCCGTCACCCTGCCCGCTGATCTCGATGACGCGTTGCACCGCGTCAGTCAGAGCCACGAGGCCGCGGTCAGCGCCAAGCAACTGCACAACCTGCTCGGGCCGGAGCTGTTGACCCGGTGGTTCGCCTACCTGCCGCCCCTGATGGTCCGGAAACTCAGCGCGTTGATGGCGCGCACGAATGCCCACCTCAAAATGCAGAACCTGGTCGTGTCCAATGTGCCCGGCCCACGCGAACACGTGCACGTTGCCGGCGCGACGATCGCGGAGTTCTACTCGGTGGGTCCGCTGGTGGCGGGCAGCGGTCTGAACATCACCGTGTGGAGCTACGCCGACCAGCTGAACATCTCCGTTCTGGCCGATGCGGCGACGGTGGGCGACGCTCACGAGGTCACCGAGGAACTTATGCGCCAGTTCGCTGAGATCGCTTCTGCCGCAGGCATTTACGCAAAGTACGAAGCCGACGTGGCCTAAATCATCGAAAGGAAGCCATGACCAACGAGATCGAGAAATGGGACCCGGTTCTCACCGAGCGCGTGATGGGAACGATGCGGCCCGTGCTGAAGCGATACTTTCGCTCCGAGGTGCACGGACTGGACAACGTGCCCGCGGGCGGTGCGCTGGTGGTGTCCAATCACTCCGGCGGTCAGATGGCCGTCGACGTGCCGATCTTCGCCATCGACTGGTACGAGCAAAACGGGTACGACCGGCCGATCTACACGCTGAGCCACGACATGATCATGGTCGGACCGATCGGCAGCTTTCTCAGGCGAATCGGGTTCATCCCGGCTAACCACGACAATGCGGCCAGCGCTCTGCGCAGCGACGGCATCGTGGTGGTGTTCCCCGGCGGCGACTACGACGCCTACCGGCCCACCGCCACGCAAAACGTCATCGACTTCGGCGGTCGCACGGGATACGTTCGGGCCGCGATCGAGGCAGGGGTGCCGATCGTGCCGATGGTCTCCATCGGTGGGCAGGAGACGCAGTTCTTCCTGACCCGCGGCACCTGGTTGGCACGCAGCCTGGGCCCGATCGCTCGCGTGGCGCGTACCAAGATCGCGCCGGTCACATTCGGATTCCCCTTCGGCATAAGCCTTTTCGTGTTGCCGCCGAACCTTCCGCTGCCCGCCAAGATCGTGACCCGGGTCCTCGAGCCGATCAACGTTCGCAAGAAGTTCGGCAAGAACCCCGACACCGCCGAGGTCGACGCGTACGTGCGCGAAGTCATGCAGGCCGGGATCGACGAGCTCGCGGCAAAGCGCCGCTTCCCGGTGCTCGGCTAGAGTCGCCCCTCTACCCGTAACTGCGGGTGCACCCAGTCCGGTGAGCGGCGCTCCTTGAAGGCGCGAACGCCTTCGCGGGCCTCGGCGTCCATCAGGCTGCTGGTCATGCCGATGCGGTCATACAGGCCCAGGTAGTTGTCGATGCTGGACTTGATGACGTTGCGGGCGCGCGGTGCGGTCCGACAAGCCTGCGCGAGCAGATCCCGCGCCGTCGCGAGCAGATCCTCATGCGGCACAACCCTGTTCACCAAACCCCAGTCCTGGGCTTCGGCGGCACTGAGCACGCGACCGGTGAACATCAGGTCGCGAGTGCGCACCGGCCCGATCAGGCGGGCCAGCATCTGGCTGTAGTAGGTATCGGCGTAGCCGCGGAACAACTCGGGCACCCGGAACGTCGCGCGTTCGCTGACCACCGACAGGTCGCTGCACAACGCGATCTGCATGCCGCCGCCTTGGCAGAGCCCGTTGACCGCGGAGACGACGGGCTTGCCCGAGGTGCGCACCGCGTCGAACGGCGTGACGTCCATGCCCAACGCGGCGCCGAAGGTGATCCAGTCGTCGGCGCCCACTCCCCCGGTCATGTCGCCGCCAGGCGCGAAGACGTCCCCGGTGCCGGTGATCAGCAGCCCTGCCAGCTCGGGATCGGCGTTGACACGGCCTACGGCATAACGGATTCCGAAGTACATCGCGGGCGTCATCGCGTTACGCGCGTCCGGGCGGTCGATCGTGCACACGGCGATCGGCCCCTCGCGCTCGAACGACAGTTACGGGGTGCCCAGCCAGTCGCCCTCGGGCGGTCGGGGACTGTCGGCCGGCGGGTTCTGCGTCACGTGGCTCCTCTCGCGTCGAATCGCCGATTACACATACGGCAGCGTGGTAACCGCGGTGGTCTCGGACGCGCTGTCGACCACCTGACGAAATTTGCCCTGAAGCGAAGCGGTGGCTTCGCCCACCGATTTGTCGCAATGCCTGCAGTGCACCTTGAACTGCGGCTGGTCGGCTTCATCCGGCCAGAACCGACGCTCCCCGACTTGGGCTCCGGGATCGAAGACGACTGACTGATATGGCGCTTCCTTGAGGAGCCTGCCGACGGAATGCATCTGCGGGCATTCAAGTTTCAGCGTGCCGATGCCTTCTTGGTTGCCGTCCATCGCCCACCCTCCTCGGCGCTAACAACAGAATCCACCGAGAACGTTACGCGGCGGCCGATGCCTCCGTCGTCGCCCGCCGCACCCGGGTCGGTCCACAGCACCTGAGCGGTCCCGGAAATATGCAGCGCGGCCCCGGTGGCGAAATCGATGAACAACAGGGCGGCCTCGTCATCGACGGCCAGGTTGCCGAAGCTGTTGAACATGTTGTTGCCCGGGTAATCCGGCCACCACAGTCGTTGCGGGGTGCTCACCCGAACGAATCCGGCAGGACCTCCGCGATGGGAGGCGTCGCTGCCCCGGACGAGATGGGTCGTGCCGAGGAAGAACGTGTCGGATGCCGCGATCATCGCGATATCGGCGGGTTCTAGCTGCCCAGCGCGCCGTACGGCTGTCGAAGGCGTGGCGGCAACCATGGGGCGTCGCGGCGGTGAATGAAACGCGGGCAATTTCCATAAGCCTGGTCGATGTGCACGGTCAGACCCGCGTCGTCGCCGTCGATGAGGGTGCCGTTGATCCGCATCCTGCGCCGTGCGTCGAAGTCGATGGCGATCAATCCGATCTGCTGGCCGGCGGGGACCCGGTGCAGCGGATCGCCCACGCGGGGCACCGCCGCGATGCGCAGCAGCTGATCTTCTCCGTGTAGAAATCCTGCGTCCGCCGACAATGGCGAGGTCCACAGGACGCCGTCGCGATCACGCGCGGTGATCGCGGTGAACGTCTGTGCCGCAAGGAATTTCGTGGCACCATCGGACAGGTGGCCGGGGTCGAGCATCCCTTCGAGCCGGCTGGCGTCGGCTTCGACGCCGGCCCGCCGTTGCGTCGCCAGCTCGCCTTCGTGAAATCCTGCCGTGTTCATGGGAATCAACTGTCCGACGGCACTTCGGCAAATCCTGGTTGTCCCGCATCGACGACAGAGTTGAATCGGATACGCGTGTCCAGACCGTTGATCTCGTGGATCGCGCTCTCGGGGAGCGCGGTCACGTCGAAGTTCTCGCCGATGCGTGACGGCGTGACGGATCCCGTGAGCACCGCAGTGCCGCGTTGAATACCCCAGGCCAACAGCACCTGCGCCGGAGTCTTTCCCAGCCGCTCGGCGATCGAGATGATCAGCGGGTCGTCGAGCAATCGCGGTTCCAGCGCGTGCCCCAGCGAAGCAAACGCCAGCAGGATGACCCCGTCCGTCTCGCGCAGCCCGTGCAGTTCCCACTGCGGGTGATACGGGTGCGACTCGACTTCCACGACGGCCGGCTTGATCCGCGCGGTGTCGATGATCTTGCGGGTGCCCGCGACGTCGATGTCGGACAGGCCGATCGATCGGGCGAGGCCCCCGTCGACGAGGTCCTCCATTGCGGCCCAGGTCTCTTCCAGCGTCAGTCCCTCGTCGTAGATGACGGCGCCGTGGATGTCGCGGGGGTCTTGGTCATCGCCGGGCTTGAACGCGAATGGGGTGTGCACCAGGTACAGGTCGACCGTGTCCAGGCCCAGCCGGTTCAGGCTGGCCTGCAGCGCGGGCCTGACCCGTTCGGGCCGGTGGTTGTTGTTCCACAACTTGGTGGTCACGAACAGGTCCTCGCGACGGACCGTCCCGTCGGCGAACAACTCCTTGAGCGCCGCTCCGACCTCGGCTTCGTTGCGGTAGCGCTCGGCGGCGTCGAGATGGCGGAATCCCACCTCGACCGCGGTCTTGACGGCGCTGCGCGTCTTGCGATTGTCGGAGAGCGAAGTCCCGAACCCCAGCGCCGGAATCTCACCGCTGCCGTCGTTCAAGGTGAATCGATGTCGGCTCGGGTTCTGAACGGTTGTCATTTCTTTCGGCCTCCTCTGGGATAGATGACCAATCGTCTATTTAACGGCCGCCCGTGGCGCGGCATTCCCGCCAAGACAAAGTTAGTCGAGCAGCGCCGGGACGGTCACCGCTTCGAACCTGTCGTAGGGGGCGCGACTGCGGGTCACCTTCCCCCGCAGGGCCGCGCCCTCCCACGCCTCGATCAGCAGGGCGGCCAGCTGCGCGGCGTCGAGGTCGGTCCGAACGCCGCCGGCCCCATCCTGGCCGGAACGCACACACGCCGTAACCGCCTCGTCCCAGCGGTCGAGAATGCGCAGCAGCTCGGCGCGCACCCGGTCGCTGGATGTGCTCAGCTCCAGCGACATTTGGCCGATCAGGCAGCCCAGGAGGAAATCGCCGGCCTCGTGGTCGTCGGCTAGCGCATGAAAGAAGTGGGTGATTCGCTCCTGCGGCGACCCGTCCCCGTCCAGGATCGGCAGCAGCCGCGTCTGGATATCGGCCCAATAGTGCTCGAGGATCGCCTCCGCGAGCGCCTCTTTGCTTGGGAAATAGGCGTAGAACGAGCCCTTCGGCACGCCCGCCGCGTCCGTGATGTCCTTGACGCCGCTGGCGGCGAATCCGCGTGCGTGCACGAGGGCGAGGCCGGCTTGCAGAAGCCGACTGCGCACCTCCGGGTTCGGCGGCCGTGGCATGTCCTCAATATTAGCCGACCGGTCACTTATCTTGGGTCGCTGGGCTTTACCGTAGCCGTTACAGTAACGTGCACGTGAGGCCTCGGCGGACCGCGACGAAGGAGTACCCGGGTGAAAACAAAGGGCGCGCTGATCTGGGATTTCAATCAGCCGTGGTCGGTCGAGGAGATCGAGATCGGCGAGCCGCGCAAGGGCGAGGTCACGGTACAGCTGGAGGCCGCCGGGCTCTGCCATTCGGACCACCACGTGGTCACCGGCGACATCCCGATGGCGGCCTTTCCCATGCTCGGCGGGCATGAAGGCGCTGGCATCGTCGTCGAGGCCGGCGAAGGCGTCGAAGACCTCGCGGTGGGCGACCATGTCGCGGCGTCGTTCATCCCGTCGTGCGGTAAGTGCCCGTCATGCCAGGCCGGCGAGCGAAACCTGTGCGACCTCGGCATGGGGCTGATGGCGGGAATGGCGGTCTCGGACGGCACATTTCGCATCCAGGCCAAGGGCCAGAACGTCTACCCCTACGCGCTGCTGGGCACCTTCTCGCCATACCTCGTGGTGCACCAGACCTCGCTGGTGAAGATCGACCCCGCCATCCCTTTCGAAGCCGCGGCACTCGTCAGCTGCGGTGTGACAACCGGTTTCGGGTCGGCGACGCGAGCGGCCGAAGTTCAACCGGGTGACGACGTCGTCATCGTCGGCCTGGGTGGTGTCGGCATCGCCGCACTGCTCGGTGCGGTCACTTGCGGTGCCCGGCGCATCTTCGCCGTCGACCCCGTCGAATGGAAGCGGGACCAGGCCCTCAAATTCGGCGCCACCCACGTCTATCCCGACATCGACACCGCCACGATGGCCGTTGCTGAACTCACCGTCGGCCGGATGGCCCGCAAAGTCATCGTCACGGTCGGCCGATCGGAGGGCAAAGACCTGGAGAAGTACATGTCCATCACCTCCAAGGGCGGGACCTGCGTCATGACGGCCATGGGCAGCGTCATCGAGACGGATGCGACGCTGAACCTCTCGTTGTTAACGCTGTTGCAAAAGAGATTGCAGGGCACCATCTTCGGGGGCGGCAACCCGCAACGCGACATTCCCGTGCTCTTGTCGTTGTATCAGGCCGGCAGGCTGAACCTCGACGACATGGTCACCCGCCGTTACAGCCTCGAACAGATCAACGAGGGCTACCAGGACATGTTGGAAGGACGCAACATTCGCGGTGTCATCTGCTACACCGACGCCGACAGATAGCCAAGTGACACGGGTCACTTACTGTTGCGAATACAGTATGTGCTACTTTTTGGCAATCCATAACGCCAAAATCCCGGGGTACTAAAAACCATGCCAACGCCTGTCATTGTCGGTGCCGTCAGAACCGCCATCGGTCGCTCTTTCAAGGGCACATTGGTCAACACGACGCCCGAGACCCTGATCACCGCTGTGCTGCCGGAGGTGGTGCGCCGGTCCGGAATTGATCCCGCGGCAATCGATGACATCATCGTCGCGGAATCGCACTACGGGGGCGGAGATCTGGCGCGCTACGCGGCCGACGCCACGGGCCTACAGCATGTGCCCGGGCAAGCCGTCAACCGGCATTGCGCCGGCAGCCTCACCGCGATCGGTAACGCCGCGGCGCAGATCGGCTCGGGAATGGAGCGCGCGCTCATCGCCGGAGGGGTCCAGTCCCTGTCGATGACACCGCTGATGAACCAGCGCATTCCCGGCCCAGAGCTGAAGTTCGAGGAGCGGTGGTTGCCGCCGACGCACGTCGAGACACCCGATGCGCCGACCAAGGACATGTCGATCACCGTGGGCTGGAACACCGCGCAGTCGGTCGGAATCACCCGCGAGGAAATGGACGCCTGGGCGGCTCGCTCGCATCAGCGCGCCATCGCGGCTATGGACGCGGGGAAATTCCTCGACGAGATCCTCGCGCTGAAGATAGAGCAACCCGACGGCTCCGTCGTCGACTTCAGCGTCGACGAGCATCCGCGCCGCGACACCACCGTCGAGAAGCTCGCCGGACTCAAGGTGCTGCACCCCGAGATCGAGGGCTTCTCCATCACCGCGGGAAACAGCAGCGGCACCAACGACGCCGCCGCGGCGGTCGCACTCGTCGACCGCGACTTCGCCGAGGCCGAAAAGCTGGCGGTGCTGGCCACCGTAAAGGCGTGGGGCGCGGCCGGCGTCGCCCCACGCGACACCGGTCTGGGCGCGGTAAAGGTCATCGGCAAGGTGCTACAGCGCGCCGGGCTGAAGCCGTCCGACGTGGCGCTGTGGGAGATCAACGAGGCCTTTGCCTCGGTTCCGATCGCGGCCTGCCGCGAGTACGGCCTGAACGAGCAGCTGGTGAACTTCTCGGGCAGCGGTTGCAGCCTCGGCCACCCGATCGCGGCCTCCGGTGCACGGATGATCACCACGCTCGTCTACGAACTGCAGCGCCGCGGCGGCGGTATCGGCGTCGCGGCGATGTGCGCCGGTGGCGGGCAGGGCGGCGCGGTAGTTATCGAGGTCTAAGCAAATCGCCTGGCTACCAAGCGATCTCGGTTTAGTGCGCGATGCCGTCGAGGTAGTCCACGGCCAGGTCCACACAGGTCTTCGGGTTCCCCGGAAGCGGTTGGTAGGTGCCGTATTGACCGTGCGGAGCACCATTGGCGCTGGCCGCTCCGGAGAAGTAGGGCACCAGGGTTCCCGCAAGCGGCAACACATTCGAAGGCGCGCCGCGAAGCGTTTCCTGAATAACGCGCACACCGCCGCTGTACTGGCTGCAGAACGCCATGAAGATCGTGGTGAGCCAGCGCCCGGCAAGATCGTCGCCGACCGCGGAGGCCAGATCGTTGGGGATCACGAAGTCCCACCACAGGTCTTCGGTGTCGGTCAATCTGTGGTCCGCGGACATGATTCCATGCCCGCCGGGGTCTGGGCAGCCGGGGAAAGTATGTCCCTCTTCCCGCGCGGGGTTGGCAAAAGCGACGACCGCGCGAAGGTCTGATTTGCGGTGCTGCAGCGGCCCGGAGCACAGCGACCGATACACCGGCGCCGTCACCATTACGCCTTGGCTGTAGGCGACGATCGCGAATTCGCCGTCGGTGGAATTGATCGCATCGGTGAGCTTGGTGGTTCCGGCCGCCACGCTGCGGGTGAACGGCAGCGCGGCCGCATAGGGAATCGGATTCCATCGGTACTTCGTCGGGTCGACGCGCTTGGCCACCTGTTGTGGAAAGCAGCCCCTGCCAGTGGATCTGGCACCAGCCATCCCGGGATGTCCGGTCCCGGCGATGGTGAACAGCGTGATCACGGCTCCACGATCTCATCCCCGCCCGACGGTGTGGGCGGGAACTCGTCAGCCGTGGCCGCCCGGGCCGGCTCGACGTTAGGGGCCGCCGCCGTTGCCGCCGTGGCCGCCGAGGATGAGAACGATGGGGTTGCCGAAGGCGCTGGCGAGGCCACCACCGCCGCCGCCACCGATGCCGGCGTTGCCGCCAACGCCGCCGGGCGGTGACGGCATAGCAGTACCGCCGGCGTTGCCGGCAGTGCCGCCGTGACCAGCACCACTGTCGCCGCCGCCGGTGCCGCCGGTGCCACCGGTGCCACCGTTGATACCGCCGCCGCCGCCACCACCACCCTCGCCGGAGGCGATGGTGCCGGCTTTGCCGACGACTGTGGCGCCTCCGCCGCCACCACCACCGCCCGTGGGGCTGCCTTGGCCAGCCTGGCCGAGGGCGCCAGAAGCCGATTCGTTACCGAATACGGCGGCGGCGCCGCCGCCGCCACCACCACCGGGACCACCGCCGGCGCCGGCGGGGCCGCCACCGCCGCCCCCATCACCACCACCGGCCGAGGCGGTGAAACTGCCATTCACGGCATCGGCACTGCCGCCGGAGCCACCGCGGCCACCCGTGCCGCCGGTGCCGCCGCCCGTGCTGTTCCCGCCGGCGCCGCCGCCACCCCCGGCCCCACCGGCGGCACCGGCGTTGGTGGCATGGACTATTGCTCCGCCGCCGTCGCCGCCGTCGCCACCGTTCCCGCCGATGGCCCCGCTGCCGCCACGACCGCCGATGCCGCCGCCGCCCCCGTCGAACGCGGCGGTGCCGCTCCCAACGGTGAAGTTACTTTCGCCGCCTTGGCCGCCTCGGCCCCCGTTGCCGCCGGTGCCGCCGGGGCTGTTGCCGCCGGTGCCGCCGGTGCCGCCGGTGCCGGCAGTGCCGGTGGCGCTCTGGGCGCCTGCGCCGCCGCCGGTGCCGCCCGTGCCACCGAAGCCGCCGGCGCCGGCGGCTCCGCCGAACAGCGCCTGGTTGGCGCCCCCGGTCCCCCCGTTTCCGCCATGCCCGCCGGTCCCGCCGTTCATCAACGACGCCCCGCCAAGCCCGCCGGTACCGCCGACCCCACCGGCCCCGCCCTGGCCAAACAGCGAGAATAACTGCCGGTTGGCGCCGCCGGCCCCACCGTCACCTCCGGCCCCGCCAGTAGCGCCGGTTGTGCCGATCACAAAGCCGGCCGCGCCCCCGTTGCCGCCGGTCCCGCCGGAACCGCCGTTACCGCCGCCGAGTAGGCCATTGGCGCCGCCGGCCCCACCGTTGCCACCGTGGCCGGTAAAGCCGGCGAGGGCGTTACCGCCGGCCCCGCCGTTCCCGCCGTGGCCCCACAGGCCCGCCGACCCGCCGTTCCCGCCGTTTTGCCCCGGCGCACCGGCCGCGCCGTTGCCGCCGTTGCCGATCAAGAAGCCACCGTCGCCGCCGTTGCCCCCGGGCGCGGGCGCGTTGGCACCGTTGCCGATCAGCGGGCGGCCCGTCAGATCCTTCACAGGCGAAAACACCGCCAGGCCCTGGGCCGCCTGCACGGCCGCCGCCAGAGGCGAGGCATTGGCAGCCTCGGCCGCGGTGTACGCGGCCCTCGTGCGCGTCAACGCCTGCACAAATTGTTCATGAAACGCCGCCGCCCGCGCATTGAGCGCTTGGAAGTCCTTCCCGTGGGCGGAGAACACCGCCGCAATGACCGCCGATACCTCATCCTCGGCCGCGGCCAGCACCGTCGTGGTGCGGGTAGCCGCGTCCGCGCGGGCTGCGCTGAGCGCCGATTCGATACCGGCCAAATCTGACACCGCAGCCGTCATCGTCTCCGGCGCCGCGATCACAAACATGTCTGTCCTCCACTCGGTCGCTAGAGAACCCACCCGAAAAAAGAGCTCGGTCGTTGGTGCGTGACACGTATCAATAAGGCTATGGCGCTTGGTCGCAAGTAATCAATGGCACCTTGGGAGCACACGCACGCGTGTGATGCCGCGAGGTACAGTGCGCGTTGGTTGTTGATACGGCTGAGCACCGAGGAGAATGACCATAACTTCCTACAACGCTCGGGTTCTCGATGCTGCCGACGCAGACGACAATGCGGTGTTGGAACAATTGCGCGCCGATCCCGTCATCGAGTTCATCGATCATCGCGAGTCACAACTCGAGGAACTGCAGACGCTCCGGCCGCCACCCGATGAGGAACTGATCGCCGAACCCTGCCGGTGGGTGTACTACCCCTGGCGGAGGACCGTCGTAGCGCTGCTCGGCCCGCGCGCGTTTCGAGCGGTCCGGTTGGACCGCAACAGGAACGTGATCACCACCGCCGAGCAAGACCGGCTCGGCACACTGCGCATCGGTGTCGCCGGGTTGAGCGTCGGGCATGTCATCGCGCACACCCTGGTCGCGCAGGGGATGTGCGGCGAGCTTCGGCTGGCGGATTTCGATGGCCTCGAACTGTCCAATCTCAACCGGGTGCCGGCGACCGTGCTCGACCTCGGGCTGAACAAGGCCGAGGTGGCCGCCCGCAGAATCGCCGAACTCGATCCGTACGTCGCGGTGCGGGTTTTGGACGCCGGGCTGACACCGGACAACGTCGACGAGTTCCTCGACGGACTGGACATCGTTGTCGAGGTATGTGATTCGTTGGACATTAAGGTCAGCGTGCGGGAGGGTGCCCGTGCCCGTCGGATACCTGTCGTGATGCCCTCGGCCGACCGAGGCTTGCTCGACGTGGAACGTTTCGACCTTGAGCCGCAGCGCCCGATTCTGCACGGCCTACTCGGCAACGTGGATTTCGCCAAGCTCGCCGCGTTGAGCAGCCGGGAAAAGGTTCCGCACATGATTCGCTTCCTCGAGGGCGAAAAGTTCACGTCGCGCCCTTTGGCGTCGGTGCTCGAGATCGACCGCACCCTGTCGACCTGGCCGCAGGTCTCCGCTGATGTGGTGTTGGGAGCCACCACGATTGCCGAGGCGGTGCGCAGACTCGGAGTGGGTGAAGACCTGCCGTCGGGCCGGACCCGCGTCGACGTCGGCCGGGCGCTCGATCAACTCGGCGAACCCCGAACCACCACAGATCGCCGCCCGCCGCCGGCCGAGTACTCAGATCCGGTACTGCCGGGCGCGTCGGGCCTGATCACCGCCGCTGCTATGCGGGCGCCCTCGGCATCCAACGCGCAGCCCTGGTTTATCGAGTCCAGCCCCGACGTCGTCACCATCCGGCTTGCCCCCGAACACACCTCGACGTTGGACATCGGTCTCCGTGCCAGCGCGGTCGCGCTCGGTGCGGCCCTGTTCAACGCCAAAGTAGCCGCTGCTACTCAACACATGTTGGGGCCGGTGAGCCTGCTCAATGATGTCGGCGGCGTGCCGTTGCGGGCGACGCTGCAGCTGGGTGACGGTGGTGATCCCGACCTCGCCGCGCTATACGAACCCATGCTGGCGCGCGAAACCAACCGCCGGCCCGGGATGCCGGGCGCGATCGCCGCCGACACGATTGAACGGTTACACAGCATTGTCGAGCGCGAACGAGCCCACTTGCACGTCGTTACCGATCCCGACGAGATCGCCGGTGTGGCAACGATTCTCGGCGCCACCGACCGTACCCGCTACCTGACGCCGCAGCTGCATGCGGAAATGGTTTCCGAGCTGCGCCGGCCCGGCGATGCATATCCCGACACCGGCATCGACGTGCTCAGCCTCGAACTCGACCCGGGCAGCCTCGCCTTGTTCGACATCTTGAAGCGCCCGGACGTGATGGCCCATTTGGCTCAGTGGAACGCGGGAAGCGCGTTGGGCGAGGACACTCGCCGTCGCGTCTTGGCGAGTTCCGCCTTGGCGGTCATCTCGGTTGCCGGGGGAACGTTGACCGACTACGCGCTCGGCGGATGTGCCACTGAGGCGGCCTGGATCGTCGCACAGCAGTGCGGGTTGGGTGTCCAACCCGTGTCACCGGTTTTTCTGTATGCGCGCGATGCCGACGATCTCACCGAATTGTCGACGCCCTTCGCCGCCGAACTGGGAGAGCTGCAGCAAGAGTTCCGCCAACTTATCCGCACGCCACCCGGTAACGTCCCCGTCCTGGTGCTCAGATTGGCTCTCGGCGGGCCGGCATCGGTCCGGAGCCGCCGCAGTCTGGATCGGACCCGGTTGCTGTAGAAACGATCAATCTAGTCGCATACGCGCGGGCAGCAACTACCGTATTCAGATATGTCGGGCTCTCTGGACGATTTGGTCACTGCGGCGGCCGCGGAATTAATGGCGGCCACCGCAAGCAATGCTGCGGAGATCTGTCAACGGGTGCTCGGCGACTTGGTCACCCACTTCGGCGTGGACTTCGGCGTTTTGCGCCACAACGACCACACGATTCGTGCGACGGTGCTTATCGCTGAATGGCCGCCGCGCGAGAACGTTCCCGACCCTGACCCACTCGGTGTGATCTATTTCGCGGACGCCGACTCCGTCTTCGCGCAGCTCGAACACCTCAAAGAGCCCAGCATTTTGCGTCCCGAGCCGACCAACGCCGACTACCAGGATTACATCGAGGGAGCCACGGGCGTTCCGCAGAGTTCGCTCGCGGGCGTGCCGCTGCTGTCCGGTGACGTCACGACCGGCTCGCTGGGCTTCGTCAAGTTCGGTGACCGGGACTGGCGACCGGAGGAGCTCAATGCGCTGCAGGCGATCGGCACATTATTCGCTCAGGTCCAGGCCCGCATCGTCGCCGAAGAGCAAGTCCGCTACCTCGCTGAGCACGATGACCTTACCGACCTGCTGAACCGCCGAGCGCTGATCGCCCACCTCGACGAACGACTGGCCGAGGGTCGGCCCGGACCCGTCGCGGTATTGTTCCTCGACCTGGACCGCTTCAAGGTCGTCAACGAACACCTCGGCCAGAACGCCGGAGACCTGTTCATCAAGGGTTTCGCCGACCTGTTACGCGAGGCGGCGGGCGCTTCGGTCACCGCGCGACTGGGGGGAGACGAGCTCGTCGTCGTACCGTCCGAACCGATGGACATCGACGGTGCGGTGGCGTTTGCTCACCGGCTCCAGGGCCAAGTTCACCAGCAGATCTCGATCGACGGCGAGAAGGTCACGCGCTCCGCCAGCGTGGGCGTCGCTACCGGCGTACCGGGATCCGACAACACTTCGGACCTCCTGCGCCGGGCCGATCAGGCCACCCGGTTGGCCAAAGGCGCCGGCGGGGCCAAAGTCGCACCTTACAGTCCGGAGATGTTCGAGCGGGACACGATCCGCAACGACATCGAACTGTCTCTCGAGAGGACCACCAACGGCGCCAACGACGCCCTGGTGCTCCATTTTCTGCCCGAGTTCGGCATTCGGACCGGCGAGATTCTCGGCACCGAGGCGCTGGTCCGTTGGCAACACCCAACTCGCGGGCTGCTGATGCCGGACTCCTTCATCGGGGTGCTCGAATCCATCAACCTGGCGGGCAAGCTCGGCCGTCTGATCATGCGCGCGGCCTGTGCCCAGTTCTCACTCTGGCGCTCGCACGGCGTCGGGCGCGATGTGGTAATGCGGGTCAACGTATCGCCAATGGAGCTCGTTGCGAACAACATCGTCAGCACCGTTGCCGCAACCCTCGACGAGTTCGAAATCGACCCCGCCGCAGTGTGTCTTGAGATCACTGAACGGGTCGTGGTCCAAGAGATCGATACCACCCGCCGGACACTCGGTCAACTCAAGGACATTGGTGTGCAGATCGCCATCGACGACTTCGGTACTGGCTACAGCGCATTGACATATCTGAAGACCCTGCCGGTCGACATAGTGAAGATCGACAGAGCATTCGTCCGCGATCTCGGCGACAACAGCCGCGATCAGGCGATCGTGCAGGCCATCGTCGCCCTAGCGCACGCCCTCGAACTCGAGGTCGTCGCCGAGGGCCTCGAGACCGCCACCGCGGCCAGGGCGCTGCTCGATCTGGGATGCGATCGCGCGCAGGGATTTCTGCTGTCGCGTCCGGTAGATAGCACCGCGATGGAGTCGCTGTTCGCCAGGCCCGTCGTACCGATGGATTTCGCCGCCGTCGGAGATTAGCCTCGGCGATTCGCCCCGATCACGGTCAGGCTTCGTTCAACAGGCGTGGCTCGGTCCCCCACTGGCGGTAGTACTCTTCGGTCAAATACTCTGTCTCCGTGCGCATTTTGGCAACCTGTTGCGGCTCCGTCGCGTGGTTCACGAAATCGCGCCGGTCAAACCACATCATCTTGGTTTGGTAGCGCTCGTTCGGGTACGGCGCCGCGGGAATGCTTGCCACCACGCATCCGGACGAGCGCCACCGGTTCAGTACATACGCGGCGGCAGTCGCCATGCAGAACTGGACGTCAAGCAACGCCGTCACATGGCCGGCGGTGCGAGCCAGGGCGGCGGTAAGGCACCGGTCCTGATCCCCCTCATCGATCACCCATGCCGACTTCATCTCCACGACGCCAAACGGAACACGGTCATTGATCATGTCGCGGACCGATTGTTGGCTCGGCTGTCCGGCCCATTCGACGACCGCATGCGAGTCCTCGGCCGACCGCAGCGGTCCGATGCCCCGCACGCCGGCGACCATCTGTCCGGTGTTGTCGAGCACCCCGAAGTACACGAGCGTGTCCGCCCCACTGCGCAGCGCGTCGATGTCGAGAGCACATTCGACGCCATGCTTGGTATAGCTGCGATGCGCGCCGACCGAGTACTGGGCCCACAAATCACGGTCGGCCGTCGGCGTCGAAATCACCAACGTGCAGTCGATGTCGGGGTCATGCCAGCTCAGGGGCCGCCGGAGACGGAATCCGTCGAGGGTCCGCGTGTCTAGCGAAGGGAGGGTCATGGGCGTCCTTAGGGTGTCGGGGCGCCGACCTCAAGTTGGTGAATCCGGCGCCGTTGATACGTTTGGGATGGATTATCGGCCATCCGCAATCTTTGTCCCCGCCGAATTCTTGTGGCCCTCGGGTTTTCCTTCCTTTTTGCCGACATTCACCCGGAAGAATGCAAATCGGCGAGGGACCGCGAGACATCATATTACAAATCCCAAGGCGTTTCACTAGCCCCCACCACGGTAATTTTTAAGTCAAAAGTGGGTACTCTCGTGCGCAATGTTGCGAGCCCGTGAACTATGCAGATCCGGGTGGCATCACTTGCCTTGCACAGCGCAACCGCGAGCCCCTGCCGGGGTGGCACCCAAGGGGTGCCGGCTAGGCGAGAGCGCCGGCCGAGAGCACCGGCAGGCCAGCGATGTTAAGCAGGCTGCTGCATTTTCGCCGCCCTCGGAGCCAGCCCCGTGAACTGCAAATTTCCCCGCGCCGCCGGTGCCGACGGAAGACCGTGGGCATCGGTCCGGTTCAGGCTCTAACCCCGCGGCTCGACGCGCCTGAACCGGCCGGAGGCAACCCCGCAATCATGCGAGTTCCGGTCTTTATTCGCGGCGAAAAGTAATGAATTCACCGCCCAGCCCTATTGATATTAGGCTCTCCTATTTTGCGGCAATGGCTTCGCTATCGTTCGCAACGCTTTGGAGCGCCTCTGAATGACGTCGCGGACGATGCATCGAGCCAGGTGTGCGCACTAATAAATGGACATGCGCCGTCAAATTCCAACGTGTGGCCGGCGAAGCCGCGAGCATCGGACTCGTGAGGCCTGCTTCGCGCGCGAACTACATACTTACCGTCTGTTCCTGTGTTGCAACAGGATTCGTGATCACTCGGCTTCGACGGGCACCTGACCGGGTCCGGCTCATGCGCCAACAACCACGACGCAGACATTCGGTCGCGTTTTCGTAACGGACTTGCGTTTTCACTGCCGGCCCCCGCCATCAGCAGCGGGCAGAATTCGCGACCAGTGGTGACGCGTGTCACTTACGGTTGCGTAAGGAACACCGACTAACAGACTGACGTACAAAAAGAAGCACACATCCGATTCACAATGACCGCGCCGGCAGTGGCTGTGTGGCGTGCGGCATCTGAGCACAATCACCTGGACTGATCTAAGTGGTCCCGGCTGGGATCGAACCAGCGACCTTCCGCGTGTGAAGCGGACGCTCTTCCACTGAGCCACGGGACCGGCGCCGAGAGGCGAACGAGGTCGAAGACTAGCACGAACCGCAGGTCCGCAGAACTCGCCACCTGCCTGGGCCTGGACGCGCACTGGCCGAGACACGCACTGTACCTAGGGATTTGTGTGCGCCCGGTCACGTGGACTATCGTCGTCCTTCGCACCGGACGACGATCTCGCCCGTTGCACGCGGACGTAGCGCAGTTGGTAGCGCATCACCTTGCCAAGGTGAGGGTCGCGGGTTCGAATCCCGTCGTCCGCTCGAAGGTGCAAGTGGCATCAATCCCTGCGGTGGAGTGGCCGAGTGGTGAGGCAACGGCCTGCAAAGCCGTGCACACGGGTTCGATTCCCGTCTCCACCTCCAAATTCGACTCCCAAGCGCGATTAGCTCAGCGGGAGAGCGCTTCCCTGACACGGAAGAGGTCACTGGTTCAATCCCAGTATCGCGCACCAGCATCACAGCACGTCAACAGGCTTTTCTAACAAGATCACCCCGGGGCGTGCCCAAGACGTGCCCAATGCTCCAACAGGGGATCTGTACGAGCCCTACTCCGCGTCTTGATCGTGGTCGGCTTCGTCGCGCGGTTCTGGTGGCTGATTGGCTGTCGCGGTCGCAGACTGCGTGGCCTGTGTAGGGGTGATGCACGGCACCACCGAGCTTCGAGGATTCGACGCGATTTATATGACACCCGAAAGCAGCACGGGTGCGGTCTAGGCCAAGTCAAAGAGTCTAGTTGCACTGTCCTATGGCCGAGGCGGTGTCGCGGCGCTGGCCGGTGAGGTTGATAGGCAGCCCGCGAAATGACCCGGCGTTGGGGAAGTCGCTCTAGACCGTGCCCGCAGGCACGCTCGGCCAGATCACCCGTTGGTGCCCGGGCTACCGTCGCTGCCCTTGGTGCCGTTGGGCGAGCCGGTGCCGGCGGCGCCGCCGGTACCGAAATCTGGGTTGCCGGCGCCGCCGGGTGTGCCGCCGTTGCCGGCGTTGCCGCCGTTGCCGCCGTTGCCGCCCGCGGCCGCGCCGGCGTTGCCGCCGCCGCCGCCGTCGCCGCCGGCGCCGCCGGCGCCCCCGGTCCCGCCGTTGCCTCCACCGGTGCCGGCGGCGCCGCCAGCGCCCGCGGCGCCACCGTTGCCGCCGTTGCCGCCGCTAGCGTCGATGCCGCCGATGCTGCCGATGCCGCGGCCGCCGTCGCCGCCGCGGCCGCCGTTGCCGGCGGTGCCTCCGGCGCCGCCGTTGCCGTTCGTGCCGCCGGTGCCAGCCGAACCGCCGGTGCCGCCGTTGCCGGCGTTGCCGCCGTTGCCGCCGCGGCCGCCGGGGTGACCCGAGCCGTCCCCGCCGTAATTGCCGAAGATGCCGTTGCCGCCGTTGAGGGCGCGGCCGCCGTTGCCGCCGTTGCCGCCGGCGCCGCCGGTTCCGGCGCTACCGCCATCGATTGCCGCGCCGCCGGCGCCGCCAGTGGCGCCGTCGCCGCCGTTGCCGCCGTTCACGTCGCGGATGCCGCCCATTATTAAGCGGTCGGCGTTGCCGCCGTTGCCGCCGCCGCCGCCGCGGCCGCCGTCGCCGCCGTTGCCGCCGTTGATGCCGCCGATGCCGGCTCCGCCGGTGCCGCCGGTGCCGCCGCGGCCGCCGGAGCTGCCGTGGTTCTGGTTGGGCTGGACGCTGTCGATGACATAGCCGAAGTGGCCAGTGCCGCCGGTGCCGCCGTTGCCGCCGAAGCCCGTGCTGCCCGCAGTGCCTGCGGCGCCACCGCCGGTGCCGGCGGCACCGCCGGCACCGGCGGCGCCACCGTTGCCGCCGTTGCCGGCGCCGTAGCGGGTGCTGCCGCCGGTGCCGCCGGCGCCGCCGGTGCCTCCGGCGCCGCCGTTGCCGTTCGTGCCGCCGGTGCCGGCCGAACCGCCGGTGCCGCCGTTGCCGGCGTTGCCACCCTTGCCGCCGTCGGCGAAAAAGCCGTCGCCGAAGCCGCCGTAGCCGCCATTGCCGCCGGCGCCGCCGGCGCCTCCGGTCCCGCCGTTGCCGCCACCGGTTGCGGCGCCGCCGGCGCCGGCGTTGCCACCGCCGCCGCCGTTGCCGCGGCCGCCACCGCCGCCGGTGCCGCCGGCGCCGCCGGCGCCTCCGGTCCCGGCGTTGCCGCCACCGATGCCGGCTCCGCCGGTGCCGCCGTTGCCGCCGTTGCCGCCGCTAGTGCCGGACCGGAGGCCATAGGGATCATCGAAGGGCGAGGGGGTGTAGCCCCCGCCGCCGTGGCCGCCGGCACCGCCGGTGCCGCCTACGCTCGCCTTGCCCGGAACAGCGGGAACGGTGCCGAAGCGGGTGCTGACGGCGCCGCCAGCGCCTCCGGCGCCGCCGCTACCGCCGTTACCGCCGTTGCCGGCGCCGGGATGCTCAAAGGTGGCACGGAAGCCGTTACCGCCGTTACCGCCGCTGCCGGCGGTGCCGGCGTTGCCGCCGTTACCGTTGTTGCCGCCGGCACCGGCGCCGCCGTTGCCGCCGGCACCGGCGTTGCCGCCGTTACCGCCGTGGCCGCCGTCGGGATGCTCAATGGTGCCAGCGATGCCAGCGACGCCGGTGCCGCCGTTGCCGCCGTTACCACCGTTGCCGGCCGCGCCGTTTGCAAAACCCGCGCCGCCGGCACCGCCGGTGCCGCCATTGCCGCCATCGGGATGTCCAATGGTGCCAGCGCTGCCGTTGCCGCCGGCGCCGCCGTTACCGCCAGCAGCGGTTGCCACACCCACGCCGCCGGCACCGCCGGCACCGCCATTGCCGCCATCGGCGCCGCCGTTGCCGCCATTGCCGCCGTTGCCGCCTACGCTCGCCTTGCCTGCAGCGCCTTTGGCGCCGGGGCCGGTGCCGTCGGGGCCGCCATTGCCTGCAGCACCGCCGGTGCCGCCGTTACCGCCGTTCCCAGCCGCATGGTCAATGGTGGCAGCGATGCCGTTGCCGCCGGTGCCGCCGTTGCCGGCGTTGCCTGCGGCGCCGCCGTTGCCGTCGGTGCCGCCCTGGACGCTGGGACCGCCCTGGCCGCCGGCACCGGCGTTGCCCCCGGTGCCTCCGGCGCCCCCGGTGGCCCCGGTGCCACCGCCGCCGCCGGTGCCTCCGGCGCCGCCTTGACCGCCCGTGCCGGCCGCGGCGTTTGCCACACCCGCGCCACCGATGCCACCGGTGCCACCGCCGCCGCCGGTGCCGCCGGCGCCGCCGGTGCCGTGAGGATCGCCGTTACCGCCCTCGCCGCCGGCCCCGCCGGCCCCGCCGACCCCGCCGGCCGCGCGGGCCCCGCCGGCCCCGCCGACCCCGCCGACCCCGCCAGTCCCGCCGGCCCCGCCGTTGGGGTGGTTGGCGTCGCTGGCCCCGCCGTGACCGCCGGCCCCCCCGGCCCCCCCGTTACCGCCCGCGTGGCCCGCCGCGCCGGCAAAGCCGGCCCCGCCGGCCCCGCCGTTACCGCCACTGCTGAACAACCCGCCGGCCCCCCCGGCCCCCCCGTTACCGCCGTTGGGGTTGGCGGCGGTGCCCGGCGTCCCGGACCCGCCGTTGCCGCCCTTGCCGCCAAACCACCCGCCGTCCCCGCCGGCCTGCCCGGTGCCCGGCGCCCCGTTGGCGCCGTTGGCGTCCAGCGGGCGCCCCGTCAGGTCGTCAATCGGCCTTAAGGGATCCGCCGCAAGGGCCGACATGCCATGCTCCACCGCCGCCAGCGGCGACGCGTTGGCGACCTCCGTACGCGCATAGGCCGCAGCACCCGCGCTAAACGCCTGCACAAACCGATCATGAAACGCCACCGACTGCGCACTCAGCGCCTGAAACTCTTGACCGTAGCTGCCGAACAACCGCGCCACAGCCGCCGACACCTCATCGCGGCCCGCCGCCACCATCCCCGTCGTCGAGGGGCCCGCCCCCCCGGTCGCCGCCCTGATCGCCTCCCCGATCCCCGACAAATCCGACGACGCGACAGCAATAACCTCTGGTGCTGCGATCACATACGACACGGCGCACTCCTGTCAGACCACTTATTATTCACCGGACAAATATGAACTCACCATGAGTATGGACCCGCCGCTATCCCATAATTTCGGTTTTGGTAACGTTCGCGCCCCCGCTAACTCCGGCGCCAGCACCAGCACCAAGCGGTAACCAGAGGGTTCCCTGTCCGGCGCTCTCCCCGCGCACGAACGAAAAGCATTGATATTTAACCCTTTTTTCACCCCGCGCCAACCCGGCCCGCGGCCGGCACGACCACCCCCGGGTCGTCCCGCGCGTTTTTTTCGCCCCCGTAAAAACAAAATTCGACTAACCGTGCGGAGTCGCCGCCGGGGGGTCTCGATATTTTCGGTGGGGGGTTGCCCGGTTGCCGTCGCGCGCCGCGAGCGGTCCGATCCCGGCCCCGCCCTCCCGGGGTGGTGGAGGAGTAGCCGCGAGCTCAGGAATGGTCAGCGCCGGGAATGGTGACCATCGTCGGGATTGGGTTCGCGGGAATGGTCGGCGTCGGGAATGGGACCATCTTCGGGATTGGTGGCACGGGATCGGCGCCGGCCGCGGGCTATCGAAGGGTATCGGCGCGGCCGAGCAAGCTGATATTGTTTCGCAGAACCTGCTCGATCGGTACGGTGAACGCGCCGCCGAAATCCTCGACGAGACTCAACCGCGGGTCGGGCAGAACACCCTCGATTTGTGCGTATTCGGCGCCGGGAACGCGTGGTTCGACCGGGCCGGCGGTGTAATAATCGGAACTGGCCAGCGAGTTCCACAGCATTGCGCCTGCTTGCACGCGAGATCCGTACTGCCGGAACAATTTTGGCAGCAGGATCAAATCGTCGGCGAGCTTGGCGATTTGCATCGCGATGATGGTCGGCTGCTTCAATGCAACATCGACCGACAAGGTCCGGCCGTTGAGGGCAAGCCGTCAGGTCGCCGGCCGGCCCATCAAAACCCGCACTCGCGAGCACTATCAGGACATCCTCGACGACCACCTGATAGAGACGTTCGGCAATCGGCAGCTTTCCGCGATCAAACCGAAAGACGTTCGGGATTGGTACTCGCAGACGCTGACGGACCGCCCGACGATGCGCAGCCACGCCTACAGCCTGTTGCGCACCATCATGGGCAGCGCCGTCAACGACGAACTGATCGACGCCAACCCGTGCCGCATCGTCGGCACCGGCCGCGCCCGCCGCGTGCACAAGATCCGGCCCGCCTCGGTGGACGAGCTCGCCACCGTGACTGAAGCGATGCCCGAGCGGCTGCGGCTTATGGTCGCTCTCGCGTCCTGGTGTGCGCTGCGGTTCGGCGAGACGATAGAGCTAGTATCGCGCACCAAGAGTTATTGCAGCTCAGGCCGTGTATTTACTGCTCGCGCGGTCGTGCTTGCCTACGTGACCGCCGCGACCATGATCGCGCCTTGCAGGCCGGCACCGGTAAACGGAACCGAGTTTTCGCAACGCCTGAACTATCACGTCGGAATCGGCATACGCTCTGGACACACACTTTCCTGCAGTGGAGGCAGCGATGTCGTACGTGGCGGCGGCGCCAGAGTTGTTGGCTTCGGCGGCAACCGATCTGTCCAATGTCGGCTCGGCGCTCAGCACCGCGCATGCGGCGGCGGCGAAGGCCACGACCGGGTTGTTGGCCCCTGGCGCCGATGAGGTATCGGCGGCGATCACGGCGGTCTTCGGAAGCTACGGCCAGGGCTATCAGGCTCTGGCCGGCCGGGCGGCGGCGTTTCATGACCTGTTCGTGCAGACGTTGGGCGCAAGCGCGGCCTCCTATACCGGCACCGAGGCCGCCAGCGTCAACGTGTTGCGGACCGTCCTGCACGAAATACTCGTCCTGCAACCCCTCATCCAGTCCGTGCAGCACGTCACGCAGGGCGTCGAACAAAATCTGTTCAGCATCGGAGGAAGTCTGGTGTGGATCGGACAGGGTGAGCAGTTCCTCGGAGAGGCGGCGGGCCCTGCCGGACAAGGTCTTCAGCTGCTCGGACAAGGCACGGAGGACCTCGGACAAAGTCTCGTAACCCTCGCACAAAACCTGCAGAAGTTACCCATCAGCGGCGGTGCATAATCCGCCAATCTGGAGGCTGACGTAGCCGGAAGTTCGGTCAGTTCTCCGGCCGTCCGGCTACGACCCGTCTTTCCCGTTCAGGCCCAACAGCAGCCCGCCGCTGCCGCCCTGCCCCGCCGCGTCGGTCGCGCCCGCTCCGCCGTTTCCGTAGAGGATCCCGCCGGCACCACCATTGGCTTGCGCCAAGGTTACCGATCAGCGGGCGCCCCAGCAGCGACTCGGTAGGCGCATTGACCGCGTTGAGCAGACTGTGCTCGACGCTTCGCAACGGCGACGCGTTGGCGGGCTCGGCGAGCGTGTACGCGCCCGTGCTCGCGGACAAGGTGCACGAACTCGGCATGAAAAGCTGACGCCTGCGCACTGAGCGCCTGATACGCCTGGCCGTGGCCGGAAAACAGCGCCGCAATCGCCGCCGACACCTCATCCGCAGCGGCGGCCAGAATCCCCGTCGTCGGGACCGCCGCGGCCGCGTTGGCCACGGTCAGCGTCGAGCTGATAGTGGCGAAATCCGTTGCTGCCGAGGCCATTACCTCCGGCACCGCGATCAAATATGACACGGCGACCCACCTACTTCGCTAGACCCACTGGCCCGGCGTTCCACCACCGGCAGAACAGTAGGGAGTCTAGGCGGGTGTGTTTCCGCGCAGCAGTATTTCCGGCCGATACGGACTATGCATCGGAGACCAATTGGCCCACGTTGCGCACCACCGCGCGGTGGAATTGAAATCGCGCGGCAACCAGGTCTTCGCGCAACTGCAGTCGGGCATCGATGACAGCCTTGGCCACCGGGAGTCGGCTCACCACCGGATGGGCGTCGACGAAGCGCCGCACCGCGCCGAGCACCGCTTTGACCTGGGTTTCGCGCGCCGTCAGCATGTTTTCGCGAAACTGCACCCACGGGAGGGTGGCCGGCTGCTGTTTTTCGGACATTGTGCAACTCCTGATCGTCGCGGCATGTGCGCTACATATTCTGCGACTGAATCACCCGGCTCGACTACGTTATCGGCGTGGACCGCTACGCGGCGTTGTGGCCATGCCGCAACAGTTGCGGCGGAATCGTTTTCGCGTCTGGCCGGACCGAGCGGAGATGCGTCACGGGAGCCAGCTCCGCGCGGTTGTGCACGCGATGCTGGATTTCGCGGATCAACCCCCAGACCAAGCTGGCGATCATGACCGCGGCGATGAGTACGGCGAGGGCATCCGCGGAGGCGATCAGGACGATGATGCCGGCAGCGAGCAAAAATGCGCTGGCGATTGAGTCGCGGGTTCCGTGGTGTGGACTGGTCGTGGTGGTCTGCATGTCTGCCTCGCTTGAATTCGAGGTCACCGGTTAGATCAGTGACTGTGTAGCGAAACGCCCGAACGTCGGGAAGGCTGCCCGATCTGACGCCAATGGTGACCCATATCACGCTCCACATGCGAAGGTGGAAACCATCCAGCACTCCGGAGACCGATGGGAGAGGACAGTGCCGCCGAGGAGGAAAGCATTCGTCACGGGCGCCAGCCGCGGCATCGGCAAGGCGATCGCGATCCGGCTGGCGCAAGGCGGCTTTGATGTCGCCATTACGGCCCGCACGATCGAGGAAGGGGAGCGGCGCGAGCATTCCAGCACGGTCAAGAAATCCGACACCACAGCTCTGCCCGGAAGCCTGGCCAGCACGGCCGACGCGCTGCGCGCGGCCGGCGCCGAGGTGCTCGTGCTGCCGGCCGACCTGCTCGACCGGGCATCGCTCGGCGCCGCGGCGACAACGCTGCTCGAGCGTTGGGGCACCGTCGATCTGGTGGTCCACAACGCCCGCTTCATCGGCCCGGGGCACATGGATCTGATCACCGACACACCCGTCGAAGTGCTGGAAAAACACGTGCAGGGCAACGCTTTTGCGCCGCTGGTGCTCAACCGCATCCTGCTGCCCGCCATGCTGAAACAAGGCGGCGGCACGATCATCTACATCACTTCCGGTGCGGCCTATAACGCGCCGCCGGCAAAGGCCGGAAAGGGTGGGTGGGGTCTGAGCTACGCCATGTCGAAGGCGGCGGGACACAGCATCGCCGGCCTACTGGCGGTCGAGTACGGCGACCAAGGGATCCGCGCGTTCAACGTCCAGCCGGGCGCGATCAAAACCGAACGCATCGGCCAGGACATGGCCGGCTTCGGGTTCTCGGCCGATGACGGCACCTGGCAGCCGCCCGAGGTGATCGGCGAGGTGGTGCACTGGCTGGCGACATCGCCCGAGGCCGACGCCTACAACGGCGAGTGCGTCCAGGGCCAGGAACTTTGCCACCAGCGCAAGCTGCTGCCGGGATGGAATCCAAAGGCGGCGCTCGACGGCCCGGTCGTCCACCCGTCCAAGATCCGCTAGGGGCCCAGCGCCCATCGTGCCAATGCTGCTAGCTTCCTCAGGTGACGTTCTCAGCTGCTAGGGCGGCCGCGCGGTGGATCGCCCCCTATCTCACGGTCGCGGCGGTTGTCGGCGCGGGTTGTCTTGTCGACCCGGGACAGGCCGGTGTGCGGTTGGCCGACGACGCGAACCCATTGGCCGGCATGCCCTTCTACGTCAACCCCAACTCGGCGGCGATGCGCGCCGCGCAGCATGCCGATCCACCGAGTGCCGAGCTGACGGCGATCGCCAACACGCCCCAGGCCTACTGGATCGTCCCGGGCTCTTCGGCAGCCACGGTCGCCAAGTACACCGGCGACGCGGCGGCCGCCGGCGCCATCCCGGTCCTGACGATTTATGGAATCCCCCACCGCGACTGCGGCAGCTTCGCCGCGGGTGGCTTCGGGACCGCCGACGACTACCGCGCATGGATCGACGGCATCGCATCCGACGTCGGCGCCACGCGGACTGCGATCATCCTCGAACCCGACGCGCTCGCGATGGCCGACTGCCTTTCGGCTGACCAGCGCCAGGAACGCTACGACTTGATTCGCTACGCCGTCGACACGTTGACGCGCAATCCGGGCACGGCCGTCTACGTCGACGCCGGTCACCTGCGCTGGCACAGCGCCGACGACATGTCCGCCAGGCTCAACAAGGTCGACATCGGCCGCGCCCGCGGTTTCAGCCTCAACACATCGAACTTCTACACCACCGGTGACGAAATCGGTTACGGCGAAGCAATTTCGGCGCAGACCAACGGCTCGCATTACGTGATCGACACGTCGCGCAACGGCGCCGGACCGGCGCCCGACTCTGGGCTCAACTGGTGCAACCCCAGCGGCCGAGCGCTGGGCACTCCGCCCACCGCGGCCACCGGGGGCGCGCACGCCGACGCCTACCTGTGGATCAAACGCCCCGGCGAATCCGACGGAACATGCGACAAGGGTGATCCGCCGGCAGGCACCTTCGTGAGTCAGTACGCCATCGATCTGGCCCACAACGGCGGCCACTAGGCGAGCCTGAAGCGGGCGGCGCAGCGCGCATTCTCAGGTTTGTCGTCGCGGCGCCGGGTGGTCGTCTGTCGATCAGCCGCTGAGCGATGTCTCACCCCCCTCTCGCTGTACCGGGAGAGCGCGATCAACACGCATTATTGTCCTCGACGCGACCGGGCGTCCGGTTGCGGCTGGCAGTTCAATTGACCCATCCCCACCGCTGAGCGACGCGGCGCGTCCCGCTTTTCGCAGTGGATTGTTGCGGCCTGAGCCGTTTGGCAGGCGCAAAGGGTCGAGCGGTGCAACCATTCCTGAATGGACGATGTCGACGCCGCCCAGGCCGTGGAGCTGATCCGCGCGTTGCGCGAACAACTGCATCAAATGACGCACCAGCTGGCGTGGCTCGACCGACAAGATCTCATCGGCAACAGCACCCGAGCATCGGCCATGCGCTGTGAAGCCGCCGCCCTGCGGCGCGACATCAACGAAGCGAAGGTTTACATCGACCGGCTGCAGCGCCGCTACCTGAAGGACGCACCCACGCCGCGCCGCACGCCGGACACCAAGCGCCCGCTCAGCGGTCATGCCCATGGTGAAGTGACGGGCAGGGCCCGGATCGGCCGTGCGCTATAGCGACCGTGCCGCGTCACCAGTCGGCGAGCAGGTGAATCAGCGCCCTCAACCATCTGCCATACGCAGCCGCCGAACGGCGAGCCGGCGGTCTTCCTCCGCGAACTCGCGGTGGCGGGCCGCGTGCTCGCGTCAGTCGCTGCCACCTCTTGCGTCTGTAGCCGCGCCTGCTGGACGCGCTGACCAACGCGAGACGCCGCCGCAGCGCGCGCGTGCAAGTCAGGTGTGGCCTCCACATTGCCGTGCGAGCCGGTCATAGCCGCTTCCACACGGACATACCGCGGATCGACCTTTTCGGTGCGGCTGAACAGGTGAGTTGACACCTTACGGGGTTTCGGAAGACCCGGCGCCTTGTGCTGGGTGAAAGCTATCCCGAACGACTTTGTGCTGGAAAGGTTTCAACGACCTCCACCAGTTCGTCGGCGGCTTCCCAGTTCAGCAGGTGGCCCGCATCGGGCACCGTGACGAGCCGCGCGCCGGGTATGCCCGCGGCCATCCGATGCGAATGACTCGGCGGCGTGGTGCGATCGGCGGAGCCGACCATCACCACCGTCGGCACGGCGATCTCTCCAAGCCGCGGATAGCGGTCTTCGCGCGAGAAGGCCCGCACAATCGGTACCAGCGGTCCGTGGTCGGCCAGGTGCTGTCTGAACCCGTCGATGAAGACGGAGATCATGGCCGGCGAGGGCCGCGCCCCGCATTGCGCGGCGCCCAGCAGTACCGCAACGGTTCTGTTGCGCACAAGCACCTGCAGTACACCGCTCTGCATCAGTGGGATCTGCACGCGATTCTGCGGCGCCCCATCCAGCACCCGACCCGCCCAGGTGGCCAACAGCACCAGTCCGCGCAACCGCTGGCCGAGGTCGGGCTGCTCGATCATCGCGCGGATCGTGACGAACCCGCCCATCGAGTGTCCGACGAGCACGCCGTCGCGAATGTCGAAGTGCCGCAAGATCGCCGCGACATCGTCGGCCATGGCCTCTGATCCGATGCTGTCGGATCCCAACGTCGAGCCTCCGTGGCCGCGCTGGTCGAAGGCGATCACCCGAAAGCCCTTGGCCACCAGCTTGTCCCATGCGAAGTTCCACTCCGCTATACCGGCGGTGTAGCCGTGGACGAACACCACCGGCGGCCCCTGGCCCGCGACCAGCACACGCAACTGGGTCCCGTCCGGCCGAGCGATCAGGGTCTCCTCTCCCCGCGGTTCGGCCATCAGCTGTTCGCGGGTAAAGGGATCCGGGTTCCGGTCTATCCACGCGACCAAGGCCCGCAGGCCGCCCCAGCCCGCCAGGCCGAACAGCGCCGCGGCGACGGCCGGTCGCCGGTTCACGAAGGCAAACCGGCCTTGATCGCGGCGTCCTGCTTGCGTGCGAGATCGAGAACGACGTCGGCCGGCACCGGATCGGTTGGCGGGCTGTTGAACTCGAGGACGACGAACGCCTTGCCCTCGGTGAACATCGCCATCCCCACCGATTTGGAACCGTCTGCCGCCGGACCCACCACCATGCTGCCGCGGGTGCCGACGTCGGCCGGCGTCAGCGGCCCTTTCACCCCCATTTGGGGGTCACTCACACTTGGCGCCATCCCGTCGAGCGCCGCGCCCCGCTTGCGCGGCGTCGGGATAGACATAGATGGTGTCGTCGACCTTGCGCGAGCCCCCCGGATTCATGAACACGCCTTCGACGCCCGCCGGGTTGGGAACCGGCAGCGTCTGCATCAACGTGAAGGTGTCGTTGGGCACGACGATGTCCGTCGGCTTGATCAGCAGGCCGCTGTAGTCCCCGGGCTGGGCGGCGGCGCTGCTCGATGACGGCGCCGAAGACGACGCCGCCGATGCTGGAGCCAGCCGACGATGAGGTTGAGCTCGATGAGGGGCTTGACGATTTGTTGCTGCCACACCCCGCCATCCCGATCACCAAAGTGCCCGCAGCCAAGCCCGCTGTTATTGGCGAGATTTTCAACTTCGTTGGCTCCTTTGAGATTTGCTGATGTTTCGCGCAACATAGCCCACCGTTTGCCGCGGCGGGCGGGTTTCATGCCAATTTCACATCGGCGGCCGTCAGCCGCCGGCGGAACCGCTCGCGCAATTGCGGGTCGTTCTCCCACCACAATCCCGACGACGGCTCCGCGGTTCGCTGTCGGACGCTTCAGCCGTATCCAGCTCGGCGTCTACCTCGATCGCGTGTGCCCGTTCGTCACGGGATAACGCGCGCATCAACACAAGCACGAACGGCAACCCCACTACGTCGCCGAGGATCCACAGCACGCCGGCCCCGATCGTCTGATCAAGCCGTTGATCCGGGCCCCAATCCCGGTGCAGCCCCGCGTAATACGCCGGCGCGATCAACGAACCCTGCCAGAGCACCAAACCCAGGACCCCGTCGCCGAGGGCCTCGGCCACCGAGATCAGCAACGAGATCAGCTGAGGATATCTGCGGGGCACGGGATCCGCCTGCAGGCGGGCATAGAAGTAGCTAAAACCTATGGCCACCAACAGGATTCGGGTGGGCGCGCCGACCCACTCGCTCTGCAGGGCCGCGCTGTACCAGGGCGTGAGATAGAGCAGCCACGGCGTGGCCAGCATCGCCAGCGACGTGGTCAGCGGATGGAAGAGCACTCGGGCAAGCCGCGTCGTCAGCAGCCGATCAACGCGCTCACCGGCCAGCGCGTCGCGCACCACGGTGATCGGCTTACCCAGCGCGAGGAAGAACGGGACGACGTAAACGAGCAGCAGCACCTGCAGCGCGCGCACCCAGAACAAGTCGTAGGCATAGGCGCCGATTGCGCTTATCGTGGCCAGCGCCCACAGCGCGATGCCGAAACCAAAACAGCCCACCTGCACCGATCGGACGGGTTGTCATCGTTGCGGGCGCGCCGGATAGCACCACACGTATGCCCCGGCCAGCACCACGATGACCGCCGCGGAGGCAAGATCGAGATGCCAGGTCGCAACGGCGCGCATGCGCCCTAGCGTATTGCTTACGCCGCCGACGCCCGAGATTCCTTCGACGACGGCGACCGGCGCCCGATCGATCAGCAGTGAACCGGGCAAGCGCCGACCTGACGGCGTTCGGGCATCTCCCAGATGTCGCCGTGCAGCACACCGGGCAGGCCGGCCTCGCTGGCAATGAAAACCGGCGTGATGCCCCGCGCGGCCTGATTGTGGTAGTCCCGAATCGCGGCGAAGGCCCATTTGCCGAGCAGGCAGATCGAGATCAGATTGGCGATGGCCATCACCGCCATCGCCAGGTCCGCCAGCGACCACACCAGCGTGAGCTTGGACATGGCGCCGAATGCGATGGACCCCAGCGTCACGAGCTTGAGCGTGTTGGTCGCCCACCGGCGCCCGCCGAGGAAGAACAGGTTGGCCTCGGCGATCACGTAGTTGCTGAGCACCGAGGAGAAGGCGAAGAAGAACACCACCGACGTCATCAGCAGCGTGGACCACGAACCGAGGTCGGAGGCGATCGCCTGCTCGGTCAGGCTCGCACCGGCAATGCCACCCGGGTGGGCCGGGTTGTAGAGCTCCGGCGCGGACGCCAGCACGATGAACGCCGTCGCGGTACAGATCACCATCGTGTCGATGAACACGGCGAGCGACTGGATCAAGCCCTGCTCCACCGGATGCGCCACCGTCGCGGAGCCGGCGATGTTGGGCGAACTACCCAGGCCCGCCTCGCAGGCGAACAAGCCACGCTTCACCCCGGTGCACATCGCGGCGGCGATGCCGCCGGCGAAACCGCCCGCCAGCTGCCTGATCCCGAACGCGCCGCCGACGATCTCCTCGACCATCCCGGGCAGCTCGGTGATGTTCACCGCCACGATCGCAAGCGCCAGCAGGGTGTAGACCGCCGCCACCGTCGGAAGCACCTTTCCGGCGAACGACGCGACCCGGCGCACCCCGCCGAACAGCACCGGCGCCGCCAGCACCGCCAAAATGACCGTCGTCCAACGAATGTCGATGCCGTGCGATGACCGCAAAACGCCGCTGACCGCGTTGGTCTCCACCATGTTGAACGCGGTCGAGAACGCGACCATCAGCAGCACCGCGTACGCGACGCCACCCGCGCGCGAGCGCAGGCCGTTCTGGATATAGAACGCCGGTCCGCCCCGGAACGCCCCGTCATCCGAGCGGACCTTGAACATCTGGCCGAGCGTGGCCTCGATGATCGCGGTCGCCATGCCGACCGCGGCCACCACCCACATCCAGAGGATCGCACCGGGGCCACCGACGGTGAGCGCGATGGCGACACCGGCGATGTTGCCGGTGCCCACCCGCGACGCAAGGCCCACGCAGAATGCCTGGAAGGAAGAGATCCCACCGTCTTGGCGGTGGGATCTGCGGAGCTGACGGAACATCCGCCCGAAATAACGGATCTGGATACACCGGGTGCGCAACGTGAAATAGATGCCAACCGCGATGAGCAGATAAACGAGGACGTGGGAATTCAGGACATCGCTGAGCGGATCAATCAACTGCTCCTGAAGGAAGTCCAAATTCGCTTTCCTCCCGCACGCTGAGCTGCCGTTCGTCGCTGAATCATAAAGACGAAATGTTGACGACAGGTTTCGTTAACCGGGCCCAGATGGCGGGGCTGTAAACAGCCGATCACAACCGCGGGTCAGGTTTGCCGGCGAACTACTGGGACATGCCCGCCAGCATGGTCGGGCAGTACGACTTGGCCGCGATCGCTGCGAACTGGGCGGCGTTGTCCTCGTGCAGTCCTGGGTTTTCGGTTTGCACCGTCTTGACGACGTCGGCCATCGTGTTGCCGCCGTGGACGGCGCTGCATACCCACTTGCCGGCGCCGATCGCGCGCTCCGGGTCCGGAAAGGTGATCCCGGCCGCGCGCAGGGTTCCCAAGAACATGTCGTCGGCACCGTCGGCATACGCGGGCGCCGCGGTGCCGAGCATGGCGGCAAGGCTTGCCAGCGTGAGGAGGAGTTTCATGTCGTCCTGATCGTCCCAGAGTCGCGACAACGCCGCAGCTCTTGCAGTGAACCAAACATGAATATCGACATACGTCCGCAGGCCGGGCTGCAGGCTACTGCTGGGACATGCCCGCCAGCATGGTCGGGCAGTAAACATTGGCCGCGATCGCGGTGAACTGTGCGGCGTGCTCCTTGTGCAGGCCGGGGTTCGCGCCTTGGACCACCCTGACGACGTCGGCCAGCGAGGTCCCAGGGTGGACCGCGGTGCACACCCACCTGCCGGCAGTTATCGCCCTAGCCGAGTCCGGAAAGTCGATCCCGGCAGCACGAAGTGTTGCGAGGAACGTGTCATCGGCGGCATCGGCGTACGCGGGGGCTGCCGTGCCGAGCACGGCAGCCAGACCGGCCAGCGTGAGGAGGAGCTTCATGGCGTTCTGATCGTCGCAGAGTCGCGACATCGCCGCATCTCTTGCCGCGAACCAGAGGTGATATCAGCCGCGTCAACTCAAAGTTGACGATCCGGCATCCGTCAACCTAGAGTTGACGCCATGTCCGATTCGACGCCCATCGCCTACCCCGTCCGCCTGGACGAGCTGATCAGCGCCATCAAGACCGTGCACAGCGACGCGCTGGACCAGCTGGCCGACGCCGTGCTGGCCGCCGAGCATCTGGGCGAGATCGCCGACCACTTGATCGGCCATTTCGTCGACCAGGCGCGCCGCTCGGGAGCGTCCTGGACCGATATCGGCAAGAGCATGGGCGTCACCAAGCAGGCCGCGCAGAAGCGGTTCGTCCCGCGCGCCGAGGCCAGCGCGATCGATCCCGACCAGGGCTTCGGTCGCTTCACTCCCCGAGCCCGCAACGCCGTAGTCGTTGCCCAGAATGCCGCCCACGAGGCCGCTAACGCCGAAATCACGCCGGACCACCTGCTGCTCGGGGTGCTCAGCGATCCGGGCGCGCTGGCCACCGTGTTGCTGCAACGACAGGACGTCGACACCGAGGCCCTGCGCGCCTCCGTCGTGCTGCCGCCGGGCGCCGAGTCGCCGGCACTTATCCCGTTCAGCGGCCCGGCGCGCAAGGCGCTCGAGCTCACCTTCCGCGAGGCGCTTCGCCTGGGCCACAACTACATCGGGACCGAACACCTGCTGCTGGCGCTGCTCGAACTCGAAGACGGCGCCGGACCTTTGCACCGATGCGGTGTCGACAAGGCGCGCGTCGAGGCCGACCTGATCGCCGCGCTGGAGTCACTCAGCGGCGGCAAGAACGGCTGATCGCCCCTCCCGTTGGCCCTCTCGGGTGTGCGATTATGCCAAGATGCGCCGCTGGCTGATCGTCCTGTCCACCATGCTGATTGCGGGTGCGAGCCTCACCGCAACCCCCCGCGCTTGGGCGGGTGACGCACCGATCGGCCATATCGGTGACACCTTGCGGGTGGATACCGGCACCTATGTCGCGGATGTCACCGTCAGCAGCGTGCAGCCGTGTGACCCGCCACCGGGATTCGGCTACACCCGCAGCGGCGTCCCGGTCAAAAGCTTCCCCACCAGCCAGCCCGAGCGCGCCGACGTGACGATTCATTCCGTCCGGGTACCGAATTCGTTCGTCATGGCCACCGACTTCAGCTTCGACGGTGTCACGCCATTCGCCGACGCCTACAAGCCACGGAACTCCGATGCGCCCGACGCGCTGGACAACGTGATCGTCAACGCGCCGCAGGGATCGATCGTGCGCGGCGAGGTGTATTGGGACGCCTACCGCGATCCGGTCTCCAACGTCGTTCTGCTGGACAAGAAGACGGGCGTGCACCTCGCGCAATGGAACCTCTGACGCTCGACGTCGGCATCGCGACCCGGGATTCCGTCGACGAGCTGGCCGCCCTGGCCACACGCACGTTCCCGCTGGCCTGTCCACCAGCGACGCCCGCCGAGGACATCGCGTCGTTCATCGACACCAACCTGTCCGCGACGCGGTTCGCCGAGTATCTGGCCGATCCGCAACGCGCGGTTCTCATCGCGCGCCACGATGGCCGGATTGTGGGTTACGCCATGCTGATTCGCGGCGCCGACGATGACGCCGAGCTGTCGAAGATCTACCTGCTCGCGGATTTCCACGGCGCGGGCCCGGCGACAGTGTTGATGGACGCGGCGCTCGCCACCGCCGCCGACTGGGGCGCCCGAAGCATCTGGCTCGGCGTCAATCAGGAAAACTCACGCGCACAACGCTTTTACCTCAAGAGCGGGTTTACCATCAACGGCACCAGGATGTTTCGCGTGGGCGCGCGCCAGGAAAACGATTACGTCATGGTCCGGGAGCTGCCGTGAGCGCCAGCAGCCGAGACGTGGCGCGCAGATACTTCTTTCGGTAACAACCGGCCAGCATTTCGGCGCTGAAGATGGTGTCCAGCTTCGCCCCGGACGCCACCACCGGGATGCCGGCGTCGTACAGCCGGTCGGTCAGCGACACCAGCCGCAGCGCGACGTTCTGGTCGTCGATTTTGTGCACTCCGGTCAGGAACACCGCGCTCACCCCGTCGATCAGCGTGAGATAACGCGATGGATGCATGGTGGCCAGGTGAGCGCACAACGCATCGAAGTCGTCGAGCGTCGCGCCCGGTACGCCCGCGGCCCGCGCGGTCACGTCCTCGTCCGACAACGGCTGGGGCGCGGGCGGCAGGTCGCGGTGCCGATAGTCCGGCCCCTCGATCCGCACGGTGGTGAAAATGCTTGCCAGCGTGTTGATTTCGCGCAGGAAGTCCTGCGCGGCGAAGCGGCCCTCGCCCAGCTGTTCGGGTAGCGTGTTGGAGGTGGCGGCCACCGACACACCCCGCTCGACCAGCGACGAGAGCATCCGCGAGATCAGCGTGGTGTTGCCCGGGTCGTCCAGTTCGAACTCGTCGATGCACACCACCGTGTAGCCGGCCAGCAGGTCGATGCATTCGACGAAGCCGAACACCCCGGCCAACTGGGTCAGCTCCCCAAATGCGGCGAACGCCTTAGGAGCGGGTATCTGGTAGTAGGCCGAAGCCAGCAGGTGGGTCTTGCCGACACCGAACCCACCGTCCAGGTACAGCCCCACCCCGGGCAGCACCGCGCGTTTGCCTAACAGCTTCCTGCGACCCGCGCGGCGCTCGACCGCCTGCGCGCAGAATTCCTGACAGGCCGCCACGGCGGCGGCCTGCGTCGGTTCGGCCGGATCGGGGCGGTAGCTCGTGAAGCTGACCTCGGCGAAGGTCGGCGGCGGAATCAGCTGGGCGATCAGCCGCTCGGGGGACACGCTCGGATGCCGATCCACCAGCCCCTGCATGCACGAACTGTAACGGCGTGCTGAGATGACGCATGGCCGACTTCGCCCTGCTGGCATCGGGGCGCGCCGTCGACGAGGGCGAACTTCCCGACCTCTACGGCTATCCGGAGCACCTGGACGCCACGTGGGTGCGGGCGAATTTCATCACCAGCGTGGACGGCGGCGCCACCGCGGACGGCACCAGCGGCGGACTCGGCGGGCCCGGCGACAAATTGATCTTCAACGTGCTGCGCGAACTCGCCGACGTCATCGTCGTCGGCGCGGGCACCGTGCGGATGGAGGGGTACTCCGGCGCGCGCCCACCGGTCGCACAGCGCATGCACCGGCAGGCCCGCGGGCAAAGCGAAGTCCCGCCGTTGGCGATCGTCAGCAAGTCGGGTCGCCTGGACCGGGACATGCCCGTGTTCACCCGCACCGAGGTGCCGCCGTTGATCTGCACCTGCACGGCGGCCTGCGACCAGACCCGCCAACTGCTTGCGGGCGTTGCCGAGGTGATCGACTGCTCCGGCGACGACCCGGCCGAAGTGGACGAGGCCGCCCTGCTGGCGATGCTGCGGGGTCGCGGCCTGCGCCGCATCCTGACCGAAGGCGGGCCCATGCTGCTCGGCTCGTTCATCCAGCGTGACCTGCTCGACGACTTGTGCCTGACGATCGCGCCCTACGTCGTCGGCGGACTGGCCCGACGCATCGCCACCGGCCCCGGCCAGGTGCAGACCGCGATGCGCTGCGCGCACGTCCTCACCGACGACGCCGGCTTTCTCTACGTGCGCTACGTCAAGGCCTGACGCTGCTGGTCGCTACTGTGGTCGGCATGCGTCGGCACATCTATCCCGCGAGCCTGATGCTGCGGGCTTATCGATGAGCATGGTGCTGGCCGGCTGCGTCCCGGGCCTGGCCGCAGACCCGCGCTTCGCCACCAATCGCGGCGCCCGACCGCAAGGCCAGGTCATCAACAAGCCACCATCGGCCGGTCCGCCCCCGATCGCGGCACCGAAGAACGACCTGGCCTGGCATGACTGCACACCGCGGCTTTTCGCCGACGCCGGCGTGCCCGCGGCGCCCGGAGTGAAGCTGGACTGCGCGAATTACGACGCCGACCTGGACCCCAACGGCGGCTCGGGGACCTTGACCATCGGCGCGGTCCGGGCCCGCTCCGACCAGACGCCCCACGACGCCGGGCCGCTGGTCTTCACCACCGGCACCGACCTGCCGTCGTCGACGCAGTTGCCGGTGTGGCTGTCACGGGCGGGCGCCGACGTGCTGCGCGCGCATCCCATCGTTGCCGTCGACCGCCGCGGCATGGGCATGTCGAGCCCGATCGACTGCCGTGACCCGGCCGACCGCCAGACGATGCGCGATCAGGCGCAATTCCAGTCGGGCGACGATCCGGTGGCCAACCTGTCCGACACCTCGAATACCGCCACCACGAACTGCACCGACGCGATCGCGCCGGGCGCCTCGGCCTACGACAACTCGCACGCGGCGTCCGACATCGAGCGGTTGCGTAACCTGTGGGACGTCCCCGCGGTCGCGCTCGTCGGGATCGGCAACGGCGCGCAGGTGGCGCTGGCCTACGCCGGGTCGCGCCCCGACAAGGTCGCCCGACTGATCCTCGACTCTCCGATTGCGTTGGGAATCAACGCCGAAGCCGCCGCCGAGCAAAGGGCCAAGGGCCAGCAGGCCGCCCTTGACGCGTTCGCTGCGCAGTGTGTCGCGGTGAACTGCGCCCTGGGCCCCGATCCCAAGGGCGCCGTTGACGCGCTGTTGGGCGCGGCGCGTGCCGGGAAGGCTCCGGGTGGCGCCTCGGTGGCGCAAGTCGCTCACGCCATCGCCACGGCTTTGGGCTTCCCCAACGCCGGGCGCATCGCCACCACCACCGACCTGGCGAACGCGCTGGCGGCCGCGCGCTCCGGTGACGCCGGCCCGCTGTCCAACCTGATCAGTCGCGCCGACGCCACCAGAGACTCGGACGGTCAGTTCGTCAATTCGTGCGGCGACGCGCTCAACCGCCCGACCCCCGACCGGGTTCGCGAACTGGTGGTCGCCTGGGCCAAGCTCTACCCGCAATTCGGCTCCGTCGCCGCGCTCGATCTCGTCAAATGCGTGCACTGGCCGAGCGGTTCGGCGCCGCCGACGCCGAAGGACCTCAAGATCGACGTCTTGTTGCTGGGCGTGCAGAACGACCCGATCGTGGGCTCGGAAGCGGTCGCCGCGACGGCGGCCACGGTCATCAACGCGGGCGCGGCCAGCAAGCGGGTGATGTGGCAGGGCATCGGCCATGGCGCCAGCATTTATTCGCTGTGCGCGGTCCCGCCGCTGGTCGGCTATCTGGACAGCGGCAAGCTTCCGGGAACCGACACCTACTGCCCCGCCTGAGCCTGAGCTTTCGGGGGCGCTCACGCCCCCTGGTGTACGGTGCGCTGGTGACGGCCGCTGACTTGTTTCGTCTTCGCACCGGACCCCCGAGCACCTCGGCGATACTGCGCTCCGCGTTATGGCCGGCGGCCATCCTGTCGGTGTTGCACCGCAGCATCATCCTCACCCTCAACGGCAACATCACCGATGACTTCAAGCCGGTCTACCGGGCGGTGCTGAACTTCCGGCGCGGCTGGGACATCTACAACGAGCACTTCGACTACGTCGACCCGCACTACTTGTACCCGCCGGGCGGCACGCTGCTGATGGCGCCGTTCGGGTACTTGTCCTTCACGCCGTCGCGGTATCTGTTCATCCTGATCAACACCGTCGCGATCCTGATCGCCTGGTACCTGCTGCTGCGGCTGTTCAAATTCACACTCGCTTCGGTGGCCGCGCCCGCGCTGCTGCTGGCCATGTTCTGCACCGAAAGCGTGACCAGCACGCTGGTTTTCACCAACATCAACGGCTGCGTCCTGCTGGCCGAGGTGCTCTTCATGCGGTGGCTGCTGGACGGACCCGAAACAGGAAGAGTCGGCCACCAGTGGTGGGCCGGGTTCGTGATCGGCCTGACGCTCACGCTCAAACCCGTGCTGGCCCCCCTGCTTCTGCTGCCTTTGCTGAACCGCCAGTGGCGGGCGCTGGTGCCAGCGTTCGTGGTCCCGATCGTCATCAACATCGCCGCGTGGCCGTTGGTCAGCGATCCGATGGACTTCGTCACCAAAACGCTGCCGTACATCGGGGGCGTCCGGGACTACTTCAACAGCTCGATCGAGGGCAACGGCGTGTACTTCGGGCTGCCGACCTGGCTGATCGTGTTCCTGCGGCTCATGTTCACAGTGTTGGCGATCGGCGCCGTATGGCTGCTGTACCGGTATTACCGGACCCGCGACCCGCTGTTCTGGTTCGCCAGTTCGTCGGGCGTGCTGCTGCTGTGGTCGTGGCTGGTGCTGCCGCTGGCCCAGGGCTACTACTCGATGATGCTGTTGCCGTTCCTGATGACGGTGGTGCTGCCCAACTCGCTGATTCGCAACTGGCCGGCGTGGCTGGGTGTCTACGGTTTCCTGACGCTGGACGACTGGCTGATTTACCGGTACATGCGATACGGCCGCGCGCTGCATTACCTGAAGATCACCTACGGCTGGTCGCTGCTGCTGATCGTGGTGTTCACGGTGCTGTACTTCCGCTATCTGGACGCCAAGGCCGAAAACCGGTTGGACGACGGGATCGATCCGGCGTGGCTGCCGTCCAAGCGGGAAACGGCTAGCGTGGACGCATGACCGCAAGTCCAAAGCTTGAACTGTCCGACGACGAGTGGCGCAAGAGGCTCAATCCGCAGGAATTCGACGTCTTGCGTCGGGCCGGCACCGAGCGACCATTCACCGGCGAGTACACCGACACCAAGACCGAGGGCGTCTACAACTGCCGGGCGTGCGGCGCTGAATTGTTCCGCAGCACGGAGAAATTCGAGTCGCACTGCGGGTGGCCGTCGTTTTTCGACCCGTCGAGCTCCGACGCGGTGATCCTGCGTCCCGACCATTCGATGGGCACGACGCGTACCGAGGTGTTGTGCGCGAACTGCCACAGCCACCTGGGCCACGTGTTCAGCGGCGAGGGTTATCCGACGCCGACGGATCAGCGCTACTGCATCAACTCGATCTCGCTGAAGCTGGTCCCGAGCGAGGGCTAATCGAGTGTGCGTACGGCGGCGACGCGCCGGGCGGGCCCGCGGTACACGCACACTCAAAGCCGCCATCGCACCCTCGATCGCGGCGAAGGCCGGCTGCCGGCGTTGAACTCCACAAGCGTTGCGCGACAAGCCAAGTTGTCGCGCGTAGGTGGACAAAAGACATGTCCTTTTCTTCTGGTGACTGGAGTGACGGATGGGGCCGTCGCGGCTGCAGCATCGCACACTTCCGCCGCCGCGCCGGCTGCTGTACCGTTGCGCCAACGGTAAGGGAATCGGGAAGCGGGCGAACATGACCAAAGACGACATGATCTTGATCAGCGTCGACGACCACATCGTCGAACCGCCGGACATGTTCAAGAATCACCTGCCCAAGAAGTACGCCGAAGAGGCACCGCGGTTGGTGCACAACCCAGATGGCAGCGACAGCTGGCAATTTCGCGATGTGGTGATCCCCAACGTGGCGCTCAACTCGGTGGCGGGCCGGCCGAAGGAGGAGTACGGGCTCGAACCACAGGGCCTCGACGAGATCCGGCCGGGCTGCTATCAGGTCGACGAGCGGATCAAGGACATGAACGCGGGCGGGATTTTCGCCTCGATCTGTTTTCCCACGTTTCCCGGCTTCGCCGGGCGGCTGTTCGCCATCGAGGACCGCGACTTCGGCCTGGCCCTGTTGCGGGCCTACAACGACTGGCATGTCGAGGAGTGGTGTGGCGCGTATCCGGCGCGGTTCATTCCCATGTGCCTGCCGGTGATCTGGGACGCCGAAGCCTGCGCGGCCGAAGTGCGACGCAACGCCGAGCGCGGCGTGCACGCGTTGACCTTCAGCGAAAACCCGGCGGTACTGGGCTATCCCAGTTTTCACGACGACTACTGGACGCCGCTGTGGAAAGCCCTCGTCGATACCGAACACGGTCATGAACGTGCACATCGGTTCCTCGGGAAAGCTGGCGGTCACCGCGGCCGACGCGCCGATGGATGTGATGATCACGCTGCAGCCGATGAACATCGTGCAAGCCGCCGCGGATCTGTTGTGGTCGGCGCCGATCAAGAAATACCCCGATCTCAAGATCGCCTTGAGCGAGGGCGGCACCGGGTGGATCCCGTACTTCCTGGAGCGGGCCGACCGCACCTACGAGATGCACTCGACGTGGACCCACCAGGACTTCGGCGGCAAGCTGCCCAGCGAGGTGTTTCGCGAGCACTTCTTGACCTGCTTCATCAGCGATCACGTCGGCGTGCGACTGCGGCACGACATCGGCATCGACAACATCGCGTGGGAGGCCGACTACCCGCACAGCGACTCGATGTGGCCCGAAGCGCCCGAACAACTCTGGGATGTGCTCAGTGAGAACAGCGTTTCGGAGTCCGATCTCAACAAGATGACCCACGAGAACGCGATGCGCTGGTATTCGTTCGACCCGTTCGCCCACCATCCGCGCGAGCAGGCCACGGTGGGCGCGCTACGCCGCGCGGCCGAAGGCCATGACGTGTCCGTCCGCTCGCTCAGCCATCACCAGAAGGGCGACCGGGTTACCAACGCTCTGGCCGACGCGGTCCGCGGCAACACCTAGTCCAACCGGGTGGCGTGCACTTCCCAGAACGGCGCGTGCACCCGGCCGCCCACCAGCCACGGCTCCATGGCGCGGAAGCGTTCCAGCAACTTCTCCGCCTCGGCGGCCATGTCGGGATTGCGCGCGGCCATCATCTCGATGCTCTGGGCGCTGATGTTGACCTGATAGGTGGTCGCGCCCAGATAGGTGATCTCCCAACCGGCCGGCGGAAACACATCGCGAAAGTCGTTCTCCGACAACGCTCTCAGCATCGTGAAGCCGTTGACATTGCCCTCGCCGAACTCGAACATGTACAGCCGGGCGCCCGGTTTGGTGGCCCGGTGCAGCGCCTGCGCGTAGGACCGCTGCATTTCCGGGTCCGTGCTGAAGGTGTGATAGAAGGCGCAGTCGACGACGGTGTCGAACCGGCCGTCGAGGCCCTCCAGCTTGGTGGCGTCGGCCAGCTGGAAGTCCACCGTCACGCCGGCCTTGCGCGCGTTGTCGCGGGCGCGCTCGATGGCGGCCTCCGACCCGTCAATTCCAGTGGCGGAGTAGCCCTTTGACGCGTAGTAGATGGCGTGGTGGCCCGGGCCGGTGCCCGGGTCGAGCACCTCACCTTTGATCGCGCCCACCGCGACGAGCTGCTGGACCACCGGCTGCGGGCCGCCGATGTCCCACGGTGTGGCGGCGGGCAGGCCGTGCGAGGTCCGCTCGTCGCGGTACATCTCCTCGAAGCGGGTCGGATCGGTCGGGTCGAAGGCGGCGGTCTGCTCATCCAGGCAGCGCGTTCACCAGCTGCTCGACCGCCACCCGCGGGCCGGTGAAAAACGGTGTCTCCTCGCGGGTGTGCCGCCGGGCGTCGGTGGCCCGCAGTTCGCGCATCAGGTCGACGATGCGGTCCAGTTCGGGCGCCTCGAAGGCCAGGATCCATTCGTAGTCGCCGAGCGCGAACGCCGGCACCGTGTTGGCCCGCACATCCTTGTACTCGCGGGCGGCCATGCCGTGCTCGGCGAGCATGCGGCGGCGCTCCTCGTCGGGCAGCAGGTACCACTCGTAGGACCGCACGAACGGATACACGCAGATGTAGTTGCCGGGTTCCTCGCCGGCCAGGAACGCCGGGATGTGGCTCTTGTTGAACTCGGCCGGCCGGTGCAGCGCCACGCTGCTCCACACCGGCGAGCAGGCCCGGCCCAGCGCGGTGGTGCGCCGGAAATCGGCGTAGGTCGCCTGCAGTGCCTCGACGCGCTCGGCGTGGGTCCAGATCATGAAGTCGGCGTCGGCGCGCAGACCCGCCACGTCGTAGAGCCCGCGCACCACGACGCCGCGCTCCTCCTGCTGCTTGAAAAACGTCGCCGCGTCGTCGACGACGGCCTCGCGCTGCTCACCGAGCTCGCCCGCCCGCACGGAGAACACCGAGAACATCAGGTAGCGAAGCTGCGAGTTCAGCGCGTCATAGTCGAGTTTGGCCATGCCACCTATCGTGCCACTTCCGCTTGTAGGGCCTCGACCGCGCGCCCGGCCGCCGCGATACACGCCGGCACTCCGATGCCGTCCAGGTAACTGCCGGCCACGGCCAGCCCCGGAGGCAACCCGGCCCGCACCTGCGCGACCAGATCGGCGTGGCCGGGCCCGTACTGCGGCATCGCGTCGATCCAGCGCTGCACCCGGACATCAACCGGGTCGACGGTCAGGCCGAACACCGCGGCGAGGTCGTCGGCCGCCCAGGCCAGCAGCTCGTCGTCGGAGGCGGTGCGTGCCAGATCTTCACCGAACCGGCCGAAGGACAGCCGCAGCAGTTGCACGTCCCCGCGCGTGCCCCACTTTTGCGACGACAAGGTGATCGCCTTGGCGTGCAACGCTTCCCCGCTGGCCACCAGCACGCCCGAGTTCCGCGGAAACGCGGTGTCGGCCGGCACCGCAAGCGCTACCACCACCGACGACGCGCTGCCGATCCGGCTCGCGGCGGCGACGCTTCTCGGGGCCAGGTCTGCCACCAGTTGGATCAGCCGCGGCGCCGGGACCGCGAGGACCAGCGCGTCGGCGTGCCAGTGGCCGCCGGTCTCGTCGTGCAGTTCCCAGCCGGGTTCCAGGGCGGTAATCGCGGTCTGCACCCACTGGAACCGTCCGCGCCGGGCCAGTTCGTCGAGCAGCACCTGATAGCCGCCGTCAATCGCGCCGAACACCGGACCGCCGCCGGCCGGTGGCAACCCCCGCCGGACGGCCTCGGTCAGGCTGGCCACGCCGCGGTCGAGGGCCGCGGCCACGCTGGGCGCACCCGCACGCAGCCCGATCGTCGCCGCCGAGCCCGCGTACACGCCACCCAGCAGCGGGTCCACCGACCGGGCCACGGTCTGCGCGCCGAATCGGTCGGCCACCAATTCGGCGACGGCGGGATCGCTGCCCGGTTCCCAGCTCAGAGGACGTCCCGGTTCGGCGTCGATGCGCGCGACGGTGGCGTCATCGACCAGCCCGGCCACCGATGCCGCCGACGACGGAATCCCGGCGACCGTGTCCGCGGGCAGCGGATGCAGCGTTTGCCCGCTGAAGATCAACGGCCGGGCGCCGGTGGTGCCCCGTTGGCGATCCGCCAGCCCCAGTTCGGCCAGCAGCGCCGGCATCTCGGGCCGGCGCAGCACGAACGCCTCGGCACCCAGGTCCATCGGCTGCCCGCCGACCCGCTCGGTGCGCAGCACGCCGCCCAGCTTGTCGGCTGGGTCGAACAGCGTGATGGTCGCGTCCTCGCCGACCGTGGCCCGCAGCCGGTAGGCCGCGGTCAACCCCGAAATGCCGCCGCCCACAATGCCATACGAGGTCATAGCGAGTGGACCAGCGACACCAGCTCGGTCAGCACGCCGGGGTCCGTCCCGGGCGGCACGCCGTGGCCCAGGTTGAAGACGTGACCGGTCGCGCCGGCGTCCACCGCGCGCCGCCCGTCGTCGACGACCGCGCGCGCGGCGCGCTCCACCACCGGCCAGCCCGCCTGCAGAACCACCGGGTCGAGGTTGCCCTGCAGCGCGGTGCCGGGCCGGACCCGAGCCGGCCGCGTCCGTCAGCGATGTCCGCCAGTCCACGCCGACGACCGTCGGGCCGGCCTCCGACATCGCGCCCAGCAGTTCGGCGGTGCCGACCCCGAAATGCGTCATCGGCACGCCGTATTCGGCCAGCGTGGCGAACACCCGCGAGCTGTGCGGCAGCACGTACTGGCGGTAGTCGGCCAGCGACAGCGTTCCCGCCCACGAGTCGAACATCTGAATGGCGTCCACCCCGGCGTCGATCTGCCCGCGCAGAAACACGATGGTGAGGTCGGCCAGCTTCGACATCAGCGCATGCCAGCTCGCCGTTTCGGCCAGCATCATCGCCTTGGTGCGGGCGTGGTCGCGGCTGGGGCCGCCCTCGACCAGATAGGACGCCAACGTGAAGGGCGCGCCGGCGAAACCGATCAGCGGCACCTCCCCCAGCGCGTCGACCAGCAGCGAAACCGCCCGGCATATCGGCTGAATCGCTTGCGGGTCAAGGGGTTTCATCGCTTCGATGTCAGCGGCGGTGCGGATCGGATCGGCGATCACCGGTCCCACGTCGGCCACGATGTCCAGATCGACACCGGCCGCGCGCAGCGGCACGACGATGTCCGAGAACAGGATCGCCGCATCGACGTCGTGGCGGCGGATCGGCTGCAGGGTGATCTCGCAGGCCACCTCGGGCTCGAAACACGCGGCCAGCATGCTGTGCCGCTCGCGCAGCGCGCGGTATTCGGGCAGCGAACGGCCGGCCTGGCGCATGAACCACACCGGTGCGCGGCTCGGCTTGCGGCCGGCGACCGCGGCCAGATAGGGCGACTCGGTAAGGTCGCGACGAGTACTCATTGAGACCAATGCTGCCATGAAGATCGTGAGGAGCACCGATGCCAGCCACCTACGACGACTTCCCCAGCCTGCGCTGCGAACCGACCGACACCGGCGTCCTCAACCTGGTCCTGGACGCTCCCGGGCTGAACTCCGTCGGGCCGCAGATGCACGGCGACCTCGCCGACATCTGGCCGGTGATCGATCGCGACCCGGCCGTCAAGGTCGTCCTCGTCCGCGGCGAAGGCAAGGCGTTTTCGTCCGGCGGCAGCTTCGACCTGATCGACGAGACCATCAACGACTACCAGGGCCGGCTCCGCATCATGCGCGAGGCCCGCGACCTGGTGCTCAACCTGGTCAACTTCGACAAGCCCGTGGTCTCGGCGATCCGGGGTCCGGCCGTCGGCGCGGGGCTGGTGGTGGCGCTGCTCGCCGACATCTCGGTGGCGGGCCGGACGGCAAAGATCATCGATGGGCACACCAAACTCGGTGTGGCCGCCGGTGACCACGCCGCGATTTGCTGGCCGCTGCTGGTCGGCATGGCCAAGGCCAAGTACTACCTGCTCACGTGCGAGACGCTGTCGGGCGAGGAAGCCGAGCGCATCGGCCTGGTTTCGACCTGCGTCGACGACGACGACGTGCTGTCCACCGCGTCCAGTCTCGCCGAGAACCTCGCGCTAGGGGCACAAAACGCGATCCGCTGGACCAAACACAGCCTCAACTACTGGTACCGGATGTTCGGCCCCGCCTTCGAGACGTCGCTGGGCCTGGAGTTCCTCGGATTCAGCGGCCCCGACGTGGCCGAAGGGCTGGCCGCGCACCGCGAAAAGCGCCCGGCAAAGTTTGCTGGTGGCCCCGACGCCTGAGACCGCACGCCACGAGACGGCGCGCCTGTCGACGCGCGTCGGTGGATGGGTCTACCGTCGGATTTTGTGACTTCTGCTGAACCGGCCCCCTTTCGGGAGGCAGTCGCGGCGATGAACGCCGTGACCGTGCGGCCGGAGATCGAACTGGGCCCCATCCGGCCGCCGCAGCGACTGGCGCCGTTCAGCTACGCGCTGGGCGCCGAGGTCAAACACCCCGACCTGGACATCGTCCCCGAGCGCTCCGAGGGTGACGCGTTCGGCCGGCTGATCCTGTTGTACGACCCGGACGGCTCGGACGCCTGGGACGGCACGATGCGCCTGGTCGCCTACATCCAGGCCGACCTGGACTCCACCGAGGCCATCGACCCGCTGCTCCCGGAAGTGGCGTGGAGCTGGCTGAACGACGCGTTGGAGTCTCGTCTCGAGCAGGTCACCGCATTGGGCGGCACCGTCACCGCCACCACATCGGTGCGGTACGGCGACATCTCCGGCCCGCCGCGCGCCCACCAGCTGGAGCTGCGGGCGTCGTGGACGGCGACCACCCCTGAGGTCGGCGTCCACGTCGACGCGTTCTGCGAGGTGCTGGAGCACGCGGCGGGCCTACCACCTGCCGGGGTCGTCGACCTGGGCTCCCGTTCCCGCGCCTGATATGGGTGAACCGGCCGACCCGGCGGGCGACAGCGAGCCCACTGAGCCCACCGAGGCCGAAGCCACCCCGCTCCCGCACCCCGCCGAGGGGGTCCCGACCCTCTCGGTGACCGCCACCCAGATCGCGGCGGCCGCGGCGCAGCTGGATCGCGGACACGGACCGTTCGCGGTGGACGCCGAGCGCGCGTCGGGTTTCCGCTACTCCAACCGGGCCTATCTGATCCAGATCCGGCGCACCGGCGCCGGCACCGTGCTCATCGATCCAGTCAGCCACGGCATCGACCCGCTGACCGCGCTACGGCCGGTGGCCGAGGTGCTCGGCACCGACGAGTGGATCCTGCACTCGGCCGACCAGGATCTGCCGTGCCTGGCCGAAGTCGGTATGCGTCCGCCCGCGCTCTACGACACCGAGCTCGCCGGGCGTCTGGCCGGGTTCGACCGGGTCAACCTGGCGGCCATGGTGCAACGGCTGCTGGGGTTCGGGTTGGCCAAGGGCCACGGCGCGGCCGATTGGTCCAAGCGACCGCTGCCCGCGGACTGGCTCAACTACGCGGCACTGGACGTGGAGCTGCTCATCGAACTGCGCGCAGCGATCTCCGAGATCCTGGCCGAGCAAGGCAAAACCGATTGGGCCGCAGAGGAATTCGAACATCTACAGGGCTTTCAAGCTAGGCAAGACACCGGAGACGTGCCGGCGCTCCCGCGACGCGAACGCTGGCGCCGGACATCGGGAATCCATCGGGTGCATGACCGGCGCGCACTGGCCGCGGTCCGCGAACTGTGGACGGCGCGCGACCGGGTCGCCCAGCGCCGCGACATCGCACCGCGCCGGGTGCTGCCGGACGCCGCCATCGTCGACGCCGCGCTCGCCGACCCCAAGACGATCGACGACCTCGTCGCCTTGCCCGTGTTCGGTGGACGCAACCAGCGGCGCAGCGCCGCGATGTGGTTGGCGGCGCTGGAAGCGGCCCGGGAGAGCCGAGATCTGCCCGAGGTGGTCGAGCCGTCCACCGGCCCGCCGCCCCCGGCGCGGTGGAGCAGACGCAAGCCCGAGGCCGCCGTGCGGCTGGAGGCGGCCCGGTCTGGACTCTCGAAGGTATCGCAGCAGGTGGGGGTGCCGATGGAGAACCTGGTCTCCCCCGACTTGGTGCGACGGCTGTGCTGGGACTGGGAGGGTGAAGACCACGTCCTGCAAGCCGTCGACGAGTTTTTGCGCGCCGGGCAGGCAAGGCCGTGGCAACGCGAACTGGTGGATCCGGTGCTGGCCGCCGCGGTCATCCGGACCGTTAGTCCAGATGCTCCCTGATCTCGGCTTCTGACACCGACGTGCCCAGCGCCGCCACCCAGCCGGTGATCCGGCGCGCCACGTCCTGGCCGGTGAGCCCGAGGTCGGCCAGCACCTCACTGCGTGAGGCGTGGTCGTAGAACTGCTGCGGCAGCCCGACGTCGCGACAGGGCACGTCGATCTCGGCCGCGCGCAGCGCGGCAGACACGGTTGAGCCCACGCCGCCGTGCACCCCGTTGTCCTCCAGCGTGACGAGCAGTTTGTGCTGCACCGCCAGGTCGCGGACGTCGTCGGAGACCGGCAGCACCCAGCGCGGGTCGATCACCGTCACGCCGATCCCCTGGTTGTGCAGCCGCTTGGCCACCTCCAGCGCCATCGACGCGAACGCGCCGACGGCCACCAGCAGCACGTCGTGGTTCAACCCGCCTCCCGGCACCGCGAGCACATCCAGACTGCCGCGGCGCTCCAGAGCCGGAATGTCTTCGCCCACATCGCCTTTGGGGAACCGGATCGCCGTCGGGCCGTCGTTGACGTCGAGCGCCTCACCGAGCTCCTCGCGCAACCGAGCGGCGTCGCGAGGTGCGGCCACCCGCATGCCGGGCACGATGCCCAGGATGGACAGGTCCCACATGCCGTTGTGGCTGGCGCCGTCGTTGCCGGTGATCCCGGCCCGGTCCAGCACCAGGGTGACGGGCAGCTTGTGCAGTGCCACGTCCATCATGACTTGGTCGAACGCCCGGTTCAGGAACGTCGAATAGACGGCCACCACGGGGTGCATCCCGCCCATCGCCAGCCCGGCCGCCGACGTGACGGCGTGCTGTTCGGCGATGCCGACGTCGAACAACCGGTCCGGATACCGCTTCCCGAACGCCGTCAGCCCGGTGGGCCCCGGCATCGCGGCGGTAATGGCCACGATGTCGCGGCGCTTGTTCGCGTAGCCGATGAGCGCGTCGGCGAAGGTCGCCGTCCAGCCCGGGCCGGCCGCCTTGGTCGCCTGCCCGGTGGCCGGGTCCAGCGGCCCGGTGGAGTGCATCTGCTCGGCCTCGTCGTTCTCGGCCGGTGGGTAGCCCATGCCCTTGCGGGTGACGACGTGCACGATCACCGGGCGCCCGAAGCCCCGCGCCCTGCGCAGCGCCACCTCCACCGCGCGTTCGTCGTGGCCGTCGACCGGCCCGACGTACTTCAGGCCCAGATCGGTGAACATCAGCTGCGGCGACAGCGAGTCCTTGATGCCGGCTTTGACGCTGTGCAGGAAGTGGTAGAAGGCCTCGCCGAGAACCGGCATGGCGCGCACCGTGTCGCGGCCCCGCTGCAGTGCCTGCTCGTAGGCCGGTTGCAGCCGCAGCGTGGCCAGATGGTCGGCGACGCCGCCGATCGTGGGCGCATAGCTGCGGCCGTTGTCATTGACCACGATGATCACCGGACGCTTGGACGCGGCGATGTTGTTCAGCGCCTCCCAGCACATGCCGCCGGTGAGCGCGCCGTCGCCGACGACCGCGACCACGTGCCGGTTGCGGTGTCCGGTCAGCTCGAACGCCTTGGCCAGCCCGTCGGCATAGGACAGCGCGGCACTGGCGTGGCTGGACTCCACCCAGTCGTGTTCGCTTTCGGCGCGCGACGGATATCCCGACAGCCCGCCCTTCTTGCGCAGGGATTCGAAGTCCTGGCACCGCCCGGTCAGCATCTTGTGCACGTAGGCCTGGTGACCGGTGTCGAAGATGATCGGGTCGTGCGGTGAATCGAACACCCGGTGCAGCGCCAGGGTCAGCTCGACGACGCCCAGGTTGGGACCCAGGTGCCCGCCGGTGGCGGCGACCTTGTGGATCAGGAACTGGCGGATCTCTTCGGCCAGCTCGCGTAGCTGCTGCTGGGAAAGGCGTTGCAGATCAGCGGGCCCGCGGATCTGTTGCAGCATCTGGCCAGTCTACGCAGCAATCGCGAGATCACTACTTCCTCGACGTATCCTCAGTGCCATGCGTGCCGCGGAACTCGCCGAAGACTTCCCGGTGGTTTCGGTCGACTCCGACGCCCTCGATGCCGCCCGTCTGCTGGCCGAGCACCGTCTGCCCGGGATCGTCGTGACGGATAACTCCGGAAAGCCGTTCGCGGTGCTGCCGGCCTCGCAGGTGGTCCGCTTTATCGTCCCCCAGTATGTGCAGGACGACCCCTCGCTGGCCGGTGTGCTCGACGAGTCGATGGCCGACCGGGCGGCGAGCAAGTTGGGCGGCAAGTCCGTCCGCAGCATGCTGCCCGACCACCTGACCAACGTGCCGTCGGCCGACGTCGACGACACCATCATCGAGGTGGCCGCGGTGATGGCCCGGTTGCGCAGCCCACTGATGGCGGTAGTCAAAGACAACAAGTTGTTCGGCGTGATCACCGCATCGCGCTTGCTGGCCGCCGCACTAAAACCCTGACGCGATGAGCGTCGTCGCGGTCGTCGTCTTCATCGTCGCCTATGTATTGATCGCGACCGAACGCATCCACAAAACGATGGTGGCGTTGGCCGGCGCCGCACTCGTGGTCACCTTCCCGGTGATCGATGTCGACGACGTGTTCTACTCCCGCGAGACCGGAATCGCTTGGGACGTCATCTTTTTGCTGTTCGGGATGATGGTCATCGTCAGCGTGCTGCGACAGACCGGCGTCTTCGAGTACATCGCGATCTGGGCCGCCAAGCGGGCCCGTGGCTCGCCGCTGCGCATCGCCATCCTGCTGGTGCTGGTCACCGCGGTCGCGTCGGCGCTGCTGGACAACGTGACCACGGTGCTGCTGGTCGCCCCGGTCACGCTGCTGGTGTGCGACCGGCTGGAAATCCGGCCGGCGCCGTTTTTGATCGCCGAGGCGTTCGCGTCGAACATCGGTGGCACGGCGACCCTGATCGGCGACCCGCCCAGCATCCTCATCGGCAGTCGCGCAGGTTTGAGCTTCAACGACTTTCTGATCCATGCGGCACCGATCGTCGTCATCATCATCGCCGTGTTCATCGCGTCGTTGCGGTGGCTGTTTCCGGGTGCATTCCAGGTCGATCCCGAGCGGGTCGCCGACGTCATGGCGCTGGAAGAGCGCGAGGCCATCCGGGACCCCCGGCTGCTCATCAAATCCGGCGTGGTACTGGCCGCGGTGTTCGCCGGGTTCCTGGCCCACTCGGCAATACACACGGCGCCGTCCCTGGTGGCCCTACTCGGCGCCGGCATTCTGATCGTGGTGTCCGGGCTGGACCATTCCGACTATCTCGCCGGAGTCGAATGGGAAACCCTGCTGTTCTTCGCCGGGTTGTTCGTCATGGTCGGGGCGCTGGTCAAGACCGGCGTCATCAACCAGCTGGCGCACGTCGCGACCGAGGCGACCGGGGGCAACGCCCTGGTGACGACGATGCTGATCCTGGTGGTGTCGTTCGTGCTCAGCGGCTTGGTGAACAACGTCCCCTACGCCGCCACGATGGCGCCCCTCGTCGCGCAACTGATCCCCACCATCGGCGGGCATGTCCACCCGCAGGTGCTGTGGTGGGCCCTGGTCCTGGGCACCGACCTCGGCGGCAACCTGACTGCCGTCGGGGCCAGCGCCAACGTCGTCATCCTCGGCATCGCCCGGCGCGCCGAAAGTCCCATCACGTTCTGGGAATTCACCCGCAAAGGGGCGGTCGTCACCGCGGCTTCGCTGGTGCTGTCCGCCGCGTACTTGTGGCTGCGCTACTTCGTGCTGGCTTAGCTTGCGCGGGTCAACAGCGCGACGCACTCGGTGTGATGGGTCAGCGGGAAGGCATCGAAGACCTTGATCTTCTCGACGGTGTAACCGTGACCGCGGTAGAGCCCGATGTCGCGGGCGAAAGATGCGGCCTCGCAACCGATGTGCACCACGCGGCCCACCCCGGCCGCTGCCAGTAAGTCGACGACCTCGCGCCCGGCCCCCGTCCGGGGCGGATCCAGCACCGCCACGTCTGCCGGCGCGGTACTCGCGCGTTGTCCGGTCAGCGCCCGCCGCACGGAATCGGTCACCACCTCCACCTGCGGCAGATCGACCAGGGCGTCCCGCGCTGACTTGGTCGCGGCGCGCGAGGTGTCGACCGTCAGCACCCGCCCGGAGGCCCCCACCGCCTCGCCCAGCGCCGCCGCGAAGACACCCGCGCCGCCGTAGAGATCCCAGGCGGTCAGGCCCGCGGCGGGCTGTGCCCAGTCGACCACCAGAGCGCTGTAGACCGTCGCCGCGTCGCGGTGCGCTTGCCAGAAGGCGGTCACCGGCACCCGCCAGCTGCGCCCGCCTACCCGCTGCACCGCGTGATAGGCACCCTCGGCCACCGTCGTCGCGGTCCGCTTACCCGAGCGCACGCTGCTGACCACGTGGCGACGGCCGTCGTCATCGAGCGCAACGTGCAGGTGAGCGCGCGGCTGCCACTCGGTTGCGTCGAGCCCATCCAGCATCCCGGCCGGCAGCTGCCCGCAGCGCAGGTCGGTCACCAGTTCGTCGCTGTGGTAGCGGTGAAAACCGGGGCGGCCGTCGCCCCCGACGTCGAGCCGGACCCGGGTCCGCCAACCGGTAGGGCCGGCGAGCGCTTCGGCTCCGGTGTCCGGAGCGTCCCACCGATATCCGCCGAGCCGTTCCAGCTGGTTGGCCACGACCTGCGCCTTGAGCACCCGGACCGCCTCTGGGCGGGCGAACGCCAGATCGCAGCACCCGGCGCCGTGCACCCCGGCGATCGGGCACAGCGACGCGGTCCGATCCGCCGACGGCCGGACCACCTCGATAACCTCTGCGTGCCAATAGGATCCGCGATCGGCGGTCACCCGTACTCGTACCCGTTCGCCGGGCAACGCGTAGCGGACGAACACCACTCGGCCGTCGTGGTGCGCCACGCAACTGCCGCCGTTCGCCGGCGCGCCGGTGTCCAATGTCAGTTCCGGACAGTCGGATTGGGGAATCAATCGAATATTCCCCGCCGGGCGTCGCCCGGAGCGGCGTGCGGTTGAAAAGTGTTGACCCGCTCGGACGAATTCAATTGCCAGGGAACCGAAGTCACCATCACCCCGGGCATGAACAGCAACCGGCCCTTGAGCCGCAGCGCGCTCTGGTTGTGCAGCACCTGCTCCCACCAATGGCCCACCACGTACTCCGGGATGAACACCGTCACGACGGTGCGCTTGGATTCCTTGCTGAGCCGTTTGACGTAATCGAGTATCGGGCGGGTGATTTCGCGGTACGGCGAGGCGATGACCTTGAGCGGTACGCTGATATCGCTGTCTTCCCATTTGTGCACCAGCGCACGGGTTTCCGCGTCGTCGACACTTACCGTCAGGGCCTCCAGCGTGTCAGGCCGGGTCGCTCGCGCATAGGCCAGCGCACGCAGCGTCGGCAGGTGCAACTTCGACACCAGCACCAAGGCGTGGTTGCGGCTGGGCAACACCACGTCGCCCTGGGCCTCCTCTTGCTGCGCCAGTTCCCGGTTCACGGTGTCGTAGTGTTTGCGGATCATCTTCATGACGATGAAAAGGAAACTCATCGCCACGATCGCGATCCATGCTCCGGCAAGGAATTTGGTGACCAGCACGACCAGCAGGACCGCGCCGGTGGAAAAAAAGCCGACGGTGTTGACCACGCGCGAGCGCATCATCTTGCTGCGCACCGTGGGGTCGGTCTCGGTGCGCAGCAACCGGGTCCAGTGCCGGACCATGCCGATCTGGCTCAAGGTGAACGAGATGAAGACGCCGACGATGTAGAGCTGGATCAGTGCGGTCACCTCACCGCGGAACGCGATGACGAACGCGAGGGCCGCGGCCGACAGGAAGAGGATTCCGTTCGAGAATGCCAGCCGGTCGCCGCGGGTGTGCAGCTGGCGCGGCAGGTAACTGTGCTGCGCCAGTATCGAACCGAGAACCGGAAACCCGTTGAAGGCGGTGTTGGCGGCCAGGACCAGGATCAGTGCGGTCACCGCCGTGATCAAGAGGAATCCGATGTGGAAACTGCCGAACACCGTTCCGGCCAGCTGGGTCACCAAAGTCTTCTGGTAGTAGTTCGGCGGGGCGCCGGACAGCTGGGTCGCCGGGTCTTCGACCATCTGCACGCCGATCGCCTTGGACAGCACGATGATGCCCATCAACAGGGCCACCGCGATTGCTCCCAGCATCAGCAGTGTCGTTGCCGCGTTGCGCGACTTGGGCTTCTCGAAGGCCGGCACGCCGTTGCTGATCGCCTCCACACCGGTCAACGCCGCGCACCCGGACGAGAACGACCGGGCGATCAGGAACGCCAGCGCGAACCCAGCGATGCTGCCGTTCTCGGCTTTCATGTGGAAACCGGCGGATTCCGCTTGCAAATGGTTGTCCAGCACAAAGATCCGGATGAGCCCCCAGCCGATCATGCACGCCAAGCCGACGATGAAGCCATACGTCGGAATCGCGAAGGCCAGCCCGGATTCGCGCACCCCGCGCAGATTCATGGCCATCACCAGCAGGATGGCACTCACACAGAACCACACTTTGTTCTCGGCAACCACGGGGAGCGCCGAGCCGATGTTCGACATCGCCGATGCCGTCGAAACCGCAACGGTGAGAACGTAATCCACCATCAGCGCGCTGGCCACCACCAGACCGGCGGTGTCGCCAAGATTGGTGGTGACCACCTCGTAATCGCCGCCGCCCGAGGGGTAGGCATGCACGTTCTGCCGGTAGCTGGCCACCACCACCAGCATGACCGCGGCGACCGCCAGCCCGATCAACGGCGACAGCGCGTAAGCCGACAATCCGCCGACCGAGAGCATCAGAAAGATTTCCTCGGGTGCGTATGCCACCGAAGACAAGGCGTCGGAGGCAAACACCGGTAAGGCGATCCGTTTGGGCAGTAGCGTGTGACTCAACCGGTCGCTGCGAAACGGCCGGCCGATCAGCAGCCTGCGCGCAGCGGTCGAAAGTTTGGGCACGAGAGCCAAGGGTAAGCCCGGCATGCCGGTCGCGCCGCCGTAGGTGACAATGTGTCCGACCGAGTGGGCCGGCGCAGCACCGAGAGGACCTCAAGTGCGGGTAATAGTGATGGGGTGCGGCCGGGTGGGCTCTTCGCTCGCCGACGGGCTGTCCCGGATCGGCCACGACGTCGCCGTCATCGACCGCGAGAGCGCCGCCTTCAACCGGCTCAGCCCCGAGTTCGCCGGCCAACGGGTGCTGGGCCAGGGCTTCGACCGAGATGTCCTGCTGCGGGCGGGCGTCGAAGGGGCCGACGCGTTCGCCGCGGTGTCCTCGGGAGACAACTCGAACATCATCTCGGCGCGCCTGGCCCGGGAAACCTTCCGGGTGCAGCGCGTTGTCGCCCGGATCTACGACGCCAAGCGCGCCGAGGTCTACGAACGCCTCGGGATTCCCACCATCGCCACCGTGCCCTGGACCACGGACCGGTTGTTCAACGTGCTGACCCGGGAGAGCGAAACGGCGAAGTGGCGCGATCCGACCGGCACCGTCGCCGTGTCCGAGGTCATCTTGCACGACGACTGGTTCGGGCACCGGGCCACCGATCTGGAGCAGGCCACGGGCGCGCGAGTGGCGTTCATCATCAGGTTCGGCACCGGTATCTTGCCCGAACCGAAGACCGTCATCCAGGCGGGTGATCAGGTCTATGTCGCCGCGATATCGGGCCGCGCCGCCGAGGCGGTGGCCATCGCCGCGCTGCCTCCCAGCGAGGACCTAGAGGGAGCCCACAAATGAAGCGCGCCGACGACGATGACGCCGGCTCGCCTGGTTTTCGAGCCGGGGTTGAGGAGTGGCGCAAATGAAGGTAGCGGTTGCCGGGGCCGGCGCCGTCGGGCGTTCGGTCACCCGCGAACTGGTCGAGAACGGCCACGACGTGACCCTCATCGAACGCAACCCCGACCACGTCGACGTCGACGCGATCCCCGCCGCGCACTGGCGGCTCGGTGATGCTTGCGAGCTGAGCCTGCTCGAGTCGGTACACCTGGAAGATTTCGACGTGGCGGTCGCCGCCACGGGTGACGACAAGGTCAACGTGGTGCTCAGCCTGCTGGCCAAAACCGAGTTCGCGGTGCCGCGCGTGGTGGCCCGGGTCAACGATCCGCGCAACGAGTGGCTGTTCACCGACGCCTGGGGCGTCGACGTGGCGGTGTCCACCCCGCGGATGCTGTGTTCGTTGATCGAGGAGGCCGTCGCGGTCGGCGACCTGGTGCGGCTGATGGAGTTCCGCAAGGGCGGCGCCAACCTGGTGGAGATCACCCTGCCCGACGACACCCCGTGGGGCGGCAAGCCGGTGCGCAGGCTGCAGCTACCCCGGGATGCCGCGCTGGTGACGATCCTGCGGGGCCCGCGTGTCATCGTGCCGGAATCCGACGAACCACTGGAAGGCGGCGACGAGCTGCTCTTCGTGGCGGTCACCGAGGTTGAAGAGGACCTGCGCAAGCTGTTGCTGCCGGAAGGACCCTCGCCCACTGAATAGCGGGGTTTAGTCGCTGGTGGTTTCGACCTCGGGTTCGGGGCTGCCTGATTCAGGCAACGCACGCTGCGCAGCCCTGATCGCCCCGTACGTCAGCAGCGCGGCCAGCGCGGTCAGCGGCCAACCCATTCCCAGGCGCGCCGCGGCCAGCCAGCCGGTCCGATTGGCGTCATACAACCAGTGCTGGACCACGAAGCGAGCCGCAAAGACCAGCACCCAGCCCACCGAGGCGATGTCGAACGCGTAGACCGCGCGCGGGACGCCGCGCCAGGCTCGGTCACGGCCGGTGGACCAGCTCCACAGATAGCCCACGACGGGCCGGCGGATCGCCACCGACACCGCGAACACCACCGCCCACAGCAGCGAAATCCAGATGCCGAGTAGGAAGTAGCCCTTGGATTGGCCGACGAAGTAGGCGATCAGGGCGCAGATGCCGACACCCATGAACCCGGAGACAGCCGGTTGAGCGGATTCGCGTCGCACCAGCCGCCACACCAACACCAGCGCAGCCACCCCCAGCGCACTGGCGATCGCGGCCTGTAGTCCGGCGGCGGCGGAAACCGCCACAAAGGTAACCACCGGCAGCGACGAGTAGACCAGACCGCTCACGCCGCCCACCCGCGCGAGCAGGCGCTCGGGGCTGACGCGGTTACCGGTCACCGGGCCGTCGCCGTCCAGGCTGTTCAGGGTCACCGCTGAATTTCGTAGTGCGGGTTGTAGATCGCTTTGGCGCCGTTCTCCAGCTTGCCTAGCCGGCCGCGCACCCGCAGTGTGCGTCCCGAGTCGATGCCGGGAATCCGGCGTTGCCCCAGCCACACCAGCGTAACCGTGTCGCTGCCGTCGAAGAATTCGGCGCGCACCCCGCCGGCGCAACCCTTGCCGTTCGTCTCGACGCTGCGCAGAGTCCCCACCATCGTGACCTCTTGGCCGCGTTCGCAGTCGATCGCCCGCTGCGCACCGGTGTTGGCGGCCTCGTCGGACAAGTCCTCGGAGTCGAGCTTCTCCGGGTCCTCCGTCAACCGCCGGGTCAGCCGGCGCAGATAACCCTGGGCCCCCATTGGCCTCTCCTGACACTGCTGATGCAGCTGATGTGTGTTCCGCCTACTGTGTGCCAACGGACACCGTAGACCTGTTGGTTCCCCGGCGCCACGCGGACCAAACCGAGGTTATTGGACTGCCTGCCGGCACGCGGCAGTATCGAGGAGTGAGTGACGAATTACACGGTGTCACAGCCGTGTTATTGCCCGGAACCGGCTCCGACGACGGCTATGTCCAGCGAGCATTTTCCGGCCCCTTGCGGGGCGTCGGCGCGGTCCTGCGGACGCCGCCGCCGCAACCGCAACAGTTGATCAAGGGCTACCTTGCGGCGTTGGACGAGGCCGCAAGCGCAGGTCCGATCTGTGTGGGCGGTATCTCAATCGGCGCCGCGGTGGCGACCGCGTGGGCGTTGGCCCATCCCGAGCGCGCCGTCGCTGTTCTGGCCGCCCTGCCGGCCTGGACGGGGGCGCCCGGATCGGCGCCCGCCGCCCTGGCCGCCAGGCATACGGCGGCCCAGCTGCGGCGCGACGGCCTGGCCGAGACGACCACGCAGATGCGGGCATCCAGTCCGCCGTGGCTGGCCGAGGAGCTGACCCGCTCGTGGGCGGCGCAGTGGCCGCACTTGCCCGACGCGATGGACGAGGCGGCGGGCTACCAGGCACCGAGCTCCGCCGAGCTGGCCCGGCTGTCCGCGCCGCTGGGGGTGTGCGCCGCGATCGACGATCCGATTCACCCGCTCCAGGTGGGCGTCGACTGGGCGGCGACGGCGCCGCACGCGGCGCTGCGCACGGTGACGCTGGATCAGTTCGGCGCGGACGCCTCGGCGCTGGGCGCCGCCTGCCTGGCCGCGCTCGCCGACGCGTCTCGCTAGCCGCCGGTGCTCGTGCTGCGCAGCTGCTGCATCGCCGATCCCTCGGCGCTGCGGCGCGCGGTCGGCTCGTTGGGCTGTTCGCCCGTGTCGGCTTGCTGCGCTGCCTGTTGGGCGGCCGCCTCCTGCAGCTGCGCGGCCATCGGCTCGGGCAGCTGCACCGGCAACGGCGTCCGGACCGGCAGCGGGGTGTCACCGCGGCGAACAACGGTGTCCGCCAACGCTTCCCGGGCCTCGTCGATCAGCGCGTCGATCGTCTCGTGCGGCCCGTTGACGACGCAGCGAATCATCCAGCGGTAGCCGTCGACCCCGATGAAATGCACGACCCCGGCGGCGGTGCCGATCACTTCGCGGCCCCACGGGCCGTCCCTGATGACGACCTTGGCCGAGTCCTTGCGAAGCGAGTCGGCCAGCTCGCCGGCCACCTCGCGCCACAGGCCGGCGCTCTTCGGTGCGGCGTAGGCGGCGATGGTGAAACGACCGTTGGGGGTAATGACCCACACCGCGCTCGGTATCCCGCCTTCGGTCAGTTCGACCTGCAGCTGGCTGCCCTCGGGCATGGGAATCAGCACGGAACCCAGATCGAGCCGGGCCAATTCGGCCGCCGCGGGATCGTCGAAGTCCTCGATGTCGAACGGGCCGTCCAACTCACCGGATTCCTCGGAAGCTGCCGCCCCTACCGGGACGGCCGGCTCGTCGGAGCTGTTGTCCGTGTCGTCTTTGTCTGAGCGTCGTCCAAATGCCATCACAAACTCGCATGTCCGCCGGAGGAACCGTGGCCGCCGTCGCCACGGGATGTCTCGGCCAGCCCGGCTTCGTCGAACGACGAGACCTCGACCAGCTCGACCAACTCGACCCGCTGCACCACCAATTGCGCGATCCGGTCACCGCGATGCACGTCGATCGGCGCGACCGGGTCGAGGTTGATCAGCGAAATCTTGATCTCTCCACGGTAGCCCGCATCGATGGTGCCCGGGCTGTTGACGATCGAAAGTCCCACCCGCGCGGCCAATCCCGAGCGCGGATGGACCAGCCCGACCATCCCGAACGGGATGGCCACCGCAACGCCCGTGCGCACCAGGGCACGGTGCCCGGGCGCCAGCTGGAGGTCTTCCGCGCTAAACAGATCGACCCCCGCATCCCCCTCATGCGCCCGACTGGGCAGCGGAAGCTCGGGATCGAGACGCACAATTTTGAGTTCGGAAGCGAGACTGGGCGACACGGGGCCACAGATTACCCTTGACCGCGTGTCCGATACGCGCGTCGCGCCGCACAGTGTGCGATATCGCGAGCGATTGTGGGTGCCGTGGTGGTGGTGGCCGCTGGCGTTCGCGCTGGCGGCGCTCCTCGCCTTCGAAATCAACATGGGTGTCGCCGCCCTGCCCAACTGGCTTCCGTACGCGACGCTGTTCACCGTGGCGGCCGCGACGCTGTTGTGGCTGGGCCGCGTCGAGATCCGGGTGACCCAGGACTCCGGGACCCGACACCACGTCGAACTGTGGGCCGGGCAAGCGCATCTGCCCGTCACCGTGATCGCCCGCTCTGCCGAAATCCCGCGCTCGGCGAAATCAGCGGCACTGGGCCGCCAGCTCGACCCGGCGGCTTACGTGTTGCATCGGGCATGGATTGGCCCGATGGTCCTGCTGGTCCTCGATGACCCCGACGACCCGACGCCGTACTGGCTGGTCAGTTGCCGTCACCCCGAACGGGTGCTGTCCGCGCTAAGGAGCTGACTGCCGCGATCAGGCCGCGCAGTCGGTACAGATCATCACGCCGTTCTTCTCGGTAGCCAGCCGACTGCGGTGTTGCACCAAAAAGCAGCTCGAGCAAGTGAACTCGTCGGCCTGCTTGGGAATCACGCGGACCGACAGCTCTTCACCAGAGAGGTCGGCCCCGGGCAGCTCGAAAGACTCAGCGGATTCGGATTCGTCGACGTCGACCACGGCCGAGGCCGCCTCGTTCCGTCGTGCTTTCAGCTCCTCGAGCGAGTCCTCCGAAACATCGTCAGTCTCGGTACGCCGCGGAGCGTCATAGTCGGTAGGCATCTTCCCCGTCCTGTCCCCTCTAAATCCCTCTAAAAACCCGCACAAAAACTTCTAAGCCCGCATTACCTCAAGCAACGCTTTGTACCAGCGTCGAACGCATCCACCAAATGATTCGTGCCCGGATCACGGTCCATTCGAGTGTGATTTACGTCACATTCCAGGCGGGACCTCGACAACCCTGCTTAAACAGGCCGTTTAGAGTTCACCTGTGGTCGCACAAATCACCGAGGGAACCGCCTTCGACAAGCACGGTCGACCTTTTCGGCGGCGCAATCCCCGGCCCGCGATCATCGTGTTGGTCTTCTTGCTGGTGGCGACCGGCGTGGCCTGGACCGTCGCGCTGACCCGCCCGGCCAAAGTCCACCAGGCCGAAGCCTGCAATCCCCCCCGCAAACGACGCAGACAACCGGGTCGGCGCCGGCGCAGCTCGGCGAGCCGGCGTCGCGCAGCGAAATGATGGACGTCACACCCGCCAAGCTCAGCGACACCAAGATCCACGTCCTCAACGCCAGCGGGAGAGGCGGACAAGCCGCCGACGTCGCCGGCGCGCTCAAGGATCTGGGCTTCGCCCAGCCGACCGCCGCCAACGATCCGATCTACGCCAGCGCCCGACTGACCTGCCAGGGGCAGATCCGCTTCGGCACGGCCGGGGCAGCCACCGCCGCGGCGGTGTGGCTGGTCGCGCCGTGCGCCGAGCTGTTCCACGACAGCCGCGCCGACGACTCCGTCGACTTCGCGATCGGCACCGATTTCGGCGCGCTGGCGCACAGCGACGACATCGACGCCGTGCTCGCCACCCTGCGCCCCGGCGCCAACGAGCCGTCCGACCCGACGCTGCTGTCCAAGGTCCACTCCAGCAGCTGCTGAAGTCAGTGCGGGATCGGCGCCAGGCCGTCGAATCGCTGCAGCACCGCCAACAGCTCGTCGGCGATGCCCGGCGCGGCGGCCATCACCAATTCCGCTACGTCTGTTTCGCCAACCCGCCCGTTCGGGGCGGGCTGCACCACCCGCGCCCCCGCCTCGGCCGCGATCAACGCACCCGCCGCCCGGTCCCACTCCTGCAGCCCGTGTTCGTAGTACGCATCCAGCCGGCCCGCCGCGACCATGCACAAGTCCAGCGCCGCCGAACCGATGCGGCGCACATCGCGGACCACCGGCAGCATCTTGGCCAACAGCTCCGCCTGGGTGGCGCGGCGCCGCTGTGAATACCCGAAGCCGGTGCCCAGCAACGCCATTGACAAATCGTCGACGTCGGTGCACCGCAGCACGTGGGTGCCGTGTTCGTCGGTGACGTGCGCGCCGAGTCCGGTGGCGGCCGAATACACCCGGCCCGCAACGACGTCGGCGACCGCTCCGGCCACCGACACGCCGCCGACCTGAGCGGCGACCGACACCGCGTACGCCGGGATGCCGTAGACGAAATTGACCGTGCCATCGATCGGGTCGAGCACCCAGGTGACGACGTCGTCGGGCGCGGACGCCGGATCGGCCGGCCCGCCGCCCTCCTCCCCCAGAATCGGATCACCGGGCCGCAGCTCGGCCAGCCGGTCGCGCAACAACCGTTCCGTCTCGGTGTCGACTACGGTCACCGGATCGGTCGGGGTGCTCTTTGCCCGCACCGCGCCACCACCGACCGGGTCCGCGTGCGCGCCGAACACCTCGGCGCGGCGACTGCGGACGAACTCGGCGGCCTCGGCTGAAAGCGTCTCGGCCACCCGGCGCAGCCGCGCGGGCTCGTCCTCAAGTCGTGTCACCGTTACATCGCATCACACAGTTAAGGTGAGCCATGACCAGCAACCAGCGCCGTGGCTTCGGCATCGACGTCGGCGGCAGCGGCATCAAGGGCGGCATCGTCGACCTGGACACCGGGCAGCTGATCGGTGACCGGATCAAACTGCTCACCCCGCAGCCCGCCACCCCGAAGGCCGTCGCCAAGACCATCGCCGAGGTGGTCAACGGATTCGGCTGGACCGGACCGCTGGGGGTGACCTATCCCGGCGTCGTCGCCCACGGCGTGGTCCAGACGGCGGCCAACGTGGACAAGGCCTGGATCGGCACCAATGCGCGCGACATCATCAGCTCCGAGCTGAACAGCCAGGACGTCACCGTGCTCAACGACGCCGACGCCGCCGGGCTCGCCGAGGAGCGCTACGGAGCCGGCAAAGGCCACTCCGGGTTGGTCGTCCTGCTGACCTTCGGCACCGGAATCGGGTCCGCGGTCATCCACAACGGGACGCTGATACCCAACACCGAATTCGGGCACATCGACGTCGGCGGCAAAGAGGCCGAGCACCTTGCGGCGTCGTCGGTCAAAGAGCGCAACGACTGGAGCTACGAAAAGTGGACCAAGCAGGTCACTAAGGTGCTGGTCGCCATCGAGAACGTGATGTGGCCCGACCTGTTCATCGCCGGCGGCGGCATCAGCCGCAAGGCCGACAAGTGGGTCCCGCTGCTGGAAAACCGCACTCCGGTGGTGCCGGCCGCCCTGCTGAACACCGCCGGAATAGTCGGCGCGGCCATGGCTTCCACCGCCGACGTCACGCACTGAATTTTGCCCGGTAGCGCGGTACGGGCGCGCACTGTCGTTACAATGGTCACCGCGGCCGCCCGACAGATAGCGCGAGAGTGCTCACGCTGATATCAAAGCCGACATTCGACATAGCAGACACTTTCGGTTAAGCGTGCCCAGATGCGCCGGAAGTGAGTCCGACCGAAGGGGTGTATGTGGCAGCCACCAAAGCAAGCCCGGCAACCGATGAGCCGGTGAAGCGCACCGCCACGAAATCTCACGGTTCTCCCGCCAAGACCGCCACCAAGCGACCGGCGGCGAAGGCCACCAACGGGTCCGCCCCCGCGAAGCGGGCCGCCAAGGCGGCCCCCGCCGCCAAAGCCGCTCCGGCCGCCGAGCCGGCCCCGAAGAAGACCCGCGCCTCGGCCAAGAGCGCCCCGGCCAAGGCCCCCTCGGCCCGCGGCCGCGGAACAAAAGCCGCTGCGCCCAAAGACGCTCCAGAAGACCCGGAAGCAGTGCTGGAGAACGTTGACTCCGAGGCCACCGAACTCGTCGAGGACCTGGACGTCGAACCCGACCTCGCCGTCGAGGACATCGAACTCGATGCCGCCGACCTCGTCCTCGACGACCTCGAGGACGAGGTCGCGGCCGTAGCCGTGGACACCGACGTCGAACCGGGCGAGGCCGCGGAAAGCGACGCGAGCCCGGTCAAGGCGGCGGCCCCCGCCGATGACGACGAGGAGATCGCCGAGCCGTCCGAAAAGGACAAGGCCTCCGGCGATTTCGTGTGGGACGAAGACGAATCCGAAGCGCTGCGTCAGGCCCGCAAAGACGCCGAGCTCACCGCCTCGGCGGACTCGGTTCGCGCCTACCTCAAGCAGATCGGCAAGGTGGCGCTGCTCAACGCCGAGGAAGAAGTTGAGCTGGCCAAGCGGATCGAGGCCGGTCTGTACGCCACCCAGTTGATGACCGAGCTGACCGAGCGCGGCGACAAGCTGCCCGCTGCTCAGCGCCGCGACATGGTGTGGATCTGCCGCGACGGCGATCGCGCGAAAAACCATCTGCTGGAAGCCAATCTGCGACTGGTGGTTTCGCTGGCCAAGCGCTACACCGGCCGCGGCATGGCGTTCCTGGACCTGATCCAGGAGGGCAACCTGGGCTTGATCCGCGCGGTGGAGAAGTTCGACTACACCAAGGGCTACAAGTTCTCCACTTACGCGACGTGGTGGATCCGTCAGGCCATCACCCGCGCCATGGCCGACCAGGCACGCACCATCCGCATCCCGGTGCACATGGTCGAGGTGATCAACAAGCTCGGCCGCATTCAGCGCGAGTTGCTGCAGGACCTTGGCCGCGAGCCCACGCCCGAAGAGCTCGCCAAGGAAATGGACATCACCCCCGAGAAGGTGCTGGAGATTCAGCAGTACGCCCGCGAGCCGATCTCGCTGGACCAGACCATCGGCGACGAAGGCGACAGCCAACTCGGCGACTTCATCGAAGACAGCGAAGCGGTGGTGGCCGTCGACGCGGTCTCGTTCACGCTGCTGCAGGACCAGCTGCAGTCGGTGCTGGAGACGCTCTCCGAACGCGAGGCGGGCGTGGTACGGCTGCGCTTCGGCCTCACCGACGGACAGCCCCGCACCCTCGACGAGATCGGCCAGGTCTACGGCGTGACCCGCGAGCGCATTCGTCAGATCGAGTCCAAGACGATGTCAAAGCTGCGGCACCCCAGCCGTTCTCAGGTCCTGCGCGACTACCTGGACTAGGGGGCCGCATGACAAGAGTTCTGGCACTGGTCGCGCTCGCCGTCGCGTTGGCTAACCTGTCTGATCACCCGGCCTATGCGGACAACACCGACGACGCGTTCGTCGCCAACCTCAACAGCTCCGGCATCAATTACGGGCCCCCCGACAAGGCGATCCAGGTCGCGAAGACCGTCGTCTGCGGCACCCTCAACGCCAACCCCAACACCAGCAACGCCGATCTGATCGCCAAGGTCACCGGCGCCACCAGCTGGGCGCTCAACGATGCCGCCTACTTCACCGGGGCCGCCATCCAGGCGTACTGCCCCCAGTACGGCCAGCCTCCTCCCAAAAAGCCGGGGTTCCACCAGGCCGCGGCGCGGTAACCTTCTCCCACAGCCGGAATCCGAGCCAGTAACGTCGAGATCGCGCTGGGTGCGAAAGGATTAGGGCCGCGATGCCGCCGGACCGCCCGACACCCGACACCCGCGCCGCGCCACAGCAGCTGTGGTGGCGCAGACGGGCCAGCGTGATTGCGGCCGTCCTGATAGCGATGGCGGTCATCGCGGCCGCCATTTTCGTCACCGTCATCACCAGCCGACGGCAACACGACTCGGGTCGCCCCCTGATCGCGCCGCCGCTTAGCACCGCGCAACCCACCAGCACCGCGCGGTCCACCGGCGCCCAGCCCAGGCCACCCGGATACGGTCCGCAAGTCACGCTGCCGTTCACCGGCCTCAGCCGACCCGGCGACGTGGCGGTGGACGCCGCCGGGAACGTCTACGTCGCCGACTTCGGCACCAGTCGGGTGCTGAAACTGGCGCCCGGGTCGACTTTCCCCCTCGCGCTGCCGTTCTCGGGCCTCAACAAGCCGCAGGGTCTGGCGGCAGATGGCGCCGGCGCCCTCTACCTCACCGACCCCGGCAGCAAACGGGTGCTGACGCTGGCAGCGGGCTCGGGCACCCAGGCCGTGCTGCCGTTCACCGGCCTCATCCAGCCCTGGGGTGTGGCCGTCGACGCCACCGGCAACCTCTACGTCACTGACGTCACGACGGACCGGGTGGTCAAGCTGGCCACGCGCTCCGGCAACCTGGCCGTGCTGCCGTTCACCGGCCTACGCGCGCCCCAGAGCGTGGCGGTGAACGCCGCCGGCGACGTCTACGTCAGCGACTTCGGCAACAATCGGGTGCTGAGGCTGCCGGCCGGTTCGGACGCGCCCGCGGAGCTGCCGTTCACCGGCCTCAACGGCCCCTACGGGATGGCGGTGGATGCCGCCGGCAACCTCTACCTCGCCGACGACCTCAACAATCGGGTGCTCAAGCTGGCGCCCGGCACGGACACCCCGACGACACTGCCGATCACCGGCCTCAACAACCCCACCGCCGTCGCCGTGGACCGCACCGGCAACCTCTACGTCACCGACTACGGCAACGATCGAGTGGTGGAGTTGCCGGCGGGCTGACCCACCCCGGCTCACCCTGCTGATGGCGGTTTCTTCATGACGCTCCCCCGAAGCTCCGCCCCGAGCTCGATGTCCTCATAGCTTGCCCGTTTGCGCCAGCCGCTGCCCGGCGATTCCGGCGGCTCCTCGGCCTCCTGCTCGGGCTCCTCGTACTCCTGCGGTTCGTCCTCGTACGCCCCCAGCTTTTGCGGCTTCCTTTTGCGCCAGCCGCTGCCCGGGGACGTGATCGGCGGCGGCAGCAACGGCGGCAGCGGAAAGTCATCCGCTTCCAGGGCGTCCGAAGCTTCTTGGTCGGTGAGCGGCGTTGCCGCCGAAGCGAGTTGGACCGGCACCTGCGACCCGGGCAGCATGCCCACCACCGCGGGCGGCAGGGTCAGCTTGCCCATCGACACTCCCACACCGATCGCCGCGGTGGGCTCCGCCGACAGGCCGGCGGCGCCGAATGTGCCCGCTCCCCCGGGCAGCGCCCCCAGGGCCGCCTGGCCCTCCGACAGCCCCTGCCCCACGTCACTGCCCACGGCCTGCAGCGACTGCGCCGCGCTCAACTGCGCAAAGTAGCTGAGCATGTTGATCGGAAAGCCGGACGCAACGAACTGGTAGGCATAGACGTTGGCCAATCCGACCCAGCCCTTAGTCGGGTCGAAGCCCTGGATCGCCGAGATGATCGACGAGATCGGCGAGCCGGCGGCGGGACTGGCAGCCGCCGCCACCACACCGGCTTGGGCGGCCACCCCCGCCGGATCGGCAATGGCGGCCGGCGACGAAAACAGCGGCAGCGTGGTGGCTTGCGACGAGGCCGCCAGATAGCGACTCATCGCCGCCGAGTTGTTGGCCCACATGCCCTGGTATTCGTCTTCGGTTTCGGCGATGGCCGGAAGGTTGATCCCGAACTGATTGGTGGCCAAAAGTTGTGCCAGCCGAGTCCGGTTGGCTTTGACCAGTGCGACCGGAAGCACCGTGGCGCGAACGGAGGCGAAGGCCGCGACGGCGTCTTGCGCCGCGACGGCCAGTTGCTGACATTGCTGCGCGGTGTGGCGCAGCCAGGACAGGTAGGGCTCAACGGATTCGGTCATGGCCGTCGCGGACGGCCCCTGCCAGGCCTCAGTCAGCGTCGACAGCGTGGCGACGTTGGTGTCGGCTGATTCCTCCAGACTCGAGCCCAGCCGCTGCCACGCGTCCGACGCTTCGACGAGTGACTCCGCGCCCGGTCCGGCATGAATCCGCGCAGAGATGACCTCGGGGGGAAACGCTGTGAAGTCCACGTCATCTCACCTTGCCCACGCCGGGAACGAGCCAGCGAAATCGCGCTGCATATGCCGCGACAAGCGCTCGAACATTGCGCATTGATGCGTCACCTGCGGGGCTCACGACCACCAGTGTGCACGTTGCGGGGGGTGTCGCGGTACCGGGGCGCTCGAGTCCGGTACTCCCGCGCGGTGCGCGTCGGCCCGCACGTGGCGGTGGCCGGCGCAAGCGGCGCGAGACCGGCCGACGGCCGCGGCGGCCAATCTTCGAAATCGGTTGTGGCGCTTACCATATGTCTGCTACTGAAGGCTAAGTCGCTCCAGCGCCCCGCTCGGGTCATAATACAACTCCTGCCGCGCGATCCTGCCGTCGCGATAGCGATAAATCACCACATAAGTGGAACGCAACCGTTGCGCGTCCTGGGTCCAGTCGAACTGCACCCGCACGAACGCCGCGTCGCCGCCGCGCGTGATGGCGTGCTCCACCGGCTCATACCGGATGTCCGGGCAGCCGCGGATGGTGAGCGCGATGAACTCGAGCGTGCGCTCGACACCTTCGATCTCGGCCGGCCAATCGAACAGGCGCACCGTCGGGCTCACATACACCACGTCGGGCTGATAGAGCTCGCGCGCGACTGTCAGATCGCCGGCGGCGAACGCCCGCGCAAAGCACGCCTCCTGCGCGAGCAGCGCCTCGGATGAGATGCCAGACATGGTCATCGACGCTAGCAAGGGCGCTGCGTCCGACCGTACTGTGACCGCATGCCAGTCAGCCGCACCTTCATCTCGTCCGGATCCGACTTCGAATCAATGGTCGGGTACTCCCGCGCGGTGCGGGTCGGCCCGCACGTGGCGGTGGCCGGGACAACCGGTGCGGGACCGGCCGGCGACATCGCCGCCCAGGCCCGAGATGCGTTGCGCCGCATCGAAATTGCTCTCGGACAGGCGGGTGCGACGCTCGCGGACGTGGTCCGTACCCGCATCTACGTGACCGACATTTCGCGATGGCGCGCGGTGGGAGAAGTGCACGCGCAGGTCTTCGGCGATACCCGTCCGGCCGCCACCATGGTCGAGGTCTCGGCGCTGATCGCACCCGAGCTGCTGGTGGAGATCGAAGCCGACGCCTATGTGGAGTCCTGAGATTCCGCCATCGGCGGGAAATCGCCATCGGGGCCCGGCCGATACGGAGTGACCTTGATCACGGCGCCCGCCGGCAGCGGACCGTACAGATGCGGGAACAGCATCGCCTCCGGATCCGACGGCTCCCCCGGCTCCCAGCGCAGCGGCGACTCCAGCGCCGCTGCGTCGATGTGCAGCAGGACCAAGTCCGTGCGACCGCGGAAGAGCCGGTTTGCCGGCAGGTGCACCTGCTCCAGGGTCGAGAGGTGGATGAACGCGGGCGCATCGGACGAAGCGTTCGGTTCGACGCGGATTCCGCCCCGGTTACGGGCGCGCGCCCACTCCTCTTCCGAACAGAGATGTGCCAGCACAACGGGGGTTATCGACATCACATTTAGTTTGCCCGACGCGTGTGCGGGAATTCGTGAGAAACGACACACCTGATAACGGCCCGGGAACAACGCGAAAACTCAGAACGTCTGACACAGTTGAAGACACGCCAGAACGGAGAAGCCATGAACGTCGCAACTCTGACCAGTCCCGAGCTGACTAAGGCCGACCGGTGCGACCGCTGCGGCGCTGCAGCTCGTGTCCGTGCCAAGCTGCCTTCGGGCGCCGAGCTTCTCTTCTGCCAGCATCACGCCAACGAGCACGAGGCGAAACTGACCGAGATCGCCGCAGTGCTGGAGGTCAGCGGAAGCTAGTCTCGGCGAATCGCCCGTCGCCAATGAGGCCCTTGGTTGCCATCGTCGGCAATGCTGGGAGGGTATGAACGACCAACCCGCTAAGCCGACTCGGCATCACGTCTGGCGAATAAGCCTGAGGACCCTGTCCAAGAGCTGGGACGACTCGATCTTTTCGGAGTCGGCGCAGGCCGGCTTCTGGTCTTGCTTGTCATTGCCACCGCTGTTGTTGGGAATGCTGGGCAGCCTGGCCTACGTGGCGCCGCTGTTCGGAGCGGACACCCTGTCCATCATCGAGCAGCGCGTGATCTCCACGGCGCATAGCTTTTTCTCGACCAGCGTGGTCAACGAGATCATCGAGCCCACCATCCGAGATATCGCCGGCGAAGCGCGTGGCGAGGTGGTGTCGCTCGGTTTCGTCATCTCGCTGTGGGCGGGATCGTCGGCGATGTCGGCGTTCGTCGACTCCGTGGTCGAGGCGCATGACCAGACCCCGCTGCGACACCCGGTGCGGCAGCGGTTCTTCGCGCTGTTTCTGTACATCGTGCTGCTGGTGTTCGTGGTCGCCTTCGCGCCGTTGGCGGTGGTGGGCCCGCGCAAGGTGGGCGAGCACATCCCGGACAGCTGGGCCAACGTGCTGCACTACGGCTACTACCCGATGCTGGTCATCGGCCTGATGATCGGGGTGACGCTGCTGTATCGGGTGGCGCTGCCGGTACCACTGCCGTCACACCGACTGATCTACGGGGCGATCCTGGCGACCACGGTGTTCGTGGTGACTACGCTGGGCCTTCGCTTCTACCTGAAGTGGATCACCAGCACCGGCTACACCTACGGCGCGCTGTCCACGCCGATCGCGTTTCTGCTGTACGCCTTCTTCGCCGGCTTTGCGGTCATGATCGGTGCCGAACTCAACGCTTCCATCCAGGAAGAATTCCCCGCGCCGAAGACGCATGCCCATCGGCTGCGCAACTGGTTGGTGTCGCGCGCGCGAGGGATGCGCACCACCGAGACGTCGTTGGATTCGCCGCCGGCGCAGCCGAATGCGGTGACGGCCGAGCCACCGAGTTAGCCCCTCTTCAGCGTCTCGTAGATCCGCTTGCAATCCGGGCAGACCGGCGAGCCCGGCTTCGCCGACTTCGTGACGGGAAACACTTCACCGCACAAGGCGACCACGTGATTGCCCATGACGGCGCTCTCGACGATCTTGTCCTTCTTGACGTAGTGGAAGTATTTGGGCGTGTCACTGCCGGTCCCGTCGTCGACGCGTTCGTCGGCGTCGGTGCGTTCGATCGTCTGGGTGTCCATGCCAGTCATTGTGCCTCCTAACTCGCCCCGGCCGGAACCGATCGGATGTGGGACAGTGGAGTAATGAGGCGCGGCTCCAAGCTGGCTTTCGACGATGATGGCCATCCGGTACTGATCACCGCCGCCGCTCCGTCGTATGAAGAGGAGCATCGGGCGCGGGTACGTAAGTACCTGACCTTGATGGGGTTTCGCATTCCGGCGCTGCTGCTGGCCGCCGTCGCCTACGGCGCCTGGCACAACGGCCTGATCTCGCTGCTGATCGTGGCGGCGTCGATCCCGCTGCCGTGGATGGCCGTGCTGATCGCCAACGATCGACCGCCCCGCAGCTCCACCGAGCCCCGGCGGTTCGATGCCGTGCAGCGACGCACCCCGTTGTTCCCGACGGCGGAGCGTCCGGCGATCGAGGCGCCCCCGGTCTTCAGGGCCCGCGGATCCCCAGAACCGGGATTAGCCGGGCCGTCTCGCGGGTGCCCGGCGAACTTCTCAGCACATTCTCAGGTCTTAAAACTTTTTCAGGTACATTTCTGCACGTCAAAGCGTGTGAGATGACGGCCGAGTGGGAACTCTCAGAGCTGATCTGTCGTTAGACCTCATGACAGTGCAAAGCCGATCGGGGAGGGCGTAATGGCCGAAGCCACCAAAAGGGCCACATCAAGCCGGGTTGATGGAGATTTGGATGCTCAAAGCCCGGCAGCGGACCTGGTGCGCGTATATCTGAACGGCATCGGAAAGACCGCGCTGCTGAACGCCGCTGGCGAGGTTGAGTTGGCGAAGCGCATCGAGGCCGGGCTGTACGCCGACCATCTGCTGGAGACCCGTAAGCGCCTCGGCGAGAACCGCAAGCGCGAATTGGCGGCCGTGGTGCGCGATGGCGAAGAGGCCCGCCGTCACCTTCTGGAAGCCAACCTGCGCCTGGTGGTTTCGCTGGCCAAGCGCTACACCGGCCGCGGCATGCCGCTGCTGGACCTCATCCAGGAGGGCAACCTCGGACTGATCCGCGCGATGGAGAAGTTCGACTACACAAAGGGATTCAAGTTCTCGACGTATGCCACTTGGTGGATCCGTCAGGCCATCACTCGCGGCATGGCAGACCAGAGCCGCACCATCCGGCTGCCGGTGCATCTGGTGGAGCAGGTCAACAAGCTCGCCCGAATCAAGCGTGAGATGCACCAGAACCTTGGACGTGAGGCCACCGACGAGGAACTGGCCGCCGAATCCGGCATTCCGGTGGAGAAGATCAACGACCTGCTCGAGCACAGCCGCGACCCGGTGAGCTTGGACATGCCCGTCGGCTCGGAGGAAGAGGCCCCGTTGGGTGACTTCATCGAGGACGCCGAGGCGATGTCGGCGGAGAACGCGGTGATCGCCGAGCTGCTGCACACCGACATCCGCAGTGTGCTGGCGACTCTCGACGAGCGTGAGCACCAGGTAATCCGACTGCGGTTCGGTCTGGACGACGGCCAGCCGCGCACACTGGATCAGATCGGCAAGCTGTTCGGTCTGTCCCGCGAGCGGGTACGTCAGATCGAGCGCGATGTGATGTGCAAGTTGCGCAACGGCGAACGCGCCGATCGGTTGCGCTCCTACGCCAGCTGATCGGCCGGCTGATCGCCGAAAAATTCAAGCCAGTTAGCAGTCGGTATGCCCGCCGCACCCCCGCGGCGGGCATACTGCTTGCCTGGGAGGCGTTAAACCCATTCACGCAGCTGGGCAAGTAGACTCAGCGGCAATGGAGGGTGCTGAATGAACGAGCTGGTCGATACCACCGAGATGTACCTGCGGACGATCTACGACCTCGAAGAAGAGGGCGTGACGCCGCTGCGTGCCCGGATCGCCGAGCGGCTCGAGCAGAGCGGGCCGACCGTCAGCCAGACCGTCTCCCGGATGGAGCGCGACGGGCTCCTCAGAGTCGCCGGCGACCGTCATCTGGAACTCACCGACAAGGGCCGATCGCTGGCGATCGCGGTCATGCGCAAGCACCGGCTGGCCGAACGACTGCTCGTCGACGTCATCGGATTGCCGTGGGAGGAAGTGCACGCCGAGGCATGCCGGTGGGAGCACGTGATGAGCGAGGATGTCGAACGCCGGCTGGTTCAGGTGCTCAACAACCCCACCACGTCCCCGTTCGGCAACCCGATCCCCGGCCTGTTGGACCTCGGCGTGGGTCCGGAGTTCGGCTCCGGCGACGCCAACCTGGTCCGCTTGACAGAGTTGCCGGCCGGATCGCCGGTCGCGGTGGTGGTCCGCCAACTCACCGAGCACGTGCAGGGCGACATCGACCTGATCACCCGGCTCAAGGACGCCGGCGTGGTGCCCAACGCCCGCGTCACCGTCGAAACCACGCCGAGCGGCGGGGTCACCATCGTGATCCCGGGCCACGAGAACGTCACTTTGCCCCACGAGATGGCGCACGCCGTCAAGGTCGAAAAGGTCTTGACTCACCCCGCCCGTCGGCCGAACGTGCGACGCGGCGGCAACTGGACACCCATGCGTTCCGCGAGCCGATAACCGGTGTCCGCCAATCGCCGAATATCCTGCGGCCGCAGACCGGATTGCAGCGCGGTGTCCAGCATGCCCGCCATCCGGTGGCCCGGTTCGCACCGCAACGCCGCCTCCAGCGACACTCCGGCCAGCGGCCCGTCGCCGCGGGCGTAGGCGCTGAAAGCGAGCAGCACCAGCGCCTCCACCCGCCACGGCGGGGGCAGGGTGCGCGCCAGCACCGCCCACAACGACTCGACAGCACCTGCGCTTTCCCCGACGGCAAGCGCATAGAGCAGGTCACGCACCTGCGGGTCGGTCAGCGCGCATCCCAGCCGCGCCACCTCGACGTCGGGCAGCGGTTGCCCGGCGGCCACCCGCGCGGCCGCGGCCACCGCGTTCTCGACGTCGCGGCTCACCTGACCGTCGGGACGCCGCGCCGCCTGCCGCTCAACTGCCGCGGTCAGTCCGGCGCTGCGCGTGGGGTCGTCGACCGCGATGACGGCCTGCAGGTCGGTGCGTCGCGGGTAGAGCCGTCGCCCGTCGAGCACCGCGGCAACGGCAAGCGGAGACGCCGACGGATCGTCGACCATGCCGCTCGACCCGCAGCCGTCCACGCAATGCCAGCTCCCGCCGGCGGCTATCCGGTCCACCACATGCGCCGTCAACAGCTCAATGTCGTTCTGCGCCAAGGCTTCTGCGAGTGCGGTACAGAGCTGCCGGTAATCCTCGTTGCACCGCGGGCAGTGCGCGCCGTCCGCGTCGACGATCACCGCGATCGCGGCCTCGGGCGCTGCGGCCGCGGCGACCTCGGCGAGGTGCCCGACCCCGTCGAGGAGTTCCTCGGAGAGGTCGACCCGCAGCACCGACCCCAGTTCGCCACCATCCAGCGACACCAGGACCAGTGATTTTTCCGGGACGAAACCGAGAACGGCCGGTAGCGCGGCGATTAACGCGCCGGGGCGGTTCAGCTCAAAGTCAGCTCGATGTTTGGTCATGAGCCTCAACGCTGACGAGGCCGGCCGTCAATTCGCGCCCGCGCACCACGATCAAGCCGTCGTCTGTGGAGAAAGTTCTGACTGTGAGCCTTATCGTCTATCCCATGGGTTCCATGCAGGAGTACGACATCGTCGTGATCGGTTCGGGGCCGGGCGGGCAGAAGGCCGCCATCGCGTCGGCCAAGCTAGGTAAATCGGTCGCGATCGTCGAACGCGGCCGCATGCTCGGCGGTGTGTGCGTCAACACGGGGACGATCCCGTCCAAGACGCTGCGCGAGGCCGTGCTTTACCTCACCGGGATGACTCAGCGCGAGCTGTACGGGGCGAGCTACCGCGTCAAGGACCGCATCACCCCGGCCGACCTGCTGGCCCGGACCGAGCACGTCATCAACAAGGAAATCGACGTGGTGCGCAACCAGTTGATGCGCAACCGGGTGGACCTGCTGGTCGGGCATGCCCGCTTCGTCGACCCGCACACCATCGCCGTCGAAGACCCCACCCAACGCGAAACCACCACCATCACAGGCGATTACATCGTCATCGCCACCGGCACCACGCCGGCCCGGCCGGCCGGGGTCGAGTTCGACGAAGACCGGGTGCTCGACTCCGACGGGATCCTTGACCTCAAGTCGCTGCCAACCTCGATGGTCGTCGTCGGCGCCGGGGTGATCGGCATCGAGTACGCCTCCATGTTCGCCGCGCTGGGCACCAAGGTGACGGTGGTGGAGAAGCGACAGGACATGCTGGACTTCTGCGACCCCGAGGTGGTCGAGGCGCTGAAGTTCCACCTGCGCGACCTGGCGGTGACGTTCCGGTTCGGCGAAGAGGTGACCGCGGTCGACGTCGGGGCGGCCGGCACCGTCACCACTTTGGCCAGCGGCAAGCAGATTCCTGCCGACACGGTGATGTACTCCGCGGGACGCCAGGGCCAGACCGAGCACCTCGACCTGCAGAACGCCGGCCTGGAAGCCGAGGGCCGCGGGCGGATCTGGGTGGACGACAAGTTCCGGACCAAGGTGGAGCACATCTACGCCGTCGGCGACGTCATCGGCTTCCCCGCCCTGGCCGCAACGTCGATGGAACAGGGCCGGCTCGCCGCCTACCACGCGTTCGGGGAGAACTGCGACGGCATCACCGAACTGCAGCCGATCGGCATCTACTCGATCCCCGAAATCTCCTACGTCGGCGCCACCGAGGTGGAGCTGACCAAGGAATCGATTCCCTACGAAGTGGGTGTCGCGCGGTACCGGGAACTGGCCCGTGGCCAGATCGCCGGCGACTCCTACGGGATGCTCAAGCTGCTGGTGTCCACCGAGGACCAGAAGCTGCTCGGGGTGCACATCTTCGGCACCGCCGCCACCGAGCTGGTGCACATCGGCCAGGCCGTGATGGGCTGCGGCGGCACGGTCGACTACCTGGTCGACGCCGTGTTCAACTACCCCACGTTCTCCGAGGCCTACAAGGTCGCCGCGCTGGACGTGACCAACAAGCTGCGGGCGCTCAGCCAGTTCCGCCGCTAGCAGGGGTCCCGGTAATCGGTCGGCGCGGTGTCGCCGGGGCCGCCACCCTCGGCGCGCGCTAGCAGCGCGGCGGTGTGTTCGTCGAACGGCGCCGAGTACGACACGTTCTCCGCGCAGCCACCGCCCTCCAGGCCGCCGATCAGCCCGGTGACCGCCACACCGGTGATCCAGGGCGCACCGCTGGTGCCGTCGACCAGCCCTTCGCAGGGCAGCGACGGAAACCCGCTGTCGGTCACCGCGGTGCTGGCCTGACAGCCGATGGGCAGGCCACCCACGCCACCTGGATAGCCGATCACGCTGACCCGACTGCCCGCAGCGGGCGCTGTGGCCAGAGACAGCGCGGAGCCGACGTGAGCCTCCAGCGTTCCGGGGCCCAGCCCGCTGACCCGCGCTATCGCGTAGTCGGCGCGCGGATCCTTGGCGGCGAGCCAACGGGGATCGAAGTACATGTCGTGCAGCGTCCACATGTCGAAGTCATCACCGGCGAAACCGGGGACGAAGCCCGCCGACAAGCCCCCGGACAGGCAGTGCGCGGCGGTCAGCACCAGATCGCCGCCCTTCGAATGCACCACCGAGGCCGTGCAGGTGTGCCGGGCAGCTCCGCCGAAGAAAACCGCGCCGACCCGCGGGTCGGGGTCCACCGGGCCTGCCACGTCCCCGCGCGCGGGGTCGGCGAGCTGTTTCGCAGGTAGGCTGGGCCGTGGTTTGGGTGCGGGAACAGCAAGCCCGGGACCAGCCGGCCGGGTGCACGAGACCAGCAGGAGCGCCACGCAAGCCAGCAGGCTGACTAACAGGGACAGCAATACCCTCATCGTGCGCATTGAGTCCCATCATGCCCGACCACCGGCCGCCGACCCGTGGTCAGCCTGTAACAATCGCACTAATGGTATTGCCGGCATTTCACCATCGGCCAGGCCGCTGCGCACGTTTTCCGAAGTAAGAGGGACACTGGATATCGGCCCCCAGAGAGGAGGCAGCACCATGTCCGACGATCAAGACCGGATCGACGAGCAGCACCCCTACCCCGAGCAGTCCGGCATCTACGAGCTCGAGTTTCCGGCGCCCCAGCTGGTGACGTCCGACGGCCAAGGTCCGGTGTTGGTACACGCCCTGCAGGGCTTTTCCGACGCCGGGCACGCGATCCGGCTGGCCGCGACCCACCTGAAAGCGGCGCTGGAGACCGAGTTGGTCGCATCGTTCGCGATCGACGAACTGCTGGACTACCGCTCGCGGCGCCCGCTGATGACTTTCAAGACCGATCACTTCACCAATTACGACGACCCGGAGCTCAGCCTGTACGCGCTGCGCGACGGCACCGGTACGCCGTTCCTGTTGCTCTCGGGCATGGAACCCGATCTGAAGTGGGAGCGCTTCATCACCGCGGTGCGACTGCTGGCCGAGCGCCTGGGCGTACGACGGACCATCGGCCTGGGCACCGTCCCGATGGCCGTTCCGCACACCCGGCCGATCACGCTGACCGCGCACTCCAGCAACGGCGAGCTGATCTCGGATTTCACCCCCTGGATCTCGGAGATCCAGGTGCCGGGCAGCGCCTCCAACCTGCTGGAGTACCGGATGGCCGAGCACGGTCATGAGGTGGTCGGATTCACCGTGCATGTCCCGCACTACCTGACGCAGACCGACTACCCCGCCGCCGCGCAGGCGCTGCTCGAGCAGGTGGCCAAGTCCGGGTCACTGGAGTTGCCGTTGACGGCGCTGAGCGAGGCGGCGGCCGAGATCCGGGCCAAGATCGACGAGCAAGTCGAGAGCAGTGCCGAGGTCGCTCAAGTGGTGGCGGCACTCGAGCGCCAGTACGATGCGTTCATCGACGCTCAGGAGAACAGGTCGTTACTGCGGCGCGACGAGGATCTGCCTAGCGGCGACGAGCTTGGTGCGGAATTCGAACGATTCCTCGCCCAGCAGGCTGAGAAGAAGTTTGACGACGACGATCCCTCCTGACCCCGACAGGACGACGAGGTTGCGACATGCCTGAGCGAAAGCGCAATCTCCGTCCGGTGCGGGAAGTGACCGCGCCGACGCTGCAGTTCCGCACCATCCACGGTTACCGGCGGGCATACCGCATCGCCGGTTCCGGGCCGGCGATTCTGTTGATCCACGGGATCGGCGACAACTCCACGACCTGGAATGCCATCCAGGCCAAGCTCGCCCAGCGGTTCACGGTCATCGCGCCGGATCTGCTGGGCCACGGGCGGTCCGACAAGCCACGCGCCGACTACTCCGTCGCTGCGTACGCCAACGGGATGCGCGACCTGCTCAGCGTGCTCGAAATCGAACGGGTCACCGTCGTGGGCCATTCCCTGGGCGGCGGGGTGGCAATGCAATTCGCCTACCAGTTCCCACATTTGGTGGAACGGCTGATCCTGATCGGCGCCGGCGGCGTCACCAAGGACGTCAATGTGGCCTTGCGACTGGCCTCGGTGCCGATGGGTAGCGAGGCCCTGGCCCTGCTGCGGCTGCCGCTGGTGCTGCCGGCGCTGCGGATGGGCGGGCGGATCGTCGGCAAGGCCCTGGGAACGAAGGGCCTGGGCAACGACCTGACCCAGGTGCTCAGAATCCTGGACGACCTGCCGGAGCCGACGGCCTCGTCGGCGTTCACCCGCACCTTGCGGGCGGTGGTGGACTGGCGCGGGCAGATCGTCACCATGCTGGATCGATGTTATTTGACCCAGGCCATCCCGGTGCTGATCGTCTGGGGCACCCGTGACGTGGTCGTGCCCGTCCGGCACGCGTGGATGGCACACTCGGCAATGCCCGGTTCCCGCCTCGAAATCTTCGAGGGCGCAGGCCATTTCCCGTTCCACGACGATCCGGCCCGTTTCATCGACGTCGTCCAGCGCTTCATCGACACCACCGAACCCGCCGAATACGACCAGGCCGCGCTCCGCGAGTTGCTTCGCACCGGCAGCGGCGAACAAACGGTCACGGGGCCGACCGACACCCGCGTCGCGGTGCTCAGCGCGATGGGATCCGACGAACGCTCCGCCACTTGAAGCCACTCAAAGCCACCTGATCCAGGACCCGTAGAGTCGGCGTCGATGGCTATCGACGTGACGGTACTGCGGGTGTTCACCGATCCGGGCGGGAATTTCGGCAATCCGCTCGGCGTGGTTGACGCCAGCCAGGTCCAACCTTCCGACCGGCAACGCCTGGCAACCCAATTAGGTTACAGCGAAACGGTATTCGTCGATCTTCCGGCGGCGGGGGTGACCACCGCGCACGCCACCATCTACACGCCCAGAACCGAGCTGCCGTTCGTCGGCCACCCGACCGTCGGGGCCTCGTGGTGGCTGAGCAAGCAGGGTACGCCGATCAACACGCTGCAAGTGCCGGCCGGCATTGTCCAGGTGAGCCACGACGGCGATCTCACCGCCATCCGCGCACCAACCGAGTGGGCCCCCGCATACGCGATCCACGACCTCGATTCGGTCGACGCCGTGTTGTCCGCCGACCCCGCGGATTTTCCCGACGACGTCGCGCACTACCTGTGGACGTGGACCGACCGGTCCGCGGGAGCAGTGCGTGCGCGCATGTTCGCCTCCAATCTCGGCGTGCCCGAAGACGAAGCGACCGGATCGGCGGCGATGCGGCTCACCGATTACCTCAGCCGCGACCTCACCATCACCCAGGGCAAGGGATCCGTGATCGAGACCACCTGGAGCCCCGAGGGCTGGGTTGACGTAGTCGGCCGGTCGTCAACGACGTTGTGCGGCAGGTGGATTGAAGCTGGATTACCGCTGCCGATGCAGAGCGGCGATCAGGTGATCCTGCAGGGGTTGCCCGACCGCGCCCATCTGCACCGTGTACGAGAGGTCGTCGCCGTCGATGCGGATGAAGCGGGCAAGATCGTTCACTTCTTTGGCGGTCGGAGCCAATCCGATTGTGGCCGACGACAACTCGATGTCGATCACATCACCGGTCACCGAATACGTACCCGTGTCGATCTCGGTGATGCCGTTCGGATGAGCGAGGACCAGCTCGACACGCCCCGGTTGTGGAACCCGCAGATATCCGATCTCGGCGTGCAAGGGCCTGCCGTCGGCCACCGCCTTCGTCTTTTGCGTGTAGACCAGAAACGGCTTGCCCACATGGGAGAACGCCACTTCTTCGAGATACTCGAAGGTCTGGATCGTCGGGTACTTGCCCTCTCCCCTGCCGACCCAGGTACCCAGCAGCGGCGCCAGCGCCGCAACATCCGGGTGTAGATCGGGCATGTCAGCTCGGGGTCGAAACCTTGCGATGCGCGCGCAGCGCTTCGATCTCGCGCTCGAAATCGTCGGCCGACGAAAAAGACCGGTACACCGACGCGAACCGCAGGTATGCGACCTCGTCGAGATCGCGCAGCGGGCCGAGGATCGCCAGGCCGACTTCGTGACTTGGAATCTCCGGGGATCCCGCCGCGCGTACGGTGTCTTCCACCTGCTGGGCCAGCAGATTCAGCGCGTCCTCGTCCACTTGCCGGCCCTGGCAGGCGCGCCGGACCCCGTTGATGACCTTCTCGCGACTGAAGGGTTCGGTGACGCCGCTGCGCTTCACCACGGCCAGGACCGCGGTCTCTACGGTGGTGAACCGGCGCCCGCACTCGGGGCACGACCGACGGCGCCGAATCGCCTGGCCTTCATCGGTTTCGCGGGAGTCGATCACCCGCGAATCAGGATGCCGGCAGAACGGACAGTGCATTGCCGCTCCTTCGCCGTACCGACATCCGGGCCTCAGTTGCCACCCCGAGGCCACCCCGAGCGTACCTGTGCGCTGGCCGATCAGGCCAAATACCGCGGAGGTGGATGCGAGCCTCGGCGTCGGGCGGTTTTCGCAGTACACCGCCCCGCCGTCAGCCGACCGGCGCGATAAGCGTCTGCCCGGCGGCCACCGCCGGCGAGTTCAAGCCGTTGAGTTCGCGGATCCGCTCGGCGACCTGCCGGACCGGCGCCGCGGGCGCCACCCGGGCGGCCACGTCCTGAAGGGATTCACCGGTTTCCACCCGCACCACCCCGAGCCGGTCAGGGACCTGGGCGGCCGACCCGGAGTCGTTGGCCAGCTGCCCGAAATGAGCGACCACGCCGAGCCAGAGGGTGATGATGCCGGCGAGCAGGGCCAGCCCCACCGTCGTGGCGAGCGTGGCGGGACGCCGTCGATGCGGAGCGACAGACATCGCGACGCCGCTGCCGCGGTAGCGCACGGGCGCGCCGGCGGGCCGCGTCGTCGCCGGCCTTCGCGACCGGATCAGCACCTCGCGCTCACAGCGCGGCCCCGCGACCGGCCTGTTGATCGGGTGCCGCATCGTCCCTGTGTGCGACGGGATTGCGTGAATGAGTGTCATCTGCCTACCTCCGGACGGGTATTCTCGCTCGTGTGTTCGACTCTAGTCGCTCGTGTGTTCGAAACCCGAACATTTGAGCGAAGCGTGTCGCACAGGCAAAACGCTAGACCACATCACCGACAAGACTCGTCGCTCCCCTACATCTCGAATAGGGCACAAATACCCAAATAACACGATTGTTATTCACGTCGTCAGCGTCAGATCCGACGGCCCGCGACACGCCGTCTCGAACACATGTTTGATTCTTGGCCGCGGTGGGGCTACATTCAGGTGCCATGGGCGACAGCAACGACACCTCAGCCGCCACTGGGCTCACCGAGCGGCAGCGCACCATCCTGAATGTCATCCGCGCCTCGGTGACCAGCCGCGGCTACCCGCCGAGCATCCGCGAAATCGGCGACGCCGTCGGCCTGACCTCGACATCCTCGGTGGCGCATCAGTTGCGCACCCTGGAGCGCAAGGGCTACCTGCGGCGAGACCCGAACCGGCCCCGGGCTGTCGACGTGCGGAGGGCCGACGAGAACCTCGGCGCCGTGGCGCCCGTCACCGACGTCGCCGGCTCAGACGCCCTGCCGGAACCCACCTTCGTGCCCGTTCTCGGGCGCATCGCGGCCGGCGGTCCGATCCTGGCCGAGGAGGCCGTCGAAGACGTCTTCCCGTTGCCGCGTGAGCTGGTCGGCGAGGGGACCCTGTTCCTGCTGAAGGTGGTCGGCGACTCAATGGTCGAGGCCGCGATCTGCGACGGCGACTGGGTGGTCGTGCGCCAGCAGAACGTCGCCGACAACGGCGACATCGTCGCGGCCATGATCGACGGTGAGGCCACCGTCAAGACCTTCAAGCGCGCCGGCGGTCAGGTGTGGCTCATGCCGCACAACCCGGCGTTCGATCCGATCCCCGGTAACGACGCGACCGTGCTCGGCAAGATCGTCACGGTAATCCGGAAGGTATAACGACCCGTCAGTCGGCCTTGACGAAGCCGCTGGACAGCGCGGCATCCTCACTGGCGAACCAGATTTCGGCGACGGTGTCGTCGTAGAGCGCGCTGTCGGGCAGGTAGTACAGGCCGGAGCCGGCACTGGCCTTGACGGGGTATCCGTCGGGCACCTGGTAGGGGTCGGCCAGTGGCATGTGGATCGTCGGGCGCCCCGCGGGGCCCGGCGGCTGTGGGGTGGCCGCGGCGGGCTCATCCGCCTCGACGGCATCCGGGGCGGCGTGATGCCGCCCGGTTCGCACGGCCTGGGCAGGCTCCGAATAGTCGGGTTCGGAAAACACGTCGTCGGAGTAGACGTCGTCGGCGGCGACCGTTTCGGGAGGGCCTTCGGAGAAAGCATCGTCCGAGTGGACGATGTCGGGCAGCGGCTCTTCGGAAAAGACGTCGTCGGAATACGCCACCTCCGGCGGAGGGCCTTCGGAGAACACGTCATCTTCGGCGGCGGGCTCCGGCGGCCCTTCCGAGAAGAGGTCCTCGGGGTATTCGTCGTCGTCGGCATGTTCGGCTTCGGGAGCGCCGGGCTCGGCGAACACGGCTCGCGACAGCGCCGGGTCCGACACCACGGGCGTGGGCGTCGTGTCCACCGCGTCGGGATCGTCGGCGTCGAGCTCACCGGACCGGCCTTCGCCGCCGAAGGCCGGCTCTGCGACGGGCCAATGCGCGTCGGCGTCGTAGCCGAGGTCGTGGTCATCCTGGTAGTCCCCGGCGGCCGCGCGGCGGGCGCTCCGCCGGCGCCACCAGCCCAGCACCAGCAAGCCCACCAGCACGGCCAGCAGCAGCGCCGCGATGCCAGCCGCCAGCCACCACCACTGCCAGATGAACCCCTTGGCGTGGGGCGCTGTCGTCGAGCCGCTCGGCTGGTTCTGCCCCGCCACCTGCAGACCGGACAACAACAGCGCCAGATTCGACGGGTCCGTGGTGAACGTGTTGTTGGCGCGGTTCCAGGCGATCTTGCCGCCGGTGAACTTCTGCGAGACCGAGTCACCGTCGGTCGCTTGATCGCCTACCGGGGCGCCGAGTTTGCCGGTCGGACCGCGGAGCTTGTCCCAGGCGGCTTTGATGGCCCCGCGCACGACGAACGCGCCGTGATCGGGCGTCCAGAAGATCGCAGGCTTGTCGGCCGCGGAGAACGTGGCAATCCGGCTGGATGGCCCGATACCGCCGTCCGATTCGTTGGCGACCGGGAAACCCAGGTCACTGCCGACCGGCCCGCCCAACGACTCATACTTCGCCAGAATGTCGCTCTCGAGCGCATTGGCACCGGTCGCCGGGCTGAAAAACACCTTCCCGCCAGCGAAGGACTGCACGATCCCGTCGCCACCGATGGGCTGTGGGCCGCCCTGCTTGGCCCCCAGCGGACCGTTGACGCCACCGGCCGCGCGCCAAGCCATGTTGATGGCCGCGGTCGGATCGATCGCTACCTGCAGGCCTTTCAGCTGATCGGCCAGCGCGGCGGGTTCCGTGGTGAAGTCTTTGGTCCTCTTGTTCCAGGAAACCGCACCGCCGGCGAACTTCTGCGAGATGACCTCGCCGTCGAAGGTTTCGTCGCTGACCGGGGCGCCCAGCACGCCGCCCGAGCTGCCGAGTCGGTCCCATGCGGCGTTGAGGGCGCCGCGCACGACGAAGGCACCGTGGTCGGGGGTCCAGAAGATCACTGGCTTGTCGCTGGCGGAGAAGGTCGCCGCGCGGCTGTCGGGTCCGGCCAGACCGGGAACTTCGTTGATGGTCGGCCATCCCAGATCGCTGCCGGCCGCACCACCGAGCGACTCGTATTTGTCCAGGACCGGCCCGTACATGTATTTGGCGCCGGTGTCGGTGGTGTAGAACATCTTGCCGCCGTCGAAGTCCAGCGCGAATCCGTCGGCGACGGGGTAGACGTCACCCTTGCGGGCGCCCAGCGGTGAGGTGGCGCCGCCCGCCTTGTCCCACGCGGCCATCATGGCCGCCTCGGCGTCGCCTATCGGAGATGCCGCCACGGCAGGCGCCAGCAACGCGGCGGCTACCACCGTGGTCACGAAGCTGACCAGCGCACGTCCGACCAGCTTGCGCAATTGACCTCTCTGCCCGTTCACCAAGCCTCCCAGCCGACGGATACGACCCTGAACTGCGGCCATTCCCGTAACCCGCTCGCCCGGCGAGCGGAGGGTACGCCCACAATATTCGTTCCCAGCTGGGTCCGTGTTACTGCCGGCCTCGCATAACTTTGCTCTAGCGAACGAAAATTACCCAATCGAATCGAAAATAGTGCGAAAACGGATACCTGGCCGATGTCGAAATGATGCCGTTTCACAGCAGGGTCGAGATAAATCCATACCGGCCTTGCACCACAAGAGGTTCCGGCACTGCGACGGCGACGGCAGGACTGGGCGCGGTTATACGCCCAAGCCGCGACCGATAATCTCCTTCATGATTTCGGTCGTCCCGCCGTAGATCGTCTGGACCCGAGCGTCGAGATAGGCGCGGGCAACGGGGTATTCGCGCATGTAGCCGTATCCACCGTGCAGTTGCAGACAGCGGTCGATCAAATACACCTGCTTCTCCGTGGAATACCACTTGGCCATCGCGGCCTGTTCGGCCGTCAGCTTGCCTTCAAGGTGCAGCGCGAGGAACTCGTCGACCATGATGCGCACCACGGTGGCCTCGGTGGCGAGCTCGGCCAGCACGAATCGGTTGTTTTGGAAACTGCCGATCGGCTTGCCAAAAGCCTTGCGCTCCTTGGTGTATCGCAGCGTGTCCTGCAGCACCGATTCCATGGCGGCGGCGGCCATGACCGCAATGCTGATCCGTTCCTGTGGAAGATTGTTCATCAGGTAGATGAATCCCAGGCCCTCCTCGCCGAGCAGGTTCTCGACCGGCACATGCACGTCGGTGAACGACAGCTCGGCGGTGTCCTGTGCGTCGAGCCCGATCTTGTCCAGGTGCCGGCCGCGTTCGAAGCCGTCCATGCCGCGCTCCACGACCAGCAGCGAAAAGCCCTGTGCGCCTTTGTCTGGGTCGGTCTGGGCGACCACGATCACCAGATCCGAGTTGATCCCGTTGGTGATGAAGGTCTTTGAGCCGTTGAGCACGTAATGATCACCCTGCTTGACCGCGCGGGTCTTGATGCCCTGCAGGTCGCTGCCGGTGCCCGGCTCGGTCATCGCGATCGCCGTGATCAGTTCTCCGGTGCAGAACTTGGGCAGCCAGCGCTGCTTCTGCTCTTCGTTGGTGAGCGCCAGCAGGTACGGCGCCACGACGTCGTTGTGCAGGCCGAAGCCGATCCCGCTGTAGCGACCCCGAACGGTTTCCTCGGTGACGATCGTGTTGTAGCGGAAATCGGGGTTGCCGCCGCCGCCGTACTCCTCGGGCACGGCCATGCCGAGAAAGCCCTGTTTACCGGCCTCCAGCCACACCCCGCGGTCGACGATCTTCGCCTTTTCCCATTCCTCGTGATACGGCGCGACGTGCCGGTCGAGGAAGGCCGCGTACGACTCCCGGAACAATTCGTGCTCGGGCTCGAAAAGGGTGCGCTGGTAGTTGACGGCGCTGTGCATGGGTGACCTCCGGCGAACGGGAACTCTGCCCAAGATATACCAACCGGGCGGTTGGTCGGCTGACCGGCCGCGACCGAGGGTCAGCGTGCGGCATACTCCCGCAGGCTGGCGGCCAGCGCCATCGGCACCCGGGCCTTGATCCGGGTGCCGTCGGGGTTGTGCTCCGCGGACTGCACCCGCCCATCGGCGTGGACGCGGGCCACCAGGTCGCCCCGGTCATAGGGGATCACCACGTCCACGGCGGTGTCGGTGGGGGCAGCGAGCTCGGAGATCCGCCGGCGCAACGCGTCGATGCCGTCCCCGGTGTGCGCGGAGACGAATACCGCGCCCGGCAGCGCGTGGCGAAGCTTGGCCAGCATCAGATCGCCTCCGGCGTCGATCTTGTTGACCACCAGGAGTTCGGGCGGCGGGTCCCCGTGATGGTCGGCGATCACTTCGGAGATCACCTGCCGGACCGCATTGATCTGGGCCAGTGGATTGACGTCGGAGCCGTCGACGACGTGCACCAACAGGTCGGCGTCGACCACCTCCTCCAGCGTGGAGCGAAACGCCTCGACCAATTGCGTGGGCAGGTGGCGCACGAACCCGACGGTGTCGGTGAGCACGAAGGACCTCGCCTCCGGCGAACCGGGAAAGAACTCGGCGCGACGCGTGGTGGGCTCCAGGGTGGCGAACAGCGCGTCCTGGACCAGCACCCCCGCGCCGGTCAGCGCGTTGAGCAGGCTGGATTTGCCGGCGTTGGTGTAGCCGACGATGGCGATCGACGGCGTGTCGCTCTGCAACCGGCGGCTGCGCTGGGTGTCGCGGGCCTGCTTCATCGCGTTGATCTCGCGGCGCAGCTTGGACATCCGCTCACGGATGCGACGCCGGTCGGTCTCGATCTTGGTTTCACCGGGGCCACGCGTGCCCACCCCGCCGCCGCTGCCGCCGGCGCGGCCGCCGGCCTGCCGCGACATCGATTCACCCCAGCCGCGCAGCCGCGGCAGCATGTACTGCATCTGCGCCAGCGACACCTGCGCCTTGCCCTCCCGGCTGGTGGCGTGCTGGGCGAAGATGTCCAGGATCAGCGCGGTGCGGTCGACGACCTTGACCTTGACCGCCTTTTCCAGCGCGGTCAGCTGCGCCGGGGACAGTTCACCATCGCAGATGACGGTGTCGGCGCCGGTGGCCACGACTACTTCGCGCAGTTCGGCGGCCTTGCCCGAACCGATGTAGGTCGACGGGTCGGGCCGGTCGCGGCGCTGGATAAGCCCTTCGAGCACCTGGGAGCCGGCGGTCTCGGCCAGCGCGGCCAGTTCGGCCATGCTGGCCTGGTTGTCGACGGCGCTGCCTTCGGTCCACACGCCGACCAGCACCACGCGCTCCAGCCGCAGTTGGCGGTATTCGACCTCGGAGACGTCGGCGAGTTCGGTGGACAGCCCGGCGACGCGACGCAGCGCGGACCGGTCCTCGAGGGCGAGTTCACCTGCGCTGGGCGCGGATTCGGGAAAATCTGGAAAGCCCGTGTCGGGCGAATCGGGATATGTCATAGGCAATTTCGATGGTGGCACGCCGCGCATCGCGGCGCATCCGAATTACTGCGCATTCCACCACACATCCGCGATCTCGCCGTGGGCCACCAGCACCGACGGGCCGCGCAGGTAGCTGGTCGCGGCGCTGACGGTGACCACCACATCACCACCGGGGACGCGGACCGTGAGGCTGCCCGTGTCGGCACCGTCGGCGGCCAGCGCGGCGACGGCGGCGGCGACCGTCCCGGTTCCGCAGGACCGGGTTTCCCCGACCCCGCGCTCGTGCACCCGCATCCGGATCACGCCGTCGGCCGGGGCGGTGAGCACCTCCACGTTGACCCCGTCCGGGAATTGCGCGTGGTCGAAGTCGACGGCCGCCGCGACGTCCAACGAGGCGAGTTCCTCGGCGGTCAGTGCCGGGTCCAGGCAGGCCAGGTGCGGGTTGCCGACGTCGATCGCCACGCCGGCGAATCGCCGCCCGCCGATCACGGCCTCCCCGACCCCCAGCCGGTTGGCCTTGCCCATGTCGACGGTGACGTCCGCGTGAGTGGCATCGGCGTGGTGCAGGGTGACCAGTCGCGGGCCGGCCAGCGAGCCGACGACGAACTCGTCGCGGGCCTCCAGGCCGCTGGCGCGCAAGTAGTGGGCGAACACCCGCACGCCGTTGCCGCACATCTGCGCCATCGACCCGTCGGCGTTGCGGTAGTCCATGTACCAGTCGTCCGCGCCGACCCCGTCGGGCAGGCGATCCAGCACGCCGGCCGCCGCGGCGGCGGCCGTGGTGGTCACCCGCAACACGCCATCGGCACCCAGGCCGCGACGCCGATCGCACAACGCTCCGACCCGGGCGGGGCTGAGCGCCAGCTCGGCTCCGACGTCGGGCAGCAACACGAAGTCGTTCTCGGTGCCGTGGCCCTTGACGAATTTCACCTGTTCAGGATACGTGTCGCCACACATGTAATGCCGCGTCGACATTGTCTGGCTGGCGCGCATCAAGCCAGTGCACGCGATGGTCGCGGCGGAACCACGAGCGCTGCCGTCGCACGTAGCGGCGGGTGCCCACAAACGTCTGCTCGCGCGCGACGCGCATTTCGTCGGCCCCGCCCCCGGCATCGAGGGCCGCGATCACCTGGGCGTAGCCCAGCGCGCGTGACGCGGTAACCCCGTCCCGCAGGCCGTCGCCCAGCAGCGCACGCACCTCCGCGACCAGGCCCCCCTCGAACATCGCGTCGGTGCGCCGGGCTAGTTGCTCGTCGAGAATTGTTGTGTCGCAATCTAATCCGACAATGACAGCGTCCCATCGTGGTGCGCCGATGCTCGGGGCCGACGCGGCGAACGGCCGACCGGTGAGCTCAACCACCTCGAGGGCGCGCACCGTGCGCCGGCCGTCGGTCGGCAGGATCGCCGCCGCGGCGGCCGGGTCGCGGCGGGCCAGCTCGGCGTGCAGGTCAGCCGCTCCGACCTCGGCGAGCCGCTGCTCCCATCGCGCGCGGACGACCGGATCGGTGGCGGGAAACGACCAGTCGTCCAGCAGCGACTGGATGTAGAGCATCGAACCGCCGACCACCACCGGCACCGCTCCGCGGGCCGCGATCGCCTCGACGTCGGCGGTGGCGGCGTGCTGGTAGCGGGCAACCGTCGCGGTTTCGGTGACGTGCAGCACGTCGAGTTGATGGTGCGGGATGCCGCGGCGCGCCGCGACGGGCAGCTTCGCGGTGCCGATGTCCATCCCGCGGTACTGCTGCATCGCGTCGGCGTTGACGATTTCCGCGTGACCCACCCGTTCTGCGAAGTCGAGCGCCAGCTGCGACTTACCGGTGCCCGTCGGGCCGATGATCGCGAGTGGTCTCATGTCTGCCAGACGCCGGCGAAGTACCCCACACCGTAGGGCGCTCCCCGGTACAGCTCCTTGGCCGTTCGCGGTCCCGGCTCCGTCAGGCCGGCCAGCACCTGAAAGGCCACTCGCCCCAGGATCTGGTCGCCCAGCCGGGTCAGGGCGGGCACGTCACCGCCGGCCAGCGCGTCGTCGAGGGCCAGTTGCACCTCGGCGGCCCCGGGGTCGTAGCCGCCGGGGGCCCGTTCGGTCAGGGTGTTGGCGCCGTCGGCGACGACCAGCACACCGATCGGATCGTTTTCCCGGTCGATCTCGGCGCGCAGCTGGCGGCCGCGGGCAACGGCGGTGTCGGCGTCGTGGTCGCCGCGGTACACGCGGACCTGCACAGCGGCCTCGGGTCGGACCTGACCGCGCACCCAGCCGGCGATCAGCGCGCACAGCGGCAATGCGGCGGGCTCGCCTGCACCCGGTGCGAGGCCGACCCGCACGTCGGCCCCGAAACCCGCGAAGGTACCCGTGCAGCTGGCGTCCACGACGTCGTCGGCGTCGTCAGTTCCGAAGCCGATCCCGATGCCGATCCAGCGCGGCGGCAGCAAGGCCGCCGCCGCCAGCACGGCCGCCCGCAGCTCGGCCAGCTCGGGCGCTCTTCCCAGTTCGGGGACGAGGACCGGCGCCGACGGAACGATCGCAATGGCGCTCAACACGCCACCAAACTAACGCGGCGCTCAGCGCATTGCCGGAACTAGGCCTGTCCGACCGTTCCCGGTGTGATGGCAGGGCTTTCCGCGCCGTCGCTGCACCGTCGATTTGCGGTCCGACCCGGGCTCGGCCGCCATCGAGGCCGCCTCGCCGCGCGCCAGGGCGACGGTCGCCAGGATCACCATCGCCACGGCCCCGATCAGCACAAACACCTCTGCTCCTTGGGCGTCGAACGTCTCGCTGAGCAGGATCACCCCGAGCGCACCCGCGACCACGGGCTTGCACACGGTCATGGTCGGCAACGAGGCGGTGAGCGCACCGGCGCGGAAGGCCGCCTGCTGGAAGATCATCCCGGCCAATGCCGCCAGGAGCCAGGGGACGAACTCCCACGATTCGACGACGGCCCCGACGCCTCCTTCGGCTATCTCGACGACGCCCTTGGTCAGCGCCGCGAACAGCGCCAACGACGAACCCGCCACCACGGCCAGCAGCACCGCGGCCGCCGGACGACCGCGCCAGATCCGCGCCCCCACCACGCACAACACCAAGATGGGGCCCATCACGGCGGCCACGATGGCCCAATGCTCCAGCGACCCCCGCTCCAGGCCAGCCGTCGGGTTCCCGACGATGATGACCACCGCCAGCGAAGCGGCCAGTACCACCGCCCACACCCATTCCCAGCGGGTCACCGGCTTGCGGGTCAGCCGGGCATAGATCGGCAGGGCGAACAGCAGGGCGGTCACCTGCAACGCGGTCACCATCACCACGGAGCCCCAGGCCAGGGCGGCGGCCTGCAAGCTGTAGTTCGTGATCGCCGCCAGGCCACCCAACCACCACCGGGTATCACGCAGCGACATCAGGAATAGCTCGAGGTGGCCCACCTCTTCGTCGGTGATCTCTTGCGCGGAACGCTGCCGGATCACGTCGCCGATCGCGGAGAACACCGCAGCGCACAGGGCAATCAGGGCCGCAATGTCGACCTTCGACATCGATACCCCCTCACCAACATTCGGGACAGCGTTCCCGCGAGAAGCCTTGCGTACACCCGCGGTTCGAGAGCAGTTCAACAAGCAACTCTAGTGCCACCACGCGGGGGTCTCGACCCCGCGAGCCTATGTAAAACCTATGCGCTGACCGGGTAAAGACGGAAGGGTGGCTATGCGCGGCTGGGCGCGCCCGCTGCCACCGGAGAGCGGACATCCGCTAGGCCGCCGGGACCACTTCATGTCGCGCAACGACATCCGCAGCAGCTCGACGTGGCCGACCTGCTCGTCGGTGATCTCCTGCGCGGAGCGCTGGCGGACCACGTCACCGATGCCCGACATCAGCGCGGCGACCAGCGCGAGCAGCGCCGCGATATCCACTTTCGCGATGATGAACCCTTCCCCACGGAGGCCCCGAATGAGGTTCTCGGTCACGCTACCGGCGAATGGCCGCCGGTTCTGCGGCCCGACGCCGAGTTGTGACCGGCCCGTACACGCCGCGAGATCAGCGGCGGCGAACCAAGGTGCCGCGCGAGGCGCGCGAAGCTGATTCAATACAGTTGGAACCGATGCGGCGGGCCCGCATCGAAGCTTCTGAGGACCGCACAAGGTGCCGCTTCGCGCGGCAGAGTGCGCGGTATGGCGACCGCGCGAAACAGATAAAGGGCAGGTGACAACCGCATGACCCCCGAACCGACCACCAGCACCACCGACTCCCCCAAGCCGGCGCCACGGCCTGGACCGCGTCCCGGTGCCCGGCCGGCGCCGCGAGGACCTGCCTATCTGATGGCAGCACACACATCCAGCGATCCGCACCAGTTCGGGCGCGTCGACGATGACGGCACCGTATGGCTGGTCACCGCGGCCGGCGAGCGCAACATCGGCTCCTGGCAGGCAGGCGACCCCGAAGCCGCGTTCGCCTACTACGGCCGCCGCTTCGAGGATCTGAGCACCGAGATCACGCTGATGGAAGAGCGGTTGACGTCGGGAACCGGCGATGCCCGCAAGATCAAAGCCAATGCGATCGCGCTGGCCGAGACGTTGCCGACGGCCTGCGTGCTGGGTGACGTCGACGCACTCGGAGAGCGGCTGACGAACCTGGTCGCGCGGATCGAGGTCATCGTCACCGCGGTTCGCTCCCGGCGCGACGAACATCGGGCCGCTCAGACCACCCGCAAGGAGGCGCTGGCCGCCGAGGCCGAGGATCTGGCCGCCAACTCGACCCAATGGAAGATCGCCGGGGACCGGCTGCGCGCCATCCTCGACGAATGGAAGACGATCACCGGTCTGGACCGCAAGATCGACGACGCGCTGTGGAAGCGGTATTCGGCGGCCAGGGAATCGTTCAACCGGCGACGCGGGTCTCACTTCGCCGAGCTGGACCGGGAGCGTTCCGGGGTTAAGCAGTCCAAGGAACGCCTCTGCGAGCAGGCCGAAGAGCTGTCCGACTCGACAGACTGGGCCGGTACCAGCGCCGAGTTCCGCAAGCTGCTCACCGACTGGAAGGCGGCGGGACGGACGACCAAGGAGGTCGACGACGCGCTGTGGCGACGCTTCAAGGCCGCCCAGGACACCTTCTTCACGGCGCGTAACGCCGCGACCGCGGAAAAGGACGCCGAGCTGGTCGCCAACGCCACCGCCAAAGAGGCGTTGTTGGCCGAGGCGGAAAAGCTCGACACCAGCAACAACGACGCGGCGCGCGCCGCACTTCGGTCGATCGCCGACAAATGGGACGCGATCGGGCGGGTGCCCCGGGAACGCTCCGCCGACCTGGAGCGGCGGCTGCGCGCGGTCGAGAAGAAGATGCGAGACGCCGGCGAGTCGGATTGGTCGGACCCGCAGGCACAGGCCCGCGCCGAGCAGTTCCGGACCCGGGCCGAGCAGTTCGAACGACAGGCCCAAAAGGCCGCTGCGGCAGGCCGGACCAAAGAAGCCGACGAGGCGAAGGCCAATGCCGAGCAGTGGCGGCAATGGGCCGACGCCGCCGAGCGAGCGCTGACTCGTCGGTCCTAGCGCTCCTGTTCCTCCGGGGGTTTCTCGTCGGTTGGCAGACTGTCGAGCAGCGTCCGCGACTGTTGCTGCGCCACGACGCGGCGGCGTTGCTCCTCGGCCGCCAGCTGCACGATGGTGCGTGACCACACCACCCGGGCCCAGTGAAATGTCAACAGCATCACGGTGATCCACGCGACGACGAGCCCGATACCCGGGCCGGGATGCCCGGCGGGCGCGGTCTGACGCGACCAGATAGCCAACAGCCCGGCCGCGCAGGCTATCGCCGAACCCGCCAACGCGACCCAGGACAGCGTCCAGCGGCGCGTCGTCAGCGCCAGCATGGAGAAGCCGACGCCGAACACCAACGCAAGCCAGGCGAACACCCGCGAGGGCAGCGCCACCGCCGCGCCGGCGCCGTGGCTGCCGAACAGCACGTCCCATCCGCGCACAGAGCCGGTGTGCGGCAGGATGAACGATCCGAGCAGGACGAATACCAGGACGGCGACGACGACAGCCCGCCAGCCGGGCTCGATCTCGCGTGCGACCCGCCGTTCGGCGGCCTCGATCTCGGTCCGGAAGGCGTCGAAGTCAGCGCCACTCATAGCGCACACGCCAAGGGTTGAGCCGCGGGCGCTCCGATGCCCGGCATGCCCAGACCGACACCGCGCGAGCGCTCCCCGTGCACGTCGCCGGCGCGGGTGCGGCGGTGGGTCAGGACGCCGGCGTCGGCGATGAGGTGGTGCGGCGCCGCGTCGGTGATCACGGTGGTGACGATGTCGCCGGGCCGAACCTTGTCGTCCGCCATGAAGTGCACCAGGCGGCCGTCGCGTGCCCGCCCGGTCATGCGCGCCGTTGCGGCGTCTTTGCGCCCTTCCCCGGCGGCGGCCAGCAGTTCGACGGTCTGGCCGATCAGCGCCCGATTGCCGTCCATGCAGATCTGCTCCTGCAATGCGACCAGCCGTTCATAGCGTTCCTGCACAACGGCTTTCGGCAGCTGGCCGGGCAGCTCGGCCGCAGGGGTGCCCGGCCGCTTGGAGTACTGGAAGGTGAACGCGGCCGCGAATCGCGCTTGCCGCACCACGTCGAGCGTGGCCGCGAAGTCTTCTTCGGTCTCGCCGGGGAACCCGACGATCACATCCGTGGTGATGGCGGCGTGTGGCATCGCGGCCCGAACCCGGTCGATGATCCCCAGATAGCGCTCGGCACGGTAGGACCGCCGCATCGCGCGCAGGATCCGGTCGGATCCCGACTGCAGCGGCATGTGCAGGGCGGGACAGACGTTGGGCGTCTCGGCCATCGCGTCGATGACGTCGTCGGTGAACTCGGCCGGGTGCGGGGAGGTGAACCGCACGCGTTCCAGCCCGTCGATCCGGCCGCAGGCGCGCAGCAACTCGGCGAAGGCGCCGCGATTGCGGGGTTGGGCCGGGTCGGCGAAGGAGACCCCGTAGGCGTTGACGTTCTGCCCCAGCAGGGTGACTTCGAGCACGCCGTCGTCGACCAGGGAGCGCACCTCGGTCAGGATGTCGGCGGGGCTGCGGTCGGCTTCCTTGCCCCGCAGCGACGGCACGATGCAAAACGTGCAGCTGTTGTTGCACCCGACGGAGATGGAAACCCAAGCGGCATAGGCGGATTCGCGGGCGCTGGGCAGCGACGACGGGAACTGCTGCAGCGCCTCGGCGATTTCCACCTGCGCGGCGTTGTTGTGCCGGGCCCGCTCGAGGAGGGTGGGCAGCGACCCGATGTTGTGCGTGCCGAAAACGACGTCGACCCACGGCGCCTTGTGCAGCAGCGCGTCCCGATCCTTTTGGGCCAGACAACCACCGACCGCGATCTGCATGTCGGGGTTGCCGCGTTTGCGCGGGGCCAGGTGGCTGAGGTTGCCGTACAGCTTGTTGTCGGCGTTCTCCCGGACGGCGCAGGTGTTGAAAACCACCACGTCCGCGTCGGCACCCTCGGCCGCCCGCTGGTAGCCGGTCGCCTCCAGCAGGCCCGCCAGCCGCTCGGAGTCGTGGACGTTCATCTGGCAGCCATAGGTGCGCACCTGGTAGGTGCGTACGGGAGCTGCCGCCGAGGTCACGGAGCCATGGTACGGCGACCGGCACTCCCCGGATGAATCCGCAGCTAGACCCGGCGACGCTCCCGTTCGGCGGCCAGCTCCGCGACGACCACCTCACCGGCCAGGGTCTGGCTGTACCCGCGGCGCGCCAGCATCCCCGCCAGTCGGCGGCTCACCCGCGCTTCGTCCTGGCTGTCCCCGCCCAGCGCCTCTCGCCGCAGCTTTGCCCGGACCAGTTGCTCGGCTTTTTCCCGCTCGGCAGCGCTATCCAGGCCACCCAGCGCCGTAGTGATGATGTCGTTGTCGACGCCCTTGGCATGCAGCTCGGCAGCCAACGCACGTCTGCTCTTTCCCGCGTTCGCATGCCGTGATCGCACCCATTCCTGAGCGAAGTCGGCATCGTCCACCAGGCCGGCGGCCGCCAGCCGATCCAATACCCGCTCACGGATGTCGTCGGGATAGCCGCGTTTTGCCAGCTGGCCCGATAGCTCAGCCCGCGTCCGCGCCCTCGCGGTGAGCAGGCGCAGGCACAATGCCCGCGCCAGCTCCTCGCGAGACGGCTCAGAAGTCGACGGGGGCGGGCAGGGCGTCGTCATTTGAGGCGTCATCCGTCACGACCGCGCCTATGCCGAGCTTTTCCTTGATCTTCTTCTCGATCTCGTTGGCGATGTCGGCGTTCTCCAGCAGGAAGTTGCGGGCATTCTCCTTGCCCTGACCGAGCTGCTCACCCTCGTAGGTGAACCAGGCGCCGGACTTACGGATGAAGCCCTGATCGACACCCATGTCGATCAGCGAGCCTTCCTTGCTGATGCCCTTGCCGTAGAGGATGTCGAACTCGGCCTGCTTGAACGGCGGCGACACCTTGTTCTTGACGACCTTGACCCGGGTGCGGTTGCCGACCGCGTCGGTGCCGTCCTTGAGTGTCTCGATCCGCCGCACATCCAGGCGCACCGACGCGTAGAACTTCAACGCCTTTCCGCCCGTGGTGGTCTCGGGGCTGCCGAACATCACCCCGATCTTCTCGCGGAGCTGGTTGATGAAGATCGCCGTGGTGCCCGAATTGTTCAGCGTGCCAGTCATTTTCCGCAGCGCCTGGCTCATCAGCCGGGCCTGCAGCCCGACATGGCTATCGCCCATCTCGCCTTCAAGCTCCGCGCGCGGCACCAGCGCCGCCACCGAGTCGATGACCACGATGTCCAGTGCGCCGGAGCGGACCAGCATGTCGGCGATCTCGAGGGCCTGCTCTCCGGTGTCCGGCTGGCTGACCAGCAGGGAGTCGGTGTCGACGCCGAGCTTCTTGGCGTATTCCGGGTCCAGCGCGTGCTCGGCGTCGATGAACGCCGCGACGCCGCCGGCGGCCTGGGCATTGGCCACCGCGTGCAGTGCGACGGTGGTCTTACCCGAGGACTCCGGACCGTAGATCTCCACGACCCGGCCTCGGGGCAGGCCGCCGATGCCCAGGGCCACGTCCAGGGCGATGGATCCGGTCGGAATGACCGAGATCGGCTGACGCACCTCGTCACCGAGGCGCATCACCGAACCTTTGCCGTAGTTCTTCTCGATCTGGGCCATCGCCAGCTCGAGAGCCTTCTCACGATCGGGGACTTGCGCCATGTGCTTCTCCTGTAGTCGGTGTTCGATTGACCGTTATCGGTCGGTTGGCCGTGACACTAGGGAAGGCCACCGACAAGTCCATTCACCACAGTAGCCGAACATGTGTTCGATGTGAGTTCGACACGCCGTACCGTGTGGCGGGTGAACATCTCCGGGCAGCTGGCCGACGTCGCCTCCTACGGAGGTTTCTTCGCATTGACCGTAGGCGGCGCCGCAAACGGATGGCATCCGATCAGCCAGTGCTACGCCGACGGCTTCGCGGATTTGATCGATGCAACCGCCACGCGCTACCGCACCACCCCGCGGATCGCCGCCTCCCTGGTGCACCTCGGCCACGCTGCCCGGCTGTGGTCACCCGTGCTGGCCTGCCTAGTGGGCCACGGCGTCCTACCCGACCTGACCACGTTGCAGCGCGCCGACGCCGGGACGGAGCTGCGCCTGCCCGAACCCGTCGGTGAGCGTGTGGCGTCTTCCCCGGAGCTGCTTTACCGCGTCGTCGTGCAGCAGCACATGGAACCGCTCGAGGCGGGCCTGCGGGTCAAGCTGGCCTCCGGTCTGCTGTCCGGCAACATCGCATCCGCGCTCGTCGGGGCGTCATGGGCGCTGCGTTCGGCGCGACCCGACCTGCGCGCGCCGATCGTCGGCGTCACGCACGCGCTGCTGGACACCGGCCGGCTGGCCGGGTCCGGCGTGATCAACGGCGAGCTGAACTTCCGGCGTCGCAGCTGCTGCCTCTTCTACCGCATCCCCGACGGGGGCAAGTGCGGCGACTGCCCCCTATAGAAATCACCACTGATCACGAGGCACGTCGAAGTCGACGCACAACGCCCGCCAGACGTCGCGGGGATCGACGCCGTCCTCGATCGCCTGTGCGGCGGTGCGGCCATTGAAACCGGTCAGCACGTGGTCGGCCAGCACCGATGCGCCGTAGGCCGTGCCGAACCGCAGGATCACCCGGTCGTTGAACTCCGTCAGCCGCACGCCAGCCAAGATACCCAGAAAGTTAGCCAGCCAAAGCCAAGGCTTCGTGGCACACGATTACCGGGTCGGCGACCTCGGCGATGCTGGCGGCCGCCGATTGCGCGGCTAATCGGTATCGCGGCGACGACAGCACGTCGCCGACCGCGTCCACCAGCGCCTCGGCGGTCAACGGCCGAATCAGTCGCGCACTGCCCTGCCGCAGAACCCGATTGGCCATCTCCCACTGATCCCCGCCACCGGGAACCACCACCAGCGGCACCCCGGCCAGCAGCGTCTTGGCCACCATCCCGTGACCGCCGCCGCAGATCACCACATCGGCGTGCGTCAACAGCTCGGCCTGGCGTCCCAGCCCGACCACGGCCCACGGCGGCACCGACAAGTCCGCTCCGCTCAGGCGCGAGACCACCAGCCGCGATCCCGACGGCAGCGTGTCCCCCGGTGTCAGGCAGCCCAGCGCCACCTCCGCCAATCCCGTCGTCCCGGTCAGCGCGGTCGACGGTGCGACCACCACCACCGGGCCCGAACCCGAGGGAATCGCCAGCACCCGGTCAGTCGGCTCGAAGTGCAACGGGCCCACCACGACGGCCTCGTCCGGCCAATCCGGGCGCGGCACCTCCAGGGCCGGCAGCGTGGCGATGAGTCGCCGCAGCGGGCCGGGATCGACGGCGGGCAGCCCGATCTCGAGTCGGGCGGCCGCGCGCTGGCGGGTGCCGACACGCACCGACCGTCCCGTCAACGCCCGCATCACGGTGTCGCGCAACCGACCCTTTACACCGGTACCCGGCGCCAGGCCGCTGCCGATCGGCGGCAGCCCCTTCGACGGCAGATACAGCGGATGCGGGCTGAGCTCGATCCACGGAATTCCAAGCAACTCGGCGGCCATGCCACCGCAAGCCGTGATGACGTCGGCGACCACCAGATCGGGCGCCAGGTCCCTCAGCGCGGGCACGTTGAGCACCGCCATCCGCGCCGCGCGACGGTGAATCCTGGCACCCGCGTCGACGTCGTCGTCCAGCGCCGCGAGCCCGTCCAACTCGACGGTGTCGACTCCGGCGGCACGCGCGGTGTCGATCCATTCCACCCCGGTGAACAGGGTGGGCTCATCGCCCGCTTGGCGAAAACGTTGGCACAGCGCAATCGCGGGAAACGAATGCCCGGGATCCGGCCCGGCAACCACGGCGACGCGCATCGGCCCTACCATGCCACAGCCGTCGCGCCGTACGCTGGCGACCATGACCGAGCTAACCCAGACTTCTCCCGAAACCGCTGAGAACATCCGGATTGTCGAGGGTTTCCTGCACGCCTTGCAGGACGAAGACCTCGACGCTGCCGACGCGGCACTGGATGACAACCTCGTCTACCAGAACGTCGGGCTGCCGACGATCCACGGCCGCCGCAAGGCGATGAATCTGTTTCGCCGAATGGAGGGCCGCGGCGGCTTCGAGGTGAAGATCCACCGCATCGCGGCCGACGGCGCGGCGGTGCTCACCGAACGCACCGATGCGCTGATCGTCGGACCGCTGCGGCTGCAGTTCTGGGTCTGCGGCGTGTTCGAGGTGCACGACGGCCGAATCACGTTGTGGCGGGACTACTTCGACATGTTCGACATGGTCAAGGCGACCCTGCGTGGGATCGTGGCACTGGCGGTGCCGTCGCTGCGGGCGTCGTTCTAAAGCCGCTAGCGTCGGGGCAATCCGCCCAGTTCGTCGAACGCCTGCGCCCAGCCCAGTAGCCGGTCGGTGGCCTCGACCAGCTCGGCGCGGTAACGCTGCTGCGACCCCGCCAACCCGGTTTCGCCGTTCGCTGACGACACCAATTGCGCTGCGGCGGTGACCATTTCGTCGTACTGACGCGCACCGGCGCTCAACTGCGCGGTGAACGCATCGATCGTGGGCGCCAGGTATGATCGCGATGCTTCCGAGTGGTACGCCGCCCGCTCCATCGACACCACCTGCGCGGCGGTTGATGCCATCGCAGCCGACGTCCGATTGGCGGCCGCGCTCACGTCGCGGATTTCGTCGGGTGGCAGCATGGCGCCGCGTTCCATCACGCCGACCAACGAGAAGAACCCGCGCTCGGAGGCGGCCAGTGCCGACATCGCGGGTCGCGCGGCCGAACCGGGCGGGGGCAGGCGCCGCACCCTGGCAAGTCCCGAGGCCGGCCGCGGCGCCGGCAGCGGCTCCGAGCGCAACCAGCGGTAGCGCAGCAGTAACAACGTCGCGGGGATCGCCTCCGCGGCCGCAATGAAACCGGTGATCTGCAGCAGCAGCGCGAACCAGCCCCAGGCCGCCAGCACTACGGTGACCACCGCCCAGAACACGCACCCGACGGCGAATATCAGGCCCCACCGCAGTGCGCGGCGGCGGCGGCGCAACAGCCGTGCCCGCGGATCGGCCGCGGCGCTGATCTTTGCCGCCACCAGCCCGGAAAGGTCGGCGGCGGTGTCCAAGCCGCGCTGCAGCAGCGGGCCCCACGGCCTGCCTTGGCTAGCCCCCACCGCCATGTCGGATCGTCCCGCTACTGCCCGAACGGCTTCTCGGCGACCTGCCCACCGGTGGTGCCCGTCGCCGGGGCGGCCGGGGTCACTCCGGGCGTAGCGGGCGTTCCGCCCGTCGGCAGCGCTTCGCCGCGCATGGAGGCGCGGATCTGCTCGAGCCGGGAGTGCCCGGCCATCTCCACGCCGGCCTGCTCGACCTCGAGCATGCGGCCCTGCACCGAGCTCTGCGCCAGTTCGGCCGAACCCAGCGCGTTGGCATACCGGCGCTCGATCTTCTCGCGCACCTCGTCCAGGCTCGGGGTGTTGCCCGGCGCGGAGAGCTCACTCATCGACCGCAGCGACGCGCTGACCTGCTCCTGCATCTTCGCCTGCTCGAGCTGGCTGAGCAGCTTGGTGCGCTCGGCGATCTTCTGCTCCAACACCATGGCGTTGCGTTCGACGGCCTTTTTGGCCTGGGCCGCCGCCGACAGCGCCTGGTCGTGCAGCGCCTTCAGGTCTTCGACGCTCTGCTCGGCGGTCACCAGTTGGGCCGCGAATGCCTCGGCGGCGTTGTTGTATTCGGTCGCCTTGGCGGCGTCGCCGGCGCCGGTGGCCTGGTCGGCCAGCGTCAGCGCCTGGCGTACGTTGACCTGCAGCTTCTCGATGTCGGCCAGCTGCCGGTTGAGCCGCATCTCGAGCTGACGCTGGTTGCCGATCACCTGCGCCGCCTGCTGGCTCAGCGCCCGATGGGTGGTCTGCGCCTCCTCGATGGCCTGCTGGATCTGCACCTTCGGGTCCGCGCGCTCGTCGATCTTGGAGTTGAACAGCGCCATCAGGTACTTCCACGCCTTGACGAACGGATTGGCCATGAGTTAGCTCCGCCTTCGCTTCTCGTATTGGGCAGGATCCCTGCCGCTCAATTTATCGGGTCGGCGTGACTTCAGGCCACAGCCAGCGACACCACCGGCGGAATGACGACCTTTATGCTGGCATCGATGCTGGTAGCTGCAGCGCCGGGCACGCTGGGAGCGGCGGACGCAGCACTCTCCTCGCGCGCCATCCGCTCGCCGGCGCCGATGAGCACCTCGGACAGCGGAACCTTCAGCGCGACGCAGATCGCGTTGAGCAGCTCACTCGACGGCTCCTTACGACCGCGTTCCACCTCGGACAGATACCCGAGGCTCACCCGCGCCGAATCGGACACTTCGCGCAGCGTCCGGCCCTGCGAAGTCCGCACCAGCCGCAGCACGTCACCAACGACTTCGCGCACCAATGACGCCATCGTGTCTCCTTCGTCCAGCGGTCATTAATAGCTGAACGCGGGCAGCGCCCGGGTTGGTTCCCGCGATCACTCGCTCGTGTTGCGAACTTCCCGGATCGCCCCGATCACATAGTCGACACCGGTGACCACGGTCAGCACGATCGCGATGCCCATCAGCACCGATGCGCCCACCCGGAACAGCCCCGGCTCATTCGCCCAGGGCAGCACGAACAGCCCGATCGCCACCGCCTGGACCAGGGTCTTGAGTTTGCCGCCCCAGCTGGCCGGGATGACACCGCGGCGAATCACGATCAACCGCAACAGCGTGACCCCGACCTCGCGGGTCACGATCACCGCCGTGACCCACCACGGCACGTCGCCCAGCATCGACAGGCCGATCAGCGCCGACCCGATCAGCGCCTTGTCGGCGATCGGATCGACGAATGCGCCGAATTCGGTCGCCATGCCGTAGTTGCGGGCCAGCAGGCCGTCGAACCGATCGGTGATGCAGGCGACCGCGAAGATCACGAACGCCACGATGCGGGGGGCGGTCTGGTGGCCGTTCCCAACGAACAAGGCGCACAAGAAAATCGGAACCAGCACCAGGCGCAGGCCGGTCAGGACGTTGGCGAGGTTGGCGATCCGGGCACGGCTTGGTATTGAACCCGTCTGCGGCTGCCCCGACACCGCAACAGAATAGCGGTTGACCAGCCCACCCGTCCCCGATGCCGATACTGTTACCCGTGACCGAAAGTCCACGCGATAACCGGCTGGTGGTCCGCCGCGCGCGAACATCCGACGTGCCCGAGATAAAACGCCTCGTCGACACCTATGCCGGAAAGATCCTGCTGGAAAAGAACCTGGTGACCCTGTACGAGGCAGTTCAGGAATTCTGGGTGGCCGAGCACGAAGGTCGGGTCGTCGGTTGCGGCGCCTTGCACGTGTTCTGGTCGGATCTCGGCGAGATCCGTACCGTCGCCGTCGATCCCGCGGTGACCGGCCACGGCATCGGGCATGCGATCGTCACCCGGCTGCTCGACGTCGCGCGCGAGCTGCAACTCGGGCGGATATTCGTGTTGACGTTCGAGACGGAGTTCTTCGGCAGGCACGGCTTCACCGAGATCGAGGGCACGCCGGTCACCGCCGAGGTGTTCGACGAGATGTGCCGCTCCTATGACATCGGCGTGGCCGAATTCCTGGACCTGAGCTACGTCAAGCCGAACATCCTGGGCAACACCCGGATGCTGCTCGTCTTGTAATCCCGCGAGCAGCTCCCCTGACAGCTGCTCGCGCTATTCAGCTTCGTCGTCGGAGCCGTCGGCGTTGGCGCCGCCGCGGATAAGCGCCAACGTTCCGGCCAGCTCGTCGGGCTTGACCAGCACCTCGCGCGCCTTGGACCCCTCGGACGGCCCCACGATGCCGCGGGTCTCCATCAGGTCCATCAGCCGGCCCGCCTTGGCGAAGCCGACCCGCAGCTTGCGCTGCAGCATCGAGGTCGAACCGAACTGGCTGGACACCACCAGCTCCACGGCCTGCAGGAACACGTCCATGTCGTCGCCGATATCGGGGTCGACGTCGGTGCGCTCGGCGGTCGGCTTGGCGGTGGTGACGCCGTCGGTGTATTCGGGTTCGGCCTGGTCCTTACAGGCGTTGACGACGGCGTGGATCTCGTCGTCGGTGATGTACGCGCCCTGCAGCCGGACGGTCTTATTCGAGCCCATCGGCAGGAACAGGGCGTCGCCCATGCCGATCAGCTTCTCGGCGCCGGCCTGGTCCAGGATCACCCGGCTGTCGGTCAGCGACGACGTGGCGAATGCCAGCCGCGACGGCACGTTGGTCTTGATCAGCCCGGTGACCACGTCGACCGACGGGCGCTGGGTGGCCAGCACCAGGTGGATTCCGGCGGCGCGGGCCTTCTGCGTGATCCGCACGATCGCGTCCTCGACGTCGCGCGGCGCGGTCATCATCAGGTCGGCCAGCTCGTCGACGATCGCGACGACGTACGGGTAGGGCCGGTACTCGCGCTGGCTGCCCAGCGGCGCCGTGATGGCCCCGGAAAGCACCTTCTTGTTGAAGTCGTCGATGTGGCGCACCCGTGACGCCTGCATGTCCTGGTAGCGCTGTTCCATCTCGTCGACCAGCCACGCCAGCGCGGCCGCGGCCTTCTTCGGCTGCGTGATGATCGGGGTGATCAGATGCGGAATGCCTTCGTAGGGAGTCAGTTCCACCATCTTCGGGTCGATCAGGATCATCCTGACCTCTTCCGGGGTGGCCCGGGTCAGCAGCGACACCAGCATGGAGTTGACGAAGCTGGACTTGCCGGATCCGGTGGAGCCGGCGACCAGCAGGTGCGGCATCTTGGCCAGATTGGCCGAGATGAAGTCGCCCTCGATGTCCTTGCCCAGCCCGATCACCAACGGGTGGTCGTCGCGCTGCGTCTCCGGCGCGGTGAGCACGTCGGCCAGCCGCACCATTTCCCGGTCGGTGTTGGGCACCTCGATGCCGACGGCGGACTTGCCGGGGATCGGCGCCAGCATGCGCACGCTCTCGGTGGCAACCGCGTAGGCGATGTTCTTCTGTAACGCGGTGATCTTCTCGACCTTGACGCCGGGTCCCAGCTCCACCTCGTAGCGGGTGACCGTGGGCCCCCGGGTGCAGCCGGTGACGGCGGCGTCGACCTTGAACTGGGTGAGTACCTCCCCGATGGCGTCGGCCATCTGGGTGTTGGCGGCGCTGCGCTTCTTCGGCGGGTCCCCAGCGACCAGCAGGTCCAGCGACGGCAGCGTGTACAGGGCGTCTCCGGGCCGAATCGGTGGCGCCGGTTTACGGGGGGTGCGACGGCGGGGCTTGGCGGTACCAGGTTTCAGGGCCGGTTCCGGGATCGTGGGCGTGTCGTCGGGTTCCGGGGTCAGGTCGAGCATGTTGGCCGACGGCCAGGCCGGCGGCTCCTCGTCGAGGGCCTGGTCGTAATTCTCCTGATCCGCCGGCTCCTCGTCGTAGGCGCCGTAGTCGTCCTCGTCGGCGTACTCCCGGGTGCCGAACATCGACCGGACCACGTCGGGCACCTCGCGGATGGTGGTCCCGGTCAGCAGCAGCAGCCCGAACAACGCGCCGATGAACAGCAGCGGCCCCGCGATCCAGGGCGTCAACCCGTCCGACAGCGGTCCGCCGATGGCAAACCCAATGAAACCCCCGGCCCGTCGCCGCAGCTCAGGGTCCTCCGGTGAACCCGACCACAGGTGGCGCAGGCCGAGCAGCGACAACGCGATCAGGCTCCCGCCTAGGATCAGCCGGGGCCGCGAGTCGGGATTGGGCTGGGTACGCATCAGCACCACCGCCACCGCGGCGGCGACCACCGGCAGGGCCAGGACGGCCGAACCGATGAAGGTGCGCAGCACGGCGTCCACCCAGGCCCCGATCGGCCGCGCGGCGTCGAACCACGAGCTGGCGGCGACGACGACGGCAAAGCCCAGCAGAATCAGCGCGATTCCGTCGCGGCGATGCCCGGGTTCGATGTCGCGTGCCCGCCCGATCGACCGGGCCGCAGTCCCGGTGCCGCGGGCCGCCATCAGCCAGGTCGCCCGCGCCGCGCGGCCGCACGTCAGTGCCGTGGCGACCAGCAGCGACCGGTGATGCCGTTTGACCGGCCCGGCCGCGGATTTGCGCGGCCGTGCCGGCTTCGCGGACTTAGCCGGCCCGGCCGGTCGCCCCTTCCGGGACGCGCCGGCCCGCGAAGTGGCCTTTGACCTGCTCGTTCGGGCGCCAGAACGGGTCGCGGTCTTACTAGGCATGACGGCAAGCCTAGTCGCAAATACATCATCTGCACCACCCGCCACACTGGTAACGGCGATGTGACCTGCCCGCGCTCATGCTGTAATGCTTCGGGTCAGTTTTGGGACGAGACGGGACACTCCACATGCAGATCTTCCGGGCCGCCTGTGCGGCTGCCGTTGGCCTGGCCGTGCTCGCTGGGTGCGGCGACCGTGATCCCTCGGCGTCGAAGCCGCCCAAGCCGTCCGCTCCGAGTTTCAGCGGCACCTACCGGTTCGATTTCGACGGAAACCAGCAGCTCGCGGGCGGCGAGCCCAAGCCCACGAAATCGCGAACCCATCTCTATGCGCTGCGCTCGGAATGCACCGATGCGGGGTGCTTCGCGACGGCGACGCAGCTGGCCGACGACAACCCCAAGCGCAAGTCGGATCCCGCGGTCGACCTGGTGCTGGACTATGTCGACGGGCACTGGCAAACGGCCCTGCAACGGGACGACGCATGCACCGACAGCGACATCAAGGGCCCGTCGATCACCGCGTGGATCCTGGTGCCCCAGCCCGACGGCACCCTGACCGGAACGTCCTATGTGGCGATGAACCCGAGCCCGGATTGCGCCGTCGCGACGTCGACGCCGGTGACCATCACCCGCCAGGGCGACGTCGACGCCGCTGTTTCCGTCGCGGATCCGGGCAAACAGGCGGCCCGCTCACCGTCGGGGCCCGAGGGCCTGGTGGGGCATTACACCGAGACAAGCGTTCTGCAGGGCACCCAGGGACCGGGCAGGCCGGGATCGCGGCGCGTTGACATGCAGAGCATGTGCGTGCGCAATACCGACCAGTGCGTGACGTTCAGGTCCTATCTGGCCGAGGGAGCCACGGTGGTCAATTCGCTGATGTTCAGCAACGGCAAGTGGCTGCTCGACCAGCGCGTCGAGGTCAAGTGCCCGGACGGCGGCACCGCGAAGACGCTCAAGCACGAGGAATATGCTCTGCCGCAACCTGTCTCGCGTCCACTGCCGAAGGTCACCGGATCGCTGCGCTTCGATGCCGCGAATTCGTGCCCTGCCCAACAACTCGACATCTCGCTGGAAAGAACGGGAGACTGACCGATCGGGCATTCGGTCGCGTGAGTAGGGTGACGAGCGGTGAGGCGAACCCCCCTGCCGCCACCCACGTGCCCAACTTTTCAGGAGGCCCGAGCATGCCCATCGTCGTCGTCGCGACCTTGACCGTGAAACCCGAATCGGTGGACGCCGTCCGCGACATCTTCACCACCGCGGTCGAAGAGGTGCACAACGAGCCCGGCTGCCAGCTGTACTCGCTGCACCAGAGCGGCGAAACGTTCGTCTTCGTCGAGCAGTGGGCCGATGAAGAGGCGCTCACGGCCCACAGCCAGGCACCCGCGGTCGCCAAGATGTTCACCGCGGCCGGCGAGCACATGGCCGGGGCGCCGGACATCAAGATGCTGCAGCCGGTCGTCGCGGGCGACCCGGACAAGGGGCAAATTCGCAAGTGAGCGAACGGCCGCTGGAAGGAAAAGTCGCCTTCATCACCGGCGCCGCGCGCGGCCAGGGCCGCGCGCATGCCGTTCGGCTGGCGGCCGACGGCGCGAACGTGATCGCGATCGATCTGTGTGACCAGATCGCCAGCGTGCCCTACCCGCTGGCCACCGCCGACGATCTGGCGGCCACGGTCAAGCTCGTCGAGGACACCGGCGCGCGCATCGTGGCCAAACAAGCCGACGTCCGCGAGCGCGAATCGCTTTCGGCGGCACTGCAGGCCGGCCTCGACGAGTTCGGCCGCCTGGACATCGTGATCGCCAACGCCGGCATCGCCCCGATGCAGTCCGGCGACGACGGTTGGCGCGACGTGGTCGACGTCAACCTCACCGGCACCTACAACACCATCAAGGTCGCGATCCCGACGATGGTCAAGCAGGGCACGGGCGGATCGATCGTGCTGATCAGTTCGGCCGCGGGGCTGGCCGGCGTCGGCAGCCCCGACGCCGGTTCCGTCGGCTACGCCGCCGCCAAGCACGGCGTGGTCGGCTTGATGCGTGTCTACGCCAATCTGCTTGCCCAGCAGAACATTCGGGTGAATTCGATCCATCCGACCGGCGTCGAAACGCCGATGATCAACAACGAGTTCACTCGGGGTTGGCTGGCGACCATGGCCGCCCAGACCGGCACGCCCGGGGCCATGGGCAACGCCCTGCCGGTGGAGGTGTTGCAGGCCGAGGACATCGCCAACGCGGTGGCATGGCTGGTGTCCGACCAGGCCCGCTACATCACCGGAGTGACGTTGCCAGTAGACGCCGGCTTCTTGAATAAGTAGCCGATGCCGCGAAACCCGGTGGCGCAGACCGCCTTCGGCCCGATGGTCCTGGCGGCCATCGAACAACACGAGCCGCCCGGACGGCGCTTGGTCGACGACGATCTCGCGGAGCTGTTCTTGCCGGCCGCACTGCGATTGCTCGTCGGCGCGACCCGGTGGGGGCCGGCGCGGCGCCTGATGATCCGCGGATCCGAGTACACCGGTCCCGGGATGTGGGTCAACATGGCCTGCCGCAAACACTTCATCGACGACAAACTCCATGAGGCGCTTGCCGATATCGACGCGGTGGTCATCCTCGGCGCGGGACTGGATACCCGCGCCTACCGGCTGAACCGCCAGGCCCGTATCCCGGTCTTCGAGGTGGACCAGCCGGTGAACATCGCCCTGAAGGCCAAGACGGTCCGACGGGTGCTGGGCGGGCCGCCCTTGTCGGTTCGGTTGGTGGCGTTGGATTTTGAGCGCGACGACCTGCTCACGTCGTTGGCCGAGCACGGTTATCACACCGATTACCGATCGTTTTTCATCTGCGAGGGCGTGACCCAATACCTCACCGAAGCCGGTGTCCGGCGCACCCTGGAGGGATTGCGCGCGGCGGCACCCGGCAGCCGGCTGGTGTTCACCTATGTGCGACGCGACTTCATCGACGGGACCAACCGGTATGGCACGCGCACGCTGTATCGCAATACCCGCGAGCGCCACCAGCTTTGGCATTTCGGCCTGGAGCCCGACGAGGTTGCCGGGTTCATCGCCGAGTACGGCTGGCGCCTGGTGGAGCAGGCCGGTCCCGACGAGTTCGTGCAGCGCTACGCAAAACCCGCCGGCCGCGACCTGCCGGGGTCGGCGCTGGAATGGTCGGCCTATGCGGAGAAAATTTAGATCTCGATGACCGTCGGCACGATCATCGGTTGCCGGCGGTAGGTTTCGCCCACCCATTTGCCGACGGTGCGGCGCACACCCTGAGCGATGCGAACCGGATCGGTCACGTTGTCGGCCGCCAGCTGCTCGAGCTCCTCGGCGACCTTGCGCACGGCGGGCTCGAGCGCCTTGGGGTCTTCGGAGAAGCCGCGCGAATGCAGGTGCGGCGCGGCCGCCGGACGTCCGGTGCCGCGCTCGACCACGACGATCACCGAGATGAATCCCGATGACAGGATGAGCCGCTCGCCCAGGGTGATGTCGCCGACGTCGCCGGTGATCAGCCCGTCGACGAACATCTTGCCGACCGGCACCGCGCCGGCGATCTTGACCTTGCCGGCCACCAGGTCGACACTGACACCGTTCTCGGCCAACACAATTGACTCCGGCGGCACCCCGGTGCCGGCGGCCAGCTTGGCGTTGGCGCGCAGCATCCGCCAGGTGCCGTGCACCGGCATCACGTTGCGCGGCCGCACCCCGTTGTACAGGAACAGCAGCTCCCCCGCGTAGGCGTGGCCCGAAACATGAACGCGCACTTGCTGATTCGTGACGACACGGGCGCCGATCTTGGCCAGCGAGTCGATGACGCCGTAGACCGCCTCCTCGTTGCCGGGGATCAGCGACGACGACAGGATCACCAGATCGTGCGCCGTCAGCGTGATGCTGCGGTGCTCGCCGCGCGACATGCGCGACAGCGCCGCCATCGGTTCGCCCTGGGTGCCGGTGGTGATCAGCACGACCTGTTCGGGCGCCATCATCTCGGCGGCGCCGATGTCGACCAGGTCGGAATCGTCGACCCGCAGGAAGCCCAGATCCCGCGCGATGCCCATGTTGCGCACCATCGATCGCCCGACGAACGACACCCGCCGGCCCAACGCCACCGCGGCGTCGATGATCTGCTGCACGCGGTCGACGTTGGAGGCGAAGCACGCCACGATGACGCGGCCGTCGGCGCCGCGGATCAGCCGGTGCAACGTGGGGCCCACCTCGCTCTCCGACGGCCCGACCCCGGGAAGCTCGGCGTTGGTCGAGTCGCACAGCAGCAGGTCGACGCCGGCGTCGCCGAGCCGCGACATGCCGGGCAGGTCGGTGGGCCGCCCGCCCAGGGGCAGCTGGTCGAGCTTGATGTCGCCGGTCTGCAGGACGGTCCCGGCACCCGTGTACACCGCGATGGCCAGCGCGTCCGGAACGGAGTGGTTGACGGCGAAGTACTCACACTCGAAGACGCCGTGCCTGCTGCTCTGGCCCTCTTTGACCTCGACGAACACCGGTTTGATGCGGTACTCGCGGCATTTGGCGGCCACCAGCGCCAGGGTGAACTTCGAGCCGACCACCGGGATGTCGGGCCGCAGCCGCAGCAAAAACGGGATCGCCCCGATGTGGTCCTCGTGGGCGTGGGTCAACACCAGCGCCTCGATGTCGTCGAGGCGGTCTTCGATGTGCCGCAGGTCGGGCAGGATCAGGTCGACGCCGGGCTCGTCGTGGGTGGGGAACATCACCCCGCAGTCGATGATGAGCAGCCGGCCCAGGTGTTCGAAAACCGTCATGTTGCGGCCGATTTCGTTGATGCCGCCCAGCGCGGTGACCCGCAGCCCATCGGCGGCCAACGGGCCGGGCGGGGCGAGGTCTTCGTTCATGGACTAAGTCACCTTGCGGTCATCTCAGCACCGACGCCGCACGCATGTCGGCGGCCAGCGCGTCGAGTTCCTCTTGGGTTGCCGGCACTTGCGGCAACCGGGGGTCGCCGACCTCGATACCCTGCAGTCGCAGGCCCGCCTTGGACATCGTGACCCCGCCCAGTCGGCCCATCGCGTTGCACAGCGGCGCGAGCGCGACGTTGATCTTGCGGGCGGTGGCGATGTCCCCGGAACCGAAGGCGGACAACAATTCTCGGAGCTGTCCGGCGGCCACGTGCGAGATCACGCTGATGAAGCCGGTGGCGCCCATGGCCAGCCAGGGCAGGTTCAGCGCGTCGTCGCCCGAGTAGTAGACGAGTCCCGTCTCGGCGATGATCTGGGCACCGCTGTGCAGGTCGGCCTTGGCGTCCTTGATCCCGACGATGTTGGGGTGCGACGCCAGCGCGCGGATGGTCTCGGACTCGATCGGCACCACCGACCGCGGGGGGATGTCGTAGAGCAGCACCGGCAGGTCGGTGGCGTCGGCGACGGCGCTGAAGTGTGCGATCAAGCCCCGCTGGGGCGGCCGGGAGTAGTACGGCGTGACCACCAGCAACCCGTGCGCGCCCTCGGCCGCGCAGGCCTTGGCCAGGCGGACGCTGTGCGCGGTGTCGTAGGTGCCCGCGCCGGCGATGACGCGCGCGCGGTCGCCCACCGCCTCCAGCACCGCCCGCAGCAGCTCGAGTTTCTCGTCATCGGTGGTGGTCGGCGACTCGCCGGTGGTTCCCGACACGACCAGCCCGTCACACCCCGCATCGACGAGGTGGTTGGCCAGCTTCGCCGCGGCGGCGTTGTCCAGTGAGCCATCCGGGGCAAACGGCGTGACCATCGCGGTCAGCAGGGTTCCCAGGCGCGCGCGGGCGTCGAATCCGACGGTGGTCACGGTTCTCCAGGTTACCTGGTAGTACCAAACCGTTTTGCGACCGCGCGTGTTTCAGGCTTCGGTGGCTAACGGGCTGGTCGCGACCTGCGTGCCGTCGGCCAGGGTGGACACCTCGAAGTCGGCGAACACCGCCGGCGCGACGTCGGCGAGCTGGCGCAGGCACTCGATGGCCAGCCGGCGGATTTCCACGTCGGCGTGCTCGCTGGCACGCATGGCGATGAAGTGCCGCCATGCCCGGTAATTCCCGGTCACCACGATGCGGGTCTCGGTGGCGTTGGGCAGCACGGCGCGAGCGGCTTGGCGGGTCTGTTTGCGGCGCAAGATCGCATTCGGCTGATCCGCGAATTTGGCTTCCAGCTTGGCCAGCAGCTCGGTGTAGGTGGCGCGGCTGGCATCGGCCGCGTCAGTCAGGATCTGCTGCAGCTCGGGGTCGTCCTCCATGCCGGGCGGCACGACGACCTGCGAGTCCTTTTCCGGAACGTAGCGTTGCGACAGCTGCGAGTAGGAGAAATGCCGGTGCCGGATGAGCTCGTGGGTGCAGGACCGGGAGATGCCGGTGATGTAGAACGACACGCCGGCGTGCTCGAGCACGGAAAAGTGCCCGACGTCGATGATGTGCTTGATGTAGCCGGCGTTGGTCGCGGTCTTGGGATTGGGCTTGGACCAGCTCTGATAGCAGGCCCGGCCGGCGAACTCGACGAGTGCGGGACCCCCGTCAGCGTCGGTGCCCCAGGGCACGTCCGGCGGCGCCAAAAACTCGGTCTTGGCGATCAGTTGCACGCGCAGCGGCGCGATCTCGGCCACGGCGCTCACCTTAGCCCGTGACCCGCACCTCGCCCGACATCAGCAGCGGCAGCAGCGCGTTGCGCAAGGCGGACAGCCGCGCGGATTCGGCCCGTCGCGCGTGGCACAGCCCACCCAGGGTCGTGATAGTCCGCGCGGCATCGGCCGACAACCGGCGCACATCCCGCACCCGCGCCGCGAGCAGGTCACCCGTCCGGATCCGCTGGCGGCTGCCCGAGGTCCCGGCGACCAGCTGTTGCAGCGATTCCGAGACTCCGGGTTGCCGAAGCGCCGACCACAGCGCCGACGTGCCGACACCGATCGGCGTCAGGACGACGAACTCCGCACTCGCCATAGGCATTTGGGCGGCAGGAAGAGCGACGACATTCCACACCCGCGGAATTCGCGGGTTGAGCTTCGAAAACAACACGCACGGCGCGGGCAGCAGGAACTTGCCGCTCTGGACGGATCGGGCGTCGACCGATGCGGGCCAGGCACCGTCGTCGAACGCCGGAAAGCTGAAATGCGCTACCTGGTCGTCGAATTCCCCGGGGTCGACGAACGTCGTCGATCGACTCGCCAGGCTAGACAACGGCACCTGCTCGGTCACCGACTCGACGATGGCCAGCATCAGCCGCTCGGCGGCGGTGATCACGCGGGCGTTGGCGGCGACCTTGTCGTCGAGCGCGCCGAGCACCGCCGCGATGCGGGTGCGGTCATCCTTGGTGACGCCCGGGACCGAGATCTCGCGCAGGATTCGCTGGTTGAGCAGCGGCTGGCCAGAGCCGGCGCGGTGTTCGTTGAGTCGGCAGCCCTGCAGCACGTAATACCAATACCGTGTCTCCGCAGGATCTTTGGCGCGGCACACCACGGCGTTGTCCGTGACCCAGACCTCGGAATCGCAATAGCGCACGCTGCCGCAGTACGACCCGACGCGACCCAGCACTATCAGCGGCCCGCTGGCGTTGTGGCGAGCCACGAAACCGATTGCCCCGTTGGAACCGTAGACGGGGAAGCGACCGTTCGGCTCTCGGGCCGGGGGTTTGGTTCCGTTGCTGAAGTCGAGATGATCCCCCAGCTTCATCGCAGCCATTCCAACTGCTCGCGCACCGTGCGCTCCAGCTGCGCGGATTCGTCCAGCGCCACCAGCAGATCCTTGGTCAGCCGCGCGACCTTGTCGCCGACGGCCTCCCCGTCGTCCGCACCCGCGGCGGCACCCACATACCGTCCGGGTGTGAGCACATACTCGGCGGCCCTGATCTCGTCTATCGGAACCGACCGGCAAAACCCCGGAACATCTTGGTAATAAGCCTCTTTCGAGGAACACCAGGAGTGGCAGGCGCTACCAATGCGCGCGACCTCGTCGTCCGTCAGCACCCGCTCGGCGCGGTTCACCAGGTGCCCGAGTCCGCGCGCGTCGATGAACAGCACCTGCCCGGACCGCTGGCCCTTGTCCATCGCGAAGAACCACACGCACACCGGAATCCCGGTGCTGCGGAACAGCTGTGCCGGCAGCGCGACGAGACACGACACCAGATCCGCGTCGACGATCCGCGCCCGAATCTCCTTCTCCCCAACGGTATTCGACGACATCGAGCCGTTCGCCATCACCACGCCCGCCGTTCCGCCGGGCGCCAGCTTGGACAGGATGTGCTGGATCCAGGCGAAGTTGGCGTTGCCGGCGGGTGGGACGCCGAAACGCCACCGCGGATCGTCCGCGTCGCGCGCCCAATCCTTGATGTTGAACGGCGGGTTGGCCAGCACGTAGTCCATCTGCGTGCCGGCGTGGTGGTCTCGGACGAAGGTGTCGCCGCGCGCCAGTTCCGTGTTGTCGATGCCGTGCACGGCCAAGTTCATCTTCGCCATCCGCCAGGTCTGCTCGACGCTCTCCTGGCCGTAGATCTCAGGCCGCTCGCCGTCACGCGCTGCGATGAACTTCTCGGTCTGCACGAACATCCCGCCCGACCCGCAGCACGGGTCGTAGAGGCGTCCGCCCAAAGGTTGGAGGACCTCGACGATCAATCGCACAACGCTTGGCGGCGTGAAGAATTCGCCACCGCGCTGCCCTTCCGCGCGGGCGAAATTGCCGAGGAAATACTCGTACACCTCCCCCATCAAATCCCGGGCGCTCGGCGCGCCGAATTGGGCGCTGTCCAACAGCTCGACCAGTTCGCCGAGCCGACGCTGGTCCACGGTGTGATACAGCAGCGGTAGCAGACCGGCCAAAGCGGGGTTCGCCGCCATCAAGGCCTGCATCGCCTCATCGGCCAGCCGGTTGATGTCGGGAGATTTGGCGTTGTCCGCCAGTAACTTCCAGTGCTCGTCGGAGACGTATCTGAGGAACACCAGCCCGAGGATGACGTCCTTGTACTGGCTGGACGACAGCGCTCCGCGCAGTTTGTTGGCGGCTTTCCAGAGCGTGCCTTTGAGCTCGTTGGGCGTCATTGGGGCAGGGCCGGACGAACATCGGTGTGGGTGAAATCGTCGCCCCGGAACAGCAGCGGCTCTCCGGTGACATGGGCTAGGGCGTAACTGAAGCTGTCGCCGAGGTTGAGTCGGGCCGGATGCCCGCTGCCGCGACCGTAGTCCCGGTAGGCCTGCGCGGCGGCGCGAGCCTGGTCGGCGTCGAAGGCTTCGATGCGAATTGCGTAGTCGTCCAGCAAACGATCGACCATCCGATTGATCTCTGGTCGCCCAGGCCGTTGCATGACCGCACACAGTTCGACGTAACTCGCCGCGGACATTCGGGAGTTCGGTGAGCGCACCAACGCCTCTTTAAGCGCCTCCGCGCCCGCTTCACCGCGCGCGATGGCGACGATAGCCGAGGTGTCGACGATCACCGAGGCAAACCGTGGTCGTCGTAGAGTTCGGCTTCGGCCTGCCGTATCGCGCGCTTGTCTTCGTCGGTGAGCAGTTTGTCGAGCCGCCGCAGCGTCTTTTCCGCGGCGAGACGGCGAGCCTCGGCGCGCGCCGTCTCTTCGCCGTCTAACTGAGCGAGCCGTCGCGCGACCGCATCCTCTACTGCAGCGGTCTGGTTCATGCTGGTGCGCGATGCGAGTTCACGTATGAGCGCGACCGTGCGTTGGCTCTTGATATTCAAGCTCATGGTAGAAGTCTACCCTGTATAGGGTAGATCATCTGCTATCCTCAGCTCGCCCGCTTGGCGGCCGCGCGTAACTCACCGGTCAGATCACCGCGGCCGGACACCGTGACCTTGCCCAAGCCCAGCCACGACGCCATCGACTCCAGTTCGCCGTTCAGCGCCGCCGCCACCACGGGCCGTGGCGTATCGGGCTCACCGAAGGCGCCCACCACCCGCAACGCGTCGGCGGCCCGGTCGGCCTTGAGGTCCACCCGCGCAACCAGCCTGCCGTCCAGCAGCAGCGGCCACACGTAATACCCGTACTGGCGCTTGGGCGCCGGCGTGTAGATCTCGATGCGGTAGTGAAAGCCGAACAGCCGCTCCACCCGGGGCCGGAAGAAGATCAGCGGGTCGAACGGACACAGCAGCGCGGTGCCGCGCTCCCGTCGTGGCACGGTCTGCCCGGCCCGCAGATAGGCCGGCGCGGACCACCCGTCGACATCGACGCGCTCGACTTCGCCGGCGGCCACCAGATCAGCGAGGGCCGGCTTGACCTGCTGCGCGGACAGCCGGAAGTAGTCGCGGATGTCGGCCTCGGTGCCCACCCCCAGCGCGGTGGCCGCACGCAGCGCGAGCTCGCGGACGGCCTCGTCGTCGTCGACCTCGCGGGCCAGCACGTCGGCCGGCAGCACCCGCTCCACCAGGTCGTAGTGCCGGGCGAAGCCCACCCGGGTGGCGGTGGTGAGCACCCCCGAGGCGAACAGCGCCTCGGCCACCCATTTGGTGTCGCTGCGGCTGCCCCACCAGCTGCCGCGCGGGCCGCGCGGCGCCGGATATTTCGAGGCCAGATGCGCCTCGATCTGCCCGGCGGTGCTGGGTCCGAGTTCGGCGACCGCGGCGACGATGTGCTCGGCGAGCTGCGGATTGGCCTTGACGATGTGGGTGCCCCAGCGGCCGTGCCGGTATTGGCCCATCCGCCAGCGCATCAGCGGCCAGTCGTCGACGGCCATCAGGGCGGCCTCGTGCGCCCAGTACTCGGCCAGCAGCCGCGCAGAGCGGGGGCCCCAGGCCGCGCGGTCCAGCACGTCGCGGTCGTAGGGGCCCAAGCGGCTGAACACCGGCGCGTAGTGCGCGCGCACCGCCACCGACACCGAATCCAGTTGCAGCACTTGGATTCGCGAGATCAGCCGCTTCAGGTGCGCGCGGGTGATGTTGCCTTTGGGTCGCGGCTCGCTAAATCCTTGGGCCGCAACGGCTATCCGCCGAGCTTGCGCGGCGGATAGCCCAGGGGTCACGGCGCCGAGAATACCGGCGCGGGCTCACCCGGTGCGGACTTTCTCGTCCAACGACACGACTTCGGTCCCGTCCAGCGGATTCTTGAGTTCCTGGTACGCCGCCTCCAGGGCGGGCGGAACCGATTCGAGGTCGCGGAATACGCCCATCAGCTGCTCGAGGATCTTGATTCGCTGCTGGCACGCCCGTTCGACGCCCTGCTTGGCGTCGGCGAGGAGCCGCTCGCGTTCCTGCTGCGCATCAGCGCGCAGGCGGGCCAGTTCGGCCTCCAGCGTCTTTTTGGTTTCCTCGTACTCGGTCTGCAGTGCCTGTTGTTGCGCGGTCAAGTCCGCGAGCAGTTCTTTGTGCTTTCGCTGCTCATCCTCGATCTCGGCCTCGGCCGCCGCGATCATCGCCGCCGCCTCGGCCCGCGCCTCGGCCTGCATCTCGGAAACCTCGTCGACCGCGCGGCGCAGCATCTTCGCCATCCGCTGTTGCACCGCGTGCGGCGCGGGCGAGGTGTCCGTGAGGACGCCGACCTCCTTGCGCAGCGCGGCGGCTTCCTCGCCGGATTCCTTGAGTCGGGCCCGTAGGCTCTCGACATCGTCGACCAGCAATTGCTGCTTGGTGGTCAACATCTCGATGTGGGCATCGACCGCCGATGGGTCATAGCCCGTGAACCTGCGAGAGAACGTCTTTGCGGGTTCGGTTATCACTGCCAAAATTCCCCCTCCCTGGGAACGCTTGGTAGAGCCTCACCCTCGACAGTAGCGGTGGAACCGGTAGCGCAGACCTGTGCGACTGGTCAGCCACTCGCCCGTCTTGCCCCGCCACGCCTCGTCGAGCACCGGGGCGAGCGCGTCGTCGTCATCGCGGGCCAGGTCGACGTCCACCTCGGTGACCTCGCATCGGGTGGCGTACGGCAGCGCCAGCGTGTAGATCTGCCCGCCGCCGATCACCCACGCCCCGGGTTCGCTCAGCGCTTCGTCGAGTGACCCCACCACCTCGGCTCCCTCGGCGGCGAAGTCAACCTGGCGAGACAGCACGATGTTTCGGCGACCGGGCAGCGGCCGCACCGAGGCCGGCAACGAATCCCAGGTGCGCCGGCCCATGACCACGGTGTGGCCCATGGTCACCTTTTTGAAGTGGGCCAGGTCCTCCGGTACTCGCCACGGAATGTCGCCGCCGCGGCCGATCACGCCGGACGTCGACTGAGCCCACACCAGGCCCACCCTCATACAGCTACGGGCGCTTTGATCGCGGGGTGCGGATCGTAGTTCTCGACGACGATATCCTCGTAGGTGTAGTCAAAGATCGAATCCCGTTTTCCCAGAACCAGTTTCGGGTACGGCCGGGGTTCACGCCGCAATTGCTCGGCAACCTGCTCGACATGGTTGTCGTAGATGTGGCAGTCGCCGCCGGTCCAGACGAACTCGCCGACGTCCAAACCCGTCTGGGCGGCCATCATGTGCGTGAGCAGCGCATAGCTGGCGATGTTGAACGGCACACCCAGAAACAGATCGGCGCTGCGCTGGTAGAGCTGGCAGCTCAGCCGTCCGTCGGCGACATAGAACTGGAACAACGCGTGACACGGCGCCAATGCCATCTGCGGGATTTGGCCGACGTTCCAGGCCGACACGATGATGCGCCGCGAATTCGGGTCGGTGCGCAGCAGGTCCAGCGCTGCGCTGATCTGGTCGATGTGCTCTCCCGACGGCGTCGGCCAGGATCGCCACTGCACTCCGTAGATCGGCCCGAGATCGCCTGTGCTGCTGGCCCATTCGTCCCAGATGGTGACTCCGTGCTCGTGCAGCCACGCGACGTTGGAGTCGCCACGCAAGAACCACAGCAATTCGTAGACCACGGATTTGAAATGCACCTTCTTGGTGGTCAGTAGCGGGAAGCCGACCGAGAGGTCGTAGCGCAACTGCTGGCCGAACAGGCTTCGGGTGCCGGTGCCGGTGCGGTCGGATTTGAAACTGCCGGTCGCGAGCACCGCCCGCAACAGGTCCTCGTAGGGGGTCACGATCGGCACGCGGTCAGCTTAGCGGCGATCGCAAGCCTGGCGAAGCCAGGCGCGGCGGGTCGACGCCAATGAATCCAGCGGCGATCGCAAGCCTGGCGAAGCCAGGCGCGGCGGGTCGACGCCAATGAATCCAGCGGCGATCGCAAGCCTGGCGAAGCCAGGCGCGGCGGGTCGACGCCAATGAATCCAGCGACATACGTGGGGAGTAGAACGAATGCCATGCCGAATATCAAAGACAGCGTCACTACTCCCGATGGCGCCTGCCCGATCCACCTGTTCACCCCCGAGGGCGCAGGCCCGTGGCCCGGTGTGGTCATGTTCCCCGACGCCGGCGGCGTGCGGGACACCTTCTACGACATGGCAGCCAAGCTGGCCGGCTACGGCTACGCGGTACTGCTGCCGGACGTGTACTACCGCGACGGCGACTGGGCCCCGTTCGACATGGTGACCGTGTTCGGCGACCAAAACGAGCGCAACCGGCTGTTCTCCATGATCGGCAGCCTGACCCAGGACAAGATCACCAGCGACGCCACCGCGTTGTTCGACTACCTGGCCTCCCGCCCCGAGGTCAGCGGCGACCGCTTCGGTGTGTGCGGCTACTGCATGGGCGGGCGGATCTCGGTGCTGCTGGCGGGCCACCTGCCCGAGCGCGTCGCGGCCGCGGCATCGTTCCACGGCGGCGGCCTGGTGACCGACACCCCGGACAGCCCGCACCTGCTGGCCGACCGGATGACCGCCACGGTGTACGTGGGCGGCGCCGAGAACGACGCCTCGTTCACCGCCGACCACGCCGAGCAGCTCGAAAAAGCCCTGACTGCCGCCGGTGTGCAGCACACCATCGAGTGGTATCAGGCAGCCCACGGCTTCGCGGTGCCCGACAACGAGCCCTACGACGCCGCCGCTGCCGAACGGCATTGGGCCGCGATGACGGACACCTTCGCCGGGGCCCTGGGCTAGTACGGCGTTAGCCGATCGCGTCGAGCAGCAGCGTCGCGGCCACCCTGGCCCCGTCGGTGCGGACCTTGCCAGCCAGCGTGTCCGCCCGGGCGCGGGTGTCGGGCGCCAGCGTCGCCTCGATCGCGGCTGACAACGCCTCGGAATTCAACGACCGGCCGTCGTATGCGGTGCCAACACCCATCCCGACCACCCGGCCCGCCCAGTACACCTGGTCCGCGCCCTGCGGTACCACCACCTGAGGCGCTCCGGCCGCGGCGGCCGTCGTCGTCGTGCCCGCGCCGCCGTGGTGCACGACGGCGGCGACCCGGCGAAACAGCTCCTGGTGGTTGATCTCCCCGACGACAAAGCGGTCATCCCGATCGTCGAGCGGCGCCGGGTCGGCCCAGCCCTGCGCGAGCAGCACGCGCCGGCCTTGGGCCCGGATCGCCTCGATCGCCGTCCCGACGATGTCCCGCCCGGCGCGCAACGACATGCTGCCGAACCCGACATAGACCGGCGGTGTACCGGCGTCCAGGAAGTCCAGCAACTCGGTCGGCAGCGGACGTTCGTCGGGCAGCAGCCAGGCGCCGGTCTGGACCACGTCGAGGTCGGCCGGCTCCTGCCACGGGGCCAGGGTGGGGTCGGCCGCCAGCCACGGGTACTCGGTGAAGGCGTGGGTACGAACGTCGTTGACCGGGGACAGGCCGATCGAGGCGCGGTGGCCGTTGAGTGTCGGCCCGAAATGCGCGTTCGAGTTCTGGGCGTCCTGGTCCCACAGCTGCCGGTTGTCCATCAGGCCCACGAATGGAAAGCCCGCATAGGACGGCGGCGCATGGTGCGGCGACGGCAGGTGTGAGGGTTGGTAGCTCGCGTAGATGTAGTGGATGCCCAGCTTCTCGGCCACCGACCGCGCGCCCGCGGACGTCGCCAGCAGGTTGGTCGACTCCAGCGCGTCACATCCCTCGGCCGCGGCAGCGACGGTGTCGAACTGCGCCGCGATCAAACCGTCCAGGTGTTCGCGCAGTTCCTCCTCCGAGGGCGGCGCCTCGCGGGTCACCATCGTGCGCACCGATTCGCCGAACGGCACCAGCGGCACGCCCAACCCGGCAAGCCGCTCGGCGAACTCCTCATCCGGCGGCGCACACACCCGCACCTGCGCGCCCAGGCCCTGCAACTGCAGCGCAAGTCCCGCCAGCGGCTCCACGCCCCCACGAGAGTCGTAGGTCGACAACACCACGCGCATGCGGGTGCCTAGCTTGGCGGCAGGTTGACCAACTCGGCCAATCGGGCGCGGTGCCGGTAGGCGGTGCCGAGGGCCAGCTGGTCACTCTTGGCCCGCTTGAGGTACAGGTGCGCCGGATACTCCCACGTCATCCCGATGCCGCCGTGCAGCTGTACGCACTCCTCGGCGGCGTGCACGGCGATGCCGCTGCAGTAGGCCTGCCCGATGGCCGCCGCGGTGGCGGCGTCGTCGTCCCCGCGCGCGCAGGTGTCAGCGGCGTAGCGGGCCGCCGCCGTCGCCGCGCCGACATCGAACCACAGGTCGGCCAGCCGGTGTTTGATCGCCTGGTAGGAACCGATGGTGCGGGCAAACTGCTTGCGCTCCTTGGCATAAGCCAGCGTGGTGTCGAAGCACCACTGCGCCACCCCGAGTTGCTCGGACGCGAGCAGTGCCGCGCCGGTCTGCAGCGCCGCTGCAAGCGCGTCCTGTGTTGTTGGCGGCCCGGATCCGGCCCGCGTCGACGCCGCACCCGAAAACCGGACGTCCGCAAGGGGTCTGGTCATGTCCAGCGCCAGCACCGGCGAGACCTCGACTCCCGACGCGGTCGCCGAGACGGTGTGCAGTTCCAGTCCGTCCGCGCCCGCCACCGGAACCACCAGCACGTCGGCTTCGGCCGCGCCGGCGACGCTGCTGACCGTTCCGGTCAGGCCGTCGGCCCCGCTGCTCACGCCCGCGACCGGCTCTCCCGGCGCGCTCGAAAGCGGCACCACCAGCGCCGCGGTAACCGCGCCCTTCGCCAGTTGCGACAGGGTCTCGGTCTCGCCGGTGCGTAACAGCGCCACCGTGGCGAGCACCGCGCTGGACAAATACGGCACCGGAGCGACGGCCCGGCCGATCTCCTCCATGACGACGGCGGCCTCGCGGGCGCTGGCGCCGGCGCCGCCGAGCGACTCGGGCACCAGCAGCCCCGCCATCCCCAGTTCGACCGACAGCGTGCGCCAGATATCCGAAAAAACTTGCGGCACGGGAGCGTTCGTATCGTAGGCGCGAGCCACCAACTCTGGCGGGCAGCGATCGGCGAACAGGCGGCGCACGCTTTCCCGCAGCGCGTCTTCGGTGTCGGAATACAGCAGATCCGCAGCGCTCATCGGTTCAGGTCCTTCCAGGCGACGTCTTTGTCGACGCGGTGCTCACCCGGTAGGCCGAGGACCCGCTCGGAAATGGTGTTGCGCAGGATCTCCGAGGTGCCGCCCTCGATCGAGTTGCCGCGCGCCCTCAGGTAGCGATACCCGGCCTCGCGTCCGATCAGGTCGACCACTTCCGGCCTGCGCATGGTCCAGTCGTCGTAGCGCAGCCCAGCCTCGCCGTTCAGCTCGATCTCGAATCCCGAGATCGCCTGTGCCAGGCGGGCGAAGGCTATTTTCATGCCGGCGCCTTCCGGTCCGGGCTGGCCGGTGGCCGCTTGCTGCCGCAGGCGTTCCCCGGTGAGCCGGAGCACCTCCGCGTCAACCCACAGCCGCATCAGCTCGTCGTGCATTGCGGGATCGCGCAGCGCCGGCTGGTTCCGCCACGCTTTGGTCACCTTGCCGATGTGGCCGCCCTCGCGCGGAGCGCGGGAGCCGGCTCCGATCGCGACCCGCTCGTTGTTCAGCGTGGTAGTCGCAACCCGCCAGCCGCCGCCCTCGGGGCCGAGTCGATTGGCATCCGGCACCCGCGCGTCGGTGAGAAACACCTCGTTGAACTCCGCCTCACCGGTGATCTGGCGCAGCGGCCGGACCTCGACACCGCGCTGAGTCATGTCGATCAGGAAGTACGTCAGGCCTTGGTGTTTGGGCACCGACGGGTCCGTGCGGGCGACCAGGATGGCCATGCTGGCGTGCTGGGCCTGCGACGTCCATACCTTCTGCCCGTTGACAATCCAGTCCTCAGGATTATCGCGGTCGCGGACCGCGCGCGTGGCGGCCGCGGCCAGATCCGATCCGGCGCCCGGCTCGCTGAACAACTGGCAGTAGATCTGCTCACCAGTGAACAACGGGCGCAAGAACTTTCGCTTCTGCTCATCGGTGCCGAACGCCGCTATGGTCGGCGCTGCCATGCCCATGCCGATGTAGTTCTTCGGCGTGCCGCCCACCGGCGCGCCCGCGGCGGCGAGCCTGGCGTTCACCTGATCCTGCGCGGTGCGCGGCAGGTCCAGACCCCCGAACCCGAGCGGCAGGTGCACCCAGGCCAGGCCGGCGTCGTACTGCGCGCCCAGGAACTCCCGCGGTTCGGTTGTCGCCGGGTCGTGCTCGTCTAACAGCGCCTGTATGCGCGCGTCCAGATCCGTGCTCATTGGTTGCCTCCCGGCCGCATCTGGTAGCCCTGCGCGGGTCCGAGCAGCAGACCGCCGTCGATGACCAACGTCTCGCCGGTGATCCAACTCGCCGCATCCGAGACCAGGAAGGCGACCGCGCTCGCCACATCGTCGGGCTCACCGATGCGGCCGAGCGCGATGGTTGACGCCAACGGATCCTCGTGGCCCTTCCACAGCGCCTCGGCCAGCCTGGTGCGCACCACCCCGGGGGCGATGCCATTGACCCGGATGCCCGGTGAAAGTTCCAGCGCCAGTTGCTTGGTGACGTGGATCAGGGCCGCCTTGGTGGCGTTGTACATGCCCATGCCCACCGATTGGTGCATGCCGCCGATGGAGGCGGTGTTGACCACGGCGCCACCGTGCTCCCCCATCCATGCCTTGACTGCCAGTGAGGTCCACATCAACGGCGCCCACAGGTTGACCTCGAAGATCTTGGTGAAGCGGGCGTGGTCCTGTTCGATGAGCGGGCCGAACGCCGGGTTGGTGCCCGCATTGTTGATCAGGATGTCGACGCTGCCGAAGCGCTCGAGGGTGAGGTCCACGCACGCCCGCGCGGCGTCCTCGTCGACGGCGTGCGCACCGACGCCCAGGGCACGGTCGCCGACCTGTTTTGCGGCCTCCTCGGCGGCCTCCTGTTTGCGGGCGGTGAGCACCACGTTGGCGCCGTTGGCGGCCAATTGCTGGGCGATCGCCAGGCCAATCCCCCGCGAGGCGCCGGTGATGATTGCGGTGCGCCCGGTCAGGTCCAGTGAAGTCATGTCATACGCCTTTGCTCGACCGGTCGCGCCCGATCTTTCTTGAGAGGTTTTACCCGCGCGTAAGTGTGGTATGCCGCAGGAATGTTAGCGAAATTGAGCCCCATGAAACCACTGTTTGCCGCCGGTGCCATCGCCGCGGCGATCACCGCTGCGCCGGCGGCTGCCGCCGGCACGTTTGCTGCTGGACCTGCGACGACCGGCCCGGTCTCGACGCATGTCATCATCAAGGACGACCCGGGCGGCGGTGGCTGTGACGCCAACGGCAACTGTGGATCCGGCGGAGTGAACCAAGGTCCCGGCGGCGGTCCGGGCGGCCAGGGTTGTGTCCCGGGCGTCGGTTGCGGCTCTGGTGGTCAGAACGCGGGTCCGGGTGGCGTGCCGGGCGGCACCGGATGCCTGCCGGGCGTCGGCTGCGGCTCGGGTCACGGATAACAACTAGCCGATCCATCAGCGTCCCGGGAGCCTGGCGATCCAGTCCCGGGACGCTGCGGGATCGATCACGTCGTCCAGTTCGAACGTGGTGGCCGCCCGTAGCGCCTTGCCGTGCTGGTAGGCCGCCTCGACGAGACGATCGAAAAGCCGCTGGCGTTCCAGCTCATCGGCCGCCGCGGCAAGCTCTTTGCTGAAGCCAAGGCGCACAGCGCCTTCCAAGCCCATCCCGCCAATCTCGCCGGTGGGCCACGCCACGGTGAACTGCGGCGCGCGGAACGACCCGCCGGCCATCGCCATCGCGCCCAACCCATAAGCCTTGCGCAGGATGATCATTCCCAGCGGCACGGTCAGTCGCGCGCCGAGCACGAACATCCGGCCGAATCGGCGAACGGCCGCTTCCTTTTCCGCGTCCGGCCCCACCATGAATCCGGGGGTATCGCACAGCGAGACCACCGGCAGCCGAAACGACTCGCACAGCTCGAGAAAGTCGCCGGCCTTGTCGGCGGCCTCGGCGTCGATCGCGCCGCCGAGATGGTGACTGCTGTTGGCAATCAACCCATACGGCACGCCCTCGACGCGAGCCAGCGCGGTGACGATCCCGACCCCGTAGTCGGGACGCAGTTCCAGAACCGAGCCGACGTCGACGATCGATTCGATGGCGCGGTGAACGTCGTAGGCGCGTAACCGGTTCTGCGGCACCACATGCCGGGCCAGTCGCGGATCGGGGGCTTCCCATTCGTTGCAGCTGCCCTGGAAGTACGAGAGGTACTGCTTGGCCAGCGACACCGCGTGCGCCTCGTCGCGGGCGACCACGTGCACCACGCCGTTGTGTCGCTGCACGTCGATGGGCCCGATCGCCTCCGGTGGGTACACGCCGAGGCCGCCGCCCTCGATCATCGCCGGCCCGCCCATCCCGATGTTCGCGTCCGGGGTCGCGATGATCACGTCGCACACCCCGGCCAGCGCGGCATTGCCGGCGAAGCAACGGCCGGAGACGATCGACACCAACGGCACCTGACCGCTCAGGCCGGCCAGCATCCGGAAGGTCGGCACATCCAGCCCGGCATGGCCGCCCACGTCAGTGTCGCCCGGCCGGCCACCGCCGCCCTCGGCGAACAGCACCACCGGCAGCCGTTTTCGGCCGGCCAGGTCGAACACGCGGTCGGTTTTGGCGTGGTTGCGCATGCCCTGCGTCCCGGCCAGCACGGTGTAGTCGTAGGAGACGACGACGGCCTCGGCGCCACCGATGGTGGCCACACCCGCGACCAGGCCGTCGGCCGGGGTGTTGGCGATCAGGTCTTCCTCCGACCGCCGGCTGCGCTGCGCGGCGATGGCCAGCGCGCCGTATTCGACGAAGCTGCCGTCGTCGACCAGATCGTCGATGTTCTCCCGGGCCGTGCGCCGACCCTGGTTGTGCCGCTTGGTCACTGCCTTCTCGCGGCCTTCGTCGCGGGTGAGCAGGTGGCGCTGGGCGACCTCGTCGAGGTCGGCGCGCGGCTGGTCGAGATCTATTGCAGTGGATCCGGATTCGCCGTCGGCGCCCGTGCCGGTGCGGATGAAGGTCAGCAGCGGGTCGCCGGTTCCGACGACCTGGCCGATGGCGACTAGTGTGCGTGCCGTCCGCAGCGCGTCGGGCGCGACGAGTACATGCTGCATCTTCATCGCCTCAAGGACCACCAGTTGCTCGCCGGGCGCGAATTCGGCTCCCTCGGCCGCCAACTCGACCACGGTGCCGGCCAGCTGCGCACGCAGCGCCTCCTCGCCCGGATACAGCTCGACCGCCGCGACCCGGGTGTCATGCTGGTGCGATAGCGCGGCGGCCGCCAACTCGGGAAGCTTTTCGTCGAGGAAACTCGTCGTCACCCATCCCGACTGAAGTTGGCTGTCGGACAACAGTTCTCGCAGGAAGCTGATGTTGGTTCGGGTGCCCTCGATGCCGAAATCGGCGAGCGCCGCCCTGGCCTTACGCAGCGCCGCTGAGAATTTCGCACCGCGTACGTGTGTGATGACCTTCGCCAGCAGCGAATCGTAGCGGGGGCTCGGGGTCAGTCCGGGACGCCCGTAGGTGTCGACACGTACTCCGGGCCCGGTGGGCGGCGAGAACGTCGTCAGCGTGCCCGCCGCCGGCAGCACGGAGCCGTCGGCGGCGAAAGTCTCCATGTTGACCCGCGTTTGGATCGCAATGCCCTGCCGCGCGGCCGGCTCGCCGATGACTTCGCTTCCGTCCGATGCGATTCCGGCGGGTAGTCCCAGCTGATAGTAGGAGGCGCCGCCGGCGATGGCCAGTTGAACAGCCACCAGATCCACCCCGGTGGTCTGCTCGGTGACCGTGTGTTCGACCTGGATGCGCGGGTTCACCTCCAGGAACACGAACTTCTCGTCCGCCACCAGGAATTCGACGGTGGCCAGCCCGCGCAAGCCGACCCTGGCACTCAGCCGGGCCGCGGCCTCGTGCAGGCCGCGACGCAGCGCATCCGAAATGCCCTGCGCAGGAGCGATTTCCACTAGTTTCTGATAACGGCGTTGGATGCTGCAGTCACGGTCGCCGAGGGCCAGCGCATGCGTTTGATGCCCGGCGGGTGCCGCCACGATCTGCACCTCGATGTGCCGCGCGTCGTTCAGCAGCGCCTCGGCGAACAACGCCGGATTGCCGAAGCCGAGCTGCGCCTCCGCCGCGCACTGGCGGTAGGCGTCGTCGATCTGTTCGGCGTTGCCCACCTTCCGCATTCCGCGGCCTCCGCCGCCGGCCAGCGCCTTGATCACGATGGCGCCCACCTGGGCAGCGAAGAACGCGCGGACGTCGTCGACGCTGCTGGGCCCGTCGGTCGCCGCCAGTACCGGCACCCCGGCCGCGATCGCGGCGGCGCGGGCCAAGGATTTGTTGCCGACCCGCTCGAGGACGTCGGCATCCGGGCCCACGAATGTGTACCCGGACGCCGCGCAGGCACGGGCGAATTCGGCGTTCTCGCTGAGGAATCCGTAGCCGGGATGGATCATCTCGGCGCCGGAATTCTTGGCGGCCGCAAGTATCGCCGCCTGGTCAAGGTAGTCGGGGACGTCGATCGCTTCGTCGGCGGCGTGGACGTGCGGGCTGTCGGCGTCGTCGTCGGCGTAGACCGCGACCGTTCGCACACCCAATTCGGTGGCGGTGCGGATGATGCGGAGCGCGATCTCGCCGCGGTTCGCGATCAGCAGCGCCGAGCTCATCGGAGCGGCTCGCCCCACTGCACCTGTTGGCGGAGCGCCCCTTTGAGCAGCTTTCCGCCGGCGTTGCGCGGCAGCGCGCTGGTGGCGATGGTGATGTACTGGGGAACCTCGAAATCGGCCAGCTGCGTGCGGCAGTGTTCGAGGATGGCCCCGACGTCGATGTCCTCGCCGAACAACACGGCGCCGACCTTCTCACCCATGACCTCGTCGGGCACCGCGAGCACGCACGCGTCGGCGACGTTGGGGGCCGACAGCAGCGCCGCTTCCACCGCGACGCTGGAGACATTCTCACCGCCGCGGTTGATGATGTCCTTGAGCCGGTCGATGATGTGCACGCGACCCGCGCCGTCGACGCGAACCACGTCGCCGGTGTGCAACCAGCCGTCGACGAACGCCGCCGAGGTGGCCTCCGGCCGATTCCAATAGCCGGCAGTCACATTGGCGCCACGCGTGACCAACTCCCCCACGCCCGGCTCGCTGTCATCGAAGGGAATCACCGCGAGATCGACCGAGGGGACTGCATATCCGACCGAGTCGGCATGCTCAACGGCATCATGGTCGGGCAACACCGTCATCAGCGAGGAGCTCTCGGTCATGCCGTATCCGTTGAACACGATCGCGTGGCCGAATGCATCCTTCACCGAACGCACCAACGACGGGGCGATGGGCGCGCCGCCGTAGCCCACCCAGCGCACGCCCGAGACATCGGTGTCGGGAAAGGCCTTGTGCCGCAGCAACAACGCGTACACAGCCGGAACGGTCACCATGAGCGAGATGCGCTCGGCGGGCAGCGTGGCGATCAGCTCGTCGAGGTTGAGCGAGGGCATGATGACCGACGCGCCGCCGAGCCGGGTGGCGGCCAAAAGCTGTGAATTGCAACCGGTCACGTGGAACAGCGGCACCGAGATCAGGGTGCGCAGGTCCTCGCCGACATCTTGCGCCAGCCCCATACACCGCCGCGAGTTCTCGGTGTTGGTCAGGAATGCCTCGTGGGTGGTCGGCACCCCCTTGGGGTGACCGGTGGTGCCCGACGTATAGAACAGCGCGGCGATGTCGGTGCGGCTGAGTTGCTCGGTGACATACGGTTGGCCGTCGGGCAGCGGCGCATCCGGGGCCAGATCCACGCGCGCGCCGGAGTCCGAAAGCATGAACTCGATCTCCGGTTGCGCCGAGCGCGTATTGACCGCCACCACCGCGCCACCGGCCATCACCGTGCCCCAGAAGGCCAGCACCCAGTTGATCCCGGCCGGGTAGCGCACGGCGACGCGGTCGCCCGGTTTGAGGCCGCCCGCGCGCAATCCGCCGGCGACCCGCGCCGCGCGATCCCACAGCTGCCGATACGTCAGGCGGCCGGCGCCGAGCTCGACCACCGCCTCGCTGTCCGCGCGCCGGTCGACCTGCTCGGCGAGCATGTCGAGCAGCGTGGCCGGAAGCTCGTCGTAGTGCGGAATGCCATCGGGGCCGCGGGACACACCCGTCGTCGGGAACGGGTTGTGGCCACGGGGAATCTCGGTCATTACAGGCATGCCGCGTCCCGTCCCGTCATCCCATCAGCATGCACCTACGAACCGTAGGGCAACCGGTCAGGTCAGCGCGAACTTCACGTAGCTGTCCACGTTGACAGCGTGCAGGACCCGACGCCGCGACGCCGGAAGCTGGGGTTCAGCGCTGGCCGCGTCGATGACCTCTGGCCGCGCGACGCTGTAGGTGCGCCCCTTGTCGGTGATCGTCGCGGATCCGGCGGCGAGGACGTTGCGCAGCCAGTCGACGTCGGTGCCGTACGGCAGCGGCACGACGATGCCGTCGGAGACCTTCACCGCGACCACTGGGGTGCGATAGGGCTTTCCGGAATTGCGGCCGGTGTGCTCGATCACCGCTGCATACCAGTAACGATGGCCAGCGAACGCCATCTGAGCCGGGTTGGTCACGTGTTTGTTGAAGTTTCGGACGAAGTCTCGAACGCGCGGATTTTTGTAAGTTGGCATGTGTAGCGAGCCTCCTCCGCCACCGCGTGTGAGGCCAGAGACCTTGGTCCCTATCGTGATGGCGGTGACTATCGACGATTCCGCCAGCGCGCCCGAGGCGTTCTTCACTGTCGACGGCGACTCCTACCTGCCGGGCGCGATGACGCGGGGACCCTGGGGCGCGAGCATGGGCGGTCAGATCGTCGGCGGGCTGTTGGGTTGGGGAATAGAGCAATCTGGCATCGACCCCGAACTTCAGCCGGCCCGCCTCACGGTCGACCTGCTGCGGCCGGTTCTGCTCGAACCGGTCCAGATCCACACCTCGGTGCAGCGGGAAGGCCGGCGCATCAAGCTCGTCGACGGCGCGCTGCTGCAGAACGGGAAGACCGTCGCCCGGGCCAGCGCGCTGTTCCTGCGTCGGGGTGATCACCCCGACGGCGAGGTGTGGTCCGCGCCGATGGAGATGCCGCCGCTGCCGACGAGTGCCGACGGCTTCCCCGCGGACATGCCGTTTCTCATCTGGGGCTACGGGGCCAGCATGCAGGGCAGTCCCGGCATCGCCGCGGGCGAGTGGGAGCAGTCGCATTCGCAGAAGTTCGCGTGGACGCGATTGTTCCGCCCGATGGTGCACGGTTATCCGCTGACTCCGTTGGTTCGGCTGGCATTCGTCGGCGACGTCACCAGTTCGCTCACCCATTGGGGCACAAGCGGATTGCGTTACATCAACGCCGACTACACGATCACCGCGAGCCGGCTGCCCGAAGGCGAATACATCGGGCTCGCGGCCCAAAGCCACTACGGCACCGCAGGTGTCGCCACCGGCAGCGCGACCCTGTTCGACCGGCACGGGCCGATCGGCACCAGCACGGCGTTGGCCCTGGCGCAACCCGCCGGGTCGTTTCAGCCGGCCTATACGTAGATATTTGGGGTCACTCCATCAACTGGGCGGCCACCGTCGCGCCGAGATTCCAGCAAGCCTCCAGGTCGGCCTTGGTGGGCTTGCCCGACACCACCACGTACTCCGCCGCCTTCACCCACCCGAGTCCGGCGGTGATGCCGTCGACGGCGCGCTCCGCTCCCTCGGTGCCCTCGTTGCCGTGCAGCCACAGCCCGAACGGCCGGCCCCGGGTGGAGTCGAGGAGCTGGTAATACGACAGGTCGAACGCATGCTTGAGCGCACCGCTGATATAGCCGAGATTGGCTGGGCTCCCCAGCAGATAGCCGTCGGCCCCCAACATCTCGACCGGGGACAGTGAGAGCCGGTCGCCGCACAACCTCAACGCCCTCGATCTCGGGGTCGGTCGCACCGGCCACCACCGCCTCGAACAGCTCCTGGCAGTGCGGCGACGGCGTGTGGTGGACGATCAGCAGTGTCTTGCTCATGGGCGGGCCTGCATGTGGACGGCCGTCTTCATCGCTTCCCGCGCGCGGCGCCGATCCCCGGCGTAGTCGTAGGCCCGGGCCAACCGGTACCAGCGCCGCCAGTCGTCGGGATCGTCTTCCACCTCGGTGCGCACGGTGGCGAACAACGCGTCGGCGGCGTCGCGCTGGAAGCGCCCGGACGGCCGTCGCGGCAGCGCGCTGGTGTCGAGTTCCATTCCGTCTTCGGCGATCAGGCGGGCCAGTTTCTGATGGGCGAATCCGGCTCGCAGAGTGGCGATCATCGCCCACAGCCCGATGACCGGCATGATCAGCAACGCCAGCCCCAGGCCGACGGCGGCCGGGCGACCCGAGGTGATCATCGCGACGGCCAGGCGGCCGAGCAGGCCGAGGTACACCAGCATTGCCACGCACAGCAAGGCGATGAGCAGCTGGGTGCGCAGCGCCTTCTTGCCTCTCATTGCAGGTTGAGCAGGGGCTCGATGCCGACCGTGAGGCCCGGGGCGTTCCTTGATGCGGCGCACCGCCAGCAGCACGCCGGGCACAAACGACGTGCGGTCCAGGCTGTCGTGCCGGATGGTCAGCGTCTCCCCCTCGGTGCCGAACAAGATCTCCTGGTGGGCAACCAGTCCGGCCAGCCGCACCGAGTGCACCGGGATGCCGTCGACGTCGGCGCCGCGGGCACCGGGCAGGCTGGTGCTGGTGGCATCGGGGTTGGGCGGCAAGTCTTTTCGGGCCTCCGCGATCAGCTTCGCGGTGCGCGCGGCGGTGCCCGACGGGGCGTCGGCCTTGTGCGGATGGTGCAGCTCGATGACCTCCACCGAGTCGAAGAACGGCGCGGCCTGCTTGGCGAAATGCATCGACAGCACCGCGCCGATCGCGAAGTTCGGGGCGATCAGCACCGACGTGTTCGGTTTGTCGGCCAGCCACGACTCGACCTGTTCGAGGCGTTCGGCGGTGAAGCCGGTGGTGCCGACGACGGCGTGAATTCCGTTGGCTATCAAGAACTCCAGGTTGCCCATGATGACGTCGGGATGGGTGAAGTCGATGACGACTTCGGTGTTGGTGTCGGTGAGCAGGCTGCAGCGGGTCGCCGAGGTCGACCTCCGCGGACAGCGTCAGATCCTCGGCGGCCTGCACCGCGGCCACCATCGTCGACCCGACTTTTCCTTTGGCTCCCAGCACGCCTACTCGCATGGTTTAAGCCTACCACAGTTGGCCGTTCATCCACAGGGGTCGATTTTGGGCTGATCCGTGTCAGCGGGGCGCGATAAAGTTCGAACATGTATTCGATCGAGGTCCCGGCGGAAGTGACCGCCGCGTTCGACGCGCTCCAAGCTGCGGAGGCAGCCGTGCGCGAACTGGACCTCGACCGGCTCGAGCCCGCTGTCCGGCTGTACATGCTGGCGGAAGAGGAGACCTCCCGCCGGGGGCGGGTGGCATGGAGCCACGACGTGATCGGTGGACTGGCGCTGCAATTCCTCGGGCCACCGTGCGAGCACGTCTTTAAACCGGCCGAAAGCGCCCTTACCCCTTATCGGCGATCTCCAGACCGGTCGACGATTGCCGGATCGTCCACCGTCTCGATGAACAGCTCCATATCCCAGTAGCCGTCGGACGCGAGCCTTCGCACTCCACCTAGAGCCCAACGGCCCTCCTCGCATCCTCGTTCTCTTCGTAGTCCGACATCTCCGGCCAACAGTCACCGGTCTCGAGGTCGATCCGTCCACCGCCCTGTCGCGGGTCGCCTTCGAGCAGATCCGCCAGCTGGTCCAAATCGACGGGGAGCGGGCGAAGCATCGGAGTCGCGCCCTGGTTGAGGATTGCAAGCAGTTGGTCGGCCAGCTCCTCGTCACCCGTCCAGGCACGCTCCCGCAGCGCCGCCGCGCATTGTGCGGCCAATTCCGATCGCACGTCTTGTGGCACACCCTGAGCCACGGCGTCCAGTAAGCCATCGCCTACCGATTGAAGGGCTTCATGGGGCAGGCGACCGCGAATAACCTCGACGACGGCGGACCCGTCACCCCTGAACACCGCCAGGTTGCAGTCTTCGCGCGTTTGCGTCTCGTTCCCACCAGACGAACGTATCGCAAGGCTGGCGAGCCCCTGTGTGTCACCGGTGTCTTGACGCACAAGTTGCCACCGATTTGTCCACAGGTGATGACATTTCACGCTGGGCGTCACCGCGCGCAGTATAGAATTCGAACATGCATTCGATCGAGGTCCCGGCGGAGGTGACCGCCAAGCTCGACGCGCTGCGACGCCGCGGCTGGCCGGCGCTCGCTGAGCTCAACTTCGACGCGCCTCGAGTCCCCGGTGCAGCTGCACGCGCTCGAGCGACTGGAGAGCTGCCCGCCGGCGCCAGATCGCCATCAGCCACGACCTGATCGGGGGCCTCGCCAGGGACCCCGCCGACCTCGGCGGCCCGCCCCACCAGGTGATCGCCGACTGGCTGCGCATCAGCTACACCGAAGCACGCCGCCGCATTCGCGACGCCCAGCAGCTCTCCCCGCGCCTCACGCTGACCGGCGAGCAGCTGCCACCCGAACTACCGGCCACCGCGGTGGCGTGGCGAGAGGGCGTGCTGGATGCCCAGCACCTGCGGGTGATCCAAACCTTCGTGCGCGACCTGCCCCTGGACACCCCGGTCGCCGTCGTCGAACACGCCGAAAAGCAGCTCGCCGAGCAAGCCGCCCACCTGCGCCCCGACCAACTGCAGAAAGCCGCCGACCGCGCCGCCGTGCTGATCAACCCCGACGGCAAATTCTCCGACGCCGACCGTGCCCGGCAGCGCGGCTTCGCCTGGTCCGGCCAGCGCCACGACGGGATGAGCGTCGGCAAGCTGATCGCCTCCCCCGAGCTGCGCGCCAATATCGACGCCTGGCTGGCCCGTTTCGCCGCGCCCGGCATGTGCAACCCCGACGACGAAACCCCCTGCGTCGACGGTGAACCCGACCGACGAGGTCGCGAGCAAAGATCACGCGCACCCCCGCCCAACGCCAACACGACGCCCTCAACGCACTGGTCCGCGGCCAACTCGGCGACCCGAAACTCGGCCAGCACAACGGACTGCCGGTCACCGTGATCGTGTCCACCACTCTGCAGGAGCTGAACTCAGGCGCGGGCCGGGCCGTGACGGGCGGGGGCACCGCGCTGCCCATGCGCGACCTCATCCGCATGGCCAGCCACGCCTACCATTACCTCGCCGTCTTCGACAAACACTCCGAACGGCCGCTGTATCTGGGCCGCACCCGACGCATCGCCTCTCCCGATCAACGCGTGGTCCTCTACAACAAAGACCGCGGTTGTACGGCGCCGGGCTGCGACGTGCCCGGCTACTGGAGCGAAGTCCACCACGTCGACGACTGGGCCACCGGCGGCAAGACCGATGCCGACAAGCTCACCTTCGCCTGCGCGGCCAACCATAAACTGGTCGGAAAAGGCTGGAGAACAAGGAAATTACCCAACGGGCGCACCGAGTGGATTCCTCCGCCTCATCTCGACCGCGGGCAAAAACGGACCAACGACTTCCATCACCCGGAGCGAATGTTCGGCGACGGCGAAGCTACTTCTTGAACCGCCCGGCGAACCCGCGCAACGGCAAGTCGGCGCTGGTGATCAGGCCCGGACGCGCCGCGACGACGGACTTGATCGCGGCGAGGGCCGGCATGCCGGTGACGGTCATGCCGATGGACGCGAAGTTGTCCGGGTTGGACAGGTCCACTCCAGGCTTGGGGAAGATCATGTGCTTGTTGTAGACGCACGGGTCGCCCTTGATCTGAGTGATGTAGCAGCCCTTGACATTCCAGCTGGGATCGGTGTGCGGGGTCATCTGCCACTCCAGGTGCGTCTCGACTCGCGGAATACCGTCGACCATGCCCTGGTACTTGATGTAGTTGCCGCCCAACGACCCTTTGGGCAGGACGTACCAGCCCAGGTCGACATCCTTTGTGCAGGCACCCAATTCGTAACTGAACTTGACCTCGTCCAGTGGCAGATCGAAACAGTCGGCCATCATCAGCACGCTGTCGGCGAACACCCGGGTGTACTTCTCCAGCTTCGAGGGGATCGAAGGGTCGTCGACCGGCAGCCCGTAGCCGACCTCGATCCAGGTGTCCTTGGAGTGGTGACACGACACGTCGACGGACTCGATGGTGGTCACGTTCTCGATCTCGGCGACGTCGGCCGAACACACCACGCCGAGGATCTGGTTCAGCCCCGGGTTCATGCCGGTGCCGTAGAACGTCGAGCCACCCTTTTCACATGCCTCGCCCAGGAGCTGGCTCACCGGCTTGCCCGACGGGTGGGGGTGGTTCTTGTCCCGGTGCCACCCGGTGATCCAGTCGGCGGTGGTGACGATATTGATCCCCGCCTCAAGCACTTTGACGTAGAGGTCCTCGTCGGGGAACACGCCGTGAAAGGTCAGGACGTCCGGCTTGGCCGCGATGATCTCTTCGATGGTGCCGGTGGCCGTCACGCCGTTGGGCGCGATGCCCGCGAGCTCGCCGGCGTCGCGCCCGACCTTTTCCGGCGAATAGCAATGCACGCCGACAAGTTCGAGGTCGGGCTGCAGAGCGATCCGCTTGATCATCTCCGAACCGACGTTTCCGGTGGCTACCTGGAACACTCGAACCATTCGACTTCAGCCTTTCTGGATTGCTGCGACGGGATAGAACTGCTTGGCCCAGTTGCGGATTGCGGTGAAGCCCTCGTATTCGTCGGGGGCCAGCGCGGGCGGGTCCGAGTAGCGCTGATGCGACCAGATGTGGATGTCCTGCTCGAACTGCCGGATGATTTCCTGGCCGAATTCTCGCGCCTTCAGCTCGGCCCGCTCCGGATCCTTGCTCGGCTTGCGGCCGATGTAGGCGATGAACCGGACGTCGGAGGTGGATTCGTCGACCGGGGTGATCGCGGAGATGGTGCGGTTGTCGACCATGCCCCAGCTCTTGGTCACCGCCACGCCCAGCCCGCCGTTGATCGCCTCCACCCCGCTGTTGACGTCCTCGATCAACTGGGCGTCGTCACCCTCGAAGGTGATGGTGAAATCGACGTAGGACACCGGGGCGTCGAAGTCGTGGCGAGTGAACACCGGCACGATCGGGGTGTTGTGCACGTACTTGAAATGCGCGAAGTCCACGCCGTTTTCGAGCACGTACTGCGGATGCAGTTCCAGGCTCGCCCGGTACAACCGCTGCTGAGGGTAGTAGTCCGCGGCGCTGCTGCCGTCGGCGAAACCGGCGAACACGTCCGGCGCCTCGAAGAACGGCTCAGCGCCCCTCGACGTCATGCCAGATGTAGACCGACTCGTTGCGCTCCGCCACCGGATAGGTACGGATGCGCCGGCCGCGGTTGGGCCGATCCTGATATGGGATGCATACGTTGCGGCCCTGCTGGCTCCACTGCCAGCCGTGGAACGGGCACTGCAGCACCTCGCCGACGACCTTGCCGCCGTAACCCAAATGGGCACCCAGGTGTTCGCAGTAGGCATTCATCACGGTGAGCTCGCCGGACTCGGCGCGCCAGGCGACCATCTCCTGGTCGAAGTACTTCATCGTGTGGACGTCGCCGACGCCGATCTCGTCGGACCAGGCGACCTGGAACCATCCGGTCGGCTTCATCGACAGTGGCGGCTTAGCCATGACAATCAGAGTACCCTCTATGAAATGATGGCGGAACACCCGGCGGGAGCCGGGGTCACCGGCCGACGCACCAATCGGCGCGGCCACGCGACGCGCGAGAGCATGCTGGAGGCCGCGCTGAAGTCGCTCGCCTCGGGCGAGCCCGGTTCGGTGTCGGCCAATCGCATCGCCAAGGAGATCGGCGCCACCTGGGGCGCGGTGCAGTATCAGTTCGGCGACACCGATGGCTTTTGGGCCGCGGTGCTGCATCGCACCGCCGAGCGTCGCGCGGCGACGCTATCCACGACCGTCCGCCCCGACGCACCGCTGCACGAACGCGTCAGCTCCATCGTCGACACCCTCTATCAGGGCCTGGCGACGTCGCGAGACGCACGCGCGATTGAAAACCTGCGGGCGGCGCTGCCGCGGGATCCGCGCGAACTCGAACGCCTCTACCCCCGCACCGCCGCCGAGCTGTTCTCCTGGGGTAAGAGCTGGCTGCAGACCTGCCAGAACGCCTTCGCCGATCTCGACGTCGACCCGGACCGGGTGCGCGAGGTGGCCGCACTGATCCCCGGCGCGTTGCGCGGTTTGGTGTCCGAGCGCCAACTGGGTTCGTACGCCGACCTCGACGTGGCACGACGCGGTCTGACCAACGCCCTGGTCGCGTACCTCACGCCTCGATAACGAGCCGCTCGCCTTTGGCACGCGACACGCAGACCAGCATCTCGTCGTCGCCGACGAGCGTGCGGCCGCGGTGATCGACCTGTCCGGCAAGCACTTTCACCTTGCACGTCCCGCAGTATCCCTGCTGACACGAATACGGCGTCGTCAGATCGTGGTCCAGCATGACGGCCAGGGCCGGCCGATTCGCCGGGACGTCGAGCACCCGCCTGGACTGCGCGAGTTCGAGCTGGAAGGGCGCTCCGTCGATCACCGGCGGCGGGCTGAACCGCTCGTAATGCAGTGGCGCGTGAGCATGTTCGTTGCGGACCACGCGTACCGCGTCCAGCATGCCGGCGGGCCCGCACACGTACACGGCCGTGGACGGCCCGGCACCCCACAGCAGATCCCCGACAGCGGCCATGCGGCCGTGTTCGTCATCGGCCCACACGGTCACCCGTTCGGGCGCTAACGAGAGCACCTCGTCGAGGAACGGCATGTATTCCCGGCTGCGACCGGCATAGATTGCGCGCCAAGCCATTCCACGCTGGTGGGCCACCTGGAGCATCGGCAGGATGGGTGTCACACCGATGCCGCCGATCACGAATAGCGCGTCGTGCTCGGCCGTACCTAGGTAGAACGCATTGCGGGGACCCTCGAAAACCAAGGTGTCGCCGACATCCCAGCACTCATGCATCTCGATCGACCCGCCACCGCCCGTGGCGATCCGGCGCACGGCGATGCGGTAGTCGGTGCGGCGCCCGGGCGGACCGCACAGCGAATACTGCCGCCGTCGGCCCGACGGCAACCCGACGTCGATGTGCGCGCCCGGCGTCCAGGACGGGAGCAGTCCCCCGTCGGGATCGGCGATCGTCAACGCGACCACGTCGGGCGCGACCAGCTCTCGTTTGGTGATCACCGCGGATTGCGTGCGCGTCACCGGCCGCACCCGCGCGGGTGTCCACCGCGAAACCGACGCCAATCCCCCGAACAGCACCCGCACACCCCACAGCGCGGTGGTGAAGCGGTCGTGGTCGCGCCGGCCGTAGAGGTCGGGCGGTCGACTGGTCCAGATGCCCACAACCCTACTTCTGCCGAATGTCGAAGCGCGCCAACAGCCGGATCATCGATGGGCTGATGCGGCGCATCACGTAACCGATCCTGGCCTCGGCGGCGACCGGCAATACCGGCGGGCCGGTCCGCACGGCCTTGACGATCGCCTTGGCCGTGGCTTCCGGCGTGTAGTTGCGCCGCCGGTAGGCCGCATCCGCCTTTTCGCGGGCACGGTCCTGCTGCTCGGCCGTCATCCCTGCGTAGACGGTGTTTTTGGCGATGTTGGTGTTGACGAAGCCCGGGCAGACCGCCGTGACGGTGATGCCCTCGTCGGCAAGGTCGGCACGCAACGACTCGCTGAACCCGAGTACCGCCGCCTTGGTGGTGCTGTAGGCGACCATGGATTTCGACGGCAGGAACGCGGCCGCCGACGCGATGTTGATGATCGTTCCGCCCTCACCGCGCTCGACCATCTGGGCGCCGAACGCCCTGCTGCCCGAGATGACACCGCGGACATTGATTCCCACGATGTCGTCCCAGTTGGCCGGGCTGGTCTCCAGGAATCGGCCCGCGATCGCGATGCCGGCGTTGTTGACCAGGATGTCGACCACGCCGTGGTCGTTACGGACCTGTGCGGCAAGGTCATTCATCGCCGCCTCGTCGCTCACGTCGGCCTCATACACCGCGGCCTCGGCGCAGGCGGCGCGCACGGCATCCGCGGTGTCGTTGGCCGCGGTGAGGTCGCGGTCGACAATCACCACCTTGCGGGCGCCGTGGCGGGCCAGCTCCAGCGCGGTGGCCCGGCCGATGCCGGCACCCGCGCCGGTGACCAAGGCGAGTTTGCCGCGTACCTCGCCCGGACCGCCGCGCACGTCCGGCTCGACTGCCGAGGCGGCGCCCCCGCTGTTGGCATCAACCCACTCGCCGGTGAGGCGGGCCACGACGTCGGGCCGCGACGTCACCACCCAGTGTCCGCCTTCGATCTGGATTACCCTGCCGCCGAGCGGAATTGAACCGGCGAACCGCTGCAGGGCGGGCGTCACGAAGATGTCCTTGCGCGGCGCCAGCACCTGCACGGGAACGTCACTCTGCGGCAGCCGCGACGGCCGCGACAACGCCGACGCAAGCATGTTCTGCCGGTACAGGTGGAGCCCGTTGACGTAGTCGCCGATCGAACGCTGCATCGCGGGACGTTGACTGCGGGCACTCGATCGGCCGATACGTTCAAGTCCCTCAACAATTTTCATCAGCAGCCTGGTACGAGCCGTCAGCTCCGGCACCAGCGGGCACATGAAGAACGCGATATACCAGGAGGCCAAAGCTTGGCGGGCAGCGTCAGCCGCCGCCCGCGGGGTCCGGGCCGATCGCAGGAACTTCCCCGCGTACTGCAGGTGCGGGCCCGAGATCGAGGTGAACGACGCGATCTTGCCCATCATCGATTCGTCGGTGACCTCGGCCCACGCCTGAATCGAGCCCCAGTCGTGCGCCAGCAGATGCACCCGGCCGGCCCCCAGACTGTCGATCACCGCACTGATATCCGATATCAACTGCGGCAAGCGATATCCGGATCGGCTTGCCGGACAAGAGGATTCGCCCGCCCCGCGCACGTCGTACGCGACCACGTTAAAGCGCTGACCGAGGTGTTCCGCCACGCCGTCCCATACATGATGGTTGTCGGGATAGCCGTGAATGGCCAGGATCGTCGGGCGCTGCGGGTCGACCTCGGTGTATCGGTGTACGGCCAGGGTGACGCCGTCGGTGGCGGTGACGCTCGTCATCAGTGCGACCCACGCGCGGCCGGCGACACGGCCAGGTAGTCGACGGCGCGCTCCAGCCCGCCCAGCTGGGAAGGGTGAAAGCCCGGCAGGTAATAGTCCTTGACGACCCACACCAATCGCAGCGGCCCGGGCACCAGGCCGCGACGCGCCGCCCTGAAGTAGCCCCGCCATCGCGGTTTGGTCCCCGGGCGTAGGTACGGATCCACCGAGTACAAAAACCGCACCCCGCGAATCCACAACAGCAACATCACCGGCGCGACCACCAGCTGCGTGCGCACCTGGCGCCAGTACCCGCCCCGCAGATGCTTCATGGTGTCGAACGCCACGGCCTTGTGCTCGACTTCCTCGGCCCCGTGCCAGCGCAGCATGTCCAGCATCACCGGATCGGCACCCACGCGATCCAGCTGCGGCGAGTTCAGGATCCACTCACCCAGCACGGCGGTGTAATGCTCGATCGCCGCGATGAACGCGACCTGCTCCAGCAGCCAGCTGTGCTGACGCCGTGCGCTGCGCTCCGGCTTGTCGCCGAGCAGCTTGTCGAACAACCACTTGATCTGGTCGGTGAACGGTGTCACGTCGACGCCGCGCGCGGCGAAATGGTCGAGCACTTTCGAATGCGCCTGGGAGTGCATCGCCTCCTGGCCGATGAACCCCTGCACGTCCAGGCGCAGCTGATCGTCCTTGATCAGCGACAACGCCTTCTTGAAGACCTCGACGAAGAACTCCTCACCCGCGGGCAGCAGCAGGTGCAAGACGTTGAGGACGTGGGTGGCCAACGGCTCATCGGGCACGTAGTGAAACGGCAGCGCCGCCCAGTCGAACTCGACATCGCGCGCCTCGAGAACGAGGTGTTCTGCCTGGTCATCGACGGTGAACATCATTGGCCCCCTGCCTGGCGATCAACGGACAGCGCCGCCGCAAGTATAGGCATTCCGCGAAATATGCGAAACCGCCGGTACCGGGTTTCTCTAGCGCAGGTCGTACTGGGCTAGGTCCGGGTGTGCCAGCATTCCGCGGTGTTCGGCCGGCGTCAGGGGCCACACCTCGGGTACGCCGTCTTTGTTCAGGTACCAGCTGTTGCAGCCGGTGGTCCACACGGTGTCGGGCATCGCGGCGCGCAGCTTCGCATTGAAACGTTCGGTCGCCGACGCCGTCGGCTCCACGGTGTCGAATTCGCCGCGGCGCCAGCCCTCGATCCAGCCCAGAATGTGGTCGGCCTGTGATTCGGCCACGGCCGTGAGCGTCAGGTTTCCTACCGGGCTGTGCGGGCCGAGCATCATGAAGAAGTTTGGAAAACCCGACAGCGCGACCGTTTGATAGGCCCGGGGACCGTCGCGCCAGACGTCGTTGGCGTGGATCCCGTCGCGGCCGATCAGCTCCATCGGCCGGAAGAACGCGTGGGTGTCGAATCCGGTGGCCAGCACGATGATGTCCGCCTCGTGCAGGACGCCGTCCTCGGTGACGATGCCGCGGCGTTCCACATGATCGATGCCGGCGGTGACCAGCTCGACATCCTCGCGCTGCATCGCCCGATAGAAGCCATTCGACATCACCAGTCGTTTGCACGCCGGCGTGTAATCGGGAGTCAGCGCCCGACGCAACTCACGATCACGCACCTCCCAGAGGCTGGCGCGGCACAGTCCGGCCATGATCTTGCGGCGGATGCCCGGCTTGGTCAGCCCCACCGCGAAGAAGTCGAATGCAAGGGTGTAGCCGCGGTAGGCCAACCAATCCAGCCACGGGATCTTGCGCCGGGTGATGCTGGTGAACCTGCTGTAGCGGGGATTGGCCAACCGCAGCACCCATTGCGCGGTGCGTTGGAACATCATCAGCTTGCCCGCCACGCCGGCGAGGCCACAGACCAGTTGGACGCCGGTCGAGCCGTTTCCGATCACCGCGATTCGGCGGCCCCGCAACGCCACGTCATGATCCCAGCGTGCCGAGTGGAAAACGTCGCCACCGAAATTGTCCAGCCCGGCAATAGCGGGCGTCCGGGGATGATGCAGGACACCGGTCGCCGAGATGAGGAAATCCACCGTCGCTTGCGCTCCGGAGTCCGTGCGTATCACCCACCGGCCGTCGTCGAATCGGGCATCGACGATTTCCGTGCCGAACCGAATCCGGTCCCGCAGCCCGAATCGGTCGGCGACGGCGGAGAAATACGCCTGGATTTCGGCACCCGGCGAGAACAGGTGCGACCAGTCGGGGTTGCGCGCGAACGTGTATTGGTAGATGCGCGATGGGATGTCACAGACCAGGCCGGGGTAGGTGTTGTCCCGCCAGGTGCCGCCCACCTCGTCGGCCTTCTCGTAGATGGTGACGTCGGTAATACCGCTGCGCAGCAACGCAATTGCCACGCACAGTCCCGACATCCCCGCACCGACGACAGCGACGGCCGGATCGCGTTGAGTCACCCGGCCTCGGCGCGCTGCTTGAGGCGCTCCAGGGTGAGGCGGATGTGCTCGGTGTTGGCGGCCACCCGATCGCTGACGCCGGTGGCCAGGCCGGCAATCTTGGCGAACCAACCCGGGCGCTGGTCCCAGGTGCTCTCGGTGACACGGCAACCGCCGTCGGCGGCGACGATGTCGTATTGCCAGCGCGCCACCGGAAACACGGTGTGCCGAACGTCGAATGCGAAGACCCGACCCGGTTCGGCGTCCGTGACGGTGCACTTCGTAGTCCAACGCCGGCCGCTGTTTTGGTTGCGACCGACGAATACCGCCCCCGGAGCGACCGAATTGCCCTTGCGCCACTCCATCGCCACCGTCTCCTCGGCGAGTGCCGCCAGCGTCGGCAGGTCGGTGATGAGCCCGTACACCACCTCCGGGCACGCATCGATCTGCAGGGTGGCGGTGGCCGAAGGATTAGTCATGGCCTGATCATAGATACGCTTGGGGCATGCGCATCGGCATTCCGACCGAGACGAAGAACAACGAGTTCAGGGTGGCCATCACCCCGGCCGGCGTCGCCGCACTGACGCACCGCGGCCACGAGGTAGTGGTCCAGGCCGGCGCTGGAGAAGGGTCGGCGATCACCGACACCGAGTTCAAAGCGGTGGGCGCTCACCTGGCCGACAACGCCGAAGAGGTGTGGGCCGGCGCCGAACTGCTGCTCAAGGTCAAGGAGCCGCTGCCACCCGAGTACGGACTCCTGCGCCGCGGCCAGGTCGTGTTCACGTATCTGCATTTGGCCGCTTCACGTCCGTGCACCGATGCCCTTTTGACCTCCGGAGCGACGTCCATCGCCTACGAGACCGTGCAGACCGCCGACGGTGCGCTGCCGCTGCTGGCCCCGATGAGCGAAGTCGCCGGGCGACTCTCCGCGCAGGTGGGGGCGTATCACCTGATGCGGACCCAGCTCGGCCGGGGCGTGCTGATGGGCGGAGTGCCCGGCGTCAAGCCCGCCGATGTCGTGGTGCTCGGCGCCGGCACCGCGGGCTACAACGCTGCCCGGGTTGCCGGCGGCATGGGGGCAAGCGTCATGGTTCTCGACGTCAACATCGCCAAGCTTCGGCTCCTGGACGCGGAGTTCGGCGGCCACATCGGCACCCGCTACTCCTCCGCGTACGAACTCGACGGCGCCATCAAGCGCGCCGACCTGGTGATCGGGGCCGTCCTGGTGCCCGGCCACAAAGCCCCCAAGCTGATCTCCAATTCGCTTGTCGCGCAAATGAAAACCGGCGCGGTGCTGGTGGACATCTCCATCGACCAGGGCGGTTGCTTCGAGGATTCCCGGGAGACCACCCACGATCAACCGACCTACCCCGTGCACGACACGGTGTTCTACTGCGTGGCGAACATGCCCAGCGCGGTACCGAAGACGTCGACGTTCGCGCTGACGAACGCGACCATGCCGTATGTGCTCAAGCTGGCCGACCAGGGCTGGCAATCGGCGTGCCGGTCGGATCCCGCTCTGGCGAAAGGCCTTTCGACCCACGACGGCGCGCTGCTGTCCGGGCAGGTTGCCGATGACCTGGGTCTGCCGTTCACCGAGCCGTCGAATGTGCTAGCGACCGGCTAGAACGGACGCATGTCTGGGTTGAGGTTGGCCACGATGTCGGCGACCGGACCCGGGCGGGCCTCCCGGTAGGCCGTCCCCGCCCACAGGGTGGTTCCGTCCGGATCGTCCACGTCGACCGCCGCATCCCGGATCGGCTGGGTCAGCTGGTTGACCTCCGGGTACCCCAGCGGGGCGACCCGGTCGAAGAGCCGGGTGAAGCGGTTCGCCAGGCCCCGCGCGTACCGCCCCGAAAATGCCCGAGTGACAAGGCAATCGCGGAAATCCGGATGCTTCAGGGCGGCGCGGTGCGTGGCGTTGGTGCCGGCTTCGTCGGCCAACAGCAGGGCCGTACCGACCTGTGCGGCCACGGCTCCCCTGCTCAGCACGGCGGCGACATCCGCGGCGGTGCCCAGGCCGCCCGCCGCGATCAGCGGGACATCGCGGTGCGCGTGGCCGATCCGATCCAGCAGCTCACGGAGCGAGTCGGTGCCGGGCTCCATGTCCGGAGCGAAGGTGGCGCGGTGACCGCCGGCGTTCGGGCCCTGGACCACCAGGTTGTCCGCGCCGGCGGCGATCGCCACCCCGGCCTCGTAGGCCGACGTCACGGTGACCGACACCAACATGCCCAGCGCGCTGAGCCGACGAACGATGTCCGGTGACGGCGAGCCGAAGGTGAAGGACACCATCTCGGGGCGGATGTCGGCCACCACCTCGAGCTTGCGCTGCCACTCGTCGTCGTAGTCATAATCCAGGTGACCGACCTCGACGCGGTAGTGCTCGGCTACCTCTTCGAGTTCGTCTGCGTAGTAGTCCAGTTGGGCAAAGTCGGCGACACTGGGTTGGGGCACAAGCAGATTGACGCCGATCGGGCCGGTGGTGGCGCCGCGCGCCGCCACGATGTCGGCGGCGAACTGCTCGGCGCTGAGGTAACCGCCGGCAATGAAACCCAGGCCGCCGGCGTTCGACACCGCCGCCGCCAGCGCAGGGGTACTCGGTCCGCCGGACATCGGCGCGCTCACGATGGGCACCATGAGGTCCCAGAAGCCCAGTACCATCGGGCTAGTCCGTCGACGGCGAGCGCCGGCACGGCGCGAGTGAGGAGGCGGACATTTGAGGCTACCCTACCATCGCCCGAAGTTGTTGTGGCAGCGATCGTTTCGAGCGATACGGGCCGAGCACCGCGGCGCCGTAGGGCTTGCTCAGCAATCGGCGGGCCACCGCGTTGACCTGGTCGACGGTGACGGCGTCGATTTGCTGCAAGGTGTGCTCGATGCTGCGATGCGTGCCGTAGTTCAGCTCGCTGCGACCGATGCGGCTCATCCGCGAGCTGGAATCCTCCAGACCCAGCACGAGCCCGCCGCGCAGCGAGCCCTTGGCGATGCGGCATTCGGCCTCGGTGATGCCGTCGCGCGCCACCGCCGCGAGCACGTCGCTGGTCACCGCCATGACGTCGGCGAAGCGCTCGGGCAGGCACGCCGCGTACACCGACAGCGCGCCGCTGTCGGCGAAGATGTCCAGCGCCGAGTAGATCGAGTAGGCCAACCCGCGGGATTCGCGAACCTCTTGGAACAGCCGGGAACTCAGGCCGCCGCCCAGCGCGCTGTGCAGCACCGACAACGCCCAGCGATGCTCCCAGCCGCGCCCCGGGGTGCGCACACCCAGCGACATGTGGGTCTGCTCGGCGTCGCGGTTGACCAGCGCCAATGCGGGATCGCCGGTGACCCGTCCGGAGCCCTTGCGCGGCGCGACGGGGTGCCGTCCGCGGACCAGACGCGACCCGAAGTGCTGGCGCGCCAGCGCGACCACGTGGTCGTGCTCGACGTTGCCGGCCACCGCGATCACCATCCGCTCCGGCGTGTAACGCCGCATGTGAAACGAGTGCAGTTGGGAGCGGGTCATCGCCGACACCGATTCCGCCGAACCGATGACCGGGCGCCCCACCGGGTGATCGCCGAACAACGCAGACAGGAAGATGTCACCGAGCGCGTCCTCGGGGTCGTCGTCGCGCATGGCGATCTCTTCCAGGACGACGTCGCGTTCGAGTTCGACGTCGTCGGCGGCGCATTGCCCGTTGAGCACGACGTCGGCGACCAGGTCGATCGCCAGCTCCAGATCGCTGTCGAGCACATGCGCGTAGTAGCAGGTGTGCTCCTTGGCGGTGAATGCGTTCAGCTCGCCGCCAACGGCGTCCATGGCCTGCGCGATATCCACGGCCGTGCGGGTGGGCGTGGACTTGAAGAGCAGATGCTCCAAGAAGTGCGCCGCCCCGGCCACGGTGGCGCCCTCGTCGCGCGAGCCGACACCGACCCACACCCCGACCGACGCCGAGCGCACCGCGGGCAGATATTCGGTAACGACCCGCAGGCCGCCCGGCAGTGTGGTGCGCCGCAACGCGGCTTGGTGTTCGGATTTCGCTGCGGCCCTGCGTGAACCCGGCCGCAGCGCGGGATCAGCTGCTGATCGTCGCGGCATCGGCCGACGCGGTCTCCGCGGCTGGGTCTGCGGGGGCGCCCCCGTTGTCGGCTCCCTCGGCCGCGTCATCCTCGGACACCAGCACCAACGAGATCTTGCCGCGCTTGTCGATGTCGGCGATCTCCACCCGCAGCTTGTCGCCGACGTTCACCACGTCCTCGACCTTCGCGATGCGCTTGCCCCTGCCGAGCTTGGAGATGTGCACCAGGCCGTCGCGTCCGGGCAGCAGCGACACGAACGCACCGAAATCGGTTGTCTTGACCACGGTTCCGAGGAACCGTTCACCGACCGTCGGCAGCTGCGGGTTGGCGATGGCGTTGATCCGGTCGATCGCGGCCTGCGCCGAGGGACCGTCGGTGGCCCCGACGAACACGGTGCCGTCGTCCTCGATGGAGATCTGCGCACCGGTCTCTTCGGTGATGGCGTTGATGACCTTGCCCTTGGGGCCGATGACCTCGCCGATCTTGTCGACCGGCACCTTGATGGTGGTCACCCGTGGCGCATACGGGCTCATCTCGTCGGGTGCGTCGATGGCCTCGGCCATCACCTCGAGAATCGTCACACGCGCGTCCTTGGCCTGGGCCAGCGCGCCCGCCAGCACCTGCGACGGAATCCCTTCGAGCTTGGTGTCCAGCTGCAGCGCGGTGACGAAGTCCTTGGTGCCCGCGCACTTGAAGTCCATGTCGCCGAACGCGTCCTCGGCGCCCAGGATGTCGGTCAGGGTGACGAAGCGGGTCTCACCGTCGACCTCGTCGGAGACCAGGCCCATCGCGATGCCGGCCACCGGCGCCTTGAGCGGCACCCCGGCGTTGAGCAGCGCCAGCGTGGACGCGCAGACCGAACCCATCGACGTCGAGCCGTTGGAGCTCAGCGCTTCGGACACCTGACGGATGGCGTACGGGAACTCCTCGACGCTGGGCAGCACCGGGATCAGCGCCCGCTCGGCCAGCGCGCCGTGCCCGATCTCACGCCGCTTGGGCGAGCCCACCCGACCGGTCTCGCCGGTCGAGAACGGCGGGAAGTTGTAGTGGTGCATGTAGCGCTTGGACGTCTCCGGCCCCAGCGAGTCGATCTGCTGGGCCATCTTGACCATGTCCAGCGTGGTCACCCCGAGGATCTGGGTCTCGCCGCGCTCGAACAGCGCGCTGCCGTGCGCCCGCGGAACCACCGCGACCTCGGCCGAGAGCGCGCGGATGTCGGTGATGCCCCGGCCGTCGATGCGGAAGTGGTCGGTCAGGATGCGCTGGCGGACCAGCTTCTTGGTCAGCGAGCGGAACGCGGCGCTGACCTCCTTTTCCCGCCCCTCGTAGGTGCCGGCCAGCCGCTCGAGCACCTCGGCCTTGAGCTCGTCGGTGCGTGCGTCGCGCTCGGCCTTGCTGCTGATGGTCAACGCGGCGGACAGCTCGTCGGTGGCCACCGAGGCCACCGAGTAGTACACGTCTTCCTGGTAGTCCGGGAACGTCGGGAAGTCACCGACGGGCTTGGCGGCGGCGTCGGCCAGCTCCTGCTGAGCGGTGCACAACGCGGCGATGAAGGGCTTGGCGGCCTCCAGGCCCTCGGCCACAACGGTTTCCGTCGGAGCCGTGGCACCGCCCTCGACCAGCTCGATGACCTTCTCGGTGGCCTCGGCCTCGACCATCATGATCGCCACGTCGTCATCCACCTTGCGGCCCGCCACCACCATGTCGAACACGGCGCGCTCGAGCTGCTCGACGGTCGGGAAGGCGACCCACTGGCCGTCGATCAGCGCCACCCGCACACCCCCGATGGGGCCGGAGAACGGCAGGCCGCTGATCTGGGTGGAGGCCGACGCGGCGTTGATTGCCAGCACGTCGTACAGGTCGTTGGGGTCCAGGCTCAGGATGGTCACCACGACCTGGATCTCGTTGCGCAGTCCGTTGACGAACGACGGGCGCAGCGGGCGGTCGATGAGCCGGCAGGTCAGGATCGCGTCGGTGGATGGCCGGCCCTCGCGGCGGAAGAACGAACCCGGGATGCGGCCGGCGGCATACATCCGCTCCTCGACGTCGACCGTCAGCGGGAAGAAGTCGAAGTGCTCCTTGGGGTTCTTGCTGGCGGTGGTCGCCGAGAGCAACATGTTCTCGTCGTCCAGGTACGCGACCACGGCGCCGGCGGCCTGCTGGGCCAGCCGGCCGGTCTCGAAACGGATGGTGCGGGTGCCGAAGCTCCCGTTGTCGATGGTGGCGGTCGACTCGAACACGCCCTCGTCGATTTCAGCTATAGACATAGTTGTCTCAGGTGTCTCTCTGCTTTATTCAGCTGGTTTCGCGCGTCGGCAGCTACCCCGGAGAGCGCGGGTCTGAATACGGCTACGGCCATCGATCGAAGCGGCCGACCTGCCCCAGATCCGGGGAGCCCGGCAGCCACTACCGAAGACCGCCCGATGCAGACTGGGCTGCTTCCTGGTAACGCCATAGACACGCTGGAACGGCACGCGCGGATCTGCGCGAACCGCACCGTGTGCTCGGGCCGAACCGGCCCAGAACGCTCCTACTCTACACGGGCGACCTGGTGGGGCCGAGGCAGATCAGCGTCGCAGACCCAGGCGCTCGATCAGCGAGCGATAGCGCTCCACGTCGATCGAGGACAAATACTTGATCAGCCGACGGCGACGACCGACCAGCAGCAGCAGCCCGCGCCGCGAATGGTGGTCGTGCTTGTGCAACTTGAGGTGCTCGGTGAGGTCGGCGATCCGCTTGGTCAGCAGCGCGATCTGCGCCTCCGGAGAGCCCGTATCGGTGTCATGCAGGCCGTACGTGCCCAAAATGGTCTTTTTTTGCTCGGCAGTAAGCGCCACGAAACTATCTCCATCAATCGGTCCGCGATCATTTCTTACAGCGCGGCCACCGCGAACCGCAGCACGCGCCAATGTCGTCGGGCAGCTTAGCAGTTACCCCGGTTGACCTGCTAATCCAGTTACGCCTGGGACAGCAGGGTGCGCGCGCGGTCGGTGTCCTTCCCCATCGCGGCGACGAGCTCCTTCACCGAGTCGAACTTGCGCTGTCCGCGAATACGCGCGACGAAGTCCAGGGCGACGTGCTGTCCGTACAGGTCGGCGGCGGTGTCGAGGACGAACGCCTCGACGGTGCGGGTGCGTCCGGAAAAGGTCGGGTTGGTGCCGACCGACACCGCGGCCTGGTAGCGCTCGCCCGGGACTATTGCCCCTGGGGCGCCCGCCACCGTCCCGTGCCCGAGCACGGTGAACCAAGCGGCGTACACGCCGTCGGCGGGGATGGCCGAATACATCGGCGGTGCCACGTTGGCGGTGGGAAAGCCCAGCTCAACGCCCCGCCCGTAACCGCGGACGACGACGCCCTCGACGCGGTGCGGACGGCCCAGCGCCTCGGTGGCCGCCACCACGTCACCGGCGTCCACGCAGGAGCGGATGTAGGTGGAGGAGAACGTCACCGTCTCATTGCTGTGATGCTCGGACAGCAGCGACATCGACTCGACCGCGAAGCCGAACCGCTCGCCGGCCTTGCGCAGGGTGGCGACGTTGCCGGCCGCCTTCTTGCCGAAGGTGAAGTTGTCGCCGACGACGACCTCCACCACGTGCAGGTTCTCCACCAGCAGCTCGTGGACGTAGCGCTCCGGCGTGAGCTTCATGAAATCGGTGGTGAACGGCATCACCAGGAACACGTCGATACCCAGCTCCTCGACGAGCTCGGCGCGTCGGGTCAGCGTCGTCAGCTGCGCCGGGTGGCTGCCGGGATAGACCACTTCCATCGGGTGCGGGTCGAACGTCATCAGCACGGTCGGCACGCTGCGCGCGCGGGCGGATTTCACCGCGTGCGCGATCAGTTCGGTATGCCCCCGGTGCACGCCGTCGAACACGCCGATGGTGAGCACACATCTACCCCAGTCCGTGGGGATCTCGTCTTGTCCCCGCCAGCGCTGCACGACCGCAAGCCTACGACGTCCGGCCAACGGGTTGCCGAACGAGATGCTCAGATCAAGCGTGAGTTGCCTAAACTTTCTGGTTGTGAGGGCTCCAGAGAACGGCGCAGAGCGTGGCGGTCTCACTTCGGTCGCCCAGGACTATCTGAAGGTCATCTGGACGGCCCAGGAATGGTCCCGGGAGAAGGTCAGCACCAAGATGCTGGCCGAGAAGATCGGCGTGTCCGCCAGCACGGCGTCGGAGTCGATCCGCAAACTCGCCGAGCAGGGTTTGGTCGACCACGAGAAGTACGGGGCCGTCACGCTGACCGAATCGGGGCGGCGGGCGGCGCTGGCGATGGTGCGCCGGCACCGACTGCTGGAGACCTTCCTGGTCAATGAGCTCGGCTACGCCTGGGACGAGGTGCACGACGAGGCCGAGGTGCTCGAGCACGCCGTGTCGGACCGGCTGGTGGCCCGGATAGACGCCAAGCTGGGGTTCCCGCGCCGCGACCCGCACGGTGACCCGATCCCGGCCGCCGACGGGCAGGTGCCGACGCCGCCGGCGCGCCAACTCTGGGCCTGCGACGACGGGGACACCGGGACGGTGGCCCGGATCTCCGATGCCGACCCGGAGATGTTGCGCTACTTCTCCAGCGTCGGCATTCAGTTGGACGCGCGGCTGCGCGTGCTCACTCGCCGCGAGTTCGCCGGCATGATCTCGGTGGCCCTGGAATCCGACGGCACGCAGAGCACCGTCGAACTCGGGAGTCCGGCCGCGCGGGCGATCTGGGTGGTGGCTTAGCTCCTCGGCTCCGCGAGTTTTCGCGAGCCAAACCTGGCTGCGATTTCCGGCACGAATTTTCGCAGTGCGGTTCGGTTCGCGGGCGGGTTAGTCGGCCAGTAGACCCTTGGCGATGTGGGTCACCTGGACCTCGTTGCTGCCGGCGTAGATCATCAGCGACTTGGCGTCGCGCGCGAGCTGCTCCACCCGGTACTCGGCCATGTAGCCGTTGCCGCCGAACAGCTGCACGGCTTCCATGGCGACTTCGGTGGCGGCCTCCGAGGTGTACAGCTTGATCGCCGACGCTTCGGCCAGCGTCAACGGGTTCCCGGACTTCTGCCGCTCGATGATCTGAAAGACCATGTTCTGCACGTTCATTCGGGCGATTTCCATCTTGGCCAGCTTGAGCTGGATCAGCTGGAACTGGCCGATGTTCTTGCCCCACAACGTGCGCGTCTTGGCGTAATCCACGCACAGGCTGTGGCATTCGTTGATGATGCCCAGCGCCATCATCGCGATGCCGATCCGCTCGGCCGAGAAATTGGCGCGGGCGCTGTCGCGTCCGTCCCCGCCGTCGTGCTGCTCACTCTCACCCAGCAGTCGGTCAGGGGTAAGCCGCACGTTGTCGAAGAACAGCTCGCCGGTCGGCGAGGACATCATGCCCATCTTCTTGAACGGCTTGCCCTGCGTCAGGCCCTCCATGCCCGCGTCGAGCACGAAGACCAGCACGGGACGGTTCCGCTTGTCTATCGACGGATCGCCCTCGTCGAGTTTGGCGTAGACGATCAGCACGTCGGCGAACGGCCCGTTGGTAATGAACGTCTTCTGCCCGTTCAGGATGTAATCCTCACCGTCGCGCTTGACGTGAGTCTTCATGCCGCCGAACGCATCCGAGCCCGAGTCGGGTTCGGTGATCGCCCACGCCGCGATCTTCTCCAGCGTCATCAGCTCGGGTAGCCAGCGCTCTTTCTGCGCCAGCGTGCCGCGGCTCATGATGGTCGTCGCGCCCAGGCCGAGGCTCACGCCGACCGTGCTCAGCAGCCCGATGCTGACCCTGGCGACCTCGGAGACCAGCACCGCGACCATCGAACCCTGGCCGCCCATGCCGCCCGAATCGTCTGAGCTGTCTTGCTTTTCCGGTTGCGCGCCCTCCTGCTTGGCGCGCTCCCGGTCGAGCATCTTCTTCACCGATTCGGCCGCCATGACGTCGAGCCCGAACTGGCTGAACAGCTTGCGCGCGATCGGATACGGCGACAGCTGACCGCTTTCCAGTTCGTCCAGATGCGGCCGGATCTCCTTGTCGACGAACTGACGCACCGCATCCCGGACCATCAGGTCCGTGTCGGACCACTCGTACATTGACTTTTTCCGGGCTCAGCGCTCGGCGCGCTGGTAGGCGGTGACCACGGCAGCCCCGCCCAACCCGATGTTGTGCTGCAGCGCGGCGGACACGTTGTCGACCTGCCGCTTGTCGGCGGTGCCCCGCAGCTGCCAGGTCAGTTCGGAGCACTGAGCCAGGCCGGTCGCACCCAGCGGGTGACCCTTGGAGATCAGCCCGCCCGAGGGGTTGACCACCCAGCGACCGCCGTAGGTGGTCTGGTTGTCGTCGACCAGCTTGGGCGCCTCGCCCTCGCCGCACAGACCCAGCGCCTCGTACAGCAGCAGCTCGTTGGCCGAGAAGCAGTCGTGCAGCTCGATCACCTGGAAGTCGTCCGGACCGAGGCCGGACTGCTGGTAAACCTTCTGCGCCGCTTGCACATTCATGTCGTAGCCGATGATGTTGCGCGCGCTGCCGTCGAAGGTGGAGGCGAAGTCGGTGGTCATCGCCTGCCCGACGATCTCGACGGCCTGCCCGGCCAGGTTGTGTTTGGCGACGTAGTCCTCGCTGGCCAGCACCACCGCGGCCGAGCCGTCGGAGGTGGGCGAGCACTGCAGCTTGGTGAGCGGGTCGGAGATCATCTTGGCGGCCAGGATGTCTTCGAGCGTGTACTCCTCCTGGAACTGCGCGTACGGGTTGTTGACCGAGTGCTTGTGGTTCTTCAGGCCGATCTTGGCGAAGTGCTCGGCGGTGGTGCCGTACTTCTTCATGTGCTCGCGTCCGGCCGCGCCGAACATCCACGGCGCCACCGGGAAATGAAACTCGTCGATCTCGTTCATCGCCTTGACGTGGCGGCCGAGCGGCGATTCGCGGTCCTCGGCGCCGCCCGCCAGGGCACCGGGCTGCATCTTCTCGAAGCCCAGCGCCAGCACACAGTTGGCCAGCCCGCCGCGGATGGCCTGCGCGCCCAGGTACAGCGCGGTGGACCCGGTGGAACAGTTGTTGTTGACGTTGACGATCGGGATGCCGGTCATGCCCAGCTCGTAGAGGGCGCGGTTGCCTGAGGTCGAGTCACCCGAGCAGTAGCCGACGAAGCCCTGCTCGATCTCGCTGTAGTCGACGCCGGCGTCCTGCAGCGCCTTGGTGCCCGACTCCTTGGCCATCTGCGGGTAGTCCCAGCCCTCGCGGCGGCCAGGCTTCTCGAACTTGGTCATACCCACGCCGACGACGTAAACCTTGTTAGACATAACGACCCTTTCTTGACACCCGTCTAGTCGGCAGCTTAGCCCTACAGCGTCGCCGGGCGGATCACTACGACCGGCTTGGTCCCCGCACCCTCATCCCGCAGCAGCGCGATCACTCGCCCGTCGGCGTCGGCGGCGGCGTACACACCGTCGATCCCGGCCGCATCCAGCGGCCGTCCGTGGCCGGTTGCCTCAGCCTCGTCGGCGGTGAGGTCGCGGCGCGGAAACACCAGCAGGCAGGCTTCATCGAGGGTAAGCGTCAGGCCTGAAGAGGCATCGCGCTCGATCAGCTCGTCGAGCGTGGACGCCTGGTCCAGCTCGAAACGCCCGACCCGGGTGCGCCGCAGCGCGGTCAGATGCCCGCCGACGCCCAGCGCCACGCCGAGATCGCGGGCCAGCGCGCGGATGTAGGTGCCCGACGAGCAGTCGACCTCGACGTCGAAGTCGACGAGCCGACCGTGGGGCCGCACCGCCAGCAGCTCGAACCGGTCGATGCGCACCGGCCGCGGTTCCAGTTCGACGGTGTGGCCCTCGCGGACCAGCCGATACGCACGGCGGCCGTCGACCTTGATCGCGCTGACCGCCGACGGCACCTGCTTGATGTCACCGCGCAGCGCGGCCATCGCCGCGGCGATATCCTCGGTTGTCACATGCTCGGCCGAAACCGATTGCAGCAGTTCACCTTCGGCATCTTCGGTGGACGTGGTCTGGCCGAGGCGAATGGTCGCGGCATACGACTTCGAAGCCCCGGCCAACAGGCCGAGGATCTTGGTGGCGCGCTCCACCCCGATCACCAGCACGCCGGTGGCCATCGGGTCCAGCGTGCCCGCGTGCCCGACCCGACGGGTGGAAAAGATCCGCCGACAACGCCCCACCACATCGTGGCTGGTCATCCCGGCCGGCTTGTCGACCAGGACTATGCCCGGCTCGCTCATAGCACGATTGCGGTGACCACTAGCTCGCGCTCGACCGACCAACGGCCCCGCAGCGCGGTCAGCGGCGGCCCCGTCAGCGCATCGGGGTCGATCAGGATCTTGGAGACGAATGTTCCGGCATCCGCCACGCCGGGATCGACGTCGAACACGATGTGCGCGTCCTCGAAACCCAGCCAGCGCTTGGTCAGCGGGAACCATGCCTTGTACGTTGCTTCCTTGGCGCAGAACAGAATCCGGTCCCAGTGCAGACCCGTCGGCAGTGTGCCGATTTCGTGACGCTCCTCTTCGAGCGCGATCGCGCCCAGCACACCGTCGGGCAACACGTCGTGCGGTTCGGCGTCGATGCCCACCGAACGCACCGCGGCGCTGCGCCCGACCACCGCGCCGCGGTATCCGGTGCAGTGGGTGAGGCTACCCACCACGCCGTCGGGCCAGCACGGTTCGCCCTTCTCCCCCTTGAGGATTGGCACCGGCGGCACGCCGAGCTCACCGAGCGCGATGCGGGCGCAGTGCCGGACGGTGATGAACTCGTTGCGCCGCTTGGCAACCGACTTGACGATCAGCGGCTCCTCTTCGGGTAGCGGAACCAGGCCGGGCGGGTCGGAATACACCTCGGAATACGCCAGATCCGTCGACGCCGTGTCGGGCAACACGGACGAAACCAGTGTCATCCGGATTGCCGCTGCCGGATGCGTTCCCGGACCCTCGCAGACTGTGCCTTCATCTCGGGGGTGATCACGAAGTGACCGCCGAAGGCGTTGAGGTATCCGGGCGCGTATTGCGGGTCCGGCAGCACCTGGCGCATCCAGGCGTACGGCTTGCGGCGCCGCCACTCGCGCGGGTAACCCACCGACACCTCTTCGAATCGCACGTCGTCATACCAGGTGGTCCGCGGAATGTGCAGATGTCCGTAGACCGAACAGACGGCGTTGTAGCGGGTGTGCCAGTCGGCGGTCTTGGTGGTTCCGCACCACAGCGAGAATTCCGGGTAGAACAACGCGTCGCAGGGCTCTCGCTTCAGCGGAAAGTGATTCACCAGGACGGTCGGCGTCATCCAGTCGAGCTGCTCGAGGCGCGCGCGGGTGGCGGTCAGCCGGTCGCGGCACCAGGCCTCCCGGGTCGGGTAGGGCTCCGGTAAGAGCAGGAACTCGTCGGTGGCCACCACATTGCGCTGCCGCGCGATGGCCATGCCTTCGGCTTTGCTGGTCGCCCCCGCCGGCAAGAAGCTGTAGTCGTAGAGCAAGAACATCGGCACGATCGTCGCCGGGCCGCCGCGCTCGGTCCACACCGGGAACGGGTGCTCGGGCGTGACCACGCCCATCTCGTCGCACATGTTGACCAGGTAGTCGTAGCGGGCCCGTCCGAAGATCTGCACCGGGTCGCGGGTGGTGGTCCACAGCTCGTGGTTGCCGGGCACCCAGATCACCTTGGCGAATCGTCGTCGCAGCAGATCCAGCGTCCAGCGGATCTCGTCGGTGCGTTCGGCGACGTCACCGGCGACGATCAGCCAATCCTCCGGTGACGACGGGTGCAGCGACTCGGCCACCGGCTTGTTGCCGAGGTGACCGGTGTGCAGATCGGACACCGCCCACAGGGTCGGCTGTCCGCCTTTACTCGCCTCCACGACTAATCAGCCTAGTGAATCCGCGGATCAGCTCCCGCCAAGCGGCTGGAACAGGTTCCAGCATTGGCTGTGACGCCGGCCACGCGACTTGTATAGTCCGGGCAGAGAATTGCTTGCTAAGTCCTGGGCAGGGGGCGTCATGTTGACCAGGTTGCGCCTGATCGCAGCGTTCTGTGCGCTGCTCACGGCGACCGTCGGCGGCACGCTGGGCGCGCGGGGCGCGCCGACCCGGGACGGAACCGTTCAGCTGCGATCGACCTTCCTGCCGATGGCACCCGAAACCACGATGAAGAGCCCGATCGTGGCCACCACCGACCCGCGGCCGTTCGACGCGTGCGAGGACATCCCCTTCGACGTGCTGCAGCGCCTCGGCCTGATGTTCACCCCGCCCGAACACGAAGAAGGCCTGCGCTGCCACCTCGACGCGGGCAACTACCAGCTAGCCGTCGAACCGATCGTCTGGCGCACCTACGCGGCGAGCCTGCCGCCCGACGCCGTCGAGACCGACATCGGCGGCCACCGCGCCGCGCAGTACTGGGTGATGAAGCCGACCTACCACAACAGCTTCTGGTTCCAGTCCTGCATGGTGGCGTTCAAGACCAGCTACGGCCTGATTCAGCAAGCGCTGTTCTACTCGACCGTCTACTCCAACCCCGAAGTCGACTGCATGGCCACCAACCTGCAGCGGGCCAACGATCTACTGCCTTACTACAAGTTCTAGTGACCGCCATTCACCCAGCGGAGCCCAGGCTGCGCACCTTGAGCAGGGCCGGCGCCGAGATTGCGGCCAGAGTCGTCGGCCGAACGCTGGGTCTGCCGCCGCCCACCACCCGTTACACCGTGAGCCGGGTCCGCGTCCCGATGCGCGACGGCGTCCAGCTGGTGGCCGACCACTACGCGCCGCTGACATCCCAGCCGGCCGGCACCTTGCTGGTCCGCGGACCCTATGGGCGCGGGTTTCCGTTTGCGCTGATCTTCGCCCGGTTGTACGCCGACCGTGGCTACCACGTGGTGCTGCAGAGCGTGCGCGGAACCTTCGGCTCGGCCGGAGAGTTCGTGCCGATGGCCCACGAGGCCGCCGACGGTGCCGACACCGCGGCGTGGCTGCGTCAGCAACCCTGGTTCACCGGCCGGTTCGCCACCCTCGGGGTGTCGTACCTGGGATTCACTCAGTGGGCGCTGCTGTCGGATCCCCCGCCGGAACTGGCCGCGGCCGTGATCACCGCGGGCCCGCACGACATGTTGGCCTCGGTGTGGGGCACCGGTTCGTTCGCCGTCGGCGATTTCCTGGGCTGGAGCGACATGGTTGCCCATCAGGAGGAGTCGAAGCTGCGCAGCACGATCCGTCAGGCGCGGGCCACCCGCATGGTGGCGCGCGCGGCGGCCGAGTTGCCGTTGGGAGGCGGCGCCCGGGCGCTGCTGGGGGCGGGCGCGCCGTGGTTCGAGTCCTGGGCCGAGCACGGCGACCCCGACGATCCGTTCTGGGATCGGATGCGCTTCCCCGCCGCCCTGGACCGGGTATCGGTGCCGGTGCTGCTGCTGGGTGGCTGGCAGGACATCTTCGTGCGCCAAACGTTGCAGCAATACCGGCACCTGCGGGACCGAGGCGTCGACGTCGCCCTGACCATGGGCCCGTGGACTCACACCGATCTGCTCACCAAGGGGCTGGCCACCAGCGTCCGGCAAACACTGGACTGGTTGGGTACCCACCTGGGTGGCGCGCCGGCACGGCGCCCCAGCGCGGTCAACGTTTTCGTCAACGGGCACGGCTGGCGCAATCTGCCGGCCTGGCCACCCGCGACCACCGACCATTTGCTCTACCTGCAACCGGGCGGACGCCTGGGTGAGACTGCCCCGGAGCCCGGGGCCGCCCCGACGACATTCCGCTACGACCCCGCCGACCCGACGCCCACCACGGGCGGTCCGCTGCTGTCTCCCAACGGCGGTTACGCCGACGACAGCCAACTCGCCCAGCGGGCAGACGTGCTCGACTTCACCGGCGCCCCCCTGCCCCACGATCTGTACGTCTACGGCAACCCGATCATCGAGCTCGACCACGCGTCGGACAATCCCCACGCCGACCTGTTCGTCCGGGTCAGTGAGGTCGACCCCAACGGCCGATCCCGCAATGTCAGCGAGTCCTACCGGCGCCTGGGGGCCGGGCAGGAAGCCGTCAGCATCGAGCTCGACGGCACCGCCCACCGGTTCACCGCGGGCTCGCGCATCCGGGTGCTGATCGCCGGCAGTTGGTTTCCCCGCTACGCGCGCAACCTCGGTACCGGCGAGGCGGTGCTGACCGCGCGGCAGCTGAAGCCGGCCACGCATTTCGTGCATTTCGGAAACTCCCGGCTGGTGCTGCCCATCGGGAACACGGGCGGTTAGCCGATAGCATCGCGGACGCGCGCCGCGACCTCGGCCAGCACCGCGTCGTCGTGCACCGGCGTCCCCAACGCGGGGCGCACCGGCAACGGCACCCAGCTTTTGCAGCCCGCGTACGCCGGGGTGCGCGCCAGGCGCACCGGCTCGATCAGCGGGATCGCCTGGACGATCAGCACAGCCAGTTTGTGTCTGGGCCGGAAGTCGAGGCGGTCGGCGCGCACCGACTCGGCGGTCCAGATGTGCAGGTCCTCGATCCCACTCAGGTTTTCTGGCCGGTTAACCGGCAGTGCGGCAACGACTTTCGCCGCGGCACGCACAATCAGGTGCTCGTCGTCGCTGTCGGCGGCGGCCGCGTCGAGCAGGTCGCGGTGCTCGGGCCGCACCCGGTCGGCGTGGCTGTGCGCGACCGTCGGGAACAGCAGGAATTCTCCGGCCGTCAGCTCAAACCGCTTCTCCCCGATCCCGCCCTTGCGCAGCAGCACCCGCTGGCGACCGTCGAGCAGCGCGTGCACCACCGCGCTCCACTCCTTCAGGGCGGGCATGCTCATGTGCTCAGCCGGGCGATCACCTCGGGGCGGCGCAGCGGCGGTACGGTCTTGGGCGGCTGGCGCCGCGGCGGCAGGGTGCTCAGCAGTCGGGTCGTGGTCGCGGTGACCTCGGCGACGGCGGTTTCGAACGCGTCGGCGTTGGCCTTTGGTAGACGGGCGGGGTGGGTGATGCCGCTGACCTTGCGGACGTATTGACGGGCCGCGGCCGCGATCTCTTCGGCCGTCGCGGCGGGCTGCAGCCCGCGGAGTTCGGTGATGTTACGGCACATGGTTACCACGATAGGTGCGCCGCGGCGGCCTCTCCATGGCGCGAGAAGACACAAAAACCCCTTCCTATCGGCGTGTCGTGGGGGCTTTACGTCTGCTCGCGAGGGCGTCGTTACCGTGAGACGCATGAGCGACGACATCCTGCTGATCGAAACCGCCGAGCGGGTGCGGACCCTCACCCTCAACCGGCCGCAGTCGCGCAACGCCCTGTCGAGCGCACTGCGGAACCGGTTTTTCGGAGCCCTGACCGACGCCGAGTCCGACGACGACGTCGACGTCGTCATCCTCACCGGCGCCGATCCGGTGTTCTGCGCGGGGCTGGACCTCAAGGAGCTGGGCGGGCAGTCGGCGCTGCCGGACATCTCGCCGCGTTGGCCGTCGATGACCAAGCCGGTGATCTGCGCCGTCAACGGCGCCGCGGTCACCGGCGGGCTGGAGCTGGTGCTGTACTGCGACGTCGTGATCGCCTCGGATCAGGCTCGCTTCGCCGACACCCATGCCCGCGTCGGGCTGCTGCCCACCTGGGGCCTGTCCGTGCGGCTGCCGCAGAAGGTGGGGATCGGGCTGGCCCGGCGGATGAGCCTCACCGGCGACTACCTGTCGGCCGCCGACGCACTGCGGGCCGGCCTGGTTACCGAGGTAGTGCCGCACGAGGCGCTGCTGAGCACGGCGCGCCAGGTGGCCGCGAGCATCGTCGGCAACAACCAGAACGCGGTGCGGGCACTGCTGGCGTCCTACCATCGCATCGACGAATCGCAGACCAGCGAGGGGTTGTGGCTGGAAGCCATGGCGGCCAGGCAGTTTCGCACCAGCGGCGACGACATCGCCGCCAACCGCGAAGCCGTGCTGGCACGCGGACGCTCGCAGGTGCGTTAGCGAATACGGGTCTCGGTCGCGCTGTCGAAGAAACACACCTCCCGCGAATGCGGCGCGATCGACAGTGACTCCCCCGGCCGTACCGCGGTGCGCCGGTCGGTGCGGAACACGATGCGGCGCGCCTGTGACGACCAGCCCTCCTGCTCGACCGGCGTTGCGTAGACGAAGGATTCGAAACCGAGCTCTTCTACCAATTCGACGCGCACGGCCAGAGCGCCCGCGGTGCCGGCGGCCGCGACATCCCAGGATTCCGGCCGAACGCCGACGAGCACAGGGCCGGCCGTTCATCGCGGAACCGGTATCGCCAGCACGGCAGCGTCGATGAGGTTCATCGCCGGCGCCCCGATGAACGTCGCGACGAACGTGTTGACCGGATCGTCGTACAGCGCCCGCGGGCTGTTGACCTGTTGCAGCACACCATCTTTGAGCACGGCGACCCGGTCGCCCATGGTCATCGCCTCGACTTGGTCGTGGGTGACGTAGACGGTGGTGGTACCCAGCCGCCGCTGCAATCCCGAGATCTGCGACCGGGTGCTCACCCGCAACTTGGCGTCCAGATTCGACAGCGGCTCGTCCATGCAGAACACCTGGGGCCGCCGCACGATCGCACGGCCCATCGCCACCCGTTGCCGCTGCCCGCCGGAGAGCTTGGACGGCTTGCGGTCCAGCAGTTCGGTCAGTTCCAGCATGTCGGCGACTTCGAGCACGCGGCTGCGCGTATCGGCGCGTGACACGCCGTGGTTCCGCAGCGCGAACCCCATGTTCTGCGCCACCGTCATATTCGGGTACAGCGCGTAGTTCTGGAACACCATCGCGACGTCGCGCGCCCGCGGCGGCAGATGCGTCACATCCGTCGCCGCCGATCGTGATACGGCCGCTCTCAATATTTTTAGGGGGTTCCAGCCCGGCGAGCATGCGCAGGGTGGTGGACTTGCCGCATCCGGACGGGCCGACGAGCACCAGGAATTCGCCGTCGGCGATCTCGAGGTCCAAATTGTCGACGGCGGGCGCGTCGGCACCCGGATAGCGGTGGGTGACTGCGGAATAGCGGACTTCAGCCATGGTGGAGACCCGGCAGCTTTCGCTTGATCTGGCGGTCGAGGACGACCTGCAGCTGTTGGTTGATGTCGGTGAAGGTGGCGCTCACGTCGGATCCCTTCAGTCCGATGGATTCCAGCCCGGCGGAGATGATGCGGTCGGCACCGGGCAGGAAAACGCGCGCGTAGTCCTGCGGGCGGGTATGCGGGAGCTGGTCGACGGCCACGCGGGCGCGCGGGTTGTCGGCGAGATACTGCTGTTGGCTCGGGTCACCCGCGACGGACTTTCGCACCGCGAGGTAGCCGGTGCGCTGGCTGAAATAGGCGGTGCTGGCCGGGCTGGTGACGAAGGCGATGAACTTGAGCGCGTTGAGTTTTCGCTCGTCGGAGAGCTTGGCGGGAATCGCCAGCCCCGCCCCGCCCGTCGGGCAGCCGGGCGCTCCGCCCGGCCCGGTGGGCAGCGGCGCGACACCGAAATCGAACCTGGCGGCGTTGGTGATGCCGACCAAGGCCCCGGTCGACGCCACCGTCGAGGCCAGGATGCCGGTGGCGAACTCGTTGGCGGTGTCGTTGGATATCGCGGCGTAACCCTTGGTGTGGACGGAATCCCGCAGGAAGTTGCCCGCCGCGATGGTGGCCGGGTCGGTGAACGTCAAGGTCCACTTGTCGGAGTAGGCGCCGCCGAACGCCCAGTTCGGCCCCTCGAACGTCCAGGAAATTGATTGGGCATTGGCCCAGCCGTGCGCCGATCTTCGGTCGCCGACGACGCGCTGCAGCTGCGGGCCCCATTCGCCGAACTCGTGCCAGGAGGTCGGTCCGCGGTCCGGCAGGCCGGCCGCTTCCCATGCCGGCTTGTTGTAGTAGAACAGCGGCGTCGAGCGCGCGTAGGGCAAGCGCGTAGTGCCGGCCGTCGAATTCGTAGTCGGCCAGCAGCGAGTCGACGTAATCCCCTGCGTCCACCCCGGCCTGGCCGAACAGGTCATCCAGTGGGGCGATGACGCCGGACAGCGCGAAATGGAACCACCAGATATCGTCCAGCACAACGACATCGGGCACGTCGGTGCCGATCAGCGCGGCGTTGAACTTCTGCGCCACTTCGTCGTAGTCCTTGCCCGCGTCGATCAGCTTGACCGACAAGCCGGGGAACTGGCTCTGGAAGCGGCCGATCAGTTCTTTTTCGACGGCGGTGGACTGGCCAGGGTGGTTGGACCAGAACGCGATTGGATCCGCGCCGGTCTTCATCGAGACGCCGCCGCCCATCCCCGCACAACCGGCCGTCAGCGAAGTCATAGTCGCACCCGCCAGCGACAGAAACGAGCGGCGGCTCAACGCGTCGATGCCTTTCATGTCAACCCTTGACCGCGCCCGACGTCAGGCCCTTGATCATCTGCCGTTGCAAGACGATGAAGATGAGCAGGATGGGCAGCATCGCCAGCAGCGTCACCGCCATCACCGGGCCCCAGTTCGTCAGGCCCTCGGCTTGCTGCAGGAAGGTCAGGCCCACCGGCAGGGGCGCCACCGATTCGTCGTCGGACATCAGGAATGGCCACAGGTATTCGTTCCATTCGTTGACCACCGTGATGACGCCGAACGCCACCATGGTCGGCCCCGACATCGGCAACACGACCCGCAGCAACAGCTGCCACCAGCGCGCGCCGTCCATCCGGGCGGCCTCGATGACTTCGGCGGGCAGCGACAGAAAGTGGTTGCGCATCAAGAAGGTTCCGAACGCGACACCGGCAAGGGGCAGGATGATGCCCGGAAAGGTATTGCGCAGGCCGACCTGGGAGATCAACGCGTAGTTGGAAATCACGGTGATCTGGTTGGGCACCATCAGCGCGGCGATGATCACCAAGAACACCGCGGTCTTGCCGGGGAACTCCACGAACACCAAGCCGAACGCGCTGAGCACACCGAGAACGAACTTGACCGCGGCCAGCGCCGACGTGATGATCACCGAGTTGCGCAGGAACGTCCAGAACGGGATCTGCCGGGTGGCGGTCGCATAATTCTGCGGATGCCAGTGCGGCGGCCACCAGGTGGTCGGCTGCGAATAGACGTCGGGCTGCTCCTTGAACGACGTGAACAAGACGAACAGCAGCGGCCCGGCGATCAGCACGACGACCACCGCCATCGCCGCATAGCCGAGCAGCAGCGACGTCCTGCGGGTCCTGCTCAGGCGGTCCGTCTTCAGAGTCACTGCCGCAGCTCGCGATCCATGACCCGCACCTGGTAGTACGTGATGGCCAGCAGGACCAGGAACATGATGGTGGCGACGGTGGCGCCGTAACCGGCCCGGAAGTTACGGAAGGTCTCCAGATACACCTGGTACACCATGGTCGTGGTCCCGGTGCCCATCGGCCCGCCCCGGGTCATGACGTTGATGACGTCGAACACCTGCAACGAGTTGATCAGCACGGTGATCGACAGGAAGAACGTCGTCGGGCGCAGCTGGGGCAACAGCACCCGGCGGAAGGTGGCCCACCGGCTGGCGCCGTCGATTTCGGCCGCCTCCAACAGGTCTCGGCGCACTCCTTGCAGCGCGGCCAGATAGATGACGAAGGTGTAGCCGAGGTTCTTCCAGATGTAGGTCACCGTCACCATGAACATCGCCCAGTGCGGGTCTTGGTAGAAGTCGGGCACGCCGACACCGACGCGGTGCAACAGGTCTTGCACCAGACCGAAATGCGGGTCGAAGACGAACTGGGCCGCCAGGCCGACCGCGGCGCCAGAGATCACGAACGGCGCGAACACGGTCGAGCGCACCAGGTTTCGCCCGCGCAACGGTTGATCGAGCAGCATGGCCAGCACCAACCCCAGCACCATCGACCCGATCACCGCCGCCACCGTGAACACCGCCGTGTTGAGCACGATCTGGCGGGTATCCGAACCGGTGAACCACTCGGCGTAATTCGACAACCCGACGAACTGCGCCGTGGGGTCGGAGATATTCCAGTCGAAAAACGACAGCCGGATGTTGTCGGCCAACGGGCGGTAGATGAACAGCAGCAACAACGCCAGATTCGGGCCCACCAGGACGACGAACAGCGCGTAATCGCGCCACGAGCGAACGCTGCCGTGTCCGCCGCGTCGTCGTCACCGGCGCAAGTCAGCCAAGCGCCGCGCGCAGGGAAGCGACGGCGTCTTCGATCGACCCCGAAGTGGAATAGCCGGCGGCCAGCCGATGGCCGCCGCCGCCGAACACGGACGCGACGGCGGCGAGATCCACGTCGCTCTTGGCGCGCATCGACACCGACCACTGTTGCGGCTCAACCTCTTTGAACACCGCCGCCACCTCGGCCTGCTGAGTGGTGCGCACGATGTCGACGATGCTCTCGACTTCCTCGGAGCGCGAGTTGCGGACCCACTCCTGATGGTCGACGACCGCATAGACCAAGCCCGCGGCCGCCGGCCGCGTCGGGCAGCAACCGCGCGGAGCCCAGCACCCGGGACAGCATCGGCAACCACGCGAAAAGATGCGTATCCATCAATGTCCGGCTGATCGCGGCGTTGTCCACGCCGATGTCGACCAGCCGGGCCGCCAGCCGAAGGGCGCGGGCGCTGGCCCAGCGGAACGATCCGGTGTCGGTCGTCAGCCCGGCGTAGATGCAGTGCGCGACGTCGGAGTCGATGGGTATCCCCCACGCGTCGAGAAGGTCGGCAACCATCATCGTGGTGGAATCGGCCGACAGGTCGACGAAGTTCGCGGTGCCGAACAGGTCGTTGGAGGCGTGGTGGTCGATGACCAGCAGCTGCTGGCCCGGACCGGCCAAGTCGCCCAGGGCGCCGAGCCGCTTGAAGCTCGGAACATCAACGGTCACAACCAAATCGACGTCGCGGCGCATCTCGTCGGGACCGACCAGCAGATCACAGCCCGGCAGCGACCGCAACGACTCCGGCAGCGTGGCGGGTGCGGCGAAGCTGACCTCGACCTGTTTGCCGCTGCGGTCGAGCACGAGGCCCAGCGCCAGCCCGGCGCCGACGGTGTCGGCATCGGGGTGGACGTGGCAGATCACCGCGATCGTCGTTGCGGCCGAGAGTAATTCGGCGGCGCCGACGGCGTCCACAGACAATCCCGGTGCCCCCGCAAGGCGGGCACCGGGGGGCTCAGTTTTCGGGTCGATAGTCGTCACCGGCGTCCTCGAGCCCGTCCAACCCCCCGAAAGGTGATGCTGCTTCGCCCCCCGGTCGCGGTATGGATCGGCCTCCCCCGCCGGCTTGGCACCCGCGCGGACCCGCGCCACATCGGCGTCCGCGGCGCGGGCGCGGGCCAGCAGCTCCTCCATCCGCGCCACGCTGTCGGACGTCGTGTCGCGGCTGAACGCCAGCGTGGGAGTGAAGCGCACTCCGGTGCCCGCGCCGACCTTGGTGCGCAACGTACCTTTGGCCCGGTCCAGCGCGGCGGCGGCGCCGGCGAAATCCGGCTCGTCGTCCAGCGTGGGTCCCATCACGGTGTAGTACACCGTTGCGTCGTGCAGGTCGGCGGTCACCTTGGCGTCGACGATCGTCACCCCGACCAAACCCGGGTCCTTGATCTCACGCTCGATCGCCCAGGCGACGATCGTGGCGATCCGCTTTTCCAGCCGGCGCGCCCGGGCCTGGTCGACCATCAGGTGCGCTCCTTTTGGACCAGCTCGAAGGACTCGATGACGTCGCCTTCCTTGATGTCGGAGTAGCCCAGCGTCATACCGCACTCGAAGCCCTCGCGGACCTCGGTGACGTCGTCCTTCTCCCGGCGCAGCGAGGTGATCGTGAGGTTCTCGGAGACCACGATGTTGTCCCGCAGCAGGCGGGCTTTCGCGTTGCGGCGCACCACACCTGAGGTGATCATGCAGCCGGCGATGACACCGACCTTCGAGGACCGGAACAGCGCCCGGATCTCGGCGCTGCCGAGCTGGTTCTCCTCGTAGATCGGCTTGAGCATGCCGCGCAGGGCCTTCTCGATCTCGTCGATCGCCTGGTAGATCACCGAGTAGTAGCGGATCTCTACGCCCTCGCGGTTGGCCAGCTCGGTCGCCTTGCCCTCGGCGCGCACGTTGAACCCGATGATGATCGCGTCCGACGCCGACGCCAGGTTGACGTTGGTCTCGGTGATGCCACCGACACCGCGGTCGATGACGCGCAGCGCCACCTCGTCGTCGACCACGATGCCCATCAGGGCCTCCTCCAGCGCCTCGACGGTACCGGCGTTGTCGCCCTTGAGGATCAGGTTCAGCTGGCTGGTTTCCTTCAGCGCCGAGTCCAGGTCCTCCAGGCTGATCCGCTTGCGTGAACGCGCAGCCATGGCGTTGCGCTTGCGGGCGCTGCGCCGGTCGGCGATCTGGCGGGCGATCCGGTCCTCGTCGACGACGAGGAAGTTGTCACCGGCGCCGGGCACCGACGTGAACCCGATGACCTGCACCGGACGCGACGGCAGCGCCGCCTCGATGTCCTCGCCGTGTTCGTCGACCATCCGGCGGACCCGGCCGTAGGCGTCGCCGGCGACCACCGAGTCGCCGACGTGCAGCGTGCCGCGTTGAATCAACACGGTGGCCACCGGGCCGCGGCCGCGGTCCAGGTGCGCCTCGATCGCCACACCCTGGGCCTCCATGTCGGGGTTGGCCCGCAGGTCCAGCGCCGCGTCGGCGGTCAGCACGACCGCCTCCAGCAGCGCCTCGATGTTGGTGCCCTGTTTCGCGGAGATGTCGACGAACATCGTGTCGCCACCGAAATCCTCTGCCACCAAACCGTATTCGGTGAGCTGGCCGCGGATCTTGGCCGGGTCGGCGCCTTCCTTGTCGATCTTGTTGACCGCGACCACGATCGGCACGTCGGCCGCCTGTGCGTGGTTGATGGCCTCCACCGTCTGGGGCATCACGCCGTCGTCGGCGGCCACCACCAGGACGGCGATGTCGGTGGCCTTGGCGCCGCGGGCACGCATGGCGGTGAACGCCTCGTGGCCCGGGGTGTCGATGAAGGTGATCGGTCGCTCGTTGCCGTCGAGGTCGACGGTGACCTGGTAGGCGCCGATGTGCTGGGTGATGCCGCCGGCCTCGGCTTCGCGGACGCTGGCATTTCGGATGGTGTCCAGCAGTCGGGTCTTACCGTGGTCGACGTGGCCCATCACGGTCACCACCGGGGGACGGGTCTGCAGGTCGTCCTCGCCGCCTTCGTCTTCGCCGTAGGTCAGGTCGAAGGATTCCAGCAGCTCGCGGTCCTCGTCCTCGGGGCTGACGACCTGGACGACATAGTTCATCTCGCTGCCCAGCAGCTCGAGCGTCTCGTCGCCGACCGACTGGGTCGCCGTCACCATCTCGCCGAGGTTGAACAGCGCCTGCACCAGCGAGGCGGGGTTGGCGTCGATCTTCTCGGCGAAGTCGGACAACGACGCGCCGCGGGCCAACCGGATCGTCTCGCCGTTGCCGTGCGGCAACCGCACGCCACCGACGACCGGCGCCTGCATGTTCTCGTACTCGGCGCGTTTCGCCCGCTTGGACTTGCGACCGCGCCGGGGCGCACCGCCGGGACGGCCGAACGCGCCGGCCGCGCCGCCGCGCTGGCCGGGACGGCCGCCACCACCACCGCCGCCGAGGGCCACCGCCACCGGGACGGCCCCGGAAACCTCCGGGTGCGGCGCCTACGCCACCGCCGGCGCCACCACCGCCGCGGTAGTTCCCGCCGCCTCCGTCGGAGCGGCCCGCCGGGCCCGCCGGGCCGACCACCGCCGGGTCGCGGCGCCGCCGGTGCGGCGCCGGGCGGGCGGGCCCGCCGGCACCGCCGCGGACGGGGCGGCATGCTGCCGGGCGAAGCGCCCGGACGGGGCGCCCCTGGCCTGGCCTGCCCGGGGCGCGGAGCCTGCGGGTGTGGGCGCGGAATGGGCCGGTCGACCGATGGCGTCGACGAGAACGGGTTGTTGCCGACGCGCGGGGGACGCATGCCTCGGCTTGGGCATCGGCCCGGGACGCGGGCCGGGAGCCGCACCGGGAGGGCCAGCAGGGGGCGCCGACTGGGGCGGGCGGCTGTCCCGGGGTGGGCCGCGACGGCCGCCCTGGCGACGGCACCGACGTGGGCGCCTGCGGGGAGGCCGGGGCGGCGGGCGCGGTTGCGACTGAGCCGGTGCCGGGGTCTGTCCCGGAATCCCAGCCTGCGCGCCGGTCGCCTCGCCGTTGCCGGAGGCCTTGGGGATCGCGTTGTCGAGCGCCTTGTCGAGCGACTTCTCCAGGCCCTGGTTGGCGGATTTGTCGGCGACCTTGGCCGCCCTGGCGCCTTATCGGGCGCCGGTTTGCTGCCGCCGAACGATTCGCGCAACCGGCGGGCAACGGGCGCCTCTACCGTCGACGATGCGGACTTGACGAATTCGCCCTGTTCATTCAGCCGGGCGAGAACTTCCTTGCTGGTGACACCGAGTTCCTTGGCCAACTCGTGTACGCGGGCCTTACCTGCCACTACATCTCCTGTCTAAGAGGCGACAGTCGTGGGCCGCGCCTCGGGTTTAGCTATGACGCATTGTCATCGGGACTTCACGGTGTGCTCATGTTCTTCGCTACCTGTCCTGTTGCCGGGGATATCGGGCGCACCGAGAAGCTCGATGTGCTCGACCACCGCGGATGTGTCCGGTGAGCCGGCGATGCGCAGCGCTTTGGTGAAAGCTCGCCGCCGAATCGCCTGCTGTGCGCACTGCGGTACGGGATGCAGCCACGCACCCCGCCCCGGAAGGCTACGCGCTGTGTCAACGATCGCGGCGAAATCGCCGTTCCCGTTCGACACAGCCACCACTCGAAGCAGTTCGACGGCCAGCTCTCGCTTTCGGCACCCGACACACGTCCGCACCGGGGGGTGGCCGAAGGCTCGCGCTGGATCACGGCTCAGTCTAGCGTCACTTGCCCGATGGTCAGAATCGCCCGGAGGCGGCCGTGAGCTGGTGCGCTCCTGCGCGTAAACCCGTAGACGATACCGCCCGTCGGTCGCGCTGGCGCGCATAGTTGGAAGAGATGTGTCGTCAACACACTCGTGCAATACCAGGGGTTGGTCGAGGATGTCGAGCCACCGATAGCGCATTTGCGGGATGCGAAGGGTAGCGAAGGATCCTGGAAATGGTGGGCGGGTTCGTGGTATTTATTGCGAGCTTCATATTTTAGCTATTTCCACATTTTTAGTGGTCGATGGCGGGGCGGCCGTGTCCGAGGGTCGGTGACGGCCGATGGGAGTCTCGCCATGTCGTTTGTGATCGCAGTTCCGGAGTTGTTGGCGGCGGCGGCCGCTGATGTGGCGGGTCTGGGTTCGTCGTTGCACGCGGCGCATGGGTTGGCCGCTGGCCCGACGACCGGCGTGATCGCTGCGGCTGAGGATGAGGTGTCGGCGGCGATCGCGGCTCTGTTTTCTGATCATGGTCAGTCGTTTGCTGTGTTGGGTGCGCGGGCGGCGGTGTTTCATGGCGAGTTTGTGCAGGCGTTGACTAGTGCGCAGGGGGCGTATGTGGCCGCGGAGGCGGCTAATGCGGCGCCGTTACAGGCGTTGTTGGCCGGTGGGCAGCAGTTAGCGTTTTTCTCTCCGTTCAAGGATCTGATCGGGCGTCCGTTGTTCGGTGATGGCGCGGCTGCGTCGGCGGCGGGGGCCGCGGGCGCGGCCGGGGGGTTGTTGTACGGCGACGGCGGGAACGGTGCGGCCGGGGTGTCGGGGGTTAGCAACGGCGCCGGTGGGGCCGGTGGTGATGCTGGGTTGCTCGGCGGTCACGGCGGTGACGGCGGGGCGGGGGCGGGCGGGCAGGCCGGGGTGGCCGGGTATAGCGGGGTGCTGGGGGCCGGCGGGGCCGGCGGGGCCGGCGGGGCCGGCTCGCTGGGCGGTAACGGTGGTAACGGTGGAGCCGGGGGAATCGGCGCCAGCGCCAACGGGACGACGCTGCTCAACGGTGCGCCGGGCGGGCCGGGCGGGGCGGGTGGCGCCGGTGGTGCCGGGGTGCTGCCGGCTAACGGGGCGACCGGGGTCAACGGCGGGACCGGCGGAACCGGTGGGGTCGGCGGGGCCGGCGGATCGGGCGGAACCTCTGGCAACGGCGGCGCCGGCGGGGCTGGTGGGGCCGGCGGTGTGGGCGGGGTCGGGGGCGGCGCCGGCGGGATCGGTGGCTTCGGCGGGGCCGGCGGCGACGGCGGAACCCAACATGGCAGCGGCGGGGCCGGTGGGGTCGGTGGGGTCGGCGGCGACGGCGGGGCTGGCGAGTCTGGGCTGCCGAACAATGGGGTCGGTGGGGTCGGTGGGGCCGGCGGTAACGGCGGGATCGGCGGTGCCGCTTTGGCGAGCAGCGGTCACGGCGGGGCCGGTGGGGCCGCCGGGCACGGCGGCGCCGGTGGTATAGGTGCGGCGGCCGCCACCGGCTCCGGCTCGGCTGGCGCGGCCGGCGGGGCCGGCGGCAACGGTGGGGTCGGCGGCCAGGGCGGGGCCGCCACCAGCGGTGTCGCTGGGAAAGGCGGGGCCGGTGGGGCCGGCGGCGCCGGCGGGGCCGGCACGGCCGGCGCGGCCGGGGCGGCCGGGGTGAACAGCGGCGCCGGCGGTAACGGCGCCGACGGCGGCGACGGCGGGGCCGGTGGAACTGGTGGGGCCGGCGGTGCGGCCACCGGCGGCACCAGCGGGAGCGGCGGGAACGGCGGGGCCGGCGGCAAAGCCGGAACGCCCGGTAACGGTGGGGCCGGGGCGGCCGGTACGGCCGCCACTCCCGACGGCGGGGCCGGCGGTAACGGCGGCAGCCCCGGCACGGTGGGCATTGGCGGTGCTGGCGGCGCCAACGGCAGCGGCAGCGGCGCGGGCACCAGCGGGGCGAACGGCACCGCGGTCAGCAGCGGCGGCAATGGCGGCAAGGGCGGGGCCGGCTTTAACGCCACCACCGCCGGCGCGAACGGCGGCACCGGCGGGACCGGCGGCAACGGCGGATCGGTCGGCAACGGCGGTAACGGCGGGACCGGCGGCAACGGCAGGGCCGGCACGGTCGGCGCCAACGGCACCGCCCCCGGCGCCAACGGCGGTAACGGTCAGACTGGCGGGGCCGGCGGTAACGGCGGAGCCGGCGGCCAGGGTGGGTCGATCTCGGGTAACGGCGGGGCCGGCGGCACCGGCGGGACCGGCGCCGGCGGGGGCAACGGCGGCACCGGCGCGACCGGCGCGGCCGGGGCGGCCGGGGCCAACAGCGGCGCCGGCGGTAACGGCGCCGACGGCGGTAGCGGCGGGGCCGGTGGAGCTGGCGGGGCCGGCGGGGCCGGCGGGGCGGCCACCAACGGCACCGTGGGAGCCAGCGGCAGCGGCGGGGCCGGCGGTAAGGGCGGCAACGCCGGCACGCCCGGTAACGGCGGGGCCGGCGCGGCCGGCACTGCCACCAACACCACCGGCGGGGCCGGCGGTAACGGCGGCAACCCCGGCACGGTGGGCATTGGCGGTGCCGGCGGCGCCAACGGCAGCGGCAGCGGCGCGGGCACCAGCGGGGCCAGCGGCACCGCGGTCAGCAGCGGCGGCAATGGCGGCAAGGGCGGGGCCGGCTTTAACGCCACCACCGCCGGCGCCAACGGCGGCACCGGCGGGGCCGGCGGCAACGGCGGATCGGTCGGCAACGGCGGTAACGGCGGGACCGGCGGCAACGGCAGGGCCGGCACGGTCGGCGCCAACGGCACCGCCCCCGGCGCCAACGGCGGTAACGGTCAGACTGGCGGGGCCGGCGGCAACGGCGGGGCCGGCGGCCAGGGTGGGTCGATCTCGGGTAACGGCGGGGCCGGCGGCACCGGCGGGACCGGCGCCACCGGGGGCAACGGCGGCACCGGCGCGACCGGCGCGGCCGGGGTGGCCGGTACCAACAGCGGCGCCGGCGGTAACGGCGCCGACGGCGGTAGCGGCGGGGCCGGTGGAACTGGCGGGGCCGGCGGGGCCGGCGGGGCGGCCACCAACGGCACCGTGGGAGCCAGCGGCAGCGGCGGGGCCGGCGGTAAGGGCGGCAACGGCGGCACGCCCGGTAACGGCGGGGCCGGCGCGGCCGGCACCGCCACCAACACCACCGGCGGAGCCGGCGGCAACGGCGGCAACCCCGGCACGGCCGGGGCCGGCGGCACCGGCGGCACCGGGTCGACCACCGGCACCAGCGGGGCCAGCGGCACCGCGGTCAGCAGCGGCGGCAATGGCGGCAAGGGCGGGGCCGGCTCTAACGCCACCACCGCCGGCGCCAACGGCGGCACCGGCGGGGCCGGCGGCAACGGCGGATCGGTCGGCAACGGCGGTAACGGCGGGACCGGCGGCAACGGCAGGGCCGGCACGGTCGGCGCCAACGGCACCGCCCCCGGCGCCAACGGCGGTAACGGTCAGACTGGCGGGGCCGGCGGTAACGGCGGAGCCGGCGGCCAGGGTGGGTCGATCTCGGGTAACGGCGGGGCCGGCGGCACCGGCGGGACCGGCGCCACCGGGGGCAACGGCGGCACCGGCGCGACCGGCGCGACCGGGGTGGCCGGTACCAACAGCGGCGCCGGCGGTAACGGCGCCGACGGCGGTAGCGGCGGGGCCGGTGGAACTGGCGGGGCCGGCGGGGCCGGCGGGGCGGCCACCAACGGCACCGTGGGAGCCAGCGGCAGCGGCGGGGCCGGCGGTAAGGGCGGCAACGGCGGCACGCCCGGTAACGGCGGGGCCGGCGCGGCCGGCACCGCCACCAACACCACCGGCGGAGCCGGCGGCAACGGCGGCAACCCCGGCACGGCCGGGGCCGGCGGCACCGGCGGCACCGGCGTCGACCACCGGCACCAGCGGGGCCAGCGGCACCGCGGTCAGCAGCGGCGGCAATGGCGGCAAGGGCGGGGCCGGCTCTAACGCCACCACCGCCGGCGCCAACGGCGGCACCGGCGGGGCCGGCGGCAACGGCGGATCGGTCGGCAACGGCGGTAACGGCGGGACCGGCGGCAACGGCAGGGCCGGCACGGTCGGCGCCAACGGCACCGCCCCGGGCGCCAACGGCGGTAACGGTCAGACTGGCGGGGCCGGCGGCGCCGGCGGGGCCGGCGGCCAGGGTGGGTCGATCTCGGGTAACGGCGGGGCCGGCGGGGCCGGCGGCACCGGCGCCACCGGCGGCAACGGCGGCAGCGGTGTGGACGGCACGACCGGCGTGGCCGGGGTGGACCAGTACGGCAACGGCACCGGTGCCGGTCAGAACGGCGGCAACGGCGGTATGGGCGGCAACGGCGGGGACGGCGGGGCCGGCGGGTTCGGTGGCACGGCCACCGCGGGCACCGCGGGCACCAACGGTCAGGGCGGGGCCGGCGGCAACGGCGGGGCAGCCGGGACACCCGGCAACGGCGGGGCCGGCGCGGCCGGCACCGCCACCAACCCCAACGGCGGAGCCGGCGGCAACGGCGGCTGGCCCGGCCCGGAGCCGGGCGTCGGCGGCAACGGCGGTGTCGGGTCGACCACCGGCGCGCATGGCAGTAACGGCGCCTGGATCACCGGTCCTGTCGGCAACGGCGGCAACGGCGGCACGGGCTACACCCCCACCACCCCCGGCGCCTTTGGCGGCAACGGCGGCAACGGAGGCAACGGCGGACCTTTCGGCAACGGCGGCAACGGCGGCGTGGGCGGCAACGGTACGAACGGTCTGGCCGGCACCAACGGAGTCAACCCCGGTGACAGTGGCGGCAACGGCGGCTTCGGCGGCTGGGCCGGCAACGGCGGCAACGGCGGCCAGGGCGGCGCGGCGTTCGGTAACGGCGGGGCCGGCGGGGACGGCGGCAACGGCGGCAACGGCGGCAATGGCGGGGCCGGTGTGGACGGCGCCACCGGCGTGGCCGCGGTGGACCAGTACGGCAACGGCATCGGTGCCGGTCAGGACGGCGGCAACGGCGGCTCCGGCGGGTTCGCCGGCCCCGGGGGAGCCGGCGGGTTGGGTGGCGCGGCTACCAACGGCACCGCGGGCAGCAACGGTCAGGGCGGGGCCGGCGGCGACGGCGGAGCGGCCGGAACCCCCGGCAACGGCGGAGCAGGCGCGGCCGGCACCGCCACCAACCCCAACGGCGGAGCCGGCGGCAACGGCGGCAACGCCGGCATCGCCGCTCCTGGCGGCCCGGGCGGGCCGGGGTCGACCCCCGGCGCGAATGGCGCCAACGGCGCTGTCACCGGCCCTGCCGGCAACGGCGGCGACGGCGGTGCGGGCTACAGCCCCACCACTCCGGGCGCCAACGGCGGCAACGGCGGTAACGGCGGCGCCGGTGGAGCGTACGGCAACGGCGGCGCCGGTGGCGCCGGCGGCAACGGTACGGCGGGTCTGGCCGGCACCAACGGGGTCAACTCCGGCGACAGCGGCACCGACGGCACTGCCGGCGGTAACGGCGGCTTCGGCGGCAACGGCGGCCAAGGCGGCGCGATCTCCGGTAACGGCGGGGCCGGCGGGGCCGGCGGCAATGCCGGTAACGGCGGCAACGGCGGGACCGGTGTGGACGGCGCGACCGGCGTGGCCGGAGTGAACCAGTACGGCACCGGCACCGGGGCCGGTCAGAGCGGCGGCAACGGCGGCAACGGCGGCAACGGCGGGCTCGGCGGAGCCGGCGGGTTCGGTGGCACGGCCACCGCCGGCACCGCAGGCACCAACGGTCAGGGCGGGGCCGGCGGCAACGGCGGGGCGGCCGGCACCCCCGGCAACGGAGGGGCCGGTGCGGCCGGCACCGCCACCAACCCCAACGGCGGAGCCGGCGGCAATGGCGGCAACGCCGGCAACGCCGGCAACGCCGGCCTCGGCGGGCCCGGATCGACCTTCGGCGCGAATGGCACCAGCGGCGCCGCGGTCACCGGTCCGGCCGGCAACGGCGGCAACGGCGGGACGGGCTACAGTCCCACCACCCCCGGCGCCAACGGCGGCAACGGCGGCAACGGCGGGGCCGGTGGGGCGTACGGCAACGGCGGCACCGGCGGCGCCGGCGGCAACGGTACGGCGGGTGTGGCCGGCACCAACGGGATCAACCCCGGTGACAGTGGCGGCGTGGGTCAGGCCGGCGGATCTGGCGGCCAGGGCGGTGCCGGCGGCAACGGGGGGTCGATCGCGGGTGCTGCCGGGGTTGGCGGTGCTGGGGGGTCCGGCGCCAACGGCGGTGATGGCGGCAACGGTGTCAGCGGCGCTATCGGTGTGGCCGGGGACACCACTTACGGCAGCGCGGGGCAGGGTCAGGCTGGCGGGAACGGCGGCAACGGTGGCAACGGCGGGTCCGGGGGTCGCGGCGGAGCCGGCGGGTACACCCTGGGCGGCTCTGGTACCCAGGGCGCCAGTGGCGCCGACGGCAACGGCGGCACCGGCGGCAACGGCGGCACCGCCGGCAACGGCGGCACCGGTGGCAACGGCCTCGCCGGTACCAACCTTCTCGACGGCCTCTTCAGCACCAGCGGCAACGGCGGCACCGGCGGGACGGGCGGCAGCGGCGGCAGCGGCGGCAACGCCGGCGGACCCACCGCCACCGGCGGCACCGGCGGCACCGGCGGCGGCGCCGGCCAAGGCGGTGCCGGCGGCAGCATCAGCGGCACCAACGACAGCGGCAACGGCTTCACGGGATTTTTGGCTGGCCAAGGCGGTGACGGCGGCACTGGCGGCCAAGGCGGCGCCGGCGGCGGCACCCCCTACGGGGGAACCAACGGCAGCGGCGGCAACGGCGGCAACGGCAACGTCGGCGGGGCCGGTGGCACCGCCTCCTCTACCGCGGGCGCTCCCGGCTCGGTCAACCTCGATGACATCCAAAGCGGCGCCGGCGGCGGCGGGGGTGGTGGCGGCGGCAACGGCGGCACCGGCGGCAACGCAGGTGCGGGCATGGGAAGCGGCGGCTCCGGCGGCAGCGGCGGCACCGGCGGCAGCGGCGGCACCGGCGGCAACGCCTCGGCCACTGGCGTCGGCGCCGGTAGCACCGGGGGCGCCAGCATCGGCGCCAGCGCCGGTTCCGGCGGCACCGGCGGCGGCGGAGGCGCGGGCGACGTCGCCACCGGCGGCTCCGGCGGCGGCGGCGGCTCCGGCGGCGGCGGCGGCGCGGGCGGTGGCGCCAGCACCGCCGCCGAGAACTACAACGGTGGCGTCTACGGCTTTAGCGGCGGCTACGGCGGCGCCGGCGGTGGTGGCGGTGGTGCCGCATCCGCGGCCGGCACCGCGGGCAATGGGGGCGCCGGCGGCGGTGCCCACTCCGATGCCAGTTGGTCCTACCCCTACATCGGCAATGCCTCAGGCGGCAACGGTGCAGCAGGCGGCGCCGGCGTCGGCGGTGGTGGCGGTGGCGGCGGCATCAGCTTCGATCCTCCCAGCAGCGCCCCCAACATCGATGGCTCCGGTGGGGGAGGCGGCGTCGGACCCTCATTCACGTTTACCATCGTCGGCGCTGGCGGTTACACCGTCTACAGCCAAGGCGGCGGCGGCGGCTCCGTCGGCAGTGGCGGCGCCGGCGGCAGCTGGGTGACAAACCTCGGGAACGTAACTGGGCCGCCCGACGGCGCCGGTGGGGCGCCGTAGCTGCTGAGTGGGCCTGGGACCGTCCCCGTCGGGGACTGTCGCACCCTGAACACTGGCGAGACCTTCCAGCCCGACAAGAGTGCCGCGCAGGCGGCGGCGGTGCTACGGTGGCACGCCCACCCACCCCTGGTTCCGCGAAATTCTAGGGGCTGATCGACCGCGATTGCGCACCGCTGAGCCGGGCCGGGGCCCGGAGGTCAATCATCTCGCGGTTGCCCCCGTCTAATGGTCGTGCGCCATCCCGTGGCTGGCGCCGTGTTCGGGCTGGTGCTCCGAGTGCCCTTCCGCGCCAGGCGCGGCGTCCCCGCGAATGTCGATCCGCCACCCGGTCAGCCGGGCGGCCAGCCGCGCGTTCTGGCCCTCCTTGCCGATGGCCAACGACAGCTGGAAATCGGGGACCACCACGCGCGCGGCCCGGCCGGCCTGATCGATCACCGACACCGACACCACCTTCGCCGGTGACAGCGCGTTCGCGACGAACCGGGCCGGGTCCTCGTCGTAGTCGATGATGTCGATCTTCTCCCCGGACAGCTCGCTCATCACGTTGCGCACCCGCTGGCCCATCGGGCCGATGCAGGCGCCCTTGGCGTTCAGCCCGGGCACGTTCGACCGCACCGCGATCTTGGAGCGATGCCCGGCCTCGCGGGCCACCGCGACGATCTCCACCGACCCCTCGGCGATCTCGGGCACCTCCAGCGAGAACAGCTTGCGCACCAGGTTGGGGTGGGTGCGCGACAACGTGATCAGCGGCTCCCGGGACCCGCGCGTCACCCCGACCACATAGCAGCGCACCCGGTTGCCGTGCTCATAGCTCTCGCCCGGCACCTGTTCGGCGGCCGGGATGACCCCTTCGGACGCCTTGGTCTCACTGCCGATCCGGACGACGACCAGCCCGCGGGCGTTGGCCCGGCTGTCGCGCTGGATGACGCCCGCGACGATCTCGCCCTCGCGGGTGGAGAACTCGCCGTAGGTGCGCTCGTTCTCGGCGTCGCGGAACCGCTGCAGCATCACCTGGCGTGCCGTGGTGGCGGCGATCCGGCCGAAACCCTCGGGAGTGTCATCCCACTCGCTGATGAGGTTGCCGTCCTCGTCGACCTCGCGCGCCATCACTTTGACGACGCCGGTCTTGCGGTCGATCTCGATGTGCGCTTCGTTCTGGTGGCCCTGCGTGTGCCGGTAGGCGGTCAGCAGCGCGGACTTGATCGTTTCGAGCAACTCATTGACCGAGATTCCCCGGTCGACCTCGATCGCATGCAGCGCGGCCATGTCGATGTTCATCAGCGCCGCTCCTCCTCATCGCTTCGCTCTGCATCGTCGCCGGCGCGGTTCATGCTCCGGCCTCCGTCCCACCGACCTGACCCGCCAGTTCCAACTCCGCTTGCGCCGGCGGCGAAAATTCAACCTGGACAACAGCTTTCACGATCCCGGCAAGGGGGATATCGCGCACGGCCCAGTCCCGGCCGTCGCGGACCACCAGTGCGACGGCATCGTCGCGCGTCGGTCCGACCCGACCGGTCAGCTGGGATCCGTCCGCCAGCGACAGCTCGACCTTGCGGCCGCGGGCGCGGCGGAAGTGCTTCTCGCTGGTCAGCGGGCGTTCCACGCCGGGCGAGCTCACCTCGAGGAGATAGGCGCTCGTGTCCAGGCCGTCGAGCAGGGCCGACGCCGAGCGCGACAGCGTGGCGATGGTGTCCAGGTCCAGCGCGGTGTCGCCGTCGGCGATCACGGTGATGCGGGGCGGACGAGCCCGGGGGTCGATGACCACGTCTTCGATCTCATAACCGGCGCGCGCGAACTCTTCACCGAGTAGCTCGATCACCTGCGTCTGCGTGGGTAGCCCGGTGGTCACGGCGAGCTCCTCATCTTGAGTTGTCCGGTCAGCGAAACGTTTCGGCGCCCGCCGGTACGTACCCCCTCGCGCTCCGCGAGAACCGACTATCCACGATACGCCTCAGAACCGCGTTTAACGCCGTGATCGGCCTTGACGTCAGCTGTCCGGGTCACAGCGTGGTGCATGGCAGGATGTTGCTGTGTCCAGCGCAGTACCCGTCATCAGCAGGCGGGGCGTGCTCGCTGGTGGTGCCGCTCTCGCTGCGCTCGGGCTGGGCGTGTCCGCCTGCAGCCAGTCACCGCCCAAGCCACCCGCGGCCGAAGAGCTACTCGGTCCGCGGGATCAGGCCCGGCATGACAGCACGCTCGCCTCCGCCGCCGCAACGGCCATCGGCCTGGCACCACAGATCGCGGCCGCCCTGACCGTCGTCGCCACGCAGCGCGCCGCGCATGCGCGCGCGCTGTCCACCGAGATCTCCCGGGTCGCCAACAAGGCGACATCCTCGACGAGCGAAACGGCCAGCCCCAGTCCCAGCCCCACCGGCCGCAGCGCCGGCGCCACCCCCGCCCCCACCGCCGGTCTCCGACGTCATCGATGCATTGCGCGCGTCGGCCGAAAGCGCCAGTCGTCTGGTGGCCACGACGTCGGGCTACCGGGCCGGCCTTCTGGCGTCGATCGCGGCCTCTTGCACCGCGTCGTACACGGTCGCGCTGGTCCCCGGGGGGCCGTCGATTTGACGACCGGTAACGACGCCGACAACGCGGCGCTCAGCGACGCGCTGACCATCGAATACTCGACCATCTACGGCTACGGCATCGTGTCCGCGCTGTCGCCGCCCAGCGTCAACGACCTGGTGCTCCAGGCGCTGCTGCAGCATCGCCAGCGCCGCGACGACGTCATCGCGATGCTGGCCGCCCGCAAGGTCACTCCCCCGGTCGCCGCCGCGGGCTACCAGCTGCCGATGCTGGTGGGCAGCCCGGCCGACGCCGCGCGCTTGGCGGTGCGAATGGAGAACGACGGCGCGACGGCGTGGCGGGCGGTGATCGAGCACGCCGAGACGGCCGACGACCGCGCGTTCGCCGCGACGGCCCTGACCCAGAGCGCCGTCATGGCCGCTCGCTGGAACAAAACGCTGGGCGCGTGGCCCATCACCACCACGTTCCCGGGCGGGAACGAGTAGTCAGATGCCGAGTTCCTGCTCGATCTGCGGGAGATAGCCGAAACCGTCCGGGCTCAACAGAATCCAGTCGTGAATGTCGCCGGTGCGCAGCACGAAGCTGAACGGGGCTCCTTGAGTTGCGGCGTTTTGGTCGAGGAGAACCACGTCGGGTCCGAGCGAATCCAGGGAGCCGGAGTAGACGTACGTCGGTGGCAGCCCGTTGAGCGACCCGTATATCGGGCTCACCTCGTAGTTGTTCTCCGGGAGACCGCCCGCCCACTCCTTGCCGATCTGCTGCCCAGGTCCGACGGGCAGCAGCGGATCGTGCACGAAGCCGATGTTGGGGTTGTTCAGCGCCGGGTTGAGCCAGGGCGAGAGCAACACCATCGACGCCGGCACGGCCTCGTGGTTGGCCACCAGGTATTCGGCGGCCGCCAGCGCGAGGTTGCCGCCCGCGGAGTCGCCGTACACGCTGACGTTGCTGGCCCCATGGGCGGTGATTTCCGATTCGATGAGGCCGGCCATTTCGGGGACCACCACGCCGGCGGTGCCGCCCTGCTGCAGCAGCGGATAGATCGGCACTTCGATGGTTGCGCCGGTCTGAGCGGCCATGTGCGCGTAGTCGAACCAGTGGAAAATCGACGGCGGGAAGATGAAGGCGCCACCGTGGATGGCGACCACGTAATTGCCGTCGGGGTGGGCCGGGGTGATCTGCACGACGGGCATCCCGTCGTAGGTGGTCTGCTGGACCGTTTCGCCGAACAGCAGCGGCAGGAATTTCGGTGGGGTGTTGCTGATGAACAGCTTGATCGGTGGGATGGGGTGGGCGAACAGCCAATTGAGCGGGGAACTGGGGTTTGCCAGTTGGTTGTCGATAAAGGGCTCGACAAATATCTTGACCCCCCAGAGCCCGCTGACTTCGAATCTGTTCAGCAGCGACGGTGCTCCGACGAGGGCCGGGGTCAGGTTGGCCGGGACCGGCAGCGAGGGTCCGGTGCCGAAGATGTCGGTGACGATGGTCTTGGCTATTCCGTTGACGCTGGCGGCGCCGTGGCCGGATAACCCGGTGAGCTGCTCAAGGTCCTGCTCCCACTGCCCCAACTGCGCCACAGTGGCCGACGCTCCGGCGTGATAGCCGCTCATCACGGCGACGTCGTGGGCCCACATGTGCTCGTAGGCAGCCTCGGTGGCCGCGATCGACGGGGCGTTCTGCCCGAACAGATTCGCGCGCACCAGCGCCAACAGCTTGTTGCGGTTGGTCGCGATCGAGGCGGGGTCGACGACCGTTGCCAGCGCCGCCTCGTAGGCGGAAGCGGCCGCGCGGGCCTGGGCCGCTGACTGTTCGGCTTGCGCGGCGGCCTTGCCCAGCCAGCCCACGTACGGGGTGACGGCGTTGATCATCGACGCCGACGACGGGCCTTGCCAGGCTTCGGCCGTCAGGTCGGACACCGCGGAGTTGAACGTGCTTGCCGCTGAACGCAATTCGGTGCCGATGCCGTCCCAGGCCGTCGCCGCGTCCAGCATGGGCGCCGACCCGGGCCCATCGATCAGCAGCCCAGAGTTGACTTCGGGCGGCCACACTGAAAAGTTCATCCCGGTCCCCTCTCAATCAGCCCCTGAGCGGCCCTGGTGGCTCGGCCGCCGATCGGTGACACCGGATTGCCCACGCCAGCGCGTGCTGAAACCCCCGGCCGGTATCACGGAAGAAGTGGAATGCCCCCGCGCCACCGGTCAGACGATAAGCCCCGACATCGGCCAATTGCCAGGATGTTCGGCGTGTTGTCCCGCCCAGACGTCAACCGGGCGGGCCCATTGCCCCGTGCTTGCCGAACAGCGTCCCGCCGGTGCCGCCGGCGACACCAGCTCCGGGACCGCGATCACAGACGACATGATTGCCTCCCGCCAGCGGGGGCCGGGTGTTTGCCCGGTCGTCATCGATCTGATCGACGGCAACTCATAACGTAGCCCGACACGGGTGCCCAGTTAGCCCGTAACGGCCGTCGCGATTTCGGTTGCCAGCGAGGTGCCGACGGCCAGCTCGCGGGTGTCCGAGCCGAACCGGTCGCGCAGCTCGACCACGCCGTCGGCCCAGCCCCGGCCGACCACGACGATCCAGGGCACACCGAGCAGCTCGGCATCCTTGAACTTGACGCCGGGCGAGGCCGTGCGGTCGTCGAGCAGCACCTCGACACCCAACCGGTCCAGGTCGGCGGCCAGCGCGGTGGCCCCGGCCCGGGCCTCGGGGTTTTTGTTGGCGATCACCAGGTGCACGCCGAACGGCGCGATCGCCGGCGGCCAGCGCAGGCCCAGCTCGTCGTGGTGCTGCTCGGCGATGACGGCCACCAGGCGCGATACCCCGAGGCCGTAGGAGCCCATGGTCAGCCGCACCGGCTTGCCGTCCTCGCCGAGCACGTCGGCGGAGAAGGCGTCGGTGTATTTGCGGCCGAGTGAGAAGATGTGCCCGACCTCGATCCCGCGCGCCGACACCAGCGGGCCGGCGCCGTCGGGAGACGGGTCGCCGTCGCGCACCTCGGCGGCCTCGATGGTGCCATCGGCGCTGAAGTCCCGGCCGGCCACCAGCCCGACGACGTGCTGACCGAGCTTGTCAGCCCCAGTGATCCAGCTGGTGCCGTCCACGATCCGCGGGTCGAGGAGGTAGCGAACCTCGTTGTGCCGCAACGCTTTCGGCCCGATGTAACCCTTGACCAGAAACGGGTACTTGGCGAAGTCGTCGTCGCCGAGCAGCGCGTATTCGGCCGGTTCCAGCGCCGCGCCCAACCGCTTCTCGTCCACCTCGCGGTCGCCGGGCAGCCCGATCGCCAGCAGCTCCCAGTCCCCGCCGGGCTGGCGGACCTTGAGCAGTACGTTTTTCAGCGTGTCGGCGGCCGTTATCTCGCGGCCCAGGCCCGCCGTGTTGGCCCAGTCCACCAGGGTGGCGATCGTCGGGGTGTTGCCGGTGTCGTGCACCACCGCCTCCGGCAGCCCAGCGATCGGGAGCGCCTCCGGGCGGGCGGTGACGACGGCCTCGACGTTGGCCGCGTAGCCCGACTCCAGGCAGCGCACGAAAGTGTCCTCACCGACCGGGCTTTCGGCCAGAAACTCTTCGGAGGCGCTGCCGCCCATCGCCCCGGACACCGCCGAGACGATGACGTAGCTCACCTTGAGCTTGGAGAAGATGCGCTGATACGCCTCGCGGTGCGCGTGGTAGGCGGCTTTGAGCCCGGCGTCGTCGACGTCGAAGGAGTAGGAGTCCTTCATCACGAACTCACGGACGCGCAGGATGCCCGCGCGTGGCCGCGCCTCGTCGCGGTACTTGTTCTGGATCTGGAACAGCAGCAGCGGGAAGTCCTTGTAGGAGCTGTATTCGCCCTTGACGGTCAGGGTGAACAGCTCCTCGTGGGTCGGGCCCAACAGGTAGTCGTTGCCGCGGCGGTCCTTGAGCCGAAACACGCCGTCGCCGTACTCGGTCCAGCGATTCGTCGTCTCGTACGGCGCGCGCGGCAGCAGGGCCGGGAACAGGATCTCCTGCCCGCCAATGGCGTTCATCTCCTCGCGCACCACGCGTTCGATATTGCGCAGCACCCGCAGCCCCAGCGGCAGCCAGCTGTACAGGCCGGGCGCGATGGGCCGGATGTAGCCGGCCCGGATCAGCAGTTTGTGGCTGGGCACCTCGGCGTCGGCCGGGTCATCACGCAGGGTGCGCAGGAACAGCTGGGACATCCGGGTGATCACAGCGCGCAAGCCTAACGGTTGCCAGAAGGCGGCTGGGAGCTAGATCTCCCCGGCGTCGATCGCGTCCTTGACTTCCTGCGCGTGGGCAACTTGGGCGGCGGTGTAGCCGATGAGCAGAGAAACGCCGCCGACGCAGATGGTGAAGCCCGCCACCCACAACAGGCCGTAGGTGTAGCCGTGGTCGAGCGCATGCAACTGCGCCTTGTTCATGTGCTTCACCGGGCCGTTGATGCCGCCCAGGTACAAAGTGCGCGATGTGATGACGGCCTGGATGCCAGCCAACACGATCGGGCCGCCCAGGTTTTGCAGCATCAACGAGATCGCCGATGTCGGCCCGATCTGGTCGAGACCGACGCCGGCAATCGCCGACAACCCCAGGGGAACAACGATCATGCCGATGCCGATGCCCCCAAGGACCAGCGGCAGCACCAGGTTGGGGAAGTACGGTATGCCGCCGTTGATCGTTGAGCCGTACACCATAGCCGCGACCACCAGCGTGCCGCCGCCGATGACCATCACCCGCGGCGGAAACCAGGACACCAGCTGCGAGGACGCGGCAAGGCCGATGCCCATCGCGAGGGCGAACGGGATGAAGCAGACACCGGCACGCAATGCGCTGTAGCCCATGATGTCCTGCACGTAGAGCCCGATCAGCACGGTCAGGGTGAACATCACGCCACCGGCCATGAAGATTGCAGCAAAGGTGGCCATCCGGTTGCGGTCGAGGAACAGCTCGAACGGCACGAGGGGGTTCTCGGCGGTGCGCTCGACGATGGCGAACGCAACAAAGGCAACCAGCGCCACCAGACCGGAACCGATCGTGATGACCGATATCCAGCCCTTCTCGGGCCCGATGGAGAAGGCGAATACTGCCGCCGTACAACCGAGCGTTGCCAACACGGCTCCGAGCGCGTCCAGCTTCATCCGTTGCCGATTCGTTTCCCGCAGCGCGGTGCGGGCCAGGTAGATCATCACCAGCCCGATCGGCACGTTCACCAGGAACGCCAGCCGCCAAGACACCTCGGTCAGTGCCCCGCCGACCACCAAGCCCATCACCGAGCCGACACCGGTCATCGATGCGAACACGGCCATCGCCGTGTTACGCGACGGCCCCTTCGGGAAGGTGGTAGCCACCAGGGCCAAGCCGCTCGGTGAGGCGATCGCGGCCGCGATGCCCTGCAACAGTCTGGCGGTGACCAACGAGAAGTCGTCCCATGCGATACCGCACAGCGCGGAGGCAATGGTGAAGAGCGCAACGCCGACGACGAAGCTGCGCTTTCGGCCGATGGTGTCACCCAGGCGACCGCCCAGCAGCATCAGTCCGCCGAAGGTCAGTACGTAGGCGGTGATCACCCAACTCCGGCCGGCGTCGGACAGACCGAGCTCGTTCTGGATCTTGGGTAGGGCGACGATCGCGATGGTGCCGTCCATCGTCGCCATCAACTGCATACCGCCGATCGCGACGACTGCGGCGACAAAACGCCAGGATGGCAACCACGCGGGGTAATACCTGCCGGTACGTGGTGCGGCGGACTCCTCCGAGCGCGTCGGACGCGACGGGGCTGGACGATCGGGGCGGGCGTCAGCGGAATTTTGGGTCAAATTCTGCACCGCCCGCTCTGCTTCGTTGAGAGCCGTCATAACGAGTTACCTTACAGTAATCTTAAGAATCTTTTAATCGCCGACGGTCGCTCAGTCCTACCACGGGCCCGATCACGATGATCGCGGGAGGTCGGATTCCTTCCTGCCGGATTTTTTCAGGCGCGTCAGCGAGGGTGGCCCGCAAACTGTGCTGCGCGGCCGTCGTGCCGTGTTGGACCACCAGTACCGGCGTATCCGCAGGTCGGCCGCCATTTATCAGGATATCCGCGAACAATTCGATGCGCTCGACCGCCATCAGCAAAACAATGGTTCCGGTCATGGCACCCAAAGCATTCCAATTCACTAACGATTCCGGATGGTCGGGCGCCATATGGCCGCTGACCACCACGAACTCGTGATTCACCGCCCGATGCGTGACCGGGACGCCCGCCGCGGCGGGCACCGCTATGGCACTTGTCACACCCGGCACTACGGTCACCGGGATCCCGGCGTCGGCGCACGCCAGCACTTCCTCGTAACCGCGGGCGAAGACGAACGGGTCCCCGCCTTTGAGGCGGACCACGAAGCTGCCGGACCGGGCCCGTTCGATCATCACGTCGTTGATCGCGTCCTGCGCCATGGCCCGGCCGTACGGGATCTTGGCGGCGTCGATGACCTCCACATGGGGCGGCAGCTCGGCGAGCAGTTCGGCGGGTGCCAGCCGGTCGGCCACCACGACGTCGGCCTGGGCCAACAGGCGGCGGCCGCGCACGGTGATGAGCTCGGGGTCGCCGGGGCCCCCGCCGATCAGCGCTACCCCGCCGTGCACGACGTCGGAGCTGTCGATGCTTTCCAGAGTGATCAGCCCTTGCTGTAACGCCTCGCGGATGGCCGAGCGGATCGCCGCCGAACGCCGGTGCTCGCCGCCGGCGAGCACGCCCACCGACAGCCCGGCGTAGGCGAACGACGCCGGGGTCACCGCGCTCCCTTCGACGGCGATGTCGGCGCGGACGCAGAAAATCCGGCGGCGGTCGGCCTCGGCGACGACGGCCGCATTCACGTTCGCGTCATTGGTCGCCGCGATCGCGTACCACGCCCCGTCGAGGTCGCCGTCGCGGTATTCCCGCACCGTCAGCGTGATCCCGTCCATCGCCTCGACGGCGCGGGTGGCGGTGCGTGAGATGACCTGCACCTCGGCGCCGCTGGAGATCAGCAGGGGTAACCGACGCTGGGCGACCGTGCCGCCGCCGACCACGACGACCTTCTTGCCGGTCAGCCGCAACCCGACCAGGTAGGGGTTCTCGGTCACCGGGCAAGCCTAGTAGCGGCTTGGGTCACGAAGCGCACCACGGCTTCCGGCGCCGCGGCCGGATGGGTGTGCAGATACGACGCGTGGACGCCGGCGTGCACGGCACCGTCCCGTAGCGTGTTTGCGTCGTTGCCGCGGTACACCCAGGCGGGCTGATAACTTTCGGCGAATATGACTGCGGTGCGGTGGAATTCGTGCCCCACCGCTCGCTGGCCGGCGGAGTACAGCGAGGAGTCAGCGACCGCGACGGCGTCGCGGTACGCCAACGTGAGCTTTGGAGTGAACCGCGCGGAACCGGCCAGCACCCCACACATGGGATGCCCGTCGAGATCGTCGAGCAGGTAGATCAGCCCGGCGCATTCGGCATGGATGGGCGCTGCGCTGGCGGCGAGTTCGTTGATCTGCCGGCGGACGACGTCGTTGCCGGACAACTCGGCGGCGAACTGCTCGGGGAAGCCACCCGGTAGCAGCACCGCGTCCGTGCCGTCGGGCAGCTGATCCACCAGCGGATCGAACTCGGCCACCTCGGCGCCGGCGGCGCGCAACAGCTCGGCGTGTTCGGCATAGCCGAAGCTGAATGCCTTGCCGGCGGCCATAGCGACGGTGGCACGCGCCCCTTCGCCTACGACCTCTGCGGGATCCCATGGCGGGCTGCCGTACCCGCCTCCCGCGGCCGCGATGACCGCGGCCAGGTCGACGTGGCGCGCCACCAGTGCCGTCATCGCGTCGACCGCGGCGCGCGCGCGTTTCCCGTACTCGACCGCGGTCACCAGACCCAGATACCTTGTCGGCAGCTCCAATTCGGCCGCGCGCGGAATGGCGCCCAGCACCGGCACGCCGGCCTGCTCGCACGCCTGCCGCAGCACGTGCTCGTGTCTGTCCGACCCGACTCGGTTGAGGATCACCCCGGCGATCCTGGTTGCGGTGTCGAACGTGGAAAACCCGTGCAGCAGTGCCGCGATGCTGTGGCTCTGTCCGCGCGCATCGACCACCAGGACCACCGGGGCTTTGAGCAGACCCGCGACGTGCGCGGTGGAGCCTGCCGCCGGCACAGCGGCGCCGGGGCTGATGCGCCCGTCGAAAAGGCCCATCACCCCTTCCACCACGGCGATGTCCGCGCCGTGTGCGCCGTGGGCGTACAGCGGGCCGACGAGCTCCTCGCCCACCAATACCGGGTCGAGGTTGCGGCCGGGCCGGCCCGCAGCCAGCGAGTGATAACCCGGATCGATGAAGTCCGGGCCCACCTTGAACGGCGCGACGGTGTGGCCCGCCCCGCGCAGCGCACCGATCAAACCCGTTGCGACCGTTGTCTTTCCGCTGCCCGACGCGGGCGCGGCGACGACAATCGCGGGAGTTGAGCTCATGGCGAGCGTGCGCAGTTGTACGCCTGCGCCCGGCGTGTCGTGTGCAAACACGCACGCTCGCGAGAAGAAAGGATCACCACTCGATGCCCTTCTGGCCCTTGCGTCCTTGGTCCATCGGGTGTTTGACCTTGGTCATCTCGGTCACCAGGTCGGCGGCCTCCACCAGCCGCGGCGGGGCGTCGCGGCCGGTGATCACCACGTGTTGCTGGCCCGGCCGGGCCAGCAACACGTCCACCACCTCGTCGACGTCGACCCAGCCCCATTTGAGCGGATAGGTGAATTCGTCGAGCACATAGAAGTCGTGGCGTTGCGCGGCCAGCCGGCGCGCGATCTCGGCCCAGCCGTCGGCCGCCGCCGCGGCATGGTCGGTTTCGCTGCCGGCCTTTCGGCTCCAGGACCAGCCGGCGCCCATCTTGTGCCATTCGACGGCGCCGCGCAGCTGACCGAGTTCCCGGAACACCGACTCCTCACCCACCTTCCACTTCGCGCTCTTGACGAACTGGAACACCGCGACATCCAGGCCGGCGTTCCACGCGCGCAACGCCATTCCGAATGCCGCCGTCGACTTGCCCTTGCCGTCGCCGGTGTGCACCGCCAGCACCGGCGTGTTACGCCGGACGCGGGTGGTCAGGCCGTCGTCGGGAACTGCGCTCGGATTACCTTGTGGCATAGTCGATCACGCCGCGCTGCGCACGGCCCGGGTCAGGTGGTCGGCGTGTAACTGCTCCAGACGAACGGTCGGCGCGCCGAGCTGTCGGGCCAACTGTGCGGCCAGCCCCAGGCGCACATACGACGTCTCGCAATCCACCACCACCGCGGCCGCGCCCTCGGCGAGGAGCCTGGCCGCCGCGATTGCGCTGCGGCCCAACGGGTCCGGCCCGGCGGTCGCCCGCCCGTCGGTGAGCACCACCACCAGCGGTCGCCGGGCTCGCGGTCGCGAACCCGCTCCCGAACGATCAGCTCGCGCGCGGCCAGTAGGCCTTCGGCGAGCGGCGTCCTGCCGCCCGTGTCGAATCGGGCCAGGCGCCGGCCCGCGATGTGCGCCGACGACGTCGGCGGAAGCAACAGCCGGGCCTCGTGCCGGCGGAACGTGATCACGGCGACCTTGTCGCGCCGTTGGTAGGCGTCGCGCAGCAGCGACAGGGTGGCGCCGCTGACGGCGGCCATGCGGTCGCGGGCGGCCATCGACCCGGATGCGTCGACGACGAAGATCACCAGGTTGCCCTCGCGTCCCTCGCGTATCGCGCGGCGCAGGTCGTCGGGGTGCGGGCGCAGCGGCCCGGCCCCGGCACGTTCGGCGGCCGACAGCAGGGTGGCGAACAGGTGCAGCCCGTGCCCGGCCGCGTCGCCGACGTCGGTGGCGGTCACCACCCGGCCGGAGACGTTGCGGGCCCGCGACCGGCGGCCCGGCGCGCCGTCGCCGACCCCCGGGACGGTCAGCGCCCGGGTGCGGAAGACCTTCGACGGCGGCGCGCTGGGTTTCGGCGGCTGCGGCTTGCTCGACGAGTGCGAGTTCGGTTGCGGTGCAGTCTCTTCAGCGGATTGGCCGCCGCCCGGCGGGTCGGGCTCGGGCTCGGGCTCGGCCCCGGCTTGCGCCAGTGCCTCGTCCAGCTGCTCGCGGTCGAGGCCGGGATCGTCGAACGGGTCCCGGCGGCGCCGATGCGGCAACGCCAATTCGGCGGCCACCCGGATGTCTTGCTCCGCTACGGATAAGGCACCGCGCCAGGCCGCGTGGGCCGCGGCGGCGCGCGCCACCACCAGATCGGCGCGCATCCCGTCGACGTCGAACGCGGCGCACAGCGCCGCGATCCGTCGTAACTCGTTGTCCGGCAACACTACATCGTCAACCAGTGCCCGCGCGGCGGCGATCCGCCGGGCCAGCTCGGCCTCGGCCTCGGCGTAGCGTTCGGCGAACCCGTCGGGGTCGGCTTCGTAGGCCATCCGCTGCCGGATCACTTCCATCCGCACATCGACGTCACGCGATGCGTGCACCTCGACGGTGAGACCGAACCGGTCCAGCAACTGCGGGCGCAGTTCGCCTTCCTCCGGATTCATCGTCCCGATCAGCACGAAGCGGGACTCGTGCGTATGGGAAATGCCGTCGCGCTCGATATGCACCCGCCCCATCGCGGCGGCATCGAGCAGCACGTCGACCAGGTGATCGTGCAGCAGGTTGACCTCGTCGACGTAGAGCACGCCGCCGTGGGCGCGCGCCAGCAGGCCCGGCGAGAACGCGTGCTCGCCGTCGCGCAGCACCCGCTGCAGATCCAGCGATCCGATCACCCGGTCCTCGGTGGCGCCCAGCGGCATTTCCACCAGGCCGCCGTCCATCAGTGCGGCGAGCCCGCGCACGGCCGTCGACTTGGCGGTGCCCTTCTCGCCACGGATGAGTGCCCCGCCGATCTCCGGTCGCACGGCACACAGCAGCAGCGCGAGCCGCAGTTGGTCGTGCCCGACGATCGCGCTGAACGGATACGGCTTCACGGCTTCTCCGCCAGACCGGAGCCGGGCCGCAGCATCGGCACATGCGGAACGCCGTCGTCGACGAAATCTTCACCGTCGCGGACGAATCCGAACTGGGAATACATGTCGGCAAGATACGTCTGCGCGTTGATCCGGCACGGGTAGTCGCCCACCTCGGCCAGGGCGGCACGCAGCAGCCGGGTGGTGTGGCCCTGGCCGCGCGCGCTGCGCTTGGTGCACAACCGCCCGATCCGGAACGACTTTTCGCCCCCGACGTGCTCCTCCATCAGCCGCAGCGTGCAGATCACCTCGCCGTCGGACCTTTGCAGCCAGAAGTGCCGGGTTTCGGCGAGCAGGTCACGCCCGTCCAGCTCGGGGTACGGGATGGCCTGTTCGACGACGAAGACCTCTACCCGCAGCTTGAGCAGCGCGTAAAGAGTCTGCACGTCAAGGTCTTTCGCCCATTTGCGGCGCAATGCCTCTGTCACGAAGCCTCCAGTTGCAATGCCCTGGTCCCCCAGGACCACACCTCGTCATACAGCGCCGGTTCGCGAGACAGCTCGGCCCCCAGCGACGGCACCATTTCTTTGAGCACCGGCAGCCAGGATTGATATCGGTGGGTGAAGCACCGCTGCAGCACGTCGAGCATGATCGGCACCGCGGTCGATGCCCCGGGGGACCCGCCCAGCAGTCCGGCGATGCCGCCGTCGGCCGAATTCAGCACGGTGGTGTTGAATTCGAGCACACCGCCTTTGCGCCGGTCCCGCCGGATCACCTGCACCCGCTGGCCGGCCACCATCGGCTCCCAATCCGAATCCACTGCGCTGGGGGCGAATTCGCGCAACTTGCGGACGAGGTCGGGTTTGGTGAGCCGCAGCTGACCGATCAGATAGCGCAGCAGCGTCAGCTGGGTGGCGCCGACGCCCAGCATCGAGAGCAGATTGTCCGGTCTGACCGACCGCGGCAGATCGGTGACGTGTCCGTGCTTCAAGAATTTGGGCGACCAGCCCGCATACGGCCCGAACACCAGCCACGTTTTGCCGTTGACGAACCGCAGGTCCAGATGAAGTGCCCCGAGCGGCGGAGCGCCCGGTGCCGGGACGCCGTACACCTTGGCCCGGTGGGCGGCGGTCAGCGCCGGGTTGTCGGTGCGCAGGAACCGGCCACCGATCGGAAACCCGGCGAACCCCTTGACCTCCGCGATTCCGGATTTCTGCAACAGCGGCAGGGCGTCCCCGCCGGCCCCGACAAAGACGAATTTGGCGTTCAGTTTCCGCTTTTCGCCGGTGCGCCGATTGTGCACCGTCAGCGTCCAGCTGCCGTCGGGCTGACGGGACAGGGCGCGGACCTCGTGACCGAACAGCGCGGTGGCGCCGTTGCGCACGCAAAAGCCGATGAGTTGCGCCGAGAGCGCACCGAAGTCGACGTCGGTCCCGTCGGCTGCCCAGTTGAGCGCAACCGGCTCGGCGAAGTCGCGTTTGGCGGCCATGAACGGAAGGCGGCGGGCGAACTCGTCGGGGTCGTCGATCAACTCGGTGCGGGCGAACAGCGGGTTGTGCGCCAGCGCCCGCTGTCGCCGGCGCAGGTAATCGACGCGCTCGGCGCCGCGGACGAAGCTCACGTGCGGGACCGCGTTGAGGAAATTACGCGGTGTCAGGATGCCGTTCTCCGCGGCCCACGCCCAGAACTGCCGCGTCACCTGGAATTGCTCGTTGATGAGCACCGCTTTGCTGATGTCGATCGATCCGTCCGCCAGCTGCGGGGTGTAGTTCATTTCGCACAGCGCCGAGTGCCCGGTGCCGGCGTTGTTCCAGGGACTGCTGCTCTCGGCGGCAACGGCGTCGAGCCGCTCGATCAGCGTGATGGACCAGTCGGGCTCCAGCCGCCGCAGCAACGCGCCGAGCGTGGCGCTCATGATGCCCGCGCCCACCAGCACAACGTCGGCTCTGGCTACCTTCGGCACGGCTCCCAGGTTATCGCGACACGGGTGTGACCACGCTCTTCAGGCTCTAAGCTGGCTGGGCCTGACTGGCTGGGTGCCTGACGTCCTACCCGGATTCTGGCAGTGCACCCTGCCGCTCGGGCCCGATCCGGCCGGTGAGGGCGACCTCGTCGCGACCCTGATCCGGCGTGGGCCCGAGGCCGACCTAACAGACGAGGCCGGGGCCCAGCACGCGGTGCTGGCGGTGCACGGCTACACCGACTACTTCTTCCACACCGCGCTGGCCGATCACTTCGGGCAGCGGGGTTTCGCCTTTTACGCGCTGGACCTGCAGAAGTGCGGCCGTTCCCGACGCGACGGCCAGACCCCCCACTTCATCACCGACCTCGCGCAGTATGACGCCGAACTCGAACGGGCGCTGACGCTGATCAACGAGCGGCACAGGGTCAAGGTCCTGGTGTACGGCCACTCCGCGGGCGGGCTCATCGTGTCGCTGTGGCTGGACAGATTGCGCCGGCGCCGGGCCACTGCACACGGCGGTATCGGCGGCTTGGTGCTCAACAGCCCGTTCCTGGATCTGCACGGCCCGCCGGTGCTGCGCCTGCCGGTGACCTCGGCGATGATCGCCGGGGTGTCGCGACTGCGCTCCAAGGCGGTGATCCGCCCACCCAGCGAAGGCGGCTACGGCACCACGCTGCACCGCGACTACCACGGCGAGTTCGACTACAACCTGCAGTGGAAACCGTTGGGCGGCTTCCCGATCACCCTCGGGTGGCTGCACGCCATCCGCCGGGGCCACGCGCGGCTGCATCGCGGGCTCGACGTGGGGGTACCGAATCTGATCCTGCGGTCCGATCACAGCGTCCGCGAAACCACGGACGCGGCCGCCATGCAATGCGGCGACGCGGTTCTCGACGTCACCCAGATCGCCCGGTGGGCGGGCTGCATCGGCAACCGCAGCACCATCGTTCCGGTGGCCGACGCCAAACACGACGTGTTCTTGTCGCTGCCGGAGCCGCGCAAGGTCGCCTATCGCCAACTGGACCTGTGGCTGGATCGGTACCTCGACATGGATCACGCGTCGGCACCGTCCGGAAAGGGGTGACAAGCAGAGCATGGAAACCTACGACATCGCGATCATCGGAACTGGTTCGGGCAACAGCATTCTCGATGAACGCTATGCCGCCAAGCGGACCGCGATCTGCGAGCACGGCACCTTCGGCGGCACCTGCCTCAACGTCGGATGTATCCCGACAAAGATGTTCGTCTACGCCGCCGACGTCGCCAACACGATTCGCGACGGCGCGCGCTACGGAGTCGACGCACACGTCGACGGTGTGCGATGGGACGACATCGTCTCACGGGTTTTTGGCCGCATCGACCCGATCGCCATGTCCGGCGAGGACTACCGGCGCTCGGCGCCCAACATCGACGTGTACGACCAACACACCCGATTCGGCCCGGTGCAGGCCGACGGACGTTACCTGCTGCGCACCGACGCCGGCGAAGAGTTCACCGCGGATCAGGTGGTGATCGCTGCGGGTTCGCGACCGATGATTCCGCCGGCCATCCTCGCCTGCGGCGTCAACCATCACACCAGCGACACCATCATGCGGATCGCCGAGTTGCCCGAGCACCTGGTGATCGTCGGAAGTGGTTTCGTGGCAGCGGAATTCGCGCATATCTTTTCCGCGCTCGGGGTTCGGGTCACCCTGGTGATCCGCAGCGGCAGGATGCTGCGGCATTGCGACGACACCATCTGCGAGCGGTTCACCCGGATCGCCGCGCGAAAATGGGAGTTACGCACCCACCGCAACGTCGTGGGCGGGCACAACCTGGACCACGGCGTCAGCCTGGAGCTCGACGACGGTTCCACCTTGACCGCCGACCTGCTGCTGGTGGCGACCGGCCGGGTGCCCAACGGTGATCAGTTGGACGCCGAGCAGGCCGGCGTCGACGTCGAGGACGGTCGGGTGGTGGTCGACGAATACCAACGCACCACCGCACGTGGAGTTTTCGCGCTCGGCGACGTCTCGTCGCCGTATCAGCTCAAGCACGTCGCCAATCATGAGGCCCGCGTCGTGCGGCACAATCTGCTGTGCGACTGGGACGACACCGCGTCGATGGCCGTCACCGACCATCGGTATGTACCCTCGGCGGTGTTCACCGAGCCCCAGCTTGCAGAAGTCGGGCTAACTGAAAACCAAGCGCTGGCACAGGGATTCGATATCACCTGCAAGATCCAGGACTACGGCGACGTGGCGTACGGCTGGGCGATGGAGGACAACACCGGGATCGTCAAACTCGTCGCCGAGCGCGGCACCGGGCGCCTGCTGGGCGCGCACATCATGGGCTACCAGGCGTCGTCGATCATCCAGCCCCTGATCCAGGCGATGAGCTTCGGGTTGACCGCCCCGCAGATGGCCCGCGGCCAGTACTGGATTCACCCGGCGCTGCCCGAAGTGATCGAAAACGCGTTACTCGACCTGTACTGACTCAGCGCTGCTGACAGTGCGGGCACAGACCGTGCAGCGTCAAGCCGGCCCGCTCCGACAGCGCAAACGAACTGCCCGCCATCGCGTGTTCGAGCGCCGAGCTCAGCTGCCGCGCGGGCACCTCGATAATCGCGCCACATTGGGTGCAGACCGCGTGGTGGTGCGGCGCGGTCGCCAACCCGTAGGTGGTGACTCCGTCGTCGAGGGTCAACGCGTGCAGCACACCCTGGTCCACCAGGGTGGTCACCGTGCGGTAGATGGTCGCCAGGTCGGGCGCCTGAGCGCCGGCGGGCAGCGACGCGCGTAGCCGCTGGTCGATTTCGGCCACCGGCAGGTGCCCGTCGATCAGCTCGAGCACCGCCAACACCTGGATCCGCGACGCCATCCGTCGCAGCCCCCGGACACGCAGCAAGTCGCCGATCCGTTCGGTAACGGCGGGGTCCAGGGCCGACAGCTTTGACGTCACCCGTTCAGTCTCCCGCCAGCCGGTCCGGATTGCCAGCCTGCACTGCTGCAAGTCAGTTGCATCGAGCGCGGCCGCGAACCTACAGTCGGGACCGTGGGGTCTCGGCTGCGCAGTGCTCTGGCGCCGGCGGAGTGGTCACGCCTGGCAGCCATGCTGGCGGTGATCGCCGGGCTGCACCTGCTCGGCTGGGTCACCTTGGTTTATGTCGTGGAGCCGGCACAGCTCAGCCTGGGCGGCAAGGCATTTGGTGTCGGGGTCGGGCTGACGGCATACACCCTGGGCCTGCGCCACGCCTTCGACGCCGACCACATCGCCGCCATCGACAACACCACCCGCAAGCTGATGAGCGACGGCCAGCGCCCCCTTGCCGTCGGCTTCTTCTTCTCCCTGGGCCACTCGACGGTGGTGTTCGGCCTGGCGCTGCTGCTGGCGACCGGGGTCAAGACCATCATCGGGCCGGTCGAGAACCAGTCCTCGCGGCTGCACCACTACACCGGCCTGATCGGCACCAGTGTCTCGGGCCTGTTTCTGTATCTGATCGCCGCCCTCAACGTCATCGTGCTGATCGGCATCCTGCGGATCTTCGCGCGGATGCGCCGCGGCGACTTCGATGAGGCCGAACTGGAACAACAACTGGAAAACCGCGGATTGCTCAACAGGTTTCTCGGCCGCTTCACCAAATCGATCACCAAGTCCTGGCACATGTACCCGGTCGGCTTGTTGTTCGGGCTGGGATTCGACACCGCGACCGAGATCGCGCTGCTGGTCTTGGCCGGCACCAGCGCGGCCGCAGGACTGCCCTGGTACGCCATCCTCAGTCTTCCCGTGTTGTTCACCGCGGGAATGTGCCTGCTCGACACCATCGACGGCTCGTTCATGAACTTCGCGTACGGCTGGGCCTTTTCCAACCCGGTGCGCAAGATCTACTACAACATCACCATCACCGCGCTGTCGGTCGCCGTCGCGCTGCTGATCGGCAGCATCGAACTGCTCGGCCTGTTCGCCGGCCAGCTGGGCTGGCACGGCCGACTCTGGGACTGGCTCGGCGGGCTGGACCTCAACACCGTCGGCTTCATCGTCGTCGGGATGTTCGTCGGCACCTGGGCAATCGCGCTGCTGGTGTGGCGCTACGGGCGCATCGAGGAGAAGTGGACACCGGCCGAGAACTAGCGCCGTTTTACGGCAACGTGCCTCGGGTGTAGAAAAGCTTTCATGGTGACCGGCGATGCATGAGCTCTCGCTGTGTGAGGCGATCGCCGGTGTGGTCAAGACCTACGCCGACGGCCGGCACGTGGACGTCGTCCGGGTGCGGATCGGGGCCCTCCGCCAGGTGGTGCCGGAATCGCTGTCGTTCTGCTGGACACTCGTCCGGGATTCGGAGGACATGCCCGACGCGGAGCTGGAGCTCGAGTGCGTCGGCGCCGAGGTGCGCTGCCGATCGTGTGGCGAGCAGTCACCGATCACCTCGGCGTGGTCGATCTGGTGTCCGCGGTGCGACAGCGCCGACGTCGAGGTGCTGTGCGGCGACGAATTCCTGGTGACCTCGTTGGACGTCTCCTGAAAGGTGTTGACGATGGGCAGGTTTCATCGGCACGACGACGGGACGGTGCACAAGCACGAGCACGAGCACCATGAGCACGGGGACCACAGTCGGTATGAGACGGGCAAGCAGCGCGTCGAAGTACTGGAGGCGATCTTCGCCGAAAATGACAGTCTCGCCGACGCCAACCGCGCGGTGTTCGAGCGCAACGGGATCCGCACGCTCAACCTGATGAGCTCGCCAGGGTCGGGAAAGACAACCGTGCTGCAGGCAACGCTGGACGAACTCGCCGCCGAACTCGCCATCGGCGTGATCGAAGGCGACATCGCGACTGACCTCGATGCGGCCAAGCTCAGTGGCCGCGGCGCGCAGGTGTCACTGCTCAACACCAGCAACGGTTTTGGCGGCGAATGCCACCTCGACGCGCCCATGGTCAATCGCGCGCTGCCGGGCCTCGACCTGCCCGCGCTGGATCTGGTGATCATCGAAAACGTCGGCAACCTGGTTTGCCCGGCCGAGTTCGATGTCGGCGAGCACGCCAAGGCCATGGTCTACTCGGTCACCGAAGGCGAGGACAAGCCGCTGAAGTACCCGGTGATGTTCCGAGCGGTGGATGTCGTGCTACTCAACAAAATTGATTTGGTTCCCTATCTTGATGTCGACGTCGATTCGTACATCGCCCACGTCCGCGAGGTCAACGCCACCGCGACGATCCTGCCGGTCAGCGCGCGCAGCGGAGCGGGCATGGCCGCCTGGTTCGGCTGGCTGCGAAAGTTTGCTGACTGTTGCGAATGACTTGCATGACTGCAGCCACCGTTCGACAGTGATTAGCCAGCCTTATCGAAATCGCTTGCCGCGCACCGGGAAATCGCGTGTCAAAAGAACTCGATAACTCTTGTTTAGGTGTGCAGGAACGAGGGTACCGTTGACAACTCCTGAGGGCGGGAGTAGACCCAGAAACAGCGCTGCGCAAGTGGGCCGAAGGTCGACTCCGGCAGCGTAGGGGTCTCAGCCCGGCCCCGGAAAGCTGCATCATGCCAACGGAAGCAGCAGTCAAAGCAGAAGAAACGTTGATCCATGTTCTCTGGATTAATGCGGGCCTCAGTTGTGACGGTGATTCGGTGGCGTTGACTGCCGCTACCCAGCCCAGCGTCGAGGAAATCGCACTCGGAGCGCTTCCCGGCCTTCCCAAGGTTGCCGTCCACTGGCCGCTGATCGACTTCGAATGCGGACCCACGGGCGGGGCCGACGACTTCCTCGAGTGGTTCTTCAAAGCCGATCGCGGTGAACTGGACCCGTTCGTGCTCGTCGTCGAAGGATCGATCCCCAACGAGAAGATCAAGGAGGAGGGATACTGGTGCGGGTTCGGCAACGATCCCGCCACCGGCCAGCCGATGACCACCAGCGAGTGGCTGGACCGGCTGACGCCCAAGGCCACCGCGGTCGTCGCCGTCGGGACGTGCGCCACCTACGGCGGCATCCATGCCATGGCCGGCAATCCCACCGGGGCCATGGGGGTTCCCGACTACCTTGGCTGGGACTGGACTAGTAAGGCCGGCATCCCGATCGTCTGCGTTCCCGGCTGCCCGATCCATCCCGACAACCTGTCGGAGACGCTGACCTACCTGCTCTACATGGCCACCGGTCAGGCCCCGATGATCCCGCTCGACGACGCCCTGCGGCCCAAGTGGTTGTTCGGCAACACGGTGCACGAAGGGTGTGACCGCGCCGGCTACTACGAGCAGGGCGATTTCGCCACCGAGTACGGATCACCGAAATGCATTGTCAAACTTGGCTGTTGGGGCCCGGTCGTGAAATGCAACGTACCAAAACGAGGGTGGATCAACGGGATCGGCGGCTGCCCGAACGTCGGCGGCATCTGCATCGGGTGCACCATGCCGGGCTTCCCGGACAAGTTCATGCCGTTCATGGACGAGCCGCCCGGCGGCAAGGTCTCCACCACAGCGTCGGGACTGTACGGGAGCTTGATCCGCGGATTGCGGCACATCACCGAGCGCACCGTGGACAAAGAGCCGCGCTGGCGCCACAACGGCAACCAACTCACCACCGGAGCGCGCCGCACCTGGTAGGTGATGGCGCGCGCGGTCTCATCTCACACGGAGATTTCGATGACAACTATTGTGCCCGATCCGACCACCGCCAAGCGGGAGCCCGGTCAGCTCGTTGAAATGGCCTGGGACCCGATCACCAGAATCGTGGGCAGCCTTGGCATCTACACCAAGATCGATTTCGAGAACAAGGAAGTCGTCGAGTGCCACAGCACCTCGTCGATCTTCCGCGGCTACTCGATCTTCATGAAGGGCAAGGATCCCCGCGACGCGCACTTCATCACCAGCCGCATCTGCGGCATCTGCGGGGACAACCACGCCACCTGTTCGTGTTACACCCAGAACATGGCGTACGGGGTCAAGCCACCGCACCTGGGTGAGTGGATCGTCAACCTGGGCGAGGCCGCGGAATACATGTTCGACCACAACATCTTCCAGGAGAACCTGGTCGGCGTGGACTTCTGCGAGAAGATGGTCGCCGAGACCAACCCGAGCGTGCTCTCCCAGGCGGAGAAGACCGCGGCACCGCACGCCGACGCCCACGGGTACAAGACCATCGCCGACATCATGCGCTCGCTGAATCCGTTCAGCGGCGAGTTCTACCGGGAGGCGCTGCAGGTCAGTCGTTGGACGCGAGAGATGTTCTGCCTCATGGAGGGTCGCCACGTGCACCCGTCCACGCTGTACCCCGGCGGGGTGGGCACGGTCGCGACCATCCAGCTGATGACCGACTACATGACCAGGCTGATGCGCTATGTCGAGTTCATGAAGAAGGTCGTGCCCATGCATGACGACCTGTTCGACTTCTTCTACGAGGCGCTGCCCGGTTACGAGAAGGTCGGGCTGCGCCGCACGCTGCTCGGCTGCTGGGGCTCGTTCCAGGACCCCGAGGTGTGCAACTTCGCGTACAAGGACATGGAACGTTGGGGCAACGCGATGTTCGTCACGCCGGGCGTGGTGGTGGACGGCAAGCTCGTGACCCACTCGCTGGTGGACATCAACCTTGGCATCCGGATCCTGTTGGGCAGTTCGTATTACGACGACTGGGCCGACCAGGAAATGTTCGTCAAGACCGACCCACTGGGCAACGCGGTGGACCGGCGGCATCCGTGGAATCAGCACACTAATCCGCATCCGCAGAAGCGGGACATGGAGGGTGGCAAGTACAGCTGGGTGATGTCGCCACGTTGGTTCGACGGCAAGGACCACCTGGCGCTGGACACCGGCGGCGGCCCGCTGGCCCGGTTGTGGGCGACGGCGCTGGCCGGCCTGGTCGACATCGGCTACGTCAAGGCCACCGGCCAGAGTGTGCAGATCAACCTGCCCAAGACCGTGCTCAAGGGCCCGGTGTCGTTCGAGTGGAAGATCCCCCAGTACGGCAGCAACACGATCGAGCGTGACCGGGCGCGTACCTACTTCCAGGCCTACGCGGCGGCGTGCGCGCTGCACTTCGCCGAGAAGGCGCTGGAAGAAATCCGCGCCGGGCGCACCAAGACGTGGGAGAAGTTCGACGTGCCCGACGAGGCCATCGGTTGCGGCTTCACCGAGGCGGTCCGCGGCGTGCTCAGCCACCACATGGTGATCCGGGACGGCAAGATCGCCAACTACCACCCGTACCCGCCCACCCCGTGGAACGCCAACCCGCGCGACAGCTACGGCACGCCGGGCCCCTACGAGGACGCGGTGCAGGGCCAGCCGATCTTCGAGGAGAACGACCGGGACAACTTCAAAGGCATCGACGTGATGCGCACGGTGCGCAGCTTCGATCCGTGTCTGCCTTGCGGTGTGCACATGTACCTGGGGAAGGGCAAGTCCCTGGACAGACTGCACTCGCCAACCCAGTCCCCAGCCGGGGAGTGACCCATGGCGGATCGCCCGACGGCATCCTTGGGAGGCCCCGAGAACGACACGCGATGGCGCACAGCGGGCGATCGAATCCAGACACTTCTGGATTCCTGCGCGACCAGTGGGACAGGCGCGTATGAACGCGCCCAGCAACTGGTCCGCGAGGTAGTCGGGCTGTACGGAGCCGGGCTGGAGCGGATCATGGCGCTCGGCTCGGATTCCGAAAGCGGGCTAGCCGAGCGGCTGGCCACCGACGACCTGGTGGCCAGCCTGCTCCTCGTGCATGGCCTGCATCCGCATGATGTGCGCCGGCGGGTGTCCGACGCGCTGGATCGGGTGCGGCCGTACCTTGGCTCGCACGGCGGTGACGTCGATCTGCTCGACGTCACCTTCGAGGAAGGAGGTGCCACCGTGCGGCTGGCGTTCACCGGAAGCTGCAAGAGTTGCCCGTCCTCGGCGGTGACGCTGGAGCTGGCGGTGGAAGACGCGGTCCGGGCGGCCGCACCGGAGATCACCTCGATCGAAGTGGAAACCGTGCAGGCCGCCAGCGTGATCCCGGCCGAATCGCTGATGGCGCAAGTGAAGTCGCACGCCGCCAGCTGGCATCCGGTGCCCGAGGTGGACGCCTTGGCGTCCGGCGAGGTAGCGGGCTTCCTGGTCGGCAGCGCCCCCGTGTTGGCGTGCCGGGTCGACGGCCAGACCTTCGCCTATCGTGACCACTGCCCCGTGTGTGACGATTCGCTCGCCGGCGCGGCCCTGCACGAATCGATGCTGCAATGTCCGCGCTGTGGAACGTATTTCGATGTCGCACATGCGGGGGCTGAAGTATCTGGAACGAACGGAGCTCACCTCGAGCCGCTCCCGCTGCTGCCCCGCGACGGCGTGCTGTCGGTGGCACTACCCGAAAGCCTGGGAGCCACCGCATGACGACTCCGTATGACGTCCTGAACCGCATCACCAGCAGGCCCCGGGGCCCCGAGGCCGCCGGCGAACGATGTGAGATGTGCTCGGAGGCGATTGCCGACGAGCATCAACATGTGGTGAATGTGGCCGGCCGACAGCTGATGTGCGTCTGCCGTGCCTGCTATCTGTTGTTCACCGACAGCGACGCCGAGCTGCGATACCGGGCGGTGCCCGACCGCTATCTGGAGTTCCCCGACTTCGCCCTGGATCGTCTCACCTGGGAGGCATTGCAGATCCCGGTCGGGGTGGCCTTCTTCTTCACCAACTCCGAGCTGGGCCGCACCGTCGCCTTCTACCCCGGGCCGGCCGGCGCGACCGAGTCCGAGCTGGACTTAGAAGTCTGGAACGATGCCTGGAACGCCATCGCCGGCGCCGACCCGCGGGCGGGTCTGCTGGCCGACGACGTGGAGGCGCTGCTGGTCCGGGTGCCCGAGCATGACGATGCCGACTTGGCGCCGCCGCAAACGTATCTGGTCCCGATCGACGCCTGCTACGAGTTCGTCGGACGCTTGCGCATGCTGTGGCGGGGGTTCGACGGCGGCCAGGAGGCCCGCGCGTTCATCGACGCCTTCTTCACTCAAATTGCTGCGCGTGCAGTGGAGAAACGGCGATGACCGACCGGCACGTGGACATCGCATTCGCCGTTCTCGACGTGGCGCCCGAACCGTTCACCGTCAGCCCCGTGCTGACCGCCCGTGTCAGTGTCGCCGCTGGCATCGACGACCCGGTGCACGCCATCGCGCTGCGCTGCCAGGTCCGCATCGAGCCGCTGCGACGCGCTTACTCCGACGAAGAAGCAGCCGGGCTAATCGACTTGTTTGGGCCCCGCGAACGCTGGGCCACCACCCAACGCACCTTCCTCTGGCAGCACTGCACCGCGATGGTGCCCGGATTCGCCGGCAACACCACCGTGGCGCTTCCGTTGGATTGCACCTACGACTTCGAGGTCGCGGCCGCAAAGTATCTGCACGCGCTGCGCGACGGCGCGCTGCCCCTGCAATTCCTGTTCAGTGGAACCATCTTCGTCAAGTCGGAACGCGGGTTCTCGGTTCAGCAAGTGCCCTGGGACTGCGAGTATCGCTACAACATGCCCGTCGCGGTGTGGCGGGATCTGATCGCGCAGCACTATCCCAACACGGGCTGGGTGCGGCTGAGCCACGACACCATCACTGCCCTGGCCGCGTACAAGTCCGTCCAAGGGCTGCTCGACCTCGACCACGCGGTCACGTCGCTGCTGGACGCCGACCGGGAGACGGCGGAATGACGTCACTGCAGACCAACAGCAGGGACCGGGCCCGCGCCGTCGCCGACGCGGTGCTCTATGAGGGCTATCTGCTGTACCCGTATCGCGGGACGTCCAGCAAGAATCAATCCCGTTGGCAATTCGGTGTTTTGGGGCCGCCCGGTGCGTCCAACGCCGGCCTCGGCGAAGACGACATCCTCGCCGCGCAATTTCTGGTCGACGGGTCCCGGGCGCTGACTACTATTACCGGGGTGGTTCGGTTCCTGCAGTTGCAGCACCGCCGGGCCGAACGCGAACTGGCCGGCGGCGTGTTTGAGGCAGTCGACGAACTGACCACCCCATCCGGGTCGTGGCTGACCTGGGACGAAGCCGTCGAATGCGAAGTGTCTTTCGGCCCTATCGCCCTCGAGGACCTACCGTGCAGTCTGCCAGTCGTGGCCCTGGCGAAGACCGACATTGAATCGGTCGACGGCGGGCGCCTGGTCCGCGAACGCCGAGATGTGCGCGGCGAACTGACCATCTCGCACGAACCCGACGGCGCCCTGACCCGGGTGTCGGTGCGGGTGGGCAACATCGGGGACGCCGTGGACGGAAAGACCGACGGAAAAGATTCAGTGATCGCGCGGTCCATGATCGGAACCCACGTCATCGCCGAAGTCATTGGCGGCCAGTTCGTCTCGCTGCTCGAGCCGGCTGCGGCCGCGGCCGACGCGGTGTCCCGGTGTCGCCAGCACCGCTGCTTCCCCGTGCTGGCCGGCCCGCCCGACACGCACGACATGCTGCTGATCTCGCCGATCATCCTTTACGACCACCCCGAGGTCGCCGAACAAAGCGACACCGCGCTGTATGACTGCACGGAGATCGACGAGATCCTGACCCTGCGGGTGATGACGATGACCGACGAGGAGAAGGCCCAGGCCCGCGCCACCGATCCACTGGCCGCACAGATCATCGACCGGTGTGACGCGATGTCGGCCGAGGACATGAGCCGCCTACACGGTGTGCTGCGTAACCCGCACACGCTGGCGGGGCTGGTCCCCGAGATCCCCGACGGGGTCGACTGGTGGGATCCGCTGGCCGACAACGCGGTTCGCCCCGAGATCGACGCGGTGCTGGTGAACGGGATTCGGGTAGCGCGGGGCAGCCAGGTCCGGTTGCGGCCCCGGCGCAACGCCGACGCCCAGGACATCTTCGTCGCCGGCAAGACCGCCCGCGTCACCTCGGTGCACGAGGACGTCGAGGGCAACACACACGTCGCGGTCGTCGTCGAGGATGACCCGGCCGCCGACCTGCACGACTGGTACGGCCGCTACCTGTACTTCTCCCCCGACGAGATCGAACCACTGGAAACTCAGGAGACCCCGGAAAGGAGTTCGACATGGAAGTCCTAGGTTGGATATTCATCGGCATCATCGCTTTGGTGGTCGCGGTCGCGGTGGGACTGGGAGTGGTTTCCCTCCCGGATGCCCGCCGCTACCTCAAGCTCCGCCGCATGTAGCCGCTCGATGACAGCGCGCATCCTGGTGGCCGGGATCGGAAACATCTTCCTGGCAGACGACGGATTCGGATCCGAAGTGGTCCGAAACGCCGAGCTGCCACGAGACGACCCGGCCGTGCGCGTCATCGACTACGGCATCAGGGGCATGCACCTGGCCTACGACCTGCTCGAGAAGTGGGATTCGCTGGTCCTGATCGACGCGATCCCCAGCCGCGGTGACCCGGGAGCGCTGCACGTCTTCCAGGCCGACCACGAGGCAGCCTCTGACACAGCGGGTCTGGACGGTCACAGCATGGATCCGGCCGCGGTCTTCGCCAGTCTGCGGGCCCTGGGCGGCGATCCGCCCTACACGGTCGTCGTCGGCTGCGAGGCGGGCAGCGTCGAGGAAGGCATTGGGCTGACCGAACCCGTCGCCAAGGCCGTTCCCCGGGCCGCGCGGGCGGTCGAGGAGATCGTGGCGGCCTTGCTTGCCCCGCAAAGTTCGGCTCCTTTCGCCCCGTCATGGCAGGATTGCTGAATCATGTGCCTGGGAATTCCCGGTCAAGTGATCAGGATGCTGGACGGCTACGAAGGACAGTTGGCGCTGGTTGACGTCACCGGTGAGGCACGCAAAGTCAATGTCGGCATGTTGCCCGAGGAGACCTTTGCGCCCGGCGACTGGGTGATCATTCACATGGGCTTCGCCGTCGAGAAGACGGATCGGGCCGGGGCCGAGCACGCGATGGCCGGCCTGGAGCTCATGGGACGCGGCAACGTCGACCCGGAGGGCCGTTGAGATGACCCGCGCCCCCGTGCTGCCCGCCTTATTTACAAAATCCGAGGAAGTTCGGCAGCGCTTCACCGTGACCGGTGTCGTCCAGGGGGTTGGTTTCCGTCCGTTCGTCCACCGCACGGCCAGCGAGCTGGGCCTCGCCGGGTTTGTCGGCAATGATTCGGGCGCAGTGTTTCTCGAGGTGCAGGGTGACGGCGCGCTCGTCGCCGAATTCGGCCGCCGGCTCCGTGCGCAGGCCCCGGCGCTGGCGCGCATCAGCACAGTCTCGGTCACCGACATGCCGGTGGATGCCGCGTGCGGAAACGGATTCCGGATCGTGGCGAGTCAGACGGTCACCGGTGCGGCGACGCCGATACCGCCTGACATCGCGGTCTGCGACGACTGCCTGGCCGAGCTGTTCGACCCGCACGACCGGCGCTACCGCCACCCGTTCGTCACCTGTACCAACTGCGGGCCGCGGTTCACCATCATCCGCGAGCTGCCGTACGACCGTCCCGGCACCACCATGGCGGGATTCCCGATGTGCGAGCGGTGCGCCGCCGAATACCACGATCCGGCGGATCGCCGGTTTCACGCGCAGCCGATCGCCTGCCCCGATTGCGGTCCTTCGCTGTGGTTTTCATCGGCGGCCGGCCGCATCACCGGATCGGATGCGGCGCTGGCAGCCACCCAGCGCGCGCTGACGGCGGGCCCAGGAGGCCCAGTGGTCGCGATCAAGGGAATCGGCGGCTATCACCTGGCCTGCGCCGTCGACGACGAGGCCGTGGTCGGGAAGCTGCGGGCACGGAAGTCGCGCGGCGCCAAGCCTTTCGCGATGCTCGTCCGCGACCTCAACGTCGCGCGCCGCTTCGCCTACATCGACGACACCGAGGCCGCGGTGCTGTCGAGTCCCGCCCGCCCGATCGTGTTGTTGCGGCGCCGCCCCGGCGCGCCGGTCGCCGACGCCGTGGCGCCCGGCAGCCCGCTGCTGGCGCTGATGCTGCCCTACTCTCCCCTGCATCATCTGCTGCTGGCGCCCGCGCCGGACGCGCTGGTGCTGACCAGCGCCAACCGCTCCGACGAACCGATCTGTTTCACCGATGACGATGCAAAGCAACGACTTCCAGCGTTGTGTGACGCGGTCCTCGACCACGACCGCCCGATCCACGTGCCGTGCGACGACTCGGTGGTACGGGTGGTCGACGGCGAGGAAGCGAGCTGCCGATCCGACGGTCCCGCGGCTACGCACCGCTGCCCATCGAGCTTGGCCGGCAGGGTCCGGCCGTGCTGGCGGTGGGCGGTGAACTGAAGAACACCTTCTGCCTCACCGATGGTTCGCGCGCATACCTGTCGGGACACATCGGCGACATGGCCACCTGGGAGACGCTGCGCGCATTCGAGCGCGCGGTGGGTCAGCTCAGCGAGATACGCGGCGCGCCGGTGCGATTGGCCGCCGATCTGCATCCCGGATATCACACCCGGGGGTGGGCCGAACGACGTGCGGATGACCGACCGCTGGATCTGGTCCAGCATCACCACGCGCACGTGGTGTCGCTGCTGGCCGAGCACGGGCGCCTCGGCGAACCCATCGTCGGGGTGTCGTTCGACGGCACCGGCTACGGTTGCGACCAGACGATCTGGGGCGGCGAGATTCTCCGGCTCGGACCGGCCAGCCATCGGTTTGTCCGAGCGGGCCACCTGTTGCCGGTACCGCTGCCGGGCGGCGACGCCGCCGTACGCAATCCGTGGCGGATGGCACTGTCACAGCTGTGGATGGCCGACATCGCGTGGACGCCGGATCTCGCGCCCGTCGCCGCCGCATCGATGGACGAATTACGGTTGATTCACTCGCAATTGGAGAGCGGCACCGGCTGCGTGCCGTGTTCGAGCATGGGCCGGCTGTTCGACGCGGTCGCCTCGCTGCTGGGCGTGCGACACCGGATCGACTACGAAGGTCAGGCCGCCATCGAGCTGGAGGCGCTGGCCGAGTCGGTCGGTGACGCGCCCGGCCCGTCGCTGCCGCTCACGGTGCGACCCGATGGGGTGATCGATCCGGCCACCATGGTGCAGACCCTGGCGTCGGCCCTGCGCGCGGGCACACCTCCGGCGCTGTTGGCGGCCAGCTTCCACCGCGCGGTCGCCGACGCGGTTGCCGACGTAGTCGAACAGGTGGCCGGCGGGGTGCGGCTGGTGGGCCTCACCGGCGGGGTATTCCAGAATGTGCTGCTGCTACGGCAGTGTCGTGAGCGGCTGCAGCGCAATGGGTTTGACGTGCTGACCCACCACACCGTCCCGCCCAACGACGGCGGACTGGCGCTGGGGCAGGCGGCGATCTCGATGCTGACGGCACTGCAGGAGGTGAAGTCATGACAGCCGCCACCGCGATCGATCGCGGGCTGGGCGCCGAGCTGGCCGCGGATCTGGCCGCGACCGCTTTCACCCTCGCCAAGCGCTTCGCGGCAGGCGCCACCATGTGGTCCATCGCACCGTCGTGGGAACCGCATGCCATGCACATCGCGGTCGAGTTCGTGCATCCGGTGATCGTGGGCAAACGGGCGCTGCCGGCGGTCGCGCTGACCGGGCCCGACCTGGTCGATCTGGTGCGCGTGTCGGTGCGGCCCGGCGACATCGTCGTCGCGGTCGCCGGCGCCGATGACGCGCAAGTGCGTTCGGTGATGCGCCGCGCCCCGGCCTGGGGCACCACGACGATTTGGATCGGCAGCGGACAGCGGCCCAAAGCCGGTTTACACTAGCCCAGCGGATCACGTGCTGTGGCTCGACGACCCCGACCCCAGGGTTCCCGCAACGGGTGGCTTCGTGTTGTTCTACCACCTGTTGTGGGAACTCACCCACGTGTGTTTCGAGCACTCCGGGTTGCTGAAGCCGGAGTGTGCCGAAGACGTCTGCGTCACCTGCAGCGACGAAGGACGCCTGGGCGAGGTCGTGACGGCCTCGGGCGAGATGGCCACCGTCCGCACCGCGCGCGGCGTCGAGGACGTGGTGACGGCGCTGATCGAGCCGGTCGCCGCCGGCGATCTGGTGCTGGTGCACGCGGGCACCGCGATCAGCCGCATCGAGGAGGACGCCTGATGCGCGCCGGCGACGATGCAGAGCGTAGCGATGAGGAGGAGCGGCGCTAATGTCCGACCAGGAACCCACCAGCTTCCTGTACCCGTTTATCGACGCCGAGGAAGACAACGCCGAATCGCTGCTCGCCGACCTCGCGGCCTCAGCGCAGGCGAAGGCCGCCGAGAGCCTCGCGCTGCGGCGCGCCACGCTGGACGCCAACGCCGACCTGCTGAACCGGGCCGCCGCCGAGATGGCGCGCCGCTTCGCGGCGGGCGGACGAATGTTCACCTTCGGAAACGGCGGCAGCTGCACCGATTCCACCACGCTGGCAGGACTATTCGCGCGGCCGCCGATCGGGCGGCCGCGACCGGCGTGGTCGTTGACCGCAGATCAGGCGATTATTACCGCGCTGGGCAATGACGTGGGGTTCGAGCTGGTTTTCGCCCGCCAGCTGATCGCCCGCGCGAAGGCCGGTGACATCGCGATCGCGATGTCGACCAGCGGCAACTCCCCCAACCTGCTCACCGCGCTGGCCGAGGCGCACCAGCGCGGTCTCTACACGATCGGTTTCGCCGGCTACGACGGCGGCGCCTTCGCAGACAATCCAAATGTGGATGCCTGCTTCATCGTTCGCTCGCAAAGCGTGCATCGCATCCAGGAATCGCAAGCACTGTTGGGATATCAGCTATGGTTGGCGGCCGCGGCATGAGCGCGCCGGCGACGATGCAGAGCGAAGCGATGAGGAGGAGCGGCGCATGAGCACCCCGTCAGCAGGCGAATACCTCTCGTCCGGCCCGCGGTTCGCCGAGGGCGACGTGATCGAGCGGATCGAGTCGTTCCGCAGGCGCCGCCCCCGGTTGCTCGATGAGCACGTGACCCTGGCGCACGGGGCGGGCGGAAAGGCCTCGGCCGCATTGCTGGACGCGGTGTTCCTGGAGGCGTTTCGCAACCCGCTGCTGGAGTCCCTCGGTGACGGCGCGGTCCTCGCTTTGCCCAGCGGTGAACGGCTGGCGATGTCCACCGACTCATTCGTGGTGCAGCCCAGGCGTTTTCCCGGCGGCTCCCTCGGTGAGCTCGCCGTGCACGGGACCTGCAACGATCTGGCGATGGCCGGCGCCGTGCCGTCGTGGATTGCGGCGGCGTTCGTTTTGGAAGAGGGCTTCCCGATCGCCGAGTTGAAGGACATCGTCGCCGACATGGCCGCCGCCGCCGCCAACGCCGGTGTCCAGATCGTCACCGGCGACACCAAGGTGGTGCCCAAGGGCGCCGCCGACGGCGTCTTCGTCACCACCACCGGCGCCGGCATCATTCCGGCGGGTCGCAAACTTTCGCCCGCATCGGTGCGCGCCGGCGACAAGCTGCTGCTGTCGGGCTCGATGGGCGACCACGGCATGGCGGTCATGCTGGCCCGCGGCGACCTGGCCATCGAGGCCGATATTCATTCCGACACCGCCAGCGTGTCCCCGCTGGTCGAACTGCTGATGGCGGCCGCACCGTCCACCCGCTGGCTGCGCGACGCGACCCGCGGCGGGGTCGGCACCGTGTGCAACGAACTGGCCCAGGCCTGCGGCCTCGGGGTGTTGCTCGAAGAAGAACGACTGCCGGTGCGGCCCATGGTGAATGGCGCGTGCGAACTACTGGGCATCGATCCGCTCTACGTCGCCAACGAGGGCAAGTTCGTCGCCGTCGTCGCGGCCGAGGAGGCGGAGGCCGGGCTGGCCGCGCTACAGGCACATCCGCTGGGTGCCGATGCGGCCGAGGTCGGGGAAATCGTCACGGAACCGGCCGAAAGCGTCGTGCTGCGTACCGGGTTCGGCGGCACCCGGATCGTCGACATGCTCGTCGGCGACCCGCTGCCGCGAATCTGCTGACCAAGAAAGGGGAAGACATGTGCTTGGGGATTCCGGGCCGGATCGTTGAGATCACCAATCGCGCCGACTATTTGGCGAAGGTAGACGTCAGCGGTGTGCAGCGCACCATCAGCGTGCGCCTGCTCGAAGACGACATGCCCGAGCCCGACGACTGGGTGCTGGTGCACGTCGGCTTCGCGATGGCCAAGATCGACGAGACCGAGGCGCTGCTCACCCTGGCCGCCGTCAAGCAGCTCGGCGAGGCCTATACCACCGAAATGGAAGCATTCGACTCGTCGGCCATCGTATGAACAGGAGCCGCAATGAAATTCGTTGACGAATTCCGTGACCCGGCCGCCGCCCGCAAACTGCTCGGCGCCATAGAACACCTGGCGGGCACCGGCCCCGAGCACTTCAAGTTCATGGAGGTGTGCGGCGGGCACACCCACACCATTTACCGGCACGGCATCGAGCATCTGCTGCCCGACAACGTCGAACTCGTGCACGGCCCGGGATGTCCGGTGTGCGTGATCCCGATGGGCCGCATCGACGACGCGATGTGGCTGGCCGGCCAACCCAACGTCATCTTCACCTGTTTCGGCGACATGATGCGGGTGCCCGGATCGGCCGGCAGCCTGCTGGACGCCAAGGCACACGGTGCCGACGTGCGGTTCGTCTACTCTCCGCTGGACGCGTTGAAGATCGCGACCGACAACCCCGACAAGCACGTGGTGTTCTTCGCGATCGGGTTCGAGACCACCGCGCCGTCGACCGCCGTGACGCTGGTGCGGGCGCGCGACCTGGGCCTGTCCAACTTCAGCGTGTTTTGCAATCACGTCACGATCGTCCCGCCGATCAAGGCCATCCTGGAATCGCCGGACCTGCGGCTGTCCGGCTTCATCGGCCCCGGGCACGTGTCGACTGTGGTGGGGAATCGACCGTATCGGTTCGTGCCCGAGGTATATCGAAAGCCGTTGGTGGTGGCCGGTTTCGAGCCGCTGGACATCCTCGCGTCGGTCGCGATGCTGCTGCGTCAGATCCGCGAGGGCCGCTGCGAGGTGGAGAACCAGTACAAGCGGGTGGTGCCCGAGCACGGCAACCCGGCCGCGCTGGCGCTGATGGGCAAGGTCTTCGCGCTGCGGCCGCACTTCGAATGGCGTGGGCTGGGCTTCATTTCGCAGAGTGCGCTGCGGCTGCACGATGACTTCGCCGAGTTCGACGCCGAGCTGCGGTTCGCCATGCCCGGCGTACGGGTCGCCGACCCGAAAGCATGCCAGTGCGGCGAGGTGCTCAAGGGTGTGCTCAAGCCTTGGGAATGCAAGGTTTTCGGCACCGCGTGCACGCCCGAGACCCCAATCGGGACGTGCATGGTGTCTCCCGAGGGTGCCTGTGCGGCCTACTACAACTTCGGACGCATGCACCGTGACGCGGCCAAACTGGTGGCGCGCACTTGACCGACACCGCCGGCGTGGAGATGTTCGCCCGCTACGCCTACGCGCCCAACGCGCTGGGCTATTGCGGCCCGCCGCTGGGAGCCACCCTGCGCGACGGCTCGGTCGACGAGGTGCGCACCGCGGCCACCAGGTTCTCCGGGGCGTGGCCGTACCTGCGGGTGCTGTCCAAGTTGACCGGCATCGCCGACCCGCTGGATTACCGTTTGGTCGAATCGTATTGGCTGGGCGGCGGCGTCGGCGCCGACCTCGACGCGGGCGACTTCTTCGACGCATTGCTGGCGATCATCGGCCCGCAGGCGGGCCGCTACTGGTCACATCTCACGGCCGACCTGGCCGATGAGGCCGCCGGCAACCACTGCTTCCACGTGTTCGGCGTCTATCCGTGGACGCGGTTCTTGGGTCGGGGCATGGATGAACAGCCACTGAGCGTCCTGGACAACTGCCGGATCACTTGGGGCACAGTGGTTTCCCGTAAGGCGGACAACGTCGAGATCATGTGCCAGAGACTGGCTTGGGACGGTGAGTCGCTCACGCTGTCCGAACCCGCGGCGCGGGTCCTCGACGTCTGGGCCGACGGGTACAGCGCGGTGCCCGATGTCGCGGTCGGCGACGAGGTCGCGGTGCACTGGGACCGGCTGTGCGGCCGGTTGGGGCCGCAGCAACGACGCGCGCTCGCCGACAGCACCGACCGGCAGCTGCGGATTACCAGCCAACGCTTGGCGCGGGTGCCACACTAGGGCTCGTGCCCGGTTCGATCTGCGACGTGCTGCCCGCGGTGGCCGCGCTGTTCGGCGTCCCGGACGCGGTCGACCGACTCGGACTGGCAGAGCAAGCCGGCCAGGTCGATCGGGTGCTGATCATGCTGGTCGACGGCCTGGGCTGGCACCTGTTGCCGGAGCTGGCCGGTGACGCGCCGCTGCTCGCCTCGGTTCTCGCCGGCGGCGCCGGACGGCTCAGCCAGCTGGTCTGCACCTTTCCGTCGACGACGCCGACCAGCCTGGTGTCGCTGGGCACCGGTGCGCAGCCCGGCGCACACGGCATCCTGGGCTTCACGGTGAACATCCCCGGCACGGACCGGGTGCTCACCCACATCGCGTGGCGCGACGAACCGCCCCACACCGAATGGCAGCCGCTCCCTACCTGGTTCGAGCGGCTGCGGTGGGCCGGCATCGGCGCCCGCGCCGTGCTGCCGGGGTCGTTCATCGGCAGCGGGCTCACCGATGCGGCGTACCGAGGTGCGCAATTCCTGCCGATGCAGCCCAACGGCTGCTATGCCCAACAGTTGACCGACGAGCTGCGCGCGGCGCCCGGAGTGGTGTACGGCTACAAGGCCGACCTGGATACCGCCGCCCATGTGTTCGGTGTCGGCTCGCCGCAATGGCACCAGGCCGCAGCCGGCGTCGACGCGCTGCTGACCCGGCTCGCCGAGGCATTGCCGAGCGACGCGGCGCTGGTGGTGACCGCGGACCACGGCGGCCTCAACATTGCGTCGGACGCTCGTATAGACCTCGACCTCGACCCACGGCTCGGCGCGGGAGTGCGGGTGGTCGCCGGCGAACCACGGGTGCGCTACCTGCACACCCAGCCCGGCGCCGCGGCGGACGTACAGGCCGCCTGGACCGAGGCGGCGGCCGGCTGGGCCCAGGTCTACAGCCGCGAGCAGGCGGTCGCCACCGGGATGTTCGGGCCGGTCAGCCCGGCGCACCTGGCGCGGATCGGCGATGTCGTCGTCGTCTGCACCGGCGAGGTAGCGGTGCTGGCAACCGGACACGAGCCCGTCGAAATGGCTCGCCTCATCGGCATGCACGGCGCCGGCACCGACGTCGAGATGGCGATCCCACTCATCGTTCTCACCTGACTGGGATCGTTCTCACAGCCTGCTTCAATCGCCGGCAAGTACCGTCGGGCCATCGTGACGTCTGGTGGCATCGCTAAGACGCCGCGGTGGCAGCTCGCCATCGCGGTGGTCGCCGCGCTGAGCTTGTTCACCGCCGTCACCACCGGCTGGGCGCTGCGGGGGTCCACGCTCGCCCAGATCGCGGGACCGCTGCCGGCGGCGTGGCAGGCGACCCATGCCGCGGCTCACAGCTCGTCACCCACGCATCAGATGCCGACCAAACACGCGTGGATGGCACGCGAACGGCCGCAAAGCTGGAACCGGTTGTCGCAGGCGTCGGACTGGTCGGCGCTGCCGGCCTCGTTCGATCCCTGCGGGCCGGCCGTGGCGGCGCCGCCGGGCGGCATCCACTCGCGTGCACCCGCGGCTACCCCGAGCGGGCGAGATATCTCGACCAACCTCTGCATAGACCGTCGCTGAGCGCCGCCGTAGCGCGGCCTGTAACCCCTCGGTCTATGTCTTGGAGGAATGGTTTCAATGAATTTCGCGACGCTACCGCCGGAGATCAACTCCGGGCGCATGTCCGTCGGCCCCGGGTCGGGGCCGATGACGGAGGCCGCCGCCGCCTGGGACACGCTGGCCGCGCGGCTGTACGCCCGGCTGGCGGACTACCGGTCGGTGACCTCGAAGCTGGCGACGGCCTGGCAGGGCGCGGCGAGGCGCTACATCGACTGGCTGGACTGCACCGCGGCTCGAGCCGCGCACGCCGCGACCCAGGCCGAGGCGGCCGCGAAGGCATTCGAATCGGCGTTGGCGACGGTAGTGCCCGTGCCGGTCATTGCAGCCAACCGCGCCCAGCGGGCGTCGCTGGCGTCGGGGAACTGCCTCGGCCAACTCGGGCCGCTGATCGCGGACATCGAAGCCGAATACGACCAGATGTGGGTGCGGGATGCCGCGGCGATGAACGCCTATGCCGTTGCCGCGGCGGATGCCGTGCTGGTGACGCCGTTCGGCTCGCCTGCCGCGACGTCGTCGCCGGAGGTGATATCGGTCGGATACCGGGTCATGTCGGCGATTCCCGGTGCGCTGCAGGCATTTTTGGCCTCGCCGTTGACGACGGTCGATGCCTCCCTGGCGGCGGTGACGTCGCCGCTGTCGAAAATGAGTTCACTGACCGCGCCATCGGACTTCGCGTTGACGCACCTGAGTTCGGTGAACAAGGCGGCGGCGCTGCACACGGCGGCGTCGATGTTGTCGCTCTCGAAGAAACCAAGCGTCACCGCGCGCGCCGGTCGCGGTGCCTCGATCGGAACACTGTCGGTGCCACGGGCCTGGACGCAAGCCGCGCCGGCCGCGGACCCAGGCCGCCACGCTATAGCGGTGTCACGTAAGCCGAGCTGATCCCGCCGTCCACCAGAAATGTCGACGCGGTGATGAACGACGCGTCGTCGCTGGCCAAAAATGCTACCGCAGCCGCGATTTCGTCGGGCTCGGCGAACCGGCCGACCGGCACGTGCACCAGCCGGCGCGCGGCCCGTTCGGGGTCCTTGGCGAAAAGCTCCCGCAGCAACGGGGTGTTGACCGGGCCGGGGCACAGCGCGTTGACCCGGATGCCCTGCCGGGCGAATTGCACGCCCAGCTCGCGGGACATGGCCAACACCCCGCCCTTGGAGGCGGTGTAGGAGATCTGCGAGGTCGCCGAGCCCAGGACCGCGACGAACGAGGCGGTGTTGATGATGGAACCCTTCTGCGCGGGGACCATGTGCCGCAGCGCCGCCCGGCAGCACAGGTACACCGATTTCAGGTTCACGTCCTGGACGCGTTGCCATGCCGGCAGGTCGGTGTTTTCGATCAGGTCGTCCTCCGGCGGCGAGATGCCGGCGTTGTTGAACGCGATGTCGACCGAGCCGCAGGTCTTTGCCGCGGCGTCGAACAGCGCGTCCACCGCAACTTCGTCGGAAACATCAACGGGCACAAACAAACCGGCAAGCTCCTCGGCCGCCTCGGCGCCGGCGTCGCGGTCGACGTCGCCGATGACGATGGTCGCGCCCTCGGCGCGCATCCGCCGCGCGGCGGCCAAGCCGATGCCGCTGCCGCCGCCGGTAATGACCGCCACCCGGCCCGCCAGCCGTCGGGTCAGATCCATCAGGCCTCCTTAACGGCATCAATGGCGATGAATACGTTCTTGGTCTCGGTGAAATGCAGCGGCGCGTCCGGGCCCAGCTCGCGGCCCAGCCCCGACTGTTTGAAACCGCCGAAGGGCGTGTTGTACCGCACCGACGAGTGCGAATTCACCGACAGGTTGCCGGCCTCAACGGCGCGCGACACCCGCAGCGCGCGGGACAGGTCGTCGGTCCAGATCGATCCGGACAGCCCGTAGGCGGTGTCGTTGGCCAGCGCGACGGCGTCGGCCTCGTCGTCGAACGCCAACACGGTGACCACCGGGCCGAAGATCTCCTCGGCGACCGCGCGGTCGGTGCGCTGCGGAGTGAGAACCGTTGGCGCGAACCAGAATCCGGGACCAGTGGGCGCGGTGCCGCGAAACGCGACCGGGGCGTCGTCGGGGACGTACGAGACCACCCTGTCGCGGTGCGCGGCGGACACCAGGGGCCCCATCTCGGTGTCGCGGGCCGTCGGGTCCCCCACGACGACGCGTTTCACCGCGGGCTCGAGCAGCTCCATGAACCGGTCGTAAACGCTGCGCTGCAACAGGATTCGGCTGCGGGCGCAGCAGTCCTGACCGGCGTTGTCGAACACCCCGGCCGGTGCGGTCGCCGCCGCGCGTTCCAGGTCGCAGTCGGCGAAGACGATGTTGGCGCTTTTGCCGCCGAGTTCCAGCGTGACCCGTTTGACGTGATCGGCCGCGCCGGCCATCACGCGTTTGCCGACTTCGGTGGACCCGGTGAAGACGACCTTGCGGATTCCGGGGTTGGTGACGAACCGCTGCCCCACCACCTCGCCCGCACCGGGCAGCACCTGCAGCAGGTCCGCATCCAGCCCGGCTTCGACCGCCAGCTCAGCCAGCCGGATCGTGGTCAGCGGGGTCCACTCGGCGGGCTTGACCAGCACGGCGTTGCCGGCCGCCAGCGCCGGCGCGATGCCCCAGGACGCGATCATCATCGGGAAATTCCACGGCGTGATCACGCCGACCACGCCCAGTGGTTCGTGGAAGGTGACGTCCAGGCCGCCGGCGACGGGAATCTGCTTGCCGGACAAGCGTTCCGGGCTGGCGGCGTAGAAGCTCAGCACGTCGCGGACGTGACCGGCTTCCCATTCGGCCGAACCGATCGGGTGCCCGGAATTGGCAACCTCGAGGGCGGCCAGCTCGTCGACGTGGGCGTCGACCGCGGCCGCGAACGCGCGCAACCCGGCCGCGCGTTCAGCCGGCGCCAGTCGCGCCCAGCGCCGCTGGGCCGCCATGGCCCGGCGCACCGCGTCGTCGACGGCGGCGGCGTCGGCGTGCTCGACCGAGCCCAGCACCTCCTCGGTGGCGGGGTTGATCAGTTCGGTCGAACTCATTGGGGGCCGCCCCCATACGACCGCGCGGCGTCCACCACCGCGGCGAACAGCCGCAGATCGTCCAGGGATTTCTCCGGATGCCATTGCACGGCAAGCACGAAGGCCCCAGCATCCTGGCCGGGCAGCTCCAGCGCCTCGACCACGCCGTCGGCGTCCCACGCGCTGACCACCAGGGATTCCCCGACCTTGTCGATCGCCTGATGGTGGTAGCACGACGCGTTGGCGCTCTCCCCGAGCAGCCCGGCCAGTCGGGTGCCCGGCACGATGCGCACCGGCAACGTGGCGAACACCCCGTTGCCCGCCCGATGCCCGCCGTGGCCGATCACGTCGGGCAGGTGCTGGTGCAGCGTTCCGCCGAACGCGACGTTGAGCATCTGCGCGCCGCGACAGATCCCCAGCACCGGCAGCCCCCGCGCCAGCGCGCCCTCCAGCAGCGCGAACTCCCAGGCGTCGCGGGCACCGCGGGGCGCATCGGTGCTCGGGTGCGGCTGCTGGCCGTAGGCGGCGGGATCGAGGTCGTAGCCACCGGTGATCACCAGCGCGTCCAGGCCGTCCAGGACACCGGCGGCGCTGCCGGGTTCTTGCGGGGGCAACAGCACCGCGGTGCCGCCGGCCATGATGACGCCGTCGAAATAATCGGACGGCAGATAAGCAGCGGGGACGTCCCAGATCCCGGTCCGCACCTGCTCCAGATAAGTCGTCAGGCCAATCACCGGCCGGCTAGAGCCGCTCAAATCCCCGTACCCTCTCCCAGTCCGTGACCGCCGCGTTGAACGCCGCCAACTCGACCCGCGCGTTGTTCAGGTAATGCGCGACGACGTCGCCACCGAACGCGTCGGCCGCCACCGTCGACTTCTCGAAGAGCTCGGCGGCCGCGCCCAGCGTGACGGGCAGCCGCTGCACCCCGGCCGCTTGGTAGGCGTTGCCCTGAAACGGTTCTGGTGGCTTCAATGAGCGCTCGATCCCGTGCAGTCCGCCCGCGACGAGCGCCGCCACCGCGAGGTACGGGTTGACGTCACCGCCGGGGACCCGGCATTCCATCCGGATGTTGTCGCCGTGGCCGACGACGCGCACCGCACAGGTGCGGTTGTCCAGCCCCCAGGCCAGCGCCGTCGGCGCGAAACTGCCGTCGGCAAACCGCTTGTAGGAGTTGATATTCGGCGCATAGAACAACGTGAGCTCGGCCATGGTGGCCAGCGCGCCGGCCAGGAAGCTCTCGAACCTCGATGACATGCCGTGCGGTCTGCCACTGTCGGCGAACGCCGCCGATCCGTCATCGGCGCGCAGCGACAGATGAATGTGACAGCTATTGCCTTCGCGCTCATCGTATTTCGCCATGAACGTCAGGCTTTTGCCGTGCTGGTCGGCGATTTCCTTGGCGCCGTTCTTGTAGATGGTGTGGTTGTCGCAGGTGACCAGCGCGTCGTCGTAGCGGAACCCGAGCTCCTGCTGACCCCGGTTGCACTCCCCCTTGATGGCCTCGCAGTGCAGGCCCGCACCGGCCATCCCGAGCCGGATGTCACGCAGCAGCGGCTCCATGCGCGACGACGCCAAGATGGCGTAGTCGACGTTGTAGTCGCTGGCCGGCGTCAGCCCGCGATAACCGCTGGCCCATGCCTGCCGGTAGGTGTCGTCGAAGACCATGAACTCGAGTTCGGTGGCGACGTTGGCCGCCAGCCCGTGGCCGCTGAGCCGGTCGAGCTGGCGGCGCAGGATGCTGCGCGGCGCGGCGGCGACCGTGCTGCCGTCGCGCCAGCGCAAGTCGACGATCACCAGCGCGGTGGCGGGCAGCCAGGGAACGAGCCGAAGGGTGTCGAGGTCCGGCGCCATCTCCATGTCCCCGTACCCGGTGTCCCAACTGGACATCGCGTAACCGGGCACGGTGTTCATCTCGACGTCGACGGCAAGCAGATAGTTGCAGCATTCGGCGCCGTGGGCGGCGACCCCGTCGACGAAATCGGAGGCCGACACCCGCTTGCCGACCAACCGGCCCTGCATGTCGGCGAACGCCACGATCACGGTGTCGACACCACCGTCGGGCCCGGCCGCGACCATTTGTTCCAGTTCGGCTAACGACAACATCGAGCCAGCCTAAACGCTGAGCGGGTGTTACCAGCTGCTGGTGCGCAACACGATCTCGGCGGCCAACTGCGCGGTGGACTCGTGCGCGTTGCGCCGCCCGAGCAGATCCACTATCCGGTAGTCGCCATAGACGTAGCGCTGGCTGTCGCAGGCGATTGCCCGCGCGGCCGGCGAGCTGACCAACACGGTGGTGGCGACCTCCACCGGCGGGCATTCCTCGCCCCGCACGACGCCGTCGACATCGGCGACCCGCGGATGTCCGCGGTCGATGGCTACCAGGCCGACGAACCGGCCCAACCGGGTCGCCGCGAGCTTCCACGCCAGCTCGGCGCCGGCACGGTCGCCGACCACCACCGCCCAACCGATCCCCAGGGAGTCGAGGATGCCGATCACCGATTTGCTGGTCAGCCGCGGGTCGGGGCCGATGACGACCGTGCGCAGCGAAGCGGTGTGCAGGCGCTCGCACACCGCGTCGTAGGCGGCGGGCGAGCGCTGTTCAGCGCCGAGAATGAGGACGACGACACCCTTGTCAGGACCGGAGACGGCCACGGGAATGGGAATACCGTCGAGCGTGGTCATCATCGAGGGCACTGTCGCACGTTAACAGCTAATCGGCCGGTATACGGGTCGTTTTCGGCGGTACCCATAACGCACTGTCAACCTCCGCGTCCCCCGCGTGCAACCGACTTACCAGCTGGCAACCCAGATTTATTGCGGCAGCAACGCTTTGACAATGCATGGACGCGGTGGTGGTCCCCCCTCGAGCAGCCCCATGACCGCCGCCATATCAAGATGGGCGGCCAACAGATCGGCCATCAACACCAACTGCGCGTCGCGGCGCTGCCCGACATCGACGTCCTCGGCCACCACGAACCCGCTGCGCCCGGCCGCCTTGGCCACCTCTACAAGCCACTCGCGGCGAAAATCGTCGTTGTCAAACAGGCCGTGCCAGTGGGTGCCGAATACCGCACCGCGCGCTAGACCTTGCGGCGCCGAATCGACATCGAACCAGCTGGCTTCCTCGCACCGGGTGAGCCGCCCATGGTGGATCTCGTATCCGCTCAGGGGAGCCAGGGGAGCCGACCAGCGGCGCAGGACCTTGTCGGCGGCGAAGACGATGTCGGCATCCAGCAGCCCCAGCCCGGCTGCTTCGCGTTCGGCGGATTCGATCCCGTCAACGATGCTCCGGCACAACATCTGAAAGCCCCCGCAGATGCCCAATACCGGCTTGCCCGCGCCGCAATGGGCTGCGATCGCGCCGGCCAGGCCGCGCTCGTGCAGCCATGACAGGTCCCCAACAGTTGCCTTGGTGCCCGGCAGGACCACCAAGTCGACCTCGGCCAGCTCGGCGGGATCGGTCACCCACCGCACCAGCACGCCCGGCTCGCAGGCCAGCGCCTCGATGTCGGTGGAGTTGGAAATCCGGGGCAGCCGCACGGCGGCCACCCGCAGCCACTCGTCGCCGCGCGGGGGCGCCGGCACGCCCACGACACCATGGGCCAGTAGTGACAGCGAATCCTCGGCGTCGATCCACAGGTCGTGCGCGTACGGCAGCACCCCGTAGGTGGGGCGCCCGGTCAACTCCAACAGCTGTCGCAACCCCGGCTCGAGCAGCGCCGGGTCGCCGCGGAACTTGTTGATGATGAAGCCCGCGATCAACGCCTGGTCGTCGGGCTCAAGCACCGCGACGGTCCCGAAAAGATGGGCTAGGACACCGCCGCGGTCGATGTCACCGACCACGACCACCGGCAGGTTCGCGGCCCGGGCGAGTCCCATGTTGACCACATCGTTGGCACGCAAATTTATTTCGGCCGGGGAGCCGGCGCCCTCACAGATCACCGCGTCGAATTCGTCACGCAGGCAAGAGAGTTCGTCCATCACGATGCCGGCCAGCCGGTCGCGGTGCCGCATGTAGCCCGTGGCGGTCACCGAGTCGGCGACCTGCCCGCGGATCACCAGTTGCGACGTCCGGTCACTGCCGGGTTTGAGCAGGATCGGGTTGAACCGCACACTGGGTTCCAGTCCGGCCGCCCGCGCCTGCATCGCCTGGGCCCGGCCGATCTCGCCTCCCTCAATGGTGACGACGGAATTGTTGGACATGTTTTGCGCCTTGAACGGCGCGACCCGGATTCCTTTGCGCGCGAGCAACCGGCACAGTCCCGCGACGACCACGGATTTCCCGGCGTCGGAGCTGGTGCCCGCCACCAGCAGCGCCCCGCTCACCTATTTCACCGCGAGCAGACGCAGAATCGCACGATTTGCGGCCGCAAAATGCGATTCTGCGTCTGCTCGCGCCGGAACCTCACGCCAGTGTCAGGATCTCGACGCCGGTGTCGGTGACCAGCAGCGTGTGCTCGAACTGCGCGGTCCACTTGCGGTCCCGGGTGACCACCGTCCAGCCGTCGTCCCAGATTTCGTAATCCAGCGCGCCCAGGTTGATCATCGGCTCGATGGTGAACGTCATTCCCGGTTGGATGATCGTCGACACCGAAGGCTGGTCGTAGTGCAAGACCACCAGTCCGTTGTGAAATGTGGTACCGATGCCGTGGCCGGTGAAGTCGCGAACGACGTTGTACCCGAACCGATTTGCGTACGACTCGATCACCCGGCCGACGACCGACAGCGCGCGCCCGGGCTTGACGGCGTTGATCGCGCGCATGGTCGCCTCGCGGGTCCGCTCAACGAGCAGGCGGTGCTCTTCTGACACGTCGCCGGCCAAAAAGGTGGCGTTGGTGTCGCCATGCACCCCGTCGATGTAGGCGGTGACGTCGATGTTGACGATGTCGCCGTCTTCGATCACCGTCGAGTCGGGGATGCCGTGGCAGATCACCTCGTTGAGCGACGTGCAGCACGACTTCGGAAATCCCTTGTAGCCCAGCGTCGACGGATAGGCGCCGTGGTCGACCATGTACTCGTGCACGATCCCGTCCAGTTCGTCGGTCGTCACGCCCGGCGCGACCGCCTTGCCCGCCTCGGCCAGCGCCGCGGCGGCGATGCGGCCGGCGACGCGCATCTTCTCGATCACCTCGGGTGTCTGCACCCACGGCTCGGTGCCCTCCCGCGCGGTCGACTTGCCGACGTATTCGGGGCGCGGGATGCGGTTGGGCACCGGCAGGGTCGGGGACAACACTCCGGGAGAAAGCGCGGTGCGAGCAGGCATGTTCGCTAGCTTAGCCGGGCTGACCTCGAAGCCGACGCCGCAGCGAGCGCCCTAATGCCCGGTGCGGCCCCCGGATAACCACCGACCCGAGGACCAGCCGGCCGGTCAGCACGACGTGCGGCGTTCCCTCGGCCGGGGCGTCCTTGCGGCGGTCGCTGGCGCTGCCGCCATAGACCTCGACGTCATCGATGGAGGCGCTGGCCCCGTCGGGCAGGCGGATGTCCACCGAGCCGAATCGCATGTCGAGTTCGATGACCACCACCGGACCCGCGAACCGGGCCTTGGTGAGGTCGAGCTCGATTGACCCCAGCCGGCGCACCAGCGCCAACCGGGTGGGGACCATCCATTCGCCGTGGCGCTTCAGCGAGCCCGCCCAGCCGCGCAGTTCGACGCGGTCGGCCGCCGACGTGACGATCGCGCCCGGCCCGGGCAGGTCGCTGACCAGCCCGGCCAACTCGTTTTGGGTCCGCGCATAGGACACCCGCGACGAGCGCTGCTCGAACTCGTCGATATCGATCAGCCCGAGCGCAACCGCGTTGTGCAGTCGCCGCATGGTGCCGTTGCGATCGGCGTCGGAAACGCGCAGCGCGAGCGTGTCCCCACCGCTATCGGTCATGCTCGCAAACTTACCGCCGCGCGCTAAGTCAGGTAGCCCGGCGGCAGCGACTCGAACATCACCTTGGTCATCCGGACCGCGTATTCCGAGCTGCCGCCCCCGACGATCAGCGACGCGAACGCCAGGTCGCCGCGGTAGCCGGCGAACCAGGAGTGCGAGCCGCCCGGGAATTCGGCCTCACCGGTCTTGCCGTAGACCTCGCCGCAGCCGTTGATCTCCTTGGCGGTGCCGTTGGTCACCACCAGGCGCATCATCGGGCGCAGCGCGTCGACCATCTTCGGGGTGATCGGCGTGCTGTCGCCGTCGACCGTCGTCGCCCGGCCGGCGATCAGCTGCGGAACCGGGGTCTTGCCGGCGTCGACGGTGGCCGCCACCAGCGCCATGCCGAACGGGGTGACCAGCACCTTGCCCTGGCCGAAGCCGTCTTCGGTGCGCTCGGCCAGGTCCACCGTCGGCGGCACGGACCCGGTAAGGGTGGTGATGCCATCCACCTGATAGTCCAGCCCGAGTCCGTACCGGGTGGCCGCCTGCGTCAGCCCGCGGGGCGGCATCTTGCTGCCCAGCTCGGCGAAAGTGGTGTTGCAGGAACTGGCGAACGCGCGCGACATCGGCACCACACCGAGATCGAAGCCGCCGTAGTTGGGGATGGTGCGGTGCCCGATGTCGATGTGGCCGGGGCAGCCCAGCATCGTGTTAGGCGTGGCCATGTCGCGGTCGATGGCGGCACCGGCCGTGACCATCTTGAACGTCGACCCCGGCGGGAACAGCCCGGTGGTGGCGACCAGGCCCTGACTGTCGGCGCCCGCGTTCTGCGCGATCGCCAGGATCTCCCCGGTCGACGGTTTGATGACGACCATCATCGCCTTGCCGCCGCGGGTGTCCACCGCGTGCTGGGCGGCGTTCTGCACCACCCGGTCCAGCGTGATCGAGACCGACGGCGCCGGAGAGCCCTCGACCTCGTGCAGCACCGCGACGTCGACGTTGTTCTGGTTGACGCTGACGATCCGCCAGCCCGCCTGACCGTCGAGCTGGTTGATGACGGACTTCTTCACCTCGGCGACCACGGCCGGCGCGAAATGCGGATCGGTCGGCAGCTCATCGGCCTGCGGGACGACCACGACGCCCGGCAGCCGCCCGATCGCCGGGAAGACCCGATCGTTGTCGGCAGGCTGCAGGGTGACCCCCAGATCCAGCGCGTCGGCCGACGAGCTGGCCTTTTCCGCCAGCAACTGCGGATCATTGAGCGTGTCGTTAAAGGGGTGCAGGGCGTCGATCACGGCGTGCGCCGTCCCGATCAAGGCGGGTCCGGCCTGCGTCGCGTCCAGCGTGTAGTGGTACAGGTAGCCCGGTGCCAGGACGTCGCTGCCGCCCAGCTCGTTGACCGAGGCGCGCCGCGGCTGATCGGCGCGCAGCGCGAAGGTCTGGTGCTCACCCAGCCTCGGATGCAGGTCGGTGGTAACCCAGCGGACCTGCCAGTGCCCCTCGTCGCGCGCCATCTTCAGTTGGCCGTCGTAGCTCCATTCCCGGTTCTTGGGCAGGTGCCAGGTGAAGCGGTAGTTGACCGTGCCGGTGTCCTCGGCGTATTTCGCGCTGAGGATCTGCGCGTCCAAGTGGGTGGCCTGCAGCCCGGACCAGGCCGCATTGAGCGCTTCCCGGGCCTCGGTGGGGTTGTCGCTGACCTGGGCGGCCGTCCCGGTGTCGCCGACGGCCAGCGCGCGGAAGAACTTCTCCGCCGCCGGGCCGGGACCCTCGGGCCGCGGGGTGCATCCCGAGAGCGCGATCCCCGCGACGAGCACGCCGGCGACCACTGGGGCCAGTGTTATTTTTGTTGCCATCGGTACAGATGTTAAGAACCAGCGCGCGCACACCAGCGCCGACACACCGAGACCGGACTGTTACGTCCGCGAACCCAACCCCGCTGCGAAAGACGCGGCTCGAAATCGCAGCCACGTTCGGCTCGCGAGCGGCGCGCAGCTCACCTGAACTGCAGTCCGCGCCTGCGCTCCCACCAGCAGGCAAAGAGGGTGCCGGCCGCCCAGACGATCATCGCGACGCCCAGATGCACGAAACTCTTCGTGTCGCGCCCGAATATTGGTCCGACCGCCGCAGGGAGCGACGTCCACAACGCTTTGTGCTCCACCCCGCCCAACGGGTCGGCGACATAGTAGAGCGCATACGGCAGCGTCAGCGCCACGATCCAGGTGCCGGTGCGGCGCCAGTCGCGCCGATCGTGCCAGCGTTGCATCAGCGGTTCGGAGCCGACCGGCAACAACACCGAGATGGCGTTGCCTACGCCCAGCCAGGACACGATGGGCACCGCTACGTTGGGGATGGTGTTGCCCAGCTGCGCCGGCGATTGCTTCCACAGCGTCAACGCCATCGCCACCGACAAGGTGGGCAGTCCGACGATGACCAGCAGGGTCAGGTTTTTCAGCAACAACACCCGCCAAAACGGCACGCCGTGCGCCAACCCCTTGGCGACGCGGTGGTGGTCCGCGCCCAGCACGTTGGTGGTGGTGACATCGGCCAGCACGAACGAGGCGAAATAGGCGCTGATCAGGATCACCCAGTCGATCTGCTGATGGTGGTAGAAGCCGGCGTGATGGTAGTGCGACGGGACCCGGTGATGGACGTGCGAAGCGGTCATGCGCTGGAACACCAACCAGACCACCGCGAGAACGAAGTTGGCCGCCACACCGGTGAGCCAGATGCGCGGCGGCGTGAACGCCCAGCGGATCTCGGCGCGCAATGCGGGCCAAAGGCCACGGCGGAAGTCCATGGCCGCCGCCTCGGCCGCGGCGCGCTGGGCGGGCGCCGCGTTCATCGCAGCGTGCAGCGGGTTGAGCACCCCTCGGCGCCTGGGTGTATTGAAAGGTGTATTGAACTCGGACATGCCCTCCCCATCAGCTGGCCCTCGGGAGGCGCGGCGAGTGTTAGTCCAGCAGCACAGTGGCGAAGGTGCCGACCTCGGTGAAGCCGATGCGATCGTACGCGGCGCGGGCGACCGTGTTGAAGCTGTTCACGTACAGGCTGGCGATGCGTCCGGTGCCGACGATCACGGCGGCCAACGTCGCGGTACCGCGAGTGCCCAGCCCGAGACCGCGCCGCTCGGGATGCACCCAGACCCCCTGGATCTGCCCGACCGTCGGAGACTGCGATCCGACCTCGGCCTTGAAGATGACCTCGCCCTTCTCGAAGCGGGCCCACGCCCGCCCCGCCGCGATGAGGCTGGCCACCCGGCGGCGGTAACCACGACCGCCGTCGCCGAGCCGCGGGTCGACGCCCACTTCGCCGATGAACATGTCGACGGCGGCCACCAGGTAGGCGTCCAGTTCGTCGGGCCGGACCTGCCGCACGCCGGTGTCGAGGTCGCACTTGGGAAACGTCGACAGCGCCATCAGGGGCTGGTTGTCGCGCACGTCGCGCGCCGGTCCCCAGGCCGGCTCGAGCCGTTGCCACATGGGCAATACCAAATTGGCCCTGCCGACCAGCGAGGAACAGCGCCGAGAACCGCTCATGGCCTCGTCGGCGAAGGCGTTGAGGTCGGCCGGTCCGCCGCGCAGCGGGATGAGGTTGGCACCGGCGAAGCACAGCGACTCCTCGGCGCCGCGCCGCGTCCACAGTTCCCCGCCAATCGAATTGGGTTCGACGCCGTGGTCGGTGACCCGGGCCGCGACCATGCACGACCCCACCGGATCTTCGTCGAAAACCCGCCAGGCGGCGGCGGCGTCGCGCACCAGCGACACCCGCCGGTCGCCGATCAGGCGAAGGATGGGCGGAGCCGACATCTGAAGAACTCTCCGTGGTGCGAACAAGACGGCCGATAGGCCGTCCCCATCAGCTTACGGTCACAGTTGGCGTACCGCTCGCTGTTTCCATCTCTGAGGCCAGACGCATGGCTTCCTCGATGAGCGTCTCAACGATCTGCGCCTCGGGAACGGTCTTGATCACTTCGCCCTTGACGAAGATCTGGCCCTTGCCGTTGCCCGACGCGACGCCCAGGTCGGCCTCCCGGGCCTCCCCCGGACCGTTGACGACGCACCCCATCACGGCCACCCGCAACGGCACCTCGAGGCCGTCCAGGCCGGCGCTGACTTCGTTGGCCAGCGTGTAGACGTCGACCTGGGCCCGGCCGCACGACGGGCAGGACACGATCTCGAGCTTGCGGGGCCGCAGGTTCAGCGACTCCAGAATCTGGTTGCCGACCTTGACTTCCTCGACCGGCGGCGCCGACAGCGACACCCGAATGGTGTCGCCGATGCCCCGGGACAACAGCGCGCCGAAGGCGACCGCGGACTTGATAGTGCCCTGGAAGGCGGGACCGGCCTCGGTGACGCCGAGGTGCAGTGGATAGTCGCACTGGGCGGCCAGCTGCTCGTAGGCCGCGACCATCACCACCGGGTCGTTGTGCTTGACGCTGATCTTGATGTCGCCGAAGCCGTGGTCCTCGAACAGCGAGGCCTCCCACAGCGCCGATTCCACCAGCGCCTCGGGCGTGGCCTTGCCGTACTTCTCCATGAATCGCTTGTCCAGCGAGCCGGCGTTGACGCCGATGCGGATCGGGATGCCGGCGTCGCCGGCGGCCTTGGCGACCTCGCCGACCCGACCGTCGAATTCCTTGATATTGCCGGGGTTTACCCGCACCGCGGCGCATCCGGCGTCGATGGCGGCGAAGATGTACTTGGGTTGGAAGTGGATGTCGGCGATGACCGGAATCCCACTGTGCCGGGCGATCTCAGCCAGCGCGTCGGCGTCTTCCTGACGCGGGCAAGCCACCCGGACGATGTCGCAGCCCGCGGCGGTCAGTTCGGCGATCTGCTGCAAGGTGGAGTTGACGTCATGGGTCTTGGTGGTGCACATCGACTGCACCGAGATCGGGTGGTCACTGCCGACGCCGACGTCGCGGACCATCAGCTGACGCGTCTTGCGGCGTGGGGCGAGCACCGGCGCCGGGGGCGGGGGCATGCCCAGACCGACGGTCACTGGAACAGCCTGATCGGGTTGACCAGATCCGCGGTGACGGTCAACAGCATGTATCCGACGACGAACACCAGCACCACGTACGTCGCGGGCATGAGTTTGAGGTAGTTCACCGGCGCGGCCGCAACCTTGCCGCGGGCCGAGCGGACCATGTTGCGGATCTTCTCGAACACCGCGACCGCGATGTGGCCGCCGTCGAACGGCAGCAACGGCAGCAGGTTGATGGCACCCAGGATCAGGTTCAGCTGGGCCAGGAAGAACCAGAACGCCACCCACAGCCCGTGATCGACGGTGTCGCCGCCGATGATGCTGGCGCCGACGACGCTCATCGGCGTCTCCGGGTCGCGCTGACCACCGCCTATGGCGTGCACCAGCGCACCGACCTTGCTCGGGATGGCGACCAGCGACTTGCCCACCTGGACCGTCAGATCGCCGGCGAACGCGAACGTCGCGGGCGCGGCCGACAAGACGCCGTAGTGAGTGGGCAGCGAGCGCGGCGCCCCGACCCCGATAGCGCCGACGGTGGCCGCCGCAGGTTGAGCGCCCTGCCCGTTGGCGATAAAGCGCTGGGTTTGTTGAACGGTGACATACGTGGTGATGGTGGTGCCGTTGCGCTGCACGACGACCGGCACCGTGCCCTGCAGCTTGCGCACCGCGGCGGCCATCTCCTCGAAGCTGGACACCGGGGTGTCGCCGACCTTGACGACAACGTCACCCGGGCGGATCCCGGCCTGCGCCGCCGGGCCGGCGCCGTCGCACTTGTCGAGCTTTCCTGCGGTCACTTCCTTTGCGACACAACCGGTTTCGCCGACAACGGCATTCGTCGGCGGATGCAGGTTCGGCAGCCCCCACACCAGTGCGATGCCGTAGAGCAAGACCAGGCAGATAACGAAGTTCATGCCCGGTCCCGCGAACAGCGTCGCGACCCGCTTCCAGGTCGCCTGCTTGTACATGGCGCGGTCCTGCTCCTCGGGGGCGAGTTCCTCGACCGGGGTCATGCCGGCGATGTCGCAGAATCCACCGAGCGGTATGCCCTTGACGCCGTATTCGATTTCACCGCGCCGGGTCGACCACAGCGTGGGCCCGAAGCCGACGAAGTAGCGGCGCACCTTCATGCCGGTGCCGCGCGCCACCCACATGTGGCCACACTCGTGCAGGGCCACCGAGATCAGGATGGCCAGTGCGAACAGCACAATGCCGAGAACGAACATCATCTCCGCTTCGTCGACCTCCCTAGCTCTGGTCTAAGACCTTCTCGGATACCTCGCGTTGCGCTCGCGCGCGGGCCCAGCGCTGCGCTTCGAGTACGTCATCCACGGTAGCTGGTTCCGCGGCCCATTGGTCGGCAGCGCGCAGCACCTCGGCGATGGTGCCGACGATCGCAGGGAACCCGATCCGCCCTTTCAGGAACGCTTCGGCGGCTTCTTCGTTGGCGGCGTTGTAGACGGCGGTCATGCAGCCACCGGTCCCCCCGGCGTGCCGGGCCAGCTCCACGGCGGGGAAAACATCGGCGTCCAGCGGCTCGAACTCCCAGGTAGACGCCGTGGTGAAGTCGCAGGACAGCGCCGCACCGGGCACCCGCCGGGGCCAGCCCAGCGCCAACGAAATGGGCAACTTCATGTCCGGCGGGCTGGCCTGGGCGATCGTCGAACCATCGACGAAGGTGACCATCGAATGAACAATCGACTGGGGGTGCACCACGACCTCGATGCGGTCGTAGTCGATGCCGAACAGCAGATGCGTTTCGATCACCTCGAGACCCTTGTTGACCAGCGACGCCGAGTTCAGGGTGTTCATCGGGCCCATCGACCAGGTGGGGTGCGCGCCGGCCTGCTCGGGCGTGACGGCCTCCAGGTCGGCCGCGGCCCAGCCGCGAAACGGCCCGCCGGAGGCGGTCAGCACCAGCTTGGCCACCTCGTCGGGGGCGCCCCCGCGCAGGCATTGCGCCAGCGCCGAGTGCTCGGAGTCGACCGGCACGATCTGATTCGGCCGCGCCGCCCGCAACACCAGCGGACCGCCCGCGACCAGCGATTCCTTGTTGGCCAGCGCCAGCCGGGCGCCCGATTCCAGCGCCGCCAGCGTCGGTCGCAGGCCTAAGGCCCCGACCAGCGCATTGAGGACGACGTCGGCCTCGGTCTCCTCGATCAGCCGGGTGACCGCATCAGGGCCCCGGAACGGGACGTCACCGACCTGCTCGGCGGACCGCTCGTCGGTGACCGCGACGTTGGTCACACCGGTCTCGGCGCGCTGGCGCCGCAGGGTGTCCACGTTGGCGCCCCCGGCGGCCAGCCCGACCACCTCGAAGCGATCCGGGTTGGCGGCGATGACCTCCAGCGCCTGGGTGCCGATCGAGCCGGTGCTGCCCAGCACCAGCACGCGCAGACGGTTGGTCGGATCGGTCACCTACTCATTGTGCCCCGTGAACCCATCCGTGACGGTCATCACTCCGAATGACTTGTGTTCAACCAACACGGCGGCCGCAAAAACCGTCTGTAGCAAAGGAATCGAAAAGCAATGATCAACACTCCAGCCAAGTCAGTCGCCGCGGCAGGCCTCGCGGTGATCGCGATCGCGGGTTTCTCCGCCTGTTCGAGTACTAAGCCCACGGCTCAACCGAGCGGCACCACCACCAAGCCCGCGACCAGCATGACCGCCACGGCCATGGGCGACCCCGCGGCCGACCTGGTGGGTGCGGGGTGCGCGGCCTATGCGGCGCAGAATCCCACCGGCCCCGGATCGGTGACCGGGATGGCGCAGGACCCGGTCGCGACCGCGGCGTCGAACAACCCGATGCTGAGCACCCTGACCTCGGCGTTATCGGGCAAGCTGAACCCGCAGGTGAACCTGGTCGACACCCTCAACAGTGGCCAGTACACCGTGTTCGCCCCCACCAACGCCGCGTTCGACAAGTTACCCGCGGCCACCGTCGACCGACTCAAGACGGATTCCCAGTTGTTGACCAGCATCCTGACGTACCACGTGGTGTCCGGCCAGGTCAGCCCGACCAAGGTCGACGGCAGCCACAAGACCCTGCAGGGCGCCGACGTGACCGTGACGGGCGTGGGCAACGACATCAAGGTCAACGACGCGGGTCTGGTGTGCGGCGGGGTGCACACCGCTAACGCGACGGTATACATGATCGACACCGTGCTGATGCCACCGGCACAGTAGCGCATTTTCGGAGCAATGGCAGGGCGGCCCGCGCGGGGCGGGCTACCCTGCCATTGCTGTGCAACGCCAGCGAAATTTGTTGATAACCAAGCCAATCCGTGACTCCCCCGGCACCGAATTGAACACATGTTGACCCTCGCCCTGATCGGCTTCCTCGGAGGCCTCATCACCGGAATATCGCCGTGCGTCCTGCCGGTCCTGCCGGTGATCTTCTTCTCGGGTGCGCAGCGCACCAGCGACGCTACCTCGCCGAAACCCGAAAGCGCAGTTGCGGTTCAGGCAAAGCCCACGCTGTCGCAGACGTTGCGCCCCTATCGGGTGATCGGCGGCTTGGTGCTCAGCTTCAGCGTGGTCACCCTGCTGGGCTCGGCATTGCTGTCGGCGCTGCATCTGCCGCAGGACGCCATCCGCTGGGTCGCGCTGGTCGCCCTGGTCGCGATCGGCCTCGGCCTCATTTTCCCGAAGTTTGAGCAGCTGCTGGAACGGCCCTTTTCCCGCCTCCCGCAGAAACAAATCGCCACGCGCGGAAGCGGTTTCGGACTCGGTTTGGCTTTGGGCGTGTTGTACGTCCCGTGCGCGGGTCCAGTTCTGGCCGCGATCGTGGTGGCCGGAGCCACCGCGACCATCGGGGTGGGCACGGTCGTGCTCACCGCCGCCTTCGCGATCGGCGCTGCCGTGCCGCTGTTGTTCTTCGCCCTGGCCGGCCAGCGGGTTACGCAGCGGGTCAGCGCGTTTCGGCGTCGGCAGCGCGAGATCCGCATCGGGGCGGGCGTCGTGACGATCCTGCTCGCGGTGGCACTGGTGTTTGATCTGCCCGCGATGCTGCAGCGGGCCATTCCGGACTACACGGCATCGTTGCAGGGGAAAGTTGGCGGCGCGGACACGATTCGGGAGAAGCTGAACCTCGGCGGCATCATCAATGACCAGAACGTACAGCTGTCGAACTGCCACGACGGAGCGGCACGGCTCGAAAGCTGCGGGACCGCACCGGATCTCAAAAACATCTCGGCATGGCTGAACACACCCGACGGCCAGCCGGTGACGCTGCAGTCGTTGCGCGGCAAGGTGGTGCTGATCGACTTCTGGGCTTATTCCTGCATCAATTGCCAGCGCGCGATCCCGCACGTCGTCGGCTGGCAGCGGGCCTACCACGACAGCGGTTTCGAAGTCGTCGGCGTGCACACCCCCGAGTTCGCATTCGAGCGGATGACCGGCAACGTTGCCAAGGGCGCGGCCGATCTCGGCATCACGTATCCGGTCGCGCTGGACAACAACTACTCCACGTGGACGAATTATCGCAACCGGTACTGGCCGGCCGAGTATCTGATCGATGCCAGCGGCACGGTGCGGCACATCAAGTTCGGTGAAGGCGATTACGACGGCACCGAAAAACTGATCAGGCAGTTGCTCACCGATGCCAGGCCGGGCAAGCCCGGCGTCCGGCTCCCCGCGCCGGTGGACGCCCCCGACATCACCCCACAAGCCGGCCTCACGCCGGAGACCTACCTCGCGGTCGGCAAGGTGGTCAACTACGGCGGCACCGGCCGGTATGACGAAGGGCCCGCGGCGTTCGACTACCCGCCGGCCCTGCCGGCCGACAAATTCGCCCTGGCCGGCCCGTGGTCGCTGGACTATCAGGGCGCCACGGCCGACGGGGACAACTCGGCGATCAGGCTCAACTACCGCGCCAAGAACGTCTACCTCGTGGTCGGCGGGACGGGGACCGTCGCGGTGACGGGCGATGGGAAGTCAACGACGTTGCCGGTCGGTGGGCCGCCCACCTCGCATCAGATCGTCGCTGGTGACCAGGTCACACCGGGAACAGTCGAGGTGAGGCCCAGCAAGGGGCTGCAGGTGTTCTCCTTCACCTACGGCTGAATATGGCCTGTGCCAGAATGTTGGGGTCCGAAACGCAGCCCGACCGGAGGAAAACGTGGCGACTACTGAGGTGGAGCACTACAGGGGCGTCGACGTCGCCGAGGTGCCGTCCGCAGCGTGGGGCTGGAGCCGGATCAATCACCGCACCTGGCACGTCGTCGGATTCTTCGTCTTCGGATTCCTGCTGGCGATGTTGCGCGGCAACCACGTCGGTCACGTCGAGGACTTGTTCCTGATCGGGTTTGCGGTGCTCGCGCTCGGCGTTCTGGTCCGCGACCTGTGGGGCCGCCGCCGCGGCTGGATCAGGTAGCCAGCCAGGGCGCCGACCACCACCACTGCCAACCCCCACACCCATGGCCAGGCGCCGTGCTGGTGCACCCAGCCGGCCAGCGCGCCCTGCAGTCGGCCGGCCGCCCCGATCAACGCGTCCGGCGGGCTCGCCCGGGTCGCACTGAACAGCCGCAGCTCGTAGACGCCGTAGTAGGCGACGTACAGCCCGACCAGAACCAGCAGCGCGCCGCTGATCCGGTTCACGAACGGCAGGATGCGGCGCAATCGTTCGGCCACCGCCGAGCTGGCGGTCGCGGTCGCGAGAGCGAGGACGCCGACGACCAGGGTCAGGCCGCCGACATAGGCGAGGTAGATCGCCGCGCCCGTGAGGACCGAGCCGCTGCGCAGGCCGGCGGCCGTGACCGCCAGAAACGGCCCGATCGTGCAGGACAGCGAAGCGATCGCGTAGCTCACGCCGTAGCCGAACATGGACCACAGTCGGGCCGTCGGGGCCCATCGCGGGCCCAGGGCCCGCGGCGTCAGCACCGTGAGCTCTCGACCGGTTAACAGCCAAACCCCGAGCGCGACCAGTACCACGCCGATCACCACGGTGCCGTAAGGCAGGTAACGCTGCACCGTCGAGGCCGCCGAGATCGTCAGTGCCCCAAAGGATCCGAACACGGCCATGAAGCCGAGCGCCATGCCGGCGGTGGCCGCCAGCGCGCGCCCGACGGGATTACCGGGCTGCCCGCGCACCACCAGAAGCAGATACGCGGGCAGCATGGCGAACCCACAGGGGTTAAGGGCCGCCACCAGTCCGGCCGCGAAGGCCAGACCGACAAGACCCTGGTTCACGGGTTAGCAGCTCAGCGCAGCGCGGCCACCCGGCCGGCGAGCTCGGCCTGGGGCATCGCCGCGGTGGGGTTGTTGACGAAGGTGGAGCTGCCGTCGGCGCGGTAGAACACCCACGCCGGCTGCCAGGGCACGTTGTAGCGGGCCCAAATGGAGCCGTCGGTGTCATTGAGGTTGGTGAAGTTCAGGTTGTACTTCGACACGAAGTTCTGCATCGCACCGACATCCGAGTGCGCCGCGATACCGACGAAGGTGACGCCCGGATTGGCCGCCGCCACCTGACTCAAGCCCGGAGCCTCGGCGTTGCAGAACGGACACCACGGCGTCCAGAACCACAACACCGCCGGCTTACCCTGCAGGCCGCCCCCGTTGAAGGGAGCACCGCTGAGGGTGGTTGCGGTGAACTGCAGACGCTCGTCGGCCGCCGCAGAGCGCGGCGCCTCGGCCAGTCCAACGATCAAGACGGCCGCGAACACCGCCACTAGGCACATCCTGAGTGGCGTAAACAGGCGAATCATGGTTCCCCCTAAATTTGCTGGTCTTACCGGGATAGACGGGCCAGCCGCCGCCAAAGTTCACCCGCCTTGGGCAGCCAGCTGTCCGCACGCGGCGCTGATCTCGCGCCCACGGGTGTCTCGCACCGTGCACGACACGCCTTTCGACCGAACCCGTCGGACGAACTCACGCTCGACCGCCTTGGGGCTGGCGTCCCAATCGCTGCCCGGCGTCGGGTTGAGGGGAATCAGGTTCACGTGCACCAGCGGCCCGAGAGCGCCGTGGAGCCGTTTGCCCAGCAGGTCGGCCCGCCACGGCTGGTCGTTGACGTCGCGGATCAGCGCGTACTCGATAGACACCCGCCGGCCGGTCACGTCGGCGTAATAGCGGGCGGCGTCCAGGGCTTCGCTGATCTTCCACCGGTTGTTGACCGGAACCAGCGTGTCGCGCAGTTCGTCGTCGGGCGCATGCAGCGACAACGCCAGCGTCACGCCGAGCCGTTCGTCGGCGAGCTTGCGGATCGCCGGTGCCAGACCCACCGTCGACACCGTCACCGAGCGGGCGGAAATACCGAAACCGGACGGCTCGGTGATGCGCCGCACGGCGGCCAAGACCCTGGCGTAGTTGGCCAGCGGCTCCCCCATCCCCATGAAAACCACATTCGAGAGCCGGTCACCGAACTCGTCGCGCAGCGCCGCGGCGCCGGCCCGCACCTGCTCGAGGATTTCCGCGGTCGACAGGTTGCGGCGCAATCCGCCCTGGCCCGTCGCGCAGAACGGACACGCCATGCCGCAGCCGGCCTGCGACGAGATGCAGATCGTGTTGCGCGCCGGGTAGCGCATCAGCACCGACTCGAAGGTGGTGCCAGCAGGGTCGTTAACGGCGCGCCACAACGTCTTTCGAGTCTGTCCGGCATCGCAGGTGATCTCGGTGGCCGCGGTGAGCAGCGTCGGGAAAAGTGTTTCGGCGATCTGTTCGCGCGCGGCGGCCGGTAGGTCGGTCATCTGCCAGGGGTCGGCGATCAGCCTGCCGTAGTACTGGTGCGCGAGCTGTTTGGCCCGAAAAGCCGGCAGACCCAGCTCCGCGACGGCCGCGGCGCGGCCCTCGGCATCGAGGTCGGCCAGGTGCCGTGGCGGGAGGGCCGCGCGCGGCGCGTCGAATATCAGCTCTTGGACCATGACCTGTCCAGTATCGGCCTTCTCAGGCCGGCAGCAATGCGAACACCGTCCACGCCGCCACCGCCGACGGGAGCACGCTGTCCAACCGGTCCATCAGGCCGCCGTGCCCGGGCAGCAGCCGGCCCATGTCCTTGATGCCAAGGTCACGTTTGACCTGAGATTCCACCAGGTCGCCCAGCACGCAGGTGAACGTCAGCACCAGCCCCAGCAAGACGCCCTCCCACAGCGGTCGGTGGGCCAGGAAGGTCGCGGTCACAAACGCCGCGGTCGTCGCGCACAGCAACGAGCCGCCGAACCCCTCCCACGACTTCTTCGGGCTGATCGCCGGAACCAGCGGATGCTTGCCGAACAGTACCCCGAACGCGTAGCCCCCCACGTCGGAGGCGACGACCGTGATCATCAGGCAGAACACCCGAGCCGCGCCTTCCTTTGGGTGGTAGACCAACAACGCGGCGAAGGAGGCGAACAGCGGGACCCACGCGATCAGAAAGACGGTCGCTGACACGTCGCGCAGGTAATTCGACGGGGGTGGCGGGCCGGCGTCCGGATCGTGATTTCGGCTTTCGTCATGCATGAACAGCCGCCAGAACAAGCAGACCACCACCGTGGCGCCGAAACCGGCCAACGCGCCGCGGGCACCGAATGGCCAGGTCAGCCACACGGTGACCTGCCCGCCGACCAGCAGCGGGATGACCGGGATAACGTACCCGCCTTCCCGCAGCCGGCGCACCACCTCATGGCTGGCAACGAGAATCGCCCAAGCGCACAGGACGACCCATCCGTGCGGAGCGAATATCAGCGTTGCGATGAGGATGGCGCCGATAAAGGCGCCCACCGCGATCGCGGCGGGCAGATCCCTTCCGGCCCGGGACCCCTTCTTAGCCGCAGGCTCCTCGGATGGGGTGCCAGCGTCGGCATCGGTTGTTGCCACGGAATCGGTTGCTGAGCGGCCGCTAGACCTCCAGCAGCTCGCCTTCTTTGTGTTTGACCAGCTCGTCGACCTGGGTGACGTACTGGTGGGTGGTCTTGTCCAGATCCTTCTCGGCGCGGGCCACCTCGTCCTCGCCGGCTTCGCCGTCCTTGCGGATGCGATGAAGTTCCTCCATCGCTTTACGACGGATGTTTCGCACCGAGACCCGGGCTTCCTCCCCCTTGTGCTTGGCCTGTTTGACCAGCTCACGCCGACGTTCCTCGGTAAGCTGCGGCACCGCCACGCGGATCAGGGTGCCGTCATTGGTGGGGTTGACTCCGAGGTCGGAGTTGCGAATGGCCGCCTCGATGGCGTGCAGCTGATTGGTTTCATACGGCTTGATCACGACCAGCCGCGCCTCGGGAACGTTGATGCTGGCCAGCTGGGTGATCGGAGTGTTAGTGCCGTAATAGTCGATGACGATCCGGTTGAACATGCTGGGGTTGGCGCGCCCGGTCCGGATCGTGGACAAATCGTCACGGGCCACCGAGACGGCCTTTTCCATTTTCTCTTCGGCGTCGAAGAGCGCCTCGTCAATCATTGGTGCCTTCCCCTCAGGTGGTGACCAGCGTTCCGATCTTCTCACCGGCGACCGCCCGGGCGATATTGCCATTGGTCAGCAGGTTGAACACCAGGATCGGCATGCCATTGTCCATGCACAGGCTGAAGGCGGTGGCATCGGCCACCCGTAACCCGCGGTCGATCACTTCGCGATGACTGATCACGGTGAGCAACTCGGCCTGCGGGTTCTCCCGCGGATCCGCGGTGAACACACCGTCGACCGCCTTGGCCATCAGAACCACGTCGGCGCCGATCTCGAGTGCCCGCTGCGCCGCCGTCGTGTCCGTGGAGAAGTAGGGCAACCCCATGCCGGCACCGAAGATCACCACCCGGCCCTTCTCCAGGTGGCGGACCGCCCGCAACGGGATGTAGGGCTCGGCCACCTGCCCCATGGTGATCGCGGTCTGCACCCTGGTGGCGATGCCTTCCTTCTCGAGGAAGTCCTGCAGCGCAAGGCTGTTCATGACGGTGCCGAGCATGCCCATGTAGTCCGACCGTGTGCGCTCCATGCCGCGCTGTTGCAGCTGTGCGCCGCGGAAGAAGTTGCCGCCGCCGATCACCACCGCAACCTGCACGCCGTCGCGGACCACCTCGGCGATTTGGCGGGCCACTTGCGCCACCACATCGGGATCCAGCCCGACCTGGCCGCCGCCGAACATTTCGCCGCCAAGCTTGAGCAACACCCTCGAATATCTGTTTCCCGGTGCGCCGTTGGCGCTCGTCGGCTCAGGCTCCGCCATCAAACTCCTCGCATGACCATGCCATCCCGAAGCCATCTCGAAGCCCTCCCGCGCCGGCGCGGGCGACCTGGGGACGGCAGCTCCATCCTGCCTCATCGCCGCCCGGTGACGTGGGCGGGGTGCCCCATCTGCACGCACGGCGAGGATGTTTGAGCGCGCCGCCGCGCGGGAATGCGCACCATCGCGGTGGACCACAGCGCGGTCTTAAGAATCAGGACCCAGGCTGGTCATGTTCGAGTCATATTCGAGCCGCATCGAGCTGGATAGCTCAAACCATGCACGCCACTGGGGAGGAACTGATTCATGGCGGACAACAAAAGCGGACCTGCTGAAGCGGTCAAGGGCGCCGTCGAGGGCGTGAAGGGCAAGGTCAAGGAAGCCGTCGGTGCGGTGACTGGTCGCGATGACCTCACCCGCGAGGGCGAGGCCCAGCAGGACAAGGGCGAAGCGCAGCGTGACGCGGGCAAGAAGGAAGCCGAAGCTGAAGCGGCTCGCGGAGCGGCCAAGGCGGCCGAGGAGCGCCAGAAGTCCAACCAATAAGCCTGATGGAAGGATGGGTCCGGCCCGGAACACGGGCCGGGCCCATCGAACTTTTTGCCGGGCCACGTCTTCGACCTCCGAACGCGTTAGACAAATTTGGAATAGTTCCGGGCCGAACCGGGTAACCGAAGCGCTGGTGACATCTCCTCGGATGTCCCTTATACGGTTTGGGAGCTGTTCTGTTGGATGTTCTATTACTCACCAATGGGGACGACTTCGAATCGGCACTGCCAACCCTGAATTCATTTGCGCAGTCCATCCGTCACGCCCCGCTCACCGACCTCACCGACGGGTATTACGTCGGATCCGACGTCGCGATCATCGACGCGCGCACCGACCTCGCGGCAGCTCGCCGGGCGTGCCGGCGGTTGACGGCCAACGCGCCGGGGGTCGCGGTGGTGGCCGTCGTCGCGCCGGCCGATTTCGTGGCGGTGGACGTCGACTGGCATTTCGACGACGTGATGCTGCCCGCCGCCGGGTCGGCCGAGTTGCAGGCACGGTTGCGACTGGCGATCACGCGTCGGCGCAGCTCACTGGAGGGCACCCTGAAATTCGGCGACCTCACGCTGCACCCGGCCAGCTACACCGGATCCTTGGCGGGCAAAGAACTGAACCTGACGCTCACCGAGTTCAAGCTGTTGACCTTCCTGGTGCAGCACGCGGGTCGGGCGTTCAGCCGGACCCGGTTGATGCATGAGGTGTGGGGTTATGACGCCAACGGTCGGGTTCGCACCGTCGATGTTCACGTGCGACGACTTCGGGCCAAGCTGGGACCCGAGTACGAATCGATGGTGGACACCGTCCGCGGTGTGGGCTACATGGCGCTGACGCCGCCGCAACCGGAATGGATCATCAGCGAGTCGGCGGCGAGCCCCATCTGGACACCGCCCGACTCAATCGCCCAGTAGCGCAAGATCTTTCGTGGCACGACTACGCGACGCGGGTTATGCAAAAACGGGAGCGCGCGCTTGCGCGCCAGCGCATCCATCCCCTGTTGAATGCTGTCTTGGACCTCGCGGTACTTGCGGTCGATGTAGCTGTCGTCCGCTGCGCGGTCCGGGTCGTGGTCCAGCTCGATGGCCGGCATGAACCTGGTCCGGATCTTGGCCGGCAACGGCAGCTGCGGCAGAGCCGCCGGCGCGATTCCCCACGGCAGCGAGATCGCCAACGGAAACACCTTGAGCCGCAGCAGTTTGTCGAGCCGCAAGAACCGTGACAGGCCGTCGCCGCGGATGAGCACTGGCATGGCATCGGCGCCGCCGACGGTCGCGATCGGCACGATCGGCACGCCCGCTTGAATTGCCATCTTCACGAAGCCCTTTCGGCCGGCGAGATTGGCACGATCACGTTCGGTCCACGGCCGCAGCGAATCCACCTCCCCGCCGGGCCACAACGCCACGTCGCGACCCTCGGCCAGTGCGGTGGCGATAGCGTCCGGGGCCGCCGGAAGCACGCCCATGGACCGGAAATATCGCCCGATGCCCGGAATCGCCATCAGCGCGTCGTGCGCGGTACCGTGCAGCACGCGGTCCGGGCCGAAGCGGCGCCACCATTGCAGGCCCACGGTCCACGCGTCCCACACGAACGGGGCGCCCGAGTGAATGCCGATCAACAGCGCCGGCGGTTCGGGAATGTTCTCCCAGCCGTCGATTTCCATGCGGAACCAGTAGTCGACGAGCACGTTCCAGAAGAACTTCTGCCGCTGTAGGGCGGTCTCGTCCTGGCCCTCTAGGTCCCATTGGCCGGCCCGCTTGGCCACCCAGCCGCCCAGCCCGCCGTCCTGTTTGTCTCGCTTGTCTTGCATGGACGCCCGCGCCCGGTCGGCATGCTCCTGCGCTTGCTCTCGTACTTCGGCTGGCCTGTGATCGATGTCGGTCATGACCGCCGAGTACCCCATTCGGCGGCGGGCGATTCCCGCAGACACAAATCTCCCCGCGCCAATGGGGATATGGCGCGGGGAGATCTGCAACCGGACTAGGCGTGTGTTGCCGGGGCGGGGCTGGGCAGACCGCCCGGCGCCGGACCCGTGTTCGGCGGGACGCCAGGCGCCGGGTTACCCGGCACGTTCGACGTCCACAACAGGATGTCTTGCAATCCGTCGTTGTAGGCGACGCCATTCGGCGGCGCGCCGGTCACGTCGAAGTACAGCGTGCCCCTCGATTCGCTGCCTTGAGCGATGGGCGCCGGGTTGAGGCCGTTCGGGACCTCGACCTTGTCGACCAGCTTGTAGGTCTGACCGTTGGGCCCGCGAGCGCTGAAGTCGCGCACCTGCGGAGTGACGAGTCCGCCATCCGACCTGGCAACGACGTCCGCCTGGTAGAGCGTCCCCTTGGGGGTGAACCCAGGAATGATCACGTTGCTGGGCTGCAGGTTGCTCACCGTGTAAGAGGTGACCATCGGCCCGTCGACCAACTGCTCGCTGGTGCCGAATCCCTGGATGTTTGGCGGTGGTGCGGCGGAGGCGGCTCCTGCGGCAAAAACGCTGACCGCCGCTATGCCTGCGGCACCAATGGCCGTCTTAACAGCAGTACTTGTGAACTTCACGATGACTCCTTTTCTCTCAATGTCTTTCTCGTGTCGTTCGAGCAGTCCCCCCTTGCGAGGCAATAAACCGCACCTTTTCGGCATAACCACACCGTGGCCCCGTCAAACTCGCGCAAACACTGCAAATGCCGGAGCTAATCACCCGCGGCCATAAGCACCTGCACAAATACGCCCACCAATGTTTATTTTGGACCTGAGCACATTTCGCACCATTTTTCACATTGGCATCATTGTCACCATTCGGCGGGGAGATCGCGGTCTTGATTAGGCCCCGGCGCGCGGGGTAGCCACACGCCATCTGAGGACGACCCGCACCGACATTGACCGAGCGCCAATTCGCCGGAGAGGAATAGACCATGAGCTTTGTCGCGCAACAACAAACCGTCCCCGGAACTCAGGGCCAGATGAATCCCATCCCTGATTGCGGTGAAGACAGTTATCGAGGCTCCGGAAAGCTGACCGGCAAACGGGCGATCATTACCGGCGGCGACAGCGGCATTGGCCGCGCCGTCGCGATCGCTTTCGCTCGCGAGGGCGCCGACGTACTGATCTCCTACCTCAACGAGGACGAAGATGCGCGAGACGTTACGTCGAAGACGCCGGCCGCCGATGTGTGCTGGTCCCGGGCGACGTTTCCGATGCGGCCCATTGCCGCGCCGTTGTCGATCGCGCGGTCCGCGAGTTCGGGGGCATCGACATCCTCGTCAACAACGCGGCCTACCAGATGATGCACAAGAGCCTCGACGAGATCAGCGACGAGGAATGGGACTACACCTTTCGGCTCAACGTGGGTGCGTACTTTCACCTGACCAAGGCGGCGATCGCCAATCTCTCGGCCAGCCTCGCTCAGCTGCTGGGCGACAAAGGAATTCGCGTCAACAGCGTTGCGCCCGGCCCGATATGGACTCCGCCGATCCCGGCAACCGTGCCCGCGGACAGCGTGGAATCCTTCGGCGACAACGTACCGTTGGGACGCGCCGGCCAACCCGCCGAGCTGGCTCCGGTATACGTGCTGCTGGCCTCCGATGATGCGAGTTACATCTCCGGAGCGCGAGTGGCCGTCACCGGCGGTCGGCCCATTCTTTGAGCACGGCGGCGCAGTTATGTCAATATGATTGACATGGGTGATGCCGAAGACGCTCCGCTGGGCTTCCTGCTCTACCGGGTGGCGGCCGTTCTCCGAACCGAGGTTTCGGCTGCCTTGCGTCCGCTCAGCCTGACGCTGCCCGAATTCGTTTGCCTGCGCATGATTTCGGCTTCCCCCGGAGTGTCCAGTGCCGAATTATCCAGGAACACCAACGTCACCCCGCAGGCGATGAACACGGTGCTGCGCAAGCTGGAGCAGATTGGCGCGGTGGAACGGCCCGACTCGGTGTCGTCGGGGCGTGCATTACCGGCCACGCTGACCGGCCCGGGTCGCGCGCTGCTGAAGCGCGCGGAGGCCGCGGTCCGCGTCGCCGACGGCCACATCCTGGCCAAACTGAGCGGGCCGCAACAGCGCGAGTTCAAACGAACGCTGGAAAAGCTCGGGGCGGACTGACTACTGGGCGGCCTGGATTCGGGCCCAGGGCCTGGCCTCCTCGAGTTCGTAGGCCAGCTCGAGCAGCAGCGCTTCGGCGCCGACGTCGGCCGAGAGCATCATGCCCACCGGCATGCCGTCCGCGGACTGGCCCAGCGGCAGCGAAATCGCCGGCTCGCCGGTGACGTTCTGCAGCGGCGTGAACGCGACCCAATCGATCAGCCGGTCGATGACCTGCTGATAGTCGGTGGGGGCAAGGTAGCCGACCGGCGGGGTCTCGTCGGCCAGGGTAGGCATGAGCACCGCGTCGTAGGTGGCGAAAAATTGTGCGGTGCGTCGCCGCAGCCGGCGCAGGCGCGTGATCGCCAGCGGAAGCCGGTGCAGGTTCCGGCCGCTGTGCCGGTCCAGGCCCAGCGTCAGAGCGTCCAGCCGGGTGCGGTCGAAGCTGGCGCCGAAGGCGCGCCGGCCGGTGCGCACGATCGCCAGCGCCAGAAATCCCCAATACAGCACGAAATCATCGGGGAAACTGGCCGGTACCGGGGGCTCGTCGAGGTGTTCGACGCGGTGGCCGAGTTCCTCGAGCACGCCCGCCGACTTCAGCGTCAGGTCCCGCAGCTGTGGGCTGCACTCACGCAGGACGGAACGAGTCAGCACCGCGATTTTCAACCTCCGCCGGCCGGGGTGGGTGACATCGCCGATCGGCGCCAGCTTGGGATTGCGCCAGATGCGCTCGGCCTCCCGATAGAAAGCCGCCGTGTCCCGCACGGAACGGGTCAGCACACCATTGGTGACGATGTTCACCGGCATCCGGCGCATCGGCCCATCGAGCGGCAGCCGGCCGCGCGAGGGCTTGAGCCCGACCAGCCCGTTGCAGGCGGCCGGAATGCGGATCGAGCCACCTCCGTCGTTGGCGTGCGCGATCGGCACCACGCCGGCGGCCACGAACGCACCCGATCCCGATGACGACGCGCCGGCGGTGTAATCGGAGTTCCACGGGTTGCGGACCGGCCCCAACCGGGAATGTTCGGCGGCCGCGCTGAACCCGAATTCCGATAGTCGCGTCTTGCCCAGCGATACCGGCCCGGTGGCCAGATACGTCCGGGCGAACTCGCCGTCGGCGGGCGCGTCGAACGGGGTCCACGCGTCGGCGCCCTGCATGGTCGGCTGGCCGGCGACGTCGACGTTGTCCTTGATGAATGTCGGGACGCCGCCGAAGAAACCGTCGGTCGGCGCGGCACGCCGCGCCTGCTCAAAGGCGTTGTACGCCAAGCCGTTCAGCGCCGGGTTGACGGCCTCGGCACGTGCGATGGCCGCCTCGATCACCTCGGCCGCACCGACGCGCCCAGTCCGGATGGCCTCGGCGAGTCCGACCGCGTCGTGGTCTCCGAGGGCGTCATCGCCGAAGGCGTGCACGCGGGGCATGCGCGCGCCCTTTCTCTAGGCCTGGCCCACCTCGAAGCGGACGAACCGCGTTACGGTCACGCCGGCCTCGTCGAGCAGCGCCTTCACGGTCTTCTTGCTGTCGGACACCGACGGCTGCTCGAGCAGCACCGCGTCCTTGAAGAAGCCGTTGAGCCGGCCCTCGACGATCTTGGGCAGCGCCTGTTCGGGCTTGCCCTCGGCCTTGGCGGTCTCCTCGGCGATGCGGCGTTCGCTGGCCACCACGTCCTCGGGGACATCGTCGCGCGACAGGTAGCGCGCCTTGAGCGCGGCGATCTGCAGCGCGACCGCGTGCGCGGCCTCTGTGCTCTTGTCCGGGTCTGAACCCGGACCGTACTCCACCAGCACACCCACCGCGGGCGGCAGGTCGGCCGCACGCTTGTGCAGGTACGCCTCGACGGTGCCGTCGAAGAACGCGGCCCGGCGCAGCTCCAGCTTCTCGCCGATCTTGGCCGACAGGTCGGCGATGGCTTGCTCGACCGTCTTGTCCCCGGCTCCAGAAATCGAAGCGGCCTTCAGCGCGTCGACGTCGGCGGCTTTGGCTGCGGCCGCCGCTGCGACGATCTCGTCGGCCAGCTTCTGGAACTCGGCGTTCTTGGCGACGAAGTCGGTCTCGCTGTTCAGCTCGATCAGCGCGCCGTCCTTGGCCGCGACCAGGCCCTCGGCCGTCGCCCGTTCGGCGCGCTTGCCGACGTCCTTGGCGCCCTTGATGCGCAACGCCTCGACGGCCTTGTCGAAGTCGCCATCACTGTCGGCCAGCGCGTTCTTGCAGTCGAGCATGCCGGCACCGGTCAGCTCCCGAAGTCGCTTGACGTCGGCAGCGGTGAAATTCGCCAAGGCTCAGCCTTCCTATGAGGGTTCTGTTGTTGATTCTGCTGCGACCGCGGCCGCTGGTTCTGCCGGAACTGCTGACGGCGTCGCGGAAGCCAGCAGCTCCTGCTCCCATTCGGCCAGCGGCTCGGCGGCCAGCGAATCCCCAGCCTCGGGCTTGCCGTCGGCACGGCCCACGCCGGCGCGGGCCTGCAGGCCCTCGGCGACCGCGGAGGCGATCACCTTGGTCAGCAGCGCGGCCGAGCGGATCGCGTCGTCGTTGCCCGGGATCGGGTAGTCCACCTCGTCGGGGTCGCAGTTGGTGTCCAGGATCGCGATGACCGGGATGCCCAGCTTGCGGGCCTCGCCGACGGCGATGTGCTCCTTGTTGGTGTCGACGACCCAGATCGCCGACGGCACCTTGGCCATGTCGCGGATGCCGCCGAGGCTGCGGTCCAGCTTGTTCTTCTCCCGGGTCAGCATCAAGATTTCCTTCTTGGTGCGACCCTCGAAGCCACCGGTCTGCTCCATCGCCTCGAGCTCCTTGAGCCGCTGCAGACGCTTGTGCACGGTGGAGAAGTTGGTAAGCATGCCGCCCAGCCAGCGCTGGTTCACGTACGGCATGCCGACGCGGGTCGCTTCGGCCGCGACCGACTCCTGCGCCTGCTTCTTGGTGCCGACGAACAGCACGCTGCCGCCATGCGCGACGGTTTCCTTGACGAATTCGTACGCCTTGTCGATGAATGTCAGCGTCTGCTGCAGGTCGATGATGTAGATGCCGTTGCGGTCGGTGAAGATGAACCGCTTCATCTTGGGATTCCAGCGACGGGTCTGATGCCCGAAGTGGGTGCCGCTGTCCAGCAGCTGCTTCATGGTTACTACGGCCATGGATGTGCCTTAACTTGTGTCGGTTGTCGCCCGGCGTCGGGTGAAGCCGGGCCCTGGCGCCTGCTGCTGCCGAACCCGCTGGTGAGGCGGGACCGCTCGGCATGCTGTTGCGGACCTAATGGAACGGGGCCGCGGTGCAGACGCGCGAAGTCAGCCCGTTTTGCGAGCTGCGCCGAGAAGTTTACACGTCTTCTTGCACAGTTCCCGCCACGGTGACTGGCCCGGCCGTCGACGCGGAGCTCAACTGATCAGGTGCGATGGGCCGCTGCTGTGCTGTGCTGCGCGCTGCTGGGCGCGACACCGGCGGTTGCCGACGATCTGCGGCTGCAGTGGCCGCTGCGGCCGGCACCGGCGGTCGTGCGCGAGTTCGATGCGCCCTCGCCGAACTGGAACCCGGGCCACCGCGGGGTCGATCTGGCCGGCGCGCCTGGTCAGCCCGTGTATGCCGCCGGCGACGCGACGGTGGTGTTCGCCGGGCTTTTGGCGGGACGGCCCGTCGTCGCGCTGGCCCATCCCGGCGGCCTGCACACCAGTTACGAGCCGGTCCGGGCGGCGGTGCGGGTTGGCCAGTCGGTGACTGAGCGGACGGCGATCGGCGCGTTGATGGCCGGGCATCCCGGCTGCCCCGCCCCGGCGTGCCTGCACTGGGGCGCGATGTGGGGGCCGGCGTCGGGTGCCGACTATGTCGACCCGTTGGGCCTGCTGACGTCCACCCCAATCAGGCTCAAGCCGCTGCGGGGTGGCTGACCGGCATCGAGTGTGCGTCCAGGGCTTTCAGTGTGCTTGTAGGGCGGCCGGTAGGCGATTTTTCCGCCCTGGACGCACACTCGATCGCCGTTAGGCCCGGGGGTGGGCCTGATCGTGCACCGCACGCAGCCGGGACACCGCGACATGGGTGTAGAGCTGAGTGGTCGCCAGGCTGGAATGGCCGAGCAGCTCCTGGACCACCCGCAGGTCGGCGCCGCCTTCCAGCAGATGAGTGGCCGCGCTGTGCCGCAAGCCGTGCGGGCCGATGTCGGGCGCGCCGTTCACCGCGGCGACGGTCTGATGCACGACGGTCCGGGCCTGCCGCACATCCAGCCGCCGGCCTCGCGCGCCCAGCAACAGCGCCGGGCCGGACTCGGCGGTGACCAGCGCCGGACGCCCCTCGGCCAGCCAGACGCTCAGCGCGTCGGCGGCCGGCACCCCATACGGCACGGTGCGCGGTTTGTTGCCCTTGCCCAGCACGCGCAGCAGCCGGTGCCCGGTGTCCACGTCGTCGATGTCCAGACCGCACAGCTCGCTCACCCGGATGCCGGTGGCGTAGAGCATCTCAACGATCAGCCGGTCCCGCAGGGCCAGCGGATCACCTTGCTGGGCACCGGATTTCGCGGCCGCCATGGCCGCCAGCGCCTGATCCTGGCGCAGCACCGCCGGCAGGCTGCGGTGCGCCTTGGGCACCTGCAGCCGGGCGGCGGGGTCCGCGGCGAGCAGACCGCGCCGCGCCGCCCACGCGGTGAACGCCTTGACCGCCGAGGTGCGCCGGGCCAGCGTGGTGCGCGCCGCACCGGCTCCGGCCGAGGTGGCCAGCCAGGCTCGCAGGACGGGCAGGCTCAGTCCGTCCAGGCCTTCCAGACACAAGCCGCGTCCGTCGAGGAAAGCCCACAGCGAACGCAGGTCGCCCAGGTAGGCGCGACGGGTGTGCGCCGAACGGTTGCATTGCAGGTCAAGGTATTCGTCGAACTCCTCGAGGATTGCCTGCACTCCCCCACGCTCGCAGACACCCCGCGGTGTTTGTCAGTCGACGCGCCGAAGCGTGTCCGGGGTGAGATCTTTGCGGTTGGGATAGCCGTCGACGGCCATGATCAGGTCCGCTTCGGCCAGCAGCGTGCGCAGCACGTGCACCACGCCGCCGACCCCGCCGAGCGCCAGGCCATAGGCGTACGGGCGGCCGACGCCCACCGCGGTGGCACCCAGCGCGAGGGCCTTGATGACATCGGCGCCGCTGCGGACGCCGGAGTCGAACAGCACCGGGAGCCCGTCGGCCGCCTCGACCACCCCCGGCAGGCAATCGAGGGCGGGTAGGCCACCGTTGGCTTGGCGTCCGCCGTGGTTGGAGCAGTAGATTCCGTCGACGCCGCCGTCTCGGGCGCGCCGAGCGTCATCGGGATGACAAATGCCCTTCACCAGCAGCGGCAGATCGGTCAGTGAGCGCAGCCACGGCAGGTCATCCCAGGTCAACGGGTTTCCGAAGACCTGAATCCAGCGCAGCGTGGCCGCTTGGCGATCCTCCTCGGGCGGGCGTTGCAGGCTGGCGCGGAAGACCGGGTCGCTGAAGTAGTTGCTCAGGCAGTGTCCGCGCAGCTGGGGGAAGTTCGACGAGCTCAAGTCGCGCGGGCGCCAGCCGGTCACCCACGTGTCGAGCGTGACGACGATGCCCTTGAACCCGGCGGCCTCGGCGCGGTGCACCAGGCTGGCGGCCAAGTCCCGGTCGGTCGGTGTGTACAGCTGGAAGAACCCCGGCGTATCGCCCAGGGCCGCGGCCACGTCTTCCATCGGGTCGACGGTGAGCGTCGAGCAGACCATCGGAACGCCGGTGGCCGCAGCCGCGCGGGCGGTGGCCAGGTCGCCGTGGCCGTCCTGCGCGCACAGCCCGATGACGCCGATGGGCGCCATGAACAGCGGGGCCGGCAGGGTCAGCCCGAACAAGTCGACGGAAAGATCGCGCTTGGCCGCGCCGACGAACATGCGCGGCATCAGGCCCCAGCGCTCGAACGCCGCGGCGTTGGCCCGCTGCGTGCGCTCGTCGCCGGCTCCCCCGGCGACGTAGGACCACACCGACGGCGGCAGCGTCTGTGCGGCTTTGGCCTCCCATTCGGAGAACACCATCGGCAGCGAAGGCACCACTCCGCCAAGGCCCTGCAGGTAGATCTCGTTCTGGTAGTCGCCGAATGCCATGTCCGCCCTTACTGAACGCCGGCCTCTGCCTCGGCCAGTTCCTTTTTCCACTGCCGGAACGTCTCTTCGGTGCGTCCGCGCCGCCAGTAACCGGAGATCGACGACGCCCACTTGCGGTCCACGCCGCGATCGTTGCGGATGTAGGGCCGCAGGTTGTGCATGACCGCTTGCGCTTCTCCGTGGATGAACACGTGCACCTGCCCGGGCAGCCACTGGGCCGTGGTGACCGCCTCGATCAACGGCGCAAAATCACCCGCGCGGTCCTCGGGAACCAGATCCGCGCGGCCGCCGCGGTAGATCCAGTTCACCTGAACGCCGTCGGGTGCGCTCAACGGGATCTGGTCCTCGGGGCCGGCAACCTCGATGAACGCCTTGCCGACCGCGCTGGGAGGCAACGCTTCCAGCGCCGTCGCGATGGCCGGCAGTGCCGATTCGTCACCGGCCAGCAAATGCCAATCGGCGGCTGGGTCGGGGGTGTAGGCGCCACCGGGCCCCATCAGGTAGATCGGCTGGCCGGGTTGGGCCGAAGCCGCCCACTGCCCCGCGACGCCGTGCTCACCGTGCGTCACGATGTCGACGGCGATCTGGCGCGCTTCGACGTCGACCCGGCGCACCGTGATCGTCCGAACCGACGGCTTCTGCTCGGGCGGCACCTCGGCGAAGCTGTCCAGGGTCAACGGGTGAGGCAACCCGGCGACGACTTCTTCGTTTAGGTCGTCGTGAACGAAGACCAGCTTGATGTAGGAGTCGGTGAATTTGCTGGGCACGAAGGTGTCGAAGCTGTTGCTGCCCAGCACAACCCGGACCATGTGCGGTGCGAGTTGTTCGGAACCGACGACGTGAAAACTTTGCAGAGGCCGACCTGCCACTTTTCCTCCTGTCCAGACCCGACCCCAGTCGACTATACGAGTCGCGTGTCTGACACCCGGCCGGAACGGACGCGGACGATCCGCCACCGACCCTCGTCGCGCTCGGCCAAGCCGGAGATCTCCAGGATCGCCAGCGGGCCCAGTACCTGCTCGGGCACCAGCCCCGACGCGACCGCGATCTCGTCGACCGAGGCCGCGCCGCGGCCCGGTAACGCCTCATAGACCCGGCGCTCGGCCTCGGTCAGGCCGTCGAGCGCGGTGGTCGGCCGCGGTTCCTCGGGCGCCAGCTCGCCGATGCGACCCACCAGCTCGACGACGTCGTCGGCGCGGGTGACCAGCTCCGCGCCGTTGCGCAGCAGCGAATGACAACCCGCCGACGCCGACGACGTCACCGGTCCGGGCACCGCGGCCACCACCCGGCCAAGCACCCGCGCCCAGGCGGCGGTGTTGGCCGCACCGCTGCGCAGGCCGGCTTCCACCACGACCGCCGCCCCCGCGACGGCCGCGACCAGTCGATTGCGAGTCAGGAACCGATAGCGGGCCGGGCGCACACCCGGCGGGTATTCGGTGAGCAACAACCCGTGCTGGCCGATGCGGTGCAGCAGCGCCGAGTGACCGGCCGGGTAGGGGACGTCGAGCCCACCGGCCAAGACCGCCAACGTGATTCCGTCGGTGACCAGCGCCGCGCGGTGAGCCGCGCCGTCGATGCCGTACGCACCACCGGAGACCACCGCGACGTCGCGTTCCACCAGCCCGGCCGCCAGGTCGGCCGCCACTTGTTCGCCGTACGCGGTCGCGGCCCGCGTTCCGACGACGGCGGCCGCGCGCTGCGCCGTCTCGTCGAGACGGGCCGGCCCAAGAGCCCACAACACCAGCGGGGGCCGACACTTGTCAGCGCCGTCGAATGCGGCGAACGCGAGCACGGGCCATTCGTCGTCGTCGGGTGTGATCAATCGCCCGCCGCGCCGGGCGAGCAGCTCGAGATCGTCTGCGGCGCAGTCTATTGCGCGCCTGGACTCGGTGTGCTGCGCCAGGCCGTCGTCAACCTGCCCGCGCCGGATCCGGTCGGCGGCTTCCACCGGCCCGACGGCGTCGACCAGGGCGGCGAGTTCCGCGCACGGCGGCTCGGCAACCCGGGACAGGTATGCCCACGCCTGCGCGCTCATCGCCCGGCTCCGGCCTGCCGGAAGCTCAGCGCGGCGGCTACCTCGTCCAGCCCGGGCGACACCCGGCCGGCCAAATCGGCCAGGCTCCACGCGACCCGCAGGGTTCGATCCACCCCACGGATGCTCAGCAGGCCGCGGTCGAGCGCCGTGCGCAACGGGTGCATCGCGGTGCTACTGAGGCGGAACTTTCGCCGCAGCAGCGCCCCGCTGACTTCGGCATTCGTGCGGAATCCGTGCGGCCGCCAACGCGCGGCGGCCGCATCGCGCGCCGCCGCGACCCGCTGCCGAACCTGCGCCGTCGACTCGCCGTCGGCGGCCGAAAATGCCCCTGCGCGAACCGGATTCATCTGAACCCGTAGATCGACCCGATCCATCAGCGGCCCGGAGAGCTTGCCCAGGTAGCGCCGTTTGACCGCCGCGGCGCAGATGCAATCCTGCGGATCGGCCGGCGCGCACGGACACGGGTTTGCGGCCAGCACCAGCTGGAACCGGGCGGGATAGCACGCGACCCCGTCGCGGCGCGCTAGGCGAATCTCGCCGTCTTCCAACGGTGTTCGCAGGGCTTCCAGCGCGCTCACGCCGATCTCGGCGCACTCGTCCAAGAACAACACCCCCCGGTGTGCCCGGCTCACGGCGCCCGGGCGCGCCATCCCCGAGCCCCCGCCGACGAGCGCCGCGACGGTGGAAGTGTGGTGCGGTGCCACCAGCGGCGGCCGCGTGATCAACGGGGTGTCCCCCGACAGCAATCCGGCCACCGAGTGGATCGCGGTCACCTCCAGTGATTCGCTGTGCGACAGCGCCGGCAGTATTCCCGGAAGGCGTTGCGCCAGCATTGTTTTGCCTACTCCCGGCGGTCCGGTCAACATCAGGTGGTGGGCTCCGGCGGCCGCCACTTCGACCGCGAACCGGGCCTGCGCCTGCCCTACCACGTCGGCCAGATCCGCGGGCGCCTCCGCTGTCGGGGGTGCAGCGGTGACGCGGTCTTCCAGGACTACCGAGCCGCGCAGCCAGCCCTGCAGTTGCTTCAGCGTGCGAACCCCCTGGACCTCGATGCCGTCAACCAGGCTGGCCTCGGCCAGGTTGTCGACCGGGACGACGACGGCAGGCCACCCATCGCGTTTGGCGGCCAGCACCGCCGGCAGCACTCCGCGTACGGGACGGACCCGGCCGTCCAGGGACAGCTCGCCCAGCAGCACCGTCTTCTCTAGGCGTTCCCACGCATGCTTTCGCTGCGCCGACAACACGGCCGCGGCCAGGGCGATGTCGTATACGGAACCCATCTTCGGCAGCGTTGCCGGCGACAGCGCGAGCGTGAGCCGGGCCTGAGGCCAGTCGTTGCCGCAGTTGGTGACCGCCGCGCGGACCCGGTCACGGGATTCCTGCACCGCGGCGTCGGGCAGACCCACCAGGTGCACACCGGGCAAGCCCGAGCTGATGTCGGCCTCGATCTCCACGATCTCTCCGTCCAGTCCGCGCACCCCGACCGAGAACGCCCGCCCCAGCGCCATCAGCCGATTCCCTGCAGGTGCGTGATCTCCGGAGTGGGGCCTGAAAATCTAGGACCGATCCGCACGCCGATCATGTCGATCCGCACAGCCGCCCACCGCCGGTCTTGGCCGGCCAGCCACAGGCCGGCCAGCCTGCGCAGCCGGCGAACCTTGCGCGGGGTGACCGCGTACGCCAGCCCGCCGTAACCGTCGCCGGTACGCGTCTTGACCTCAACGAACACCGCCGTGCGGGTGGCCTCGTCGCAGGCGATCACGTCCAGCTCGCCGTACCGGCAGCGCCAGTTGCGGTGCAAGATCCGCAACCCCATCCGGGTCAGGTGATCCACGGCGAGGGCCTCGCCCAGGGCGCCCAGCTGGGCGCGAGTCAAAGTAGTACGGGTCGTCATGCGCCCAATCTGCAGCACGAAACCGACACAGACCCCCGCCGACGGCGGCTAGTCACGCGGGCAAGGGCCGGTTATCCCCAGTCGCGCGTCTATCCACGGATGCGGTCGGCCCTGGTGTAGACGTTCATCGAGTCTTCCCGCAAAAACGCCACCAGCGTGATCCCGGACTCCTCGGCCAGCGACACCGCCAGCGACGACGGCGCCGATACGGCGGCCAGCACCGGAATCCCGGCCAGCAGCGCCTTCTGGGTCAACTCGAATGACGCCCGCCCGCTGACCAGCAACACTGACGCACTCAGCGGGAGCCGATTGTGCTCCACGGCCCAACCGATGACCTTGTCCACCGCATTGTGCCGGCCGATGTCTTCGCGCACGACGTGCATGGTGCCGTCCACGGAGAACAGCGCCGCGGCGTGCAGTCCGCCGGTGCTGGCGAAAACCTTTTGTGCGCTGCGGAGTTGGCCGGGCATCGCCTTGAGGGCGCTCGCCGCGACGGTCGCCGGGTCGTCGCCGGGTGAGAACCGACTGATCAACCGCACGGCGTCGAGCGACGCCTTGCCGCAGACCCCGCACGACGAGGTGGTGTAGAAGTTGCGGGTGATGTCCAGACTGGGCGGTTTGACGCCCGGGGCCAGTGTCACGTCGAGCACGTTATAGGTATTGGCCCCGTCGTCATCGCGCCCGCCGCAATAGCGGATGGTCCGGATGTCCTCGCGGCCGCCGACAACCCCTTCGGTGAGCAGAAAGCCTTGCGCGAGTTCGATATCCGAGCCGGGCGTGCGCATCGTGACCGTGATCGGTGTCCCGTCGACGCGGATCTCCAGCGGCTCCTCGACGGCCAGGGTCTCCGATCGGGTGATCGCTTGATCGGCGCTGAGGTGCCTTGCCCGACGACGCGCGGTTACGTGTCCCACCGGATCATTGTGGCTTAGCGGCGAATCACACCGCTTTGGCCAGCGCGGCCAGGGTCTCGGCCGACGAGTGCGTCGGGCGCCAGCCGAGGTGGCGCCGCGCTTTTCCGGTGTCCATCACCACCGATGTCCGTGCAGCATGCAGCCATTCCGCCATGGAAGGCACTGCCGGCAGCCGGGAGATCGCCGCTGAGGCGGCGGTGGCCGCGGCGGCGGGTACCCGCACCGATCGGCCGCCCAGCGCCTTGGCCACATCCGCGATCGAGACTTCGCCGTTACCGGCAATGTTGTACACCCCCGGCGGCACCGGTGCCGTGGCCGCCAGCGCGATCGCGGTCGCGACGTCGTCGTGGTGGACCAGCTGCAGCGGAAAACCCGGATCCGGCACGACCGGCTTCAAGATCGGCACCACCTTCGCCACGGCGCGCACCGGGCCGGGTAGCCGCTTCCACGGCAGCGCGTTGGCCAATGCCGGGGCCTGGGGCCCGGCGACGATGCACGGCCGCAGTACGAAGACGTCCAACGACGAATCCTTGGTGATCTCGGCGAGCGCGGCCTCGCACGCCGCCTTCTGCTCGGAGTAGTAGTGCTCGGCGGATCCGCGGGCCGGCACGTCCTCGGTCAGCGGCACCGGGTTGTTCGAGTGGTACCCGTATGCCGCCACCGACGAGGTGTAGACCAGGCGCCGCGGCCGCTGGGCCGCGACAGCGGCCTCGAACACGTTCCGGGTGCCCTGCAGATTGATGTGCGCGCTCTCATTGCGCGACCCCATGATGAGGAACGCCAGGTGGATCACCACGTCGGCCTGCGCGACCAGCGCGTCGACCGCGTCACGATCCAGGATGTCGCCCTGGTGGTAGCTGGTTTTCATCCATCCCCGCGTCGGCGGCTCAAAGGGCCTGCGAGCCATCGCGACGATCTTCTCCACAGCGGGCTCGCGCTCCAGCGCCGTCACCGCCGATACGCCAATCTCGCCGGTCGGCCCGGTGACGGCGACAGTGATTCCCATTCGGATTATCTTTCCCACCAGCGGCGTCGACCAAACACCGGCGCCGCGCCTCTATCCCGTTAGTGACGGTGTGAAGCCGCGCGGCGCGGCTATCCAGATAGTGAGCTTTAAGGCGGCAAGCAAGAAGCTCGGCCGGACCCAATAGTCTAATGACCCGTGGTGGAATGCTGGACCACAACCCTGCGCGGCATGAACTGGGAGACGAACTTGGCGGACGAAGTGAACGTCGACGCAGCGGCGTCACCTGGCGGGGCGATAGCGGACCCCGGCACAGTGTTTGCGGCCCTGGCCGAGATCATCTACCAAGGCTCCGACGTCGCCGAAATGTACGCCGCGATCTGCGTGGCGGCGACGCTGGTCGTGCCGGGCTGCGACCACGCCAGCCTGCTGATCCGCAAGAACGACGGCTATTACACCGCGGGCGCGAGCGACCGGCTGGCCCTGCATGTCGACGACCTGGAACGGCGTGCCGGCGACGGCCCCTGCATCGATGCCATCGAGGAGGAAGCCCCCCAGATCGAACCGGACCTGACCCAACCGTCCCAGTGGCCCCACTTCGCCGCCGCCCTGGTCGACGAGACCCCGGTGCGCGGCGCCATGGGGTTTCGGATCCTGGTCGACAAACGCAAGGGCGCCGCGCTCAACCTGTTCAGCGAGACCGCAGGCGTCTTTGACGCCGAATCCGCCGGACGCGCCGCGGTGCTCGCCTCGTTCGCCAGCGTGGCCATCAATGCCATCGCCAAGGGCGAGGACGCCGCCAGCCTGCGACGAGGACTAATCAGCAACCGCGAGATCGGCAAGGCGGTCGGCATGCTGATGCTGCTGAATGACCTTACCGAACAGGAGGCCTTCGACCTGCTGCGTCGCCACTCTCAGAGCCTCAACATCAAGCTCGCCGACGTGGCACGGCACATCATCGAGCGCCGAGGCCAACTGCCGTCCGAACCGACGGCATAACTCACTCGGGCAGCCGCAGCTCGGGCTTCTCGACTTCTTCGATGTTGACGTCCTTGAAGGTGACCACCCGCACGTGCTTGACGAACCGCGCCGGGCGGTACATGTCCCACACCCAGGCGTCGGAGAGCCGCAGCTCGAAATACACCTCGCCGTCGGCGTTGCGGGGCACCATCTCCACGCTGTTGGCCAGGTAAAAGCGCCGCTCGGTTTCCACGACGTAGCTGAACTGGCCGACGATGTCCTTGTATTCGCGGTACAGCGAGAGCTCCATCTCGGTTTCGTACTTTTCGAGATCCTCTGCGCTCATCTGCCACTCATCCGCTCAGACGTCCTTCTCCCTGGCTTCATCCCCGGCCCATCTTTCCTCACCACTATCCGCTCTGCGCGTCCGGAGGGTCCGGTTTGCATTCAGCCACCAGCCGGGCGTTCGAACCGCTCGCCACGCGCCGGACGTTGATGAACGAATACCGATGCTCGGAACACGGACCCAACTGGGTCAACGCCGCGCTGTGCGCGGGCGTGCTGTATCCCTTGTGGTCGGCGAAGCCGTAGCCCGGGTGATCAGCGTCCATCGCAACCATGAAGCGGTCCCGGCTCACTTTGGCCAGCACGCTGGCCGCCGCGATGCAGGCGGCCGCCGCGTCGCCGCCGACCACGGGCAGTGACGGCACCGTTAGCCCGGGCACCCGAAACCCGTCGCTGAGCACATACCCGGGCCGCACCGACAGACCGGCCACAGCGCGACGCATCCCCTCGATGTTGGCCACGTGCACGCCGCGCCGGTCCACCTCGACCGACGGAATGAACACCACGTGGTAGGCCAGCGCGTAGCGGCAGATCAGCGGGAACAGCTTCTCCCGGACCTTCTCCGTAAGCTTCTTCGAATCGTCAAGCGCGGCAAGGCTTTCCAACTTCCCCGGCCCGAGCACACACGCTGCCACCACCAGTGGCCCCGCGCAGGCACCGCGGCCCACCTCGTCCACCCCGGCCACCGGTCCCAACCCGCTGCGGTGCAGCGCCGACTCCAGGGTCCGCAAGCCGGAAGCTTTGCGGATCACGGTCCGCGGCGGCCACGTGGTGGCCACGGCTACTGACCTTGCTGTGGGTTCACCGAGCCCACGCCACCCCATCGCGACGGCGGCCAGACGATGAACCTCGCCTTGCCGATGACATTGGACACCGGCACGGTCCCCGACGCCGGGTCGCCGGTGCACAGAATGCCTTTGACGGCGTCGGCCGGAATGCTGGTGCAATGCGCACGCGAGTCCGCCGAATGCGTCCGGTTGTCGCCCATCACCCACAGCCGTCCCTGCGGGACGGTGACCGGCCCGAACTCGCTGCCCAGGCAGGGGTACACCGTCGGGTCGGCCATCATGGTCGCGGAGTTGAGGTACGGCTCCTTCAGCGGCTTGCCGTTGACGGTCAGCCCGGTGTCCGCCCGGCACTGGACCGTCTGCCCACCAACCGCGATGACCCGCTTGACCAGGTCGTTCTCGTCGGGAGGCACGAAACCGATGAACGACAGCGCGTTCTGCACCCAGCGCAGCGCGGTGTTCTTCGAACGGATCGACTTGTAGCCGTAATTCCAGTTCGGCGGACCCTTGAAGACGAGGACATCACCCGGGTGCGGTGAGCCGAAGCGGTAGGTGAGCTTGTCCACCATGATGCGGTCACCGACGCAGCCCGCGCATCCGTGCAGCGTGGGTTCCATGGACTCCGACGGGATCAGGTACGGACGCGCCACGAACGTCAACATGACGTAGTAGAGCACCACGGCGATGACCGCCAGCAGCGCGATTTCCCGCAGCGTGGACCGCTTCTTGGGCTCTTCCTCGCCTTGCCCGGGCGGTAGCGGCGCCGGCGGACCGTCGGGGGACGCCCCGATTTCGGAGGCTTCGGCTGTGGAGACCTTCGGTTCCGACTGGCCCTCTGACTGAACTCTGTCGGACTGGGGCTCTGGCGACGAGTCCGGGGTTTCGGTCACGACATCACACTAGCCAGCACCGGGAACCCACCCGAGGAAGCACCCAAGCGCCGGTCAGCGCTTCTCCTTGATCTTGGCCTTCTTGCCACGCAGTTCACGCAGGTAGTAAAGCTTGGCGCGACGAACGTCGCCGCGCGTCACCAGCTCGATGTGGTCGATGTTGGGCGAATGCACCGGGAAGGTCCGCTCGACGCCAACGCCGTAGCTCTCCTTGCGCACGGTGAAGGTCTCGCGGATACCACCGCCCTGCCGGCGGATCACCACGCCCTTGAACACCTGGATACGCTCCTTGGCGCCCTCGATGACCTTGACGTGCACGTTTATGGTGTCGCCCGGGCCGAAGGCCGGGATATCGTCGCGCAGCGACGTCTGGTCGACGAAGTCCAGCCTGTTCATGAGCGAAGACACTTCCCTTGGGTGTTCGGGCTTGGTAGGCGCATCTCTGGGCGGGCGGGAGCGCACGGCTCGCCGACAACCGCTCGAGACAACTGGTCAATTGTGCCAGACGTCCCGCTTGCTTTGAAAATCACATGTAAACGAAGCGATTCATGACGCGCCGTCAGCGCTGGTGGGTGGTACACATTACTGGGGCCAAACGCGCTAGTCGGACACCGGAGGATGCCACAGCAGCCGCACAGCCACATGGAGCCAGCCAGAGGAGAAAGATGCACGCACGGCCGCTAGCACTGCTCAGCGCCATGGCGGCGGTGACGCTGGTGCTGGCTGGGTGTGACGAGGCGATCCTCGAGGCAACAGCGCTGAAGAAGGCGGCCAAGCCCGCGTACAGCGCACCCGGTTTCCTGCAGTCCCAGCCGAAGCTTGCAGACATGCTGTTGCAGACCGGAACGCCGCCCGCGGTGGCCGAGCGGCCGCCGGACGCCGGTTTCGGCAGCGGTCTTAGCGGCGTGCAGTCACGCATCCAGCAGGCGACCGATCAAGCCGCGACCGCCGGCGCGACCCTCTCGGTGGCCGTGCTCGACCGTTTCACCCACCAGCTGGTCTCCAATGGCAACGCCCCGATTCCCGGCATTGCCTCGGTGGCCAAGCTCTTCATCGCCGACGATCTGTTGTTGCAGGAAGCCGCGGGCAAGACCACGATGTCGCCGGAAGACCGTCAGGCGATGGACATCATGTTGCAGTCGTCCGACGACGGCGCCGCGGAGAAATTCTGGGGCCAGGACGGTGGTGACGTCATCGTCAGCCAGGTCGCGAACCGGTACGGCCTGGCGGCGACCACGCCGCCCGGCGACGGGCGCTGGTGGAACACCGTCAGCACGGCCAGCGACTTGGTTCGGTACTACGAGATGCTGCTCGACGGGGCCGGTGGGCTTCCGCCGGAGCGGGCCAGGATGATCATCAACGATCTGGCTCAGTCGACCCCCAACGGAAACGACGGGTACCCCCAGCGGTTCGGGATCCCCGACGGTCTGTACGCCGAACCGGTCGCGGTCAAGCAGGGCTGGATGTGTTGCATCGGCGCCGACTGGATGCATCTGTCGACGGGTGTGATCGGCGCGGACCGGCGCTACATCATGGTGATCGAGTCGCTGCAGCCTTCCGACGACGCGACCGCGCGGGCCACCATCACCCAGGCCGTCAAGACGATATTCCCCAACGGCCGGATCTAATCCGGACCGCGATCAAGGCCGCGTAAGTCGGGGCGCCGTTCCCGGGTGCGCTGCAGCGAGACCTCCCGGCGCCAGGCCGCAATGCGGGCATGGTCGCCGGACAGCAGGACTTCCGGAACGTCCAGTCCGCGCCAGCTCGGCGGCCGGGTGTAGCTGGGCCCCTCCAAGAGCCCGTCCAGGCCCGGCGAGTGCGAATCATCTTCCAGCGAAGCGGGATTGCCGAGGACTCCCGCCATCAGGCGCAGCACGGCCTCGATCATCACCACGGCCGCCGCCTCGCCGCCGGGCAGCACGTAGTCACCGATCGAGACCTCTTCGACCCGCATCCGCCGGGCGGCGTCGTCGATCACCCGCTGGTCGATGCCCTCGTAACGTCCGCAGGCGAACACCAGGTGCGACTCGGCGCTCCAGCGCTGCGCCGTGGCCTGGGTGAACAGCGCACCGGCGGGGGTCGGAACGACCAACACTGTTTCGCCCGAACAGATTTCATCCAGCGCGTCGCCCCACACCGGCGCCCGCATCACCATTCCCGGCCCGCCGCCGTAGGGAGCGTCGTCCACCGAGCGGTGCACATCGTGGGTCCACCCGCGCAGGTCGTGCACCCGCAGGTCGACCAGTCCGGACTCAATCGCCTTGCCCGGCAACGATTGTCGCAGCGGGTCCAGGTAGGAGGGAAAGATAGTGATGACGTCTATTTTCATGGATTGGCTCAGATCCAGCAGTCCGTCGGGCGGGTCGATCTCGACTAACCCTTTCTGCAAGCCGTCGTCGAGCGAGACCGAAGTGACGATCGCGCCGACGAACGGAACCAAGACTTCTCCGGAATCACCCTTGACCGCCAACAGTTCACCGGCCGCCGTGTGCAGCACCTCGGCGATGACGCCGACGTCGGTTCCCGTGACGGTCCGGACCCGCAGGCCTTCCAGTTGGTGGTCGTAGTAGGTGTCGGGCTCATCGATGGGCGGCAGGTCATCGGAGTCGATGACGAACAGGCTGCCGCGCAACGCGTCGGCGGTGTCGCGGTCGGCCACGCCGGCCAATCGCACCAGTAACCGCCCACCGTGCTCACGCACGTGATCGACGACATAGCTGCGCTCTTGAGCGCCACCGGCTCGGGATCCCTTGGCGCGCAACGTAGTACCGGGCGCGAACCGTTCAGCGGGATCGTCGGTGCGGATTTCGACGACGACCTCGCCGCTGATGCCGTGCGCTCTGACGACGCGCCCGACTGTCAGCTCCAAGGCAGCCCCATGAGCTACTGGTCGGTGTCCACCACGTCGACGCGGATGCCGCGGCCGCCGATGCCGGCGACCAGCGTGCGCAATGCGGTCGCGGTGCGTCCCCCGCGACCGATCACCTTGCCCAGGTCGTCGGGATGGACATGCACTTCGACAGTCCGCCCCCGCCGACTGGTGACCATGTCCACCCGGACATCGTCGGGGTTGTCGACAATCCCCCGCACCAGATGCTCAACAGCGTCTACGACAACCGTGCTCATCGCGCCCGTCAGCTTTCCGCGGACTCGGTCTGCTCGGCCGTCTCGGCGGTCTCGGCCGGCGCCTCGCTGGCGGCCTCAGCCACGGCCTCGGCTGCGGGCTCCGCCTCGGCGGCGGGCTCCTCCGCCCGCGCCTCAGCCTTGGCGGCCTTCTTGGCCGGCGCCTTCTTCTTCGGCTTGGCGGCCTCAGTGGTCGGACCGCCCTCGGCGGCCGCCAGCGCGGCGTTGAACAGCTCCAGCTTGCTGGGCTTGGCGGGCTTGACCTTCAACCGGCCCTCGGCGCCCGGCAGGCCCTTGAACTTCTGCCAGTCCCCGGTGATCTGCAGCAGCTTGCGGACGGGTTCGGTGGGCTGAGCACCCACGGACAGCCAGTACTGGGCGCGCTCGGAGTCGATCTCGATCAGGCTCGGCTCTTCCTTCGGGTGGTAGCGGCCGATGACCTCGATGGAGCGGCCGTCGCGGCGGTTGCGCGCGTCGGCGACGGCGATGCGGTACTGGGGATTGCGGATCTTGCCAAGCCGAGTGAGCTTGATCTTGACAGCCATGGTTAGCGACTTCTCCTGTGTGTCACGCTGCAATTCAGCGAAACGGGCGGAATGCCCGGCTCCGGTTTTGCCTCGCGTGTGTGACCACCGCGCAGCCTTAGTCGCGGGGCAGACAGCCGCCCATTGTGCCAGAGGGCACCGGTTTGGCGGAAATCACTCTTACTGCACCTTCTGATAGATCTTGGTCTCGACGCGCCGCGTCATCCGCCAGCCCTCGGGGGTGCGGACGAATTCGTCGTCGTACCACAGGCCACAGAACAGGATCTGATCCTTATCGCCGGGCAGCACCATCGGGTTGAAGCAGATCACCCGCGACGACGCGGTGTCCCCGTCGATGCGCACCGAGAAGTTGCCGAGCATGTGCGCATACACCGGAAAGGTGGGCAGCACCTCCGACAGCCACTTCTTGACCTCGGGGAACTGGCCGTCGATGCCGCCGAGGGCGCGGTAGTCGATGTAGGCGTCGGGGGTGAACACCTTGTCGAGGTCGTCGAATCGGCGGTTGTCGATGGCGGTGGAGTAGTCGACCAGCAGCTGCTGAATCTCCAACCGGTCCGAGATCTCTTCCAGGCTCAGCATGTCGTCGATTGAACACGATCCCGAAGCGCGTTGCGATGGCCGGTGGGACTGCGGCCGAACCACCGCCGACACGACCGGCTGAGCACGCTTTGCTCGGCGTAGCCGAGTTCCCGGGTCAAGTGCGACAGGCTGATGTCGGTGTCGCGCAGGTAGTGCTCGGCGGTCTCGCGGCGCACGTCATCGATGAGTTCGCCGAAGGTGGTCTTCTCGGCGGACAGGCGGCGGTGCAGTGCCCTGGGATGCAGATCGAACTGCGCCGCAACCAATTCGAGGCTCGCCGTGCCGGTCGGCAGGAGTTGGCGGACCATGGTGCGCACCGATTGGGTCATGCCGGGTTGGTGTGTGGTGATGCCGGTCAGGTACTGCACGACGGCCTGATGGGCGAGCGCGTCCTGGTCAAGCGGACGGGCGAGATCGGCGGTGCGGAAAGTAAAGCCCGCTGTCGGTTGCGTGAAGTACGCCCGACAGCCGAAGTAGGCCAGATAGTCGGCGGCCGGGGTGAGCGCTTGGTGCGGGAGGTGCACCGACAGGGGTGCGTACCGCGCGCCGAGCAGGAACCGCATCACCCGCAGTGCCACCCCGAGGGACAGTTCGATGGTCTGTGGATGCGGGGGTGGGCGCTCGATCAGAACCTCGAATACGTAGAACGACTGTCCGGCGGTAGCAGTCGGGGTGATGCGCCCGGAGATGGCCGGGCTGTAGGCCGCCATGAAGGTTTCGAGAATCGCGAAGGCGTCGCCGACGGTGGCCGCGGTGCGAGCGGCGACACCGACGGGCCCAAGGATTTCGATGCCCTGCCGCAGTGCCAACCGCCGCCCGAAATCGGGAGTCGCCGTCGCCGCCGCAGCAGTTTCAATGGCCACGATGAGGCTGCGATAGGGCAGAAAGGCTTCGTGGTCGCCGACATCTTCCGGCCGGATGCCGGCGGCGCGCAGCAGCTCAACCGGATCGCCACCCAGTTCGGCGACCAGCCGCGGATAGCCCGACAGCGACGTTCCGCGCACCACCGACATGTCAACAAATGTCAAATAGTCGTCAACAAATGTCAAGACTCCTGCGCCCTCGCGACCGCATCCTGAAAGCCAACAGAGGCAAGCAGAGGTAAGGAACACCCCCATGAGCTTCGACACCGTGATCCGCAACGGCCGCTGGTTCGACGGCACCGGCGCGCCGTCCGCCATCCGCAACATCGGCATCCGCGACGGTCACGTCGCCGCCATCAGCGCGCAGCCGCTCGACGAAGCGGACTGCGCCGAGGTGATCGACGCCGAGGGCAAGTGGGTGCTGCCCGGCATGGTCGACATTCACACCCACTACGACGTCGAGGTGCTCGGCTCCCCGTCACTGTCGGAGTCGCTGCGCCACGGCGTGACGACGGTGCTGGTGGGTTCGTGTTCGCTGTCGACCATTCACGTCGACGGCCAAGACGCCGGTGACCTCTTTGCCCGGGTGGAGGCAATCCCGCGCGAGCATGTCATCGGCACGGTCGACCAGCACAAGAACTGGAGCAGCTGCGAGGAATACATCGCCGCGCTGGAGGCGCGCCCGCTCGGCCCCAACGTCGCTGCATTCATCGGACATTCGGACATGCGTGCCGCGACGATGGGTTTGGATCGCGCCACCCGCGAGGAGGTGCGCCCGACCAAGTCCGAGCAAGCCCGGATGGAGCAGATGCTGTCCGAGGCGCTGCGGGCCGGGTTCGTCGGCATGTCGTCGCAGCAACTGCTTTTCGACAAGCTCGACGGCGACACCTGCCGCTCGCGCACCCTGCCGTCCACCTACGCCAAGCCGCGGGAACTGCGCCGGCTGAAGTCGATGCTGCGCCGCAGCGGGCGAGTCTCGCAGGCGGGCCCAGACATCCAGAACCCGTTGAACATCGTCTCCCACGCCGCACAGTCGCTGGGCATCGTCCGCAAGCCGCTGAAGACCAGCCTGCTATCGGCCGCCGACATCAAGGCCAACCCATGGCTGATCGCGACGCTGGGTCCGGCCGCGCGCCTGGTCAACAAGTTCGGCGGCAACTTCCGCTGGCAGCACCTGCCGGTGCCGTTCGAGGTGTACGCCGACGGCATCGACCTGGTGATCTTCGAGGAGTTCGGCTCCGGCGAGGCCGCCATGCACCTGAAGGAACAACTGGCCGAGCGCAACGAGCTGATGCGCGACGAGGCCTACCGTCGGCAGTTCCGCAAGGACTATGACAGCAAGTACGGGCTGCGGGTGTGGCACCGCGACTTCTTCGACGCCGAAATCGTCGAATGCCCCGACCCGTCGGTGATCGGAAAGTCGTTCGGGCAGGTCGGGATCGACCGCGGCGGCCTGCACCCCGTCGACGCATTCCTCGACCTGGTGCTCGAGCACGGCACCGAACTACGTTGGCGCACAACGATTTCCAACCACCGGCCCGAAGTGCTCAAGAAGCTGGCCCGCGACCCGGGCGTGCAGATGGGGTTCTCGGATGCGGGAGCGCACCTGCGCAACATGGCGTTCTACAACTTCGGGCTGCGGCTGCTGCGCCACGTCTACGACGCCCAGAAGGCCGGCACGCCGTTCATGACCGTCGAACAGGCGGTGCACCGGCTGACCGGCGAACTGGCCGACTGGTACCGCATCGACGCCGGACACCTGCGGATGGGCGACCGCGCCGACCTGGTGATCGTCGACCCCGCACGCCTCGACGAGTCGCTCGACAGCTACGCCGAGGAGCCGGTCGAGCAGTACGGCGGGCTGTCGCGGATGGTCAACCGCAACGACGACACGGTTAGCGCGGTGTTCGTCGCGGGCCGGCCCGTGTTCCTCAACGGACAGCCCACCCAGGTGCTCGGCACGCAGCGCACCGGCAGCTTCCTGCGCGCCGACGCCACCACCCCCGCGACCGTGCCGGTTACCGCCAAGGTGTAGTCCGGGAAGTTAAACTGAGCGGCCATGCGCAAGCTCATGGCCACCAGAATCGCCGCTGCGGCGCTGCTCGCGGCCACTTTGATCCCGGTCATCCCGATCGCGCGCGCCGATGTCGACGTGCAACCGGCCGGGTCGGTGCCGATCCCCGACGGGCCGGCGCAGACCTGGATCGTGGCCGACATGGACAGCGGTCAGATCCTGGCCGCTCGTGAACCGGACGTCATTCATCCCCCGGCGAGCACCATCAAGGTGCTGCTGGCGCTGGTGGCCCTGGACGAGCTGAACCTGAACTCCACCGTCGTCGCCGATGTCGCCGACACCGAAGTGGAGTGCAACTGCGTCGGCATCAAACCGTTCCGCAGCTACACCGCGCGCCAACTGCTCGACGGCCTGCTGCTGGTTTCGGGTAACGACGCCGCCAACACCCTGGCGCAGATGCTGGGCGGCCCGAATGCCGCCGTGGGCAAGATGAACGCCAAGGCCGCGTCCCTGGGCGCGACCAATACCCACGCGTCGACCCCGTCCGGGCTGGATGGGCCGGGCGGCCCCGGCGCGACCACCGCGCACGACCTGGCCCTCATCTTCCGCGCCGCGATGGGCAACCCGATGTTCGCGCAGATCACCGCCGAGCCGTCGGCGATGTTCCCCAGCGACCACGGCGACGAACCGATCCAAAACCAGGACGAGCTGCTGCAGCGCTACCCCGGCGCGCTCGGCGGCAAGACGGGCTACACCGACGCCGCACGCAAGACGTTCGTGGGCGCGGCCGCACGCCCAGGTATTCAGGGTCGCCGGCTGGTGATCGCCATGATGTACGGACTGGTGAAACCGGGCGGCCCGACCTATTGGGATCAGGCCGCCACCCTGTTCGACTGGGGTTTCGCGCTCAACCCGCAGTCCAGCGTCGGCTCACTGTAAGGCCGAGTTCGGCAGCGCGGCGCTCAGCAGCGCCGACAACACCGGAATCCGTTGCTCCGCGATTTCCGGCTGCGGCAGCACGCCCTCGACCACGGCGGCGCCGTCGAATACGTTCGTCATCAATGCCACCAAGACCGGGAAGGTTTCCTCCGGAAAGACTTCCGCACCCGGCAACGCCCGGACGGCGTCTTGAATCTTCGCCGCGTACTGGCCGAGCTCGTGTTGCATTGCCGTCCTGAGCTTTTCGTCGGTGCGGGCAGCGATCAACAGTTCGTAGAGCACGGCGTTGGTCGGGCAGCTGGTGATGTCTCGGAGTATTGCCAGCACCGACTCCAGCACCGGTTGGTCCGCCGGTATATCGGCGGCCAGCTTGGTGCCGCTTTCCACTTGGCGACGCAGCACCTCGGATGCCGTGGCCGCCATGAAGTCGCCCATCGTTTCGAAGTGACGGAACAGGGCACCGACCGACACACCGGCCCGTTTGGTGATCACCGCGGCCGACGCCCGCGCGTATCCGACCTCGACGATGGTGTCGATGCACGCCTCGAGCAATCGCGCGACGGTTTCCTCGCGGCGCTGCGCCTGGGTCCTGGCCATGTCAGGCGCCGACGACCGCGGGCCGCCGCACGGCCGCGGCCCGCTCGCCGGCGCGTAGGTACCGGCCCGACTGCACGGTTTCCCCGTACCCGTCGCGGAATTCCCCTCCGAACTGCCCTCCGCGGAACACGACCGCGCCACCGACGCCCGTGGCGACCACGGCCGCGTCGTTGCGGTTGACCATGCGGCGCAGGCCGCCATAGAACGGAACCTCGTCCTCGTGGTAGTCGTTCACCGCGTCGTTGAGGCCGGCCGGGTCGATAACCACGAAGTCGGCGCGATCACCCTCACGCAGCGTGCCGGCGTCGAGGCCGAACCACTCGGCCAGTTCGCCGGTGAGGCGATGCACGGCGCCTTCCATGGACAGGAACGGCGAACCGGCCCGGTGCGCGTCGCGTGCGCGCTTCAGCAGTTTCAGCGGGAAGTTGTAGAAGGCCATGTTGCGCAGGTGCGCGCCGGCATCGGAGAAGCCCATGTGGATGCTCGGCTCGGCGGCCAGGGCGTCGAGCAGCTTGGGCCGGTGGTTGGCCACTACGGTGGTCCAGCGCACGTTGCGTTCGCCGTTTTCGACGAGCACATCCAGGAAGGCATCGAGCGGGTGCAGTCCGCGCTCGTCGGCGATCGCGCCAAAGCTCTTGCCGATCAACGACTTATCGGGGCACTCGACGATCACCGCGTCGTGGAAGTCGCGGTGCCACAACGACGGCCCCAGCTTGAGGCGATCGAACTCCCGCCGGAACCGGCGGCGGTATTCCGGGTCGTCCAGCAGCTCGTTGCGCTCCAGTTGGTCGCGCAGGTGCAGCGCCGCCGTTCCCGCGCCGAACTCCTCGAAGACCGGCAGGTCGATGCCGTCGGAATACAACTCGAACGGCACCGGAAGGTGCTGGAACCGCACGCTGGCGCCCAGGAGCTTGTTCGCCAGGCGCGTCGCGGGCCCGAAGAAGTAGACGGCGAGCGGCATCGACTTGGCGTCCGCAGACACCAGCAGGCTCATCCGAACGCCCTTGCGCCGGTTGAAGATCCGGCTGCTGGCCAAGAAGAACAACAGCCCCGAGGCCGCCTTGTCGACGTTGGGTGCGCTCTGCAGGATCCGGCCGCGCTTGCGCAGCACCTTGATCAGACGGCGCCGCTCACGCCACGTCGCGAAGGTCGACGGTAACGCGCGCGACCGAAAGCGGTCCCCGTCCAGCTTGTCGATGGCCGCGTCCATGCCGGACATGCCCAACATGCCGGCATCGAGCGCTTCGTCGAGCAGCTTCGCCATCTGCTGCAACTCGGCCTCGGTGGGCCGCACGGTGTCGTCGGTGGCGCGTTCGAGTCCGAGCACGGCGGTCCGCAGGTCCGAATGACCAAGCAGGGAGCCGACATTCGGCCCCAGCGGCAGGGCGTCGATCGCCTCGATGTATTCCGCGGGCGTCGACCACGTTTTGTTGGCTTCCAGCGCACCGAGGACGTACTTGCGCGGCACCGCCTCGACCCGGCTGAACAGGTCGGCGGCGTCCTCGGAGTCGGCGTACACCGTCGACAGCGAACACATGCCCAGCAGCACCGTGGTGACGCCGTGGCGCACCGATTCCCGCAGACCGGGATCGAGCAGCACCTCGGCGTCGTAATGGGTGTGCACGTCGAGGAAGCCCGGCACGACCCACTTGCCCGCCGCGTCGATCACCTCGGGGCAGCCGGTCTCGTCCAGCGGCCCGGCGCTGACGGTTTCGACCACGCCGCCGCGGATGCCCAGGGTGCGGGTGTGCGGAGCACTGCCCGTGCCGTCGAACCACAACCCGTCGCGAATGATCACGTCGTACGTCACTGTTTCCTCCAAGGTTGATTGCAGCGAACGTAACATAGATAGCGATCGCTCGCAATCTTTTCTGGAATCAGTACCCGGGCCCGACGACGTGATCGTGGCCGGGTCGGGCACGTTGACGGCCGGCGGCACGTCGCCGCTGCGCGTGGCCACCGCGGGGATCCGGATCACCGCCGCGCGCTGGCCGCACTCATTGGTCTGCACTGTGACTTCCTCTTCGCCGACCAAGTCGCCCTGCGGTCGCGGTCGCAGCGACAGCACCTGCGACGTGGTCTCCGTCTGCGCGATCCCGTTGCCCGCGACACAGGGGAACTGGTTCGTCTCCGGCTGGGATTGCCACTGCCCGTCACCGAACTGCAGGACGAGCTGGCCGCCCGCGTGTGACATCGCCTGGGTGTGGTCGTCGTCGTCCAGTTGGGTCGCGGCGGCGGTGCATGCCGTCGCGGTGCACGACGAGCGGAAGGCCCACCAGGTTTGGACGGTCGGCGGTTGCGGGTCGGGGACGTAGTTGAAGGTCTGCTTCTCGCGTTGCACGTCGAGGCGATAGGTGCCGTCCAGTGGAACGGGCGCCGAGGGCGTGGTGCTGCTCGGCGGGGTGCAGCGGCCGGCGCCCGTGGCGCCGCCGGTCCGGCCTGAGCGTCATTGGGTTCGGTCTTGTGCCTGATCAGGATGCCGACGGCGACCAGCGCAACGAGCAGGAGCATGGCCGCGGCCGACAGCCACAGCCCGGTCGTTCGCCGCTTTTTCGGCGCGGGCGCCGGGAGCCCTTCGGGGTGCATCACCGGGGGCGGGGTCGGCGCGGGATGGCCGGTCGGGCTCTCCCGGTCCGGCTTGGCGTGGCGCGGACGGGTATCGGGGGCTGTGGTTTCGGCGTGGGCAGGGGTCTGCGGGGCGAGGACGGCCTCGGGGCTGCGATCGCCGGTCGACACGCCAGCCTGTTCGTTGGCCGCATCCGCGAAGTCGCCACAGCTGTCGAAGCGGTCCGCGGGGTTATTGGCGAGCGCCCGGGAGAACACCCCGTCGAGACGCGCCAGTTCCGGGCGCTGGTCACTGAGCCGGGGCGGGTCGTCGACTGGCGGCGCGCCGGTCAGCAGGTGAAAAGCGGTGGCGGCCAGGGCGTACTGGTCGGCGCGCCCGTCGATCTCGGCGCCGGCCAGCTGCTCGGGCGCCGTGTAACCGACGGTGCCGGCGCGAGGGGCTATCCCGAAGTCGGCCAACAAGATTCGTTGCTCGCCCGCGGCGGGACCGGTCAGCAGGATGTTGGCGGGTTTGACGTCGCGATGCAGCAGCCCGCGGTGGTGGGCGTGGTCGAGAGCCGACGCGACCGCGGTGATGATCGCGAGCACCTCGTCGGCCGGTGACACCGCCGGGAAGCGCTCGGCCAAGAGTTGCGCGGCACTGCTGCCCTCGACGTAATCCATCGCGGTCCACAGTTGACCGTCGAACTCGCCGCGCGCGTGCACCTCCGCGATGTGCGGGTGGTAGACGTTGGCGACAAGGTCGGTCTCGGTCACGAACCGCTGCCGGAATTCGTCGTCCGAGGACAGCTGCGGCGAAAGGACTTTCAGCGCCACCCAACGTTGCGAGCGTGGATCCTGGGCAAGGTAGACCTCACCCGTCACACCGGATCCCAGCCTTCGCGCCACCGTGTAACCGGCGAAGCTCGCGCCGCTGGCTAGCGCCATCCACCGAGCCTAGGCCGAAACGTCTTGCCACGCAGGACGACCAGATCGGGGCGGCTCAGCACCGCGGGCCCCTGCCGCGGGTCCTGTGCGTAGCAAACCAGATCAGCCGATGCCCCATGGTCCAGTGCGGGGCGACCCAGCCAGCGTCGGGCATCCCAGCATGCCGCGCCCAACGCGTCGGTCGGGCTCATCCCGATCCGCTTGAGCGCCTCGACCTCGTCGGCGATCCGTCCGGGGGCGACCATGGTGCCGGCGTCGCTGCCGGCGTAGATCGGCACGCCGGCCTCGCGCGCCGCGGCGAGCCGCGGCAGGGCGCGGGCATGCAGGTCGCGCATGTGGGCGGCGTAGGCCGGGTAGCGCTCGGCCGCCTTGGTCGCGATGCCCGTGAAGTTCTCGGCGATGTTGACCAGCGTCGGCACCAGCACGGTTCCGTGCTCGACCATCAGCTCGATGGTGTCGTCGGTGAGCCCGGTGCCGTGCTCGATGCAGTCGATGCCGGCGTTGATCAGGCCGGGCAGCGCGTCCTCGCTGAAGACGTGCGCGGTGACCCGGGCGCCGTGGGCGTGCGCGGCTTCGATGGCGGCCTTGAGGACGTCGTCGGACCACAACGGCGCGAGGTCGCCGACGGAACGGTCGATCCAGTCGCCGACCAGCTTGATCCAGCCGTCGCCGCGACGGGCCTGCTCGGCGACCGCCACGGGCAGCTGCGATTCGTCTTCCAGCTCCACGGAGAAGCCGGCCTGATAACGCTTGGGCCGGGCCAGGTGTTTTCCGGCGCGGATGATGCGGGGCAGGTCGTCGTGGTCGTCGAGGCTGCGGGTGTCGGTCGGTGAGCCGCAGTCGCGCAACAGCAGTGCGCCCACCTCGCGCTCGGCCTCGGCCTGCGCTATCGCCTCGTCGAGCGGGATCTCGCCGTGGTCGCCGAGCCCGACGTGACAGTGCGCGTCGACCAGCCCGGGCAGGATCCAGCCGCCTCCAGAAGCTCCGAAGACGGTCTCGGCCCCGGCCACCGGCTCGCGACTGATGCGGCCGTCGAGGATCCATAGCTCGATCGCGGTCTCGCCGGGCAGCCCGACACCTCGCACGTGCATGCGCACGGCGTGGCTAATTCCTGCCTGGGTTGCCCGGGAACTTCAGCTTGGACAGATCGAAGTCGGCCAGCCCGGGCGGCAGCTCGTTGAGGCCCTCGGGCATCTGCGACAGGTCCGGGAACCCCGCCGGCATGCCCGGCATCCCGGCACCGAACGGGCTCTTGACCTTCGGCGGTGTCGGACCGCGCCCGCCCTTCTTGCCCTTTTTGCCCTTGGCGTTCTTGCTCTTTCGCGTCGCGGACTTGCGACCGATGCCGGGTATACCCATGCCCCCGAGCATCGACGACATCATCTTGCGGGCCTCGAAGAAGCGGTCGACCAGCTGGTTCACCTCGGACACCGTCACGCCCGAGCCGTTGGCGATGCGCAGCCGGCGTGACGCGTTGATGATCTTGGGATCGGCCCGCTCCTGCGGCGTCATCCCCCGGATGATGGCCTGCAGCCGGTCGAGTTGCTTGTCGTCGACGGCGGCCAGCGCGTCCTTCATCTGCCCGGCGCCGGGCAGCATGCCCAGCAGGTTGCCGATCGGGCCCATCTTGCGCACGGCGAGCATCTGCTCGAGGAAGTCCTCGAGGGTCAGTTCGCCGGTGCCGATCTTGGCGGCGGCTTCCTCGGCCTTCTGGGCGTCGAAGACCTGCTCGGCCTGTTCGATCAGGCTCAGCACGTCGCCCATGCCCAGGATCCGGCTGGCCATCCGGTCCGGGTGGAAGACGTCGAAGTCCTCCAGCTTCTCGCCGGTGGAGGCGAACAGGATCGGCACGCCGGTCACCTCGCGCACCGACAGCGCGGCGCCGCCGCGGGCGTCGCCGTCGAGCTTGGTGAGGACCACGCCGGTGAAGCCGACGCCCTCGCCGAATGCCTGCGCGGTGGTGACGGCGTCCTGGCCGATCATGGCGTCCAGCACGAAGATGGTCTCGTCCGGGCTGATGGCGTCGCGGATCGCCGCGGCCTGGGCCATCAGCTCCTCGTCGATGCCGAGGCGCCCGGCGGTGTCGACGATGACGACGTCGAAGTGCTTGGTGCGGGCCTCCTCGAGCCCCGCCGCCGCGACGGCGACCGGGTCGCCCGGTGGCCCGGCGTCCGGGCCTGAAGGAGGAGCTCCGGGGTGCGGCGCGAACACCGTCACGCCGGCGCGCTCGCCGACGACTTGCAGCTGGTTCACGGCGGCCGGCCGCTGCAGGTCGCAGGCCACCAGCAGCGGCGTGTGCCCCTTGCCGCGCAGCCAGGCGGCCAGCTTGCCGGCCAGCGTCGTCTTACCGGAGCCCTGCAGGCCGGCGAGCATGATCACGGTGGGCGGAGTCTTCGCGAACGCCAGCTGACGGGTCTCGCCGCCGAGGATGCCGATGAGCTCGTCGTTGACGATCTTGACGACCTGCTGTGCCGGGTTGAGCGCACCGGACACCTCGGCGCCGCGGGCGCGTTCCTTGATCCGTTGCACGAACGCCCGTACCACGGGCAGCGAGACGTCGGCTTCCAGCAGCGCCAGCCGGATTTCACGGGTGGTGGCCTCGATATCGGCGTCGGTCAGGCGGCCCTTGCCGCGTAGCCCCGCCAGGGCACCGGTGAGCCGATCGGACAGCGATTCAAACACGCCCGCCAGCCTAACGGTTCGCCGCGAACGTCACCCTGGCGTGACCCTCGACGAGGAACGCCACTCTGGCGTGATGCTCGGCGATCAGCAAAGGTTGGCTCATGCTCGAGGTGATCGACAAGGGATCCTGCAGCGCAGCGCATCCGGTGCCGCTGCTGTTCGTGCACGGCGGCTGGCATGGCGCGTGGTGTTGGGACGACCATTTCCTGGACTTCTTCGCCGATGCCGGCTACCGCGCGGTCGCATTGAGCCTGCGCGGCCACGGCACCAGCCCCACGGACAAGCCGTTGCAGCACGTTTCCATCGAGGAATACCTCGACGACATCCGTTCCGTCGCCGACGACCTAAGCGCTCAGGGCGGCCACCCCGTGTTGATCGGGCACTCCTTGGGCGGCTACCTGACCCAGCGCTACCTCGAAGACCGCGACGCCCCGGCCGCGGTGCTGGTGGGCTCGCTGCCACCGAGCGGCGTGCTCAGGGCGGCGCTGCGCGTCTGGAGCCGCCGTCCCCAGATGACCATCAAGTCGTTCAACGACCCCACCCTGGTCCGCTTCCTCAGCAGCGCAAAGCTGGCCCGCGAATACCTCTTCTGCAAGGACACCCCCGAGGCCATCGTGCTGTCCTGCTGGGACCGCGCCGGGCCCGAAAGCATCCGCGCGGCGATGACCGAGCCGATGTTCCGCCGCGTCGTAACGAAGCAGGTAACCGCCCCGATCCTGGTGCTCGGCGCCACCCACGACGGCTTCGTCAGTCGCGCCCAGGTGCGCACCACGGCCCGCGCGTATGCGACCAAGCCGGAGTTCTTCACGATGGGGCACAACATGATGCTCGAACCCGGCTGGCGGCCGGTCGCCGAGCGCATCGACTCGTGGCTGGGCAGCGGTAGTCGTTTACAAGACCCTGTATAACTTTTCGCATGAGCACGAAAGTCGAGCAACTGGAGTTCCAGGCGGAGGCCCGCCAACTCCTGGATCTGATGGTCCATTCTGTCTACTCCAACAAAGATTCGTTTCTACGGGAGCTGATCTCGAACGCTTCCGACGCGCTGGACAAGCTGCGGCTGGAAGCCCTGCGGGGCGACGAGTTCGACCCCAATGAGGTGGACACCTCCGATCTGCACATCGAGATCGACGTGGACAAGGCCGCGCGCACCCTGACCGTCCGCGACAACGGGATCGGCATGACGCGCGACGAGGTCGTCGACCTGATCGGCACACTGGCCAAGTCGGGCACGGCTGAGCTGCGGCAGAAACTGAGGGAGGCCAAGAACGAGGGAGCCTCCGAGGAACTGATCGGTCAGTTCGGGATCGGCTTCTACTCGAGTTTCATGGTGGCCGACAAGGTCACGCTGCTCACCCGCAAGGCCGGCGAGAGCGCGGCCACCCGCTGGGAGTCCAGCGGCGAGGGCACCTACACCATCCAAACCGTCAAAGACGCCCCGCAGGGCACGTCGGTCACGCTGCACCTCAAGCCCGAGGACGTCGAGGACGAGCTGCACGACTACACCGCGGAATACAAGATCAAGGAACTGGTCAAGCGGTACTCCGACTTCATCGCGTGGCCGATCCGAATGGAGGTCGAGCGGCGCACGCCACCTGAAGAAGAGGGCGGCGAGGAGCAGGTCACCATCGAGACTCAGACCATCAACTCGATGAAGGCGTTGTGGGCCAAGTCGAAAGACGAGGTCTCCGACGAGGAGTACAAGGAGTTCTACAAGCACATCGCCCACGCCTGGGACGACCCGCTCGAGATCATCCCGATGAAGGCCGAGGGCACCTTCGAATACCGCGCCCTGCTGTTCATCCCGTCGCGCGCCCCGTTCGACCTGTTCAATCAGGACGCCAAGATCGGGGTGCACCTCTACGTCAAGCGCGTCTTCATCATGGACGACTGCGACCAGCTGATGCCGATGTACCTGCGCTTCGTCAAGGGCGTCGTCGACGCGGAGGACATGTCGCTCAACGTGTCCCGGGAAATCCTGCAGCAGGATCGGCAGATCAACGCGATCCGGCGCCGGCTGACCAAGAAGGTCCTCTCGGCGATCAAGGACATCCAGACCGAGCGGCCCGACGATTACCGCACGTTCTGGACCCAGTTCGGCCGGGTCGTCAAAGAGGGCCTGATGTCGGATTACGACAACCGGGACACGCTGCTGGAAATCTCCTCGTTCGTCTCGACGCACAGCGAGACCGAACCCACCACCCTCGCCGCATACGTCGAGCGCATGAAAGAGGGACAGGAGCAAATCTTTTATGCCACCGGCGATTCGCGCCAACAGGTGGAGCGCTCTCCCCATCTCGAGGCCTTCAAGGCCAAGGGCTACGAGGTGCTACTGCTCACCGACCCGGTCGACGAGGTCTGGGTGGGAATGGTGCCCGAGTTCGACGGCAAACCGTTGCAGTCGGTCGCCAAGGGCGAGGTGGACCTCGATTCCGACGGGGACAGCAGCGAGGCCGAGCGCGAGGAGCAGCAGAAGGAGTTCGCCGACCTGCTGACCTGGTTGCAGGAAACCTTGGATGAGCACGTCAAGGAGGTGCGGTTGTCCACGCGCCTGACCGAATCGCCGGCCTGCCTGATCACCGACGCCTTCGCCATGACACCGGCGCTGGCGCGCATGTACAAGGCCGCCGGGCAGGAGGTTCCGGTCGGCAAGCGGATCCTGGAACTCAACCCGAGTCATCCGCTCATCACCGGCCTGCGCCAGGCGCACAAGGATCGACCAGAAGACGATGCGCTCGCCGAGACCGCCGAGCTGTTGTACGGCACCGCCCTGCTCGCCGAAGGCGGCGAGCTCGACGATCCGGCGCGGTTCGCCGGGCTGCTCGCCGACCGTCTGACTCGCACCATCTAAAGACACGCCGTGCGGGCGACACGCGCCGATTAGGCGCCGAAAAGTGTTGCCGTGCTACATTTCACACCCGCGAACCAACGCGGCTGAGCCACCGCCGCAGAGCAATCTACACGGGAGCTCAGGGAAACTTGTCGACAGAGCAGGTCCGGCCGCTGCGTGGCTGGCAGCGCCGCGCAATGGTGAAATACCTGGCCGGCTCGCCGCGCGATTTTTTGGCCGTCGCCACACCCGGGTCGGGAAAAACGACGTTCGCGTTGCGGGTGATCGCCGAACTGCTGAGTCAGCGCGCCGTCGAGCAGATCACCGTCGTGGTCCCCACCGAGCATCTCAAGGTGCAGTGGGCGCGGGCCGCGGCGGACTACGGCTTGGCCCTGGACCCGAAGTTCTCCAACACCAACCCGCAGACCTCGCCGGAGTATCACGGCGTGATGGTCACCTACGCCCAGGTCGCCGCGCACCCGACGCTGCACCGGGTGCGCACCGAGCAGCGCAAAACCCTGGTCGTCTTCGACGAGATCCACCACGGCGGCGACGCCAAGACCTGGGGTGACGCCATCCGGGAGGCGTTCGGTGACGCAACCCGTCGACTTGCGTTGACGGGCACACCGTTTCGCAGCGACGACAGCCCGATCCCGTTCGTCACCTACACGTCCGGTCCCGACGGGATCGCGCGTTCCGATGCCGATCACAGCTACGGCTATGCCGAAGCGCTGGCCGACGGCGTGGTCCGCCCGGTGGTGTTCCTCGCCTATTCCGGGGAGGCGCGCTGGCGCGACAGCGCCGGCGACGAGCACGCCGCGCGACTGGGCGAGCCGCTGACGGCCGAGCAGACCGCACGAGCCTGGCGCACCGCGCTGGACCCGGACGGTCAATGGATGCCCGCGGTGATCGCGGCCGCCGACCAGCGGCTGTGCCAGCTGCGCACGCACGTGCCCGACGCCGGCGGCATGATCATCGCCTCCGATCAGAAAGCGGCGCGCGCCTACGCGAGGCTGCTGACCACGATCACTTCGGAGGCACCCACGCTGGTGCTGTCCGATGATCCCGGATCATCAACGCGCATAAGCAAATTCGCCGACAGCACCAGCCGCTGGCTGGTCGCGGTGCGCATGGTGTCCGAAGGCGTCGACGTGCCCCGGCTGGCCGTCGGGATTTATGCCACCAGCGCCTCGACGCCGTTGTTCTTCGCGCAGGCCGTCGGGCGGTTCGTGCGGTCTCGCCGGACGGGTGAAACCGCGAGCATCTTCCTGCCGTCGGTGCCCAACCTGCTGCAGCTGGCCAGCGAGCTGGAGGCGCAGCGCAATCACGTGCTCGGCCAACCGCACCGCGAATCCCTGGACGATCCCCTGCTCGAAGATCCGGCCGTCACAACGCAAACCGAGAAAACCGAGACCGACAGCGGCTTTATTTCACTGGGCGCCGACGCCGAACTGGATCAGGTCATCTTCGACGGATCCTCGTTCGGCACGGCCACCCCGGCCGGCAGCGAGGAGGAGGCCGACTACCTCGGCATCCCCGGGCTGCTCGATGCCGAACAGATGCGCGCCCTGCTGCACCGCCGCCAGGACGAGCAGCTGCAAAAGCGGGCCAAGCGCGACCAAGAGACCGGGCAGCCCGTTGCGCCGATCACCACCCATGGTCAACTGCGTGAGTTGCGCCGCGAACTCAACGCCCTGGTGTCGGTGGCCCACCACCGCACCGGTAAGCCGCACGGCTGGATTCACAACGAGCTGCGGCGCCGTTGCGGCGGCCCGCCGATCGCCGCGGCCAGCCGCGACCAGCTCAAGGCGCGCATCGACGCCGTGCGCCAATTCAACTCCGAGCAGTCTTAGCGATCTAGTCGCCCACCGGCTCGCCGACGACGACCTCCGTGGGCCCGCCCAGCACGGCCATGAGCTGCTGCTCAATAGCCACCCGGGCGTCGGCTTCGCCGGAAGACACCGTCAGACAGAACACGTCGGCCGCCGTCGATCCGAAGGTGTTGACCTTCGCCCAGGCGATGTCTGCTCCCGCACTCTCCAGCGCCCTGGCCAAGAGCGCCAGCAGACCCAGTCGGTCCATCGCGCGGACCTCGACGATGAGCTGGCCCGGCGTGTCCGCATCGAGCCACAGGATCCGCGGCGGCGCCGTCGAACGGGTCAGCGGCGCACCGACCTGCACCTCCCCGGCCCGGGTTTGTGCCGAGGCGGACGCATCGGTATCCCGCTTCTCCAGCGAGTCGAGGACGTCGACCCCGTTAATGGCGCCGACGAAATTCTGCCGGAGCAGCCCGGCTTCGGGCGGAGAACCGAACGTCGGCGACACCACGAACTCGGTGATCGCGACGCCCTCGTGGATGTTGACCGTGGCGGAATGGATACGCAGGGATTTCAAGGCCAGCACGGCGGCGGCTTTCGACGTCAGCCCCGGCGCGTTCGGCGCGAGCATCACCACGTTGAAGCGTTCGCCCTCGGCCGGGTTGATCTCCACGTGTACCCCGTGGTCGGCCGCCAGCGAAAGATAGTGCGGCGTAGTCGGTTCCGCCTTCGGCAGCCGCTCCCCCGCCATCAGCAGCCGGCAGCGGCGCGCGAGGTCGGCCACCAGCGAGGCCTTCCAGTCGCTCCACACCCCCGGACCCGTGGCTTTGGAGTCCGCCTCGGCCAAGGCCTGCAGCAATTCGAGCAATTGCACGTCCCCACCCAGTGCTTTGGTCACGGACTCGATGACCTGGGGGTCGTTCAGGTCGCTTCGGGTAGCCGTGACGGGCAACAGGAGGTGGTGTCGGACCATGTTGGAGATGGTTTCGACGTCCGGCGAAGACAACCCGAGCCGCTCGGCGATCGGGATCACCAGGTCGGCCCCGAGCACGCAGTGGTCGACGCCCCGGCCCTTGCCGATGTCGTGCAACAGGGCACCGATCGCCAGCAGGTCCGATCGCGCCACGCGGGTGGTCAGCGGCGCGGCGTTGACGGCGGTCTCGACAGTGTGGCGGTCCACCGTCCACTTGTGCGAGACGTCACGCGGCGGCAGGTCGCGGACCGCGTCCCATTCCGGCAGCAGCCGGCCCCACAGCCCGGTGCGGTCGAGCGTTTCGATCACGTTCACCGTGGCGGGACCGGCCAACAGGACGACCAGCAGGTCGTCCAGGGACTCCTTCGGCCACGGGTTCGGCAGGTCGGGCACGGTGGCGGCCAGCCGGCTCAGCGTGGCCGAGCTGATGGGCAAGCCGGTCTCGGCCGACGCGGCGGCCACCCGCAGCACCAGACCGGGGTCCTGTTCGGGCTTGACGTCGAGGGCCAGCATGATTTCTCCGCCATACTCGACGACACCCTCGTCAAGCGGCCGGCGCTTCGGGCGGCGAACCATGGCCGCCAGCCCGCGCTTCGGCAGCGCGTTGACGGCGGTCCGAAGCCCGGCTTCCGAGTGGTAGCTGATCGTGCGCGCGGCGTCAGACAGCATGCGCGCCAGCGCGAATCGGTCACCGACCCCGAGGATCGCGCTGATCTCGTCGCCGAACTGGGCCAGGAGTTGATCGCGCCCGCGGCCCGACACCCGGTGCAGTTCGGTGCGCACGTCAAGCAATGTGCGGTGCGCGCTGTCCAGGGAACCCGCGGGCATGTCCGGGTTCCCGATGCCGTGGCGATTGATCAGCTGCGCGATCGCCAGCGCGTCCAGCAGTTGAACGTCACGCAGGCCGCCGCGACCCGACTTGAGATCGGGCTCGGCGCGGTTGAAGATCCGGCCGCAGCGCCGCCAACGGGCCTGGGTCATCTCGACGAGTTCGTCTATGCGGGAACGGATTCCGGTGCGCCACTGGCGGCGCACGCCGTCGATCATCTCGCTGGACATCGCCTCCTGGCCGGCGATGTGGCGTGCCTCCAGCAGGCCCAGGGCCGCCGTCATATCGGAGCCGGAGATGTCGACCGCCTCGCTCACCGTTCGGACGCTGTGGTCCAGCCGAATGTTGGCGTCCCACAACGGATACCACAGTTGATCGGCGACGTCGGACAGCATCTCGGGGTCCTTGCCGTCGTGCAACAGCAGCAGATCCAGATCGGAGTACGGCAGCATCTCGCGACGGCCCAACCCGCCGTTCCCGACGATCGCGAAACCGCTGCCGTCGGTGATCCCGATCTCGGCCGCCTTGGCCTTCAGCCACGACTCGTGCAGGTCCAGCAGCGCTTCGCGCAGCGCGGCGGCATCCAGTTCACGATTCGCGTCTGACAGCAGCGCTTTGCGACGGGCGGCCAAATCGCTTGTCGAGGAAGCACTTAGCGCCGCTCCAGTGGGGTCGGGCCGGTCGGGTGTCATACCCTCCCGGCCCGTCCACTCCGTACTATCAATGGATCAGCAATGTTGGGCTACCGTCATAACGCATCGGTTCCACGTTCGCCGGTGCGCACCCGCACGATGGTCTCTACCGGGGTGACCCAGACCTTGCCGTCGCCGATCTTGCCGGTGCGCGCCGACCGGACAACACTGTCGACAACCTTGTCGACAATGGAATCGTCGACGACGACCTCAATGCGAACCTTGGGCACGAAGTCGACCGAGTACTCCGCACCCCGGTACACCTCGGTGTGGCCCTTCTGCCGCCCGTAGCCCTGGATTTCGCTGACGGTCATCCCGAGGACCCCGGCCTCTTCGAGGCTGGTCTTGACGTCGTCGAGGGTGAACGGCTTGATGATCGCGGTGACCAACTTCATGACTATTCTGCCTCCACTTTCTCGCCAGCCCGCTCATCCAGTCCGTTAGCGCTTTCCCCGCCGATGCGGTGAGGAACAGCCGAGGCGCCCACAACTGCGAATTCGTAGGCGGTTTCTGCGTGCTCCGCCTCGTCGATTCCGCCGGCCTCGTCCTCCGCGTTCAGCCTGATCCCGATGGTGAACTTCAGGATGAAAGCCAGGATAAGGGTAACGATGAAGGAGTAGAAGAGGACGCTGAACGCGCCGACCGCCTGCCGCTCCAGCTGTGACCATCCGCCGCCGTAGAACAGGCCCTTGGAAACCCCGGTCACGCCGTTGATGGCCGTGCTCTCCGGGGCGGCGACCAGCCCGACGAGCAGCGTGCCCGTCAAACCGCCGATCATGTGCACACCGACCACGTCGAGCGAGTCGTCGAAGCCGAACTTGAACTTCAGCCCCACCGCCAGCGCGCACACCACACCGCCGACGAAGCCGATGACCAGGGCACCCAACACGTTGACCGACGAGCAGGACGGTGTGATGGCCACCAGGCCCGCGACGATGCCCGAGGCCGCCCCGAGCGTCGTGGCGTGCCCGTCCCGGATGCGTTCGGTGAGCAGCCAGGCCAGCATGGCCGTGGCGGTGGCGATCGTCGTGGTCATGAACGTCGCGCCCGCGGAACCGTTGGAGCTGGTCGCCGAACCGGCGTTGAACCCGAACCAGCCGAACCACAGTAACCCGGCGCCGAGCATCACGAACGGCAGGTTGTGCGGCCGGAACAGCGTCGTGGGCCAGCCCTTCCGCTTGCCCAGCACCAGCGCCAGCGCCAGACCCGCCGCGCCGGAGTTGATATGGACCGCTGTTCCGCCGGCGAAGTCGATCGCATGCAGCTTGTTGTTGATCCAGCCGCCGTGCTCGGAGGCGAAGCCGTCGGCCGCGAACACCCAGTGCGCGACCGGGAAGTAGACGAAGGTCGCCCACAGCCCGGCGAACACCAGCCAGGCGCTGAACTTGAGCCGGTCGGCCACCGCGCCCGAGATCAACGCGACGGTGATGATCGCGAACATCAGCTGGAAGGCCACGAAAACGGTGGCGGGCATGGTGCCGGCCAGCGGTATGTCCACGGCCGCCTGGGCCTTGCTCGGATCGGCTTTGACGGCATTACCCCCGATGAGGCCCTTCAGGCCCCAGTAATCGCCCGGGTTGCCGACGACGCCGCCCTTACTGTTGCCGAACGACATCGAATAGCCGTAGAGCACCCACAGCACGGTCACCACACCCATCGCGCTGATGCTCATCATGAGCATGTTGAGCACGCTTCTGGTGCGCACCATACCGCCGTAGAAAAACGCCAGGCCCGGTGTCATCAACAACACCAGCGCGGAACTCGCCAGCATCCAGGCGGTGTCGCCGGTATCGGGCTGGCCCATTACAGGGAAACTCACTCGCTATCACCTCCGGTCGGCCCCCACATGGCCATCAGACGAGTGCCTGTGACCTGATCCAGAACCATGCGCAACTGATGTTTCGCCAATGGAGCAAGCGTGTTTCGTCGACATTAACGTCGCACGCGCCGTGTAAGGAGTACTAGCCGAGCAGGGCGTCGACGAAGGCGGCGGGTTCGAAAGGCGCCAAATCGTCGGGGCCTTCCCCGAGTCCGACCAGCTTCACCGGCACCCCGAGCTCTTGTTGGACGCGGAAAACGATGCCGCCCTTGGCCGTTCCGTCCAGCTTGGTGAGCACCGCGCCGGTGATGTCGACGACGTCGGCGAACACCCGAGCCTGGGCCAGCCCGTTCTGCCCGATCGTGGCGTCGAGCACCAGCAAAACCTCATCGACGGCCGCGCGCCGGGTCACCACCCGCTTGACCTTGTCGAGTTCGTCCATCAGCCCGACCTTGGTGTGCAACCGCCCCGCAGTGTCGATGACCACGACGTCCGCCCCGCTCTCGATGCCCTTGTCGACGGCGTCGAACGCCACCGATGCGGGGTCGGCGCCTTCGGCCCCGCGCACCACCTCGGCGCCCACCCGGGACGCCCAGGTCTGCAGCTGGTCGGCCGCGGCGGCCCGGAAGGTGTCGGCCGCGCCCAGCACAACACGCCGGCCGTCAGCCACCAGCACCCGCGCCAGCTTGCCGACGGTGGTGGTTTTGCCGGTGCCGTTGACGCCGACGACCAGCAGCACCGAGGGATGGTCGGCGTGCGGCAGGGCCCGGATCGAGCGGTCCATGTCGGGGCGCAGCTCTTTGATCAGCACGTCGCGAAACACCGCGCGGGCGTCGGCCTCGGTGCGCACGTTGTCGCTGGCCAGCCGGGCGCGCAGCTGCGACACCACCGAATCGGTGGCCACCGGGCCCAGATCCGCCACCAACAGCGTGTCCTCGACGTCCTGCCAGGAGTCCTCGTCCAGGTCGCCGCCGCCGAGCAGGCCCAGCACGCTGCGCCCCAGCGCGTTCTGCGACCGGGCCAGCCGCCCGCGCAGCCGCTCCAGCCGGCCTTCCGGCGGCTCGATCGCCTCGATTTCCGGGGCTTCAGGGACTTCCGGGGCTTCAGGGACTTCCGGGGCTTCAGGGACTTCCGGGGCTTCAGGGACTTCCGGGGCTTCAGGGACTTCCGGGGCTTCAGGGACTTCCGGGGCTTCAGGGACTTCCGGGGCGGCGGGAGCCTCGGGCTCGGGCTCGGGTATCGGTTCGGGCTCAGCCTCGAGAACCGGTTCGGGAAGCGCGACGTCCTCGATGGTGCGTTTCGGCGCGTCGCGCGGGATGGTCGCGTCGTCGCCCACGCCGGGCAGCCCGACCGCCGTCGTGCCCTGGCTGAAGGTGATGCCGGACGACGCGCTGTAGCCGCCGGAGCGGTCCAGCGCGGACGGTTCGGGCCGCGAGAGGCTGATCTGGCGCCGACGGTAACGCAGCAGGCCAACGACGAGCGCGGCGATGATGATCAGGGCTGCGACGACCGCGATGGCGATCCAAAGTCCTTGCGACACGCTGACATTCTTCCAGGGGCCCGACGCGCGCCGGACAGCGTGCCCTAGTTCGAGACCAGTTGCTCCACTTCCTGACCGCGCATCCGCTGCGAGATCACCGCGGTGATGCCGTCGCCCTGCATGGTCACGCCGTAGAGCGCGTCGGCAACTTCCATCGTCGGTTTCTGGTGCGTAATGATGAGCAGCTGCGAGCGGGCCCGGAGCAGTTCGAACAGACCGAGCAGGCGGCGCAGGTTGGTGTCGTCCAGCGCGGCCTCCACCTCGTCCATGATGTAGAACGGCGACGGGCGCGCGCGGAAAATCGCCACCAGCATCGCCACCGCCGTCAGCGCCTTCTCACCGCCGGACAGCAGCGACAGCCGGGTGATCTTCTTGCCGGGCGGGCGCGCCTCCACCTCGATGCCGGTGGTGAGCATGTCCTCCGGGTTGGTCAGCCGCAGCCGGCCCTCGCCGCCGGGGAACAGCACCGTGAAGACTTCCCGGAATTCGCGTTCCACGTCGACGAAGGCCTCGCTGAACACCTGCAGGATCCGGGCATCGACGTCGGCGACGACGTCGAGCAGGTCCTTGCGGGCGGCTTTGACGTCCTCGAGCTGAGTGGACAGGAAGTTGTAGCGCTCCTCTAGCGCGGCAAACTCCTCCAGCGCCAGCGGATTGACCCTGCCCAGCTCGGCCAGCTCGCGTTCGGCCCGTTTCGCCCGGCGCTCCTGGGTGGGCCGGTCATAGGGAATCGGTGCCGGCGCGAAAACCTGCTCGCCGCGCTCCTTGGCCTGCTCGTATTCGGCCATCTCCAGGTCGGTGGGCGGCAGCTGATTGTCCGGGCCGTATTCGGCGATCAGGTCGTCCGGCGACATGCCGAACTGCTCCAGCACCATCTGTTCGAGCTGCTCGATGCGCATCGCCGCCTGGGCGTTGGCCATCTCGTCGCGGTGCAGCGAGTCGGTGAGCGTGGCCACCCGGGCGCTCAGCGCGTGCGTCTCGTCGCGGACCGCGGTCATGGCGGTCGACCGCTGCTCGCGTTCGGCGGTCATCGCGTCGCGGTGTCGCGCCGCGGCCTCGACCACCCGGTTCAACCGCGACGCCAGCAGCCGGCCGGACTCGGCGACGGCCGCGGCCACCGCGGCCGCCCGCAGGCGCGCGGCGTGCGCCTGGGCGGCCCGCACCCGCGCCTCGCGTTCGGCGGCCGCCGCCCGGCGCAGCGAGTCCGCGCGCCCACGCACGGCGTTGGCGCGTTCCTCGGCCGTGCGCACCGCCAGCAGGGCTTCCACCTCGACCGCGCGAGCGTTTTCGGCGGCGGCGGCGAGCTGCTGGCGGGTCGCCGTCGAACTGGGCGAGTCCGGGTGAACCCGCTGGGTCTCTTGCGCGTTGCGCAGCCGCGTCTCGAGTTCGGTGACCTCGTCGACGGTCGAGGCGCGCCCGGCTTCCAGCTCCTCGCGCTGCTGCAGCAGCCGGCTCCACTCGCCTTCGGCCGCGCGCGCCTCCTGCCCCAGGCGGCCCAGCTGCTCGTACATCGTCGAGATCGCGGCGTCGGATTCGTTGAGCGCGGCCAACGCCTGCTCGGCCGCGTCCTGGCGGGCGGCCTGTTCGGTCAGTGCCCCGGCCAGCGCCGCGCTCAGCTCGGCCACCTGCGTCTCGGCCGCCGCCAGTTCGCCGCCGGCCTTGTCGATCTCCGAGGTGACTTCCAGCGTCGACAGCTTGCGGTCGGACCCGCCGCTGACCCAACCGGCGCCGACCAGATCGCCGTCCATCGTGACGGCGCGCAGGCGCGGACGCGCCGAAACCAGATCGAGCGCTTCGGCCAGTCCGCCGACCACCGCGACGTTCGACAGCAGGGCGTTCATCGCGCCGCGCAGCCGGTAGGGCGCCTCGACCAAGTCGAGCGCCCAGTGCGCACCGCCGGGGAGTTCCCCGAATGGGCGGGGCTCGTCGGCACCGGGCCAGTCGCTCAACAACAGCGCCGCGCGGCCGCCGTCGGCCTCCTTCAGCGCGGCGATCGCGCTGCGGGCCGCGCCCAGGCTCTCGGCGGCCAGCGCGTCGGCTGCCGACCCGAGCACCGCGGCCAACGCCGTCTCATAACCCGACCGAACCCTGACCAACTTCGCGATCGGCCCTAAAAGTCCTGTGCCACTGAGATTTTGGGTCAGCCATGCCGCGCCGTCCTTGCGCTCGAGCCCCACCGCAAGCGCGTCGATGCGGGCCCGCAGCGAAGCCACCTGACGCTCGGCGCTCCGCTCGCCGGACTGCAGTTCGGCGACGCGCTCGTCGGCCAGCCGCAACGCGGCGACCGTCCGCTCGTGGTGTTCGTCGAGGCCGACCTCACCCTGATCCAAGGCGCCGACGCGGCCCTGCACGGTTTCGAACTCGGCGCGGGTCTGTTGCGCGCGCGCGGCGGCGTCTTCGATGCGCTCGGACAGCCGCGCCACGGTGTCGTCGATCGATTCGACGCGGGCCCGCATGGTCTCCACCTGACCGGTCAGCCGCGCCAGACCCTCCCGCCGGTCTGCTTCGGCCCGCACCGCCGCCAGGTGGGCCCGGTCGGCCTCGGCGGCCGCGCGCTCGTGCTCGGCCAGTTCCGCCCGGGCGGTTTCCAGCCGGCTCCGGGTAGCGGCCAGGTCGGCCAACAGCTGCTGCTCGGCGGCCGCGACCTGCTCGGCCTCGGCTTCCAGCGCGTCCGGGTCGGTGTCGCTCGGGGCGATCGGCTCGACATCGAGATGATGGGCGCGCTCGCTGGCGATGCGCACGGTGGCGCCGACCCGTTCGGCCAGCGCGGACAGCCGGAACCAGGTCTGCTGCACCGACTCGGCCCGCTGGGACAGCGCCATCAGCGCCTCCTCATGCGACGCCAGCTCTTCGGAGGCGACCGCCAACCGGGCGGCGGCGGCGTCGTGCTCGCGGCGCATCGTGGTCTCGGCCTCGAGGATCGCGTCGCGCTCGGTTTGCCGGTTGACCAGGTCGTCGGCGGCCAGCCGCAGCTTGGCGTCACGCAGGTCGGCCTGGATGGTCTGGGCGCGGCGAGCCACCTCGGCCTGACGGCCCAGAGGTTTGAGCTGGCGTCGCAGCTCGGTGGTCAGATCGGTGAGCCGGGCCAGGTTGGCCTGCATTGCGTCGAGCTTGCGCAACGCCTTCTCTTTGCGCTTGCGGTGCTTGAGCACGCCGGCGGCTTCTTCGATGAACGCCCGGCGGTCTTCGGGACGCGACTGCAGGATCTCGTCGAGCTTGCCCTGCCCCACGATGACGTGCATTTCCCGACCGATGCCGGAGTCGCTGAGCAGCTCCTGCACATCCATCAATCGGCAACTGCTGCCGTTGATTTCGTACTCACTGGCGCCGTCGCGGAACATCCGCCGCGTGATCGACACCTCGGAGTACTCGATCGGCAGCGCGTTGTCCGAATTGTCGATGGTCACGGTGACCTCGGCGCGGCCGAGCGGGGCGCGCGACGAGGTGCCGGCGAAGATGACGTCTTCCATCTTGCCGCCGCGCAGGGTCTTTGCGCCCTGCTCCCCCATCACCCACGCCAGGGCGTCGACCACGTTGGATTTGCCGGAGCCGTTGGGCCCGACGACGGCGGTGATGCCCGGCTCGAAACGCAGAGTCGTCGGCGATGCGAAGGACTTGAAGCCCTTCAGCGTCAGACTCTTGAGGTACACGGCCAGCCAGACTACCGCTCAAATCGGCGGGTCCACGTTCCGCGCGGTGGTGTCGGGGCGCCCAAAATTCACCGGTCATTCACACAACGACGCACTGGCCACAGGAGCCACATCAGTCACTGGTTACCAGCCCTAGCGCTCCACGAAACCAGTCAACGGCTCGGCCGGCCGCGACCATTCGTGCACGACCTTGTCGACCCGGCCCGGCCTCGACGGCCAGGCCGCGCCGCCCTCGAGCAGCGCCAGCAGTTTCTCGCCGGCCTCGCGCGGCCCCTGGGCCACCACCAGCACCCGGCCGTCGGCCTGGTTGGCGGCATAACCGGTCAGGCCCAACTCCAGCGCGCGGGAGCGGGTCCACCAGCGGAAACCGACGCCCTGCACGTCGCCGTGCACCCAGGCCGTGAGCCGCGCGTCAGGATCCGACATTTTTGGTCTCGGAGCTGACCTCGAAGGTGACTTTGGTGCCCGACTTCAGGGTGCGCCCCACGGTGCAGACCAGGTCGATGGCCCGATTCACCACGACCACCAGCCGCTCCTTGCTCTTCCGCCGACAATCCCGACAGGTCCAGTTCCAGCGTCTCGACCAGCAGCGGATAGACCTCTTGGTCGCGGTCGGCGGCCCCGGACACCCGGATGACCGCCTTGTAGTCGTCGCCGAGTCGGTGGGCCAGCGGCCCGTCGCTGGACATCCCACTGCACGCGGCCAGCGCGATCTTGAGTAGCTCACCGGGAGTGAACACGCCCTCGACGTCTTCGGAGCCGACGAGTACCTGCGCACCGCGCGAGCTATGGCCCGTATAGCGGCGTGTTCCGGTGCGTTGCACCCACAGTTGCGTCATGAGTCCTTTTCTACCGGGCGCCATCTGGGTTCGGTATGAAGGGCGGCGCAACATCAGGGAAAAGTCGGAGCGTCTTGCTGGGGAGTCGCGATAGGGTTTGCTCCTCCTGTGGCGGTGGGGACGCCGGGGTGGCAATCCGAGGCTGAGGGAATCACGATCGAGGTGTCATGTCGTTTCTGATCGCGGCGCCGGAGACGGTGGCCGCCGCGGCCACGGACGTAGCGAAGATCGGCTCGACCATCAGCGAGGCCAACGCCGCGGCAGCGGTTCCGACGACGGGAGTGCTGGCGGCGGGCGCCGACGAGGTGTCGGCGGCCATCGCGTCACTGTTCAGCGGGCACGCCCAGGCATATCAAGCACTGAGCGCCAAGGCGGCGGCCTTTCACGAGCAATTCGTGCAGCTGCTGAACGGCGGCGCGGCCTCCTACGCGCAGACCGAAGCGGCCAACGCCGAGCAGGCCCTGCTGAACGCGGTGAATGCCCCCACGATGGCGCTGCTGGACCGCCCGCTGGTCGGCAACGGCGCCAACGGCGCGCCGGGCACCGGTGAAAACGGCGGCGGACGGCGGGCATCTTGCTCGGCAACGGCGGCGCCGGCGGTTCCGGCGCGTCCGGCGAATCCGAACGGCGGCAACGGCGGGGCCGGCGGGCTGTTCGGCAGCGGCGGCGCCGGCGGCGCCGGCGGGTCCGGCGGCACCACCGGCGGCACCGGCGGCAACGGCGGCAACGGCGGACTGTTCGGCGCCGGGGGTGCCGGCGGCGCCGGGGGCACCGGCACCACCAATGGCGGCAACGGCGGCGCCGGCGGCGCCGCCGGTCTGTTCTCCCCCGGCGGCCCCGTCGGTGGCCCGAACGCCGGCGCGGGCGGGGCCGGCGGCATCGGCGGTACTACCGGCGGGAACGGCGGTGACGGCGGGGCCGGCGGACGGTTCGGTTCCGGCAACGGCGGACTCGGCGGCGCCGGCGGGTACGGCGGCACCACCGGAGGTAACGGCGGGAACGGGGGCTCGGCCTCCGCCGGTATCGGCGGGATCTTCACCCCCGGAGGGATCGCCGGGGCCGGCGGGGCCGGCGGTGACGGCGGCACCACCGGGGGCAACGGCGGCACCGGGGGGTTCGGCGGACAATTCGGCTTCGGCGGCACCGGCGGGGCCGGCGGCGCCGGTTACACCGGTGTGGGCGGCGCCGGCGGTACCGGCGGCAGTGGCGGCACCCTCGGCGGGTCGGGCGGCAGCGGCGGCGTAGGCGGCACCGGCCAGACGCAAGGCGGCGCCGGCGGTCACGGCGGCAGCCCGGGCTCTGTCACCGGCAACGGCGGGCCCGGCGGCACCGGCGGAACAGGCATCAACGGGCCCGGTGGCAACGGCGGGGACGGCGGCAACTCCAGGACCGGCGTCCTGGGCTCCGGCGGGATAGGCGGCGTCGGCGGCGACGGCGGCAACGGCGCCGGCGGCAATGGTGGTGACGGGGGCGACGGCGGCAGCTTGGGGGGCACCGGCGGGGTCGGCGGCAGCGGTGGCATCGGCCACAACGGGGCCGGAGGCAACGGCGGCGACGGCGGTAACGGTGGTGACTTCTCCGGCTCGGCCGGTGCCGGCGGCGCGGGCGGAGAGGGCGTCGCCGCGCCCGGTGGCGACGGCGGCAACGGCGGCAACTCCGGCCTCTTCGGCAACGGCGGGGGCGGCGGCAACGCCGGGCCCGGCACACCGCGAAGGCACCCCCGGCGTCGGCGGCACCGGCGGCAAGATCGCCGGCAAGGACGGCGCTGACGGTAAGAGCTAACCTCTCGGCCGCGGCCTGGGCGCTGGCTGGCACCGGGGGCAGAAGTACGACGAGCGGTTCATGAACTTCTCCCGGCGCATCACCGCGCCGCAGCGCCGGCACGGCTCGGCCTCGCGGCCGTAGGCGTCCAACGACCGGTCGAAGTAGCCCGACTCGCCGTTGACGTTGACGTACAGCGAATCGAACGACGTCCCGCCCTTGGCCAGCGCCTCGCGCATCACCTCGGCCGCCGCGTCCAGCACGGCGAACAGCTGTTTGCGGCTCAGCGTGGCCGCGATCCGCGCGCCATTCACTTTGGCCCGCCACAGCGCCTCGTCGGCGTAGATGTTGCCGATCCCCGACACCACCGTCTGATCCAGTAGCTGGCGCTTGATCTCGGAATGCTTGCGCCGCAACACCTTTACCACCGCGTCGGCGTCGAAGGCCGGGTCAAGCGGGTCGCGCGCCAGGTGGGCGACGGGCATCGGCACCACGGCGCCGTCCACGGTCACCAGGTCGGCCAGCTGCCACCCACCGAACGTCCGCTGATCGGCGAAGCTGAGCACGGTGCCGTCGTCGAGCAGGGCGGAGATCCGGACGTGATCGGTGCGTGGGACCGTCCCCAGCAACATCTGCCCGCTCATGCCGAGGTGCACGACGAGCGCGTCACCCGTGTCCAGCAACAGCCACAGGTATTTGCCGCGGCGATCGGTTCCGGTGATCCGCGCGTCGAGCAGCCGGGCGGTCAGGTCGGCGGGACCGGCCTCATGGCGGCGGACGGCGCGGGGGTGGTGCACCCGGACCGCGGTCATCGTCTTGCCCACCACATGGGCTGCTAAGCCGCGACGCACCACCTCGACTTCGGGCAGTTCGGGCATCTAGTGATGATCGCAAGCGCGGCGAAGCCGGGCGCAGCGGGTCATCACCGTCAATTACGCTGATGATCGCAAGCGCGGCGAAGCCGGGCGCAGCGGGTCATCACCGTTAATTACGCTGATGATCGCAAGCGCGGCGAAGCCGGGCGCAGCGGGTCATCACGCGTTAATTACGCTGATGATCGCAAGCGCGGCGAAGCCGGGCGCAGCGGGTCATCACCGTTAATTAGGCGGGCGTTCTCCCCGCGATGTCCAGCACGTCGAGCGCCTTCCACGCCGTTGAGGCGGCCTTCTGCTCGGCCTCTTTTTTGGTCCGGCCCACGCCCGTGCCGTATTCGGTGTCCATCACGACGACGACCGCGGTGAATTCCTTGTCGTGGTCCGGGCCGGTGGAGGTGACGACGTACGACGGCGGGCCCAGGCCGCGCGCCGCAGTGAGTTCCTGCAGGCTGGTCTTCCAGTCCAGCCCGGCGCCCAGCGTGGCCGCGGCATCGAGCAGCGGGCCGAACAACCGCAGGATCACCTCGCGGGCCACCTCCATGCCGTAGTGCAGGTAGATCGCGCCCAGCAGCGATTCCATCCCGTCGGCCAGGATGCTGGATTTGCCGGCTCCCCCGCTGGTCTCCTCGCCGCGCCCCAACAGCATGTGCACGCCCAGGCCCCCGGGCGAGAGATTCCGCGCGACATCGGCCAGCGCGTGGGTATTGACCACGCTGGCGCGCAGTTTGGCCAGCTCCCCCTCCGACCGGTCGGTATGGCGGTGAAAGAGCTCGTCGGTGATGGTCAGGCCCAGCACGGCGTCGCCAAGGAACTCGAGGCGCTCGTTGGTCGGTAGCCCGCCGTGCTCGTAGGCATAGCTGCGATGGGTCAATGCCAGCTCGAGCAGTTCATCGGGCAGCTCGACACCGAGCGCGTCAAGTAGCTCTTGTCGTGAGTGGGTCACGGTTCACCCCGCGCGGCGTCGGTCGGAGTGTCGGAGACCATCTCGGCGAGTTTTGCCCAGCGCGGGTCGATGCGGTCATGGTGATGACCGGGCTGCGCGGCCAGCAGCACACCGCATTCGAGGCACAGGCCCGGGCAATCGGGCTGGCAAACCGGCGAAAACGGCAGTTCGAGCCCGACGGCGTCGATGATGGACTGCTCGAGGTCGATGGTGTTATCGACCACGTGTCCGACCTCCCCTTCCTCGGTGGTGGCCTCCGTCGTGCTATCCGGGTAGGCGAACAGCTCGGTCAGGGCGACCTCGACGCGCCCCGGCATCGGGGTCAGGCAACGGGCGCACTCCCCGACGGTGGGCGCGGCCACCGTCCCGGTCACCAGGACGCCTTCGGACACCGACTCGACCCGCAGATCCAGCTCCAACGGGGCGCCAGGTTCGATCGCGATCAGCTCCGCGCCGATGCGTGACGGGCTCGGCACGGTGTCACGCAGAGTCACCATCGCTCCCGGACGCCGCCCGAGCCGCGTGATGTCGACGACCATCGGCGACGTCCGACCTGGACCTGAACGCCGATGCCGCTGAGCCGTGTCGCCGTGCTGCCGCGCCATAGGACAAATCCTACGGCGCGGAGGCGAGTGGGTTAACGCACTGCGTAGTCGTGCGTACCGGCCGCAGTGCGGAGCTGGTGGCGACCGCGACCGACGGAGCGGAGCGTGCCGTTGAGGAACTCCTCGAACTCGGCGAGCTTGTTGTCGACGTAGATGTCGCACTCGCCGCGCAGCCGGTCAGCCTCAGCGTGCGCCGAATCGATCAGCCGGGTGGATTCCAGCGTGGCGGCCTGCACCACCGCGTTGTCCGACACCAAGCGCTGCTGTTCCTTGATGCCCTCTTGCACGGCCTTCTCGTAGGAGATGTTGCCGTTTTCGATCAACCGGTCCGCCTCGGACTTGGCGCGGCTAACGCTGGCCTCGTACTCGCGCTTGGCGGCCGTCGCGATGCGCATCGACTCCTCCCGCGCCTCGGCGACCATCCGCTCGCTGTGCTGGCGTGCCTCGTTCACCATGCGGTCTGCCTGCGATTTCGCGTCGGACAGGATCCGGTCGGCCTCGGCTCGCGCGTGGTTGAGCATCGACTCCGACTCGGTGGTCGCCGAGGACACCATGGATTCGGCATGCGTCTTGGCGTCGTGCAGCATCGAGTCACGCGCGTCGAGCACGTCTTGGGCGTCGTCCAGCTCGCCGGGAATCGCGTCCTTGATGTCGTCGACCAGTTCCAGCACGTCACCGCGGGGCACCACACAGCCCGCCGTCATCGGCACGCCGCGGGCTTCTTCCACGATGGCGCTCAATTCGTCCAGCGCTTCAAAGACTCGGTACACGGCCATACCCTCCTGGCGTCCTGCAAAATCCCTGTTGTTACCAGTGTGCCTGTTGTTTCGGCTGTGACTAGGGTGGCGAGGCCGGTGTGTCGGGCCCTTTTTTGACCCGTTTTCCCTAGTCCTGCGGGTAACCCCGCTAATCCGGCGGACAACTGGATGCGTCCCAGCGTATAACCGCGGTTGCACCGGCGCCGCTGGTGAGACGCTTTGCACGCCTGCCATATACCCCGGTAGGGTAACTACGTGATCAGCAAAGCAGTCGCAGCCGCCGGCCACGCGTTGGCGCTGGCCGGATCGATGACCTGGGAAATCCTGTGGGCGCTGATCCTGGGTTTCGCCCTGTCGGCCGTGGTGCAGGCGGTGGTGCGCCGCTCGACGATCGTGTCCCTGTTGGGCGACGACCGACCACGCACCCTGGCGGTCGCGGCCGGTTTAGGTGCGGCGTCGTCGTCGTGTTCGTACGCCGCCGTGGCCCTAGCCCGGTCCCTGTTTCGCAAGGGCGCCAATTTCACCGCCGCCATGGCATTCGAGATCGGCTCGACCAATCTGGTGGTGGAGTTGGGCATCATCCTGGCCCTGCTGATGGGCTGGCAATTCACCGCCGCGGAATTCATCGGCGGGCCGCTGATGATCGTGTTTCTGGCCGTCCTGTTCCGGCTGTTCGTGCGTTCCCGGCTGATCGACGCCGCCCGCGAGCAGGCCGAGCGGGGAATCGCCGGATCGATGGAAGGCCATGCCGCAATGGACATGTCCATTCAGGGCGAAGGCTCGTTTTGGCAGCGGCTGTTTTCCCCCCGCGGCTTTACTTCGGTGTCGCATGTCTTCGTCATGGAGTGGGCCGCGATCCTGCGCGACCTCATCGTGGGCCTGTTGATCGCCGGCGCCATCGCGGCGTGGGTGCCCCAAACGTTTTGGCAGGACTTCTTTTTGGCGGGCCATCCGGGCTGGGCGGCGATATGGGGGCCGATCGTGGGGCCGTTCGTGGCGATCGTGTCCTTTGTCTGCTCGATCGGCAATGTTCCGCTGGCCGCCGTGCTGTGGAACGGAGGCATCAGCTTCGGCGGCGTTGTCGCGTTCATCTTCGCCGACCTGTTGATCATTCCGATCTTGAACATCTACCGGAAGTACTACGGCACCAAGATGATGCTGACGCTGCTCGGCACCTTCTACGTGGCCATGGTCGGCGCCGGGTACCTCGTCGAATTAATCTTCGGCACAACCAATCTCATCCCGACCCAGCGCAACGCCACGGTCATGGAAGCCGCGATCTCGTGGAACTACACCACCTGGCTCAACATCGTCTTCCTCGTCGTCGCGGCGTTACTGGTGGTCCGCTTTTTCACCTCGGGGGGCTATGCCCATGCTGCGCATGATGGGCGGCTCCCCCGACGAGCAAGATCAAGGCGGGCACTGCCACTGAACCGCTACGGACAGTCGCGTATCCTGTCTCGGACATGGCGCAGACACCGACAGAGCCTGACAACTACCCGCAGCCGCCCACCGGTCCGCCGCTGCCTGCCGATATCGGCCGGCTGCTGCTCCGTTGCCACGACCGCCCGGGGCTGATCGCCGCGGTGAGCACCTTTTTGACTCAGGCCGGCGCCAACATCATTTCGCTGGACCAGCACTCCACCGCACCCGAGGACGGAACATTTCTGCAGCGCGCGATCTTTCACCTGCCCGGGCTGACCGCCGCCATCGACGGGCTGAAGGACGAGTTCGCCAGCACCCTGGCCGGCAAGTTCGCCATCGACTACCGCTTCACCGAGGCCGACAAGCCCAAGCGGGTCGCCATCATGGCCTCCAAGGAAGACCACTGCTTGCTAGATCTGTTGTGGCGCAATCGCCGTGGCGAACTTCAGATGTCGATCGCGATGGTCATCGCCAACCATGCCGATCTGGCCGAGCGGGTTCGGCCGTTCGGTGTGCCGTTCATCCACATCCCCGCCACCCGCGACACCCGCGCCGAGGCCGAGGAGCGTCAGCTCCAGTTGCTCAGGGGCAACGTCGATTTGGTGGTGATGGCCCGCTATATGCAGATCCTGACTCCGACGTTTCTCGACGGCGTCGGCTGCCCCGTGATCAACATCCATCACTCGTTCCTGCCGGCGTTCGTCGGCGCCTCGCCCTACAAGCGGGCGCGGGAGCGCGGCGTCAAGCTGGTCGGCGCCACCGCCCATTACGCAACCCAGGTGCTCGACGAGGGACCGATCATCGAACAGGACGTCGTCCGTGTCGATCACACGCACACCGTCGACGACTTGATTCGCGTCGGGGCCGACGTCGAACGCGCGGTACTCTCGCGCGCGGTGCTCTGGCACTGCCAGGACCGAGTGATCGTGCACGACAACCAGACGGTCGTGTTCTAGCCCGCCAGGAGTGCCGTCACCGCCGCCGGATCCTTGTAGTACACATCGAGTTCCACGATCAATCCGTCGCGGACCGCATAGATTTCGACCAAACCCATCTCGACGCTATTGCCGGTCGCTCGCGAGGTGAACGTCACGCGGGATCGCATGGCAGCGGTGTTCTCCGCCAACAGAAACTGCACCGAGTGGCCCAGGGTGAGCTCCAAGCCCTCGTTCATTTTGCCGAGGAGCTCGAAAAAGCCTTCCGCGCCGTGATATTCGCCACTGTAGGGCAGGCCACCCGCCTCATGGGTGACGAAGTCATCGTGCAGCAAGAGCCTGGCGTCGTCGAGGCGCGCTTCGACGACTGCTTTGGCGAACTTGGCGACAACCGCTTGCGCATCACTTGTCATGGGAAAGCTTCTCGCGCAAACGGCGATTCACCGGCTCGGGCAGCAGTTCGCTCACATCGCCGCCGAGCATCGCCACCTCTTTGGCCAACGACGACGACACGAACGAATACCTCGGCGCCGTCGCGACGAAAAAGGTGTCGACGCCGGCGATGTGCTTGTTCATCTGCGCCATCTGCAGCTCGAATTCGAAGTCGGTATCGGTGCGCAGGCCCTTCACGATGGCGGTCATGCCTCGTTCTCTGACGAAGTCGACCACCAGGCCCTGCCCGGCCTCCACCCGCAGATTAGGCAGGTGCGTCGTCGACTCCTCAATCATCGCGATCCGTTGGTCGAGGTCGAACATGCCCTTCTTGGCGGGGTTGACCAGGATCGCGACCACCACCTCGTCGAACTGCGCCGCGGCGCGTTCGAAGACGTCGACGTGGCCCAACGTCAACGGGTCAAAGGATCCCGGGCATACGGCGCCGCTCATGCGCTACGACGGTACACGGGCAGTTCAGCCGAACTCGGCTATCTCCAAGCGGGTGTCGCCGTATACGCGCGGCTGCCACGGCTCCCAGCCGCCCGGCCAGGTCAAGGGCTCGCCGACCGCCGCACGCTCCACCACCGCAACGGTCCCCTCGCGCGTCCAGCCGGTCAACGCGGCCAGCACCGCCTCGATCTCGCCGTTCTCGATGTCGTACGGCGGGTCCGCCAACACCAGGTCGACCGGAGATTCCGATCCCGCGGCCAGCACCGCCGCCACCGCGCCGCGGCGCAGCGTGGCCCCGGCCAAACCCAGCGACTCGATGTTGCGCGCGATGACGGCCGCGCTGCGCGGGTCGGACTCGACGAACAGCGCCGAGGTGGCCCCGCGGGACAACGCCTCGAGCCCCAGAGCGCCCGAGCCTGCGTAGAGGTCCAGCACCGCCAAGCCGGCCAGGTCGCGTCGCGCGGTCACGATGTTGAACAGCGACTCGCGCACCCGGTCGGTGGTCGGTCGGGTCCCCCGCGCCGGCACCGCGATGCGCCTGCCCCCGGCCACGCCCCCGATGATTCTGGTCAGCTGAGCACCACCAGCAGGTCTCCGCCCTCGACCTGTGCGGTGTCCGACACCGCGACCCGCTCCACCGCACCGTCTTTGGGGGCGGTGATCGGGGCTTCCATCTTCATTGCCTCGATGGTCGCGATGGTCTCGCCGGCGCTGACTTTGTCGCCGACGGACACGCCCACGGTGACGACACCGGCGAACGGCGCGGCGACGTGCCCGGGGTTGCCGCGGTCGGCCTTCTCCGCGGCCGGCACCTCACTGGCGATACTGCGGTCGCGCACCAGAATCGGCCTCAGCTGGCCGTTCATGATGCACATCACCGTTCGCATGCCGCGCTCGTCAGGTTCGGAGATGGCCTCCAGCCCGATCAGAAGTTCGACACCGCGCTCGAGTTCCACGCGGTGTTCCTCGCCCTGGCGCAGCCCGTAGAAGAACTGGTTGGCCGACAATTGCGAGGTGTCGCCATAGGTTTCCCGATGCTCTTCGAATTCCTTTGCCGGAGCCGGGAATAGCAGCCTGTTCAGCGTGGCCTGGCGCTTGGGCCCGGCCAACGATAGCTGGGCCTCGTCCTCGGCCGTCAGTTGCGGGGCGGGCTTTGCCGGTGCGCGTCCGGCCAGCGCCGCGGTGCGCAGCGGTTCGGGCCACCCGCCGGCCGGGTCGCCCAGCTCCCCACGCAGGAAGCCAAGCACCGATTCCGGGATGTCGAATCGCGCCGGATCCGAGGCGAATTCGTCCGCGCTCACCCCCGCACCGACCAGCGCCAGCGCCAGATCGCCGACCACCTTCGACGACGGGGTCACCTTGATCAGCCTGCCCAGCACCCGGTCGGCGCCGGCGTAGGCCTCTTCCACCTCCTCGAATCTATCCCCCAGCCCCAACGCGATCGCCTGCTGGCGCAGGTTGGACAGCTGGCCACCGGGAATCTCGTGGCGATAGACCCGCCCCGTCGGTCCGGGCAGCCCAGATTCGAAGGGCGCGTACACCTTTCGCATCGCCTCCCAATACGGCTCGAGTTCGCACACCGCCGACAGCGACAGCCCAGTGTCGTAGTCGGTGTGGGCGGCGGCGGCCACGATTGAGCTCAGCGCGGGCTGGCTGGTGGTGCCCGCCATCGGGGCCGCGGCCCCGTCGACGGCGTCGGCCCCGGCCTGCCAGGCGGCCACATAGCTGGCCAACTGGCCGCCGGGGGTGTCGTGGGTGTGCACGTGCACCGGCAGGTCGAAGCGACTGCGCAGCGCTTCGACCAGTCGCGTCGCGGCCCGAGGACGCAGCAGACCGGCCATGTCCTTGATGGCCAGCACGTGGGCGCCGGCGTCCACGATCTGGTCGGCCAGTTTCAGGTAGTAGTCCAGCGTGTAGAGCTGCTCACCCGGGTCGGACAGGTCGCCGGTGTAGCACATCGCGACTTCGGCTATCGCAGTGCCGGTTTCGCGTACGGCGTCGATCGCGGGGCGCATCGAATCCAGGTTGTTGAGCGCGTCGAAGATCCGGAAGATGTCGATGCCGGTGGCGGTGGCCTCCTCGATGAAGGCGGACGTGACCAGTTCCGGGTAAGGCGTGTAGCCGACGGTGTTGCGGCCCCGCAATAGCATCTGCAGGCAGATGTTGGGCATCGCCTCACGTAGCGTGGCCAGCCGCTCCCACGGATCTTCCTTCAGGAAGCGCAGCGCCACGTCGTACGTCGCGCCGCCCCAGCACTCCACCGACAGCAGCTGCGGCACGGTGCGCGCGAGATATGGTGCCACCCTGGCCAATCCGCTGGTACGCACCCGGGTGGCCAGCAGCGACTGATGGGCATCGCGGAAGGTGGTATCAGTGACGCCCACCGCCTTTGACTCGCGAAGCCAGCGGGCGAAACCCTCCGGTCCCAACTCGACGAGCCGTTGCTTGGACCCGGCCGGCGGGGCGGCCTCCAGATCGATCTCGGGCAGCTTGTCTTGCGGGTACACCGTTGACGGCCGGGCGCCGTGCGGCTTGTTGACGGTGACATCGGCCAGGTACTCGAGGATCTTGGTGCCGCGGTCGGCCGAGGCACGCGAGGTCAGCAGCTGTGGCCGCTCGTCGATGAACGACGTGGTGATACGCCCGGCCTGAAAGTCCGGATCGTCCAGAACTGCTTGCAGGAAAGGGATATTCGTCGACACCCCGCGGATTCGGAACTCCGCGATGCCGCGACGCGCCCGGGCCACCGCGGTCGGGAAGTCGCGGCCCCGGCAGGTCAGCTTGACCAGCATCGAGTCGAAGTGCGCACCGATCTCCGCACCGAGGTTGGTGCTACCGTCCAGCCGGATGCCGGCGCCACCGGGGGTGCGGTAAGCACTGATCCGCCCGGTGTCGGGCCGGAAGCCGTTAGCCGGGTCCTCGGTAGTGATCCGGCATTGCAGCGCGGCGCCGTGCGGCTTGATCGACTCTTGCCGCAGACCCAGCTCATCCAGCGTCTGCCCCGAGGCGATACGGAGCTGGCTGGAGACCAGGTCGACGTCGGTGATTTCCTCGGTGACGGTGTGCTCCACCTGAATCCGCGGATTCATCTCGATGAAGACGTACTCGCCGTTCTCGTCAAGCAGGAATTCGACGGTGCCCGCGCAGCTGTACCCGATGTGCCGGGCGAACGCGACCGCGTCGGCGCAGATCTTGTCGCGCAGCTCGGGGACCAGCGCCGGTGCGGGTGCCAGTTCGATGACCTTCTGGTGGCGTCGCTGCACGCTGCAGTCGCGCTCGTAGAGGTGAACTACGTTGCCCTTGGCATCGGCCAGGATCTGCACCTCGATGTGCCGTGGCCGCAGCACCGCCTGTTCGAGGTAGACGCATGCGTCGCCGAACGCCGACTCGGCTTCGCGGCTGGCCGCTTCGATCGCTTCGGGCAGCGCGGCGGCGTCGTTGACGCGGCGCATGCCGCGGCCCCCGCCCCCGGCAACGGCCTTGACGAACAACGGAAACCGCATGCCCTGCGCGCCTTCAAGGTTGGCCACCAGCTCGTCGACCGACGCCGACGGCTCCGACGACGCCAGCACCGGCAGCCCGGCTTCGCGGGCGGCGGCGATCGCACGCGCCTTATTTCCGGTCAGCTCAAGCACTTCGGCACGCGGCCCGACGAACGTGATGCCCGCGGCCGCGCACGCGGCCGCCAGATCCGGGTTCTCCGACAAGAATCCGTAGCCGGGGTAGACGGCGTCGGCGCCCGCCCGGCTGGCGGTCTCGACGATGTCGTCCACGGACAGGTAGGCCCGGACCGGGTGACCGACCTCGCCGATCTGATAGGACTCATCGGCCTTGAGCCGGTGCTGCGAGTTGCGGTCCTCGTAGGCGTAGACGGCGACGGTTCCGATGCCGAGTTCGTAGGCGGCGCGGAAGGCGCGGACCGCGATCTCACCGCGATTGGCAACCAGCACTTTGGAAATCACGGGCAGCCTCCTAGCGCCGCTGGCTCACCAGAGCGTCGACCAATAATCCCAAAACCTCACCATGATCATCAGAAACACCGCGGTGAACCACAGCGTGACGATCGACCACCGCCATTGGTGGGCCACCCGTGCCAGCGTGCCCCCGCGGTCCAGCACCGGCCGGAACACGATGGACACCGACACCACGAGCAGCGGGATGGTGACCGCCCAAACCACCATGCAGTACGGGCACAGCGCCCCGATGCGGTACAGGCTCTGAAAGATCAGCCAGTGCACGAAACCCGCACCGATCAAGGTACCGACGGTCAAACCGATCCAATACCATTGGGGCAGTGATACTTTCGCCACTGCCAGCACTCCGGTGACCACGACCACGCTGAACCCCACCAGGCCGAGCAGCGGGTTGGGAAAGCCCAGAACCGATGCCTGCGGCGTGACCATCACCGAACCGCACGAAACGATGGGGTTGATATTGCAGGACGGCACGTAATGCGGATTGAGCAGTAGCTCGATCTTTTCCACGGTCAGAGTCGCCGAGGCGACCAGGCCGGCGACGCCCGCGATCAGCACCCACCATGCGCTGAGCATCGGTACCCGCACTGCAGATGTGATCGGGGACGGCGTCGCTGTCGTCAGAGTCATCAGGCAGCGGGAGCGACGGGATTATCAATGCCCGGAACGTCACCCACGATCTGCTTGACGGCAGCAATCAGTGCGTCCGGTGTCGTCGGCTCGTAGTCGTTGCCGTTGATCTTGATCGTCGGGGTCGCGTTGATCTTGTCGGCCGCGGCCGCCCCCTTGACCTTGGCGAGGTATTTCCCGCTGTTGATGCAGTCCGGGACCTTGCCGACCACGCCGGCCTCGCGCGCGAGTTCGATCAACTTTGCGTTGTCGGGGAAGTTGGGGCCGCGCTCGTCGGGCTGAATGCCCTTGCTGTACAACGCCGTATGGAAACGGCGGTACGCGTCGATGGACTCGTCGGCGACGCACAGCGAGGCCGCACCCGCCCGCGACGAATAGTTCTGGTTCTGCGAGCTGTCGAGAATGGACATCATCGAGTAGTCGGCGGCGATGGCACCGGTGTCGATGAGTTTGGACACCGTCGGCCCGTAGGTCCGCTCGAAGTTGCCGCATGCCGGGCACAGGAAGTCCTCGTAGAAGGACACCACCACCTTGGGGTCGGTGCTGCCGGGCTTGGTGATCAGCTTGCCCGAAGTCACCCGCACCGCGTCGTCGGCGCCCACGGCGACGGGTGCCGGTTTCTTGTGACTCGAGGTCACGATGTAGAAGACGAGCGCGACCGCGAAGATCACGACCACCGCCGTGGCGGCTATCGGCACGAGTCGGCTAGAACTGCGGCCGGCGGACTTCAGGTCGATTCGCTGAGGGCGTTTGGGTTTGTCTGCCACAGCTTCGTAGCGTACCGGCGCCCCTCTTAGGCCCGGCTGAGGTGAGCCCGCAAAGCCGAAATCAGCTCAGCGGTCGCGGTGGCACTGCCGCCCCCGAGCGGAAACAGATTGGCGAAGCCATGTGTCAGCGAACCCATGGCACGCAGGTCGACCGGGGTCCCGGCCGCCCGCAGCGCCGCGGCGTAGCTCTCGCCTTCGTCGCGCAGCGGGTCGAAACCCCCGACCGCGATGAGTGCCGGCGCCAGCCCGGACAGCGACTCGGCCAGCGCCGGCGACAGCCGGGGATCGGTCTTGTCGAGGCCCGAGGCCCTCAGGTATTGGGACTCGAAGAAGTCCATGTCCCGTTTGGTCAGCAGAAAGCCCCTGGCGAACAGACCCAGGGACCTCGTCTGCGCGGTGAAGTCGGTCCGCGGATAGAGCAGCCACTGCAGGATCGGGGCGGGCCCACCCGCGTCGCGCGCCAACTGGCACACGACCGCCGCCAGGTTGCCGCCGGCGCTGTCCCCGCCGACCGCGACCCGTCCGGGCGTCGCGCCGAGCTCGGCGCCGTGGTGGTACGCCCAGGTAAACGCCGCATAGGCATCCTCGATCGCGGCGGGCGCCGGATGCTCGGGAGCCAGCCGGTAGTCGATCGACAGCACCTGGATGCCGGCATCGCGGCACGTCAGTCGGCACAGCGCGTCATAGGTGTCCAGGTCGCCGAGCGTCCAGCCCCCGCCGTGGTAGAAGACCAGCAGGTCAGCGGCTTCAGCGCTGGGTGGACGGTAGTGGCGCGCCGGGATCTCACCGGCGGGTCCGGGTAGCGAGATGTCGTCGACGGCGACGTGAACCTGCGGCCCGGGCATGGAAACGACCATTTCGCGCATCTGGGCGCGCGACACGGCCACGTCGTCGTCGATGGCCAGGCCGTCAATGCCGACGGCGTGCAGCCCCGACAGCATCAGTTGCAGCGTGGGATCGAGCGTATTGCCGTCGATGATCACCGACCGGCCACCCGACAGCACCCGCGCGGCGCCGGGCGGCACCCAGGGGATGACCTTGACGCCGACGCTGGTGACGGCATTGACCAGGCCCTGTAGGCCCGATAAGCGACGGGTCAGAACCGGCGCCCCGGGCGGACTCTTGGTCATGCGCTGCTCCTCAAAACTCCCCCGCACGCCGCTTCCTGCGCGCCCGCGAACAACTGTACGTGCTGAGCAGGGTGGGCGAGCACCACGAAAAATGCGGCCAACACCCGCCCGGGGGCGCGTCACCCGGCGTGTTCAGCTCGGTACTATCGTGATTCCAAAATCGCACGGAAGTCCCATTGAACCTTTTCCCAGGCAGGTGAATTGCAGTGACCGGCCAGTCGGGCGCCACCATTCCATCCATAGCCCTCAATGACGAGAACACCATGCCGGTGCTGGGCCTCGGCGTCGCGGACTTGTCGGACGACCAGGCCGAACGCTCGGTGTCGGCCGCGCTGGAAATCGGCTGCCGGCTGATCGACACCGCAGCGGCCTACGGCAACGAAGCCGCGGTGGGCCGGGCGATCGCGGCCTCCGGCATTCCCCGCGCGGAGCTATTCGTGACCACCAAGCTGGCCACCGCAGACCACGGCCTCGAGACCGCCATGGAGGCCTGCAACGCCAGCCTGGAACGACTCGGCCTGGACTATGTCGACCTGTACCTGGTGCACTGGCCGGCGCCGTCGGTCGGCAAGTACGTGGACGCCTGGGGCGGCCTGATCCAATGCCGCGGCGACGGGCGTGCCCGTTCGATCGGCGTGGCCAACTTCACCGACGAGCACCTCGAGATGACCATCGACCTCAGCTTCGTCACGCCCGCGGTCAACCAGATTGAGCTGCACCCGTTGCTCAATCAGGATGCGATGCGCAAGGCGAACGCCCAGCACAACGTCGTTACCCAGTCCTACACCCCGCTGGCCCTCGGCAGGCTGATGGACAACCCGACGGTCACCTCCGTCGCCGGCGAATACGGCAAGACGCCCGCGCAAGTGCTGCTGCGGTGGAACCTGCAACTGGGTAACGCGGTCGTCTTCCGTTCGTCCAGCGCCGAGCACACCGCCGGCAACCTGGACGTCTTCGATTTCGAATTGGCCGCCGAACACCTGGGCGCGATCAACGCGCTCAACGACGGCACCCGGCTGCGCCCGGACCCGGCGACCTACGAAGGCGCCTAGGCCTTTACCCCGTCGGACAGGTGCCCGCGGCCTGACGCAGCACGTTCGACGATCCCTGGTCCACCGGTAGCGCGTAGCCGCGCAACACCGTGATGAACTGCATGGCGTATTGGCAGGCGAACGCCTGGTTCGGCGGCATCCACTGTCCGGGCGGCAGATCGCCCTTGTCCTGATTCGCCTGGCCCTGCACGGCGAGCAGGTTGGCCGGATCGTTGGCGAAGCGCACCCGCTCCGCGTCCGGCCAACCCGACGCGCCCATGTCCCAGGCGTACGCCAGCGGAACGATGTGGTCGATCTGTACCGCTTCGCCGACCTTGGCGCCGCGCTGAAACGCGATGGTGGTGTTCGTGTACGGGTCGTGCAAGGTGCCGGTGGCGACGGCGTCCGGGCACTTCTTGATCGACACGTACGTCTTGTCGACGAGGTCGCGGTTGAGGATGTCGTCGCGGGTGTCACATCCGTTGTGTCCCAGCGGGGCATCGTTGTCGTCGGTCCAGGCGTCGCCGAATGCCGTGCGGTGGTAGTCGTAGCGGTGCGCGCGCGTCGGCATCACGGTGATGCCGGCTAGCACATCGGTACCGGGCGCGACGGTCGGAACGTCGGCGCGCGCGGCGACCTCACCGGCGCGCCTGGCCGTAGACGATCCCCAGGTCTGATAAACGACCAGCACCGCGAGCAACGCGGCCGCCGACAACCACAGCAGCACTTTGCGATTCACGATTTGTCCAGGTATTCGATGCGGTCGGTGTCGGTGAATCGTGCTGCCATCGCGGCCAATCCGGGGTGCGGGCTCGCATCCTCGTAGGCACGGGCGCAGAAGTCCCGGGCGGCCTCAATATACGCCAGATGGTCGGCCAGCGACAGCAGCCGCAGCGTGATCGCTCTGCCGGACTGGTTGTGGCCCAACACATCTCCTTCCCGGCGCTCCTTGAGATCCAGGTCGGCCAGCGCGAACCCGTCCATCGTCTCGGCGACCGCCGACAGTCTCCGGCCGCCCGCCGAGTCCGGCCCGACCCAGCTGGCCAGCAGGCACAGGCTCGGATGCTCGCCGCGGCCGATGCGGCCACGCAGCTGGTGCAGCTGACTGATGCCGAACCGTTCGGCATCCATCACCAACATGACCGTGGCGTTAGGCACGTCGACGCCGACCTCAATAACGGTGGTACATACCAGCACATCGATTTCGCCCGCGCGGAAACCCGCCATCACGGCGTCCTTCTCGTCGGCGGACAACCGCCCGTGCATGAGCCCCAGCCGCAGGTTGGCCAGCTCACCGGAACGCAGTCGGGCATAGAGGCCTTCGGCCGTTTCCGACGGCCGCGCCCCATCCTTCTCGGGTTCGTCGATCTCGTCGATACGGGGCGCCACCACGTACGCCTGCCGCCCGGCCGCGACCTCCTCGATGATGCGCTGCCAGGCGCGGTCCAACCACGCGGGCTTGTCCCTGATGAAGATCGTCCTCGTGGTGATCGGCTGGCGTCCGCGCGGAAGTTCACGCAGCGTCAAGGTTTCCAGGTCGCCGTACACCGTGAGCGCCACCGTGCGCGGTATCGGTGTGGCCGTCATCACCAGCAGATGCGGAGTGATGCCCGCAGTGGCCTTGGCCCGCAATCGATCTCGCTGCTCCACGCCGAAGCGGTGTTGCTCGTCGACCACGACCATGCCCAGATTGTGGAATTCGACCGCGTCCTGCAACAGGGCGTGGGTGCCGATGACGATGTCAACCTGGCCCGCGGCGATCTCGGCCCGCAGTTGCTTCTTCTGCCCTGGCGTCATCGAACCGCTGAGCAGCGCCACTCGAGCGGCATTGTCGGCGCCGCCCAACTGCCCGCCCATGGCGAGCGGGCCCAGTACGTTGGCGATCGATCGAACATGTTGTGCGGCAAGCACTTCCGTGGGTGCCAGCAGCGCGCATTGGTAGCCCGAGTCGACCATCTGCAGCATCGCGAGCACCGCGATGATCGTCTTACCCGACCCAACCTCGCCCTGCAGCAACCGGTTCAAGGGCCGGGTCGACGCGAGGCCGTCGCTGAGTACGTCGAGTACCTCACGCTGGCCCGCGGTCAGTTCGAACGGCAAGCGCCGCAACAACTCCGACGCCAGGCCGTCTGGTCCGGGTGCCGCCGGGGGCCCCGATTCGGACAGCTCGCCGTGCCGGCGCGCCAGCAGCGCCCACTGCAATCCGACCGCTTCGTCGAACGTCAACCGCTCGCGGGCGCGCCGCCTTAGTGTCTCGTCCTCGGAGAGATGGATGGCGCGCAACGCCTGGTCTTCGGAGATAAAGTCATGCGCGGCAAGCAGTTCCGCCGGCAGGGGGTCCTCCACCGGATCGAGCATATCGAGCGCCTGGCGCACGCAACTGAAGATGTCCCAGCTCTGCAGTTTGGCGCTGGCCGGATAGATCGGGAAGAAGCTGTACTCGAAGTCCTCGATCGCCAGCTCGCCGCCCCTGGAGGATTCCGAGGCCTTGGCGATGTTTTTCAGGCTGCTGGAGCCGCGGGCTTTTCCATCGAGGATGAGAAATGCCGGGTGTGTCAGCTGCATGGCTTTCTTGTAGAAGCCGACCTCCCCGGACAGCATCACCCGGGTGCCCTTGGTGAGGTCCTTGCTGATGTAGCGGGCGTTGAAGAAGGTGGCGGTCACCGCTCCGCGCCCGGAGCCGATGGTGATGCGGAAGATCTTCTTCTTCGGGTCCCTTCTCGTCGGGATGGTCGCCGCCGACGTGATGGTGTCGACGATGGTGATGTGCTGCCCCGTCTCCGGCTGCTCATCTTCGGCGCCGATCACTGTCGTGCCGGTGGTGTAGGTGCGGGGATAGTGGCGCAGCAGGTCGTCGACCGTCCGCATGCCGAAAACCTCGGCGAGCCCGTCGGCGGCGGTGGCGCCCAAGACGTGGTCCAGCCGATCGGTGAGTGTCGCCATGGCTACTCGACCCCGATCAGCAGCGCGTCACCACGATGGCCGGTGCAGTAGATCATCAGCTCGGTTCCCGGATGGTGGTCATGCACGTGGGCTTCCAGGATGTCGCCGACCGCGGTGGCGTCAGCTTCATCGAGACCGCCACCGATCAGCACCGTCACCAGGTCGCCGCCGGAGGCCAGCAGCAGATCGAGCAGGCCGATCGTCGCCGCGGGCGCGTCGGCGGCCACGATCAGCACCTCGTCGCCCGCGATGCCCAGACCGTCGCCGGGCTGGCACCGACCGGCCCAGGTCAAAGCACTCTCGGTCGCGATGCGCACCGACCCGCACCGGGCGGCGCCGGCGGCGCGCGCCATGGTGTAGCCGTCGTCGACGGCCTGCCGGCCCGGCTCGTGCACGGCCAGCGCGGCCAGCCCCTGCACCATCGAGCCGGTCGGTATCGGTACCACGTCGATACCCCAGCCGATCGCGGCGGTGCAGCCGGCCACCAGTTCCTCGGCGGGCACGTACCCGTTGGGCAGCACCATGACCTGCGCGGCGCCGGTATCCACCACCGCCCGCACCAGCTGGTGCGCGGTGATATCGGTGGTATCGGGCTGCAGCACGCAGGCGCCCTCCCCAGCGAACAACTCGGCGGCACCGGCGCCGTCGACGACGGCCAGCACCGCCCGTTCCCGCGTCCAGCCGCCCGCCGGCAGTCCAGCGGCGCCTGAGGTCAAGGCGGAGATCACGATTCGGCTCAGCCGCCCGGCTGCCAGTCCAGCTTCGACGGCGGCACCCGCGTCGTCGGTGTGCACGTGCACCGAATAGCCGCGGCTTTCCTGTGGTGCCGCAGCGATGGCCACCGATTCGCCCAATTCGCCGAGCCGCTCCCGCAGGGTGTCTGCCGCTTGGGCGTCGCACCCGTCGAGCAGGTACATCACCTCGAACTGCGGTGCCCGGCGTTCGGCGGCCGCACCGTTGGGTTCGGCCGCCCCGGCGCGCGGCGACAGCTCGTACACCGTGCGGACGGGCGCCTCCCCGGTGACGGTCGAGCGCAGCGCGTCCAGCAGGACCAGCAGGCCCCGACCGCCGGCATCCACCGCGCCGGCGTCAGCGAGAACGTCCAGCTGCTCGGGCGTTTTCTCCAGCGCCACGACGGCGGCGTCGCCGGCGGCGGCGACCGCGGCGCCCAGCCCATCCCGTGCGCACTGCCCGACGGCATCCGCGGCGGCGCGCAACACCGAGACGATGGTGCCCGGTACCTCGTCGCCCATCGACGTGATGACCAGAGCAACCCCCCGGCGCAAAGCCGAGCCGAGCAGGTAGGCATTGATGTCGCGCAGCTCTCCCCCGGCGTCGGCCGCCGCAGCCGCGGTGACGTCTGCGATACCCCGCAGGATCTGGGACAGGATCACGCCGGAGTTGCCGCGGGCGCCGTTGAGCGCACCGGCGGACAGTGCAGCGGCGGCGCGGGCGGCGCACCCAGCGGCCGCGCTGGCTCCCCCATTAGCCTCGGCCAGCGCCGAACGCATGGTGAACAGCATGTTGGCGCCCGTGTCGGAATCGGCGACCGGGAAGACGTTGAGGCGGTTGATCTCGTCGATGTGAGTGATCAGGTCGCTGACGGCGGTGTGCGCCCAGTCGCGCAGGGCCGAGGCGTCCAGCAGACGATCCGACGTGCTCACTGTGACCCACCTCCTCGCGCCAGACCCCCGGTGGGCGCCAGCGTAGCCCGGCGACTGAGCCTAATCAGCCGGGGCGACACGGCTCTGCGTCAGCGGGGCGAGGCTGTCAGAAATTTTGTCAAATAACTTGTCGTAGGTCGGTGGCATACTCGAACACATGTTCGGAGTATCCGGAGTGCGGTGGGGTTCGGGCGGTGGGGTTCGGGCGACTGCATGGACGAGATCACCACCGCGGTGCGCATCGAGAACCAGGCGGTGGCCGCGCAGCTGGGCGCGATCGGCCGGTTGTTTCGTGCATCGGCTCGCGCAGTCCGCAGACACCGAGGCCTGGGCGGTCGACATCATGGAGGCCGTGGCCGCCGAGGTGGCCGCGGGGTTGCGGATCTCGCAACCCCTGGCCCTCGAGCGGGTCGGATACGCCCGCGACATGCACGAGCGACTCCCCCAAGTCGCCCGGGTGTTCGCCGCCGGGGACATCAGCTATCACGCGTTTTCCACGATCGCCTCGCGCACCGACCTGATCGTCGACGCCGACGTGCTCGCCAGAGTCGATCAGCGGATCGCGCTCAACGTGGGCCGCTGGCCCTCGCTGACCCGCGGGCGACTGGCCGCCAAAGTCGATGCCATCGTGGCCCGCGTCGACGCCGACGCGGTGCGCCGCCGCAAGGAACGCCACGCGGGACGCGAGATCTGGATCTCACCGGCCCAGGAGGGGATCTGCGAGACCGGCGGCAGCCTCTTCTCCACCGACGCCCACGCCCTAGACCAACGCTTGAATGCCTTGGCCGCCACGGTGTGTGAGCACGACCCACGCACCCAAGCAGAGCGCCGCGCCGACGCGCTCGGGGCGCTGGCCGCCGGCGCCGACCGCCTGGGCTGCCGCTGCCGGCGCCCCAACTGCGCCGCCGGTAAAAAGCCCGCCTCGCCGGTGACCATCCACGTCATCGCCTCCCAGGACACCCTCAACGGCACCAGTGAGGCACCGGCGGCCGAGATCAGCGCCGACGGTCTGATCCCCCCCGAACTGCTCACCGAGCTCGCCGCCTCCGCCAAACTCGTCCCGCTGGTCCACCCCGGCTACACGCCACCCGAACCCGGCTACACCCCCTCCAAAGCCCTGGCTGACTTCGTCCGCGCCCGCGACCTGACCTGCCGCTTCCCCGGCTGCGATGTCCCCGCCTGGTGCTGCGAACTCGACCACACCGTCCCCTACGCCCACGGCGGCAAAACCCATGCCGCCAACATCAAGTGCTACTGCAAGCTGCAACGTCGTTAGTACTCACTTCGGCATTCCGCTAGTACGAACACGAAGTGCCATCTGGTCCTAACGCGATGGTCAACGTTTGGCTGGGAGCTATCGGGTCGGAATGGGCGTACGCTCGGGGCACTTTTCGTGTTCGTCCGATTCGCCGATGTATCGACGGCATGGCGGGAGTGGGATAGCGATGTCGTATCTGGTGGCGGCCCCCGAGTTCCTGGCTTCGGCGGCAACGGATCTGTCCAACGTCGGCTCGGCGGTGATCGCCGCGAATGCGGCGGCGGCGGCCCCGACTACCGGGGTGCTGGCCGCCGGCGCGGATGAGGTGTCGGCGGCGGTGGCTTCGCTGTTCGCCGGGCATGGACAGGCCTTTCAGGCGTTGAGTGCTCAGGCCGCGGCGTTTCATGCCCAGTTCGTGCGGGCGTTGAACGGAGCCGGGGCCACGTATGCGGCTGCGGAGGCGGCCAATGGCGCGCCGTTGCAGGCCGTGGAGCAGGACGTGCTCGGTGTGGTCAATGCGCCCACCCAGGCGCTATTGGGCCGCGCGTTGATCGGCAACGGCGCCAACGGCGCCCCTGGAACCGGGGCAAACGGCGCGCCCGGCGGGATCTTGATTGGCAACGGCGGCGCCGGTGGGTCCGGCGGGCTCGGCCAAAATGGCGGTAACGGCGGGGCCGCCGGGCTGTTCGGTACCGGCGGGGCCGGCGGGGTCGGCGGGTCCGGCGGCGGCGTCGGCGGGCACGGCGGCACCGGAGGGGCCGGCGGGCTGTTCGCCGCCGGCGGCACCGGCGGGGCCGGCGGGTCCGGCAGCGGCATCGGCGGGGCCGGCGGCACTGGCGGGGCCGGCGGGCTGTTCGCCGCCGGCGGCACCGGCGGCACCGCCGGTGCAAGCGGCGCCGGGATCGGCGGGATCGGCGGGACCGGCGGGGCCGGCGGGCTCCTGTTCGGCGCCGGCGGCACCGGCGGTGCCGGCGGGTTCGGCGGCGGGTTCGGCGGGGACGGCGGGGCTGGCGGGGCCGGCGGGCTGTTCGCCGCGGGCGGCGCCGGCGGCACCGCCGGTGCAAGCGGCGCCGGGATCGGCGGTGACGGCGGGACCGGCGGCAACGCCGGCATGCTCTCCGGCGCCGGCGGCGCCGGCGGAACCGGCGGCGCCGGTGTGCTCGCCGGCAGCTTCGGCGGGAATGGTGGCACCGGCGGCACCGCCGGCATGCTCTCCGGCGACGGTGGCGCCGGCGGCACCGGCGGCGCCGGCGCCATCACCGGCGGTGACGGCGGGAAGGGCGGTAACGCCGGGCAAATCGGCAACGGCGGTGACGGCGGCGCCGGCGGGGCCAGCGGGACATCTACCGGGAGTAACGGCGGTAACGGCGGCAATGGTGGGCTGATCATCGGCAACGGAGGTGACGGCGGCAACGCCGGGCCTGGGACGCCGGTGGGCAACCCCGGCACCGGCGGCGCCGGCGGGCTCCTCGGCCTGCACGGGAGGAACGGGTTGGTGTAGCTGAGGAGGATCGTGGGGTTGGGAGTCGTGGTCTCTGCTGCCCGCAGGCCGGGTAGCGTCACACCCGCACATGCGGAGAGGAATCTCGGCTAGAACACACTTTCGCGTTTCGCTACCAACCGCCCGTGCAAACCTTCTCGACGAATGGCCCCGGAGACCCGTGCGGCTCGAACGATTATGCGACGCGGCCACCTAATGCGGCCGCCGCGCGAATGGATGCGCTCGCGACATTCGCGCCACTAAGAGCAGAGCCACGAAAGGGTAGGGCAGGTTGTAGGCGAGAGACTTGGCGGCGCTGACGAACTTGTAGTCATAGGTCGAATCCGGCCCGCACGCCAGGTGAAACAGCGGGGCGTCGCCCAAGAATCCGACGGCCAGGTACACGCCCGTGCCCATGACGACCATTCCTGCGTAAAAGGCGGCTGGTAGCCGAATCCACTCCCGCCCTCGCGCAAACGCATAGATCAACACCAGGTAGAAGAGTCCGAGCACAGCCGATGTACCGACGGTGACCTGGACAAAGCGTGGGTCTACCAGAATCAGTGAGTCGGTCCCAGAGTGGTAGACGAAGCGTGACATGAACCATCGCGAGTTTGGGTCCGGACGACCCAACAGGGTCACCGGGTCCGTCAGAAACGACGTTGACGCGAATAGTGCGAACATAATGATGAAGAACCAGTCACGCTTACGTTCGCGTAGCGGAATTCGAGCGCTGGACGAAGTGGCCCGGTCGGCGTCGTCGGGCGGCGCATCAGCGGTCGTCGACATGCGCCGAATCATACGTTGATGAGATATGACTTAAGGCGCGTTCTTAGTTCCGCCGCGTTACCTACCCCCTGGTCGCAGGGTCGAGCCGAGACATCAAAGTGTTATCTAGCCAGTCGCTGTCACGATCTGCGCAAAACATTGCACGGCGGACTAGGTTATTGATCGCGTAGGGCGAATCGAGGAGGCGGCTGTGCCCAGAGTCTCGGCATTTCGGTCGGATGACGCACACGCCGCATACTGTCAGCTCTACGACGCAGCGCTTGCGGCCAGCACGATCCCGGTGACGGAATCGGACATTGAGACGTCGTTCGGACGCACGCACCTGCTTCACGCGGGCGATCCGTCAAAACCTCCGCTGGTAGCGCTTCATGGAGCGGCAATTAGCTCGACATCGTGGGTACCGCTCCTGCCCATCCTCGCAGCGACGCACAGCGTCACGATGATCGACATCATTGGCGATGCGGGTAAGAGCATCCCAACAAAGCCGACCGCCAATAGCGCGGATCTCGTGGCGTGGCTCGACGAGACGTTACGCGCGGTTGATATCGAGCGGCCCGCGATAGTTGCCATGTCGCGCGGTGCCTGGATAGCGACCCACTACACGATGGCATTTCCGGAGCGGGTGGACCGTGTGGCGTTTGTGTGCCCGGTAGGGATCGTGGGCGGGATGAGTCCGAGTTTTCTGCTTCGTGCCGTCTCCATGGCTGTTTCGCCCACAGAACGGCGCGTCCAGTCGTTGCTGGACACCATGGTGTTGCCGAAGAACCGCGTGATGCTTCGCCAGGAGCCGTGGGGGCCCACGATTGCGCAATTCATCTGTGGCGCTACCGGTTTCAAGGTAGCGCTCAGCAACCCTCAACCGAAGCTGTGGCCGATGCGCAGCGATTGCGATCTGCAACGTGTCGCTGCGGCCCGGATTCCGCTTCTGGCGATCATCGGCAGGGATGAGTCCGCACATAACGGGCCAAAGACGGCGGCTCGCTTCCGCCAGCAATTGCCCGAGGCGCGGATCGAGCTGGTCGACGATGCGAATCACCTGATCATGGTCGACCAACCCGACATGGTGCAGAAGCTGCTCGCCGAGTCCCTCCAGTCGAAATAGAGGAACGCCCGGGGCAGACCTCGCGGGCAAACACCAATCGATTGAAGTGTCCTTTAGCCAGTTGGTGCCACCACCTTTTAAAAACCTTCTGGAGCTGGCGCGAACAACAACTCGCCGACGGCACCCTGATCCTGACCAACCCGGGCGGCAACACCCACGTCACCACCCCCGGCAGCGCCCTGCTGTTCCCCAGCCTCTGCTACGCCGTCGGCGGCATCCCCACCCCCCAAACCGACCCACCCCCCCAGGACTACTGCACCAACCGCGCCGCCAGGATGCCCAAACGCCACCGCACCCGCACCAAAGCCCGCCAATACCGCGTGGCCACCGAACGACGAGCCAACCGCGAAGCCCGACTCGCCGCCCAACCCGGACCCGCCCCACCCGACCACGACCCACCACCCTTCTGACACGGGACAACTGCACACCGTTTTGGTGGTTGCGCAGGACAGTCGGTATTCTGGGCTATCCCGGCTCCCGATATGCGAGTGGCCGGCGCCCCCGAACCCTTGAGGAGCTTGAACAATGGCCGCTGTGTGCGATATCTGCGGGAAAGGCCCCGGCTTCGGAAAGTCGGTGTCGCACTCCCACCGCCGCACCAGCCGCCGGTGGAAGCCCAACGTCCAGACCGTGCACGTCGTGACCGGTCCCGGCGGTAACAAGAAGCGGCTGAACGTCTGCGCCTCCTGCATCAAGGCCGGCAAGGTCACCCGCGGCTAGCCCCCCCGGCCATACCGCGTGGCCACCAGAACCACCGACCCAGTAACGCGACGACGGACGGCGTGATCAGCGCCCGCACGACGAGGGTGTCCAGCAACAGTCCGACCGCGATGGTGCTGCCGATCTGCGCGATGCTCAGCACGCTGCTGCCCAGCAGCGCCAGCATGGTGATCCCGAAGACGATGCCGGCGATCGTCACTACACCGCCGGTGCCGCCGAAGGCTCGGATGATGCCCGTTCTGAGACCCGCGCCGGCTGCCTCCTGCTTGATCCTCAGCGCCAGCAGCAGGTTGTAGTCGGCGCCGACGGCGATCAGCGCGATGAACGCGATGGGCGCCACCGCCCAGTGCAGATCGCGACCAAGCAGGTCTTGCCACACCAGCACACTCATGCCGAGCGCCGACGCGTAGGAGACGACGACGGTCCCCACGACCACCAGCCCGGCGACCGGACTGCGCAGCATCGCGGTGACGATCACGAAGATCAGCACCACCGCCGCGCCCACCAACAAGGTGGTGTCGCGGGCGACGAACCCTTGCAGGTCGGCGGTCGCCGGTCCGACACCGGCCAGGCCGACACTCGTCGGGCGCAGGGTACCTTCCTTGGTGGCTTCCTTGATCGCGGTGCGCACCTGCTCCGCACGGCGGGCGCCGTCGCCGCCCCACTCGTCCCCGTCGCCGTAGACCAGCAGATAGGTGGCGCGACCATTGGCCGAAACCAGGTGGCGCAGCACGGCGTTGTAGCGCGGATCACTCAACGCCCGCTCGGGCAGGTAGAAACCGGACGCGGCGCTGCCCCGAAACTGCGTGTCGATCTCGGCGAGGTAGTCGGTCAACTGTCGCATCTGCGGTCCGATGGTCTGACTCAGCCCCAGCAGATCCTGGGTGGCCGAACGCGCTTGCGCCAGTGCGTCGTTCATTCGCGTCACGGCCTGCGGCAGCCCGGCCATCGCCCGCGCGGCCGTGGTCGAACCGCTGGTGAGCTTCGCAGCGCCATCGCCGAGCGACGTCGTGGTCTGCGCCAGATTGTCAACGGGCTGAAGAACACGGTCGACCTTGGAGCACAACGGGTTTGCTGCGCAATCCGGGGTTCGGCCGACGAAGTCCCGCAGCGGGTCGAGGTAACCCGACACCGTCGTCACGGTGCGTTGCACACCGTCCAGTCCGGTGCGCATATCCTGTGCGGCCGCGGACATGTCACGAAGGCCCGTAGCGCCGCCCCGCAGCCCGCCGCCAAGGCCGTCCACCGCCGACTGCGTGCGTGCCAGTGCATCGTCCAGCTCGGAAATGCGGCCCAGCCGCTGCGTCAGCGCATCGATCGCTTCCCCGAATTGACGGCCGATCAGGCCGGCCTGATAGCTCAGCGTCGCCTGGTCGGGCACCCTGCCGTCGGGGCGGCTGGCGGACTGCACGGTCCGCACGCCTGGTATGGCCATGATCTGGCGGGTGATTCGCTCGACGGCGATCAGCCCGGCCGGAGTCCGCAGGTCACGGTCGGCCTCGACGGTGACGACCTCGGGCAGCAGCGAATTGGCCGCGAAGTGCCGGTCGGCGTCCGCGTAGCCACGACTGGAGTCGGCGCTCGACGGCGTGGCCGCGGGCTCGTTCCACCCGACCCGCATGCCCGCCAGCGGCAGCGCGGCCAGCGACGTCAGCGTGCCCGCGGTGATCAAGATCGGCCCAGGCCAACGTGCCACCACCGCTCCGACTCGGCGCCAGCGGCGCGCCGTCGTCGACGGTCGCGGTTCGAGGAATCCCCGGCGCACGGCGACACTCATCAGCGCGGGTGTCAACGTCAGCGCCGCAGCCATGGTGACGAGAATCGCTATGGCGCAGGGTATTCCGGTACTACGGAACATACCCACCTCGGCAAATCCCAGAGCAGCTAACGCGGCCGCGATGGTCAGCGCCGAGCCGATCACCACCGGCGCGACGGAACGGTAGGCGTCGGTCAGCGCCCGTGCGGGCGCGACTTCTCGGCGCCGCCCTTCGTGGTAGCGGCCGAGGAGAAAGATCGCGTAGTCGGTGCCCGCCCCCAGCGTCATGGCCGCCATCAGCGCCACCGAAAACAACGACACCTCAACAAGGCCCGACATCCCCAGCACCGCAACAAGTGGCCGGGCCACGGCCAGCCCCAGGCCGACCGATGTCAACGGGATTGCGGAGGCGACCGGCGACCGGTACACCACCAGCAGCAACAGCAGGATGAGACCCACGGTGGCGGCGGTGATCCCGAGCATCTGGCGATCGATCGCAGCGAATTCGTCGACGATCGTGGAGCCGGGACCCGTGACGCGAACCTGCAGGCCCGCCGGCGGTGACAGCCGAGCCACCGTCTTGCGCACGAAGTCAACCGAATCCCGCGCAGCCGACGTGCCCAGCATCCCGGCGAGCCGGACCATCACACTGACGGCCTTGCCGTCGTCGCTCTGGGCGCCGGCCGCCGTCGCGGGTTGTGACCACAGATCCGTAACCGCGTAGACATGCTTCGCATCGGAGCCCAGGCTCGCGGTCAACGCATCGTAGTATTGCCGGTCGCGCGCCGTCAGCGGCTGATTACGTTCCAGCACAACGTAAACGAAGTTGTTACTGGGTGTCTCGTCGAACAGGCGGGCCACCGCCGATGCGGCGATCGCGCTCGGCGCTTCTTCGGGCATGAAGGACCGGGCATGCGAGTCGACAACCCGCTCCAGCTGCGGCACCGCGAGATTGCCGACGGCCGCCGCCAGCAGCCATAAACCGATGATCAGCAGCGCGGCGCGTTCACGCAACGGTCAGCCGGCTGCCGGTCGATCCGAAGAATTCCATCGCCTGGTGCTCGCCGCGCGACAGCGACCGCACCCGCAGCGAACGCCGGGTCGCGATCTGCACCAGCGCGTGCAGCCCGGGCTGCGCGGCCACCAGGTCCGCCCTGGCCCGATCGGCCGGAATTTCCTCGTGGGCCGCCTGATCCAGCTTGGCGACCAGCATCGTCATCCAGCGCTGCCGCAGCGAGAGCAGCAGTCCCTCCTCGTCGCCGAACAGTCGAGACACCTCAGATGCCCTCTCGGCCAGGTCAAGTGCCGCCTCGGGGTCGGTTTCGGCGGCGTGAATCACCTCGGCCATGAAGGCCATGCGGTCGTGCAGCAGTGTCCATGTCATGACGGAAACGCTACGAACGCCGACCGCCCGTGCGCGTCGTGCTGAAGTTCGGTCTTTGCCTCCTACCAGGGGCGGAGGCCCGTGCAGACTCATTCCAACCCGAGCATGATGTCCCCCGGTGCGCTCCTCTTTTACGATTGGGAGATGTTGAGTGCCGCGCGGAAGTTTGTGCGGGAGTGGTTGGGTGGGCAGGACGAGCTGATTCCCGTGGGGATCACGCGGACGTCGCTGGTCGTCACGGATGTCCTCGTCCTCCTGGGTGGGTTGGTGGCGGCGCTGCAGCGGCCACACTCCGACCTGCCAATGGTGCTGGCTGCGTTCGCTGTCCTGCTGGTGCCACCGGTGCTGTTCTTAGTCTTCGAAGTCAAGCTCGGCGCCGCAGTGTTGTGGCTCACGTGGTCGTCCGCCGCCGCGATCATGCTGTTCGCCACCTCTACGCCGGTTCACGCCGATTTCGCCCCGGCATTGCTGGTGCTGATGGTCGGCGCCGTCGGGACGCTGACCAATCCTTTCGTCGGCTTCCTGGCCGCGGTGTCGTCGGCCGCGCTGCTCATCACCGCGTCCGCGCTGCACCGGCTTGACTCGGTGGTGCTGTATTTGGGCTTCGTCGCCGGTGCCTGTTTGATCGGTTATCTGATGCGCACGCAGCGGTTGTTGGTGGCCGAGCAGATTCAGGTGCAGGAAACGTTGGCCGAACATGCCGCGGCCGACGAACGCCGGCGCATCGCCCGCGAGGTGCACGACGTCATCGCCCATTCGCTGTCGGTCACGCTGCTGCACGTGACCGGCGCGCGGCGCGCGCTCCAACAGGATCGAGATGTCGACGATGCGGTCGAGGCGCTCGAGCAGGCCGAGCAGCTGGGCCGACAGGCGATGGCCGACATCCGCCGCACTGTCGGATTGCTCGACAGCGGACCCAAAAAAGCCGGGCAGATCGCACCCGAACCGGGCATCGACGACATCGCCGTCCTGGTCGGGAATTTCGAGCGCGCGGGCCTGGCCGTCACGCTTAGCGCCGACGGGCCCACCCAGCGGGTGTCGGCGGCGGTGGGGCTGGCGGTGTATCGCATCACCCAGGAGTCGCTGGCCAACATCGCCAAACATGCACCCGACGCCAAATCAGCTGTAGCGCTGAGTATTTCCCCCGAATCGGCGCGGCTCGCCATCACCAATCGACTACCCGCCGCAGTGGTCGCGACCCCGTCCTCCGAGGGGCGCGGTCTGCGCGGCATGCGTCAGCGCGTTGAGCTGCTAGGCGGGACCATCGACGCCGGCCCGACACCCGACGGATGGTCAGTGTGCGCCGAAATCCCGCTGCAGGAGGGCAACACCGGCTGGCGCCCATCCTGGTGCCCGTCAACATGATCGACCACGCACCCGAGATCGCCGTGCTGCTCGTCGACGATCAGGACCTGGTGCGCTCCGGGTTGCGCCGAATCCTGCGGCGCAAGGACGGTTTCGTTGTCGTCGCCGAATGCGCCGACGGCGACGAGGTGCCCGCCGCCGTGGCCCGGCACCAACCCGACGTCGTAGTGATGGACCTGCGAATGCGGCGAGTCGACGGCATCGAAGCGACCCGTCGACTCGCCGGCGGTCCACCGGTGCTGGCGCTCACCACCTTCAACGAGGACGAGTTGCTGTCCGGCGCACTGCGCGCCGGGGCGGCGGGTTTCGTGCTCAAGGACTCGTCGGCCGAGGAGCTGATTCGCGCGGTGCGCGCCGTCGCCAGGGGCGACAGCTATCTGGATCCCGCCGTCACCTCACGCGTGCTCACCACGTACCGCAAGTCCGCGTCGGGCCCGGTGAAAACCGATATCGCCGAGCTGACCACGCGCGAACTCGACGTCCTCACCCTGATCGGAAAGGGCTTGTCCAACAACGAGATCGCCGACGAACTCTTCATCTCCGGCGTCACGGTGAAAAGCCACATCGGCCGCATCTTCGGAAAGCTCAACCTGCGCGACCGCGCCGCCGCCATCGTGTACGCCTACGACAACGGCATCGTGGCACCGCGCTAATCACATGATGATGTGGCCGGCGTCGACGGGTATCGATATGCCGGTCACATACCGCGAGCGCGGGCTGACGAGCCACAGCACCGCCTCGGTGACATCTTGCGCCTCGACCAACGGCACATCGGGCAGCAGCATCTGTGAGACGGCCTGGTTCGGATTCGCCAGCATGCGGTTCACCACGAAGTCGTTGAGAATCATCGGCGTCGCGACACCGGCCGGATGCACCGAATTGACCCGAATCTTATGCGGCGCATACGCATTCGCCGCCGACCGCATCAGCCCCACCACGCCGTGCTTGGACGCGGCATAGGCGAACATCGCGGCGCTGCCGTCACCGCCCTTACCGGTCAACCCCTGTGACGAACTGATCAGAACCACCGAGCCGCCACGGCCCTTACGGATGATCGACGGCACCGCGGCCAGCATGGTGTGCCACACGCCCTTCAGATTCGTGTCGACGATCGAGTTGAACACCGGTTCGGAGCGGGCCTCGGGATCGCCGATCGCCACCACCCCGGCGTTGGCGATGACGATGTCGACCTCGCCGACCTCGTCGATCCCGGCCTGCACCCCGGCCTCCAACGCAGCCAGGTCCCGGACATCGGCGACGACGGATACCGCCTTGCGGCCCGCGGCTTCCACCAGTCGCACCGTCTTGTCCAGGTCGGATTTGTTTCCCAGCGCGTAGGGAATCGAATCGATGTCGGCGCAGATGTCCACGGCGATGATGTCGGCGCCCTGCTCGGCGAGTGCGACAGCATGGCTGCGCCCTTGGCCGCGCGCCGCACCGGTGATAACGGCGACCGTGTTGTCGAGTTCACCCATGAGCGGGAACCTCCAGCTTGGTGCCGGTCTCTTGTTCGGCGAAGGCCACGAGGCGGGCGGCGGTGTCGTAGTCGCAGGCAAGCTGCGTGCGACCGATCAGCACCGGGCCGCCGCGCAGGCCGAGCCGGCCGCTCACACCGACGTAGCTGCCCGGGGGGATCGGTTCGCTGATGCAGTACAGGGTGGGCGCCGCGCCTTCGTCGATATCGTTGGCCAACCGGTCGGCGACGATCTTGACGGCCTTGTGCGACAACGACATCAGCGGCGAGTCGGACAGATGCGACAGGTTCGACGCCACCCACCCCGGATGGGTCAACTGGCTGACGATCGGCGAGCCGGCGGCCCGCAATCTGCGATCCAGCTCGAGCCCCCACAACATCACCGTGAGCTTCGACTGCGCGTAGGCGCCCAGCCGCGTCCATTTGTGGTGGCGCAGGTGCAGGTCGTCCAGGTGCAGCGTGGCATGCCGCTCCGCGTCGGAGCCCACGTTGATGATCTGCGAACGGACCCGGGGCAGCAACAGGTTGGTCAGCGCAAACGGCCCCAGCAGGTTGGTGCCCAGCGTCATCTCGAACCCGTCGACGGTGTCGGTGCGGCGATCGGTGAGAGTGCCGGCGTTGTTGACCAGGATGTCGATCGGCCCGTCGACCAGACCGGGGAACGCGCGCACCGAAGCCTGGTCGGCGAGATCGAGCTTGAGCACCGTCGTCTTGCCACCCATCTCGGCCGCGCGTTGCTCACCAAGGGCGGTGTTGCGCACGGCCAGGATCACGTGGGCGCCGGCTTTGGCCAGCGCACGGGACGTTCCGAGCCCGACACCGTTCGTCGCTCCCGTCACGATGACTGTTTTGCCGGTGAGGTTGCCAAGCCGGCTCGGCGTCCAAGGTAAGGTCACGGCCACCAAGATTAATAGTATGGCTAACCGCCTCGCCGACGGGCAGGAGTGAATCGGACGTGAGCGACAGCGCGACAGCGATCACCAACCTGATCTACACCTATGCCGAGCTCATCGACGGCGGCGATCTCGACGCGCTGGCGGGGCTGTTTGAGCACGGCCGCATCTGCGGCGTCGAGAACGGTCCACCCGAGACGGTGTTCGCCGGAACCGCCAGGGTGCGGGAGATGTACGAGATGGCCACCCGCATCTACGAGGACGGCACTCCCAAGACTCACCACAACACGACCAATGTGCAGCTGTACATCGACGAGGCCGCGGGGACGGCACGCAGCACGTCCTACTACTGCGTCACGCAGGCGACGCCGGATTTGCCGCTGCAGGTGATCATCACCGGGCATTACAAGGACACCTTCCACCGCGTCGACGGAGCCTGGTGGTTCGACAGCCGCACCATGTTCGTCGACCAGGTCGGCGACGTCAGCCACCACTTGAAGTTCTGACCCGGTGGACGCTTTCGACATCGCGGGCGTCATGGCCGACGCCCGACGCAAGGAGTCGCTGACCGATTGGGGTCCGGGCGACTTCGAGCGCCCGCTGTCGGTGCTGCTGGCCGGCTACCCGCACGCCGGTCTCAACGCGATTGGCGCGCACATCCTGCGGTCGGGCATCGTGCACAGCCTGCGCATGCGGTTGCGCGCCCAGGAGTGGATCCGGCGTCACCCGGAGATCCTCGAGGAGAAGGTCGCCGCGCCGATCGTCGTCGTCGGGATGATGCGCAGCGGAACGACGCTGCTGCAGCGCCTGCTGGCCGCCGACCCGCGGTTCGTCTGCGCGTACGGCTGGGAGGTGGTCGAGGTCGCGCCGCGGCTCGACCACCGATTCACCGGTGTCGATCCGCGCATCGCCGTCAGCGAGGCGCGCGAGGCGAAATCCCGCGAACTGGCGCCGGACCTGTTCGCCATCCACCCGATGTACGCACGCGAACCCGAGGAAGAGATCGTCTTTCTCGCCGACGCTTTCCTGTCGCACGTCCCCGAGTCGGGCGCTCACCTTCCCCAGTACCGAGCCTGGCTCGACGAGCAGGACTTCACTCCCGCCTACGAATACCTGCACCGCATGCTGCAGTTCCTGCAATGGCAGAAACGACTCGCATTTGGGGAGGGGCGTGGAGCCATGCGCTGGGTGCTCAAGTCGCCGGCGCACCTGGGCTACCTCGACCTGCTGCGGGCCCAATTTCCGCAGGTGCACATCGTCCACATGCATCGCGACCCCCGCACCACGATCGCGTCGGGCGCCAGCCTCAACGCGACGCTGCACGCGATGCACGCCGACACCGTCGACGCGAACCGGGTGGGCGCGCAGTGGCTGCAGCGGATGGGTTGGACCAATGATCGGGCAATGGCGGTGCGCGACAGCTGGTCCGACTCCGTTGTCACCGATATCACGTTCGACGACGCGGTGGCCGATCCGATCGGGCAGGTGGCCCGCGTCTACGAAGCGGTCGGCCTGCCGCTGTCCGCCGAGGCCGAGGCGGCGATGCGCCGCTGGCTCGATGAACGTCCCCGAGAGGCGGCGCGCCCGCCGTACCGGCTGGAAGACTACGGCCTGCGCCCCGAACAGGTCGATGAGCGATTCACGTTGTACAACAAGCGTTTTCGAACTAAGGAGTCCGGCAATGGTTGATGATCCGGTCGCGACATCGTCACAGCACGAACAGGAGCTGGCGGCCCTCGATTTGATCGAGCACCCCACCGTCAAGGCCGCCTATCAGAGCGTCGCCGAGACCTGGCTGGTGCGCGCCAAGGCGTCCGACGCGATGCGTGAGCGGTTCGACGACGCGTTCGCCGAGGTGATGTTCTCGGCGGCGGTGTGGTCGTCCAACCAGGACAAGCTGCGGCCCAAGGTCAGCTGCATCACCCGGTTGGCGCACCCCGTGGAAGGGCGCCGGATTCCCGGATCACGTTGGGGCATCGACAATCCCGACAGCGTCTACCGGGTCATCCCGATCTCCGGCGACGAACGCTATGAGATCCACGGCCGAGTCGGCGAACACCGCATGACCGAGAACTACTTCACGCTGTGGGATGCCAACATGGGCACCGTCGACGTGCTCAACGGCCGCACCATGCAGGTCGGCTCCGACGGTAGCTACACCATCACCGTCGACGCCGACCCCGCCAACGGGCGGCCCAATCACGTGCAAACCACTCCGCAAGCCCACGAGTTCTACATCCGTGACGTGCTGTTGGACTGGGGCCGTGACGACCCCAACTACATTGAGGTGCGACGACTCGGCGGTCCCCCGGTAACGCCGGCACGCACGCTCGACGAGCAGGCCGAGGCGACCGCCGCAATGATGGATTACTTCGCGAACTTCACCGGCAAGCTCAGCCACGGCGTGTACAAGATGCCCGCCAACGAGTTCAACCTGGCCTGGTCGGCCGACAAGGTCGGGGCGATGCGCAACCAGGTCTACGTCATGGGCCGTTTCGATCTCGCGCCCGACGAGGCGTTCGTGGTCGATCTCAGCGACGGTGGCGCCGAATACTTCACGGTGCCACTGAGCAACATCTGGGGCACCACCCTGGAACTCGTGGATGGCACCGGCAGCCTCAACAAGGCGCAGTCGGTGGCCAACGAGGACGGCACCTACACCTACGTGATCTCCGCCGTCGACCCCGGCGTGGCGAACTGGATAGACTCCGACGGCTTGCGGGAGGCCATCCTGACGCTGCGGATGGCGGAGTTCGGCGAGGCGGGTCCGCGCTCGGACCTGGGCGCTCGTGGGCGGGTGGTCAAGCTGGACCGGCTCGACGCCGAGGTGCCCCACCTGCCGCGGGTGACCCCGCAAGAGCGAGCAACCGAGCTCGCCGAGCGGCGCAAGGCATATCTGCGCCGCCTGCCGGAAGGGACTCTCTGAGATGGGACGCTGGCTGATCACCGGTTGCTCCACCGGATTTGGCCGCGAAATCGCCCGCGCCGCCCTGGAAGCCGGCCACAGCGTGGCGGTAACCGCGCGGCGGGCCGACGCGGTGCAGGATTTCACCGACGAGTTCGGGGATCGGGCCCTCGCCGTGGCACTGGACGTGACGGACCCCGGCCAAGTTGCGGCCGCGGTGGCGGCGGCCGAGGACGCGTTCGGCGGGATCGACGTGCTGGTCAACAACGCGGGCCACGGCTACCTGTCCGCGGTGGAAGAGGGCGAGGACGCCGAAGTCCGAAAGCTGTTCGACGTCAACTACTTCGGCGCCGTCGACATGATCAAGGCCGTGTTGCCGGCGATGCGTGCGCGCCGCTCCGGCCGCATCATCAACATGTCGTCGATGACAGGCCTGGTGGCCAACCCGCCGAACGCCTACTACTCGTCGACCAAGTTCGCGCTGGAGGCGGTGACCGAAGCGCTCGCCACCGAGGTGCGGCCACTGGGGATCAAGGTGACCGGCATCCAACCGGGCGCCTTCCGCACCGATTGGGCGACGAGATCGATGAAGGAGTCGGCCACTCCCATAGAGGATTACGCCGATGTGAAGGCGCGCAAGGACCTGATCAAACAGTTCGCCGACCATCTGCCGGGCGATCCACGCAAAGTGGCCGAGGCGGTGCTGATGGTGACCGAACTCGACGACCCCCCGCTGCGGCTATTGCTGGGCCGCGACGTGCTCAAGGCCATGCGCGACAAGATCGCCGCGACGTCGGCGTCGATCGAGGAATGGAAGGCCGTCACCAAAGACGTGAACTTCCCGGACGCTTAGCAGGATCGCTGCCGACTGCGGGGCTTACGTACGAATTTCCCGCAATTTTCGTACCTAGTCCCCACGGTCGGCGCCCAGGGCCGCCCGTTATGAGACGACCAGCACGGTCTTACCGGGCCGCCGGTTGGGGCGCCGGCCGCTTTCGAAGGCCTGCCGGCCCTCGGTCAGCGGAAACGTGTCGGCGATCTGCACCTGCAGCCGGCCGCTATCGACCAGCGCGGTCAACTCGGCGAGTTGGTCACGATTGGGCGTGACGATGAAGAACGTTGCCGGCACGCCCGGCGGCGGGGGCGCCGAAAGGGTGACCAACCGTCCACCGGGGCGCAGCACGGCGGCGGAGCGCTGCAACGTCTCACCGCCCACGGTGTCAACGATGACGTCATAGGGGCCGCTGTCGTCGAAGGATTCGGCACGCACGTCGATCACCCGCTCGGCGCCGAAACCCGTTACCAGTTCAGCGGCATCACTGCGGACGGTGGCGGTTACGTTCGCGCCGAGAACGCTAGCCAACTGCACCGTCAACGCGCCGACTCCACCGGCCCCGCCGTGCACCAACACCGACTCCCCCGGTTGCACCGCGGCATGGTCGACCAACGCCTGCAGTGCGGTCAGCCCGGCCAACGGTAATGCGGCCGCCTCGGCGTGCGAGACGGTCGACGGCTTGGCGGCCAGGTCGGCGGCCGGGACCGCGACGAATTCCGCGGCCGCGCCGTCGCGATCGAAGTCGATCAGCCCGTACACCGCGTCGCCCAGCCGAAAATCTGTTGCGCCAGAGCCTATTTCGCTGACGACGCCAGACACTTCATGCGACGGGATCACCGGCGTTCGCGCCCAGGTTTCGTCCCACGTCAGCTCGTCGAAGGTGATGGCCGCGGCATGCACCGCCATCAACACTTCACCGGTCGCGGGGACCGGTACCGGCGCGCGCTCCACCACGAGCACCTCCGGGCCGCCTCGTCGGTGCGCGCGCAGGGCCGTCATCTCGGTCAGGGCAACCGCCAATCAATCGGGTCGGCGCCCATCCCCACCAGTATCTCGTTGGCGCGGCTGAACGGTCGCGAGCCGAAGAACCCCCGCGACGCCGACAACGGCGAGGGATGCGGCGATTCGATGGCGACACAGTCACCTTCGGCCAGCATCGGCTTGAGCGTCGACGCGTCGCGGCCCCACAGGATCGCGACCATCGGCTCCGACCGCGCGACCAGCGCGCGAATCGCACACTCCGTGACGGCTTCCCAACCCTTGCCGCGATGCGAGGCCGGGTTGCTGGGGCGCACGGTGAGCACCCTGTTCAACAGCATCACCCCCCGCTCCGCCCAGGGCGTCAGGTCACCGCACGAGGGCGGCGGGTGACCCAGATCGGCGGAGAATTCGTTGAAGATGTTCTCCAGGCTGCGGGGCAGCGGCCGCACGTCCGGAGCCACCGAGAAACTCAGGCCCACCGCGTGTCCGGGTGTCGGATAGGGATCTTGCCCGACGATGAGCACCCGCACCTTGTCGAAGGGAAAGGTGAAGGCGCGCAACACGTTAGGTCCCGCCGGCAGATACCGGCGCCCGGCCTCGATCTCGGCGCGCAGGAACTTGCCCATCTGTGCGACGTCCTCCGCCACCGGCTCCAGCGCGGCCGCCCAGCCCTGTTCGACGAGTTCGCTGAGTGGGCGCGCGGTCATCGCAGCCCCTTCACCAGCAGCACGACCGTATCGGCGCCCGCGTGTCGGTCCTGCGAGATCTGCTGATATTCGGGCGATTCCGTCCAACCGCGGAAAGACGTCTCGTCAGGAAAGGACATCAGCACTACCTTCTCCCGGTCCCACTGCCCCTCCACCACCACTGGCGATTCGTCGGCCGCCAGTAGCGTGCCCGGGTAACGGCCGAACACCTCCATGAACCTCGCCTGGTAGCGGTCGTAGGCCGCCCGGTCGGTGAACCTCAACTGGGCGATCGCGTACACGGTCACCGACCAACCCTACTGCTCGAAAGACTGCCAGCCCGCATACCCACGCCACGGTTCGCCGTCGACAAGCACGCGGGCCGGTCCGTCGAGCACCCGCCCGATGACGCGCCAACCGTCGGGCACCGCACCGGCGAAACACGCCACCAGGGCGTGGTCTTCGCCACCCCCCAATACCCAGGACCACGGGTCGGCGCCCACCGCGACCCCGGCCGCTACCAGCTCGTCGTGGTCGGCGGTCAACCCGGCGCGGGACAGGTCGATGCCCACCCCGGACGCGTCGGCGACGTGCCCCACGTCGGCGACCAGCCCGTCGGAGACGTCGATCATCGCCTGGGCGCCGGCACCCGCCGCCACCACACCCTGCCCATAGGGCGGCCGCGGCACCAGGTGGCGCTGCCGCAAGTCGTCGAAACCCGTGATCTCGTTGTGCCACAAGGCATATCCGGCCGCAGACCGGCCCAAGTCGCCGGCGACCGCAACAGCCGAGCCGGCCGTGGCCCCCGACCGCAACACCGGCGCTCGCCCGTTCAGGTCGCCGAGCACCGTCACCGACAAAACCCACTGCGGGCAGCTCACCAGGTCGCCGCCGACGATGCCGGCGCCGAGGCGCGCGGCCTCCTCCCACATGCCGTCTACCAGCGCATCCACCTGCGCCGTCGGGGTCTCGCCGGGCGCGCCGAAACCCGCCACGAACGCGGTGGCCCGCCCACCCATCGCCTCGATGTCCGCCGCGTTTTGCGCGATCGCCTTGCGGCCGACGTCATGCGGTGTCGACCAGTCCAAACGGAAATGGCGGTCCTGCACGAGCACGTCGGTGGACACCACGATCCGACCGTCACCGGCAGATACCACCGCGCCGTCGTCCCCTGGCCCCAGCAAAACCTCGCCCGGTTGGCGACGCCCCCGCACCAGCCGGTCGATGACAGCGAATTCGCCGAGCTGCTGCAGCGTCGGGGGCTCTCCCACCGCGTCAGTGTATGAGAATCGAGAGGTGACAGGTGACCCAGGAGATGCCGGCGGTCCGTCGCGAGTGGTGATCGTCGCTGCGATCGCGCTCGCGGTGGTGACGATCGCCGTGATCCTGGTCATCGCGGCAACCCGGCAGGCGCCCGCGCAACCGGTCGCCCTGCCCGGCGTCCCCGCGCCGCAGGCCGGCAATGGCGCGTGCCGGGCGCTGCAGCAGGCGCTCCCGCAGCGGCTCGGCGACTATCAACGCGCGACGCTGGCGCAACCGGCACCCGAGGGCGCGACCGCGTGGCGGTCAGGGCCCGACAGCGAACCGGTGGTGCTGCGCTGCGGGCTCGATCGACCGGCCGAGTTCGTGGTGGGCTCGCCGATCCAGGTGGTCGACAAGGTGCAGTGGTTCCAGGTGGACCGATCCTGGTACACCGTGGATCGGTCGGTGTACATCGCGCTGACGCTGCCGTCGGGGTCGGGCCCGACGCCCATCCAAGAGCTCTCCGAGGTGATCGACCGCACCATCGCGGCGGTGCCGATCGATCCCAGGCCGGTCGGCTAGCGCTCGACCGCTCCTAGCGCAGACCCACGCCTCGCGCCAACGCGGTCTGGACCATCGTCGCCAACAGCGTGGGATAGTCGACACCGCTGGCCGCCCACATCCGTGGGTACATCGAGATCGTCGTGAAACCCGGCATGGTGTTGATCTCGTTGATCACCGGGCCGTCGTCGGTGAGGAAGAAATCCACCCGAGCCAGGCCCTGGCAATCGATGGCCCGAAACGCCCGGATCGCCAACTGGCGCACCGCGTCGGCGACGTCGTCGTCGACCTTGGCGGGCACGTCCAATTCGGCTGCGTCGTCGAGGTATTTGGTGGCGAAGTCGTAGAAGGAGTCCTCCCGGCCCCTGACCCCGGCGACCCGGATCTCGCCCACCGTGCTGGCTTCGACTGTGCCGTCGGGCATTTCGAGCACGCCGCACTCCAGCTCACGTCCGGTGATCGCCGCCTCGACGATCACCTTCGGGTCATGGCGGCGAGCGTCGGCGATCGCGGCAGGCAACTCGTCCCAACTCGACACCCGGCTGACGCCGATCGACGAACCGCCCCGCGCCGGTTTGACGAACACCGGCAGACCCAGGCGTTCACACTCCCGGCTGTCCAATGTCGACTGCAACGGGCGCAGCACCGCGTGCGCGCCGACCGGAAGTCCCTCGGCGATAAGCAGCTTCTTGGTGAATTCCTTGTCCATGCCGGTGGCGCTGGCCAGCACCCCGGCGCCGACGTAGGGCACACCGGCGAGTTCGAGAAGTCCCTGGATCGTGCCGTCCTCGCCGTACGGGCCGTGCAGCACCGGGAACACCACGTCGACGGACGCCAACACCTCGCTGGCTCCGGGCTGCAGCGACACCAGCTGGCCGCTTCGCCGCGGGTCGGCGGGCAGGGCCAGCTCGGTGCCCGATTGCGAGCTCACCGCGGGAAGCTGCCGGTTGGTGATCGCCAGCGCATCCGGGTCGCCGTCGGTGAGCACCCACGAACCTTCCGGGGTGATCCCGACCGCGATCACCTCGAACTTCTGCGGGTCCAGGTTGCGCATGACGCTGCCCGCCGACACGCAGGAGATGGCGTGTTCATTGCTGCGGCCGCCGAACACGACGGCGACGCGCACGCGGTCGGAGGCGGTCACAACCTAGAGAGGGTACCGGGTGGGGCGTTGCGAGGTCGGGTCGGCGGCGCCGACCTGGCGTTTTGCGGGCGGCCGGGCTTACTCGGGCTTGGTGCTGCGGCCCAACAGCAGGGCCATCGCTTCGTTTACCGAAAGCCCCTTGTGGCACACCCGGTACACGGCGTCGGTCAGCGGCATCTCGACGTCGTAGCTGGCTGCCAGCGCGAGCACGGACTCGCAGGAGGTCACCCCTTCGACGACGTGGCCGTCTCCCGCGGAAGCCGACTCCAGGGTCGCGCCGCGTCCCAGGCGTTCGCCGAACGAGCGGTTGCGCGACCGCGGCGAGGTGCAGGTGGCCACCAGGTCACCCACCCCGGCCAGGCCGGCCAGCGTCGCGCCCTTCGCGCCGAGCGCTATCCCCAACCGCATGATCTCCGCCAGGCCGCGGGTGATGATCGCCGCCGCGGTGTTTTCGCCGAGGCCGACACCGGCCGCCATGCCGCAGGCCAGCGCGATGACGTTTTTGCACGCCCCACCGATCTCGGTGCCGACCACATCACTATTGGTGTACGGGCGGAAGTACCCGCTGTTCAGCATCCGCTGCACGGCGACCGCGCGACCGGAGTCACTGCACGCCACGACGGTGGCGGTCGGTTGGCCTTCGGCGATCTCGCTGGCCAGGTTCGGCCCCGAAATGACCGCGATACGGGACGGGTCGACGGCCGTCACCGAAACGATGACCTGACTCATCCGCATCAGGGTGCCCAGCTCGATGCCCTTAGCCAGACTGATGAGCGTCGCGTCGGGCGCGAAGAAGCCTTTCCAGTTCTCCAGGTTGGCCCGCATCGTCTGCGCCGGCACGGCCAGCAGGACGGTGGTCACGCCGCTCAACGCCTCTTCGGCGTCGGCGGTGGCGCGCACGCTCGGCGGCAGCAACGCGCCGGGCAGATACGCCGGGTTGTACCGGGTGGTATTGATCTGCTCCGCGATCTCCGACCGGCGCGCCCACAACCGGATTGTTGTTTCCGGGCCGCCGGCATCCCCCAACACCTTGGCCAGCGCAGTGCCCCAGGCACCGGCGCCCATCACCGCCACGGTGCCTTCCGTGCTGGCCATCTACCCTCCTGATTTCGATGACGTTCGGCTGTGAGGATCACGCTAGCGCGACGCTCATAACTGGGATGAACAGCCGCGCTGGCAGGATGGCGTCATGAGCGGCACACGGGCCGACGAGCCGGACGTCGGCTTGATCATCGCCGTCAAGCGGTTGACGGCCGCCAAGACCAGGCTGGCGCCGGTCTTTTCGGCCCGGACCCGGGAAAACGTGGTGCTGGCCATGCTGGTGGACACCTTGACCGCGGCAACCCGCGCCGGATCGGTGCGCTCCATCACCGTGATCACGCCCGACGAAGCCGCGGCGGCCGCGGCCGGCGAGCTCGGCGCTCAAGTGCTGGCCGACCCGACGCCCGAAGGCCACGGCGACCCGCTGAACAACGCCATCGCCGCCGCCGAACGTGCCATAGCCGAATCAGGCTCAAATATCTCCAATGTTGTTGTGCTGCAAGGTGATTTGCCGGCACTGCAACCACAGGAGCTGTCCGAGGCGATCGCCGCCGCGAGACATCACCGACGCAGCTTCGTCGCCGACCGGTTGGGCACGGGAACCTCGGCACTGTTCGCGTTCGGGACCACGCTCGACCCGCAATTCGGCCCGGATTCTTCCGCGCGGCACCGCCGTTCGGGCGCCATCGAGCTGACGGGTGCCTGGCCCGGGCTGCGCTGCGATGTGGACACCCCCGCCGACTTGGCGGTCGCCCGGCGACTCGGAGTCGGGGCCGCGACCGCGCGGGCCATCACGCAGCATTAAAAGCATCCATGTGGTGAACGGCGCACCAACTGCGAATGGATGTCCGCCGGGATCTGGCCGCACATGCGGGTGATGCGCGATGATCGCAGGGTGACCGACATCGAAGCTCAGGCGCTCGCCGACGAATCCGAATGGCATTCGGAGGACTCCGCGCTCGCGGCGCCACCGGCTGCGACTCGCGCCGCGATCCACGACCAGCTGCCCGATGAGCGTTATTTGAACCGCGAATTGAGCTGGCTGGATTTCAACGCGCGGGTATTGGCACTGGCCGCCGACAACTCGCTGCCGCTGTTGGAGCGCGCCAAGTTCCTGGCGATCTTCGCGTCCAACCTCGACGAGTTCTACATGGTCCGGGTCGCCGGCCTGAAGCGCCGCGACGAGATGGGGCTGTCGGTCCGCTCCGCCGACGGTCTGACCCCGCGTGAGCAGCTGGCCCGCATCGGCGAACAGACCCAACAGATCGCCACCCGGCATGCCCGGGTGTTTCTGGATTCGGTGCGACCAGCGCTGGCCGAGGAAGGCATCTATATAGTCACGTGGGCCGATTTGGATCAGGCTGAGCGCGAGCAGCTGTCGACCTATTTCAACGAGCAGGTCTTCCCGGTGCTGACCCCGCTGGCCGTCGACCCCGCTCACCCGTTCCCGTTCGTGAGCGGGTTGAGTCTGAATCTCGCGGTTACGGTAAAGCAGCCGGACGACCAGGGTCAGCATTTCGCCCGAGTCAAGGTGCCCGACAACGTCGACCGGTTCGTCGAACTCGAAAGCCTCGGCGCCACTGAGGGCAACGAAGGCGTGGTCCGGTACCTGCCGATGGAAGAACTGATCGCCGCCTTCCTGCCGGTGTTGTTCCCCGGTATGGAAATCGTCGAGCACCACGCGTTCCGCATCACCCGCAACGCCGACTACGAGGTCGAAGAGGACCGCGACGAAGACCTGCTGCAGGCGTTGGAACGAGAACTTGCGCGCAGGCGGTTCGGTTCGCCGGTGCGACTCGAGATCGCCGACGACATGACCGAAGGCATGCTGGAACTGCTGCTGCGCGAACTCGACGTGAATCCCGGTGACGTCGTCGAAGTGCCCGGGCTGCTCGACCTGTCGTCGCTGTGGCAGATCTACGGCGTCGACCGGCCAGCACTCAAAGACCGCACGTTCGTTCCCGCCACCAGTCCCGCCTTCGTCGACCGGGAGACACCGCGGAGCATCTTCGCGACGCTGCGTGAAGGCGATGTGCTGCTTCATCATCCATACGAGTCGTTTTCCACCAGCGTGCAGCGGTTCATCGAACAGGCCGCCGCCGATCCCAACGTGCTGGCGATCAAACAGACGCTGTACCGCACATCCGGTGATTCGCCGATCGTTCGCGCGCTCATCGCCGCCGCCGAGGCCGGAAAGCAAGTCGTGGCAATGGTGGAGATCAAGGCCCGCTTCGATGAACAGGCCAACATCCGTTGGGCGCGCACGCTGGAGCAGGCGGGCGTGCACGTGGTGTACGGCTACGTCGGACTCAAGACGCACTGCAAGACCTGTCTGGTGGTGCGCCGCGAGGGCCCGACGATCCGGCGGTACTGCCACGTCGGGACAGGCAATTACAACGGCAAGACCGCGCGGCTGTATGAGGACATCGGTCTGCTCACGGCCGCGCCCGATATCGGTGCCGACCTGACCGACTTGTTCAACTCGCTCACCGGCTACTCGCCCAAGGTGTCCTACCGCAATCTGTTGGTGGCGCCGCACAGCATTCGCAAGGGCATCATCGAACGCGTCGAGCGCGAGATCGCCGCTCACCGGGACGGCGGCGGGGGCCGGATACGGCTCAAGATGAATTCACTTGTCGACGAACAGGTCATCGACGCGCTGTATCGCGCGTCGCAGGCCGGCGTGCAAGTCGACGTGGTGGTGCGCGGCATCTGCGCGCTACGCCCGGGCGCGGAAGGTTTCTCGGAGAACATCAGGGTGCGCTCGATCCTGGGGCGATTCCTGGAGCACTCGCGGATCATCCATTTCGATCGCATCAACGAGTTCTGGATCGGCAGCGCCGACATGATGCACCGCAACCTCGACCGGCGGGTCGAGGTGCTGGTTCAGGTCAAGGACCACAAGCTCACTTCGTACCTAAACGACTTGTTCGAATCCGCACTGGACCCGTCCACCCGGTGTTGGGAACTCGGGTCCGACGGGCAGTGGACCGCGTCGCCACAGGACGGTCACAGCGTGCGTGACCACCAAGTATCTTTGATGGAGCAGCACACCAGCCCCTAACACCGCGCCCCGGCCGAATTGACCTGCAGGAGTTACTCTGTCGAATCAGATCTCGTCGGCCCGTCGGCGCTCAGGCGCTCGGATCGTCTATGCGGCCGGTGCGGTGTTGTGGCGGCCCGGTGATGTGGACTCGGCAGAGGGCGCCATCGAGGTCGCCGTGATCCATCGTCCCCGTTATGACGACTGGTCGTTGCCCAAAGGCAAAGTGGACCCCGGGGAGACCGCAGCGGTGGCTGCGGTGCGGGAAGTGTTCGAGGAGACGGGTCATCGCTGTGTCCTCGGCAGGCGACTCGACGCGGTGAGTTATCCGATCGATCTGGGCATCAAGAAGGTCTATTACTGGGTGGCGCGCAGCGCCGGTGGTGAATTCATTCCGGGCAAAGAGGTCGACGAACTGATCTGGCTACCGGTTGTCGACGCGATGAAAAAGCTCGACTACGCACAGGACCGAAAGGTCTTGCGCAGGTTCGCTAAACAACCGGCGGACACCCAGACCGTGCTGGTGGTCCGGCATGGCACCGCCGGCAGCAAGTCACGCTATTCCGGCGACGACACCAAGCGACCGCTGGACAAACGTGGACGCGCCCAAGCCGAGGCGCTGGTTCCGCAACTGCTGGCCTTCGGCGCAACGGAGGTATACGCGGCCGACCGGCTGCGCTGCCAGCAGACGCTGGAGCCGCTCGCCGCCGAGCTGGGTGTGCGAATCCACACCGAGCGCGCCCTCACCGAGGAGGCCTACGCCAAGAGCCCCAAGCGCGGCCGCCACGAGATGCTGCGGATCGCCGCACAGGGCGGCACACCGGCGATCTGCTCGCAGGGCAAGGTGATTCCGGACCTGATCGCATGGTGGTGCGACCGCGATGGGGTACGGCCCGACAAAGCCCGCAACCACAAGGGCAGTGCATGGGTGTTGTCGCTGTCGGCCGGCAAGCTCATTGCGGCCGACCATATCGGCGGCGCGCTGGCCGCCAACGTGCGGGCCTGACGCACAGATACCCTTCGGCGGCATCGCTGCCACCGAAGGGTATCTGCGTGTGAGACTTGGCTATCGGCTACCGACGACCGCGGCTCGCGGCCTTCTTGGCGGGAGCCTTCTTGACCGCCTTCTTGGCCGGGGCCTTGGTTGCGGCCTTGCGCACCGGAGCCTTCTTGGCGACAACCTTCTTGGCGACAGCCTTCTTGGCGGCAGCCTTCTTGACGGCCTTCTTGGCCGACAGCCTTCTTGACAGCCGGCTTCACCGCGGCCCGCGCCACGACCTTCTTGGCCACAGCCTTCTTGACCGCCTTCTTCGCTGCGGCCTGCTTCACGGCCTTCTTGGCCACAGCCCGCTTGGCGGCCGTCTTCACCGCGGCCCGCGCCACGACCTTCTTGGCCGCGCCTTCTTCGCCGCCGCCTTCTTGGCCGCCGTTCCGCCCACAACACCACGTTTCACTGCAGGTCCTTCCGCCGGGAGGCGCTGTGCGCCAGCTACAACCGCTTTGAATTGAGCGCCCGGACGAAATGCCGGGACGGACGTCGGCTTAACCTTCACGGTCTCGCCGGTACGCGGATTGCGGGCTACACGCGCCGCGCGGCGACGCTGCTCGAACACACCGAACCCGGTAATCGTGACGCTGTCGCCCTTGTGCACCGCTCGCACAATGGTGTCAACGACATTCTCGACGGCGGCGGTCGCCTGCCGACGGTCCGAGCCCAATTTCTGTGTGAGCACATCTATGAGCTCTGCTTTGTTCATCCAACCCTCCGAAGCTAGTGGTTCTCTTTTTCGAACCGACTAGCGAACACGGTAAACCCTTACCCAGCTGATTTCCAAGTGCCACGCGCAATTTCAGGCACAAACGATCGGAATTCTCGCAATCCGATTGCCGCCCTTGGCCGGTGGCTTCCGTCCAGCAGAGGCCCAAAATGGGCTCGCATTTGTTGGCGACCGAACCGATATTCGGTCCCGATGCGCCCCTTAGGAGACGGGTAAAGTACGCGGTTTCCAGTCCGGCCGAGCCGCCTCAAACTGCTCGATCTCATCGAGTTTCCGCAGCGTAAGGCCTATATCGTCAAGTCCTTCGAGCAGTCGCCATGCGGTGTAGTCGTCAATGTTGAACGGCAGCACCGTCGTTCCCGCGACGATATTTCGATCTTGAAGATTGGCAGTGATTTCCAGCCCCGGGCTCTGCTCGATGAGCTTCCAAAGAAGTTCCACGCCGTCTTGGTCGACTTGGGCCGCCAGTAGCCCCGCCTTACCGGCGTTGCCCCGGAAAATGTCACCGAAACGAGACGAGATAACCACCCGGAAGCCGTAGTCCATGAGCGCCCAGACCGCGTGCTCACGCGACGATCCGGTCCCGAAATCGGGCCCTGCGACCAAGACTGAACCCCGGTCAAAGGGGCTGAGATTCAGCACGAATGACGGATCCGTCCGCCAAGTCGCAAACAGGCCGTCCTCGAAACCGGTGCGGGTGACCCGCTTCAAAAAGACCGCCGGAATGATCTGGTCGGTATCGACATTGGAGCGCCGCAGCGGCACACCGATACCCGTATGCGTCTGAAATGCTTCCACGTTTGTCCCCTATTTCTCTAGTCAGTCAAATCAATTCAAGTCGGCCGGCGCGGACAGGGTGCCGCGAATGGCGGTGGCGGCGGCGACGGCCGGACTCACCAAATGCGTGCGGCCGCCTTTGCCCTGCCGCCCTTCGAAGTTGCGGTTGGACGTCGCGGCACAGCGCTCCCCTGGCGCGAGCTGATCGGGGTTCATGCCCAGGCACATCGAGCAACCCGCCTGCCGCCATTCGGCTCCGGCCGCGGTGAAAATCTCACCGAGTCCTTCCTCTTCGGCCTGCGCGCGCACCCGCATCGAGCCCGGAACGACCAGCATCCGCACCCCCTCGGCCACCGTGCGGCCACGCAGGATATCGGCCACCACGCGCAGATCCTCGATGCGACCGTTGGTGCACGAGCCCACGAAAACCGTGTCGACCGCGATCTCACGCATCGGCATCCCGGGGCGAAGGTCCATGTATGCCAACGCTTTCTCGGCGGCCTGCCGCTCGCCGTCGTCGGTCATCAGTTCGGGATCCGGAACATTCGCGGCCAGCGGCACACCCTGGCCGGGGTTCGTCCCCCAGGTGACGAACGGGCTCAACGACGCCGCGTCGAGATAGACCTCGGTGTCGAAGACGGCGCCGTCGTCGGTGCGCAGCTGTCGCCAATAGTCGACCGCCGCATCCCATTGCGCGCCGGTCGGCGCATGCGCACGGCCACGCATGAATTCGAAGGTGGTCTCGTCGGGCGCCACCATTCCGGCCCGGGCGCCGGCTTCGATGCTCATGTTGCAGACCGTCATCCGGCCTTCCATGGACAGCGATTCGATGGCGCTGCCCCGGTATTCGATGACATGACCCTGCCCGCCGCCGGTGCCGATCTTGGCGATCAATGCCAGAATGATGTCCTTGGCCGACACGCCGGTGGGCAATTGGCCATCGACGTTGACCGCCAATGTCTTGAATGGCCGCAACGGCAAGGTCTGGGTGGCGAGCACATGTTCGACCTCCGAGGTGCCGATGCCCATCGCCAACGCGCCGAAGGCGCCATGGGTGGAAGTGTGGCTATCCCCACAGACAACCGTCATTCCCGGTTGAGTCAAGCCCAACTGCGGCCCGACGACATGCACGATGCCCTGTTCGATGTCGCCCATCGGATAGAGCCGGACGCCGAATTCGGCGCAATTGCGCCGCAAGGTCTCGACCTGCGTACGCGACACCGGATCGGCGATCGGCTTGTCGATGTCGATGGTGGGCACATTGTGGTCTTCGGTGGCGATCGTCAGATCGGGGCGGTGCACCGGCCGGCCGGCCAGGCGCAGACCGTCGAACGCCTGCGGGCTGGTGACCTCGTGCACCAAATGCAGGTCGATGTAGATCAAGTCGGGACCCGAGCCCTCCCCCGAGACCACCACGTGGTCGTCCCAAACTTTCTCGGCCATCGTGCGCGCCATAATCCAATCCCTCACTTGATCTCAGTATGCGAGACGCTAGTATCTCTCTATGAGACAGCATAGCGGCATCGGCGTCCTCGACAAAGCCGTTGGCATCCTGCACACCGCCGCGGAATCCCCATGCGGGTTGGCCGAACTCTGCGAGCGAACCGGCTTGCCCAGGGCCACCACCTACCGCCTGGCGGCCGCTTTGGAAGTGCACCGCCTGCTGGCACGCGACGACGAAGGCCGTTGGCGGCTGGGCCCGGCGGTGACGGAACTGGCGGCGCAGGTCAACGATCCGCTGCTGGCCGCCAGCGCGGCGGTGCTGCCCGCGTTGCGCGAGACCACCGGCGAGAGCGTGCAGCTGTACCGCCGCGAGGGCACTTCACGGGTATGCGTGGCGGCTCTGGAACCGGCTGCGGGCCTTCGCGATACGGTCCCGGTCGGAGCGCGCTTGCCGATGACGGCGGGCTCGGGCGCCAAAGTGCTGTTGGCCTACGGCGACAGTGCCACCCGAGATGCCGTACTGCCCAACGCGAAATTCACCGACCGCGTCCTGGCCGAAGTGCGCCGGCGCGGTTGGGCGCAAAGCGTGGCCGAGCGGGAGCCGGGAGTCGCCAGCGTATCGGCGCCGGTGCGGGACGGGCGCGGCGTCGTCGTCGCGGCCATCTCGGTGTCCGGGCCCATCGACCGGATGGGACGGCGTCCGGGTGCGCGCTGGGCCGCCGACTTGCTTTCCGCGGCCGCAGAGCTCACCCGGCGGCTTTGACGCTCCCTGGGCGCAGAGTCAATGTCACCGGCTGTCAGAATCACGCCATGGGAACCAATCAGCGCGCGAGCATCGTCATGTCCGAGGACGAGATAGCCGATTTCGTCGTCAAGAGCCGCACCGGAACAATGGCCACCATTGGACGTGACGGCCAGCCGCATTTGACCGCAATGTGGTACGCCGTCGTCGACGGCGAAATCTGGATAGAGACCAAAGCCAAGTCGCAGAAGGCCGTCAACCTGACCCGCGATCCGCGAGTGACGTTTTTGATCGAGGACGGCGACACCTATGACACGCTGCGCGGGGTGTCCTTTGAGGGCGTCGCGGAGATCATCGACGATCCCGAGGTTTCGCACCGAGTCGGGGTCAGCGTGTGGGAGCGCTACACCGGCCCCTACACCGACGACATGAAGCCCTTCGTCGAGCAGATGATGAACAAGCGCGTCTGCGTGCGCATCGTGGCGCGCCGCGCACGCTCGTGGGATCACCGCAAGCTTGGCATGGCGCCGATGCCGGTGGGCGGATCGACCGCGCCGGCCGCGCGAGCGACCGGGTAGTAATTTGTAGCCCCGATGGGATTCGAACCCACGCTACCGCCGTGAGAGGGCGGCGTCCTAGGCCGCTAGACGACGGGGCCAGAACTGATTTGAGCTGCCAGCATATCTCACGCCGGGTCGCTCACTAGCTGGGGTACCAGGACTCGAACCTAGAATGGCTGAACCAGAATCAGCTGTGTTGCCAATTACACCATACCCCATTGGCTGCCTAAAACCGCTGGTCAGACCGCATTCTGTGGGCTATCGCTAGCGTCCAGTCGCGCTCTGTCAGCCGTTGTGGGCCGACAGGCAGACTACCAAAGATTCAGACCGCTGAATCACACGGCGTCGCGGGCGGTCTGCAACCGCGCCAGGCTGCGCTCACGGCCCAGCAGCTCGAGCGATTCGAACAGCGGCGGGCTGATCGTCGTCCCAGTGGCGGCGACCCGGATCGGGCCGAAGGCCTTGCGGGGTTTGAGTTCCAGCTTGTCGATGAGCTCGGCCTTCAGGGCCTCCTCGATGTTCGCCGTGGTCCAGTCCGTCACACCGTCCAGGGCGCCGACGGCGGCCGTGAGCACCGCGATGCCGTCGGGACCCAGCTCCTTCGCCGCGGCTTTGGGATCGAGGGCGTACTCGTCGTCGTTGAGGAACTTCAACAGCTCCCATGCGTCGCCGAGCACGACGATGCGGGTCTGCACCAGATCGGCGGCGGTCGCGAAATCCGCGTCGTCGAGTTTGACGTCGTGGCCGTGGGTCGCGAAGAAGTCGCGCAGCCGGCCGGCGAAGTCGTCCGCTTCGAGCATCCGAATGTGCTCGGCGTTGAGCGCATCGGCCTTCTTCTGGTCGAACCGCGCCGGGTTGGAGTTGACGTCGACCACGTCGAACGCGGCCACCATCTCGTCGAGACTGAACAGGTCGTGATCGTCGGCGATCGCCCAGCCAAGCAGCGCAAGGTAATTGAGCAGTCCCTCGGGGATGAAGCCACGGTCGCGGTGCGCGAACAGATTCGACTGGGGGTCACGCTTCGACAGCTTCTTGGTCCCCTCCCCCAACACCGTTGGAAGATGGGCGAATTGGGGAACGCGCTCGGCCACTCCGATGCGGATCAGCGCTTGATACAGCGCCAGCTGACGCGGGGTCGACGGCAGCAGATCCTCGCCGCGCAGCACGTGGGTGATCTTCATCAACGCGTCGTCGCACGGGTTGACCAAGGTGTACAACGGATCTCCGTTCGCCCGGGTCAGCGCGTAGTCGGGCACGCTGCCCGCCGCGAACGTCGTCGTACCGCGCACCAGGTCGTTCCAGCTGAGGTCCTCGTCGGGCATCCGCAGCCGCACCACCGGCTGACGGCCCTCGGCCAGGTACGCCGCACGCTGCGCGTCGGTCAAGTCGCGGTCGAAGTTGTCGTAGCCCAATTTCGGGTTGCGACCCGCGGCGACGTGGCGCGCCTCGACCTCTTCGGGCGTCGAAAAGGCGTGGTAGGCCTCACCCGCCGCGAGCAGCCGCTCCACCACGTCGCGGTAGGTGTCGCCGCGCAACGACTGCCGGTAGGGCTCGTACGGTCCGCCGACCTCGGGCCCCTCGTCCCAGTCCAGGCCGAGCCAGCGCAACGCGTCGAGCAACGCGAGATAACTCTCCTCGGTGTCGCGCTGGGCATCGGTGTCCTCGATGCGGAAGACGAACGTGCCACCGGTGTGCCGGGCGTAGGCCCAGTTGAACAGCGCGGTGCGCACCATCCCGACGTGCGGCGTGCCGGTGGGTGATGGGCAGAATCGGACGCGAACGGTCACGACTCTCCTTTGCGGACTACGGGATTGCTGAGGGTGCCGATGCCCTCGATGGTGACCGTGACGGTGTCGCCGTCATCGAGGGGGCCTACCCCGGCCGGCGTGCCGGTGAGGATGAGATCACCGGGCAGCAGCGTCATGACCGCCGAAATCCATTCCACGATCGCGCCGACGTCGTGGATCATCAGCGAGGTGCGGCTGTCCTGTTTGACCACACCGTTGACCTCGGTGCGCAGTTGCAGGTCGGCGGGGTCGACATCCGTGGCGATCCACGGCCCCACCGGACAGAAAGTGTCGTGCCCCTTGGCCCGCGTCCATTGGCCGTCGGCCTGCTGTTGATCGCGGGCCGAGACGTCGTTGCCGATGGTGTAGCCGAGGATGCTGTCCGCGGCCTGCGCGGCCGACACGTCTTTGCATGGCCGCCCGATCACCACCGCCAGCTCGCCCTCGAAGTGCACCGGTGATGCGTTGGCGGGCAAGCGAATCGGCACGTTCGGTCCCACGATCGCGGTATTGGGCTTGAGGAAGATCACCGGATCAGCCGGCGTCGGACCAGTTTTGCCGCCCATTTCGGCGATGTGGTCGGCGTAGTTCTTGCCGACACAGACCACCTTGCTGGCGAGTATCGGAGCCAGCAACCGCACATCGGCCAGCGGCCATGAGCGTCCGGTGAACGTAGGCGTGCCGAACGGGTGCTCGGCAATTTCACGGACGGACATCCCGCTGGGATCGTCTAGCTCGCCATCGATACTGACGAAAGCGACGCCGTCCGGGCTGGCGATTCGACCAAGGCGCATTTGCCTGAGCCTACTGACGGCCGCGAGCGTGGCGCCTTCCAGGCCCGGCCAGCGCGTGCAAGCATGAGGTGATGCGGAAGGGTTCCCGCTGGGCGATCGTCATCGTTTCGCTGATCGTGACGGCCACATCCTTCCTTTTCATCAATGGTGTCGCCTTTCTGATCCCCGCGCTGGAAACGTCGCGCGGAACCCCGCTCACCGAGGCCAGCCTGCTGTCCTCGATGCCGAGCTGGGGCATGGTGGTCACGCTGGTCGGTTGAGGTTATGTGCTGGACCGGGTCGGCGAGCGGATGGTGATGACCGTGGGCTCGGCGCTCACCGCGGCGGCGGCCTACGCCGCGGCGTCGGTGCACTCGATGGTGTGGGTCGGCGTGTGTTTGTTTCTCGGCGGCATGGCCGCGGCCAGCTGCAACGGCGCCGGCGGCCGGCTGGTGTCCGGCTGGTTCCCGCCGGACCAGCGCGGCCTGGCGATGGGAATCCGCCAGACCGCGCAACCGCAGGGAATCGCCGTGGGTGCCTTGGTGATGCCCGAGCTCGCCGAACATGGCATCCACGCGGGACTGCTGTTTCCCGCGGTGGCGTGCGCAGTGGCGGCCGTGTTGAGCATCGTCGGCATCGTCGACGCACCCCGCAAATCCCGCGAGGCGGCCACCCACCAGGAGTTGGCGAGCCCTTATCGCGGTTCCTTGGTGCTCTGGCGAATCCACGCGGTGTCGTCGCTGCTGATGATGCCGCAGACGGTGACCGTGACGTTCATGCTCGTCTGGCTGATCAGAAACGACGGCTAGTCGATCCCGGCCGCGGGCGGCGTGATGACGGTTTCGCAGCTGCTGGGCGCGCTGGGCCGGATCCTGGTCGGTCGGTCGGTGGTCGGATCGGATCGGCTCGCGGATGCAACCCGTCGCACTCATCGCCGCGGCCGCCGCGATCACCCTGTTCCTGCTGGCCTACGCCGATCATCGGGGCTGGCGCGCCGAGGTGGCGCTGATGATCGCCGTCTCGGTGATCGCGGTGCTCGACAACGGGTTGGAGGCGACCGCGATCACCGAATTCGCCGGGCCCTTCTGGAGCGGTCGCGCGCTGGGCATCCAGAACACCACCCAGCGCCTGATGGCGGCCGCCGGTCCCCCGCTGTTCGGCGCATTGATCAGCGCCGCCAAATACCCGCCCGCATGGGCGCTGTGCGGGTTGTTCCCGCTGGCGGCGGTGCCGCTGGTGCCGGTACGCCTGCTGCCCCCGGGATTGGAGACTAGAGCGATGGTGGCGACCCGCTTCGCCCGGCTACGCCGCGCTCGCGATCGCCACTAAAGCGATAGTGGCGACCCGCTTCGCCCGGCTACGCCGCGCTCGCGATCGCCACTAAAGCTCGCCGGCAATCCGTTCGCCGACTTCGCTGGTGGAAAGCCGTCCGCTCGGCCGTGTCGCCAGATGAGTCTCGACGGCACGATCCACCCGCGCGGCCGCGTCATCCTCGCCGAGGTGGGCGAGCAGCAGCGCCACCGACATGATCGCGGCGGTGGGATCGGCGACGCCCTGGCCGGCGATGTCCGGCGCGCTGCCGTGCACGGGCTCGAACATCGAGGGATTGGTGCGGGTGGCATCGATATTTCCACTGGCGGCCAACCCGATTCCGCCGCATACCGCGGCGGCCAAGTCGGTGATGATGTCGCCGAACAGGTTGTCGGTGACGATCACGTCGAAACGGCCCGGGTCGGTGACCAGATAGATGGTGGCGGCATCGACGTGTGAGTAGGCCACCTCGACGTCGGGGTACTTTTCGCCGACTTCGGCCACGATCCGCGACCACAGCGACCCGGCGAACGTCAGAACGTTGTTCTTGTGCACCAGCGTCAGATGCTTGCGGCGCCGCTGCGCACGCTCGAACGCGTCGGCGACCACCCGGCGCACCCCGAACGCGGTATTCAGGCTGACCTCGGTGGCGACTTCGTGCGGGGTTCCGACGCGAATCGCCCCGCCGTTGCCGGTGTAGGGGCCTTCGGTTCCCTCGCGCACCACCACGAAGTCGATTGGGGGGTTACCGGCTAAGGGGCTTTCGACGCCTGGGTACAGCCGCGACGGCCGCAGGTTGATGTGGTGATCGAGCTCAAAGCGCAGGCGCAGCAACAGACCTCGCTCCAGCACCCCGCTGGGCACCGACGGGTCACCGATCGCGCCCAGCAGGATCGCGTCGTGCTGGCGCAGTTCGGGCACCACCGAATCCGGCAGCACCTCGCCGGTGGCGTGAAACCGCCTGGCCCCCAGGTCATAACTGGTCTTCTCGACGCCCGGCAGCACGATGTCGAGGATCTTGAGGGCCTCGCCGATGACCTCCGGCCCGATCCCGTCGCCCGCGATAACCGCGAGTTTCACGACAGATCAACCACTTCCAGCTTGTTGGCACTCACCGCCGTCGCGATGGCCGACCGCACGTCCTCGGGTACGTCTTGGTCGAGCCGCAGCAAGATCGTCGCGAACGAGCCCTCGGCGTCTTCGGAGAGCTGCGCCGCGTGGATGTTCACACCGGCGCCGCCCAGCAGGGTGCCGATCTTGCCCAACGCTCCCGGCTGGTCGACGTAATGGACGATCAGGTTGGTGCCTTCAGCGCGCAGGTCGAAGTGGCGGCCGTTGATCTGCACAATCTTTTCCACCAATTGCGGCCCGGACAGTGCGCCGGCGACAGTGACCACCGAGCCGTCAGCGGCGACGGCCCGCGCCTCGACGACGCTGCGATAGTTGGGGCTCTCCGACGCGGTGGTGAGCTCGGCGGAGACACCTCGTTCAGCGGCCAGCGCCGGCGCGTTGACGAAGGTCACCGGACCCTCGACGACCGCCGAGAACAGCCCGCGCAGCGCCGAAAGCTTCAGCACCTCAACGTCTTCGGCGGCCAGCTCGCCGCGCACCTGCACGGCCAGCGACACCGGCGGCCCGCTGGACAGCGTGGCGGCCAACACACCGAGCTTGCGGGCCAGGTCCAGCCAGGGCGCGACCTCCTCGTTGACCACTCCGCCGCCGACGTTGACCGCGTCGGGAACGAACTCTCCGGCCAGCGCGAGCCGCACGCTCTCGGCCACGTCGGTGCCGGCCCGGTCTTGGGCCTCGGCGGTGGACGCGCCCAGGTGCGGGGTCACCACCACCTGCGGCAGCTCGAAAAGCGGGCTGTCGGTGCACGGTTCCGTGGAAAACACGTCGAGACCCGCGGCGCGAACGTGGCCGCTGCTCACCGCTTCGGCCAGTGCCGCCTCGTCCACCAGGCCGCCGCGGGCGGCGTTGACGATGATGACGCCTTCCTTCGTCTTGGCCAGCGCCTCTTTGTCGATCAGGCCGGCCGTCTCGGCCGTCTTAGGCAGGTGCACCGAGATGAAGTCGGCGCGGGCCAGCAGGTCGTCGAGGGACAGCAGTTCGATGCCGAGCTGCGCGGCGCGGGCGGCCGACACATACGGGTCGTAGGCGACGATGTGGGTCCCGAACGCGGCCAGCCGCTGGGCGACCAGTTGGCCGATCCGGCCCAGTCCCACCACGCCAACGGTTTTGCCGAAAATCTCGGTGCCCGAGAACGACGACCGTTTCCAGGTGTGCTCGCGCAGCGTGGCATCGGCCGCCGCGACCTGACGCGACGCCGCCAACAGCAGCGCGATCGCATGCTCGGCGGCGCTGTGGATGTTCGACGTCGGGGCGTTGACCACCAGCACGCCGCGTTCGGTGGCGGCGTCCACATCGACGTTGTCCAGGCCGACGCCGGCGCGGGCGACGATCTTGAGCTTGGGAGCCGCCGCCAGCACCTCGGCGTCGACCGTCGTGGCCGAGCGCACCAGCAGCGCGTCCGCCTCGGGCACCGCGGCCAGCAGCTTCTCCCTGTCCGGGCCGTCTACCCAGCGCACCTCGACCTGGTCTCCCAGGGCGGCAACGGTTGATTGGGCGAGTTTGTCGGCGATCAATACAACAGGCAGGTTCACGCCGACAGCCTAGTCAGCTGTAATCAGGTGATGGACGTCACCTTCGACGTAACAATTGTAGGTAGCGGGCCCAACGGGCTCGCTACGGCTGTTATCTGTGCCCGCGCCGGGCTGAAAGTGCAGGTCGTCGAAGCGCAGCCGACCTTCGGCGGCGGCGCGCGCACCGCGGCCGACCAAGACTTTCCCGGAGTTTTGCACGACGTTTGCTCGGCGGTTCACCCGCTGGCAGTGGCGTCACCGTTTCTCAGGGCGTTCGACCTGCCTGCCCGCGGCGTGCAGCTGGCGGTACCCGAGATCGCGTATGCCAACCCGCTGCTGGGCCGGCCCGCGGCCGTCGCCTACCACGACCTGACCCGTACCTGCGACGAGTTGTCCGACGGTGCGTCGTGGCGGCGCCTGCTCGGCCCGTTGGTTGAGGACTGGGGCGCGATGATTTCGGTAATACTCGGCGACAAGCGCTCGGTGCCGGATTCGTTGCCGACGGCCCTGCGATTGGGCATTCGGATGGTGGTTCAGGGCACGCCGGCGTGGGGGTCGCTGGCCGGAGACGATGCCCGCGCCTTGTTCACCGGCGTTGCCGCCCATGTGCTTTCGCGGATGCCGTCACTGACGGCGGCCGGCGCCGGGTTGATGTTGGCCACCCTGGCCCACACGGTCGGCTGGCCGATTCCGGTCGGGGGCAGCCGGGCGATCACCGATGCGCTGATCGACGACCTGCGGGCGCACGGCGGCGAGTTGACGGCCGATGCCGAAGTGACCGAACCACCGGCTGGGGTGGTGGCCTTTGACACCGCGCCCACCGCACTGCTGCGGATCTACGGTGACGCGCTTCCGCCCCGATACGCTAAAGCGTTGCGCCGCTACCGTTTTGGTCCGGGCGTGGCCAAGGTGGACTTCGTACTCAGCGACGAGATTCCGTGGTCCGATCCGCGGCTGGGGCGCGCGCCGACGCTGCACCTCGGTGGCACCCGGGAGCAGATGGCGCAAGCCGAGGCCGACGTCGCGGCCGGGCGCCACGCGCAGTGGCCGATGGTGCTGGCCGCCTCCCCACACCTCGGCGATCCCGCTCGCATCGACAGTCAGGGACGCCGCCCGTTTTGGACCTACGCGCACGTGCCGTCCGGATCCACCCTGGATGCGACCGAGGCTGTGACCGGAATCATGGAGCGGTTCGCACCCGGCTTCCGCGACATCGTGCTGGCCGCGCGCGCGGTGCCCGCCGCCCGCATGGCCGATCACAACGCCAACTATGTCGGCGGCGACATCGGGGTGGGCGGAAATTCGGCCTGGCGCGCGCTCGTCGGCCCGACACCACGGCTGGATCCTTGGCGCACACCGATTCCCAACGTGTATCTGTGCTCGGCGGCCACCCCGCCCGGCGGCGGCGTGCACGGCATGGCCGGTTACTACGCCGCCCGCACGCTGCTCAAGCGCGAGTTCGGGATCACCGAGCTGCCCGCGCTGTCGCCTCAACACCTGTCGTAGAGGTTGTCCGAGAGCAGGGCCGGACGGCAGAAGCCGGGCGGCGGCGTCAGGAGGTACCCGGGCCCCATCAACCGGTAGTGGTAGTTGTGGCAGGAATTCATGTCCCACGGCAGCGGACCGTTCGTCTTGGGTTCCGGTTGCCCGGGGCACCAGCAGAAGTACTGCGAGCTGCAGCCGGGAGGCGCGGCCTGGGCAGTACCGGCGGCCAGACTCAGGCCGGCCGCCGCGAGGGCGCCCGACAGCACGGGCACGGCGATGATGCGCTTGAGCGCTTGAGCGGTGTTCATGGCGCTTAGCTTGTCGTGGGCCACTTGCGTAATCGTCGCAGAGCGCTTGCGGAACTCTTGTGCCCGATTCACCGCTCTTAGACTGATGCCGTGACGAAACTCGCGATCATCTACTACTCCGCCACCGGCCACGGCACCACGATGGCCAAGCGCGTCGCCGCGGCCGCCGAGGCCGCGGGAGCCGAAGTCCGGGTGCGACACGTCGCCGAAACCCACGACCCGGAATCGTTCGCCCACAACCCGGCCTGGACGGCGAACTACGAAGCGACCAAGGACCTTCCGGTGGCCACCGGCGACGACATCGTCTGGGCGGACGCCGTCATCTTCGGCTCACCAACCCGGTTCGGCTCGCCCGCAGCGCAATTGCGCGCCTTCATCGATTCGCTGGGCGGCCTGTGGGCCGACGGCAAGCTGGCCGACAAGGTGTATGCGGGCTACACGTCGTCCAACACGGTGCACGGCGGCCAGGAAACCACCCTGCTCTCGCTGTACATCACGCTGATCCACTGGGGCGGCATCATCGTGCCGCCCGGATACACCGATCCGTGCAAGTTCGTCGACGGCAACCCCTACGGGGTGAGCCTGGTGTCGACGCACGACAACATCGACGAATTCGACGAGCCCACCCAAAACGCCCTGGAGCATCTGGCGCGCCGGGTGGTGTCAGTCGCCGGCCGGCTTGGCTCGTGAGCGAACACGTGGCTTGATCGATGGATCGATGCGCGGACTGCGGTTTCGTTTACCACCTTGATCGGCCGCGATGCATACATTGCATGAGGCGCAGCACCACGTGCTAGACATTCGTCGCCAGGTCTGACCAGTCGGTGTCGGACCAAACCGCGGGCCGCCCGCCGCCTTAGCTCGCCGAGCGTCACGCCAGAGTGACCGCGGTCGTCGAGCGCCACTCTGGCGTGACGCTCGACGTCGGACGCTAGGCCGTCTCGGTGATCGGGCGGTCGACCCAGCTCATCAGGTCGCGCAGCTTCTTGCCCACGACCTCGATCGGGTGCTCGGCGTTTTCCTTGCGCAACGCCTCGAGCTGCTTGTTACCGCCGTCGACGTTGGCGACCAGCTTCTTGACGAAGGTGCCGTCCTGGATCTCGCGCAGGATGACGCGCATCCGCTCCTTGGTGTCGGCGTCGATGATCCGCGGACCGGACAGGTATCCGCCGAATTCCGCGGTGTCGGACACCGAATAGTTCATCCGGGCGATGCCGCCCTCATACATCAGGTCGACGATCAGCTTGAGCTCGTGCAGCACCTCGAAATAGGCCATCTCCGGCGGATATCCGGCCTCGACCATCACATCGAAACCGGCCTTCACCAATTCCTCTGTGCCACCACACAACACGGCCTGCTCACCGAACAGGTCGGTCTCGGTCTCGTCCTTGAAGGTGGTCTTGATGACGCCGGCCCGGGTGCCGCCGATGCCCTTGGCGTACGACAGCGCGAGCGCCTCACCGGTTCCGGTCGGGTCCTGGTCGATGGCGATCAGACACGGCACGCCCTTGCCGTCGACGAACTGCCGGCGCACCAGGTGCCCGGGGCCCTTGGGGGCCACCATCGCGACGGTGACATCGGCGGGCGGCTTGATCAGGTCGAAGTGGATGTTGAGGCCGTGACCGAAAAACAAAGCGTCGCCGGCCTTCAGGTTGGGCTCAATCTCGTTCTTGAAGATGTCGGCCTGCGCGGTGTCGGGTGCCAGCAGCATGATCACGTCGGCCCACTTGGCGACCTCGGCCGGGGTGTCGACCTCCAGGCCCTGCTCGGAGACCTTGGCCCGGGACTTCGACCCCTCCTTGAGCCCGACGCGCACCTGCACGCCGGAGTCACGCAGGCTCAACGAGTGCGCGTGGCCCTGGCTGCCGTATCCGATCACGCCGACCTTGCGGCCCTGAATGATCGACAGGTCTGCATCGTCGTCGTAGAACATCTCTAATGCCACGTGAATATCTCCTTCTTCTTGGCTATTTGGCTGTGCCGATACCGCGCGGACCGCGGGACAACGACACCATTCCTGATTGGGCGATTTCTCGGATACCGAACGGCTCCAGCAGTCGCAGCAGCGCTTCGATCTTGCCGCGGTTGCCGGTGGCCTCGACGGTCAGTGATTCCGGAGATACATCAATGATGTTGGCGCGGAACAGGTTCGCCGCCTCGACCACCTGGCTGCGGGTGCCGGCGTCGGCCCGTACCTTGATCAGCGCCAGCTCACGGGACACCGAGTTGTCGTCTTCCTGCTCGATGATCTTGATCACGTTGATCAACTTGTTGAGCTGCTTGGTGATCTGTTCGAGCGGGGTCTCCTCGGCGGAAACCACGATGGTCATCCGCGACATGTTCTTGTCCTCGGTGGCGCCGACGGCCAGCGACTCGATGTTGAAACCGCGCCGCGAGAACAGCGCCGCCACCCGCGCGAGCACACCGGGTTTGTCCTCGACCAGCACCGACAACGTGTGCGTCTTCGGCGTTCCGATGGTCATCAGGCGTGCCCTTCGGTTTCGTCGTCGAACAGCGGACGGATGCCGCGGGCGGCCTGGATCTCGTCGTTGCTGGTTCCGGCGGCCACCATCGGCCAGACCTGCGCGTCGGCGCCGACGATGAAGTCGATCACCACCGGGCGGTCGTTGATCGCCCGGGCCTGGTTGATGACGTCGACGACGTCCTCTTCACGCTCGCAACGCAATCCGACGCAACCCAGCGCCTCCGCCAGCTTCACGAAGTCCGGGATGCGGTGCGAGTGCGTGGCCAGGTCGGTCTGCGAGTAACGCTCGTCGTAGAACAGGGTCTGCCACTGGCGCACCATGCCCAGGTTGCCGTTGTTGATCAACGCCACCTTGATCGGGATGCCCTCGACCGCGCAGGTGGCCAACTCCTGGTTGGTCATCTGGAAGCAGCCGTCGCCGTCGATCGCCCAGACCTCTGCCTCCGGGCGGGCCATCTTGGCGCCCATGGCCGCCGGGATGGCGAACCCCATGGTGCCCAGCCCGCCGGAATTCAGCCAGGTGCGCGGCTTTTCGTATTGGATGAACTGCGCCGCCCACATCTGATGCTGGCCCACACCGGCGACGTACACCGCGTCCGGCCCGGCGATCTGGCCCAGCTTCTCGATCACGTATTCCGGGCCCAGGCTGCCGTCGCTCTGCGGCCCGTAGCTGAGCGGGTAGGTGGCCCGCACGTCGTTCAGGTATGCCCACCAGTCGTCCATCTCGATGTTGCCGGGAACGTCGTAGTGGCGCAGCATCTCGATCAGCTCGGCGATGACGGCCTTGACGTCACCGACGATCGGCACGTCGGCGTGCCGGTTCTTGCCGATCTCGGCCGGGTCGATGTCGGCGTGGATGACCTTGGCGTCCGGCGCGAAGGAGTCGAGCTTTCCGGTCACCCGGTCGTCGAAGCGGGTGCCCAGCGCGATCAGCAGGTCGCTCTTCTGCAGCGCCGCCACCGCGCCCACCGTGCCGTGCATGCCGGGCATGCCCATGTGCTGGCGATGGCTGTCCGGGAACGCCCCGCGCGCCATCAGCGTGGTGACCACCGGAATGCCGGTCAGTTCGGCCAATTCGGCCAGTTCCTGGGTCGCCTCGCCGCGGATCACGCCGCCGCCCACGTACAGCACCGGTTTGTGCGCGGCCGCGATCAGCTTGGCCGCGTCGCGGATCTGCCTGCTGTGCGGTTTGGTGTTCGGCTTGTAGCCGGGCAACTCCATGCGTGGCGGCCAGCTGAACGTGCACTGGCCCTGCAGCACGTCCTTGGGGATGTCGACCAGCACCGCGCCGGGGCGTCCCGAGGCCGCGATGTGGAAGGCCTCGGCCATCACCCGCGGAATGTCGTCGCCGGAGCGAACCAGGAAGTTGTGCTTGGTGATGGGCATCGTGATGCCGGAGATGTCGGCCTCCTGGAAGGCGTCGGTCCCGATCAGCCCGCGTCCGACCTGCCCGGTGACGGCGACCACCGGGATCGAGTCCATCTGCGCATCGGCCAGCGGCGTAACGAGATTGGTGGCGCCGGGACCCGAGGTCGCCATGCACACCCCGACCTTGCCCGTCGCGTGCGCGTAGCCGCTGGCGGCGTGACCGGCGCCCTGCTCGTGGCGGACCAGCACGTGGCGCAGCTTCTTCGAGTCGAACAGCGGGTCATACACCGGCAGTACGGCGCCGCCGGGAATCCCGAAGATGACCTCGACGTCGAGTTCCTCCAGCGACCGGATCACCGACTGCGCGCCGGTCATTTGCACCGGTGCAACCCGCTTCGGTTGGGCCGCAGGAGGTTTTGCGGCGGATTTCACGCTGTCCGGCGCGCCGTTGGCCGCTTGATGCGGCTGGGGCTTGGTAGGTGCGCTCACTGTCGTCCTCTTAAGTGTTGTTCGGGTGGGGCGCATGAAAAAACCCCCGTCAGCTCTTGCTGTACGAGGGTTGCGCGTTGGTGCTGGTTCGCTTCAAATGCTGAAGAACTAGTCAGACACCAACGCGCCGACTAAGTACTACGAGCATTCCGGGCTTACCCATAGCGTCCGACGGTAGTCTTCGCACAGCTCAGCAGTCAAATCCGGTGCCGCGCCAGCCAGGTGAAATGATGCTCGGGTGACTAGTGCCAGCCCGCCCGTGGTGATCAAGGTTTCGCCGATGGCGCACTTCGCAGTCGGATTCTTGACCCTAGGCCTGCTTATACCGGTGCTGGCGTGGCCGCCATGCGCCCCGGTGCTCGTCATCCCGGTGTTGTTGTCGGCGTTGATCGTCCGGTTGCGCACCGTCGCCGACGCCCAGGGTGTGACGGTGCGAACCCTGCTGGGCAGCCAGACGGTCCGCTGGGAGGACATCGACGGGCTGCGTTTCAACCGCGGTTCCTGGGCGCGGGCGCGGCTGAAGAGCGGCGCAGATCTACGGCTGCCCGCGGTCACTTTCGCCACCCTGCCGCAGTTGACCGAAGCCAGCGAGGGGCGGGTGCCCAACCCGTACCGGTGAGCGGCTCAGGCGATCGGGTTCACACCGTTGAGCAGCACCCAGACGCCGATACCGGCCGCGATCCCGCAGACCAGCGCGACGAACGACCCGATGAACGGTCGATACGCCCAGCCCCGGCCACCGTCCAGAGCGTAGCGGCCCGGACCGGCCAGGATGACCGCGACGGCCATGACGATCAGCGTGATCTGGTATTCATGCCCGTCCGGCAGGAAGTACGTCAGATTGTGTGAATGCGGCTTGGCCGAGATGGTGACCAGCAGGCCGTTGATCAGGAACGCGAGCGCGCCCGCCGCGGCCACCGGAGTGAACAATCCCAGCACCAGCAGCGCGCCCGAGAGGAGCTCGCCGCCGGCACTGACATAGGCGAGGATGTCGGCGTGCTGGTAGCCGACGTCGGACAGTGAATTCTTGAACCCGGTCAACCCAGAGCCGCCCCACCACCCGAACAGCTTCTGCAGGCCGTGGGCGGCCAGCACCACGCCGAGCCCGACACGCAAGATCAACAATCCCAAGTGCTGAGTGCCGCGCCGGCCGATATCGCGCTGGCGGTCATCGTCGTCGTGCTTGTCCACCTCGGCGGGCTCGGTCGCCGAAATCGGCGTCGCCCGGGCCGGTGATTGCGGCTGGACGTACGGCAGCGGTTCCTGCTGGTCGAGCAGGCCGTATCCCGGACTGCCCGGCTGGTTGGGGTCCTGGTACGGGATCACGCCGGTGGTTCCGAATTCGCCTGGATACCCGACCGGCGTCAGGTCATCTTCGGGGTCGACCAGGCGCGCCGCGGCGGGGCGTCCCGGTGCTGGCTCCGGCGATTGACCCGGCGGTCGCCAGGGTGCGTCATGCGATTGACTGGTCACGGGTGTCAGGGTAAGGGCAAAACTCCTGGAATCGGGGATTTGAGCGGCGCTTTGGCCAGGCAATTTGCGCTGGACCCGGCAAATCGGTCCAGATCGGCCTCAGATCGCACAAAAGCAGCCCGTTGCGACACCGGTAGCCTGTCGATCATGCGGCTGGCGCGATCGGTTCGGTGCGGGCTCACCGCGCTGTCCGTGGTGGTGCTGGTCGCCAGCGGCTGCGCGCGGTTCAACGACGCACAGTCGCAGCCCTTCACCACCAACCCGGAACTTCGGCCCCAGCCCAGCTCGACGCCTCCCCCGCCGCCACCCCTGCCCCCGACGCCGTTCCCCAAGGCGTGCCCCGCGCCAGGGGTGATGCAGGGCTGCCTGGAGAGCACCAGCGGCCTGATCATGGGGCCCGACAGCAAAACCGCGCTGGTGGCCGAACGCACCACCGGCGCGGTGAAGGAAATCTCGGTCAACGCCGAGCCGAAGGTGAAGACGGTCATCCCCGTCGACCCGTCCGGCGATGGCGGCTTGATGGACATCGTGCTGTCGCCCACCTACACCCAGGACCGGCTGATGTACGCCTACATCAGCACGCCCACTGACAACCGGGTCATCCGGGTGGCCGACGGCGATGTCCCGAAGGACATCTTGACCGGAATCCCCAAGGGCGCCACGGGCAACACCGGCGCGCTGATTTTCACCAGCCCCACCACGCTGGTGGTGCTGACCGGCGATGCGGGCAACCCGGCGATGGCCGCCGACCCGAAATCGTTGGCCGGCAAGGTGTTACGCATCGAGCAGCCGACCACCGTCGGTCAGGCGCCGCCGACGACGGCGCTGTCCGGCATCGGCTCCGGTGGCGGGCTGTGCACCGACCCCGTCGACGGCTCGCTGTACGTCGCCGACCGCACGCCCACCGCGGACCGGCTGCAACGCATCACGAAGAAGTCGGAGGTCTCCACCGTGTGGTCCTGGCCGGACAAGCCGGGCGTGGCCGGATGCGCGGCCATGGATTCGACGGTGCTGATCAACCTGATCAACCCCAAGCAGACGCTGGCGGTGCGGCTCTCCGCGTCGACGGGCGCGGTCACCGGCGAGCCCGATGTGGTCCGCAAGGACACGCACGCGCACGCATGGGCGCTGCGGATGTCGCCGGACGGCAACGTCTGGGGCGCGACGGTCAACAAAACCGCCGGTGATGCGGAGAAGCTCGACGACGTGGTGTTCCCGCTGTTCCCGCAGGGCGGCGGCTTCCCGCGGAACAACGACGATAAAACTTAGGTCCCGTCGATGGTGAACCGCAGACCGTAACGGCGCGGCACGTCGACGCGGGATTGACCGCGAAAGAACGTCGGGTCGGGCGTGCCGCCGGAGTCGTCGTCGTCATCGATGTCGTCGACGTCGGACAGGTACAGCGGATCCTCGTCGGAGGACTCCGGCGCCCACGTGGCGACGGGTTCCAACAGGTAGGCGACATGATCGCCGACGTCGAACCGGCTCACGATCCGGCCGACGAACCATGCGATCGCATCATCGAGCATCGGCATCCCCTGCGGGCCGGCGCGCCACGAGCAGCGATCGAATTTGTTGAGCTGATGGCCCGTTTGGCAGCCGAACAGCTCGGCCAGCGCCCGGTGGCGCCGCGACAACACGTGCACCGCCAGGTGCTGGGACAGGCTCGCCACCCCGAAGGTGTGGCTGCCCTTGGCCAGACCGACCAGGAATCGCGGCGGCGTGACACCGGTTTGGGTGGCGAAGCCGACCAGGCAGCCCGCGGGTTGGCCGGCGGCCTGCGTTGTCACCACGAACGCCGGGAGGTCCAGCATCGTCATGAATTCTTCGAAGGTTTCGTCCGGCACCTCAACATCATGGCCGCACAACGCGGCTCGGGCACAGGTTTCCCGACGATCAACGCACGATTGCTATCCGAGCCGGGCCCCCTCCAAGAATCCTCCAAGTGATTCGCGGAACGCTTTCGGCCACACCGGCTAGTGCGCCTCGGAGAACAAGGAAGAAAACCCTGATTAAGAAAGCACTCATCGCCACCGTGGCCGCGGCACTCGCCATCGCCTCTGCGCCCTCGCTGACAGCTCCACTGGCACGCGCGGACGATCCGTGCGGGCCCACGTCAGTGGGTGGGAACGACACGTCAATAGCTCACCGGAACTGCTGCGCCAACAGAGTGCTTGCCGACCTGTCACCGTGCGGCGCGGACGCGGCAGTACCCGCGCCAGCGCCACCACAGGGTTCACAGCCGCCCGCTGCCAGCCCGTGCAGCACCAGCAACCAAGGCTTGCGCGGCCCCTGCAACCAATATCCCCCGGCCTGTCGAGAGTCGTTCCCTGAGCTGGCTTTTCAGCCCTGCCCGCAGGCCTTCAGCACCAGTTCGCGTACCCGGGCCGCATCGGCCTGCCCGCGGGTGGCCTTCATCACCGCGCCGACGATCGCGCCCGCCGCCGCGACCTTGCCGCCGCGAATCTTTTCCGCCACATCCGGATTGGCGGCCAGAGCCTCGTCGACGGCGGCCTGCGTCACCGAGTCGTCGCGCACCAGCGCCAGGCCGCGGGCGGTCATCACCTGCTCGGGTTCGCCCTCGCCGGCGAGCACACCCTCGACCACCTGGCGGGCCAGCTTGGTGGAGAGCTTGCCCTCGTCGACCAACGCCACCACCGCGGCAACCTGGGCCGGGGTGATGGACAGCTCCTCCAGGGCGACGCCGGCCTCATTGGCCTTCTGCATCAGGAAGTTTCCCCACCAGGCGCGGGCCTGTTCGGCCGACGCGCCGTGTTCGATTGTCGCGGTGACCAATTCGATCGCGCCCGCGTTGACGAGGTCGCGCATCACCTCGTCGGAGATGCCCCACTCCTGCTGAATCTTCTTGCGGCTCAACCACGGTAGCTCGGGAATGGTCTGGCGCAACTGCTCGACCAGCTCGCGGCTGGGCGCGACCGGCTCCAGGTCCGGCTCGGGGAAATAGCGGTAATCCTGGGCGGTCTCCTTGGCCCGGCCCGGGCTGGTGTAGCCGCCGACCTCCTGAAAGTGCCTGGTTTCCTGGATGATCTGGCCGCCCGACACCAGCACCGCGGCCTGGCGCTGCATTTCGTAACGCACCGCGACCTCAACGCTTTTCAGCGAGTTGACGTTTTTGGTTTCGGTCCGGGTGCCGAATTCGGCGGTCCCGATCGGCTTGAGCGACACGTTTGCGTCACAGCGCATCGAACCCTGGTCCATCCGGACATCGGATACATCCAACGCGCGCAACAGGTCTCGCAATGCCGTCACGTAGGCGCGGGCGATCTGCGGCGCCTGGTCTCCGGCTCCCTCGATGGGCTTGGTGACGATCTCGATCAGCGGCACGCCGGCGCGGTTGTAGTCGATCAGCGACGTGGTGGCGCCGTGGATGCGGCCGGTCTCGCTGCCGATGTGGGTCAGTTTGCCGGTGTCCTCTTCCATGTGGGCGCGTTCGATCTCCACCCGCCAGGTGCTGCCGTCCTCCAGCGGAGCCTCGAGGTAGCCGTTGATGGCGATCGGCTCGTCGTACTGCGAGATCTGGTAGTTCTTGGGCATGTCCGGGTAGAAGTAGTTCTTCCGGGCAAAGCGGCACCAGGGCACGATCTCGCAGTTCAGCGCCAGCCCGATCCGGATCGCCGACTCCACCGCCACCTGGTTGAGCACCGGCAACGAGCCGGGCAGCCCGAGGCACACCGGGCAGACCTGGGTGTTGGGCTCGGCCCCGAACGTGGTGGCGCAGCCGCAGAACATCTTGGTCGCGGTGGACAGCTCGACGTGCACCTCGAGTCCGAGCACCGGATCGAACCGCGCGATGACGTCGTCGTAGTCCAGCAGATCAGCCACGGAAGTCATGGGTCGATCCTAGTGATGATCGCGAGCGCCCCGCTCAGCGGCTGGGGAGCATATCGGCCAGCGCGGCGGCCACCTCCAGGTAGCAGCGCCTGCTCTCCTTGCTCAATTTCTCCAGCCCGATCTCTCTGCCCTCATGCACATGCCGATCGAAGGGCAGCAGCACGGTGGCGGCGACCTGGGCCGACAACTGCTCGACCTCCTTGGCGGCCGGATTGCCGGGCTTACCTGGCTCGACGTGGTTGATCGCGAGCACGGTCGACGCGACCAAGGCGCGATATCCGTTGTTGGACAACCACTCCAGCGTGGTTTTGGTCTTTCGTATCGCGTCGATCGAGGGCGTGGTGACCACCACCAGTGCCCGCGATTCCGGCAGCACCGCCTCCATCACGCTGGAATTGAGCTCCTTGCCGCAGTCCACCAGCACCAGCGAGTAGTGCTTCCGGAGAACGGAAAACGCTTTCACCACGTCGCTGCGCTCCACCCGCCAATCGGTGTGCGCGTAGTCCGGCAGGCCGAGCACTTCCAGCCCGCAGCTGTTCATGTAGGTGTGCGCCCGCACATCGATGTACCGCGTGACCGTGTCGTCGGCGATGAGGTCGGCCATGCTCAACGGGTTGCGCCGACCATGCCGATCCGTCAAGTCCCCGGCGTCGAGGTCGACGGCGATAATCCGGTCGTCGCGCGCCTGCGCGAAGGTCGAGCCGAGCGCCTCGACCACCGCGGTCTTGCCGACGCCGCCCTTGAGGTTCAGCACAGCGATGGGGAACGCACCGCGCACCGATGTCCGGATGCGATCCTGCAGGCCGGCTTCGTAGGCCAATTCCTTGCTCGGGACCCAGATCGATCCCGGTGATTCGCTGGAAAACCTCGCGCCAGCCCGAACCTGTCGGGGCTTGCCTCGTCCTGCTGGTCCAGGCCGTCGAGCGCCGTGCCGCCCGGCAGTCGCTCACGGCGGACCGGCGGCGGCACCCCCATTGCCGGCGTCCGGTCATCGAATCCGGGCGGTCGGGGGAATCTCGGCGCATCCGGGCGGTACGCCCGCGGGGCGCGGGACCCGCCGGCGGCGGCGCATGCTGAACGACTCTGCGGTCCGAACCGCTCATAGTTGCGGGTATTACCACTCCCAGCCGGCGGGAAACCGCCAATCTGGCGGTTTGGGCGAACCTTCGGTAGCGCTGAATTGACCACTGTCTGAATTTGCCCGCCTTGGAACGCTTGAGCACGGCCCGACGGTGATCTACGATGCGAATCGAAATTCGCATTCCAGTTTGGGGACGGTTACATGAGCAAGCAATGCAGCACCGTCGGGACCAGCGGTTAAGCCTGGATTCCGCCCGCCACAGCAAGCGCGCAGTCGTGCGGCGCTGCAACGATTACTCGCCTCGGCCGAACACGTCTTGATCAACGACGGACCCGACGAGCTCACCATCGCCCGCGTCGCCGAACACGCCGGAGTCTCCGTCGGCGGGGTCTACCGACGATTCGCCGGCAAAGAGCAATTGATCGATGCGGTCAAACAGGCGCTCGCCGAGCGGCTCGAACACAGCGTGGGCACCGCGCTGGAAAGCGCCGGACCCTCGCTGGACGGAGTTGTCGACGCCTTGGCCACGGCGCTGAGCAACACCCTGGACGAAAGTGCCCGGCTCATTCCCGCCATCCTGGCCGGCGGGCGCACGGCCGAACCTCCGGCGGAAGGGCTGCGAATCTTCACCGACTTGCGGCAGCGATTCTTCGACGCCGCGGCCCCCTACCGTGAACAGATCCGCCACCCCGATCCGGATGTCGCGCTGGAGATGACGTTTCGCAACGTGATTGGGGCGGGGGCACACCGCGCGGCGATGTCCACCTGGCTACCGGACGGGCTGACGTGGCGACAGTGGGCCCGTGAAATCACGGAAATGACCGCCGGCATATCTGATCATGAACGCTAACTACCACAAGGACTTTCATGCTCAGAGTGATGAGACGGCTGTGGCTGCCATTGTTGGTGCTGCTGATGGTGGTGATTGGGGGGTTCGTGATTTCCCGCATGCACGGGATCTTCGGGTCGGATACCGAGATCACCCGTGAGGGCTCCGGGATCAACAACGACGCGAAGCCGTTCAACCCCAAGCAAGTGACCTACGAGGTCTTCGGGCCGGCCGGATCGGTCGCGACGATCAATTACCTTGACCTGTCGGCGAATCCGCAAAGCGTCAAGGGCGCGCCGCTTCCGTGGTCGCTCACTTTGACTACCACCGCGCCCGCGACGATGCCGATCTTGCTCGCACAGGGCAACGCCGAGTCGATCGGCTGCCGTATCACGGTGGACGGCAAGGTCAAGGACGAGAAGTCGGCCAGCGGAGTGGACGCGTTCACCTTCTGCCAGGTGAAGTCGGCATGAGCACGGATCGCCCGCCGGCCATCGCCCACTTCATCCGCGTGTTCGCGGTGCCGATTCTGCTGGGCTGGGTGGCGTTGGTGGTGTTGCTCAACGTCGCGGTGCCGTCTCTGGAAGAGGTGGGACAGGCGCACTCGGTGTCCTTGAGCCCGGGAGACGCACCATCGATGCGGGCGATGAAGCACATCGGCCGCGTGTTCAAGGAATCTGACTCCGACGCCTCGGCGATGGTCGTGCTCGAGGGCGATCAACCGTTGGGGGACGAGGCCCATCGCTATTACGCCGAGTTGATCCGCAAGTTCCGGGCCGACACCAAACACATCACGCATGTGCAGGATTTCTGGGGTGATCCGCTGACGGCGGCGGGCGCGCAAAGCACCGACGGCAAGGCCACCTATGTGCAGGTCTATCTGACCGGCAACATGGGTGAGCCGCTGGCCAACCAATCCATCGAAGCGCTGCGCCAGATCGTCGACAGCGTGCCGGTGCCGTCGGGCCTGCACGTCTACATCACCGGCACGACGGCATTGTTCGCCGATCAGCACAAGGTCGGCGACAAGAGCCTGAAGGTGGTCACCGCGATCACCGTGGCGGTGATCCTGATCAGTCTGTTCATCGTGTACCGCTCGGCGGTCACGGTGGTGCTGGTGCTGGTGATGGTGATGCTCGAAGTGGTGGCCGCCCGTGGGGTGGTGGCAGCCCTGGGCCACTACGACCTGATCGGCTTGTCGACGTTCTCGGTGAACCTGCTGACCATGTTGGGCATCGCGGCGGGCACCGACTACGCGATCTTCGTGCTGGGCCGCTATCACGAGGCGCGCACCGCAGGAGAGGATCGCGCCACTGCCTTCTACACGATGTACCGGGGCACCGCCCACGTCGTTCTGGGTTCGGGCCTGACGGTTGCGGGGTCCACGCTCTGCCTGCATTTCACCCGGTTACCGATGTTCCAATCCCTGGGCATTCCGTTGGCGATCGGTATCACCGTGGCGGTGCTGGCGTCGCTGACGATGGCGCCGGCGATGCTGGTGATCGGCGGCCGGTTCGGGCTGTTCGAGCCCAAACGCGTTGCGCGCACCCGGGGTTGGCGACGGGTAGGCACGGCCGTGGTGCGCTGGCCGGGTCCGGTCCTGGCGGCGACGTGCGCGCTGGCGCTGGTCGGACTGATCACCCTGCCCGGGTACCAGACCAGCTACAACGACCGCCAGTTCATGCCGAAAAGCATTCCCGCGATGCAGGGTTTCGACGTCGCCGACCGTCACTTCAACCAGGCCCGGATGAACCCGGAACTGTTGATGGTCCAGACCGATCAGGATTTACGCAACTCCGCCGACATGCTGATCATCGAGCGCATCGCCAAGAACATCTTCCACACCCCGGGCATCGCACGGGTGCAGACCATCTCGCGCCCGCTGGGCACCCCGATCGACCACACCTCGATTCCGTATCAGATGGGCATGCAAGGCGTCGGCCAGCAGCTCACGCGCGACTACATGCAAGCCCAGATGGACGACATGCTGGTCATGGCCAACCAGACGGAGACCATGATCACCACGATGGAAACCATGATCGCGCTCATGAAGGAGCTGACCGGGATCACCCATAACATCGTCGCGCAGACGAAAGTGATGGTGACCCAGGTGATCGACCTGCGCGACAAGATCACCAATTTCGACGATTTCTTCCGGCCCATCCGCAGCTATTTCTATTGGGAGAAGCACTGTTTCGACATCCCGGTGTGCTGGTCGCTGCGCTCGGTCTTCGACGCACTCGACGGCGTCGACACGCTGTCGGACGCGATCAGCGAGCTGTTGCCGCAGATGGACAAACTCGACGCGCTGATGCCGCAGATGATCAAAATGCTGGATCCGATGCTCACGATGATGAAGTCGATGCACACCATGATGCTCTCGATGCACAGCACCATGGCCGGCCTGCAGGACCAGGGTGCCGCGATGAGCGGCAAAGGCAACGCGATGGGTCAGGCGTTCGACGCCTCCAAGAACGACGACTCGTTCTACCTGCCCCCGGAAGTGTTCGACAATCCCGACTTCAAGCGGGGCATGGACATGTTCATCTCGCCGGATGGAAAAGCGGTGCGGTTCATCATCTCTCACCTCGGTGACCCCGCCAGCCCCGAGGGCATCGCCCACGTTGACGCGATCCGCAACGCTACGTTCGAGGCCATCAAAGGCACCCCGCTGGAGAATGCTCGCATCTACATCGCCGGCACCGCGGCCATTGCCAAAGACATGAAAGAGGGATCCACCTACGACCTGCTGATCGCCGGAGTGGGCGCGCTGATCCTGATCTTCATCGTCATGCTGATCCTGACCCGCGCCGTGATCGCCTCGGCGGTCATCGTCGGCACCGTGCTGCTGTCCCTGGGAACATCGTTCGGGCTGTCGGTGCTGATCTGGCAGTACATCCTGGGCATCCAACTGCATTGGATGATCCTGGCCATGTCGGTGATCATCCTGCTGGCCGTGGGATCGGACTACAACCTGCTGCTGGTATCGCGATTCAAAGAAGAAATCCACGCCGGCATCAAAACCGGCATCATCCGATCGATGGCCGGCACCGGCGCCGTAGTCACCTCCGCCGGGCTGGTCTTCGCCTTCACCATGCTCTCCTTCGGGCTGTCCGCGTTGATGTCGCTCGCGCAAGTCGGCAGCACCATCGGCATGGGTCTGCTGTTCGACACGCTGGTCGTGCGTTCCTTCATGACACCGTCGATCGCGGCGCTGCTCGGCCGCTGGTTCTGGTGGCCGCAGCGGGTACGCACCAGGCCGTTGCGGGTACCGACCGCGCCTGGCACCCAACGCATCCCAGCGTCGGTGAGCTCGTACGGCCGCTTAGCCGAAGAAAGCGGCGGCGTCGTCGTAGCGGCTCTCGGGCACCAGCTTGAGGTGGCGCGTCGCGTCCGCCAGCGACACCCGGCCGATGTCCTGTCCGCGCAGCGACACCATCTGGCCGTACTCCCCCGCGTGCGCGGCGTCGGCCGCATTGACGCCGAACCGGGTCGCCAGCACCCGGTCGTAGGCGGTCGGGGTGCCGCCCCGCTGGACGTGGCCCAGCACGGTCACCCGGACCTCCTTGTTGATTCGCTTCTCCACCGCCACCCCCAGCTGCGCCGCAACCCCGGTGAAGCGCTCATGCCCGAATTCGTCAATCCCGCCTTCGCGCAACGAGATCGAGCCCTCGACCGGCTTGGCGCCCTCGGCGACCACGCAGATGAAGTGCGAATCCCCGCGCTGGAAGCGGCGTTTGACGAGCCGGCACACCTCTTCGATATCGAAGGGCTGTTCCGGGATGAGTGTCATGTGCGCGCCCGACGCCAGCCCCGAGTTCAGCGCGATCCAGCCGGCGTGCCGTCCCATCACCTCCACCAGCATCACCCGCTGGTGGGATTCGGCGGTGCTGTGTAACCGGTCGATGGCATCGGTGGCCACCGTCAACGCGGTGTCATGGCCGAAAGTCACGTCGGTGCAGTCGATGTCGTTGTCGATCGTCTTCGGCACGCCGACCACGGGGACGTTCTCCTCCGACAGCCAGTGCGCGGCGGTCAGCGTGCCTTCGCCGCCGATCGGGATGAGCACGTCGATGCCGTTGTCATCCAGCGTCTGCTTGATCTGGTTCAGCCCGGCCCGCAGTTTGTCGGGGTGCACGCGCGCGGTGCCCAGCATGGTTCCGCCCTTCGCCAGCAGCCGGTCGTTGCGGTCGTCGTTTGCCAGCTGCATGCGCCGGTTCTCCAGCAATCCGCGCCAGCCGTCCTGGAACCCGACCACCGACGAGCCGTACCTGCTGTCGCAGGTGCGCACCACCGCCCGGATGACGGCGTTGAGCCCGGGGCAATCGCCGCCTCCGGTGAGAATTCCGATCCGCATGCTTTTATCTTGCCTGGGCGGCCGTTAGATGGCGCGAGCAGACGCAAAATCGCCCCAAATGCTCCGCTTGAGGGCGATTTTGCGTCTGCTCGCCAGGCCTGGGCGCTAAATGGCCGTCGGCAACGGACCGCGTGCGGCCTCATAGGCGGCGCCCACCCGGTAGAGCCGGTCGTCGGCCAGCGCCGGCGCCATGATCTGCAAACCCACCGGCAGCTGGTCGTCCGGGGACAAACCCGACGGCACCGACATGCCGCAGTGCCCGGCCAGGTTCAGCGGCAGGGTGCACAAGTCGAACAGGTACATCGCCAGCGGGTCGTCGACCTTCTCGCCCAGGCCGAAGGCGGTGGTCGGCGTCGTCGGCGTCACCAACACGTCGACGGAGCGGTAGGCCTCCTCGAGGTCCCGGGCGATCAACGTCCGCACCTTCTGCGCCTGGTTGTAGTAGGCGTCGTAATAGCCGGCCGATAAGGCGTAGGCGCCGATCATGATGCGCCGCTTGACTTCTGGCCCGAATCCGGCCGCCCGCGTCAATGCCATCACTTCCTCGGCGCTGTGGGTGCCGTCGTCGCCGACGCGCAGTCCGTAGCGCATCGCGTCGAAGCGCGCCAAGTTGCTCGACACCTCCGAAGGCAGGATCAGGTAATAGGCGGCCAGCGCGTGATCGAAGTGCGGGCAGTCGACTTCGCTGACCTCGGCGCCCAGCTCGGTCAACTGCTGGACCGCGCCCTCGAACGACGTCAGCACCCCGGGCTGGTAACCCTCGCCGCGCAGCTGCTTGACCACCCCGACGCGCACCCCGCGCAGATCGCCGTTCGCGCCGGTGATGGCGGCGCCGACGATGTCGGGCACCTCGACGTCGATCGAAGTGGAATCGCGCGCGTCGTGTCCGGCGATCACCTGGTGCAGCAGCGCGGTGTCCAGCACCGTGCGGGCACACGGCCCACCCTGGTCCAGCGACGACGCGCAGGCCACCAGCCCGTAGCGCGACACCGTGCCGTAGGTCGGTTTGACGCCGACGGTCGCGGTCAGCGCGGCGGGCTGACGGATGGAGCCCCCGGTGTCGGACCCGATGGCCAGCGGCGCCTGGAACGCGGCCAGCGCCGCCGCGCTGCCGCCACCCGAGCCGCCGGGCACCCGGTCGGTGTTCCACGGGTTGCGGGTGGGACCGTAGGCGGAGTTCTCCGTCGAGGAGCCCATCGCGAACTCGTCCATGTTGGTCTTGCCCAGAATCGGGATGCCGGCCGCGCGCAGCCGCGCGGTCAGCGTGGCGTCATACGGCGAACGCCAGCCCTCCAGGATCTTGGATCCGCAGGTGGTGGGCATGTCGGTGGTGGTGAAGACGTCCTTGAGCGCCAGCGGCACCCCCGCCAGCGCCGACGGGAGCTCCGCACCGCCGGCCAGCGCCTTGTCGACGGCGGCCGCGGCGCTCAACGCCGCGTCGGCCGCCACGTGCAGGAAGGCGTGGTAGCGCTCGTCGGTTGCCTCGATCTGGTCCAGGCAGGCCCGGGTGACCTCGACCGACGACAGCTCCTTGGCGGCGATCTTGGCGGCCAGCGTCGATGCGTCGAGCCGGATGATGCCTGTCACTGGCTCTCCCCCAGGATCTGGGGTACGGCGAAGCGCCCGTCGACGGCTGCGGGCGCCTCGGCCAGCGCCTCCTCCTGCGTGAGGCAGGGGGTTGTCTCGTCCGGTCGCGTCACGTTGACGTCCTTGAGCGGATTGTCGGTCGCTTCGACGCCGGTGACATCGACCGACTGGATCTGGCTCACGTGGGTCAGGATGGCGTCGAGTTGGCCGGCGAAGCTGTCCAGCTCGGTATCGGTCAGCGCCAGCCGGGCCAGCTTGGCCAGGTGGGCCACCTCGTCGCGGGAGATCTGGGACACGAGCGAAAAGCCTAGCCGGGCACTCAGGGTCTCCGGGAACTCAGGTCTTGGCGAAATGCCACGGATACATGATTGTGCAAAAGTGGGCGCGTGCCCTCGTATCTGTTGCGCATCGAGCTCGTCGACCGCCCGGGCAGCCTGGGCTCGTTGGCGGTCGCGCTCGGTACGACGGGCGCCGACATCTTGTCGCTCGACGTGGTGGAGCGCGGCGCGGGCTACGCGATCGACGACCTGGTCATCGAGTTGCCGCTGGGGGCGATGCCGGACATTCTGATCACCGCGGCAGAGGCGCTCCCGGGCGTGCGGGTGGACAGCGTCCGTCCGCATACCGGCCTGCTGGAGGCACACCGCGAGCTGGAGCTTCTCGACCGTGTGGCGGCGGCCGAAGACACGGAGTCCAAGCTTCAGGTGCTGGCCGACCAGGCGCCCAAGGTGTTGCGCGTGAGCTGGTGCACGGTGTTGCAGAGTTGCGACGGGAAGCTGCACCGCCTCGCCGCGAGCCCCGGCGCGCCGGAGACCCGGGCGGTTTCGGCGCCCTGGTTGCCGATCGGGCAGGCCACGACGCTGGATGGCGGCGCCGACTGGGTGCCCCAGGAGTGGCGCGACATGGACACCACGATGGTCGCCGCCCCGCTGGGCGACCCGTATACGGCGGTGGTGCTGGGCCGTCCGGGCCCGGAGTTCCGGCCTTCGGAAGTCGCCCGGCTGGGTTACCTGGCCGGGATCGTGGCCACCATGCTGCGCTGACCGTCCCATAATCAGGAGTCTCCCGTTAAGCTCCCAGGCAACGCCTGAACAGTGAGAATGCGGGGTGCTGCCCGGTGACAGCATGCAAGGCTCTCGGCACTGTCGTCGTTGTGCTGGCCGCGATCACCATCGGGCTCACCGGCTGCGGGCGCCTCGCGGCCCGGACACAGTCATGCGGGGTGACATCTGGTTCGCATTTCCCCGATGGCCCCCGGCAAACCGTGCTGCCGTTCAACGTCCACGAGGTCGGCGACGTCGCGGTGGATCCCGCCGGCAACGCCTATGTCATCGACTGGGGTTGCTACGCCGGCGGGAGCACTGGCGCTTTCGCCGGGGTCCAGGTGGTGAAGTTGGCGCCAGGGGCGAGCGCTCAGACCGTGCTGCCGTTCACCGGCCTCAACGGGATTGGCGGTGTCGCGGCCGATGCTGCCGGCAACGTCTACGTGACGAACGCTACCGACCACCGGGTCCGGAAATTGAGCGCCGGGTCGCGCACTCAGGCCGTGTTGCCGTTCACCGACCTTCACCACCCCGGCGGGGTAGCGGTGGATAACGCCGGCACCGTGTACGTGAGCGACGAGATCAGCCATCGGGTCGTGGGGTTGGCACCGGGCTCGAGCAGTCAGACCGTGCTGCCGTTCACCGACCTGCACGACCCCACCGGCGTGGCGGTGGATAGCGCCGGCACCGTGTACGTGAGCGACCAGACCGACAACCGGGTGCTGGCGTTGACTCCGGGGTCGAGCAGTCAGACCGTGCTGTCGTTCACCGCCCTTGACCATCCCGCTGGGTTGGCGGTGGATAGCGCTCGCAACGTATACGTCGCCGACTCGCGGAACAATCGAGTCCTGAAGTTGCCGCCCGGTTCGAGCGCCCCGACCCTGTTGCAGTTCACCGGCCTCAACCAGCCGCGAAGCGTGGCGGTGGACAGCGCCGGCAACGTCTATGCCGAAACGTTCGACGCCGACTTCGATACCTATCACGTCCTGAAATTGGCGGCGGGGTGATGCGCCGCCGCGCCAGGGGCGTCGCCATCGCCCTGATGGCCCCGCTCACCGCCACGGCTATCGGCGTGAGCCCATGCGCCAGGCCGGCGCACGCGGACCCCACGTCACCGACCCCGTCGGCCTCGTCGCAGACCGCGCTGCCGTTCACAAGCCTCAGCGACCCCCGCGGGGTTGCGGCAGATACCAAAGGCAACGTGTACGTCGCCGACCAGGGCCACCCCGAGTACGACCGGCGCCCGCCCGTCGTCGTCGGCAAGCAGGTGTTGAAGTTGTCCGGGTCCGGCACGACCGTGCTGCCGTTCCCCCACCTCTCCACCCCGCTCGGGGTAGCCGTGGATGGTGCCGGCAACGTATACGTCACGGACCCCGACAGCAACCGGGTCCGGAAGTTGGCCGCCGGATCGAGCGCTCCGACGGTGCTGCCGTTCGCCGGCGTCAGCAAGCCCGTCGGGGTGGCGGCAGATAGCGCCGGAAGTGTATTCGTCACCGACGAAATCAACGCTCAGGTGGTGGAGCTGGCGGCCGGGGCGGACACTCCGACGGTGCTGCCGTTCACCGGCCTCAGCAAGCCCGCCGGCGTGGCGGTGGACACCGGCGGCAACGTGTACGTCACCGACAACACCGCCAAACAGGTGGTGAAGCTGGCCGTCGGGCCTCACATGCAGACCGTGCTGCCGTTCACCGGTCTTGGCAACCCTGGCGGGGTGGCGGTGGATGGCGCCGGCAACGTGTATGTCGCCGACACCGACAATGATCGCGTCCTCAAGTTGGCGCCCGGTTCCAGCGCGCAGACTGTGCTGCCGTTCACCGGCCTGCGCCGACCCAACTGGGTGGCGGTGGACGCCGGCGGCAGCGTGTACCTCACCGACAACGACGGGCGGGTCCTGAAACTGGCAGCGGGGTGACACGCGCGGGCGATCACCTATCGACGTGAATCAGCTTGTCCGCGACGGCAATTTGGACGGGGCCACCGGATCGCCATCTTCCCACAGCAGCAGCTGACGCACCGCCGGGCGGGAACCGTACGGTTGCAACATGGTGCTGGCCGGGCGGGGGCGTACCCGCAGCGGCCACCAGAACCAACGGCCCAGCAGGGTCGCGACCGACGGTGTCATGAACGAACGCACGATCAGCGTGTCGAACAACAACCCGAGGCCGATCGTCGTCCCGATCTGACCGAGCACCTGAAATCCGCTGAACACGAACGCACACATGGTGACGGCGAAGACGATGCCGGCGGAGGTGACGACCGAGCCGGTGCCGGCCATCGCGCGGATGACGCCGGTCTTCAGGCCGGCGTCGATTTCTTCCTTGAATCGGGAGATCAGCAACAGGTTGTAGTCCGATCCGACGGCCAGCAGCAGGATAATCGCCAGCGCCAGCACAACCCAATACAGCTGAATCCCAAAGAGGTACTGCCACACCAGGACCGACAGCCCGAAGGACGCGCCCAGCGACAGGACCACGGTGCCCACGATCACCAGCGCGGCGACCAGGCTTCGCGTGATGATCATCATGATCAGCAGGATGAGGCTGAGCGCGGCGAACGCCACGATCAGCAGGTCCCACTTGGCCCCGTCCTGGATGTCCTTGTACGTCGCCGCGACGCCGCCGACGTAGATGTTGGCGCCGGCCAGGGGCGTGCCCTTCAAGGCCTCATGTGCTGCGCTGGTGATCGGGTCGATGTGCGAAATGCCTTGGGGTGTCGCGGGATCACCGTCATGGGTGACGATCATGCGGGCGGCCTTGCCGTCGGGCGAGAGGAAGAGTTTCAGGCCGCGCTTGAAATCGGGGTTGTCGAAAACCTCCGGCGGCAGGTAGAAGGTGTCGTCGTTCTTCGCGGCGTCAAAGGCTCGCCCCAGCGCGGTCGCGTTGTCGATCGCGGCCGCCGTCTGGGCGTTGATGCCGGACTGGGTGGCGTAACTCGCCAGGGTGAGTTCGTGATTGATCTCCTGGCTGTCGATCTGGGGCGGTAGCAGCGCCACCAGTTTCGGCTGCAGCGCGTCGAGTTTGTCCAAGGTCGCGGTGAGGTCTTCGAACTTCTGCGTCAGTTGATCGATGCTGTCGAGCGCGTCGAAGGTCGACCGCAGCGCATAGCAGACCGGAATGTCGTAGCAATGCGGTTCCCAATAGAAATAACTGCGAATCGGCCTGAAGAAGTCGTCGAAATTCGCGATCTTGTCGCGCACTTCCTTGATGGTGGCGATCGTGTCGTGAAAGCTTTGCGCCTCGCTGTGGGTATCCGCGGCGAGCTGCTGTTGCAGCGTGTACTGCTGCTTCAAGATGTTGATCGTCTTCGCCAGTTCCCCTGCCTGCCTTTGCAAGTCGCTGGCACGGTCCCGTTGATACGACAGGTTTAACTGCTGGGCGGCGCTGGAATTGCTGACCGCGAACGCGAGCGAACTGTGCACCAGCGGCGTGCCCAGCGGCCTGGTGATGGTCTGCACCTGCGCGACCCCGGGCACATGAAACACCGCCTTGGCCACCCGGTCCAGCACCAGCATGTCGGCCGGGTCGCGCAGGTCGTGGTCGGCCTCGACCATCAGCAGTTCGGGTTCCAGCCGGGCGCGGGAAAAGTGCCGCTCGGCGGCCGTGTATCCGACATTGGCCGGCGCGCTGGCGGGCATATAGGGCCGGGTGTCGTAACTCGTCTTGTATCCGGGCAACGCGAGCAGGCCCACCAGGGCCAACGCGCACGCCGACACCAGAACCGGGCCGGGCCAGCGGACGATGGCCGTGCCGATGCGCCGCCAGCCGCGGGTTCGCATCGCGCGCTTGGGTTCGAAGACGCCCACCAAGGCGCCCAGCGTAAGGATGGCCGGACCCAGGGTCAGCGCGCCGCCAAGCGCGACGAGGATGCCCAGCGCGGCCGGAATACCCAGGCTCTGAAAGTAGGGCAGCCGGGTGAAGGCCAGACAGGCCACCGCGCCGGCAACGGTCAGGCCCGAACCCAAGACGATATGGGCCGTGCCGTGAAACATTGTGTAAAAAGCCTTTTCGCGATCCTCACCGGTGCCGCGCGCCTCCTGGTAGCGGCCGACGAAAAATATCGCGTAGTCCGTTCCGGCGGCGATCACCAGCAGCGTGAGGATGTTCGTCGCGTACGTCGAGAGCCCGATGAACCCTTCATTGCCCAGAAACGCGACGATTCCGCGGGCGCCGGACATTTCGATGAGGACCGTCGCGAGCACGAGAAGCGTTGTGAGGATTGAGCGGTACACGAAAAACAACATCAGCGCGATCACCCCGACGGTGATCCCGGTGACCTTTGCCGTTCCCTTGCTGCCGACGTCGAACTGATCCGAGATGAGCGGCGCCGCGCCGGTGACATAGGCCTTGACACCGGGCGGCGGCTTCAGGTGGTCGACGATGTCGCGCATGGCGCCGACGCCTTCGTTGGCTTGCGCCGAGCCCTGATTGCCCGCGAGGAACACCTGGACATACGCGGCCTTGCCGTCCGAGCTCTGCGACCCCGCCGCGGTCAGGGTGTCACCCCAGAAATCCTGGACGTGCTCGACGTGCTTGCGGTCCGCTTCGAGCCTGCGGACCATCTCGTCGTAGAACTTGTGCGCGTCCGCACCGAGCGGCTTGTCGCCCTCCAGCACCACCATCGCGGAGCTGTCGGTGTCGAACTCGTGGAAGTCCTGACCGATCCGCTTGATCGCCTTGAGCGACGGCGCATCCGGCGAATTCAACGCCACGTTGTGGGTCTTTCCGACCTCTTCGAGCTGCGGTACCGCGATGTTCGTGATCGCGGCCAGCGCCACCCAGAACAGCAGGATCGGCAGCGCAAGCCGGCGGATGGTGTGCGGGACGCGGGGCGGCCGCGTCTCTTGTGTGTCGCTCATCCTGACTTGTCCAAGCAGAAGGTGTAGGCGTCGGCTTTGTTGAAGGTCCGTTGGTCTTTGACTTCACCGTTGACGATGATGCGGCAGCCGAGCGTGTCGCCGTTGCCCTGCGCCACGACGTTGCCGACGACTGCGGGTTCGGTCGTGGTGATCGTGAACGACCAGGGCAAGGGGGCGTCTCGGACTATCTGCGGCTGGGCGTTGACGTCCAGGTAGTTGATGGTGGCCGTCGCACCCGGCGCCCCGAACACCTCAAGGACCACCTGCTTGGGGTTGAACGGCACGATCTCGTTGGACAGGCCGGCATTGGCCGAGGTGCTGTAGTGCGAGCCGAAGATCCCGTGCAGCCGATAGATGGCAAATCCCGCGACCCCGACGACGACGACAGCGACAAGCACCATCCACCCTCGTTTGCTCAGGTCCGCGATGGAGAAGTGTTTCACCCGTTAGCCTTTCGATCAGCGGGCGACACGATCACCCTCGACGATCGAGGCGGATCGATGGGTATGACAGTACGGTACTGGACCGTACTGCACAAGAGACGCGACCGTACACTTTTTACACCCGGGGTCGGGTGAGGCCGGGGATGATGAAATTGTCGACGAGAGCCTGCACCGTGCGACGGGTGGGCGGGCGGCTGGGAATGATGGACCGGAAGATCAAATAGCCGGGCAACAGGTCCCAGAGTTCGTCGGTGATGGCGGCTTCGGTGATCTCCCCCCGCTCGACGGCCTGGCGCAGGATGTGTTGCGTTAACGCCTTGCGCTGCTCGAGGAATTGGTGTTGCAGGGCGTCGTTCAGTTCGGCGTGCCGCGATGCCTCGACGAGCACCGCGCGGATGGTGCTGGCGTGCTGGCGGATCTGCTGGCCGCAGATTTCGCCGAGCTGCAGCAGATCGCCCCGCAATGTGCCGGTGTTGGGCGGGACCGCGACCTGACGTACGCCCTCGTTGAATGCGGCCAGCACCAATTCGGCTTTGGATCGCCAGCGGCGGTACACGGTGGCCTTGCTGGCGCGAGCGGCGCTGGCCACCGCGTCGACCGTCAACCCGTCGTAGCCGTGCTCCTGCAGGAGTTGCAGCGTCACCGCGAGCAGTTCGGCCTCCCGCGGCGACCACGGCGACAGATCCGTGGACCGGTCGGCTGTCTGGGTCATAGCGCACACCATAAGCCTCGCGGCTGTGCGCGGCGTCAATTCTCGGCAACATCCGGCGGCCCGTCCGTGAGCAGCGCCCGGAATCCGTCCTCGTCCAGAACGGGCACGCCGAGTTCAATGGCCTTGTCGTACTTGGATCCCGGCGAGTCACCGGCGACGACAAAGTCGGTCTTCTTCGACACCGAGCCCGCCGCCTTGCCACCGCGCGCCACGATCGCCTCCTTGGCGTCGTCGCGGGAGAACCCCGTCAGCGAGCCGGTGACCACAATGGTCAGCCCGGCCAGAATGCGTGGCACGCTCTCGTCGCGCTCGTCGGCCATCCGCACCCCGGCCGCGCGCCACTTGTCGACGATCTCGCGGTGCCAGTCGACGGTGAACCATTCGGTGACGGCGTCGGCGATGGTGCCGCCCACGCCCTCGACGGCCGCCAGCTGCTCGGTGGACGCGGCCTCGATCGCCTCGATGTCGCCGAACTCGGTGGCCAGCGCGCGCGCCGCCGTCGGCCCGACATGGCGGATCGAGAGAGCCACCAGCACCCGCCACAGCGGTGCGGCCTTGGCGTTGTCGAGGTTGGCCAGCAGCCGCTTGCCGTTCGCCGACAGCTCCCCGGCCTTGGTCCGGAACAGTTCGGTGCGCAACAAGTCGTCCTCGGTGAGGTCGAAAAGGTCGCCCTCGCTGGCGATGACGTTCGCTTGCAGCAGCGCGACCGCGGCCTCGTAACCAAGGCCCTCGATGTCCAGGCCGCCGCGGCCAGCGACGTGAAACACCCGCTCCCGCAGTTGCGCCGGGCAGTGCTGGGAGTTGGGGCAGCGGATGTCGGCGTCGCCTTCCTTCTCGAACGCCAACGTGGTCCCGCATTCGGGACACGTTGTGGGCATGACGAATTCGCGTTCGGATCCGTCGCGCAGGTCGACCACCGGTCCCAGCACCTCGGGGATCACGTCTCCGGCCTTACGGATCACCACGGTGTCGCCGATCAGCACACCCTTGCGCTTGACCTCCGAGCCGTTGTGCAGCGTGGCCTGCGACACCGTCGACCCGGCGACCTTCACCGGCGTCATGAACGCGAACGGCGTGACCCGACCGGTGCGGCCGACGTTCACCTTGATGTCGAGCAGCTTGGTCTGCGCTTCCTCGGGCGGGTACTTATAGGCGATCGCCCAGCGCGGGGCCCGCGAGGTAGAGCCCAGCCTGCGCTGCAGCGCCACCTCGTCGATTTTGATGACCACGCCGTCGATTTCGTGGTCCACTTCGTGGCGGTGTTCGCCCCAGTAGTCGATGCGTTCCTGCACCCCACCGAGATCGTTGACCAGGGTGGTGTGCTGTGAAACCGGCAGCCCCCAGGCCTCGAGCGCCAGGTACGCACCATGCTGGCTGGCGGGGCGGAAACCTTCGGTGTGCCCCAGTCCGTGGCAGATCATCCGCAGATTGCGGCGCGCCGTGACCGCTGGATCCTTTTGCCGCAGCGATCCCGCGGCGCTGTTGCGCGGGTTGGCGAACGGGTTCTTGCCCGCCTCGACCAGGCTGGCGTTGAGCGCTTGGAAGTCCTCCAGCCGGAAGAACGCCTCGCCGCGGACCTCGAGCACCTTCGGCAGCGGGAAGTCGCCGCTGGCGGTGAGCCGTTCGGGGACGTCGTCGATGGTGCGGGCGTTCAGCGTGACGTCTTCACCGGTGCGGCCGTCGCCCCTGGTGGCCGCGCGTGCCAGCCGCCCGTCGCGGTAGACCAAAGACAGTGCGACGCCGTCGATCTTGAGCTCGCAGAGATAGTGCGCCGCATCGCCGATCTCGGCGTGGATCCGGCCGGCCCAGGCGGCCAATTCGTCGGCGCTGAAGGCGTTGTCGAGGCTGAGCATCCGTTCGAGATGGTCGGCGGACGTGAAGTCGGTCGCGAAGCCGGCGCCCCCGACCAGCTGGGTGGGCGAGTCGGGCGTGCGCAGCTCGGGGTGCTTGTCTTCGAGCGCCTCAAGACGGCGCAGCAGCTTGTCGAACTCGGCGTCGGTGATGGTCGGCGCGTCGCGCACGTAGTAGCGGAATTGGTGTCCGCGGACCTCCTCGGCCAGCTCGCTCCATTGCCTCAGCACGTCGGGTGAGCTCACCTTGGCAGGTTATCGAAGGGTTGCGACAGGCATCCGTGGTAGGCGGGGCCTCAGTCCTCGACATACGCTCGCAGCCGGTCCACCGCGGCGTCCCATCGGCGCGACAACCCGGTGAGGTACTCACTCGCCCGGGCCAGTGGTTCGGTCCGCACCGTCCAGACTCGTTGGCGCCCGCGCCGGGCGCTGGTGACCAAACCCGCAAGCTCCAGCAGCTGCAGGTGTTTGCTGGCCGCCTGGCGGCTCACCTGAATCACGTCGATGACCTGTGATGTCGAGCTCGGGCCCAGCTCGCAAAGTCGGACGATGATGCGCAGGCGATTCGGGTCCCCCAGCGCGTCGAAAAGCTCTGCGCCGACGGGGGTTTGTGCGGTCACAGCGCTAGGTACTTGCGCACGAGGTCGGTCTGGATCGCCCACCCTTCGGAGTTCGCTTCGAAAGAGGTGCCACGGCGCGCTTCGGGGATGGCGTCGAAACCGGATTCGACGATGGTGAGCAGCACGCCGTCGGGGGTCTCGGCCAGGATGAACTCGACCAGGGTCGTCGGCTCGTGGTCGTAGTCGACACCTGGATCGATCGCGAACGGATGCCAGCGGTAGGCGAACCGCCGGCGCGGTTCCACCGCAACGATCTCCCAGCTGCTTTTCACTCCCGCGTGCGGCTGCTGACGCTTGGCCACGGCATCGTCGACGGTGGTCGGGACGATGGCCGCGCTGACGAAACCGCGTGCACGAAACGGCCCGTCGAAGCGCACGCCGAACCAGCGGCCGAATTCGTCAGCATCACTGATGGCGCGCCACACCCGGTCCAGCGGCGCGCGCAACAAGACTTGCTTTTCGATTCGATCGGTGCTCACATGCAACCTCCTGGTTGCCTATTAGTCGATCAGGCCAGCCGGCAAAGTGCAACCTTTTGATTGCGTATTAGAGGGCGTCCGGATCCGCGGCGAACGCCTCCGCGGCCTTGCGGGCGAGCCCGATCGCGGTGCGCGCCCACTGCGGGGTCGCAGCGGCCAGGCCGCACGCCGGGGTGATACCGATGCGATCGCGCAGCGCCGAGCGGGCAAACCCGAGCCGGTCGGTCACCGCGACCACAGCGGTGGCCACCTCTTCGGCCGACGGCGGCCGCTCGGGTGCGGTGCCGGGGACTACGCCCAGCACCACGGTGCGGCCCGACTCGACGAACGCGGCGATCCCGTCCAGATCCCTTGCGAGCAGCGTCCCCGCATCTACCGAAACGGCGCTAATAGTGCTGCGCTGCAAGAGATCCCATGGCAGCCCCGCGGCGCAACTGTGCACCACGACGCCGTCGCCAGCGACCGACACGCACGTGTCGAGCAGTGCGCCGGCCACCGCCTCCTCGAGCGCGGCGACCGGGCTCAGCGCGGTCACCCCGCTCAGCTGCCCGCCCAGTGCCGCGGGCAGCGACGGCTCGTCGAACTGCACCACCACCGGGGTGTCGAGTCGACGGGCCAGCGCGGCGCGGTGCCCGGCGACGCCTTCGGCCAGCGACGCCGCCAGGTCGCGCAGGGCGCCGGGATCGGTGATGGCCCGGTGGCCATTGGCCAGCTCGATCCCCGCGGCTAACGTGACCGGCCCCGGGGCCTGCACCTTGACCACCCGCTGGCCGCCGCGCAAGCCCGCCACCTCCCAGGCCTCTTCGAGCGCGTCCATGTCCTCGTCGAGCAGGCTGATGGCCCGGCGGGCGACCGCCCCGGGCCGCGCGGCGATGCGGTAGCCCCGCGGCACGGTGTCGATGGCCACATCGATCAGCAGCGCGCCGGCCCGCCCGAGCATGTCGGCGCCGACTCCCCTGGCGGGCAGCTCGACAATGTGGGCCAGCGCATCCGCCAATTCGCCGACGACCACCTCGGCGGCCTCGCGCGCGACGGTGCCGGGCCACGATCCGACGCCGCTGGCCTTCGCGAAGGCACCAGCGAAAACACTCACCCGGCAACCGTATTCGACCTGATAATGCCCGTCACGCGCCAGGGGTGTTTTGCGGTTACGCTCAGAACGCAGAAGGGTGACAGATGGGGAGATTGACGCGCTCGCTGCTGTGGGGTAGCACGGCGATCTTGGTGGCGGCCTGCACCAGGGTGGTGGACGGCACGGCCGTGCCCGGATTCGCCATGGGTGCCAGGGGCGTGCAGGGCGTCAACGTCGACCAGATCCTGCTGGACCAGTCACGGATGCGCGCGATCACCGGCGGTGGCGACGGCCTGACGATCATCCCGTCCATGGACGGCAACCGCCCGGTGGACGTCGATGTGCTCGCCGACAACACGCCGCAGCCATGCCGGTTCATTTTCGCCGAGACCGCGACCTTCGGACCCGACATCGAGGAGTTCCACAAGACCACATTCCAGGATCCGCCCAGGGGGGGCCTGATATCCGAGGGCGCCGCGGCCTACCGCGATGTGGGCACCGCGCGGCGCGCCTTCAGCGCCCTGGTGAGCACCGTCGGAGACTGTGCGGCCAGCGATGCCGGCCCGCTGTATGTCGGCGACTGGAAGGCCGGCGCCGACTCGCTGCACATGCTGCCGGGCGGCTGCGGGCGCGACTACCGGGTTCGGGCGGTAGCGCTGCTGGAGGTCACCTTCTGCGGCTTCCCGCAGTCGGTGTCCGACATCGTGATGACCAACATCGCGGCCAACATTCCGAGTTAGTCCGCCGTGAATCGCGCCGCGAGAGGGAGCTTCCGTATGGTGTGCAAAGCGTAAGTGGCGCTGCGCGTCACAGTAGTGAAAGCGACGGTGGCCGCATGACGAAAGGACACGTCGAGCCGCGGCAGCGCGCCGAGGCGTTGAGGTGGCTGATCTCGCGAGGCGCGCGGCTGCCCATCGACGTGGCCCGCGGGCGCGTGATCGCATGGCTTCGCAACCGCCGGGGCCACTCGAGTCGAGGCGTGACGGCCGCAGACCGCGTCGCCCTGCGCGCAACCAATCCGGCGTTAGTGGCGCTGCGGGAGCGCTATTCCGGACTGCAAAGCATGATGGGTCCGTCGCCGTACTGGCGCCCCGACTACTTCACGCCCGAGGATCTGCTGTACTTCCGGGGGGACAATTGTTACGTCTGGCAATTTCAGGACAGCAACGCGCCCGCGAAGTATGTACTGACTTATCTTTATCTGAAATCCATTGACACGCTGGGGCTTTTCGAAGTCCTCAGCGAATCCGGCGACTACGGCGTGTTCACGTTCCCGACCGGCGACGCCGACCAGCGGGGACATCCCAGGTTCGTCAGCCGCGACCTATTGGATTCTGTTTGCGAACTGCTTTTTCTTGACCGCATGCTGCAGATCTCGCGCCGGCCGGGGTTGCGGGTGCTCGATATAGGCGCGGGATACGGCCGACTCGCCTACCGCGCTGTTACGGCATTCAGCACCATCGACACCTACTTCTGCATCGACCCGATCCCGGAGTCAACATTCCTTTCCCAGTACTACCTCTCGAAGAAGGACGCGGTGCGCGCACGTGTCATTGCCTTCGACGACCAAGCGGATCTCATCCCCGAAACCATCGACCTGGCGGTCAACATCCACAGCTTCTCCGAGTGCGCCATCCAGGCCGTCGACTACTGGGTGTCGCGTTGTGCTGAGTTGAAGATCGAGTACCTCTTCATCGTCCCTAATGCCAGCACGCCCGGGGGTAAGGACCTGCGGCTGATGGACGGCACCGATTTCAGTCCGCTCCTGGCACGTCACGGTTACCGGCTGTGGCACTCCGAGCCGAAGTACGCCAACCCCGAGGTCCAGAAATACGGCGTCTCTCCCAAGTGGTACTACCTCTATCGGGCCGCCGGGCGGGAATCCGGCGTACTCGCCAACCCGTCCGACGGCCAGTTGCCATAGACGAGACTGGTTCCGCGGGAGTGTATTTGGTTCGCGATCCGTCAAGTCGTCCGCGGTACCCGAAGGCCTGCGCTTGTGCGCCGACCAGAGCAGTAATTATTGTGTAAATTGAACTATTAAATATCTTAACGATCTGCGGCTGGGGCCAATGTCGAGATCAGACAAAGGAGCGCGCGTGCCGGCTTCAGACGATCTACTCACAGCCTCGGTTCTGCTGCGCGACGACATCGCGATCCTGAGTATCGGCGGCGCTATCGACTGCGTATCGGCACCGACATTCGAAGCTGTGGTGACAAATGTGCTTGCCGGCAACGTTGCCGGGCTGATCATTGATCTGGCCGGCGTGACGTTCATCGCGTCGGCGGGGCTGCGGGTTCTCGTCTTGGCACAGGAAAAAACGGCTTGCTTCGCGGTTGCCGCTCCCTCGCGCGCGCTGACCAGGCAGCTAGAGCTAGTCGGGCTGGAAAAACTACTGCGACTGTGCCCGACCGTAGAAGATGCCGTGGCTGCGCTGCGCGCTGCGCTGGACTCCCGCGGAGCTTAACTCTTGCCTCAGCGCTGCGCTTCGGAGATGGTGGCGCTGCCGAGAACTTCGTCGCCTCCGGGGTCCGGGCGGTAGAGCACCAGCGTCTGTCCACGCGCCACCCCTCGCAGGGGCGCCCGCAACCGGACGACGAGCTCGTCGCCGATCAATTCGGCTTTCGCAGCCGCCGTTTCGCCGTGCGCACGCACCTGGACCGTGCACTCGACGGGGGTTGACGGTGCACGGCCGCGCGAAAAGACCGGCTCCCGCCCGATGAGCGTAGAAACATCGAGGTCGGCCACACCGCCCACGTGCACAGTAGCGGTGTCGGCATCGATCGCCGTCACATAGCGCGCTCCCCCGTCGGGCCCCGGCCCGGCGATGCCCAGGCCCTTGCGCTGGCCGATGGTGAATCCGTGCACCCCATCGTGCTGAGCCAGCACCGCACCGTCCGCGCCGACCACGGCGCCGCGGCGCACGCCAATGCGCTCACCCAGAAAGGCGCGGGTGTTTCCCGACGGGATGAAGCAGATGTCGTGGCTGTCGGGTTTATCGGCGACGGCCAGACCGCGACGGCCGGCCTCCGCGCGGATCTGCGGCTTCGGTGTGTCCCCAATCGGGAAGGCCGCGCGGCGCAGCTGCTCGGCGGTCAGCACGGCCAGCACGTAGGACTGATCCTTGTCACGGTCGACGGCGCGAAGCAGCCGCCCGCACGAAAGCCGCGCATAGTGTCCGGTGGCCACCGTGTCGAAGCCCAGTGCGACCGCCCGGGCGCTGAGCGCGGAGAACTTGATCCGCTGGTTGCACCGCACGCACGGGTTGGGCGTTTCGCCGCGCGCATAGGACGACACGAAATCGTCGATTACATCAGACTGAAACCGATCGGCGAAGTCCCATACGTAGAAAGGGATTCCGAGCACGTCGGCGACGCGTCGCGCGTCTGAGGCGTCTTCCTTCGAGCAGCAGCCCCGGGAGCCGGTGCGCAGCGTGCCCGGTGCGGCGGACAGCGCCAGGTGCACCCCGACCACGTCGTGCCCCGCATCGACCATCCGAGCGGCGGCGACCGACGAATCGACCCCGCCGCTCATCGCGACCAAAACCTTCACTGTGAGCCCCCTACGCGCCCGCGGCGGCCAGCGCGGCTCGGCGGGCGCGCTCCACCGCCGGCGGCAGCACCCGCAACACCGCGTCGACATCGTCGTCAACGCTGCTGTGCCCGAACGAGATCCGCAGCGATCCTCGGGCCGTCACGGCGTCGGCGCCCATCGCGAGCAGCACATGCGACGCCTGCGGAACACCCGCGGTGCAGGCCGAACCGGTCGAGCACTCGATCCCGTTGGCGTCCAACAACATCAACAACGCGTCACCCTCGCAGCCGCGGAAACTGAAGTGCGCATTACCCGGAAGCCGCAGCGGGTCGCGGGCGCCGTTGAGAATCACATCGTCGATCTCGGCCAGCACGCCCTCGATCAGGCGGTCGCGCATGCGCCGCAGCCGTGCGCTGTGGGCGTCCAGGCCGTCGACCGCGATCCGCGCCGCGGCGGCCATCCCGACCGCTCCGGCGACATCGGGTGTGCCGGAACGGATGTCGCGCTCCTGCCCGCCTCCGTGCGCCAGCGGCACGCAGGTGACATCGCGGCGCAGCAGTAGCGCGCCCACACCCGGGGGGCCGCCGAACTTATGCGCGGTCACGCTCATCGCCGACAGCCCACTGGCGGCGAACTCCACCGGCAGCTGACCCACCGCCTGAACCGCGTCGCTGTGCATCGGGACACCGAACTCCGCGGCGACCGAAGCGAGGTCGGCGATCGGCATGACCGTGCCGACCTCGTTGTTGGCCCACATCAACGAGACCAGCGCGACGTCGTCGTGATCCCGCAGTGCCTCGCGCAGCGCCGCCGCGGACACCGAGCCGTCGGCGGCGGTGGGCAGCCGGGTGACTTGAGCGCCTTCGTGTTCGACCAGCCAGTCGACCGAGTCCAGGACGGCGTGATGTTCCACCTCGGTGGTGACGATTCGCCGTCGGCCCGGATCCGCGTCGCGGCGCGCCCAGTAGATCCCCTTCACGGCCAGGTTGTCGCTCTCGGTGCCGCCGGCGGTGAAGATCACTTCCGACGGACGCGCGCCCAATTTCTCCGCGATGAGCTCACGGGATTCCTCGATCCGCCGGCGGGCCGCGCGCCCGCTGGTGTGCAGCGAGGCGGCGTTGCCGACGGTGCCGAACACCGCCGTCATCGCCTCGACGGCGGCGGCGTGCATCGGGGTAGTAGCGGCGTGGTCCAGGTACACCATGACGCGGCCAACGATACCGGTTGCCTCGCAGCTGGCCGGTGCACGGGCTCACCAACCCATTGATCCCGGAACACCTTTGAACGGCCCGACAACCCAGCTGGTGACCCACCCGCCGTAGAAACCGCCGGGTTGGGGTGTGACGCACTCACCATTGACCGTGCAACGGTCCACCTGCGCGGCCATCACCGCGACGGCGTCGGTGATCGGCCGGAACGCGGCGGTAGGCCGCTCGTAGGTCCATGCGGCGCGAGGGGCTTGCCGGGCTTGGGTGACCAAGTCGAAGTAGGTTGCCCGACCCTTCCATTCGCACCACGACTCACCGGCCGCCGGTCGCAGAACGCCGCGGGCGAACGCTTCGCGGGGCAGGTAGTACGTCGGCGGGTGACTGGTCTCCAACACCCGCCAGGCGCGGGTGGTCGACGCGATCGTCTGGCCGCCCAGCTCGATGGTGATGGAACCGGTGAAGTCCTCCACCCGCGGCGGGCGAGGGTAGTCCCACACGGACTCTTGTCCGGGTCCGGCAGCGTCGGGTTCAGGCCAAAACCGCACGACAGGTCCTTTTTGGTCGGTGACCTTCATTGTGCACCGATGCGTGCGGAGCTGCGCCTAGGCCACCAGGGAGGCCACCAGCGCGTGCCCGTGACCTGGGCGCGCGGGCGCCGCGACGCGTATCGCGGACTGGCAGCGCCGGGCCAGGTCGCGCCTGTTGGTGCCCGGCAGCTGCAGGGATTCGACGTGCACCCGTGCCACCGTGCGCCGAACCGTGAGCAGCCGGCCGACCGACCGGAGCAACGGGTCGTCGCCGACGAAGGCCGGGACGGTCGACACGGTGCCGTCGACGTGGTGATAGCTCAGTCGCAGCGGCTGCACCGGGCGGGCGGCGTCGATCGCGGCCTGGAACATCGCCGGGTAGAACGATCCGGACCCTTTGTGCGTTTCGCCCTGCCAGCCGCACCAGGTGGTGCCCTCCGGGAACGCCACCACCGTCTGACCGGAGCGCAGCCGGCGGGCGACGACGTCGACCACCGCCGGCAGCCGCCGCAGGCTGGCCCGCTCGATCGGGATGATCTTCATGACGCGCGCCACCACCCCGATCGCACCCCCGCTGAACATGTCAGCGCGGGCGACGAACGACCCGGGCAGCACCGCTCCGATGCAGAAGGCGTCCAACCAGGAGATGTGTCCGCTGACCACCAGGACCCCGCGCAGGTTTCGGATTGGGCTGCCGGACACCGCGATCCGGACACCGAAGCAGCGCAGCACCAACCGGCAATAGATCCGCTGCACCGTCGTCCGGCCCGGCAGCGGCACCACCATCAGCGGTATCCCCGGCGCCAACACCAGCGCCCACATCAGCCGAAGCGCTACCCGCAGCACCACCAAAAACCGCCGCGATTGGGCGGGGCCGCCGATACCCACGCAGCTGGTGTCGCACGAGGCGTGCGGCAACCAGGCATGGGCGGTGACTGCGGGAGCGCTCATCGTGACGCCGCCATCTCGGTAGCAGCCGATACCGACCGCAATCGCTTGAGATATCGGGTATCGGCGCGTCGCTTGTCCAGCAGCACGCAGAAGTCGCCGACCCCGAAGGCCGGGTCATGCGCCGGTTCGCCGCAGACCTGGGCGCCCAACCGTAGATAGCCGCGCATCAGCGCCGGAATCGTCGGCCGTGACGGCGGGGAGATGTCGTCGAGGGTTTTCCCGTCGATGACCACCGGCCGGTAGGGACGCACCCGGTACTGCGGTGGCGCCGCGTGGCGGTCCAGGATGAAGTCGCGCACGCCGCGCAGCTGGCGACCGTCGGAGCCGATCGGGACCGACACGCAGCCGGTCACGTAGTCGTAGCCGTATTTGTCCAGGTAGGCCAGGATGCCGGCCCACATCAGCAGCACCACGCCGCCGTTGCGGTGGCCGTCGCGCACCACGGCGCGTCCCATCTCCACCAGCGAAGACCGCAGCGGGTCGAACGCGTCCACGTCGAATTCGGTCGCGGTGTAAAGCCCGCCGGCGGCGATGGCGCCCGCCGGCGCCAGCATCCGATAGCAGCCCACCAGCTCGCCGGTGTCGTCGTCGCGAACCAGCAGGTGGTCGCAGTATTCGTCGAACCGGTCGATATCACTGGGCCTGTCGGGCCCAGCTGGCCCGACAGGGAGTGCGAAGCCCGGTGTGCTGGTGAAGACGTCGTAGCGCAGCCGCTGCGCGGCCTCGATGAGGGCAGTGTCGGTGGACAGCAGCAGGGAGTAGCGCGGCCCCGCCGTTGGGGTCATCGGCGCGTCCGGCTTTTCGCTGGCTATCAGGACAGAAGCAATGCTCATGGGAACCAAAGTTGCGCAATCGTTGTGCTAATCGGCATCGGCGCTGTGACGTGTCGGTGCACGTCAGATGACGAAACGTGAGCTGGGTGAACAGACGTAAAAGCCCCCGACACGCCGGGGTGTCGGGGGCTTTTACGACTGCTCGTGCCGGGAGAGTTAACCCTTTCGCGCCTTGATGGCGTCGGTCAGCTGGGGTGCGACCTTGAACAGGTCACCCACCACGCCGTAGTCGGCGATCTCGAAGATGGGGGCCTCTTCGTCCTTGTTGACCGCGACGATGGTCTTGGACGTCTGCATGCCCGCACGGTGCTGGATGGCCCCGGAGATGCCCAGCGCGATGTAGAGCTGCGGCGACACCGTCTTGCCGGTCTGGCCCACCTGGAACTGGCCCGGGTAGTAGCCGGAGTCGACCGCGGCGCGCGATGCGCCCACGGCGGCACCCAGCGAGTCGGCCAGCGCCTCGACCACGTTGAAGTTCTCCGCGCTGCCGACGCCGCGGCCGCCGGACACCACGATGGTGGCCTCGGTCAGTTCCGGCCGGTCACCGGCGACGGCGGGCTCGCGGGCGGTGATCTTGGTGGCGTTCTCGGCCGGGGCCGGCACGTCCACGTTGACCTGCTCACCGGCACCGTCGGACGGCTCGGCGTCGACGGCTCCGGCGCGCACGGTGATCACCGGGGTGTCGCCATTGGCCTTGGCTTCGACGGTGAACGCGCCACCGAAGATGCTGTGGACGCCCACCGGGCCCTCCTTGACCTCGACCACGTCGACCAGCAGAGCCGACCCGATCCGGGCCGCGAGCCGGCCCGCGATTTCCTTGCCGTCGGCGGAGGCGGCCAGCAGCACGGCGGCCGGGGCGTTCGACTCGACCAGCGCGGCCAGTACGTCGACCACCGGGGTGATCAGGTACTTGTCGACGTCGTCCGACTCGGCGACGTAGATCTTGGCGGCACCGGCCGCCTTCAGCCCATCGACCAGCGGAGCGGCCGTCCCCGGCGCCCCGACCACGACGGCGGCCGGCTCGCCCAGCACACGGGCGGCGGTGATCAACTCGGCGCTAACCTTCTTCAGCGCACCTTCGGCGTGCTCGACGAGCACCAATACTTCAGCCATGGGTTATATCGCTCTTCTCGTGAGTGCTCGTTAGATGATTTTCTGCGCGACCAGGTACTTGGCGACGTCGTTACCGCCCTCGCCCTCGTCGGTGACCTTCTCACCGGCTGTCTTCGGCGGCTTCGGCGTGGACGACTGCACGGTCGACCCGGCATTGGCGAGCCCCACCTCGTCGGCCTCGACACCGATCTCGGCCAGGGTCAGCACCGTGACCTCTTTCTTCTTGGCGGCCATGATGCCTTTGAAGGAGGGGAAGCGCGGCTCGTTGATCTTCTCGGTCACGCTCACCACCGCGGGCAGGGTGGCCTCGAGGGTGAACAGGCCCTCGTCGGTCTCGCGCTCGCCGGTGACCTTGCCGCCCTCGACCGACAGCTTGCGCAGGTGGGTGAGTTGCGGCAGGCCCAGGTACTCGGCGATGATGGCCGGCACCGCACCGCCGGAGCCGTCGGTGGCCTCGTTGCCGGCGATGACCAGCTCGGTGCCCTCGATGGTGCCCAGCGCGCGCGCCAGCGCCCACCCGGTCTGGATGACGTCCGAGCCGTGCATGCCGTCGTCCTTGAGGTGGACGGCCTTGTCGGCCCCCATCGACAGCGCCTTGCGGATCGCCTCGGTGGCGCGCTCGGGGCCCGCGGTCAGCACTGTGACGGTGCCCTCAGCACCTTCCCTCTCGCGGATCTGCAGCGCCTCTTCCACCGCGCGCTCGTTGATCTCGTCCAGCACGGCGTCGGCGGCCTCGCGGTCCAGCGTCCAATCGCCGTCAGTTAGCTTGCGCTCCGACCAGGTGTCCGGGACCTGCTTGATCAGGACCACGATGTTCGTCATGAGTGTGGTTCGTCCTCCTTGAAGGCGTCCGGCAGCGGTCGACTGCAGGACCTGGGTCATTTCGCAGCCGCACACGCATGTTACTAACGGGTAACTTTGTGCGATCTGCTCTCACACCATAGCGGGTCGTCCAGCGCATTCTTTCGCCCGCACCCGCACGTACCCCGCTCTGAGGTTCGCGAATCCGACACTTCGCGTTAGCCTCCCTATGCAATGAGCGCATCGGTTCCCGTCTCACCCAACGCTGGCCATCAGGCACCGGCCGACCCGGTGTTGACGCTGACGGGCGAACGCACCATCCCCGACCTGGACATCGAGAACTACTGGTTTCGTCGCCACGAGGTGGTGTACCAACGGCTGGCGCCCCGCTGCGCGGGCCGCGAGGTCCTCGAGGCCGGGTGTGGCGAAGGTTACGGCGCCGATTTCATCGCCGGCATCGCCCGCCGGGTCGTCGCGGTGGACTACGACGAGGCCGCGGTGGCCCACGTCCGCAACCGCTACCCGCGGGTGGAGGCCATGCAGGCGAACCTGGCCGAACTGCCGCTGCCGGACGCATCGGTCGATGTCGTGGTGAATTTCCAGGTCATCGAGCACCTGTGGGACCAGGCCCAGTTCGTGGCCGAATGCGCCCGGGTGCTGCGTCCGTCGGGCTTGTTGATGGTGTCCACCCCCAATCGGGTCACCTTCTCTCCCGGCCGCGACACCCCGATCAACCCGTTTCACACCCGCGAACTCAACGCGGCGGAATTGACTGAGTTGCTGGTCGACGCGGGTTTCGCCCGGGTGTCGATCAGCGGGCTGTTCCATGGACCGCGGCTGGCCGAGATGGACGCCCGCCACGGCGGCTCCATCATCGACGCACAGATCGCGCGCGCCGTGGCCGACGCCCCGTGGACGCCCGAGCTGCGGGCCGATGTCGCCGCGGTCACCAGCGACGACTTCGACCTGGTCGATGCGGCTGACCCGAGTGACCCCAGAAAGATCGACGACAGCTTGGACCTGATCGCGATCGCGGTCCGGCCGTGAGCAGGTCCACCGGCGCCGTGCCCGGGATGTTCACCCTGGTGCTGCACACCCACCTGCCATGGCTGGCCCACCACGGCCGCTGGCCGGTCGGCGAGGAATGGCTCTATCAGTCGTGGGCCGCGGCCTATCTGCCGTTGATGCGGGTGCTGAACACCCTGGCCGACGAGGATCGGCACCGGCTGATCACGCTGGGCATTACTCCGGTGGTGAACGCCCAGCTCGACGACCCGTATTGCCTTGACGGGATGCATCACTGGCTGGCCAACTGGCGGCTGCGCGCACTGGAGGCCACCAGCGTGCGGGCGGCGCCGCGATCGAAGTCGGCCAGTTACCAGTCGTGCACACCAGAAGCGTTGCGGGCGTTCGGGATTCGTGAATGCGCCGAGGCCGACCAGGCGCTCGAGGACTTCGCCACCATGTGGTGCCACGGCGGCAGCCCGCTGCTGCGCGGCCTGATCGACGCCGGCACCGTCGAGCTGCTCGGCGGGCCGCTGGCCCACCCGTTCCAGCCACTTTTGGCGCCGCGGCTGCGCGAGTTCGCGCTGCGCGAGGGCCTGGCCGACCCGGCCCTGCGGCTGGCGCACCAGCCGACCGGCATCTGGGCGCCCGAATGCGCTTACGCCGCTGGCATGGAGCACGACTACGCGGCCGCGGGGGTCACCCATTTCATGGTCGACGGCCCCTCGCTGCACGGCGACACCGCGCTGGGGCGGCCGGTCGGCGACACCGACGTGATCGCGTTCGGCCGCGACCTACAGGTCAGCTACCGGGTGTGGTCACCGAAATCGGGCTACCCGGGGCACCCGGCCTACCGCGACTTCCACACCTACGACCATCTCTCCGGCCTCAAGCCGGCCCGGGTCACCGGACGCAACGTGGCGTCGGATGCCAAGGCGCCCTACGATCCCGAGCGCGCGGACCACGCGGTCGACGTCCACGTCGCGGACTTCGTCGACGTGGTGCGCAACCGGCTGCTGGCGGAGTCCGAGCGCATCGGGCGGCCCGCCCACGTCATCGCCGCGTTCGACACCGAGCTGTTCGGGCATTGGTGGTACGAGGGCCCGACCTGGCTGGCGCGCATGCTGCGCGCCCTGCCCGCCGCGGGCGTTCGGGTCGGCACGCTCAGTGACGCGATCACCGACGGATTCGTCGGCGACGCGGTCGCATTGCCGCCCAGCTCCTGGGGCTCGGGCAAGGACTGGCAGGTGTGGGCCGGCGAGCAGGTGACCGATCTGGTGCAGCTGAACGCCGAAGTCGTCGACACCGCGCTGACCACCATCGACAAGGTGCTCAACCAGACGGCATCCCTGGACGGCCCCATCCCCCGCGATCGCGTCGCCGACCAGATCCTGCGCGAGACCCTGCTGACCGTGTCCAGCGACTGGCCGTTCATGGTGAGCAAGGATTCGGCCGCCGACTACGCCCGGTACCGCGCACACCTGCACGCCCACGCCACCCGGGAGATCGCCGGGGCGCTGGCGTCGGGCCGTCGCGACGCCGCCCAGCGCCTGGCCGACGGATGGAACCGCGCCGACGGCCTCTTCGGCGCCTTAGATGCGCGAAGGCTGCCGCGGTGACCCCGACCTACCGCGAGCGTGCGTGTTTGTGCGGGGACTCGCCTCCGCGGCTGGCATTCTGCGCACGCTCGCGACAGAGGGCGCGCCCGTGAAGATCCTGATGGTGTCGTGGGAATACCCGCCGGTGGTGATCGGCGGGCTGGGCCGCCACGTGCACCACCTGGCGACCGCGCTGGCCGAGGCGGGCCACGACGTCGTCATGCTGTCCCGCCGGCCCACCGGCACCGACCCCGGCACCCACCCGTCGACCGACGAAATCAGCCAGGGCGTCCGGGTGATCGCGGCCGCCCAGGATCCGCACGAGTTCACCTTCGGCGACGACATGATGGCCTGGACGCTGGCGATGGGCCACGCGATGATCCGCGCCGCGCTGCCCCTGCAGAAACGTGGCCGCCCCTGGCGGCCCGACGTGGTCCACGCGCACGACTGGCTGGTCGCCCATCCCGCGGTCGCGCTCGCTCAATTCTATGATGTGCCACTGGTTTCCACGATCCATGCGACCGAAGCGGGGCGGCATTCCGGCTGGGTATCCGGGGCGATCAGCCGTCAGGTGCACGCCGCCGAGTCGTGGCTCGTGCGCGAATCCGATTCGCTGATCACGTGTTCGGCGTCGATGCGCGACGAGATCACCGAGCTGTTCGGGCCCGGCTTGACCGAGATCACGGTGATCCGCAACGGCATTGACGCGGCGCGCTGGCAGTACGCAGCGCGGCGCCCGCGCACCGGGCCGGCCGAATTGCTGTTCGTGGGTCGGCTGGAATACGAGAAGGGTGTGCACGACCTCATCGCCGCGCTGCCGCGCATCAGGCGCACCCACCCCGGCACCACCCTGACCATCGCCGGGGAGGGCACGCAGCAGGATTGGCTCGTCGAGCAGGCGCGTAAACACAAGGTACTCAAGGCAACCCGGTTCGTCGGGCATCTCCATCATGACGAATTGCTCGCGGCACTGCACCGCGCCGACGCCGCGGTACTGCCCAGCCACTACGAGCCGTTCGGGCTGGCCGCGCTCGAGGCGGCCGCGGCCGGCACGCCGCTGGTGACGTCGAACATCGGCGGACTGGGCGAGGCGGTGATCAACGGCCAGACCGGGGTGTCGTGTCCGCCCCGCGACATCGCCGGGCTGACCGCCGCGGTGCGCACGGTGCTCGACGATCCGGGTGCCGCGCAGCGGCGCGCCCTGGCCGCCCGGCAACGGCTCACCTCCGACTTCGATTGGCAGACGGTGGCCGACGAGACGGCGCAGGTGTACCTGGTGGCCAAGCGCCGCGAACGCCAACCGCAGCCAAGGCTGCCCATCTCGGAGCACGCGCTGCCTGACCGCTAGCTTTCGCGCGTACGGTCGTGGGATGGGGTTGACCTATTCGAGCGTGGTCGAAGCGCCGCGTGACGAGGTATTCGCCTGGCATACCCGGCCGGGCGCGTTCAACCGGCTGTCGCCGCCGTGGTCGGCGATGCGGTTGGTCAGCGAGGCGACCTCGCTCAGGGACGGTCGCGCCACGCTCGCGCTGCCCGGCGGCCTACGCTGGGTAGCTCAACACCAAGCCGATTCCTACGATCCCCCAAGGCGTTTCGTCGATGCCATCGGCAGCGAAGGACCCGCCTCACTGCCGGCACGCATCGCGGTGCGCTGGCGGCACACTCACGATTTCGAGGACGCCGGTGACAACCGGACCAGGGTGATCGACCGGGTCGAGACCCCGGTGCCGGGCAGGGCGCTGCGCCCGATGTTCGCCTACCGGCACCGGCAGTTGGCCGAAGACCTGAAAGCGCACCGGCTGGCGACCGAGCATGGTTTGACCCCGGCAACCGTGGCGATCACCGGTTCATCGGGACTCGTCGGTTCGGCGCTGGCCGCGTTTTTGAGCACCGGCGGCCATCGCGTCATCAGGCTGGTTCGCGGTGCCGCGACGGACGGCGAGCGGCACTGGGACCCCGACGACCCCGATCCGGAACTACTGGCGGGCGTCGATGCGGTCATCCACCTGGCCGGCGCCTCGATCGCCGGCCGGTTCACCGACAGTCACCGAAAGGCCATACGCGACAGCCGCATTGGCCCCACGCGCAAGCTGGCCGAAGCCGCGGCCCGCGGCGGTGCCGTGCTGATCGCCGCCTCGGCGATCGGGTATTACGGCTACGACCGCGGCGACGAGACCCTCACCGAGGACAGCGAACGCGGCGACGGATTCCTGGCCGACGTGGTCGCCGACTGGGAGGACGCGACCGCACCGGCACGCGAGGCCGGGGTGCGGGTGGTCAATGTGCGCACCGGCATCGTGCAGTCGCCCCGCGGCGGAACGCTGAAGCTGATGCGTCCGCTGTTCAGCGCCGGGCTGGGCGGCCGGCTCGGCAGCGGCCGACAGTGGCTGTCCTGGATCGGGATCGACGACCTGATCGACGTCTATCACCGCGCGCTCTGGGACAACGCACTGTCGGGGCCGGTGAATGCGGTTGCCCCGCAACCGGTTCGCAACAGCGAGTACACCCGCACGCTGGCCCACGTGCTGCACCGGCCGGCGGTGTTGCCCGTGCCGCCGCTGGGGCCGCGACTCTTGCTCGGCGAGCAGGGCTCCCGCGAACTAGCCTGCGCCAGCCAGCGCGTGACACCCCAGAAGCTCAGCCGATCCGGGCACCGGTTCCGCCAGCCGGACCTCGATTCGGCCCTGCGCCACCTGCTGGGTCGTTAAGCCGCCTCCCTGCCCTCGCGCGTCGACGAGCCCGGTCAGGGACATCCGCCCCTTTCATCGGCGGAAGAAACCTACCGCTGGCGCACCGGGCGATCATTCAGTAAGTTAATGTTTCAATAACTTAAGCGATGGCTGTTTGTCTGATCGATTCACGGACGGCGTGTCCGTGTTTGTCTCGTCGTCAAAGGGGTACCAGGCGTGAATCCGAGCCGTTCGAGCCAGCGGGTGACCGACCTTGCGAGGGAGGCAGCGGTGGGAGCTGTGCATGCGTTCCCCGCGCTGCGACTCGCCGGTGCCACCAGCATTCCAGACCTGCCAGCAGCTGCGAACCAATTCGACAGCTGGCAAACGGCTTTACGGCGGGCGATACTGGCCTGCGTCGCCGACTTCGTCGCCGCACGGTGCGCCGACGAGATGGGCGCGTGCGGCGTCGATGTGGCCGCCGACATCCTGAGCAACTTCGTCGACGGCGGCAAATGCTTGCGCTCGACGTTTATGTATTTGGGCTGGCTGTGCGGCGCGCCGGGTAGCGACGCCGCCTTGAAAGCAACCGCCAGCCTGGAACTGCTGCACGCCTTCGCGCTGCTGCAAGACGACGTCATGGACGATTCGGCATCGCGACGGGGCCGTCCCGCGGCGCACGTCCAATTCGCCGACTGGCACTCTCGCCGCGGGCTCTCCGGCTCCTCGCGCCGCTTCGGCGAATCCGCCGCTGTCCTGCTCGGCGACCTGTGTTTGATCTGGGCCGAGCAGATGCTGCGCGACAGCGGCGTACAGCATCGCCACCTGGTGCGGGTGTGGCCACGCTACGACGCCATGCGTACCGAGCTCGCGGTGGGCCAATTCGCCGACCTGGCGATCGATGTGCGCCAGCTGCCCACGCTGGAGGCCGTGCTCGAGGTGGCCCGGCGCAAGTCGGGGAACTACACGGTGCGCCGCCCGTTGGAGATCGGCGCGGCGATGGCCGGCTGCAGCGACCACGTGCTGACCGCGCTCGGCGACTACGGGTCGGCCATCGGTGAAGCGTTCCAGATGCGCGACGACATTCTGGGCATCTTCGGATCGCCCGCAGCCACCGGTAAGCCCAACAAGGACCTGATCGAACGCAAGGCCACCAGCGTCGTGGTGGCTGCGTATCAGTTGGCCGAAGGGCCGACCCGTCGGCAATTGCGCGAACTGATGGCCGGCGACCGGCTCGACGAGGCCGCCCTTGACCAGTGGCAGGCATTGATCGTCGCCACCGGGGCAGTCCAGTGGATCGAAGAACTCATCGCGAGCCGTGTTCAGGAGGCGCAAAAGGCGTTAGATTGCGGCATGATCGATCATCACGCCACGGTGGCGCTGCTGGATATGGCCGGCCTCTGCACCCAGCGGGCGGCATGAGCATTCGCGGCGTTCCGGGTCGCAGCGATCACGTCGTCGTGGTCGGCGCCGGATTCGCCGGACTCGCCGCCGCGCTGCACCTGTGCGGCCGGGGCCGCCAGGTCACCGTGGTGGAGCGGCATCCGTGGCCGGGCGGACGGGCGGGGCGCCAAGACATCGACGGCTACCGGATCGACACCGGACCGACCGTGCTGACCATGCCCGACCTGATCGACGAGGCCTTCGCCGCCGTCGGTGAAAACCTTTCCCAACGGCTGGACCTGCTGCCACTGGACCCCGCCTACCGGGCGAAGTTCGCCGACGGCGGCGGCATCGACGTGCACACCGATGCCGACCGGATGGCCGCAGCGGTGCGCGAATTCGCCGGCCCCGAACAGGAGGCCGGCTACCGGCGCTTGCGCGATTGGCTCGAGCGGCTGTACCGCACCGAGTTCGACGGCTTCATCGCGGCCAATTTCGACTCCCCGCTCAGCCTGATCAACGGCCGGCTGGCGAAATTGCTTGCGCTCGGCGGCTTCCGCCGCTGGGAAACGATGGTCAAACGGCACATCAGCGACCCACGATTGCGGCGCGTGTTCACCTTCCAGTCGCTCTACGCCGGTGTCGCGCCCCAAGACGCCCTGGCCGTCTATGCGGTGATCGCCTACATGGACACCGTCTCGGGCGTGTTCTTCCCCCGCGGCGGGGTGCGCGCGTTGCCCGACGCGCTGGCCGCGGCCGCCGCCGACGCCGGTGTGCGGTTCAGCTACGGGTCCACGGTCACCGCGCTGGAACGCGCCGGCGAGCGGATCACCGCTGTCCACACCGACCAGGACGAGCGAATTGCTTGCGACGCAGTGGTTTTGACCACCGAGTTGCCGCAGACCTACCAGTTGCTGGGCCGGCGACCCCGGCGGATGCTGCCGCTGCGCGCGGCGCCGTCGGCGGTGGTGATGCACGTGGGTTGCCGCGCCGTGCCGTCGACAACCGCACACCACACCATCCTGTTCGGCAGGGAATGGGATCAGACGTTCACCGACATCATCCGCGACGGCCGGCTGATGACGGACCCCTCGCTGTTGGTCACCCGGCCGACCGCCACCGACCCGCAGTTGGCGCCCGACGGGAGGGACCTGCTTTATGTGCTTGCCCCGGCGCCGAATCTGACCAGAGGCGATATCGACTGGTCGCGCACCGGCGACGCGTACGCGCAATCCCTCCTCGATGTCGTGGCGGAACGGTTGTTGCCCGGCGTGGGCGAAGGGGCTCAACTCCTGCATGTGGACACTCCGGCCGACTGGGCCCGCCAGGGCATGACGGCCGGCACCCCGTTTGCGCTGGCCCACACCTTCGCCCAGACCGGGCCGTTCCGGCCGGCCAACACCGTGCGCGGCATCGACAACGCCGTGCTGGCCGGGTCGTCGACCCTGCCCGGCGTGGGGGTGCCGACCACGTTGATCTCCGGGCGGCTGGCCGCCGACCGCGTCACCGGCGCGGCTCCCGCGACCACCACCCTCGACCTGAAAGCCCGATCCCGATGATCCGCACCGAATTGGACGCCGCCGGCATCGACGATGTGCGGCTCCGCGCGGCATATCGGCACTGCCGGCAGATCGCCGCCGAGCACGGCCGCACGTACTTCCTCGCCACCCGGTTGCTCGCGCCGGACCAACGGCCCGCCGTGCACGCGTTGTACGGCTTCGCCCGTCACGCCGACGACATCCTCGACGAGCTTAATCCGGCGCTGGACGTCTCCACGCGGGCCGAACGGCTACAGGCACTGTCGGATCGATTCTTTGCCGGCGAGCATGACGACGAACCTGTTTTGGCGGCGGTCGGCGACACGGTGCGCCGCTACGGTATCGGCCTGGACCTATTCGAGGACTTCCTGGCCTCGATGCGCATGGACCTAACCGTCACCGGTTATCCCGACCGGGCCGCGCTCGACCGTTACATGCGCGGATCCGCGGAAGTCATTGGGCTGCAGATGCTTCCGATACTGGGCACGGTGGGCGACCCCGAAGCGGCCGCCCCCTACGCGGCGGCCCTGGGCCGCGCGTTTCAGCTCACCAATTTCCTGCGCGACGTCGACGAGGATCTGGCCCGCAACAGGATCTACCTGCCGGCCGACGAACTCGCCGCCTTCGGCGTGGACCGAGAGCTGATGACATGGTGTCACCTGCACCGGCGCACCGACGCCCGGGTGCGCGACGCGCTGGCCGCACAGCACCGCATCACCCGCGACATCTACCGGTTCGCCGCTGACGGGATCGCCCTGCTGGCGCCGCGTTCGCGGCCCTGTGTGGCCACCGCGTTGACGCTCTATTCGGAGATCCTGGATTGCATTGAGGCCGAAGGCTTTTCAGTCTTCAGCCGGCGCGCAACCGTCGGCATGACGCGCCGCCTGCAGGTGGCCGGCGGCGGGCTGCTCCGGGCCTGGCGGGTGCGCGCGGGATGAGCGACCGATGGCAATACCTGATCGTGCTGGGCCTGTGCCTGGCCATCACCGCGCCGCTGGAGTTCTTCGGCCCCGGCGTTTACCGCCAGCCCCGGCGGCTGCTCAGCGCGGTGCTTCCGGTCGCGGTGTTGTTTCTGGTCTGGGACGCGGTGGCCATCGCGGCCGGCGTCTGGACGTACAACGGCTCCTACATCACCGGCGTCCATCTCCCGTTGCGGCTGCCCATCGAAGAGGCGCTGTTCTTCGTCGTAATTCCGGTGTGCGCCTTGCTGACCTACAATGCGGTGAACGCCATCTTGGATCGGCGGAAGCGCCGATGAGCGGCATAAGCGGCATGGGCTACACCGTGCCGGCGATCGCGGCGGTGCTGGGGGTGTGTGTGCTGGAGTGGGCGCTGCTGCGAACCGGGCTCTTCCGGCGGCCCGCCTACTGGCTGTCGATGGTCATCGTGCTGGGTTTCCAGGTGCCCGTCGACGGATGGCTGACCAAGCGCAGCGCGCCGATCGTGATCTACAACGAGGGCCAAACCAGCGGCGTGCGGTTTCCGTTCGACATCCCCATCGAGGACTTCTTGTTCGGCTTCGCTCTGGTCACCGCCGTGCTGCTGCTGTGGGAACGTGGACATGGATAGGACAGGCCTGCCCCGCAACGACGTGCCGAGCGCTTTCGACGTCGGCGCCGCGGCATACGACCAGCTGGTCGGCGCCAACCCGTCCTACCACGCCAACCTGGTGTTGTCGGCGCGCCGAATGGGCCTGCCCGGGCGCGGCCGGGGTCTGCGGCTCCTCGACGCCGGTTGCGGCACCGGGGCATCGACCGCCGCGCTGCTCGCGGTGGCTCCCGAAGCCGAGATCATCGCCGTGGATGCCGCGCGCGGGATGCTCGATGCGGCCGAGGCGAAGTCGTGGCCGTCATCGGTTCGGTTCGTGCACAGCCGCGTCGAGGACCTGGCCGAGCACGGCATCACCGGCCCGTTCGATGCCATCCTGTCCGCCTATCTGCTGCGCAACCTCGGCGACCCGGGCGGTCAATTGCGTGCGTTTCGGGACCTGCTGCGGCCCGGCGGCACCCTGGCCGTGCACGAGTACTCGGTGCGCGACTCGACTGCGGCGACGTTGGTGTGGCACGCGGTGTGCTGGGGCATCATCATCCCGACCGGCTGGTGGCGCACCCGTGACACCAGGCTGTATCGGCATTTGTGGCGCAGCGTCCTGACCTTCGACGGGGCGGCTCGGTTCAAGCGCCGCATGAGCGACGCCGGATTCGCCGCGGTCCGCAGTGAAACCGTGCCCGGCTGGGAACGCAACGTCGTGCATTTATTCCTAGGGGAAGCGCCGCATGACTGATCGCCGTCGCCACGTTCACCCGGCACCACCCGGGTTGCCCGACAGCAGTTGGCTGTCGTCGCGGCCGCGCGTCGTCGTCGTCGGCGGTGGGATCGCCGGCCTTGCCGCCGCGACCGGGCTGGCTGAACGCGGCGTCGCGGTGGATTTGGTGGAAGCCCAGGACTACCTCGGCGGTCGGGTGGGCGGCTGGACCGAACGTGTGAACGGCGCAGAGCTGGCGATGAATCGCGGATTTCACGCCTTCTTTCGCCAGTACTACAACTTGCGGGCCTTATTGCGCCGGGTCGATCCGCAGCTACGGATGCTGGTGCCCGTCGATGACTATCCGCTGATCGACGGCTCGGGCCGCCGCGACAGTTTCCGCGGGCTGCCCCGCACGCCGCCGTGGAACGCGCTGGCTTTTGCGCTGCGGAGCCCGACTTTTCGGCTTGGCGACCTGGCGCGCATCGATGCCCGCGCTGCCGCACCTTTGGCGGCGGTATCGGTGCCGGACATCTACCACCGGCTCGACCACATCGACGCCGAAACCTTCTTGAAGAGCATTAATTTCCCCGAGTCAGCGCGCCACCTCGCATTCGAGGTGTTCTCCCGCAGCTTCTTCGCCGAACCGGCACAACTGTCCGCCGCCGAACTGGCGACGATGTTTCACATTTATTTTCTGGGCTCTAGCGAAGGCTTGATTTTCGATGTAGCCGCAGCGAATTTCAATGTCGCGCTGTGGGATCCGCTGCGGCAGTACTTGGGCGACCGGGGTGTTCGGGTGCACCTCGGAACCCGAGTGCGGCAGGTCCTGCGCGGCGCGACGAACGCGTTTCGGGTCCTGACCGAGTCGAGCGAACCGATCGAGGCGGATGCCGTGGTGCTGGCGCTCGACGTGGACGGCCTGCGACGGGTGGTGGCCGCGTCGCCCGGCCTGGGAGATGACCAGTGGCGCATGCGGATCAGCGAATTGCGCACCGCCCCGCCGTTCGCGGTCGATCGGCTGTGGCTCGACCGCCCGGTTGACTACAATCGGCCGGCCTTCCTCGGCACCTCCGGCCATCCGCCGCTCGACAATATCAGCGTGCCCGAACGCTACGAACGGGAGAGCGCCGCCTGGGCACACTCCTGCGGCGGATCGGTAGTCGAATTGCACTCGTATGCAACCACTTCCGAATGGTCTGACAGGGAAGCGCTGGCACAACTGCATAAGCTCTATCCCGAGACCGCCGCGGCGCGCGTGGTGCACGACCGCGTGCTGTTGCGCAGCGACTGCCCGCTCTTCGCGCCCGGAACCTATCAGCGGCGACCGACGGTGGCCACCCCGCAGCCCGGACTGGTGTTGGCCGGCGACGGGATTCGCATCGACCTGCCGGTGGCACTGATGGAACGCGCAGCCACCACCGGGTTTTCGGCCGCCAACCAGTTGCTGAAGTCGTGGCGGCTCGCCGGCCACGACTTGTGCACCGTTCCGGCCCGCGGCCGCTCGGCGCTGCTGCGGTCGCTGGCGGAACGCCAAGGGCGGCGCCGGCGATGAGCGACCGGTTGAACCGGCGGTGGCCGAAAGACTGGCCCGTCAGCGTCATTCCGCGGGTCTCCTGGACGCGGCAGCGCCCCACCTACCGCGACGCGCAGCCCGGCATCATCAACGCCGCGCTGAATCGGTCTCAGCGCCGACCGACCGGCAACTGGTACGTGTTCGGCGCCAGCAGCGACGTTCGCGCGGGGCGGGCTTTCGGCGCACGCGTCGCCGGCGTCGAGCTGGTCGCGTGGCGCGACAAGCAACACCGGTTGCGGGTCGGTCCCCGCAGCTGCCCGCACCTGGGCGCCGACCTCGCCACCGGGGTCGTGCGCGAGGGTGTGCTGCACTGCCGATGGCACGGGCTGGCTTTCGACGGTGAGACCTGCGCCCTGCGCTGGCAGCCATTGCCCAGCCACGACGACGGCGTCTTGGTCTGGGTGCGTCTGGACTCCGTCGGCGCGGAGGCGCCGTCGGACGAGCCGGTCCTGACGTCCCGGCCCACCACGGACACCCTGACGGCGGTCACCCGGGTGGTCGGCGACTGCGAACCCTCCGACATCATCGCCAACCGGCTCGATCCCTGGCACGGCGCCTGGTTTCACCCGTATTCCTTCACCCGGCTCGAGGTGCTGACCACCCCCACCGAAGACGACGACCGCTTCCTCGTCGCGGTGACCTTTCGGATGGGTCGCTTCGGGGTTCCCGTGATCGCGGAATTCACAACTCCAGACGCACGGACCGTCGTGATGCGCATTATGGAGGGTGAGGGAACGGGCAGCGTCGTCGAAACCCACGCCACACCAATCACTTCCGGGGCGGCAGGCCAACAGCGCGTCGCCGTGACCGAAGCGGTCATCGCGACGTCGCCCCGACCGGGATTCGCATCCGCGCGCCGCGTGGGTTTTTTGATCAGCCCGTTGATGCGCCATGCTGCCACCCGGCTGTGGCGTGACGACCTGGCCTACGCGGAACGCCGCTACCGACTCCGCGCGGGCGGCTAGCATGACGTGTTTAGCGGGTGCGCTGCGGGTACCCGAATCGGATGACCGACAAAGAGTTCCGCAAAGGCGACACGGTGCAGTGGCAAAGCCACGGGACCACCGTCACGGGAACAGTGCATCGTGAGATCGCCTCGGACACCGAAGCTGCCGGGCGCACCGTGCGGGCGTCCAAAGAAGAGCCGCAGTACCAGGTGCGCAGCGACAAGACGGGCGCGGACGCCGTCCACAAGCCCGGTGCGCTACGCCTTCACTGCGATTGACATCGCTGATGTCTTCCGATTCCGACAGCACCTGGAAGCAGTTCAAGCAGACCGTCAACATGACGGCCGGCGACCTCGAAAAGTGGCTCAAGACAGAGCAATCGCGGGGCGAAGGGCACAAGCGCGGCCGGGAAGAGTCCACTGGCGATTCCAGTGGCCGACGCATCGTCGAGATCTTACGAACCAAACGCGCGGACCTCAGCGACGACCACTACGCCCATATGCGCAAGGTGGCCGGCTATGCGAAGCGACACCCGGCGCAGCGACCGCACGATCCCACCCGCACCTAGCTTGTCACCGCCTCGAGCCCGTCTCCGGTAAGTTCGCTGTGACGCGCGGCCAGGTCTGCCAGGCCGTTGCGGAGATGCGCGGATACGCTGACGCTTCATGAAGGATGCGAGTAGGTGACCAAACGCGACGCGAACGACTCCTCGCCCGGCCGCGTTGAGCTGGAAAAACAGCTGTCGGCCGACATAAGGGCGATCACTGCGCGATCTGATCGCGTAGGCCGGCATTTCGCGCGGACAAACGAGGTGAGCAGCAGTGACTTTCACGCCCTGCTGCACATCATGGTCAGCGAGACCGCGGGTGCGCCGTTGACCCTGGCCCAGCTGCGACAGCGCATGGACGTCTCACCGGCGGCGATCACCTATCTTGTCGACCGGATGATCGAGGCCGGCCACATCCGCCGCGAACCCGATCCCGAGGATAGACGCAAGTGGTTGCTGCGCTACCAAGAGAGCGGTATGTCCTTGGCGCACGCCTTCTTCAGGCCGTTGGGTGCCCATCTGTCCGCGGCGTTGGCCGACCTTGGCGACAAGGACCTCGTTGCCGCTCATCGCGTTTTCACGGCGATGATCGAAGCGATGACCACGTTCGAGGACGAGCTCGCCACCGAGCCGGCGGAACCGTCACCCAGCCTCGGGCGCGACGGACCGCTTCGCCGGCGGCAGAAAGCCCCGCAGTAGCCGCTGTTCGATCAGGTCGGCGCCGCGCACGACACCGCCGGTCGCGGCGAATCCAGCCGCCACGCGGCGCGCCCCCGGTCCCATCGTCATCGCCTCACGCACCGCGGCCCGCAGCCTGCCCACCGTCAGCTTTCGTGCCGGCAGACGCGTACCGCAGCGAGCCATTTGCACGCGCCGGGCGACTTCGGCCTGATCGCGGGCGAAGGGCACCACACATACCGGGACACCGCGGTTGAGCGCCTTCACGGTGGTTCCCATGCCGCCGTGGGTGATCGCGCAGATCGCACGGTCGAGCACCACGCGATGATTCACGAATCGGCACACGGTGGCATTGGGCACTGACGGCAGTCCGTCGGGCACACCCGCCGCGAAGGTCGCGACGACGTGCACCGGCTCGTCGGCCAACGCTTGCAGCCCCACGATAGCGAGCCTGGCGTCTGCCTGCGCGATCGAGGAGGTGTTCAGCAACACGATGGGGCGATCGATGGCGGCCAGCCAGCCGGGAACCGTGGTGGGCTCCGACGTCATCGGCTCGAACTCGCACGCACCGATGAAGTGCACTGAGTCGTCCCAGTCCGGGTGGGGGTATTCGAACGGCTCACCCCCGACCGCCAACAACAGCGGCGCCCGCCGCATCAGCGCATCCACCGACGTAATGCCCGGCACGTCCAGGCCGGCGCGAACGGCGTTGAGCCGCGGCACTATCCGGCGGTCGAACAGAAAACTCACCACCGGGCGCATCGACGCGTCGCGGACGATGCCCGCGGGACCGGGCAGCGGCCGCAGGCCCGGACCGAACGGCGGGGCCGCACGAGACCGCAGATAGGGCGTGAACGGCGAAAACACCAGCCACTGAAGACCACTGGCCTCGGCCATCGACATGGCCCCCCAGCAATTGGCATCCACGATGATCACGTCGGGCCGCACCCGGCTGATCGCGCGCCGCAGATCGTCGACTTCGATCACCGCGCGCCGGCACAGCACGTCCAGCGTCGTCTTGAGGACCTCGAAAGCGTTACGCGCCAGCCAATCCCGGCCGGTGATGGCCTCGATGCGCGGATCGACCGCTTCGGCCTGAAAGCCGACGCCCCGCATGGCCGCGACTTCGCTCGCCAGTGTGCGCAGGTGAATCTGATGCCCACGCCCGGCCAATTCCCGTAGCAGTGCGCCCATCGGGAATAGATGACCAAGCGCGGGCGACCCATAGGCCAAGATCACTGCCATCGGGCGCGGTCAGGAAATCGGCGTCACGCCGACGGCACGCAGGGCACGCAGTTCGTGCGCGCCGCAGCCATGCAGGCAGATGCGAAGCTCGTCGATGAACCGCTGCAGCCAGGCCGTCGCCGCCGTCTCGGACTCGATCGCAGCCGCCAGCAGCGGCCGGGCCACGGCCACCACGTCGGCGCCCAAGGCCAGCGCTTTGGCAGCGTCCATGCCCGTTCGTATCCCGCCGGAAGCGACCAACGGGATGCCGGGCAGCGCCGCGCGCACTTCCGATATGGCTTGTGCGGTCGGTATCCCCCAGTCGGCCAGATCGGGGTAGCGCACTTCGCCGTAGCGGACCAATTGCTCCACTCGCGACCATGACGTACCCCCGGCACCGGCAACATCGATGGCGGCCACCGGCGACTCACCGGTCAAGCGCAACAGTTGGGCCACTGCCGTGGCGCCAATCCCGTGCCCGACCTCCTTCAGCAGCACCGGGTAGCCCAGCATGTCGGTCAGGTCGTGCAATCGGTCCAGTGACCCGGCGAAGTCGGTGTCGCCATTGTGCTGTACGGCCTCTTGCAACGGATTGGTGTGCACCGCGAGCGCATTCGCACCCACTCGGTCAAGTGCTTGGACGATGTCGGGTACCGCGTCCTTGGTCAACTGGGACAGGCCGATGTTGCCGAACAGCAGCACGTCTGGTGCCACGTCGCGCACGGTAAAGCTGGCAGCCGCACGCTCCCCGAACGCACTGTTGAGCATCACTCGCTGTGAGCCCAGCATCATTCCGATGCCGAGCTGTTGGGCGGCGGCGGCCAGGTTTCGGTTGATCGTGCCCGACAACTGCGCGCCGCCGGTCATGGCGCCCACCAGAATCGGCGCCTGCAACCGAGCGCCGAGAAACTCTACGGACAGGTCGATGCCGTCCAGGTTGGTCTGGGTGAGGGCGTTGTAGGGCAGGCGGTAGCGTTCCAGGCCCGTTGTCAGGCCTTGGAAGCCGACATCACCGTCGAGGCACACGTCGATGTGGCGACGTTTGCGCACGGTCAGCTCCGCACGGTCGGCCGTCATTGCACATCGATGCTGCGTTGCCGGTTCAACAGCCAAAGGTGCGCGGAGAGCACCAGGACGAACGCGCTCCAGGCGGGATAGAAAGTGCGCACGGTCATCGGGTCGGCTCGACGGACACGGCAATTTCGTTGCGGCGCAGCGCCGGAATCGTCCACGGCGGGTCGTAGAACCAGGTTGCCGGCGTGTCAATGGCCTCGAATCCGATGTCGCGCAACGTGTTCATCAATTTATCGGTTTGAGAGGCCACGGCGCGACGGGTGGGAAGGCCGGTGAAGCGACGCACCGCGATCGTCTGAGGCGGGACGGTGACTAGCCTGATGTCGGTGTCGTTCGGCTTGGGCAAGGACTCCAGCGACTTGTCGGCGGGCATGAAGAAGCGGATCACCCACTCACTGTCACCGGCCGACACTTGCGACACGGGCATCGTCATGGCGATCTTCTCCCCCGACCTACTGGACTGCTGGACCACCGGTGCCGTCATGGCGATCTTCTCGTCAGCCTGATTGGCGCCGAAGATGTAGCGGGCGAGGCGGCGGAAGCCGGTGTTGCGGGCAGCCTCTTCGTTGGCGGCGATGGTCGTTTCCGCGGCAAGCCGAGCGCCGTAGCGGCGGATCTCGACCGCCCCGGTCAGCTTCTCGGCGCTGTAGTCCGGCTCCTCGGTGCCTTTTCGGTAGCCGACCACCGAACCCGCTCCGTCGATGATCTGGCCAGCCACGGCTCGAATCATTCCGAGCACAGTTACCTCGTTCCCTTCGGTCGTCTCTGAGGTGATACCCCGATCGGCATCGCGCAATCGTTGACTTCGTCCGACACCGCAGAGCCTAGCGGACGCCGACAATTTAGTTAAGTACTTGAATGTTTCAGTTACTTAACGTATTCTCGTAGGGAGCTGATCTCGCAAATCAGCAGGTCGAAACCGGGCGCGCCGCAAAGTCAAGACTTTGCCCATTTTCGGTGCGTCGTCGGCCGTCACGACCAAACGCGATCACCTCAGAGGCGGGCACATGTTGACGCGGACGGCCCGACTCGTTGTCGCAGCGCCGCGACGCATTATCGGGATCGCAATGGTGCTGATGATCGCCGCCGGCTTTTTCGGCATACCTGCCGCGATGAGCTTGTCCGCCGGGGGATTCGTCGATCCGACATCGGAATCGGCGCGCGCCGCCGCGACGCTCGCCGAAAAGTTCAATCAAGGCGACATGCAACTGGTCCTGTTGGTGAGTTCGGAGAGCGGCGCCGCCACGCAGGGGGCGGCAGCGGCCGTCGGCACCGAAATCGCCCGCCAGCTTTCCCAATCGCCGTTCGTATCGCAGGTGACATCGCCGTGGGGCGCACGACCGGCCGCTGGTTTGCTCAGTTCCGACGGCAAGACCGCGATGATCCTCGTCGCACTCCGAGGCGACGAAAAAAGCGCTCCCAAGCAGGCGCAGGCTCTGGCCGAGCGGTTCGCACGCGACCGGCAAGGGGTGCGGGTGCAAGCGGGCGGGTCGGCGTTGGTCTATGAACAAGTCAACCAGCAGACCGAGAGAGACCTGCTGCGCATGGAATTCATTGCGATACCCATGAGTTTCATCGTCCTGGTCTGGGTTTTCGGCGGGTTGCTGGCGGCGGCGCTGCCCGTGGCGGTAGGTGGCTTGGCGATCCTGGGTTCGCTTGCGGTATTGCGGGCGATCGCGTCGGTGACCAACGTTTCGATCTTCGCTCTCAACGTGGCGGTGGCGTTGGGTTTCGCCCTGGCCATCGACTACACCCTGCTGATCATCAGTCGATACCGCGACGAGTTGGCCGATGGCAACAGCCGCGACGAGGCTTTGGCGACAACGGTGACCACGGCGGGCCGCACCGTGCTGTTTTCGGCGATTACAGTGGCCCTGGCGCTGTCCGCGATGGCGCTGTTCCCGATGTATTTCCTCAAATCCTTCGCCTACGCCGGAACAGCCGTGGTGGCGTTCGCCGCGTTGGCTGCGGTGGTGGTAGCCCCGGCTGCTATTGCGCTGACCGGGAATCGCCTCGATGCACTTCGTGACTCACCTAATGTCGTGCAATTGTGTCGCCGCGCCATCGGCCGCCCTGCACCACCACCGAGAACAGTCGAGCGGAGCTTCTGGTATCGGACGGCGCGACTGGTCATGCGTCGGGCGATCCCGATCGGAGTGGCCGTCACGGCTTTCCTGCTCACCCTGGGCGCACCCTTCCTCGGTGTCAGATGGGGCTATCCCGACGATCGCGTGCTGCCGACATCGTCTTCGGCGCGGGTCGTCAGCGACCGCATCCGCGCCGAATTCCAAACCAACTCCGAGACCCGGGTGAAGATCGTTCTGCCCGACACAGCCGGCATGTCAACCTCCGACCTGGACCACTACGCCATGCAACTGTCCCTTGTGGGCGATGTCGCCGCGGTGTCCTCGCCGAAGGGGACCTTCTCCGCCGGCGAGCTACGCGGGCCGCCATCGGCGCCCGCCGGGATGGCGGCCGGCAGCGCCTACCTGACGGTGGACAGCACCGCCCCTCTCTACACGCGAGCTTCCGAGGCCCAACTGGCCCGCTTGCACGCGATCGCTGCGCCGGGACACCGACCGGTACAAATCACGGGGGTGGCACAAACGAATCGTGATTGCGTGCAGGGCATTACGTCGCGGTTGCCGGTCGTATTCGGTTTCATCGCGGTCGTCACGCTGGTGTTGCTGTTCCTGCTTACCGGCAGCATACTGCTTCCGCTCAAGGCGGTTCTGCTCAATGTTTTGTCGCTCACCGCCGCATTCGGCGCCCTCGTATGGATCTTTCAGGACGGGCACCTGGGCGCGGCCGGAACCACCCCGACCGGCACGCTGGCGGTGAACGTTCCGGTGCTGATGTTCTGCATCGCCTTCGGATTATCGATGGACTACGAAGTTTTCTTGCTTTCCCGCATCCGCGAGAACTGGCTTGATTCGCCGAGAACCCGCGCGGCCAACGACGAGAGCATCGCTTTGGGCCTTGCCCGCACGGGCAGGGTGATTACCGCCGCCGCTGTGCTGATGTCCATCTCGTTCGCCGCTCTGATCGCTGCCGGGGTTTCCTTTATGCGCATGTTCGGATTGGGGTTGACCCTTGCCGTCTTGGTGGATGCGACACTGGTGCGAATCCTGCTGGTGCCGGCCTTCATGCATGTACTGGGCGGCCTCAACTGGTGGGCGCCCGAGCCGCTGGCACGCTGGCACCGCCGGATTTTCGGTAGCGAATCGAGTCGGCGGACACAGCCCGCGGTCACGCCTTAAGGCCCGCACGCTAGGGCTGGGGCGCACCCAATTCGTCCTGAAAGTGCCGCATTGCCGCGATGAGGGCGCAGAAGACCCGGTGCGCCGCGGCCAAGTCCGAGTCGGGTAGGCCACTGAGCGCCAAACGGGTATGCATGCCTAGTGGGTTGAAGAAGGAACGTGCCGTGGCCAGACCGGGATCCGAGTAGCGGAGGATGACCTTCCGCCGGTCCTCGCCGTCCGAGTCACGCCTGATGTGTCCGGAGTTCATCAGGCGCTCGACCAGATAGGTGATCGCCGCGGCGGAAAGCCCCATTTTGTGGCGCAACTCCCCCGATGTCAGCGGTGTCCCGGCGTTTTCGGCCACCAGGATGTGCAGCAACGCGCGAAAGTCGCTGGGTCGCACCCGGTGAACCGCGGCGAAAGCCCGTCCCATCTGGTCGGATTCGGCGGTCAGGGCACGCGAGTCGGCCACGATCATGGTTTCCAGCCCCGCCCGCTCGGTGGCTGCGTGATCCGGATTCATCAGGATCGCAGCATATCGCGCTCAGCCAAGATTGTTAACTTGATTAATGGTTAAGTCACTGAAATGCTTGCGCTCGTGGTGTGGAACGCGTTGTCCGGCGCCGTGACGGGGCGACGTTGCTGGCTGCCCGGATTAGGTGCAGTCCTAGCGGGTATCGGCCTTATCGTGCTGATCGGCGGGAACGCAGCGGCGAGCCAGGCCCCGCTGTCGGTGCCCACCGCGTCGGATTCCGCCAAAGTGGACGCCCTGGCCGGCCAATTCCCCGGCGGTGACCGGGTTCCGCTGGTCTTGGTGGTCAGCCGCGCCGACGGCGCGGCACTGGATCCTGCGGATGTCGGTGCCGCCCAGGCGGCTCGAGACCGAATGCTGGCGCGCACGGCGCAGCCCGGGGCCGCCGGCACCGCACCCGTGACGGTCTCGGCCGACGGCAAAGCGGCCATCGGGGTGGTTTCGGTTGGCTCCGACCTTTCGGGCCTGGCCCTTGACGACGCGGTCGCCGGCCTGCGCGCCGCCGCCAACAGCGGCCTGCCCGCCGCCCTGCGGGCCCACGTCACCGGGGGCCCCGCGTTCGGCGCCGACATCGCCAACGCGTTCACCGACGCCAACGCGACCCTGCTGGCGGTCACCGCGTCTGTGGTGGCGCTGCTGTTGATCGCCACCTACCGCTCGCCGGTGCTATGGCTGGCACCGTTGCTGGTCATCGGGCTCGCCGATCGGATCTCCGCGGCAGTCGGCACGGCGGTGGCATCGCTGACCGGGCTCAGCTTCGACGGCGCCACCGCGGGGATCACCAGCGTTTTGGTGTTCGGGGCGGGCACCAACTATGCGCTGCTGATGATTTCGCGATACCGGCAGGAGCTTTCGCGCCACTCCGATCACCGCGACGCCCTGCGCCGGGCGGTGCGCATGGCCGGGCCGGCGATCGTAGCCAGCAACGCCACCGTGGTGCTTGCGTTGTTGACCCTGCTGTTCGCCTCGACACCAAGCACCCGCAGCCTGGGCACCATGGGCGCATGCGGCCTGGTTGTCGCCGCGGTGGCTGTTCTAGTGGTGCTGCCGCCGGTGCTCGCCCTGTTCGGCCGACGCTTGTTCTGGCCCTTCATCCCGCGCCCCGACGACGGCGCCGCGCTCGACTCCGGCCCCTGGCACCGGGTCGCCGAGTGGGTGGGCCGCCGTCCCGCCGTGGTCTCAGCAGTCGCGATCGCGGCACTCGCGGTCCTGGCCACCGGCTTGCTGGGAACTCGGATCGGTTTGTCGCAGACCGAGCAGTTCCGGGTGCGGGCGGATTCGGTGTCCGGTTATGACGTTGTGGCAGCACACTTTCCGGCCGGGATGGGAAGTCCCACGCTCGTCGTCGCGCCCGCCGACCACGCGGCCCGGATCCACCAGGCGATCGGTTCCAGCCCCGGCGTGGTCTCGGCGTCGGAGGCGGGACGGTCGACGACGGGGCTGACGAAGTGGTCCGTCGTCATCGACGCCCCGCCGTCATCGGAACGGTCGTTCGATATCGTTGCAGCACTGAGGAATTCGGTCAAAGCGGTTGATCGCGATGCGCTGGTGGGCGGTGCCGACGCTCAGGCGCTTGACGTCCACGATGCCGCCGCGCACGATCGGCGGGTGCTGGTGCCGGCGATCCTCGCCGTGATTCTGGCCGTCCTGTACGTGTTGTTGCGATCGGCGCTCGCGCCGCCGATACTGCTCGCCGCGACGATCCTGGGAGCGCTGGCCGCTTTGGGCGCCGGCGGCTGGGCCAGCCTGCACGTCTTCGGATTTCCTGCGCTGGACAACAGCACGCCGTTGTTCGCCTTCCTGTTTCTGGCCGCCCTCGGCGTGGACTACACCATCTTTCTTGTCACCCGCGCACGCGAGGAGTCCACGGCCCACGGCGACGCGCGTGCCGGCATGGTCCGCGCGGTGTCGGCCACCGGTGGCGTAATCACCAGTGCGGGAATTGTTTTGGCGGCAGTCTTCTGCGTGCTGGGAGTGTTGCCCCTGATTGTGATGACCCAACTGGGCATCATCGTGGGTCTGGGAATCCTGCTCGATACCTTCATCGTGCGCACGCTGGTGATTCCCGCGCTGTTCGCCCTCGTCGGCGACCGCATCTGGTGGCCTACTCAACCCTCGCACGAACGGAGCACAACGTGAACAAATCAACCCTGGCCGCAACCTCGATCGCGGTCGCCGTCGCGGCCGGCACCGGAAGCATCGCCAGCCCGGGACGTCCCGGCGGCTGGTACACGCGGCTTCGCAAGCCGCCCTATCAGCCACCCGGAGCCGTCTTCCCCATCGTCTGGACCGTGCTCTACGGTGACATCGCGGCCACCTCCGCGGTGGCCATCGAGCGACTTCGCGCATCCGGACGTGACGACGCGGTGCGCCGCTACGTCGTCGCGTTGTGCGCGAACCTGATCATCAACGCCGGCTGGAGCTGGCTGTTCTTCCGCTTCCACAAACTCGGAGCGTCCGCACTGGGCGCCGCAGTGCTGGCGCTCAGCACCGCCGACCTCGTTCGTCAGACTGCGCAGGCCGACCCGCGGGCCGGACTGGCGCTGTCGCCCTACGCGGTGTGGTGCACCTTCGCCACTTTGCTGGCCACCCACGTCTGGCGGCTCAATGCCGGTAAGCGGTAATGCCTGCGCTGCTGTGGTTTCGGCGCGACCTACGGTTGGGCGACCATCCCGCGTTGGCCGCGGCCTCAGACGAACAAGGCGGCCAGGATGTTCTCGCCTGCTTCGTGCTAGATCCGCGCCTGGAGAAGTCGTCGGGCGGGCGACGGCTGCAATTCCTGGGCGACGCGCTGCGGCAGCTCGACCACGACCTGGGCGGGCGGCTTTTGGTGGTTCGCGGCCGACCGGAGCAGCAGATTCCGTTGCTAGCCAAGAAGATCGACGCCTCCTCGGTGCACATCTCGGAGGATTTCGCGCCCTTCGGGCGGCGCCGCGACGAGCGGGTGCGCGAGGCACTGGGTTCGGTGCCGCTGGTGGCGACGGGATCGCCGTATCTGGTGTCACCGGGACGGGTCACCAAGCCGAACGGCGAACCCTACCGGGTCTTCACCCCGTTTCTTCGCGCCTGGCGCGAAGCGGGCTGGCGTAAGCCGGCGCGATCGGGCGCCGATTCGGTTCGCTGGATCGATCCGGCACAGCTGAGCGTACGAACCTGCAAGGCCCCTGATCCCGGCATCGAGCTGGGGCTCGATGCCGGCGAGGCGGCGGCGCTGCGGCAGTGGAAAGAGTTCTCCGACAAGCGAATTAGTCGCTACGACACGGATCGCAACCGTCCGGACCTGGAGGGCACCAGCCGGATGTCGGCACATCTGAAGTTCGGCACCATCCATCCGCGCACCATGGTCGCCGACCTCAGCCCGAGAGGCAAGGGGGCGCAATCGTATTTGCGGGAGTTGGCATTCCGTGACTTCTACGCCGACGTGCTGCACCACTGGCCGGCCAGCGCCTGGCACAACTGGAACAGCGGGTTCGACGCCATCGAGACCGACACCGGTGTGGCCGCGAAACGCCGCTTCGAATCCTGGAAAGCCGGCGAGACCGGTTTCCCGATCGTCGACGCCGGGATGCGTCAACTCCGCGGGACCGGTTTCATGCACAACCGGGTGCGCATGATTGTCGCGTCGTTTCTGGTCAAAGACCTGCACCTGCCGTGGCAGTGGGGCGCCGAGTGGTTCCTGTACCAACTCACCGACGGCGACATCGCCAACAACCAGCACGGCTGGCAGTGGTGCGCGGGATGCGGCACCGACGCGGCGCCATACTTCCGGGTGTTCAACCCGACCACCCAGGGCGAGAAGTTCGACCCCTCCGGCGACTACATCCGGCGCTGGGTACCCGAGCTGGCCGAGTCCGACGATGCCCATCTGCGTAAAGGCGAGCGGCCGCCGGACTACCCGGAACCGATCGTCGACCACGGCGCTCGAGCGCGCCGAGGCGTTGCGGCGCTACCACAGGCTCTGAACACGATTTGCTTCAAATCGCACACCCGAAGTGTGTTGGCATGCAATTATCAGCCGATTCACAGTTGTCGACATTCGGAGGCGATATGGCTCACTCGTTCGTTCGGACGTTGCTGGTTTCTGGTGCCGCTGTTGGGCTGATGGCCAGCGCCGGAGCCTGCTCGTGCTCGGTCGGAGCGAAATCGGTGAGCAAGAGCGACGTCGCCAATCAGATCACCCAAAAACTGACGGATGCCAATGGCAACAAGCCCGATTCGGTGACCTGCCCGAGCGACCTGGTCGCCCAGGTCGGCGCGACGCTGAACTGCGAGATGAAGGTCAAAGGCCAGACTCGTAATGTCAATGTGACGGTGACCAGCGTCAACGGTAACGACGTCAAATTCGACATGGTTCAGACCGTGGACAAGAACCAGGTCGCCAGCATCATTAGCGACAAACTGACTGAGCAGGCGGGGAGTAAACCCGATTCGGTGACCTGCCCCGATAACTTGAAAGGCACCGTCGGCGCGACACTGCGGTGCGAACTAACCGACGGCGCCAAGAAGTACGGCGTATCGGTGGCCGTCACCAGCGTCGATGGCGACGATGTCAACTTCGATATTAAACGCGACGAGCAGCCCGAATAACCTTCCAACGGATCCGTTGCACACCAAGTTGTTCCCGCCGGCAAAAGGCTTTTCGGATTCAGTGTTTGCGGTGGTAGTGCCAACCAGCCGTATTATCCCGCCATGCCCCTGACAAGCGGCGCGACCTTTGCGGGCTTCAAGATCGTGCGCTTGCTTGGGGCGGGCGGCATGGGGCAGGTATACCTGGTCGAACACCCGAGGCTGCCACGCTCGAATGCACTCAAGGTGTTAGCTCCTGAGGTATCAGCGGACCCCGACTATCGCGAAAGGTTCATCCGCGAGGAGGAACTGGCGGCAACCCTGTGGCATCCGAACATAGTTGGAGTACACGACCGGGGTGAGTTCAAAGGCCAGCTTTGGATCTCGATGGACTACGTCCCAGGAACAAATGCCTCTGAACTGCTCAAGCGGAGTTATCCAACGGTATGCCGCTGCGGGACGTCCTCAAGATCGTTACGGCGATCGCCAGAGCGCTGGACCACGCGCATAAATGCGGTCTCCTGCACCGCGACGTTAAGCCGGCAAACATAATGCTCAGCGAAATGGACGATGAGGGCGATCGGCGAATTCTCCTGGGCGACTTTGGGATTGCTAGGAGCATCGGTAACGTCGGTGGGCTAACCGCAACAAATATGACCATCGGCACGGTCGGCTACTCCGCCCCGGAGCAGCTCATGGGCGAGGCAATTGATGGTCGCGCAGACCAATACGCGCTAGCTGCCACTGCATATCACCTTCTCACCGGATCGCAACTCTTCGCGAACTCCAACCCTGCGGTCGTCATCAGCCGCCATCTCACCGCGCCGGTACCTAGCCTCGCAGCCATCCGGCCCGAACTAGCCAAGTTCGACCCTGTATTCGAGTTCGGCTTGGCTAAAGATCCTGATGCCCGGTTTCGACGATGCATCGATTTCGCTCGAGCGTTGGCCGATCAAGCTGCGGCGGATCAACAGACTCCTTTGAAAGCGACCGCCCCCCGACAGTCGACTCACGCGGCAGCACCTCCGCGCAGGACTCAATCCTCGGCGGAGCAGCGGGAAAGAATTCAATCGCCACCAGAGCAGGTTGTCATTCAGCCGGCTCAGCTCGGCCGTCCTCGAAAGAAATGGGTCATTCCGAGTGCCGTGTTGGTTGCGCTTTCGCTTGTCACCTCCGTGCTCATGATCTGGAGGCCGTGGCAAGAAAGGACGGCCAGTAGCGAGGGCACTTCAACCGCTAGTGAGGGCACTCCGAGCGCTAATAGTGCCGCCCCTTCGAGCGTCTCAGCCGCACAGTCGCACTTGGTAAGCAGGAGCGACGTCGCCAGCCAGATCACCTCGAAGTTGATGGACGCCGCCGGCAACAAGCCGGACTCGGTGACCTGCCCGACCGACCTGGTCGCCGTCGTCGGGGCCACACTGAACTGAGAGATGAAGGTCAAGAACCAGACCTTCAACGTCAATGTGACGGTGACCAGTGTCAACGGCAGCGACGTCAAATTCGACATGGTGGAAACGGTCGACAAGAACCAGGTCGCCAGCGTCATCAGCGACAAACTGACTCAACAGGTGGGCCGCAAACCCGATTCGGTGACCTGCCCGGACAACTTGAAAGGCACCGTGGGCGCGACGCTGCGCTGCCAACTCAACGACCAGGGCCAGAAGTACGGCATCTCGGTGAACGTCACCAACGTCGACGCCGGCGACGTCAACTTCGACTTCAAAGTCGACGACCAGCCGACCCCGTAACTAGCGGGCGGCCTTTTTGCGTTCGATGTCGGCCAGCGCGGCGGCCAGTTCGGCGCGCTGCGCAGCCGACGTCTCCCAGGACAGCTTCCGGTTCTTGACCACCTTGGCCGGCGCCCCGACCGCGATCGAATAGTCCGGGATGTCGCCGCGGACCACCGCGTGCGAGCCCAGCACGCAGCCGCGTCCGATGGTCGTGCCGCGCAGCACCGTCACCTTGACCCCCACCCAGGTGTCCGGCCCGATCCGCACCGGCGACTTGACGATGCCCTGATCCTTGATCGGCAGGTTGATGTCGTCCATCCGGTGGTCGAAATCGCAGATGTAGCACCAGTCCGCCATCAGCGCCGAATCCCCGAGCTCGATGTCGAGGTAGCAGTTGATGACGTTGTCCCGGCCCAGCACCACCTTGTCGCCGAACCGCAGCGAGCCCTCGTGCGCGCGGATGGTGTTCTTGTCCCCGATGTGCACCCAGCGGCCGATCTCCAGCTGCGCGAGTTCGGGTGTCGCGTGGATCTCGACGCCCTTGCCGAGGAACACCATTCCGCGGGTGATGATGTGCGGGTTTTCCAGCTTGAACTTCAGCAGCCGCCAGTAGCGCACCAGATACCAGGGGGTGTACGCCCGGTTGGCCAGCACCCACCTCAGCGAGGCGAGCGTCAGGAACCTGGCCTGGCGTGGGTCGCGCAGCATGGAACCACGCCAGCGGCGATGGAGCGGCGCCCCCCACATGCTCGTCATGGCCGGAAAGCCTAACGCGCGCGCGGGGCGCGCAGGCAATCAGGTTCGCGCGAGTTGCCACGGGTTACCCTCACCGGGTGCTTGCCCGACGTCTGCCGGCGATTGTCTCGGCAGTTGTACTGACCGCCGGGCTGGCTGGCTGCGGCAACACCGACTCGTGGGTTGATGCGTCGGCCGCGCACGGCTGGCCCGCGCAATACGGCGACGCGTCCAACAGCAGCTACACCACGACGAGCGGCGCCACCAAGCTGACGCTGCAGTGGACCCGTTCGGTCAAGGGCGGCCTGGCGGCCGGGCCCGCGCTGGGTTCACGCGGCTGGCTGGCGCTCAACGCGCAAACCCCCGCCGGCTGTTCGTTGATGGAGTGGGAGAACAACGGCAACGGGCGACAGCGCTGGTGTGTGCGGCTGGTCCAGGGCGGCGGCTTCGGCGGTCCGCTGTTCGACGGCTTCGACAATCTCTACGTCGGCCAGCCGGGGGCGCTGCTGTCGTTTCCCCCGACCCAGTGGACGCGCTGGCGCAATCCCGTCATCGGGATGCCGTTGACCCCGCGGTTTCTGGGCGGCGGCCATCTATTGGTCGCCACCCATCTCGGGCAGGTGCTGGTTTTCGACGCGCATCGTGGCGAGGTGGTGGGAACCGCGGTCGATTTGGTGGACGGCGTCGATCCCGCCGATGCGACGCGCGGGCTGGCCGACTGCGCCCCGGCCCGGCAGGGCTGCCCGATCGCGGCCGCACCCGCCTACTCGGCGGCCAACGGCACGGTGGTGCTGGCCGTCTGGCAGCCGGGCGCTCCGGCCTCGACGCTGGTCGGGCTGAAGTATCGCGCCGCCCAGGCCGAGCTGGTCCGCGACTGGACCAGCGACGCCGTCGGTGACGGAGCGTTGGCCAGCCCGGTGTTGTCCGCCGACGGGTCGACCATCTACGTCAACGGCCGAGACCAACGCCTGTGGGCGCTGCACGCCGCCGACGGTAAGGCGAAATGGTCTGTGCCGCTTGGATTTTTGGCGCAGACACCGCCGGCGGTCACGCCGCAGGGGCTGATCGTGGCCGGCGGCGGTCCCGACACCCGGCTGGCGGCGTTCCGCGACTCCGGCGACCACGCCGAGCAGATCTGGCGGCGCGACGACGTCACGCCCCTGTCGACGTCGAGCCTGGCCGGCGCCGGCGTCGGCTACACCGTGGCCGGCGACGGCTCGGGCATGTCATTGCTGGTGTTCGACCCCGGTAACGGGCACACGATCAACAGCTATCCGCTGCCGGCGGCCACCGGGTATCCGGTCGGGGTGTCGGTGGCCAACGACCGCCGGGTGGTAACCGCCACTAGCGACGGCCAGGTCTACGGATTCTCGCCAGCCTGACCGGCAATACTCGTGTGATGCCGACCCACGAAGGCCCCAAAAGCAGCGGCAGCCGGACGGCCGACGTCGTTGGCACGATCGTCCTGCTGATCGTGCACGCATTCCTGTGGGCTGCGACGGGGACGCTGTTGGGCCTGTTCGTCATGGTCACCGACCCGTGCGGCTCCCAGCGGTGCGGCGATCCGGCCTGGATCGATCGGGCCATGTGGTTGGGCGTCGGGGCGGGCGGCGCTGTCTTCGTCGCCGGCGTGGTCGTCGCGATTGTGCGGCTCGCACGCCGCCGAACCGCGTTCTTCGTCCCGATCATCGGTTGCGCCGCGCAGCTGGCGCTGGGCGTCGGCGCCGCTGCCATGGAATGGCAAGCCGGCCCGGTGTCTTAGACCGCCAACGGCGGGATGGCGCTGCGCGGCACGGCAGCCTGGGCGGCCCCGGCAAAGGCCGGCAGCATCTCACCCGGGGCGAAGTAGAAGATCAGCTGATCGTCGGTGATGGCGAAGTTCTGGTAGTGCGACGGATCGAGGCCGGTCGACGGCAATATCGCTGCGCCCAAAGCGTTTTGACGTTCCAGCTCGCGTTGCACCAGCGGGAAGATGCTGTCCAGCGGCGTGGTTCCGGGCGCGAACAACGTGTCGAACGTGATCGGCGCCTTGGCCCCCAGGTTGTAGTTGAACGCCTTGTACCAGGTGGTGGGTCGCGATCCGCCGAGGTCCTGGAAGAACTTGAGCACGACACTGCGGGTGTTGTGTGGCGGCTGGCCGGCGAAGTGTTGCTCGGTGGTGGCCTCCATCTGGTAGGGCTGATCCCGACCCGTCGGGCTCCCAGAACTCTGGGCGACGCTGAGGAACCCGTCGCGGTTTTGCGTGATGTAGTCGGTCAGCGCCTGCTCGTCGGGATAGTCGGTGGGAAACGTCATGGTCAGCGTGTAGGTGGGGGTCGACGTGTGCAGACGGCAAGTCTGGGCGTCCGGCATGGTGCCGCCCAGGCTGGCGCAGGTCGGTGGCGCGCCTGAACTATGGGCCACGGGCCAACCCACCAGAACCGCGGCGGTGACCACCGCAGCCGCTATGTAACGCATCGTCCCCCTTAAGAATTACCGCCGCCAGCGTACCGGGGCCTATCGCGAGGCCCGGCAAACGTAGGCCGCCGCGTGACTGGCGCCGCCGGTGCCGAGGCGAGTGATGACCACCGTCAGGGGTTGGCTGCCGCGTGGGCGCAGCCGTCGGCGCAGCGCGTCGGGATCGACCCCGACGCCGCGGACCAGGATCTCCAGCGCACCGCAATCCCGCGCCGACAGTGCCTGCCGCAGCCGGCGCTCGTCGAACGCCAGCTCCTCGAGGACCTCGAAGCCGCGCACCCCTTCGGGCAGCCGGTCTCCGGACAGGTAGGCGATCGCGGGGTCCAGTTGCCACAGTCCGTGCCGGGCGGCGTAGTGGCGCACCAGGCCGGCCCGCACCACGGCCCCGTCGGGGTCGACGATCCATCGCCCCGCGGGCCGCACGTCGCACTCATCGGGCTCGGCATCGCTGATCTGTTCGCCGCTATCGAGGATGCCGGCCCGGCGGCGCACACCCGATCCGGCCAAACCGGGCGACCACAGGCATGCTTCCCGCACCGAGCCACGATACGACGTCACCTCGATTTCACCGTCGAATCCCAGACGATTCAGATAATCGAAATCTATCCCAGGAGAACACTTTACGACGAGATCCCGGCCGCGATAGCAGTCCAACACCTGACTCAGGCCGGGCTGATAGTCATCCGGTCTGAAGCGCCGCTGCCCGTCGCGGCGGCGGGCCGGGTCGACGAGGACCACCGCGTCGCTGGTCACCGGGTGCAGCGCATCGGCACGGCACAAGCGAGCGGACTCCCCGAGATTGTGGCGGGCCATCGCCAGCCGCACCTCGTCGATGTCACTGCCCACCGCCGAGACGGCGCATCGGCTTAATGCGGCCAGCTCGGTGCCGATCGAACAGGTCGCGTCGTGCACCAGATGGCCAACGAGTCGGCGGGCCCGGTGCAGCGCCACGGCCGCCGCCGTGGCCTGTTGCAGCGCCTCGTCGGTGAAAAGCCAGCCGGAGACGTCCAGCTCCCCCAGTTTCCCCAGGGCGCGGCGGCGCAGCAGTGTGGTCTCCACCAGCACCGGCGCCCGGTCGCCGAATCGGGCCCGTATGGCGGCGACATCGGCGATCCGAGAATCCGCCAGCTCGAATTCGGCGACCGCCGCCAGCGCCGCGGCACCCGTTTCCGAGCGCAGATACCTGACGTCGTCCGTGCTGAAGCGCAGACCGGCACTCAGGACGGCTTGACCCCAGTGATCATCACGTTGTAGAACCAGTCTTTGGGCAGCACCCGGCGCCAGACGTTGGCGTCCACCCAGCTCAGCGTCTTCCAGCTGGTGAACGCGAACTTCGCCCAGCCCCAGCCCAGGCGGTCGGGCGGCACCGCGCATTCGAACGTGCGCAGCGGCCAGCCCAGCATCGCGGCGCTGAACTCCACGGAGGCGGTTTCGACCCGCGTCGCGCCCGCGTTGGTGGCCATCCGCTCCAGCTCGCCAGGGGTGAAGGTGTGCAGGTCGACCAGCGCCTCGAGCGCGGCGGCGCGCGAGGACTCGTCGAGCTCGCCCTGCGGTCGCCGCCAGCCGGTCAGGCCGGGCAGCTTGGTGGCGTTGGTGATGACCCGCCAGGTCAGGGTAGACAGCGTGCGCGCGTAGCCGTCGCCGACGGTGGTGGGCTCGCCGGCGAACACGAACCGGCCGCCCGGACGCAGCACCCGGATCACCTCGCGCAGCGACAGCTCGACGTCGGGGATGTGATGCAGCACGGCGTGCCCGACGACCAGATCGAAGGTGTTGTCGTCGTACGGGATGCCTTCAGCGTCGGCGACCCGGCCGTCGATGTCCAGCCCGAGCGATTGCCCGTTGCGGGTGGCTACCTTGACCATGCCGGGCGACAGGTCGGTCACCGAACCGCGCCGCGCGACGCCGGACTGGATCAGGTTGAGTAGGAAAAAGCCTGTGCCGCAGCCCAATTCGAGGGCCCGATCGTACGGAAGTTCACCAAGGACGTCGTCGGGCACGACACCGTCGAAGCAATCCCGGGCGTAGTCGACGCAGCGCTGGTCGTAGGAAATCGACCATTTTTCGTCGTAGGTCTCGGCTTCCCAATCGTGGTAGAGCACCTGGGCGAGTTTGCTGTCGTGTCGCGCGGCTTCCACCTGCTCGGCGGTGGCATGCGGGTTCGGCACGGCGTCAGCGGGGATTTTCGAACTCCTCGTCATGGAGGCCAAGCCTAACGGTCGACGGAATTGATGCCGGCCTTGGCGGCGGCCAGGGCGTCTCGCGGTCCGTCCAGGAACCGGCGTGCCCACGCCGCGGCGGCGTCGTACACGTCGTCGGGTGCCACCATCTCATCGATGAGGCCCAGCGCGAGGGCCTCCTCGGCGTCGATGAAGCGCCCACTGAACACCAACTCCTTGGCCCTACTCGGGCCGGCAATGCGGGTGAGCCTGGCCATTCCGTCGCGTCCGGGGACCCGGCCGGCCAGGATCTCGGTCGTGCCGAACTTGACGTTGTCGCCGCTGACCCGCCAGTCGGCGGCCAGGGCCAGGGTGAGGCCCGCGCCCAGCGCATAGCCGGTGATCGCGGCCACGGTCGGCTTGGGGATCGCCGCGACGGCATCGACGGACTCGCGGCGGACCCGCGCCGTCGTCTCGGCCTCCGACGGGCTCAGCGTCTGCAGTTCGGGCAGGTCGTCGCCGGCCGAAAAGATTTCGTGGCCACCGAACAGGATCACCACGGCGACGTCGTCGCGGCGCCCCAGTTCGGCGGCGGCGGCCGCGATCTCCCGGTACACCTGGCGGGTCATCGCGTTGGTGGGCGGTCGCGACACCAGCAGCATGGCCAGGCCGGCATCCTGCGAGCCGTCGCTGACCACGATGGAAACGAACTCACTCATAGGGGCCATTCCATCGCGCCACCCGACATGCGCGCCTGGTGGTAGCGGTCGGAGTCGAAGAATTCGAACACCCAGTTGTCGCCGCGCTTTTCCAGCAGCGGCTGCACGGCCGAGATCTGGCGCTCGACGGCCAGTACGTCGGCGACGGTGCGCCCGGCCAGCGCGTCCAGCTGCGTCCAGGTCGGCGGCAGCAGGACGTTACGTCCGGCCTCGAAGTCGGCGATGGCGTCCTGTGGCAACACCCAGCCGGCACGGTCGGATTCGGTGTTCTCACCGTCGGCGCGCTGACCGTGCGGCAGCGCCGCCACAAAGAAGTAGGTGTCGTAGCGACGGGTGCGTTCGGCTTCCGGGGTTACCCAATTCGCCCATGGCCGTAGCAGATCCGAGCGCAGCACGAGGTTCTCGCGGCCCAGGAAGTCGGCGAAGGACAGCGTCCGGTCGGCCAGCGCGCGGCGCGAGTCGCCGTAGACCGAGGCATCACGAACGATGCCGTCGGGGTCGTCGGCCGGCCCGGCGAACAGCACCCCGGATTCCTCGAAGGTCTCCCGTGCCGCGGCGCATACCAGCGCCTCGGCCAGCCCGGAGTCGATGCCGAACCGCTCGGCCCACCATGACGGCGGCGGCCCGACCCACGCGATGGGGGCGTTTCGGTCGCGCTCGTCGACGCCGCCGCCGGGAAACACCATCGTGCCGGGCGCGAACTCCATCGCCGAGTGCCGGCGCATGAGGAACACGGACAGGCCGTCCGAGCCGTCGCGAACCAGCATCACGGTTGCGGCCGGGCGCGCCGGCAAAGGTGCAATGGGGTCAAAGGGGTCAAGGGGCTCTGTCATAACTGCCTCCGGTGGGCTGCGCGGCTGCGAACTCGCCTGGCGAAGTAGCGGCCGTCGACGACGTCCAGTGCGATCTCCTGGCCGAAAGCGGTGGACAGGTTCTGGGCGGTCAGCACGTCGGGCAGCAACCCCGAGGCGACCACTTCGCCCTCCGAGAGCACCAGGCAGTGGCTGAAGCCCGGCGGCACCTCCTCCACGTGGTGGGTGACCAGGACCAGCGCGGGCGCGTCGGGGTCGGCGGCCAGGTCGGCCAGCCGGGCCACCAATTCCTCGCGCCCGCCCAGGTCCAGCCCGGCAGCGGGCTCGTCGAGCAGCAGCAGTTCCGGGTCGGTCATCAAGGCCCGGGCGATCAGCACGCGCTTGCGCTCGCCCTCGGACAGCGTCCCGTAGGTGCGGTCCGCCAGGTGCTCGGCGCCCAGGCTCTCCAGCATGTCGACGGCGCGGCGGTAGTCGACGTCCTCGTAGCGCTCCCGCCAACGGCCCAGCACCGAATAGCCAGCGGAGACCACGAGGTCGCGCACCACCTCATCGGTGGGCACCCGCTGTGCCAGCACCGACGAACTCAGCCCGATCCGGGCGCGCAGCTCGCTGACGTCGACCCGGCCCAACCGCTCTCCGAGCACATAGGCCGCGCCCGACGACGGGTGTTCCATCGCCGCGGCAATCCGCAGCAGCGACGTCTTGCCGGCCCCGTTGGGACCGATGACCACCCATCGTTCGTCGAGTTCGACCGCCCAGTCCAGCGGCCCGACCAGCGTGTGCTCGCCGCGGCGCAGCGACACGTTCCGCAGGTCGATCAGCAGGTCGGGGTCGGCTGCGTCTTCACCAGGGTCGGGGCCGGTTTCGAGCACTCGATCATCGTGCCGTACCGCAACGCGCGCACACCTGCCGGGTCACCCCTGCTCGCGCCACCTGCGTGCCGTTACTCGGGCGGGATCTCGACGCGGCGCACCACCCCGTCGACCGCATCGGCCGCCTCGATCTCGCCGCGCGTCACCCCGAGTAGAAACAGCACCGTGTCCAGGTAGGGATGGCTCAACGACGCGTCGGCGACCGCCCGCAACGCGGGCTTGGCGTTGAACGCGATGCCCAGTCCGGCGGCGGCCAGCATGTCGATGTCGTTGGCGCCGTCGCCGACGGCAACGGTCTGCTCCATCGGCACGCCGGCCTGTTCGGCGAAGTCGCGCAGCGCCTTGGCCTTGCCGGCCCGATCGATGATCGGGCCGACGGTGCGGCCGGTGAGCGTGCCGTCGACGATCTCAAGCTCGTTGGCGGCGACGAAGTCCAGCATCAGCTCGTGGGCCAGCGGGTCGATGATCTTCCGGAAGCCGCCGGAGACCACACCGCAGTGATAGCCGAGCCGGCGCAGCGTGCGCAGCGTGGTGCGGGCGCCGGGCATCAGCTCCAGCTGGTCGGCGACCTCGTCGATGACGGTCGCGGGCAGGCCCGCCAGGGTGGCGACCCGCTGCTGTAGCGACTCGGCGAAATCCAGCTCCCCGCGCATCGCGGCCTCGGTGATCGCCGCAACCTTGCCCTGCGCGCCCGCGCGGGCGGCCAGCATCTCGATCACCTCGCCCTGGACCAGCGTCGAGTCGACGTCGAACACGATGAGCCGCTTGGCCCGTCGGTCCAGGCTGTAGGCCTCGACCGCGATGTCGACCTGCTCCTCGGCGGCCACCCGGTTCAGCGCGGTCTGCAGGGTGGCACTGCTCCCCGCGGGCACCGACACGCGCAGCTCCAGGCCGGTGACCGGATAGTCGGAGACGCCGCGGATCAGGTCGATGTTGACGCCAAGAGCGGCCACCTCGCGGGCCACCACGCCGAAGGCGTGGGCGGTGATGGGCCGGCCCAGCACCATGATGGTGTGGGTCGGCGGTTCCCGGATGATCGGCACGTCGTCGCTGCGCTCGATCGTGACATCGAGGCCCACCCGGTGAATCGCGGCTTCGACGTCATCGCCCAGTGCCGTGCCGTCGGCGACTTCCGGCGGACACGACACCAGCACACCCAGGGTGAGCCGGCCGCGGATTACCACCTGTTCGACGTTGAGCAACTCGACGCCGTGCCGGGACAGCACCTCGAACAGCGCCGACGTCACACCTGGTTGATCCACGCCGGTGACGGTGATCAGCACCGACACCTTAGGTGGTGTGTTCACCCTTGATTAGCTGCGAACGTCGACGTCATCGATCCTGGTGACGTCTTTGCCCTCGTGGCCATGGGAGCGCCCGACGTGCGATTCGGCGCGCATCCGCTCCACCATGTGCGGGTAGTGCAACTCGAACGCCGGACGCTCCGAGCGGATCCGGGGCAGTTCGGTGAAGTTGTGCCGCGGCGGCGGGCAACTGGTCGCCCACTCCAGTGAGTTGCCGTATCCCCACGGGTCGTCGACGGTCACGACCTCGCCGTAGCGCCAGCTCTTGAACACGTTCCACACGAACGGGAACATCGACGCGCCCAGAATGAAGGCCCCGACAGTCGAGACGACGTTGAGCGTGGTGAAGCCGTCGGTGGGCAGGTAGTCCGCGTAGCGGCGCGGCATGCCCTTGTCGCCCAACCAGTGCTGCACCAGGAACGTGGTGTGAAAACCGATGAACGTCAACCAGAAATGGAGCTTGCCCAGCCGCTCATCGAGCAGCCGGCCGGTCATCTTGGGGAACCAGAAGTAGATCCCGGCATACGTGGCGAACACGATGGTGCCGAACAGCACGTAGTGGAAGTGCGCGACGACGAAATAGCTGTCGGCCACGTGGAAGTCCAGCGGCGGGCTGGCCAGCAGCACACCGGTCAGACCACCCAGCAGGAACGTCACCAAGAACCCGACCGAGAACAGCATCGGCGTCTCAAAGGTCAACCGCCCCTTCCACATTGTGCCGATCCAGTTGAAGAACTTGATCCCGGTCGGCACCGCGATCAGATACGTCATGAACGAAAAGAACGGCAGCAGAACGGCTCCGGTGGTGAACATGTGGTGCGCCCACACCGCGACCGACAACGCGGCGATCGACAGCGTCGCGTAAACCAGGGTGGTGTAGCCGAAGATCGGCTTGCGGGAAAATACCGGGAAGATCTCGGACACGATCCCGAAGAACGGCAGCGCGATGATGTAGACCTCGGGGTGGCCGAAGAACCAGAACAGGTGCTGCCACAACAGGACTCCGCCATTGGCCGGGTCGTAGACGTGAGCGCCCAGGCGCCGGTCGGCGGCCAGCCCGAACAGCGCCGCAGTCAGCAGCGGGAACGCGATCAGAATCAGGACCGACGTCACCAGGATGTTCCAGGTGAAGATCGGCATGCGGAACATCGTCATGCCGGGTGCACGCATGCAGACCACTGTGGTGATCATGTTGACCGCGCCCAGGATGGTGCCCAGACCGCCGACCGCGATGCCCAGGATCCACAGGTCGCCGCCGGGACCGGGTGAGTGGATGGCGTCGGTCAGCGGCGTGTAGGCGGTCCAGCCGAAGTCGGCCGCGCCGCCGGGCGTGATGAAACCGGCAATTGCAATGGTGGCGCCGAACAGGAACAGCCAAAACGAGAAGGCGTTCAACCGGGGAAATGCCACGTCGGGCGCGCCGATTTGCAGCGGCAGCACCAGATTCGCGAAGCCGAAGACGATCGGGGTGGCGTAGAACAGCAGCATGATCGTGCCGTGCATGGTGAACAGCTGGTTGAACTGCTCATTCGACAAGAACTGCAAACCGGGCTGCGCCAACTCGCTGCGCATCAACAGGGCCAGCAGGCCGCCGATGAAGAAGAAGATGAAGCAGGCGACGCAGTACATGATGCCGATCAGCTTGTGATCGGTCGTGGTGATCAGTTTGTAGACCAGGTTCCCTTTGGGACCGGTTCGGGCCGGGAACGGACGGACGGCTTCGAGTTCTCCCAACGGGGGCGCTTCGGCTGTCAACAGCTCCTCCAGACATCCATCACCGGATAAGGGTAAATACCCACAACTGAGACGAATCTTAGCCCCCGCTCGGGGCGGCGGCAGGCCTGGTCCTACAAACTGTCGTAATTGGTTCGCGCCGGCCGGATGTTACCGTCGAACGCGTGCTGTTCGGCGGGAAGAATCCGAGGTCACTGAGGTCTGAGCCCGCGACAGTGGCAGCATTGGGGGCAGCATTGGCCATCGCGGGGTGCAGCGCTTGCGGCTCCGATCACGCTCCCCCAACGTCGCGGTCGCTGGTCACCCCCACCACGCAAATCGCCAGTGCCGGGGTGCTGGGCAACGACCGCAAGCCCGACGACGCGTGCGCCCGCGACGCCGCGGCCGCGGACCCGGGTCCGGCGACCCGGCCGGCCCACAACGCGGCGGGCGTCACCCCCGACGTCGCCGAGGTGCCGGCCGACCCGCAACGCATCGTGGTGCTCTCCGGTGACCAGCTCGACGCGCTGTGCGCGCTGGGCCTGCAATCGCGGATCGTCGCCGCCGCACTGCCCGACGGCTACTCGAATCAGCCCTCATATCTGGGCGGCGCGGTGCACGGCCTGCCCGCCGTCGGCACCCGCAGCTCGCCCGACCTCAACGCGATCACGGCGGCACACCCGGATCTGATCCTCGGCTCGGTGGCACTGACGCCGAAGTTGTATCCGCAGCTGGCAGCGATCGCCCCGACGGTGTTCACCGGCGCCCCGGGGGCGGCCTGGGAGGACAACCTCCGCGGCATCGGGGGCGCCACCGCGCGCGGAGCAGCCGTGGACGCCCTGATCAACGGCTTCTCGCAGCGGGCCGAGCAGATCGGGGCCAGCCACGACGCCGCCCACTTCCAGGCGTCGATCGTGCAGCTCACCGACAGGACCCTGCGGGTGTACGGCGCCAGCAACTTCCCGGCCAGCGTGCTGGCCGCCGCCGGGGTGGACCGGCCCGCCGCCCAGCGGTTCACCGACAAGCCCTACCTCGAAATTGGCACCACCGACGCCGATTTGGCCAAGTCGCCGGACCTGTCGGCGGCCGACGCCGACATCATCTACGTGTCGTGCGCGTCACCGGCCGCCGCCCAGCGCGCCGCCACCGTGCTGGACAGCAGTCCGTGGCGCAAGCTGTCGGCCAACCGCGACAACCGGGTGTTCGTCGTCAACGACGAGATATGGCAGACCGGCGAGGGCTTGATCGCTGCCCGCGGCGTCGTCGACGACTTGCGCTGGGTCAACGCCCCGATCAACTAGTGGCGCGAGCCCCGACGCGAGTGCGTGACATCGCGATTCCGAGTATCACCAGCGGGACCAGCCAGATCAGACTCACGTACGGATGGGCCCGATACAGGCCTAAAGCGCTGGCGCGGGCGTCGAGAAATCCCGCGATGAACGCGGGCGCCGACCACCACCACCGGAACGGCCGGTGTGATGCGATTCCGAAGGCGATCAGCGCCACACCGGTGATCAGGGGCAAATAGTGGCTGTAGGCGAAATGCGTGCCGTTGCGGCCGTCATCCACGAGCAGAAAGCCCCAGTAGAGCCCCCGCAAGGCCGCGGCCGCGCAGGTGATCCAGGCAAAGACGGCGGCGATGCGCTGTGTCGTCCCGCAGCGAATTGCGACCACGCCAAATGCCAGTGCAAGAGTCAGCCACAACATCAGATAGACGGCGTTGATCCAGGTCCAGTCGAAATGTAGGCCATGCAGGCGGACGATCCGGAATGCGGAATATGTTGCGGCAAACGCGACAATGATCGCGCCCGGCAGCACGAAATTCCACGCGCTGGACAGTGACTGATCGCTTCGAATGTTCCCCACCCGCGCCAAAATATTGTCGGCAACGCCCCGGCCGGCTGCACCTCGCCCACTAAGGGGCGGTTCGTTACTGAATCGACCTACGCTGGTGACCAAGCCGATTGGCGAAAGAACGTTACCCTAGCTAAACTTTTCTCGTAACTGACGATACGAAGAGGGATTTCGCAAATGAGCTTAACGAGCACTATCACCGCGTATATGGCCACCTCGGCGACCGAACCGCTGACCAAGACCACCATCACCCGCCGCGAGCCCGGCCCACACGACGTGGCGATCGACATCAAGTTCGCCGGCATCTGCCACTCCGACATCCACACCGCCAAGGGCGAGTGGGGCGTGCCGAACTACCCATTGGTCGTCGGCCACGAGATCGCCGGCGTGGTGACGGCCGTCGGCTCCGAGGTGACCAAGCACAAAGTCGGCGATCGCGTCGGCGTGGGCTGCATGGTGAATTCCTGCCAGCAGTGCCGCTACTGCGAGGCGGGTCTCGAGCAGTACTGCGAGCGGGGCGCGACCTTCACCTACAACTCCATCGACAAGGACGGCACGCCCACCTATGGCGGCTACAGCCAGGCCATTGTCGTCGACGAGAACTTCGTCCTGCACATCCCCGACGAGTTACCACTGGACAAGGCGGCGCCGCTGCTGTGCGCGGGGATCACGCTGTTCTCACCGCTGCGGCACTGGAAAGCCGGGCCGGACACCCGCCTGGCCATCATCGGCCTGGGCGGCCTCGGTCACATGGGCGTCAAGCTCGGTGCGGCGATGGGCATCAAGGTCAGCGTGCTGTCGCAGTCGCTGAAGAAGATGGAAGACGGCCTGCGCCTCGGGGCGAGCGAGTACTACGCCACCGCCGACCGCGACACCTTCAAGAAGCTGCGCAACAGCTTCGACCTGATCCTGAACACGGTCTCGGTGAACCTGCCAATGTCCGACTACCTGAGCCTGCTGGATGTCGACGGCACGCTCGTCGAACTCGGCGTCCCCGAGCATCCCATGGAGGTGCCGGCATTCCCGCTGTTCGTCAAGCGGCGCAGCCTGGCCGGGTCCAACATCGGCGGCATCGCCGAAACCCAGGAGATGCTGGACTTCTGCGCCAAGCATGGCGTGACCCCCGAAATCGAGGTCATCGCCCCGGACTACGTCAACGCGGCCTACGAGCGGGTGCTGGCCAGCGACGTGCGGTACCGCTTCGTGATTGATATCTCGAAGCTATGACGAAACGATGCGTTGCCGCGCCGTCTCCTCGGCCGCTTCGCCGTCCTCGTCGCCGGGGATCAGCTCACTGACATCGATGCCGGCCAGCGGCCAGCCGGCCGCGGCCAGCGTCGCGGCCACCCGCCGAACGTTCTCGGGTCCGGCATCGTGGTGGGTCACCTCAGAGATTTTCTGGGCGATCTCGTTGCCGTCGACGGTGTCGGCCCCGTCGGCCGCGAGGTTCTGCACCACCTCTTTGATCTGGTCTTGGGTGAGCGGGGTGCTGCGAAGCAACGCAAAAAGCGGGACCTGATCCGGCCCCGGTACGCCTTGCGGGTAGCCGACCTGCAGCCAGCGGATCACGGACCGCAAGAAGTGCGGATGATGATTGTGCGAGGAGTCTGTCGTCACGCCATAAGTTTCACGGTCGGAAGATCGCGGCGCTAGCTTGCGGTCCTACCATCGGCACCAATTCATATTGCGTTCACGGCCCCGTTCATGGGGCTTTAGAAATGCCTGTGCTTGCCGAATAGATATAGCCTTCGGAAATGTTGCGCGTCGCGATCGTGGGTGGCGGGGCCGCGGGCGTGCTCACCGCGATCCATCTGCGCCGCAGCAAACCAAACACCCAAATCACGCTGGTCGACGCGTCTGGTCGGCCCGGCCCCGGCGTGGCGTATGGCACCAACGACCCGAGCCATCTGCTGAACGTTCCCGCGCAGCGCATGTCCGCGTGGCCCGACGATCCCGATCACTTCTGCCGCTGGCTCGACGAACGAGCCGTGACGCCGCTCGAGAGCTTCGCACCCCGGCTGGCGTACGGCCGCTATTTGCAGGAACTACTCGCTACTGCCGATGTGCGGATCGAAGCTGCCGAGGTTGTCGGGCTGACGCCGGACGAGCCGGTGCGCCTGACGCTGGACGATGGACGTTCCTTGTCGGCCGACGCCGTCGTGCTCGCGACCGGGCGTCCCAAAGGGGGCATGCCCGAGTCGCTGGAACGGGCTTTTGCCCCGGTCCTGGAGGCCGACACCGACGGCAAAGTCGTGATCGATCCATGGGCGCCCGGCGCCCTGGCGGCCCTTGGCGCGTGCCGGCCCGCAAGCGTGCTGGTGATCGGTTCGGGACTGACCGGCGTCGATGTCGCGCTGCCGCTCATCGCGCGCGGCGCGACGGTCACCATGCTGTCCCGTCACGGCGCGCTGCCGCGCCGATTCCGCCACACCGGCGCGCCGAGCGAGTTGCCCAGCATCGACGAGCTCGCCGCCGAGATCTCGCTCGAGCGGTTGCGTGCCGCGCTCGCCGCGGATCTCGCGCATGCGCGCGCAGCCGGTTCGGACTGGCGACAAGTCATCGACGCCCTGCGACCACGCACGACGCGACTATGGCGGTCTCTGGGATGGGAGGACCAGCGCCGGTTCCTGCGAGAAGATTTGCGGCAGTGGGACATTCTTCGCCATCGCATGCCGCCGACGACCGCCGATGCGCTTCAAGCCGCGATCGACAGTGGCCAATTGACCATTGAGGCGGGCGAGGTCGCCGACGTGTCGCTGCGCGGCAGTGGCGTCGACTTGGTGGTCACAACGGACGACGGATCAGTGCGCCGGCGTGGTGACGCGGTCGTCGTCGCCACGGGGAGCTCATGGGATCGGCGGTCCCTGCAACGCTCCCCACTCTGGTCAAAGTTGTTGGCCGACAACATCACATCGCTGCATCCAAGCGGCGTAGGGGTCCGAGTCGATGCGGACGGCTGCCTCATCGACACAGCCGGGGTCACGGTTCCCGACGTCTTCTGCCTCGGTCTGATCCGCCAGGGCGAAGAGTGGGAGAGCACCGCGATTCCCGAAATCCGTTCCCAGGCGGTCGCTATCGCACAGCTGCTCGCCTGCAACAAGCACGACTTGCGCGAGCGCCCGGTGCGCGCGCCCGCCCTCGTCCGGACTACCCCCGAATTGAGTGGTGCGGCCGCCTCTTACGCCGAGGGGGTACGCCGCCTACTTTCCGTTCAAGACGGCGCGTCGGTCGCCTTCGCCGCCGCGGTCGCCGAAGATCCGCACCACGCCCGAGCGCACGTCGCACTCGCGATGATCGCCACCGAGCGGCCAGACCGCGCGGGCGGCCCCGATGCGGTCAGCGGCCATCTCGCTCACGCGCGTGCGGCGCTCGCACATGGCAGCGACGACGACCGCAGCCACGTCGAGGCCATCGCCGTCTGGTGCGAAAAGGGAAATGCCGTCGGCACTCCCGCGCTGATCGAGCACCTGGAGCGCTTCCCGCACGACGAAGTCGCCCTGCTTATGCTCGCGCCATCGATTGCCTTCGCCGGTGCCGGCGACGCGTTGCCAGATGCGTGGCAGTACGTCGAGCGGTTCACCGGCGTGCACGGCGAGGCGCCGTGGTATCTGGGCTTGCGCGCCTACGGCCGAACCGAGCAGGGCCTCTGGTACGACGCGGCCGACCTGGCCGACGCCGCCCTCGAACTCGATCCGGGCAATGGCAATGCCGCGCACGCGCTTTCGCATGTGCACTACGAGACCGACGCGCATGGAGCCGGGCTGAAATGGCTGACGGACTGGATCCCCGGCGACGGCAGCACCCAGCGCTACCTCCCGCACTTTCAGTGGCACGCCGCGCTGCACGAGCTCGCGATGGGCGACGCGACTGCCGCGGCGCGTCGGTACGCCGCGTTTCTCGCACCACCTCATTCGAAGGACGTGCGCTGCCTGGTTGACGCCGGCTCGCTCGCCTGGCGGGCCCGCCTGCACCCGGACTGGGTCACTCCGCCGGACCCGATGCCGTTGCTCAAAGAGGTTGGCTCGCTTGCCTATTCGCCGCAGACGCCGTTCATCGCGTTCCACGCGCTGCTGGTGCTGGCCGCCGCGAACGATCCTGCTGCGATCCGCGCGATCAATGTTCCGGGCGCGACCGACGCGCAGGCGACGACGCTGCGTCTGATCGGCGAAGGCCTCATCGCGTTGACGGAGGGTGAGCCGCGCGCCGCGCTGGACTACCTGCTCGAATCACTCGCCGGCCTTCCGGCGATCGGCGGCAGCCGGGTGCAGCAGGAAGTGATCCTCGAAACCGCTTTGGCCGCCATGCTGCAACTCGGTGCGCCCGGTCAAGCCGCGCGCCTGCTGTCGCGACATCGCACCGCGCCCGGCCCGCAGGTGACCCGCGGCGCGGTGAACTGACCTTTCGCCACCTAAGACCGTTCACCCCCCTACGCTCATTGCATGACGACGTTCGCGCTTGTCCACGGCGCGTGGCACGACGCGTGGTGCTGGGAACGGGTGACTCGGCTGCTCCAGCGAGCCGGTCACAACGTCGTCGCGCCGGACCTGCCGTGCGATGACGGCGCGGCGGACTTCGACAGCTACGCGAATGTGCTGTGCGGCGCACTGCGGGGCTGCGACGACGACGTGGTGGTCGTGGGTCATTCATTGGGCGGTCCGACAGCGACGTTGGTTGCGGCGCGCCGACCGGCTCGGCATTTGGTGTATCTGTGTTCCGTGGTCCTGGAGGCCGGAGTCAGCTTGATGGACCAAGGGCCAGAGCAGATGGCGGCAGTATTCGCCGACGGATGGCTCAACGCAGTGGGTAAGCCCGACGAGCAGGGGCGGATGACATGGGTCGACTTTGACTTCGTGCGCACGGTGTTCTATCCACGACTGCGACGAATCGACCGTGGCGGCGGCGATCGATCACCTGCGACCACAGGCCGTGCATCCGTGGATGCAGCCGTGCTCCTTGCCCGAATTGCCCGCTGTCCCTTGCACTTACGTCGTCTGCACCGAAGATCAGGTGGTCAGCGTCGAGTGGTCGAGGCAAATCGCCCACCGCATCGGCGCCGACATCGTGGAACTGCCGGGCGGGCACTCACCGCTTCTCGCCCGACCGTCAGCAGTGGCCGACGTCTTGCTTAGGGTGGCGTCATGACGAGCGAACTTGAGGACCCCGTGGGTGCGGTCGACTTCCGGCGCGCCTTGGCGCTTATCCAGCACGGGGAGCGCGGCGACGAAGCCGGCATGCGCGTCATCATCGACGACGAAGTAGTCCCGGCCGACCGGCTTGAACAGCTGATCCGCGCGACCGTCTCGATCCTCTGGCAACTGGTGGCTCAGCTGTGTGACTCGGATGAAGTCGTGGAGATCGGCGGGATGTTGACCGCGGCTTCGACCGCCGACGAGGCCGATCTCGACCGCGAGAACCGGCTCGTGGCTCAAATGGCGATGGCACAGCATGCCGGAGAACCCAGCGCCGAGTATGAGGTGCTCCGCGCAGCAGCCACGGCGCCAGACGGCCTGCTCCATCTGGCGCTCACCGCCGCCGGTGTCGTCCCCGCGCTGCTGCCTCAGCTACGCACCGATGCTGGTCGGCAGCTGCTCAACAACTTGGCGATGCAGGCGCTACGCGAGGAGAGCTCCTAGAAGTCCCAGTCCTCGTCCTCGGTGTTGACGGCTTTGCCGATCACGTACGACGAGCCGGAGCCGGAGAAGAAGTCGTGGTTCTCGTCGGCGTTGGGCGACAACGCGGACAGGATCGCCGGGTTCACGTCAGTCTCGTCGCGCGGGAACATCGCCTCGTAGCCAAGGTTCATCAACGCCTTGTTCGCGTTGTACCGGATGAACTTCTTGACGTCTTCGGTGAGCCCGACCTCGTCGTAGAGGTCCTGTGTGTACTCCACCTCGTTCTCGTAGAGCTCGAAGAGCAGTTCGTAGGTGTAGTCCTTAATCTCGGCGCGCTTGGTGTCGTCGACCAGGGCCAGGCCCCGCTGGAACTTGTAACCGATGTAGTAGCCGTGTACGGCCTCGTCGCGGATGATGAGCCGGATCAAGTCGGCGGTGTTGGTCAGCTTGGCCCGGCTCGACCAGTACATCGGCAGGTAGAACCCCGAGTAAAACAGGAAGCTTTCCAGCAGCACCGAGGCCACCTTGCGCTTGAGCGGTTCGTCGCCTCGGTAGTAGTCGATCACGATCTGCGCTTTGCGCTGCAGGTTGACGTTCTCCTCGGACCACCGGAACGCGTCGTCGATCTCCGACGTCGAGCACAGCGTGGAGAAGATCGAGCTGTAGCTCTTGGCGTGCACCGACTCCATGAACGCGAAGTTGGTGAGGACAGCCTCCTCGTGTGGCGTCAGGGCGTCCGGAATCATGCTGACCGCGCCGACGGTGCTCTGAACGGTGTCCAGCAGAGTCAGCCCGGTGAACACCCGCATCGTCAGCTGCTTCTCGCCGGCGGTCAGCGTGCCCCACGACGGGAGGTCGTTGGACACCGGCACCTTCTCGGGTAGCCAGAAATTTCCGGTCACCCGCTCCCAGACCTCAGCATCCTTATCGTCTTGCACCCGGTTCCAGTTGATCGCCGAGGTCCGATCGATCAGTTTCATGTTTTCGGACACCAGAACCCCACTTCAGCTGCCGTTTTTGGATTGAGTTGGCTTGCAATTCACCTAGCCACAGACACTACCCCTGGTGTCCGACAAGCCGGGGCAACACAAGGGCTTGTGTCGCGATCAGTCCAGCCCTGCGTGACGCAAAGTATGCGTGAGGCCGTCTTCCAGGGCGCTGAGCGCGATGTCGGTCAGCCGGCTGAGTTCGTCTACGTCGTTCCGGTCGTGCGCCGCCTTTTTCATCCACTCTTCCAGCGCGACGAACACCGCGGTCGCCAAACTGTGCGCGGCTATGTCGGCGATCATGGCGCCGTCAGCAGTGGGCTTGGACCGTTCATGGATGAAGCGGCCGATCTCGTCGGCGACCTGATCGCGCATCCGTCGAATGTGGCTGGTGATGATGTCCTGGTCGAGGTCACGAGATCGAATGGTGGCCGCTTCGCGGACCATCGCGAAGTCAAAAGGGAAGGCGTCTACGGCTTTTCGCACCGACACCGTGATTGGCTCCCCGTGCGGTCGCAGCGCCAGCGCGCGGGCAAACCATTCGAAGCCGATGTCGTAGTCGGCGAAGATCACCGCGTGCTTGGACGGGAAGTGCCGATAGAAGGTGCGCTCGGTGACCCCGACGTCGGCCACGATGTCGGAGACGCTGGTTTGCTGCACGCCGTCGGCGACGAAGCGCTTCATCGCCGCCTGTATCAGTGCCTGACGCGTGCGTTGTCTGCGCGATTCCACGGGACAAGCACACACCAAATGTCACCATTGACGCAAATATGTCAGATATGACATTGTGCTGTTTCATGGCCGACTACGACGCGATCATCATCGGAGCTGGGCACAACGGGCTGGTTGCCGCCAACGTGCTGGCAAAAAATGGCGCGAAAGTCCTTGTCCTGGAACGCGCACACTTCCTCGGCGGGATGGCCGCCACCCGGGAACTGTTCGACGGATACAAGCACAGCGTGGGCGCGTGGGCGGTGCTGATCTGGCGCCAGGAGATGACCGACCGCCTGGAGCTGACCAAGTGGGGCTTCGAGCTGATGGACCAGTGGACGTCCACCTGTACGTTCGGCGACCCCGCGGACACCCCGTTCGTGATGTACAACGACCTCGAACGGATGGGCCGCCACCTCCTCGAGGATCACGGACCCGACGTCGCCGCGGGCCTGGGTGGTCTGTTCGCGCACATCGGCCGGTTCGCACCGTATTTCGTCGACTCCGCGTTCGGCCCCCCGCCCGACATCATCGAGGTGATCGCGTCGCAGCCCACCCCTGAGGACCGTCACGACTTCGCCCAGATGTGGTACGGCAGCACGATGGACACGGTCCGCCGATTCCTGGAGCCCGACCAGGGCCGCTGCATCCAGGGCTCGCTGGCCGCGATGTCCATCGACGCCTTCGACGGCGGCCCCTGGACGCCGGGCTCGAATGCGTCGACGCTGTATCACTACCTGATCGGTGGCGGCAACGTCGAATACATCATGCCGCGTGGTGGCATCGGCTCGCTGAGCACCGCGTTGTGCCGCCGCGCCGAATCGCTGGGCGCCGAAGTGCAGATGAAGCAGCACGTCAAGCAGATCCTGGTCACCGACGGACGCGCCACCGGAGTCGAACTACGCGACGGCACAACGATTTCCGCCGACGTGGTGTTGTCCTCGCTCGACCCCTACACCACGTTCGTGAATCTGGCCGGGGCGCAGCACTTTCCGTCCGATTACATTCGCAAGATCAAGGAGATCAACTTCAACCTGGGCTACATCCAGGCGCATTTGACCATCGACCAGGCCCCCCAGTGGGTCGACCGGCTACAGCCCTACATGCAGGACAACGGGCAATGGTGCCCCACCGTCGCCTACGCCCCGTCGCCCGAATACATCAGCGACGCCTGGGAGCAATACCGCAAGGGTCAGCTTCCCGACGCCCCGCCCACCTACCTGTACATCCCCAGCATGGTCGACTCGTCGCTGGCGCCCGAAGGCAAGCACAGCGCAACGATTTTCACGCCCTACTTCCCCACCGGGTTGGACGCCGACGAAAACCGAAGCTGGAAAGAGCAATACGCCGATACCTGCGTCCAGATCTTCGACAAGTACGCGCCCGGGTTCGCCGACTCCGTCACCAACCGCGTGGTGTTCTCCAACCGCTACTTCGGCAGCACCTTCAGCGCGCACGCCGGTGATTACTCACATGGCCTGCTGCAGCCCAACCAACTGTGGACCGGCCGCGTGGTCGAGGGCGAGGACAAATTCGCCACCCCGGTCGACGGGCTGTACCTGTGCGGCCAGTGCACCCACCCCGGCCCCGGGGTGACCGGCATCCCCGGCTGGAACGGCGCCGAGGCCGCCCTCCAGCACCTCAACGCGCGGGCAGCAGCGAGATAAGCGTGTCGACGAGTTCCTCGGCGTTGGTGTGCCACTTGTCCAAATCCATGTGACCGCTCAAGTCCAGACCCGTGATGCCGTGGGCGCTGGCCAACAGGACTGCGCCATAGCGACTCGCCTGCCGCGGACCGGTGATGCGACCCACGAGGTCCAAAAATAGCGCCTGCGTGCGTTCGGCTGCCTGCCTCGCCGCGGTCGGATCACCCGCCGGCGGGGTGAACATCAGCCGATATAGGTGCGGCCGGGTGCGGCCCACGTCTATCAGGGACAGCAGGGCGCTTCGCAAGGACTGCTTGGGTGGATCGCCGCTGTTGACCAGCGCCTCGAGCGCATCGCCCAGTTCACTCAGCGCATTGGTCGCCACGACGGCGAGCAGAGATTCCTTGTCGGCGAAGTGCCGGTACGCCGCCGAGCGCGACACGCCGCTGCGAGCACCCACCTCACGCAGCGTCACCGCCTCGACCCCGCCGAGGTCGAGTAAGGCGCTGGCGCTCTCCAGCAACGATTGCCGCGTTGCCGCAGCACTTTCCGATCGCGTCGCCACCCGCAGAGCATAAGCCGAGACTTGAGTTGACAACGTCAACTTAAGTGCTAGTTTGAGATGACACTGTCAACTGAGTGCGTATGGAGACCGCCATGAATGAGCTGATCGTCGTCACCGGCGCCTCGACAGGTATGGGCGCAGCCACGGCTAAGGAACTGGCCCGCAAGGGTTTTCACGTGCTCGCCGGTGTACGCCGCGAGGCCGACGCCCAGGCATTGCGCGGCGACGGGATCGAGCCGCACATCCTCGACATCACCGTTGAATCGCACATCGCCGCGATCGCCGAACGCGTCGCCGGCGATCCGCGTCCCCTTCGCGCGCTGATCAACAACGCCGGAATCGCGATCAATGCGCCGATCGAAACGCTGCCACTGGCCGAGTGGCGTCAGCAGTTCGAGGTCAACCTGTTCGGCCACGTCGCGATGACCCAGGCGCTGTTGCCGGCCCTGCTGAGCAGCTCGGGCACCGTGGTCAACATCAGTTCCGTTGGCGGCAAGGTGGTGTTGCCGACTTACGGTGCCTATGCGGGGTCGAAGTTCGCCCTCGAGGCCGTCAGTGATGCCCTGCGACGCGAGGTCGCACAGTTCGGCGTGAAGGTGGTCGTCATCGAACCCGGCGCGGTCAAGACTCAGATGGTCGAGCGGGGGCTGGCCACCGCGGATCGTTTGAAGGCCGCGATGACGCCCGTCCAACTGGAGCGTTACGGGGAGCTCGCGGAACAGGTTGCGGCACAAGCCGAGTCATTCACGGAAACCGGGGTGTCAGCCGAACACGCCGCGAAAGTGATCGCCAGGGCGGCGACCTCGCCTCATCCGCGCACGCGCTACACCATCGGACGCGACGCCGCGATCCTGTTGCGGGTGGCACACGTCGTATCCGACCGGATACTCGACCGCATCATCCGAGCGGACTTGCGATCCCGCCGCGCCAAGCGCTTGACGCAACTCGCCGGCGTCAGCTCGCGCTAGCCGCCGGAACACGCTTGCCCACCCCGAGGAATTCATACTCGGCGGGCTTCAGCGAGCGGGTGTCCCGCCAGTACTGCCAGGTGTACCCACCCCAGAGCACGGTGTTCCTGCCGTGCTCGTCGAGATACCAACTGGAGCAACCGCCCGTGTTCCACACCGAGTGCTTCAGCTTCTCCTGCAGCTCTTCGTTGAAGCGGTCCTGCGCGGCCCGCGTCGGCGATAGTGCCTGCGCGCCCAACTTGTCGCAGGTCTTGATGGCGTCGGCGACGTACCGGATTTGGGATTCGATCATGAACACCACCGAGTTGTGGCCCAGCCCGGTGTTGGGTCCCAGCAGGAAGAACAGGTTGGGCATGTTGGCGACGGTGATCCCGCGGTGCGCCCCGATGCCCTCGCGGTTCCAGCGGTCAACCAGGTCCTCGCCGTGCTGACCCTTGATCTGGACGTAGGTGTAGGAGTCGGTGACGTGGAAGCCGGTGGCGTACACGATGACGTCCGCCTGGTGTTCGGTGCCGTCGGCCGTGACGATGCCGTTACGCGTGATCCGGGTGATGCCCTCGGTGATGACCTGAGTCTTGGGATCCGCGACGGCGCCATAGTAGGTGGAGGAGTTCAGGATTCGCTTGCACCCAATGCGATAGTGCGGGGTCAGCTTGCGGCGCAGCTCGCGGTCCTTCACTGAGCGGCGGATGTTGTATTTGCAGTAGGCCTCGATGAACCGCAGCGCGTTCGGGCGCTTGGTCATTCCGAACGCCAGCGCCTCCTGGGCCCAGTAGATCCCGAGGCGGGTCAGTGCGCGCAGCCCGGGGACGATCCCCATGGCCCGGCGCAGCGCCACCGGCAGGTCCGGGTTGGACCGCGGCACCACCCATGGCGGGGTGCGCTGGTAGAGCTGCAGTTCGGCGACCTGCCCGACGATCTCGGGCACGATCTGGATCGCGCTCGCGCCGGTTCCGATGATCGCCACCCGCTTGCCGGTCAGATCGACGCTGTGGTCCCATTCCGCGGAATGGAAAGCGGCACCGGCGAATTCGTCGCGGCCCTCGATCTCGGGGAAAGCCGGGATGTGCAGCGCGCCGGCGCCGGAGACTAGGAACTGGGCGACGTATTCGCGCCCGTCGGTGGTGAATACGTGCCAGCGGTACTCGTCGTCGTCCCAATAGGCGCGTTCGACCTTGGAATTGAACTCGATGTGTCGGCGCAGCCCGTACTTGTCGGTGACTGCCCTGAGGTAGTCCCAGATCTCGGGTTGGTAGGAGAACGGGTTCTTCCAGTCCGGCTTCGGCTCGAAGGAGAACGAGTACAGGTGCGACGGGATGTCGCACGCGCAGCCGGGGTAGCTGTTGTCGCGCCAGGTGCCGCCGACGTCGTCGGCCTTCTCCAGGATGACGAAATTCACGCCCTGCTTCTGCAGCGCGATGGCCATACCCAGACCGGAGAATCCGGTCCCGATGATGACGGCGCGGGTGTGCACCGGTGGCTTGTCGGCTTGCGGCCGGGAGTCGGATTCTGTCACGACGTCGGTCATGGTGGACTGGTCTTTCTATCGGCGTTTGCACGGCGGTATACCCGCTAAGTACCCAGTACCCAGGGTATCGGTTAAAACGAGTCTTGACGATCGGCGGGGCCGTGTCAACGTGCCAAAGGTCCCTAGCTGGCGGCGGGGTTGCTGCGCATCGCGCTGTGGATCGGTTGGTCGGGGTCTACCGCGATGCCCAGCGCTTCGGCGGTGCCGACGATGACCCCCATCATGATCGTGCTCAAATGCGCGACGAACTGCTCGCGCGGCATCCGGCGCGGGCTGTCCGGCTCCGGGCCCAGCCACCACTCGGTGGACGACGCGGCCGCCCCGAAGGCGGCGTGTGCGGCCAACTCCAGCGCCGCATGATCTAGTTCCATGCCCTTCAGCTCGTTGTCGAACATGTCGGCAATGGTCAACGTGATCTGACGGCCCTCGTTGAGCGTGCGCACGGTGGAATCAGTGGTCGCTCCGGAGCGCGCCGAAATGAACACGCGCAGCACGTTGGGATGCTTGTCGACGAGGATGACGTACTCCTCGACGCTGCGCCGGATGATCTCGCGGGCCGAGTCGGTGGCGAGGTTGATCGACGGGAAGATCGCGGCCCACAGCATGTCGCGCAGCCGCTCCCCGATCGCCTGGAACAGGTCGGACTTGTCGTGGAAGTGCCGGTAGATCTTGGGTTTGGCGGTGCCGGCCTCTTCGGCGATCTCCCGCACACTCAGCTCGGGCCCCTGGCGATCGATGGCGCGAAACGCCGCGTCGACGATCTCGGCGCGCACCTTCTTGCGGTGTTCGCGCCAGCGTTCGCTGCGCGCGTCGACCTTCTTCCCGGGTTGCACGCTCTGGTGGGGCGGCCGGGGTGGTCTGGGTATTCTCACCACGCCATGCACCTTACTCCGTCACATGCGCTGACCTGGGCAGACTGGGCCCAGACGTGGCGGCGCCGCACCGACGTGATCGGCACCTTCCCGCCCTCGAGGGCCTGGTCCGCCTGTCGACGACATGCTCGCCGAACAACACGACGAATGAACTTCGTGCATGCCACCCCCGACAACCAGAAACCCACGACGCCGCGCGGAAAGTCTTGGCCGACGGTCACGGTGTGGTTTCGCATGGTGAGTCTTCAATGCAGTACGGGCAGATGTCTTTCCTGATACCCCGATTCGTGTGATATCTGGTGTGGGCGTTACGCCTACTTGACGGCATTGGCCGCCCCTTACGCACTGCTGACATCTTTGCGCGGGTCTCATCGCTTGCCTTGCGCCCATAGTTCGGATTGCGGACGCCTCGCCTCTGTTCGGCCAGCCTTTGGCGGGCTTCCTGCGACATGACCGAAGCTCGGGTGATTCTCACCGATCTTTCCGTAGTTGGGGTTGTCAGGTCCGCCGTTGCGCCCCTTCCGAAGCTTCGACCATTTCGATAGCAGGACTCCGACCGGAGCCTGACCCCCTAGATCACGCCCCCGGACGGAAGTTGGGCGGTCACGGATTCTCTGCTGTCAGAGACCAATCGTCACAACATGCAGCTGACGCAATTTTCCACCTCAGTCCCCTGCAACGCCATCTGCCGTAACCGGATGTAGTACAGCGTCTTGATTCCCTTGCGCCAGGCGTAGATCTGCGCCTTGTTCACGTCGCGGGTGGTGGCGGTGTCCTTGAAGAACAACGTCAGCGAAAGCCCTTGATCCACATGCTGAGTGGCCGCCGCGTAGGTGTCGATGATCTTCTCGTAACCGATCTCGTAGGCGTCCTGGTAATACTCCAGGTTGTCGTTGGTCAGGTAGGGCGCCGGGTAGTAGACCCGGCCGATCTTCCCTTCCTTACGAATCTCGATCTTGGACGCCACCGGGTGGATCGAACTGGTCGAGTAGTTGATATACGAGATCGAGCCGGTGGGCGGGACGGCCTGCAGGTTCTGGTTGTAGATGCCGTGAGTCTGTACCGACTCCTTCAGCCGCTTCCAGTCGTCCTGTGTCGGGATGCGGATGCCCGCTTCGGCGAACAGCTCCCGCACTCGCTCGGTGGCCGGCTCCCAAACCTGGTCGGTGTACTTGTCGAAAAACTCGCCCGACTTGTACTTCGACTTCTCGAAGCCCCCGAATGCCTTGCCTCGCTCGATCGCGATGCGATTGCTCGCCCGCAAAGCGTGGTACAGCACGGTATAGAAGTAGATGTTGGTGAAGTCGATGCCCTCTTCAGAGCCGTAGAAAATGCGCTCGCGGGCCAGATAGCCGTGCAGGTTCATCTGCCCGAGCCCGATCGCGTGAGACTCGTTGTTGCCCTGCTCGATCGAGGGCACCGACCAGATGTGGGTCTGGTCGCTGACGGCGGTCAGCGCGCGGATCGCCACCTCGATCGTCTGGGCGAAGTCCGGTGAGTCCATCGTCTTGGCGATGTTCAGCGACCCCAGATTGCACGAAATGTCTTTGCCCACTTTGGCATACGTCAGATCCTCGTTGAACAACGACGGCGTCGACACCTGCAGGATCTCTGAGCACAGGTTGGAGTGCGTGATCTTGCCCTCGATGGGGTTGGCCCGGTTCACCGTGTCCTCGTACATGATGTACGGGTAGCCCGACTCGAACTGCAGCTCGGCCAGCGTCTGGAAGAACTCCCGCGCCTTGATCTTGGTCTTGCGGATGCGCGCGTCGTCGACCATCTCGTAGTACTTCTCGGTCACCGAGATGTCGGCGAACGGCACACCGTAGACCCGCTCGACGTCGTACGGCGAGAACAGGTACATGTCGTCGTTTTTCTTGGCCAGCTCAAAGGTGATGTCGGGAATCACCACGCCGAGCGAGAGCGTCTTGATCCGGATCTTCTCGTCGGCGTTCTCGCGCTTGGTGTCCAGGAACCGGTAGATGTCGGGGTGATGCGCGTTGAGGTACACCGCGCCGGCACCCTGGCGCGCACCGAGCTGGTTGGCATAGGAGAAGGAATCCTCGAGCAGCTTCATGATGGGGATGACCCCCGAAGACTGATTCTCGATGTTCTTGATCGGTGCGCCGTGCTCGCGAATGTTGGTCAGCAGCAACGCAACTCCGCCGCCCCGCTTGGACAGCTGCAGTGCGGAGTTGATCGACCGCCCGATCGACTCCATGTTGTCCTCGATGCGAAGCAGGAAGCAGCTTACTGGCTCGCCGCGCTGCTTCTTGCCCGAGTTCAAGAACGTCGGGGTGGCCGGCTGGAACCGGCCGTCGATGATCTCGTCGACCAGCTTCTCCGCCAGCCCGGTGTCGCCGGCCGCCAGCGTGAGCGAAACCATCACCACGCGGTCCTCGAAGCGCTCCAGGTAGCGCTTCCCGTCGAACGTCTTCAGCGTGTAGGAGGTGTAGTACTTGAACGCCCCGAGGAACGTCGGGAACCGAAACTTCTTGGCGTAGGCGCGATCCAGCAGCGTCTTGACGAAGTTGCGCGAGTACTGGTCGAGCACCTCGCGCTCGTAGTAGTTCTCCTTGATCAGGTAGTCCAGCTTCTCGTCCTGATTGTGGAAGAACACTGTGTTCTGGTTGACGTGCTGCAGAAAGTACTGGTGGGCGGCTTCCCGGTCCTTGTCGAACTGAATCTTGCCGTCCTTGTCGTACAGGTTCAGCATCGCGTTGAGCGCGTGATAGTCCGTCTCGTCGAGCACCCCGTGCGTTCCGGCGATTACAGGCTCTGCAGTGACGATTGGTGACACGTCTGTTCCTTCCAGAAGTCAGCGAGCCCCTCGCGGACGGCTTCCACGTCGTCCGGGGTTCCCATCAGTTCGAAGCGGTAAAGGTAGGGCACGCCGCACTTGCCGGAAACCACGTTGCCCGCAAAGCCGAATTCGGCGCCGAAGTCGTTATTACCGGCGGCGATGACGCCGCGGATCAGCGAGCGGTTGCGCTCGTCGTTCAAAAAAGCGATGACCTGCTTGGGGACGTAGCCCCCATCGCTGAGGTCTGGGTTCCTACGCCCGCCGCCGTAGGTCGGCAGCACCAGCACGTACGGCTCATCGACCTCGATCCGGCCGTGCAGCGGGATCCGTGTGGCAGGAACACCCAGCTTCTGCACGAAGCGGTGGGTGTTCTCCGACACGGAAGAGAAATAGACCACTGGTGATCGCAAGCGCGGCGGAGCCGGGCGCAGCGGGTCGCCACTCATCCAACCTGGGTCGCGTCCCGTGACGTGCATGGCACCGCAACCTCCTTAACTCACTGCACCCATCCGCGGCGGCGCTATGCGGTCAGCACGGCCTCGGAGAGCGCCTTGATGCGGTCGGGCCGAAAACCCGACCAGTGGTCGTTGCCCGCCACCACGACGGGCGCCTGCAGGTAGCCCAGCGCCATCACGTAGTCCCGCGCCTGGGAGTTCACGCTGATGTCGACCGTCTCGTACGCGACGCCCTGCTTGTCCAGCGCCTTGTAGGTGGCGGTGCACTGTACGCATGCGGGCTTGGTGTACACAGTGATGCTCATCTGAGATACCGCTCCTTTGCGGAAGGGGGGAGAACTTGATCACGGACTGGCAACTACTTTGGTGCAACGTCTGAGCTATGTTCAGCGGTCCGACAAGTCCAAAGATTCCCGTCCTCGGCGAATACGCCGAAGCCCTGACTTCGACGTATTCAGGCCGATTCCGGAAGGTCCACCGAGGCCGAGGTGGCCTCGAAGGACTTTGCGATCCGGGGATCCTGCCGACTCGCGAAACACTACACCTAGTGGGTGACAAGTGGCCCAGATACAACATGTTCTGAATAACAATTTTGAAATTCCCTGGTCGTTACGCTTTGTCCAGCGCGCCGCTCGGCGTGTCGCATGTCACAAGCAACTCCGGCGGCGCCTATGCGTCCAGGTTTAGCACCGCACACCGACAACTCCCGCCTTGCTCTTCCAGACGCCTAAAGCCAGCAAAGCCGCCAGTCGCAACTGGCGGCCCTTACTGGACTTTTTGTCAGCCGACCTCGGCGGCGAGCTTGCCGACCACCTCGCGCACGCTCTCGGACAGCTCGGCGTGCTCCGCGGGAGCCTTGCCTTCCAGGTTCTTGAACGGCACCGACAGCTTGACTTCAACCACGCGCGCGCCGGCGATTCCGAACGACTTGCGGGTGTCGTCGTGCGCCCACACCCCGCCGTATTGGCCGAACGACCCGCCGATCACGGCCAACGGCTTGCCCTTCACGGCGCCACTACCGAAGGGCCGAGACAGCCAGTCGATCGCGTTCTTGACCACTGCCGGGTAGCTGCCGTTGTACTCCGGGGTCACCACCAGGACGGCATCGGCCTCGGCCGCCGCGGCGCGCAAGGCCTCCACCGGCGCGGGCGCATGCTCGAGGGCCTCGTTGGTCGCGTTGTCGATCTCCTCGTTGTAGAACGGCAAATCCCCCAGCCCGTCGAACACGCCGACCGTGACGCCCTCGGGAGCCACCGCCGCCGCCAGGCGTGCGATCTGACGATTGATCGACGCCGCCCGCAGGCTGCCCACCAACGTCAATACTTTGATGTCCGAGTTCTCAGCCACTGTCCCGTTCCCTTCGGTTATTGGTCTACATCCTTCCACGATTGAAACGGACTATAGTCCGCTTTATTCCAACCGAGTTAAAGTGCAGGAGTGGCCGAATTGCCGGTGTCTGCGGCTTTAGAGCGAAGTGACGCGGCGCGCAATCGCGCGTTGTTGATCGACGCCGCACGCAACCTGGTCGCCGAGCGTGGCGCCGACGCGATCACGATGGACGACGTCGCCGCCGCCGCCGGCGTCGGCAAGGGCACACTGTTCCGCCGGTTCGGCAGCCGCGCGGGCCTGATGATGGAACTGCTCGACGAGGACGAAAAGGCCAGTCAGCAGGCATTTCTCTTCGGTCCGCCGCCGCTCGGCCCCGACGCGGCGCCGCTGGATCGCCTGGTGTCGTTCGGCCGGGAGCGGATCTGCTTCGTGCACACTCACCATGCGCTACTCTCGGCGGCCAACCGTGATCCGCATTCCCGCTACGGCCCGGCCGCCGCGGTCTTGCACACGCACGTGCGGGTGCTGCTGGCCGCGGCGCACACCAGCGGCGACCTCGACGCTCAGACCGACGCGCTGCTGGCGCTGCTCGATACCGACTACGTCGAGCACCAACTCCACGACCGCGGACACACCCAGCAGAGCCTGGGCGACGCGTGGGAGAGCCTGGCGCGCAAGCTGTGCGGGCGGTGATGACGCCCGGCTGGGTCCTGCACGTCGACCTCGACCAATTTCTGGCGTCGGTCGAACTGCGCCGCCACCCCGAACTGGTCGGTCTGCCGGTGATCGTCGGCGGCAGCGGCGATCCGACCGAACCGCGCAAGGTCGTCACCTGCGCCTCGTATGAGGCCCGCGAGTTCGGCGTGCACGCGGGCATGCCGCTGCGCAGCGCCGCGCGCCGTTGTCCCGAGGCCACTTTTCTGCCGTCGGACCCGCCCGCCTACGACGCGGCGTCCGACGAGGTGATGGGCCTGTTGCGCGATTTGGGACATCCGGTCGAGGTGTGGGGCTGGGACGAGGCGTACGTCGGCGTGACAACGGAACCCACCGAAATCGCCGAGCAGATCCGCACCGTCGTCCTATCCGAAACGGGGCTGTCCTGCTCCGTCGGCATCAGCGACAACAAACAGCGCGCCAAGGTCGCCACCGGCTTCGCCAAGCCGGCGGGCGTCTTTACCCTCACCGACGCCAACTGGATGTCCGTGATGGCCGACCGTCCCGTCGACGCGCTCTGGGGTGTGGGTCCCAAGACCGCGAAAAAGCTTGCTGCCCTTGATATCACAACAGTCGGTGAGCTGGCGCGCGCCGACGCCGAGCTGCTGACGTCGACGTTCGGCCCACGCACCGGCCTGTGGCTGTTGCTGCTCGCCAAAGGCGGCGGCGACACCGAAGTCAGCGCGGCGCCTTGGGTGCCGCGCTCGCGCAGCCACGTCGTCACCTTCGCCCGCGATCTCACCGATCGAGCCGAAATGAACCAAGCCGTAACGGATTTGGCCCGACGAACCCTCGAAGACGTGGTGGCGGAAACACGAGTCGTCGCGCGGGTCGCGGTCACCGTGCGCACCGCTACGTTCTACACCCGCACCAAGATCCGCAAGCTGGCCGAGCCCAGTACCGATGCGGACGTCATCGTCGCCGCGGCGCTGCAGATCCTGGACCTGTTCGGGCTGGACCGCCCGGTTCGCTTAATCGGAGTCCGGCTGGAACTCGAGATGCCTGAGTAGCTTCAGTGGGGCGCCGGGCTGGGCCGAAGTGCGCGCGTGAAGAACACATTGACCCGACGCATCACCAGGCTGTAGGGCCACCACGCCAGCCGCTTGAATGCATATAGCGCTCGGATATCTGGCGACGTATAGATCAAATACCTGTTCTTGGCGACCCCCGCCAAGATCTTCTCGGCTGCTGTTTCCGGTGACACGGCATGACCGGCAAAGCGCTCGACCCATTGACTCACCTTGGGGTGGTCGCGGTCCACGCCGGCGATCTCGACGGTGCTGACCAGCGGGGTCTTCACCGCGCCGGGCACCACGACCGACACGCCGATGCGGTGCCGGGCCAAGTCGAAGCGCAGCACCTCGGACAACCCACGCAACCCATACTTGCTGGCGCTGTAGGCGGCATGCCAGGGCAGCGCGACGAGCCCTGCCGCAGAAGACACGTTGACCAGATGCCCGCCCCGGCCGGCCGCCACCATGGGCGGGACGAACGACTCGATGACGTGGATCGGACCCATCAGGTTGATCGCGATGATTTTGCTCCAATGCTCATGCGTGAGCTGGTCGACCGTTCCCCAGGCCGATATGCCGGCGATGTTCATCACGACATCCATGCTGGAATGCCGGGTGTGGATATCGGCCGCGAACATGGCTACGTCGTGGTAGTCGGAAACGTCGAGAGCGCGATGCTCGGGCACCTGTGCGCCCAGCGCGCGGGCGTCGGCCACGGTTTGTCCGAGTCCGTCAGTGTCGCGGTCGGTCAGATAGAGCTCGGCACCCTGCGCGGCCAGCCGCAACGCGGTGGCGCGGCCGATGCCGCTGGCCGCACCGGTAATAAAACACCGCTTTCCCTCGAAGTACCGCCCCGCCTTCGCCATGGCCGTGACGATACTGCCCGGGACTATCTACGCCTGCCCGCCCCAGAGCGCGTTCAGCCACAACTGCTCGAGCACCCGCACGCGGCGCTCCAAGTCATGATCGCGGCCGGCCAGAATGGGGTCGCCGGTCAGCACCAATGCCGTCGCGCCGGCCAGGGTGCGGACCAGCGTCGGGATGTCGTCGCTGATCGGATGCGCTGTGCCCGCCTTCATCTCGGCCTCGACGATGCCGACAATCTGGTGCAGCACCCCCTCGAATTGGCGGTCGAGAATTTCGCGGATCTCAATGTCGGTGTGGCGCGCGACATTACAGGCCTCCATCACCGGGTCGTTGTGCGCATAGACCGCGGCCGCGCTGCCCACCATCCGTTGGGCGAACTGCTCCGGAGACTCACCCGGCTGGCGGGGCGCGAAGTACTGCGTGAGCTCTTCGAATTCTTCGGCGGCCTCGGCCATGATCTGGGCGAGCACCGCGTACTTGGAATCGAAGTAGAAGTAGAAGCCCGATCGCGCCACCCCGGCTCGCAGGCTGATGGTGCTCACCGAGAGCTCGTCGAACGGTGTCTCCTGCAAGAGCTCGCGGACCGCGGCCATGATCGCTTGCCGGTGCTTGTCACCGCGGCGCCGCCCGACAGGCTCGCCCTGTTCCGGATTCACCGCGGTGTTATCCATCTCCCTGACCTTGCACTACGGCGCACGAAAAGCAAACTTGACAGCCGTCAAGTTCGTCCCCAAGGATAGTTGACGAGTGACAGATGTCACCCAGCCCTTTTAGGCCCATGCCCGCAGAGGAGCGTCTATGGCCGCCACCATCAGCACCCCGCACTACCTGCTCGACCAGGCGCGGCGCCGCTTTACCCCGTCGATCAACAACTTCCCCGGCATGGGCCTGGTGGAACGGCGGCTGCGGAACACCGAGTTCCCGGAGCGCACGCTGGCCGAGCCGCCGCCGGGCAGCGGCCTCAAGGCCGCCATCGGTGATGCGGGGCTGCCGGTGATCGGGCACATGATCGAGATGTTGCGCGGCGGGCCCGACTATCTGATGTTCCTGTACGAGACCAAGGGCCCCATCGTCTACGGAGACTCACCGGTCATGCCGACCATCGCGGCGCTGGGGCCGGACGCCGCACAGGCCGTCTACTCCAACCGCAACAAGGAATACTCCCAGCAGGGCTGGGTCCCGGTGATCGGGCCGTTCTTCAATCGCGGGCTGATGCTGCTCGACTTCGAGGAGCACATGTTCCACCGGCGGATCATGCAGGAGGCGTTCGTTCGCTCGCGCCTGGTCGGCTATGTCGAGCAGATGGACCACGTCGTGTCGCAGGTGATCGCCGACGACTGGGTGATCAACGACGCGCGATTCCTGCTCTACCCGGCGATGAAGGAGCTGACCCTCGACATCGCCTCGATGGTCTTCATGGGCCACGAGCCCGGCACCGACCACGAGCTGATCACCAAGGTCAACAACGCTTTCACGACGACGACCCGCGCCGGCAACGCGATCATCCGCACCGGCGTGCCGCCGTTCACCTGGTGGCGCGGGCTCAAGGCGCGCGAACTGCTAGAGAACTACTTTGCCGCGCGCGTCGCCGAGCGGCGCGGCAAGGAGGGCAACGACCTGCTCACGGTGTTGTGCCAGACCGAGGACGAGGACGGCAACCGGTTCTCCGACGAAGACATCATCAACCACATGATCTTCCTGATGATGGCCGCCCACGACACGTCGACGTCGACGAGCACGACGATGGTCTACAACTTGGCCGCCCACCCGGAGTGGCAGGAACGCTGCCGCGACGAATCCGACCGCCTCGGCGACGGGCCGCTGGACATCGAGTCGCTGGAGAAACTGGAGTCGCTCGACCTGGTGATGAACGAGTCGATCCGGCTGGTGACCCCGGTTCAGTGGGCGATGCGACGGACGGTGCGCGACACCGAACTACTGGGCTACTACCTGCCCGAGGGCACCAACGTCATCGCCTACCCGGGTCTGAACCACCGCCTGCCGGAACTGTGGACCGACCCGATGAAATTCGACCCGGAGCGGTTCACCGAGCCGCGCAGCGAGCACAAGCGACACCGCTACGCGTTCTCGCCGTTCGGCGGAGGTGCACACAAGTGCATCGGAATGGTGTTCGGCCAGTTGGAGATCAAGACCATCCTGCACCGGCTGCTGCGCCGCTACCGGCTGGAGCTCCCCCGGCCCGGCTACAAGCCGGTTTGGGACTACGGTGGCATGCCCGTACCGAAGGACGGCATGCCAATCGTGTTGCGCCCGCTGTAGATTCCGGCCGCTCAGGCCATCAGCCGGTTGGCGCACGCGATAATCGCGCGCAAGGCGGACTGCGTCGGATCGTCGGCCCAGCCCATCGCCCATTCGGCGCGGATCCCGTCGCTGCCGCAGACGAAGGTGGCGGTGTCCGGGCCGGACCGCATCTGGTGGAACTTCAACATCTCCACCGTGATCCCACGCTCATGCAGCATCGCGGTCAGCGCGGCGACGGGGCCGCTGGCGGCGGCGGTCGAGGTGCCGATGCTATCGCCGACCGCGATCACGGCTTGAAAGTTGCGTGCCTGCGGGCCCAGTCGCGCGGCGGGTCGTTCGGTGTCGGTGCAAGACCAGTGCCCCAGGCGCAATGGTCCGGCGGTGTGGCCGTAGGTCGCAACGAAGCTCTCCCACGACATGTCCTCGGCCCGCTCGCGCAGACCACGGGGCAACGACGCACCGAAGTGGTCGCCGAACCACGCGTTGGCGGTGTCGTGCGGCCCGGAAAGGTGGGAAAGGTCCGAAAGGATTGTTGTCATGGTGCCGGTCTTCTCTGGTCAGGAGGGCGACCGACGGTAGTAGCTTCCGACCCACAGCGGGGGGTCGGTCTGGATCAGACCCCGCTGCGGGTACTGGCTACTACTGCAAGAAGACGCACGAGCGCCGACACTAGACGCCGAGCGCCGGCGAAGCAAATTTATTAATGGCCAAGGCTGCCAAGGCCAAGACCGTTCAGACGCAAGCGATACCGGTGGTTAAACTGGCCCCCAACAGACTGAGCAGAATGAGCGCAGAACGACGATTACCAGGAGGGGCGCCGATGAGCACGAGCCGTACGAGGACGCTGGCAATTCGAACCGCGGCCGCAGCAATGATCGCGGCGTTCGGGATGCTGGCCGTGGGCTGCACCTCGGAACTCCCCGCACCGACTCAGCCGGCGCCGCAAGCACCGCAGCAGCGGTAGATCGGGCGCGTCAGCCAGTCGGCCCGGGCTGCGGACTCATCCGCAGGTAGGCCTGGATGGTGGTCCCGCTGGTCGTGGTGTGAGTGCGAACCAGGTCGGCCATCGCGTTGACCAAAAACAGTCCGCGGCTGGCGGTGCCGCTTCCACTCGGGGCACGGCGGCCGGCGAGCGGGTCGTCGAAGCGGCCGGTGTCGCGCGCCTCACAGACGAGATGTTGTTTGTCCCGCCAAAATGCCAGCTGGCACGCGCCGTCCGTGTACATCAAGCTGTTGGTGGCCAGCTCGGTGGCGATCAATTGCAAATCTTCGGTGCCGTCCTCGGAAAGTCCGATCCAGCTCGCGTAGTTGAGCGCAAACGAGCGCGCTGGGCGCAGGTCGGCGGTCTTCCGGACCGTATAGGTGACCGCGCCAGGATGTATCGGTAATGGCCTGTTGCAGCGTGCCAGCGCGTCATCGGGCGCATACTCCGCGCTGCTGTGCATCGATCCGGAGCTCCACAGCCAGGGATGGGTCGCACGCGCACTCGCCAGCACGTACTCATCCAGGCGACTGGCGTCGTAGAGACACAAACAATGCACCTGGTGGCCTTCGAGCGCCTCGTTGACCAGTGCTTCGTCCTCAACGCAGGCGACGAGCTCGTCATGGGTGCGGCCGGGCCAGACGAGTTGGCTGACCACGCGCACCCGTCGGTCGCGGTATTGCTCGGCGAAGCGGCTCTTTACCGCCAGAAACCGGCTAGGGTTGCGGGCGATCTCGGTGATGTCGGCCGTGTGCAATCCGTCCGGTATTCCGTCACATTCGTGGTGTAGCGCGTCACGCAGCAGTGCAAGGTTGTCGCCGGGCACCGCGATCAGTACCGGTTCGCCCTCCGACAAGCCGTCCGTCACGAAGCGCAGCACCGAGTCCAGGTACTCCTCCTGCGACTGATAGAGCAGTGCGGAGTGGACGAAGCCCCGTTGCCCGGCGTCCGTGCGCGTCGTCATGTAAGCGCTCCCGCTGTGTCTCACTGTGCCAACCCCCCGCTGGCCCGGCCGTCGGTCTCTTTTCCAGTACCCCAGACGGCGCTTCGCTATGCGTGCGTGGCTGCCGACACGCCGACCCAGATCTGTCGGCCGCTCTCAATGCCACCAGGATGCGGCCGCGTCCAGATGACGACGGACGCGGTAGCGGGCCAGGCTTTCGTCACCGTCCCCGATCGCCTGGAGAATCCGCAGGTGAGCGCGCTCGACGGCGACGACGTCGGTCCAGGTCGGCAAGTCCTGCCCGGTGCTGGACCAATGCCGGCGGAACAGCTCGACGATGATCCGCAGGAACAGATCCAGCAGTGCGTTGCCGGCGAGTTCGGCAAGTCCGATATGAAATCGTGACTCTTCGACGGCGACGTTGCGCGCATCGTTGTCCGTCTGGCATCGTGCGGCCCCGTCGGAGTTCAGGAACGCAGCCACTTCTGGATCACCGCGCCGCTCGACGACTTTGGTCACAGTGTCGAGCTCAATGGCCTCGCGGACGCCGCGAAAGTCTTCGCGAGTCGGCTGGCGGTACTGCAGGTACAGCGCGATGGTGTCGATGCTGGCCTGGGCCTCAGGTTTGGTGACGATCAGTCCCCCACCGGGGCCCCGGCGCATGTGTGCGACCGCGTGATGTTCGAGTAGCCGCACGGCTTCGCGCAGCACTGACCGGCTCACCCGATAGCGTTCGAGCAGCTCGGTTTCGGTGCCGAACACCGAACCGATCGACCAGCCGCTGGCGGCGATGTCGTCGCCGATGCTGGCCGCCAACACCTCGGCCAGCTTGCCGCGCGGCGCCTCCAGATCGAGCCGTGTACGCCCCTGACCGGACGCCGGCACTTCCTCGGCGCGCTGATGCTCCTGCAACCACGCAGTGACGGCTTTCACATGTCGCTCACTGAGTGTCCTGGCCCACGCCGCGTCCCCCGCAGTGACGGCGGCGACGATGTCGAAATGGTCCGTGTGCATCCGGTCGACGAGCTCGATGGCGTCGCCGGCGGAGCCTTTCGATTTGCGGGCGTAGCGCGCGGTCAGGCGCATCAACACATCGATGAACAGCTGCAGGACAGGGTTTTTCGACTGCTGCGCCAGCGCGATGTGGAACTCTTCGCGTGGCGCGTCCAGACCGGGTTGCCACTGCTGTTCGGCACGCAACACGCCACGCAGCCGCTCGATTCCGGCCTCGTCGATCCGTTCGGCGGACAGCGAAGCCGCCAACGGTTCGAGCACCAGGCGCGCGTTGAGCAGGTCACCCAGTGTGGTGCCCAGGTACTCCAGATAGATGACGACGGCGCGGGTCGCCGGGCCGGCATCGGGCTCGCAGATGAGCAACCCGCCCTTGGGTCCGCGGCGCATCCGGGCAACCTGGTGGTGCTCGACGAGTCGAACAGCCTCCCGCAGCACGGATCGGCTCACTTCATAGCGTTGCTGCAGCGCGTGCTCGGAACCCAGCGACTCTCCGATGGTCCAGCCGCGGCGCACAACGTCCGCCTCGATCTGGCGGGCGATCTTCGATGCTCGTTTGTCCGCTGGGCCGGTATCGCGGCTCATCCTCAGCAGGTGAGCAACATGCATCCCGCGACGGGACCACCGCCCACGGAGACAACACCTACCTCGGGGCGCTGCGACACTTGCCGCTCCCCCGCCTCGCCGCGCAACTGCAGACAGCCTTCGTGCAGCGCCCAGTAGCCGTGCATGCGCCCGGCGGAGAGCTGGCCGCCGTAGGTGTTCAGCGGCAACTGGCCGTCGCGGGCGATCCGCGCGCCCCCCTCGACGAACGGGCCGGCCTCGCCGTCGCCGCATACGCCGAGGGCTTCCAGCCATGCGAGGGTCAGGTACGTGAAACCGTCGTACAACTCGGCCACGCCGAGGTCGGCCGGCGTCAACTCGGTGCGCGACCACATCTGGGCCGTGGCATCCGACATGGCCATCTTGGGGTAGTCGTCGCGGTGGAACCAGCCGCCGGCACCGTCGGACCCGCCGATCGCCTCCACCCGCACCGCGCGGTGCGGGCAGTCGCGCGCGTACTCCGCGTTCGATACCACCACCGCGATTGAGCCGTCGATGGGGACGTCGCAGTCCAGCAACCCGAACGGCGTCGACACCAGCCGCGCCCCCAGATAGTCGGCCATCGTCATCGGTTCGCGGTATACCGCAAGGGGATTCAATGCCGCGTTGCGTCTGCCGTTCAGTGCAATCCAGCCCAGCTGCTCTTTGGTGGTTCCGTACAGCTCCATGTGCCGACGACAGTTCAGCGCCAGCCAGTTTGCCGCCGAATATGCTTGGGCCGCAACAAGATCGTTGACGTCGTCCATGGCGCCGACGGCCGGCTTGGGAGCCCCCTCGGCTGTCTCGAACATGCGCGCCAACGGTGGGGCGGGCGCGTTTTCGTCCTGCTTCACCGGGACCGTGCCGCCGAGCATTTGGATGGTCCGGTAGATCACCACGTGGCGGGCGCGCCGTTCGGAGACCGCGCGGCACGCCGACATCACCGGGCTCAGCAAGCCGCCGGTGCCGAAGCCGCTGCCGCAGTCTGCGGCCTCGATGCCCAGCGCGGCGTTGACCTCAGCGGGTGGCGTGTCACCGAGGGTGGCGATGCCGTCGATGTCGGAGCCGGCCAGGCCGGCGTCATCGATGGCCGATCGCACCGCCTCCATGGTCAGGTCGAAGCCCGGAATGCCAGTGCGGCGGCCGATTCGCGAGATCCCGATGCCGGAGATGATCGCGTCTTTTTCGAAATAGCTCATCTGCACCTAACCCGTGAGACCGAAACCCGCCGCGTGCGCCAAACCGAATAGAGTGTACTGTATTGGCCGTGTCAGCCGAGCCGGCGTCCCAGCTGCTAATTGAACACTGCGACGCGTGCGCGCGCTGGGTGCATCCGCCCGCCGGCGAGTGCCGCGACTGCGGCGGACCGCTGGTGGCACGGGCGGTATCCGGCCACGGCACGGTGTTCACCTATACGGTCAACTACCACCCCTATAACCCGGAGATCCCGACTCCGTATGTGATCGCCATCGTCGAGCTCGCCGAACAAAGCGGGTTACGTGTCGCCGCCAATATCGTTGGCTGCGAGCCGGACTCGGTGACGATAGGGATGCGGGTCGACGCGCAAGCCGAACGAGGTGCCGGCGGCGCGCCGCAGTTCGCGCCGGCGTAATTCTCGCGAGCGGTACTAGTTGATCAGCGGGTCGCGCGGCATGCCGAGGATTCGCTCGGCGATCTGGTTGCGGGTGACCTCCGAGGTGCCGCCCGCGATCGTCATGCCGCGCGCGCCCATGATCAGCCGCCCGGCCAACGCGCCGGGCCCGTCGAGTAGCGCAACCTCGGGTCCCTGCAGGGCCACCATGATCGCGGCCCCCTCCACCATGTGCTCGGCCAGCTTCAGTTTGGTGATGTTGCCCTCCGGGCCCGGGCCCGCGCCTTCCACGCTGCGCGCGACGCGGCGCAGGTTGAGCAGCCGCAGCGCGCTTTCCTCGGCCAGGTAGTTACCCAGTCGAATTGCCGCACCCGCCAGGCGATCCGGGTGCTGTTGAGCCAAATCCACCAGCTGCGAAGCCAGGCCTTCGTAGAATGACCCGCTACCGCCGATGCTGACCCGCTCGTTGCCCAGCGTCGCCCGCGCGACCGTCCACCCGGAGTTGGGCGCCCCGACGACATCCTCGTCGGGAACGAACAGGTCGTTGAAGAACACCTCGTTGAAATCGGAGCCGCCGGTCATCTGCCGCAGTGGGCGCACCTCGACCTCGGGCGCCTTCATGTCGACGATCACCGTGGTGATGCCGGCGTGCTTGGGGGCATCCGGATCGGTGCGCACGGTGGCCAGGCCGCGCGCGCAATAGTGCGCCCCGCTGGTCCATACTTTCTGCCCGTTGATCTTCCAGCCGCCGTCCACCCTGGTGGCCCGGGTCCTGATGGAAGCCGCGTCGGACCCCGCCTCGGGCTCGGAGAACAGCTGGCACCAGATCTCGTCCTTGCGCAACGCCTTCTCGACGAATCTCTCGATCTGCCAAGGGGTTCCGTGCTGTATCAGGGTCAGGATCACCCACCCGGTGATGCCGTAGTCGGGCCGCTTGATGCCGGCCGCGCGGAATTCCTCTTCGATGACCAACTGTTCCACCGCGTCGGCAGCGCGGCCCCACGGCTTGGGCCAGTGCGGCATCACGTAGCCCGTCTCGATCAGCTTGTCGCGCTGGGCCTGCTTGTCCAGGCCGGCCAATTCGACGGCGTCAGCGTGGATGTGGGTGCGCAGTTCCTCGGCCTCGGGCGGCAGGTCCAGGCTGTTCTCCCGCACCGCACCGGCAGCGGTGCGATCGAAGACATCCCGCGCCGGCCCGTCGCCGCCGAGCAGCGCGGCGGTCACGATCGCCCGGCGCACGTGCAGGTGCGCGTCGTGCTCCCAGGTGTAGCCGATCCCGCCGTGCACCTGCACGTTGAGCTCGGCGTTGCGCGCATACGCCGGAAAGGCCAGCGCCGCCGCCACCGCGGCGATCAGCCGGAACTGCGCTTCGTCTTCTGATGAGTCCTCGGCCGCCGCCCGCGAGGCGTCCCACACCGCGGCGATCCCCGACTCGGAGGCAACCACCATGTTCGCGCAATGATGTTTCACCGCTTGGAAAGTGGCGATGGTTCGACCGAATTGCTGACGCACCTTGGCGTACTCGACGGCGGACTCGACGCAGTCGGCGGCCCCGCCCACCGCCTCGGCGGCCAGCAGCGTACGCGCGCGGGCCAGCGCCGATTCGCGCGCGCCGCGCAGGATGTCGCCGTCGGACACGGTCACGTTCTGCAGCCGCACCCGACCGGACCGCCTGGTCGGATCGAAGTTCTCGGGCACCTCGACCGATACGCCGGCGCGATCGCGCTCGAGGACCAGCACGTCGTCGCCCGCGGCGATCAGCAGCAGCTCGGCCAGTCCCGCGCCCAAGACCACCCCGACCTCACCGTCGGCTGTCTGATTTTGTGGGCCGTTGTTGATCGACACGCCGCCGGCCAGACCGATTGCGGCCGTGACCGTTCCGTCGATCAGCCCCGGCAACAACCGCGTCTTCTGGTCGGCGGTGCCCTCCTTGGCGATCACCGATGACGCGATCACCGTCGGCACGAACGGGCCGGGTGCCACTGCCCGGCCCAGTTCCTCGACCACCACCACCAGCTCGGGCAGCCCGAAGCCGGAGCCGCCGTGCTCTTCGTCGATGTGCAGGCCGAGCCAACCGAGTTCGACGATGCCTCCCCAGAAGGGCGGCCGTGCCTCCTCGGGTGCGTCCAGCAGCGAACGCGCTGCCGAGCGCGCCTTCTGCGAGGTCAGGAATGCGCGCGCGACATCAGCGAGCTCGCGGTGGTCGTCGGTCAGTGCGATACCCATCAGGGCCCTCCCTCGCGCGGCTTGGCGCCCCGGATCATTCGCCGGGTTGCCGAGAAAGAGTGTACTTAATCGGTGCGGGCCCGAGCCCGCCCGGGCCCGCACGGTTCAGTGACGTCTACTTGGGCGCGAACCGCTGCCCGGCGTCCAGCCGCAGGCACTGGCCATTGAGCATCGGGTTGTCCACGATCGCCGCCACCAGCTTGGCGTATTCCTCGGGCCGGCCGAGGCGCTTGGGGAAGGCGGCGTCCTTGGTCAGGGCCGAGGCGAATTCGTCGGGAATGCCCTTGGTCAAACCGGTGGCGAACAGGCTCGGCGCGATCGCCAGCACCCGGATTCCCAGCGATCCGAGGTCACGGGCCATGGTCAGGCACATGCCGGCGATGCCCGCCTTGGCGGCGGTGTAGGCGACCTGCCCGATCTGGCCCTCGAAGGCCGCGATGGACGCGGTGTTGATGATGACGCCGCGCTCCTCGTCCTCGGGCTCGTTCTTGCTCATGTGCGCCGCGGCCAGCCGGCTGATGTTGAAGCTGGCGATGAGGTTGAGGTCGATCACCGACTGGAAGGACTCCAGGTCGTGCGGACCTGTCTTGGTCATGGTGCGCTTGGCGATGCCGCCGCCCGCGGTTGTGATGACGACGTGCAGCCCGCCCAGGTCGTCGACCGCGGCCTGCAGCGCTTCCTCGGTGCCGGTGAAGTCGGTGACGTCGACCGGGTAGAACTTGCCGCCGATACCCTCGGCGACCTCTTTGCCGTCGGAACCCTCGCGGTCGAGCACCGCGACCTGCGCACCACGCTCGTGCAGCAGCTCGGCGCTGGCCCGCCCCATCCCCGACGCGCCGCCGATGACGACGACCTTCTTGCCGCTGATCTCCATCCGGACCTCTCTTTCTAGGCTTGTCAGAATCCGCACTATTTGTAACGTTTGCCTAGGTACGCTAGCGCGTCCGCTTCCGGGGGTTGTCGGCGAGCCATGCCAAGCTGAGTCGTGCTCCTCATCGATGTAGCAAGCACATCGCTTAATGTGGGCGGCACTTCGTCCCGGCTGACCAAGGTCGCCCACATCGCCGAGCTGCTGCGCCGGGCTTCATCAGACCCGGAGCCCGACCCGAGACTCGTCGCGATCATCGTGTCGTGGCTGTCCGGCGAGCTGCCGCAACGGCAGATCGGCGTCGGCTGGGCCGCGCTGCGGACACGGCCGCCCGCCGCGATGGAGCCGACGCTGACCGTCGCCGACGTCGACGCCACGCTCTCCGAGATCGGCGCCGTCTCGGGCAAGGGCTCCCAGGGCCGCCGGGCCGAACTCGTCGCGGGCCTGTTCACCGCCGCGACCGACACCGAGCAGACCTTCCTGCTGCGGTTGCTGGGCGGCGAGCTGCGTCAGGGCGCGCTGGCCGGAATCATGGCCGACGCCGTCGCCAAGGCCGCCGAGATCCCCGCCGCCGCGGTGCAGCGCGCCGCGATGCTGGGAGGCGATCTGCCGGCTGTCGCGGCGGCCGCGCTCTCGCACGGGACGGCGGCGTTGGACGCGTTCACCCTGCGGGTCGGCCGGCCGGTCGGACCGATGCTGGCTCAGACCGCCACCAGCGTCACCGATGCGCTCGAACGGCACGGCGGCGCAACAATTTTCGAGACCAAACTGGACGGCGCCCGGGTGCAGATCCACCGGTCGGCAGACGAGGTCACCGTCTACACCCGAAGCCTGGACGACGTCACCGCGCGACTGCCCGAGGTGGTGGCCGCGACGCTGGCGCTGCCGGTCACCGAGTTCATCGCCGACGGAGAGGCCATCGCGCTGCGGCCGGACAACCGCCCACACCGCTTCCAGGTCACCGCGTCCCGCTTCGGCCGTTCCGTCGATGTGGCGGCAGCCGTTGCGGCACAGCCGCTTTCGGTGTTCTTCTTCGACGTGCTGCAGGTCGACGGTGTCGACCTGCTCGACGCGCCGACGACCGAGCGGCTGGCCGCGCTGGACGCGCTGGTGCCGCCAGCACAGCGGGTGGACCGGCTGGCCACGTCCGACCCGGCACAGGCCGAAGACTTCCTGGCAGCGACGCTGGCCTCCGGCCACGAAGGGGTGATGGCCAAGTCGCCGGACGCCCCGTATCAGGCCGGCCGTCGCGGAGCCGGCTGGCTCAAGGTCAAACCGGTGCACACCCTCGACCTGGTGGTGCTCGCCGTGGAGTGGGGGTCGGGGCGGCGCCGCGGCAAGCTCTCCAACATTCATCTGGGCGCGCGCGATCCGGTCAGCGGCGAATTCATCATGGTGGGCAAGACTTTCAAGGGTATGACCGACGCCATGCTGGACTGGCAGACCAAACGCTTCAGCGAACTCGCCCTGGGGGGCACGGAGGACGACCCAAATCAGTGGGTCGTGCACGTGCGCCCCGAGCAGGTCGTCGAAATCGCGTTGGACGGGGTGCAGAAGTCGACGCGCTACCCCGGGGGGTTGGCGCTGCGCTTCGCCCGGGTGCTGCGCTACCGCGACGACAAGAACCCCGCCGAAGCCGACACCATCGACGCCGTGCGCGCGCTGTACTGAGACACCCGTCGTAGGGTTTGTGCGTGACTGTGCACGACGAAACTGTCAGTTTTATCCGCACCGACGACGACTTGCCACCCGTCGCGATCATCGACCGCTCCCCGATCACCGTCCGACACAAGATCTTCTTCGGCATCATCGCCGTGGTCGGGGCGATCGCCTGGGCGGTGATCGCGTTCGTCCGCGGCGAGACGGTGAACGCGGTGTGGTTGGTGGTGGCGGCGATCTGCACCTACATCATCGGCTTCCGGTTCTATGCGCGGCTGATCGAGATGAAGATCGTTCGCCCGCGCGACGACCACGCCACGCCCGCAGAAATCCTGGACAACGGCACGGACTTCGTGCCGACCGATCGACGCGTGGTCTTCGGCCACCATTTCGCTGCGATCGCCGGAGCCGGACCGCTCATCGGTCCGGTGCTGGCCACCCAGATGGGCTATCTGCCCTGCAGCATCTGGATCATCGTCGGCGCGGTCGTCGCCGGCGCGGTCCAGGACTACCTGGTGTTGTGGATCTCGACCCGGCGCCGGGGCCGCTCGCTGGGCCAGATGGCCCGCGACGAACTGGGCGCGGTCGGCGGGGCCGCGACCCTCATCGGGGCCTTCATCATCATGGTGATCATCATCGCGGTGCTGGCGCTGGTGGTGGTGCGTGCCCTGGCCCAGAGCCCGTGGGGCGTGTTCTCCATCGCCATGACCATCCCCATCGCGCTCTTCATGGGCTGCTACCTGCGCTTCCTGCGCCCCGGGCGGGTGGCGGAAGTCTCACTGATCGGCATCGCGCTGCTGTTGCTCGCGGTCGCGTCCGGCGACTGGGTAGCCGAAACGTCTTGGGGCGCGGCCTGGTTGAACCTGTCACCGGAAACTGTCTCGTGGTCGATCATCATCTACGGTTTCGTCGCCTCGGTGCTGCCGGTGTGGTTGCTGCTGGCATCGCGCGATTACCTCTCGACGTTCATGAAGGTCGGTGCCATCGCGTTGCTGGCGGTCGGCATCTGTATCGCGCACCCAATCCTGCAGGCACCGGCGATCTCTCGCTTCGCCACCCGCGGCGACGGACCGGTGTTCCCCGGTTCGCTGTTTCCCTTCCTGTTCATCACCATCGCCTGCGGCGCGCTGTCCGGATTTCACGCCCTGATCTCGTCGGGCACGACGCCCAAAATGCTGGAGAAGGAGAGCCAGATGCGGATGATCGGCTACGGCGGCATGATCACCGAGTCGTTCGTCGCCGTGATGGCGTTGATTGCCGCATCACTGATCAATCAGCACGTGTACTTCACCCTCAACGCCCCCGGCGCTCAGACCGGTAACACCGCGGCGACCGCCGCGCACTACGTCAACGGTCTCGGCCTGTCGGGGGCCCCCGCGACCGCCGACCAGATCAACCAGGCCGCCAGCGGCATCGGGGAAAAGTCGATCGTGTCGCGCACGGGCGGCGCACCGACGCTGGCGTTCGGCATGTCCGAGGTGCTGCACCGGGTCTTCGGCGGCAGCGGCCTCAAGGCGTTCTGGTACCACTTCGCGATCATGTTCGAGGCGCTGTTCATTCTGACCGCCGTCGACGCCGGCACCCGGGTCGCGCGTTTCATGCTCTCCGACGCCCTGGGCAACCTGGGCGGTCCGCTCGCCAAGCTGCAAAACCCGAGCTGGCGCCCCGGCGTATGGGTGTGCAGCCTGGCCGTCGTCGCGGCGTGGGGCAGCATCCTGCTGATGGGGGTGACCGATCCGCTGGGTGGCATCAACACGCTATTTCCGCTGTTCGGAATCGCCAACCAGCTGCTCGCGGCCATCGCGCTGACGGTCGTCACCGTGATCGTCATCAAAAAGGGCCTGCTGAAGTGGGCGTGGATTCCGGGGGTTCCGCTGCTCTGGGACCTGGTGGTCACGCTGACGGCATCGTGGCAGAAGATCTTTTCCGCGGATACCGCCGTCGGCTACTGGGCACAGCACCGCCAGTACTCCGCGGCGAAAGCCGCGGGCAAGACGACGTTCGGTGCGGCGAAGAACGCCCATCAGCTCGACGAGGTCATCAGGAACACCTTCATCCAGGGCACCCTGTCCATCATCTTCGCCCTGGTCGTCATCATCGTGATCGTTGTCGGAGTCGCCGTGGCGTTCAGGGCAATTCGCGGTGGCGGTAGGCCGTTGAGCGAAGACGACCCGGTGCCATCGAAGAGGTTCGCGCCCTCGGGTCTGATCGCCACCGCCGCCGAGCGCGAGGTGCAAAACGCGTGGGACGCGCTCTGTTAGTTCCTACCTAGCCCACCCAGGGGGCCAAGACAGGTAGTCGACTACGCATCCCAAGCCGCGGTCGCCGACCTTACGTTGAGTGCACGAACAGGCCGACTCCCCTCAACACGGCCGATCGCGCAGGAGGCACCCGAAATGTTGGTTTCACCAGCGGCACTCGCCGACACCACTGAGCCCGCCCAACAGCCTGAGGTTCTGATCACCCCGCAGCAAGTGCTGCTCAGCACGGCCGCCGCGGCCGGCGTGCACCGCGAGAGCAGCGGTGCCCGGCTGGTCGCCGCGGTGCGGCGAATGTTCGCGACGCCGACTAGGGCGTCACGGGCAGAACGGCCACCACGCCAGAGGCCCCGGTATCAGCCGAAGCGTTACGCATACATCGAGCACGCCGCCATGGCACGCGCAATGGAGAGATTATGAGCGCGGTCATCTCGCTCGGCTCCGCGGTGGTGATGTGCATGTTCGCGGCGGTGATCTACAACCTGCAATGGTGGCTGGAACAGAACGACTACAAGCGCCACTTCGAGGACTGACGCGCGTGGGCCTGCCTAACCGGGGCGCACCACCCTAAACTTCGGTGGAATGAGAGTCGGCATCGACTTTGGCACCACGCACACCGTCGTCGCAGTCGTCGACCGCGGTAACTACCCGGTCGTCGCCTTCGACGGCGCGGATACCTGGCCTTCGCTCGTTGCCGCCGATCCGGCCGGGCGACTGCGCTTCGGGATTGACGCCGCCGCCGTGCGCCACGAGAAGGGCTGGTCGGTGCTGCGGTCGGTCAAGCGTCTGCTCAATCAGGCCGGCCCGCGGACCGAAGTCACCCTGGCCGGGCGCAGCTACCGGCTGGCCGACCTGCTCACCGGCCTGCTGGCTCAGCTGAAAGACGACCTGCAGAACCGCTCGAACGCCGGCCTGGTGCCCGGCGAAACCGTCGAAGCCGCGATCAGCGTGCCGGCCAACGCCTCCAGCGCGCAGCGTCTGCTGACGCTGGATGCCTTCGTGGCCGCGGGTTTTCACGTCGTCGCCCTGCTCAATGAACCGTCGGCAGCAGGTCTCGAATACGCCCATCGCTACCGCTCGACAATCACCGCCAAACGCGAGTATGTGCTCATCTATGACCTCGGCGGCGGCACGTTCGACGCCTCGCTGCTGAAGATGACCGGGCAGGTGAACGAGGTGGTGGTCAGCGAGGGGATCCAACGCCTGGGCGGTGACGACTTCGACGAGGCGATCATGCAATTCGTCCTCGCACGATCGGCGCTGACCTCGGATGCTCTAGCTGCCGACGCGCGCGATCTGCTGAGAGAGGAATGCGCCGCACGCAAGGAGGCCGTCGGGCCGCAGACGCGCCGCTTTTTGGTGGACCTCACGGCGATCGACGACAGGGAGCGCCCGCCATTCTCCTGCCCCATCGATGACGTCTACGCGGTGTGCTCACCGCTGGTCGACAAAACCACCGAACTTCTCGAGCGCGTGCTGCGCGATCCGACTCGAGAGCGATAAAGACGTCGAGTGGTCGGAGGTGGCCGGCATCTATGTGGTGGGCGGGACCGGGGGCTTCCCGCTGGTTTCCCGGATCCTGCGCACGACGTTCGGCGAACGGCGGGTGAAGCGCTCGCCGCATCCCTTCGCCGCCACCGCCATCGGCCTCGCGGTCTTTCTCGACACCGACTCCGGTTTCGCATTGTCCGAACGCTTTTCGCGCCATTTCGGCGTCTTCCGCGAGGCGCGTGGCCGGCGACGACGTCGTCTTCGATCCGATCGTGCCCAAGGACGCGTCGCTGCCGGCGGACGGGCATTCGCCGCTGGTCGTCAGCCGGACCTACCGGGCCGCGCACAACATCGGCCATTTCCGGTTCGTGGAGTGCAGCCGACTGGTCAACGGACGTCCCGACGGCGACGTGGTGCCCTACGATCCGGTGCTGTTCCCGTTCGACCCGGCGCTGCACGACCGAGACGATCTCGGGCGCCAGCCGGTCGGCCGCTGGAGCGACGGACCGGAGGTCGAGGAGCGCTACGTCGTCGCCCCCAGCGGTGCGGTGGAAGTGACCCTGACGACGCAGCCGGCCGGCTTCAAGCGCACCTTCCGGCTGGAACGACGCAGTCGCGGGGGTGTAAATACATGGAGCTGTACGACGTCATGCGAACGACGTTCGCCGCGCGCGAGTTCACCGACGACGCGCTGCCCGACGAAGTGTTGTCGCGCATCATCGACAACGCCCGGTTCGCCCCGAGCGGCGGCAACCGGCAAGGCGCCCACATCACCGTGGTGCGTGACGCCGACGCCCGCCGCCGGCTGGCCGAACTCGGCACCGCCACCGCCCGGCGCTACTTCGCGCAGCTGACGGCCGGCGAAAACCCTTGGAATTCGGTGCATCCCAGCGAGGTGCCGCAGGACGTGATCGACAGCACCGAAATCCCGGACACGTTCACCGCGCCCATCAGCAACGCCCCGGTTGTCCTCGTCTTCACCGTTGACCTCGCTGTTGTCGCCTCGGTCGATCAGAACCTGGACCGCGTCGGCCTGGCCAGCGGGGCATCGGTGTATCCGCTCGTCTGGAACATCCTGCTGGCCGCGCGCAACGAAGGCTACGGCGGCACCATCACCACGATGGCGATCGCTGCCGAGGACCAGGTCCGCCGGCTGCTGGGAATCCCGGACAACCACGCGGTTGCCGCGATCGTGCCGCTCGGCAAGCCCACGCGACAGCTGACCAAGCTGCGCCGCCGGCCGATCGCGGAGTTCGTCACCGTCGGGCGCTTCGACGGCCCCCCGCTCACGAGCGGCTGACTGGAAGGATTCACTCTCATGTCCACCTGGCTCATCACCGGCTGCTCGACCGGACTCGGCCGCGCCCTCGCCGAAGCCGTGATCGGCGCCGGCCACAACGCGGTCGTCACCGCGCGCGATGCGACGAAAGTCGCCGACCTGGCCGAGGCGGCGCCCGAGCGGGTACTCGCCACCGCCCTTGACGTCACCGACCCCGACCAGGTCGGCTCGGCCGTACAGCAGGCCGAGGAGCGCTTCGGCGGCATCGACGTCCTGGTCAACAACGCCGGCTACGGCTATCGCTCCGCCGTCGAAGAAGGCGACGACGCCGACGTCCGCACCCTGTTCGAGACGCACTTCTTCGGCACCGTCGCGATGATCAAAGCCGTCCTGCCCGGCATGCGGTCGCGCCGCAGCGGCGCCATCGTGAACATCTCCTCGATCGGCGCACAGCTCACCCCGGTGGGATCGGGCTACTACGCGGCGGCCAAAGCCGCCATCGAAGGCCTCAGCGGAGCCCTTCGCGGCGAGCTCGCCCCGCTCGGCATCTCGGTGACCGTCGTCGAGCCCGGCGCGTTCCGCACCGACTTCGCCGGCCGCTCACTCGTCCAATCGGCCACGGTCATCGACGATTACGCGAGCACCGCCGGGCAGCGTCGCAAAGAGAACGACACCATGCACGGCAACCAGGCCGGCGACCCCGCCAAGGCCGGCGCGGCGATCATCGCGGCCGTCGAATCAACCGAGCCCCCCGGCTTCCTGCTGCTGGGACCCGACGCCCTGGCCGCCTACCGCTACATCGCCGACGGGCGGGCAAACGAGATCGCCAACTGGGAGAAGCTCACCACGGGCACCAACTTCGATTCCTGACACCGCAGCTTCCGTTCGGCGACGAACGCGCGCACGATGGAGGGGTCCGCGGATCTCACAGGATCTCACAGATCGAGAAGGGAGCGGGCAATGAAAGCCGAAGTCGGCGACTTCCTCGTGGTTAAAGGCACAACCACGGAACGACATGATCAGCATGCGGAGATCATCGAGGTGCGCTCCGCGGACGGTTCGCCGCCGTACGTGGTGCGTTGGCTGGTGACGGGGCACGAAGCGACGGTGTACCCCGGGTGCGACGCGGTCGTCGAGACCGCGGCCGAGCACAAGGAGTCCGCGCGGCGCGCTGCGGCGCGGGCCGGCCACGGCCCGACATAGCCTGTCTCGGTAGAACAAACCCAACTTGCTGAGTTAGTGGGCTTTACGCCGCCAAAGCCCCAGTTACGTCCTGCTCACTCTCACTGATCAGAAGCGGATCAGCCCGCGGAGATTCACGCCGGCATGCATGTCGGCGTAGCCCTCGTTGATTTCCTCGAGGGTGTACTCGCGGGTGATGAGTTCGTCGAGCTTCAGCTGTCCGGCGCGATACAGGTCGAGCATGCGGGGAATGTCGTGCCGTGGGATTCGATGATCCGAAAAGCGATCCGCGAACCTGCTTTTCGTAAAGGGTCAAATCGAACAGCGACATGTCGACACAGGTGTCGGTCGGGTGCGGGATCGCGGTCATCACCACCCGGCCGCGCTTGCCGACCAGACTCAGTGCCTGTGCCACATAAGCACCCTCGGCCGAGTCGGTGCTGACCACACAGACATCGGCCATCTGGCCACGCGTCAGATCGGTGACCAGGGCCGGGCCTCGTCGACGGTCGCCGCGGTGTGGGTCGCGCCGAACTCGAGGGAACGGCCGCGTTTGTACTCGACGGGATCGAGCGCGACGATGACGCGAGCGCCCGCAATCCGTGCGCCCTGCACCGCGTTCATGCCGATCCCGCCCACACCCATGACCACCACGGTGTCGCCGTCACGTGCTTCGCCGGTCCGCACCATGCTGCCGTAACCCGTCGTGACCCCGCACCCGACCAGGGCGGCGGTGTCCAGTGCGGTGGACGGATCCACCTTGATCACCGAGGACAGCGGCACCACCGTGTACTCGGAGAATGTGCCCAGCACGCACATCTGGCCCAGCCCTTGGCCTTTGGCGTGGAACCGGAAGGTGCCGTCGAGCTGCGGGCCGGCGATGATGGCCGCGCCGAGCACACACAAGTTGCTCATGCCGCGCGCACACGGTTCGCAGCGGCCGCACGCCGGAATGAAACTCAGCACCACTGAATCGCCCTCGGCCACCTCGGTCACACCCGGGCCGACGTCGACGACGACGCCCGCGCCTTCGTGCCCGCCGACCACCGGTAGCTGCATTGGCATATCGCCGGTGATCAGGTGGTCGTCGGAGTGACACAAGCCGGCGGCCGCCAGCTTGACCAGGACTTCGTTCTCCTTGGGGCCGTCGAGGTCGACCTCTTCGACCTCCCACTTCTGATGTAGCCCCCACAGCACCGCGGCTTTGGTTTTCATCGAATCTCCTTGATGTCAGCACTTCTCGGGCGTCCAGGTCGCCGGCAGGCTGTTGACGCCATTGATGAAGTTGGCGAGCGCGTAGTTGGGCTCTGGCGCCGAGATGTCGGGAATGCGCGTGTACACCTCGGTCAGCAACGCCTTGAGCATCGTGCGGGCCAGCGCCGCGCCCAGGCAGAAGTGCGGGCCGCCGCCACCGAAAGCGATGTGCGGGTTCGGGTTTCGCAGGATGTTGAACGTATGCGGGTCTTCGAAGACGTCCTCGTCGCGGTTGCCCGAGTAGTACCACAGCACCACCTTGTCGCCGGCCTTGATCTCCGAGCCGCGCACGGTGATGTCCTGGGTGGCGGTGCGGCGCATGTGCAGCAACGGCGATCCCCAGCGCAGCACCTCCTCGACGGCGGTGCCGACCCGGCCCTCGACGTCCTCGACGAGCAGCGCGCGCTGGTCGGGAAACTTCGAGAGGGCGGCGATGGCGTGCGCCGAGGCGTGCCGCGTGGTGTCGTTGGACGCGACGCCCATCAGCACGAAGAAGGCCTTCAGCTCGTCGTCGGTCATCTTCTTGCCGTCGAACTCGGCCTGCACCATCCAGGTCATCAGGTCGTCACCGGGGTTGGCCCGCCGCTCGGGGATCAACACCGTTGCCACCTCGTGCAGGTCCATCACGGCACCCATGAACAGTTCCAGTTCGGTCTTGTCGCCGCGGATGTTCGGGTCGGTCCAACCCACCAGCCGCTGTGCGGCGCTGACGGCCTTGTCGCGCAGTTCGCCTGTCGGGCAGCCCGAAGAAGCTGCCGAAGATCCGGCCGGGCAGTTTCACCGACACCAGTTGGACGAAGTCGCCCTCGCCCAGGTGGGCCATCTCGCTGACCAGGTCGTGGGCGTGGCCGCGGATCCAGCCCTCCAGCCGGCGCACGTTCTTGGGCTTGAATGCCTCCGTCGTGATGCCGCGCAGCTGGGTGTGCCGCGGGGCGTCCATCGCGATGAACGACTGCGCGATCTCGACCGCTTCGGGGGCGAAGTCCTCCATCGTGATGCCCTCCGCCGAGGAGAAGATCTCCGGGTGGCGGCTGGCCATCCGGATGTCCTCTTGCTTGGTCAGCGACCAGAAGCCCCTGGTGTTGAGCTCGGGGGGCAGCAGATCCGACTCCGCCGGGCGGCTCCACGGCACGGGGTTCTCCGCGCGCAGGACGGCGAAGGCGGCGTCGCGCTCTTCCGGGGGTTTCGCCCAGAACGCGCGGGCGCTCAGATCGATGTCCTTGTGGGTGGGGGCGGTCGTGGGTGCGGTCATCGGGAGTACCTTTCTCGCGCGGCGGGGTGGTGCTGTTGTGCACGTCACCTCGGCGGCTAGACCCATGGTGGCTACCAGACAACCGGCGCGGCACAGACGCGCGTGCCAATCACTGGCCTACCCGGGCCAACGCGTGGACCGACGATCAGGCGACGGGTGCACGGAACGTGGCGACCAGCCCGCCGCCGTCGCGCGCGGCGAAGTCGACGCGGCCGCCCATCGCTTCGACGATCTGCTGCACGATCCACAGGCCCAGCCCGGCGGTGCCGCGCTGCCCGCCGACGCTGACGTACTTGGTGGTCAGCTCACCGAGGCTGTCGGCCGGGATACCCGGTCCGCGGTCCAGCACGGCCAGGACCAAGTCGTCGCCGTCGCGCGAGCACGTCACATCGACCGGTTCGCCTCGGCCGTGCCGGGAGGCATTCTCCAGCAGATTGGTCAGCACCCGGCGCAGCCCCTGGGCGTTCACTGCCACGGCATCGACGTCGCCGCTGATGCTCAACCGCAACCGAGGCGGCGCCAGGCCGACCGAATTGGCGGCGGCGACGATGAGATCGGCGACATCGACGCGGCGGACCCGGCCAGCCGAGAACGTCGGGCGGCGGCTCAGCGCGACGTCGGACAGGGCGTCGAGCATGTCGCCCAGGTGGCGCACGTGCCGGGCCACCAGCTCCAGGCCGGTGTCGCGGTCGGCCTGCGGCATCGGATGCGGGGAAGTCAGCGCCTCGGTCAGCGCCTCCAATGACGTCACGGGGGTGCGGAATTCATGCACCAGCACCTGCAGTCCATCCTGTTGCGACTGGTAGGACCGCAGCAGGCGTGCCCGCAGGTCGCGTTCCTCCTCGGCGGCTGCGTGTTCGGCCTCGGCTTCTACCAGCGCCGTCAACCGGGAGCGGTGTTCGTGTTCGGCGAGCGCGGACAGCCCTGCGGTGATGATCGCGACGAACACCAGATACAGCGCCGACCAGCCGGCCTGTAGCGCCGGAGCCGCGGTGACCGGGAGCCTCGGCGACGACGTCAGCGCGATGGGAACGTAGGCGGCGGCCAAAAGGACGGCGACCAGCAATGTCTCCGCTGAACGACAGCCGGGCCGCCGACGCGATGACCGCCAGCGCCAACACCGAGACCACCGGGCTGTACACCCCTCCGCTCAGCGCGATGAGCGCGAGGGTGAACGCGCAGTCAAAGCCGGTAACCAGCCACGAATACCGAGTGCGCCGGACCTCGAGCTGCGGATAGGCCATCAGCTGCGGCCGCGTAGACCATTGCGGCGCCCAGCACCGCAAAGGTGGCGGCGGCGTGCTGGCGGACCCAGTACGGTCCGATCGCCAGCAGCACACCGATCGAGATGACAACGGCGACCCGTACCGCGACGACGGTGCGGGCAAGCCCGTAGTCCGCGCCGTCGAAGTCCACGGTGGTTTTGAGCTGATCGAGCGATCTCACCCGGCTGACCATAGGGTTGGGGCTAGCATCGCGGCAATGACCCGCTCGCCATATGTCGTCGTGATCGTGGACGACCACGAGCTGTTCGCGCAGGGCCTGGCCCTGTTGCTCACCCGCGAATGGGGCGAATTGTTCACCGTCGGCGGCCAGACGACGTACGTCGAAGAGGCCGCCGATCTGGTGGCCCGCTGCGATGCCGATGTCGCGATCATCGACCTGTCGATGCCGCCGCTGGGCGGGGTCGCCGCGATCCGGCACATCAACGCGCGCCACCCGAAGACCCGGATCCTGGCGCTGTCGGGGACCGACGACCTGGCGCTGGCCGAGGAGGCGTTGCGAGCCGGTGCCGACGGTTTCTTGCCCAAGACCGCGCGACCCGAGGCGCTGGCCGGACCGCTATGGACGATCGCCGAGGGGTTGCGGGTCATCGACGGCGCGCTGCTGGACGCGCTGTTGAGCAATGTGCGCAAGCCGCCGTCGACGCTGCTGGATAGTCTCAGCGCCCAGGATCTTCGGCTGTGGACGCTGCTGGCAACCGGTATGGAGACCGGCGACATCGCCCGCCGGATGCTGGTATCGGAGCGCACCGCCAAACGCATGGTGGCCGCACTGCTGCACAAACTCGGGGTCGGCAACCGGATCGCTGCCGCCGCATTGGCCGGCCGTTTCCGGCTGCTCGACGATCTTGCCGAATCCGACCGGCTCAGTTGAGGATTCGAATCGCCTGCGCGGGGCACATCGCGGCGGCCCGAATCACGCGGTCACGGTCGGTTTCCGGCGGATCCGGGTTGAGCACCACCACTTGTTCGGCGTCGTCGGGAAGGTCGAACACGTCGGGGGCGGCCAGCAGGCACTGCGCGTGTCCCTCACATAGGTCATAGTCGACGGTGATGTGCATAAACGCCTCCCGATACTGCGGTCTGGTGCCAGTATCGGCGGCGGCCCCGCGGCGCGGACGGTCCACACGCGCCAGATCTGGCCTGTCCGGGCCAGCTCACCACGTCGCGGAGCGTCACGAGAATCGCTTCGCTCTCTAGGAGAAGGCTGTTCTCCTCAGTCGAGAGACGCATTACGATCGTGGTCGATGGGGGTCATCGTTCGAGGAGGTCGTCATGTCTACCGCGCCAACGATGACGTTGCCGTATCCGCTGTTCGACGCGGACAACCACCTGTACGAGACCCAGCTGTGCGATTCCGACGTCCCCCACCCCGAGCGCCTGGCCCAACCGACACATTTCGCCGACGCGCTCGGCCACGTGCCGGTGGGCGACCAGGCCAAAAGCATGGGCGGCAATCTCGCGCGGCTGGTCACCGCGTAACGGTGTCGAACACACTGGATCTCGAACGCCCGCGCGACGGCGTCGCCGTCGTACGGCTGAACCGCCCGGATCGGCTCAACGCCATCAACGAGGCCATGCGATCCGAATTGACCCGGACACTGGCCGATTTGGCCGGCGACCGCACGGTCCATGCCGTCGTTCTCACCGGCACCGGTCGCGGCTTCTGCTCCGGGATCGACGTGCGCGATTTCGGGCCGAGCATGGTCGAAGCCGAAGCGCCTGCGCTGGACCGCATGCGGTTCCAGGAGACAATGGCCGCACTGGCCGAAGCCATCCGGGACTTGCCACAGCCCGTCATCGCCGCGGTCAACGGCCCGTGCGTCGGTGCGGGATTCGCGCTGTGCCTGGCCGCAGACATCCGGATCTGTTCTACAGCAGCAACTTTCGGCAACGGCGCAATCCTGCTCGGGCTATCGGGCGCCGAGATGGGCATGAGCTATCACCTGCCGCGCATCGTGGGCACCAGCGTCGCCGCGGACTGGATGCTGACCGGCCGCACGGTATCGGCCGCCGAGGCCGATCGGCGTGGCCTGGTCAGCGAGGTGGTCGAACCGGACCGGCTCAACGAACGCGCCGTCGAGCTGGCAGGGCTGATCGCGGACCTTGCCCCGCTGGGTGCGCAACTGACCAAACGCGCGCTGCAGGTCAACACCGACGCGCCGAGCCTCGCGTCGGCGCTGGACTTAGAGAACCGCAATCAGGTGATCTCGCACGCGACCGACGAGGCCGCCGCACGCCGCAAAAAGTGGTCTTCGTGACCGGCCCGCTAAAGGGCGTGCGCATCGTGATGATGGGCGGCCTGGGGCCGGCCCCGTTTTGCGGAATGTTGTTGGGAGACTTGGGCGCAGACGTGATCCGGATCGACCCGGTGGCGGGTGTTGACGGTCCGCTGCCCATCGACTACACGGTCCGCCGCAGCCAGCGGTCGCTCGCCGCCGACGTGAAGGATCCCCGCGGCAGGGACCTCGTGCACCGGTTGGCCGCCGACGCCGACGCCTTCGTCGACGTGTACCGGCCCGGCGTCGCCGAACGGCTGGGCATCGGCCCCGATGCGCTGCGCGAGCGCAATCCCCGTCTGGTGTATGCCCGCATGACGGGATACGGCCAGGACGGCCCGCTGGCCGGACATGCCGGCCACGACATCAACTACATCGCCTTGACCGGTGCCCTGCACGGCATCGGCACGGCCGAAACACCTTTGCCGCCACTGAATCTGGTCGGGGACTATGGCGGCGGCGGCATGCTGCTGGCGGTCGGCCTGCTCAGCGCGATTCTGGAGGCACGCGAGTCGGGTGAGGGTCAGGTCCTCGACGTCGCGATGGTCGATGGTGTCGCGACCCTGCTGGCGCCGTATTTCGGGATGGTTCCCGAAGGCACGTGGCGCGACCGCCGTGAAGACAATCTGCTCGACGGTGCCGCCCACTTTTACGGTGCATATGCCACCGCCGACGGGCGCCACGTCGCGGTGGGCGCGATGGAGCCGAAGTTCTACGCCGAGCTGTGCGACCGCCTCGGCGTCGACGTACCGCATGACGACGACCAACCGGCCGCGTGGGCGGCACATCGGGCGAAATTGGCCGCGCGTTTCGCCGAAAAGACCCGCGAAGAGTGGGAACGGATCCTCGATTCGCCGGGATGCTGTGCGACACCGGTGCTTTCGCTGTCGGAGGCGCCGCAGCACCCGCATCTGGTCGCGCGCGAAACGTTCATCGACATAGCCGGCGTCACCCAACCGGCGCCCGCCCCGCGCTTCTCGCGAACACGGCCCGCGGCACCCACGCCGCCGTCGCTGCCGGGCGACCATACGCATACGTTGCTACGCGAGCTTGGGTTCGAAAACGACACCATCACCGCGCTCGAACACGCCAGCGTGGTGGCACAGAGCAAGAGGGGATGACACATGTCGTGGGACTTCTCCACCGACCCGCAGTGGGCGCAACAACTGGAGTGGGTCGAGGACTTCGTGCGCACCGAGTGCGAACCGATTGACTTGATTGTCAAGGAGTCCCACGACCTCAATGATCCGGTACGCCAGGCGCTGATCCCCCCGCTGCAGGAGATCGTCAAACAGCGCGGGCTGTGGGCCACCCACCTGGGACCGCACCTGGGCGGGCCGGGCTACGGGCAGGTGAAACTGGCCCTGCTCAACGAGATCCTGGGCCGTTCGGAGTGTGCGCCCATCGTCTTCGGTTCGCAGGCGCCCGATTCCGGCAACAGCGAGATCCTCGCTCACTACGGCACGCCCGAGCTCAAATCGCTCTACCTCGAGCCGCTGCTCGACAACCGGATCGTGTCCTGTTTCTCCATGACCGAACCGCAAGGCGGCGCCGACCCGAAGGTGTTCACCACAACCGCCGTCGCCGACGGTAATCATTGGATCATCAACGGGGAGAAGTGGTTTTCGTCGTTTGCCTCGATGGCGTCGTTCATCATCGTGATGGCGATGACCGACCCCGACGCACCCCCCTATCAGCGCTACTCGATGTTCGTCGTCCCCGGCGACACCCCGGGCATCAACGTGATGCGCGACGTCGGACTGGGTTATCAGCCGACCGGCGGCGGGCGCGAAGGCTACGTGCGCTACGAGAACGTGCGGGTGCCCGCCGATCACATGCTGGGCCCGCGCGGCGGAGCCTTCGTCGTCGCCCAGACCCGTTTGGGCGGCGGGCGCATCCACCACGCCATGCGCACGGTCGGACTGGTCCGGCGCATCTTCGACATGATCTGCGAGCGGGCGGTGTCGCGCTACACCCAGGGCGAGGTGCTGGCCAACAAGCAACTCGTGCAGGAGATGGTCGCCGATTCCTGGATGGAGATCGAGGCCTTCCGTCTGCTGACCCTTCAAACGGCTTGGAAGATAGACCAATTCAACGACTACCAGGCGGTGCGGGCCGACATCTCGGCGGTGAAGGCGATGATGCAGAAGGTGCTGCACGACGTGTCGGCGCGGGCACTTCAGCTGCACGGATCGTTGGGCACCACTCACGAGATGCCGTTCGTGCAATACCTGGTGGAATCGTTCGTGCTCGGCCTGGCCGACGGCCCGACCGAAGTACACAAGGTCACGTTGGCGCGCCAGTTACTGAAAGACCGTGCCCCGTCGCCTGATCTGTTTCCCTCCGAACACCTGCTGCGGTTGCGCGAGGCCGCCGAGGCGAAGTTCGCCGACAAGCTGGCGGGCATCCCGCGCGCCTAGAAACCAGCCGCGAGCGTGCGTGTTCGTGCGCCGACACGCCGTCCCAGGCGAACAACTGCGCACGCTCGAGCCCGGCAACAAACCTAAAACGCAGGGTGTCGCTGAAAGGCCAGCACGCGCTCGGGATCGAGCGCGGCCCTGACGTTGCGCAAGCTCGCCAGCTCGGGCGCCGACCAAGCGTCGGCGACATCCGGTTGCCCGTCTCGGAATGACCGAACCGCGCGGCCGATGTCGGCGGCCTGACCCGCGGCTTGGACCTGGCCGAGGAGACCATCCGTCCGGCTTTTCTCGTCGTCGTCTCCGCCCTCACCGACGGCGTGCAGCAGGAATGGCGCGGGAACGCTGGTCAGCGCGCCGTCGGGACCGGGTTCGGTGTCGGTGTGGCGCAGCTCGATCATGCTCAGGCCGCCGGGCTTCCCGATCCGGGCGGCCTCGAACATCGCACCGACGACATCGGTCGCACCTTCGTCCAGCCACCGACCGGTTCCGCGGGCCGGAACGGCGGTGGGCGGATCGAGGTGGATCGCCGACAGAGACTGCAGGTCCCCGCGGGCGGTGGTGTCGACGATGGGTTCGGCTGCCCGCCGCACCGCGTCACGCATCACGTCGAGGTGCATTCCGCCGTCCGGCGAGACGTAGGACAGATGGACGGCCGGGGCGCCCAGCAGCTCATCGGGGAAGGGCCCATCGGGCGGCATCTTCCGCAGCGAGAGCGAACTCGTCACTGATGGGCTCACCGCTTCGAGGGCCGATGTCCAGGCGGCGATGACCGCCGGGAGGTCGGTTGCGGGCCACAACAGGTAGCCGGTCCACAGCTCGGGCACGCGGAATAGCGCGATCTCGACCGAAGTGGCGATACCGACGGGCGCGCCGCCGCGAAACGCCCATAGCGCCGCACGATCCAGCTCATCATTCGCGTCGTCGGCGGCATGCCGCAGTTGGCCGGCGCCGTCGACGTATTCGACCGATCGCAGAGCAGCGGACGCGAGGCCGTACTTTCTGACAAACCAGCCCACTCCGCCGCCGAAGACATACCCGGCCACGCCGACGGTAGGTGACGTGCCGCTCAGGCCGAGCAGCTCGTGGGGCAGGGCCGCCTCCTGCACGGCGGGCCACTTCTCCCCCGCGCCGACGCGCGCGATGGCCGGGAACCTGCCGATCGTGACGCCCGTCAGCGCGGAGGTGTCGAGCAGCAGCTCATCGTCGGCGATCGCGCGTCCCGCGCCGTGCCCGGTGGCCTGGACGACGACCGTAATGCCCAGCTGCCATGCGCATTTCACCGTTTGCGCCACTTGTTCGGCCGAGTGCGGCCGGACGACGGCGAACGGCCGCTGGGGGTAGCTGCTGTTATCCGGGCTTGTCGCGTTCGCATATTCCTCGTCACCGGGCTCATGCACGGCGTCGGGCAATTCCGCACGCAGGCTGCCGACGGCGTCGGTCACGACGGCGTCTCGCTGGGGACGAGCGCAAGGACGGGAATGGTGCGTGTGGTCTTGCGCTCGTACTCGGCGAAGCCCGGATAGCGCTCGGCCTGGACCGCGTACTTGGCGTCCCGTTCGGCGCCGTGCAGTTCTACCGCGTGGACCTCGACGTTGTCGTCGCCCACCTCGATGCGGACATCGGGGTGAGCCACGAGGTTGTGGTACCAGGCGGGATTCCGGTCGGCGCCCGCCGCCGACGCGAACACCAGGTAACGGTCCCCGTCGGGCAGGTACATCATCGGGGTCACCCGCTCTTCGCCGCTGCGCGCACCGATGCTGTGCAGCAATAGAACTGGCGCGCCCTCGAACTGGCCGCCCATGCGGCCGTGGTTGGCGCGGAACTCTTCAATGTTGCGGCGGTTGAAATCGTCGTCGGACACGATGCCTCCCGGTCTAGTCGTTCGCGGTCATGCCTCAGCGGAAATAATCTTTCCCTGCCGCCGCACCCAGTCAAGTCGAGTGTGCGGGAGGTGCCCTAGCCGACCAGTGAAAGCGCCCGCTCCAGCAACCTCGGCAGCGTGGGCACCATGGCCTCCAATTCGGCTCGCGGCGAATGTCTCCGACGGTTGTGCTTGACGATCAACGACCACGTCGCCGCGGACTTGAAACACGCCAACGCGGTGAACCAGGCCAAGTCATCGACCGAGCCGCCCTCGTGCCGGTAGACCTCGGCGAGTTCGGCCGCAGGCGGCGCAATGCCGGCCGATGCGGGAACACGCTGGTAAGTATCCGGGTCGCAGTTGATCAAAAACCAGCCCGCATCGATACGCGCATCACCGATCGACCAGATCTCCCAGTCGACGATCGCGTTGATGCGGCCGCGGACGGCCAGTAGATTGCCCAGCCGAAAATCACCGTGCACGACGGATGGCTCTAAAGCCGTTGGTGCACACTGCAACAGCGCGTCATGCACGGACTGCCAGCCGGGTACCAGCGCCGCATCGACGGTCTGCAACGTGGCACACCAGCGCTCAACCTCCGCAACCGGGTCGACGACAGGTTCACCGTCCAGGCCCAGGGTGGCCGGCGGGATGCTGTGCAATGCCGCCATGACCTGGCTCGCGTTGCGGTACCGCTCAGTCAAATCATTCAGATCAGCGTCAGCCGACACACCGTCGAATAACGGCTCCGTGCAGTCGCCTTCGACATGGGACATCACGAACAGCGGCGGGGCATGCGGAGAATCTCCCGCGTCCTCCCACAGCACCTCGGGGACCGGAACCCGGTTCCCCGCAAGCGCTTTGATGATGCGCGCTTGACGCAACACGTCGCGGTGCGCAACCGGCTCGACGCCCGGGGGCGCAACCTTGATCACCACTTTCCGCCCGTCGCGGGTGCCGCCGAAGGTGAGGCTCGACGCGCCTCCGGCGAGCGGGCTGACGTCGGTGACCTCCGCTCCGGCAAGTCGCCGGCGCAGCTGCTCGACGTCGAGTTCGACCATGTGCGACCGGTCAGCCGGCCGGTTTCGACCAGCCGACTTCGGCCAGGAACGGTTGGGTATGCGCGATGCGCCCGGTCAAGGTCTTCGGATCGCCGGTGCACAGCCGCAACGCGGTCTCGGTGATCAGTTCGATGTCCTCGGTGTCGGTCTTGGCCAGATCCAGCGTGCCCGCGCCCGGGGTCGCGACGGGATTCGACGGAGCGGCGGCGTTGACGGCGATGCCGTCGTCATACAGTTCGGCGGCAAGGCTTTTGGTGAGCCGGTTGAGCGCGGCCTTGGCGGTGCCGTAGATGCCGAAGCCCGCGGTCCGGTCGAATTCGGAGAACGGCGGCCCTGGCGGCAGGTCCCCGCCCACCGAGGTCAGGTTCAGGATCCAGCCCCGGCCCCGCTCGCGCATCGCGGGAATCGCCAACTGGCTCAGATGCAGTGGGCCGAGAACGTGCATTTCCATCATCAGCCGGGCCCGCCGGTCCGGGAAGCCGTCCAGGGGCCGCAGGAAAGTCACCGCGGCGTTGTTGACCAAGATGTCCGGGGCGCCAACGGCGCTCACCACCTCGGCGAAAAGCCGTTCGCGTTCTTCGGCGTTGGATAGATCCGCCTGGACGGCGACGGCCCGACCGCCGGCGGTGACGATCTCATCCAGCGTCCCGCTCAGCGAGCCCTGGTACTTGGGATCGGGATCCATCGTCCGGGCGGTCAGCGCGACCGTGGCCCCCTGTCTCGCCAGCCGCGCGGCGATCGCCTTGCCCAGCCCCCGGCTGCTTCCGGTAACGAGCGCCACCATCCCGTCGCAGCGTTGGTCAGCTCCCATCGTCGCCCTCCTCGGGACCGCCCGGAAATAGCTTCTCCAAAGCAGAGAACGCCATTATCATGAGTCGCTCCGAAGTATATGCACGGCGTTTTGGCTTAAATGGTGCGCATCGCGTCGTTACAGCCACTCCCAACGTCGCAGCCCCGGCCCCTACCGTGATTGCCGTGCAGTCGGTACCCGATCTCGTCAACACAGCCGTCGCGCGGGCCGCGCTCCGGTTGTCAAGCGCCACCGAGTCGCCGTCGGTGTTCAACCACAGCGTCCGCAGCTACCTGTTCGGTGAGCTGCTCGCCGCGCACGAGGGTCTGCGTCCCGGCGCCGACTATGACAGTGAGGCGTTGTTTCTGGGCTGCGTCCTGCACGATGTCGGCATCGGCAGCGCGGCCGCCGGCAAACAGCGGTTCGAAGTCGAGGGCGCCGACCTGGCGGCCGCGCTGCTGACCGAACACGGTTGCGAGCGCGCTTTAATGGACGCGGTGTGGGAGGCCATTGCTTTGCACACCTCCTTCGGCATCGCAGAAAGGCGCGGGCCCCTGTGCTACCTGGTGCACGCGGGCGTCGGGGTGGATTTCGGCCGCAACGCCGACTTCATCGACGAGCAGACCGCGGCGGCGATCCATGCCCGCCACCCGCGGCTAGCCATGGCGAGCTCGCTGATGGACGCGATCGTCGCGGTCGCGCAACGCAGCCCCGCGGCGGCCCCGCCCTATTCGCTGCCCGGCGGGGTGCTACGTGAACGCCAAACCGACGGCATCACCCTGTTGGAGCTCGCCGCGTCGCACGCTCGGTGGGGTGAGTGACGGTCGCGGCCCAGGTGAGCAGTCGCCGCCACAACTGATGCCGGCTCGCGGCCATGTTGTGGCAGTGCGCGCTCCCTGGCAGGACGACCGTGGTGATGTCGGGGCTGTTGCGGTACAGCCGGGCCTCGGCGCGTGGCTCTGGTGAAACGTCAACGGTGCCATAGCCGATAAGCACCGGAACGTCGATCTGCGCGGCGTGCTCGGCGACGACACCGGGGATCATCGCGGTGCCGAACACCCGCGGGACTACCGATTTGGTGGTGACGGAGTCGGCTTCGACGACGTCGGCGGGGACGTCGGCGAGGTGAAACCAGCTCGACATGTGTTCGCGGGGGCCCTCGAAATAGGGCTGTGGAAGGGCGGAGAGGATTTCCTCGGCCAGCGAGGCGCGGCCTTCCGGGGTCGCGGCACGTGCGATGAACGCCGGATCCAGGTTCAGCGGTGCGACGTGTTGATTGGTGCACCCGAGGACGGCCAGCCCGGCGTAGCTGGAATACAGCGCTTGTTGAGTGATCGCCAGATATCCACCCAGCGAATGCGCAACGGCTACAGGCGGTAGCTGCTCACCCGTTGCGCCGGGCAGCGCACGGACGGCACTGGCGAGTGTCGCGGCGATGTCGGCGAAATCGAAATCGCGCACAGGCTTAGAGCTTTCGCCGGTGCCCAGCGGGTCGATCGTCACCACGGCGTAGCCGCGCTCGGCGGCGAAGTCGGCGAAGCTGTACCCGTCAAGGCCGGCAACGGTGAGGTCCCAATATTCGCGGCTGTAGGTGCCGCCGGGCAGGCAGACCAGTACTGCGTCGGCAGCATCGCGAGTGCGCCGGGGGTAGTAGGTCGCCGCCAACGACGCTTGCTCCCCGACCACGTCGCTGACGTCGAAGCGCATCGGCGAGCGGCGTTGGACAGAAGAAGACATACGGCGCAGGCTCCTCGGCGATTCGATCGCGACGCCAGAATAACCGCGCCCGAAATGCCCGCGGACTGATTCGGCGATTCGGCCGCGCGAGGCCGAGGGCTTCGGCGACAATCTCTCCGAGAATTCGTCGAGACTGTGCCCTTAGGGCCCCTCGCGCAAAGGAACAACATGGTCAGGACCGGCATTGCGACCGCGGCACGGGCCGTCGGCGCCGCAGTGCTGGCCGCTGCGGGCGCGCTGGGATTGGCAGTCGGCATGGCGGTGGGCCCGGCGCTGGACACCGCGCAAGCCGCTCCCCATTCGCCCAACCCGCCGAACAGCTGGGGCACGCTCTACGGCGATCCCGAAGCGGCCGCGCCGTTCTGGCACTACCAGCAGTATGACGATGACTGCGTGCCGATGTCGGTCGCCGACCTGGTCGGTGAACTGACCGGCAACCAGCCGTCCGAGCACGCCATCGTCGAACTGGCCCATTCGACCGCCAGCATCACCCACTCCGGACCGATCTACACCGTCCCGGAAAAGCAGAAGCACGGTGACGGAACTTCTTTCAACGATGAACCGGTGCTGCTCGCGCACTACGGCATCCAGGCGGTGAGCACCAGCAAAACAAGGGCCGACAAAACCGGTCTCCCCACCGGAATGGAGTCGCTCCAACGGGCTCTGGCCAACGGCCGCAAGGTGATCGTGGGGGTCAACGCCGAAGTCATCTGGCGCGAGCCCGTCACGGACAAGAACAAAGACGGCGATCCCGAGGCCAACCACGCCGTGGTGGTGACCGGTGTCGACACCGCCAGGGGTTTGGTGCACCTCAACGACAGCGGCAGCAGAAAAGGCCGGGACGAAATGGTGCCGATCGACATCTTCGTCCGGTCGTGGGACAGCAGCGGCCAGCAAATGACGGTCACGAGCTAGACATCGAGCTTGGCGCTCCCGGCGTTTACCGGGACACGATTCCTATGGACTTGCTATGCAGCTGTCGCGAATTCGCGCGAACCTGCCGTCCGATTGCTAGGTGTTGAGCGTCAGTGCCGGGGCGCCAGGAAAGACAGGGAAGGAGCACCCGATGAAGGTGCTCGTCACGGGAGGCACCGGCTTCACCGGCTCGCACACCGTGCGGGCGCTGGTCGCTGCCGGCCATGAAGTGCGGCTCCTGGTGCGCGACCCCGCCAAAGTGCGCACCGTCTTCGAGCCCGATGGCGTTATCCCCGGCGACGTCGTGGTCGGCGACATGACGGACGCAGCCGCCGTCGACGAGGCCCTCGCGGGCTGCGACGGGGTCATGCATACGGCCGCCCTCGTCGATCTTCGTCGGGCGGCGGCGGGCCTCGTCGAGGAGACGAACGCGCGCGGGGTCGAGTTGGTGATCGGTGGCGCGGTGCGGCGCGGGTTGCCCCGCATCGTCCACGTGTCGAGCCTCGGCGCATTCTTCACGCCGGGCGGCCCGCCACTGTGCCCTGAGCTGCCGATCGCGCCGGGCACCACCGCGTACGCGCGCTCGAAGGCGCACGCCGAGCGCTACGTGCGTCGACTGCAGGAACAGGGCGCCCCGATCCGCATCTCCTACCCCGCCGCGATCGTGGGCCCAAACGACCCGACCCTGAGCGCGGCCAACAATGGCGTTCGCGCGCAGGTACGTGATCTCGGGTTAATCACATCGGGTGGCATCCAGGTTGTTGACGTCCGCGACGTCGCATTGCTGCACCTGAAGCTGCTGGATCTGCCGGATGGACGGCATCGTTACGCCGCCGCAGGAGAGATGCTGACCTGGCCCGACTATTTCCACTTACTGGATCGCCTCATCGGCCATCGCGTCCGACGCATACGGGTGCCGGGCGGGCTGCTGCGCGCTGCCGGTATAGCGGGTGATGGAGTAAAACGCTTGTACGACTTCGACTTTCCGTTGACGCGCGACACCATGGAGTTCATGACGCGATGGCCCGGCGCCGACGCCGAGCGCACCACCCGTGAACTCGGGCTGCACTTTCGGAATGCCGCCGAGACCTACCGCGACACGCTGATCTGGATGTACCAAGCCGGCCACCTTGGCGCCGAACACGTTGGACGACTCGCGGAACCCGATCGTTTGCACCCTAGCCCGCCGGCACGTTCTGGCGCAGACTGAATCCACGACATCTGCGGCCCAAACCGGAGGAGGACGTCACGAATGACTTCCTTGGAGCTGACCAGCAGCGGGACAGTAGATTTCGGCGAGGGTGACGTTTATTTCATCGGTAACGCAACCACTTTGATTCGATTCGGTGGACTGACGATCCTGACCGATCCCGCCTTCCTGCACAAAGGCGAGCACGTCTACCTGGGTCACGGCATTTGGGCCAGGCGCGAGGTCGAGCCGGCTTGTCAGATCGCCGACCTGCCGCCGATAGACCTCATCGTCTTATCGCATTACCACGGCGATCATTTCGATGATGTCGCCGCCCAACAGCTCGACAAGAATCTGCCCATCGTCTCCACAGCTGACGCGGTGGACAAGCTCAGCGCGCTCGGTTTCGAGCGGGGCCATCCCCTCGACACGTGGGAATCCCTCGATGTGCACAAGGGTGAAGCGACGGTGAAGATCACCGCCATGCCGGGCAAGCACTCCACCGAGGAGGCGGTCAACGAGTTGCTCATGCCGGTGAACGGGCACCTGCTCGACTTCAGCCGGAATGCCGATCACCTCTACCGGCTCTACATCACCGGGGACACGATGCTCATCGACAGCCTCGAAGAGATTCCGCGGCGCTACCCCGACATTGACCTCGGTCTGATCCACACCGGCGGCACCACCTTCCTGGTCACGGTCGTCACGATGACGGGCGAACAGGGAGTGAGGGCCGTCGAGATCACCAAACCTCGCACCGCCATCCCGATCCACTACAACGATTTCTCGGTATTCCTGTCCGGACTCGACGACTTCAAAAAGGCCGCCCAGGCCTCGACCGCGACAACCAAGTTCGTCTACCTCGCTCACGGCGAGACCTACACCTTCAAGCCGAACGTGTAGGTGGTCCGCCCTTCGGTGCACGCAACGCCGGTTCGTCACGAGCAGGTGGTCTTGCGTTCACGTGTCGGACGGCAATAGCGCGCCTGGTGTGCAAACACCACTGCCAGACTGCGACCTGCGCCCCGGGCACATCGATGCGATACTGCCAAAATCTCTTAGGGAGTAGGACCTCACATACCGATGTCGACCAGACATATCTGAGCCGGAGAGGCGAGACCGGCCAGGCTCCCGGCCGCGGGCCGCGAGTTACGGATCGCGGGGCAACCCCAACAATCGCTCGGCGATGATATTCAGCTGCACCTCCGAGGTACCGCCATAAATGGTGGTGGCGCGGCTGGCCAGGAGGTACTGAGCCCACTCGCCCTGCACCTGTCCGGTATCGCCGATCGCGCCGTCGACATCGAACAACGACAACCCGAATTCGGCGTAGCCCTGGGCGGTGCGCATCGAGAGCAGCTTGGATATCGCGGCCGACGGTAGCGCGTCGCCTCCGGCGAGCGTCAGCAGCGTCGAGCGTAGGTTGAGGACCTTGCCCGCGTGCCCTTCGGCGATCAACTGGCCGGCGCGGTTTCGCGCAATCTGGTCGAACTGACCATCGCGCATTAGCTCTACCAGACGATCCAAGCTGGCGAGATTCGGGTTCTCGGCGCTGCCGATGGTCACTCGCTCGGCGGTCAGCGTGTTGCGGCTGACCTCCCAGCCGCGGTTGACGTCGCCGAGCACCATGCCGTCCGGCACGAACACGTCGTCGATGAAAACTTCGTTGAAGAATTCGTTGCCGGTGAGCTCGCGCAACGGCCGCACCGTGACACCTTCGCTGGCCATGTCCAGCAGGAAGTAGGTGATGCCGTTATGTTTTGGCGCGTTTGGTTCCGTTCGCGCCAGCAGGGCACCCCACTGCGCGTACTGCGCCAGGGTGGTCCAGATTTTCTGGCCGGTGATTCGCCAGCCACCGTCGACCTTGACGGCCTTGGTGGAGAGGCCGGCTAGGTCGGAACCGGCGCCGGGCTCGGAAAACAGCTGGCACCAGACCATTTCGCCGCGCAGGGTCGGCGGCAGAAAGCGTCGCTTCTGGTCCTCATCGCCGAACGCGACGATGGATGGGACGAGGAAACTGGCGATGCCCAGCAGTGGGCGTCGCACCCGGCCGGCGCTGAACTCCTGCGCGATGATGATCTGCTCGACCGGGGTGGCCGAACGGCCCCACGGCGTGGGCAGATACGGCATCACCCAGCCACCCTCAACGATCGCTGTTGTGCGCTGATCGGACGGGATCGCCTTGAGTGCGGCGATTTCGGCGCGGATCTCCTCGCGCAGCTTCTCGGTCTCCGGGTCGAGGTCGATATTGAGCTTGCGCACGCCGGTGGTGGTGGCGGTGTCGACGACCCGCTGGGGATAGTCGGCGGGCCGGCCGAACGCGGCGACTAGCCCGAGCGCCCGGCGGTAATAGATGTTGGTGTCATGCTCCCAGGTGAAGCCGATACCGCCGTGTACCTGGATGCAATCCTGGGTGCAGCTCTGGGCGGCGGCTGGGGCCAACGTCGCCGCCACGGCGGCAGCGAATTCCACTGCGGATTCCGGCTTTTCGATCCCTTCGTCGATGGCGCGGGCGGCGTCCCACACCGCCGCGGTTGCACGCTCGGTGCGGGCGAGCATCTCGGCACACTTGTGCTTGATCGCCTGGAACTGACCGATGGGCCGGCCGAACTGCTCACGGATCTTGGCGTAGGCGGACGCAGTTTCGGTGGCCCAGCGTGCGACGCCGACGGCCTCGGCCGACAGCAGCGTGGACGCGATGGCCTGCGCGGCGTTGATGCTCAGGTTGCTCAACACGCGGTTCTCGCCGACCTCAACAGCGTCTGCCCGGACATGGGCGACCGGTCGCAGCGGGTCCACGCTTGCGACCTGCTCGACATCGAGCTGGCCGGCGTCGAACACCACCCACACGGTGCCGGTGTCGGTAGACACCGGCAACACGAGCAGCGTCGCCTGTGCAGCCGCAAGCACCGAACGCGCGTGGCCCCGGACCACCAGAACATCACCCTGCCGGGTGGCCGTCATCGACGAGTTTGTCCCATCCAACGCGTACGTGGCGATCACTGCGCCCGACGCCAGGCCACCGAGCAGCGTCGAGTCCGAATCGTGGGCCGAGATCAGAGCGCTGGCGATAGCCGACGGGACAAACGGCCCTGGCACGGCGCCGAAGCCGAACTCGGCCAAGACCACCGCCAGCTCCCGGATGCCGAACCCTTGTCCCCCAACGGATTCCGCCAGGTGGACACCCTGCAGTCCCTGATCGGCGGCGGCCCGCCAATAAGGTGGAGGCGAGGCGATCGGCGTTTCCAGCGCCTGGTGCAGCACCTCGGACGGCGCTATCCGCGCCACCAGTGACCGCACCGAGTCGGCCAGGTCCTGGTGTTCAGGCGTGATCGCAATGGGCATGACGGTGCCCTTCCCTCGTGCGCTCGGCCGCAGCCTCATCCGGCAACAGATCGGTCGGAAGGGAGGTTACGCGGGGGTCTCGCTGTGTAACGTTCATGCCCCGCTTTTCGTGTCCGCGCGCGACGCCCGGGGGTACGATCCGCGATGGCCCGCTGATTTCGATCGGGTGCTGTCCTGTTGCCCAAAAGGGGGCCCAAAGGAGGCAAGGCTCTGATCAACACGGTGCGCGGGCAGGTCGACGGACGCGCATACCCGACGATGTCCTGCCTGCGATGCGGAGGGCGGCATCAGCGATGAGGACATCGCCGCCACGATGATGATGGAGAACCCACGTCGCATCCTCGAGGGCTGCGAGCCCTACTAGATGGGCACTAGCGAAAAGCGTCCCGACGCCATCGGCGCCATGGCCGCCGCTTATCCCCATGCCACGGCCTGGATCAACCTGGCGGACGGGTCCGAGCTGACGTTCGGACAGTGGGACGGGCTGGCGAACCGGTTGGCCAGGGGCCTCGCCGAGCGAGGCATCGGCCGCGGCGCCCGGGTGGTCATCGCCATCACCCCGGACGAGCCGCTCGAATGGCTGGTCTGCTATGCCGCCGTACACCGCGCCGGGGCGGTCGCCGTTCCGGTAAACACCAGGCTTTCCGGGGCCGAACTGGGCGCCATTCTGGCCAATGCCGAACCGAACGGGGTCCTGGCCAGCGCCGCCACTGAAGGCGGTGTGCCGTGGGCTGATCTGACCGCGGGCTTCGAGGGCCTCCGGGTCATGGCGGTGACCGGTGGCGCCATGGGCGTTCCGGCCTTCTCCGAACTCCTCCATCCGGACGCTTCCGAAGTGACCACCCGCGTCGATGCCGACGCGGCCAAGGACATCATGTACACCTCGGGTACGACCGGAGCCCCGAAGGCGGTCGTCGTTCCCTACGGCAAGAGCGATGGGGGGTTGCGCCCAAGCCAGTGGAGCGGCCTCGGCTTCATGACCGCGTCTCCGTTCTCGACGACCAGCGGAATCCTCCTCATCGACGGACCGGCCAGAGGCGGTTTGAGCGGCTGGTACCTCCCCCGATTCGACGCCGGGAAGTGGCTCGCGCTTGCGGCCGAGCGGCGTCCGGTGGCGGGATTCATCGTTCCCGCGATGGCTCAACTCCTCGTAGCTCATCCCGATTTCGGCGATGCCGACCTCTCCAGCCTGGTGGCGCTCACCGTCGGGGGCGCGCCCATCACTCAACCGACGTTGCACCGCCTGGCCGAGCGACTACCGAACGCCGACGTACTCGTCGGCTATGGCCTTACCGAATTCGGAGCGGTCACTCGGATGCCGTCCGGAGACAAAGGCAAGCACTTGGGATCGGCGGGCCGGCCACTGCCGGAAGTCGAGATCCGCTTGGTGAGCGCGGACGGCACCGAGGTCGAGCGAGGCCACGTCGGTGAGATCACCATCAAGGGGGCTGACCCGACTCGCCGGTACTACAAGGACACGATCAATTCGGAGACGACCTGGCGTGACGGGTGGCTGCACAGCGGAGACCTCGGCCGTTTCGACGACGACGGATTCCTCTGGATCACCGGGCGCTCCAAAGACATCATCATCCGCGGCGGCTACAACGTGGTGCCGGGGGAGGTCGAAGAAGCCCTCTACAGCCACCCGTCGGTGGCCGAGGCGGTGGTCGCCGGCGTTCCGCACGACGTGCTCGGTGAGGACGTGGAAGCCTGGATCGTCCTGCGCGAGGGTTCGGCCGCGACCGCGGCCGACCTACGGGAATTTCTGCTCGCGAGACTGGCCAACTACAAAGTGCCCCGACGACTCCACTTTGCGGCAGCGCTCCCCCGCAACGCCGCAGGCAAGGTCATCCGGCACATGCTCGACCGTCCAGCCGTCGGCGCTCCGGCACGGCATTCGGGGACCAAGCAGTGAGCAAGGGTGACCCCGCCGTCCTCTGCGAGCAGGTCGGCGCCGTGTGCCGGTTGACGCTCAACAAGCCGCGACAGCGCAACCCTCTGACGCCCCGCCGCATCGACGGGCTCCTGACGGCTGTCACCACCGGGCTGATCCGACGCTCGACCCCGACGCAATCCGAGCCCCATAAGAGGAGGAAACATGGTCATCGATTTCTGGGTGAATGCGCTCTCCAAAGAGGCTGCGGCCGCATTTTTGGGCAAGTCGGGCTTCGGATCGGTCGAGGGGTTCTTCGGCGTCGACGTAAAGGAGGGGATGACCCCGCTCGACCTGGTGGCGGAGATGGACCGGGTCGGCGTGGACCGGGGGGTCCTGAGCACCTCGCTGTCCACGGCGGACGACGACAAGCTGGCCTTTGCCGCCGAGCAGCGCCACCGGCTCTATCTGGCCGCTTCGGTCGACCGTCCGAGCCGGCCCCGGCAGCAGAGCATGGACGTCCGCCGGCGGGCCACTGAGGGAACCGTAGATCTCGTCCGGGTGTCGCCCCTGGTCGACCAGTACCCCCTCAACCACGCGCTCTATTACCCGATCTACTCCACGTGTGAGGAGCTGGGCCTTCCCGTCTCGATCAATGTCGGTATCCCAGGACCGAGGGTCCGGTCCCGTTGCCAGGACCCGGTGCTGCTCGAGGACGTGCTGATCGACTTCCCCGATCTGGTCGTCATCGGCGCCCACATGGGCCACCCGTTCGAGGAGCTGCTCATCGAGTACATGCTCAAATGGCCCAATCTGTACCTTTCGAACTCGGCCTACCTGGCCACCTACATGCATCCTTCGCTGATCAAGTTCATGGGGTCCCGCCGTGGCAAGGGTCGGGTCCTGTTCGCTTCCGACCATCCGTTCCTCCCCATGGAACGGGCGCTGACGGCCGCCCGTTCGCTCGCCCTGGACGAAGGACCCATGGCCGACTTCCTGGGCGGTACCGCCGAGCGCCTCCTTGAAAAGCGGCACCATGGTTGACCTCCTGCCCGACCAGCTGCGGCTGATGGCATCGGCCTACCCGGACGAGGTGGCCTACCGGAACCTCGGCGACGAGTCGTCGATCACGTTCGGCCGCTGGGAGCAAGAGTCAAACCGGTTGGCCCATGGCCTGCAGGCCAAGGGCGTCCGGAAGGGGGACCTCGTCGCCATCGATCTAGAGGCCGAGCAGATCCTCGACTTCATCGTCACCTACAGCGCGGTCCACAAGATCGGCGCCGTGTCCGTGCCGATCAACAACCGGCTTTCTCCTCCCGAGATGCGGTCCATCCTCGAGCACGCGGAGGTCACCGCGTTGGTTTGCAGTGGCGCGTTCGAGGACGCCGTCACCCCGTTGTCGGAGTCCCTCGCGTCGCTCGCCGTCGTCGCCACCGTCGGCCCCGCGGAGCATGGCCGGTTCGCCGACCTCGAGGACATCAAGAGTGAGGACACGTCGGCCATCCAGGTACCCGTCGACGCGACCGATCTGGCCGACGTCATGTACACGTCGGGCACCACTGGCATGCCGAAAGGGGTTGCTGTGCGGCACGGCAACATCGCCACGCTGCCCAACGCACTTCCGCCGTGGAACGGATTGAAGTGGCTCACCGCCACGCCGGTGTTCACCTTCGCCGGCCTCGGCTTCATCTACAACCCGATGAAGGCGGGCATGACGGTGTTGTACCTACCCAGATTCGACGCCGGGCCATGGCTGGACATCGTCGAGCGCGAGCGGCCGGCGATCGCGTTTGTGGTGCCGGCCATGGCCAGGCTCCTGATCCATCACCCCAATTTCGACTCGGCCGACCTGTCGAGTCTGCAGCGGTTATTCCTGGGGAGTGCCCCGCTTTCCCCGGACACCGTGGAGCGCCTGCAGGCCCGGTTGCCCGGAGCCGCCGTTCTGAACAGCTACGGCATGACCGAAGGCGGGCACGCCACCTTCGCGATGGATCCCGAGGGAGCACGCACACGGCCGGGCGCCGTCGGGCGGCCCGCGCCGCCAGTGGAAGTGCGGATCGTCGATGACGAGGGAAAAGCCCTGCCCATCGGCGAGACCGGCGAAGTCATCACCCGCAATCCCCGCGGGCACCGCGAGTACTACCGAAACCCCGAAGCCACCGCCCGCATGTGGGAAGGCGGCTGGTTGCACACCGGTGACCTCGGCTACCTCGACGCCGACGGCTATCTCTACATCGTCGGGCGCAAGAAGGAGATGGTTGTCCGAGGGGGCATGAACATCCATGCCGACGACGTCGAGGCGGTCCTGCAGGCCCACCCGCAGGTGGTCGAGGCCGCGTTGGTCGGCATTCCGCACGAGGTGCTGGGTGAGGACATCGCCGCCTATGTCGTCCTGCGACCCGGAGCAACGGTATCGACCGCCGAGCTCCAAAGCTTTGCCCGTGAGCGGCTCGCCGACTACAAGGTGCCCCGCCGGGTGCATTACCTTCCCGCGCTGCCGAGGAACGCCGGAGGCAAGGTGCTGAAGTCGCAACTGGCCGGGGTCCCAGGCGGGACGGGGGGCGCGACATGAGCAACAGAGGACACCCCGACCAGAGGAAAAGCTATGCAAGACCATAGATTTGATTTCGTCGTCGAAGGCACGCCCGACGAGGTGTGGGATGTGATGTGGAAGCACAACCGGGCGGGTTTCGAGACGGACTCTGTGAAGATCGAGATCCTCCACCCCGGTGATGAAGACGGCAACGGGCTGGTGCGGCACTGCTACTTTCCCGTACCGAAGTATTTGCTCTCAGGGGGCAAGGCCCAGTCCTGGGAGTGGATCACCGAGGCCCGGCGCCCGGTGTCCTGGCGGTACGACGCCATCGGTAAGCCGCTGTGGTCCAAGGCCTCAGGCTGGACCCGGCTGGAGGATCTCGGAGAGAGCAAGACCCGCGTCTACTTCCGCGAGACCTACGAGGTGTTCAACCCGTTGATACGGGCCTTGCTCGAGAAGCGGGTCCACGACTTCATCTCCGCGGACAACGACAAGTTGATCGAGGCCTCATTGGTGCGATCGCTCAACAAGCTCCACGCGCGCAAGGACCGCGGCCCTGAGGGAGTGGCCTAACCGTCCCGCACGCCTTCCCGGGCCCGGGCTGTCGATTCCGCAGCGGGCCTTCGTCTTCGGCGATGGGGCCGCTCCCGGCAACAACGCCGACCCGGATGTCAACCGGCGAGCGCCGCGGGCAGGAAGGTCTGGTCCCTGACCGTGACCAGCTGAGCTGTCTGAGCGCGGAATGCGTCGAACGCTCGCCAAACCTACTCGGCGCTAACCGATCTCGCGCGCGACAAAGATTGCGACATAACCGATGGGGATGCCGGTCCGGGTGGCGATGCATTTCCGCGCCGCCAACTCGACCGTGGCCCTGTGGCTAGCGTGGGTGACCCCCGCGATCTCGGGAATCCGGATCAGCCACCCGTTGGTCTCGCGAGTGATTTCGATATCGAAGGACTGACCGATCGTCGGGAAGCTCTTTCGCTGGGTACGACTGCTGCGCAGCGATTGTGGGCGTCGCAAAGTGGGCTGAATAGGCATTTGAATTTTTCCTGAGTCGACGACGAGCCGCGAGCAAGATTACTGCGATTCCGGCCAGAAACCTAATCCGCGGACGCCTAGACCGGCTGGCGAAGCCACTCGCCACGTGGCCAAGGCCTTACGCCAACCATCTGCGCGAACGGGATCAGTCGGGGATACCGGGTTTATCCGCGGACCGGCAGCGACAGGCTTAAGCTCGATCGATGGCGACGAACGCCAATACGCTGGGTGATTACCTGCGTGCGCGGCGCCAGCAGGTCCGGCCGGAGGATGTCGGGCTGGTTCCCGGCGCGCGAAGACGCGTCGCGGGTTTGCGGCGCGAGGAGCTGGCAATGCTGGCGGGCATCAGCGCCGAGTACTACCTGCGACTCGAGGTGGGCCGCGACAAACATCCGTCGCCGCAGGTTGTTGACGCGCTCGCGCGGGCCCTACGGCTAGACACCAAAGCCAGGCATTATCTGCACGCCCTGGTTGCCGCGTCCGGGGGGAATACCTCGGAACCGGAAGCAGGAGCCTACGCATTAGCTGAAGTGATCAATGAGTTTTTGATGCCCGCCATCCTGGCCAACAGGTACCAAGATGTTTTGGCGGCAAATCCGATAGCCCGAGTCCTGTCACCGGGGTTCACACCAGGACAAAACTTTCTGCGCTGGCGGCTGCTCGATCCCGTCGCCCGGGAGCTTTATGTTGATTGGGACGAGGCGACGGAGACGGCGGTGAATGGATTACGGGAACTCAGCGGCCTCTATCCCAACGATGCTCGGATGCAAGCGTTTGTCGCTGAATTGTCCTCAGCGAGCCCGCGTTTCCACGAGCTGTGGTCCCGTGCGGAAGTTGGTTACCGCTTGGGAATCCATCACATCCGTCATCCTCTAGTCGGCGAACTCTATCTTTATCGCCACCGGCTCAACGCTCCGTACCCCGGTGGGGATCACGTGGTGATGTATCGCGCCGAGCCCGGTAGCGACTCCGCAAGAGCGCTAGAGAAACTCCGGTCGCTGTCGGCCCCTGTTCGCTAGTGCGGCGTGAAGCGTGCCGGCTTTTCAGCAACGCCTCGACGCCGCAGCTGCACCGCCGGTAACTTGGGCACTTCGACCTGGTGGCGTGTGATCGTATCCCGTTCAATACTTTTCGGATCGGAGGCAATGACGATCCGCCGCGCGAAAGGGCTAATCGGGATCAAGACGCGGCCGCAGACTCGCCAGCACTGCCCGCCGCACTCCGGGCTTCGATGGCCTTGACGCTGTTGGAGAAGGCCTTGCCCAAGACGCGCTTGCCGATGGTGCCAAGCACGAACGACAGCACCCGTCCCTTGAGGTTCTTGCCCTGGCGAACGATGACGAGGTCTACGTCGGTCGTTCCGTCGGGCTGCCGCGTGAGGGTGTAGGTGTAGCCGGATGCGCCCCCAAACACGTTGGAGTCGCTGGTCGTGAGTATTACGTGGCTGGGATCGGACCAGTCGTATTGCAGTCGTTCCCAGACGCCGCCCGAGCCCTCGGTGACGTCGGCGTGGTAACGGCTCTTGGAATGCACCGTCAGGTATGCATCGGCGCTGTTCGTGAAGATCTTCGACCGGTCCGGTCCGAAGTCGGTGAGCCCGGCAATGAACTGCTCGGGGGTCGACGTGGTCGCCTCGTGAAAGTGGATGACGGACATGATATTCCTCTCTCTTACAACGGTTCGTATGTTCGGCCGCCGGTCGGTTGACGGAGTTCGCCATCCGCCCAACGCTTACGCCTAGGGTGAGCGCGTCTCAGTGGTTTGGAATTCCGGCGAACGGATCGGCAGCCAATCCCAATTGGTACGTGGTACTGACAGGGACACCCTTGGGTTAATGAGCGATCGACGCCCTTCGGACCGTGCGCTTGCGGCCTATCATCAAACGATGTCCGCCGAGGGGACAGCGGCCACAGGGCGTCGAGCGGTGACGGGCGACTTGCTTGACGCCGTCGTGGCGGCGCACGGAGGGCTGGACCGGTGGCGCGAATTCAGCACCATCGAGGCGACGATCATCAGTGGCGGCAAGCTATGGGAGATCAAGGGCCAACCGCAAGATCCCGAGCCCCGGCGGATGACCGTTGCGCTACACCGCGAATGGGCATCGGTGCAGCCATTTGGTGCGGCAGACCAGAAATCTGACTTCACTCCCGAACGCATTGCCATCGAAAAGCTTGATGGCCACGTGGTCACGGAACGAGTTAATCCACGAGAATCGTTCGCCGGTCACAGCTTGACGACGCCGTGGGATCCGTTGCAGCGTGCGTACTTCAACGGTTACGCGCTGTGGACTTATCTGACCACTCCGTTCCTGATGGCGCTGCCCGGGTTCACCGTCGCCGAAATCGATCCTGTCGAGGAGAACGGCGAGCGCTGGTTAGGACTGCAGGCGCACTTCCCGAACCAGTTCGCCAGTCACAGCGTCCTGCAGGAGTTCTACTTCGGCAGCGACTTCTTATTGCGCCGACACGACTACCGTGTCGACGTCGCCGGCGGGTTCGCCGCGATCCAATATGTCTACGACATCGTGGAGGCCGAGGGAATCAAGTTCCCGTCCAAGCGCCGGGCCTACCGCTGCGACGCGAGCGGCGGGCTGTTGCCCGACGAACTCATGGTGTCCATCGATGTGAGCGACGTCCGCCTGACATAAGAAGTCGATCGACGCTTGTGAGCGTCGACCAATCGCTCGACAATATCGGCGCCCGGTCGCTCCCGAGTTGGGGGACATATTGGCCGCGGCGTGCGTCGACTTCACGGTCTTGCCCCGCGGGTACATCGCCTGACGCCGCGCCCGTCACGTCAACCAACCGCCGCCGTCGACAACCAGCGTTGCTCCTGTCACGTAAGACGCGGCGTCACTGGCCAGGAATAGCACCGTTTCGGCAACCTCGGTGGTCGATCCGGGACGTCTCAGCGGGTTCTGGAAGGTGCGGTGCTGGGCATCGCCGGCGATTCGCTTGACTCCCTCGGTTCCCGACATCGCCCCGGGGGCAACGACATTCACCCGAACCCCGTCGGGGCCCCATTCGATCGCACAAGTGCGCGTCAGCGCGTCGATGCCGGCCTTGGCCGAAACGACATGCGCTTGCAACGCCATACCGCGGTACTGGATCGCCGCGCTGATGTTGACCACGGCGCCACCGTGATCACGCAGCCACAGGTCGTACGCCGCCTTCGATACGTTGAAAGTCCCCAGCAAATCGATGTCGACCACGGCTTTGAATCCGTTGGGGGACAGGTCGCTGATCGGGACGGGGAAGTTTCCGGCGGCATTGTTGACGACAACGTCGAGTTGACCGAACGTTGCCAACACTTCCTCGACCACCGACGTCACCTCCTCGTTACGGCGGACGTCGCACACGCCGTAGACGGCGTCAATTCCCGCTTCCCGCAACGCCGCAACCGCCGCCTGAAGATTGGCTTCCTTTCGGCTGCAGATGGCGATGCGAGCGCCGTGGCTGCCCAGTACGTGGGCGATCTCCAGCCCGAGTCCGGTGGCGCCGCCGGTAACCAACGCCACCTTCCCCGCAAGGAGATCGGCCCGGAACGGACTTTGGTGGGTGGTCACAATAGGTTCCTCAATCAAGCCAAGGGTACAACGCTTTTACTTGCGGCGCAGGCCGTGCTGCCTCGACGACGGCGTCCTCATCGACCAGCTCGTAGAACGCGTCGCGAACTGGACGGAACGAACCCCTTGGCAATCCCTGCACGGCGCGCACGACGAACTCGACCGGACGCTCCAGAATCTCGCGCGCAACGTAGTCGTCGGCGACCAGCTGTAGCGACGGCAGGATGTTCTCGTCGTATCCGCCTTTGTCGTCCAGGTGGTCGATGAGCAGCCCGATTCGCGCCGGCGTTACCTCAGCTGTCATCTCCGACCTCCTGTGAAAGCGCTTTCGCGAACAGGCGCCGCTTTACCATAACGAGAAGTACGGCTTGTATGTACCCATCACCACCCGAGCATCGGAGGACATCACGTGAAGTCTCAAGCGGCAGTGTTGCACGGCGTCGGCGAGGACTGGCAGATCGAGACAATCGAACTGGATCCACCTAGGGCGGGTGAGGTACTGGTGAAGATGGCCGTCGCCGGCATCTGCCACTCCGATGACCACTTCGCAACCGGCGACAGCGTCCCGGACGACAACCTGCGCGCCATGATCGAGGCCGCCGGAATGCCGATGCCCGAATGGTTTCCGCTGTTGGGCGGTCACGAGGGTGCGGGCATCGTCGAGACAGTCGGCCCCGGCGTGACATCGCTGCAGCCAGGCGACCACGTTGCGGTTTCCTTCATCCCGACGTGTGGCACGTGCCGGTGGTGCGCCACGGGCGCCACCTACCTGTGCGACGTCGGCAGCCAGATCTTCAGCAAAAATATGATCACCGACGGCACCCCCCGACGCCACCTTGGCGACCAGGACCTGATGGCCTTGATGCAGGTCGGCACCTTCTCCGAATACGTCGTTGCCTCGCAGCGATCGTTCATCAAGGTGCATGACTGGATTACGCTGGATGCGGCATCTCTCGTATCATGCTGTGTGACTACGGGATTCGGATCCGGCAGTGTCTGCGCAGGCACCGGGCCGGGCGACACCGTCGTGGTCATCGGCACCGGTGGCGTCGGGATGAACGCGGTGCCGGGCGCCCGTGCGGCAGGCGCCAAGCACATCGTCGCGGTGGATCCGGTCGGCTTCAAGCGTGACGTCGCACCGTCTTTCGGAGCTACGCACACGGTCAACGATGCCGGTGCGGCCCTCGCGCTCGTCAAGGAACTGACCTGGGGTGTGATGGCCGACGCGGTGATCCTGACCGTCGGCGTCGTGCATACCGACCTGATACCACTGGCGCTGATGATGACCCGCAAGGGCGGCACCTGTGTCGTCACCGCAATGACACCCCTCTCAGAGATGTCGGTGCCGCTGATCCTGTCCGACTTGGTCAACTCGTGCAAAACGCTGAAGGGTTCGCTGTACGGGGAACAAAATGCGCGGGCCAGCATGCCGATGCTGCTTTCGATGTACGAGCAGGGGTCCCTCAAGCTTGACGAGCTCATCACGCATCGCTATCGCCTCGACGAAATCAACGAGGCCGTAAAGCATCTGCGCGAGGGAAGCAACATCCGCGGTGTCATCGATTTCAACCTGGGACCCCAGAAATGATCGACTTCGACGTGCGAGTCCAGGCTCCGACGCTGGACCACTACCGGCGGCAGTGGACGCCGGGGCCCGATGTCGCCCTGGCAGGCATGTGGATCGGCGCGGTGGTGGCCGACTCGTCGGGCGAGACCTACTTCGGATTGCGTGGGGCCGACGACTTTCTCGTCGGCATGACCCACGTCGTTTCGCCGATCACCGGGTTCAAGAAGCTGCCGCCGACCTTCGATCCCGACCCGCCGCACCTGTTCGCCGAATACTCCTCGATCGATTGGTTCGAACCGATGGAGTATGTCGACAGCCCGGACCAGGTTCAGTTGAGCTATTACAGCGGTCGTATTGAACGAGACACCAACGGCTTTCACTGGTACGACGCCGCCGGTCGCTGGGAGATGCACGGCCGCAATGTCTCCGACGTCTTTACCATCCACGTGCCCACGCAGGACGGAATCGACGACCAGGCCTACTACCGCCACGAACTGTTGGCGGCGAAAGGCACGATCGAGGGCGTCGAGGTATCGGGCTATCTGCACCAGGATTACGCCTATGGCCCGGCGGGCAAGGTTTATCCTGAGCTGCCGATCGTGCGCCGGTTGCAAGGAATGTGGGTGTCGTGGCTGCACACCTACGATGACGGCGAATGGGGCGGTGGCTGCTTCTGGCAGGGGCGCGACGGGCTGGCATTCGGCCCGGGTTACCACGTCAAGGGCGGGGTGACCACGGCCCGCGACGACATCGCCGCCGCCCCCACGTTTAACGACGACGGAAAGCTGGTCAGGCTGGACGCCACGATCGGATCCGACTGCTACACATTCGAATTCGACACCGCCGGCAGCTACATCCACTACTTTGGGCAGCTTACCGACAGCTCGATCGGCAGGAAGCCGGCTCGGAGCTGGTGCTGGGTCGAATACGCCGGCGGGATGCTGACACCAGAGATCCTGGACTTCATGATGCAGCGCTTCCGACTCGCCAGGGGTCGTTGAGCCGAGCGCGGGGATCGCGTCGGCTTGTATCAGCTGAGGCCGAGCCGTTCTTCGAGCAACCCCACAGCGTCGAGATCCTCGACCGCTTCGGTGGCGCGGATCATGGCCGGTCGCGCAATCTCGATGGGCTGCCACTTCGATCCCATTGCCGCAGTGGAGGTGGCGGCGATCCACGAGTACACCGAAAACAGGCGATACTGTTCGCGCGCGGTGGTGTCATCCACAGTGCAACCATGCAACTCGAACGTGCGGCGATACAGGCTGAGCAGGTCATCCTGGTGAGCGCGACGTAAATCGGTGGGTACCGAGTTGCACATGAAGTAGGCGAAGTCTCGCATTCCCGGTCCCCGACTGGCTACGGCCCAGTCGTAGAAACCGGTGCGCCCGTCGTCGACGAACAGATTGCCGATGTGACTGTCCCCGTGGATCAGCGTGTGCTGGCCCTGGCCGAAAAGAGTCACGACGTCGAAGTTGCGTTCGATGTACAGCTCGGCCAAACGCCGGAAAACAGCAGGCATTTCGGCACCGAACTTGTCGAGCGCGAGTCTTGATGAACATCGAACGGCGTGCCGCGACCTTAGGATCGTTCGGCTTGGCCCGCATCCCTTCGGCCGTGCGGAGCCACGGCAGCTCGCGGTCTTGGTAAGCCGCGTGCAGCTTCGCAAGTTCCTCGACAGTGGAGTGCGCCACCTCCAGGATGTCCGCGTCCCCCGTGGCGGGAAATCGGCACCCGGAAGCGGTCAGGTCTTCCAGCACCATCACGAACGCCCCGTCATCGGGCTGATACGCGCTGTGCCAAACACGAGGTACCCGCACGGGTAGCTCGCTGCCGATGTTCGCGTAGACACGCGCCTCGGCGACACCCAGGCCGACCTGCCGGATCAGCTCTCGCTGATCTTGACTAAATGGCTGCAGCTTGACGAATAATGTCTCGGGTACCGCGCCCCCCGTGGTAAGCCGAACCCGCGCCCGGCCGGTGGTGCCCGAGTGCGCGTCAATCACCTCAACCGCCCTGACCTGGCAGTCCAGCGCCTGGCTGAACCACCCCGCCGTGAGGTCGCTGAGCTGGGCCGGGATCGGGACGCTATCGGCTGACACGTTGGTCGTCACCAGGTCACTGTAAAGGTGGGGTGAACCTGATCGGCATGACCCGCAGCACTGTCAGAATCTTTAGCTTCGTTAAGCCGCTGGCCGGAATACTCGGGGGCTGCGCCCCGTTGACCGCGGCATGATGCACTTCGATGGTCGGCGTATCTGGTAATCGTGGCCGAATTCGACTCTCGACTACTGCTGAGCACCGACACTGTCGACGCGTGGGATGTGGTCTGCCCCGGTCGGTGGCGGGAAGCGTCGGCTGAAGAATTCTCCGCCAGAACACATCTGGTGTTCCCTTATCGCGGGATCTACGTGCACCGCGTCGGTCTAGCAGACCGCGTCGCCGAAGCAAATCAGGTCGTGTTCATCAACGAAGGCGAACCGTATCGGGTCAGCCACCCGGTCGATGGCGGTGATGCAACCGTTTCAATCGGAGTCGACGCGGCCACTCTGTTGGAGCTCACACCGGCCGACTATCGCCACCCGCGCGGCCAACCATCGTTCAATCGGTCCGGATCACGGATCGACACCCGGTCGCAGGTCCTCGCGGCCGTACTACGCCACCGCCTCACACGAGGCACCATCGCTCACCTTGCAGCCGAGACCCTCACGTTGGAACTCATCCGACACACATTGGGCAACAAAGCATCTCATACCGCACGGCACCGCAACGGAAGACCCAAAAAGATTGCCGATCGCGCGAAGCTCATTTTGCTCTCCGATCTCAGTCGCCGCTGGACGCTCCAAGATGTTGCCGCTGATATCGGAATCTCTCCGGTCTATCTCACTGACGTATTCCACCGGGTCGAGGGTTTACCGCTGTACCGCTACCACCTCCGATTGCGGCTTGCTCGAGCCCTCTCCGTGCTCGCGGATTACGACAACCTGACGCAGCTTGCGCTCGATCTAGGCTTCAACAGCCACAGCCACTTCAGCGCCGCGTTCAAACAGACATATAAGCAAACGCCGTCGGAATTTCAACGAGTCATCCGCAGACAGGCCTAAAGATTCTGACAGTGCGCGACAACGCTTTTGACGTAGCTTCGAGTCCAATAGTCAAGGCTGAGAGGAATTCTCATGGATCAAACAAGTAAAGCCAATCGCTTGGCCGAGCTTCATGCCCACGACACACCGCTCGTCCTCTACAACGCCTGGGATGCCGGCAGCGCCAAAGCGATCGCCGAAGCCGGGGCGTCGGCGATCGCAACCGGCAGTTGGTCGGTCGCTGCAGCCCAAGGCTACGGAGATGGTGAAGAAATCCCGTTCGACCTCGCCGAGCAGATTATTGCCCGCATCGCAGCCACCGTGGACCTACCCGTCACCGTAGATTTCGAGGGTGCATACACCGATGACGACGCCCAGTTGGCCGACAACATCTCCCGCCTACTGGATCTGGGAATTGTCGGGATCAATTTCGAAGACCGCGTCGTCAAGGGGTCGGGATTGTATGACATCGATCGCCAGGCCGCCCGCATCGCCGCGATCCGAGAGGTGGCCGACACGAAGGGGATTCCGTTGTTCATCAACGCCCGCACGGATCTGTTTCTCGGCCAGGGCAATGACCCGGAATCCACGATCGACGCCGCCTCAGACAGGGCTCGTGCCTATGCTGCCGCCGGTGCATCCGGGTTCTTCATTCCGGGTCTGCAGGAGGATTCGCTCATCGCCCGAATCTGCGAGGGCACCACTCTCCCAGTCAACGTGATGGTCATGGGCGGGGTGCCGTCCAACGACCGCCTGGCTGAGATCGGCGTCCGACGCATCAGTTACGGACCTATCCCCTTCATCAACACAATGAGTGCGTTGGGGCAAGAAACGGCAAAGCTATATTGACAGAGAGAGCAGATGTTCCAGATTCACGAGCCGAGCTTGTTTGACGACGAGCAACAACTCGAACCGCCGACGATCAACGTCCAAGCCTTCGACACCGCGACCGAACACCGGTTGGATGACCATTCGCGGATTACCCACGTGCACGGGCTGGTGAGCGGCCATCACGAACTGATACATCAACTGAGCAACTTGCATGGTTGGGAACAACGGCGGCGCTGGATGTATGACCGAGTCGTTGATGAACCTCGTTTGACCCATGAGTACAGCGACCTCGCAATCGCACCTGCGTTCCTGGTCTCCATAGCGGATGCACTCAGTGATTACTGCGAAGTGCGGTACGACCGGATTTGGCTGAACTGGTATCGCGACAACCGAGACAGCACGAGCTGGCACGCCGACCGCCCGGCCAATACTCCTGAGACAGCGACGATTCCAGTGCTCAGCCTGGGAGCACCGCGCCGCTTCCTGATCCGCCCTTACGGAGGCGGACGAAGCACCGCTTTCACACCCCGCGGAGGCGACGTCCTCATCATGCGAGGCCGCTGCCAACGCGACTGGCAACATAGCGTGCCAAAACAGCAAAAGCCGGCAGCTTCACGCATGAGCCTGAACTTCAGCAGCAGTGAACAACTCGGCGCGTAGCACCATCGCTAGCTGGCGGTGATGTATGGCGGCCCGAGAAAGCGTTGCAGCATAACGGTTTGCGCAGCTGGGTCTTTGAGAGGCCAACACCACAGGGCCAGGAAGACGCGGATGAGCCATTGCTTCGCGAGGGGATCAGGGTTGTCATCGCCAAGCATTTCGCCGGCCAAGTCGGTGACAGCCGGTGATTCGGTGATCCATTCGTTAATGGGAGTTGCCTGCGTTGACCGCATGAGCTGGGCCAGCGGATCTGATTGCAGGCGTTGCAGGGCGACGATGGTGGCGGTGACCACCCGCTCCGGGCCGGTGAGGCCCTTGATGGCCGCGCGCGTCGTGTCGACAATGCGGGCGGCTTGCATGGCGATGACGGCGTCACGAATGGCGGCCTTGCCGCCGGCATGCCGGTAGATCGTTGCGGGCGAGCAGTGAACTTTTGCGGCCAGCGCCTCGATGGTGAAGCCGTCATACCCCCGGCGAGAAATCAGGTCGGCGGCCGCGGCGTAGATCCGTTCGCAGGCTTCGCTGCGGCGATCCCGTCCCACCAGCCAGTCCTCGCGCGACATGCGACCCGCTCCTTTGCCTCAATCCCATTGAAATGATTCCTCAGATTGAGAATTTCTAACTCATTATTCTCAGGATAATGCACTGGTGGCACTGGATGAAGGGTCTGACCTGCGGTGGCAAGTGGCGGCGGGCGTCCCTCAACTTTGTCTCGTTCCGTTGACGTTGCCGGTGAGCCGCCTCAGCCTGAACCTATGGCAGTGTTGGACGACCCGATCCAGTTCTTTGGCACCGAGGCGTTAGCGGATCCCTATCCGCTCTACGACCGGATGCGCGCCGAGGCGCCCGTACACCGCGTGGGCGATTCGGTGTTCTACGCCGTGTGCAGCTGGGAAGCCGTTCTCGAAGCCGTCGACCGAGTCGATGATTTTTCGTCCAATCTCACCGCGACGATGGTGTATCACGAGGACGGCGCCATCACGCCGTTCGACATGGGAGAGCCGGGGAGCTCGGCACATGCGCTGGCCACCGCTGATGACCCGGTGCACGCGCTGCACCGAAAGATCCTGCTGCCCCACCTATCGGCCAAGCGCGTGCGGGTGATCGAAGAGTTCGCCGCCCGGACCGCAAACCGTTTGTGGGATGAGAATCTGCATGCCGGCCAGATCGAGTGGATGAGCGCGATGGCCAACCGGCTTCCCATGATGGTCGTCGCTGAGCTGCTCGGCCTGCCCCATGACGACGTCGACGAACTCATTCGGCTCGGCTACGCGACCACCACATTGCTCGACGGGGTCGTCACATCCGACCAGCTCGAGGCGGCCGGAGCGGCGGCACTAGAACTGTCCAGCTATGTGCTAGAGCACTTCGAAAGAGCAAGCGCCACTGCAGAACACGGACTGATCGGTGACCTGGCCGCGCGCTACGCCTCCGGCGAGCTGAAGCAATTGCCGGCACTGGGAATGATGCTCACGCTGTTTAGCGCCGCCGGCGAATCGACCGCGTCACTTCTGGGCAGCGCGGCCTGGATTCTCACCGATCGACCCGACATCCAAAAACAGGTGCGGGACAATCCCGAACTGTTGGGCGCCTTTATCGAAGAGACACTGCGCTACGAGTCACCGTTTCGCGGCCACTACCGACACGTGTGGCGCGACACCACCCTGGGGGGCGTCCCGGTGCCCGCCAATTCCCATCTGTTGCTCATGTGGGGAGCCGCCAACCGCGACCCGGCGCACTTCGAGGCACCAAACGAATTCCGCCTCAACCGCAGTGGCGCCAAAGGACACGTAACGTTCGGCAAGGGTGTGCATTTTTGTGTGGGGGCCGCGCTGGCACGCCTGGAAGCCCAAATCGTGCTTCGCACACTGCTAGAACGGACCGCCTGGATCGAGGCCACCGACGTCGGCGAATGGTTACCCAGCATCCTGGTCAGACGGCGCGAGCGCCTGCAACTCGCGGTTCGGTGAGCTGAGCTTTCCGATCCCTGACCCTCACAGAAGTGGCCGCCTCTCGTTTGGCCTGGCTGGGAATGGCTTGCACGCTGGGCTTTCCAAGAATGACTGATCCTTCACCTGGGCCCGGTTGGTGGCGGGCACCGCCGTTCCCGTCACGATTCAGTCATGCATTGTCGAAGGACCACCCGGCAAGCATTACCAACGCTGCACCGGAACGTGGCGGGCAGCCGACGGAACCGAAAAGACAGTGACCATCGATGACACCCAGAGTTGGCGACAGTCGGGAGACACCGTGGACGCCCATGTCCACGGCGACAAGGCAACCGTAGACTCGCGAACGGTCGAAATCTTTTTCATTGCGACAAGGTGCGGTCTTCTCGGGCTCGTGGTCATTACCGTCATCGCGAGCCTGTTTCGGCCGAATTTCTGGATCTGAGTGACCGCGGTCGTGGGTTCGGGAAAGGAGCCGGAGGTCGTGGCTCAGGCGTATTTCACGGCGCACACCGTCGGCAATGACGCGAAAATACTTCGGATCATTGCTCGCCTATCACCCCACTGGGCCATGGATGCGATGGCCACCCGCATCCTGGAGCGCGGAGCCAACGACACCGGCGGCTCAAACGCACGTCGATGACACCGCCGTTCTGCTGTTCTTGCTCAGCGCTTCTTGCTCAGCGTCGCCAGCAGCGGGATAGCTGCGCGATATCCCCTATAGGTAACAGCTTCCGGCGCGCCGATGCTCTGCGGCGGCGCCGCCGGAACTTTCCGTCCAAAAGAGAGACAATCACCGCTATGGACCCCGAACCCCCACCCCGGGCCGCGCCGAAACCGCCGCGGGTACACGTCACGCCCGAGGATTTGGAGAGGTTCGGCGACGAGGATCTGATGCGGCGGGCGTCGAACGACGACTGGCTGCGCGATGAGGCACCACCGCACCACCGTCTGTAGCACACCGCGCCGATCACGCCCTGCCGCCGGGGCTGCGCGACGAGGTGGCGGGAGAGGGGGACGTAGGACACCCGCACCGCGTGAACAATTCTCATCCGGGAACCTGGGCTGTTGAGGTCGTGATCGATTACAGGATCAGGTGATCGTCTGGATCGGCGCGCACGGTCATCCGCCAAATGAATTCCCCTCTGGCCCAATCGAACTCAAACCACAAATTAATCTGTCTAAACAAGGCGGCAACTCGGCACACTCATGGCCGGCCTGTCGCGGGATCGGCACCGCATCGGCCTTTGCATTCCGGTGCCCCACGGAACTGCTCCGCGATTCTCGGGTGTGCCAGTAAACCGCGCGGCCTATCGTGGGGCGATGTCGATAGCCCAACGCGAACGTTCCGCCTTGGTCGAGATCCTGCGTGCGGTGGGACCGGATGCTCCCACCCTGTGCGAGGGCTGGACGACCCGCGACCTTGCCGCGCACCTCGTGGTGCGCGAACGCCGCCCTGATGCGTTGCCCGGCCTCTTGTTCGGGCCGCTGGCGTCCTACACCGCACGCGTACAGAACCAACTGGCCGCCTCCACGAAGTGGGAGGACCTGGTCGAACGGCTTGCGTCCGGCCCGCCGGTTCTTTCGCTGTTCAAGATGCTTGACCCGCTGGCAAGTATCCACGAGATGTTCGTCCACCATGAGGACCTCCGCCGTGCGCAAACTGGCTGGGAGCCAAGGGAACTCGATGCGAGCACCACTGCGGCGGTGATGCGGCGCATCCCCTTGATCAGCCGGGTCGGGTTGTCGAAGTCAATGGCAGCGCTGCCCGCTCGGCTGACGCTGCGCACCCCCAACGGTCAGACGGTGGTGGCGGTCGGTAACGGTTCGCCGGTCACGGTGACCGGCGAACCGCAAGAGCTGTTGCTCTTCGCGTTCGGCCGCAACGCCGTCCGCGTCGACTTCAGCGGGGATGACGACGTCGTCGCCGCGGTGCGGGCCGCCAAGCGCGGCTTTTGAGCGGTTGGGGCGTCGGAACCCGCACCTAGATCCCGCTGGCGGTGACGGATGGCTTCGGGCCGCTGCCGATCCCTGTGTGGAAACGTGGATCGCGCGCCACCCGTACCACTTATTACTCGATGGCTCCGATCGAGCCGCTGCAAAATGCCTCGTCAAACGGAGTGGAGCTAAGGGGACTCGAACCCCTGACTTGACCAGGCAAAATGCCTGTTTACCTGCAGATTCACTCCGTCTCGTTCCGATTCAGTCACGCTGGTTACCCGCGGTTTCTCCTCGGGTCTTGACGCCGTCAATGCCAGAAAGGGGATTAACGGAAAGTGCTTATCGCCCAGTAGCCTTGATCCTGACTTACATCGTTGCGCCGACCCCTAATGATGGGCCGCGATCGATCTGTGCGCAGCGCCCGTCCAGCCCGGCACGTTTACGTGCTTGGTTAAGGCCTCAACACTTCCGCCGGGTGTGCAACACGCGGTCCCGAATTCCCAGTTTGTGACGAGCGTCACGAGGGTACGCCCCGTTCATGATGAAGCACGTCGCTGCTGCCGCTGCTTTGCTCGTGATGCCTGTCGCCGCAATGAGCGGCTGTTCGAACCCCGCTTCCAACAACTCGTCGACGTCGACAACCTCGCCGGGGTCCAGCGCTGGAAAGCTGACCACACAGCTGAATACCGCCGACGGCAAACACGTCGCCGATGCCACCATCGACTTCACCAACGGGTACGCCACCGTGACCGTCGAGACCGTTACCGCCGGGGTACTCTCGCCTGGCTTCCACGGCTTGCACATTCACGCGGTCGGCACGTGCGAGGCCAACTCCGTCGCCCCCGGCGGTGGTCAATCTGGTGACTTCGCGTCGGCAGGCGACCATTTCCAAGCGCCCGGGCATACCGGCCAGCCGGCCAGCGGGGATCTGCCGCCCCTGCTCGTGCGTTCGGACGGCTCCGGAAAACTCGTCGCCACCAGCGACGCCTTCACCGAGGCCCAGCTCAAAGGTTCCCAGGGCTCATCGATCGTGCTGCACCAAGGCGGCGACCTGGGCAGCCAAAGCTCCGCCGACTCCGACAAGCGCATCGCCTGCGGCGTACTCAGTCCAGCGAGCGCCACGAGCACGACTGTCTCGACGTCGATTTCCACGTCGACCGTCACCACGACCGCCGTCACCACAGTTCCGCCCTCCACTACCACGCAGACGCCCTCGTTGACGTCACCTACCACCAGCGGCGGCGCCAGCAACAGCACGAGCACCGTCACCGTTACTCAACTACCGCCCCGCTAATACGGCGGTTGACCTACCACAGCACGATCTAGGCGAGGGTTGCGAGTGCGTCAGGACGACCACTCAGCGACTTGGCGCTGGCGCACTCATCGCAAAACTAATCGACGGACTGTCAGCCCTTTTCGCTCCGCTTACTCATCGGCAGTGGCACGCTGAAGCTCAGGCTCACGTCCGCCGGCGTCGAAATCGATTCCGGGAGTGCGTGCAACCGCAGTAGCCATGCGTTCGCGACCGGCCCGCCAGGCCCCTGCGCAGGCGCATGTTTAGTTCATGCGTCCTGGGCATCACGACCCGATGCCATGAGGAAGGGTCTCGATCAGGCGCTGAACGCCGGCCATCTCCGCTCGGCCCTTTACGTCATGTCTGCCGATCTCCGCGTAGCTGATCGCGCTCATCCAAAGTCCTCAGGTGTGCTCGCTGAACTCCTCCACCTGTGGGAGGTGGTCAATGTAGTAGATGACAACCTCGCCCCAGGCGAAGGCGGCCTGCGACGGCCAGGTGTGGTTGATGGGAAAAGAGACTTCGCCAGGGCTTATGGCCCTAGCGAGCCACTTTGGGTGGAGCTGCCGGGAATCGATACCCCTGACCCCCACACTGCCAGGGTGAAACCGGGTGTGCTGACTGGTGCTTTTGCGTCCAGCGCGTGTCGATTCGTGCACGTCACATGGCTGCTTTCGTACTCAAACGTCCGGTGCGTGTTTGCGCGTAATCGAGTGTCTTAGGACACCGCTAGAACACGCGAACAGGCGTTCGCAACCATCGCTCCGATTACCGCATCGTCGTTGGTTTCGATTCCTGCGGGGGCCGCAGGCCAGCGTTGGCCGCCGACAGCCTCGGGAAAATGCGCCACAGCGAGTTCTCTGGACCACCGACGTGACAGGGTGTCACACTCAGGGTCGGACCGGGAGGTCACCATGACAACGATTGACTCGGGTATCACGCACCGCGAAAACGGCACACCTCCACCGGAGGTGCCGTTGAGCGATATCGACCTGGGCTCACTCGAGTTCTGGAGTTGGGACGACGACCGCCGCGACGGGGCGTTCGTCACGCTGCGCCGCGAAGCGCCGATAACGTTCTTCGAGGCTCCCCGCATACCCGGATTCGAATCGGGCCCCGGGCATTGGGCACTGACGTCGTTCGACCATGTGCACCATGCGAGCCGACACCCGGAAGTGTTCAGTTCGATCCCGACCAGCGTGACGTTGATCGAGATCGACCCGGCGATCGCGGAGTTCAGCGGATCGATGATCAACCTCGACGACCCGCGCCACCAGCGGCTGCGATCGATCGTCAACCGCGCGTTCACCCCCAAGATGGTGGCCCGCATCGAGGAAAGCGTACGTACCCGGGCGCAGCAACTGGTGAGCGACATGCTGGCCAACCACCCCGACGGGGAGGCGGACTTCGTCGAGTCCCTCTCGGGTCCGCTTCCGCTGCAGATCATCTGCGACATGATGGGCATCCCCGAAGCGGACGAGCACAAGGTCTTCCACTGGACGTCGGTCATCTTGGGAGCCGGTGACGAGGAGGTGACCACCGGCCACGACGAGGCGATTCAGGCGGTACTCGACCTCGCCGCGTACGGCGCCCAGTTGGCCGAGTCCCGCCGTGCCGAACCCGCCGACGATCTGACCTCGAACCTGGTGCGGGCAGAGGTCGACGGTGAGCGGCTGTCGTCTGCGGAGATCGCCTCGTTCTTCATCCTGTTGTCCGGTGCGGGCAACGAGACCACCCGCAACGCCATCAGTCACGGCATGGTGGCGTTGAGCCGTTACCCCGATGCGCGGGACAAATGGTGGGCCGATTTCGACGGCGTCGCCGCTACCGCGGTCGAGGAGATCGTGCGCTGGGCCACTCCGGTGATCTTTATGCGACGCAATCTCAACGAGGACGTCGAACTCGGCGGTGTGGCGATGAAGGCCGGCGACAAGGTTTCGATGTGGTACAACTCGGCCAACCGCGACGAAACCAAGTTCGACAACCCGTGGTTGTTCGACGTCACCCGAAATCCCAACCCGCACTTTGGATACGGCGGAGGTGGAGCCCACTTCTGTCTGGGCGCCAACCTGGCCCGGCGGGAGATCCGGGTGCTGTTCGAGGAGTTGCACAACCGCATCCCCGATATCGTCGCCGTCGAGGAACCGGCCATCCTGCGCTCGGCGTTCATCCACGGCATCAAGCGACTGCCTGTCGGTTGGACGCCCGCGGGTCAATGAGTGGGGGCGGGCGCTCGCACGTCTCGTTCTAGATTGAGCTGCGATGGCCTTCCACATTCCTCGTGCGAGTTGAAATGCCGTGCCTACAGCGCAGCACGTGTCACGGTGAACGTGCCCGGCGCCGAGCCTGACCGGATCATCGCCAGCGCAACGCTGCCCGGTCCGCCGTCATCGGTCAGGCCGAGCGCAGCGCACACGTCGGTGTGACCGATCTCGTTTCCTAGGCACAGATCAGTAGACAGAATTAGGACAAACGGCCCTGAACGGGCCCGGTCAGCAAACGACGAAACCCGCTCAGACGAAGGTCCGAGCGGGTTCCATGTCGGTGGAGCTAAGGGGACTCGAACCCCTGACCCCCACACTGCCAGGAGCGTGCAGATGCCGTTGCCTGGCGCTTTAACTGCGGTTTTGCGGTGTAGGCGACGTAGTTGCGTGGCCGATTGTCGTCACGGTTGTCGTCAACAATGTCGTCAATCCCGCAGAGCCCGCCAGGATTCCGCTGCGGTGGGCCACGCGTTGACGGCTACGGCCCTAGTGCCGAGATCGGCACGACATGAACCCCATCGGTTCGTTTTCCACCACCGCCGGTTGCAGTCACGACAACGAGAGCGGACGGGCTGCCATGCTTCGAGGCATCCACGTCGGCCGCGAAGTCTAGGAGGCCCTTCGCCGCCCTGTCGATGACGTCTTGATCGCCCGTCAGCTTCACCTCGAATGCGGCCCAACCGTCCGGTGTGTCGACGATCGCGTCGACTTCCTTACGACCGTGAGACTCGCGCCAGGAGTACACCACGCCTCTGAGCGGTTGCGCATAGATGCGAACGTCGCGGACTGCCATCGCCTCGAAGTGGAACCCGGCGGCCTCGAGGTCGGCGAGCAGATCCCGCGATCCAACCTTGAGCGCGGCGGTGCCCAGCGACGGGTCGACGAAGTAACGGACCGGCGCCTCGCGTAGTTCGGTGCGCGAACGCATGTGCGGCTTCCACGCCGGCGAGTTCTCGGTCAGCTTGAGACGGTCAAGCGCGTCGAGGTAGGAGTTCACCGTCTCCTTTGCCGGAGCCCGGTGATCGTCACCCGCGATGTCTGCGCCTAGTGCGGTGACTTTGATCGCTGTCCCGACGGATCGTCCGAGCGATGCGAGCGCACGGCGTAGTCGGTCCGGAGTGCGCTTGCCGGTGCCGAGCTCAGGAATGTCGATGTCGACGATCTGGGCAAGGTAATCGGCAAGCCACCCCCGGGCATTGCGCTCGGACTGATCGAGCAACACCGGCCAGCCGCCGATGACGATCCGCTCCATGAGGCCCGGGACCGTCATCGCGGTTCGCTTCGCCTTCTGGTCTTCGCCGCCCAGCAGAGCGGCCAGCGAAACCTCACCCGTCGAATAGCCGGATTCGAATAGGCTCATCGGCCGCATCCTGAGCGTGCCGATTCGACCCGCGCCGGAGTGCAATTCGCGCTCATATCTCGGAGTCGCCGATCCGGTCAGGATGTACAGGCCACGACGGCGCAGATCATCGACATGCCGCCGTACCTGGTCCCATATCTCCGGCGCGCGCTGCCATTCATCGAAAAGGATCGGCGTCTGTTGGTCGAACAGCTCGTCCGGATTGAGTCCCAGGAGCGCCCGCGCGTTCGGGTCGGTGTCGAAGCGGACTGAACTCTTCGCCTGCTGGAGGGCGGTTTCCGTCTTCCCGCAGCCCTTCGGCCCATCGATGAGGACAGCACCGATCGAGGTCAGCCGCTCGGACAGCTCGGCGTCGATGACGCGTGCGCGATAGTCGAACATGACACCAGTCTACTTTTCCGACAACTCATACTCGCCGTTTTCGACAGGCTATACTCACCGTTTTCGACAGACTGGATTCGCCCGTCCCGGCAACCGCGGGCGATACATCAATATCCAGGAAGTGATCCCGCCAGGAAGCCGGACCATGTCCCCATACCTGAATGTGGCGACATCCGAACCGCTCGTTGTCGTCAAAAATCGACCCAGACGACGCGGACAGCTAACGCCGGAACCAAGAATAAGGCACGGTCACGATGGATTATCCACTGGTGGAGCTAAGGGGACTCGAACCCCTGACCCCCACACTGCCAGGAGCGGGCAGGCGCCCTGACCAGGCACGATAGGTGCATTTTGGTGCTGTAGCGGTGGTGGTTGAGGGAGCGACTGTCGTCACGGTTGTCGTCACAACTGTCGTCAAAAGCTAACTCCGCGACAGCCAGGCAAAGTCCCCAACCAGGAGGATGTTTGTATCCGTTTGTATTACAGTTGGGCATGTGGCGGACGAATTGTTCGATCTGGATCTGCTCGACGAAGAGGATCCGTTCGAGATCGACGCTCAAGCCGCCCACCTGTTCAAGCACCCACGCCTGGGCATCGAGGACATCCGCGAAGTCTGGGCTTCCGACCCGATGTTCTACCCCGCAAACCACCCGCCCACTGGCTGATGGTCGCCGAAGTCGACGGCACAGTCCTGATGGTGCCCCTAGCCCCTGCCCGCGACGGCAACCCCAAACGATGCCGCCCCATCGGCTGCTACGAAGCCTCCAAACACCTCGCTGACCAATACCGGAGAGACAGATGAACCACCCCATGACCCCCGACGAGGAATACGAGTTCTACGCTCGCCCGGAAAACCAGGAACCCCAGGGACCAGGGCGCCGCCGGCTGACCGCCACCGTGCCCGTTCGCTTCCCACCCGAGCTCCTAGAGCAGGTACGCGCTGCGGCCGCGGCAGACGACCGCTCCGTCTCGTCTTGGATTCGCCGTGCAGTCGAGCACGAACTCCGCCACCCCGCGTAGACGTCGAACCCGCGACCAACGGATTATGAGTCCCTATCCAGTGCCCGCGCGTGCACCTATGGGGGCGACTGCTGATACCGCGACAGGTGCGCCCGGAAGCGTTGCGAGGCACACAGCTACCCGGCGACCAAGTGGCGCCGGTTGGCCTTCCCCGCGACGACCGGACGCATGTGGCTACGGCCAAACGAGGCCGGTCTACGGCACACCCCTCCGAGACGAACACGCGATGACGACCAAGAAGCAATCCGCCGCCCGCGCCAACTTCGCACGCCACGCGCGGACCAAGAACAAGCAGACCAAGGTCGGTCGCGCCGCCGCCAGGCGCGGCAAGGCGACCAAGGGCAAGTAGCCCTGCGCGCTACTCTTCCGAGCCCATCACTTCGACAAGTTGTAGCTCGTGGTCGAATCTGAGTCGAGAGCGATCTTCATGCGCTGGTTTCCCGCTCGGCATAGGCGGGTGGCGCAGCCGTAACAAGACTCCAGGGTTGGGCCCGTCTTCCTGGCGGATGACGTTCACGATCTTCGCGCCGTAATTGAATCCCGTCTGCGGATCATGGCAACCGACCAACTTGCCGACGTGGCCCTCAGTCAAATCGCCCGCCTTTATCGGGGTGGTTGATACCGCCCCTGGCTCAAGGAAGCCGTTGCGCCGGAATTCCTCGCGCGTTTCCTTGATGTAGTCGTTCATCTGCTCGGTGAGGGCTTCCATGTACGTGGTGCGCGCGCGGTTGGCGTCCTCGGCTGTGTAGGCATCAAGTCCCAGCTCAGCGCGAACAGCATTTGTGAAGTCCTCGAAGGCCTTAGCCGCTTCCGCCATCAACGGCGGCTTGGCCAGAGGCACGGTCGTCGCCTGGGTGAGCGCGAGTACCGCCGCGTTAAGCGCGCTCGCCTTCTGGAGCACCGGAACCGGCGCAACGACACGAAGGTTGTTGAAAGCGGTCGTGACCCGCTTCGCCTCGTCCATCAGGTCAACGGCGTACTGGACCTTTTCCAGAGCTTTCTTGTCAAGCTCGCCCTGCATGTTCTGCGCGGCGTCCAGAACACTATTGAAGACGTTCTTGGAGTCGATGGCCTTCTCGATGACCGCCGAGCAGACCTCACTGAAAGCCGTAGCCGTCTCGCGAATGATCTGCCGATTCGACCTCAAATCCTCGTGCGCCATCTTCCGCTTGTCGCTGTTGCGGGTCGACAGGTATCCCATGCCAGCGCCGAGTAGACCGGACACGAACGAGCCGGTCAAAAACTCCGGTGTCGTCACAAACTCAACGAACCCACTCACGTGTCCATTCTCCCAGGGACCGCCGACACATCTCGGCTAAGACACGCCGGTGCTCAATCACGATGTCCGGCTAACAGGTGGTGTATAAGCCCACGCGTCACACCAGTCACATTCACTGATCCTGGCCCCGGTACCATCAGGCAAGGCGACGCAGCCCGCGAACAGGGGTAGCCGTGAGCGAGACAGACCTCGACGGTGTGGAAATCATAAAATGGGACCCTGGCGTGATCAAGATCGCGGTTGGTCTGCTCCGGCCGATCGTTAAGCGGTATTACCGCTCAGAGGTTCATGGCCTCGAGAACATTCCGCCCGGGGGATGTCTCCTCGTGTCGAACCACTCCGGCGGCGAATTCGCGATGGATTGGCAGGTGTTCGTTGTCGACTTCTACGACAAGTTCGGTTACGACCGGCCGATCTACTCCTTAGCCCACGACGCCATATTCCACGGCCCGCAAGGTGACCTGTTGCTGCGCCTCGGCGTCATCCACGCCACCCCCGGCAACGCCGAGAAGGCGCTGGCGGCCGGCCACTTAGTCCTCGTCTTCCCAGGCGGTGACTACGACGTCTACCGGCCGAGCCGGTCTGAGAACATCATCGACTTCGGCGGCCACACCGGATACGCCCGCACGGCCATCGCGGCTGGAGTTCCAATCTTGCCGGTGGTGTCCATCGGCGGTCAGGAGAACGAGATTTACCTGTCTCGCGGCACCCGGCTGCTGCACGCACTTCGGTTGAACAAGCTGTGGCACAAAGTGACCCGAACCGACGTTATGCCGATCACCTTCGGTTTCCCGTTCGGGCTCAACTTCGTGGTAACGGTTAACATGCCGTTGCCGACCAAGATCGTGACCCAGTTGCTCCCGCCTATCGACATCGCCGGAGAGTTCAATGATCATCCCGACGTCGATGGCGTCGACAAGTATGTGCGTCAAGTGATGCAAGAGACGCTCGACGAACTGGCCGCCAAGCGCCGCTTCCCTATACTGGGCTGACTGCGTCGACCGAACCCCGCCGGTTCAGGCGCGCTCGGTGCGCCCACGGAGTCTCACCCGGGGCACCCTGAGCAAAGCGGGATTCGAGCGCCAGCCGAGGCGGTAGCGTGACAGCTATGCCGCGTACAGTCAGCTGGTCAGCCGAATCCCCGTTCAGATGCGAACAATTTCATTCGGCGTTCAGCGATGAGGATTATTGGCTGGCGCGGCTGGGCCAGTACGACGCCGGCACTGACATCCTGGATTCGCTGATCGTCGACGGCGACGGCACCGTGACCGTAGCCACCACGCTTAGCGTTTTTGGTGATCGGCTGCCCAAGATGGTCACCCAGTTGCACCGCGGCGATGTGAAAATGGTGCGCCACGAGAAGTGGACTCCGGTTGAAGGTGGCCCGGTTCGCGGCCAGATGAGCACTACGGCGCCGGGCGTGCCGCTATCGGTGCTCACCGAGGCTTTGCTAACGCCGGCTCGAGACGGTTCAACGTTGGAGTACACCACGACGGTGGAGGTCAGAGTCCTTTTTATCGGCGGCAAGATCGAGAGCCACATCGGCAGCAAGGTGCCCGAGCATATCGCCGAGACGCTCCGCTTCACGATGGCGTGGATCAAGGGGAATGCCTGACTCCGGCGGGGGAACTCGCCGCCGGTGGGCCACGTCGGCCCTTTGCGAGTTGTGGCGCTGCAATACCCGCAAAGACGTCCGTAACAAGCTGCAAGCAGTACCGGGGCGATGGGAAATAAGGTGAGGCTGCGGCACCCCCGCCCGCTCGTGCGTGCGGCAGTCGAGTTGGTTCATGCGCTCAACGCATTTCGGCCACTCGGACGCAAGGGCTACGCCACGTTCCTGGCTTTCTGGTTCGGCTGGCGTACCACCGAGGTGCCCCACCTGTTCATGACCGCCTCGATGATCGACGCCGTACGCCGCGCACGCCGCGGCGACTTCACCGGTCGGCGGCGGCCAGCTGGGCGGTGTGCGCATCCTTTCCGAGGAGACGGTGCGCAAGGCCTCCGAGATCCAGAACGACCAACGCGACCGGGTCATCGTGATGACCATGCAGTGGCGGCTTGGCTACCATCGGCTGCCGATTCTTCACAAACAGTTCCCCCGCGGCCATGGCCATTTCGGGTTCGGGAGCTCCGGCGCTTTTGCCGATCCCGAGCACGATCTGGCCCTGGCGATGGTGTGCAACCGTGGGCGCGGCACACCGATCGGCGATCTGCGGATCCTTCGCCTCAGCCAGGCCACCGCTCGCGCCGTCCCAGTCCCTCGGCTAGGTCATCACCCGAGCCGCCGGCTTCAGCGATGCTGGGAATCGCTCGATCAGCCCAGCACCGGGAACCGCCGCTGGCGGCCCAGCCGGTCGAGGGCGGTCTGCATCACCGAGCGGACGTGGGCGTCAACTTCGTCGACGTCGGGATCCTCGCCGAACTGGGCGACGATGTCGATCGGCTCCAGCACCTGATAAATGATCTTGGTTGGCAACGGAAAATTGGCCGGGAAGAACACACTCATGCCGAACGGGAAACCGATCGTGAGCGGCATGATCTCCGCCCGCAGTCGGGGCAGACCCAACCGCTTGGCCAGCCAGATGCCACGGGTCACGAATAGCTGGGTCTCCTGGCCTCCGATCGACACCGCAGGCACGATGGGCACGCCGGCTTCGATCGCGGTTCTGACATATCCAGTGCGCCCGTCGAAGTCGATGACGTTTTGGGTCAGCGTCGGCCGGAACGCGTCGTAGTCCCCGCCGGGAAACGCCAGCACGACCGCGCCCGAGTGCAATGCCTCCGCGGCCTTTTCCCGGCTGGCGTGGACAACGCCGAGGCGGCCCAAGTATGCGCGGAACGGGGTGAAGAATATGAAGTAGTGGGCCAGTGTGTAGAGGGGGCGGTCGTATCCGAACTTGTCGTAGAAGGCCGGGCCCAAGACGAGTACATCAGGTGTCAGCACGCCGCCGGAGTGATTCGAAACCATCAAAGCGCCGCCGACGGGCGGAACGTTCTCCACCCCCCTCACCTCTGCCCGGAACCATCGCTTGACAAGGGGCGCGACCACACTACCTAGCAGCTTGGTGAACTCCGGATCCCACTTCGCGAGCTCCTGATCATCAATTGCCTTGTCGTTCATGGTTTCCCCTGCCGTGTCCGTCGTGCAGTTCGGCGAGTCGACCAGCCGGACCGCGATGCACCCCGCCGCCATGTCTTGGCTTGCTTGCCATCTCGCGCCTCCCGCTGGACTGTCGGCGGCGGCCATGGCCACCGTATCGATGACGTTAGCCCCCTGGCAGGTAGCTGTACATCGGGCCGTTCGTCACTTCCCGGGCGGCCAAAGGACCCTCATTGCGGCATTCGGGTGCGCGCGCGGTGAAACTGCGAGCAGAATGCGAGAGCAGGTGCGGTTCGTCAATCCGTTTGAGTGAGGAACGTGGGTATGAAGCCCGTGACGATTGACCCGCGCTACCACGACGCGGTGATCTTCCACCTCGACGGTTTAGTCGCCGACACCGCGGCCATCCATGCCGCGGCCTGGAAGACAACGTTCGACGACTATCTGGCCCGAAGGCCGGCGAACGAGAACGAGGACCACTCTCCATTCGCCGATGACGACTACCGCAGGCACGTCCATAACAAGCCGCGCCTCGACGGAGTCGCCGACTTCCTCGCCTCGCGGCGCGTCTCGTTGCCTCGCGGCGAGCAGGAGGACACCTTCGAGGAGACGGTATGCGGCCTTGTCAACCGCATGCAGAACCTATTCCTCGACCTGCTGGACCAGGCGGTGCCCGCGTTGGAGTCGACGGTCGATCTGCTGCGGGCACTCCAAGAGGCCGGAATTGCGACGGGCATCTACTCGCCGAGTCACGACTGTCAGCGTGTGCTGCGCGCCGCGGACATCGAGAATCTGTTCGCCGTTCATGTCGACGGTCTGATCGCCGGGGGGTTCGGGCTTGCAGGCAAGCCCGAACCCGCCGTCTTCTTCGAAATAACGCGCAGACTCGCCGCGAATCCGAACCGGTCCGTCCTCGTCGTGGACGCCGAGGCCGGGGTGGAGGCGAGCCACGAAGGCGGCTTCGCGGTCGTCATCGCTGTGGACCGCACCGGTCGTGCCGATGAGCTGCTGGCATGCGGTGCCGACGTCGTGGTCGATGATCTTTCCCGCGTCGAGATCCGCAAGGGCGACAAACACTTGGCACAGCTTCCGGACGCCCTCAACTCCTACGGCCAGCTGGTAGGCGTTGTCGCCGGCCGGGAGCCGTTCGTCTGTCTCGACTACGACGGGACGCTTTCGGAGATCGTCTCGGACCCCGACGCGGCCACGCTTGTCGACGGCGCGGCCGAAGTTTTGGAGCACTTGGCGACGCTGTGCCCGGTGGCGATAGTGAGCGGCCGGGATCTGGCGGACATCCGCGACCGGGTCGGCCTACCTGGGATCTGGTATGCCGGCAGCCACGGCTTTGAGCTCATCGGACCCGACGGCACGTACCACCAGAACGATGCGGCAGCCGCCGCGATACCCGCCTTGGAGACCGCAGCTGCGGAACTGCGCAACGACCTCGAGCCGATCCCCGGAGCGCGCATGGAGCACAAGCGGTTTGCGATCGCCATCCACTACCGCAACGTCGCAGCCGAGCACGTTGCCGAGGTGGTGGCGGCCGCACACCGACGTGGACGACAGCATGGGCTTCGAGTGACCAACGGCCGCAAGGTCGTCGAGTTGCGGCCGAACGTCGACTGGGACAAGGGCGACGCGCTGCATTGGATCAGCGATCGCATCCCTCAATCGGGTCGTGTGGTGCCCATCTACATCGGCGACGACCTCACCGACGAAGACGCCTTCGATGCGATCCGATACACCGGTATGGGGATCGTCGTGCGGCACGACGAGGACGGCGGGCACCCCACGGCCGCTCAGTTCACCCTGCGAGGCCCCCGGGCAGTAACCGCCTTCCTCCGCCGCGGCGGGAACTGGCTGGCATCCGAGAAGCAAAGCTACGACGGCACATGGACGTTCACGTTCGAGGGCTATGACCCGCACAACGAGAAACTGCGCGAGGCATTGTGCACGGTCGGCAACGGCTACTTCGCCACTCGGGGCGCCGCACCGGAATCGAAGGCGGGCCAGGTCCACTATCCCGGCACCTATGCCGCGGGCGTGTACAACCGTCTCGATGACCTTGTCGGCGGCACCCGGACGCAGCACGAGAGTCTGGTGAACCTGCCCAACTGGCTTCCGCTGACATTCCGCATCGACGGCGGCGACTGGTTCGACGTCGACGAGGTCACGTTGTTGTCTTATCGCCAGACTTTCGATCTTCGCGGCGCGGTGCTGACCCGCGAGTTGCGCTTCCGTGACGATGCCGGCCGTACGACGTCGGTGACGCAGCACCGGTTTGTGGCGATGAACCAGGCCCACGTGGCCGCCCTCGAGACGACGATCGTCGCTGAGGACTGGTCGGGACCGATCGAGATCCGTTCGACGCTCGACGGCAACGTTCGCAACAGCTTGGTGGAGCGCTACCGCGACTTGGCCAGCAATCACCTGCAGGGACTGGAAAAGCGTGCGTTGTCCGAGAATTCGGTGATCATGACCGTTGAGACGACGCAGTCGCAGATTCCGGTCGCACTGGCCGCGCGGACCAGTCTGTGGCACGGCGACACACCTGCACCGGCAACGTATCGACTGGTGGACAACGAGTTCGAGATCGGTCACGACATTTTCACCGAGCTCGACGCGGGTCGGTCGCTGAGCGTCGAGAAGGTCATCAACACTGGTCACCGGCCGTGATGTCGCCACGTCCAAAGCTGCCGAGGGGGCCGAGCGCCGGCTCGCGCGCCAGGGGCGATTCGAAGAGATGCGTCACGCGCACATGCTCAGCTGGGCCCATCTGTGGCAGCGGCTGGCCATCGATGCCGATAGCCAAGCCCACGAGATGCGCATCCTGCGGCTGCATTTGCTGCACCTGTTGCAGACGGTGTCCTACAACTCCGAGGATCTCGATGTCGGGGTGCCGGCCCGGGGGTTGCACGGTGAGGCGTATCGCGGCCACGTCTTCTGGGACGAGCTGTTCATCTTCCCGGTGCTCAACCTGCGGCTTCCGACGGTCACCCGGTCGCTGCTTCGGTACCGTTACCGGCGGCTTCTGGAGGCCCGCCGAGCCGCAAAGCTGGCCGGGTATCGCGGCGCGATGTACCCATGGCAGTCCGGCACCGACGGCCGCGAGGAAAGCCCAGAGCTGCACCTGAATCCGCGATCCGGGCGGTGGCGGACCGATCCCAGCCATCTTGCCCATCACATCGGCATCGCCGTCGCGTACAACGCGTGGAAGTTCTACCAGGTCACCGGCGATTTGGCGTACTTGATCGACTACGGGGCCGAGATGCTCGCGGAAATCGCGCGATTCTGGGTCAGCAGAACGACATACGACCCCGAACGGGATCGCTACAGCATCAACGGTGTCATCGGGCCCGACGAATTCCACTGCGGCTACCCGGATCGGCCGTACGAGGGCGTGGACAACAATGCATACACCAACGTGATGGCGGTCTGGGTGATCCTGCGTGCCATGGACGCGCTCAGGTTGATGCCGCTGCCGAATCGGCTGGACCTGCGTGAGAAGCTCGACCTGACGGACAAGGAACTCTCCCAGTGGGAGCACGTCAGCCGGCGGATGTTCGTTCCGTTCCACGACGGTGTGATCAGCCAGTTCGAAGGCTATGAGCAACTGGCCGAACTGGATTGGGACGCCTACCGCGAGCGGTACGGCAACATCCAGCGCCTCGACCGCATCCTCGAGGCCGAGGAGGACGACGTCAACCGTTACAAGGCCTCCAAACAGGCCGACGCGCTGATGCTGCTCTACTTACTGTCATCCGATGAACTGCGCGAGCTGCTCGACCGGCTCGACTACCACTTCAGCCACAGACAGATCCCGAAGATGGTCGATTACTACATCGACCGAACCTCACACGGATCGACGCTAAGTGCTGTCGTGCATACTTGGGTGCTGGCCCGGGCCAACCGCGAGCACGCGATCGAGTTTTTCCAGCAGGTGCTCAACTCGGACATCGCCGACATCCAGGGCGGCACCACCTCCGAAGGCATCCACCTCGCGGCGATGGCCGGCAGCGTCGACCTCGTCCAGCGGTGCTTCACCGGCCTGGAAACCCGTCAAGATCGCATCATCTTGTCCCCGCACTGGCCCGGAAGCGCTCCAGCGCTGGGCTTCCCGATGCACTACCGCGGCCACCGCCTGTACCTGAGGGTGAGTGGGAAGGGCGCGGAGGTCAGCGCGGACCCACGCGACGTGCCGCCGATCGAAATCGAATGCCACGGCCGCGTGGAGCGGCTGGAGTCGGGAAACACGATTCGTTTCCCCTGACCGCTTCCGGAGCAGAAGCCGACACTTGAAAGTGATGAGGCGCGTCTCCGCCTGTGGCCCGCCACCTCGACGGGGTAGACGCGGCGGGTGCCGCTGAATCCATTCATCTCGACTTCCGGATCGCTCCGCCGCCAGCGGCCTCGGCCGCCACGCGGTCCACATCGTCGGGGGTGATGGCAGCGAGCTCCCTGCCGGCGAGTCGGGTGAGATCTACTTCGAAGGTGGACCCGACTTCGAGTACCTCAAGGATCCCCAGAAGACCGCGTCGGTCTCCAACGAACGCGGTTGGCGCCGTGTTTGAAGTTGTTGGGCGGTGGGCTTTGACGAGGATTTACTCGGGGGTCTTGGTCCAGACGAATGGATGTGCGCTCTGGAGTCCCGGATTACGGTTACGCATTCGACCCGAAAAGACGCGGCATGAGTCATACTGTCGGGACCGACGGAGGCGAGATCACTATGGATCAGGCTTTCAACGCGCCGATAATGGCGATCCGGTTCGGCCTTGCGACTGGGCGCCGCAGGGCGACGGTGCAGCCGCAGTGGTGCTCACCCCAAAGACTTCGTCGATCGCTTCACCGACCGGCCGGTCTGGATCCGCGGCGTCGGGCTAGGACTCGACTCGTCATGCACCAGCACAAGCACGATATGACAACATTCCCGGCGACCTCCGCGCCGCCAATCAGGCGTTCGCCATGACCGGGCTGACGTCGGCCGACGCGCATGTCGCAGACGTCCACGACTTCTTCACCGGAATCGATTTGATCAGCTGTGAGGACCTTGGTTTCGCCGACCGATTCGGCGCCCACCAACTCGTAGAGGCGGAAGTCACCGGCATCGGCGGTTCGTTGCTGGTTAACCCGAGCGCAGGCCTGAATTCGAAGGGCCACCCGCCGCGAGCGAAGGGGGTCGCACAATGTGCGGAGCTCTTCGAACGACTGCGCGGCGAAGCCTGCAACCAGGTCGACGGTGCACGAATTGCGCTGGCTCACAACATCGGTGGCCCGATTGCGGTATCAGGGGTGACGATTCTGGGGGGACCTGGCGCCAATGGTGAGTAACCGGTCGGAACGCTGGTCTTCGGGCATCTTAGGGCGAGATATGTCCGCGCCGATGCAGGCCGTCGGAGGCTTGTTTTTGATGTCGTTCGATGCCGTAAGGTACATCTTCCGCCGGCCGTTTCAGTGGGGCGAGTTCCGGGACCAGGCGTGGTTCGTGGCCCGAGTCTCAATGGCTCCCACGCTGCTGGTCGCAATACCGCTGACAGTGTTGATCCAATTCACGCTCAACATCCTGCTGCGCGAGCTCGGTGCTGCCGACTTGAGCGGTGCCGGCGCGGCGTTCGGTGCGGTCACGCAGCTTGGGCCGCTGGTGACGGTCTTGGTCATCGCGGGAGCAGGTGCCACGGCGATGTGCGCGGACCTGGGTTCGCGCACAATTCGCGAGGAAATCGCCGCCTTGGAAGTTCTGGGTATTGACCCGGTGCGGCGGTTGGTGGCTCCTCGCATTCTGGCATCCACGCTGATAGCCCTGTTGTTGAACGGCCTGGTCGTCATCGTCGGCATCGTGGGCGGCTATGTCTTTTCGGTGTTCGTCCAGGACGTCAGCCCGGGCGCGTTCATGGCGGGCATGACCGTTTTGACCGGTATCCGCGAGTTGATCATTTCCGGGGTGAAAGCCGCATGCTTCGGCGCGATCGCCGGCATGGTGGCCTGCTACCGCGGCCTCGTCATAACCCGCGGGGGCGCCAAGGCCGTGGGCACCGCGGTGAACGAAACCGTGGTGTACTCGTTCATGGCGCTGTTCGTCGTCAACGTGGTCATCACCGCGATCGGCATCAAGGTGACGGCCAAGTGACGAAGGGCATCCTGTGACGTTACGAGCTGCCTCTCCGTGGCTTATGCGGCAATACGAGAAGCCGATCGGCGTGCTGAGCAAAGCCGGCAATCAAACGATTTTTTTCGGCAGGGCAATCCGTGGGGTGCCGTACGCGGCCGTCCACTTTCGGACCGAGGTCATTCGGCTTGTCGCCGAAATCAGCATGGGCACAGGCACCTTGGCGATGATCGGCGGAACCGTGGCGATTGTCGGGTTTTTGACCCTGGCCGCGGGCGGTACGCTGGCGCTCCAAGGGTATAGCTCGTTGGGCAACATCGGCATCGAGGCGTTGACGGGGTTCTTGGCGTCATTCATCAACGTCCGCATCGCGGCACCCGTGGTCGCGGGAATCGGCTTGGCGGCCACGTTCGGAGCCGGCGTGACCGCACAACTTGGCGCCATGCGAATCGCCGAAGAGATCGACGCACTGGAAGCCATGGCTATCCCTTCTGTTGAGTTCTTGGTCAGCGCCAGGATCGTCGCCGGGATGACCGCGATCACACCGCTGTACGCGATCGCGGTCATCCTCTCGTTCCTCGCCAGCCGAACTGTGACTGTGGTCCTCCTCGGGCAGTCCCCCGGCCTCTACGAACACTACTTCCGGACATTCTTGAATCCGATCGACTTGTTGTGGTCGTTTCTGCAGGCCATAGTGATGGCCGTGGCCGTCCTGATGGTGCACACCTACCACGGCTATTACGCCAGTGGTGGACCCTCCGGCGTCGGTGTCGCGGTGGGCAATGCGGTGCGGACCTCCCTCATCGTCGTGGCATCGGTGACATTGCTTGTTTCGCTTGCCGTCTACGGCACCAAGGGCAACTTCCACCTCTCGGGTTAGGGGAGAGCGGATGAGACCGGGAAACGTGCCCGCGCTGATAGGTCTGGCAACCTATATTGCGATTGCGGCAGTAGTCGCCCTCGCCGTGGGTTTATACCGAGGCAGTTTCACTCCAACCGCGCCGGTGACCGTGTTGTCGCCGCGGGCCGGTCTGGTGATGAACAAAGACGCCCGGGTGACAATGCGCGGTGTCGAGGTGGGCAAGGTCGCCTCGATCGACGCGCTGCCCAACGGGCAAGCCGCCCTCCACCTGGCTATGGATGTGTCCCAGTTACATCTCATTCCAGCCAATGTGCTCGTCGAAATCGCGCCGCCGACGGCGTTCGGCGCCAAGTACGTGCAGCTGATCGCTCCCGCCGAGCCGTCACCGCAGCCGATACACGCCGGGCAGGTGCTCGACAGCCAACACGTCACTGTCGAAATCAACACGGTGTTCGAGCAACTCACGGCGCTGCTGTCTAAGATCGAGCCCGCGAAGCTGAATGAGACCATCGGTGCCATCGCGAAGGCGCTCAACGGCCGTGGCCAGAAGCTCGGCCGCGCGCTCGGCGATCTGGACGAGTTCCTCGCCTCGGTGGAGCCGAGCCTTCCGGCCCTGAGCCATGACATCGCCGTGGCGCCTGACGTGCTAAACGCGTACGCCGATGCGGCGCCGGACCTGATCAGAACCGCGGACAATGTGACGCGGATAAGCCAGACGATCGTCGACGAACAACACAACCTCGACGCGTTTCTGCTCAGCGCGATCGGTCTGGCTGACATCGGTAATGACGTGGTCGGAACCAACCGGCAAGCGCTGACAGACGTCCTACATCTGCTGGTACCGACGACCGATCTCACCAATCGGTACAACCAAGCGCTGAACTGCGCGCTCGCCGGCATGATCCCGCTGGCCACGTCGCCGCCGTTGCCGTTCCCGGGTGTCGTCGTGTCGGTCAGTTTCACGCTGGGCATTGAACGGTATCGGTACCCGCACGACCTGCCGAAGGTCGCAGCGACGGGCGGTCCGCAGTGCCAGCTCCTTCCGAAGGTGCCGATGGAGGCGCATCCGCCGTTCGTCGTCACGGACGTTGGTGCCAACCCCACGCAATACGGAAACCAGGGCTTGCTGCTGAACTCCGACGCCCTCAAGCAGTGGCTGTTCGGGCCTATCGATGGGCCACCTCGCAACAGCGCACAGATCGGACAACCAGGATGACGAGCGCACGGCGAACGGTCATCAAGTTGGGGGCCTTCGTGGTCGTGATGGCCACGTTGATTGTCTTCTTGTTCGTCATCTTTGGTCAGTACCGGGCCGGGTCGACGTATGGGTATTCGGCGGTGTTCGCCGACGTGTCGCGGCTCAAGGGCGGAGATACCGTGCGGGTGGCCGGCGTCCGGGTGGGCACGGTAAACAGCATGTCGCTGCGCCCGGACATGACGGTGCTGGTGAAGTTCGACGCCGACCGCGACATCGTGCTCACCACCGGCACCAAAGCAGCGGTGCGCTACCTCAACCTGACCGGCGATCGCTATCTCGAACTCGTCGAGGGCCCAGGCTCAACCAGGATCCAACCGCCCGGGTCGGAAATCCCGGTCGACCGCACGGCCCCGGCACTGGACCTCGACCTGCTGCTGGGCGGACTGAAACCGGTGATCCAGGGCCTGAACCCGCAAGACGTGAATGCGCTCACCTCGTCGCTGCTGCAGATATTTCAGGGCGAGGGCGGCACCCTGGAGTCTCTGTTGTCGAGAACATCGTCGTTCTCGAACACCTTGGCCGCCAACAACCAAGTCATCGAGCAACTGATCGACCATCTCAACACGGTGGTTGGAACGATCGCCAAAGACGGAGACAAATTCTCGGAGACGGTCGACCGCCTCGAGCGGCTTATCACCGGGCTGTCGGCCGACCGGGATCCGATCGGCGCCGCGATCGACTCCCTCACCAACGCGACCGCCTCGTTAGCCGACCTGTTGGCCAATGCGCGCCCGCCGCTGGCCGGCACGGTGGACCAGTTGAATCGGGTTGCGCCGCTGCTCCTTCAGGGCAAGGATCGCATCGACCTCCAGTTGCAGAAGACGCCGGAAAACCTCCGGAAACTGGTACGGCTCGGCGCGTACGGCAGCTTCATCCAGTACTACATCTGCGGGCTGCGCTTCCGCGCCACCGATCTTCAGGGCCGCACCGTGGTGGCCCCCTGGATCAAGCAAGAGGGCGGGAGGTGCGCGGAACCCTGATGCTTAGATATCACGGAGCCAACCTCATTCGACCGGGATTCATCGGCGCTGTCCTGCTGGTGCTCGTTATTTTGGTCGGCCTTTCGCCCGACCGGCTGCTGTCCTGGGCGACGGCGGTCAGATACCGGGCGCTGTTCGATGAAGCCGGCGGACTCGCCGTGGGGAACGTCGTGACGATTTCGGGCATGAAAGTCGGCACGGTGTCGAACACTTCGCTGCAAAACGGTTATGCGCTGGTAACTTTCACCGTCCCCGGGAAGATTAAGCTCGGGTCGCAGAGTACCGCGCACATCCGCACCGGGACGCTTCTGGGCCAGCGGGTACTCACCGTGGAATCCGCGGGCACGCGCCCAATGCGCCCAAACGACGTGATACCGCTCTCGCGCACATCCTCCCCGTACTCGCTGACCGAGGCGCTCAGCGACCTCACGACCAACGTCGCCGGCACCGATACCCAAACACTCAACCAGTCCCTTGACACCCTATCGGCCACAATCGATCAGATCGCACCGCAACTCGGTCCGACCTTTGATGGGCTGACCCGGTTATCGCGGTCCCTCAACAGCAGGAACCAACCACTGCGCGATCTTCTCAAGAGTGCCAGCGATGTCACGGGGATCCTGTCGGAACGCAGCCAGCAGGTCGATACGCTGATCCTCAACGCCAACGATCTGCTCGGGGTACTGGCTGCCCGGCGGCACGCGATCGTTCAGCTGCTGGCCAACACGTCTGCGCTGTCCAAACAGTTGTCCGGGCTGGTGGCCGACAACGAAAAGAAGCTGGCACCAACGCTGGAGAAGCTGAATTCGGTGACAGCGATGCTTGAAAAGAACCGCGACAATATCGCCAAGATCCTGCCGCGTTTCGCGAAATTCGAACTCACCCAGGGTGAGACGGTGGCCAGCGGGCCCTACTACCAGGCGTTCGTGCCGAATCTGCAACCTGCGCAAATTCTGCAGCCATTCCTCGACTACCTCTGGGGATTCCGCACCTTTGACACGGCGCGCGGTCCTGGCTTCCCTTCGCCCGTGCCGCGGGCGTTGTTCCCCTTTCCGTACAACGGTATTCCGGGAGGCTCGCGATGATGTCGCGCAACAGGCTGGCGGCCGCGGTCGGGATCGTCCTGGCTGGGCTCATCGTTGCAGCAGCGTTTTTCATCGTCCGTGAGAGCTTTTGGCGGCCGAAGACGATCAGCGCCTATTTCACCACCGCCACCGCGCTCTATCCCGGCGATGACGTGCGCGTCTCCGGCATCAAGGTGGGCAGCATCGCTTCGGTCCAGCCTCAGGGCACTCAGGCCAAGCTGACCATGAAAGTGGACCGCGACACACCGATTCCGGCCAATGCGAAAGCGGTGATCGTCGCACAGAATCTGGTCGCGTCGCGCTACGTCCAGCTCACGCCGTACCGGTCGGGCGGCCCCACGATGCCCGACGGCGCGGTGATTCCGATCGAACGCACGGCGGTGCCCGTCGAGTGGGATGAGGTAAAAGCTCAACTCGACCGACTGGCAACGGATTTGGGACCAATCAGCAATATGCCGACCGGTCCGATAGGTCGATTCATCGAGAGCTCCGCCGACGCCCTCCAGGGCAATGGCGACAAGCTCAGGCAAACACTGGCGCAGCTGTCCGGGGTGGGCCGGATCCTGGCCGACGGCAGCGGCAACATTGTCGACATCATCAAAAACCTGCAGACCTTCGTCACGGCACTTCGTGACAGCAAGCAACAAATCGTGCAGTTCCAAAACCGGCTCGCCACGCTCACAAGCGTGCTGAACGACAATAGGTCCGACCTGGACGCGGCGCTGACGGACCTGTCGGTTGCGGTTGGCGAAGTTCAGCGCTTCATCGCAGGAAGCCGCGATCAAACCAGCGAGACGATTCAGCGGTTGGCCAACGTCACACAGAACTTGGCCGATCACAAGACCGATCTCGAGAACGTACTTCACGTTGGGGCGAACGCGTTCGCGAACTACTACAACTTCTACAACGCCGACACGGGCGATGACGTCGGAGCCTTCGTGTTCAACAACTTCTCGAATCCGCTGCAGTTCGTGTGTCAGACGATCGGCGCCATCGAAAACGTCACTGCGCCCGAGACGGCGAAGCTGTGTGGGGAGTACCTCGGGCCCGGGTTGCGACAGCTCAACTTCAATTACCTTCCGATTCCGACCAACCCGTACTTGATGCCGTCGATGAACCCCCAGGACATCGTCTACTCCGAACCGAATCTGGCACCCGGCGGTGCGGGGCCCAAGCCCGGGCCGCCGGAGATCCCCCCTGCCGTGTCGGCTTATACCGGGCTGAACAACGATGTGCCGCCGCCGCCGGGGTGGGGTGGCGCGGGCCTGCCTCCCATGCCCCCCGGCCTGTATGCGCCGTTGCCCGCGTTTCCGTCACCCGCGTTGTACCCGGGAGCACCGGTGCCTACCGCGACCAACCTGCCGGACATGCTGCTGCCGGCGGAAAGGCCGCCATCGTGACCGGCCGGTTCAACGCACGTGGGCTGCTGGTCACATGCTGCTGCGTCATACTGACCGCGACCGGATGCGCATTCCAAGGCGTGAACTCGCTACCCTTGCCCGGCGCGGTGGGGCGCGGCCCGGGAGCGAGCGTCTACCATGTCGAGATCGCGAATGTCACCCACCTGGAGCCGAATTCGCCGGTGATGATCGACGACGTCGTGGTCGGCAGCGTCGGCAGGATAACGGTGAAGGGCTGGCACGCCGAAGTTGAAGTGTCGGTGAAGCCCGATGTCGTGGTACCGGACAACGCGGTGGCCAAGGTCGGGCAGACCAGCCTGCTGGGCTCCATGCACATGGAGCTGAATCCGCCGGTCGGCCAGGCGCCGCGCGGGCGGCTCAAGCCCGGTGCCACCATCCCGCTGGACAAGTCCTCGACCTACCCGTCCACGGAGCAGACCCTGGCACTACTGTCGGTCGTGATCAATTCCGGGGGACTCGCGCAGATCGGCGACATCATCCACAACGTCAACGCCGTGCTGTCCGGGCACGAAGCGCAGATCCGGGATCTACTGACACGACTCGACACCTTCGTCGGCACGCTGGACCGACAGCGCGAGAACATCATCGCCGCCATCCAGGGATTGAACCGGCTGGCCGACACGTTCGCCGGACAGCGCGACGTCATCACGCAGGCGCTCCGCAAGCTACCGCCCGCGCTGGCGGTGCTGATCAGGGAGCGGCCGCGCATTACGGAAGCACTAAAAAGACTACGTGTTTTCGGCGACACCGCCACGAGGCTTGTCAACGACACCCAGGCCGACCTCGTGAAAAACCTGCAGAACCTGGAGCCGACGATTCGTGCGCTGGCAGACATCGGACCGGATCTCGACACCGCCATCGCTTACACGCTGACCCCCTTCCCGTACAGCCAAAACCTGATCGACCGAGCCGTCAGGGGGGACTACATAAACCTGTACGCCGATGTCGATTTCACAATTCCCCGACTCAAGCGAACACTCTTCCTGGGCACCCGCTGGGGTCAACTGCATGCGCCGCTGGTGCCGGCGCCGGGGGAACCGTTTTATCAGGAGTACACCTACGATCCACTTGCAGTTGGCGTGGCTTCCCCGCCGCCCGGAGCCCCGCCGCCGCCCGGAGCCCCATCGCCTGCCGGGGCGCCGCTTCCCGCTCAGATGGCAACGCCAGCCAATCCCGGTGCGCCACAAATCCAGTTCCCTCCGATGGATGAGGGTGGCCGCTGATGCTGACGCGTTTCATCAAGGTCCAGCTGACGATCTTCACGATCGCGGGGACCATCGCTGTGCTCCTGATGGTCTTTGACTACATGCGAGCGCCGTCCCTGCTGGGCGTCGGCCGGATGACCATCACATTGAAACTGCCTGCTGCCGGTGGCCTGTACCGGTTCAGCAATGTCACCTACCGGGGCGTGCAGGTCGGCGAGGTCGCCGCGCTGAAGCTTACGCCCAACGACGCGGAGGCGACGCTCTCCCTTGGCACGTCGCCCAAAATCCCGGCGAACCTCCAAGCGGAGGTGCGCAGCGTCTCCGCGGTGGGCGAACAGTACGTGGATTTAAGGCCACGCACCAACTCGCCGCCCTACCTTCACGACGGCTCGGTCATCGCCATGCGCGACACCACCATCCCGCAACCGGTGGGGCCGATGCTCGACCGGGTCAGCGCGCTGCTCGACAGCATTCCCAAGGACAAGCTCAACGCTTTGCTCGACGAGGCGTTCAAGGGCTTCAACGGGGCCGGCAACGACCTGGGATCGCTGCTCGACTCGGCGGCCACGATTTCCGGTGACCTCAAACCCGTCGCCGACCGCACCCGAACCCTGTTCGAGGACACCGGACCGCTTCTGGACTCGCAAGCCGAGACCACCGACGCGATCAGGACTTGGGCGCGCAGCCTCGCCGGAGTCACCGAGCAGCTGGTCACGGACGACAGACAGGTTCGCACCGTGCTGGAGCAAGGACCCGGAGCCCTGGACGAGGTGTCGCGGCTGCTCAACCAGGTCAAACCCACGCTGCCGGTATTGCTCGCCAACCTCACCACCATCGGCCAGGTCGCCGTCGTCTACCACGCGTCGCTGGAGCAACTACTCATGCTGCTACCGCCGTCTGTTTCGAGTACTCAGTCATATTCCAGTACGAGCAACGCAACCGGTCTTCCCCTCGGTGAGTTCTCTATCACGTTGGGTGATCCGCCGGCGTGTACGGTCGGCTTCCTGCCGCCGTCCTCGTGGCGGTCTCCGGCCGATACAAGCACGATCGACACGCCCGACGGTCTCTACTGCAAATTGCCGCAGGATTCACCGCTCACGGTGCGCGGCGCGCGGAACTACCCCTGCATGGGCCACCCCGGAAAGCGCGCGCCGACCGTTGAAATCTGCGACAGCGACAAGCCGTACGAACCGCTGGCAATGAGACAGCATGTGCTCGGCCCCTACCCGCTGGATCCCAACCTGCTCTCCCAAGGCATCCTGCCCGATGACCGGATCAACTTGGGCGACAGAATCTTCGGCCCGGTGGAGGGCACGCCGCTGCCGCCTGGAGCGGTCCCGCAAGGGACACCTCCGGGGCCGAGGGGATCATATGGACCCCCCGGACCGGGATACGCTGCACCGCCGCTGCCGTCGGGAGCACCTCCACCTATGGCGCCACCTCCCCCACCCGGAACACCTCCTCCCCCGGGAGCTGGAGTTCCCCCGTCGCCCGCCGGCGCGGAAAATCCCGCACCGCCGCCGCCACCCGATACTGCTCCGCCTCCAGGCGGCGAGGCGCCGCAAGCGGCTCCAAGTGCGTTCGCCACCGACGGTTCCACGCGAGGCCCATCGGTCGCCGTCGCCCAGTACGACCCACGCACCGGTCAGTATCTCGGTCCGGACGGCCAAACCTATCGGCAGACAAACCTGGCTACGTCAGCGGCGCCCAAGACGTGGCAGGACCTGCTGGCCAAGTAGCCCCGACTATCGGGCCGGAGTGCCGCCCGTCACGCGATCTTGACCAGCTTGAACGGCATCCGTACGACAAGCCACTGATTCCTGCCGCAGGCGCCGCTCGGGCCGGTCGTCTTGTCCTCGCCGACCAAGGTTGTCGAGCCGGGAGAAAGAGAAATCACCCCGCTCGCATCCGCTGGATAGAATCTGTATTCCTGAGCCCCGGTGTACGCTGTGCCGTCGGCACACCGCTCCCAGTTCGGGATATCGCGCTTGACGGTCCACTCAGGGTTCTGCCTGTGCAGGTCGGCGCCCCATCCCGCGTCGCTGGTGACCCGTCCGGTGCAGTCGAACGGAGTTGTACACGTCGAGGTGATGGTCCATGTGCTCCTGACGGTCGCCTCGTCGTGATAGCTGTCGTTCGTTTTGGCCCACTCGCCGTTCGAAGTGGCGAGGTATGTCCCGTTCAGGGCGTTGTCATCACCGGATGCGGTTGCTGACGATGCTGTGCCTAGGCCGCCGATTACTGCGGCAGCCAACAGAGTTGGCCCTGCTATCGCACCGACTGAGCGCATTACTTGCTCCTCAACACACCCTACGGTGTCGACGAGGTTCATCCTGCAATTTCCCTGTCATGGTCGCGGCATCCTCAGGGTTGGAGAATACTACCGTCGCCACCGGCTCAGCACCCGTTCGAGCAACCAGCTACCGAAACGTTTTCACGGTCGTCGACGGGATGGATCGTCGGCGACTGTCACTAAACGAACTCGAGTTTCGATATCTTGAGTTGTCCGCCGTCCCTCTCGAGGGTGATGCTGATTCGCCACGACCGCGGATCCCGCTTTGTGTTGTCAGGATTTGTCAGATCGGATTTCGCTGCGACAAGTACAACCAGGGCTTGACCCCGATTGAAGGACACAGGGTCGGGCGGCTTGTGCCGTCTGAGTGAGCCGATCTTCGAACTCGACGGTCCTGATCATACCGATGTCACGCCAGCTCCCCATTGACGATGGCGACCTGCTCAGCGACTACCCGTCAAGCTGGTGCGTGAGGGCCGCTCGTATCCGGTCCCGTTGATCATCGGCACCAACAAGCATGAGGCGGCTCTATTCCGGTGGCTGAGGTCACCTTTGATGCCGATCACTCCGCACGCGATCACGGCGGCGTTCGACCAGATCGCAGCCGAACAGCCCGACCTGCCAGGGGTCTGAGCATCGCGAGCGACCTTGGCTTCCGGATGCCATCAGTGTGGCTGGCCGAAGGCCACAGCAGGGTGGCGCCGGTGTACCTGTACCGGTTCGACTGGTCCACTCCGATGCTGAAGCTGCTCTTGGTCCGAACGGCCCATGCCACCGAATTGCCTTACCTATGGGGCAATCTCGGGGGACCCAAGGACCCCACGTTGAAGCTTGGCGGCGCGAAAACCGAGAAGGCGATCTCGAAGAGAGTGCGCACCCGGTGGATCAACTTCGCGACGCAGGCCAAGCCCACGGGCCATCAGGCGAACCGGAATGAACGCCCTACCAGCAGGCCGACCGCGCCTGCCTGATCATCGACAAGCGCGACACCATCGTTCACGACATCGAGGCGCACATCCGAGCCGCGTGGGGCACCGAGGTGGTGGGTTTCCGGTAACCGACGATGATCGCTGCGGTCTTCAGGTAGCAACTGAAGGGTCCCGTGGATTATTGAACTTGCGCCGGTTCACCAACGGCCGTTCATACGACGGGTCCGCGGCGCTGCGTGACGGCGTGCCGTTGCCGTGAATGTCAGGCACGTCGGCGAAGGGTATCGGCGTGGTGGGAACCATTCCCGACCATTCGATGACGTTCGTGCGCAGTGCGATCCGCCAGGTGCCGTCACGCCTTTCCAGCCGATCAAAGTAGCGGCCACCGGCAAGCCAGTTCGTCTCGTCACGGTTGCGCGCCGCGAACAGGTAATAGGTCTCGGAATGCGCGGTATCACCGTCGATCTCGCACGTGTTGTTGAGCAGATTGTGGTGAGTGGCAAGCTGATCCTGCTCGTGCATCGCGGATGCCCAGTCGTACAGGTCAGTCGGGCCGCCGACGAAGTCACCTGCCGCGATTACCGCATCTGGGTGGAAGGCGGAGAGGAACAGATCTCGGTCGAATCGATCCATGCCGCGGCTGAATCGGGTGAGGCAGTCAATGATGTCCTGGCGGTCGAGGAGTATCTCCATCCGGGCCAGGCGGTCAGCGTCCATAGCCGTCCTCTGAAATCGGGCGCCAGATCGGCGAGCCCCGTTCGGCGCGAAGCGACGGAATGACTTTGCCGTCGACGTCGGTGATGCCGTATTCGTGCGCGACCTCGGCGGTAATGAACGTGCCGCCCGAGCGTTTCATTAGCTGCGGATCGGTCGCGAGCGCGCAGATCACCCGGCCCGCGAACTCGGGTGAACTGGCAAGGGCGGGATTCGTAACGGTCGCCTCTGTCATCTCCGGATTCTGGGTTAAGTTGCGCTGGGCCCGTTCCGTGAGAGTCAGGCCTTGCCACAGCGAAAGCGAAGCAACGTTGTGCGGCTGCAGTTCGATCGCCATGTCGCGGGCCATGCGATCGACCGCAGTCTTGCACAGGCCAAACACCACGCCGTAGGTGTACGTCACCCCAACGTATCCCGATATGGCGACCAGGAGACCGGATCGCTGCGGGACCATCATCTGAGCTGCATGCCACGCCGCGACGAAGTTGGAGCGGACCCCGACGTGGACCATCTCCCAGTTGGACAGCGGCTTTTCCCAGAACGGCTTGGGATCCGTCAGATCGTCGGGTAGGGCGAAGGCGTTGTTGACCAGGATGTCGAGTCGGCCCTGCTCATCGCGAACTCGTTCGAACAGGGCTGCCACCTGTCCGTCATCGGCGTGGTCGACGGGGATCGCCACTCCCCGGCCACCGCGGCGGTTGACCTCATCGGCGGTCTGTCCGACGGTGCTCGGCAAAGGATTTCGGCCCACAGCCTCGGTGCGACCCGTGACGTACACTGTGGCACCTTCGGAACCAAGTGCCAGCGCGATGCCTTTGCCGATCCCACGACTGGCGCCGGTCACCACGGCGACCCTGCCCACCAATGCGGTCACGACAGATCGCCCGACGAGCCCGGCGTTCGCACACCGAAGAAGCTCTCGCTGTAGTCGCCGACGGCACGTCCCGAATAGTGATCGACGCTGAACGACATTCCCATCAGACCCTGCGACCAGTCGACCGACGCGCCGACAATTTGGTACCAGTCGTAGAGCATCGTGCGCTGGGCGATTCGCCATTCGTCGCCCCGCTTCTCCATCCTGTCGAGGTACCGGCCGCCGAGGACGGCATCGCGGTCCTCGTCGGCCATCGCCGCCCGGTGGTAGGCCGTCACGTACGTTTCTACGAGGGCGGTATCGCTTTCCAGTTCAATTGCGCTCTGCGCCAACGAATGTTGAGTGACCGGAATCATCGGTGAGCCGGGGACCACCCAAGCCAGGTCCTCGTTGGATGAGCCGCTGAAAACGCCGTGATCAATCGTCGAGTCCGACCAATAGCTGGCCGAGATCAGCTTGGCGTCGGGCCGATCCTCTCCCCGCGCCAGGCGGACTATGCAATCGCGAATCTTCTCGCGATTCAGCAGATCGTCCAGTCCCGGGGCCGCGGCGTCGGAATTTGTCACCCGAAGCGCTCCCCAGCAACTCCACCACGCCACAACAGCACTGCCGAGTACGTTCACCGAACCACGCGGATGGGGACGCTCGACCAGCCGACCACGTTCGCCATCGCGACACGCCGCACGCCCGACCAATCCACCTGGTACTCGGGCATCAGATCAAGCATCACATCGAGCGCTAGTCGCCCTTCCATTCGCGCCAGAGCGGCACCGAGGCAGCTGTGCACGCCGTACCCGAAACTGAGGTTGTGCCCAGACGGGATTCGGTCGATGTCGAATCGATCGGTATCGGGGAAGGCTCGCT
>CAWFKY010000012.1:0-98969 GCA_963816495.1 uncultured Actinomycetota bacterium | reverse complement strand
GTGCAGCGCAAGAAAGTCATTGAACAGCAGGTAGCCCAGTCGATGTTCCAATCCGACTACCAGTTGGACGGCCTCGTCCAGGGCGGAAGCAAGATCGTGCTTGGACTTCAAGTATTGCGCGAACTGCTTGGCTATGCGGTCCTCTTCGCGGCGCTCCAGCTCCAGCAGAACGTGTTCCTTGGTGGGGAAGTGGAAGAAGAAGGTTCCATGGGCTACCCCCGCTGCCGCCACAATCGCGCTGACGTCGGCTTCGGCCATCCCGGCCCTGGTGAACTCTGCGATCGCGGCGCCCATCAACCGCTCCCTCGTCTGCAAGCGTTTTGCTTCTCGCGCAGACAGCCTGTCCGTCACCGCCATTTCTTTCCTCACAGTTGACCTGACTCACCCAGGAGTTATGAGGATAACTTAAACATTTTGATCCGTGTGCGCCGGAAAGGCTTGCCCGACTTGGCTGTCGTTGCACCGGGCCTGCTCGCGCGACCCCAACCCCCGCACATTCATTGACTTTAGTCAGGCTACGTTTTTAGATTGAACGGCGCACACGTCACACTTTCGAAGGAGCCCAACATGGCTTTGGAGCAGTTCCGGCTCGATGGACAGGTCGCGATCGTCACGGGTGCCGGGCGTGGTGTCGGCGCAGGCATTGCGCGGGTGTTGGCAGAGGCCGGCGCCACGATTGTCGGGACCGCTCGCACCGAGTCCGAAATCGTCGGCTCGATCAAGGGCATCGAGGACGCCGGTGGCAAGGGGCTGGCACTGGTCGCGGATGCGATAAGTCGCTCGGACGGAGAGCGTGTCGTGAACACGGCCATGGAGCGCTTCGGTCGCATCGACATTCTCGTCAACAATGTCGGTGGCTCCACCTACGCGCGTTTCCTGGACATCACCGACGAAGATTTCCGGCACACGTTCGACTGGTGTGTGACCTCCGCGTTCATCATGAGTCAGCTCGTGGCCCCGCACATGCTCAGTGCCGGACACGGTTCCATCATCAATATCTCGTCGGGCTCGGCCCGGTTCGGCATTCGGGCGTTGACCGCCTATTGCGTCGCGAAGGGCGGCCTCGAAGCGCTCACGCGCGCCATGGCGCAGGAACTCGCGCCGAAGATTCGCGTCAACGCCATCGCGTTGGGTTCGTTCGCCACCGACGGTCTGCAGAGCAGCCTGGACTTGATGCCGGGGTCGCTGGAAAAGATGCAAGAGGCCACACCGTTGCATCGGCTTGGTGACGTGGAAGACCTCGGACGGCTTACGGTGTATCTGTGCACTCGCGATTGTTACGCGACGAACGCGACCTTCCACGTCGACGGCGGCATCGACTCGAACAATTCGCCGCTGCCGATACCTGACTACTGATCCTGGACTGGCGAAGGAGAAGCGCACGGTGCGCAGAGTCATTCAATTCTCGACCGGCAACGTGGGGCGGCATTCGCTGCGAGCGATCATCGGTCGACCCGACTTGGAACTGGTCGGCGTGCATGCCGCCAGTGCCGAAAAGATCGGCCAGGACGCAGCGGAGCTGTGCGGACTGGACGAGCCCACCGGCATTATCGCCACCGACGACATCGACGCCCTGGTAGCCCTCGGCGCCGATTGCGTCGTCTATACGTCTCAAGGCGAGACGAGGCCGATGGAGGCGATCGATCAGATGGCCAAGTTCCTGGCGGCGGGCACCAACGTCGTTGGTACGTCCATGGTCTGGCTGGTCACCCCGCGCCATGCCGAAGACTGGCTACGAGTGCCGCTGGAGCAGGCCTGTGCGGCCGGCAACACCTCGCTCTACGTCAACGGAATCGACCCCGGCTTCTCCGGCGACACGCTGGTGCATTCGGCAGTCAGCCTGACTACCCGCGTCTCGTCGATCACCGTGCAGGAGATCTTCGACTACGGCAACTACGACGATGCCGAGTTCACCGGTGCCGCAATGGGTTTCGGAACGACCGAAGACGACGACGCGGCGATGATGTTCCTGCCCGGGGTGATCGTGTCGATGTGGGGTGGCCAGGTGCGCAGTCTGGCGGACAACCTCGACATCAAACTCGACGAGGTCCGCCAGCGCATTGAACGCTGGTTCACACCGGAGCGCATCGAGTGCACGATGATGACGGTGCAGCCCGGGCAGATGGCCGCGGTGCGGTTTGCCACCGAGGGTGTTCTCGACGGAAAACCGGTGATCACCCTCGAGCACGTCACCAGGCTGACCACCGCCGCCGCGCCCGACTGGGAGTTCCCGCCCGAGGGCCATACCGGCGTACACCGTGTTGTCGTGGAGGGTGAACCGCGGGTGGAGATCAACACGCACGTTTCGCATCCGGTTCTCGATTCCACTGACGCCGGCTGCATCTCGACGGCCGGTCGGGCGGTCAATGCCATCGATTGGGTGTGCCGCGCGCCGCAAGGGCTGATCGCGGTCGAGGACATTCCCCAGTCCGCAACCATGCGCGGCCTGATCTGGTGACGGCATCCCCTTCGGGGCGCGTTGCCGGGAAACGCGTACTCATTACCGGCGCCGCCCGCGGTTTGGGCCGCAGCCATGCCGTGCGGCTCGCGGAGGAAGGCGCCGATCTCATCCTGGTTGATATCTGCCAATCCCTGCCGCAGATCGACTATCCGTTGGCCACCGAGGATGACCTCACCGAGACCGTACGACTGGTGACGGAGTTTGGCCGTCGCTGCGTGAGCCGCGTCGTCGACGTCCGTGACGACGTTGAGTTGCGCTCGGCCGTCGATGACGGCGTCAGCGAGCTGGGCGGTCTAGACGGAGCGGTGGCCAATGCCGGCGTGTTGACGTCGGCGCCTTGGGATAGAACAACACTCGATCAGTGGCGAACGGTGGTCGACATCGATCTCATCGGAGTGTGGAACACCTGCGCGGCCGCGATACCGCACCTGCTCGAGCAGGGAGGCGGCAGTCTCGTCAACATCAGCTCTGCGGGCGCCATGAAAGGCTTTCCGCTACAGCTGCCTTACACGGCCGCGAAGTATGGTGTCGTGGGTCTGACGTTGGGATTGGCCAACGAACTGGCTGCCCAGAATGTGCGGGTAAATGCTGTGCTTCCCACTGGTTGCCATACCGGCATGATCCCCCCATCGTTCGGCGTCGCCCTGGGTGAGGAACGGCCCGACCTGATTCCGATCTTCGTCAATGCGATGCCCACGCCGGCCGTCGAGCCCGTCGACGTCAGCAACGCGGTGCTGTTCCTGATTTCTGATGAGTCCAGATGGGTGACGGGACTGCAGTTCAAGGTCGACGCCGGGGTGACCATCAACTAAGGCGCTTACACGCTACAAAGGCCAGCTGTTTGGCCCGACCTCATAAAGCAGTGCCGCAGCCGGAGGCAACGGCTGTCGCTCGTTGACCGATATCGCATCGACAACGAGGGCGACATAGCGTCGCCAGCCGTCGCTGTCCGCATCCATGGTCGACAGCACGCTGAAGAGCATCGCGACTAGGCGAGGTAGGTCGTCGGTGACAAGGTCGGCGCGGATGCTGCCGACTCGCTGGCCTTCGCGGGCAAGCTCGCCGAGCGCGGCGTTGAGCGAAACCGAGATGTCGGACGTGAGTGACCCGGCTCGGCGTGCGGCGGTCAGCAGGTTGTGTTCGCGGGCCCCCAGCGATATCGCCGCTTCGATCAGTTGGGTGAGACCGCGTAGCGGGTCGTCGGCGCGGCGGGCATTGTCGATCACCGGCGTGAGGTCTTCGGCGATGCTTTGATCGAGGGCCGCGCGGACCAGGTCGGCCTTCGTCGGAAACCTGCGGTAGAGGGTTCGCTCACCGACACCCGCACGGCGCGCGACCGCCTCCACCGGCGCATCGGGCCCCAGCTCGCCATAGACGTCCCGTGCCGCGCGCAGAATCCGCTCGACGTTGCGAGCCGCGTCCGCTCGCAACGGCCGGTCTTCCACCGCGGTCATGGAGACAGCCTAACTGACAGTTGACTGCCAACAAGCCTGCCTTTAGGCTCTACAACTGGCAGCCATCTGACACTTAATGGGAAACGCGGGTATGTCAATATCTTCCGAGACTTCCAACTCCGCTCCGATGCCGACCTTCCTGTGCTGCCGATCCCGCGGGCTGCGCACTGCCCGCTCGCGCCTCCGCCCGAGTTCGTGGACTGGCGGGAGCAGCCCGGGCTGCGACGGGCGATGTTCCAGGGCAACCCGGTCTGGGTGGTCAGCCGCTACCAGGACATCAGGGCGGCGCTGGTCGATCCGCGCTTGTCCGCGAAGACGATTCCGGACTCCATCATGCCGACGGACGCCGACAACAAGGTCCCGGTGATGTTCGCGCGCACCGACGACCCCGAGCATCATCGATTGCGCCGCATGATGACCAGCAACTTCACCTTCAGGCGTTGCGAATCGATGCGGCCGCAAATCCAGGAAATGGTCGACCACTATCTCGGCCAGATGATCGATAGCGGCGCGCCGGCCGATCTGGTGCGTGAATTCGCCTTGCCGGTGCCGTCAATGGTGATCGCGCTGCTGCTGGGGGTGCCGCCGGAAGATCTCGGCCTCTTCCAGCACCACACCACCGTGGGGTTGGACCAGAGGTGCACCGACGAGGAGAAGGGGCAAGCCTTTGGGGCGATGTACGCCTATATCGAGGAGTTGGTGCAGCGCAAAGAACGCGAACCCGGCGACGACCTGATCAGCCGCCTGGTCACCGAGTACGTGGCGACGGGCCAACTCGACCATGCCACCACGGCCATGAACAGCGTGATCATGATGCAGGCCGGCCACGAAACCACCGCCAACATGATCTCGCTGGGAACGGTTGCGCTGCTGGAACATCCCGATGTGTTCGAGCGGCTGGGACAAACCGACGATCCCGCCGTCATCGCGAATATCGTCGAAGAGCTGATGCGCTACCTCACCATCGTGCACAGCCAAGTTGACCGCATCGCGACCGAAGACCTCGTGATTGGTGGTCAGCACATCCGCGCCGGAGAGTTCGTCATGATGAACTTGCTCGCCGGGAATTGGGACGGAGAGTTCGTCGACAACCCGGAGAGCTTCGACGCCGAACGAAACACCCGCGGGCACCTAGGTTTTGGGTACGGCGTGCATCAATGCATCGGAGCGAACCTGGCCCGCGTCGAAATGCAGGTCGCCTTCGCCACTCTGGCGCGCCGTCTACCCGGGCTCAAACTGGCGGTACCGCCAGAGGAGCTGAGCTTCAAACACGCCAACATCTATGGCATGAAAGAACTTCCGGTGAGCTGGTGACGATGTCGACGGGCGACCTGCGCTTTGACGAGCAGGTCGCCGTCATCACCGGCGCCGGCGGCGGCCTGGGCAAGCAGTACGCGTTGCTACTCGCCGCGCGCGGGGCGCGCGTCGTGGTCAACGACACCGGTGGATCGGTGACCGGGGACGGCTCGAACGTGCAAGCCGCCACCGTCGTCGCGGAGGAAATCCGCGAACAGGGTGGTCAGGCCGATTGCCGACAGTCACAGCGTGACCAGCTCGGAAGGCGGAGCGGCGATCATCGACACCGCCCTGGACGCCTGGGGCCGAGTGGACATCGTGATCAACAATGCGGGAATCGTCCGCGACGCGCCCTTTGAGGACATGAGGCCCGAGTTGTTCGAACCCCTGCTCGACGTGCACCTGAGGGGCGCGTTCCACGTGACGCGGCCGGCCTGGAAAGTCATGCGCGAGCAACGGTACGGCCGGATCGTCAACACCTGCTCGGCCGCGGGAATCCTGGGCGCCGAAGGCATGAGCAACTACGGGGCGGCCAAGACCGGGTTGATCGGCTTTACCCGAGTGCTGGCCGCCGAAGGAGCCGGCCACGACATCAAGGTCAACGCCATCGCCCCGATCGCCTACACCCGGATGCTGGCGCACTCCGTTGACACAACCGAAAAGCCGGACGATCCGTCGGCGCAGGCGGTACTGGATGAGCTTGTGGGCCAATATCTTCAGAAGCTGGACCCGGCGCTGGTGGCTCCGGTGGTGGCGTTTCTCGCGCACCGGGATTGTCCCGTTTCCGGGGAGATCTACACGGTGGGCGCCGGGCATGTTGCCCGCTTCTTCATCGGGCGCACGCAGGGCTTCTACGCTCCGGCGCTGTCCATCGAGGACGTGCGCGACCACCTCGACGAGATCCGCGACGAAGCCGGCTACACCGTGCCCGGCGGACCCGCCGACGAGATGAGCGAGCTGTTCGCGACCATCATGGGCAGCTGAAGGCGATGCCGACGCCATCGGGCGGTGGCACCGACCGCAGGCAGCCGAACGGCTCGATGCCGGCGGCGCTGAACCGTGCCGCCGACTGGTGGGCGTAGTTCACGCAGAACAGGCCGGATTGGTCGGCGCGGCAACGGTAGTCACCGAATGACACCGAGTCCCCGTTCGCCAACTCGGGTCCGTTGCCGTTGATGAACGGGCCCGGATCGCCGCGGGCCGACCCGACCTGCAGGTTCGTTCCGTCGAAGTCGACCCAGCCGCCTTTCCATTCGCCGTAGGCCGTCGCGGGCGGGGCGGGGGATTGGTCAGCGTGACCAGACAGGCCAGCGCGCCGGCGGTGTGTTTGGAATCGGTCATGCAGGCGACTTTGCTCGCCTGGGCGGTGAACGCGATGTCGTTACCGAGAGACGCGGTCGCGCCGTCGCGCGTCGCGGTGTGATAGTGGCCCGGATCTGCGGGATGAGCTGCCTCGATCCAGGCGATGACGTCGGACATCGCGGCTCCTGCCGCCGGCGCGGTCGACGCCGCCGGCGGTTTGCTGCCCGACGAGCCGGTGGTCGTCGGCGCAGATGTCTGGCGAGGTGGTCTGGGTCTGCCCCGAGTGGGTATTTCCCGCGGTTGAGCATGCGGCAACGAGCCCGGCAACTAGGACAGGCACTGCGACCAGGACGGCGATCCGCATCCCGCCAGGCTAACCGCCACGCTCCGGATTTATGCGCTCCGCGCGCCCTACGTCCGCAGTGTCGGCTACCGTCGGGTTATGCACGAGCGCACCGTCCGCGCGCAAACGACCGCCGGCACCGTCGAAGGCTTCACGCGCGACGGCGTAAACCGCTGGCGATCCATCCCTTACGCACAAGCACCCGTGGGGCGGTTGCGGTTCCGGGCGCCGCTGCCCGCTCAACCTTGGTCGGGGGTGCGGCATTGCCACGGCTTCACCAACTGCGCGCCCCAACAGCGCCGCTACACCATCCTGGGTGTCGGCAGGTACCAGCCCATGAGCGAGGATTGCCTCACTCTCAACGTTGTCACGCCGGAACAGCCCAGCGCCGAACCGCTGCCGGTCATGGTCTTCATCCACGGCGGCGGGTACTTCATGGGCAGCTCGGCGACCCCGCTGTATGACGGTGCCGCGCTGGCGCGTCGCGGTTGCGTGTACGTATCGATCAACTACCGGCTCGGCGTGCTGGGATGCGTGGACCTGTCCTCGCTGTCCACTCCGGGCATCACCATCGACAGCAACCTGTACCTGCGGGATGTGGTGCTGGCCCTGCAGTGGGTCCGAGACAACGTCGGCCAGTTCGGCGGCGACCCGCACAATGTCACCGTCTTCGGTGAAAGCGCGGGTGCCTGCATCACCGCCACTTTGTTGGCGGTGCCCGCCGCCGAAGGCCTGTTCGCCCGGGCGATTTCGGAAAGCCCTGCGGCGGGCCTGGTGCGGTCGAAAGAGGTTGCCGCCGAATTCGCGGCGCGTTTCGCTCACCTGCTCGGCTCACGCACAACGGACGCCGCCATCGCGCTGATGCGGGCGTCCGCGGCCGAATTGATCGAAGCTCAGCAACTCCTGATCGAGCAGGGCATGCGCGAGCGGCTGGGTGCCTTTCCCATTGGCCCGGTCACCGGTGACGACATGCTGCCGATGGATCCCGTCGAGGCGATGCGGAGCGGGCGCGCCCACCGGTTGCCTCTGATCGTGGGCACCAACGCCGACGAGGGTCGATTGTTCACCCGTTTCCTCACCATGCTGCCGACCAACAAATCGATGGTCGAAGAGCTGCTTGGCCGATACGGAACCGGCTGCCCGCGAACGTATTACGGCCGCCTATCCGGACTACCCCGCGTCCTCGGCATGCATCCAGCTCGGCGGTGACTTCGCCTTCAGTTCGGCGGCCTGGCAGATCGCTGAGGCGCATAGCGCCCATGCGCCCACCTACCTGTATCGATACGACTACGCCCCCCGGACCCTGCGCTGGTCGGGCTTCGGAGCTACCCATGCCACTGAGCTGTTAGCGGTTTTCGACGTGTATCGCACCCGGTTGGGCGCGTTGCTGACCGCCGCTGCCGACCAGCGCGCCGCGTTGCGGGTCAGCAACCACGTGCAACGGCGGTGGCGGTCGTTCAGCCGCACCGGCGTGCCGGGCGACGACTGGCCGCTGTACACCTCCGACGACCGCGCGGTGATGGTCCTCGACAACAGGTGCCGGGTCGAGTTCGATCCGCATGCGGACCGCAGGATGGCCTGGGACGGCTTCTCCCTGGCGCAGTGACCTGGCACGCTGAACCCCATGCATGCCGATACCGAGCAAGGCGATCAAGTCCTGGAACGACCCGACGACCTCACCGCGTCCTGGCTGTCCGAGAAGCTAGGAGTCGGGGAGGTCACCGATTTCGCCGTGGAACGTATCGGCACCGGCCAGATGAGCGAGTGCTATCGCGTGACGTTGACGTATGCCGACCCCGGTTCCGAGGGGCCGCGTTCGGTGGTGCTCAAGGTCGCGGCGACCGATCCGGTAAGCCGCCAGACCGGGTTGGCTCTGGGTCTTTACGAGCGCGAGGTCCGCTTCTATCGCGACATCGCGCCGGGTCGATCGCAGGCAGGCCCGATAGCGCCGTGTTACCACGCCGCGGTCGACACCACGACGGGCGTTTTTGACCTGCTGCTCGGTGATGCCGGACCCGCAGTGGTCGGCGACGAAATCGCCGGCGCCACAGCAGAACAGGCCAGGCTCGGGGTGGTCGAGCTGGGTCGTCTGCACGGTCCGCTGCTCGGCGACGCCGCTCTGGCCGAGGTGTCGTGGCTCAACCGTGAATCGCCGCTGAATCAGGCGATGGTCACCCCGCTGTATGCGGGCTTCGTCGATCGCTACGGCGGGCAGATCGCCCCGAACCATCGGCTGGTGTGTGAGCGCTTGGTGGGTGCCTTCGACGGTTATGTGGAGGTCGAGGCGGGGCAGATGCGAGGCCTGGTGCATGGCGACTACCGGCTGGACAACATGTTGTTCGGCACCGCGGAAGCCGAGCGGGCGCTGACGGTCGTCGATTGGCAAACCGTTTCATGGGGCCCCGCGCTGACGGACCTGGCGTACTTTCTCGGCACGGCGCTGCCCGCGCAGGATCGGCGCGCGCACTACGACGCGCTGCTGCTGGCGTATCACGAGGCGCTGGGGCCCGGGGCGCCGATCAGCCTGGCCGAGGTCCGCGAAGGCGTCCGCCGGCAGAGCTTTTTCGGTGTGATGATGGCGATCGTTTCCTCGATGCTGGTGGAGCGCACCGAACGAGGCGACCGGATGTTCATGACGATGCTGCAACGGCATTGCGATCATGTCCTCGATACCGACGCTTTGGCGACCTTACCCACCGCCGGCGTCGCCCGAACCACTGCAGCCATCCGAGGAAGACGAACTCGCGCACAGCGCGACCGCCGAACCGTTATGGAGCGAGAGCTGGTATGCCGACTTCGCTGACACTACACAGGGATTGGGCGGCTGGTTCCGCCTCGGGCTGGTAGCGAACCAGCAGACGGCGTGGGTTCACGCGCTGCTGTGCGGGCCCGACCTGCCCACCGTCGCCGTCGTCGATTGCGAAGTCCCGCTGCCCCCGGAAAACTCTGACGCGTGGGAACTGCGCACCGACGCGTTCGAACTCGCCCACTCGGCGAGCGTGCCCCTGCAGACCTACCGTGTCGAGCTGCGTGGGCGGGCTCAGGCTTACTCGGACCCGTCGGCATTGCTGCGTGGCGAGCCCGGAACGCCGATCGAGGTGACGATGAATCTGAAGTGGACCACCGACGGCACGCCCTACAAGTATCGGCTGACCACGCGCTACGAGATCCCCTGCACCGTCTCGGGCACGGTGACCGTCGGCGATACCAGCTATCAAGTGGATTCCGTTCCAGGACAACGTGATCACTCGTGGGGAGTGCGCGACTGGTGGGGTATGGACTGGATGTGGAGCGCGGTGCACCTCGACGATGGCACCCACCTGCACGGCGTCAACATCCGGATTCCGGGTGTTCCCGCCGTCAGCGTCGGCTACGTCCAGGGTCGCGACGGCAACGTCGTCGACTTGGTGACGGCGGATAGCGGAGAAAAATTCGGCGACAACGGGTTACCGCTGAGCGCGACGTTGAGTCTGGAGCCGGGCGAGATCGCCGGTGACGTCGAGGTGCGCGGCCATGCGCCGGTCAGCTTGATCGCCCCCGACGGGCGGGTGAGCCAATTCCCGCGCGCCTGGGTCAATGTGACGACCGCGGACGGCCGCACCGGAGTCGGCTGGATGGAATGGAACCGCAACCTGCGTTAGTGTCGCCGCCCGGTGCCCCTGCGTCGGATCTCGATGTCTGCCGAACACGTTTCTGGCGTGTCAGTGTCCGGCGTCACTCGGACCTCGACCGGTTGGCCGGTGTCGGCGTCGATGAACGACGAGGGCGCTTGCCCGCTCTGCAAGTGCTTGTCGCCCCACTGGACCAGCGACAGGAAGACCGGCAATAGATCCTCCCCGGCCTCGGTCAGTCGGTACTCGTCTCGGGCGCGGCTGCCGGGCTCCCGATAGGGAACGCGGGTGACGATGTGGGCCGACTCGAGCTGCTTGAGGTCATCAGCGGGCACAAGCCCATGACCGTCGGCGAGTTCGTCAACTCCAACTACGCCGACTTCGGGCACGACGGCCCATACGCGGTGCACAATCAGCTCGCAGCGAGCTGAATTGGAGGACTGAATTCGCATTCGATCTTCAGCCTTGAGCCCGATCGTCGTGATGGGTGTCTCGGGATCGGGCAAGTCGACGGTGGGTTCCGCACTCGCACAACGGTTGCGGGTGCCCTTCCTCGACGCCGACACCGTGCACCCGCCGGCCAACATCGCCAAGATGGCAGCCGGTGATCCGCTCGACGACCGTGATCGCTTTCCCTGGCTGGAGGCGGTCGGCGAGTGGTTGGCCAGCCACCGCGACGGGGGTGTGGTCGCGTGTTCGGCGCTCAAGCGCAAATACCGGGACCAGCTTCGAAAGCATTGTCCGCGGGTTGAGTTCCTGCACCTGAGCGGTTCACCGGACCTGATTAGCGGCCGATTGGCGGCGAGGTCAGGTCATTTCATGCCAGCCGCACTGCTGCGGTCACAATTCGACACTCTGGAACCGCTCGGCGCCGACGAGCGCGGAATCGTCGTGGACCTCGACGGGGATACCCAAGATCCCCGGGTTATCGTCGGCGAGTTGGTGGCGCGGATTACCAGCCGCGCTTGCCGCGACGAGTCTTGATCTCATCGCCGACTCGTTCGCGGGCGGCGTCGGCAAATTCACTGCCGCGCGCCACCGCGGTGTCGGCGAACTCGCTGCCGCGATCGCGGGCCGTCTCGGCCAATTTCTCTCCGCGCTTGCGGGCTTTCTTGGCCAACTTTTCGCTGCGTTTACGCACCTTCTTGGCTAGCGGCGCGCTCCTGTCTGCGGCTGTGCTGGCCAGTTCGCGGCCGCGTTCGAGAGCGGCTTCGGCGTAGGGTGCGCTTCTTTCGGCCGCGGTGCTGGCCAGTTCGCGGCCGCGTTCGAGAGCGGCTTCGGCGTAGGGTGCGCTTCTTTCGGCCGCGGTGCTGGCAAATTCGCGACCGCGTTCGGCACCGACCTGCAAGCCGTGCACGATCTTCTCGCCGAGGTCCCCGAAAGCATCGTCGGAGCCGGGCAGCGCGGCGGACACCCGTTCGGACAGCCGCTCCGCGGCCCGACGGCCACGCCATCCCAGTGAAGGTTTGCCCGCGGTGTCTGCCGAGGCGATCAACAACCCGCCCACCAGGCTGAGGTCGGTAAGGAACTGCTGGCGCTTCTGGGCTTTGACCTCCGGGTCGGGTTCGTTCCAGAACGTGTGCGTCCCGAGGTTGGCCGGCAGCACCGTCAACGCCAGCGCGGCCGAGGCAACCCGCGGCAGCTTCCCCGTAGCGAGCAACAGACCGCCGCCGACCTGAACGGCCGCGGTGATTCTCGCTACCGTCTCGGGGTCGCTCGGAATGCTGCTGCCCACCGGGTCGGGGAGTGACTGCAGGCCGTCGACGGCCGGGGCCGCCGCTTCCGCGGCCGCCTTGGGATTGAGCAGTGAATTGACCCCCTGGCCGACAAATGCCACCGACAAAAGGGGACGCGCGATTCTCCGTAACACCATGCCAGCCTGGTTACCCGGCGCATCGGCAAACAAACCGTGCGGCCCGACGCAGCCGGGTTGACTAGGGTGGACCGCGTGCGGGCGTTGATCATCGTCGACGTACAGAACGACTTCTGCGAGGGTGGCTCGCTGGCGGTCCCGGGTGGTGCAGCGCTGGCCGTGGCGATCAACGAATATCTGGCCGGGGACTCCGGACACCAGCACGTCGTCGCGACCAAGGACTTCCACATCGACCCGGGTGACCACTTCTCCGAAGATCCGGATTATGTGACGTCCTGGCCACCGCATTGCATCGCTGGTACCGCAGGCGCGGATTTCTACGCCGACCTCGACACCACGCCGATCGAGGCGGTCTTTCACAAAGGGGCCTACGACGCGGGCTACAGCGGTTTCGAGGGTGTCGACGAGAACGGCTCACCGCTACTCGAATGGTTGAAGCAGCGCGGGGTCGAAGCGGTCGATGTCGTCGGCATCGCCGCCGACCATTGTGTCCGTCGTACCGCCCAGGACGCGGCACGCGCGGGATTGGCCACCAGGGTGTTGCTGGACCTGACGGCGGCCGTGTCCGCCGATTCCTCCCCGGCCTTTGCGGTGGCGCTGGCGGAGATGCGCAGCGCGGGCGTCGAGTTGGTCAGGGGACTATAAAGGGGGCGCGATGGTGGTTCCAGTGGATCGGACGCATTTGCTCGCCGCGGTTGAGCGGTCACCGCAGGCGTTTACGGCGCACGACCGGGACGGGTGGGTGCGTGCGTTCACCGCGGACGCCCGGGTCGAAGATCCGGTTGGTTCGCGACCGCACGTCGGGTACGACGAGATCTACCGTTTCTACGACACCTTCATCGGTCCTCGGGACATCAAGTTTCACCGCGATTTCGATATCGTCTTCGGCACGGTGGTCCTGCGTGATCTCGAGCTCGAGGTGGCAATGGGTCCGTCGGTGACCATGCGCATCCCCGCGGTTTTGCGCTATGACCTCCGAGAAGCCAATGGAGAGTGGCGGATTGCCGAGCTGCGGGCGTACTGGGAGCTGCCGGCAATGATTCGGCAGTTTGTGCGGTCCGGATCCGGCGCGATTCGGCCCGGCCTTCAACTTTCGCGAAATCTACTCAGCAATCAGGGTGTGAAGGGCGCCGCGGGCTTCATGGCCGGCCTTCGCCGGGTGGGTGCGAGGCACAAGGAGCTGGTGGAGAAGTTCCTGCGCGCCGTGACGCGGGGAGACAGGTTTGCCGCCGCGCGTGCCCTGTCACCAACTGCCACAGTAACTTTGGGCGACGGTGACTCGCTCGAGCTGGGCGAGCTGGTCGCGCAGCTCAACGGGGCCAGCGTGACCAAGACGATTGGGGCGGGGCACACCGTCGCGGTGTCGCTCCACGCCGATCACGGGCGCGGCGTCGTCTTCGCCGACGTGGCGTGGCGGGGCAACGCGATCAACCGGATCCGTTATTTTCCCGCCTGATCCGCCCCGGGTGCAGTGATCACGCCATATGCGGTGCCCATGGGTCAGAATTGCCACATGGCCATCGGGTACCAAGGACATCACCAGTGATGGGCCAAGGGGAGCACGATGCTCGATAGGCCGTTCGGACGACGGAGCCTGTTGCGGGGCGCTGGCGCGCTCACCGCGGCGTCCCTCGCGCCGTGGACGGCGGGCTGCGCTCCCGACGAGGATGCTCTGACCTTCTTTTTTGCCGCCAATCCGGACGAGCGCGACGTCCGGCTGCGTATCATCGACGAATTCCAGCGCCGCCATCCTGACATCAAGGTTCGACCGGTGTTGTCTGCCCCGGGCGTGATGCAGCAGCTTGCGACGTTCTGCGCGGGCGGCAAATGCCCTGACGTGATGATGGCCTGGGACTTGACCTACGCCGAACTCGCCGCGCGGGGCGTGCTGCTCGACCTCAACACCCTGCTGGCCCGTGACCAAGCCTTCGCAGCGCAACTGCGGTCAGACAGCGTCGGGGCCCTGTACGACAGCTTTGCCTTCCGGGGGGGTCAGTACGCGCTCCCTGAGCAATGGTCTGGTAACTACCTGTTCTACAACAAGCGGCTGTTCGCCGAGGCGGGCGTGCCGGCGCCGTCGCGAACGTGGGGGCAGCCGTGGAGCTTTGCCGAGTTCCTGGACACCGCCACGGCACTGACCAAACGCAACGCATCCGGGCGGGCCACCCAATGGGGTTTCGTCAACATGTGGTTCTCGTACTATTCGGCCGGGCTTTTCGGCATGAACAACGGGGTGCCGTGGGCCACCCCGTTGAAGAACCCGGTGCACTTCAATTTCGATGATGACGCCTTCATCGAGGCGGTGCAGTTCTACGCCGACCTGGCCCACAAGTACAAGGTCGCGCCCGACGCATCCGAGGTGCAGTCGATGTCCACACCCGACCTGTTCGCGGCGGGCAAGGCGGCGATCGCGCTGGGGGGCCATTGGCGATACCAGACCTTCATTCGGGCCGACGGCCTGGATTTCGACGTCACTCCATTGCCGGTGGGTCCGCGACGGCACGGACAGCCGGCCCACTCCAATATCGGTACCACCGGATTGGCCATCTCTACGAGCAGTCGACACAAGGAGCAGGCATGGGAATTCGTGAAATTCGCGACCGGCCCCGAAGGGCAGGCGCTGATCAGCGAATCGAGCCTTTTCGTTCCGGTGCTGCGCTCCGCGCTTGACTCGACCGGTTTCGCCAATGCTCACCGAAACGTCGGCAACCTCGCCGTGTTCACCCAGGGTCCGTCGTATTCGGAGGGACTGCCTGTCACCCCGGCCTGGGAGAAGATCGTCGCCTTGATGGACCGCAATTTCGGTCCGGTGCTCCGCGGATCCCGGCCCGCGACATCGCTCAAAGGGCTGCCGGCCCTCCTCGACGAGGCGCTGAGAACACCATGACAGCTATGCCCGAGGTCGCCCCCAAAGGATCCGCCCCGTGGCGCCGGCGCGATTGGGCGGGTCGCCTGTTCGTCGCACCGAACCTGACCGCGGTCGCGGTGTTCATGCTGTTTCCACTCGGATTTTCGCTGTACATGAGCTTTCACCGATGGGACGTGTTCAGACCGGCGAAGTTCGTGGGTTTGAGGAACTTCCACGACCTCACGTCCGACCCGCTCTTTCTGATCGCCATCCGCAACACCGTCATCTTCACCGTCGGTACGGTCGTTCCGACCGTGCTGATCAGCCTGGTGGTGGCCGCCGTGCTGAATCGGAATGTCAAGGGCATCGGTATCTTTCGCACCATCGTCTTTCTGCCGCTCGCCATCTCGTCGGTGGTGCTGGCGGTAGTGTGGCAGTTCGTCTTCAACACGGACAACGGCCTGCTCAACATGATGCTCGGCTGGGTGGGGATCGGCCCGATCCCGTGGCTGGTCGAACCGAGGTGGGCGATGGTGTCGCTGTGCATCGTGAGCGTGTGGCGGGCGGTGCCGTTCGCCACCGTAATTTTGCTAGCGGCGATGCAGGGTGTGCCCGAAACCGTCTACGAGGCGGCCAAAATCGACGGCGCGGGTGAAATACGGCAGTTCGTGTTCATGACTGTGCCGCTGATCCGTGGGTCGATTACCTTTGTCGGCGTCATCTCGATCATCCACGCGTTCCAGGCATTTGACATGGTCTACGTCCTCAACGGCGCGAACGGCGGCCCGGAAACCGCGACCTATGTGCTGGGCATCATGCTGTTCCAGCACGCGTTCTCTTTCCTGGAATTCGGCTACGCGTCGGCGCTGGCATGGGTGATGTTCGCCATCCTGCTGGTGCTGACCGTGGCGCAGCTACGGCTCACGCGGCAACGGTCTTGGGAGAATTCTCGTGGTCTCAGCTGAACGGGTGTTCACGCGCAATGTCTTTCGTGGTGTCCTGGTCTACACCGTGCTGATCGGCATTGCGTGGTGCTGGCTGTTCCCGATTGCGTGGGCCCTGTCGGGCTCGCTGAAGAGGGAGGGCGAGGTTAGCGAGCCGAAACTGTTGCCGGCCCACCCGCGGTGGTCGAACTACACCGAAGTGTTCACGCTGATGCCGTTCTGGCGCATGTTCGCCAACACCGTTTTGTACGCCGGATGCGTGACGGCCGGGCAGGTTTTCTTCTGCTCGCTGGCCGGATACGCCTTCGCACGACTGCAGTTCCGTGGTCGCGACACGCTGTTCATTCTGTATCTGGGCACGCTGATGGTGCCGCTGACCGTGACCGTGATCCCGCAGTTCATTCTGATGCGGACCGTGGGATGGGTCGACACGCCGTGGGCGATGATCGTGCCAGGGTTGTTCGGCAGCGCGTTCGGGACCTATCTCATGCGCCAGTTCTTCCGGACGCTGCCGACCGATCTCGAGGAAGCGGCCATCCTGGACGGCTGTTCGCCGTGGCAGATCTATTGGCGGATCCTGTTGCCCCATGCGCGCCCGGCAGTCATGGTGCTGGCCGTGCTCACCTGGGTCAACGTCTGGAACGACTTCCTGTGGCCGCTGCTGATGCTGCAACGCAACAGCCTGGCTACGCTGACCCTCGGTCTGGTCCGGCTGCGCGGCGAATACGTCGCACGCTGGCCGATCATCATGGCGACCTCGATGCTGATCATGGTGCCGCTGGTCATCATCTACGCGTTCGCGCAGCGTTCGTTCGTCCGCGGTATCGCCGTCACCGGACTCAACGGGTAATTCATGGCCTCAGTGACTTTCGAGCAAGCGACCCGGCAGTTCCCCGGCACCGACCGGCCGGCCCTGGATCACCTCGACCTCGTCGTCGGCGACGGTGAGTTCGTCGTTCTGGTCGGCCCGTCGGGATGCGGCAAGACGACGTCGCTGCGCATGGTGGCCGGGCTGGAAACGGTGGATTCCGGCCGTATCCGGATCGGCGACCGAGATGTCACTCGCGTCGAACCCAAGGACCGCGACGTCGCGATGGTCTTTCAGAACTATGCCCTCTACCCGCACCTGACCGTCGCACAGAACATGGGCTTCGCGTTGAAGATCGCCAAGACTCCGAAGCCCGAGATCCGCGAGCGGGTGCTGGCCGCGGCGAAACTGCTTGACCTGCAACCGTTCCTGGACCGCAAACCCAAGGACCTATCCGGCGGACAACGCCAGCGTGTGGCGATGGGGCGCGCGATCGTGCGCCGCCCACAGGTGTTCCTGATGGACGAACCGCTGTCCAACCTCGACGCCAAACTGCGGGTGCAAACCCGCAACCAGATCGCGGCACTGCAGCGACGACTGGGCACCACCACGGTCTACGTCACCCACGACCAGGTCGAGGCCATGACCATGGGGGACCGTGTGGCGGTGCTGCGCGACGGCGTGCTGCAACAGTGCGCGACTCCCCGCGAGTTGTACCGCAATCCCGACAACGTCTTCGTCGCCGGGTTCATCGGTTCTCCGGCGATGAATCTGTTCACCCTCCCTATTGTCGATTCGGCTGTTTCGCTGGGGGATTGGCCGATTCAGGTGCCCCGCGGGATCGCCAGCAGCGCGGCCGAGATTGTGGTCGGAGTCCGCCCGGAACACTTCGAGCTGGGTGATCTCGGTGTTGAAATGGAGGTCGACGTCGTCGAAGAGCTCGGGGCAGACGCCTATCTCTACGGTCGAATCACCGGTTCCGGCAAGGTGATCGATCAACACGTTGTCGCTCGTGCCGACGGCAACAACCCGCCGGAAAAGGGCAGCCGGGTGCTGCTCCACCCGCAGCCGGGACACTTGCACTTCTTCGGAGTTGACGGGCAGAGGGTTTCATGAGCACGTCGCAAGTCGACCTGGTATGCGAGGGCGGTGGGGTCCGGGGGATCGGTTTGGTCGGTGCGGTAGACGCGCTGGGCGCAGCGGGCTATGAGTTTCCCAGGGTCGCGGGCACCAGCGCCGGGGCGATCGTCGCGGCACTGGTTGCCGCTGTGCAGGCCGCCGGTAAACCGCTGACCAGGCTCGCGGAAATCATGCGCTCCATCGACTATCGAAAGTTCCTGGACCGCAATCTCATCGGGCATATCCCGCTGATCGGTGGGGGACTCTCGTTGTTGGTGTCGGACGGTGTCTACCGGGGGGCTTATCTCGAAGAGCTGCTGACCGAGCTGCTCGCCGAGCTGGGCGTGCGAACCTTCGGCGACCTGCGCACCGGCGAGGAGCCCGATCAGTTCGCCTGGTCTCTGGTGGTTACCGCCAGCGACCTGTCCCGGCGCCGGCTGGTGCGCATCCCCTGGGACCTCGAGTCCTATGGCATCGACCCGGATGGATTCTCGGTAGCACGAGCGGTGCACGCTTCCGCCGCGATTCCGTACATCTTCGAGCCCGTTCGGGTCCGGGGCAGCGCGTGGGTCGACGGCGGGCTGTTGTCCAATTTTCCCGTGGACCTGTTCGACCGGCCCAACCCGCAATGGCCGACGTTCGGCATCCGGCTGTCCGCCCGCCCCGGCGTTCCGCCCAGCCATCCGGTGCACGGCCCGGTGTCCTTGGGAATTGCCGCAATTGAAACGCTGGTGAGCAATCAGGACAACGCCTACATCGACGACCCGTGCACCGTGCGACGCACCGTCTTCGTGCCCGCCCAGGACGTGAGCCCGATCGACTTCGACATCACCGCCGAACAACGCGAAGCGCTCTATCAACGCGGATTGCAAGCGGGCAGAGATTTTTTGAAGACGTGGAACTACGCCGATTACCTGACGGCATGCGGCGGACCGCCCACTTCCAGCTGACGCTGAATGCGCGCGATGTCATCCGGCGACGGCAGCTCGTTGGTAATCCGCGTGATGCGCCCTACTTACGGCGATTTAACGGGCGCGTCGTCGCGAGGGTTGGGGTCCAGGGTTCCTAGTATTGCCGGGTGGATCGCTACGGACCTGATGTGCTTGCCGCCGGCCGGCGCAAGCCGCGCTCGACGGAACATCCGGTCGAACTCGGCATGGTCGTCGAGGACGCACAAACCGGCTACGTCGGGGCGGTAGTTCGCGTCGAATACGGCCGCATCGATCTGGAGAACCGGCACGGGCACACCCGTGGGTTTCCGTTGGGCCCCGGCTACCTGTTGGAGGGTCGTCCGGTGATCCTCACCGCGCCGCGCGTCGCGGCGCCGGGCGCCGCGACCCGAACCGCGTCCGGCTCGGTGGCCGTGCACGGCGCTCGCGCCCGGGTCGCCCGTGCGAGCCGGATCTATGTCGAGGGTCGCCATGACGCCGAGCTGGTCGCGCAGGTGTGGGGCGACGACCTGCGGATCGAGGGAGTCGTCGTCGAGCACCTCGGTGGCGTCGATGACCTGGTCGGCATCGTCGCCGAGTTCCAGCCCGGTCCCGGCCGCCGACTCGGCGTGCTAGTCGACCACCTCGTGACCGGGTCCAAGGAGGCACGCATCGCGGATGCGGTGCGCCGCGGACCCGGTGGCCCCCACACCCTGGTCGTTGGTCACCCCTACGTCGACATATGGCAGGCGGTGAAGCCGCAGCGGCTCGGCCTGAAGGCGTGGCCGGACGTGCCCCGGCAGATCGAGTGGAAACACGGCGCGTGTCGGGCGCTGGGATTGCCGCACGCCAGCCAGGCCGACATTGCCCGGGCGTGGCGGCGGATCCGTTCGCGGGTGCGCGACTGGAACGACCTGGAGCCGGCGTTGATCGGCCGGGTCGAAGAGCTCATCGACTTCGTGACGCAGCCGGGCTCGTAACACCGGGCGCTGCCGGCTGCCGAGCCGGGCGTTTGCTGAGTTAGGTTATGTTAACTAGCGGTCGTCGCCCGTCCGGGGGACAGGAATCGAGTGCATGCAGGGCGTATTTGTCGGGACGTTCCTCATTGGCCTGCGGGAGGGCCTAGAGGCGACCCTCATCGTGAGCATTGTCGGTGCCTTTCTGAAGAGGAACGGGCAGTCGGCGCGCCCGATGTTTGTCGGCGTCGGATTGGCCGTGCTGATCAGTGTCGGGGTGGGCGTCGGCCTGGACTTGCTGTCAGCGGCCCTGCCGCAGGCGCAGCAGGAAATGCTGGAGACGGTGATCGGCGCCATCGCCGTGGTGTTTGTCACCTCGATGATCATCTGGATGAACCGCAACGCGGCACGGCTGAAGGGCCAACTCGAGCGCGAGGCCCAGCAGGCAATGAACCGCGGCGGTGCGCTGGCTCTGGTTGTGATGGCCTTTCTCGCGGTGCTCAAGGAAGGGTTTGAAACGGCGGTGTTCCTGCTGGCGGCCGCGGAAACCACGCATGGCAACCGGTGGTTCGCGGTGTTGGGTGGAGTCGCCGGAATTCTGGCGTCGATCGGGGTCGGCGTCGGCCTGTACTTCGGCGGCCTCAAACTCAACCTCGCTCGCTTCTTCCGCGTCACCGGTGTGTTTCTGGTACTGATCGCGGCCGGGCTGGTGCTGGGCGCCCTGCGGACCGCACACGAAGCCGGCTGGGTGGCCATCGGCCAGCAGCAGCTGGTGAACTTCTCGTCCTGGATGCCGACCAACTCGGTGCAGGGCGCGCTGATCACCGGGGTGTTCGGCATTCCCCCCGATCCGCGGCTTGTCGAGGTGCTTGGCTGGGTGCTCTACACGGTGCCGGTGTTGGTCATCTTCTTGTGGCCGGCTCGACTCGCGGCGGCGCCGCGAACGCGGCGCCGGCTGTTCGCCGCGACCTGCGCGGCGCTGCTCATCGCCGCCGGGCTCCTCGCGATCGTGGTGCCCGCCGGAGGCCCGGTTCCCGGTGCGCAGACCCGCACGGTGACCGACCGCGGCGGCCGCACCGGCACCGTGTCGTTGACCTCCCGACCGAACGGCCGCTCGCTGTCCATCGCTCCTGGAAAAGACGTCGCGCTGAGCGCGGCAGGCGACCAATCCGTGGACGGCGTAGCGGTGCGCGTCTGGGAGGGCAGCGTCGCCGCCGACGCCGGGCCCAGCCCCGCGACGGTCACCTTGGAGCAGTTGTCGAACTTGACCGGCGGCCGGCTGCCGGTGGGCATCTCGGCGGCACGCACCCCGGGTCCCTTCCAGGCGAGCTGGGCAGCGAGCACCGTGTATACCGTGCTGGCGCAGGGTGATTCAGTGGTAAGCGCTCAGGCGGTCACCAACCGCACCGCCGTCCTCACGGGCGGCGGCCTGAACGCGCCCAAGACCGTCAGCGTGGGTGGGCTGCCTACCGACTGGTCCACCGCCAGCGCCGAAGACCAGTCGGTTTCCGCGCAGATCACCGCACACGACCGAGACCGTGCGGAGCGCCAACTATGGCGGGTCTGGGTTCCGTTGGCGTTAGTCGCCTTGGGTGCAGCAGCGCTGGCGTTCGCGTTTGGTGGCCGCACCCGATCCGAACAGGGAAGGACAGCGATTCATGGTGAAGCCCATCGTCCGGGCCAGGTACCGATCTCATGAATTCGGTTCGATCGCAACGGTTCTGATCGCGGCTGCCGGGTTCGTCCTGACCGCGTGTGGCCACCCGAATGGTTCTTCCGCGCAATCGGGCGCGACGAACAACGTCAAGGTCACGATGACCGGCGATGGCTGCGCGCTGAATACCACCAGTGTGCCGGCCGGGCCGGTGACGTTCACGGTGGCCAACACCAATGCCCCGGGGATCACCGAGATGGAATTACTCAGGGACCAGCGCATCATCGGGGAGAAGGAGAACCTCGCGCCCGGCCTGGACCCGGTATCGTTCACCGTCACGCTCGACGGCGGCTCGTATCAGTTGTACTGTCCCGGCGCGGCAACCGAATACCAGTCCCTGACGGTAACCGGGCGAGCTTCAGCTGCGCCCAGCGGGACGGTAGCCAGCATCCTGAGCCAGGGCACCAAGGATTATGCGGGCTACATCGTCAGCCAGATAGACCAGCTCAACGTCGGCGTCAAGGCTCTCGACGCGGCAGTGCAGTCGGGCAACCTCGACGCCGCGAAGACGGCTTATGCCAAGGCGAGGCTGTTCTGGGAGCGTTCGGAGGCCACGGTAGAGGGCTTTGTGCTACCGGGCTTCGCGGTCGGCGACAACGCGGGCAATCTCGACTATCTGATAGACATGCGCGCATCGACGCCCGTCGACGCCAAAGTCGGTTGGAAGGGTTTCCACGCCATCGAACGTGACCTATGGCAAGGTGGCGCGATCACCCCTGGGACCAAAGCATTGAGTGCCGAATTAGTGGGCAACGTAGGCAAATTGAGCTCCATCGTCGCCACCGCGCAGTACAAGCCCGAGGATTTGGCCAACGGCGCCAGCGACCTGATCGAAGAGGTGCAGAACACCAAGATCACCGGGGAAGAGGAGGCCTTCAGCCACATCGATCTGGTCGATTTTTCCGGCAATGTCGAAGGCGCTCAACAGGCTTACGCCTCGCTACGGCCGGGACTGGAGAAGATCGATGCCGCTCTGGTCAACCAGATCGATCAACAGTTTCAAACGGTGTTGCGAACGCTGGACGGCTACCGTGACCCGTCAGCGCTGGGCGGCTACCGCACCTACACGGCCGCGCTACAAGCCAGCGACGCACCGAAACTGACGTCCGTCATCCAGCCGTTGCATCAGAGCCTGTCCACGGTTGCGCAAAAAGTCGTCTCGGCCGGCTGACAATGACCGACGACGATGTAACTGACCCCGCCGGACCGGTGTCACGCCGACGCATGCTGGGCGGCGCCATGCTGGCCGGGCTCACCGGCACCGCCCTCGGCGCCGCCGGTGGCGGGTTTGCCGGTTATGCAGCCGCGGCCGCGCACCAGAACGGCGGCGAGGACACGGTCGACCTGCGTGTCAGCTACCCCTTCTACGATCAGCTCCACCAAGGCGGAATCGCTACGCCCCCACAGCGTTACGCAATGTTCATGTCCTTCTCGCTGGCAGCGGGCGCGGGCCGCGACGACCTGCGGGCGCTACTGGCGCGCTGGTCGGCTGGCGCGGCGGTGCTGCAGCAGGGCAAGCCGGTCGGGTCGGTGCAGCCGCAGGTCGATGTGCAGCCGCCCGCCGACACCGGGGAGGCCTACGGGCTGAGCCCTGCCAGCCTGACGGTCACGGTGGGGCTGGGGCCTTCGTTGTTCGGTGACCGCTTCGGGCTCGCCGCTCGCCGACCCGCGGCTTTCACCGATCTGCCCTCGCTCAACGGCGACAACCTCGACCCACGGCTGCACGGCGGCGATTTTTCGGTGCAGGCCTGCGCCGACGACCCCCAGGTCTGTTATCACGCCGTACGCAACCTGGCCCGCCTTGGCCGCAACATCGTGTCGCCGTTCTGGGCGGTACTGGGCTTCGGACGGGCCTCCGCCGGCCCTGGCCAGCACACCCCGCGAAACCTGTTGGGATTCAAGGACGGCACTCGTAACGTCGCGACCGACGGGGAGTACGACCGATTCGTGTGGGTCGCCAACAGCGACCAATCATGGATGGATGGCGGAACCTATCAAGTCGTACGCAAGATCCGGATGCTGCTGGAGACGTGGGATGTCGACCGAATCGGCAACCAGGAGAAAATCTTTGGCCGTAGCAAGGAAGAGGGAGCGCCGCTGAGCGGTAAGGGCGAGTTCGACACGCCGAACTTCGCCGCCAAGAACGCCGACGGCGAACCGCTCATCGATCCGCGGTCCCATGTGGGGTTGGCCGCCAGGGAAAACAACGACGGCATCATGATCCGCCGACGCTCCTACAATTACACCGACGGCCTCGAGGCTAACGGTCAACTGAACGCCGGCCTGCTGTTCGTTTCCTATCAAAACGATCCGCAGAACTTCATCCGGCTGCAGAACCAGCTCGGCGCCCACGACCTGCTCAACGAATACATTCGCCACATTGGATCGGCGATCTTCGCGGTGCCGCCCGCGCCGAAAGAGGGCCACTACGTTGGGCAGGGTCTGTTCAGCTGATCTGGCTTTTAGCAGGACCAACGGCGGCCAACTGAGGACCAATGGCTCTCTTGTAGTCGATCCGAAGCCAATAGCGTTACAGACGTGCCGGCAACGGCACAAAGCGACGTTAATCGGAAGCGGCGGCACGATGAACGAAACATCCAAACCCCCGTCGATCGTCGTGGGTATTGACGGCTCGAAGGCGGCAATACATGCGGCGCTGTGGGCCGTTGACGAGGCGGTCAGTCGTGACATCCCGTTGCGGTTGTTATACGCGATCGAACCCGACCCTGCCCAGTCAGCCCAGCCGGACTCGGCGGCCCGCAAACTGGCCGTTGCGGAGAACGCGGTTCGTTACGCATTCACGGCAGTCGAGGCCGCCGACAAGCCGGTGAAGATCGAAGTCGAAATCACCCAGGAGCGGGCGATCACCTCGTTGATTCGAGCTTCGGCGTCGGCCGCCATGGTATGCATCGGGGCGGTCGGGGCGCACCATTTCCAGCCAGGGCGGGTGGGGTCCACGGCTGCGGCCGTTGCGGTTTCGGCCCGCTGCCCGGTGGCTATCGTCCGGGGCCACGGCGATCGGGCCGCGCGGCGCGCGGACTGGATCGTCGTCGACGCGCCAGACGCTGCCGACAACGGGGCTTTGCTCGGGATGGCGATGGAGGAAGCGCGACTGAGCAATTCGCCGCTACGGGCAATAAGCTGTCGACAAACACAGATACACAGCATCGGCGACGGCGCATCCGCGGATGGCGACCGTCGGATCGTTGCCAACCTTGACCGCCGGCTTGCCCGTTGGACGCGACGCTATCCAGACACCCGGGTGGAGACGGTAGCCGTGTGCGGCAGCCCTCTCGACTACCTGGCCGAGAACGGTCGTGCTGTGCAAATGCTCGTCGTCAGTGCCCGCGATCATGAGCGCCTCCAACAGCTCGTCGGGCCGATCGGTAACGCTGTGCTGCAGAGCGCGGACTGCTCCCTGCTGGTCGTCGATCATCAAAACCTTTGACCAGACGACGGGACAGGAATATGAGATGTTCTACCCCGCAACAAAATACGGAATTCTGGTCGCCATCGACGGATCGCCGGCGTCCGCCGCGGTAGCCTGGGCGTGCCGCGAGGCTGTCAGCCGCCGGATACCTATCACCCTCATGCATGTAGTCGCCCCGATAATCATCGGCTGGCCGGGTGGGCCAGCTGTACACGGACATGCCTGAGCGGCAAAAGGCTAATCCACAGGACGTCATCGAGCAGTGTCAGAAGACCCTCGCCGCCTGCCTCGATGAATGGGAGGCGCCGGAGGTTCACACCGAGCTGCTTTACTCCAGCGCCGCGCCCACTCTCATCGAGGCATCCAAAGATGCGTGTTCTCGGGGACCAGGGGATGGGCGCCTTGGGACGGCTATTGCTGGGCTCGGTCAGCACGGCCCTGATTCAACACGCGCATTGCCCGGTTGCCGTTATTCGCTCTGGTCAGGAAACGCCTTCCGGCCCCCAAAGCGCCCGTACTCGTGGGCATTGACCGTCGGACGCCGCAACGGCATTGGCCTTCGACGAAGCCTCCCGTCGGGGCGTAGAGCTGGTGGCCACACCGCTTAGGGCAGGCCCTGCCGGGTGCCCGGGAAAGGTCTTTGGTCCCTTCAGCAGGTGGCTTTCGGTACCCGCATGCCTGGGCAGGGGCTCGCTACCGTGACATCTATGACGTATGTGATCGGTAGAGCGTGCGTGGATGTGATGGAAAAGTCCTGCGTGAAGGAGTGCCCCGTCGACTGCATCTACGAGGGTGCCCGGACGATGTACATCAACCCTGATGAGTGCGTGGACTGCGGTGCGTGCAAACCGATCTGCCGCGTGGACGCGATCTATTGGGAAGGCGATCTTCCCGACGACGAGCAACAGCACCTCGAAGACAACGCCGACTTTTTTCATCAGACACTGCCGGGTCGGGGTGCTCCGATTGGCTCCCCAGGTGGTTCCGCTAGAGTCGGCCCAATCGGCTTCGACACGCCGTTGGTCGCATCGATGCCGGGTCGGTGACCCTGCTCGACTCGCCGATGCTGCCACTGAACAGCACACCGCCGCCGGCTAACAAGGCGGCGGCGTGCTCACTTTTGCGGCGCTATTTGAGGACTAAAGCCTCCTGACCGATGAAGGCGCAGGTAGCTAACGTCGAATGCGACGAAAGGGAGAGCGAAATGACAACAGCGCCAAAGCATCTCGGTATCGTCGTCGCGGTGGACGGCTCGCCCGCATCGGATGCGGCGACCTGTTGGGCGGCCCGTGACGCGGCGATGAGGAACATCCCCTTGACCGTGGTCAGCGTGGTGACCACCCCGACCGCCACCTACCCGCCGGTCCCGTACCCGGAATCTCTTGGGGTGTGGCTGGAAGACAAGGCTCGCAAGGCCGCCGCGCAGGCGGTCAAGATCGCCGAAGATGCCGTGCCGAGCGACCGGACGGTCGCCGTCAAGAGCGAGATCCTCTTTGCCGCCGCAGCCGAGGCCCTGGTCAAGATGTCGGATGAGGCCGAGATGATCGTTGTGGGCAGCTCGGGCAAGGGAATGTTGGCCCGCGGCGTCCTCGGTTCGGTCAGTTCGAGCGTGGTGCGGCATGCGCATTGTCCGGTCGCGGTGATCCGTGACGAAGACGCGTTGATGCCCGATCCACAGCATGCTCCCGTTCTATTGGGAATCGACGGATCGCCGGCCTCGGAACTGGCGACGGAGATCGCGTTCGACGAAGCGTCGCGTCGCGGGGTCGACCTGATCGCGCTACACGCCTGGAGCGACATCCCACTTTTCGAACTTCCGGGAATGGACTGGGAGGAAGTATTCGCAGAAGAATCGCGCAGTTTCGCCGAAGGTCTGGCGGGTTGGCAAGAACGCTATCCCGACGTGACGGTGCAGCGGGTGGTCGTCTGTGACGAACCGGCGCGACAAATCATCGAAAAATCCGAATCAGCACAGCTTGTCGTCGTCGGCAGTCATGGCCGAGGTGGCTTGAGCCGGATGATGCTGGGCTCGGTCAGCAACAAAGTTGTTCACGCGGCCCGGATGCCGGTGATCGTCGCGCGTCCGTCCTGAAAGCACGGTGTTCGTCCATGCGCAGACGGCGGCGGGATCGCGTCCCGCGCGCATGACTGTGCGGTCGGGGCGGATGATCGCGGCCGCGACTCGTCCTCGGCGGAGCCACTTTTCGAGTTCGGTATCGCGGTCGGCTACCAGCACCGCGACACCGTGCTGCCGGAGCACCGCCGCGTCGTCCAAGCCTAGCCGGCCGCTGGTGATGAAGACGAAGCCTGCGCCGACGACGTCGTCGAGCCGCTGACCGCCATCCAGCGCTGGATTCGGGCACAGTGTGCCGGCGAGCTCGCCCGGCCGGTGCGACTTGCGCACCCAGGCTGAGCTGCGTAGCGGGGGAGTCGTGGAGTCGACGACCTTGTCGCGCAGACCGGGAAGCAGCCGCAGCCGGGGCAGCACGAGCCGACGCGCCGCGTTACCGAGCCGGCCACCTCCGGTCATCGCGCGGCCGACATTGAGCGCAAGCCGAATCAGCTGGCGCGTATGAGGTTTGCGTTCTCGCTCGTAGCTGTCGAGAACTTCGGCCGGCAGGGTACCGTCGCGGGCCCCGGCGATCTTCCACGCGAGGTTCATCGCGTCGCGCAGCCCGGCCCCCATGCCCTGCCCGATGAACGGCGGAGTGAGATGCGCGGCATCCCCAAGGAGGAAGACGTTGCCGCGGCGCCACCGGTCGGCGATTTGCGCACGGAAGGTGTACTCGGTTACCCGCAGCAGTTCCAAGTCGCGGTTTTCAACCTCGGCGATCCAGGGCGCGATGAGTGGGAGTAGCGCAGTCAAAGTGCCGAAATCATCGACGCTTTCGCCCGTCAGCAACTGGAACTCCCATCGATAGCGGTTCTGCCCGATGCGCATGTAGGTGCCCGCGCGAAGCGGATCGCATACCTGATGAACGCCCTCCCACTGGTTCAGGTCGGTACTGGTGGCCACGTCGACGACCAACCAGCGCTGCTCGAAGTTCAAATCCCGCATGGCCGAGCCGATCTGGCTGCGCACGACGCTGTTGGCACCGTCGCAGCCCAGCAGGTAGTCGGCTTCGACGTGGTGCGTCTGGCCGTCGCAGCGATCGGTGAAGGTAACCCGCACGCGTTCGTTATCGTCGCTGAATCCGGTCACCTCGGCGTTGCCTCGCAACTCGGCGTTCGCGTAGCGCTTCAGGTTCGCCCGCAGCAGGGCCTCAAACTCCGGCTGGTCGAACATGTTGGCCTGCGGAAAGCCGTGCACACTGCGCGACGTATCGCGGTGGAATTCGGCCAGCACCCTGAATCGCTTGTCGAGCAACCGCAGTCCAAGCGTCGGCCGCGAAATCGCGGCGAACTCCTCGGCGATGCCAAGGCGGGCGACGACGCGGTAGATCTCGTCGTCGAGATGCACGGCGCGCGGCTGCGGGTACACATCCGGCCAGCGATCGAGGACAAGGCAGTCCACGCCGTACTGCGCCAGCAGCGTGGCGGCAGTGATGCCCGTCGGCCCGGCGCCGACGATCACGACGGAAACGTGCCGAGTCACGCGTATCTGACTGCGAAGCGCTGGGTTCCGAGGTCGATGGCGCCGTCGTCGGTGGCCACCGACGCCTCGACGATGTCGCCGTTTTGCAGATATCTGGGATTGCCAGCCTGGCTCTTGAAAAACGCTCGCCATTTGACGGCCGGCGGCAACAGGTTGCTGATCATCTGCACCGGTTTCGGCGGGGCACTCAACGCCGTGCCGACCGGGGTGCCGGTGAGAATCAGGTCGCCGGGCGCCAGTTCCTGGAATTGGGTGAGCGACTGCAGCGCCTGCAGCGGACGGTACAGCATGTCGCCCTCGACCAGTGCGTTCTGCCGCTCCTCTCCGTTGACGCTCAGGCGCAGCCGCAGATCGCCGAATCGCTTCTGCTCCTCGGCATCCAGCAGGACCAGCTCGGGCCCGACCGGGGTGAACGTCGGATAGGACTTCGCCTCGTAGAACTGCGTCTGGGGCAGCTGGATGTCACGCGCCGACACATCATTCGTGACGACCAGCCCCGCGATCAACTCGGCGAGATTCGCATCGGAAATTGCCGTGCCGACCGGGATCGCGCGCCCGATCACCAGCCCGATCTCCACCTCGTAGTCCAGCAGCTTGACGTGCTCGGGTTTCAGGATGTCATCGAACGGGCCGTTGATCGACGCGGATGCCTTCCGGAAGAATGTGAGCGGGACCGAATTCGGGTCCATGCCCGCATCTCTGACATGCGACTCGAAGTTGGTCATCTGAGCCACCACTCGGCACGGCCTGGTCACCGGTGAGATCACCTTCAGAGTGTCGAGGGCGACGGCGTTCCCTCCGGCGGCAGCGGCCTCGATCGGCGTCCGGTCGGCCAGCAACGCGGCGGTGGTGGTCGCAGCGGTGTCGATCCGCACGGCGCCGTCGGGTGTCTTGACCCACCAGCCGTCGGCGGTGCGCAGTACGGAAACGGTCATGAGGTGGGCACCTTCAGTCGGCCGATGAGGCGGCGGATATCGAATTCATTGCTTTTGCGCAGGGCGGTGATCATCGAAATCAGTTCGTGGCCCGCAGATTTCGCATCCAATCCGAGGAAGTCTCTGGTTGCGGGCGGCCCCCACTGGGCCAGGCCAGACGCGGTGAACGGCGCCCAGCCCGGTTCGAGGGTGTTGTCGAACACGTCGCCGTCGGCGAAGTGTTCCACCAGGAAGCCGTCGGGATCGCGCCAATAGTCGAAGATCTGACTGCCCTGGATGTGGCGGCCGATGCCCCACGATCGGAAATAGCCACGGTCCCTTAGGTATTCGCCGCCGGCGGCCAGTGCGTCGAGATCGCAGACCTGATACGCCGAGTGGATGTAGCGGTTTTCTGGGCCCAGCGCGATCGCCAGGGTGTGGTGATCGGTGGGCGTCGATCCGCGATCACAGCGGATGAAGCTCATCGTCGGTCCCCGTTCGCGCTGACCGGGAAAGAACAAGAAATCGCTGACGATCATGCCCAGGTTGTCCAGGTACCAGTTGAGCGTCTGGCGGTACTTGGTCGACTCCAGCACCAGGTGGCCCAGGCGCTGCACCCGTGCGGGTAGCCGCCCGGGGCGTTGGGTGTTGTTGGTGCGCCGCACATCGCGTCCAAAATTGAAACTGTGCGGCTCTTGGCGCGGCAGCTCCGGCAGCTCCCGCATTCCGGCGACCACGTGCACCGCGATCCCGCTGGGATCGACCAGATCGACCGACAGCCCGCCGATCGCCTCCGGCAGTGGCCGCGCGGCGGCACCGGATTTGTCGGCCAGTCGCAGCACATCGACCTCGTCGGCCGCGCGAAACGCCACGCCGGTGAAGCGGGTTCGCTGCCCCCGGCGCAGGATCACGCAGGGCGCACCCGCGTCGGTGCCACGCAAATGAACCTCATCCGGACTGCGCAGTGCCGTGTGAAAGCCGAACGCCCGCGCGAACGCCTCGGCACGAAGCAGGTCGGGCTTCTCGAACTCGAGCCACGCGATGTCGACGACTTTGATCACCGGACTGCGGGACCGGCCCGGGTGCTCGCCGGACAGCGCACCTTGCTCGCTGTGCAGGTCTTTGACGCTCTGATCCATCACCATCTCCCCAGTAACTGACGAAATCGTCACATATGCGTCTGGTGTAGGTCAAGTGTTCTGACGAAATCCTCAAAAGTGATGCATACTCCTTGAGTGACGAAGTTAGGCCCCGATGCCGCAGGCGCCAATCGCCTGCAGCGGCGCAAGGAGCGCACCAGAGCGGCGCTGATCGGGGCGGCCCAGCGGTTGATCGCCGAGGGCAGGGTGAACGTGCCGGTCCTGGAGATCACCCAGGCCGCCGACGTCGGGATGGGATCGTTCTACAACCACTTCGACAGCAAGGAGCAGCTTTTTGAGGCAGCGGTCGCCGACGTGCTCGACGCCCACGGCGCGCTGCTAGACCGCCTCACCGCTTCGATCGAGGACCCGGCCGAGACTTTTGCCACCAGCTTCCGGCTGACGGGCCGGCTGTTTCGTCGGCGCCCGCAGGAAAGCGAGATCCTGTTGGCCAACGGGTGGGCCCTGCTGTCGTCAGACCGCGGCCTGGCGCCGCGCGCGCTACGTGATATCAAGGCCGCCGCCGAGGCGGGTCGGTTCCGCATCGATGACCCAGACCTCGCACTCGCCACTGCCGGCGGAGCGTTGCTGGGGCTCGGCGCTCTATTGCGGGAAGACCGCGATCGGGACGACGCTCATGCCGCGGATGCGGTGACCGAAAATGTGTTGCGCCTGTTCGGGGTCGATGTCGACGAGGCGCACGCCATCTGCCAGCGTCCGCTGCCTGAACTCCGTATCGGGGGACAACCGGATTCGGCCACGTGACCGGAATGGCGGCCGTGTCCGTTAAGCGACTTACGACCTCCTGAGAGGGGCCGTAATGCCCTGGTCGGTGGCAGCCTTAAGAGAGAAACTCTGCGGAAGGTTCGGAAGTATTCGAGCGCCCGGACTAGACGTAGACAACGTCGCTAGGGAGTACACAAATGTTAAACAGCGTAAAGCTCCGCAATAACAATGGCCTTCAGCAGCGCGCGCGGGACGCCGAGCTATTGAAGAAGTCAGGTGTGCACAAGCTCGTTATCGCAGACCGCGACGGCAACTGCTTGGCGTACGTATTGGCCTGGGACAGCTTCGACTATGACGCCGAGACCGATACCTACGTGTGCGTGGCCGACGGTGATGGCAGAGAACTCATGACCGTGTACACCGCCGGTGAGATCAAGGCAGGACCTGGGGCGAACATGTATGTCGTAACCGCGCCGGATGAAATGAGCGACTGCGGCGCGTTGCAGGCCCGGTAAAGCTTCCCGGGGACGAGGGCAGCCCTGCGTGTGTCGCGGGGGATCCCGCGGCCGGCGGCATTGCCGAGCTTTCCGGGTCAACGCGCCCTGACGGGGAGCTGATAGTCACATCGCGGTGGTTATGATAGACCGTTCGTACGGTTAGTTTACGTCGGAGGGTTGAAGATGCCCCGATCGCCTGGCAGACGTACTGAGATCCTCGATGCATTTGTTCGCTATGTCGCCGAACGTGGTTACGACAGAACGAATATGGGCGACATCGCCGACGAGCTCGGCATGTCTAAGGGCACCATCGTTCATCATTTCGGAACCAAAGCGCAGATGTTGCGCGAGTTTGAAGAAGCGCACCTGACCTGCCAGCTCGATGTGCTGCGGATGGCATGGGATCGCTTGGCTGCACCGCACGAACGTATCGCCGCGATCATTTACGCCGCCACCCTTCTACAGGTGACCGCCCGCAACGCGACGGTGGCAAGCCAGCGTGAGGTGCTTCAGTTGTCCGACGATCCGGTAATGCAGCATGTGCGGAAGTTGCGTCAGCAATTGCAAACACTCACGATTGACGAGATCCTCGCCGGGCAAGAGAGCGGCGTGTTCCGAAGCGTGGACGCCGAGCTAGCGGCATTGCAGCTCTGGGGATCGCTTCAGTGGATGTGGGTGTGGTTCGATCAGGCCGATTCCCGGACGCCAGAACAAGTCGGAGCCGCTTTCGTCGACGTGTTCCTCGGCGGATTGCTGCTCGACCGTTTGGGGCTGACCAAATGGGCGGACCCTGCCACGGGAGTCGTCTCGGTGGTGCGTGAATGCCTTGACGCGGTAACGGGTGTGGCGGATTGACTGTCGCAGCGACAGATGCTTTGCGCGGGAAGCTAATCGGCCGCAACTGATTCCTGATTGAACGTGCTTGGTCACCTAGTTCTTAGTGCACGTGCGGGTGAGCGCAGAGGTTGGAAACGCCCCGCACCTGTAGCGACGATTCGCTCGGGAACAGTTTGCCGGGGAGCCGAGGCGTCCCGAGTTCCTAATTTATTGACTGACCGTACGGTCTAATGACATAGTTGCTGCGTGGCGTGGATGAGCACGACAGGGGGCCGGGGGGCGCGGTTGGTCGACCGGGGCGCAGTGTTGCGCTGCGCCACGGGCTCACGCCGAGCGACGTTGCGCCGAAATTTGGAGTACAGCGGCGGTGAATCTTCGCGGATTGCGCCAAATTCGAAATATGTTCTGGTAAAAGCCGATTCGCGACGTGACGAGTGGGCGGTCATGACGAAGGCGGCAGGGACATGTGCCGCGACCGCGACCGGCCGGGCGTGGTCACGCCGGAGGCCGCGCCGATGACTTCCTCGAACGCGACAGTCGCGAGACTGGGCGAAAGGATCCGACCAGGTGCGGAAGTGGCCGGCGGGTTCTTCCGAATGTGCATGCTGACCGGCAAGGCCCTGGCGAAGCCGTTCGAATGGCGTGAGTTCATCTGGATCGGCTGGTTCCTTATGCGGGTCTCGCTGTTGCCCACCATCGCGGTAGCGATCCCGGAAACGGTGCTGCTCATCTTCACGCTCAACCTCCTGCTGGCCGAGATCGGCGCCGCCGACGTCTCGGGTGCCGGTGCCGCGATCGGCGCGGTTACCCAGCTCGGGCCAATCGTGACGGTGCTGGTGGTCGCCGGCGCCGGGGGCACCGCCATCTGCGCCGACCTGGGCGCGCGCACCATCCGCGAGGAAATCGACGCACTCGAAGTGCTCGGCATCGACCCGATCCACCGGCTGGTGGTGCCGCGCGTCGTCGCCTCAACGATCGTCGCCGTGTTGCTCAACGGCCTGGTGGTCGCCGTCGGCCTGGGTGGCGGCTACCTCTTCAGTGTCTACCTGCAGAACGTCTCGAGCGGTGCCTACCTGTCGACGCTGACGGCGCTCACCGGCCTACCCGAGGTGGTGATTGCCTTTGTCAAGGCCGCGACGTTCGGGCTGATTGCCGGCCTTGTCGGCTGTTATCGCGGGTTGATCGTCCGTGGTGGGTCTAAAGGCCTGGGCACTGCCGTCAACGAGACCGTGGTGCTGTGTTTCATCGCGCTGTTCGCGGTCAACGCGGCGCTGACCACCATCGGTGTTCGGTTTGGAACGGGGCGCTGATGACCGCGACTGCAGGGGCGACTAACACACTCCGGTTCCCGTTGGCAGCCAACGCCTTTACTCGATACGGGGAAGCCCCGGTCAGGCTACTGGTCGAGATTGGGCAGATGGTCTGGTTCGCCCTGACCGCCGTCGGGCAGATCCCCTACGCTGTGCGCCGCTACCCAAAAGAGCTGCTGCGGATAGTTGCCCAGATGGGGATGGGTACCGGCGCGATGGCCGTAGTCGGTGGCACCGCCGCCATCGTCGGCTTCATCACCCTGTCCGCGGGCTCACTGGTCGCCATCCAGGGCTACGCGACGCTGGGCAACATCGGTGTCGAGGCATTCACCGGATTTTTGGCCGCACTGGTCAATGTTCGGTTTGTGGCGCCCGTGGCCGCCGGTCAGGCGCTGGCCGCCACGGTCGGCGCCGGCGCCACCGCCGAACTGGGCGCCATGCGCATCAGCGAGGAGATCGACGCGCTGGAGGTGATGAGTATCCGGTCGGTCGCCTTCCTGGCGTCCACCAGGGTGGTGGCGGGTCTGGTCGTCATCATCCCGCTCTACGGGGTGGCGATCACCCTGGCATTCTTGTCCCAGCAGGTCACCACGGTTTTCTTCTACGGGCAGTCCGCCGGTACGTACAACCACTACTTCCACACATTCCTGCGCCTCAACGACGTGGGCTGGTCGTTCGCGGAGGTGATCCTGGTTGCGGTGGTCGTGATGACCACCCACTGCTACTACGGCTACACCGCCAGCGGCGGGCCGGTCGGCGTCGGTGAAGCGGTCGGCCGGTCGATGCGACTGTCGTTGATCACCATCGTTCTCGTGGTGGTGCTGACCGCGATGGCGGTCTACGGCAAAAGCCCGAACTTCAACCTCACCGTGTAGTCGCCCATGACAACCCAGACACCCCCGGCCCCGAAAGTCAAGGAGAACCCGCCACGCATCCCGCCGTACAAGACGGCGGCCTTGGTGTTCTTGGTCGTCGCAGCGGTGGTGCTGGCGTTGGTGTGGCTGCAGTTTCGTGGCCGGCTGACGCCGAAGACGCACCTGACGATGGTGGCTCCCCGGGCGGGATTGGTGATGGATCCGGGGTCGAAGGTGACCTACAACGGGGTGGAAATCGGTCGGGTGGCCAGCATTTCGGAGATCCAGCGTGATGGCGTACCTGCGGCCAAGTTCGTGTTGGATGTCAGTCCGAAGTACATCGCGCTGATTCCGGCCAACGTGGACGCCAAGATCAAGGCGACCACGGTATTCGGCAACAAGTATGTGTCGTTGACATCGCCGAAAAACCCTACGCCGCAACGCATTGCCTCTAACCACGAGATCGACGCGAGGTCGGTGACGACGGAGTTCAACACGTTGTTCGAGACGCTCAACTCGATCGTGGAGAAGGTGGACCCGGTCAAGGTGAACCTGACGCTGGCCGCGGCCGCGCAGGCATTGACCGGCTTGGGCGACAAATTCGGGCAGTCGATCGTCAACGGCAACGCCATCCTCGACGACATCAACCCGCAGATGCCGCAGATCCGGCATGACATTCACCAGCTGGCGGCGCTGGGCGACACCTACGCCAACGCCGCGCCGGATCTGTTGAACTCGCTGAACAACGCGGTGATCACGGCGCGCACGCTGCACCGGCAGGAATCCGAACTGGACTCCGCGTTGCTGGCCGCGACCGGGCTGGGTAACACCGGGGAAGACATCTTCCGGCGCGGCGGGCCCTACCTGCAACGGGGGGCCGCCGATCTGGTGCCCACCGCCCAGCTGCTCGACACCTACAGCCCCGAGATCTTCTGCACCATCCGCAACTACTACGACGAAGAACCCGCGGCCTATGCGACGACGGGCGGCGGTAACGGCTACGCGCTGAAAACCATGACCGAGCTGACATCGGGCTTGGGGGGCATACTGACGCTTCCGGGGTTGGTCGGCACGGTGGCCAGCGGGGGGCTCTTAGGGCTGGCCGGACTGGTAGGCGGGGCGCCGAATCCCTATGTGTACCCGGACAATCTGCCGCGGGTGAATGCCCGGGGGGGCCCGGGGGGCGCGCCGGGTTGCTGGCAGGCCATCACCCACGACCTGTGGCCCGCACCCGAGTTGGTGCTGGACACCGGCGCCAGTCTCGCGCCGTACAACCACCTAGATACCGGCTCACCGTATGCCATCGAATATGTGTGGGGTCGCCAAGTCGGGGACAACACGATCAACCCATGAAAAACACCGGCTCCGCTATCAAGCTCGGCATCGTCTCGTTGGTGCTGGGGCTGATCACCGTGTCGATCGTGGTGGTGTTCGCTCAGCTCCGCTTCAACCGCACCAACAGCTATACCGCGGAGTTCAGCAATGCCAGCGGCCTGAAAGACGGCCAGTTCGTCCGCGCCTCTGGAGTGGAGGTCGGCAAGGTCAAAAAGGTGCGGCTGATCGACGGCGGCAGGCGGGCGCAGGTGGATTTCGCTGTCGACCGCGCGATACCGCTCTACCTGTCGACGACCGCCCAGATCCGCTACCTCAACCTGTTCGCCGACCGCTACCTGGAGCTCACGCGCGGCCAGGGTGAGGGCGCCGACCGGGTCCTGCCGCCGGGTGGATTCATCCCGCTGTCTCGAACTTCCCCGGCGCTGGACCTCGACGCGCTGCTCGGTGGTTTCAAGCCGCTGTTCCGGGCGCTCGATCCGGAAAAGGTCAACACGATCGCGTCGGCGATCATCACGGTGTTTCAGGGTCAGGGCGGCACCATCAACGACATCCTCGACCAGACCGCGCAGGTGACCGCCCACATTGCCGAACGCGATCAGGCGATCGGCGAGGTGGTCAAGAACCTGAACGTCGTGCTGGATACCACGGTTAGGCATCGCAAGGAATTCGACCAGACCGTCGACAACTTCGAGAGACTGATCACCGGGCTGGCCAATCACGCTGATCCGCTGGCCGCCGGCACCGCGAACATCAGTAACGGCGCCGGAACGGTGGCCGAGCTGCTGGCGGACAACCGCGCTCTGCTGCACAAGGAGATCAACTATCTGGAGGCTCTTCAGCAGCCACTCGTCGACCAACGTGATCAGCTCAACGATCTCCTCCACAAGACGCCGACCGCGCTCAACCTGATTGGACGCAGCATCGGCCTCTACGGCGACTTCGTGAACTTCTACGTGTGTGACCTGACGATCAAGTGGAACGGATTGCAGCCAGGCGGCCCGGTCCGCACGGTCAGGGTCTGGCAGCAGCCCACGGGCAGGTGCACGCCGCAATGAGAACACTGACGGAATTCAACCGCCGCCGGGTCGGGCTCATGGGTGTCACCGTGCTGGGGCTCGTCGTCGCCGTCGGCCAAAGCTTCACCAGCATTCCGATGATGTTCGCCAGTCCGAGCTATTACGGGCAGTTCACCGACACCGGTCAACTCAACAAGAACGACAAGGTGCGCATCACCGGCGTGAATGTCGGCACGGTGCAGGCATTCGACGTCGACGGCGACCACGTCCTGATCAAGTTCACCATCGGCGCCAACACCATCGGCACCGAGAGCCGGCTCGCGATCAAGACCGACACCATCCTGGGCAAAAAAGTGCTCGAGATCGAGCCGCGGGGAACCCAGCCGCTGCGACCCGGGGGCGTGTTGCCGCTCAGCCAAAGCACCACCCCCTATCAGCTCTACGACGCGAACTACGACATCACCAAGGCCGCCGCCGGCTGGGACATCGACACCGTCAAGCGGTCGCTGAACGTCTTGTCGCAGACCATCGACCAGACCTACCCGCACCTGAGCGCCACCCTCGACGGTTTGGCCAAATTCTCCGACACCATCGGTCAACGCGACGAACAGATCAAGCACCTGCTCGCGCAGGCCCACCAGGTAGCCAGCGTGCTCGGTGACCGCAGCGAACAAATCAACCGGTTGCTGGTCAACGCGAAGACGCTGCTCGCCGCGTTCAACGAACGTGGACGGGCCATCGCCGCCCTGCTGCGCAATATTTCCGCCTTCTCGGCCCAGGTGCAGGGGTTCATCAACGACAACCCGAACTTGAATCCTGTGCTCGAGCAGTTGCACGCCCTGACCGACGTGCTGGTGGCACGTAAAGACGACCTGGCCCAAACCCTCACGTATGTAAGCCAATTCGCCGCATCGCTGGGAGAATCCGTCGCGTCAGGACCGTACTTCAAGATAGTCCTGTCCAATCTCCTGCCGTACTGGATCTTGCAGCCGTTCGTCGACGCCGCCTTCAAGCAGCGTGGTATCGACCCGGAGAACTTCTGGCGCAGCGCCGGCCTGCCCGAGTTCCGCTGGCCCGGCCCCAACGGCACCCGGTTCCCCAACGGCGCGCCGCCGCCCGCGCCTCCGGTGTCAGAAGGCACCCCGGACCACCCGGGACCGGCCGTCCCACCGGGAACAGCGTGTTCGTACACGCCGGCGCCCGACGCGCCGCCGCGGCCCTGGAATCCGCTGCCGTGCGCGGGCGTAGACGTCGGACCATTCGGTGGCGGTTTCCCCGCACCGATCGACGTGCAGACGTCGCCGCCGAACCCGAACGGCCTGCCGCCGACACCGGGAATCCCGATCGCGGGGCGGCCGGGCGAGCCGCCCCCGGACGTCCCGGGCACACCGGTGCCGCTGCCGCCCAACGCACCGCCGGGGGCGCGCACGCAGAACTTGCCATTACCTGCGCCTGGGGGAGGTGGCCAAAGTTGAGCAGCATCTTCAATTTTCGCAATCTGCGGACCCGGCGGGTCATCGGAACGCTAGTGGTGGCGCTAGCGTTGGTCGCCGGGTTCGTCGGGTGGCGGCTCTACCAGAAGTTGACCACCAACACCGTGGTCGCCTACCTGCCATCAGCGAACGCGCTCTATCCCGGGGACAAAGTCCAGATCATGGGCGTTCGCGTGGGCTCGGTCGACAAGATCGAGCCGGCCGGCGACAAGATGAAGGTGACGTTTCACTACAAGAACAAATACAAGGTGCCCGCCAACGCGTCCGCCGTGATCGTGAACCCCACCCTGGTGGCATCGCGGACCATTCAGCTGGAGCCACCCTACAAAGGTGGTCCGGTGATGGCCGATAACGCGGTGATCCCCATCGAGCGCACGCAGGTGCCCACCGAGTGGGACCAACTGAGCGAGAGCGTCGCCAATGCCATCTCCAAACTCGGCCCCACACCCGAGCAGCCCAAGGGCCCCTTTGGTGATGTCATCGAGTCCTTCGCCGACGGGCTGGCCGGTAAGGGCAAGCAGATCAACACCACGCTGGACAGCCTGTCGCGGGCGTTGACCGCGCTGAACGAGGGCCGCGGGGACTTCTTCGCCGTGGTGCACAGCCTGGCGCTGTTCGTCAACGCCCTGCACAAGGACGATCAGCAGTTCGTTGCGTTGAACACAAACCTGGCCCAGTTCACCGACAAATTGACCGGGTCTGACCGCGACCTCGCCAATGCGATCCAGCAGTTCGACTCGTTGCTCTCCACGCTGCGGCCGTTCTTGAACAAGAACCGCCAGGTACTCGCGCGCGACGTCGACAACCTCGCCAACCTGACCACCACGCTGGTCCAACCCGAGCCGCTGAATGGTTTGGAGACCGCCCTGCACGTCCTGCCGACGCTGGAGACCAACCTCAGCCAGATTTATCACCCGTCGCACGGCGCGGTCATGTCCATCCCGGCAATCCCGAACTTCGCGAACCCAATGCAGTTCCTGTGCAGCATGATTCAGGCCGGTAGCCGGCTGGGCTATCAGGAATCTGCCGAACTGTGCGCGCAATACCTGGCGCCCGTTCTCGATGCGATCAAGTTCAACTACTTACCCTTCGGGCTGAACCTGTTCAGCACCGCCGAGACGCTACCCAAGGAAGTCGCCTACTCCGAGCCCCGGCTGCAGCCGCCCAACGGGTACAAGGACACCACGGTTCCCGGGATCTGGGTGCCCGACACCCCGTTGTCGCACCGCAACACCCAGCCCGGCTGGGTGGTCGCCCCGGGCATGCAGGGGCAGCAGGTTGGGCCTATCACCGGGGGCCTGCTGACCCCCGAATCCCTGGCCGAATTGATGGGCGGCCCGGATATCGCACCCCCGCAGTCGGGGCTGCAGACACCACCGGGACCGCCGAATGCCTATGACGAGCACCCGGTGTTGCCACCGATCGGTGTGCAGGCGCCGCAGGTGCCGATCCCGCCGCCGCCACCCGGGCCGGGCGTGGTCCCGGGACCGGTGGCACCGACGCCCGCGCCTGCCGGACCACCGCTACCCGCGGAGGCGCGATGAGCACCCTGCGCGCGGTCAGCGCGCGGGTGCGACACCGAGCCTGGCAGGGGCTGGCTCTACTGGGTGCTGCCGTGGCGCTGACCTCGTGCGCAAGCTGGCACGGGATCGCAAACGTGCCGATGCCCGGTGGCCCGGGCAGCGGGCCCGGCCATTACACGATCTACGTGCAGATGCCCGACACACTGGCCCTCAACGACAACAGCCGGGTGCGGGTGGCCGATGTTTTTGTCGGCACGGTTCGCGCCATCAATCTGAAGAACTGGGTGGCCACGCTGACGCTACAGGTGGACAAGGGCGTCAAGTTACCCAAGAACGCCACCGCCAAGATCGGGCAGACCAGCCTGCTGGGTTCTCAGCACATAGAGTTGGCCGCGCCGCCCAACCCGTCCCCGGAGCCGCTGAGGGACGGCGACACCATCCCGCTGAAAAATGCGTCCGCTTACCCCACGACCGAGCAGACGCTGGCCGGTCTCGCCATGATCTTGCGCGGAGGCGGCATCCCGAATCTCGAAGTGCTGCAGAACGAGGTCTACAACATCCTGAACGGCCGAGGAGACCAGATCCGTGGCTTCCTCGGCAAGCTCGACACTTTCACCGCCCGACTCAACGAGCAACGCGATGACATCACCCGAGCCATCGATTCCACCAACCGGCTGTTGGCGTACGTGGGTCCCCGCTCGGACGTTCTGGATCGGGTCCTCACCGAATTCCCGCCACTGCTCAAGCATTTCGCCGACAAACAGAACCTTTTGATCAACGCGGTTGACGCGACGGGACGGCTCAGCGGGGTAGCCGACCAATACCTGTCCGCCTCGCGGAGCGACATCCACCAGGACCTGCTGTCGTTGCAGTGCCCGTTGCGCGAACTCGGCCGTGCCGCACCGTATCTGATCCGCGCGCTCAAGCTGATCCTCGTCCGGCCCTTCGACATCGACTCGGTGCCGAAGGCGTTCCGCGGCGACTACTTCAACCTGTCGCTGACGCTCGACCTGACCCTCAGCGCTGTCGACAACGCGGTCCTCACCGGGACGGGATTCTCCGGAGCGTTGCGCGCGCTCGAGCAATCGTGGGGCCGCGACCCCGAAACGATGATCCCCGACGTCCGGTACACGCCGAACCCGAACGACGCGCCCGGCGGGCCGCTGGTGGAAAGGGCGGATCGGCAATGCTGACCCGCTTCATCTGGCGCCAGCTGATCCTGTTCGCCATTCTGAGCGTGATCACCGCGGTTGTGCTGGGCGGATACTACCTGCGACTTCCCAGCGCGGCGGGGATCGGCCAGTACACGCTGCACGCGGACCTGCCCGCGGCGGGCGGTCTGTACGAGACGGCCAACGTGACTTATCGCGGTGAAACCATCGGCACGGTCACCGCGGTCGAGCCGACCGAAACGGGCGCGCGGGCGACCATGAGCATCTCCAACCGCTTCAGGATCCCGATTGACGCGGTGGCGCACGTGCATTCGGTGTCGGCGGTAGGCGAGCAGTATCTGGACCTGGTGTCGGTCGGCAACCCGGGCAAATACTTCTCGCCGCAACAGACCATGACCAAGGGCACCGTGCCCACTGATATCGGGCCGGCGCTGGACGCCGCGAACCGCGGGCTGGCCGTTCTGCCGAAGGACAAGATCGCCTCGCTGCTCGACGAAACAGCCCAAGCCGTAGGCGGATTGGGCCCGGCGCTGCAACGACTGGTCGATGCGACGCAGGCGATCGCCGGCGACTTCAAGACCAACATCGGCGATGTCAACGACATCATCCAAAACGCCGGACCGATCATCGACAGCCAGGTCAACTCGGGTGACTCGATCGAGCGCTGGTCGCACAATCTGGACATCCTGGCCGCGCAGAGCGCGGAAAACGACCAGCACGTGCGAAGCATCCTGACGCAAGCGGCACCGACCGCAGATCAGGTCAACACGGTGTTCAGCGACGTCCGCGAGTCGCTTCCGCAGACGCTGGCGAATCTCGAGATCGTGCTGGACATGCTCAAGCGCTACCACAAGGGCGTCGAGCAATTGCTGGTCGCCTATCCGCAGGGCGCGTCGGAAGGCCAGACGGTGACGACGCCTTTCCCGGGGTACGCGGCGCTCGGCACCTCGTTGACGATCAACCAGCCCCCACCGTGTCTGACCGGCTTTCTCCCGGCACCGCAGTGGCGGTCTCCCGCGGACACCAGCTTGGCGCCGATGCCGTCCGGGACCTATTGCAAGATCCCGCAGGACACTCCGAGCAACGCCGTGCGCGGGGCGCGCAACCTTCCGTGTGTCGATGTCCCGGGTAAGCGCGCTGCGACGCCGCGCGAATGCCGCGACCCCAAACCGTACATTCCATTGGGCACCAACCCGTGGTATGGGGACCCGAACCAGCTGCTGACCTGCCCGGCTCCGGCTGCGCGCTGCGATCAGCCGGTGAAACCTGGCCTCGTGATCCCGGCGCCATCGGTCGACAACGGGATGAACCCGGCGCCGGCTGACCGAGTGCCGGGAACACCCCCACCCATCAGTGACCCGCTATCACGGCCGGGATCAGGTGCCGTGCGATGCAACGGACAACAGCCCAACCCGTGCGTCTACACGCCGGGAGGGCCTCCCGCGGCGCTCTACAGCCCGCAGAGCGGTGAACTGGTCGGACCCGACGGCGCCAAATATTCCGTCGAAAACTCGACCAGAACGGGAGACGACGGATGGAAGGACATGCTCGGGCCGGTTGCGTGATCAATCCTGAGGATTCACGGCACTTTTCGCCTTAGCCGGCTTCGCTGCGGTGCGGACCACGTCCGCCTTGGCCAAACCCTCGACCGCATTGACACTGACCGCACGTACAGTCATATACTGGGGGCCAGGTCGGGCCTGCGCAGGCCGGCTCGTGGACGCTGAGATCGGAGCGGAATGCGGGAAGTGATTGGCCTAGGCCAACTCCGGAGCGACGCGTGTACGTATCTCGAGCGGGTTGCCGCCGGTGAAACGATCGACGTCGTCCGGCGCGGCAAGTTTGTGGCGCAGATCGTGTCGGTCGGTAACGGGAGGCCGGTTCCGATCCCGGCGAGGTCCGTCAAAGTCGCGGCTCCGGACGCGGGTGGGTGGGTCGGGCTTGACGAACTGCGAACCCGTGCCGGGCGGTGCTTCGATCGGGTCGCGGCAGGCGAGACAATCTATGTCGTCCGGGGCGGCCGGTTGCTGGCGCGGATCGTGTCGGCCGGCGACTCGAGGATGACGCCGGTCCCGGCGGACGGTGGCCAGCGGATAGAGCTTGACGAATTGCGAAAGCGAGCTGGGCGCTATCTCGACCGCGTTGCGGCGGGCCAGACGATTGAGGTCCTCCGCTGCGGTACGGTGGTTGCCCGCATCGTGTCAGCCGCTGGAAACGACGCCCGCACAGCCTAATCGCCTGGCGGCGTGTGGGATTGCCAAGCGCGGGCTCATCCCGTCGCAGGTGTGTGATCAGCCGACTGCCGGCCGACTGCTACCGGGCGAACCGCCACCAGGGCCGCCCCAACGGCGAAGACCACCGCGGCGACCCACGGATAGCGCCCGTCCGGTGCGAAGCCCGCGTAGGCGAAAAAGTGCAGGCCAGCAGCCGCCATCGCGACACCGGCCAGCATGACTACTTCGCCCCAGCGTGCTCTGAACGGGATGCCGAACATGGGCAGGGGGGCCGCGAAAAAGCGGCGTGCCCACCACAACAGCACCATCTCGACCGCTGTCACAACACTGAGGATGGTGACCCATTCCAGCCGGACCAGCCACCAAGCCACGGTTCCTTCGAGCGGTTGCGGCAAGAGTCCAGCGGGGTAGCAGACGATCGCGACGATCACGACAGGAATCATGTGCCACAGGTAAAGAGCCATCACATTGCTATTGGCCGTGGACAGCACGCGCTGTACGCGGCGGGGGCGCAGCATTCGGTTCAGCGCGGGCGCGAGCGCGGCTGCCAGCCCGGCCTGCGTGCATGCGAAGGCCATCATCGCCACAGTCGGCGGCGTCGTGTTCTGCACCCGGTCGCCGGGGACGCCGATCATGCTGACCGGATAGAGGCCCCCCAAAATGAGCAGTCCCAGCGTTACCGCCGACCCGCTGAACAGCAGCACGGCTCGGCGGCCGGACAATAGCCCGCCGTGCCAGGCGATTCCGAGCTGATAGAGCAGCCCCCAGCACAGCAGGTAGTTCACCCAGCCGATGTAGGGCACATGGCCCACGATCGCGGCAGCGTCGACCCCCACGACGGCGGCCGCCAATACCGCCGGCACCAGAAGTCCCCAACGGCGTTGTGCGGCAATCGCAATCGGGGTCGCCGACACCACCACCACGTAGACAGCGAGGAACCACAGATGCATGGCCACCGCCCAACCCGCATACTCCAGCACAGAGCTGGGCACGCCGCAGGCTAGCAGGACCAGCACGATCGCCGACACGAACACCACGTACACGGCGGTCGGTCCGAGCACCCGAGCCAGGCGATGCCGAAGCCACTTCTCGCGCGAGAAGCCTTCGGTGTCGCATCGACGCGTCCACGACACCGCGCTGGCGTAGCCGGCGACCAGGAAAAACACTGGAACTGCTTGGAAGATCCAGGTCAACCATTGCGTCCAGGGCAGGTCGACCAGCGGATTCTGTCGACCGAATCGTCCGTCTTGATAGGTGACGGACCCGGCCAGCCAATGCCCCAGCACGATGAGGACCACACCCGAGAAGCGGTAAAAGTCGACCGCCAGATTGCGGGCCGGTCGCGCCGCGTCCGTGTGGTCCATCAGCGCGCCGGAACCTCGACGGGGTGCACCCGCGCCACGGTACCCGCTCAACACCCCGCCGGGGGTGGGTAAGTTCACCTGGATGAGAGCTGATCGTCCCGCGCCGACATGACCGACCTCACCGTCGCGATCGCCGACGGCGTCGCAGTCCTGACCTTCAACCGCCCCGAGCGCCGCAACGCCTACACCGCGGAGATGGGCACCCTGCTCAACCGTGCCTATCGGCAGTGCGACGACGACGACGCGGTGCGCGCCATCGTGCTCACCGGCGCCGGCGACGCGTTCTGTGCCGGCGCCGACTTCACGGGCGCAGCAAGCCCGTTCGACGCTCCCTCCGCTGACTCGGCGTTTACGGCCGCACCAACCGAACCCGCCGCGTTCGAGTTGCGCACCCCGGTCATCGCGGCGGTCAACGGGCATGCCGTCGGGATTGGTTTGACGATTGCCCTGCAGGCCGACATCCGGATCATGGCGCAGGACGCCAAATACGCTGTCGCACAAGTTCGGCGGGGCGTGATACCCGACTGCATGTCGCACTGGACGTTGCCGCACCTCGCAGGCTGCGCGGTGGCGGCGGACATCCTGCTGACGGGACGCACGTTCAACGGTGCCGAAGCCGTCGCCATGGGCATCGCCACCCGGGCGCTGCCCGCCGGCGAGGTGCTCGACCACGCGGTGGCGGTGGCCCGCGACATCGCTGTCAACGTCGCACCGATGTCGGCGGCGCTGAGCAAACGGCTGCTCTGGGACACCCTGATCAACGGGTACACACCGCGCCGGGTCGCCGAGCTGGAGACCCAGCTGCACCGCCGGGTGATGGGCAGCGCCGATGCCCGCGAGGGCGTCGACTCGTTTCTGCAGCGCCGTGCTCCGCGCTGGAGCGCGTCGGTGGCGAAAGACTGGGAACCGATCTGATCCAGGAGGCTTCTACCGCATGAGCATCCCCGACCTCCAGCAGGTCATGCTGATGAACGGAGCCGGCGCGCCCCTGGAGAAGGTGGACAGGCCGGTCGACGAACCGGGGCCCGGGCAGGTGCTGGTCAAGGTCAACGCATCAAGCCTCAACTTTCACGACCACATCAATTTGATGGGTCTGCTGCCTGGGCCCTGGCCGCGGGTGCCGATGAGCGACGGCGCCGGTGAGGTGGTGGCCGTCGGTCCGGGTGCCGGGGGAGTGCAGGTCGGGGACCGCGTCATGGGGGCGTTTCACCCCAGCTGGCTTGACGGGCCGCCGACACCGGAAGCCAAGCGAGAGTTGCCCGGCGACACCGGAGACGGGTGGCTGCAACAGTACCGCGTCGCCGACGTCACCGGCCTGGTCCGCACGCCCGATTACCTCAGCGACGTCGAGGCCGCGACGATCCCGTGCGCCGGCGTCACGGCGTGGGGTGCCCTGGCGGAAGCCCGCGTCGGCGAAGGAGACGTCGTAGTCACCCAGGGAACGGGCGGGGTGTCGCTGTTCGCCGTGCAACTTGCCCGAGCCCGCGGCGCCACAGTAATCCTCACATCGTCATCAGACGACAAACTGAAGGTCGGATCGGATTTGGGCGCAACGCATCTCATCAACTACCGGACGACCCCGCAATGGGACGCCGAGGTGAAGCGGCTGACCGCGGCACGCGGTGCCGACCTCATCGTCGAGCTGGGCGGACCCGCCACGTTGGCGCAGTCGGTGCATTCAACACGGGTGGGAGGCACGGTCGCGGTTATCGGCGTGCTCAGCGGATTCGACGTGGTGCCGATCTCGGTCGCCGAGGTGATGCTCAACAATCTGCGCGTCATCGGGATCACCGTCGGCAGTGTGCGCGCTCACGCCGAACTGTGCGAGTTTATGTCCACGGCGCGCGTCAGGCCCCACATCAGCCATGTCTTCGATTGGGAACGGCTCGAGGAGGCGCTCGGGGTGATGCGGGCCGGTGAGCATGTTGGCAAGATCGCAATCACCGTTTCGTGACCCAGGTCGGCGGGGATACTCAACGGATGGCCAAGGCGAAAGGCGCGCAACAGGCAGGAGACTCGCCGTCTCAGCTCATCGACGCGAGAATCGAGGAGCTGGGGGATTGGCGTGGCGAGATGCTGGCTCGCATCAGAGAACTCATCAGGCAGGCAGATCCCGACGTCGTCGAGGAATGGAAGTGGAGGGGAGTCCCGGTTTGGTATCACGACGGAATGATCTGCACCGGTGAGACTTACCGGAATGTCGTGAAGATGACCTTTGCCAAGGGCGCCTCGTTAGATGACCCCGCGGGTCTGTTCAACTCCAGCCTTGACGGCAAGGCCAGGCGTGCCGTCGACCTCCATGAGGGCGACAAAATCGATGACGAGGCGTTGAAGGCACTCATCCGTGCTGCCGTGAGACTGAACATGTCCTAGGCCGCTGGCACTGCGGGCACGTCCGGATCGGTTGCGGACCCCGCGCTGGTCGGCCAGGTGCGTAGAGGCCAATCGTGTTTAGTGTCGATGACTTTTGCCTCTACCCCGTCGGTGCCGGGCGCAGGCAGCATTCGAAACTGGAGGCACGCGACCATCGCCGGTCGAGGCCTGTCAACCCGACGATCGTCTAGGAGCAGCAGACCATGATCGAGTACGACCTGGATACCGAGCATTCAGTCCTGAAGGTGCGACCGAAGTCTGCGCTCGACAAGAATGATTTCGTTGAGCTGGCAAAAGCGGTTGACCCCCAGATCGAGGCAGCCGGCGATCTGGCCGGCCTCATCATCGACGCTCCGGCATTTCCGGGCTGGGACAGCTTCGGCGCGATGGTGACGCACTTTCGCTTCGTCCGGGATCATCAGAAGCACGTGAAGAAAGTCGCGGTCGTCACCGATTCGCATCTCGGGGATGTCGCTGAGCATCTGGCATCGCACTTCGTGTCGGCGAACATTCGGCATTTTCCCGGCGATCAGCTTGAGCAAGCACGAGAGTGGATCGTCAACGGCTCGTAATCCCTTGAGTCGCATCGTTGGTAGCTCGCCGGCCATGCGTCGCGCCTGGCAGCGACAACTAGGAAGCGGCGGCCGTTGATCGCTGCTGCCAAGAAGACCGTAAGCGAGCCGGATTAAGCGCGATTTTTCGTATAATCCGTCCACAATGATTGAGAATCGCGTCGAACCGGTGATGTTCGTCGGCCCTGCTTCAAGGGCGAAGTGAGCTCGCGGCAGCGGAAGGTCAGCTGACGTGGGGGGATTCGGCTTTCACACACTGGCGTTGCTCACCGCCGTCGGTTTGGCCGGTCCGCTGCTGGGGGCACTACCCGGCCTGCGGATTCCGGTGATCGTCGGTGAGCTGATCGCGGGACTCGTGATCGGCAGGACCGGATTCGGGCTCGTCGACGACGCCAACCCGACGTTTCAGTTGTTCGCGAACATAGGCTTCGCGCTGGTGATGTTTGTCGTTGGCACCCATGTTCCGGTCCGCGACCCCAAACTCCGCTCGGAGGCGCCGCGGGCGCTGGCGCGGGTGGTCTTGGTCGGTGCCGCCGCGACGGGCCTCGGTGTCGGGATTGCGGCGGTGTTCGGCACGGGCCACGCCGCGCTGTATGCGGTCTTGCTGGCTTCGTCGTCGGCGGCACTGGCATTGCCGGCGATAGACTCGCTGCGATTGCAGGGGCCGCAAGTGCTGTCCGTGACCGTGCAGATCGCGATCGCGGATGCCTCCTGTATCTTGTTGCTGCCGTTGGTGATTGACCTGCCGCGAGCGCCGACAGTGGCACTGGGAGGGCTGGCGATTGCAGCTAGTTCAGTGGTGTTTTTTGTGCTGCTGCGCTGGGTCGACCGCAGGGGCTGGCGGCAGCGCACACACGACTACTCCAAGAAAAATCAATTCGCGCTGGAATTGCGGAGCAACCTGCTCGTGCTGTTCGCGCTAGCGGCGCTGGCCTCCAGAACTCATGTGTCGATCATGCTCGCGGGCTTCGCGCTGGGTCTGGTGATCGCCTCGGTCGGCGAACCACGGCGGCTGGCGCGTCAGTTGTTCGGAATCACCGAAGGGTTCTTCAGCCCGCTGTTCTTTGTGTGGCTGGGCGCCTCGCTGCAAGTGCGCGAGCTGGGTGCGCATCCGAAGCTCATCTTGCTTGGCGCAGGGCTGGGGCTGGGCGCAGTGCTGGCGCATTGCGCGGGACGGCTGCTCGGCCAGCCGGTTGCACTTGGGGTGCTGTCGGCCGCACAGCTCGGCGTTCCGGTTGCCGCGGCCACCATCGGCACAGAGGAGCATCTCCTGATCGCCGGCGAAGCGTCGGCCTTGATGTTCGGCGCCTTGCTGACCATCGCATGCACCTCGATCGCGGGCGCGCTGGCAGCGCGCGGCCAGCCGGCCAGCGAAGCGAAAACGGCCACTACGACCGAAAAATCAAACTAGGACCTGGGAGCTCTTGCCCGGACCGGTCGTGGCACAAAGTCCTTTTGTACTGAGGACGTCATGCTCTCGTACGGCCGGTGCGATTGCGCGATCGTTGTTAGAACCAGGTTCTACGGAAGGATCAACAGCCATGAACGCGCGCTTTCCCGATGGCGGCACAATGCGGACGGTTCTGGCTCTGGCATCTCGGGCTCCTTCCGTCCACAACTCACAACCGTGGCGATGGCTCGTGGGCGCCGAGAGCCTACATCTCTACGCCGACTCGGACCGGCAGCTGCCCAACACCGATCCCGATGGCAGAGATTTGACCGTCAGTTGTGGTGCCGCGCTGAACCACTGCGTCGTCGCCCTCGCCGCTTCGGGTTGGCACGCGAAGGTGGCTCGCTTGCCCAATCCGGCCGACCCGAGTCACCTTGCCGCGATCGAATTGGCCCGTTCGACCGCCGATCCCGTCGATATAGCGCTGGCGGCTGCGATACCGCGGCGGCGAACAGACCGGCGCCACTATGGTTCCTGGCCCGTGCCTGTCGGCGATATCGCATTGATGGCGGCGCGGGCGGCTCGCAATGGGGTTACGCTGTGCCAGGTTGAAGACACCGATAAATTGAAAGAGATTGTGAATCAATCTATCTGGGACCACATGACCCACGATTATGTCGCCGAGCTCACCGCGTGGAGTGGACGCTACGCATCGGTCGCCGGCGTTCCGGCCCGCAATGCGCCAAAATCCGACCCGACGGCGAAGATACCGGGCCGTTTCTTTGCCGGCCCGGCGCTGGATATGCCAGCGGGCTCCTTGTCCACCGAAGACAACGCCGTGGTGCTTGCGCTCGGAACCCGGGCCGACGACCGGTTGGCCCAGCTGCGCGCCGGCGAGGCCACCAGCGTCGTGCTTCTCACCGCGACCGCGATGGGCTTGGCCAGCTGTCCGATCACCGAGCCGCTGGAGGTGGCCGAAACCCGCGATGCGGTCCGCGCGGATGTATTCGGTGATGGCTGCTATCCCCAGATGCTGCTGCGGGTGGGCTGGGCGCCGATCAACGCGGACCCGTTGCCATCGACGCCGCGACGCGAACTCGCCGATGTCGTCGAGTGGATGACAGACCGTACACAAAGCGTTCAGTAGCGATCAGAGATGACTCCCGGCCTCGGCTGCGGGGCCAAAAGGCTCTGGATACCAGGGGGCCGGGAACCGAAGATTGTCGCGTCAACTCGGAAACGTTGGGGCTCAGGGGAGTTGTGATGGAGACATACGTGTTGGATCCGCGTTGCTGGCGGATCGGCCGCATCTTTTGCCGCAATCCGTTGCTTCGGCGTACCGATCGCATCGAAGCCTTGCTCACCTTGGGCGCCTTGATCGTCTCGCTGATCGCGATTCCCGTCGCCGGTGTCGCGGGGGTAGTAGTCTATGGCGCCCGTGACACCCAGTACACCCGGGAGGCGCATCAGCGACACGCGGTCACGGCAACGGTTACCAACGCCGGAACGGACGGATCGGCTGCAACAGTGGTGCAGGCGAGGTGGCCGGTCGCGGCCGGCGAGCGCACCGGAGCGCTGGTACTGACCACCGCGGGCAAGGTGGGCGACGGCGTCAAGATCTGGGTGGACAAGAACGGCAATCCAGCGCCCGCGCCAACCCCAACGTGGCGCGCCGCGAGCGATGCGGTGGCTACCGCATTGGCGGTGGTGCTGACCGTGGGTCTTTGGCTGACATTCCTCGTGACCAGCATGCGCTCCCGGCTGGATCGAGCACGCGATGCTCAATGGGAGCGTGAGATCAGATGCTTGCAGGACGACGGCGGCCGGACGAACCAGCGCTAATGGTCGTCGGACCGTGGCTAATGGGCAAACGCCTCTATGCTGAGCGCGTGAGCGGACGGATGATGTGTCGATGAGCGCTCACGGTGAAGCTTCGGATGCCGCTTGGTTGGACACGGCCGGGCTGCACAGCCTTGTCGAGGTGCTGATCGAGCGAGGCTATCGCGTGGTCGGTCCGACGTTGCGGGACAACGCGATCGTGCTGGCCGAACTGCAGTCGGCCGGCGATCTGCCCCGAGGCTGGGGTGTCGATGTGGGCCCGGGACATTATCGGGTACGCCGCCGCGACGACGAGGCGGTATTCGGGCATTCGGCTGGGCCGCAATCATGGAAGCAGTTCCTTCACCCACCACGGCAGCGGCTGTGGGCCGGTAATCGAGACGGGACAGCCGCGGCGCCGGAAGAGGAGGTGCCCCGCTACGCATTCCTCGGTGTACGCGGGTGCGATCTTGCCGCAATCGCGACCCTGGACGGAGTGCTCGGCCGGTCTGAATATGCTGACAACTCCTTTGTCAGCCGCCGGCGGCAGGCTTTCGTAGTCGCGGCGAACTGCACGGAACCCGGCGGGCTGTGCTTCTGCGCATCGATGGGGACTGGGCCGGCGGTCGGACCGGGCTACGATCTCGCCCTGACCGAGCGCCTCGACGGCGACGCGCCGTCGTACCTGGTGGACATTGGGAGTCAAGAGGGCGCCGACGTGCTGACGGCTGTGCCGCATCGGACGGCTAGCAGCGAGGAAATCCGTTGCAGCCGTGGTGATGTCGAGGCCGCAACCCATCAAATGGGCCGCCAGATGCCGGACGTAGATCTGCGGGACCTGCTTATCCGGTCACGCGAGTCGCCGCAGTGGGACGAGGTGGCAAGTCGCTGTCTGACTTGCGGCAACTGCACGATGGTGTGCCCAACCTGCTTTTGCACCAGCACCGAAGACGTCAGCGATCTCACCGGTGAGCACGCCGAGCGCTGGCGGCATTGGGCGTCGTGTTTCGAGTTCGATTTCACCTTCGTCCACGGCGGCGGCAGCGTCCGCCAGTCGGGCGCCTCGCGCTACCGGCATTGGTTGACTCACAAGCTAGGAACCTGGCATGACCAGTTCGGCATGTCAGGCTGCGTCGGCTGCGGGCGGTGCATCGCCTGGTGCCCCACCGGTATCGATATCACCGCAGAGATGAACAAGATGGCAGGCGATGACTGAAACCGCGATGGCGCCGGTTCCGTACCGGGTGCGCAGCCGCGTCGTGGAGAGCCCTGATTCGGCGACGTTGTGCCTGGTACCGGTCGGGGAAGCCGTGCGGTCTCCAGAGCCCGGTGAATTCATGATGCTCTACGCGTTCGGCGTGGGTGAGGCTGCGATCTCGATCAGCGGCGATCCGACCGTCACCGACGGCTCGATCACGCACACCATCCGCGCGGTCGGGGCGGTCAGCCGAGCGCTGCACGATGCCGAACCGGGCGCCGTCGTCGGGGTGCGGGGCCCGTTTGGCACCACCTGGGGGTTGGCCGAGGCCGTCGGCCGCGATTTGGTGATGGTGGCCGGTGGCGTGGGGTTATGTCCATTGCGTCCGGCGGTGCTGGGCGCGCTGGCCGAACGTTCGCGCTACGGCAAGGTGACGCTCATCGTCGGCGCCCGCTCGCGGGCAGACTTCGTTTTTGCCGCCCAGCTCGAGAAGTGGGCCGAAGAACCGCAGATCGAACTCCACATCACGGTCGACGTCCCAGTCCACGGGTGGCGTGGGGAAGTCGGTTTGGTCACCGAGCCGCTCAACCGGCTCACGCTCGACCCCGGCCGCACCACGGCGTTTCTGTGCGGGCCGGAACCGATGCTTCGCTTCGGCGCCGAGGCGCTATTGGCCAAAGGCATAGCCGCCCAGGACATTCGAGTCTCGCTGGAACGAAACATGCAGTGCGGAATCGGCTGGTGCGGTCACTGCCAGCTGGGGCCACTGTTGCTGTGCCGCGACGGCCCTGTCGTCGGTTACGACGTAGCGGGCCCGCTGATGCAGGTGAAGGAGCTTTAGATGAGCCGAACCACCCTGGCCGTGTGGAAGTTTGCGTCCTGCGACGGCTGCCAGCTGACGCTGCTCGACTGCGAGGACGAGCTGCTCACCCTGGCGGACCAGGTAGAGATCGCCACCTTCGTCGAGGCGTCCAGCGCGATGGTCGGTGGCCCGTACGATGTGTCCCTGGTGGAGGGCTCGATCACCACTCGGCACGACGAGCAACGCATCCACGAGATCCGTGAGCAGTCAAAGATATTGGTCACCATCGGTGCATGCGCCACGGCGGGGGGAGTGCAGGCGCTGCGTAACTTCGCCGATATCGCCGAGTTCACCTCTGTTGTGTACGCCCAGCCCGAATATATCGATACGCTGGCGACCTCGACGCCGGCGTCGGCGCACGTCGCGGTTGATTACCAGCTACCGGGCTGTCCGATCGACCGCGGGCAGCTGCTAGATACCCTGGCGGCGTTGCTTATCGGGCGCAAGCCGCGCTTGCCGGCGAAGACGGTGTGTACCGAGTGCAAACTTCGCGGGGTGACGTGCGTGATGGTCGCCGAAGGTATCCCGTGTCTCGGCCCGGTCACCCACGCTGGTTGCGGAGCGCTGTGCCCGAGGCATCATCGTGGCTGCTACGGGTGTTTCGGCCCGTCCGCGACGCCCCAGACCGCGACGCTGATCCCATTGCTGCGCCGCGATGGCATGTCCGACGACGAGGTCGACCGGGTGTTTTCCACCTTCAACGTCGCCAGCTTTGCCGCGGAGCGGAACAAGCAATGACTCCCGCCGACCGCACACTGACTGTCGGCGCGCTGACGCGGGTGGAAGGCGAAGGCGCGCTGCACGTCACACTGAAGGATGGAGCGCTGGAAAGTGTCCAGCTCAGCATCTATGAACCACCACGGTTTTTCGAAGCGTTTCTGCGCGGACGGGCTTACAGCGAGCCGCCGGATCTGACCGCGCGGGTCTGCGGAATCTGCCCGGTCGCCTACCAGGTCAGCGCCTGCAACGCGATCGAAGACGCCTGTGGCGTCCAGATCGATGAGGATCTCGTCGCGCTGCGTCGGCTGCTGTACTGCGGCGAATGGATCAACAGTCACGCGCTGCACATCTACCTGCTGCACGCGCCGGACTTCCTTGGCTACCCCGACATTGTGGGGATGGCCCGTGACCATGCTGCGGAGGTCGAGCGCGGGCTGGCGCTGAAGAAGACCGGCAACCGCTTGATGGAGTTCGTTGGCGGGCGGGCCATACACCCCGTCAATGTGCGGCTGGGCGGGTTTTATTCGGTGCCAACACGATCGGAATTCGAGCCGATCGCCGAGCAGCTGCGTCGGGCGCTAGACGACGCGGTTGCCACCGTCGATTGGGTCTCCGGGTTCGAATTCCCAGACCTCGAGATCCAGCATGAGTTCTTGGCGCTCTCGGCGTCCGGCCGGTACCCGATCGAGAATGGCGTCATCGCGCGCAGTGCCGGTCCGGAGTTCTCGGTGGCCGACTTCACCGATCACGTCGCCGAGTCGCAGGTGTCGTACTCTACGGCCTTGCATGCCACGCTCGACGGCGGCCGCCATCTGACCGGGCCGCTGGCGCGGTTCTCGCTGAACTCGGCGGCGTTGTCGCCAATCGCAGCCCAGGCTGCGGCGGCCGCAGGGTTACTGTCCGAATGCCGTAATCCATTCCGCAGTATCATTGTTCGTGCTGTCGAAGTCGTCTATGCGATCGAGGAGGCGCTGCGGATCATCGAAGAGTATGAACGTCCGCCGCGACCCTTCGTCGACGTTCCGGCCCGTGCCGGTGTCGGCCATGGCGTCAGCGAGGCACCCCGCGGACTGCTGTACCACCGATACCGGATCGACACGGACGGGCTAGTTTCCGCGGCGACGATCATTCCGCCAACGTCGCAGAACCAGGGTGCGATCGAAGCCGACTTGGCCCGCCTCATTTCGGACAATCTCTCGCTCGACGACGCTGCGCTGACCGGGCTTTGTGAGCAATTGATCCGCAGCCACGACCCCTGCATCTCATGTTCAGCACACTTCTTGACGCTGACGGTCGACCGAAAGTGATCTGCACCAATGGTGAGATCGTCGTCATTGGTCTCGGCAACACCTACCGCGCCGACGACGGCGTGGGCGTTGTTGTCGCCGCCGCGCTTGACGAACTGGCGTTGCCTGGTGTTCGGGTGGTGACCGACGTTGCCGAGCCGATGAATCTGCTTGAGGCGTGGTCGGGTGCCGGGCTGGCCGTGGTCATCGACGCCGCGGTCGTGTCTTCGTCAGTTCCGTCGGAGCCGGGTCGCATCCGTCGCTGCACGTTAAGTGATGTAGCGGCCTCCAGCGATGGGTTGAGTTCGCACAGTGTGGATATCGGTCGCACTCACGCGCTGGGCCAAGCACTTCGACGAGTCCCGGACGCGCTCGTGGTGTTCACTGTTGAGGTGGCTGACACCCGCCACGGCACCAGCTTGACCCCGCAAGTCGCACGCGCCGTGCCCGAAGTCGTCGGCATGGTGGTAAGCGAAATCACGCGCGGCCGGACAACTATCGGTGCATAGCAGGCGGTTATACGGTGGGGCCCAGCGAGGCGATCGCAGCGCACAGCTTTTTGGTGATGTCGTCGGCGATCGCCTTGAGCCTGAGGTCGCCGGTTATTTCGAGCAATAAACCCGGATTCATCGCCTCCACAATCACTCGTTCCGGGTCGCCCGGGTCGGTGCGCACCAACACGTTGCAGGGGAGCAGCAGCCCCATCTCCCGGTCCTCGTTGATAGCCCGGTGAGCCAACGCCGGGTCGCACGCACCGATGATGAGGTAGTCCTCCATCTCTACGTCCAGCTTGGTTTTCAATGCCGCCCTGACGTCTACTTCGGTCAACACACCAAAACCGTGTTGCGTGAGTGCGTCTCGAGTGCGGCCGACAGCGTCGTCAAACGGGGGTGCCAGATGCGTCGACAATGAAATGCTCATGATCGGTTCCTTGGCGTGGACCGCCGACACAAGGCCGGCCCGCCCGCCGATGAGGCGGGCGCGGATGCGTCGCGGCCTGGCGCTGCTGTCGAGCGTTCGTGGCCGTGCCCTTGTCGGGCATCCCGCGTTGACCGAGCCGAAGACGTCAGGGCCATCGTTGAGCAACTTCAAATCCCATGGTGATTATCTGATCGCTCCAACGCCGCGTGCGGTAGGGACGAAGGTCCCATGCTTTGGGGCTTCCGTTAGCTGGGCGGAACTGGCTGCTCGGTGCTTGGGGAGGGAAGGACCCCGCTGCGGACCGCTGGACCGATGTTGGACATGACCCGGTCTAGCAGGTCACCGTATGTTGATCCGTCCCTCAGCAGCGCGGCGGGTCCGTGATGAAGCAGGTAAGCGTTCAGGCGCCGATCGATAGGCCAGTCGGCGTGGATCTGTCCCGCGAACTCGGAAGCGAGGAATTTCCACGCGATCGCATCAAGCCGAGAGCCAGTCATTGCGGTGTGGTAAGTCGGCGTCATCACCGTTCCCTTCCTAACACGTGACGCGTCTCATCGTTTTCGAGCCGGTGGTCCGTCGGTAGAGGCCAAAGTCATCACTGCGGCCAGCCGGTGTCCTGTTGTGCACCAAAGTCGCGATTTTCAGGACTTGGGACTTCAGCCCCTTTCCGTCAAGCCCGGGACACGATCAGATGGAAGCGAGGCATCCTGTCCGCAAAGAGGAGTAGCAAATGGCGCCGACGATGACAGCAGACGTTCTCTCCGATGCGCAGATCACCGCGCTGACAGCCGCGCAGCGACGTGAGCTGATTCGGCGTCTCGAGCGACCCATGGTGGAGCTGAGGCCAAAAGGCTTCGCAGCGAAGCTAACCCAAGCACACCTGGGCCTGATGACTGGTGGCGCCGTGTTCATGATCCCGTGGACCATCTACCTCGGCTTTACGTTGCCTCAGAACTACACCGTCCGCGACTGGCCGTTGACGTGGTTGGGCTTTGACAGTTTGTTGGTCGTGTTCATGGCCGCTACGGCGATCCTGACCTGGCTGCATCGCCAGCTGCTGGTGTTGCCCGCTTTCACGACCGGAATACTCCTGCTCTGTGACGCGTGGTTCGACGTCACGACCGCCAGTTCCGGCGAGCTTGGAAGTGCGGTGGTAACGGCAGTGCTGGGAGCGCTCCTGGCATTCGTTCTCATTGGCGGCGCGATCAGTTTGATGCGCCTGAACGCGAGCCGGCTGTGGCTGCTGGATCCCGGCCAGTCCCTGTGGCGGTTGCCGCTGCTGAACTAGCGTCCGGGTGGGAGCAGACCCGCCGACTTGCTCGAGATATGCACGATTGAAATCTCAACGGAGAGGAGAAGGGCATGAAGGCCAAGGTCGGTGACTGGCTGGTGATCAAGTCCAGCACAATCGATCAGCCGGACCAGCGGGGGTTTATCACCGAGGTTCACTCACCCGACGGCGCCCCCCCGTATGTGGTGCGGTGGCTCGCCACCGACCAGGAAGCTACCGTGTTTCCGGGCCCGGACGCGATCGTCGTCACGGCAGCGGAGCAGGCTGAAGCCGACAAGCGTGCGCAACGTCGGTTCGGCGCCGTGCAATCGATCATCTCCCACGACAAGGGCGACTAGCCTATTCGCGCCCGCTCGGTGACCTTTGGCCCTGGCCCGCAACCACTTCCATGACGTAGCACGGTAAGTATGCGCCACAGACCAGAATCGCCAACGATCATCGACGTTGATGTGACAACAGACGACGAGCTTTCGGGAGCCGCTGACTACGCACGTAATAAGATCGGTGAGCTCGGGCGGTTCACCAGCCGGCCGGTGCTGCGCGCCCACGTCAGACTGAGCAAACACCACGACCCGGCGGTCGAGCGACCCGTGGTCGCGCAGGCCAATCTCGATCTCGACGGTAGGCCGGTCCGCGCTCAGGTAGGGGCAAAGACGGCGCAAGAAGCGATCGACCTTCTCGCGGCGCGGGTGCGCCGGCGCCTGGAGCGCGCCGCCGAACATTGGGAGCCGCGTCGCGGCGAGTCGCCGGCCCGCGATCCGCACGAGTGGCGGCACGATTCCGAGCCGACGCACCGGCCCAACTACTTTCCTCGTCCTCCAGATGAGCGCCGTGTCATCCGCCGTAAGTCGTTCACGTTGGCGCCCTGCACCGTTGACGAGGCAGCCCGTGAAATGGATCTTCTCGACTACGATTTCCACCTGTTCACGGAAAAGGGCACCGGAACTGCCGGTGTGCTGTATCGAGCCGGCGCGACCGGCTACCGCCTTGCGCTCGTAGCTCCCGGTCTAGCCGACCAGGTCGACACATCCGGGTTGCCCGTGACCATCAGTCCACAACCGCTGCCTTGTCTGACCGAAGAGGAAGCCGCGAATCGGCTAGGTCTGCTCGGTCTGCCGTTCCTGTTCTTTATCGACGCCGCACAGGGCCGCGTCAGCGTGTTGTATCACCGCTACGACGGGCATTACGGCTTGACTACCCCAACGGGTTAGCCGTTTGGTACGTCAGCGCAACCAGTGACCATTGTCCAGGGGTCAGAGGTCTTTGCGCCCTAATTCCCGAGGGCGGATTGACGGAACATTGAGAACGCCGAGATGGTTCGGGGTTGCCATTCGGCTCACGGTGAAAGGAGTTTTTGGGTCATGAGTAGTCGGAATTTCGGCCTGGGGCCGGCGCCGGGCGAGTACAGTGCGGATTACGACAATCAGCTGCAACCTGAGGACACGCTGATCGACCGCGGCACCGATGACATGCTGGACGAGGGATATTCGCCGCCCGAACGGCCCTACGGGCGCGGTGCGTTCGGGCCGTCGGAAGGCATCGACGAGCGGCTGGCAGAGGAAGAGCTAGATCCCGCGTCGCGAATCGGTAACGTGCTTGACAAAGAGGAACAACGACGGTCCGACGAAGCCGAGCGGGAAATCGAGTTTCCCCGGCAGGACGAGGTTGGGCGTGTGCGAGCGGGCCGACTTGTCGCGCCGGACAGGGGTTTTGGCGAAGATGCGGAGGCGGAGCTAGTGGGTGAGGACGTCGGCATCAGTGGGGGAGCAGCATCTGCCGAAGAGGCCGCTGTGCACATCATCGATGACGGAGATTAGTCGTTGTTGCTATCGGCTTGTGGGCGTCCTCCAAAAATGAAGCTGGGCGGGCCCCCGGACAGACGAATGACCTTGCGACTCAGGACTTCCGCCCCTACCGCGCGCCTATCCGGTGATGGTCGCATCTAAAGCGTCGGCAAAAGACGGACTGATTCGGGTAATCCGACCGCAAGGCAAGGAGACTGGCGATGACAGGCAACGGTGACCGCACCAAGACATGTCAAATCGACGTGCTGATCGAAGAGCATGAAGAGCGTACCCGGGCAAAGGCGCGATTGTCCTGGGCTGGACAGACGCACGTCGGTGTCGGTCTGGCGCGACTCGATCCGGCCGACGAACCGGTGGACCAGATCGGCGACGAGCTTGCGATCGCCCGGGCGTTGTCCGATTTGGCGAACCAGCTATTCGCTTTGACGTCAAACGATATCCAAGCCAGCACCCACGAGCCGATCACGGGTCTGCACCACTGAGCAACGGCCAACGCGATTCGCGCCCGTGTTATCGCGCGCACGATGACCTTCGGCCCTACAACAACGACTCGAGAGAGCGTAGCAACGCATCATGAGGCAGAGAACCGATTTACCCGCCGTTCTCGATGTCGAGGTAACGACGCACGGGCAGCTACCCGACGCCCAGGACTACGCACGCACGAAGATCGGCGAGCTCGGTCGCCTCACGCACCGACCGGTGCTGCGTGCTCATGTCAGATTGAGCGAGCACGGCGATCCAGCGGTGGCCCGCCGCATAATCGCGCAGGCGAACCTCGACGTCAATGGTCGGTTGGTCCGCGCGCAGGTTGAAGGCACCACCGCGCGGGAGGCGATCGATCGCCTCGAGGCGCGACTGCGTCGTCGACTGGAACGCAGCGCCGAACACTGGGAAGCCGAACGCGGCGGCATCCCCCGAGTTGGCGTGCACGAATGGCGGCATCAGTCCGCGCCCAGCCACCGGCCGAATTACTTCCCTCGGTCCGAAAGCGAACGCCGAATCATGCGTCACAAGTCGTACAGTCCGCCAACCTGTTCCGTCGAGGAGGCCGCCCTCGAGATGGAGTTGCTCGACTATGATTTTCACCTCTTCACCGAGGTGGGCACGAAACAGGACAGCGTACTGTATCGCCAAGGCCCCACCGAATACCGTCTCGCACTGGTCAATCCGGAGGTCAGTGACAAGCCGGCGCCGTTCGAAATGTTTCTGTCGATCAGTCCGCAGCCGGCTGCACGGCTCACCGTCGACCAGGCAATCGAGCGGATCGGGTTGCTGGGCTTGCCGTTCCTGTTCTTCGTCGATACTGCCGGAGACCGAGGGAACGTCCTATATCACCGCTACGACGGGCATTACGGGCTCATCACACCGGTGAGTTGATTACCACATCACGCTGGTAGGCCACCTTGGCCGCGGCGGTCCCGGAACCCCCCGTCCGGGGCCGCCGCTCTACCCGGAGCGAGCTAGATGGTCGATGAACCAGTCGCGTGCCAGCATGGCCACTCGCTCGAGCGTGCCCGGTTCCTCGAACAGATGGGTAGCGCCAGGCACCACGGCGATCTCGCACTCGGCAGGGATCGCTGCCCGAGCCTGCCGGTTGAGCTCAAGGACCAATTTGTCGCGTCCTCCAACGATCAATAGGGTCGGAGCGTGCACCTCGCACAACGAATCTCCCGCAAGGTCGGGCCGCCCGCCGCGGGACACCACCGCCGCGACCTTGACACCGGGGTGCGCGGCGGCTGCCAGAGCCGCGCCCGCACCGGTACTGGCGCCGAAGTATCCGACCGGCAACGACGCGGTGTCGGGCTGACTGGCCAGCCAGGCTGTGACGTACACCAACCGGCTGGCGAGCAACGCGATGTCAAAGACGTTGGCGCGGTTGCCTTCTTCCTCGGGCGTCAGCAGATCGAAAAGCACCGTGGCGAACCCGGCGTTGTTGAGGACCTCGGCGACGTATCGATTGCGCGGGCTGTGCCTGCTGCTCCCGCTGCCATGCGCAAACACGACGGCGCCCTTCGCGCGCTGGGGAATGGTCAGATGCCCAGCCACCGAAACCTGTCCGGCCGTGACCTGAATCTCCTCGTCACGCAGCGGCGGGTCACCGGTGCCGGCCTTGGGAGCTGCGCCGAATCTCCTGCGCGCGCGGTTGAGCAGGGCGGCCACCTCGTCATCCGAGGTCTGCGCGAAGTTACGGTATCCCTGACCGACGGCGAAGTACGGCACGGGCGTTTCGAGGCATACCACCTCGTCGGCGTACTCGGCGAACTCGTTGGCGATGTCGTTGGCCCCGACGGGAACTCCCAACACCACTCTGCTGGCCCCCTTGGCGCGGGCCACCTGACAGGCTGCCCGCGCGGTCGATCCAGTAGCAATCCCGTCGTCGATGATCACAGCGACCCGGCCCGTCAATGAAATTGGCTGATGATCGCCACGGAACCGTTCGGACCTGCGTTGCAACTCGGCGCGCTCCTTGTCTTCGACCGCAGCTATTTCCCTCCCGCTAAGACGGGCATCGCTCATCACGGAGCGGTTCAGTACCCGCACGCCGCCTTCGCCGATGGCGCCGAACGCCAGCTCTGGGTGAAAGGGCACCCCCAGCTTGCGCACCAGCAAGACGTCCAGGGGGGCTTCAAGTGCCCGGGCGACCTCAAAGGCCACAGGTACGCCGCCTCGTGGCAGGCCAAGCACCACTGCATCTTGGCCGCGCAAGAAGTCCAAGCGTGCAGCCAATTGCCTTCCGGCATCAGCACGATCACTAAACTTCCTCATGAGTCGAGTCTGGGTCTAATTGCCGTCTTCCGGTATGGCCACAAGTCCTCTACCCAAGCGACAAAGATCCCGAAAAGTTTGGGCATCGCGCCGATTCGCCCAAATCTAGACCAATTGGCTGGCGAGTCTGTCGGTTGCGGCGTATCGGAGCAACGCACCGACCCCGTCTGCGGGTGCAATCCGGCTGTCGGCCCGCGTCAATGAGGCACCAACCGCGATTGCATTGAACGGCAACGCCTCATCGGCTCTTGCCACTCGTTCGACCGGTTCGCCAAAGTCGGACAGCGCGTCTGCATCGGGCGCGATCCTGGTAAGCGCCTTGCCGGTGACCACAGTTGCGTCACCCAGTTCACCGATAATCAGCGTGTCGACGTCACCGTCACGCAATGCCGCGCAAACGGCTGCTAGCCCCTGGGCCGCCAACCCCGACCCGCGGTCGATTTCCGCTTCGAACCGATCAGCGATGGAAGACATCTCGGCGTGCTGGCGGCGGGCGAACTCCGCGGCGGTGAGCCGGCGAATCTCGTCGGAATCGATGCCGCTTTTGCGTGCTTCGGCATGCAGTTGTGAGACCCGCCGCATCACGCGCTCCGGCAGTTCGGCAATCACATCCGCGCGTGAACGAACCGCGCCGCACACGAACACCACCTCGGGATCCCATTCGTCCGCTAGCCGCGTCAGGTGGTCGGCGACCGCGCGGCAGTTCATCCGGACGGCTTCCTCGGTCGTGTGCTGGAAGTCGCCGTAGCCGTTCCAGCCGGCAGTGACCGGTTTGTGCACCGGGTAACCAGCACCCTCGATGCTGCTGGAACTCATGGCTCCCCCGCGATAGAGGGTGACGTCGGCGCCGGCCAGATCAACCGCGGCAAACACATAGGTCGGTCGCTGCATCTCCAGGTCGAGCAACGGCACGATGTACGGGTAGTCCGACAGTCGAATTACGGTGGTCGGCGGTGGGGTGATCAGCTGCTCGTTGATCAGCACCTGATCGCTGGTCGCGATGACCGCGCGACCCCGTCGGCCTACGGCCGGTCGATGGCGCAATACGGCTTCTTCGAGCCGGCGGAGGATCTCCACACCCGCACCGAGGTCCTCGAAATGCCTGCGGATATCGCGCCATCTCGTTTCCAGCTGCTCGACCGCGTCCAGGGTGTCGTGTGAGTCGTCGAAATATACCGAGGCAAACGGGCCTTCAGCTTTTGCCAGCCACCTGAGGCGATCTGATCGCATAACATCCCTCTCCGCTTTTCCCTGTGTTTGTCTTGTCGACCGTAGGAGGGACACACGTGCGTGCGGGAGAGTCATACGCCCCCAAATGTGGGTCTTAAGTCCCCGCCTGGCAACACCTTTGGGTTCGATTGCTCGGCGCGGGCTGGCAAGTTTCTCCTCGATGCCTTCGAGCGTTAGCCTGACGATTGCTCGTAAAGTTTTGCGATGTCGTCCGCGGACTTCTCGACGACGACCTTGCGGCGCAGCTTCATGCTCGGCGTCAGGTCGCCGGATTCGACGGAGAGTTCGCGGTCGAGGATCGCGAATTTCTTGATCTGCTCCCAGCGATTCAGTTCCAAGTTCAGCGCGTCGATGTATTCGCCGATCAGCTCCCGGGTCTTTTCGTCGCGCGCCAACTCGGCGAAGGACTTGCCGGCCAAGCCGTGCTTGGCGGCCCAGTCGGTGATCGCCTCGCTGTCGAGGCTGACCAGCGCCACGCAGTAGGGCTTGGCCTCCCCGATGACCAGGAGCTCGCCTACGTACGGGCATAGGCCTTTGAATCGCACTTCGAGCGCCGATGGCGCCACATATTTGCCCTGCGAGGTTTTGAACATGTCCTTCTTGCGGTCGGTAATCCGCAGGAAGCCTTCGCCGTCGATCTCCCCGATATCGCCGGTGTGAAACCAGCCGTCTGGCTCGAGTGCCTCGGCAGTGGCTTCGGGCAGATCGTGATACGAGGTCATCACACCGGGTCCCCGGAGCAGGATCTCGCCGTCGTCGGCGATCTTTACTTCGGTGGCCGGAAATGGCCAGCCGACCGTTCCGAATCGATACGCGTTGGGGCGGTTGATAAACGATGCGGCCGCGGTCTCGGTGAGCCCATAACCCTCGAGCACGGTGATGCCCACAGCGTCGAACCACTGCGCGACGTTGTGGTCCAGGGCGGCGGCTGCCGAGACGAAGAATCGCACTCGCCCGCCGAAGCGCTCCCGGATGGTGGAGAAAACCAGCCGATCCGCTAGCTTGTATGCCAGCGACGACACCAACGAGGGCTTTTTTCCCGCTTGGCGTGCCGCAGATGCCTTCAAGCCCACCCCGATCGACCAGCCGAAGATCGCCTTCTTGAGCGGGCCCTGCTCGGCGATCGTCTGCTCGATGCGGGCATGAGCCTTTTCGAAGATGCGCGGCGCAGCGCCCATGACGGTCGGATGCAGGGCCGCAAGATTGTCGACGATTCGTTCCACGCGGCCGTCTATCGCGGTGGGGAATCCGATCGCCAGCGGTAGCGCCAGCATCACTTTGCCGAATGAGTGCGCTAACGGCAGCCACAGGAAGTTAAGGTCATCGGGGCCAAGGACGTTCAGCGCATCGATGGCCGCGGCGGTGTACGTCCATGCCCCGTGAGTCAGCCGCACGCCCTTCGGTCGCCCAGTGGTGCCGGAGGTGTAGATGAGGCTGGCCAGCTGCTCGGGACCGACGGCGGCCACCCGCTCCTCGACGGCGTTGGGGGAGTCGGCGAGCAACTGCTTACCCAGCTGCTCCAGCTCGGCAAGGGTGATCACCCAGTCGCCGTCACCCCCGCCGTCGATGATCACGACCTTGCTCACGTCGGGCAGTTCGGTGCGGTGTTCGAGCAGTTTGTTCACCTGGGTCTGATTCTCGGCGACTACCACCCGGCTTCCGGAGTTGGCGACGATGTAGGCGACATCGGCGGCGATCGTCGTCGGGTACACGGTGGTGGTCGCCGCGCCGGCGCACATCACGGCGAAATCGACGAGCACCCACTCGTATCGCGTCGACGATGCAAGCGCAACCCGATCCTCCGGATTGACCCCCAGGGAGATCAGCCCCGCGGCGATGTGGTGCACACGCTCGCCGACCTGCTGCCAGGTCACGCTCTCCCAGCTGTGATCCTGTGGGTACCGGAAGGCTTCGGCATGTGGGGTGGCGGCAACGCGGTCGAGGAACATCCGTCCGACCGACGGTGCCCGGTTCTCGATCTTGGCGAAGTCGGGCTTCTCCAGAGAGGCAAGTGGTGCGTTCATGTTGCTAATCCGTTGGTGCTGCTTCGAATAGAGACGGGGTAATGATCTGGTAACGCCTTCGATCCTGCTGTGTTCGCGAGGTCGGCAATAGAGACCAAAGTCATCCGGATGTGCGACAGTCGTTCATTCCGATGACGTGTGTCAGTAACTCGCAATGGCCACTTCGACGCCCAGGCACTCAGCGAGGGCATGCGCTGATGGCCAATCTCCCACCCGCACCGCGCGGGCAAGGTCGTCCACCAACGGGCTGTGTGCGCCCAATTCCGCCAACCATCCGGAAATCGTGGCCGGGATCGCCTGGGCGGGCACTCGGGCCATATGTCCATCGTGCAGACGATCGGTCAATTGATACATCGGGGTCATCGGCCTGCGCTGTGGCCAATGATGGCGCAATATCGGTGAATTCATCGTCGCCTCCCCGTTAGCCCTACCCGGTCTATCCGACCACTGCCGCCGGCCCAGACCTAGAGGCAAAGAGCACGACCACCAGGGTCCTTTGTCACTGCACTTGCCCGCGGAATACCCGGGCGATCGTGGCGCCGGTGGCATACCGTACATCGGGTGACGGCGTATTGCGGGCTATCTGGCTTGGGGAACGCCGCGACGGGGCAATTCGTGAGATGACCGCCGCATCATCCGATCGCGGTCGGCAGTTGCCGCCGAAGCGGCACAAGTCGGGCTCACGCCGCTCTGCCAAGCCGGCTGTCGTGTGCACCGAGGAGCTGGCGGAGCTGCAGGTGTTTGCCGACATCCCAGAGCGGGACCTGGCAGCGCTGGCCGCCAACCTGAACCCCCTGCATGCGGCCGCCGGCGAGGTCCTGATGCGGCAGGGCGAAGAGGCGGTGTCGTTTTCCATCATCACATCCGGAAGAGTCGAGATCAGGCACGTCGGCCCGGATGGAGAGGTCACGGTAACCGAGCTGTCGCCGGGGACGATTCTTGGCGAAATCGCATTGCTGCGACACGCATTCAGAACGGCGACGGTGATCGCGGAAGATGATGTGCACGGCTACATCGGATACGACGACGCCTTCGAATGCATGCTGGCCATGCCGGTCGTCGCCGACCGGATGGTCCGCACCGCGCGACAGCGGTTGGCCGCATACATCGAGCCGATCCCGGTATCCGCCAAAGACGGCGCCGAGTTACTCCTGCGCCCAGTTCTGCCCGGTGATGCCGCGCGCTTCGAGGCGAGCGGCGCATTCTCGCGGGAAACTCTCTACCGGCGGTACCAGGGTGTCGCCCCAACCGAGGCGCGGTTGGCCTACCTGTTCGAGGTCGACTACATCGACCACTTCGTCTGGGTCGTTACCGACGGCGAGCATGCGCCGGTCGTTGCTGATGCCCGCTTCATCCGGGATGAAGACGATCCGGCCTCGGCAGAGGTCGCACTGACCGTGGCGGACGCCTACCAGGGCCGTGGGATCGGGACACTGCTGCTCGTAGCGCTGGCGATTGCCGCACGCGTCAATGGCATCGTGCGGTTTCATGCCCAGGTGCTTTCTGACAACCCGCCCGCGCGCGCATTGGGTGAAAAGGTCAACGCCCTTTGGGAACATGAGGAACCCGGGGTGATCACCACGGCGGGGGATATCCCGGCGCTCGATGAGCTACCCCTCGATTGCGACACGCGCCTGCAGATCCAGCGCGTTGCCCGTCGGGTGATCCAGGCGTTCGACTGACCCGACCGGAAGCGACCCTGAAGTGACTTATGCCTCGGGCTTTTGTGCCTTTGCGCCCTTACTTGGCGGTGGGTTACCCACGCAGCATGGACCTTCCGGGCCGTGTTCGCCGAAAGGAGTTGGGCAATGAAGTCGCTCATCGTTTGTTCTTCGACGTCGCACGGCAATACTCGCCGCGTAGCCGACCGGATCGCTGAAGTGCTTGATGCCGAGGTGGTAAGTCCGGAGGCGGTCGATCCCGCAACGATTCGCGAATACGACCTCGTCGGCTTCGGATCGGGCATCTATTACATGACCGTGGACGCGAGGCTGCGAGAGTTGATGCGTCGCGTCCCGGCCGTCGACCACACCCGGGCATTCACCTTTTTCACCAGCGGCGCCCGGGAGCTTCCGCTGGTGGGCTACCACAAACCGGTTCGGAAACAGCTCGAATCGAAGGGCTTTGAGGTGATCGGGTCGTTTTCTTGCCGCGGGTTCGACACCGTTGGGCCATTCGGGTTCATCGGCGGGATAAACAGGGGACGGCCTAACGACCGCGACCTCGATCGGGCCGCGAAATTCGCGGCACGGCTTCGCGAAAAGGTCATAGGCTCCCAGGCTGCTTCCTGAGCAAATGGAAAGCGAAGAGCGCTCCGCTCCCATCCTGGCGCTGGTGCACGGCCTCGTCGCCGAAGTTCACCCGCATGCCACGCCGCCCTCGGTGACGCTTGACAGCACTTTCGACAACCTGGGCATCGGCAGCCTCGAGCTGGCGGAACTGTTGCTGCGGGTCCAGGATAAATTCGGGGTGGTTCTGCCACCCCACATCCTGGTCAGTGCGGAGACGCCGCGCGACCTCTTAGCGGCCATTGCTCGCGGACACCCCGACCTGGGAAAGGACCGCTTGGACGACCGCCGCGCCATGTCACTTGCGGTCACCGCGCCGGGCGGCCTGGCACCAGAGACAGCATCGACCCTGAATGACGTCCTCAACTGGCATATCAGTGCGACCCCGGACCGAACGCACATCCGCATCCTCGACGATGCCGGTGGCCCGGTGGATTTGACCTACGCCGCGCTGCACCACGAGGCGGTCGCGGTAGCGGCCGGGTTGATCGCACACGACGTCATGCCAGGCGCGAGGGTCGCGATCATGTTGCCCACGTGCCGTGCGTATTTCGCTACCTTCGCCGGTGTGGTCCTCGCCGGCGCAGTACCCGTTCCCGTCTACCCGCCGGCCCGGCCGTCCCAGCTGGCGGACCACCTGCGCCGCACCACCGGCATCCTCGCGAACGCCGGGGCCACAATGCTGGTCACCGTGCCCGAGGCCGTTGGCCTCGGCCACCTGCTGCGCTCGAACGTCGAAACCCTGCGGCACGTCGTTATCCCCGAATCCCTCACGGGCGCACGCGAAGACGCGCCGCTACCCCTTCCAAGACCACGACCCGACGATCTCGCGCTGGTCCAATACACTTCGGGCAGCACCGGGCAGCCGAAAGGGGTGGCGCTCACGCACCGGAACCTACTCGCCAACATCCGGGTAATGGGTCAGGCCGCGGCGGCATCGGGGTCGGACACGTTCGTCAGTTGGTTGCCGCTATATCACGACATGGGTTTGATCGGTGCCTGGCTCGGCTCCATGTATTTCGGCGTCCCGCTGGTGGTGATGAGCCCGCAATCGTTTCTGATCCGCCCATCACGATGGCTCTGGGCGATCCACGCCAACCGGGCAACCATGTCGGCTGGCCCGAACTTCGCCTATGAGCTCTGCCTCGCCAAGGTCCGCGACGACGACATCGAAGGACTCGACCTGAGCTCGTGGCGATTGGCGTACAACGGCGCGGAGCCGGTGAGTCCCGTGACAATCGAGCGGTTCGGTGATCGCTTCGGCCCGTATGGGTTTCGACGGGAGGCGATGACGCCGGTGTATGGGCTGGCGGAGTCCTCAGTGGGTCTGGCTTTCCCACCGCTGGGCCGGGGTCCGCTCATCGACCGAATCCGTCGAGACGCATTCGTGCGTTCCGGACGAGCCGAGCCGGGAAAACCTGGTGAGCCGGCCCTTCGTTTCGTGGCTTGCGGCCAACCCTTGCCAGGTCACGAGATCCGCGTCGTCGACGCCGCCGGCAACGAGTTGGGTGATCGCCGTGAAGGTCGCATCGAGTTCCGCGGTCCGTCGGCAACCACCGGCTATTTCAACAACGCGCCGGCAACGCATTCACTATTTCACGATGACTGGCTCGACACGGGCGACCTGGGCTATCTGTCCGACGCCGACTTGTACGTCACCGGTCGGGCGAAGGATGTGATCATCCGGGCCGGCCGAAATCTGCACCCGGCGGAGCTCGAAGAAGCGGTCGGCAACCTCGAAGGTGTGCGTAAGGGATGTGTGGCGGTGTTCGCTTCTCCCGATCCGTCGGGGGGCGCCGAGCGACTCGTCGTGATGGCTGAGACCCGAGAGACCTCGGACGACGCCCGTGCCGCGCTGCGCTCGGAAATCGCTGCTACCACAGTGGATCTGCTAGGAGTGGCCCCTGACGACGTGGTCTTGGCGCCACCGCGAACGGTACTGAAGACCTCGAGCGGCAAGATCCGGCGGGCGGCTAGCCAGCAGATCTACCGGGCCGGAAAGATTGGCGTGCGACCGCGTGCGGTGTGGTGGGAGTTGGCGAGGCTTCGCCTCCGCGGCGCGGCGCCGTCGCTGCGGCGAGCTCGTCGCGCGGCGGGCGCTGTGGCATTCGCCGCTTACGCGTGGGTGCTGTACGCGATCCTTGGGTTGTCGGTTGTGGTCTTGCTGCTGCTGTTACCGCGACCGCTGTGGCGCTGGTGGGTGGCTCGGGAAGCCGTGCGGCTACTGGCTCTTGTTACGCGAACACCGGTCACGGTGCGCGGCCTCGACCAGCTGCCTGCAGGGACGTCCATCGCGGTGGCCAACCATCCCAGCTGGATCGACCCGCTGGTGCTGGCTTCGGTGCTGCCTCACCCGTTCCACTTCGTCGCCGCGGAAGTGCTTGAGCACCAAGGGCTCAACGGATTCGTGCTCAAGCGGCTGGGCCACCAGTTCGTCGAGCGCCACGAGCGCTTACACGGCGTGGCCGACGCCGACCGACTGGCTGGCCTGGTTAGGACCGGGCAGTCGTTCGTCATCTTCCCAGAAGGCCGACTGGCGCGTGCCCCAGGGTTGCGGTCTTTTCACATGGGCGCATTCGTAGTGGCCGCCGAAACCGGTGTGCCCGTCGTCCCGGTGGCTATTCGCGGGACGCGGGCAATATTGCGGCCGGAGCATCATTTCCCGCGACGGGGAGCCGTCGACATCGCTGTTGGTGAGCCGATCTGCCCTTCGGGCACCGACTGGGCCGCGGCAGTCGAGCTGCAGCGCGCAGCGCGAAACGCCGTCCTAGACCTGTCGGGGGAGCCGGACGTCGAATGACAAGCGCACCAAAAAGGCCGATGGCCGGGCGGCGCCGCTACGGCACGCTTCGACCATCGGCCCTGGAGCATCCAGCCGTTACGACTGTTTGCCGCCTACTGCCTGACCGGCGCTTCGCACTATGCTGCGGAAGAATTCGATCCGCCCGGTGACCAACTCCTCGGTTAAGTCCAGGGCGGCGTCGATGACGTTCTTGCGCCGCTCCTGGTCGGGGAGGTCTCCACTGACCTGATCGACGAACTTGCGGATGGCTTCGATGGCCTGCTTACGGCTTGCCTCGACCGATTCGAGCACCTCGTCAGAGAGTTCGGCCCAGCGTGACTCGGCCTTTTCCGGTGTTTGTGTCATTGTCAATCTCCTCAAATTTCTCGGGATGACGCTGCAAGTCCTGTCGCAGCGAACGGCGACGATGCCGAACCAAACATATGATGTTCACAGTCACCGACACGAGTGCCTAAAGTCCTTCCTCACCCGATCATTTGTCCCAGATCGGCGTCGATGATCTGTGCTTGCTAGTCAAGGACTTTTCGCGACTTTCACCGGGACGTAAGTCCCTAACGCGTCGTCTTCTCGGCTGTTAGCTTTGCCGCTATGTCACTACCTGCCAGCGACGATGCCCGTCCGGGGGCTCTTCACCTGAGCCCACCCGGTCTCGCTGGCTTGGGCGCCGTCACACCGTTCGTGCACACTGGCCTGTTCTTCGCGCAATCCTGGCGCGATTACTTTGGGCAAGCGAGCGATGGACTTCCGATGGCACGGCCCACCATCGCCCTGGCGGCGCAGGCCTTTCGCGACGAGGTCGTCCTGGTGGGCCTCAAGGCGCGCCGCCCGGTCAGTCGGCCCGAGGCGTTCGAGCGCATCACGCGAGAGGTGTTGGACGGGCTGGAGTTCTACGGGAAGAAAGGGTGGCTGGAAAAGCCCAAAGGTTTCTTCACTAAACCTCCTGCGCTTCCAGAAGTCACCGTCCGAAAGATCAAGGGGAACAGACGCTCCTTTTATCGCCTCTTCTTCGACAGCGGGTACGCGCCGCATCCCGGCGAACCGGGCGCGCAACGGTGGCAAAGCTACAGCGCGAACAACCGCGAGTACGCACTATTGTTGCGCCACCCGCAGCCGCGGCCCTGGCTGGTGTGTATACACGGGACCGAGATGGGCCGGGCTGCACTCGATCTCGCATTATTCCGCGCCTGGAAACTACATGACGAACTTGGACTGAACGTTGTCATGCCGGTCCTCCCTATGCACGGCCCCCGGGCTCGTGGGTTGCCCAAGGGTGTCGTGCTTCCGGGAGAGGACGTACTCGACAACGTACATGCGACGGCTCAAGCGGTCTGGGATATCCGCCGGCTATTGTCTTGGATCCGGCTGCAGGAACCGGATTCGCTGATCGGATTGAACAGCCTTTCGCTCGGCGGCTACATTGCGTCGCTGGTCGCCAGCCTCGACAAAGGCCTGACGTGCGCGATCCTCGGTGTTCCCGTGGCCGACCTGGTCGAGCTGCTAAGCCGCCATTCTGGCCTCAGTCACGATGACCCGCGCCGCCGCACGATGGAATTGGCGGAACCCATCGGGCGGATGATATCGCCGCTGTCACTTGCTCCGCTCGTTCCCATGCAGGGCCGGTTCATCTACGCCGGCGTCGCCGATCGCCTGGTGCATCCACGTGAGCAGGTGACACGCCTCTGGGAGCACTGGGGTCGACCGGAAATAGTCTGGTACCCCGGCGGACATACCGGATTCTTCCGCTCGCAGCCGGTCCAGCGGTTCGTGTGGGAGGCGCTGCTGCAGTCAGGGCTCCTCGAGACGCCACCCGGGCAGTGCGACCGCCCTGCCTAGTTGCGGAAGACGAGATGAATCCGCTTGATCCGCTGGACGCCGCGATGATGACCGCGGAGTTGGTGTCGAGCCCGATGCACGTCGGCGCGGTGCTGATCCTGTCACCGCCGGCGGACGCTGGCCCGGACTACGTCGACAACCTTTATCGTGAGGCGCTCACCGGAAATGAGTCGGTAGATCCGAGGCTTCGCAGATGTCCGCATCGCGGTGTGGATACCGGCGGCATGTGGGTTTGGCGTGACTTTGACCCCGTTGACATAAGCCAACATTGCCAGCGCCGCACGGTGTCCGGGGGCCGTGACGAGTTCTGGCGGGTGATCGGCGAGCTCGATGCAGAGCGCCTCGATCGTTCCCAGCCGCTGTGGATGTCGTATCTGATCGACGGCCTTGACGAGGGCCGCTTCGCCTTCTACATCAAGGTGCACCACACCGTCATCGACGGTGTTGCGGGCTTTCGAATGATCGCCGACGCACTGAGCACCGATCCAAAACGTCGGGCGATGCCACCTTTCTATGCCGCCCACCACGACCAATCCGCGCCTCCGTCGGCACCGGGGCTGGTGGCTCGTCTGGTAGCACCCTTGCAGTCCCTGGTTGGCGCGGCAGCGTCGAGCGTTGGACTGATCGGTCGAGTTGTCACAGGCGAGATCTCGAATGTGGTCGATAGCCTGGTCGGGCACACGACGGTGTTGCCTTTCGGAGCGCCCTACATGCGGTTCAACGGTCGTCTCGGGCCCGGGCGCGTGGTCTCAGCGGGCAGCTGGCCAACAGCTCGCATCCGGGCGGTGCAAGAGGCGGCCGGTGTGACTGGCAACGATGTGATAACCGCCGTGGTGTCCGGAGTTCTGCGCCGCTGGTTGCTTGACCGGGGGGAGCTGCCCAAGCAGTCGCTGGTGGCCTTCTGCCCGATCACGGTGCGTGATCGTGAGCGCGATGCGGCAAATGACCAGCATGGCAACATGTTCGGTCTCTGGCTATGCCCTTTGGGCACGAATTTGACTGACCCGGCTGCGCGGCTGGATCTGATTCACCGGTCGATGTCGCAGGGGAAACAGTGGGTGGCCAAGCGCGGTGCGGCGGCATCGCTGCTGACGGTCGCGGGAAGTATCGCCGCGACGGTGGTTTTTCCGTTGCTGCCGTTCACGCAGAAGATCCGTACTGGATCCAACCTGCCGATTTCGCATGTTCCCGGCCCTCGTGCCGAAATGTATTGGAACGGTTCGCACGTCGAGGAGATCTATCCGATTTCGACGGTCTACGACGGTCAGGCACTCAACGTGACGACGTGCTCGTACGCGGACCGGGTCGGTTTCGGCTATGCCGCGGAGGCTGATGCCGTGCCCGACATCGAGTCCCTGATACCGCTCACCGAACAGTGTTTGACCGAACTGGAAGCTGCCGTCGGTGTGCGAATGCGCGCGGACGCGAATCCTGTGTGATCAGGCGGCGCGTGGCAGATCTGGAGCTGAGCCGGCATGTTGTGGCGCCGGACGACTTCGTGCGGGGGCCCACCCAATGTAGGCGAGGTAGAGCCCGACCAGAGCCATCGCGATGAACCCTGCCCGCCAGGTGGTGCCCGCGCCGACCGCGGCGCTGGCAAAAGACAGATAGGTTTGCGGGAAGGCCATCAAAAAGCACCCTTTCAGCGTTGTCAGCCACCCGAGGAGTGACACAATGATCGCCGCTGCGCCTTGCCAATAGGGGTGGAGAGCAAGGACGACCAATCCGCTCAGTAAGATAAACGCGCCACTTACCCAGGACCACAACGGGTTCGCCCGAAAGTCCGTCAACAGTGTCGGCATATCCGCGGCCCGTGCAACCGCCGTGCAGGTGAGGAGCACGAGAAGTGGCCCCATCACGCGGGCGAACATGCGGGTCCTGGTCTGGATGTGGTGTGAAGAGCTCATGGCTGCACCCGCTTCTGGATGTGTCTAAGACGATGACCTCACGGTCGTTGTTCCGGCGATAGGGACGGAAGTCCCGCTCGTCGGGGCCTTTCGGCAGAAAGGGTCCTTGGGCTTGGTGTGCGGGGACTTTTGGCTGCTGACTGACGTCGGCGGCGGCTCTAGCGTTAGTTGGGACGTGCAGTGTCACCGCAAGCGCTGCCCGCGGTATGGATTGAGGTGTCAACGTGAGCCAAGCTGGCGTCGTTCTTCTGGTTTTCGTAATTGTCGTGCTGTCACTGCTAGCTGCCTCGATCAGGGTGGTGCAGCAGTATCAGCGCGGCGTCCATTTCCGCCTCGGTCGTGTGATCGGCGTCCGCGAACCGGGTTTGCGCTTTATCATCCCGATCATCGACCGCCTGTGGCGGGTTTCGTTGCGCATCGTGACCATGCCCATCCAATCGCAGGGCATTATCACCCGTGACAACGTGAGCGTCGATATTGCCGCAGTCGCTTATTTCCGCGTCATCGATGCCCGCAAGGCCGTCGTCGTCATCGAAAACGTCAACGCCGCCATCGATCAAATCGCGCAGACCACCCTGCGCAACGTGGTAGGGCAGCACTCCCTCGACGAAGTCCTCGCCCAGACGGAAAAGATCAACGGCAGTATCCGCCAGATCCTCGACACCACCACGGTGGAATGGGGCGTGGAGGTCACCTTGGTCGAACTCAAGGACATCCAGCTGCCGGACAGCATGAAACGCGCGATGGCTCGTGAGGCCGAGGCCGAGCGGGAGAAGCGCGCCAAAATCATTGCCGCAGAGGGGGAAGCGCGTGCCGCCGCGGCGCTCGGCGACGCGTCCGACACCATGATGAAACATCCGCTGGCCCTGCAGCTGCGCAATCTGCAAACCCTGGTGGAACTTGGGGTGGAGAAAAACACGACCATCGTTTTCCCCGCTCCGCTGATGAGCGCGATCGGAGAACTCACCGGCTTCCTGACCCGTGAGACGGCCGCCTCGAAGTCCCCCCAGCCCGATGACCGGGCCGACGAGCAGTTCGTCACTGCCGCGACGCTGACCGGACTGTCCCGGACCGAGTTTCCTGTCCCGGCCCTAGTTGCTGAGAATCCCTGAGCAAGCAGCCCCCTCATCGGCGCCAAAATCGATGGCGCGGCGGGTGCTTCAGCGGTGCTCTCGTACAGGCGAGTACCGCGCCTCTACCGCTCGGATGAGTTTGTCGCGTACGCGTTCGAGGCCGGCGGCGCGATGTGCTACGAGCTCGTCCTCCCACACTGCCACCTCCGAGGCGAGATCCTTGTCGGCGATGGTGCCGTCGAGCCAGTGGGAAAAGTCGCCACGTTCCAGATGGTATTCGAGTGCGTCTTGGCCGAGATGTTTTACAGCAGTGCTGAAGTCGTGCATCGTCGCTGCTGGCGCGATGGGGATGCCGTCGGTGGTGTGGAAGTAAAACCTTCGCTCGCGGGGGAGGGTGATATCGGCATATTTGTGGCCGCGTCGTACGTGAGTGGTCATACGATCGGTGATGGTGAACGGGCGGGTCGGCCCTGAGCCGAAACGTACGGTAGCCCGGCGTGGGGAGGCGATGTCTACCGTGGTGTCGGGATGGTCGAGCGTCAGGACGACGTCGCTGCCGTCGATCTCCTTCGCGGGCAGTGACGCCGACGCGAAAGAGGACAACACGTAGCCGCCTCGTCGTGTCCAGTGCGCCTGCTCGTTCGTACCAAGCAGATGGGCTTCGTCGTAGATAACCCAATGCGGAAATCCGTACTGTTCGCGATGCGCCTCGGCGGTCGACCGGAGTCGATGTACATAGTCGACCTTGCTCGCCTCGGCCAATCCCGACATGTCCACCACCATGCTGGATTGCGGCTGAAACGTGTTGACCAGTTCAGCTGGCTCGGGCAGGTGGTGCGCGGCATCAATGACATGTACGCGCTCGAGCTGCTGCAATTGCACATGGTCGCCTTCCGGGTCGACGACAAGAACGCAGTAGTTGGCCACGATCCATCGCTCTGCCATCAACCCGACCAGGTAGCTTTTTCCCGACGCGGCGGGACCGGCAACAACGATCCGGCCCTGACTTCCCGGTACCCGGGTCGGGGTTCCGTCATCGTATGCTCAGATGTCCACCCATCGGCGTGGTGGGCACCAGCGTTGTGCTCCACTGAGATGCGGGCCGGTCAAGAGTTCAGCGACACCAGCCCCGTTCGGTTTGTCGAGGACGATATCGGCATATCGCCGGACTGACGGGACGCCGTCGGCCACGGCTGCGCCGATCTGGGCGATACCGAGTAACGATAAATCGTTCTCGGCGTCGCCTATCGCCACAGCGTTATGCGGGGAGAGGTTCATCGCTGCCAGCACCGCGGCCAGTCCCGTGCCCTTGCTGATACCCCGCCGGCAGCACCATGAGGGCAGCCCGTTTCGCGTAATCTGGCAGTCCAATCCGAGTTCGCCAATGACCTCGAGGACCGTTGCGGCGTGCTTAGCGTCAACGGCGACTATCACCTCACCGCGCCGGTATGGCACCCCGCGGTCCGCGAGCGCCCGATCGAGGATGTCGTCCACCCGAGGCCCCAGGGCGTCGTGGTGTCCTTCGATCACGGTGACCGCGCCGTTTTCGAGCACCATTGCGTCCACGTGGTCGGCTATCTGCGGGAACTCGGCCTGCAACTCGGCCCCGATGCGGCCAGTCACGAGCACCATCACCAAATCGTTGCGTCGGGCCTGGTCGATCGCCTCCAGAGTGTGTGGCGCCAGCCCTTCGCCTGACGTGAGGGTTCCGTCGAAGTCAATCGCGACGCTCTTGAAAAACGTCACCGCCATCCCACATCAATTGGTGCCGACAGCCGTCGAAAAGCCTTGCAGGATCTCACCGCGAACCCGCGGTTTTGGTCAGCCTGGAAGGCCGCTGGCGACGCTTGGGGCTCGGCTGCTTTCGTGCCAGGGCGCGGGTGAGCAGGCGGGCCACCCCGAGTTCGATACCTCGGGCCAGCTCGTCGACGTCAGGTATGGCGTCGTAGTCGGCCGTGATGCCGAACACCAATTCATCCACATAGCTCAGCATGCCAACGACGGTGCGCAGGTGCATCGCGATTGGCGGTATCAGCAGCAGCCTCTCTACTGGAAGGCCCAACACTTGCAGCCGATGACGGGGTCCGGGCACATTGGTCGCCACCGTGACGACGCTGCGCTGGGGTAGCCGCGTCAGAAGCCGAACCGCCCACGCGCTCATCGCGAACGGCAGGTAATTGGTCAGCGTGACAAAGGCACTTGCGGCCTGTCGCTGTCCGCTGCTTTTGAGCCTGTCCAGCCGGGCGTGGATCAGCCGTAACCGCTTCACCGGGTCGTCCTGCTCGACAGGCAGTACTGGCAACATTGCCGACACGCGAACATCATTGCGGTCCATGGTATCCGGCGTGCGCACCGATACCGGGATCAGTGTACGCAACGAGTTGCGTCTAGGCTTTTCGCCGCGACTTAGCAGCACGGCGCGAAAACTATCGGTGATCGCGGCGAGCGCGACATCGTTGACCGTCACACCGAAGACCTGGCAAATCGTTTCGACATCTTTTAGCGATACTCGCGCCGCGCTGTAACGGCGCATGTTGGTAACCGAGCCGCGCAGCGAAGATCCTGCTGCCGGCGTGAGCAGGCTGGTAGCGAACTCGGCCGCGCCGATCGCAGTGTGCGCAGCGGCACCGGTGGCGGCCACCGATGCGCGCCATGCTTCGCCGGCCCAGGTCAGCGGGTTCAGGCTGAGCCCGGACCGTCCCGCGACCGACGATGGCGACTCGTTGGCGGCGCGGATATCGCCGGCGGACGTCTCACCTGGACCCGCGTCGGAGATGCTCGCCAGCATGCGCATCGCGGTGATGCCGTCGGCGATGCAGTGATGGATTTTTAGCAGTATCGCCCATCGCCCGTCCGGCAAGCCTTCGAGGACCCAGCACTCCCACAACGGGTGATCACGATCCAGGCGGCGTTCCGCGAGATCGGCAATCGTGCGGAACAACGCGGCGTCATCGCCAGGCTGCGGTACCGCGGCCCATCGCACGTGATGAGTGATGTCGAAGTTAGCGTCGTCAACCCATTCCGGCGCCGCGTACTCGAGCGGGTGCTTGCGTACGATCTGCGTGAACCGAGCCTCGGCGCGCGTGCGTTCCGACAGCGTCGCGATGAGCTTCTCTCGCTCAGGGATCGGTCCATCGATGACGACCAACGCGCCGATCGCCAGACTCACGTGCCTGTCGGCATCTTCTGCCTCCAGGAAACTGGCCTCCACGGTGGTCAGCTGTCCCATTACCGGTGGTCTCCGATCCCGCTGATCGGCATCACTATCCGCGTTGCCGTGCGGTTGTCGATAGTGCCGTTAGTCCCGAACCAGTGGTCGCGGACCTCCCAAGCGTGCGGCGATCGTGTGCAGCGCACCGGGTTCAGTGAACCGGGTGCGCGCCGACCGGCGACTCGGCCGCCATGTAATCCGGGGTGCGCGACGCGATGCTCACATAGCCCATGACGCGATCCAGGACGATGTTGGACAGATCGCCGTCGTCGGCGACGCGGGGAAGGCCGCGGCGCCGCAGGAATGTGTCGAGGCGCCGATCGGGCGACCAGTCAGCATAGATGGGGCCGACGTAACGCGAGTGCAGGAATTCCCAAGCGAGCCTGTCGACGTCAGAATCGGTCAACAGCGGTGGGTTATCGCCCATAGCCGGGATACTCCTTCACCTAGCCACAATCGCCCTCGGCCAAGGTACGGGGACAAGGTCATCGTTTCGTCGCGCACCGGTTGCGCAATAGGGTCGAAGGTCACACACTGGGATGCCGCCGTGTTGGGGCAGATGGGCGTTGCCGCCGAGGACCATTGACCCTGGCGGACGGCGCACCGCCCACCGCAGACTGGCGCCATGGATAACTTGGCGAAGCGGATCACGCAGGCGGCGACCCTGTTCGCCGTGCTCTATGGTGCACGACGGTACTACCGCAATTGGGGAGCAACCAAGGGCGAGTGTGAGATGCGGCTGCCGGGCGACACTTTGGTGCGCGATCCGGCTGTTCAGACAACCGAGGCGGTGTACATCGACGCACCGCCATCCGCTGTCTGGCCATGGCTGCTGCAAATGGGGCACGACCGGGGTGGCTTCTACGGCTTTGAATGGCTGAAGAATTTGGCGGGCCTCCGTCATCGCGACGCCGACCGAGTGCACTCGGAGTGGCAGCAGCTTGCCGTGGGGGACACCGTGCGCCTGGCCCCCGAAGGCTGGGGGGGCTTGCCTGATGGCGTGACGTTGAGTGTCGCCGAGATTGTTCCGGAAAAATACGTCGTGCTCAGTACCACCCGCGAGGATCTGCCCTTCGACGTGGTGTGGTCATTTCACCTTCAGCCGCACTGGGAGGACCGGGTCCGAGTCCTTACCCGCGCCAGAATCGCGTTGCGCCACCCGGGTGAAGTGTTCGCCTTGGAGCTGGCCAGGCCCGTGATCGCGCTGGGTACGCGAGGATTGCTGCGTGGAATCAAGCATCGGGCCGAGCGAGTGCCCATGGCGAATGTGACACAGATCCGACCGACTGCTGAAATGAGCTGACGGGCTTTCCGCTTGAGTTTGGACCCGAATGCGTACGGGCCCGGGCAGATAATGCCCGGGCCCGTACCAATCGGACTACTTGGCGGATATCTCCACATGCTTCTCGGCGGCCGCAGGCTTCGTAACGCCCACGGAGACACTCAGAATGCCCTTGTCATAGGTGGCCTTGATGTCGTCTTCGTCGGCGCCGGCCGGCAGCGCCACCGTGCGGGTAAACGAGCCGTACGAGAATTCCGAACGGCCGTCGAATTCTTTCTTCTCACTGCGTTCGGCCTTGATCGTCAGGTGCCCGTCGCGCACCGTGATATCAACGTCCTTGGCCGGGTCGATGCCGGGCATCTCGGCGCGAACTTCGTATCGACCGTCCGTCATCTCGTCTTCCAAACGCATGAGCCGGGTGTCGAACAGCGGGCGGATTCCGGCGAACGACGGGAACCCCGCAAAGAAGTCCGAGAACTCGGGGAACAGCGAATGCGGCTTTTGTGTCGCGGGAAGGGTGCTTGTCATTGTCTTCTCCTGAGGTGTTTTGATTCGGCGATCACGACGTCTTTAGATCCGACCACGTAAGCCCGCGCCACGGTAGGGACCGAAGTCCTTACTGGCCGTTCAACCTGGTGGCCGGTTTCGGTTTTCAGGCAATATGGGGCTACGGCGATAGCTGATCGAAGCAGTTGTTCGCACTGGCGGCTGCGTCGGCCATCCGCATGAGCGCTGAACAGGCCAATCGGCCCGCGGCCAGAAGGCCAAACGACCCTAGTGTCTGCCCAGGGCCACGCCTTACTTTGGCAGGAGGCGAAGAACGACCCGAAGCCAGCACGGTGGCACGCGACATCATGACCGCTTACCTAATAGCGTCGGGAGGACCGTGCCAAAAGCTTTGTCCTTAAATAATTTTGGGAGGTTGACAAGGTGCGTGATGCGATCCCCCTGGGGCGCATCGCCGGGTTTCCGGTGAGTGTCAACTGGAGTGTGCTGGTTATCCTGTGGTTGTTCACGTGGAGCCTGGCAAGCACATTACCCACTAGCGCCAAAGGGTATGCCCCCTCGGCTTATTGGCTGGCCGGAGCATCTGGGGCGCTGGTGCTGCTGGCGTCACTGTTGGCCCACGAGCTTGCGCACGCCGTCGTCGCTAGTCGTTCGGGGGTGGCGGTGAAGAGCGTGACACTATGGCTTTTCGGCGGGGTGACCACTCTCGGTGGTGAGGCGAAGACACCTAAAGCCGCCTTCCGGATCGCAATAGCCGGCCCGGCTACCAGCGTTGCGTTGGCGGCGATGTTCGGCGGCCTGGTCGCAGCGCTACACACCATGCGGGCGGCTCCCATCGTGGTTGGTGTTGCCTCGTGGTTGGCCGCCATCAACCTGATGCTCGGCCTGTTCAACCTGTTGCCGGGGGCCCCATTGGACGGTGGCCGGGTTCTGCGCGCCTATTTGTGGCGGCGACATGGCGACAGCGTGCGGGCCGGCATCGGCGCGGCGCATGCCGGACGCGTGGTCGCGTTTGTCTTGATTGGATTGGGATTGGCCGAGTTTGTGGCGGGCGGCCTAGTCGGAGGCGTCTGGTTGGCGTTCATCGGTTGGTTCATTTTCGCTGCCAGTCGCGAGGAAGAGACCAGGATATCGACCCAACAGCTCTTTGCCGGGGTGCGCGTCGCCGACGCAATGACAGCGAAACCGCACACGGCTCCCGGCTGGATCAGCGTCGAGGATTTCATCCAGCGTTATGTGCTCGGAGACCGTCACTCGGCGTACCCGGTTTCCGGCCGGGATGGATCGATCGTGGGATTGGTCACCTTGACACAGCTGCGCGATGTGGCGCCCAGCCGGCGCACCACTACCAGCGTGCATGAGATCGCTCTGCCGCTGCAGAGCGTGCCGACCGCGGCACCACAGGAACCGTTGACCGCGCTGCTTGAGCGGATGGCCCCCGTCGGTCCCCGAAGCCGTGCCCTGGTCGTCGACGGGCGCGGCGTGGTCGGCATCGTCACTCCTAGCGATGTCGCGCGGTTGATCGATGTCTACCGGCTCGCCCAGACGGCGCCGGGCCCGGCAGTGTTGGGTCCCGCGTCGCTGGGTCCATCGTCCGAGAAGTATTCCAACGCTGGGGGATCCAGCACCGGGCCGGATCGTTAAGGAGAGCGACGATGAAACCGATCGTTGTCGGGATCGATGGTTCGCAGGCGGCGATCAGGGCCGCGCTCTGGGGTGTTGACGAGGCCATCAGCCGTAGTCTTCCGCTGCACCTGGTCGCGGTGCTCAAGTCGACGCATTTGTCCCCGAAGGACTACGAGCGCGATTTCGCACACGCCGAAACATCGCTACGGGACGCCCAATCGGCGGTGCAGGTCGACGGAAGGTCTGTCAAGATCGAGACCGAAACCCCACGAGGTCCAGCCGGGCAGGTCCTGTTGGAGGCGTCGCGCGAGGCCGAGATGATCTGTGTCGGCTCGGTTGGAATCGGGCGCTACGCCCGTTCGATCTTGGGGTCGACGGCGACCGAGCTCGCTGAAAAGGCACAGTGTCCGGTCGCAATCATCCGTGCGCAACGTAGCCAGCCCCCGCCGGAGATCGACTGGATCGTGGTCCGGATGACCGACGAAGCCGACAACGATGCCATCGTCAAATACGCTGCGTGGGAGGCGAAGTTGCGCAGGGCACCGATGCTCGTACTCGGCGGCCGACCAGAGGACCTCACCGAGCATGCGGACGGCGAGTTCGAACGCCGCGTACTGGATTGGCGGCGCCGTCACCCCGAGGTGCGCGTCTACCCGATCACCACCAAGCACAACATCGCCAGCTTCCTTCACGCCAACGACGAGCGAGTGCAACTCGCGGTTATCAGTGCCTCGGAGGCAGGTCAGTTGGCCAGTCTCATTGGGCCCTCTGGACATCCACTCTTCCGCCACCCCGAATGCTCGGTGCTCGTCGTTCGCGGGCAGTGAGCGGCTAGCGGCGAGGCCAATTCACTGCTCCGCCAACAGAATTTCGGTAGCCGTTACTGCGGCTCGCGTGCGACGATCACCGGCACCCTCGCCATCTGCGCAACGGTTTCGCCGACTGAGCCCACCAGCAGTCCGGCGAATCCGCCGCGGCCCCGGCTGCCGACCACCACCAGCTGGGCCTCTTCGGACTTCTGGACGATTTGGCGTGCCGGCTGAGCCTGCTCGACTATACGGGTCACCTGCACGTCGGGGTACTGTTCCTGCCAACCCGCCAAACGTTCGGCCAACAGCTCTTCGGCCATTGATTGTGTTGTCGGCCAATCGATTCCCGGCAATTCGGTAGTATCTAGGTCGCTCCATGCGTGTAGAGCGACCAATCCCACCTGCCGGCGCGAGGCCTCATCGAAGGCGAGTGCGGTAGCCGATTCCGATGCTGGCGATCCGTCGATACCGGCTAAGACCGGCGCTTGAACCGGAGTTGGCGTCGACGGGTCCTCGTCGTGGACGATCGAGACAGGACAATGCGCGTGACGAAGTAGCGCGGCGCTAACCGAACCCAGGCGCCGGCCCGGCCAGCGCCCGCTGCCTTGTGACCCAGCGACCAGCATCTCCGCGTCTTTGGACAAGTTGATCAACGTAGGGACGGCTGCAGACGCCAAGATTTCGGTATGGACACCGGGGGGACCGCCATGCTGGCAGACTTCTTCGACGAGCTTGAGGCCCTCGTCGACCAGTCGGCGTCCGTGATCTTGCTGCCAACGCATCACTCCGGCAGGAAGCGGAGTGGTCAGCCACGTCGACACCTCCGGTGATATCGCATGCACTAGCGTCAGCGGGATCTTGCGCAGCTCGGCGTCGTGCGCCGCCCACTGCAAAGCCACTCTGGCGGCCGGTGAATCATCGATGCCGACGACGATTCCCAAAGTTGCGTTGCGCGATGACATGGCGTGTCCTCACATTCGGTTGCGCATTAGTTGGCTCCGCCGCCGTTGGCTGGGCCGGTCGTACACGACCGTATCGAGGGTGGGGTGTTTTCGATCAGAGCCGTTTGTCACCAGCCGCGCGGCAATACTTCCCACGGGTCGCATCAGCTCTGGAGCCTTCGGTCTAGTGGCGTATCACCAGCACCGAACACAACTCAACAACCGAGATAGCCGCGGTCGGAACGAACCGGATTAATGGGGCAACCTGGCCACTGCCGATGACGGCCAGTTGGACGGGTTCCGTGCTGCTCGAGACGAATTCAGCGACACCGTCGGGTGCTGGCACCCGCTGTTGCAGGGCCTGAAGTCCCAGATCGTCGGGACATTCGTCGTGAGTCGAGCGATGTTGGCAGCCTTGACAGTTGGCTGATCGCCCAGGGACTTAGGGCCATAACCCGAGGACAAACGGCTCTCGTGGTGCGTTGGTCGCGCTAATACGGTCGAAAACGACTGCGTGCGAATGTATGAGGAAAAGGTTGACCCGTGTCTAAGCAGCTCCCGGCCGCGTTACCGATGCGAACCGTGCTGGGCACGCGCCGCGGCCATGCCCGGATGTGCTGCGTAGTCAGGAAGCGATCCCGCCGTGAAGACTAGGCACAATAGCGCCGGGGCAACCACGGCGCGGCGCCGCGAACGGGTCTTGGTCAGCGCCGATGTCCGGGCGGCCCGTCTCGTGAGCGTGTTGATGCTGCTGTGCGTGCTGGGCTGGTTGGCGGTGCTGGTCGCCCGCGAACAGCTCGGCTATGGCCGCGTTGCCCCCGGCCGCTTCGGGTGGTCATTGGCGCTACTTGCCGCGGTGGTCCTGATCGCGCGGGGGATCTTCCTTGGTCGGCCGGTGATCACCGGGCATGCGATGGCGGCGGCCGGCACGGTGGGCGCGGGGATGTGCGCGCACTTTCTGTCCCTTGGCGTGCTCGGCAATTTTCTGATTGCCGGCAGCGGGCTCGCACTGACGTGGCCGACGACGGCGCAACCGCAACCGGAGCTGCTGGAGCGGGTGTGGGCGCTGGTCAACGCCACACGCGGGGATGCGTTGGCGCCGTTTGCCATGCACTCGAGCAAAAGCTATCACTTCAATGCAGACCAGTCCGCGGCCATCGCTTACCGTACCCGGCTTGGGTTCGCCGTAGTCAGCGGTGACCCGATCGGCGATGACACCCGGTTCGACGACCTGGTCTCCGATTTCGTGCGGATGTGCCGCAGCCGGGGGTGGCAGATCATCGTATTGGCCGGCGGCGAGCGGCATCTCGGGCTGTGGCGCAGCGAAACCGTCGGACAGCCGATGGTGGCAGTGCCGATCGGGCGCGATGTCGTCGTCGATATTCGCCACTTCACGCTGAAGGGCCGGCATTTTCGCAATCTGCGCCAAGCGGTGCAGCGCACCCGCAACTGCGGGATCACCACCGAGATCGTCGACGAGCAGGAACTCGGCCCGCCGTTGGCCGCCGAGCTGACCGAGGTGTTGTACGCCGCGCACCGCGCCGCGCGCACCGATCGCGGGTTCTGCATGAACCTTGACGGGGCGTTGCAAGGCCGCTTGCCCGGTATCAAGTTGGCTATCGCGCGCGACCGGGACGGGCGGGTCGTGGCGTTTCACCGATACGCCACCGCCGGCGAAGGAACCGAAGTCAGCCTCGATGTGCCGTTCCGCCGGCCCGACGCGCCCAACGGGGTTGACGAGCGGCTCAGCGTCGACATGATCACCGATGCGAAAAGCCATGGCGCGCTGCGCCTTTCGCTGGCATTCGCGGCCTTCCCGGAGGTATTCGATGCCAGCCGCCCGGGCCTGCTACAGCGCGTCGCGCTCTGGGCGATCCACTTGCTGGATCCGCTGATCCGGCTGGAGTCCCTTTACCGCTACTTGCGCAAGTTTCACGCGCTGTCCGACCGGCGCTACGTGGTGTTGTGTGTCCACCACATCCCAGCGGCGCTGATGGTGCTGTTGTCACTGGAGTTCGTGCCGCGACCTCGGCATCTGTGAGGCATCTGTGAGGCAGCTGTGACCGAGGACTGCCCCCAGACCGGGTCAATCAGCTGCGGTCGGACTCCTCCAGCGGCGCGCCGAACCGGAACCGGCGGCCCGTCACCGCCTCGGGGACGATCCGCACGTAGTGCGTCTTCTCAGACGCCGTCCACGGCAACACTTGGGCGCGCTCGGCGTCTTCGATCTCCTCTTGGCTGCGCAACGAGCGCGCGGTGCCTCTGACGATCACGCTCCATCCCTCGGCGACGTTGTGGTCATCGGCCTCGAACAGCACGTGATTGTTGATGGCGGTGCTGACCAACTTGGTGCCCGCCGCCGTGCGGAACAGCACCGTGCGACGCTGGACGACGTAATTGATCGGGAAGATCTCGGGCCGGCCATCGACGCTGGTGACAAGCCGTCCCAGCGTGACGCCCGCTAGCAGCTCCCAGCATTCGTGAACCGGCAGGATGGTCGCCCCACCATCGGTCACCGACATCAGCGATCCCCTTCATCAACACCTGACCCGACGGACACAACACTAACGCGGGCCCGATTCGCCGCGCCCTCTTCGGGCGGCGTCAAGCAACGGGATTGGAGCCGTTCTTTTCGACGTAGCCGACCACATCGGCCAGCGTCCGCAGCGACGCGTAGTCCGCCTCTGGAATATCGACGTGCAGCCGTTTGTGGATGCCGCGCAGAAAGTTCAGCCAGTCCATCGAGTCGAGATCGACTTGATCTCGAAGCAGAACATCGTCGCTGATGTCGTCGGGCTCCACTTCAGGCGCAATGGTTGTCAGCACAGACAGTACCGCGCTGCGGGTTTCTTCGTCGGTCATCGCACATCACTTTTCTAGGAGGTCGGGCTGCTGGAGTAAGTCGTTGATCGCGCTGAGGAATAAAGCGCCCCGGTGGCCGTCGCTTGCCCGGTGGTCGGCGGCTAGCGTGGCTTGCACGGTGGTGACGATCCGAATCCCGCCGTCGATCGCGCGGACCTGCTGTGTCGGCTGGCCGAAGCCGACGAGGGCCACCTGCGGTGGATAGATGATGCCGAAGACCGCGTCGACGCCTTTGTCGCCAAGGTTGGTGACCGTGATGGTCGGGTCCGACATCTCAGAACTCCGCAGCGAGAAGGAGCGCGCCCGAGCAACAAGGTCGGTGAGATCATCCATCAATTCGTCGAGCTTCTTTTCTGGGACGTCGTGGATGGCCGGTGCCACGAGGCCGCCGCCGCGCAACGAGATCCCGACCCCAACGTGAACTCCGCTCGCGGCCTGGAACCCGTCGTCTCGCCAAAATCCGTTGAACTCGCCGAACCGCTGCGCAGCGATGCCGACAGCCTTCAACAGCAAGGCCGCCGGCAGTACCCGTTCGTCGATCGAACGGTGTGCGTTTCGCGCGGTCAGCCAGGTCAGTGCATTTTCCAAGATGATCTCGTCGACAAGGTAATAGTGCGGAATCTCCCGTTTGGATCGGCCCATCGCAGCCGCGATCGACATCCGCATCTGAGCCGCACGGTCGGCCGGTGACGGTTTACTCAACGGCTTGGTTTGCGGCTTGGCGGCTGCTTGCCTGGCAGCGCCGGCATGCTCGACGTCGCTTATCGTGACTGCCCCCTGAGGACCAGTCCCGCTCACCGCGTCTAAATCGACGGCCAAGCTTTGGGCCAGGCGGCGCGCGGCCGGTGATACCCAGCGACGACGCTGCGGGGCCGTCGGGGGAGCGACGGCAGCGGCCCGCTCCTTCGCCGGCGCGGCCGGCGGCTCTGCGACAGCTTCCTTCGACGGCTGCGGCCGTTCGGAAGGCTGTCGTTCGGCACTTTCACCCGCTTCCAGGAGCGTGGCCAATACCGCGCCCACTTGGACGGTTTCGCCGAGGGGCACGATTAGCTCGCCGACGGTGCCCTCCTGCCAGCATTCGATTTCGACTGCGGCCTTGGTGGTTTCGACGACCGCCACGATTTGTCCCCGCGTGATCTTGTCGCCGGGTTTGACCAACCATTCGTCCAGGGTGCCTTCGTCCATGTCGGCGCCCAGGGCAGGCATCTTGAACTCGATCATTGTTGCTCGCCGAATAGGTTTTGTACGGCGGTGACGATCGTGGCGGTTTGGGGCAGGGCAGCCTGTTCCAAGTGCTTTGCGTACGGCATGGGAACCTCGGCGCTGCACACCCGTGCCACGGGGGCGTCGAGGTCGTAGAAGGCGCCCTCCACTATTCGTGCCATGACCTCTGCCGCCAGGCTGCCGGTGCGCCAAGCCTCGTCGATCACGACGGCGCGATGGGTCTTGCGAACGGACTCCAGGATGGTGTCGTCGTCAAGTGGTCGCAGGACGCGCAGATCGATTACTTCGCAGTCGATTCCGGCAAGTGATAGCTCGTTTGCCGCGTCGAGCGCCTTCCAGAGGGAGCCGCCGTAGGCCACCAGGGTGACGTCGGTCCCGCTGCGACGGACCGCTGCCCGGGAGATATCGGTAGGAGCAAGCGCCTCGACGTCTGCCGAGGTGTTGTAGAGCTGAACGTGCTCGAAGATCACCACCGGGTCCGGGTCCGCCAGGGCCGGCGCGAGCATGCCGTAGGCATCTTCGACGGTGGCCGGAGCTACCACCTTGATGCCCGGGATGTGGGCGTACCAGGGCTCCAGGCTGTGCGAGTGCTGGGCGGCCAGCTGACGCCCGGCGCCGGTCGCCATTCGGACAACGAGCGGGACAGAGAATTGCCCACCGGACATATGGCGAAGGGCCGCAGCGGTATTGACGAGCTGGTCCAGCGCTAGGAGGCTGAAGTTCACCGTCATGACTTCGACTATCGGGCGCAGTCCGTTGAGGGCTGCACCGATTCCGATACCGACGAAGCCCAACTCCGATAAGGGGGTGTCACGCACCCGGTCAGGCCCGAATTCCTCCAGTAGGCCTTTGGACGCCGCGTAGGTCCCGCCGTACCGCCCGACGTCTTCTCCCATCAAGACGACGCGCGGGTCGTCGCGGAAAGCGTCGCGAAGCGCGTCATGAACGGCGGTCCGGTAGCTGGTCTTCATCGCGCCGATCCCGGTGTCAGCACGTCACGCTCGAGATCCGCTACGTCCTCCCATGTTCCCGCCTCGGCAAATGCCACCGCGGCCTCGATTTCGGCTGCTGCGGAATCTTCGATGTCTCTCACGTCGGCCTCGGAGAGCCTGCGGTCGAGCAGGCACTGCTCGGTGAATAGCCGGATAGGATCACGCTCCCGCCATCGCTCGACTTCGTCCTTGTCCCGGTACAGTTCCGGGTCGAACATCGAGTGCGCCCGGAAGCGATACGTCCGGAACTCGATGAAGAACGGGCCGCCCGTGTCGCGGACGTGATTGACGCCCTGTTGCGCGGCGGTGTGGCATGCCTCGACATCCATCCCGTCGACGGCCAGCGTGGGTATGCGGTACGACGCCGCTTTGACGGTGAGATCGGTCTGCGACTGCGCCCGCTCCAACGCGGTGCCCATCGCGTAGAGGTTGTTCTCACAACAGAACAACACCGGCAGGTTCCACAGCGCGGCCATGTTGAGCGACTCGTGGAACGCGCCCTCGGCCACCGCGCCGTCACCGAAATAGCAGGCTGTTACCCGCTTTTGCTGCAACATCGCATCGGCGAGCGCGATGCCTACCGCGAGTGGCAGGCCACCGGCGACGATCGCGTTGCCACCGTAGAACCGCTTCGACGCATCGAACAGGTGCATAGACCCGCCGCGGCCACGCGAGCAGCCCTCCTGCTTGCCGAACATCTCGGCCATGATCGAGGTCAGGGGGATGCCGCGTAACAGTGCGTGCGCATGCTCGCGGTAGGTCGCGACAACCGCGTCATCGTCGGCCAATGCGCGCAGTGAACCGGCAGCGACGGCCTCTTCCCCGACGTAGAGGTGAAGGAATCCGCGAATCTTGGCTGCGCTGTAGAGTTCCGCGCATTTCTCTTCCATGCGGCGGACGCGAACCATATCGGACAAGAGTTCATGCGCCAGTTTCGTATCGGTCATGATGGAACTCCTTCGGCGTGGTGGTCATGGTGTTGTTCGATGGTGGAGGTATCGCCTTCGGGCAGCCCGAGCTCGCGGGCCTTCAGCAACCGGCGCATGATCTTGCCGCTGCTTGTGTGGGGCAGCGTGTCGACGAACTCGAGCTCCTTGGGCGCCACAGCGGCCCCAAGCCTTTTGCGCGCGTGGCCTATCAATTCCAGACGCAGGTCCTCATCGCCGACCACACCATTCTTAAGCGTGACAAAGGCTTTGATCATTTCGCCGAGCATTGGGTCGGGCTTGCCGATGACTGCTGCTTCGGCCACCGCTGGATGATCGGTGAGCGCGCTTTCCACCTCGAACGGACCGACCAGATGTCCCGCGGATTTGATCACGTCGTCTTTGCGTCCGACGAACCATAAGTAGCCGTCGGCATCTTTCTTCGCGAGATCTCCGGTCAGGTAGAGCCCGTCCGTGAAGCAGTTCCGATATCGCTCCTCGGCGTTCAGATAGCCGCGGAACATCGATGGCCAGCCAGGCCTGAGCGCGAGTTCACCCTCGACGTCAGGTTCGTCGATGACCGTGGTTGTGCCATCGTCGTCGTGGCGCACGATGTACGCGTCCACACCGGGTAGCGGTCGGCCCATCGAGCCGGGCTTGATGTCGAACGCCGGGGTGTTCGCGATCATGATGCCGCCCGTCTCGGTCTGCCACCAATTGTCGTGAATTGGCAAGCCCAGCACCCGCTTTCCCCACCAGACCGCTTCGGGGTTTAGCGGCTCACCCACACTTGCGATGAAACGAAGCCGCGGAAAATGGTATTGCGCCGGCAGTTCGGGGCCCGCTTTGATCAGCATCCTGATCGCTGTCGGCGCCGTGTACCACACCGACACGCCCTGATCCTGCAGAATTGCGTACCACCGCTCGGCGTCGAACTCCGCCTCGTCGACGATCGAGGTGACCCCGTGCAGCAGCGGACTGATGATCCCGTAGGAGGTTCCGGTTACCCAGCCGGGATCAGCTGTGCACCAATAAATGTCGTCGGGGTGCAGGTCAAGCGCAAACAAGCCGGTGACATAGTGCATGGTGACGGCGCCGTGCACGTGGATAGCACCTTTGGGTGTGCCGGTGGTACCGCTGGTGAAGTGCAACAGCGCCGGGTCGTCAGGGTTGGTGGGCTCGATCGGCGTATTCTCGTCGGCCGCGTCCATGTAATGCCAGAAGTCGAGCGTTCCGGGCAACTGGTCGCCGGCTTTGTCGTCGTCGACGATGAGGATATGCCGCACTGACGGCAGCCGATCACGAATCTTGGCGATCTTGCGCTGATAAATTGCCCTGGTGGTCACCAGCACATCGGCTTGTCCGATGTTGACTCTGGTGGCGATGGGCTCCGGCCCGAACGCCGAGAACAACGGCGAAACTATGTTGCCGTTGCGCAATGCACCCAGCATCGCGATGTAGAGCTCAGGGACGCGGCCCATGATCGTGAACACCCGGTTGCCCTTGTTGATCCCGAGCGAGCGCAGCAGGCCAGAGAACCGTTTGGCAAGTCGACCGAGTTCCGCGTAGCTGAGATCTCGGGTGGCGATCGCGCCGTCCAAGCCGTTATCGGTGACAAACCGTAACGCTGTGCGTTGCGCGACCGGGCCCGAGGCATGGCGGTCGAGGGCGGCGTAGGCGATGTTGCACTTGCCGGGCCCCATGCCTTCGCAAAGCGCCGGCAGATCGGACCAGCGAAATTGCGCCCGTGTCTGCTCGTAGTCCGAAAGGTTGGGCCGGATACCCCAATCGTGAGGTGTCTTGTGGATGACATCCATATGGCGTCCTAGGGGTGTGGTCTATCCCATGCCGATTGCTTGGCGTCTATATCGTTTGCCCACCGCTTGAGTCCGCAATAGAGAAGAAAGTCATCAGTCAAGAAGCGTTTCGTCCTTGGGTCGAAGCGCTTGCGCATGCCGTCTCGGGGCCAACGACCGGGGACCAAGGACTCTGGCGCCAGATCTGCACGTGCGCGAGGGTCGTAGCCAAACGGCAGGCAGGTGAAAGTGATGACCCGAATGATGGCGGACACCACGGTGATCACGACGGCGGTCGAGTTAGCATGTCGCGCTCCGTCGCTGCACAACAGCCAGCCTTGGCAGTGGGTTGCCAGCAGCAAGAGCGTCGATCTCTTCGTTGACTCACACCGGAAAGTCACATCGACCGACCGGTCAGGTCGCGAAGCGATCATCAGCTGCGGCGCCGCGCTCGATCACTTCCGGATCGCGATGGCCGCGGCGGGTTGGGACACGAACGTCGAACGGTTTCCCAACCCGAACAATCTCGACCACCTCGCCTCGACGGACTTCGTGTCCGTCGACTTTGTCTCGCAGGCCCGGCGCGACCGCGCCGACGCGATATCGCGTCGGCGGACCAGCCGTCTGCCATTCCGTCCGCCGAAGCACTGGGCGGCGCTCGAACCTGTAGTGCGGACCTCGTTTGAAAGCGATTCGGTCACCCTTGACGTACTGGGCGCCGATGCCCGACCGCGGTTGGCGGAAGCATCTCAACTGACCGAAGCCATGCGCCGTTACGACGATGACTATCACCAGGAATTAATGTGGTGGACCGCACCATCACGACAGTCAGAGGGGATACCCGAAAGCGCACTGGTGTCAGAGGCGGACGCCGGGAGAGTCGACGTGAATCGTCGGTTCCCCGCCGACCCGGATGAGTGGAGTTCTGCGGGCACTACCGACGAAGCGAAAATCCTTGTGCTATCCACACCCGGCGGCACTCGAGGGGATGCCCTGAGATGCGGCGAGGCACTTTCAGCGATTCTGCTCGAATGCACGATGGCTGGACTGGCGACGTGCCCGGTAACGCACATCACCGAACTGGAAGCCAGCCGAGACATCATTCGGGATCTCATGAGCGATTCCGCGGCGGTACCTCAGGTTCTGATTCGAGTCGGCATCGAACCCGAGGGCGATTTGGTCCGGCCACCGACGCCGCGACGACCGTTGAGTGAAGTGTTGGAGATTCGCCCCTGAGACGCGGGCGTGCCAGATCGTCGTTGGGATCGTGAGGTGGCATAAGGGATCTAGAGGTGAGGACCAAGGCCTCTGATCAGAACCAGCACAATCCGTACGGTTGTGGCTAGCTTCTCCCAACGTCCTTCATTGCCAGGGGTTCACGATGTTTGACAGGTATCCGCCGAAGTCAGTAGTAGTCGGTGTCGACGGGTCGCAGGCGGCGATTCGCGCCGCGCGGTGGGCCGTCGACGAGGTGGCCGGCACCGACATTCCGCTGCGCCTGCTCCGTATCACCAACGCGATCCCACGCGCCAGCTCAAGCGAAGCACGGGCGGCCCTGATGGTCCGGCCATTGCTCGGTCGTCGTCGTGCGGGGCGACCGCCGCGAGACGGGCGGGACACCCGGTTGGATCGTCGCCCTGGTAGATGACTCGCCCGATGGCATCGACGTTCTCGATATGGCGATCCACGAGGCTCGGCACCGGCGCGCGCCCTTGCGGGTGCTGCTGGCGGCGCAATCGCGATCCGGCGATGGTGAGCGATGGTGAGAAGGAATCGGGGCCCGTAGAGCGCTGCATCGAGAGCCCCTCCCGAGGTCGAAATCGAGACAGTCCGGTTGGAGGCCCCCTTCGTGGACCATCTCGCCGAGCACGCCGCGGCTATCCAGCTGGTCACGATCGGTGCTGCCCGAACCGGCGAAGTGCGCCAGCCTTGCGCGGCAGCGATTTCTCTCTCCTCGTCGTCGGTTTTGCGCGGCCGGGCCGCTAACTCCACGCCGATGTGGTCTTGCTGCTATATCAGTGATTGCAGCGGCAGAGCAACTAACGGCCTCCACTTGAGGGACTTCAGTCCCTATCGGCGAGCGCGGGCAACTGTTGGGATAAAGGGGTAAATGACTCACTTTTGGCCGTAAGGGTGAATCAATGGAAACTCTTCTCGTCCAGGGATATCTGGGTTCTCCCCGCTGCCTCTCCGAACCGCTCGTGGGCTTTCGCTGTGAGGGAGGCGTCCGATGACGGCACCTGCTTTAGCGGCTAATGTGATTGTCCTGCAATCACACCCGGCCTGGGTTGCGGCTCAACTGCACGCATGCGAGCGCAGCGAGTCGATGCGCCGTCATCCGTCAGGTAGGAACCTGCTGCCCGAACCTGACGCGCTGACTGATGACAACCCCCGTCCGCGAACGGCTTTGAGGAAATTGTGATGATCCAGAACAACGGGGACGATGGGTGGGAAACCACCGAATGGGTCTTCCAGCAAGACGATCGGAAGTCGTCGCTGGGTGCGCTGACGCATGGACTTGCATCCCGGGTAAATCCACAACCGGCCGAGCTATCCATTGAAGACGTGCCCCTGGTGGGGCTCGACCGGCTGGAACAAGCGGTCGGCGACCTTGTCGTCTGTTTCGACGAAGGGTATCTCGAAATCGACGACATGACCGAAACGACCGACACTGCGGAAGCGGCCCACGTGACCACCCACCGCGTCCATTTAACGTTGCGCCGCTCGGAATGGAATCTTGCCGAGAATGCCGCGGCTGCCGCAGTAGCCTTGGTCAGCCGCGATACCGTCACGGGTTTGACTCGCGCACTGAATCTGTTGCATAAGCTCGCCGCCGTGTCGCGTTCGCTTACCGCCGCGGAAAGGAACGCGGTCTCAAAGGTTCTCACCGATCAGTGGGGCGGCACCGCGACCCAGCGCGGCGATGTGACGGACCACGGAATCGACGTGCAAAAGCTCATTGAGACTGGCATCTTGGTGGAAACCGACGAGGGTCTGTCGGTGGCGGCGTGAGCAGTCGCATCATTCTGCGGCCCGGTCCAGCACGTCTGGCAAGCTTGCCACGAACCGGTCGAGTTGCACGTCGGTGATCACGAGCGGCGGCGCCAGCCGGATAACGTCGGGCGCGGCGGCGTTGACAAGGAAACCCGCGTCACGTGCTTCACCTTCGACCGCCTTGGCCGACGGCTGAGTCAACACCATGCCGCACAGCAAGCCGCGGCCTCGCGCATGGTCCACCAAGGGGTGTTTCAGCGATTCGATGCCAGTGCGCAGCGATGCACCAAGCACCCCTGCACGCTCGATCAGTTTGCCGTCGGTCAGGGTGCGCAGCACCGCCAGCGCAGCTGCCGCGCAGATCGGGTTGCCGCCGAAGGTGCTGCCGTGCAGGCCGGGCTTGAGCAACGCGGCGACCGGCCCGACCGCAAGACACGCCCCGATCGGCAGCCCGCCGCCCAGCCCCTTGGCCATTGTCACGACGTCGGGCGTGATCGCTTCGTGCTGGTGGGCGAAAAACGCTCCGGTGCGGCCCATCCCGGTCTGTACCTCATCGATGACCAATAGCGCGCCATGCTGGGCGGTAATCTTTCTCGCTGCGGTTAGATAACCCGGCGGCGGCACGACGACGCCGGCTTCCCCCATGATCGGCTCGAGGAAAACAGCGGCGGTGTCGGCCGTTACGGCAGCCGCCAGCGCGTCGGCGTCCCCGTAGGGCACGTGTGTCACCTCGCCCGGCAGCGGAGCGAAAGGTGCCTGCTTCTCGGGCTGGCCGGTGAGTGCCAACGATCCCATCGTGCGGCCGTGAAATGCGCGACGGGTCGCAACGAGTTGTGTGCGGCCGGTGAGCCGGGACAGTTTGAACGCCAACTCGTTGGCTTCGGCGCCGGAGTTGCAGAAGAACACACGCGCGTTTTCCACCCCCCATTGGGCGACCAGGGCTTCGGCCAGCGCGACGCCCGGTTCGTGGGCGTACAGGTTGGAGGTATGGCCCAACGTGGTCAGCTGTCGTGTTGCCGCTTCGGTCACTGCGGGATGACAGTGTCCCAAGATGTTGACCGCTATCCCGGCGAGCAGGTCCAGGTAGGTCTTGCCATCGACGTCGGTGACCACCGCTCCCTGTCCGGAGGCCAGAGCGATCGGCGGGGTGCCGTAGTTGGGCATCATTACCGCATCCCAGCGTTTCTGGAGCGCTTCGGTGTACGTCACGCGCGCACTACCGTGGTGCCGGCGCCTTCGTTCGTGAGCAGCTCGACAAGCACAGTGTGCTCGACCCGGCCGTCGATGATGTGCGCGCTGCGCACCCCGCCCTCGACCGCGCGTAGGCAGGCCTCGGTCTTGGGTCGCATTCCCGACTGCATCGACGGCAGGAGCGCGGCCAGCTTCACGGTGTCGATCTCGCTGACGAGCGAATCCGGGTCGGGCCAGTTGGTGTAGAGCCCTTCCACGTCGGTCAGCATCAGTAGCTTCTCGGCCTGTAGCGCCTGGGCCAACGCGGCTGCGGCGGTGTCGGCATTGATGTCGTAGACCACGCCGTCGGCGTCCGGGCCAATCGACGAGACCACTGGGATGCGTTGGGCGATAAGGTCGCGGACCGCCGCGGTGTTGACGTTTTGGATATTGCCGACCAACCCGATGTCGGTGGGCGCCCCGTCGACCATGACGCTGCGGCGGACTGCGGTGAACAATTGCGCGTCCTCGCCGGTGATGCCGACCGCGTACGGGCCGTGCGCGTTGATCAGGTTCACCAGTTCGCGCCCGACATGACCGAACAGCACCATCCGCGCCACATCGAGGACCTCCGGGGTCACCACCCGGAAGCCGCCCTTGAATTCACTGGGGATCCCAAGCCGTTTGAGCATGGCGCTGACTTGTGGACCCCCGCCGTGCACGACTACGGGATAGATTCCGCAGTTGCGCAGGAACACCATGTCAGCGGCGAAGGCGCGGCGCAGATTGTCGTCGAGCATCGCGTGCCCGCCGTACTTGACCACGACGACCTTGTGATGCAGGTGCTTGAGCCACGGCAACGCTTCGGCGAGCACGGTGGCCCGAACCTCGCGGGTGATGGCGGGGGCTTTGACATCTTCGACATCTTTGACATCACCGACCGCGGTCACGGCGCCATCCCAACCACCGACAGGCCCTCGGTCTCCGGCCAGCCCAACGCCAAATTCATCGACTGCACGGCGGCTCCGGCGGCGCCCTTGACCAGGTTGTCGATCGCACAGACCGCCACGAGTTTGCCGGCGTCCCTATCGACCGCGACCGCCAGTTGTGCAGTGTTGCTGCCGACCACCGAACCGGTGCGAGGCAGATTTCCTTCCGGCAACAGCCGGACGAACGGCTCACCGCTGTAGTGCTTTTCGTACGCCGAGCGCACCTGGTTCAGCGGTGCCGTGCAGGGTGCGGTGCAGGTGGCCAGGATGCCGCGGGTCGTCGGGATCAGCACCGGGGTGAACGACACCGAAACGGCGTGCTCGGTGACCGCCTGTAGTCCCTGGGCAATCTCGGGGGTGTGCCGGTGCACGCCGGCGATGTTGTAGGCGCGCGCCGACCCGATGATCTCTGATCCGAGCAACTCGGTCTTGGCCTCGCGTCCGGCGCCCGAGGTGCCGCTGACGGCGACTACGGTCACGGACGGTTCGGCGAGGCCTTCGGCGACGGCGGGCACCAGCCCCAGCAGCGTCGCGGTGGGATAACACCCCGGGACCGCGACCCTGGTGGCGCCACGTAGGCGGTCGCGGGCGCCGGGAAGTTCGGGTAGCCCGTACGGCCAGGTACCCGCATGCGGCGAACCGTAGAACCGCTCCCACACCGCCGCGTCGCGCAGCCGGAAATCGCCACCGCAGTCGATGATCACGGTGCCGGTGTCGAGCTGTTCTGCCAGCGGCGCACAGTGGCCGGGCGGCAACGCGGTGAACACAACGTCGTGACCGGCCAGCAGGCCTGCGTCGGTGGGCTGCAACACCCGGTCCCAGAGCGGCAGCAGATGCGGGTGGTGCTCGGCGAGCGGGCTGCCCGCGCTGGCGGCCGCCGTCAACGCGCCGATCGTCAAACGTCCGGCGGTGTAGGCCGGATGGCCTAGCAGCAGCCGCAGGATTTCTCCGCCCGCGTATCCGCTGGCTCCTACCACCGCGACGCTTGTGGTCCGGTGCATAATTTTTTCCCCTACGTCAGTCTTTTGCCGTTAGCGCCAATGTATGGACAGCCGTGGCGTCTGAAATAGGGCCATTCGCCCTCCGCACAAGCGACAATGGACTCCCGATCGGCTCCCGCTGAGACCGTTAGGTTTGGGCGTTGTGACCACGCTTCCCGACCGTGCCGACGTGCGGTGCCTAGCCGGCTGGTTACCGCCAGATCATGACCGGCTGGGAGGGGTGGCTGCCGCACAATCCCAACGTGCCGCAGGTGTTGGTCTGCTCGGTGTCGGCGAAGGTCAACTCGACGACATGAGTACACGAAGCCCTGCTGCGACTGGGAGGTCGGGATGACGTCGACGGCTCTAAGGATCCGTCAGGGGAGCGCTGAGGATACGTCCAAGTGTGGACACATATGTTACGACGCGTTCGCCGATATCGCTGCCTGCCATGGCTTTCCGTCGGATTTCGCCTCAGTCGAGGTGGCGACCGAGTTGTTGTCCGGACTGATCCGACATCCCGGCTTCTTCTCCCTGGTCGCCGAGCTCGACGGGCAGATCGTGGGAAGCAGCTTCCTTGACGAGCGGGCGATGATTACGGGGGTCGGCCATGTCACGGTGGATCCCGCGGTCCAAGACCGTCGCATCGGCCGCGCGCTGATGGAGACGATGCTGCAGCGGTGCGCGCAGCGTAGTGTGCCCGGCGTCCGGCTGTTACAGGCTGCCTACAACTACGGCTCGATGAGCCTTTACGCCAAGCTGGGCTTCGACGTGCGCGAGCCGTTCGCCGCGATGCAAGGTGATCCGCTGGCTCTCCACACTCCGGGATACCGGGTGCGGGCAGCCACCTCCGACGATCTGCCCACATGCGACGCACTATGCGTACGCGTGCACGGCCACGGCCGGGGCGGTGGGCTGCGCGATGCGCTCGCGCAGGGGACGGCCAGGGTGGTTGAGCGTGATGGGTCAATCACCGGATATACGAGCGGAATTGGGTTTTATGGGCACGCGGTGGCAGAGACCAACGACGACCTGAAGGCATTGATCGGGGCCGCTGAGGGATTCGCGGGTCCGGGGTTCCTTGTCCCGATGCGCAACACCGAGTTGGTGCGCTGGTGTCTGGCACACGGCTTACGCGTGTTTGTGGTCTTGAATCTCATGACCATTGGGCTGTATTCGGAACCGCGCGGCGCCTACCTCGCGTCGGTCTGGTACTGACTGCCAGTCAGGGGCCGCAACCGATGCCTTGGTTTGCGGACTCGCAGTCGGGTGGTGAAATCGGCGTCCGACACCGCATACGAATGACCCGGAAGTCCAGTGACTTCGGTCCCTACCGCCGCTTGTGGCCGACTGATCGGATGGACATCGTCAATGTGTGGCAACTCTCGCGATCTAGGAGACAT
>CAWFKY010000011.1:0-94957 GCA_963816495.1 uncultured Actinomycetota bacterium | reverse complement strand
TGAGGCATTCGTCGCGGACGCGGGAGTTGAACGATTCGATATAGCCATTGCGCCACGGCTGGCCTGGCGGGATGAACGCCAGTAATAGGCGATCACCGGCCCAGCCGGCCATCGCCGCGCAGGCCAGCTCGGGCCCGTTGTCACACCGCAGCACAGCGGGGTAACCGCGTTGGGTGGCCAGCCGGTCCAGCTCATCGATCAGGACATCGGCGGTGACGGAGCGTTCAACCAGCCCGCCCAAGCATTCGCGGGTGTGCTCATCAACGATCGACACGATCTTGACCGGGCGCCCATCGGTGGTGGCGTCGAATTGAAAGTCCACCGCCCACACCCGATTGGGCGCATCAGCCGCCAGGGGGTGGGTGGTGGACGTGCCGACGCGTTTGCGGCGGCGGCGCTGAGGCACCCGCAGGCCCTCTTCGCGCCACAATCGTTGCAGGCGTTTGTGGTTGACACACCAGCCGCCGGCGCGGGCGCAATGGTAGGCGCGGCGAAACCCCCACCGGGGATGCTCTTTGGCCCACAGGCGCAGCCACGCCCGCAAAGTGGCATCCGCGTCTCCCGGCGTCTGGCTGGCTGGGCGGTGACGCTGGGTGGTGCGGTGTTGCCCGGTGACCCGGCAGGCGAACCGCTTACTGACCTGCATCACCCGCATCAGGTGGTGCACGGCGGCTCGCCGGCGCTCCGGGCTTAGAAGTTTCCCCGGGCGATCTCCTTGAGCGCGGCCTTCTCTAGCTCCGCCTCGGCCAACAGCCGCTTGAGCGTCGCGTTCTCCTGCTCCAGATCCTTGAGCCGCTTGACGTCGTCGGCCTTGAGCCCGCCGAATTGATTGCGCCAGCGATAGTAGGTCTGCTCGGAGACCTGCAGCTCGCGGCACACGTCGGCAATCTCCTTGCCCTCGGCCAGCATACGATCCGCCTGGGTTAGCTTGCGCACCACATGCTCGGGCGTGTGTCGTTTCCTCGTTGCCATCGGGATCGTCCATCCTGCCCACAAACATGGGCGGCAAGACTCTCACTCAACGTGGACCAACCAACCGGGGTCAGGGCACGGTCGTTTTGGCTGAGTTCATACTGTCGCTGTAACTGGTTCGTGCTCATGCCACTTCGGTAGGCCTGTATCAATTTAGCGATCGCCGACGCAGACAACTGGTGATTCACACGTCGAGCCGTCCGCCGGGCCGTCGTCACCATTAACCAACGACGTTTATGAACCGTGAGGCGGACGTTGGTCGTCAGCGCAAGGTCACGTCGGCCACTGGGCTGAACTGGTGTAGGCGACGCTATCCGCTAGCCCCGCAACCGTCGCCAGATACGCGCCCACCAACGGAGTCGCGGTTCCTGAGCTGGCGCACGGTGCGCCTCGATGGCTCGTTGATCGGCAGACTGGGCCCGCGCGGCCTGAGTGACGTCGAGCTTCCGGTGCCAATCCACGTGCCCCCGAGTGATGAAGTAATGAGATTTGCACGGCAGTCCCGTGGCCGCGATCGACGGCTTCAGCGACACCTCTCCGTCGAAGATGATCTGGTATCGGGCAGGGGACAGCTTGGTGACGACCTCCCGACCACAGCCGCAAGGACAGATGTGCCCAGCGGTCGAGTGCGCGGTCGAGATATAGAGAACACCCGGCTCCATCGGCGTTGGGAAGGATTCAACGAAGTTTGCGGTGTAGTGGTCGATCAGGGTCATTCGACCTCCCCATTGCGCAGCTCGTTGAGAAACAGCTTGTAGACGCTCTGGTTCGATGCGGTGTGCGTCGCGTAGAAGCCGAGGTAACGCTTCCACCGGATGACCGCGAGCGTCGCGTTGAGCGCGTTGAGCTCGGCGATCTGGATGTTGCTGCCGTAGTCATCTCCACCTGGCGGGAGCGCGTGCTTCGTCGGCAACGTCATCTCGTCGCCGGGCAGGTATGCGGTGACCTTGGCCATGCCCGTCAGGCCGCCATCGCCTTCGCGAAAGCTCATCCCGACGTCAATGAACGGCACTCCCCGGTCTCGCAGCCAGCGCATGATCTCCGGTCTCGCCTCGGCATCGGCAGCGGCGAGAAATGCGAAGGTTGCACCTTCGAGCAGGTTCAGGTTGTCGGCTGTCAGTGCTACCGGGTGGGCCGCGATGCCCGTGTGGAGCCGTGAGTATTCACGCGCGAAGTACTCAGCCTTATTGGGCTTGGCCTGGACCACGTCGTGCGCCACAGCGCCGGGAGCGCGGAACGCGTTGTGTTTCTCGAGTTGGTCACCGTCAATCAGGATGATGCGGTCGACCCACGTCTTGGCGACCTGATCGAGGATATAGCTGCCGGTGCCGCCGACGCCCACGATGGCAATCGTGTGGCCCCGGAAGAGGTTGCTGAAATTCGCCAGCCCCGCGCGGGTCGTGTTGGTATCCGCATAGACGAGCGGCAGATCATCCGGCACGACCTGAAACAACCCGCCCGGTGTATCGCGGACCGAGCAGTCGATCTGTCGGGCCGCGCTCAGCAGGAGGTGCGCGTAGTGCTGAATCTTCGCGTGCAGGTTGGCGTAGGCGCCGCTGGGCGGCTTGAACGACAACATGTAGTCAGCCGCCTCGCCGTTCCCGAAACCGTGCGCCTGGCCTTCACTTCCGAGCGGCTGGCCCCGTTCGTCGCGCGGCTCCTCCCCGGCGAACCAGATCCGGTGATCACCACTCGCATCGTTGACCACACCGCCGGAGTACGTCACCGGCAGGACGAGGCGGCCATCCTTGCGGAGCCCGGACGGTGCGACATACGGCAACTGGCGTACGACGAGGTGCCCGCTCGTGAGCACCATGTCGTAGCCGTCGGCCACCAGCTGGGCGATCTGCTCGTCAGGAGCGGTTGGCGGGTTCGACATCGAAAACCATGCCGTCCTTGACTTCAACGTCCTTGCCCGGGCGGAGTGAGTGGTCCGGCCCGTGCCCGCGGCTGTACTCGACGAGCGTCCCCGCCGGGTCGTAGGTCTGACCAGGGAAGGCGAGCTCAACCACCTGCTCGAAGCTGATCTTCTTCTCGGCCCACGGGACCTCCCTGGTGTTCACGGTGATCGTGACGATCTTCGCTTTGGTGGCAATTGCATCCGTTGCAGTCATGGTGTTCGTCCAATCTGCCGGCGCGCGGGTTCGTTGTGAGTCGCATCTGAAACAGCGTTTTGAGTCTAAGACAATGCGCGTCGACTTACAAGCAGTGCGTCGATAATGCAACACTTACATAGACCACCGACACTTCGAGCGAGAGGACCGCATGGCCAGGACGAAGATAGACACGGCGGGGCTCTACGCAGCCCTCGACGCCGAGCGCACTGCGCGAGGCTGGTCTTGGCGCCAACTGGCGAAGGAGATCGGCACCAGCCCGTCTTTGCTGTCGCGCATCGGCAACGAGCAGCGCCCCGACGCCGACGGCTTCGCAACCCTGGTGCGCTGGCTCAAGATGCCCGCCGAGACCTTCATGATCGATGCGGACAGGCCGACAAACAGCCAGTCTGAGCCGGATCTTGTTACGCAGCTTGCGCCGCTGCTAAGGGCGCGCCAGGACCTGGACGACAAGGACGTGGCTTACCTTGAAGAGGTCATTCGAGCGACCGTGAAGCACATGCATGCATCCCGGGAGGATCTGGCGTGACCGGCAAGCGCGCCATCAACAAGGCAGCCTGCAAGCGGCTGGCCGATGAGGTGCGCGCCGAGCTTGGCCTGATCCCCATGCAGGCGCTCGATCCGTGGCAGCTTGCAGAGCTCTACGGTGTGCGAGTTGTTGCCCTTGGCTCGCTGCCGCTCGACCAGGCGATCCGCGATCACTTCCACAACGTTCGCCCCCACGCCTTCTCGGGTGCCCTGCTCCCGCACCACAACGGTGCGATCATCATCGAGAACGACTCGCACCCGCTCGCACGTCGACGCTCGACGATGGGCCACGAGATGGCGCACGTCATCGGCGAGCACAAGTTCCGCACCAGCCTGGTGAACGAGCGTGGCTGCCGTACGGCGGACAAACTCCAGGAGGACGAGGCGGCCGAGATCTCGGCCGAACTCTTGATCCCCTCCGACGCGGCCCGGCGGCTCGCCCGCCAGAAGGCGACCGACGACGAGGTGGCGCTACGCTTCGGTGTTTCCATTGAGCTCGCGCGTTGGCGCATGAACGCCACCGGGGCCCGCATCATCGCGCGGCGGGCGGCTAACTATCGTCGCGCATCCGGTAGTTGAGGCCCCTCGTGAACGTCGGAGGCCTTTTACGGCGGGCGCGACTACGAGACAGCTCTCGCTACTTGGTCACGCAGATGAATCATCCACGATCCCAGCGCTTTTCGTTGGGCAATGGGAACTGTAAGTATGAAGTGCCTGGCGTCCGAGCATCCTCTGCAGCGCCCCACCGGGGTTCGACAGTTGTCCCATCAGGCCCACCATTGTGATGAGTCGCGACAGGGGTTTCTAAGCTCCACCACAAAAGTCAGCAGAGGGCTGCTTTTCAAAGTTGCGTCCACCTACCACGACAACACTGACGCCGTCATCGGGTGAGCGCCAACGAGGGAACGCCCGCGGCCGGGACAGACCTTTCATCACTACCACCCTATGCCGGCAGTGTGCCGCGATTTATGTCCTGCATGACTCAACTTGTGGCCTGTACAGCGATGTGTTTCTCCGCTGGCGCAGCCTCTTTGGGAAGGGCCACCGACACGGTCAGGATGCCCTTGTCGTAGGTGGCTTTGATGCCGTCTTCGTCAGCGCCGGCGGGCAAAGAAACCGAGCGAACGAACGAGCCGTAGGAAAACTCCGAGCGGCCCTTGGTTTCCTTCTTCTCGCTGCGCTCGGCCTTGATCGTTAACCGGCCGTCGCGCACGGTGATATCGACGTCCTTGGCCGGGTCGATTCCGGGGATTTCGGCGCGGACTACGTAGTGACCGTCTTCCATCTCGTCTTCCAGCCGCGGATGCGAGGTCGCGGCTGGTTCGCTGCCTGGTCGTATCACCGAACTGTGCTTTGGCGGCGTCGGTGAACCCATGCGTAAGCTCAGTAGGGGGTTTCGCGCGAAGGGCATGGATGACGACCGTTGATGATCAAGGCCTGGTCTTTGCCGGGGTGGGACGGCTGGCGCAGTTGGTCCGCGATCGTGAGGTTTCGCCGCGAGACTTGGTCGCGTTCTATCTGGAGCGGATCGCCCAACTCGACCCGGTGTTGAACGCATTTCGCGTCGTGCTGGCCGAGCAGGCAATGGCGGAAGCAGCGCAGGTCGAACGGCGGCTCGCCGCCGGGGAAGTGCTTCCGCTGGCGGGCGTGCCGGTTGCGGTCAAAGACGACACCGATGTGGCGGGGGTTTCGTCGATGTGCGGCACCGGGATCGATACGGGCCCGGTGAGCGGCGACAGCGCCGCGGTGCGGCGCCTTCGGGCGGCCGGGGCGGTGATCATCGGCAAGACGCATCTGCCCGAGTTCGGTGCCGTCCCGATGTGCGAGTCGGCGACCTGGGGCGTGACACGCAATCCGTGGCATCTGTCCCGGACGACCGGGGGTTCCAGCGGGGGTTCGGCGGCTGCGGTGGCTGCCGGCATGGTGCCCGGGGCGCTGGGCACCGATGGGGGCGGGTCGGTTCGCATTCCGGCCGCGTGCTGCGGGCTGGTGGGCCTGAAGGGTCAACGCGGGTGGATCAGCACCAAGCAATCACCCGAGCGGGCCTACCGGTTCCACGGACTGCATCACATCGGCACGCTGGCCCGCAGCGTCGCCGACGCGGCGCTACTGCACGACGCGATGGCCGGCACCGAGCCCGACGACGAGATCACCCCAGCGTCACCGGCACCGCCGTTGATAGAGGCGGTATCGCAAGCGCCGCGTCGTCTGCGGATCGCGATGTCGTTCAAGCCGGTGGTTCCCGTGCCGGTCAGTGCGGAGGTGCGCCGGCCGGTGTTGGAGACCGCCGAATTGCTGCGCTCACTCGGCCACGAGGTCGTTGAGCGTGACCCGCTTTATCCGCCGGCTGCGATCCTCTCCGTGTTCGCGCTGATGATGCATGGTCTGGCCGATGAAATCGCGCGGCTGCCCACACCCGAGCTGCTGGAACCGCGGATTCGGGCCGAGGGTCGCACCGCCCGGCTGATCCCCGACTGGCTGGCTCACCGCGCGCTGGCCGAGCGGGACCGGATCAGCGAGCGGGGGTTGCGGCCCATAGCCGATTGCGACGTGCTGATGACGCCGGTGCTGGCCAAGCCGCCCGTGCCCGTCGGACACCTTGAGGGGCTGGGGCCAACCCGCGCCATGGCGCGGGTATTGGCGTTCATGCCGTTCACCCCGCCGCAGAACTACACCGGGCAACCGGCCATGTCGATTCCGGCCCGTGTCTCGCCCGACGGCCTGCCGGAAGCGGTCCATCTGGTTGGACGCCCCCGCGATGGATCCACACTCGTTTCCCTTGCCGCGCAACTGGAATCGGCGCGCCCGTGGGCCCACCACCGGCCGCCCGGCCTCGCGCACCGGCTTACGGTTGACCGGTAATTGATCATGCGACGGCTGGATGCGCCGGCCTCAGCTACTGCATAACTCTCGTGGACGGAAAGCCCGATGGCGCACGCTGTGGTAACCGGAGCAAGCGGCCTGCTGGGATCCAACCTGGCCGCCGAACTCATCGCGCTGGGGCACACCGTGACCGCGACGCGGCGCCCGAGCACCGATACCAGTTCGCTGTCCGACCTTCCGGTCAACTGGGTCTGCGCCAACCTCGGTTCGGTCGCTGAGCTCCGCGATATCTTCGCCTGCGCCGAGATCGTATTCCATTGCGCCGCATGCGTTTCAACTAGGCGAAGAGTCACACCGGCGATCTCGGCCGTCAATGTTGACGCGACGCGAGCTGTCGTCGAAGCTGCGATTGCCGCCGGTACGCCGCGAGTCGTGCATACCTCGACCGCGAACACGATCGGACCCACACCGGACGGCACACCCGCCGACGAGCAGACCCCATGGGGGTGGGATACAGCGGGGCTGGCAGGGGCCTACCCCGTCACCAAACGGCGTGGCGAAATCCTCGTGCAGCGGGCCTGCGACAAGTTGGATGCAGTCATCGTCAACCCCACGTACCTGGTCGGCCCGCGCGATGCCAGACCCAGTTCCGGTCGCCTTATCGTCGAGATCGCCAACCGCAGAATCCCTTATTGGACACCGGGATACAACAACTTCGCGGATGTCCGCGAGGTGGCGCGTGGAATGATCGCCGCCTGGTTGCGCGGGAGACGCGGTGAACGCTACATCCTGGGCGGTGAGGAGCTGACGTACCGCAACTACATTGAGCGAGTGGCGCGAGTGGTGGGCGTCGACCCGCCGCGTGGGCGGTTGCCCTATCCGGTCGCATGGATCGGGGGTAAGGCCGGCGACCTGCTCGAGGTCGTCACCAGTCGGGAGACCACGGTGAACTCGATGTCCGTCGGATACGCGTTCACCGACCGTTACCGCTACCGCAGCGATAAGGCGGTGCGAGAGCTGGGCTACGTGCTTGCCCCCATCGAGCCTGCAATCAGCAACGCGGTGAAGTGGTTTCGCGCTCGAGGCATGATCCCATCCGGGAAGATCTAGGCCCGTGAGATACGAGTCCGGCCATCAACATTCAACGCATTCTCCTCGGCGCAGGCCTGGTTGCAAACTTCCGTTGGGAGTACCTGACTCGGTTGGGCACGAGCCGTTCACGTACCCGTTGCGGGCTCGATGTTCTGATTGAGGGCGAAGCGGTGACCTGGTCGATGTCGCGGCAGGTCGCGCCGGGCTGGATCATCGCGATCCGGTGCACGGGGTCAACGGCTACGCTGCGCATGAGGGAGAGGTCGATGAGGATACGGCCATCGCTGAATCAGAAGCGGTAGGTGGCGCAGCCGACCGTGACACCTGAGCCGACCGTCATTATCAGCGCGATATCGCCCGGCTGTGCCAGCCCGTGCTGCCGAGCTTGCTCCAGCCCGTACGGCAGGGACGAGGTGAAGGGGTCGCCGTCGGCGCCGAGGTCGACGAATCGTGATCTCGGTAGGCCGATCTGGGCGGCCAGTTCGTCGAGCCCCGCCGGGGACAGATGCGGCGGGAAGACGACCGCGATGTCGCAGGGGTCGAGTCCCTCCAGCGCCAAGAGTTCCTTGGCGGCGGGAGGGACACAGCTCAGGTAAATGGCGGCGAGGTCGGGGTCGCGGTCGATGTGTAGCCAGCTTCGCCCGCCCCGTTGCTGGGTGTAGGTGGCGAGCGCCCGGCGGTGTTCCGGGTGGTACTGGAAGATGAATCGGCCGAAGCCTTCGGTACCGTCGCTTGGGCTGAGCAGGATGGCCGAACCTGTCTGGCTGATGCCGTTCAGCGGATAGCCGCTTTCGGGGGTGTTGTTTTCTATCTCCGAGGCCACGACCATCGCATGTTCGGCCCTTCCCGCCGCGATCATTGCGGCGGCGACGTGGCAAGCGTTGAGGAAGCCGACCGAGCCGCCCAGGACGTCGAAGGCGAGGGTCTTGGGCCCGTCCGGGGACTGCACGTCGCCGTTGATCCCAAGTTCGCCGGCGACGAGCGAGGCAACGGCCGGTTCGCTGAGGAAGTCGTCGCGGTAGACGCCGGCGTGGATGATCAGACCGACCGCTGCGCGATCGAGGCTGCACTGGTCAAGGCACGCCGTCGCCGCTTGAACCGCGAACTGAATCGAGCTCGGAGCAGTCGATTGCCCAGCTGGAGCGATGCCTACGCTGTCGATGCGCACGCGGGGTGTCGCCGGTGCCTGTTTGCGGTAGCTGTCGGTTGCAATGCTGCGGCTGTGCTGGCCGCTGGTGCCTCGGCGCATCCGGTCGGGGAGGTCGTCGAAGGTGTACAGCGCGGCGCCGATGGTCTGTCCGGAGCCGGTGATCGAAAAGACCACGTTGTCTCCGGAGTTGATCCGGTTGCTGCGGATGTAGTCATGCAGCGCGACGAAGTGCGTCGTGCTAGCGGTGTTCCCCCGCTCCGCCACGTTGTAGATGGTGTTGCCCCGGTTCGCTGCGCCTGGTCCGAACAGTTGGTTGATGGCGACGACCGCGTCGTTGAGCGACGCCTCCGATGTCTGGTGCATCACCAGGTAGTCAATCGTCTCCGGCCGCCACCCGTGCCGTTGCATTACCGCAGCGACGTAGGGCACCGCATGCTTGACCGCGATCGCGGTCTGCGTGACGGAGTCGGTGAGCATGATGGCGCCGCCGTGCTGCTCCTGGGTCGCCTTGGCGATGCACAGCTTGCTGTAGCGGCTGAAGGTGGCGATGTCGATGTCGTGGAAGCCGACTCGGCCGTTGGGCCCGCGCTCCAGGATCACCGCCGCGCCGGCGTCACCGAGGGTCAGACAGGCGAGCCGCGGGTCCATCGGCCCCTCGATTTCCTTTTGCGCGGTCTCGGTGAGGTGGCTGATGTATTCGCCGCTGACCACCATGGCGCTCCGAACCAGTCCGGCCTGCAGGAATGCGTCGGCCACGGTGATGCCGGTGAACATCCCGGCGCAGGCGTTGCTGATGTCGAAGGCCAGCGCGTTGATAAGGCCGCATTGGTCGCGCAGCCGCGAGGCGGTGCTGGGCTCGAAGGTGAACCTGTGCTCGAGTCCGTCGCAGCGGGAGATGTTGCACGCGATGACCAGGTCGATCTCCTCGCGCCGATAGCTCGACCGGGACAGGCAGTCCTCCGCCGCCTTGCGTGCAAGGTCAATCGAGAACTCGTCCTCGCCGACCACCCGTCGGTTCTTGATGCCGGTCAGGCGTTCCAGCGGTATGCGGATCTCGTTGGCGCACTCGGCCATGACCGTCTTCGTCGAGACCGCTCGCGAGGGAAGGTACACGCCGATGCTTTCGATCACCGTGTTTCGCTTTTCCTCGGGTATGGCGTGCAGCGGTTTCTCGGGGGCGGGGGCAGTGCTGACCGCCTCGGCGGGGCTTTCGCGGTGATCCGTTGCGTCGTCGGCGATCGGACCGTATTCGGCCGCGAGCTCAGCGATCGTGCCGTAGACGAACATCGACTCCGGTCGCAGGGGCAGGCCTGCCGCGTTCGCTCGAACCGCGACCTCCAGGCTCTGGGTCGAGGCGCCGCCGAGAGCGAAAAAGTCGTCGTTGACGCCGACCCGCTCCAAACCCAGTACCGCACACCAGATCTCGGCCAGAACCTGTTCGGTGTGCGTGCGCGGAGCGACGAACGTCGGCTCCTGCGGCCCCGTTGCGTCGTCGGCCGCCATCAAGGCCTTGCGGTCCACCTTCCCGCTCGACGTGAGCGGCAGCGCGTCCGTCACCTCGAAGACCGCGGGCACCATGGCGGCGGGAAGCAGCTCAATCAGGAAGCGGCGCAGCTCGGCTGTCGACGGCGCTGCGGCGCCGGCCGGCACGACATGCGCGACAAGGATGGTGTTTGCCCGGCTGTCGGTTCGGATTACCACCGCGTTCTCGGCCACCGCGGGGTGTTTCGCCAGCGCGGCCTCCACCTCGCCCGGCTCGATCCGGAAGCCGTGGATCTTGACCTGGAAGTCGATGCGCCCCAGATAGTCGATGTCGCCGTCGGGCAGGTACCTGGTCAGATCGCCGGTGCGGTAGAGCCGCTGGCCGGGCTGCGCGGGATCGCCGCCGAACGGATCGGCGACAAAGATGGTGGCCGTCAGATCCGGCCGGTTGAGGTAGCCGCGCCCGAGCCCCACACCGCCGATGAACAGCTCGCCGGGTACACCCACCGGCACTGGTTGCAGATGTGCGTCCAAAATGTAGGCGCGAATGTTGGCGATCGGGCGCCCGATCGGCACCAGCGTGCCGGATTCGCCACGTTGGCAATGGAATCCGGTGACGTCGATCGCCGCCTCGGTGGGCCCATAGAGGTTGTAGAGCTCGGCGTCCAGCGTGGCCAGGAAGTGGTCGCGCAGGTCGTAGGGCAGCGCCTCGCCGCTGCAGAACACCTGGCGCAGCGCGGTGCAGGCGGCCACCCCGGGCTCGGCGAGGAAGCGGCGCATCATCGATGGCACGAAATGCATTGTGGTGACACATTTTTCGGTGATGGTCCGAATCAAGTATGCGGCATCCTTGTGGCCCTCGGGTTTTGCGATGACCACCCGGGCGCCGACGATCAGGGGCCAGAAGAGCTCCCAGACGGATGGATCGAAGCTCACCGGGGTCTTGTGCAGCACCCGGTCCTGGGCGGTCAGCCGGTAGGCGTCTTGCATCCACAACAGCCGGTTACGGATCCCGGCGTGGGTGTTCAGCGTTCCCTTCGGCTTACCCGTGGAACCGGATGTGTGGATGACGTAGGCGAGGTTTGCCGATGACGTCTCGGAGATGGGGGCGGCGTTCTCGCCGGATGGTGCCGACGGCAGGTCCAGGCAGAGCCGGTGACCGGTGAAGCCGGGCGGCAGGTGCGCCAGATTGCTCTGGTGGGTCACGCAGACCGGCGCGTCCGGTACGTCGTCCAGCATCGCCGCCATGCGCTGCGCGGGCTGCGCCGAGTCGAGCGGCATGAAGGCGCCACCAGCCTTGAGGACGCCCAGCACCGCCACCACCAGGTCCTCGGACCGGTCCAGCAGGACGGGCACGACGATCTCGGGGCCCACGCCGAGCTGCCGCAGCCGGTGTGCGAGACCGTTGGCCCGGCGGTCGAGTTCCGCATAGGTCAACTCGCGGTCATCACACGTCACCGCGACGGCGTCCGGGGTGCGCGCGACTGTGGCCGCGACCATCTCGTGCAAGCAGGGCGGGGCGTCATAGACGACCTCGGTTTGATTCCAGGCAAGCTGCTGGCGGCGCTCCTCGTCGGTGAGCAGCGGCAGCTGCGAGACTCGCCGGCCGGGATCGGCGACGATCCCGCCGAGGAGTGTGGCGAAGTGCCCGGCCAGCCGCTCAATGGTGCCGGCGTCGAAGAGGTCGGTGTTGTACTGCAGTACGCCGGAAAGCTTCCCGTCGTGTTCGCCTATCTCCATCATGAGATCAAACGGTGCGCCGCCCTGGCCGACGTGGAGGGTTTCCAGCCGCAGCCCCCCGCTTTCCGGGCCGGTACCGTCCGAAAAGCGGCGCGTCTGTTCCCAGGCGAACGAGACCTGGAACAGCGGCGTGCGGCCCGGGTCGCGCACTGGCCGCAGCCGCTCGACGAGCAGCGCGAAGGGATAGTCCTGGTGCTCGAGGGCGCCCTGCACGGTGTCCTTGGTGCGCCCGAGCAGGGCCATGAACGTCGGATCGTCGTGCAGGTCGGCGCGCACGGCCACCGGATTGGTGAGGTAGCCGACCAGACCCTCCAGCACGACCCGGTCGCGGCACGCGAAAGGTGAGCCGATGACCAGGTTGCTCTGGCCGCTGTAGCGGTGCAGCAACGTGGCGTAGGCCGCCAGCAGTGTCATGTAGGGCGTCGCACCCACGGTTCGGCCCAGTTGAATGATCCCGGCTGTCACCGTGTCGTCGACGGTGAAGCGGTGCACGGTGCCCGGGTAGGTCTGGACAGCCGGTCGTGGCCGGTCGGTGGTCAATTGGAGGACCGGCAGTTCGCCGGCTAACTGCTCACGCCAGTAGGCCCAAAGGTCGTCGCCTTCGGCACCCGCGAGCATCCGCGCCTGCTGGTCGGCGTAGTCGACGAAGCTTTCCGCGGGCGGCGGGGGCGGGGCCGCACCGTGCTCTGCAGCGTAGAGCAAGCGCAGCTCGTCGAGAATGATGTCGATGGACCAGAAATCGACGGCGATGTGATGCAAACCCAAAAGCAATACATGTTCCTCGGGTGTGCGCTCTAGCAGTGCCAGCCGCAGCACCGGGCCGGTGTACAGGTCGAAAGGACGATCGGTTTCCCGGCGGATCCACTCGTCGACCTCCGGCTCAGCGGGGCCGAGATGGTGCCTTGCGATGCGCACCGGCCAGTGCGGATGAACGAGTTGGACCGGTTGCCCGTCGCGCTCGGCGTACGTGGTCCGAAGCACCGGATGCCGGTCGACGAGTGCCTGGGCCGCCCGTTCCAGCGCCGGCACGTCGAGATCGCCGCTGATCCGCCCGGCATACGTGATGTTGTAGGCGGCGCTGGCCGGTGCGAGTTTGTGGATGAACCACATGGATCGCTGGCCGTACGACATCGGATGCACCGAGGCCGACTCCTGCGCTTCCTCCATCAGCAGCTGGGACAGCAGCGCGCGTTTTTTCTCGGGAGACAGACCGGAGATGTCGATGGACTTATCCACCTTCGCGAACCTCCTGCGGAACGAGCTCTCGATCGGCCGTCTGTTCCGCCCCTCTTTCTGCCAAGACCTTCTGGAGCAGCTCGTCCACGGCATCGTCGGAAAGCTCAGGTACCCGGGTGAGCAGATCGACCCCGCGTGGCGGCGCGCCATCGGCTTGCTGGTGGGCCGTCTGCTCCGGGGTGGTCTTTTGCGGCACCGCCCCGTCGGGCGGCATTGTGGGTGCGGCGGCTACCACCGGCAGATGTCCCCGAAGCCATTCGGCGAGACTGGCCACACTCGGCCCTTCCAGCAGCCGGGTGACCGGCACGACGACCCCTAGGTCGCGTTCAACCTGCATCCGCAGCTCCAACGTGATGAGCGAGTCAACGCCGAGGCTGTTGAGGGGCGCCTGGATGTCCAGGTTCGATGGGACCAGACCGAGCTTGCCGGCCGCGAGCTCGCACAGGTACGACTCGAGCAGCCGTTGGCGCTCTTCCGGTGCCGCGCCCTGCAGCTCGGCGGAGAGACCGCTTCCCGGTCCGGTCGCAGCCCCACCCTGCGGCTTGTCGCCCGAGGGCGCAACGCCAAGCTCCGCCAGCAGCGGCGGCTGCAGGTCGGGCTGCCACCGCGTCCAGTCGATGTCCAAGACCACTGCCTGCGTCACCGATCTCGTCAGCAAGGACGACAGCGCCCGGAGGCTATCAGCCGCGGGCATCGCCTCGACGCCGTATTGGGCGAAGTAGCTTTGCAGCTCAGACCGGGTGAAGAAGCCGAGCCCGGCCCATGGCCCCCAGTTGACGCTCAACGCCGGCTGGCCTTCGGCACGTCGATGCCACGCCAACGCGTCCAGGAAGGCGTTTGCTGCCGCGTAGTTGGCCGCCCCGGGCGGGCCCAGCAAGGACGCGGCCGACGAGAACAGCACGAAGAGGTCCAGATCCGCGTCTTTGGTCAGTGCGTGCAAGTTCCAGGCGCCCTGAACCTTGGGCGCCATGACTTTGCGGAGTTTCGCCTCGTCGAGGCACTGCAGGATCGCGTCGTCGGTGATCCCGGCCGCATGCACCACCCCACGTAGTGGTGGCATCGACTCGGCGATCGATTCGAGCATGGCCGCAACATCGTCGGCTTCGGCGACGTCGCCGTGCGCGACGGTCACTTCGGTGCCGGCTGCTCGCAGGGCGTCCAGTGTCTGCTGCGCCGATGCCGAGGCGCCGCCACGTCCCATCAGGACCAGGTGCCGGGCGCCGTGCTCGGCCATCCACCTGGCCAACACGAGTCCGAGCGCGCCGAGCCCGCCGGTGACAAGATAGGTGGCGTCTTCCTTGAAGGACGCGGTCTCGGCGGGTTCCGGTCCGTCGTAACGGGTCAACCGCTCGACATAGCGGCGGCCGCCCCGGAGCGCCACGTCGCCGTCGCGGTCATCGGCCCACACCTCGCTGAACAGGGCTTCGAGATCTTCCGGACCGCCGGCGGCGGACAGGTCGACGCAGGTGCAGCCCAGTTCGGGGTGCTCATGGTCGATCGTGCGGGCCATTCCCCATACCGGAGCCTGCGCAATCGACACGGCTTCGGGCTCCGAGGCATCGGTCACCTGCGCTCCCCGCGTCACCAGCCACAACCGCGGCGACGCCGACCAACCGGCCCGCGCCAGCGCTTGCACCAGATGTACGACGCTCACCGGGCCCAAAGTGGTTGCCGAATCCAGCGAGTCGAGCGACGTGTCGACCGGCGGCGCGGCCAGCAGGTCCCACAGGTGCACCACGCCGCGGCACGGTGGCCGGTCGTCGGTGAACGCGTCTTCGAGGAGCCGTTTGAAGTGTTCGGGCTGCGCGGGGTCAAGGCAGTAACTGTTCGGGGTGAGACGCTCGAAACCTCCGCCGGTCGGTGCCGGCTGGACCTGCACGCACCGCTGAGAATGCGATTCGAGGTGCGTCCGGAGGGTGTCCGCGGCAACCCCGCCGTCGCCCAAGATGAGCCAGCTGCCTGCTCCGTCCGGCCGGCTCGACCCGTCCCGCTCCGCCGCACTGGGTGTGGGCTGCCAGCGCAGCTGATACATCCGGTCGCGCAGGCCCGCGACCTCGGTCGCGCCCGGGGCCTGCGGCACCGGGCCGGCGCCGTTCGGGGTGATCGTTCCGACGTCCAACCAGGAATGGACACGCTGCCACGGGTAAGTTGGTGCGGCTACGTAGTGGCTGCCCGGGGGGTAGACCGCCTCCCAGGCGACTGGTTGACCGAGAGTGTAGAGGGTGCCGAGCGACGTCAGCGCGGTCGCCCGTCCCCCGGCGTCGCGCCGCATTGATGGCAGCGCGGTGCAATTCCGGCCCATGTCCTGGGCGTCCTCCCGGATAGAGGTCAGCAGGACGGGGTGCGGGCTGATCTCGACGACTGCGTCATGACCGCCGTCCAGCAGCCGGCGCAGTGCAGTCGAGAAACGCACCGGCGAGCGTAGGTTCTCCGCCCAATAGTCGGCGTCGGGCAAGCGGTCGGTCAGCAGGTCGCCGGTCACCGTGGAGTAGATGGGTATCGCCGGTGCGGTGGCCCGCAGCCCCGCGAGGCCAGCGCGCAGAGCGGGAACCAACGCGTCCATCTGCGGGCTGTGGGCGGCCACATCGACATCGACCCACCGGCAGAACCGTTCGCGCTGCTGCAACTGTCCCATCAGCTCCGCCAAGACCGGTTGATCCCCGGACAGCACCGTCGATCGATGGCTGTTGCTGGCGGCGATCGACACCTCGCGCTCCCGGCCGGCGATGAGCTCCTGTGCCTCGGCCAGGCTGAGCTCCGCCGCCATCATCGTTCCGCGGCCACGCACCGTTCGGAGCATGAGGGCTCGGGTGCAGATCACCCGTGCGGCGTCCTCGAGGCTCAGCGCACCGGCGACGTGCGCCGCCGCAACTTCACCCATGCTGTGCCCCACCACCGCGGTGGGTTCGACTCCCCATGAGCGCCACAGGGCGGCCAGCGCCACCTGGATAGCGAAGATCGCGGGCTGGATGAGGCCGATGTCCGAGAGTTCCTCGTCCTTGGCCAGCGCCTCGAGCACCGAGCTTCCCAGATAGGGCTGGATCGCGCGGTCGCACGCCGCCAGGGCTTCGCGGAACACCGGCTCCTCGGCCTGCAGTCGCTGCCCCATGCCGTGCCACTGTGAGCCCTGGCCGGGGAAGGCGAAGACCACGTCGGGTCGCTGGCCGGGACGGCACTGTCCGACGGAGATCCCGGGCCGCGACTGCCCCTGCCGATAGGCGGCCAGGGACTCCGACATCGCGGTGGGGGAGTCTGCGACCACGGACAACCGATGCTCGAGATGGCCGCGACGGGCACCGGCCGTGTAGCACAGGTCGGCCAGCCCCACCCCGGATGCCAGCGCCGACGCGTACCGGTCGGCCAGTGCGGCCAGGGCCTCGGGGGAGCGCGCGGAAAGCGGCAGCAACTCCGCTCGATCCGGTGCCGGGCCGGGCTCGACCGCGACCCGAACCTGCGGGGCTTCGGTAAGCACGGCGTGCGCGTTGGTGCCACCCATGCCGAACGAGCTGACACTCGCAACCGCTCGCCCGCCGTTCTCCGGCCACGGGGTGAGGGTTTGCGCCACCCGCACCGGCAGATCGTCGAAGGGGATCTCGGGGTTGGGCTCGACGAAGTTCAGACTCGGCGGAATCATCTTGTGCTGCAACGCCAGCGCCACCTTGATGAGCCCGGCCACCCCGGCTGCCGCCTCCAGGTGGCCGATGTTGGTCTTGACCGAGCCGATCAGACACGGGCTCCCCGGCGGACGACCGTCCGCCAGGACGGTGCCCAGCGCGTTCGCCTCGATCGCGTCACCGAGGAACGTTCCGGTGCCGTGCGCTTCGACGTACTGGGCGGTGCCGGGCGAAAGACCGGCGCGGCGGTAGGCCGCGGCCAGCACGGCTTCCTGCGATTGCCGGCTGGGCGCGATCAGCCCGTTCGTCCGGCCATCCTGGTTGATCGCGGTGCCGCGGATCACCGCATAGATCGGGTCGTTGTCGGCCAGCGCCCGACTGAGTGGTTTGAGGACGACGATCCCGGCGCCTTCACCCCGCACGTAGCCGTCCGCGCCGGCGTCGAAAGTCTTGGAGCGCCCGTCGGGCGCCATCAGCTTGGCCTTGGTGAAGTTGATCATGAGCGCCGGCGACAGGATGACGTTCACGCCGCCGGCCAAAGCCAGCGAGCACTCGCCGTCCCGCAGGCTGCGGCAAGCCAGGTGCACGGCGACCAACGACGACGAGCAGGCCGTGTCGATTGCCATGCTCGGTCCGTGGAAGTCGTAGAAGTACGAGAGCCGGTTGGCGGCGATGCTCAACGCGTTTCCGGTGCCCGTGTAGGCGTCGACAAGCTGGAACTGGCCGGCCCGGAGATTCGCGTAGTCGGTGGTGGAGATGCCGACGAATACGCCGGTATCGCTACCGGCAAGCCGCTCGGGCACCTGCCCGGCGTCTTCCAGGGCCTCCCAAGCCACTTCGAGGATCAGGCGCTGCTGGGGATCCATTTGCGCCGACTCCCTCGGCGAGATGCCGAAGAATCCGAAGTCGAACTTGTCGATTCCGGGCACGAAACCGGCCCGTCGGGTGACCGAGGTGCCCGGCACGGACGGATCCGCGTCGTAGAAGGCATCGGCGTTCCAGCGGTCCGGCGGTATCTCGCTGATCGCGTCCACGCCGTCCGACAGCTCCCGCCAGAAGGCCGCCGGCCCGTCGGCGCCCGGAAAGCGGCAGCCGATGCCGACGATGGCGATCGGCTCGTCCGCGGCGGGCGCGCCACTGGCCTCACCGGCCGGTGCGGCCGGGCGGTCGGTGGCGGGGACCTCCTCGGCCAGATGGCGGGAGAGCAGGTCGATCGTGGGGTATTCGTAGGGGAGTGTGGGCGAAAGTTCGCGTCCGAGCCAGGATTCCAATGCGGCGGTCAGCCGGATGGCGTGGACGGAATCGAGGCCGTAGTAGGCGAACGAACGGGATGGGTCGATATCCGTTGCCGGGACGCCGAGTTCACCAGAGAGCTGGGAGACGAACCAGTCCGCGAGCTCCGCGGCACTGTGCCCGCCGTGTTCCGACGAACCGGTCGTAGGATGGCTGTGGAGCCGCGGTGCGTGCCATTCCACGATCGCATCAAGCTGGCCGTCGAGGAACTGCTGCCGGCAGGCGGACCGCTGGATCTTGCCGCTGGACGTCGTCGGAATCCGCAACGGCTCCAACAGAATAACGGCGTCTACCTGAACCTCGTGATGCTCGGTGACCGCCGTCCGGATTGCGTGCACAATTTCATCGAGTTCGGCCTCACCGAGCTGTTGGTGGCTCACCTCCTGCACGACAATGAGCTGCTCGGCGGCGTCCGGTCCGGGAACGATTGAGAAGACCGCACCCCGGCCGCGCAGCAGTGCCGGGTGGCAAGCCTGCACGGTCAGCTCAATGTCCTCGGGGTAATGATTCGTGCCGCGGATGATGATCAGATCCTTGCGGCGTCCCGTGACGAACAACTCCCCAGAACGTAAGAACCCCAGATCCCCGGTACGGAGGAACGGGCCGTCCCCGGTGCCCGCAAGATGCGCCGAGAATGCCGCTTCGGTGTGTTCGGGCTTTTGCCAGTAACCCTGAGCAACGCTCGGCCCGGCGACCCAGATCTCGCCGACCTCGTCGGCCCCGCACGGCCGCCGGGTCTCCGAGTCGACGATGACGACCCGCTGGCCACCTCGCGGCCGACCGCAACCGACCAACGTTGAAGCGCTTGGATTTTCCGCCGCGACCTCCACGACCCGGCGTTCACGTAGTGCGATGCGATCGATGTGCCGAACCACAGGTCCCGGGGCGTCCGACCCCCCGGAGACCAGCAGCGTCGCCTCCGCCAACCCATACACCGGATAAAACGCCTCCGGCCGAAAACCGGCCGGGGCGAACGCCTCGGCGAAACCCTGCAGGGTCGCGCTACGCACCGGCTCCGCACCGCACATGGCGATCGACCAGCTGGACAGATCGAGCGCCGCACGCTCTTCGGGGGTGCTGAGTTCGACGCACAGGTCGTAGGAGAAGTTGGGTGCGGCGGTGATCACCGCGCGATGCCGGGACATCGCTTCCAGCCACCGCATTGGGCGCTTGATGAACGCACCCGGCGGCATAAGGGCGGAAGTAGCCCCGACGTAGAGCGTCTCGAGGATGCCGCCGATGAGACCCATGTCGTGGTAGGGCGGCAGCCAGAACACACCGTGGGCGTTGCTGTCGAACCCCGACTTCCACGTCCGCCGAATGGTTTCCAGATTGTCGACCAGGTTACCGTGCGACAGCACAACGCCTTTCGGTGTGGCCGTGGAGCCCGAGGTGTACTGCAGCATGGCGACGGCGCCGGCATCGATCTCTGGTGCAACCCAACGCCGGTCGTCGCCCGCCGTGTCGGTGACGGCCCAGCGCAACGGACGCCCCTTGACCAGGCCGTCCACCGTGGCCCTGATTCTCGCCTGGATCTCGTTGGTGGACAGAGCGAAGCCCGGCTGCGCGTCCGCGATGATCGCCTCGACGCGCGGTACCAGGTGATCGCGTACCGGCGGATGCATCGGTACGGCGACGGCTCCGGCGTAAAGACACCCGAACAAGCCGGCGACAAAGTCCAGGCCCGGCGGGCACAGGACCAGGACGCGCTCGCCCGCGGCGCCCAGTCGCTGGAGGTCCGACGCGATCTGGCGCGCGTGGGCATCCAGTTCCTGATAGCTCAGCCGACGGACTTCCTTTTCCTCGCCATCGCGAGAGTAGGTGAACGCAAGCTTGTCCCGATAGCGTGCTGCTCGCTGCTGCAATTGCCCAACCAGCGTCGGCGCGGTAAGCGGCGGGTAATCTGCCGTTTTCCAACCCGATTCGACGCGGTGTTCCGCGCGCTCGGCATCGCTTTTATCGGCGGCGCTCGTCTCGCTCCCCCTATCGGCCTTGGGTCGGCCACTTGTTTTATGGACTCGTGACATCAGCGTTGTCCCGTCGGGTGGGTGGTTAGTATCGGTGTTCCCTTGCCCTAAGCCGCGTTTGGGGCTTTCGATGACGCCGCCCTCGGTGTTGGTCTCGAGCAGTCCGCGGAATGCCTCGACGGTGTAGCAGGTGACGATCGCGTCGGTGCGTGCACGCGCCGTCGCCGAGCGGGCCATGCGGAACAACGGCTCGAGCTCGCCGACGTACTCGCCGGGGGTGGCGACCTTGAGCAGCTCCTCGGTCCCGCCCGCCGATTCGCGGACGACTTCCAGTTCGCCGTCGGCGACGGCGTAGATCAAGTCCCCCATGCTGCCCTGCTCGAACAACACCGAACCGCTTGCCAGACTGACGGTTTCGGGCTCGGAGTCGATGGCGGTGACATCCGGCAGCAGCCTGACCACGCGGTCGGCGAACGGCAGGATGCGGATGTCGTGGGTGGCGACCACGACGATGCGCTCACCGCTGGCCAACTCCCGGAGCAGCCGCAGCACCCCTTGCACCTGGACTTGGTCCAGGTGGGCCGTGGGTTCGTCGGCCAAGATCAGCGGTGGGTCCAGCGCGATCGCGCGGGCCACCGCCACCCGCTCCCGCTCACCGCCGCTGAGGTCGCCGGGCCGGTGTGTCATGCGGTCGTGCAGCCCGACGCGAGTAAGCAAGTCTTCGGCGCGTTCGCTCGCCGCCCGCCGCGACCACCCGGCCGCCCACATCGGCACCGCCACGTTCTCCAGTGCGGAGAGGCTCGCCACCAGGTTGAACGATTGAAAGATGATGCCCGCGGTGTGGCGCCGGTAATTGGTCAGCATGCGACGGTCCAGGGTCGTGACGTCGATATCACCGACCTGGATGCGCCCGCCGGTCGGGCTGAGGATGCCGCCGATACACGACAGCAACGTGCTCTTCCCGCACCCGCTGGGGCCCAACACGATCACCAGCGATCCTGCCGTGACCTCCAGATCCAGACCGTCGATGACGCGAAGCGCCTGCCCACCGTTGGAGTACTCGACGACGAGATCCTTGATGTGCAGATCACCCACGACTACGAACCCCCGAACGCCAGCGCCGGGTCGACCGCTACCGCGCGCCGCACCCCCGCCAAGCTCGCCAACAGACCGATCACCACCGCGGTCGCTACCAACGACAGGAAGGTCGAGGTGGTCACCACCACGAGCATCGGAAACAACGGGCCGAGCACCACCGCCAGCAGCCCACCGAGGACCGCGGCGACCAACGCGACGAGCACTGCCTGTAGCGCGAGCCCGGTGAGGACCGAGTGACTGGGGACACCGAGGGCTTTGAACACCGCGAAGTCGCGGGTGCGCTCCAGCGCAGAGAGATAGATCAACGATCCCACGATCATCGCCGCCACCCCCCACAGCAGGTATGCCATGTACGACATCGCCAGGTGAGCCCCGTGCAGCGGACGAACCATGTCATCGACCGCACCGTGGCGATCCACGACGCGATAGCCGGCGGGTATTTGCGTGGGTGTGCCGCGTAAACCGATGGCGGAAACCACCGGCTGCCCGGAAAACATCAACCGCTGCGCCCCCGCAACGGTCAGAAACGCATTGGGTTGGCCTGCCAGTGTGGTCGACTTGTCGACCAGCCCCACGATCCGCAGCACCGCCGCATTACCCATCTCGACGTCGCCACCAATGGATCGCCCCAGCGTGGTCGACATGGCAACCTCACCGGGGTTCGACGGTGCGCGCCCGGCCGCGATCGGCGGCATCGCTTGCTCGGGCACACCGTAGACGTTCACGTTCTGCGGCGAGCGCCGATCTTGCAGGATCGTGTTGCCGTAGACCACCGGGATCGCCGATTCGACGCCCGGGAGCCGGGCGATCGCCGGCGTTTCTGCCTCCGGGAACCTCGATGAACCCATGAACGGACCTACTGCGCCCGTCTTGATGAGGTAGGTGTCAATGCCCAGCGAGTCGACCAGGCGCTGGGCTTCCACACGAAAACCGTGCGTCAGCCCGGTGATGATGAGGGTCAGCGCGAATACCATTCCGGTGCCGATGGCCGCGATGATGAAGCGTCGCAGACGCCACTGCATGTCCCGCAACGCGGTGATCAGCATCGGCATGCACAACTTCTTTCGCAGGTCACCGATAGACCGCACGAGTCGACCTCCGATCGAGCTTGGTAGCTAGAATCTGCCCGTTCCACGGCGGGTCGCGTAGAGCCGAAGGGCCTTTATCAGGCTGACCTACGCCTCGCTTTCGCAGGCCAGACCGGGGCTAGACGTGGTTGAGCGGTTCGTAAAGCTCTCGGGATGTCCATCCGCATGTGTAGCGGCGTGCGCGATCAGACCGGGGAGCGCGTCGAAACTTTTGGGCCGAGAACATTGCTCGGTGCCGATGGCGCGGTGCGCCTTTTGACATCAACAGCAGCGCCATGTCCGACCGGCAATCAGCCACGCGCCCAGAAATATTGGGCGTGGCCCCGTTTGGTGGAAGCAGGGTGAGACGACTTGTGCGGTCTGAGGCAATCGTGGGGTGATCCTAGCGAGCGTGGCCATCAGTGCAGCCGACTGGCGCAAGAGAGGGCGAGAAAGCCGCTGCAACTGATTAAAATGGCGCCTGCCGAATGGGTCGGCGAGGCGATCATTATCCGGCCCCCGATCAGGTTGTGGCGAAGGCGATTTCGCCGCCGAACTGATAGCCGGATACCAGCGGCGGTGTGTCACCGTTACCGAACGACCCCGGGCATCGAACCAGTTGGACTGCTTGTCGGTGGCGATTAGTCCCATCTTCGTAGGTGATGGCGACTGTCCCTGCACGGTAAGCGGTCTCCGGGCCGGCCTCGCGTTGCCATCGAACAGAAGACGCGCCGGCCAACAAGACCGCGGCGAACAAACAGCACCGCGGCGAAGAAACAGCTAAGCGGGCAGATCCACCCGCAACGCCAGGTGCTGATCGAGTATCCGGCGCAGCGCGGCGTCCATCGGATGCGCGGATGCGAGGTCGCGGCCGAACCGGTCGTCGACCACAACTACCGCGCCCTCACGCAGTTCGGTCGTGTCGACCTGATCGACGAACGGATCGAACAATGCGGGCGGCGTGGCCAGGTAATACAGCGCCCGGCGCGAGTGGTTCAACCCGACGGCATACATCAGTCCGTGCTGGGTGATCACGACAAGCTCCGAGGTGACCCCAGCGTTCGGGGCCTCGGATTTAGCCCATGCCATTGCGGCACATCGTGTCTGTGCCAATCTATCCGGGACGTCGTCACTCAACGTGAGCAACTGTTCGACGAGTGCTCCACCCATCCGTGGATATGTGTCGATGGCGGGTCTGAAGTATCGCTGGAAGATCTCGCCGAAAAAGTCGTACAGTTGCTCGCTCATCGCAGCGTCCTTAGTGTCAGACAGGCACCTCACAATTGTGCGCCCGCACCGTCAGCCGGGCAAAGGCTGCCTAGGCAGCCCCGCCCTCGCCCCGGCCACCACACGACAAGGTCATCGGTGTTAGGCCCCGGAGTCCCGCGAGCGCGCCACGATCACCGGCACACCGACGGCTTCGACAACGGCCCGGCTCACCGAACCTAGCAACATGCCGGCGAATCCGCCGCGACCGTGACTGCCGATGACGACGAGTTGTGCGGACTCCGAGTGCTCGACAAGTTGACGAGCGGGCTGATCGCACACCACCACACGTCGCACCGCGACATCGGGGTAGCGCCCCTGCCATCGGGCGAGCCATTCGGCGAGTGCTTCTTGTGCCTGCACTTCCATAGTCGTGAAATCCAGACCTGGCATTTCCGACATGCTGATGTCGGACCACGCATGCAGTGCCACCAATCCCACGCCCCGGCGGAAGGCTTCGTCAAAGGCGATTTCGGTCGCCCGTTCCGATGCGGGCGAACCGTCGATTCCCACCAGCACCGGCGCCTGCGCGGGCGGCGGCGGGACCTCGTCATGAATGACCGCGACCGGGCAATGTGCGTGGTTGACAAGGCCGGTGCTGACCGAGCCGAACGGGACCCGGCTAAAAGCGCCTTCGCCCCGGCATCCGACGACCATCATGTCCGCAATCTTGGACTCATTGACGAGCGTGGAAACGGTCGGACCATGCACCACGACGCTGTACACGAACGGCGGGCCATGGTCGGCGGTGCTGTCGGCGACCACCTTGCGCGCGTCTTCCAGAATTCGCCTCGCCTTGTCGTCCTGCCGCTCGAAATAGTCTTGAGGTATCGGAATTTCCGGCCACGGCGCAACTGCCGGCACGACCGGTGCGATGACGTGTACGAGTGTGAGCGGAACATTGCGCATCGCAGCAACGCGAGCTGCCCAGTCGACCGCTGCCATCGATGACGCCGAGCCGTCGACACCGACCAAAATTCCGCGATGGGTTTCGGGGCGGGACATTTCGTTCTCCTGCTTGGGTCGTATTGGCAGCTCACGCATGCCGGACTGGGACCATTCAACTCCGGGGGCCGCAGAAGCGAATAGGGAAGAAGTACCCTATGCCGGGGAGCTTTGGGACCACAGATCGCAACATCCACCAGGTTGGCGGGTCTTCGCGGCGCTGCAGTCTGCATACCCTCGGGTCCGACCAGTGGCGTCTCCGACCAGTCGAAGCGGACCATCCGCCGGTACTTCGGATGTCCTTCGTGGTTAAGTTTGACTTCTGGCATCAGGTGCTCCTCCCGGCGACCGACGGTTTCGCTTCAAGTCCTTCGTCCCAACGGCGCGGTCGACAGTTGTGCGCTCCGCTCCTGGTGCATTGGCCGCTCCCGATCGCCGTCTACCCAGACGAACCGCCGGTTATACATACCGGCGGTAACGGATTCCTGAGACCTTGGTGCGATGGATGGTGGCTGAGAGCAGAAAGCGAGACGGAGCCGGCGGCGATCCCGGCAATCATCCGCTCGTTCGACGGTGTTGGCGGCCCACGAAGTCACTGCACTGGTGTTCATCCTTGAACCCTTCAAATAGCTTGCTGTGCAGGAGAACCGGGCTTCAACATGTCAAAATCGGCGGCTACAGTTACCCCATTCACGCTACTGCTGATGTAGTAGAGGAGAGTCGCGATGACTGCAGATGTCGACCCGTCGGTGCCACCGAGCGGCACCGGCTGCGTGGAGTGTGATGCCGCGGGCACATGGTGGGTGCACCTGCGACGGTGTGCGGCCTGCGGGCATATCGGTTGTTGCGACGATTCACTGAACCGGCATGCCACTGCACATTGGCGAGAAAGTGGGCACCCGATCATCCGATCGTTCGAGCCGGGCGAGGATTGGTTCTGGCACTACGAGAGCAATGATTACTACGCCGGTCCCGAACTTGCCCCGCCGCAATGCCATCCGTCCGACCAGCCGGCGCCGGGCCCCCGGGGCCGAGTGCCGCGCAACTGGCCCGAAGTGCTCCGCCAGCGAAAGGGATGAATCCCGGGCGGCGTAAAGTTTCGCCCCAGAGAATGGCCACCAAAAGCCGGCTATGCAGTTTCTCTCAGCTTTTCCTGTTCTTCACATTTGTGCCGCTTTCGACCCGCACACTGACCGTCATCCTCAACGGCCCCAACGAAAAGGAACCGCATCAAATGCTCTCCCCTCGCTGGCTCGCCAGACTGATCATCCCCGTCGTGGCTGGAGCCGCTGTCCTGTCTAGCGCTGCCGTTGCGACCGCCGACCCCGCGGACGGCGCGTACCTCGCTCAACTGCGCGCCCAGGGCTTCACGTGGCCGCCGGACCAGGGCCACGACGTCGCCATGATCGAGCTGGCACGCCACATCTGCTTCGATCGCTGGTTTGTCGGTCTGCCGCCGGACCGCATCGCTCAGGACATCCACGCCGTCATGGGCGACCAAGGCTTATCATTCGGCGACGTCACCGCCATGGTGAACACCGCAGAAGCGACGTATTGCCCCAACGGGGGCTAGGAGCGATCGCAAGTGCGGCGAAGCCGGGCGAAGCGGGTCGCGACCGTTGTCTAGGCGCTCACCGGCCGCAGCGGCCGGGTACGCACCAGCGTCGGCCACCAGAACCAGGGCCCGAGGATTCTGATGATGCACGGCACGACGAATGAACGCACGATCAGCGTGTCGAGCAGCAGGCCGATGCATACCGTCGAACCCACCTGACCGATGGTGCGCAGATCGCTGGTGAGCATCGCCAGCATGGTGAACGCGAACACCAAACCGGCTGACGTCACCACACCACCGGTGCTGCCGAGCGCGCGGATCAGCCCGGTGTGGATTCCGGCGTGAAGCTCCTCTTTGACGCGGAGGATCAACAGCAGGTTGTAGTCCGAACCGACCGCCACCAGGATGATGAACGTGAGCGGCAATATCAGCCAGTACAGGGGCAGGCCGATGAGGTGCTGCCAGACGAGTATGGAGAGCCCGAACGCTCCGGCGTAGGAGAAGGCCACCGTGAGGGGAATGACCATGGCGGCCATCAGACTTCGCGTCAGGAACAACATGATCAAGAAGATCAGCACGAAGGCGGCGATCGCCACGATCAGCAGGTCGGACGCGGCGTATTGCTTGATGTCCTTATTGGTTGATCCCGAGCCGCCGATATAGACCTTCGCGCCAGCCAGCGAGGTCTCTTTGAGCGCCGCGGTTATCGCGTTGGGGAACTGCTCGACGTGCTGCACGCCTTCCGGGCCATTGGCGTCCCCGGTGTGGGTGACGATGAACCGAGCGGCCTTGCCGTCCGGCGACATCAGGAGCTTCATGCCCGTTTTGACGTCGTCGTTGTCGAAGCCCTCGTGCGGGATGTAGAAGAAGTCATCGCTGCGGGACTGGTCGAAGTCGAGCCCCACGTTGACTTGGTCGAAGAATGTCTGGTCGGTCTGCGTGGACTGCAGCGAAGACTGGCCGTAGGTGCTGACCAAAAGCTTGGCCAAAGACTCCGAGTCGTCGGCCGTGAGTTTCAGCTGAACGATGATTTGCGGGATGATCTTGTCGAGGGCTTCGAGGGAGGTTTTCGCGGCGGTGATGTCCTCGGCCAACTTGTCGATGTGGTCGAGCGTGTCGAATACCGACCTGAACGTCCAGCAGATCGGGACGTCGAAACAGTGGCGCTCCCAATAGAAGTAGGCCTTGATCGGTCGGAAGAAGTCGTCGAGGTTTGAGATTTCCTCGTTCATTTCGTGGGTGACCTTTTCCAGGTCCTCGACGGTGAGAACGGTCTGGTGCAGCTCGTCTGACATCTGTTGGAAAAAGTCGATCTCTTTCCGCAGGACGGCGACAGTGTGCTCCGTGATCTGTGCCTGCTCGTTGGTATTGGCGTTTTGCTGCTTGTTGAACGGAAGCTGTTGACCGCTACCGCTGCCTTGCGTGGTGAACAGGTACGGGAGGGTGGCATGTTCCAAAGCTCGGCCCATGGGCCTGGTGATGCTTTGCACCATCGCGACGCCAGGAAGGCGCTCAAGGGCCTTGGCCGCCCGGTCCAATGAGATGAAGTCAGCCGAGTTGCGCAAGTCATGATCCGACTCGATCATGAGCATCTCGGAGAACAGCTTGCTCTTCGGGAAGTGCCGATCCGCCGCCGCGAAACCCTGGTTGGCCGAGCCACTGCTCGGCTGGTACTGACGGTCGTCGTAGTTCTGCCGGTACGTGGGCACGAAGATCGCGCCAAGCATGACGGCAGCAGAACTGGCCGCGAGGATCGGCACCGGCCAGCGGACCACGCTCGTCCCGATCCGTCGATACAGATGCGCCTTCGCCTTGCTTTTCGGGTCGAACAGCCCGAAAAGGCTCCCCACGGTCAAGAAGGCCGGGCCGAGTGTCAGCGCCGCCGCGATGGTGAAGAGCATGCTGATCGCGACGGCGGGCCCCATGGTATGGAAGTAGTTGAGTCGCGCGAAAGTCAGGCAGTAACACGCTCCCGCGATCGTCAGCCCCGAGCCAAGGATGACCGGCGTGACACTCTTATAGGCGGTGTAAAACGCCTCCTCCCTGTCTTCGCCGTCGTGGCGTGCCTCGTGGTAACGGCCGATCAAGAAGATGCCGTAATCCGTTCCCGCTCCTAGGGTTAGCGCGACGACGATGTTCACGGCGAATGACGAGAGCTCGATGTACCCGAGATGCCCGAGGGTTGCGATAACTCCCTTCGCCACCAGCATTTCGAAAAGCACTCCGGCCAAGGGCACGAACAGGGTGACGATGGAGCGGTACACCAGCAGCAACATCCCGATGATGAGGAAGATCGTCACGATCGTGATGTTGTTCAAGCTGTTGTTCGCAATAGCCACCGTGTCCTTGGCAAGGGGTGCAGCGCCGCTGACATAGACCTTGAGCCCGCGCGGCGGCGGCGAGTCCTTAGCGGCCACGATGCCCCGAACGGCACTAACGGACTCGTTCGCTTGCATTTGGCCGATATCGCCCGCGAGTCGCAACAGCACGTAGGTGGCCTTGCCGTCGAGGCTCTGCGCCCCCGCCGCGGTGATCGGCTTCCCCCACAGATCCATGACGTACTGCACATGCTTGGTGTCGTGCTGCAGCCGGCGCACCAAGTCGTCGTAGTACTGATGGTCCTGGTCGCCCAGCGGGCGGTTGGCTTCCAGCACGACCATGGCCAAGCTGGTCGAATTGGACTCCTGGAATTTCGAACCGATGGACAGCAACGCTCGCTGCGACGGCGCGTAGTGCGGCACCACCGGGCCTGCGAGCTCTTCTGCGACCCGCTCCACCTGCGGCATGAAGGTGTTCGTCGACACGGCAAGAAGGGCCCAAAAGGCGATGATCGGTATCGCGAAGATGCGGACCATTCTGGGGACGAAGGGTCGTTTCACCCTGGGTTCGCTCATGGGCTCGACCGGCTCGGCGCTCATGCGGATTTCACTATGCAGTAGACGTGCGCATCCGGATGGTCATCAGATTGTTCAGCGCGCACAACGCCATTCACCCGTAGCCTGCACCCGACTTGACCACCATGAACCTGCGCCGAGATGCTGCCAGACACCACGGTGAGCGTGGTCTCCTCGTGGTGCGACCACGGTAGGGTCGCAAGATCGACCTGATGCGGATGCCCGTCGTAGTCCACCCAGACGAGCAGCCCCCCTTGCCCGACGGAGCCGAACACCTCGTAGTCGATTCGTTTGATGCTGAACTCCGGAGGTGCTGCCGGCTCATTGACGGTGATGACAGGCGGGGGCTCGGAGAACTGGTGCACCTTCCACATGGCCACCGCACCCACGCCGACCGCAATGACGGCAACCAATGGCATCCAGACTCGCGCCAAGACAGTCCTGCCGACGGAACGAGGGCTCACTCGGTCACCTCCCGGAATCCGGTCTGGACATCGTATTCTCGGCCCCGCTTCCACCTGCACGCCAGTGCAGATAGTAGACGGTCATGTACCCAATGGCATCTGATCGTGCCAGACTAACGGCACCGTGGCCAGACCGCGACCGCGAAGAAAGGCGCGACTCCCGCTTGCCGGCGCCCACCCCAACTGCCTTCGTTGCGTCAAGAAATTTTGCGCAGACGCCTCTTCAATCTCGTGCTGCGCAGAATCTGAGTCGTGAAGTTCATCGACGCCAGCATGGGGAACACCCCAAGAAATGTTCGCTCGGAGGGCGTCGCGCCATGCAGATGGTAAAGACTGCCGAAGACGTAAAAGCAGCCCATCGAGAACAAGGCACCGGGGATACAGAACGTCATCAAGTTGCTACGCGCACCGACGATTTGCTTCGCGTACTCCAACTCGTCGGCCGACAGCGGTTCGCGTTTGCGGATCTTGCGCGTAACCATTTTGGCGCTGCCTATTTCGTCGCCTATCGCGGTGGGAGGCTGGCGCAACAGCCTGTTCACGTAGACGGTGGCAAACGCGGCGAACACGAACGCGAACATAAGGGCGACGACGGTGAGAAAGCCCCATAAGCTCTCGGTCATTTTCCAGTCCTCTGCTCGGGCCATTCGAAGACTCCTCAAGACGCTACCGCAGCACCGGCGCGATCGCTTCCCGCGCGAGTTGAGCGCTGCGGCGATACGATCTTGGCCAGGTCCCGTTCGACCTAAAGAGGAGCACGGGCATGACAACCTCCGACGCGCTTCGCTATTCGAGGATCCCGCTCACCCACGGATCCGGTTCGATCCCCGCGGTGGGATTCGGCACCCTGATTCCGGATCCCGTCGCGACCACGCAAGCGACCAAGACCGCACTGGCAGTTGGCTTTCGGCATCTGGATTGCGCCGAACGCTACGGCAACGAGGACGCGGTTGGCGCTGCGGTGCGCGAAGCACTCGACGCGGGAACCCTTGCGCGGGAAGACTTGTTCGTCACCACGAAGCTGTGGAATACCAATCATCGCCCCGAGCGGGTCAAGCCCGCGTTCGATGCGAGCCGACGGCGACTGCAGGTCGACTACGTCGATTGCTATTTGATCCACACTCCCTACGCTTTTCGGCCCGGGGACGACCAAGACCCGCGCGACGACAGCGGTCAGGTGATCTATGACTCCGGGGTCACGCTGGCAGACACCTGGGCCGCGCTGGAGAGCCTCGTCGACGACGGGTCCTGCCGGTCGATCGGGTTGTCGGACATCACCCTGGACAAGCTGCGCGAGATAGTTGCGGTTGCGCGAATAAAGCCCGACGTGGTTCAGGTCGAATCACACCCGTATCTTCCCGAATGGGAGCTTCTGGACTTCTGCCAAGAGCAGGGGATTGTGTTGCTGGCGTTCGCGCCACTGGGGCACGCCATGGAACCTAAACTCGTCGACGACCCAGTGATCACCGCAATCGCGGAGCGGGTGCAGATGTCGCCGGCTCAAGTCCTGCTGTCCTGGGCGGCGCAGCGTGGCACCGCTTTCCTGACCACCTCAACCAAGCCGCAGCGCATTCACGAGAACTTCGAGATTTCGACGCTGCCCGAAGACGCCATGCACGACATCCGGTACGGCATCACCTCGAATGTCAGGTTCAACACAGTAGTGCACAGCGGCGTGCCCGGTTTCATACCCAAGCCTTCTTGACCCAATCCCTCAGGGATGGGCGACCAAATACGTCTCGTTGTCCAAGCCGACGGTGAGTTCGTCGACGTCGAAGGGACGGTCGAGTCGCGCCCCCAGCTCGTCGGGGTCGACAAGCAGGCTGATCTCAGCGGTTTGGCGGGCGAACAACCTTGCGATGCGGGGGTAGAGCCACCGCATGACGGCCCGTTCGGCGGCCGTGCAGCGCGACGCGCAGTAGCCGACGTGGCCGATCTCGTCGGTGAGGATTTCGCTGTAGAGCAGCGTGACCCGCTCGGCGACTTCGGGTTCGTCGGCGAACAACTCCATGCCCACCCGACGCAGCGCGTCGAACAGCGCGCAGCCCGCCATCTCCGAGGCGCCGACGAACAGGATCCCCAGCCGCTCCGGGAAGAACACCGCGGTCTTGACGAACTGGCGCATCACGAACGGCGGGGGAACCACCTGGAACGTCAGGTCGAAAACGTCGAGCACATAGGCCAGCAACCGGGTGTGGTAGTGCTCCTCGAGTTCGAGATACACCCGTTCGGGCGGGACGTCCGCGTCGCTGTTCATGCCGTAGGTCTCCCCGAGACCGACCCCGAACCGTTCCGCCTGATTCAGCTTGGCGGTGGCCAACAAGAACAGCATCTTGCGGTCCAGGCCCGGTTCCGGACGTCGACGGCGCAGGTTCCGCAGAAACGTCGCCCGGTCAGCGGGATGGTGTGACCGCACGGGGTTGGTCTCCAGGCCTGTGAAGAAATCCTCGCGATTCGCCAACCGCCGATTGAGCAGATCGGCCGCCCCGTCGCGGCGCTTCAAAAAGTCTCGATAGCCTTCGATCCCGTTCATCGCGTCTCCATCCCCTTCACAATTGTCGTGACATACCGATCGAGCGCTTCGTCTTGGGCGCAGGTGGTCAGCAACGCGAACAGTCCGGTCAGAAAGAACATCGCGAGTTCGCTCGCGTCCTGCTTCGGCTCGACCCGACCCTGCTGCTGCACGCGGGTGATCGCGGCGATCACGAATCCGGCTAGCGGATGTTCGGTCAATTGGTCCTCGGGCGGCCGGGTCGAGGAGAAGTGCAACCCCAACATGTCGCGGAAGACCGCCGGCCCCAATCGACGCTCGGCGGCAGCCACCCGCCGCACCAGCAGCGACAGCACCGACACCAGATCGTCGGTCTCGGTCTGCGCGGCGTGGAGTTGCTCGACGATCTTGACCTCTTCGCGGCGTTCCAGTTCAACCAGCACGTGTTCCTTGGTCGGGAAGTGAAAGTAGAACGTGCCCCGCACCACGCCCGCGGCGCTCGCAATCGCACTGACGTCGGCGCCGGCCAGCCCGGACCGGTCGATTTCGGCCAGCGCCGCGTCGAACAGGCGTGCCCGCGTCTCCAGCCGCCGGATCTCTCGCACTCCACCCGCCGGCTGCGCTTCGGCCGTGACCGCCATGCACCGTACGGTACCCACATTGACTGACGGTCGTCAATGACAGTCGTCAGCGTCGCAGCTCGGGCATATGACGCAAGGTAACCAGTGTGAATTCTGTTGCCATTCGAATAATCCGTTGAATAATTGCTAAGAGTGCGTGCCGGGCCCTGGAGTACGAGGCGGGCACGCCGGCGGTCCCGTCTCCTCGGTGTTTGCCAGGCCGCTTCCTGAAATCACCGACGCTAGCTGCGTGTTCTTGCCGCGGCAATGTGCGCGTCATAGCGTGAATCGGGATATGACCGAACTGATCGGCGCCCGCGCGGAAGAACTCGCGACGATGGACATCTTCGCGGGGTGCCCGATCCAGGACTTAATGGCGTTGGCGGCGAGCCTGCAGCCGCTGCGGACCGCCGCCGGCCAGGTGCTGATGCAGCAGGGCGAGCGGGCGATTTCGTTCCTGCTCATCTCGTCGGGCGCTGCCGAGATCCAGCATCTCGACAGCAACGGCGTGGTGGCCATCGGGCAGGCGCACGCCGGCGAGATCATCGGTGAGATCGCCCTGCTGCGCGGGATCCCGCGGATCGCGACGGTGACCACCACCGAACCGCTCACGGGATGGATCGGCGACAATGACACCTTCACCCGGATGGTGCAGATTCCCGGGGTCATGCCGCGGCTGCTGAGCCTGGTGCGCCAGCGGCTGGCCGCGTTCATCACACCGATCCCGGTGCGCCTTCGCGACGGAACGCAGCTGTTGCTGCGCCCGGTCCTGCCCGGCGACCGAGAGCGGACCGTACACGGACATGTCCAATTCTCCAGCGAGACGCTGTATCGACGGTTCATGACGGCGCGCGCGCCCACCCCGGCGCTGATGCACTACTTGGCCGAGGTCGACTACGTCGACCACTTCGTCTGGGTGATGACCGACGAGAGCGACCCGGTGGCCGACGCGCGCTTTGTTCGGGACCACGACGATCCGACGATCGCCGAGATCGCGTTCACCGTCGCCGACGACTATCAGGGCCGGGGGATCGGGAGCTTTCTGATCGGCGCGCTGTCCATCGCCGCCAGGGTCGACGGTGTCGAAAGGTTTTCCGCGCGAATGCTTTCCGAGAATGTGCCGATGCGCGCCATCATGGACCGCTACGGCGCGGTGTGGGAACGCGAAGACATCGGGGTGATCACCACGGTCATCGATGTCCCCCACGAGCGTGACCTGAGCTTCGGCCGGGACATGGCCGAACAAGTCAAACGTGTTGCCCGCCAGGTGATCGAAGCGGTCGGCTGAACGAGCATGCGGCCGCTGTGGATTGAGTGGATTGGCCCGGTGGTCCTGCTCGCAGCCGGGTGCTCTTCACCGTCCACGCCACCGGTCTCGTCGTTACCTGCGAAACCACAGGCGCCTCGCGACGCCGCCGTCAACCCCGCCAACATCAAACGGGTCGCCCGCGAACTGCCGCCCGGCTACGAGGTGACCACCGGTATCCCCAACACCGCCTCACCCCGGGTGATCTGGCGACTCGACGCGCCGGTGACAACCAAGCCGCCCCAGTGCGCGACACTCGCCGACCCCGGCGACGGACGCGATCAATCGGCGCAAGGCATATCCGGGTCGGGTGCGGGCGGCATCGTCGACGCGGTGGTGGTTTTTGTGCCTGGCCTGCCCGGTCCACTGGCGCCCGACCATGACGTCGTCGCCGCGTGCGGGCAGTGGACGATGGCCGGGCACACCTCCGTCAACGTGCGGCTCACCGATGCGCCGCACATCGACGGCGCCGAGACCCTCGGCATGGTGGCCGACATCCGGACATCCGTGGAGTCCGGAACCGAAATCGATTCCCGGGCATACACATTCACCGCCTACCTGGGCGACTACTACGCGTTCACCACCTTGACCACCGACCCCGGCTCCGCGCTGCCGGCGCTGCCGGCGCAATTCGCCGCCGATCTGTTGGTCAAAACGGTGTCTACATTGCGCAGCTGAACAGCTGCGTTGGGTAGATTGGCCACGATGTGCAAGGTGGTGCTCGCGCTCGCATCGGTGTGCCTGCTCGCCGGATGCTCCCCGGCTCCGAATGCCGCCTCCTCAAACGTCGACATCGCCAAGGTCGCCGGCGTCAAGTCGAGCTTCGGGGCCGAGTTCAACGTCACCAGCATCACCGAGAGGGCGATCGACCCCAAGCTGCTGTCGGCCCGCAAGCTGCCCGAGGGGCTGACGTTCGACCCTGCCGCCTGCGCGAAAGTCGTGGGCGGGCCGGACATGCCGCCGGACCTGCAGGGCAACATGGCCGCGGTGTCCGCCGAGGGCAACGGCGTCCGCTACGTCGTCATCGCGGTGGAAACCTCCAAAGAAGTCCCGATCCAAGACCCCGGCAAGGACTGCGCCCGGGTGGCCTTCTCCGGACAACAGGTGCGGGGCGCCATCGAAGTGATCGACGCGCCGCACGTCGACCGGGCGCACACCCAGGGCCTGCACCGCGTGCTGCAGGCGGTGTACGACGGGGGCCCGCACACCGGCGAGCTCTACGACTACTCCGCGCAGTTCGGCGACTACCAGGTGATCGTGATCGCCAATCCGCTCGTCGTACCGGGCCAGCCGATCGCGAAGGTGGACACGCAGCGCGCCCGCGACCTACTCGTCAAGGGCGTATCCGCGGTCCGGAGCTAGTTGGAGCTAACGGACGTCGCGCGGCCGGAACTGGATGCTCACCCGCGGTCCCGCGGGCGCGGATGTCTTGGGAACCGCGTGCTCCCACGTGCGTTGGCATGATCCCCCCATCACCAGCAGATCGCCGTGGGCTAAGGGCAGTCGCAATGAGGGGCCGCCGCCGCGCCGGCGCAACGCGAAGGTGCGGGTGTGGCCCAGGCTGACGATCGCCACCATGGTGTCCTCCGAGCTGCTGCGGCCGATCGTGTCGCCATGCCAGGCGACGCTGTCGGAGCCGTCCCGGTAGCAACACAGGCCGACGGTGGTGAACGGCTCACCGAGCTCGCCGGCATAGATGTCGTTGAGCCGGCGGCGCAATCGGGGCAGCAGCGGGTGCGGGGGCTCTTCGACGGTCAGGTCGTGAAAACTCACCAGCCGTGGTACATCGACCACACGGTCATACATCTGGCGGCGTTCGGTGCGCCACGGCACGGTCGAGAGTAGCTCGTCGAGTGCGCCATCAGCCTCGGCGTCCGAAAGCCAGCCGGCGCGGATCTCGATGAAGGCCCCGTCGCCGAGCTGTCGGCGCTCGCTGTGCTCGAACAGCGAGCCCTGCACCCCCTGGATCCGGGTCCCCACGCGCGCCAGTCTATCGCACATTCGTTCGATGAAACGGGCAGCGGCTAGCGTGCTATCTGTGGGCGTTATTGAGCTGGGCACGAATTCCGAGGTAGGGGCGCTCCGGGTCGCCATCCTGCATCGTCCCGGCGCCGAGCTGCTGCGACTTAACCCGCGCAACAATGACCAGCTGCTGTTCGACGGGCTGCCGTGGGTGTCGCGCGCGCAGGAGGAGCACGATCAATTCGCCGAGCTGCTGCGTTCGCGCGGCGTGGAAGTGCTGTTGCTGTCCGAACTGTTGACCGAGGCGCTGGACAGCGGTGCCGCGCGGATGCACGGGGTCGCCGCCGCCGTCGATGCACGCCGGCTCGGAGCCCCACTGGCGCAAGAGCTTTCGGCCTACCTGCGTGGTCTCGAACCGGCCGCGCTGGCCCGAGTGTTGATGGCCGGTATGACGTTCAACGAGCTTCCCTCGGACACCCGAACCGACGTGTCGCTGGTGCTTCGCATGCACCACGGCGCGGACTTTGTCATCGACCCGTTGCCCAATCTGGTTTTCACCCGCGATTCCTCGATCTGGGTCGGGCCGCGGGTGGTGATCCCGTCGCTGGCGCTGCGGGCGCGGGTGCGCGAGACATCCCTGACCGACCTGATCTATGCCCATCACCCGCGCTTCACCGGCGTGCGTAAGGCCTACGAATCGCGAAGCGCTCCCGTCGAGGGCGGCGACGTGCTGCTGCTCGCGCCGGGTGTGGTCGCGGTCGGGGTGGGGGAGCGAACCACTCCGGCCGGCGCGGAAGCGTTGGCGCGCAGCCTGTTTGACGATGACCTGGCCAATACGGTGCTCGCCGTGCCGATCGCGCAGCGGCGCGCGCAGATGCATCTGGACACGGTGTGCACGATGGTCGACACCGACACCGTAGTGATGTACGCCAACATCGTGGACACCCTTTCCGCGTTCACCATCCAGCGCACGCCCGATGGTGTCACCATCAGCGACGCGGCCCCGTTCCTCGAGGCGGCCGCCAACGCGATCGGCATCGACAAGCTGCGCGTCATCGACACCGGACTGGACCCCGTCGTCGCCGAACGCGAACAGTGGGACGACGGCAACAACACGCTGGCGTTGGCGCCCGGTGTCGTCGTCGCCTATGAGCGCAACGTGCAGACCAACGCCCGCCTGCAGGACGCCGGCATCGAGGTGCTGACCATCGCGGGCTCCGAGTTGGGCACCGGCCGCGGCGGTCCCCGGTGCATGTCCTGCCCCGCCGCCCGCGACCCGCTTTAGTACCGCGAGCAGACGCAAAAGCGCCCAAGCGCTCGGCGTGTCGCGCACTTGCGCTGGGGGCACCTCCCGCCTGCGGGGGACTGCTCGCGCAGGGAACTAGCGCCAGCTGGGCAGCCAGATCTCCATATTCCAGGTCTGTTGCGAGATCGGCAGGCCGGTGAGCACGGGGAACAGCCAGGCGAAGTTCGTCACCACCAAAGCCACGTAGCACGCCGCGACGAGAAGCCCCAGGGTGCGTCGTTCCGGGTTCTGGCGTGGGGCCGCGCGGCGTTGGGGATACAGGATGTCGCCGAGGATCAGCGCGATGGCCATCACCAGGAACGGGCCCATCGTCGCCGCGTAGAAGAAGTACATCTGCCGGTCGATGTCGGCGAACCACGGCAACCATCCGGCGCAGTAACCGACCAGAACGGCCGCGTAGCGCCAATCCCGCCGAACGGCCGTGCGCCACAACGCATACAGCAAGACCGGCCCCGCCAGCCACCACATGGCGGGCGTGCCGACCATCATCTCCGCCTTGACGCAGGATTGGCCGCCGCACCCGGACACGTTCTGCTGATCGATGGCATAGAGCACCGGCCGCAGCGACATCGGCCAGCTCCACGGCTTTGATTCCCACGGGTGGTAGTTACCCGCCGAATTCGTCAGTCCGGCGTGGAACTGGAACGCCTTGGAGCTGTAGTGCCACAGCGAGCGCACCGCGTCGGGCAGTGGGAAATCCGAATGCGGACCGATGGTCTGGCCCACTTCGTGCCGGTCGATCGCGGTCTCGGACGCGAACCACGGCGCGTAGCTGGCCAGGTAGACCGCGACCGGGATGAACGCCAACGCGTATCCGGTGGGGAACAGGTCGCGTCGCACGGCCCCCAGCCAGGGCCGGGTCACCTGGTACTGGCGGCGCGCAGCCGCGTCGAACGCCAACGACATCGCACCGAAAAACAGCACGAAGTACAGGCCGGACCACTTTGTCGCGCAAGCCAATCCGAGCAGCACACCCGCGCCGAAGCGCCACCAGCGCACACCGAGCCGCGGGCCCCAGTCGGTGTCGGCGGTTCGGCCCTCCAGCAGCGCGACGTGCATCCGTTCGCGCACCTGATCGCGGTCGACGATGAGCGCGCCGAACGCCGCGACCACGAAAAAGGTGAGGAAGCCGTCCAGCAGTGCGGTGCGCGCGGCGACAAAGCTGACGCCGTCGCAGATGAGCAGCAGCCCGGCGATCGCGCCGACCAGTGTCGAGCGGCTGATGCGCCGCACGGTCCGCACCACCAGCGCCACCATGATCACGCCGAGCAGCGCGCCGGTGAACCGCCAGCCGATGCCGTTGTAGCCGAAGATGGCCTCGCCGATCGCGATCAGCTGCTTGCCGACCGGCGGATGCACCACCAGGCCGAACCCGGGATTGTCTTCCACGCCGTGGTTGTGCAGCACCTGCCAGGCCTGCGGTGCGTAGTGCTTCTCGTCGAAGATCGGCGTGCCCGCATCTGTCGGCGAGCCGAGGTTCAAAAAGCGGGTCACCGCGGCGAGCAGCGTGATCACGCCGGTCACGATCCAGCCGCGCGCGGTGTCCGCCGGCCCGAAATCGGCGATCGGGACCCGCGGCCCCGGGCTCACGACGGGCACCACGCGTTCAGCAACGGCGGATTCGCGGGGCGGGGCACTCATCAGGTCGATCGTAGGCTGTCCGTCATGAGCGCGCGCCGACGACGATGCAGAGCGAAGCGATGAGGAGGAGCGGCGCAGATAAGGGTGGTCGGCTGCTGCTCGCTGCGACGCCCCTGGGCCAGCCGTCGGATGCGTCGTCCCGGCTGATCACGGCGCTGGGTTCGGCGGACGTGGTGGCCGCCGAGGACACCCGACGCGTCCGGAACCTGGCCAAAGCGCTCGACGTGGCGATCACCGGCCGGGTGGTCAGCATGTTCGATTCTGTCGAGGCCGCGCGGGTGCCTGGCCTGGTCGACGCGATTCGGGCCGGCGCGACGGTGCTGGTGGTCAGCGACGCCGGAATGCCGGTCGTCAGCGACCCCGGCTACCGGTTGGTGGCGGCCTGCGTCGATGCCGGCCTTCCGGTGCGGTGCCTACCGGGGCCGTCGGCGGTCATCACCGCGCTGGCCGTCTCGGGGCTGCCGGCGGACAAGTTCTGCTTCGAGGGTTTCGCGCCACGCAAGAGCTCGGCGCGCCGGACCTGGCTGGCCTCGCTGGCCGACGAGCGGCGCACGTGTGTCTTCTTCGAGTCACCGCGCCGGTTGCCGGCGTGCCTGCGCGAGGCCGCCGAGCAACTCGGCGGTGCCCGCTCCGCGGTGGTCTGCCGGGAGCTGACCAAGGTGCACGAGGAAGTGGTGCGCGGATCGCTCGCCGAGCTGGCGACCTGGGCGGCCGACGGTGTGCTCGGCGAGATCACCGTCGTGCTGGCCGGCGCGACGCCCAGCGCCGACCCGATCTCGCTGGTGGCTCAGGTGCAGGAGCTCGTCGCTGCGGGCATGCGCGTCAAGGCCGCCTGTAACCAGGTGGCCGCCGCGCATCCGGAGGTCCGTTCCAGCCAGCTGTACGACGAGGTGCTGCGGTCACGCCGCTGAGCGGATGTTGCTGCGGGCTAGCGGCCGGCTAGATGCAGGGTCGGAAGAAGCCGATCCACGGCCCACACACCATCGGGGGAGGCGGGGGCGGTGGCGGCAATGGCGGCAGCTGCGGTGGGGGCAGGCTCTTGAGGCCTTCCACAACCGCGGCGGGGCTCGGCAGCGCGGCGAAATTCGGCGGCGGGACGGCGCGGAGATTAGCTGTGAGTGCCTGGACGCTGGCCGCCGGGAGTTGCCCTTGCGCCGTATTGACCACCGTAGCGACGGTGGGTGCCAGCATCGAGACCAGTTTGGTGGCTTCCGTGGTGCTGCCGATTGTGCTGCCGCCGTTGAGCCTATTCAAATAGGCCAGCGTTATCAGCGCGTTGATGCCGGTCCCGCCTAGGCCGGCGACGATGCCCGCCGCGCCGAGGACCCCACTGGTGATCGGGCCGATCGTACTTGCGGCGACGTCTGCGCCGACCACGCCGTTCACCAGCGCGTAGGCCTGGTTCATCAGGCCGGGTAGGTCGTAACCGTTGATGTCGTTGGGCAGGCCAGGAATGCCCGGCACGCCCGGCAGGCCGAGGCCCGGAACGGCGGTCTGGCCGGGGACTCCTGGCACGCCCAACGTGGGGACCGCGGCCGATGGCACAGCCGGCGAGGTGGTCAGTCCTGGCGCGATTACCGGGGCGCCCGCCGGATTTGGTGGCGGCGGGGCGTACGCCGCTGGCGCAGGTGCCGGCGGTGCGGCGAGCGCTGGTGCCGCCGGTGTTCCGGCCTGTGGCGCCAGGACCGAAGCCAGTCGCTCGCATGATCCGCTGGCGCCGTTGCTGCAGACACCCGGCGTGGGCACCGTTACGCCGGGTGCATCCAGTGGCGCAATCGCCAGCGTCGCACCCAACAAAGTGGCCCCGGCCGCGCCCAGGACAGCGACTCTCATTACAGATCCCCTCGCAATCAAGTTGCAGTTTGTTCTAAAGCCTAAGCAAATTGCGCCCTCGACATGGGCGTTTTCGGAAAATCCGCTGGTTAACCGACTGACGCCGCGGCCGCTGCGGACGGCAGACCGACGATGGGCGCCGCTTTGTACAGGCATTCCTGCCATTCGGCGTTGGGATTGGAGTCGGCAGTGATTCCGCCGCCGACCCCCAGCACGGCGTTGCCGAGGGTATCGAACTCGACGGTCCGGATCGCGACGTTGAACTCGCATCCGGCGAGGGGGGACGCCAACCCGATTGTGCCACAGTATATCCCGCGGCGATGCTGCTCCCATTGCGAAAGCAGTTGGCGGGCACGGAGTTTAGGCGTTCCGGTGACCGAGGCCGGCGGGAAGGCGACGTCCAGCAGCGACGACGTGGGCAGCTCGGTGCGAACCTGCGCCGACACCGTCGAGACCAGATGCCACACGCCCGGCGCGCGGCGTACGACCAACAGCTCCGGCACGGTGACGGTGCCGGTAATCGCCACCCGGCCAAGGTCATTGCGGACCAGATCGACGATCATGATGTTCTCTGCCACGTCTTTGGCCGAAGCCCGCAGCGCCGACGGCCAGGCGTCCAGCGGCAGGGTGCCTTTGATCGGGCTCGACGTCACCACGTTCCCGCGGCGGCGCAGGAAGAGCTCCGGGGATAGCGATGCCACCGCACCCCAATCGCCGGCGAGGTAGGCCGCACGCGCCGGAGACGTGCGTGCCATCCCGGCGATGAAGAAGTCCAGCGGGGCCCCGCTGACCGTGCCGGTGAACTGCGTGCACACGCACGCCTGGTAGATCTCGCCGGCGCGGATCGCCTCCAGGCAGGCAAGGACGCCGTCGCGATGGGCGTCCCGGTCGGGGGCGTCCCAGTCGATCCAGCAATCCCGCGCCGGCACCCGGGTTGGCGCCGCCAGCGTTTCGGCCAGCCAGTCCGGCATCGGCGCCCCGGACAAGCTCTCGTACCACCACTGCGCGTCGCGGTCGCGGCGCAGCACGCAGTCGCTCCAGCCGCCGGCGGCCTCGGGGATGCGGGCGGGTCGCCCGTCGGCCGCGGGATCCGGGTAGGACAGGTAGCCGAACCAGCCGCCACCCACCGTTCCCCCGGTTTCGGCGCGAACCGGGCCCGGGCGGACCCGAAATGCGTCGCCTACCGGCACCGGTTGCACCGGCACGCTGGGCGCGATCACCGCGAGCGCGTCGAACCACTCGCCTGTCAGCGCGGCCGGCGGCGGCAAAGCGAGCCTGCTGGTGGCGTGACCGACGGCGCGCAGCACGCCGGGCGCGCCACCAAGATCGCCGAGTCGATCGATTCGCATCGCCCTAGCTTGACAGAACCTTCGCCCGCTAGTCGCGGCTGATCTCCCGCGGCACGGCCAGCGTGGTGAGCTTTTCCGGGTTGCGCATCACGTAGAAGTTGGTGATCTTGTCGTCGATGATCTCGACCGTGATGACCCCCTCGAGGGTGTCGCCCAGGTAGAACAACACCGCCGGAGCGCTGTTGCAGGTGACCATCTCCACCCGCATGCCCGCGCCACCTCTGCTCATCAGCCCGGCGATGGCCCGGGCCACCCGGTCGGCGCCGACGACCGGCCGACGGGCGGCACTGACCTTGCCGCCGCTGTCGGCCGTCCAGGTGGCATCCGGGGCCAGCATCGCCATCAGGGCTTCCACGTCGCCGCTGACCGCGGTGGCGAGGAACTGGGCGGTGATCTCGGCGTTGCGTTGCGGGTCCACCACGTCGAAGCGCTTCCTTCGCGCCCGCACGTGTTCGCGTGCCCGGTGGGCGATCTGGCGCACCGTGGCCGCCGGTTTGCCCACCGCGTCGGCGATCTCGTCGTGGTCGAAACCGAACACCTCGCGCAGCACGAACACCGCTCGTTCGTCCGGGCTCAGCGTTTCCAGCAGAACCAGCATGGCCATCGAAACCGATTCCGCCAGAACGACATCGGCCGACGGGTCCTGGTCGTCGAGCAGCAGCGGCTCGGGCAGCCAGGGCCCCACGTAGTCCTCACGACGACGCGCGTCGGCCCGCAGCGCGTTGAGCGACTGGCGAGTAACCAGCCGGGCCAGATAGGACTTGGTGTCGCGCACGTCCGCCAGGTCGACCTCCGCCCACCGCAGGTAGCTGTCCTGCAGCACGTCGTCGGCCTCGGTCGCCGAACCCAGGATTTCGTAGGCGATGGTGAACAGCAGAGGGCGCAACAGCGTGAACCGTTCGGCGTGCTCGCCTGCCTGAGCCATCATCCGAGTGCGACCTTTTGCTCGGCCACCAACTGCGCGGAGCGCTTGCCGCCCTTGAGCCAGTAGTACGAGCCGGGCTTGGCGGCTTCGCGCCGAATGGCCCACACCGTGCCCTTGCAGATGGCTTCCTTGATCCGCGCGGCGCTGCGACCGCCCACGATGATGTTCACCGGGGTGTCGTCGGTGCGCGCCAACTGGATAGTCCCGTGTGCGCGGCCCAGGCTGATGCACTGACCCACGAACGCCTGGCTCACCGTCGCCGGTGTCTCTCCGGCGATGCGGCTGAGCACGGTGTTGGCGGCTTGGGCCCCCAACGGGATGGCGGCCTGACAACTCATCCGCAGCGGGTGGCCCGAAGGGGCGGCGGCGTCGCCCGCGGCCACGATGCGTTCGTCGTCGATGCTGGTCAGCGTTTCGTCGGTGAGCAGCCGTCCCAGCGCATCGGTGCGAAGTCCGCTGCGGGCGGCCAGTTCCGGTACTCCGAATCCGGCGGTCCATACGGTGGCCGCGCTGGGCAGCACGGCGCCGTCGCTGAGCACCACCGAATCCCATCGGACCTCGCTGACCGCAATGGATTCCAGCACGGCCACACCCAGCCTGAGTAGACGTCTGCCGACGGAACGCCGGCCGCGTTTGCTCAACGACGGGCCCAGGATGCCGCCGCACACCAGGGTCACCGGGCGTCCCTGCTGTGCCAGCTCGGCAGCCGCTTCGATGCCGGTCAAACCGCCGCCCACCACCGCGACGGGAGCGCCCGAGGGTAGGTCGAGGAGGGCATGGCGCAGTCGTTGCGCGCTTTCCAGATCGGCTATGGAATAAGCGAATTCGGCCGCGCCGCGCACCGTGGGCACAGCTCCGGTGCTGCCGACGGCGTAGATGAGGTAGTCGTAGTCCAGCGCGGCGCCCGACGTCAGCAGCACCTGCCGTTCCGCGGTGTCGATGCGGTCTGCGCCGTCGACGACCAGCCGGATGCCGTCACCGAGCAGCGTGTCGTAATCGACGGTGGCGGTGCCGCTGTCGGCGACCAGCTGGTGCAGCCGGATGCGCTCGACGAACACCGGCCGTGGATTCACCAGGGTGATGTCCGTGATGTTCAGGTCGGGACGCATGCGCAGGTGATTGGCGGCCAGTGTTCCGGCGTATCCGCCGCCGACGACGACGACACGAGTGTTTTGGTCAGTTGCCTCTGTCATGGGTGTCTCCTCTTCTGGGCGTGTGCCCTTCAAGACACCGCAGGCTCCCCGGGTGTGACAGTGCGGCTCGTAATTGTGAGCTGTCTCACTGCCCGTCGGGCAAGAACACGAAGTTGTTGACGTGGACGCCGTGGGTCTGCCAGTCGTCCTGCCGGTCGCCGATGTTGGCCGGGTTCTGGTGCTCGGGCCCGGGTCGGATTCCACCACCCCGCCGATGGAGGCCCCGATGTCCAGCGAGACGCGGTCGGGATCGCACAGCGATGCAACCAGCTGGATATCCGGGCGGGACTCGCCGAGGCGCTGCAGGATGCCATATTTGCGTCCCCAGAAGCGGCGCGGTGCGACGGTCCTGGCCACCGGCGCGAGCCAGCGTCTGGCCGAGCGTGCGACGGGCATCAGCGGTGGTCTCTCGGGTTGCTCGGCACCTAGTCGAGGTATGTCGCGGCCCGGAAAATCCGCCGATGACCACGCGTCTCAAGGCCCCCGCCGACGTCGATCCAAGCACGCTGAGCTGGGATTGTGCGTGTTACGCTTCTAGCTCTGACCGAAATTCCGTGACCTGCCCCGGCCCGCAAGAAGCACCACGAAAATGGGGCCGCCAATGTGCATCGCAGGGCATTGGAACACGCAGCGCACCCAGATCGGACACGTTCGCCGCACCGGAGGACACCTTGCCACGCAGCCTGGACCTCGTGGTCACCTCAGTCGCCACCCGACTGATGGTGGCCACGGCATCCACCGCGACGCGGGTGAGTGAAGAAGTCCTTGCGCAGCTCGTCGAGCAGTTCGATGTGGACGCCAGTTTCCTGCGCCACCACGACCACGACGTGCGGGCCTCGGTTTTGGTCGCCGAATGGCCGCCGCGGACCGACGTGCCCGACCCCGACCCCCTGGCCGTCGTCCACTTCACCAGCGCCGACCCGGTGCTCGCGCAGTGCGAACACGGCAGGAAACCGGTGGTGATCCGGCCGGATCAGAATGGGCATACCCTGCCGCGCTGGCTCAGCCGAGCCAATACACCCACTTCGCCGTCGGTGGCCGCCGCGCCGCTGGTGTCGGGTGAGATCACCACCGGAGTGCTTGGCTTCGTCAAGTTCGGCGCCCGGAAATGGAAGCAAGACGAGATCAACACGCTCGAGGCCGTCGCGGCCCTGTTCGCGCAGCTTCAGGCGCGGATCGCGGCCGAGGAGAAACTGCGCTATCTCGCCGAGCACGACGACCTGACCGGGCTGTACAACCGCCGGGCGCTGGTGGCCTACCTCTCCGAACGCCTCGCCGCCGGCAGCGTCGGACCCGTCGCGGTCCTCTACCTCGACTTGGATCGGCTCAAGCCGATCAACGATTATCTCGGCCATACCGCGGGCGACTGGTTCATCAGGGTCTTCGCGCAACGCATTCGGGTGTGCGCCGGAAGCCAGAGCATGATCGCTCGGCTGGGCGGTGACGAGTTCGTCGTCATTCCGGACCAGTCGATGTCGACGACGGCCGCGGAGTCGTTCGCTCGCCGGCTCGGGACGATGCTGCGCGAGCGCCTGGCGATCGGCGGCCACATGATCACCCGCACCGTCAGCATCGGCGTCGCGGTGGGAACTCCGGGGCGGGACAACAGCACCGATCTGCTGCGCCGTGCCGACGAGGCCGTTCTGACTGCCAAGCGCGGGGGCGGCAACCAGGTCGCGTTGTCCACCGACGACATGTCGCTGAAAAGCGCATTCCGCAACGACATTGAGCTACATCTGCAGGGCGACATCGACAGCGAAGCGCTGCTGCTGCACTACCTGCCCGAGGTCGACTTGTGGACCGGCGCCATCGTGGCGGCCGAAGCGCTGGTGCGCTGGCGGCACCCGATCTGGGGGCTGCTGCTCCCGGATTCCTTCATCGGGGTAGCCGAATCCACCAACCTTGCAGGGGAATTGGGCCGTTGGGTGATGCGCAGCGCCTGCGCCGAATTCAGTCGATGGCGAGCCAACGGGGTGGGCCATAGCGCCGTGCTGCGCATCAATGTGTCGCCCGTGCAACTGATCACCCGCGGCTTCGTTCGCAGCGTCGCCGACACCATCGACGAGTTCGGCATCGACGGGGGATCGGTATGCCTGGAGATCACCGAGCGCGCCGTGGTGCACGACATCGAAGCCACCCGCAAGACCCTCTCGGAGCTCAAGGAGGTCGGGGTCCAGATCGCCATCGACGACTTCGGCACCGGCTATGCGGTGCTGTCGCATCTGAAGTCCCTGCCCGTCGACATGCTCAAGATCGACACCGGCTTCGTGCGCGACCTGGGGACCAACGCCGGTGACCTGGCCATCGTTCGTGCCATCATCGGGCTGGCGGAGGCGTTCGGCCTGCAGCTGGTCGCCGAGGGCGTCGAAACCCCCGCAGCCGCACTGACGTTGATGCAACACGGCTGTCACCGCGCGCAGGGATTCTTGTTGTCGCGGCCCGTGCCGGGCAACGCCATGGAGGCGTTGCTGGCGGCGCGATGGATGCCGATGCCGTTTCTCGCCGACCGCGAGGCGCTGTCGCTGGGTGCCATCTGACATCCGATGGTTCCGATGCTGAAACGGAAAGCGATGGTTCTTGTCGCGTGCGCGGCGCTGGCGTTGAACGGATGCGGCAGCAAGAGCAACCCGGGACCGCTGAGCGCGATGGTCAGTCCGGCCATACCGCCGTCGGTGCAGGAGATCTCCAACCCGTTGCGCGGCCAGTACGAAGACCTCCTGGAACCGCTTTTCCCGCAGGCGAATAACGCGCAGCAGCGTTATCCGGCGTGGCCCGCGTCGAGCGACGCCAGCCTGCGGGTCACCTGGCGGCAGTTGCAACCCATCGATCCGCGCACGCTGCCTCCCGATGCTCCCGACGATCGCAAATACGACTTCAGCGTGATCGACGACACGCTGAACAAGTTGGCCGCCCGCAACATGCGGCTGACGCTGCGCGTGTTGAGCTACAACTCCTGCTGCAACAGCTCGTATCAGGACAACACCAACATCGAGATTCCGGACTGGGTGCGCGCCGTCCCGGGCGCCAGCACCAATTACCCCACGCCGCCCAACGGGCCCACACCCGGGGTGACGCAGGTGGTACCGAACTGGAACGACGCCACCTACCTGAGTCGCTTCGCGGACCTGCTCGCCGCGCTGGGCCGCCGCTATGACGGCGACGAGCGGCTCAGCGTGTTCGAGTTCTCCGGCTACGGGGATTTCAGCGAGAACCACATCGCCTACCTGCGTGACACCCTGGGCGCACCGGGCGCCGCTCCCGACGAAAGCGTCAGGGTGCTCGGGTATTACAGCCAGTTCCGGGATCAGAGCATCACCAAGTCGTCGATTCAGCAGCTGGTCTCGGCTAACGTCAACGCCTTCCCGCATACGCAATTGGTGGTCAATCCGGACAACCCGGAGATCACGCGCGAACTGCTCGCCGACGACGTGACCAAAAAACTGGTGGCCCCGGTGGGGATCCGCTCCGATTGCCTCGGTGTGCAGGTGCCGCTACCGGCGTGGGCCGAGTCCAGCGGATCTCAGTACGTACAGTCCAACGACGCGGTCGTCAGCGCGGTCAAACAGCGGCTGGCCTCGGCGCTGGTGATCACCGAGTGGTGCGGGCTGCCGAACGGAACCGATCCGCAGTCGTATTACGAGAAGGGCCTGCACGACGTCATCCGGTATCAGGTGTCGATGACCTCGAGTATCAACTTCCCGGACCGCAATTCGAGCTCGGCGATGGATCCGCAGTTGTACCTGCTGTGGGCACAGGCCAACGCATCGGCCGGCTACCGGTACTCGGTCGAAGCGCGGCCGGGATCGCAATCCCTCCAGGACAAGGTGGCGACCATCGCAGTCGTGTGGACCAACTACGGCTCGGCGGCCGCCACCGAGAATTGGGTGCCCGGGTATCGGTTGGTCGATTTCTCGGGGACGGTGGTGCGGACGCTGCCCGCGACGGTCAACCTCAAGAAGCTGGTCCACGACGAATCCGGCTCCAGCGCACGCGAGGAAGCGGTCCCGGAGTCAACGTCGGAAACGGTGCACATCGACCTGGCGGGCCTGGCCGCCGGGCACTACACGCTGCGGGCCGCCGTGGACTGGCAACAGCACAAGCCGGGCGCCGCACACGTGGTGAACTATCCGCCCATGCAGCTGGCGCGCGACGGCCGTGACGGCTCGGGTGGTTATCCGATTGCGACGCTTGACATACCGCGCGGCCAGCAGGTGTCAGGTAACGGGCAGTGACAAGTCGATCCACAGTCGGCTGAGCCACTGGTACCAATGCTGCAGACCGAAGTCGGTGGCGCGGTTTCGCGCGGCCGCGCCCAGCCGGGCCCGCAAGGCCTCGTCGGTCACCAGCGCCGTCAATGCCTGCGTGAGTTGGCTGGGTGCGGCCGGCCGCACCAGCAGGCCGTTGATCCCGTCGCTCACCGCCTCCCCGATGCTGCCGACATCCGGAACTTGGCGATGGGACGCCGCCGCATCGCTGGCGGTGACCCGGGCGATCATGCTGTCCAGGCGGGGGCGTCGGTGAGCACATCGGCGTAGTTAGCGAGGAAGTACGGGTGGCCGCCCAGGTATTTGCGAACCCGCCGCAGTCGTTCGCCGATCGGCGACTCGAGCCCGGTGTCGACGAACGTGATGGTCCAGTCCGACATGTCCGATCGAGCAGCTCGACCTGCCCCGCGCGCATGACGAAGTCGTTGGACTCCCTTTCGCGGTAGCTGAGGAAGAAATTCTTGATCATGGTCTGGGCCGTAGCCCAGGCACAGGATGAACTCCTTGTGCCCGTAGTGCGCGTGGTAGCGCATCACGTGCCACAGCAGCGGCCGCGGCCCGACCATTTGCAGCGGCTTGGGGACGAGGTCGCCATCGGCGCTGCGCATCCGCATCCCTTAGCCGCCGCAGAAAAGTACGACCTTCATGACTCCCCACCCCTCGACTGAGCCAACTGAGCGAACTGATCCGCCTTCGAAATTGACAAACCGGATACCATCGTTTCCCGAAGTGCGCGTACTTCTAGTACGAAACTGCTCACTTTCGATACCGTAGAGGCCTGCGTGGCTACCCCAGCGGCGTCGGTGACCTGCGGGGCGGGCGTGAATACCTTCAGTACCGAAGCCCCGCGCCGAACTCGCGGCGTACCGGTACATGGCCGCCGCACCCTGGGCCCACATCTCGACGTATTCGGCTTCGGTGGCCGCGATGGCCGGCGAGTTCTGGCCGAGGAAGTCGGTCGCTATCAGCGTCACGAGCCGGACTCGGTTTTCGGTGGCCACCGGTGGCGGCACGGTCATCGCGAAGGCGGCTTCATAGGCCCCCGCGGCGGCTCTGGCCTGGGCGGCCGCTTCATCGGCCTGGGGGCCGGCGCCGGCGGTCCACGCGACATACGGAGCGACCGCCGAGGCCATGGACACCGACGATGGGCCCCGCAAAAGGCCCGTCGTCAACCCCGAAACCACCGATTGGTATGAACCCGCCGCCGAGTGCAGTTCGGCGGCCAATTCATCCCAGGCCGCCGCCGCGGCCGGCATCGGCCCGGAGCCGGGACCTGAATACATCCGTGCGGAGTGGATCTCCGGTGGTAAAGCCCCCAAATCCATTTGTCTTCGCCCCCTTGCAGCTCAGGTGGGTGGCGGCCTCCGTCGAGGCGTAGGACTCGGAGCTGACCGCCAACGCGTTCACCAGCTGCTGGTGAATCGCGGCGGCCTGTGTACTGGTCGCCTGATAGGTCTCCGCGTGTGCCGCGAACTGCGCCGCCACCAGCGCGGACACTGGGTCGGCCGCGTGAATCACCCCCTGTGGTGGAGGCCGCGGAGGCTGCATTTGCGCCACTGACGACGGAGCCGATGCCGTGTAACGCACCGGCCGCTGAATTCAGCGCCGCCGGTCGGGTAGTCAGGAACAACATGTGCTCTCCTAACGCGCAAGATCGGCGGGACCGGCGGGTTGGCATCGGAACAAACCAGCCACTACACAGCCTGGCAAGATCGGTACTTTTACAATGATTTATCCGGTTAAAGCCGACTAAAGTATTGGACTTCCGTAACATTGCGTTGCTTCGCGGTCGAAACCGCGCAGGTCGGCGGCGGGCTGCTAACCTCAGATGCGGCCGCAAACACTGAGTGTGACTTACGACGCACCGGTGAATCGCTCGCTCTTGCCCAAAGCGTGCCGCGCTGTTCGAGGAAGGCCTGGTGAACGTGGAGGCAATCGATCCGCACCACAGTGCTGGCCCCGACGCGATCACAATTCACGCCCGGAAGCTGAGTCCCTCGCCCCGATGACTGTTCACACGCCCGACGGACGGGCCGACACGACGCGGCGACACATTCTGCGGGCCGCTTCACATCAGTTCGCTCGACGCGCTTACCACGACGTCGGCCTCGATGACATCCTCGCCGAGGCCGAATTGACCAAAGGCGCGATGTATTTCCACTTCCGTTCGAAGCACGCGCTGGCGGTGGCGATCATCGAAAGGCAATCCGCCTCGGGCATGGTCGCGGTGCAAGAGTTGCTGGCCCGCAAACTTTCCGGCCTGGAAACGCTGATCGACTTCACCTACCTGATCGCCGTCGAGGACACCAAGAGGGACGGGGTCAGGGCCGGCTTGAACCTTCTCGAATCGGTTGGCTGGTCAGAAGGGCTGCAGGAGCGGCTATTAGGCGAATGGATCGAAGCCCTGGCCGGGGTGGCCGAGCAGGCCATCGCCGAGGGCGACATCGATCCACAGTGCGATCCGCAGGACGTGGGGCGGTTGATCGTGTCGATCCAGATGGGCCTGCGACAGACCAGCAATCTGGACGATCCGGAGCGGTTCCTGCTCGACCTCGAGAAGAGCTGGGCGCTGCTGCTGCGCGCGATCTTGCAGCCGGACCGGATGGAATACTTCCGTCAGTTCGTCAGGCGGCGCGCCGCGCTCGCGGTTCGCGCGGGCGTGACCGGCACTGATTCCATTTGACGAAAACGTGCGGCCCGATCGCCCTCGCGCGGGACTAGGCGGCTGTTAGTCTGAACGTTCTGGCCGAAAGGTATGAGACGCCGAGATCTCGGAGGTAAGCGAGCTATGGCGCGCCAGGTTCGGTCTGAAGTCACGCGGCGAAAGATCATCGATGCCGCCATTGACGTGTTCGGTGAGGTTGGTTACGCGGCCGCCGGGTGGGGCACCATCATCGAGCGGACGGGGATGACCAAGGGAGCCCTGTACCACCACTTCGATTCCAAGGACTCGCTGGCGTCGGCCATCATCGAAGAAGGCTCCGAGACGCTCGTCGTCGCGTTTGGCAACGTGTGCGGATCGTCTTCGCCGGCCCTGGAAAACATGATCCACGGTACGTTCGCGATCGCCACCGTGCTCAACTCGGACAAAATGGTCCGCGCGGCTGAGCAACTTACCGCCGCGCTCAGCGGATTCAACAAAGCGGCCGCCGATTTCTGCGCGCGCCTGGTGGAGCTGATGACCGCCGAGGCCCGGCGCGCGGCGGTCGAAGGTGACCTGCGCGAAGACCTCGATCCGGCGGTGGTGAGTGAATCGGTGATCGGCGCCATGTTCGGAACGCGCTTGCTGTCGACTGCCATCGCCGCCAAGGGCCTGGGAGGGGACCCAGGGGACAAGGTCAGCGAGGAGCTCATCGGGCGAACCGGCCGCATGTGGGAGCTTCTGCTCGGCGGCATCGCTTCGGAGGCGTCGCTCCCGTATTTCCGCCAATTCCTGGCCCGCGAATCGCTGCGCCAGGCGCAGATCCCCGTGGCGGCGCCAACAGTCGATTCATCGGCGACCGAAGCCAACCGACGCTAGCGCTCCTCTTCCCAGAGCTGCTCGGTCAGATCCTGGAACGCCGCCAGGGCGAATTGGTCGTCCGCCCGCAGCACCGCCGACCTGCTCATCAGCGCGCGCACGACGGAACCGTCCTTGTGGGTCAACCGGACGACCATGTTGGCCAGCGCATGGACGACCGAGAGCAGCGATTCCGAGGCGGGGGCGTCATGGAAGAGCTCGTGGAACTTCAGGGTGAGGACCTCGTCCGGCTCGAAGCCCACCATCTGGGCAAAGGCGGTGTTGGTGAACAAGATGCTGCCGTCCTGTCCGATCGCGAGGACGGGAACGGGAATCCGCTCCAGCACGACCAGCGCCGGTAACTGCTTGAGTGCGGTCATCGGCGATTGGCTGTGTTCCCGGTTTCGTCGTCGTTCCACGAGCCGATTATGGCTCATCGCAGAGGGTGCCCCGGACGTTTTTTGGATGGGGGTCCTCATGACCGATGGTCATAAACGCTAGTTCCGCCGTGCGGACGGCTCGTTCGCAGGTCGCCGCGTGCGCGCGCTCACTCCTATTGACTGTCCGCCGGCTGGTAGCGGGGGAACACACCCGTGGGTGCCGGCAGTGCAGTGCCCGGAACCAACCGCACGCCGGCGGCCGCGAACGCCCGCTGGTCTTCGGCTTGGCCCAGCAAGTCCAGCAGCTTGCCGGCCGAGTCGGGCATGACGGGCTGCGCCAGCAGTGCCGCGATCCGGACAACCTCACAGGTGATGTAGAGGACGGTACGAAACCGCACCTGATCCGCCTCGGCTTCGCTCTTCCGCAGCACCCACGGCTGCTCGGCGGAGAAGTATTTGTTGGCATCGCCGAGCATCAGCCAGATCGCCTCGAGGGCAAGATGCATCGCTTGCGCGTCGAAATTGGCGCGGACCCGTTCCAGCAAGCCGTCCGCGGTCGCGAGCAGCTCGGCATCGGCGGCGGTGAGCTCACCGGGTTCGGGTACCACCGCGCCCAGGTTCTTGGCCACCATCGACAGCGATCGCTGCGCGAGGTTGCCGAGTTCGTTGGCCAGATCGGAGTTGATCCGGGCGACGATGGCGTCCTCGCTGTAGCTGCCGTCCTGGCCGAACGGCACCTCGCGCAGCAGGAAGTAGCGCACCTGATCGACGCCGAATGTGTCAATCAGGGTGACCGGGTCGACGATGTTGCCGATCGACTTGCTCATCTTCTCGCCCTTGTTGAGCAGGAAGCCGTGCGCGAAAACCCTTCGCGGCAGCTCGATTCCGGCCGACATCAAGAACGCGGGCCAGTAGACGGTGTGGAACCGGATGATGTCCTTGCCGATCATATGTAAGTCGGCCGGCCAATAACGTTGGAATAGTTCGGATTCGGTGTCGGGATAACCGACCCCGGTCAGGTAGTTGGTCAGCGCGTCGACCCAGACGTACATGACGTGATCGGGATGCTCGGGCACCTTAACGCCCCAGTCGAATGAGGTACGCGAGATGGACAGGTCCCGCAGCCCGCCCGAGACGAAGCTGACGACTTCGTTGCGCCGCACCTCGGGAGCGATGAAGTCCGGGTGAGAGTCGTAGTGCGCCAACAACTTCTCGGCATACGCCGACAGCCGGAAGAAGTAGGTCTGCTCTTCGGTCCAGGTCACCGGGGTGCCCGTCTCGACGGCGATCCGGGTCCCGTCCACCACTGCGGTCTCGGATTCGACGAAGAACCGCTCGTCGCGCACGGAGTACCAGCCTTCGTAGGCGTCCAGGTAAATATCGCCCGCCGTCTGCATCCGCCGCCAGATGTCCTTGGACGCCTCATGATGATCGGCGTCGGTGGTGCGGATGAACCGGTCGAAGGAGATGTTCAGCTTCTCCTGCAGTCGCTGAAACACATCCGAATTGCGCCGCGCCAGCTCGGCGGTCGGGATGCCTTCGGCTGCCGCCGTCTCGACCATCTTGAGACCGTGTTCGTCGGTGCCCGTCAGAAAGCGGACGTCGAAGCCGTCGAGCCGCTTGAACCGGGCGATCGCGTCGGTGGCGATGTACTCGTAGGCGTGCCCGACGTGCGGGTCGCCGTTCGGGTACGTGATCGCGGTGGTGACGTAGTAGGGCTTCATCATGAGAGCTTCACCTCTGTGACCTTATTGTGTGCGCGTGAGCTCCAACCGACGACAACGCGAAGCGCCGCCCGCCCCGGAGCCGTTGGCGCCGTTGATCGACGCCCACACCCACCTCGATGCGTGCGGTGCGTCCGAGCCCGACGACGTCACCGCCATCCTCGATCGCGCCGAGGCCGTCGGCGTGGGTGCGGTGGTCACCATCGCCGACGATCTGGACTCGGCGCGCTGGGTGACCCGCGCCGCCGAATGGGATTCCCGGGTGTACGCGGCGGTGGCGCTGCACCCGACCCGCGCGGGCGCTCTGACCGCGGTGGCCCGCGCCGAGATCGAGGAATTGGTGGCCCATCCGAGGGTGGTGGCCGTCGGTGAGACCGGCATGGATCTGTACTGGCCCGGCCGCCTCGACGGGTGCGCCGAGCCCGCCGTGCAGCGCGAGGCGTTCGCCTGGCACATCGACCTGGCCAAGCGGGTCGGCAAGCCACTGATGATCCACAACCGGGAGGCCGACGCCGAGGTGCTCGACGTGTTGGCCGCCGAGGGCGCGCCGGACACCGTGATCTTTCACTGCTTCTCGTCCGACAGCGCGATGGCCCGCCGCTGCGTGGATGCCGGGTGGTTCCTCAGCCTGTCCGGGACGGCCAGCTTCCGTAACGCTCGCACCCTGCGGGAAGCCGTTCCGCTGATACCGATGGCGCAGCTGCTGGTGGAAACCGACGCGCCATTTTTGACCCCGCATCCCTACCGGGGATTGGCCAATGAGCCCTACTGCCTGCCCTACACCGTGCGGGCACTCGCTGAGCTGCTGGTAGGCTCTGCCGAAGAATTGGCGCGGATCACCACGAGCAATGCTCGTCGGGTGTACGGACTAGAAGGGGACTAATCCCCGCGCCGTGTGATTTTCTCGACAACCCCCGCGGCAGAGTTGCCGTATATTGACCGGTTCGTTACCGTCTTGTGATCGAACGGTTGGGCTTCACGGCCCTTTTGTCATTTTATTTGTCGTTTTGAACTGAATGGGTCGTTGAGGTTGATGTTGCTTACTGAGTGCCGGGTTGTTGCGCCGTGAACGTTCTGACAAAACTTCAGCAAAACCCGTCGCCCACGTTGCGGCTTGTCGTTGCCGGGCTGCTGTTGGTTCTGGCGTTCGCCGGTGGCTACGCGATATCGGTGTCCAAAACGGTCACCTTGAACGTCGACGGCACCGCGATGCGGGTGAAGACCATGAAGTCGCGGGTGATCGACGTCGTCAAGGAGAACGGGTTCGCCGTCACCGAGCGTGACGACCTGTATCCGGCCGGTGATGTGCCCGTCCACGACGGCGAGAGCGTCGTGCTTCGCCGCAGCCGCCCATTGCAGATCTCGCTGGACGGTCAGGGCGTCAAGCAGGTGTGGACCACGGCTTCCACCGTGGACGAGGCGCTGGCCCAGCTCGCCATGACCGACACGGCCCCCGCCGCGGCCAACCGTGGCAGCCGCGTTCCGCTGGCCGGGATGGCGCTGCCGGTGGTGAGCGCGAAGACGGTGCAGATCAACGACGGAGGCGCGGTGCGCACGGTGCACCTGGCGGCGCCCAACGTTGCGGGGCTGCTCAGCGCCGCGGGAATTCCGCTGCTCGACAGCGACCAGGCGGTTCCGGGCGCGGCCGCTCCGATCGTCGACGGCATGCAGATCCAGGTCACCCGCAACCGCATTGAGCGGGTCACCCAGCGGGCTCCGCTGCCGCCGAACAACCGCCGTATCGAGGACCCGGACATGAACATGAGCCGGCACGTCGTCGAGGACCCGGGCACCCCGGGCGAGCAGGATGTGACGTTCGCGGTGGCCACGGTCAACGGTGTCGAAACCGGTCGGTTGCCCGTCGCCAACACCGTCATCACACCGGCCCGTGACGCGGTGGTTCGGGTGGGCGCCAAGCCCGGCACCGAGGTGCCCGATGTGGGCAACGGAGCGATCTGGGACGCGGTCGCGGGCTGCGAGTCCGGCGGAAACTGGGCGATCAACAGCGGCAACGGGTTCTATGGTGGCGTGCAGTTCGACGCCGGCACCTGGCTCGCCAACGGCGGGGGGCGCTATGCACCGCGCGCCGACCTTGCCACCCGCGAAGAGCAGATCGCCATCGCCGAGGTGACCCGCGCGCGCCAGGGATGGGGTGCGTGGCCAGTGTGCAGCGGAAGAGCTGGTGCCCGCTGACCATCCGGCTGCTCGGGCGTACCGAGATCAGACGGCTGGCCAACGAACTCGAATTGCGGCCCCGCAAATCGCTGGGCCAGAACTTCGTCCACGACGCCAACACGGTGCGACGGGTGGTCTCGATCTCCGGGATCGGCCGCTCTGACTCGGTGATGGAGGTGGGGCCCGGCCTCGGCTCGCTCACCCTGGCACTGCTCGACCGCGGCGCCACCGTCACGGCCGTCGAAATCGACCCGATGTTGGCCGATCGACTACCGCGGACCGTCGCGGAGCACTCGCACAGTGAGATCAACCGGCTTACGGTGCTCAATCGCGACGTGTTGTCGCTGCGCCGTGCGGATGTGGCCACCGCTCCGACCGCCTTGGTCGCCAACCTGCCCTACAACGTCGCCGTCCCGGCGCTGCTGCATGTGCTGGCCGAATTCCCGTCGATCCAGACGTTGACGGTGATGGTGCAGGCCGAGGTCGCCGAACGGCTTGCCGCCGAGCCGGGCGGCAAGGAGTACGGCGTGCCCAGCGTCAAGGTGCGCTTCTTCGGTCAGGTGCGCCGGTGCGGCATGGTGCCGCCGACCGTATTCTGGCCGATCCCTCGGGTGTATTCCGGACTGGTGCGCATCGACCGGTACCCGACGTCGCCTTGGCCCATCGAGCCCATCGACGAAACGTTCCGTCAGCAGGTGTTCGAACTGGTGGACATCGCATTCGCCCAGCGGCGTAAGACATCACGCAACGCGTTCGCCGAGTGGGCGGGGTCGGGCAACGAATCGGCGAACCGGTTGCTGGCCGCCAGCATCGATCCCGCGCGACGCGGCGAGACGCTGAGCATCGACGACTTCGTGCGGTTGTTGCGTCGTTCCGGTGCCCAGGACACCGGCCAGGGCGCAGCGCAGGAACCCGCTCCGGCGAGCTAGTCTGCTGCGGTGTCTGATGGCAACACCGCCGAGCTGTGGGTGCCCACCGGGTCGGTCACCGTCCGGGTGCCCGGAAAGGTCAACCTGCACCTGGCCGTCGGGGATCGCCGCGACGACGGGTATCACGAGCTGACGACCGTGTTTCAGGCCGTGTCCCTGGTCGACGAGGTGACGGTCCGCAACGCCGATGTGCTGTCGCTCGAACTGGTCGGGGAGGGCGCCGACGAGTTGCCCACCGACGAACGCAACCTGGCTTGGCGGGCCGCCGAGCGGCTGGCCGAACACGTCGGCCGGGCGCCCGATGTGTCGATCATGATCGACAAATCCATTCCGGTGGCCGGCGGAATGGCCGGCGGCAGCGCCGACGCGGCTGCGGTGCTGGTGGCGATGAACTCGTTGTGGGAGCTCGCCTTGCCGCGCCGCGATCTGCGCATGCTGGCCGCCAAGCTGGGCAGCGATGTGCCGTTCGCGTTGCACGGGGGTACCGCGCTGGGCACCGGTCGCGGCGAGGAGCTGGCTACCGTGTTGTCCCGCAACGTTTTTCACTGGGTGCTGGCGTTCGCCCACAGCGGCCTGGCCACTCCCGCGGTGTTCGCCGAGCTGGACCGGCTCCGCGAGGTCGGGGATCCGCCGCGGCTCGACGAGCCCGGGCCGGTGCTGGCGGCCCTGGCCGCGGGCGATCCGGAGCAGCTGGCGCCGCTGCTGGGTAACGAGATGCAAGCGGCCGCGGTGAGCCTGGATCCGGCGTTGCGGCGCGCCCTGCGCGCCGGCGTGGAAGCGGGCGCCTTGGCCGGCATCGTGTCCGGCTCGGGTCCGACGTGTGCGTTCCTGTGCGCCTCGGAGGCCTCGGCCACCGATGTCTGCGCGCAGCTGTCGGGGGCCGGTGTCTGCCGCACCGTGCGGGTGGTCACCGGCCCGGTGCCCGGTGCCCGCGTGGTGCCGGCGCCCATGACCGAGGCCTAGCGGCTTTTAGGCGCTTTGGGTGCATTAGGTGACAAAAAGTGACATGTCCCTCAAACTCCGCGTGAGAGTTTGGACAGTTACTTAAGAGGAGCTTAAGATGTTCCGCGGTGGCGAGTACCCGTGAACATATGCAGGCGATTGGGTCGTATCGAGACCTAATTGCGGCTCAACTGTGCTCGCGTGCCTGCTGCGAAGACAGGCCTGGCGGGCGGAACATAAAATCCCGGGCTTTTGGGCGAGGCGCCGGAACCGAGGAGGCTTTGTGAGCAGGTTTACCGAGAAGATGTTCCGCAATGCCCGCACCGCGACGACGGGCATGGTCACGGGTGAACCGCACGAACCGGTCCGTCACACCTGGGGTGAGGTGCACGAGCGCGCTCGGTGCATCGCGGGCGGGCTGGCCGCCGCCGGCATCGGCCGCGGCGACGCCATCGGCGTGCTGGCCGGCTTCCCGGTAGAGATCGCCCCGACCGCCCAGGGGCTGTGGATGCGTGGGGCCAGCCTGACCATGCTGCACCAGCCCACCCCGCGCACCGACCTGGTGGTGTGGGCCGAGGACACCATGAACGTCATCGGCATGATCGAGGCCAAGGCCGTCATCGTCTCCGAGCCCTTCCTGGTGGCCATCCCGGTCCTCGAGGAGAAGGGCATCACCGTCCTCACCGTCGCCGACCTGCTGGCGTCGGACCCGATCGACCCCATCGAGGTCGGCGAGGACGACCTGGCGCTGATGCAATTAACGAGCGGCTCGACAGGGTCTCCGAAAGCCGTGCAGATCACCCACCGCAACATCCACTCCAACGCCGAGGCGATGTTCATCGGTGCGCAGTACGACATCCACAAAGACGTCATGGTCAGCTGGCTGCCCTGCTTCCACGACATGGGCATGGTCGGCTTCCTGACGATCCCGATGTACTTCGGCGCCGAGCTGGTCAAGGTCACGCCGATGGACTTCCTGCGCGACACCCTGCTGTGGGCCAAGCTCATCGACAAGTACAAGGGCACCATGACCGCGGCGCCCAACTTTGCCTACGCGCTGCTGGCAAAGCGGTTGCGCCGCAACGCCAAACCCGGCGACTTCGACCTGTCCACGCTGCGCTTCGCACTGTCCGGCGCCGAGCCAGTCGAACCGGCTGACGTCGAGGATCTGCTCGATGCGGGCAGGCCGTTCGGCCTGCGGACCTCGGCGATCCTGCCGGCCTATGGCATGGCCGAGACCACGCTGGCCGTGTCGTTCTCGGAATGCAACGCGGGTCTGGTCGTCGACGAGGTCGACGCCGATCTGCTGGCCGCGCTGCGCCGGGCCGTGCCTGCGACCAAGGGCAACACCCGCCGGCTGGCCACGCTGGGGCCCCTGCTGAAAGACCTCGAGGCCCGCGTGATCGACGATCAGGGCAGTGTGATGCCGCCCCGCGGCGTCGGGGTCATCGAGCTGCGCGGCGAATCGCTGACGCCCGGCTACCTCACCATGGGCGGCTTCATCCCGGCCCAGGACGAGCACGGCTGGTATGACACCGGCGACCTCGGCTACCTCACCGAAGAAGGTCACGTCGTGGTGTGCGGCCGGGTCAAGGACGTGATCATCATGGCCGGCCGCAACATCTACCCGACCGACATCGAGCGCGCGGCGGGCCGCGTCGAAGGCGTCCGCCCGGGTTGCGCGGTGGCCGTGCGACTCGACGCCGGACATTCGCGCGAGACGTTCGCGGTCGCCGTCGAGTCCAACGCCTTCGAGGACCCCGCCGCGGTGCGCCGCATCGAGCACCAGGTGGCCCACGAGGTCCTCAAAGAGGTCGACGTGCGGCCCCGCAACGTCGTGGTGCTCGGACCGGGGACCATCCCCAAGACGCCGTCGGGCAAGCTGCGCCGGGCGAACTCGGTCACCCTGGTCACCTAACTACGCCGAGCAGACGTAAAAGCGCCTCGACACGCCGTGCGCGAGGCGCTTTTACGTCTGCTCGCGGTTACGTGGCGGCCAGCTGCTTCTGCGCGTAGAGCCGCGCCCATTCTTTGCGTGGGCGAATTGACACGTCGACGTCAGATCCCTTGGCGCGCAGCGCTTTAACCGTGGCCTGCTCGTGCGGAGTGCGGGCGAACGGGTCCCAGCTGAAGAAGCTGCAGGCATTTTGCCAGGTGATCTTGTTGATGTCGCTGTCGTCGGCGCCGGCCGCGTTCAGTTCCGCGAGCACCTGCTCGGGGGCGTCGGGCCAGAAGCAGTCGGAGTGCGGGTAGTCGCACTCCCAGGCGATGATGTCGATGCCGATTTCGTGGCGCAGCTTCAGCGACGTCTTGTCGGTGACGTAGCACGCCAGGGAGTGTTCGCGGAACACGTCGCTGGGCAGTTTGTCGCCGAAGTCGCGGCGCAACCACTTCTGGTTGGTGTAGTGGCGGTCGCTGCGATCCAGGTAGAACGGGATCCAGCCGATGCCGCCCTCGGAGAAGGCGAACTTCAGGTCGGGGTATTTGCGCATCGCCGGGCCCCACAGCAGATCCTGGGCGCACATCGCCGAGACCTGGGTGGCCAGGATGATCATGTTGTCGATGGGTGCCTCGGGCGCCATGCTGATCGCCCCGAAGCCGGTGCCGATGTGCAGACACATCACCACGTTCTCTTCTGACAGCGTCGCGAACACCGGGCCCCAGTAGTCGTCGTCGTGATAGCTCGGAAGGCCTTCCAGGTGCGGCAGTTCCGGCATCGTGACCGCGCGGCAGCCTTTGGCGGCGACGCGACGGATCTCGGCGCACATGCCTTCGGGAGTCCAGGTCGGCAGGATGGCGATCGGGATGAACCGGTCCGGGTATGAACCCGCCCACTCGTCGATGTGCCAGTCGTTGTAGGCCGACACCATCACCAGCGTGACGTCCTCGCGCGTCATGTTGAGGTGCCGGGCGGAGAATCCGGTGAAGGTCGGGAAGCACATCGACGCGAGGATGCCGTTGCGGTTCATGTCGCGAACGCGTTCGTGGATGTCGTAGACGCCGGGGCGCATCTCGGCGAAGCCGGCGGGGTCACGGCCCCACTCTTCGGCCGGCCAGGACACCACCGCGTTCAGCCCGCTCACACCCTGCGGCCTGCCCTGATACATCCACTGGTCGACGCCCTTGTCGTCGGTGACGACGATCGGCGCCTCGTCCTTGTATTTGGCCGGCACGTGGCGCAGGAACATGTCCGGTGGTTCCACGACGTGGTCGTCGATGCTCACCAGGATCAGGTCGTCGGTGTTCACGTCTACACTTGTACCCTGGACTCTCGTGACCGTCTCCGCATCTTCGGCCAGAGTGTTAGCTGAATCGGCCACTATCGTCGAGCTGCGCCGTGGCGGGCGTGCGCGTGCCGGCAGCTACTTGTACGAAGGCGACCGGCTGGTCACCGGGTGGCATTCGCACGATCTGCACCAGATCCAGTACGCGATCGGTGGGGTGGTCGAGGTCGAGACGGCGGCCGCGCACTATCTGTTGCCGCCGCAACAGGCCGCCTGGATTCCCGTCGGGTTGGAACATCAGGCCACGATGACCCCCGATGTCCGCAGTGTGGCGGTGATGTTCGATCCCGAGTTGCTTCCGCCGGTCGACAACCGGGCGCGGATCCTGGCCGTCTCGCCGCTGATCCGCCAGATGATGATCTACGCGCTGCGCTGGCAGATCGACCGGGCCGACAGCGACCCCATCTCCGACGGCTTCTTTCAAACCCTCGGGCATCTGGTTTTTGAAGCGCTCGATCATGAAGCGCCGCTGAGTCTTCCGACTTCGACAAACCCAATCGTTTCCGCCGCGATGAGCTACACCAAGGCGCACCTGCCGTCGGTTACCGTCACCGATGTCAGCCGCGCCGTCGCGGTGTCGGAGCGCACGTTGCGGCGCCAATTCGACGAGTCGATCGGTATGTCTTGGCGCACATACCTTTTGCATGCGCGGATGCTGCGCGCGATGGCCCTGCTGGCGGCGCCGGGTCAGTCGGTGCAGCAGACCGCGACAGCGGTCGGCTTCGAAAGTCTGAGCGCCTTCACCCGCGCGTTCACCCAGTTCTGCGGGGAGACACCCACTAGCTACCGTCGCCGACCACGCGGCGCTCTACCAAGCGTGGACGACGTTCTGAGCGGGCTCTAGTCCGACTCGGATGAGCAACTCCGTGGCGTCGGCGGCTTGCTCGCAGATGGTGGGGACTTCGCCGCGTTCGGCGGCGACGAAGTTCTCCAGCACGAACGCCGCGGGGTCTTTGCGTCCGGGTGGCCGGCCGATCCCGATGCGCACCCGCTGAAAGTCCTTGGTACCCAACGCGGAAGCGAGTGAGCGCAGCCCGTTGTGACCGCCCTCCCCGCCGCCGAGCTTGAGCCGGATGCGACCGAACTCAAGATCCAGGTCGTCATGAATGGCGATGACGTCGCCCGGGTCGACCGAGTAGAACTTGGCCAGCGGCCCCACCTGCCGGCCGGACTCGTTCATGTAGCAACGCGGCTTGGCCACCACCACCGCATGCCCGGCTAGCCGACCGGTGACGACTTCGGCTCCAGATTTCTTGTGCGCCTTGAATTTCGAGCCCAGCCGCGCGGCGAGCAGGTCGGCAACAATGAACCCGATGTTGTGCCGGGTTCGGGCATAGTTGTCTCCGGGGTTGCCCAGGCCGACCACCAACAGAGGATCGGCCACGTCTTGCTACTCGGACTCGTCCGCGGCTGAAGCTTCTCCGGCTTCGCCGGCCTCTTCTTCTGCGGCAGCTTCGCCTTCCGGCGCCTCGGCGACTTCGCCCGCACCCTCTTCCTCGAGGTCCGCGGCCGTCGGCGCGTTCACCACGTTGACCACCAACATGTCGGGGTCGGAGATCAGGTTGACGCCGGGGGGCAGAGTGATCTGCCCGGCGGTGAACTGGGTTCCCGGCTGGGCGCCCTCGATGGACACGGTCAGCTGCTCGGGAATCGACAGCGCCTCGGCCTCGATCTCGATGGCGTCGGCCTCGCGGGAGACCATGGTGTCGGGTCCGGCCTCGCCCTCGATGACGACGTTGACCTCGACCACCACCTTCTCGCCGCGACGCACGACCACGAGGTCGGCGTGCATGATGTTGCGGCGGACCGGGTGGATGTCGAGGGACTTGGTCAGTGCCAGCTGTTCCTTACCGGCGATATCGAGGGTCAGCACCGCGTTGGTGCCCGAGTGCCGCAGCACGGCCGCGTAGTCGTGTCCGGGCAACTCCACGTGTTGTGGCTCCGCGCCGTGGCCGTAGATGACGGCGGGAATCTTGCCGTCGCGCCGGGCTCGCCGGGAGGCGCCCTTGCCGGTCTGGGTACGGACCGAGGCGGTCAATTGGTTGACTGCGGACTTAGCCATGATGTCGCTCCTGTGTGGTTCCGGGGGCACGGCCAGGAGCGCGACGAACTCGTCGGTCTCCGTCGATAACGGTGTGCTGGCAATCCAGCCACCCTCGCCGTGACGCCCGGACAGGTTAGCGCATCTGCCCCTCAGAGCGGAAATTCGGTGCCCGTGAGCTGCTCGGATAGCTCCCAGAGCCGGGTGGCCATCGCGGCGTCTCGCGCCGCCCGGCTGCGCCCGACGGGCTGGGTGCGGCCCAGGTTGCCGAAGCGGGGTCCGACGAACGTGTCGCCGGGCAGGTCCTGCGATGCGGCGTACAGCGTCTGCCGAGCACCGAAGTCGGCATTGGTGGCGAAGACCCTGGTGGCGACCGATATCACGGTGTCGCTGAGTTGCCGGCCGGTCGCCCCCTGCAGGTTGGTGTGCGAATAGCCGGGATGGGCGGCCAAAGCGCGCAGCGGCGACCCGGCCGCAGCCAGGTGCCGTTGCAACTCGGTGGTGAACAGCAGGTTGGCCAGCTTCGACTGGCTGTACGCCAGCCATGGCCGGTAGCTGCGGGTCTTCCAATTGAGGTCGTCGAGGCTGATGCGACCCGGCCAGTGCGCCATCGAGGACACCGATACCACCCGGTCGGTGAGTTTGGGCAGCAGCAGGTTGGTCAGTGCGAAATGCCCGAGGTGGTTCGTGCCGATCTGGCTCTCGAAACCGTCGACCGTCTCCGCATACGGCACCGCCATGACGCCAGCGTTGTTGATCAGAATGTCGGCCTTGTCCACCCCTTCGGCGAACCGCCGCACCGACGACAAGTCCTGCAGGTCGAGTCCGCGCACCTCGACCTCTCCGGTGATCTCTCGCGCGGTGGCCGCACCCTTGTCGGTATTCCGGACCGCCATGACGATCCTGGCGCCGTTGTGGGCCAACTCGCGCGCCGTGATCGCGCCCAACCCGCTGTTGGCGCCGGTGATGATCACGGTGCGGCCGGCGAACGAAGGCAGATCTGCGGCGGTCCACTCACTCATGTCCCTCAGTGTCCGGGGTCGAACTCCAAGAGCACACTGAGGGGTCCGGTTATGCCCGCCATGCCCTTCCACGGGCTGGGCCCGGTCTGGCGGGGGTTGGGCATGCGGCCGGTGATGACGCGAAGCGCTTCGGTCAGCTCCAGCCGCGCCAGGTGAGCACCGAGGCAGTAGTGCACGCCGCCGCCGAAGGTGAGCATCGCCGGTGGGTCTTGGCGGGTGATGTCGAGGCGATCCGGGTCGTCGAAGACGTCGGGGTCGCGGTTGGCGGCGGCGGTGTTGGCGAGCACGACGGTGCCGGCGGGAATCCGGACTCCGGCGAGTTCGACGTCCCCTGCGGCTTGCCGGATGGTACCGAAAATGATTGGGCGGTAACGCATCAACTCATGAACCGCCTTGGCCGCGAACTCGGGATGCTGGGCGAGCAGGTCCCATTGGTCGGGGTGGGCGGACAAGGCCTCGACTGCCGCGGCGAGCTGGTTGCGGGTGGTGTCGGTACCGGCGCCCAGCAGCGTGGAGCAGAGCATGATCAGCTCGTCGTGGGTGAGTCGGTCACCGTCATCTTCGGCGCGGATGAGATCCGAGATCAGATCGTCGGTCAGCGATGCTCGCCGGCGCGCGATCAGGTCCTCGAGGTAGGCGTCCATTTCGTTCCATGCCGCCAGGATCGCCGGCGTCGTCATTGACGACGTTCAATTCGAAGATCTTCTTGATGTCGTCGACCCAGCCGCAGAACAGCCGCCAGTCCTGGGGCGGAGCGCCGAGCAGCGCGCAGATGACCGGTGTCGGGTAGCGCTGGGCGATGTCGGCGACGATGTCGCAGTGCCCGGCGCTGGTGAACGGTTCGACCAGCCCGGTGATGATTTCGACGGCCAGCGTGCGCAGCCGCTCGGCGGCGCGGGGTGCGAACGCTGTCGACACCAGCCGGCGCAGCCGGTGATGCTGGGCGCCGTCGAGGCCCAGGATGTTGGAGGTGGCCCGGTCCCACAGCGGACCCGAGGTGACGCCTTGCACGCTGAGTCCGAGGCCCTGGGCAGTGATGAATCGATCGTCGCGCAGCACCGTGCGGGCCAGTTCGTAGGTCAACACCTCGGGCCCGTACGGACCGATCGCGATGGGGGATTGTGCGCGGGCCGCGGCGATGACGCCGTGCGCTTCGTCGGGGTCGGTGAGGTGGTGGTAGTTAAAGGTGGGCAAGTCGGCGTCGAAGACGCTTGGGCAATCGCTGGTCAATGTCGTCATGGCACTCGACTATCCGGTCAGAAGACGCGCAGACCATCGGCCTCAACGCGTAGATCTGCGCGGCCTGCCGCGTAAATTGCGCGGGCCCGCGGCGGCGAACCACGCTAATTAGCCGATGTTTTTGCGCAGCGCCGACCGCGATGCTGGCTACCATGAGCCAACATGCCGAATTGCCATCGCTGGACTGGAGCGAGCTGGGAGTGAGCGGGTTGCTGCCGACCGGAACGGTGACCTTGCTGCTGGCCGATGTCGAGAATTCGACGCGGCTATGGGAGACCCAACCCGAGCAGATGACCGCCGCGCTGGCATTGCTGAACCGGACCGTTGATGAGGCCGTCGCGGCTTATGACGGCGCGCGTCCGGTCGAACAGGGCGAGGGCGACAGCTTCGTGACGGCGTTCGCCCGGGCGTCGGATGCGGTGGCGTGCGCGCTGGCGTTGCAGCGGGCGCCGTTCGCCCCGATCCGGATACGCATCGGCGTGCACACCGGCGAGATCCAGTTGCGCGATGACTCCAACTACGCCGGTCCCACGGTCAATCGCGCCGCCCGGCTGCGCGATCTGGCGCACGGCGGCCAGACGGTGTTGTCGGGCGTGACCGAAGCGCTGGTGGCGGATCGATTGCCCGAAGGAGTGTGGCTAACCGATCTGGGCAGTTACCCGTTGCGCGGTGTGCCGCGCCCGGAGCGCGTGCTGCAGTTGTGCCATCCCGACTTGAGCAACGAGTTCCCGCCGCTGCGTGTCGGCACCGGTGTGACCTCGCACAACCTGCCGGCTCAGTTGACGAGTTTCGTTGGGCGCCAAGCCGAAATGGCGGAATTGCATCAGCTGGTTTCTAGCAATCGGCTGGTGACGTTGACCGGCGCCGGGGGTGCCGGCAAGACCCGGCTCGCCGTGGAGGTGGCCGCGCAACTGACCGCCGACTTCGGTGACGGCATCTGGTATGTCGATTTAGCACCGATCACCAACCCGGCCGTGGTACCGCTCACGGCAGCGCGCACACTGAGCCTGCCCGATCAGCCCGGCCGCTCCACGATGGACACGCTGATCCGGTTCTTCGGCGCGAAAACGATGCTGTTGCTGCTCGACAATTGTGAGCATCTGCTCGATGCGTGCGGAAGCATGGTCGTCGAGTTGCTCGCGGCCTGCCCGCAGTTGACGATTCTGGCCACCAGCCGCGAGCCGCTGGGGCTACCCGGTGAGCTGAGTTGGCGGGTCCCGTCATTGCCCCTCGCCGACGAGGCCATCGAGCTGTTCACTGACCGCGCACGGCGCAGCCGACCGAATTTTGTTGTGGGCGAGGACAACCGCGCGCTGGCTCAAGAGATCTGCGAACGCCTCGACGGCATGCCGTTGGCGATCGAGCTTGCGGCGGCGCGGGTTCGGGCATTGTCGCTGCGCCAGATCGTGGACAGTCTGCACGACCGGTTCCGGCTGTTGACCGGTGGCGCGCGTACCGCGGTGCGCCGCCAACAGACGCTCCGCGCCTCGGTGGATTGGTCGCACACGCTGCTCACCGAACCCGAACGGGTCCTGTTCCGCCGGCTGGCCGTATTCGCCGGCGGGTTTGATCTGGACGCCGCCCAGGCCGTGTGCGCCAGCAGCGACGCCGAAACCTACCTGCTGCTGGACGAACTCAGCCTGCTCGTCGACAAATCTCTGGTGGTCGCCGAAGACAGCGGCACCGACACCGGAGGAATGCGCTACCGCTTGCTTGAGACGGTGCGGCAATACGCGCAAGAAAAACTCGGCGAATCCGGCGAGGGCGACGAGGTACGCACGCGGCATCGTGACTACTACGGCGCCAGGGCGACCGAGTTGGAGTCGCAGGGGCTGGCCGGTCTCGAACAACTGCTGCAATGGGCGGACGTCGAACTCGACAATCTGCGGGCCGCGTTCGCGTGGAGCCGGGAGAACGCCGACCCCGAGACGGCGCTGCGATTGGTGTCGTCGCTGCAGTTGTTTTGGTTGACGCGCAGTCGTTTCCGGGAAGGCCATGCGGCTTTCGAGACCATCTTGGCCGGGGAACGTGATCCGGAGATAGCAATTGCGGTGTGGGTGCGCGCGGTCGCCGAACAATGCGTCCTCTCAGGATGGATGGGCGTCCCTGCCAGCCCCGATCGGGCACGGGAGGCGCTTGCTCTCGCGCGCGAACGTGACGACCCGGCACTACTCATTCGAGGCCTAGTGGCTTGCGGGGGTGTCGGCATATACAGCGCTGAGCTGGCCCAACCCTATTTTGCCGAGGCAATGGAACTGGCCCGTGCGGCGGGTGATCAGTGGATCCTGTGCGAACTACTTACCTATCAGGCGATGATGGCCTATTACGCGGGCGAACCGGTCGCATTGGCCGCCTCGGCGGCAGAAGGGCGTGACCTCGCTGACGCACTTGGCGACCGGCTCTACTCGCGGTTCTGCCGAGAGTGGCTGGGCTCAGCGCTCGCCTTCAAAGCAGAACTCGCCGACGCCGTCGAAATATTTGCTTCTTTGGCCGAGGAGTCCGAGGCCGCCGGGGACGTCCCGATGGTGATCATGGTCCAGGTGGCCCGCAGCATCACGCTCGCATACAACGGAAAGGCGGTTGCCGCGCAGGCCGCGGCCCGATCCGCCTTCCATGCCGCAAGGTCGATGGGGATCTACGCAGACGCACTGTATACGGGCTTGGCCGCGGCCAACCTGGCCGCCGGCGATGCGGCCGCGGCGAGGGAAGCGGCCGAAGAAGCCTGGCGGCAGACCACCCCGCTGCGCGAAATTTGGGTTCGAGGCGCCAGCCCAACGGCCGAGATCTTGTTGGCATGTGGCGATCTGGCCGCCGCCCGCCGTTGGGCCGACGACACCGTCGCGGTGGTACCCGGCTGGTATCGCATGTTGGCGCTGACGCAGCGCGCCTACGTTGCGATGGCCCAAGGCGAGTCCGACCAAGCCCAGCGCGACGCGCACGACGCCCTGGCGATCGCCACCCGCACCCAGGGATACCTCCGGGTCACCGACACCCTCGAATGTCTGGCGCGCCTGGCTACCGACGACGACCAGCACTCATATGCGGCGCGGCTGTTGGGCGCGGCGGACGCGATCCGCCGGCGGACCGGGGAAGGCCGCTTGCCGATGTATCAGGCCGGTTATGACGCCGTGGTAGCCGCGGTTCGGGAGGCGTTGGGGACTAACGATTTTGATGCCTGCTGGGCCGAAGGCGCAGCACTGTCCACCGAGGAGGCTATCGCGTACGCGCAACGCGGCCGTGGCGAGCGCAAGCGCCCCACCAGTGGCTGGGGATCGCTGACACCCATGGAAAGCAATGTCGTGCGTCTGGTCACCGAAGGGTTGGGCAATAAAGACATCGGCGCCCGACTGTTCATCTCTCCGCGCACCGTGCAGACCCACCTGACCCACGTCTACGCCAAGCTAGGGGTGACCTCCCGAGTACAGCTGGTTCAGGAAGCCGGACGTCGCTAGTACGCGATCGGCGGTTCGCAATCTGCGCGTCTTCGCTGATGTATTGCCGCGCGGTCGACGCGATGCTGGCTACCATGAGCCAACATGCCGAATTGCCATCGCTGGACTGGAGCGAGCTGGGAGTGAGCGGGTTGCTGCCGACCGGAACGGTGACCTTGCTGCTGGCCGATGTCGAGAATTCGACGCGGCTATGGGAGACCCAACCCGAGCAGATGACCGCCGCGCTGGCATTGCTGAACCGGACCGTTGATGAGGCCGTCGTGGCTTATGACGGCGCGCGTCCGCTCGAGCAGGGCGAGGGCGACAGTTTTGTGGCGGCGTTCGCCCGGGCGTCGGATGCGGTGGCGTGCGCGCTGGCGTTGCAGCGGGCGCCGTTCGCCCCGATCCGGATACGCATCGGCGTGCACACCGGTGAGATCCAGTTGCGCGATGAGTCCAACTACGCCGGTCCCACGGTCAATCGCGCCGCGCGGATGCGCGATCTGGCGCACGGCGGCCAGACGGTGTTGTCGGGCGTGACCGAAGCGCTGGTGGCGGATCGATTGCCCGAGGGCGGGTGGCTAACCGATCTGGGCAGTTACCCGTTGCGGGGTGTGCCGCGCCCGGAGCGCGTGCTGCAGTTGTGCCATCCCGACTTGAGCAACGAGTTCCCGCCGCTGCGTGTCGGCACCGGTGTGCGCTCGCATAACCTGCCGGCTCAGTTGACGAGTTTCGTTGGGCGCCACAGCGAAATGACTGAGTTACGTCAGTCCGTCGAGGGTAACCGACTGGTCACGCTGACCGGCGCGGGCGGTGCCGGTAAGACGCGGCTTGCTGTCGAAGTTGCCGCTCAACTGACCGCCCAGTTCGGCGACGGCGTCTGGTACGTCGATCTGGCACCGATCACCAATCCCGCGGTGACGCCGATTAGCGTGGCGCGCACCCTGGGCCTTCCCGACCAGGCGGGACGCTCCACCGTCGACACGCTGGTTTTGTTCTTCGGTGCCAAGACGATGTTGCTGGTGCTGGACAATTGTGAGCATCTGCTGGATGCTTGCGGGTCTTTGGTCGTGGAGCTGCTTGGCGCTTGTCCTGAGTTGACAATTGTGGCCACCAGTCGTGAGCCACTCGGGGTGGCCGGCGAATTGACTTGGCGAGTCCCGTCGCTGCCGATCGCAGACGAGGCGGTGGCGTTGTTCACCGATCGCGCTCGGCGAGCTCGGCCGGAATTCGTTGTGGCCGAGGATAACCGCGCGCTGGTGGAAGATATCTGCGAACGCCTTGATGGCATGCCGTTAGCGATCGAGCTTGCCGCCGCGCGGGTTCGGGCGCTGTCACTGCGCCAGATCGTGGACAGTCTGCACGACCGGTTCCGGCTGTTGACCGGGGGTGCGCGCACTGCGGTGCGCCGCCAGCAGACGTTGCGCGCGTCGGTGGATTGGTCGCACGCCCTGCTGACCGAGCCCGAGCAGGTGTTGTTCCGCCGGCTGGCGGTATTCGCCGGCGGGTTTGATCTGGACGCCGCCCAGGCCGTCGGCGCCAGCAGCGACGTCGAAACCTACCAGCTGCTGGACGAACTCAGCCTGCTGGTTGACAAATCTTTGGTGGTCGCCGAAGACAGCATCGACGGGATGCGCTACCGATTGCTCGAGACGGTGCGCCAATACGCGCAAGAAAAGCTCGGCGAATCCGGCGAGGCCGACGAGGTACGCACCCGGCATCGCGATTACTACACGACCTACGCCACCGAGTTGGATGTCGCAAGGGCAGGCCGGCATTGAGCCGCTGTTGCGATGGGCCGGAGTCGAGATCGACAATCTGCGAGCGGCGTTTAACTGGAGCCGGGAGAACGCCGACCCCGAAACGGCGCTGCGACTGGTGTCCGCGTTACAGCAGTTCTGGCTGAGGCGCGGCCGCTTCCGTGAGGCACTGGCTGGGTTCGAGGCGGTCTTGGCCGACCAGCGCCCCGAGTCAATGGCGCCGGACATGTGGGCGCGTGCGGTTACCGACCACGGCACTGTCGCGGGGTGGATCGCCGCGCCCGCGAGCCTGGACCGAGCGCAGGACGCCCTGGCCATCGCCCGCCAGCTACACGATTCCGCACTGATCATCCGAGCGCTCAACGCTTGCGGGATGCTGGCCTTTTACGACGCCGAGCGAGCCCAGCGATACTTCGGCGAGGCGATCGACATGGCCCGTGCATCCGGTAGTCCGTCCAGCTTGGGCCCGATCCTCGCCTATCTGGCGGCCGCAGGTGTGATTGCCGGCGAACCCGTGGCAGCACGGGCGGCCGCCGAAGAAGCACGTGACGTCGGCAACGCTCATGGCGATCCGTTCATTTCCGTCGCCGGCCGGATCTGGCTGTGTGTAACGCTGTGGCTGCAGGGAGATCTCATCCAAACCGCCCAGTCACTGCGGGGTTCGGCCGAGGATGCGGAGGCGGCCGGAAATCCGTCCATGGCGGCCCTTGCGCATGTGGCGTACGGCTTCACGCTGGCACACCAGGGTGAGCCGGCCGCCGCGCATGCCGCCGCGCAAAACGGGCAACAGGTCACCGAAGCGATGGGTGGCGTCTACCGCGACTCGGTGTATGGAACGTTAGCCCTTGCCGCGCTCGCCGCCGGCGACGCGGCGGCGGCTCGGCGGGCAGCCGAAGAGGCATGGCAGCACACAATTCCCGAGCGGATGCTTTTCACCGGCAGCTTCAACCCGATGGCCGAGGCCATGTTGGCGTGTGGTGATCTTGCCGCGGCTCGCGATTGGGCGGACCGGACCGTTGCGCTGGTACCGGGCTGTCATCAAGCGGCCGCGCTCACGACACGCGCCTTTGTCGCGACGGCGCAGGGTGAGTCCGATCAGGCAGAGCGCGACGCACATGATGCCCTCGCGGTGGCCGCTCGCACCGGCGCATACATCCGCATCCCCGACACCTTGGAATGCTTGGCGCGCTTGGCGGCCGACGGTGGCACCCACCCCTACGCAGCGCGTCTGTTGGGAGCGGCGGAAGCGATGCGCCAACGCACGGGCGCCGTTCGCTTCCCGATGTATCAAGCCGACTATGGGGATTTGGTCGCCACTATCCGGGATACGTTGGGGCAGAACGATTTCGATGCGGCGTGGACCGATGGTGCCGCCTTGTCGACCGAGGAGGCTATCGCCTATGCCCAGCGTGGCCGTGGCGAGCGCAAGCGCCCCACCAGTGGCTGGGGATCGCTGACCCCGATGGAGCAGGACGTCGTGGGGCTGGTTCAGGAGGGGTTAGGCAATAAGGACATCGGCGCCCGACTGTTCATCTCTCCGCGCACCGTGCAGACCCACCTGACCCACGTCTACGCCAAGCTAGGGGTGACCTCCCGAGTACAGCTGGTTCAGGAAGCCGGACGTCGCTAGTACGCGATCGGCGGTTCGCAATCTGCGCGTCTTCGCTGATGTATTGCCGCGCGGTCGACGCGATGCTGGCTACCATGAGCCAACATGCGGAATTACCGTCACTGAACTGGAGCGAGTTGGGCTTGAGCGAGTTGCTGCCGACCGGGACGGTGACGTTGCTGCTGGCCGATGTCGAGGGTTCGACGCGGCTGTGGGAGACCCAACCCGAACAGATGACCGCTGCGTTGGCGTTGCTGAACCGCACCGTGAACGAGGCCATCGCCGCTCACGACGGGGTCCGTCCGCTCGAACAGGGCGAGGGCGACAGCTTTGTGGCGGCGTTCGCCCGCGCGTCGGATGCGGTGGCCTGCGCGCTGGTGTTGCAGCGGGCGCCGCTGGTCCCGATCCGGTTGCGCATCGGGGTGCATACCGGGGAGATTCAGCTACGCGACGACTCCAACTACGCCGGCCCCACGATCAATCGCGCCGCGCGGCTACGGGACTTGGCCCACGGTGGGCAGACCGTGCTGTCGGGTGCGACCGAGCCGCTGATTGTTGATCGGCTGCCCGACGGTGTCTGGCTGACCGAACTGGGCAGCTACCCATTGCGCGGTGTGCCGCGTCCGGAGCGGGTGGTGCAGTTGTGCCATTCCGAACTGCGCAGCGAGTTCCCGCCGCTTCGGGTAGGAGCCGGTGCGGCGGCGCACAACCTTCCGGCGCAGTTGACGAGTTTCATTGGGCGCCAAGCCGAAATGACGGAACTACGTCAGCAGGTGACCGACAACCGGTTGGTGACGTTGACCGGCGCCGGGGGTGCCGGCAAGACGCGGCTTGCCATCGAAGCCGCGGCCCGACTCACCACCGACTTTGGCGATGTGTGGTACGTCGATCTGGCACCGGTGACGGACCCTGCCGCGGTCTCGGTGACCGTTGCCCGCACGCTGGGGTTGCTCGATCAGGCGGGCCGCTCCATCATGGATCTCCTACTTGAGTTCTTCGGCGAGAAACCAACATTGCTATTGCTCGACAACTGTGAGCATCTGCTCGATGCGTGCGGGACATTGGTTGTCGAGCTGTTGGCGGCTTGCCCGCAATTGAAGATTCTGGCCACCAGTCGCGAACCGCTCGGGGTGCCCGGCGAGCTGAGCTGGCGGGTGCCGTCGTTGCCGCTGGCCGACGAGGCCGTCGAGCTGTTCACCGACCGCGCTCGGCGGGCCCGGTCGAATTTCGTTGTGGGCGAAGATAATGCCGCGCTGGTTTACGAGGTGTGCGAGCGTCTCGACGGGATGCCGTTGGCCATCGAGCTTGCCGCGGCACGGGTTCGGGCGCTGTCGCTGCGCCAGATCGTGGACAGCCTGCATGACCGATTCCGGCTGTTGACCGGGGGAGCGCGCACCGCCGTGCGCCGGCAGCAGACGCTGCGCGCCTCGGTGGACTGGTCCCATGCGCTGTTGACCAAGCCCGAACAAGTGCTGTTCCGGCGCCTGGCGGCTTTCGCCGGTGGGTTTGATCTCGATGGCGCCCAAGCCGTCGGCGCCAGCACCGACGCCGAAAGCTACCAGCTGATGGACCAACTCAGCCTGCTGGTGGACAAATCTCTGGTGGTCGCGGACGACACCGGTGCCGGGATGCGCTACCGCCTGCTGGAGACGGTGCGCCAGTACGCGCAAGAAAAACTCGGCGAGTCCGGTGAAGCCGACGACGTCCGAACCCGTCATCGCGACTATTACACCGCCACGGCCGCCGAGCTGGAATCGCCCGGCTACTCCGGCGATGAGCGGTTGCTCGGCTGGGCGGCAACTGAAATCGACAATCTGCGGGCCGCATTCGCGTGGAGCCGCGAGAATTCCGACCTCGAGACGGCCCTGCAGCTCATTCTGTCGTTGCGCCCGTTGTGGTTACGGGGCGGCCGGGTCCAAGAGGCGCTGGCCGGGCTAGACGCCATCTTGACTCATCCCGGCATAGCACCGGCGGTGTGGGCCGGCGCGGTGGCCCAGCAGGCCATCATCGCGGCATCGATCGGCATCCCAACGGAGCCGAGTAGGGCGCAGGAGGCAGTGGCCATCGCCCGTCGGCTCGAGGACCCGGCACTGACCGCCCAAGCACTCATCGCGTGCGGGATGCTCGCCTTCTACGACCCCGAGGCGGCCGAGCAATACTTCACCGAGGCAATCGATATGGTCCGCGCCATCGGCGATCAGTGGAGTCTGTGCCAGATCTTCAGCCTATCAGGCGACTGTCGGCGCAATGGCAGGTAACCTGATCGCCGCGCGTGCAGCGGCCGAGGCGGGACGTGACCTTGCCGATGAGCTCGGCGACAGTTACTTCTCACGTAACAACCGAGCGTATCTGGTCGTCGCGTTGACTTCCCAGGGAGACCTCGCGCAGGCAACCCGAGTCGGCCGGGCATTGACCGACGAGGCGGAGACGGCCGCGGACCCCATCCAGAAAATGGTGGGCCATTGCGCTCACGCCGCAGCGCTTGCCTTCCTGGGGCAGCCGGCTGCCGCGCACGCCGCAGCGGAATCCGCGCTGACCGCCGCAACGGAAGTTGGCGCGATCGCCAAAGACGCGGTCTACTCGTCATTTTCGCCTGGCTGCCCTCGCCGGCGGCGACGCTGCCACGGCCAGGCAGGCAGCCGAGAAGACCTTGCAGCACACCGTTCCGGTGCGTGAAGTGTTCACCAGGAGTACTGCCCTGACAGCCGAGGCCGTGCTTGCATGTGGCGATCTGGACGCCGCCCGCCGTTGGGCTGACGAGACCGTCGCCGTTGTCCCCGGCTCTTGGAAAGTCCAAGCACTGACGGCGCGTGCCTTCGTGGCGCTGGCTCAGGGCGAACCGGAACAGGCCGAGCGTGACGCCCATGACGCTCTCGTAATCGCCACGGTCACCCAGGGATACCTGCGGGTGCCCGACATTATGGAATGCCTTGCGCGACTGGCGGCCAACGACGGCAACCACCAGCATGCGGCGCGTCTGCTGGGAGCGGCGGAAGCGATGCGGCAGCGCATAGGGTATGTGCGCTTCCCGATGTATCAAGCGGGCTTCGACGCCGTCACGGCTTCGGCTCGGGAGGCGTTGGGGGAAGATGATTTCGACGCCGCCTGGGCCGAAGGCGCCGCGCTGTCCACCGAGCAGGCCATCGCCTACGCCCAACGCGGCCGCGGCGAACGCAAGCGCCCCACCAGCGGCTGGGCCTCACTGACTCCGATGGAGAACGATGTGGTGGCGCTGGTCCGGGAAGGGTTGGGCAACAAGGACATCGGCGCGCGGCTATTCATCTCACCGCGCACCGTTCAGACTCATCTCACCCACGTCTACGCCAAGCTCGGCCTGACCTCCCGGATGCAGCTCGTCCAGGAAGCGGGGCGGCGCTAGCGCTGCCGAGCAGACGCAAAAGTGCGCGACACGCCGAGAAAAAGGTGGATTTTGCGTCTGCTCGCGGTATTTACTTGGCCGCCACAACGAATCCGCGGATGATCGCCTCGATGTCCGACGACTGAACGACCGCCTCGTTGGCCAGGCTGGTGATGGTGAGCTCGACCTGGTACCGCTGCCTGCTGGGCGGCGGGGCGGTGGGCAAGACCACGCGGTAATAGCTGTGCAACCGGATGCCGTCCTGGTCGTAGCTGCCCTGAATCATAGACGAGGGAAAGCCGTTGAAGTCAGCCGTCGACGCGTCGAGCTTCGTGAAGTTCGGCACCAGCTGGGCATCGGCATCGGCGTGCTTGACCGCGTCGGCGGCATTGAAATCGGCTCCCTGCAGCCTGAAGGCCGTCAGCATGGCCGCGGGATACCTGTCGCCCTTGGCGATCACCTCGGTGGTCGGAGGAAGCTTCGAGTTTTTTAGCGGCGCCCAGCCCGGTGGCGTCGGAATGGACACGGTCAGCTCGGTCAGGCTGTTCGGCGCCACCGGCACCCCGCTCACGCCGATGCCTTCGAGGTACTTGGCGAACGGGACCGGCTTAGCCGTCGTCGTCGTGGCGTTCGTCGCCGTCGTCCAGATCGACTGGTAGTCCGGGGGTTTGGGTGCGCAAGCCGACACCGCCAACACGGCGGCGGCCGCGCCGCAAACAGCAGCTCTCACAAAATCTCGCGGACCGCGTCGATCGGCCGCGCCAGCCGAGTTCCCTTCGGCGTCACGACAAACGGACGTTCGATGAGGATGGGGTTGTCGGCCATGGCGTCGAGTAGCTCGTCAGCGGTGGCGTCGGCGAGACCCAATTCGGCGTAGAGCGGTTCACGCTTGCGCACGGCGGTGCGCACGTCGATACCCGCGTCGCGGATCATGCGCACCAGCTCGTCGCGGGACGGTGGCGTCTTCAGATACTGGACGATGGTGGGCTCAACGCCGTTGTCCCGCAGCAAGTCCAGCGTTTTGCGGGAGGTGGTGCACTTGGGGTTGTGGTAAATGGTCGCACTACCCGCCATCTAAGCGTCCCCGTCGAACAGCCCTGTGACTGAGCCGTTTTCGAAGACCGCGCGAATGGTGCTGGCCAGTAGCGGCGCGATGGACAACACCGTCAGCTGGGGGAAGCGCTTCTCCTCGCCGATCGGCAGGGTATTGGTGACGATCACCTCGCGCGCGCCGCATGCGGCCAACCGTTCGGCGGCCGGGTCGGACAGCACGCCGTGGGTTGCCGCGACGATCACGTCGGTGGCGCCGTCGTCAAGCAACAGTTTCACCGCGCCGGCGATGGTGCCACCGGTGTCGATCATGTCGTCGATCAAGACACAGCAGCGGCCCTCGACCTCGCCGACCACGCGGTTGGACACCACCTGGTTGGGCACCCGGGGGTCGCGGGTCTTGTGGATGAAGGCCAGCGGAACACCGCCCAGCGCGTCGGCCCACTTCTCGGCGATGCGCACCCGGCCCGAGTCGGGGGAGACGACCACCATGTTGCCGTCGGGGTAGTTGTCCTTGATGTAGCCGGTCAGCAGGTTCTGTCCACGCATGTGGTCGACGGGGCCGTCGAAGAAACCCTGGATCTGGTCGGTGTGCAGGTCGACGGTCACGATCCGGTCGGCACCGGCCGTCTTGAGCAGGTCGGCGACCAGCCGTGCCGAGATCGGTTCGCGGCCGCGGTGCTTCTTGTCCTGCCGTGCGTAGGGATAGAACGGCATCACCGCGGTGATCCGTTTGGCGCTGCCCCGCTTGAGCGCGTCGATCATGATCAGCTGTTCCATCAGCCAGTTGTTCACCGGCGCCGGGTTCGACTGCAAGACGAACGCGTCGCAGCCGCGCACCGACTCGTGGAAGCGCACGAAGATCTCGCCGTTGGCGAACTCGCGCGCGGTCTGCGCGGTGACGTGGACGTCGAGTTCCTTGGCGACTTGCTCGGCCAGCTCGGGGTGACCGCGGCCGGAGAACAGCATCAAATTTTTGCGATTATCGGTCCAGTCGTGGCTCAACGCGCTGCCCTCGCCGCTCGAAATGGTGGCCTCATCGTACGTAGCGAAGGGTACCGGTTGCCAGATAACAAATTCACAATGTCTATTCGGCGTCGGGTTTCTTGTTGGCCGCCTCGGCCGCCTCAGCCGCCGGACTTCCTGGCCGTTTGCGCTGCACCCAGTTCTCGATGTTGCGTTGCGGGCCCGCCGACACCGCCAGCGCGCCGGGCGGGACATCGTCGCGCAGCACCGTGCCGGCACCGGTGTAGGCGCCGTCGCCGACGGTCACCGGCGCCACGAACATGGTGTCCGACCCGGTGCGGACGTGCGAGCCGACGGTGGTGCGCCGCTTGGATATCCCGTCGTAGTTGACGAACACGCTGGACGCGCCGATGTTGCTGTGCTCGCCGATGTCGGCGTCGCCGACGTAGGTCAGGTGCGGCACCTTGGTCCCGGCGCCGATGGTCGAGTTCTTCACCTCGACGAACGCGCCGAGCTTGCCGTCGGAGCCCAACACGGTGCCGGGCCGCAGATACGTGAAGGGGCCAACGTCGGCGCCGTCGCCGATCGACGACGACGAGCCGTGGGTGCGGACCACCGAGGCGCCGTCGCCGACGGTGACGTCGGTCAGGGAGGTGTCCGGGCCGATGACGCAGTGGCCGCCGATCTGGGTGCGCCCGTGCAGCTGCGTTCCGGGGTGCACGACGGTGTCGCGGCCGATCGTGACGTCGACGTCGATCCAGGTGGTGGCGGGGTCGACGATGGTCACGCCGGCCATCTGCTGGGCCGCGACGATGCGGCGGTTCAGTTCGGCGCCCAGCTCGGCCAGCTGGACGCGGTTGTTGACGCCGGCGACCAGCGCGCTGTCGTCGACGTGGCGGGAATGCACGGCTTGGCCGTCTTGCCGCAGGATCGCGACGACATCGGTGAGATAGAGCTCCTGTTGGGCGTTGTTGGAGCTCAGCCGGCTCAACGCGGAGCGCAGGGCGGCGGTGTCGAAGGCGTACACACCGGCGTTGACCTCGCGGATCTGGCGTTGCGACGCCGTCGCGTCGGTGTGCTCGACGATCGCCATCACTTCGTCGTCCTGCGTGCGCAGGATGCGGCCGTAGCCGGAGGGGTCGGCCAGCGTCGTGGTCAGCACGGTGACCGCGGCCCCCGCCGCGTCGTGCGTCGCGATCAGATCGGCCAGCGTGTCGGCGTCCAGCAACGGCGTGTCGCCCGAGGTGACGACGACGGTGCCGGCGTAGTCGTCGGGCAGCGCGGTCAGGCCGCACAGCACGGCGTGCCCCGTGCCCAGTGGGCGGTCCTGCAGGGCGACGTCGATCGTGCGTCCGAGGGCGTCGGCCAGGTCGGCGACGATCGGCGCGACGCGCTGGTGGTCGTGGCCCAGGACCGCGACCACGTGCTGGGGCGCCAGCTTGGTGATCGCGTGCAGCGAATGCGACAACATGCTGCGACCGGCGATCGGGTGCAGCACCTTCGGCGTGTCGGACCGCATCCGGGTCCCGGGCCCGGCAGCCAAGACCAGGACCGCGGTGTCACCCCGAGATGTCATCGAGTCTCCCTCCGCTGCTGGTGCGCGAGCGTGCGTGTCTGTACGCCGGCACGCCGTCAAGCGTGGCATTTTGTGCACGCTCGCGGCAAACAACGAAGCTCCGTCGCCAGGACTCGAACCTGAACTCTCAGAACCAAAATCTGATGTGCTGCCGATTACACCACGACGGAATACATACCCACGGCGACTCTAGACGGTAAGCGGGCCGGTCGTGGCTGCACAAACCGATACCCTTGTTGACGTGGCAGTGCTGGAACGCGAGCCTGAAAAGCCTGACAAAGAAGCGCGCGCGCCGCGCGCCAGGATGACTGGCAGCGAGCGTCGCCACCAACTCATCGGCATCGCGCGCTCGCTGTTCGCCGAACGAGGCTACGACGGGACCTCGATCGAAGAGATCGCGCAGCGGGCCAACGTGTCCAAGCCGGTCGTCTACGAGCATTTCGGCGGCAAGGAAGGCCTGTACGCCGTCGTGGTCGACCGGGAGATGTCGGCGCTGCTGGACGGCATCACCTCGTCGTTGACCAACAACCGGTCCCGGGTGCGCGTCGAGCGGGTCGCGCTGGCGCTGCTCACCTACGTCGAAGAGCGCACCGACGGGTTCCGGATCATGATCCGCGACTCGCCGGCCTCGATCAGCTCGGGCACCTATTCCAGCCTGCTCAACGATGCCGTCAGCCAGGTCAGCTCCATCCTGGCCGGCGACTTCGCCCGTCGCGGCCTGGACCCGGGCCTGGCCCCGCTGTACGCGCAGGCGCTGGTGGGATCGGTGTCGATGACGGCGCAATGGTGGCTCGATACCCGGGAACCCAAAAAAGAAGTGGTCGCCGCACACCTGGTCAACCTGATGTGGAACGGCCTGATCGGCCTGGAAGCCGATCCCCGGCTGCAGGACGAATAGAACGCAAGAGGTTCGCAAGGCCCAGGTGTTGGGATCGGTAGCAGTGCGGGCGGATCCACTTGTCAGAGCCCGTTCGCGATTAACCGGCACCGAAGGAGCCACCATGAAACGAACCACCCGCCTTCCCGCCTTGTTGGGGGCAGCTGCCGGCGCTATTGCTCTGGGGCGGCGCCGAACTGGCCGCGCCGTCCGCCCAGGCCGCCCCGTGCCCCCGCCTGCAGGCGTGCACCACTTGGTGCCCGGGCCAGCCCAACCCGGCGGGCCGGCCCATTCCCTGGGACACCGGCGTCTGCCACGACTACTACTGGGACTCCTACGGCGTCCACGACATCGGCACCGGCGCCTTCTACGCCTGGCGAGGCATGGGCTGGTAGGCCGGCTGGTTAACCGCAGTCGCGCGAGAACAGGTCGGCGATCGTTTCGCGGCGGACCAGCTCGCGGGCCCGGCCATCCTTGACCGCCACCAGCGGCGGCCGGCCGACCATGTTGTAGTTCGACGCCATGCTGTGGTGGTAGGCGCCGGTACAGGCCACGGCCAGCAGGTCGCCGGGATGCACGTCGGCCGGGAGCTCGATATCGCGGGCGATCTCGTCGCCGGCCTCGCAGTGCCGGCCCGCGACGGTGACCAGCTGTTTAGCGCCTAGCGAGTGCCGGTTGGCCAGCGCGACCGTGTATTGCGCGCCGTACAACGACACCCGCGGGTTGTCGCTCATGCCGCCGTCTACCGCGACGAAGGTCCGGCCGCCCGGCTGGCTTTTCACCGAGCACACCCGGTACAGCGTGACGCCGGCCCGGCCGCTGATGGCCCGGCCGGGTTCCACCACGACGGTCGGCCGCGGGAAATGCTCGGCGGCGCACGCCTCGTCGAGCGCGTCCTCGATGACGCGGGCCAGTTCGTCGAGGTCGAGTTCGGAATCACCGGCGACGTAAGGGATGCCATGGCCTCCGCCGATGTTCAGTTCGGTCAGGATGACGCCGTGTCTGGCGCGGACGTCGGCCATGGCGGCGATCATCCGGCGGATCGCTTCGCCGTACAGCGCCGCATCGGTGACCTGCGAGCCGATATGGCAGTGCAACCCGACCAGGTCGAGGATCGGATGCGCCAGCACCCGCTGCACCGCGTCGGCGGCGTGGTCCCCGGCGAGGGTGAACCCGAACTTCTGGTCGCTGATACCGGTGGTGACCGCGCGGTGGCCGTGGATGTCGATGTCGGGGGTCACCCGGATGAGCACCCGCTGGCGCTGGCGCGCCAGGCCGGCGAGGTAGGCGATCTCGATGTAGGAATCCAGCACGATGCGCCCGACACCGACCCTGGTCGCCTCGCGCAACTCGTCGGGCGATTTCGCGTTGCCGTGCATGATGATGCGGGCCGGGTCCACGCCGCCGGCCTGGGCCGTGGCATTCAGCGCCCAGCTCGCCGGCTGAGCAGACGTCGACACCAAGCCCCTCTTCGCGGGTCCAGCGCGCGACCGAGGTGGTCAGCAGCGACTTGCCGGCGTAAACAACCTCAACACCGCGCAGCGCCTTACGGTAGTGCCGGGCGCGGCGGCGGAAGTCGGTCTCGTCGATCACGTAGGTCGGGGTGCCGAACTCGTCGGCGATGTCGGCCAGGGGTATGCCCCCCACGCAGAGTCGGCCGTCTTCGTCGGAACGGGTGGTGATCGGCCAGATCGCGGAATCGAACCGCGGCGCCGCCGCCTTTCCGAGAGACGGCAAAATATCCAGCAAAGTCATGACTTCAAAATGCGCCGAGGTGGCACTGGGTGCCGTGATCCTTACGACTCCTTGACGGTGCCGGGCGCAATATTGACGTCTTCCGGCGCACCTAGAATGGCGGCATCATGACCGCACCGGGGGCTGCTCGCCCAGATATGCCGCTCGCGGGGCTCGTCGACTTGGCGCTGACCGCGCCCACCTTCTGCCAGCTCATCGAGCGCACGGCCGATCGACCTGCCGAATTGAGCCTGGTCGGGCCGGCCCGCGCGCGCGTGTTCGTCGCCAGCGCGCTGGCCCGGCAGGGTCCGTTGCTGGTGGTCACCGCCACCGGACGCGAAGCCGCTGATCTGACCGCCGAACTGAAAGGCGTCTTCGGCGACGCGGTGGCGATGTTCCCGTCCTGGGAGACCCTGCCGCACGAGCGGCTCTCGCCCGGAGTCGACACGGTCGGTACCCGCCTGATGCTGCTGCGCCGCCTGGCGCATCCCGACGACGCGCGACTCGGGCCGCCGCTGCAGCTGGTGGTGACGGCGGTGCGCTCTCTGCTGCAGCCGATGTCGCCGCAGTTGGGGCTGGTGGAGCCGGTGACCTTGACCGTGGGCGCCGAGGTCGATTTCGAAGACGTGATTGCCCGGCTCGTCGAGCTGGCTTACACCCGGGTGGACATGGTCGGCCGGCGCGGCGAGTTCGCCGTGCGCGGCGGGATCCTCGACATCTTCGCCCCCTAGCCCCTCAGCCGAGCATCCGGTGCGGGTCGAGTTCTGGGGCGACGAGATCACCGAAATGCGGATGTTCTCGGTTGCCGATCAGCGTTCCATCCCGGGGATCGGCGTGGACACCCTGGTCGCGGTCGCCTGCCGCGAGCTGCTGCTGACCGACGACGTGCGGGCGCGGGCGGCCCAGCTGGTCGCCCAGCACCCGCCGGGGGAAGGTGCTATCACCGGCACTGTCACCGACATGCTGGCCAAGCTGGCCGAGGGCATCCCGGTCGACGGCATGGAGGCGCTGCTCCCGGTGCTGCGCCCGGGCGATCACGTACTGCTGACCGATCAGCTGGCCGCGGGCACGCCGGTGCTGGTGTGCGACCCGGAAAAGGTCCGCACCCGGGGCGCGGACCTGATCAAGACCGGCCGGGAATTTCTCGAGGCGTCCTGGTCGGTCGCCGCGATGGGAGGCGACTCGGCGCCGATCGACGTCGAGGAGCTGGGCGGATCGGGGTTCGTCGAACTGGACGACGTGCGCGCCACGGCACGCCGGTCCGGTCACCCGTGGTGGACCTTGAGCCAGCTGTCCGACGAGTCGGCCACCGAGCTGGACATCCGAGCGGCGCCCTCGGCGCGGGGGCATGATCGCGACATCGACGACATCTTCGCGATGCTGCGCGCGCACGTCAGCACCGGCGGGTACGCCGCGGTGGTCGCCCCCGGGACGGGAACCGCGCACCGCGTCGTGGAACGGCTGGCCGAGTCCGACACCGCCGCGGTCATGCTGGAATGCGGCGCGGCAGGCCAAGGCCGGTTGCAAAAAGGGATAGTCGGGGTGCTCAAGGGCCCGCTGTGCGACGGCGTCGTGATCGAGGGCGCCAACCTGGTGGTGATCACCGAGACCGATCTGACCGGCAACCGGGGGACGCCCGGCGACGGCAAGCGGTTGGCTGCCAAGCGGCGCAACACCGTCGACCCGCTCGCATTGTCGGCGGGCGATCTGGTGGTGCACGACCAGCACGGCATCGGGCGGTTCGTGGAGATGGTGGAACGGACCGTCGGCGGGGCGCGGCGCGAATACCTGGTGCTGGAATACGCGTCGAGCAGAAGGGGCGGCGGGTCCGACAAGCTTTTCGTCCCAATGGATTCGCTGGATCAGCTGTCGCGGTACGTCGGCGGGCAGGCGCCGGCGCTGAGCCGCCTCGGGGGCAGCGACTGGGCCAACACCAAGACCAAGGCGCGCCGCGCCGTCCGTGAAATCGCCGGCGAGCTGGTGTCGCTGTACGCCAAACGGCAGGCCAGCCCCGGCCACGCGTTTGCGCCCGACACCCCGTGGCAGGCCGAGATGGAAGACGCGTTCGGCTTCACCGAGACCATGGATCAGCTCACCGCCATCACCGAGGTCAAGGCCGACATGGAAAAGCCGGTGCCGATGGACCGGGTGATCTGCGGCGACGTCGGCTACGGCAAGACCGAGATCGCGGTGCGGGCGGCGTTCAAGGCGGTGCAGGACGGCAAGCAGGTTGCCGTGCTGGTGCCCACCACGCTGTTGGCCGACCAGCACCTGGAGACGTTCCGCGAACGCATGGCCGGCTTCCCGGTGGTGGTCAAGGGCCTGTCCCGGTTCACCGACGGCGCCGAATCGCGCGCCGTGATCGAGGGCATGGCCGACGGGTCGGTGGACATCGTGATCGGCACGCACCGGCTGCTGCAGACCGGGGTGCGCTGGAAGGATCTGGGCCTGGTCGTGGTCGACGAGGAGCAGCGGTTCGGCGTCGAGCACAAGGAGCACATCAAGTCGCTGCGCACGCACGTCGACGTGCTGACCATGAGCGCCACCCCGATCCCGCGCACCCTGGAGATGAGCCTGGCCGGGATCCGCGAAATGTCGACGATCCTGACGCCGCCGGAAGATCGGTTGCCGGTGCTGACCTTTGTCGGCCCGCACGATGCCAAGCAGGTTGCCGCGGCGTTGCGCCGTGAGCTGCTGCGCGACGGGCAGGTCTTCTATGTGCACAACCGGGTCAGCTCCATCGACTCGACCGCCGCCCGGCTGCGTGAGCTGGTGCCCGAGGCGAAGATTGTTGTCGCGCACGGGCAGATGCCCGAGGAGCTGCTGGAGCGCACCGTGCAGGGGTTCTGGAACCGGGAGCACGACATCCTGGTGTGCACCACGATCGTCGAGACCGGCCTGGACATCTCCAACGCCAACACGCTGATCGTCGAGCGCGCCGACACCTTCGGGCTGTCCCAGCTGCACCAGCTGCGCGGCCGGGTCGGTCGCAGCCGCGAACGCGGCTACGCCTACTTCCTCTATCCGCCCCACACGCCGCTGACCGAAACCGCCTACGACCGGTTGGCGACCATCGCGCAGAACAACGAGCTGGGCGCCGGCATGGCGGTCGCGCTGAAGGACCTCGAGATCCGCGGCGCGGGAAACGTCCTGGGCGTGGAGCAGTCCGGGCATGTCGCCGGGGTGGGGTTCGACCTGTACGTGCGGCTGGTGGGCGAGGCCGTCGAGGCCTACCGGCCGCCGGCCGACGGTCAAGACGGTGACCACCGCCGAAGAGCCCAAGGATGTGCGGATCGATCTTCCGGTGGATGCGCACCTGCCACCGGACTACATCGCCAGCGATCGACTTCGGCTGGAGGGTTACCGGCGGCTGGCGGCCGCGGCCGACGACGCGGCCGTGGCGGCCGTTGTGGACGAGCTCACCGACCGCTATGGCGCGCTGCCCGAACCGGCCCAGCGGCTGGTGGCGGTCGCTCGGCTGCGGCTGCTGTGCCGCGACGCCGGTATCACCGAAGTGAGCGCCCCATCCGAGGCGACCATCCGGCTCTCGCCGATCACGCTGCTGGACTCCGCTCAGGTGCGGCTCAAGCGGATGTATCCGGCCGCGAACTACCGTGCCACGACGTCGACGGTGCAGGTGCCCATCCCGCGTTCCGGCGGTATCGGCGCGCCGCGCCTCCGCGATGTCGAATTGGTCCAGATGGTGGCCGACCTGGTGACGGCGCTGCAGGGAAAGGCGCAGCAGGACATCGGTGAAGAACGATGATTGTCGTCCTCTTCGACCCGCGCCGCCCGTCGCTGGTCCCCATCGAAGCCATCGAGCACCTCAGCGGCGAGGTGGAATACACCGAGGAGATGCCGGTCGCGGTGCCCTGGTCGCTGCCCGCGGCGCGTCCGGTTCACACCGGCTTGCAAACCGGGTTGCAAACCGGGGAGGACGCGCCGGTGTTGCTGTCGTCGGACCCCAGTCACCCCGCCGTCACCGCACGATTGGCCGCCGGAGCGAGGCTGATTTCGGCGCCCGAATCGTCGCGCGGGGAACGCCTGGTCGACGCCGTCGCGATGATGGACAAGCTGCGCACCGCCGGACCGTGGGAGAGTGAGCAAACCCACGACTCGTTGCGCAGGTACCTGCTGGAGGAGACCTACGAGTTGCTGGACGCGGTCCGCGGCGGCAATGCCGACCAGCTGCGCGAAGAACTCGGTGATCTGTTGCTACAGGTGCTCTTCCACGCCCGCATCGCCGAGGATGCGGCGCAGCTTCCCTTCACCATCGACGACGTCGCGGCCACGCTGATGCGAAAGCTCGGTAACAGGGTGCCGGAAGTGCTTGCGGGCAAGACGATTTCGCTTGAAGATCAGCTGGCTCAGTGGGAGGCGCGCAAGGCCGCCGAAAAACCGCGGTACTCGGTGATGGACGACGTCCATACCGGTCAGCCGGCTTTGGCCCTGGCGCAGAAGGTGATTGAACGTGTCGACAAAGCCGGGCTGCCCGCCGATCTGATCCCCACCGAGATCACCTCGATCTCGGTGTTGGCCGATCTCGACGCCGAAAATTCGCTGCGCACAGCAGTTTTGGAGTTCGCTGACACCATACGCAATGTCGAGAAGGCGATTGCCACAGCGCGCCGCGGGGGCAGTGTTCCAGACGAGTTCGATGTGACGCCGCTGGGTGAGATCACCGAAGAGGAGTGGCGCGCCCACTGGCCATCCGGCGCGCCGGTCCTCAAAGGAAGCTCCAAGAAGCGCAAGGGCCGACGATAAGGCCCCGAATGCTGGGGGAGCCACAAAACCCATGGGACGATGAACGAGGTTGAACTGGGTATAGGGGAGTGTCGTGTCGCCGAGACGTTGGTTGCGGGCCGTCGCCGTGATAGGCGCGACCGCGATGCTCTTGGCGTCCAGTTGCACCTGGCAGCTCAGCCTGTTCATCCCCGAAGGCGTGCCGCCGCCGGCGGGAGATCCGGTGCCGCCGGTGGACACGCATGCCAGTGGCCGGCCCGCGGATCAGCTTCGTGACTGGGCGGAAAAGCGCTCGCAGGTCTTGGAAATTCCGGTCACCGCGCTCGAGGCCTACGCTTACGCCGCCCGGGTCGCCGAGGTCGAGAACCCGAAGTGCCATATCGCATGGACCACGTTGGCGGGCATCGGACAGGTGGAGAGCCATCACGGCACCTACCGGGGCGCGACGCTGGCACCCAACGGAGACGTGAGTCCCTCCATTCGTGGTGTCCGCCTTGACGGCACCGGCGACAACCTGCGCATCGTCGGCGATGACGACGGAGACGATGCCGATGGCGGGGTTGCCGCGCGCGATGGGGCCGATGCAGTTCATTCCCGGAAACGTGGCGGTTGTACGGGGTCGACGCCAACAATGACGGCATCGTCAGCCCGGACAACATCGACGACGCCGCGCTCTCGGCCGCGGGCTATCTGTGCTGGCGCGGAAAGGATCTCGCCACACCGCGAGGGTGGATAACCGCACTGCGGGCCTACAACAACTCCGGCGTCTACGCGCGCGCCGTGCGGGACTGGGCAACCGCTTACGCGAAGGGTCGGCCCCTGTAGCAGGATGAATCGGTGACCCAGGCTTTACGCTAAAGGGCGCGCATTAGCTACGAAGGAGAACGCAGTGCCGATTATCGAGCAGGTCGGAGCCCGTGAGATCCTCGATTCCCGCGGCAACCCGACGGTCGAGGTCGAGGTGGCGTTGATCGACGGAACGTTTGCCCGCGCGGCCGTGCCGTCCGGTGCTTCGACCGGGGAGCATGAGGCCGTCGAGCTACGCGACGGCGGCGATCGTTACGGCGGAAAGGGCGTGAAAAACGCGGTACAAGCCGTGCTCGACGAGATCGCCCCGGCGGTCATCGGCCTGGCCGCCGACGATCAGCGGTTGGTCGATCAGGCGCTGGTAGACCTCGACGGCACTCCCGACAAGTCCCGGCTGGGCGGCAACGCGATCCTGGGTGTCTCACTGGCGGTCGCGAAGGCGGCCGCCGATTCCGCGGAGCTGCCGCTGTTCCGCTACATCGGCGGGCCGAACGCGCACATTCTGCCCGTCCCGATGATGAACATCCTCAACGGCGGCGCACACGCCGACACCGCCGTCGACATCCAGGAGTTCATGGTGGCGCCGATCGGCGCCCCCAGTTTCAGTGAGGCGCTGCGCTGGGGTGCCGAGGTGTACCACGCGCTCAAGTCCGTGCTGAAGAAGCGGGGGCTGAGCACCGGCCTGGGCGACGAGGGCGGATTCGCCCCGGATGTGGCCGGCACCACCGCGGCGCTGGATCTGATCAGCCAGGCCATCGAGTCGGCGGGTTTCAAGCCCGGCGCCGACGTGGCGTTGGCCATCGACGCGGCGGCCAACGAGTTCTACACTGACGGCGACCGGCTACGCCTTCGAGGGCACCACCCGCACCGCCGAGCAGATGACCGAGTTCTACGCCGGCCTGCTGGGCTCCTATCCGCTGGTCTCTCTCGAAGACCCGCTCTTCGAAGACGATTGGGACGGCTGGGCGGCCCTGACGGCGTCGATCGGCGACCGGGTGCAAATCGTCGGCGACGACATCTTCGTCACCAATCCCGAGCGGCTCGAGGAGGGCATCGAACGGGGTGTGGCAAATGCGTTGCTGGTCAAGGTGAATCAGATCGGCACGCTGACCGAGACGCTCGACGCGGTGGCGCTGGCGCACCACAGCGGATACCGCACCATGATGAGCCACCGCAGCGGCGAGACGGAGGACACCACGATCGCCGACCTGGCGGTGGCCGTCGGCAGTGGCCAGATCAAGACCGGTGCGCCGGCCCGCAGTGAGCGGGTCGCCAAATACAATCAGCTGCTGCGGATCGAGGAGGCGCTCGGCGACGCCGCCCGCTATGCCGGTGATCTGGCCTTCCCTCGATATGCGCCGGACCCGAAATAGGTTGAAATAGCTTGGCCGCCAAGCCCGATCCGAAGCGCCGTTCCCCGGCATCGCGCCCGGGGAAAGCGGGCGCCTCGGTTCGGGGACGTAAGCCGGCCAAGCCGTCGCAGACCGCAACCCACGCCACCCGCAGCACGACAAAGACGCTGGCCGAGCATGTCGTCGAACCCATCAAGCGCTCGATCGCCGAATCCGTCGAGCAGCGGTCCGATCAGCGGCTGGGCTTCACCGCGCGGCGCGCGGCGGTCCTGGCCGCGGTGGTCTGTGTGCTGACGCTGACCATCGCCGGCCCGGTACGCACCTACTTCGCGCAGCGCACCGAGATGGAGCAGTTGGCTGCGACCGAGGCGGCGCTGCGCCATCAGATCGCTGACCTCGAGCAGCAGAAGGGCAAGCTCAACGACCCGGCCTATATTGCGGCGCAGGCGCGTGAGCGCCTCGGCTTCGTGAAGCCCGGCGACATCCCGTTTCAGGTCCAGCTCCCGCCGGGGGCGGCGACGGCCGCGCAGCCGGGCGGCGATGCGGCGAAACCGGCGAACAACGACCCCTGGTACACGTCGTTGTGGCATACCATCGCCGACGCCCCGCACCTGCCGCCGGCCGCCACTCCGCCACCCGCGCCCCCCGCCCGGTGGTTGATGATGCCGACCTCGAAGCGATCGCGCGCCAGCTCGGCCGCGAGCCTCGAGGTGTGCTCGAAATCGCCTACCGTTGCCCTAACGGTGAGCCCGGCGTGGTGAAGACCGCGCCGAAACTTCCTGACGGCACGCCCTTTCCGACGCTGTACTACCTGACTCATCCGGTGCTCACCGCGGCCGCGAGCAGGCTGGAGACGACCGGTCTGATGCGCGAGATGACCGAGCGGCTACGGCACGACGCCGAACTGGCCGCCGCATATCGGCGCGCGCACGAGTCGTATCTGGCCGAGCGTGACGCGATCGAGCCGCTGGGGACCCGGGTCTCCGCCGGAGGCATGCCCGAGCGGGTCAAGTGCCTGCACGTGCTGATCGCGCATTCGCTGGCCAAGGGTCCGGGTGTTAACCCGTTTGGCGACGAGGCGCTTGCGCTGCTGGCCGGCGGACCCGGCGATGCCCGTTCTTGATGGTACTGCAATGGCCGTGAGCCGGGTCGCCGCAATTGACTGCGGTACCAACTCGATTCGCTTGCTGATCGCTGACTTGAGCGATGGCAGACTGCGCGATGTGCATCGCGAGACGCGGATCGTGCGCTTGGGCCAGGGAGTCGACGCGACGGGTGAGTTTGCGCCGGAGGCGATCGAGCGGACCAAGGCGGCGCTGGTCGACTACGCCGCGCTGATGAGAGCCCATGACGTCGAACGCGTTCGGATGGTCGCCACGTCGGCCGCTCGCGATGTCGCCAATCGTGACGTGTTCTTTGCGATGACGGCCGACGTGCTGGGCGCGGTGGTTCCCGGCGCGATCGCGGAGGTGATCTCCGGCGAGCAGGAGGCCGAACTGTCGTTCCGCGGCGCTGTCGGCGAATTAGACAGTGCAGGAGCGCCTTTCGTCGTTGTCGACCTCGGTGGCGGCTCGACCGAGATCGTGCTCGGCAGCGACAGCGTAACGGCGAGCTATTCGGCCGACATCGGCTGTGTCCGGCTGACCGAACGCTGTCTGCACTCGGATCCCCCGACGCCGGAGGAGGTGGAGGCGGCTCGCCGGGTGGTACGGGAGCGGCTCGAGGTCGCACTGCGCGTGGTGCCGGTTGACGGGGCTCGGACCTGGGTGGGACTGGCCGGGACGATGACGACGCTGTCCGCGCTGGCCCACAATATGACGACGTATGATGCTGCGGCCATTCACCTTTCGCGGGTCAGCAGGACCGATCTGTTGGGCGTCTGTGACCGGCTGATTGGAATGACGCGAACCCAGCGTGCCGCGCTGGCACCGATGCATGAGGGCCGCGCCGACGTGATCGGCGGCGGGGCGATCGTGGTCCAGGAGCTGGCTCGCGAGTTGCGCAACCGGGCCGGCATCGACGAGCTGACCGTCAGCGAACACGACATCCTGGACGGCATCGCCCTGTCGATCGCCCGCTAAGTCACATTCGCCACATGCGTCCCTGCCGGGAGGCGATGTACTTTTTGTCCACCTCATAGCGACAACCCAGTCGATGTCGTATCGGTGTGCGAGGGTTCGCTCATGAAACAACTTCACGGAATCGAGCTTCGGTACGTGCTGGCGATGCAGCTGTCCCAGAATGGACCGGCGACCATCGTCGAGCTGATCGACGCGCTTGGCCGGCATGGCTTTTGCGTCCGCGGCAGGGCTTCGAAGGCGGTGTCGGACGCGTTGCGTTGGGAGATCGCACGGCGGCGCGTACGGCGGTTGGGCCGTGGTCTGTACGCGCCGGGCGTACATACCGCACGCAACTGAATACCGGATCATCAACCGAGTGCGAGCTTTGCGGGAGTCCGCCAAGTTGTCGCTATGAGGTGGACAAAAAGAGCACCGTCTCCCGCGCAGGGACGCGTGTGGCAGATGTGACTCACGCCTCGAAGCGGTAGCCCATGCCCGATTCGGTCAACAGATGTTTGGGATGCGACGGGTCATCCTCGAGCTTGCGGCGCAACTGCGCCAAATACACACGCAGGTAATGGGTTTCGGTCGCATACGCCGGCCCCCACACCTCCTTGAGGAGTTCTTCGCGGCCCACCAACTTGCCGCGGTTGCGGACCAGCACCTCGAGCATGCCCCACTCGGTCGGGGTAAGGTGCACTTCGGTGCCGTCCTTGGTGACCTTTTTGGCGGCCAGATCGACGGTGAACGCGTCGGTTTCGACAACCGGCTGGTCCGTATCGGACGCCGCGGCATTGCGACGGACCGCGGCGCGCAGCCGGGCCAGGAACTCGTCCATACCAAACGGTTTCGTGACGTAGTCGTCGGCGCCGGCGTCCAGGGCCTCGACCTTGTCCGACGAGTCGGTGCGCGCCGACAACACGATCACCGGTGCGGTCAGCCAGCCACGCAGACCACCCAGCACCTCGATACCCGATATGTCGGGCAGGCCGAGGTCGAGGATCACCACGTCGGGTTTGTGCTCGGCCGCGGCGCGCAACGCCCCCGCACCGGTCGAAGCGGTGACGACCTCGTAGCCCCGGACGGACAGATTGATCCGCAGCGCGCGCAGGATTTGCGGCTCGTCGTCGATCACCAGCACGCGGGTCATCGTTCACCGTATCCTTGCGGCGCAGCCAGATCCACCACCACGGTGAGTCCGCCCCCCGGTGTGTCGCCGGCCGCGATGGTGCCGCCCATGGCTTCGACGAAGCCGCGTGCCACCGACATGCCCAGACCCACACCGGTGCTGTTGTCGTGATCACCGAGCCGCTGGAAGGATTCGAAGAGCTGATCCTCGGTGCCGTGCGGGATTCCGGGGCCTTCGTCGATGACGTTGATCAGGACGCGATCGCGTACTTGTCCCGCGTTGACCCGGACCAGGCTGTTGGGCGCGTATCTCAGCGCGTTGTCGATCAGGTTGGCAAGGACCCGTTCGAGTAGTCCGGCGTCGGCCATCACGACTGCGTCACCGACGTCGACCTTGACTCGGTCGATGGCGGATCGGTAGAAGCCGGTGGCGCCCTTGCCGATACTGACCAGCGCGCGCTGCACCGTTTCCTCCAGGTAGACCCGGCTTAGCTCCGGGCGAACGACGTCGGCGGCCAGACGCGACGAATCGAGCAGGTTTCCGACCAGTGCGGTGAGCTGGTCGATGGACTCCTCGATGGTGGCCAGCAGTTCGGCGGTGTCCTCGGGGGAGAAGGCGACGTCTTCGGCGCGCAGGCTGGACACCGCGACCTTGGCGGCCGCCAGCGGCGTCCGCAGGTCGTGGCTGACCGCTGAGAGCAGGGAGCGCCTCAGCTCGTCGGCCTTCACGATCGCCTCGGTCCGGCTGGCTTCTTCGGCCAGTTCGCGCTGCCTGATCAGACCCGCGGCCTGCTTGGCCACCGCGGTGAGCACCCGTCGATCACGCGCGGAGAGCTTCCTGCCGGCCAGCAACATCCAGAACTCGTCGTCGCCCACCTCGATCGCCGTGTCGGCGGAATCGACCGTCACGCAAGGGTCTTTGCCCACGCAGGCCACGATGTAGCCCCGGTGCTTGGCACGGTCGTCATCCTTCGGCTCGCGCAACATGCTGACCGCGCGCTGTGAGTAGGTCTCGCGTACGCGTTCGAGCAGCGTCTCGAGATCCGCGCCGCGCAGCACCGAGCCGGCGAACAGCGTCAGCAACTCCGCCTCCTGGGAGGCGCGCCGGGCTTCCCGGGTGCGTTTGGTCGCGCCGTCGACGAGGACCGCGACCGCGACCGCGATCAGCAGCAACACCAGTTCGGTGATGGCGCTGTTGGGTTCGGCGATGGTGAAGCTGTGTCGCGGAGCGATCAGATAATAGTTCAGCAGCAACCCGGACAGCACCGCCGAAAGTGCTGCCGGGGCAACGCCTCCCAGCAGCCCCACCAGCAGCACCCCGACAAAGAACAGTGCGCTCTCACCGCCGGTGTCCAGATAAGGGTCCAGCACGGTCACCGTGACCGCACAGATGACCGATGGGATGATGACGGCTGCCAGCCAGGACGCGACGCGTCGCTCGCGGGGCGCGAGCGACGCCAATCGGAAGCCGCGTTTGGCTTCGTCGTGGGTGACCATGTGCACGTCGATCTTGCCGGACTGCTGAACAATCGCCGGGCCGATGCCCTCGTTGAATATGCGCGCCCACCGGGACCGGCGGGAGGTGCCGATCACCAGTTGGGTGGCGTTCATCTCGCGGGCGAAATCGAGTAGGGCCGTCGGTGTGTCGTCACCGACAACGGTATGCACCGAAGCGTCCAGGCTGCTCGCCAGCTCGCGAACCTTGTTCATCCGGGTCTCGGACAGGCCGGCCAGTCCGTCACCGCGGATGACGTGTACCACCATCAGCTCGGCGCTGGATTTCGACGCGATTCTGGATGCCCGCCGTACCAACGTCTCCGATTCCGGACCACCGGTCACCGCCACCACGACGCGCTCGCGCGCCTCCCACATGTCGGTGATTTTGTTATCGGCGCGGTACTTGGCCAGTGCGGTATCCACCTGGTCGGCCAGCCACAGCAGCGCCAATTCCCTTAGTGCGGTGAGATTTCCTCGGCGAAAGTAGTTGGATAACGCCGCGTCGATTCTTTCCGGGGTGTAGACGTTGCCGTGGGATAACCTGCGGCGCAGCGCCTCCGGCGTGATGTCGATGAGTTCGACCTGCGATGCCTCCCGCACGATGGAGTCCGGGATCGTCTCCTTCTGTTCTATGCCGGTGATCTGGGCGACGACGTCGTTGAGGCTTTCCAGGTGCTGGATGTTGACGGTGGAGATCACCGTGATCCCGGCGTCGAGCAGCTCCTCGACATCCTGCCACCGCTTTTGGTTTTTGCTGCCCGGTGTGTTGGTATGGGCGAGTTCGTCGACGAGGACCACCTGCGGATGGCGCGCCAGAACGGCCGGGACGTCGAGTTCGGGGAAGCTGCCGCCCCGATAGTCGATGTAGCGGGGCGGGATGACCTCGATGCCCTCAATGAGCTCAGCGGTTTTCCGGCGGCCGTGGGTCTCGACCACCGCGGCCACCAGGTCGGTGCCGCGCTCCAAGCGCCGGTGTGCCTCGCCGAGCATCGAGTACGTTTTGCCGACACCTGGCGCCGCACCGAGGTAGATGCGTAGCTCCCCGCGTTTGGGGGGGTGGTCGAGGGTACTCACGTCAACCATCATCCCTCTCATGTGTGCTAGTTCGTGGCCGGATGGCTGTGTCGCGCCTCACGGTTGGAAGCGATAACCCATGCCCGCCTGGGTGAGTAGGTGAGTGGGGTGGGAAGGGTCGTCTTCAAGCTTGCGCCGTAGTTGGCCCAGGTAGACGCGCAGGTAGTTGGTGGCGGCCTCGTGGAAAGGGCCGCGAATCTCGTTGAGCAGCGACTCGCGGTCGACTAGCCTTCCGCGGTTACGTACCAGCACTTCGAGGATGCCCCACTCAGTGGGCGTGAGGTGTACCTCGCATCCGTTCTTGATCACCTTCTTTTCCCAGAGGTCAACGGTGAAGGCGGCGGTTTCAACGACCGGTTCGGCGATTTCGGCCGGTGCGGCGGCGCGCCGGACCGCTGCGCGCAGCCGAGCCAGGAGTTCTTCCATATCAACGGGTTTGGTTAGGTAGTCGTCGGCACCGGCGTCGAGCGCTTCCACCTTGTCAAGGGCTTCGGTGCGGCCCGACAGCA
>CAWFKY010000010.1:0-278115 GCA_963816495.1 uncultured Actinomycetota bacterium | reverse complement strand
CGGCCGTGGTGGCCGCGGCGCCAGGAATCGCCACATACAACGACCTTCCGCTGACACTTTGCCGGGGCACAGTGCCTACAGCGTGATGGCGGCATCCGCCCGCGGGTTGTGTCAGCATTGAGCCATGAGTGCACCCCTCACTCGCATCGTCCGCGTCTTTGGCGCTGCGATCGCGATCCTGTCAGCGCTGCTGATCACGCCGAAGAGCGTCCCTTCCGCACACGCCGATCCGTGCCCCAGCGTGGAAGTGACGTTCGCCCGCGGCACGAGCCAGAATCCCGGCGTCGGCAATGTGGGCCAGGCGTTCATCGATTCGCTCCGATCGCAGATCGGTGGGCGTTCGTTGGGCGTCTACGCGGTCAACTACCCGGGCACCTTCAAATTCGCCGAGAGCGCACCCATCGGCGCCCAAGACACGACGGCTCACGTCCAGGACATGGCCGCGCGCTGCCCCCACACCAAACAGGTGCTCGGCGGAATGTCCCAGGGCGCGGGCGTCATCGACATGGCTTCCACAATGATTTCGCCTGAGGCGGCCGATCACGTCGCGGCCGTCGCCCTGTTCGGCAATCCGAAGAGCATGCTCGCGACCGCCGTATCGGGCGGCTTCCCCGACATCGGCCCGCTTCTCGCCGCCAAGACCATCGACATGTGCGCCCCCGACGATCCGGCATGTTCCGGCGGCTTCAACCCAGGGGCGCACGGGTCGTATGTCGAATCCGGCATGGCGGCTCAAGCCGCGACGCAGGTCGCGGCTCGGCTCTAGCGAGCGGCCGCTCCCCGTCGAGCAGGCCGAGCGGGCTTCGGGTAGGTCGCGCCGAGCGCGGGCACCTCGAGCGGACCCTGATGACGGGCGGCCTCGATGGCGTTGCGCAGCGGGCGGGCCAGGCCCGCAAACGATCCCATGTCGAACAGCAGCGGCGTCAAGAGCCGGTTATGGACGAAGCCGAACGAACTGCCGGCCTGCGGGTCGGCCCAGCCGAGGGTTCCGCCCAGACCTACATGACCGAACCCGCGCAGTAGGCCGGGCACCGGCGATTCGTGGTAGCCGAGGTGAAAAGGCATGGGCACCACCATGTTCGCGTCCGGCCACTTGCGCCGCGCCTCTCCGGTCAGGCCGTTCGCCAACTCTTCCGACAGGTACTTCTTGCCGTCGATGCGGCCACCGTTGGCAAGCGCGCCGTACATCTTGGCCAAGCCGCGACCGGTCACCACACCGTTGGCGGCGGGAACCTCGCCGTCCAAAAACGGGGTGTCGTCTTTGACCAGCGATATGACGCCGGGGAAGTACATCGCACCGAGCGCCCCCGAGAACGGCAGACCGGCCACCTTGGGCGCAATGAAGTTGAAGACGGGGGCGCGCAGCCTGCCGTGCGGAATCAGGATCTGCGCCGCCTCGGTCGGGGAACCCTCGGGGGGCCGGCCGAGATGGACGCCGTCGGTGTCGAGCGGACGCGCGACCTCCTGCCGGAACAACTCCCGCATGCCTTTGCCCGTCACCGCGCGGGCGAGGCCGGACAGCAGCCACCCGTAGGTCAGCGCGTGATACGCCTGCACGCCGTGCAAATGATCGACGGGAGCGGCGGCCAGGCGCTCCTCCATCAGGAGGTGATCCATCAACTCCGTCTTGGTGACGCCCCGAAGATGCGACAACCCGGACCGATGCCGTAAGACGTCGCGAACCGTGATGTCGCCCTTATCGTTTGCCGCGAACTCCGGCCAATACTCGGCGACGGGTGCGTCGTAGGACAACAGGCCTCGGTCCGCCAGCCGGTGGATCACCGTCGACGCGACACCCTTGGTCCCGAGAACACCATGGCGCCGGTGTCGGTGGTCCAAGGCTCGGTGCCGGCACGATCCGACCAGCCGGTCCAAACGTCGACGACAGGCTGCCCGTCGATGTAGACGCTGAGGGCTCCGCCACCGAAGCGGCGGCCCGGGAACAGTTGCCCGAAGAGCTTGACGACGTTGGCGAAATGCGGATCGGCGGCACCGGACACACCGCGCGGCAAACCGTCGTCGGTGACCAGCAGCGTTGCCGGGGCCTTCACGCCACGAACGTATCACCCGCGCCCGGGCCGGTTTGACGGTTCCGTTTGGCCGGGTACTCACCTCGAACGGTCGATAGAGAGGTGATAGCGCATGACCGCCAGAAACAAGCTGAGCAACAAGGCCCAGTACTGGGGCGGCAGGGCCAAAGAGACCGTTGGCAGGGTCACTGGGAACAGGCGCACCGAGTACGAGGGCAGACGGGACCAGGTCAAGGCAAATCTCAAAGATGCCGGCGAGAAGGTAAAGGACGCGCTCGGGCTGTCGCGCAGCCAGCGCAGATACCAATCGCCGGTCCAGCAACAAAGGAGCAGGCGTATATGAGCAACGAAGACAAACTGAAGAACAAGATCGAAGACCTCGGCGGCAAGGCCAAAGAGGCCCTCGGTAAAGCCACCGGCGACGACGGCACCAGAAACGAAGGCAGGGCGGATCAGGCCAAGTCCAGCCTCAAAGACGCCGGCGAGAAAGTGAAGGACGCCTTCAAGAAGTAACCGTGCTGCACTGACCCAGCAAGCCCGCCGAACATCCATCGGCGGGCTTGCTGGGTTGAAAGTGAACTTTTCGGCAATCCGTACCGTGTTCAGCGCCGAATAGCCGTTATCGGGTGACGTAGAACGATGTAAGCGCGATACAGGTGGGGAAGCAACATGCACGTCTTCAAATTGATCCAGGGGGCAATCGGCTGGGCGCCGATGATTGCCGCGTCGCTCCTGCTCGGTGCGCCGGTCCCGGCGGCGTCCGCAGATCAGTGCCCGGATGTCGAGGTGGTCTTCGCCCGCGGCTCCGGCGAGCCGCCGGGGCTGGGCAGCGTCGGAGGGCCGTTCGTTGATGCCCTGCGCTCGCAGATCGGGTCCAAGACGCTGGGGGTGTATCCGGTCAACTATCCCGCCAGCACCGATTTTTCCAGCGGCACCGCCTTTGCCATGACTGTCATCGACGGCATTCGTGACGCCGGTTCGCACATCGAGTCCATGGCGTCGAACTGCCCCAACACCCGAGAGGTGCTCGGCGGATACTCCCAGGGCGCCGCCCTCGCCGGTTACGTCACCTCGGCCGCCGTGCCGCCAGGTGTTCCCGCCGAAGCGGTACCACGGCCGATGCCGCCGGAGGTCGCGAATCACGTCGCCGCGGTCACGCTTTTCGGCACACCTTCCGCGCAGTTCCTGCAGCAATACGGCGCACCGGTGATCGCGATCGGCCCGCTGTATCAGCCGAAGACGCTGGAGTTGTGCGCTCAGGGCGACGCGATCTGCGAGTCCGTTGGCACCCCCGGCCTTGCGCACGCCCTCTACGCGGTGAACGGCATGACAGGCCAAGCCGCGAGCTATGCCGCCAGTCACCTCTGATCGCGAGCAGACCATAATGGCACCATGCGCGTTCTGGTCACGGGGGGTACGGGATTCGTAGGCGGGTGGACCGCCAAAGCGATCGCTGACGCGGGTCATTCCGTCAAGTTTCTGGTGCGAAATCCGGCACGGCTTAAGACATCGGTCGCCCAATTAGGTGTTGACACTTCGGATTTCGCCGTCGGAGACATCTCGGATCGGGTGTCGGTGCGCGAGGCGTTGCAGGGGTGCGATGCCGTCGTGCACAGCGCCGCCCTGGTCGCAACCGACCCGCGGGAGACGGCCCGGATGCTGAGCACCAACATGTCGGGTGCGCAAAACGTCCTCGGACAAGCCGTCGAGCTCGGACTGGATCCGATCATTCACGTGTCGAGCTTCACGGCGCTGTTTCATCCGAACCTGGAGACGTTGCGGGCGGATCTGCCGGTGGTCGGCGGCACCGATGGATACGGACAATCCAAGGCCCAGGTCGAGATCTATGCTCGCGGCCTGCAAGACGCCGGCGCACCGGTGAACGTCACCTATCCCGGGATGGTGCTCGGCCCGCCGGTCGGCGACCAATTCGGTGAGGCCGGCGAGGGCGTCAGATCACTGTTGAGTTTGCACTTCGTTCCCGGGCGCGGCGCGGCATGGTTGATCGTCGACGCCCGAGACGTGGCGGCCTTGCACGTGGCGCTGTTAGAGCCCGGGCGTGGCCCGCGCCGCTACATGGCGGGGGGCCGCCGCATTCCCGTGGGTGAGCTCGCGAGCATGTTCGGCGAGATCGCCAAGACACCGATGCTGGCGGTTCCGGTGCCCGACACCGTGATTCGCGCCGCGGGTGTGGTTCTGGACCGGGCGACACCGTTCCTGCCCTTCGATACCCCGTTCACCTCGGCGGGGATGCAGTACTACACGCAGATGCCGGCGTCGGACGATTCGCCCAGCGAACAAGAACTCGGCATCAGCTATCGCGATCCGCGCGAAACCGTCGCCGATACCGTCGCGGGCCTGCGCAACCTGAGCAGCTAATCCGATTCGGGCGGCTCGATCGGTGGCGGTGTGTCCAGCCACCTCTTCAGCCGAAGCAGTCCGTTGACAACGATGCCGATCCCCAAGAGCATCAGCGTCGTCACCACAATCGCGGTGGTCATCGGGCTTTCAGACTCCGCACGAAGCCGAGCACGGCCGCGCCCACGAACGGCACGGGCGCCAACGCGGCGATCGCCGCGCTCCTGGTACCCACGAGCGGCCTGCTGCGCAGCCCCAGCAGAAGATCGGCGCTGTCGCTGACCAGACCGGCAGTCGCCCAGCCGCGAAAGTCGCCGTCACCGCCTCGCGCCCAGGCTGCACACGCACCCGACCCGATCACCACATCGCGAATCCCGATCGTTTGCATGAGCAGCGTCTCGGTGCCCGATTCGGGTTTGAAGAACCGGCCGGGCGCCAACAGCATTGCGGCTCCCACGCCGACACGGGCCGCCGCCACCAAGGCTAGGAGGGGCGATGTCCGGGCGGGCTGCTGTGTCACGGGTCAAGCCTAGAACGCCGAGTGTGGGTCCTAGGTACGGGAAGCGCCCAGGAATCGTCCATAGGCCCCACGCTCGCGACCCTCGCCTGATCGAAACGTTACGTGGGCACCTTTGCGGCGATCTTGGTCGCGATGTCGACGGCCGAGTTCTTGGGATCGACGCTGCAGGTGTTGACGTCGATGATGACGTTGTTTTTGACGGTGAGCGCGCGCCCGCACGCTTTCCAGCCGGTGGCAGGCGGGTCCTGCAGAGTCGAACTCGTGCTCAGCACGCCGTTGGCGTTGGAGATCGGCGCCACGGTCCAGTGCGTCTTGGACTGCACGTGCGTGTAGTCGTGGCACGCCTGCCACTGCTGGGCCGACGCGGTGAAGAAGTCGCCCGCTTGTTTGGCGGTGGGGAACAGCACCACGGCCTGCTCGGCGAAGTGGGTCAAGTTATTTCCGTCCTGACGGGCGAATGTCTCGTCGCGCTCAGCCATGAATCCGCTATTGGCATAGACCTGGGCCTGTGCCGAGCCGTCGATGGCCAAGCACTCCCGGGGCGTCATCGTGGCGCTGTCATCCGACATCGCGTTGCGGCTGTTGGTGACCTTCATATCGGTGGTCCCCATGACGGCGTTGATTTCCTCGGGGCTCAGCAGGAATCCCTTCAGCGCACTCTCGACAACAGGGGGCGGCGCTTTCGAGGTGGTTGTCGACTTGGTGGCCGACGCATTCGGTCCTTGAACGGCCTGGTGACAGCCGGCGGTGAAGAGTCCGCTGACGGCCACTGCTACTAGTACGGCGATTGACTGGCGCATGATTACATCCCCGTTCCGGCGTACCCGGTTTAGCCCGGGATCCGCACAAACGATTATCGCGCCTAGCCAAGGCAGCGGATGAAGAGCAACTCGACTTGGGTGTTACAAGCCGGTCGGTTTAGGGAACCCGTTCCAAACGGCGTCGAGCCCAGGGCGCCCTCTACGACAGAAGCGTACGACAGGAGCTGCAATGATCGGATCAATAGTGCTCGCCATCATCGTGGGCGCCGTCATCGGTTTGGTGGCGCGTCTCGTCATGCCGGGCAAGCAAAACATCGGCATGCTCATGACGATTGTGCTCGGGGCCCTCGGTGGCTTGATCGGTTCATGGGTCACAAGCCAGTTCGGTTACCACAACGCCAACGGCGGAATCGCCTGGATCCCATTCTTCGTCGGAGTCGGCGTCGCCGTCGTACTCATCGCGATCTGGGAAACCGTCAGCGGCCGCCGTTCCGGCACCCGCGTGTAGTTGCGCAGGCCGACGCTTCGGGCTCGCTGAACTCGGCGGGCCTGAAGCGTCGTGTTTTTTCTAGACGGCCGGCTTGATCTCGAGCCCGACGTGCACCTTGTCGATGCCGCCGCGCACGATCGAGTGCGCATAGAACCACCAGGCGTGGTACCAGTACCGCCTGAGCACGGCGTTGTAGACCCGCCGCGTCTCCGACTTCGGTAGCACCCGCGCGACGGCCTCGACCTCATCGCTCTTGGGCTTGCCCAACGCTGCGCTCTTGGCGATCGTCAACCATCAATCGATGGGGCCGGCAAAACAATTCCCAAGTCACACGACTTCCCAACCGTGGCGTTAGTTCGGTGGCTTGGAATCGCGGCAGCGGCAGCCTTGGGGGCGGACTTTACCGCCGTCGGTCGGCAGTTGCGCGGGTCAGTGCTCCAAGCCGCCCTGACGGCCGACGAGTCGCACCCTGATCGCGCCGTCGCGATCCTCCTCTTCCAGCTCTAGCTCGATGCGGGCCAATTCCTGTTGTAGCAGCGGTAGCCAGTGTCTGCTCAGGGCGCGCGCCCGTAGCCGGGTGGCGTAAACCTCTTGCTCGACGGTTTTGAAAGCCGCTTGCGCCGCCGCGCATTCGGCCGCGGCGACAACGGCCGCTCGATATGCCCGCGCCGCCTGCACAGACGCCGAGGTCGGGTAGATGATGGCAGGATCGTTTTCGGGCGGCAATACGCAAGCGGCGGCGTTCGGGTAGCGCACCCCGGCGGTGACGGCCCACTGCACGGTGACCGATGCCGGCTCGGTGGTGACGGCCAGGTCGATCGCGTTTTGGCCGCCCAGCAGTATCGCGCGCAGCCCCCACATGTCGGCCTCGCGGCAGGCCTGCTGCCAGTCGTGGCGGCTTTGTTCGGCCTTGCGCTGCAGCTCTTCTTGCAGCGCGGTCAGCAAGTGCAGCTTCTGCTCGAGCAGCATCACCCCCCGCTCGGCGAGGTCGAGCCGGTTCAGCACCCACAGGCGGCCCATCCGCCCCGAGGGACGCGACAACGGCGCCATCACGCCCCCTGCGCACCGTCGGGCCGGTGTGCCTCGAGCAGACCGGAGGGCAGCATCGACAGCTCACTGCGCGGCAAGCGCGCGAGTACTTCCCATGCCCGGTCGAGGGTTTCGTCGAAAGGTCGTGCGGCGTCGGGAGGTTGATTAACCAACTTGGCGGCGAAATCGTCCTCGAACAGCAGATAGCTGCGGTCGGTGGCGGTGAGGGCGTCGGGCCCGATCAGCTCGGCCAACGCGCTTACCTGCCGCGCGTGGGCCAACGACGCGAGCAGCTGTGCCGCCACCGGCAGGTGATCGTCACGGGTGCGGCCGGCGCCAGCGCCGCGGCGCATTAGCCGCGACAGCGACGACAAGGCGTCCACCGGCGGATAGATGTTATGCAGATGCATCTGCGCGGAGAAGATGATCTGCCCTTCGGTTATGTAGCCGGTCAGGTCCGGCACCGGGTGGGTGATGTCGCCGCCCGGCATCGTCAACACGGGCAAGACGGTCACCGAGCCTGGCCGTCCGATGATTTTGCCGCACCGCTCGTACAGCGAGGCTAAGTCACTGTAGAGATACCCCGGATAGGCTCGCCGCGCCGGCATTTCACCGCGGGCTGCCGAGATTTGGCGAAGCGCCTCGGCGTAGCTGGTCATGTCGGTCATGACCACCAACACGTGCCGCGCCGTGTCGAATGCGAGATGCTCGGCGATGGTCAGCGCGATGCGCGGGGTGAGGATCCGCTCGATGACCGGGTCGTCTGCGGCGTTCAGCAGCAACACCAATTCCCCTGCTGCGGCTCGTGATTCGAGCACGTTGCGGGCATAGGCCACGTCGGCGTGCGTAAGTCCGATGCCGGCGAACACCACGCTGAACGGCTCGCCGCCGGCAGTGGCCTGCGCAGCGATCTGACATGCCAGGCGGAGGTGCGGGAGCCCGGGTAGCGAGAACACCGGCAGCTTCTGGCCGCGTACCAGGGTGGTCAGCGCGTCGATCACCGACACGCCGGTCAGCACCGGCTCCGAGGGAGCGTCCCGTTGCGTCGGGTTGAGCGGGTCGCCGTTGACCGAAACCCGCTGAGCTCCGGTCACCGGCGGGCCGCCGTCGATCGCTTCGCCGCGGCCGTTGCAGGTGCGGCCAAGCCAGGCGGTGCCCACCGGGATGCGCAGCGGCTCGCCGCTGAACCGGTATGCAGCCCCTGTCGAGTTCATTCCCGATGTGCCCTCCATGACCTGCACGAGCGCCACGTCGCGGTTCACGTCGAGTACCAGCCCGTGCCGCACCGACCCGTCGGCCAGCGTGATGACCACGTACTCGTCCCACCCCACACCGGTGACACCGCCGACCATGGCCAGCGGACCGCGCAACGCACGCACACCGCGGTATTCCACCCATCGCGGCAACGGGTGGCTCATCGCGGGAGCCCACGCAAAGTCTCAACGATCTGGTTCCGCCGTTGGACCGCCAGCGCGATGTCGTCGGGTCCGGCGTCGTCGCGGGCGCGGATCAGCTTGCCGAAGTCGGCCTCCTCGATCAGCTGCGCCGCCACGCCTCCGGCGACCAGTTCACGGCAGGTGTCGATTACCGCCAGCACCGCGTCGACGAGCGCGGCGGTCTTCTCTTGTCCGCAGTGCGCGTCGTTGGGGTTTTGGGCATTTTGCGCCAGCACGGCTTCCCGCAGCAAACGCCCGGCCACCAACACCATCCGCTCGTTGTCGGGCAGCGCTGTCACGCCGACCAACTCGGTCAGCGCGGTCAGGCGATCTGCCTCGGTCAGTAGGTCCAGCACCCGAGCGCGCCGGGCAGGCCAGCCGGGGTCGCCGGCGACCACGCGGGCGTTGCCAAGCATTACGGCGTCACGGGAAAACGACGCGGACCACGACACCGCAGGGTAGTGACGCGAGTAGGCCAGATCCCGGTCCAGGGACCACCGGCAGCGCACGAACCGCTCGGTCTGGACGGTGACCGGCTCGGACAAGTCCCCACCCGGCGGCGACACCGCTCCCAACACCGTCACCGAGCCGGTATCCCCGCCGAGGGTGTCGACGTAGCCGGCTCGCTCATAGAAGGCCGCAAGTTCGGAGGACAGGTTGGCCGGGTAGCCTTCCTCGGCAGGCAGCTCGCCCAGCCGAGATCCGAACTCGCGCAATGCTTCTGCCCACCGAGACGTCGAATCGGCGATCACCACGACGTGATAGCCCATGTCGCGGTAGTACTCCGCGACGGTGACACCGGTATAGATGCAGGCTTCGCGGGCCATCATCGGCATGTTCGAGGTATTGGCGATGATCACGGTGCGGTCCACCAGCCGCCCACCGGTGCGTGGATCGCTCAATTCGCGCATGTCGGCGACGATCTCGGCCATCTCGTTGCCGCGCTCACCGCAGCCGACATACACGATGACATCGGCGTCGCACCACTTCGCGATCTGCTGCAGCAGCACCGTTTTGCCGGTGCCGAAACCACCCGGCACCGCGGCGGTGCTACCTCGGGCGATCGGGAACAGCAAGTCGACCACGCGCTGGCCGGTGGTCAGCGCGACGACGTCGTCGCGTCGACGGCGATGCGGTCGCGCCTGTCGCACCGGCCACCGCGCCGCGATGGGCACCGACTGTCCGCCAACTGTGGCGATCGCCTCATCGGCGGGGTAATCACCAGCGGTGGCGATCCAATCCAGCCTGCCCGACACCCCGGCGGGAACCTGCACACGGTGTGGCACCGATCCGGCGCCGGGCACCACGCCAAGCACGGTACCGGCAGTAAGTTCGGCGCCGATAGTCGCTTTCGGCTCGAAATACCATGTCGAGTGGTCGATTTCACTGTCATGGCCGGGTGCCAACCAGGTGGGCGCGGTGTGCAGCGGGCGCAGCAACCCGTCGAACACGCCGCCCAGCAGCCCGGGTCCCAGCGACGCTGACAATGGGCGGCCCAGCGCCACGACGTCGGCGCCGGGTCCTAGGCCGCCGGTGTACTCGTAGGCCTGCACAGTCACCTGCTCACCGCGGATCGCGACCACTTCCGCGGGGATTCGCTCGGTTCCCAGCGTCACCAACTCATGCATCGCCAGCGGGGCCGCGACGTCGATTTCCACCAACGGCCCCGACACTCGCACCACCCGGGCCGTATCGCCTATGACCACGGCTCGTCCAGCTGGGCAGTGGTGTCTTCGAGCACCCGCGCGGCTATGCCAGCCAGGCTCAGGTCGATGCACCGCTGACCTGCCTCGCCCATCACACCGCCGGTGGGGTGTTCGCGCAGCTGCGCGTCGGCGCCCAGTGTCGCCTGCGCGCCGGCCCGCAGGGCGGCGGCCCAACGTGGGTAAGCGGGGTCATCACGCAGCCGCAGCACGGCCTCGGTGCTGCGCCGACACCACCGCTGATAAACGTCGCACCGGGCCGCGAGCACCGCACCGCGGAGCTCCCGCTGCAGCGCCGCGCGTCGCTGGGCACTCACCGCTTCCGCCGCGTCCCGCCCTGCGGCGCGGGCAGTTTCGGCCAGCGCTGCGGCCTGGTCGCGGGCCGCAGCGAGAACGCGTTGGGCTTCCTGCTGCGCTTCGGTGATTTGGCGCTCGGCGTCAGCCCGAGCGCACTCCAGCAGGTGCCGTCGCACCGGCTGCAGCGCCGTCATCGCCTTCTCGGCGTTCAGCGCGCTCATGCCGGCATCACCGCGGTCAGCGGATCGGCCTTGTTCAGGCGACCGCCCAACGCGTCAGCGGCCGCCGCGGTCAGGATGACCAGCGTTGTGCCGGAGGGCAGAGCTTCCCATGCCCGACGCACCTCGTCCGGGCCCCGGGCAGGCATTGTGGTCGCGCCCGCCATCGCATAGCCGGCCACCAACGCCGGCTCACCGATCACGACAATCCCACCCATGCAAGCCCCCACCTCAGGCCCGCTGGATCAAGATGACCGCCACGACCAGCCCGTAAATCGCGATGCCCTCGGCCAACCCGACGATCACCATCGCCCGGCCGAACAACTCTGGCCGCTCGCTCAGCGCAGCCAGCGCCGCCGCACCGGTATACGCCACAGCGATCGCCGCGCCGATCGATGACCCCGCGACCGCGATCGCCGCGCCCAGCAGCGCCGCCCAGTTGCTGCCCGCGCTGCCCGGTCCGGCCGCCGCGGCCGTTTCCGCTACCGCCGGCCCAGCGGTCAACGCCTGCACCAGCACCACCAGCGCCGCAATCGCCACCACCGCATTGACCGCCCAGAACAGCCGCACCGCCAGCCGGCCCCGGCGACGCAAGAGCATCAAGCTGACCGCGAATCCGGTGATCAGCGCCGGTGAAGCGATAACCCAGGTCAACATGCCGCCTCCATTTCGACCACCGGAACCGTCCAGGGCCGGAACGGCCGACCCTCACCGATGAATACCCGCGAAAACAATTCATAGAATTCCAGCCGCAGCGCCTGCACGCCTGCCACCAACGCCTCCAGCGCGAACGCCACCGCGTTGCCCACAACGAACAGCGCCACCGCCCCCACCGCGCCGATCCAGCTGTGCGCCCACAGTGCCGTCGTCCCACGCCACACCACCCAACCAAGCGCGGCGTGAGTCATGCCGAACGCTGCCAGACGAGCGAACGAGACCAGGTTCGACCCGAGACGCACCACCAAGTCCAGCCCGCCGATCGCGGCCTGCAGCACTCCGCCGGCGCCGCCACCGGACTCGGCATACAGACCGATCAGCGCCAGCAGCAGACCGGCCGCGCACAGCAGCAACCCAACCGCCACCAGCACCCGCGGGCCGATCATGTAGCCGCCCAGCACCGCACCGGCGCCGGCGAATACGGTCGCCCCGGCAATCCCCGACGGCGCGTAGACGGCCAGCCGAAACCCGCCCTCACGCCAGCGGTTGACTGCCCCCACGGTGTAGGCGACCCCGAGCAACACGGCCCCGACGGCCAACGCGACCAGCAGCAACCGCAGCGGATCATCCAGCGGGGCCAGCCAGACGGCCGGCACCAGCCCGGTCGGGCCGAAGCACTCCCCGTACAGGACGCCGAAGGCGCTTGCCGCGATCCCGGCGGCAGCGACGAAGCTCCACATCGGCCGCAGCGACGGGAACCGGCGGATCCAGCCCAGCCTGATCATGACCGCGGCGACGACCAGCAGCAGTCCGTGGCCGACGTCACCGAACATCATCCCGAACATCACCACGTAGGCCAGCCCGGCCCACACGGTCGGGTCGATGTCGTGGTACGGGACGGTGCCGTAGGTGCGCACCAGCGCCGAGAAGCTTCCGGAAAGCCCGGGCCTGATGGTGAGCAGCGTCGGCGGATCCACCCCGGGCGGATTGGGCAGCGGCACTGCTGCCGCCCCGGTCGCGTCCAGGCGAGCACCCAGCGTGGGTAGCCGGTCGGCCGGACACCAGCCCGGGACGGCTGTCACGCCGCCGCGGCGCACCGCGCCTGCGGCGTACTGCTGCAGCTGCGCCTCACCGGCCAGCAGATCCGCACGTCCAGCGCTCTCCAGGTCGGCGACGTCGGGCACGGCGGCCGACAACAGCACCGCCGCGCCCCCGTGCGCCGACTCGGGGTGCGCTCCGATTCGCTGCAGCGCCCGCGCTGCCTCACTCGGTAGCCTGGTGCTGTCGGCGGGGTCGTCGAGCTCGACGCTGCCGGATCCGGCCACCGCCACCAGCGCATCGCGCAGCGTGTCCGCCCGCGTGACCACCGCGATGCGCTGCATGCGAGCCGGGGCAAAACGCCGCGCGACGGCACGCAGGCGTTCGGCCCGTTCGGCCGGTTCAGGCCGTTCAGGCGACGACATCGTAGACGTCCATCGGGCCGCCGCCACGCGACGCCATTGCCAACGCAGCGCGGCACCGCCAGGCGTCGGTGGCCAACACCGCGACCGCCCCGATCGTTCGCGCCCGGGTGAACGCGCCGCGGCCGAGCATGGCCAACCCGTCGGCTTCCACCCGCGCCCACCAGCGTGCCTCGGCGGTCCACAAGCCGTCGGCCTCGGTGATGCCGTCGAGCACCCAGCGAATCCGCGTGGTTAACGCGTCAGCGAACGACGCTAAGTCAGTGGCCGCTGCCGCCGCGCCCAACATAAGTCGAGCGCGTATCAGCACCGGTTCGGGCAGCTCGCGCCGTTCCCCCAGACGCCGGCGGGCCACCGCCAAAACCAACCGCGTGTATGCCCAGGCCCGCGCCTCGGGAACCGCGTTGGCCACCCGCGCCGCCCAGCCAATCTGCACGGCCAGCGCGATGTCCGACGGTGATTCCGATCCCGGGTCGCCCCACATCGTCTGGGCCAGGGTGTCGCGCAGCTGGGCCAGCGAGGAGGTCTCGCTCAGCCGCGGCCATGCGGTGGCCAGGGCTCCTAGCGTGTGGGGCGGGCGCGCCGGCGCGCCCACCAACCGCCTGGCGTGGGCGGCGATGTTGTCCGCCTCGAAGCCCGCTGCCAGCGCGCGGATGGCCTGCGCGCCCTGTGGCGGTTGCCATCCGGCCAGCACTCGCAAATGCCACAACAGCGCTGCGCACACCGCATGATCGGTGTCGAGCACGGACTGTCCCACGGCGATGTCGCGGCCGTACGCAGTGGGGGCTAGCGCGTGCTGCGCGTCGGTCAGCGAGTTCATCGCCGCGAGGGCCCGGGCGCGCCCCACACCCAGCCGCCGATTGAGCAGGGCTCTGGCGCGCACGTTGCCCGCCACCCACTGAGCGCTCACCTATCGCTCTCCGCCGTCGCGGAGCGGACGAGGTTATCGAGCCACTCCCGCGCCTGAGCGGCGACGATGTCGACGCCATGCGCTAACCGCTTGTCGGCCCGCTCGCGCAGCTGGGCGATTTCGGCCTCCGTCTGGCGTCGCATGTCGTCCTCACCGGCGCCGGCTTCGCGCAGTTCGTCCGCCTCCGATTGGGCTCGCACCGTCTCGGCGTGGTCACGGGCTTTGGCGACCAGTTCGGCCGCCTGCCGGTGGGCGTTAAGGCTGATCTCCTGCGCCCGATCGACGGCAGACTGGCGGGTCCGCGCTGCTTCCTCTTGCGCATCGTCCAGGAGTGCCAGCATCGCGGTGAGCTCGGCCGTCGCGTCAGCGCTGCGATCCACCGGGATGCCGGGACGGCCGGCGGCACCCGGTGTGCCAGCAGGACGGAAGCGGTCCAGAATGTTTTGCCACTGCGGCACCGCACTCCTCCTTACCCGTAACTGGGATGAAAAGCGTTGCGCAGGAGATGTTGTGGGCGTCCGACGCAGAACTCGCCGGCCGACGTACACCACCCACCCACAACCCAAACGTTGCACTGTCCAGGCTAATAGAGGCTGGTCAAGAAACTGCAGAGTCCAACGGCCCTGGACTCGCGCAAAAGTCTCCTTTGTAGGAGGGGCTGCGCAGACCGGGCCGTACAGATACCGCGAAGCCGTCCCCGTTGCCAACCAGCAGCCGTTTTCCGGGAGTGTGTCGGCTGGCCGTTCACGCGAATCAGCGTAAACGGGTGCACCGCTGCGTCAGGTGGGTTCCTACGCGGCAGATTTGATCTCGAGGCCGACGTGGACCTTGTCGATGCCGCCGCGCACGATCGAGTGCGCATAAAACCACCAGGCGTGGTACCAGTACCGCCTGAGCACGGCGTTGTAGACCCGCCGCGTCTCCGACTTCGGTAGCACCCGCGCGACGGCCTCGACCTCTTCGCTCTTCGGCTTGCCCAACGCGCCGCTCTTGGCGATCGTCACCCTGGGTGTGTTGTTGATCCGCTTGGTTTTCCAGGACCCGTCGTCGGTGATCACCAGGAGCTTGTCACCGTCGGGCACTCCCCAGATCGGTGTCGGCTTGGGCCGGCCGTCCTTGGTGAATGTGGTCAACAAAAGGTACTTGGATTTGATGACGTCGTTGAAACTGCCAGCCACGCTCTATCTCTTCCGGTCGGTGAGAGTTCGAGGGCAAATACCCGGACCGGGTAGTTCGCTAAACATGGCGGTCAAGCTCAGTTCGCGGCTGCTGCGGCGGAAATCGACTGGCTCACTGTATAGCTGTCGATCCCCTCGGATCCCAGTTCGCGGCCGTAGCCGCTGTTCTTGACGCCGCCGAATGGCGCGGCCGGGTCCATAATGTAGCCCTCGTTGACGCCGAAGGTGCCGGACCGCACCCGCGTCGCGACGCCGTATCCGCGCTCGACGTCGGAGGTGAACACCGAGCCGGCCAGCCCGTACTCGGAGTCGTTGGCGATCCGCAGCGCCTCGTCCTCGTCGCGGTAGGAAATGACCGTCAGCACCGGGCCGAAGATTTCTTCGCGGGCGATCCGCATGTCGTTGTGCGCGTCGCTGAACAGGGTCGGCCGGATGTACCAACCGGTGTCGAGACCGTTGGGCATCTCCGCACCACCGGTCACCAGGCGCGCACCTTCGCTGCGGCCCGATTCGATGTAGCCGCGGACCCGCTCCTGCTGGCGCTGCGCCACCAGCGGACCGATCTGGGTGTTGGGGTCGGCGGGGTCACCGACCGTCATCGACTCCATCGCGGCCGCCAGCGCGTCCACGAACTCGTCCTTGCGAGCCTCCGGTACCAGGATCCGGCTCAGCGCGTTGCAGACCTGACCGCTGTTGGCGAGGCTGGCCATTTGAATTCCCGCGGCGGTGGCCGCAGGGTCGGCGTCGTCGAGCACGATGGCCGCGGACTTGCCGCCCAGCTCCAGGCTGACCTGCTTCGGCCCCGCGGCGCAGGCAAGGGCCACCTGGCGGCCGGCCGCCGTGGAGCCGGTGAACGAGACCTTGTCGACGCCGGGGTGGCTGACCAGCTGTTCGCCGACGTCACGTCCGCCGGGGACCACATTGAGGACGCCCGGGGGAAGGTCAGCTGCCGCAACGATTTCCGCGAGCAACTGCGCGTCGAGCACCGATTCGGGCGCGGGCTTGAGCACCACCGAGCACCCGGCCAGCAGCGCCGGCGCGACCTTGGTGATGGTGAGGAACTGCGGCATGTTCCACGGCACCACCGCCGCGACGACCCCCACCGGATGCTTCACGATCCGAATGTTCTTGCCGTATAGGCCCGGACGTTCCTGCTGCCACTGGTAGTCACCGGCGAAGCCGCAGAACGCCAGGAGCATGGTCAGCGGCAGGCGGACCTGCGCCATCTTGGCAAAGCTGATGGGCGCACCGATTTCGGCCGAGATCAACGCGGCCATGTCGGCTCGGCGTTCTTTATAGATGCCGGCGAGCCGGTTGAGCGCCTCGATGCGTTCGGCGGGTTGCATGCGAGGCCAGGGCCCGCTGTCGAACGCCGCCCGAGCGGCGTCGACGGCGCGGTTCACGTCGGCGGGTCCGGCACCGGCCGCGTGGCCGATGACCTGCTCGCTGTGCGGCGAAATCACCGAGATGACGGCGTCCGACGCGGGTGCCGTCCACTTCCCGTCGATGAAGAGCTGGTCGCGCTCGTACATGCCTCTCCTCAGGTGTTGCGGCCGCCGTTGACGCCGAGAATTTGTCCGGTGATGTATCCGGCTTCCTCGGAAACAAAGAAGGCGCAGGCGGCGGCGATGTCTTCGGGCCGACCCACCCGGCGCACGGGGGTGCGATTGATGTGGTCCTCCACCGTGCCGCCGAGCAGCTGCCGCTGTTCGGCGCTGCGCAACATCGGTGTATCGACAAACCCGGGTGGCACGGCATTGACGGTTATCCCGGACGGACCGTATTCCAGCGCCAGCGACTTGGTCAGGCCGTTCACCGCCGACTTCGCCGCCACGTAGTGCGCCATGAACGGCTGCCCCGAGTGGGTGCTCGACGATGAGATGTTGACGATGCGTCCCCAGCCCTCCTCGACCATGTCCGGAAGCACGGCCTGGATGGTGTGGAACACGCCGTTCAGGTTGACGTCGATGACCTTGGACCACTCCTCGAAGGACATGTTGGAGAACTTTTTGAAACCCTCCACCCCGGCCGCATTGACCAGCACCAGGATCGGGCCCAACTCTTCCCGAATCGCTGACATCGCGCTGTCAACCTGCGCGCGGTCGGTGACGTCGGCGACGTGACCGAACCCGTCATCGGTGGGCGTCAAATCGAGGACGGCCACGCGGAACCCGTCGCTTCGGAGACGTTCGGCAACGGCGCGGCCAATCCCTGACGCACCGCCGGTCACGACAGCCGTCTTGGCGCCCAAACCGCACACCCGCCTTCCTGAGCGATCGCCCAAACGATTGGCACATGCCTATCACCCCGCATCGATTACGGTCAAGCCTATGGAGAGGCCCCCGTTCCGCTTCGCCGTGCAGGCGACCAATGCCGCTGGGCAACGCGAATGGCGCGATACCGTTCGCAAAGTCGAAGACCTAGGGTATTCAACGCTTTTCCTCGCGGATCACTACCTGGGCCCGGGGCCGGCGCAGAAGGCCGCGCGCACGCCGCGCCAGGACCTGGCACCGATCGCGGCGATGGCCGCGGCGGCCGCCTACACCGAGACGTTGCGCATCGGGTGCCGGGTGTTCTGCATCGACTACCACGTGCCGGCCGTGCTGGCCAAGGAAACGGCGACACTCGATCTGCTCTCCGATGGCCGGCTGGAAATGGGGATCGGAGCCGGCTGGAGCGAAGTCGAATACACCGCGATGGGAATCGATTTTGACCGTCCGGGCCGGCGAATCGCCAAGTTGGCCGAGGTTGTTTCGCTGATCAAGGCGCACTGGCAGGGCGAGGAGCTGGACTATTCAGGAGACTTCGTCGAGGTGCGCGGATACGCGGGGCGCCCGCGGCCGGTGCAACGCCCGCATCCGCCGATCATGATCGGCGGCGGTGGTCAGCGCGTCCTTTCGTTCGCCGGCCGGGAAGCCGACATCGTCAGCATCTCCAGCGTGCCGTTCGTGGCACGAGACGCCGACGGGCTAGATCCGCAGGCGGTCGCGCTGCGGCGGACCGAGTTTGTCCGCGCCGCGGCCGGGGAGCGCTATCCCGGTCTCGACGTCGAGACCTCGCCCTACTTCACCGAGATCACCGACGATCCGGAAGCTTTCCTGGCCACCGTGGCGAAGTCGACGGGCATCGCCGTCGACTTGCTAGGTGATCATCCCAACGTGCTGGTCGGCTCGCTGGAAGGCGTTGTGGACAAGCTGCATTCGCGTCGGGAAACGTTGGGCGTGAATTACGTGACGGTGCAGCAGTCTCAGATCGAATCCTTCGCCCCCGTCGTGGCACGGCTGCACGGGCGCTGAGCTTGACCGCTGGGAGCGGAGATGCGACTATTTGGGCGTTCGCCCAAATAGTTCAGGTGGTGTAATGGCAAAGCGGACCAGATACAGCGAGTACTGCGATCGATATGCGAACTATCGGTTCGAACTTTCTGATGACGGCATCCTGTTCATGCAATGCCACACCAACGGCGGCAGCCTGGTGTGGGACTGGCGCGCGCACGACCAGATGTCCGATGCGTTCGCCGACATCGCCGGCGACCGTGAGATCAAGGTGCTCATCCACACCGGAACCGGCGAGAACTACAACGCCAACTGGGGACGCATGCCCAACGGGGATCCGGTGGAAAAGCCCGACTATCTACTCATGCCCGGCACCCGGGGTCTGGTCAAGCTCGACGAAAAAGCCTGGTATGCAAGGCATCTGATCACCAACGTGCTCGACGTCGATGTGCCGATGATCAGCGCCGTCAACGGCCCGTGCAATATGCACTCCGAGGTTCCGCTACTCGGCGACATCGTGCTGGCGTCCGACGACGCCTACTTCCAAGACGCGTCTCATTTCCCGCGCGGCCAGGTGCCCGGCGACGGCCAACACGTCATCTGGAGCTTTCTGGCCGGCCACACCCGCGCGCGCTACTTCCTGCTGACCGGCATGAAGCTCAGCGCGGCCGAAGCCAAGGAGTGGGGTGTCGTCAACGAGGTGCTCGCCAAAGACAAACTGCTGGACAGGGCTTGGGAGCTGGCTCGCGAACTGGTCAAGCGCCCCCCGCTGACGCTGCGCTACTCGCGCCAACTCTTCACCAACCCGCTCAAGCGGGCCTTCCTCGACGAGCTCGGGCACGGTCTGGCGCGGGAAACTTATGCGCAGCGCGCCTTCTTCCCGTTCGGCGGCGAGATGGCGCCGCTGGATCGGGCCTGGGACGACGAGCCCTGGACTACTCCGAGCAACGGCGGCCAGCGCAGTGAAGGAGTTCCGTCATGACGAGCATCCAGCAGCGGCTGTCCACCGGCCGAGGCAAGTTCACCACCGACTATCCCGAACTCGGCACCGCTCCCGTCAACTACGAAGACTCGATCTCCGAGGAATTCTTCGCCGCCGAACGCAAGGCGGTGTTCGAACGAAACTGGTTGTGCGTCGGGCGTATCGAGCGGTTGCCGCGCAAGGGTTCGTACTTCACCCGCAACCTGCCCGGGCGTCTCGCCTCGATCGTGATCGCCCGCGACCTGGACGACACCGTGCACGCATTCCACAACGTGTGCGCCCACCGCGGCAACAAGGTCGTCTGGCAGGAACATCCCGGCAGGGAAAGCTCGGGAAGCTGTCGCGCATTCGCTTGCAAGTACCACGGCTGGCGATATGGCCTGGACGGCAAGGTCAATCACGTCACCAACGAAGGCGAGTTCTTCGACCTCGACAAGAGCACGCTGCGGATGCCCCCGGTGCACTGCGAGGTCTGGGCGGGTTTCATCTTCGTCAACCTGGCTTCAGATCCGGTGCCGCTGCGCAGTTTCCTCGGCGATGGGCTGCTTCCCATCGAGGACTATCCGTTCCATCTGATGACTCAGCATTATGGGTTCTCGACGCGCATCAACGGAAACTGGAAACTGGCGGTCGACTCGGTTTGCGAGTGGTATCACCCGCCATACGTGCACGGCCGCTTCATCGACCCGGACGTCGCCAAGGCCGAGAAGATGGTGCCGCCCGTGGACGCCTACCACTACGAGCTGTTCCGGCCGCACATGCTCACCTCGGTTCCCGGACCGCCGCCGCTGCCAGCCCGCGAACCCGGCACCGCAGGACCCGCCCGCCAGGACCAGCGCTGGGTGTACAAGCTCTTCCGCGCGGGCCTGTTCGGGCCCGACGACGTCCCCGATATCGGTCCGCAACCAGAGTTCTTGAACCGCGGGAGCATCGCGTCGTGGGGCAACGACCAATTCTGGCTGTTCCCCAACATCTCCGTTCAGATCTGGGCGCGCGGCTACTACATCACCTACACCTATTGGCCCGAGACCGTCGACTCGCATATCTATGAGATCGACATGTACTTCGTGCCGCCGGCGAACGCCGCGGACCGGCTCGCGCAGGAGTTGGTGGTGGACAGCACGATTGAGTTCGCCATGCAAGACGTGAACACCATCGAGGCCACCCATTCGGCGCTGAAGACACGGGCGCAGAACACTTTCCACCTCAGCGATCAGGAGCTGCTCATCCGGCAGTTCCACACGGTCATCCGCGACACCGTCGCCGCTCATCAGGCTGGGGAGACATCATGACCGGCGTGCTGCCCGCGGGCTTCTCCGAGCTGGAACCCTTCGTTGCCGACTGGGCGTTGCCGACGCGGGCGCAGCGCTACGAAGCCCGGCTGTCAAAGCCCTACGAAGAACTCGTCGCGTTCTACGACGCCGTCGCGCCGCGCGCCGAAGAGGCGATCACCTACCTGAACACGCTCGAAATCGGCGCATTGCCGGACGACGCGACCAGGCTGCTGCAGCTGCTGTACTCGATGATCCTGGTCTCCTACGCCGTCAACGTGTTCAAGCAGAACCGCATCCCGGATTCCGGCGCGGCCTTCTTCGATATGGTCGCTGAACCGGCGGTGTGATAAGACGGCACGATGACAGCATCCGCAGGCCCTAAACCACGGGACTCCACCACGCGCGACATGCTGATCGACGCGACGATTCAGATCATGCTCGAGGACGGTTACGCGGCGGCCACGTCACGGCGGGTCGCGGCGAAGGCCGGCGTAAAACCGGCGTTGGTGCACTACTACTTCCCCAACATGGACGAGTTGTATCTGGCCGTGTTCCGCCGCGGCGCCACCGTCTACCTGGGGCGGCAGCAGGAAGCGCTGGCCTCCGACCGCCCGCTACACGCCTTCTGGGACACCCTCACCGAGCCCAAGGACACCCGGTTGCTGCTGGAGTTCATGGGACTTGCCAACCACCGCAAGGAGATCCGGGCCGAGATCGCGGCCTGGTCCGACCGGTGGCGCGAGCAGCAGATCACCGCGCTGAACTTCATCGTGCGCGAACACGGGCTCGACACAACCGAATACTCGCCCGCGGGCCTCGCCGTCGTCATCGCTTCCATCGGCCGCACCCTGATACTCGAGCAGGGACTTGGCTCCACTCGGGGTCACGACGAGGCGATCGCGCTGGTTAAGCGGTTCCTGGATCAATTCGAGATGCCGACGCCGAAGGCGCGCCGCGAGCGTTGACTCGCGAACAGACGCGAAAGTCCCTAAAACCAACACAATTGGGGTACTTTTGTGTCTGCTCGGCACGGTCGATTCAGGGCAGCACGAGGCGCAACTGCTCCCAGCCTCGGACCGTGGAGGTCGGCGCGAGTTTCGCGGTGTCGTAGTCGATGCCCCACTCGGGCCAGCGGTTGAGCATCTCGTCCAGCGCGACGCGCCCCTCCAAACGGGCCAGGTTGGCACCCAGGCAGTAGTGCACACCCTTGCCGAAGGTGATGTGCGAGATGTTGTCGCGGTGGATGTTGAAGGTGTCCGGGTCCTTATACCGGCGGTGATCGCGATTGGCCGAACCGAACAGCAACAGCATGGCGCTGCCGGCGGGGACAGTCGTGCCGTAGCACTCGAAATCCTGTGCCATCCAACGGGCGACGTGCGGGCCGGTGGGTTCGAATCGCAGTGTTTCGTCGACGGTGCGGTTCAGCAGTGACCGGTCCTGGCAGATCTCGCGGCGCTGGTCGGGATGCTCGGCGAGCACTTTGGCAAGCCAGCCGATCAACCGTCCCGTCGTCTCGTTGCCCGCGCCGGCCACTACCTGCGTGTAGTGCAGCACCTCCTTGCGGGTGAGCTTCCGGTGCACGCCGTCCTCGTCGTCAAACTCGACGTTGAGCAGCGTCGTCATCAGGTCGTCGGACGGGTTCTTGGATCGCCATTCGACGTAGTCGGCGTAGATGCGGCCGTCGGCGATGGAATCGGCGTTGGCGACCTTCAGCGGTGCACCGGGCTTGGTGCGCAGGTTGGCGTCATTGGCGTCGCGAACCGAGATCTGTTCGGACTCAGGTATTCCCAGCAGCATGCCGATCACCCGCATCGGCATCATCGAGGCCAGTTCGGCGATGATGTCGAATCCGTCCGATCCGACGTGAGGGTCCAGGCACCGGACGCAGTACGCACGGATCTGGTCTTCGATCTCGGCCATCCGACGCGGGGTGAACACTCGCGACATCAGCCCGCGCAGCATGGTGTGCTCGGGCGGGTCCTGGAACATCATCACGCCGCCGGGCATGTCGAATTTGGACTGGATCAGCTCAAGGATGTCGCTGCGCCGGTTGGAGAAGACCTGCCAGTTCGCCAGTCCCTGCTCGACGTCGGAATGCCTTGACAACGCCCAGAAGTCGTACTTCTCGTTGTAGTAGATCGGTGCCTCTTCCCGCAGCCGCGCGTAGGTCGGATACGGGTCGGCGATGATGCCGGTGTCATAGGGGTCGTAGTAAACGTCGGTGTCGTTCGCGAGAGTCATCGATGCTTCCTTACTTCAGGCAGCTGCCGGCATCCACGGGCAGCGCGACGCCGGTGATGTAACGCGCTTCGTCAGAGGCCAGGAACAGCACAGCGTTGGTGATGTCTTCCGGTGTCACCCAGGGAATCGGCAGAACGTGAAAGCTTTGACACACCGGTGCGAGGTCTTCGGGGCCAGGGTTTTCCAACTCCGGCCGGAAAGCCCGATAGGTGGTCTCGTTCATCAACAGCGGCGTGTTGACATGCGTCGGGAGCACGGCGTTGACCCTGATCATGTGTTGACCCAATTCCACTGCAAATGACCGCATGAGGCCGATCACACCATGCTTGGCCGCGACGTAGTGGCCCATGTGGGAGTAGGCCTTGGCACCCGCGACCGACGACGTCAGCACGATCGAGCCGCCACGCCCGCCGCTGAGCAGATGCGGTACGCCGGCCTTCACCGACTTCCACACCCCGCTGAGGTTGACGTCGATCATCTCCTGCCACACCGCCTCGTCGGTCTTGTGCAGCTTCCCCGCGGTGGTGCCGATGCCGGCGTTTGCCACGATGACATCGAGCCGGCCCATCTGTTCGACGCCGTTGTCGACGGCGGCGCGCACTCCTTCGAAATCACGGACGTCGACTTCGGCGGTGATGATGCGGCCTCCAGCGTCTTTGACCATCCCAGCGGTCACATCGAGATCTTCAGGCGTCGCACCGTCGGCGGGCGAAGCATCGAATCCCCGGCAGATGTCGACGGCGATGATGTCGGCCCCCTCGCGCGCGAGCCGGACCGCGTGACTTCTGCCCTGCCCGCGCGCCGCTCCGGTCACGAATGCGACCTTGCCGTCCATCCGGCCCATGGCAACCTCCATCAAAAGAGATTTGGGCGATCGCCCAAATTGTTGCGCACGCCATGTCTAGCAGGATGTTGATCAGCCCGTCAAGAGGGATCCAACCCCGCGAGCGCGGTATCGATGAGCGTGGCCGCCGCCGCCGCGCATGCGGCATCCGATGACGCGCCGTTCGTCGCCGCCAGGCTCTAATGCGGCCATTACAGCGCCACATTCGCAGTGAAACTGTGAAGATTAGCGACCCGGGTGTGAAGAGTTCGTAAAGGGTGTGGCCGATTCTCTGCTGGACCCGCACCTTGGAAGCATGACGCTGTTTGAGCTGCATCCGCCGTTGCGGCATGGGCTCAATCCGCATTTGGACCGCGCGATCTGGCCGTTGAGCACCACCGCCGACGAACGAGGCCGACTGTGTGTGGGCGGGGTGCCTGCCACCGAGATCGCGGCCGAGTTCGGCACACCGATCCACCTGGTGGACGAAGAAGACTTCCGCGCCCGCATCCGCGGGTACCGCGCCGCGCTGCCCGACGTGGAGCTGGTGTACGCCGGAATGGCGCTGCTGAGCACCGCAGTGGCCGGCTGGGCCGCGGCCGAAGGCGCCGGCGTGGCCGTCTGCTCGGCCGGCGAGCTGGCCACCGCTCTGGCGGGCGGCGTGCCACCATCGCGGATCATCCTGCACGGCAACGCCAAGACGGCTGGGGAGTTGCACGATGCCGCTACCGCTGGAGTGGGTCGCGTGGTGATCGACTCGCCGAGCGAGATCACGCTTCTCGCCGCGCGGCTGCGTCGTCGTCAGCGTGTCCTGGTCCGGGTGATCCCCGAGGTGGGCGCCGAGGCCACCGACCGGAAGTTCGGCTTCGCTTTGGCCCGCGGCCAAGCGGCCGGCGCGGTCAAGCGCGTGTTGGATCAGCCATGTCTGGACTTGGTCGGACTGCATTGCCAGCTCGGGTCGCAAGTCACCGACCCGGCGCTCTACGGCGAGGCAATCCGACAAATGGTCGCCCTGATGGCAGAAGTACGTGAGCGCTATCAGATCGTGCTCACCGAACTCAACCTCGGCGGCGGCCACGCCGTCCCCTACCGTTCCGGCGACCCGGAAGCCGACCTGCCCACCCTCGCCGCGAGCAACGACAGCGCACTGCGATCGGCCTGCGCCCAATACGGCTATCCCCGTCCGCAGATCGTGATCGAGCCGGGGCGCGCGATCGCGGCGCGCGCCGGTGTCACCTTGTACCGGGTCATCGCGGTCAAACGCCAGCCCGACGGCCGCAGCTTCGTCGCGGTCGACGGCGCCGTGACAGACAGCGGCGCGAAATACACCGTGGCACTTGCCAACCGGCACCGGACAAGCCGCACCGCGCCCGTCACGGTCGTGGGCCGGCACGGCGAGGCCGGTGATGAGATCGCCCGTGACGTCGAGCTACCCGACGACATCCGTCCCGGCGATCTGCTGGCGGTGGCCTGCACAGGTGCCTATCACCATTCGATGGGTTCGAGCTGCAACATGGAAGGGCGGCCACCGCTGGCCTCTGTCGCCGACGGGCAGTGCCAGGAATTGGTGCGACGCGAAACCGTGGCCGACCTGCTGGCCCGCGATCGCGGCTGGCCGGGCCACCCCGCCACCTCGGCGGCCTCCTAAGGTGCGCGGCGAATGACCATTGCCCGCGCACTGTCCGGCGCTGCTGCGCTGCGTGTCACGACCTCATACGCGATCGCGCTCATCGCGGTCTCCGTCACGCTGACGGCGCTCGGCCCGCAGGCACGCGAGGTCGCCGTGAGTCGGATGAGCACCAACCTGCACAACTTGGCGCATGGTCACCTGACAACACTGGTTGGCAGTGCATTCGTCGAAGGCGGTGCCGTGTACGCGTGGTTGCCGGGGCTGGTCTGCTTGCTGGCACTGGGCGAACTGATCTGGCGCAGTAGGGGTTTGCTCATCGCGTTCGCGGCTGGTCACATCGGGGCGACGTTGCTCGTCGCCGTGTGGCTGATCGCCGCGGTGAAGTCGGGCTGGATCCCGGTCGCCGTGACGCGGGCCAGCGACGTGGGGATCAGCTACGGCGCGGTGAGTGTTCTGGGCGCATTGACGGCATCGATACCGACGCGCTGGCGGCCGATCTGGGTCGGTTGGTGGCTTGGCACCGCAGCAGTGGTGGCCTGGGCCGCGGACTTTGACTTCACCGCGATCGGCCACATCCTGTCGCTGCTGCTCGGCGTGAGTGTCTCCTGGCGGTTACCCGCGCTTGCGCACTGGTCACGCGCACACCTGGTGTTGCTCGTCAACGGCGCGGTGCTCGGCTATTTCATGGTGGCAGGATGGTCCGTGGTGGCACCGCTCGGTGGGCTCGCGGGCACACTGCTTGCTGTTCTGGTGAGCCGGAACTTGTGGTCGCGCAACGATTCTGATTCCCCGTCACCGGCTTTGCCCGAGAGCATGCCGTATCCGGAACTCAGCCCCGCTTCACGGTGATGTCATAGCCCGACTGCGACACCCTAGGTGAGCCGGAGTGGTAGGTCACCGTATCGCTATAACCAGAGACATCGACGATGTCGACGCTGTCGACCTGCACCTGGTTGTCATACGCGGAGATCTTGATGGTGCCGCAGTGCCCGGTGAGGGTAAACCTGTTGCCGTAGTTGCTGACCGCGACGCTGTCGATGCTGTCGGCTTGGACCTGATTGCCGTAGCTGGCCACCGTCAGACTGGCGCAGTGACCCGCTGCGGTAAGTGTGTTGTTGTAGCCGGATAGCGTCAACTTGCCGTCATTGCATTCGGTCACGCCAACCTTGCTGTTGTAGCCGGATACCTCGATGGAGTCCGCCTTTTCGACGTTCACGCGAGTCTCGAAGCCGGACACGAGCAAGCTTGCGCAGTGACCGGTGACGTTGATCGCGCTGTTGTTCGCCGACAGCGTCAGTTTGCCGTCATTGCACACGACGGTGTCGTTCCGTTCGTTCCCGGTGACGCTCAGCGCGCCACCCTGTGGAACGCTGATTGGTCCGCTGATTCCGCCGCCGTTCCAGTTGCTGAACAGATTCACCGCCACGACGATCGCGATCACGATCGGCGCCAGAACCGATAATCCCACGACAATCAAGATGGGCCGACGCATTGATGGCCGGCTCGGCGACGGTGTGAATACCGGGTCGTACTTCCAGGCAGGGGCAACCGGGGTCGGGTCGGAAAGCCCGCGTTCTAACTCGCGGATCCGCTTCTCGGGGTCATCAGAGTCCATTTGCCAAATGGTCCCACACGGACTCCGTTGGGTTTAGCGCTTTTTGGCGCTTCGCGTGCCGGTTTCTGCATAAGCCGCTCCGAACTGCGGCACCGCCTGGAAGCCCCGCGTGTGGGCCGCCGTGATGGCGCGGCGCAGCGGCAAAATCAACGGCACAAAGAGGATCTGGTCGACCACGATCGGCGTGACGAGGCGATTGTGCACGAAAGCAAACGAGCTCTTGGTGGCTGGATCGGCCCACCCGATCGTCCCGCCCAGGCCGGCGTGGCCGTATCCGCGCAACAACCCGGGCACCGGTGATCCGTGGTAGCCGAGGTGAAACGACATCGGGACGACCATATTCAGGTCGGGGCGCAAACTGATCTTGCCCAGCAGGCCATCCGCCAATTCCGTTGACAGGAAATGTGATCCATCGATTCGGCCGCTATTAGCAAGAGCGCCATACATCTTCGCCAGCCCCCGTGCGGTCACCACTGCATTGACCGAGGGAGTCTCACTGTCGAGAAATGGGGTGTCGCCCTGGACAAGAGAGGTGAGGCCCGGCACGTAGATCGCACCCAGCCCACCGGCCACCGGCAGCTCGGCGAGCCTCGGCGCGAGGTGATCGATTAGCGGGTTGGCCCGGGTGTTTTGCGGAAGCATGATCTGCGCAGCCTTGGTCGGCGCGTCCTTGGGAGGTCGCCCGAGATGCAGACCGTCACTGTTGAGGGGCTGCGCGACTTCGGTGCGGAACAACTCCCGCATGCCCTTGCCGGTAATCGCGCGGGCGAGGCCCGACGCGAGCCAGCCATAGGTGACGGCATGGTAGGCCGCGCGCCCGAGCAGGCGATGTTCGACGGGTGCGGCGGCGATCCGTTCCTCCATCAAGCGGTGATCGAGGAGCTCTTCCTTCGAGACGCCCTTGAGGTGCGACAGTCCGGCCCGATGCCGCAACATGTTGCGCACGGTGATGGAGGCCTTGCCCTTAGCACCGAACTCCGGCCAATACTGTGCGACCGGCGCGTCGTAATCGAGTAGCCCGCGGTCGGCGAGCCGGTGCAGGACCGTTGAGGCCACCCCCTTGCTGGCCGAGAAGACCATGGCGCCGGTGTCGGCAGTCCACCGTTCTGCGCCGTGGCGATCCGACCAGCCGGTCCACACGTCGACGACAGGTTCGCCGTCGACATACACCGATAAGGCTCCGCCGCCGAAGCGGGGGCCGGGAAAAAGACTGGCGAAGGTTTGCACGGCGCATGAGAAACGAGGGTCGGCGGCGCCTTCGACATGCTTCGGCAGTCCGTTGTCTTTCTCCAAAAGCGATGCGTGCGCCACAGCTAAATCCCCCAAGAAGCTAGGAGAACCATCTTATCATCTACGGATAAGGTGATTCTCGCACCGGCGATTGGGGCGGCCGCGCTTAACGCCTATGCGACGTAGGAATGGCCGCCGTGTCCTTGTCGCCGTCATGGCGGCTGCGGTCATCACCGTTGCCGTCGGCGGCCTCGAAATCGTCGAGGATTGCCCGCTGCGCCTTGGTGGGCAGGGTATGGAGGATCTCGCGCACCCTGGCTCTGCGGCGCTCGACGGCCTTGCGCTCCGGCATCCCGGGCGTCGCGCTGACCTGCGGCGGCACGCGCTCGATTTCCTCCACACCGCCCGCGTGGTGACCGGCGTCGACCATGGCCATCCCGCGCCCATCGCCGTCGATCGCGCTAGGACGGGGATAGCCGCTTGAGCGCCGAGAAAACCCTGGTTCGCAGCGTCAGGTGTGGCGGGCAGCCTCTTGAGCGAGCTGTACTCGGGAGGTGAGGCCGAGTTTGGCGTAAACGTGGGTGAGGTGGGTTTGCACCGTGCGTGGTGAGATGAAGAGCCGCGCGGCAATATCGTTATTGCCCATTCCCTCACTCACCAGGCGGACGACGTCGCACTCGGCAGGAGTGAGCGACGCCCAACCGCTGGTAGGTCGTTTACGTTCGCCGCGCCCACGCTGTGCGTAGGCGATCGCCTCCTCAGTGGAGAGTGCCGCGCCTGCGTCCCACGCGGCCTCGAACTCCTTCTCGCCCAAGGCATTACGAACCAACGCAACCGAGGCCTCGCAGTCGGCGTCGTAGATCTTGAACCTCACCGAGCCGATGCGATCGCGGATCGCCTGCGCCGCGCCGAAGAAGCGGGCCGCCTGCTGGTGACTACCGGCCTGACCGGCCAGCGCGGCGAGGCACTCGAGAATGTCGGGAACGCCGAGATAATCCCCCGTGTCTGCCAAATACGCGAGCGCGTCGTGGGCGTCGCGCTCCGCCTGCTCCCGCTCGCCCTCCGCGATCGCGACGAGGGCCCGCGTCCGCAGCGCGCTCGCCAGATAGTAGCCGGTCGACATCGTGATGGCCTCGTCTGCCTTGAGGCGCGCCGCGACCAGATCCCCACCCGCCAGGGCGGCCTGCGCATGGTAGACGCTCTGAGCCGCCGTCACCCGATTATGCGCACTCAGACGCGGCCCGGCCTCACACGCGTCTCGGGCCGTCGCAAGATCGCCGGCAGCCAGCGCCACGCCGGCTGACGACGCGTAGCTCACGGCCGCGTGAATCCCGCCCAAATCGGCGGCGATCTCGACGACTGCCTGCGCTGCGGCCAGGGCCGCGCCCGTTTCACCCTGAACTGCAAGCACCCGGGCCTGCATGGCTAGGCTGGCCGACTCAACGAGCCCGTCATGTGCCGCCCGGGCCTCGGCCAGCAGTTCGGCGAATTGTGCGGCGGCGCCGGCCAGATCACCTCGCCGTTCACGTACCACCGCCAGGCACCAGCGGCACACGCGCGCGACGGACCGCTCACCGATGGCCTCGGCCTGGTCGAATCCTTCCTCGGCGGACGCGCACGCCGCGAGCGAGTCACCGGCCGCCACAGCCGCGACCGCCTGCCAGCCCAAGATCTGGCTAAGCCTCCAGCGATCGCCCAACGCGCGGGCGAGGCCGATCGCCTCGGTGAAATACGCCTTGGCTGCATCCGCGTCGAAGAAGCCCGCGACATAGCCGCAGGCTTCGAGGGCGCGGCCAAGGGAGGCCGGGTCATCGATGACGCGCGCGAACGCCAGCGCCTGCTGAGCCTGGTCCAGGCTGTCCGGGATCGCCTGCCGGACGGCGAGCACCGCCCTGTCGGCCAGGGCCCGCGCCCGCACCGGCGCGGCGACGTCGTCGTGCTGCGCATCGAGGTGGGCGAGCGCGACGTCGAACCAGGCCAGCCCTTCCCGGAGGCGGCCCCGCGACATCCATAGGGGCTGCAGCGACGACGCCAGCGTCAACGCCAGGTCGACAGCCGAGTTTTCCCGGCTCCACTCGAAGGCCGCGCGCAGGTTGTCTATCTCGGTTTCGGCCTGCCCGACCCGCTGGTCATAGTCGGAGCCTGCCGGCGCGTCGAGTGCGGCGGCCATCGCCGTGTAGTGGTCGCGGTGCTGTGAGCGCACGGTGTCGGCCTCGCCGGATTCGCCGAGCTTTTCCTGGGCGTATTGGCGTACCGTCTCCAGCAGTCGGTAGCGGGTTCGGCCACCAGCGTTGTCGGCCACCACCAGCGACTTGTCCACTAGCAGTGTGAGCAGGTCGAGCACTTGGTAGCGCTCCACGTCGCCGCCTCCGGCGACCGCTCGGGCGGCATCCAGATCGAAACCACCGAAAAACACCGCCAACCGACGAAACACCACCCGCTCGGGTTCGGTCAACAGCGCATGCGACCAGTCCACCGAGGCGCGCAGAGTCTGCTGGCGGCGCACCGCGGTGCGCGCACCCCCGGTAAGCAGCCGAAACCGGTCATGGAGGCTGTCCAGGATCTCGACCACCGACAACGCGCGCACCCGCGCCGCAGCCAACTCGATCGCCAACGGCATTCCATCCAGGCGAGCGCAGATCTCCGCGACGGTAGCGGCGTCGTCGTCGGTCATCGCGAAGCCGGGCCGGGCCAGCCGCGCACGGTCGGTGAACAACTCGATCGCTTCGTCGGCGAATGACAGCGAAGGCACCCGCCACGTCGCCTCGCCCGGCACACCGATCGGCTCACGACTGGTCGTCAGCAGCGAGAGACCCGTCGCCCCGTGCAGGACGGCGACGATCAACTCGGCGCATGCGTCCAGCAGGTGCTCGCAGTTGTCCAGCACCATCAGCAGCTGACGGTCGGCGATGAAATGGGTCAGCGTCTCCATGGTTGACCGGCCGGGCTGATCGGGCAGACCCAAGGCACGCGCCACCGCCACGACCACCAGGCCGGCATCGGTGATCGGCGCCAGATCCACATACCAGACACCGTCGGCATATTCGGCCGCCACCTGGTTGGCGACTTCTATCGCCAGGCGCGTCTTCCCGGCCCCGCCCGCCCCGCTGAGAGTTAGCAGCCGGTTTTGCGCCAACAGCTTGCCCAGCTCCGTCAGCTGTGAACCGCGGCCGACGAAGCTGGTAAATTGCGATGGAAGATTATGCGCAGCAATGCTTTTCGGCGTACGCAAGGGCGGGAAGTTGTTGCGCAGGTCGGCGTGGCACAGTTGCACGACCCGTTCCGGGCGGGCGACACCACGCAGGTCGTGCGTGCCCAAATCGGTCACCCACGCACCGGTCGGCAGAGTATCGGCCACCAGGTACTCCGTCGCGCCCGAGAGCACCGTCTGCCCGCCATGAGCCAAATTCCGCAGCCGGGCCGTGCGGTTGATGGTTGGGCCGATGTAATTGCCTTCGTCGCGCAACTGCACCTCGCCGGTGTGCACCCCGATCCGCAAGCTGATCGGCGCCAGCGGTGCGCGCTGCAACTCCAGCGCACAAGCCACCGCGTCGCTGGCCCGGGCAAAGGCCACCACAAAGCTGTCGCCCTCACCCTGCTCCACCGGGCGCACGCCGCCATGCGCGGCCAGCAGCTCCGACAGCGCGCGATCCAGCCGCTCAAACGCCGCCGTCATCTGCTCGGACTGGGCCTCCCACAGCTGGGTGGAGTTCTCGACGTCGGCCAACAGCAGCGTCACCGTGCCCGTCGGCAATAGCCCGCTCACGCCAAGATCGCTCAGTCCACCCCCGGTAGGTCCAACTGTGGATCAATCTCGCTCATGCTAGCCAGCATGCGGCCCTTGGAGGCGGTAAAACATCAGCACAAACGCGTACAGCCCCCGCGGACCACGCGGATTTTTCTGCGGATCTGTCTCCTGGGCAACCTGAAAGCTGCTGCCCTCCGACGAAGCCAGCTCTCAGGCAGACTCAACCGCGTAAACACCCCTATCAAAGGGGTTCGGCAGCCCGGCCGTTTGGTCGCCGGTCATTGCCAATACGGGACGGCAGAAGGCGCACGGACCCACGCCGATCGTGGGATAACCGCATGCGGGGCAGACGTCGACGGTCACTCTCTACCTCCTGGCGGTTATCTACTGCACGTGTGTTCAGTCGCGATACCCTCGTGTCCGGCTCACTAAACAAACGCACCCATCCAGAGCGCCGTCATCACCCCAAGAGGATGCTGGCCCGCCTTCAGCTCCCTCTCCCGGCTGGGGCCTCCCGTGCCGACGCGGATGTCGCCCTGGGGTTCGGTTGAACTGAGAAACGTCCACGGCCGTGAATCTTAGGTGGGGACCAATGCAACGGGAAGCGCAGACAGCTTCGTGGGCGGATACCAAGCCACCTCTAGGCACGTCATTCGCGACATCGAGACCATCGACGCCGAGCTGCAGTTGGTGGTGGCTTTTCGCCGTCAGGCCCGGCAGCACGGTGGGCCGCTGCCGTTGATAGACGTGGTGGATGCGCTCCTAGATGAACGCCTGGGGGCTATTTTTGCAATTCCCCAATGAAACGTCGGCCTGAATTTGGTGGCGTTGCCTTGGCGCGTGCTTAGCGATCGACGAGCAGCACGCCGGCTTCGACGAGCAGGATGTCGGTCGTAGCGGTCACTGCAAGTGATGATGCGCATCGCGAATTTCGAGTGGATCGAGTGCTCGGCGTTCAGAACAAATCGCCTTTGTGTTTCGGTCAGCGCCGAAGAGAGGGTTCAAATTCGCGCCCGGGTGGCCTTAATGAGGCGGCGCCAGGGGTCCAGCTTGCGTTGCCACGATCGAGCCGTGGCGATTGCGAATATCGTTGTTGCCCCGCACATAGCGATGCGACCCCAGTCGTAGCAACTTGTGATTTGCATCCATGGCAGCGTCCAGCCCAACATGCCGCCGGCGGCGACGCCACACGGCCCCCGAATATTGGCGAGGTCCCACTGAATTCCTACGACTCGCAAGACAAATTCCTTGGGTGGGCGTATGCGGCGTGACCAGGTTCACCGATAGCTTTCGACGCAAGTGAAGTTACATACAAGTCTCTAATGACGCCTCGGCTCGTTTTTCCTGGTTAGATCCGTATCCCGACTCGGCTGCACCCGCTTCGGCTCCCCGGGCATCTTCGGGGAGCCACCGTGCTCATGATCATGCTCAGCTGCATAGATGCAGCATGCGAGCACCAGCCATGCGGCAGGTTGTCGGGCGAGTTCTCGGCGCAGATCAGATGCTGGCCTAAGCGTTACTCAAGCTGACCCTCGTCGCCGAGGGCGATGACCACGTCAAAGCCTTCACACATGCACGCCACAAGGGCACCTAGGTCCGGGACCGCTGCGGCGTCGACGTTGATTCCAATCAGCGCCTTGTGGCGATAACCCACCAGCGTGATATTGGCGGCGGTGCCGATCGGGGGCCCGAAGGGAAAGATGCTGAGTACCTTCGCGCCGGCGAGGTAGAACGGCAAATCGCCGGCGTTGACATCGCTGAGCACGAAGTCGTCGTGTTTCATGATCAACCCGACCACCAGATTCACCACTGGACCGAAGGCGTTGATCACAGTTCCCAGCGCGGCGGCCAACGGGAGTTTCGCAACCCCCTTTAAGCCGTTGATCAGGGAGTGATAGGTCGCCATCGCGGCGCCCGGGTCATCGGCGCCGATCGGGATCGCCATTCGGCAACCGTTGACCCGGTTGCCGAACAGTGGGTCGCCCGGCTTGCGGATATCAACGGGGATGGTGGTCCGCAGTCGTTCTACGGGTTTGCCGTGCCGTTGATGGTACAAAGCGAATCCGTGGGCGACGGCAGTGAGGAACGCGTCGTTGACGGTGCAATTCCGTGTCTTGGCGGCTCTCCGCAATCCTTCGAGGTCAGCCTCGAGTGCTGCGAAGCGCAGCCATCCTCGGCGCTCGGTCATAAGCGGCGAAAGCGTCTTCAAGTTCGGCGTCACGATCCGGGTCACCGCCCATACATCCTTTGCGACGCTGATCGCGGTATTGCGTGGGCGCCGCACCACCGTCGGCAACGTACGCGCCGTCGACCCCGCGGACCGGCCCAGGAGCCTCACGACCCGGCGGGCGGTGTAGCCGGCGGCTTCGGCCGCCAACCCGAGCCGGGATTGATCCTCGGGCTCGGGGATCGCCGGCATCGGGCCCAGGTCGCGGGGCATTCGGGTGAGGTCGCCGAGCATCCCGAAGATCGCGAGAAGGCCGGTACCGTCGCTCATCACATGATTCACCGTGAGGATCAACGCCGCCTGTCCGCCCGTGAGGCCTTCAACCACCGTGATGGTCCACAGCGGGCGCTCCCGGTCCAGACCGGACATCGTCGACTGGCGCGCGAACTCCAGCACGCCGTCCAAAGATCCATCACCGGGCGCACCGATCCAGCGGACATGGTAGGAGAGGTCGAAGTTCGAGTCGACAATCCAACGGGGGGTCGACAGGCGCAGCGGCGCCTCCACCAGGCGATGCCGAAATGACGGGAGGGTGCGGCTGCCACGTTCCAGCCGGTCCAGGAGGACCTCCCGGTCGGGCGCCCGATCAAGGATCAACACCACCGTGATCGTCTGCCGAAGCAACGGATCCCTTTCGATCCCCCACAGCATCGCGTCCAGATCGCCGGTGTGACGGGGCTCTTGCGAGGCGTGATTGTCGATGGCTGCCATCGTTCCTCGGTTTGTCGTTCGTAGTTTCTGACCGGGGCACCTAGCAGTGTGCGTCGCATCGGGCCGTCCCGCGGCGGACTTTGGAGAAATTCAGGTGTGGCGATGAACCGGACAGCCTGGGATCGCAACTTTGGCTACCGACACTGCCCGCAACGCAGCAGACGGCAATCAGCTGGCGTAGCGGTTGCGGAGTTTGGTCAACGTGGCTTCGATGCCGGCGGCATTGCGCTTGGCGAAACCCGTTCGCTCGTAATACTTCAGCCGGTCCTTCAGCAGTCCGGTGTCGCGGTAGTCGAACGTCTCGGTGACGCGAGTAATCGTCGGCGCGGTTGCATTGAACTCCCAACGCCAGTGGTGCCCGACGGGGTGGCGCCATTCGATGAGTTCGTCGGGTTTCATCGCGGTGACGGTGCTGGTCACGCGATACGGCACCCCGAACATCCTCATCTTCGTGGTGAACCGCGCGCCCGGGACCAGCCGCTGGGGGGCGCGGATGTTTTTCCCGACGGTGCCGGAACCGTCGAGTTCGTGGTGTCGATGCGGGTCCGCGACGATCGCGAACAGGTCAGCTGCCGACGCATTCACCTCAATTGAGCGGCTGACCTGATTGCGACCGGCGTCCACGGTAGTGACGGTCATTGCGTCTCCTCCAGACTCACTAGGCGACCATGGCAAGGCTGCGATCCCAGAGTTCGCGGGCCAGGTCCTGGTCGTAGGCCCGAGGGTTGGCCCGGGCGATTTTGTGGTGGGCGTAGTACTCGCCCGATCTCCAGTCGGTTCCCGGCGTGGATGACGACAGCCACACCAGCTCGTCGGATCCCTGCTCAGGTCCAACCAGCGCCAGAAACCTGATCGGGCCGCGAAACGCCGTCCGAATCCACCACGTCCGCGACGCGGTGCCGAAGTTGGTTGCCACGTCGCCGGGATGAAAGGCCGCCGTGGAGATCCCGGCAGCGTGGTAGCGGCGGTGCAGCTCCTTGGTGAACAAGATGATCGCCAGCTTCGCGTCGCCGTATGCCCTGAGGGGCCGGTAGCCGTGCGCTGCGTCGAGCTCATCGATATTGACGTGGCCGAAGTACGTATTGACCACGCTTGAGGTGTTCAGCACCGTGGCGCTGGATTCGATGAGCCGATCCATCAGCAGCGTCGTGAGCAGAAACGCGGCCAGATAGTCGACCTGGAAAGTCGTTTCGTGGCCGTCGACGGTGACCTCGCGCCGTCTCATGGCACGGCCGGCATTGTTGGCCAGGACATCGATGCGCGGGTAGGACTGCAGCAGCTCCTCGGCCAATCTCCGCACCTGTGACAGATCCGTGAAATCGGCCACGAAGTGCTCGACGCCCAGCCGCGCGGCGACCGCGCTTGTTTTCGCTGCGGATCGGCCCACCACGACCACGTTCTCGCCGCTTCGGCTCAGCCTGGCCGCCGCCGCCGCGCCAATGCCATCACTGGCGCCAGTAATGATGATCGTCCGACCCGCCATTGGTGTCCTTTCCGACGCGCCGTCGCGGGTCCCCCAACCCGTCGCCACAAAACCGCCGGATCAATGATTGTTGCGATGCGGGCATCACGTCCACCCCTGCCGACCGGTGTCGCCCTGGAGAAATGAGCACCGTTTCGTTGCTAAAGGACTTACGACCGCCGTAGCGGGGCACTAATCCCCTCGCCGATCGTGGTCTGCGGAGAGAACATCTTCGTTATGGTTCGGATCCTTGAGCACCCGGCCCGGATGTCGGACAACGGCGGTCCGAACTTCGGATAGGAGACACGCCATGACCAAACCGATTCCGCCGCTGGACCTTTCATGGCTGTTGATCGAATCACCGGCCGGCACAACGCACGTCGGTGCGATGCTGCTGTTCAAAAAGCCCGCCGGCCGCGCGCCCATCGTGCGCGAGATTGTCGAGGCGTACCGTTCCCACCCGCCGACCCCGCCGTTCAACTATGTCCCCGAGCTCCTGGGTCGCGGCGCCCCGCATTTCCGAGAGGTGGAGAACTGGGACCCGTACTACCACGTCGGGCACCTAGCTCTCCCCGCTCGAGCCTCCTACGACGATTTGTTGCGACTCGTCGCCGATCTGCACGAGCCACCACTCGACCGCGACCGGCCGCTCTTTCGCTGCTGGGTGATCGATGGCGTACCGGATGGAATGTTCGCGATCTACACGAAGACCCATCACTCGATCATCGACGGCGAATCGGGCCTGAAGCGGATATACGAAGGCTTGAGCACATCCGCTCAACGCACCGTCCCGACGCCCGCCTTTGCGCTGCGAGCGCCGGAACCCGCGCCGCACCCGCCGACGCCACTCACGGAGCGAATCGCCGACTCGATTCGCGGGGCGATCACTCAGGTCGGGGCGCTTAACCAGGTTTCGGCCAGCGCGCTGCGCAAAGTGCTCACCGGTCTATTCGGATCTCATCTCGAGGGCAGCCTGCCGTTCGCCGCGCAGCACGCCCCGACCAACGTGCCGCTCCAAATCGGGCGAAGATTCGCGACGCTCTCCCTGCCGCTCGAGGAGATGCGCGAGGTAGGTCGGCACTTCGGGGCGACCCTGAATGACGTGGCGGTCGACTGTTGTCGACGCGGGCCTGCATGCTTACCTACGGGAGACAGGCCGCGCCTTCGGGCACCCGTTCATTGCCATGTGTCCGGTGTCGCTGCGCACAGGCGGGGACACGGCGCTCGGCACGCGAGTGTCAGCGATGTTCGCACGACTCGGCGAGCCCGGCGCGAGCGTCTCGGAACGTATCCGCCAAGTGGTGGACTCGGTCGCCACGTGCAAGAAGGAACTCGGCCGCTTGTCCAACGAGGCGGCGATGACCTACGCGGTCGGGCTCGTCACGCTCGCCGGCCTGGGGGCCTCCACGCACCTGGACCGCGTCGCGCACCCGGCGTGCAACCTCGTAGTTTCCAACGTGGCGGGCGCCAAGGAGACCCGATTCCTCAACGGTGCACGCCTCCTTGGCATCTACCCGGTTTCCGCCCTCGCCGCCTCGATCGGGCTCAACGCCACGTTGGCGTCCTACCACGACAACATGGACTTCGGGTTCGTCGGCAACAGCGCGGCGTTCGACGACCTACCGCAGCTGGCTCGCTGCACGCGGGAGGCGTACGAGGAGCTGAAAGAGGCGGCGGGACTGCAACCGGCAGGTCCGCAGCGGGCAACTTCCTGAACGACGACAGCCCCGGCCAGGATCGGACGTAACGTCGAGGCCACGCCCAGAATGCGTCAGCCTTTGCGTCGTATCCGTGATGGGTCGACAAGCCCCGACTGCACCAGTGCGTCGTCGATGAATTGTTGCACTGGCCGGGAGCGGAAGAACCCGGTGTGGCCGCCGGAGTACCAGTGGATCTGGGGTCTGCCCCAGTGCTGCCAGAGCCGGGTGACCTGTTCGCGGGGGTGCACCAACCGATCGGCGATGCCGGCGTAGATGAAGCGGCCCTGCACCGGCACACGGGGAGTCAGGGCAAATGGGGAGATCATCCGGCCGATCGGCTTGGCCAGCCGCATCGTCTGACCGAGGGCGTCGTGACCGCTCAGGCCGGCGTGGCGGTCGACCAGCCCGACCAGGTCGACGGCGGGTACCCCCAGAATCGCACAAGTGAGACCGTCGTCGAGGCTGGCGACCAGCGACGTGAGGTAACCGCCAAGGGAGATGCCGTTCAGCCCGATCATCGCCTCGGGCTGCTGGGAGCGGATCCAGGACAGCAGGCGCCGGATATCCCACACCGCCTGGGCCGCACCGTGGACGTCGTTGAGCACGTCCTCACTGGGGAACGCGACACCCTTGGGCAAGTCCGCGCGCGCGAGGCCCGTGCATGGGAAGCACGGGAAGCACGACATTCAGGCCGAGATCGGAGTGCAGATGCCAGGCGCGAAACAGCGTGGGGTCCAGCGCAGCCCGGCCCATCTCCGCGCCGTGCACGCACACCAGCCACGGTCGCGGCTCGCGGTGTCGCAACATCAGCCCGTACTCGCGGTTATTGCCGGTGTAGCTCAACCAGCGTTCCCGGCCCGGTTCACCTGCATGGGGCTCGTAACCACTGTCGAAGAACAGGCGCTGGTAAGTGCGCCCCATGTTGTTGATAGTCCTGACCGTTACGTCGGTCAGCGGCGGGGGTGCTGAGAAGAACCCCTCCGGGGCGTCCAGCCAGCCCTGCTGGCCGTAGAACTCCAGTGCCGCAGACACCTCGCGAGTGATCCGATCCAGTTTCGTCGCGTCGGGAGCCGACCGTAACAAGCGGAACCCGGTCAGCACGATTTCGTCGAGGAACGCCTCCGCCGCCAGCGCGATCGTGGGCCGTGCCACCGGAAGCTCGCCCGGCTCACGATCCAGATAGGCGCCCCACGACCGGGCGTAGAAGCCGCCGGTCCGAGTGAACGGGCCCAGCACCTGCGACAGCGGACTGGCACCGGCGCGACGCCGGTCCCGTCCTAAGTAGGCATCGTCTGGTACGGCAGCCGATGAACCTATGTGCTCGATGTCCTGCATCTCGCCTCTGCTTCACCGGAAACGGTTGGACACGAGATCGAGTCTAAGTCAGGTCGATGTCTTTGGACCGGCGCGGCTGCCACGGTCGGGGAGCTGGCCTTTTCGACGTTTTGCACGCGGAGGTGTGGGGCCTTGCGGTTGATCATGACCCAGTTCGTTTCGCAGCACCTTGCCGGTGGGATTACGGGGGATTGCGGCGACGAGGGTGATGTCTCGCGGTTGTTCAAAGCGAGACACCTTGTCCTTCAAGTACTCCCGCAGTTCGGCTTCGTCGATTTCGGCGCCCGGGCGGGGAACGACGAATGCAGCGAGCCGCTGTCCGAAGTCCTCATCCGGACACCCCGATCACCGCGTTGTCGGCCACGTCGGGATGTTCACCAAGGGCGTTCTCGACCGCGCGGGGGTAGACGTTCTCTCCGCCGGAGACGATCATGTCATCTGCGCGGCCGGCGATGAACAGCCGTCCCGCCTCGTCGAAGTAGCCCATGTCCCCGGTGTCTGTCATCTTGGCGACCACATCCTTGCCACCACCGCCGGTGTAGCCGTCGAACGTCATGCCACCACCCACGAACACCCGCCCGGTGACGTGCGGCCCGACCGGACTGTCGTTCTCGTCGAGAACTACGACCGGACAGCCAGGAACCGGCCTGCCAACCGTTTCCGGCGCCTCCCGTAGATCGGCGGGCGTCGCAAGCGACCCCATGGCGACCTCCGAGGAGCCGTAGCCGTTGTAGAGGATCTCGCCGTAGGCGTCCATGAACCGCTGCGCCAGGCTCGGATCCAGGCGTGCCCCGGCGGTGATCACCACGCGCAGCGACGGAACCGCGTTTCGCGCCCGCACCTCGTCCGGAAGGTCGAGGATCCGGGCAAGCATGGCCGGGACCGCGGCGAGCACGTGCGCGCGATGCAACGACGCCTGCGCGAGCGTTGCTTCGGCGTCGAACCGGCGTCTTGTCAAAACCGTGCCGCCGAGTATCACCGTGAGCAACACCATCCCGAACCCGAACGCGTGAAACATGGGTACCGACACGACAATTCGGCTTCCAGCGCGCAGCCCGACGCGGTCGAGGAACACTGCTCCAACACCCAGTGCCGGGGTGAAACTGGGTGTGCGCGGCACACCCTTGGGCGTGCCCGTCGTGCCGGACGTCAGGAGCACGATCCGACCGCCCGGCCCAGCCTTCGGCCGTGGCTCGCGCTCGTCGATCTCAAGCGCCGCGAGATCGACGACGGCGACCGCCTCGTCTGCCGCATGCACCCGGTCGGCGAATTCGTCGTCACAAATCACGGTTTGGATCCGGTGCGCGCCCAAGGCGTACGCCAGCGCGTCGGTGCGGAACTCGGTGTTGAGCAACACCACGTCGGCACCGACCGACGCCACCGCGAACATCGACTGCATGAAGGCGCGCCCGTTGCGGCACAGGATGCCGACCGAGACCCCGGGTCCGATGCCGTGGCGGTAGACCAGCGCGGCCGCCAGGGATTCAGTGCGGGACCGTAGCTGGCCATAGCTCAGCGCGCCGTCGTCGTCGATCACCGCGGTCCGGTCCGGCCAGCGAGCCGCCGCGATCGCCATCACAGTAGCCAGGTTTGCACCGCCTCGAACCGCCTCGCGCACGATGCGGAACACAGTCCGCGGCCCAACGGGCGCAAACAATCCCGATCGCAGCACCACCCGGGCCGCGCTGGTCACGATGGTCGCGGCCGTCATTGCTGAGTCCCGCGAGCGCTTGGGGAATCGGTGGAGAACCGATACATCAGTCCCATCCCGACCCCCAGCGGCCCGGGCAGCAGCATCGAGCTGATTTCGATCGGCCACACCCACCACGGCTGCACCCTGCCGGGCCGGTCGATGATCGCCTTGGCGACGATGTCGGCGGCCTGCTGCGCAGAAAGACCCGGCATTCTGCGCAGGATCGGCGTGGGATCGCTCATGGGAGTGTGGACCAACGTCATATACACCGAGGTGACATGCACGCCGTCGGCGCGCAGTTCCGGTTCCACGCTGCGCAACCACACGTCGAAGGCGCTCTTGGACGCCAGGTAGGCGCCCCAGCGCGGGCCTGGTGCGGTGCGCAAGCCGATCGTCGAAATGCTCACGATGTGCCCGCTGCCGCGGCGCCTCATCGCGGGAAGCAGCCCGAGCAGCAACCGGACCGGGCCGAGGTAGTTGACGCCGATCGTGCGCTCGAAATCCTGCGGCCGGTCGTACTGCAAATGCAGCGATCGCCGGATGGACTTGCCGGCGTTGCTGACGACGACGTCCATCGGGCCATGGTTTTCGGTGAGCCCCTCCGCCAGTGCGGCGACCGCTGTCAGGTCGGTGAGATCGGCCGGGTACGCGGCCGCGCGACCGCCGCCCGCGTTGATCGACGCTTCGAGGGCTGTCAGCCTGTCTGCAGAACGGGCGACTAGGAGCACGATCGCCCCGGCCGCCCCGAGCTTGCGCGCGGCGGCCTCGCCGAGTCCGTGGGAGGCGCCGGTCACCAGCACGGTCTTGCCGGACACCGCGGCGCGCAGCCGGTCCGGATCCGACACCCTCGGTGGATTGACGATCTTGTCGACAACCTTGGCTACCGGGTTCATTGGCATGCCTTACGTATTCCGACGAGTCGCAGCATAGCCCCGCACCAACACAACGTTGCCGCCGTGCCAGGGGGCGATCAAGCTGAGCTCGTACGCCGCGATGGCGGTCGCCGAGCCGCCGCGCCGCAACTGTCAGCCGGATGCCGACGCGGCTTGCGGCGCTTCGCGATCAGAAAATTCCTGCAGGGTGAAGCTCACTTCCGACTGGGAGCTGATGTCGCTAGCCTCGATGACAGACGGCAACAACAGATGAGCCGGGCTCAGGGTCAGGGAGTGCGCAATGCCTGAGACATACGGAATTCTGGTCGGGGTTGACGACTCGCAGCATCGGATGCTGCCACACGCTTGGGCCACCCGCGAAGCCATATCGCGCGATGAGTTGATCGCTCTGCTGCATGTCGTCGCCTCAGTGATTGCCAGCTGGCCCGAGGGCCCGATGCAAGCGAACTTCGCCAAGTGGCAGAAGGAAAACGCTCAGGATGTCATCGAGCACGCGCCCCCGTACTTAACCTGGAGCTGCGGACCCGGAAAGGAAGACGCAATGAAGACGCTGGAAGGCATTCTGGCTAAGCATCCGTTCTTTAGCCGGGTGGACCCGCGTTGTCATCAACTGATAATCGGATGTGCGTCGAACGTCCGCTTCAACGCCGGTGAGTTCATCTTTCAAGAAGGCAAAGAAGCCGATGTCTTTTATCTCATCCGCGAAGGAAAAGTCGCGCTGGAAGTCGTTGCTCCTGGTCACGGCAGCTTGACGATTGAGACTCTGGGCGGCGGCGACATGCTCGGATGGTCTTGGTTGATACCCCCCTATCGTTGGCGGTTCGACGCGCGCGCGGTGGAGACGACCCGAGCGTTCGCGCTGGATGGCAAGTGCCTGCGCGCAAAATGCGCAGAGGATCACGAGCTGGGATACGAGCTGGTGAAGGAAGTGGCTTCGACTCTGGGCCAGCGTCTCGATGCGACACGATTTCGACTCCTGGACATTTACGGCCTCGTTTAACAATCTGATCGGGCGAGCGGGGACTCGCCGAAGCGGAGCAGCGGACCACCGTGCTCGGCGATCCCCATAAGACCCATCACGCGGCCAAGGCAGCCGTGCAGGCCGACTGGGAAGCGGGGGCTGCTCTGAGCACGGGCGCGTGCCTCTTCGCGTGGTTCCACAGGCTCAATCAGGATTATTTTTGCTGTTCAAGTCCCTATCCTGCGATGGCTGCACGCGTTTCGGTTCGTCCGGCACCTTCGGGGTGCCATCGTGTCGGTGATCATGCCCAGCCTCATTGCCGCAGCATGCGAGTATCAGCCATGCGGCATATTGTCGGGCGAGTTCTCGCCCGTTTCCCACCGGGTGGGCTGACCGGCTGACCCGAACCCGGGCTCGGCCCATGCTGCTCATGCGACAGCCGAGCTTGAGCGGATTCTGTGCACGGGCCCGACTGGACCGTCGATCGAGCCGACGACGGAGTGAGGGTGATGGAGATGGCCGACGAACAAACAATCAACGGGTCGGAGAGCGCTGCCTGGCTGGCGCTTCGGGATGCCGCCTACGTCGGAAGGCTGATGCCGCTGCTGCGGCTGGCGGTGAAGCTCTACTTCCGCTCCGACGTCCAGGGGCTGGAGAGGATCCCCGAAGGCGGCGCGCTTCTGGTATCCAACCACTCCGGCGGACTGGTCCCAATGGACGTTCCGGTGGTTGCTGTCGCCTTCTACGACCACTTCGGCGCCGAGCGCCCCTTCTATGTTCTCGCCCATGACGGGCTGCTGATGGCGGGTGGGAAGTACGTCCTCGGCCGAGCTGGTTTTCTCCCGGCCAGCCGGGAGAACGCTATTGCCACGCTGCGGGCGGGCGCGACGACGATCGTGTTCCCCGGTGGGGACTACGACGTGTTCCGGCCGACCAAGGACGCCAACAGGGTCGACTTCGGTGGCCGCAAGGGGTACGTCCGCACCGCGCTGGACGCCGGCGCGCCGATCGTCCCCGTAGTCAGCATCGGTGGTCAGGAGCAGTATCTGTTCCTCAGCCGCGGCGAGTGGCTGGCCCGGCTGCTTCGTCTCGACAAGTTGTTGCGGCTGAAGATCGCCCCGATCATCGTTGGCATTCCGTTCGGGCTCACCTCCGGCTATGTGCCAAACTTCCCGCTGCCGGCCAAGATCGTCACCCGGGTACTCGAGCCGATCCGTCTCGAAGAAGAGTTCGGGCCGAATCCCGACATCGATGAGGTGGACCGCTCCATACGCGCGCGGATGCAGGCCGCCCTAGACGAGCTGGCTCGGGAGCGGCGGCTCCCCGTCATCGGGTGAGAACCAACACGGTCACAACAAGGAGATCGCGGTCTCAAACTTGCGCACCGCTCGCACTGATCGCCACAGAAGCCGCGCCGTCGATCAGTTAGCGGCATCGCGAAAAAGCCTGCCCTGCACAACGGAGGCTCGGCTGGCCGATGTGGCGACGCTGCTGCGGTGGTAGCACGCTCATCAAGTCCTCGACTTCATCCACGGAAGCCTCTGAGCCGCAGCCGGCCCTACTCGGACGGGATCTGCTAGCCAGCGCTATTCGGTGCCGACGGTGGGCGGCTTTACGGACGCGGCCGAAGTGCAAGACGCTGCACAGCGTTCGTCATTCCGCGATATCTCCATGCGCCGCGATGGTGGTGTGCTGTAATCGCGGCATCGACGACCGTCCCCGCCCACGAGGCTTGCCACTACCGAGGCTCCCCCGAGTCCCGGCGCTTGCTGCTGTTGGGCACATGCCGGTTGGTCGGATCGTCGACCTGCCCGGGCGGGGCAGCACGTATGTGATCGACTCCGGGCCCCAGGATGGGCCCTCGTATGTGCTGCTGCACTCGCTGGCCTGCACCGGGCTGATGACCTGGTATCCGGCGCTGGACGTCGTAAGGCGGTTCGGTCGGGTGGTGGTGTTCGACCAGCGCTGGCATGGCCAAGGCATCTCCTCGCCGCGATTCTTGCTCGAAGACTGCGCCGACGACGTTGTCGCGTTGGCCGACGCGCTGGGAATTGAAACCTTCGTACCGGTTGGCTACTCGATGGGATCACTGGTCGCCCAGTTGATCTGGAAGCGGCACCCGGAGCTCGTCGACGGGCTGGTGCTGTGCGCAGCCACGACGGGGGTCACTCGCGCAAGCCACGAGCGGCTGGCCACCGGCATATTCGCGGCGCTTGTCGACGCGTTCATTCCGGCACCGAGGGGGGCCGCGCTTCCGCCGGCACCTTCGGCGGCCGACACCGTTTTCGGCGTTCCCCAATGGTTGTTCAACCAGGTCCGCACCACCAGCCCGGGTGCGATAACCAGGGTCGCCGCCGAGATCACCCGGTTCGACTCGACCCACTGGATCAGGGATATCGACGTGCCGACGTCGGTACTGATCACGCTGCGCGACCGCATCTTCTCGGCGCGACGCCAGCGCTGGCTGGCCAGTCAGATACCCGAAGCTCACACGGTGACGGTCGACGCCGGGCACGCTGGTTGCACGCTGCAATCTGACAAGTTCGTGCCGGGGCTCGGCGAGGCGATCAGTTTGGTGCACCGTCGCGTCCAGGTCGGCGCGTTCTCATCGTCCGCGACCCCAGGGTAATCAGACGTCTCGCGACCGGAATTGAGTCGAAGCGCAGAGCTAAACAGCCAAACCGCGGTTAACTACCCGCAGACGCTGTCGTCCGGGTCAGGTAAGGATGGGTGCGCAATGAAGCGACTCAGCGGCTGGGATGGGTTGTTGTTGTACAGCGAAACGCCCAACGTCCACCAGCACACGTTGAAGGTGGCCGTGGTCGACACGGCAGCTTTCGAGGGCGAGCCCGGCTTCGATGCGTTCCGCCAAATACTGCGCCGCCGCCTGCATGTCCTGGAACCGCTCCGCTATCAACTGGTCGACATCCCGTTGCACCTGCATCCCCCCATGTGGCTCGAAGAGGCCGAGGTCGACCTGGACTATCACCTGCATCGGGTGAAGGTGCCTGCCCCTGGCGGTCGCCGTGAACTTGATCAGGTAATCGGCGAGATCGCCAGCACGCCCTTGGACCGCCGCCGACCGTTATGGGAGATGTACTTCGCCGAAGGCCTGGCCAACCACCGGGTCGCGGTGATCGGCAAGATCCACCACGCGCTGGCTGACGGTATCGCATCAGCGAACCTGATGGCGCGTGGAATGGAGTGGCCGGACTCCGCCCAGCAGGAGGGTGAGCCGAATGCTGCCTGCACGCTGCCGTCGACCGCGGAGCTGCTCCGCGCGGCCGGGCGAAGCCATCTGAACAACCTCACAAAACTGCCGGGGGTGGTTCGGGACGGCGCAACCGGCGTATACCGGCTCCGGCGGCGGACACGGGAGCGCCGGCGGGACCCGGAGTTCGCACGCCATTCCGGCCCGCCCCCGACCTTCATCAACCACAGGCTGTCGCCGGGGCGGACCTTCGCCAGCGCGACGCTGTCGCTGGCCGAGGTCAAGGAGACCAGCAAGCATCTCGACGTCACCGTCAACGACATGGTGTTGGCGACGGCCGCGGGCGGTGTGCGCGAACTGTTGCTGCGCTACGACGGCTGCGCCGACCAACCACTCATCGCCGAGGTGCCGGCCGCCATCGACACCTCGCCGGATCGGATCAGCGGCAACGCGCTGAGCTCCATGCTGGTGTCGCTGCCCGTGCACGTTGGTGATCCGTTGGAACGCGTGCGGCTGACCAGCGCGGCGACCCGGATCGCCAAGGAAAACCAGAAGCTGTTGGGCCCGACCACGATAGCGCACTGGCTGGAGTATGTGCCTCCGATTGCCGAGCAGGCCACGTTCCGGTGGCTGTCGAGACGGCGGGCGCCCAATCAGCTGATCAACGTGATCGTGTCCAGCGTGGCAGGCCCGCGGCAGCGGGGCCGCATCGCCGGTGCAGTGGTAGACGAGATCTACTCGGTGGGTCCGGTGGCCGCCGGTGTCGGGCTGAACATGACGGTGTGGAGCTACGCCGACCAGCTCAGCATCTCGGTACTCTCCGACGACCAGACACTCAAAGACACCCACGAGGCAACCGACGCGATGATCCACGCGTTCGCCGACATCCGCTCGGCGGCGGGCTTCCCCTCGACGCTGACTGAAGTACTCACGGCGATGCCGCAAGCCACCCTTCTCGGTTAGGAGACAGCGATGCTGGACCGCGTCCGCGATACCCGCAAGCTGATCGCCACGATGCTCCGGGCGGGAGTGCTCGCCCCGCTCCGGCCGGACAAGTACGTGCGCATAGCCGCGGCGGCGCGACGCGAGGGCCCGACCGAAACACTGGGTTTCGCGATCGCGGCGCGACGCTGCCCGGAGCGTGAAGGCCTGATCGACGAGCTGGGCACGCTGACCTGGCGCCAGCTGGACGAGCGGTCCGACGCCTTGGCCGCCGCGTTGCAGACGCTGCCGGAGGGAGCCCCGGAAACGATCGGCATCATGTGCCGCAACCACCGCGGTTTCATCGAGGCGCTGGTTGCGGTCCACCGCATCGGCGCTGATGTCGTGCTGTTGAACACCTCATTCGCGGGACCGGCGCTAGCCGAAGTCGTCGAACGTGAAGGTATCGATGTGGTCGTCTATGACGAGGAGTTCGGCCCTCTGGTCGACTACGCGCCGGGTATCAGGAGGGTCGTCGCGTGGACGGATGACTCGGCTGACCACGAAGTCACCGTCGAGAAGCTGATCACCGCGCACGCCGGTCGGCGGCCGAAACGCCCGGGCCGGCGGGGCAGGCTGATCCTGCTGACCGCAGGCACCACGGGTACGCCGAAGGGCGCTAAGCGCTCTGGCGGTGGCCCCAAGTCGTTGAAGGCGGTCCTCGACCGGACCCCGTGGCGCGCCGAGGAGACCACGGTGGTCGTGGCGCCGATGTTCCACGCGTGGGGCTTTTCCCAGCTGATTCTGTCGGCGATGATGGCTTGCACGGTCGTAACCCGCCGCAAGTTCGATCCAGAGGCGACCCTGCAACTCGTCGACCGCCACCGCGCCACGGGGCTTTCTGTGGTGCCGGTGATGTTCGACCGGATCATGGACCTGCCCGAAGACGTGCGGAAGAAATACAGCTGCCGCTCGCTGCGGTTCGCCGCCGCGTCAGGGTCACGAATGCGTTCCGACGTGGTCTGCAAGTTCATGGATGAGTTCGGTCCCGTGATCTACAACAACTACAACGCGACCGAGGCAGGCATGATCGCCACCGCCACGCCGGCAGACCTGCGTGCCGCCCCGGACTCCGCCGGCAGACCCGCCGAGGGCACCGAGATCCAGATCCTCAACACCGAATTCCAGGAGTTGCCCGCGGGTGAGATCGGCACTATCTATGTGCGCAGCTCCACCCAGTTCGACGGCTACACCTCGGGCAAGACCTCAAAGTTCCACGAGGGCTTCATGTCATCGGGCGACGTCGGCTACCTCGACAACGCCGGTCGGCTGTTCGTCGTTGGTCGCGACGACGAGATGATCGTGTCGGGCGGAGAAAACGTGTATCCGGTCGAGGTGGAAAAGACGCTGGCAACGCACCCCGACGTGGCGGAGGCGGCGGTCATCGGCGTCGACGACGGCCAGTACGGCCAGCGGCTGGTCGCTTTCGTGATACTCGAGCCGGGCACCTCGGCGACGTCGGACGCGCTGAAGCAGCATGTGCGGGAGAACTTGGCCAATTACAAGGTGCCACGCGACATCATGATTCTCGACGAGTTGCCCCGCAGTAGCACCGGCAAGATCGTCCGGCGCGACCTGCACGCGCTCGTCGGCGCCCTGACGGGCAATGGGAGTTAGCACGCGGCTACATTACTTGTCTTGAAACAAGACTCGAGGTTTCCTTGGACGCTGGGGCGACGAGGGTCGACCTACCAGAAATTGACGCTCACTTCTGTAGGAATTTGATAGCTGCCCGGCGTCACCGAATTTTTCTCAACTGGTGACGAGGCAGAATTGGTGCCGTCATCCTCGGAATGGAACCCGTGAACCGACCACACCATCAGGGGCGTGTCGCGACCAACTGACGGAGCTGATGAGGACCGGGGCCACGCATGCCAAGCGGACTTCGGCCTTACTCGCGTCAATTTTCCCTCTTCAGATCCCTATCCCGGCTCGGCTGCACCCGCTTCGGCTCGCCCGGCATCTTCGGGTAGTTGGGCGGATACGGCATATCACCGAGCCCGCGCTCTTCGTCGGCCGCGACCATTTCCAGCAGCGGTGTGATTGATTGCGCCACGTCATCGATTGCGGCCCAGGGATCCCCATCAATTAGGCGGCGCTGCACCAGATCCGGCACGGTGGCCATGGTGTAGTCGTCCGGGTCGGCATCGGCCAGCTCGTCCCAGGTCAGTGGCGTCGACACCGTGGCGATCGGCGTGCGCCGCACCGAATACGGCGACGCCATGGTGCGGTCGCGAGCGTTCTGGTTGAAGTCGATGAAGATCCGCTCGCCGCGTTCCTCTTTCCACCACGACGTGGTGACTGCGTCCGGCGCGCGCCGTTCCACCTCGCGGGCCAGCGCAATGCCCGCTCGGCGCACCGCGATGAAGTCCCAGTCGGTGGCAATGCGCAGGAAAACGTGGATCCCGCGGCCCCCGGAGGTCTTGGCGTATCCGACCAGACCGAGTTCGTCGAGCAGCGGACGCAGCACATCGACGGCAACCGCCCGCGCCTCGGCGAACCCGGTCCCCGGCTGTGGATCCAGGTCGATGCGCAGCTCGTCGGGGTGCTCCGTGTCGGGGCAGCGCACCTGCCAGGGGTGCAGCGTGATCGTGCCCATCTGCGCAGCCCACACGATGGCCGCCGGATGGGTCACCTTCAGCGCGTCGGCGGTCCGCCCCGACGGGAACGTCACCCGGCACGTCTCCAGGATAATCGGGATGATGCTGCGGGACCCGCTTTTGGTAGATCTCCTCGCCGTCGATGCCGTCGGGGAAGCGCTGCAGATGGGTGGGCCGGTCGCGTAGCGCGGCCAGCATCGGACCGCTCGCTACGGCGAGGTAGTAGTCGATCAGCCGGCCCTTGGTGCCCTTCGCGCCGAGCTCGGGAAAGTACACCTTGTCACGGTTGGTCACCCGCACCGCGATGCCGTCGACGTCGAGCTCTTCTGCAGCCGCCATATCCTCAGCCTATGGACTTACCCGTCATGCCGCCGGTATCCCCCATGCTGGCCAAGCCGGTCAAGGCGATCCCGCCCGATGCGTCGTATGAGCCGAAATGGGACGGCTTCAGATCCATCTGCTTTCGCGACGGCGATGAAGTCGAGCTGGGCAGCCGCAACGAGCGGCCGATGACCCGCTACTTCCCCGAGCTGGTCGCGGCGGTCACCGCGGAGCTGCCGCAGCGCTGCGTGATCGACGGCGAGATCGTCATCGCCACCGACCACGGCCTCGACTTCGAGGCACTGCAACAGCGCATCCACCCGGCCGACTCGCGGGTGCGGATGCTCGCCGAAAAGACACCGGCTTCCTTCATCGCGTTCGACTTGCTCGCTCTCGGCGACGACGACTACACCCAGCGCCCATTCAGCGAGCGGCGCGCCGCGCTCGTGGAGGCGCTTGCCGTTTCGACGGCCGATTCGGCCGCGTCGATCCACGTCACCCCGGCGACCACCGACCTGGCGACCGCGCAGCGCTGGTTCGAAGAATTCGAGGGAGCCGGTCTCGACGGCGTCATCGCCAAGCCGCTGACCGTCACCTATCAACCGGACAAGCGCGTCATGTTCAAGATCAAGCACGAACGCACCGCCGACTGCGTGGTCGCCGGCTACCGGGTGCACAAAACCGGCAACGATGCGATCGGTTCCCTGCTACTTGGGCTCTACCAAGATGATGGCCAACTCGCCTCCGTCGGTGTGATCGGGGCCTTCCCGATGGCCGAACGCCGACGGCTGTTCACCGAATTACAGCCGCTGGTCACCGATTTCGACGACCATCCGTGGAATTGGGCCGCCCACGAAGCGGGCGAGCGCACACCACGCAAAAACGAATTCTCCCGCTGGAACGCCGGCAAGGACCTCTCGTTCGTGCCGCTGCGCCCGGAGCGAGTGGTCGAGGTCCGCTACGACCACATGGAGGGTCGACGCTTCCGCCACACGGCGCAATTCAGCCGGTGGCGCCCCGACCGCGACCCACTCTCATGCACCTACGATCAGCTCGAACAGCCACTCAACTTCAGCCTGAGCGACATCGTGCCCGGCCTCGTCTGAGGCAATAGAAATTTTCCGTAACACGAGGTCGCCCGGCTGCAAGACACGGCTAAGCTGTCGTGATGCTTCACGTAGCCGCACTGTTGGTGGCCGGGGCCGCCACTATGCAAGACGACGGCGCAATCGATGCCACGCGAATACCCATTACCGCCTTCGAGGTCGACCAAATCCCGTTATCGACAGAGATACCAGTTGTTCTCGTCGTGCACGCGCGTGCTGGTGGAGACTATGACCCTCAGTTATATACCGTGTGCAAAGATCCGGCCGGACTGTTGCTAGGCAGCGTTCAAGCGGCGTGGCACTGGCCTGACGATGACAACAAGCCATCCAAGTACCGATGCTTCACTCAAAAGATCCCGTTCGCGATCGAGAGCGAAGGTGAGTACACGATCGGTGTGTATTACGACGCCGACGGCATGATCGAAATGTCCACACCGATACCGATTTCGATCACGCTGACCCAGGCGGGTGCTGCCGACACTAACGGGCACAGTGCTGAGGAGAGCGCCCAGTTTGGCGGCATTTGACTTCATCGTGGTCGGTGCCGGCTCCGCCGGCTGCGCGGTCGCGGGACGATTGGCGACGCAATCGTCGTCGAGGGTGCTGCTGATCGAGGCCGGCGGCTCGGATCGGCGGCTGGAGGTGCGGGCGCCGATGGCGTTCGGGCGCCAATTCGGGACCGCACTGGACTGGGCGTACGAAACCGAGCCCGAGCCCGGCTGCGCCAATCGACGGATCGGGCAACCCCGCGGTCGCGTGCTGGGCGGCACCAGCGCGATGAACGGGATGGTCTGGGTCAAGGGCAGCAACCTCGACTATGACGGTTGGCGAGACGGCTGGCGGCTGCCCGGCTGGAGCTGGGATGACGTGGCGCCGGTGTTCGCGCGCATCGAACAAGGCCCGATGCGGATAACCCGGGTGGCATCTCCCGACGAACTGTCTGACCGCTTCGTTGCCGCGGCGCGCGCCGCGGGCATCGCGGCCAACGACGACGTCAGTGGACCCCAACTCGACGGCGCCACCATCGCCCCCGTCACCATCTACAAGGGCCAACGCTGGACCACCGCGCGCGCCTATCTGCAGGGCCAGAAGAATCTGACCGTCGTCACCAAAGCGGAGGTCCGCCGCGTCATCATCCGCAACGGTCGTGCGGTCGGCGTCGAGTACCGGCGGCATGGAAGCCGGGGACGTGAACAACAGGCGTTCGCCGACCACGCGGTCGTGCTGAGCGCCGGCGCCTTCGGCACCCCGCAGTTGCTGCAGCTGTCCGGCGTCGGTCCGGCCGATCATCTGCGCAGCGTCGGGATCACCGCGCTCGTCGACAGCCCTCGTGTTGGCGACGGACTGACCGACCACCCGTCAACCTTCGCCACCTGGGCTCTGAAACCCGAGCACGTTGGCCTGGCCGATGCCGCGAACCCAAAATGGTTGCTGCAGTGGCTGCTTGGCCGCCGCGGCAAGCTCACCAGCAATATCATGGAGGCGCTGGCCCATGTGCGGTCGACGGCCGGGCTACCGGCGTGCGACTTCCAGATCGTCTTCGCACCCATCGATGTCCTGGCCGGCACTGGCCACCTATCGGGGGCAGGGCTCAAACCGACGGCATCGGTGATGCAGTCCTACTGGACGCCGAAGAGTCGCGGCAGCGTCATGGTGCGCTCGGCCGATCCCGCGACGCCGCCGGCCATCCGGATGAACCTGCTCACCGAGCGTGAGGACGTCGACGCGCTGGTGCGCGCTATCGAGCTCAGCCGCGAGTTCATCGCGACCGAACCGATCGCATCCACCATCGAGCGCGAAGTTTCGCCCGGTCCCGGCTCGGACCTCGAGACGCACATCAGGAACACCGCACTCACCACGGCCCATCCGGCCTGTAGCGTCGCGATGGGCAGCCAAGCCGACAGCCCCCTCGACGAGAAGCTTCGGGTTCGGGGTGTGGAGAACCTCCGCGTCGCCGACGCCTCCGCGCTACCCCAGATTCCGCGGGCCAATACCAACGCGCCCTCGATCATGATCGGCGAACGCTGCGCGGATTTCCTACTCGCGGAGGGCTAGAGTTCACCTCGCCGAGCGTGGGCGTTGTGGACGAAAAGGGACCAATATCCGTGCATATCACCCACGCTCGACGCGCCAACTAGACCGTCACGGACAGGGCTGACAAACCGCGCAGCGTGACGTTCGGCTTGTATTGCGGCTCACTGTCCAGCCGGGCGTTGGGGAAGCGTGCCGTGACGACCGACAGCGCCACACTGGCTTCCAGTCTCGCCAGCGGCGCGCCCAGGCAATAGTGCGCGCCGAGACCAAAACCCAAGTGCCGCAACGTCCCCCGGTCCGGATCGAAGGTATCGGGCCGGTCGTACTCGGCGGAGTCCCGTTGCGCCGCGGCCAGTAGCACCATCATGGTGTCGCCTTTGATCACCAACGTGTCCCCAATGACCATGTCTTCGAGGGCATTTCGGGCCGCAAGCTGCACCGGCGGGTCATAGCGCAGGGTCTCCTCGACCACCGCCGACACGCGGCCGGGGTCCGCGCCCAGCGCGGCCCACTGCCCCGGGTGGCGCAACATCGCCAGGATGGCGTTGGCGATCAGGTTCACCGTGGTCTCGTGCCCGGCGATCAGCAGCAGATTGCACGTCGAGACGATCTCTTCCTCCGTCAGCTGATCGCCCGACTCCTCCACGGCGATCAGAGCTGACAGCAAGTCGTCGCCGGGGTCGGATCGGCGGCGCTGGATCAGGTCGTGGAGGTACCCGCGCAGCGACAGCCCGGCCTGGATGCGCTCCTGGAGATTGTCCGACGGCGCCCCGGTGATCGCGGCGAACGGGTCCAGCGCCTGGGCGAGCAAGCCGGACGCGCGGCTGAACACCGGCTCGTCCTCCAGGGGCACACGCAGCAGCCGGCAGATGACCGCCACCGGCAGCGGGTACGCGAGGTCGGCGATCACATCGAAAGAGCCCCGCTCGGCGATCCGATCCAGCAGTCCGTCGACCAGCGCGGTGATGTCGGGTTGCAGCGCATTTACCACTTTCGGCGCGAAGGCCTTGCTCACCAGCTTGCGCATCCGGGTGTGGTCGGGTGGATCGAGGAACAGAAATCCCGGCGGCCACGGGGGTTTCGGCCAGGCCCCCGACGCGATTTGTCGCTGCGCGATCGTCGAGGTCCAGCGGCTGCTGGAAGACGACGGGTGCCGCAGCACCTCTTCGCACTCGCGGGCGGTGGAAAAGACGGTGACGTTGGTTTCCGGCAGCTGAAAGGGTCCGCGTTCACGGCATTTCGCGTAAACGGGGTACGGGTCAGCCCGGTTGGCAGGGTCCAGCAGCTGCAGCAACAACGCCTGCGATTCGCCCTGCTCGGTGGGCGTCCTCGTCGTCATCTTCATATTGTGCCCGCGCCTTCGGAGAGTCCCGCCGCCGTTGGGTGCGCCATCAACAGATCGAGGAACGCCCGCTGTCCCTTAAGCAGCTTGGTGCGTGCCTGTGCCACCGGAAACCAGCCGACGCGATCGACCTCGGGGAACTCACGCATCTTGCCCGATCCCTTCGGCCATTCCAGCTCGAAGGTGTTGCTCCGTGCCTCGGTGATGTCGAGGTCGCCGTGCACGGCAAAGGCGGTGACGACCTTGCCGCCGGGTTGTTTCAGCGCGCCGAAGTCGATACGCGGCCCGCTCGGCACCGGCAGCCCGATCTCTTCGGCGAATTCGCGTTGCGCGGCCACCCAGGGATCTTCGCCATCGCCGTATTCGCCCTTCGGAATCGACCACGCTCCGTCGTCCTTGCGGGCCCAGAACGGGCCACCGGGATGTGCGATCAGGACTTCGGCCACACCGTCACGGGCCCGATACAGCATCAGCCCCGCGCTGAGTTTCGGCATCGACCCTAAATCCCGACCGCGGCTTCCAGATCTTTGAGTGAGGACTCCAGGTGCGCGAGCAGTCGCTGCAGGTGCGGAACGCTGCGACGGCATCCGACCAGACCGAAGTCGAGGTTGCCCGCGTTGTTCACCAGGGTGATGTTCAGCGCCTGTCCTTCCGGGAGCGCCGACAGGGGGTAGCTGCCGTCGACGCGTGCGCCGCCGTAGTACATCGGCTCGGCAAGTCCGGGCACATTCGAGATGACGAGGTTGAACGGAGGCGGGGTAGACGAGACGACACCCGGGACAGGCGCCAGCGTCAGCGGAGCCATGTTCAGTGCCGATAACGCCAGCACCTGCGCGCGCGGCAACTGTTTGAAGACCTCCTTGTTGCCGCGCATCGAGACGCTGATCGCTGCCATCCGCTCCGCCGGATCCTCGATGTCGGTGGCGAGGCTGGACAGGATGCTGCCGACCAGGTTGCCGCCGGCATCGGCCTCCTCCTTCGAACGAAGGCTGATCGGAATCATCGCGACCAACGGTGCGTCCGGCAGCGCGTTCTGCTCGATCAGGTAGTAGCGCAACGCGCCCGAACACATCGCCAGCACGGCGTCGTTGAAGCTCACCCCGGCCGCCTTCTTGACGTTCAAGACGCGCTCCAAAGAATAGGACTGGGCGGCGCACCGGCGCGCACCCCCGATCTTGACGTTGAACATCGTGTGCGGTGCCGCCATCGGCAGGGTCAACTGCTGCTCGATCAGGGCGGCGCGCGCCAGCTTCACGGTCGATGGAGCAAGCGCCGCAATGGATTTCGCGCGGCCGACCAGCGAACCCAAGGGGGACGATGAGCCCTCGGACTTGGGTCGCGGTCGCCGAGGCAGGCTCCACATCGCGCGCACCTCGGCGTCGTCCGGGTCCACCGACAGCGTGCGCTGCATCAACTTCATCGCCGAAACTCCGTCGATCAGCGCGTGGTGCATCTTGCTGTACATGGCGAACCGGCCGTCATTCAGGCCCTCCACCACGTACAGCTCCCACAGCGGGCGGTGCCGATCGAGCAGGCTGGTGTGCAGCCTCGATGCCAGCTCGAGTAGCTCGCGGACCCGTCCCGGCCCCGCCAGCGCCGAGCGCCGGATGTGGTAGTCGACATCGATGTCGGCGTTGTCGTCGTAAGCCCATGCCAACGGCGCGAACCCGCCCAAGACCCGCGCGGGGCGCTTACGGAATGTCGGCTGGAATTCATCGTTGGCGACCATGGCGTCGGTGAACTCCCGGACGAACTCCGGTCCGGCACCGTTGGGCGGCTCGAACAGCGTCAGGCCGCCGACGTGCATCGGATGCTCGCGTGATTCCGCGAGCAGAAATACCGAGTCGGTGGGCGCCATGAGTTCCATCCGTCCATTAGACCGCGAACGGCGAGGGAAGCAAGGTCTTTGGTCCCCCGACGCGGGGGATTGCGGCTCTAACCCGACACCGAACGGGGCGGGGAGCATGACAGCATCGGAACAGCGCAGGGGTAGAGATGGCTGGCAACGAATTGCCCGAGATAACCAAATGGGACCCCACCTTCACGGAGCTCTTGATCAACGCGGCGGCGCCGGTGATCAACCGGTGGTTCCGGCCCGAGGTACGCGGCTTGGAAACGTTCCCTTCGGTCGGCGGCGCCTTATTGGTGTCCAACCATTCCGGCGGCGTGCTGACGCCCGACTGGAACGTCCTGGCCCCAGCCATCTACGGCAGGTTCGGGTATGACCGCCCGCTGTACACCCTTGCCCACTACGGCGTTTTCTTCACACCGTTTCGCGCAGCGCTGGGCCGCCTCGGTGTTATTCACGCCAGCCGGGAGAACGCTGAGGAAGTGTTGCGCTCCGGCGCGGTGGCGCTGGTTTTTCCCGGCGGCGATTACGACGCGTTCCGGCCCACCCTGCATCAGCGGGCTATCGACTTCGACGGCCGTACCGGATACGTACGGACCGCCATGAACGCTGGCGTGCCGATCGTGCCCGCGGTGTCGATCGGCGGTCAGGAAACCCAGCTGTTCGTCACCCGCGGGAAATGGCTGGCAGAGCGCTTGGGATTCAGGCGGATCCGGATGGAGATTCTTCCGGTGACCGTCGGTGTCCCCTTCGGCTTGACGGTCTTCTTCCCGGCAAATCTGCCCTTACCGTCCAAGATCGTCTATCAGGTTCTGGAGCCTATCGATGTCGTCGCGCAGTTCGGCGAAGACGCCGACGTACACGAGGTCGATGCCCATGTCCGCTCCGCGATGCAAAGTGCGCTGGACCGATTGGGCCGCGAGCGCCGCTTGCCTATCGTGGGCTGACTTCAACTACTGCGCGTCGGCCGCGATCGGCCAGGTGGACGTCGCGATGAGGTCGCCGCGCTCCAGCCCGGCTGCCCGATGCTCGTGCACAGCGACGTACTCCGGTGTGGTAACCATGTCGACGAACGCCTGCGGCGTTGGATACTCAACGACGAGAATCGTTTCCCACCAAGGGCGTTCGCCGTGACCGATGACCTGAGCCGGCGCTGTTCCCGCATAGCGGACAGTCGCGCCGACACGTTGTAGGTGCGGAGCGACCTCCTGTGCGTACCGCAGATAGGACTCGAGGCCATCGTTGGTCTTGAATTTGAGCAGGTTGACCATCAGCAACGGCTCGTCTGCTGGCCGCGCGGCCAGGGCCGCGAACTGCTCAGGGGTGACGTCGATAGCGGCGCTCATGTGAATCTCCTTAAATCAGTTGGTTTTCTGAACCGTCGCCCGTACCCGCTCATGCAAGAACGGGATGACGAACTCGGCAACCCGGTCGGGCTGCTCGAGCCACGCCCAGTGACCGACACCAGGCAAGATTTCTACTCGCGCACGGGAAAAGACGCGGCGCTGGCGGTCGGCTTGCTCGACCGGGATGTACACGTCAGCAGCACCGAACACCACGAGTGTTTCGGGATCGCGGTCACGCAGCGGTTCGACTACCGCGTCCATGTCTTCCGGGCGCGTGGACCGGTACAGCCGCAGCACCGCGCGCTTCGTCGCGGCCGGTAAGAGGTGTTCGGCGATCTGACGCACCCAAGACGCAGACAGCTCAGGGTTGTCGTGCCGAAGCAGCAACGTGGCGAGGCGGCGCGTGGAGGCGCGCATGAACAGCTCCCCGACGACCGGGATGCGCCAGATCCGGGCCAGCCGATGCCAGTTGTAGTCGAGCAACAGTCCGGTGTTGATCAGCGTGACGCTGGCGACCTTGTCCGGGTTCGCGGCCGCCCAACTCAGCGCAAAGGGTCCGCCGAAGTCGTGTGCGACCAGATGTACTGCCTCGATGCCGAGTTGGTCGATCAGCCCGCCCAGGTGCGCACCGTAGGCGGCCATCGTGTAGTCCTGGTCGCCGTTCTTGTCGGCGCCACCGAACCCCGGCATATCGGGGGCGACCACCGCGGCGAACTCGGCGACACGGTCCATCAGCGGTTGCCAATCGCTGCCCCTTCCGGGATTGCCGTGCACGAACACGACGGCCTCGCCGGCAGCGCCCGATCCGCCAATCAGCACCGGTGAGCGCACGCCGTTGACCACCAGCTGTCGAGTCTCGAATCCGGTCATCGCGAGACCGCCTTCGCTTCTGCATCCAGCCGGCCCCGGTAAGCCGCACGGGCGAGACCGTCGGCTTGCGCCATCACGGTGTCCGCCTGCACGATTCGCTTGACCCTGTCGGAGATGGTGGGCGGCGTGCCCGCGACCATGCGTGCGATGAGCCCGAGTTCGCGCGGTACGAACACCTCTTCACGTCCGCTTCGCATGGCGTCGACGATCGCGTCCGCGACCGCCTCCGGAGCGACAACCCGTGTAGTCCAGGGCTTCTTGAAGCCGCTTATCATGTCGGTGCGGATCAAACCTGGCATCACGATCGTGGTGCGGACCCCGGTGCCACGCGTTTCGGCGCGAATTGCTCGGGTGAAGCCGACGACGGCGTGCTTGGTCGCGGCATAGGTGGCCCCACTCGCGGGCGCGATCTGGCCTGCCGATGATGCGAGGTTCACGATGTGGCCGTGGCCGCGGGCGTGGAACCTGCTTAGCGCCAACCGGGTTCCGATGAGTACACCGCCGAGATTGATGTCGATCGTCCGTTGGGTTTCGCGCGGATCTTCGTCGACGAATGCTCCGATCGGGCCGATGCCGGCATTGTTGACCAACGCGTCGAGCGGGCCGATGCGTCCTTCGGCGTCATCCAGGAACGCTTCGAAACTGTCCGGGTCGCGCACGTCGAGCGGCAGCCCGACGACCCGCGGGCCCAACTCGGCGGCGACTGTGGCGACCAAGTCGCCATCGATGTCGCCGATGACCACGGACATGCCCTCGCGCTGACAGGCTTCGGCGGTGGCACGGCCAATGCCGCGGGCGCCCCCTGTGATCGCGATCCGCTGAATCGACATTGTGCGAAAGCCTTTCTACTGCACGAGTTCCCGATCACCAATCGTCGGGACACTATCCGTTCACTCCTTCCACGATGCGCCGCCGACGGGGTTCGCGTCTTGACATCTCGAGACAAGGTTTTGACACTGGGGGACATGTCGGTGGTGCGCGGGACCGCGCTCTCGAACTACCCGAGCCTGGTCACCGAATTGGGCGGTGACCCGGCCGACCTACTGCGCGCGGCAGGCCTCAGCGAACGCGATATCGGCAACTACGACGCGTTCATTCCGCTGCCCGCGCTGATACGGGCGATGGAGTCGGCCGCCGAGGCTACTGCCACACCGGATTTCGGACGGCGACTGGCCCAACGTCAAGGCATCGAAATCCTGGGGCCGGTCGGAGTGGCAGCTCGGACCGCTGCGACGATGGCCGCAGCGCTGGCGATCTTCGGCACCTACATGGCGGCGTATAGTCCGGCGATCTCCATCACCATCACACCCCTTGCGGACCCGCAACGGTCGTTCGTCGCGCTCCAATACCAGGTCGAGAACGCGGTTCCGTACCCACAGTCAATCGAGCTGGGCCTGGGAGTCGCGCTGCGGGTCTTTCGACTCTTGATGGGTGCGGATTACACAGCGCTGGCGGTACATCTACCCCACGATCCGCTCACACCCGAAGCCAACTACGTTCAATATTTCGGCTGCAAGGCGTATTTCGCCCAACGCGCGGCGGGTTACACGTTGCGCACGGCAGACCTGAGCCGTCCATTGACCCGCGACGACGTTGCACACCGTGCCGTCGTCGACTACCTGAGCAGCATCACCCCGGTGGGCGCAGGCATCGTGGAATCGGTGCGCACCATCGTTCGTCAATTGCTGCCCACTGGGGCGGCAACCCTCGAGGTCGTCGCCGAGCAATTCCACCTGCATTCGAAAACGCTGCAGCGTCGGCTCGCCGAGGACGGCACCACCTTCGCCACTCTGGTCGACCAGGTCCGCAAGGACACCGCCGAGCGCTACCTACGGAATACCGGCATCAGTCTGCCGCACCTGGCGCGCGAACTCGGTTACGCCGAACAAAGCGTGCTGACCCGCTCGTGCAAACGTTGGTTCGGCACGGGGCCGGCCGCCTACCGCAACGCGAGCCGGGCGCGGCGCTAACCGACCAATAATGGCCGTGGTGCGTCGGCCGAAGCCGAGCTCGTGAACCGAAGGTGGTCGTCGTCGACCGGCCCCTCGCGCAACGTCTTTCGATCCGCGCGGTAATCCATGCAGGTTCGCCATGGGCCCTCGGTGCCCTGGTGTGGGAATTGGTCGACGGCGCGCTTGACGTAACCGGCGCCGATGTCCAGCAACGGCCGAGTGGCCATTGACCCGGGCGCCTGTGGGCGGCAGATGCCATCACCATGAGCGTCCATGTGGGACAGCAGCCGGCAGAAGTGCTCGCACACCAGCCCGACTTTCAGCGTCCACGACGAGTTGGTGTAGCCGAACATGTAGGCAAAGTTGGGGACATCGCTGAGCAAGAAGCCCTTGAACGCAACCTTCTCCGACACGTTGACGGGTGCGCCGTCCACCGAAAACCTAATGCCGCCGAACGCCAGCAGGTTCAGACCGGTGGCGGTGACGATGATGTCGGCTTCCAGTTCGCGGCCGGATTGCAACCGGATCCCGCGCTCGGTGAAGGTGTCGATCTGGTCGGTGACCACCGAGGCGCGACCGTCGCGGATGGCTTTGAACATGTCGGCGTCCGGCACGGCGCACATCCGTTGGTCCCACGGGTTGTAGGTGGGCCGGAAGTGCTCGTCAACCGGATAGCCCGCCGGCAGTTGCCTGGCGTTGAGGTGGCGGATCAGTTGCCTGGCGGCTCCCGGGTACCGCTGGCAGAACCGGAAGATGAGCCGCTGCTTGGCGACGTTCTTCTGCCGGGTGACAGCGTAGGCCCGCTCGCGCCCAATCAGCTTGGGCAGGACGTTGGCGATGCGGTCCTCCGACGGAACCGGCACGATGTAAGTCGGCGAACGCTGCAGCATGGTCACGTGGCCGGCGGTCTCCGCCATGGCCGGCACCAGCGTGACCGCGGTGGCGCCGCTGCCGATGATGACCACCCGCTTGCCGCGGTAGTCCAGCTCTGCCGGCCAATGCTGCGGGTGCACGATCTGTCCCGTAAACCGTTCCCGGCCGGGGAATTCCGGAGTGAAACCCTCGTCGTATCGGTAGTATCCGCTGGCGCAGAAGAACCATCCGCAGCTCATCGTGATGTGTTCGCCGGTGTCGAGGCGGTCGATCTGCACCAGCCAACGGGCGTCCCGCGTGGACCACGCTGCTTCAATCACCTTGTGGCCGAACCGGATCGCACGCCGGATACCGTTCTCGGCGACGGTCTCCCTCAGGTAGGACATGATGGCGTCCGCGCTCGCGATCGCCTTCTGGTTCTCCCATGCCTTGAACTCGTAGCTGAACGTGTGCAGGTCGGAGTCTGAACGAATTCCGGGATACTTGAACAGATCCCACGTCCCACCGATTTCGTCGCGGGCCTCTACTATGCTGAATGTCTTGCCTGGCTGCATTTTCTGCAGGTAGTAGGCGGCACCAATACCCGAGATGCCGGCCCCAACGATCAGTACGTCGACGTGTTCGATGCTGGTGGAATTCATGCTGTTCCTGTTCGGGTCGGCGCCCCGCGAACGACTTTGTCGGAGGCTTGTTCCTACCCACTGTGCAGCACCACGGCCCCCTCGGTCTTGACACCAAAGGACAACTTTTTGACATCACAGGACAGTTGCTGGCCACCCCTAGCCCACAGGTGTAATCCCCGCGGTGGAGATCGTGAAGCCCCGGCCCGAGGTGACCTTACAGGTAACGCCGCTTTCTTCTGAGCGGCAACTAAACGGGCCGGCCCAAGCGGTTTGGCCATAGGCGAGCGTGGGCGTGCCTTGTCCTGCGTTGCCAAGACAGGTCTCTCCCGTACAGGTCTTGAACGACCCGTCGGTGGACATGTGCACTGACTGTGGCGGCGAGTCGGTCTGGCAGTAGGTCTCGTCGGGTATGCCGCTGCCGCGCTGATAGTTCATTTCGCAGCCGAGGTTGCGAGACGGAGCAAGGAAGGAACACCCACTCTGCGTGCAGACCGGGTTGTCTGCGGCGGACCGCGGGACCCCTGTGCCGCAACCAGCGATGACGATTCCTATTGCTGCGAAGACAATTCGGTACAGAGTGTCCCTCCCCCAGAGTTGGTGCGTCTTTTGGTGGGGAAGCTACCAGACCGATATGCGTGCCCACAGCAAATCGGTCATGGTCTTGCGGGCCGCCTCGTGGAGCACACACCGGGATCTTTGAGTTGCTTGCTCAGAAATCAAAGGTTGCGGTGCCGGTGCCCGAGGGACTGTACGAGAAGTAGACGGGCCCCTCCAAGAAAGGTATGATCCCGGTCTGAATCCGCTCTGTATTTGTTCCAATGTTGGTCCGTTGCCGGCGTTGTACTCGGCCGTTGTAACCGTTGTCGTGTACAGTTCCGTACCGTTTGGCGTGTAGACCTGAAATGGTCGAACCTACTGGCAGTTCATCGTTGACTGAAGCCGTTCCAGAGATAGAGTGAGGATAGTACATTCTTTGGGCACGTATCCGCCTAAACCACCGGAATCGATGATCGCGTTATTACTCGATCGGTTCCATACCAGTTTGACGTACCGTTGTAGCCTATCTGCACGTCCAGCGTAGTGGATTAATAACCGCCGGATACCGAGGTAACGGCGGGTAGCGGATTAGCCCCGAACGCGAGCTCACCCGCGGGTTCGTCTATGAGGCGACCCTGACGAGGGAGCCCGGCAATGCTTGCACAGGGCTGACGAGATCCTGAGCATCCGCAGCGCCATACGAACACCCATAACGGCATTCACACCGTCTACCGTCCATTGAGTATACGAGGCCACGGTTGCCCATTAAGCAGTCCTTGGAGAGCGAAGCCATGGTAGTCGGCTGGGTGGACGATTCCATTTCCGAAGTCTTACCTGGTGTCCGATATTCGGTGTAGTAGTATGTTTCATAATCGCCCATCGAGGCGAGCTGCGCGCGCATCGCGCGCACTCGCAGGTTCGATCGGCTGCTCGCACCGCCGATCCGCTCGTCCACTTCCGGGCTCAAGTTGGACCGCACAGCAGGCCGTCGCGCACGTGCTCACTCGTTCAGCGCTATCTGAGCCTGCGGCGAGGGGATTCAGCCTGGCAGCAACCGACGAGCTCACCGTCATCAATCAGAGCGAACTCGAAGCGGCGATGGCCCCAATCCGACTGGTTGGCCAAATCCAAGCTCTCACGCCGGAATTGGACGCCCTGTTACACGATCGCCGATGAAGGCCCGGTGCTTCCCTTTCATTGCGGCGTCCACGTCGACGGCACCACGTGGCCACTGGCTGGCGAGCTGCTGTCACGGACGCGACATCGCCCGAGCCACAACGTTACCTGGCCTTCCGAACGCGACATGCTGCTGATCGCCGGGACTAATGCGTCGCGCCAGCCTTTGTGCTGACCGATACGCCGACACCGACATCTGCGTGGCCATCCACGTCCCAGAGGCGCGCCTACCTCATCCACATCCACGACGGCATCGCCGAGCTGCGCGTCCGGCTTCCCAGCGATCGCCCTCACGCTGTTCTGCGTTGCCCCGTATCGATGTTAGCCGTTCCCACTGGCGAGCCGAGGTTCTGGATGGCTTGTGTATTGAGTTCGTTGATTGGGATTACCAGGCCACCGGATCCGGTATCAACCTCCGCCGTAACCGTTGCGCCGCCGACGGAGATGTTCACTGTCGGGTAATTGTTAGCCGTGGTGTAAGTCAGTTGGACGGTGGCCGGAAGCGCGGCGCCCGCGGTGCCAGGGGCTCCGGCTGTTCCCGAGAACAAGCCACCCCTGCCGCCGGCACCGCCGAGGCCGCCGGGCCCGCCGTTGCACACCGGGCCCCCACACAGTTTCCGGCACCAGGCCGCGCATTGTTGGAGCCGTCCGGCGGCGTACCGGTTTCCCGCTTGTCGGGTTGGTGGTCCGCAGCGCCTTTCGCGAGTTGCGCCCGTGCAGCCGTCACCCGCCCCACCGGCGAGCCCACCAAGCCGCTGGGTTGCTGCGACCGGCCAGGCGCATGTTGCCGGCGTCTGGGGCGGCTACCCGTCCCGCTGAGCCAGTCAACGTGCGGCAATGCGGCAAATCCTGCACCTTCCGCGTCCGAACGAGCTGATTGTTGGCCCGGTCACGGCGGCCTCGGAATACCATTTCCGCAATGGAGCATCGCATGACACTGCGTCGGAATGGCGGCCTGAACCGCCATCGATGGTCAGCGCTGTCTCCATAGAGACTTCATCTACCAGCACTGTCGTGGCGGCGATGCGCGGAGCCTCGCTGATCGAGGACCGCCCGATGTCCGACAAATACGCCGCCGCGCCCGTCAGCGTTTCCGGCACTGCGATCACGAATACCATCCGGCGCCTCCAGCCTGGGCATTTGAACGGTTGTTGAATAATACTTTTCTCGCCAGGGCCGTGGTGCCAATTGGTAGCTCTTGATGGTGCCCGGGATACTTTGCTCACGACAATCCGCGCGCGAGCGAGCCCCTGTTCGGGTCCTTGTCGAGCGGTCGGAGTCACGCCCGTGTCTGAATGTTGTCCGATCGAGTTTTCAACCTCGGCCAGCGTCGTCGCACCACCGACTGAGCAACAACGCGAACCGGCTACAGTCAACTTCGCCCGCCGCAATTGAAAAGCGGGCGGAACCTGCGGCTACACGGATTAAAGCAGGTCGGTGATGGTCTTGAGGCCCGCCTCGTAGAGCACACCGGGCAGCATGCCGCCGTCGCACTCGATGGTGGTGCCGTTGACGAAGTCCGCGTCTCCGCCGGCGAGAAAGACGCAGACGCGCCCAACTTCCGCGGATTCCCCCGCGCGACGCAACGGGATTGCGGCGAAGTACTTTTCACCGGTTGGGTCGTCTTTGGGCAAGACAAACGAGCGAAAGTTCTCGGTCATGGTCGGGCCCAGCGCGATGCAATTCACTCGAACCTTCGGGCCCCACTCCTCGGCCAGCGACCGGGTCAGATGGTTCAGCCCGCTCTTGGCCGCACCGTAGGAGACCAAAGTCGGCGAGCCCGCCGGATGTCCGGCACCGCTGGAGATGTTGATGACGCAGCCCGTGCCGGCCTGCGTGCTCATCTGCCGGTACGCCCGGATGGCGAACCAGAGTGGGCTGATCAGGTTCATCTGCACGGCGAAGGCGTGAAACAGTGCGGTGCGCTCGTACTCGTCCTCGGCGGGGGGTGCGCCCTGGATGCGTTGCACGAGTTCGGGAATGCTCTCCACGTGCGGCGCCGGGACGGTCCCTCCGGCGTTGTTCACCAAGATGTCGATGCGGCCATGGGCGGCAACCACTTCGCTTACGAAGGAGTCGATCGACCGGAAATCGCCTTGGTCGCAAACCTTTTGCGAGGCCCGAGCAGCCCAATCCGCCTGGATGCCCGGGATATTGTCCAGCGGCGAGCGTGAGCAGCCGACGACGGTGGCTCCGGCTCGCAGCAGTTCATGGGCGATGCCGACACCCACACCGCGGCTGGTTCCGGTGACGATCGCGATCTTGCCGTCGAGAACGCTCATTACCGGCCCTCCTGGGCGAATCCGTCGTTGACAGTTACTGCCATGCGGTCATACTGTGCCATCTGATCGTCTGCATGCCAAGAGAGGTCGCCGATGGGTAGCTCAGCCAAGTTGCGTGTCATTCAATGGGCGACCGGTGGCGTGGGCAAGGCCGCCATCGAGTGCGTACTGAATCACCCGCAGCTCGAACTGGTCGGATGCTGGGTCCACAGCGCCGGCAAGAACGGCGTGGACGTGGGACAGATCCTGGGCGGCAGGGAACTGGGCGTCGCCGCCACGTCCAGCATCGACGACATCCTGGCTCTGGACGCCGACTGCGTCATGTACAGCCCGCTGGTGCCCAGCGACGACGAGGTCATCGCGATCCTGCGGTCGGGCAAGAACGTGGTCACCCCGGTCGGCTGGGTGTACCCCGATCCGGGCAATCCGCGTCACAAATCCGTCGCCGACGCCGCGGTCGAAGGCGGTGTGACCCTGCACGGTTCGGGGATCCACCCCGGCGGCATCACCGAGCGATTCCCGCTGATGCTGTCCTCGCTCTCGTCCGCGATCACCCACGTGCGCGCCGAGGAGTTCTCCGACATCCGCACCTACAACGCGCCCGACGTCGTGCGCCACATCATGGGATTCGGTGCCACCCCGGAAGAGGCCATGGGCGGGCCAATGGCCAGCCTGCTCGAGGCGGGCTTCAAACAATCGGTGCGAATGATCGCCGACCACATGGGATTCCGCATCGAACCGAACATCAGGACCATCCAGGACGTCGCCGTGGCGACCTCCGACATCGACTACGCGCCATTCCCGATCAGCACCGGGACCGTGGCCGCACGCCGGTTCCGCTGGCAGGCTCTCGTCGATGGCGAGCCGGTCATCACGGCCGCGGTCAACTGGCTGATGGGAGAGGAAAACCTCGACCCCGCATGGAATTTCGAGGGCCGCGGCGAGCGCTTCGAGGTCGAGATCACCGGTGACCCCGACGTGAAACTCACCTTCAAGGGGCTGCAGCCCGAGACGATCGCCGAAGGGCTGGTGCGCAATCCCGGCGTTGTCGTCACGGCCAACCATTGCGTCAACGCCATCCCCGACGTATGCGCCGCGGAACCCGGCATCAAGACTTACCTCGACTTGCCGCTCTTCGCCGGGCGCCCGGCTCCCAGTCTCTCCGCCACCTCATGACCGTCCTCACGGACGTGTCGTTCTGTCATCTCGTGGTGGGGGTGACTGACATGGACCGCGCGCTGACTTTCTACCGCGACGCGCTGGGCATGGAGGTCGTATTCGAAACCCTCATCTCCGGCGAGCCTTTCGACGCGGTCCTGAACGCTAGTCGTAAACAGGAGGGCCGCGTCGTCGGCGGCCTGCTCGGCGGATTGATGGTCGAACTGCTGTCGCTCGGAGCCAAACCCGCCGCGGAGAAGCCCGCCCGCCGCGCCGTTACCGGCATCCATAACGTGTCATTGTCGGTCACCGATCTCGACGACACCCACCGACGGATTATCGGCGCCGGCTACACACCCGACCAAGATCCGTTCGAAATCGGCGGGGTACGAATGTTTTTTGTAAAAGACCCGGACGGAACCCCCGTGGAATTCATCGGGCTGCCCGGCGGCGTGCGCAGCACCTACGAGATGCACCGGGGTGTGCGACTTCAGCTGGGACCGGTCAAATGAGCTACTCGCACCCCGATTCGATGCGCGGGCATGTCGCGATCGTCACTGGCGCCGCCCAAGGCGTCGGCAAGGGCGTCGCCGCCGCGTTATTGGAACGCGGTGCGTCGGTGCTGCTGGTCGACATCCAGGACGAAAAGCTCGGCGCGACAACCACGGAACTTCAGGAACTGGGTCGCGCTGAACAACTGGTCGCCGATCTACGCGACCCCGACAGCGCACAGCGGATCGCCGCGGCCGCGGTCGATGCCTTCGGCACGGTGCACGGCCTGGTCAACAACGCCATCGCCACCAATGAGCCCAAGGCATTCGTCGACATCACCACCGAGGATCTGGCGCTCGGCTACGACGTGGGACCCCGCGCGACGTTCCTGCTCATGCAGGCAGTGCATCCATTAATGGTCGAGGCGGGCGGAGGATCGATCGTCAACCTCGGGTCGGGAACGGGCACCGGTGGTGAGCCCAAGTGGGGTGGTTACGCCGCCGCCAAAGAAGGAATTCGCGGGCTGTCGAAGGTGGCCGCCCTGGAATGGGGACGTGACAACATCCGTGTCAACGTAATCTGTCCGTTCGCCGAATCCGACGGCGTCAAGTTCTGGAAATCGTTCTCTCCCAAAGAGTACGACAAGGCGGTCGGGCGGGTTCCGATGAAACGCATCGGAGATGTCCGCACCGACGTAGGTGCGCTGGTGGCCTTCCTGCTGAGCACCGATGCGACATTCATCACCGGGCAGACCATTCAAGTCGACGGTGGAATCGGCTGCTTCCGCTGATGGTCACCGGCGAAGGATCGCTGCGAGATCGCCAACGCGCGCAGATCCGGGCCGATATCAGGCGGGCCGCGTTTCGGCTGTTCATCGAACGCGGCTACGACGCCGTGACGACGGAGGAAATCGCCACTGCCGCAGGCGTTTCCCCACGGACCTTCTTTCGCCACGTCCCCACCAAAGAAGAACTACTGCTGGCGCCCGTTCGCCACGGCGGCGCGGCAATCGTCCACCTACTCGAGCAACGACCCGCCACCGAGTCTCCGGATGTCGCGCTGGTCAACGCCATCGTCACGCGGACCCGCTCGTTCGACGAATCCGACACCGAAGAATGGCGGCAAGCCCTGATGATGGCGCCCGATCTGGTCGAAAGACTCAGATTTCACACACCCGCGGATAAGGAACGGGCGACCCACATCATCGCCGAACGCATGGGCGCAGATCCCGAAACGGACATCCGTCCGGGCCTGCTCGCCCAACTCGCCTTCGCGGCAGCCGATTTCGCCTTTCAGCAATGGGTCCGTCAATCCGGCAACCGTTACCCCCTCGATCACTATGTGACCGAAGCGCTGGGAGCAGTGAAAAGTCCGCACTGGAAAAGGAAGAAGACCCCGTGAAATCCACCTACAAAGTCGCCGTGTGGGCCACCGGCGGAGTCGGGAAATATGCGATCCGAACCATCACCGACCGGCCCAACCTCGAGCTCGTCGGCGTCTGGGTGCACTCGGATAGCAAGCACGGCAAGGACGCCGGCGAGCTCGCCGGCATCGACCCGATCGGTATTCGTGCCACCCAAGACGAATCGGAGATCCTCCACGGTGACGCGGACTGTGTGGTGTACGCCGCGCCGGCGCCGCCCAGGATGAAGGAAGCAATCGGCGACCTGTGCCGAATCCTGGCCGCCGGCAAGAACATCGTGACGACAGCGGTACCGGGACTGGTCTATCCGCGTGGCTCGATGCCGCCCAAGGTCACCGACAAGATCCGCGCCGCAGCCGAAGCCGGTCGGAGCTCGTTGTTCTCATCGGGGATTGAGCCGGGCTTTGGCGCCGACCTGTTCCCGATCGCGCTGATGTCCATGTCGCACAAGGTGTATTCGGTGCGCGGTATCGAAATCACGAACTATTCCGAGTATGGCGCCGAATACGATATGCGGGAGCTTTTCGGCTTCGGCCAGCCGCTCGATTACCAGGGCGGGTTGAAGGCGCCGGGCACCCTCCGTTCGGGGTGGGGCGCCGCCGTCACCATGGTCGCCGACGCGCTGGGCGTCGAACTCGACGACATCCGCGAAACGTGCGAGTTCCAGGCCACCCCGCGCGACATCGCCACCGCCTTCGGACTCGTCAAAGCCGGCACGGTGGGCGCCACCCGGGCGGCCTGCATCGGCGTGGTCGACGGCGTCGAGGTCGTCACCATTGAGCACGTCGACCGCATCGCCGACAACCTCGCCCCCGATTGGCCCAAGGGCCGCACCGGTGGCACCGACGGCATCTGGCGGGTCGTCATCGATGGCGAACCGAGCTTCGACGCGGAATTCGAGGTTGGCTGCCGCCCCGGCGACAACCATAGCGATCACGGGCTGTTGGCGACGGGCATGCGCGCGGTCAACGCCATACCGCTGGTGTGCGACGCCGAGCCGGGAATCGTTGATGCGCTGCACATCCCGCTCACCTCACCCGTGGGGGCGCTGCATCCTCATCGCAATGGGGTCTCCGCGTTCTGAGGCGCGGACTATCTGAGCGCCTCGAGAATCTTCTCGGCGAGCGGCGCGGCCGAGGCGGGGTTCTGCCCGGTGTAGAGATTGCGGTCCACGACCGTGAAGGGCTTCCACACTTCTCCTCGGACGAAGTCGACACCCAATTTGACCAGTTCGTCCTCGACGGTGAAGGGCGCTTTCACCCGAAGCCCGACGGCGTCTTCTTCGTCGTTGGTGTAGGCGGTGACCCGATAGCCGGTGAAGGGCGACACGCCGCTTCGGCGGGTGGCCAGGATGGCGACCGGAGCGTGGCAGACGATCGCCAACGGCTTGCCCGACGCGAGGGCGGCGATGAGCAGCCGACCGGAGTCGGCGTCCTGCCATAGGTCTTCCATGGGGCCGTGTCCCCCCGGGTAGTACACGGCGTCGTAGTCGTCCAATCGGGCGTTGGCGAGTTGGATTGGCCTGCGCAACTCTTCGGCGGAGCGCAGGATTCCCTCGAGTTTCTCGGCGATTTCGACACTGCCCGCCATCGAGGGGCGCAAGCTCATCACGTCCACGTAGGGCACGGTGCCGCCGGGAGTCGCCACCACGATTTCATGGCCGGCCCCGCTCAGCGCACTGTACGGCGCCGCGAATTCTTCGGCCCAATACCCGGTCGGGTGCCTGGTTCCGTCCTTCAGCGTCCAATAACCCGTTGCGGTGACGACGAACAGAATCTTGGCCATCGGACGGTCACGCTCCCTAACCGCTGTGGGCTAAATGCTCACTTCCCGGCCAGCCTAACCGCCGCACCTCGATGCCGCCGGTTTGCCGGCGCGCGAACAGCTTGCGGTCGGCTAAAACCACACCTTGCGGCCGGCCACCGGACGCCCGACAGCACCCAGGATCCACAGGACGAGACCGATGACGATCAAGATACCGCCGATGGTGTACAGGATTGGGATGGCGGCGAAATAGCCGATCAGAAGCAGAACGATACCAAGAACGATCACTGCGAGTTCCCCTCTGTTGAGCGCTCGTTGAATTAGCTGACTAGCCTGGTGTACCCCAAAGCAGCAACGCCAATCCCGATCGTGGATTTCTAGCGGCTGCCGTTGATCAGTGCGGCACGCGCCAGAGTCTGCTCGGCCATCTTGACGTGTGCGGCGTCGACCAGAACGCCATTGACCCCGACGGCGCCGCGGCCCTTGGCCTCGGCTTCGCGGTAAGCGGCGAGATTGCGCTCGGCACGCGCGATCTCGTCGGCTGTCGGTGCGTAGACCGTGTTGGCGACGGGCACCTGGTCGGGATGGATCGCCCACTTGCCGGTGTAACCAAGCAGCGACGCGCGACGCGCATCGCGCTCATATCCGGACAAGTCCTTGTAATCGGGGTAGGGGGCGTCGATGGCGTCGATGCCGGCGATCCGCGCTGCCACGATGACCTTGTTCCGCGCGTAATTCCAGAATTCACCGGGGTATTCACCCAGCGGGACAAAGTTGGTGTCCACTCGCGCGCCCTGCGACAGCGAGAAGTCGCCAACTCCGAAGATCAGGGCATCCAGCCGTGGACTGGCCACCGCGATCTGCTCGGCATTGGCCAGGCCTTCCACTTCTTCGATGAGGGCTTCGAGCCGAATTTGCTTGGTGAGGCCAAGTTTCGCTTCCAGCTGGGTGAGCAGAACGTCGACCCACCACACATCGCGGGCCTTCTTGGGCTTCGGGATGATGATGGTGTCGAGGTTCGCGCCGGCCTTGGTGACGACCTCGATGATGTCGTCATGGCACCACTGGGTGTCCAAACCGTTGATCCGAATGGCGCGAACGGTGCGCCCCCAGTCGATGTCGTTGAGTGCGGCGATGACCTTGGCGCGCGATTCCACTTTGACGCCGGCGGGGGTCGCATCCTCGAGGTCAAGGAACACCAGGTCCGCGCCGCAGTTGGCGCCTTTCTCGAACATGTTGTCGTTACAGGCGGGCACCGCGAGTTCGGAACGACGGAGCAGATCAGTCATGAATGTCCTTCTGTCACAGCACGCCACGGGCGCGCAGGTCGTCAATCTCATCCGGGGTCAAACCGAGTAACCCGCCGTAGACCTCGGCGTTGTGTTGGCCGAGGCTCGGCCCCAGATGGTCGACCGTCCCGGATGCCGACGAGAACCGTGGCACCGGGGCCTGCACCGTCATCGACCCAAGCTCCGGGTCGTTGACGGGGATGAACACTTCGCGATGCGCCAGCTGCTCGTCGGCCACCAGGTCACGGATGTCGTACACCGGAGCCGCGGCGACCTCGTGCTTCTCGAAGGCCGACATGGCCTCCGAAAGTGTCTTCGTCGCAACCCAATCCGCGACCACGGCATCGACCTCGCGGGCGCGGGCCAGCCGTCGCTGCGGGTCGGAGAAATCGGGGTCTTCCAGCAAGTCGTCGCGGCCGATCGCCCGAAACACCCGTAACGCCAACGCCGGTGAGCTACCGGACATCGCGAGCCAGCGGCCGTCGACGGTCTGGTAGGTGTTGCGTGGAGCCGAGATGTCCCAGCGGTTGCCCGCGCGTTCGGGCACCAGGCCCAGTTGGTCGTAGCCCAACAGCGTCTGCTCCAGCAGCCGGGCCAGCGGGTCGATGAGGTTGACGTCGATCAGCTGCCCGGGTCCACCGTGAACGTCACGGTGATACAACGCCATCATGACCGCGTAGGCGGCATTCAACGACGCGACACCATCGGCGAGCATAAAAGGCGGCAGGGTGGGCGGGCCGCCGGCCGGGCCGGTGATGTGGGCGAATCCGCTCATGGCCTCGCCCAGCGTGCCGAACCCGGGGCGCTCGCTCTTCGGACCCGTCAGCCCGTAGCCGGTGATGTGCAGCATCACGATCCGTTCGTTGACCGCACGCAGGCTCTCGTAGTTCAGGCCCCATTTACGCAATGTCTGCGGCCGCGTGTTGAAGATGGCGACATCAGCGTGCTCCACCAGGCGGCGGACCAAATCCTGACCTTCGGCGCAGCGCAGATCCAACGTGATTGACCTCTTGTTGCGCGATAACGACTTCCACATCAGGCCGACGCCGTCGCGCTGATTGCCCCACCCGCGAATAGGATCACCATTTCGGGGATCCTCGACCTTGATCACGTCGGCGCCGAACTCACCCAGATAGGTAGCGACCAGCGGGGCCGCCGCCAGGGTGGCCACGTCCAGGACTCGTACACCGTCAAGCATTCGCACCGGCAGGCACCCGGGTGTTCGAAGGTCGTTGCAGGCCAAGATGTCCCCTCAGCGTCGAGGACTCGTACTCGGTGCGGAACAGCCTGCGCCGTTGCAGTTCCGGAACCACCATCCGCACCACGTCCTCGAAGGCGCCGGGCAGATGCGTTGCGGCCAGGACGAAGCCGTCACAGGCGCCGCTTTCGAACCATTCCGCCATTTGATCGGCAACCTGCTCGCCGGTGCCGACGAAACGGGGGCCTTGCAACAGCGTAGCGCGGTGGCCGGCCAGGTCGCGCACGGTCACCGTGTCGCCGCCGATATGGGTGCGCAGGTTCTGCACCAGGCCCCGAATGCCAGAGACAGAGGCGATGAGCTCGTCCGTCACCGGATCGTCCAGATCGTGTTGCGCGAAGTCGTAATTCATCAACTCCGACAACAGGGTCAGCGACGCCATGGGGTGAACCAAATCGTTGAGGAATAAGGCTTCGCGGTCCTTGGCGTGCGCCTCGGATTCGCCGACCACAGCGTAAGCCATCGGACAAATTCGCACCGCAGCAGGATCACGTCCGGCGTCGGCGATGCGGTCCTTCTGGTCGGAGTAGTGGTTGCGCGCGACGTCGAGGCCGGGGTCACCGGTGAAGATCAATTCAGCCCAGCGGGAGGCGAATTCGCGGCCCCGACCCGAGGAGCCGGCCTGGATGATGACCGGCCGGCCCTGTGGGGTGCGCGGCACGGTGAGCGGTCCACGTGCCGAGAAGAACCGGCCTTCATGGTTCAGCTCGTGCACCTTCGAAGGGTCGCCGTACTGCCCGGACGTCCGGTCGTGCAGGATCGCGTCGTCTTCCCAGGTGTCCCAAAGACCGGTGACCACATCCATGAATTCGTCGGCGCGGTCGTACCGCTCGTCGTGGCCCAGGTGGGCCTCGACGCCGAAGTTCTGCGCCTCACCGTCGTTGACCGAGGTGACGACGTTCCACGCGGCCCGCCCACCCGAAAGGTGGTCCAGCGTCGCGAACGTCCTGGCGACGTGGAACGGCGCGTAATAGGTGGTGGAGTAGGTCGCACCGAGCCCGATCCGCGACGTCGTTTGCGCCAGGACGCCGAGCACCACGCCGAGGTCCAGCTTCACCGGCCGGGCGCCGTAGTGCACCGCCTCCTCGACCGATCCGCCGTAGACACCCGGCATGGCCAGGCGGTCGTCGAAGAACATCAGGTCGAAGCAGCCTTCTTCGAGCTGGCGGCCGATTTTCGCGTAGTAGGACGCATCGAGGTAGTGGTGTTCGGTGGCGGGATGCCGCCAGGAGCCCGCATACACGGAGGTGTTGCCCGCCTGCATGAAGGCGACCAGGGCCATCTTGTCTTTTCGTGTGCCAGCCATGCTCGGAATCTAACAACTGATATATCAGATTTCAAATGCTGCATTTGGTAGAGTGCCCGGATGGCGGCCATCGACATTTCCGGGACGGTGCGGGAGCGCGCCGCACGCGAACTGCGCGACCGCATCCTCACCGGAGCTCTGGCCGCCGGCTCACGCGTTGACCTGGACGCCATCACCGAAGAGTTCGCCACCAGCCGCACTCCGGTGCGCGAGGCGCTGCTGGAGCTCTCCTTCGAAGGCCTGGTCCGAGTCGCCCCGCGCAGCGGAATCACCGTCGTCGGCATCAGCTCCGAGGACGTTCTGGACAGCTTCACCATCCTGGGTGTGCTGACCGGGCAGGCGGCCGCGTGGGCAGCCGAGCGAATTGAGCCGGACGAGCTCGAGATGTTGCGCGAACTCGCTGACGATGTCGCCGCACGGTCCGGTGACGACAGCATCGGCGAGGCGAATTGGCATTTCCATCAAAAGATTCACCACGCCGCGCACTCCCCGCGGCTGATGACTCAAATCAAGCAAGCGGCCCGCGTCGTGCCTAGCAACTTCCTCACCCTGTTCCCCGACCATGAGAAGCATTCGCTCGACGAGCACCAAGAGCTGCTCGACGCCCTCGGTGACAAAGACGCCGAGCGAGCCCGCGTGATCGCCGAGCGGCACGTGCTGGATGCGGGCCGCTCGCTGGTCAGCTGGTTGGAGCAGCGCACCGCCTGACTTCGTGCCGGCAGCCGCGCTGGGCGCCATGCCGAGCTTCGAGCGTGGCGGTACGATCCCGGAATGCCGTTGACCAGCGGCGCGACCTTCGCCGGGAGACCCGGCTGTGGTCATTTGATCCGCAGCCCGACGGCACGTTGAAGGGCCTCACGGTCGGCACCATTCTCAGCAATGGGTGCGGCACGCAGGGAACGGTGTACCGGACCCCGTTCGTCGCGCGACGGACGGGCGATGTGGCGCCGAGCGTCGTCGTGGCGGATCCGGCGTTGTTCACCACCGCACACTGAAGCGCTGGCACGAGCCCTAAAATCGGCCTACAAATTGGCTAGGTCGTCGGGAACGTCGACCTTGTGCTCCAGGAGAGCTTCCAGCGGTACGACCTCGAGGGTGCGCTCGTGGGTACTTGCGAGCACGACCGGGGCGGCGCAGTCGTCCTGGTGGGCGCGAAGCCAGTTCAGCGCGGTGACGCACCATCGGTCCCCGGGCAGCAGGCCGGGGAACCGGTATTCGGGCACCGGGGTCAACAGGTCGTTACCAATGGAGCGCTGGTGCTCCAGGAATTCAGCCGTCATCACCGCGCAAATGGTGTGCCGGCCCATGTCTTCGGGCCCAGACGAACAGCAGCCATTGCGGTAGAAGCCGGTGAGTGGTTCGTTGCCGCACGGCTCCAGCGGACCGCCCAGCACATTGCGATCAGGCACGCGTTTAGTATCGCGCTCCACACGCGAAGTTTGCAGAATTTGACGCCATCTAACACCCAAGGTCGCGCACAGAGAGGCCGGTGATGGTTGGCCCCTACCCCCTCCTGATGGTCAGTAGCTGCACGGTAAGTTCGACCCTGTGATACTCACCGGGGCGTTCCTGGCCGAACAGGCCGCGACAATAGACAACAAACTCAACGTAGCGGGCGGCGTGCTGTCCAAATTCACGGTCGGACCCGACCGGTCAGCCAGTTTTGTTCTCGTGGTGCTGACCCGGGCCGACGCCGAAAGCTCCGACGACCGGCGGGTCGAGGTAGAGCTGATCCCTCCGACGGGCGAGGCGCCCATGGTGCGGCGATTCGAGGTGCCCGAAGCCTCGATCGGCGAATTTCCGGGATTCGCTTTCTTCGGTATCGAGGCCATCCTGCCTGTCGACGGCCGCTGGGTGCTCGTGGTGACCGGCGGCAACGAAGCGATCACCCTGCCGCTGCTGGTGGACACCTGGACGCCACCGCAATCGCTCAGCATCTAACAGACGCTCAGCGGCCCGTCAGCTCAGCACGGGCAAAACGGTGTCGGTGAGCAGCTGAACCGACTTCCACGCTTCGTCGATCGGCATGCCGCCCACCAGGGGATGCAACACGATCGGTCCGTACTGCTTGGCGTCACGGACCTCGGCGATGAGCCGCTCGGGCGTCAGGAACCGGTATCGCCCCGAGGCCTTGACCTGGTCCAGGGTTTGCACTCCCGGCAAGTGCATCAGCGAGCGCTCGTCGGTTGACCATTCGCCGTAAGTGACTGCCTCCCAGAGGATATGATCGCCCAGCTCGGCCCAGGCCCGGTCCGGATCTTCGTGCAGGTAAATCATTCCGCGATTGGTCTCTCCCGGCATGATGACGAATGGGTTGATGCCGGCGTCGGCGCAAAGCTCGCGGTAGTAGGCGTCGATCTCCGGCAGGTGGTCGGCCAGGCTCAGCGGCAGCCCGAAGCGCGCCGCCCGCCGCGCGGTCGCCCGCGCGCCCCCGCCGACATACAGCGGCGGATGGGGGCGGGTCCAGGTGCCGGTGCAGACCCCGGCGTCGGAGCCGGCAGCTGACCAGACCGACAGCATCCGTTCGACCAGGGCATCCATCAGCTTGCCGCGCTGACTGAAATCCGCACCCAGAGCGTCATATTCGACCGTGCGGTAGCCCAGACCAACCGTGGTATGCAGCCGCCCACGACTCATGTTGTCCACGAGCGCGATGTCTTCAGCGAGCCGAACCGGGTTCCACAACGGCCCGAGCGCGCAGTCCACGCTCGCGACCAGCCGCTCGGTTCGCGCCAGGAACATCGCCGCGGCCATAATCGGATTGCAGCTCCATCCGTGCCCGGTCGCGTGATGTTCATCGACACTGATCGTGGTGATCCCGCGGGACTCGCCCCACTGAGCCATCTCGAGCGCGGCTGAGATCAGCTTGCCCTGCGTGCGTGGATCACCCTGCGGGGAACTGAAGTTGAACCGCAGCACCGTGAGCAACACGTTAGGCTCCGTTGGGTTGGGACGCCGCCCGCAAGAAGGCCGGCCAATCGGGGAACAGCGCCCGGTCGACGATCTCGATGCGGGTGCCGAAGGAGTCGACATAGTAGGCGAATAACGAAAGCTCTGATTCCGCAACATCTCCGGTCATTTCCAGAGCGAAGCCGTTGTTCTCCAGCATCCGCGCGGATTCGGCCAGGTTGTCGACGAAATAGCCGACGTGGTGGACGGCGTTGCCGGGTGCGGCCGTCCACGGGGTGCCGGGGACCTCGTTGACGAGTTCGATGTGCGGGCTCTGCACCGAATAAACGATAGTGGAGGTCAGCTCGTGAGTTCCAGTCGCTGTGCGGAATGGCAGCGTGTAGCTCATCGGGTTGATCCACTGGTAGCCGGCCAGTGCGGTGAGCCGCGCCATCGCGGCGTCGAGGTCGGGTACGACGATGCCTGTGTGGTAGAAGTCTTCGGGCCGTAGGGTCATGAATTCCTCGCTATCTGCCTTGTGAGCCAGGCTCTTTCCCAGAAGTTCGTGCTGTCAGCGAGCAGGCCTTGGTGCGCTTCGCGGAGTACTTCACGCGCACCCGGGTGGTCGGATGGCACAAGCTCGGCGAGGTGGATTGCGTGAACTGGGCGCCCAGCAGCCAGGTGCGCCCGGGCCCGTTCCACGAGGGCGTCAGCGCCCGCGAGTTCGACCACGTCGGCGGTGACGGCGTCGAAACCAACGGGATAGAGTTCGGTCGTCGACTCGTGATGAAACCAGCCCGAGTAATTCTCCCAAATCGCCCGTACATCCCAGGCGACCTTCCCATAGCCTTGGCCCACTTCATATTCCGGGGGCAAACTGATCTCGCGCATCAGAGTCCGGACGTCCTTGCCGGCGTTCATGCCGGCGACGGTCTGATCGTGGACGTATCGGATCGCGTCGCGCAGCCGGGTCAACTCGGCGTCGATGCGGTCGGCGCCCGGGATCGGTTCGAAATGGCCGGTCACCAACAGTTCGGGCCGCAGCTCACGCACCCGTTCAACAGATGCGATGGCGGTCAGGGCGTCGCGGTACCGGTCGCCGCGCATGGTGACCAGGTTCGGAATGTGGCCGAACACGGTCCAAATACATTCCCGCACAAGCAGATCTGTTCTTCGGGCAACCACACCACGAGCGAGTCGTTGGTCTCGCCGCCGGGTACCGAGATCAGCTCCATCCGTCGCCCGCCGACTTCGAGAGACAGTGTGTCCTCGAAGTCGACATCGACGACGGGAACACTCTGGCCGGCCAGGCGCTTGGTGCCGAGACGTCGTTGAATCTCTTGGATGCCGTCGGCCAACGTGTCTTGGAACGCGAAGGCACTGCGGTTGGCGCGGTACGGGATGAGGCGTTCGTTGTCGTCGCGCCACAGCGTCCAGTTCGCCTGTGCGACAACCGTTGTATCCGCATCGCGCACGCTGTCCAGCCCTCCCACGTGGTCGACGTGGCCTTGGGTGAAGATGATGTAGCGCACGGGCGAGGAGTCGACGGCGTCGAAGTTGGCGCGGTGCACCGGGCCCTCGAACCCCATCCCGGTGTTGATGATGACTCGCCCCGCGCCGGTGGTCAGCAGGTAGGCATTCGACAGGCCCGGCGAACACCACAACCCGGGCGCGATCTGCTCGGCCTGTTCGGCGGTGGCCGGGCGCATGGCGTCGGCGCCGGGCCGGTTGCGATACACCGGTTCGAACATCGCTGGTGTCTCCTTCATTCGGGGCGGACGTCGAACCTGTTGAAGTAGAAGTCGAACCGCGCGCGGAGTTGGTCGGCCGAGATGCCGAAGTGTCGTTGCAAGTCGTAGTTGATCCGGCCGTGCTTGCCGCGCGGATTGCCGTCGAGGTAGCCCTGCAGGCGGCCGCGCACCTTGGTGGGCAATTCCACGCCGCCGCGTTGGTATAGCTCCTCCAATAGCGGCATTTCGTTGCCGCTCAGCTGGTGGAAGCTGATGTCGATGCTGCGTTCGGCCGGCACCAGATCACGGTCGCGCACACAGGCGCTGAGCAACCTGTGCACGCGATCGCTCCAGTAGTCCAGTAGCCAATCGGGGTCGATGCTGGTCCGGCGCAATCGATCGGAATAGGCCATCATTGTGATCGCCGACTGGACCACCGCGACGGGATCGCGGTGGGTGAAGGCCACCGTCGCGTCCGGGAAGGTGGCCATCAACGGGCCGAGCTGCTCACAGTGCTGGGGGCTCTTGAGAACCCAGGTCCGCGGGCCGCGCAGGAACGTCAACGCCTGCAGCACCTTCCTCATGTACGCGTAGTGCCGGTTCTGATCCAGCCCCAGGTAGTAGTCGCGCCAATTAGGCACGCGCGCATGCCATTCCAGAACGTAGGAGGCCAGATCCAGGTCGAGAAGTTCGACCTCCTCCTCGATCGCCTCGGGAAAACGATCGTGCATCGCAGCCACCACGGGCGCGCTGACCATGAGTGCGTCGTGTTCGGCCTTGGTACGCGCGAAGCGGGGGTCGACTCCGAAGATGTCGGGGCCTTGGCCCAGCGCCGGAATCGGGTCCTGGCTTTCCCAGTAGGGTAGGGCGCGCCGGCGGGGGTCGGCCGCGATCAGATTCACCAGGTGCGTGGTGCCCGATCGCGGCATTCCGACAACGATGAAGGGTTTGTCGATCGCGATTGACTCGATCTCTGGATACCGCTTGATGAGGTCGGTCAGCGACAGCCGGTTGCGCAGTAGGCGAACCACCCGTTGCCGTAGCGACGAGCGAGTGAGCTGGGTCAGTCCGTCGTCGGCCTCGATCGCGGCCACGTGCACGGCCAGCCGCTCAGCGAAGCCGTCGGTGTCATCCAGGTCGTCACCCACACCTGCCTGCTCGATGGCTTCGGCAAGCATCCGGTCGACGTCGAATTCGACGGGTTTGGCCTCGGTGAACTCCAGGATCTGACGTTGGATATCGGTCAGCTGTGGCGACGTCAGATCGTCGAAGTCGATGTCGTCCACCGCCGAACCCACTCGACCTCCTCGTCGTTTGCTTCGTCGAATATATCCACCGCCGGTGCGGGCGGTACCCTGCAGCGATAACGAACCGATTGCTCAGCTCGGCAGAAAGGTCGTCAGGTGCTCGTCGTCACTACCAATGACATTCCCGGTTGGGAGATCCAACGCGTGTGCGGCGAAGTGTTCGGACTCACCGTCCGATCACGAAATGCCTTCGCCCAGTTCGGCGCCGGATTCAAGTCGATGTTCGGCGGCGAGTTGCAGGGCATGACCAAAAACCTCGCTGAAAGCCGCAACGAGGCGATGGCACGGCTGCTCAACGAGGCGCGCAACAAGGGCGGCAACGCGATCGTGGCGATGCGGTTCGACACGACCGAAATCGGGGACGTGTGGACCGAGATCTGCGCCTACGGCACCGCGGTGCAGGCGGTGCCGGTCACCGACGGCGCGCGCTACACCGCCTCACAATTGGGTTATGGCGGTTCCCCGCAGCCACAGCCGCATGCGCAGCAGCCGCATCCGCAGCAGATGTAACCCGACGCCTGACACCACAAGGGGGGGTTTACTTAAGTCATGGTGACACCGAACCAACCCGGAAACCCGTCCGAGGAGCCGCCGTGGGGCGGCCAGCCGCCGGGCTACGGACCAACTCCGCAGCCGCAGAATCCGCCGGGGTATCCGCCGCAGCCCGGTTACCCGCAGCAGTATCCCTACCCCGCCAACCAGCCGTATCAGCAACCCGGCTATCCCTCGCCGGGTTACGGCGCTGACCCGCAGGCACCATTCGGTCGCGACCCGGCCACCGGGGAACCCCTGTCGGACAAGTCCGCCGTCACCGCCGGCCTGCTGCAGCTTTTCCTCGGTGTGTTCGGCATCGGCCGCTTCTACATCGACTCGACCCAGATCGCAGTCCTGCAACTGTGCCTGGGCCTTTTCGGGTTCGTCACGACCATCTTTTGCTTCTTCGGCTTTCCGATCCTGCTGGGGGTTGGCGTCTGGGCGCTCGTAGACGCGATCATGATGTTCACCGGGGGCGTCAAAGACAACTACGGCCGAAAGCTGCGCTAGAACGGCCTATTCTTTGAGGGGCCCTGGGAACACTGGGTCCGGGATCGGCGGAGGGTCGCGTGACGGCCATGGCAGCGTGCCGGACGTGTGGCACTGAGCCACTGGAGCACGCCCGGTTTTGTCATGGTTGCGGCTCGCCGGTCGCAGACGTCGCTATTCGCGCCGAATACAAACAAGTCACGGTCCTCTTTGCCGATGTAGTGCGCTCGATGGACCTAGCCTCCGCCGTCGGGACGGAAAGGCTGCGGGAGATCATGGCCGACGTCGCCGACCGCTGCGCCGCAGTTGTGCATCGTTTCGGGGGCACCGTGGACAAGTTCACCGGCGACGGGATCATGGCCGTGTTCGGGGCTCCGCTGGCGTTGGAAGACCACGCTTTCCGCGCCTGCCTGGCGGCGCTGGGCATTCAAGACCAGACCGGCCGGTTAGCCACCGACGTCAAGGAACACGACGGCGTCGACTTGCGGTTGCGCGTGGGTCTGAACTCGGGGCAAGTGATTGCCGGTGAAATCGGCTCAGGCGCTTTGGGTTACACGGCAATCGGAGACCAGGTCGGCATGGCCCAGCGGATGGAGTCGGTGGCCCCGCCGGGTGGGGTGATGCTTAGCGCGTCGACAGCCCGACTTGTCGATGGGGCTGCGCGCCTCGGCGAAATCGAGCATGTCCGCATTAAAGGCATCGAGGAGCCGGTGACCGTCCGACGGTTGCTCGGCGTAGAGGAGGGGCGTCACGTCGGGAAACGTGCGCAGTCGAATCTAGTTGGTCGGCGCTGGGAGATGGCCGCCGTCGAGGGCCTGCTCGAGCGAGCGACCGCGGGACACGGCGAGGTGGTCACCGCCGTCGGCCCGCCTGGCATCGGCAAGAGCCGTCTGGTCGACGAGCTAGCGACGCTGGCGCGGCGTCGTGGCCTGGAGGTGTTCACCACCTCCTGCGAATCGCACGCCAGCCAGATCCCCTTCCATGCTGTGGTCGGGCTATTGCGGGCGGCTACCGGAATCAAGGGCCTTGACCCACACACCGCCCGAGCGCAGATACGGGCTCAGGCATCGGACGTCGAGCGTGAGGATTTGTTGCTTTTGGACGATCTGCTGGGTGTCGCGGATCGCGATGTGGAGTTGCCCAAGATCGACCCGGATGCCCGGCGCCGCCGGCTGACGGCCCTGGTCAATGCCGCGTCGTTGGGCCGAAAAGCCCCGGCAGTCTTCGTGGTGGAGGATGCTCATTGGATCGATCCGGTCAGCGAGTCCATGCTGGCCGAGCTCTTCGCCGTGATCCCGCAGACTGCCTCGATCGCGCTGGTCACTCACCGTCGCGAATATCGGGGCGCGTTGAGCCGGATGCCCGGTGCTCAGACCATCGCCCTTGCGCCGCTGACTGATTCGGAATCCGCAGCCCTGGTCTCGCAGTTGCTCGGGTCGGACCCAACGGTCGCAGCGGTGGCTGACGCAATCACCGATAGAGCCGCAGGTAACCCGTTTTTTGCCGAGGAGATGGTGCGCGAGCTGGCCGACCGCGGCGTCCTCGACGGTGATCGGGGCGGCTATCGATGCGTCACCGACGTTGCCGAGGTGACAGTGCCGGCCACCCTGCACGCCACACTGGCCGCCCGCATCGATCGGCTTGCCCCCAACCCGAAACGAACCCTGAACGCGGCAGCCGTGATCGGATCGCGGCTCGAGGCCGAGCTGCTGGACAGCGTCGTCGACAGCGTGCAGGTGGAACCGCTGATCGAGGCCGACCTCGTGGAGCAGGTGGCGTGGGGGCCGCGCGCCGAGTACGCATTTCGCCATCCGCTGATCCGCGCAGTCGCCTACGAATCACAGTTGAAGTCCGACCGCGCCGTGACGCACCGCCGGCTCGCCGCCGCGATCCAACAACGTGACGCGGAATCGGCCGAGAACGCCGCGTTGGTCGCCGAACATCTCGAGGCTGCCGGGGACTTGCCCGGTGCGTACGCGCAGCATATGCGCGCCGGGTCCTGGCTGATGACCAGAGATGTCGTTGCAGCGCGCCGGAGTTGGGAGCACGCCCGCCGGGTCGCCGACGCGCTACCTTCCGACTTCCTCGACGGCATCGCGCTGCGCATTCATCCCAGAACGATGTTGTGTTCGAGCACCTGGCGGGTGGGCGGAAGCGCCGACGAAACCGGCTTCGACGATCTGCGTGAGTTGTGCACCACGTCCGGCAACTACGTCTCGCTGGCTGCCGGCTTTTCGGGCGCGATGTTGTCGTTGATCATGGCCAATCGCCACCACGAATCCGCCAAGCTGGCTTCCGAGCAGATCGCGCTGTTCGATTCGGCGGTCGATCAGATGAGCATGTACGGAGTGATGTCCGCGGCCATGTTCGCCAAGCTGCATGCCGGCGAGGTCGCCGAGGCTCTGCGCGTTGCACAATCCGTCATCGATCTGCTGGCCGACGACGGTTCCAAGGGCAACGTTTGGGGTCTGGGATCTCCGTTGGCCATAGCGCTTCTCTACCGCGCACACGCCCGCGCCTCCCTCGGCGAGCCGTCTTGGCGGACCGATCTGCAACGCGCCATTGCGATACAGCGCGACATGCAGGGGGAGTCCGCGGTGGCGATCGTCATCACCTACGGCTACACCCTGGCTATCACAAACGGTTGGCTGTTGCCGGATCCTGCCGCGCTGGCCGAGACGGCCGCTGTGCTTTACAACGCGGAAAAGTCCGGCGACGACTCCGCATTGGCGCTCGCGCAAGCGGCTCACGGCCTTCTATTGACCCATACCGCGCCGGCGGATGACGCCGGATTAGAGCTGATGTCCAAAGGACGCGAGGCACAGCTGCGCCAGCGCAACCTGCTTGGTGTGGCGATGGCCGACATCCGCAAAGCTCAATTGCAAACCGAGGCCGGACACCTTGACGACGCCATCGCACTAGCCCGGGCGACGGTGAACGAGTTGACCGATTCCGGTGAGATGCTCGTCCGCGGCGCCGCCAGTGTGGCCCTCGTGACCGCATTGCTAGTCCGGGGCAACGACACCGACATGGATGAGGCGCATGCGGCGATCGACCGGCTCGCAGCCGCACCGGTCGAGCGCGGATTCGTGGTCAACGAATTGTCACTGCTCCGGATGCGCGCACTCGTTGCCCGCGCCACGGCCAACCAGGACGCATACCGAGACTTCGTGGATCGATATCTTGGGATAGCGAAAAAGCTGGGCTTCCAGGGCCATACTGGCTGGGCCGAGGCCATGCGATAGCACCGCGCTGAGCCGAATGTCGCTGACTACCAACGGGTAACAATTCTCAGGATCTAGCCAGGATGACGCGCTGGGCAAATACCGGGAACATTGCCCCGGTCAACTTATCGTCAGCTGGTGTACCGCCGAACGGTCCTGAAGCTTCCGCTGCTGCTCGCGGCGGGTGCTGCACTGGCTCAAGGACCTCGAGCTTCCGCAGAACCACCCCGCTTCTCCGGGGAAGCCACGCGATGGTCACCCGACCGCGCCAACCGCTGGTATCAAGCCCAGGGCTGGCTCGTCGGCGCGAACTTCATCACCTCGAGCGCCATCAATCAGCTCGAGATGTTTCAGTCCAACACTTTTGACCCTCGGCGAATCGATACCGAGCTGGGTTGGGCCCGCTCAGCCGGGCTCAACAGCGTGCGAGTCTTCCTCCACGATCTGCTCTGGGCCCAGGATGCCCGGGGATTCCAGTTGCGTCTGGCGCAATTCGTGTCCATGGCGGCGCGCCACGGCATCAAACCGCTATTTGTCTTCTTCGATTCGTGCTGGGACCCGCTGCCCAAGCTGGGTCCGCAGCGCGCGCCGCGGCCCGGGGTCCACAACTCGGGCTGGGTGCAGAGCCCCGGCGCCGAGCGCCTCGGCGACCCCGGCTACATCCGCCTGCTGCGCGACTATGTCACGGGCGTGTTGGCCCAATTCCGCGATGATGACCGGGTTTTGGGGTGGGATCTGTGGAATGAACCCGACAATCCCGCGCGGGTGTACCAACGGGTCGAGCGAAAAGACAAACTGCAGCTTGTCGCAGACCTGCTCCCCCAAGTGTTTCAATGGGCACGTTCGGTCGATCCGAGCCAACCGCTGACAAGTGGTGTGTGGCAAGGCAAATGGGCGGATCTGCAGGGCCGCAGCGCAATTGCCGACATTCAACTCGGTAATGCCGATGTGATCACATTTCATTCCTATGCCGAACCCGCGGCCTTCGAATCCCGGATCAGTGAGCTCGCTCCACTGGGACGGCCGATCATTTGCACCGAGTACATGGCCCGGCCGCAGGGCAGCACTATCGAGGGAGTACTGCCCGTCGCGAAGCGCCATAACGTCGGCGCATTCAATTGGGGTTTCGTCGCCGGAAAGACCCAGACGTACTTCCCGTGGGATTCATGGGATCACCCGTATCCGGCGCCCCCGAAAGTGTGGTTTCACGACCTGGTATTGCCCGACGGAAGGCCCTATCGGGACGGCGAAATTCAAACGGTCCGGAGTCTGACCGGCGGGGCCATCGGTTAACCAGCCTCGAACCAGCAAACATCGAACGCCCCGCTTCAGGGTCCGACCTCAACCGACAGCGCAGCCGCGTCGCCGCACCTGTCCAACACCGGCACGAGGTCGGGAAACCTCCTGGTAAACGCCTAATGTTTGGGTATCGACAGTGGACCGAGCCGCCAATGCCGTAGCCTGCAGGTGGAAATGGAATCGGACGGTGGGGAATTGGGCGTAATAACGGCGACTCGCACGCTCCCGGAAGTGCTTACTCAAGAGGGCATCGCTGATCTCACCGGCCTTTGGCCTGTCGAGCATGTCGAGTCATGGAATCGGCGAGTGGATTCGTTGTTCGCCGAGATCGCCGATCAGCCGCGCGCGGTACTCGGTCCCGATCAGCTCGTTGACCTCGGGATTTTCCACGAAATGTTCAGTGAGCCGGCACGCCGGCTCATCGCCAGCGTCCACCCTTCTGCGTTGCTGTACCACTGCCATTGCTACGAAACCGCAGGCGGACAAACAAAGTCGCATATCAATGAACAGCGGCTCGACGGTTGGCACCGGGACTACGACACACTTGAAGGATTCGCAAAGAATTTCCCGAATTTTGTCAGCATCTTCATTCTCATGTCGCCGGTTGGTGACGAAGATGGCGCCTTCGAATTCGCACCGAATTCGGCCGACCGGATAGAAGCCAGCTGTGAAGTCGTGCAGATGGTGGGATCCGTCGGGACCGCCGCAATTTGGAATCGTTGCTACTACCACCGCGCGGCGCCGAATCGCGGCCCGCGGCGTCGAAGGATTCTGAAGATTTCCACCCAGCCGGCCGGGTTGGCGAACGAACTGATCGGGACCGACGAGTTCAAAGCGGCCTACTCGAAGCTGGACGAGCCGGTGCTCAAGGCGCTCGTGGACGAGCGGCGGGTCGGAACATCGCAGCCACTTTCCGACGCGAGCGACCCCGTCGAGGCCCGGTTAATGCCTCCCACGAGCAGGAACGGGCTGTCCGGGCCGGCGGTTGCCATCGACCGCCTGCACTTGGCCAGTCGCAAGCTGCTGAGCCGCGCCAAATCAGGTTCGTAAGTTCGGTGGGTTCACCCAATCCCGCAAGCCAACGATTGCGAGTCTTGATCATCGGCTCGGGATACCGAGTCAAGAATTCGTTCTTACCCGCGCTGAGGCTGTTGGATTCTGACGTCGAAGTCCTGGGGGTCCACTCGCGAAATATCGCCAACGCGCGCGCGGCGGGAGAGCCCTTCGGCATCGGCGCCGTGGAGAACCTGGACTCGTTGCGGCCGGGCGACGTCGACGCGGTGATGGTGTCGGTCACGCCGACCAGCAATCTGGCCGTGCTGCGCGCCACCGCGCACCTCGCCCCGGGTGCCGCCCTGGTTATGGACACGCCGGCCGCCGTTCGGTGGGGCGATCTTCGGCAGCTCGCTCTTTACCGGCGGTGGCGCACGGTTCGGGTGGCCGAGGATTTCATGAACCTGCCGCAGTTCCGGTTGGTGGGGAAGGTCATCGAGTCGGGAGTCATCGGCGACGTCGTACGCATCCGCCTGGAAAGCATGGGCTACCGGTATCACGCCTTGGCGCTGCTGAGATCCTGGCTCGGTTTCCCTCTCGTCCGCAGCTCGCGCTGCCGTTGGTCTCGCGGCGGCGCCGTCGACATCGTTTACCGCTTTCCCGGCGGCGTGACGGGCGACGTCATCGAACCGTTCACGGGAGCCGACGGGCCCTTCGAAGTCGTCGGGACCCGCGGTTCGATCACCGGGCACTCGATGGGGCACGCGGTATCCGGCGCTGACGACGGTCGCCTGGAACGGCTCGAAGACGAGACGGGGCTGTGCGGATTTCGAGTGGTCGGGGTGGGAGCAGAAACTAACGCAATTAAGACGAGCGTTCCGTCTCTGGTTCCGCTGCGCGCCATGGGACTCGAAGACGACAGCGAGTTCAACCTGCTCCGCGTGGACGCCCTGCGCCAGATCATTGTGTCGCTGTGGTCCCCCGATCCGCTGAATTCCGCGTATCGGCTACAAGACGCCATGGCCGACGGCCTGGTGAGTGTCACCTCCCGCGCGCTGCCCTGGTGGACGACGCCGCGGGTTGGCAAACGTAACCTGGTGGATCTCGTCGAATCCGTTTTGAGGTAGTTCGCCCGCATCGGCGACTTGTGCTGCCGGAGACGTCGGCGTTGCAGGGGCAATCCGCAGTTTGCGTGTGCTCCAGTTGACTTGAAAGCCTCGTTCTAACAACTGGATTGATGGTATCCAAGAAATTTCCAAGATTGCCAGTTCATTCTTCTGCCATTCCCTACCCATTTGAGCTCGCCGAAAGCCCTGCGGTTTCCGTCGCGACAATGTGACACTTTCGTACGCCAAGGCATCGGAACCACAGCCCATACAGAACGCTTCGAAGGCAAGAAGGAATCGAAATGATGCTCTATCGCACAGCGCGAGAGGAAAACTCAGTTCTAGCCGCAGCGTCAACAGTAGCCGGGATGGCCGCATTCGTGGTCATCGTCCTCGCCCCAATTCCACTGTCGCCCAACGCAGGTGATCAGTGCTGGAATTGGCACGCAACAGCGCAAAACGCCAACGGGCAGACGATGACCTGTACCCACCTCACCGACAGCGGACACCTGATGTATTGGGAAATCGGCGGTCCGAGAGATTCGTGACCTCGCACCACACCGATAGGACAGACAAAGTGAAGATCGCCCTGATAATGCCGGCTGTCTTGGCGGCGAGCGTTCCCCTCGCTCCGCTGGCCTACGCCGACACCGGCAGGGCGGCTTGTCTCGCTCGTTCGCCGAGGCCGGTGGTCCGTTCATCGGCAGCTGGGCTGTTCACGGCGAGAGCGTGACCGTCAACAGTGACGGCTCCGGTATTGAGAAAAGCCGGATGGGAACGATGAACTTCAACCCTGGGCAGCGTGCAAGGTCCGCCGGCGTGGGACACCGCCTACGGGAACGTCACCGGCGGCGTCCTTCAGCGGGGCGCATTCGTGACCTTGCAGCTCGTCGACGGGGGCAACGGCATGAACTTCAGCGCCGGCGGCGGCGACAGCAATTTCCCGTTCTGCAAGATCGTCAACGGCGCCAAGGTAAACAGCGCCGACTGCGGGGCGTAACGAGAGTACTTCGAAACGATCATGAGCAAGCCCCTCCCCCGGCGCAGGGCCCCTTTCCGTACCTAAATCACTGCGCCGCGGCGGCACGGTGACGTGGCGATTAGAAGGCCAGAAATTGAACGCCGAATTACGCGTGTGCCTTCTAGCCGTCGGCTCGAAAGTTCCGCATAATCCGAATCGGGGCATAGGAGAGAGGGAGTCCGATGGCCGAAGCTGCTCTATGCACAGTCTGGGGAGATCCCATACCTGGGCGAGAGAAGCAAGCCCTCAATGTCTACAACGAGGCGATGCAGTACTGGGCGCGTCTTCAGCAAAGAGGAGAAATCGAGCGCTTTGACGTCAGCGTGCTCGAGTTCTCCGGTGGAGACGTGACCGGATTGCTTGTGGCGCGCGGTACCGCGGAGCAGATCGACGCAGTACGCCACAGCAAGGAATACCAGCAACACATCACCCGTGGTCAGCTGGTCGCGTCTCACGTCAGCGTCGCCAACGCTTATGTTGACGAGGGACTGACCCAGTTCATGGGTTGGTACCAGCAAGTCATCGACCTCAACGTCTGACGAGCGCTCAACGCTCGGGAGCGTGCCCATTCGGCGCACACGGTGTTTGTCGCGGTGTCGTGGGTCTAGGTGGTGTTTACTCACGTATTCATGGCATCGATCGTTCATCCGCCGATGGCGTCGCCGTAGCGGTCGTCCTTTTGTGGGGCCACAAGCTCGCCTCGTATCCAGGAGATGTAAGAACCGCGCGTGCCTTCCGATGGTCACGGCGTCCTAGCACCTGTCTTAACCTGTCCGGCATGTGTTTTACCGTCTCTGGCGAGATCCACGCGAGATACATGACAAACGTCGCGTAGCTAAAGATGCCGATCTGGATATATAGGTCGATTATCGCGTGCATCAGCATGCCGGCCGAAAGAACCCACGGCCGAAGCCGCGGGAACCAAACCAGGATGCCGACAGCCAACTCGATCGCAATCACTCCCCAGGTCATCACATTCATCGCCAGCGCGTTCGTCACGAACCACTGCGGTAAAGGCACACGTTGCATATCTGCGACCCGCAACGCATAGGACACAGCAGTGCCGTTCAACCATGTCTCGCCCGACAACTTCGATCGCGCCGCCGTAAGACAGATGAGCGACAGTTGAACCTGAATCAGTCGAATCGGCCAGTTCGCTTTCGTCTGCGCCGACCAGAACGATCCCGTCCTGCGTCTCTGATCGAGCGATAGCGCTGTCCCGCAAGGTGATACAGCAAGAAATAACGCCTCAATCCGGACCAGAACATCGCCCGCATTGAAGGCCGGGGAAGCCCGCCGCTCGAACGACAAGATCAGGATGAAGACGACGACGGCCGCAACCCTGCTATGCCAGCCAACCAGAAGTGCAATCGCCGACAACACCAGGACTATCACCCCGATCAGCGTGGCCCGGTTACTGTTCCAGACTTCGAATGCCCCCCACGTGTGCGGGATCGATGGCTGAGTGGGGGTCACCCCGTCGGTAGCCAACAACCCGTTGCGCATCGGCAAGAGCCACAGACCCCAAAGCACCGCGAGCGCACCGAACGCCATTCGCACCAGGCCAGGGCGTACGACCTCTGGGAGTCCATTCAACTCACGCGCTTCGCGTAGTCACCAACGATGAACCGACATGCTCGAACCGTGAGAGCCATCATCGTCAGTGTGGGATTTTGGAATCCGGAGGACACAAAGCAGGCGCCATCTGTCACGAAAACGTTGTCGGCATCCCAACATTGACAATAAGAGTTCACCACCGAGTTTTCCGGTGTGTCTCCCATGCGCGCGCCGCCGGTCTCGTGAATAGCCCCCCCGGGCCGAAAAGCGCGGTAGTTCGTGAGGAACAGGGATCGAAGCAGCCGATCGGCGATGTTGCCTCTGGCACGGCGATCGCGGTTCTCGTCGATCTGTAGGCCGCCGGCGGCGGCAATTTCCGGCAGCGTTCGGCTCATGTGGGCAATCATATTGAGCTCGGCCTGAGAGTGGCTGCACTCGATTTTGGCGACGGGAATCCCCCACGCGTCCTTGACGATTGGGTCTAGTGATACGTGGTTTTGGTAGCGGGGCTGCATCTCGCCATACGCCCCCATGACCCAGACTGGGCTGCCGCGGCCTATCTGAACCTCGACGCCGTAGCCACCAGGGAAGTCTTTCGACTCGTTGTCGCAGAAACTCGGAATGTACAGTCCCGCGCCGGCCACGGCGAAGTCGGACTCGACATCCTTCTCGGATACCTTGCCGCTCCGGATGTGCGCAACGTGGTCGCAGAGATAACGGCCGAGCTGGCCTGACGAACCGCCGACCCCGGACGGATGCGTTGCGGATTTTGAGTTCAACAGGATCCGTACGGTCTCGATCGCCGAAGCGCAAAGAACGACGACCTTTCCGTGAATTGCCTGCGTGGTCTTCGTCAATCGGTCGATGTATTCAACGCCGGTCGCCTGACCCGATCGCGCATCGACCAATAATCGGCTCACGACGGCGTCTGTCCGAATGTCGAGGTGCCCAGTTGCGAGGGCGAGCCTGATCGGAAGCGGAACTCTGTTGTCGTCGTACTTGACCTTTCGCGCGGACGTTACGCGGACGTTCGGCAGCCGTTTCTCGACGTTGGTCAGGAACGTGTCTTCGATCTTTGTCGTTTTCAGCGGCCCGATGAACTGCCCGTCGGGACAGTTGGGAATGCCCGCGGGCGTCCCGTAGACACCGAGCGTTCGCTCGACGACGTCGTAATACGGCGCCAAGTCTTCGTAGGCCAGTGGCCAATCGAGGCCGTCTCCGCGGACACTCGCGGCTTTGAACTCTGAATTCGACATGCGCGGTGCATGCCCGAGCCACAAGTGAAGGCGACCGCCCAGTTGCCGCCCCCTGATCCAGACGAATGTTGTTCCTGGCGCTGTCGTATAGGGATTCTCCCTGTCGTTGACGAAAAATTTCTTGGTGGTCTCGGAGAAGGCTGGACAACGGACCTGAACGTGCTGACCCTGGATGGCCGATTTGACTCGGCCGACAATCCCCATCCCGCCGGTGTCCGCGTCGATCGGCAAGTCATCATCGATGTCCGGGTTCCGGCCGGCCTCGAGCAGGACAACCCTCATCCCGCCTTCCGTCAGTTCCTTGGCAGCCCACGAGCCAGACGCGCCGGAGCCAACAACGATGGCGTCATACCTGGATTCAGTGCCGGGCATGCGTGCGTTTCCGGGTGGGTTCTTCCACAGGATCGGTGGCGGCCAGAACGCTGGCGGTGGGTTTGGTCATACGGGTCGCTAATTCGCGGGCTCGGGCGGCAAGGGTTTTGATCTTAGCGCACGTGAACTTGGTGCACGCCAGTTTGGGGGCGAGTACAACCGAGGCTGCGGCGCGGGCGCGTGAGCTCGACTGCAGTAAAGTCTTGGCGGCGCCCACCCTCGCCGATCAGCCAACACGCCGGACGCTGGCGAGATTTTCCAAAAGATCGGTGGCGGCCGCGACGCTGGCGGTGGGTTTGGTCATCCGGGTGGCGATCTCGCGGGCTCGGGCGGCGTATTGCGGGGTGAGGACGGTACGCAGGTCAGCGACCAATGACTCCTGCGTTGTACGCGAAAAGCGCCGGGCGGTACCTACTTTCAGCCGTTTGACCACGGCGCCCCAGTGCGGCTGATCGAAGCCCCGCCACAAGATCACTGTGCGCACCCCGGCGCGCAGGCCCGCGGCCGTGGTACCCGCGCCACCATGATGAACGACCGCGCGGCAGGACGGGAAGATGGCCACGTGGTTCACCGTGGCCACCACCTTGACATGCCCGAATCGAGGGAGGTCGCTGAAGTCAGTCCCGCCGGCGCATACCAACGCTCGTTCGCCCAACTGCGCGCAGGCGGCACCGATCATGGCGAGCGTGTCAGCGGGCGATTCGATCGCTACGCTGCCGAACCCGAAGTAGATGGGCGGTGTTCCCGCGGCAATCCACGACGCGACCTCCTCATCGTCGTCCGTCGGCAATTCCAGGGTGAGCGCTCCGACAAAGGGCCGTCTGCCATTCCATCTCACCCATTCGGCTGCCAGCCCGGGAAAGCACATCTCGTCGTAGGCCTGGATTTCCAGGTGTCCGCGTTCGATGATCCGTCGAAATGCGGGCCTGGTTTCCTTCGGCAAGCCTAGGTCGCGACGCTGTGCTTCTTCGACGTTCTTCCGCGTGGGCCACATCAGCCATTCGGCCACGGTCGTCATAAAGCTGACGAACCAGGCCGGCAAGTAGGGCCGCAGCCGACCGTTGGGTTGCACCGGGGCGAAATGCAGGATTGACAAGGGGATGTCGTGGTACTCCGCCACGTTGGCAGCGACTTCCTGATACGCCATGCCGGTAAGGATCAGGTCGGCCCCGTCCGCCAGCGACACCAACGCCGTGCTCATTTCGCCCCAGCACGAAACACCTGACTCCGCAGCATCACGCCATAACCTGCGCAGATCGACGATCCTCCAGAAGTTGCGGAGGAGATTGTGGAAAAAGTTGCGGTGAGCGTCGAGCCAGTGCTGCGGCTCCGCCCCGTAGGCGACCGCCGCAATCCCAGTCGACTCGACCAAGCCAACATAGTCTGGCGGGACGGCCATGCACACGTCGTGCCCTCTGCGCAGCAGCTCCCGGCCGATGGCGCAGCAGGGCTCGACATCGCCGCGAGTTCCCCACATTGCCAGCACAAACCTCATCGCGGATCTAAGCCTTTCACCTATCGGCGCGTTCTGCGAAATAAATCGGCAGCCTCACATCCGCCGGCAGCATCATCTTCGCGTGCAGCTCGTGGGACACATCAGACGCGTCGTCGCGGTTGTGACGTTGCCCAATCCATGCCACTTGGAGGGCCCTGTCGCTTAGGGTTCGATTGAGTAGCCACGGCAGTCCCCGGCCCAAAATCAATCAGTGCCGAGGACGATTCGCGGGACCGGCCCAGCAACCCGAATTTTCCCGTCGTTCATTTAGCTCACATACTTTCGCCGGCCTTATCGACGAAATGTCGGACCTGCTGTGGATCGCCGCGGTATCGTCGGAGGACCTACCGAGGCTCTCACGGGTGCCATCTGGCCGAGGGTGCACGTCGGCGGAAAACTTGGGGGCTCCCTGCGATCGAGGACGGCAAACCTATGATCATGCGGCGGGCAACGTCTTTGGCGCCGGACGGTCCGGCATGGCACTGATCTGTGGAATGAAGTTAGAGCACGACGGCGGCTTGGCGTTGGTGGAGTCGACTCCGTCGGGCGCGCGGCTTGTCGCGGCCACCGAGGTGGAGAAACACGACAACCGCTGGCGCCACGATGCCTTGTTCGACGCCAGCCTGATCGAGCATCTTTTTTCCCAACTCGGGCATCGGGTTGACGAAGTCGATCGGTTCGTGGTGGACGGCTGGGTCGGCGACGGTTTTCAAGTTTGGACCGCGGACCGCCGCGAACTGATCCGTAGCGCCCCGTTCCGGCAATCCGACGACAGCACTCCCGTCCTGCACTGTTATCAACCCAGTTCATTGCTCACACTCGCAGGCAAGCCGCGGAGCTATGAGAGCTATCGTCACGTCGAGTCACACCTCGCCGGCGCCTATTTGACCAGTCCGGCGGCGGCGCAGCGCCTGCCCGCCCTTGTCCTGGTCTGGGACGCCAATTCGTTTCCCGTCGTGTATCTCGTGGATCCGGTGCAACGCACGGTGCACTACCGTGGCTGGCTGTTCGGCATACTCGGCGGCGTCTACGAGTTTTTCAGCCGCAATGTGCCCCCGTTCCTTGTCGACCCGCAGTGGGACGAGGTGAAAAAGTGGCACGTTCAGATGGCCAATTGCGGAAAGGTCATGGCGTATGCGGGACTAGGCACCGTCAGTGAACCCCTGGTCCGCGAGATCCGCCGGGCGCTGGCCGCGCTGGACGGCCGCTGGGACGTTTTCGGCACCGACCTCTTCTACCAGGAGGTCGAGCCGGCAATTCGCCGAATCGACCTTGATGATGCATCGGTACTGGCCAGCTTCCACGAAGCGCTCGCCCAGCTGCTGGTCGAGCGGCTGGCCGATGCTGTCAAGCCCCTCAACGGTCGGGTAAGGACGTTGTGCTTCGCCGGCGGCAGCGCCCTGAACATCAAGTGGAACAGCGCGATTCGCGACAGCGGACTCTTCGACACCGTCTGGGTGCCCCCGTTTCCCAATGACAGCGGCGCGGCCATTGGCACCGCATGCGCATCGCTGATGCACCGCGGCGCATTCGCGCCGCTGGAGTGGAGCGTCTACAGCGGGCCCCCGCTTACAGCTACCCAGCCCAGGCCCGGGTGGCACGGCGAGAAGTGTTCGGTTGACGAGCTCGGTGCCCTGCTTGCGACGACGGAGGAAGCGGTGGTCGTGCTGTCCGGCCGCGCCGAGCTGGGACCCCGGGCGTTGGGACACCGCAGCATCCTCGCCTCACCGCGGCAGGAGCGCACAAAAGTCGCCCTGAACGAGATGAAGGGTCGCGAGTCGTATCGGCCGGTTGCGCCAATGTGCTTGGAAAAGAACTCATCCGACATCTTCGACCCGGGCGGTGCGGACCCGTTCATGCTCTTCGACCACCACATCCGGCCCAACTGGGTGGACCGGATACCGGCAGTCAGGCATGTCGACGGCACTGCGCGGCTGCAAACAGTCGACGACCGCACCGCACCGCTGGCGACGGCGATTGTCCGTGCCTTCGCTGCGCGGACGGGAATTCCCGTGTTGTGCAACACCAGCGCGAACCACAACGGGCGCGGGTTCTTCCCCGACGTGGGGTCGGCGATGGAATGGGGGCGCACCGCGAATATCTGGTCGGATGGCATCTTGTACTCGTCAACGAACACGGGCCCGGACGCTTGGGGCGCCCCACCTGACGAGCTTCCGTACGGCCGGCAGATTGGCGCCACCGAGCTGGAGTGGAAGGACACGTGGAAACGCAAGGCCGCCGAGCGGGGGCTCCGCTGACCGGTTGGTTGCCAGGCGGTGAACCCCTCGACCCATTGGACCGACTTCGCGAAGGCCCGGTCGATGCGCGATCGCGGCAGGTGGCAAATCGTCATGCCGTGACCGGCGTCACTGTCTATAGTCGGGTATCACCGGATCGTCCGAGGAGTGCACGTGAACAAAGATGATCTGATCTTGATCAGCGTCGATGACCACATCTTCGAGCCGGCCGACATGTTCGACGCTCATGTGCCTGCCGCCTTCAAGCAGTACGCCCCTCGCGTCGTGCAGAAGCCGGACGGCAAGCGGGAATGGCGCTATGGCGACTACCGCGATTGGACCACGGGCCTCAACGCGGCCGCAGGCAAGCCAACAGAAGAGTACGCCGACGAGGCACCGACCTACGGCGAGATGCGACCGGGTTGCTTCGACGTCGACGAACGAGTGCGCGACATGAACGCCGGCGGTCAGTTGGCCGGACTCAACTTGCCGAACTGGCCCGGCTTCTGCGGGGAGGCCCTCAGCAAGGGGCCAGACCCCGACGTGAATCTGGTCATGATCAAGGCGTACAACGACTGGCACGTCGACGAATGGTGCGGTGCCCACCCAGGCCGATTCATCCCCTGCGGCATCCTGCCGCTTTATGACGTCCAAGAGGCGGCCAAGGAGGTAAAACGCCTGGCGGACAAAGGCTGTCACGCGGTGGCGTTCTCCGAGAACCCCGAAGCGCTGAACCTGCCGAGCATCCACCAGAAGTACTGGTATCCGCTGTTCGAGGCTGCCTGTGAGAACAAGACCGTGCTGTGCATGCACGTCGGGTCATCAGGACGCGAATCGACGTTTTCCACGGGTGCTCCGTTGAGCGTAAACATGACGGGCACGCAGATGATGAGCATCTACGCGTTCCTCGAACTCATCTGGGCCGAGTTCTTCAAGGACTTCCCCGAACTCAAGTTCTCGCTGACAGAGGGCGACCTGGGGTGGATCCCCTACTTCCTCTGGCGCGCCGAACACGTACGGAATCGTCACTTGGGCTGGACCCGTGACACGTTGCCGAAGGGCTACGACGGCCCGGGCGAGGTGTTCAGACGGCACATCTACGCGTGCTTCATCAGCGACAAGGTGGGCGTGCACAACATGCAGTGGTTCGACGAAGACATGATCTGCTGGGAATCGGACTACCCGCACTCGGATGGCAGCTGGCCCCTTGCCCCCGAGGACGTCATCGAGACGATGGGACACCTCGACGACGCTGTCATCAACAAGATCACCCACGAAAACGCCATGGCCGCATACTCTTTCGACCCGTTCCAGCACATCCCCAAGGAGCGCGCACGGGTCGGAGATCTCCGGGCGCTAGCAACCGACGTCGACGTCGTGACCCACGTCAGTCCAGTTGGCGCGACCGCGACCGACGGGCATGACTGACGGCACTCGGTTGGGCCAGGGCGGCGGAAGCTCCCGAAAACAGCTGATGCGCAACGAGGCAGGATAAATGCCATGGTCGAGACCACCACCGAGATGTTCGTGGAGAACACCACCGAGTTCCTGGCGCGGGCGCGGGCGCTCGACTGCATTCAAGACCTGACGGCGCGGCAACCGAAGACCATCGCCGCTGGCGTTGCGCGGGCCAGCAAGGGCGTCTTCAGCAATTTCGTCGACGGGCTGCCCCGCATCATTCCGATGATCGCCGCGCGGGCGCACGGTCCGTTCATTACTGATCTGGACGGCAATGAATTCGTCGATCTGGACAGCGGCAGGGGGGTCAACTTCCTTGGGCATTCGTCCGAGGTCGTCACCCGCGCTGTCGGATCGGCACTCGGCGAAGGGTTTACGGTCGCAGCCGGTAACGAAGTCGAGACCGCACTCATGAGTCTGCTTCTCGACGCGGTCGGATGGGCGGACGGCGGATTCCTCAGCAACTCCGGCACCGAGGCCACCATGCACGCCCTCAAGCTCGCGCGTGCGTTCACCGGGCGGCCTCATGTCGCGGTGTTCGAGAACAGTTACCACGGACATCACAACGATGTTTTCGTCACCAGGCTGCCCGACGGCTCGACGCGGCCGAGCATGCCGGGCGTCGCGCCGTCGGTAGCGTCGTCGACGACGGTGCTTCCTTACGACGAAAGGGCTTTCGAGGCGATCGCAGCACGTGCCTCGGAGTTGGCGTGCGTCATCGTCGAGCCCGTCCGCTCGAGCTGGCCGCGACTCGATCGCGAGTTCCTCGCCGGGCTGCGGCAAGTGACCACGAAGCATGGCGTGGTGCTGGTGTTCGACGAAACGCTCTCCGGTTTTCGGTTTCGCTTCGGCGGGGCCGTCGACGACGAAGGCGTCACCCCGGACCTGTCGACGTTCGGCAAGATTATCGGCGGCGGATTACCCATCGGCGCAACGCTAGGACGGTCCGAGATCATCAAGATGGCCGTCACAACCGGCGAACTACAGCGCGACATCCAGACCCGAACGCACGTCCTGGGAACCTTCTGCGGCAACGTCGTCGCGTGTACGGCCGGTCTGGCCCAGCTCGAATACCTTCGCGATCACCAGAACGAGATCTACGAAAGCATCGGCGCGGCCGCCGATCGATTCGCCGATCACCTCGAGCGTCTGCGCGACGAGGAGGATTATCCGATCGTGCTGCGCCGGTACGAGTCCCTCGTGCGACCGTTCTTCGGTGCCATGTCGCCAGACAATTTCCCGGAGTTCGGCCATCCGGACCGGAACGTCGTCGCCGAGTACATGTGGACCTACTACCTGCGTGCGGCGGGTGTCCACCTCCCCGAACTGCTCTACCCGTTCTTCACCTATGCTCACACCGCGGACATCATGGATACCGTGTGCGACGCGGTGACCGAATCGCTTGCGGGGCTGCGCAAAGACGGCTTTTGGTGAGGTCGACTAGAGGAGTCCGAGCAGTTTCAAGTCGGCCACGTACTTGAGGATATTGGGCGCCGAGACGTGCGGGATGCCTAGATTGTCCTTGTTGAGGCCGATTTTCGCGTCTCTGACTGCGGCCTGGAACCGATCCGTCGGCCCAGGCGGCCCGCAGATCGGCTCTTCGGGTTGCACACGATGGGAATGCGGGCTGTGCATCGGCAATCTCCACAGCACCGAATGACGTTGCAGCCGTTCCGGTAACGCGCTCAGGGCAGCCTCCATCCGCTGCAACCACTCCCCGAAGTCGTCGATACGCCGTATCGGGTGACCGGCCTCGATCAGCCAGTCGACGTACTCATCGAATCCGATACCGTCGTCGTGCGGGTTCATCACGTGGTAGGTCTCGAACCCGTCGGCCATCCTGGCGCCCAGAGTTGATATCGCCTCGGCGACGAATTCGACGGGCAGCCCGTCGAAGTGGGCGCGCTGCCGGTTACCGGCGGCGTCGAGTCGATAGAACGAGGCAGGCGCGATGCCAGTGGCCAAGAGGGAGAACAGCATTCGAGTGAAGCTGTCGGGCAAGTTGAGTTGGCCGGCGTGGGTAGGGTGAGCCAGGATCATGCCGCAGCGAAACACCGCGACCGGCAGGGCGCACAGGTCATTCGCTTCGCGCAGCAGCACCTCGCCGGCCCACTTGCTGCTGACGTAACCACTGTCGATTGTGCGGGTGGGGCTGATGGTCCGAATGTCAGCGTCCTCGGAGAACACCGACGGCTCGATCTGTCGACCCACGTCGGCGGTCGACACGAAAGCGTAGGGCTTGATCTTTGCGGTCAGCGCGATGCGGATCAGCTCGGCGGTGCCGCGGACGTTGGGCCCGAACAGCTGCCCGTAGGGCAGCACGTGGTTGACCACCGCTGCGGGATCGACGATCAGATCGACGGTTTCGGCTAATCGCTGCCAGGTCCCTTGATCCAGGCCCAGGTTGGTTTCACCCTTGTCACCGGCGATGACCTCCAGATGGTCAGCGGCCAGTTCCTGGAAATGCCGCAACAGCTGGGGGTCGCCGCTGTCGAAGGTGGTGTGCAGTCGGCGCCTCGCCCGTTCGTCAGACTCGGCGCGCACCAGGCAGATCAGCTTCCCGCCGACCAGGTGCATCCGGTCCAGCCATTCCAGGGCCAAGTAACGCCCGAGGAAACCGGTCGCGCCGGTCAGTAGGACGGTCCGCGCCGCGCCGCCGGGTCTCCGCAGCGTCGGCGCGGTGGTCAGCGTCTCGGCGTCAATGAACTTGTCCAGCGTGAGATCGCTGGCGCGCACTTCGGCGCTGTCGTGGCCGTGCACAGACGCGAAGCTAGGTCCATCGGCCTCCGCTTTTCGCTCGGTGGTGATGTCGTCGGCGTCACGTTGCAGATCGCTGGCCGCGTCCAACTGCCGACTCATGCTCCGTACGGACGGTGCATCGAACAGGTGGCGGACTGAGAGGTGGGCGTCCAGGCTGCTGTTGATCGTGACGATGACCCGCATTGCGGTAAGGGAATCACCGCCGAGGTCGAAGAAGGAGTCGTCGATGCCCACGTGGGTGAGCCCGAGGACTTGGCAGTAGATGTCGGCGAGGATTTCTTCGGTGGGGCTGGTGGGGGCTTGGGACTGGTGGGCGTTTTCGTATTCGGGTGCAGGGAGGGCGACGGTGTCGAGTTTGCCGTTGGGCGTCAGTGGCAGGGCGTCGAGCATGACGATCGCTGCCGGCACCATGTAGGTGGGCAGCTGCTGGGCCAGTTGGGCACGCAACTGGGCGGGTCGTGCTGTTCCGGTGATGTAGGCGATGAGGCGTTTGTCGCCGGGGCGATCTTCGCGGGCGATGACGACGGCCTGCTCAACCCCGGCCAGCTTGGTGAGTGCTGTGCGTATTTCGCCGAGTTCGATCCGGTATCCACGGATTTTGACTTGGTCGTCGGCGCGGCCGAGGTAGTCCAGTTGTCCGTCGGGGCTCCAGCGCACCAGATCTCCGGTGCGATACATCCGTGTTCCGGGTGGCCCAAAGGGGCAAGCGACAAACCGTGATCCGGTCAGCGCTGCGCGCCGCCAATACCCAACGCCCACACCGCGGCCGGCCACATACAACTCTCCGACCACCCCGGCAGGAACGACACGCAACGAGTGATCCAGCACAAACAGCGCTGCGCCGGGCACCGGGTAGCCGACCGGCGCCAGTGCGGAGCCGGCCACCAAGGGTGCGCTGATCGAGGCATACACCGTGGTCTCGGTGGGGCCGTAGCCGTTGATCATCACCCGCCCTGGTGCCCAGAGGTCCATCAGTTTGGCTGGGCAGGTCTCACCGGCGACCACTAACACTGCGAGTGATTCCAGCCCGTGTGGCGCCAACATGGCTGCCGCAGAAGCGGTTTGGCTTAATACGCTGACCCGTTCGGCAACCAGCAGGGCGTGCAGGTCCGGTGGTGAGCTGGCCACCGATTCGGGCACCACCAACAGCCGTCCACCGTGTAGCAGCGCGCCCCAGATTTCCCAAACCGAGTAGTCGAAGGCATAGGAGTGACATTGGCTCCAGACTTGGCCGGCCAACTCGAAGCCTGTGTCGAGGGAGTCGAACAGCCGGGTGATGTTGCGATGGGTGACGGCAACGCCTTTGGGGGCACCTGTGGTGCCCGAGGTGTAGATGATGTGGGCGATATCGTCGGGAGCCGGTCCCGGTGGTGGTGTGTCGGGGTGGGAGCCGATCGCGGGGTCGTGGATATCGATGACCGCCAGCTTGTGCCCGTCGAGGCGGTCGGTGAGGCCGGTGATCGCGGCGATCGGTGCGGCATCGCGGAGCACGAAATCCAACCGGGCCGCGGGTACCGCGGGGTCGATCGGTAGATAGGCCGCACCGGTTTTCAGGACCGCCAGGATCGCCACGATCGCCTCGGCCGACCGGCCGAGCAGCAGTGCCACACACTCACCCGGGCCCGCTCCCCGGCCGGCCAACACGTGCGCCAACCGGTTAGCAGCCCGGTCAACCTCGCGATAAGTCATCGAGGCGCCCGCGCACGTCAGCGCTACCGCGTCTTGGAGCAGCCCCCACCTGGGCAGCCCACAAAGCCGGCACCGACACCCCGACCGCCGGACGCGCCAGCACCGCGCGATTACCCCATGCGTCCAGCCGGGCATGGTCGGCCTCGTCGACGAAATCCACCGCAGACAGTCGCCGGATTGGGTCGGCGGTCATCGCCACCAACACCTTCTCCAACCAGCCGAGGAGCGCTTTGATGCTGTCCGCGTCGAAAACGTCGGTGGCGTACTCGACGCTCAAATCCAGCTCGCGGCCCGGCTGGACCACCATCGTCAACGGGTAGTGGGCGGATTCGCGACCGGTGATGTCGGTGATGGTCAGGTCGTTGGCGCCTACCGGCGCGGCGCTGTCGATCGGGTAGTTCTCGTACACGAACAAGGCGTCGAACAGGCGGTCGTGGCCGGTGATGTGGTGGATCTCGCTAAGCGCCAGGTGCTGATGCTCAAGGGTGTCGATGTGCGCCGTCCTCAGCTGGTCCAGGAGCTCTTCAGTGGTGGTGGTCGCCGTGATGACTGCCCGCACCGGCACCGTGTTGATCAGCAGGCCCACGATCGACTCCACCCCGGCCAGCTCGGCCGGCCGACCCGAGACCGTGGCGCCGAACACGACATCCTGGCGGCCGGTCAACCCTCCCAGCAGCTGCGCGAAGGCGCCTTGCAACACGATGTTGACGGTGGTGTGGCACGTGCGCGCCAGCTGGCCGAGGGCCTGCGTGGTCTCGGCTGCCAGCCGCAAGGATGCCACGGCTCGCGGGCCCAGGTCCGCTCGATCCGGTGGACCGATCAGCGCCGGCGTGTCCAAGCCGGCCAGTACCTTTCGCCATGCTGTGTGAGCGGCGCCGCGATCCCGACCGGCCAGCCAGGCAAGGAAGCTTCGATATGAGATTGGGGCGGGTAATAGCTGATTGTCGTAGACGGCGAAGATCTCGCGCAGCAGGATCTGCCCGGACCAGCCATCGGCCACGATGTGGTGGATCGTGAGTACCAATCGATACCGCCCCGGCGCGATCCGGAACAGCACCGCTCGCAGCGGTGATTCGTGGGCCAGATCACACGCTGAGGCGCGTTCGGCCGCGCACACCCGCTCGATACGGTCCTCGGGGGCGGCGTCCTCGCCGGCAAGGTCGAGATAGCGCCAGGGCAGCACCGGATCCTGCAAAATGACCTGCACCGGTTCATCGAGGCGCTGGTAAAGAAATCGGGCTCCCAGGTTGGGGTGGCGGTTAAGGACCGCTTGGACCGCATCGTGGAGACGACGCCGGTCCATCCGACCGGTCAACGCGATATCGACTTGCACCGCGTATAGTCCCGCGCCTCCGTCGGACGGGTCGCTGGTATGGAACAAAAGCCCCTGCTGCAACGGTGTCAACGGCAGCACATCAGCGACCTGGTAGGCGGTTTGCAGCTTTTCAAGCTGCTCGGCAGTCACGTCAACGAGGGCGAAATCGGAGGGGGTGAAGCCGCCTCCGCCGCGGCCCACATGCGCGCAAATCCCCGCCAGCGCCTCAGACCACAACCGGCTCAGCGCGGCCATCTGCGTGGCGTCGAATTTCGACGACGCCCACGTCCATTCGGCCTGCAGCCGCGGGCCGCTGTCGGTGTCGGTGATTACGGCGTTGACCCCGACGGTATGGCCGAGCGGCATCGGCCACCCGGCACGGGCCGCCTCGGCGAACAACCCGTCCGCCCGCGACATCCGCCAGCGTTCCCCAGCCATCGAGGAATCCCGCGATCCGAAAGTACGACCCAAATAATTGAACCCGATCGGCGGATCGGGGCCCGCAAGATCAGCCTCACCGTTAACGTAGCGCAGGACCCCGTAGGTGAAACCGTCAGGAACGGCCCGGAGCTGTTCTTTGCCGGCCTTGATCGCGGCCCCCAATGCCGCGTCGCCGGCCATCACCTGCGGCCACGACAACCGATTCGGCGTCAGACACACCGGGTACTTGGTGGTGAACCAGCCCACCGTCTGCGATAGATCCACATCGGGGGCAAGGTCGTCGTGGCGGCCGTGACCCTCGACGTCGATGGTGATCGGCACCCCGCCATCACCCAGAAACTCAGCCCAGGCCAGCCCGAATGCGATCAGCAGAACGTCCTGCACCCCAGCATGAAACGCGGCCGGAACCGCCCCGAGGAGCATACGGGTGGTCTCGACGTCCAGCGACGTCGACAGGTGTCCGGCGCTGTCGTAGGTATCCACCCGAGGGTCGGCAGCGGGCATCGCACCGCCTACCGCAGCGATCGTGCGCCACGCCGCCAACTGATCGACGACCACATCGGAGCGCGCCCGCTCGACCAGCAGCGACGCCCACCGACGAAACGAGGTCGGCGGCATCGCCAGCCTCGCCGCCCCGGTGGCGCGGTATTGACGCCAGGCGGCATTGAGATCGTCAACCAGAATTCGCCACGACACCGCATCAACGGCCAAATGGTGGATCACCAGCACCAACTCCGCCGTGGACGTCACCCATAATGCACTGAGCATCACCCCGCGGGCCGGATCCAGCCGCGATCGAGCCTGCACCAACTCATCGTCAGACAGCACCGCCACCGAGTGCAGGCAGCCCCGTGCCGTTACCGACCCCGCCGGCCGTGCCACCAACGACAAATGTCCCGCGCCGTCGTCGTCCACTCGCAGCCGCAACACGGCATGCCGATCGATGACGGCCTGCAAAGTGACCAGCACGTCGGACTCGGAGGTTCCTGCTGGGGCCGACACCGCAAGCATCTGGCAGAACAGCCTGACCGGGCCATGGATGCCGGCGCGGTCAACACCGGCCAACCAGGACATGATCGGTGTCGGGATCACCTCACCGGCACCGTCGTCGCGCGTGTCGCTCTCGTCGCCGATAAGGCCGACAACGCCGGCAACCCGCGCCACCTTTGTGATCGTCTGTTGCACGAAAATATCCCGCGGTCGGCACAACACCCCGGCCGCGCGCGCTCGCGCCACCACCTGCATCGACAAAATGCTGTCTCCCCCGAGCTCGAAGAAGGAGTCGTCGACTCCGACGCGCTCTAGCCCGAGTACTTGGGCGTAGATGCCGGCGAGGATCTCTTCAGTGGAAGTGGTCGGGGGCCGGTAGCGGTCTTGGTGTTGGTATTCGGGTACGGGGAGGGCCTGGGTGTCGAGTTTGCCGTTGGGGGTCAGTGGTAGTGCGTCGAGACCCACCACTGCCGCGGGGATCATGTATGCCGGGAGCTGCTCGGCAAGCTTCGTCCGCGCCGCGGCCGGGTCGGCTGTCCCGGTGATGTAGGCGATCAGGCGTTTGTCGCCGGGGCGGTCTTCGCGGGCGATGACCGCCGCCTGTTCGACGTCGTCGAGTGCCACCAGTGCGGCGCGTATTTCGCCGAGTTCGATGCGGTATCCGCGGATTTTGACTTGCTCGTCGGCGCGCCCGACGTACTCCAATTGCCCGTCGGTACCCCAACGCACTAGATCACCGGTGCGATACATCCGTGTTCCCGGGGGACCGAACGGGCAGGCGACAAAACGCGATCCGGTCAGCCCCGCCCGCCGCCAATACCCGACACCGACACCGCGGCCCGCCACATACAACTCCCCTACCGTCCCGGCAGGGAGCACACGCAAGAAATTGTCCAGCACAAACACTGCTGCCCCCGACACCGGCGAGCCAATCGGCGTCGCCCCCGACGCCGCTACCAGCGGTGTACTCACCGCCGCCCGCACCGTGGTCTCGGTCGGACCGTAAGCGTTGATCATCACCCGCCCCGGCGCCCATCGACCCACCAACTCGACCGGGCAGGGCTCGCCGCCAACCGCCAAGACAGTCAGCGACTCCAACCCCGGGGGCGACAACATCGCGACCGCACGGGGGGTCGACGTGAGCACGTTGACCTGTTCTGCGACCAGCAGGGCGTGGAAGTCTTGCGGTGAATTGGCCACCGATTCGGGCACTACCACCAGGCGGCCCCCACGCAGCAGCGCACCCCAGATCTCTTTGACCGAGACGTCGAAGCCGTACGAATGGGCCTGCGTCCACACTCCCGCGCGTTGCAGCAGGTGGTCGTGCTCATGAAGAGCCTCGATCAGCTGCGTGACGTTGCGGTGGGTGATGGCAACGCCTTTGGGGGCACCGGTGGTGCCCGAGGTGTAGACGAAGTAGGCGATGTCGTCGGGGGCGGGTGGCGGTGGTGGGGTGACGGGCTGGGTGTGGGCGGTGGGGTCGTCGACGTCGATGACGAGCAGGTCATTCTCATCGAGGCGGTCAGCCAGATCGGCGGTGGTGATTGCGGCGATCGGCGCGGCGTCAGCCACCATGAAGCGGATCCGGTCGTCGGGATATACCGGGTCGATCGACAGATAAGCCGCCCCGGTCTTGAGCACTGCCACAATCGCCAGGATCGCGTCGGCCGAGCGATTGAACAGCAGCGCTACACACGTACCCGGACCCACCCCGTGGCCGACCAGCAGTTGCGCCATTCGGTTGGCCGCCTCGTCAAGCTGGTGATAGGTCAGTGACCGAGCCCCGTCGCTCAGCGCTACCGCATCTGGCGTGCGGGCAACCTGCGCGGTGAACAGCACCGGAATCGACGCCGACGTCGCCGGCCGGCTCAACGCCGCCCGGTTGCCCCACTCAGCCAGCTGGTTGTGCTCGCGCCCTGTCAGCAGATCCGTCGACAGGAGGCGCCCGTTCGGATCAGCGGTCATCGCCACCAACAACCGCTGGAACCGCTCAATCAGCGTCTCGATGTTGTCGACGTCGAACACATCGGCGCGGAATTTCAGGCGAAGCTCTAGTTCGGGCCCCGGCACGGCCGCTACCGTCAGTGGATAGTGGGTGGATTCGCGGCTGACGAACTGAGTGACGGTCAACTCGTGGGCGCCAAACGACGCGGCGGTGTCGATCGGGTAGTTCTCGTAGACGAACAGGGTGTCGAACAGTCTTTCGTGGCCGGTGATCCGGTTGATCTCGCTGAGCGCCAGGTGTTGGTGCTCAAGTGTGTGGTTGTGGGCGTGTTGCAGTTGATTCAGCAGGTCGGTGGTGGTGCTTTCCTGCGTGATCGTCGCCCGCACCGGCACCGTGTTGATCAGCAGGCCCACCATCGATTCGGAGCCGACCAGCTCGGCTGACCGACCCGACACCGTGGTGCCGAATGCGACGTCATGGTGGCCGGTCAGGCACATCAGCAGCTGCGCCCAAGCACCCGCGAGCACGGTGTTGACAGTGGTATGGCAGGAGCGCGCCAGCTCGCTGATGGCCCGGGTTGTCCCGGCGGGGACCCGGAAGGATCTCACGCCTCGCGTGCCCAGCCCTAGCCGATTCGGCGGATCCATGAGTGTCGGGGTGTCAAAGCCGGCGAACACCTCGCGCCAGGCGGTGCGAGCGGCGTCAAGATCACGGTTGGCCAAGTGCGAAAGAAATGTCCGATAGGACCCCGCCGGTGCGAGTCGCTGTCCGCGATAGCTGGCGAAGATCTCTCCCAGTAGGACCGGCAGCGACCAGCCATCGAGCACGATGTGGTGATTAGTCAACACCAACCGGTGGCGCTTTGCTGCGATGCGGAACAGCGCGACCCGAAACGCGGGCCGGCCGCCGATGTCGCAGACGGCCGCTCGTTCGGCGGCGCATATCCTCGAGATCTGCTCGTTGACATCAAGCTGGCTGTCGCTGAGATCGACGAACTGCCACCCCGCGACGGGATCGGCCAGGATGATCTGCACTGGCTCGTCGAACCGGTCGACGAATCGCGCCGCCAGGTTTGGATACCGGCGGACTACCGCGTGCACCGCATCGCGCAGCCGGTCGGGATCAATGGCGCCGGAAACGGTGAAATCCAGCTGCACTGCATACAAATCGCTGTCATCGCCCTCCGCGGTGTTGGCGTGAAAGAGCAGGCCCTGTTGCAGTGGGGTCAGCGGCAAAACATCTGCGATGTCGTAGCGCTGATGGAGCTCATCGAGCTGCTGCTGGGTCAGCCGGGCGGGCGCAACATCGGAGGGGGTCAACCCACCCCCGCCACGGCGCACGTGTGCACAGATTCCGGCCAGGGCGTCGAACCACAACCGGCTTAACCGGCCGACCGCCGCACCATCCAACGCCGACGGCGCCCATGTCCAGTCGGCCCGCAGCTGCGGGCCAATTTCGGAGTCGACGACGGCGGCGTTGAGCTCCACCGTGTGCATCAACGGCATCGGAATCGCCTTGGCCGCGCCAAGAACGGTCGAACCTTCCTGGCAAAGCCTCCAGTGATCGCCATCGGTCGCCTGGGCCCCCAGCCGACCGACGTATTTGAACCCGATGGGCGGGTCTGGCCCGGCCAGCTCAACGTCGGAATTCAGATACTTCAATATCCCGTAACTCAACGGATCCGGGAGGCCCCGCAGCTGCTCTTTGGCGTCCTTGATCACTCTGCCCAGGTCCACCTCGCCCGCCACCACGTGGGCCCAGCCCAGCCCGCCTACGTTCAGCGACACTGGGTATTTGGTGGTGAACCAGCCCACCGTATGGGACAGGTCAAGGTCGGGCGCCAGTTCCTCGTGGCGGTCGTGGGCCTCTATGTCAATGCTTATCGGCGCATCGACATTGCCGAGAAATTCAGCCCAGGCCAACCCGAACGCGATCAACAAGATGTCTTGCACCGCAGCGTGAAACGCCGCGGGCACATCGCCGAGCAGCATTCGGGTGGTCTCCACATCCAGCAGCGCCGACAGGTCCTGCGCGGCGGCGAAGGTATCCACCGAGGACCGCACCGCCGGTAGCGCGCCAGGCACCGCCGCCACCCGACTCCAGACACTGGCGTGGCTTAGCACCGCCGGGCAGCGTGCGCGCTCGGCCAGCAGCGACGCCCAGCGGGCAAACGACGCGCCGGTTGCCGGGAGCAGCACGTCCCGCCCGTCACGGTGTTGACCCCAAGCCGTATTGAGGTCGTTTAGCACGATCCGCCACGACACCGCGTCGATGGCCAGGTGATGAATGATGATGAGCAACTGGCGGGTGCCGGCGACCCACAGCGCGCTCAGCATCACCCCGGCGGCCGGGGCCAACCGGGACCGCGCCGCCCCAATCGCCTCATCGGACAAGGTGTCCACCGCATGCACGCACGTCCGGGCGTCCACCGATCCCGCCTCGGGCACCGTCAACAACCATTCGCCGGCCTCGTCTTCATCGACGCGCAGCCGCAACATGGCATGTCGATTTAGCAAGGCCTGCAACAAAATTACCGCGTCGGCAAAGGTGGCGCCGACGGGAGCCTGCACCAGCATGCTCTGGTTGAACTGATCGACCGGGCCATCGACAGTGTGCAGCCAGCACATGATCGGAGTAGCCATCAGCTGCCCGGCACCCTCGTCGATCCGGCCGGTTGCACCGTTGGCAATATCGGCCACCCGGGCCAGCCGCGCCACCGTCTGCTCGACGAAAATATCGCGCGGCCGGCACAGCACTCCGGCGGCCCGGGCCCGCGCCACCACTTGCATCGATAAAATGCTGTCGCCACCTAACTCGAAAAACGAGTCATCCACCCCTACGTGCTCGAGTCCGAGCACCTGGGCGTAAATCCCGACCAGGATCTCTTCGACCGCGCTGGCCGGGGCGCGGTAGCGATCGCTGTCCTGATACTCCGGTGCCGGCAGGGCGCGGGTGTCGAGTTTGCCATTGACGGTCAGAGGCATCGCCTCAATCACCACCACGGCAACCGGAATCATGTACGGCGGAAGCCGTTCTGCCAGCTCGGTCCTCACCCACGCCGGGTCAGCGGTGCCGGTGATATAGCCGACCAGACGCTTATCGCCGGGGCGGTCTTCGCGGGCGATTACCGCCGCCTGGTCCACCCCGGCCAGTCGGGTGAGTGCGGTGCGTATTTCGCCGAGTTCGATGCGGTAGCCGCGGATTTTGACCTGTTCGTCGGCGCGTCCGAGATACTGCAGCTGCCCGTCGGGACGCCAGCGCACCAGGTCTCCGGTGCGATACATGCGTGTTCCTGGCGTCCCGAATGGACAGGCCACAAATCGTGATCCGGTCAGACCGGCCCGGCGCCAATACCCAACGCCTACTCCGGCACCGGCCACATACAACTCACCGACCACCCCGGCAGGCACCGGACGCAAGCAACTATCCAGCACAAACAACGCCGCCCCGGGCACCGGCGCACCGATCGGCACCACGCCCGACCCCGCCGCGAGAGGCGCACTCAAGGTCACCCACATTGTCGTTTCGGTGGGGCCGTACTCATTGATCATCACCCGCCCGGGCGCCCAGCGATCCACCAGATCGGGCGGGCACGCCTCACCCCCCACCAGCAAGGTCACCGACTCCAACCCATCCGGTGAAAGCGCCCGCGCCGCAGACGGGGTTTGACATAAGACTTTGACCCGCTCGCTCACCAGTAAGGCATGAAAATCATGCGGTGAGCGCGCCACCGAGTCGGGTATCACGACCAGCCGCCCACCGCTCAGCAGTGCGCCGAAGATCTCCCAGCCAGAGATGTCGAAGCTGTAGGAATGCCACTGCGACCACACCTGCCCACACGCCGCCAAGCTCGCTTTCAGGTAATCCATCAGCTGTGTGACGTTGTTGTGAGTGATAGCAACCCCTTTGGGTACACCGGTGGTGCCCGAGGTGTAGATCAGGTAGGCGATATCGTCGGAGGCGGGCGCCGGTAGTGTGACGTCGGGCTGGGTGTTACCGGCGGGGTCCTCGGAGACATTGACGTCGATGACCAGGAGGTCAGATCCGTTCAGCCGATGGGCAAGGTCGGTGGTGGTGATTGCGGCGATCGGGGCGGCATCGGCAACCATGAATTCGATCCGGGGGGCCGCTAGCGCCGGGTCGATGGGCAGATAAGCCGCCCCGGTCTTCAGCACCGCCACAATCGCGACGACCGCCTGCGCCGAACGCTCGAAAAGGAGTGCCACGCATGCCCCCGGGCCCGCGCCATGGTCGGCCAAAAGCTGCGCCAACCGGTTAGCGGCCTCGTCCAGTTCACGGTAGGTCATGGAGTCGCCCTCGAAGGTCAGGGCCAAAGCGTCGGGCGTGCGGGCCACCTGCTCGGCGAACAACGTCGGAATCGAGGCCGAGGTGGTGGCGGGCTGGGTCAGTACTGCCTGATTGCTCCACACCGTCAAGCGGGTGTGCTCGGTCTCGTCGAGCAGATCGATGGACGACAGCCGCCGGGTCGGATCGGCGGTGATCGCCGCGAGCACCTGCCGCCAGCGCTCGATGAGCGCTTCGATGCTGGCCGCGTCGAACACGTCGGTGCGAAACTCCACTATCCCGCCGATCCCGGCAGGCTCACCTCCCGGACCCCAACGCTCGCCGAGTGAGAACGCCAAATCCATTCGGGCGGTGCGGGTATCCACCGGCATCGCGGTGACTTGCAGATCTCCCAGCGCCAACCCAGCGGCCGGATCACTGTCTTGCCCGGGCAGGTTTTGCCACGCCAACATCACCTGGACCAGTGGCTGATGGGTCAGCGATCGGGTGGGGTTGAGTCGTTCCACGAGCACCTCGAAGGGCACATCTTGGTGCTCGTATGCGGCCAGGCTGCGCTGTTGAACCTGGGCGAACAGCTCGGCCACGCTGGGATCTCCGGCCACATCGACCCGCAACACCAGTGTGTTTGCGAAAAAGCCCACCAGCTCATCGAGTGCGGGGTCACGACGTCCCGCGATCGAAAACCCCACCGCTACATCAGTACTGGCGCTGATCTTAGCCAACACCACCGCCAGAGCCGCCTGCAATACCATGAAGCTGGTCGCGTTGTACTCGCGGGCGACCTTACGCACCCGCTGCTGCAGCTCCGCCGGCCATGCCACTTCAGCCTTGGTGCCACGGTAGTCGGCCACTAGTGGGTAGGGCCGATCGGTGGGAAGATCGAGCCGTTCGGGCATCCCGACCAGAGCCTGCTCCCAAAAAGCCAGCTGCGCGGTGATCGCACTCCCGGGATCCCCAAGCTCACCGAGATGTTCACGTTGCCACAACGTGTAATCGACGTACTGCACCGCCAGTGGCGACCAGCCCGGGGCGTGGCCTGCACAACGCGCGCGATACGCCTGACCGACATCGCGGAACATCGGAGTCAGCGACCAACCATCTGCGGCGATATGGTGCATGGTGAGGACCAGCACATGCTCGCGATTGGCAACTGTGAAAAGTCTTGCGCGGATCGGGATCTCGGCGGCTAGATCGAATGCATACCGCACGGCCGCTCCCACGGCATCCCCGAGTTGGGTCGCCGACCATCCGACCGCATCGATGATATCCCAGCTGAAATCTGCCGCGTCGGCGGCAATGACACGCTGTTGGGGCACCCCATCGACGGCCGGAAAAATTGTGCGCAGACTTTCGTGACGGTTGACTACGTCGGCCAGTGCCGCACCCATCGCCTCGACGTCCAACTGGCCGCGCAATCGTAACGCCAGCGGGATGTTGTAAACCGGTGAGGGCCCCTCGAATTGATCGAGGAACCACAAGCGGTTCTGCGCAAACGACAACGGGATTACAGCGGGCCGCGATTGCGCCGTTAACGCCACACCCGCGCGGTCCCCGGCATGCGCACTCATCCATTCGGCCAACCCGGCGACGGTGGGCGTGTCGAACACCGCTCGGATCGGCACCTCGATTCCCAGTTCGGCCCGGACTCGGGCCACCAGGCGCGTGGCGGAAAGTGAATGGCCGCCCAGGTCGAAAAACCCGTCATCAACGCCGACTCGGGCCACTCCGAGGATCTCGGCGAACAACGCGGCCAGCACTCGCTCGCGTTGGTCACGCGGCGACCGGTAGGCAATGGAGCTGAGGAATTCTGGGGCCGGCAGTGCGCGGCGATCGAGTTTGCCGTTGACTGTCAACGGCATTGACGGCATCACCGTGATGGCGGCCGGGACCATGAATTCGGGCAATCGGGCGGCGACGAAGCGGCGCAGCTCGGCTACGCGTTCGATCACCGATGGGTCGTTGACGTAGCCGGTCAAAGAACTTATGGCGATGTTGGGCGTGTAGAGGTCCGAAAGCGCCGGGTGCGGAGCATCAAGCGCTTTGATGTGGTGGGTATAGACCACGTCGACCAGGCCGGGGGTCGATGACCAGGTAACCGCCGTCGCGTATCCGAGTTCGTCGCCGAGCTGATGACATTCGTGCGGCAACACCGCATCCGATGCGGATATGTCGGCACGCAACTGGTTGACGGGTACGGTGTCACCGGCTTGCGAGAGTGCTTGCGCGAACGCCACTTCGGGCCCAATCCCGGCATGGGGTACCCCGGTGACCCGCAGCTCCGGTAGCTGCTCGGACCGAAGATACTCACTCAACGCGGCCAAGCTCGCGAACCGCTGCCACGGCTCGGAGGGGAGGTCTGCCAGCGACCGCACCGGTATCGGCGCCTTACGTAGCACCACGTCGTAGCGGTAACCGCTGAGCTCGTTGACCGCGCGCATCCTTTTGAGCTGGATGTCCACCGCGACGACCTCGGTAAGGCGGCGTGGCAAGGCGGTAAAGAACTCCGGCGCCACAAGCAGCTCCTGTTCGGCAAGCATTTCCCGGCGGAGCCGATCCCGTGCCGCCGCGGCGGTGTCTTCGACCGCGGCGGACTCCGTGCACAGCACTCCGGTGGCGAACGCCGCCAACAGCGACAGGTTGCGTACATCGCCGACAAACACCGCCCCGCCCGGCACCAGCATGCGGGTAGCCACTTCCAGCACGTCGAGCAGATACCCCACGCTCGGGAAGTACTGGATCACCGAGTTGAGCACCACCACATCGAAATGGCCCTCGGGTAGCCCATCCGCGATGTGCGCCGGCTGCGTCCGCAGTCGCACCCGCTCACCCCAAGGCTGCGAAGCCACCCCCGCTCGCAGGGTCTTGATGGTGGGTGCGGAGAAGTCCGTGCCCCAGTACTCGGCGCATGTCGGCGCCAATGGCGCAAGCAACAGGCCCGACCCCACCCCGATCTCCAACACCCGAGTCGGACGCAGGACCTGAATCCGATCCACGGCGGCGGTCCGCCACTCCTGCATCTGTTCTGCCGGGATCGGTGCGCCGGTATATCTGCTGTTCCAGCCTGCGAAATCCTCCCCCAACACCGCCGGCGCGTCAGCGGCAACCATCACCTCGGAATACAGGTCGTCATACACGCCCTGCCATTGCTTCACCAGCTGCGTTTCCCGCTCCGCCTCCCGGACCAGCATCGCCTCCTGATCCAGCACCACATAGCCGGCCAACAGCTTGTCGCCAACGCCCTCAACAGCATTGGTCGCAGCGGTGGCGTCGTGCGCGATGACCACCGCCTCCGACACCGCGGGATGGGCGGTGAGTGCGGTGCATATTTCGCCGAGTTCGATGCGGTAGCCGCGGATTTTGACTTGGTCGTCGGTGCGGCCAAGGTAGTCGAGTTGTCCGTCGGGGCGCCAGCGCACCAGGTCTCCGGTGCGATACATGCGGGCGCCGGATTGTCCGTGGGGGCAGGCGACGAATCGTGTTGCGGTCAGCGCGGTTCGTCGCCAGTAGCCGTAGGCCAGGCCGGTGCCGGCGATGTACAGCTCGCCGATGACCCCGACGGGTACGGGGTGCAGCCAGGTGTCGAGGACAGCAAAGCTGAGGTGAGCCAGCGGTACTCCGATGGGGCTGGCGGGGCTGTGGGTGTCGTGGTCGGCGATTTCGCGGAAGGAGGCGTGCACGGTGGTTTCGGTGGTGCCGTACATGTTGATCACCCGCGGTGGGTTGGGGTGGGTGTGCAGCCAGGCCTGAAGCCGTTGGGGTTCAAGGGCTTCGCCGGCCAGTATCACGGTGTGCAGGCTGGACTGGTGGGCCAGCTCAGGCAGTAGCGCGTAAAAGGCTGAGGCGGTTTGGCTTAACACGGTGACATGTTCGGCGATCAGTTGCGCGTGCAGGTCGTGGGGTGAGCGCACCACCGAGTCGGGGATGACGACCAGCCGCCCACCGCTGAGCAGTGCTCCGAAGATCTCCCAGACCGAGACGTCGAAGGCATAGGAATGCCACTGTGACCACACCGAGCTACGCGGCAGGTCGGTCGCTAAAAATTGCAGCAGCTCGGTGACGTTGTGGTGGCTGATGGCAACGCCTTTGGGGGCACCGGTGGTGCCCGAGGTGTAGATGAAGTAGGCGATGTCGTCGGCTGCCGGTGGCGGTGGTGGGGTATCCGGTTGGGTGTGGGCGGTGGGGTCGTCGACGTAGATGATCGGCAGGTCGAACCCCTCGAGGCAGTTGGCTAGATCAGTGCTGGTGATTGCGGCGATCGGTGCGGCATCAGCGATCATGAACTCGATGCGGGTGCTGGGCAGGCTCGGATCGAGGGGCAGATAGGCCGCCCCGGTTTTCAGCACCGCCAGGATCGCCACGATCGCCTCGGCCGAACGCGATACCAGCAGCGCCACACATGTACCCCGGCCGACCCCCTGTGATGTGAGCAGGTGGGCCAACCGGTTCGCGGCGGTTTCGAGTTCGCGGTAGGTCATGATGTGGTCGGCAAAGGTCAGCGCGGGGGCCTGCGGGGTGCGCGCCACCTGTGCGGTGAACAACACGGGGATCGACGCCCGCATGCTCGTGGGGCGGGTTAACACCGCCTGATTGCCCCACTGGCTGAGTCGGGTGTGTTCGGCCTCATCGAGCACATCGAGCGATGACAGCCGCCGCAACGGATCGTCGGTCATTGCCACCAACACCTGCCGCCAGCGCTCAATGAGCGTTTCGATGCTGGCCGCATCGAACACATCGGTACGAAATTCCACCAGCCCGCCGATCCCGGCAGGCTCCCCACCCTCCGTCCAACGCTCGCCCAGGATCAACAGCAAATCCATCCGTGCGGTGCCGGTGTCCACCGGTACCGGTATGACATGTAGGTCACCCAGGGCCAGCCCGGTGCCGGGATTGCCGTTCTGCCCCGGGAAGTTCGCCCAAGTGAACATGACCTGGACCAGTGGCTGATGGGTCAGCGATCGGGTCGGGTTGAGCCGCTCAACGAGCACCTCGAAGGGCACATCTTGGTGCTCGTAGGCGGCCAGGCTGTGCTGTTGCACCTGGGTCAACAGCTCGGCGACCGTGGGATCCCCGGCCACATCGGCCCGCAACACCAACGTGTTGGCGAAAAATCCGATCAGGTCATCGAGCGCGGGATCACGACGGCCCGCGATCGAAAACCCCACCACCACATCGGTACTGGCGCTGATCTTAGCCAACACCACCGCCAACGCCGCCTGCAACACCATAAAACTGGTCGCGTTGTACTCCCGGGCCACCTCGCCCACCCGCTGCTGCAACTCCCCCGGCCATGCCACCGACACCAAAGCACCGCGATAGTCGGCAACCAACGGATAAGGCCGATCCACCGGAAGCGCAAGCCGTTCCGGCAGCCCGGCCAGAGCCCGCTCCCAAAAGGCCAGCTGTGTCGCGATGATGCTGTGGCTATCGGCGAGGTCACCAACCTGTTCGCGCTGCCATAGCGTGTAATCGACATACTGCACCGCCAACGGCGACCACTGCGGATCCCGCCCCACCCGCCGCGCACCATAGGCCGTGCTCAAATCACGAAGCAACGGCGTCAGCGACCACCCGTCAACAGCGATGTGGTGCAACACAATTCCTACCACATACTGCTCGGGCCGCACCGAAAAGATCTGCGCATGTATCGGGACCTCCGCCGACAGATCAAACCGATGCCTCGCCAGCGCAGCCAACTCACTGGCCAGATCCTGCTCCAGCACCGAGACCACCGCAGGGCCTCCGCGCCGCCACATCCCGATTTTCGCCGACAACACCTCCTGCATCGGCACGCCGCCGCTGTCGCGAAATACAGTGCGCAGCGACTCGTGGCGGGCAATGACATCGTCGAGGGCTGCGCCCAGCGCATCGACCTCCAGCGCGCCGCTGATCCAAAAAGCGATCGGCGTGTTGTACACCGGTGAGGGTCCCTGCAGTTGGCGCAGGAACCACAACCGGCGCTGAGCAAACGACAGCGGAACCACGCCGGGACGCGCAACGGGCGCCAACGGCACCCGTCGGCCGCCGACCTCACCGACGTGCTGCGCCAACTGGCGAATCGCCGGTGCATCAAACAGGTGGCGGATGGTGAGGTGCACATCGAGTGATTCCTGCGCCGCGTCGATGACCCGCATGGCCTGCAGCGAATCGCCGCCGAGGTCGAAGAATGAGTCGTTGGTTCCGACGCGGTGGAGTCCGAGTACTTGGGCGTAGATGCTGGCGAGGATTTCTTCGGTGGGGTTGGTGGGAGCGCGGTACTGGTGGCTGCTTGGGTATTCGGGTACTGGGAGAGCGTGGGTGTCGAGTTTGCCGTTGGCGGTCAGGGGCAGTACGTCGAGTGCCACTATCGCGGCGGGGACCATGTAGGGCGGTAGCTGGTGGGACAGTGTGGTGCGCGCAATCGTGGGGTTAGCTGTTCCGGTGAGGTATCCCACGAGGCGTTTGTCACCGGGGTGGTCTTCGCGGACGAGGACGACCGCCTGGTGGACTCCGTCCAGTGCGGCGAGTGCTGTGCGTATTTCGCCGAGTTCGATGCGGTAGCCGCGGATTTTGACTTGTTCATCGGCGCGTCCGATGTAGCGAAGTTGTCCCTCGGTGTCCCAGCGCACCAGGTCCCCGGTGCGATACATCCGGGTTCCGGGTGGCCCGAAGGGGCAGGCCACAAACCGTGACCCGGTCAGCCCGGGCCGCCGCCAATAGCCCACGCCCACACCGGCGCCGGCGACGTAGAGTTCACCGACCACTCCCGGTGGTGCCGGGCGCATGCCTTCAACGAGTACGAACAAAGCTGCGTGCGGGACGGGGGAACCGATCGGCGGAGCCCCTGAGCCGGCGGTGAGTGGCGCGCTGATCGAGGCGTAGACGGTGGTTTCGGTGGGACCGTAGCCGTTGACCATCACCTGACCTGGCGCCCATCGATCCACCAGTTCGGCCGGGCAGGGTTCAGCGGCGACTACCAGCGCCGTCAAAGCCAACCCCCGCGGTGTCAAAGTCCCTAGCGCAGAAGGGGTTTGGCTTAACACGCTGATTTGTTCGGCGACGAGCAGAGCGTGCAAGTCTGGTGGTGACGTGGCCACCGCTTCGGGCACCACCACCAGCCGCCCACCGTGTAGCAGCGCGCCCCAGATTTCCCAGACCGAGTAGTCGAAAGCATAGGAATGACACTGGGTCCACACCTGTCCGCTCAACGAGAAGCCGGCGTCGAGTGAATCGAACAGCTGGGTGATATTGCGGTGGGTGACCGCTACCCCTTTGGGGATGCCGGTGGTTCCCGAGGTGTAGACGATGTGGGCGATATCGTCGGGGGCCGGCGCTGGGGGTGCGGTGTCGGGTTGGCGGTCGCTAGCGGGGTCGTTGACATCGATGACTGCCAGCGCACATCCGTCGAAGCGTTCGGCCAGCCCGGTTGTGGTGATCGCGGCAATCGGCGCGGCATCGTCAACCACGAACGCCAGCCGGGCTGCGGGCACTGCCGGGTCGATCGGCAGATAAGCCGCCCCCGCTTTAAGTACCGCCAAAATCGCAACGATCGCCTCAGTGCAACGCGAAAACAGCAGTGCCACACACACACCCGGGCCGACCCCAGAAGAAACCAGCAGATGGGCCAACCGGTTGGCCGCCCGCTCCACCTCGCGGTAACTCATCGACCGTCCCGCACAACTCACCGCCACCGCATCCGGCGTGCGAGCTACCTGCGCCGCCCACAACTCCGGAACCGACCCCACCACCGGCGGCGAAGCCAGCACCGCCCGATTACCCCAACCACTCAGCCGCTTTTCCGTCAAAAGGAGGCGCCTGTCATCCGGATACATAGCTCTGCGCGCTGGTTAGCACGAGTCTGTCGCGCAGGCTCCTCGGCCGTATAACGGTCCAATTCTGGTCGATGAAGTCCAGGCACGCCTGTCCGCCAGCCTCGCCACAGACCACGTTCCAGCCGTTTGGGGCGCCGGCGAACGTCGGCCACAACCTGTGCTGTTCCTCGTCATTGACGAGTACGAAAAAGCTCCCGTTCTGGTCATCGAAAGGATTGCTGCTCAAGGGGCCTCTCCCGATTAGTTGTCGGTCATCAGCCGGTAATTGCGTCCAGCCCACCCGCAATGAGTTACTTATTATCAGATTTAGGAACGTCCCGAGCCTGAATGCACGTTGTCATGCACCCGGAGTCACCCATATGTGATGTTGATGTAACTGGTGGTGCGGCAGCCCGTCGTCGCGCCGTCATGCGAGGTGCCTACCTGGCGCGGCTAACCAGGGTGTTCTCCAGGAACAAATACTCGATTCCGGTACCGAGAAAGGTCTCCATGGCCTCTCCAGGGGTATTCACGATCGGTTGGCCCTTGATGTTGAAGCTCGTATTGAGGACCATTTCTCGACCCGTGGCCCTGCCGACGGCGCGGAGCAGGGTGTGGAACGAGGCGTTGTCGTTGTTGCTGACAGTCTGTACGCGAGCCGAACCGTTTACGTGTGTGACGGCCGGGAGGTGAGCGCGATGCTCTTCTCGGACGTCCGCGGTGATGATCATGTACGCGAGTTCTGTCATCGGTGGGACGTCGAACCAGCGATGCACTTGCTCGATCGTCACCGCTGGAGCGAACGGCCGAAAGGCTTCTCGCATCTTGACCATCGAGTTGATACGGTCGCGCATCGCTGGGTGTCCAGGATCCGCCAGGATGCTGCGATGTCCGAGAGCACGCGGGCCGAACTCCATCCGACCCCGGTACCACGCGAGAACGCGACCTTCTCGGATTAACTCAGCAGCCCGTTCGCATGCCGGCTCCAGTCCATCGAATCGGTTCACCTCGATCCGATCTCCCATCTCCGAGATCGCCGATTCGATGGCGTTGAGGGTAGGGGCGGGACCGAGAAACGGGACCGGAAGCCGTCGATTCGGCAGATCCCCTTCGTGAAGCGAGGTCCGATAAAGGGCCGCCCCGAGGGCAGACCCGTCGTCGCCCGCCGCGGGCTGAATGTAGATGTCGTCGAAGAGGCCGGACCGCAGCAGTTTTCCGTTGGACGTGCAGTTGAGTGCGACACCACCGGCCATCGCCAGCTTGCGCAATCCGGTCTGGCGGCCGAAGTGGCCGCAGAGATGTTCCATAGCCCGGTCGAGACCGGCCTGTAACCCTGCCGCGACGTCCCGATGGTCGTCGGTAATCGGGTCGTCCGGCATGCGCGGCGGACCCAAATGCTCGGTAAGATGACGACGAGTGGCCAGGTGATTCTCCCGCTCTTCGCGTGTCCGGTTGAGCGCGAGCGGGGGGATGCGGACGGAGCCGTTCGGGCGAAGGTCAATTGCCTGTTCGAAGAATGCTTGGAACCGTTCCGGATCGCCATAAGGTGCCAGGCCCATGACTTTGTATTCGTCAGCACCAAAATTGAAGCCGAGGTGGAGCGTCACGAGTGAATAGAGGATCCCGATCGAATGAGCCGCCGAAATCTCGTGAAGCTTCTCCAGCCGTCTCCCGCTCGCTCGATAGACGGTCGCGCTGACGACCTCACCCATTCCGTCGCTGACGACGACCAAGCATTCATCGAACCCGGACGTGAAGTAAGCACTCGCCGCATGCGCCAGGTGATGGCCGACGTGATGGACGCGGTCGGCAGGAAAGCCCGGTAGGTCTCGCTCGGCGAGACGCAGAAGCGCTTCGCGGGAATACACTTCGCGGTACAGCTCCGCGGCGTCCGGGTCGAGCGAGAAGAGTTGTTGGAAGGGTTCGTAGTCGAAGCCGTGCGCCAACTCGTCGACATCCTCGAGCGCGAGGCCGGCCTCCGAGAGGCAGTACTCTATTGCGTGGAGAGGGAACCGCGCGCTGTGCTTCTCCCGATTGAACCGCTCTTCTGCCGCGGCGGCGATGACCCGGCCTTCGATTACCAGGGCGGCCGCGGCATCGTGGCCCTGGGAGATCCGATACTCACGTTCGTCGAGCGAGGGCCAATGTTTTCGCTTGAACGGCATCGAATTCTCAACGCCGCTAATTCCCAAGATATTCATGCCAAGTCCAGACTCCTAAGCACGTGATGAATAAATTTCAGGCGATGCTCAGCGGTTTTCGTAGTCAGACCGAAGACCAGGTGACAAAGGCATAGTAGGCGAGATCCTCTGTGCCGCAGGCGAATCAGATGAAACTCGGCTCACCCCGAGTAGGGCGATGGCGTTGATACCGCCGCCGCCTCCCAAGTCGCAGCGGCGTCCACTCGGCATCGACGGGATCGGGAGCCAGAAATCTCTTGAGGTCCTCGCCAACGTCGTCAGCGGCGAGCACGGTGGCGAAGTCCTCTAATGGGTGAACCTCCCCGAAGAGGTCGGCGACGTCGTGGCGAGTCAGGAAATCGAACGATTCGGCGAAGGTCGCGTAGGACACCGCTTCGAATATCACCTCCTTGCGCACGGCCGCCGCAAGGTCGATCGCCACGGGGGCGGGCGGCCGACTCTTGAGAATGATCCGACCTCCGGGACGCAGGACACGAATGATGTCGTCGAAGGCCTGCGGGATGGGTTCGGTTTCGATGACGAAGTCGTAGGCATCGCTTTCCAGCGGTGCCAATGGATCCATTCGGTACGTCTCGATCGTGGGAAATCCGGTCGCCGAAAGCACTCGCCGAGTCAGCTCCGCAATCCGGTTGTCTCCAAACACCAAGCCGCGATCTCCCGGCCGAATCTGGGCTTTCAGCACTGCAAGTGAGGCACATACCGGTTCGGTATAGGCACCTTCCATGAAGGACAGCGTCTCGGGCAGATGATGCACCACCTGAGCCGGCACCGCCATGAACTCCGCAAAGGCTCCATGCCGGCCAACTCCGAGAAATTCGTGGTGCGGGCAGCAGTCTGGCATGCCACTGGTGCATCGCAGACACCTCCCGCAGGGGATCGCCGGCATCACGGCAACCCGGTCTCCTGCGGCAAACCCATGGTCGCCCCGCCCGGCCTCAGCGACGACGCCTGCCAACTCGTGCCCGAGAATCAGAGGGTCGGCAGACGACATCCTTCCCTGAGCGACGTAGACATCGGTGCGGCATACACCCGCCACTGCGACCCGGATGAGTAGCTCTCCCGGCCGCGGCTCGGGGATCGGCACCCGACGCCTCTGGACGGAGGGCCCTTGCTTGACCACCGCCCACATCTCAGTCACCCTGCGCATTCCCTCCCGAGCGGAACACCTGTTACTGGTGTTGACGGTCTGAGGTCGCGGCGATCCGTTGAACGGTGCCAATGGTCGCGCTCAGTGTACCCTCACGTTTGCCGAGAGGCGGGCGCTACGAGAAATGTCGGAGATGTGAAATATTTCTCCAAGCGACCGCCGAGAAATTGCGCAGCTGGCACAATGTGCTGATCGCCGAAGAGGTCACCATCGGTTGCTGATCGTTGACAAATTCGTAAATATGGCGGCGAGGAAGTTGCCGAGTACGCGCGGACACGGACTTGGGAGGTCATGGTGCATCTCCGCGACGAGATAGCGGGCACGCCGCCCGCCGGGGCCGACGCGCACATGAACCGCTATGGCCGTCTCTGATCGCCCGCTCACGCCAACCGCCCCGCCGAACCTGCGACGGGTCCCATTGCTGGAATTGATGCCTGCAGATGTTCGCCAACTGGTGGAGCCGTCGTTTACACCAGTGAGCTTCGGCTTCGGCGAGGTGATCGTCGCCGAAGGCGATCGCGCGGACGCAATGTTCGTCATTCAGTCCGGAACCGCGCAGGTGATCAAGACCGGTGAGCACGGCAAAGATTTACCGCTCAACGTTCTGTGCTCTGGCGACATGTTCGGCGAACGATCGCTCCTGGATCCCGACCGTCACCGTACGGCCACGGTGCGTGCCACCAGCCCGCTGCAGGCGCTGCGGCTGGACCGTGAGAAATTCCAGGCCTTGGTCCATACCGAGCCAGAGGTGGGCCGCTACGTTCAACTTGACGTGCGGCGCCGCGAGTTGCGCGATTTCCTCTGCCGATACACCGCATTCGATGACCTTCCCCCCGACGGAATGCGAGTGCTGCTGGGCGGGCTGGTCCCCAAAGCGGTCAGCGCCGGCGAGCTGATAATCCGCCAGGGCGAGCCGGCCGGCCCGATGTACATCATCCGCCACGGCCGGCTGCGCGCTCATACCGATGACGACTGCACCCGCGAACAGCCACCGGATCTACGCCCTGGAGATTTCTTCGGCGAGGTGTCGCTGCTGCACGGCACGGCTCGCACCGCCAGCGTCGAGGCGGTCACCGATTGCGAGTTGTGGGCGCTGGAGCCGGATGTGTTCGCCGAGCTCGCTGCCAAATTCCCCAAGTTTCGAGAAGGCGTCGAGCAGCGTGTCTCTGCCTACGACTACCGCCGCTTCGCACACGTCCCGCCTGATTTCGCTGAGGAGTTGCTGCCGGCGGATGCCGCTGGACCCGATTTCCTGAGCGAAGAGCAGACACGTGCCGCTGAGACCGCGGATCCATCGTGGGCGGCGGGCGACAGCGAAATCGAGCAGTTCGACGACTTCGTCCGGCACCGCAAACGTATTCGCCGCTTTCCTGTGATTCTGCAGAACGATTCCACCGAGGCCGGTGCCACGTCTCTGGCGATGATCTGCAGGTACTACGGCCGCAAGGTGTCGTTGGCGCACGTGCGGGAGGTTGTTCACACCTCAGTCGACGGCACCAGCCTGTCGGGCATCAGCCAAGGTGCGGAGGCACTCGGGTTCAAGGTGTCCGCGGCAAAGGTATCCGAGGATCGACTGGACTCGATGCCGCTGCCGGCGATGATGCATTTGACGAATAACAACTGGGTCGTCCTCTTTCACATCGATGGGCGGCACGCGTGGGTGGTGGACCCGGCGCGCGGCCGTCGCCGGTTGGAGCGAGCCGAACTAGAGGCGAATTGGTCGGGCTACGCGGCCTTGATCGCGCCCACCGAAGCCCTGATGGAGGTCCCCGAGCAGCATTCGCCGGTCAGCTGGTATATCCGATTCTTCAGGCCCTACCGGCGCACGCTGCTCGTGGGGTTAGCGCTGGCGTTCCTATCGGCCGCCGGCTCGATGCTCATCCCGGTGTTGAGCAAGGTCATCGTCGACAAGGTGATCCACCTACACGACATCGGGCTGCTCAGCGGGCTGGTGCTGGCCATGTTCGGCGCGCTGTTCTTATCGGTCGTGGTCACGATCGTTCAGAGGCTGTTGATCAGCCGCATCGCGGTGCGTGTGGACCGGGATTCGCTGAACACCCTTTCCCAGGTGCTGCTCGCACTGCCGATGGCCTACTTCCGGGCCCGGCGCATCGGCGACATCGGGCGGCGGCTCAGCGGCTTGCAGTTGGTGCGCGAGATCTCGATCAACCGGGCCGTAGGGTGCCTCTCCGCCATCACCCAGGTTGTGGTCGCGGTCGCCGTCATGTTCGCATTCAGTTGGCGTCTGACGCTTGTGTACCTCCTCAGCGCCCTTCCGCTGTACGGAATATTAATGTGGTATGCGCAGACTCGCCTGCTGCCGGCTTACGAAGGCCTCGAGGAATGCTGGAGCAGATACCAGTCCCGGCAAATCGACTCGATCAGGGGTATCGAGACCGTAAAGGCCATGGGTGCCGAGGAATCGCTGCGCCGGACAATGCTCAACGAGTTCGACGATCTTTCCGACAAGATCTACCGGGCCGATGTCGTGCTCATGCTGTACAACGGCGCAGTCCAGCTGATCTCTTTTTTGTCGCTGGCTCTTTTTTTGTGGCTCGGCGCACTGCAGGTATTACACCAACACCTCACCGTCGGAGGGTTGATCTCCTTCAACGCTTTGGTGCTGCTCAGCAATCAACCCCTGGTGACGGTCGTTTTGTCGTGGGACATGCTGCAGCAGATGGTGGTTCTACTCGGTCGCCTCAACGATGTGCTCGAGCGGACGCCCGAGCAGGGTGCGGATCATTCGGCTTTGGCGCCAGTGAAATACGTTTCGGGCCATATTCAGTTCCAGGACTTGAGTTTCCAGTATCCCGGGCCGGCTCAAACAAGAGTGCTCGACGCGATCGACTTGGAGGTGCGGCCCGGCTCCAGGGTTGGCATCGTCGGCCGGAGTGGGTCGGGCAAAACCACACTCGTCAAGTGCCTGTGCGGACTGCTCGAACCGACCGGGGGAACAATCCTCTACGACGGTCAGGAGTTGACCAGCCTGAACCTGCGCGATCTGCGTCGCCAGATCGGCGTCGTGCTGCAAGAGAATCACATGTTCGACGCGACGATCGCGGAAAACATCGCTTTTGGCACCGAGCAGCCTGATCCCGAGCGGGTGGTGTGGGCGGCGCGCGCGGCCAATGCCGCGGCATTCATCGAGCGCCTGCCATTGGGTTACAAAACCCGCATCGGCGAATCCGGCCTTTTGCTGTCCGGCGGACAGCGTCAACGGATCGCGATCGCGCGGGCGGTCTATCACCGTCCCCCGGTGCTGGTCTTCGACGAAGCCACCAGCGCGCTCGACACCGAATCAGAACGGGCGGTCCAACAGAATCTCGATCAGCTGCTCGCGGGGACGCACCTCGTTTGTGATCGCACATCGGCTCAGTACGGTGCGCGACGCCGATGTGATCCTGGTGCTCGAGAATGGCCGACTCGTCGAGCGTGGCACACATGACGAGTTGATGGCGCGCCAGGGCTTGTACTACTACCTGTGTAGCCAGCAACTCGGCATGTGAGCGGGCCATAGACACAGGCGTTCCGAATGTATCGACAGCGGTGCGGGGTTGGCGACGATAATGCCAGCACCTGCGCCTACGACATATAGAGTAACCTGGCGTTGCGGCGCCCGCTGTGATGGGCCTGAGCTTTGGCCCGACTTAATAGGAGTCGACATGTCCGAGCAAACGGTTGATTCCGGGCAGGATCGAATTGAATTTATCAGTGCACAAGTACGACAACACTTTTCGTCGAATGACGATGAAATCCGTGCGGCGGCACTCGTCCAAGCCGGTTTACGGACCGGATGTAATCTGCCAGTAAAGCCACCCGATCCGCTTCAACAGCCCTTGACGTTCTACCCCGGACTGGACGCCCGCGCCTGGCACGATCCATCGCAATTCGATTGGGTACCCGCGCTTGAGGCGGAAGCACCAAGAATTGCGGCCGAGATGTCGGATCTCTTCGCGCGTAACGTCTTCGCGGAAGTCTATAACCCGCGCGATCGCTGGATAGCGGAGACAGGATCATGGACGTCCCATCGCCTTTATGTCGAAGGCGCCCGAAACGAGGATGCATGGGCTTTGGCGCCGGTCACCACGGCCGCCGTAGCCCGGATACCAGGTGTTGACACCGCAGGGCTGGTTTCTTGTGCCGCCGTTACTGGCGGGACACATCTCGCGGCGCATTGTGGCCCGAACAACGCTCGACTGCGGTGCCACCTCGGATTGCAGGTTCCTCCCGGGTGTTCCATTCGAGTGGGGCGAGAGACCCGAACTTGGATTGAAAACAAAGTGATCATCTTCGATGATTCGTTTGAACATGAAATTTGGCACGAAGGTACCGGAACACGGTTGGTACTCATCTTCGATATTTGGCATCCCGATCTCTCTGATGCCGACAGGCGAGCGATCATGTTCGGCAGGCGTCTTTTGTACGGCCCGTAAATCGCCGCAATGAAGTTGAAAAATATTCAATCGAAATACGTTGCAGTGCAACTGTAGTCGCGTCGAAAGCCCAACCGCGGCTGCCTCGTGCTGATTGTGATTTGGCGCCGCGTCTTCACGAGCCTACGCCAGCCTGAGCAACGCGCCGTCAACATGATCGGTGACAACAAAATTTTGTTGTGAGATTGTGGTCATATGCCTGGAAGAAGGGGATAGAACCGGGCCCGTTGGTCTAACCGTCGCCCAGAACATCGACAGACTGCTGAGGTACGGCCGCATGTCCTACGCGGAGCTGAGCAGGCGGCCAGAAGAACTAGTGGTGTGTCTCGTCATTGTTGACCGCTTGGAGCGCGACGCGTCCGCGGGCGACCTTGGCGAGGATGTCGTCGGCGGTGGCGGTCCATACAAATGGTTTGGGTCGTTGTTGTGCGCGGCGAGGTAGTCCTCGATCTTGGCGATGAGGTCGGGTACGAAGTCGACACGCCGCGGCGCAGCGCCTTGTCGGTCAGTTCCCGAAACCAGCGTTCGACCAGGTTGAGCCACGACGAGGAGGTCGGGGTGAATGCAGTTCGAATCGGGGATGTTTGTCGAGCCAGGCCCGCACGCTTTGGTGCTTGTGGGTGGCGTAGTTGTCGCAGATCAGGTGCACGGCAAGTTCTTCGGGGACCTCGCGGTCGATCGTGCGCAGGAACTTCACAAACTCGGTATGGCGGTGCCGGGGCAGGCATTGCCCGATAACTTTGCCGGTCAGCACGTCCAGCGCCGCGAACAACGTGGCAGTGCCGTTGCGCTTGTAATCGTGGGTCATCGTCTGCGCCCGCCCCGGCTTCATGGGCAGCGACGGCTGCCTCCGGTCCAGCGCTTGCACCGAGGACTTCTCGTCCATGCACAGCACGATCGCCTTCTCGGGAGGACTGAGGTACAGACCGACCACGTCGATCAGTTTCTCCTCGAACTTCGGGTCGTTGGACAGCTTGAATGTCTCGACCAGGTGCGGTTTCAAACCCGCGCGCCGCCCACACCCGCTGCACGGTCGCCGCCGACACCCCCGCCTTCGCCGCCATCGTCCGCACGACCAGTGGGTCTGGCCCTCCGGTGTGGAATGCCTTGTCAGGTACACGATCTCTCGATCTTCTCCTGCGGGATCGTGGACTTCCGGCCACGCCCAGCCCAGACCTTCCCCAGCTTCGCCAAGCCCTCCTCCGCGAACCGGGCCCGCCACGCCCGAACCGTCGCCCGCTTCACCCCTACCTGCGCGGCGATCCTCAGGTTCGCCACACCATCGGCCGCCAACAACAGCGCCTTGGCCCGCTGAACCTGCCGATGCGCGCGTCTGCGACCGCGACAAGGCCTGCAACGCTTCTCGTTGACCGTCCGCATGACCAAAGCAGCCGCTGGTGTCATCACCCACGAAGTCTATCGCAAAACAAGCCTATTATTTTGAGACCACCACTAGGCGTCGAAAGCCCAACCGCGGCTGCCTCGTGCTGATTGTGATTTGGCGCCGCGTCTTCACGAGCCTACGCCAGCCTGAGCAACGCGCCGTCAACATGATCGGTGACAACAAAATTTTGTTGTGAGATTGTGGTCATATGCCTGGAAGAAGGGGATAGAACCGGGCCCGTTGGTCTAACCGTCGCCCAGAACATCGACAGACTGCTGAGGTACGGCCGCATGTCCTACGCGGAGCTGAGCAGGCGGCCAGAAGAACTAGGACGACCCATCCCGCCGTTAGGGCTGACCCGTATTAGGGACGGCAAGCGTCGCATCGATGTTGACGACCTGATCGCACTCGCGTTGGCATTAGACGTCTCTCCAGCCGTGCTGCTCTTGCCCCTAACCGAGTCGCCTGACGCCTAGGTCGCCGTCACCGAGGCTGGCCCCCGCTACACCCGAGAGCAGCTTCGCGGTTGGCTGCGAGGACCAATCACCGCCGAGTTGCCGCCGACAGCAGTCGAGCCGGTACGAGTCTTTGTAAAACGACCCGGCGAGCCAGCAGTCGAACTAGCACCGATATCGGATCCAGAAGATTTGCGACAGGGCGCGCGACCGGGGAAGGACTGGTTAGTAGGGACGATTGAGCCCTACCAAACCAAAGCTAGGAAAGCGCTACAGGGTGCGGGTGACCGTGAAACTGCTGGTCTAGCTGCGCAAACAGGCCGGGTAGCGATGGCGGTGGCGGAGGGATTTGAACCCTCGGACGGTGTTAGCCGTCACACGCTTTCGAGGCGTGCTCCTTAGGCCGCTCGGACACGCCACCGCCGAGCAGCTTACAGAACCGGCGGGCGCTCATCCCAATCGCTGACGGGCGAAGAAGGCCTCCAGCGGCGCTGCGCACTCTTGGGCGAGCACTCCCCCACGCACCTCTGGGCGGTGGTTGAGGCGCCGATCGCGGACCACGTCCCACAGCGAGCCGACCGCACCCGTCTTGGGTTCCCACGCGCCGAACACCAGCCGCTCGACGCGTGCCAGCACCAGCGCGCCCGCACACATGGTGCAGGGTTCGACGGTGACGGCCAACGTGGCTCCCTGCAGCCGCCACCCATCGCCGAGCACTTGGGCCGCCGCCCGCATCGCCAGGATTTCCGCGTGTGCGGTCGGATCGCCAAGAGCCTCACGGGCATTCACCGCGCGGGCGAGTTCGGTGCCGTCGGCGCCGACGACCACCGCACCGATGGGAACGTCGCGGGGACCGGCCGTCGCGGCAACCGCCAGCGCGGCCCGGATCAGATCTTCGTCTGTCACCGACGGACCCGATGGCGGCGACCCGCTGCGCCCGGCTGCGTCATTCGTGGCGCCCCGCTACGGCCGCGCTTGCGATCACCGACCGAGGCGGTCGATCACCGCCGACAGCTGCTCGGCGAAGCCCATCTCCCGGGCGATGCGGCCCAGTTGCTCGTCGGCGTACAAGTCGGTTTCGTCGAGGATCACCCCGAGCACCGCTTCGGACAACCCGACATCGGACAGCAACCCCAGGTCGCCCTCCTCGAACGGATCCGCATCTTCCAGATCCTCGGGATCGATGTCGGCGTCCAGGTTGTCCAGCACTTCGGCGGCGATGTCGTAGTCCAGCGCGGCGGTGGCGTCCGAGAGGAACAGCCGGGTTCCCGAGGGCGCCGGGCGCACGATGACGAAGAATTCGTCGTCGACGTCCAGGAGGCCGAAGACGGCGCCGGCGCTGCGCAGTTCACGCAGTTCCGTCTCGGCGGCGCTCAGGCTCGTCAGCGACTTGGCCGCCATCTCCGAGCAGCGCCATTTGCCCTCTTCGCGCACGACCGCAACGCCAAAGCCGTCCGGCACGTCGGCCGCGCGGTCTTTGGCGGGGGCCCGTTGTGCTCCCATGGCCGCTTACGGTAGTCGCTGACCAGGCCCCATGACCAGATCGACGCATTTAAAAGCACCATTCGCCGGAACTGTGCCAACCTTGCACTGTGGCTGGCCCCGCTTTCAAGACACCGGTGTGCGTGCTCGGGCTGGGACTCATCGGCGGCTCGCTGATGCGGGCAGCCGCGGCGGTCGGGCGTGAAGTGTTCGGCTACAACCGCTCGGTGGAAAGCGCCCAGGGCGCCGTCGCCGACGGCTTTGACGCCACGATTGAACTCACCGACACACTGAAGCGCGCCGCCGACACCGGCGCGTTGATCGTGCTGGCGGTGCCCATGCCGGCGGTGCCGGCGATGCTCGCCCGCATCAGCGAGTTGGCTCCAGGGTGTCCGCTGACCGACGTCACCAGCGTGAAAGGCGCGGTGCTGGATGCGGTCACCGCCGCCGGTCTGCGGGAACGATTCGTCGGCGGCCACCCGATGACGGGCACCGAAAACTCGGGTTGGGCGGCCGGGCACGCCGGTTTGTTCACCATGGCCCCGTGGGTGGTCAGCGTCGACGACCAGGTGGACCCGATCGTGTTCGCGATGGTCATGACGTTGGCCCTGGACTGCGGCGCGGTGGTGGTGCCGGCCAAATCCGACGAGCACGACGCCGCCGCGGCCGCCATCTCACATCTGCCGCACCTGCTCGCGGAGGCACTCGCTGCCAGCGCCAGCGAAGTGCCGCTGGCCTACGCGCTGGCCGCAGGGTCTTTCCGCGACGCCACCCGGGTAGCCGGCAGCCCCCCTGATCTGGTGCGCGCGATGTGTGAAAGCAACTCCGGCCAACTGGTGCCCGCGGTCGATCGGGCCATCGAACTGCTCGGTCGCGCTCGCGACTCGCTTGCCTCCCACGGCTCGGTGGCCGAGCTCGTCGAGGCGGGCCACGCGGCGCGGACGCGCTACGACAGCTTCCCGCGCTCCGACATCTTCGGCGTCGTTATCGGCACGGAGAACTGGCGCGAGGAGTTGGCTGCCGCGGGCCGAGCGGGTGGAGTGATCAGATCCGCTCTGCCAATCCTGGATAGTCCACGATGAATCCGTCGGCGTCGACGCTCACCGTGGTGTCGGCGACCGGGGACCGCAACTTGATCCCGTCCGGACGTCCTTGGCTGGTGTAACTCACCTCGGCGGCCGTGACCGACATCTCGGGTACGTGCACGTAGACCATCGGCAAGGTGATCGAGTCCGCCCGTCGATGCAGGCTGAGGCGCCGGATTGGGAACGCGTTGAAGAACGGGCTGAACACCACGTCGACGTCAAGAGCGCCGTTGTAGGACGCCCGGCTTTCGCCCTGGTGATCGGTGACCATCCACATGTTTTCCTCGTCGCGCGCGATGGCCAGCTGACGTTCGCGCTCGGCCAGCGTGACCGTCAGCCCGAACCGTTTGGTGGCACCGGTTTCGTCGGTCTGCACTTCATAGAAGGCACCAAACGCAGGGTTGGTTGCGGTCGCGGCGGCCACGATGCGGCCGTTGGCTTTGATCCGATTACCCGACAGCTGCACCCGTACCGATTCCATCCGCGAGACGTCCTGCGCACGCCAAGTCAACATTGCCGGCCAGGCGCTCGGAGTCGGATCAGAGGATGCGTTCACTCATCTACCGTAAAGCGTGCGCACTAACCGTGGCAGGTTTGTCGGTAAGTGCTCCTGACCACATTTTGACGGCCCGACCGACGTGCAGCCGACCGGTGCCCGGCACCGAGAGCCACACCGCCGACGCCAGCAGTGCGTCCAGGATCAGCGCCAGCGCTGCGACCATGAACGCCCCGACCAGGGCCAGCTGGAATTCACGCATCTTGACCCCGTCGATCAGATAACGGCCCAACCCGCCCAGGCTGGCATAGGCGGCCACCGTCGCGGTGGCGACCACCTGCAGCGTCGCGTTGCGCAAGCCACCCAAAATGAGGGGCATCGCGTTGGGCACCTCCACGCGCATCAGCACCTGGATCTCCGTCATACCCATCGCGCGGGCGGCGTCGACCACGACGGGATCGACATTGGCGATACCCGCATACGTGCCGGCCAGCAGCGAGGGGACGCCCAACAGCATCAAGGCAACCAGTGGCGGTCCCATGCCCAACCCGAAAAGCAGCACCCCGAGCAACAGCACGCCTAATGTCGGCAGCGCGCGCAGCACGTTGACCGCGCCCACCACCAACAGCGTGCCGCGGCGGGTGTGCCCGATGATCAGCCCGATCGGGATGGCGATCAGCGCGGATGCCCCCACCCCCAGCGCGGTGTATTCCAAGTGCTCCATGGTGCGCGCCGTCAGCCCGACGGGACCGGTCCAGTTGTCGGCGGTCAACAGGTACGACACGGCCTTTTCGACGAAGTTCATCGCGCCCCGCCCACTATCGGTGACACCAGCGGGCGCTGCCTACCGGGCCTACCGGTGGCCGCGCGTTCCCACGGCGTGAGCAGCCAGCCGGCCAAGACGATCAGCAGGTCCATGACAGCCGCGAGCGCCAGCACGACGATGATGCCGGCAACGATCTGATCGCTTTTATTGGTCTGATACCCGGCGGTGAACCAGGCCCCGAGACCGCCGATGCCGATCACCGAGCCCACCGAGACCATAGCGATGTTGGTTACCACGACCACCCGCAGCCCGGCGACCAGCACTGGAATCGACAGCGGCAGCTCAACTTTGAGCATCCGCTTGAATGTCGGGTATCCGACCGCGATGGCGGCGTCGCGCACCTGAACCGGCACCGCGTCGAGCGCCTCGAGCACCGCGCGCACCAGCAGCGCCACGGTGTAGGCGGTCAGCGCCACGATGACGTTCGCCTCGTCGAGCACCCGTGTTCCGATGATCAGCGGCAACACCACGAACAGTGCCAACGACGGAAGGGTGAACACCACACTGGCCGTGATCGTCGTCAGCCGTCGCGCGATCGGCGCGCGCTGAACCACAACGCCGAGCGGCACCGCAATAGCCAGCCCGATCAGCACCGGCAGCAGCGACAGCCGCAGATGCACCACGGTCAGCGCCCAGGCGCTGTCGAGGTGCCTCAGCAGATAGTGCACGGTCAACCCTTCCGGCGCGCTTCCACGGCGGCCAGCACATCGGCCGCCAGGATGCCGCCGATCACTTTGCCGTCGCGGCCAACGGCGACGCCCACCGACGACGGCGAGGACAGGGCCGCATCGAGGGCCTGGCTGAGGTTACCGCCCGGTCGAAGCTGCGAACCGACGGCCGTGATGGTGTCGGCCAGCGGTGTACCGGCGCGATGCCGCCGCGCTGCCTCGACGTCGATCCAACCCAATGGCACGTCGTCGTCGACCACCAGGGTCCAGCCCCCAACATGCGAGCCATCGGAAAGGCTCCCGACCGAGATGCGGTCAATGTCGTGCAGCGGAAGCCCGGACGCCCCGATGAGCTGCAGCCAACGATAGCCGCGGCCCAAGCCAATGAACTTGGATACGAAGGCATTAGCCGGGCGCGACAGCAGCCGCGCCGGTTTGTCGTACTGCTCCAGCACACCGCCGCGCCCGAACACCGCGACTCGGTCGGCGAGCTTGAGCGCTTCGTCGATGTCGTGCGTGACGAACACGATCGTTTTACGCAATTCGCTTTGTAGGTTGAGGATTTCGTTCTGCAGCTCGTTACGGACCACCGGGTCGACAGCGGAAAACGGCTCGTCCATCAACAGAATCGGCGGATCGGCGGCCAGCGCGCGTGCCACCCCGATGCGTTGTTGTTCGCCGCCGGATAGCTGCGCGGGATAGCGGGTGGCGAGCTTGGCGTCCAGTCCTACCCGTTCGAGCACCTCGTAGGCGGCTTTGCGGGCGGCGCGGCGCGGCTGGCCGCGCAGCACGGGAACGGTTGCGATGTTGTCGATTACGCGTTGATGGGGCATCAGCCCCGCGTGCTGGATGACATAGCCGATCCCGAGCCGCAGCTTCACCGGGTCAACGGTCGAGACGTCTTTCCCGTCGACCGTGACGGTTCCCGAGGTCGGATCGATCATCCGGTTGATCATTCGCAGCGCTGTGGTCTTGCCGCTGCCCGAGGAGCCGACGAAGACCGTCAGCTCGCCGTCGTGAATCTCCATGCTCAGGTTGTCCACCGCGGTGCTGCCGCCGTGGAACAACTTGGTGACTTTGTCGAAGACGATCATTGGCCGATTGGGTGGTCGAAGCCGTTGTCGCGCACCCAGTTCCGTGCCGCCTGGGCGGGATCTATCCCTCCGTTGCCAGCGACCGCGGCGTTAAGCGCGGCCACCTCGGGAGAAGTCAGTTTGGCCGATACGGCGTCCAGCACATTAATGAGCAGATCGGACTTTTTCTGCGAATTCACCAGCGGCACAATATTACCGGCCAGGAAGTTATGTTGCGGGTCGTCGAGTACCACCAAGTGATTCTGCGAGATGGCCGGCGAGGTGCTGAAAATATCGGCAGCGTGCACCTTCCCCTCGACCAGTGCGCGCACGGTCACCGCCCCGCCGGCATCCTCGATCGCCACGAAGTTGCCGGGACTGATGGTCAGCCCGTACTTCTGCTTGAGGCCCGGCAGCCCCGACGGGCGGGATTGGAAGTCTGACGGCGCCGCGAACCTCACGTCCGCCGAATGCGCTGCCAAGTCGCCGATTGTTGTCAGACCCCAATCTTTGGCCGTCGCGCTGGTGACAGTGACCGTGTCGGTGTCAGAAGCCGCCGATGGGGTCAGAATCGAGAGATCGGCGGGCAATCGCTGGCGCAGCTCCAGCTCGACCGCGTCCAGCATGGTCGCCTTCGAGCTGGGCGCGAAGTACAGCAACAAATTGCCGATGTACTCGGGCACCAGGTCGATTGAATGGTCCTTGAGCGCTGGTACATAGGTTTCGCGGCTGCCGATCCCCGGACGGAGTCCGACGTCAAAGCCATTGGCCTGCAATGTTTGTGCATAGATCTCGGCGATGATCTCGGATTCCGGAAAGTCACCCGACCCGACCACGATGGATTTGACGCTGCGGGTCTCGGCGCCCAGTGGATCGGGGTTGGAGCAGGCCGCGACCAGACACATCGCCGCAGCACAGACGCCCGCAGCGACGGTCGCGACGTGCATACGCCCCGACCTCCTCATGGTATTGACACTAACGTCGGAACCTACGAGGCGCCGCTGCATAAGGTTCAGGCAGTACCAGGTTTCTCGCGGGGTTGGTTTATTTCTGAGCCAGATGGGTCAAAGATGGGATCATGAGCAGCGATCCCTCTGCCACGCCCGATAAACCCAGCGTGAAGAACCCGACTGTGCCCATGCCGGCCGCAGGTCCGCCGGCCAAGGATCCGGCGGCCAAGTTCACCCGCGCCGGTGCCCTGTGGACGTCGTTGATCGCCGGTTTTCTGATCCTGATCCTGCAGCTGATCTTCATCACCCAGAACATGGAGAGCTCGTCGTTCACCTTCCTGGGCTGGCATTGGAGCCTGCCGCTGGGGGTGGCGATGCTGCTGGCCGCGATTGGCGGCGGGCTGATCACGGTGACCGTCGGCACCGCACGGATCATTCAACTGCGGCGAGCCGCCAAGAAGAGCCACGTGGCGGCTTTAAAGGCATCCGAGGCGTCAGCCCGGTAGTTTCGCGAGCTCGGCCAGTCCGCGCGAGATCAACGGCGCGACCACCTCGGGTCCCTCAGCCGCATCGTCCGTGCCCTGAGCCTGCTCCGCCATGCGCCTGCGGAAGTCGATGCCGGCGGCGATGATCGCGAGCTTGAAGTAGGCCAGCGCCATGTAGAACTCCCAGTGCGCCAGCGGCAGCCCGGAAACCAGTGAGTAGCGATCCGCCAGCTCGTCGGCCGTTGGCAGCAGCGGCGAGGTCCACGCGGCTTGGGCATTGACGATCAGGTCCAGCGCGGGATCGCGGTACACGCACATCAGGGCCGCGTCGCTGAGCGGGTCGCCCAGCGTGGAGAGCTCCCAGTCGACGACGGCACGGACGCGGGTCGGGTCGTCATTGTCCAGGATGGTGTTGTCGATCCGGTAGTCGCCGTGCACGATCGAGGTGCGACTCTGCTGCGGAATGGATTGGCGCAGACCGGAATGCAGGCGCTGCACGTCGGCGTCGCGGTGGTCGTCGGGCAGCCGCACCAGGTCCCATTGCGAACCCCATCGGCGCACCTGCCGTTCGAGATACCCGCTCGGTTTGCCGAAATCGCCCAGTCCCACCGCGTTCGGGTCAACGCTGTGCAGGTCGACGAGGACCCTGATCAAGGCGTCAACGCAGCGATCGATGACGGTGTGGTTGAAGGCTTCAAGTTGCGCGCGCCGGCGCACCACTTGGCCCGCCACGAATTCAACGATCTGGAAGGGCGCGCCCAGCACCGAATGGTCCTCGCACAGGGCGATGGTGCGGGCCACCGGAACCGCCGTGTCCTGCAGCGCGGCGACCACCCGGTACTCGCGGGCCATGTCGTGCGCCGATGGCGTCAAACCATGCAGCGGTGGCCGTCGCACAAGCCAGTTGGTCTTGTCGTCGTAGACCCGGAAGGTCAGATTGGAGCGGCCACCGGAGATGAACTGCGCTCGCAACTCCCCGTCGCGCCCAATGCCCAGCGAACGCAGATACCGGTCCAACCCGCCCAGGTCGAGCCCCTCGAGTCGGTCAGTTGAAGTCACCGGACTTGTTTACCACCGCTGCTGATTGCGCGGTAACAGGTCCCACACGTGTTCGACTGCGTTGACCGTCGCCACTGTCGCCTGACCGGACCGGGAGTAAAGCAGCCGGGTCAGCGATGCGTAGTCGACGGGAAACGACAACAGCCTGGCCGTACCCAGAATCTCGTGCAGCAGTATGTTGATCACCCCGCCGTGGCTGAACACCGCGACCGTGTCCTCCGGATCGGCCGTGGCGACCAGGTCGTCGACCGCCGCCCGCACGCGGGTGCGAAACGCGTCCTCGTCGACCGTGCTGGGCAGACGCCCTTCGGCCATACGCGCCCACTCCTGCGGGTTTTCGTCGCGGATCTGCTCGATGGGGATGTAATGCGGAAGGTCGCGGTCGTACTCGGCGAAGCGGTCGTCGATTTCGACTGGCAGCTCATGCGCCGCCGCGACCGGCTCGGCAGTCTGGATCGCACGTCGCTGCGGACTGCTCATCACCCGGGAGATGGGAAACCGCGCGAGCGCGTCGGGCAGGCGGGCGATCTGCGCCAGCCCTTCCTCCGACAGGTCCGGGTCGGAGCCCTCACCGTGTTCGCTTCGCAGGGGCAGCGCATGCCGGATCAGGAGCACTTGCATGCCGTTACTTTCGCACGCGTCGGTTCTAGGCTCGATCCGAGGAGGACCCATGACCGACCCGAGCGCCCAGTGGGACGCCGCCTACCGGCAAGAGACGCCGCCCCCGTGGAGCATCGGCCGGCCGCAGCCCGAACTGGCGGCTCTCATCGATCGAGTCACGATCCGTAGCGATGTCCTGGACGCCGGCTGCGGCCATGCCGCCCTGTCGCTGGCGCTGGCCGCGCGCGGCTTCACCGTCGTCGGCCTGGACGCCAGCCCGACCGCGATCGAGGCCGCCGCCGCGGCGGCCGCCGAACAGGGATTGACGACGGCGACTTTCGGGCAGGCCGACATGACCAATTTCGGCGGCTATGACGGTCGCTTCGCCACGATCCTGGATAGCGGCTTGCTGCATGTCTTGCCCGCCGAGCAGCGCCAGGACTACCTGGGGTCGATCTTTCGGGCCGCCGCGCCCGGGGCGGCGCTGCACATCCTGGCGTTCGCCGCCGGGGCGCTGCCGGGCGAAGGCGGGCCGCGCGGCTTCACCGAATCCGAACTGCACGAGGCCGTGGCGAAACTCTGGCGAGTCGATGACCTCCGCCCGGCGCAGGTCTACGGGAACGCCGATGCGCTGCCTTCCCTAGAACCCGACGACGAAGGCTGCTTCCGGGTGCCCGGCTTCCTGGTCAGCGCCCACAAGCCGACTTAATCAGCTCTTCCCAATTGCGGGGAGAATGCTATTCTCCGTACGGAGAGTGAGGTGTGCGCCCTATGTCGACTATCAACGAGACCCAACTGGACGCGGATGTCCTGGGCCGGTGGCTGGACGAAAAGGATGCTCCCGGCAGCGGCGAACGGCCCGCGCTGGACCAGCTCAAGGGCGGCTCGCAGAACACGCTGTATCTGGTCGAGCGCGGTGGCCAGCGCATGGTGCTGCGGATGCCGGGTGCGCGCGCCGATGCCGCCCGCATCGACGGGCTGTTACGCGAGATCCGACTGGTGCGGGCGCTGTCGGGCACCGACGTGCCGCACGCCGCGCTGATCGCGGCCGACGACACCGGCACGGTGCTGGGCATGCCGTTCTACGTGATGCAGGCGATCGACGGATGGAGCCCGATGGACGGTGGCTGGCAGCCGCCCTTCGACACCGATCTAGACGCGCGTCGCGGCTTGGCGTTCGAGCTTGTCGACGGCGCCGCCAAGCTGGGCCGGGTGGATTGGCGCGGCCAGGGCCTGGAGGGCTTCGGGCGTCCCGACGGATTCCACGAACGACAGGTTGACCGTTGGCTGAAGTTTCTCGACGCGTACAAGGTGCGCGAACTTCCCGGCCTCGACGAGGCCGCCAACTGGCTGCGCGATAACCGGCCCGCGCAGTACAAGCCCGGCATCATGCACGGGGATTACCAGTTCGCCAACGTGATGTTCGCCCATGGTGGCCCGGCTCGGCTGGCCGCAATCGTGGACTGGGAGATGACGACGGTCGGGGATCCGCTACTGGATCTGGCCTGGGCGCTGCTGGGCTATGACGGCGAAAACCCCAGCGACGAGGGGTTCTATCTGGACATGAAGGACATGCCGAGCCGCACCGAACTACTCGAGCACTACGAGAAGGTCAGCGGCCTCTCCACCGAGAACATCGACTACTACCTGGTGCTGGCCAACTGGAAACTCGGCATCGTGCTGGAGAAGACGTACGCGGCCGGGGTGCGAACCGGCAAGGTAGATCCCAAGATCCAGGAGGCGTTCGGCGCGATGATCCCGCGGTTGATCGCGACGGCGGCCGAATTGGCCCGAGCCCTACCCACCAAGGGGCACTGAAATGGGTTACGCCGACCAGCTTTTCGATCTCACCGACCGGGTGATCCTGATCACCGGAGGCAGCCGCGGACTGGGCCGCGAAATGGCTTTTGCCACGGCGCACTGCGGGGCAGACGTGGTGATCGCCAGCCGTAACATGGACAACTGTGTGGCGACCGCCAAGGACATCGAGGCCGAAACCGGTCGCGCCGCAATGCCTTACCAAGTGCACGTGGGACGCTGGGACCAGCTCGACGGCTTGGTCGAGGCCACCTACGAGCGCTTCGGCAAGATCGACACGCTGATCAACAACGCAGGCATGTCACCGCTCTACGACAAGCTGAGCAACGTCACCGAGAAGTTGTTCGACGCGGTGGTCAACCTCAACCTCAAGGGGCCCTTCCGGTTATCGGCATTGGTGGGCGAGCGGATGGTGGCCGCGGGTAGCGGCTCGATCATCAACGTTAGCTCCACCGGATCGCTCCGCCCCAACGGCGGCATCATTCCCTATGCCGCGGCCAAGGCCGGCCTCAACGCCATGACCGAAGGGCTGGCGCAGGCGTTCGGGCCTGCCGTGCGGGTCAACACATTGATGGCCGGCCCGTACCTGACCGACGTGAGCAATGCTTGGGATCTTGGTGACGGCAATAACTTCACCCACCTGTCTTTGAAGCGCGCCGGCGATCCCCGCGAAATCGTGGGCGCGGCACTATTTTTAGCCTCCGACGCGTCGAGTTTCACCACAGGTTCGATCCTTCGGTCCGACGGCGGCATCCCGTAAAGGAGTATTCGAATGGCATGGGACTTCTCCACCGAACCGGAGTTCGAGAAGAAGCTGGACTGGATCCGCGAGTTCGTCCGCGAGGAAGTGGAACCGCTCGAGGTGCTGTTTCCCGGGTGTGAGTTCCTCCCGCTCAATGACGAACGGCGCCGCATCGTCGATCCGCTCAAACAGCAGGTCCGCGACAATGGCTTGTGGGCACCGCATCTGGGTCCTGAATTGGGCGGGCAGGGCTTCGGCGCCGTCAAGCTGACGTTGATCAATGAGATTCTGGGCCGTAGCCCTTGGGCGCCAATTGTGTTCGGAACGCAGGCGCCCGACACCGGCAACGCGGAGATCATCGCCCGCTTCGGGACGCAGGAGCAAAAGGACCGCTATCTGTCCGGCCTGTTGTCCGGGGAGATCTTCTCGTGCTTCTCCATGACCGAGCCGCAAGGTGGCGCCGACCCGCGGGTGTTCACCACCCGCGCCGTCCGCGACGGGGACGATTGGGTCATCACCGGGCGAAAGTACTTCTCGTCCAACGCTTCCGTCGCATCGTTTTTCATCGTCGTCGCAATCACCGATCCCGACGTCCCGGTCCACACCGGTGCGTCGACCTTCCTCATTCCCGCCGGCACCGACGGGCTGGTGCTGGAGGCCAACCACCATCTGGTCGGAGCGGACCCGCATGAACCGGGGCATTCACTGGTGCACTACGACGGAGTGCGGGTGCCGTCGGATGCGTTGCTCGGCGAACCCGGCCAGGGTTTCCTGATCCTGCAGACCCGACTGGCCGGGGGTCGGCTGCACCACGCGATGCGCTCGATCGGCATGGCGCAACGCGCGGTCGAGATGATGTCCCGGCGCGCGAAAAGCCGCTTCACCCAAGGCAGTCCGCTGGCCGATAAGCAGCTGGTGCAGGAGTTCGTCGCCGACTCGTACACCGAGTTGATCCCGTTTCGGCTCACCGTGCTGCACGCCGCGTGGCTGATCGACAGCGGCGACGAGCGCGCTGCGCGCGCCGAGATCGCGGCCTGCAAAATCCTGGCCTCGCAGGTGCTGAAATCTATTGCACTGCGTGCGATCCAAGTGCATGGGGCACTCGGCCTCACCGACCAGCTGCCGCTGGTCAACGTGCTGCTCGGCGGCATCGCGCTCGGTCTGGCCGACGGGCCGACCGAGGCGCACAAGGTCAACCTGGCCCGGACGCTGCTCAAGGGCTACGACGCCGAAGAGGGTGACTGGCCCAGCGAAATGCTGGACGTGCGGCGTGCTGCGGTCCGCGCCAAATACGGTGAGCTCGTTGACCAGTAGCAGGGTCACCGCGGCTGTCGAGCGGGCCCTTGACGACCGGCAGCGAGAGGCCACCGAAGAGGTGGAACGCATCCTGGCGGCCGCGGTCCGGGTGATGGAACGGGTAGCACCCGAACCACCGCGCGTCAGCGACATCGTGGCCGAGGCGGGCTCGTCGAACAAGGCGTTCTACCGGTACTTCGCCGGCAAGGACGATCTCATCCTCGCCGTCATGGAACGCGGTGTCGCGATCGTCGTCTCCTATCTGCAGCATCAGATGGCCAAGGAAGTCAGACCGGAGGACAAGGTGGCCCGCTGGATCGAGGGCACGCTCGCACAGGTGGCCGAACCCGACCTGCTCAGCAAGAGCCGCGCGGCGGCAGGTCAGATGTCGGCCGCCACCAACTGGCGGACGGTCGACCAAGAGATGATGTGGCCAATGCGGGATCTACTGATCGATCCGATTGCGGCGCTGGGCAGTAGCGATGTGCACCGTGACGTGGAGGCGGTGTTCTGTTGCACCGCCGCCACGCTGCGGCGCTACATCGGTTCCGCCGAGAGGCCCGGGCCCGATGACGTCGCGCACGTCGTTCAGTTCTGTCTGCGCGGGCTGGGGGTCAATTGATGCGCGCGGTCATCTGCCGTACCTACGGGAGGCCGGAGGATCTGGTCATCGCCGAGGTTCCCGACCCCGTCGCGGGCCCGGGCCAGCTGCTGGTGCGGGTTCGCGCGGCGGCGGTCAACTTTCCCGACGTGCTGTTCATTGCCGGCAAATATCAAGTGAAGATTCCGCCGCCCTTCATACCGGGCAACGAAATCGCCGGCGATGTGATCGCCGCCGGCGAAGGTGCCCCGTTCACCCCGGGCCAACGAGTAGCCGGAACCACCTTCGGCGCGTTCGCAGAGCAGGCCCTACTCGACGCGAGCCAAGCGACGCTCATGCCGGACGATGCCGATTTCGCATCGGCCGCGGCCTTCGGCGTCACCTACCGCACCGCCTATCACGCCTTGCGCTCGGTTGCCCAAGTGGCAGAAGGTGATTGGGTTGTGGTGTTGGGTGCCGCCGGCGGTGTGGGGTTGGCGGCCGTCGATCTGGCGGTCGCGATGAGGGCCCGCGTCCTGGCGGCGGCATCCAGCCCGGAAAAGCTTGAGGTCTGCCGTCTGCGCGGAGCCGAGGCCGTCGTGGACTATGACCGCGAGGACCTGAAAGCCCGTATCCGGGAGTTGACCGGTGATGCCGCCCGTGTGGTCCTCGACCCGGTCGGGGGGCAGTATTCTGAGCCTGCGCTGCGCGGGCTTGCCCGCGGCGGCAACTTCATCACCCTGGGTTACGCGGCGGGCGCGATCCCGGCCATTCCACTGAATCTTGTGTTGCTCAAAGACATCTGTGTGCGAGGCATGGAGATCCGTACTTTCCTCGGCGATCACCCCAACGAGGCCGTGCGCGACATGGAGGAGCTGGCGCAGATGTTCGCAGCCGGCACCATTCGTCCCTACATCGGCGCGCGGTTCCCGTTGGACGAAACCCCGGCGGCCCTGCGCTATGTGGCCGATCGCAAAGTCCTCGGCAAGGTCGTCATCGAGGTTGCTTGACGCGCAGCGGGTTTGCCGAGGGCTTGCGTGGCATGGCCAGCGGTCTACGCTTACCCCATGTCCGAGGTGCCACCGACGGGCGATGAGGTCGAGCTTGGAGCGCTGCTGGCGCTGTTGCACGGTGCTGCCGACCCGTTTCGAACTGTTCAAGCGACCTACCGCACCTGGCGCCACGACGAACGCGCGAGCGAGGCGTTTCTCGCCGACGTCGAGGAGCGGAAACGCGGCGGCGCCCACATCAAAACATTCTCCTTCGTCCGCAGTGACCGCGGAGATCCCGAGCCCCAGCTCCCTGAGACCGAAGAGACGGTGCGCATCTGGCGCGATGGCGAACGAGTTCGCCAAGAGCATCACGGGGGGCACCGCGATGGCCACTATGGCGTCGCTGACGGTCCGCTGTGGTGGTTTTGGGACGAGCACATGGGCGCCAGGAGTAACCAGGCCGATCCCAGCGTCGGCAGCGGCATAGGACAGGAGCTGCACGTCATGCTCAATCCCACACCGCTGCTCAGCTTTCTGAACTTTCGCGTAGCCGGCAATTCCGAGGTTGCGGGCAGAGCAACCATCACCGCTCAGGCCGCGCCCCGCCCAGAGGATCCACACCACGCGAGGTTCGTGCGTGAGCGCCACGACCTCGGTACCGGCGCCCATCTCTACCAGCTTGAGGTCGACCGTGAACGCGGAGTGCTACTGGCCGTCACCGCAATCCGCGACGGACAGCCCTTCCACAAGATCACCACACTGGCGGTCCGCTTCGACGAGCCGAACCCAGCCGAGACCTTCCGGTTCGTGCCACCGGAAGGCGAAGAAATCCACCCGGTCCAAAGTCGTCGCGACAGTTTGCGGCCCATCACCCTCGCCGAAGCGCAGCAGCGCGCGCCATTCCCCGTTCTCATGCCAGACCGCGTGCCCACGAACTGGTGGATGCACTGCATGTTCATCGAAGCCTCTCAGCGGCCACCCATGGCGGCGCACGTGTCGCTGAGCTATCACTCCAGCGACGGACATGAGAGCGTCTCGATCTCGCAGTCGGCCGCGGGTGACCGCCAATACCGCGACATCATCGACGACGAGAAGTGGGAAATGGTGGACCGTGATGGGACGTCGGTCAGGATCAGGCCCGCCGAATGGCCTCAGGCCCAGGCACACGTCGAACGCGACGGAACGTCAGCATTCCTCATTTCAGACAACTTCGCAGGCGACCAACTCGCAACGATCGCTGCCGGTCTCAGGCCCGCACCGAGCACCGGCAGTATCTAACGAGCCGCGCGCTCGCACCGCGGGCAGACGCGAAAGCGCGTGTTTCGACGCGAAATTGGGCGACTTTGCGTCTGCTCGCGGTACAGGCTATGGCGTGATGATGTTGAAGTTCGGGTCCGGCGCGTCGAGCGCTCCCAGCAGCGACTGCAACGCGGTCTCCTCACCGAAGAGCTCGAGCCCGGGTGAAGTGAAGTCGCCGAATGCCGCACTGAGCAGCCGCGTCTTGCCGGCCAACCGCACGGTAACGGTCGCGGACGCGGGGTCGGGCGCGGTCCTGCGGTAGACGAGCACGCCATTGCGCAGGGTGAGCCGGTAATTCGCATTCGTGTCGGCGAAGGTTATATCGAAGGCAAGGTCGAGATTCCAGCTGCGCGGCCCGTCGACCCGAATAGCCAGGCTGTCGAAGATCTGTTCTGGTGTGAGCTCGGAAAGCAATGTCGGCGAGGTGGCCGTCGTCGCGGTACCGAAATTGCCGTCACGCAATTCCGTTGCGCCGCTGAGGAAGAAGTTGCGCCAGGTAGCGTTTTCGGCGCCGTAACCCATCTGCTCCAGGGTGTCGGCGTAGAGCTCACGACCGCCCGCGTGGTCAGAGTCGGTGAATATCGCGTGATCGAGCAGCGTTGCCGCCCAACGGTAGTCGCCCGAGTCGAACGCCGCCTTGGCGAGCTCGACCACGCGGTCGATCCCGCCCATCGCGTCGACGTACCGCGGAGCCAGCGCCTCGGGGGGATGCGGCCACAGCCGACCGGGGTTACCGTCGAACCAACCCATGTAGCGCTGGTAGACCGCTTTCACATTGTGGCTCACCGACCCGTAGTAGCCGTGGGTGTGCCACGCTTGCTCCAAAGCCGGTGGCATCTGGAACATCTCGGCGATCTCCGCACCGGTATAGCCCTGATTGAGCAGCCGCAGGGTCTGATCGTGCAGGTACGCGTACAAGTCTCGTTGCAGCGACAAGAATTCAACGATCTGCTCGCGTCCCCAGGTCGGCCAGTGGTGCGAGGCGAACACCACATCGGTGCGATCGGCGAAGGTGTCGATCGCCTCGGTGAGATAGCCCGACCACGCGTGGGGATCGCGCACCAGTGCGCCCCGCAGCGTCAGCAGGTTGTGCAGGTTGTGGGTCGCGTTCTCGGCCATGCACAAGGCGCGGAAGCGCGGAAAATAGAAGTGCATTTCGGCGGGCGCCTCGGTGCCCGGCGCCATCTGAAACTCGATCTCGACGCCGTCGATGGTGTGGGTCTCGCCGGTTGTCCGGATGTCGATGGTGGGGACGATGATGGCCACCTCGCCGGTGGACGGCGCCTGACCCAGCCCGCAGCCCACCTGACCCTGGGGGCCGCGTGCCAGCAACGTGCCATACATATACGTCGCCCGACGCGCCATCGCCGTGCCGGCGTAGACGTTCTCCTGAACGGCGTGCGCGGTAAATCCTTCCGGCGCCAGGACGGCCACCTCACCGGCATCGACGTCGGCCTGTGACGTCACACCGAGGACGCCGCCGAAGTGGTCGACGTGGCTGTGGGTGTAGATGACGGCAACGACGCGACGATCCGCCCCTCGGTGGGCGCGATACAAGCCCAGTGCCGCGGCGGCTACCTCGGTGGACACCAAGGGGTCGATGACGATGATTCCGGTGTCGCCCTCGATGAAGGTGATGTTGGAGAGGTCCAATCCGCGGACCTGATAGATCCCGGGCACCACTTCGTAGAGGCCTTGTTTGGCGGCCAGGGTCGACTGCCGCCACAAGCTCGGGTGCACCGATGCCGGCGCGGCGCCGTCCAGGAAGGAGTACACGTCGTTGTCCCACACCACGCGGCCGTCGGCGGCCTTAACGACGCATGGGGACAGGGCAGCGATGAATCCGCGATCGGCATTGTCGAAATCGGTTGTGTCGTGGAACGGCAACGTGAGTTTGCTGTGGGCCGACTGTATGACGGTGGCAGGAGGTTTGGAATCCACCGTCAACACCTTGCCATCAGTGCAGCGCGGCGAGAAGGCCCTGTTCAGTGACGGCGAGTTAACGATCGCGAAATGAATGTCCTCTGGACCCTAGATCTTGGTCCAGTTAACCCGCATACTGCCGAGACGGTCCGCAAACCCTGCGAACCGCAAATCGGGCAAAAGGAGAACACGTGAAGCGTGGACTGACGGTCGCGGTAGCCGGAGCGGCAATTTTGGCTGCCGGTCTTTCCGGGTGTTCGAACAAGTCGAATAACGGCGGTGTTTCGACGTCGGTGCCGGGCGGCTCGGTGTCAGTTGGAGGGGCCAATAAGGCCAAGGTCATCATCGACGGCAAGGACCAGAACGTGCAGGGCACCACTATCTGCACGAAGGCTGCCGGCAATATCAGCATTGCGGTCGGCGGAAGCGGCACCGGGATCAGTGTCGTGCTCACCGACGCCACTCCGCCCGCGGTGAAGGCAGTCCAGCTCGGCAACGTCAACGGCGTGACCCTCCAGTACGCGTCGGGCGGTCAGGGCAGCGCCTCGGTGACTATGGACGGCAACACCTACAAAATCACCGGCACCGCGACCGGGATGGACATGGCCAACCCGACCCAGCCGGTGAACAAGCCGTTCGAAATCGACGCGACCTGCTCTTAGCCGACGGCCGCGACCCGCTCCTAATTCGGTGATGACGCGGGCGGTTGCCACCCGTTGAGTGGCGGAGTTGGTAGACGCACCGTGAACTCGGTATGACCGGGTGAGCTCTCGACGGTGATCGTGCCGTTGTGCGCCCTGACCACAGCGGAAACGATCGCCAGGCCCAGCCCGGTGTTACCGCCTTTGCTCGACCGCGAGGAGTCGCCGCGCGCGAAGCGCTCGAACACCTCCGATTGCAGCTCCGCCGGAATGCCGGCGCCGTTGTCGATGACCTGCAGCACGCTATGCGTCGGCTCGGTGATCAACCGCGTGGTGACGACGGTACCGGCCGCGGTGTGAATGCGGGCGTTGGCAAGCAGATTGGTCACCACCTGGTGCAGCCGTGCCGCATCACCAGTGACGACCACAGGCTCTTCAGGCAGGTCGAGTTCCCACTGGTGATCCGGTCCCGCGACGTGGGCGTCGCTGACCGCGTCGACTGCCAGCCGCGTCAGGTCCACCGGTTCGCGTTCCAGCGGCTGCGCCGAATCCAGGCGAGCGAGCAGCAGCAGGTCCTCGACGAGGCGCGTCATCCGGGCGGTTTCGGAAGCGACCCGACTCATCGCCTGCGCCACCGCCTCGCGGTCATCCCCCATCCGCTGAGTGAGTTCGGTGTAGCCGCGGATCGCGGCAAGCGGCGTGCGCAGCTCGTGACTCGCATCGGCGACGAACTGGCGGACGCGGGTCTCGCTGGCTTGCCGTGCCGACAGCGCGCCCGCGATGTGGTCGAGCATCCGGTTCAGCGCCGATCCGAGCTGGCCCACCTCGGTGTACGGGTTCGCATCGGATTCGGGCACCCGCACCGGCAGTTCGACTTCACCGCGGGCCAATGGCAGGTCCGCGACCTTGCTCGCGGTCTGCGCCACGCGCCGCAACGGCATCAGTGCCCGCCGAATGATGACGGCTCCCGCGATAGTTGCGGCAGTCAGCGCGATCAGAGTGACGATCACCAAGATGATCAACATCCGCAGCATCGTGGTGTCGACTGTGGACATCGACAGGCCCGTGACAATGATGTCGCCCCCACTGCGGCTTGGGGCGGCGATGACCCGGTAACGTCCGAGGCCGTCGAGGTCCAGCGTTACCGGCTTGCGGCCGCCGGCGATCCCTTCCAGCTGGGCCTGGGCGGCCGGAGTCACGGCGGCGCGGGTGCCGGTGCTGGTCAGGTAGCCGACGTCGACGACCTTGCCATTACTGATCACCGCGGCCACCATGCCGGCCGGCTGCCCCGGGGCGTCGAGGAACCTCGGCCCAGGCCCGGGGGTCGGGTAATAGGAGTGCGCCTGCCGCCAGCCCGGACGCTTGGGTTCGGGGTAAAGCAGCGCCGAGCGGTACGACGTTCCGGCAAGCTGACCGTCCAGCTGCCTCACCAGGTGATGAAGCAGAGCCAGCTCGGTGGCCGCGCTGATACCGAGGCAGACGACGGCGAGCACGACGATTTGCCCGACCATCAATCGAAGGCGAAGCGACCAGACTCTCCGGGCCCCAGCCGGCGGTCGCGACCCGTTGCGCCCGGCTTCGCCGTCCTTGCGACCGCTCTTAGCGTGCTGGCTTGAGGACATACCCTGCGCCGCGCAGCGTGTGGATCATGGGCTCGCGACCGCTGTCGATCTTCTTGCGCAGGTAGGAAATATAGAGTTCGACGATGTTGGACCGGCCGCCGAAGTCGTAGCTCCAGACCCGGTCCAGAATCTGGGCCTTGCTCAGGACCCGCTTGGAGTTGCGCATCATGAACCGCAATAGCTCAAACTCGGTGGAGGTCAACGAGATTGGCTCGCCCGCGCGCGCCACCTCGTGACTGTCCTCGTCGAGCACCAGGTCTCCGACCACCAATTGCGCGCCGCTGTCCACCGTCGTCACGCCGGTGCGCCGCAGCAGCGCACGCAGCCGCAGCACGACTTCCTCGATGCTGAATGGCTTGGTGACATAGTCGTCGCCGCCCGCGGTCAACCCGGCGATGCGGTCTTCCACCGCGTCCTTGGCGGTGAGCAGCAGCACCGGCAGCTGGGGGTGCTCTTCGCGCAGTTTGTGCAGGACGTCGAGACCGCTCATATCGGGCAGCATCACATCGAGGACGACCACGTCGGGCCGCTGAGTGCGGGCCGCCGCAATAGCCGCCGACCCATCACTGGCGGTGGCGATGTTCCAGCCCTCATAACGCAATGCCATCGACACCATCTCGGCGAGGACAGCTTCATCATCGACGACGAGCACGTTGATCGGATTTCCGTCGGCACGGCACATAACGACGCGCTCAACCGGGGTTCTGGTCTGAGTCACAGCTTCCAGTATCCGCACCCGACTTGACTTGGGCTATGGAAAACCTATGTCTGCGCTGTGAAAGGGTGTCGGCGCGTCAGTACCAGTACCGACGTCCGGCGACCGGCCGGCCCACCGAGCCCAAGATCCACAAGATCGCACCGATCACGAGCAATACGATGCCGATGGTCGTCAGAATGGAAAGTTGGGGGAACACCAATCCGAGAATGATCAAGATGACACCCAATGCGATCATGATGACTTCCTTTGTTCGGGGTGAATGTTCACTGCTTTGGCTGGGGTAGCTGTGGTGACTGGACATCGCAATTCACGCGCGGATTGATTTTGTAATTCAATGGTCCCGCGATCACGGTCGTTGCGATGGACGCCGCTGAGGCGCAGTTGGTGGGGCCGCCCTTGAAGTAGTCCCTTTGCCACGCTGCTAAGACTCCGATGAGTAACCACACCACGACAATCGCGCTGAGAATTCCACGACCTCGCATTGTGGCCTCCGTTGTGTCCGAGAAAAATTTCCGTGCGCCTAGCGATACCCGTTGGACGCATGTCTAAACCCCGCTGGTCGCGGGCAGGCTAAGGATGTTGGGCGAGCCAGGCTGCGGCGCGTCGCTTCGATGCCCGCGACAACCAGGCGTCCTGAATGAGTTCCGTCAGCTCGGACATACTGATTTCGGCTAATCGGCTAGCCCGCACCAGCACCGACGGATGCGCGTCGAAGTGGTCCGTGGTGAAGAACGGCGAGCCCGGATCTTGGACCAGCGCCAACTTATCGCTCTCCGAGTCCACCCACAGCATGATCACGTCCGGGTAGCGCTCGCCGGTGATCGCGTCGGTCGCGTCGGGCTGAGGCGTGCGGAAGAACACGAAGGACTTGCCACCCACCTGATATATCGAATTGCCCTTGGGCCCTTCCAATCGCGTGACATGGGGCATCGAAGCGGCGATGCGATGCACGTCGTCGACGCGGGCGGGTCGATCAGCGCGTCCGGCCATACTCGCGACGATACCGACGGGTAGCGGCCCGACTTTTGGGGTAACACACACTGCGACCCCTGCCCGCACAAGAGAGCTGCCTTGACCGACACCCTGTTCGCCGACGTCTCTGAATACCAAGTACCGGTGAATGACTCGTATCCGTACCAGGTGCTTTCAATCCGCGTCAGCGACGGCACCTACCAGGATCACAACTTCGCCGCCAACTACGCGTGGATGCGCGGAGCGCTAGATAGCGGGCGGATGACATTTGGCATCGTCTACACCTATGTTCGCCCGAATTGGTCGGACACCGCCGACACCGTGCGTTCGATGATTGATGCCGCTGGCGGACTGCACCCGCGGGTCGCACTGATGCTCGACGTCGAATCGGGCGGCAATCCGCCCGGTGACGCGTCGAGCTGGATCAACGATCTGTATTGGAACCTCGCCGACTACGCGGGCTCTGCGGCTCGAATCATCGGTTACGCCAACTCCTTTGACTTTTACAACATGTGGCGGGTGCGTCCCGACGGCGTGCGCGTCATCGCGGCCGGTTACGGGTCGAATCCGAATCTTCCCGGGCAAGTGGCGCACCAGTACACCGATGGCACCGGTTACAGCCCCAATTTGCCACAGGGCGCTCCCCCATTCGGCAACTGCGACATGAATTCTGCCGATGGGCTGACACCCCAAGCATTCGCCGCCGCTTGCGGCATCACAACGAACGGAGGTTGGCTGATGGCACTCACCGACGACGAGCAAGCCGAACTGTTGTCGAAGGTCCGCGACATCTGGGACCAACTGCGCGGGCCCGGTGGTGCGGGCTGGCCGCAACTCGGGCAGAACAGCGAAGGACAGGATCTCACCCCCGTTGATGCGATCGCGGCGATCAAACAAGACGTCGAACACCTGCAGCCGTCGACAACGTCGGCGTCGGGTGGCGCAACCTAGCCGAATCCTGTTTTCTGGTAGGCGATTACGTGATCGCCAACCGAACTAGCCCGACGAGCTGCGCCGTTGGGCAGTTACGAAAACGGTTGGCGGCATTGAGTCCTCGGCCCCTTCGGGAATGCTGCGGTTATAGCGAGCCATCAGCTCCGGGAACGTCACCGCCGAGACGTCCCAGCCGTGTTCGCGCAACCAGGCGTCGACGGGCGTGCGCTCCTCGGCGTACCAGAGGTCGTCGAAGTTCGTTACCTCGGCGTCGACCAGCTTAGACGCAGCATCCCGCAGCCGCTGCATCTCCTCACGCTGGCGCCGTACCACGTCGGGGTCGGTGAAACCCGCACCGGGCACGTTGGACGCCAGCCAACTGCCCTCAGCGCTGAGCGAGTGGATGCGCTGGAACAACAGATCCTGAGCCTCGGCCGGCAGGTAGCGCACGAGCCCCTCGGCTGACCAGGCGGACGGTCGTGACGCGTCAAAGCCCGCTTCTTGCAACGCCTTTGGCCAATCCTGGCGCAGATCTATCGGGACATTCACGAGCTGGGCCGCCGGGTGGGCGCCATGCCGTTCGAGTGTGGCCGTTTTGAAGTCCAGCACCTTGGGTTGATCCAGCTCGTAGACGACCGTCCCGTCCGGCCATGGCAGGCGCCAAGTGCGTGCGTCCAGGCCCGACGCGAGGATCACCACCTGCCGAACGCCGGTATCGGCCGCGTCGAGAAAGAACTCGTCAAACAACGCCGTCCGGATGGCCATGAAGTCGGTCATCAACTGTAGGCGCGCTCGCAGCTCCGGTTCGGTCTCCATCGCCTTGGCCATCAGGGTGGGATTGGCGTAAATGCTCCACATCCCCTCACCCGCCGCTTCCACGAACACCCGGGCAAAGGGGTCGTTGATGAGCGGATTGTCGCTTTCCGTCTCCGCGGCGCGAGCGGCGGCGACACCCAGCGCCGTGGCCCCCACGCTTTGGGTGATGTCCCAGGAGTCGTTGTCGGTACGCGGCATCGCCAGTCCCCTTCGCAGCCGAGAATTTAGTTCCGCACACTATTCTTCCAGCCGCCGTCGGCGCGGGCCGCTCCGAGCCGGTGGCCTAGGCTTTTTCCCAGACGACCCACAGTTTGCGGAGGATTGCCATGACACGTGCGCCGCAGGAAGTATTCGCCCACCACGGCAAGGCGCTGGCCGCAGGCGACCTCGACGAGATCGTCGCCGACTACGCCGACGACTCCATGGTGATCACCGCAGCCGGCGTCGCGCGCGGCAAGGACGGCGTCCGCAAGGTGTTCGTCAAGTTGCTCGACGACCTGCCTGATGCGGCCTGGGACCTGAAAACCCAGATCCTCGAGGGCGACGTGTTGTTCCTCGAGTGGGCCGCCGATTCGGCGGTCAACCGGGTCGACGACGGCGTCGACACCTTCGTCTTCCGGGACGGAATGATCTCGGCGCAGACCATCCGCTACACGCCGCAGGCCAAGGGCTGATATTCGTGGAGCCGGTCAACCTCAAGGCGGTAGCCGACTGGATGTCCGAGCAGGGTCTCGGCGAAGGACCACTGGAAGATGTCTGCGAGGTCACCGGGGGCACACAAAACGTCATGCTGCGGTTCAGCAGGTCGGGCCGGGACTACGTGCTGCGGCGCGGACCACGGCACCTGCGCAGCCGCAGCAACACCGTGATCCTGCGGGAAACCAAGGTCCTTGCCGCGCTGGCCGGCTCCGATGTACCCCACCCCCATCTGATCGCCACCTGTGAGGACACCAGCGTGCTCGGCGATGCGGTCTTCTACCTGATGGACCCGGTCGACGGCTTCAACGCCGGCGAAGGGCTGCTGCCGCTGCACGCGGGCAATGCCGGCGTGCAGCACCGGATGGGCCTGTCGATGGCCGACGCGCTGGCCAAGCTGGGTGCCGTCGACCACGTCGCTGTCGGGCTGGCCGATTTCGGCAAACCTGAAGGCTTCCTGGAACGCCAAGTGCCGCGGTGGCTTTCGGAGCTGGAGTCCTATCAGCAGTACGAGAACTACCCGGGCCCGCAGATCCCTGGGATCGAGCAGGTTGCGGGGTGGCTGGACGAACATCGGCCGTCGAAGTGGATGCCCGGCATCATGCACGGCGACTACCACGCCGCCAACGTGATGTTCTCCCGCACCGGGCCCGAAGTGGTCGCCATCGTCGACTGGGAGATGTGCACCATCGGTGACCCACTGCTGGACCTGGGCTGGCTGCTGGCCACCTGGCGCCAGTCGGATGGGTCGGCGGTGTTCAGCCACGCGCTCGGCGGTCAGGAGGGGTTGGCCAGCACTGACGAGCTGCTGCAGCGGTATGCCGCCAACACCGTCCGCGATTTGTCGCACATCGCCTGGTACACGGTGTTGGCCTGCTTCAAACTCGGCATCGTCATCGAGGGCACGCTGGCCCGGGCGTGCGCCGGCCAGGCCGAGAAGGAAGTCGGCGACCAGCTGCACGCGGCCACGGTGCACCTGTTCGAGCGGGCGCTGGGTCTCATCGAAACGCGGGCCTAATCGCAACGGCTTTGGCAGGTCGCCCACGCGAGCCCGCATGACACCGTTAGCCTCTCTGGTGTGAAAGTCTCCAATGAGGTCAGGCGCTCACTCAACTCCTGGGAGGGCAAGGAGTGGGACGCAAGCATGCTTCATGCCTGCAACGCCGTCGATGCAATCGGGAACGCGCGGTATCCCCGGCTGGGAGTCGCAACCCAGTTCAAACGCACCATGCGAGACTCGCTGGACATCTTCGGGGCGATGACCGCGCAGGGGATCGACTGGGAGGAGACCCGTTTCCCCATAGCGGTGGAGTCGGATCTGCCCGATAAGCGTCCCGACATCGCCGACGTCTTGTACGGCATTCATCGACGCGGCCATGGCCACAAGGAAGAACTGCCCAACGGGTTCGAGCTGACTCCCCCGAGCCCCCGCGCCTCGGGGGTGCATATCTGGCGGGACGGCAAGATCCAGCTTCCGGCGTCGTCGGTGATCGGCATGTTGGCCGTCGCCGTGTTCGCCCCGGAGAGCAAGGGCGAAGTGATCCCCCATGGTTATCAGATCAGCTGGTTCCAACGCGTCTTCCACGTCAGCGACTGGTGGGGTTGGCAAGACCACTTCCGCGAGATCATCAGCGTCGCCACGGTGCCGAAGAAGGCTCTGGACTTCGGAAAGAGCTGGGACACGTGGAAGCCCCTGACCTAACCAGGGTCTCGGGGACCGCCTAGCATCTCCTTTCGTGCCTCCCCAGCCTGAGCACCCGGACTACTACTCGGAGCCCACCGCGGCCGCACGCTATGGCGGTTACGACCCTTACGAGTCCCGGGACCCCTCGCCGGGGCAACCAGAGCCGCCGCCACCGCCCTGGTACCGCCGCCCGCTGGCGCTGGTCGCCTTCGGCGCGATTGCAGTGATACTGCTGGCCCTGGTGGTCTACGCGGTGGTCAAGCTGGCGTCCGGTTCGCCGGCGCCCAGCCCCGCGACCACGACGACGGCCGTGCCGTCCACCAGCGCCCCGACGGCGGCAACCAGCACACCTGGAGAGACTCCTCGCCATCATCCGCCGGGCGGGGGCCCGACGCAGACCGTCACCGAGACGGCCCCGCCGCCGAGCACCGACTCCCCTACCGCGACGGTCCCGCCGAGCACCGACACTCCTACCACGACGGTCCCGCCGAGCACGGTCACCGTTTCGCCGAGCACGGAGACCAGTACGGTCACCCAGACCGTCACGGTGCCGACGCGCCGACCGTTCCAGCCACGTCCTTGACGTGGAACTAATTGCGTAGCAACACGTTTGGAGGATGATTCCGGCGTGGCGGTGAACAAGACCGACGACGTGCTGTTGATCGGCGCGCTGGAACCGGCTTTCGAGGCCGAGCTGCGCGCACGTTACGACATCCGAAGGCTTCCCGACGGCGCCGGGCGCGCCGCATTCCTGGCCGAGCACGGGGCCGAATTTCGCGTGGTATTGACATGGGGCCCGCCCGGTGTCGACGCCGATCTCATTGCGGCGCTGCCCAACCTGGAGGCGATCGTCAACAACGGCGCCGGCGTGGATGCGATCGATCTCGACGCGGCCAGGCGCCGTGGTATCGGCGTGAGCAATACCCCCGACGTGCTGTCGGACACCGTCGCCGATACGGCGCTGGGGCTAATCCTGATGGTGCTGCGACGTTTTGGCGCGGCCGACCGCTACGTACGGGCTGGTCGGTGGCCGCTCGATGGGCCGTTCCCTTACGCGAGGGATGTCAGCGGGCTTCAAGTCGGCATCTTGGGCCTGGGCCGGATCGGTTCGGCCATTGCCACGCGGCTGCTCGGATTCGACTGTGCCATCGCGTATCACAACCGTCACCGCATCGACGGATCGCCGTACCGTTATGCGGAGTCCCCTGTCCAGTTGGCCGAGTCGGTCGACGTTCTGGTGGTAGCGACGACGGGCGACCACGAGACCCGCCACCTCGTCGATCGCGGCGTGCTGGAGGCGCTGGGCCCGGAGGGGTACCTGATCAACACCGCCCGCGGCAGCGTCGTCGATCAGGACACGTTGGTGGAGTTGCTCGCCGACGGCGGCCTGGCCGGAGCGGGCTTGGACGTATTCGCGGATGAGCCGCAGGTGCCTGCCGAACTGTTCGATCTGGACAACGTGGTGCTGTTCCCGCACATCGGCAGCGCGACCGCTCGCACGCGCCGGGCGATGGCGTTGCTGGCGATCCGCAATCTACAGAGCTACCTCGACACAGGTGAGCTGGTGACGCCGGTATTGCGGCCACGCAGGTAATACCAAACAGCACATCTCTGCATGGCCTGACTTTGCTTACTTCCCTGTCCTACAACGGGTTTAGACATTTGTCGGCGATTTTGAGGGACTGGGAATACGATCGCGACCGCCACAGTGGTATCAATCTGGTATCATCATGGGTCATGGGAATGACTCTGCGGCCTAGCGAGGACCAGGCGGAAGCGCTGCGCCGGCAGGCCGCCTCCGAAGGGCGATCGATGCAAGCTGTTGCACTATCGGCCATCGACGAATACATCGCCCGGCGGGCGCATAAGGCAAGGGTCGCCACGGCGCTGGAGCGCGTGGTCCGCGAGGAGGCTGGGGTTTTGGAGCGCCTTAAGCACGCATGACGGACTACCTGGACCTCGAAGATCTCCTGGAAATTGCCCGAGCGGCCGTTGGACGGGATGTCGTGGTCAGGGACTATGGTTTACTTGCATCGGCTCTCGCGCGGCCTCGCGCGTCCGTATTTGGCCAGGACGCCTACCCGAATCTCCATCTAAAAGCGGCTGCGCTGCTGCACTCGCTTTCACGAAACCACGCGCTGGTCGACGGCAATAAGCGACTTGCATGGACAGCCTGCCGGACATTCCTAGCCATCAACTCACAGTGGATTAGTACGCCGGAGGACGAGCGGTTCAACTTTGTGATCGGGGTGGCCACCGGTGCCATGTCCGATCTTGACGAGATCGCAGCACGACTGGGCAGTTGGAGCCACCAGGAGGACTGAACTGCCATGCGCGCGTGATTTTTGACGGGGCTGAAAATTTGTCTGACCAGCGGCCTGGACAGGCCTCGAACTCTGAATACACGGTCGGGCGGCGCGAACTACAATGGCCCTCTGACGCTTGGCATGTGGGTGGGATCTCGGAGGGGACAAAGATGACCTGGTCTGTGCAATCAGAGGCCGTTTTGGGCTCGGCAGCCGCAGAGTCGGCGATCAGCGCGGAAACTCAGGCCGCGGCCTCAGCGGCGGCGCCGGTCCTGCTCGGAACGACGCCGATGGGCGCTGACGCCGACTCGGTGATGTTCTCGGCAGCGCTCAACGCGTGCGGCGGCAGCTACCTCGCTGTGGTCTCCGAGCATGCTGCCCAGCGCGGATTGTTCGCGGGCACTCAGGGTCTCGCGTCGGGGGTGTATGTGGCCACCGAGGTGGCGCGCACTGGAGCCATCGGGCTGTAGGGGCGAGTCCGCATGCCGGATCCGGGTTGGGCTTCGCGAACACCCGAGGCGAACGACACGGTCCTCAAGGCCGGGACCGGGGTCGGCACCCACGTCGCCAACCAGGCTGCCTGGCAAACCTTGGGTGCGACCCACCACGCCTCGGGTGTTGCGTCGGCGATCAACACCGCAGCAACCTCGGCGAGCTGGCTGGGCGGCGGATCGGCGGCATCGGCCAGCAACGTCACCATGCTCAACAGTTCGCTGCACGGCCTCGCGGGCTGGGTGGACGTTAAGCCGGCGGTAGTGGCCGCAGCGATTTCGGCTTTCGAAACGGCCAACGCCGGCATGCGTCCCGCACCCGAGTGCATCGGGAACCGCACCGAGTGCGCCGCGGACTACGCCGCCAATCCGAGCGTGCTGTGGACGTTGACGCCGCGCATCACCTCGCTGGAACTTGAGTATTTTGGGTCGATGTGGCCCACTAACTCCGCGGTCGGCGCCACCTACGGCGGGATCCTCGCGGGGTTGGCCGAAAGCCTGGCTATTCCACCGCCGGTCGCGGCCATGGGTGCCTCGCCGGCAGCACCGGCACAGGCGGCCTCGGCGATCGGCGAGTCGGCGGCCGACGCCGCTGCCGGCGATGGGATGCGCTCGGCATTTCAGGGCGTGCAGGCGGGGACAAATGGCGCTGGTCAGTCGGCCGCGGCTGGCGACGGCCTCAGCAGCCAGCTCAGCACCTTCATGGAGCCGGTCCAATCGATGCTGGGAACGGCCCCGCAGGTGCTGCAGTCTTCGTCGGGGCTGCTGCAAGCGCCGATGAGTGCGATGCAGCCGCTGCAGTCGGTCGTGGGCATGTTCGCCAATCCGGGCGCCATGGGGATGGGTGGTGCGCTACCGACGGGTTCAACGCTGTCGGCGAGCGGTGCAATTTCGGCCGCCGAGGCCGGGGCTTCGGCTGGCACTGGCGGCGGGGCGGCCCTGGGCGGCGCGGGCGTACCCCTGACCAGCTTCACCCGCCCGGTCAGTGCCTTTGAGCCTGCCAGCAGCGGCCGGCCGGTGGGGCTGCGACCAAGCGGGGCGTTGGGAGCGGAGGCCTTGCGCGCGCAGGCAACAACGACCGGCGGCGCCCCCATCGGCGGCATGCCGGTGGGGGCGGCAGCGGGCGGTCATCGCGGATCCAACGGCAAGTCCGAACAACCCACGATGGTACGGGTCGTCGACGATCGGGTCTAAAATCGCAGCTCAAGGGGTGAATCGACACATCTGACTGGTCGCCATACACTCAACTCATACCCCGGGGATATTCATAGGGGAACCAAAGGGGAATTCCAGCCGGAGAAGGGGACTTAAGGTGTCAGACGCATCAATCACAGTGGACGCGAACGTCCTACGTAGTACCGCGGACGCTATTCACGCGAATATGGAGCACGCGCTCGGAATCGCCAAAGGCTATCTCGATAACCAAGAAAACGTAATGACCCCCTCAACATGGTCCGGCGCCGGCGTGGTTGCGTCGCATATGACCGCAACCGAGGTTACCGGTGATCTGAACAAGGTGCTCATGGGCGGAACACGCCTCGCGGAAGGCCTCAAACAGGCCGCGGCACTTATGGAAGGCCACGAAGGCCACTCACAAACCGCATTTCACGCTTTGTTCGGCGGCGGCGCCCAAAGCGCGTAATTCTGAGCTACTGGAAGGACTTTTATAATGTCAAACCCAATCATCACCTATAATCCCGCAGCCGTATCCGACTTTGCTACGGACACCGGTTCCCGCGCCAGTCAGCTCGAAGCGATTCACGCAGACACTGCTCGCTTGACCAACGCACTTCAGGAATTCTTCGCCGGAAAAGGCGCGGCAGGCTTCTTCGATGCCCAGAACCAGATGCTGTCGGGACTGCGTGGGCTGATCGAAACGGTGCACCAGCACGGTCAGACGACTACTCAGGTGCTCGGCGACGCAATCGCAACCGACAACCACATCAGCGGTCTGTTCTAGACCGGGTTGCCGAGGTGGGGCAGATGCGCGCGGCTGCGTGTGCCCCACCTTCTGGTATTGAGGTGAAAACAGCGTGCTGACAACAACAGTCGATGGTTTGTGGGTGTTGCAAGCGGTGACCGGGGTGGAGCAGACCTGCCCCGAGTTAGGTTTGCGGCCCCTCCTGCCGCGACTGGATACTCCCGAGCGGGCGCTCAGTCACCCGGTCGCGGCCGAGCTGGCGGCAGTCGGCGCGCTCGACGAGTCCGGCAACGCGGACCAGATGATCCGCGAGTGGCTCACGGTACTGCTGCGACGCGACCTAGGGCTGCTGGTGTACATCAGCGTGCCGGGTCGGGAACCCTCGCGCGCGGCCATCTGCCGATTCGCCAGCTGGTGGGTGGTGCTGGAGCGCTGCGGCGAGCTGCTACGTCTCTATCCCGCTGGGACGGCTAACGATTCCGCGGCGGCCAGTGATCTGGTGGTAGGTCAGATCGAGCGGCTGTGCGGCGTCGCGGAAGCGGCACCGCTGCGGCCCGTCACCGTGGATACCGAGGAACTGCAGAAGTCCGTACACGACGCCGCCAGCCTGCGACTGTTTCTGCTCGAGCAGCACCTCGACGTCGACCAACTTCAAATCGTCACTATGGCCGCCGATTCCGCGCGATCGGCACAGGCGGCCATCGTGGCGCTCCAGGCCGGTATCGGCCCGGAGCGATTGGCTCGCACAGTCGTCGGTGATTCGACGGTGGCCATTGTCGACACTCCGGCTGGCCGCGTTTGCGTCGAAAGCGTGAGGTCGGGCCGGCGTCGCTACCAAGTCCTCTCCCCCGGGTCGCGCAGTGACATCAGCGGTGCGGTTCAACGCCTCATCCGCCGCCTGCCTGCGGGTGAGGAGTGGTATTCCTATCGGCGTGTGGTCTGACATGAACCCAACAAACTCAGTCGCCATTGTTTTGGAATTACACACTCGTAGTGCGCTCGACGGATTAGTGAGCGCGTAAACATGCTTTCAAAAATCGTGTTAGCATCGCGATCGTGACCAGCCCCTGGAATGATCATATGCCTGACGAGGGTGCACTCGGTCGGGGGGATCCGGCAGGGCGGCACTTTCGTGATTCGGTATCGGATACCATGCGTATCACCGACCTTGCGGCACCCAGAAAAATTCCTCCCGGCTCAGGTTGGCGCAAATTTATTTACATCGCGACATTTCATAAACTAAATCTGGGTGAATCGCCGAGTGAACGGCACTACCGGAATTTACAAGAGCGAATCCGACGGCATATTCGACGGCAGTACGTCATTACCCTCGTCTCTGGTAAGGGAGGGGTCGGGGTGTCGACGATGGCCGCCTGCATCGGCGGCGTGTTCCGCGAGTGCCGGCCGCAGAACGTGATCGCTATCGACGCGGTTCCCGGGTTTGGGACGCTGGCTGACCGGATCGACGAATCGCCGCCGGGAGACTACACCGCCATCATCAATGACACCGACGTCCAGGGCTACGCGGACATCCGCGAGCACCTGGGGCAAAATGCGGTGGGCCTTGATGTGCTCGCGGGAAACCGCACTTCAGACCAGCCCAGACCGCTGGTGCCGGCAATGTTCTCCGGAGTGTTATCCCGGCTGCGACGAACCCACACTGTGATCGTCGTCGACACTTCGCCCGACCTCGAGCATGACGTGATGAAACCGGTGCTGGAGGCCACCGACACCTTGGTGTTCGTGTCGGGTATCACCGCCGACCGTTCCCGCCCGGTGCTGCGGGCAGTGGACTACCTCAGGTCGCAGGGATACCACGAGCTGGTCTCCCACAGCACCGTGATCATCAACCACACCGACGACATCACCGACAGGGACGCCCTGGCCTACTTGACCGAACGGTTCACCAAGGTGGGCGCGATCGTCGAGGTGATGCCCTTTGATTCGCACCTGGCTAAAGGCGGAATCATCGATACGGTACACGAATTAAAAAAGAAGTCACGTTTGCGGCTTTTCGAAATCACGGCCGGATTGGCTGACAAATATATCCCGGATGCCGAGCGGGCGCCGAAGTGACTTCGCCGCATAAGGTCGCTTTTCCGGCCCGCTGTGCGGTCAATATTTCCTACGAGAAGCATTTGTGCTCTCAAGTTTTCCCTGCGGGAATTCCGGTGGAGGGATTCTTTGAGGGAATGGTCGAGCTGTTCGATGCCGACCTGAAACGTAAAGGGTTCGAAGGAGTAGCCCTACCAGCGGGCAGCTATGAGCTGCACAAGATCAACGGTGTACGGCTGGATATCAACAAGAGCCTCGACGAGCTTGGGGTTCAGGACGGCGACACGTTGGTGCTGGTACCGCGGGCCGATGGCGAGTCATTTGAACCCCAATACGAGTCGCTGTCAACAGGATTGGCGGCGATGGGCAAGTGGCTGAGCCGAGACGGCGGGGATCGGATGTTCGCGCCGGTGACGCCGCTGACGGCCGCCCACACGGCGATCGCCATCACTGCGATGGCGGTCGGTGTGGTGGTAGCTCTGGCGCTGCGGGCACGCGCATTCACCGACAGTGTGATCCCGGCTGTGGTTGTGGGCGGCATCGGTGTCGTGCTGGTCATCGCGGCATCGGTGGTGTGGCGGGGGTGGCAGCAGCGGCGCGACATGTTCAGCGGGTTCGGTTGGCCGGCGGTGGTGTCGCTGGCCATAGCTGGTGCCTGCGCACCCCCGGGTCGCCTGGCGGCAGCTCATGCGCTGATCGGGTTGGTGGTGACACTTCTCGGCGCCATCGCAATTGGCGCGGTGACCAAGAACCGGTGGCAGACCGCGGTGGTGACCGCGGTAGTGACGGTATGCGGAATCCTCTCTGCGGTAGCCCTTGCGCGGATGTTTCGGCCAGTTTCGGGACAGGTCTTGGCGATCTGCGTGCTCGTCGGGCAGGTCGTTCTGGTCAGGATGACACCCACGATTGCGTTATGGGTCGCTCGGGTGCGACCGCCCCACTTCGGCTCGATCACCGGCCGCGACTTGTTCGCACGCCGGGAAGGAATGCCCGTCGATACCGTGTCTCCGGTCAGTGAGGACGAGACCGAAGACGAAGACAACGAGTTGACGGACATCACCGCGCGCGGCACCGCCATCGCCACATCGGCACGGCTCGTCAATGCGGTGCAGGTGGGCGTATGCGGCGGGGTGTCGCTCCTACTCCCCGCCGCGGTGTGGGGGGTCTTGACGCCCGGGCGCCCATTGGCTTGGTTGGCCCTGGTGGTGGCCGGTCTGGCGGTAGGCATCTTCATCACCCAGGGACGCGGATTTGCAGCCAAATACCAGGCGGTGGCATTGGTATGCGGGGCTTGTGCCGCGGTTTGCGCCGGGGTTGTCAAGTACGCGGTTGCTGGCTCGAAAGAAATCCAGTCTGGGTTGGCGTGGCCCGCGGTGGCTGTCATGACCTTCGCCGCATTGGGTTTAGCCGCAGCACTTTTAGTACCGGCGACGCGGTTTAGGCCGCTCATCCGCTTGACCGTGGAATGGGTTGAGGTGCTGGCCATGATCGCGTTGCTCCCTGCCGCGGCAGCTCTGGGAGGGCTGTTCACGTGGCTCCGTCAATAACACAATCACTAGCGCGGTTGTGCACGCGGTTCGCTGCGCTGACTGTCACCGTGGGTCTAGTCGCTCTTTCGGCCAATATCACTACAGCCCAAGCTATTCCACCGCCTTCCGTGGATCCGGGCCTGGTGCCGGCGGACGGGCCGCCGCGCCCCGAGCAACCGATGCGCCGCGCCAACAGCTGCTCCGCTCCGATAACGGTTAAAAACCCCGACGTGGCGCAGGTGGCACCAGGTTTCAATCTGCTGAATATTGCGAAGGCGTGGGACTACAGCACCGGCAACGGTGTGGCTGTGGCCGTCATCGACACCGGGGTTACTCCCAGCCCGCGACTGCCGGTCGTGGCCGGCGGCGACTACATCATGGGCGAGGACGGTCTATCCGATTGCGACGCGCACGGAACGATTGTGAGTTCCATCATTGGCGCTGCGCCGCAAGGGATTTTGCCGATGCCCCGCCCGTTGCCAGCGACGCCTGCCTTCCCACCACCGGCTGGGCCACCCCCGGCCGTGGCGGCACCGCCACCACCAGTGGAAGTCCCTCCCCCGCCGGCACCACCCCCACCACCGCCGCCAGTCACCATCACCCAAGTCGTGCCACCGCCCCCACCTCCCCCGCCGCCGGCGGACACACCGGGCGCTATGGCGCCGTCCAACGGTCCGCCCGATCCGCAGAGCGAGGACGAACCCGCGGTGCCGCCGCTCCCCCCGGGCGCTCCCGACGGGGTGGTCGGTGTTGCGCCCCATGCAACCATCATCTCGATCCGGCAGTCGTCGCGAGCGTTCGAACCGGTCAATCCCCCACCGGCGGACCCGAATTCGGATGAGAAGGTCAAGGCCGGGACGCTGAACACCGTGGCGCGCGCGTTGGTACATGCGGCGAACATGGGCGCGAAGGTAATCAACATTTCGGTGACCGCATGCCTGCCGGCGGCGGCTCCCGCCGATCAGCGGGCCCTGGGTGCGGCACTGTGGTACGCCGCCACCGTCAAGGACGCGGTGGTCGTGGCCGCCGCAGGCAACGACGGCGAAGCAGGTTGCGACAACAATCCGATGTATGACCCGCTTAACCCATCGGATCCACGGGACTGGCATGAGGTCAAGGTCGTCTCCTCGCCATCGTGGTTCTCCGACTATGTCCTGTCGGTGGGTGCCGTCGACGGCAGCGGCGCCGCAATAGACAAGAGCATGTCGGGCCCCTGGGTCGCCGTCGCGGCACCGGGAACTCACATCATGGGTCTTTCGCCGCAAGGCGGGGGGCCGGTCAACGCATACCCACCGTCTCGACCGGGCGAGAAGAACATGCCGTTCTGGGGCACCAGTTTCTCCGCGGCCTACGTCAGCGGCGTCGCCGCACTCGTCCGAGCGAAATATCCTGAGCTGAGCGCACACCAGGTGATTAGCCGGATCGTGCAGTCGGCTCACAATCCGCCCGCGGGGGTGGACAACAAAGTTGGATACGGTCTGGTGGATCCGGTCGCGGCGTTGACGTTCAACATCCCCGCCGGCGACCGGGTGCCGCCGGGTGCGCAGAGCCGCGTCATAACACCCAAGCCACCGCCCCCACCGCCGGACCACCGGGCCCGCAACATCGCACTCGGCTTCGTCGGCACCGTGTGCGCCGGTGTACTGGTGGTAGCGATCGCGGCACGGCTGCGGAGGGCACGATGAGGCCCACGCTGGCCGGGTTCAGCACAGGCAGCAACCGGCGGGTTACCGGGGTGTGGGTGGTTTTCCTGGCCGCGTTGGTGAGCTGGTGGCTGGGCAGTTACATCGGCGCGGCAATCGCCGTCGTCGGTGGGATCGCTCTGGTATTTGTGCCGTGGTGGGGTCAGCCGGCCTGGTCGTGGGCGGTGCTTGCATTGCGAGGCCGGCATCCGATCAGCTGGAGCGCCCCAATCACAGCGGCCAACAACCGATCTGGTGGAGGAGTCCGGGTACAAGACGACACCGCCGTGGTAGCCGTGCAGCTCCTCGGTCGAGCGCATCGAGCCACCACGGTGACCGGATCGGTGACCGTCGAGACTGACAACGTCATCGACATCGTCGAAATGGCGCCCATGCTGCATCAAGCGCTGGGCTTGCGGCTGGATTCGCTCTCGGTCATCACACTCGGATCGAGGCACGGCATCGTCGGCGACTATCCAAGGGTCTATGACTCAGAGATCGGCACTCCGCCATATGCTGGCCGCCGCGAGACCTGGCTGATCTTGCGGCTACCGATGATCGACAACACGCAAGCGCTGCAGTGGCGTACCACCCTTGGGGCGGCGGCAATTTCGATCGCCCAGCGCATCGCAGGCCTGCTGCGCTGCCATGGGTTGCGCGCAAAGGTGGCCACGGCCACCGACCTGATCGAACTCGATCGTCGGCTGGGGTCCGACGCCCTGACCGGAAGGGCACAGACCTGGAAGGCCGTGCGCGGCGAAGCCGGGTGGATGACGACGTATATGTATCCGGCCAAAGCCATCACATCGCGAGTTCTTACGCAGGCGTGGACCTTACGCGCCGATGAGATCATTCAGAACGTGACCGTGTATCCGGACGCCACCTGCACGGCGACCCTCACCGTGCGTACACCCACTGAGGCGCCCACGCCCCCGAGCGTGATTCTGCGGCGGCTCAACGGAGAACAAGCCGCCGCAGCGGCGGCAAACATGTGTGGGCCGCGTCCGCACCTGCGCGGACTGCGGCGCAGCCCGCTACCGGCGAATCTAATCATCGAGATCGGACCGTCGGGTGTGTTAGTGGGCAAGCTAAGCAATGGGGACCGGTTGATGATCCCGGTCACCGACGGCTGTGAATTGTCGCGCGTGTTCGTGGCCGCGGCGGATCCGATTGCCAAACGCATCGTGATCCGCGTAGCTGGTACCGGCGAGCGAGTCACTGTGCACACCAACGACAAGGCGCGCTGGGCGAGCGTACGAATGCCGGAGTTGAGCATTGTCAACACATCGCGGCCCGCGCCGCGCACTACCGTAAGCGTCGTGGATTACGTCGCGCGGCGGAGGGCGGCCACCGACAACGCCGCTCAAGAAGGGGGCGTGGATGTCGCCGACCTTGCCGATCTCGGAATCTCGCCCACGCCGCGGCCGCCCACCGTGATCACCGTCGCTCCATTCGGTACTAAGCTGCCCGACAGAGACCGGCATAGTTTTGAGGTGACTATCGAGCAGGTCGGCCCTGCGACCGTGAACGTCAGTGCCGCAGGACAAAACTGGCTAGTTCAGATGGAGCTGTTCCGCGCAGAGAACCGCTACGTCAGTCTTGAACCGGTTGCAATGTCGATCGCTACATAGCAGCTACAGCTCGTTCAGCAATGCATTTTGGGGTGGACACGATGGCCGATTTGCTCGGTGCGCGTAGGCATTTCGACCGGGCCATGGCGACCAAGGCCCGACAAGGACCCGCGGCGGCGTTGCCAGAATTTGTGGCGGCCACCGACGCGGACCCGTCGATGGCCGATGCATGGCTAGGTCGCATCGCCTGCGGCGACAACGACCTGGCCTCGCTGAAACAACTCAACGCCAGCAGCGAATGGCTGCACCGCGAGACGACGCGCATAGGCCGTACATTGGCCGCCGAGATTCAGCTGGGCCCGTACATCGGAATCACGGTGACCGACGCATCCCAGGTCGGGCTGGCGCTGTCGTCGGCGCTAACGATCGCGGGGGAGTACGCCGAAGCCGACGCGCTGCTGGCCAACAGTGAGCTGCTGGACTCGTGGAGCAACCATCAATGGCACCAGCTGGCCCGAACATTCCTGATGTACGCCACCCAGCGCTGGCCCGATGTCCTGTCGACGGCAGCAGAGGAGCTGCCGCCGCAGGCGATCGTCATGTCCGCGGTGACAGCATCGATTTGCGCGCTAGCGGCCCACGCCGCGGCGCATCTCGGGCAGGGCCGGGTGGCGCTGGACTGGCTCGACCGCGTCGACGTGATCGGGCACACGAAGTCGTCGGGCCGGTTCGACGCCGACGTGCTGACCGCCTCGATCGGCCCGTCCGACATTCCGCTGCTCGTTGCCGATTTGGCGTACGTGCGGGGAATGGTGCACCGTCAGCTCCGCGAGGAGGACAAGGCTCAGATCTGGCTGTCCAAGGCCACGATCAACGGCGTCCTGACCGAGGCAGCCAAGGCCGCGCTGGCCGACCCGAACCTCCATCTGATCATCACCGATGAGGAATCCATCGCCAGCCGCACCAACCGTTGGGACGCCTCGACGGCGAGAACCCGCGACGAGCTTGACGACGACGCGGCGACGGACCGGCGCGCAGAGCTACTGGCCGAGGGACGTGAACTACTCGCCAAACAGGTTGGCCTGGCAGCCGTTAAGCAGGCGGTGTCGGCGCTGGAGGATCAACTCGAAGTCCGAATGATGCGCTTAGAGCACGGCCTTCCGGTCGAGGGCCAGACAAACCACATGCTCTTGGTAGGACCGCCGGGCACTGGTAAGACGACCACAGCTGAGGCACTCGGCAAGATCTACGCGGGCATGGGAATCGTGCGCCACCCCGAAATCCGGGAGGTTCGGCGGTCGGATTTCTGCGGTCACTACATCGGTGAGTCAGGGCCCAAGACGAATGAGTTGATCGAAAAGTCGCTTGGGCGAATCATATTCATGGACGAGCTGTATTCGTTGATCGAGCGGCACCAGGACGGCACACCGGACATGATCGGCATGGAAGCGGTCAACCAGCTCCTGGTCAAGTTGGAAACCCATCGGTTCGACTTCTGTTTCATCGGCGCCGGCTACGAGGATCAGGTAGACGAATTCCTCACTGTTAACCCGGGTTTGGCCGGAAGATTCAACCGCAAGCTTCGGTTCGAGTCCTATGCGCCGGCCGAGATCGTCGAGATCGGGCGACGCTACGCCGAACCACGTGCCACCATCCTCGACGAGGCTGCGCGCGAGACTTTTCTGGACGCGGCCACGACGGTCCGCAACTACACCACCCCGGGTGGGCAGCACGGCATCGACGCCATGCAGAACGGCCGCTTCGCGCGCAATGTGATCGAACGCGCCGAAGGATTTCGCGATACCCGGGTGGTTGCCCAAAAGCGCTCGGGGCGAACCGTATCCGTCGACGATCTACAGATCATCACGGCCGCGGATATCGAAGCCGCGGTGCGCAGCGTGTGTTCAGACAACCGCGACATGGCAGCCATCGTCTGGTGAGCGAAAAAAATCTGGCCACTGTACTTTGCGCCCCTGGGTTCCCCGATGAGGACAACGCTTGTCATGTAAGCCTGCCACCATGGGGTCTACGCCCGCGGAGCGATGCTTGACTTGCTTCATGAGCAATGGTTTTCGATGATCCCGCGCGCCAGGCCGCCGGAAGCGGGATCAGCCTCAACCGATCTGGCTGATGAGCGCGGTAATCGCCTTGACAGCGACAGCCGGCAACGCTTCCTCCGCTTCCGCACGAACGACCAATTCTTCTGCGACACCGGCCGCTTGCGCCGTCTCCTCGGTGGACAGGTTGGCGCGCCGGCGGGCCGCATACAGGCGCTGACCCAGCGTGGCACCGGGGGCGCTCGCGCCCAGCAGCATCAGCTCTTCGTGGTAGCGGCGCACCGCGCCCAAGGCCTTGATGAATTCCGGCGTGATCCGGCTGATGTGCGTCGCTTGCACCGCAATCGCCTCAAGCTGGCGCAAATCGGCAAGGATCGGCGCCAGCCGCGCGGTGAAGTCGGGATCCTCGACGGGCGGCAACGCGGCGATGGCCAACCGGCATCCGTCCACACCGGCCGCGACGGCTTGCGCGATCAGGGACGCCGAGCCGGCGGGCACCGACGGCGTGTCGGCGCGAAGCCGCATGGCACTGGTTGTTTCGCCGTTGAGCGGCTCGCCCCGGCGGATCCGTGCGATGGTCCCAGCGGGCCATTGCAGCACCTCTTCGAGCTTGGCCCGGGTCCGTTCGCGTGGCCAGCTGCGGCCCTTTTCGAAAGCGATCAGCGCACCCGCGTTGATGATTCCGTCGGCCGCCAGCCTGCGCTGACTGATGTCAAGCTCGCGGCGACGGGCCGCGGCCGCGGCTCCGGCGCGGACCAGGCCCGAATCCGGATCATCGGCGGGGGAGTCGCCGTGGGGCCGAGCCGGCTTAACGACTTCGAATGTCAGCGCCTTGCCCGTGGTCGGATCGCCGAACCGGACGGTCGCCTTATCGGTGACTGGTACCGACGTCGTTCGTGATCCATCGACATACATGCCCGCCGGGCTGTTGTCCACGATCCGCCATTGCCCATCGGCGCATTCCGCCCGCAGATGCTCCTGCGAGATCGTCGGATCGTCGATCTGCACGTCGGCGTGCGGTTCGCGGCCGATGGTGACGACACCTTGGCCGGGCTCGACCGCGTACGACGTGTCGTCGCTGTGCACGATCAGCAGAGCCGGCTGGGCTTGGGGCATCCGCGTTCATTCCTCCCCGGGCGGGCCCTCGAGGGCCTACATCGATCACGATCCTAACCGTTGCGCTTGCTATAAGACATCACATCGCTACGGTTCTGAATGAAATTTGCGTCACATTTCGGCGGTACGCGGTATGACCCATGCCACTAAAGAACCAAGCAACGCTACGGTTTGGGTCGGTCGAAGGCGGTGAGGCGCTCAAGAGACGAATGCACAGCTCAAGCGACCTATTGGTTAACTCGTCGGTTTACTCGCGTCTCGGCCCACCGTCGCAAACACGCAGCGTAACGCAGGTCCTTACGCCGTAGCCCGCGCAAAAGTGACGCAGTTAACTGTTGCAGCGCAATGGTTACTGCTATAGCGTACTCGCCAGTAGAGCACGGAGATGCAGCGCTTCTGAGAGGAACGTAGCGATATGACGGCGACAGCTCTGGACTACGTCCAGCTTGGCGCTTGCACTCAGGATCCTGACCGATGGACGACGGATCTTGACGACGAGGCCAAGGTGTTGTGCCGGGCATGCCCGCGGCGCTGGCTGTGTGCCCGGGATGCGGTCGAGTCCCCGGGCGCAGAAGGCCTGTGGGCAGGCGTCGTCATTCCAGAAACGGGGCGTACACGCACGTTCGCCCTCCGCCAACTGCGCTCCCTGGCCGAGCGCAACGGATACCCGATCCGCGGGACCGTGGAATCGGCCTAATCCCGCTGGGCTCGGATCGCTGCTTTGAGGGGTCAGCGACCGAGCGACAGCGGGAATCGGTCCCAGAATCAACCGCGCGGATCGAATCGGAAGACGGCCACGCGGCCGGCCAGCGCCTCGAATTCGTCGGCGGTACCCTCGCGCACCATTCCCGAGCGTTTCGCGAACGCGACACCGACCGGCACTTCACGCGAAAACGCCCGTAGCACCGGGCGCGCTTGCTCGGGGGTCAGCTCGACGATGTTCACTTGCCGAGACCTCCGGCCACGAGCCAGGGTGCCCGAGCCGGCGGCCCGGGCGTTCGCGGCCCAGTCGGCGCCCGGATATCCGGCCACTACGTAGAGCCCGCCGTCAAGCTCGAAGGGCGTCATCGGCGTGCTGCGCGGCTGTCCCGATTTCCGGCCGGGCACCGTCAGCACCATGGCGGGGCCGGTCGGGATCCCCAGCTTTTGCACGGCCATCATCACCTTGTTCATGGGTTTGAGGTAGCGCGGCGGGCGTGGGTCGGTCATGTCAGGCTCCGATCTGCTCGGTGAACACGGCGCGGTGCTCAGCAACCCAGTCGGCGAACGAAAGGGCAGGCCGGCCAAGGATCTCTTCCACGTCGGACGTGACCAAGGCGGGCTTGTCGAGCGTTTGGGCGAGCATCGCCACGTAGGCGTCGGCGAACTCGGCGGGGAAGCCCAAGCTGATGAACCGTTGCCGGACGACGTCGGGCGGTGCCTCCTGATAGCGCAGTGGCCGGCCCAGCACCGCGCCGATCACCTCCGCAAGCTCTGAGTTCGTCAGCGCCTGCGGGCCGGTCAGCGGGATCCGTTGGCCCACAAGCTCATCGGTGAGCAGCGCGCGAGCCGCCACCGCCGCGATGTCGCTCTCCACGATCGGCGCGCTGGATGCCGCGGCGTAGGGACCGGCCACCACATCGCCGGCCCGGATCTGCGCCGACCACATGCCCGCGAAGTTGGTCGCAAAAACGCTGGGCCGCAAGCTAACCCAGGCTACGCCAGAAGCGACGGCCAGGCTTTCGACCTCCTTATTGCGGTCACCGCGGAAGCGTGACGGCTGCCGGGAGAAGTCGTCGTCGGCGTTGATGGCCGACAGCGCCACCAGTTTGGTGACCCCGCCGCGGACGGACTGGGCTACCACGTCGGGCAGAGCTTCACCCAGCGCGCGGGAATTGAGGAACACCGCCGACGCGCCCGGTAATGCTTCGGCCGCCGAGCCGACAACTTCGACGTGAGAGGGAAACCGAGCGGCCTTCGGTGTGCGGGTCACGGCGCGCACCCGCGCGCCCGCGGCGGCGAGTTCCGCCACGAGGGGACGGCCGACATTGCCAGTCGCTCCCGTGATCACGATTGTCATGATTCGACTCCTTTGCGTGAGGTTCTGAACCAAGGACGGACCGAAAGGTGGGAAAGTTACAGTCGGAATCAGTAACTTTCTGCGGCACGAGATCGTCGAAGATTTATGCAACAATCGCCCAGCGACCAGATAAGCGACGCGTGGCGTCGCCACCGCCCGTATCTGATCAACCTCGGCTACCAGATACTCGGAGACGTCGGGGACGCCGAAGACGTTGCACAAGAAGCATTTCTGCGACTGTCGCGCACGGATCCGAACGAGATCGAAGATGTCCGCGGCTGGCTGACGGTGGTGACCAGCCGGCTGTGTCTGGATCAGGTGCGTTCGGCGCGCGTACGCTACGAACGCCCGGGCGAAGCCGACGAGCAGGCCGTGGTCGATGAATCGCCCCGCGCTGACCCGGCCGACCGGGTCACCCTCGACGACGAGGTCCGCGCCGCGCTACTGGAAGTCCTGCGCCGGCTCAGCCCCGGCGAGCGGGTGACCTTCGTACTGCACGACGTGTTCGGGGTGCCGTTCGACACCATCGCCGACACCGTGGGCCGCCCCGTCGGCACCTGCCGCCAGCTGGCGCGCCGGGCGCGAGCCAAATTCACTGGGGCACAACCCAAATTGAGCGAAGTCGCTCCCGCCGAGCACCAGCTGGTCACCGAGAAATTCATCACCGCGTGCGCCAACGGCGACATCACCGCGTTGACCGCCGTCCTGGATCCGACGGTGTGGGGCGTGGGCACCGTCCTCGCGGACCCGGCGCCGCCCCCCCAAGTCAACCACGGGCCGCACGACGTGGCTACCAACCTGCTGCGCTACCTGGGCCCCGGGGCGACGCTGGTCACCGGACCGGCCGGCCAGCCGACGGTGCTGGCCTTCGCGGACGGACGGCTCTTCGCCGCCATCGTGCTGACCATCAGCGGTTCCCTCATCACCAAGATCGAGGCGGTGGCCGATCCGTCGGCGCGCGGCGCCGTGGGATGATGCCGACCGAGGTGACGCATGCGGTACGTACGTGAGGAAATCGTGCACGCCCCGGCCGCGCGGGTGTGGCAGTTGCTGCTCGACGTGGAGGAGTGGCCGCGCTGGACCGAGTCGATGCAAGAGATCCAGCGCCTGGAGGATGGTCCGCTCACCGTCGGCAGCCGATCCCGGGTGACCCAGCCCAGGCGTCGGCCGCTGGTGTGGACGGTGACCGAACTCGAGCCCACGCGGACGTTCACCTGGGTCGCCAGACAACCCGGCCTTTGCTTCGAAGCGGTACACCGCATCGACGTGGCGGGGGAGGGGGTGCGCACCACGCTTGAGTTCATCGTCACCGGTCCGTTGGCGTGGCTGGCCAAGCTGCTCGCCGGATCGCGGATCAGTTCATACCTCGAGATGGAGAGCGCAGGCCTGAAGCGGGCCGCCGAGACGGGCTGATTTACCGGGCCGCGGGCGGGCGATTGCGCGGCTCAACGGGCCGCGCCGCGAACCACCCGGTGACCGTGGCCGCGATCTGCAGAAACCGGAGCCGGGTTTCCGGGGCCATCTCGGTGCTCACGTCGATGACGCCACCGGGCCGCAGATGGGGATCGAAGGGCACCTCGACCACCGGCTGCCCGTGGTTGATGAACTCGCGAGCCAGCAATGACCGGGTGCGCTTGTCGGCGTGCCCATCGGAGTCGTTGAGCACCACGATGGTGCGTTGCAGCAGTCCCCGCAGGTTGCGATCGGCCAGCCAATCCATGGTCTTCGCGGCCGCAGACGCGCCATCGGCCCACGGCGAGGACACCACGATCAGCGCGTCCAGGTCCCGCAGGACTTCCTGGGTGACCGGGGCGTCCATCGTCGAGCCGCAGTCGATGACCGAGATCGCGAAATGGCGATCCAGCCGCAGCGCGGCCTCACGGTAGATCGCCGGATCGAGCACCTTGCGCGGGCCGGCCGCCGGCTCTCCACCGAGCACCGCCAACCCGGCGGTGTTGCGGCCGACGCGGGCCATCACATCGGTGTAGGAATGCAGGTTCTGGTCCGCGGTCAACTCCCAGAACGAGTTGGTTGACTCCGGATCGATTCGGCTGGCCAGCCGCCCGAACGCGGTGTCGGCGTCGATGGCCACGACTCGATCCTGGCGGCGCAGTTCGGCGAAGATCGATCCGACGCTGGCGGCGACCGACGTTTTTCCGACGCCGCCTTTGCCCAGCACGCCGACCTTGTGGTTGCCGTGCAGGACCGTACGAATGGCCGCTTCGTATTGGACCTCCTCGCGGCGCGCGGCCGACGGACCCAGCCTGATCAGGCCGAAAGTGATCGACTCGACCAGGCGCCGCCAGCCGCGGTCGGCGCGCAGCGATGGACGGGTGCGTACCGGCGGCGCGAAGGCGGCTTCGGACCACGCGCCCAGCGGGGGAGGGAGCCCGGGTGCGGGGCGGGCGGGCGAAGCTGGCGGGCGCATGGGCACGGGCGGATGGTTCGGCTGGTACGGCGGCGGCTGCGGGGCAGGTCCCGAAGGAAACGGGGGAAAGGCCGGGGGCTGCGGCGGTTGCGGCCCGTTGGGCATGGGACCGGGCGGGCGTTCGGCCGGGGCGCCGGGCTGGCCAGTCCCAACGCGGTCGCGCAGGAATTCGTCGCGCTCGTTCATGGGCCCCCTCGGGTGTGAATCTCAGACCAGTATCGGATACCGCCTGCGCGGCCACTGACCAGGACTGCGCAAACTTGTTTGAGGGCCCTAGATAGCCGGCGGTTGGCCCGATCCGCACCGTCGAGCGCAGATTGCCGGCGTTTGAGCCGCCCGCAGCGAGGCCGTCGACCAGCCGTTACAGCGAATTTACGGTGACGCCGGGTGGCAGGTTAGTATTAGGGAAGTTGGCATGTCAGGCGGGTTTTGTCATATCGTTTTACGACTTGTCGAGACTGGTTACGAGCCCACCGTTCAGCGCTGCACGGACGAATACTTGATCGAATCATCTCCGCCTGGCGGACAGCCTATCGACAAGACCGAAGGGGCCTAGCCCGCAACCTTGGGGTGCGGAACCGTCGGTGCCACTAAAACGGCCGCGCAGAAAGTTTCAGGTGAAGGGTTAGGTGGGAATGACGCCCAAGCGCGCAGGGCTGTACAACCCCGCATACGAGCACGATTCGTGCGGAGTGGCCATGGTCGTCGATATGCACGGCCGGCGCACCCGAGACATCGTCGATAAGGCCATCACCGCGCTGCTCAACCTCGAACATCGCGGCGCGCAGGGAGCCGAGCCGCGCAGCGGTGACGGCGCCGGCATCCTGATCCAGATCCCGGACGCATTCCTGCGCGAAGTCGTCGACTTCGAGCTGCCCGCCGCGGGCAGCTACGCCACCGGCATCGCGTTTTTACCTCAGTCGTCCAAGGACGCCGCAGCCGCCTGCGCCGCGGTGGAGAAGATCGCCGAAGCCGAAGGACTGCAGGTTCTCGGCTGGCGCAACGTACCCACCGACGACTCGTCGCTGGGCGCGTTGTCCCGCGACGCAATGCCGACCTTCCGGCAGATATTCCTGGCGGGGGCGTCGGACATGGCGCTGGAGCGCCGCTGCTACGTGATTCGCAAGCGCGCCGAGCACGAACTGGGCACCAAGGGCCCGGGCCAGGACGGCCCTGGTCGCGAAACTGTCTATTTCCCAAGCCTTTCCGGCCAGACGTTCGTCTACAAGGGCATGCTGACCACCCCGCAGCTCAAGGCGTTTTACCTTGACCTGCAAGACGATCGGCTGACTAGCGCACTGGGCATCGTGCACTCGCGCTTTTCCACGAACACCTTCCCGTCGTGGCCGCTGGCGCATCCGTTCCGGCGCATCGCCCACAACGGCGAGATCAACACCGTCACCGGCAACGAGAACTGGATGCGGGCCCGCGAGGCGTTGATCAAGACCGACATCTTCGGCTCGGAAGACGATGTGGAGAAGCTGTTCCCGATCTGCACGCCGGGCGCCTCGGACACCGCGCGCTTCGACGAGGCGCTCGAGCTGCTGCACCTGGGCGGTCGCAGCCTGCCGCACGCGGTGCTGATGATGATCCCCGAGGCATGGGAACGCAACGACTCGATGGACCCGGCGCGGCGCGCGTTCTACGAGTACCACGCCTCATTGATGGAGCCGTGGGACGGCCCGGCGTCGATGACGTTTACCGATGGCACGATGGTAGGTGCGGTGCTGGACCGCAATGGCCTGCGCCCGTCCCGGATCTGGGTCACCAAGGACGGCCTGGTGGTGATGGCGTCCGAGGCCGGAGTCCTGGACCTCGACCCGTCGACCGTGGTGCGCCGAATGCGGTTGCAACCGGGCCGGATGTTCCTGGTGGACACCACCCAGGGCCGCATCGTCGCCGACGAGGAGATCAAAGCCGAGCTGGCCGCCGAGCACCCGTACCAGGAGTGGCTCGACAGGAACCTGGTTCCGCTGGAATCGCTGCCCCAGGGCAACTACGTGCGGATGCCCCATGAGCGGGTTGTTCTGCGACAGCTGGCCTTTGGCTACACCTATGAAGAGCTCAACCTGCTGGTGGCCCCGATGGTGCGCACCGGCGCGGAGCCTCTCGGGTCGATGGGCACCGACACCCCGGTCGCGGTGCTGTCGCAGCGCCCGCGGATGCTCTACGACTACTTCCACCAGCTCTTCGCTCAGGTGACCAACCCGCCGCTGGACGCGATCCGCGAAGAGGTGGTGACCAGCCTGCAAGGCACCACGGGCGGCGAGCGTGACCTGCTCAGCCCGACCGAGGCGTCCTGCCACCAGATCATGCTGAAGCAGCCGATTCTGCGTAACCACGAGTTGGCCAAGCTGATCAACCTCAACCCGGACGACGACGTCAACGGACGCCCACACGGCATGCGCTCTAGGGTGATTCGCTGTCTGTACCCGGTCGCTGAGGGTGGCGCCGGGCTGGCGGCCGCGCTGGATGAGGTACGGGCGCAGGCCTCGGCCGCGATTGCCGACGGCGCGCGGGTCATCATCCTTTCCGACCGGGAGTCCAACGAGCAGATGGCGCCGATACCGGCGCTGCTCGCTGTCGCCGGGGTGCACCACCATCTGGTGCGGGATCGGACCCGGACCCACGCGGGTCTGGTGGTCGAAACCGGCGATGCCCGCGAGGTGCACCACATGGCCGTGCTGATCGGCTGTGGCGCCGCGGCGGTCAACCCGTATCTGGTCTTCGAGTCGATCGAGGACATGATCGATCGCGGTGTCATCGATGGGATCGACCGCGAGAAAGCGCTGAACAACTACGTCAAGGCGGCCGGCAAGGGCGTGCTGAAAGTGATGTCCAAGATGGGCATCTCCACGCTGGCCTCGTACACCGGCGCACAGCTGTTCCAAGCGGTCGGCATCTCGGAAGATGTGTTGGACGAATACTTCACCGGACTGGCCTGCCCGACCGGCGGGATCACCCTGGACGACATCGCCGCCGACGTCGACGCCCGGCATCAGCTGGCGTATCTGGACCGGCCAGACGAACGCGCACACCGTGAGCTCGAGGTGGGCGGGGACTACCAATGGCGGCGCGAGGGGGAGTACCACCTGTTCAACCCGGAGACTGTCTTCCGGCTGCAGCACGCCACCCGCACCGGCCAGTACAAGATCTTCAAGGAGTACACCCGCCTGGTCGACGACCAGAGCGAGCGGATGGCATCGCTGCGCGGGCTGCTGAAGTTCCGCGGCGACGTGCGGCCGCCGGTACCGCTGGACGAGGTCGAACCCGCCAGTGAGATCGTCAAGCGGTTCTCCACCGGCGCGATGAGCTACGGCTCGATCTCCGCCGAGGCGCACGAGACGCTCGCGATCGCGATGAACCGGCTGGGCGGCCGGTCCAACAGCGGCGAGGGCGGCGAGGACGTCAAACGATTCGACCACGACCCCAATGGCGACTGGCGCCGCAGCGCGATCAAGCAGGTCGCCTCGGCGCGTTTCGGCGTCACCTCGCACTACCTGACCAACTGCACCGATATCCAGATCAAGATGGCCCAGGGCGCGAAACCCGGTGAGGGCGGCCAGCTTCCGGGGCACAAGGTGTACCCGTGGGTGGCCGAGGTACGGCATTCCACACCCGGTGTCGGCCTGATCTCACCGCCGCCGCACCACGATATTTATTCCATTGAGGACCTGGCGCAGCTGATTCACGACCTGAAGAACGCCAACCCGGCGGCCCGGGTGCACGTCAAGCTGGTCTCCGAGAACGGGGTAGGCACGGTCGCGGCCGGGGTTTCCAAGGCCCACGCCGACGTGGTGCTCATCTCCGGACACGACGGCGGCACCGGCGCCACACCGCTGACATCGCAGAAGCACGCTGGCGCTCCGTGGGAGCTGGGCCTGGCCGAAACCCAGCAGACCTTGCTGCTCAACGGGTTACGTGACCGGATCGTGGTGCAGGTGGACGGCCAACTCAAGACCGGTCGCGACGTGATGGTCGGCGCGCTGCTCGGCGCCGAGGAGTTCGGTTTCGCCACGGCACCGCTGGTGGTGGCCGGCTGCATCATGATGCGGGTGTGCCACCTGGACACCTGCCCGGTCGGGGTGGCCACCCAGAACCCGGTGCTGCGTGAGCGCTTCACCGGCAAGCCCGAGTTCGTCGAGAACTTCTTCATGTTCATCGCCGAAGAGGTCCGGGAATACATGGCGCAGTTGGGCTTCCGCACCTTCAACGAGGCCGTCGGCCAGGTGGGATCGTTGGACACCACGCTGGCTCGCGCACACTGGAAGGCGCACCGGCTGGACCTGACACCGGTGCTGCACGAGCCCGAGTCGGCGTTCATGAACCAGGACCTGTACTGCAGCTCGCGCCAGGACCACGGTCTGGACAAGGCGCTCGACCAACAGCTGATCGTGATGAGCCGCGAAGCGCTGGACTCCGGCAAGCCGGTCCGGTTCTCCACAACCATCAGCAACGTCAACCGTACGGTCGGCACCATGCTCGGCCACGAAGTGACGAAAGCCTATGGCGGCCAAGGCTTGCCGGACGGAACCATCGACATCACATTTGACGGGTCGGCCGGTAACAGCTTCGGCGCCTTTGTGCCTAAGGGGATCACCTTGCGCGTGTACGGCGACGCCAACGACTACGTCGGCAAGGGTTTATCCGGGGGCCGCATTGTGGTGCGGCCGTCGGACAAAGCGCCGCAGGATTACGTCGCCGAGGACAACATCATTGGCGGCAACGTGATTCTGTTCGGCGCCACCAGCGGGGAAGTGTTCCTGCGCGGTGTGGTGGGAGAAAGGTTCGCAGTGCGTAACTCCGGGGCACACGCCGTGGTCGAGGGTGTGGGCGATCACGGTTGCGAGTACATGACCGGTGGCCGGGTCGTAATCCTGGGCCAGACCGGCCGCAACTTCGCGGCCGGCATGTCCGGCGGCGTCGCCTATGTCTATGACCCCGACGAGGAATTGCCCGCCAACTTGAACATCGAGATGGTGGACGTCGAAACCCTCGACGAGGACGACGCGGAGTTCCTGCACGGAACGATCCAGGCGCACGTCGATGCCACCGACTCCGCTGTGGGGCAACGCATCCTGGCCGACTGGCACGGCCAGCAACGACACTTCGTCAAGGTGATGCCGCGGGACTACAAGAAGGTGCTGCAGGCGATCGCCGAGGCGGAGCGCGACGGCACGGATGTCGACAAGGCGATCATGGCGGCCGCGCATGGCTGATCCAAGCGGCTTCCTGAAATACACACATCGGGAATTGCCGCAGCGACGGCCTGTCCCGCTGCGGTTGAAAGACTGGAACGAGGTCTACGAGGAATTCGACAACGAGACCCTGCGCGAGCAGGCTACTCGCTGCATGGACTGCGGGATTCCGTTCTGCCACAACGGCTGTCCGCTGGGCAACCTGATCCCCGAATGGAACGACCTGGTGCGCCGGGGCCGTTGGCGCGACGCGATCGAACGGCTCCACGCAACCAACAACTTCCCGGACTTCACCGGCCGGCTGTGTCCGGCGCCGTGCGAGCCGGCCTGTGTGCTGGGCATCAACCAAGATCCGGTAACGATCAAGCAGATCGAGCTGGAGATCATCGATCACGCCTTCGATGAAGGCTTTGTGGTGCCGCTGCCTCCCGATAAGTCCACCGGAAAGACCGTGGCCGTAGTGGGTTCGGGCCCGGCAGGTCTGGCCGCCGCCCAACAACTCACCCGCGCTGGTCACCGTGTGACCGTCTTCGAGCGCGACGACCGTATCGGCGGGCTGCTGCGCTACGGCATCCCGGAATTCAAGATGGAAAAGCGGGTGCTCGACCGGCGGCTGCAACAGATGCGCGCCGAGGGCACCGAGTTCCGGGCCGGTGTCAACGTCGGCGTCGACGTCACCGCCGAACAACTGCGTGCCGATTTCGATGCGGTGGTGCTGGCCGGCGGCGCGACCGCCGCACGCGATCTGCCGATTCCCGGCCGGGACCTGGACGGCATCCATCAGGCGATGGAGTACCTGCCCTGGAGTAATCGGGTGCAGGAAGGCGACGACGTTCTCGGCGACGACGGGCAACCGCCGATCACCGCCAAGGGCAAGAAGGTCGTCATCATCGGCGGCGGCGACACCGGAGCCGACTGCCTGGGCACCGCGCACCGGCAGGGCGCCGCCAATATCCACCAGTTCGAAATCATGCCGCGCCCGCCGGACTCCCGTGCCGAATCCACACCGTGGCCGACCTACCCGCTGATGTACCGCATCTCGTCGGCCCACGAAGAGGGTGGCGAGCGGATCTTCTCCGTGAACACCGAGGAGTTCGTCGGCAAGGACGGGCGCGTGGCCGCGCTCAAGGTGCACGAAGTGACCATGGAAGGCGGCAAGTTCGTCAAGGTCGACGGCTCCGACTTCGAACTCGACGCCGACCTGGTGCTGCTGGCGATGGGTTTCGTCGGTCCGGAGAAGCCGGGCCTGCTCACCGATTTGGGCGTGAAGCTGACCGACCGCGGGAACGTCGCGCGCGGCGCTGACTTCGACACCTCGGTGCCCGGCGTTTTCGTTGCTGGCGACATGGGTCGCGGCCAGTCGTTGATCGTCTGGGCGATCGCCGAGGGCCGGGCGGCCGCGGCGGGCGTGGACCGCTATTTGATGGGCTCAAGTGCGTTGCCGGCTCCGATCAAGCCGACAGCAGCGCCCCTTCAGTAGTCACATCAGTCACTCCAGAAACATAAATATATTTTTCGGCGTTTCTGCCTCCGTTTGCCAGACGACTGTTGTCTAATAGTTACCTGTGGGCTTCATCACAGGGGGAGTCCCGGGAAACTGACCGATCGCAGGAGTGATCACTGTGCGCAGCAATCCAGGACCCCGGTCACGGATGGGTCGAATCGCCTGGTTATGGTTCCGCCACCCGTTGAAGAGCCACGAATTTCCCGCTAGAAACGAGCGCCTGGTCACCGCCGCAGACCTGATGCTGTTCGGGGTCTAGCGCCTCAACCGGCGTCGCCGCGGTGACATTGCCACGTTTGCTCAAATTGAGCGCGTAGCTGTCTAGCTAACAAGACCGGATTCGCGGATCGCCTCGGCCAACGGTTCCAGCACGGCCGGGTCATGCGGCGTAGGGATGTAGACGATGCCCAAGTCCAGGCCCTCGGCCGCCAGCGCGGCCGCATCCTCGATGACCTTTCCGTAGTTGCGATCTGGCTCCAGCCGGAGGTGAGCGGACAAGGTGATCTCTTTCGGGTCGCGTCCTATGTCCGCGCAATGGGAGGCCAGCACGTCCCGCTTGTGCGCGAACATCTCTGGCGGCCCGCCGACGAAGTTCCAATGCTGTGCATACCGCGCGGTGATCCGTAGGGTGCGCTTCTCACCGCTGCCGCCGATACAGATCGGCGGGTGCGGGCGCTGCGGGCCTTTGGGTTCGTTGCGGGCGGCCTTGAGCTGGTAGTACCTGCCGTCGAAATCGGTGGTCTTCTGGCTCAGCAGGCTGGTGAGTACCTCGCAGGCTTCCTCGAACCGGTCGAAACGTTCCTTGATGGTGCCCAGCTCGATGCCGTAGGCGCCCGACTCCTCCTCATTCCAGCCGGCGCCGATCCCCAACTCGAGGCGTCCGTTGGAGATGATGTCGAGCGCGGCGGCCATGTTGGCCAGCACCGCCGGGTGGCGGTAGTGGATGCCGGTGACAAGGGTGCCCAGCCGCAGCCGCTTGGTCGCCTGGGCCAGCGCGGTCAGCGTCGTCCAACCCTCCAGACAGGGGCCGTCGCTGTCAGAAAAGATCGGATAGAAGTGGTCGAAGGTCCAACCGGACTCGTAGACCTCGATATCGTCGGCGGCCTGCCAGACCGCGAGCATGTCGGCCCAGGTGGTGTTCTGCGGCGAGGTTTTGAACGCGAATCGCATGAAACCGAAGGTAGTCCAACTTTATTAAGCGCAACTAAACTCGTCCGGAGGATGACTAGTGCGCTCGCAATCGATACCAAGGTCACGCTGCTGGCTGCCGGACTGATCTTTTTGCTGGCGCTCGGCCTCGGCGTGTGGAAGTACCGGCAGATCATGGTCTCCGACGAGCACCGCGCTCACCCTTACGTCGACATCGCGCATCGGGCGGCGCTGCTCTACTCGTTCGCGACGCTCCTCATCGCGGTCTTCGTCGAACTCAGCGCCTGGCCGGCGTGGGTCAACCTGACCGCGGCGATGGTCGCCGTGTCGTTTTTCGTCGCAGCCATCGGCTCCTACATCATGCACGGGGCGCGCGGCGACACCGAGAACCAATTCGCGCATCCGGTGCAGGGAACCCGGCTGATGATGGCGATGCTGATCGTCGGCGAAATGGGCGGCTTTGCAGTGGTTTTCGCCGGCTTCGTGGTTGGACAGCTATGGACCCGGTAGAAGCGCTGCGCCAGATCGCCTACTACAAGGACCGCGACCGCCAAGAGCCGCGGCGAGTGATGGCATACCGCAATGCCGCCGACATCCTCGAGGACCTCGATGACGAGGCGCGCGAGCGACACGGGCAGGCGAACAGCTGGCAGTCGATTCCGGGCATAGGCCCCAAAACCGCAAAGGTCATCGCGCAGGCCTGGGCGGGGCGTGAGCCCGAACAGTTGGCCGAATTACGTGCTGCGGCTGGGGATCTCGGCGGGGGAGAGGTTCGGGCCGCGCTGCGCGGCGACCTTCATCTGCACTCGAACTGGTCGGACGGGTCGGCACCGATCGAGGAGATGATGGCCACCGCGGCCACGCTGGGCCATGAGTACTGTGCGCTGACGGATCATTCGCCGCGGCTGACGATCGCCAACGGCCTTTCGACTGAGCGGCTACGAAAGCAGCTCGACGTGATCGACGAGTTGCGCGAAAAGTTCGCTCCGATGCGCATTCTCACCGGGATCGAGGTGGACATCCTCGATGACGGCAGCCTAGACCAGGAGCCCGAACTCCTCGAGCGCCTCGACGTCGTGGTGGCGAGCGTGCACTCCAAACTGTCGATGGACTCTGCGGCGATGACCCGCCGCATGGTGCGCGCGGTATCCGACGGGCACGCCGACGTTCTGGGCCATTGCACCGGCCGGCTGGTCTCCGGAAACCGTGGTATCCGTCCCGAGTCGAAATTCGACGCCGAGGCGGTGTTCACCGCCTGCCGTGATCACGGCACCGCGGTGGAGATCAACTCCCGTCCCGAGCGACGCGACCCGCCGACCCGGCTGCTTAACCTGGCGCTGGAGATCGGCTGCGTCTTCAGCATCGACACCGACGCGCACGCGCCCGGCCAACTGGACTTCCTCGGCTACGGCGCCCAGCGCGCGCTGGACGCCGGCGTGCCCGTCGAGCGGATTATCAACACGTGGCCGGTCGAAAGTCTGCTGAAATGGACTGCGACAGCCGGGTAGCTCGGGCGCTGTCAACGAATTAATCGATGCCGCAACGTGTTTGAGTGCTAGTTGTTGGTTGGTGGTGGTTGGGGTTGGAAGGGTTGATACCACCACCATTGGGCGCGTTCGCCGGTGGGTCCGGGGCAGGGTGAGACGGCGGGTGGGGGTTTTGTGGGTGGGCGCGCTAGTGATCCCGGGTTTAGTGGTCGGCCGGTGTCGTCGGTGACGGTGAGAGCGTGTGCGGGTCCGGTGATGGTGATCAGGCCGCGGTGGTGCAGCCGGTGGTGATAGGGGCACAGCAGTACCAGGTTGTCCAGCTCGGTGGGGCCGCCGTCTTCCCAGTGCCGCAGGTGGTGGGCGTGCAGACCCCGGGTGGCGCCGCAGCCAGGGACCGCGCACATGCGGTGGCGGTGCTCGAGCGCGCGGCGTAGCCGCCGGTTGATCAGCCGGGTTGTTCGCCCGGCGCCGATGGGCTCGCCGTCGCGGTGGAACCAGACTTCGCAGGTGGCATCACAAGTCAGGTATCGGCGTTCGGCGTCGGACAGCAGCGGGCCCAGATGCAGGGCCGCGGCTTTCTGCTCGACGTCGACGTGCACCACCACGGTGGTGTGCTGCCCGTGCGGGCGCCGCGCCGCTTCGGTGTCCCAGCCCGCCTCGACCAGACGCATGAACGCGTCGACGGTGGACGGCATCGGGGGCCGCTGACCGGACACGTCGGTGGTGTTGCTGGTGTCGTTGTCGAGTTTCCAGTGGTTGATCAGCGCATCCCGATGCGCGGCCACGGCGGCGTCGAACTTCGCAGCGTCCAGATGCGACAGGGTGATCCGGTAACAGCAGCCCGACTCGGTGGGCGAGGCGCTAAACGAGGACTCCGGCTGGGGCTCCAGCTCGGGGTCGGGCTCGGCATCGGGTACCGGTCGCGGTTCGAGTTTGACCGCGGTACGCAGCTGCGTGACCGTTGCCACCTGCGCCAGCTGCGCGTAGTGCTCATCAGATCCCTGACCGGCGCGCGCGGCGATGACCCCGACCTGATCCAGCGACAGGCGGCCCTCGCGCATGGATTGGGCGCAGCGGGGAAACTCGGCCAGCCGGCCCGCGATCGTCGCGATGGTCTGGGCGTTGGCCGGCGAGCAGCCGGTCTTCCAGGCCACCAACGCCGGCACCGACCGCGCCCCGGTGTTCCCCCACAACTGATCGCGATCGATCTCGGCCACGATCTCCACAATGCGCCCATCAACCGCGTTGCGCTGACCACACAACTCGGCCAACTCCTCAAACAACACATCCAAACGCCGCGGAACGTTTTCAGCCAACGGAGGCGCTGCCGGAAACGACATGACCTCATCATCACAGAAGGGTCCGACAAAATTTGGCCGCGCGGAAAGCAACAGGTCAGCCCGCTGCGACTACCGCGAACCCCTAATCCTGGGCCAAATGCGTTGACGTCAGGCCTGGCCGGTGCCCCCGTCACTGCCGAATGCACTTAGGCCGAGCCCGCCGCTGCTGCGTTGGCCGACCTGATCGCCGATCCGATCCCGTTAAAGTCGGACGACGCTTGGGCTACATACTCAGGCGATATATGTACGAAAGACGACATCGTTGACTGCTAACCCTGTTGTCGAGCCCGATGTTAAGGACCACGGCTTGCGAGATTCTTGCATCTCAGCGTCAGGGTTTCGGCGTATCGGCAGAAGCATCTAGCTAATTGTCCGTCCGCCGCCGCCGGACGGGCTCAGTCGGGTAGGTGCGGCATCTCCAGCCCCGCGTCGCGGCCGGCCAACGCTCCCCGGGTAAGCGCGGAATTGCCGTAGCGTCGGCGCACTTGGTCGACCGCGCGGTCGACCGCAGTCGAGTCATCCATGAACGGCAGCATCAGCTGTTGGGCACCATCGCGGTCGATGCCCGAGACTGCGAAACCGATAAGTGTCAGGCCCTTTTGAGCGATCAGCGGCTCGACCGATGCGACCAACAGCCGAGCCGCGGCCAGGATGGGCTGTGTCGACGAGGTGGCCCACGGCAGTGTGCGCGAACGGGTGGCCCGGCTGAAGTCGTCAAAACGCATGCGCAGCAACACCGTTCGTCCGGTGCGGCCGGCGGCGCGCATCCGCGTGGTGATCCGGTCGACGAGGTTGACCACGACCGCGTCGATTTCGGCGGACGACATGCGATTGCCGGCTCGGCCCAGCGCGCGTTGGGCGCCCACCGAGCGGCGGCGCACACCGGTGGTCACCCGGCGGCGGTCGATGTTCCGGGACAGCGCATACAGTTGCCGGCCCATCGCGGCGCCCAGCATCGAGGACAGCGTCGACTCGCCGATCTCGGCCACGTGGGCCACCGTCTCAATCCCGTGGGCGTGCAGCTTGTCCGCGGTCACCGCACCCACGCCCCACAATCGGCGCACCGGCAACGGATGCAGGAACTCCAGCTCCCGATCGGGCGGCACCAGCAGCAGACCGTCGGGCTTGGCTTCCTGGCTGGCGACCTTCGCGAGGAACTTCGTTCGCGCGATCCCGACGGTGATGGGCAGGCCGACCCGGTCGCGCACATCGGCGCGCAGCCTTGCCGCGATCTCGACGGGCGTGCCCGAGACCCGACGCAGGCCGCCGACATCGAGGAACGCCTCGTCCACCGAGAGGGGCTCGACGACTGGGGTGGTGTCGCGGAATACCTCGAACACATCGTCGCTGGCCCGCGAATAGGCCTTCATCCGTGGAGGCACCACCACGGCGTGCGGGCACAGCCGGCGCGCCTGCGCCCGGCCCATCGCGGTGCGCACCCCGTAGGCCTTGGCCTCGTAACTGGCCGCCAGGACCACGCCGCCACCGACGACGACCGGGCGCCCGCGCAGCGCCGGGTCATCGCGCTGCTCGACGGACGCGTAGAACGAATCCAGGTCCGCGTGCAGGATGGACGCATCACACCGCACGAACATATGTTCGCACCGCGGTACGACTATTAGCCAGCTGCGCCGTAGATGCTGGCGACCCAGATGTGGGTGAGGGTGTCGACGACGTTGTCCTCGCTGACCGCCGGGTGCTCGGCGGACAGGGTGGCCATCATGGTGCGCTCGTTCATCTGGTTCAGCGACGTCGCTAGGTCTGCCGCCGGGATGGTCTCCGGTGCGACACCACGCGCTCGGTCGGCGCTGATCACGGCCGCCGTCTGGTCGATCCACTTCTGCATGAAGCCCGACCACAGCGCCCGGATCTCCGGGCTGGTGGCCAGCGCCTCCGCTCCTGCGCGGGCGACCGCACGATGCGAGCTGAAGGCGGTGAAGAAGGCTTCGATGACGGTTCGGCACATCTGATCCGGATCCGCAGTCGGCGATTGCCCAGCACCCTCGAACTCCGCGTCGGCAACGGCGATCAGCGGCTCGAGCAGGGAGAGCAGCACCGCCTCTTTGGACGGGAAATAAAAGTAGAAGGTGGGGCGCGAGATTCCAGCGCCCTTGGCCAGGTCGTCCACCGAGATGTCGGCCAGCGAGCGCTCGGCAAGCAGCCGTTCGGCGGTGGCGAGGATCGCCTGCTCTCGATCGTCGCCGGACGGGCGACTGGAGCGTCGGCCCCGGGCCGCGCGCGTCGAACTGGCGGTACTCACGCCCGATACTTTACACATGGTTGAGATTTTCGACGCTGTGTTGACTGACTCAACACAGCGTTGATAGCGTGGCCGTTATGACCGAACACCTTGACGTCGTCATCGTGGGCGCCGGTATCTCCGGCGTGAGCGCGGCCTGGCATCTGCAGGATCGCTGCCCGACCGAGAGTTACGCCATCCTGGAAAAGCGCTCCGCGATGGGCGGCACCTGGGACCTGTTCCGCTATCCGGGCATCCGTTCCGACTCCGACATGCACACGCTGGGTTTCCGGTTCCGTCCCTGGACCGAGCGCCAGGCCATCGCCGACGGCGGGCCGATTCTCGAATACGTCAAGAGCACCGCGGCCATGTACGGCATCGACAAGAACATCCGGCTCAACCACAAGCTCCTGGCGGCCGACTGGTCCAGCACGGACAACCGCTGGACGGTGCAAGTTGAAATCGACGGCACACCAAGCACACTCACCTGCTCATTCCTCTTCCTGTGCAGTGGCTACTACAACTACGAGCAGGGCTACGCGCCGACGTTCGCCGGCTCGGAGGACTTCACCGGCCCCATCATCCATCCGCAGCACTGGCCCGAGGACCTCGCCTACGCCGACAAGAACGTGGTGGTGATCGGCAGCGGCGCGACGGCGGTCACTTTGATTCCGGCGCTTGCGAATTCGGGCGCCAAGCACGTCACGATGCTGCAGCGGTCGCCGACCTACATCGTGTCCCAGCCGAAGCGGGACAAGACGGCCGAACGACTCAACCGCTGGCTGCCCGAAAACGCGGCCTACTTCGCGGTGCGATGGAAGAACGTGCTGCGGCAGTCGCTCCTGTACCGCCTGTGCCAGAAGTTTCCTAAGGGGATGCGAAAGGTCCTGCTGAGCTACGTTGGGCGCCGACTGCCCGAAGGTTACGACGTGGAGAAGCACTTCGGTCCGAGTTACAACCCGTGGGACCAGCGGCTGTGCCTGGTGCCCGGGGGCGACCTGTTTCGTGCCATTCGCAAGGGGCAGGCCGAAGTCGTCACCGACACCATCGAGCGGTTCACGCCGACCGGCATCCGGCTCACCTCGGGCCAGGACCTGCCGGCCGACATCATCATCACCGCAACGGGATTGAACCTGCAGTTGTTCGGCGGCGCGACGGTGACCGTCGACGGACAGCCGGTAGACCTCACCGCGACGATGGCCTACAAGGGCATGATGCTGTCCGGCGTGCCCAACATGGTTTACACCGTGGGATACACCAACGCATCGTGGACACTGAAGGCCGACCTGGTGTCGGAATTCGCCTGCCGCTTGCTGAACTACATGGACGACAACGGTTTTGACACCGTAGTGGTTGAGCACCCGGGTTCGGATGTCGAAGATCGCCCGTTCATGGAGTTCACCCCCGGCTATGTGATGCGTTCGCTCAACGAATTGCCAAAGCAGGGTGACCGCACCCCGTGGCGGCTGAATCAGAACTACCTGCGCGACATCCAGCTGATCCGGCGCGGAAAGATCGCGGACGAGGGTCTGCGATTCGCCAAAAAGCCTGCCGCGGTAGCAGTTTAAGACGCTGCGGCGACGACGACTATGCCGTCGTCGTCGCTGTAGGCGATATCACCCGGCACGAACGTCACGCCGCCCAGACTCACCTCGACGTCGCGCTCCCCGGCCCCGGTCTTGGTGCTCTTACGGGGATTGGTGCCCAGCGCCTTGATGCCGATGTCGATGCCGCGCAGGGCGGCGGCGTCGCGCACCGCGCCGTGGACCACCAGCCCGGCCCATCCGTTGGAGCGAGCCAGTTTGGCGATGAGGTCGCCGACGAGCGCGGTGTGCAGGGAGCCGGTGCCATCGATCACCAGCACACCGCCCGCACCCGGCTGGGAGAGCACGGATTTCAGCAGCGCGTTGTCCTGAAAGCAACGCACGGTACTGATCGGCCCGGCGAATTCCGAGCGCCCGCCGAACTGGCGGAACTGGATGTCGCAGCTGCGCACGTCGGAGCCGATTTCATCGACGAGGTCGGCGGTTGGCCGGAATGTCACACTCACTTCAGCGGCGGCGTAGTTGGCGGATCAGCAGGATGGCCAACAGGCTGAACGCCAGCGCGACCACCAACGGCACCGGCGACATGCGCGCTGCCGGTGCATAGGCGTCACTGGAGACTGGGTCGTTCGCACTCTCAACCGTTGACTTCGCGTGTGCCGCTGCGTCTTTGGCGGCGTCAAGTTGGCCGTTGGTTTCGATCCGCTGCGCGAGGCCGAGGGGCTGCTCGGCTGGCTTAGGTGACGCGGGCTCGGCTTTCTTGGCGGGTGCTTTCTTAGCGGGCGCTTTCTTTGCGGGCGCCTTCTTGGCGGGCGCCTTCTTCGCGGGGGCTTTTTTCGCGGGGGCTTTTTTGGCGGGTGCCTTCTTGGCGGAGTCGGGAGGCGCGTTCCTGGCCGGAGGTGTCGAGGCGCCGTCCGGCTCGCCCTCGGGTTGGTCCTGCGGGTCTGCCATGCGGCCGCTCCTTTACAGCGTTGTCCCTAAAGCCTGGTGGCGTATCAAAGGGGGTTGGATCCCATCATGCCAGGACACCGTGGCGCGCCTCGGCCACCGGGGCGGTCACGGCCTGCGACGCCTCGCCCACCACACGGCACCGGCGACCAGCACCACAGCCACCGCCACAAACGGCCAAGTCGGGACGCCGCCGCCCGCACCAGTCGCGGCCGGCGCGGGCCCAGGGGTGCCGGTGCCGGCCACTGTCAGCCGAAACGACCAGGAGCCCGACACCACATGGCCGTCGGCAGACGTCACCCGGTAGTTCACCGTGTAGCTGCCGGTCGGTCCAAGCGGTCGCACGCCGACGCTGACGACGGCGCCCTGCACCGTCGGCTCGCCGACGGACCACAGATTGCCATCCGGACCGACGATCGCCATTGCCGCGAACGAGGTTTGCAATTGCTCGTTGAAGGTGGCGCTCACCTGCGTCGGGCCGGCCGCCAACAGCGCGTTGTCGGCCGGCTGGCAGGACACGCGCGTGGCATGCGCGTACGCGGGCGGGGCGGTCGCGATCGCGGTCAACGCCAGGACGGCCAGCAGGGGTGCCAGCCTGGCGATGGACGGCCGGCGCTTCATCTCCCCCGACGAGCCAGCGCCAGACACAGACCCAGCGCGCCGAGGACCAGAGCGAGCCCACCGAGCACCCGGGCCGTGTTATCGGCCGGGGGCGCGGCCTGCGCCGCGGCGGGCACCTGGTGGTCATGAGGCATCGCCTGCCCGGCCGCGAGCGTCAGCATGGGTGCCGGGTATTCCGGTTCGCCCCCGCCGGGCTGCGGCGGCTGATCCCACTTGACGATCGACCCGTCGGAATAGGTCTGGGTGGCCGGGAAGCTGACGGTGGCGGCGTCGGGCAGCTGCACCGATATCCGGAACAGTGCGAACTGATCGGCCGGGATCCCGCCGCCCGGCACGGCCGTCCAGGTCACCGAGCGCACGGTCCCGGCTCCCGCATCGCGGTCCAGCTTGGCCGTCCACCCGGGCATGGCCTCGGCGTGCGCCGAGGCCACGCTGGGAAGGGTGACGGTCAGTGCGGTGGTGGCGGCGCCAGTACCGGATTCGTTCGGCACCTCAAAGGTGACGACCGCCGCGCCACCGCGCACCGCGTTGTCGCTGCTGGCATGCACATGCGCCCAGGCCAGCGCGGTGCCGGCAGGGAGATAAAGCGCGGCCGCCGCCGCGCCTACGATCAGGATACGAGAAATGCCGCGGGTGCCGAACATGCCTGTCACGGATCAGGTCAACCCGAGCCGGGCCATCAGATCTGCCTCGATGCCGTCGAGTTGAGACGAAATCGCCGCGTGGGCGGCGCGGCGCCGTGCCGCCGGCATGTGCTCCGCGGCAGTGACCGCAGCCGACAGGTCGGCGAGCCGCTCGGTGATCGCAGCCGCGAACTGCTTCGTCTCGGCGTCTTTGGGCTTTTTTTCCTGCGCAATCCGCAGCGATTGCTCCGACCCGGCGATCCGTGCGGACAGTCGCGCACCGCTACCGGAGAACTGGCCGATCTGGGTCAACGGAATCCCGAGCTGATCGGCGCGACGCCGGTCGATCAGCGCGCGGGTGGCCATGGCCGCGCGGTATACCACCGGCGTCAGGATCGGGGCGAGCAGCCGAGAAACCGTCAGCACCCGCCGAATTCGCGTCGGCGAGAGGAGCTTGCCCTCGCGCGCCGCCTTGAGTTCGGCCTCGGCAACTTTCAGCGCCATCCGGTCGCTGTCCTGCTGGGCTTTGACCTGGGCGCGGAATGCCTTGTCCGTGGACCGCTGGAGGTGTTTGATCCGGCGCGCCTCGTTCTTGGCGGTCAACCGGGCCTCCAGCTTGGCGCGGGCCTTTATCGCCCGGGCTTCGGCGCGACGCGTCGCGCGGCTCTTTCGCTTGCGGAACAGGCCCATTCCCGGCCGCCTCCCGGTAATCTCGCTGGCTCGTTGTCTATCGCTCTCGCGCGTGCGCGATCCGTGAGCCAACCCTAATCGGCATAAGCCGACGCCAACCCGCCAGGTCGGGCTGAGCGAACAACAGATGGGTTACCGGGCGCCTGTCCCCGCGGCGGCCGACCGGGTTATGCGTCGAGCTTCTCCGCGCGGCGCAGCTCGTCGACGCGATCGACCAGATTCTGCTGGGCCTGCGGTGACAACCCGAATGACCGCATCGCGATGCGACGCACACCCTCGTCACGCATTGTGCACAGCCACGACAACTCCTTGTCGAGCTTCGCGTAGTAGTCGTCGTCGGTGAAGTAGGCCGGCTTGATGCGGAAGAAGTTGGCAAGGGCCGCCATCGTCGCCGACGACGGGTTGGTGCGGTTGCCTGAACGTAGCTGTGACAGGTACGGAGCCGACATTGTGATGCCCTCTGACTTGAGCGCCGCGATGACCTCCGCGGAGGTGTGCGGCCCGCGCCCGGGGGGGTACACCGTGTCGAACAAGCGGTTCAAGCGGGCAGCGAACGTCGTGCTCATCGATAAGACCTCCACTGGACTGAAGAGGGACCTGCTGGCTGTGGGCATTTGCTGACCATCCTAGCGACAGTTCTTACGTCAAACAAAGTGCAAACCTTGCTGGGTTTGGTACTCGCGTCCAAAGCGGTACGCGAGACCGCCCCTGCAGAGCGTCCAACCCTGCAGCTCAGATGTCTAGCCATGAAACGAAGTTCACAGGCTATACGCAGAAATCGTCTAATAGCGACCTGCGCGGTTTCTGCTTTGCCGTAATTAACGAGGCAGTCAAGAACGCCCTGTAAAGCGCAAATGCCCTCTCCCGGGCAACGACGAGATCGACGCGGATTCGTCGGACGGTTCCTTTGCTGCACGAGAACAGCCGACCCGACGAAGACGGTCCGTGATACATGCTACGGCGCATGCATCGAGACCTGGAGACGCAGGCGCCCGGCGCCGCGGGCGCCGTCGCCAACTCGGGCGGCGTCTGGTGACCGTTCGGCGCTAGGGGCCCGCGTTGGGCCCCGCCGCGAGGTTTGCGACGGGTCAATCGCGGAGGCGGTGGCAGCCGTGGGCGCCACCACCGCAGCAACGTCCTGGCCGTCGAGCGCCCTCGACAAGCGCACCGGACATCGGGTCCAAGAGGTCGGCCGGGACGTCCAGCAGATGCCCGCGTTGCTGCCGGGCCATACCTTGACGCAGTCATGGTCGCGCGTTCGGCAGCGTGGCCCCCTGGGAAGTGGCCGCAGAGACGATGGCGCGGCGGTTGCCGAGTTCCGCGAGCACGACCAGGGTAAGTCCGCCGCGCGCCATGAAGACCAGGAAGTCTGACGCCAGGATTTCTCGGTTCGATCTCCGAGCAGTCCGAATTCGTTATGCCGCAAGCAGCATCGCGAGAATCGCGGTGTCGGGATGGCTGATCGGGTCGACGCCCACCCGGCTCACCATCGAGGTGATGGTGCCGTCGGCCTCTGCCTCAACCCAGGCCGCCCGGTGCTCGAGTCCGAGATACGGCAATCCCGGCAGCAATACGCATCCCGACGCGGCCCCGGTGCATTCCGGTAGCGACGGCGTGGTCTCTGACGGCGGATGCAACATCAGCAGAGCCGGCGGCTGGTGATCAGCGAAATAGCCTGGCTGGATTGCTGATTCACCGAAGACGGTGCCCTCGGCCAGCACCAGGCCCACGGTGCCGGGCTCGGGTTCGTCGGGAAGCTCCTCGCGGGCGCCGAACACCGTTGTGGTGGAAAGCAATCCAGGCAACGATGCCACCCGCACGGCGACCATCAGCAGCTGGGCCCATTCTTTTGTTGAATCGGGCCAACGCCCAGAGATGACAAACCCTTTCAGGGCGCCACGAGAATGGAAGGGAGCAACTTCGATCGGCTGACCTGACCCTGTTTCCATAATTAAGGATGCGCAAGGTTCGCGCCCCATGCAACTCGACACGGCCACCGGCGCATGGGTTTGCAAATTTGTTGCACGCAAAGGTAAGGGTGCCACGCGAGTACGTGGCACCCTTCCTCAGTTGCGAGAGATTCAGCCGAAGATGAGCCCTGACGTCTTCGACGTTGCCGCCGCGTACCGCGACTGCACATCCGCCCAGTTGACGACGTTCCAGAACGCCTTGGCGAAGTCGACCTTCACGTTCTTGTACTGCAGGTAGAAGGCGTGCTCCCACATGTCGAGCAGCAGCAGCGGAATGATGCCGAGCGGGAAGTTGGTCTGGTGGTCATACACCTGGAATATCAACAGCTTCTTGCCGAGGGTGTCCCAGCCGAGCGCGGCCCAACCTGACCCCTGCACGGTGGTGGCCGCGGCGTGGAACTGCGCACGGAAGATGTCGAACGATCCGAACGCGTCGTCAATGGCCGCGGCCAGCTCACCGGTCGGCTTGTCACCGCCGTCCGGCGAGAGGTTCTTCCACCAGATGGTGTGGTTGACATGGCCGGCCAAATTGAACGCCAGGTTCTTCTCGCTCAAGAGGATCGCGGAGAAGTCCTCCTTTGAGCGGGCCTCTTCGAGTTTGGCGATAGCGTCGTTGGCACCCTTGACGTAGGTGGCGTGGTGCTTACTGTGGTGAAGCTCGTTGATCTGACCGGAAATGTGGGGTTCCAGCGCTGCGTAGTCCCAGTCCAAGTCGGGCAGGGTGTATTCCGCCACGGCATTCCTTCCTTTGATCCTTGATGGTCGTCTACCGCTCGTTCGCGCGAGGCTGTCGCGCGACGGCTAGCCTAGTCAACCCTGCTCTATGACCGCCCGTGCCGCAAGAACGACCGCTAGCGGTAGACCCGCCGGATACCCGGTCGGCGTGACTTCAAGACAAAACGATGATGGCCAAGACTGCCAGCAGCGCCAGAGCGATCAGGCCGGCGCGGAGCGCCGCGACGCTGTAGGAGTGGCTCCAAGCGGGCGACCCGGAGTACGAGTTCGACGAGGCCCCCGACCCCGGACCGAACGAATGCGTTGCCATCAAACGCCTCTCACCTGGACATTCACCCCGCACAGTGAGATAGGTCACTGCCGTGCCCGCGATCATAACCTCTTGCACGCCGCTTGGAAAACCCCGACACAAATCGCGGGCTCGTGCTGTTCGGGTGGCCGCCGCCGGCGACGGGGTGTCAATGGCGGTCGCGGCCCTGCCGTTGACCGGTGGTAGCAACCGAAATCTGGAGCCGGCCGAATCGTTCGCTCCGGTCCGCGCGGGGCTGTCCAGCGGAGTGGCACAACGGCAAAAGTTATCCACAGTGCAGGCCCGCTCAGCCGATAGAGCCTGGACAAATGCCGTATGCCCGCTGTTGATAGGGCTGTGGAAACTGTGGATAGGCCCGGGTTGGGCTGAGTAGCTGGCGCGTGTCCCGGCGCTCGCCGTCGCCCGGCTCGGTGGGATGGCCGGGCTCCTTACTCACGCCGTCCCGGCGCTCGCCGTCGCCCGGCTCGGTGGGATGGCCGGGCTCCTTACTCACGCCGTCCCGGCGCTCGCCGTCGCCCGGCTAGGCTAGTCCCGTGATCCAGGTGTGTTCACAATGCGGCACTCGGTGGAATGTCCGCGACCGTCAGCGCGACTGGTGCCCCCGCTGCCGCGGGGCGCTGATGGCGCCGCTCGCCGACGTGCCACCGCCGCCCGACCCGCGATGGAGTTCGCGCGGCGGGCCGCCCGCGGCCGCGCCCGCGCCGGTTCCCCGGCCGCCGGTCTTTCCGCGCACGCCGCCTCGGCTGCCACCGGGCTTCCGCTGGATAGCCGTGCGCCCCGGCGCGGCGCCGCCCGCCCGGCGCAGGCAACGGCACCTGGGACCCACACCGCGCTACGCCGTGATACCCCGCTGGGGCCTCATGGACCGCGTCGAGCAAGCGCCTGAGACGACACAAGCGCCCGTGACGAGAGGGCCGTCCGCCGCGACGGTGCGCACCACTTTGTTCATGACGGTGCTGGTTCTGGCCATCACGGCGCTGGTGTATGTGCTGCGGTACGTGCTGTTGGTCGTCAACCGGAACACGCTGCTGAACTCGGTGGTGGCCGGCGCAGCGGACTGGCTCGGAGTGGCGGCCAGTGTGGCCGCGATCGTCGCTTTGATCGGGTGCGTCGCGGTGCTGATCCGGTGGCTGATCGCGCGCCGGGCCGCCGCCTTCTCGCACTACGCGCTGCCAGAGCACCGCTCCGCGCGGGCATTGTGGGCCGGCGCCCTGGTGCCGTTCGCCAATCTGCTGTGGGCTCCGGTCTACATCATCGAGCTGGCAGCGATCGAAAATCACTACACCCGGCTACAGCGATCGATCACGCTGTGGTGGATCGCGTGGATTTTCAGTTACATCGTTTCGATTTTCGCGTTCACTTCCAGCTTTGCCACCGATTCCCAGGGCATCGCCAACAACACCGTCATGATGGTGTTCGCCTACCTGTTTGCGGCCCTCGCCATCGCGGCCGTAGCCCGAGTTTTCGAAGGGTTCGAGCGCAAACCGGTGCACCGGCCCGCGCACCGCTGGGTGGTAGTGAGTCCGGATGGCGCGGCCGCATCCGGATCTGCTGCTCCGGTTGAGTTGGACGGGCAGGAACCGGCAGCATAGGAGTCATGCCGGCGGCCGACGAGGTGCTCACCGGACACCCGTTTGTGGTTGCCCACCGCGGCGCTTCGGCCGCGCGGCCGGAACATACGCTGGCCGCCTACGAACTCGCCCTCAAAGAAGGTGCCGACGGGGTGGAATGCGATGTGCGGCTGACCCGCGACGGCCATCTCGTGTGCGTACACGACCGGCGGCTGGACCGGACCTCCACAGGAGCCGGGTTGGTCAGCACGATGACGCTGGCCGAGCTGCGCGAGCACGAGTACGGCGCTTGGCATGACAGCTGGCGAGCCGACGGCGCACACGGTGACACCAGTCTGCTGACGCTGGACGACCTCGTATCGCTGGTTCTGGACTGGAACCGGCCGGTCAAGATCTTCATCGAGACCAAGCATCCGGTCCGATACGGCTCGCTGGTGGAGAGCAAACTGTTGGCACTCCTGCATCGTTACGGCATCGCCTCGCCGGCCTCCGCGGACCGGTCCCGCGCTGTCGTGATGTCGTTTTCGGCGTCCGCCGTGTGGCGGATCCGGCGCGCCGCGCCGCTGCTGCCCACTGTGCTGCTCGGCCGGACGGCCCGCTACCTGAGCAGCAGCGCGGCCACCGCCGTCGGGGCAACCGCCGTGGGTCCGTCGATAGGGGCCTTGCGGGACTATCCACAACTCGTGGATCGCGCCCTGGCCCAGGGCCGGGCGGTGTACTGCTGGACCGTCGACGAGTACGTCGACATCGACTTCTGCCGGGATGCCGGCGTGGCCTGGATCGCCACCAATCACCCGGGTCGCACCAAGGCCTGGTTGGACAACGCGCGCAACGACGGGGACGGTTAGCTCTCAGCCGGCACCGGGCTGTCGGATGCGAGCGCGTCAAACAATGCGCGCGCGGCATCATGGTTCCACACCACCACCGATCCGGCGTCGCTGTCGGTGAATTCGCCGATCGGGACCGTGATCGCAGTGACGGGTCCGTGCAGGGACCAGACAAGGCGAGCCAGGTCCCAAACGTGGTCGCCCTGGTTCACCGTCAGGGCGTCGACCGCCGCGCGCGGCACCGAATACCAGCGCCAGGGATTGAGCCACACCGCCGGGCTGGCGGCGCGTTTCAGCAACGCCGCGACGAATTGCCGTTGATTGACCATCCGATCCAGGTCTGCGCGCGGTGTCGCACGGCTCCTGACGTACCCCAGCGCATCGCGGCCAGTCAGCTGCTGGCAGCCGGCCGGCAGGTCGATGCCGGCCAGCGGATCGCGGACCGACTCGGGCAGGCAGAGGCTGACCCCGCCCAGCGCGTCCACCAGGCCGGCGAACCCGCCGAATCCGATTTCGGCGTAGTGGTCGAGGCGCAGACCGGTGGCTTGCTCCACGGTTCGGGTGAGCAGGGAAGCCCCGCCGATCGCGAACGCGGCGTTGATTTTGTCCTTGCCGTTCCCGGGGATCGAGACGTACGAATCGCGCGGGATCGACACCGCCGTCGGCTGCGTGCTGGACCCCAACGCCGGCAGATGTATCAGCAGGATGGTGTCAGTGCGGCCATTGCCGATGTCGCCGCCGGTGGACAGCGCACGCTGTTGCTCGGCGGTCAGACCCTGACGGCTGTCGGAACCCACCAGCAGCCAGTTGGTGCCACGGCCGGCTGCCGGGCGTTCGGCGTAATCCGTCAGCGCCGCCTCACGACGCAGGGACGTGTCGAACCACATCGCTCCGCCGACGACGCCGGCACTGGCCAGTAGCAGTGCGATCAGCAGGCCGACCACCAGCACCCGGCCCCAGCGGCGTTTGCGCCGCGTCTTGGGTGCGACGGGACGAGGCGCCGGCGCCGCTGCGCCCGTCGGTCGGCGGCGAGGACCGGGGGGTGCGGGCGGCGGCGGCCGTCTGCCGGCCGTCGGACGCGGCGGGGCGGCCTCGCGGCGAATGACCTGCGAAGGTTCCGGCGCGACGGACGCCGGCGGGACTACCGGCCGCTGCCTTCGTGGCCGTCGAGGATCACCGTCCACCTGGATAACGTACGTGCCCGGACCGGTAATCGGGTGCAGCCCGCGCGTCAGCGGCGCGCGCGCAACCCATTCAGGAACGGGCAGCCCATCAGCACCCGAATGGCCTGACTCAATCCGGTCATGTCGTCCACCGGCTTGTGGAAGGGCAACCGGATATCGCGATCGCCGTCGCTGTCTTCGACGCGAAAACGTACGCCGTATCGGTCGAGGCCCAGCGGGTGCACCCGGCCGCGTCGCAGCGGCGCCGGCAGCCTGGACACCAGTCGCGCCACGACGTCGTTGTGAGCGGTGGCCAAGTGCCAGAGCAAACTCGATTCAATCTCGCAGAACGGGTCGGGCCGGGCTTCGAGCAGGGCCGTCAGTCCGACCGACTCGGCGCCGGTCGCGTCGGTCACGACGACGGACGCCACCTCGAGCCGCATCAGGCGGTAGCGGGTCTCGTCGGGGGCGGCCGGTCGGGATCTCGGGGTCTCGACTTGCAGCAGCGCCGAGCTGGGGTTCTCGGCGGCGATCAGGTCGAGCTTCTGGGTCACGGCGAAGGCCGGGACCGGCTTCAGCGGGCCGCGGACCCACACCAGGGAGCGGACCGGTTCGCGCAGCGGAAGCGGCGCATAGTCGGTCAGCTCGAGCAGCGCTTGGGAGCCGCGGACCTCATCCGTCGGTAGACGTCGGTCGAGCGGAACCGCGACGGCGAACGATCCGTCGGCGAGCAAATGATGGATCGGGGTGGCGACCGGGTCCTCGCCGGCGGCCCCTTCCGCCCGCCTTTCCAGGGCCAGCAACGCACCGCTGGCTCGAACGCAGGCGCTGCGGATGCGCTCCGCAGTCGTCGGCGTGGCGCTGGCCAGTGGTAACATCATTACCCTCCTTGGTAACTGGGTTACCTGAATTAGGTAAGCCTAACTTAACTTACGGCACGTGGTGGCGCAAGCCCCGTTCGGGGAGGGCGCGGCCATTAGGGTTGTCAGCGTGGCCCGCATCGCTTACCTCGGTCCCGAAGGGACCTTCACCGAGGCGGCTCTGCTGCAGATGACGACCGCCGGCCTGGTGCCCGGCCTCCAGCGTGAGGCCTCGCGGCAACTGCCGTTTGAGAGCACGCCCGCCGCCCTGGACGCCGTCCGCGACGGCGCGGCCGAGTACGCGTGCGTGCCGATCGAGAACTCGATCGACGGATCGGTGTCGCCCACCCTGGACAGCCTGGCCATCGGGTCGCCGCTGCAGGTGTACGCCGAAACAACGCTGGACGTGACGTTCAGCATCGTCGTCAAGCCCGAGATCACCGCCGCCTCGCAGGCTCACGTGCGCACCCTGGCGGCCTTCCCGGTGGCGGCCGCACAGGTGCGTCAGTGGATCGCCGCCCACCTGGCCGACGCCGAGCTGCGGCCGGCGTACTCCAACGGCGATGCCGCACGGCAAGTGGCCGACGGCCAGGTCGATGCCGCGGTGACCTCGCCGCTGGCCGCGATCCGCTACGGGTTGTCGACCCTGGCCGAGGGTGTGGTCGACGAATCCAGCGCCCGTACCCGCTTCCTCCTCGTCGGCCCGCCCGGCCCGCCGCCGGCCCGCACCGGAGCCGATCGCACCTCCGCCGTTTTGCGTATCGACAACGCGCCCGGCGCGCTGGTGGCCGCGCTGGCCGAGTTCGGCATCCGCGGCATCGACCTCACCCGGATCGAATCCCGGCCCACCCGGACCGAACTCGGCACCTACCTGTTCTTCGTGGATTGCGTCGGCCACGTCGACGACGACGCGGTCGCCGAGGCGCTCAAGGCGCTGCACCGCCGTTGTGCCGATGTGCGCTACCTCGGGTCCTGGCCGACCGGGCCGGCGAGCGGGGTCGGGCCATCACCTCCCGATGAGGCGTCGCGCTGGCTGGAGCGTCTGCGGACGGGCAAGACCGAGGGGTCCGAGCAGTGAGCGGACGCCTCGTGCTGCTACGACACGGCCAGTCGCACGGCAACGTCGAGCGCAGGTTGGACACCCGACCGCCCGGTGCGCCGCTGACCCCGTTGGGCCGTGATCAGGCCCTGGCGTTCGCCCAAGGGTTGGGGCGGCCGGCGATGCTCGCGCACTCGGTGGCCGTCCGGGCGTCGGAGACGGCGGCCGTCATCGGCGCTGCACTCGGCGTTCGGCCCCACGAGGTCGCCGGCATTCACGAGGCGCAGGTCGGAGAGCTGGAAAACCGTAACGACGACGACGCGGTCGCAGCGTTCAACGCCATCTATGAACGGTGGCATCACGGCGAGCTCGACGTGCCGCTGCCCGGTGGCGAAACGGGCAACGACGTCCTGGACCGCTACGTGCCGGTGCTCACCGATCTGCGGATGCGCTACCTCGACAACGACGACTTCGACGGCGACATCATCGTCGTCAGCCACGGCGCGGCAATCCGGCTGGCCTCGGCGGTGCTCGCCGGAGTGGACGCAAACGTTGCGCTGGACAACCATCTGGAAAACGCGCAGTCGGTGGTGTTGTCACCGATCACCGACGGGCGGTGGAGCTGCGTGCGATGGGGTGTGCTGAACCCGCCGTTCTATCCCAAGCCCGACTCCAGCGCGGTTACCGAGGCCGTGGCGTCGAGCAGCGACCCGATGGGTTGAATCAAACCGCCAGAGCGATCGACTCATCCCAGCATCGGCAGCCGACGGCTTCGCAGTCGACGACGAAGCTGTGCGTCGTCAGCTCCGGGGTGGTGCAATCCGGCTCGGTGCATTCCGACCGGTGTAACGCGTGGTGAATCATCGTGCCGTGGCAGTGCTCCAAGCCTGCCCGGCACTCGCGACAGCCCATGCTCATGCGCCGTTCATAGCACCGGCCGCGTACAAAATCCGGCTGCCGCGCCCACCGGGCACCGGATTCTCAGGCCCAGCCCAGTTCCTCCAACCGATCGTCGTCGATGCCGAAATGGTGAGCGATTTCATGGATTACGGTGATCGCCACCTCCTCGACCACGTCGTCGTCGGAATCGCAGGCATCCAGCAGCGCCTCGCGGTAGATGGTGATGGTGTCCGGCAGCGCCCCTGCGTAGTCGGAGTCCCGCTCGGTCAGCGCCACCCCTTCGTACAGTCCGAACAGCTCGGGCTCCTCGGCGTGGCGATCGGCGACGAACACGACGACGTTGTCCATTGCGGCGGCCAGCTTGGGCGGGATGAGATCCAGTGCGTCAGAGACCAACTCGTCAAACCGCTGCGGGTCCATCCGCACGGCCACCCGGTCTAGGTTCCCGGGGCGGGCTCGCCCGGCGCGGCCGGGGGCGGCGCTCCGCCGTCCGCCGGCGGTGGTGCTCCGCCGTCGGCCGGGGCTGGGGCCTGCGGCGCCGGCGCCTGCGACACCGGTGACTGCGGCACTGTCACCGCCGGTTGGTTGGGGAGATGCTGATTGCCCGGCGGGATGGCGTCGGGCGGCGAGGTTTGCTGGGGGGCCTGGGGCTGAGCCGGCGGCTGCGCGGGGATCGGCGGCAGGGTGAGGCGTTCCTCGGGGATGTCAGGCGGGGGCACCGGCGGTTGACCGTTGATCAGCAGCGGTCCCTTGGCGCTGTTCACCAAGGTGGCCCAGCCCCCGTTGCCCAGCGTCGCCCCGATGCTGCACGCGACCTCGCGGCTGCCCGCCGCCCAGCTCGGCAGCGACACCGTGGGGTAGATCAACGTCAGGGTGGTGGTGCGCAACTTGACGGGCGCGAGGTACGCGTCGGTCATCTTGGTGCACGAGTCCTTGATGAACCCGTCTTGCTCGGGTTCCGCGGGTAGGGCGGCGGGGAACTTCTCTGCCAGGTTGACCGTGCCGGTCACCTCCATCGCGTGCGGTGCCGCGCAGTCGACCGGAACGTCGGTCGGCTGGTTGGTAGCCGAGTCGATGCCCAAACAGGTGCCGGCCGGCCAGACCTTGGACTGGTCGATGTCGGCAACCTTGCCTTTGAAGGCCGCCTGCTGATTGTTAGGGCCGGGTTGCTGCAGCCCGCACAGGATGCGCCGGTCGCCCGACTGACGCCACGCCCGGTCCCCGGACCACAGCAGGCTGACGCTGAACTTGCTGTTGGGGTCGAACCTGGGCCCCATGTACTGCCGCACCGCGGCCTCGCATTGTTCCTGGGTGATCTGTTGAATGCGGGCCGGCGTCGGGGGAGCGGCATTGGGCCCATACTCCGCGCCGGGGAAGGTCCGCATGTCAAGCGACTCGGCGACCTCGAAGCGATGGTCCTCCGTGCACTTGACGATGCTGGCGGCGTCCGGATTGCCGTCCGGCCACGTCAGGCAGTCACCGCTGGCCGCGTGGCTGAAGGCGGCGTTGCTCCTGGCGCCCGTGCTGGGCACGGGATCGCCGTCGATATAGCCCGCCAGCCGCCCGGGACCGGTGCCGACGGCGGGAATCGCGGTAACCAGCCCGGCGATGATCAGGCCGCCAAGCGCGGTCAGCAGCAGTGCGCGCCTGGTCGCTGTCGCCTGCAGCCCGCGTGGCCAGCGGAAGCCGTCCGACGAGTCTGCCGGCTCTTCGGCGGGTGCGGCGGGCACGGCGGGCAGCTCACTGGTGGGCGCATCGGCGGCCGGCCGCTCGCCAGAGGGGTCCGCAGGCGCGCCGGCGAGCTCGGCGATTGGCTCGACAGGGCCACCAGCGGGCTCGCTCTCGCCGGTGGGTACAGCTTCTTCGGGCGCGTCGGACATTGGCTCCATTCTGACAGCACCTCCCCGGCCGCGTGACGAATGTTGCCCCTGGATGTAGATGTGCCATCTGACGCGACCTGACCGGAGGTTCAAAAGTAGTCTTGCGGCCGTGATCGACCTGAAGTTGCTCCGGGAGGACCCCGAGGCCGTACGCCGGTCCCAACTCAGCCGTGGCGAAGACCCGGCGCTGGTGGACGTGTTGCTGACCGCCGACACCGATCGCCGGGCCGCGATTTCGGCCGCCGATGCGCTGCGCGCGGAGCAAAAGGCCGCCAGCAAGGCCGTGGGCTCCGCGTCTGCCGATGAGCGCCCGGCCTTGTTGGCGCGCGCCAAGGAACTCGCCGAGCAGGTGAAAGCCGCGGAGTCGGCACAGGCGGAGGCCGAGGCCGCCTTCACCGCGGCGCACATGGCGATCTCGAACGTCATTCTGGATCCGGTGCCCGCCGGCGGCGAGGACGATTACGCGGTGCTCGACGTGGTCGGCGAGCCCCCGGCAATCGACAATCCGAAGGACCACTTGGAACTCGGCGAGTCGCTCGGCCTCATCGACATGCAGCGCGGCGCAAAGGTGTCCGGCTCGCGGTTCTACTTTCTGACCGGCCGGGGCGCGCTGTTACAGCTGGGCCTGCTGCAGCTGGCGCTGCGGTTGGCCATCGAGAACGGATTCATCCCGATGATCCCGCCGGTGCTGGTGCGCCCCGAGGTGATGGCGGGCACCGGATTTCTGGGCGCCCACGCCGACGAGATCTACCGGGTGGAAGCCGACGACCTCTACCTGGTGGGCACCTCCGAGGTGCCGCTGGCCGGCTACCACTCCGACGAGATCTTGGACCTGTCCGGCGGCCCACTGCGCTACGCGGGGTGGTCGTCGTGCTTCCGCCGCGAGGCCGGCAGTTACGGCAAGGACACCCGCGGCATCATCCGGGTGCACCAGTTCGACAAGGTGGAGGGCTTCGTCTACTGCGAGCCCGCGCACGCCGAGGCCGAACACGAGCGACTGCTGGGTTGGCAGCGCGAGATGCTCAAGCAAATCGAGGTGCCATATCGGGTAATCGATGTCGCCGCAGGCGATCTCGGCTCGTCGGCGGCCCGCAAGTTTGACTGCGAGGCCTGGGTGCCGACGCAGCAGACTTACCGCGAGCTGACGTCGACGTCCAACTGCACCACCTTCCAGGCGCGCCGGCTGGCCACCCGCTACCGAGACGAGAACGGCAAGCCGCAGACCGCGGCCACCCTCAACGGCACGCTGGGCACCACCCGGTGGCTGGTGTCGATCCTGGAAAACCACCAGCAGCCCGACGGCAGTGTGCGGGTGCCGGCGGCGCTGGCCCCGTTTGTGGGCACCGACCTGCTGACTCCCTAAGCGGGGTAGTCGCCGGTTTCGAGGTCTTCAAGCAGGCTCGGATGCGTTGGCCGCCAACCGAATCGTTGCTGGGTCAGCGCGCTGGACGACGGCTGGTCGGCGGCGAAGATGGCGCCGAGCGGGCCGAAATTCTCGGCCGCGGCGGGTTCGACCGGAACACCGAGCCGTCGGCCGATCACTTCGGCGATCGCCCGCATGGGGTCCCCTTCGTCGCCCACCGCGTGCAGCACCGAGCCGGGTGGGGCCTGTTCGAGGGCCAGCCGGAACAGCGTCGCCGCGTCGTCGCGATGGACGGCGGGCCAGCGTTGCGTGCCGTCGCCGACGTAGGCTGACACGCCGCGCTGCCGTGCGGCTTGGATCAGCAGGCTGGCGAAGCCGTAGCGCCCGCCGGCGTCGTGCACCGAGCGCGGCAGCCGGACGACCGCGGATCGGACGCCGCGTTCGGCCAGATCGATGACACCTTGACCGGTGCGGCCGCGACCGGCCACCGGACCCTCGGTGTTGAACGGGTCGTCTTCGGTGCTCGGACGTCCGGGCGCCGCGGGGGTGCCGTTGGCGAGCACCAGCGCCTTGCCGGTGTCGACGAGCGCCTCGCCGAGCGCGCCGACCGCCCGGGCTTCGTCGCCGACGGCGTCCCCGACAGCGCTGAAGTCGTGCGAGAAAGCCAGGTAGACCACGCCGTCGGCGTCGATGGCCGCCTTCTGTAAGACGTCGAGGTCGGTGATGTCCCCGCGCAGCGGCTCGGCGCCAAGCCCGGTGACGGTCGCGGCCGAGGTTTCGGATCGGGCGAGTCCGACGACGTGATGCCCGGAGGCGACCAATTGTGCGACGACGGCCGAGCCGATTCCTCCGCTGGCGCCGGTGACGAATACGCGCACTTGCAGCTCCGTTCGTGTGATGCGACTGTTATCCCATCACTCTACACGGGTGATGGGACAATAGTCGCATCACTAAGGTGGGGCCATGGCTCGTTGGGAACCCGATGCGCGCGGGCGCTTGGTCGCCGCGGCGCTGGATCTGTTCAACGAGCGCGGCTACGACCAAACAACGGTCGCGGAGATCGCCGAGCGTGCGGGCCTGACTAAGAGCACCTTCTTTCGGCACTTTCCGGACAAGCGTGACGTGCTGGCCGCCGGTCAGGACGCCATCGCGCAATTACTCCGCGAGGGCATCGCCGCGGCGCCCGCCGACGCGACACCGCTGGCCGCCGTGTGCTCCGGCCTGAAGTCAGCCGCGGCGGCGTTCACGTCGTTCAACCGGGAACTCGCACCCAGGCTCAAGGCCGCGATCGCCGCGAGCGCCGAACTTCAGGAGCGCAACGCGCTCAAGCAGATTGGGCTCGCACTGGCGATGGCCGACGCGCTGCAATCCCGCGGTGTGCCCGAATCGACTGCTACCTTGGCCGCCGAGCTCGGCGCCTTGGCCTTCAAGTCGGCCTACGCTCGCTGGGCCGAACCGGGCCCGGAACAAGATCAAGACCAAGACCAAGACCTGGGTGCCATGGCATGTCAGGCCCTTCACGAATTACAAATTGCCGCAAGCAATCTCGATTGACCCGGCGTGTGGCCGAATGCGCGCCGGTAGGTATCGATAAACGCGCTCGGAGTGGCCCAGCCGCATTTCAGCGCGACCGAGGTGACGTCGTGGTGCTCGGCGAGCAGCAGCACGGCGTGATGCAGGCGCAACTGCGTGCGCCACTGGGGGAAGGTCATCGCGAGTTCGTCGGCGAACAGGCGGCTGAGCGTGCGCTGGCTGACGCCGATTCGGTCGCCGATCTGCCGAAGGCTCAACGGCTCGGTCAAGTTGTCGGCGATCAGCGCGCATGCTTGGCGCAAACGGGCGTCGACCGGCGTCGGAATCCACAGTGGCTCATAAATACTCGTGGCCAGTAGTTGGTCGTGCAGGACGGCGAGCATCCGGTGATGTTCGTCGGCGTGCGTCGCGCCGTTTCGCGAACACGCGATGATGAGTTCGCGCATCAGCGGGTTGACCGCGAGCACGGTCGGCTCCACGGGTCCCTGAGGATAGCGCTGCGGATCCAGCGCGACGCCGTGGAATTGCGTGTGACCGTGGAATCTGTGCTCGTGCCAGCAGCCCGCCGGAATCCAGATCGCGCGATTGGCCGGCGTGATCCAGGTGCCCGCGGGAGTGGTCACCGACACCGCACCGGACGACGGATAGACGATCTGATGTGAGTCGTGCCGGTGCCGATCGATCTGCGCGCCCGCCGATAGTGACAGGGACGACGTCACTAGGGAAGTCACCCGGTGGCCGTTTTCCGACATAACCCGGCAGAATATCGGAAGCTCGCGACCACCGGCACCGCATAACGTCGATGACATGGCTATGAATCTCCTGCACCGATACCGCTGCAGCTCTTCGAACTGGGCGAAGATGGTGGCCGATCAGCTGCTGCCGTGGGCGTTGGACGGGGTTGAGCTCGGCCCGCGGACCCTGGAAATCGGCCCGGGATACGGGGCGACGACACAAGCGCTGCTGGAGCGCGCGGACTCGCTGACCGCCGTCGAGGTGGACGGCCCGATGGCGGATCGCCTGAACCGGCTCTACGGCGATCGCGCACAGATCATCCACGGCGACGGCACCGACACGGGGCTGCCCGACGGCCACTTCACTTCGGTGGTGTGTTTCACGATGCTGCACCACGTGCCCAGCACGGAACTACAGGATCGGTTGTTGGCCGAGGCATTCCGGGTGTTGCAACCGGGCTGCGCGTTTGCCGGCAGTGACGGCGTGCCATCGCTGTCGTTTCGGCTCAAGCACATCGCGGACACCTACAACCCAATTCCCCCAACGGATCTCGCGGAGCGGCTGCGAAAGACCGGATTCACCGACGTCTACTATCGACGCCAATAGTGCTCGCCAGCGCTGGCGGGCCACCAAACCCTAGGCGTTTGATGGTCTCGCGGGCCTGCTCGTGCCGGCGCTGCCGTTCCATGGTGGCGAAGTAGAAGGCAAACGGAAAGGCGAAGCTGGTGAAAAAGCTAGACAGAAAGAAGAGCCAGGGCCGCCGCAGGCCACGCCGATAGCCGTCGATGATGGTAAACACCGGCATCAGAATGACATTCGCGATCATGTAGTCCTGGTTGCCCGAGCCGCACGCCGGGGTGGCGAACTGTCCCTTGATGAATTCCGGGTAGCTCGCTGGGCCCGAGATCAGGTTCCCCTGCCCATGCGCGGCCATCACGAAGTGGATGTTGAACCAATAGCCCAGCACAATCGAGGCGATGCCGGCGGCGTAATACACGCATTCCAGCGGCGAGAGCCAGGCCCCTCCCGCCGGTTTGGCGTAGACCTTCGGGTTGGACGCGATGATCCAGGCGATGCAGCCGAGTCCGAGTAGAAAGTGAACGACGATGGACACCATTGGCGCAGTCTCACCCCGCCGTCGAAGTTTTGTCAATATTGACACAACATTTTTGGAGTAACTTACTGGCATGGTCAGGCCCGCACAGACGGCGCGCAGCGAACGCACTCGCGAGGCGCTGCGCCAAGCCGCGGTGGTGCGATTCCTGGCCCAAGGGGTCGAGGACACGTCGGCCGAACAGATCGCGGCGGACGCCGGGGTGTCCTTGCGCACGTTCTATCGACATTTCACGTCCAAGCACGATCTGCTGTTCGCCGACTACACCGGACTCAACTGGTTTCGCGCCGCGCTCGACGCCAGACCGAACGACGAGCCGATCATCGATTCGGTGCAATCGGCCATCTTCGCGTTCCCGTATGACGTTGAAGCGGTGACGAAAATAGCCACGCTCCGAGGCGGCGACCTCGACCAGGGCCGCATCGTCCGCCACATTCGGGACGTCCAGGCCGACCTCGCAAATGCGATTGAGGCCCAGCTGGAAAGGCGTAGCCGCCCGGCAGACCGCACCTCAGATGCGCGGCTGCGAATCACGGTGGCCGCTCGCTGTATCGCGGCCGCGGTATTCGGAGCGATGGAAGCGTGGATGGTGGGCGACGACCGATCACTCGGCGAGCTGGCGCGGATGTCGCACATGGCGCTCGAGTCGCTGCGCGACGGCATCTCCGGCACCTGGGCCGCCGCAGTTTCGTCATAATTGACAAAACTTTGGCCGCATGCCAGCCTGCAGTTCGGGAGGTCAGACATGTCATATGACGCGATAGTTATCGGTGCCGGCCACAACGGGCTGGCCGCGGCGGTGCTGCTGCAGAAGGCCGGGCTGCGGACGTTGTGCCTGGAATCCAAGCTCTACGCCGGCGGAATGGCCTCCACGGTGGAGCTTTTCGACGGCTATCAGTTCGAGATCGCGGGCTCGGTGCAGTTCCCGACCGCGCCGGTGGTCCGGCAGGAGTTGGGCCTGGACACGCTGCCGACGATCGACCTGGATGTGATGTCGGTGGCGCTGCGTGGCATCGGTGACGACCCGATGGTCCAGTACAGCGATCCGATGAAGCTGTTCGCCCACCTCAACGAGGTGCATGGGGCGGAGGCCGTCAACGGCATGGCCGGCCTGATGGCCTGGGCGATGGCGCCGACCCGGGCGCTGGGCCGGTTCGACGCCGGCGCCCTGCCGAAGACGCTCGATGAGATGTATGCCTGTGCCACAAACGAATTCGAGCGGTCGGCCATCGACGACATGCTGTTCGGTTCGGTCACCGACATCCTGGACCGCTACCTTCCGGACCGCGAGAAGCACGGCGCGCTGCGCGGCTCGATGACCGTGCTGGCGGTCAACACCCTCTACCGCGGCCCGGCGACGCCGGGCAGCGCAGCCGCGCTCGCCTTCGGGCTCGGCGTCCCCGACGGCGACACCATGCAGATGAAGAAGCTGCGCGGCGGCATCGGGGCGCTCACCACGCATCTGGCCGACACCCTGGAAAGCGGGGGCGGCGAAGTCCGGCTGCGCACCAAGGTGACCGAAATCCTCGTCGCCGACGGCAGGGCAAGCGGAGTGCGCACGGAGGCGGGCGAGACCCTGACCGCTCCGATCGTCATCTCCGCCATCGCGCCCGACCTGACCATCAACGAGCTGCTCGATCCCGCGGTGCTGTCCGCCGACATCCGCGAACGCTACGCACGCATCGACCACCGCGGCAGCTACATCCAGATGCACTTCGCGCTCGACGAGGCTCCCGAGTTCGCCGCACCCTACGAGGCGCTCAACGACCCCAGCATGCAGGCGTCGATCGGCATCTTCTGCACACCCGAGGAGGTCCAGCAGCAGTGGGAGGACTGCCGGCGGGGGATCGTGCCGGCCGACCCGACGGTGGTGTTCCAGATCCCCTCGCAGAACGACCCGGACCTGGCACCCGAGGGCAAGCACGCCGCGTCGGCGTTCGCGCTGTGGTTCCCGATCGAAGGCGAGTGTGGACTACGGCCAGGCGAAGATCGAAATGGGGCAGCGGGTGATCGACAAAATCACCCGCCTGGCGCCCAACTTCGAACGCAGCATCAGCCGGCACACCACCTTCACGCCCAAGCACATGGGCGTGATGTTCGGCGCTCCGGGCGGCGACTACTGCCACGGGCTCTACCATCCGCAGCAGATCGGCCCTAACCGTCCCGGGCCGAAAGGCTTTATCGGACAGCCGATCCCGGTCGACGGGCTCTACCTCGCCAGCACCGGATGCCACGGCGGACCCGGTATCACGTTCATTCCCGGCTACAACGCGGCGCAGGCGGCACTCGCGGACCGAAGCGCTTAGGCGTTTATCCGGTTGAACTGGCCGCCCCGGTAGAGCTTGACGCACTCCGCCCGTCGGACCTTGCCGCTGGTGGTGATGGGAATCGCGCCGGGGGACACCATCACCAGATCCGACACGCTCAAGCCGTGCGAAGTCGAGATGGCGGCGGTGACCTCACGCTTGACCATGCCCAGCCGCTCCGATCAGATCCTCTTTGGAGCCGCGCCTTTTGACTTCGACAATGGTGACCAGCTTTTCGCCGCCCGTCGCCGGGGACGGCAATCGCCACGCATCGACCCTTGGTGATCTCTTGGATCGTCGCCTCGATGTCGTCGGGGGAGTGATTCCGCCCGCGCACGATCAGCAGGTCCTTGATGCGGCCGATCACGAAAAGTCCGCCCTCGGAGATGAAGCCGGAGTCTCCGGTCCGCAGCCAGGGCCCCTCGGGCGTGCCGTCCGACGGGGAAACGAGCCTTCCGCCGAAGGTGCGCTCGGTCTCCGCGGGCTTTTTCCAGTAGCCGACAGCCACGTTGTCACCGTGAATCCAAATCTCGCCGACCGCACCCTCCGGGCACTCGGTGCAGGTGTCGGGATCCACGACGCGCACCGTCGGCGACTCAGGCACCTCGTAATTGATCAGCGGGGTACTGCCCTCGCCTTCGCGCCGGATTGCTTGCCCGGCGGACAATTCATCGGCGTCGAACTCGACGATCGCCGGAGGTTTGCCAGCGGCGCTCGTTGCCGCGTACACCGTTGCCTCCGCGAGTCCGTACGAGGGCCGCAGCACCGATTCCTGCAAGTTGAATTGAGCAAACCGGTCACTGAAGCGCTTCAGGGTTAGCGGTTGTACCCGCTCGCTACCGCTGAGGATGGTCAGAATGTTGCCGAGGTCGAACCCGTCGAGGTCCTCGTCCTTGACTTTGCCCGAAGCCAGCTCGAAGGCGAAGTTGGGCGCCGCCGAGAACGCCCCCCTGCCGCCGACCGACTCACCCCCGGTCGCCATCAGCTGAAGCCACCGCGCCGGCCGTTGCAGGAAAGCGATGGGGCTGGTCAGTACGCCGGGCAGACCCGCCATAATCGGCGCACAAACTCCCAGCACCAGGCCCATGTCGTGGTAGAAGGGCAGCCACGACATGAGAAAGGCGTCCTGTGGCGGAATGCCGCCGCGATGCGCGAAATAACCGGAAATGAGTTGCTTGAAATTGGTCAGCAAATTTGTATAGGTAATCTCGACTCCGGCCGGAGTGCGGGTCGACCCGGACGTATATTGCAAATACACGGCGCCCGGCCGACTATCGAGCTGGACACCAGACGGTATCGAAGCGTCCAGGTCTATCCGGTCAACCTCGATGATCGTCGGCGCGACATCCAATGGCTGCGACGTAATCTGTTCCGAGATATCGCCGATCACCGCTGATGTCGTCAGAATGACCGTTGGCGAGGCATCCAGCAACACCGCGTCAACGCGCTCATCGGTGGCGCCACCCATCGGCAGCGAAAGCGGCACCCCGATAACGCCCGCCTGCATCGCACCCAGAAAGGCATAGATGTAATCCATGCTCTGCGGAATCAATATGACGGCCCGATCACCGGGCGACGCAAAACGCCTGATCTCGTTTGCCGTGTTTACCATTCGCCGATACAACTGATACCACGTGACAGTTTCGGCTATGCCGTCCCAGTCGTGGCCGTAATCGACATATTTGAATGCCGCGCCCTCGGGGTGCAAATTGACATTCTGGAACAGCATCGCGGGAATGGAAGGCTCAACCACAGGGCAACACACTACCTCTTTGCCATCCCTCTCGCGCCGGACTTCACTGGGCCACTCGGACGCCCCCCGAGGGCGCCGGCTGAGCGGTCGACCGAAGGGCCGATCAGAGGCCGATTCAGCTATGTGCACGCTGGGTGCAGTCTGTCAGCGCGAGCCATCCAGCAACGAAACGTGCAGCTGAGCGGCCTGCCGAGCGCCGTTAAGCCCCACCCAAAAATTAGAGTTTTGGTACGTTCGCCTGATTTTTGCTCGTGCGCGCAGCCAAGCGGTTACGCTGCTGAAAGAGTTCAGCATTAGCGTCTGGCTTCAATGTCGGGGGGCGGCGGATCGACTGCGATGAAGCAGCGTTCCAACCGGGCTTGAATTACGTTGATGTCCCTTGCAGAGCTGGTGGGAAGAAGAATGAGGTGGACGGGTCGTGGATGAGCCACGTGTGACTCCTGTTGCTGTTATTGGTGTGGGTTGCCGGTTGCCGGGCGGCATCGACTCCCCGGAGTTGCTGTGGCAGGCGTTGCTGCGTGGCGACGACATGATCACCGTCATTCCGCTGGACCGCTGGGACGCCGAAGAGTTCTACGACCCCGAGCCGGGCGTGCCCGGTCGGTCGGTATGTAAGTGGGGCGCGTTCATCGACAACCACGCCGACTTCGACTGCGAGTTCTTCGGGATCAGCGAGCGCGAGGCGATCAACACCGACCCTCAGCAGCGACTGTTGCTGGAGACGTCGTGGGAAGCGATGGAACACAGTGGTCTGACCCCGGCTGACCTGACGAAGTCGCGCACGGGTGTGTTCATGGGCCAGACGCACAGCGACTACACGATGGTCGCGGCGGACGCCAACGCGTTGGACGGACCGTACGGCTTCTTGGGCAACAACCCCAGCATGGCGTCCGGGCGAGTGGCGTACACGCTGGGGCTACACGGTCCGGCGCTGACCGTGGACACCGCGTGCTCGTCCGGCCTGACCGCCGTGCACATGGCGTGCCGCAGCCTGCACGAGGGCGAAAGCGACGTGGCGTTCGCCGGTGGCGTGTCGCTGCAAATGGACTCGCGCAAGGCCGCCGCCGGCTCGGCGTTGGGAATGCTGTCCAAGACCGGGCATTGCCACGCGTTCGACGTCGAGGCAGACGGGTTCGTGCCGGGCGAGGCTGTCGTGGTGCTGCTGCTCAAGCGGTTGGCCGATGCACAGGCCGACGGCGACCGCATCCTGGCGGTGCTGCGCGGCACAGCGGTCAATCAAGATGGCCACACTATCAACGTCGCGACACCCTCGCAGGCCGCGCAGGCCGCGGCCTACCGAACGGCGTTGGCCGCGGGCGGTGTCGACCCCAGCACCGTGGGGATGGTGGAAGCCCACGGCCCTGGTACACCCATTGGTGACCCGATCGAGTACGCCAGCCTGGCCGACGTGTACGGCACCGAGCACCCGTGCGCGCTGGCGTCGGTGAAGACCAACTTCGGGCACACCCAGTCGGCATCCGGCGTGCTGGGGCTGGCCAAGGCGATTCTGGCGCTGCAACACGCCGAGATCCCCCGCAACCTTCACTTCAACCGGTTACCCGATGAGGTCGCCCGCATTGAAACCAATCTGTTTGTGCCGGTGGTGAACACGCCGTGGCCGACCTTCAACGGTCACGCCACCCCGCGTCGGGCCGCGGTGTCGTCGTACGGCTTCTCCGGGACCAACGTGCACGCGATCGTCGAGCAGGCCCCCTACACTCCTGAGGACACACAGCCCGCCGCGGCGACCTCGCCAGGCATGCCCGACCCGCTGTGGTTTGCGTTGTCGTCGAGCTCGGCGGACGCGCTGCGGCAGACCGCCAGCCGGCTGGCGGACTGGCTGCCGGAGCACGCGGACAGCGTCGCGCTGTCCGATCTGGGCTACACCTTGGCGCGCCGGCGCGCGCACCGCACGGTCCGGACATCGGTCACGGCCTCCACGATGGAAGAGCTGATCGCGGGCCTGCGCGAGGTCGCGGAAGGCGACACTCCGTACCAGGCTGCGGTGGGCCAAGACGACCGCGGGCCGGTGTGGGTGTTTTCCGGCCAGGGCTCGCAGTGGGCGGCCATGGGCGCCGAGTTGCTGGCCAACGAACCGGTTTTCGCCGCGACCGTCGCGGAAGCCGAGCCCCTGATCGCGCGGGAATCGGGGTTCTCGGTGACCGAAGCGATGACCTCCCCGGAGACGGTGACCGGCATCGACCGCATCCAGCCGACGATCTTCACCATGCAGGTCGCGCTGGCGGCCACGATGCGCTCCTACGGGGTCGTCCCCGGCGCCGTGATCGGCCACTCGATGGGTGAGTCCGCCGCTGCGGTGGTCTCCGGGGCCTTGTCATTGGAAGACGGCATCAAGGTGATCTGCCGGCGCTCGAAGTTGATGCTCACCATCGCCGGTTCCGCGGCGATGGCGTCGGTGGAGTTGCCGGCGCTGGCCGTGCAGTCCGAGCTGACCGCACAGGGTGTCGACGACGTGGTGGTGGCGGTCGTGAGCTCGCCGCAGTCCACGGTGGTCGCCGGTTCGACCGAGTCGATCCGCAAGCTGGTGGACGCGTGGGAGCAGCGCGACGTGATGGCCCGGGAAGTCGCCGTGGACGTGGCCTCGCATTCGCCGCAGGTCGACCCGATCCTGGCCGAATTGACCGAGGTGCTCGCCGACCTTTCCCCGCAGGCGCCGCAAGTTCCGTACTACTCGGCGACCATGTTCGACCCGCGCGAGCGGCCCGCCTGCGACGCCGGGTACTGGGCCGACAACCTGCGGCACACCGTGCGATTCTCCGCCGCGGTGCGCGCGGCGCTCGACGACGGATACCGCGTCTTCGCCGAGTTGTCACCACACCCGCTGTTGACCCACGCCGTCGAGCAGACCGCGGCCAGCATCGGCATGCCGGTCGCGGCACTGGCAGGGATACGCCGCGAGCAACCCCTGCCGCTGGGGCTGCGTGGCCTGCTGACCGACGTGTTCGCGGCGGGCGCGGCCGTGGACTTCTCCGTGCCGTTCCCCCAGGGGCGGCTGGTGGATGCGCCACTGCCGGCCTGGACGCACCGCCGGCTGTACCACGACACGGACGCCCAACAGAGCAAGGGCGCCTTCAGCGTTGCCGTGCATCCGCTGCTGGGTTCGCACGTGCAGCTGCCCGAGGAGCCCGAGCGCCACGCCTGGCAGGCCGACGTCGGCACCGCGACCCTGCCCTGGCTGGGTGATCACCAGATCCACAACGTGGCCTCCCTTCCCGGCGCCGCCTACTGCGAGATGGCGTTGACCGCGGCCCACGCCGTGCTCGGCGAGGGAGCCGAAGCCCGCGATGTGCGGTTCGAGGCGATGCTGTTGCTCGACGAGGAGACCCCGATCTCGGCTGTGGCCACGGTGCCCTCGCCGGGTGTCGTCGAGTTCAGCGTCGAGGCGGCCGTCGCCGAAGGCATGGGACACATCCGGCGCGCTTCGGCGACGCTGCACGCCAAATCCGACGACAAAGCGCCCGCGGCCCACGACATGGCTGCGTTGCTCGCAGCGCACACGTTGCGGGTGGACGGCGAGGAGATGCGCACCCACTTCGACGCGCATGGCGTGCAGTACGGTCCGGCGTTTACCGGTTTGGGCGCCGCCCTCATCGCCGACGGGACCGCCGACGGCACCGGCAGCTCGGTGCTGGCCGAGGTCGCGCTGCCGCCCTCGATCCGCTCCCAGCTGAACTCCTACGGGATCCACCCCGCACTGCTGGACGCCTGCTTCCAGGCGATCGCGGCCCACCCCGACGTGCAGGCCGCCCTCAGCGGCGGGCTGATGCTGCCGCTGGGGGTGCGTCGGCTCCGCGCGTTCGGTTCGGCGCGCAACGCCTGCTACTGCTACATCCGCGACACCCGCACCGGTCCGGCCGGCATCGAGGCCGACCTCGATGTGCTCGACGAGCAGGGCACGGTGCTGCTGTCGGTCCAGGGACTGCTGTTGGGCGCCGGGGCCTCCGAGCAGGGCAACCGCAACCGCGTGCTCAACGAGCGGTTGCTGACCATCGAATGGCAGTCGCACAAGCTGCCCGAAACTGACCAGCCCGACGGTGGACCGTGGCTGCTGATCAGCACCACGACCGGTGCGGACGCGACGGCCAGCGCCCTGTCGGACGCGTTGACCGCGAGTGAAGCCCAAGCCACGACGGTGTCGTGGCCCCTGCGGGGCGACCACGAGGCCGCCGCCGAGGCGCTGCGCGCCCAGCTCGGTGCTGATGGACCCACCGGCGTGGTGGTACTGGCCGGGCCGCGTGGCGGCGATGACAGCGAAAGTGCTGCGCGCGGCGCCGATTACGTCGCCCACGTGGTGCGTATCGCCCGCGAGCTGTCCGAGGTCGACGGTGCGTCGCCGCGCCTGTATGTGGTGACCCGTAATGCGCAACATGTCGTGCCCGAGGACTGCCCCAATCTCGAACAGGGCGGGCTGCGCGGCCTGCTGCGGGTCATCGGCACCGAGAACCCGCACCTGCGCACCACCCACATCGATGTGGACGAGCAGACCGATATCGAGCGGCTGGCCCGCCAGCTGCTGGGCGGCGCCGACGAGGATGAGACCGCGTGGCGCCACGACAGCTGGTACACGGCACGGTTGACCCCGACCGCGCTGCGCCCCGAGGAGCGCCAGGCCACGACCGTGGACCGCGCCACCGACGGCATGCGGCTGCAGATCCGCAACCCCGGCGACCTGGAGTCGATGGAGTTCGTCGCCTTCGACCGGGTGCCGCCGGGGCCCGGACAGATCGAGGTCTCCGTCACCGCGTCGAGCATCAACTTCGCCGATGTCCTGGTCGCGTTCGGCCGCTACCCCTCGTTCGAGGGTCATCTGCCGCGGCCGGGCACCGACTTCGCCGGCGTGGTGGCCGCGGTCGGGCCGGACGTCACCGACCACCAGGTTGGCGACCACGTCGGGGGCATGTCGCCCAACGGCTGCTGGGGCACTTTCGTCACCTGTGACGCCAACCTGGCCGCGACGCTGCCCGAAGGTTTGACCGACGCCCAGGCGGCCGCGGTGACCACCGCGTCCGTCACCGCCTGGTACGGGCTCAACGATCTGGCCCGCATCCGGACCGGAGACAAGGTGTTGATCCACTCCGCCACCGGTGGCGTCGGACAGGCCGCGATCGCGATCTGCCGCGCCGCCGGGGCCGAGGTGTACGCCACCGCCGGCAGCCCGGAGCGGCGACAACTGTTGCGCGACATGGGCATTGAGCATGTCTACGACTCGCGCAGCATCGAGTTCGCCGACCAGATCCGCCAGGACACCGACGGCTACGGCGTCGACATCGTGCTCAACTCGGTCACCGGCGCCGCGCAACTCGCCGGGGTCAAACTGCTGGCCCTGGGTGGGCGGTTCATCGAGATCGGCAAGAAGGACATCTACGGCGACACCCGCCTGGGCCTGTTCCCGTTCCGCCGCAACCTGGCCTTCTACGGCGTCGACGTGGGCTTGATGTCGGTCAGTCACCCCGTCGAGGTTCGGGAGCTGTTGAACACGGTCTACCGGTTGACGGCCGAGGGCACGCTGCCGATGCCGGAAGCCACCCACTACCCGCTGGCCGAAGCGGCCACCGCGATCCGGGTGATGAGCGCCGCCGAACACACCGGCAAGCTCATCCTCGACATCCCGCACACCGGCACCAGTAGCGTGGTTCTGCCGCCCGAACAGGTGCGGCCGTTCCGGGCCGACGGCTCCTACATCATCACCGGTGGCCTCGGCGGCCTCGGGGTGTTCCTGGCCGAGAAGATGGCTTCTGGAGCTAACGGGGCTGGCGCGGGTCGCATCGTGCTCAGCTCCCGCTCGGAGCCGAGCCAAAAGGCGCTTGAGACCATCGAAATGATCCGGGCGATCGGGGCGGACGTGGTGATCGAACGCGGCGACATCGCCGCCGCCGGTACCGCCGACCGGCTGGTGGCCGCGGCCACCGCGACCGGGCTCCCGCTGCGCGGCGTGCTGCACGCGGCCGGTGTGGTCGAGGACGCGACGCTGGCCAACATCACCGACGAGCTGCTCACCCGCGACTGGGCGCCCAAGGCCTTCGGGGCCTGGCACCTGCACCAAGCTACGGCGAACCAGCCACTGGACTGGTTCTGCTCGTTCTCCTCGGGTGCGGCACTGCTGGGCTCGCCCGGACAGGGCGCCTACGCCGCCGCCAACAGCTGGCTCGACGCCTTCACCTACTGGCGGCGGGCCCAGGGTCTGCCCGCCACCTCGATCGCGTGGGGTGCCTGGGCCGAGGTCGGCCGCGCCACCGCCGTGGCCGAAAGCACCGGTGCGGCTATCGGCGCCGACGAGGGCGCCTACGCCTTCGAGATGCTGCTGCGTCACGACCGCGCCTACACCGGATACACCCCGATCATCGGAGTGCCGTGGCTGGCCGCGCTGGCCGAGCGGAGCAAGTTCTTCGAGGTGTTCCAGGCCGGGCAAAGCCGGGGCGGGACAAGCAAATTCCGTTCCGAGCTCAACGAGTTGCCCACGGACGAGTGGCCCGCGCGGTTGCGCCAGCTCGTCTCGGAGCAGGTCGGCCTGATTTTGCGACGGACGGTCGACCCGGACCGCCCGCTGCCCGAATACGGCCTAGACTCGCTGGGAGCCCTCGAACTACGGACACGCATAGAAACGGAAACCGGGATACGGCTCAACCCCAAGAACATCACCACCACTGTGCGAGGACTCGCCGACCACCTGTACGAACAACTGGCCCCGGAAGACGCCAAAGTCGCCTCTTCCTAGACGGGAAAGATTTACCGTCGAAGTGCCGGTTTGTGCTGAATTGCAGGAGATAACGTGTTAATTGGCCCAGTTGAGCTGGCAACACTCCCGGAATGGGAGCCCAGTCCGGGTTCACTTGTTTCCTGGCACCCCAAACCGGCTTCGAAGGCCAAGGCCGCCGAGGCTCCGGTGAGCCCCGTACCGGCCAGCTACATCCAAGAACGGCACCTTCGCAACTACGCGCAGCAGGCCGAACGCGGGTCCGATCATTCGCGGCTGCTCATCGCGGTCTGCGAGGTGTACGGCAAATGCGATATCCGTGCCATGACATACGTGATCAATGCCCACCTTCGGCGGCACGACACATATCGCAGCTGGTTTGAGTACCGGGATGCCGACCACATCGTTCGGCACACCATTGCCGACCCGGCCGATATCGAATTCGTCCCCACCGAGCACGGCGAAAAAGACGCAGCCCAGTTACGGGACCACATATTGGCCACACCGGATCCGCTGCAGTGGGACTGTTTCAGCTTCGGGGTCGTCCAGGGTTCGGACCGCTTCACGTTCTACGCCAGCATCGATCACCTGCACGCCGACGGTCAGTTCGTCGGGGTGGGCCTGATGGAGTTCCAGACCATGTACGCCACCCTGATCATGGGTGAACCACCCGTCGCCGTAGGCCAATCCGGCAGCTACGACGACTACTGCGTCCGGCAGCGCAAGTACACCTCCGCGCTGACCGCGGAGACCCCGGAGGTGCGCCGGTGGATCGAGTTTGCCGAAGTCAACGGCGGCAGCTTCCCGGACTTCCCGCTGCCACTGGGTGATCGGTCGGAGCCCGACGGCGGCGACCTGTTGAGCATGACGCTGCTCGACGAGAAGCAGACGGAGCGGTTCGAATCCGCTTGTCTGGCAGCGGGTTCGCGCTTCATCGGCGGGATGTTCGCCTGTATCGCGCTCGCGCTGTACGAGTTGACCGGCACCGAGGTCTATGCGGGGACGACACCGAAGGACACCCGCAGCAATCAGTCCGAGCTGACGACGCAGGGGTGGTTCACCGGGCTGACGCCGGTGACCGTTCCGGTGGTGGCCGCATCGTTCGCTGATACCGCCCGGGCCGCGCAGGTTTCCTTCGACGAGGGGCTGGATCTGGCGCAGGTGCCCTTCGAGCGGGTAGTGGAGCTGGCGCCTTCGCTGAGCAGGCCCCGTCCCCTCTTCTCCCAAGTCAATTTCTTCGACGCGCTGGCCGGCCCGCTGGCGATGCTGACCAAGATGTTCGACGAGGTGACCATGGGCGCCTACAGCGACGGCAGGTTCACCTACCCGCTGAGCACGATCGTGGGCCGGTTCGACGAAACCACCGTGAGCGTGTTGTTCCCGAACAACCCGGTTGCCCGCGAATCGATTGGCCAATACCTGACTGCTTTGAAATCCGTATGCGTGCGGGCTGCCGACGGCTGGACACCGTCGCGGGTCCGCAACCCCGCTGAGCTTTCCCAGCAGCCGGCGCATTGACCGTAGGTTGCAGGCGGTAGCGAGTGTCACGGCAGATTGAGGCGATCAGCTCGCCCGCCGGCGGGGGTGTCTTCGGCCGGCTCGGCGGCTTGGTCGCGCGGCGGCCGTGGGTCGTGATCGGGAGCTGGATCGTGCTCGCGATCGTCCTCATCCTGACGACACCGACGCTGGAAGAAGTCTCGCAGAAGCATCCGGTCGCCATCCTGCCGGACAATGCGCCGTCGTTGGTCGCGGCCGAGAAAATGACGAAGGCGTTTCACGAAGACGGGGACCAAAGCATCGCGGTGGTGGTGCTCGCCAACGACAAGGGGCTGAGCCCCGCCGACGAAACCGTTTACCGCAAACTCGTCGACACCCTGCACAAGGACACCAAAGACGTCGTGATGGTGCAGGACTTTCTCTCGGCGGAGCCGCTGCGTGAGCTCCTGACCAGCAAGGATAAGAAGGCCTGGCTCCTGCCGATCGCGCTGCCCGGTGACCTGGGCTCGCCGCGGTCCAAGCAGGCGTACACGCGCGTCGACAACCTAATCCACCACACCGTCGCCGGATCCACGCTGACCGCCTATGTGACCGGGCCCGCGTCGACCGTCGCCGACATGAACCTGACCGGGCAGCGGGACAGGACTCAGATCGAGGCGGCGATCATCGTCCTGTTGTTCTTCATTTTGCTGATCATCTATCGCAACCCGGTCACCATGGTGCTGCCGTTGATCACCCTCGGCATGTCCCTGGCGGTGGCGCAGCGCCTGGTGGCAATCGTCGGCTCGGCCGGCCTCGGCGTGGCCAACCAGACCGTCATTTTCATGACCGGCATGATGGTCGGCGCCGGAACGGATTACGCCGTCTTTCTGATCAGCCGATATCACGACTACCTGCGGCAGGGCGTCGATTCGGATGAGGCGGTCAGCAGGTCGCTGACGTCAATCGGCAAAGTGATCGCGGCCTCGGCGGCCACCGTGGCGATCACCTTCCTCGGGATGATCTTCGTTCAGCTGGGGATTCTGAAAACCATCGGTCCGGTGTTGGGCCTTTCGGTTGCCGTCGTCTTTCTGGCCGCGGTGACACTGCTGCCGGCCCTGATGGTGCTCGCCGGGCGTCGTGGCTGGATCGCGCCGCGACGCGAGATGACGCGTCAGCTCTGGCGACGTTCGGGAATCGCCATCGTGCGCCGGCCCAAGACCCATCTGGCCGCCAGCGCGCTGGTACTGATCATCCTGGCCAGCTGCGCCGGTCTGGCCCGCTACAACTACGACGATCGCAAGACCCTGCCTCCTGGGGTCGAGAGCTCGATCGGCTACGCCGCGCTGGATCGGCACTTCTCGGCGAACATGATCATCCCCGAGTACCTGTTCATCGATTCACCGCACGACCTGCGCACGCCGCAGGCCCTCGCCGACCTGGAGCAGATGGCCCAGCGCGTCAGCCAGGTCAAGGGCGTCTCGACCGTCCGGGGCATCACCCGGCCCGACGGACAGTCGCTGGAGCAGGCCCGGGCCACGTGGCAGGCGGGTCAGGTCGGCGGCAAGCTTGACGAGGGCTCCAAACAAATCGCCGACCGCACCGGTGATCTGGACAAGCTCGCCGGCGGCGCCAACCTGATGGCGGGCAAGCTCGGCGACCTGCGGACCCAGGTCAACCAGGCGGTGGCCAACGCCGGCGGCCTCATCGACGCTCTGGGGTATCTGCAGAGCGTGTTCGGCGGCAACAAGACACTCGGCGAACTGCAGGGGGCCGCCCAGCTCATCGGCAGCATGCACAGCCTGGGCGACGCCATCGGGGCGAATTCGAACTTCATCGCCAATAACTCCGACTGGGCCAACCCGGTGCTCAATGCGCTCGACACCAGCCCGGCGTGCGACATGGATCCCGGTTGCGTCAGAGCGCGCGACGAATTGCACCGGATGGTCGCCGCACGCGACAACGGAACCCTCGGCAAGTTATCTGAGCTGGCCCGACAGCTGCAGGCCACAGGGAAGTTGCAGACCCTGGCGCAGACCGTGAGTGGCTTGACCAAAGCGCTGACCACCGTCACCAGCGCCATGGGCTCGCTGGGCATGGGCAACGGCGGCAGCATGCACGCCAAGGTCAACTACCTGCAGAACGGGGCCAATCAACTCGCCGACGGCAGCAAGCAATTGGCCGACGGAGTACAGCTGCTGGTCGACCAGGTCAAGAAGATGGGCCTCGGGCTCGGCCAGGCGTCGTCCTTCCTGCTGGCCATGAAGGACACCGCCACCACGCCGGCGATGGCGGGTTTCTACATTCCGCCGCAGCTGCTGTCGTACGCCACCGGCGAGGCGGCCACCCCCGGGAATCTGCCGCCCGAGGCGCAGGACCTGATGCACGGCATGAACGTCGACCAGCTCAGAAAATTCGCTTCGGCGTTTGTGACCGCCGACGGACACGGAATGCGGTACCTGATCCAAAACGACGTCAATCCGTTCAGCTCCGGCGCCATGGATCAGGTCGATGCCGTGTTGGCCGCCGCGCGAGGGGCTCAGCCGAACACCACCCTGGCCGACGCGAAGGTGTCGGTGGTGGGGTTGCCGGTGGTGCTCAAGGACACCCGTGACTACTCCGACCACGACGTCCGCTTCATCATCATGATGACCATCTTCGTGGTGCTGTTCATTTTGATCGTGTTGTTGCGAGCGATCGTCGCGCCGCTCTACCTGATCGGTTCGGTGATCATTTCGTATCTGTCGGCGCTCGGTATCGGCGTGATCGTGTTCCAGTTGCTGCTCCACCAGGAAATGCATTGGAGCGTCCCGGGATTGACGTTCATCATCCTGGTCGCGGTCGGTGCCGACTACAACATGCTGCTCATTTCGCGGATGCGCGATGAATCCGTACACGGCATGCGCTCCGGGGTCATCCGCACCGTCGGTTCGACCGGCGGTGTGATCACCGCGGCGGGGCTGATCATGGCGGCCTCGATGTACGGCCTGGTGTTTTCCAGCCTCGCCAACGTGGTCCAAGGAGGCTTCGTCCTCGGCACCGGGCTGCTGTTGGACACCTTCCTGGTGCGCACCGTGCTGGTGCCCGCCGTCGCCGTGCTCGTCGGACAGGCGAACTGGTGGCGGCCTTCGGGCCTGTTGCCGCGATTGCGGGCCCGGGGGAGCGCTCAGCCCAAGAAGCGCAAGCCGCTCCTGCCGGACAGCGAGAAGACACCGGCATGGGCTGACGACGAAGTGATCGCGTATTCCCTGCGTGACGGACTCAGGCTTTAAGGGCTTTACAGCTTGTGCTTGTGGGGCAGCACACCGATCTTCGGCAGCCCCAGCCCACCCTTGCCCGGTGTGACGGCGTTGGTGACCGCGTGTGCGGCCGCGCCGGCCATGGGGGCGGTCGCATGCGTGGCCGCGCCGGCCAGGTTGGCACCCGCGCCGGCCGCGCCGGCGCCTGACACCACGCGTGAAACCGCGCTGGCCACGTTGTAGGCGTTGAGGGCGAGCGTGGCGCTGGTCAGACCGGCGGTGATGCCGGCGTTGGTGCTCTCGATCGGGATGCTGATCGCCGGGCCAACATGTCCGACCTGGGAGATCTGCTTCGGGGTCGGCAGCGCGCCCGGGTCCGGGCCGTAAGCCCTGTCCACCATGGGCTTGAGCACCGCGTTGAGCGGCCCGGCCGCGTCCGGCGGAAGACCCGCCATGTCCACCATCGCGCGCACCAGCGGCAGCTCGTCGCCGGTACGGATCAGGTACGTCGTGGTGGTCGCGCCCCGGTCGTTGACCGTCCTGGTGATGTCCTGCGGTGCGACCCTGGACGGGTCGGAGAACGCCGTCGCGCTGTGGCCATAGAAGCCGCCCGCCGTGATGCCGTTGAGGTCAGCGAGCAGATTTCCCATCCGGTCCGGCGGGTGCGAGAAGATGTCGTACTGGCCGACGACGTTGACGGTGTCGTACTGGCTGTCCAGCGGGGGCGTCACGGTGTACCCGATGATGGGAACCTTGGTGCCAGGCCGGAAGACATGCGAAAGAAGATTGTTCGGGTCGCCGGCCTTGACGAAGGTGAGCCGGTCCGGCGGGGGCGCAGTGGGGTCGTGCGCCAACCGCTCCTGCTCCTGGTCGAGCGCCAGGGTGCCCTGTGACAACCCCGCCGCGTAGATGGGGCCGTTGGTGCTGCGGATCGCCGCATCCAGGTTGTTCGTCCCGGTGTTCACCGACGACGCGAGCGTCGGCGAATTCATCCCCGTGACCGGCCAAAAGCTGCCCGGATAAGGAATGATCCGGCGGGCAGCCCCGGGCGGAATGTAGTTCGCACCGATCTCGGGCTGCGTCTCCGGTTTGAAGTGATACAGCGAGCGCAACGGCCCGTACGGGGACGGCGCAGTGCCCGGAACGATCAGCGCGGTGTCGTCGGCCACAGCCAGACCATCGCCGAAAGCCGTTGCCCAGGTAAGCATCCCTGCCGCAACGGCCCCTGCGAGCAGTTTGTTCACAGATCCCCCAAGAGGCCAGTCGATATAGCAAGCATGCTACCGCGCGCGCGCCGAAAACGGGGCGGAAGTACCAATTCTCTCGATACCATTTGCGCTGTTCACAGCCTTCTCAGAGGCTACTCAGAGGGTGCTCACGCCCAGGACGACCAGGAAGCACCCACCGGCCGCCAGCAGCAGCGCGAACTCCCAGTGGTCGCGGGTGCGGAGCCATTCCTGCAGGGCCGCCATGAACGCACGGGTCTTTTGCGGTGCCACCAAAAAGCTCACCAGCGGGATCTCGACGAGCGTGAACGCCACCACGTTGAACAGCAGCAAGGCGTGCGCCTGTGCCACCGGTCCGACGCCCGAGGCGAGGATCGCGGCCATTGCGCCCAAGTAGTTGGCGGAAGGCAACGCGACGGCAAGCCCGCTCACCCACGCGACTCGCAGCGAATCGCCCCGCAGGAATTCGCGGGCGCGCGCAGACAGCTTGCGCAGGCTGCCCGACGGGGCCGGTTCCAGCAGGTCAACGCCGCCATCCGCACCGGCAGGGGCGCCGACTGCGGCCGCCGCCGGAACCCGGCGGATCTGCTTGCGGACCACCACGTGTGCGGCCAACGCGGCGGCCACCAGCAGCGCCAGCAGCCCGGCCACGATCTGCGCCTCGGCCACGGTGAAGTGACCGGCCAACGGGGTGGTTCGAAGGATGAAAAGGATGACCAGCCCTACGCCCAGGCCCATGGTGAAACCGCCGCTCAAGAAGGTGAGCAGTTGCAGCATGGGACGGGGCCTGTTCAGCATCAGCACCGCCAGGCCGAGCCGAATTGGCTCGAAGATCACCGCGAGTGCCATAACCAGCACGGTGATCCACATGTATGGGAACCGTACCGCAGTTCCCTGGCCCCCGCGTTGGAACGTGTCCCGGACCCGGATACAAAGCTGACACTTAAGTGTTAGTAACGCGATCGTCAAGCGTTAGCCGTAGGCTAACCAGCGTTGCTGAACTTGGTTGGATGCTCGGACGTCGACTCGTCGCAGGTTCGTCGCACGGGTGTCGGTGGTTGCTGGAAACTTCGCGGGATGCGGGCAAATTGGCCCGTTTGCTTTAATGGTATTCCTGCAATGCGGCCGCCGATATGTTGCTAGGGTTTTTGACACATGACTACCTACTGGCAGCCAGTGGTCCAGGGTCAGCGACACGCTGGTGTGTTGCCCGGTCTTAGGCGGTAGGGGGCCGGTAGGGGTCAACAGCAGCAAAGGCCCGGAGGGGCCCTAGCGGCCCGTGAACTTGAATGTCCGTGCGACCGACTGGTGGGGGGACAGGAGGAGGAAAAAGTGTTTGCAATGTCAACACTTCACGATTGGGTGCCGGACCCGGGATCGATAACCTGCTGGCATCCGTCGGCCGCTGCGAGCCTCAACGCCCGGCACGCGCCGGTGAGCCCTGTGCCGCCCAGCTACCAGCAGACGCAGCATCTTCGTCGCTACTGCGACCACGCGGCGCGCGGCCTCGAAATGACCCGCATGATGATCTTCACCTGGGAGGTCCCCGGTCGGTGCGATCTGCGCGCCATGGGTTACGCGATCAACGCCCACCTCCGTCGGCACGACACCTACCGCACGTGGTTTGAGTACAAGGATGCCGACAACATCGTCCGCCGCACCATCGCCGATCCCGCCGAGATCGAGTTCGTCCCGATCCAGCACAAGGACATGACCACCGCGGAGTTGCGCGACCACATCTCGGCGCCGCACCCGTTGCAGTGGGGTTGCTTCCTGTTCGGCGTCATTCAGAGCGCCGACCACTTCACGTTCTATGCCAGCATCGGCCACCTGTGCGTCGACTTGATGATCGTGCCCGTGTTGTTCACGGAGCTGCACACGATGTACACCACCCTGGTGCGGGGCGGGGTGCCCGCCCCGCTGCCGGCGGTGGGCAAGTATGAGGATTACTGTGCCCGGCAGCGCAGCGAAACATCGGCTCTGACTGCGGACTCGCCCAGCATCCGCGCCTGGTTCGAATTCGCCGAACACAGCGGGGGAACCCTTCCGCATTTTCCGCTGCCGCTCGGTGATTTATCGGTTCCCTGTACCGGCGAGCTGCTCGCCGTGACACTCATGGACGAGCAGCAGACGCGGCGATTCGACGACCTGTGCGCCGCGGCGGGCGCCCGCTTCAGCGGGGGCGTGTTCGGCTGCGCCGCCCTCACCGAGCACGAGCTGACCGGCGACGAGACGATCTCGCTGCTCACCACCACCGATACCCGCAGCACGCCAACGGAACTCGCAACGACCGGCTGGTTCACCGGCCTCGTTCCGGTTACCGTGCCCGTCACGGCGACGTCGTTCGGCGACACCGCCCGCGCCGCGCAGGCTTCCTTCGATTCGGGTCACGACCTCGCGACCGTGCCGTTCGACCGCGCGCTGGAGCTGGCGCCGCCGGAGTTGATGCTCCGCCGGCCCCGACCGGGCAACTTCGTGATGTCCTTCCTCGACGCGAGCATCGCCCCGCTTTCCGCCGTCGCCAGCTCCGACCTGGACTTCCGGATCTACGACGAAGGCCGGGTGTCGCATCAGGTGTCGATGTGGGTGGGGCGGTTCCGCGAGGAGACCAAGGTGATGGTGCTCTTCCCGAACAATCCCGTCGCCCGCGAATCCGTCATCCGCTACGTGGAAGCCATGAAATCGGTGTTTGTCCGCGTCGCCGACGGCCGGCGCCGGGCAGCCTTCGCACCCTCCCTCAAGTGGGCCTGAAATGGTCCCTGCCGCCGCTAGCTGCGCTGACTGAGCAGCACCTCTAGCAGTGCGGTGAAATCGTCCGGACGTGCGGGTGTGAATGCCGGGCTCGGCCAGATCCCCGGCACCTCCAGCGTGATCAGCGTCGACTTGAGGGGCCGATGCACGTCGAGCGGCAACCAGCGGCGCAGGTCCGAACTTCCCCACAGGCGGAACCGCTGCATCAGCAGGCCCAGCTTCTCGGTCCTATACCCGCGGATCGTTTCCAGCGCAATGACTTTCGATGTGCCCGAGGGAAAGTGGTAGCGGCGCAATGTGATTGCCGTATGGTCCAACTGGATCAGGCCGTCGTCGTAGGTTTGGCCGGGTGTCTCGATCACGCGCGGGCGCTCCGCAGCTCGTGCCCCCGGGTCGTCAGACAGCGGCCGGTGTCCAAGCGCCACTGCCACCCGTGCAGGTTGCAGGTCAGCGTCCCGCCTTCCACCACACCGAATTTCGACAAGTCCGCCTTGAGGTGGGGGCAGCGCCGCTGAATCTCCCAGCCGTCCAGCACGATCGATGCCGAATCGTCGTGGGTCTCGGCGAACCAGCCGTCGGCGTAAGCGATGCGTTCGTCGGTCAGACACTTGAAGAACGTGTACAGGTACTCGTTGTAGCCGCCGACCCGCCACGCCCGAAACCGGGTGGACAGGAAGATGGTGTTGACCCAGTCCGGTTCCCCGTCCCGCAGCACGGTGCGGACCAGCTCCGGAGCTATCTCGAATCCGTAGCGGACTTTTTCGTCGGGAATGCGTTCGCGGACAGTTCGTTTCGGAAAATCCAGAATCACGGTTTCGGGCCCGATGACCAGTTCGACGGGGTAGCCGATGCCGTCGCAGATTTCGTCGCTTTGCAGCATGATCGGCTCGAACAGCGCGCGCAGCGGCTCCAATAGCGGCTCGCCGGTTGCGGGCGCCCAACCGGCGCGCTCCGCCGCGAGGACCGGCGCCATCCGGTCGGCATAGTCGCTGATGTACGCCGCCTTGCCGGTGGTGAAGATGGCCTCGACCTCGTCGAGGGGAAGCGGATGATGCAGCGAATTGAGCGTCGCGCCGGTGAAGTCCGCTGTTGACCCCGGGATCATCAGTAGGCCGCGGTCGTGCCCGTGACTGCGCATCTGGTCCAGGAACACCATCTGGTCGGGGAAGATGTTGTCCGGGTCCCCGCGGTCGTCGTTCAGGTGGCGCAGCGCGGGATCCAGGAAGCACGGCGGTCCCGCCGACGGCACCACCCAGGTCGCCCCCACCTGTGCGATGTATTGGCGGGCGCGGTCCATCCCGCGCTGCCGCTTCTGGACGGCGAATGCCTCTTTGGCGCGCGCCGGCATGTCGTAGACCATCGGATACCAGATCGCGCCGGAGTACTGCAGCAGATGCACGTCGATGTGGCCGAACTCGGACGCCAGCACGTCCAGATCGACCGGGCGCGCATCGTTCATGTTGAAAACCGTTGTGGCGCCGTCCGAAACCACCAGGGCGGAGTCGCCGATCGGGCCATCCGCGGGCGCCCGTAGCGCGATGACCATGATGTCCAGGTCGCCTCTGGGTCCGCTCAGGCGGTGCTTCACCGAATCGGTGGTCTCGAAAAATCGGTGAAACCCTATCTGCTGCAGCGCGTTTCGTAGGTCGGGCACCGGGAAGTCCGGCAGCAGCACCACCGCATCCTTGTTGACATGTGTGCGCAGGTGCTCGGCGTCGAAGTGATCCTTGTGCAGATGCGAGACGTACAGATAGTCGCAATCGCCCAGGGCGTCCCAGTCCAGCGCGCTGTTGTCCGGGAAGGGGAACCAGGACGCGAAATAGGCCGGGTTGACCCAGGGGTCGCACAGGATGCTGCCCGCGTGCGTTTCAATCAGGAAGCCAGCGTGACCGACGCTCGTGACCTGCACAGATACCTTCCTGAACCGTTTCCGGGCACTCTTCCAGGCTGTTCGGGGACGCTTCGAGCTTAGCGTGGCGCGTCTTCCGAGGTCCCATCGTCTTTCGGCACTTCGGGCGGCTCACAGACGGGAGCACTAGGCTAAATAGCCGTGGAACCGGTATACGGGACTGTCATCCAGCTTGCTCGGCTGATATTTCGCCTCCAGGGGCTGAAGATCACCGTCACCGGCGTGGAGAACGTACCCACCAGCGGTGGCGCCGTCATTGCGATCAACCACACCGGCTACCTCGACTTCATGCTCGCGGGTTTGCCCACCTACCAACAAGGACTGGGCCGCAAAGTGCGGTATATGGCCAAGCAAGAGGTCTTCGACAACAAGATCACCGGCCCGATCATGCGCAGCCTGCGGCACATCCCGGTGGACCGGCAAAGCGGGGCCGCGTCCTATGAGGCCGCGGTCCGGAACTTGAAGGACGGTGAACTGGTCGGCGTCTATCCCGAAGCGACGATCAGCCGCAGCTTCGAGATCAAGCAGTTCAAATCGGGAGCCGCCCGGATGGCGGTCGAGGCCGGCGTGCCGATCGTTCCGCACATCGTCTGGGGCGCACAGCGGATCTGGACCAAGGGCCACCCCAAGAAGATTTTTCGCCCGAAGGTGCCGATCACGGTGGTGGTCGGCGAACCGATCGAGCCAACGCTGGCGATCGAGGACTTGAGCGGCCTGCTGCACTCGCGGATGCAACATCTGCTGGAACAGGCGCAAAAGCAGTACGGGCCGCATCCGGCGGGCGAGTTCTGGGTGCCGCACCGCCTGGGCGGGGGCGCGCCGTCGTTGGCCGAGGCGACCCGCATGGACGCCGAGGAGGCAGCGGAGAAGGCGGCTCGCCGAGCTGCGCAAGCCGATCACGCCAGCGGGACGGAGCAGTGATCGATGGCAGAGCCCACCTTTCGCACTCTCGAGATCCTGGTTCAGCTGTTCGTCGTGGCCAGCGGGAACCGGATCACCTACCTCGGTGAGGAGAACATCCCCGAGACGGGCGGCGCCGTGATCGCCATCAACCACACCAGCTACGTCGACTGGGCACCGGCCGCGCTGGCGATGTATCGCCGGCACCGCCGGATGAGGTTCATGATCAAGGCCGAGATGCAGCAGGTGAAGATCGTCAACTTCCTGATCAAACACAGCCGGAACCATCCCGGTGGACCGCGGCGCCGGGGCCGATGCCTACGCGGTGGCCGTGCAGCGGCTGCGCGAGGGGGAAGTGGTCGGGGTCTATCCGGAGGCCACGATCAGCCGCAGCTTCGAGCTCAAGGAGTTCAAGACCGGGGCCGCCCGGATGGCGCGCGAAGCCGACGTCCCGATCGTCCCCCTGATCGTCTGGGGTGCGCAACGGATCTGGACCAAGGACCATCCGAGAAATCTCGGTCGCAGCAACGTTCCGATCACCGTCTCGGTGGGGGCGCCGTTGCGCGCCGGCCGACGACATTGCGCAGACCGATGCCGCGCTGCGCAAGTCGATGAGCGCGCTGCTGACACCAGGTGCAGCAGCGGTATCCGCACCAAGCTGGGGCGTACTGGGTGCCGCGCCGGCTGGGTGGCAGCGCGCCGACGTTGGCCGAGGCGGCTCAGATTGAAGCCGACGAGGCCGCGGCCAGGGCCGCCAGCCGCACACCGCATCAGTCGCGTTAGCGAGAAAGGAGCAGCAGATGGCTGAGGGGTTTTACCGGTTCTGCGAGTGGGTCGTTCCGTCGGTCGTCGCGATGAACGGAACCACGTTCACTTTCCGTGGCCTGGAGAACATTCCCGCGCGGGGTGGCGCCCTACTTGCCCAGAACCACACCAGCTACCTGGACTGGCTTCCGACGTTGTTCGCCGTGCGTGAGCGCCACCGGCGCGCGTACTTCATGATCAAGGCCGAAATGGCCGATGTGAAGGCGGTCAATTATGTGATCAACCACGCTCGGTTGATTCCGGTGGACCGCACGAACGGGCAAGACGCTTTTGACTTGGTCGTGCGGCGTCTCCGCGAGGGCGAACTGATCGGGATGCATCCCGAGGCGACCATCAGCCGCAGTTTCGAACTCAGGGAGTTCAAGACCGGCGCAGCGCGGATGGCGCTGGACGCGCAGGTGCCGATAATTCCGATTGTCGTCTGGGGCGCCCATCGAATTTGGCCCAAAGATCATCCAAAGAAGGTGTTCCGCAACAAGGTTCCGGTCACCGTGGCCGCCGGCCCGCCGTTGGCGCCGCAGGGCACTCCCGAGCAGCTCAACGTCACGCTGCGCAATGCGATGACGGCATTGCTGTACCAGGTGCAAGAGGAGTATCCGCACCCCGAGGGCGAGTACTGGGTACCGCGGCGGCTGGGCGGCACCGCGCCGAGCCAGGACGACTCGCGGAAGATCCGGTTGGCCGAATTGCAGGAGCGCGCTCGCAAGCACGGCCACGACGGCGTGACGCGGCCTGGGCAAGACCAAAGCGGAACGCACTGACGGTCTTGCACCAATCGGTGAAAAATATGACCGTGCCGGCGCTCATCGCCTGCGATGTCGACGGCACGTTGTTCGACGACGACGAAACCATCACCCCGCGCACCCGCGACGCCGTGCGCGCCGCCGTCGCCGCAGGCGCGCACTTCATCCTGGCGACCGGGCGGCCACCGCGCTGGGTGCGGCCCGTCGTCGACGCGCTCGGGTTTGCGCCGATGGCGGCCTGCGCCAACGGCGCGGTGATCTACGACCCTGCGACCGATCGGGTGGTATCGGCGCACACGCTGTCCGTCGACCTGCTGGGCGAGTTGGCCGAGATCGCGAATCGCGCGATCCCGGGCGCCGGGCTGGCCGTCGAGCGGATCGGTAGCAGCGCCCATGACACCGCGACCCCGCAGTTCGTCAGCTCGCCCGGCTACGAGCACGCGTGGCTCAACCCGGACAACACCGAGGTGTCGATCGAAGACCTGCTCAGCGCGCCGGCCATCAAGCTGCTGATCCGCAAGGCCGGTGCCCGCAGCGCGGACATGGCCGCCGAGCTGGCCAAGCACGTCGGGATGCAGGGCGATATCACCTACTCCACCAACAACGGGCTGGTGGAGATCCTGCCGCTGGGAATCAGCAAAGCGACCGGTGTCGAAGAGATCGCCCGGCCGCTGGGGATCAGCGACGACGAGGTAGTGGCCTTCGGGGACATGCCCAACGACGTGCCGATGCTGCTGCGTGCAGGTCACGGCGTCGCGATGGGCAACGCGCATCCCGAGGCAGTGGCCGCCGCCGACGAGGTCACCAGCCCCAACACCGAGGACGGTGTCGCGCGGGTACTGGAACGTTGGTGGAGTATCTAACGTCATACGCTGCTGCGATGTGGGAAACTGCCCGCGTGCCCATGTTCCGGCCTGACGCCCGCCGCGTCCGAACCGTCGTGAGTGGCGAGTCGAGCGGAGCGGAGGAGCGCCGATGGGGTCCGAAGAAGACCGACCGCCGGCAGAGCGGCGAGCCCGAGGGCGACAAGACCGAGGCTGTTGAGCGGCCCGCGAGCCAGACCCAACCGCCACGGGCCTGGTCGGAGCACGACGAATCCACGCAGTACCCATCCGGCGGCAGCGTCGAGTTCCAGGATGCGGAGACGACGCGGCCGCGCGCGCCGACGCCCGCCGAGTTGCGCGCGCGGGAGAAGTTCGCCAAGAAGCAGCAGGAGCTCGAAGCAGGCGCGCCTCGAAGCCGAAGCCAAGCGGCGCAAGCGAAACCGCAGACTGATCGGCGCCGGGGCCGGTGTCGGGGTGGTGGGTGTGGTTGCGGGCCTGGGATATTGGGCGTTGTCGGGGCCCACCGTCACCGCCCAGTGCGTCCGGGACGACACCAACGGTCAGCCGGTGATCGTCCCCGACAGCTACTGCACGGATCACACCGCGGGCCTCAACGGCTTCTTCTTCTTCGGCGGACACCAGTACCGGTACTACTACGGCAGCTCGGGGTCTGTCGGTCAGCGACCGATCGGTGGTACGACGACGGCACCCAGCGGCTCGACGGTAAAGACGAAGTCGGGCACCACCATTCAGCGCGGAGGGCTGGGCGGCAAGCTCGTGGCGGCAAGGGCGGGGGTTCGTGAAGCGCCTCAGGACGCAGCCTCGACCGAATTGGCGGTCGATCGTCGAATCGCAAGGAATGGTGTACGGGACGCCGGCGCGTGACGCGCGGGGCGCGGCCCGGCCGTACTGGGACGAGTCGGTGTACTACGAGTTCGACATGGACGAGATCCTGGCGCTGGAAGCCGATGTTGAGCTGCTGCATTCGATGTGCCTGAACGCCGTCGAGCAGGTGGTCCTGATGGAGCGGTACGCGGATTTCGCTCTGCCGGAATGGAGTTGGCAGCCGATCGCCGAATCCTGGCGTCGTTCCGATCCGCACGTGTACGGACGCTTCGACTTGCGCTACGACGGGCGCCGGCCGGCGGTGCTGCTGGAGTACAACGCGGATACACCCACGACGCTGCTCGAGGCGGCGATCCTGCAGTGGTACTGGCTCAAAGACAAGTTCCCCAACGACGACCAGTGGAACTCGCTGCACGAGCAGCTGGTCGACCGTTGGAAGGTGGTTCGGGATCTGCTGCCCAGCAACGAACTGCACTTCACCTGGTCCGGCGTGGAAGCGACTGGCGAGGACCAGATCACGACGACCTACATGCAGGAGACCGCGGCGGAAGCCAGGTTTTACGACCGTCGGATTGATGATCGAGGACGTCGGTTGGGATAGCGCCCTGGAGCGGTTCGTCGACTTGGAAGACGCCCAGATCGACACGATCTTCAAGCTGCATCCCTGGGAGTGGGTGCTCGAGGACGAGTTCGGCAAAAACGTGGTGTCGAGCCTGCCACAGACGATGTGGATCGAACCGCTGTGGAAGACCTTGCTGTCCAACAAGGCGATTCTGGCCGTGCTGTGGGAAATGTATCCCGGTCACCCGAATCTGCTGCCCGCCTACCTGGACGACCCGCACGAGCTCACCGAATACGTCCGCAAGCCCAAGCTGGGCCGTGAGGGCGCCAACATCACCATCGTCGGCGCCGGCATGGACACCGCGACCGGCGGAGTCTACGGCGAGGAAGGTTTCGTCTACCAGCTGCTGGACCCGTTGCCTCAATTCGACGACATGCGGCCCGCGCTGGGCGCATGGATCGTCGGGGATTCGTCGGCAGGGCTGGGCATCCGCGAGACCGGCGGACTGGTAACCGACGACGGCGCAGCTTTTGTCCCGCACCGAATTCCTTTAAAGAGGGTCCCTCGAAATTGAATGGAGTTGATCATCGATGACGACAACGAACGTTGCGCTGTCGGGCTATTGGGATGCGGGTTACTGGAATGTGCTCGGCCGCGGGGTCGGAGCCATCGTCCTGTATGCGATCGTCGGGTTGGTGCTGATGATGATCGGGTTTCTATGCCATCGACCTCACCACACCGGGGCCGCTGCGCAAGATGGTCGACGCGGGAAAGCCGAACGCGATCGTCGTTGCCGCCGCGGGCATGGTCAGCATGGCGCTCATCGTGGTGCTGGCGATCTACGCGTCGTCGGGAAAGTTGGTGGAGGGGCTCGTCGGATCAGCGATTTTCGGGCTGGTCGGGATCGTCGCGCAGGTGGTGATGATGAGATTCGCCACCCTGGTCATCGGCATCGACATGGACGCGTTGTTCCAGGGCGACGAGTTCAACTACGAGTCGCTTATGGTCGCGGCGGCGCAGTTCGCGCTGGGCATCGTCGTGGCGGTCGCGATTCTCTGACGCGCGGTCAACGCGTCATCCGGCTAGCTACGGACGTTGGCCCGCAGCGCTTTCGGTGGAATCGTGGACGCGATCAGCGAGTCGGCGTCGATGGTCTGTGGTCGGTAGGGCAGCGTCGCCAAGCGGGCCGACATCGCCGCGACGGGGTCGGCCAGGCCTTCGGCCAGTCCCGACAGGAACGCCCACTCGTGCTCGTCGCTGCCGAAATACACCACGGTGTCGAAGGTTTCTTGAAATCGTCGCCACGAGTAGCTGCAGCGACTCGTTGCGCCACAGTGTCGGGCACCCAGCCTGGGAATACCACGACACGACCGATATTACGGCACGTTCTGAGGAAGTCGACGTCGTACAACCGGTTGTGCTGCACGGGTTCGGTCCGCTCGTCGGGCAGGTCGACGACGACGACATCGTACGATGTACTGGAGTCGGCCACGAAGCTCCAGCCGTCGCGGTAGTGCACAGTGATCGGGCCGAGTCCCCGTTCCGCGGTGAGTAATTCGTCCGTCGTATACCCGTACGGCAGATGCTTCGCGCACAGGCGCACGGCCTCGCGGTCGATGTCGACGTGATCGACCTGCGTGGCGCCGGCGGCTACGGCCAACTGGCTGACCACCCCCTCGCCGGAGCCGATGACGAGCACCCGATCGATCTTGTCCGCCAGCAGCAGCGCCGGCACCAGCAACGCCTCGTGATAGACGAGCTGGCTGAACTCGGTGCTCTGTCGTTCTCCGTCGCTGAACAACGCGACGCCCTGTTCCGTGCGGCCGATCACCAGATGCTGGAATTCGGTGCGCACGTCGCAGATGACTTCCGAGAGCCGCCACGTGCGGGTGAGCCCCGGTGCCAGCGGCTCGACGATGTCCGCCGGCCCGGGCGCGTGCCCGCGAAATGCGTTGGCAACGGTGCGAATCCATTAAATGATACGGACGCATAGCTCGCGGTGTAGGCACCGGCGTCCGCGATTTCGACCCGATCGCCTGCCCGCAGCGTGACGGGGAGCGGATACCTCTCGTAGAGCACGTCGTCGCCGTCGCACGTCGGGCCGGCGATCACCGCGTCCTCGACGGGGTCGCCCTCGCGGTCGGGTCCGCAACCGGTAACGGATGTACTCATTCTCGGTTTCGGCGAGTCCGCCGTAACGACCGATGTCGAGATACACCCAGCGCCGGCCGTCGGTACCGGTGCGCACCGATACCACCTCGCAGTAGATGGTGCCCGCCGATCCCACGATCGCCCGTCCCGGTTCCACCACGAGTTGCGGTGGACTACGAACCGAAATGGCGTTCCAGCGCGATCATGATGGAGGCGGCCACAAGTCCGAGTTCGGGTGCGCCGGTTGCATACGCGATAGGGAAACCACCGCCGACGTTGATGGTGGTGAGGTCGCCCAGTGCGGCGAAGACCGTTTCGGCACAACGTATTCCGAGCTCCCATGCGGCCGGGTCGAGCTGTTGCGAGCCGACATGGAAGCACACGCCTTCCGGCCGAAGTCCCAGCGCGCGGGCATGGTCGAGCAGCGTCTACGGCCTCGGCGGGAGCGCACCCGAACTTGTGGCCGAACGGCGTTACCGACGACGGAAACGCCGGTGCGATACGGCATTCCACGCTCGACCCGGGGGCATTGCTCGGCGATGGCGGCCACACCGTCTTTGGTGTCGAACGTGAACCTGCGCACCCCGCGCGAGAACGCTCGGAGCTATGTCTGCCGGCTTCTTGATGGTGTTGCCGAACGTCAGATGTCGGCCGTCGATAGCGGCGGAGGTGCACGCGTCGATCTCGCCGGTCGAGGCGACGTCGAAGGCCGCGCCATCGGCCGCGAGCAGGCGCAGGATGGGTTCGGCCGGATTCGCCTTGACTGCGTAGCGGATCCGCGCATTGGGCAGTGCTGCTTGCAGAGTGTGGAAGTTCTCGCGCACCCGATCGAGATCGATGGTCAGATACGGCGTCTCGGGCACACGTCGCAGACTAGTGCCCTGCACACGGGCCGGAAACTCTGGCCTGGATGTGGCCTAGATGGCCGGATGAGTCGGTGGCGAGAAGTGTTCGGGCGGCACCGCCGGTGCGCTCGCGGTTTGCGTCGAGACCGGCGTGGTGATTCCGTCGACGACCTCGGTCACGTTGCCCGTGAGCCGCTCGAAGTTCAACGTGCCGTGCTGGAAGTTTTGCGTGATCTGCAGCGGCTCTTGGATCTCCGCGCTGGTGGGCAATCCGAGCACACCGCGTTCGTAGCTCAGCGAGGCCCAGGCGTCGTAGATCGCGCCGGTGACGGGTTGCGGGCCGGTGGCCGGCGACCAGTACATCGCCCCCCTGACGAATGTGGCGTAGCGGGCCCCGCCCTCCGCGTCATCCTCCGGCGAGGTCGGTGCAGCCCAGGACGCTGTTCATGCCGCCGATCGTCCTGCCAGTGCTGGTAGATCGCACCGCCTTCCAGCGCCTTGATCAGTTCCTCGGGCGGATCGTTGAAATGTGAGGCGATGTCCCGGATCTCGTCCATCAGCGGCGTAGGCGGCGTTGCCTGGGCAGTCGGTGTTGCCGACGTCGCGGTGGGTGAAGATGGTCGGCAGCGTCGCGATCGGCGCCGGCCGGAAAGGTGGTGTAGTGGCTACCGGCCGATTCCAGTGCCACCGTGCCCTTGGGGTCGACGTTGTCCATGCCCAGACGCCAGCCGAGCAGCCGGCCCACGGTTCGCAGCTGCAGCGGCGTCGGTGGCACGTCGTCGAAATTGCCGATCATGGCCACACCCCAGGTGTCGCGGTTGAACCCGCCGGTGTGGAACGCCTCGACGGGCTTGGTGAGTCCTCCGGCGCTGCCCTCGAAGACCTGGCCGTATTTGTCGACCAACGCGTTGTACGCGATGTCGCACCAGCCCAGCGTCTTGGCGTGGTAGGTGTAGATGGCCTTGACGATGCCGGCCGATTCCAGCGGCGAGTAGTCATTGCTGCCCGCGGTGTGGTGAATCACCGCCGCGTGAACCCCATTGTCGTACTTTGGGGTACCGCAGCGTAGCGACTCGTCGGCACCCCACTCCGCTCGGCTGATGATGGCGGGCGCCTGGCCCGGCATCAGGACGCCGGCCGGGGGCGTCCACGTCGTTTTGGCCGGCGCCTGCGGTGGGGAGATGAGTATCGCGGAGATGTTCTGCCCGAACGGCTGTTCCTTGGTGGCCGGTTTGTAGCCCAGGCCCGGTCTCGGCTCGGCCGGCGCGGGGTCACCTGCGCATCCATCGGGCGGGTGACGGCGATCTGCACGGACGTGGTGGTGCCGACGAACACCGGATCGGTGCTGCGCGGTCCCGGAGGCCCCACAGCATCGGCCCCGCCGGTTTCGAAGTCGGTCTGGTACCAGGGTCCCCACGAACCGTCGGCGTGCCTTGCCCGCACGCGCGTGGAGGTTCCCGCCAGGTCGCCGGTGAGGGCGACCAACGAGAACGGGACATCTTGGGTGACTTCCCGAACGGTGATGCCGCCGCCCAGCCCGGTCAGCGGGTGCTCGACGAGCTGGGTGTCGTGAGCCGGCGCGGCGGCCGGACCCGGTCCCGGTGTCGGGTCCGCAATCCACGACACGATGACGACGGTCGCCGCGAAAGCGGTGAGCAACATCGTCGGCGCACGCCTACGGGACACCACCAGCTGATGTTACGTGTGTGTCTAATGTTATTTATGAGGCGACACGGCATAACGGCGGCAGAAACTCCAGGAATGAACGTTCGACGGCACCGCAGAGATATGACTCTGCGGTGCCGTCAGGTAACAGGTAGTGAAGGTTCGGTTGATTACATGGGTGGCGCCAGCGGCGCGGCCGGAGCCGCCGCCGGGACTGCCGCGGCCGGGGCTGTCGCAGCCGGAGCCGCCAGCCCGCCCGTGGCCCCCGCTGCGGCCGGTGCTCCCGCAGCCCCTGTCGCCGCCGGGAGTCCGCCGGTGGGCAGGGCAGCAGCGGGCGCTGCGCCGGTCGGCAGGGCAGCGGCGCCGTGCGCGGCACCCGCCGGCAGGGCCGCGCCCGGCAAGCCAGTGGCACCCGGCAGGCCGGCGGCAGCCGGCAGGCCGGCCGCACCCGGCAGGCCGCCGGTCGGCAGCGCCGCACCCGGCGCACCCGCGGCGGCACCACCGTGCTGGGCCTGCATGATCGCCGGCATGATCAGGCCCTTCAGCAGGTCGATGGCCTGGCTGGCACCCAACTGGTTGGCGGTTTGCATCAAGTCGTTGATGAGTCCACCGCCACCACCGCCGCTGCTGGCAGCCGGGGCCGGTGACAGCCCCCCACCGCCCAGCCCGGACGGGTCACCCAGGATCGGGTAGGTCCCGTCGGCGCCCGGGTCCGTGATCGGCACCTCACTGGGAGCCGCGATCGGGCTGCCCATACCGGGTGCGACTCCGGCCGGACTGGTGAGCGCGGGGTTCGGGGTTGCCGCTGCCGCACTCGGCGTGGTCGGAAGCGTGGGCGTCAGGGCGGTGCCGGGCGTGGTCAGCCCACCAGTGGCACCAGTGGCCGCCGGGGTCAGGCCCGTCGTGCCACCGAGGCCCGGACTCGTCGGACCAGGGCTGGCCAGACTCGGGCTGGTGAGCCCGGTACCGGTAAGACCCGAGGTACCCAGGCCCGGAGTGCCCAGGCTCGAGCTACCCAGGCTCGGGCTGCCCAGGCCAGGGCTGCCCAGGCCCGGACTCGTCAACCCGGTGCTGGCGCCGCTGGTCCCGCTCAGCGCGGGGACCGGCGGCAAGTTGATCCCGAACTGCGACAGTCCTTGCGTCAGCGCACCCATCAGCTCGCCAGGCAGGTCGGTGATGACCGCCGCCTGCTTGAACTCGTGGTGCTGCGGCGGTTTGTCGCCTGCGGTCGATTCGTAGACCAGGAAATAAGCGCATGGACTCGCGACTGCCAGGGCGGCGACCGCGCTCATGGCTGTCGAGAGCTTGCGTCGGCGTCGGTTCGGCACGGAAGTCTCCTCCATTTGGGCTATCTGGTGTGTCGGGCCATCCCTGCACTCAAATCTCCGGGTGCAGACATGAACCCCACGCGATTGATGGTACGAGTGAGATTGGTGTGACTAGAGTGGCGATATCGAATCGTGAGGTAATCGGTACTCGGACCGCAACACGGGCCGCAGCAGCCTCACCTGCCCGAATCGCGGCCCCGTCACGTCGTCAAATGGGGTTATCGCGCCGCGGTCGGATAACCTAGGCAACCGATGACCGCTCGTTTTGACCTTCTCGTCGTCGGGTCCGGATTCTTCGGTCTGACGGTCGCCGAGCGCGTGGCTACCCAGCTGGACAAGCGCGTGCTCATCGTCGACCGGCGCCCGCACATCGGCGGCAACGCGTACTCCGAGGCCGAGCCGCAGACCGGGATCGAGGTCCACAAGTACGGCGCCCACCTCTTCCACACCTCGAATAAGAGGGTCTGGGATTACGTGCGCCAATTCACCGAGTTCACCGACTACCGGCACCGGGTGTTCGCCATGCACAACGGGCAGGCCTACCAATTCCCGATGGGTCTGGGCCTGGTGTCGCAGTTCTTCGGCAAGTACTTCACGCCTGACGAAGCCCGGCAGCTCATCGCGGAGCAGGCCGCCGAGATCGACACGGCGGACGCGCAAAACCTCGAGGAGAAGGCCATCTCGCTGATCGGCCGGCCGCTCTACGAGGCGTTCGTCAAGGGCTACACGGCCAAGCAATGGCAGACCGACCCCGCCGAGCTTCCGGCCGCCGTGATCAGTCGCCTGCCGGTGCGCTACACCTTCGACAACCGCTACTTCAGCGACACCTACGAGGGCTTGCCGGCCGACGGTTACACCGCGTGGTTGAAGAACATGGCCGCCGACGACCGCATCGAGGTCCGGCTTGATACCGACTGGTTCGACGTCCGGGACCAACTGCGCGCCGAAAGTCCCGACGCCCCAGTCGTTTACACCGGTCCGCTGGACCGCTACTTCGACTACGCCGAGGGCCGGCTCGGTTGGCGCACCTTGGATTTCGAAGTGGAAGTGCTACCGATCGGAGACTTTCAGGGCACGCCGGTGATGAACTACAACGATCTCGACGTGCCGTACACGCGCATCCACGAGTTCCGCCACTTCCACCTCGAGCGTGACTACCCGACCGACAAGACGGTGATCATGCGGGAGTACTCCCGCTTCGCCAAGGACGACGACGAGCCCTACTATCCGATCAACACCGAGGCCGACCGTGCCCTGTTGGCCGCGTATCGAGCCAGAGCGAAGTCCGAAACCGCTTCATCGAAAGTACTTTTCGGGGGTCGGCTGGGTACCTATCAATATCTGGATATGCACATGGCCATCGCAAGTGCACTGAACATGTACGACAACGCCTTGGCGCCGCACCTGCGCGAAGGGGCACCGCTTACTGAAGGGGAGGAGCGGAACCAATGACTGCCGTGAGCCTGCTGTCCCGAATCATCTTGCCGCGTCCGGGGGAACCGCTCGACGTTCGCAAGCTGTATTTGGAGGAGTCCACCACCAACGCCCGGCGCGCGCACGCGACGAGCCGCACCGCGCTGCAGATCGGCGCGGAGTCCGAGGTCTCGTTTGCGACCTACTTCAACGCGTTTCCGGCCAGCTATTGGCGCCGCTGGTCGATCTGCGAGTCGGTGGTGCTGCGGGTCGAGCTGACCGGCTCCGGTCGGGTCGACGTCTACCGCACCAAAGCCACCGGGGCGCGCATCTTCGTCGAGGGCCACTCGTTCGCCGGCACCGATGACCAGCCCGAGATCGTCGAGATCGAGGTCTCGCTAAAGCCTTTCGAGGACGGCGGCTGGATCTGGTTCGACATCACCACCGACACCAAGGTCAGCCTGCTCAACGGCGGCTGGTACGCGGCCGAGCCCGCTCCGGGCACGGCCAACATCGCCGTGGGCATCCCGACGTTCAACCGCCCGGCGGATTGCGTCAACGCTCTGCACACGCTTACCGCGGACCCGCTGGTCGACGAGGTGATCGGCGCGGTGATCGTGCCCGACCAGGGCGTGCGCAAGGTGCGCGACCACCCGGACTTCCCCGCCGCGGCCGCCCGGCTGGGCAATCGGCTCTCCATGCACGATCAGCCCAATCTTGGCGGCTCCGGCGGCTACAGCCGGGTGATGTACGAGGCGCTGAAAAACACTGATTGCCAACAGATCCTGTTCATGGACGACGACATCCGCATCGAGCCGGACTCGATCCTGCGGGTGCTGGCCATGCACCGCTTCGCCACAACCCCGATGCTGGTCGGCGGTCAGATGCTCAACCTGCAGGAGCCGTCGCACCTGCACATCATGGGCGAGGTGGTGAACCAGTCGAACTTCATGTGGACCGCCGCACCGCACGCCGAATACGACCACGACTTCGCCGAATATCCGTTGAACGACAAGGAAGAACGCAGCAAGCTGCTGCACCGGCGCATCGACGTCGAATTCAACGGCTGGTGGACATGCATGATCCCGCGTCAGGTCGCCGAGGAGCTGGGCCAGCCGCTGCCGCTGTTCATCAAGTGGGATGACGCCGAATACGGCTTGCGCGCAGGGGAACACGGCTATCCGACGGTCACGCTGCCCGGCGCCGCGATCTGGCATATGGCCTGGAGCGACAAGGACGACGCAATCGACTGGCAGGCCTACTTCCACCTGCGCAACCGGCTGGTGGTCGCGGCGATGCATTGGGACGGTGACGTCAGCGGCCTGATCCGCAGCCACCTCAAGGCGACGCTGAAACACCTTGCCTGCCTTGAATATTCGACGGTCGCGATCCAGAACAGGGCTATCGACGACTTCCTCGCGGGCCCTGAGCACATCTTCTCGATCCTGGAATCCGCGCTGCCCGAGGTGCACCGGATGCGCAAGGAATTCCCGGACGCGGTGGTGCTGCCCGCCGCCAGCGAGCTGCCGCCGCCGCTCAACCGGAGCAAGGCGATGAAGCCGCCGGTGAACCCGGTCTCCATCAGCTACCGGCTGGCCCGCGGCATCCTGCACAACTTGAAGCGCGCCGACCCGGAAGCCCACAAGCGTCCGGAGTACAACGTGCCGACGCAGGACGCCCGCTGGTTCCGGCTGTGCACGGTCGACGGCGTCACCGTCACGACGGCCGATGGGGGCGGCGTGGTCTACCGCCAGCGCGACCGCCGGAAGATGTTCGCGCTGCTGCTCAAGTCACTGCGCCGGCAGCGTCAGCTGGCGAGCCGCTTCGACGAGATGCGCAGGGTGTACCGCGAGGCGCTGCCCGTGCTGTCGAGCAAGCAGAAATGGGAGACGGCTTTACTACAGACGGGGCCGCCATCAGCGGACAGCAAGCTCAGGCATGCCTGAACCCGGGCCACCGCGCGGCGAGGTCGCCGCGATGGTTGCCGTCCAATCGGCGCTGGCTGACCGGCCGGGTCTGCTGACCACGGCGCGCGCGATGTCGCACTTCGGGGAGCACAGCATCGGCTGGGTCGCCGTGTCGCTACTCGGCGCGCTGCTGATGCCGAGCCGTCGCCAGGACTGGCTGGTGGCCGGCGCCGGCGCGTTCACCGCCCATGCGGCTGCTGTGCTGGTCAAGCGCGTGGTACGGCGCAAGCGGCCGCATCACCCGGCCGTAGCGGTGAACGTCGGCACACCCAGCCAGCTGAGCTTCCCGTCGGCGCATGCCACCTCCACCACGGCGGCGGCCATTCTGATGGGCCGAACCACTGGGCTGCCACTCCCCGTGTTGCTCGTCCCGCCGATGGCACTTTCGCGGATACTGCTGGGGGTGCACTATCCCAGCGACGTGGCATTCGGCATCGGTCTTGGTGCCGCCGTCGCGGGGATCGCCGTCCGAACGCGAAAGTTGTGGCGCAGGTGAGTGAAGACTTGAACGAAGCCGTCGACGAAGAGGCCAACGTCAAACCTCCGGGGAATCTGATCGCGGGCGTAATCAAGGCGATGCGCCCACGGCAGTGGGTGAAAAACGTACTGGTGCTGGCCGCGCCGTTGAGCGCGGCGGGCCGCGGCCACCGCTACGACTACGGCCAGCTCGGAATCCAGGTGCTGGTGGCCTTCGTGGTGTTCAGCCTCGCGGCCTCGGCCATCTACCTGATCAACGACGTCCGCGACGTCGAGGCCGACCGCGAACACCCCACCAAACGGTTCCGGCCGATCGCGGCCGGCGTGGTGCCCGAATGGCTGGCCTACGCCCTGGCCGTGATGCTCGCGGCGACGTCCCTCGGCCTGGCCTGGTGGCTGAAGCCAAACCTCGCCGTGGTGATGGCGGTTTACATCGCCATGCAGTTGGGATACTGCTTCGGACTCAAACACCAAGCGGTGATGGACATCTGCTTCGTGTCGTCGGGATTTTTGCTCAGGGCCATCGCCGGTGGCGCGGCCACCGATACCCGGCTGTCGCAGTGGTTCTTGCTCATCATGGCGTTCGGATCGCTGTTCATGGCGGCCGGCAAACGCTACGCCGAGCTGCAACTGGCCGAGCGCACCGGCGCGGCGATCCGCAAGGCGCTGGAGAGCTACACCGGCACGTATCTGCGCTTCGTCTGGACGTTGTCGGCCACTGCGGTGGTGATGTGTTACGGGCTGTGGGCCTTCGAGCGTGACCACGGCTCGGCGCGCTGGTTCACCGTGTCGATGGTTCCGTTCACCATCGCGATCCTGCGCTACGCGGTGGACGTCGACGGCGGCCTGGCCGGGGAGCCGGAAGACATCGCGTTGCGCGACCGGGTCTTGCAGCTGCTCGCGGTGGCGTGGATCGGAACACTCGGTGCCGCTGTTGCCTTCGGCTAGTCCCCGGCTCGCGACCGCCTTGACTCTTCGGCCTTTGCGCCGCGCGACGCCGGTGACCCGGCCCGTGTTCCCGTACCAGCGGGTGGTCCGAATCAGCCTGTGGCTGAGCGTGTTTGTCGTAGTCGTGCTGTTCGGTTGGGGCAGTTGGCAGCGCCGCTGGATCGCCGACGACGGGCTGATCGTGCTGCGTACCGTACGAAACCTGTTGGCCGGCAACGGTCCGGTGTTCAACCAGGGCGAGCGGGTGGAGGCGAACACCTCCACGGCATGGACCTATCTGATGTACGCGGGAAGCTGGATCGGCGGACCGCTGCGCATGGAGTACGTCGCGCTGGCGCTGGCGCTGGCACTTTCGCTGCTGGGCGTGGCGCTGCTCATGCTGGGCACCGGCCGGTTGTACGCACCCAGCCTGCGGGGCCGCAAGGCGATCATGCTGCCGGCCGGGGCACTGGTCTACATCGCGCTGCCACCCGCGCGTGACTTCGCCACCTCCGGCCTGGAGAGCGGGCTGACGCTGGCGTATCTGGGTTTGCTGTGGTGGATGATGGTGTGCTGGTCGCAGCCCCTGCGGAACCGTCCGGACAGCCGTGCTTTCCTCGGTGCGCTGGCCTTCGTCGCGGGGTTTTCCGTGCTGGTCCGGCCCGACCTGGCGCTGATGGGCGGGCTGGCCCTGATCATGATGCTCATCGCGGCCCGGACCTGGCGCAATCGCGTGCTCATCGTGGTGGCCGGGGGATTCCTGCCGGTTGCCTACGAGATCTTTCGGATGGGCTACTACGGCCTGCTGGTGCCCGGTACCGCGCTGGCCAAGGACGCGGCCGGCGACAAGTGGTCACAGGGCATGATCTACCTGGCGAATTTCACCCAGCCCTACGCGCTGTGGGTGCCGGTGCTGCTGCTGGTGTCGGCAGGCGTCTTGTTGATCGTGGTCCGTCGGCGGCCGTCCTTCGTGCGCCCGATGGAGTCCCCCAACTACGGCCGGCTGGCCCGCGCGGTGCAAAGCCCGCCGGCCGCGGTGGCCTTTGTGCTGTTCAGCGGACTAGTGCAGGCGTTTTACTGGATCCGCCAGGGCGGCGACTTCATGCACGCGCGGGTGTTGTTGGCACCGCTATTTTGTTTGCTGGCTCCGGTGGCCGTGATACCGGTGGCCATCCCGGACGAAAAGCAATACTCGCGCGAGGCGAGCCGTTGGCTGGCCGGTACCGCCGGCCTGCTCTGGCTGGGCATCGCGGGTTGGTCGTTGTGGGCGGCGAACTCGCCGGGCATGGGTGATGACGCCACCCGCGTCACCTACTCCGGGATCGTCGACGAGCGCCGCTTCTATGCGCAGGCCACCGGCCACGCCCATCCGCTGACCGCCGCCGACTACCTGGACTACCCGAGGATGGCCGCCATCCTGACCGCGCTCGACAACACTCCCGACGGAGCCTTGCTGTTGCCGTCCGGCAACTACAACCAATGGGACCTGGTGCCGATGATCCCGCCGCCCCCGGGACAGACCCAAAAAGCCGCAGCACGCAGTATTTTTCACCAACCTCGGCATGGTGGGCATGAACGTCGGGCTCGATGTCAGGGTGATCGACCAGATCGGGCTGGCGAACCCGATCGCCGCGCACACCGAGCGCCTCAAGCATGGCCGCATCGGCCATGACAAGAACCTCTTCCCGGACTGGGTCATCGCCGACGGCCCCTGGGTGAAGTGGCACCCGGGCATTCCGGGCTACCTGGATCAGGCCTGGGTGGCGCAGGCGGTGGCGGCCCTGCAATGCCCCGATACCAAGGCGGTGCTGAGCTCGGTGCGTGCCCCGATGACCCTGCATCGGTTCGTGTCCAACTTCGTGAATTCGTTTCGCTTCACCGGATATCGGATCGACCGCGTTCCGCTTTACGAACTCGCCAGGTGCGGGCTGCCGGTGCCCGACAGTGCCCGCAGGGCCCGCTCCGCCGCCGATTGAGCCGTTTTTCTGGGACGTGCCAAAAAAATCACAGTCCCCATTGGGTGCGCGGAGCGCACGAATACTGACAGCAAAGTCACAATTAAGCGCTCACCAGCGCCCAACCACACCCAGGCACATGCGAAAACACCCGTTCCCCGCACCGCATCCGACCCGAAAACCCCTGTGAATCACCGCCAAAGCGACGCGCTCGATGAGAGCGCGCGGGCGAAGTTGTGATTGACTACACGGGCACTGCCGCGCCTGACGTGTGCAGTCGGAAATCCACTAAGCCCAGAAGACGCGCCCATTCGGGGATGCGGCCGAAAGGATGAGGAAGCAAGCATGAAACTTGTTGACAGGTTTCGCGGTGCCGTAGCGGCTACGCCGCGCCGGCTCGTGGTGGGTGCCGTGGGAGCGGCCCTGCTGTCGGGTCTGATCGGCGTCGTGGGGGGCCCGGCGACCGCTGGGGCGTTCTCTCGCCCGGGCCTGCCGGTGGAATACCTGCAGGTGCCCTCCGCGGGCATGGGCCGCGACATCAAGGTGCAGTTCCAAAGCGGCGGCGCCAACTCGCCCGCGCTGTACCTGCTCGACGGTATGCGCGCGCAGGAAGACTTCAACGGGTGGGACATCAACACCCCGGCGTTCGAGTGGTACTACCAGTCGGGCATTTCGATGGTCATGCCGGTCGGCGGGCAGTCCAGCTTCTACTCCGACTGGTACAAGCCCGCCTGCGGCAAGGCTGGCTGCACCACCTACAAGTGGGAGACCTTCCTGACCAGTGAGCTGCCGCAGTACCTGGCGTCGCAGAAGCAGGTCAAGCCGACCGGCAGCGCCGCGGTCGGCCTGTCGATGGCCGGGTCGTCGTCACTGATCCTGGCGGCCTACCACCCCGACCAGTTCATCTACGCCGGTTCGCTGTCGGCGCTGCTGGACCCGTCCCAGGGCATGGGGCCGACGCTGCTCGGCCTGGCCATGGGCGACGCGGGCGGCTACAAGACCTCGGACATGTGGGGCCCGAAGGAGGACCCGGCGTGGCAGCGCAATGACCCGTCGCTGCAGATCGGGAAGCTGGTCGCCAACAACACCCGCATCTGGGTGTACTGCGGCAACGGCAAGCCGTCCGACCTCGGTGGCGACAACCTGCCCGCGAAGTTCCTCGAGGGCTTTGTGCGGACCAGCAACCTGAAGTTCCAGGACGCGTACAACGCCGCCGGTGGTCACAACGCGGTGTTCAACTTTGACGCCAACGGCACGCACGACTGGCCGTACTGGGGCGCACAGGTCAACGCCATGAAGCCTGACCTGCAGCGTGTGCTGGGCGCCACGCCCAACACCGGCCCCACTGGCCCCGCCGGCGCCGGTGCCAACCCCGCCGGCAACCAGGGCCAGTAAACACCTGGGCTGAAACCAACACGGCTGACGGCGGCGACCCATCCGGGTCGCCGCCGTCAGCCGTTTTCCGCGTGGCCCCGGTGTCGGCTCTAATGTGACGGGGTTCACTACCCGGGCTTCCGTGACCCGCCGTGACCTGGATAGTGTTCAAACAGCTATCGACGAGGGAGGTAGGGCATGAGGGGCGTACGGGGTCTGTCGGCGGTGCTGCGGGTGCTCTGCGTCGCCGCACTGTCAATCGCGATGGGCGGCGTCACGGTCACGACGGCAACCACGGGCAAAGCCCGCGCCGCGGGCTACGAAACCCTGATGGTGCCGTCGGCCGCGATGGGGCGCGACATCCCGGTGGCCTTCATGGCCGGCGGCCCGCACGCCGTGTACCTGCTGGATGCCTTCGACGCCGGCCCGGATGTCAGCAACTGGGTCACCGCGGGCAATGCGATGAATACGCTTGGCGGCAAGGGGATCTCGGTGGCGGCGCCCGCCGGTGGCGCGTACAGCATGTACACCAACTGGGAGCAGGACGGCAGCAAGCAATGGGAGACCTTCCTGTCCAGCGAGCTGCCCGATTGGCTGGCCGCCAACCGGGGCCTGGCTCCGGGCGGCCACGCCGTCGTCGGCGCCGCCCAGGGCGGCTACGGCGCGATGGCGCTGGCCTGCTTCCATCCCGACCGGTTCGGTTTCGCCGGCTCGCTGTCGGGCTTCCTGTACCCGTCGGACACCTCGGTGAATGGCGCGATCACCGCGGGCATGCAGCAGTTCGGTGGGGCGAACACCCAGGCGATGTGGGGTGCGGCGCAGTTGGGCCGGTGGAAGTGGCATGACCCGTGGGTGCATGCCGACCTGCTGGCGGCGAACAACAGCCGGATCTGGGTGTGGAGCCCGAAGACCGGTGGCGCCAGTGATCCCGCCGCCATGATCGGCCAATCGGAAACGGCGCAGGGCACCAACCTGACGTTCTACCAGCAGTACCGAAACGTCGGCGGGCACAACGGCCACTTCGACTTCCCGGGCGGCGGAGACAACGGCTGGGGGTCGTGGAGCGGGCAGCTGGGTGCGATGTCGGGCGATATCGTCGGCGCCATCCGCTAGGAGCAGAGCGGCTGCGACACCGGCGGTGCCCGTGCCGTGAGCCGGTACCGTGTAGTGGAGTGCAGCAGAGGGCGGGACGCCGCTTGGCTGCTATGAAGCTGCGACCTACCGACTCTGCTAGCAGGAGACCGCTCGTATGGCCAACAAGGCCAAGAAGACCACCACCGCGCGTCGTCAACGGCACCGAGTTCTGGCGTGGGTCGCGGCCGGCACGATGGCGGCCGTCGTGGGACTCGTCATCTTCGCCGTGGTGGTCATGCTGCGCAGCCCCGAGACTCCGCCCAGCGCAGTGCCGCCCGGGGCGGTGCCCCCGACGTCTGGCTCGGCCCATCCGCACAAGCCCCGACCCGCCTCTCAGGACGCGTCTTGCCCGGACGTGCTGCTGGTCGACGTTCCCGGTACCTGGGAATCGTCGCTGCAGGACAGCCCGCTCAATCCGATGCAGTTCCCGAATGCGTTGCTGCACAACGTGGCTGCGACGCTCGGCCAGCAGTTCGGATCCTCCCGCCTGCAGACCTATACGACTCCCTACACGGCGCAGTTCCACAATCCACTGGGCGCCGACCAGCAGATGTCCTACAACGACAGCCGGGCGGAAGGCACCCGCGCGACCGTCCAAGAGTTGACCGACATGAACACCAAGTGCCCGTTGACCAGCTACGTGCTGATCGGCTTCTCGCAGGGCGCGGTGATCGCCGGTGACATCGCCAGCGATATCGGCAACGGCCGCGGACCCGTCGACGACGACCTGGTGCTCGGCGTGACGCTGATCGCCGACGGCCGTCGCGAGCAGGGGGTGGGTAAGGAAATCGGGCCCGACCCGCCGGGTGAGGGCGCCGAGATCACCCTGCACGAGGTGCCGATTCTGTCCGGGATGGGTTTGACGATGACCGGGGCGCGGCCGGGCGGCTTCGGCGCGCTGGACGGCAAGACCAATGAGATCTGCGCCCCGGGCGACCTGATCTGCGCCGCCCCGGCCGAGGCGTTCAGCATCGCCAACCTGTCCAACACGCTGAGCACGCTGGCCGGCAACGGGGGCCAGCCGATCCATGCGATGTATGCCACTACGGAGTTCTGGAACCTCGACGGGACGACGGCGACCGATTGGACGTTGAACTGGGCGCACGGGCTCATCGACAGCGCGCCACATCCCAAACACGGATGACCCGCGTCCGATGGGCAGCAGGACACAGCTTCCAGTACCCCGATAGTGACCATATCGGCGGTACCTTGTGATTTGGTCTGCCGCGCGCCGCGCCTTAACATTAAGAGAAAAGTAAGAGCGATAAGAGTAGTGTGTGTTGACCCGATCGGGTCGCGGCTCGCGCAGGGGTAGGCAGTCGAGCCAACCGAAGATAACCGTCGGCGAAGCCGATCGAGATGTTGTGTTGTGACAGGAGAGGGCGGAATGGCGTACCACAACCCGTTCATCGTCAATGGAAAGATCCGATTCCCGGACAACACCAACATGGTCAAGCACGTCGAACGGTGGGCGAAGGTGCGTGGGGACAAGCTGGCCTACCGCTTCCTGGACTTCTCCACCGAACGGGACGGCATCGAACGCGACATTCTGTGGTCCGAGTTCAGCGCCCGCAACCGCGCCGTCGGAGCGCGCCTGCAGCAGGTGACCCAGCCGGGCGATCGCATCGCCATCCTGTGCCCGCAGAATTTGGATTACCTCATTTCCTTCTTCGGTGCGCTGTATTCCGGTCGGATCGCGGTGCCGCTGTTCGACCCCGCCGAGCCGGGTCACGTGGGCCGGTTGCACGCGGTGCTTGACGACTGCTCCCCGTCGACGATCCTGACCACCACCGACTCCGCCGAAGGTGTCCGCAAGTTCATCCGTGCCCGGTCGGCCAAGGAGCGGCCCCGCGTGATTGCCGTCGACGCGGTGCCCACCGAGGTGGCCGCCACCTGGCAGCAGCCGGATGCCGGCGAGAGCACCACTGCCTACCTGCAGTACACCTCGGGCTCGACCCGCGCCCCGACCGGCGTGCAGATCAGTCACTTGAACCTGCCCACCAATGTGCTGCAGGTGCTGAACGCGCTCGAGGGCACCGATGGTGACCGAGGGTGCATGTGGCTGCCGTTTTTCCACGACATGGGCCTGATCACGGCGCTGCTGTCGTCGGTGCTCGGGCAGAGCTTCACCTTCATGACGCCCGCCGCGTTCGTGCGGCGGCCCGGTCGCTGGATCCGCGAGCTCGCGCGCAAGCCCGGCGAGACCGGCGGCGTCTTCTCGGCCGCGCCGAACTTCGCGTTCGAACACGCCGCGATGCGTGGCCTGCCCCGTGACGACGAGCCGCCACTGGATCTGAGCAACGTCAAGGGCATCCTCAACGGCAGCGAGCCGGTGAGCCCGGCGTCGATGCGCAAATTTCTCGATGCGTTTGCGCCCTACGGGCTGAAGGAGACCGCGATCAAGCCGTCATACGGCCTGGCCGAGGCGACGCTGTTCGTCTCGACCACCCCGAAGGACGAGAAGCCGACGGTCATCCACGTGGACCGGGACCAGCTCAACAGCGGGCACTTCGTCGAGGTCGCCGCCGATGCGCCGAACGCCGTCGCCCAGGTCTCCGCCGGCAAGGTCGGTGTCGACGAATGGGCGGTCATCGTCGACACAGAAACGGCCAGCGAGCTGCCGGATGGGCAGATCGGCGAGATCTGGCTGCACGGCAACAACCTGGGTATCGGTTATTGGGGCAAGGAAGCCGAGACCGCTCATACGTTCCGGAACATTCTCAAGTCGCGTATCAGCCAGTCGCACGCCGAGGGAGCCGCCGACGACGGGCTTTGGGTGCGCACTGGCGACTACGGCACCTACCACAAGGGACACCTCTATATAGCGGGCCGGATCAAGGACCTCGTCATCGTCGACGGCCGCAACCACTACCCGCAGGACCTGGAGTACACGGCGCAGGAGGCCACCAAGGCGTTGCGGGTCGGCTACGTGGCCGCTTTCTCGGTGCCGGCCAACCAGTTGCCCCAGAACGTGTTCGACTGACTCGCACGCCGGCCTGAAACTCGACCCCGAGGACACCTCCGAGCAGCTGGTCATCGTCGGGGAGCGGGCCGCCGGCGCGCACAAGCTGGACTACCAGCCCATCGCTGACGACATCCGGGCGGCCATCGCCGTGGGGCACGGCGTGACCGTGCGCGACGTGCTGCTGGTCCAGGCCGGCACCATTCCACGTACCTCCAGCGGCAAGATCGGCCGCCGCGCCTGCCGTGCCGCCTACCTCGACGGCAGCCTGCGCAGCGGCATCGCTTCCCCGACGGTGTTCGCCACCGGATCCTGAGCCCCGAACAGCTAGGCACCTATGACTGACAGAGACGAATCCCAGGAGAATCTGCCCGCCGACAAGACCGACTTGACGGTCCCCGAGATGCGGCAGTGGCTGCGCAATTGGGTGGGCAATGCCGTCGGGAAGTCACCCGACGACATCGACGAGTCGGTTCCGATGGTGGAACTGGGCCTGGCGTCGCGGGATGCCGTGGCGATGGCCGCCGACATCGAAGACCTGACCGGCGTCACGCTGTCGGTCGCGGTGGCCTTCCAGCATCCGACCATCGAATCGCTGGCCACTCGGATCGTCGAGGGCGAGCCCGAAAGGGACGACGCCGGCCTCGACGACGCCGACTGGACGCGCACCGGCCCGGCCGAGCGTGTCGACATCGCGGTCGTCGGCTTGTCCACCCGGCTGCCCGGCGACATGAACAGCCCCGAGGAAACCTGGCAGGCGCTGCTGGAAGGCCGCGACGCCATCACCGATCTGCCCGAGGGCCGCTGGTCGGAGTTCTTCGAAGAGCCCCGGCTGGCCGCGACGGATCAATCAGGCGCGCACCCGCGGCGGCTACCTGAAGGACATCAAGGGCTTCGACTCCGAGTTCTTCGCGGTGGCCAAGACCGAGGCCGACAACATCGACCCGCAGCAGCGGATGGCGCTCGAGCTGACCTGGGAGGCACTCGAACACGCCCGCATCCCGGCGTCGAGCCTGCGCGGTGCGGCCGTCGGCGTCTACGTCGGCGTCTCGAGCAACGACTACGGCTTCATGGCGGTCTCCGACCCGACCGTCGCGCACCCCTACGCCATCACCGGCAACGCCACCTCGATCATCGCCAACCGGGTGTCCTACTTCTATGACTTCCGCGGCCCGTCGCTCGCGGTCGACACCGCCTGCTCGAGTTCGCTGGTGGCGACCCACCAGGCCGTTCAGGCGCTGCGCAACGGCGAGTGCGACGTGGCGGTCGCGGGTGGCGTTAACGCTCTCATCACTCCCGCGGTGACCCTCGGTTTCGACGAGATCGGCGCGGTGCTCGCCCCGGACGGCCGGATCAAGTCGTTCTCCTCGGACGCCGACGGCTACACCCGCTCCGAGGGCGGCGGCATGCTGGTGCTCAAGCGGGTCGACGACGCCCGCCGCGACGGCGACCAGATCCTCGCCGTCATCGCGGGCAGCTCCATCAACCACGACGGCCGGTCCAACGGCCTGATCGCACCCAACCAGGACGCACAGGCCGAGGTGCTGCGCCGGGCCTACAAGGACGCGGGCATCGATCCGCGCACCGTCGACTACATCGAGGCGCACGGCACCGGCACCGTCCTCGGCGACCCGATCGAGGCCGAGGCGCTGGGCCGCGTCGTCGGCCGGGGACGGCCCGCGGACCGGCCCGCGCTGCTTGGTGCGGTGAAAACCAATGTGGGACACCTGGAGTCGGCCGCGGGTGTGGCCGCCATGGCCAAGGTGGTGCTCTCGCTGCAGCACGACAAGCTGCCGCCGTCCATCAACTTCGCCGGGCCCAGCCCGTACATCGACTTCGACGGGATGCACCTGAAGGTCATCGACACCGCGACCGACTGGCCGCGCTACGGCGGCTACGCGCTCGCCGGTGTGTCCAGCTTCGGCTTCGGCGGCGCCAACGCGCACATGGTGGTCCGCGAGGTCCTGCCCCGTGACGTGATCGAGCGTGCGGTAGAGCCCAAAGAGGTCAAGCCGGCGGCTGAGGCGGCGCCCGCCGAGGCGCCGTCGTTCGAGGGCCACTCGCTGCGCTTCGACGAGTACGGCGAGATCATCGGCGACACGCCCGGGGCCGAGGAGCCGGAGCCGGAACTGCCGGGTGTCACCGACGAGGCGCTGCGGCTCAAGGAAGTCGCGCTGGAAGAGCTTGCGGCGGAAGAGCTTCCGGATCCCCTCATCCCGCTCGTGGTGTCGGCGTTCCTGACCTCGCGCAAGAAGACGGCCGCCGCCGAGCTGGCGGACTGGATGGAAAGCCCCGAGGGCCAGGCGTCGTCGCTGGAGTCGATCGGCCGGTCGCTGTCGCGGCGCAACCACGGACGATCCGCGCGCGGTGGTGCTGGCGCACAACCACGAGGAGGCCGTCAAGGGTCTGCGTGCGGTCGCCGAGGGCAAGCAGCGGCCCAACGTGTTCAGCGTCGACGGCCCGGTCACCAACGGCCCGGTGTGGGTGCTGGCCGGATTCGGCGCGCAGCACCGCAAGATGGGCAAGAGCCTGTACCTGCGCAACCCGGTGTTCGCCGAGTGGATCGAGAAGGTCGACGCGCTGGTCCAGGACGAGCTGGGCTATTCGGTGCTCGAGCTGATCCTGGACGACTCGCAGGACTACGGCATCGAGACCACCCAGGTCACCATCTTCGCGATCCAGATCGCGCTGGGTGAGCTGCTCAAGCACCACGGCGCCAAACCCGCCGCGGTGGTCGGCCAGTCGCTGGGCGAGGCGGCGTCGGCGTACTTCGCCGGGGGCCTGTCCCTGCCCGACGCCACCCGGGCGATCTGCTCGCGCTCGCACCTGATGGGTGAGGGCGAGGCGATGCTCTTCGGTGAGTACATCCGGCTGATGGCGCTGGTGGAGTACTCCGCCGAAGAGATCAAGACGGTGTTCTCCGACTTCCCCGACCTGGAGGTGTGCGTCTACGCCGCGCCCACCCAGACCGTCATCGGCGGCCCGCCCGAACAGGTGGACGCGATCATCGCCCGCGCGGAATCCGAGGGCAAGTTCGCCCGCAAGTTCCAGACCAAGGGCGCCAGCCACACGTCGCAGATGGACCCGCTGCTGGGTGAGCTCACCGCGGAGCTGCAGGGCATCAAGCCGATGAGCCCGACCGCGGGGATCTACTCGACGGTGCACGAGGGCAGCTACGTCAAGCCCGGCAGCGACCCGATCCACGACGTCGAGTACTGGAAGAAGGGGCTGCGGCACAGCGTCTACTTCACCCACGGCATCCGCAACGCCGTCGACAGCGGCCACACCACCTTCGTGGAGCTGGCCCCCAACCCGGTGGCGCTGATGCAGGTGGGCCTGACCACGGCGGACGCTGGGCTGCATGACGCGCAGCTGATCCCGACGCTGGCCCGCAAGCAGGACGAGGTCGAGTCGATCACGTCGACGCTGGCCCAGCTCTACGTGTACGGCCACGACCTGGACCCCCGAACGCTGTTCAGCGCCGCCGGCGGCCCGCAAGATTACGCCAACATCCCGCCGACCCGGTTCAAGCGCAAAGAGCACTGGCTGGATGTGCACTTCTCCGGCGATGGCTCGGTGTTCCCACCGGGGTCCCACGTCGCGCTGCCGGACGGCCGCCACGTCTGGGAATACGCTGCCCGCACCACCACGGATCTGGCCGACCTGGTGAAGCTCGCTGCGGCCCAAGTCATCCCGGACGCACAGCTGACGGCCGCCGAGCAGCGGGCAGTGCCCGCTTACGGCTCCCGGCTGGTCACGACGCTGACCCGCCACCCCGGCGGTGCGTCGGTCCAGGTGCACGCGCGCGTCGACGAGTCCTTCACGCTGGTGTACGACGCGCTGGTGAGCCGCGGCGGCGTCGCGTCGGTGCTGCCGACCACTTATGCCCAAGTCGGCGCCGGCACGGCCATCACGGCCGAGCCAACCATCGTCGCGCCGGTCAGCGATGCGCCCGGCGGGGATCCGCGGGCGGCCGCGATCAGTGCCGGCGAGCACCCCGACGCCGAAACGCTCGGGGACAGCCTGACCACCCGCTACATGCCGGCCGGCTTCACCAAGTGGTCACCGGAGTCCGGCGAGACCATCGCCGAGCGGCTGGGCACGATCGTCGCGTCGGCCATGGGCTACGAGCCCGAGGACCTGCCGTGGGAGGTGCCGCTGATCGAGCTGGGTCTGGACTCGCTGATGGCGGTGCGGATCAAGAACCGCGTCGAGTACGACTTCGACCTGCCGCCCATTCAGTTGACGGCGGTGCGGGACGCGAACCTCTACAACGTCGAGAAGCTGATCGAGTACGCGATCGAGCACCGCGACGAGGTGGAGCAGCTGCACGAGCACCAGAGGACTCAGACCGCAGAGGAGATCGCCAGGGCGCAGGCCGAGCTGCTGCACGGCGGGCCCAAGACGGAGCCGGAAGCGCCGGCGGCTGCCGAGCCTGAGCAGGCGCCCCCGTCGCCGGTGTCGGACCTGCCGATTCCGCCGCCGCCGACGGATCCCTCAGGGCCCTCTGGGCCCTCTGGGTCCACCGCCAACGGCGGGCAGCCGAGTCAGGCTCCGGATCTGAAGGGGGCGGCCGAGGCGCTCAACCAAGAGGCGGTCGCCAAGGCTCTCAACTCCGACATTCCTCCCCGTGACGCCGCCGAGCGGGTCACCTTCGCCACCTGGGCGATCGTCACCGGCAAGTCCCCGGGCGGCATCTTCAACACGCTGCCCAAGCTGGACGACGACAGCGCCGCGAAGATGGCGCAGCGGCTCTCCGAGCGCGCCGAAGGTCCGATCACCGCCGAGGACGTGTTGACGTCGGAGAACATCGAGGCGCTCGCCGAGAAGGTGCGTGTCTACCTGGAGGCCGGGCAGATCGACGGGTTCGTCCGCACCTTGCGGGCGCGGGCCGAGGGCAGCGCGGAGGGAAACTCGAAACCCCCAGTCTTCGTGTTCCATCCGGCCGGCGGCTCGACGGTGGTGTACGAGCCGCTGCTCAACCGGTTGCCGCCGGACACCCCGATGTACGGATTCGAACGGGTCGAGGGGTCGATCGAAGAGCGTGCGGCGCAGTACGTTCCGAAGTTGATCGAGATGCAGGGCGACGGGCCGTACATTCTGGCCGGCTGGTCGCTGGGCGGTGTGCTGGCCTACGCGTGCGCGATCGGGCTGAAGCGGATGGGTAAGGACGTCCAGTGGGTGGGCCTGATCGACGCGGTGCGCGCCGGCGAGGAGGTCCCGCAGACCAAGGAGGAGGTCCGCAAGCGCTGGGACCGCTACGCCCGGTTCGCGGAGAGGACCTTCAACGTCACCATCCCGGCGATCCCCTACGAACAGCTCGAGGAGTTGGACGACGAGGGGCAGATCCGGTTCGTGCTGGATGCCGTGAGCCAGAGCGGCGTGCAGATCCCGGCCGGGATCATCGAGCACCAGCGCACGTCGTACCTGGATAACCGGGCCATCGACACCGCCCAGATCCAGCCATACGACGGGCATGTCACCCTCTACATGGCCGATCGCTACCATGACGACGCGATCATGTTCGAGCCGCGGTACGCCGTTCGCAAGCCGGACGGCGGCTGGGGTGAGTATGTTTCCGACCTCGAGATCGTGCCCATCGGTGGCGAGCACATTCAGGCCATCGACGAGCCGATCATCGCCAAGGTGGGCGAACACATGAGCCAGGCTTTGAACAAGATCGACGTCAAGATCGAGTCATAACGACAGCCGGGCACCGGCCCGACGAATCCCGAGAAATTGAGGTAGGCACGTAGTGACGGGAACGACCGCCGAGAAGCTGGCCGAGCTCCGCGCTCGCCTGGAGTTGGCCAAAGAGCCCGGCGGTGAGAAGGCCGCCGCTAAGCGCGAAAAGAAGGGCATCCCGAGTGCCCGCGCCCGCATCCATGCGCTGGTCGATCCCGGCACCTTCCTGGAAACCGGTGCGCTGGCCCGTACCCCGGGCGATCCCAACGCGTTGTACGGCGACGGGGTCGTCACCGGGCACGCCATGATCGACGGCCGGCCGGTCGGGGTGTTCTCCCACGACCAGACGGTGTTTCAGGGCACGGTCGGCGAGATGTTCGGCCGCAAGGTGGCCCGGCTGATGGAGTGGTGCGCGATGGTCGGCTGCCCAATCATCGGCATCAACGACTCCGGCGGCGCCCGCATCCAGGACGCGGTCACCTCGCTGGCGTGGTATGCCGAGCTGGGCCGCCGCCACGAATTGTTGTCTGGGATTGTGCCGCAGATCTCCCTCATCTTCGGCAAATGCGCTGGGGGAGCAGTCTATTCGCCGATCCAAGACGATCTCCTCGTCGCCGTGCGCGACCAGGGCTACTTCTTCGTCACCGGGCCCGATGTGATCCAGGAAGTCACCGGCGAAGAGGTGACCCTTGACGAGCTGGGTGGCGCGGACGCCCAAGCCCGCTATGGCAACATCCATCAGGTTGTCGATTCCGAGGAGGCCGCGTCTCAGTACGTGCGGGACTTCTTGTCGTTCCTGCCATCCAACTGCTTCGACAAACCGCCGATCGTCAACCCCGGGCTGGAGCCGGAGATCACCCCGACCGACCTGGAACTCGACTCGATCGTGCCGGATTCCGACAACATGGCCTACGACATGCACGAGATCCTGCTGCGGATCTTCGACGACGGCGACTTCCTCGACGTCGCCGCGCAGGGCGGGCCGGCGATCATCACCGGGTTCGCCCGGGTCGACGGCCGTCCGGTCGGGGTGATAGCCAACCAGCCCATGCACCTGTCCGGGTCGATCGACAACGAAGCCTCCGACAAGGCAACCCGGTTCATCCGGTTCTGCGACATGTTCGAGATCCCCTTGGTGTTTGTCGTCGACACACCCGGGTTCTTGCCGGGGGCCGAGCAGGAGAAGAACGGCATCATCAAGCGCGGCGGCCGGTTCCTGTCTGCCGTGGTGGAAGCCGACGTGCCGAAGGTGACGATCACGATCCGCAAGTCCTACGGCGGCGCCTATGCGGTGATGGGGTCGCGGCAGCTGACCGCCGATTTCAACTTCGCCTGGCCCACTGCGCGTATCGCGGTGATCGGCGCCGAGGGTGCGGCGCAGCTACTGATGAAGCGGTTCCCCGACCCGACTACGCCCGAGGCGCAGGCGATCAAGAAAGACTTCATCGAGGGCTACAACCTCAACATGGCCATCCCGTGGATCGCCGCCGAGCGTGGGTTCATCGACGCGGTCATCGACCCGCACCAAACCCGGCTGCTGCTCCGCAGGTCGCTACATCTGTTGCGGGACAAGCAGCTGTGGTGGCGGGTGGGCCGCAAGCACAGCCTGCTTCCGATCTAGTTCCTACCGCGAGCAGACGCAAAATCGCCCATTTCATGCCGAAATTGGGCGATTTTGCGTCTGCTCGCGCTACATCCGCAGCGCGCCGTCGACCAGTTCGTCGAAACGCTCCAAGGCCTCGTCGGAGTCGGCGTCGATACCCCGCAGCGGCCCGCGATCGGCGAGATACCGCAGCGCGTACAGCCGGGCGACGAGTGACTTGCTTTCTGAGCCAAGGGTTTCCCGCTCCCAGGCGGCTTGCTCGGTGAGCAAGGCGCCGGCGTAGACGTCGCCCATGAATTGGGTCAGCGGGAACAACCGCGCCTCGGCCGTCTCCCTGTCGAGTTTCGTCCACGCGGTGATCGCCGCGTCGAGGTCCTCGATGCGGCCGGCGACCAAGCGAGTGGTCTCGTCATCGGCGGAGACCGACACCGCGTCGCGCATGCGCGCCAAGAAAGTCTCGTGCGCCCGAGTCTGTTCGATGCCGCGCCGCACGTCGAGACACAGGATGTTATCGGGGCCCTCCCAGATGGTGTTTACCTGCGCGTCGCGCAAAAGCCTTGCCACCGGCCATGTTTCGATATACCCGTTGCCGCCGTGGATCTCGATGGCGTCCGATGCCGCGGTGATCCCGAGCCGGCACACTTTGAGCTTGGTGACGGGTACCGCGATGCGCTGCCGCATGCCACGCGGCTGGCGGTGGTTGGTCGCCCCGGTGCCGTCGAACACCAGCGCAAGGGCGGCTTCGACGTCGACGATCATCTCGGCCAGCTTGCGCCGCATCAGCGGCTTGTCGATCAAAGCCCCGCCGAATGCCCGCCGCTGGCGGGCATAGCACAGCGATTCGACCAGGGCGCGGCGCGCGTTGGCGAGCCCGAACAATGCGATGCCCAGCCGCGCCGCGTTGGTCAGCTCCATCATGCGGCCAAGGCCCTTGCCGTCGGACGGGCCCGCGTCCGCGGAAGGTTCACCGGACAGCAGAAACGCCTCGGCGTCGACGAACTCGACCTCACCGGAGGCCACCGAGCGGGTGCCGAGCTTGTCCTTCAAACGCCGGACGCGAACCCCGTTGCGGGAACCGTCGCGCCGGGTGCGCAGCACCAGGAAGTTGGCGACGCCCCGAGAAGAATCGGGGGCACCCTCGGGCTTGGCCAGCACGACGAACGCCTCGCCGGCGCAGTTGGACGCAAACCACTTGAAGCCGTTGAGTAGCCACGAGTCCCCGCTGCGGGTCGCCGTCGTCTCCAACGCTCCCAGATCGGAGCCGCCGGTGCGTTCGGTCAGCAGCTGTGCCGTCTCGCCCGCCCATTCGCCGGACTCGAACTTGCCCAGCACATGCTCCTTGACGTCGGCGGGCGCGTAGGCGGCGACCAGTGACTGGACCATGCCGCCGCCGGTGCCCAGCGCGCAGCCCATCCCGATGTCGGCCTGGTTGAGCAGATAGTTGGACGCGAACATCGGCAGCGACGAGCTCACCTTGGCGGCCCGCGCCTCGGCCCGCAGCGTCCGTTGGGCGTCCAGCACCGCGCGCTTCGACTCGGTAAACGACGCGGGCATGACGACCCGGCCGATGTCGTGCCCCCACCGGTCGTAGCGCTCCAGTCGCGGTGGGTTGCGGTCGGTCTCGTCGGCCCACCGCGCCACCGGACCACCCATCAGCGCGCCGATGCTGATCAATTGAGGCTCGACAACAGCCAGCTCGTCGGGCCGCAGGTAGTACGCCATCGTGGACCGCAGCGTCGGATCGGTGAGGTACCAATTCAGGCCGACGGCCCCGCGGTAACTATCGGTTTGGTAGCGCTGCGACTTTTCCGGAGTCGAAAAGGGCAGCCGGTCGACGGCCTCGGAGTCGTACTCACTCATGCCGCGACGGTATTACAGCCAGGACGCTCGGTGAAGGTGTCAATCCATCGATGGTCCGGCGAAGAAGACCAGACGAAAGTTGCCGATCTGGATTTCATCGCCATCCGCCAGCACGGCCGAGTCGATGGGTTCGCGGTTGACGTAGGTGCTGTTCAGGCTGCCGTGGTCGACGACGTGGAATTTGCCGTTCTCCCTTCGAAACTCGGCGTGCCTGCGGCTCACTGTGATGTCGTCGAGGTAGATGTCACTTTCGGGATGCCTGCCGGCGGTCATTACGGGCCGATCCAATCGGAAGTGCGATCCGGCGTAGAGGCCCCGCTTCACAACCAGCACGCCCATGCCGCGCGCCAATGGTTGTATGTCCTCCGCTGCCACATCGGCGACGGCTGCCGACGAGTCCAACCCGCCGCCGACGTCAGCTTCCACCGTGGAGGGAATTTCCGCGGTCCTTTCGGCGTGCGCTTGGCCCCGCCTGTGCTCTGTGGCCATCATGCCTATGCCCCTTGCCCGATCACGCGGCTCGTGGCCGATCCCGGCCGGCTCGCGCTGCCTGCGGCGCCGGCCGACTGGGCGCAGGAGCCCAGCCCACATACGTCAGGTACAGCCCGACCAGGGCGAAAGCGATGCAGAGCGTCACCCACCATGCTTGCGCTCCGATCATGCTGTTGGCCACCGAAACGAAAACCTTGGGGAAGGCGAGCAGCAGCAGTCCGCGCAGCGTGATAAGCCAGCCCAGCACGGAGATGATGATCGGCGCGGCGCCTCGCCAGTATTGGTGACCGGCGACGACGATGAGGCCGAAGATCAGAACGAAGGCGCCGGCCACCCATGACCACAGCGAATTCGCCTCGAACTCCGAAAGCACCGCCTTCGTATCCGGCGCGCGCACCACAGCCACGATGTCAACAATGACGAGGAAAGGACCGAGCACGCGGGCGAACATGCGCGTGCTGGTCTGCGATTCTTCTGCGGCATCCATTGCCGTGCCTCCATCTGACGCCGGTTGTTGCCGGATGTCCTGTATCGGACCATCCAATCGACGTGCCGAGCTAGGGACCGAAGTCCCGTCCGATCGGGGCATTCGTCATCGGTGCAATCCGGATTAACTCGGCGCCGCGGCGGCGAATAAACCGATTAAAAAGAGGTACCACCCAACCAACTGCCTGCAGACGGAATTTATACAGACGCCAAGAACTCAGACGTGTAGTACTCGGCCGGATCTTGAGAGTGCGGGTTGGGACGCTCGATAATCACCCAGACCCCCGTCGTGCCGGACTGAAGGCTGTCTTGCACCGTCGTCGTTCCGACGCCGGCCGCGTCGGTGTCAAGGCCGGTGAAGGCGGTGCCCGCAGCTCCGGGACCGCAGGTAGCCGATGACGGCCGGGGTTCCTCGATCAGCCCGACGTTGTAGTGCGTACCCGGGTCGTTGGGGGCGTCCAGATGCACCTCCGCGACCGCGCTGGACCCGGTGTGGTGGATGTCGACCCAGCCGGTGCCCAGCATCGGGCTCGGGACCGCGGGGGGAGTGCGGGCGAGGCTGAAGTCGCAATTTCTCAGAGTCGCATCCAGAACAACCCGGGTGTTGCCATTAGCGCCGGGATTAGCGCCGGCGGTACCGGGCGGCAAAGTAATTGTCGGAAAGGTCAATAAAGTGATCGCCGCAGCGGACGTTCCGCAGAGTGTTAGCGCGCGCATTTGCCCACCATGTGTTCCCCAGAGCTATTCTGGACTGTTCCCACTTCCCGATCCCGGGACCGGGAATTGACAGAATTCGCGAAACTAAAACCTCACGAACCGGAGACTTCGCCATTGGACGGAGTCACCTAACCCCGCGGGCCGGCCTTTCTGAGGTAGCCGGCAAGCGCATTCCCCACCGCTGCGACGCCAAAAGCATTGGGGTGCAGGGGCTCAGCGGAACCAGTCGTCACAAAGCCTTCGATATACCGGTCGCTGGGGGACGCGCAAATATCGTGGCCTTGCGATAGTGGACGTGTGTCGAAATAGTCGATTGCCTTCTTGGTGGCGAGTTGCTGCTGTAGGTCATCGAGTTCATTTAGTTTGGTTTGCAAATAATCGGCGTCGCGCGGCAGAACCGGCTGCGCCGGAAAGCATCCACCGGGCCGCACAATGGTGCCGTAGCCCACGACGACGATCCGCGCGTGCGGCGCCGCGAGCCGCAGCTGGTCGATGAGCGCGCCCCACGCCGGCAACTGCGCGGTGATCGACTCCGAAATGCGGTCGACGTTGCCGACGACGAACTCGTTGGTGCACGGTGGCGGATCGGCCGATTTGACCTCGCAGCCCTCTGCGTCGGAGGGCAGCCCGACGTCGTTGGCACCGATGGTGATGGTGATCAGGTCGGTGGTCGTGTCGACGGCGTCGATCTGCTCGTCGACCGACCCGTCTTTGGTCTGCTGAGCGCGGCCGGTGATGTTTTCGGTCTTGGCGCCGCTGCACGTGACGTTGACGAAATTGGTCGCATTGATTTGTCGCGCCAGTATCGACGGGTAGCCATTGGTCGACCTGCGGCACCCGGCGGGCGGTGCCGGCTCCAGAACACCCGGCGCCGCGGCGAAGGAGTCGCCCACGGCGACATAGTTGAGCCGCTTGGCCGGACCGGTACTCCCGGGGCTCGATGTCGGCGGGCCGGCGCATGCAACCGCCAGCACACCGACCAGGGATGCGATCACCAGATGCTTCGAGCCCATGCAGCCCTAGGGCTTGATCCGGATCTGTCCCGGCGTCCACAGGCCGCTGCGGGTGGCGGTGCTCAAGTCAAGTTGCGCGGGGTGGGCATCAGCGATGGTGTCGAACTTGCGCAGTGATCCCCAGTCCCGGCCCCAGTCGCGGGACAGATACGTGGACATGACGTGGGCCCGCAACAACAGGTCGGTGATGCCCAGCAGGCCGCCGTTGACGCCGTCCTCCCAGGTGTCGGTGTCCTGCTTCTTGGCGTTGTAGTCCGGGGTGATGCGAAATTTCGGGATCTCGGTGACGCCGTTGACGTGCAGCATCGGCTGCTGACACGGGAACGCCAGACCGACCGCCCAGTCCAGCAGCACCGGCTGCGTCGAGCCGACGTACTCCTGCACCGAGCGCAGGTCCGGCACCCGCGGCGGGGTCACCGCGATCCAGTCTTCTGGCGTCAGGGACAGGTCCTCGGCCACCACCCGCACCGCGACCGCGTCGGGGGGCATCTCGGAGCGGGCGAAGCGCAGGTTGCGCCACACCTTCGGCTGCTCCCCGTACAGGTCGTAGGGCACCAGCCGCCCCGCCGGCAGCACATTGTCAGTTCCGGAGCCGCCGGGACCCGGCTTGCCGAATTCCAGCACGACGTTCTGCCCGGTGGTGTGCCCGTGCAGCACGCTGTTGCCGGCGATCGTGCCCGCGGCGGTCACCACCACCAGCGGATGCCCGTTGTCCGGCTTGGGCAGCTGATACCACGCCGAGGTGAGCCTGCTCTGCTGTTGCGCGCCGGTGGTGTAGCTGCCGGCCAGCGGAACCCGATCGCGGTTGAGGCCGTACGGCAGCGGCACCGTCGATCCGTTGATGCCCGGCGCCGTCAGCTTGGTCGGCGCGTCCCAGTCGTAGTCGGTCCCGGGTTGCGGCACCGACGTCTCCCGGACCGCCTCGGCCAGAGTGCGTTCCGGTACGCCGTTCGGCGAGAAGCCGACAGGGTTGGCCCCACCGAGCGGCCCGAGCGAGCCGTAATTGCCGGGTAGCGGTGTCATGAATCCGGCGTTACTGTCCGGCTCGACGAGCACGTCGTCGGCCAGTGCGCAGCCCCCGGCGAATTCGCGCAGGTTGGCCCAGCCATTGGAGTAGGTGGGGTACTGACGCACGATTCCGGCGACCATTGATGCGATGAACACCAGCGCCATGAATCCGGCCGCGATCGGCACCGGTGCGGCCGTCACCGCCCGCGCCAGCCGGCCCTCACCGTGGCTCGTCGATACGAAGTGCAACCAGATCGCCCAGAGTGCCGCAATCGCGAACAGTACGAAAAAAACTGTGCTGATGCTGATTCCGGCGAGCCTCGGCATGACGTTGTTGAACGGGACGCCGTAGCTCGAGACATACCACCAGCCGTTGGTCGTGGCGAAACAGAGCGCCAACAAGAACAACACCGCCGCCACGAATGCCATGCGGTTGCGCGACCAGCGCAGCACCTCATGCGACACCAGCACCGTCGTCAGCGCGGCCATCGCCGCGCCCACCGCAGCGAACAGCCCGAAGTGGTGCACCCACTTGGTCGGGGTAAACATCAGGAAGAACATGGTGCCGAAGATGACGCCCATCAGTCGCCACGCCGGACCGCGGGCCACGCCGGGAACTCGCTTGCGCCGCAACATGATGAACACCGCCGTGAACAGGCACAGCGCGGTGATCAAAAAGCCGAACCGGCGCGACAGCGAACCGTCGACGGTGGGCAGGATCAGGTAGTAGTAGCGCAGGTTCTCGGTGTACCACGCCTGGCTGGGCCCGATCGCGGTGCGAATCCTGGTGGCTTCCAACACCGTTGACAGTGTCTGGTCGGCGAATACCACGGTGAGGATGACGAAACCGGCGGCCAGCATCGGGGCCACCAAAGGCAAGGTGCCGACCAGGCGATGACGGTGGACCAAGATCCGCAGGATCGGGCGGCCGCCGGCCACCAACGCGGCCACCGCGATCAGACCGGTGGGCTGAACACCCAGGGTGAACGCGGCGGTGGTGATCGCGAGTGCTGCCGGCGTCAGCCGGCTGTATCGCATGGATCGCTCGATCAGCACATAGGTGGCCAGCGAACCAAGCGCAATGATGGGCTCGGGGCGAAGGCCGTTGTTGAATGGCATCCACGCGGTCAACAGCAGCATGCCCGCCGCCCAGTTTGCGGCTTTGCTAGATGTCACCGCGGGGCCCAGTCGGGGCAGCACCTCACGCGACAGCAGCACCCAGCACAGCAGGCCGGCGACCAGGTCGGGCAACCGCATCCACAGGCTGTTGTCGCTGACGTGGGTCATCAGCGCCAGCAGGTTGTAATACCAGCCGAACGGGTCCTCTGGGCTGCCGAACCAGCGGAAGTAGTTCGACATGTAGCCGGCGCGGCCGGCGACTCGCGCCATGCCCAGGATGTAGCCGTCGTCAGACGAGTTCGCGCCGATCACATGCCACAGCAAGAAGCCGAATATGACCGTCGCGTCGGCCAGGGTGAACTTGCGCCAGTTTGTCGGAATGAGCCGGCGCATCCGCCTGCCATCCAATTGGTCGAGGCGCCACAGCGCGACCAGCGCGACGATGGCGGACACGATCGCCAGCACCATCGCGAACAGTTTCAGCGTCGTCGGCGTGGTGGAGAACCGGGTGTCGATGGTCGCCGAGAGCCGCAGCCCGGGCGGAGCGGGACCGGTCAGATCCGTGAACACCCCGACGATCTGTGGGCGCAGGTTGGGATCGGGGAAACCACCGCTGACAGGTTTTCCTGCCGGATCCTTCAACCCGACAAAGGTGGCGAAGGCGCCGGCCTGTGTGGAGGTGATCTCGATGCGCTGGCATTGCGGAGATGCCGCCTGATCCCGAGACACGCTGGCGATCACCACATTGCGGTCGGTGACGTCGACGCGCTTACTGCTGGCGACGACGAACAACGCGTTCAGCGCGGCATCCTTGCCCTTCTTGGGTGCCGTACTCAGCACGACCCCGCCCTCGGGTGGCAGGTCGCGCACCACAGAGCACGGCACGGTGACTGTCACGTCGACCGGTGTCAGCGAAATCAGCGGTGCGGTGACGCTGTTCAATTGGCCGTTTTGCGGCCAGTTCAGCGTCGCGGTGGTCTGCACGACGGGCAGCAGCGGCGTCGCGACCGACAAGACGAAACCGATCAGCCCGGCGATCGTCGCGACCCAGCGCGTCACGCGCACGTCTTGACGGGGGGCCGTGGTGTCTTCACGGTTGGTGACGGTGGTGACGCTCATGGGAGCGCCCGAATCGGTCCCTGCCGGCTCCAGCCGCGCACTGTCATCACACCCTGTTCGATAACTGCTTCCGGCGCCTGATCATTCGGCACCAACGGGTAGTACTGCTCGACCGATCCCCAGTCGCGATACCAGTCACGGCGCAGGTACGTCGAGATCGTCGAGGTACGCAGCATCGCCTGGGTGAACAGGAACGGACCGCCGGCCTCGCCGGCCTGCCACCCGTTCGACGACGCCGCCGTCTGTTTGTGATCGGGCAGGATGCGGTATTGCGGAAGTTCGGCAACGCCAAGGTGTTCGGAGAACGGTCGCTGGCAGGGGAAGTTTGCGGCGGTCGCGATGTCCATCAGCACGGGTGTGTGCGATCCCATCAATTGCTGCAGGGTCTGCAGCACCGGGACCCGCGGCGGCGTGAACGCGAACCATTGCTCGGAACTCAGGTTCGGGTCGTAGGCGACGATGCGGGCCACGTTGGCCTCCGGGGGCGCCCAGGTGAGCGGGAACCGCAGATTGCGCCACGCCGGCTCCGGCCCGATGTCGATGGGCTGCACCTCCGCGAGCGGTTGGGTGGTGCCGTCGGGGCGGGCGACGCCCCACTGCAACTTCAGCTGCTGCCCGTAGGTGAAGGTGCCGTCCTCTTTGTACGACCAGATAGCACCGGTGGCGGAGACCACCACCAGCGGCCGGTCGGCAGCGCGTGGCGGCAACTGATACCACGCCGAGGTGGCGGTTGCGGCCAGCGAATTCTCGCCGTAGCTGCCCATCACCGGTGTGCGGGCAGGGTCGAGCCCGAACGGTAGTGCCGCGTGCGACCCGTTCACCCCGACAGGGCCTTTGCCGCCGGCTGTGCCCGCGGAGTCACTCATGGTGGCGTTGGGCTTGTTGGGCGACGCGTCGGAATTCACCACCCCCGGCTTGGTCACCACCGGGTACGACCTCAGGTCATCGCCCACCCCGTCGGGTTTGAAGCCGACCGGGTTGATTCCGCCGAGCGGGCCGTCTGGGCCAAAGGTCTGCCCGCCAAGCGGCTGCAACATGCCGGCATTGGGGTCTGGTTCGGTCAGCACGTCATCGCCCATCGCGCAGCTGGTGGACGATAACCCCGAGGTGATTGCCGCCAGGTTGGCCTTGGCGGTGGTGTAGACCGGGTAGCGAAAGACCGCGCCCTTGGCCAGCGAGCCGACCTCGCCCAGGACCATGATCGTAGCGACCACCAGTAGCGGGGTCGATGCCAGGACCCGGTTGCGCCGGTTGTCCTTGACTTCGGTGTGCCCGGCGTAGTCCATGCGAAAGTGCTGCCAGGCGGCCAGCAGCCCGGTGATGATCGACAGCGTCAGGAACATCGAGGTCACCGGATGGCTGGCGATGACCGGCTGAATGTCGTACCACGGCACCCCATAGTTGCCGACGTAGAACCAGCCGTTGATGCCGGAGGTGGCCACCGCCAGCACGAACAGCAAGGCAGTGATGTACAGAGTCAGGTTGCGGCGGTTGTGCAGGCCGATTCGGGCGCAGGCGAACGCGGTGACCGCACCGAGGGCGCCGGCCAGTCCGGCGAACGCACCGAACTGAATCGCCCACTTGGTGGGCGTGAACGTCAGGAGCAACAGGCCGACCGCGGTGGTGCCGATCAACCGCCACGCCGGGCCGCTGGCCAGCCCGGGCACCCGGCCGCGGCGCAGCAGTATGACCAGCATTCCGAACAGGCACAACAGCAGCACCAGCACCGCAAAGCGCCGCGCCATCGACCCGTCTGGGTTCGACTCCACGGTAAGGAAGTAGTAGCGCAGCCAGTCTTGGTACCACGCGATCGTCGGGCCGACCTTGTACTTGATGCGCACCGATTCGGCGGCCGTGGCCAGCGTTTGACTGCGGAACACCACCACGGTGGTCAGCGACAACGATGCCGCCAGCACCAGCAGGGGCGCCAGTAGCCCGTCAGTGGCCCGCCGGCGCCGGATTATCTGGGCGATGGCCCGCGCGCCCGTCAGCAGCGCGGCGACGGCGATCAAGCCTTGTGGCGCCAGCGTCGCGGTCAGCAGCGCCACGATGATGGCCACGGCGGCGGGGGCCAATCGTTGCAGCGCGATGGCGCGTTCCACCAATATCCAGGTGACCAGCACACCGAGGGCGATCAGCGGCTCGGGCCGCAGCCCGTTGTTGAACGGCAACCACGCCGCGACGAACACCGCGGCCGCGGTGAAGACCGCGACACAGTTGGCCGCCAGGCCGCCCCTGCCCGGTCCCAGCCGCCGCAGCACCCAATGGCTGATGATCAGCCAGCATGCGATCCCGGCCAGCGTGGCCGGCAGGCGCATCCACACGCCGGCGGTGCTCACCGACGCCATTTTGGCCAGCACCCCGAGATACCAGTCGAACGGAGCTTCCGTCGTACCGAAGTAGCGGTAGTAGTTGGCGACGTAGCCCGCTTTCGGCGCGACGCGGGCGATGGTCAGGTTGTAGCCGTCGTCCGACGAGGTGGCGCCAATGATGTGCCACAGCAACAGCGTTGCGATCACTCCCGCGTCCGCGATCCACGTCGCGGCTCCAACACGCCACCACGTTGCCCAGTGCGTGCCCGGGCGGTACCTGGACAGCCACGCGATCGGGGACCGCCAATTGGTCAGCGTGGCGCCGCCACGGCTGCGGCGGTCCAGCGCCGCAAGCGCAATGATCGCCGTCAGAACGGCCAAGGCGCCTAGGACCATCGCGATCTTCTTCATGGCCGAGGGCGCCGTGATGAACCGGGTGTCGATGTCGATGCGGGCCGACAGCCCGGGTTGTGCGAGGACCTTCAGGTCGGTGAAAATGCCGCCGACCTGAGGCTTCTTCTCGGCGGGAAGGGTCCCGGCGGCGCCGGGTATGCCGACAAAGTCCGCACCCGCGCCGCTGGCGTCGGCCCAGGTGTGCAGCACCCTGCAGGCGCCGGCGGCGACGGCTGAGCGTTGCGCCACCGCAGCCACCGAATCGCGGAAGGCGACCACGATCGTGTCCTTGTTGCCGCGTACGAAGAGGCCATTTTTGCCGGCATCCACGCCGTTGGTGGGCAGGGTCGAGACCACCAATCCGCCCTCGGGAGGCAAGGTGGCAATCGCCGAGCAGGGGATAGAGATGTCCAGCGCCCGTGGAGCTCCGGACACCAGCGGGGCGGTGACCTGATTGACGTGCCCATCCGCGGTGGCGCCTTGCGGCCACAGGATGGTGGCCGTCGTCTGTTTCACCGGAAGCAGGGGGACTAAGGCGCACAACAGCAGACCCGCGCTTCCCGCGACGACGGCGATCAGCCTCAGTAGCCGCTGCGATCGCTCATCACCGTCATGGGGCACGAGGGTCGATCGTAAGCGACGCGGCTAAGGACCCTGTGGATGGACGCTCGGGAATCGGCGAGATGACTGGATTTGTAATAGCCGATGACTGGGCCGCGGTGCATTTCGATAGTGGCATCAAAGGAATGCTCGACACATGCCTAAAAAGCGGCCTAAAACAATGGTCGGCGAGGGCGCAAAGGCCCGTCCGACCGCGGGGTTCCCGCTCAGCTGGGCGTCAACTGAATTTCGTGAAAACTTTCGGTTTAGGACCGATCCGATAAGGGAACGAACCTCAAATGCTGGCACATTCGGGACGGGGAGAGGACCTGCCATGACCGCACCCACTACGAACAGGTTCGACGCGTTCAAGGCTGAAGCCACCAAGCCTCACGACCGGACGCGCCCCATCATGCTGACCAACGAAATCGCGGTCGAGAGTCTGGTGAGCCTGCTCCACGAGTTCGTTGCACTTGGCGCGCTGCCCGCGCTGTAGCCGGCACTCGATTCACTGGCAAATCGTGTTTTGGTGATCGCGGGTTTGCCTTAATCCCCCGCGCGGGCTCGCCGTAGCCGAGCGGATCCTTCAGTTGTGGTTACACTGCCGTCAGAATGAGGGCTGAGGACTGGAGGTACCCGGAAGGCTGGCGGCGCGATGAGTAACTCGGGTCTCGGGTTTGGTGTGCTGGGACCGTTGCTGGTGACTGCGCACGGCATCCGGGTGCCGTTGGGTGCCGCCAAGCAGCGGGCGGTGTTGGCCATGCTGGTGATCAACCGCAACCGGCCGGTGTCGGTCGACTCGTTGATCGACGCGGTATGGGGCGACGATCCGGTGCCGGCAGCGCGCACCAGCATCCAGTCCTACATATCCACCTTGCGCCGCCTGCTCCACGGCGCCGGCGCCGATCCGTACATGGTGCTGGCCAGCGCACCGCCGGGGTATCAGATCAGCATCGCTGACACCGACTGCGATGTGGGGCGTTTCACCGCCGAGAAGGCCGCGGGCGTGCGGGCCGCGGCCGCGGGACAATACGAGGACGCCAGCACCCACCTGCATGCCGCGCTGGGCGAATGGCGCGGACCGGTGCTCGACGATCTGCGCGACTTCCCCTTTGTCGATGCGTATGCCGCCATGCTGTTGGAAGAGAAGGTGGCTGCCCACACCGCCCGCGCCGAAGCCGAGATCGCGTGCGGCCGCGCCGGCGCCGTCATCGGCGAACTCGAGGCGCTCACCGCCGAGCACCCCTATCGCGAACCGCTGTGGGCGCAGCTGATCACCGCCTACTACGTCACCGAGCGCCAATCGGACGCCCTTGGTGCCTATCGGCGACTGAAGACGACCCTGGCCGACGGGCTAGGCATCGACCCCGGCCCGACGGTAAGTGCGCTGCACGAGCGCATCCTGCGGCAGGAGCCCGTGGTCGCTAGACGGTCCACGCTGACCACGCACAAGCAGAGCGTTTACCACACAGCATCGGATATCGCCGTGGGCGACGGGTACCCCGTCGCCTGGCTGCGCGACAGAACCGGTCGTCAGTATCCGCTGAACGGCGCATCGACCCGGATCGGGCGCCATTCGGACAACGACATCGTCTTCGACGACGACACCGACGTCAGCCGGTACCACGCCGTAATCATCGACACCGGAGCCGGTTTCGTCATCTACGATTCGAAGTCGACCAATGGCGTCGAGGTGCAGCGTCGGCGCATCCGGGGCAGCGCCCCGCTGGCCGACGGCGACCTCATCCGCATCGGCAGCCGCGAGTACACCTTCCAGGTCCGCCCAGGCTGAGCGGATCGATCACTTAGCCGAGCGATCACCCAGCCGTGCCGCCAACGTGGCGTGCCCCGGGCCGGTGAGGTCTGCGAGCGCCGCGGGACGGCCGGCCATCGCCATGAGCAGCGCTTCGCCCGGGCCGGTAACTTCTGGCCCGCGGCCGTGGGCCCAGTCGACGTCGGTGGCGCGCAGTCGCAGTCCCCTGATCCGGCGTCCCGCGCCGAGGCGCGGGTTGCCCGGCACCAGCGGCAGAATCCGGGTGAGTCGATCGGCGGGGATGCTGCGCGGTTGACCAAGCGTGCGCCGGATGTCTTGGTGATGAATCGTGCCGTCGACGAACGCGATCATGCCACCGAAGCCCGCGGTCAACCCCTGGGGTGTCAGGTGATTGCGCAGGAATTCAAGCAGCTGCTGCGGGCTCAGTGAGGCGAACTCGTCGACACCGACCTGGTTGGCCCGCGCTATCGCACCCTTCAGGAATCGATTGATCAGCCCGATGGTTCCGAGTTCCTCGTAGCTGATCATGTGCGCGACAACGTCTTTGACAGTCCACTTGGTGCACAGACTTGGCGTGGCCCACTGTTGTGGCGTCAGCGTGGCCAGGAATTCCGCGAGGTCGGCCCGCTCGGCGCGGGCCATTTCCATCAGGGTGGGTTCACCGTCTCCGTAAGTGGCCACGAACCCTCAGCCTAGGCCCACGGACAGTTAGCATCAACGGCCAGCAATCGATTGTAGTGGCGTGGCTATGGTTATGAGGTGTGTTTTCATAGCCATATCTGCTTTCCAGCGAACACAAGAATCTCGCAAGAACTTCGCCAAGATCGCACAAGCGCCGTCGGGCAACCTTGTGTTGTCGGCCAACCGCGACCGACCCCAGGGAGGAATTCGTTCCCACCGACGTGAACCACCTGGGAGAGATCCGGCAGAGAAGGAATCACAACCATGAACGCGAAAATCGCCGAAGCAGAAGCCCAGGAACCGAAGAAGAAGGTTTCCAAGGTCCGGATGCTGGCCGGTGTCATGTTGGGTGCCGTCGGGCTGTCACTCGTGGCGTCACTGATGCCGGCCACCGCATCGGCAGACCCGTATGACCCGCGCAGCGGGCCCCTGCACCCGGTGCGCCACTACGCCGGCGACGTCTTGCACCCGGGTTGGGCGCTCACGCACCCGATCCGCGCCCTGGTCCCGTAGGCCGAACGCACTTCTGCCCCGTTTCCGGATTCATACCGATGTCAATCCGGAGCGGGGCAGAAGTGTTTCCCCACACCAAAAATGGGGTCCCAACCATGAACCCGGCCGTTCGGTTCATCCGAGCGTTGATCGTGGGATTGGCGCCCGCTGTCTTTATGCTCGCCGGTCTGGAATTCGCCTCCGCCCAGGCATGGCCCGGGCCCGTGCCGGCCGTGTACGTTCCCATGTGCCACGGCGGCTCGTGCCCAAATCCAGACACAATGAGTGGCCGTGAGCGGGCAACGCCTTCATGCCCGCTTAAGCGGTGCCGGGTCCCACAGGCCGCTGCGCGTCACCGTCCCTAGTTGCAGATGGGCCGGTTGGGCGTTCGGGTAGTAGGGCGTCAATCGCTGCAACCCGCCCCAGTCCCGGGACCAGTCATCTTTCAGGTAGCTGGCCACCGTGGTCGCCTTCAGCAGCAACTCGGTGACGCCCAGCGGGCCGCCACCGTTGTTGTCCATCACGGGAGAGTTGGCCTCGGCGCCGAACCGATCCGGCAGGATTCGCCACTTCGGGGTTTCGTCGACGCCGTTCTGGTGACCGAACGGTCGCTGGCACGGGAACGCCAGACCGACCAGCCAGTCCAGGAACACCGGGTCGCGGGAGCCGACCACATCCTGCAGCGTGCGTAGCTGCGGAATTCGCGGCGGCGTGACCGCGATCCAGTGCTGGGGCGCCAGATCTTCGTCGTTGGCAACCAGGCGGATTTGGGTGGCGGTGCTGGGGATCGCGGACAGCGGCAACCGCAAGTTACGCCAGGCCGGCGAGGCCCCCACGTCGGCGAATTGGAACGACCCGCCGGGGTGTCCGCCGGCGGCCTCGTCATCGGTGGCCCACTGCACCTGAACCTCGCGGGGATCGAAGCGACCGGCCGCGCTCACCACCAGCAGCGGCCCGGCCTTGTCCCGTGACGGTAGCCGGTACCAACCCGACCGCAGCCTGGCGGGAACCTGGATGCCGGAGCGCCAGCTGCCCAGCACCGGTGTGCGGGCCGGATCCAGGTTGAACGGCAACTGAGCAGCCGAGCCGTTGATCCCCGGCGCGGGATTGGTGCCCCCCTCAGTGCCGGCCTCGCCGCCGGTGATCAGCCTCTCGTCGTTGATGAAACTCCGGTCGCCTGGGCGTTCCATCACCGGGTCGGCGCGCACATCGGCGGGAATACCGTTGGGCGCAAACGCTTCCGACAGGCCGGCGCCCAAAGCGTCGGCCACCGAAGCGCTCACCGGGGCAAGCATGCCGGCGTTGGGATCCTGTTCCACCAGAACGTCTTCCGCCAGTCCGCAGGCTTTGCTGGTCTTGAGGCCGGCCAGAGCCTCCAGGTTGGACCGGCCCACCGACCACGCGGGGTACTGGGCGGTCATCGCCAGGGTCAGCGAAGCCACCTCGAAAATCACCAGCGCCCACGCCGCAATTGCCAACGGGGACTGAATGATTCCGGCCACTCGCGGCCCAGCGTTTGGTGGCCCGTTTGCAGACTCGTCGGTGGCGACGAAGTGGAACCACGCCGCCAGCAGGAGCACCAGCACGGTCAGCCCGAGCAGCGCGGTGGCGAAAGCGTAGTGCCACGCCGGAAACGCATTCGACCATGGCACACCGAAATTCGACACATACCACCAGCCGTTGACACTGGCGAACGACAAGGCCGCCAGGAACAGCACCACGGCGGCGAACACGGTGCGGTTGCGTCGGGAACGCATGGCCACGGACGTCACCGCGACCGCGGCCAGCGCACCCAGCGATCCGGCCAGCCCGGCGAACACCCCGAAGTGGTGGGTCCACTTGGTGGGAGTGAACATCATCGCCAGGAACGAGATGATGGTGATGCCCACGATGCGGCGACTCGGTCCCGCGGCCGTGCCCGGAATTCGGCCCTTGCGCAACGACATTGCGACGGTTATCCCCAGCGCGAGAAGCAGCGCCAGCACGGCGAAGCGCCGGGCGACCGACCCGTCGGGGCTGGCCATGAACAGCCGCTCGTAGCGGGTGTGTTCGTCGAACCAGCTCAGACTCGGCCCGACGGCGCGCTTGAGAGCGGTGGCCTGGATCTCACCGGCCAGGGTCTGGTCGCGGAAGATCAGGATCACCGTGACGGTGACCGCAGCCAACACCGGTGCCAGCAGCGGGAGCGCACCGAACTGTTTTGATCGGCGGTGCAGGATGGTTCGCAGCGGCCCGATCGCGACCAGCAGCGCGCCGATGGAGGCGATACCCGTCGGCCCGGAGAACAGGGTCAGGGCGCCGATGATGCAGGCGATCGCCACCGGCAGCAGCCGGCTGGTGGCCACCGCGCGTTCCACCGAACACCAGGTCAGCAGGATGCCCAGCGCGATGATCGGCTCGGGCCGCAGTCCGTTGTCGAGCGGCAACCAGGTCGCCAGAAACATGCCCGCCGCGGCCCACGCCGCGGCCCGGCTCGTCTTGGGCGCGTGGCCCAGCCGAGGGATGACTTCACGGCTGATTACCCACCAGCACGTCAGCGCCATCACCAGCGTCGGCAACCGCATCCAGATGCTGGTGGTGCTGACATGCGCCCACACCGCCAGCAGGTCGTAGTACCAGCCGAACGGTGCCTCGGGAGTTCCGAACCAGCGGTAGTAGTTGGCCATGTACCCGGCGTGCTCGGACACCCGGGCCATGGTCAGGATGTAGCCGTCATCGGAGGTGTTGGCGCCGACGAAATGCCACCACACCAGCACGACGATGACCAGGGCGTCCAGCCCGCCGATCGACCACCAGCGCGCCGGTAGGAAGCGCCGGTGCCGGGTGCCGTCGGCGGTGTCAAGGATGTGCAACGCGCCAAGGGCGGCCCCGGTCAGCACCACCCCGAGGATCATCGCGATCATCTTCAGCGGTGTCGGGCTGCTGCTGTAGCGGGTGTCCACGGTGGCCGAGAAGCTCAGGCCCGGCGGGGCCGGACCGGCCAGATCGGTGAACACGCCGACGATCTGCGGCCGGAAGTCGTAGCCGCTCTTCTCACCGCGCAGCGGTGAGCCGGGATGCTCGGCGTTGGGTCCCTGCGTCAGCCCGACGAATTCCGCGACAACCCGGTCGGCGTGCGCGGTAAAGGTCACGCGCTGGCAGGCCGGACTCAGCACCTGGCTCAGCGGGGCAGTGACCACCGGGACATTGCGCACAACGAGCACCAGTTCGTCGTTGGCGCGCTGGATGAGCAGCCCGCGATCGACGGCCTTCGGCGCCTGCTTGGGCACCGTCGACAGCAACACCGTCTTGCCCGCGTTCTGTGGTCCCGTCAGTCCGGCGGCCGCCTGGCACGGCACGCTGATATCCAGTTCGGTGGCCACGTAGCCGATCAGCGGCGCCTCGACGCTGCCGAACGTGCCGTTCTGCGGCCAGTTCAGTCGGGCGGTGGTCTGGTTGACCGGCAGCACCGGGGTGGCGATCGCCAGCACGGCGCCGAGCAGACCGGCGACGACGGCGACGAGGCGGGCGAACCGGTAATTTGCTTCCGCGCCGCTCACGGAGGTCGATGGTAGTTGTTCGACCGCGTCAGGTGAGGTCTCGGTGGCCATTAGCGCCCTGTCACTGGCCGGGCCCCGGCTTGCGGATGGCCAGCACGAACGGGCCGATGCTTTGGACGCTGAACCGGGGGTCAGCGAACAGGGCAGCCCGCAGGTCGACGGTGTAACGGCGCACATTGGGCTGGTTGGGATAGACGTCCTGGGCCAGCCGCAGGGTATAGGTGTTGCTCGCGCCGCGGCGCATCAGGAACACCGTCGGCGCCGGCCACGGCAGCGTGTCCAGGGCGTGGATCAACTCGTCGGCCGTTTTGAACTTGGACCACTTCTCGATTTGTGCGGCGCGCAGGTCGAACTGCGCCAGCGGGTTGGCGTAGTGCGAGGTCAACCCCTGAAAGCCCCAGTAGGGGTAGTACGAGAGGAAGCTGTAGTCGGCGGTCAGCACCACGGTCTGATCGCGTGGCCTGCCGGTGCCGTGCTGGATGGCGGCGTCGATAGCGTCGTAGTACTTCTCGGAGCTCGGTGGCCGCCGGTCGCCGCGCTGGCCATGCCCGTCGGTGTCGGTGTACGCGATGGTGAGATCCGGTCGCAGCACGTCGGGAATGTCCTGGCTGAACGCGATCGCCGCGGCCAGTCCGATGGCGCTGGCCACCGGGACTGTCGCTCTTTCCAAGGCCCGGTGCCGCGCCGCCATTGCTTGGGTGGCCTCCACGAAGCCGAACGCCCCGGCGGCGACCAACAGCACCGTCAGCGTCGGCTGCAGCCGGAACGACAGCAGCGTCATGCGCGCCAGCGTGGCCAGCATCGACAACAGTGACCACGCGTAGACGGCAAGCACGCCGATGGCCAGGGCGGCGGCCCGCACCGACGAGCGGGCCCGCACCGCCAGCCACAGCGTGCCCAGCATGCAGACCGCTCCCAGCAGCGAGAACTGCAGCATGGGGAAGGTCAGTTCGGCGCCGTCGGCCGGCAGGTAGTGATAGGCGCTGCCGGTGTTGCTGACGGGGCTACGGGCCGCGCGCAAGGCGAACGGCAGCCAGGTGGTGGCCGCGATGGGCGCGGCGACGACGGCGATGACGGCCAGCCGGCGCAGCGGATCGAGCGCGGCCTTGAAACCGTTATGCCGCCAGCGCGACGCCGCGAGCGCCAGCGCCATCAGCACCACGGTGAACGCGCTGTAGGCCAGCAGCAGCGTGTACCAGGTGGCCGTGAGGCCCAGGAATACGCCTGCACCGATCACGGCCGCCCAGCCGGCTCGTGGCGCGAACGTGAAGCCAGCTTCACGTTCAGGCTCCAGCGTGCGGCCAGCTTCACGCTCGCCGGCACGAAGACCCGACCACGTCAGCACCAACACCGGCGGCAGCAGCACGGTGATCATCGCGGAGTAGGGCTCCGGAGAGCCGTAGGCGAGCGTCACCGCCGCGGTCGCGGTGGTGACGATCAGCGCGTACTCGAAGCGGATCATCCGCCACCACAGCACCAGCGCGACCGCGACCGCCACGGTGATCGAGGTGATGGCCCACGGCTTGTAGAGCTCCCAGGCCGGGATCCCCGTGAGCGCCGCGACACGTCCGCCGATCCAGAACCAGCCCGGCGGGTAGAACGACGGCAGACCGAGGTAGGTCATGTCGTGCAGGGCGGGACTGTCGGTGAGCCGCGTCAGGTACTCGGTGCGGAACTGCTGGTCGACGGAGATGCCGAACAGATACAGCTTGGTGGCCCCCAACGGCATGCCCAGCGTCACGATGGTGAACGCCGACACGAACACCAGCCCGCTTAACTGAGCCAGCAGGCGGCGCCCACGCCGCCACACCCAGCCGGTGGCCACCAGCCCGGCCAGGCAGCCGACCTGACCGACGGTGGTGAGCGCGTGCAGCTGGTTGGACGACGGGAAGGCCGGCCACTGCACGCCCGCGATGGCGATCAGCGATATCACCGCAACGATCGCCGCGACCGCCGCGGCCAAGACCATCTGGCCCAGGCTGGCCAGTGCGTTGCGCATGGTCAGATCGGCAGCTTGCGGAAGATGCTCCGCGGGATGTGTCTCAACACCATCATCACATAGCGGAATGCTGCTGGCGCCCAAACCAATTCCTTACCTTTTGCGGACGCGGTCACCGCGAGGTTGGCGACGTACTCCTTGTCGACGGTCAACGGAGCTTCCTTGATGTGCGCGCTCATCCGGGTACGCACCTGGCCGGGCCGGATCACCAGTACACGAACTCCGTACTCGTGCAACGCCTCTGACAATCCCAGATAAAAACCGTCCAGACCGGCCTTGGTGGAGCCGTAGACGAAGTTGGACCGTCGTACCCGCTCACCGGCGACAGTGCTCATCGCGATGATCTGACCGAAGCCCTGAGCGCGCATCTTCTCACCCAGCAACACGCCCACGGAAACCGCTGCAGTGTAGTTTATTTCGGCGGCCTGTACGGCCTTGCGTTGGTTCTGCCACAGCTCCTCGGCGTCGCCGAGC
>CAWFKY010000009.1:0-286163 GCA_963816495.1 uncultured Actinomycetota bacterium | reverse complement strand
CCGCGGATTGTCGCCAGTGGCGATCTTCAGCTCGATGCCGAGGGTGGCCAGTTTAGACAACGACTGGCGCGCAGCGCGTTTGGGTTCGTCGGCGAAGACCAGAAACCCGGCCAACAGGAGATCGGATTCGTCTTCGGGGCTGATGGAAGTCAGCTCGGCCGCGGGCTTGGCCGCCACGGCCACCACGCGGCGGCCGGCGGCAAACAAGGCCGCCAACGTTTCTTGTGCGACCGCCGCCCCTGGCGTTCCTGTCTCGCATTGGGCCAGTACTTGTTCGGGCGCACCTTTGACCACGAGCACACGTTTCCCGTCGTCATCGAGCAAAACCGACGTCGCGCGGCGCTCATGGTCGAACGGCAGCATCACGACCCGGTGCACGGCACCGCCCATCAACTGATGTGGCAGCGGGGACTCCCACAGCGCGGCGTCGAGCGGGTTCGCGCTGACCCCGCCGGATTCCGGGTCCACATCGGTGGCGAGCAGCCCGAGGCGCCGGACCGATTCGCTGTGCGCGCCGGCGGGGTCGATCGTCTCGACCAGCCGGAGCCGGCCTTCGGTCAGCGTCCCGGTCTTGTCGGTGATGAGGATGTCAATGTCGCCCAGATCTTCGATGCACACCAACCGTTTGACAAGCACCTTCGCCTTGGCCAGCTGCCGCGACCCGGTTGCCAGGCTGGTGCTGACCACGGCGGGCAGCAGCTGCGGGGTAATACCGACCGCGATCGCCAGCGAGAACAGCACGGAATCGATGATCGGCTTAGCCAACAGCAGGTTGCTGATCAAAATGACCACCATCAACGCGATCGCGACCTGAAGCAGCAGATACGAGAACCGACGCAGCCCCACCTGGAACCCGGTTTCGGGCGCGCGCTCGTCCAAACCCGCTGCAATACGCCCAAATTCGGCGTTTTTGCCGGTGGCGTAAACGACTCCGGTGCCCTCGCCGGCGCTCACGATGGTGCCCATGAAAGCCAGGTCGGTCGATTCGGCCAGTTCGCTTCCGGGGGGAACAGGTTGCGGCGATTTCTCTGATCCGGTCGATTCGCCGGTGAGAATGCTCTCGTTGCACTCCAGGCCGCTGACATCGATCAGCCGGACATCGGCCGGCACCGCCTCGCCCAACGACAGCCGGATCACATCACCCGGAACAAGAGCGGTAACATCGACCTTGACAAATTCCCCGTCGCGGCGCACGAGGGCGTTGTGGTGCACCCCTGCGTGCAGCTCGGCGGCGGCCCGCTCGGCGCGATATTCGTTGATGAAGCCCAGACCTATGCTGGCCGCCAGGATCACCCCGATGATGACCGCCTGCATGCTGTCGCCCAAGAAATAGGAGACGACCGCCGTGCCGCCCAACAAGATAAGCACCGCGCTCCGCAGTTGACGACCCAACACCGCCAGCGCGTTGACATGATGGGTCCGAACGGCATTGGGTCCGTAACGCGCCAGCCGGTCAGCCACCTGGGCGCTGGACAATCCGGCGGCCGAGCTGTCCAACCGCCGCAGGATCTCGTCAGCAGGGGACGCGGCAACCAGATTCGTGGTCAGGGCATGAGAATCGGGCGCAGTCGCCTTGGGCGCTAACGACATTGCGGGGCACTCCTAGGATTCGGCGGCGCGGCTCGGATCAGTAGGTGGATATCTCGTCTTCGGCCGGCAACTCGCCGGTGACCATGAAGATGACGCGCCGGCCGACTTCCACGGCATGGTCGGCGAAGCGCTCGTAAAAACGTCCCAGCAACGCGGTTTGCACGCCGGTCGAGATGCTGTGCTCCCATTCTCGATCTGTCAGCAAACCAAATAGACGATGGTACAGCTCATCCATCGCGTCGTCTTGCTCGTGAAGCTGAGCAGCTTTCTCCGGATCGTGGCCAAGCAGGGCCTGTTTCGCGCTGTCCCCCAACGCGATTGCCACATTGGCCATCTCAGCGAAGCCCTGACCGACCTCCTCGGGAAGCACATGCTTTGGACACTCCCGCCGGACGATCTTGGCGACATGCACGGCCAATGCGCCCATCCGTTCCGTATCGGCGGTGATCTGTATGGCGCTCATGATCGCCCGCAGCTCTCCGGCCACCGGTTGCTGTAACGCCAGCAGCGCGAATGCCTCTTTTTCGGCATCGGCTCGCATCGCCACCATTCGCCCATGGTCGCGGATCACCTCCTCCGCGGCGACGATGTCGGCGTCCAACAGCGCTTGTGTCGCACGCTTCATTGCCACCACGGCCAGGCCGCACATGTCGCCAAGTTGCGTCGTCAAATCGGCTAGCTGCTGGTGATATGCGGTTCGCATGGGTTAAGCCTCCTGCGCCACAGTGCGACTTGCTCGTCAGCGATGTTCGCGCGATTCGAAGAGCTTTCACAAGGGACGAAAGCCCCCGGAGGGAAGCCTAACGGCACCTCCGCTTCCCACCGCTACCGATTAGTCTGCCTGTGTATCACGCCGCGTGTATCGCCGTTCGGCGGGCGCCGAGAGCAGGGATCTTACGTTGTTCACCGAAGCAAGGCGACTCGGTAGCGGCTGCCCCCAAAAGCGGGTTCTTGAAGCGGAACAAAGTGATTACGCGAAACCGTCTGCCAGGTTACGGGTTGGTGGCGCTCCCGTTCCGGACCGCCGCGGCGGCTACCCACACGGCACTTGGCATGGGTGCTGTTGTCGCGGGAACCGCCGCAAGCGCGACGACCCTGGTGGGTGGCGGCGTGGCGGCGAGGATGGGCAAGTCGTTAACCCGTGGCGCGCCGGACGTTTCAGCGTTGGCACGCGCGACGGCAGGGATGGTGATCGAGGCGATAGGTGGCCCACCGGCGCGGCGTAACAGCACCCACGGTCCGCGGCGTTGGGTCGAGGTACGGGGCCTCGACGGTAAGCACGCCTCGGCAATCGCCACCGACGTACTGGCGGCCATCCGCGCAACGCCCGGGGTGCGCTCCGCTTTCCTGAACCGCACGCTGGCGCGGCTCGTGGTCACCGTGGAGATCGAGGGGCCCTCGGCGGCAGAGCTGTGCCGGATCGTTGCCGATGCCGAACGGCGCGACCGAACGCGCGCGCCGCGTCAACACCCGGCGAGTCTGCCGGGCGACGATGCGCTGCTGATGGGCCGGATGGTGGCAGCCGCCGCCGCTGCCGCGGGCCTTGGCCTGTCGCTGACCGGCAGCCTGCTGCGGCTGCCGAGACTGCCCGACTTGGTGGCCGTGCCGCCCACGCTGGTGGACCACCTGCCGCGGCTGCGCCGCGAGCTCGAGCGTCGCCTCGGGGCGGAGGGCGCCGATGTCCTGTTCGGTCTCGTCAATGCCGCGACGGCCGTGTTGACGCTGTCGCCGACGGCGGCGGCGGCGGAAGCCGCTACCCGCACGATGCTGGCTGCCGAGGCTTGGAACGGCCGGCTGGCCTGGTCGCGGCATGAACCCGGGCTGGGCGGCCAGCCGATGCCTGACGACGCGCCTCCGACGCCGCGAAGCGTGTCTGTTCCGCCCGACGGGCCCGCGGAACGCTACGCCAACCGGGTCGGTGTGGCCGGCATCGGCGCCTCCGCTCTAGTCGGTCTGCTGTCCCGCAACCCCGACGCGGCCGGCGCCGCCGCGCTGGCCGCCGTCCCCAAGCCGCTGCGCACCGTGCGGGAAGGATTCGGCTGCACGATGAGTCGCGGCCTGACCGCCCGTCACGACGCGCTGGTGCTGCGCCCGAGTGCGCTGCGCACACTCGACCGGGTCGACGCGATCATGATCGATCCGCGAGCGCTGTACACCGACGCATTGATGGTCAGTCGCGTTTTGGGGGTGGAGAATTCGGCACGGACCCATGCCTGGGAGGCGGTTCGGGCCGCGCTCGACGACGACGGCCTGGGGCCGGGATGGCACAAGCTGGCCGATATCCCCGGCGCCGGCAACTTCGGCGAGGCATTGATCAGCCCGGTTCGCGATCCGTTCGCGGCGGCGGTCCTTACCGAGGCGCGGCAGTCGCAGCCGCGCATCTATTCCCTCGATGACGACGGATTACGTTCTCTAGCACAAGGTTTCGACCAACTGTATCCCGCAGACGGTTCCATCGACCACGCGGTGGCGGCGGCCGTCGCGGAACTGAAGGCCGGCGGTGCCACCGTGGCGCTGTTGACCACGTCGGGGATGCGGGCCGCGCACCGGTCCGACCTCACGATCGGCGTGCTCCGGGACGGGCATGCGCCGCCATGGGGTGCCGACGTGATCGCCAAAGACCTGACCGGCGCCTGGCGGGTGCTGCACGCGCTGCCCGCCGCGCGCGCCGCCACCGCCGGTGCCGTCCGGTTGTCAGCCTCGGCTTCGGCGATCGGCGCACTGATGTTGATTCCCGGTGTGCCCGGACGCAGTTCGGCGTCGGTCAATGCCGGCATGGTCGCCAGCCTGTGGTTCGGATACCGGGCGGCCATCAAAGTCCTTCGGGACCCGCCGCCGGAGCCCGAAACCGCCCACGAGTGGCACGCCCTGCCTGTTGCGGAGGTGCAGCGGCTGCTGCCCCGTCCCCCCGACGAACATCACGAGGAACCACCCGAATGGTGGCAGAAGTTGCCACCGCTTCGCGCGCTGCACGACGCGACCACGACGTCGTGGGGAACCGTCCGCGATTTCGCCAACGAGATGCGCGGCGACCTGGCGGACCCGATCACACCGCTCTTGGCCACCGGCGCGTTGGCCAGCGCCCTGCTCGGCTCGGCGCTGGATGCGGTCCTGGTGGGCAGCGTCCTGTTGGCCAACGCCGCCTTGTCAGCCGAACAACAGCTGCACGCCGAACGCACCCTGGATCGGCTGCTGGCCGTCCAGGAGCCGCCGGCGCGACGGCTTCTGGGCTCACTCGAAGAGCAGCGCCGCGAGAAAGTGCCCGCCGCGCTGCTGCGGCTGGGCGACATCATTGAAGTCCGTGCCGACGAGGTGGTCCCCGCGGACGCCCGGCTGCTGCACGCCGTGAATCTGGAAGTCGACGAATCGACGCTGACCGGCGAGTCACTGCCGGTGGCCAAGGAGATCGAGCCCACACCGGGTGCCCCGCTGGCCGAACGAGCATGCATGCTCTACGCCGGCACCACGGTGGTCGCGGGCACGGCGGTGGCAGTCGTGACCGCGGTCGGTGCACGCTCGGAGATGCGCCGTGCGCTGGCGATGGCTCCGCGAAAGTTGCAGGAGATCGGCCTACAGCGACAGTTGCGGCATATCACCCGCCGCGCGTTGCCCTTCAGCGCGGCCAGCGGGGCCCTGGTCGGATTGCTCAGCGTGTCGCGGGGCACCCCGTTGCGCGCGGCGGTTTCCAGTGCGGTCACGCTGATCGTCGCGGCCATTCCGGAAGGGTTGCCCCTCGTGGCGACGTTGGCACAGCAGGCCGCCGCGCGGCGGCTCACCGGCGAATCGGTGCTGATCCGCAACGCCGACGCGGTCGAAGCGCTGGCCCGGTTGAACGTGGTGTGCTTCGACAAGACCGGCACGCTGAGCGAAAACCGGCTGAAGGTCAAAGCGGTGCACCCGATGACGGGCTTCACCTCCGCAGAGGTGCTGGACGCGGCGGTGAGCACGAGCTACGCCAGGCACACCCACCGCGTCGAGCACGCCACCGACGACGCGATACACCAGGCCGCCGACGACCCCTTGCTGCGGGGCGATGGTTCGCCGCCGCCACCGCGGAAGGCCCGTGACGCCTTCCTGCCGTTCCAGTCCGGTCGTCCGTTCGCCGCCGCGCTCGAGGGCACCCGGCTGACCATCAAGGGCTCACCCGAGGTGCTCTCGTCGGCGCTGCTCCATGATGACGAACCATTGACGCAACGGATCGACCGGATGGCGGCCAACGGATTGCGGGTACTGGCCGTGGCCGAGCGCCGGCTCAGCCCGGATCAGGCAGCGGCCGCAGCGGCCGATCCCGATCTGCTCGAGCGCTTGTGCGCGTCCGAGCTCACTCCGATCGGTCTCCTCGGATTGGCCGACACCCCACGACCCATGGCCCGGTCGGTCCTGAAGGCGCTCGCCGAGCGTGACATCGGCGTCCGGCTGATCACCGGCGATCATCCGGTGACCGCGGCCGTGATCGCCCAGGAGCTGGGTATCGACGTCACCGCCGAACAGGTGATCATCGGCAGCGATTGGGAGGCACTGTCCGCCGACGAGCGCGCCGCGGCGGCCGCGTCGCACGTTGTCTTCGCGCGGATGACGCCGGAACACAAGGTCGACGTGGTCCAGACCCTCGAACGGTCCGGTCTCGTGACGGCAATGGTCGGCGACGGCGTCAACGACGCCGCCGCGATCCGGGCGGCCAGCGTGGGCATCGGGGTCGCCGCGCGCGGCAGTGATGCCGCGCGCACCGCGGCCGACGTGGTGCTGCTCGATGAGCGGATCGAGGCGCTGCTGGACGCCCTCGACGAGGGCCAGCAGCTGTGGCGGCGAGTGCAGTCGGCGGTGTCGATGCTGCTGGGCGGCAACCTCGGAGAGGTGTGCTTCGCCATGATCACCACCATCCTGACCGGACGTTCGGTGCTCAACGCCCGCCAGATGCTGCTGGTCAACATGCTGACCGACGCGCTGCCCGCCGCGGCACTGGCGGTCAGCCCGCAGAGGGGCGCCGAAGACGTCGACCGCAGCGAGGCGGCAATGTGGCGCGCGATCGGGATACGGGGCGCGGCTACCACGATCGGTGCCACGACAGGCTGGGCGATGGCCAGCGTGACCGGCATGCCGCGCCGCGCGGCGACGGTCTCGCTGATCGCGTTGGTCAGCACGCAACTGGCCCAGACATTGGTCGACTCGCGCGCTCCCCTGGTGGTGTTGACGTCGGTCGGCTCCGTCGGCGCACTCATGGTGGTAGTCAGCACTCCAGGACTGAGCCAGGTGTTCGGCTGCACCCCCGTGGGCCCGCTCGCCTGGAGTCAGGGCCTGCTGGCCGCTGCGGTCGCGAGTGGGGTGTCAGTGCTGGCCCCCGAGCTGCTCTACCGTGCCTCACAAAACGTGCAGCGACATTTCCTCGGCGATGGCGAGCCCACCGAATGACGCCAATCCGGCTGACGGTGCACAACGTCACACCTGCTCGGCGACCGGTCAGCGGCGAAACGCTGGTGGTGGGCAGCCGGGCCGGTTCGCTCCGGTCGCGGGTTGGTCATATTGGCCGTACCGTTGCTAGCGGGGTTCGACGGCTATCCGCGGAGTCAGCCGGCAGGAGTTGAAATGGAGCACGGAAACCGGTTGCAGCTCAAGCCTTATCGGTCTGCTTCCGAGCACATCGACGGAGCCTGGTGGCCGCTGTCGACCGACTTGGTCGCGGAGTTACCGGACTTGGTGACGTCGTTGTCCGAGCGGCTGGGGCAGGTGGTGATGGTGGGCTACCGCCGCAACGGCTGGGAAGAGACGCCGCCGCTGACCGACATCGCCGGCCACACGATCGGACTGCTTGGCTTCACCAGCGACGAGCCGGCCAGTGTCATCCTGATCGGGGAGGACGGCCGCCACGTCACCCTGCATGTGATCCGGCCGGACGCCAGCGAAGGGGTCGCCGGGCAAACGCTCGCGGCGGCACGGGTGCCCGCCGACGGTACGCCGGCCGGCCCCGCAACCGTCGCGCGATCCGTGGCCGACGTTGCGGACAAGTTGGCCAAACACGAGGGCCTTGACGACAAGCAGCGGACCGCTCAGATCAAGCGTTGGTCCGAGGAGGCCGCAGAACAATTCGTCAATGCGCCGGTCCAGGCTTTCGTCCCCGTCCTCGTCGAACACATCGTTCGCAACCGCATGATTGAGTCCCGCCGGACAATCGCGTCGGCCGCGGCCGCGAGCGGACACTGAGCCTTGACCGCATGGTGAGGTAACCACGCGATGAGCGTCCGGTCGCGGGACCGTCCGGAGACCAGCCCCGCGGTGGTAGGCGCACTGACCGACCCCGACCCGGCGTTTCTCGCCGTGCCGGTCGTCGTCGAACGGCTCCAGACCGACCCCGAGCGCGGGCTGACCGCGCAGGAGGCCACCCGGCGACTCGCCGTGGTGGGCGCCAATGACATCGAGAGCGTCCCGCCGGCGCCGGCGTGGAAGAAGCTCGTCGCGCAGTTCCGCAGTCCGTTGATCTACCTGCTGTTCGCCGCGCTGCTCGCCTCGCTGGCGGTTTGGGGGGTCGAGGGGGCCGCCGGCTGGCCGGTCGACGCGGCGGTGATCGGTGTCATCCTCGTCCTCAACGCGGTGCTCGGTTATGTGCAGGAGACCCACGCCGAACGGTCGGTTGACGCTCTGGCGCGAATGAGCGCGGCCACGGCGACGGTGCTGCGAGACGGAGCGGAACGCAAGGTTCCCGCCGGCGAACTGGTGCCCGGCGACGTGCTGCTACTGGCGGAGGGCGACGCCGTCCCCGCCGATGCCAGGCTGTTGTCGACGGCGGGGCTTCAGGTGTCGGAGGCCGCGCTGACCGGTCGCAGCGAACCGGTTCTCAAGGACGCCGGGGTGCCGGCGGAGTCGGCGGAGCTGGCCGACAAAATCGACATGGTGTTCAAGGGCACCGCAGTCACCAAGGGTGCCGGGCGGGCGGTGGTGACCGCCACGGCGATGGCAACGGAGACGGGTCAAATCGCCGGCCTGGTACGCACGGTCGACAGCGAGCCCACACCTTTGCAGCGCGAGGTGGCCCGGGCCAGCCGCCTGCTGGGGATCGCCGTGCTGGTGATCGCCGTGGTGGTGATCGCGACCGTTGTCTTCGTCTTCGGCATCCACAGCGCCCACGACGTGGTCACGGCCGTGCTGCTCGGCGTCTCGCTGGCCGTGGCCGCCGTACCGGAGGGGCTGCCCGCCATCATGTCGGTCGTGCTCGCCCTGGGGATGCGGCGGATGGCGGGCCAGCACGCCATCGTCAAACAGCTTTCGTCGGCGGAGACCCTGGGGTCGGCGTCGGTGGTCTGCTCCGGCAAGACGGGGACCCTCACGACGGGCGAGATGACGATCGTCCGGGTCGTCACACCGCTGGGCGAGGCGACGGTCACGGGCGCCGGGTACCGGCCCGAGGGCCGGCTGGAGCGCGACGGGGTCCCGGTGCCCGAAAGCCCCTCAGCCGGCGGGCTGTGGCGCCAGGCCGCGCTGGTGCTCGGCGCGGGCAGCGTTGCCGGTGATGCGAACCTGCGGGAGAGCGAAGGTCGCTGGACCAGCCAGGGCGATCCCGTCGCGGCGGCCTTCCAGGTGGCCCGGATGAAGATCGGCCCAACCGAGCGTTTCGGCGGCCTCGGCGACGGCCAGCGGGATCCACGGGCCGTCATGACGGGTGATCCCGGGCTGGTGCTCGACCACTGCACATTGCTGCAGCACGGTGATCGGCTGGCGCCGCTCGACGACTCGATGAGGGCGATGATCCGCGGCGACGCCGAACGGCTGGCCCACGACGGCCTGCACGCGGTCGCCGTCGCGTGTCGCCGGCCCGACGCCGCCGACGACCTGGTCTACCTCGGCATGGTGGGCATCACCGATCCACCGCGCCCCGAGGCGGCGGCGGCGATCGAAGACGCGCACCGCGCCGGGGTCAGGGTGGTGATGATTACCGGCGACCATCCGCGCGCCGCGGCGCGCATCGCCCGCGAGCTCGGCATCGAAGACCGGGAGTCGGCGGTGTCCGGCGCCGAGCTTGCCGCCCTGGATGACGATCAGCTCCGCGAAACCCTGCGCCGGCACTCGCAGTACACCCAGCTCAATCCGGAAGACAAGCTGCGCATCATCGGCGCGCTGCAGGCCGATCACCAGATCGTCGCCGTGACCGGCGAGGGGATCAACGACGCGCCCGCGCTGAAATCGGCCGACATCGGCATCGCCATGGGACGCACCGGCACCGACGTCGCCCGGGAAGCGGCGAACATGATCCTCGCCGACGACAACTTCGCGACCATCGTCGCAGCCATCCGGGAAGGCCGGGGAATCTTTTCGAACATCAAGAAGTCCCTGCGCTACCTGCTGTCCTCCAACATGGGCGAAGTTTTCACCGTCTTTTTCGGCGTCGTGCTGGCCGGCGTGATCGGCCTGTCGCAGGGCGGCACCGTCGCGCTGCCGCTGCTGGCCACCCAGATCCTGTGGGTCAATCTGCTCACCGACGGTGCGCCGGCCCTCGCGATGGGCGTGGACCCCCAGACCGAAGAGGTGATGCGCCGGCCGCCGCGCGCGAAGTCGGATCGGGTCATCGATGGCCGAATGTGGAACAACATCGTCGTGATCGGCGCGGCGGTGGCGGCCGCGACACTGATCACCATCCACCTGTATGCGCCCGGCGGTCCCATGCCGTCGTCGCTCGACACGGCCCGGACGGCGGGCTTCACCGTGCTGGTGATGACCCAGCTGTTCAACACCATCAACGCCCGCTCCGACACGCAGACCGCCTTCCGCGGATTCTTCGCCAACGGTTGGTTGTGGGCGGCGATCGCGTTGTCAGCGCTGCTGCAGGTGGCCGTCGTTCAGCTGCCCTTTCTCAACACCGCCTTCACCACCACTGCCCTCTCCCGAAGCCAGTGGCTGGTGTGCATAGCGCTGTCCAGCACCGTCTTGTGGGTCAGCGAGTTGCGCAAGCTCATCCTGCGTTTCGTCGATCGGCAGCGGCCTAAGAGGCCATCAGCTCCGTGATCGCTTCGATGTCGGCCGCGCCGGGCAATCCCCAGCCCGGGCCGGTAGTCGAACAACTCGCCGACGTTCACGCACTTGAGGTCGACATCGAGCAGCTCGATCGCGTCCAGCGGCACCAGGGCGGGATGCGGGTAGCCGCAGGCGCGGGCGAGGCAAACCAGTTCGAAGCGCAAGGTGGCCAGATAGTTGGCGCAGCGCACCGACTTCAGCGCCGGATCGAGCCCGTGCTGAAGCCAAGCCGATTGGGTGGCGACGCCGGAGGGGCAGCGGCCGGTGTGGCAGCGCTGCGCCTGGATACAGCCGATGGAGAACATGGCGGTTCGGCCGACGTTGACCATGTCGCAGCCCATCGCCAGCGCCAGCAGGGCATTCTCGGGGATGCCGAGCTTCCCCGAGCCGATGAACACCACGTGGTGGTGCAGATCCTGGTCGGCGAAGGCGCGATAGACACGGGGGAAGGCCCACTTGAAGGGCAGGGCGACGTGGTCGCTGAAGACCAGCGGGGCCGCGCCGGTGCCACCCTCGCCGCCGTCGACGGTCACAAAGTCGACGCCCCTGCCGGTGCGGGCCATGCGTGTCGCCAGCTCGAGCCAGAACCGCTCTTCGCCGACCGCGGACTTGATGCCCACCGGCAGACCCGTCGCGGCGGCGATGGTCTCCACCAGCTCGAGCAGCCCGTCGACGTCGTGAAAGGCGGAGTGCCCGGCGGGGCTCTTGCAGTCTTCCCCGACCGGAATGCCGCGGATGGCGGCGATTTCCGGGGTCACCTTGGCGCCGGGCAGCATGCCACCCAGGCCCGGTTTGGCTCCCTGGCTCAACTTGATCTCGATGGCGCGGATTGACGGTGTGGCCGCGACTTGGTCGACCAGGCGGGGCAGGCTGAAGCTGCCGTCGTCGTTGCGGCAGCCGAAGTAGCCGGTGCCGATCTGCCAGACCAGGTCGCCGCCGTTGAGGTGGTAGGTCGAGATCCCGCCCTCGCCCGTGGTCTGCAGGGCGCCGGCCATGGCAGCACCCTTGTTCAGCGCGGTGATCGCCGCGCCGGACAGCGACCCGAAGCTCATCCCCGAAACGTTGACCAGCGACGACGGCCGGAAGGCTTTCGCCCGGCCCCGCGCGCCGCCCAGCACCTTTGCCGCGGGCAACGGCACGGCGGGGTCGGGATGACCGGGCTCGCCGTCCGGGGCCGGCACCGGAAAGGCCGCGTGCTTGATGATCGGGTAGTTGTGCACCCGTTCCAGATCGTTGTCGGTGCCGAACCCGAAGTACCGGTCGGCCAGCTTCGAGGACGTGTACACCCAGCGCCGCTGATCCCGGCTGAAGGGCCGCTCCGCGTCGTTGTCGGTGACGATGTACTGGCGCAGCTCGGGACCGACCGCTTCGAGCAGGAACCGCAGGTGTCCGACGACCGGATAGTTGCGCAGGATGGTGTGGCGGCGCTGCAGGAGATCCCAACCCGTCAAACCGGCCAGGCTACCGCCGACGACAGCGGCCACCGACCGCCGGTTCATACGGAATCGAGATCAGGATTGGCCGAATCACCGTAGCTGCTGTAGACGCCCAGCAGGTCGCGGGCGGAGACCATGCCGACCAGTGCGCCATCGCGCTCGACCAAGACGTGGCGAATGTAGTGCTCCATCATCCGGGTCGCGACCTGCCCGACCGTCTCCTCGCCGTCGCACCACACCAGCTTGGTTGCGGCCACGTCGATAGCCGCGACAGCGGCCGGGTCCGCACCGGAGGCTACGACGCGAACGACGTCGCGCTCGCTGACCAGGGCGGTGGGCCACCTGTCGTCGCCGAGCACGACGGCTCCGATGTCGGCGCGCGCCATGGCTTTGGCGGCGTCGGCCACCGTGGCATCCGCCGCAACGCGCACCAACGGGTCGCCGGTCACTGTGGAGATTTCGATAGATCCGGGGTATGAGATTCCAGTCACGCCCACCATGCTCGCGACTCCGGGCGATCCGCGTCTAGTGACCTCTGTCCTCAGTTCCAGGGGCACTGGTAACCGCCCATCCGGGACCAGCTGAGACGCTCGGACGGGTCCGCCGCGGGAATCCGTAAGGCTAGGGCACCGATCGGCGGCTGACGAATTCCCGCCGCCGTCCCGTCATCGGGTCCTGGAACTCAAGGCGCTGCGCCAGCAACTGCAGCGGCGTGCTGAAGTCGTCGGCCGCCACATCAATGATGTTGGGGTACAACGGGTCTCCGATGATCGGCAACCCTAGCGACGCCATGTGCACCCGCAATTGGTGAGTGCGCCCGGTGCGCGGCGTCAGCCGGTACAGGCCGTCCGGGTGTTGCAGCTCGACCAGCGTCTCGGCGTTGGGCACGCCCGGCTCGCTGACCGCCTGCAGGTGGCCGCGGCGTTTGACGATCCGGCTCGTCACCACGCGCGGCAGCGCCAGCGCCGGATCGACCGCCGCGCGCGCCAGGTACGTCTTGCGCACCAAACCGCGGGCGAACAGCGTCTGGTAGGTGCCGCGCAACTCTCGGCGGGTGGTGAACAGCAGCACCCCGGCAGTCAGCCGGTCCAGTCGGTGCGCCGGGCTCAGCTCGGGTAGTCCGAGCTCACGTCGCAGCCGCACCAGGGCGGTCTGGGTGACATGACGTCCGCGCGGCATGGTGGCCAAAAAGTGCGGCTTGTCGACGACCACGAGTTCCTCGTCCCGATAAAGCACGGGGACGTCAAAGGGCACTGGCACCTCGTCGGGCAGATCGCGGTACAGATAGACACTCGCCCCGGCGGGCAGCACGGTGGCCGCGTCGACCACCGCGCCGTCGGCGTCGACGACCTCTCCGGCCAGGACCTTGGCGCGCGCGGCCGCGCCGAACCGGGCGGTCAGCTCGGCCAGCACTCCCCCGCCCCGCAGCCGTACCCGGGCCGGCCCCAATCCGTCGCGCACGGGCAGCGGGGCGGGTCTCAATTCCCACTCAATTCAAGGGCACCGGCTCGAGGATCTCGGCGCGCGCCTCCGGCGCACTGGCCCGCAACTCGTCGGCCGACACGTCGTCGGGCTGCGCCTGCGACAGGATCTCGGCCTCCACCCGCGCCGTGTAGTTGGCCACCTCGCGTTCGATGTCCGCGGCGCCCCACCCCAGCACGGGCGCGACCACCTCGGCCACCTCCCGGGCGCAGTCGACGCCGCGGTGTGAGTACTCGATCGAGATCCGCATGCGGCGCGCCAGGATGTCCTCGAGATGCAGGGCGCCCTCATCGGTGACGGCGTAAAGCGCCTCCACCTTGAGGTAGCCCGGCGCGTCGGCGATCGGGGTCAGCAACTCGGGTCGGTTGGCGCCCAGGGCCAGCACCTCGTCCATCAGCGATCCGTAGCGGTCCAGCAGGTGGCGCACCCGGTAGGGATGCAGCCCGAACAGCTCGCCGACGTGTTCGGCCTGGTTGATCAGCGCGAAGTAACCGTCGGCGCCCAGCAGGCTGACCTTCTCGGTGATCGTCGGCGCGACCCGGGCCGGGACGAACTGCACCGCGGCGTCGATCGCGTCGGCGGCCATCACCCGGTAGGTGGTGTATTTGCCGCCGGCGATGGCCACCAGCCCGGGCGCGGGCACCGCGACCGCGTGCTCGCGCGACAGCTTGGAGGTTTCCTCGCTCTCGCCCGCCAGCAGCGGGCGCAGCCCGGCGTACACCCCGTCGATGTCGGCGTGCGTCAGCGGTGTGGCCAGCACGGTGTTGACGGTGCCCAGGATGTAGTCGATGTCGGCCTTGGTGGCCGCGGGGTGCGCCAGGTCGAGGTTCCAGTCGGTGTCGGTGGTGCCGATGATCCAGTGGTTGCCCCACGGGATGACGAACATCACCGACTTCTCGGTGCGCAGGATGATCGCGACATCGCTGACGATCCGGTCCCGCGGCACCACGATGTGCACGCCCTTGGACGCGCGCACCTGGAACCGCCCGCGCTGCTTGGACAGCGCCTGGATCTCGTCGGTCCAGACCCCGGTCGCGTTGACCACGACGTGGCCGCGGACCTCGGTGATCGCGCCGTCCTCGGAGTCGCGGACCCGCACGCCGACCACCCGGTCGCCTTCGCGCAGCAACGCCACCACCTGGCTCGAGCAGCGCACGACCGCGCCGTAATGCGCCGCGGTGCGCGCGACCGTCATGGTGTGCCGGGCGTCGTCGACGACGGTGTCGTAGTAGCGGATGCCGCCGATCAAGGAGGTCCGCTTTAACCCCGGACTCAATCGCAATGCCCCGGCGCGGGTCAAATGCTTTTGCGGCGGAACGGATTTCGCGCCGCCCAGACTGTCATAGAGAAAAATGCCCGCCGCGACATACGGCCGTTCCCACCCGCGCTTGGTCAGCGGAAACAAGAACGGCAACGGCTTGACCAGGTGCGGCGCCAGCCGGGTCAGCGACAACTCGCGCTCGTGCAGCGCCTCGCGCACCAGCCCGAATTCCAGCTGCTCGAGGTAGCGCAACCCGCCGTGGAACATCTTCGACGACCGGCTCGATGTGCCGGAGGCAAAATCCCGCGCCTCGACCAGCGCCACCTTGAGCCCACGCGTGGCCGCGTCCAGCGCACACCCGGAGCCCACCACGCCGCCGCCGATGACCACCACGTCGAACTGTTCAGAGCCGAGCCGCTCCCAGGCCACCGCGCGCTGTGCGGGTCCCAGGGTCGAAGCAGCCGGCGACTGATCGGTCACGAGGAAAGGCTCCTATCGGTTACTCGTCGGTAGCGTTGCTCAACCCAGGCTAGTGGCTTTCAGTCCAGATCGTCGTGCGCCATCAGCCGGCGGGCGGCCTCGGTGATCGAGCCGGACAACGACGGATACACGGCCAGCGTCTGTGCCAGCTCGTTGACGGTGATGCGGTTGGTGACGGCCACGGCGATCGGCAGGATCAATTCCGACGCGATCGGCGCGACCACCACGCCGCCGATCACCACACCGGTGGAGCGGCGACAGAAGATCTTGACAAAGCCCTGCCGCAGCCCGGACATCTTGGCGCGGGCGTTGGTGCGTAACGGCAGCATGATGGTGCGGGCGTCGAAGGACCCGTCGTCGATCGCCGATTGCGGAACGCCGACGGCAGCGATCTCGGGCCGGGTGAACACCGTCGCCGCGACGGTGCGCAACCGAATCGGGCTGACGCCCTCGCCCAGCGCGTGATACATCGCGATCCGGCCCTGCATGGCGGCGACGGACGCCAGCAGCAGCAGGCCGGTGCAGTCGCCCGCGGCGTAAATCCCGGGCACCGAGGTGCGCGACACGCGGTCGACCTTGAGGAAATCGCCTGGCGCCAGCTCGATGCCGACCCGTTCCAGGCCCAGCCCGGCGGTGTTGGGGACCGACCCGATCGTCATCAGGGCGTGGCTGCCCTCGACGGTGCGGCCGTCGGTCATGGTCACCAGGACGCCACTGGGGGGATGGCCGGTGCGGACGACCGATTCGGCGCGCGCGTTCTTGAACAGCTTGACGCCACGCTCGGCGAACGACTCCTCCAGCACGGCCGCGGCGTCGGCGTCCTCGTAGGGCAGCACCCGGTCGCGGCTGGCCGCCACCGTGACGGGCACCCCGAGTTCGGTGTAGGCGTGCACGAACTCGGCACCGGTCACGCCGGAGCCCACCACGATCAGGTGTTCGGGCAGCTGCTTCAGGTCGTAGAGCTGGCGCCAGGTCAGGATGCGTTCGCCGTCGGGCTGCGCCGTCGGCATGACCCGCGGGCTGGCGCCGGTGGCGATCAGCACCACGTCGGCGTCGTGCTCGCTGACGCTGCCGTCTTCGTCGGTCGCCCTGATGCGATGCCGCGCCAGGCCGGGGGCAGGGTCGACCAGCTCGCCGCGCCCGGTGACCAACCGCACTCCCACGTTGCGCAGCTCGGCCGCGATGTCGGAGGACTGCTCGGCGGCCAGCCGCCTGACGCGGGCGTGGATGCGCGGCAGCGAAATTTTGGCGTCGTCGATGTCAATGTCGAAGCCCAGCCGGGGCGCTCGGCGCAGTTCGGTGCGCAGCCAGGTGGAGGCGATGAACGTTTTGGACGGCACGCAGTCGTCCAGAACCGCGGCACCACCGATCCCTTCGGAGTCGATGACGGTGACTTGGCTCGTATCGGGGTGCGAGGTGGCGGCTACCAGCGCAGCCTCGTAACCGGCCGGTCCTCCACCGATGATCACGATGCGGGTCACCACAGCCCATAACCTAGCCTCCGAGAGCCTGGGAACGCCCAACATGCAGGTGCGCCGGATGCGCAGACGCCGTTTAAGCTTTCCCCGTGCCGCTCTACGCCGCCTACGGGTCGAACATGCATCCCGAGCAGATGCAGCAGCGTGCACCCCACTCACCGATGGCGGGAACCGGCTGGTTGCCGGGGTGGCGGCTGACGTTCGGCGGCGAGGACTTCGGGTGGGAAGGGGCGCTGGCCACCGTCGTCGAGGATCCGGATTCGCGGGTGTTCGTGGTGCTGTACGACATGACGCCGGCCGACGAAATGAACCTCGACCGCTGGGAGGGCTCCGAGTTCGGCGTGCATCAGAAGATCCGCTGCCGGGTGGAACGGTTGTCGTCGGACACCACCACCGATCCCGTCCTGGCGTGGCTGTACGTGCTGGACGCCTGGGAGGGCGGACTGCCGTCGGCGCGTTATCTCGGGGTTATGGCCGATGCGGCCGAGATCGCCGGCGCGCCAAGCGAGTACGTCCACGACATCCGCACGCGCCCCGCCCGCAACATCGGCCCGGGACCTAGCGCGTAACCCTTCCCCTTCGCGAGCGTGCGTGTTTGTACAAGACACGCCGCGCCCCGCCGGCATTCTGCGCACGCTCACGCCGCTCGCTGCAGGCGCCGTTCGATCCGGGCGACGAGTTCTGCCGGCCGGTATCTGACATCCTCGGCGACGATCGGTACCACCACCCACCCCAGGTCCAGCACTGCCGAACCCCGTCGGCGGTCGCGAAAGAAGGCTTCGGGGCCGCTGTGCCAGTCCATACCGTCGTACTCGGCTGCGACACGCATTTCGGGCCAGGCGAAATCGAACCGCCAAGCTTCGCCGTTGAGGTCGACGATCTGATACTGCAAGACGGGCGGCGGCAACCCGCCGTCGAGCATGACGAGCCGGGCCTCGCTCTCCATCGGCGACTCGGCCAGCGGTGACGCCAGCGGAAGCAGCTCGCGGACGTTGACGATGCCACGGCGGCCCGACTGTCGAATCAGCATCCGCTCCATCTCGCTGCGGCCGCAATTGCCGCTGCGCAGGGCGGCGTCCAGCGTCGCCAGGGCTCGAGGCCGCCGCAGGCCACGGGCCACCTCGATCGCAGTCCACGCGGCCGTCGTGGCCGGCCGTCCGGCGAGTGTCGTCAGCGGCGCGCCTTCGCGCCGGTGTACCACCAGACCGCGGGTCGGTCGCAGCTGTTGCCCGACGGGATTGAGCACATGCAGATGCCTATCTAGTTCGGTGTCGAAGCCGTGAGCGGCCGCTGCGGTGCTCAGGCACACAGCGACCTTCGTTCCGGTCGCCAGATCCAGACCGCGCAGCCGCAGCGCGTCGGTGATTTCACCACGGCCGTAGACGCCATACCAAACCTTCTGCAGCACACCGCATTTCACATGAAACTCGAGGTCGCGACGGGTGAGGTGGGCCAACGCCTGGGCGGAGGTCACCACGTCGCCTTGCGCATCGAGCAGCCGGTCGAGCTCGGCATTCACGCCGGGTATCGTCGGCGTACCGCGCCCCACCCACAATTCACCCCTGCCGAGGGTGCGCAGTTTGCCAGCTAGAAGCGGCGTGTTGTGCACAAACACGCACGCTCGCGGCTTAAGTCGGTTTAAGAGAACAACGCTGACTGCTCGATGATGTTGACCAGCACGCGCACGCCGACGCCCAGGGCGCGCTCGTCGAGGTCGAATGTCGGCTGGTGCAGGTCCAACTGCGGGCCCTCGCCGGACCACACGCCCAGGCGCGCCATCGCGCCGGGAATCTCCTCCAGGTACCAGGAGAAATCCTCGCCGCCGCCCGACTGGCGGGTGTCGGCGAGTGCATCGGGGCCGACGGCTTCGATCGCGTGGGTGAGGATGTGCGTCGAGACCTCCTCGTTGACCACCGGCGGCACGCCGCGACGGTATTGCAGCGTGTGTTCGATCGTCAGCGGCGCCAGCAGCCCGGCGACGACCTCACGGATCATGGCTTCCAGGTCGACCCAGGTGTGCCGGCTGGCGGTGCGCACGGTGCCGGCCAGCACACCGGATTGCGGAATGGCGTTGGGCGCCACACCCGCATTGACCGCGCCCCACACCAACACGGTGTTGTTGCGCGGGTCGATGCGCCGCGACAGCACCCCGGGCAGCCCGGTGATCAGCGTGCCCAGCCCGTAGACCAGGTCGGCGGTCAGATGCGGACGCGACGTGTGCCCGCCCGGCGAATTCAGCGTGATCTCGATCTGGTCGGCCGCCGAGGTGATGGGGCCCGGCCGCACCGCGACCTTGCCGACCTCGAGCCGCGGGTCGCAATGCAGGGCGAAGATCCGCGAGACACCGGTGATCGCACCGGCCGCGATGGCGTCGATCGCGCCGCCGGGCATCAGCTCCTCGGCGGCCTGGAAGATCAGCCGAACCCCGACGGGCAGCTCGGGCACCGACGCCAGGGCCAGCGCCGTTCCGAGCAAGATCGCGGTGTGCGCGTCATGACCGCAGGCGTGCGCGACGTTGGGCATCGTCGATTCGTACGGCGCGCCGGTCCGCTCGGCCATCGGCAGGGCATCCATGTCGGCGCGCAGCGCGACCCGCGGCTCGTGCTCCGGACCGAAATCACAGATCAGGCCCGTCCCGCCGGGCAGCACCTTCGGGTTGAGCCCGGCGTCGGCCAGCCGCTCGGCGACGAACTGCGTGGTGGCGTACTCCTGCCGGCCCAGCTCCGGGTAGCGGTGAATGTGGCGCCGCCATCCGACCAGGTCGTCGAAGTGTGCGGCAAGCCAGGATTCGGCCGTGTCGGTCAGGCTCATCCGGCCGCCCCGCCGCCCGATGGTCGCGACCCGCTGCGCCCGGCTTCGCCGCGCTTGCGATCGCTCGTGGCCCTAAGTTCCTGCGCCGCCAGCACCCGGTCACGCTCGGCGGGGTCCTGCGCGAGGTGCACGACCGTGCGCGCCAGCATGATCGCGCCGTCGACCACCGCGCGGTCGGCGCTGGGACCCGCGGCCGCGGCGGCAAAAGCGCGCTGGTGCACCGTGGCACCGCCGGCGTCGACACCGATCACCGGATGAATCCCCGGCAGGACCTGGGTCACGTTGCCCATGTCGGTGCTGCCCATCGGCAGCGCGGCCTCGACTTCCGGCGTCACCGGCTCGCGGCCAAGTCGGCGCATCTCGTCGCGGCAGGTTTCGGCGAGCCAGCGGTCGGGCTTGAGTTCGTCGTATGGCGGCGCCGGATTTTCGATTTCGTATTCGCAGCCGGCGGCCAGCGCGCCCGCGGCAAAGCAGGCGAACATCTTGCCCTCGAGCTCGCGCAGCGAGTCCGATTCAAGCGCCCGCATCGCATATTGCAGGGTCGCGTGTCCGGGGATGACGTTGACCGCCTGCCCGCCGTCGGTGACGATGCCGTGCATCATCTGCCCGGGCGCCAGTTGCTGCCGCAGCAGCCCGATGGCCACCTGCGCGACGGTCACGGCGTCGGCGGCGTTGAGTCCCATGAAGGGCGCGACCGCAGCATGCGATTCCCTCCCCAAGTACTTCACGATCGCTTCGGACAGCGCCAGGGAGCGGGCCGCGGCAATGTCGCTGGGCCCGGGATGCACCATCACCGCCACCGCGACGTCGTCGAACGTGCCAGCCTGCAGCATCAGCGCCTTGCCGCCGCCGGCTTCCTCGGCGGGAGTTCCCAGCAACGAAACCGTCAGACCGAGGTCGTCGGCGACCTCGGAGAGCGCCAGGGCGGCGCCCACCGCCGACGCGGCGATGATGTTGTGGCCGCAGGCGTGCCCGATCTCGGGCAGCGCGTCATATTCGGCGCATATCCCGACGACCAGGGGTCCGCTACCGAAATCGGCGCGAAAGGCGGTGTCCAAGCCGGCGGCGCGCGCGGTGATCTCGAAACCCCGCTCGGTCACCAGCGCCTGCGCTTTGGCGCAGCTGCGGTGCTCGTTAAACGCCAGCTCCGGCTCGGCGTGGATGGCGTGCGACAGCTCGACCAGGTCGCTGCCACGACGCCGCACCACATCCTCGACCCGGCCGAGGGGGTCCGCTGGACTGGCAACATGCATGTTGGCAGTATCTCATCGCGGCGCGACGGCCGAGATGCAGTCAGGTCACGCCCGTCCCGCGATGAATCCCGCTGCCTCACCGGGGTACGGCGGTGCGTTGTAGTCGTGGTGGGCATCGCGGTCGCGCCCGCCGACGACGCAGATCGGGTCGCCCGGGCTGCACAGGTCGATGGCACGGCCGGCGAACTGACCCGCCGACGACAGGGGCGTGTTGAAGCGATTACCCGGGTTGCCGAACACCGCGACCGCCGCGATCTTGCTGGCCAAACCGGGGTCCAGCGCGGGGGCCGAGCCGAAGTCGCCGATGGTGTTGCCCAGCGGCGGCACCCCCGCCAGCATCGAGACGGCCGCGGCGCCCTGCGAGAAGCCGCCGAGCACCAGCCGCGTCCCCGGGCACTGGTCGGTCATCTGGGCGATGTGGTTGCGCGCGTCGTCGGCCGCGGATCCGGTGGTCAGGAAGTTGTAGCTGGCCGGGTAGTCCACCGCGTAGTTGTCGACGCTGCGGCCACCCAGGGCCGGTTGCAGCGCGCCGAACAGCGCATCACCCACGGCCCCCAGGCCGGGCGGCTCGGCGGTGCCGCGGGCGAAGATCAGTTGGACGTCCGGACAGTCGGCGCGCGCCTTCGGCGCCTGACCGCACATGATCGTGGCGACCGACACGGCAACAGCGAAAGCCGAGGCAACGATCGGCCACCGAGCAAAACCCATGCGGCAGATCTTGACACATGCGGGGCTAAGCTCGCCCACTGTGGCCGAAACCCTGCCCGCCCCCGGCGAACTCGCCCGGCTGGCCGCAGCCGCCATCGCTGAGCGCACCGGGATCGACCGGCACGACGCCGCAATCATCCTCGGGTCGGGGTGGTCGCCGGCGGTCGCGGCGTTCGGCGCACCGACCGCTGCGCTCCCCCAGGCCGACCTGCCGGGGTTCCGGCCGCCGACCGCGGTCGGGCACGCCGGCGAGCTGTTGTCGGTGCACATCGGCGAGCACCGCGTGCTGGTGCTGGTCGGTCGCGTGCACGCCTACGAGGGACATGACCTGACGCATGTCGTGCACCCGGTGCGAGCGGCGTGCGCCGCGGGCGCGCGCGTCGTGGTGCTCACCAACGCGGCCGGCGGGCTGCGCCCCGACATGGCCGTCGGCCAGCCGGTACTGATCAGCGATCACCTGAACCTGACGGCGCGGTCGCCGCTGATCGGCGCGCAGTTCGTCGACATGACCGACGCGTACGCACCGCGGCTGCGCAAGCTCGCCCGCGACCTGGAACCGGGGCTGGCCGAAGGCGTCTACGCCGGGCTGCCGGGCCCGCAGTACGAGACGCCGGCGGAAATCCGGATGCTGCGGACGCTGGGCGCCGATCTGGTGGGCATGTCGACGGTGCACGAGACCATCGCGGCCCGGGCGGCAGGCGCCGAGGTGCTGGCCGTGTCCCTGGTGACAAACCTGGCCGCGGGCATCACCGGTGAACCGCTGAGCCACGCCGACGTGCTGGCCGTCGGGGCCGCGTCGGCGGCGCGGATCGGCAGTCTGCTGGCCAATGTCGTCGCAGGAATGCCCGTGTGACACCCGAGGAGTGGATCGCGCACGATCCCGACCCGCGCACGGCCGCCGAGCTCGCCGCATGTGATGTCGGAGAACTCACGACGCGGTTCGCCCGACCACTGGTGTTCGGCACCGCGGGATTGCGCGGACCGGTGCGCGGCGGACCGGACGCGATGAACCTCGCGGTGGTGCTGCGGGCAACCTGGGCGGTCGCGCGGGTGCTCGGAAACCGTGCGGGCGCGCTGGTGGTCGTCGGGCGCGACGCCCGGCACGGCTCGGCGGTCTTTGCCACTGCGGCGGCTGAAGTGCTTGCTGCCGAGGGCTTTTCGATTCTGCTGCTGCCCGGTCCAGTGCCCACGCCGGTGGTCGCCTTCGCGGTGCGCCACCTGGGCGCGGCCGCCGGGATACAGATCACGGCCTCGCACAATCCGCGGAGCGACAACGGGTACAAGGTGTATCTCGACGGCGGCCTACAGATCATCTCCCCCACCGATCGCGAGATCGAAACCGCAATGGCTGCAGCGCCTTTCGCCGACCAGATCGCCCGCCGGCCCGTTCAATCCGCCGGCCCCGATCTGGTCGAGCGCTACATCGAGCGTGCGGCCGGAGTGCGCCGCTCAGCCGGTTCGGTGAGGATAGCCCTGACGCCGCTGCACGGCGTGGGCGGCGCGGTGGCCGTTGAGACGCTGCACCGGGCCGGCTTCGAGCAGGTTCACAGCGTGGGGGCGCAGTTCGCCCCGGACCCCGACTTTCCCACCGTCGAGTTCCCCAACCCCGAAGAACCGGGCGCCACCGACGCGCTGCTCTCGCTGGCGGCAGACACCCGCGCCGACGTCGCGATCGCACTGGATCCCGACGCCGACCGATGCGCGGTCGCGATTCCGACGGCATCGGGTTGGCGGATGCTGTCCGGTGACGAAACCGGTTGGCTGTTAGGCGATTACATCTTGTCGCACAACGCCGCCGAGAATCCTGTGGTAGCCAGCACGGTGGTGTCCTCGCGCATGCTGGCGGCGATCGCCGCACACCGCGGCGCAACCCACGTCGAGACGCTCACCGGATTCAAATGGCTCGCGCGTGCCGATATCGATCAACCCGGCACGCTGGTGTACGCCTACGAGGAAGCGATCGGACACTGCGTGGATCCCGCCGCCGTACGCGACAAGGACGGCATCAGCGCCGCGGTGCTGATGTGCGATCTGGTGGCGGCGCTCAAGGAGCAGGGCCGTTCGTTGCCCGACATGCTGGACGAGCTCGCCCGCCGCCACGGCGTTCATGAAGTCGCGGCGGTGTCGCGGCGGGTCGCCGACAAAGACGAGGCGGCCGAGTTGATGGGGCGGCTGCGCGCGGCGCCGCCGGATCAGCTGGCCGGATACGCCGCGAGCGTCACCGATATCACCGACGCCCTGATCTTCACCGGCGGCGACGGCGACACCTCGGTGCGGGTGGTGGTGCGGCCCTCGGGGACGGAGCCAAAGCTGAAGTGCTACTTGGAGGTTCGCCGGGGCATGGCCGACGTAGCCGACGACCTGGCGCGCGCCCGGCAGCGGGCCGGCGAGCTGTGCAACCAGCTGGTCACGCAGGTGCGACGCTGGTGACTAGATAGACGGTGGCGACCCGCTGCGCCCGGCTTCGCCGTGCATGCGATCGCCACTAGCGGGGGCCGAACTGGCGGTCGCCGGCGTCGCCGAGACCCGGGACGATGTAGAAAATGTCGTTGAGGCCCTCGTCGACGGCGGCGGTGAACACCCGCACGTTCGGCGCCGTTTTCCCCAGCGCCGCAAGGCCTTCCGGTGCCGCCACCACACAGAGCACGGTGATGTCGGTCGCGCCGCGGCGCAGCAGCAGCTCAATGGTGTACGTGATCGACCCGCCGGTGGCCACCATGGGGTCGAGGACCATCACCGGCAGATCGCTCAGATCGTCGGGCAGCGATTCCAGATACGGCATCGGCTGCGCGGTTTCCTCGTCGCGGGCCACGCCGACGAATCCGACGCGGGATTCCGGTATCGCGGCATGCGCTTCGTAGACCATGCCCAGGCCGGCGCGCAGCACCGGAACCAGCAGCGGCGGTTTGGCCAGTCGCGACCCCACCGTCTCGGCCAGCGGCGTGCGGATCGGCACCGGCGCACTCGGCGCATCCCGGGTGGCCTCGTACACCAACATTGACGTCAGTTCCCGCAACGCCGCCCGGAAGACTGCGTTGTCAGTGCGTTCGTCGCGCAGCACGGTGAGCCGCGCGGCGGCCAGCGGGTGGTCAATGACATTCACATCCACGGGTTTTGACCCTATATAACAATCGGGGCTCGCTGCGCTGACACGCTTGGCGCCATCCCGCCGGCGGCCCAAGTCCGTTCGTATACTCCCCCGGTGCGACGCCTGCGACTATTGGGAGCGCTGCTGCTGGCGCTGGTTGCGCTGGTCTGCCCGGTCACGCCTCGGGTGCTGGCGGCGGGGGTGCTGCCGACGCCGTCGCACGTGGTGATCGTCGTCGAGGAGAACCGCGGCAACATCATCGGCAACAAGTCGGCGCCCTTCATCAACGCGCTGGCCGCGGGCGGCGCGCTGATGACCCAGTCGTTCGCCGAAACCCACCCGAGCGAACCGAATTACCTCGCGTTGTTCGCGGGCGACACTTTCGGCTTGACCAAGGACAGCTGCCCGGTCAACGCCGGCGCCGCACCCAACCTGGCTTCCGAATTGCTTGCCGCCGGTTACACATTCGGCGGCTACGCCGAAGACCTGCCGGCCGTCGGATCGCCCGTCTGCAGCGCGGGCAAGTACGCGCGCAAGCACGTGCCGTGGGCGAACTTCACCAATGTGCCGCCGGCAAACTCCGTGCCGTTCTCCGCGTTTCCGATGGGAAATTACGCCAACCTGCCGACGGTGTCGTTCGTCATCCCCAACAACGACGACAACATGCACGACGGCTCGATCGCGCAGGGCGACGCGTGGCTGAACCGTCAGCTCGTGGGCTATGCCAACTGGGCCCGGGCCAACAACAGCCTGCTGATCCTGACCTGGGACGAGGACGACGACGGTCCACGCAACCAAATTCCCACCGTGATCTACGGCGCGCACGTGCAGCCCGGCGCCTACAGCGAACAGATCAACCATTACAGCGTGCTGTCCACGCTCGAGCAGATGTACGGACTACCCAAGACGGGCAATGCAGCGACCGCCTCCCCAATCGCCAGCATTTGGAGCGCCTAACCACCGCCGGACCGGGCGCCTCCGCATCACGCGCCTTTGTTCAATGCCCCGCTTCTCCTCGCTCGGCTACGCGGACCGCATCGTCGCCGGGGCTAAAGCCGTCGCTATTCTGTGCCGCATGGCCGACCTCGTACCCATCCGCCTGAGCCTGTCCGCTGGTGACCGCTACACCGTGTGGGCGCCTCGGTGGCGCGATGCCGGCGACGAGTGGGAGGCGTTCCTGGGCAAGGATGAGGACCTGTTCGGCTTTGAGACCGTCGCTGACCTGGTCGCATTCGTCCGCACCGATTCCGATAACGACCTCGCCGACCACCCGGCATGGGACGAGCTGACCAGCGCCCACGCGCACACGTTCGAACCCGCGAAAGACAAGGAATTCGACCTCGTCGCGGTCGAGGAGCTGGTGTCGGAAAAGCCGACCGAGGAGTCGGTGAACGCGCTGGCGGGCGCGCTGGCGATCGTGTCGTCCATCGGATCGGTCTGCGAGCTGTCGACGGTGTCGAAGTTCTTCAACGGCAACCCCGACCTGAGCACGGTGTCCGGCGGCATCGACCACTTCACCGGCAAGGCCGGCCAGAAGCGCTGGAATTCGATCGCCTCGATCATCGGGCGAAGCTGGGACGACGTGCTCAGCGCGATCGAGGAGATCATCAGCACGCCCGACGTCGACGCCGACGCGTCGGCCAAGGCCGCCGAAGAGCTGGACGAGCAGCGCGAAGAGCCGGAAGAAGACGGCGATGACGAAGCCACGGAAGCCGCCGACGAGCCCGACGACGACACAACGGACGAAGACGAAGACGAAGACGACGAAGACGAAGACGAGGCCGACGACACCGCAGAGGAAGACGAAGACGAAGCCCGCGCCGAGGGCGACACCGTCGTGCTGGGCGGCGAAGAGGACTTCTGGCTACAGGTGGGTATCGACCCGATCCGGATCATGACCGACTCCGGCACCTTCTACACGTTGCGCTGCTACCTCGACGACAACCCGATCTTCCTGGGCCGCAACGGCCGGATCAGCGTGTTCAGCTCCGAGCGGTCGCTGGCGCGCTACCTCGCCGACGAACACGACCACGACTTGTCCGATCTGAGCACCTACGACGACATCCGAACCGCCGCCACCGACGGCTCACTGGCCGTCGACATCACCGACGACAACATCTACGTGTTGAGCGGGCTGGGCGACGATTTCGCCGACGGGCCGGACGCCGTCGACAAGGACCAGCTCGAGCTGGCCGTCGAACTGCTTCGCGATATCGGCGACTACTCCGAGGAAAGCACCGTCGACAAGGCGCTCGAGACCGGCAAGCCGCTGGGCAAGCTGGTGGCCTCCGTGCTGGAGCCCGGCTCCGTGAGCAAACCGTCGGCGCCGTATGCCGCGGCGGTACGGGAGTGGGAGCAGCTGGAACGCTTCGTGGAGTCGCGCCTGCGGCGTGAATAGCGCCGCCGGCGTTTGACGGACCACCGAGACTCCTCTTTACTGGCGGGCAGCGTCCGCCGGCCTACACGAGGGCTGCCAAACGGGAAGGGTGAGCCGAGTGTCGCTTCCCGGAATCGGCGCCCTACCGCTGTACGGGTTCCAACGCCCGGGCATGTTGCTGTTCGGTTTGGTGCCGCTGGCGCTGCTCGCCGTCTACGTCGTCGTCCAGGCCCGGCGGCGACGCCGTTTGCACCGCTACACCGAGGCCGAGGTGCCGCAGCCGGTGTGGCGGCACGTGCCGATCACCGTGGCGCTGCTCTCGCTGATCCTGCTGACCGTGGCGCTGGCCACTCCCACCCACGACATGCGCATCCCGCGCAACCGCGCCGTCATCATGCTGGTGATCGACATGTCGAATTCCATGCGGTCCACCGATGTCGCGCCCACCCGGCTGAAGGCCGCCGAGGAGGCGGCCGGTCAGTTCGCCAAGCAGCTGACGCCCGGCATCAACCTCGGCCTGGTCGGTTTCGCGGGCACGCCCTACCTGCTGGTTCCCCCGACGCCGCAGCACCAGGCCACCATCGAGGCGCTGAAGAACCTCCAGTTCGGTGACGGCACCGCGACCGGCGAGGCCATCTTCACCGCCCTGCACGCGATCGAGGCCACCGCCGTGGCCGGCGGGGACACCCCGCCGCCGGCCCGGATCGTGCTGCTGTCCGACGGCGCGGAGAACCGGCCGACCGATCCCAACGACCCCCATGACGGTGCCTTCACCGCCTCGCGCCTGGCCAAAGACCACGGAGTGCCCATCTCGACGATTGCGTTCGGAACACCAAACGGCGACATCGTCATGAACGGACAACGCGTCGCCGTGCCTGTTTCGACGGACCAGATGAAGACCATCGCCAAGCTGTCGGGCGGGAAGTCCTACTCCGCCAACAACATCGACGAACTCAACAAGAGCTACAACGCGATCGAGAACGAGATCGGGTACCGCATTGTGCCGGGCCCCGGAAGCGCGGGGTGGCTGCGCCTCGGAGTCGTCGTCGCGTTCATCGCCGCGGCTTCGTCGCTGCTGATCAATCGACGGCTGCCGACGTGAAATATCGGAGCGTCAGGCCGGCAGCCTGCGGTTGAGGACCAGACCGGCCAACACGGCCCCGGCCAGGATGACCGCACCGAGCAGCATCCACGCCGCGCTGGCGTCACCCTTGACGGTTTCATAGCCGATCTGCTTCTGCAGGGTCGAATAGACGTCCTTGAGTGAATCCAGGCTGTCGGCGTGAAACGACTGACCGTCGGTGATCTCGCAGATCTTCTGCAAGGTTTGATCGTCGACCGGAACCGGGATGGTGGCCCCGTTGTAAACGACTGTGCCGTAGGGCGTCCCGAAGGAGATCGTCGAAATCTGCACTCCCTCGGATTTGGCCGCCCGGGCCGCGGTGAAGGCCCCCTGTGGCGCGTTGGGGTCCAGCGGCACGTTTTCGGCGCCGTCTGATTCCAGCACGATCCGCGCGGGTGGCGGACCGTCGCCGCCCCCCATCACCGCGCCGACCGTGGCAATGGCCTGCAGCGCGGTGAAGATGCCTTCGCCCGTCGCGGTCTTCGGCAGCGGCTGCAGGCTGTCGATCCCCGATTTCACGGCGGCCCGGTTGGTGGTCGGCGGCACCAGCAGCGTGGCGTTGGCGGCGAATTCCACCAGGCCGAGGTTGATCGCGGGCGTCAGCTGGTCGGCGAACTGCTTTCCGGCCTCCTGCGCGGCGGCCAGCCGGTTGGGCGGCACGTCATTGGACGCCATCGACTCCGAGACGTCGATGACCAGCATCACGACGGCGCGGTTGAGCGGAATCCGGATGTCCGACGTCGGCCCGGCCATCGCGGTCGTCAGCAGCACCAGCGACGTGACCAGCAGGATCGTCGGCACATGCCGCCACCGGCCGGGGCCGGCGGGCGCGACACGCTGCAGCACCTCCATGTTGGCGAACCGCAGCACCCGGCGGCGGCGGGCGAACTGCAGCGCGACGTAGGCTCCGGTGACCAGCAACACGGCCAACAGGAACAGGAAGAACCAGGCGTTCTGGAAGCCCGTCAGCGACACGGGTCCCAGCAGGGGCAACTTCACCTCACCAACCTATGGCCGGGCGGCCCGGCGTCAAGTTGGGGTGGCGTTTGCCTATTGCCGGCCAGGCTTCCCTTGGGCGCTGAAGTAGGGGCGTCGACGACCACGCCATCATTTTGGTCGTGGCAGGCGATGAGAAGCTCAGCGGCGCGGAACCGCCGCGCGGGCAACTGCGTGTTCGGCGAGGCCCGCAAGCGCCTTCGGCAGCGGTTCCCGGTGCAGGACGCCAAGGCGTTGCGTGGCGCGGGTGAGGGCCACATAGAGTTCGGCCGCGCCGCGCGGGCCGCTGGCCAGGATGCGCTGTGGATCCACAACCAGGACGGCGTCGAACTCCAGGCCCTTTGTCTCTGCCGGTACCACCGCGCCCGGCACGCCCGCCGGCCCGATCACAACACTGGTGCCTTCGCGGCCTGCTTCGGTCCGGAGGAATTCTTCGATCGCAGAGGCCAATTCGTCGTCATCGACCCGTCTGGACCACGGCAGGACACCGCACGCGCGGACCGACTCCGGTGGCTGGACGGCGGGCGCGAACTCGGCGAGCAGCGCAGCCGCGACGTTCATGATCTCCGCGGGGGTGCGGTAGTTCACCGTCAGTGGCCGGTAGATCCAGCGGCCAGGCACGTAACGCTCCAGCATCCCGTCCCACGATGTCGCACCGGCCTCGGATCGGCGTTGGGCGAGATCGCCGACGACGGTGAAGGAGCGGCCCGGGCAGCGGCGCATCAACACCCGCCAGTCCATTTCGGAGAGTTCTTGGGCTTCGTCGACCACGATGTGCCGGTAGGTCCAGTCCCGGTCCGCTGCAGCGCGTTCGGCGAGTTCACGGGTGTCGCGCTCCAGGAAACGGTCGGCCAGGTCCTCGGCATAGATCATGTGCTGGGCGCGCAACTGCTCCTCGTCCTCCATCGAGTCCTCGCTCGCAATTTCGAGGAGGTTCAGCACGCCCGCGGCGTACTCGGCCTCGTGATCGCGTTCCCGCCGGGCGGTTTGGTCGGCCTGCTGGTCGCGACCCAGCAGGTCGACCAGCTCGTCGAGCAGCGGCACATCCGATACCGTCCAGGCCTGGCCTTCGGCGCGGCACAGCGCCTGATGGGCGCCTGCCGCGTGCAGCAGTTCGGGGGACGCGAAAAGCTCCGCCAACAGCGTTTCGGGTGTGAGTATGGGCCAGAGCCGGTCGAGCGCGCCGATGAACTGGTCGTTTTCGGCGAGCTCGTCGAGCAGGTCCGTCCGCAGTTTCTCCCAGGCCGCCCGGTCATCCCGGGTCAGCCAGCCCCGGCCGAGCCGGCCGATCGCCCGTTCGGTGAGCACCCACGTGACGATGTCGCTGAAGACCGCGCGGGCCTGGTTGTGCGGTAGGCCGCTGGCGCGCGCTTCCTCCCTCGCCCACTCCGCCGTCTCGGCGTCGATCCGCATTGTGACGTCCGCCAGTTCGATCAGTAGCGGTCGTTCGGGCAACCGCTGCCGATCGGCGACCGCCGCCGCGAGCACATCCAGGATCTTCAGCGAGCCCTTGAGCCGCGCGGCGAGCGGGGCGTCCTCGGCGGTGACGTGGAGGCCGGGCACCAAATCGCCGACCGTCATGAACACCACGCTGGACTCGCCCAATGACGGTAGGACGCGATCGACGTGTCGGAGAAAAGCCGAGTTGGGTCCGATCACCAGCACACCGTGACGTTCGATCCGCTCCCGCTGGGTGTACAGCAGGTACGCGACGCGGTGTAGCGCCACCACCGTCTTGCCGGTACCCGGGCCGCCCTCGATCACCAGTACCCCGGGATGATCGAGCCGGATGATCTGGTCCTGTTCGGCTTGGATCGTCGCGACGATGTCACGCATCCCCTCACCGCGAGGTGCGTTGACCGCCGCGAGTAGCGCCGAATCTTCGGACACGCCGGGCTCCGCGGCGCCGGGACGGCCGAACGTCTCGTCGGTGAAATCGACCACGCGTCGATCGCGGGTGTAAAACTGGCGCCGGCGGCGCATGTTCTCCGGGTTGGCGGCGGTCGCGACGTAAAAGGCGCGCGCCGCCGGCGCCCGCCAATCAAGCAACAACGGTTCGTACTCGTTCTCCGCGTCGAACAGGCCGATGCGGCCGATGTAGAAACGTTCGCCCGACGTGGCATCCAACCGCCCGAAGCACAGCCCGTAGTCCGCTACGTCGAGCCGCTTCACCTCTTTGGCCACCGCACGCACCTCGGCGTCCCGATCCGCCAGCGTCTCGCCCTCTTGGCCTAACGCCGCGCGGTACCTGTCTTTGGCTCGCGCGCGCTCGGCGTCGAGCCGCGCGTAAAGCCCATTCACGTAGCGCTGTTCGGACTCCAATTCGTCTTCGTACCCTCGAGACGACACGTTTGCCTCACATTTCCGTGCTTCGCCGCCACCGCGTCGCGCCAGTTCTGGTGTCGGCCATCGCTTTTGCGCCATGACCCGGGTCTTGCAACAAGCCGCGCGGTGGCTGTAGGTCGACAGCGGAACGCACCATTGCTGCCTCGTCCGCTCTAACCCTGCCAGAAGGCGCGACGCGCCGGTGCCGCTTGCCCACTTGTTTGACCTGGCGAAGCAGCACCACCCGAACGGGGGCAGGCGCCCAGCAACTCGCCAATGTGAGCGTACGGCCACCGACCGGCACCATGATGTTGTTCACTGGGCGACATGCTGCGCGGCGGTGCGACGACTGGGGTGCCCACGCTGTCGCTCGATCTCTACAGCAGAGACGCGCTGGTCAATCCGGCGGAGACCTACCGCCGTATCCGCGAGGCGGGAGCCGTTGTCTGGTTACCGAAGAACCGGCTCTGGGCCATGGGCCGCTACCAGGATGTTCGCCAGGCACTTAGCGACGACCAGAACTACATCAGCGGCCACGGTGTCGCCGCGAACCCGTTGACCAATGCGCTGACGGCCGGCACCACCCTCGCCAGCGACGGCGATGCTCATGTCAGACGGCGCCAGCGACTGTTGCAATCCCTGTCGTCCAAGGCGCTCTGCGACGTTGGGCCCCTGCTGCAGATCGAGGCCTCCGCGCTTATCGACTCGCTGTGCCGCCGCGACGAGTTCGACGGAGTTTCCGAATTCGCCGCGCACCTTCCGGTCCGGGTCGTCGCCGATCTGGTCGGCGTCGATATCGACCACAATCGAATGCGGAAATACGGATGCGCCGGGTTCGACGTATTGGGCCCGGCGAACCTGCGAACATTGACGGCAATGCCGGCCGGGTTGAGTTTTTGGTATTACGCGCGGTCCATCCGCGCGGACAAAGTCAAGTCCGGCGGGTGGGCGGAGTCGCTCCTCGTGGCGGGGCAGGACGGCGCACTGAGCCAAGCGGAAGCCAGGGCCATGGTGCTCGACTTCATCGGCCCCAGCTTGGACACCACGATCCTGGCGGCCGCGCAACTGCTTTACAGCCTCGGTACAAACCCGGAGGTATGGGATGAGCTTCGCGGTTGTCCCGGTCTCGTGCCGGCGGCCGTGGTCGAAGCGACGCGACTCAGCTCGCCGGTGCGCGGTTTCACTCGAATAGTCAAGCAAGACACCGAGATCGACGGCACCATCCTGCGCCGGGGCCAGCGGGTGGCGCTGCTCTACGCGTCGGCCAACATGGACGAGACCCAGTTTGACCATCCCGAAATCTTCTCGTTGCATCGCAAGGGAGCCCATCTCGGCTGGGGCTTCGGCGCGCACAGTTGCGTCGGCATGCACCTGTCCAAGCTGGAGATGCGCGCGCTGCTGCACGCGATGATCCCCGAAGTCGCACGCATGGAGGTCGCCGGCCCCGTTCCGCTGTTGAACAACACACTGCAGGGGTTCGAATCGCTGCGCGCGAAATTTCGCCGGTAGTGGCGCCTGAAGTTTTCCAAATATGCCCGGCGAATTCACCGGACAACGTCTACTGTTTTCGGGGAGCCGGCGAATCGCCGGCCGAGAAGTTGACCGCATCTTCCTCCTAGGGGCCCATGAATATGGCAATTGGTGTTGGCATCATCAACGCTGTCGGCGCGCGACGAAAAGTCGCGAGAGTTAGTGCGGCCGTCCTGGCGGCCGCCGCTTTGGCTGCCGCCCCTGACGCGAACGCGGATCCGCCACCGGGATGCTTCCACGGCCCTGGACCGCAGCCGACTCCGGGCTGTGCGATTCGCGCGTTCGTGGCAGATATCAATGCGGCCGGCCTGAAGGACTCCAGAGGCAACACGGTGGCGGTGGATCAGGCCTTGGATATGTGCGGCCTGATGGACGGCGGCCTCAGCCCACAGGAGATGGCGAACAATTTCTTGGGCGACAACCCGTCCCTGGGTCCCGCCCGGGCGACGCAGGTCGTCCAGATCGCCATCACCGACCTGTGCCCTTGGCATCGCTGAGGCCGTCGGCCTGGACGGCTAGCCGATCAGCACCGCGTATCGCGGCTTGATCACGTTGTCGATGATCGCCAACCGCTGGTCGAACGGAATGAACGCCGACTTCATCGCATTGATGGTGAACCGCTCCAGGTCACTCCAACCGTAGCCGAACGCCTCCACCAAACGGTGCATCTCCACGCTCATCGTGGTGTCGCTCATCAGGCGGTTGTCGGTGTTGACGGTCACCCGGAAGCGCGCCCGGGCCAGCAGGTCGAACGGATGCTCGGCGATGCTTTTGACCGCGCCGGTCTGCACGTTCGAGCTGGGACACAGTTCGAGCGGAATTCGCTTGTCCCGCAAGATCGATGCCTGCTGGCCCAACCGGATAGCGCCCCCCTGAACCACATCGATGTCGTCGACGATCCGCACCCCATGGCCCAGCCGATCGGCACCACAGAACGCGATCGCTTCATGAATGGAAGGCAGACCGAAAGCCTCGCCCGCATGAATTGTGAAGCGTGCGTTGTGGTCTCGCATGTATTCGAAGGCGTCCAGATGCCGGGTCGGCGGGTTGCCGGCCTCGGCGCCGGCAATGTCGAATCCGACCACTCCCTTGTCTCTGAATCGGATTGCCAGCTCGGCGATCTCGCGAGATACCGCGGCATGGCGCATTGCCGTCACCAACAGGCGCACCGTGATGGGACGGCCCGCGGCGGCGCAGGCCTGCTCACCGGCCGCGAAACCCAACAGCACGGAATCGACGATCTCGTCGAAGGACATCCCGCGGTTGATGTGCAGCTCGGGCGCGAACCGCACCTCGGCGTACACCACCGCGTCGGCGGCCAGGTCTTCGACGCATTCGTAGGCGACGCGGTAGAGCGACTCGGGCGTCTGCATCACCGCCACGGTGTGTGAGAACGGCTCCAGGTAGCGCTCCAGCGACCCGCTGTGCGATTGGGTGCGAAACCAGGTTGCCAGCTCGTCGGCCTCCGTCGCGGGCAGCCCGTCGTAGCCGAGCTGGCCGGCGATGTCGAGCACGGTGGCCGGCCGCAGCCCGCCGTCGAGGTGATCGTGCAGCAGCGCCTTGGGTGCCTGTTTGATCTGCTCCAAGTCGAGCGTCATTGCGTTATCCGATCGATGATGAGCGGTCGCGCTACCGGCGCGCTCTGGCCGACGGCCCAGGCGCCGTCCAGCTCGGCCATTGCGGGCTCGAAACGCTCCGGGGTGTCGGTGTACAGGGTGAACACCGGCTGACCGGTGACGACCGCGTCCCCGGCCCGCCGGTGGATCCTGATGCCCGCACCGGGTTGCACCTGCTCGCCCGGGCGGGACCGGCCCGCGCCGAGCCGCCACGCTGCCAGGCCCACGGCCATCGCGTCGATATCGGCCATCGTCCCGTTACGGTAGGCGATCACGGTCTCCGAGCATGCACCGACTGGCAACGCAATCGACAGGTCGCCGCCCTGTGCACTGACCAGTCGGCGGAATCGGTCCATCGCGGTGCCGTCCCGTAGCGTCTGAGCGGGATCGCGACTCCGGACGCCGGCCAGCTCGAGCATCCCTTCGGCCAGGCGCAACGTCAGTTCCACCAGGTCCGGCGGCCCGCCACCGGCCAGCACTTCGATCGCCTCGGCGACTTCGAGCGCATTTCCGACGGTCGCGCCCAGCGGGCTGTTCATGTCGGTCAAGAACGCCTGGGTGGGCAGCCCGTGCGCGGCGCCCAGCTCCACCATGGTCTGCGCGAGTTCACGACTGGCCGCCTCGGACTCCAGCAGGGCACCGGAGCCGACCTTGACGTCAAGCACCAACGCGCCGATGCCCTCCGCCAACTTCTTGCTCATCACCGAGCTGGCGATCAGCGGCAGCGACTCCACCGTTGCGGTGATGTCGCGTAGCGCGTACAACTTCTTGTCAGCGGGTGCCAGCTGCCCCGCGGCGAAGATCGCCGCACCCACGTCGCCCAGTTGCTCACGCACGCGCTGCGGGGACAGCTCGGCGCTGAAGCCCGCGATGGATTCCAGCTTGTCCAGTGTCCCGCCGGTATGGCCGAGCCCGCGACCGGACACCTTGGGAACCACCGCGCCGCAGGCTGCGACGATGGGTATCAGCGCCAACGTGGTCTTGTCCCCTACCCCGCCCGTGGAATGCTTGTCCACGGTGACGAACGGGAACTTCATCTGCTCGCCCGATGTCAGCATCGCGGTTGTCCACCTGGCGATCTCACCGCGATCCATGCCGCGCCAATAGATCGCCATCAACAGCGCCGCCATCTGTTCCTCGGCAACCCGGCCGTCGGTGTAGGCGTCGATGACCCAGTCGATGGCGGCGTCCGATAACCGGCCGCCGTCCCGCTTGGTCCTGATCACCGTCGGCGCGTCGAAACCTAAGTCGGTCAAGAAGGTTCCCGAGACAGATCTTCGGGACCGAACGCGTCGGGCAACAGGTCCTCAAGCCGGCGCGCCCCGGCCGGATGGTCGATCAGCAGTTCGGGTCCGCCGTGCTCCAACAGCACCTGGCGGCACCGCCCACACGGCATCAGCGCATTGCCGTCCGGGCCGACGCAGGCCAGCGCCACCAGCCGGCCGCCACCGGTCGCATACAGCGCGGACACCACACCGCACTCGGCACAGAGACCAAGGCCATATGAGACATTCTCCACATTGCATCCGGTGACTATCCGGCCGTCGTCGACGAGGGCCGCCGCCCCCACCCGAAACCGTGAGTACTTCGCGTACGCACCGGCGGAGGCCCGTATCGCCTTGTCCCGCAGTACATCCCAATCGATATCAAGCGCCATATCGGTTACACCCAGACACGTTGAGCAGGCATTCCGCAACCATAACCCGGGGTACAACACACCGGCTGCCGATCGCCTTTCCTTGGTATCGCGTGCAATCGTGTCACGTTAAGCTCGGATGCCCGGCTTTTGCATTCACGAAGGCGGTGAGGACTTGGTGAGTAATCAGGCGACAACCGTGGATCCTGCTTCTCCTCCCGCACGCAAGCGACGACCACCCCGCACCCTGTATCGCGGCGACCCCGGTATGTGGTCGTGGGTGCTGCACCGCATCAGCGGCGCGACGATCTTCTTCTTCCTGTTCGTCCACGTCCTCGACGCCGCGATGCTGCGGGTGAGCCCGCAAACCTACGACGCGGTGGTGGGCGACTACAAGACTCCGCTGGTGGGCCTGATGGAATACGGCCTGATCGCGGCCGTGCTCTTCCACGGGCTGAACGGGATCCGCATCATCCTGATCGACTTCTGGTCGCAAGGCCCGCGGTATCAGCGGCTGATGTTCTTGATCGTCGGCATCGTCTTCCTGCTGCTCATGGTTCCGGCCGGCGTGGTGACCGGCATCCACATCTGGGACCACCTCCGATGAGCAGCCCCGACCTGCAACTGGGCCGGGGCGAGACGGCGCCGGTCCGGCAACGCTCCTACGACCGCCCCGCCAGCCTGGACAATCCCCGCTCACCGCGCCGGCGCGCCGGCATTCCCAACTTCGAGAAGTTCGCCTGGCTGTTCATGCGCTTTTCCGGGGTGGCCCTGTTAGTCCTGGCGGTCGGGCACATGTTCATCATGCTGATGTGGGACAACGGCGTGTACCGCATCGACTTCAACTATGTGGCCCAGCGCTGGGCGTCGCCGTTCTGGCAATTCTGGGACCTGGCGCTGTTGTGGCTGGCCCAAATCCACGGCGCCAACGGCCTGCGCACCATCATCGACGACTACAGCCGCAAAGACAGCACCCGGTTCTGGCTCAACAGCCTGCTGCTGTTGTCGATGGGGTTCACGTTGGTGCTGGGCACCTATGTGCTGCTGACTTTCGACCCCAATATCGGAGGCTGACCAGTGATCCAGCAACACCGATACGACGTGGTGATCGTCGGCGCGGGCGGTGCCGGGATGCGGGCCGCGGTGGAGGCGGGTCCGCGCGTTCGCACCGCGGTGCTGACCAAGCTGTACCCGACCCGTAGCCACACCGGCGCCGCGCAGGGCGGCATGTGCGCCGCATTGGCCAACGTCGAAGACGACAACTGGGAATGGCACACCTTCGACACCGTCAAGGGCGGCGATTACCTCGCCGACCAGGACGCGGTGGAGATCATGTGTAAGGAAGCCATCGACGCGGTGCTCGACCTGGAGAAGATGGGGATGCCGTTCAATCGCACCCCCGAGGGCCGCATCGACCAGCGCCGCTTCGGCGGGCACACCCGCGACCACGGCAAGGCGCCGGTGCGCCGGGCCTGCTACGCGGCCGACCGCACCGGCCACATGATTCTGCAGACGCTCTACCAGAACTGCGTACGCCACGATGTGCAGTTCTTCAACGAGTTCTACGCGCTCGACCTGGTTTTGACGCAGACCCCGACCGGCCCGGTCGCCAGCGGCGTGGTCGCCTACGAGCTGGCGACCGGAGAGATCCACGTCTTTCATGCCAAGGCCGTGGTCATCGCCACCGGCGGATCGGGCCGGATGTATAAGACGACCTCCAACGCGCATACGCTGACCGGCGACGGCATCGGCATCGTGTTCCGCAAGGGACTTCCCTTGGAGGACATGGAATTTCACCAATTCCACCCGACCGGCCTGGCCGGCCTGGGCATCCTGATCTCCGAGGCCGTGCGCGGCGAGGGCGGCCGGCTGCTCAACGGTGAGGGCGAACGTTTCATGGAGCGCTACGCCCCGACGATCGTCGACCTGGCACCGCGCGACATCGTCGCCCGCTCGATGGTCCTGGAAGTCCTGGAGGGCCGCGGCGCCGGCCCGCACAAGGACTACGTCTACATCGACGTGCGTCACCTCGGCGAGGACGTGCTGGAATCCAAGCTGCCCGACATCACCGAGTTCGCCCGTACCTACCTGGGCGTGGACCCGGTCAAGGAGCTGGTGCCGGTCTACCCGACGTGTCACTACGTGATGGGCGGCATCCCGACCACCGTCACCGGAAAAGTGTTGCGGGACAACACTTCCACCGTGCCGGGCCTGTATGCCGCCGGCGAGTGCGCGTGCGTGTCGGTGCACGGCGCCAATCGGCTGGGCACCAACTCGCTGCTGGACATCAACGTCTTCGGCCGGCGGGCCGGCATCGCGGCGGCTGCGTATGCGCGGGGCCACGACTTCGTCGACATGCCGCCGGAACCGGAGGCGATGGTCGTCGGCTGGGTCGCCGACATCGTTTCCGAGCACGGTAACGAACGCGTCGCCGACATCCGGGGCGCCCTGCAGCAGTCGATGGACAACAACGCCGCCGTATTCCGCACAGAGGAGACGTTGAAGCAGGCCCTCACCGACATCCACGCGCTCAAGGAGCGGTACTCCCGAATCACTGTGCACGACAAAGGAAAACGTTACAACAGCGACTTACTGGAGGCGATCGAGCTGGGCTTTCTGCTGGAGCTGGCCGAAGTCACCGTGGTCGGCGCGTTGAATCGCAAGGAATCCCGCGGCGGGCATGCGCGCGAAGACTATCCGAACCGAGACGACGTCAACTTCATGCGCCACACCATGGCCTACAAGCAGGGCGCCGAGTTGCTCAGCGACATCGCGCTGGACTTCAAACCCGTCGTGCAGACCCGCTACGAACCCAAGGAACGGAAGTACTGATGAGTGCTGAGTCTGCCGAACCAGAGGTCGAGACTTTAGAGCCTCCCCTGCCGCCGGTCCCCGAGGGCGCGGTGATGGTGACGGTGAAGATCGCCCGATTCAACCCGGACCAACCCGAAGCGTACGCGGAAACCGGTGGCTGGCAAAGCTTTCGGGTGCCGTGTCTGCCGAGTGATCGGCTGCTCAACCTGCTGATCTACATCAAGGGCTACCTCGACGGCACGTTGACCTTCCGGCGCTCCTGTGCGCACGGGGTGTGCGGGTCGGACGCGATGCGCATCAACGGCGTCAACCGGCTGGCCTGCAAGGTGCTGATGCGCGACATGCTGCCGGAAAAGCCCAAGCCCGGCAAGCCGCTGACCATCGCCGTCGAACCGATCCGCGGGCTGCCGGTGGAGAAGGACCTGGTGGTCGACATGGAGCCGTTCTTCGACGCCTACCGCGCGATCAAGCCGTACCTGATCACCACCGGCAATCCGCCTACCCGAGAACGGATTCAGAGCCCGACCGACCGCGCCCGTTACGACGACACCACCAAGTGCATCCTGTGCGCGTGCTGCACCACCAGTTGCCCGGTGTTCTGGCACGAGGGCCAGTACTACGGTCCCGCGGCGATCGTGAACGCACACCGCTTCATCTTCGACAGCCGTGACGAGGCCGCCGCCGAGCGCCTCGACATCCTCAACGAGGTCGACGGGGTGTGGCGGTGCCGAACCACGTTCAACTGCACCGAATCCTGCCCGCGCGGCATCGAAGTGACCAAGGCGATCCAGGAAGTCAAGCGCGCCCTGTTGTTCTCGCGTTAGTTTGCCGAGCAGACGCAAAAGAGCCCGACACGCCGAATATTTGGGCGCTTTAGCGTCTGCTCGCGCTAACCGGCCGGCAGCTTCAGCACCCGATTGTTGCCCGTGTCGACGACGTAGACATTACCGGCGGTGTCGACGCTGATGCCCTGGGGATGATTAAGTCCGTTGAACGGCAGTATTTTTGACGTGTGGGAGGCTTTGACAAACTCCATGACCCGATTATCACCGCTGTCGGTCACGTACACGTCTCCGCTGGTGTCGACGGCGACATCCTCCGGATGCCCGACTACAAAGGGCAGCACGGTCGGAACTGTCCCCGTCCACGGCAGTTTCAGCACCCGTTCGTTGTCCCGATCGATGACGAAGAGGGCGCCGTCGCGACCCGCCGTCACTGCCGAGGGGCCCGCTAGGCCGATGAACGGCAGCTCCGTCTGCTCGGTCGAATGCGCGAGCAGCTCCACCACCCGGTTGCGCGCGGAGTCGGTGACAACGACGGCGCGTTCGCTGCCGGGATCGTGCCGATCGATCGCCACACCCGTGGGTTCGCCGAGATCGGTGAACGGCAGCACGGTCGCATTGGTCGACCCGGCCGTCAGCTCCACCACCCGGTGACGAGCGGGCTCGGTGACCTCTAAGTCACCGGCATCGTCGACCGCTATATCGGCGGGACGGTCGAGGCCGGCCAGCGGTATCACGACCTGGTTGGTCGAGCCCGCGGCCAGTTCCAGCACCCGGTTGTTGCCGCTGTCGGTGACGTAGACGTCGCTCTTCGCATCGACCGCGATCTCTTCGGGGTTGTCCAGACCGGTAAACGCCAGCACGACCTGATCCTTCGGTTTCGCCGAATGGAACGGGAATTGGTGCGTGATCCGCAAGAACGCGCCAACCGCGATGACCGCGACCACCACCAGCGCGGCGGCCATCAGAACACCGCGGCCAAGTCTTTTTCGCGGGCTGCGTGGTGAGGACGGGGTCGCTGGTTCGGTGTCCGCCCCCCAGACGGCGGCATCGCGGGCGACGGTTGGCGGCGCAGCCTGAGCGGACCCGCCGGAGACGTCGGTGAGGGCAGCGCGGGCGGCCACGGCCAGTTCGTGTGCCGACTGGAAGCGATCCTCCGGTTCCTTCGCCATGCCCCGCGCGATCACGGCGTCGAACGCGACGGGAATCGCGGGGTTGGAGCTGCTGGGTTTGGGCGGCTCGTCCCCGCGATGGGCGGCGGCCAATCCCTCCACACCGCCACCGCTGAACGGCAACCGCCCGGTGAGGCACTCGTAGAGCACACAGGCGAGCGAGTACACGTCGGCACGAGCGTCGACGTTCTTTCCGGAGCCGAACCGCTCGGGGGCCATGTAGGCCGGACTGCCTGGGGCAACGTTGGTGAGCGTCAGGCGACCGGCATCGGCCTCGTGAACGAGCCCGAAATCAATCAGATAGACGAAATCTTCGCCCACCATCAGCAAGTTCGACGGCTTCACATCGCGGTGCACCAGGCCGGACTTGTGCGCCGCATCCAGTGCCGCCGCAACCTGTTCGACCACCCGCACGGCTTTCTGCGGGCTCATCGGTCCGTCGCGTTTGAGCACCTTGTTCAGATCGACACCGTCGACGATCGGCATCACGAAATAGAGGCGCCCGTCGATCTCACCCGTCTCGTAGATCGGGATGATGTTCGGGTTGGCCAGCCGGCCCGCCCCGTAGGCCTCGCGGCGGAATCGCTCCTGAAAGCCCGGCTCGGCAGCCAGTTCCGGCTGCAGCAACTTGACGGCCACATCCCGGTCCAGCGCGGTGTCGTGGGCCCGATACACCGCGCCCATGCTGCCCTGGCCGAGCTTGTCGAAAAGCCGGTAGCGACCGAACTCCACTTCAGTTGTCGACACCGCCCCGGGGGCGGGCGCAGCGACGGCGGTCAGTGCGTTATGCGCGGCGGCGGACAACTCGCGCGCCGTTTGATAGCGGTCATCGGGGTTTTCGGCCATACCGCGAGCGATCACCTCGTCGAATCCCACCGGAATCGCCGGGTCGATATCGGTGGGTTTGGGCGAGCCGTCCTCGCCCACAACGGCGGGGTGACCCGTCAGACACTCGTAGAGCACGGTGGTCAGACCGTAGATGTCGGTGCGGGCATCGGCGCTATCGCTGAAGGTTGGTGCGACTCCGAAATCAATCAGGTACACGAATGCGCCGCCTACCAACAAGTTCGAGGCCTTCACATCGCCGTGCACCAGCCCGGCCACGTGGGCGGCTTCCAGCCCTGAGGCGGCCTGCACGATCACCCGGGCCGCCACCGACGGGTGCATCGGTCCGTCCCGGCCGAGCAGATCTTTCACCGTGATGCCGTCGACGACGGCTGGCATCACCAGATAGAGCCGCCCGTCGATCTCGCCGGCGTCATAGATCGGGATGATGTTCGGGTCGTTGAGCCGGGCCGCGATAGAGACCTCGCGCCGGAACCGCTCCTGATAGCCCGGCTCGGCAACCAGCTCCGGCAAGAGCACCTTGACGGCCACGTCGCGGCTCATCATCGTGTCGTGGGCCTTGTATACCGTTCCGGTGCTGCCGGATCGCAGCACCTCGAGCAGCTGATAGCGCCCGAAGGTCTCGCCTTCCGAGCCGTCCACCCCGTCCACCGCAAGCCTCCTTTGAGCACACGAAGTGGTGCATGGATGCTATCAATCTGTCTGGTTCAGGTTGGGCGGTTTGGCTGTCACACTCCGTGGATCCGCATCGTCTAGAGGGCATGACAACGAAAACCCGCATCGAACCCCTACCCCCGAAACGCGCCGGGCTGATGACGCGCGCCATGTACCGGGTCGCCAAGCGCCGCTACGGCGAGGTCCCCGAACCGTTCGCCGTCGTCGCTCATCACCGGCGCCTGCTGATCGCCAGCGCGATGCACGAAACCATGGTGCAGCGCGCATCGCAGACAGTGCCGGCCAGCGTGCGTGAGCTGGCGGTGCTCTGGACCGCGCGCAAGATCGGCTGCTCTTGGTGCGTCGATTTCGGATCCATGCTGCAGCGCTTGGACGGCCTCGACGTGGAGCGCCTGAAGGAGATCGACAGCTACGCCACCTCACCTGCCTACACCGACGACGAGCGCGCCGCCATCGCCTACGCCGATGCGATCACGACCGATCCGCACACTGTCACCGACGAGCAAGTCGCCGATCTGCGGGCCCGGTTCGGCGATGCCGGGGTGATCGAACTGACCTATCAAATCGGGTTGGAAAACATGCGGGCGCGAGTGAACGCGACGCTGGGCATCACTGAGCAGGGTTTCAATTCCGGTGACGCATGCCGCATCCCGTGGGCTCGCAGCGGAGACCCGGTGAACTTGTCCGGGTTGGCGATATCCCATATGGCGCAGACCTTTCCGTCGCGCACCGTCATGGCGGTGATCCGCGGCGACATGTCCCAGTGCCCATCACTGCCCGGGCCGCCCGCCGTGTAGGCGCCCAGCTCGCCGTTGATCAACGCCAGTTGATTCGCGGTGAAGAACGCCGGACCGTAGCGGCGGGCCAGCCCGAACATGAACCGGGCCACCTTGTCCGCCCCACGGATGATGTGAATCGCCGTGGACGCCTTGCCATTTGCATCGCCGGTGAGGGTGACGTCGGGGTGCAGCAGCGCCACGACGGCCTCCAGGTCGCCTTCGGCCATCGCGGCCATCAGCTTGCCGACGACCTCGTTGTGGCTGGGATCCTGCTTGGGTGCGGGCTCCGCCGAGATGGCCTTGCGAGCCCGCGATGCCAGCTGCCGGGCGGCGGCCTCGTTGGTGCCCAGCACGTCGGCCACTTCAGCGAACGGCACCGCGAAGCCGTCGTGCAGCACGAACGCGACGCGCTGATCGGGGCTGAGCCGCTCCAGCACCACCATCGCCGCGAACCGGGCGTCCTCGCGGGCCACCACGGCGGACAGTGGATCAGCGTCATCGAAGCCGGTGACCACCGGTTCGGGCAGCCAGTTGCCCGTGTACGCCTCGCGTCGGTGCGCCGCCGAGCGCAGCCGGTCCAGGCCGAGGCGGCTGACGACGGTGGTCAGCCACGCGCGCAAGTCGTGGATGGCGGAGCGCTCCTGCGCGTCCCAGCGCAGCCACGCTTCCTGGACGATGTCCTCGGCGTCGGCCACGGTCCCGGTCACCCGGTAAGCAACCGCCATCAGATGCGGCCGCAGGGCTTCAAATTCGCTGACCTGGGTGGAGGTCATACCGACAACCCTAGCCCGGCGAAGGCGAGCGCCGGAACGGCGCGAGTGAGGAGCCGGGCCATCAGCATGAGCGTTACGCTCACGGACACCATGACTAGAAATCTGTGGTTGCATTTCGCCCGGCAGGGCCCGGGGTTCACACCTCCCGTCATCGTTCGCGGCGAGGGAGTGACCATTTACGACGACCGCGGCAAAAGCTACCTGGACGGGTTGTCGGGGCTGTTCACGGTGCAGGTCGGTCACGGCCGCGCCGATCTCGCCGCGGCCGCCGCACGGCAGGCCGAAACGCTGGCGTTCTTCCCACTCTGGGGGTACGTCACCCCGACCGCGATCGAGCTGTCGGAGCGCCTCGCCCGCTACGCCCCTGGCGACCTGAACCGGGTGTTCTTCACCACCGGCGGCACCGAGGCCGTCGAAACCGCATGGAAGGTGGCCAAGCAGTACTTCAAGCTCATCGGCAAACCCGGTAAGCACAAGGTGATTTCGCGCGCGGTCGCCTACCACGGCACCACCCAGGGCGCGCTGGCGATCACCGGCCTGCCGAAGTACAAGGCCCCGTTCGAACCCGTGACACCCGGCGGCTTCCGCGTGCCCAACACGAACTTCTATCGCGCGCCCGAGCCATATGGCGGCGACCTCAAGGCCTTCGGGCAATGGGCCGCCGACCGCATCGCCGAGGCGATCGAATTCGAAGGCCCCGACACCGTCGCCGCGGTGTTCCTGGAACCGGTGCAGAACGCGGGCGGATCCATCCCGCCGCCGCCCGGCTACTTCGAACGGGTCCGCGAGATCTGCGACGAATACGACGTGCTGCTGGTCTCCGACGAGGTGATCTGCGCCTTCGGCCGCATCGGGTCGATGTTCGCCTGTGACGACTTCGGCTACGTGCCCGACATGATCACCTGCGCCAAAGGCCTGACGTCGGGGTATTCGCCGTTGGGCGCGATGATCGCCAGCGACCGGTTGTTCCAGGCGTTCTACGACAGCGACACGATGTTCCCGCACGGCTACACCTTCGGGGGTCACCCGGTCTCGACGGCCGTCGCACTGGCCAACCTGGACATCTTCGAACGCGAAGGCCTCAACGACCGTGTTCGACAGCAGTCGCCGGCGCTGCGCGCCACCCTGGAGAAGCTGTATGACCTGCCCATCGTCGGCGACGTCCGCGGCGAGGGTTATTTCTTCGGCATCGAACTGGTCAAGGACCAGGCGACCAAACAGACCTTCACCGACGACGAACGTCGCGCGCTACTGGGCCGGGTGTCGTCGGGACTGTTCGAGGCCGGGCTGTATTGCCGCACCGACGATCGCGGCGATTCCGTCATCCAATTGGCCCCGCCGCTGATCAGCGGGCACGCCGAGTTCGACGCCATCGAGTCGATAGTGCGCGGGGTGCTTACCGAGGAAGCTCGGCGCCTCTAAAGTCCCTGGGATGGCGCGCAAACCACGTATCAATCCGGTCCGGTGGCAGCCGCCACGGGTGGACCCGCTGCCGGACATGCCCGCAGCGAGCGTCACCGTCGTTCCGCTGCCCGGGAACGGGCCCGAGGATGTCGTCGTCGACTCGGCCGGCCAGCTGTGGACGGGTCTGGAGGACGGGCGCATCGTGCGGCTTCGCACCGACGGTGGCACGCCGACAGTCCCCAAAGTTATTGCCGACACGGGCGGACGACCACTCGGTCTGCATGTCGCACGCGATGGCCGAGTCCTGGTCTGCGACAGCCATCGCGGATTGCTCGCACTGGACCCGGCCAGCGGCACACTGGACGTGCTCGCCGACTCAGTCGGCGGCAGACGATTCAAGTTCTGCTCGAATGTCACCGAAACAGCCGATGGCACAATCTATTTCACCGAATCGACGAAGGACTTTCATTTCGAGGACTTCACCGCCCCGATCGTGGAGGCACGCGGCACCGGCGGCTTGTACCGGCTCGGCACAGACGGCGTCGTCACCACGCTGGCCGATGGACTGTACTTCGGCAACGGCGTGACGCTGACCGCCGACGGGTCGGCGTTGGTGTTCGCCGAGACCCAGGCGCGCCGGCTGTCGAAGTACTGGCTGACCGGGCCGCAGGCCGGATCGGTGACACCGTTGGCGGTGAATCTGCCCGGAATGCCCGACAACCTGTCCACCGGTGCCGACGGCCGAATCTGGGCCGCGCTGGTTGCAGAAGCGAACCCGGCGCTCGAATCGCTGTTCCCGCGGGCCCCGATCATCCGCAAGGTGGTGTGGCGACTGCCCGAGCGACTGCAGCCGCAGATCAAGCCTGAGGTGTGGGCAGTCGCGTTCGATCCGGACAGCGGTGCGGCCGTCGCGGGCGTGCGCACCCAGCACCCTGACTTCGGTGCCGTCACCGGTGTGGTCGAGGCGGCCGGCAAGCTGTGGATGGGCACGATCAACTTTCCGGCCGTCGCCTACGTGGACCTGGCAGCCACCTCGCTGTAGACCTCCCTTCAGTGGGCGTCGAGCGTGGGGGCTATGCACACATTTCGATGAATTTTCATCCATAGCGCCCACGGTCGGCGAGCCGAAGCCAGACGCCTAGGCCCAGAAGCGCCACTTGCTTGCGCGCGGCTCGGCCCCGAGTTGCCGTTTGACCGCGTGGCTGGCCACCAGAAGATCGCCGTTGTGCCCCGGAACCGGATTCCGCACGAACCGCGCCACCACCTCGCACAGCCGGTCGAGCGCCGCACGCAGATCCGGGTCGGACGTCGCGTCGCGATGCTGCGTCAGCTCGGCCAGCACCTCATCGAGTCCGCGGGGCCGAACCTGGGTCGCCTTCTCCACCTGCTTGAGCAGGGCCTTGACCGATCGCACGGTTGTACTCTGCCCGACTTTCCCGCGCGGGGCGCGCCGGGGCCGCCCGTGTGACAACATCCGCCTCAGCTGTCACAGCGCGCCACCCGGCAATCAGGTCCCCGATCGCCTAATCTGCACAGACAATGAGCTTCATACGTTCCGCATCATGCCTGGTCGCTGCGGTTTTGCTGGCCGCTGGGCCCGGCCTGGCCGCCGCCCGGGCCGAGCCCAGCCCGGGACCCAATGCCGGGCCGCCGCCTTGCCCGTACAAGACGTCCACGCCGAAGGCCGTGGACTCCTCGGAGGTCCCGACGGCCGGCGACCCGCCCCTGCCGCTACCCGTACCGCCGAAGCCGGAGGGCGGCGAGGCGTTGAGTAGCTGCGACATAATCACCGCACCCAACACGGCACCGCCGCCCGGCGACGTCTCCGCCGAGGCCTGGCTGGTCGCGGATCTCGATAGCGGCGCGGTCATCGCCGCGCGCGACCCGCACGGCCGGCACCGCCCCGCCAGCGTCATCAAGGTGCTGGTCGCCATGGCCTCCCTCAATGCGCTGCCGCTGAACAAGTCCGTCGTCGGGACCCCCGACGACGCGGCCGCCGAAGGCACCAAAGTGGGCGTCGACGACGGCGGCACGTACACGGTCAATCAGCTGCTGCACGGGCTGCTGATGCACTCCGGCAATGACGCCGCGCACGCGTTGGCCATGCAACTCGGCGGGGTGGAACAGGCATTGGAGAAGATCAACGTGCTGGCCGCCAAGCTCGGCGGCCGGGATACCCGGGTGGCGACGCCGTCGGGACTCGACGGGCCCGGCATGAGTACGTCGGCCTACGACCTCGGCCTGTTCTACCGCTACGCGTGGCAGAACCCCACCTTTGCCGACATCGTTGCGACCCGCGACTTCGACTTCCCCGGACACGGCGACCATCCCGGCTACCAGCTGGAAAACGACAACAAGCTGCTCTACAACTATCCGGGCGCGCTGGGTGGCAAGACCGGTTACACCGATGACGCCGGTCAGACGTTCGTGGGCGCCGCCAACCACAACGGGCGGCGGCTGATGGCGGTGCTGCTGCACGGCACCCGGCAGCCGATCGCGCCCTGGGAACAGGCGGCACACCTCCTGGACTACGGCTTCGGCACTCCCCAGGGCACCCAGGTCGGGACGCTGATCGAACCCGATCCTTCGTTGCGGCCCAAGCCAACCGATTCCGCGGCCCGGCAAGTCAACGTGGACGCCGCCGGGCTGATGTCCTCGGCAGAGGCATTGCCGGTGCGGATTGGTGTCGCGGTGGCCGGCACCATCATCGTGTTCGCGCTGATCATGGTCGCGCGCTCGATGAACCGTCGCCCGCAGAACTAAGGATCATTGACCGCCTTAGTCTGGCTGTGACACGGTATCGACGTGACCGAAGCCCTGTACGAGGATGCCGGCCTGGTGCTCGATGAGGACGGTATCACCATCCGGCGCTACTATTTCCTCCTTTCCGCACCAAAACGAGTCGCCTACAACAAGATTCGGGGCATCAGGGCTAAGCCGGTGGGCTGGGCGTCCTTCACGCGTCGCGTATCGCGTTACCGGCTCCCGCGGGATGTGCACCGCGCAACCAAACAGACCCTGCTGATCCTCGAGCTGGGCCGCTGGATCAAGCCGTGCATCACTCCCGAGGACCCCGCACGCGTCATCGCCGTCCTGCGCGACCGGGTACGGCCCAACTGACCGGCGCGGCGCGGCGCGGGCTGCTGGCCGGGCTCCCGGCGTTGATCGGGGCCAGCGTCGGGCTCCTCTACGGTTACGACCTGTCCTGCATAGCCGGCGCACTGCTGTTCATCACCGACCAGTTCCACCTGACGATTGGGCAGCAAGAGCTGCTGGCGACGATGGCGGTGCTCGGCCAGATCGGTGGGGCATTCGTCGGCGGCATGCTCGCCGACGCCATCGGGCGAAAGAAGTCGACGGTGCTGCTTGCCGTCGGCTATGCGGCGTTCGCTCTGCTGGACGCGTTCTCGGTCTCGATGCCGATGCTGCTGACGGCCCGGCTATTGATCGGTGTGGCCGTCGGCGTCTCGGTGGTAGTTATCCCGGTGTATGTCGCGGAATTGGCGCCGGCCGCGATGCGCGGATCGTTGGCGACCGCCTACCAACTCGCGATCGTCGTCGGCATCATCCTCGGCTACCTGGCGGGTTATCTGCTTGCCGACACGCACAGCTGGCGATGGATCTTCGGGCTGGCCGCCATCCTCGCCGCAATGTTGTTGCCGTTGTTGATTCGGATGCCCGAGACCGCCCGCTGGTACGTGCTCAAGGGCCGGGTCCCCGACGCCCGAGAGGCCCTGCTGCGGATGCAGCCCGAGGCAGACGTCGACCAGGAGCTGGCCGAAATCCTTGGCGCCCTCAACGCCGCCAAAGGCCCTGCCACAAGCGCGCTGTCCGAGATGCTGCGGCGACCCTATCTGCGGGCCACCGTTTTCGTGATCACGCTCGGCGTACTTGCTCAGATCTCGGGCATCAACGCGATCATCTACTACAGCCCCAGGTTGTTCGAAAGCATGGGCTTCACTGGCGATTTCGCGCTGCTGGGGCTGCCGGCGATCGTGCAGATCGCCGCGTTGGCGGCGGTGAGCGCCGCGATTTTTCTGGTCGACCGGCTGGGCCGCCGCCCAATCCTGTTGTCCGGCATTGCCCTGATGATCGTGGCCGACGCGCTGCTGATCGCCGTCTTTACTCATGGACTCGCCCTGATATTCGGGGTGGTGGGCGTAGTGGTCTTTATCGCCGGTTTCAACTTGGGCTTTGGCTCGCTGCTGTGGGTGTACGCCGGCGAGGCTTTCCCCACCCACCTGCGCTCGACGGGATCGAGCACGATGCTGACCTTCACCCTGACCGCCAACGCGATCATCGCCGCCGGTTTCCTGACGATGCTGCATGCGCTGCACGGCGCAGGAGCTTTCGCGGTATTCGGGGTTGTCGCGCTCGTCGCCTTCGGTGTGGTCTACCGGTATGCGCCGGAGACCAAGGGCCGCGAACTCGAGGAGATCCGCCATTTCTGGGAGAACGATGGCCGATGGCCCTAATCAGCGCGGGGACCGTGGTCCTGGAAGGCCAGCTCTGCCGGCCGGGGTGGCTGGAGATTTCCGGTCGGCAGATCGCAGGCTGCGGGGCTGGCTCGCCGCCTCGCGTCGCCGACGTCGAATTCACCGATTCCGTTGCGGTGCCCGGGTTTATCGACATGCATGTGCACGGCGGTGGCGGTGCCTCCTACACCGATGGACACGGGATCGCGGCGGCCGCGGAGTTCCACCTGCGACACGGCACGACCACCACGCTGGCCAGTCTGGTTACCGCCGCGCCGGCGGAGCTGATTGCCGGTGTGCTTTCGCTGGCCGATGCGACCCGACAGGGCATCGTCGCCGGCATCCATCTGGAAGGGCCGTGGCTGAGCCCGGGGCGCTGCGGCGCACACGACTCCCGGCTGATGCGAGACCCGGAGCCCGCCGAGATCGACGCCGTGCTCGCCGCAGGCGACGACGCCATCCGGATGGTCACCCTGGCTCCCGAGCGACCGGGCAGCGAGTGGGCGATCCGGCGCTTTCTCGAGGCGGGAGTTGTTGTCGCCGTGGGCCATACCGACGCAACATACGATCAGGTTCGTCATGCGGTCGACCTGGGCGCGACCGTCGGCACGCATCTGTTCAACGCCATGCCACCGCTGCACCATCGCGAGCCCGGGCCGGTGCTGGCGTTGCTGGGTGACCCGCGGGTTACCGTCGAACTGATCGCCGACGGCGCGCATGTGCACCCCGCCGTGGTGCGCGCGGTGATCGAGGCCGCGGGTCCTGACCGGGTTGCTCTGGTGAGCGACGCGATTGCCGCGGCCGGGTGCGACGACGGTATGTTTCGGCTCGGCACGGTCGCGATCGACGTCGCGTCGGGCGTGGCGCGGGTACACGGAACGTCGACGATCGCTGGCAGCACCGCCACCATGGATGCGCTCTTCCGTGAGGTCGCCGAGCCCGGCTCGGATGCCGCGCTGGCCGCCGCGGTGCAGATGACCTCTTTGACACCCGCCCGAGCTCTTGGGCTCGACCGTGTGGGTGAGCTGCGGCCCGGCTATGACGCCAATCTGGTTGTGCTCGATCGTGATCTTCGAGTGAGCGCCGTCATGGTGCACGGCAGCTTCACGTAAACCAGCCCAGCCACGCGCGGCGATTGCCGCGCCCAAAGGCTTAGACGTTGCGCCGGGCTAATCGGTTCCCTCGAAATTTCTTTAAATCCCTTGTGGCGCTTCGGCTTTTCTTGTCGGTGGGCCTTACTAGAATTTGGGCATGGGTTGCAGCAGTCGCGAGGAGATCGTCGAAGCTTCGACGCGCTCGATGTCGACTGCGACCGCTTGTGTGAGTTGACGTTTGATGCGTTCACCACCCCGGAACGGTTGTGCGCCTTGGAGCGCCTGGAGCGGGTAGCACGTCGGCTGCGGGCACCGCAGCATGCGTTGATCAACCAACTCGACGAACAGGCCGGCGACGAAGAGCTGGGCGGCGCCCTGCGCTCGGCGCTGGCCGACCGACTGCGCATCACCAAACCCGAAGCCAGCCGCCGCATCGCCGACGCCCAAGACCTCGGCCCACGCCGCGCCTTGACCGGAGAACCACTACCACCGCTGCTCCCCCATACCGCCGCCGCGCAACGCGACGGCCTCATCGGCGACGGGCCCGTCAAAGAGATCCGCCACTTCTTTGACCACCTGCCCGCCGAGGTCGACCTGGGCACCCGTGACGCCGCCGAACTCGTGCTCGCCGACAAGGCAAGCCAGTACCGCCCCGACGAACTCGCCCAACACGCCGGCCAACTCATGGACTGGCTGCACCCCGACGGCGAATTCAGCGACGCCGAGCGGACCCGGAAACGCGGCATCGTGGTCGGCAAACCTGAATCCGACGGCATGACGCGCATCAACGGCCTCCTCACCCCTGAGCTGCGACTCACCATCGAAGCGGTGCTGGCCAAACTGGCCGCCCCCGGGGCATGCAACCCCGACGACGAAACGCCCGTCGTTGACGAGGTGCCCGATGAAGACGCGGTGCGACGCGATCACCGCTCGAAAGCACAGCGCAACCATGATGGATTCCTCGCCGGACTGCGAGGCCTTTTGGCGTCAGAACAGTTGGGTCAACACCACGGGCTGCCGGTGTCGATCATCGTGACCACCACCCTCAAGGACCTCGAAGCCGCCACCGGCAAAGCCCGCACCGGCGGCGGCAGCCTGGTACCGATGTCCGACGTTATCCGCTTGGCCAGCCACGCCCACCACTACCTGGCGATCTTCGAGGGCGCCAAGCCGCTGGCGCTATATCACACCAAACGCCTGGCCTCCCCCGCACAACGAATCATGCTCTGCGCCAAAGACGCCGGCTGCACCAAACCCGGCTGCGACGCACCGGCCTACAACAGCCAAGTCCACCACGTCAAAGGCTGGACCAACACCTTCCGCACCGACATCAACGACCTCACCCTGGCCTGCGCCCGACAACCGCCTCGCCGAAAAAGGCTGGACCACCCGCAAAAACGCCAAAGGCGACACCGAATGGCTACCACTACCACACCTCGACCACGGCCAACCCCGCACCAACACCTATCACCATCCCGAGAAGCTCCTGGCACCCGAAGACGACGAACCCGATTGACGGGTCTGGCCTAACGCCGCCAGTGCGTCAACCGCGAAAAAGTCAGTGCACCAAAGGCTCCCACGGCCATCGCCGTCAGCGCCTGGCGCAGGCTCAAGCCCTCATCCACCACCCGCGGGGAGATGATCACCGGCGCCGGGGGTTCGACGGGTACGGCCGCCGGATCTTGCGATGCGGTGGCCGCCCACGCGGCGGAGAACAGCACGAGATAGGCGGTGATGTAGGCGAACACCATCAAGCCCAATACCGGACCGAAGGCGGCGCCGGCCGGGCTGCCCAGGACCTTCTGCAGATAGATCGATCCGACCTGCTTGAACAGTTCGAAGCCGACCGCGGCGATCAACCCGGCCCACATGGATGCGACGAGATTGACCGACTTTCGCGGCAGCCGGGCGATCATCCAGGTGAACAGCAACCAAGACACCAGCAGCGACACCAAGATCGAAACGATCTGAATGATCACGCTGAACACCGAATAGTTCGGTATTCCAAGCCATTTCAGCACCGCAGCCATCGGCCCGGCGTGACCCAGCGCGCTCAGGGCTAGGGTCGCCAGCAGCACCGCGAACGTGCCCAGGATCGCCAGCAAGTCGGACAGCTTGCCACGCACATAGCCGTTCGAGTCGATGGGCTGATCCCACCACATCTCGGTCAACGCCGCCCGAAGGTGAGACATCCAGCCCAAACCCGCCCACGCCGCGGTCGCCAGGCCGATGACACCGATGGATGTCCGCGCCCGGATCGCCGAGTCCATCAATTCGATCAGCTGCTGCCCGAATTGGCTGGGCACCTCGGCCCGGATGTGGTTGTCGATCTCATTCAGCAGCTCGGGCCGGCGCGACAACGCGAACCCGACCACCGCGAAACCGACCATCAGCAACGGGAATAGCGCGAGAATCGTGTAGTACGTCAGCCCGGCCGCGAAAAAGCCGCCGTTGCGATCGTCGAAGCGCTGGTAGGCACGCATGATGTGGTCGAACCACCCGAACCGGGCCCGCAACCGATCGAGTATCCCCGCTTTGCCCGGCTCGCCCATGGTCAAACCTATTCCCGTTGCGGAAGGAAACCTAACCGATCGTAGACCCGCTGAACGGTTTTGCTGGCCACCTCGTGGGCGCGCTGCGCTCCGGCCGCGAGCACCGCCACCAATTCGGTTTCCTCGGCCATCAATTCGTCGACCCGGGCCTTGATCGGGCTGACGAACTCGACGACGGCCTCGGCGGTGTCCTTTTTCAGGTCGCCGTAACCCCGTCCGGCGTAACCGTCGACCAGGGTGCCGATCTGCACTCCGGTGACCGCCGACTGAATGGTCAGCAGGTTCGACACTCCCGCCTTGGCGTCCGGGTCGTAACGGATCTCCCGTTCACTGTCGGTCACGGCAGAGCGAATCTTCTTGGCGGACAACGCCGGATCGTCGAGCAGGTTGATCAACCCGGCATCCGACGCCGCCGACTTGCTCATCTTCGATGTCGGATCCGCGAGGTCGTAGATCTTGGCAGTGGCCTTGGGAATGAGCACATCGGGAACCACAAACGTGGCCGGGAAGCGGCTATTGAACCGCTGCGCGACGTCGCGCGCCAACTCGAGGTGCTGGCGCTGGTCCTCACCCACCGGCACCAGATCGCTGTCGTAGGCCAACACGTCGGCGGCCTGCAGCACCGGGTAGGTGAACAGACCCACGGTGGTCGCGTCGCTGCCCTGGCGTGTCGACTTGTCCTTGAACTGAGTCATCCGCGAGGCCTGCCCGAAGCCGGTGAAGCAACCCAGCACCCACGCCAACTGCGTATGCGCGGCCACGTGGCTTTGCACGAAGACGGTGCTGCGGGACGGGTCGATACCCAACGCCAGGTATTGCGCGGCGGTAACCAGGGTCCGGCGTCGCAGCGCCTCGGGCTCCTGAGCGACGGTGATGGCGTGCAGGTCGACCACGCAGAAGAACGCGTCATGGTCGTCCTGCAGCCCGACCCACTGCGCGATGGCCCCCAGCGCATTACCGAGGTGAAGCGAATCGGAGGTGGGCTGGACGCCGGAGAAAATCCGGCCGGATCCGGTAGGGGTGCTCATGGTGCCCCGATCTTTTCATGCAGCGAGCTGGCACCGTTCGGCACGTTGTTTCGGTACCGGCGGTACCGGGTAATGTCGGGAGCATGACACGTCGCCCGCCGATCCACCTCGGCTCGGGAGAGCCGGTGCTGCTGTTGCATCCCTTCCTGCTGTCGCAGGCGGTCTGGGAGGAGGTGGCCAGGCAGTTAGCCGACACCGGTCGCTACGAGGTGTTTGCGCCAACGATGGCCGGCCACAACGGCGGGCCGCCGGCGGGCACGTGGCTCATGTCCTCGGCGGTGTTGGCCGATCACGTCGAACGCCAGATGGACGAATTGGGCTGGGATACCGCGCATATCGTCGGTAACTCGCTGGGCGGTTGGGTCGCCTTCGAGCTGGAGCGGCGCGGGCGCGCGCGCAGCGTGATGGGGATCGCACCGGCCGGGGGCTGGACCCGATGGAGTCCGGCAAAGTTCGAGGTGATCGCCAAGTTCATCCTCGGCATGCCGCTGTTTATCCTCGCGTGGGCGTTCGGCCCGCGCGTCTTGCGCCTACCTTTCAGCCGGCGCTTAGCCACCTATGCGATCAGCGCCTCGCCGGACGGGGTGAGCGAGCGAGAACTCAGCGGCGTGATCGACGATGTCGCGCATTGCCCCGCCTACCTGCAGCTACTGGTCAAGGCGACACAATTGCATGGCCTGCGGGAGCTGGCGGAAACCGCTGTGCCTGCGCATCTGGTGATATGCGAGAAGGACAGGGTGGTGCCTTCGCCGAGGTTCACCCGGCATTTCACCACCCATCTGCCCGACGAACACAAGGTCAGCGTGCTGGACGGCGTCGGCCATATTCCCATGTTCGAGGCCCCCGGCCGGGTCACCGAGGTGATCATCGATTTCCTCGAAGAGTGCACCCGTGAGACCCAGGCCGCGAACCGTCTGGACCCGCCGGCCGGTTAGTTCGCCAGGGCCTTTTCCAAGTTCTCGGCAATCGAGTTGAGGAATTCCTCGCTCTGCTGCCACTTCTGATCGGGGCCGATTAGCACTGCGAGGTCCTTGGTCATCTTGCCGCTCTCGACCGTCCCGATGACGACGTCCTCGAGCTTCTGGGCGAACTCGATCACCTCCGGGGTGTTGTCCAGTTTGCCGCGGTGCTGCAATCCGCGGGTCCAGGCGAAGATCGAGGCGATCGGGTTCGTCGAGGTCGGTTTGCCGGCCTGATACTGCCGGAAATGGCGGGTGACGGTGCCGTGCGCGGCTTCGGCCTCGACCGTTTTGCCGTCGGCCGTCATCAGCACCGAGGTCATCAGCCCTAGGGAGCCGTAGCCTTGCGCGACGGTGTCGGACTGGACGTCGCCGTCATAGTTCTTGCAGGCCCACACGTAGCCGCCCTCCCACTTGAGGCAGGCGGCAACCATGTCGTCGATCAGCCGGTGCTCGTAGGTCAGCCCCTCGGCTTCGAACTTGTCCTTGAATTCCTCGTCGTAGATCCGCTGGAACTCGTCTTTGAACATGCCGTCGTAGGCCTTGAGGATGGTGTTCTTGGTGGACAGATACACCGGCCATTTGGCGTTGAGGCCGTAGGCGAACGATGCGCGGGCGAAATCGCGGATGGAGTCCTTGAAGTTGTACATCCCCATGACGACGCCGCCGTTCTCGGGGATGGACACCATTTCGTGCACGATCGGCTCGCTGCCGTCGGCGGGGGTGAAAGTGATTGAGACGCTGCCCGGCCCGTCGACCTTGAAGTTGGTCGCCCGGTACTGGTCACCGAATGCGTGCCGGCCAATGACGATCGGCTTGGTCCAGCCCGGAACCAGCCGAGGGACATTGGATATCACGATGGGCTCGCGGAAAATGGTGCCACCCAGGATGTTTCGGATGGTTCCGTTGGGCGACAACCACATCCTCTTCAGGTTGAATTCCTGAACGCGGGCCTCGTCGGGCGTGATGGTCGCGCACTTGACTCCCACACCGTGCCTCTTGATGGCATAGGCCGCATCGATGGTCACCTGGTCGTCGGTGCGGTCGCGATGCTCGATGCCCAGGTCGTAGTACTTCAAGTTGATGTCGAGATGCGGAAGGATCAGCAGCTCCTTGATCAGCTTCCAGATGACCCGCGTCATCTCGTCCCCGTCGAGCTCGACTACCGGGCCCTTGACCTTGATTTTGGGTTCATTGGACATCTGTGTCCGAATCCTCCAGCCAGACAGCTTGGGCGAGCGGTTGCTCGTCAAGCCACCCTACAAGCAGGCCTAATGGCCCGGCACCAGCACTGTTGGCATCGAGTCCGTCCCATGCGATACGCTTCGAAATGGTCATGAGCGCCAGCGCTAAGCCCCGGCTTGCTGGCCGGCAACCCTCCAACCGCGGTGGGGTGCCCCGGGTGATGACCCGGTTGAGTAGCCGACCCCGGCTGCGCGGCAAGCGCGGGTCCTCCGTAATGGACCCCTGAGTAGACAGGGAGTGCACTTTCATGACCGCCAAAGACGGAGCAGACGCCAGCGAAGCGGATCCGATCGCGCATTGGTCCTTCGAGACGAGACAGATTCATGCCGGTCAGAGTCCCGATTCGGTCACTCATGCCCGCGCTCTGCCGATCTACCAGACCACGTCCTACACCTTCGACGACACCGCACACGCGGCCGCGCTGTTCGGGCTCGAGGTTCCGGGCAACATCTACACCCGGATCGGCAACCCGACCACCGATGTCGTCGAGCAACGCGTCGCCGCGCTCGAAGGCGGCGTGGCGGCGCTGTTCCTCTCCTCCGGGCAGGCCGCGGAAACGTTCGCCATCCTGAACCTGGCCGGCGCGGGTGATCACCTGGTATCCAGCCCCAGGCTCTACGGCGGCACCTACAACCTGTTCCACTATTCGCTGCCCAAGCTCGGCATCGAGGTCAGCTTCGTCGAGGATCCCGACGACCTGGATTCCTGGCAGGCGGCGGTGCGCCCGAACACGAAGGCGTTCTTCGGCGAGACCATCTCCAACCCGCAGATCGACATCCTGGACATCCCCGGGGTTTCCGGAGTCGCCCACGCCAACGGCGTCCCGCTCATCGTCGACAACACGATCGCCACGCCGTATCTGATCCAGCCCTTCACGCAGGGCGCCGACATCGTCGTGCACTCGGCGACCAAATACCTGGGCGGGCACGGCTCGGCGATCGCCGGGGTCATCGTCGACGGCGGCACCTTCGACTGGACGCAGGGCCGCTTCCCCGGGTTCACCACACCCGACCCCAGCTACCACGGCGTCGTGTTCGCCGAACTGGGGCCGCCGGCATTCGCGCTCAAGGCCCGCGTGCAGTTGTTGCGCGACTTGGGTTCTGCGGCATCCCCGTTCAACGCATTCCTGGTGGCGCAAGGTCTGGAGACGCTGAGCCTGCGCATGGAGCGGCACGTGTCCAACGCGCAACGGGTTGCCGAGTTCCTCGAAGGCCACGACGGCGTGCTGTCCGTCAACTACGCGGGGCTGGCCAGCTCGCCCTGGCATGAGCGGGCAAAGCGGCTGGCGCCCAAGGGAACCGGCGCCGTGCTGGCGTTCGAGCTGGCCGGTGGTGTCGAGGCCGGCAAGGCGTTCGTGAACGCGCTGAAGCTACACAGCCACGTCGCCAACATCGGCGATGTGCGCTCGCTGGTCATCCACCCGGCGTCCACCACCCACGCCCAACTCACCCCGGAAGAACAGGCGACCACCGGCGTTACGCCCGGCTTGGTGCGGCTGGCCGTCGGCATCGAGGGCATCGACGACATCCTGGCCGACCTCGAGCTCGGCTTCGCCGCGGCTCGCAAATTCAGCGGCAACCCGCAGTCCACCAAGATTCCGGCGGCTTTCTGAGGAGCCGTGACATGACCATCTCCGACATGCCAACACAGACGCTGCCCGCCGAGGGCGAGATCGGTTTGGTTCACATTGGATCGATGACCACTGAGAACGGTGCGGTGATCGACGACGTCTGCATCGCCATCCAGCGCTGGGGCAAGCTGTCGCCGGCGCGCGACAACGTGGTGGTGGTGCTGCACGCACTCACCGGTGATTCGCACATCACCGGGCCCGCCGGACCCGGACATCCGACGGCCGGCTGGTGGGACGGCGTAGCGGGTCCGGGCGCGCCGATCGACACCGACCGCTGGTGCGCGGTGGCCACCAATGTGTTGGGCGGTTGCCGCGGATCCACCGGTCCGAGCTCGCTTGCCCGTGACGGAAAGCCTTGGGGCTCAAGATTTCCGTTGATATCGGTGCGGGACCAGGTGGAGGCGGACGTCGCCGCACTGGCCGCGTTGGGTATCACCGAGGTCGCGGCCGTCGTCGGCGGATCGATGGGCGGCGCCCGGGCTTTGGAGTGGATCGTCAGTTATCCGGACCGGGTCGGCTCGGCGCTGTTGCTGGCGGTCGGCGCGCGTGCCACCGCCGACCAGATCGGCACCCAGGCCACCCAGATCGCGGCCATCAAGGCCGACCCGAATTGGCAGGGCGGCGACTATTACGACACCGGCCGCAGCCCGGATGCCGGGCTGAAGATCGCCCGCCGCTTCGCCCACCTGACTTACCGCGGTGAGGTGGAGCTCGATACCCGCTTCTCGAACGACAGCCAGGGCGACGAGGACCCGACCCCCCCATTTGGCGGCGGCCGCTACGCGGTGCAGAGCTACCTCGAGCACCAGGGCGACAAACTTTTGAGGCGTTTCGACGCCGGCAGTTATGTGGCCCTGACCGAGACGCTGAGCAGCCACGACGTCGGCCGTGGCCGCGGCGGGGTGGCCGCGGCCCTGCGCGGGTGCCCGGTCCCGGTGGTGGTCGGCGGCATCACCTCCGACCGGCTCTACCCGCTGCGTTTGCAGGAGGAGCTGGCCGAGCTGTTGCCGGGCTGCGCCGGGCTCGAGGTTGTCGACTCGCTTTGCGGACACGACGGATTCTTGGTGGAAACAGAGGCGGTAGGCGAATTGATCCGGCACACACTCGAATTGGCAGAGTGTCGAGGGCTTCCGAGGTGACACGCTCTAGGCACGACCGCTCCCTGTCCTTCGGCTCAGCAGCGGCTGCCTACGAGCGGGGCCGCCCGTCATATCCACCCGAGGCGATCGACTGGCTGCTGCCTTCCGGTGCCAGCAAGGTCCTGGACCTGGGCGCGGGCACCGGCAAGCTGACGACCAGGCTGGTCGAGCGCGGACTGGACGTGGTGGCCGTCGACCCGATTCCCGACATGTTGGAAGTGCTGCGCGCCTCGCTGCCGGACACTCCCGCGCTGGAGGGCACCGCCGAAGAGATTCCGTTGGAGGACAACAGCGTTGACGCGGTGCTGGTCGCGCAGGCCTGGCACTGGGTCGACCCGCAGCGCGCGGTTCCCGAGGTGGCCCGGGTGCTGCGTCCCGGCGGGCGGTTGGGCCTGGTGTGGAACACCCGCGACGAACGGCTCGGTTGGGTACGGGAACTGGGCGAGATCATCGGCAGCGATGGCGACGGCGACCGCTTCAACGTGACGCTGCCCGAACCCTTCACCGAGCTGGTGCGCCACGAAGTCGAGTGGACGAATTACCTTACCCCGCAAGCCCTGATCGACCTGGTTTCGTCGCGCACGTATTGCATCACCTCGCCAACCGAGGTGCGGAGCCGAACCCTCGACCAGGTGCGGGAGTTACTGGCCAGCCATCCGGCGCTGGCGAATTCGGCCGGGTTGGCGCTGCCCTACGTCACCGTTTGCATTCGGGCGACGCTGGCCGAATAGGCACCGTGGTACATTCCCGGATTGTCACACCCTGGTGGTAATACGGAGGCGGACGATGGTCATACGACGATGGAACGAGTCGGACGAGGCCAAAGCCGGCTACGTCAAGGATTTGTTTACGGCGCTGGCGAAGCGCTACAACGTCATGACCGATCTGTGGACGCTCGGGCTGCATCGCTTGTGGAAGCGGCAAGCCATGAAGCGGCTCGCCCTGAAGCCCGGCGAACGAGTACTCGACGTCGCGACCGGAACGGGTGATCTGGCGTTCATGGAGCAGGCGGTGGTCGGGCCGCAGGGCTGCGTCGTGGGCGTCGACTCCTGCGCGCCGATGCTCGAGGTCGCTCGCGGGCGCCAGCACAGCGCCGTCGACTTCCAGGAGGGCGACGCGATGAACTTACAGTTCCCGGATGCGTCCTTCGACGTGGTCACGATTGGCTTCGGTCTGCGCAACGTCGCCGACCGTGTCCAGGCGCTGCGCGAGTTCCGGCGCGTCCTGCGGCCGGGCGGCCGGTTGATGGTGCTCGATTTCAGCACGCCGACGTCGAAGGGGCTCAAAGCCCTTCACGATTTCCTCTACTTCGGTGTGATGCCGAAGCTGGGTCGGGCCGTTGCCTGGCATCGCGACGCCCACCACTACACCGCCGACTCGATACGCACCTGGTTGACGCGGGACCAATTGAAAGACGCGATGCTGGAAGCGGAATTCGTCGACACCGACTACGTCTCGCTAAGCACCGGGTTCGCCACGGTCCATTTCGGTTCGCGCGCGGCCAGTTAGAAGTCCAGCCCCGAGAACATCACCTTGTTCGGGTCGTATTTCGCCCGGACAGACGTCAACCGCGGCAGGTTCGGGCCGAAGTACCGCGCCGCCGGCGTTGCGGGCTCCAGGTAATTGACGTAGCCGCCGACCGAATACGGTTGCACCGCTTGGTGTGCGGCGCTCATCCACTCGGTGGCAGTTTGACCGGACGCCTCGGTGTACCACTGCGCGACGGCGGATTGCGTGCGCCACGGAAAGGCTGTACCCGCGGGGTCCACGTCGCCGACGGCGCCGCCCAGCGTGTCGATGATCACCGAGGCGCCGCCCGCCTCCGGCGGCCACTTGCCGATCGCGGCCACAATGGCTTGGGCCGCAGCCGAATTCACCGTACCGACAACATCGGAACCGGCCACGAAGCCGCGTGGTGAACTGGTCGAGCTGCCCCCGGCCAGATACATCACCAGGTCCATACGACTGAACGTCTTGTTCTCGATTCTGCTGGGGGCCACACCGACTGCGGACTTGATCGCGTCGGCCACTGAAGGGCCGTGGCCCGCCGGGCAGGTCGCCAGGATGTGACAGTCACTCTGGTTCGCGCTGACCGAGAGATCGGCCAGGCCCCAGGTGTTGCGGTCGGCCGCGCTCAGCCACGACTGCCAGCCGGTAAGCACATGGGCCGCGGCCGACGGGGCGAAGGTGACGCGGACGACGTCGCTGTCGGCGGTCGGGAAGGTGGCGAACGTCATCGACGTAGTCACCCCGAAGTTGCCGCCCCCGCCGCCGCGCAGGGCCCAGAACAGATCGGGGTGTTCGTTGGCCGACGCGGTGACCACCTCGCCGCTGGGCAGCACCACGGTCGCCGACTGCAGCGCGTCGCAGGCGAGCCCCGCGTGGCGGACATCGGCGCCCAATCCGCCGCCGAGCGTCAAACCCGCGGCACCCACGGTGGGGCAGCTGCCGGTGGGAATCGCCCGCCCGGCGCCGGCCAGCACCTGGTGCACGGCATACAGCTCCGCCGCCGCTGCCACAGTCACCTTCCCGCTGGCTTGGTCAAAACTCACCCCGCCGGGCAACCCGCGCAGATCCAACACCATGGTCCCGGCCGCGGTCGAGGCGCCGATGTAGGAGTGCCCGCCAGCGCGCGGGGCGATCCTGAGGTTGTTGGCCGCCGCGAATGCGACCGCCTTCTGCACATCCTGCTGGGAGGTGACCGTCACGACGGCCGCCGGCGATGAATCGTCGTACAGGGAATTGAAGACCCGCTTGGCCGTGGTGAAGGCAGACCCGTTGGAGGGCAACAGGACCCGGCCCCCGATCGTGGACGCCAAACCGGCCCACCCGGGATCCGCCGCCGCCCGTACGGTGCCCCACGCGCCCGAAGTCGCCAACGCTGAGACGGCACCGCGGAGAAAAGTCTGCCGCGAAAACGTGGTCATGGGGGCTTCACGCCACGATCTTGCGCCATTAACCGACATCCCCGGCGCGCGACGCGCACGAAACGCATAGTGCGCAAACCTTTACCGCGCTGTGTTGTAAACGTGACTGCTGTAGTCCAAAGTTCCTTAAGTGATCAGAGTGCCCACAGTGCACTCCTATACAGATGGGGGGCCTGTTATGAAAGCGCTCGCGGCAACACAACGGTGGATCTGGGTTTTCCGCCATCAACCGCTGGCCGTTCGCCTGCTGGCCGCGACGGCGGCGCTGCTCACGGCGGCCGCGGCGTTCGCGGCACCGGCCGAGGCGAATCAGATCGATGACGACTTCGTCGCCGCACTAAATAAGGCCGGCGTGCATTACGGCGACCCGGCCAACGCGGTCGCGCTGGGCCAGTCCGTGTGCCCGATGCTGGCCAAGCCGGGCGCGAAGTTCGCCGAGGCGGTGGCGCAGGTCGAAGGCGGCGGCATTTCCTCGGGAATGGCCGGCATGTTCGCCCAGATCGCGATCCAGATGTACTGCCCACAGATGATGGCGCAAGTCGCCCATGGCCAGATCCCATCGATGCCGGGCGTACCGGGCATACCGGGCGTACCGGGCATGCCCGGGATCTAGCCCGAGAGACTCGGGTAACTAGCCGGTCCCCAACGGGTCGATGGTCCAGGCGATGTAGACCATCGCCGCCGCGACCGTCGTAGTCGTCAAGAAGTCGACGCCCTTGCCGCGCACCACCAGCAGGCCGGCGCGGTCGTCGGACAACACCAACCGCAGCGCCGCGGCCACCGCGACACCGACACCGATCAGCAGGGAACCGCGACGCCAGAAGTTGGCGCCCACGAGCGCAAGTGCCGTCGCGAAGATCAGGCCGACCAGCAGGATCGGCCACTGGGCCCGCACCCAGGTAGCTGGGGCCCGCCGGCTCATTGCTGCTCGGCCCGCTCGACGACGTTGGTCAGCAGAAACGCCCGCGTCAGTGGTCCGACGCCACCGGGATTCGGTGATACATAGCCGGCCACGTCCCACACGTCCGGGTGCACGTCGCCGGTGAGCTTGCCGTCCACCCGGCTGACACCCACGTCGACGACCGCGGCGCCGGGACGCACCATGTCGGCGGTCAGCAGGTGCGGCACCCCGACCCCGGCCACGATGATGTCCGCCTGCCTGGTCAACGCGGCCAAGTCGCGAGTTCCGGTGTGGCACAACGTAACCGTGGCGTTTTCCGAGCGCCGCGTCAGCAGCAGGCCCAACGGGCGGCCCACCGTCACTCCCCGCCCGATGACCACCACGTGTGCACCGGCAATCTCGACGCCGTAGCGCCGCAGCAGGTGCACGATGCCCCGCGGGGTACAGGGCAGCGGCGCCGGCTCGTTGAGCACCAGCCGGCCCAGGTTCGTCGGGTGCAGGCCGTCGGCGTCCTTGCCGGGGTCGACGCGCTGCAGCGCGGCATTCTCGTCGAGATGCTTCGGCAGCGGCAGCTGCACGATGTAACCGGTGCATTCGGGGTTGGCGTTGAGCTCGTCGATGGTCTCGTTGAGTTTGGCCGCGGAGATGTCGGCGGGCAGGTCGCGACGCAGCGAGGTGATACCGACCTTCGCGCAGTCGGCGTGCTTGCCCCGGACATACGCCTGAGAGCCGGGGTCGTCGCCGACCAGAATGGTGCCCAGCCCCGGCGTTCGGCCTGACTCGGTCAATGCGGCCACCCGTTGGGTGAGATCGACGAAGATCTCGTCGCGGGTGGCCTTGCCGTCCAGTGTCTTTGCGCCCACGGCTGACAGTCTTCCACGCCGACGCGATGACGCCGACCCGCGGCGCCCGGCTTCGCCGCGCTTGCGATCGCCGTTACGCTCCTCACATGTCTGTAGCCCCGGACGTGTTCAGCCCTGCCAAGCTCGGCCCCATCACGTTGCGCAATCGCATCATCAAGTCGGCGACCTTCGAGGCGCGCACGCCCGGTGCGCTGGTGAGCGACGACCTGATCGAATACCACCGGCTGCCCGCCGCGGGCGGGGTCGGAATGACGACCGTCGCCTACTGCGCGGTCTCCCAGGGCGGCCGCACCGAGGGCAACGGGATCTGGATGCGTCCGGAGGCCGTGCCCGGCTTCCGCCGGCTGACCGATGCGATCCACGCCGAGGGGGCTGCGGTGAGCGCGCAGATCGGCCACGCCGGTCCGGTCGCCAACGCCAAGTCCAACAAGGCCACCGCGCTCGCGCCGGTCCGGTTCTTCAATCCGATTGGCATGCGGTTCGCCAAGAAGGCGACCCGCCAGGATATCGACGACGTGATCGCCGGGCACGCCAACGCCGCCCGGCTGGCCATCGAAGCCGGCTTTGACGCCGTCGAAATCCACTTGGGCCACAACTATTTGGCCAGCGCGTTCCTCAGCCCGCTGATCAACCGCCGCGACGACGAGTTCGGCGGATCGCTGGAGAACCGGGCCAAGGTGGCCCGCGGCATCGTCATGGCGGTGCGGCGTGCCGTCGACAAAGAAGGCGCCCCGCTCGCGTTGACCGCCAAGCTCAACATGGCCGACGGGGTGCGCGGCGGCATCCGCACCGAAGAGTCGCTGACGACGGCCAAATGGCTGGAGGAAGACGGCGGCCTGGACGCGATCGAGCTGACCGCGGGCAGCTCGCTGGTCAACCCCATGTACCTGTTCCACGGCGATGCGCCGCTGAAGGAATTCGCCGGCGCGTTCAAGCCGCCGCTGAGCTGGGGCATGCGGATGACGGGCAAAAAGTTCCTGCGCGAGTATCCCTACAAAGAGGCGTACCTGTTGCGCGACGCCAAGCTGTTCCGGGCCGAGCTCAAGATGCCGCTGATCCTGCTCGGCGGCATCACCAACCGGGAGACCATGGACCTGGCCATGGCGGAGGGATTTGAGTTCGTCGCGATGGCCCGAGCGTTGCTCGCCGAGCCCGATTTGATCAATCGGATCAAGGCCGACGGCGCCCAGGTGCATTCGGCGTGTACGCACTGCAATCGGTGTATGCCCACCATCTACAGCCGCACCAGGTGTGTGGTGACCGGCGCGCCGGACACAGCTAACGCATAGGGCTCCGCGTTAAGGTTGGTGCAATGACTCCGCCAGCCCCACCGGCGCTGACCGTTCGGTATGACGGGTCGGAACGCACCTTCGCGGCGGGCCACGACGTCGTGGTCGGGCGCGACCTTCGGGCCGACATGCGCATCACCCACCCGCTGATTTCGCGCGCCCATCTGCTGTTGCGGTTCGATCAGGGCAGGTGGCTGGCGATCGACAACGGGTCGCTCAACGGGACCTTCGTCAACGGCCGGCGGGTGCCGGTGGTCGACATCCAGGACGGCCAGTGCGTCAACATCGGGAATCCCGACGGGCCGGCGCTGCGATTCGAGGTCGGGCGGCACCGCGGGATGGCCGGGCGCCCACCCCAAACAGCGTCCATGCCGATTGCCGGATCCGGGACCGCGTGGTCTCAGGCGCCCGGTCCGCCGGGGCCCCCGAGCGCCGCTCCCCCGGCCTCAGTGCCGGGGCCTGGACGTCCCGCGACGTGGGCCGGGCAGCCACCCCCGCCGCGGACCTACGCCGGCCCGCCCGGCGGGCCCCCGCCTCCGCCACCCGGGAGGCCGCCCGGCCCGCCGCCGGGCAGTTTCCAACCACACCCGCAGATGTCCGGAGTGGGGCAGTTGAGCTCGGCCCAGGCACCGCAGACGCAGATGGCCCCCAGCAGCGCCGCCAAGCCCGGGGAAACATCGGTGTCCAACCTGGCGACCAAGATGTTCCAGGCGTTGCTGCCGTCCCGCTCCGGGGCGATACGCAAGCCGACCGGCTCGGCCACGATCGGCCGGGCCACCGACAACGACATCGTCATCCAGGACGTCCTGGCGTCGCGCCATCACGCGTTCTTGACCCAGACACCGCTGGGCACCGAGATCCGCGACGCGCACAGCGTCAACGGCACCTTCGTCAACGGCGTCAGGGTGGGGTCCGCGGTGCTCACCGAGGGCGACGTGGTCACGATCGGCAACGTCGACCTGGTCTTCGCCCACGGCGACCTGGTCCGGCGCACCGAAGCGGCCACCCGCACCGGCGGCCTGGAAGTCAACTCCGTGTGCTTCACGGTCGACCGCGGAAAGCAACTGCTCGACCACATCTCGCTGACCGCGCGTCCGGGCACACTGACCGCGATCATCGGCGGGTCCGGCGCCGGCAAGACCACGCTGTCGCGGCTGATCGCCGGATACACGACTCCCAGTTCCGGCTCGGTCACGTTCGAGGGCCACAACATCCACACCGAATACGCGTCCATGCGCAGCCGGATCGGGATGGTCCCGCAGGACGACGTCGTGCACCGCCAGCTGACGGTCAACCAGGCGCTGAACTACGCCGCCGAACTGCGGCTGCCGCCCGACACCAGCAAGGCCGACCGCGAGCAGGTCGTCGCGCAGGTCCTCGAGGAACTCGAGCTGACCAAGCACGCCGAGACCCGCGTCGACAAGCTGTCCGGCGGGCAGCGCAAACGCGCATCGGTGGCCCTGGAGCTGCTCACCGGGCCGTCGCTGCTGATCCTGGACGAGCCGACCACCGGCCTGGACCCGGCGCTGGACCGCCAGGTGATGATGATGCTGCGCCAGCTGGCCGACGCCGGTCGCGTGGTGCTGATCGTCACGCACTCGGTGTCCTACCTGGACGTCTGCGATCAACTGCTGCTGGTGGCGCCCGGCGGCAAGACGGCGTTTTTGGGTCCGCCCAGCCAGATCGGTGCGGCCATGGGCACCACCAACTGGGCCGACATCTTCGCCAACGTCGGGGCCGACCCCGACGAGGCCAACCGTCGTTTCCTTGCCGAAAACAAGCCCGCGGTATCCGCCCCGTCGGAATCCAGACCGCGCGATCTGGGCGAGCCGGTGCACACCGACGTGTTGCGCCAGTTCTCCACGGTCGCGCGCCGCCAGATCCGGCTGGTGATCTCCGACCGGGGCTACACGGTGTTCCTGGCGCTGTTGCCGTTCCTCATCGGCATCCTGACCCTGACCGTCCGCGGCACCAGCGGATACGGCATGAGCGATCCGCTGGGCAACAATCCGGCCCAGCCGGACCAGATCCTGGTGATGCTCAACGTCGGTGCGGTGTTCATGGGTACCGCCTTGACGATCCGCGACCTGATCGGCGAGCGCCCGATCTTCAAGCGCGAGCAGGCCGTCGGATTGTCGACGGTGGCGTATATGGGCGCCAAGATAGTGGTGTTTTCGGTGTTCGCGATCGTTCAGGCGGCGATCGCGACGGCCATTTCGGTAATCGGTTGGGGCAAGCCGCTTTCGGGCGCGGTGTTGCTGGGCGACGTCAGACTCGAGCTGTTCGTCACCGTCGCCGCGACCTGTGTGGGTGCTGCGCTGCTCGGCATGGCGTTGTCGTCGCTGGCCCAATCGCAGGACCAGATCATGCCGATGCTGGTGGTGTCGATCATGAGCCAGCTGGTGTTCTCCGGCGGCATGATCTGGGTGACCAACCGCCTGGTGCTCGACCAGCTGTCCTGGGTCACGCCCGCGCGCTGGGGGTTCGCGGCGTCGGCGTCGACGATCGACGCCCACCGGCTGATCCCGGGTCCCACCGACCCGAAAGACCAGCACTGGGACCACAAGGCGAGCGCATGGCTGTTCGACATGGCGATGCTGGGGGTGTTGTGCATTTTCTACAGCGCAATCGTGTGGTGGAGAATCCGGCTCAAGCGCCGGCGCTGAGCTCATGACTGGACCCGCCCAACCAGTGCTGACGGTTCGCGCTCACCAGTCCGAAGGCAGTTTCGCTCCGGGCCGCGACGTGGTCGTCGGCAGCGACGTGCGCGCCGACCTGCGCGTGGCACACCCGCTGATTGCGCGCGCCCACCTGCTGCTGCGCTTCGACCAGGGCCGGTGGATGGCGATCGACAACAACTCGCTGAACGGGATATTCGTGGCCGGCCGGCGGATGCCGATGGTCGACATCCACGACGGCCAGATCATCAACATCGGCAAGCCCGAGGGACCGCAGGTGACGTTCGCGGTCGGCCACCACGCGGGGACGGTTGGTCAGCTGCCGCCGACGCAGACCGCGCCGATGGACGCGCGGCCCGCGTCGCCACCCGCGGAATCCACTGCACCCATTCGTCAGGTGCCCGATGTGGAGCGCACCGCGGCCGTTCCGGTCATCGGCCATTCGGTGTCGGCGTTTCAGACCCGAAAGCTCAACATCGGCGGACCCCGGGGACGGCTCACGGCGCCCGCGGACGCGGCGCGGATCGGACGGGCGACCGACAACGACATCGTCATCCAAGATGTGCTGGCGTCGCGCCACCACGCGTATCTGGCGCCGTCACCGCTTGGCACCGAGATCCGCGACGCGAACAGCATCAACGGCACGTTCGTCAACGGGATGCGGGTGGAATCGGCTGTGCTGACCGAGGGCGACGTGGTCACCATCGGCAACGTCGACCTGGTGTTCAGCGGGGGCGAACTGGTTCGCCGCGCCGAGGCCGCGACGCGCACCGGCGGCCTGGAGGTGCGTGACGTCGGGTTCAGCGTCGGCGACAAGGCGCTGCTGCAGAACATCACGGTGACCGCGCGGCCCGGCACGGTGACCGCCATCATCGGCGGGTCCGGTGCCGGCAAGACCACGCTGTCGCGCCTGATCGCCGGATACGCCAACCCCACGTCCGGCTCGGTGACCTTCGAAGGCCACGACATCCACACCCAGTACGCGTCGCTGCGCACCCGGATCGGGATGGTCCCCCAGGACGACGTCGTGCACCGCCAGCTCACGGTCAACCAGGCGCTGGGCTACGCGGCCGAGCTGCGGCTGCCGCCCGACACCAACCGAGCCGATCGGGCCCACGCCGTCGCCCAGGTCCTCGACGAACTGGGGCTGGCGCAGCACGCCGACACCCGCGTCGACCAGCTCTCCGGCGGCCAGCGCAAGCGCGCCTCGGTCGCACTCGAACTGCTCACCGGGCCGTCGCTGCTGATCCTCGACGAGCCGACCTCGGGCCTGGACCCGGCGCTGGACCTGCAGGTCATGACGATGCTGCGGCAGCTGGCCGACGCCGGACGCGTGGTGCTAGTGGTGACGCACTCGCTGACCTACCTCGATATCTGCGATCAGGTCCTGCTGATGGCGCCCGGCGGCAAGACGGCGTTTCTGGGCCCGCCCGGCCAGATCGGTGAGGCCATGGGCACCACCAACTGGGCCCACATCTTCGCGAAGGTGGGCGCCGACCCCGACGAGGCCAACCGGCGGTTTCTGGCGCGCAACCGGCCCGGGCCGGCTCCCGCCGAATCCAGCCCCGCCGATCTGGGCGCTCCGGCGCACACCAGCAGGAGCCGCCAGTTCTCCACGATCGCGCGCCGCCAGGTCCGACTGGTCGTCGCCGATCGCGCCTACTTCGTTTTCCTGGCGGTGTTGCCGTTCATCATGGGCGGATTGGCGCTGACCGTTCCCGGCAACACCGGGTTCGGCAGGGCCGATCCGACAAGTGCAACGCCGGACGAGGCGGCGCAGATCTTGACGCTGCTGTCGATCGCCGCGGTGTTCATGGGCAGCGCGTTGACGATCCGCGACCTGATCGGCGAGCGCCCCATCTTCCGGCGCGAACAGGCGGTCGGCCTGTCCACCGGGGCGTACCTGAGCGCCAAGATCATGGTGCTCTGCGTGTTCGCCAGCCTGCAGGCGGCGATCACCACGGTGATAGTGATCCTCGGCAAAGGCGCACCCACCGAAAGCGTTGTGCTGGTGGGCAATCCGACCTTCGAGCTGTTCGTCACAGTTGCCGCGACATGCGTGGCCTCGGCGGTCCTCGGGTTGGTGCTGTCGTCGATCGCCCGCTCCAACGAACAGATCATGCCGCTGCTGGTGGTGTCGCTGATGCTGCAGTTGGTGCTTGCGGGCGGCCTGATCCCGGTGACCGGGCGGTTCTTCCTCGACCAGCTGTCCTGGGCGGTGCCCTCCCGGTGGGGCTACGCGGCGTCGGCGTCGACGGTGGACCTGCGGGCGCTGGTGCCCGGTTCGCTGCTCCCCCAGGACAGCCACTGGCTGCACACCAGAAGCGCGTGGGTGTTCGACATGGCGATGCTGTTCGCGCTGACGGTGATCTATTCCGTCATCGTGCGGTGGAACATCCGGCTCAAACGCTAGGCGTCCAGGCGCAGCCCGTGGGCCGCCGCGTACGCCAGCGCTTGCGGGACGTCGACGCGGGCTCCCGCCAGGACGGCGGTGGTCCACAACGACGCGTCGACGGTCGCGCCGCGCAGGTCGGCCTCATCCAGCCGCGCCCCGGTGGTCCGCGCGCCCGACAGATCGGCGCCGCGCAGCACGGCCTTGCGCAGGTCGGTTTCCACCAGGCTGGTTTCCCGTAGCCGGCAGCCACTCAAGTCGACGCCGCGCAGGTCATTGCCGCCGAGCATGGCCAGCGAGAAGTCCACCTCGTCGAATGTCAGCGGCCGCAGCCGGCACTGCACAAAGACCGAGCCCAACATGCTGCATTGTTGAAATACGCTGTGCCACAGAGATGTTCGACGGAAGGTGCAATTCCGGAAGGCGGATGCGCGGTGTTGCGACTCGGCCAGGTTGACGCCGCTGAAATCGCATTCGGTGAACACCACACGTTCGGTGCGCAATCGGGAAAGGTCGGCGTCACTGAAATCGCGGAAGTCCCTGCCGACGAATTCTCGGTCGGTCCAGCTATCCACCGGACGTCAGGCAGTGCATCGCGTATTCGCTCACCGCAATCAATGCGTCGGTCGCCGACCGGCGGTCCCTGGCATCGACGCTGACTATCGGAATGTGCGCGGGCAGCGTCAGTGCCTGGCGCACCTCGCGCATCGGATACCTTGGCGCACCGTCGAATTCGTTGACGGCAACCAGGAACGGCAGTTTACGGTTCTCGAAGAAATCGACGGCCGGGAAGCTGTCTTGCAGCCGACGGCAGTCGACCAGCACGATCGCGCCGATGGCGCCGCGCACCAGGTCGTCCCACATGAACCAGAACCGGCGCTGGCCCGGGGTGCCGAACAGGTAGAGCGCCAGGTCGTCGGCCAGGGTGATCCGGCCGAAGTCCATTGCCACCGTGGTGGTTTGCTTGTGCGGCGTGGCCTCGAGCATGTCGACGCCGACCGAGGCGTCGGTGACCATCGCCTCGGTGCGCAGCGGCATGATCTCCGACACGGCGCCGACGAACGTGGTCTTACCGGCGCCGAACCCGCCCGCGATGACGATCTTCGTCGACGCGGTTGGGCCGGAGTCAGAGTGCTTTAAGCCCACGCAGCGTCCTTCCTATGAGTTCGCGGCGCTCATCGAGGGGCGAGTGGTCGGTCAGCGTCCTGTGCACTCGAAGGTAGCCGGAGATCACCAGATCGCCGACCAGGACGCGCGCGACACCCAACGGCAAATCCAGCCGGGCCGAAATCTCAGCGACCGAAGGGCTTTTGACACAGAGTTGAATGATTTTGTCTTTCACGTCGTTGGGTGGCCACTTGTGTGCAAGTGCGGCCTGCAGCGTCTGCACCGGCGCCTCGAGCGGAAGGTCGACACTGGTGTCGGTCCGTCCCGCCGTGAGTGTGTACGGGCGAACCAGGCTCGCCTCACGCGCGGGTAAGCGCCGCTCGGGTTCGTTCATCGCGGCTCACGAGTGTGCCCGGCGGGAGGACTGCACGACGCCGCCCACCTGCTCGACAAGTATGGCCATCTCGTAACCGATCTGGCCGATATCGCACGACGAGACCGCCAGCGTCGCCAGATGCGAGCCATCACCGACGTGCATCAACAGCAGGTATCCCTTCTGCATCTCGACCACCGATTGCAGCACCGGCCCACCGTCGAACAACTGCGCGGCGCCCGTCGAAAGGCTAGCCAGCCCGGAAGCGACCGCCGCCAACTGGTCCGCCCGTTCCCGCGAGAGCCGCTCACTGGCCGCGATGGGTAACCCGTCGACGGACACCAGCAGCGCGTGTGCCACCCCGGAAACCTCGCGGGCGAATTTCGACACCAGCCAGCCCAGAGAGTTGTGGGCATTGTTCGTTGCGTAAGTCGTCATTCCTGCTCGTCCCCGTCGGTTTCGCGGGCATGTGATCGCCCGCTGTGCACGCCGCCGAAATGGCTGCCGATGGAGGCACGAACCGCCTCGGGGTCGCGTACCGCGGCGGCGTGCTGAGGCTGGCGGGCTTCTTCCGGATCATGCTCGTCGGGCCCCGCTGCGCCCCGGGCCGCACCCGCCCCCGGCACCAGCTGGGCTCCCGGTGTGCGCACCGGCAGCCCGTGGTCGGTGTGCGACTCGACCGGCTTATCCTCGGTGCTGGTGGCCTCTGCGGCCAGCGACCACCCGCGGTCCCACACCGACTGCCAGTCCAGGTCGGGGCTTTGGACCAGATCGTGCGGATCGCTGAGCCACTCGGCGAGCATGTTTTGGTAGATCACGTCCTCGTCGGCCTCAGGAGTCGGGGCCGGAGTCGCGGGTTCGGCCAGCCGCGATAAGGGCCGAGCGGCAAAGAATCCTGAGGTGTTTGACGGCGCTGGGGCTGGTTCCGGCTCGGTCGGCTGCTGAGACTCGGCCGTCTCGTGCTGGACGCCGTTCTTCTCCCACCAGGGCGTGGCGAGCTCGCGGCGCTGCCGTTCCTCGGCGGCCTGTGCGGGTACGTCGGTGATGCCGCTGGACCCCGGCGTGCGGCGCGGCAGCAAGGTGACCGGCGGCTCGTACCCGTTGCGGGCCGCCTCGGCGTCCAGCGGATGAACCGGCGCGGGGGGCTCCGGGGTTGCTGGGGTTTCTGGGGGCTCGGGCGGCGGGGCCACTCGCACGCGTGCCTGCGGGACGGCCACCAGTCCCGGCGCCGGCGCCGCCGCGAGACCTTCGACGAGGACCGACGGGGGCAGGTACACCTCGGCGGTGGTGCCGGTGTTCTCTTCGCCGGGTGCCGGGCCGCGCAGGCCGACCCGCAGTCCGTGCCGGACGGCCAACCGGCCGACCACGAAAAGGCCCATGTGGCGCGCATTCTCGGGAACGGGGTCGGGGGTCATCTCGCCGCCCGACTGCAGCCGCATGTTGGCGATGCGCCGATCGCCGTCGTTCATGCCCAGGCCGGAGTCGGACACCCACAGCAGCACCCCGCCATCAAGATGCGCGCCGCGCGACGACGACACCCACACCGGCGTGGTCGGCGGCGAGTAGCGCAGCGCGTTGTCGATCAATTCGGCCAGCAGGTGGATGATGCTGCCGACGGCCGCACCCACCACGGTGCTGTCGGGGACGCCGGCGATTTGGACGCGGCGATAGTCCTCGACCTCGGACACGGCGGCACTGATCACCGTCGACAACGCCACCGGCTCGCGCTGATCGCGCGAGAGCTGCGCACCGGCCAGCACCAACAGGTTGGCGCTGTTGCGGCGGAGCCGCGCCGCCAGGTGATCCAGCCGGAACAGGCTGTCGAGGCGGTCGGGATCCTCCTCGTCGCGCTCGAGCCGGTCGATCAGCGACAGCTGCTGGTCGACTAGGGAACGGTTGCGCCGCGACATGGTTTCGAACATGTCGTTCACCAGCAATCGCAACCGCGCTTCGTCGCCGGCCAGCAGCAGGGCCTGGGCATGCAGCTCGTCCACGGCGTGCGCTACCTGGCCGATTTCCTCACTGGTGTAGACCGCCAACGGCGCGGGAACCGGCTCACCGCCGGCCCGGATTCGGGTGATCTCGTCCTCGAGGTCGGTGTGGGCGACCTTCAGTGCGCCGTCGCGCAGCACACGCAGCGGTCGCACCAGCGCACGCGCCACCAGCAGCACAATGACCAGCGCGATCAGGATCGCGGCCAGCATCAGCCCGGTGTCGCGCATCGCTGCTTCGCGCCGAGCCGTCGCCGCAGCCTGCACCGATTTGGTCACCGAGGCGGCCGCGTCGTTGACGACCTGTTCGGCGATGCCGTCAGTGGTGTGTATGGATTGCAGCAGCTCGGAGTTGCCGACCAACGCGCTGGCCGGATCCGACATGATCGCCATCCGCGTCACCATCTGCTGCTGCAGCGACTTGGCTTCAGGCGAACCGACGCCGAGCACCTCGCTCATCCCGAACAGCGTGGAGGGTTCGGTGCCGGCCAGGGTGATCATCGAGGTGCGCAATTCCGGCTCGGGTAGGTCGGCGCCGCGGGTCACCAGGATTTCCTGCATCGTCATCTGCCCGCGCGCGCCGACGGCCCGGCTCAGACCCTGCGCCTCGGCCCTGATCTGCTCGCTGTCGACGCGCACCGATGCGTTGATCACATCCTCGGCCGTCAACAGGATCGGCGCGTAGGTGGTCACCCGGTCTCGCAAACTGATGCTGTTGGCCAGCACCTTGTCCAAAAGCCCCTGCCCGCCGTTGACCAGGGTGCTCACCCCCGACCGGACGTCAGGGATCACGTCGGTGTCGGCCAGTCGCGTCTGCAGCTCGTACTTGCGCGCCTCGTAGTTCTTCTTGGCGCCCTCGACGTCGCGACCGGTGGAACTGGCAAGCAACGCGACGTCGAGCGACGACATGTATTTGGTGATCGCCGGAATCACGTCGGCGCGGGCGGCGGCCAACCGTAGGCCGCTGGCGCTCGCCATCGCGTTCTCGACCCGCAACCCGCCGAAAATCGTCGCCAGCGCGAGCGGAACCAGCACGATTGCCAGGACTTTCGACCCGACGGGCCAGTTGCTCAGCGCCCAGGGCCGCGGGCGTTTCGCCGGCTTGCTGGGGGCGGGCGCATTTGGAACGTCGGGTGGGGCCGCCCTGACCGGAGCGTCCGGGCCGGCGAACATGGTCACCGGATCCCCCCCGGTGGCGTGGCGGCGCGAACGGCCGCGGCGCTGAGTTTTAGCGCTCGGAAAAACGAGAGACTCATGAAACTTCCTGCTTTATTCCGCCCGCACCAGGCGGATGGACGCGAGGAGTGCCCTGGACTTCCCTGCCTGGCAACCCTGCGAGTATGACAGCCCGCGGTCGCAGTCACCACTGCCGTCCCTGGGCAGGTAGCTGCAGCAAACACAATCTCATCGGGCAGGATGCCGAGTTGTGTTCAACCTGATGTTGGTATCGCCTCGCATCGCCCCCAATACCGGCAACGTCATCAGGACCGCGGCGGCCACCGGCTGCGCACTGCACCTGGTCGAGCCGCTGGGCTTCGACCTGTCCGAACCCAAGTTGCGACGGGCCGGGCTGGACTATCACGACCTGGCGTCCGTCACGGTGCACGCGTCGCTTCATGCCGCGTGGGAGGCGCTGTCGCCGGCGCGGGTGATCGCGTTCACCGCGCACGCGACCACGCTGTTCGCCGAGGTCGACTATCAGGCCGGCGACGTGCTGATGTTCGGGCCAGAACCCACCGGCCTGGATGCCGCCACCCTGGCCGACGAGCACATCACCCTTCAAGTGCGCATCCCGATGCTGGCGGGCCGGCGCTCGCTGAACTTGTCCAACGCCGCGGCGATCGCCGTCTACGAGGCGTGGCGGCAGCACGGGTACAGCGGCGCCGTGTAGCCCCCCCCCCCCCCCCCGCGAGCGTGCGTGTTTGTACGGCGACACGCTGCGCCAGCCGGCATTCTGCGCACCTTCGCGGGGCTGGCTACCAGCTGTTCCAGTGCGTGAGCTGCTCGGCGGGCAGCCGCTGGGCCGGCCGGAAGTCGGTGCCCTTGGTGTAGGCGATCGGAAACAGCCCGCCCTGGCTGAACTTGTTGTAGGGGATCCCGAGCACGTCAGCCACCTTCTGCTCGCCGTCACCGAGCAGGTGCAGCGTGGTCCAGCACGAACCCAGTCCGCGGGAGCGCAGCGCCAGGCAGAAACTCCAGACCGCGGGAAACAACGACGCCCAAAACGACACTCCGCCCAGCGGCTGCTTGTCTTCCCGACCGAAGATGCAGGGGATCATCAGCACGGGCGCCTCATGCATGTGCTCGGCGAGATAGGTCGCCGAATCGCGGACCAGGCCCATTCGCTCGCCGCGGGTGTCACCCTCGGCGTATTCCGGCGAGGGTGACGCGAGGTAGCCGCGGGCGTTGGACAGGTAGACGTCGCCGATCGCCTTCTTCTTGTCGGCATCCTCGACGAACACCCACTGCCAGCCCTGCGAGTTGGAACCGGTCGGGGCCTGCAGCGCCAGCTCGAGGCATTCCATCAGCACGTCGCGGCCCACCGGCTTGTCGAAGTCGAGGCGTTTGCGGACTGAGCGGGTGGTGGTGAGGACTTCGTCGACGGACAAGTTGAGGGTCATGTGTGGAGGCTACCGTTGCGTCATGAGCGTCGAACTGACACAAGAAGTTTCCGACCGACTGACGGCCGACCACTGCGGGTGGCTGACCACCGTCGCCAAATCGGGGCAACCGGTGCCGCGCCTGGTCTGGTTCTACTTTGACGGCGCCGATCTGTTTGTGTACTCGATGCCGCAGGCGGCCAAGGTCGCCCACATCAAGGCCCACCCGCAGGTGAGCCTGAACCTGGATTCCGACGGCGCCGGCGGCGGCGTCATCGTCATCGGCGGGACCGCGACGATCGACGCCACCGACGTCGATGGCCGCGAAGACGGACCGTATTGGGCGAAGTACCGCGCCGACGCCGAGCGGGAGGGCCTGACCGAGATGATGGGCGACTTCACCACCCGCCTGAAGATCACGCCGACCCAGGTGTGGACGACACCGACGGCCTGAGCCGGATCAGTCGTGGTCGGGCGATCTCAAGCCCGAAACCACGAGACGCTCCGGTGAGAAGCCACATCTTTTGCGGCACTTGGTCTTTCCTCGCTCCGCTGCGCGACTTTATTCAGCCCGCCAAGATCAGGCCGGGGGCGGGGGCGGCCCGTCGGGCGGAATCGCCCCGCCGCAGCCGCCGGGCGGGGGCGGCCCCGGGAGGGGTTCGTCGCCGCCGACGCAGTCGTAATAAAACTGGGGGCCGACAATCCAGGTCTTCATCCACTGGTGCCAAAACGACCCGTCGGGGTACTTGTCCCCGTCGCACACGGCCAAGTTGCCATAACCCCATCGACCCCCCGGGCAGAAGCCCTTCGTCATGTCCGGCTGGTGCGGGTCAGGCGGATCAGCGCTGGCAACCGCAGGAGAAAGGACAAGCGCCGCAGCACAACCCAATATCGCAGCGCCACGGCGACCGAGCTGGAATTTCATTTCAACTCCCTTAAACAGTGAATCCATACAGCCGATTCAAAGCGTTATCAGAACTTGCGGATGAGGCGCGCCGATGCGGCGATAGTTTACGACGCGCGGGCTCCGCGGGTGGCGATACCGAAGTTGATTTAACGCGCGTTGCAACACTTATCGGGCAATATGACTGGCTTGGTCTATATTCCGCGCCGGATTTAGGCGGCCGGCCGAGAATTGTGCGCACGTTCGCGACGTGATTTCTAGCGGAAGTCGCGCGATTTCGAACCGACCGTCAGGCTGATGCGGCCCATCCGCTCCGCTACGACGGTGATCGCGCCGCTGGCGTTTTGGACCTGACCGCGGATGAGCAGTGCGGGCGCGGTGTGCGCGAGCTTGCGGTGCCGCGCCCACACCCCCGGCGTGCAGAGCACGTTGACCATCCCGGTCTCGTCCTCCAGGTTGAGGAACGTCACGCCCTGAGCCGTCCCGGGGCGCTGCCGATGGGTGACCGCGCCGGCGATCAGGACCCGGTCCCCGTCGTGCACCGATCCCAGTGCCTCGGCGGGGACCACCCCAAGCGCGTCCAGGTCCGCCCGCAGGAACTGCGTCGGATAGCTGTCCGGGGAGATGCCGGTGGCCCACACGTCGGCGGCGGCCAACTCCAGCTCGCTCATCCCCGGTAATGCCGGAATGTGCGACGACGATCCCACCCCGGGTAAGCGGTCCGGTCGTTGGGTGGCCGCGGCCCCGGCCGCCCACAGCCCCTCCCGCCGCGACATTCCGAAGCAGCCCAGCGCTCCGGCGGTGGCGAGCGCCTCGGTCTGCGGCACGGAGAGCTGCAGCCGTGTGGTCAGGTCCAGCAGAGAGGCAAAGGGGCCGTTGGCTTTTCGCTCCTCGACAAGCCTCTCGGCCAGATCGTCACCGATGTGACGTACGGCGCCCAGACCGAGACGCACCTGGGTTCCCGCGTTCTCGAGAGTGGCGTGCGCCAGGCTGGCGTTGACGTCCGGGCCGTGCACCGTCACGCCGTGCCTGCGCGCGTCGGCCACCAGCGACTGAGGCGAATAGAACCCCATCGGTTGTGCGCGCAGCAGTGCGGCACAGAACGCCGCCGGGTGATGCAGCTTGAACCACGACGAGTAGAACACCAGCGACGCGAAGGACAGTGCGTGGCTTTCCGGGAAGCCGAAATTGGCGAAGGCCTCCAGCTTTTCGTAGGTCCGGTCGATCACCTCGTCGGTGGCGCCGTGCAGTTCGCGCATACCGTAGTAGAACCGGCCACGCAGCCGTTGCATCCGTTCGGTGGAACGTTTGGATCCCATGGCGCGGCGCAGCTGGTCGGCCTCGGAGGCCGAGAAGCCGGCGCAGTCCACCGCGAGCTGCATGAGCTGTTCCTGAAAAAGCGGCACCCCCAGTGTCTTTCGCAATGCCGGCTCCATCGACGGGTGGTCGTAGACCACCGGGTCCAGGCCGTTGCGCCGCCGGATGTAGGGGTGCACCGACCCGCCCTGGATGGGTCCGGGCCTGATCAGCGCCACCTCCACCACCAGGTCGTAGAAGATCCGTGGCTTGAGTCTGGGCAACGTGGCCATCTGCGCCCGCGACTCCACCTGGAACACGCCGACCGAATCGGCACGGGCCAGCATCTCGTACACCGCCGGCTCGGACAGGTCGAGCTTGGCCAGGTCCACCTCGATGCCCTTGTGCTCGGCCAGCAGGTCTATCGCGTAGTGCAGCGCCGAGAGCATGCCCAGCCCGAGCAGGTCGAACTTCACCAAACCGATTGCCGCACAATCGTCTTTGTCCCACTGCAGGACGCTGCGGTTTTCCATGCGCGCCCACTCCACCGGGCACACGTCGGCGATCGGGCGGTCGCAGATCACCATCCCACCGGAATGAATGCCCATGTGCCGCGGCAGATTCCGGATCTGAGTTGCCAGGTCGATCACCTGCGGCGGGATGTCCTCGATATCCGGCGAGTCGGCCAGCCCGTTCCAATGGCTGATCTGCTTGCTCCACGCGTCCTGCTGGCCCTGCGAGTACCCCAGAGCGCGTGCCATGTCGCGCACCGCGATCCGCCCCCGGTAGGTGATGACGTTGGCGACCTGGGCGGCGTAGTCGCGACCGTATTTGTCGTAGACGTACTGGATGACCTTTTCGCGCTGGTCGGATTCGATGTCCATGTCGATGTCGGGTGGCCCGTCGCGGGCGGGCGACAAGAAGCGCTCGAACAACAGCTCGTTGGCCACCGGATCGACGGCGGTGACGCCCAGGGCATAACAGACCGCGGAGTTGGCCGCCGATCCCCTGCCCTGACACAGGATATTGTTCTCTCGGCAGAACCGTGCGATGTCGTGCACCACCAGGAAATATCCCGGAAAGGTCAGTTTTGCAATGACTTTCAGCTCATGCTCGATCTGAGCGTAAGCGCGCGACGCTTGGTCGGCCGGTCCGTAGCGGTCGCGCGCGCCGGCCATGGTCAGCCGACGCAGCCAGCTGTCTTCGGTGTGTCCGTCGGGCACGTCGAACGGCGGCAGCTGCGGCGCGATGAGTGCCAGCCCGAACGCGCACTGCTCGCCGAGCTCGGCGGCCGCGCTCACCACCTCTGGCCGCTGCGCGAACAGTCGGGCCATCTCCTCGCCGGACCGCAGATGCGAACCACCGCGCGGGGCTAGCCACCCGGCGGCGGCGTCCAGGGACTGCCGGGCCCGGATCGCACCCATCGCCATGGCCAGCCGGCTGCGTGACGGGTTCGCGAAATGCGCTGCCGTGGTGGCCACAACGCCGACCCCGAAGCGCGGCGCCAGGGCGGCCAGCGCGGCGTTGCGTTCATCGTCGAGCGGCTGGCCATGGTGGGTCAGCTCGACGCTGACCCGGCTTGCCCCGAACCGGTCCACCAGATCGGCCAGCGCCCGTTCCGCCGCGTCCGACCCACCTTCGGAAAGCGCTTGGCGCACATGACCTTTCCGACATCCGGTCAGGATGTGCCAGTGTCCGCCGGCAGCCTCGGTCAGCGCATCGAAGTCGTAACGTAGCTTGCCCTTCTCACCGCCGGCCAGATGCGCGGCGGCCAACTGCCGCGACAACCGCCGGTAGCCTTCCGGGCCGCGGGCCAGCACCAGCAGATGAGGGCCGAGCGGGTCCGGCTGCTCGGTGCGGGCTTGCGATCCCAGTGACAGCTCGGCGCCGAACACGGTGCGTACGTCGAGCTCCGCGGCCGCTTCGGCAAACCGCACCGCGCCGTACAGGCCGTCGTGGTCGGTCAGCGCCAGCGCACGCAGATCCAGCCGCGCGGCCTCTTCGACCAGCTCCTCCGGCGTGCTGGCGCCGTCGAGGAAGCTGTACGCCGAATGCGCATGCAGCTCGGCATATGCGACTGACGACGGGGCCGCCCTCTCGCCGCCGGGCGGCTCATACCTTCCGCGCTTGCGCGACAAGGGAACATCATCGTTGAGGTCGTTGGGAGCAACCGGCGACGCACCGGCATGGCGCGGTTTGCCGTCGAGCACCCGCTCCATTTCCGCCCAACTCGGCGGCCCATTGAACCAACCCACGCCAACAGACTATCGAATGTATGTTCGATATAGAAGGGACGGGACCGGGCTGTTGCATACCTTTGGAACGGTCTGAAGAGAATTTGCTGACGGCAAGCCCAGCGAGGCTGTCGCAGCAGTTAAACACATATTTAACAGCAAAACACGTTCTTAACCTGCCAGGCCTATCGTCGCGCGGGCACCCGACGGATACTGGTACAGATTCAAAACGACCTTCAGGGACGGACCATGGCACAGCTGACGGTACCGGACGCCGACTATCTCGAGGCTCAAGATCCGGATCGGCAGGCGAGCTTGGCGCTCGCTGCCGTCGCCATCGTGGACGGCGCCGTCCCTGATTACGATCTGCTCAAAACGACGCTGGGAGAACGAATTCAGGCGATACCGCGGTGCAAGCAAGTGTTGCTGACGCGCCCGTTCGATGGCGTCGAGGAGTGGACGACCTATCCGGGATTCGACCTCGCACACCATGTCCGACGAGTGGCCCTGCCGCAGCCGGGCGACGACGCCGAGTTGTTTCAGGCCATCGCCCACGCCCTGGAGCGTCCGCTGGACCTGGACCGCCCGCTGTGGGAATGCTGGGTCATCGAAGGCCTGAGGCACCAGCAATGGGCGATTTTGATGAAGGTCCATCCCCGGCTGGCCGACGGCATCTCGGCCGCACACATTCTCACTCGGCTATGCGACGACGCCGACAGCGATACGTTCGCCAATCAGACCGGAGTTAAACCGGTTTCCGAGCCGCAGACGCGAAATTGGGCCGACGCTTTGCTGCGGGCGTCGGCGAGCACGGTCGTACGGGCAGCGGAAGCCGCCGCCGCGGCGATCTGGCCGGACGCGCGGACATCGGCGGTGCGTCCCGCCAAAACCATGCGGCGGTATGGCACGGTGCGAGTCCCCATCGCCGCCGTCGACACGGTGTGCCGCAAGTTCGGCGTGACCGCCAACGACGTCGCGCTCGCCGCGATCACCGAGGGTTTCCGTACTGTCCTGTTGCACCGGGGGGAAGAACCTCGTGCGGACTCTTTGCGCACCCTCGGGAAATTCGGCGACCGCGCCTCGATCATGCTGCCGTATCTGCCCGTCGAACACAGCGACCCGGTTCAGCGCCTGCGCACAGTGCATACCTGGTTGAAGTCCGGACACAACGAGCAGCCCAAAGCCGTCGGCATCGTAGAATCAGCGCTCAACTACATGCCATTCATGTTGTGCGCCAAAGCGATTCAAGCACTACTGACCCGGCTGCCCGACCCTGGCATCGTGACCCTGGCGACCAGTGGTCCGGGGCCACGACACCGGTTGGGGCTGATGGGCAAGCAGGTAGACAGCGTCCTGCCCGTCCCCCCGACCGCTCTGCAGCTGAGCACCGGAGTCGCGGTGCTCAGCTACGGCGATGAACTGATTTTCGGAATCACCGCCGGCTACGACGATGCGCCCGAGCTCGAACGACTGGCCGCCGGAATCGACCGGGAGATGGCCCGTCTGGTGGCGCTCAGCCAGGACTCCGTGCTGCTGTTCGCCAAAGACCGCCGCAAGCGTTCGTCGCCCGCGCGCGCCATCGACGCGCAGCGACGCCATCCGTCCGCGCTGACCACACCAGCGCGCCGCTGACCTGTCCCAGGTCCCGCATGGGCCACGTTGACCACCGTGAGAAGGTTGGTCGTGGTCAAGTTCGAGCCGGTCATCATCGACCCGCGTCGCCACGACGCGGTGCTGTTCGCGCTCGACGCGGTGGCAGCCGACTCTGAGTCCGGGGTGACCCCGGTCCGGCAACTGCAGGAGATCGGTGTCGGCACCGCGTTTGTGGACAGCCCCGTGTCCGCGAGCACACTGACCGAGCTGGCCGACCGGCTGGCGGCGCGACCGGGCCGGAGCGTCGTCGTCGCGACCGACGCCGCAGTCGTCGATGCCGCGCGCCACGCGGGGTTCGCTCTGGTGATCGGTGTCGACCGCACCGGACACCGCGATGCGCTGCGCCACAGCGGCGCCGATGCGGTTGTCCCCGATTTGCGCGAAGTCACTGTGCGCACGGGCGACCAGCGGATGGCCCAACTGCCCGACGCGTTACAGGCGCTCGGCCTGATCGACGAACTCGCCGCCCGACGGCCGGCGCTGTTCTTCGACTTCGACGGCACGCTGTCCGACATCGTCAATGATCCGAATACCGCCACACTCGCCCCGGGCGTGGGCGAGGCACTGCGGGAGCTGGCGGCGCGTTGTCCGGTCGCGGTGCTGTCCGGCCGTGACCTCGCCGACGTGAGCCGGCGCGTCGGCCTGCCCGGCATATGGTACGCCGGCAGCCACGGTTTCGAGCTGACCGCACCCGACGGAACGCACCACCAGAACGACGCCGCCGCGGCCGCCATACCAGTGCTGGAGCAGGCGGCCGCCGAGCTGCGCGAGCAGCTCGGATCGATCCCCGGGGTTGTAGTGGAGCACAAGCGCTTTGGTGTCGCCACGCACTACCGCAACGCCGCCCGCGACCGAGTCGGCGAAGCGGCCGCGGCGGTGCGCGCGGCCGGCCGGCGCCATGCGCTTCGGGTGACGACGGGGCGCGAGGTCATCGAGCTGCGACCGGACATCGACTGGGACAAGGGAAAGACCCTGCGCTGGGTGATTGATCACCTGCAACAGACAGGGTCCGGCCCCTCGAAAAACATGACGCCGATGTTTCTCGGCGACGACATCACCGATGAGGATGCGTTCGACGCGGTGCGCGACCCCGACGTTCGGGGGGTTCCAATTGTGGTGCGGCACAGTGACGACGGCGACCGTGCCACCGCCGCACTGTTCGCGCTGGACAGTCCGGCGCAGGTCGGCGAGTTCATCGAACGATTGGAACGTCAGCTTGCCGAACGGGCCGACGGGACCACCGACACCAACTGTTAGGACGGTGTGCGATCAGCAAGCTTGGCTTCTGGAGCGTCGTACTGCTGGGGATAAATGCAATCATCGGGGCCGGGATTTTCCTGACCCCGGGCGCGGTGATCAAACTCGCCGGACCTTCCGCGCCGCTGGCCTACATACTGGCGGGCATTTTCGCCGGCATCATGGCGATCGTCTTCGCCACGGCCGCACGGTATGTCAAAACCAACGGCGCCTCGTATGCCTACACCACGGCCGCCTTTGGGCAGCGCATCGGCATCTACGTCGGCGTCACCCACGCGATCACCGCCTCGATCGCGTGGGGAGTTCTGGCTTCCCTGTTTGTCTCAACGCTGTTGGATGTGGTCTTTCCCGGCCAAGGTTGGGCTGACGGCACCGAGCTGTTCAGCGTCAAGACGCTGACCTTTCTCATCTTCATCGCGGTGCTGCTCGCCATCAACATGTTCGGCAACCGGGTGATCCGGTGGGCGAACGGAATATCCACCATTGGAAAGGTTTTCGCGCTTTCGTTATTCATCGTCGGTGGGCTGTGGCTGGTCGTCGTCGGGCACATGAATCATTACTCATCGTCATCGTCGGGCGTCGAGATCGGGAAGGACACCGTTACCGGCTTGACACTTGCGACGATCGCCGCGCTGTACGCGTTCACCGGTTTCGAATCGATCGCGAATGCCGCCGAGGAAATGGACACACCGGATCGGACCCTGCCTCGGGCGATCCCGATAGCGGTCGGCACCGTCGGCGTCATCTACGTGCTCACCGTCGTGGTCGCAATGTGCTTGGGAGCGGACAAGATCGTGGCATCGCACGACGTCGTGCAACTGCCCGCGGCAATCGGAAACGAGGCGTTCCGGAGCGTCATTGTTCTGGGAGCCCTGGTCTCGATGTTCGGTATCAACGTGGCCGGCTCATTTGGCGCCCCGCGGCTGTGGACCGCGCTGTCCGACCAAGGGATCCTGCCGATCCGGTTGTCGCACAAGAACAAATTCGGCGTGCCGATGCTGGCGTTCGCGATCACCGCCTCGCTCGCGCTCGCCTTCCCGGTGGCGCTTCGCTTCGACAGCATCACCCTCACCGGCCTGGCGGTGATCGCTCGGTTCGTTCAATTCATCGTCGTGCCAATAGCTCTCATCGCATTGGCGCGCGATCGCTCGCCGGCGCACGCGACGGTGAAGCGCAACGCGTTCGTCGACAGAGTGCTACCGGTCATCGCGGTCGCGTTATCGGTCGCGCTGGCCGCGTCTTTCGACTATCGGACCATATTGCTGACGCCGCGCGGGGGCGCCAACTACTTCTCGATCGCCTTGATCGTGATCACGTTCGTCGTGGTGCCGGCGGCGGCCTATGTGCACTACTACCGACGGCACCAACGGATATCGGGCCGCTAGCCCTCGGCGTATTCCACCTCGCCGTCGTCGAGCACCACACGGGCCTCGGCACCGTCGGCGCCGGCGACCTCGGTGCGGTACACCGCCTTGCCGGGTTCGGTTCGCCAGATCAGCGTGCTCAACGTCTCCCCGGGAAACACCGGCGAGGTGAACCGCGCTTTGATCGAGGTGATGTTGGCAGCGACGCCCTTGCCCAGCTCGCTGACCAGCGCGCGGCCCGACACGCCGTAGGTGCACAGGCCGTGCAGGATCGGCTTGGGGAACCCGGCCATCTCCTTGGCGAACCAGGGGTCACTGTGCAATGGGTTGCGGTCACCGGAGAGGCGATAGATCAGGGCTTGATCCTCGCGGGTGGGTAGGTCGATGCGGGCGTCGGGCGCGCGGTCCGGGAACTCGGGTGCGACGGGCCGCTGACCGGGCACTCCCCCGAACCCGCCGGCCTGCCGGATGACCGCGGTGCTCATCGTTTCCGCGACCAGCTCGCCCGTATCCGGGTCAGTACCGCGGCCACGCAGCATGACGATGGCGTTCTTGCCCTCGCCCTTGTCCTGGATGTCGGCGACGTCGGAGACCACCGACAGCTTCCCCGAGGCCGGCAACGGCGCATGCAGCTTGATGGACTGCGAGCCGTGTAACAGCAAGGCCCAGTTGAACTTTCCGATCAGCCCGCCCGCCCCGAACGCCGGACAGGCGATCACCGCGTAGGTCGGCAGCACCTGCTGGGGGAGGTCGTGGCTGTTCTCGGTGGTGAAGGACAAGTCCTCGAGCCCGGCGCCGACACCGAGCGCGTAGAGCATGGTGTCCCGGTCGGTCCATTCAAACAGCATCGGTTCGGTCGTCGCGCCGATGGCAGTCGGGTCGATCGCCATGCGAATCTCCTCTCGATTCCAAATGGGAAGCTTTCCTGCAGCTAACCACGACCAAACCCTTCACAACGACGCGGTAGGCAGGCAGGCTATCGATATGCGCAACCGCACTGGGTGGAGGGCCCTCAAATTCCTGGCCTTGCTCGCCGCCGCGGTGATCGTCGGCGCCTGCAGCGGAACCCCGCAGGCACGCAACATCACCGTGACGTTCGTTCGCAACGCACAGTCCCAGGCCAACGCGGACGGAGTCCTTGATACCAACGTCCCTGGGCCCAGTCTCACGGACGAGGGCAAGGGGCAGGCCCAGCAGTTAGTGCGCCAGCTCTCGCGCAACGACGCCGGAGGCCCCCCGGACGCCATCTACGCCTCGGCCATGGCCGAAGCCCAACAGACCGCCGCGCCGCTGGCCAGCGACCTGGGTAAGCAGGTCGAAATCATCCAGGGCCTGCAGCCGATCAACGCCGGCTGGTACAACGGCAAACCCGAATCAATGGCCAACTCGACATACATGGTGGCGCCGACGAACTGGTTGAACGGCGACGTCCAGGACAGCATCCCGGGCTCGGTGAGCGGCAAAGACTTCAACGACCAGTTCACCGGCGCCGTCCGCAAGGTCTACGACAGCGGCCACAGCAAGCCGGCCGTGTTCTCGCAGGGCACCGCGATCATGCTCTGGACGCTGTTGAACGTGAAGAACCCCAAGAACAGCCTGCTGACCAGCCATCCCCTGCCCAATGCCGGCCGCGTGGTGATCACCGGTAACCCGATGGACGGCTGGACGCTGGTGGATTGGGACGGCATCCGCAGCTTCAGCTGACCTGCGCGGTTGACGTGCGACGTCGGGGCCGCCACGATGGCTGAATGCGGTATGTCGTTACCGGCGGTACCGGGTTAATTGGGGGCCGCGTCATCTCACGCATTTTGGGCACCCGGCCGGATGCTCAGGTCTGGGTGCTGGTCCGCCGTGCCTCCCTCGGGCGGTTCGAACGTCGGTCGGTGCACTGGGACGAGCGAGTAAAACCGCTGGTCGCAGACCTGACCGAACTCGAGTTGACCGATGAGACCATCGCCGAGCTGGGCCATGTCGACCACGTGGTGCACTGCGCGGCGATCTATGACATCACCGCCGGCGAGGCCGAGCAGCGGGGCGCCAACGTTGAGGGCACTCGCGCGGTCATCGAGCTGACCAAACGGCTGGATGCGACGTTGCACCACGTGTCGTCGATCGCGGTCGCGGGCGACTTCGCCGGCGAGTTCACCGAGGACGACTTCGACGTCGGCCAGCAGCTCCCGACGCCGTATCACCAGACGAAGTTCGAGGCCGAGATGCTGGTGCGTTCGACGCCCGGGCTGCGGTACCGCATCTACCGCCCGGCGGTGGTGGTGGGCGATTCACGCACCGGCGAGATGGACAAGGTCGACGGGCCGTACTACTTCTTCGGCGTGCTGTCGAAGCTCTCCGCCTTGCCCCGGTTCACCCCGCTGATGCTGCCCGACACCGGGCGCACCAACATCGTTCCGGTCGACTACGTGGCCGACGCGCTCGTCGCGCTCATGCACAGCGAGGGCCGCGATGGGCAAACGTTCCACCTGACCGCACCGAAAACCATTGGGCTGCGCGGTATTTATCGGGGGATCGCCGATGCGGCGGGCCTACCGGCACTGCGCGGATCACTGCCCCGCGCGACGGCCGCACCGGTGCTGAAGGTGCGCGGACGGGCCAAGACGCTGCGCAACATGGCGGTCACCCAGCTGGGAATCCCACCGGAAATTTTCGACGTCGTCGATCTCAAGCCGACGTTCTCCGCCGACGAAACCCGTAACGCGTTGCAGGGCACAGGCATTCAAGTCCCCGAGTTCGCGAGCTACGCTCCAAAGTTGTGGCGGTACTGGGCCGAGCACCTCGATCCCGATCGCGCGCGCCGTGACGACGCGGAGGGACCGCTGGTGGGTCGGCACGTCATCATCACCGGCGCATCCAGCGGGATCGGCCGGGCGTCGGCGATCGCCGTCGCCGAGCGCGGCGCAACGGTATTCGCGCTGGCCCGCAACGCCGACGCACTCGACACGCTGGTCGCCGAGATTCGCGCCAACGGTGGTCAGGCACACGCCTTCACCTGTGATGTCACCGATTCCACCTCGGTGGAGCACACCGTCAAAGACATCCTGGGCCGGTTCGACCACGTCGACTACCTGGTCAACAACGCCGGCCGGTCGATACGCCGCTCGGTGGTCAATTCCACCGAACGACTGCACGACTACGAACGAGTGATGGCGGTCAATTACTTCGGCGCCGTGCGGATGGTGCTGGCGCTGCTGCCGCACTGGCGCGAACGCCGGTTCGGCCACGTCGTCAACGTGTCCAGTGCAGGTGTGCAGGCCCGCAATCCCAAGTACAGCTCGTATCTGCCCAGCAAGGCGGCGCTGGATGCGTTCTCCGACGTGGTCGGCTCGGAGACGCTGTCCGACCACATCACGTTCACCAACATCCACATGCCACTGGTGCGCACACCCATGATCGCGCCGTCACATCGGCTCAACCCGGTGCCCGCGATCAGCCCCGAACGTGCCGCGGCCATGGTGGTGCGCGGCCTGGTCGACAAGCCGGCGCGCATCGACACCCCGCTGGGCACCCTGGCTGAGGCCGGCAATTACTTTGCGCCCAGGACTTCGCGGCGGTTTCTGCATCAGCTGTATCTGGGCTACCCGGATTCGGCTGCGGCGCGCGGGGTTTCGCCTGAGCTACCCGACACCAGCCGCACCCCGGCCCGTCGGCGACCCAAACCGCCGGTACGGGCCGTGCCCCGCATGGCAGTGCCCAAGGGCGTCAAACAACTGGTCCGGCTGGTGCCGGGCGTGCATTGGTAGTGGTCACTTCTCGCAGGTGAACTGATTGACGTCGATGTAGCCGATGCGGAACATCTCTGCGCAGCCGGTCAGGTACTTCATGTATCGCTCGTACATCTCTTCGGATTGCAGCGCGATCGCCTGCTCCTTGTGGGCTTCCAGTGCCGCAGACCAGAAGTCGAGTGTCCTGGCGTAGTGCGGCTGCAGCGACTGGACGCGGCTCACGGTGAAGCCGTTCGCGGCGGCGTGCTCGTGCACCATCGGAATCGAGGGCAGGCGGCCACCCGGGAAGATCTCGGTGATGATGAATTTGAGGAATCGGGCGAACGTGAACGACATGGGCAGCCCGCGTTCGCGCATCTCGTCGGGGTGCAGCCCGGTGATGGTGTGCAGCAACATAATCCCGTCGGCGGGCAGCAGGCGGTGCGCCAGTGCAAAAAACGCGTCGTAGCGCTCGTGCCCGAAATGCTCGAACGCGCCGATACTGACGATTCGGTCGACGGGCTCGTCAAACTGCTCCCAGCCCTGCAGCAGAACCCGCTTGGCGCGTGGGCTTTCGGACTTGGCGGTCAGCTGCTCGACGTGGCTCGCCTGGTTTCGGCTCAGCGTCAACCCCACGACGTTGACGTCATACTTGTCCACCGCGCGCATCATGGTGGCGCCCCAGCCGCACCCGACATCCAGCAACGTCATACCCGGCTGTAATCCGAGCTTGCCCAGCGCGAGATCGATCTTGGCGATCTGCGCCTCTTCCAGCGTCATGTCGTCGCGCTCGAAGTAGGCGCAGCTGTACGTCTGCGTGGGGTCGAGGAACAGCCTGAAGAAGTCGTCGGACAGGTCGTAGTGCGCCTGCACGTCGTCGAAGTGCGGTTCTAGATCATCGGCCATCGCGACAGCCTAATACCCTTCCGGCGTATTGTTACCGCGGTGACAGCGCCCGTCTTCGTTGACGTCGACACCGGAGTCGACGATGCGCTGGCGTTGATCTACCTGCTGGCCAGCCCCGACGCTGATGTGGTCGGCATCGCCTCGACCGGTGGAAACGTTGCGGTGGAGCAGGTTTGCGAGAACAATCTCGGACTGCTCGAGCTGTGCCGGCGCACCGACATACCGGTCTCTAAGGGCGCCGACGAGACACTGGCCGGCCCGATCCTTTTTCCCTCAGCAGTGCACGGAACCAGGGGCTTGGGGTACGCCGACCTGCCGCCGGCCGCTGGCCGGCTCACCGAGTACGACTCGGCGACGGGCTGGGTGCGCGCGGCACACGATTTTCCCGGTGAGCTGATCGGTGTGGCGACCGCACCGTTGACCAATCTGGCGCTGGCGTTGCGCGCCGAACCGGCGCTGCCGACGCTGTTGCGTCGACTCGTGATCATGGGCGGTGCCTACGATTACCGCGGCAACACCACAGCGGTCACGGAATGGAACATCGGTGTTGACCCCGAAGCGGCGGCGGAGGTATTCGCCGCCTGGTCGGTGGATACCGTTGCACCACAACAACTTCCGATCCTATGCGGCTTAGATCTGACGCGCCGAATCGCTATGACACCGGAGCACCTCGCAAGTTTGGCGAGCGCCGCGGGATCAACGCCCGCCAATCCGTTGATCCGGGTGGTCGAGGACGCGACGCGGTTCTATATGGAGGCCTATCACGGGCTCGGCCATGGATATGTGGCGCATCTTCATGATCCGTTGGCCGCCGCGGTCGCGCTCGATCCGCAGCTCGTCGCGACCCAGCCCGCGACGGTGGACGTCGAGCTGACCGGCACCCTGACCCGCGGCATGACGGTAACCGACTGGGCCGGGCGCTGGGGCCGGAAACCCAATGCGCACATCGGCATTGGCGTCGACCCGGTGGTGTTCTTCGACCGGTTCATCGAACGGGTGGGGCCGCTCGCGCGTCGATTGGGCTGAGTATTCGGGCTGTGGGTCAGCGACCGCCACCGCCGCCGATGCCACCTCCGCCTCCGCCGAGGCCGCCACCACCGCCGCCTCCGCCGAGGCCGCCTCCGCCCGGTCCGCCGGGTCCACCAGCTCCAGGAGGCCCGCCCGGCCCACCAGCCCCGCCCGGCCCACCAGCCCCAGAGGCCGATCACTCGTAGATTCCTTCCAGATACCACCTCCTTTGGCGGTAGCACAGCAGCAGCGCGCGCTCGCTCTCCAGCAACACCTGCGCGCGAGCACTGCGCCCCCCTTGACCGGCAACCGCTTCCGGATCCCACCACCGCTCGTCGACCGGCCACGGTCCCGCCCACCAGCGCAACCGGTCCTCCCGGCCGCGAACGCTCAGTCGCTCGGGGTCCGCGGAGAACATCCCACGGCTGGTTACTCGTATCGGATTTCCTTGGGCGTCAAGCAATTCCACCGGATCGTCGAGCAACACCGCCGGCGACGGCTGGGGCAGCTGACCGGGCCATGGCCGATCCGCGGCGGCCCGCGGTTCCGGCTCGTCGCCCAGTGGGGTCAGCGTGATGCGTTCGGCGGGCCCGCGACCGCCGGACAGCACCGGCACCTGCACCGCTTCCGGACCGAGCAGACCCTGTACCCGCACCAGTGCCCGGCGGGCCCGAAGCCTATCCTCCTCGCCGAGCCCGCCCCATAACGGCAACTGCAGCGCCTCGGCGGACACCACCTCCACCGCCTGCAGCCGTAACAACGTCACCGCTGCAGTCGGGCGAGGGTCGCGGGTCCGGTTGCTCAACCACCCGTCCAGTTGCCAGCGCACCCGGTCGGCGGTGGCGTCCTCGGTCAACGGCTCGGCGCACCGCCAAACCCTTTCCAGCTCTTCACCGTTCGCGGTGACGGCATGAATGGCCAGCCGGGTACATCCCACCCCGGCGGCCATCAGGTTCTGATGCAGACTGCCGGCCAGCGAGCGTCCGGCGAATGCGGCGGCATCGACCCGGTCGATCGGCGGATCGCAGTCCAGCACCGCCTCGAGTTCGGCCGGCGGCTCCCGCCCGGACGGTCCCCGCTCGGGTTCGCCGCGGGCGAACCGATGCGCGGTCACCCCGTCGGCACCGAACCTGGAAGCCACGTCGGTACGCGACAGCGCGGCGAACTGCCCGATCGTGCGAATCCCCATCCGCCACAACAGGTCTGCCAACTCGTCGCGACCCGGCCCGGACAGGCTCGGCTCGGTGGCGAGCTGCCGGATCGAGAGCGCCGACAGAAACTTCGCGTCGCCGCCCGGCTGGATGACACGGCCGGCGCGCGCGGCAAAAACCGCGGTGGACAGCTGGTCGGCGATTCCGACCTGACACTCGGCGCCGGCCACTGCGACGGCGTCGATCAGCCGCTCGGCCGCCTGCTCCTCGGACCCGAAATAGCGGGCCGCCCCGCGCACCGGCAACACCAACAGCCCGGGCCGCAGCACCTCGGCGCGGGGCACCAGGTCGTCCACCGCCGCGACCACTCCCTCGAAGAAGCGAGCGTCACGGTCAGCATCGGCGGTCGCGATGTGCAGTTGCGGGCAACGGGCGGCCGCCTCCCGGCGCCGTAGCCCTCGCCGCACTCCCGCCGCGCGGGCGGCCGAGGAGCAGGCGACCACCCGGTTGGCCAACGTGACCGCGACCGGAGCGATCGCGGGCAAGCCCACGGCCGCCGCGACCGCGACCACAGGCCAATCCATGCACCAGATCGCCAGCACCCGGGAAGAACCCACCCCAATTCACCCCGTTCGCGCCCGGCCGATCGTCCGTCCCGCACACACACCGCTGACCTGTAGCCGCACCCCGCTGATCCGCCCGAATCCGGGAGTGGGCACGCCCCGGCCACCCGCTGTGATGTCGTAGCCACACACCCGGGCGACAAGCCGCGTTGGCGCCCCTTCCCAGTCGCCGTCGGTGACCAGCAGGGTGCAGCCTTTGGCGCGGGCGCGGGCCACCACCGCCCGCGCGCGGGACCGCGGCACCCGGCGTCCACCAAGACCCAGTGCCACCAGGTCCATGCCGTCGATGAGCACTGCGGCCACCTCCACCGGATCGGTCCCGGGATCCGGTATCACCACGAGCCGGCTCAGATCCGCCCCCATCTCCACGGCGGCCAGCAGCCCGATATCGGGCTGGCCGACGATTGCCGCGTTGCCCCCGGCCGCCGTCACCGCCGCCACCATGCCCAACAGCAGCGACCGTGCTCCCGACAACACCGCCACCGTCCCCCTGGGCAAGGGGGCCGGCAGCACCTCGGCAAGCCACTGCGGAACCGCCAGCCCGGCCTCCGACTCCGACAGCAGATCATCCGAGCGAGCACCACCTCCAGTGGCCCTCCCCGACGGCTTTCCGGAAAGCACAGTCATCTTCCGGCGCAGCGACTCGAGCTGTTCAGCGCGTTGAGCGGAGGCCAAAGCAGCCGTCATTTCGAGCCTCCTAGCAGCGCTTTTAATCAATGTTTCGAATGCATGTTCGATAGCTGTTGTGAGTAAACACCCACCCTCCGACAACCGTCAAGAAACGTGAGAGGCTGCGTTATGCGCTCGGTGCTGGTGGGGCTGATGGTGCTAATCGGTGGCAATTTCGTGCCGATCACGCCGCTCACACCGGCCACCTGCCATCCCGCCGAGCTCTTCATCACCGACAACACCGATCCGCTGTTCGAGATCCAAGCCGACGCGACGATCGCGCAGAACAGCGCCCTCGCGACGGGATCGACGGCGCTCGACGGCGTGTATTGGTCAACCGAGCTGCAGCAGACCACCTCCGAGCGGTCGCGCGAATTTCATCTCTGCAGTCCCGACGAGCTCACGTTGCACGCCGTCGCCGAGGCATTGCTCCGGCAGTTCCACCAGGAAGCGGTGCTGACCTTCGACTACCTGCCAGAGCATGCACCGGGAGCGGACGCGATCGCCGTCACCGTGCCCGACATCGACCTCGCCCGCTTCCGCGATGCGTTCGTTTCCGACCCGGCAGTACACCGTCGATTGCGGGGCGGATCGGTCACCGGCGATTCTGAGACCGACCACAACCTGATCCTGATCACCGCCACCGGCGATCTCGACATCGCCCGCCGGCTTGTCGGCGAGGCAGGCGGAAGTTGGGACGCGGCCGTGATCGCTTACGGCAAGCAAGAATTCGTCAGCTCAGATGCTACCGATCTCCCGATGGCGCCGGGTTTTGCGGTCAGCCGGTAGGGTTTACCTCGATGAATCGCCGGGGCCACAACCGCATGGACGCCGGGCTGCTGACCGGTGTCTCGGAGACAGCCCTGATGACCCTCTACGGCCGGGCCCATCAGGCCAGCCAACCGGACCCGATCATCGATGACCCGATGGCGGTCAAACTCGTCGAGTCCATCGACTTCGACTTCGAAAAATTCGGTCGCAAGGGCCAGGAAATGGCGTTGCGCTCGTTGGCTGTCGATCAGTGCACGATCAGGTACCTCGCCAAGCATCCCGAGGCGACGGTCGTCGCCCTTGCAGAGGGCTTCCAGACCAGCTTCTGGCGGCTCGACAGTGCCCTGCCCGACGGCAGATTCCGTTGGGTCTCATTGGATCTGGCACCCGTGATCGAAATACGACAGCGGCTGCTGCCGAACTCCCCGCGCGTCACTCACCTGGCACAGTCGGCTCTCGACTACACCTGGATGGACAAAATCGACAGCAGTAACGGTGTATTCATCTCCGCCGAGGGTCTGCTGATGTATCTGCAACCCCAACAGGCGATGGGCCTGATCGCCGCGTGCGCCAAACGATTTCCCGGCGGACAGATGTTCTTTGATTTGCCACCCACCGTGGTAAAGATGCTCGCACGCAACGGACTGCGATCCTCCCGGAGCTACAAAGTGCCGCCGATGCCGTTCAGCCTCTCGGTGCATCAGCTGGCGGATTTGGTGCACACCATGCCGGGAGTGCGGGCGGTACACGACCTGCCGATGCCCCACGGACGGGGCGTGTTCTTTGGGACCGTGTTTCCCGCCTTCTGGGGGTTTGGACCGACGAAGCGGTTCCGCGGCACCTACACCCTGCTTGAATTCGGCTGACCGCCAGTCCGGCCCGGACTACTCCCACTCGATGGTGCCGGGCGGTTTGCTGGTGATGTCCAGCACCACGCGGTTGACCTCGGGCACCTCGTTGGTGATGCGGGTCGAGATGCGTTCCAGCACCTCGTAGGGCACCCGGGTCCAGTCGGCCGTCATGGCGTCCTCACTGGACACCGGCCGCAGCACGATCGGATGCCCGTAGGTGCGGTTGTCGCCCTGCACGCCGACCGAGCGGACGTCGCCGAGCAGCACCACCGGGCACTGCCAGATCTGGTTGTCCAGGCCGGCAGCGGTAAGCTCCTCACGTGCGATCGAGTCGGCACGCCGCAGGGTCTCCAGCCGCGCCGCGGTGACCTCCCCGACGATCCTGATACCCAGTCCGGGGCCCGGAAATGGCTGGCGTGCAACGATTTCCTCCGGCAGCCCCAACTCCCGCCCGACGGCGCGCACCTCGTCTTTGAACAGCAGCCGCAGCGGTTCGACGAGCTTGAACTTCAAATCGCCCGGCAGGCCACCGACGTTGTGGTGGCTCTTGATGTTTGCGGTGCCGCTGCCCCCGCCGGACTCCACCACGTCCGGATACAGCGTGCCCTGCACCAAAAACTCAACCTCTTTGCCGTCCAAAACATCTAGCACCGCGCCCTCGAACGCCCGGATGAACTGCCGGCCGATGATCTTGCGCTTGCCCTCGGGGTCGCTCACCCCCGTCAGCGCCTCGAGGAAGGTGCCCGCCGCGTCGACGGTCACCAGGTTGGCTCCGGTGGCCGCCACGAAATCGCGCTGCACCTGCGCGCGCTCACCCTCGCGCAACAGCCCGTGGTCGACGAACACGCAAGTCAACCGGTCGCCGATGGCGCGCTGCACCAGCGCCGCGGCCACCGCGGAATCCACCCCACCGGACAGCCCGCAGATCGCATGGCCGTCACCGATCTGTGCGCGCACCTGCTCGACCAGCGCATTGGCGATATTGGCCGCCGTCCACTCGGCGCCCAGCCCGGCGAAGTCGTGCAGAAACCGGCTGAGCACCTGCTGCCCATGCGGGGTGTGCATCACCTCCGGGTGATATTGCACCCCGGCCAGGCCGCGCTCGCGATTCTCGAAGGCGGCCACCGTCGCGCCCGCGGTGCTGGCGACGACATCGAATCCGTCCGGAGCGGCGGTGACCGCGTCGCCGTGGCTCATCCAGACCGGCTGGACCTCGGGCAGTCCCGAATGCAGCTCGCCGCCAAGGACTTTCAGCTCGGTGCGGCCGTATTCGCTGGTGCCGGTGTGCGCGACGGTGCCGCCGAGAGCCTGCGCCATGGCCTGAAATCCGTAGCAGATCCCGAACACCGGCACGCCGAGGTCGAATACGGCGGGATCGAGCTGTGGAGCCCCGTCGGCGTAGACGCTGGAGGGTCCGCCGGAGAGCACGATCGCAAGCGGCTGATGTGCCTCGATCTCCTCGACCGTCGCGGTGTGCGGGATGACCTCGGAATAAACGCGCGCTTCTCGCACGCGTCGCGCGATCAGCTGCGCATACTGCGCACCGAAGTCGACCACCAACACGGGCCGCGGCGCGGCATGTCCGGCCGCTTCCGGGTCATCAGGTTTCGCCACGCCGCAAGTTTAGTGGCCTCCGTATGACTGCTACTTGGTAGCGACGGCCACCGCTCCCAGAAGGTCGCGGCCGCCGCCGAGGATGTCGAGGTCCGCACCGAGGTTCGCCGGAACGAAGGCGGCGGCTCGAGTGCCGATTTGCAGCCCCGTCCCGACGTTGATCGCGGCAGCGTCTGCGACATTCTTAGCCGCGGTGACGACGTCACCCCTGCCGAGGGCGGTGACCGCGTCCGCTAGGTCGGAGCGGGTCAGGCCTTGCGTAGTGGATGCCTGGTATTCGTTAAACCTTTCAAAGCCAGCCCACTGCTGTTGGTGGTAAGCCCCCACCTGCTGTAGCGGCGTGCCGCCGCCGGTGCCAGGGCCGATGGGCACCGCCGCCTGCGGAGGCACGGCCAGGAAGCCGCAAATCGATTACAGCGAGAAAGCGGTGCGCAGTGCGTCGATGTCGCGTTGGTCGCCGTCGAAGTCGATGCGCCGCAGCGCGGCCTTGCGCTGGGCTTCGGTCGGTCCGAGGCGCGATATGTAAAGGTCCGCCGCGGTGGCGGTGATCGTCACCGCGGGCTCGCCGCGGGCGGCCACAAGATGCCCCTGGTCTACCGAGAACTCGAAGCGACGGCCATCGATGTCCACGCGGCAGGTCGTTGTCAGGCCGGCGGCACCGGCTGGGTCGAACGGCAGCAAGATACCGGCCAGGAACCCGCTCAATGGCGAAACCGGTCCTGGTTCAACGGAATCGTGGATCGGCGCGAGCCGGTCCACACCTAACAGCGCGATACTGCGCAGCACCGGCAACACCTTTCGCCAGCCGAATTCGCTGAGCGAGTAGACGGTACGTCCGATCGGAGCCGGTAAGTCGGCACGGTCGACGAGCCCCGCGTCTTGCAATTCCTTGAGACGTTCGGCGAGCAGATTGGTGGCGATGCCGGGCAGTTGGGCGCGCAGATCGCCGTAGCGGCGAGGTCCCCCGACCAGTTCACGCAGGATCAGCAAGGTCCACCGCTCACCCAGAACGTCCAGCCCCAACGCGATCGGGCAGTTCTGGTTGTAGGTCCTGCGGGTCGACACCACACCATCATACCTGCATGGACAACTTCCTCAACTATTTACTTGATTTATTTGTCTAGCAGCTTTACCGTCTTGTCTATGCGCCTCGTCGTCCGGGATAAGCCCATCGCCGCGCTCGCCGTCATCAGCCTGAGCGTCTTCGTCATCAGTGTCGATGCCACCATCGTCAACGTCGCGCTTCCCACGCTGTCGCGCGAACTCGGCGCCGACACCGCACAGCTGCAGTGGATCGTCGACGCGTACACCCTGGTCATGTCCGGGTTGCTGCTCTCGGCCGGCAGCCTCGGCGATCGCTACGGCAGACGGGGCTGGCTGAGTTCCGGCCTGGCGTTGTTTGCGATCACCTCTGTCGTTGCGGCACAGGTGAATTCGGCGGACGCACTGATCGCGGCGCGGGCCGCCATGGGCGTCGGGGCGGCGGTGATCTTTCCCACCACCCTGGGGCTGATCACCAACATCTTCACCGACCCGATACCGCGCGCCAAGGCGATCGGCGTGTGGGCGGCCATGGTGGGCGTCGGGGTGGCCGTCGGACCTATCAGCGGCGGCTGGCTGCTCGAGCACTTCTGGTGGGGCTCGATCTTTTTGGTCAACCTTCCGATCGCGGCCGTTGCCATCATCGGCGCAGCCCTTTTCGTACCCACCTCACGCGATCCGGCGGCGCCGCGCGTCGACGTCCCGGGCTTGATCCTGTCCGCACTCGGCGTAACCACTTTGATCTACACCGTCATCGAGGCGCCGACCTGGGGATGGACCAGCACCCGCGCTGCAACCGGATTCGCCTTGGCCATAGCAGTTCTGGTTGCCTTTACCGTGTGGGAGCGGCGCAGCACGCACCCCATGCTGGACGTATCAGTGTTCCTCAACCGTCGATTCTCCGGCGGAAGTTTGGCGGTGACCGCCGGCTTTTTGACCCTGTTCGGGTTCATCTTCGTCATCACCCAGTACTTCCAATTCATCAAGAACTACAGCGCATTCGAGAGCGGGGTGCGGTTGTTGCCGGTGGCCGGATCCATCGCACTGGCCAGCGTTCTGGGTCCCCGACTGGTCGAACGCGTCGGTACCACCGCCGTCGTCGCCGGCGGACTGGCGGTGTTCGCGGCCGGCTTGGCATGGGCATCCACGGCCGACGCGGCAACTCCCTATGCCCAGATCGCCATGCAAATGCTGTTGCTCGGCGGTGGCCTCGGCCTGACCACCGCGCCGGCAACCGAGGCGATCATGGGATCGTTGTCCGCCGACAAGGCCGGGATCGGCTCGGCCGTCAACGACACCACGCGCGAACTGGGGGGCACCCTCGGCGTCGCCATTGTCGGCAGCGTCTTCGCATCGGTGTACTCGGGCCGGATCGGCTCAGCGTCGGCGCTGACAGCGCTGCCCGCCGAGGTGCGCTCGGCGATGGGCCGTTCAATGGCAGTGGCGCACAGGGTCGTCGGACAGTTGCCGACCGCCCAAGCCACCGATATCCGTGACGCGGTCAACCGCGCGTTTCTGGACGGCCTCCAGGTGGGCTCGCTGGTGTGCGCCGGTATTGCGCTGTCCGCCGCGATCGTCGTCGCCTGGCTGCTGCCCGCCCGGGTGCGGCAACCAGCGCCCGTCTCCCCCAATCCCGACGCCGTTGCAGGTTTGATGCCAAGCGGCCCAAGGTAACTCACGAAGAACGAAGGGAAGGAACCATGACTACGATGTCATCGAGCGGCAGCACCTATGTCCTGGGCCACGAGGACGCAGAGGTTGAGCGGCTGCTGCTACAGGGGCGACTGTACGACGAGATCACCGAGCACGCGCTACGCGTCGCCGGGCTGCGACCGGGGATGCGGGTACTCGATATCGGGTCCGGGCCGGGCGACGTGTCATTTATCGCCGCCCGGCTGGTCGGTCCAACCGGGTCCGTTCTCGGTGTCGACGCGGCTCCGGAGATGGTCGCGCTGGCGCGCGCCCGCGCCGCCGAACAAGGCCTGTCCACAGTGCATTTCACCGAAGTCGCGATCGACGCGATCACACTGGATGAACCGGTCGACGCGGTGATCGGTCGGTTGATCCTGATGCACCTGCCGGACCCTGCCGCCACGCTGCGTGAACTCAGCACCCGGGTCCGCCCGGGCGGCATCGTCGCGTTCACCGAGAACGACATCACGGGCGCGCGCAGCATCCCGGAGATGCCATTGTTCGGGCAGGTGACCGCGGGGATCGTCCGTGCCTTTGAGGCCATGGGGCTCAGTGCACGGTTCGGCACCACGCTGCACAAGGTCTTTGCCGACGCCGGTCTGGGCACGCCACGGCTGACCCACGGCACTCCGATCGGTACCGCCGCCGATACCGACATCCTGGCCTACGCCGCGGAAGTCTGGCGGCTGGTATCCCCGATCACCCAGCAGCTAGGCCTGGAGATCGATGCCGACATCGACAACTTTGTCTCGCTGTTCCGCGAGGAGGCGCTGGCGTTCGACGCGCTCATCACGATGCCCCCCATCATCACCGCATCCGCCGTGGTGCCCCGGTGATACAGGCCCAGTACTCGACAGGCCTGTCGCGCCGCAGCATCGAACAGGCCCTGCTCGCCGCCGACAAGGACCTCGACCATCTCCAACCCGCTGACCTCGGCCCGCTGGAGGACTTCCACACCATGGGCCGCTACGCCACCGGCCAGCTGGCCGAGCTGGCCGGGCTCACCAGCGAGAGTTCGGTGCTCGACGCGGGCAGCGGCATCGGCGGCACCGCCCGCTACGTCGCCGACCACTACGGCTGCACAGTCACCGCCGTGGACCTGACCGACGAATACTGCGAAACCAACCGCTGGCTCAATGAACTCGTCGGCCTGGACAAGCGGATAGCGGTTCGTCAAGCAAATGTCACCGCGCTTCCGTTCGCCGACGCCTCCTTCACGGTCGTGATCAGCCAGCACGTCCAGATGAACGTGGCCGACAAAGCCCGCCTATACGCCGAGACACGCCGGGTACTTGCAGCGGATGGGCGGCTTGCCTTGTGGGACATCACGATTGGCGGCCGCGGTGAACTCGACTATCCGCTGCCATGGGCCGACGAGCCCGCGCGCAGTCATCTGGCGGCCCCCGATGAGTTGCGCTCGACGGTCGAATCGGCGGGCTTCGCGGTCGAGCACTGGAATGAGCTCACCGAGCAGGCGGCCGCACTGATGCACGCTCTGCTGGCGCAGCCGCCCGGCCCGGTGGGTTTGCAAGCCTTCGTCCCCGATTTCAGACGAAAAGCCGAAAACCTCACCCGTGCGCTCGCAGACGGGCGTCTACGTGCCATCCAAGGCGTCGCACGAGCCGCCCACCGCGCAAGAACCTGAGAACTCTGGCGGCACACAGCTCGGCATGGTGGAGTGGAATCGCCAACCACTCCGCTACCCGAGAGCGAGGTCCCCGTGCTGGGTCTGCCCGACAAGGTGCGTGCGTGCCTGTTCGACCTCGACGGCGTGCTCACCGACACCGCCAGTGTGCACACCAAGGCATGGAAGGCCATGTTCGACGCCTTCCTCAAGGAGCGGGCCGAGCGCAGCGGGGACAAGTTCGTCGAGTTCGACGCCGGCGCGGACTACCGCAAATACGTCGACGGCAAGAAACGCGAAGACGGCGTGAAGTCGTTTCTGGACAGCCGGGGAATCGAATTGCCCGAGGGCAACCCCGACGACTCCGGCGACAAAGAGACGATCTACGGCCTGGGCAACCGCAAGAACGACGCGTTCCAGAAGATCCTCGTAAAGGACGGCGTCGAGGTGTTCGACGGTTCGCGGCGCTACCTGGAAGCCGTCTCAACCGCAGGTCTCGGAATTGCCGTGGTCTCCTCGAGCGCCAACACCGGCCAGGTGCTCGAGATCACCGGACTGGACCGGTTCGTTCAGCAGCGGGTGGATGGCATCACGCTGCGTGAGGAGCACATCAAGGGCAAACCGGCCCCCGATTCCTACCTGCGCGGTGCGCAGCTGCTCGATGTGCCCCCCGACGCGGCAGCCGTGTTCGAGGACGCGTTATCCGGGGTCGAGGCCGGCCATGCCGGTAACTTCGGCTACGTGGTGGGCGTAGACAGAGTGGGCCAGGCCGAGGACTTGCGCCGCCACGGCGCCGACGTGGTGGTGACCGACCTCGCGGAATTGCTGCAGTCGTGATCACCCAGGAAGCGTTCCCGGTCGAACCGTGGCAGGTGCGCGAGACGCGGCTGGATCTGAATCTGATTGCCCAGTCGGAATCGCTGTTCGCCTTGGCCAATGGGCACATCGGGTTGCGCGGCAACCTCGACGAGGGCGAGCCGCACGGACTGCCGGGCACCTACCTCAACTCGTTCTACGAAATCCGGCCGTTGCCGTACGCCGAGGCCGGCTACGGCTATCCGGAGGCCGGCCAGACCGTCGTCGACGTCACCAACGGCAAGATCATTCGCCTGCTGGTCGGCGATGAGCCGTTCGACGTCCGGTACGGCAAGCTGCTGTCCCACGAGCGCGTCCTGGATATGCGCGCCGGGACGCTGACCCGCAACGCCCACTGGAGCTCACCGTCGGGCAAGCAGGTCAAAGTGACCTCCACCCGGCTGGTGTCGCTGGCCCAGCGCAGTGTCGCGGCCATCGAGTACTGCGTCGAGGCCGTCGAGGAATTCGTCCGGGTGACCGTGCAGTCCGAGCTCGTCACCAACGAGGACCAGCCACAGACCTCGGCCGACCCGCGGGTGGCGGCGATCCTGGACAACCCGCTGGAAGCCGTCGAGCACGAAATCACCGAGACCCGAGCACTTCTCATGCACCGGACCCGGAGCAGCGCGCTGATGATGGCCGCCACCATGGACCACGAGATCGACGTGCCCGGGCGGGTGGAGTTCTCCACCGACGCCCGCCCCGACCTGGCCCGGACCACGGTGATCTGCGGGCTGCGCCCGGGGCAGAAGCTGCGCATCGTCAAATACATCGCCTATGGCTGGTCGAGTCTGCGCTCCCGTCCGGCACTGCGCGACCAGGCCGCCGCCGCATTGCACAGCGCCCGCTACAGCGGGTGGCAGGGGCTGCTGGACGCGCAACGGAAGTACCTCGACGACTTCTGGGAAAGCGCCGACGTCGAGGTCGAGGGCGACGCCGAATCACAGCAAGCGGTGCGGTTCGGGCTCTTTCACCTGGTGCAGGCCAGCGCACGCTCCGAAGGGCGCGCGATCCCCAGCAAGGGACTCACCGGGACCGGCTACGACGGCCACGCCTTCTGGGACACCGAGGGTTTCGTTCTCCCCGTCCTCACCTACACCCTGCCGCACGCGGTAGCCGACGCACTGCGGTGGCGAGCCTCGACGTTGGACCTCGCCAAGGAGCGGGCGGCCGAACTCGGCCTCGACGGTGCCGCCTTCCCGTGGCGCACCATCCGCGGGCAGGAGTGCTCGGCCTACTGGCCGGCCGGCACCGCGGCCTGGCACATCAACGCCGACATCGCGATGGCCTTCGAGCGCTACCGCATCGTGACGGGCGATCAGTCGCTGGAAAAGGACTGCGGCCTAACCGTATTGATTGAGACCGCACGGCTGTGGATGTCGCTCGGGCACCACGACCGCCACGGCGTGTGGCACCTCGACGGGGTCACCGGTCCGGACGAGTACACGGCGATCGTCCGCGACAATGTCTTCACCAACCTGATGGCGGCACACAACCTGGTCACCGCCGCCGAGGCCTGCGTCCGGGATCATGATGCGGCCGCACAGCTTGGCGTGACCACAGAAGAGATGGCCTGTTGGCGCGATGCGGCAGCAGCGGTCAACATTCCTTACGACGAAGGGCTGGGCGTCCACCAGCAGTGCGAAGGCTTTACCAGGTTCGCCGAGTGGGATTTCGAGACCAACGGCACCTATCCCCTACTGATGCACGAGGCCTACGTGCGGCTCTATCCCGCGCAGGTCATCAAGCAGGCCGACCTCGTACTGGCGATGCAATGGCAGAGTCACGCCTTTACGCCCGAACAGAAGGCGCGCAACGTCGACTACTACGAACGGCGCACGGTGCGCGACTCATCGCTGTCGGCTTGTACGCAGGCGGTGATGTGCGCCGATGTCGGCCACATGGAGCTCGCTCACGACTACGCCTATGAAGCCGGGTTGATCGACCTGCGCGACCTGCACAGCAATACCCGCGACGGCCTGCACATGGCTTCACTGGCCGGAGCCTGGATGGCGCTGGTCGTGGGCTTCGGCGGCCTGCGCGACGACGACGGCATCCTCGACATCAATCCCCACCTGCCCGATGGCATCGCCTGCCTGCGATTCCGGTTGCGCTGGCGCGAGTTCCGGCTCACCGTCGATGCCAACCACTCCAACGTCACCTATACCTTGCGCGACGGTCCCGGCAGCGAGTTGACCATCCGGCATGCCGGCGAGGACCTCAAGCTCAGTTCGGATTCGCCGACGACCGTTGCGGTGCAACCGCGTAAGCCGCTGCTACCGCCACCACCCCAGCCGCCCGGCCGCGAGCCGATGCACCGGCGGGCGCTGTCCGGCACATCTTCCATTTAGAGCTCCATCTGCCGGGCTACCGGGTCACGATGGCGTAGTTACCCCCAGTGGCCCACGACCGTTCGAACGTTGCGAGCGGCACCTGCTCGTCACGCCCGGCGTTGTTGCCGCTGTCGTTGAGGTGCACTGTGCCGCCCCCTTCGCCGACCCCGCCGGCCCTGGTGTCGATGCCGGTGACGACGACGAAGTGGTCTTGCTTCGAGCGGTCGCCGCGCTCGTTCCAGAGGGTGAAGCCGTTGACTCCGGCGATCACCTTGTGTCCCTGAGCCAGAGCCTGCTCGATCGCGTCGGTGGAGCTTGGCCTCGCGTCGGACCCGACTCCGTAGAGCGCCAGCAGGAGGCTGACGTCCATATTGTTCGTGGGGCCGCCGGGCGTCCAGATCACTCCCGGGTGGGCGATGCTCTGGGTGCGCTGCGCCGTGGCGTCGATCCGCTGCTCGGAGGGTTCATTGCCGGTTACCTCGCCGATCACGTCGGCCGCAGCCATCTCCGCGCAGTCGGTACCGTGCTGGCGGCGCCAGAACGGCGCCGCGGCGCCGGGGTCACCATACATCTGACCGCCGTGACCGACGTTGCGGAAAGGGGCGGCGTGAGCCGCGCCTGTACTGCCGGCGACTCCCACCACGGACGCTGCCGTGGCCGCGCCCACTGCGCCCAAAACCGCTGCAAGCCTTGCCATTCGCATGGCAAGAGCTTCCAGGATCGTGCTATGGCGATCCTTGGCGGAATCTTGCGAAATTCCTGCGCCGCAGGCTGCCCGCCGTTCGTCAGTGCGGTTCGAGGATGCGGGCGATCGCGGCGTCGATTGCCTCGCGCAATTCGGTGTCCGACAGCTCGTCGAGACCGGTCGACGCACGCAGGAACGGCTCGAACAGCCGCCAACCGAATTGCAGGGCAGCGGCATTGGCGAGGGCCAGCCGCGCGCTGTGGTCGTCGGTGTGGCGCGGGCGTACGGCGTCGAGCAACTCCCACATCCCCGGAAACTGCGTCTGCAGCTGCCCCACCGGGTATCCGTCGAGCAACGCGCGGGCGATGACCCGCATATGCCGGTCGATCGATCGCTGCAGCTCCGCCGGTGACGCGCCGGTGCGCTGCAAGGTGTTCGTAGTCGCACCGAGGTGATCGAGCACGGCGCCGACCAGTCGGTCCTTGGTGCCAAAATGCCGAAACACCAACCCGTGGTTGACGTTCGAGCGGGCCGCGATGTCGCGGATCGACGTCGCAGCCGGACCCCGCTCCGCGAACAAGCTGGTGGCGGCTTCCAGGATCGCCGCCGCGACCTCTTCCCGCCCGGTGGGAATGTTCCGGCTGGCACTTGCCGAACGCGTAGTCATGTGACTACACTAGCGCATGTAGTCGTGCGACTACACCTGACTTTCACCTCAAAGGACCTGAAAAATGACCCACCAGCTAACCGTCACCAAACTGGGCAGCCAGATCGGCGCGCGGATCGACGGGGTGCAACTGGGCGGTGACCTCGACACGGACACCGTCGACGAGATCCAGGACGCGTTACTGGCCTACAAGGTGATCTTCTTCCGCGGCCAGCACCACCTCGATGACGAGCAACAACTCGCGTTCGCCCGGCTGCTGGGCATCCCGATCGGCCACCCCGCCGCCGGCGCCCTGGCCGCCACCGACGAGCCGATCATCACGCCGATCAACTCCGACTACGGCAAGGCCAACCGCTGGCACACCGACGTCACCTTCGTGGCGAACTACCCGTCGGCCTCGATCCTGCGCGCGGTCACCTTGCCCAGCTACGGCGGGTCGACGCTGTGGGCCTCCACCGCGGCGGCCTACGAGGCCCTTCCCGAACCGCTCAAGTGGCTCGTCGACAACCTGTGGGCATTGCACAGCAACCGCTACGACTACGTGACCGCCGAAGCCGTCGCATCGATGACCGACGCTCAGCGGGCATTCCGGCAGGCCTTTGAGAAAGTGGATTACCGCACCGAGCATCCCGTGGTTCGGGTGCACCCGGAGACCGGTGAACGCACACTGGTGGCGGGCGACTTCGTGCGTAACTTCGTCGGCTTGGACAGCTACGAGTCGACCGTGCTACTGGAATTGCTTCAGCGACGAATCACTGTGCCCGAGAACACGATTCGCTGGAACTGGGACCAGGGTGACGTCGCCATCTGGGACAACCGGGCAACCCAGCACCGGGCCATCGACGACTACGACGGTCAGCATCGGCTCATGCACCGGGTAACCCTGATGGGCGACGTGCCCGTCAACGTGCGCGGGCAACGCAGCCGGGTCGTCAGCGGCGCGCCGATGACGGTGCTCGCGAGCTGATCAGCCGGCGCTGCTGACCGGGTCGATCGGCAGCCAGCGCAGCTCACCCGGAGCGCCCGCGGGAACCACCGAGTGGGCGGGCGGGATCGGCTCCAGCCTGCGGTAGGGGTCCCCTTGCGGCGGCCGCTGGTCGCTCTCGCCCTTGTTCGGCCACAGCGAGGCGGCCCGCTCGGCCTGGGCAGTAATCGACAGCGACGGGTTGACGCCCAGGTTCGCCGAGATCGCGGCCCCGTCCACCACGAACAGCGTCGGGTAACCGTACACCCGGTGATACGGGTCAATGACACCGTGCTCGGCGCTGTCACCGATCACCGCACCGCCCAGGAAGTGCGCGGTCAGCGGGATGTTGAACAGCTCACCCCAGGTGCCACCGGCCACCCCGTCGATCTTGTCGGCGATGCGGCGGGTGACGGCGTTGCCGACGGGAATCCAGGACGGGTTCGGTGCGCCGTGCCCCTGTTTGCTGGTGTACCAGCGGATACCCAGCTTCCCGCGCTTGGTGAACGTGGTGATCGAGTTGTCCAGGTGCTGCATCACCAGCGCGATCATCGTCCGCTCGCTCCACTGGCGGGGATTCAGCAGCCGCAACATACCGCGGGGGTCTTCGCGGGCCTGATTCAGCAACTGCCTCCAGCGCGGCACGTAGGTCTCATCGGACCCCTCTGGGCCGGGCCCGTCGGTCATCAGGGTTTGCAGCAACCCCATGGCGTTGGATCCCTTGCCGTAGCGAACGGGCTCGATGTGCGTGTCCGGCGTCGGGTGGATCGAGGAGGTGATCGCCACGCCGTGCGTCAGGTCCAAATCCGGCGAGACGGCCAGCCGACCGGCCCCCACGATCGACTCGGAATTGGTTCGGGTCAGCACGCCCAACCGTTCGGACAGCCGGGGCAGCTTTCCTTTGTCGCGCATCTTGAAAAGCAGGTGCTGCGTGCCCCAGGTGCCGGCGGCCACGATCAGGTGCGTGGCGGTGAACGTGCGCCGGTCCCTGCGCAGCCAGCTGCCGGTACGCACGGTACGAACTTCCCACAGGCCGTCGGACCGCTGCTCGAATCCCTTCACGGTCGTCATCGGAATAACTTGTGCGCCAGCCGATTCCGCGAGACCGAGATAGTTCTTCAGCAGCGTGTTCTTGGCGCCGTAGCGGCAGCCCGTCATGCAGCCACCGCATTCCAGGCAGCCGGTCCGCGCCGGTCCGGCACCACCGAAATACGGGTCGGGCACGGTCTTGCCCGGCGTCTTGGTGCCGTCGGGACCGAAGAACACCCCAACAGGAGTCGGCACCCACGTGTCCCCGCAACCCATCTCGTCGGCGACCTCTTTGACGATGCGGTCCGCGTCGGTGAAGGTCGGGTTCAATACCACGCCCAACATCCGCTGCGCCTGGTCGTAATGCGGTGCCAGTTCGCTGCGCCAGTCGGTGATATGCGACCACTGCTGGTCGGCGAAGAACGGCTCCGGGGGCACATACAGCGTGTTGGCGTAGTTCAATGAACCGCCGCCCACCCCGGCGCCGGCCAGGATCATCACGTTGCGCAGCGGGTGGATCCGCTGAATTCCGTAACAGCCCAGCTTCGGTGCCCACAGGAACTTGCGCAGATCCCAGGAGGTCTTGGCGAACTCCTCGTCCGCGAAGCGCCGACCGGCCTCCAATACGCCTACGCGATAGCCCTTTTCGGTCAGTCGCAGGGCGCTGACGCTGCCCCCGAAACCCGAACCGATGATCAGGACGTCGTAATCCGGCTTCATCGCTGCAGTATGACCTTCCTCACAGGCCGTAAACCATCAAGCCAACCCTACTCGTGGCTATGCCTCAGCGGTGCCGGCGAAGCCCGAATTGGACGGCTCGGAGGCGGTGCGACTGCCATCCCCGGCAAACTTTGGTACGTCCGCACGATTTTCTGACACGCGTGCAGTTGACGGGTTACGCTGCTGTGGACTTCAGCATTGAAGTTTTGGCTTCGATGCCGGGGGGCAGTGGGTCAACCTGCGAAGTTGCGGCGTCCCCATCCCGGGTGGATATCCGGGATGTCTCCTCGAAGCACAGGTGAGAAGAGGTGAGCTGCCGTCAAGAGGAAACCCGTGTCCCCGATTGCCGTCATCGGCATGGCGTGTCGGCTCCCGCACGGCATCAACTCGCCCGAGCAGCTGTGGGACGCATTGCTGGCCGGCGAGGACCTGGTCGGCGAGATTCCCGCCGAGCGGTGGGACGCCGACAGCTACTACGACCCTGAGCCCGGAGCAGCTGACCGGTCGGTGTCGCGGTGGGGTGGTTTTCTCGACGACGTGGCGGGCTTCGACCCCGAATTCTTCGGGATCGGCGAGCGCGAGGCGGTCGCGCTGGATCCGCAACACCGTTTGCTGCTGGAAGTGTCGTGGGAGGCGGTGGAGCACGCCGGTCTGGCGCCCAGGTCGCTGACCGGCGCACAGGGCGGCGTGTTCGTCGGACTGTCCCAGTCCGACTTTGCAATCAGGGCAGCATTCCTCGCGGCCGACGCAGGCGCGCTCGGCCAGAGGTACGGCGTCAGCGGCTCGGCCGCCAGCCTGGCTTCCGGACGGATCGCGCACACGCTCGGGCTACGCGGCCCGGCGCTGACCGTGGACACGGCGGGCTCGTCGAGCCTGCTCGCGGTCCACCTGGCCTGCCGCAGCCTGGACGACGGCGAAAGCGACCTAGCCCTGGCCGGCGGCTGCATGGTGATGCTGGAACCGCGCACCTTCACGTCGCTGTCGGGCGAGGGCATGCTGTCACCGACGGGACGCTGCCGGACGTTCGATGTCGGCGCCGACGGATACGTGCGTTCCGAGGGCTGCGCGATGCTGTTGCTCAAGCGACTGCCGGACGCGCAGCGCGATGGTGACCGCATCTTGGCCGTGCTGCGCGGCACCGCCACCAACCAGGACGGAACCAATCCGGACGCCCAGGTCGCGCTGTACCGCGCGGCATTGGCCGCCGCGGGCGTGGACCCCGACACGATAGGCCTGGTCGAGGCCGACGGCGCCGGCACCCCGTCCGGCGACTCGACCGAGTTCGCGAGCCTGGCACAGGTATACGGCGCCGCCGGCAGCCACTGCGTCCTCGGATCGGTCAAGAGCAACGCCGGCCATACCGACTCCGCGGCGGGCGCGGTCGCGTTGATCAAGGCGATCCTTTCGCTGCGGCATGGCCTGGTGCCCCCGATGCTGCACTTCACCCGACTGCCCGACGACCTCGCCGGTATCGAGAGCGGCCTCGTCGTGCCGGAGCAGACGACACCCTGCCCCACCACCGACACGGCGCCCCGGCGCGCTGCTGTGTCGTCGTACGGGTTGTCGGGAACAAGCGTGCACGCCATTGTCGAACAGGCGCCCGACGCGGACGGGGCCCCAACCGAATCCGTCACCCACGGTCCGCTGTTGTACGCGCTGTCGTCCACCTCCGCCGACGGACTGCGCGAGACGTCGCGCCGGCTCGCCGATTGGCTGGAGAACCATGCGGATTCCGTGGCCCCGACCGACCTGGCCTACACCCTGGCGCGGCGGCGTGGGTACCGACCGGTGCGCACCGCGCTGGTCGCCGGCGATCTCCCCGAGCTGACCAGCGCACTGCGCTCGGTCGCCGAGGGCTCAGATGCCTATCACGCCGCGGTGGGCCAGGACGACCGCGGCCCGGTGTGGGTGTTCTCCGGCGAATGTTCACTGGACGGTTCATGGGCCGGGACGGGCGCCGACCTGTTGGCCAATGAACCGGTGTTCGCCGCGACCGTCGCGCAGGCCGAACCGGTGATCGCCGCGGAGTCCGGGTTCTCGGTGACCGAAGCGATCAGCTCACCACAGGTCTCAACCGGAATCGACAGGGCCGAGCCGACCTTGTTCACCATGCAGGTCGCGCTGGCCGCCACCATGGAGCACTCGTACGGCGTGCGCCCGGCCGCCGTCCTCGGCCATTCGGCCGGCGAGGTGGCGGCCGCGGTCGTCGCGGGAGCGCTGTCGCTGGAAGACGGGTTGCGCGTCATCTGCCGCCGCTCGGCGCTGCTGTCCCGGACTGCCGGCGCCGGTGCGATGGCGTCGGCGGAACTGCCTGCCGACCAAGTGCTTTCGGAGCTGATGACCCGCGACGACGACGACGTCGTCATCGCCGTGGTGGCCGCTCCCCAGTCCACGGTGATCGCCGGGCCGGGCGCGGCGGTGCGCGAGCTCGTCGCCGGGTGGGGGCAGCGCGGTGTGATGGCACGCGAGCTGGCCGTCGAGGTCGCCGCGAACTCTCCCCACGTCGACTCGATCCTCGACGAGCTGTCCGAGGCACTGGCCGACCTCACCCCGACACCCCCGCGGATACCGTTTTATTCGGCGACCCTGTTCGACCCGCGCGAGCGGCCGGTCTGCAATGCCGACTATTGGGTGGACAACGTGCGTCACACCGTGCGGTTCGCCGCGGCCGCGCAGGCGGCAGTGGACGACGGCCACCGGGTCTTCGCCGAACTGGCCCCGCTACCGCAACTGATCGACGCCATCGAGCGGACGGCCGCAGTCGTCGGCGTACAGGTCGCCGGTTTGACGGGCATGCCGCCGGTCGGCCCGCGCGGCCTGCTGGCGGACCTGCACAGCGTGGGTGCCGCGGTGGACTTCTCGGTGCTGTATCCGGTTGGGCGCCTGGTGGATGCGCCGCTGCCGGCCTGGACGCACCGCAGGCTGCTGATCGCTCGCGAACGGGAGGACTCTTCGACGCAGGGCGGGTGCACGGTCTCCGCCCATCCGCTGTTGGGTGCGCACGTCCGCCTGCCCGAGGAGCCGGAGCGCCACGTCTGGCAGGCGCAGCTCGGCGCGGCGGCGCAGCCCTGGCTCGCCGACTATCAAATCGATGAGGCCACCGCGGTTCCCGGCGCCGTCTACTGCGAGATGGCGTTGGCCGCAGCCCGCACTGTCCTCGGCGAGGATTCCGAGGTTCGCGATGTTAACTTCGAGCCGATGCTGTCGTTGGACGCCGAGATCCCTTCCAGCGCAGTCGCTTCGGTGGAATTCCCGGGCACGGTCACGTTCACGGTCCAGACCGGGCAGCAGGGCGAACGGAAGCAGCGGGCCAGCGCCGAACTACGTGCCGTCACCGACAACGAACTGCCACCCGCCCTGGACATCGCCGCGCTGCTGGAGACCCACCCGCACCGCGTCGAGGGCGCCGACCTGCGACAGCGGTTGGAAGACCGCGGTGTGCGCCTCGGCCCCGCGTTCACCGGCCTGGCGGCCGCCCACCTCGCCAACGATGCCGACGGGACCGTGCTGGCCGAGGTGTTCTCGCCCGGTTCGATCCGGTCGCAGCAAGCCGCCTACGCCGTGCATCCCGCCCTGCTCGACGCTTGTCTGCAGTCCCTCGGGGCGTATCCGGCCCTCGACAGCGCAGGTAACGGCGGGACATTGTTGCCGATCAGTGTGCGCCGGCTGCGCGCGTACGGCCCTACCCGCGGCGCCCGCTACTGCTATGGACGGGTGACCCTCGCGGACGGCCCCGGCGGCACTGATGTGATCGCGGAGGCCGACCTCGATATCTGCGACGAGCACGGGACGGTCTTGCTCGCAATGCGCGGGCTGCAACTCGGAACCACGTTGTCCGAGAAGGAAAGCCGCGACCGCGTGCTCAACGAGCGGCTGCTGTCCATCGAATGGCAACGGCGCGAGCTGCCGGACGACGATTACATCTACGCCGGCGCCTGGCTGTTGATCAGCACCTCCGATGCCGCGCACCTGCTGGCGACGGGGTTGACGGATGCGTTGAAGCTGCACGGCGCGGAGTGCACGACGATGTTCTGGCCGCAGCACGGCGACCACGGGCCAGCGGCCGAGGCGCTGCGCGGCCAGCTCAGCGAACGCGGGTTCACCGGCGTCGTTGTGGTCAACGCACCGAAAAACGGCAACCCCGACGAGGAATGTGCCCTGCGCGCCGGCCAATACGCCGCGCATGTGGTGCGCATCGCGCGCGAGCTCAACGAGATCACCGGCGACTCGCCCCGGCTGTACGTGATGACCAGAAGCGCCCAGGCGGTGCTGGACGGCGACCAGATCAACCTGGAGCAGGGTGGGTTGCGCGGGCTGCTACGGGTGATCGGCACGGAGCACCCGCATTTGTGGGCCACCCACATCGACATCGACGACCGGACCGGCGCCGAGCGGGTGGCACGGCAGCTCCTGGTCGGCTCCGATGAGGACGAGACGGCCTGGCGCAGCGATGAGTGGTACGCCGCACGCTTGTCGCCCACCGCGCTGCGCCCCGACGAGGGACGCCAGACCCTGGTGCACCACAGCCGCGACGGCATGCGCCTGCGGCTCCGGACTCCCGGCGACATGGAGACCATGGAGTTCGTCGCATTCGACCGCGTCGCCCCGGGTCCGGGACAGATCGAGGTTGCGGTCACCGCGTCCAGCCTCAACTTCCTCGATGTGTTGGCCGCGTTCGGCCGTTATCCGACTTTCGAGGGGCACGGACCCCAGCCGGGCACCGATTTCGTCGGTGTGGTCACCGCGGTGGGCCCGGACGTCTCCGAGCACAAAGTCGGGGATCGTGTCGGGGGCATGTCCCCCAACGGTTGTTGGGCCACGTTCGTCACCTGCGATGCCCGCCTGGCTGCCGCCCTGCCCGAGGGTTTGACCTACGTCCAGGCCGCCGCGGTCACCACGGCGCACGCGACCGCCTGGCACGGGCTCAATGACCTGGCCCGCATCAAGGCCGGTGACAAGGTGCTGATCCACTCCGCGACCGGCGGGGTCGGCCAGGCCGCGGTCGGGATCGCGCGCGCCGCGGGAGCCGAGATCTTCGCCACTGCCGGGAGTCCGGAACGTCGAGAACTTTTGCGCGCCATGGGCATCGAGCACGTCTACGACTCGCGCACCATCGAGTTCGCCGAGCAGATCCGGCGTGACACCCACGGGTACGGCGTAGACATCGTGCTCAACTCCGTCGCCGGCGCCGCGCAGCAGGCCGGCCTGCAGCTGCTGGCTTTCGGCGGCCGGCTCGTCGAGATCGGCAAGCGTGACGTCTACGGCGACACCCGGATAGGGCTCTTTGCGTTCCGGCGCAACCTCACGTTCTCCTATGTGGATTTGGCCTTGATGTCGCTGTACCAACCCGGCCAGATTCGCGAGCTGCTGGACACCGTGTACCGGTCGGTCGCCGACGGAACGCTGCCCATGCCGCAGAGCACCCAGTACCCACTGGGCCAGGCGGCCACGGCGATTCGGGTGATGTGCGCGGCCGAACACATCGGCAAGCTGGTGCTCGACATCCCGCGCGACGGGCAAACCCCTGCAGTGGTGCCTCCGGAACACGCTCACGTCTTCCGCCGCGACGGCGCCTACATCATCACCGGCGGCCTCGGTGAAGTCGGTCTGGTGCTCGCCGAGAGCCTGGCCGCGGCCGGCTGCGGTCGGATCGTGCTCTGCTCGCGCGCGGCGCCCAGCGACACAGCGCAAGAGACCATCGAGCTGGTCCGGGCGATCGGGAGCGACGTTGTGGTGGAGCGCGGCGACATCGCCGATCCCGAAACCGCCGACCGGTTGGTAGCGGCGGCGACCGCCACCGGGCTTCCGCTACGCGGTGTGCTGCACGCTGCCGGGATCATCGAAACCGCAGGCCTGGCCAACATCACCGACGAGCTGCTGGCGCGCGAGTGGACCCCCAAGGTTCACGGCGCTTGGCACTTGCACCGCGCTAGTTCCGGGCAGCCGCTGGACTGGTTCTGCTCGTTCTCCTCGTCAGCGGCCCTGCTGGGTTCGCCGGGGCTTGGCGCCTACGCCGCGGCCAACAGCTGGCTGGACGCCTTCACCCATTGGCGGCGGGCCCAGGGCCTGCCGGCCACCTCGATCGCCTGGCAGGCAGATGTAGACAGCAACGGCGCCGCCATCACCGTCGAGGAGGGCGCACACGCGTTGGAGGCGCTGCTGCGCCACGACCGCGCCTACATCGGCTACACCACCATCATCGGCGGCCCGTTGTTGACGGCACTCGCACAGCGCAGCCCGTACGCCGAGCAATTCCAACACACTGGCCAAAACAGAATGAGCTCAAGCAAATTCCGCGCCGAGCTGATGGCGCTTCCTGCCGACCAGCGGTCTGCCCGGCTACGGGAGCTGGTCGCTGAGCAAGTCGGCCTGATTCTGCGTCGCAACGTCGATGCGGACCGTCCGCTGCACGAATACGGACTGGACTCGTTGGGCCACACCGAACTTCGCACCCGCATCGAGACCGAAACCGGGGTGAGCATCAGCCCGGGCGACGTCATTACCGTGGGGGGTTTGGCGCAGCGCCTCGGCGATGCACTGGCAAGCCAAGAGGTTTAAACGGAGGTAGAACTGTGCCGGCGACCGAATCTTCCATTTTGACGGTGCTGCGGGAGCGCGCCAGCTTGAAGCCCAATAACACGGCCTTCACTTTCCTTGACTATCAACAAGATTGGGACGGTGTTGCCGAGAGCGTCACGTGGTCGCAGCTGTATCGGCGCGTGCTCAACGTCGCAGGCGAACTGAACGCTTGCGGTTCGATGGGTGACCGCGCGGTAATCTTGGCGCCGCAGAGCCTCGATTACATCGCGGCTTTCCTCGGCGCCCTGCAGGCGGGACTCATCGCGGTCCCCCTGTCGGTTCCCACCGGCGGCATCGCCGATGACCGGGTCAGCTCGGTGCTGCGCGACGCGTCGCCGTCGGTCATCCTCACGACGTCTGCGGTCGTCGGCGATGTCAGCGAGTGCGCGAAGCCGCAGTCCGGCGAATCCGCGGCAGCCATCGTCGAAATCGATTCGCTCGAAACGAATTCCAGCAGCGGAAGGGGCGCCGGGACCGATCGTCCGAGCGTCGCGTATTTGCAGTACACCTCCGGGTCGACGCGCCAACCGGCCGGAGTCATGATCTCGCACAAGAACCTGCGGGCCAACATCAAGCAGGTCATGTCCGACTACTTCGGGGAATACGGAAAAGTCGCCCCGCCGGATACCACCGTCGTGTCGTGGCTGCCGTTCTTTCACGACATGGGTCTGATCGTCGGGATATGCCTACCAATCCTGGCCGGCATTCCCGCTGTGCTCATGAGTCCGGCGTCGTTCTTGCAGCGGCCGGCGCGATGGATGCAATTGCTGGCAACCAACGGCAAAGCGTACTCGGCGGCACCGAATTTCGCGTTCGACTTGACGGCTCGCAAGACATCGGACGACGACATGGCGGGCCTGGACCTCGGCGACGTCCTGCACATCCTCAACGGCAGCGAGCGGGTACAGCCCGCGACCCTCAAGCACTTCACCGACCGGTTCGCTCGATTCAACCTGCAGCCCAAGGCGGTACGCCCCTCGTATGGGCTGGCCGAGGCATTGGTGTACGTGGCGACCCGCACACCCATCGAACCGCCAAAACTCGTCCACTTCGAATCCGAGAACCTGTCCAACGGAACCGCCGAGCGGTGCGAGAGCACAGACGGCACGCCGTTGGTCAGCTACGGCATGCCGGACTCGCCGCTGGTGCGCATCGTCGATCGCGATACCGGGATCGAGTGCCCGGCCGGAACGGTCGGGGAGATCTGGGTGCACGGCGCCAACGTGGCGATGGGCTACTGGGAGAACCCGCAACTGACGGAGCGCACGTTCGGCGCCCGGCTCGCCGGCGCGCCGGACGGCACGCCCGAAGAGCCGTGGCTGCGGACCGGAGATTTGGGCTTTATCTGCGACGGCGAGTTGTTCATCGTCGGTCGCGACAAGGATCTCTTGGTCGTCTACGGGCGCAACCACTATCCCGATGACATCGAGGCGACGATCCACGAGATCACCCGGGGCCGGGCCGCGGCGATAGCGGTCCCCGACGGCCATACCGAAAAGCTGGTCGCGATCGTCGAACTCAAGAAGCGAGGCGATTCAGCCGAAGAGGTGGCCGACAAGCTCGGCACCGTGAAACGTGAAGTAACGTCGGCCATTTCGCGATCGCACGGCCTAAGTGTCGCGGACCTCGTTCTGGTGGCCCCGGGCTCGCTGCCCATCACCACGAGCGGCAAGGTCAGGCGCGCGGCTTGTGTCGAGCAGTACCGCAACCGTCAGTTCGCCCGCCTGGATCACTGATTTCGGCCGAGCAGACGCAAAATCCCCCGACACGCCGACGATTTGGGGGTTTTGGTGTCTGCTCGCGCAGACTAGCTTCCGACGGCCAGGCCGACCTTCTGGAACTCCTTGAGGTCGCAGTAACCGGCCTTGGCCATCGATCGGCGCAGACCCCCGACGAGGTTGAGCGTGCCGAAGGGTTCGTCGGACGGCCCGTTGAGCACCTGCTCCAGCGGCGGGCGTTCGCCGACGGCGATCTGCAGCAACGCCCCGCGCGGTAGCGACGGGTGCGCGGCGGCAGCCGGCCAGAACCAACCCTCGCCCAGCGCCTCGGCGGCCTCGGCCAGCGGCGTGCCCAACATCACCGCATCCGCGCCGCAGGCGATGGCCTTGGCCAGCTCGCCCGAGGTGTGGATGTCGCCGTCGGCCACCACATGGACGTAGCGGCCACCGGTCTCGTCGAGGTACTCGCGCCGCGCCGCGGCGGCGTCGGCGATCGCGGTGGCCATCGGCACGCTTATGCCCAGCACCTCGTCGCTGGTGGTCACGCCCTGGGTGGAGCCGTAGCCGACGATGACGCCGGCCGCCCCGGTGCGCATCAGGTGCAGCGCCGTGCGATGGTCGAGCACCCCGCCGGCGACCACCGGCACGTCCAGTTCGGAGATGAAGGTCTTGAGGTTGAGCGGCTCACCATCGCTGGCCACCCGCTCGGCCGAGACGATCGTGCCGTGGATGACCAGCAGGTCGATGCCGGCTTGCAGCAGCGCCGGGGTCAGCGCCTGCGCGTTCTGCGGGCTGACCCGCACCGCAGTGGTCACCCCGGCCTCGCGGATCCGGGCCACCGCGGCGCCCAGCAACTCCGGGTTCAGCGGCGCGGCGTGCAGCTCCTGCAGCAGCCGGATCGCCGCCGACGGTTCGGGCTCCTTGTGCGCGGCCTCCACCAGCTGCGCGATCTTGGCTTCGACGTCGGCGTGCCGCCCGATCAGCCCCTCGCCGTTGAGCACGCCCAGCCCGCCGAGGCGGCCGAGCTCGATGGCGAACTCCGGTGACACCAGGGCGTCGGTCGGGTGCGCCAGCACGGGGATCTCGAACCGGTAGGCGTCCAGCTGCCACGCCGTCGAGACGTCCTGCGACGACCGGGTGCGACGCGACGGCACGATGCTGATGTCGCTGAGCTCGTAGGTGCGGCGGGCGGCGCGGCCCATCCCGATTTCGACCATGGTCAGTTCGCTGTTCACCGCGCGTAGTAGTTGGGCGCTTCGACCGTCATGGCGACGTCGTGCGGGTGGCTCTCTTTGAGTCCGGCGGCCGTGATCCGAACGAACTGCGCCTGCTGCAGCACCTCGATGGTGGGCGCGCCGGTGTATCCCATCGCGGCGCGCAGGCCGCCGGTCAGCTGGTGGATCACCGACGACAGCGGACCGCGGAACGGCACCCGGCCCTCGATGCCCTCGGGTACCAGCTTGTCCTCGCTCAACGCGTCGTCGGCGAAGTAGCGGTCCTTGGAATACGACTTGCCGCCACCCGCGCGCCCGGCCATGGCGCCCAGCGATCCCATGCCCCGATAGCTCTTGAACTGTTTGCCGTTGACGAAGATCAGCTCACCCGGGGCCTCGGCGGTGCCGGCCAGCAACGAGCCCAGCATCGCCGTCGACGCGCCCGCGGCCAGCGCCTTGGCGATATCGCCGGAGTATTGCAGCCCCCCGTCGGCGATCACCGGCACGCCCGCCGGTCCGCACGCCGCGACGGCCTCCAGAATCGCCGTGATTTGTGGTGCGCCGACGCCTGCCACCACGCGCGTCGTGCAGATCGAGCCCGGTCCCACGCCGACCTTCACCGCGTCAGCGCCGGCCTCGACCAGCGCCATGGCGGCCGAGCGGGTGGCGACGTTGCCGCCGACCACCTCGACCCGGTCCCCGACCTCGGCCTTGAGTTCGCGGACCATCTTTAGAACCTGATTGTTGTGCGCGTGCGCGGTGTCCACGATCAGCACGTCCACCCCGGCGTCGACCAGCATCATCGCGCGGACCCAGGCGTCGCCTCCGACGCCGACGGCCGCACCCACCAGCAGCCGGCCGTCGCTGTCCTTGGTGGCCAGCGGGTGTTGCTCGGTCTTGGCGAAGTCCTTGACGGTGATCAGCCCGGTCAGCCTCCCGTGACCGTCGACGACGGGCAGCTTCTCAATCTTGTTGCGGCGCAACAGGCCTAGCGCTGCGTCGGCGCTGACACCCTCCTGCGCCGTGATCAGGGGGGCCTTGGTCATCACCTCGGCGACGGGCCTGGTCTGGTCAACCTCGAAGCGCATGTCGCGGTTGGTGATGATGCCGACCAGCGCACCGGAGTCGTCGACCACCGGCAGTCCGGAGATCCGGAATTTCGCGCACAGCGCATCGACCTGGGCCAGCGTGTTGTCCGGGCGGCAGGTGACCGGATCAGTGACCATGCCGGCCTCGGAACGCTTGACCATCTCCACCTGGGCGGCCTGCTCGGCGACGGGCAGGTTGCGGTGCAGCACACCCATGCCGCCGGCGCGGGCCATCGCGATGGCCATCCGCGACTCGGTGACGGTGTCCATCGCGGAGCTGACCAGCGGCACCTTGAGCCGGATCTTCTTGGTGAGCTGGCTGGAGGTGTCCGCTGTGGCGGGCACCACATCGGATGCCGCGGGCAGTAGCAGCACGTCGTCGAAGGTCAGCCCTAACATCGCGATCTTGTTCGGGTTGTCGCCCCCGGTGGGCACCGCGTCGCCCGCCGGGCCACCAAGATGAGTGTCGCGCAGATAGGGACTGGCGACCAGGTCGGAGCTGTCTTCTAGGTGGGACATGCCACGGGACATCGGTGAGGCCCTCCATGGTTGGAGTGAGGAACCCATCCTATCGGCTCGCTTTGCCTCCGGTGACGATCCGCGCCGGGACGGCGCCTGCTGGCGTTCTGACGGCCCCCTTGCGTAGTCTGGTGGCGTGCGAGACTACCTCCCGCCTGGTTTGCCGCCTGACCCGTTCGCCGACGACCCCTGTGACCCGTCGGCGGCGCTGGACGCTGTCGAGCCGGGTCAACCGCTAGATCAGCAAGAGCGGGTGGCGGTAGAGGCCGATCTGGCCGACCTGGCCGTGTATGAAGCTCTGTTGGCGCACAAGGGAATTCGCGGGCTGGTGGTGTGCTGCGACGAGTGCCAGCAGGACCACTACCACGACTGGGACATGTTGCGCGCGAACCTGCTGCAACTGCTGATCGACGGCACGGTCCGTCCGCACGAGCCCGCCTACGACCCCGAACCGGACGCGTACGTCACCTGGGATTACTGCCGGGGATACGCCGATGCCTCGCTGAATGAGGCGACGTCGGACGCCGACGGGTTTCGGCGTCACTGACGTCTCTCGCTAAGGTCCTGCGCTTGGTGTGACCGAGGGCTCCGTCTTGCCGTGGTGCCGGTGGTGGCCCTGGGGCGGAGGTGCAGACGGAGCCGCGGGTATCGACGCAGGGATCGAGGCGGGGGCCGTCGGCGGTGCCACGGCCGGAGGCGAAGCCGGCGCTACCCCAGGTACCAGGGAAGCCTTGGGTTTCGTCGCGGGAGCAGGAAGCATCGCGTTGGGGTTTCGTGACTCCACCCTGGTGTTGAGCAGGTTGATCTCGTCCAGCAGGTCCTGCCTGCTGCTGCTGTCGTTCATGGCCTGCACGGTGCTGTTGACCGCGGCCAGCTGACTGTGCGCCTGAGCCCATTGGCCCTGGTCGATCATTTGCTGGATCTTGGCCAGGTCCGCCTTGGCGGACAGCGTGATGGTGTCGTCGTTGGCCCGTGGCGCGTCGAAGAACATCACGTGCAGCCCGTACAGCGGGTCGCCGCGATGGGCGTCGGCGACCAGGGCGCCGAACCCGCTGAGCACCAGCAGCGTCGCAGCGACCGACCCGATTGCCGCCACGCCCCGATGAGTGCGCCGGCGCTCGGCCAATCCGGCGCGCAGCGCCTCGACCGCCTCTTTGGGCGAGACCAGCGCGCTGGCCGGCGGCCATCGCAAGTCGTCGCGCCAGTCCCCCATCAGCACGGCCAGCGCGTCAACCTGGGGATCATCCAGGTCGAGCAGCTCGCGCTCGGCGAGCGCATCCAGCAGTAGATCGGTGTGGGCTATCTCGTCCAGCGCCGGCTGATCTCCGAAGGCATATCCCGAATTAGGCATAGTCACCTGCCGCTACGATTTCGTCCTTGAGTCGCTGAAGTGCACGGTGCTGAGCCACCCGCACTGCGCCGGTGGTGCTGCCGACGGTGGCGGCGGTTTCCTCGGCGGACAGTCCCACGACAACGCGCAGGATGAGGATCTCGCGTTGCTTGGCGGGCAGGATCTCGAGCAATTCGTTCATCCTGCTCACCGAGTCGGCCTCGATCGCCAACTGCTCCGGGCCGGCGTCCGCCGAGCGGCGCTCGGGAACGGATTCGGCGGGGTACGCGCGATCACGGCCGGCGGCGCGGTGGGCGTCGGCCACCTTGTGGGCTGCGATGCCGTACAGGAAGGAGAGAAATGGCCGTCCGCGGTCCCGGTAGCGCGGCAGCGCTGTTATTGCTGCCAAGCAAACCTCCTGTGCCACATCGTCTGCCGACAGGCCGCCCCGCTCACCGGTGCCGACCCGTGCCCGGCAATATCGCACCACGATCGGGCGGATGATCTCCAGTACTTCCCGAAGCGCATTACGATCTCCTGCCACCGCTTCTGCGACCACAGCGTCGAGACGTTCCCCTTGCATTGTCATCGACGACGGTCTCTCCAACGTAACGGTCAGGAAACAGCTCGGGCTAATACACAGCTAGACGTAACGGCCGCAACGCATTTCAAGCCGTATGCCAAGTTCCTCCGGATTGCCGAACCTGGCCCGCACAAATATCCCGAATTTCAGTCAGTTCGCGCAATTGATGTTCCAAAACCGTGACGCTTGCGATATCGATCAGCAAGCAAGCCAACGCCCATCGAAGCGGTATCAGTCCGAATTGACCGGTGACATTCAGCGCCGTTTGCGCGATAACGCTTGCCCGCTCGGTGTCCCCGGCGCTGCACAGCGCGGCGGCCAGGACCACCTCGCTTTTGACCTGATGTCGCACCGATGCGGTCGCCATCGCCCGTGCCAGCTCGACGCCTTCCTCCGCGCGGCGGACCGCGGTCTCCCCGTCGCCGGTCGCCATCGCGAGCTCCGCTCCCACCCATCGACGACGTACCGCCAGCCGCTCCGCCGCGTTTGCGGTCAACTCGGCGGGCACCAACGCCGCGTCCGCGCGCGTCAACAACCGGGCCGCCGCGGCGAAGCGGCCGACGCCCAGCGCATCGGCCGCCAGACCGATCAGTGCGTCGGCCCGGGCCTCGGGATCGACGCCGGCCAGCGCCAGCGCGCGGCCGTCCCACCCGCGCGCCAGGGTGTGCCAGCCGAGCTGACGCAGCAGCGAGCCCTGCGTGCTGTGCGCCAACGAGACCAGCCGCGGGGCCGCGGGGGCGCGCCGCAGCGCCGCCAGATCGGCGTAGGCACTGCCATAGCGACCCTGCCCACCGGACGCGACGGCCCGCAGCCAGAGTTGGTCCGGCGTGCTCGCGGCGGGCAGCGGCCAGGCGCCGGGTTCGTTTCCGAATGCGGCCCTGACCAGGGTGACCAGGGTTCGCTGAACCGTCGGGTCGTCGAGAGTTTCGCTCACGTTGATGGCGGGGGTTTCATTAGTAAAAAGTCTGTGCTCTCTGCGTTACCGGGATATTACCCAGTGCGCGCCCATCGCATTTGCGGCGATCCGCCCAAACGGCTCTGAGCTGCGACATCTCGGCATCGAGGGGCCTGTGGCTAGCATGCTTCAACTTTCGGAACCATGTCACAGATGAACGCGGAGTTAATTCTCTTGCAACGCTTAGACATTCGTCACACAACGGCAGGCTGTTGGCAGTTTTTTTGTAGTCCCCCTAACGTCTATCGTGACGGGTAGTCATCGGTGACGCGAACCCAATTAAGTTGCACACTCGCGCAGTCGGGAACCTGAACTCCGCTTGAGCGTGCAGTGCAGAGAGGGAATAAGCCATGCCACAGCCGGAACAGCTACCCGGACCCAATGCCGACATCTGGAACTGGCAATTGCAAGGCCTGTGCCGCGGAGTCGATTCGTCGATGTTCTTTCATCCCGACGGCGAGCGCGGCCGGGCCCGTATGCAACGCGAACAGCGCGCCAAAGAGATGTGCCGGCGTTGCCCGGTGATCGAGCAGTGCCGTTCCCACGCGTTGGGGGTCGGGGAGCCCTACGGCGTTTGGGGCGGACTGTCCGAGTCGGAGCGCGATCTGCTTCTCAAGAGCGACATCGGCCGTCGCCGCACGGCTTAGTTGCGCGGGGTTGTCATTCTTCCTCGCCGACAAGTGCGGTGACTTGAATCTCGACCCGCATTCGCGGATTGGCCAGGGCTGCGACGCCGATGCACGTCCATAGCGGAGCGCGTTCGCCCATACGTACGCGGAACTGTTCGGCCATGGTGGCCAGGTGCTCGTCTCCAATCGCGCCGTCAGCGTCCGGCAGGTGGTAAGAGTGGACGCTCACCACGTCGCGCCACGACGCTCCGGCGGTGGCCAAGGTCCGCTGGACATTGTCGAAGGCGCGGATCACTTCGTCTCGGGCCGCGTCCGGAAATCCAAAGTCGTCGTCCCAGCCACCTTGGCCTGAGATGTCGACCCGGTTGCCGTATCGGACTGCCTGCGAATAGTGCCACTTCTGGCGCTGACGATCGCCGTATCCGGGCGTGACGAAAAACGACGGACTGGTCATGTGGGCAATTTAGCCGCCCGGACAAGGCCCCGGAATCCACATGTTCCAGCACTTGCCAGGAGGCGGCGGTAGCCCCGGAGGCGCTTGGATAGGCACCTGGGGGCCGGGAGGATTAGGGCCGTCCCAGATCCGGTATCCGGCGTTGCCCTTACCGAAGGGCACGTAGTAATAAGCGTGGCAGACGCTCATGTCCCAGTTGATCGGGTCCGCGACGTGGTTTTGGGTCAGGTGGAAGAGCGAATCCCCAGGACACCACTGGTTGGGGCCATAGCACACAGCGCCGACCATCGCGTTGGGCGGACACCAAACCTCAGCGTGGGCGCGAGCCGGGGCCAGTGCCAGCCCGGCCACCACGATGCCACCGGAGAGCAGCGTTGCGGCAACGATGTTTTTCAGGCGGTGTGGGGTGTTCATTGTGGGTTCCTTTCGCTTCCCCCGATGGGGAGCGCGCCATTAGTGTGCCGCCGAGCGCTTGCGGGATTCTTGCGTCCACCTGGCTATCCGGGATTTGAACTCGCCATGGATCGACGAGTGGCGCCCGAGTGCGGCCGTATCGTCAGCGAATCAACACCACCCTCACCGACAAGAGCCTGCAGCCCGGCAGCAAAGTGCTCTGCGTCGTGCCACACGATCCTGCTCGGATGCTCGCTGTCATGGTCGTTTCGTTGACGATCTGGATCGGCACGCGACAATGACGCTCACGCCGACTGTGGGGCCTATGCACGAAAACCGTTGAGGTTTCGTACATTAGCCCCACAGTAGGGTGGAGTGCAGCCCTACGCCTCCCAGCTCGTCAGATCGCGCGCGGCGATGCCGTGGCTGGCGCAGTAGCTGGTGTAGCGCTCGATGGATGTCTTGTGGTTTTCCTGCCACAAGAGGGTGTTGTTGTCATCGATGAACAGCAGCTCGCCGACGATGAAGAAGAACACCTCGGTGTCCGCCATGCTCTCCGGCGTGTGCCGCGACCCGGCGACCTCGTAGACGGTGTCACCCGCACGGGAGATCCAGTTGTTCTCCTTGTAGCGCCACGCCCCGGTGACGGTGTGGCCGACGACGATCCCGGTGTGGTAGTGCGGGGCCAGCTCAAGCCCGGCGGGGAACTTCATCGAGACGACGATCTCGCCGCGGACCGGGTCGACCTTCCAGTACTTCAGGAACACCTGGTCGCTGAGCGGGGTGAATGGGATCCAGGGGTTGTCGGCGCCGCTCATGTAGTTGACGTCGAGCTCTTGCAGCGTCTGCATCGGGGTCTCCTCGGTTCTTCGTGGCTGGTGGCCGGTCGGCCAACTGCCCAAAACGGTAGGGTCCGCCGCCGCGAATTCCTTGGCGCGCGGCGCCAAGGTTGATGACGTGGTTTGTGCTCAGGTCACAGTGCGGGAGGACGCCTCAGAGGCGCGGCGCTCCCGGACCAGCCCCGGCAGCGTCGGCAGCAGCACCAGCGCCACCGCGAGGTCGAGGCTGTCGGTGTCGATACTGCGACCGAGGATCATCTGAGCCTGGTCAACGCGGTAGCTAATGGTGTTGGGATGCACCGTGAGGCGTCGCGCGGCTCGGGCCCGGCTGCGGTTCTCCTGCAGGTACACCGACAGCGTCGTCGCGACCCGGTAGGTCGCCTCGTCATCCGCGGCCAGCGGACCGAGCACCCGTTGAACGAACGACGCCGCGTGCTCGGCATCGCAACTGGCCAGCGCGGCTACCGCGACATCCCGGTAGCGCGTCAAGGGGGCGGCGTGCTCGCCAACCAACGACGCCACCCTGCGCGCGTTCGCTGCTTGGATGTGGCTGCGGCGGAAGCCCTCTAGGCCGTGTCCGGGTTCGCCGATACTGACGTGAACGCCATCCGGTAGCTTCGGCCGGCGCGCCGTGGTGCCTGCACCGAAATCGACTGCGGCAAAATCGCTTTGGCGACTCAACCAGCCGAACGCCACGAGAGAGCCGGCAGGGTGAATGAGGGTTGACTCGCCGCCCATCTCGCGGGCAAGGACGGTGAGCGCCTCAGTCAGCGATCTCTGGGCGTCTCGGTCCCCGGTGACCGAATCGACCCACGCGATAGCTCCGACATGGTGGCGGTTGACGTCGTAGCGCAGCCGTTTGGAGGCTCGCTGCTGGTCACGCTCCCGTTGCGTGAGAATGTCATCGATCGCACCGGTGCGGGCGGCGGCCGTGTCGCGCAGCCAGATTTCACGTTCGACCTCGTAGGCCTGCTCGGCGCGGTTCAAGGCCGCATCGACGTAGCCGAACATGAAGCCGGTGGCGAGGCGAAGCGCGGTGGCTTGCTGAGTCTGATCCGGCGCAACCGCTGTGATCCGCTCCCACATCCACTGCCACAACAGCTCTTGGGCCACCCGGTAAAACCGCATCAAGCTGGCCAGCGGAATCTGACGCTGCACGCCGGCGCGAGCGATGGCCAGCGTCGGCGCCGGTAGTTCGACAGCACGCGGGTCGCCGGCCACGTCGATGATGTCGGCCAGCTGGCGAATCCCCGCTTCCGTACTGACGATGTTCTCCTTGACGGACTGCGGGTCGGGAAACAGCACTGGCATCTCGGCCTGCATGCGGGTGATGGCGCGCTCGGCAAGGTCGGGCGCACAGGACCGCAATTCGGCGACGATCGGGCGCAGCACCTGCTTCCAGACCTTCTCTGCGCCCGGCTCACGCAATGGTTCCCACGTGGGCTCCATGGCGGCTGAACATACTCCGTTGTGACGCCGTCACAACCGACATCGGAAATATTGGCCCGGCGGACCGAGCGGGCGTCGCCGCGGGAAGCCTAGCGTCACCGCATGCTCAAAACCGAGAACCTCACAAATCGAACCGTGGTGATCACCGGCGCGGGCAGCGGTATCGGCCGCGAGCTGGCACTGCTGTGCGCGCGACGCGGCGCCCATCTGGCCTTGTGCGACATCAACGACCGCGCGGTCGCCGAGACCGCCGAGGCGGCGCGAGATGTCAGCGCCGAGGTGCTGACCACGCGGGTCGACGTATCCGACGCCGAGGCTATGCACCGATTCGCCGCAGCCACTTTCGCTCGGTTCCACCGGGTGGACCTCGTGGTCAACAACGCCGGGGTCGGACTGGTCGGCGGATTCCTCGACACCAGCCAGAAGGACTGGGAATGGCTGATCGGCATCAACCTGATGGGCGTGGTGCACGGCTGCGACGCGTTCCTGCCGGCCATGGTCGAGTCCGGCCGCGGTGGGCACGTGGTCAACGTATCCTCGGCCGCCGGGGTGCTTGCCAACCCGCAGTTAAGTGCCTATAGCGCAACAAAGTTCGCGGTTTTCGGACTGTCCGAGGCGCTGCGGATGGAGCTGAAGCCCCACGGCATCGGCGTCACAGCCGTCTGTCCCGGCATCATCAACACCGCGATCACCCAGACCAGCCCCATCCGGGGCGCCGGCGACGTTGCGGAGCGCCGCAAGCACCTGGCGTCGACCTACCGCAAGCGCGGATACCCGGCCGAGCGCGTGGCGCGCAACGTCCTCCGCGCGGTCGACCGCAACCTCGCCGTCGCGCCGATCGCAACCGAGGCGCACGTCATGTATGCGCTGTCCCGCGCGCTGCCGCCGTTGGCCAGGTGGTTCTCCGCCCGGGTCGCCGAACTGAGCAAGTGACGGCGCTGGGATGCGAGCGCGAGCCCGCATCGCCACTGGACACCTACGTTTTCCACCACCTACTCATTAGAAGGACAACCCATGAACCTGATGTCACCGGTCGAGTTGATGATGCTGCTCGCCGAGTCGCCCGGACACCCGATGCACGTCGCCGGGTTGCAGCTCTTCGAGCCGCCGGAGGGCGCAGGCCCGGAATTCGTGCGCGAATACTACGAGGCGCTGCGGGCCTGCGACGACGTTCAGCCCCTTTTCCGCAAACACCCGGCAACGCTGCCCGGAGGTCTGAACGCCGCGTGGTCGTCGGCGACCGACGTCGAACTCGACTACCACGTGCGGCACTCGGCACTGCCCCGTCCCGGTCGGGTGCGAGAACTGCTCGAACTGACGTCGCGGCTGCATTCCGGCATGCTCGACCGGCACCGCCCGTTGTGGGAAACCCATGTCATCGAAGGGCTCAACGACGGACGCTTCGCCGTGTACACCAAGATCCATCACGGCCTAGTCGACGGGATAGCGACGATCAACCTTCTTCAGGGTGCGCTCAGTGCTGAGGCACTCGACCCTGAGGTGAGCGCCCCCTGGACGCTATCGGAGCCCCCTGACGATCACGCCGGCGCCTCGTCGAGGCTGCAGACGCTGGAAAGGGCGGTCAAATTGATTCCGCGCCTTAGCAGCTCGGCGCTCGGCCTGGTACGTTCCGCTCTGCTCGAACAGCAAATGACCTTGCCGTTCCGGGCTCCCAACACCATGTTCAACGTCCCGATCGGCGGTGCCCGGCGCTGCGCCGCGCAGTCATGGCCGCTGCAGCGCATCAAAGAGGTCAAGAACGCCACCGGCGCCACCGTCAACGACGTCGTGCTCGCGATGTGCGCCGGTGCACTGCGCGCCTACCTCTCCGATCAGAATGCATTTCCCGAAAAGCCCTTGGTAGCAATGGTTCCAGTCAGCCTGCGTAGCGCAGACGACCCGGCAGGGGGCAACGCGGTCTCAGCGGTGCTGGCCAATCTGGCAACCCATTTGGACGACCCCGCCCAGCGTCTTGCAACGATCAGCGAGTGCATGCGCAACAACAAGGCGATCGTCGCCCAGATGCCGAGGCCGCAGGCAATAGCGTTGGGAATGACGTTGCTCTCCCCCGTCGTGCTGGGCGGCGTGCTGGGAACCGCAGCAGGGCCGCCGCCCTTCAACTTGTGCATCTCCAATGTCCCCGGTGCCCGAAACCCGCTGTACGCCAGGGGTGCTCGACTACAGGCCAGCTATCCGATGTCCATCGCAGCCAACGGCCAAGCGCTTAACATCACGCTGGTGGGAAGCGGCGACAGCCTTGACTTCGGCCTGGTGGGATGCCGCCGCTCCGTCCCGCACCTGCAGCGGCTACTGGTCCATCTCGAGACCTCGCTCAAAGACCTGGAGCAAGCCGTCGGGTTATGACGGAGCGTGCACGTCAGGGGTGCGGACATGCTCCGGACGGAAGCCCCGCCCGACGAAAATCGGCGGAATCGCCTGCAGCGGACCGAAGCCCACGATCTTGGGGACCCTGATCGGGGACAGGTCGCCGCTCAAATTGGGCGCAACCGCGTTGTCCTGCATGAACACCTGAAATGCCTGGATGATCCGAGTCGGCAGCTCACGCCGCCGCTGCACCTTTGCGAGATCATCGTCGGTCAACCGGCCTTCACGCAGCGGGGCGCACAGGATGTTGGCCGCGGCCACCGCATCGGCGACCGCAAGGTTGATGCCGACCCCACCGGCCGGCGACATCGCATGGGCGGCATCGCCGATGCACAGCAGGCCGGTACGCCACCATGTCTTGAGCCGGTCCACCCGCACATCGAGCTCACTGGTGTCGTCCCATGAGGTCAGGTCGTTGACGTGCTCACGCAGCCGCGGCTGCGCGGCGACGATCCGCTCCTTGAACTCCTCCAATGATCCGCCCTTGGGGTTCGCGCCCTTGGGCATCAGATAGGCGACCTGCCAGTAGTCGCCGCGGTAGATCATGGCCATCATCAGGCCCTTCCGAACCACTCCGAACAGTTCCTGGGGGTCGCCGGGCCGCCATTTCAGGCGGAACCACAGCACGTCCATCGGGGAGTGTGCCGCAGCGATCTGCAGCCCGGCCGCCGCACGCACGGCGGATTTGCGACCGTCGGCGGCCACCACCAACTCGCTCCGCACCTCTAAGTCCGGTGTACGCACCCCGACCACCCGATCGCCCTCAAAGATCAGGTCGGTGGCCTCGGCATTGCGTATCAGGGTGAATTCCGGGTAGGCAGAAGCCTTTTCGGCGATGAAGTCGAGGAAGTCCCACTGCGGCATCATCGCGATATAGGGCTGCCTGAAGCCGAGCCGCTTGAGCACCTTGAAGTTGCCGAGGGTGCGAATCGCGCCATCGGTGTCGAACGCGACGCGGTCGATCTTGGTGTGCGGCAGCCGGAGGAACTCGTCGATAATCCCAAGCTCGTCCATGATCCGCAGGGTGGTCGGATGCACGGTGTCGCCGCGGAAGTCGCGCAGGAAGTCGTTGTGCTTCTCCAACACGACGACCGGGATTCCAGCGCGGGCGAGCAGGAGGGCGTGCACCAGGCCGGCAGGGCCGCCACCGGCTACGCAGACCTGGGTCTGGAGAACTTGCGTCATGGCCTGACACTCCTCGGGAACCGTTTGAAATACAATTGCAGACTACATAAAGTAATGTATCAACGCAATTGAGGAGGTGGTATGGCTCGATCGGTGTCGACACCGCAAGTGGTGGACGCCGCGCTCCGCGCCGCAGCAAAGCTGGGTAAGGATGTCGCCGACGTTCCCGTCGCGATGATCGCCACGGAGGCCGGGATCTCGCGGAGCACCCTGCTGCGTCGCTTCGGCGGCTCACGCAGCGCCCTGGATGACGCCGTTCGCGCGGCCGGGGTGGACCCCGGCGGCTTGCCCCCCGTCCGTATCCGGGCGGTGGATGCCGCTGCGGCACTGATCGGCGAATCCGGCCTTGCCGCAGCAACATTGGAAGCCGTCGCAGTACGCGCGGGTTGCTCGGTCTACAGCCTGCATGCGGTTTTCGGCGGACGCGACGAACTGATGCGGGCCGTCTTCGAGCGGCACAGCCCCATCCACGATATCGAGGAATACCTTGGGCGGCCCGGCGGCGACCTACTCGAAGTGGCACGGGGTTTCTACCGAACGGTGGCGAACGCGCTTAGCCGCCAACCGCGCATTTTGCCAGCGATATTCGCCGAAGCTTTGGCAAGGCCAAAGAGCCCCGCCATACAGTCCCTCGCCACCTACGGGCCGCCGCGGCTGCTTGGCGTAGTCGGTCGCTGGTTCGACGCCGAGATCCGTGCGGGACACATCCGCGACCTACCGCGGCCGCTGCTGGCCCAACAACTGTTAGGGCCCATCATGATGCACGTGTTGACGCGGCCGGCTCTACCGAATGTCCCCGGGTGGCCGCTGCCCGAGGTCGACACGGTCTGCGAGGTCTTCGCCGACGCGTTCGTGCGCGCCGTCGCGACTCCAAGTCGCTGACGACCAGAAACAAAACCTGAGCACCCCCGGCCATTGCGACCGAGGGGTGCCACGCGCTGCCCATCTAGTCCGGATGCCGGCGGTGGGGCTTAGGCACGAAAGTCGGCTATTCATGCATTAACCCCACAGTCGAGCACCAACCGCCTAGCGGTGGTGATGGCCGAAGCCGTCATCCTCAGCCTCGGCGGGCTTGCCGACGACGGCCGTCGCGGTGCTTTCCGACATAACCCATTCGTACTCTCGCCGTCATCCAGCTATTCCTGCAAGCTCGCTTCAAACTCATTACTCGTCAACGCTTTTGGGGCATGCGGGCGATTATGGTCGGAACCGCGTGACGCCGTGGGCAGGAACGCGCAGGCTTTGCGGACGTTGGCGGGGTCGACGGGAAGGTCTTCGAGAAATGCTTTGAACTGAACTGTCCAAGTTTCATCGACTGCGTCCAACTAACCACAGCATCTCGACACCGTTCGGCGCAGTCGCGATCACCCGGTTCGCGGGACCGATAATCAGGCGCTACCCCATTTCACCGAGACCACAAGCCTTTTCGGGACGGTCCGCGCGCGACGCCGATCCTTGGAGGCTGGCCAGTGCCGCACCGACGGAGTTGACCGTTGGCAGCCAGCCGTCCGGATCGCAGATTCGCAGCAGCAGAGATACCGCAGCACCAGGCACCAATGCCCAGTCCAGTCCAGCGCGCGCGCAGCTCACCGAGATTCTGTGCAGCGCCGAGAAACCTGCGGCGCCGAAGAATTCCAGACGGGTCAGATCAAGGATCAGCCCGCGGCACCGCGCCAGCTGGGCGAGTGCGTACTCGGTAAAGGTGCGTACGTTCGTCTGGTCGATGTCGCCGTGGGCGCTGACAATGGCCACCGACGACTTCATCCAGTGAGCATCCAATCGCGCCAATTGGCCTTTGCGCGGCGTGCAGGAAATCGCATCGCCCGGCATGGCGGAAGGGGACATCGAAGAGTCGGTCATGGTGACCCAGTCGTGCAGACGATCACCGGCATGTCAGGCTCGGAGCTAACACGCTCCTAGGGTTCAGCAGCGTACGGCCAAAACCTGTCCGGACCAGCTGAGAAGCTCAGCAGCTATGATCCTACACCGGTTGGACGCGTCCACGCAGGTGGCAGCCCGTTGGTCCAGAATCAGGACGTGGCCAGCCGGCTTCGCCTTCGACGGGCCCGCCGGCTTCGTCCTAGGATGGGAGTGATCTCGCGGCGGGTGCGCCCTGGGTGTACGGCTGGTCGCCCGTAATGTCGGGCTCCAGCAAGATTATGAAACAGGTACCGGCGATGGTGGAGTTCACCGAGGGCACTGATGTGCCGCCGTTGGCGTCGCGGACAGCGGAGCAGCTCAGTAGTGATGACGCCGATTTGCGGGCGGCGATCAGCAATCTGGCGGGTCTGGTCGCCGGTCATCGCCGCTTGCCCGAGTTGCTGGCGGAGGTAGCCACCTTCGCTGTCCGCGCGATACCGGGAGCCGACGGTGCTGGAGTCACGTTGCTGAATGTCGACCGGGTGGACAACATGGTCGCGGCGTTGGCGGCCAGCGCTCCCTTTGTCAAGGAGATTGATGAAATCCAGTACGTGACCCTTAAGGAGGGGCCCTGCATCACTGCGGCGCTGGAACGGCGCACGGTGCGCTCAGGGTCGTTGGGTGGGGAGCAGATGTGGCCGCGCTTCGGTCCGCGCGTAGGCAGGTTGGGGGTGCACAGTGCGCTGTCGTTACCGCTGTTGCTGCCGGATCGGGTGGTCGGGGCGATCAACGTATATGCCTACGGCAAAGAAGTTTTCGATGAGCACGCCGCCGAATTCGGGGAGTTGTTCGCCAAACCAGCGGCTGTCGCCGTGCACAACGCGCAGATCCTCGCGGACGCGCTTGCTCTAACTGTCCAGTTGCAGACGGCGTTGTCCACCCGCCCGGTGATCGATCAAGCGATTGGCCTCATCCGCGGACGGACCGGGCGCAGCGCCGACGACGCGTTCACCCAACTGCGGGCGATGAGCCAATCTGAGCACCGCAAGTTGGCTGATGTGGCGCAACACCTGGTCGATGAAGCGGTGCGCCGCGCCCGCGCCCGCGCCCGCCCCGAGCCGGAAAGCCCAGCCGGCGTACCGTAGCGACTGAGGAACCAGTCACGAGACGGGTCCTGACTCGCGTCTCGGGCTCCTCACCGCGCACAGCGACTGGCCATGCGCGGCGTCGGCAGGCTCAATCGCGCTCGGGAGCGTGCAGCGGAGCAGTCCTCTTGTGAAGGTCACCGCGGCCCTTGCCGCAGACCTGGGCATTCTCACCGCGGCTTTGGACGAGCCCGGCACCGACGTAGCCCACAGTCTGCGCCAGCTTGTGGCCGATGCCACCGCCGCAGTACCCACATTTCTGGGGCTGAGCATATCCGTGACCGGCAGTGATCCGCCGTTCACGTTCACCGTATTAGTCGAGGATGCCGCGACGGGTGATATCCGCACCTCGCTGAGGCTGGTGCTGTCAGGTGTCGGTGACGTCCGTCTCCCAACGGTGGTGCTCGTCTTGTACGCGGGGTCGCCGGGGACCTTTGTCGATCTCGCCGCGGACATCGCGTGGCTCACCGCCCGGCCGCTGAGTGACTTCGTTCTGGATCAGCACCTGCCAGGCCCTGCCGAACGATTCTCCGCGACAGGCCTTTTCGAGGCGTCGGTCATCAACCAGGCCGTCGGAGCCCTCATCGGCCAAGGCTGCACGCCCGAGCAAGCCGAGCGGAACCTCACGGCTGAGGGTGCCGACGCCGGTATCAGTCGACACGCCGTCGCCCTGCGCATCCTGGCCAGGCTCAATGCACGATAGCCGGTCATCGGGTGTACCCTCAGTAAGGTTGGGAACCCAGCCAGTCCGGGACGAGGTCAGCCGTCCGCCGCTGATCTCGCAGAGCTCCAGCTCGCGCCGGACACACCGGTGACAACCGTCCGTCGGGATCACCTTGAGCGCTTTATCCACCCTTGAAACAACGAATATCCCCATTGTTGGGCAAACCCCTTGCGGCTCGGCGCGTTTCGGCATTCTCAGCACGTATCCACCGACACCATGCGGGCTAGCGACGTTCAGCGCCGCCTTGTCGAAAGGGTTGTGCGCGAACGGCTCTGACGTCAGCGTCGTGCGGGTTGCCGACGGAACGTTGTCTTCTGACGTTCGCGTGATCGGCGAGCTGGTCAACGGTTCAGCGACATCCGTGACCGCAACCTCCGAATTGCTGAACGAGAGCGACATCGCGGTCGTGCAGCATGAGTACGGCATCTACGGCGGCGTCGACGGGGACGAGGTGGTAGACATCATCGGCGGGTTGCGCATCCCGTCGATCGTGATCGCCCACACGGTCCTCAAAGAGCCGACCCCGCATCAACGTTCGGTGCTCGGGACGATCGCGGCGATGGCGGATCACGTGGTTGTGATGTCGGAGGCAGCCAGGCAACGCCTGTGTCTTGGCTTCGACGTCGATCGCCGAAAAGTCACCACCATTCCGCACGGTGCGACCGTCCTGAGGAACGCGCCGGTGATGCGTTCGGGCAGACCGACTTTGTTGACCTGGGGTCTGCTGGGGCCGGGAAAAGGAGTCGAGCGGGTCATCGAGGCGATGGGTTCGCTGCGCCAACTCCATGGCCAGCCGCGCTACCTGATTGCCGGTCGCACCCACCCAAAGGTTCTGGCCGCCGATGGCGAGGCATATCGAGACGCTCGTGCCGAACAGGCGCGGCGCACGGGCGTAGCGGACTCGGTGTGCTTCGACGCCAACTACCGCGACGTGTCGTCGCTGACTGCGCTGGTTCGGTCCTCGGCCGTCGTGGTCCTGCCCTACGACTCCACGGATCAGGTCACTTCCGGTGTCCTGGTCGACGCAATCGCGAGCGGGCGGCCGGTGGTCGCCACCGCCTTCCCCCACGCCGTCGAACTTCTCGGTAGTGGGGCGGGCATCGTCGTCGATCACGACGATGCCGATGCGCTGACTTGCGCTCTGCGCCGAGTGCTGACCGATCCGCGCCTCGCCGGCTCCATGGCCGCGGAAGCCCGCCGGTTGGCACCGGCGATGGCCTGGCCGGTGGTGGCCAATGCCTATCTGGTTCTGGCACAACGGATTCTCGCTAAACGTCGGGCGCTGGTGTGACCGCCACCACGCCGGAGCCGAGATTCGAACACCTGTTGCGTTTGACAGACCGCCGCGGAACGTTCGAGCATGCCCGCCTCGCCGAACCCAGGCGCGAGCACGGCTACTGTACCGACGACATGGCCCGGGTTCTCGTCGTTGCGACCCGGGAGCCCGACCCTGGCGGGGAGGTCAACGGCCTTGCGCGGATCGCAGTGCAGTTCCTGAACGATGCGCAGTCCTACGCGGGCACCTGCCGAAACCGGATGGACAGCAACGGCCGTTGGGAGGACGAGCCGTCGCTGGAGGACTGCTGGGGGCGCTGCATCTGGGGACTGGGAACTGCCGCCGCGCACAGTGACGTCTCCCTGCTTCGCCGGGTGGCCGTCATTCAGTTCGAACGCGCTGCGCAGGTGCGGTCGCCGTGGCCTCGGGCGATGGCGTTCGCCGCGTTGGGCGCCGCCGAACTCCTCGCCGTCGACCCCGAGCAACGGGCCGCACGCAAACTGCTCACCGACTACGCCAAGACCGTGACCCAACCGAACGCCGACGGGGCCTGGCCATGGCCTGAGCCCCGACTCACTTACGCGAATGCGGTTCTCGCCGAGGCGATGATCGCCGCGGGCGTGGCGCTCGACGACTCGACATTGCGGTGCCAGGGGTTGGATCTGCTGGGTTGGCTGGTCGAGTACGAAACGGCAGGGGGTCACCTCTCCCCCACCCCTGCAGCGGGCAGAGGGCCGGACGACCTTCGGCCCGCGTTCGATCAGCAGCCGATCGAGGTGTCCACCCTCGCCGACGCGTGCGCGCGCGCCGCTACCATCGACGCCGGTTCGATCTGGCCCGACGGGATTCGGGCCGCTGCCGCCTGGTTCATGGGTGCCAACGACGCGCAACAACTCATGTGGGACCCCGAGACCGGAGGCGGATTCGACGGCCTGCACGCCGGCGGCGTGAACCGCAACCAGGGCGCAGAGTCGACACTGGCAGTGCTCTCGACGATGCAGCACGCCAGACGCTTCTCGACTGTGCGGCAATGACTTCCGTTCAGGCTGGGCTCGTCACGCGAAGCCACCAGCGGCTCGCGGCGAATCCGTCGCGGGTCATCACCAGACTGTTCGTGCCTGGCCAGGAAGGTTTCGAGCACCAGCGGTCCCGCGCGGGAGCGGTGTTGGAGCGAATCCTGGCCCTCGACGAGGGGCAGGTGCGGTCTTCGCTAGACGACATCGTCGTCCGCTTCGACGGGCGTCACCGCGATCTTGTCGGCACGTTCCGCCGGCACGCCAGTGAACTCAGCGATCGGCTGGATCCCCGCAAAGAACTCTCCGATGCGCGAAAGTTGTTGCTGGGTGCGGCATTCACGAGCGAATACGCCATCGAAGGTGCGGCGTTGTGCAACCCCAGCATCGTGGCCCATCCCGACCAGGCTGGAACCGTCGCAGGCAGCCTGCGATTCGTGATGAGCGTCCGGGGCATCGGTGAAGGGCATCGTTCGTCCATCGGGTTCCGGACCGGAGTCATCGACGCAGCCGGCCGCGCCACGATCGACGATCCGGCTCCGTTCGCCACCGCCGGAACGCCCAAGCCCGCTCTCCTCGACGCAGCCGTCTTCCGCAGTGAACTCAACCGGCTCGACGACGCCGGAGAGGCCGCCGACTACGTCCTCGATCGGCTCGGCGAGAGCTTCACTCGAGCTACTCTCGATCAACAACTCGCTCAGCTTCAGGCTCATCTGAGCACCCGCGGGCACGCCGAGCAGACGATTTCCACATTCCGCAGCATCGCCGAACGGACGTATGCCATCGAATTCGGCGACCAAATAACACTTTCCGAGCGGGTGCTGTGGCCCGCGATGGGCGCAGAGCAGGGCGGCATGGAGGATGCGCGATTCGTCCGTTTCCTCGACGACGACGGCTCCATCACGTTCTATGCCACCTACACGGCCTACAGCGGATCCCATATCAGCCAGCAACTCCTCGAGACGACAGACTTTCACTCCTTCACCTCCGCGCCGATCGTCGGACCCGCCACTGCCAATAAGGGTCTGGCGCTGTTTCCCCGCCGGATTCGCGGTCGCTTCGCCGCCATGTCGAGATCAGATCGCGAATCGAATACGGTTGCCTACTCCGATCATCTGTCCGTTTGGACGAGGACGATTCCCTGCCAGAGCCCGACCCGAGCCTGGGAGGCGTTACAACTCGGGAACTGCGGTTCGCCGATCGAAACCGACGCCGGGTGGCTGGTGCTTACCCACGGCGTTGGCCCGATGCGCACCTACTGCATCGGGGCGATTCTGCTTGATCTCGACGATCCGACACGGATTCTTGGTCAGCTCCCGCAACCGCTTCTCAGCCCCGCCACTGATGAGCAGGACGGCTACGTACCCAATGTTGTCTACTCCTGCGGCGGTTTAGTTCACGCCGGCACCCTGGTGCTGCCGTACGGCATCGCTGACGCCGCGATCGGTATCGTCACCGTGCCGCTACCCGAACTCCTTGCAGCGCTGAGTCGCTGAGGCCCAAGGCATTTCAAGCGGCGGCCGCATGCCTACGCATGCGTATCAACATAGTTGACATACGCCGGTGAGGGGCGTCTAATGGAGACACACCGAAAACCAACTGTCGCCGGAGCTCATCGGGAGTTTGCCTAAAGACCAACGTGTTTCCGTCCGTGTTCCCGGGAAATCGGTTCGAACACGCACGACGACGGCACGCGTCGGGAAAGAAGCAGGGCGCCTGCGTGCACCCTGCAGTCTAAGGAGAACGACCAGGATGAAAGCTGACAACGAACAGCGAGATGCCTTCGGCGAGCACGTGCTTCACGTCGGTGCGGGTTTCAAAGAAAAGGAGCGCCCGCACGTATTGGAGACGTTGTCGACGCTCGGTCCGCACCTGCTGGGACGATGGGATCCGCGGGACATCGACGTGGAGGTCTCGTTGCAGGACCGCGGCGGCAAGGAGCAGCGCGTCACTTTGCGCACGAGTCTGCCCGGCCGTGAGCCGCTGGTAGCGGTCGCTGAGAACCCGGACATCACCCGCGCTATCTGCGACGCAAAGCGTGAGCTGATCCGGCAGCTTGAACACCAGAAGTCAGCGCGCGATCCGATGAGCAGCCGCCGGCGCAGTAGCGCGACGATCCGCCGCTAGGGCCAGCTCCACGCCGTTCTCCGATCGCCCTACTCGATAAGAGGCACAACAACCAGGCTCGCTTCCGCGGGCAGACAGAGAGACGGTCATGACGCACATAATCGAAGCCATGGGCAGATTAACGCCACCGACTACGGACAGGCCGTACTTGACCGTCCACGAAGTACTCCGTGCGGGTATACGGCGCGCCACCGGACGCAGAGATATGGCTGCGGCCCAGTCGACGTGGGATTCCGAAGGCGGGGCAAACGAAGCGAGGGGGTAGCGACGGGAAGTCCGTGCGCGGCCTCTGGTGCTGAGGGTTCATTGGAGACCGCGCACACCGTGCTAGGTCTCAGCCGCTGCGAGAACCGGGGACGAGGGTCACGCCGAGTACGCGGCGCCTGGTAGAGAATTCGAGGGCGTTCGGAAAGTGACCCTGCTTTTAGAGGCTTTCGTGGTTGGTCCCGTCGGCCTGCGGCGTCTCCGCGGGGCAATCGCTAGGCGTATCCGCAATTGGACAGTCCGGATCGATCTCGTCGGCGCGCTCGAACTCCCGGTTCACCTCAGTGTGGGAAGTAGCCGCGTCAGTCCGCTCATGGTCGCAGCGGGACGATGATCAGGACAGCGGTGCTGACCAACGCAGCACGGTGCCCCCGCCGGGAACATCTGCGATGGTGAACGCGCCGCCGGCCTGCAGCGCGCGGTGATGCAAGCTGGTCAAGCCACTGCCGGTGATGTCGCCGGGGACGCCTCGACCGTTGTCGATAACCTCGATGCACACGTCGTCCTCAACCTTCACCGTCACCGAAAGCCTGGTCGCACCGGCATGCCGGACAGCGTTGCTGACCGCTTCGCGCACAACGGCTTCGGCGTGATCTCCGAGTGCAGCATCGACAACCGACAAGGGGCCCACGAATTGAACCGTGGTCTCGAGTCCGGATCCGCAGAAGCGTGCGACTGCCCCGTCGAGCCGTTCTCGCAGCCGGGTGATGCCCGATGGTGCACCGTGCAGGTCGAAAATTGCGATGCGAATAGCCTGAATGACGCGTTGAAGATCATCAATGCTGCCGGACAGTCTCTGCTGCACCTCGGTTGATCGCGCTCGCGGAATGGTCCCCTGCAGAGCCAATTCGACCGCGAAGATCCGCTGGATCACCTGGTTGTCCAGCTCGCGGGCGATCCTGTCGCGCTCAGCGAGAACGTCGAGTTCACGCATCCTGCGCTGTGTGGACCCCAGCTGCCAGGCGAGCGCCGCCTGGTCGGTGAATGCGGCCATCATGTCGAGCTGCTCGTCGCTGAACATCCGTGCGCCGTCACGCCGCAGCGCGACCAACACACCTGCCACGGTTTCGCTGGTGCGCAGCGGAAGCACCAGTGCTGGGCCGGCACGTTGGACGCCGTCGATGGCGACATCGAAACTCTTGAGTCGTCGAGGGGTGCGCTCCACGAAGGCCTGCCCGATCGAGGTACCGGCCACACGGATAGCGCGGGCCGGCGTCGAGGTCATTGCAGCACCGGCGGTTTCCACGATCATCAGATCGGCCACTTCCGACGTGGGTATGTCGTAGTTGATTGCGACGGCGACCAGTGTGATTTCTGCGCCGGTCAGCTCCAGCGCTTGTTGGGCGATGGGCCGATATAGCGTTGCGGACCTCGGCACCCGAGAGTTGTTGAGTTCCACTGTCACGCGTGGCTTCGCCTCTTTAACGGCAGACATGGTCATTTCGATCAATCGGAATGCAGACGGCAACGATCAGCGCGTTCGCACTGGTCACGAGGCTTGTCACGCTCGGCGCGCCGACCGTGCTCGTACGCGTCGGTGCCGCAGATGTCGTCATTGCGGAGGGTCCCAGGTCCAGTTGCCGATTTCGGGCGGGTCTTGACCGCGGTGTTGGAGTTCGTCCGCCATCGCCTCGGCCATCGAGTTGAAGTCGAGCGTCTTCGCCCGGTTGAGCCAGTACCGCGACCCGGTGTCGGGGCCGAAGTGCCAGTGAACGGCGGCCTGTAGGGACGCCCGCGGATCATCATTGGGTTCGGTCCGGGGCGGGTCTATCACGGAAACGCGGATGTTGGCACGAGAACAAGTGAAGCGGTCATGGTGACCTGACGTCCATTTGATCACCGGCGTGTGAGGGTTCGGAGCCCATGCTCCTAAAGTTAAGCGGCGCACGCAGCTGAACTCATCCCGCACCAGCTGAAATTCTCAGCACCTTGAACGCTACACCCATTTGGACCTATCCGGGATGGGAGCAAAAGCGGGCTTGGTGGCCGGCAGTCGGGGGTTGAACGTGTGGGCCTGGACGATTGGGCGCAGCCGGCGCGCGCGATCGTCAGCTCAGACAGCGCCGACAGTGCTGCCAAGAGCCATGGAAAGACTGGATTTGAGTGGCCCGTTACCCGATGGGTGTAGCGTTGTAGTCGCTGAGTCCTTCAGCCAGTCCGGACAAAGCTTGGCTGTACGCCGCCGAACTTGATGAGCATTTGCTCGCCGCCGCACATTCCGATTTCTACCCCGTCGCGGTCAGACAGCCTGCACATTCCGCCCATTCTCTCGTCAGCCGGAACGCGCGGTATCACCAGTTCCGCCGTTCGCCCAACCCGTGCCCATCGATTTGTCGCTCACGCGACCGGCGACCGGGCAAGAAACAACCGTGTCGGTGGTACCGGGGAATGCCCTGTCGCGCAATGAAAGACGCGCCGATCAGGCAGAGAACGCTCGGCACCCGACATACAAGCCCGAGAGGACACGATGGCGATTACCGACATTGCGGCCTTCGCCCACCTGACCGACGCCGACATCGAGAACCTAGCCTTCGAGCTGGACGCGATCCGGTTCGACATCGAGGATTCGCTGGGCGAGCGCGATGCCCGCTACATCCGTCGCACCATCGCCGCGCAACGTGTCCTCGATGTGGCCGGCCGGATCATGCTCGCGGCTAGCTCGAAACGCTCGGCGTGGTGGGCGGGAACCCTGACCCTTGCTCTGGCCAAGATCATCGAGAACATGGAGATCGGTCACAATGTCATGCACGGCCAGTGGAACTGGATGAACGATCCCGAGATTCACTCCTCCACATGGGAGTGGGACATGAGTGGGGCCTCAAAACACTGGCGCTTCACCCACAACTTCCAGCACCACAAATACACCAACATCCTCGGCATGGACGACGATGTGGGCTACACCGTCCTGCGAGTGACCCGTGACCAGCCCTGGGAGCCCTACAACATCGGCAACCTACTGTTCAACACCATCCTCGCGCTCGGATTCGAGTGGGGAATTGGCTTGCAGCCCATCGAGTTCGGCAAGGTCTTCAAGGCTGGTCCGGAGCGCGAAATCACCCTCCAGCGGACGCGCGAGTTCTCAATCAAGGCCGGCCGGCAGGTGGTCAAGGATTACGTCGCATTCCCGGCGCTCACCTCGCTGTCGCCGGCGGCGACCTACAAATCGACGCTGAAGGCCAACGTGGTGGCCAACGTCATCCGCAATATCTGGGCCAACGCGGTGATCTTCTGCGGGCATTTCCCTGATGGCGCAGAGAAATTCACGCAGACCGACATGATCGGCGAATCGAAGGGCGAGTGGTATCTGCGCCAGATGCTGGGCAGCGCCAACTTTGACGCGGGGCCGGTGATGCGGTTCATGAGCGGCAACCTGTGCTACCAGATCGAGCATCACCTTTACCCCGATCTGCCCAGCAACCGGTTGCACGAGATCTCGGTGCGGGTCAGCCAGGTCTGCGACAAATACGACCTCCCCTACACCACGGGCGCGTTCCTGACGCAATACGGCAAGACCTGGCGCACCATCGCAAAACTGTCGCTGCCGGATCGCTACTTGCGCGACACCGCCGACGACGCTCCGGAGACCCGCAGCGAGCGGATGTTCACCGAACTGGGGCCGGGTTTCGCCGGGACCGACCTGACGACAGGGCGTCGCCGTGGACTCAAGACGGCGATCGCGGCGACCCTCGCGAACAGCTCGTTAACGCGCAGTACAAGTTCCGCAGCGCGGACCGGGTACCGAGCAAGTCAGACAAAAAGGAGTAAACGACCGCCAAAGCTTCTGTAGTCAGCGAGCGTCCACCGAGCGATTTCGCATGGGCATAACGCGAAAATTGGCTCGGGCAAAGACATCCCGTATATCACGCGCCCGATCATCTCCTGACACGTGCCAACACCCCATAGGAGGCTGCGTGGACCCGACCGCCACCAAGGCCGGAGTGTTTCAGGGAGTCGACAGCGCCGTGATTGCGATAACCAAACAACTCCAGCCCCTCGACTTCAAGCGCCGGGCGACCGTGTTCGCCGAAGGAGAACCCGCAGATCGGCTGTACATCATCATTTCCGGGAAGGTCAAGATCGGCCACCGTTCACCGGACGGCCGCGAACATCTGCTGGCGATCATGGGCCCGCCAGAGATGTTCGGCGAGGTCTCGATCCTCGACCCCGGCCCGCGCACAGCCAGCGCGACCACCCTCACCGAGGTGCGCGCGGTGTCTATGGACCACGACAGGCTGCGCGGATGGATGGCCGATCGCCCCGAGGTCGCCGAACAGCTGCTACGGGTACTGGCCCGCAGGCTGCGGCGCGCCGACACCAAACTGACTGATCAGGTCAGCACCGACGTTCGCGGACGGGTCGCCAGGCAACTGCTGCTGCTGGCACAACAGTTCGGCACCCGTGAAGGCGACGCGTTGCGAGTGGTCCACGATCTGACCCAAGAGGAGATCGCTCAGCTGGTTGGTGCGTCGCGGGAGGCGACGAACCAGGCGCTCGTCGCCTTTGCCGCCCGTGGCTGGATCCAGTCGGAAAGCCACAACATGCTGATCCTCGATGCCGAAAGCCTTGCGCGCCGAGCACGCTAAGAGCCCTGCAGGCCACCGTCGTGGTTAACCGGCGGGCAGCGACAGACTCCGAGTCTCCATCGAACGATCACCGGCGACGAAGTATTTGCAGCCGACCAGAAACTGCGCGACGAGTTCGCCTCGTTTGGAGGGACTTCCCAAATGCTGTGCAGTCGCTTAGCATCGCCCCAGTGCCGACGGTTGTCACTACTTCATCCGGTGGGATGGAGTGAGACCCAAGTAGGGCGACGGGCCAACCAACGAGCCGAAGGGTCGAACGTGCGTCTCAACAACGATCTTGACGAGATGGTCGCACTGGCTCAAGGCGCAGGCTTCGCACTCGCTGCAGACATCGCGATGGCTCGACTGATACCCCGCAGGCGCACCGCAGTCGCAGCCCTCGGCCTTGTCGCGGCTGCCACGGTCTATCCGCTCTCGCGCAGGCGCTTGGGCATGGACACCGGTGAGACGGTCACGCTCGCCGCAGCGTGCATAGTCGCAGCCATTGCAGCCTGGCTGCCCGCCGGAACCGCCCGTCGCGTATTAGGCGTCCGATGGGCGGCACACGCCGTGTATGACGCGGTCTTCACCCACGATGCGGCGATTACCCGCCTACCCACGACGTACGCCGCGGCATGCGCCGGAGCCGACATCGCAATGGGCGCGCGGTTGATCCTGGCTGACGGACGAGCTATTGCGGGAGAGCATTAGCTCGCCAGTCTCTGGGCGGACGTGGAACACCGTGACTGTGCGCCCTCGCTGACATCGGCGCAGTCGGCCGCCAAACCTAGTGAGCGTGACCGTGGTGGTGGCCATGGTCGTCTTCCTCGTCAGCAGGCTTCTCCACGATGGCCGTCTCGGTGGTGTCGCATTGCAGCCGAAGCCACAGGGAGATCAGCGCGGCGGGCCGAGAATGATCTGCCCGTACATGTCCGCCCCTTCGGCCATACGTTCAGGCGAAATTTCGAAGCCGTCCGGGCGCGGCGTCACCTTGTCACGTCCGGCGTGACGGAACATGCCTTCGATGCCCGCGGGAGTGTTGATCATCAGCAGATCGGCTTTCTTGGACGTGATGCGGTAGGCATGCGGAATGTTCTTGGGCAGGTAGACGATCCCGCCTTCCGACAACTCCATTTCCTGATCGTCCAGCCAGAGCAGCGCGGTGCCCTTGATCAGCATGAAGACCTCATCCTCGCGCGTGTGCTTGTGATACGGAGGCGCTCACCCTCGCTGACATCGAAGCGTCCGACCATCAACTGGCCGTCGGTCGCCTTACCGTCGAGCAAGATCGCTAACGTGCCGCCGTCGAGCCATTCCAACTGCTGCTGCTGATCCGGTTGCGCCAGGTACGCCATGCTCATGGGCGAGATTATCCTTCCGCCCGCGCGAATACGCCTGCCCAGAAACGAAACACCCCCAGCCTTTACGACCGGGGGTGTTTCGCTCAGCTCACTCAGTGATGGTGATGACCGTGGCCGTGGCCGTCATCCTCAGCCTCGGCAGGCTTCTCAACAATCGCCGTCTCGGTGGTGAGGATCATTCGGGCCACCGATGCCGCGTTGAGCACCGCTGACCTGGTGACCTTGACCGGGTCGACGATGCCGTCGGCGGACAGGTCCCCGTAGTTCAGCGTGCTCGCGTTCAGCCCGTGCCCGGCGGGCAGCTCCCTGACCTTGTTGACCACGACGGAGCCGTCCAGACCCGCGTTGGCGGCGATCCAGTACAGCGGTGCCTCCAGGGCGGCTGCGAACACGTCGACGCCCGCGGCCTCGTCGCCGGTCAGCGACGCCCGCAGCTTCGTGAGCGCCTTGCCGGCCTGGATGAGCGCCGAACCGCCGCCTGGGACGATGCCCTCCTCGACGGCTGCCTTGGCGGCCGCGACGGCGTCCTCGACGCTTTCCTTGCGCTCCTTGAGCGCGGTCTCGGTGGCGGCCCCGACCTTGATGACGGCCACGCCGCCGGCCAGCTTGGCCACCCGCTCCTGCAGCTTCTCGCGGTCCCATTCCGAGTCGCTGGCCTCGATCTCGGCGTGCAGCTGCTTGACCCGGTTAGCGACGGCATCCTTCGCGCCGCCGCCGTCGACGATGATGGTGTCGTCCTTGTCGACCACGACGCGCCGGGCCGTGCCCAGCACGTCCAGACCGACCTCGCGCAGCACCAGGCCGACGTCGGGGTTGACCACCTGGCCGCCGGTGACGATCGCGAGGTCCTCGAGGAACGCTTTGCGTCGGTCGCCGAAGAACGGCGCCTTGACCGCAACCGCCTTCAGCGTCTTGCGGATGGAGTTGACGACCAGGGTCGCCAGCGGCTCACCCTCGACGTCCTCGGCGATGATCAGCAGCGGTTTGCCAGCTTCGGCGACCTTCTCCAGCAGCGGCAGCAGGTCGGGCAGCGAGCTGATCTTCTCCTGGTGCAAAAGGATCAGCGGGTCCTCGAGCACGGCCTCCTGGGAGTCGAAGTCGGTCACGAAGTACGCCGACAGGAAGCCCTTGTCGAACCCGACACCCTCGGTGAACTCCAGCTCGGTGCTCATCGTGGAGGATTCCTCGACGCTGACCACGCCGTCGGTTCCGACCTTGGTCATCGCCTCGCCGACCAGCTCACCGATCTGCTCGTCACGGGAAGACACAGTCGCGACCTGCGCGATGGCCTCCTTGCCCGATACCGGCGTGGCAGACGCCAGCAGCGCCTCGGACACCGCATCGGCGGCTTTGCTGATCCCCGAGCCGAGCGCGATCGGGTTGATCCCGGCCGCGACCAGTCGCAGTCCGCCCTTGATCAACGCCTGCGCCAGCACGGTTGCGGTGGTGGTGCCGTCGCCGGCAACGTCGTTGGTCTTGGTGGCCACCGACTTCACCAGCTGGGCGCCGAGGTTCTCGAACGGGTCTTCCAGCTCGATCTCGCGCGCGACGGTGACGCCGTCGTTGGTGACCGTGGGGCCACCGAATGCCTTGGCCAGCACCACATGCCGGCCGCGCGGACCCAGCGTCACCCGGACAGTGTCGGCGAGCTTGTTCACGCCCGCCTCCATGGCGCGGCGTGCGGTTTCGTCGTATTCAATCAGCTTGCTCATCAGGCTCCTTCATAACGCGACCCGCCCCGGAAATCACCCGCGAACAAACACGGGGATCGCCGGGGCGGAACACGATCTCTTACTTGGATACGACAGCCAGCACGTCGCGTGCCGACAGGATCAGGTATTCCTCGCCGTTGTACTTGATTTCGGTGCCGCCGTACTTGCTGTAGATGACGGTGTCACCCTCGGACACGTCCACGGGGATGCGCTTCGCGCCATCCTCGTCCCACCGGCCGGGTCCGACTGCGACGACGGTGCCCTCCTGCGGCTTCTCCTTGGCGGTGTCAGGAATGACCAGACCGGACGCGGTCGTGGTCTCGGCCTCGTTGGCCTGCACGAGAATCTTGTCCTCGAGTGGCTTGATGTTCACCTTCGCCACGATTGGAGCCTCCATAAGTTAAATAGGGTTCGGGGCCTACGCCCCGACCAGCGTTGGCGGTCGGTCCGGGGCTTGCCCCGGGACCGTCCGAATTACCAGGTGATTCGGCAGCCGTCCGTGCCCGAGCGCCGTCGTCGCGGGTGCCGACGCAGGGTTTGGCCGATTGCCACCTAGCACTCTATACACGAGAGTGCTAGCACTCAAGGCCCCCCCGCTGCCGAAGCGAAACCGCGGGCACGCGCCGTGGCGGGTTGCTGCCAAGAATCGGCCGACCGTCGATAATCGGAGTGTGTTCACCCGCATGCTCAGCCCGATGCTCATCGCCGCATTCGCCATCGGTTTGGCGCCGGTCGCCCAGGGCGACCCGGGCGGCCAAATGTATGGCAATCCGCAGGCCGCGGCACGTTATTGGCGGTATCAGCACGGCGACGACTGCGGCCTGATGGCCGTCGCCGACGTGGTCGGACAGGTCACCGGGCGAGAACCCATGCAAATCGGCATCGAGCTACGCGGCGTGTTCACTAAAAGCGAAGCCCACCGCGGCAGTGTCTACAAATTTGACGGCACCTCCCCCGAAGACATGGTCATGCTGCTGGGCAGATACGGCGTCCAATCGCAACTCACGACCGGCAACTCGATGGAGGGCCTGGAACAGGACCTGGGCAGCGGCCACAAAGTGATCGCCGCGCTCAACGCCGAGACCATCTGGAACTACCCCGCGGGCCAAGGGCAGCGGAACCAAGCCGACCACGCCGTCGTCGTCACCGGCGTCGACACCGGCGCCAACGTCGTGCACCTCAACGACAGCGGCACCCCCAACGGCCGCGACGAGCAAATCCCCATGGCCACCTTCGCCCGGGCCTGGTCCACCGGAAACGACCTGCTCATAGTCGCTTAGGGGTCGCCTGATCGTCAGGGCACCTGCCCGCGCACCACCGGCAGACCCGGGTCGGTTGCCACGTCCAGCGGCGACGGGGGCGCACCCGCGGCCACCAGATGCGCGGCGAACGCGGCGATCATCGCCCCGTTGTCGGTGCACAGCCGCAGCGGCGGGATCCGCAGCGCCAGACCAGCCGCGGCGCAGCGCTGCGCGGCCAGCGCCCGTAGCCGCGAGTTGGCGGCCACTCCCCCAGCGATCAGCAGGGTCTGCACGCCGAGCGCGGTTGCCGCACGCACCGCCTTCAGCGTCAGCACGTCGGCGACGGCTTCCTGGAACCCGGCGGCGATGTCAGCTGTGGCCGCATCAGGGTTGCTCTCCACATAGCGGGCGACGGCGGTCTTGAGCCCGGAGAAGCTGAACCCGTATGGGTCATCTCGCGGGCCGGTCATGCCGCGCGGGAACGTGATCGCGTCGGGGTCGCCGCTGCGCGCCAGGTCGTCGAGGACCTTGCCGCCCGGATAACCCAGGCCCAGCAGCCGCGCCACCTTGTCGTAAGCCTCGCCGGCTGCGTCGTCGACCGTGCTGCCAAGCTCGATGATCGGCTCGCCGAGCGAACGCACGTGCAAAAGATGGGTATGACCCCCCGACACCAGCAGCGCCACACATTCGGGCAGCGGTCCGTGTTCGTAGACGTCGGCGGCCAGGTGCCCGCCCAGGTGGTTGACGGCGTAGAACGGGACACCCCACGCAGCCGAATACGCTTTGGCCGCAGCAACTCCCACCAACAAGGCGCCGGCCAGCCCGGGCCCAATGGTGGCCGCGACGATGTCGGGCCGGTCCAGACCGGCACCGTCCAGCGCGCGGCGCATGGCGGGACCGAGCGCCTCCAGGTGCGCCCGGGACGCGATCTCGGGAACGACTCCGCCGAACCGGACGTGCTCGTCGACGCTGGAGGCCACCTCGTCGGCCACCATGGTCACGGTGCCGTCGGCGTCCAGGTGCGCGATGCCGACTCCTGTTTCGTCGCACGAGGTTTCGATGGCCAAGATGTTCGTCACAGCGCCTCCCGCCGCATCGTGTAGGCGTCGGCTCCGCTGACCCGGTAGTAGCGCCGGCGCAGGCCGACCTGCTCGAATCCCATGCTGCGGTAGAGCGCGATGGCCGCCTCGTTGTCGGTGCGGACCTCGAGGTAGACGACGCCGCCGTCGGCAAATTCCAGCAGTTCCACCAGCATCTTGCGGCCGATGCCCTGTCCCTGATACAGCGGGTCGACGCCGATGGTGTGCACCTCGTACTCGAACGGCGGCTTGCGGCCCAGCCGCGAGATCCCGGCGTAACCGACCAGCATGCCGTTGGCGCGCGCGGCAACGTAATGGTTATGCGCGGCGGCCAGTTCCCGTTCAAACGCGACCGCCGGCCACGGGTCGTCGCCGTCGAACAGCTGTGCCTCCAGCTCGGCGCAGCGGTGGGCGTCGGCTGGCATCAGCGCCCCGATCATGACGGGTTCGAGGTGCGCGGTCATGGTCGCGCCGGCCTCGGCTTGGCCGGTTGAGCGTCGGGCCGGCGCAGGTACAACGCCACCAGGGGCGCTGGTTCCTCGGCCCAGTTCACCGCCGCGACCAGACCGGCCGGCGTCGGGTAAACCGGCTCGCAGTGCGGCAGATCGAACAGCGCGGCGTGCTCGGGTGAGCCGGCGACCGCGCGGGCCGTCGCGGCATCGACGTCGGCGGGGGCGCTGACCGCGGGACCCTCGGTACGGACCCCGTCTTGGTATCGCGCCCAATAGATCTCGCGCCGGCGCGCGTCGGTGACCACCAGGGTGTCGCCGGTGGTCAGCACGCCGATCGCGTCCAGGCTGCAGACGCCGCGCACCGGGATGCCCAACGCATGCCCATAGGCGGCAGCGGTGGCCATCCCGGCCCGCAGGCCGGTGAACGGACCGGGACCGCAGCCCACCACGACGGCGGCGAGATCGGCCATGGTCAAGTCGGCGTCAGCCAGCGCGGCCAACACATTGGGCGTCAGCCGCTCGGCATGCGCACGGGCATCGACGTTGACCCGCTCGGCGAGGACGGTGAGATCGTCGCGCCGCACGATGCCGGCCGTCACCGCCGGAGTGGAGGTATCGAGGGTCAGGATGACGCTCATCGGCCCCACTCCCAGGTCGCGATTCTGGTGTCGGAGTGGCTGATTCGTTCGAGACGCACGTCGAGGTGGCGCTCGGAGAGTCGTTCGGCCAGGCCCTCGCCCCACTCGACGACGACGACCGCGTCGGCCAGTTCGGTGTCCAGGTCCAGCGATTCCAGCTCATCGAGCAGGTCGGCAGCGTTGCGATCCAGCAGCCGGTAAACGTCTACGTGGATCATCGCCGGGGCACCTGGCCGTCGTGCCGGATGCACCCGCGCCAACACGTAGGTCGGCGACGTGACCGGGCCGTCGACGTCCATCGCCGCGGCAATTCCCTTGGCCAGCACTGTCTTTCCGGCACCGAGCGGACCCGACAGCACGACGACGTCACCGGCCCGCAGCTGCTCCGCGAGCCGGGAGCCCAGCGCCACGGTGTCCTCGACCCGCTCGAGTGTGGCTGTACCGGATCTAGTCACTGCGCCGCCACCGTTCCCGGAATCGCCGGTAGCGCTGGGCCATCCTGCTCGGCATGGCCCGGTCCACCAGCCGGATCAGGCCGTCGTTGATGGCGTCGGGCTTGTCCAGCAACGCCAGGTGACTGGCACCGGCGACGATGACCAGTTCGGATCGCGGCATACAGGCCGCCATCTTCCGCGAGTACTCGTCGGGGGTGAGCAGGTCGTAGTCACCGCACGCGATCAGCGTCGGGATCCGCAGCAATGTCCACAACCCCGCGGTTTCGTCGTGGACTTCCAGCGCAGGCAGGAAGCCCACCATGGTGGCGATCGGGGTGTCGTTCATCATCCGCTGGGAGAACGCGTCCAGGCTTCGGCTGACTTGCAGATCGCTGAAGGAGGCAGCGCGCAGGATCGGGGCGATCAACGACCGCGACACCGTGCGGCCGCGGTGCATCAGCTTGGGCGCCGACCGGGCGGTGAACCGGACCGCTTCCAGCGCGGGGTTTTTCAGTATTTCGCCCAGCGGGGACCGGGCCACCCCTTCGGCGGCGGAGGAGATCAATGCCGAGCCGACAATCCGGCGGCCGTAGCACTCGGGGAACTGCCGCGCATGCGACAACACCGTCATGCCGCCCATCGAATGGCCGACCAAGACAATCGGGCCGCGCGGTGCGACCGCCTGCAGCACGGTCTGCAGGTCCTGGCCCAGTTGGGTCAGCGTGTAGGTGTCCGGATCGGCCTCGGCGGACTCTCCGTGCCCGCGCTGGTCGTAGAAGACCATCCGCACGTTCGGTCCCCAGTGCTCGGCCAGGCGCCGACGCTGAAAGTGAAAGGCGCCCATGCGCAGACAGAAGCCATGGACGAAGACCACGGTCAGCGGGGCGTCCACCGGACCGTCCTCGCGCACCGCCAACTCCACGCCGTCGGGCGCCGTCACCACGTAGCCGCGCTCGACGTCCACCTCGTCGAACTCCTCATCGGCGTAGGGATCTTCTGCGGGGTTGGTCCGTTCGGCCATCGACCTTCGGGCCGATGCGCCGACAATGGTGGCGACGGCGGTCAGCCCGGCACCCCCCGCAAGCCAGGCACTACGCTTGCGGATTTCATCCCCACTCAACGGTTTTCGGCCTCGCGATAGGTTCGGGTAATGCGTCCTCGCGGGCTGGTCACCACCTCGTAGTGGATGGTACCGAGCAGATCCGCCCAATCCTGCGCGGTCGGCTCGCCGCCCGCGCCGGGCCCGAACAGAATCGCCTCGTCGCCCTCGGCGACATCGAGCGGCCCGGGACCCAGATCGACGACGAATTGGTCCATGCAGATCCGCCCGACACCAGGGCGGCGCCGGCCGTTGATCAACACGTCCAGGCGCCCGCCCAACGAACGGAACACGCCATCGGCGTAGCCGATCGGCAGCAGCGCCAGATTGGTGTCGCGCTCCGCGGTCCAGGTATGCCCGTACGACACACTCTCGCCGGCGCGAATCGATTTGATCAGTGCCACAGCGCATTTCACCGTCATCGCCGGTATCAGGCCCATGTCACCGAGCTGCGGCACCGGGCTCAGGCCGTACACCGCGATACCCGGCCGCACCAGGTCGAAAGCCAGGTCGGGACGCGACATCGTGGCCGACGAATTCGCCAGGTGTGCCACCTCGAATCGCACCCCGCGCTCGCGTGCGTAAGACAGCATCTCAGTAAACCGTTGCGCCTGAATGTCATTGATCGGGTTGTCCGGTTGGTCGGCGAAGACCAGGTGCGACATCAGTGCGCGCAGGCAGAGGGCTCCTGCGGCGACGCCGCGACGCAGGGCCTCCAACATCGCCGGGTATTCCGCGGCGGGCACGCCGTTGCGATTCAGCCCGGTGTCCACCTTGACGGTCACCGTAGCGGTGCGCCCGGTGCGGTCCGCCGCGGCGAGCAACTCGTCGAGTTGACGCACCGAGGACACCGCGATCTCGACGTCGGCCTGCAACGCGGGCCCGAAGTCAATCCCGGGCGGATGCAGCCAGGCCAGTACCGGCACGCAGATTCCGTCGGCCCGCAGCTCCAATGCCTCGTCGACAGTGGCCACGCCCAATTCGGCCGCTCCGGCGGCCAACGCGGCGCGGGCGACCCGGGCGGCCCCATGACCATAGCCGTCGGCCTTGACGACGGCCATCACCTGCGCGGAGCCGGCGTGCTCGCGCAACACCCGCACGTTGTGCTCAATTGACCCCAGGTCCACCACGGCCTCGGCGAGGACCCCGGGCCTCAGCGATATCGGCGTAACAGCCACGGCCACCATTGTCCCAGAAGTGCGCGAAGCGCCCGCGAGCCGAATGTCAGTGCGACAATCCGGCCCGGAAATCGCAGTGCGGTTCGGCTCGTGGCGCTACGACTCAGTGTGCGAAGTGCTCCGCGCTGTAGTGCCCGCGGGGCTTGAGCTTGTCCAGCGAGGCCAGCGCGGTGCGGGCATCGTCGTGCAGGGCCCGAGCGAGGTCGGCGGAGAGCCCCTCGCGCACCACGATGCGCAGCACCGAGACGTTGGTGGCGTTGTCGGGCATGGTGTAGGCGGGCACCTGCCAGCCGTAACCCCGCAGCTCGTGGGAAAGGTCGAACTCGGTGTACCCGCGGTTCTTGGCTAGCCGGAAGGCGACCACGGGGATCGCCGTACCGTCCGAGATCAGCTCGCAGTGGTCGCCGACGCGCAGCTGCTCGCCCAGCCACCGCGCGGTCGACGACAGCGATTGCATGACCTGGATGTAGCCCTCGCGGCCCAGCCGCAGGAAGTTGTAGTACTGGCCGATCACCTGGTTGCCGGCGCGGGAGAAGTTCAGCGTGAACGTCGGCATGTCGCCACCCAGGTAGTTGACCCGGAACACCAGGTCCTCGGGCAGATACTCCTTGCTGCGCCAGACGACGAACCCGACACCGGGGTAGGTCAGTCCGTACTTGTGACCGCTGACATTGATCGACACCACCCGCGGCAACCGGAAGTCCCACTTGATTTCCGGGTGCAGGAACGGCACCACGAATCCCCCGCTGGCGGCGTCGACATGCACCGGGACGTCCACACCCCCGCCGGAGGCCAGTTTGTCCAGCGCCGCGCAGATCTCGGCGACGGGTTCCAACTCACCGGTGTAGGTGGTGCCCACGATTGCCACCACACCGATGGTGTCCTCGTCGACGGCGTCGATGACCTGCTCGGGCGTGATGACGTAGCGCCCCTCCTCCATCGGCAGATAGCGCGGTTCGACATCGAAATAGCGGCAGAACTTCTCCCACACCACCTGGACGTTGGAGCCCATCACCAGGTTGGGGGTGCGGCCCTTCCAGTCTTTACCGACCTTTTCCCGCCAGCGCCATTTCAGGGCCAAGCCGCCCAGCATGACCGCCTCGCTGGAGCCGATGGTCGACGCCCCGACGGCGCTGGACGGGTCGTCGTCACGCAGGTGATCGGCGTGGAAGAGGTCGGCGACCATGCAGACGCAGCGCTGCTCGATGGCCGCGGTGATCGGGTATTCGTCCTTGTCGATCATGTTCTTGTCGAACGTCTCGGCCATCAACTTCTCGGCCTCGGGATCCATCCAGGTGGTGACGAAGGTGGCCAGGTTCAGCCGAGAACTGCCGTCCAGCATCAGCTCGTCGTGGATGAAGCGGTAGGCGGCCTCCGGATCCATCGATTCCTCGGGCAGCCGCAACGCCGGCACCGGGGTGGTGAACATGCGGCCGGTATAGGCGGGCGCGATGGAGTGCGCGGGCACAGACGGATGGCTGAGGGTCACGATGGATCCTTTCGATTGACGGCTAAGAGCTGCAGAGCGGCTATAGAGTTCCCAAGGCCGCCCGGATGTGGTGCAAGATCCGTGACGCCGACGTCGGCGCCTCGCCGGGACCCGGGTCGGCCGCCGACAACGCCGCCGCCCGCGCATGCACGAACGCCGCGGCCGCGGCCGCCTCGGCGGCGGGCATACCCGAGGCCAGCAGCGCCCCGATCATGCCGGACAGCACGTCGCCGGAGCCGGCGGTGGCCGCCCAGGACTGCCCCGCCGGGTTCAGATAGACCGGGCCGCCGGGGTCCGCGATGACGGTGACGTTCCCCTTGAGCAGCACAGTCGCGCCGAACGCGTCGGCCAGCTTTCGGCACGCGCCCACGCGATCGTCCCCCGGGGGGGCCCCGGCCAGCCGGGCGAATTCGCCGGCGTGCGGCGTCAGCACCGTCGGAGCGGCGCGGTCGACGAGCAAATCGGGATGGGCCGCCAAGATGGTCAGGGCATCGGCGTCGACGATCACCGGCAGGTCGGTGTCCAGCGCGAACCACAGCGCGGCGGCCCCTTTGTCGTCGGTGCCCAGGCCCGGACCCACCACCCAGGACTGCACCCGCCCGGCCGAAGACGGGGTAGGCGAGGCGATCACCTCCGGCCAGCGCGCGAGCACCTCGGCGTGCGCGCCGCCGGCGTAGCGCACCATGCCGGAGTGCGTCGCGACGGCGGCACCAGTGCACAGCACCGCCGCGCCCGGATACGTCGACGAGCCGGCCAGCACGCCGGTCACGCCCTGGGTGTATTTGTCGTCGTGAGGGCCGGGCACCGGCCAGCGCGCGGCCACGTCGCCGGCTTCGAAGCCAAGCAGGTCCGTCTCCGGCAGGTCAAGCCCGATGTCGACCAACCGGACGCGGCCGCAGTCGCCCAGCGCGTGCACGGGCTTGAGCCCGCCGAAGGTCACCGTCAGCGCGGCGTGCACGGCCGGGCCGCTGACGGCTCCGGTCGCCACGTCGACGCCGCTGGGGATGTCGACGGCGGCCACCGGAATCCCGGCCGCGTCCACCGCGGCGAAGACCTCGGCGGCCGCCGGCCGCAGCGGGCCGGACCCGGAGATGCCCACCACCCCGTCGATGACGAGATCCGTTGCTGTCGAGACGCTTTGCACGATGTGACCGCCGGCCGCGGTGAACGCCACCAGCCCCTTGCGGTGCGTGCGGTCTGGGTTCAGCAGCACCGCCTCGGCGCCTGCGCCCCGGCGGCGCAGGAAGGTCGCCGCCCACAGCGCGTCACCGCCGTTGTCGCCAGAGCCGACGACCGCGCACACCCGGCGGCCGGTGACCCCGCCCGTGCGCTGGGTCAGCTCGCGGATGATCTCGGTGGCCAGCCCGAAGGCCGCGCGTCTCATCAGCGCACCGTCGGGCAGGCTGGCCAGCAGCGGGGCTTCTGCCTCGCGGATCGCATCTGCCGAGTAGTAATGCCGCATCAACGCCAGCATTCCATGCTTTGCCTAGATGGCGGCGAATGCCTTCGCCAACCAGTCGCTGATCGCGGTGGCCAGCGCCGCGCGGTTCTCGCGCTTGACGATCCCGTGCCCATCGTCGCCGAAGAGCAGATACCGGACGTCGCGTCCGGCCCGTTGCAGCGCGTCGACGATCTGCTCCGATTCGCCGACCGGCACGTTGGTGTCCTGGGCTCCGTGCACCACCAGCAGGGGCGCGGTCAAGGCGTTGACGCGGCGCAGCGGCGAGAGCTCCTCAAGCAGTTCTCGATCGTGCACCGGGTGGCCGTACTCGGGATACGCCGCGGCGGCGATCCACGGCTCGGTGTTGCGGTAGAACGTCGTCAGGTCGCTCATTCCGCAGATGCTGATGCCGGCGGCGAACAGCTCGGGGTGAAAGGTCAGTGCGGCCAGCGTCAGGAAGCCGCCGTAGGACCAGCCGGCGCAGGCGATCCGTCTCGGGTCGGCCAGGTCGTTGTCCACCAGGAAGCGCACGCAGTCGGCGACGTCGTCGATTGCGCCGAACCGCTTCTCCTTGTCGTCGGCGTGGACGAAGGTCCGGCCCAGGCCGCCGGAGCCGCGGACGTTCGGCGCCAGCACCGTGATCCCGTCAGCGACCAGCCGCGCGAAGATCTCGCTGTACCCGGGCCTGGCCTGGCCTTCCGGCCCGCCGTGCAGATAGACAACGGCGCCCCCGGGTGCTTGTTCCGGCCGGTACAGCCATGCGTTCAGGTTCAACCCGTCCCGCGCGGTGATGGTCTCCGGCGCGGTGCCGGCGGAGAATCCCGGGACGACGGGGCCGCGACTGGGTTCGCGGTCGATCGGTTCCCATTGGCGGGAACGGGGGTCGACCAGCTCGACGGTGCGCGGCGTAGAAGGCCCTTCGACGGTCAGTGCGACCATCGACCCGCCCGCGCTGATGGACAGCTCGCTGGCGACCAGGCCCGGCAGCGGGATCGGCTCGCTCAGCGTGTCGTCGGCGTATTCGAGAATCTGTAACTCGCTGCGGCCCTGCACATTCCATAGCAGCGCGACGGTGGACAGGTCGTCACTGACGGCGAACTCCTCGAGGTCGCAGTCGGCTCGCTCGGCCACAACGTAGTAGCTGATACCGTCCGGGGTGGCCGTGACTTCCAGCAGCCGGGCATGCTCGCAGCCGTTGTCGCTGCGGATCAGCGCCCGCACGTATCCGCTGCCGTCAGCGCCGGGCTGGTACAGCTCGGTTGCCTCGCCGTCCGGCCCGTTTCGGATGCGGCGCGGATGGTGGTCGTCGAGGATAACGCCGTCTGCCGTCGTCGACCCGGGATCGGCCGGCAATAAAGCGATTTCGGTCAGGCCATGCAGCATGATCATTTCGTGGTAGCCGCGCGGCCCGACGCGGATCAGCGCCGCTCCGGCCCAGGCGTCGACCAGCCGGCCTCCGGATCGGCGGTCCAGCACGATGCGGCGGCCGTCGGCCGGATCGATCAGACACGAGATGCCCACCCCGTCCTCACCGGTCAGGATCGCAGCCACCCGGGTGCCATCCCAGCCGATCAGCTCGGCGGTCCCGTCGTTTTCGTCGTCAATGCGCCAGGCCATCCGGTCGTCGGGGTCGGTGGTGACAACCCAGATCTGGCTGCGGGTTCCCCCGCTCGGCGCAACCTCGCAGGCCAGCCATTGTCCGTCGGCGGAGTGGATGACCCGGGATACCGGGCCCTCGACCGGTAGCTCCACATCGCGCGACGAGCTGGCCCGCCACCCGCGCAGGAACCGTTGCACCGCATGGGGATAACCGCCGTCATCGATCAGGTAGGCGAACGCCGTCGCGTCTGGGGACAGCGACGCGCCGTAGGTCGCGCGCACGTCCTGTCCCATCGCCTCAGCCCGCCATGCTCTGCAGCCACATTTCGAGCACCGCCAGTTGCCACAACGCGTTGGAGCCCAGCGTGGTCCGCGTCTCGTTGGGCGCTGCCAGCAAGGATTTAACGGCCTCTGCGCGATACAGCCCGCGGGTCCTGGCCGCGTCGTTGGTCAATGCGTCGCGCACCATGTCGAGCAGCTCGTCGCGCAGATGGCGGATGCCCGGCACCAGGAAGTGCCCCTTGGTCCGGTCGATCACCTCCGCCGGAAGTAGTCTGCGTGAACCATCTTTCAGCACACCCTTGCCGCCCGAGGCCAGCTTCAGTTCAGGCGGGCAGGTGGCCGCCAGCTCGACGAAGTCGTGGTCAAGGAACGGCACCCGGGCCTCTAGCCCCCAGGCCATCGTCATCGTGTCGACGCGTTTGACCGGATCGTCGACGAGCATCACTTGGGTGTCCAGCCGCAGCGCCGCATCCACCGCGGTGTCGGCACCGGGCGCCCCCTGATGCGTGGTAGCGAACTCGCGGCTCACGTCGGCGTCAATCCCGTACTCTGGGGCGAAGATTGACAGCACGTCGTCGTGACTGCGGTCGAAGAACACCTTGGCGTAGGCCTCGGTGGTTTGTTCGCGGGCAATGTTGGCCAGCGGCGGGTACCAGGAGTAGCCGGCCAGAATCTCGTCGGCACCCTGCCCTGATTGCACCACTTTCACCGACTTGCTGACTTCGGCCGACAACAGGTAGAAGGCGACGCAGTCGTGGCTGACCATCGGTTCGCTCATGGCGGCAATGCTTTTCGGCACCGCGGGCGCCAGCCGCGCGGCGTCGATGTGGATCTTGTGGTGGTCGGTGTCGAAGGTCTTGGCGATCAAATCGGAGTAGAAGTACTCGTCTCCGGATTCGCCGTCGGATGAGTCGAAGCCAATGCTGAAGGTGGCCAAGCCATGCTGGCCCTGTTCGGCCAGCAGCGCCACCACGATCGAGGAGTCAATGCCGCCCGACAACAACACGCCGACCGGCACGTCGGCGACCATGCGGCGTTTCACCGCGGTGCGCAGCGCGTCCATCAGAGCGGCTTCCCAGTCGCCGTCCGACCAGGACGCTTTGGCCGGATCCCGGCCGAATTGTGGTGTCCAGTAAACGGTTTCGGTGTGCGACCCGTCGGGCTGGATCACCCGCACCGTCGCGGGCGGCAGCTTGCGCACCCCGCGGTAGATCGTCAGCGGTGCCGGTACCACCGAGTGAAACGTCATGTAATGGTGCAGCGCCTCACGGTCCAGTTCGGTGTCCACACCGCCAGCATCGATCAGTGCACGCACGCTGGATGCGAACCGCAGCCGGCCGGGTCCCTGCGCCAGGTAAAGCGGTTTGATCCCCAACCGGTCCCGCGCGAGCGTCAGCACACCGGTATCGCGGTCGGCGATGGCGAACGCGAACATCCCCTTGAATCGCTCGACGCAGCGCGCGCCCCATTTGTGGAACGCCTTGATCACGACCTCGCTGTCGGCAGTGGAGAAGAACCGGTACCCGTCGGCCTGAAGTTGCTTGCGTAGCTCCTGATAGTTGTAGATGCAGCCGTTGAACACCAAGGTCAGTCCGAGATCGGCGTCGACCATCGGTTGCGCACCGCGAGCGGACAGGTCGATGATCGACAGTCGCCGATGCCCGAGGGCCACGGGTCCATGGGCCACCACGCCGTCGGCGTCCGGTCCGCGCGACGTCATCGCGCCGGTCATCCGGCTGACCGCGCCGATATCGGCGGCCTGCCCGTCCCAGCGGGTCTCACCGCAGATACCGCACATGTCAACCGTTTCCGTTCATTTTTCGTTCAGAGGCTTGCTGAGAATCCAGGTGCATTTGCCGCCCCCACCTGACGACGAGTTCACGATCCTCGACCCTCTCGACGCCACTCGCGTCAACGCCGCGGGCATCACGTGCGCCGACACCGAATCGCTCGCGCCGGACCGTAGATGGACGAACGCCCGCAGGTCGACGTGATGAGGGTATAGGCCGTCACCGTCGAAGGTGGGATGGGTGGACAGGTTGACCGACTCCTGGGCGATGAACCGCTCCGGTTGAGTTTCCAGCTCTCGTCGGCGCGCGTCCAGTGCGGCCTCGGAGGCCTCCGGCCCGATCAGCACACCGCTGCCGCCCAACCCGTCGATGGGTTTGACCACCAGATCGCCGAGGTTGGACAGCACGAAATCACGCTGGTCGCGCTCGGCGCAGATCCAGGTCGGCACCTGAGCCAACAGCGGCTTTTCGCCGAGGTAGTACTCGATCATCGCCGGGACGTACGCATAGATCGCCTTGTCGTCGGCCACTCCGTTCGCCAGCGCATTGGCAACCGTGAGGTTGCCGTCGGTGATCGCGGCAAGCAGGCCGGGGCGCAGTGGCGCGCCGTCGTATCCGGTGGAAGACAGCAGCATGTCTTCGTCCATCCGCGCATACACGACGTCTATGTGCCGGACGCTGGAGCCGATGTGCTGCACCAGTTTTGCGTCGCGCACCGACAGGTCCGACGGCTGCACCAGCGGGACGTCCATTTCCTCGGCCAAAAAGGTGTGCTCGAACCATGCGGAGTCTCGCCAGCCCGCAGACAGCATCGCCACCGTGGGATCGTCTGGTGCCCGCGGCGGGGCCGCAGCGCGCAGGGTTTCGAGCAGCATCTGCGGCGCCCGGGCGGCATCCTCGACGACGGTGGGCGATCGCAACTCGGGGATGTACTTTGCCAGCAACCGCTGGTTGACGATCGCGTACCCGAGGCCCGACGGCACGCGCAGATTGTCTTCGAGCACCATCCAGCGACCGGCGCGGTCGCACACCAGGTCGGTGCCGCTGATGTGCGCCCGGACCATGTCGCCCGCGAGGCGGCCCGTCGAGCGGAAGCCGGGGGCACGGTCGAGGGCCTGCATACCGATGACGCCGTCGGCGACGATCGCCTGCTCGGAGTAGACGTCGCGCAGGAATGCGTCCAGCGCGCGCGCCCGCTGAGCCAATCCGTGGGACAGCTGCCCCCACTCCTGCGCAGTCACCATGCGCGGCACCAGGTCGACCGGGAACAGTTGCGCCCGGCTTTGACCCGTGACACGGAAAGTAATGTTGTCGGCGCGCTGCTCCTGCTCGATAGCCGCTTCCCTCGACCGCAGCTGGGCCACGCCGAGCCCGGCAATGGTGTCCAGGACCGACCGATAGTGCCGCCGTGGCTTACCGTCGGCATCGACCGCTTCGTCGTAGCTGTCTTCGAGGTCGCCGCCGGCCAAGACGGCCACCGGTTTGGCGCCGGGATGGTAACCGAACAGCAGGGTGGGATCGTCGCTGACGACGGCGGCGCTGGCCTGCCCGGAGCCGGCGGTCTCGGCGATCAGCTGATCAACCACATCGGTGAGGCGCCCACGCCGGCGCAGCGCGCGGCGTTGCCGAGCGGACGACGTCCCCGCGATCAGTGCTGCATGGCTCAATTCGCTCACGGTGTCCCAGTCACCGCTTTGTTCGAGTTGCGGGCGCAACGAGTCGACCAGGCCGTTGACCACCTCTGCGGCGGGCCGGCTGGCCGGGCCGGTCACGTCAACCAGGTCGCCCTCCAACCCCGACCGGGCGGCTCGCCACAGCGCGGCTCGACCTACCGCCGGAGACAGGAATGTCGCTGGGACGCCTGAACGGGCGTCCGCCTGCTCGCGCTCGACCAACGCCCGGAATATCCCGGCGATCAGCAAAACGGTGTCCACGGACGGGCAGCTGTCGCACACCCGCAACTCCAGCGTCGGTGCGCAGTTAGCCGGGCGGACGTCGAAATAGACCATCCCGGTGTCCGCGATGACCCCGCTGGCCACCAGGTCGTGGACCAGTTCGTCGTACTCTCGGGCCGATTGCACCGGGGCGGCCAGGCCGGTCGTCGGCCAACGCTGCCAGACCAGCGTGCGCATGCTCGCGTAGCCGGTGTCAGAACCGTCCGACGCGAAGGGCGAGCTGGCCGATAACGCGAGCAGAGTCGGCAGATAGGCAGCCACCCGGTAGGCGACGGCGACCGCGGTGTCGCGGTCTTCGACACCGACGTGTATCTGGGTACCGCAGATCAACTGCTCACGCGCCAGCAGTTGATAGTCGGCGAGCATTTGCCGGTAACGCCGTGTCCTGGTCACCTGCATTTCGGCCGGCACCGCCAGCGGCACCGCCCCCGCGGCGACAACGCCGATGCCCAGTCCCGCGGCAGTGTCGACCAAAACCTTGCGGTGGCGGACAATTTCGTCGCGCAGCCCGTCGAGCGAGTCGACCACCTGCGTGTTGGTCTCGATGACACAGCGCTGCAACTCGGCGACGTAGTACTCGCTCAGCTCGGCCAGCAGTTCCGGAGCGCGCGCGGTGAGTCGCCGCGTCTTCAGGTCGACGAGGTGAAACTCTTCTTCCGCCCCCAACGTTCGCGCCGATAAACGTCGCATTCCGCCACCGTATGGGCGTGCAATTACCGTCGCGTTAATTGGCCAGTTGCCCGAGCGGCCATTCGACACATCCGTCTAATACCCGGATCACCGGGACTCCACGCGACGGAACGCGGTCTTGAGCCTCGCCGGGGTCAACGCAGGCCGCCCGCGCTCTGGTGCCATCCGGTAGAAGCACAGGCCGATCAGGAGCGCCGCGAAATGGCCGATCGCGGTGAAGTTCGGGTCGTCCAGGTGAATCCGGGTGATGGGATAGCCGAAGATGAGCAACAGTATCGCCAGGTAGCCCCAGCGCCACGGCCGCGCGATGTGATAGGTGAGCACGGCCATCACCCCGACGAGGAAGTAGCTGACCCCGATGTCCTCGGCGTACACCAGCTTGTGCGGCGCCTGGTGAAAATCGATGGCCAGGTCGAGCAGACCCTCGCTGGCGTACGTCGCGCCGACGTGCGCGCTCAATCCCACGGTGATCCACCGCAGCTGCCCCAGCCAGTGCTCGGCGGGTGCGAGAAACAGCGTGAATAAAACCAGGTACGGAGTCCAATGCCGGCCGTCGATCCACAGCAAGCTGTCAATCAGGACTTCCAGCGGGTCCCGCAGCAGGTGGTGGATGTTGGTGGAACCGTCGACGACCACCGTGCGCGACTCCCGCGTGGTGAGCAGATAATGCCTGACCAGCGTCGTGACCAGCAGCGCTGCCAGCCACGAATACGTCAGTGGCGCGCCGATCACGAAGTGCCACACCGCGACCAGCAGGCTTCGCAGTCGCGTCCCTACTGATGGATTCGCCACGGCGTCACGGCTCCAACGCCTAGCCAGGCCCGCCGGCGTCGTCGTGCCGTTCCGGCAACGGCGGCAGCTCACGAGCGACCGTCGGGTGCTCCCAATTGGACGGCAGCTTGTGAACCACCGTCGGCTTCTCCGCATGCGACACCGGCTGTACCGGGTCCGAAGGCGGCACCGGCTCGGGTGCCTTCGCGGCATACGACGCCAGCGGCACCGGCTCGGGTGGCTTCGCGGCATAAGACGCCAGCGGCACCGGGTCCGGTGGCTTCGCGACATACGACGCCGGCTGCACCGGCTCGGGTGGCTTCGCCGCATCGGAAGCCGGCTTTTCCGACTCCGGTCGCAGGTGCCTCCACCAGCAGAAGATGTAGAGCACCATCGAGATCGCCAACACCACGACCACCCACATGACAATCGTGACGTCGATCCAGCTTCCGAAAGGAGGCGCCTCGGGCAGGGCGTTACGCAACGGCATCACCGCGAACAGCATCGCCGCGTACCACGTCGTCATCGGAGGCTGAAACTTTCGCCTGTCCCAAAAGGTCTGCACCGCAACGAATAAGGCGATGGCCGCCAGCGCGATGAGGACACAGAGGATTGCGACCCCGGCGAAGACGGTGCTGGGCGATCGATGCAGCTCCACCCGGTACGGGCCGTCGAGCTCAGAGTTGTCGTGGGCGGGGCTGACCGTGACCTGCCAACCGAGCAGACGATTGACCAAGGTCACCGAGGTCGGCACCGGCGTGTACGCCGGGCCGGACGTGAGTTCGGCGACGATGGGACCCGAATGGTATTGGTCGAACGGCCAATCCGCGACGTCTCCGGCCACCGCGAGCGAAACGCGGAAGACGTCGGGCAGGGCGCCCTTCTGCCAGGTGTGCTTGCTGTTCGTCACCGCGGAACTCACCACGATGTTGAGGTCGTCCTTGAGGGTGTGGGCCAGCGGGTCCAGCAGCTCGGGTGCGGGCGACACGTTGACGTTGATGACAAGCACGCTGCTGTCCGGCTTGATGGTGTCGGCATCGATGATCACCTTGGTCGCGTCACCCGCAGACGGACCGTGGACAACCACATGGGGATGGCCCGAACCCTTGTTGACGTACAACACAATTGAGACGACATAGACGGCGACGAAAAGCGCGACACCGAGAAAGCCCAGTCGCGTGCGTCGGCTACTCAACGGTGACCGACTTCGCCAGGTTACGCGGCTTGTCGACGTCGTAGCCGCGGGCTTGGGCCACCGACGCGGCGAACACCTGCAGCGGGATGGTCGACAACAGCGGCTGCAAAAGTGTTGACACCGCGGGGATTTCGATCAGGTAATCTGCGTAGGGACGCACAGTGTCGTCGCCCTCCTCAGCGATCACGATGGTCACCGCGCCGCGCGCCTGGATCTCGCGAATGTTGGACAGCAGCTTGGCGTGCAGCGTGGCGGCCCCCTTCGGTGAGGGCATGACGACGATAACAGGCAGGCCTTCTTCTATCAGCGCAATCGGGCCGTGCTTGAGCTCGCCGGCGGCGAACCCCTCGGCGTGCATGTAGGCCAATTCCTTGAGTTTCAGCGCGCCTTCCAACGCCACCGGATAGCCGACATGGCGACCCAGGAACAGCACGCACGTCGACTGGGCGAACCGGTGCGCCAGGTCGGCCACCGGCTCCATCGCCGCGATCACCCGCGCCACCAGATCCGGCATGGCTTCCAGTTCTCGGTACTCGCGCGCCACCTCGTCGGGGTACTTGGTGCCGCGGGCCTGCGCCAGCGCCAGGCCCAGCAGGTAGTTGGCGGCCACCTGGGCCAAGAAGGTTTTCGTCGACGCCACACCGATCTCCGGTCCGGCGCGCGTGTAGAGCACGGCATCGCACTCGCGCGGGATCTGGGAGCCGTTGGTGTTGCAGATCGCCAGCACCTTGGCCTTCTGCTCCTTGGCGTGCCGGACCGCTTCCAAAGTGTCTGCGGTTTCGCCGGATTGGGAGATTGCCACCACCAGGGTGCTGCGGTCGAGCACCGGGTCCCGGTAGCGGAATTCGCTGGCGAGCTCCACCTCCACCGGCAGCCGCGTCCAGTGCTCGATCGCGTATTTCGCCAGCAACCCGGAATGGTAGGCGGTGCCGCAGGCAACCACGAAAACCTTGTCGATCTCCCGCAGTTCCTGGTCGGAGAGCCGCTGTTCGTCCAGCACGATCCGGCCGTTGACGAAGTGGCCGAGCAGCGTGTCGGCCACCGCGGCCGGCTGCTCGGCGATCTCCTTGAGCATGAAGTACTCGTATCCGCCTTTTTCGGCGGCGGCCAGGTCCCAGTCGATGTGAAACTCGCGGTATTCGACATCCTCGTTGCCGTGGAAATCGGTGATCGAGTAGCCGTCCGCGGTGATCACCACGGCCTGGTCCTGGCCGAGTTCGACTGCGCGACGGGTGTGTTCGATAAACGCCGCGACGTCGGAGCCGACGAACATCTCGCCGTCGCCGATTCCCACCACCAGCGGTGTGGACCGGCGGGCGGCGACGATGGTGCCCGGCTCGTCGGCGTTGGCGAACACCAGGGTGAAGTGCCCCTCCAGCCGGCGCAGCACGGCGAGCACCGATGCCGGGAAGTCGCCGGCGGTTTCACCGTGGTGGTATTCCTGGGCCACCAGATGCACGGCGACCTCGGTGTCGGTGTCGCTGACGAATTCCACGCCGGCCGTTTCGAGCTCGTGGCGTAGCGTCGCGAAATTCTCGATGATGCCGTTGTGGACGACGGCGATCTTGCCGGCGGCATCCCGGTGTGGGTGCGCATTGCGGTCGGTGGGGCGGCCGTGGGTCGCCCAGCGGGTGTGGCCGAGGCCGGTACCGCCGGCCCGCAAATCCGGCGCCATCTCGGCCACGGCGCTCTCGAGGTTGGCCAGTCCACCCGCCCGACGACGAACGGTGAGTTTGCCGTGACCATCGACAAGGGCGAGTCCCGACGAGTCGTAGCCTCGGTATTCCATCCGTCGCAGCGCGTCCATGACGACCTCGCAGGCTGCGCCCCTGCCGACGTAGCCGACAATTCCGCACATTCTGATCAGGGTAGTGCAAGCAACCGGTCGCGGCGGCTTGTAGGACGCTGACCTGGGGTGATGCCGACGCCGCCTGGGCACAGGGAGGCAGACCGAGTGAAGTTACCCCGGGCACATGAAGACCAGATGACACGCCCGGTTCCATTTCAATTCATGTCGACTTCCTATTAAATAGAGGTCCTTTTCACCTGATGTCTTTGTGACGTTTTCGATTCCGTCATTGCCCCAGCAACATGCGGACTTACTCTCGGAGTGTAGGCAAGGCTGGCAACTATCGAGACGCCAGGCGAACTGCTAAATCGGCCAACGCCGAATTAACAGAACCGCTGGGGCGACCACGGCAACGGAGCCAGCGGAAAGGACGACGGAGTTGACGCCCGCCTGATCGCGACCCTACCGGGTTCTGGAGCAGCCGCAACGGATAATTGCGTTGCAGTTCAACGATTTATCCTGCGAACATCCATCGCTTCACAACCCCACAACTGTTCTTTGTCATCAACCGATTCAGCAGGCATCAATGCCGTTGTCCAGGCTACCGGATAACAACACGGGGGGATGCGTCACGGATTGGCGCTATACGAATTCACCATTGTCTGCAAATGCATCCAGTAATTGCCAATTCACCAGGCTTTGTTTGCCGATTAGATGCCAAAAGTTTCCAGGAGGGAATCATGACCGCTGTTCTGTTAGACGATATCGACGTAGTCGCCACCATCCAGCCCGCCGTGCGGCCGGCTCTGGCGCCCGTGCCTGCAACGAGGCGGGTTCGGCGGGCGCCGATCGACACCGGGGGCGACCCCATGGTGGATGCGGCAACACGGTTGCTGAGCATCCCCGTACGCCACATGTACGCGGCGCTGTGGCGCGTGGGCCTGATTGAGGTGCGCTAGCGTCCGCTAACGTCAAGGGGTGGCCCGCATCCGCAAGCTCGTCGCCGCCCTCACCCGTCGCGGTCCGCACCGGGTTTTGCGTGGTGATCTGGCCTTCGCCGGCTTGCCAGGAGTGGTGTACACCCCGGAAGCGGGGCTGAACCTACCCGCCGTCGCGTTCGGTCACGATTGGGTGACCGGTGCCGACCGTTATTCGGGTCTGCTGGAGCATCTGGCGTCGTGGGGCATCGTGGCCGGGGCGCCCGACACGCAGCGGGGCCTGGCCCCTTCGGTGCTCAACCTGGCCTTTGACCTCGGCACCGCGCTGGACATTGTGGCGGGTGTGCGCCTCGGGCCCGGCAAGATCAGCGTGCACCCCGCCAAGCTCGGCGTGGTGGGTCATGGCTTTGGCGGCTCGGCCGCCGTGTTCGCCGCGGCCGGGATGGCAGGCGCGGCCGGCGGGCCGGCGAAATCGGTCGTGTCGATCTTCCCGACCGTCACCAGTCCCCCGGCCGAACAGCCGGCCGCCACATTAAAGGTCCCGGGTCTGATCCTGACCACGCCCGGAGCTGCCACGACGCTGAACTCCAACGCCCTCTCGCTGTCACATGCGTGGGATGCGGCCACGCTGCGCATCGTCAAGAAGGGCGAGGCCGAAGGTCTGGCGGAAGGCCGGCGACTGATGCAGGTAATGGGCCTCGGCGGTCCGCACCGCGGCACGCAGAAAGCGGTGCGAGCGCTGATCACCGGCTATCTGCTCGCCACGCTCACCGGGGACAAGACCTACCGCGACTTCGCCGACCCGGAAGCGCAACTACCCAAGACCGTGCCAGTGGACCCCGAGGCACCGGCGGTCACCCCCGAAGAGAAGATCGTCGCGCTGCTGAAATAGCCCAGCAGTGAGTGCCGCCCGGGTCAGCATCCGTGGTAAGCATCGTTGATGCGCATCGGGATTGCTCTGGACTACTCCCGCGGTTTCCACGAGGCCGTCGACCGCATCGTCGAACTCGAGAAGTCGGGTATCGACGTCGCCGTGGTGGCCGAGGCCTACTCCTACGACGCGGTCAGCCAGCTCGGGTATCTGGCGGCGAAGACCAATACCGTCGAATTGGCGTCGGGTGTGTTCCCCATTTTCATCCGCACGCCATCGCTGCTGGCGATGACCGCGGCGGGCCTAGATTTCGTGTCCGGCGGTCGATTTCGCCTCGGCATCGGCACATCCGGGCCTCAGGTGATCGAGGGATTTCACGGTGTCGAGTTCGACGCGCCGATAGAACGCACCCGCGAGATCGTGGAGATCTGCCGGCAGGTGTGGCGGCGCGAACGGGTGCGATACGACGGTAAGCACTATCAGGTGCCGTTGCCCGCCGGCCGCGGAACGGGTTTGGGCAAGGCCCTTCACCTCATCAATCACCCTGTGCGCGAACGCATTCCAATATCGATCGCTTCGCTGGGCCCCAAGAACGTCGAGTTGACCGCCGAGATCGCCGAGGGATGGCACCCGGTGTTCTTCTATCCCGAGAAGGCGTCGTCGATCTGGGGCGAGGCGCTGGCGGCCGGCACCGCCAAGCGCGACCCCGCGCTCGGGCCGCTCGACGTCATGGTGCACGCGTCGCTGGCCATCGGCGACCACGTCGAGGAACGGCTGGCGTGGACCAAACCACAACTGGGTCTCTACCTCGGCGGGATGGGTGCCAAGGGGCGGAATTTCTACCACAACGTGGCGACGCGCTACGGGTACGGCGAGGTCGCCGACCGGATCCAGGAGCTGTATCTGGCCGGCCGCAAGCGTGAGGCCATCGAGGCGGTGCCCGACGAATTGGTGCGTGGGCTCTCGCTGATCGGCCCGCGCGGATTCGTCGCCGAACGGCTGGCCGCGTTCGCCGAGGCCGGGGTGACGACGATGCTGCTAAGCCCGCTGGCCGCCGACCCCGCCGAGGCCATCCGTTACGTCGAGGAAGTACTCGAACTTCGGCCCGCCTGAGCCGGATCACTGCCCCGCCTTCGGAAGCTCGTCCGCGGCGATCTCACACGGAGTCTTGGTGTCCGACGGCGCAGCGGCCATTGGTGGCGGCGCGGGCGCGTCGACCGGCGGTGTGGCCGCCGGCGGCGGCGCATCGATGGGTGGCGGTCCGCCGGCGGGAGGGGGCGCGTCATCAGGCTTGACCTCTTCGGCCGCCGCGGTCTGGCTCTGGTCGGGCGCGTCCGGTTCGACATCGGACTCCCGGTCGGCATCGGCTTTGTCGGCTTTGTCGGCTTTTCGCTTTGTCGTCGGTGTCCAGCCGGTCGTCCAGCCCCGGTGGATCGTTCGTCTCGTCCCCCGCCGAACCCAGCAGGCCACTCAGCTCGTCGACGATCCGGTTCGCGAGCCCACCGAGTCCGCTCAGGCCGCCGAGCGCGTCCGGGCCGACGGTACTTCCGAGACCGGCGGGCAGCGAATCCCCCAGCCCGGCAGCCAAGTCGGACCCAGACGGTTTTGGCGGCGGCATGAGCGGCGCGGGTGGCGCGGACGTCACCGCCGGCGCCGGCGGTGCGGAGACCTCAGCCGCCGCGCGCTCGAGGGCCGGTGCGGGAGCGGGCGCGAGCGTCGCGGTCACGGCGGGTGTGCTCCCCGGGGTCGGCTGAAACGGTGCCCGGCCGGGTGTCACATCTTCGGGGATCTCAAAGTAGACCGGTGCCGCCGCGGCGAACTTGTCGATCACCATGTCATAGGCCGTCGCTACCCCGGCCCGCGCCGACCGCATCGCAGTCACCCATTCGGCGCGAATGTCGTTGTCCACGTACGGTTTTATCTGCCGCTGCACCAGCTCATCGGCTGTCCGATCCCCGCTCGTGACCGCCATGGCCGCGGCCAGCCACGCGGACCGGTTTGCCGCGGTTCGATCGTCGATGGCGGTGGCCGTCGCGACCTTGACATCGACGAGGTGCCACAGGTTGTCGCGCAGCGACTCGCAACGCTGGGCCGCCGCGCGGATTTCGGTGGCCACTGCGTTTGCCGCATCGCAGTGACGTTGCAGGAAGGCGAGCGCGGACTCGGCCCCGGGCCCGGTCCACGCCGCCGCCAGCTTGTCGACTTGGGCTCGCTGCATTCGCAGCGCTTCGGTGACCGCCCCGGCCGCGGCCCGCAGCTGCGCGCAGTCGCCTTCGAGCGCATGCAGGTCGAGCCCCTGTTCGGTGTCGTACCAGTCGCTGATTTGGCTTGGACGCGAGGTCAATTCGGGATCGTAGTAGCCCAACGCCTGACATGCCCGCACATAAGCCTGCGTGTGCTCGACGGCCGGCTGACCCTCGGCGAGGCGCCCGGCGACGTCTAACCGCTCGGCCATGATCAGGCGATCCGCGCCGCGGCATACCCGTCGGCGTCGGCGTAACGATTGGCGCTGGCCCGCAGCGCGACCGCGACCTCACCGGCGGCGCGCGACCAGTGCGACAGCTCGGTCGTCAGCCGGTCCAGCGCGGCGCGCACCGCGTCGCCGCGCGCGGCGTGCGCACGCCCGGCGCTGATCCCGCCAAACGCGAGGCCGGCCATGTGGTCGTAAACGGCAGCGTCGAGAAGATCTGCCGCGGAGACCAATTGATTGGCGATCGCATGCACGGCCGCGGGGTCGATGCCGGTGTGTCGACTATCGAATCTCATGCCTATTCCGACGCCGGATATGGCGCCAGAGTTCCAAGGGGTTCCAGCGCAGAATTAGCGCTGAGAACTCACGGCATCGGCAACACGAGTCGCCACCCGGTGTGCGATCTCTTCGTCCGCCGCTTCCACCATGACCCGGATCATCGGTTCAGTTCCCGAGGGGCGCAACAAGATTCGACCGGTGTCGCCCAGTTCGGCCGTGGCCTCGTCGACCGCCGTGCGCACCGCGGGCGCGGCGGCCGCGGTCGCTTTGTCGGCGACCTGGACGTTGATCAGCACCTGCGGCAACGACTTCATCGTCGACGCAAGTTGGGCCAGCGACGAGCCGGTCTGTGCCATGCGCGCCATCAATCGCAACCCCGTGACGATGCCGTCGCCGGTCGAGCCCAGCGCCGGCATCACGATGTGGCCGGATTGCTCGCCACCGAGGCTGAAGTCGCCAGCGCGTAACTCCTCGAGGACGTAGCGGTCACCGACGCCGGTCGTGCGCACGGTGACGCCGGCCGATCGCATCGCCAGGTGCAGCCCGAGGTTGCTCATCACGGTGGCGACCACTGTGTCGGAGGCCAGCTCGCCGGCTTCCTTCATCGCCAGCGCGAGCACCACCATGATGGCGTCGCCGTCGACCAGGTCGCCGTTGGCGTCGACGGCCAGGCACCGGTCGGCATCCCCGTCGTGCGCCAGGCCCACGTCGGCGTTGTGCGCGAGCACCGCCGAGCGCAGCGAATCGAGGTGGGTCGATCCGCAGTCGTCGTTGATGTTGATGCCGTTGGGCTCGGCGTTGATCGCGATCACCCGGGCACCGGCCGCGCGGTAGGCCCGCGGCGCCACCGACGATGCCGCGCCATGGGCGCAGTCGACGACCACGGTCAGTTTGTCGAGCGCGCCGCTAGTCGTCTTGCTGACGTGGCGCAGGTAGCGGTCCGCGGCATCCTCGGCGTCGACGACGCGACCCAGCCCGGCGCCGACGGGGCGCAACCCGGGACCGGCGGCGACGAGTTCTTCGATCTGGTCCTCGGTGTCGTCGTCCAGTTTGTGGCCGCCGGGACCGAAGATCTTGATCCCGTTGTCGGGCATCGGGTTGTGCGACGCCGAGATCATCACCCCGAAGTCGGCGTCATACGCGCCCGTCAGGTAGGCCACCGCGGGGGTGGGGAGCACGCCGACCCGCAGCGCGTCGATCCCCTCACTGGTCAGTCCGGCGATGACGGCGGCCTCGAGCATCTCGCCGCTGGCCCGCGGATCGCGACCGATGACCGCGACCCGCCGGTGCAGCTCGCTCGGACTCGCCAGCCGCCGCGCCGCCGCCGCACCCAGCGCCAGCGCCAGCTCGGCGGTCAACTCACGGTTGGCGACTCCGCGAACTCCGTCGGTGCCGAACAGTCGACCCATGCGGACAAACCTCCCACATTGGTGGTCTCAGACCTATACCTGACCTAACGTGCCCACTCTTTTCTGGCCCAAACTGCGCACATTTGTGCGCCGACACGCCGCGAGCTACGCACACGATGCGCCGTTGCATCCAGAAAGTGACCGCCGATCAGCGCTTGCTGTACTGCGGCGCCTTGCGGGCCTTCTTCAGGCCGTACTTCTTGCGCTCGGTGGCACGCGGGTCACGGGTGAGGAAGCCGGCCCTCTTCAGCGGGGGCCGGTCGTCGGGGAACGCCAGGATCAGCGCCCGCGCGATACCCAGCCGCAACGCACCGGCCTGGCCCGACGGGCCACCGCCGTGCAGGAGGGCGAAGATGTCGAAGCTCTCGGCCCGGTCGACGGTGACCAGCGGGGCCTTGATGAGCTGCTGGTGCACCTTGTTGGGGAAGTAATCCTCCAGGCTGCGGCCGTTGAGGTCGAACTTGCCGGTGCCGGGCACCAGGCGCACCCGGACAACGGCCTCCTTGCGGCGGCCGACCGTCTGGATGGGGCGCTCGAACACGAAGGACTCGGTCCGCTTGGGCGCCGGGCTCTCGGCGGGGGTGTCCACCTCTTCGACGACCTCCACCACTTCCACCACTTCGGCGGCCTCGGTGGGTTCGGCGGTTTCCAGGCTGGTTTCGGTCTCGGTCACTGGGCCACCTGCTTGATCTCGAACGGAACCGGCTTCTGCGCGGCGTGGGGATGCGTCGGGCCGGCGTAGACGTGCAGCTTGCGCTGGATCTGGCGGCTGAGCTTGTTCTTGGGCAGCATGCCGACGATCGCCTTTTCGACCACGCGGTCGGGCTGCTTTTGCATCAGCTCACCGATGGTGCGCTTGTGCAGGCCGCCGGGGTATCCCGAGTGACGGTAAGCGATCTTCTGCTGCAGTTTGTCGCCGCCGATGGCGACCTTGTCGGCGTTGATGACGATGACGAAGTCACCGCCGTCGACGTTGGGAGCGAACGTCGGCTTGTGCTTGCCGCGGAGCAGCGTGGCTGCTGCGACGGCAAGGCGGCCAAGCACCACGTCCGTGGCGTCGATGACGTACCACGACCTCGTGGTGTCACCCGCCTTGGGCGCATATGTGGGCACCGCTTACCTTCTTTTCTCGAGGTGGATCCCGGGTGACCCGGGTACCGGTCAGGCGCTCGCGGTGAGGTTGATCTCGGCGACCAGCATTGACCCGAGGACCCTGGCGTACCGCACGCCAACCGAGCAGCTTACCGACCGGCGTCCCCGCAGGTCAAAACGGCCGCCACGGCATCGAATGCGCGCAGCGTGTCCAGCATGTGCGGCTCATGCGAGTGCGGCTGGGTGGACAACTTGGCGGCGACGACCTCTGCGGCGCGGTTGACGTAGATCATCTGGCCGCACATGCCCAGGCACAACACGACGTTGCTACCCGGATAGGGGATCCACACCTGGTTGCGGTACATCCCACCGGGCAATTCGGTGTCCTCGGGGCAGGCGGCGAAGGCCTGACGCGAGTCGGGGCCGCCGTCGAGAGTGTCGGCGATCCACGCCGCCGGCACCACTTGCTGGCCGGTCAACGAGACGCCTTCGCGCAACAGCAGCGACCCGAACCGGATCATGTCGGTGAGGCAGGCGTTGACGCCGCCGTCGAAAAATCCGGTGCCGACGGCGTCGACGGCAATGGTGGCATCGCATTGGGCACCGATGCGGCTCCACAGCAGCTCCGACATCAGTTCGGGCATCCGCTGCGCGGCGGCGACCTCGCAGATCCAGCCCAGCACGTCGGTTTCACAGGAGCGGTATTCGAAGGGGCCGCCGTGCGCCGACTTCTGCCGCAGGGTGAGCAGGAAGTCCTGCAGCGTGGCGGGCGCGTTCGGGCTGCTCGTGGGCGCCCAGCCCATCGCCTGATCGAGGAGGTGGATCTCCGCGGCCGGGTCGAGGTAATTCTCCGAGAACGCGATGCCCGATCTCATGTCCAGCAGGTGGCGCACCGTCGCACCCGCGTAGCCGCAGTTCGCTAAGGCGGGCACGTAGGCCGTGACCGGCGCGTCGGGATCGATCGCGCCGCCAGCGTGTAGCACGCCGACCACGGCGGCGACCAGCGACTTGCTCACCGAGAACAGCAGGTGCCGGGTGTCGGCTTCCATGCCGTCCAGGTATTCCTCGGCCACCAGCGAACCGCGGTGCGCGACGGCCCACCCGTCGGCGGCGGTGTCGGCCATCACCGCGCCAACGGTCGTGGGCGTCCCGCCGCTGTTGGTCACCGCGATGTCGGCGATCGGGCCAGTGGCGGCGGGCAGCGCCGCAACGGGCCCAGTTCCGCGCGAAATCAGCGCGGTCGGCACGAAGTCTTCGACGTGCTGGAACGACCAGTGCGAATACGGCGCCGACAGCCAGTTGTCCAGGGAGATACCGGCCGGGGCTTCGCTCACGCGCGTGCGACGAGCCGCGAAACGATCGGCGCGGCCGGCGACAGGGGCGTCGAGACGAACTTCGCCTTCATGCCCTTGACCCAGCGCTGGCAGCGGTCGCTGAGCTGATAGTCGTCGGTCTGCAGGTGTGAGCGGGTGACGAGCACGCCGAGCTGGGCGCCCTCGGAGCGCAAATCGCCGGGCGCCGCGACGCGCATGTAAAAGGCCTCGGACCCGTCGAGCAACGTGGCCCAGTCGTTGGCGGTCCGCGAAAAGGAGACCCGGCCGTCGTCGTCGAGGCGCCATACCCCGGTGCGTGGCGTCGCGGTGAAGATCTCCAGATCCGGCGACGTCTCGGTGATGATCACCTGGCCCCAGACCTCGTCCTCGCCGTAGCCGCGCTCCCATCGCGCGTTGATGTCGTCGATGTCGAGCTCGTAGTCCACGTCCATGTACTCGAGCAGGTGGAAGAGGAACAGCGGCATGTCGGCGTAGGCCTCGGTGGTCAGGTTCGTCATCGGGCTGGCGCCACTCAGGCGCGGATTCACCTCGCCGAGGTAGAGCTCGTCGGAGTCGAGGTCATGCAGAAGGTCCACCTCGAAGTAGCCGAGGTAACCCTCGCGGCGCATGACGTCGCCCAGCTTTGTCACCATTTCCCGCGCGGCGTGCGTCTGGGCGGGCGGCAGCACCTCGTGCCAGATGTCATTGCCACACCAGCTGCCCCGGCTTGGAGTCAGCTCCGAATAACCGACCAGGCTCGTCATCGCGGGGCCGACCACGGTGCCGTGACGGGTCACGGCGCCCTCGAGGCACACCTCGACGTTGCGGATGCGCTTCATGACTTTGAGTTCCTGCCCGACCATGTCACCGGCCGACTGGTCCCAGTCACGCTGGCCGTGGACGAAGAACGTCCCGCTGCCGGCGTTGCCGTACGCGATCGAGATGACAAGGTCGTCTCCCAATCCGGCTTCTTGTGCGAGTGCCAGCAGTTCGTCGTAGGAGCCGGCCCGCCCGATCGTGTGCGGCACGCTCGGGATGCCGGCCTCGTTGGCCAGGCGCGTCATGACGATCTTGGAGCCCAGGCGCTGGCGCAACTCGATCGGCGGATGCATGACTTCGAGACCCGCCGACCGCGCGAGAGACTGGATTTCCTCGTTCATCATCACAAAGCAGCACTTGCCACCGGGACCTTTACCCCCGATGAAGTCGAGTGTCTCGGGATCAGCCAGCAGGTGGCTGCACACCTCGTCCATAGAGTCAAAATCACGGCGGTCGCGCCTGCGGGGCACGAACACGCGCGAGTGCGTGCCCTCGAAAGAGTCAAAGTAGGTGAGGTAGAAGAAGTTTCGTATCCAGCGGTCGACGCCGAGCAGGTTGAACGGTGTCGGAGAGATGAAGTACAGCGGCACCTTGTTGGTGTGGAAGAACGCGCGGATGTCCGAGAGGCCCTTCAACGGGCCGCGCGGCCCCGGGCCGCTGGCGGGCGCGCTCACGCCAGCCACGGTGACATCGGCGCCTGGGCCCGGCTTAACGACCACGACGGGGGCAAGAGCGCTGCGGTCAGCGCGACGCTGGTGAGCATGCCGTCAATTGTGCATGGGCACATGGCCGGGTGGAAGTGCCGACATCGGGGCGTGACTGTGTGGTCCCGGCGGCTCTCCTCCGCAGGGACCACACAGAGTCTGTGTCGGCTACCGGGCCCAGACGCCGGCCGCCCGGCGGTCTGTGTCGGCCACCTCGTCCGAGCCGTCGCGCACCGCGTTTCCAAGGTCGACCAGGATCTCGTTGAGCGCCGTGGCGGCCTGGTGCCATTTCAGCTGCTCGGCCTGATAGGCGGCAGCGGCTTCGCGAGTCCAAAGCTGTTGCAGCGGAGCGATTTGTGACCGCAGCTCCTCCAGCGCTGCGTTGAAGCGTGTCGACGTGGTGTGAATCTCCTGGCGAACGGAGTGCTCGATTTCGTCGAAGTTGTACGACAACACCGGATCCACTGGCAGTCCTCTCAATCACAGGTGTCCGCCGGCGGCGGCGATGTGGTGTGCATGGGCCTGGCCCGCCTCCTGCAGCGCGGCCTCGTTGTGCCGAATGGTTTCGGCGATGTCATGCAGCACGCGATAGAGCCGCATCGACTCGGTATTCCAGCGATCCACGACATCTCTGAATCGCACAGCAGCGAGGCCGCCCCATACCGACGCCGGCACACTGCTCATGCGGCCGATGAATGCCTGCAGCAGCGTCCGGATTTCTTCGTTGCGGGTATCCGTCACGGCGGCGACGGATCGCATCAGGTCGAAGTCGGTGCTCAGTGTGCTGGCACCTGTTGGTGTGCTCATACCTATTCCGACCGTTGCGGTCATGGTTTGGTTCCATCCGATATCGCGTGGGCCGAGCGCACCGCCTGCTCGCACACGTCTAGGACCGCGTCCTCGGCACCCGGGCGGCTTTGGCATCCGAGGCTGATGCGCACCATTCCGTCGAGCAGCACCGTCCACCGCACTTGATGCCCGGCGCGTATTTCGCGGTACGTCACCGCGGCCCGTCCCGCACTGGAACCGTACGGATTGAAGTCGACAAACACCCCCGCGGGCTCGGCGTCGATGGCTCGTTTCAACCGCTCGGCCGTGCGGCTGAGCGTCTCACCGGCGATCCGGGATTGCGTGACGTGCAACGCCACCTCGGGATCCGATGGCGACGTGACCTTCACCCGGGCCGAACCGGGCCCACCGACCAGCCGCTGCGTGGGCCAGTTGGCCGGAACCGTCAGCGCTACCTGGCCCTCCACCAGAAATGACGTCGCCGCCCTCGGAGCGTCCCGCACCCCATTCCGGCTCACCGCTCCGAAGACCGACACCGCGGTGACTCCGACGACGCCGGCTGCCGCCAGCCAACGCAGCCGCCGGGCGGGTGATCGACGGGCCGCATCGGTGGGCCGTGGCTTGCCGCAATCCGATGGAGGCTGCGACGCTCGCCGGGCCAGTTGCCGCAGCCGTGCGTCGTCGACTTCGATCACGGTCTGTGCGCCGCCCTCACGCACCGCCTCGGCGATCGATGTGGCGAGCGCCGCCGCCCCCGCGACCGGCGCGTCGATCACCACCACCGGGCGCATTGTCGCAGCGACCAAATTCGCGACCTCCTTGGCGACGATGGTCGGCTGCATCGTGCGCGCCACGGCGACAGTCTCGGCACCCGCGACCGCCACCATGCGGCCGGCGATCTCCACAACCGTTGCGTCGGTTCCGCATGCCTGACGCAACAGCCACGCCCGCGGTTGTGCCGCTACGTCTTTGGGCTGCGGCGCGGCGGCGGTGAGCACGCCGACGCGCGAGGGCGGCCACCACGAGGGATGAACGATGGTCAGGCCGTCGCTACCTTCACAGCGCAGCGACCGCAACAGGGTTCGCCACAGCGAATCGACGGCGACCGGGCGCTCGCCCACCAGCGCGGCCCGATCGTCTATCGCCTCTAACGCCGCGCGCATCTCGGCATCGGCGATCGCGCTTGTCCCGCAACATAACCGGCGGATCGTCTCGGGACCTACTTCGATGAGTGCGCGATGTGGGCTCATGGCGGACTCCATGCCACCTGAACAACCTGCTCGTTGCCGGTGCGAGTGATCAGAACACCGCGGCCCGGTGGCAGCGGCGCCGGGCGTACGGAGCCGAGCAGCGGCCCCTCCCCGCTGCGCCCGCTCATCATCAATCCGGCGCAGCCCAAGTCACGCAAACCCGCAAGCAACGGCTCGAACAGCGCGCGGACCGCGCCGCCGCTACGCCGCGCTACGACGAGATGCAGTCCTAGATCCCGCGCGTATGGCAGATATTCGAACAAGGGCGACAATGGATTTCCCGCCGGGGTGGCGACCAGATCGTAGTCATCGACCACTACGTAAATGTCCGGTCCTGACCACCATGACCTAGCCCGCAATTGCGCCTGGCTCAGCTGCGGCGAGGGCATCCGCCGGCGCAGGCGGTCCAAGACATCGGGCAGCAATGCCTCGAGCGCCGAGCGTGACATGGCATAGCCCGCACAGTGTTCCGACTCGACGACACCGAGAAGAGTGCGCCGGAAGTCGATGATCAGCAGTTGGGCCTGCGCGGCGGTCCTGGTTCGGACTATCTCGCGGCACAAGGTTCGCAGCGCGGCGGTCTTGCCGCACTCGTTGTCACCGATCACCAAAAGGTGCACGTCAAGCTCGAAATCGACTGCCAGCGGCTGTAACCCGTGCTCCTCGATGCCGAGCAAGATACCCGCGCCGAATGCACTACCCGCCCGCCGCACGACGTCGTCATGCCCCACTCGCGTGGGCAGCAGCGGTATTGGGGGGGCGACCGAAGTACCATCGCGGCCCGGTAGCTCGCCGACGTCGATAGGCAGTGCGATCAGCATGTGTAGCCCGTCGGGAGAGAGGCCACGGCCCGGTCTGTCAGGCGGCACTTGTCGCGCCTGCCTGCGATCCAGCTCGGAATCGGCGGGATCGCCCAGCCGCAACTCGATACGCGTACCCAGTTGATCCTTCAGCGAAGGTCTGATCTCCGCCCACCGCGATGCCGACAACACGACGTGCACACCGAACGAAAGGCCCTGCGTCGCAAGCGCAGTGATCGACTCCTCAAGCCCGGCCAACTCCTGACGCAGGCTAGCCCAGCCGTCGACGACGAGGAACACGTCGCCGAACGAGTCGGCGTCCGCCGCTCGTTGCCGACGGTACCGGGCGATCGAGTCGACATGGTGCTCGCGAAAGAAGACCTCCCGGGATCGCACGACGGACTCCAACTCTGCGACCATGCGGACGACCAACTCGCGCTCGGCCCTGCCGGCGACCGCACCGACGTGCGCCAAGGTGCGCAACGAGCCCAGGCCTCCACCGCCGAAGTCCAGGCAGTAGAACTGCACCTGCCCCGCATCATGCGTCGCCGCCAACGCGGTGACCAGCGTCCGCAGCGCCGTCGACTTGCCCGACAAAGGCGCGCCGACAACCGCGACATTGCCTGCTGCTCTGGACAGTTCGACCACGAAGGGGGTTCTGCACTGTTCGAACGGCCGATCCACGATGCCGATCGGCACGGTTAGACCTCCCGGCGCGGATCCGGCGTGAACCAATAGGGCGCGCAATGCGGGTGACTCCTGCAGTGGCGGCAGCCAGACTTGATGCGCGGGCGGCCCATGCCCCGAGAAGCGATCCAGGACCGCCTGCAGAACAGTGCATTCCGATGTTTCACCTGCCGCAACCGCAGCCGGCCCGAGGTTTCGCGAGGTGAAGACCCGCGGGTTAAACGACGCCGGCGGAGCCGGCGTGTCGCCCCCCATCGTTCCGGAAACGTATGCCGCCTGAAAGCGAACCGGCTCGCCCGCCGGGGCCCGCAGGAATCCCGCCCCCGGCTCGTTCGGCAGCTGATACGCATCGAGTGTTCCCAGCGCGGTCCGTGATTCGCTGGCAGACAGCACTTTCAGACATATCCGATAGGACAGGTGCGCTTCCAACCCTCGCAGCCGTCCCTCATCAAGCCGTTGGCTGGCGAGCAACAGATGCATGCCAAGCGAGCGGCCGAGTCGACCGATCGCGACGAACATGTCGGCGAAATCGGGATGCTGGCTCAGCAGTTCGGAAAACTCGTCGACGATGATGAACAATGTCGGCAGCGCGGGCAACTGCGCGCCGGCCCGACGCGCACGTTCGTACACGGCGACACCGCCACAGCCCGCCGCGCGCAGCGCGTGCTGGCGTCGGTTCATCTCGCCTGCCAGCGCGTCGCGCATCCGGGTGACCAGGGGCGCTTCCTCAGCGAGGTTGGTGATGACGGCGGCCACGTGCGGCGCTCGTGCCAAGTCGAGAAATGTTGCGCCACCCTTGAAATCGATGAGCAGCAGGTTGAGTATCTCCGGCGAGTTGCGCACCATCATGCCCAGCGTGATGGTCCGCAGCAGTTCAGATTTGCCTGAGCCGGTGGCGCCCACGCAGAGCCCGTGTGGTCCCATCCCTCTCTCGGCGAGCTCCTTGACGTCCAGCTCAAGCGGGACACCGCCGGTAGTGGTCCCGATCGGTGCTCGCAGGCGATCGGCCTGAGTTTGGCTGCGCCAGATCACGCTAGGGTCGAATGATGTGATCTCGTCGATCCCGACCAGAGTCGACCAGTCCGCCGCTACCCCGACAGCTTTTGTGGAGCGTTGGCCGGCCAGCCGCTGCGCGCACGCCAACGCGTCGGCAAGTTCCATCTGGTCGGGACGCACCAAAGCGTCAGCGGTGTCAGGGTGCCGGATTGTCAACGGTGCGCCGTCGCTAAAGGTCCCGACCTCCAGGGTGCTGACCGCCTCGATGACGGGCATTGGTTCGCCGCATTCGTCCGAGTCGGCGATCACCACCACGTACGGTCCCGCGAGACCATTCAGCTCACTGAACGCATCGGCTCGGGACGGATACACCATGCGGGCGCGGCCCAGTGCATCGGTGGCGCTGGGATGGCGGTTGTGCGGCAACCATTTCAACCATTCCCAGTGGGCTCGATTGGCGTCACCGATCGCACCGACGATCAACAACTGGTCCGGCGAGTGCCGCACGGCCAGTTGGCAGATCATCGCGCGCAGCAGCGCTCGCACCTGAGAGGGATCGCCGTCGATCGTCACGGCGGCGATCTCGCGCAATCCGAGAGTGACCGGCGCGTGCGCGATGGTCGAGTGCGTGTCGAGGAAACGCTGCAACGCCGCGGCGGTGACCGGATCCGCTCGCTCGACGGGCGTGATCTCCGGGGCCACCAATCGGGTAGCCAGTGGGCGGGTTCCCAGTCCGACACGGACAAGACAGAAGCCGGAGTCCCCGGCTCCCCGGTTCCACATCCGCGGGCCGCCGATCAGCGTCCACAGCGCTTCGGGCTCGGGATGCTCGAGACGCAGTGACAAGTGTTGTACTACCGCAGTTTCCATGACAACTTCGCGCAGGCGACGCAGGTAGCCGAGGTAATCGGTGCGAGCCGCGGCGATCACTCGCCGGTCGCCGCGTCCGGTCAACGCCGTTATCATCGCAGAAGCCAGCATCATCATCGGGAATGCCAGAAACATGGGATTGCGGCCGACAGCCGACCCCGACAGGAAGGCCACCGCCATCACGCTCACCGTGATGACCGACACGGCGACCGGCAGCAGGCGCACCAGCGTTGTGGGCGGCGACGCCGTGCCCGGCAGTTCGGGAGGCGCGAGCACCGCGATGTCGGCGGCCGGAACCACCGGCGGCGGTTCCGCGGTCGCGTCAGGCCTTCCCACGGTTGCAAGACGCTAAGCAGCACTGGACCCGTCGGCAAGTCACCTGTGGACAGCCGAAGACCGCGGCGGTGAAGGAGCGATACCGTGCTGCCCAATGTTGTCTGCACCCGATCCGGGGCTGTGCCGAGTCTCCGTGCACGCCGGCACAGCCGTCGTCGACCTCTCGCTGCCGGCCGCCGTACCCATCGCGAGCCTGATCCCGTCGATCATCGACATCCTGGACGACTGCGGGGCCGACAGATCGGGCTTTCGGTCAGGCACCGCCTACCGGCTGTCCGCTCCCGGCGTGCCGGCTCTGCGCTCATCGACGACGCTGGCGCAGAACGATATCCGCGACGGCACGGTCCTGATCTTGAGTCAACCCCGCGCGGACCTGCCGGCCCCGCGGTGCGAAGATGTGGCTGAGGCCGTCGCCGCAACGCTCGACGCGCAGACGCGGCCGTGGACCAGGCGAGCGACCCGGCTGACCGGCGCGATCGCAGCGGGGCTTTTCATCGGTGTCGGTGGCCTAGCACTCATCCGAAACACTCTCAGCGACAACGTTACCGGTGATATCGGAGTCACCACCGGGATAGCGGCCGTGGCCGGAGTTCTTGCGCTGCTGATAGCGCGCATGATGAGTCGGTACCCGATCGCCGGACTCACCCATAACCTAGTGGCCACCGCGTTCGCTGCGCTCGCCGGGTTTACGGCGCTTCCGGGGGCTCCGGGTGCCCCCAACGTGCTGCTGGCCGCGATGGCCGCGGCCGTCACCTCGGTGCTGGCAATACGGCTATCGAACCGCGGCGTCGTCGCCCTGACTGCGGTGTCGTGTTTCGCGATGATCGCAGCCGCGGCGGCTTTCGCGGAGGTGCTGACCGCGGCCCCGGTGCGCAGCATCGCTTCGCTGTCCGCGCTGGTTTCCCTTGGCCTCCTGGGGATTGCGGGGCGGGTGTCCATCGTGCTGGCCGGGCTGTCGCCACAACTCGCGACCGACGATGCTCTGGTCGACAAGGCGATCCGTGCCGACGCCTGGTTGACCAGCCTGCACGCCGCGTCCTCGTCGGCAACCGCGGTCGCCGCCATCGTCACCGTGGCCGCCGCACGAGGCGCCGGCGCGACGGCCTTCGCGGCCGTCACCGGTGCGCTACTGCTACTGCGTGCACGCTCGGCGAGCGGCAAAACGACGCTGGTGTTCGTCGCCAGTGGAATCGCCACTCTTGGAGCAACATTCGCGATCGCCGCGACCGGAACGCCGAGCGGCACGCCATGGGTAGCAGCGGTGACAGTGCTGCTGGTCGCCGCGGCACTATATCTGGGCTTCGCGGTCTCCGCACTGTCGCCCGTTCTGGGCCGCATCGGTGAACTGTCGGAGTATCTCGCGTTGCTCACGATGCCACCCCTGACCTGCTGGATATGCGGATTCTACGGCGCCGTTCGCGCGCTGAACGCGGCATGAGAGAATCACGCGTCGTTCGCCTGCTGGCGGTGTCGGCGCTCACCGCACTGGCGACGTTGGGAATGCCTCTGGCGCAAGCGGTTTCGCCACCACCCATCGACGGTCAGCGACTACCCCAGCCGGCGGCACCGTCGCCTGCGCAGCCGACCGTACAACGCGAAGTGTGCGATGCGGTGAGCGCTAACCCCGGGGAGCCGGGACACGGCCACGATCAGCTCGCCGACCTCGACCTGCCGCGGGTCTGGCAACTCACCCGCGGCGCGGACCAACGAGTCGCGATCATCGACACCGGTGTTGCGCGACACCCGCGACTGCCGAATCTGGTGCCCGGCGGCGATTACGTTTCCACCGGCGACGGCACCCAGGATTGCGATGCGCACGGCACCGTGGTGGCCGGAATTCTCAGCGGCGTGGCGCCCGACGCCACCTTGATCAGCATCCGGCAGTCCAGCGCCAAGTTCGGGCCGGCCGACCGATCCGGCACCGGGGTCGGCGACGTCGACACCATGGCCAAGGCCGTCCGTACGGCCGCCGATCTCGGCGCCTCGGTCATCAACATCTCGTCCGTCGCCTGCGTTCCGGCCGCGACGCCGCTCGACGATCGCGCACTCGGCGCCGCCCTGGCCTACGCCGTCGACGTCAAGAATGCCGTGGTCGTGGCCCCGGCCGGTAACACCGGTAGCGCCGCGGGGTGTCCGGCTCAGCAGCCCAACGCAACCTGGGAGACCGTAAGGGTCGCGGTAAGCCCGGCCTGGTACGACGACTATGTGCTCACCGTCGGCTCGGTGAACACCGAAGGCGCGCCCTCGGCATTCACCCTCGCCGGGCCCTGGGTCGACGTCGCCGCGACCGGCGAGGCGGTGAGCGTCTTTGGGTCGCCCCCGCTGTCGGGCACGAGTTACGCCGCGCCGGTTGTCAGTGGACTGGCCGCGCTGATCCGTGCTCGGTTCCCGAACTGGACCGCGCGCCAGGTGAAGCAGCGGATCGAGTCGACCGCGCATCACCCGCCGCCCGGATGGGATCCGTTCGTCGGCAATGGCACGGTCGACGCGCCGGCCGCGGTCAGCACCGACTCGACCCCGGCAGCCACGTCCGCGCCGCGCACCCCACCGGTTGCAATCGGCACCCCACCGCGATCCGTGCAGTCGAGCCCGTCGGATGCTCGCGCACGCGCGGTCGCGTTACGCGGGGCGGCGATCGGCCTGGCCGCGCTGGTGCTCGCGCTGGTTTCGCTGCGGCTAGGGGGTCCTCGAAGACCCCGCAGCACCGTCCCGGGCGACTAACGCGTTCGCCCGGCTCAGTTCCGGTCCCGCCGGCAACGCCGCCAGCATGGGCCAGGGCGCCGGCAGCGGCACGGCAGGCAACCCGAGGTTGTGCGCCGCCTCGTCGTCAAGGATCGCGAATCGCACCCCGGTGTCGGTGACGAGGTATCGCGTGCCGCTTCGGCCCGTTGCCCCCACGTAGGCGCTGCGCCCCGGTGGAAGGTAGACGGCATCCAGCGCTGGACCGTCACCGTCGGCCTGGGCCAACGTGACCGGCGGCCGGCCGGGCGGCACCGGCAGGCCAGCGCCCGTCAGGAACGCGACCCCATCGGGTCGACCGGGCGCCCACGTCGCGCAATAGCTGGTATCGCGATCGGCGGCCACCTCCGGAGCCCGATCGGGAAAAGTGGACACCGGCAGGCTGTTGGCGACCGGAATGGCCCGGATCACATCGGGTGCCACCGATATCACGTTGGCAGAGCGCTGCGAGTCGCTGAAGCGCAACAAGTCAGTCGCCACCTGGCCGATGCGCTGAACTCCGTCGGTCAGCACGACGTAATACTCGTCACCGTCGCCGCGCGTGATGCGCAGCACACTGCCGACCGTGAAGCCGGGGAGCCCGCTCGCCGCGCCCCCCATGCCGCGGATCCGTGGGGCGGTGATCACCGGTGCTTCCGGGATGGCATTCAGCAAAGCCTGGGAGACGCGCCGCGGGACCCGGTCCTCGAGCCTGAGCGCACGCACAACCGCGGCGTCGGCGGGATCCACCACGGCCCGCCGCCCGTCGTACAGCAGATAACTCGGCGAACCGGGGCCCGGGGCGACCAGGAGGGCCCGTTCGGGAGCCAGCTGATGGAATGACGATTCGTCGGTACGTCCGATGACGATCGTCGTGGCCGGATTATCGCCTGTGTCGCAGATCGTCCAGGCCGCTTCAGCGCCGGTCAGCGGCCGGTCGAGAAGCTGCGGTGCGCCCGAAATTCCCAGCAGTGGACCACGTTTGGTGCGCCCCAATTCGGACTCGGGCACCGGCAGCGGGTTGGCGTCGGTGGCCGCGATCAACCGCGCCGAGGCCAGGTTGAGCACGGGATGCCAGGTATCGCCGACGCGCACAAACAGCGCCCCGGAATCCCGGCCCATCACTATCAGCGCCGTGTCCAGCGCCACCTGCGGCCGCAGCAAACCAACCAACGCGCATCCCGCCAGGGCGATGCCCGCAAGTACCGCTCCCAGCGCCAACGACGCCGACTGCGCGCGCAGCGGCTCGTTGACTGCGCCGTCATCCCGGCGCAGCAACGCACACTCGATGCGACGGGCCAGAAATCGATGACCGCTGACATGCAGCCGGGTTGTCGGTCGACGCGGCGATGGATGGTTCAAAACCCTCCCGGGAAATCTGTGTAGATCCGTGTTGCGCGTCAGGTTAAATCGCATGTCGAGGGGCATGTGGTCGGGTATCCACAGCTCAGCGACGTTTCGTTGTGCCTGGTAGTGGGTAAAGTCGTGGCGTGATTTCTCTCCCAAACCGCTTACGTGGCCCTCGGGCGGGCTACGCGCGGTCAGCAGGCCGCTGGGTCGGCCTCGGCGCGTCCGCACTGGTCACCGCCACCGGCTTGGCAGCCGTCCCGGCCGCGACACAGGTGGCGTCCGCAGACGACTGCCCGGACGTCGAGGTCATCTTCGCTCGCGGCACCAACGAACCCCCGGGCCTGGGCAAGGTGGGCGACGCGTTCGTGGACTCGCTGCGCCAGCAGACCGGCGGCCTGAACATCCTGCCCTACGGGGTGAATTACGCCGCCAGCAAGCTACAGCTGCACGGTGGTGACGGCGCCAACGACACGATCGACCGGGTCAAGAAGAGCGTGGAAAAGTGTCCGAACACCAAGATCGTGCTGGGCGGCTACTCGCAGGGCGCGTCGGTGATGGACATCGTGGCCGGCGTTCCGATCGGCGGCATCAACTGGGGTAACACGCTGCCCCCGCAGTACGCCAGCAACGTCGCGGCCGTCGTCACCTTCGGCGACGTGGCCGACCGGGCCGGCGGATCGCTGCCCACGCAGAGCGCGATGTTCGGGTCCAAGGCGATCGACCTGTGCAACCCCAACGACCCGATCTGCCACGCGGGCCCCGGCAACGACTGGGAAGGGCACACCGAGGGCTATGTTCCCGTGTACACCACCCAGGCCGCGGCGTTCGTCGCGTCCAGGCTGCTGGCCGGCACCGGCCAGCCGGTGCCCGGGTTCGGCCCGCCGATTCAGGGCTACCCTCCGCAGCCCGGCTACGGTCCGCAGACGCCTGGGTACGGTCCCCAAACTCCCGGCTACGTGCCGCAGACCCCCTTGCCCGGTCCGGATGTACACGGACCGGTGACCCCCACCACGCCCCAGCCCGGGTTGGTCACGGCAGTTCAGTGACGCGATCTCAATAAGCTCGTAGCATCGCTACATGGAGCATGTCGCGAACCGGTTGTTCGGTTCGATGGCGGTCGCGTCACTAGCGGCGGTGTGGATGATTGGGCCGGCAATTCCGGTCGCATCGGCGGCGTGCCCCGGCGCCGAAGTGGTGTTCGCCCGGGGCCGCGAAGAGCCGCCCGGGCTCGGTCAAGTCGGTGACGCGCTGGTCGATTCGCTGCGCGGCAAGACGCGGATGCCGATCGGAGCCTATGGCGTCAACTATCCGGCGAACATCACCGTCGACAGCGGCGCCAACGATATGGGCGCCCATGTGCAATCGATGGCAAAGACTTGCCCGAACACCCGCGAGGTGCTCGGCGGCTATTCCCTGGGTGCCGAGGTGGCCGACCTGGCCACCTGGAGCCGGATACCGCCGGGCGTGGATCAGCACGTCGCGGCGGTCGCTTTGTTCGGGAACGGCACCCGGCAGGTTGCCCCCGCCTTCGCCGGTAAGACGATCGACCAGTGCGCGCAAGGCGACCCGATCTGTCGGAACGGCACAACTTGGGCCGCCCATCTGCAGCCCTCATACATCGGCTCGGGACTGGTGGATCAAGCGGCCAACTTCGTCGCCGGCAGGCTCTAGTCGCGTGTGCGCAGATCCCGGGTGATCAACACCCGCGACGCCAGCTCGTCATCGGGCGGATAGTCCACGCCGATCAGCGTCAATCCGTGCGCCGGAGCCGCCGCGAAATCACTGGAACGGTCTGTCGCAGTGAGCAATTCGCGGCACCACGCAGCCGTGCGCCGTCGTTCCCCGACAGCCAGCAGCGCGCCGACCAGAGACCGCACCATCGACCAGCAGAACGCGTCGGCGGTGACGTGCGCGGTGACCAGATCGCCGTTCTGTGACCAGTCGAACCGCTGCAGCTGGCGAATCGTGGTGGCACCTTCGCGGCGACGGCAAAAAGCGGCAAAGTCGTGCAACCCCAACAGTTCTCGCGACGCGGCCGTCATCGCGTCAACATCCAGCGGGCGCGGCCAGGCGGCGATGTAGCGGGCCAGCTGCGGAACCACGCCGTACGGCGCGGTCGATAGTCGGTATTGGTAATGACGCCGCAACGCCGAGAACCGGGCATCGAAACCGGCTGGCGCCCGGGCGATATCGAGAACTCGGACGTCGGTGGGCAAGAACCCGCCGAGACGCCGCAGCAGCGGCATGAATTCCGGATCGTGCGGACGCGGCGAGCGCGAGTAGGCGTTCGGCAGGGCATCGGCGGGCAAGTCGGCATGAGCCACCTGCCCGCTGGCGTGCACGCCGGCATCGGTGCGCCCCGCCGCATGCAACCGCACCGGAGTGCGGAACACGGTCGTCAGCGCCTCATCGAGGACGCCGGCGACCGTGCGCTGCCCGGCTTGAACTGCCCAGCCCGCGAAATCGGTTCCGTCGTAGGCAATATCGAGCCGAAGACGGACGTCTTCGCTAATTCTCGGGCGCCTCTTCAGGCTCCTCGGCCTGCGCCTCCTCGGCGGCTGCGGGCTCAGCGGCTGCGGGCTCAGCGGCTTCGGGCTCGACGGCCACTTCAGCCTCAGCGGCTTCCGGCTCCGCCTCGACTTCAGCCTCGACGACCTCAGCCTCAGCGGCTTCCGGAGCCGGCGCGGCGGGCACGGGAGCTTCAGCCTTCTTCGAAGCCTTCACCCGCCGTGCCCGGTCGGCCTCCGACGTCACCGTCTTCTCCCGCACCAGCTCGATCACGGCCATCGGGGCGTTATCGCCCTTGCGCGCCTCGACCTTGATGATGCGGGTGTAACCGCCGTCGCGGTCGGCGAAGAACGGCCCGATCTCGGCGAACAAGGCGTGCACGATGTCCTTGTCGCGGATCTTCTTCATGACCTCGCGACGGTTGTGCAGCGTGCCCTTCTTCGCGTGGGTGATCAGCTTCTCCGCGTAGGGCCGCAATGCCCGCGCCTTCGGCTCGGTCGTTTTGATCCGGCCGTGCTCGAACAGCGACGTGGCCAGGTTGGCCAGCAGGGCCTTCTGGTGCGACGACCCTCCGCCGAGGCGGGGACCCTTGGTGGGCTTGGGCATTGCGACTATCTCCTATTCGGGGCCGGCCCCCGTATCAGGTAGGACCGGGACGGAATTGTTTAGAGCTGTTCGGTTTCGGCGTAGTCCTGGTCGTCGTAGGCACTCTCGCTGGACCAGGTGCCGGTGGCGACGTCGTAGCCCGCAACCTCCGACGGGTCGAAGCTCGGCGGGCTGTCCTTGAGCGAAAGACCCAGCTGGTGCAGCTTGACCTTGACCTCGTCGATGGACTTCTGCCCGAAGTTGCGGATGTCGAGCAGGTCGGACTCGGTGCGACTCACCAGCTCACCGACCGTGTGCACGCCCTCGCGCTTGAGGCAGTTGTACGAGCGCACGGTCAGGTCCAGATCGTCGATCGGCAGCGCGAACGACGCGATGTGGTCGGCCTCGGCCGGCGACGGGCCGATCTCGATGCCCTCGGCCTCGACGTTGAGTTCGCGTGCCAGGCCGAACAATTCGACCAGCGTCTTGCCCGCCGACGCCAGCGCGTCGCGCGGACTGATCGAGCTCTTGGTCTCCACGTCCAGGATCAGCTTGTCGAAGTCGGTGCGTTGCTCGACACGGGTGGCGTCCACCTTGTAGGTGACCTTCAGCACCGGCGAGTAGATGGAATCGACTGGGATACGGCCGATTTCGGCACCCGAAGCACGGTTCTGCACCGCGGGGACATAGCCACGGCCGCGCTCGACGACGAGCTCTACCTCGAGCTTGCCCTTGTCGTTCAGTGTCGCGATGTGCATGCCGGGGTTGTGCACGGTGACGCCGGCCGGCGGCACGATGTCACCGGCGGTGACCTCACCGGGACCCTGCTTGCGCAGGTACATGGTGACGGGCTCGTCCTCCTCGGACGACACCACCAGCCCCTTGAGGTTCAAGATGATGTCGGTGACGTCTTCCTTGACGCCTGGCACGGTGGTGAACTCGTGCAGCACACCGTCGATGCGAATGCTGGTGACGGCCGCGCCGGGAATCGACGACAGCAGCGTGCGCCGCAGTGAATTGCCCAGGGTGTAACCGAATCCCGGCTCCAGGGGTTCGATGACGAACTGGGAACGGCTGTCGGTGAGGATGTCCTCCGACAGTGTGGGTCGCTGAGAGATCAGCATGGTGTTTCTTCTTCTCCTTCTCGGCACCCGCTATTTGATGCCGCTTCATTCTCCCGCGGTGACCCGCTGCGCCCGGCTTCGCCGCGCTTGCGATCACCGCAAACCTGCACCGGGATCGGTGCAGGGGGCTTTACTTCGAGTAGTACTCGACGATCAGCTGCTCGGTGAGCGGCACGTCGATCTGCGCGCGCTCGGGCAACTGGTGGATCAGGATGCGTTGCCGCTCCCCCACCACCTGCAGCCAGCTCGGGAGCGGGCGGTCGCCCGCCGTCTCCCGTGCGATCTGGAACGGCACCGTGTTCAGCGATGTGTCCCGCACGTCGATGATGTCGTACTGCGACACCCGGTAGCTCGGCACGTTGACGTGCACGCCGTTGACGCTGAAGTGCCCGTGGCTGACGAGCTGGCGAGCCATCCGGCGGGTGCGCGCCAGGCCGGCCCGGTACACGACGTTGTCGAGGCGGCTCTCCAGGATCTTCAGCAGTTCCTCGCCGGTCTTGCCGGACTGGCGCGAGGCCTCTTCGTAGTAGCGGCGGAACTGCTTCTCCATGACGCCGTAGGTGAAGCGGGCCTTCTGCTTCTCCTGCAGCTGCTGTCGATATTCGCTGTCCTTGATCCGCGCGCGGCCGTGCTGGCCGGGCGGGTAGGGACGCTTCTCGAAGGACTGGGAGCCACCGACGAGGTCGGTGCCCAGCCGGCGTGATTTGCGGGTGATGGGTCCGGTGTAGCGAGCCATTTCTTCTTACCTAGACCCTTCTGCGCTTCGGCGGCCGGCAGCCGTTGTGCGGCTGGGGGGTGACATCGGAGATCGCACCGACCTCCAGGCCCGCGGCCTGCAGCGACCGGATCGCGGTCTCCCGGCCCGAGCCCGGGCCCTTCACGAACACGTCGACCTTGCGCACGCCGTGCTCCTGGGCCTTGCGCGCGGCGTTCTCGGCCGCCAGCTGAGCGGCGAACGGAGTCGACTTACGCGAGCCCTTGAAACCGACGTGGCCCGAGGACGCCCAGGCAATGACGTTGCCCTGCGGGTCGGTGATCGTCACGATCGTGTTGTTGAACGTGCTCTTGATGTGCGCGGCACCGTGCGGGATGTTTTTCTTTTCCCGGCGACGGGTCTTCTGCCCCTTCTTGGGGGCAGCGGCTGCTGCCTTCTTGGCGGGTGGCATGGGTTACCTGGCCTTCTTCTTGCCGGCGATGGTGCGCTTGGGGCCCTTGCGGGTACGCGCGTTGGTCTTGGTGCGCTGGCCACGCACCGGCAACCCGCGGCGGTGCCGCAGGCCCTGGTAGCAGCCGATCTCGATCTTGCGTCGAATGTCCGCCTGCACCTCGCGGCGCAGGTCACCCTCCACCTTGAGGTTGGCTTCGATGTAGTCGCGCAGGTGGGTGAGCTGGTCGTCGGACAGATCCCTGGTGCGCAGGTCCTTGTCGATGCCGGTGGCCGCGAGAATCTCGTTCGAGCGGGTGCGGCCGATGCCGAAGATGTACGTCAGCGCTATCTCCATGCGCTTGTCGCGCGGGAGATCGACGCCTACTAGTCGTGCCATAGGTGGCGTTTCCTCTTATCTCATGCGGAGGTCTTTTCCCAGCCCGTTCCCGCCTGCTGGCGGGGCCCGGCCTCCGTCCGGGCGTGGATAAGCGGCGTATCCGCTTATTGGTGCTGGGAGGTCTGCATTTAGTTGTGTCAGTGCGCTGCTGGGCTATTAGCCCAGGTCAGCCCTGTCGCTGCTTGTGGCGCGGGTCGGAGCAGATCACCATGACCCGTCCGTGCCGACGGATCACCCTGCACTTGTCACAGATCGGCTTGACGCTCGGGTTCACCTTCACGGCAGTCTCGGTCCTGTTCTCTGGGTTCTCGTTACTTGTACCGGTACACAATGCGTCCCCGGGACAGGTCGTAGGGCGAAAGCTCTACCACCACCCGGTCCTCGGGCAGGATGCGAATGTAGTGCTGCCGCATCTTGCCGCTGATGTGGGCGAGCACCTTGTGTCCGTTCTCCAGCTCAATGCGAAACATCGCATTGGGCAGGGGCTCGACCACCCGGCCCTCAACCTCTATGGCGCCGTCCTTCTTGGCCATAACTCTCTCAGGAATCCTCGTCGTTTAGTTTCGTTACCTCTGCGCCCAGATCGGCGCAGCACACAACCGGCTTAGAAACGTGAGCCGGTGACAGGAAATTCCTAGGGACGGGGCACACAAGAAAGCCGGCGCGGAGCCGCACCGTTGGTTAACGATACCCGTATCGCCGTACTCGGCGCAAAACGCCGGTCAGCGGCAGGCAAGCCGAAAAAAATTTATGTCGGCGACAGTACCAAAATCTTGTCGTTGTGGCCTGCGACATAGACCGTCCCGTCATGGCTTACCGCCAGTCCCCACGGATAGTCGAGGCCGGTGAAGGCCAACACGACTTGCTCGCTGCCGTCGGCGGTCCCGGAGGGCAGTTTCAGTGCGCGATTGTCGTCGCTGGACGTGACGTACACGGCGCCATGACTGTCCACCGTCACGCCACCGGGGTCTTTGAGCCCGACGAACTCCACGTTGTCTTGATGCTCCGAGCCCTTCGGCAGTCGGAGCACCCGGTTGTTGCCGCCATCGGCGACGTAGAGGGTGTCGTCTTCGCCCAATGTCAAACCGGTCGGAGCGCTAAGGCCAGTGAACGGAACCGGGACCGCCTTGGCCCCCGGGTCGGGGGGCAGCTTCAACACCACGTTGGCGCTGGTGTCGGTGACGTAGACAGTGTGGTCTTTGGCCACGGTCAGGCCGGTCGGATGACCCAAGGGGGGAAAGTTAAGCGGAGTCGGCTGGCCAGCATAGAAATTATTGGCGGCAAAATCGGGCCGGTTAAAGCGGACAACCCGCTTGTTGCCGGCGTCATTGACATACACGGCGCCATCGTTGTCCGTTGTCACACCGCTCGGAGCGCTGAGCGAGAAGCCGCGGTCGAACATCAGCTCAACCGGAGTTGTCTTGCCCGCCGGCAACGCCAACACCCTGTTGTGCAAGGTGTCGGCGACATAGACGTTGCCGGCGTTGTCCACCGTCAAGCCTTCCGGTTTGCGCAGACCGCTGAAGGGCAGTGCCTTCTGCCGGGGGTTGTGGGTTGAGTCGTGGGTGAAGAAGCCGAAGATGACCGTAACGGCGACCGCGACGACGGCAAGCAGGGCCGAACCCGTGATGGCGACCGTTCTGTGGCGCCACCACGGCCGAGCGGATCTCGGCGCTGGCACAGGTGGCGGGGTAGGCGTCGGCGCAGCGGTTGAGGACTCACCCGCAGCTTCTCGCCCGGGCGTAACGGCGGTTTGCGGCCACGTGTGAGTGTTCGAATCGGGCACCCGACGCTCGGTGGTCTCCATGTCGCCGGCGAGTGGTGCTGGCATCCGCCCGCTACCAAAGCTTTCGGTGCGATCCGGCGCGCCGGTCGCCTCCGGAACGGACGGCTGCAGAACCCGGGAAGCCGGCATCGGCATGGGCATGGTGACGACGCCGCGGGCGGCACGCGCAAATTCCACGACGGTCTGGTAGCGATCGCAAGGGTCCTTGGCCATGCCTTTGGCGATGATGGGGTCAAAGCCGTGCCCCAGTGCAGGGTTTGTCGTCGACGGCCGCGGCGGCGTAGTGAAGAGATGGTTGGCAACCTGCTTCTCGAGTTCGTCGCCAGGAAATGGGTGCCTTCCGGTGAGGCACTCATAAAGCACACAGGCCAACGAGTAGATATCGGAGCGGGCGTCGATCGGGGGCATGCCAGGCTCATCGGGTTTGAATCGCTCGGGGGCCATGTAGTGGAAGGTCCCGATCACGTCGCCGACGGAGGTCAATCCTCGCTCGCCTATCGTGAGCGCGATCCCGAAATCGATCAAATACGCGTAGTCGTCGTCCTCGTCGATCAGAATGTTCGACGGCTTGACGTCCCGGTGCAACAGCCGGATTTTATGCGCGGCGTGCAATGCCTTGGCGATCTGCTCGATGATCCGCACCGCCCGGGCCGGCGCCAGCGGGCCGTAGTCCAGCATGGTTTGCAAGTTGGTCCCCTCGACAAGCCGCATGTCCACGAACAGACGTCCGTTGACTTCCCCGTGAGTGTGGATCGGCACGATGTGGGGGCTGTTCAACCGCGCGGCCGCGTGGGCTTCGCGGCGAAACCTCTCCTGAAACACCTCATCTTTTGAGATCTCGGCAGGCAGGATCTTGATCGCGACCGTGCGGTCGATGATGGTGTCGTGAGCGCGCCACACCTCGCCCATGCCGCCGCGGCCCAGCAACTCGATCAGCTGGTAATTTCCGAACGACGTGTCAGGCAACGTGCCCTCCGGCGGCAAGGCATTGACAATTGCATCAGCACCATAACGTGCGGCCGCCATCGTCGCAGGTGTTTGACCACGCCTTCACGCGATGACCGAATCCGAAATGATCCAGCTCGCAGTTCATCGGGCCAACCCGTCAACCGACCATGCGCCGACGGCCAAAGGACTTTCCAGCAAAAGACTTCAGGTCGACAACGTAGGTCGACACTGCCAAAAGCCGGCGCGAATGACGCGCGAGGCCGTCGGCTCTACTGCGGTCGCAGCGCCAGGATCTTGTTGTTGTTGCCTGCGACGTAGACCGTGCCGTTGTTGTCAACCGCCAGTCCCCACGGATAGTCCAGGCTAGAGAACGGCAGTATGACTTGCGCGCTCGAGCCCACGGGAAGTTTCAGCGTGCGGTTGCCCGCGCTGTCGGTGACGTACACGGCGCCCTGGCGGTCCAGCGTCACTCCACCGGGATCGGATAGGCCGGTGAAGGGCAGCGTGGTTTGGATGCGTGAACCTCGGGCCAGTGCCAGCACCCGGTTGTTGCCGCCGTCGGCGACATAGACCGTTCCGTCGTCGCTCACCACCAAACCGGTCGGAGCCTTGAGACCGGTGAAAGGTAGGAGAATTTGCGTGGTCGAGCCGGCAGCAAGGGCAACCACCCGATTGTTTGCGGTGTCGGTGACGTAGACGGTGTGGGCGCGGTCCACCGCCAGTCCCGTCGGATTGCCGAGATCGGTGAAAGGCAGTTGGATCTGCTTCTGCGCCCCGGGAGCAAGGACCACCACCCTCTTGTTACCGGCGTCGTTGACGTAGACAGCGCCGGTGTCGTCTGTTGTCACACCGGTCGGAAAGCTGAGGCCTTCGAACGGCAGCAGGGTTTGCTCCGTCGAGCCCGCGGGCAATACCAACACCCGATTGTGCAGAGTGTCGGACACGTACACGTTGCCGCCACTATCTACGGTGACCCCTTCCGGACCATGAAGGCCGGTGAAGGGCAGCGCCGTCTGCCGGGAATTTCCCGAACCGTCACTGCTGAAGACGGCCAGAGCCGTAAGGACTGCCACCACGACGGCAAGCAGGGCTGTGCCCGAGATGATGACGGCTTTGCGCGGCCGCCACGGCGGCGCCCCCGCGGGCCGTGACGGCGCGGTATCGGGCAGGCGGTCGGCCGAGGGTTCCCGCAGCACGATAGCCGGGGGTTCGCGTAGGACGACCGAGTTTGTGTTCGGCACCCGCTCCTCGGCGCTGTGCGCAAAGGAGGCGTTCTGCGGCTTCCGACCCGCGGAAGCGGTCGGGGAACTCGGCGTGGTGACGGCCTCGCGCGCGGCTCGCGCCAACTCCACCGGGGTGTCGTAGCGGTCGGCGGGTCTTTTGGCCATGCCCTTGGCGATGACCATGTCGAAGCCTCGCCGGCAGCCCCGGGTTGGTGTCGGACGGCTGCGGCGGCGGAGCCACCAGGTGGTTGCCGATCTGTTGCTCCAGGGTGTAGCCGCCGATTGCGTGCTTTGCTGTCAAGCACTCATACAGCACACAGGCCAACGCATAGATATCCGAGCGGGCGTCGATCGGAGGGGCGCCGATCTCCTCGGTTTTGAACCGCTCGGGGGCCATGTAGCGGAAGGTCCCAACCACGCCCCCCGTCGTGGTTAAACCCCGTTCATCCGCGACGAAGGCGAGTCCGAAATCGATCAGATAGGCATAGCCATCGTCGTCGATCAAGATGTTCGACGGCTTGACATCCCGGTGCAACAGCCCGACCTTGTGCGCGGCATCCAGCGCCTTGGCGACCTGCTCGATGGCCTGCACCGCCTGGACGGGCGGCAGCGGCCCGCCTTCCAAGACTGACTGCAGGTCTCGGCCCTCGATCAGCCGCATATCCACGAACAGCCGACCATCGATTTCCCCGTGGGTGTGAATCGGCACAACATGTGGACTGTTCAATCGCGCGATCGCATGGGCTTCGCGACGAAACCGCCGCTGGAAGACCTCGTCGCGGGAAACGTCGGCAGGCAATATCTTGAGCGCGACGACCCGGTCGATGACGGTGTCGTAGGCCCGCCATACCTCGCCCATGCCGCCGCGGCCCAGCAATTCGATCAGCTGGTAGCTACCGAACAAAGTTTTCTGCAACGCGGCCTCCCACAGGCACCGTTTCAGCACGATAACGCGCCACCGACAATGGTGGCAGGCGTTTCGGGGGGCTGCAGCGCAGGCCTACAGCGGCGCCGTGTTCGCGCACGCCGTGCATCTGGCCAGGAGTAGGGCACGTCGGCCGGCGAGTCAACTACCCGCAACCACTGCAGGCGGTCTGAGCTGCGCTGAACGAAACCCCAGACGAGGGCATACTTAACGGCGATGACTAGTCCCGATTCAGGCCCTGATGGCCAGTCACGCAAACCCGTGATGCTGACGGTCGACGACGATCCGGCCGTGTCCCGCGCGGTGGCCCGAGACCTGCGACGCAGATACGGCGAAGAGCACCGGATCGTGCGCGCGGAATCCGGCCACGACGCGCTGGACGCCCTCAAGCAGCTCAAACTGCGCGGCGAAACGGTCGCCACCATCATCGCCGACTACCGGATGCCGCAGATGACGGGCATCGAGTTCCTGGAACACGCGATGGACCTGTACCCGGCGGCGCGGCGGGTGCTGCTGACCGCCTACGCCGACAGCCACGCCGCCATCGACGCGATCAACGTCGTCGACCTCGACCACTACCTGCTCAAGCCGTGGGACCCGCCGGAGGAAAAGCTCTATCCCGTCATCGACGCGCTGTTGGACGCGTGGAAGCGGGCGCCGGAGCGGCCCATCCCGCACACGAAGGTGGTCGGGCACCGCTGGTCGGAGCGTTCCTGGCAGGTCCGCGACTTCCTGGCCCGCAACGGGCTCTACTACAACTGGTTCATGGCCGACGAGCCGGAGGGCGAGCGGCTGCTGCAGGCCGCCGGCGCAGACGGCCTGCGGCTTCCCGTCGTCATCACCGAACACGGTGATCCCCTGGTCGAGCCGACCGACGCCCAGCTGGCCGACACGCTGGGCCTGACCACCACCCCGTCGCAGGAGTTCTACGACCTGGTCGTGATTGGTGGCGGGCCCGCAGGCCTGGCCGCTGCCGTCTATGGCGCGTCCGAGGGACTGCGCACGGTGCTCATCGAACGCACCGCCACCGGCGGCCAGGCCGGCCAGAGCTCGCGGATCGAGAACTACCTGGGCTTTCCGGATGGGGTGTCGGGCGGCCAACTGGCCCAGCGGGCGCGCCAGCAGGCGGAGAAATTCGGCGCCGAGATCGTCACCGCCCGCACCGCCTCCGCACTGGAAATCAACGGGAGTGCACGCACCGTGCGCTTCGCTGACGGCGGCTCCATCGACGCGCACGCGGTCATCGTGGCCACCGGCGTCGCGTATCGCCAGCTGGCCGCGACCGGGTGCGAGGAACTGGTCGGCCGTGGCGTGTACTACGGAGCGGCCACGTCCGTCGCCTCGGAGTGCAACGGCGAGGACGTCTACATCATCGGCGGAGCCAATTCGGCCGGCCAGGCCGCGATGCACCTGTCCCGCGAGGCCAATTCGGTGACCATCCTGGTGCGCGCCCCGTCGCTCGAGGCGTCGATGTCGTACTACTTAATTCAGCAGATCGAGCAGAACCCAAAGATCTCGGTGCGCACCTGCACCGAAGTTCAATGCGCCACCGGCGCCGACCATCTGGAGAAACTGACCCTGGTCGACAACCGGACCGGCGATACCGAGGAGGTGGGCTGCGGACGGATGTTCATCTTCATCGGCGCGGCCCCGCGCACGGAGTGGCTCGACGGCGTTTTGGCCCGCGACGACCACGGCTTCATCCTCACCGGCCCGGACCTGCGCAACGTGTGTGGCTGGACGCTGGACCGCCCGCCGCACCACCTGGAAACGAGCGTGCCCGGAGTGTTCGTCGCCGGCGACGTGCGTTCCGAATCCGCCAAGCGGGTAGCGGCCGCGGTCGGCGAGGGATCAATGGCGGTGATGCTGGTTCACCGCTACCTGTCGGAGTCGTGACGCCATGACCCCGACCCCGCCCCTGGGCCCGCCGTGTGATCCCGACGAGCTGCGCACCCTGTTCCTGTTCGAGTCCCTCACCGACGAGCAACTCGCGGTGCTGTGCAGCAACGGACAAATCGAGAACTACCAGCCGGGCCCGATCTGCGTCGAAGGCGAACCGGCGACCTGCTTCTACGTCCTCATCGACGGGGAGCTGACGATGTCCAAGCTCTCCGGCGGTCAAGACATCGAAACCAACCGCACCTCGCAGCGCGGCGTGTACTGCGGGGCCTGGCGGGCGTTCACCGGCGGGAAACAGAAAAGCTACGACGCTTCGGTGCACGTGACGAAACCGTCGCGGTTCTTCGTGATGGACGCGCCGGTGTTCGCACAGTTCATGCGCGACCAGTTCCCGATGGCGGTGCACCTGCTCGACGGCATCGCCGTCGGCACCGACCGGACGCGCCGGATAATCGACAACCGGGAGAAGCTGCTGGCGTTGGGCCGGTTATCGGCCGGGCTGACCCATCAGCTGAACAATCCGGCCGCGGCCACGGCGCGTGCCGCCGCCGAGTTGCGCGGCCGGGTCGCCGGGATGCGCCAAAAACTCGCCATGCTGGCCAATGGCACCTTCACGCCGGACGCGTTACGCGCGTTGGTTCGGATGCAGCAGGAGGTGGTCGAGCAGGTCGCCAAGTCGGCATCGCAGGAGTTGAGCGCGATCGAGGCCACCGACCGCGAGGACGCCGTCGGCGAATGGCTCGAAGACCACGGAGTCGACGACGCATGGGACATCGCACCGACGTTCGTCGAGGGCGGTATCGATACCGATTGGTTGGAGCGGATTTGCGCGGAGGCCGATGAACTCGCGTCGGCCTCATTGGCGGGAGCGATCCACTGGTTCAACTACACCGTCGAGATCGAGCTGCTGCTGAACCAGATTGCCGAAGCGAGCAAACGCATTTCGGCGTTGGTGGCCGACGCCAAACAGTATTCGCAGATGGACCGTGCCCCGTACCAGGTGGTCGACGTGCATGAGCTGCTGCGCAGCACGCTGTCGATGTTCGCCGACCGTCTGAGCAAGGACGCGCCCAAAGACAGTAAAGCCCCGAAGGCGATCACGGTGGTCAAGGAGCTCGACAAATCACTTCCCGAAATCCCTTGCTATCCAGGTGATCTCAACCAGGTGTGGACCAACATCATCGACAACGCGATCGCCGCGATGGGCGATGAGGGTGGCACGCTGACCATCCGGACCTGCCGCGAGGGAGAGAAGATGGCCCGGGTCGAGATATGCGACACCGGGCCAGGGATCCCGGAGGACGTGCGCCAGCACATCTTCGAGCCGTTCTTCACCACCAAGCCGGTCGGCGAAGGCACCGGCCTTGGACTGGACTTGGCGTTCAACATCGTCGTCAAGAAACATCGCGGGGATCTGCGCGTGGAATCCGTGCCGGGCGATACGCGGTTCATCGTGCTGCTGCCGCTGGAGGCGGCGCCCATAGTCGACGATTCAGCACCGGAGGAATAGCGACACCGCACGCCTGGTTGGTTCGACCATGACGTCTACCAAGCCAAATCTGGGCCGATTCGGATCATTCGGACGAGGCGTGACGCCTCAGCAAGCCAAAGAAATTGAAGCCCTGGGCTATGGCGCCGTCTGGGTGGGTGGCTCGCCACCGGCCGAGCTGGCCTGGGTGGAACCCATCCTTGAGGCGACGACCACGTTGCAGGTCGCCACCGGCATCGTCAACATCTGGACCGCGGCCGCCAAGCCGGTGGCCGAGTCGTTCCACCGCATCGACAAGGCGTACCCGGGCCGCTTCCTGTTGGGCATCGGCGTCGGCCATCGCGAGGCGATCAGCGAATACCGCAAGCCTTACGACGCGCTGGTGGAGTACCTGAAGCAGCTCGACGACTACGGGGTGCCCGCCGAACGGCGGGTGGTGGCGGCGCTGGGCCCGCGGGTCCTCGAGCTCTCGGCACAGCGCAGCGCCGGCGCGCACCCCTACCTGACCACCCCAGAGCACACCGCCCGGGCCCGCGAACTCATCGGGCCGTCAGCGTTTTTGGCGCCAGAACACAAGGCGGTGCTCACCACCGATGCTGACAAGGCGCGCGCGGTCGGCCGCAGGGCGCTTGACATGTACTTCAACCTCGCCAATTACCGCAACAGCTGGAAGCGGCTGGGTTTCGGCGAAGACGAGGTGACCCGGCCGGGCAGCGACCGGCTGGTCGATGCGGTGGTCGCCTACGGCACGCCCGAGGCGATCGCTGCCCGCCTCAAAGAGCACCTTGACGCCGGGGCTGACCACGTACCTGTGCAGATACTCACCAAAGATGAAAACCTGGTCTCGGCTTTGGCCGAACTGGCGGAGCCGCTCGGACTGACTCGCAGCTGAGCCCAACGCGGAGGGGACCTGGATGACCGGCAGCGTTTCACTCAAACCCGATCTCGGGCGCTTCGGCGCCTGGTTGCCCACTCGCTCCATCACCCCGGAGCTGACCGCCCAGATCGAATCGCTGGGCTACCGCGGGATCTGGATCGGCGGGTCCCCGGACGCCGATCTGGCCTGGGTGGACGCCGCTCTGGCCGCTACGGAGTCCGTCCAATTGGCCACCGGCATCGTGAACATCTGGACGGCACCTGCCCCGGCGGTCGCCGAATCCTTTCAACGCATCGAAAGCGCTCACCCGGGCAGATTCCTGCTCGGCATCGGGGCGGGGCACCGCGAGCACACGCAGGAGTACGTCAAGCCCTACGACGCACTCGTCGACTACCTCGACGAACTCGACGCCGCCATGGTGCCGACCAGCCGTCGGGTCCTGGCGGCGCTCGGTCCGCGGGTCCTGCGGCTGTCGGCTGAACGCAGCGCAGGCGCCCACCCGTATCTGACCACGCCCGAGCACACCGCCAAGGCGCGTGAGCTGGTGGGCAGTTCGGTGTTCCTGGCGCCGGAGCACAAGGTGGTGCTCACCACCGACCGCACCGAGGCCCGGGCGATCGGCCGCCGCTACCTCGAGCACTACCTGAACCTCAGCAACTATGTGAACAATTTCCTGCGCATGGGGTTCACCGAAGACGACGTACGCCAGCCCGGTAGCGACAAGCTGGTCGACGCGGTGGTGGCCTACGGTACGCCCGCCGCCATCGCGCAACGCCTCCACGAGCATTTAGATGCCGGCGCCGACCACGTGGGGGTTCAGGTGCTGGACGGCTGGCCGGAGGACAAATTGGTGCAGGTACTACGAGAACTGACCGAGCCACTACTTAGCTAGGGGCACTCCGCTAGGGTCTTTGACCATGCGGCTGCTGGTCACCGGTGGCGCCGGGTTCATCGGCGCTAATTTCGTGCACAGCACGGTACGCGAGCATCCCGAAGACGAGGTCACGGTGCTCGACGCCATGACCTACGCCGCCCGACGCGAGTCGCTCGCTCACGTCGCCGATTCCATCAGGTTGGTGGAAGGTGACGTCGCCGACGCCGCACTGGTCTCCAAACTGGTCGCGGAGTCCGACGCGGTCGTGCATTTCGCCGCCGAAACCCACGTGGACAACTCGCTGGACGACCCGGAGCTGACGCTGCGCACCAACGTCATCGGGACATTCGCCGTCCTGGAAGCGGTGCGACGACACAGCGTGCGGTTGCACCACGTTTCCACCGACGAGGTCTACGGCGATCTCGAACTCGACGACCCCACGCGCTTCACGGAATCGACGCCCTACAACCCGTCGAGCCCGTACTCGGCCACCAAGGCCGCCAGCGACGTGTTGGTGCGAGCTTGGGTGCGGTCGTACGGCGTCGCCGCGACGATCTCCAATTGCTCCAATAACTACGGGCCGTATCAGCACGTCGAAAAGTTCATCCCGCGCCAGATCACGAATGTGCTCACCGGCCGGCGGCCCAAGCTTTACGGCAGCGGCGCCAACGTCCGCGACTGGATCCACGTCGACGACCACAACAGCGCGGTGCGCCGGATCCTGGAAAAAGGGCAGCTCGGCCGCACCTACCTGATCGGCGCCGAAGGTGAACGCGACAACCTGACTGTGCTGCGCACACTGCTGAAGATGATGGGTCGCGACCCCGACGATTTCGAGCACGTCCCCGACCGCGCCGGCCACGACCTGCGATACGCCATCGACCCGTCGGCGTTGTATGACGAATTGGGCTGGGCGCCAAAGCATACCGACTTCAGCGAGGGCCTGCAGGCCACCATCGACTGGTACCGAGACAACGAATGGTGGTGGCGTCCACTGAAGGACGTCACCGAGGCCCGTTACGAAGGACGGGGTAAGTGAAATGAAGGTTCGAGAGCTCGCAATCCCCGGCGCCTGGGAAATCACTCCCACCGTTCACGGCGATTCCCGCGGATTATTCTTCGAATGGTTCACCGACCACGGTTTCACCGACTTCGCCGGTCACCGCCTGAACGTCCGGCAGGCAAACTGCTCGGTGTCGTCGGCCGGCGTGCTGCGCGGCATGCACTTTGCACAGGTGCCACCGAGCCAGGCCAAGTATGTGACCTGTGTGTCCGGGTCCGTGTTCGACGTCGTCGTCGACGTCCGCGTCGGCTCACCGACCTTCGGCCAGTGGGACTCGGTGCGGCTCAACGACACCGACCGCAGGACGATCTACATCTCCGAAGGACTGGCGCACGGATTCCTTGTGCTGGAAGACAATTCGACAATCATGTACATGTGCTCGTCGGAATACAACGCACAGCGCGAGCACACCATCTCTGCCATGGATCCGACCCTGGCGATCGATTGGCCCACGACCAACGGCGTCGCTCTTTCGTTGTCCGACCGCGACGCTGCGGCCCCCACGTTCGAGGAAGTACGTGCGTCCGGTGTCCTACCGACCTGGGACGAGACGCGGTCATTTATCGACGGTATGCGCGCCCAGGTCGGCGCGTAGCGCGGGCGGAAACCGACAAATGGAGAACGCGGTGAAGAGTGCACTATTGATCGCCGGGGGCGCGGCGATGATCGTCACGGGCATCGCCGGCTGCTCCGGCGACAACAAAGCCGCGTCGTCGGGCGCGGCGTCGTCGTCCAGCGCAGCATCGAGTGCGAGTCCCGTGCCCGCCTCACCCACCGCCAGCCCCGCTGCCGCCGGACAGCCACAGGTCACCATCGGCGGTCAGCCGCAGAATGTCGCCGGCCCGGTCGTGTGCTCGACGACGAACGGCAAGTTCTCCATCGCCATCGGCGACATGCTGACTGGCGTCATCGTCGGACTGGAGCAGGACGGGTCGGCGGTCCACAACGCCGGGCTCGGCACCGTCAACGGGGTCGTCCTGAGCTTCACCGAAGGTGCGCCGGGCAACAGCGCCACTGCCGTCAAGACCGGTAGCAGCTACAAGATCACCGGAACCGCCACCGGCCTGGACAATTCGGGTCAGCAGGTCAGCAAGGACTTCACGGTCGACGTCACCTGCCCGGCCGGCTAGCGCTAGCCGCTGCCGGATGGTACCCAGATCGTTTTCGCGATGCCGGCAACATATCCCCCAGCCCCTTTGGTCAATTCGCAGGCGAAAGTAACGATTACTTACTCCGCAGCGCATATCTGAGGCCCACTCGTCTAGGCCAACACGTGTACAAAAAATTGTGAGAACACCGCTACCCAGTTTCCCCGGCTGCGGCCCGGCTGGACACCCGCCACCCGACCAATCCGGCGCCCCACAGCAGCACGGTCAGTGCTTCGGCGGCCACGCTGCTCGCGGCATAGGGCGACGGTTCCCAGCCCACCTCGGTGAAGCCGAAAAGCCCAACCGTCCGGGAGAGCACGAAGGCGGCCAGGGATCCGCCGGCGACCGCGGCCGCGGCCCAGCGCAGCCACCCCGGACCCCCGACCAGGATCAGGACAGCCAGTGTGTACGAGACACTGGCCTGGATCAGGAAGGCGGTGCCGATTGTCGGGATGTGTTGGTAACCATGGACATACAGGTAGGAGTGGCTGGCCGCGCCGACGGCCAATGATGCGGACAGGGCCAGTCGGAGTAAGAAATTCATTGCAGCGTCCGTTCTTTCAGCGCGAGGGCCTGATCGCCGTGTGTGTAGCTCACTTCGCGGATCCCCAGCACGTCGGCCAGTTTGCCGGCGGGCAGGGTGACCGGCTTCGGCGCCGGCCCCTCGCCGGGATGGGGCAGCGGATAGGCGGTGGTCGTCCCGCTGTAGAAGGTCACATTGCCTTCGGTCTTGGAAAACAGTTGGTGGACATGGCCGTTGAGGCAAGTGACTGACGCGAACCGGCGCAGGTAACCCAGCGCCTGAACGGCGTCGTCGGTGCCCCAGCCCCAGTCCGGGTACATCGCGAACAGCGGGATATGGCTGACGACGATGATGGGCGTGTCACTCGACAAGCGCGCGACATCCTTTTCGACGAACTCCAACTGTTCGACGCCCAGGTGCCCGAGCTTCTTCAGGTTCAGGGTGTTGACCAACGCGATCACGTGCACGCCGGAGATGTCGAAGCTGTACCAGCCGTCGCCGGTGCTTCCCGCGCCGAAAGCGCTGCGGTACTTCTGGCCCGCGTCGTCGACCGAGTCATGTTCGCCGGGCACGGTGAACACGTGTGGCGTTTTCAGGCCGCTCATCATCTGCTTGGCCTGGTCGAATTGGTCCGGGGTGGCCAGATGCGTGATGTCGCCGGTGTGGATGACGAAATCCGGTGTGTAGCCGAGGTTATTGATGCGATCGATCGCGTGGCCGAAGGTGTCGGTGACGTTGGGGTTCGCCGAGCCGGAGAATCCGAGGTGGCTGTCGCTGACTTGGGCGAAACGCAGGGTGGGGCGGGTCTGGGCATGCTGGGTCGAAGCACCGGCGACGTGCGAGATGACCTCGCCGCCTGCGACGGTGAGACCGACCGCGGCGCCGAACCACGCCGTGTGCCGGATCAGCTGTCGCCGACTCATGGTGTTGGGATCGCGCGTCATGGGGTCACCACCACGGTGCCGTGCATCATCGGGTGAATGGAGCAGACGTAATCGAATGTTCCGGCCGCGGCGAAGGTGTGCGAGAAGGTCGCGCCGGTGCCCATCCCGGGCGAGTGAAACGTACCGTCGCTGGCGGCCACGGTGTGGGGCTCTTCGTCGTGGTTGGTCCACGTCACGGTGCTGCCGGCGCGGACGGTGAGCTTAGCGGGGACGAACGCGAAGTTGTCGATGTTGACCTGGTCGCCGCTGACCGGAGCTGCCGGCGCGGTGACTGACATGCCGGGCATCGACATAGTGGGCGTGCCCGAACCCGTGGGAGGCCGCGACGCCGAACATCCGGCGATCAACAGCGCACTCGCGGCCAACGCGGCGGCGGTGCGTTTTCGAAGCATGGCAGCAGTCATGTCATGTAATAGGGCGGTGGGTTACACCGCGCGAGCCGACACGAAACATCCCGCTAGGCAGAGTAATTGCCGTGGAAACGGCGAAATCCAGAATTCCTCGCCCGGCGCCGCTTACATAACGCCGATCTACACCGACTACCACGCCGCCGATGCGACGAGATATTTCGACTTTTCAGTACCTGAATAAGCTCATGCCGGCTGGACGGGGCTCGCCGGGGCGAACACTTCGATCGCCCCGGCGACCTCGCGAACCATCAACGACGGCAACGGCTTTGGAGCGATCGGCAATTGGTGGGTAAGCACCTGCCCGCTGGGCGCGAACGACGTCGTGTGGCACGGGCAGTGCAGTTGGTCGTCGGATGCGTCGAACCACAACCGGCAGCCTTGATGCGTGCACACCCCCGATACGGCTTCGACCTTGCCGCTGACCCGACGCACGAATCCGTTGACCGAGCCGAGGTCGAACGCATGCATGACCCCGTCGGGCACATCCGAACTGGCCGCGACGCGCATCCAACGTCCGTCGTTGGGTGTGAGTTGCCCTGAGGCGGCGGGCACTTCGGTTTGACCACCGATGACGAGGTGGTCGACGGATACCGCGGTGACGGCAGCGGCCGCGGCGGCCGACGTCCCGACGATGACCTGGCGGCGCGTCGTGTTCGGTGCCGGTGGCGGCGTCACTTCCTTTGGCGCACCGGTCATTTGCTCGGCAAGACGGGCGTGCAGATCGTTGAGGAATTCCGGTCGCGGCTCGTCGTCACCCGGCCGGGCGGCGCGAAGTTCGATCGCCGTGCGGATCTGCGCCGCCTCGAAGTCGTCGGGCGCAAATGCCTTGGGGCGCCGGCCACGGAGAAGATCGTCGATGTATTTGCGCAATCCTCGGGCGTTCATGGCTGGCCCCCATCGTTGACCTGCGCTGCCAGGCGCATCGCGCGATGTTGCAGCACCTTGGCATTGGCGACGCTGACCCCGAGCGCCGCGGCTGACTCCTTGATCGAATTTCCCTCCAGGAAGCGCAGTTCCAGAATCCGCCGGTAGTTGTCGGGCAACGTCTCGAGAACCTGGGCGACACGTTGGGGTGCGACGCTGATCGCCGCTTCACTTTTGGGCGGCTGCTCGATGTCGTCGATCGAGGTGATCTCGCGTCCCAGTGTCTCGCGCCAGTGTGCGGCGAGCACCGTTCGCGCGGTGGCCCGCAGGTAGGCGCGCACCTCGGCAACGCTCGCGGACAGCCGCAGCGGTCGCAGGGCGGCGAGGAACACCTCCGCGGTGAGGTCCTCGGCGTCCGCCCGGTTGCCGACCCGAGCGAACAACGTGCGATACACCCAGGTCGCGTTGTCCTGATATACCGCCTCCCAGTTCGGGTAGCCGTCATCCGACACCGCGCGCAGGGGCCGCGGACCGACGGGTTCGTTTCGTGCCGTCACATAACGCCTGCCTGTTCGCGAGCCTGGCTCCGCTGAGGATAGTCCCATGTCACCGATCAATAGCGGCACGGGTTACACCCTGGCAGGCCCCGCCTTGCCAACGCCGCGGACGAGTTACTAGGATATGCAAGTATCGCCCCTTCCGCCCGACCCACCTTTGGATGGCCATGACCACACAGATCCCCCACTTCATCGACGGGCAGCGCACCGCCGGTCAGTCCACCCGCACCGCTGACGTCTTCGACCCCAGCACCGGCCAGGTCCAGGCGCAGGTCCCGATGGCCGGCAAGGCGGACATCGACGCCGTGGTGGCATCGGCCGCCGAGGCCCAAAAGGGCTGGGCGGCGTGGAACCCGCAGCGCCGCGCAAGGGTGCTGATGCGATTCGTCGACCTGGTCAACGAAAACATCGACGAGCTCGCCGAACTGCTGTCCCGCGAACACGGCAAGACGCTGGCCGACGCGCAGGGCGACGTCCAGCGCGGCATCGAGGTCATCGAATTCTGCATCGGCATCCCGCACCTGCTCAAAGGCGAGTACACCGAAGGCGCCGGGCCGGGCATCGACGTCTACTCGTTGCGCCAGCCGCTGGGCGTGGTCGCGGGTATCACCCCGTTCAACTTCCCCGCGATGATCCCGCTGTGGAAGGCCGGGCCAGCCCTTGCGTGTGGAAACGCGTTCGTCCTCAAGCCAAGTGAGCGTGACCCGTCGGTCCCGGTGCGCCTGGCCGAGCTGTTTCTCGAAGCCGGCCTGCCGCCCGGCGTGTTCCAGGTCGTGCACGGCGACAAGGAGGCCGTCGACGCCATCCTGCACCACCCCGACATCAAGGCGGTCGGCTTTGTCGGCAGCTCCGACATCGCGCAGTACATCTACTCCACCGCGGCGGCCACCGGCAAGCGGTCGCAATGCTTCGGCGGGGCCAAGAACCATATGATCGTGATGCCCGACGCCGACCTGGACCAGGCCGTCGACGCGCTGATCGGCGCCGGCTACGGCAGCGCGGGCGAACGTTGCATGGCGATCAGCGTCGCGGTGCCCGTCGGCGAGCAAACCGCGGAACGGTTGCGCGCCAGGCTCGTTGAACGAATCAACAATCTGCGGGTCGGCCACAGCCTGGACCCCAAGGCTGACTACGGCCCGCTGGTCACCGATGCGGCGCTGGCTCGGGTGCGCGACTACATCGGCCAGGGCGTGGATGCCGGCGCCGAACTCGTCGTCGACGGCCGCGACCGCGCCAGCGACGACCTGACATTCGGTGACGCCAACCTGGAGGGCGGCTTCTTCATCGGGCCGACGCTGTTCGACCACGTCACCCCCGACATGTCGATCTACACCGACGAGATCTTCGGACCCGTGCTGTGCATCGTGAGGGCCCATGACTACGAGGAAGCGGTGCGGCTGCCTTCCGAGCACGAGTACGGCAACGGCGTCGCGGTCTTCACCCGCGATGGCGACACCGCCCGCGACTTCGTGTCGCGAGTGCAGGTGGGCATGGTCGGTGTCAACGTGCCGATCCCAGTTCCGGTGGCCTACCACACCTTCGGCGGCTGGAAGCGCTCCGGCTTCGGCGACCTCAACCAGCACGGCCCGACCTCGATCCAGTTCTACACCAAGGTCAAGACCGTCACCTCGCGGTGGCCTTCCGGGATCAAGGACGGCGCCGAGTTCGTCATCCCGACGATGAACTAGCCATGTTCAACCTGAACGACGACGAGCGGGTCATCACCGAAACGGCGGCCGCGTTCGCCGCCAAACGCATCGCCCCGTACACCCTGGAATGGGATGCGAGCAAGCACTTTCCGACCGACGTGTTGCGCGAGGCCGCCGAACTGGGCATGGCGGCCATCTACTGCCGCGACGACGTCGGGGGCAGCGGGCTGCGCCGTCTGGACGGGGTGCGAATCTTCGAGCAGTTGGCCATCGCATGTCCGACGGTCGCCGCATTCCTGTCCATCCACAACATGTGCTCATGGATGATCGACAGCTTCGGCACCGACGAGCAACGCAAGGAATGGATTCCGCGGCTCGCGCCGATGGACGTCATCGCCAGCTACTGCCTGACCGAGCCGGGCGCCGGGTCCGACGCCAGCGCGCTGAGCGCCCGCGCCGTTAAGCAGGGCCCAGAAAAGGACGCAGACTACGTCCTCGACGGCGTCAAGCAGTTCATTTCGGGTGCGGGCGCCTCCGACGTTTACGTGGTGATGGCCAGGACCGGCGGAGAGGGCCCGCGCGGTATATCCGCGTTCATCATCGAAAAGGGCACGCCCGGGCTGAGTTTCGGTGCGCTCGAAGAGAAGATGGGTTGGCATGCCCAGCCGACCGCTCAGGTGATCCTGGAGGGGGTGCGGGTGCCCGCCGACGCGATGCTGGGCGGAGCGGAAGGTGAGGGCGCCGGCTTCGGCATCGCGATGAAGGGCCTCAACGGCGGCCGCCTGAACATCGCGGCGTGCTCGCTCGGCGGCGCGCAGGCCGCATTCAATAAGGCGGGTGCCTACGTTCGCGAGCGACAGGCCTTCGGGTCTGCCCTGCTCGACGAGCCCACCATCCGGTTCACCCTGGCCGACATGGCGACCGGGCTCGAGACGTCTCGAATGATGTTGTGGCGCGCCGCGAGTGCGCTCGACAACGACGACCCCGACAAGGTCGAGCTGTGCGCGATGGCCAAACGCTACGTCACCGACACCTGCTACGAGGTGGCCGACAAGGCCCTACAACTACACGGCGGCTACGGCTACCTGCGCGAGTATGGTCTGGAAAAGATCGTCCGCGATCTGCGGGTGCATCGAATCCTGGAAGGGACCAACGAAATCATGCGAGTGGTCATCGGCCGCGCCGAGGCCGGCCGATTTCGCGCTACCGCCTAGAAGGGTCCGAGATGACTGAGCATTTGACGGTGGCCTTCCTGGGCCTGGGCAATATGGGTGCGCCCATGGCGGCGAATCTTGTTGCCGCCAAACATGCGGTGCGCGGATTCGACCCAGTGCCCGCGGCGCTGTCGACCGCGGTCGCCGGCGGAGTGACCGGTTTCGACAGTGCCGTTGACGCGGTGACCGGTGCGGACGTGGTGATCACCATGCTGCCGAATGGCGAGTTGGTCAAACGCTGTTACGCCGATGTGCTGCCGTCCGCCCGGCCCGGCGCACTGTTCATCGACAGCTCCACGATCTCGGTCAACGATGCGCGTGAAGTGCATGAGCAGGCCAAGTCGCAGGGTATTCCGCAGCTGGACGCACCGGTCTCCGGCGGCGTGAAGGGCGCCGTCGCCGGGACGCTGGCGTTCATGGTGGGCGGCGAGGAAGACGCGGTAGAGCGGGCGCGACTGGTGCTGGAACCCATGGCGGGCAAGATCATTCACTGCGGAGCTGCCGGCGCCGGCCAGGCCGCCAAGGTCTGCAACAACATGGTGCTGGCGGTGCAGCAGATCGCGGTCGGCGAGGCATTCGTGCTGGCCGAGAAGCTCGGGTTGTCCGCGCAGTCACTGTTCGACGTCATCACCGGCGCGACCGGCAATTGCTGGGCGGTGCACACCAATTGTCCGGTGCCGGGTCCGGTGCCGACGTCGCCGGCCAACAACGACTTCAAGCCCGGCTTCGCGACTGCGTTGATGAACAAGGACTTGGGCTTGGCGATGGACGCGGTGAACGCGACCGGTTCGCCGGCACCGCTGGGCAGCCACGCCGCCGAAATCTACGCTGAGTTCATCAGATCCGATGCCTCCCACGCCGACAAGGACTTCAGCGCGGTGATCGAGATGCTGCGCAACGGCTAGTTCGCTAGACCCTTCGGCCCAGGAACGCGGCCAATTGGTCGGCTGGCGTGCGCTCAGACGAGCACGGCTGCTCATCACCAAACGGCATGCCCGCTCCGCGGAATTCGGGTCCGACAAACGCACGCACGGCGGCGAGCTGCTCGGTTGCCAGCACGGGATCGAGATCGGTGGACTGGCCGGTGGCGGCCGCGAGATCCCACGCGTGGGTCAGCACATCGCTCGTGCGTAGCCCGATGAAGAACTGTCCGGGGAACTCCCCGAACGGCAACTTGAACATCTGGGACATCCCGTCCGGCCCGGCGAAGATCTCCTGCGCCGCGTCGGCCGTAGCCCGATGGGCCGCGACATTGCCGTCGGGCCGGGCGGCCGCTTTCTCGTTGCGGCCCGACCAGACGCCGACGTGCTCGTTGCCGACGAGAACATGCTCGATAAGGTCGTGAACCGCCCAGTCCGAACACGGGGTGGGAGCGCCGAGCTGGTCAGGGCCGACGTTGGCGAGCACGCCGGCGAACGCGTCCTGAGCGCGTTGATGGGCAATTAGTGGGTCCATTGTCCTGCCTTCCGTCAGAAGTCGCCGGCGTTGCGGCGCAAGGTTTCAATGGACGAGACCAGCGCCTGCGACTGCTCGGACGAAATCCCGATGTCGCCGAACACCTGCTCGTTGAGCGTAACCGTCGCGTCCTCGACTGTGGAGCGGCCGAGATCGGTGATCTGCACCAGCGTGGTGCGCCCATCGGTGGGGTGCGGCACGCGGTGCACCAGCCCGTCGGCCTCCAGGCGGCGGATGGCGTGCGTGACGCTGGTGACGTGGACCTGTAGCCGGTCGGAGGCCTTGGTGATCGGCAACGCCCCGGTTCGGCTGAACGCCAGCAGCCGCAGCAACTCGTAGCGGGAGAAACTCAGGTCGTAGGGACGCAGTGCCGTCTCGACGCGGGCCAGCAGGATCTGGTGTGCGCGCATCACCGACGTCACCGCCACCATGCCCTGCGACACGTCCCCCCACCCGGCACGTTCCCAGTTGGCCCGTGCCGCGGCGATCGGGTCGCGCTTCTTCTCCGAGGCCACGCCCCTTCTTACCGCACTTGCCCTGGAAGCGGACCCATTCGGGTTGGCGCCCGGCTTCCCCTGGCCCCTCCGCAGGGGAAGCCGGGCGCTGGCCCGGCGAGTTTCAGCTTGCGGTGATCGCGGGAGACGCACCCAACGGGGAGAACGCGGCCAACACCGCCACACTGGATTGGCGGCTGCCCACGGTGATACGCGCGGACCCGTCGGGGTAGTGCCGAATGTGAAGGCCGGTGTCTGCGAACACGTCACTCCACGGCCGACCCGGTCCACAGCTTGGCGGCAGGAAGATGAAGTTGGCGTGTGCGTCCGTGGTGTATATCCCCATGGCGCCCAACCGCATCCGCAGGTAGCGGCGTTCGGCCGTGATCTTCCGGATCCTTTGCAGCAGTTGATATTCGGCGTCGTAGGACGCCGCGACGGCAAGCAAGCTGGTGATCGCGATGCCGAACGGCAGCTGCTGGGCCCAAAGCACCTCGGCCAGACGCGCGGATGCCACGCCATAACCGATGCGCAGGCCGGCCAGTCCGTAGGCCTTGGAGAAGGTCCGAACCACTACCACGTTGGGAAAGCATTCGGTCAGCTCGGCAACGTCGAGTCGGTGTTCGGGCGCGACGAATTCGATGTACGCCTCGTCGAGCAGCACGATGGTGTCGCGCGGCACCTCCCGCAGGAAGCTCACGACCTCGGCCGTCGGCTCCAGCGTGCCGGTCGGATTGTGCGGCCGGCACACCACCACCACGCGTGCGGTCGCGGCGGCCTCGGCCAGCCCATCGAGATCGTTGTGGCCGTGCTGGTCCAGAGGCACCGCCACCGGCTTCAGCCGCGCCATCTGCGCGATGATCGGATACCCGTCGAAGGTCGGCGACGAGAACGCGATCGTGTCACAGGGGTCGGTCAGTGCCTGCAGCGTCTGTAACAGCACGCCAGTCGCGCCGGCGCCCAGCACCACCCGGTCGGCCGGCAGCCCGATCCGACCGGCGATCAGGCTGCGCAGCCGCTCGGGCAGAAACTCCGGATACCGGTTGGCCGCATCGATCGAACGAATCAACGCCGATCGCACGCCCGGGAGCGGTGGGAACGGATTCTCGTTGAGCGACAGCGCAAACGGATCAATCGCAGCCGGAAACCCCTCATCAGTCCCGGCGGCGACTGGGCGCGCGGCGCTGGTCATCAGTTTCGCCCGCCCCACCGCACTGCGGCCGCGCCGGCGAAGTCACCAGCGTGCGCGAACCCTGCCATCATCACCACGTCGCCGGCCTTGAGCTGACCGTCGGATATCGCGCGATCCAGGTTGATCGGAATGCCGGCGCCGAACAGATTGCCGCACTCATCAAAAGTGTCGAGGTGTCTCGATTTGGGCAATTCGAGCGCCTCGCGCCAGTTGCGCAAAAACGCCCGGTTGGGCTGGTTGGTGACCAGCAGGTCGATCGCACTGGCGGACAAGCCGATTCGATCGCAGACCGCGTACGCCACCTCGGGAACCTGGCGGTTGCCGCGGGCCAGCACCTTGGTGATCTTGCTTTCGGTGAATCCGATGGACAGCTCACCGGGCCCGGCCGCCCACCACTTGCGGGACGGCTCCGAGGTCAGCATCATCTCACCGTGGTACTCGCCGTAGGTGCGGCACTCGATGTCGAGAATGGGCGATTCGTCGGACACCGTGACCAGGCCGACCGCGGCGCCATCGCCGGGCACCGCCGACTGCGCCTTGCGGCGCACTCCGGGCTGAGCGAAGACCTGACCGGCAGCGTTTTGCGCGATGGCGATCAGCGCGGCGCTCCCGGCACCCGAGGACAATAATTGGCGAGCGACGTTGAGCGCCAAGACAAAAGCCGCACACCCGCCGTTGTGCAGGTCGAGCACCCAGGAGGGCCGCATGCCCAGCCGGTGGGCGATGCCACCGCCTGCCCCGTAGAACGGCAGGTCGGGTGCTTGGGTATGAGTGATCAACACGTCGGCGCCGGCGATGACGTCTTCTCCGTGCCGTTCGATCAGACCCCGCGTCGCGCGCTCGATCATATCGGTCGCGGTCTCGTCCGGTGCGACGTGGTGGCGGAACTTGGGGGCGCGGAACATGACATTGTCGCGCAGCTCGTCGGACTCGGCGAACTGCGCGTAGTAATCTGCGCCGATCGGCTCGCCGGGCAAGTAGGTGGAAACGTCAGTCAAACTGACAGTATTTGCGCTCACGTTGTCTGATCCCCTCTTATCGCATCCAGTCGGGCGTGACCGGAAGGCCGTTGTGATGGCGGTACTCGGCGATTGCCTTGAGGTTCTTCATTTCCAGCGCGTGGCCGGCGCCGAACATGTCCCAGAAGTCGCCGACCCACACCGGACGTTCCGCCGGCGCCGTCTCCGGATACGGGTTGTTGTCGTAGAACGGGTGATGGCAATTGGTCCACAGCACAACCGAACCGGGCTTGTCGAGGACCACCTGAGCGTCGATGACGCGCATCAGGTAGATCATCCACAAGTGCTTGCCCTGATCCCACGCGCAGTGGTAGTCGACAGTGCGAGCCTGCTCGTTGGCGACGGTGCGGGTGTAGATCTCAGTCTCCGAACCAAGCCGGTCGTAGGCCAACCACAGGCCCGGTTCGTCGGTCGGCGTGAAACCGCGCAGGCTGTAGGTCCACTCCTCGAGGCTGCGGGTGTCGGCCAGGTACTCGAACAGCTCGTCGGGCGGGCAGTCGACGTAATCGTTAACGGTGCAGTACTCCCCGAAAACTTGGTCGTGCGGGTAGACCGACCGCATCTGCTCCATGATGATCGGGGTGGCCTTCTCGCGGGGATGAGTTTCGATGCGTGTCACCCCGTCGATTTGGCTGGGGATATCCTCAAGCGCTGGCAGCGACATCGGTGTGGTTCTCCTTTACGGTTGGAATCTCTTCTGCTGCAGTCATGTTCGCGGCAGCGACGGCAAGAAACGGGGCGAACGGTGGGACTTCGTCGGCGGCGCATTCCACGCTGACCACTGCCGGGCCGTCGACATCAAGTGCCGCGCGCAGAGCTGCGGCAAACCCGTCGAGGTCGCTGACGTCGACGGACGTCAGACCCGGGAACATCGTCGCGAGCCCGGCACCCAGCCGGCTGGCCCGGAACCGGTTATAGCTGTACAGGTCGTCATAGAACAGCTGCTCCCGCGTGACGCACATGGCATGGGCGTTGTTGTTGAACAACACGAACGTCACCGGGAGCTGGTAGTGCAACGCGGTGTGCACCTCCATGCCATGCATGAAAAATGCGCCGTCCCCGGCGATCACCACCGTGCGACCGCCGCGCCGTCCGCTGTTAGCGCGACCGAACGCCATCCCGATGCCGGCGCCGAAGCTGTAGCCCATACCGCCCATGCCGAGCGCGACCGCGAATCTGCCGCCCCGCCGCGCCGGAAGGTAGTGGACCGCCGACGCACCGGTATTTCCCGCGTCGACCACGACGTCCGTCCCATCGGGCAGGGCACCGTCCAGCACCGCCATCGCGTCGCGATAGCGCACGCCGGCACCCACATAGGGCGGGGGCTGCAACTCGGTGTGCCGCACCACATCGGGTACCCGCAAGCCCACCGGCCGTCCTGGACCGGACAGCGCCTGGGTCAGCATGCGCAGCGAGCCACGCAGGTCGTCGGTGTGCACGTGGGTGCACGGAACATAGGGTTGCGCCGACCCGATGGACAGCGTCCGCACGTTCGCCAGCACGTCGTCCAGGCCGGTGCGGGCGGTGACCGACAGTCGGGTGCCGACCACCAGGCACACGGCGCTGACGGCTGCCGCTTCGGCCACCCCTGGGTGGCCCATCACGCCGGTTACCCCGAGCGCGGATGAGGAGCCGAAACCCGGTGTGCCGGAAGCATCTTTGGCATCCGGGACGGTGGCCACCCGGGCACGCAAGACCGCGCGCAGTGCCTCGAGCTCCGCCCGGGCGTTGTCGCGGGCCACCTGTTCGCCCGCGATGATGGTGACCGGACCGTGTGCGTTGCGCAGCACTGCGGCGATCGCGTTCGGGTTGCCGATGGGTCGCAGCTCGCCGACCGAGTGCCCGTTGCGTTGGGCCGGAATATCCGGAATCTCCACGAGGCTCTGCTGAATATCCTTGGGCAGCAATAGAACTGACGGACCACCGGTGCGCGCCGCGGCGATGGCCCGGGGCAGCGCTGTGACGATGTCGGCCGGGTTGAGCACCCGCTCGCAGGACAGCGACACCGCGGAGAACACCGCCTCGGCATCCAGCGATCCGTTGGATCCGCTGGTGTCCTGAAAGCTGCCCAAACCGTCCATCGGGGTGGGGGTTTGGCCGACCAGAGCCAGCACCGGAACGCGGCTGGCCAACGCTTCCCCCAGGCCCGCTACGAGATTCAGCGCACCGCCGCCCGAGGTCGCGGCCACAACTCCCAGTCCGGATCCCAGCCCGGCCCCGCTGCGGCTGTACCCGTCGGCCATCGTTGCCGCGGAGAACTCGTGCTTGGCCAGGATCGCGGTGATTCCGGGGTGGAAGTGGGCCGCGTCGTACAGGTCCTCAATGTTGGCGCCGTCCACTCCGAAGATGTGGTCGATTCCGATTGCCGCGAGATGTTCGACGATGTGGTCGACCACCCGACGCTTTCTTGGCATGCAGTTAACACGACAAGCGAGCGGCTCGGGTTCACCGCCGCAGCGAATTTACAGCGATCGCTGCAGCAGAACCTGGCCGGTGTCAGCGGAAACGACTTGCACAGCGGCGATCTGGTTGATCGGAGTCGAAATGCTGCCCGCGGGTGTCGCGGTGTGACCGGGATCGGCGACCCAGGTCGCCAGCCGGGTTTGGCTGCCATCGCGACCCACCACGACCATCGCCAACGTGTCATGGTGCGCGGTCAGCGGAGCCAGGCAGACGCATTTCAGGTTGATGAACGTCCCCCAGTGCTGGGGCGCCACCGCGACCGTCGAGGTCAGCAGGTTCGTCCCGACTTGCGACATGGGCTCCGCCGAGGCGGTCACCTGCTGTGCGGCCGGCGAGGATTGGCTCTCGACACCGACGAACACGCCGACGCCCAGTACCGCGGCCGCGGCCGCCGAGGCCGCCCAGGTCGCTACCCGGTTACGGCGGCGACGCCAGCGCACCGTTGCCAGCAACGACGGCAACAAGTCCGGAGACATCTTGGGAGTCACCGATCCCTCGGGGTCCACCCCGGAGTGGTCGATCGCGACAACATCCTCGCGGTCGAGCCGGGACAGCAGCGCCGGCACACCGCTGAGGTCGCCGACGGCCTCGCGGCAGCCGGCGCAGGTAGCCATGTGCGCTTCGAATTCACGACGGTCGGCCGCAGACAGGGACCCCAACACATACGCGGCGTCCCACGTCGCGTATCGGTCGTTGTCACCCGTGCCCAAAGCCTCGTTGTCCGCGGAGTTCCCCGGCGGGCCCATCCCCCACAATGGTGTCCTCATGTCGTTCATCTCCTGTCACCCGTCAAGTATTCGGAGTCGATGATCAGCTGGATTGGCTGCGCCGGCTGAATTCTCATCGGGTTACTCCAAGCTCCTGCAGAGTGAGTCGCAATGCCCGCACGGCATAGTGTAGTCGCGACTTCACTGTTCCTTCGGCGATCTGTAGGTCTGCTGCAATCTGTGCTGTCGTCCATCCGCGGTAGTAGGACCGCTCGATCACGGCCCTGTGCTCGGTGGACAGTTGCGCCATCGCATCCGCGATCAGCAGCCGGTCCAGCGCGGCGTTCACCTCGTCCGGTGTGGACTGCTCCGGCGCGCCCTCCTGGTCGAGGGAGCCCACCACGTTGCGGTGCCGTGCGCTGCGCCGGTCGTCGATGATCATGTTGCGAGCGACGGTGAACAGCCACGCCCGGGCCGAACGCTCGGTGTCGCCGATCACCTCCGGATGCTGCCAGGCCCGCAACAGCGTCTCCTGGACTACGTCCTCGGCTTGGCTGGCATCGCCCGTCAACCGCAGTGCATACCGCCACAAAACCGCAGCATGCTCGTCATAGAGCGCCTTCATCAGAGCGGCTTCAGCAGCCCCGGACGCCCCCCGAGTACCGGCTGAACGAGCCACTCGATCACCTCCGCATAGTGAAACGAGTGCAACTGATGTTTAGTTCACGACTTTCGGGGGTATCAGGTTGCGCCTGGTCAGGCGAGGGTCAGGATGCGGGGCCCGTCCTCGGTCACCGCCACGGTGTGTTCCCAGTGCGCGGCACGCGAGCCGTCGGCGGTGGTGACCGTCCATTCGTCGTCGAGCACCACCGTTTTTCCGGTACCGAGCGTCAGCATCGGTTCGATGGCCAGCACCGAACCGGGCGCCAGCAGCGGGCCACGCCCCGGGGCGCCCTCGTTGGGCAGGAACGGATCCATGTGCATCTGACGGCCGATGCCGTGGCCGCCGTATCCCTGCACGATCCCGAACGCGCGTCCATAGCGGGCCTCGGCCGCGCGGGTACCCCGCTCGATGGCGTGCGCGACGTCGGTCAACCGGTTGCCCGCGACCATCGCGGCGATTCCGGCTTCCAGTGACTCCCGGGTGGCGTCGGAGAGCGCTTCGTCGGCCGGGGCGAGGGGGCCGATGCCAAAGCTGACCGCGGCGTCGCCGTGCCACCCATCCAGCACGGCGCCGCAGTCGATGGACACCAGGTCACCCGGTGACAGGGTCTCCGCCGCGGAGGGGATGCCATGCACCACCCGGTCGTTGACCGATGCGCAGATCGAGGCCGGGTAGCCGTGGTAGCCCAGGAACGACGGGATAGCGCCGGCCTCCCGGATCACCGACTCGGCGATCTCGTCGAGGCTCAGGGTGGACACCCCCGGGCCCGCGGCCGCATAAACGGCTTGCAGCGCGGTCGCGACCACCGCGCCGGCGGCGGCCATCGCTTCCAGTTCACTCGCGGTGCGCTGCGGTACGACTCGGCGACCCCGGAGCCGTGCCAGCGTGCGCATAGCCGACTATTTCCCCAGCGCGTGCAGCGCGCGGGCGAACACTTCGTCGACGCTGCCGACGGCGTCGACCGTCTTCAGCTCTTCGCTGTAGTACTCGAGCAGCGGCGCGGTCTCGTCGCGGTAGACCTTCATCCGGTTTCGGATGACGTCTTCGGTGTCGTCGGCGCGGCCACGCCCTTTGAGGCGTTCGAGCAACTCGTCCTCGGACACCCGGAACTCCACCACCGCATCGATGTCGGTGCCCCGGCGTTCGAGCATCTCGTGCAGCGCCTGGGCCTGCGCGACCGAGCGGGGATACCCATCGAGGATGAAACCGTTGGCCGCGTCGGGCTGGTCCAACCGGTCGTCGACGAGCTGATTGGTCAGCTCGGCCGGTACCAGGTCACCGGCGTCCAGATAGCGCTTTGCCTCCAGGCCGAGTTTCGTGCCGTCACCGATGTTTTGCCGGAACAGGTCCCCGGTCGATATCTGCGGGATCCCAAGTTTCTCGGCAAGCTTCTCGGCCTGCGTCCCCTTGCCCGCGCCGGGCGGTCCAAGCAAAACAATCTTCACTTGAGGAACCCTTCGTAGTTGCGCTGCATGAGTTGGCTCTCGATTTGTTTGACCGTATCCAAACCGACGCCAATCATGATCAGAACCGCGGTACCGCCAAACGGAATGTTCTGGACCCCGCCCGAAGCACCGATCTGCAGGAACAGATTGGGCAGCACCGCAATGACGCCCAGGTAGATCGAGCCCGGCAGGGTGATCCGGCTCAGCACAAAGCGCAGATAATCGGCGGTCGGCTTGCCCGGCCGAATTCCGGGAATGAAGCCGCCGAACTTCTTCATCTCATCGGCACGTTCGTCCGGGTTGAAGGTCACCGACACGTAGAAGTAGGTGAAGAAGATGATGAGCCCGAAGTAAATGGTGATGTACACCGGGTCGCTCGGGTCCGACAGGTACGTCCCGACGAATTTGTCCCACCAGCTATTGCCCACACCGCCGCTGCCGCTGCGGACCAGCTGGGTGATCAGATGGGGAATGTAGATCAGCGAGGACGCGAAGATGACCGGGATGACGCCCGCCTGGTTGACCTTCAACGGCAGATATGTCGACGTTCCGCCGTACATGCGCCGGCCCACCATGCGCTTGGCGTATTGCACCGGGATCCGGCGCTGACCCTGCTCGACGAACACCACGCCGACGATGATGATCAGCGCGGCCACACACACAGCGGCGAAGATGACCCCGCCGCGGCTGTCCAAGATCTGTTTGCCCTCGGACGGAATGCGGGCGGCGATACCGACGAAGATCAGCAGCGACATCCCGTTGCCGATGCCGCGTTCGGTGATCAGCTCGCCCATCCACATCACCAGCGCCGCGCCGGCCGTCATCACCAGCACGATAACGACCAGGGTGAAGATGCTCTGGTCGGCGATGATGTCCTGCTGACAGCCCTGCAGCAGGCCGCCGTTGGCCGCCAGCGCCACGATGCTGGTGGCTTGCAGGATGGCCAGCGCGATAGCCAGGTAGCGGGTGTACTGCGTCATCTTGGCCTGGCCCGCCTGGCCCTCTTTTCGCAGTTCCTCAAAGCGCGGAATGACCACCGTGAGCAGCTGCACGATGATGCTCGCGGTGATGTAGGGCATCACGCCCACCGCGAACACCGTGAGCTTCAGTAGCGCACCACCGGAAAACAGGTTGATCAGCGAGTAGATCTGTCCGGCTTCGCCACCGGTCGCCTCTTTGATGCACTGCTGGACGTTCTTGAAGTTGACGCCGGGGGACGGCAGCGCGGCGCCAAGGCGATAGAGGACGACGATGCTCAGGGTGAAGAGGATCTTCCGTCTCAAGTCGACTGTCCGCAGCGATGAGATGAAAGCCGAAAGCACTCGTTCCTCCGGGGGTCGATCCTGCGTCACGCGCCCAATACCCGCAGGCAGCAATTCGGCCCTCGCAGGCCGTGCGCGTATAAACCGAGTACGAGACTAACAGCTGGTGTGCTCGGATCCTTCGAAGGTCCTTTGCGGGATCGCCGCGGAGCCGCCGAACGAGCTCTGCAAAAGGCGTACAGTTTCAGGAGACTCTTTACATTCGCTAAGTATCGAAACCGGTCTCTGGAAGGCTCAACAGGAGCACGATGACACGCACCGACCAGGACACCTGGGACCTGGCCTCGAGCGTCGGCGCCACGGCCACGATGGTCGCCGCCGCGCGCGCACTGGCCAGCGCGGAGCCCCACCCGATCATCAATGACCCCTTCGCGGCGCCGCTGGTGCGCGCGGTCGGCCTGGACTTCTTCATCCGCCTGGTCGACGGCGAGGTCATGGAGTCCAACACCCACGACCAAGCAAATCAGGCCCATCGGGACTTGCAGCTCGAGACGGATTCGATCGCGGTGCGGACCCGCTTCTTCGATGACTTCTTCCTCAACGCGGCGCGCGACGGTGTGCGCCAAGCGGTGATTCTGGCCGCCGGCCTCGACGCTCGGCCCTATCGACTGTCGTGGCCCGGCGGAAGCGTCGTCTACGAGGTCGACCAACCCAAGGTCGTCGAGTTCAAGAGCGCCATGATGTCATCGCTCGGCGCCGCCCCGGCCGCCGACCGCCGAACCGTGGGCATCGATCTGCGCGACGACTGGCCGGCCGCCCTCCGCGGCAGCGGATTTGACGACACACAGCCCACCGCCTGGAGCGCGGAGGGCCTGCTGATGTATCTCCCGCCCGACGCGCAGGACCGGCTCTTCGACAGCATCACGACGCTGTCCGCACCCGGTAGCAGGATCGCCACCGAGTACCACGGTGACGACTCGGGCCCGACGATGGGCGAACGCGCGGCGCAGTTCAACCAGCGATGGGCCAAAATCGGCTGCGACATCGACCTATCGGGGCTCTTCTTCGACGGCGAGCGCAACAACGTCGTCGATTACTTGAAGGATCGCGGCTGGCAGGTGAGCACCCGCCCGAGGCGGGATCTGTTCGCCGACTATGGCTGCACGTACCCCGACGACGACGCCTCCCAGCTGCGCACCATCGTCAGCCTCACCGCTACGCGCTCATAGCAGCGGATGACCGACAGCAAGCGATCTGACGGCGACAGTTGGGATTTGGCGTCCAGTGTGGGCGCCACCGCCACCGCGGTGGCCGCTCGGCGCGCACTGGCCTCCAAGGGTCCGAACGCCCTGATCGACGATCCCTTCGCCGAGCCACTGGTCCGAGCCGTCGGGGTCGAGGCCTTCATCGGAGATGATGGACGGCGAAATCGAGCCCTCCGATGATGACCCCGCCGATCCCGCTTTCACTGCGCAGCGGCTCAGCGAAGGCATGGCGGTGCGCACCCGGTTTTTCGATTCACACTTTCTCGACGCCGCCCGGGCCGGCGTGCGCCAGTCGGTGATCCTGGCCTCGGGGCTGGACACCCGCGCGTACCGGCTGGCGTGGCCGGACACCAGCGTGGTCTACGAGGTCGACCAGCCCCGGGTGATCGAATTCAAGACCAGCACCCTGACCGGACTGGGTGCGGTCCCGGCCGCCGAGCACCGCGCGGTGGGCGTCGACCTGCGCGATGACTGGCCGGCCGCGTTGCGCGCCAACGGGTTTGACCCGAGCCGGCCGACGGCCTGGAGCGCCGAGGGACTCCTGTCCTATCTGCCGCCGGACGCCCAAGACCGCTTGTTCGACCACATCACCGCGCTGAGCGCCCCCGGCAGCAGACTGGGGACCGGCTATGTGCCGAACATCGGCGACCGTCTGGAAAAGCGGGGTCGCGAAATCAGCGAGCGTTGGCAGCGCCTGGGCCTGAACTTCAACTGTCCGACTTGGTCTACCCCGGCGAGCGCAATGACGTCGTGTCCTACCTGTCGGATCACGGCTGGCAGGTGACCGCGCGCAGCACGCAAGAAATGCACGCCCACAACGGGTTTCAGTTTCCCGAAGAGCGATCCCTGGTCGCCTTCGGCGATATCAGATATGTATCCGCAGTGCTGGATCGGGTCTAGCCGGGCGGTGGCGTGGCGCCGGGTGCCCGGACGACCATCGGCACAGCGGGAAAGTACCCGGCCATCTCCGAGCGACACTTGCGCAGGGCGGCGGTGCCGTAACCCTTCTTGCGTTGCTCGGGGTGAATCCAGATCCGCACGTTCACCTCGCCGCTGACGAGCTCGCCGAACACCATTCCGACCTTCTCACCGGAGGACTCGGCGACGAACCACGCGGCCTCTTCCTGATACACGCGGTTGAGCGCGGCGCGGATCTCGTCGTCGATGTTGCCCGCCGGGACTCGGGATCCGTCGCCGGCCTCGCCGATTTCCGCGGTGCGCGTTGTGAAGAGGTCGCGGTCCCGCTCGGCGGAGAAGGCACGAAGCTCCAGATCCTCACCCGAACTCGCGGGGCGCTCTCCGAGCGTGAAGCTGAGCTGTTTGTTCAGGTCGTCGAGCTCGGCGAGAATCTTCTTGCGCGAGTCGATGGTTAGCTGGTTGAACGACATTCCCATCACCGCTTCGGCGGCAGCGTGGGAGGTGTCCAGCAAAGTCACGATCGCCTCGACCGCGGCCGCCTTGTTCTTCGACTCGACCACCACGTCGGCCACCTCGTGTCGGCGTTCAAGGGCTTTCAGCAGTGCGTCTGCTATCTCTCGGCGGACGGCGGTGCGGTCGTGATCAGTCATCGCACCAGCCTAGTTCCGCGCAGCGGGTATCGCGCTAGTCTAGATCGCCCGGGACGGCCGGGCGCTCAGCTCCAGGAACCGTTGATACCGGTCCTCAACCGCGGCCGCCCACGCCGGTTGGGGCTCCACGATGCGTTCGGTGGCGGCCCACCGGGCGGCGTCGTTGATGGACGATTCCAGGCCGGCCGCCATGCGGGCCAGGAAAGCCGCGCCCAGCGCCGCGCCCTCAGCTACCGCGGAGACCTCCACCGGCCGGCCGGTCGCGTCGGCGATGGCCTGCATCCACGGCTGGATCCGGGTGCCGCCACCAGTGGTCACGATGCGCGACACCTGCGTGCCACTCAGTTCGATGAGCTGACGGACGACGAAGCCGGAGGCCTCGTAGGCCGCGCGGCGCACCGAGGCGGCGTCGTGGGTGAGGTCGAGGGCGTCGAGCACGGCGCGGCGATCGGGATCGTGGAACGGGGTCCGCTCGCCGCGCAGATAAGGCGACCACACCGGCACCCGCCGGGGATCGACCGTCTCCGGGTCCGCCGGTGCGACAAGGCGATCCACCCAGCCCAGGAACAGGCCGCCGGCATTGCTGGCGCCGCCGATCTGGCTCTTGCCGGCGGAGGTATGAGGAATGGTCCACAGACCGGGCACCTGCCGGGCCTCGGTCGTTATGGCCCAGACGATCAGCGTCGTGCCACACATCACCAGCACCTCGCCCTCGCGGTCGGCGCCGGCCAGGATCTGCTCGCAGATGGCGTCGATAGCGCCAACGCCCAGCGCCGGACCCTTTTTAGAGCCGGTCGGATGCACCTGCCCGACCGCCGTTCCGATCGTCGCCACCCGCGGCATCTGCTCGGCGGTGGCGCCGCGCTCGGCGCATGCCGCCGGGTTCCAGCCGGTCCCGTCGAACAGCGGGAACGCGGTGGCAGCGGTGGCGACGTCGATCACCGGCTCGCCCGCCAGGGCGTGGTTGGCGACCGCCGGAGCGGGCCAATAGCCGGCCGCGCCGGGCGCTTCAGCGGCCGTCCAGCGCAGGAATTCGGCGGCCTCGCCCAGCGCCGGCAGCAGCTGGTTGTCGGCGCCCTGGGCCCGGCCCCTGACGTCGCCGTAGAGCAAGCCGGGGGTGATCGGACGGCCGGCGGCATCGACGGCGGTCAAGGACGGCACCATCGCCGCGACGGCCACCGCGCAGGCGTCGGCAACGCCTAGTTGGTCCAGTGCCGCCAGCGGACCCTGCCGCCAGGCCTCGTCGGCGTCGTGCTCGAGCAGGTCGGGGGCCGGCACCCTCAGCTGGTGCGGGATCCGCACCCGCGCGGTCACCCGACCGTTCTCGTCGGCGGCCACCGCTTTGACCGCGGTGGTTCCGATGTCGATGCCGATTGTGATTTCGTTGTTTGTGACATTGCCGCGTGACACGCGCGTCACCGTACGCCAGCATTGGCTCTCTTGACGTTCTCTCCGCCCTAACGGGCGGGGATTCCCGGCTCGGCAAGCACCCGAACCTCAAGGAGGTCCGAATGGCTCACAGCTTCAGCACCGGCAGGGTTCAGACCAGCCCTGTCCAGAATGACTCTGGCAGCGTTTCTGTCTCGGTTGAATGTTGCCCCGCAGGACCCGCAGACGAAAACCCGTTCCGACAGCAGCAGGCGGGACTTGGCTCTCGCGCCGCAACCGCTGCATGTCATCGTTGTGTAGGCGGGCGGTACCAGCACCACCTTTCGCCCCGCCCGGTGGGCATACTCGATCAGCGTCGCTTTCGTTGTACCGATGGCGCCGTCCGCAGACTTGCGCGCCATCCGGGACTTCGCCAAAAACTTCGGCTTGAAGTCCTCAACAGCCAATACCCCATGGTTGGCAACGACTTTGGTGGCCCACTTACGCGCCGAGTCCTGCCGCTGGCGGGCGACCTTCTTGGACAGCTTGGCGGCCACACGCTTGGCACCCAGGTACCCGTTGGACTCTCGCTGGCCGCGAGCCGGTTTGCGCCGGGCCATTGTCCGCTGCTGACGAGCAAGATCTTTAGCGGCGTGCCTTCCGTGCCCGGGGTGCGGCAGGTCGTATTCGGGGTTGGTGGTGGTCGCGATGGCACGCACCCCCCAGTCGATGCCGATCGACTGATCGCAGGGCGGCAGCGCTCGGCCGGCGCGCTCGACAACGAAGCTCGCGTACCAGTGCCCAATGCTGTCGCGGTAGACGCGGACACTGCTGGGCTCGGAGGGCAGTTGCCGCGACCACACGACGGGGATGGACAGACCGCCGGCAAGATACAGTCGGCGATCCTTGAGTGCGAATCCACGTTTGGTGTAGTTCAGGCTGGGCAAGCAGCGTTTTGCAGACTTGAATTTGCGTCGCCCCTGGCCCTTGGCCCGTTTGGCGCGAAAGTTACGCAGCATCTGCTGTTGGGCCACCACCGAGCCGTTGCACAGCCAGTCATACTCAGCTCGCCACTTGGTCAAAGTGCTGTCGGCAACCCACTCGCCAGTCTCGCTGAGTCGTTCGACCGCCCGGTTCCATACCCACCGGCAGCGGTCCCACTCGGCCAGCAACTCCGCGATCGCGGTCGCACCAGGCCGCAGCCGGTATCGATAGCGGACGACGTTCACGCATCGGACGCTATCGCCGCGGTGCGACAACAGCACCCATTCCTACCCGACCTAGAAGCCGACGTTCCCTGGGCGGTGTCACGGTGACGTCAAGACCGCGTGCCCTGGTGACCGCCCCGCTGCGTGGACCGGGGTTCGACAAGCTACGCGAGCTGGCCGATGTGGTGTACGACCCTTGGATCGACCAGAGCCCGCTGCGGATCTACACCGCCGAGCAGCTGGCCGAGCGGATCACCGCCGAGTCCGCCGATGTGGTTGTGGTGGAGAGCGACTCGGTGAAGGGTCCGGTCTTTGAGCTCGGTTTGCGTGCGGTGGCGTCCACTCGTGGTGACCCCAACAACGTCGACATCGCAGCGGCCACCGCGGCCGGCATACCGGTGCTCAATGCGCCGGCCCGCAACGCCGACGCAGTCGCCGAGATGGCGGTCGCGCTGCTGCTGGCCGCCAGCCGTCATCTGGTGACGGCGGACGCGGATGTGCGCAGCGGCAACATCTTTCGCGACGGCATCATCCCTTATCAGCGGTTCCGCGGTTGGGAGATCGCCGGGCGCACGGCGGGGCTGGTGGGCCTCGGCGCCGTCGGCCGAGCGCTGCGGTGGCGGCTGTCCGGATTGGGCCTGCGGGTGATCGCGCACGACCCGTACAACGACGAAGCCACGCACGACCTCGAGGCGCTGCTCGGCGAGGCCGACATTGTCTCCATGCACGCACCGGTCACCGATGACACCGTCGGGATGATCGGCGCCGAGCAGTTCGCAGCGATGCGCGACGGCGCCGTCTTCGTCAACACCGCCCGGGCGCAGCTACACGACACCGACGCGCTCGTCGAGGCGCTGCGCGGCGGCAAGCTCGCGGCCGCCGGCCTGGACCATTTCGTCGGCGAATGGCTGCCGACCGATCATCCGCTGGTGGGCATGGCCAACGTCGTGCTAACGCCCCACATCGGCGGGGCGACGTGGAACACTGAGGCGCGGCAGGCACAGATGGTTGCCGACGATCTGGAAGCGCTGCTTAGCGGCAAGACGCCCGCTTACATCGTCAACCCGGAGGTGCTCAGCTCATGAAGTTCGTAGACAACGCTGAGGACGCGGTGCTGGCGGCGGCCAAGGACATGCTGCGCCGCGGCCTGGTCGAAGGCACGGCCGGCAACATCTCGGCGCGGCGCCCCGACGGCAACATCGTCATCACGCCGTCGTCGGTCGACTACGCCGATATGGCGCTCGAGGATCTCGTGCTGGTCGACCCGGACGGCGGTGTGCTGCAAGCCAAAGAGGGGCGCATGCCGTCGACGGAGGCCAAGCTGCACCTGGCCTGCTACGAGGCGTTCGACGACATCGGCAGCGTCATCCACAGTCACCCGGTGTGGGCGACGATGTTCGCCATCGCGCATCAGCCGATTCCCGCGTGCATCGACGAGTTCGCCGTCTACTGCGGCGGGGACGTACTGTGCGCCGAGTACGCCGCATCCGGCACACCCGATGTCGGGGTCAACGCGGTCAAGGCCTTGGAAGGCCGCGGCGCCGCTTTGATCGCCAACCATGGCCTGGTCGCCGTCGGGCCCCGCCCCGACAAGGTCATGCACATCACCGCACTGGTAGAGCGCACCGCCCAAATCGTTTGGGGTGCACGCGCTCTCGGTGGCCCGGTGGCCATTCCCGACGAAGTGAACCGCAACTTCGCCGGCGTCTACAGCTACCTGCGTGCAAACACCTAGTGATGGCGCCGACTGTGAACCGTGCGACGCGACACGCCGCGACGGCGTCGCTCTATTCACACTCGCCGCTAGGTAAGTGATGCAGCGGGTCCAGCTTGGTCGCGCGAACGTGGCGCGGGTGGTCGAATTCCAATTCGACTTGAGCACCACGTCTTTCCCCCACACGCCGCCTTCGGCATGGCAGGGCAACACCGACCTGCTGGTGCCGGACTTCTTCGACCCCGGTACCGATAAGTGGCACATCGCGGTGCAGAGCTGGGTCATCGAGGTCGACGGTCTGACCGTGGTCGTCGACACCGGGGTCGGCAACGACCGCCAGCGCCCGCACATGCCACCCTTGGATCACCTGAACACCGGGTTTCTGACCGCGCTAGCGTCAGCGGGCGTCGACCGAACCGCGGTGGACGTCGTGATCAATACCCACATCCACTCGGATCACGTCGGCTGGAACACCATGCTCGACAGTGATTTCGCGGACACCTGGGTGCCGACGTTTCCCAACGCGCGATATGTGCTGCCCGCGCCCGATTACCGCCATTTTGCGCCCGACGGGACGGCGGCAAGGCAATCACCCAAGAACGACGAGGAAGCCGCTCAGCAGCGCGGCGATCAGCTCGTCTTCGCCGACAGCGTCTTACCCATCGCCGCCGCGGGCCAGCTCGTCCAATGGTCGGACGACTACCAGATCAGTCCATCGCTGCGACTGCGACCCGCATCCGGCCACACTCCGGGCTCCTGCGTGCTGTGGCTGGAGGCGGGCGAGCCGGCGGTATTCGTCGGCGATCTGACCCACAGCCCATTGCAAATACGGTTGCCCGGGGAACCGTGCGCTTTCGACATGGACGCCCAGGCCGCCGCGGTGACCCGGCGGCGCATATTCACCGAGGCCGCGCAGGCGAAGGCCGCCGTGATACCCGCGCACTATCCCGGCCACGGTGGCGCGACGCTGCGCGCCATCGAGGACCGATTCGACGTTGGCCAATGGTTGGATATCGAACCCCTATGACTGCCGGGCTCGCCTAGCGCTGACTGAAGCTCACCGGGAGTGATTCGTACACTGTCATGTTGTTGCAAAGATCGGGGAGCGTCATCGCCGGCTCGCCGACTTCGATGGCGCCAGCGTTCAGCAAGATCTCGTCCAGGGCGGCCCGAACTTCCGCCCGCGCAAGCATTGCGCCCAAACAGTGGTGTGCACCGCCGCCTCCAAAAGACTGGTGGGGGTTGGGATCTCGGCCAATGTTGAACCGATAGGGATCCTCGAAGACGTCTTCGTCGCGATTGGCCGAGCGTAGCATCGTCACGACTCGCGCCCCCTCGGGGATCAATGCGTCGCCGAGCATCACGTCCTTGGCCGCTCCCCGCACCCAAAACATAATCGGTGTGGAATAGCGGATCACCTCCTCGACCGCGGTGCGCCTTGAATCCGGATCAGATCGATAGACCGCAATCTGATCCGGATTGGCTGCAAACGCGCGCATACCGTCGCACAGCGCATTTCGAGTCGTGTCGGCCCCGGCCAATCCGAGAATGAAGAAGAATATTTCCAGCTCGTTCGAGGGGAGCAAGAAGCTCTCCCCTGATTCTCCCGTGATCTCCGTGGTACACAGCGCACTCCAAATGTCGTCCACGGGATGCTCGCGCTTGTAAGCGGTGAGCGTGCTGGCATACTCGAACAATTCGACAAAGGGCACCAACTCGTCACCGTCGGGGATCGACATCTGCGCGCCGGCGGTCTTCAACACCCGGTCGATCAACCCGAATACATGCGGGCGATCGGCGTCGGGAATCCCTACGATGTCACCAATCACCGAGATCGGCAGTCCCGCTGCCAGATCGACGAACTCGCCACCCCCGGATTCAAGTAGAGACTTGGCCATCGCCTTCGCCCGATCTCGAATGCCGTCTTCCAGCCTGGCCACCGCCCGCGGCGTGAAAGCCCGAGCGATGACCTTGCGGCGAACGGAGTGATCCGGCGGATCCATACTCACGAGGGCCGGATACGCATCGAACATCGGTACGTCCTGAATCAACGGTCCACGGGTTGCCGTGAAAGACTCGTGATCGCGATGCACTCGCGCGACGTCGGAGTGCTTGGTGCACACCCAAAACTCCCGGCCCACAGTGGATTTGACGTCCGCTGTGAGTCGCTGATGGAAAACGGGTACGCGAGCGCGCAACTCGGCGAACAAATCGTCGGGAAATCGCGAAGCCCAGATCCCCGGCTCCGCGAGATCGATCGTCACGCCTGTCATGATGCCCCTTGACACTGCTCGAGTTCGTTGCGCAAGCCCGCCAAGATCAAGCGCAGCCCATAGGCAAATACGGAATCGCTCGGGCCGCCATCCGCCCCACAGGCGCGGTGTGCGTGCTCAAGCTGCACGGAACCCAGCAAGTGGATGTACAAAGCGGCGTGAGCCGCATCGAACCGCACGCCGTCCAATCCAGATTCCCGCAGGATTCCGCGTGAGGCGCGCTCCATCTCGGTGGCCGCTGTCGTGTGCGGATGCTCCTGCAGCAAAGCAGCGATGCCGGGTACGCCGGCCAGCACCTGCCATGCACCCATGTAGAGCGCGGTCAAACGCGTTTCCCAGTCGCCCTCTTGCGGTACCTCGATCTGTGCAAGAACCGATTCGATCAGCAGATCGAGCAGTTCGCCCTTGTCACGCACGTGGTAGTACACCGACGAGGCCGCCGTGCCCGCCTCTGCCGCCAGCTCACGCATGGTGACCTGGCCGACTCCCACGCGTTTCGCCAGTTGCAACAAGTGCTTTGTCAGATGCGCCCGATCCAGTGCGCCGTGGCGCAGCACCGGCGCGTTGGACACCGCCTCCACTCCACCTCCCGCTTTCGAACAAAATTCGGATTGGAACAGTGTTCTGATTAGAACAAGGTTCGATTACAACGTCAAACGGCTGACAATGTTCGATTTGCTGCTATGAAGGGCAACATGCGGCGCTACCGAGTAGTCCAGTGGTCGACCGGCAACATCGGCACGCGGGCGCTGGGCGCCCTGCTCGATCGTGACCACTTCGACGTGGTGGGCGTGCACGCCTTCGGTGCGGACAAAGTGGGCCGCGACGTGGGCGTGCTCGCGGGCCAATCCGCCGTCGGCATCACCGCGACCGACGATGTCGATGCGTTGATCGAGCTGCGCCCCGATTGCGTGAACTACATGCCCCGCGCCATCGACTACGACCTGGTGCTCCGGATGCTGCGCGCCGGCATCAACGTCGTCACCACCGGAGATTTCGTGACCGGCACCCACCACCCGGTCGAGCTCCCGCTGCTCGAGGAGGCGGCACGTGAGGGAGGCGCGACGTTTCTGGGCACCGGATTCGAGCCGGGGTTCGCCAACGTCGTCGCGGGCTTTCTCACGGGCGCGTGCCGGCGGGTGCACAGCGTGAAGCTCGTCGAAACATTAGACTGCACAACCTATCCCGTACAGGATGTGTGGAAGGTGCTCGGATTCGGCAAGCCACCCCGCGAACCGGTGACACACCTCGACCCGGCGCAGCAACGATACGGCCTCGGCTACTTCGAGACGCTGGACATGATCGCCACCATGCTGGGAACCGCGCTCGATTCCAAGGAGGCATTCGTCGAGCCCGCGGTGCTGACCCGGGATCTGGATCTCGGATGGGTCCAGTACGCCGCCGGCACGGCAGGGGGACAGCGCCGCACCTATCGCGGTCGGCGAAACGGGCGACCCGTCATTGAGTTAGCCATCTGCTGGACGATGAGCGACGACGCGCTCGATCCACAATGGACGGACCCCAAGGGCTTCAGTGTGGTGATCGAAGGCACGCCCCGGGTCGACGCAGTGATCCGGTTCGGCAATCCCGGAGACGACGTCATGACCGTGTTGATGGACAGCACCGCCATCGCCGCGGTCAACGCCATACCGTTCCTGTGCGACGCGGAACCGGGCGTCATCACCCCAATTGACTTGCCTATCATCGGGTCCCCCGGCGCCCTGGACTAGCTCGCCACTGTCGGGGCGAGGCCCCGTGCGCCCGGCTGAAGAGCCTGCTGAAATAACCGGGATCGGTCACCCCCACCCGCCTGGCTACCTCAGCGACCGGAAGATCCGTGTCGGCCAGCAGGCTGCGGGCCTCCGTCATGCGGCGTTCGATGATCCACTCTTGAACGGTGCGTCCGGTGCGGCGGCGCACGACGGTGGTCAAATGTCCCGGGGTCATGCCGACTTCGCGCGCCACGTCGCGCAGCGACAGCGGCCGGCCGTGCCGTTCATCGATCACCGCGAACACGTCGGCCAGCAGCGGCTCGCCGCTGCGCCGCAGATCGGCCACCACGTCGCGGGCCAGCCGCGCCAGCTCGATCAGCAGCACCGTCAGGTGCGCCAGGACGGCCTGTCGATACGCCTCCTCCCCCGCGGTCAGTTCTGTCTCGATCGCGCGGATCGTGTTGTCCCACAATGGTCGCCGTGCCGCGGGTACCTCCAGCCTCAGCACCCCACCCGCGCGTCCGTGCAGGAACGGAAAGAGCAGCGGGTGCGCGCGCCATGCCGGCCACGGCGACCGTGCGTCCTCGCCGAGCGCGGCGGGATCGAAGAACACCGCGACACCGGCTTCGCGATTCTCCAGCCGCTCGGGGTCGAGCACCTGACCCGCGGCCGCCACGTAGACCAGGCCGGCGGCGGGAAGGTACCAAAGTGCCGGAAAGTCGTGGATGTGGCGACCGCGTTCGACGAAATCCCCAGGCCCAGAGCGCACCACCGACACCGGAGGCGTGTCTGGATCGATGCGGTACTCATAGATCGGCACCCCCGCGCGCTGCCGAACCATCCGAGCTGGCCGTATCACACCGCCCAAAATAGTCCAACTTTTGCCGATAATCACCCACTTTTAGGCACACACATCGGTTCACCATGGATTACGTGACAAAACATCATCCACATGATTACCTGCCCGCCGCCGGTCACGACGCGCTGCTGCCGTGCTACGACCTGATGTCACGCCTGCTGGGCATGAAAAGGGTCCACGAGGCTGTCATCGCGCAGGCGGAGCTCTCCGACTGCCGTCGGGTTCTGGAAGTCGGCTGCGGCACTGGGAATCTCATCATTCGGGCGAAACGCGGCCGTCCTCAGTTGGAGGCGATCGGATGCGACCCCGATCCGCGAGCGCTTGACAACGCGCGGCGAAAAGCCGGCCAGCTGAAGGAAATCCGTTTCGAGCGCGCCTACGCCGAGCGGCTGCCCTACGGCGACGGTGAATTCGACAGAGTGCTGTCGTCGATGATGCTGCACCACGTCGACGGCAATGCGAAAACCGCTGCGGCGGAAGAGATCTTTCGGGTCCTGCGTCCCGGCGGAACGCTGCACCTGGTCGACATCGGTGGCGACATGACCGCCGGCGACGGCTTGGCGGCGCGGTTCATCCTGCGCAGCCGCCACGCTGCCGGGAACCTCGGCGACGCGATTCCTCGACTGCTGCGCGCGGCGGGATTCGACTGCACCGAGGTCGCCACGCAGAAGCACCGCTGGGTGGGACGGCTCACCTACTATCGCGCCGCACGTCCCGCCTAGTATCGCGATCAACCGGCGCGAAGCCCGCGAAACAGTCTCATGCGGTGAACGTTGATCCGATAGAACAAGCCGGGAAACCGGCGATACACGTGCCAGATTATTTGAACCGCAAAGGGAAACACGATCAGCGGCCGATTACGGCTAACGCCGCGCAGGATCGCCCGGGCAGCGGCCTGAGCACTCATCTGAGGCATCAAGTAGTGAGTGCGCCGACTTAATGTCGCCACCTGCTCGCGCGGCATATTGACCACGACCATGTTGTCGTAGATCTTCGTCTTCATGTCGCCGGGACATGCCGCACTTACCTTTACGCCGAGGTCGGTCCCCTCAGCACGCAGCGAAAGCGAAAGTCCCACGATCCCATGCTTGCTCGTGCAGTAAGCGATGTTGCCTGGCTGGGGGATCAACCCACTGAGCGAGGAGATGTTGACGATGTGCCCATGGCCCTGGCACGCCATGACCCGGTAGGCGTGCACCGTCCCATACAGGACGCCCAGCAAGTCGACGTCGAGCACCTTCAGCCACTGCTGCATCGAGAGGTCACGAGAATCCCCGCCAATCGCGATGCCCGCGTTGTTGATCATGTAGTCGATGCGTCCATACTTGGCCACCGCGCTTTCGATCAATTGCGCCACCTCGGCTTCGTTGACCACATCGACCCGCGCGGCAAGTGCCGAGGCACCGCTTTGCTCCAAGCGGCCTGCTACCTCACGCGCGGCATCGCCGTCGATATCAGCGACCACGACCTTCGAGCCCCGACGTCCCAGCTCCTCGCACAGGGCCTCGCCCAAACCCATTCCACCGCCCGTGACAATCGCGACCGCGTTCTCGAAGCGCTGCATGACGGGCCCTTTCCGCCGAGTTGGCATGATTTGGTTACATTCGATGTAATATTACGCTAGATGTAAATCATTCGGAAGGGGACAACGACGGCCCACGAAATGGGTTTGCGAGAACGCAAACGGCAACAGACCAGGCAGGAGCTGATCAGCGCGGCCATGCGGCTTTTTGAGGAGAGGGGCTACGAGCAGACCACGGTCGCCGAAATCGCCGCCGCAGCAGGGGTTTCCACCAAAACCTTCTTCAACTACTTCGCGAGCAAGGACGAGGTCCTTTTCCCTCACCTGTCTCGCCGGATCGACGCCGCGGTAGCCCTCATCGAGCGGCGCGCGCCGAACGACGAGCTAGCCGATGTCCTTATGGCGGCGATGCAACAGATGGTCGCCGACGCCCTCACCGCGGAAGTCGACGGTGGTCTCGCGGCGGTGCGACTGCCCATGATCATGTCGGTGCCGGCCGTTCAAGCGGCCACGCTGCACCGCTACTTCCTGGCCGAAACACAACTCGCCAGGGCGCTGGACCACGCTTACTCCGACACGCTCGGCGCTGCGGCCGCTGCCGCCGTCATCGGCTCAGTCATGGGTGCGGCGATCGCCGCCGCACTCGTTTGTCTGCAGGAGGGTGGTACCGCCGAACAGCTACGCGCTGCAGTCGACCGCGCCATCGATATCGCAATTCACGGAGTGCGCAACATGCCGACTAGCGCCTAACGCTGATCGAAAGCCACCTTCACCGCGCCAGTGTCGCCCTGGTTTGCGATCGCGAGGAAGGCATCGCGCCACTGGTCGAGCCGGAAGGTGTGGGTCAGCATGGGCCGCAGGTCTACCCGGCCGTCCTTGACCAAGTCGAGATAGTGGGCGATCGCGTGCTGGCGCTTCCCCTCGACCTCCTCGAATCCGAACGCGTTGGAGCCGACCCAGCTGATCTCCTTGAAGTACAGCGGGCTCCACTCCCACCGGCCGGGCGCGTGGACACCGGCCTTGACCAGGGTTCCGCGGGCGGCCATGACCCGGACACCCACTTCGAACGTTTCCGGCTTGCCGATGGTGTCGTAAACGACATCGATCGGCCCCGGGTAGGCCATCGGCAACCCCTGCAGCGGCTGGCGCAACCGGCCACCGCCCCAGGCGACGATCTCCTCAATGACGGCCAGGCGCGGCTCGTGCGCAAGCACTTTGGCGGCACCGAACTGTTTGGCCAACTTGGCCTGGGCGTCGAAGCGCGCCACGACGGCCACCTCCACGTCCGGGTACAGCGCCCGCAGGATCGCGACCGCGCACAGCCCCAGCGAGCCGGCCCCGTACACCAGAACCCGGCCCGAACGCGGCGGCGGGTGGCGGGTGATCGCGTGCAGCGACACCGAGAACGGATCGGCGAAGACGGCCAACTCGTCGGGAATCGAGTCGGGCACCGGAAACAGCATGCTGTCGTGGGCCGGCATCAGTTCGGCGTATCCGCCGGTCGCGTCGGCCGAAACCCCGGTGTGGATGCCGGGCTTGATGTCGCCGTCGGCGAAGCTCCAGCACAGGGTGTAGTCGCCGTTTTCACATGCCGGGCAGACCGGATCGATGCCGCGGGGCGCACACGACAGCCACGGGTTGAGCACCACCCGCTGCCCCACATCGAGGCCGTGCGCCTGCGGTCCCACCTCGACGACGTCGGCCACCACCTCATGGCCCATGACTTGCGGGAACGAACAGAACGCGGCCATCGCGTTGTCGACGTCGTCCTCGCCGAAGTCCATCAGGATCTGCTTGGAGTCCGATCCGCAGATGCCGGTCAGCCGCGGTCGGGTGATCACCCAATCCTGGTGCAACAGTGGCGGATCGGGCACCTCGCGTAGCGCGGTCGGGGTGCGCGACAGATTCTCGGTGAGCAGATTCGCATTGTCCGGAACATCGAAGGGTTCCGGGGTTACCCCGTAGACCAACGCCTTCATCTGTTTTCTCCAAGTTGTGCCATTCCGGCCACGCCGGCGATGAACGTGTCGATGTCGGCATTCTTCACGTCAACCACCGCCTTCATGTCGGGGACATAGTGCTCGAATCGGTCGGTGCCGAGAGCCGCGATGACGCCGTCGGCCACTTCCTCGGCCGCCACCTTGGGGCCCTGGTAAAGGGGCTCCTCACTGCCGGGCTGATCCCAGATCTCGGTGTCCACCGGACCCGGTTCGATCAGCTTCACCGTGACCCCGCTGCCGTGCAGGTCGACCGCCATCGCTTCGCTCCAGCCACATAGCGCGAACTTGCTTGCGCAATAAGCGGTTTCATGGATGATCCCGAGCCGCCCACCGACGCTGGACACGTTGACGATCATGCCGGAGCCGCGGTCGAGCATCCGGGGCAGCAGGGCCAGCGTGAGCCGCATCGGGGCGAAGAAGTTGACCCGCATGACGTCTTCGACCTCATCGGGCTGCAACTCGGTGACGACCCGGCGCTTGGGGATCGCCGCGTTGTTGATCAGCACGTCAACCCCGCCGAGTCCGTCCCAGGCTTGCCGCGCCAATTCAGCGACGGCCGCGGTGTCGGCCAGATCGGCGACCCACATCGCCGAGGCCGGCTTGGAGTCCGGTGACGCCCGCCGGCAGTCGGCCAGCACCTCATCGAGGCGATCGCGCCGACGCGCGATTAGACCCACCACCGCGCCCTGAGCGGCCAACTGCCTGGCCAGGGCCGCGCCCAACCCGGACGACGCACCGGTGATGAGCACTCGTTTCCCGGCCGCGGCGTACGCCATCGCTCTAGATTGCCCTGCGGTGTGGCGCTGTGGGAACTCTTTGGATTGAAAGCTCGTTATACTGTCTAAGTAATTGCCACTGCTTAGGGGGATCACATGACGTCCACCACCCGCTGCGAGGGGGACACCTGGGACCTGGCGTCCAGCGTCGGGGTGACCGCGACCATGGTCGCGGCGGCCCGCGCGATGGCCACCCGCACCGACAAACCGCTGATCAACGACCCGTTCGCCGAGCCGTTGGTGCGCGCGGTTGGCGTGGACCTGCTTACCCGGCTGGCCAGCGGCGAGTTGGATCCAACCGAATTGAACGACGTTCACGACGGCGCGACCGGATCAGCGGGGGCCATGTCCCGGATGGCCGACAACATGGCGGTCCGCACCAAATTCTTCGACGAGTTCTTCACTGACGCCACCGGCGCCGGGATCAAGCAGGCCGTCATCCTCGCTTCGGGGCTGGATGCGCGCGCCTACCGGCTGGCCTGGCCCGCCGGCACCGTGGTCTATGAGATCGACCAGCCGCAGGTGATCGAGTTCAAGTCGCGCACCATGGCCGAGCTGGGCGTAACGCCTACCGCCTACCGACGCACGGTGGCCGTCGACCTGCGTGACGATTGGCCCGCCGCGCTGCGGGCCGCCGGATTCGACCCGGCCCAGCCCGCCGCGTGGAGCGCCGAAGGTCTGCTCGGCTACCTGCCGCCAGAGGCGCAGGACCGCCTGCTGGACAACATCACCGAACTGAGCGCGCCGGGCAGCCGGATTGCCACCGAAAGCGCGCGCAACCTGCAACCCGGTGACGAGGAAAAGATGAAGGAACGCATGCGGAGCGTCACCGAGCGCTGGCGCGAGCACGGATTCGATCTCGACATGACCGGCCTGGTGTACCTCGGCGAGCGCAACGAGGCGGTGCCCTACCTCTCCGAGCGTGGCTGGCAACTGACCAGCAGCAGCGTCGCTGATCTGTTCGCGGCCAACGGACTTCCACCCTTTGACCCCGAAAGCGCCGGCATGGGCGACATGTGTTACACCAGCGGCACACTGACCGAGAAGGCCTGATAGGAGCATCGACGTATGCCTGCCGAGACTGGACGCACCGACGGAGACAGCTGGGGACCGGGGCACAGCGTGGGAGCGACCGCCACCATGGTGGCCGCATCCCGCGCCTTGGCCTCGCAAGGACCCAATGCGCTGCTCGACGACCCGCTGGCCGATCCGCTGGTCCGCGCCGTGGGGCTGGCCCCCTTCATCCGCATCATCGACGGCGAGCTCGACTTCGAAGACGACCCGGTGTTCAACCGCAAGACCAGGACCGAGCAAATGGCGGTTCGCACCAGGTTTTTCGACAACTTCTTCACGGGCGCGACCGAAGCCGGTGTGCGGCAGGCGGTGATCCTGGCTTCCGGCCTGGACACCCGGGCATACCGGTTGCCATGGCCGGCGGGCACGGTGGTGTACGAGATCGACCAACCGGAAGTGATTGCGTTCAAGACCAATACACTGGCCGACCTTGGCGCCGCCCCCACTACCGAGCGGCGCACTATCAGCATCGACCTGCGCAACGACTGGCCTGCGGCTCTGCGAAAGGGCGGTTTCGACGTCACGCAACCGACCGCATGGAGCGCCGAGGGCCTGCTGCCCTACCTACCGCCTGAGGCCCAGGACCGACTTTTCGACAACATCACGGCGCTCAGCGCGCCGGGCAGTCGGCTGTCCACCGAACACGTCCCCGACCCGAACCTGCTTACCGAGGAACGGGTACAACGCATCTCCGAGCGGTGGCAGCGATTCGGTCTGGACCTCAACGCGGCCGACCTCTTCTACGGCGGGGAGCGTAACGTCGTCCTCGATTACCTGACCTCCCACGGCTGGCAGGTGACGCTCAATTCCGCCCGAGACCTATACGCCCAGAATGGGTTCGAGTATCCCGAGGATGGGATGGCGGCAGAGTTCGGCGAATTGAGCTACGTCGACGCGACCCTCAAACAGCTCTGAAATAAGCTGAAGTCATGTCACGCACTGACGACGACAATTGGGATCTGGCGTCCAGCGTCGGCGCCACCGCGACGTTCGTCGCGTCCGCGCGCGCCATGGCGACGAGGGATCCCCGCGGTTTGATCAGCGATCCGTTCGCCGAGCCGCTGGTGCGCGCGGTCGGCTTGGATTTCTTCACCAAGATGCTGGACGGTGAGCTCGACACCTCGATGATCGATAACGCGTCGCCCGAACGCCTGCAGGCGATGATCGACGGGATGGCGGTGCGCACCAAGTACTTCGATGATTACTTCATCAGCGCCACAAACGACGGCGTGCGGCAAGCGGTCATCCTGGCGTCCGGTCTGGACTCGAGGGCCTACCGACTGCCGTGGCCGGCGGGCACGGTGGTGTACGAGCTTGATCAGCCGCAGGTGATCGATTTCAAGACAACCACTTTGGCCGGTATCGGCGCGGAGCCCACAGCGACCCGGCGCACCGTCCCCATCGATCTGCGCCAGGACTGGCCGACGGCGTTGAAAGCCGCCGGACTCGATGTGACGGCGCCGACCGCATGGTTGGCGGAAGGCCTGCTGATCTACCTGCCGCCCGACGCGCAGGACCGGTTGTTCGACAACATCACCGAGCTGAGCGTGCCGGGCAGCACAATCGCAACCGAATTCGCGCCCGGCATAATCGATTTCGATGCTAGCCGGGTCCAAGAGATGGCAAGCGTGTTCCGCGAGCACGGCGTGGACGTCGACATGTCGTCACTGGTTTACCCCGGCGAGCGCAACCACGGTGTCGACTATCTGCGCGCCAAGGGCTGGGACGTCGAGGGTGTGGCGCGCACCGAGCTGTTCAAGCGCAACGGCATCGAGGTGCCGGACCCCGAAGTCGACGACCCGCTGGGCGACATCGTCTTCATCAGCGGCACTAGGACCGGCTAGCAGGAGCGGTTAGAAACGCGACTGCCCGAACCAGAGCACGCTGGCGCCGCTCAAACTCTGCTCGACGTGTTCGAGGATCGCGGTCACCGTGCGGCCCAGCAGTGCCGCCGCCGCATCCGGCAGCGACGCGGCCGCCGGTTGTGACGACGCCCGGGGCCGTACCAGGTCCAGCCACGACGAGCCGGGGTAGCTGACGAGCCGCACCTCGGCGTCCTGGTCCAGGCCGGCCAGCACTTTGGCTCGCCGCACCGCGGTCCGAAACCCACCGAGCTCGTCGACCAGACCGCGCTCCAGGGCGTCGGCCCCGGTCCAGATCCGCCCGCGCGCAACGGCATCCACGGCTTCGGCACTCAGGTTACGGCCCGCGGCGACGCGTTCCACGAAATCGGCATAGAACAGGTCTGCCTCGGCTTCCCGGTCCGCCTGCTGCGCCGGGGTGAACAGCTCGTCAACCGACCAGACATCGGCATTGGCGTTGGTGCGCACGGTATCTGACCCGACTCCCAGCCGTGTCTTGAGGTCGCGAACTACCAGCTTGCCGCTCATCACACCGATCGAACCGGTGATGGTGCCCGGGTTGGCCACGATCGCGTCGGCGTCCATCGAGACGTAGTAGCCGCCGGAGGCCGCCATCGCACCCATCGACGCCACCACCGGCTTGCCCCGTTCGCGGGCCCTTTTCACCTCACGCCAAATGGTTTCCGACGCGGTGACCGAACCCCCGGGGCTGTCCACCCGCAGCACGATCGCGGACACCGAATCGTCGGCAGTCACCTCCCGCAGTGCCGCCGCGATGGTGTCAGCACCGGCGTTCGACGACCCGAACGGCAGGAGCTGCCGTCCGCCACGCCCATTGACGATCGCACCCTCGACGGTGACCACGGCGATCGTCGGCTTGGACCGGCGACCGGGGATCGACGGCATCGGCGGCGCAAACCGCGACTGGCCGGCTCCGGCATAGCGCGACAGGTAGAGCCGCGGTGCGGCGTCTTCGTCTGGTTCGTCAGGTTCGTGTGCGTCGTCGGAAACATCCTCCGCGCCAACCAGCTTCGCGATACGAGCGAACGCTTCGTCGCGGAATCCGATGCGGTCCACCAGACCGGATTGGACGGCATCGTCGCGCAGCAGCGGTGCCCGGTCGGCCAGCTCATCGAGCGTGCCCGCGTCGATGTTGCGTGATTCGGCGACCGCCTGCCACACCTGGTCCTGCAGGCTTTCCAGCATCCGGGTGACGGCCTCGCGGTGAGCCTCGGTGAAGCTCGCTTGAGTGAAAAGGTTTGCCGCCGACTTGTATTCGCCCCGCGCGGTGAACTGGGCTTCGATTCCCACCTTCTCGAGCGCGTCGCGCAGGAAGGTGGCGCTGCTGGCGAAGCCGATGAGCCCGACGCTTCCCGAGGGTTGCATCCATACTTCACCGAATGCCGAAGCCAGGTAGTAGGACAGCGTCCCCGGATAGGTTTCCGCCCAGGCCAGTGACGGCTTGACGGCGCTGAACGCCGCGATGGCGTCGCGCAGTTCTTGAACGGCGCCCACCGGCGACGCCGCAAGCTGCACGCGCGCAATCAACCCGGCGACCCGCGGATCCTCGGCTGCACGGTGGATCGCGGCGACCGCGTCGCGCAGCGCCATTGCCCGGCCGCCCCCGGTGACGATCGTCACGGGGTCGAAACTTGTGGTCTCCGGCGGCACCGACCGCAGGTCCAATTCCAGTACGCAGCCGCTGGGTATCCCGTGGTGGCGGGCGGTATCGACCCGGTAGACCAGGTCACGCATGTCATCAACACCGGGCAGCGAAGGCAGGTAACCGAACATGTTGGCCAGCCTACCGATCGGCAGCCGTACGGTGATGGGTGAGGTTTTCCATCGCTATCCCCCAATTCGACTATGACGGCTTCGATGCCGCCGGGATGCGCGCGTATCTTGGCCGCGCCGAGGAACTCGCTTTCGAAGGCGGTTGGTTGATCGAGCAGACCATCGGCCAGGGACCGATACTGGCTCCGCTGGAGTTGCTCGCCTACTGCGCCGCCTGCACCGAGCGACTGCGTCTGGGTGTCGCGGTACTGGTGTCGTCGTTGCATGAGCCGCTGCAGTTGGCCTCGGCGATCACCACCGTCGACCGGCTCAGTCACGGCCGGTTGGACGTCGGGGTCGCGCCGGGCGGCGGAGCCCGCCAGTTCGCCGCCTTCGGCGTCGACAAGGACACGTTCATCAGCTACTTCACCGAGGGCCTGCAGCTGATGAAGGCGGCTTGGTCCGACGAGCCCAGGGTGACGTTCCACGGCCGGTTCCGCGACTTCGACGGCCTTCCGGTCCAGCCCAAGCTGGTGCAGCGACCGCACCCGCCGATCTGGTTCGGTGGCCTCGCTCCCAAAGCCCTGGCCAGGGCGGTGCGCCACGGTGACTCGTTTCTGGGCGCAGGCTCGTCGACCACCGAAGCCTTCGCCGGCGCCGTCAAGATCGTCCGCAGCGAGCTTGCCGAACAGGGTAAAGACCCAGCCCACTTCACCATCGGCAAGCGGGTCTATCTGATGCTCGACGACGATGCAGCCAAGGCCCGCGAACGGGTGCTCGCCGGGCTGGGGCGCATCTACGGGAAGATGCCCGGCATCGATGCCGTCCCCGTGTCCGGCACACCCGACGACGTGGCCGGCGGGTTGCGCGAGGTGATCGCCGCCGGCGCCGAGATGGTGCTACTCAATCCCGTCGGCGCCGACGTTCCAGAGAACCGAGAACAGATGGAACGCCTTGCCGCAGGAGTGATTCCACAGCTGAGTTAGCTCGGCGAGCAGACGCAAAAGCCCCCGCACGCTCGGCGTGTCGGGGGCTTTTGCGTCTGCTCGCGGTACTAAAGTTCCGTCGCCGATCCGCCTGCGGCGGTGATCTTTTCACGCGCGCTGCCGCTGAACTTGTCAGCGGTCACGTCGACCTTGACGGTCAGCTCACCGTTGCCGAGGACCTTGACCAGAGAGTTCTTGCGAACGGCTCCCTTGGCCACCAGGTCGGCCACGCCGATGGCACCGCCCTCGGGGAACAGCCGGTTGATGTCACCGACGTTGACCACCTCGTATTCGGTGCGGAACCGGTTGCGAAAGCCCTTCAGCTTGGGCAGCCGCATGTGGATCGGCATCTGCCCGCCCTCGAACCGCACCGGCACGTTCTTGCGCGCCCCGGTGCCCTTGGTGCCACGGCCGGCGGTCTTGCCCTTGGAGCCTTCACCGCGACCGACGCGGGTTTTAGCCGTTTTCGACCCGGGCGCCGGCTTCAGGTCGTGCAACTTGATGGTCACTGTGTTTTCCCTTCGGGCGCCGACTCCACCTCGACGAGGTGACGTACCACCGCGATCAGCCCGCGGGTCTGCGGGCTGTCATCGCGGATCACCGAATGGCGAATCCGCCGCAGGCCCAGTGTGCGCAGGCTCTCGCGCTGCTTCCAGCGTGCGCCGATCGTGCTGCGCACCTGGGTGATCTTGAGCTGGCTCATGGCTGTGGTGTTCCCTCCCGCGCGGCGGCCGCGGCAAGTGCGTCACTTTCCCGCCGCGCCTTCAACAACGAGGCCGGCGCCACGTCCTCGATCGGCAGTCCCCGGCGGGCGGCCACCTCCTCGGGACGCTGCAGCAGCTTGAGGGCGGCCACGGTGGCGTGCACCACGTTGATCGCGTTGTCGCTGCCCAACGATTTGGCCAGGATGTCGTGCACCCCAGCGCATTCGAGCACCGCGCGCACCGCACCACCGGCGATCACACCGGTACCCGGGCTGGCGGGGCGCAGCAGCACCACACCGGCGGCTTTCTCACCCTGCACCGGGTGCGTGATGGTCCCGCCGATCAGCGGCACCCGGAAGAAACCCTTGCGCGCCTCTTCGACGCCCTTGGCGATTGCGGCCGGGACTTCCTTGGCCTTGCCATAGCCGACACCGACCATGCCGTTGCCGTCGCCGACGATGACCAACGCGGTAAAGCTGAACCGCCGACCACCCTTGACCACCTTGGAGACACGATTGATGGCGACGACCCTCTCGAGGTAGTTGCTCTTCTCGCCGTCGCGATCGCGGCCACCACCCCGCCCGCCGCCGTCGCGGCGGCCCCGGTTATCGCGGCCATCACGGCTATCGCGCCCGTCACGGCTGTCACCGCGGGAGTCGGCCTGCGGTCCGCCCGGCTGCTCCGACATTATGCGGTCCTTCCAGTCTTGCGTGTCATCAGAACTTCAATCCGTTCTCGCGGGCGGCATCGGCCAGCGCCGCGATCCGTCCCCCGTAGCTGTAGCCGCCACGGTCGAATACCACCGTGTCGATGCCGGCCGCCTTGGCGCGCTCGGCAATCAATTGTCCGACTCGCACGCTGCGGGCTTTCTTGTCGCCGTCGACGCCGCGCACGTCGGCCTCGATCGACGACGCGGCGGCCACCGTTGTGCCGTTTTCGTCGTTGACCAGTTGCACGTGGATGTGCCGCGCGGACCGGTTGATCACCAGCCGCGGCCGCTGCGTGGTGCCCGCGACCTTCTTGCGCAGCCGTGCGTGCCTGCGCAGCCGGGAGATCCGTCGAGTCTCGGATACGCTCCGCCCCACCGGCTTTCGCGTCCCAGTGTCAGCTTTTGATTGCGCCATGACTACTTACCTGTCTTTCCGACCTTGCGGCGGACCTGCTCGCCTTCGTAACGCACGCCCTTGCCCTTGTACGGGTCGGGGCGGCGCAGACGGCGAATGTTCGCCGAAATCTGGCCGACCTTCTGCTTGTCGATCCCGGTGACGCTGAACTTCGTCGGCGACTGAACGGCGAACGTGATGCCCTCGGGCGCCTCGATCAACACCGGGTGGCTGTACCCGAGTGCGAACTCCAGGTTGGAGCCCTTGAGCTGCACGCGGTAGCCGACACCGAAGATCTCCATGTTGGTGGTGTAGCCCTGGGTGACACCGGTGACCAAGTTGGACACCAGGGTGCGCGACAGACCGTGCAGTGAGCGGTTGCGCCGCTCGTCATCGGGACGGGTGACCACGATGGCGCCATCGTCGTTGCGCGCCACCACGATCGGCTCGGCGACCGTCAAACTCAGGGTGCCCTTGGGCCCCTTCACCGAGACGTTCTGGCCCTCAATCGTTACGTCGACTCCGGCGGGAACCGGAACCGGCTGCTTACCAATGCGCGACATATTTACGCTGCCTCTCCCGCTACCACACGTACGCGAGGACTTCGCCGCCCACGCCTTGTCTGGCTGCCTGACGGTCGGTGAGCAGGCCCGAGGAGGTCGAGATGATCGCCACACCCAGGCCGCCGAGCACCCGCGGCAGGTTGCTGGACTTCGCGTACACCCGCAAACCCGGCTTGGACACCCGCTTCAGGCCGGCAATGCTGCGCTCCCGGCTGGGCCCGTACTTGAGCTGAACGACCAGCGACTTGCCCACCCGAGCGTCTTCGGTGTGGAAGTCGGTGATGTAGCCCTCGGCCTTGAGGATCTGGGCGATGTTCGCCTTGATCTTGGAGTGCGGCAGGCTCACCTCGTCGTGATAGGCCGAATTGGCGTTGCGCAGACGTGTCAAGAAGTCCGCGATCGGGTCCGTCATCGTCATAGTGTTTAGTCCTGTGTCCCGTTACCAGCTGCTCTTCTGCACACCGGGCAACTCACCCGCATGCGCCATCTCGCGCAGGCAGATCCTGCACAGCCCGAACTTGCGGAACACCGCACGCGGACGGCCGCACCTGTTGCAGCGGGTGTAGCCGCGCACCGCGAACTTCGGTTTGCGTGCGGCCTTGTTAACCAATGCCTTCTTAGCCATTCAGTCAGTTCTCCTTGAACGGAAAGCCGAGAGCCCGCAACAGCGCTCGTCCTTCGTCGTCGGTCGTCGCCGAGGTGACGACGTTGATGTCCATGCCGCGGACCCGGTCGACCTTGTCCACGTCGATCTCGTGGAACACCGACTGCTCGGCCAGCCCAAAGGTGTAGTTGCCGGCACCGTCGAATTGCTTGGGCGAAAGCCCGCGGAAGTCGCGAATACGTGGCAGCGCGATGGACGTGAGGCGGTCGAGGAACTCCCACATCCGGTCGCCGCGCAAGGTGACCCGCACACCGATCGGCATGCCCTCGCGCAGTTTGAACTGCGCGATCGAAACCCGCGCCTTGCGGATTTCCGGCCGCTGCCCGGTGATCAGCGCCAGGTCGTTGACCGCGCCGTTGATCAGCTTGGCGTCCCGGGCCGCCTCGCCGACGCCCATGTTGACGACGACCTTGGTGATGGTGGGAATCTGCATGACGTTCCCGTAGGCGAACTCTTTGTGCAGCGCGTCGCGAATCTCGTTGCGGTAGCGCTCTTTCAGGCGCGGCTGAACTTTCTCAGCGGTACTCATCAGATGTCCTTGCCGTTGCGCTTGGAGATACGGACCCGCTTGCCGGTCTCCTCGTCTACCCGGTAGCCGATTCGGGTGGGCTTGCCATCCGAATCGACGACCATCACGTTGGAGACGTGGATCGGGGCTTCCTGGGTGACGATGCCGCCCGAGCGGGCTCCGCGCTGGGTGGTCGACACGGCGGTGTGCTTCTTGATCCGGTTGACGCCCTCGACCAGCACGCGATTGCGGGTCGGGTAGGCCTGCAGCACCTTGCCTTTGGCGCCTTTATCTTTGCCGGCGATAACCAAGACGGTGTCGCCCTTGTGGATCTTCATCTACAACACCTCCGGGGCCAGCGAGATGATCTTCATGAATCGCTTCTCACGCAGTTCGCGGCCGACCGGCCCGAAGATGCGGGTCCCGCGGGGGTCGTTGTCGGGCTTGATGATCACCGCCGCGTTCTCGTCGAACTTGATGTAGCTGCCATCGGAACGCCTGCGCTCCTTGACGGTGCGCACCACGACGGCCTTGACGACGTCGCCGCGCTTAACGTTGCCGCCGGGGATGGCGTCCTTGACGGTGGCGACGATGACGTCACCGATGCCGGCGTAACGTCGCGACGAACCGCCGAGCACGCGGATGCACAAGATCTCCTTGGCGCCGGTGTTGTCGGCGACCTTCAGCCGCGATTCCTGCTGAATCACTAGATCTCCTGACCTGGTTCACGTGTGCACGGCAGGAGAAAAGCAGCTCAATGAGCACCCGACGTGCGCGGTCTTGTTAAAGCAGCAGTCACCGAAGAGCACGCGGGGCCAATGACGTTTGCACGCATCAGCCGAGGTCTGCCCAAGGCAACCCCTAGAGTCTAGGGGAAGAGCTGCTCAGCGCCAAATTTGTGCCGAACGGGGTGCTGCCGGTTCCGCCGGGGTCAGCAACCGCCCGCGCCCTGCCCAGGGCAGAGCCAATGGGGCACGACCTGACGAGGAACCAGCGCTCCGGGGGGCTGCCCTTGGATCATCTCGGCGGGGAGACCCGAGTTAGGCGCGAAGTAGTAGGTGTGGCAGACACTCATGTCCCAGTTGGGCATCCGCCGCATGGGGCCCATATTTGGACACCATTCCTGGCTGCAGATCCCCGAGTTGTAGCACCCCGGGGGCCCCTCGGGCGGGGCGCAGCTCGCCGGTTGGCCGGGGTAGTTGGAACACGGAGCGGCGTGAGCGGTGCCGGCGGCGAGTTCGAACCCGGTCAGACCCAAACCTCCCGATAACAGCGCCGCGGCGATGATCCGCATCGAGTTGCGAGTGATGTTCACGGTGGCCCTTTCGCTTGCTCGGCCCATAATTTATCGCCGGCCGTTTGCGAAATACTTGCGTTTGCTGCGGGCTACCGATCCCAATAACAGCAGGGCGCCGCGACGGGTTTGTCTTTATCGCAGGCAGTGGGTCTTATGTTTGCTCTGCGAAATTGTTCGCAGTATCGCGACGCCGGCCGTGAATACGGGCCGAGGGGGCCGGCCTTAGCTGGAGTGCCGGTACCACGCGACGACATAGAGGACCAGCGCCGAAGCCAGGCCGATCAATACCCAGATCACGACGGCCTGGTCGATCCACGAACCCGCCGGCGGGCTGCCGGGAAGGATATTTCGCAGCGGCACCACCGCGAACAGCATTGCGGCGTACCAGGTGGAAAACGGTGGCAGGAATTGTCTGCGACCGGTCAGCATCTGAATGGCCACGAACAGCGCCAGCGTAGGCAGCGTGATGAGGACCAGACAGATACCCAGGTCGAAGACCAGCGGCCCCTTGGCCCGATGCAGGGTGATGATGACGTTGTCCGGGCGGTCGGGGTCGTCCGGGTTGCGGGCAACCCGGGTGGTGGCGATGTCCCAGCCTTCCAGCGATCCCGTCACCTCGACCCGGCCGGGTTTGTATTGTCGATTATCGCTGGCGCCCACGAGGACGTCCGCCTGGATGGTGTCGGTCTTGTACGAGTCGAATGGCCAATCGCCCGGGTCGCCGTGGGCCTCGATGGTGGTGGCCATCTGCGCCGGCAACTTGCCTACCGGGTACTGCAGATCCCCCAGGTCGTTCTGCGGAAAGAACCGCACCGAGGTGTCCGTGTTCAGCACGTTGAAACGTTTGTCGATCATCGAACTGTCGGGCATCACCAGCACCTTCACATCGAGGCGATTCGCCACGGTGTGCAGCTGCTCGAAGCGCACCAAAACCACGGTGCCGTCGTCGGTGTTCAGTACCGGCTCGGGAAGCGGGCCCGGCGCGGTGGCCAGCAAGTGGTAGCCGAGCAGCGACAGGATGTAGACAATGACGACCCCGGCGATGATGGAGATATCAAGCACGAGATGTCGTCGTCTCGGTTTGCGCGCCGGCTGCTCGGGGGCCGACGGAATAGGCACCACCACCGGCTCGGCCAAATGCAGCTCCGGCCTCAGCTCGGCAGGGCGACTATCCGCAGCCGCGGCTGAGCCGCTGATCAGTGACACGAAGCAAAACGCTAGCAACGAGCGTGTTTGCCGGCCCGGTGCAGAACAGCACCCTTACAAGCTATTAACGAGGCCGATACGAGCGGCGGCGAAAATCAGTCCCCTTGCCGGATCCAAGCGATGATGTACAGGGTCATCGCGGTGATGAGCCCGATCAGCACCCACTGCACGATGGCCTGGTCGATCCACGAGCCGTACGGTGGGCCGCCCGGCAGGATGTTGCGCAGCGGGACGATGGCGAACAGGTTCGCGGCATACCACGTCGCGAACGGCGGCAGGAATTTCCGCCTGCCCAACACCATCGGGATGGCCACCAACAGCGCCAAGGTGGGCAGGGCGATGAGGACGATGCAGATGCCCAGGTCGAAGATCAGCGGGCCCTTGGCCCTTTTGAAGGTGATGACCACGTTTCCGTTGTCGGAACCGCGCTGGGTCGGCAGCGCAGCAGGGTCGTGAACCCGGTGGACGCTGACGTCCCAGCCGTCCAACTCTCCGGTTACTTCGACGCGGGCCGGCACCTTCTTGATGTTGTCGCCGGACCCGACGAACGCATCGGCCGAGATGGGCTCGGTGCTGTAGGAGTCGAAGGGCCAGTTGCCGATGTCACCGTGCGCCTCGATCGTGGTGCTGAGTTGTGCCGGCGCTTTCCCTTTCGGGTAATGCAGGTCGCCGAGGTCGCTCGTTGGGTACAGGCGCACGCCGACATCGGTGGCCAGCACGTCGTAGCGGTTGTCGTAAGTCGAAATCCCGGGATAGACAAGCACATTCACCGTCAGACGATTCGCCGTGGGCTTGAGCTCCTCGACGCGTAGCTGGACGATGGTCGCGTCGCCGCCGCCCTGGCTCAAATCCAGCGGCGGCAGCGGGGCCTCGGCCTCCTGTAGCTGGTGGACGCCGAGCAGCGACAGAACGTACACGCTGACGATGACCATCAGAATGATCACGCCGATGACGATGCGCGGTCTGTTCCGCTTCTTCGTCGGCGCCGGCGGGGTCGCCGGAGGCGACTCGTCCGCCGGTGGCGGCGGAGCCGTTGTAGTTGCTGTGGGCGGAGCCTCAACGGTCGTCGGCGCGTCAGCACTCATCGGCAGCCGCCGGCCCGGACGGTAGGCACCACGGGGTGAGATGTTAGCTATTGCGCCCGCAGACCGCGCTGCGAAATCATATTGTCCTTGCGCGAGCTGGCCCTAAGCCACCTTCTAGCCATCTAGCGTTAACCTATTGGCCTGAAACCGAATTCGCTACGCAACGAAAGCCGATGTGTGTGGTGGCGGTGTCCTGCGACTGCGGCGAGCGCGCTGCCGGACGGTAGCGGTGGCAGTATTCCGGCGCACACAAGTGCGAACCGCCTTTCAACGTCTGACTGACCCTGGGGTCTGCGGGTCCGGACGGTGTGCAACAGGCTTTCGGCGGCTGATCGAGCCGGTGGTGCGCGGAAAACTCGGTAGCCGTCCACTCCCAGACGTTGCCGATCATGTCGACCAAGCCGAAACCGTTGGGCGGAAACGTCCCAACCGGCGACGTTCCCACCCAGCCGAGTGCACCGTCGTTGCGGTAGGGGAACCTGCCCTGCCAGGTGTTGGCCATCAACTGACCCTCGGGTTTCGCATCCTCGCCCCACGAGTAGGTCCCGGCGCCGCCGGCGCGGGCCGCATATTCCCACTCTGCCTCGGTCGGCAGCCTTCGTCCGGCCCACCGCGCGTAGGCCGCGGCGTCGGGATACGCCACCTGCACGACGGGATGATCGACCCGGTCCGCATCGGTGCTGTCCGGGCCATCCGGCCCGAACGGGTGGCGCCAATTCGCGCCCGGTACCCAGTCCCACCACTGCCGCCAATCACGCAGGTCGACCGGGCCCGTGCTGGGGCGGAACACCATGGCGCCCGGGCTCAGATCGCCCGTGTCGGCGCCCGGGTAGAGCGCCGGGTCGATCGGCTGTTCGGCGACCGTCACATAGCTTGTGACAGCGACGAATTCGGCGAATTGTGCGTTGGTCACCGGGTGCCGCTCCACCGCGAACGAACCCACGGTCACCGTATGGATCGGCGCCTCTTCGGGGTAGAAGCTCGTCGAGCCCATGCGGAATGATCCGCCCGGCAGGTCGATTAGCTCGGTGAGCACCACTTCAGGGTAGGACGGTCGCCGCCCGGCCGAAGCCACGGCCCGTTCATCTGATGTTTGTTTGCGGGTTGGTCGGTTAGCTGAAAATGTCGACCTGAGCCGAAATAGGGTGACGTGGGCGTGCGCCGCGACGCCATGCTCGTCGCCACCGCGGTCGACGAGCCGGGCTCGTCTCATCGGTGTTGCTCTCAAGGAGGCAATCGACGTGCAGCACTCACGCTCACGCGTCGCGATGAGCCTGCTGGCCGCAAGTGCGCTGGCACTCTCGGCATGCAACCAAGACCACGCGACCCTGTCCTACAGCAGTGGGGTGAAGGTGGACTGCGGCGGCAAGCAGATCCTGGTCGCCAGCGGATCCACCGCGCAGGCCAACGCCATGACCCGGTTCATCGACGCCTACAAGAAGGTGTGCCCCGGGCAGTCGGTCAACTACACCGCCAACGGCTCGGGCAGCGGGATCAGCGAATTCCTAACTGGCAAAACGGATTTCGGCGGAACGGACACGCCGCTATCCGGGGAGCAGTACGCCGCCGCCAAAGAGCGATGCGGCGGGGCCGACGCCTGGAATCTGCCCGTGGTGTTCGGGCCGATGGCCATTACCTACAACATTGCCGCCGTCGACTCCTTGGTGCTGGACGCACCCACGCTGGCCAAGATCTTCAACGGCACCATCAAGCGCTGGGACGACCCGGCCCTCACCGCGTTCAACGCATCCATGCCGGCAGAGGACATCAAAGTCATCTACCGCAGCGACGCGTCCGGCACCACCTACAATTTCCAGTCCTACCTGCAGGCCGCCTCCGGCGGCGCGTGGACGGAGGGGGTCGCCAAGAACTTCAACGGCGGCATCGGCACCGGCGCGGAAGGCAACAAGGGCACGGCGGCGCTGGTGAAAACCACCGAAGGCGCGATCAGTTACAACGAGTTGTCTTTCGCGCTCGAGCAGGGGCTGTACGCCGCCGAGATCAAGACCCCGGCGAGCCGCAGGTCGCTGCGCCCGGTGCGGATCGGCACCGACACCGTCGGCAAGACCATCAAGGGCGCCAAGATCACCGGGCAGGGCAACAACCTGGTGCTCGATCTCTCGTCGTTCTACAACCCGGCCCAACCCGACGTGTACCCGATCGTGTTGGCCACCTACGAGATCGTTTGCTCCAAATACCCCAATCCCGAGGACACCCAGGCGATCAAGTCATTCCTGCAGACGGCGATCGGCCCCGGCCAGATCGACCTCAACAGGGCCGGCTACATCCCGCTGTCGCCCGACTTTCAGGCCCGCGTCTCGACCGCCGTCGACGCCATCACTTGAGCCCGCGCCGGCTTGCCGCGCCGTATCACTTGGCTTTCGGCTGTTTTCGATCCCGATACCGCCACCAGGCGAGGATGAACAACGTCATCGCCACGACCAACCCGATCAACACCCACAGCACCACCGCCTGGTCGACCCACGAGCCAATCGGCGGGCTGCCGGGGAGGAAGTTGCGCAGCGGGACGATGGCGAACAGCATCGCTGCGTACCAGGTGCCGAACGGTGGCAAGAACGTCGTCCGGCCCAACAACATCGGAATGGCCACCCACAACGCCAGCACAGGCAAGGCGATCATGATCAGGCAGATTCCCAGGTCGAGGATCAACGGTCCCTTCGACCTGTGCAGCGTGATGATCACGTTGTCGAGGCTGTTCGGGTTCGCGGTGTCGTCGGCGTCGTGGACGCGCCGGACGTTCACGTCCCAGCCGTCCAACGATCCGGTGACCTCCATGCGGGCCCATACCCTGTCGTGGTAGCCCCCGGTGAAGACGACACCGGAGATCTCATCGGTGGTGTAGGTGTCGAACGGCCAGTTACCCGCGTCGCCGTGTGCCACGATCGTGGTGGCCACCTGCGAGGGCGCTTTTCCCTTGGGGTACTGCAGATCTCCGAGGTCGGTCTCGGGATATAGGCGCACCGCCGCGTCGGCGGTCAACACGCTCGAGGATTGGTCGACCAAGGAGTCCTGAGGGGTGACAAGCACATTCACCGACAGTCGGTTAGCGACAGTCTCCAGCTTCTCGATGCGCAGCTGGATGATGCTGTCCTCTTTCTGGTACTGGCTCAGATCCACTGCGGGCAGCTTCGGGCCGGATTTGGCCAGCAGATGCACCCCAACCAGCGATAAGACATAGACAGCCACGACGGTCAGCAGAATGCCGAGACCGACTGCGATACGCCGTCCGTGCGACCCGTTCTTCACCGGCGCAGTCGTCGGTGCCGTCTGAGGCGCTGGCGCCGGCGGCGGTGGCGGCGGCGCGGGAGTCCCCGCCGTCATCGGTCGCCACCGCGAACCGTTGGAGGCCACAGGCCATCGGACCACCGCACCAGTGGGAGTAACCGCACGGGGGTCAGGTTAACAGCAAATCGCGCTCAAGCTGGGGCTTTCACGGTATGACGACGGTGAATTCCTGCATCAACGTGGATTCCGCGGCGGCAAATCCCGCCGCGCCCGCCGGCCCCTGCGATTGGATCGTGACCAGATACTTCTTGGTGTTGGTCCAAATGTGGGTCAGGCGATCGGCGAAGTCGACAGTGCCCGAGGGCCCTTGAAATGTGCCGGTGAGCTGTTGGCTGCTATAACCGCAGAACTGAGCCGCCGTCCCGGTGAATTTCACCCCCGGCCGCGAATCCCTCATGTCGACGGCATATTTCAAGAAGGACCCGCCGGGCTCGAGGTCGGTCGCAGCGATCGTCACCGCGCCGGACATGCCGTCGGGACCGGTCAGCGTCAAGGCCCGATCCCCTGTCCCCGCAGCCGAGCCCCAGCCGTCCGGCTGGCTCACGGTGAGCCTGGGCGCCACCGGATCGGATACCGCGGCCACGGTCATCCGACCGTTGGCCGTCGGCGATGGGAAGCACGCGAGTGCGTTGGGCGGGATGTGATCCGGCAACGTCGTCACGACACCGGGCACCGGCTCCGCCGGGTCGGGGAATGATGGGGTTCCGGACACCGACGCAGAGGTCGTCGCTGTCCGACCGGACGGCGTTGCCGTCCCGGCCGTGGTCTGCTCGCAGCCCACCGTCTGGCAGATCATCGCAGCGAACAGCAGGGTCAGGTTAGTCGCGCGAAAAGGCAAGCGCGAGTTCCTTTTCCACATCCACATAGGGCCGACCCGACAGATCGACGGTAACCTGCGCGATGGTGCCGCCGGTGAACGTGAACGGCGCTTTGTAGCGGCTGGACACGGCGGAACCACCGTTGCGCCCGACGGTGATGCCCGCACCGGCCAACCCGAACGTGCCCGGGTGCGCCTGCACGTCGGCGAGCGTGCCGACCTCGGTGTCGTCGATGAACAGGCCGACGTCACCCAGCGGCGTGTGGCTGTTGGGCACGGTTCCCTTCAGCGAATAACGGGCGCCAAGTAGGTGCCTACCCAGCGGCACCGCGCCCGACGAGGACACCAGCTGCTGGCGCTCACCGAGGAAGTTGTACACGTAGTACAGGCGTCCGTCCTGGATGAACAGCACGTGCCCGCCGTGCGCGCCGCCCTGCTTGAACAGCACTCCCTCGGCACCGGTGGTCTCCACCGTCACGTCGGCGACCACCGCGAACGAGCGGCCGCGAAGCTCGGCGGCGGCGCCGATTCCCACGTCGGCGCAATCGGGATAGTAGATGTAGCTGTCGCGTTCGGAGACCAGGTAAGGCCGGACCCGCGTCAACGTCTCCATCAGATTCAGGTCCGCCAGCGGTAGACCGTTGTATTTGGCCGCCTCGGAAAACCACAGCGCCTTAAGCTCTTCGAGCTTCTCCGGTTGCTCGGCGGCTAGGTCGTGGCACTGGCTGCGGTCTTGCGCGATGTTGTAGAGCTCCCAGCGGTCGGCGTCGAAATGCGACCAGCCGGCCGGTGTGGCGGCGTGCACGGTGTTGGCGAACCAGCCCTCATGCCAGATCCCGCGGGTGCCCAGCATGGTGTAGAACTGGGTGGTTTTTCCGGTGTCGGCGTTCGGGTCACCAAGGGCCACTTTGAAACTCACACCATCCAGCGGCTTCTGCGTAATGCCCTTGACTGTCTCCGGCGGGGTCATGTTCAGCAGGTCGTAAACGGTCGGGGTGATGTCGCTGACGTTGACGTAGTTGTCGCGGACCTCGCCGTGGGCGGCAATTCCGTTGGGCCAGGAGATAATTGCCGTATCGGCGATGCCGCCCTCGTGCGAGGCGTAGCGCTTGAAGAGCTTGTAGGGCGCGTTGAAAGCCATCGCCCAGCCGATCGGGTAATGGTTGTAGGTGTCCGGCCCGCCGAGGTGGTCGAAGACCTTCATGCTCTCCTCGACGGTGTCGATGTACCCGTTGAAAAATTTGCCCTCGTTGACCGACCCGTTCGGACCGCCCTCACCGCTGGCGCCGTTGTCGGAGATCACCACGATGATGGTGTTGTCGAGCTGACCGGATTCGTCGAGGTAGTCCAGGATTCGGCCAATCTGGGCGTCGGTGTAGCTGAGGAACCCGGCGAAAACCTCGGCCATCCGGCTGAACAGCTTCTTTTCTTCCTCGTTGAGGGAGCCCCAGGGCCGCACCGTGTCCTGAAGTGGCCATGGCTCGCCTTGGGGTCCCTTGACGTCGAGATAGGGGTTGATGGGCGACAATTCGGTGTCGGGCGGGACGATTCCCATCGCCTTCTGCTTTTCCAGCACGATCTCGCGGTAGCGCTCGTAGCCCATGTCGAACTTGCCGGCGTACTTGTCGGCCCATTCCTTGAAGACGTGATGCGGAGCGTGTCCGGCGCCGGGGCACACGTAGCTGAACCATGGCTTGTCGGGCGCGATCACCTTGGCGTCGCGGATGAATTCGATGGTCTTGTCCGCGAGATCCTTCGACAGGTGGTAGCCGTCCTCGGGTGTCCCGGGCGGGTTCACCGGGTGGTTGTCGTACACCAGGTCGGGGTACCACTGGTCGGTCTCGCCGCCCAGGAATCCGTAGAAGCGTTCGAAGCCGCGGGAGGTCGGCCAGTGCCGCTTGGTCGACGCCATGCTGGACTCTTCCAGCGGCGTCAAGTGCCACTTGCCGACGCAGTAGGTGTTGTAGCCGCGTTCGTTGAGCGCCTCGGAGAGCAGCGCGGTGTCGGCGGGAATGCGTCCGTTGCAGTTGGGGAAACCGTCAGTGAACTCTTCGATGGTGGCCATGCCCACGGTGGTCGCGTTGCGACCGGTCAGCAGCGACGCCCGCGTCGGCGAACACAGCGCGGTGGTGTGAAACTGCGACAGCCGCACGCCACGGTCGGCGATCCTCGTCATGGCGGGCATCTCCACCAGACCGCCGAAGCAGTCCCAGGTCGCGATGCCGGTGTCATCCCACACCAAATACAGAACGTTCGGCGAATTCTCCGGCGCGGTCGGCGCCGCATACGGACCCCAGTCGGGCTCCGAGTCGCGAATGTCCAGCTCGATCTTGCCGTTAAATTCCGCCGACCCCGTCATTACCGCCAGCCTCACTCTCGTGTGGACCTACCGACAGTCCGAGGACATTACACGCGCCAGGTATGTATCAGCTGAGGATTCATGGGGCGCATATACAAAAGCCCCGACACGCCGCCCAGGCCGGGCGTTCGGGGCTTTTGTGGCGGTTCGCGGAAAGACTACTTGGCCTTCTCGAGGATCTCTACGAGCCGCCAGCGTTTGGTCGCCGACAGCGGACGCGTTTCCATGAGCGACACGCGGTCGCCGATGCCGGCAACGCTGTTCTCGTCGTGCGCCTTGACCTTCTTGGTGGTCCGGATGATCTTGCCGTACAGCGGGTGCCGCATACGGTCTTCCAGCTCGACCACGATGGTTTTCTGCATCTTGTCGCTCACCACATAGCCGATTCGCGTCTTGCGCCGGCCGCGCGGCTTGGGTGTGGCCGGGGTGTGCTTGGGGCCTTTAGCCGCATTGTCTTTGGGCGCGGCGGCCTTCGGCGCCGCGGCCTTGGATGCGGCCTTCTTGGGGGCTGCCTTCGTCGCCTTGGCGGCTTTCTCGCCGGTAGTCGCTTCTGCCATCACGATTCCTTCTCATCGGATCCGCCGGGACCAGACGCCAGGCCCAATTCTCTTTCCCGCAGCACGGTGTAGACCCGTGCGATCTCCTGACGGACGACGCGGAGCCGGCGGTTGTTGGTCAGCTGGCCCGTCGCCATCTGGAAGCGCAGGTTGAACAGCTCTTCCTTAGATTCGCGCAGCCGCTCGGCCAGCTCCTCGTCGGTGAGCTCGCGCAGTTCGCCAGGGGACACTCCCACTGCCATCAGAACTGCTCCTCTCGGGTAACGATGCGTGCCTTGATCGGCAACTTGTGGATCGCGCGGGTGAGCGCGGCGCGGGCGGTCTCCTCATTGGGGTAACTGAGCTCGAACAGCACCCGGCCGGGCTTGACGTTGACCACCCACCATTCCGGCGAGCCCTTGCCCGACCCCATCCTGGTCTCCGCGGGCTTCTTGGTCAGCGGACGGTCCGGGAAGACGTTGATCCACACCTTGCCGCCACGCTTGATGTGGCGGTTGATGGCGATACGTGCGGACTCGATCTGCCGGTTCGTGACGTAGGCGTGCTCGAGGGCCTGAATTCCGTAGTCGCCGAAGGTGACCTGGGTGCCACCGCTGGCGATGCCGCGCTGGCGCGGATGGTGTTGCTTACGGTGTTTGACTTTGCGGGGAATCAACATGATTCAGCTCTCCGTGCTCTGCGGTTCGAGTGCAGGCGTGGCCGCGTCGTCTGCGGCCGGGGCGGCAGCGGGCGCACTGGTTTCTTCGCTACCCGCGGCCCGTCCAGCTTCGGTGCTGGTCGCCGTGGTGCCCGAGGCACCACTGCGGCGCGGGCGGGTGCCCGACGGCCGCTCCCGGCGCGGACGCTCGGCGCCCGCTGGGGCCGCGGCCGTCAATTCGCGCTTGCCGCCGACGATGTCGCCCTTGTAAATCCATACCTTCACGCCGATCCGGCCGAAGGTGGTCTTGGCCTCGTAGAGGCCGTAGTCGATGTCGGCGCGCAGCGTGTGCAGCGGAACCCGACCTTCGCGGTAGAACTCCGACCGGCTCATCTCAGCGCCGCCAAGGCGGCCCGAGCACTGCACCCGGATGCCCTTGACGTTGGGCTGACGCATCGCCGACTGGATGGCCTTGCGCATCGCGCGGCGGAACGCCACCCGGTTGCTCAGCTGTTCGGCGACACCCTGGGCCACCAATTGTGCTTGCGACTCCGGGTTTTTGACTTCGAGGATGTTCAGCTGGACCTGCTTTTTGGTCAGCTTCTCCAGGTCGGCCCGAATGCGGTCGGCCTCGGTGCCGCGGCGGCCGATGACGATGCCGGGACGCGCGGTGTGGATGTCGACACGGACCCGGTCGCGGGTGCGCTCGATCTCCACGTCTGCGATCCCCGCGCGCTCCAGGCCGCTGCTCAGCAACCGACGGATCGCGACGTCTTCCTTGACGTACTCGGAGTACTGCTTGTCGGCGTACCACCGCGATTTCCAGTCGGTGGTGATGCCCAGCCGGAAGCCGTGCGGATTGATCTTCTGGCCCACTAGTCTGAGCCTCCCTTCGCTTCAGAAGTCTCAGAAGGTTTTTCGGGGGCCTTCTTTGCGGCTGCCTTCTTTGCCGGGGCCTTCGCCTCCGCCTTCTTGGCAGGTGCTTTCTTGGCGGGTGCCGTGGTGCCAGTAGGCCCAGCCTTCTTCGCAGGCGCCTTGGCGGCGGCCTTGCTGCCCTCTGCGCGGCGAGTCCTCGCCGACTTCGCCGACCGCTGATCCTTGGCGGGCCGGCTTTCCACGATCACGGTGATGTGGCTGGTGCGCCGGCGGATCCGGAAGGCGCGGCCCTGGGCGCGCGGACGGATGCGTTTGGCGGTGGGGCCCTCGTCGGCGTAAACCGTGGCCACCACCAGGGTCGCCGGGTCCAGCCCGTCGTTGTTCTGCGCGTTGGCTGCCGCGCTCGCGATCACCTTGGCAACCGGCTCACTGGCGGCCTGCGGCGCCCAGCGCAGAATGTCCAGGGCGTCGGCCACCGACCTGCCACGCACCAGGTTGATCACCCGGCGCGCCTTGGTTGGCGACACCCGGACAAACCGCGCTACGGCGGTCGCCGACGGGAATTCAGTGGTCGTCATCGCCGCTTGGCCTTCCGGTCGTCCTTGATGTGTCCCTTGAAGGTGCGCGTCGGCGCGAACTCGCCAAGCTTGTGACCCACCATCGACTCGGTGACGAACACCGGGACATGCTTGCGTCCGTCGTGCACGGCAAAGGTGTGGCCGATGAAGTCCGGGATGATGGTCGACCGGCGCGACCAGGTCTTGATGACCTGCTTGCTGTTCTTCTCGTTCTGCACGTCGACCTTCTTGAGCAGATGGCCGTCGACGAACGGGCCCTTCTTCAGGCTGCGAGGCATGATTGGCTACTCCTCTTGACTTCCTCTAGCGCCCGTGCTTCTTGCCGGTGCGCCGGCGTCGGACGATGAGCTTGTTGCTCTGCTTGTTCGGGTGGCGGGTGCGGCCCTCGGGCTGGCCCCATGGGCTGACCGGGTGACGTCCACCGGAGGTCTTGCCCTCGCCACCGCCGTGCGGGTGGTCCACCGGGTTCATCACGACACCACGGACGGACGGGCGCTTGCCCTTCCACCGCATCCGGCCGGCCTTGCCCCAGTTGATGTTTGCCTGTTCGGCATTGCCCACCTCGCCGACGGTCGCGCGGCAGCGCACGTCGACGCGGCGGATCTCACCGCTGGGCATACGCAGCGACGCGTACGTGCCCTCCTTGCCGAGCAGCTGGATGCTCGACCCGGCCGACCGCGCCAGCTTGGCACCACCGCCGGGCCGCAGCTCCACGGCGTGGATCAAGGTACCTGCCGGGATGTTGCGCAACGGCAGGTTGTTGCCCGGCTTGATGTCGGCGTTGGCGCCGGATTCCACCACATCGCCCTGCGAGAGACCCTGCGGCGCAATGATGTAGCGCTTCTCGCCGTCAAGAAAGTGGAGCAATGCGATGTTGGCGGTGCGGTTCGGGTCGTACTCGATGTGCGCGACCTTGGCGTTGACCCCGTCCTTGTCGTTGCGACGGAAGTCGATCACCCGGTAGGCGCGCTTGTGACCACCACCCTGGTGACGGGTGGTGATGCGGCCGTGCGCATTCCGCCCACCCTTGCTGTGCAGCGGGCGCACCAACGACTTCTCCGGCTCCGTCCGCGTGATCTCGGCGAAGTCGGACACGCTTGCACCGCGGCGACCGGGGGTCGTCGGCTTGTACTTGCGAATTGCCATGTCTAATCAGATCCTTCTCTCGCGCCCGACTAGGACGGCGCTCCGAACAGGTCGATTGGCTTGCTGCCGGGCGCCAGCGTCACGATGGCGCGCTTGGTGTTCTTGCGCTTGCCGAATCCGGTCCGGGTGCGCTTGCGCTTGCCCTGCCGGTTCGCGGTGTTCACCGATTCGACCTTGACGGAGAAGATCTTCTCGACAGCGATCTTGATCTGCGTCTTGTTCGAATCGGGGTGCACCACGAAGGTGTACACGTTGTTGTCGAGCAGCCCGTAGGACTTCTCCGAGATGACCGGGGCCAGGATGATGTCGCGGGGATCAGCGATGGTCGCCATCAGGCCGAAACCTCCTCGGAACTCTTGGTGTTCGCCGCGATGTAGGCGTTGAGGGCTTCGACGCTGAACACCACGTCGTCGGCGTGCAACACGTCATACGTGTTGAGCTGGTCCGGCGAAAGGATGTGCACACCGGGCAGGTTGCGCACGCTCTTCACGCCGGTCTCGTCGCTGCGGCCGATGACGACCAACACCTGCTTGCGATCGGTCAGCGTGGCCAGAAACTCCCTGGCGCTCTTGGTCGACGGGGTTTGCCCCGTCACCAGCTCGGTGATCGCGTGGATGCGCCCGTTGCGCGCCCGGTCCGACAACGCCCCGCGCAACGCCGCGGCGATCATCTTCTTGGGTGTGCGCTGGGAGTAATCACGCGGCTGGGGACCGTGCACCACGCCGCCGCCGGTGAACTGCGGGGCCCGCGTCGAACCCTGTCGGGCGCGACCAGTCCCCTTCTGCCGGTACGGCTTCCGGCCGCCGCCACTGACCTGGCCGCGCGTCTTGGTCGCGTGCGTACCCTGCCGGGCCGCGGCCCGCTGCGCGACGACCACCTGGTGCATCAGCGCGATATTGGCCGGGGCATCGAACAATTCGGCCGGCAGCTCGATGGAGCCGTCGACCTTGCCGGCCGGCGTCTTGACGTCAATCTTGAGTGCCATTAGTTGTCACCTCGCTTGATCGCGCTGCGGACCATGACGAGTCCACCGGTGCGGCCGGGAACCGCGCCCTTGATCAACAGCACGCCGTTCTCGGCATCGACCTTGTGCACCAACAGGTTCTGCGCGGTCACCCGGTCGTTGCCCATGCGGCCGGCCATCCGGGTCCCCTTGAATACCCGCCCGGGGGTGGAGCATCCACCAATGGACCCCGGGCGGCGGTGCACCGCCTGGGCACCGTGGGCGGCGCCCTGCCCGCGGAAGCCGTGCCGCTTCATGCCGCCGGCGAAGCCCTTGCCCTTGGAGGTGCCGGTCACGTCGACGTAGCTGCCGTCGGCGAAGATCTCGGCGGTCAGCTCCTGGCCGACCTCGTATTCGGCCGCCGCGTCCGGGGTTTCCAGACGCAGCTCGGCCACGTGGCGGCGCGGGTTGACACCGGCCGCGGTGAACTGACCGGTCACCGGCTTATTGACCTTGCGCGGGCTGATCTCGCCGTAGGCCAGCTGCACAGCGCTGTAGCCGTCGCGCTCCGGGGTGCGGATGCGGGTCACCACGTTGGGGCCGGCCTTGACCACAGTCACCGGGACAATTCTGTTGTTCTCGTCGAACACCTGCGTCATGCCCAGCTTGGTGCCCAGAATGCCTTTTCTCGCCATGAGTTCTGGATCTCCTACTGGATGTTCACGTCGACGCTGGCCGGCAGATCGATACGCATGAGGGCGTCAACGGTCTTCGGCGTGGGATCGAGGATGTCGATCAACCGCTTGTGCGTGCGCATCTCGAAGTGCTCCCGCGAGTCCTTGTACTTGTGCGGGGAGCGAATGACGCAGTACACGTTCTTTTCGGTCGGCAGCGGCACCGGTCCTACGACGCTGGCACCGGTGCGGACGACGGTCTCGACGATCTTGCGCGCCGAGGCGTCAATCGCCTCATGGTCGTAGGCCTTAAGCCTGATGCGGATCTTCTGTCCCGCCACGCTTTCCCTACCCTCACTGTTCTTGAGGCCCGAATCCGGGCCTGGTGCCTCCGGCGCGCGAATCGGCCCGCCCAAATCTGGGCCGATGGAGCGTTGCGCCGGATACTGCGCCGCTGTTTACCTGTCGTGGTCCAACCGGCCCCCGCGCTCGGGTGTGTCACCCGCACGCAGCCTTGTCCCGCGGCAAAATTGGTCGCGCTCCAAGGATGAGACCGGATGCGCCCGTGTGGGCGCTGGTCGTATGCCCAACCAGGCGTAAACCTGGCGCTGGGCAACCTGAACAGTATGCCTCAGATCATCGTGTCGGCCAAATTCCTGGCGACAATTCTGGCCGGTTCTCAAACCGCTGTGGTCAGAGCACCCAGCCGAGGCCTTGCGGACGTTCAGCGTGAGCGTGGTGAACACCTTGCACCCGCTGCCCAGCCGCGGCCTTGTGGGTCCGCCGCAGAGCGGCCAGATAGGTCCGGGAGCTGCGGTGCGTAGGGCGCTGTTCGGTCGAGCGGCAGTCCGCCCGGTCGACGCGCAACTGGTGAGCGGGCCGGCCGTGTCGGGCGGCGCCCGCGCGCAGGCCGGACTGCTGGTGACGCACGTGCGGTGCGGCGCCGGGGCGGTGCATCCCGGCGGCATGGGCCTGGGCTGACGAAGCGCTCAAGGCGGCGTGGGCCGCGGCAGCGAACAGGCCTAGCAACGCTGCACCGGCGGCGAGCACGGCCAGGAAGCCGGCGACGCGGGCCGTGGTGGCGGCCTTGGCGTTGGGGGTGCTGGTCATGAGTTTCCTTTTCTCGGGCGGCTTGGCGCATCGAGAAAAGGCTCAGAGAGGGCGCTAGGAGGATCCTTAAAGAATCCTTGTCATGCAGGTAGAGGTGCAGCTAGAGGCCGTCGGGCGCTATGCGCCGCAGCGCGCCCCATCACTTGGGCTGACGCCGGCCCCGCACCAGTAAAGATCGCCCTCCCAGCCGGGAAAGCCCTTCACCACTGTCTGCTTCAGCAGGCCGGGTGCCTCCAATACCAGCTGGATCGAGTCACCCGCGGCCGTCGACGGGCCGGGGCTGGGGTTCACCGAGGTCCTCTGGCCGTCTTGCAGGCCGTATTTGACGTCGTTGACGGTGAGCGTGAGGTGGGTGTCATCACCCGACGTCACACTCAACGTGTCGATCTCCGAACAGGCGGCCGTTCCGCGGCTGCACGGGCCGTTGCCCAGGCCCGCGAAGAGGGTGGCCGCCGTCGGGGTGATGTCGAGCGTCGAGGCGTGGCGTTGCCAGTGGCCGACGAAGTGGGCGCTGGCGGTCCCCGAGGCGGCACTGGTGCTTGCCGTGCTGGTCGCCGCGGGTACCGCTGGACTTGAGGTGGCACTCGTCGTCGGGGACGCGCCGGTACCGGACGTGTTCTTCGAGCACCCCGCCGCAGCCACGGTGACGATCCCGGCGATGGCGATCGCCAATCCGTACTTCACCACCGACACGTGTGTTGTCATTCGGCCAAACATAAGTCGTTTCGTCAGCGCCGGAAAGTGGTCCCGGATATGTCCCGGATATTCGGTCGCGGCCTGGTGTCAGGAGCACCCAACAGGCCTACGCTTACGCCGGAGCAGCGCCGCAGCGGCGGGTGATAGGGAGGACTTCATGAAGACAGCTTCAGCTCTGACCGTCACGTTGGTCGGCGCGGCACTGGCCGTGTCCCTGGTCGGGTGCGCGAAACCCGGCACGACGACGGGTTCGACCACACCGGCCTCCTCCACGACGGCCACCAGCGGGGCCTCCACGGCGCAAACCGCGTCACCGTCGAGCTCCTCGGCGACCACGTCTTCCTCGCCCGCGCCGCAGGCCACTGCGAAGGGCTCGGCGGGCGGCATCGACGTCACCATTTCCGCGCCGGGGCCCACCGGGGTCCGGCCCGGCGGGGCACCGATGCCGTTCAGTGTCACGCTGGTCAACACGACGACGGCCAGCATCGCCCAACTCGGGGTGGTGGTGTCGCTGGGGCATTGTTCATGCAATCCGTCTGGCGCGGCGATGATGCCCGTCGGGACGATGCAGCTGCAAAGCTCCGACACCAATGCCTGGGTGACGGTGCCCTATGTCGCCGAAGGAACGGGGACGGACTTCCTGGCCCAACCGCTGCTGGCGCCGCTTACACTGGCTCAGGGGCAGACCATCACCTACCAGCTTCAGCTGCAGCTCAACCCGAACCAGAATTTCACCGTCAACCAGGGTGCGTCCGCCGTGGACGTGACGATGACCAACATCAGCACCAACGCGCCGATCGGCGCCAGCCCCACGGCAACGCTTCCCATCACCGTCGGACCGTGACCGGGCGAGTCGAAAACCTAACCGACGCTTGGCATTTGGCTGATTCGGCCAGGGCTCGCTGCCACGTTGTGGGTGCGCTGGACATATAGGAAACCGTCGACGGCCGCGTGTGCACATTCGCGGTAGTCGAAATCCGGCAAGGTGGACAGGCGGCCCAGCACCAGCGGGCCGATCAACAGCGCGATCGCCCGGGATCGGTCGACCTCGCCCAACTCGGCGGCCTGCGGGCTGTCGAAGATGACATCGAACGGCGCCGCGTACTGCTGGGCGATGCATTCGCGCAATGTGCTGATCGGACTGGCGCCGGCGTCCGCGTGCCGAGGCTCTGGCATCTCGTCCAGATCGCGGCCGAGCGCCAACCAGGCCATCGCGGTCATCATCGCCGGCGCTTCGGCGATGGACTCGGCCTGGGCCAGCACGACGGCCACCAGCCGGTCCCGCAAGGAGCCCTCGTCCGGGGGCGTCGGCGAGGGTGGTAGGAGGCTGTTGAACGCCGCGGCCAGCAAATCGTTTCCGCTCGGGAAGTGGCGATACAGCGTGGCCCTGGCCACGTTTGCGGCGCGGGTGACCGCATCGACGGTCACCGCGCTCGGACCTCCGGCGCTCAGCAGCGCGGCGGCCGCCTCCAGCAAACGAGCTTTAGACCGCGCCGGGCGGGGATCGGTGCTCTCGTCGGTAATTGTGAGCTACCTCCCTGTTTGAAAACAAGACTAGCCGTCTATGTACAAGACTATTAGTCTTGAAAGTCAATACGCCCCCAGGGGGAGGAGGCGCATCGGCATGGTGCAGTCCATTATTCCGCTTGACCAGCGTACTGATGCGGTAAGCATCGGCGATAGCCCCCGCGCGCGAGCGTGGACCTTGGCGGTGGCCTGTATGGGCGTCGGGCTCGTGGTCGCGTCCATGACGGCGCTGAACACGGCGCTGCCGGATCTCGCGGTAGCCACCTCGGCGACGCAGGCGCAGCTGACCTGGGTCGTCGACGGCTACACCGTGGCGCTGGCGTGCCTGCTGCTGCCCGCCGGGGCGATCGGTGACCGCTACGGCCGGCGGGGGGCGTTACTCGCGGGTCTGGCGATCTTCGCGCTCGGCTCGGTTGCACCGGCATTGCTGCACAGCCCGGTACAGATCATTGCGGGCCGCTCCTTGGCCGGTGTGGGCGCCGCGCTGGTGATGCCCGCGACGCTGTCCCTGCTGACCGTGGCCTATCCGAAGGCAGACCGCATGAAGGCCGTCGGGCTCTGGGCCGGCACTGCCGGTTCCGGCGGCGTCATGGGCATGCTCGGATCCGGCCTGTTGCTTCGCTTTTGGGACTGGCATGCGATCTTCTGGTCACTCGGCATCGCCGGGCTGGTGATCTTCGCGCTGGGGTGCACGGTGGCATCGTCGCGCGACACCTCCGCTCCGGAGGTCGATTGGCTGGGCGCGGTGCTGATCGGCGCGGCGGTCGCGATCGCGGTCGCCGCGATCCTGGAGGCACCCGACCGCGGCTGGAGCGATCCGCTGGTCTGGGGCGGTCTGGTCACGGGAGCCGTTATCGCCGCGGTGTTCGGTGTGGTCGAATTTCGCCGGCGACAGCCACTTCTGGACGTGCGGTTGTTCGGCGACCCGGGTTTCGCGACCGGGGTGGCGTCGATCGTCATTCTGTTCGGCGCGACGTTCGGGTTCTTCTATGTCGGCATGCAATACGTCCAGCAGATCATGGGTTACTCACCGCTGACGACGGCAATTGCGTTCGGCCCGTTCATGGTTCCGCTTGGGATCTTCTCGGCGTTGTCGTTCTGGTACGTGCCGAAGCTGGGCCTGCGACTTGTGCTGTTCATCGGCACGGTGCTGATGGCGGTCGGTTTCGCCTGCATGTATGGCTTAGACCTGCATTCGACCTACGTCGAATTCGCCTGGCCGACAATGATACTCGCAACCGGCATCGGAATGTGCACGGCACCGACGACTTCAGCGATCATGGCTGCGGTCCCCGACGAAAAGCAGGGCGTCGCCTCCGCGGTGAACGACACCTCGCGAGAGATGGGCGGCGCGCTGGGTATCGCCGTGGCCGGGTCAATCCTGGCCGGACGCTATTCCCACGAGCTCGCGCCCAGGCTGGCGAACTTTCCGGAGCCCGTCCGCCGTCCCGCGGCCGATTCGTTGGCCAAGGCCGTCGAGGTGGCCGGCAAACTGGGACCACAAGGTCGCCAGCTGGCCGAAGTCAGCAAGACCGCGTTCCTGACGGCCATGCACGCTTCGACGATCACGATGGCCGTGATCGTCGGCCTTGCGGCGGTCCTGATCGGGCTCTGGGCGCCCGGGCCGGACGGGCAGCAACTGCGCTCGGTGCGCCGGATCCTCACCTCGCGCAGGTAATCGCCGGGAACGATTCGAAATCGCTCCCCCGGTCTGGCGAAAAGCCCTCGGCGGACCCCGCGACCGGGTTAGGCTCCCAGCGGGTTCGTCATCGGGGGAGCGAGCGATATCCGCACTTTGTGGGGGGGATCGCAGATGTCATACGTGATCGCGGCGCCGGAGTATCTGGCCGCCGCGGCGACAGATCTGTCGAATATCGGCTCCGCGCTCAGCGACGCCAATTTCGCAGCGTTGGGCCCGGTTTCAAGCGTTTTGCCGGCAGGGGCCGACGAGGTGTCGGCGAGCATCGCGGCGCTGTTCGGCGCACACGCCCAGGCCTATCAGGCGATCAGCGCCGCGGCACAAGCCTTTCACGCCCAGTTCGTGCAGCTCATGAGCGGCGGCGCCGAACAGTACGTCCTCGCCGAGGCGGCTAACGCCACGCCGCTGCAAACCGTCGGCTCGGGATTGCTGACCGAGAGCACCGCGCCTGCCCAGGCATTCACCGCCGCGCAGCCGGTGGCCGGCAGCGCGGCGTCGACCGCGGGTTCGGCGCCACTGGCCACGGCGCGGCTGGCGGGTGGTTCGGCACCGGCAACTCCTCCGGCGCCGCCGATGACCGCGGTTGCACCGGCGTCGGCAGTGCCCTCGGCGCTCGTTCCGGCCGGCACGGCGGCGGCGGTGCCAGCCGCGCCGAGTGGGTCGTCGGCCTTGATACCGTCCGGCACGGCCGCAGCGGCGGTGCCGGTGGAATCGCAAGTTCCTTTGGCATCGGGGGCGCCGGCGTCGCCGACCACATCGGTGGCGGCAGTGGAGGCCGAAGCGCCGGCATTTTCTCCCCTCACGGCGATGCCGCCCGTGCCACTGAACGGCACCTCGGTGGCGGCGGCGCCGACGGTGGCACCTCCGGCGGCGGCCGGGCCGTCGGGCAACAGCAACGAACACCCGGCGACGACGCCCGCGTTGGCGGCATCGGCGGAGTAATCGACTTCAGCAGACAAACTGCGCCGCGCGGTGCGCGAGCATCACGATCGTCGCGTGCGGACCGCGGCTGGGAATCACCGGCAGGATGGAACCGTCTATCACCCAGAGGTTTTCGATGCCGCGGACCCGACACCTGGGATCCACGACGGCTCGCGGATCGTCATCGCCGCCCATCGGCGCGCTGCCACACAGGTGCTGCGACGTCGCCCACACGTTCGGACCGATATGCGTTGACCCACTGCATAGTTCGCGGGCCAATTCGCTGCCCTGCCGCAGGTCTGCGATGTCGGCGGGCTCGCTGTCGTAACGGTGCTCGATCAGCGGTGGCACCGACGGATCGGGCGAGACCAGGGTGACGCGTCCGCGCGATCGCGGCCGCATGAGCGCCACCCCGATGTGCGGCCAATCACGATGTCCCGCAGTGCCGTCGCCGGTCATCGCTATGAAACCGCCCGTGTATGGCCTAATTTCGATGCCGTCCGACGTCGTCAGCACCACCTCCAACACCGGCCGGTCCACCGCCACCGTCCAGTTCGTGGGCAGCACCCATTCCGGGTGATCACTGCACCCCGCCCCGACCGGCAGCGGCGCAACCACGTCAACGCCGGTGGCCTTGAGCATCGCCTCGTCGCCGACCCCGGACAGCATCAGCAGCTGTGCCGACTGAATCGCCCCGGCGCACAGCACAATCCGATCGGCCGTCAACGTCACCAATCCTCCGGGGCCGGCCGCGTCGACTCCCACTACCCTTGCCGCGGAGAAACGCAGGCGCACCGCACGCGTCTGCGCCAGCAGCGTCAGGTTGGGCCGTCCCAGCGCGGGTATCAAGAAGCCGGCGCCGGCACCGGTACGCACGCCGTCAACGATGTTGAGCGGGACCGCACCCACCCCCGACGTCATCTCGGGACCGGCGTCGTTGAGGTCGACGATCCACGGAAACCCCGCCTGCTGGGCAGCGGTGAGAAAGGTCTCGGTGCTGCCCGTCATGTCCGGCGTGCGGCGCACCGGGATGGGACCGCTGTCGCCGTGGGCGGGGGTGTCGAAATCCAGGTCTGTCTCGATGGCCCGGAAGTGGTCCAAGACGTCGGACCACGCCCAGCCGGGCACGCCGAAGCCATCGAAGTCGCTGGGCAGCCCGCGGCAGAAGTAGCCGCCATTGACGGCACCGGAGCCACCGATCGTGGCACCACGCACGATGGGCAGCTGGCGTGCCGGCCGGTCGGTGAGCCTGGTCAGGTACCGGTGCACGAGCGGGCTGCCCGCGCCGATCGGAAGCTGCAATCCGTTGGCGGTCTGTGCCAGCAGCTCGGGGTCGGTGAGCCCGGGTCCGGTCTCGAGGACGGTCACGGTGCGGCCGGAATCGGCGGAAAGGCGTTCGGCAACAACCGATCCAGCACTGCCGGCACCGACGACAAGCACATCGCTGTGCGAGACGCTGGTGCTCAAGACGACGGCCGGGGGTCTAGGTCCGAATCTGGGGTTTGAGCGCGCGAGCGTTCCGTTCGCGCGCCACGCCCCACCACAGGCCGATGCCGTAGGCCAGGTCATCGACGCGCTTCAGCAGCAGGTAGGTCAGCAGTCCGATCGGTTCCGCATCGTCACCGGTGGCATCCCTGCGGCTGAGCCAATCGACCACGCCGTCGAGGACCGCGGCCACCACCACGACCCGTCGGCAATGTCGCGAGAGGGTGGCGGCGATCAAGGCCAGCGGCCAGTAGTGCCGGCAGATGGCGGATGCCAGCTGCAACGCCGCCGACCACAGGCCGCGGGTGGCGACCTCGACGACATCGCGTAACGAAGTCTCGGAGCTGCGCATGGCCCTGGCGATCCGGCGACCGGTCAGGAAGGCGACCACCAGCGACGCCAGCTGACCGATGCTCGTCCCGAGCGCCATCAGGATCCAGACCATCAGCGCCCAACCGGAGATCACCACGGGGGCGGTCTTGTCCGGGTGACGCACCGACAGCGGTGCCGCCGACCCGCCGTAAAACGCCTTGCGCGCAATCCAGTCCCGCAGTTCGGTGCGGTGGTCGTGGGCGACCAGCGCGATGGGCTCGTAGCGCAGTCGGGCGCCCGCTTCGATGAGCCGCCAGCACAGGTCGACGTCCTCGCCGGACTGCAGGGTCTCATCGAAGCCGCCGACCTCATGAATGGCGGACCTACGGCAGATGATGGCGGCGCTGGGAACGTAGGACACCGTGCTGTGCGGCAGTACCGGCGCTTCTCGCTGACCGAGGTCCAGCGACGAGTGCACCGCCTCGTAGCGCGCGACCGCATTTTCGCTTTGCGACAGCCCGATGATGCGCGGGGCGACGAGTGCGACGGTCGGGTCGCAGAAGTGCCCGAGTAGCGCCTCCAGCCAGCCCCGCCGGGGCGCGACGTCCGAGTCGAGGAATGCGACGAAGTCGGTGGTGCAGGCGGCCAGACCGGTGTTGCGCGCCGCCCCCGGGCCCTTGCTGCGCGGGTGGCGCAGCACTTCGATGTCGCAGTGCGCGCCGATGAAGTCCTCCGGCTCGATGGGGCAGGTCGAACCGTCATCCACCACGATGACCCGCAGCCCGCGCAGCGAGCTCACCAGACGCCGCACGCCGGAAGTATTGTCCCGCACCGGAATGACCACGGTCACGTCGCGGTGTGACGGGCCGCCGGCGGGCCGGGGATGCGCCACGGTGGCGTCCAGCAGCGTGCGCGCCAGTTGGGCACTGACCTCGTCGCGCACCTTCAGCCGGCCGTCGGACAGCAGGTCCTGGGCGGCGGGAGCCAACCTCAGCAGCCGGGTGGGTGAGCCGCCGAGCAGCGCCGAGCCGTCGCCGAGCACCCGCACACGGCGATCGACCTGAACGGCGAACCCGTCAGGCAGTCGAACCTGAGTCATGGGCGCCGCTCCTCCACATCACAACTCATCCGCGCCGCTTCTGCATCGTCGCGAGCGCGGGTCATGTCAGCATCCCGTCGGGACGGGGCGACCACCGCGCGACCCGATCCACGCAGCCGTCGACCATCTCGTCGAAGATGCGTTCGCCCTCGACCGCTGTCGCGGTCGTCGGGTCCCCTAAGACGCCGACCCGGCTCACCGCCGCGACTCCCCCGCGGCGCAGGGAGGGCAGCAGTTCGCGCAGCGGCGCGCGGTTGCCGGCGAGCCACCGATCGGTCAGGACGTCGTCCGGCGAAATATGGAGCAACACCGATGTTTCGGTGTGCCCCGCATGGGCATCGGTTGGTTTCGAGTTGGTATCGAGCCGCGGACCGCTGTGCACGGGCACCACCCGACGTCGCGGCCCTCGGCACGCAGCCGGCTCACCGCTCGGGTCAGCGCATCGGCGTTGCCGCCGTGACCATTGACGAAGACCAGGCGGTTGGCCCAGCAGGCCGCCGACCTGCCGTACTCCACCAGCAGCAGCGTCAGGGCCTCGGTGCCGATGGAGATCGTGCCGGCGAAATCCTGGTGCTCACCGCTGGCTCCGTAGGCGATGGCCGGTGCCACCAGCCAGTCGTTCGCGAGCCGGGCTCCCGCACCGCGGGCGACTGCCGTCGCGATCCGGGTGTCGGTGTCCAGGGGCAAGTGCGGGCCGTGCTGCTCGGTCGAGCCCAGTGGGACCAGCAGTGACGGCCTTACGGTGGATAGCTCGATTGACGTCGCATTCCCCAGTTCGACGCGTACGGGCACTCGCCGATGGTAGGACGAATTCACCTGGTGTGCACCAATTGTTGCACCATCCATTTAGTTTTTTTTATCGCTAGCCGATTGACGAGTTGAAATTTGGCTCGTCCGCCACGATTGCCACGCCTGTACCACGATTTTGGATTTAAGTGTCTAGCGCTTCTCGACGGGCGGCTCACCGAGGACCCGGGCAAACCCCGACGGAACCAAAATGTCGTCGGGGCCCAGGTCGTGGACCGAGGCATGCCCGAGGCCCATCAGCGCCGAGTCGATGCCGCCTCGCAAAATGTCGAGGACGTTTTCGACGCCGGACTGCCCACACGCCGCGAGGCCCCAGAGGTACGCACGGCCGATCATCACCGCACGCGCGCCCAGCGCCACCGCCTTGACCACATCGCTACCACGCCGGATGCCGCCGTCCAGCAACACCTCGATCTGGTCGCCGACCGCCGCCGCCACCGCGGGCAGAGCCCGAATCGACGCGGGGGTGCCGTCCAGGTTGTTGCCGCCGTGGTTGGACACCGAGATCGCCGAAACACCAGCATCCACGGCTCTTTTGGCATCGTCGACCCGCATCACGCCCTTGAGCATGAAGGGTCCGCCCCATAGTTCGCGGAGCCAGGCGATGTCGTCCCAGGTCGGCGGCGGTGTGCCCATCCACTCGCCGTAGGCGGCGAAGAAGGGCGGGCCAGGTTCGCCGCGGCGGCCCTGGTTCGGCACTCGCAGGTCCGGTGGGCGCAGCGTCTTGCCGTACTTCCACAGCCAGCGTGGTTTGAAGACCGCCTCCGGGGACAACCGCAGGATGGTCCGCAGGTTCATCTGCTCCGGGATCTTGGGGCTGCCCCAGTCGCGGCCGTGCGAGAAGCTCCAGTCGGTGGTGACGATCAATCCGACGGCGCCGGCCTGACGGGCCCGTTCGACGCGCTCGGCGATCGCGTCGCGGCCACCCAGCCAGTAGACCTGGAAGAAGAGCTTGGGGTTGGCGGCGATCACCTCTTCGATCGGCTTGCTGGCGAATGAGGACAAACCCATCGCGGTCCCGCGCGCCGCCGCTGCGCGCGCGACGGCGACCTCGCCGTCCGGATCGACCGCCTGCACGCCCGTTGGCGAAATAATGACCGGCAGCGAAATATCTTGTCCCATAACGGTGGTCGACAGGTCGCGTTTTTCCACCGCACCAACAACATGAGGAGCAAAGCCGAGTTCACCGAATGCCTCGACATTGTCGGCGACAGTGAGTCCCTTTTCACTGGCGGCAACTAGCGCGGAGTAAACCGATTTCGGCAGCCGCCGTTTAGCGCGTTGCTGCGCAATGGCAACTGTTTCGAACCATTCGTCGGCCACGGCTACAGCGGGCTTTCGTTGCACATGCGACTCGGCGCGTGCGCCGGCGGTCTGACAGTTAGCGTCAACGGTACCGGTTCACGCACGGGCCGGCCATGCGAGTGGTCGACCCGCGGCCGCGGTGTCTGGCGTTCGCGCAACAACGCCGGCGCGCCGTGACCTTGCACGCATTCGGGATCGGGACCGTCAAGCGGCAGGCCGGTGAAGAACTTGGCCGCCATGCAGCCACCCCGGCAGCTGTCGTAGTGCCCGCAGCTGGAGCAGGCGCCCGCGGACTGGGGTTCGCGCAGCTCGCGAAACAGCGGGGCGTTCTTCCAGACGTTGTCAAACCCTCCCTCGGACAACACATTTCCGGCCAGGAAGCGGTCGTGGATGGCGAACGGGCACGCGTACACGTCGCCCACCGGGTCGATCAGACACACTACCCGTCCGGCGCCACACATGTTCAGGCCCGCGAGCGCGCCGGACTGTCCGAGCGGTGCCAGATGAAAGAAGGAGTCGCCGGTGAGCACCCGCTCGCCCTTGGCGACCAACCAGTCGTACAGCTGCACTTGCTGGTCGGCGGTGGGGTGCAACTCTTCCCACACATCGGCACCGCGGCCCGACGGGCGCAGCCGGGTGATCCGCAGGGTCGCCCCGTAACGGCTTGCCAGGGCGGCGAATTCGTCGAGCTGGCCGACATTGTGCCGGGTGACCACGACGGAGATCTTGGCATCCCGGAAACCGGCAGCCGCGAGGTTCTCCAGCGCGCGCACCGCCATGTCGAAAGACCCTGCGCCGCGGACGGCGTCGTTCACCTCGGCGGTAGCGCCGTCGAGTGAGATCTGGACATCGACGTAGTCACTGGCCGCCAACCGCGCGGCGACCTCGGGGGTGATCCGCACACCGTTGGTGGAGAACTTCACCCCGACTTGGTGCGCGGTCGCATAGTCCACCAGCTCCCAAAAGTCCGGGCGCACTGTGGGTTCCCCGCCGCCGATGTTGACGTAGAACACCTGCATGCGCTGCAGCTCGTCGATGATGTCCATGCATTGGCGGGTGGACAACTCGCGGGGATCGCGTTTGCCTGACGACGAAAGGCAGTGCACGCAAGCCAGATTGCAGGCGTAGGTCAGCTCCCAGGTCAGGCAGATGGGCGCGTCGAGGCCGCGCTCGAACTGCTCGATCAGCCGGGGTACCGGCGCTGTTGGGGCGCTCACTTAAGTCTCCCTCAATCTCTAGGGGCACCAGCATGTGGGAATCGGCCAGCGCGCCCAGCGCGTGCAGGTAAGGCCCCTGCTCGGAATCGTCGACGCCGGCGGCGCGGCACGCCGACCGGACATCGGGATGATCGGCCAGCGATCGCACCACCGTAAGGATGGTGCGATTTTTCAGAAAGGACAGCTTGCGGGTGCCGAAGTGATAGAGCAGCGCGCCGAAAGGTTCCGGGCGAACCGCCACCTGTGGGTGCAGCCGCCAACCACGATCGGGGTCGAAATCGACCGACCTAGCCCGTGCGGGCGCGGTCACGGTCAGTAGACCCCGCACATGCCGTCGATGGACACCTCTTCGACCAAGGTCTCGGTGACGAGCTCGGTCTCGGTCTGGTTCTCCTGGTCCATGTGAATTTGCCTCTCTTTGGGACTCGACAACGATGGATCGTTCTGGACACAATATGGCATCGAGTGCCGCAATGGAAGGGCGGGTCGGATGTCGTCGCAGTCTCGGGTAGGTAGGCGCCGCTCGACGACACCGGCGCACATCACCGATGTCGCCCTCGAGCTGTTCACCGCCCGCGGGTTCACCGATGTGAGCGTCGACGACGTCGCGCATGCGGCCGGCATCGCGCGCCGCACGCTTTTCCGTTATTACGCGTCCAAGAACGCCATCCTGTGGGGCGACTTCGACGCCCATCTCGGGCACCTGCAGGAACTGCTCGACAACGTCGACCCGCGGGTCGCGACGGGCGAGGCGCTGCGCGCGGCGCTGCTGGCGTTCAACACGTTTGACGAGTGCGAGACGGTGAGGCACCGCCAGCGGATGCGAATCATTCTGGAAACCGCCGAGCTGCAAGCTTATTCGATGACGATGTATGCCGGCTGGCGAGAGGTGATGGCCGGATTTGTGGCCGCCCGGCTGGGCGTCAAAACGAGCGACCCGCTCCCCCAGACCGTCGCGTGGACGATGCTCGGGGTCGCGTTGAGCGCCTACGAGCAGTGGCTGAGCGACGAATCGGTGACGCTGCCCGAAGCGCTCGGGAACGCGTTCGACGTTGTCGGCGCCGGGCTCAACGAGCTGGACGCATGAACACCGACTTTCTATTCCACCCCTTTCCTTATGCAGCAGGAGAACTGAGTTGAGGTTCACGATTCGCAGACCGGCTAGCGCCGAGGTCTCCCCGTGCTGTCACCGCCCGTCCGGCGGCGATGTTGCGTGCAGCATTCATGTCGGCATTACACGGGCCCGCACTGCAGGCGACGCACCGGAAAACCGCTTGGCTCTTACGGTTTTCAGGCGCGACATGGCCGCAATACGAGCATCGTTGCACGTATACGCTGCCGGGACGAACTCAACCCGCCCCGAGGCTTTGTGCTTCAATCGCGCCACCAGCAGTCCCCACCCTTGGCGGCTGATCTCGCGATTGAGGCTGCGTTTCTGTGCGACGCGGTTGCCCGGGTGTTCACCAGTACCGCGCGCCGAGCGGGTCATCGCGCGCACCTTCAAGTCCTCCACACTAATAGTATCGAACCGGCGCGCCAAATCTGTGGTGGTCTTTTCCACCCAGTCACGGCGCCGCCCCGTTTCACGAGCACTCAACCTCCTCAATCGCCAGTTTCGTTCGTGCACGCCTTTTCGAGCCGCGCTGACTCCCGCGCCAAACGCCGCTGCAATCTGCGAAGTCTTCTTGTTTCACTGGCACGAGGCCAGGAACGTGCAGCAGCTCCCCGTTCGACAGCGCGACCGAGACCGCACGCCGCGGTCGACACCCACCACGCCGCCGTCACCTGGTCTTGCGATGGGTCAGGGATGGCGGCTAAAGCGATCTGCCGCGCCCCGAGCGTCAAGAGTACTCGTAAGACTTCACGTGTCGGCGATGGTGCGCGTCCAGCGAAAGCGCACCCAGCCCACCTTAGGTATCCACACCTGCCCGTAGCGGCGGTTGAGCCGTTTGATGTGGCGCGTTTGAACCCGACCTGTCGGAATCCTTCATGCTTACCGGCCTTGCGCCACGTCTGGCGACGGTGCGTGCGTGAAAAAGTTGCGCATCGCTTCGCGAAGTCCCGCAAAGCCTGCTGCTGCACCGTCTGCGACCCGGCTGCCAACCAACCGCATTCTGCGCTGCCGCCGTCAATTGGGCACATTGCTCGTTGTAGCCCGGCGCTTAGCGACCTGGCTGCCAGTGCCGCTGCTGCTCTACCGCAAGATTCCACACAAACCGAGCATATCGACAATGCTCGACCAACACTGCGACCTGCTCACCACTCGGAAGCAACCGAAACCTGCCCACATCGATAACCTAAACAGCACCACCGACAACCCGTCAAAAAGCGTTCCCCTAAATTTCCACCCCAAGCTGATGTATCACCTGGTGCACACGCTGCGGTCGCAGGGACAGTTCTGCGGTGCCTCCGGCTCCCCGATGTACGACGAGCTGTTCGAGCTCGTGGCCAAAGACGTCGAAGCCGGCGGTGTCTTCGCGACGATTCTGTCCGGCCATGAAGACGACTCGGCGCGCCAAGCGGTGCCGCTTCGACTGCTCGGCGGGCCTGCACCGGTTGGCGCTCGACGGGCGGGCACCGACGTTGCGGCGCTTCTATCCCAGCACCGGCGGAACCTGGGACGCGGCGGCCGCGTGGCCCGAAATCGTGCTCACCGCGCGGGACCGGATGGACGATCTGCGTGCCGCCCTGGACCAGCCGCCGCAGACCAACGAGGTGGGCCGGTCGGCCGTGCTGATCGGCGGGCTGCTGTTTCTCGCTCGCCAATTCGATTTGCCGGTGCGGCTTTTCGAGATCGGAACGAGCGCCGGACTGAACCTGCGCGCGGAGCATTACCGCTATGGCTATCCCGGTGGCCAGTGGGGACCCCTCGACTCGCCGGTGACGATCGACGACGCGTGGCACGGCGAGCTGCCGCCGGACGGTGCGGTGCGCATCGTCGAACGGCACGGATACGACATCGCACCCATCGACGTCACCGGCACCGACGGGGAAATGACGGTGCTGAGCTACGTGTGGCCCGACCAGAGCGCGCGGCTGGAGCGGCTGCGCGGCGCAATCGCGGTGGCGCGCACCGTTCCGGCGCGGCTACACCGCGTGACGGCTGCCGACGCGGTCGCCGGCATGACCCTTGCCGACGGTGCGCTGACCGTGCTGTGGCATTCGATCACCTGGCAGTACCTGTCCGACGACGAACGCGCCGCGATCCGCGACGGTATCGACGCATTGGCCGCACAAGCCGATGGCTCCTCGCCGTTCGCGCACCTGACCCTGGAGCCCGCGCGCGACGGCGACGGCGCACTCAAGTTCCTGGCGCGCGCCCGTAGTTGGCCGGGTGGCGAGCTGCGGGTCCTGGGCGAATGCCATCCGCACGGGCCGCCGGTGAATTGGCAATAGTTTTCGCGTTTCATTTCTTGAGGCCGTCGGAGTTCACCGCCCGACGGCGACGATAAGGGTGTGAGCGCCGAAGCGGACCACCAATCCGACGCTCGGCGCGCGCTGCTAGCGCTATACGACGAGGCCCTTCCAGTGGTGTACGGGTATTTCGTCCGGCGTTGTGCTGATCGCGCGACGGCCGAGGACCTGACGTCGCAGACCTTTCTGGCGGCGATCAACGGCGCCCGCACGAGCGATCCGCCGCCGATCGCGGTGCCCTGGCTCCTCTGAGTGGCACGGCACAAACTGGCCGATCACTATCGGCGCCGGCGTCGATCGGTTGACCGCACCGGTCGCCGAGCTGCCAGAGCCGGTCGTGGGGGCCGACGACTGGGAAGCCGAGCTGGATCGGATCGTCGCCGAGACCGTACTCGCCCGGCTGACCGAGCCGCACCGCACGGTGTTGGTGCTGCGCTACATGGACGACTGCTCGGTCGGCGAATGCTCCGAGTTGATCGGGCGGTCCGTGCACGCCACCGAGGCGCTGCTGGTCCGCGCCCGGCGAGCCTTCTAGCAACAGTATCCGGAAGGGGGCTAGCCATGACTCAGCGCGACCGTTGGGATCCACTGAGCGTGCTGCACACCGATAATCTTTCGGTGCAAACCGTTCCGGTGTTCGCCGCACGACTGCGCCGACGCCTGGAAGCTGTGCTGTCCATGCCGGAAGGACCACGGAAAGGAATAGTCATGAGTGGTACCGCGGAAGCCATTGCCGGATTCGACCGCCACCGCCCCGCGGCCGGCAGCGCTGCCCTATCTGAGTGTGGCCAACGCGCGAGCGGCGATCGTCTAGTACACGGATGCCCTGTACGCGACTCTTGTCGCGGATCCAATCGTGATCGGCGACGGGCGGATTGGACACGCGGAAATTGCAATCGCCGATGGTGTCCTCTATCTGGCCGATGAACACCCGGAACTACGTACTGAAAGCTCCCGCCGCCGGGCGCGGTTCGGTCACCTGATGCTGCATGTCGACGACACCGATGCGGCCCTGCACCGGGCGCGCGAACACGGCGCGACCATCGAGCGCGATGTCTACGAGAATTATGGGACGCGCAACGCGACCCTCATCGACCCGTTCGGCCACCGCTGGATGTTCGTCCGGCCCGGTCGCCGCATCCGTCAGCATCCGCCATGGCGACATCGGATACGTTTCGATATGGACACCCGACGCCGACCGCGCAGCCGCCTTCTACGGACATGTCCTGGGCTGGACATTCGATCCGGTCGGCGCATCGGGTCACCAATACAGAGCTGCCGATTGGCCTTTCGGCCACTACCGGCTTGCCGAGCTTGTTCTGCAGCTACGCCGTCGACGATGTGCAGGCCGCTCGCGCGGCGATCTCCGAGGCGGGCGGTGTCCCCGGCGAAATCCGCCACACCGACTACGGCGTCCTGCTGGATGCCACCGACCCCCAGAGCGCGGCGTTCGCGGTTTATCAGCCGCCTGCCGCGCGACAAGCGCCCAGAGCTGAACGGCTCCGGTCCCGGCGAGCTGTCGTATGTCACCTACCAGGTGACGGACTCGGCCGGCTTCCGCGAGTTCTACGGGCGCGTGCTGGGATGGACCTTCGAACCCGGACACGTGGCCGACGGCTGGCAGGTGACACCGGTCCACCCGATGTCCGGTGTCGCCGGCGGCAACGACCATCCGGTCACCGTGCCGATGTGGCGGGTGGCCGACATCGGCGCGGCCGTGGCGCGGGTCCGCCAAGCCGGCGGGACGTGCTGCAGGAGTCGACCCGCCAGCCCTCGGCATCAGTGCGGAATGCTCCGACGACCAGGGCGGGCGCTTCTATCTGGGCGAGCTCTAGGCGGTCAGCCCAGCATCTCCGAAATCGGTACGCCGGCAGCGATTTTGGCCCGCACTTTCATGACCTTGCCGGGCAACCCGCCGCCGACCACGCCGACCAGCACGCCGTCGCGCTCGTAATACGCCAGGAACTTGCGTCCGTCGTCCTCGACCAGATGGACGATATCGGTGGCCTGCGGCTCGCCCAGGCACTGGATCTTCACGTCGTACTGGTCACTCCAGAAGTACGGCACAACCGTGACATCTGGCACTTCCTGCCCCAGCATCGCCGGCACCACGACACGGGCCTGGTCGGCGACATTGCTCCAATGTTCCACGCGCGCTTGGTGTCCCAACGGATCGCGCCAGGAGGCGACATCGCCCAGCGCCCAGACGTTCGGCACGCTGGTGCGGCCGGCCTCGTCGCAGAGCACACCGTTGTCGACGTCGATGCCGCTGCCGTCCAGCCATTCGGTCGCCGGGCGGGAGCCGATGCCGATCACCACCAGATCGGCGGGCAGTTCCGTGCCGTCCGTCAACACCACCGTGTCGACGTGACCGCTCTCCGCGTACCTCGGTGACGCCAACGCCGAGGCGCACGTCGACACCCTCGTCACGATGCAGCCGCGCCACCAGTTCGCCGATCTGTTCGCCGAGCACGGCGGCCAGCGGTTGCGGTTGCGGCTCGACCAACACGACATCCACCCCGACGCCGCGCAGGCTGGCGGCGACCTCGCAACCGATGAAACCGGCGCCGACGATCACGGCGTGCCGCGCGGCCGATGCATGTTCGCGCAGCGCCAGGCTTTCGTCGAGGGACCGCAGTACCCGGATGCCCTCCAGGTCGGGCAGGGCGGGAATGCGACGTGGCACCAGGCCGGTCGCGATGACGAGCTCTTCGTAGGCCAGCGCCGTGCCGTCGTCGAGGGTCACCGTCTGCCCATCGGTGTCGAGGCGGGCGGCGGCCGAGCCCAGCCGCAGGGTGATGTTGTTCTCGTCGTACCACTCGCGCGGCTTGAGGGCGGTGTCGTCGACCTCCTTGCGCAGCACTTCCTTGGAGAGCGGCGGCCGGTCGTACGGCAGGTGCACCTCGTCGCTGACGATGGTGACGGGCCCGGTGTACTCGGAGCGCCGCAGTTGCTCGGCGGTCCTGGCGGCGGCCAGACCCCCGCCCACAATAACGATTCCGCTATTTGTCACGTGGAGTTCATAGCACGAGGGCCGCTCAGTACTTTAGGGCACCCTTATCAACGTTGATCTGCGTGCCCGACAGGGTGCCCGAACCGTCACCGGCGAGCCATGCCACCACGTCGGACACCTCGTCGGCCGACATGAATCCCTTGTACTGCAATGGCATTGGCGGGAAGCTGTGCACGAAGCGGGGATGCTTGGCGAAAATCTCCATCATTGCCTCTGGCTCGATCATCGGGGTGTCGATCGAGTAGGGGTGAATGGAGTTGACCTTGATGTTGTATTCGCCGAGTTCGATCGCCAGCGTGTTGGTCAGCGCGGTGAGGCCGATACTTGCTGGCCGCGTAATGGCCGTTGCCCGGGGTCGCCTTGACCCCTGCCGACGAGCTGACGATGACGATGGAGCCGCCGTTGCCGGCCTCGATCATCGCGGGGATAGTTGCGCGCAGGGTGCGCCAGGTGCCGGTCAGGTTCACCCCGATGACGGTGTCCCACTGCTCGTCGGTCAGCTCCCAGACCCGGCCCCAGCCCAGCACCCCGGCGTTGGCCACCAAGATGTCCAGCCGGCCGAACTGCTCGACGCCGTCGGCGACAATTTGGCGGACGGCCGCGTCGTCGCGAATGTCGGCTTCGCGGGCCAGGATCTTGCGGCCCTCGGCTTCCACCAAGCGGACCGTCTCGCTGAGGTCTTCCGGGGTGGCCGGCGAGTAGGTCAGAGTCTCAGACACCCGCGCGCAGATATCGAGCGCGATGATGTCGGCGCCTTCGCGCGCCAGCCGCACCGCGTGCGCGCGTCCCTGGGCACGGGCGGCGCCGGTAACGAATGCCACGCGTCCTTGCAATGATCCGGTCTGCTCAGCCACGACTGACAGGCTAGCAGCGAAACTGAAACGTGTTCTAGTTGCCTCGTCGGATCAGATGTCGGCGATGATTTGGGCCCGCTTGGTGTTGTATTCCTGCTCCGACAACGCTCCGCTGGCCCGCAGCGTCTCCAGCTCCTGAAGCCGCTGAGCCACGGGTTGCGCGACGGGCTGCGCGACGGGTTGGGCGGCGCGCGCCTGCTGCTCGCCCGCTCGGCGCACCACCGCCTGGATCTGCTGACGCAGCCCCGGGTTCGATCGAATGTCCACCGTGCCGTTGAACGGAACGTTGTTGGCCTTGAGGATCTGCAGGATCTCCATCAGCGGGCCGGCCTGCCCGCTGAGGTCGTAGGTTCTGTTGTCCTCGGCCACACTGAACTGCGCGGGCACCAGCCCGTTGACCAAAGAGCTGCGTTCCCAGTCGATTTGGTATTCCTGCGTGGTGGGGTTGACCAGCACGACGAGCTTGCGGGCGGTGAGGTTGCCCAGCCGAGGGATGCTGGCGATGACCCGGTCCTGAGTGTCGAACGGCACGATCCCCGGTCCGGAGATGTGCAGGTTCACCTTCACCACCCGACGGTCGTTGATCTCGGTGTTCGTCTCGGTGAGTCCGGTGATTTGGGCGAGCGCCAGCACCCCATGCTGCTCGAGCGCGGCGGTTTTGGCGGCCGCATTCTTGCCGAAGTTGGCCAGCCCGATCGCGATCACCACATCCGCGATGGTGATGAGGATGCCGACGTAAAGCATCCACTTGATCGCGTAGGCGAAGTCGCCCATCGCGTAGTAGACGATGACAAAGATCGGGCCGACCAGGCCGCCGCAAATCAAAACGACTAACTGGGCCTTCAGATAGCGCGCTAACACGTGGGTGCTCCTCACTTTGCCCGAAATGGGCCCGAAAAGGTGAAGTCAGACTAGCGCCGACGGCGCCGCTACCGATCACAAATATCGGGCGGCCTTAAGGCAATATGGCGCCCAAGGTGCCGTGCTTGCCGAACACCGAACCGCCGGCGCCGCCGTGGCCCCTAAGAATCGACGGGGCGGTTCTAGCGCCGGTGTTGGCTGACGGGAAGGTTCGGCCCACGCAGCAGCGAAGCCCGGACCGCCGAAATCGGCGATCCGGGCTTCGCTAGATAAAGCGCCCTACTTGATGATCTTGACGACCCGGCCGGCGCCGACGGTGCGGCCACCCTCACGGATCGCGAAGCGCAGACCGTCGTCCATGGCGACGGGCTGGATCAGCTTCACCGAGATGTTGGTGTTGTCACCGGGCATCACCATCTCGGTGCCCTCCGGCAGCGTCACCACACCGGTCACGTCGGTGGTGCGGAAGTAGAACTGCGGACGGTAGTTGTTGAAGAACGGCGTGTGCCGACCGCCCTCGTCCTTGGACAGGATGTAGACCTGGCCCTCGAACTCGGTGTGCGGCGTGGTGGTGCCGGGCTTGATCACAACCTGGCCGCGCTCGACGTCCTCACGCTTGATGCCACGCAGCAGCAGACCGACGTTGTCGCCGGCCTGGCCCTGGTCGAGCAGCTTGCGGAACATCTCCACACCGGTGACGGTGGTCTTGGTGGTGGTCGGGCTTGATGCCGACGATCTCGACTTCCTCGTTCACGTTGACCACGCCGCGCTCCACACGACCGGTGACAACGGTGCCACGGCCGGTGATGGTGAAGACGTCCTCGACGGGCATCAGGAACGGCTTGTCGGTCTCGCGGACCGGGTCCGGGATCGACTCGTCGACGGCGTCCATCAGCTCCTCGACCGACTCGACCCACTTCGCGTCGCCCTCGAGCGCCTTCAGCGCCGAGACCCGCACCACCGGGGCGTCCTCGTCGAACTCCTGGGCGGCCAGCAGTTCGCGGACCTCCATCTCGACGAGCTCGAGCAGCTCCTCGTCGTCCACGGCGTCGGCCTTGTTCAGCGCGACCAGGATGTAGGGCACGCCGACCTGACGGGCGAGCAGCACGTGCTCGCGGGTCTGCGGCATCGGGCCGTCGGTGGCCGCGACCACCAGGATCGCGCCGTCCATCTGGGCCGCGCCGGTGATCATGTTCTTGATGTAGTCGGCGTGACCCGGGGCGTCGACGTGCGCGTAGTGCCGCTTCTCGGTCTGGTACTCCACGTGGGAGATGTTGATCGTGATACCGCGCTGACGCTCCTCGGGCGCGTTGTCGATCTGGTCGAACGCGCGCGACTCGTTCAGGTCCGGGTACTTGTCGTGCAGCACCTTGGTGATAGCCGCGGTCAGTGTGGTCTTGCCGTGGTCAACGTGACCGATGGTCCCGATGTTGACGTGCGGCTTGGTCCGCTGGAACTTCGCCTTCGCCACTTCTGTGTCCTCCTGGACTTGTTGGTGCTTGAAAAAGCAGTGTTGATGTTTTCTTGTTGTGCCGCGTGCTAACCGCGTCAGCTTACGCGTACGCCTCGGTTTACTCTCCAGTCGCCTTCGCGATGATCTCCTTCGACACCTGTGCCGGCACTTCGGCGTAGTTGTCGAACACCATGGAGTAGTTCGCCCGGCCCTGAGTCTTTGACCGAAGGTCGCCGACGTAGCCGAACATCTCCGACAGCGGAACGTGCGCCCTTACGACGCGCGCACCAGCCCGCTCCTCCATGGCCTGAATCTGGCCACGGCGAGAGTTCAGGTCGCCGATCACATCACCCATGTAGTCCTCGGGCGTGGTGACTTCGACGGCCATGATCGGTTCCAGGATGACCGGCTGCGCTTGCTGCGCAGCCTTTTTCAGCACCATGGAACCGGCGATCTTGAACGCCATTTCGGACGAGTCGACCTCGTGGAAGGCGCCGTCCAGCAACGTGACCTTCAAGTTCACCAGCGGGTAGCCGGCCAGCACGCCGTACTGCATGGCGTCCTGCGCGCCGGCATCCACCGACGGGATGTACTCGCGCGGGATGCGGCCACCGGTGACTTTGCTCTCGAACTCGTAGGTGGCGCCGTCCTCGCCGTGGAAAGGCTCGAGGGCGATGAGCACCTTGGCGAACTGACCCGAACCGCCGGTCTGTTTCTTGTGCGTGTACTCGACCTTGTCGACCGTGCGACGGATGGTCTCCTTGTAGGCCACCTGCGGCTTGCCGACGTTGGCCTCGACCTTGAACTCGCGGCGCATGCGGTCCACCAGGATGTCCAGGTGCAGCTCGCCCATGCCGCCGATCACGGTCTGGCCGGTCTCGACGTCCTGGTGCACCTTGAAGGTCGGGTCCTCTTCGGCGAGCTTCTGGATCGACAGGCTCAGCTTCTCCTGGTCGCTCTTGGTCTTGGGCTCGATCGCCACCTCGATCACCGGGTCGGGGAAGGTCATCGACTCGAGCACGATCTGGTGGTTCGGGTCGCTCAGGGTGTCACCGGTGGTGGTGTCCTTCAGGCCGATCACCGCGTAGATGTGCCCCGCCGAGGCCGTCTCGACCGGGTTTTCCTTGTTGGAGTGCATCTGGAAGAGCTTGCCCAGACGCTCCTTCTTGCCCTTGGTGGCGTTGATGACCTGGCTGCCGGAGTCGACCTTGCCCGAGTACACCCGGACGTAGGTGAGCTTGCCGAAGAACGGGTGCGTGGCGACCTTGAACGCCAGCGCAGAGAACGGCTCGTCGGTCGAGGGCTTGCGGACGATCTCGACGTCCTCCTTGCCCGGCGCGTGGCCGATCGCCGGCGGCACGTCCAGCGGCGAGGGCAGGTAGTCGATGACCGCGTCCAGCATGGGCTGCACGCCCTTGTTCTTGAACGCGCTGCCGCACAGGACCGGGTACGCCTCCGAGCTGATGGTCAGCTTGCGGATCGCGCCCTTGATCTCGTCGACGGTCAGTTCTTCGCCGCCGAAGTACTTCTCGAGCAGTGCCTCGTCGGTCTCGGCGACCGCCTCGAGCAGCTTGGTGCGGTACTCGTCGGCCTTCTCGGCCAGCTCGGCCGGGATCTCGATGGTGTCGTAGGTTTCACCCAGCTTCGTCTCGCCACGCCACACCTTGGCGTTCATCTCGACCAGGTCGACGACGCCCTCGAAGTCGCCCTCGGAGCCGACGGGCAACTGGATCGGAATGACGTTGGCGCCCAGCCGCTCCTCCATGGTCCGCACGGAGAAGTAGAAGTCGGCGCCGATCTTGTCCATCTTGTTGACGAAGCAGATCCGCGGCACGTCGTACTTGTCGGCCTGGCGCCAAACCTGCTCGGACTGCGGCTCGACACCCTCTTTGCCGTCGAACACCGCGACGGCGCCGTCGAGCACGCGCAGACTGCGCTCCACCTCGACGGTGAAATCAACATGGCCAGGCGTGTCAATAATGTTGATCTGGTTGTCGTTCCAGAAGCAGGTGGTCGCCGCGGAGGTGATGGTGATGCCGCGTTCCTGCTCCTGCTCCATCCAGTCCATGGTGGCGGCGCCGTCGTGCACCTCACCGATCTTGTAGCTGATACCGGTGTAGTAGAGGATGCGCTCGGTCGTCGTGGTCTTGCCGGCGTCTATGTGCGCCATGATGCCGATGTTGCGGACCTTCGTAAGGTCGGTCAGCACGTCCTTCTGTGCCACAGAAGTCTTCCCACTCTTTCGTTGCTTGTCAGTTCACTATCGGTTGCGCGCCCGGCAGGTACAGCCGGCGCCTATCACCAGCGATAGTGCGCGAATGCGCGGTTTGCCTCGGCCATCTTGTGGGTGTCCTCACGTCGCTTGACGGAGGCCCCGAGGCCGTTGCTGGCATCCAGGATCTCGTTTGCCAGCCGCTCGACCATGGTCTTCTCCCGGCGCTGCCGCGAGAAGCTGACCAGCCAGCGCAGGGCCAGCGTGGTGGATCGATCCGGACGCACCTCGACGGGCACCTGGTAGGTCGCACCGCCGACGCGGCGACTGCGCACCTCTAGGGCCGGTTTGACGTTGTCCAGTGCCCGCTTGAGAGTGATGACGGGATCAGTGCCGGTCTTGTCGCGGGCTTGTTCGAGCGCTCCATAAACAATGCGCTCGGCCAGCGATTTCTTCCCCTTGAGCAGAATTTTGTTCACCAGCTGGGTGACCAGCTGCGAACCGTAAACGGGGTCGTTGACCAACGGACGCTTGGGCGCGGGTCCCTTGCGCGGCATTAGCTCTTCTCCTTCTTGGCGCCGTAACGGCTGCGAGCCTGCTTGCGGTTCTTGACACCCTGGGTGTCGAGCGAACCGCGGATGATCTTGTACCGCACGCCCGGCAGGTCCTTCACCCGACCGCCACGCACCAGCACCATCGAGTGCTCCTGCAGGTTGTGGCCCTCACCAGGGATGTATGCCGTGACCTCGACCTGACTCGTCAGCTTCACACGCGCGACCTTCCGAAGCGCCGAGTTCGGCTTCTTCGGAGTGGTGGTGTACACGCGGGTGCACACTCCACGGCGCTGCGGGCTGCCCTTCAGGGCCGCGGTCTTGACCTTGGCGATCTTGTCGCGGCGACCCTTGCGGACCAGCTGCTGAATCGTTGGCATCTACCGGCTTTCTATGTTCGTTGTGTTCGTTACCGCTGTGAAAAGTCTCTGTACTGCAGTTTTGCCCCGCTTCGGAGTAGGTTCACTACCCCGCGGCCGGGTGTGTCGCACGCACTTAGCACCGCACCTAGCCGTTGCATCGTGGACATACGAATTAGCCCGGCATCCGCTTCCTTACGTCAGGCGCCGCAAGCCGCCAGGCACGAGCCACTACAATACCCGTCAGCGGTCTGGCAGGTCAAAGCGAGTTCCGTGGCCGACTTCGTGGGCCTCAGGTGGACTTGGCGGTGCGCCTGTCCAAGCTGGCTGCCAGGCGCAGCACCATTTCGGAGAACACCACGTCGGTGTCGATATCGTCCATGACGCCGGTCATCTCCAGCAACACAAACCCGTGCATCGCCGACCAGAACTCCAGCGCGGCGTGGAAGGCCTCTTCGCCGCCGAGCCCGTAGCCGGCCAACACCGCGATCACCGGGGCCGCCGCGCCCCTGGTCGCAGCCGCGTACTCCGGGTCGTCGCCGCCCAACGGCATGCGGGTGAACGCCGAGTACCGGCCGGGATGGTGATGCGCGTAGCTGCGGTAGGCAGCGGCCATGACCAAGATCGCGTCGTCGCGCGCACGCCCCTCACCGACCCGGTTCAGCATCATGATGATGTCGTCGATCACCCGGATCCGCACGGCGCGACGCAGGTCCTCCAGGCTGTCCACATGGTTGTACAGCGACGGCCCCTTGGTCCCCAGCTGCGTCGCCAGCGCATTGATGGTCAGCGAGTCCCAGCCCTCCCGGTCCAGAAACGTCAGTGCGCCATCGACGATGCTGTCGCGGCTCAGCTTGCCCGGGCGGGCGGGGGTCCGCCCCGTGCGCTGGCGCCCACCCGCTGGCGGCGGTTCCGGCTGAGCTGCCATAGCGATTGCCCTTCGGTTGA
>CAWFKY010000008.1:0-296828 GCA_963816495.1 uncultured Actinomycetota bacterium | reverse complement strand
CTTGGGCAAGTTGGACGCGCGAAGCCAGGCCAAGCTTGGTGTAGACGTGAGTGAGGTGGGTTTCGACGGTGCGTGGTGAGACGAAAAGCCTTGTCGCGATGTCCTTGTTGCCCAAGCCCTCACTGACGAGCCGGACGACGTCCAGTTCGGTTGGCGTCAGCGATGCCCAGCCGCTGGCCGGGCGTTTGCGCTCGCCACGGCCGCGTTGGGCGTAGGCGATCGCTTCGCCGGTGGACAGCGCGGCGCCCTCGGCCCATGCAGACTCGAAGTCGGCTTCGCCCAATGCATTACGAAGCGTCGCGACCGCGGCATCGTGCCCGGCGTCATAGATCTGGAACCGGACCGCACCCATGCGTTCCCGCAGGGCCTGCGCCGCGCCGAATAGTCGCGCGGCTTCTTGGTGACTGTCGGCGGCGCCGGCCAGCGTTGCGAGGCACTCGACAGTTTCGGGGAGAGCCAGATGCGCCTCGACGTCGGCGGCGCACGCGAGCGCCCGGTAGGCGTCGCGATCGGCCTGCTCCGGCTCGCCTTGTGTGATCGCAACCCGCGCACGCGTCGTCAGCGCCACCGCTAGGTGCCAGCCCCTCATCACCGAGACGGCATCGTCCGCCCAGCGGCGGGCCGCGACCAGATCACCACGCGCAAGGGCAACCTGCGCTACTGGGTTGATATTCACCACCCTCAGCTGGGCACTCAACCGCTGCGAGGCCGCCTCGCTCGCATCGGCCGCGGCCGCTACATCACCTGCGGCCAGGCTCGCCGTAGCCAATGCCGCGTAGCTAACGGCCTCAATGAACCCACCGATCTCCGCTGCGGCGTCGATCGCCGCGTCGGCTGCGGCTCGCGCCGCACTGGTGTCACCGTGGTACGCCAACACTATGCCCTGGCAGAACAGCATTGCCGCCGTCCCGACCACGTCGTGATTGGTCTCGGCGTCGGCAGCCGCGTCGCGAAACTGTGCGACGGCCCCGGCCAACTCGCCCTGCATCCACTGTGCCAAACCGAGGCTCCAGCGACAGCGAAACGCGGCCGGCCGGTCACCGATCGACTCGGCGAGGTCGCGTCCTTCTTCACCGGCCGCACGCGCGGCGATCGGGTCGCCCGCGATGAATGCGGCGTACGCCTGAAAGCCGAGGATCTCGCTCAACATCCCTTGGTCGCCGAGGCCCCGGGCCAGTTCGTTCGCCTCGGCGAGGTAGCGCGAAGCCACCTCGGTGTTGTAGGCGGCGCTACCTCCGCAGGCGGTGAGCGCCCGGGCCACCAGGGCCGGGTCGCCAATTTCACGCGCGATCGCCAGGGCTTCTTCGGCCTGATCGAGGCTGTCGACGGCGACGACCTGGGTGGCGAGCGCGGCCTTGTCGGCGAGCGCCCGCGCCCGTACCCCGGCCGCCACCTCGATGCCGTGCGCGGTGTCGTCGCTGAGGATGGCGTCGTACCAGGCCAGTCCTTCCTGGATACGGCCCCGCCCTAGCCAGAGCGGCTGCAGTGACGACACGAGCTGCAGCGCACGCTCGACGTCTGAGTTCTCCTGGCTCCAGGCGAAGGCCGAGCGCAGGTTGTCGATCTCGCTCTCAGCTTGGTCGACACGCCGCTGGTGGTCGCTGGCCGCCGGGGCATCGAGCTGGCTAGCCATCGCGGCGTAGTGGTCGCGGTGACGCGCCCGCACGGTATCGGCTTCACCGGATTCGCCAAGCTTTTCCAAGGCGTACTGGCGCACGGTTTCAAGTAGCCGGTACCGCATTCGGCCGCCCGTGTCGTCGGCCACCACCAGCGACTTGTCCACGAGCAGGGTGAGTTGGTCGAGGACCTGGTAGCGCTCGACCTCGGTGCCGCCGGCGACGGCACGGGCGGCGGCGAGGTCGAATCCACCCATGAACGGCGCAAGCCGGCGAAACAAGACTCGCTCGGGCTCGGTCAGCAGCGCATGCGACCAATCCACCGACGCATGCAGTGTCTGTTGGCGACGCACCGAAGTGCGGGAACCACCGGTCAACAAGCGGAAGCGGTCGTGCAAACTGTCGACGATCTCGTGGAGCGTCAACGCACGCACCCGGGCCGCGGCGAGTTCGATGGCCAGCGGCATGCCGTCGAGGCGACGGCAGATCTCCCGCACCGCGTGGATGTCGTCGTCGGTGATATTGAAATCGGATCGCGCCCGGCGGGCTCGGTCGACGAACAGCTCGATCGCCTCGTCGTCCAAAGAGAGGGACGGCACCCGCCAAGTCACCTCGCCGGCCACCCCGATCGGCTCACGACTCGTTGCCAGCAGCGTCAACCCCGGACAGGCGCTCAGCAGCGCGGTGATCAGCGCAGCACTCGCATCCAGAAGGTGTTCACAGTTGTCCAGCAGCACCAGCATCCGACGACCTCTTACGAACCCGATGAGCGTCTCTGTTGTGGAGCGGCTCGGCTGCTCCGCCAGGCCGAGGGCACCTGCCATCGCGACCGGCGCCAGGTCGGGGTCGGTGATCGGCGCCAGGTCGACATACCACACTCCGTCACCGAAATCGGCTGCCATCTGACCCGCGACCTGTATGGCCAGACGGGTCTTACCGGCACCGCCGGCGCCGGTCAAGGTGACCAGCCGGTTGGCGACGACGATCTGCCGCAGGGTGTCGATCTCCTCGGTGCGGCCGATAAAACTGGTGAGCTGCACCGGTAAATGCTCAGCGGCAACGGGTTTCGACGTCCGAAGCGGCGGGAAGTCGTTGCGGATATCAGGGTGGCACAGCTGGACCACCCGTTCGGGACGCGCGACACCGCGCAGTTCGTGCCTGCCAAGATCGGTCAGCCATGCGTCGGCCGGAAGCGTATCGACGACCAAATCCTCGGTGGTACCCGAGAGCACCGTCTGGCCGCCGTGAGCGAGATCGCGCAGCCGCGCCGTCCGGTTGATCGTCGGGCCGACGTAGTTGCCTTCATCGCGCAACTGCACCTCGCCGGTATGCACACCGATGCGCAACCGGATCGGGGCCAGCGGCGCCCGCTGCAACTCCAATGCGCACGAGGCCGCCTCGGTCGCGCGGGCGAACGCGACCACGAAGCTGTCGCCCTCACCCTGCTCGACCGGCCGCACCCCGCCGTGCGCGGCGAGCAGGTCTGTAAGCGTGCGGTCCAGGCGTGCGACGGCGGCCGTCATCTCGTCTGGTTGGGTCTCCCACAACCGCGTCGAGCCCTCGACATCGGCGAGCAGCAGCGTCACCGTTCCGGTTGGCAGCTCGCCCACGCCCAACTCACTCCAGTTCACCGGCGGCATGTCCGCGCGTGGATCCGTTTCGGTCATGCTAGCCAGCATCTCGGGGCAGGGAGCCGCAAACATCAGTGAAAACCCGTACCTTCGACGTCGCTGAGCGGTCCGGTTCGGTGAAACATCGCGTGACCCGGGGGAACCACGTAGGGCAACACACCAGCCGATCCGCGCCTATCGACCGGGCCCGTTCAGTTACGAGTTCTCCCCGATGATCTGGCGCTCCGGAAGCCCCACAGTCGAGTCGAGGACACCCGACCGAGGAGGACCACCATGACCGTCACCGCTGACGGATCGAGCTGCCCGAGCGTCTTCGATGCCGGACTACCGACGATCAACTACGAACACGCTGAACACCCCGACGAAGCCCACGCAATCATCAGCCAGGCCCGCGAGAAGGCGCCGATCGCGATCGGGCCATACGGGCCCGAGCTGCTGACCTACGATGTCGCGCGCACCGCGCTCCGCGACCCGCGATTCCGGGTGCCTCAAGGGATGTTCCTTGCCGCGCAAGGCATCACCTCTGGCCCGCTTTGGGACCGCGTCGCCGCCAACATTCTCAGCCTCAACGGGGACGAACACCACCGGCTACGCCGACTGGTCAGCAAAGCCTTCACACCCAAAGCGACGGCACGGCTGCGCACGACGATCGTCGACATCATCACGGGACTGGTTGACCGCCACAGCGCCCACGGGCGCTGCGACGTGGTCACCGACATTGCCCGCCAATACCCGATCCCGGTCATCTGCGCGCTACTGGGCGCACCACCCGACGACTGGGAACTGTTCTCCAGCTGGACAGATGACATCTTGAAGTCCTTCAGCTGGAATGCCGCCAACGAAACATCGGCGATCCTGACCGCCTGGGATGCTCTCGACACCTACATCGACGACATGCTCGCGCACCGGCGGCACGCATTGACCGACGACCTGATCTCCGAGCTGATCCGCGCCGAAGACGACGGCGAGCGCCTCAGCGCCGACGAACTCCGCATGCTCGTCGCCGCGCTGCTGTTGGCAGGCACCGACACCACCCGCCTCCAGTTGGGTGCGGCGGTACACGTGCTGTGCGATCACCCCGACCAATGGGATCTCCTGGGCCAGCATCCGGAGCTGGCAGTCAATGCCGTCGAGGAACTCATCCGCCATTCGCCGATCACCTTCGTCACGTTGCGCGCCGCGATGGAGGATGTCGAAGTCGCCGGCGTCAAAATCGCCGCCGGCACAATAGTCGTCGTCAACACTGGGGCGGCCAACCGCGATCCCGCCGTCTGCGACGACCCCGACCGTCTCGACATTCGCCGCAAGGGCGCCCCACCGATCCAGACATTCGGCGGCGGCATGCACTACTGCCTCGGTGCCCATCTCGCCCGCCTCGAGTTGGCCGAAGCCCTGGCGGTGATGACACGGCGCATGCCCAACGCCCGCCGCACCGGTCCGGCCCCATGGAAACCGCTGACCGCACTGAGCGGACCCACTACTCTGCCCATCGAATTCGACGCCGGACACTGAACCCGCCGACCAGCCACGAGCTGGGTAGGGTGCCATTGCACGCACAAATAAAATCGACTCTCGCAAAAAAGTGGACCAATTCTTGGGGTCCTGTCAACCGTGCATAACAGCAGTTATCCATGAACCGCAGCGTCCTAATCATCGTGATGTCCGCCGGGTTTCGATCGTGAAACCTTAGGCGTCCGAAGAGTGGCAGGTAGAACTAAGAGTGGAGCTAAGGGGATTCGAACCCCTGACCTTCTCGATGCGAACGAGACGCGCTACCAACTGCGCCATAGCCCCTGAACGCTAAGCAGGCTACCAGTTCTGCTGGCGGACGTTACTGTCCGACCGCCCGCGGCAGGTCGCGGGGCCAGCCGAAGGCGCGCACCGGAATGTCGTAGTCGAGGTGCTCGAAGATCGGGTCCTCGTCGTCGATCTCGAGGACCACCGCGCCCGGGCGCCGCAGCCGCGAGGGCACCACGTCGTATTCGCGGTCCGCGGCGTTCTCCACGCCCAGACGCGCCCGCGCCATGCGGTGCATCCGGCGGCGGCGCACCTTCTCCTCGATCCGGGTTTGCCGGCGCAGGTACGCCAGGTAGAGCACCGTGACGAAGGTGGCGCTGCCGCACACCCACCAGGCGGTCTGCGTCACCTGGAACGCTGCTGTGGCCGAGCCGACCAACACGACCGCCATCGCCATCAGCACGCGCTTGCGGAACGTGTACTTGCGGGCGCTGACGGCGGCGGCGGTCTTCTCGTCGAATCGGCGCCGCCGCGAGGCGGCCGGGGCGACCGGCGGCGCGGCCCCGTCGTCCAGATCGTCGTCGTCCTCGTCGGGCTCCAGCCCGGACGAGTCTTCGATGTACTCGTACTCGTCGTCACGCTCGGTCTCATGGGGCTCGGTTTCGGCCTCTTCGGCCTCGGCCACCGGCTCGGTCTCGGCTTCGCTGGCTCCCGCCGGGAGCGCCCCCGAGTCTTCGATCACATCGACGTCGAGATAGTCAGGCTCGGTCTGCTCGGGCACGGCGAACTCCACGACGACCGGGTGCGTGGGTCGGTCGTCGGCCTCGTGCTCCTCTTCGGGATGTTCGTCCTGGTCAGCACCGTCGAGGTCGGTCTCCTCGGGCTTCCAGTCAGGGTCGCTGCGATGTCCCGCGGCGGGACCCTGACGCCTGAGCAGACGCGAAGCCGCGCCGCCGTTCAGCACCCGGGTAGCCAACGCGACGTCGCTGGTGCGCCGCACGGCGTCGCGTTTGCTGATCAGCATCGGAACCAGCACAAACAGCCACAGCACCACCAGCGAGATCCACAATAAAGATTGGGGAATGCTTGGCATGACGACCTGCTCTCTTCGATTCCGATCGGTCCACGCGACCAGCACAATTACACACCTGTAATTTGCTCATTACAAGCACCAAAGGCCACTCGTGTCACACCAGCAACGTTTGGATCACGCTTCGGTTTCACCGGCTCATCACGGCCAGCTGGCGTGCCCGGCCCGAACCAGAGTCGAGGTCACCGATCCGTAGACCTCCTCGGCAGTGATCGCCACCAACAGATGGTCTCGCCACGCCCGGTCGACTTCGAGGTAGCGCCGCAATAGGCCCTCTTCGCGGAAGCCGACCTTTGCCAGCACGGCGCGGCTGGCGGCGTTCTCCGGGCGCACGGTGGCTTCCACCCGGTGCAGCATGACCGGGCCGAAGCAGTGGTCGAGCCCCAGCGCCAGCGCGCCGGTCCCCACCCCGCGGCCGGTCACCGATTTCGATACCCAGTAGCCGATCCACGCCGAGCGCAACGCCCCGTGGGTGACGTTGCCGATGGTCAGCTGGCCGCAGAACCGCCCATCGAGCTCGATCACGTACGGCAGCATGCGTCCTTTGCGGGCCTCCGCACGCAGACCGGAACACAGTGCGGGCCAGGCGCCGACGCCGTGCCGGACCGTCCAATCGCCTTCCCCGCTGGGCTCCCAGGGCTCGAGGTGTGCGCGGTCGGCCAACCGGATCCGGCTCCATTGCGCGCCGTCTCGCATCCGCACCGCGCGCAACCGGATCAACCCCGCCGGGACCCGCAGCGGTCCCACGTCCAAGGGCCACCCAGGATGCCGCGGGTTCGCGCGCAGGAGGTTCACGAAAGGGCGCACTCGTCTGACTCAGCCGCGCTGAGCGAGGAAGGCGACGTCGACGACCTCCCCGGTGCGGATCTGCTCCGCGCCGCTGGGAATGACGACCAGACAGTTCGCCTCAGCCAGCGTCGCCAACAGATGCGATGACGCCCCCGGGGCCCCGCCCAGCGCCTGCACCAGGTATTCACCACTTTCCTGGTCGCGCATCAGCTGACCGCGAAGATAGCCCTTGCGCCCGGCCACCGAGGTGATCGGCGACAACGTGCGCGCCTGAACGATCCGCCGCATCGGCTGGCGCTTGCCCAGCGACAGCCGGATCAGCGGCCGGACCATCACCTCGAAGACCACCAGGGCGCTGACCGGGTTGGCCGGCAGCAGAAACGTGGGCACACCCTCGCGCCCCAACTGCCCGAAGCCCTGAACGGACCCCGGATGCATGGCGACGCGGACGACCTCCATCTCGCCGAGCTCGGACAGCACCGCACGCACCGCCTCGGCCGCCGCACCCCCGACACCGCCGGCGATCACCAGGACCTCGGCCCGGTTGATCTGCCCCTCGACGATCTCGCCTAGCTCCTTGGGGTCGTTGCTGACGATGCCGATGCGATTCACCTCCGCGCCGGCGTCGCGGCCGGCCGCCGCCAACGCATAGGAGTTGACGTCATACACCTGACCGTTGCCCGGGTTGCGGGTGATGTCGACCAGCTCGCCGCCGACCGCCATGACCGACAGCCGCGGGCGCGGGTGCACCAGGACGCGTTCGCGGCCCACGGCCGCCAGCAGCCCTACCTGGGCCGCGCCGATGATTGTTCCGGATCGCACGGCGACGTCGCCGGGCTGGACGTCGTCGCCGGTGCGCCGCACATAGGCACCCGAGGGGGCGCCGCGCAGGATCCGCACCCGCTGCATCCCGCCATCGGTCCAGCGCAACGGCAGCACCGCGTCGGCCAACGTAGGCAGCGGGGCGCCGGTCTGCACCCGGGCCGCCTGGCGGGGCTGCAGCCTGCTGGGGGTGCGCGAACCGGCCTCGATGGTTCCGGTCACCGGCAGGACCAGCCCGCCACGCTGGCCCGCGTCGGTGTCTTCGTCGTCGTCGGCGAACGGCCCGACCCCAGCGCCCACGTCACCGACCCCGACCACGTCGACGCTGCGCACCGCGTAGCCGTCGATCGCGGCCTGATCGAATCCGGGCAGCGGCCTTTCGGTCACCACTTCCTCGGCGCACATCAATCCCTGCGCCTCGGCGATGGCGACACGGATGGGTCGCGGGGCCACCGCGGCGGCCGCTATCCGGGCCTGCTGCTCCTCCACAGAACGCACGCGCGCGCCTTTCTGCCCTCAAGCCGTGACGGGCGCCAACGCCGGGAGCGAACCAGGCCGGTTACTGCTCGGACAGACCCAATCGCGCTACCAACCACCGCCGCAATTCCGGGCCGTAGTCGTCACGATCCAACGCAAAGTCAACCGCAGCCTTGAGGTAGCCGCCGGGATTTCCCAGGTCGTGTCGAGAACCACGATGCACCACCACATGAACCGGATGGCCCTCGCTGATCAACAGCGCGATCGCATCGGTGAGCTGAACTTCGCCGCCGACGCCGCGGTCGATGCGGCGCAACGCATCGAAGACGGCGCGATCAAGCACGTAGCGGCCCGCCGCGGCATACAGCGACGGTGCGTCCTCGGTCTTGGGCTTTTCCACCATGCCGTTGACCTTGAGCACGTCGGGGTTATCACCATCGGCAACCGGCTCGACGTCGAAGACGCCGTAGGCGCTGATCTCCTCGGGCGTGACCTCGATGGCGCACAGCACAGAGCCGCCGTACTCGGCCCGCACCCTCGCCATCACCGCCAACACGCCCATCGGCCGCACCAGGTCGTCGGGCAGCAGCACCATCACGGCGTCCTCGTCAGCGGTCAGCACGGGCTCGACGCAGCTGATCGCATGTCCCAGGCCCAGCGGTTCGGCCTGCACCACGGACTCGACCTTGATCAGGGCCGGCGCGCGCCGCACCTTGGCCAACATCGCCTGCTTGCCCCGCGCCTCGAGAGTGCCCTCCAGCACCAGGTCGTGGACGAAGTGCGCGACGACGCCGTCCTTGCCCTCGGAGGTGACGATCACCAGGCGTTCGGCGCCGGCCGCGGCCGCCTCCTCGGCGACCAACTCGATGCCGGGCGTGTCGACGACGGGCAGCAGCTCCTTGGGCACCGTTTTCGTCGCCGGCAGAAAGCGCGTGCCCAGGCCGGCAGCGGGGACGATCGCCGTGAAGGGGATCGGGACTTCAGCTGGGCGTGACATCGTTCACACCATAACCCGCGGCAGGCCCACCGCCTGGGTGTGACCCGGGGCTGTCATCGTTAAACCATGGCGACCTGGACCAAGGCGGCTTTCAAAGCGACACTGCGGGAACGGCTGCTGCTGGCCCGCCGCGACGTTGCCGACGAGGTTCGGGCCGCCGAGGCGCGCCTGCTGGGCGAGCACGCGGAGCTCGTGGTGAGCGACGGCAGCACGGCTTGCGCCTACGTGCCGGTGGGCAGCGAGCCGGGGTCCATCGAGATGCTGGACGCGTTGCTGCGCCGGGCGAAGCGGGTGCTGCTGCCGGTTGCGCGCACCGCCGACGACGGCACCCCTTTGCCGCTGCGGTGGGGCGAGTACCGGCCGGGCGGACTTACCCGCGGGCTTTGGGGGCTGCTTGAACCGGCCGAACCCTGGCTGCCGGAGTCCGCCCTGGCCGACGCCGGTGTGGTGCTGGTGCCGGCGTTGGCGATCGATCATCGCGGCGTACGGCTGGGCCGGGGCCGGGGCTTCTACGACCTATCGCTGCCGGGCCGAGACCCGCACGCGAGGCTGATCGCCGTGGTGCGCGACGACGAGCTGGTCGAGGAGTTGCCGACCGAACCCCACGACGTGCCGATGACCCACGCCCTCACGCCCCGGCGCGGCGTCATCACGCTGCCGATCCAGGTATAACCGTTGGGAATGATCGTCATCACGTGGCGGTTCTAGCACTTGAGACGGTAGAGTGCTAATCCAGGTTTCACATCATCCGGAGGTTTTTGTGCCGACTTACAGCTATCAGTGCACCGAGTGCGCCGACCGCTTCGACGTTGTGCAGGCCTTCACCGACGACGCCCTGACCACGTGCGAAAAGTGCTCCGGTCGGCTGCGCAAGCTGTTCGGCAAGGTCGGCGTCGTATTCAAGGGCAGCGGCTTTTACCGGACCGACAGCCGGGAATCGGGCAAGAAATCGAGCAGCTCGACCAACGGGTCGTCGTCGAGCAGCGAGTCGAGTTCGAGCTCTAGTGAGAGCAAGTCGTCGAGCTCTTCGGATAAATCTGCAAAGTCCGACCCGTCGAGCAGCAATAGCAGCAGCTCCGCGCCGGCCACGGCGTCCGCCTCCAGCTAGCGAGTTATCCACCGGGTTATCCACAGCGCGCCAACCGACCGGCGTACTGGCACGCCCGCGCCACCTAGCGTGTGCAGCGTGACCGAACCATCGCTGAACCCCACCCTGTTCAGCCGGATATCGGTCTGGTTACGCCCGGACTGGACGCGGACGGTGGCATTCCGGCGCGTGGCCGCCGGTGCGCTAGTGGTGTTGGCGGGCGTGGCCGCACTTCGGTCGAACGCCGACGATGACCGCGCCGAGGTCGTGGTGGCCACCCGCGACCTGGGGCCCGGCACCGCGTTGACTTCCGATGATGTGCGGCTCGAAAAGCGTTCGGCGACAACGGTTCCCGACGGGTCACGCGCCGACCTGAACGCGGTGGTCGGATCTACACTGGCCAGCCCGACGCGGCGCGGTGAGGTGCTCACCGATGTACGGCTGCTGGGCAGCCGGCTGGCCGAGGCCGCGATAGGATCGAAGGCCGGGCCGGGCGCCCGCATCGTCCCGCTGCATTTGGCCGACAGCGCACTGATCGACCTGGTCCGGGTGGGTGACGTCGTTGACGTGCTGGCAGCGCCGGCAAACGACGCACCGGGTTCTGCCCCGCCAGCCACCAAGGTGGTGGCCACGGATGCCGTGGTTGTCCTCGTGTCGGCAAAGGAGAAAACCCAGTCCGCGGGGGGTGACCGCGTAGTGTTGGTTGCGCTTCCGGCTCGCCTGGCGAACACGGTGGCGGGTTCGGCGCTGGGTCAAACGGTAACTCTGACCCTGCACTGAGCACACTGCGTCCACACCAGAAAGGACCTGCCGATGTTCAAAGGGTTCAAGGAGTTTCTCTCGCGGGGCAACATCGTCGACCTGGCCGTCGCGGTTGTCATCGGTACGGCGTTCACCGCGTTGGTCACCAAGTTCACCGACAGCATCATCGCGCCGCTGATCAACCGGGTCGGCGTCAACCAGAACTCCGATGTCGGCGTCTTGAAGATCGGCATCGGGGGTGGTCAGACGATCGACTTGAACATCCTGCTGTCGGCGGCCATCAATTTCTTCCTGGTCGCGTTCGTGGTCTATTTCTTCGTGGTGCTGCCCTACAACACGCTGCGCAAGCGCGGTGAGGTCGAGCAGGCCGACGACGCCCAGATCGTTCTGCTGACCGAAATCCGCGATCTGCTCGCCCAAAGCAACGGGGGCTCGTCGGGCCGGCACGGCGGAACCGCTCACACACCACCGCCGGAGCACGGGCCCCGCGCGGACGCCGAAGGTGCCGGCTAGATTTCCAGGCTCGACAACTGTCCGATGATCTGAGCGGCCAACGGATTCAGCGTCGCCATCCCGTCGCGTACCGCATACCGGGACCCGGCCAGGTTGACCACCAGCGTGCTTCCGGACACACCCGCCAGACCGCGGGACAGTGCGGCGTCGGTAACTCCCGCGGACAGCCCCGAGGCGCGGATGGCTTCGGCGATCCCGAGGATCTCGCGGTCCAGGATGTCGCGGGTAGCTTCCGGGGCGACGTCACGAGGCGTCACCCCGGTGCCGCCCACCGACACCACCAGGTCCACACCACCGATCACCGCGGTGTTCAGCGCATTGCGGATCTCGATCTCGTCAGCCTCGACGGCCACCACGCCGTCCACGACGAACCCGGCCTCGGTCAGCAGCTCGGTGACCAGCGGCCCGCTGTGGTCCTCGTCGCCGTGTGCGGTGCGATCGTCGACGACGACGACAAGTGCCCGGCCGACTACTAACTCGGCAGCTTTTTCCATGGGTGCCACCGTATATCCGTGGTCCGACCACGGCGCGTCGACTCTCATCACTGCTCCGCTTTTCCGAGCGTGACCGGCACTGTGCGGCCGCCGCCATTGGGATCCTGATAGGTCAACGTGACCTTGTCGCCCGGCGCTTTGGACCGTACGGCGGCCACCAGGGCGTCGGCGCTATTGATCGGGCGGTCGTCGACCTTGGTCACCACCACGCCCTTGGGCACGCCGGCGGTCGCGGCCGCACCACCCTGAACGACGTCCATGATCTTGGCGCCGGGGGTGCCCTTGTCGGTGGTGACCTGCACGCCGAGCGAGGCGTGACTCGCCTTTCCGGTGGCAATCAACTCGTCGGCGATGCGCTTGGCCTGATCGACCGGAATCGCAAAGCCGAGTCCAATCGAGCCGCTCTGCGAGTCACCCGAATCGGCGCCGAGGGTGGCAATGGCGGAGTTGACGCCCACCAACTGACCCTGCATGTTGACCAGCGCACCGCCCGAGTTACCCGGGTTGATTGCGGCATCGGTCTGAATAGCGTCCAGCACGGTGTTCTGGTTGCCCGACTCACCGGTCGTCGACACCGGCCGGTTCAACGCACTGACGATGCCGGTGGTCACCGTGCCGGCCAGGCCCAGCGGCGAGCCGACCGCCATCACCGGCTGGCCCACCTTCAGATCCGACGAAGAGCCCAGCGAAATCGGGGTGAGCCCGGAGATGCCCTGAACGCGCACCACCGCGATGTCACTGGTCGGGTCGGTGCCCACCACGGTGAACGGTGCGGTGCGGCCGTCGGAGAAGGTCACCGTCGTCTTCGGCGCTCCGCCACCCGGGCCACCCGGGCCACCCGGGCCACCCGGACCGCCGGGCCCGCCCGGACCGCCCGGAGCGCCGGGGGGGCCACCCGGGCCGCCAGGGCCACCGGCACCCTTGGGGTTGGCCGCGGCCGCGACGACGTGGTTGTTGGTCATGATCAGCCCGTCGGCCGACAAGATGATGCCGGAGCCCTCCTCGGATTGGCGACCCAGATCGGTCTCCAGCATGACGACGCTGGGCACCACCTTGGCGGCCACCTGCTCGACGCTGCCTGGCGGCGTGTTCGCTGCGGGAACGCTGGGGGCCGCCCCGCTCATCAGTCCGCCGCCGCTGCCGCCCGCGGCGTGCGTGCCCAGTTCGACTACCGTTGCCGCCGCGCCACCGATACCGGCCGAGATGACCGCGATCGCCACCGCACCGGCCGTTAACAGGCCTGTGCGAGAACGCCTTTGAGGCATGGGGGGACCCGACGGACCCGGCATGGGCGGAAGCATCCCCGGTATCGGACGCTGGCCGGTGCCACGGGGAATCTGACCCGGGCCGGTGCCCACGGCGATCGGTCCCGTCTCGGTGCCACCGGGCACCCGCCCCGGGCCGGTCGCAGTGAACGGCTCGTAGGGCTGACGATATTGCGACTGCGGCTGTTGATAGCGCCAGTCGAACTGCGTGTTGTAGCCGGGCTGCTGAGCCTGGTGTCCCTGGGCATAGGCGGGGGGTGCCGGCTGATTGGGCCCAGCACCGTATCCCGGCTGCTGCGGCGGTGGCGAATACCTCGGGTGATTCGTCATGTCGCTAGGTCGCTCTTCCTCTAATTCCGTATTTACGGCCTGATGCGGGTTGGGTCGGCGTGTTTTTTCAACAGTAGCCGCAGACCTACGTTGCCCGCGCGGACTGAGAGTCCACTGAGATAACGTTCGTGGATTCCCGAGAGTTCGCGTCGTCCTCGTCCGCAGCTATCTCAGGTTCGCTCTGAGCGATCTTGGGCATCGGCCGACCTGGTAGCAGGACATAGATCGAGGTCCCGGGCGGCTGACCGCCCGGCGCGGTGTCTTCGACGCGAAGCGATCCCCCGTGGTTGAGTACCACCTGTTTGACAATCGCGAGCCCAAGGCCCGAGCCGGGCATTGCCCGCGCGGTCGTCGATCGGTAGAACCGTTCGAACACCAGACGGCGCTCATGCGGGGGAATCCCCGGGCCCTGGTCGGAAACCACCAGCTCGGCGTGCGACGGGTCCAGTTGGCGCAGCTTGACGCCGACACGGCCGCCGGGCGGACTCCACTTGGCCGCATTGTCCATCAGGTTCAGCGCCGCACGCGAGAGCCCTGCGGCGTCCCCGTAGACCTGCCATCCGATGGCCTCGACGTCGAAGTGAATATCGTTACGCCGCCGCCGGACCCGTTCCAGGCTGCGGTCGATGACGTCGGACATGTCGACCGGCTCATGCACCACTTGGCCGCCGGAGTCTCGGGTGAGGTCCACCAAATCGCCTACCAGTGTGGACAATTCCTCGATCTGGGCGATCACATCGGTACGCAGGTCGACCATCTCTTGCTCCGGCAGCCGCGGCGCCCCGGGTTCCATCGCGGCCATGAGCAATTCGACGTTGGTGCGCAGCGACGTCAGCGGAGTGCGCAATTCATGGCCGGCATCGGTGACCAACCGCGCCTGCCGTTCCCGCGACTCGGCCAACGCCCGCAGCATCAAGTTGAAAGCCTCTGTCAGCCTGGACAATTCGTCACTTCCGAACACCGGTATCGGCCGCAGATCGTCGGTGCGCGCCACCCGTTCGGCGGCCTCGGTCAGCCGGCCCACCGGGCGCAGCCCCGCCCGGGTGACCATTCCCCCGGCCACCGCGGCGACCGCGACACCGATGCCGCCGACCATCAGCAGCACCCAGCGCAGCTTCGTCATGACCGCTTGGGTGGGCCGCAGGCTCTTGGAGATCAGCAGCGAACTGCCGTTGGGCAGGTGGATGGCCAGTATCCGCTGATCGGCCGCGGTGCGCCGCGACATGAACAACTCACCGCGGATGACCGCCTTCTCCGGCTCCCCGACCGGCAACGTCTCGCCCGGCTGTTGCGCCTTGAAGATCGAGTGCCCGGGGTTGACCAGCATCGCGTTGACATCCGAATAGGCAGTGCCCTCGATGGCCTTGCCCGGATCGGCGGCCAGCGAACCGCTGGCGATCAGCAGCTGCGCGCGGCTCTGCAGTTGGTTATCGATGTCGCTGTAGAGCGCGTTGGAGATGACCGCATAGACGGCCAGCGCCATCAGCACGACGACCATCGCCACCATCGACATCGCGAGCAGCATGACCCGCCACCGCAGTGACAGCGAACTGGCGGGCCGCAACGGTGCGCGCCGGCGCCGGCGGAACGACACCATTACGGAGGCGTCTCCCTGAGCACATAACCCACCCCGCGCACCGTGTGGATGAGCCGCGGCTCACCGTCGGCCTCGGTCTTGCGGCGCAGGTACCCGACGTAGACCTCCAGCGCATTGCCCGACGTGGGGAAGTCGAATCCCCAGACCTCCTCGAGGATGCGGCTGCGGGTCAGAACGCGGCGCGGGTTGGCGATCAGCATCTCCAGCAACGAGAATTCGGTGCGAGTCAGGCTGATCCGTCGTAGCCCGCGGGTGACTTCGCGGGTCACCGGGTCCAAGGCCAGGTCGGAAAACACCATCGCGACCGAATCGGCGTCGTCGTCCTCGGGCTTGGTGCGGCGCAGCAGGGCCCGCACGCGCGCCAGCAGTTCTTCGAGGGCGAACGGCTTCGGTAGGTAGTCGTCGGCGCCGGCGTCCAGGCCGGCGACCCGCTCGGAGACCGAGTCGCGCGCGGTGAGCACCAGGATCGGCAGGTCATCGCCGGTGCTGCGGAGCTGCCGGCACACCTCCAGCCCGTCCAGGCGCGGCATCATCACGTCCAGCACCAGCGCGTCCGGCCGGTCACTGGCGATCATCTCGAGAGCCTCGAGCCCGTCATGGGCCAGCTCGACCGAGTAGCCATTGAAGGAAAGCGACCTGCGCAGCGACTCGCGCACTGCGCGATCGTCGTCGACGACAAGTATTCGCACGGCCACTAGTCTCGCCTTAGCGCCTGAGAGCGGCCTGAGAGACGCGCCGCGTATTTCCCGAGATCTGAGCCCGACGACGATGCGGGCCGCACCGGCCCGGGGAGTAGTTGGGCGATAAGCCTAACGCTTGTCCAGATCGATGAGGCCGAGGCGGGCGGCCTTGAGGAGCCGACGGGGCACCTTGTGCTTGTGGCCTGCCACCGTCACACCGACGAGCTCGGTCTTGGTTGCCTTCCACTGCGCGCGCCGGCTTCGGGTGTTCGCGCGCGACATCCTGCGCTTGGGTGTCGCCATGGTCGGGCCTTACTCCTCGATTAGGGATTTCGCGGGTCTGTCGCGCGGCATGGCCCAGCGGGCCGAACGGCGACAATCTCGGGATAAGGATAGTCGGTGAGCTGCTGGTCGCCAAAACCAGAGCCCGCAGGCCGCTCAGCCGTCGATGTGCGTGGGCGGGTCGGCCAAGGCCAGACCCCAAGGTTGCAGGCCAGGGCCCATCACATCGCAGCGCCGTTCGGGCACCAGGTAGGTGCTGGCCCCGCCCCCCGCCGTGTGGCTGAAGACCACGCAACGCTGCCAGGTGCCGTCGGGCTGGACGGGTGCGTCGCACTTGCTGATCACGAGCCCGCCGTACTGGCAGCCGGCGCTGGCCGGCGGCGCCGCGGCGATGAGCCCGCAAGCCAATAGCACGGCAACGAGTGCTCCGACGCTGCACTGCCTCATGGTTGTCTCCCGAAGCCAAGCCAGTGCCAATGACGCTACCGCTGGAGCTGCCTGGTTTCGCAGCCTTTGAGGTGGTCATATGAAGTGTCACCAGCCACCACCGGTGTTCGCGCCGCTGTCGGCCTCCGACTATGCTGACCTACCGGTTGGTTGGTGGCGCGCCCAGCTGTCTCGCTGATAGCCCCCTGAAGGGAGGACGCGGATGGTTTCGCATGCCGTGCGCATCGCGAACTGCTCGGGCTTCTACGGTGACCGGCACTCGGCGATGCGCGAAATGATCACCGGGGGCCCGGTCGACTACGTGACCGGCGACTACCTGGCCGAGCTGACCATGCTGATCCTGGGCCGCGACCGGATGAAAAGCCCCGACCGCGGCTACGCCAAGACCTTCCTGACCCAACTCGAGGAGTCGCTCGGACTGGCCCTGGACCGCGGGGTGCGCATCGTCGCCAACGCGGGCGGCCTCAACCCGGCGGGGCTCGCGGACGCGGTGCGCGCCCTGGCCGAGCGGCTGGGCCTCAAGGCGCGCATCGCGCACGTCGAAGGCGACGACCTGCTCCCCCGCGCCGCGGAGCTTGGGCTCGGCACGCCACTGACCGCCAACGCCTATCTGGGCGGGTGGGGCATCGCCGACTGCCTCAACGACGGCGCCGACATCGTCGTGACCGGCCGGGTCACCGACGCCTCGGTGATTGTCGGGGCCGCGGCCGCCCACTTCGGTTGGGGCCGAACCGATTACAACCAGCTGGCCGGCGCCGTGGTAGCCGGCCATGTCATCGAGTGCGGCGTCCAGGCCACCGGCGGCAACTATGCGTTCTTCACCGAAGTTCCCGACCTGTCCTACGCGGGCTTCCCACTGGCCGAGGTGCATGCCGACGGGTCGTCGGTGATCACCAAGCACCCCGGCACCGGCGGCCTGGTCAGCGTGGAAACCGTTACGGCGCAACTGCTCTACGAGATCACCGGCGCCCGCTACGCCAACCCCGACGTCACCGCCCGGATGGACACCGTCGAGCTGTCGGATGATGGCCCCGATCGGGTGCGCATCAGCGGCGTGGTCGGCGAACCGCCGCCGCCCACGTTGAAGGTGTCGCTGAACAGCATTGGCGGGTTTCGCAACACCATGACGTTCGTGCTGACCGGCCTGGACATCGAGGCCAAGGCCGAGTTGGTACGACGGCAGCTGGAGAGCTCGCTGACCGTCAAGCCCGCCGAGCTGGAATGGACTCTGGCCCGCACCGACCACCCGGATGCCGACACCGAGGAAGCCGCCAGCGCGCTGCTGCACTGCGTGGTCCGTGACCCGGATCCGGCTAATGTCGGACGGCAGTTCTCTTCTGCCGCAGTCGAATTAGCACTCGCCAGCTATCCGGGATTTACCGTTACCGCCCCGCCCGGCGACGGCCAGGTATACGGGGTGTTCACCCCCGGCTACGTCGACGCCACGAATGTGCCGCATATCGCCGTGCATGCCGACGGGACCGGAACGTTCATCCCCAGTGCTACCGAGACTTTGGAGCTGGCGCCCGCGCCCTTCCCGTCGCTGCCGCACCCGCTGCCCGCCGGTCCGACCCGGCGGGTGCCGCTGGGCAAGATCGCCGGCGCCCGCAGCGGCGACAAGGGCGGATCGGCCAACGTCGGGGTCTGGGTCCGCACCGACGACCAATGGCGCTGGCTGGCCAACACATTGACCGTCGAGCTACTCAAGGAGCTGCTCCCCGAGACGGTCGACCTCGACGTCACCCGCCACGTGCTGCCCAACCTGCGGGCGGTGAACTTCGTCATCGACGGCATCCTCGGCCAGGGTGTCGCCTATCAAGCCCGATTCGACCCGCAGGCCAAGGGTTTGGGTGAATGGCTGCGCAGCCGACACGTCGACATCCCGGAGATTCTGTTGTGAGCATCTGGAACACACCCGAGCGCGAGGAACTGCGAAAGACAGTGCGCTCGTTCACCGAACGCGAGATCATGCCCCATGCCGACGAGTGGGAGCGCACCGGCGACCTGCCCCGCGAACTGCACCGACGGGCCGGGGCGGCCGGGTTGCTGGGTGCGAACTTTCCGGAGGCGGTCGGCGGGGGCGGCGGGGACGGCGTCGACTCGGTGATCATCTGCGAAGAGGTGCACCAATCCGGAGCGCCCGGCGGGGTTTTCGCGTCGCTGTTCACCTGCGGCATCGCGGTACCGCACATGATTGCCTCGGGAGATCAGCGACAGATCGAGGAGTTCGTGCGCCCGACGCTGGCCGGGGCGAAGATCGGTGCGCTGGCCATCACCGAACCCGGCGGCGGTTCGGACGTCGGGCATCTGCGGACGACGGCGACTTTGGATGGTGACCACTACATCGTCAACGGCGCCAAGACCTACATCACCTCCGGCGTCCGCGCGGACTACGTCGTGACCGCGGTACGCACCGGCGGCCCTGGCGCCGCGGGGGTTTCGCTGCTGGTGGTCGAGAAGGGCACACCCGGCTTCGAGGTGACCCGCAAGCTGGACAAGATGGGCTGGCGGTCGTCGGACACCGCCGAGCTTTCCTACGTCGACGCCCGCGTGCCGGCAGCCAACCTGGTCGGCCCCGAGAACAGCGGCTTCCTGCAGATCGCTCAGGCTTTTGTGGCGGAGCGAATCGGCCTTGCCGCACAGGCGTATTCGAGCGCGCAGCGGTGCCTGGATATCACCGCTCAGTGGTGTCGCGACCGGGAGACGTTCGGCCGCCCGCTGATCAGCCGCCAGTCGGTGCAGAACACGCTGGCCGAGATGGCCCGCCGGATCGACGTGGCCCGCGTCTACTCGCGCAACGTGGTCGAGCGCCAGCTCGCCGGCGAGACCAACCTGATCGCGCAGGTGTGCTTCGCCAAGAACACTGCGGTGGAAGCCGGGGAGTGGGTTGCCAACCAGGCCGTTCAATTGTTCGGCGGCATGGGGTACATGGCCGAGTCCGAAGTCGAACGCCAATACCGGGACATGCGGATACTGGGCATCGGCGGCGGGACCACCGAGATTTTGACCGCACTGGCCGCCAAGACGCTGGGATATCAATCATGACCGTCCTGCAGTCCACCCTCGATCCTCATTCGGATACCTACAACGAGGCCGCTTCGGCAGCGACCACCAGGCTGGACGAGATCGGTGCCGAACTCGCCAAAGCGCTTGGGGGCGGCGGCGCCAAGTACGTCGAGCGTCACCACGCCCGCGGGAAACTGACCGCCCGGGAACGCATCGAGCTGCTCGTCGACGCGGACTCCCCCTTTCTGGAACTGAGCCCGCTGGCGGCGTACGGCAGCGCCTTCCAGATCGGCGCCAGCACCGTGGTCGGCATCGGCGCGGTGAGCGGCGTCGAATGCTTGATCGTCGCCAACGACCCGACGGTCAAGGGCGGCACCAGCAATCCGTGGACACTGCGAAAGATACTGCGCGCCAACCAGATCGCCCTACAGAACCGGTTGCCGGTGATTTCGCTGGTCGAATCCGGTGGCGCCGACCTGCCCACCCAGAAGGAGATTTTCGTCCCAGGCGGTCAGATGTTCCGTGACCTCACCCGACTGTCGGCGGCCGGAATCCCGACCATCGCGCTGGTATTCGGCAACTCGACCGCTGGTGGGGCCTACATACCCGGGATGTCCGACCACGTGGTGATGATCAAGGAACGCTCCAAAGTCTTCCTGGCAGGGCCCCCGCTGGTGAAGATGGCCACCGGCGAGGAATCCGACGACGAGTCGCTCGGCGGCGCCGAAATGCACGCCCGCATATCGGGTTTGGCCGACTACTTCGCGCACGACGAACTCGACGCGATCCGCATCGGGCGCCGCATCGTGGCCCGCCTGAACTGGGTGAAACAGGGACCCGCGCCCAAGCACGTGACCGAGCCGCTATTCGACAGCGAGGAACTGATCGGCATCGTCCCGTCTGACCTGCGCATCCCGTTCGATCCGCGCGAAGTGATCGCAAGGATCGTGGACGGCTCCGAATTCGACGAGTTCAAGCCGCTCTACGGATCCGCCCTGGTGACCGGCTGGGCCCAGCTACACGGGTATCCGATCGGCATCCTGGCCAACTCCCGCGGCGTGTTGTTCAGCGAAGAATCGCAGAAGGCGACCCAGTTCATCCAGCTGGCCAACCGCTCCGACACCCCATTGTTGTTCCTGCACAACACCACCGGCTACATGGTGGGCAAGGACTACGAAGAGGGCGGCATGATCAAACACGGCTCGATGATGATCAACGCCGTCTCCAACTCCACGGTGCCGCACATCTCCCTGATCATCGGCGCGTCCTACGGCGCCGGCCACTACGGCATGTGCGGGCGCGCCTACGACCCTCGATTCCTGTTCGCCTGGCCCAGCGCCAAATCCGCGGTGATGGGCGGCGCCCAGCTGGCGGGCGTGTTGTCGATCGTGGCCCGCGCCGCGGCCGAGGCTCGCGGGCAGCAGGTCGACGAGGAGGCCGACGCCGCGATGAGGGCCGCCGTCGAGGGCCAGATCGAGGCCGAGTCGCTGCCGCTGGTCTTGTCCGGGATGCTCTACGACGACGGGGTGATCGACCCGCGCGACACCCGGACCGTGCTGGGAATGTGTTTGTCCGCCATCGCGAATGGCCCGATCAAGGGGACGTCGAACTTCGGCGTCTTCAGGATGTGAATCCGATGATCACTCGAGTGTTGGTTGCCAACCGCGGCGAGATCGCCCGGCGGGTGTTCGCCACGTGCCGACGACTCGGCCTGGGCACCGTCGCCATCTACACCGACCCGGACGCGGCCGCACCGCATGTCGCGGAGGCCGATGCCCGCGTGCGGCTGCCGAAGACCAACGACTATCTGAACGCCGAGGCCATTATCGCGGCCGCGCGCGCCGCCGGCGCCGACGCGGTGCACCCCGGCTACGGGTTCCTGTCGGAGAACGCTGAATTCGCGGCGGCGGTGCAAGACGCCGGCCTGATGTGGGTCGGTCCGCCGGTGGACGCGGTGCGCGCGATGGGCTCCAAGATCGAATCCAAGAAGCTGATGGCCGCCGCCGGAGTGCCGGTGCTCGACGAACTCGACCCCGACACCGTCACCGAATCCCAGCTTCCGGTGCTGGTCAAGGCCTCCGCGGGCGGCGGGGGACGCGGCATGCGGGTGGTTCGCGAACTGTCTGCGCTGCCCGCCGAGGTCGCCGCGGCCCAACGCGAAGCACAGTCCGCGTTCGGCGACCCGACTGTGTTCTGCGAGCGCTACCTGCCCACCGGCCACCACATTGAGGTGCAGGTCATGGCCGACAGCCAGGGCACCGTGTGGGCCGTCGGGGAGCGGGAATGCTCGATTCAGCGCCGCCACCAAAAGGTCATCGAAGAGGCGCCATCGCCGTTGGTTGAGCGCACACCGGGTATGCGCGCCAAGCTTTTTGACGCCGCTCGGCTGGCCGCCGGCGCGATCGGCTATACCGGCGCGGGAACCGTCGAGTTCCTCGCCGACGATAACGGCGAGTTCTACTTCCTCGAGATGAACACCCGGCTGCAGGTCGAACATCCGGTCACCGAAGAGACCACCGGACTCGATCTCGTTGAGCTGCAGCTCATGATTGCGGAGGGCCGCCGACTCAATACGGAACCGCCTGCCGCCCAGGGCCATTCGATTGAGGCCCGGCTGTACGCCGAGGATCCCGCGCAGGGTTGGCAACCGCAGGCCGGCGCGGTGCACACGATCGACGTACCGTCGGTCGGGGCCCAGTTCAGCTCGCTGGGACAGCGCACCGGGATCCGGCTGGATTCCGGCATCGTCGACGGATCGGTGGTGTCGATCCACTACGACCCGATGCTCGCCAAGGTCATCTCGTATGCGCCCACGCGCCGGCAGTCGGCGCTGGTGCTCGCCGACGCGCTGGCCCGCACCCGTCTGCACGGGCTGAAGACCAACCGCGCGTTGCTGGTCAACGTGCTGCGCCATCCCACCTTCCTCGACGGCGCCACCGACACAGCGTTTTTCGAAAAGCACGGACTCGAGGAGCTATCCGCGCCGCTGGCCGACGACGCGACGGTCCGGTTGTCGGCGATCGCCGCCGCTCTCGCCGACGCCGCACACAACCGCGCTGTCGCCCCGGTTTTGGGCTCGATCCGCAGCGGCTGGCGCAACCTGGCGTCGGGTAATCAGGTCAAGACCTATCAGGACGACGCGGGTACCGAGCATCGGGTCGAGTACCGCTTCACCCGAACCGGATTGGTGCTTCCCGACGACGACTCGGTGCAGCTGGTCTCGTGCGCACCCGACGAGGTCGTGCTCGCCGACGGCGACGGGGTGTCCTGCAGCTACGCGGTGCAGCGCTACGGCGACGAGGTTTACGTCGACTCGCCACGCGGGCCGGTTCATTTGGTCGCGCTGCCCCGCTTCCCCGAGCCGGGCTCGGCCGTCGAGAAGGGATCGCTCGTGGCACCGATGCCGGGCAACGTCATCCGGCTCGCCGCCCAGGCCGGCGACACGGTCACCGCGGGCCAGCCGTTGATCTGGCTGGAGGCGATGAAGATGGAACACACCATCAACGCGCCGGCCGACGGCGTGCTCGCGGAGCTCAATGTCACCACCGGTCAACAAGTCGAGGTCGGCGCCGTGCTGGCAAGGGTGGAAGCGCCGGAAACAGAAGGGGATTCAGCATGATCGATACCAGCTTCATCGAGAACGAGGAGCGCCAGGCGCTGCGCAAATCGGTGGCCGCCTGGGCGTCCAACTACGGCAGCGACTACTACCTAGCGAAGGCGCGCGCCCACGAGCACACCGACGAATTATGGTCGGAGGCAGGCAAACTCGGCTTCCTCGGGGTGAACCTGCCCGAGGAGTACGGTGGCGGCGGCGCCGGCATGTACGAGCTGTCGCTGGTGATGGAGGAGATGGCGGCCGCCGGCAGCGCGCTGCTACTCATGGTGGTGTCGCCGGCCATCAACGGCACCATCATCAGCAAGTTCGGCACCGACGAGCAGAAGAAACGCTGGATTCCGGGCATCGCCGACGGCTCACTGACGATGGCGTTCGCGATCACCGAGCCCGAAGCCGGCTCGAACTCACACAAGATCACCACAACCGCGCGCCGCGACGGCGGCGACTGGATCCTCAAGGGCCAGAAGGTTTATATCTCCGGCATCGACCAGGCTCAGGCGGTGCTGGTGGTGGCCCGCACCGCTAAAGACACAGGGGCTAAGTCCTCGTTGCGGCCCGCGCTGTTCGTGGTGCCCACGGATGCCCCGGGCTTCACTTACACCCCGATCGAGATGGAGCTGATCAGTCCCGAGCGGCAGTTTCAGGTCTTCATGGACGAGGTCCGGTTGCCGTCCGATGCGCTCGTCGGAGCCGAAGATGCCGCCATCGCACAGCTTTTCGCCGGGCTGAACCCCGAGCGCATCATGGGCGCGGCCAGTTCGGTGGGCATGGGACGCTACGCGATCGATCGCGCCGTCGACTACGTCAAGACCCGCCAGGTGTGGGGAACGCCGATCGGCGCACATCAGGGCCTGTCACATCCGTTGGCGCAGTGCCACATCGAGGTCCAGCTCGCCAAGCTGATGATGCAAAAGGCCGCGACGCTCTACGACAGCGGCGACGATGCGGGCGCGGCCGAGGCGGCGAACATGGCCAAATACGCCGCGGGCGAGGCGTCCACCAGGGCGGTGGACCAGGCCGTGCAGTCGATGGGAGGCAACGGCCTGTCCAAAGAGTACGGCGTCGCGGCGATGCTGGCCTCCGCCCGGCTGGGACGGATTGCCCCGATCAGCCGCGAGATGGTGCTGAACTTCGTCGCGCAAACATCGCTTGGCCTACCTCGCAGCTACTGATGGACACCCTCGTCGAGTACGCCTGCGAAGGCCCGGTCGCGCGGCTGACGCTGAACTCACCACACAACCGCAACGCGCTGTCCACCGCGCTCGTCACGCAGTTGCACCAGGGGTTGCGGGATGCCGCGGCGGACCCGGCGGTGCGGATGGTGGTGCTCGGGCACACCGGCGGAACGTTCTGCGCAGGAGCGGATCTCAGCGAAGCGGGCAGCGGTGACCCCTACAACATGGCGGTGGCGCGGGCCCGGGAGATGACCACGCTGCTGCGCGACATCGTCGAGTGCCCGCTGCCGGTGATCGGCGCGATCGACGGGCACGTCCGAGCCGGCGGGTTCGGCTTGGTGGGTGCCTGCGACATCGTGGTAGCCGGTCCGCGCAGCACCTTCGCACTGACCGAGGCCCGGATCGGGGTTGCGCCGTCGATAATCTCGCTGACCCTGCTGCCGAAAATGTCGCCGCGGTCCGCCGCCCGCTACTACCTGACAGGCGAGACATTCGACGCTCACAAAGCCGCGCAGATCGGCTTGGTCACCATGGCGGCCGACGACGTGGATGCCACGGTGGCCGCACTCGCCGCCGATATCGGCCGCGGCTCACCGCAGGGCCTGGCCGCATCGAAGGCGCTCACCACGGCCGCCGTGCTGGAGGGATTCGACCGCGACGCCGAGCGGCTGACCGAGCAATCGGCCCGGTTATTCGTTTCCGAGGAGGCGCAGGAAGGCATGCTGGCGTTCCTGCAGAAGAGACCGCCCAGTTGGGCACGCTGAGCCGCTGTGAAGGTTGCAGTTTAGCGAATCCGACTCATACCCCTTGCAGTCAAATCTTTAGGTCGTACGCTCGTGTGTGATGAACAACTCAGCGCAACATGATGCGAGGGAGGCGCGCGACGAATGGTCGCGTGCTTCGGACACCGACCGCATCCAGCTTGCGCAGTTGCTCGCCTATGCGGCCGAGCAGGGCCGCTTGGAAATGAAGGACTACGAAGACCGCCTCACCAGGGCTTATGCGGCAACGACCTATCAGGAACTGGATCAGCTACGGGAAGATCTGCTCGGCTCCCCGGTGAACCCGCGCCGCGGCGGCAAGGTCAACCCGGCGCCCTCCACGCTGCTGCTCGCCATGCTGAGCGGGTTCGAGCGCCGCGGCCGGTGGAACGTGCCCAAGAAGTTGACCACCTTCACGCTGTGCGGCAACGGCGTGCTGGATCTGCGCTACGCCGACTTCACCTCGACCGAGGTCGAGATCCACGCATACTCGGTGATGGGCTTGCAGACCATCCTGCTGCCCCCCGAGGTCAACGTCGAAATCAAGGGCCACGGCGTGATGGGCAACTTCGACCACCAGGTCTTGGGCCAAGGCACGCCGGGTGCACCGACGGTGAAAATCCGCGGCTTCTCACTGTGGGGCGGCGTGGGCATCAAGCGCAAAGCCCGCCGGGCCCGCTAACGGCGTCGCCGCGACCGTAGATAGTCGCCGACCACCGCGGCTCCCAGCCCGTCGAGATCGGGCACCACGACCCGTCCCTCGACCCGCCGCGCGACCTGATCGATGAACCGCGCCAGACCGGGGTCGCTGCCCAACCGGAAGATCGTTACCTGTGCGCCCAGCCTCGCCATGTCGTCGAACCCGCGCACGGTGTGGGCGATGGTCCGCGGGTGCGGCGGGTAATCAAAGAACACCGACGACCCGTCGCCATCGACGTCCTCCAAGTGGGCGGTCGGCTCGCCGTCGGTGACCACTAGCACGACGGGCTGCGCGTTGGGATGCCGGCGCAGGTGACGGCCCGCCAGCGCCAGCGCGTGATGCAGGTTGGTGCCCTGCTCGTAGACGCCTTCCAAACCGGTCAACTCGGCAGCGGTCACCGTGCGCGCGTAGCGGCCAAACGCGATGATCTGCAACGCATCCGAGCGGAACCTGGTGCACACCAGATGGTTGAGCGCCAGCGCCGTTTGCTTCATCGGCAGCCAGCGATTCTCCATCACCATCGAAAACGAGGTGTCCACCAACAACGCGACGGCAGCTTGAGTCCTGGTCTCGGTCTCGGAGACCTCGACGTCGTCGACCGTGATCTGTAGCGGGCCGTCGAGCGTCGCGGTACCGGCCTGGCGCAACACCGCATTGGTCAGCGTGCGGGGGATGTTCCACGGCTCGGTATCTCCGAACTGCCAGGGCCGGGTCGCGCCGGTGAGCTCGCCGGCCGCGCCCGCGCGGCGCACTTCCCGATCGCCGCGGCGGCTCGAAAGCTGTTGTGCCACATCATGTAGCGCCGTCTCACCCAGCCTGCGCATGGCCTTCGGGGACAGCCGCCACTGGCCGTCGGCGCCGCGATCCAGGAAGCCCTGATTGACCAGTGCCCGTTCCAATTCGGCCAGGGTCCGGGCGTCGACGGCGGCCTCGTCGCCGAGCTGGCGCGCCAGTGCGTCGAGGTCGACGTCGTCCATGGTGGCGCCGGGATAGCTTTGCGAGAGCTGGTCGGCGAGCTGCTCGAGCTCGGCGATGTCGGACAGTGCCTGGGTGCCTTCACCCATCCCGAACGGGTTGTCGCCGGAGAACTCCTCGGATCCCATCCAGTCCTCGCCGGGCCGGGCGGCCTGCAGGTTCGCGTCGAGCCGGTTCAGGGCATTCATCAACGACGGCGACCCAAAGGCCTGCTGCGCCAACGCATCCAGCTCGGCCCGCTGCTCGGCGCTCAGGCTGTTGCGGAACCGCTGGGCCGCAGCTGCGCGCTTGGCCAGCGAGTCCAGCAGCTCGTCGACATTGCGTGGGTTCTCCGGGAAGAACTCGCCGTGCTTGTCCATGAAGTCTTCGAAATCCTGTTGGGTGTCCGCGCCGCGATTGTGCTTGTCCAGCAGCTCGTTGAGGTCGTCCAGCATGTCGTTGACGCGCTGACGGTCCTCGTCGGTGGCGCCCTCCAGCGCCTCCTTCATGCCGGCGAAGCGTTGGTCGAGCATCTCGCGGCCGAGTAAATCCTTGATCTGATCGTACTTTTGGCGGGCCTCCGGGCTGCGCCAGTTGTACTCGGACAGCTCTTGAACGGCCTTGGCCGGCGATGCCGGAAGCGCGTCCAGCTGCAATTCACCGAAGCGGGCATCGTCGTCCAGTGCACGGGCCAGCTCCTTGCGCTCGGCCAGCACTGCCTCGTCGAGCAGCTTCTTGATCTCCTGCAAGGTGCCGTCTAAGTTGTTACGGCGCAACAAATCCCGTCGGCGCCGGTTGGCCTCGGCCGCCAACCGGTCAGCCCCGCGCATGCTCTGGGTACCGCGGCGCAGCAGCTCGGACAGCGCCCGGCGCGGCGAGGTGCCGGCCATCACGTCCTGCCCGATCTGCTCGAGCGCCTCACGCAGGTCGACCGGCGGAGCCAGCGGGTCGGGCCCGCCGGTGTACGCCGAATAACGCGTTGAATGTCGGTCAGCCATAAACGGTTTGGCCCTCTCCGGACACCTTGTCGATGCGCTTCGCCAGGTACAACGCCTCCAGCGCCAACTCCAGCGCCCCGGCACGTTCACCCTCGGATTCGGCGCCCAGCTTGTTCGCAATCTTGTCCACGACCGGCAGGCCGGGAACCGCGGCCAGCACGTCCTTGGCCGACACCCGCTCCCCCGTCGTCACCGCGGAACCGTGCTCGACGGCCGACACCAACGAGCCGACGTCGACGCCTCCGAGCACCCTCGACGCGGTATCGGCGGTCGCGCGGCGCAGCAGATGCTCGAGCACCGCCTGCTCGCGGCCTTCCTCCCCGGACTCGAACTCCAGCTTGCCGCGCAGCACGTCGATCACCGTGCCCAAATCCACCACTCGCGCAACGGGATCCGTCTCACCCAGCACCGCACCGCGGTGCCGTGCGGCGGCCGCGACGGTCTCGGCGGCCGCGATCGCGAACCGCGCGGATACGCCGGACCGCTGATCAACGGATTGAGACTCCCGCAGGTAGCGCGCAAAGCGTGCGATCACCTGCATCAGGTAGTCGGGCACCTGCGCGCTCAGGTGCGCCTCCTGCGCAATGACGCCCATCTCCGCCTCCAGCTCCAGCGGGTAGTGGGTGCGGATTTCCGCGCCGAACCGGTCCTTGAGCGGGGTGATGATGCGACCGCGGTTGGTGTAGTCCTCGGGGTTGGCGCTGGCGACCACCAGCACGTCCAGCGGCAGCCGCAGCGTGTAACCGCGGACCTGGATGTCGCGCTCCTCCATGACGTTGAGCATCGACACCTGGATGCGTTCGGCGAGGTCGGGCAGTTCGTTGACGGCGACGATGCCGCGGTGCGCGCGGGGGATGAGTCCGTAGGCGATGGTCTCGGGGTCCCCGAGGCTGCGGCCCTCGGCGACCTTGATCGGGTCGATGTCACCGACCAGGTCCGCGACGCTGGTGTCGGGGGTGGCCAGCTTCTCGGTGTAGCGCTCGCTGCGGTGCCGCCACTCCACCGGCAGGTCGTCGCCAAGCTCGTCGGCCCGCCTCATCGACTCCGGCGTGATCGGCGTGAACGGATGTTCGCCCAGCTCCGCCCCGGCGATCACCGGGGTCCATTCGTCAAGCAATCCGATCAGCGCCCGCAGCAGCCGGGTTTTGCCCTGACCGCGTTCACCGAGCAAAACGAAATCGTGGCCCGCGATCAATGCGCGCTCCACCTGCGGTAAGACGGTGTCGTCGAAGCCGAGGATGCCGGGCCAGACATCGTCTCCGTCGGCCAGCGCGGTGAGCAGATTCTCGCGGATTTCCTGCTTGACTCCCCGCTCACGGTGGCCGGCGGCGCGCAGCTCGCCGACCGTGCGGGGCAGGTTGCTTGGTGAAGTCACCACTCCAAGTTACGCGTTGCGGAAACGCGTCATGCGGTCAGTGAGCGAAGTGGCGTGCACCCGTGAGATACAGCGTGACGCCCGCTTTGGTCGCCGCGGCGGTCACCTCCTCGTCGCGCACCGAGCCGCCCGGATGCACGATCGCGGTGACGCCGGCGGCGGTCAGCGTCTCAAGTCCGTCGGGGAACGGGAAGAAGGCATCGGATGCGGCGACCGCGCCGCGTACCCGGTCGCCGCCGCGCGCATTCCCTCTTTCGACGGCCAGCCGGGCGGCATCGACGCGGTTGACCTGTCCCATGCCGACGCCGATGGTGGCGCCGTCGGTGGCGATCACGATCGCATTGGACTTGACCGCGCGGCATGCGCGCCAGGCAAAGACCAAGTCGGTCAAGGTGGCTGGGCCCGCCGGTGCGCCGGTGGCCAGGGTCCAGTTCGCGGGGTTGTCACCGTGCGCATCGAGCTGGTCGCGCTGCTGCATCAACAGGCCCCCGCTGACCGGTCGCAGCTCGCTACCGCCGGTGAGTGGCTCGGACGCCAGCAGCACCCGGATATTCTTCTTGCTCGCCAGGGCTTCGAGGGCACCCGGAGCATATGCGGGCGCGATGATCACTTCGGTGAAGATCGTGCTCACATACTCCGCCATCTCGACGCTGACCTCGGTGTTGGTGGCGATCACCCCGCCGAATGCGCTCAGCGGATCGCACTCGTGGGCCTTACGGTGCGCATCCGCGACTGAGACCGACGAGATCGCGATGCCACAGGGGTTGGCGTGCTTGATGATCGCCACACACGTCTCTTCGTGGTCGAAAGCCGCCCGCCAGGCCGCATCGGCATCGGTAAAGTTGTTGTACGACATCTCTTTTCCGTGCAGCTGCTCGGCCTGCGCCAGTCCCGGCCACGCGCCCGGATCGTTGTAGAGCGCCGCCTGCTGGTGCGGGTTCTCGCCGTAGCGCAGCATGGCAGAGCGGCGCCAGCTGCGGCCGAACCACTGCGGGAAGGTGGCCGGGGGATGCTCGGGTGCCAGCGTCGACTCCATCCAGCTCGCGACGGCGATGTCGTAATCCGCGGTGTGCTGGAATGCCAACGCCGCCAGCCGTTTGCGCTCGGCGAGGGTGAACCCGCCGTTGTGCACGGCGGCGAGCACCCCGTCGTACCCGAGCGGGTCAGTGATCACCGCGACGCTGGGGTGGTTCTTGGCGGCGGCCCGGACCATCGAAGGCCCGCCGATGTCGATCTGCTCGACGCATTCGTCGACGCTCGCACCGGATTCGACGGTCTGGCTGAACGGATACAGGTTCACCACGACGAGTTCGAACGCCGCGATGCCGAGTTGTTCGAGGGCCGCAGCGTGCTCGGGTTTACGAAGATCGGCCAGCAGCCCGGCGTGCACTCGGGGGTGCAGGGTTTTTACCCGGCCGTCGAGCACCTCGGGGAAACCGGTCAGCTCCTCCACCGGGGTCACCGGTATGCCCTGGTCTGCAATGGTTTTCGCGGTGGACCCGGTGGAGACGATCTCGACATCGGCGTCGCTCAGACCGCGCGCGAGGCCGATCAGCCCGGTCTTGTCGTAGACGCTGATCAATGCGCGGCGAAGCGGCCTTCTTGCGTCGTCGGTGCTCATACTGTGCTCGCCTTTCGTCCGATCGTCGCCGTTCTTCCGATCACCGTCACACCGCCGGTCGCGATCTCGGCCACCACGTCCACCAGCAGTCGTCGTTCCACGACCTTGATGCGTTCATGCAGAGTCTGCTCGTCGTCGTCGTCGAGCACCGGCACCGGTTGCTGCGCCAGGACCGGCCCGGTGTCCATGCCGGCATCGACCAGGTGCACCGTGCAGCCGGTGACCTTCACCCCGTAGGCCAACGCATCGGCCACTGCGTGCGCACCGGCGAACGCCGGCAGCAGCGCCGGATGCGTGTTCAGGGTGCGGCCACAGAATAGTGAAAGAAACCGTGGGCCAAGGATTTTCATGAATCCGGCCGAGACGATGAGGTCGGGCGAGTGCGCCGCGGTGGCTTCAGTGATGGCGGCGTCCCACGCGTCGCGGGTGGGATGATCGGCGAGGCGAACGGTGTATGCCGGCAGCGAGGCCGCCTCGGCGATCTCGGTGGCCCGGCAGTCGCGGTCCACGCCGACGGCAACGATCCGCGCCGGATAGTCGCCCGTGGCGGCGTCGATCAGCGAGCTCAGCAGCGATCCGGTGCCCGATGCCAGCACCACCACCCGCGCAGGAGCACTCGGGGGCACGTGAAGCGGTTCGGACACATCGCGAGCCTAGTCGGGCCGCCCCCGACCGCCGAGCGTGACACCAGCGTCACGTTCGGCGCCGAGTGTGACGCCAGCGTCACGTTCGGCGGAGGCTTACTCTTCGGGATCGGGCTCTGGCTCTGGCTCTGGCTCGAGCGCCTCGTCGACGGGCTCTTCAACGGGCTCTTCAACGGGCTCTTCGACGGGCTCGGCTTCTTCGGCTTCTTCGGGTTCCGGCTCGGGCGGCGGCTCGGGCTTACGCCGCCGGGGACGGCGCCTGATCCCTCCGGCCATCACCACCGTGATCCACCCGACGACCGCGAACCAGAAAAACGTTCCGATGATCATTGCGCCCTGGTCCACGCCCACCTGGCCGAAATTGCCGAGCCCGCCGCTGCCCGCGTACGCCAGCAACGACATCGCCAACGCCCCGGCGGCCGCGGCGACCAGCAGCTTGGCCAGCGCCGGCAGGACCGGCAGCGGACGCCGGGCGCACTGTTGTCCGACCGCCACGCCCGACGACGCGCCGACGATCAGCAGGGCCACCCACACCGGCCCCAGCGGTGGCGTCGGGACCGCGGCCAGCACGGGCAGTGCCGGGATATCGCCGCCGAAAACGGTGAAGGAACTGAACGTCGCGAATCCCACATGTGCACTGGACCCGACGGCCACCGCCGCGGTGCCGACGATCACGTTGGGTGTGTACAGCACCGACAGCACGGTCAGGCTGAACTGTCCGAAGATCGAATCGGTGATCCCGAAGAGTTCTTGCATCGTCGCCCAATGCACGACCAGCGATCCCACGGTCACCAGTCCGGAAAGCCCGAACAACGCCAGCACGCCCGCGGTCGCGGCGCGCACCGAGTCGCCCAGCCAATTCGGCAACGGCGACGCCGCCAATGTGCGTCGACCCAGCCGGGACCACACCCCGATCGCCGCACCGATGAGATGCACCACTAGCACGCTGACGAAGGCGCGCAGGGCGCTTGGTGTCTGCAGCTCGGTGAGCACCGTCGACGCGTCGTGGATGACCGCCAGCGCGATGGCCGCCAACAGCAACGGGCCACCCAGCGCCGACGCAACTACCCAGCGCACGACCAGCCACGACGAGTAGGGCGAGGTCGCCCGCGCCGTGCTGCGCGCGGTGCCCCACACCATCAGCATCGCCGGCAGCAGCGGCAGGACACCGAGTTCGCGGCCGCCGATGGAGATCGGCACCTGATGCACGCCCAGCCACATGCTGGCGATGGCGCCCAGCGCGCCGGTCATGTCGCTGTTGGCGATCAGCAGTTGCAGCAGCGTGACCGCGGCGACGATGACCAGCGCGAGCACCGCCGGGCCGAAGGCGACCCGGACGAGGTCACGCGCCTGACGAGCGCCCGCTGCCCGACTGTCCTGCACCCGAGTCACTCTTGGCGCACGCGCGTGAGCGCACGGCTACTGCGAGGCCGGCCCGGTTCCCGACGACGGCGACTGCTGCTCCTGGCTGGCGGAGTGCTCGCCTCCAGCCGGCCGGTGGCGGCGGGCTGAAGCTGGGGAATCCGGTCGGCGGGGTGGAGGGGCCGTCCTCCGACGCCTGGTGGTGTCCGGACTGCGCCGAGGGCTGCGGTCCGCTCTGCGGCGACTGGGCAGCGAAACCGCCGGTGGTCGGAATCGCGGCCTGGGTCGGGATCGCGCTCTGGGTCGGAGCATGACTGGAACCGTAACCGCCGTACTGCGATCCGTACTGCGGCGACTGCTGCGCGGGCGGCTGGTGTGTCGGTTGCTGCTGCCCGCCCTGCTGCCCGTAGTACGGCTGTTGTCCGTATTGGCCATATTGCTGCTGCCCGTACTGTCCGTACTGCGCGTAAGCGTCGTACTTGGGCCGTGGCGCCGGGGCGGTGATGACGCCCGCGTCCAGCAGGGCCGCGGCGACGGCCGAGAACGCCTGGAACACGCTGGCACCCAGCAGCGGCCACAACGCCCAGCCGATCGAGAAGCCCGTGGGCGTGTTGATCATCTCGGCGATCACCAATAGCGCGCCCAACACCGCGATCGCGGCGACGATCCCGGAGTTGATCTTCGCCTTGGGCAGCAGGCTGAGCCCGGCGAGCAGCGCGGCCAGCACCGCGACCGCGACCGCGGTGCCGGCGTCACCGGCACGACCACCGGCCATCCCACCGAGGTCGGCGCTGAGGACGAACGTCGGGAAGAAATTCAACACGTAGACCAGCAGGCCGAGAACCACCGTCGCGATGGTCAGAAAGAACGGAAGCTTGCTTTCACCGGGCTCTTTGGCGAACGAGGGTGTCGCGCCCGGGTATGACCCTGCGGGCTGCGCGGGCGGATAGCCGGGATTGCCGGGCGAGTAGGTCATGAATCCTCCTGAGTACTTCGCCGTGGACGCCGGGGCAGCGCTTGCGTTGCGACGCGATTCGATCAACCACGCTAGCGCACGTTTACGAGTACACGCGGCGGCGACCTGCCGACCCCAGCGACCTGCCGCTTGCTCATCAGAGGTAGAACACGTTCTAATTCTGTCCATGGATTACGGCCTTGTGCTTTTCACCAGCGACCGCGGCATCGCTCCGGCGGCAGCCGCCAAACTCGCCGACGACCACGGATTTACGACGTTTTATGTGCCGGAACACACACATATCCCGGTCAAACGCGAGGCGGCCCACCCCACGACGGGTGACGCGTCGCTGCCCGACGACCGCTATATGCGCACCCTCGACCCGTGGGTCAGCCTGGGCGCGGCGTGCGCGGTGACGTCGCGGGTGCGGCTGTCCACGGCGGTGGCGCTGCCCGTCGAACACGACCCGATCACGTTGGCGAAAAGTATTGCCACCCTGGACCATTTATCAGGCGGGCGGGTCAGCCTCGGCGTCGGGTTCGGTTGGAACACCGACGAACTCGCCGACCACAACGTGCCGCCCGGACGCCGTCGGACCATGTTGCGCGAGTACATCGAAGCCATGCGGGAGCTGTGGACCAAGGAAGAAGCCGCCTACGACGGCGAATTCGTCAAATTCGGCCCCAGCTGGGCGTGGCCCAAGCCGGTGCAGGCGCACATTCCGGTGCTGGTGGGCGCGGCCGGGAACGAGAAGAACTTCAAGTGGATCGCGCGCAGCGCCGACGGCTGGATCACCACTCCGCGCGACTTCGACATCGACGAGCCGGTGAAGTTGCTGCAGGACACCTGGGCTGCCGCCGGCCGTGACCGGGCACCGCAGATTGTGGCGCTGGACTTCAAACCCGTTGCCGAGAAGCTGGCGCGCTGGGCCGATCTCGGCGTGACCGAGGTCCTGTTCGGCATGCCGGACAGTTCCGAATCCGAGTGCGCCGCCTACGTGGAGCGCCTGGCCGGCAAGCTGGCCAGCTTCGCTTAACCGCGAGCAGCTCCCCTGACAGCTGCTCGCGCTATAGAACGCAGCGGTTGCCGTAGTCGAAGGAGCGTACCCGCACGTGCTGTCCCAGCGGATCGCCGTCGGTGAGTAGTGCGATCAACTCGTCGTCCTCGGTCGTCGACAGGAACCGGGTGTCGTCGGGCAGCCGGCCGATGATGATTCCGGTCGGGCGCCCGCCGTCGCGGCGCACGGTGTAGGTCTCGACGGTCGCGTCGCCGTCGGCACTCTCGGTCACCGATACCGTCGGCCCGACGTCGACCTGCGCCTGCAACTGCGCGCTGCGGTCCGGCTTCCATTCCGTCGGCGTGGTGGAGTAAACGCCGACCGAGTACTTGCTCAGGATGCCGCCGTTTGCCCCGACCAGTCCGAATTGCCCTGGTGCGCTTCGCATTTGGGCCACGGTTTCGGCGACGGCGTGCATCGAGTAGTTGTTGCCGGCGCCGCCGAAGAATGGCAGACCACCGGTCAGGGTCAGGCCGCGCGAATCGTCGGGCGCGAGTCCCATGCCGTCGCAGATGTTGAACACCGGCACCGGGAAGCAACTGTAGAGGTCGAACGTGGCGACGTCGTCGATTCCGATGCCGGCCACGGCAAGCGCCTCACGCACCGCCATCACGGCCGACGGGGCGTGCCCGAGGTCCGGACGCACCAACAGGGACTGCTCTTCGAGATCCGCGTGCCCGTGCAGGTACACCCAGTTCTCTTCGGGCACACCCAGGCGGCGCGCCGCCTCGACCGACATCAGCAGCGCGGCCGCACCCTGGTTCACCTGATCGCGGGAAACCAGCAGCCGCGGGTAGGGCTCCGAGATCATCCGGTTGCTTTCGGTGACCGTGATCAGCTCGTCGACGGTGCGCTGCACCGGCGCGGCGGAGAACGGGTTGCCGGCGGCGACTTTGGTGAGCGGCGCGAACAGTTCACCCATGGCCCGCAGATACTCGGCCGGGCCCAGCCCGGTGCCGGCCCGTCGGGCATTTTCCAACAGCGCGTACTGGATCGGTGCGCTGGTCAGGCCGTGACTGACGGTATAGCGCGAGATGAGCTTTTCGATGCCCTGGCCGCGGTCCTCCAGGTCACCTTCGATGGTCTCGGTGAAGTCGGGCTTGGTTTCGGCGGCCGCGAAGTGGCGCAGGGTGGACGTCGCGTCCGAGCCGAAGATCAACGCGACTTCCGAGCGGCCCGCGGCGATCTCGGCCGCCAGCTCGCTGATCAGATGCTGCGGTCCTTGCCCGCCGACGATCTCCAGGATCGCCCGGGCCGGCTCGGCCCCGATCCGCTTGGCCACCGATCGCGGGTAGTTGTTCGAGCGGCCCAGGGGCGCATTGACGATCCCGGAGATCTCGAATTGCCGGAGCGCGGCGATGGTGTCGACGGACCCCGAGACCGCGGCGCCGCCGCAGTCGTCGAGGGCGGCCGCGGCGGCCGCGGCGGCCAGCTCGACGGGCGACATCGCCCGGTAGTCGGGGTCGTCGATGCGCTCGGCCGCCTGGCCGACACCGACGACGACGGGCGTCCGCGGATCAAAATTCATAGCTCAACTATCTACCTTAGGGTCATCTCGAATGCGAAACCGGGCTCGTCGGGCCCCCACAATCTGACGGTGGCGTAGTTGTGCGCCCGAAAGTTGCGTCGCAGTACGCGATGGCAGAGGCTGCGAACGCCTCTCCTTTGCAGGCCGTTGGCGGGATGTGCTCACGGCGGTGAATGGGCTCACCAAGGTGCTGGTGGGCCTGAACGGCCCCGACGAGCTGACCTGATCGGCCCCTACAGGCTCTGCAACATCTCTCGCGCCAGCGCGGCGGTCTCCGACGGGGTCTTGCCGACCTTCACGCCTGCGGCCTCCAGCGCTTCCTTTTTGGCGGCCGCGGTGCCCGACGAGCCGGAGACGATCGCGCCGGCGTGGCCCATCGTCTTGCCTTCCGGCGCAGTGAATCCCGCGACATAGCCGACGACGGGCTTGGACACGTTGGCCTTGATGTAGTCGGCGGCGCGCTCCTCGGCGTCGCCACCGATCTCACCGATCATCACGATGACCTTGGTGTCGGGATCCTTCTCGAACGCCTCGATGGCGTCGATGTGGGTGGTGCCGATCACCGGGTCGCCGCCGATACCGATCGAGGTGGAGAACCCGAAATCGCGTAGCTCGTACATCATTTGGTAAGTCAGCGTGCCCGACTTGGACACCAGCCCAACGGGTCCGGGGCCACTGATGTTGGCCGGGGTGATGCCGGCCAGGGCCTCACCCGGGGTGATGATGCCGGGACAGTTCGGCCCGATGATGCGCGTCCTTTGTCCCTTGTCGACGTTGTACGCCCACGCAAAGGCGCTGTCCTGCACCGGAATTCCCTCGGTGATGACCACCAGCAGCGGGATCTCGGCGTCGATGGCCTCGATGATCGCGTCCTTGGCGAACTTCGGCGGCACGAAGACCACCGACACGTTGGCGCCGGTCTCCTTCATCGCCTCCGCGACGCTGCCGAACACCGGAAGCTCGACGTCCTTGCCGACAGGGTCCACGTGCGACACGGTGGTGCCCGCCTTGCGGGCGTTCACCCCGCCCACTACCTGGGTGCCGGCCTTCAGCATCAGCGCGGTGTGCTTGGTGCCCTCACCGCCGGTGATGCCCTGGACGATGACCTTGGAGTCCTTATTCAAAAAGATCGACATGGCTTGGGTCCCTTACTTGTTCGCCAGCTCGGCGGCTTTATCAGCACCGGCGTCCATGGTCTCGGCCTGTATCACCAGCGGGTGGTTGGCGTCGGCGAGAATCTTGCGACCTTCGTCGACGTTGTTGCCGTCGAGCCGGACCACGAGCGGCTTGTTGGCCTCGTCACCCAGCATGTTCAACGCGGTCACGATTCCGTTGGCGACGGCGTCGCACGACGTGATGCCGCCGAACACGTTCACGAACACACTCTTGACTTGCTTGTCGTTGAGGATCACGTCCAAACCGGCGGCCATCACTTCGGCCGACGCGCCGCCGCCGATGTCGAGGAAGTTGGCCGGCTTGACGCCGCCGTGCTTCTCGCCGGCGTAGGCGACGACATCCAGCGTCGACATCACCAGGCCCGCGCCGTTGCCGATGATGCCCACCGCGCCGTCGAGCTTGACGTAGTTGAGGTCGTGCTCCTTTGCCTTGAGCTCCAGCGGGTCGGTGGCATCGCGGTCCTCGAACTCGGCGTGGCCGGGCTGGCGGAAGTCGGCGTTGGCGTCCAGCGTGACCTTGCCGTCCAGCGCCAGGATCCGGTCGTCCGGCGTGCGCACCAGCGGGTTGACCTCAACCAGCGTGGCGTCCTCAGCGACGAACAGCTCCCACAGTTTCTGGATGGTGATGGCGGCGGCGTCGAGCACCTCGGCCGGCAGGTGCCCCTGCTCGGCGATGGAGCGCGCGGTCGCCAGGTCGACGCCCTTGACGGCGTTCACCGGCACCTTGGCCAGCCGCTCGGGTTTGGTGGCGGCCACCTCTTCGATCTCCATGCCGCCCTCCACCGAGCACATCGCCAGGTACGTGCGGTTGGCGCGATCGAGCAGGAAGGAGATGTAGTACTCCTCGGCGATGTCGCTGGCCTCGGCCACCAACAGCTTCTTGACGACGTGGCCCTTGATGTCCAGGCCGAGGATGTTCTTGGCGTGCTCGTAGGCGTCCCCCGGGGTGGCGGCGTACTTGACGCCACCGGCCTTGCCTCGGCCGCCGACCTTGACCTGCGCCTTGACCATCACCGGAGCGCCAATCTCGGTGGCGATTTCCTTGGCGCCGTCCGCGCTGTCGGTTACCCGACCTGGCGTGCTCGGGACGTTGTGCTTGGCGAACAATTCCTTCGCCTGGTACTCGAAAAGATCCATGGGCTCCACGTCTTCGTATCGGCCATTTAGCTTGAGGCTTTTTGGTGCACGAGCCGGTTCGGCAACTCGCACGATCGAACTGTAGCCACCCGTCAAATCGCTGCTAACGCCGCATCCACCCATGTGACAGGGGTCACCGATCGTTCACGAATCGGTCGCGTGATCCAACTCACATTCTCGCCGCGGACCTTGGAGCCGGGTTGCCAGCGCCATTGGTCAACGGATACCGTCTCAGGGTCCAGATAACGTTATGGTCACGATCCGAGGACATCTCAGCTTGTCCCAGCACCGTCTCACCCGGTCACGCGCCGCAGCAGGAGCAGCTCGTCAGGCCCATGGGCGCTGGTTAGAGCATCACCGGAACGAAGTCACCGAAATCCTTCCCCTCGACGGATTCGGCGAACTCGACGACCTCTACGAGATCGACGAGCTGGAATCCAGTCTGGATTTCGAGGCCTGCACCTTCGACAACACCGAGCGGGTGCTGCTGGCCCCCGAGCTTGACGATCTGGACGAGATCGACAACCTGGCGCCCTTGTGGCTGGCCGCGGCGCCCACCGAGGTCATGGACCGAATTGCGGTCGAGCCCGACATCGACTGGCAGCCGCGGCGCTCAGGACAACACCGCAGGGAGCCGACCAGCGCCGCCAGAGGCCGCCTGCTGATCTCGGCCATGGCCGCCGGCGCGGCTGCCGCGGCGGCGCACACGGCGACCAGTCACGCCGACACCCCCAAGACGGAGGCGGTGCTGACGGCGAGCTCGTCGGCGCTGTCCGGCGCCGGCAACAACGAATCCCGGGGCGTGCAGGTCGTCGCGGTCGAGCCGGCGGCGAACGTCGCGGTGCACAACGAGGAGCAGGCCAAGGGTGCGGCGTTCGCCCAGGAGCGCGCCCAGCGCGAGGCGCGACTGCAGCAGCCGCTGTACGTGATGCCGACGAAGGGGATCTTCACCTCGAATTTCGGTTACCGGTGGGGCGTGCTGCACGCCGGCATCGACCTCGCCAACTCGATCGGGACGCCGATCCTGGCGGTGTCCGACGGTGTCGTCATCGACGCCGGTCCGACCGCCGGCTACGGAATGTGGGTCAAGCTGCGCCATTCCGACGGCACGGTCACGCTGTACGGGCACGTCAACTCAGTGCTAGTCAGCGTCGGCCAGAGCGTGATGGCCGGTGACCAGATAGCCACGATGGGCAACCGAGGCAACTCCACCGGCCCACATCTGCATTTCGAGGTGTTGCTGGGCGGCTCCGAACGCATCGACCCGGTTCCGTGGCTGGCAAAGCGCGGACTCTATGTGGGCAACTACGCCGGTTAACCTGGTGGGGTGACCGCGCCGAGCGACCCCCCAGCGCCACCACCGGAATCCCCGGGGCCTGAGCCATCCGCGCCATCCAAGCCGTCCGGGTCGCCCGAGGAATCCCGAACCCGGATCATCCGGCGTGCGCCCACCGGACCGATTCCGACGATCGCCGAGACGCAGACCACTTCCATCCCGCGGGAGGCAGCCACGGGGGCCGCTCGTGCGGGCAGCGGATTGTCCGCCGGTGAGCCGAGCCCCCGGACCGCGGTCGCTGCTTGTGCGGTCAGCATCGTCAGCGGATGGGCGACCTCGGTGGTCGCCACCGACCTGATCGCCGGCTGGTGGGCTTCCGATCGGTTGTTCTGCATCGCCGTCGCTTTTCTTGCGCTCGTCTTCGCGCTGACCACTATTTCGGGCGTGATCATGCTGCTGCTGCAACGCCCTGTCGGGCGCTATCTGATCTTGGCGGGAGCGGTGGTCGCGTTTTTGACCTATCTCGGTGTCTTCATCGCGGGAGCACGCGTCGCCTGGGTTGTCCATGCCCTTCCAGTGCTACCGCTCGCCAGTGCGGTGCTGGTGCTGCTCCCAAACACGAAGCGCTGGCTGGTCGGCTAAAGCTTGGACAGCGGGGCGTGGTTGTGCATCAACTTCACCCGTCCGGCGCTACCGAAGTCGATCAGCGACATCGCCGATTCGCCGACCCCGGAGACCTCCTCGACCCGGCCCAGCCCGTACTTGTCGTGGGTCACCCGGTCGCCGGGCTCTAACACCAGCAGTGGCCGCTTGCCCGCACCGCCGGTGCGGGTCGGGGCCGAGCGCGCGGTACCGAATCGGCCGGCACCACTCACCGGCGCACTGAACGAGGGCTTGGGCGCTGTGCGCCGCCAGTTGATCAGCTCCTGCGGGATCTCCTGCAGGAAACGCGATTCCGGGTTGAGCATCGGCTGACCCCACGACGACCGGACGATCGCCCGGCTGACGTAGAGCCGCTGGCGGGCCCGGGTGATGCCGACGTAGGCCAATCGCCGCTCCTCGGAGAGTTCGGTGGGATCGTCCAGCGACCGCATGTGCGGAAACATCCCGTCCTCCCAGCCGGTGACGAACACGACCGGAAACTCCAGACCCTTAGCGGTATGCAGCGTCATCAGCGTCACCACGCCGGCGGCATGCTCGGGGATCTCGTCGGTGTCGGAAACCAGTGACACCCGTTCCAGGAATGCCGCCAGCACACCGGTGTCCGGCACGTCCTCATCCTCGAGGTTGCCCTCGGCCGCCAACGCCGCCGCGTTGGCCTGATCGGTGCTGAATTCGTGTGCGACGCTGACGAGTTCGTTGAGGTTGTCCAGCCGGGCCAGCTCCTGCGGATCGGTGGACGATTCCAGCTCGCGACGGTAACCGCTGCGTTCCAGCACCGCCTCGACCAGATCCCCGAGGTCCTCGTCGAGGTGACCACGCAGGTCGTCGAGCAACTCCACGAACGCCGCGATCGCCTTCTCCGAACGGCTGTTGAGCATCGGCACTTTGCCTTCGGCGGCGGCTTGCAGCGCGTCGGCGAAGCTGGATCCGGTGTTCTCGGCGTAGACCGACACGCACGCCTCGGCGCGATCGCCGATGCCGCGACGTGGCGTGTTGAGGATGCGCCGCATGCTGACCGCATCGCCGGGGTTGTCCAGCACCCGCAGGTAGGCGATCATGTCGCGGATCTCCTTGCGCTCGTAAAAGCGCACTCCCCCAACGACTTTGTACGGAATGCCGGCGCGGATGAACACCTCTTCCAACGACCGCGAGGAGTTGTTGGTCCGATAGAAGACGGCCACATCGTTGTAGGTGATCTCGTCCTGCTCGGCGAGCGCGTCGATCTCGTCGGCGACGAACCGGGCCTCGTCGTGCTCGTTGTCGGCGACGTAGCCGACGATCAGTTCCCCGGCCCCGGCGTCGGTCCACAGCCGCTTCTCCCGGCGCCCCGAGTTGCGGGAGATCACCGAGTTGGCCGCTGACAGAATGTTTTGCGTCGAGCGGTAATTCTGTTCCAGCAGAATCGTTTTCGCGTTGGGATAGTCGCGTTCGAAGTCCTCGATGTTGCGGATCGTCGCGCCGCGGAAGGCGTAGATCGACTGATCCGCGTCGCCGACGACGCAGAGCTCGGCCGGCTCCACCTCATCGGAAACCTCGTCGCTGCGGGGCTCATTCGGACCGGCCAGTTCGCGCACCAGCACGTACTGCGCATGGTTGGTGTCCTGGTACTCGTCGACCAGGACGTGCCGGAACCGGCGCCGGTAATACTGGGCGATCTGCGGGAAAGCCTGCAGGATCCCCACGGTTTCGCCGATCAGGTCGTCGAAGTCCAGCGCGTTCGCGGTCCGCAGCCGGCGCTGGTATTCGCCGTAGACCGAGGCGACGGTGCGGCTCAGCTCGTCGGATTCGTCGGTCAGATCAGACACCGCCTGGTGCGGATCGATCAGTTCGTTCTTCAGGTTGGAGATGGCGTTGGACAGCAGCCGCGGCGAGAACCGCTTGATGTCCAGCCCCATGTCGCGACCGATCATCTGCAGCAGCCGCCGCGAATCGTCGGCGTCATAGATGGAGAAGTTCGAGTTGAGGCCGTCGACCAGGGACGCCTGGTTGCGCAGGATGCGCACGCAGGTCGAGTGGAACGTCGACACCCACATCGCACGGGCCCGGTTGCCGACCAGGCGCACGACGCGCTCGCGCATCTCGGCGGCGGCTTTGTTAGTGAAGGTGATGGCCAGGATCTGCCCGACCCCGACGCCGCGGGCTGCGATCAGATAGGCGATGCGCCGCGTCAACACCGCCGTCTTGCCCGAGCCGGCGCCCGCCACGATCAGCAGCGGCGAGCCCTCGTGCACCACCGCCTGACGCTGCTGCGGGTTGAGGCCGTCCAGCAGTTGGTCCGCTTCGGATTGGGTGTCGGTCACGTGCACAGTCATGTCGACCCAAACTTACCGCCGCCCGGCGACAGCCAACATCAAGACGGGCGAAGGCGCTGACCCCGTTTTTGCACAGGAAAGGCTTCTGGTGGCACACTCGGTTGGTGCTCAACAGGCAGCTCCGATTTTTCTACGGGTACCGACCAGCGGTGCCCGTGGTCTAGCTGCATTCGCAGAGCCCCGTGGTCCGCTTCCGGACTCGGGGCTCGTCTCTTTGTGAGGCCCGATACCGGATGAGACCAGAACCCCCACATCACGAGAACGCGGAGTCAGCAGAAATGAACACCGAAACAGTCGACATCGAAGAACTACGTCAAGAGATCGACCGGTTGGACGCCGAGATCCTGGCCGCGGTGAAGCGGCGCGCCGAAGTGTCCCAAGCGATCGGCAAAGTCCGAATGGCTTCCGGCGGCACCCGGCTGGTGCACAGTCGCGAAATGAAGGTGATCGAACGCTACAGCGAGCTGGGTCCCGAGGGTAAGGATCTGGCGATGCTGCTATTGCGGTTGGGCAGAGGACGCTTAGGCCACTAGGGGCGACTAAGCGGTGGGTGAACGGCAATTGACGACGCCGCCACTTGCCTCACGGCGGCGCTAGGGTCGAACTATGCCGACGACTTCTGTGCAATCAATCCCTGACATCACCACCACCCCGGCCTGGGACGCCCTGCGCAGGCATCACAAGGACATCGGCGAAGTCCACCTACGCAAGTTCTTCGACGACGATCCCGATCGCGGCCGCGAACTCGTTATCGGCGTCGGCGACCTCTACATTGACTACAGCAAGCACCGCGTCACCCGCGACACGCTGCGGCTGCTCACGGACCTGGCCCGGGCCGCCAACCTGGAAGAGCGCCGCGCGGCGATGTTCTCCGGAGCTCACATCAACACCTCCGAAAATCGCGCGGTGCTGCATACCGCGCTGCGGCTGCCGCGCGACGCCGAGCTGATCGTCGACGGCCAGAACGTCGTGGCCGACGTCCACGCCGTACTGGACGCGATGGGTGACTTCACCGATCGGCTGCGCAGCGGCGAATGGACCGGCGCCACGGGCGAACGGATCAAGACCGTCGTCAACATCGGCATCGGTGGATCCGACCTCGGCCCGGTGATGGTGTACCAGGCGCTGCGCCATTACGCGGACGCGGGAATCTCGGCGCGGTTCGTCTCCAACGTCGATCCCGCCGACCTGATCGCAACGCTGGCCGATTTAGAGCCGGCCACAACACTTTTCATCGTTGCGTCCAAGACGTTCTCCACGCTCGAGACGCTGACCAACGCCACCGCCGCACGCCGCTGGCTGACCGCGGAGCTGGGCGACGCCGCGGTGTCGAAGCATTTCGTCGCCGTCTCCACCAACAAACGCCTCGTCGACGACTTCGGCATCGACACCGCCAACATGTTCGGATTCTGGGACTGGGTCGGGGGGCGGTATTCGGTCGATTCCGCAATCGGGCTGTCGCTGATGGCGGTCATCGGCCGGGAGGCCTTCGCCGACTTCCTGTCCGGATTCCATATCGTCGACGAACATTTCAAGACCGCGCCGCTGGAGTCCAACGCGCCGGCGCTGCTCGGCCTGATCGGGCTGTGGTACTCCAACTTCTTCGACGCGCAATCGCGCGCGGTGCTGCCGTACTCCAACGACCTGGCGCGTTTCGCGGCCTACCTACAACAGCTGACGATGGAATCCAACGGCAAGTCCACCCGCGCCGACGGCACCCCGGTCAGCACCGACACCGGCGAAATCTTTTGGGGGGAACCGGGAACCAACGGTCAGCACGCCTTCTACCAGTTGCTGCATCAGGGCACCCGGCTGGTGCCGGCCGACTTCATCGGATTCAGCCAGCCCCTCGATGACCTGCCCACCGCGGACGGCACGGGCAGCATGCATGACCTGCTGATGAGCAACTTCTTCGCCCAGACCCAGGTGCTGGCATTCGGCAAGACGGCGGAAGAGATCGCCGCCGAAGGCACCCCGGCTGACGTGGTGCCGCACAAGGTGATGCCCGGCAATCGGCCGTCGACGTCGATCCTGGCCAGCCGGCTCACACCGTCGGTGCTCGGGCAGTTGATCGCGCTCTACGAGCATCAGGTGTTCACCGAGGGCGTGATCTGGGGTATCGACTCGTTCGACCAGTGGGGCGTCGAGTTGGGCAAGACGCAGGCCAAGGCGCTGCTCCCGGTGATCACCGGCGACGGCTCGCCCGCGGCGCAGTCCGACAGCTCGACCGATGCGCTGCTGCGCAAGTACCGAACCGAAAGAGGGCGTGCGAGCTAACCTTTCGAGAAATCGGAACCGAATCTCCGCACAAAGGTGCGCAAGCGTTCCACGGTCGCGGTCTGCGGATCGCTGAGGTGCAGCTGCAGCAGTTCGCGACCCCCAGCATGCAGGACCCGGGCGGCGTATTCGGGATCGTGCAGCTCGGGATTGATGCGCAGCAACTCACGGACAAAAAAGTCGATGACGACGGCCTGAGCTTGCGCCATCCGGGCGTACAACTCCGGTGGAGCGCCCTGCGGCGGGAACAAGAACAGCCGCCACGTTGCCGGGTGAGCATCGACGGCGGCCAGCACTCCGTCGAACGCGCGCACCAGCGAGTGATCATCGGCAGTGGCATGCAGCCCGGAGATCGCTTCGGCGAACTGAGCGCCGGCCCGGGCCGCCTCACGGTCGATCAGTTCGACGAACAGTCCGGCCACGTCGCCGAACTTCTGGTAGAGCAGCGACCGATTGATGCCGGCCCGTGCCGCGATGCGGTTCGGTGTCGCGGCGTGGAAACCCTCGGTGTCGACGATCGCGTGGGTGACGTCGAGGATCTGTTCGCGGCGCGCCTCGGCGGTCATGCGCCGCCTCGGGCCCGTCGCCAGTGATCTCGTCACGCTTGACAGCATAACTAACAACTTGTGAGTATTACTCACTGATTGTTAGTTAGCGGGAGGCAGCTGCGATGTCCAAGGTGACGTACTACCCCGAACTGGCGCAACGAGTTCACAGCCAGCGCGATTTGCAGCCCGACCTGTACGGGGACTTCGACTTCGATGTACAGCCGGATCGGCTGGCCACCGAGCCTGACGTCGACTCAGCCCTGCCCACCTGGGTCGCCGATCGCGCCACGATTCTGGAAGACGACCGCGTCGTCGAGCTGATGAGCACCGCCACCCTGCTCGGCGACGTGGTCGCCGATCCCTATGCGGCGCTGATGGCCACGCACAGCGTCACGCAACTGATCGACATGCTCAAGCGGGCCTGCCGCGAAGGCATCGAGACCGTACCCGAAGCGCCCCCCGAACTCGCCGCGTTCATCGCCGCGATGGAGGCCGCTCCGCAGTGGATCGACTTCGACCTGGTGCGCGAGGGTGCTCGACAGGAACGCATCCCCGCGGCGCTGCTGGCCCCCTTCATCACCCGCGGAGCCTTCATCGCGACCTTCACCAACACCTACGCCGCGCTGCCGATGGCGCTGACCGGCGCGCTCTCGGGCAAGCGTGCGGCCCGGCGGGTCAACGAGACGGCCAGCTTCTTCGCGGTCACCACCCTGCCCGGCGCGCTGGACCGTTACGGCCCCGGCTTCGAGGCGGCCGCCATGGTCCGCTTGATGCACTCGATGGTCCGCTACAACGCCCTGAAGAAACCGGACAAGTTGGGCCGAAAATGGGACACAGCGATCTACGGCATGCCGGTGCCGCAGGTCGACCAGATGCCTGCCGGCATGATCGGGCAGTATCTGCTGGCCGTCGAGGCGCGCAAGCAGGGCCGCACAGAATTCACCGCCGAAGAACGCGCCGTCATCGAATTCGCCCGGTATCGCTGCTTTTTGCTCGGCCTGCCGGAGGAACTGCTGCCCTCGGAACCCGCTGACATCATCCATGTCATGCACGCGCGCTCAGCCCTGCTGCGGCACGGATTCGACGACATCTGTTCCGAACTCGTCCGCGGCACGATGGCGGCCTACCTGCGCCCCGAAACCACGCTCTTCGACCGGTGCGCCGAGGCGGTCGAAAGGAGTTTCAGCAAGCTCACTTTCGTCCGCACGTTCTGCGGCGGTGACCGCGAAATCGCCGAGGCCATGGGCGTTTCACTGGACCCGACGGACCTCGTGCGCGTCGCCCTCACCGCGCCGTTCATTCTCGGACGGTTCGCCGCCGTGACCCGCGCCAGCCGCATTCCGATACTGCGGGATGTCACCGACGCCTACGTCATCGGGCTGATCAAGCTCCGGCTGGCGACCTACGGCAAGCCCGAATTCACCAGCGACGCAGCGCATTACACCCCAGTCCCACACTGATCAGGGCGACGAGCTGAGACACAAAAGTGCCCGACCCGCCCCGCGCGTAAGGGCGCTTTCACGTCTGCTCGCCAGCTAGGCGAACCTTTTGGTGAACGGCGGCGGGAGCACCCGCATCAGCTGCACCAGCGGGCCCCATGGCCACCAGGGCACCGCGGCCCGGCCGGCCTCGCGTTCGATCGCGCCAACCATGGCCTTGACGCCAGTCTCGTTGTCCACCATCAACATTGTGCTGTTGGACTTGGCGGTCATCTCCGACTCGATGTAGCCGGGCTCGATCACCGAGACCTTGATGGGGCCCTTGGCGTATTCGGCGCGCAGCGATTCACCCAGCGAACTCACCCCGGCCTTGCTCGCCGCGTACGCGGCCTTCACGCCCGGCACGCCCTTGTTGCCCAGCACCGAGGAGATGAGCACCAGGTGCCCGGATCCGCTCTTGTGAAACATCTCCAGCGCGGTCTCGATCTGCACGAGCGCGGCCACCAGATTGGTCTCGATGGTCGCCTTGTTGGCCCACAGCTTGCCCGATCCCAGCTTGGCGCCCTTGCCGATGCCGGCGTTGACGATGATGCGGTCGATGCCGCCGAGTTCGTCGGATAGCTCGCCGAACACCTTGGGAACCTGCTCGTGGTCGTTGACGTCCAACTGCGCGACCGCGACCTTGATTCCTGGAAACTGTTGCGAAAGTTCGGCTTTCAGCTCGTCGAGGCGATCGGTACGGCGGGCGCACAGCGCCAGGTCGCGCCCCTGAGCGGCGAAGGAGCGCGCCATGCCGGCGCCCAGGCCGGAGCTGGCACCTGTGATGAGGATCTTCTGACGAGTCACACGGGCAGCATATCGGCTACTTGAGCAGCCTCGACATGCGCCGGTCGGCCAACACCTTGCCGCCGGTCTGGCAGGTGGGGCAGTACTGAAAAGACTTGTCCGCGAACGACACTTCACGCACCGTGTCCCCACACACCGGGCAGGGCAATCCGGTGCGGGCGTGCACCCGCAGCCCGGAACGCTTCTCGCCCTTGAGCGTGGCCGCGCCCTGGCCAACGGATCGGTTCACCGCGTCCGTCAGCACCGAAATCATCGCGTCGTGCAGCGTCCTGAGCTGCTCGTCAGAAAGCTTCCCGGCCGTAGCGAACGGCGAGATCTTCGCGACGTGCAGGATTTCGTCGCTGTAGGCGTTGCCGATGCCGGCGATCACCTTCTGGTCGGTGATGACGGTCTTGATCCGGCCGGTGTTGCCGGCCAGCACCCCGGCCAGATCGTCGGGCCCGAGGTCCAGGGCGTCCGGGCCGAGGGCGGCGATCCCCGGGACCTGCTTCGGGTCGTCAACCAGCCACACCGCCAGCCGCTTCTGGGTGCCGGCCTCGGTGAGGTCGAAGCCCGGCGCACTGCCCGGCGTGCCCAGGTGCACGCGCAACGCGATCGGCCCCTTGCCGGGGCGCAGCGGGGCCGCGGCCAGATTGTCAGACCAGCGCAACCAGCCCGCGCGCGACAGATGGGCTATCAGGAACAGCCGGCCCGCCTGCAGGCCGAGGTATTTGCCCCACCGCTGCGCCCCGACCACGGCTTGGCCGTGCAGGACGTTGATCGGCGGGTCGAACGTCTTGAGCACCGACAGCGCCGCCACGTCGACGCGGCCGACGGTCAGACCGACCGCGTGGCGGCGCAAATGGTCGACCAGCGCTTCGATCTCGGGAAGTTCGGGCACCCGACCAGTCTGCCGATCGCAGCGGTGAGGTGTCTAACTTGGGATTTCCGCCGCAGCCGCGGTGCCGCTTTCTGCCCCGTTAGCGCTGGGGTAGAACGATCCGCCGCTTGGGCGCAGCGTCCCAGCCGCACCGCCGCCACTCGCGTCACCCGACGCCGCTGAGGCTTCTTCGCCGCCCGCGCCTTCGGAGCCCGGTCGGCCCATCCCGTCGTTGCCGCTGTGCTCGCTGACGGCGGCGGAACCGGGCGGCGGAGCGGCGTTGGGCGCGCTTGTCCCGACGGTGTTGAGCAGCGGGCTACCGACGGGTGCACCGGCCATCCCGCCGTCGGTGGCCTCTGCGGTTAAGGCGGGGCTGCTTGAGATCAAGCTGCCGCTTCCCCCGGTGCCCCCTACGCCGGCCGTCGCGGCCGGGTTTGCCAGCGAGGCGGCGCTGCTCGGCAGCAATCCGCCGCTAACACCGCCGCCACCGCTGCCGCCGGGGGCGGCGAAATTCGACGCGCTCGACGCCGCGGTGCCGGTCAGCGGGCTCACTCCAGCGACGGGCACACTCGCTGCGGGCATGGGTTTGGCGACACTGGCGGCGCTGGCGCTGTTGCCGCCCACCACGGGTGCCGCGCCACCGCCACCGCCAACCAACGGGGTCCGCGTCAGCGCGCTGATCGACGAGTTGACCGCGCCCGCGGCGTCCTGTCCTAGGGTTTCCAGCAGCGGCGAGGCGTTGGCGGCCTCTTGCAGGGCGTACTGTGACGCGCCGGTGTTCATCAGCTGCACAAACTGGGCGTGGAACGCCGCCGCCTGCTCGCTCAGCGCTTGGTACGCCTGTGCGTGCAAACTGAACAGCGCCGCGATCATGGCCGACACCTCGTCGCCGCCCGCGGCCAGCACGCCCGACGTCGGCACCAAAGCCGCCATATTGGCCGTACTCAGCGACGAGCCGATATTCGCCAGGTCAGAGGCCGCTGCCGCCACGTACTCTGGCGCAGCGATCACCCACGGCGACGACATCCCGACCTCCATATCAAGCCGACGATCGCGCGGTCAAAACCGGATCAGCCCGCAGATTGCCAGTTTAACGCGAGCCCAATAGCGCTTCGGTCACTTCTTGAAAACCCTTATCCACGGCTTAGCCTCTCGATAGTGCCAAAGGGCCTCAACCCGGCCGCAACAAATACGTGTCCATGATCCAGCCGTGCTGGGCACGTGCTTCGGCCCGCAGCTCCTCGATCCGCTCGCCGACCTCGCCAATCGTGCCCGCTACCAGCAGCTCGTGGTCGGTACCCAGATAGGCGCCCCACCAGATTCGGGTATTGGGCGGGCACGCCTGAAACGCGCATTCGGCGTCCAGCAGCACGATGACCGATCCGACGGCCGAGCCGGACATGCCGCGGGTCCGCAGCTGCCTACCGGTAGTGACCAGCACCGGTTCACCGATCTCGTTCAGCAGGATCCGGTGCCGGGCCGTAAGCGCCTGAACAGCGGTAATGCCGGGAATGACGTCGTACTCGATGTCGACTTCGGCGGCGACGGCGTCGAGGATGCGCAGCGTGCTGTCGTACAGCGACGGGTCACCCCAAGCCAGGAAGGCACCTACGCCGTTGGGAGCCAATTCGGTCTCGATGGCCTGTGCCCAGACCTGGGCTCGCGCGGCGTGCCAGTCCGAAACCGCCTCCCGATAGCCGGCCTGACCGGACAACGGCGCCGACCGCTCGGGGTCGGGCAACTCGACGAATCGGTAGCTCCGATCGCGGATGAATCGTGAGCAGACCTCGCGCCGCAGCGCCACCAGGTCGTGCTTCGCTTCGCCTTTGTCCGAAAGAAAAAACACGTCGGTGCTGTTCAGAGCCTCGATCGCCTGGACGGTCAGGTAGTCGGGATCCCCAGCGCCGATGCCTATGACGTGGATGCACCGACGACCCATGCCCAGCTTTGTACCCCGAAAACGGCTTTCACCCACCATAATTTGAGATGTCCAACATCTAGTCGGGACCTCAGGTACCCAATACCATGGGTACCGACTAAGTTTTTTGCACGCTCTTCGTACCGTCTGACCCACCGAAGGGACCCGACGATGACCACAGCGGTTAGACCTGATGGGCCCAGCCGTGAAGAGTTCTCCGAGCGACTGCTGAAGGGCTCGGTCAAAAAGTCCTACGAGCCGATCGTCGACATCGACTGGGACGCCCCGCTGGATTCGGACAAGTTCTACCTACCGCCCCGCATGGTGTCCCTCTACGGCACCCCGATGTGGGACGAGATGACCCGCGAGCAACAAATCGACCTGTCCCGGCAGGAATTGGTCAACACGTTGTCGGCCGGCATCTGGTTCGAGAACCTGCTCAACCAGACCCTGTTGCGCACACTGCTACACGAGGACCCCACCAGCCGGTCGACGCATTACAAGCTGACCGAGCTGGGCGACGAAACCCGCCACATGATCATGTTCGGCAAGGCGATCGAGCGCATCGGCGCCAAACCGGTAGTCCCGCGGCGGTGGCAGCGCATGGCGATCAACGCCCTGCCGCTGGCATTCCAGCGCGGCTCGATGCTGTGGGTGGCCGCACTCCTGGGTGAAGAGATCTTCGACTCGCTGCAACGCCAGATGATGGACGATCCGGAACTGCAGCCGATCGTTCGGCGGCTCATGCGAATCCACGTCACCGAAGAAGCCCGCCACATCCAGTTCGCCCGTGACGGAGCGCGCAAGCGGGTGGCCGAGATGCCGCGCTACAGACGATGGTTCATGGCCAACTTGCACGGGCTCGGCGCGTACTTCTTCCGCTACCTGTTCTCGTTCCCGGTTCCCTACGCCCGGGTGGGGCTGGACCCGTATCGGGCCCGGGAGACCGCGCGCACCAGCGCAAACCGCCACGAAGTCTACAAAGCCGGATTCGCCCCGCTGGCGGCGTTTCTGACCGAGGTCGGCCTGATGGGCCGGTTCGCGCGACGCGCGTGGAAGCGCACCCACTTTCTGTGACGAGCGTCGTGGTCATCGGCGCGTCAGGGCGCCTGGAAACCGACCTGCGGTCGGCCGGCCTCACCGACGTCGACCTCACCGTCCTGCCTCACGTCGACAGTGCGGTGTTCGACGACGGCACCGACACGTGGGAGTTGCGCACCGCCTCGGGTAAGACGATCCGCGCCGCCGTCGCCATCCGGGCAGACGAGCCGCCATACCTTCCGTGGATACCAGAGTTGCTGGGGCACAAGGACTTTCGTGGACGCACTTTTCACGCGGCGCAGTGGGACACCGCATTCGATCCGGCGGGCAAACACGTGGCGGTGATCGGCACCGATTCCGTCGCCGGCTACTACCTGCCGGAGCTCACCGAGCGCGCGGCGTCGGTCACTGTGTTCACCCATCCACCCCGCCGGTTCGTTCAGGCTGTGTCGTTCTTTACCGGCCGCGCCACGCGCTGGCTGCGCCGCGGCAGGCGAGCGGCCCATGGGGGGCCGCGAGTGGTCGGCCAGCCGATCGAGACGCTGACCCCGTCGGGCATCCACACCCGCGACGGCAGGGAGCACAGCGCGGACGTGATCATCTACGGCAGCGGCTTCTCGGCTCCCGAATCGAGGCTTGTCGGCGCGGGCGGGCTGGCCATCGAGCAGGCGTGGCCGAACGGCATGGAACCGTTCGCCGGAGTCGCCGTCCACGGTTTCCCGAACTACTTCTTCATACCCGGTTTGGCGACCGGGCCGGACACGGCGGCGCGAACCCGCTACGTCGTCGAGTGCATCGGTCTGATGAGGGCAACCGCCAGCAGCCGCATCGAAGTGCGGCGCAGCACCCAGCAGATGTTCAACGAGCGCGCCCACCTCAATCCGGCCCAGCCGATTCCGGCGGCGTCCGCTTTCGACCTGTCGGCGACCCCGGCCACGGAGACCAAGCAGATCTACGACGGCGCGGCCACGCTGACAATCGGGGACGCCACCCATCCGGTGCGGGTTCGGCTCACCGGCCACATCGATCCGATCGACGGCCACTACCACTGGCAGGGCACGGTGTTCAGTCCGCTGTCGGACCCGTTGCCGGACGGGGCACTCAAGCACTCAGGAGCGGCGACGCTGACGGTGGATGGTCTGAGCGCACCCGCGCGCATCGTCGAACAAACACCGTGGGGCACGCACTCGATCACCGGGGTCGGCAGCCCGCCGTATGCGCTGAACAGCCCCTAAGCGGCCTCGTCAGCGCGGCCGAGCCGCCAAGTTGGGTCGCTTCACAGGTTTGCCCGGTGGGAACATCGGGGTAATCCGGATACGCTGAATTCCACTCCCTAACGGGGTTAGCCACAACTACGAAGTGGGTAAACCCCAGCGGGTGCGCGCTGCGCTAGGCGACGAGACAGACGAGCAGAACGGCGTGTTCGTGGTAGCAGTTGATGCTTCGGACAGGGCGGCGGCGGGGTTCTCCTCCGACGCGCGTCCCGATTGTCGCTCGTGTTGCGCAAGTCAAAGTCGCGCTGAGCGAAGTGATTGATGCAAGTCATGGGGTGCCGCCGCCATCGTGGGCGGCATTGTCAAGGCGGCGGGGCGGGAGTTCGAGGAGCGGACATGGAGCCGGACCACGGGATGGAACTGGAACACCGGTCGACCAGATTAGGAAACAACGCAGTCCGGCGGCCATTACGACGCACCCGGGCGTGGGGATGGCCCTGGTGAGCGCGTTGGCGGAGTCGCCGAGCTCGCTGGCGATTGCCCTACGATTCGAGGACTCGGTGGCCGTTCTCACGGTCGACGGAATCCTCGACGCCAACACTTCCACGGCGCTGCGCGACAGCATCATGAAGACCGCGCAGCAGGAACCGTCCGCGGTGATCGTCAACGTCAGCGGGCTGCAGGTGCCCGCGAAATCAGCTTGGTCGGCCTTCCTCGGGGTGCGCTGGCAGCCCGAAACCCCGCTCGACGTACCGATCATGCTGGTCTGCGCCAATCGCGCGGCCCGCGAGGCGATCAGCTCGAGCGGGGTCGCCCGGTTTATGCCGGTCTACGCGACAGAGAAAGCGGCGCTGAAGGCTGTCGGTCGGCTCGCAGATCGCACCATGCGGCGCGCCGATGCCAAACTGCCCCCGAACCTGACCAGCCTCCGCGAGTCGCGCCGGCTGGTCCGCGAGTGGCTGACCGGTTGGTCGCTGCCCGGGCTCATCCCGGTCGCTTTGGTGGTCGTCAACGTGTTCGTGGAAAACGTGCTGGAACACACCGGAAGCGACCCGGTGATGCGCATCGAGACCGACGGCGCCACCGCGACCATCGCGGTGTCCGACGGCAGCAACGCGCCCGCCCTGCGGCTGGCCTCGCCGAAGAAGGGCATCGACGTGTCCGGCTTGGCGATCGTCGAAGCCCTCTCCCGCGAGTGGGGCAGCACGCCCACCTCGTCCGGCAAGACCGTCTGGGCGGTCATCGGCCCGGAGAACCAGCTCTAAATCACCCCCGCGCGGGACCGAATTAGAACACGTTCTAATCTCGTGGTAGTGCCCGTTGACGGAAGGTAGATGACGTGCGGTTCAGCTATGCGGAGTCACTGACCGACCCTTCGTTTTACATCCCGCTGGCCAAGGCGGCCGACGAAGCCGGCTACCACAGCATGACGATCGCCGATAGCGTCGCCTACCCCTACGAGTCCGACTCCAAATACCCGTACACGCCCGACGGCAGCCGCGAGTTCCTGGACGGCAAGGAGATCGTTGAGGCCTTCGTGCTGACGGCCGCTTTGAGCGCGGTGACCACGAACCTGCGCTTCAACTTCTTCGTGCTCAAGCTGCCCATCCGGCATCCGGCGCTGACGGCCAAGCAGGCGAGCTCTTTGGCCGTGTTGAGCAACAACCGGCTGGGGCTCGGCGTCGGGACCAGCCCGTGGCCGGAGGATTACGAGCTGGTGGGCGTCCCCTTCGAAAAGCGCGGCAAGCGGATGGACGAGTGCGTCGAGATCGTCAAGGGCCTGACCACCGGCGACTACTTCGAGTTTCACGGCGAGTTCTACGACATCCCGAAGACGAAGATGAGTCCGGCTCCGACGCAACCGATTCCGATCCTGGTCGGCGGCCACGCCGATGCGGCGCTGCGGCGTGCGGCGCGCCTGGACGGCTGGATGCACGGCGGTGGCAGCTCCCCCGAAGAACTCGACCGACTCATCGCACGGCTCAACAAGTTTCGCGACGAAGAGGGCAAGACCGGACCGTTCGAGATCCATGTCATCTCGACCGACGCCTACACCGTCGACGGCATCAAGCGCCTCGAGGACAAGGGCGTCACCGACGCCATCGTGGGCTTCCGGTACCCCTACATCCTCGGACCCGACCCGGAGCCGCTGGAGAACAAGATCCGTAACCTCGAGCGATTCGCCGAGAAAGTGATCTCGAAAGTCTAGCGGCGGTCGCAAGCGCGGCGCAGCCGGGCGCGGCGGGCCGCCGCCAGGGTCTAAGCGGCGGTCGCAAGCGCGGCGCAGCCGGGCGCGGCGGGCCGCCGCCAGAATCAAACCGTCACAGGGGATCCCACTTTGGTGCGCGCTTTTCCATGTGCGCCCTAGCGGCTTCGACGGGGTTGTTGGTGAAGCCGGTGAGGATCTGGGTGCGGTTCTCGATCTCGATGGCATGCCGCAGGCTCGGCGCGTCCAGCGCCGCGTTGAGGCCGATCTTGGTCTGCCACACGCCGTAGGCGTTGTTCACGGCGATCTCGCGGGCCTTGCTCAACGCCGCCGCCATCAGGTCGTCGGCCGGAACCACCTCGTGCACCAGGTTGATGCGGTAGGCCTCGGCCGCGTCGATGATGCGTCCGGTCAGCATGAGTTCGCGCGCCACCCCGGCGCCGACGATCTTCGGCAAGAGGTAGCTGGTGCCCATGTCCATCGACGAGAAGCCGGCTTTGATGAACGCCGAACCGAACCGCGCGTTTTCCGATGCCACCCGGACATCGCAGACCAACGTGAATGCCAGCCCGCCCCCGACGGCGACACCGTTGACCGCGCCGATCACCGGGATGTCGAGCTCGTAGATCCGGGTGAACAGGTTGGCCAGCCGGACCTGGGAGTCGTAGTTGACCTTGAACGACGGGGTGGACGGGCTCGCCGGCGTGGTCCACGCCTGGCCGGTGCCGCTCAGATCGGCGCCGGCGCAGAATCCCCGGCCCGCGCCGGTCAGGATCGCGACCCGGAATCCGCCCCCGCTGAGCCTGTCCAGGGCGGCATCCACGCCGTCGATCAGCGCACCGTCGATCGCGTTCAACCGCTCCGGCCGGTTCAGGGTGATGAGGGCTATTTGGTCCTCGACGGTTTCCAATTCGACAGCAGCCATACCCGCACCGTAGGCGATACAGCTGATGCCCAGGGACGCGGCCTACCGTGGAGTTCATGACGCGAACCGAGGGCGACACTTGGGATTTGGCCAACAGCGTGGGGGCGACCGCGACCATGGTCGCCGCGGCCCGAGCGGCGGCGACCAGGCGTCCGCGGCCGGTGATCACGGATGAGTTCGCCGAGCCGCTGGTCCGCGCGGTCGGGCTGGACTTGTTCACCCGACTGGCTGCCGGCGAGGTGCAAGCCGACGACGTCGAAAAGGGCGTCAACTTTCCGCGGATGGTCGACACCTTCGCCGCCCGCACCCGCTTCTACGACGACTACTTCGCCGAGGCCAGCTCCGCGGGGGTGCGCCAGGTGGTCATCGTGGCGTCGGGCCTGGACGCGCGGCCGTATCGGCTTCCCTGGCCGGCCGGGACGACCGTGTACGAGATCGACCAGCCCGAGGTGATCGAGTTCAAGACCGCGACGCTGTCGCGACTCGGCGCCGTGGCCACCGCCGAGCACCGCGCGGTGGGCATCGATCTGCGTGAAGATTGGCCGGCCGCGCTGCGCGCGGCCGGCTTCGAGGTCGAGGCACCTACCGGGTGGCTGGCCGAGGGTGTGCTGATCGGCTTTCTGCCGCCGGAGGCCGAAGTTCGGTTGCTGGACAACGTCATATCGTTGAGCGCTCCGGGCAGCCGGTTTGCCGCGGACTTTGGATCGCTCAACCCGGGAACACCGGAATCGCAGGAGCAATCGCGGACCTCGACCGAGGGCTGGCGACGGCAGGGACTCGATTTGGACATCCCGGCTTTGGCATATCCCGGCGAACACACCGATGTCGCAGCACATTTGAGCGGCCACGGATGGGAAGCGACGACGTGCGGACTCAACGACCTGTTCGTCGCCGCCGGCTTGCCGCAACTGACGGGCGGCGATCGCGAGGCCCAGGCTGCCACGATCAGCTTCGTGCAGGCCCGTCGGACTTAGGACCTCACGCGGAACGCTTGGCCAGCCAGTCGGCCTGCATCATCAGCAGCGCCATCACTTCCTGCTGCGGCATGTCGGGGTCGAGTTCGCGGTACCGCTGATAGACGTTGACGACGACGCGCTCGGCATCCAGCCAGGTCGCGTACTCGCCGAGGTCGATGGTGTCGGCGGCCTCGGCCCAGGACAGCCCCTTGCGGTGGGCGGCCTCGGCTTGTTCGGCGACGTGCACGAGATAGCCACGCACGGCGCGAATTCCATCCGGATCGGTGACCGGACCGTGGCCGGGAACCACCGTCGGCGCGTCCAGCGCGATCATCGCGTCGCACGCCGCCACCCAGTTGCCGATCGGACCGGCCCACACGATCGGCGTGCAGCCGATGAACAGCAGGTCGCCGCCGAACAGCACACCGGCGTCGGGCACATGCACCACCGAATCCGCCGCGGTGTGGGCCGGACCCAAGTTCAGCAGATTGATCTGGCGGCCGCCGACGTCGATGGTCAGTTCGCGGTCGAACGTCTCGTCGGCGTTGCGGATCCTAATCCCGCCGAAGTCGAAGTGCCCGAAGCGTTCCCGCGCGTACGGCGTGGCGGCCGGGCCCAGGTTCATGTTCTGCGTCATCGCCAGCATCTCGGGTGGCATGCCGTGCGCGATCTCCTCGGCCGTCCCGGCGGCGGCGATGATGCGCACCGACGGGTCCAGCAGTTGGTTGCCGTGGGTGTGGTCGCCGTTGGAGTGGGTGATCAAGGCGTCGGTGATGGGCGCACGGTCGGTGATGGGCTTCATCGCGGTAAGCATTTCTCGGGTCAGCGGCAAGTCGAAGAGCGTGTCGACGAGCAGCGACGCGCCGCCCCCGACGACCAGTCCGGCATTGCTCCAGCCGTATCCGCCGTCCGGCAGTGTCCACGCCCATACCCGGTCGCCGACCTGGTGTAGCCCGCGGGTGTAGGGCACCCGCGCCGGCGCCCGGTTGACCCGGACTGGGGCCGGCTTGGCGTCCGGGTTGGGCCGAGGCGCCAACGGATGCGGGGCGGCGCTGGCGCGCACCGTCTGCCGGGTCTCTCCCAGTCCTTCCACCCTGAGCGTGACGACATCGCCGTCGTGCAGCCAGCCGGGGAACGATTCGGGCGCGGTCAGGCTGAGGTGCTCGACCAGCGTGCAGGTGGGCACGGTGCCCGAGCCGAAAACATCTCCGGGGCTTAGTGTTACACCGCGCGAGGCGTAGGAGATGACTTCGGCGAAGCTCCAGTCCATCTGACCTGTGGAGCCCGAACCGATCTCGGCGTTGTTGACCAAAGCGCTGACTTGCAGGCTCAGCTTACCGTCCCGGCGGTACGGCTCGAGTTCGTCGGCGGTGACCAGATACGGGCCCAGCGTGACACCGCTGTCCTTGCCCTTGGCCTGCCCGATCGCCAGCTGGCCCTCCAGCTGCTGCAGGTCACGCGCGGACCAGTCGTTGAAGATGGTGTAGCCGATGATCGCCCGCTCGGCTTGCTCGACCGTCAAGTCCTTACCGGTCGTTCCGATGACCGCGCCTATCTCCAATTCGAAGTCCTGCCAAGCACTTCCGGGCGCCATCGGTACATCGTCATAGGGTCCGAGAACCGTCGCCGGGCAGGCGAAATAGAACGCGGGGATGCGATACCAGGCGTCGGCGAGCACCCGCCCGGCTCCCATGGCGGCCTGGCAGTTGCGCATGTGGTCCAGGAAGCACAGCGAATCGCGGATCGACGGCGGGCGCGGGATCGGCGCCCTCAGGGTGACCTCGTCCACGCGTGCCGCCGCGGGCGACCTCAGCGCCTCCTCCCCGGCTTCGCGCAGCCCGTCGGCGCCGCGGGCGACCAGATCGAGCAGCGTCACACCCGGCGCCATCGCGTGAATCGCGTCACCGGAGAGCACCCCCGTGCGTTCCCCGCTATCACCTCGATAGGTAACCCATTTCATTCGCGCACCACCTCATCTGGTTTCTTGTCTGGCCGTAGCCCGCGCCAGCTGGTTTGACGCAGCCGGTTGTCGGGGGTCCATTCGCTGTAGCGCACCTCGCCGACCAGAACCGGCTCGACGAAGGTCACGCCCCTGGCGTCGGCCGCGGGAAGCTTCGTGTCGAACGGCGATTGATCGGTATGCAGCGGCGCCAATGTCGATTTCAGTTTGGCCAGTTCGCGTTCGGTGAATCCGGTGCCGACCCGGCCGGCGAATCGCAGCCCGCCTTCGCCGGGAATGCCCATCAGCAGCGCGCCGATGCCGCTGCTGCGACCGCCCTCCCCCGCCTTCCAGCCGCCGATGACGACTTCCTGTGTGTTCCAGTGTTTGTCCTTGACCCACGCCGCCGAGCGCCGGCCCGGCTGGTAGGACGAGTCGCGCTTCTTGGCGATCACGCCCTCCCAGCCGTGTTCGCGGGAGTGCTCGAGCGCCTGGTCGCCGTTGCCGGTCAGCAGATCCGGAACGATGAGATCGCTGGCGGCGCCCAAAGTTTCCAGCAGCTTGCGCCGGTCTTGGTACTTGGCCCGAAGCAACGAGCGACCATCCAGGTAGAGCAGGTCGAATGCCCAGAACTCGACCTGTGTGCCGCGACCTCGGTTCTGCATCTCGTTGAAGCTGGGCACCCCTGCCTTGTTGAGCACGACCGCCTCACCATCGAGCACGACGTGGTGGTCGGCGAGATTGTCTGCCAGCGACTGTAATTGGGGGTATTCCTTGGTGACGTCGCGGCCGCTGCGCGACCGTAGCCGCACCGCGCCGTGGTCGGCCTGCACCAGCAGCCGGTATCCGTCCCACTTGCCCTCGAAGGCCCACTGGCCGGCTTTCAGGCCTGCCACCGAACCGTGCGTGGTGAGCATGGGTGATATCTCGCCGAAATCGAAAGTTTTCTGGTCTTTCATGCGGTGCGCCAGCCACTGGTCTCCGTTGGTCTGAATCAGCGCGTAGCGCCCCGAGATTCTGCTGCCGTGTAGGTTGACGATCACTTCATCGTCGAGAAATTTTTCGGCCTCGTAGGTGCCCGAGTCCCAGATCATCACCTTGCCCGCGCCGTACTCGCCCTTGGGGATGCTGCCCTCGAATGTGCCGTATTCCAGCGGATGATCCTCGGTGTGTACGGCCAGATGGTTCACCGATGTGGTCTCGGGCAGGTTTTTCGGCACCGCCCACGACACCAGCACGCCGTCGCGCTCCAGCCGGAAGTCGTAGTGCAGCCGGCGGGCGTGGTGTTCCTGGATGACGAATGTATTGCCTTGGCCAATAATAGGTTTCGCAGCGGGCACCGGCTCGGGGGTTTTCGAGGGGTCGCGCATGCTGCGGTATTTGGTGAGCCGATCAGGGCCGGCTGTGTCGGGATCGAGCGGCGCCAGCAGATCGCCGTCGCGCGCGAGACGATCGAGCACCTCGTCGTAGCGCAGGTGGCGCAGCCCCGGGTCGTCGAGTTCCTCCCAGGTGCGCGGCGCCGCGACCGTGGGGTGTTCGCGGCCGCGCAGCGAATACGGGGCGATCGTCGTCTTGGACGCGCTGTTCTGACTCCAGTCCAGAAACACCTTGCCGGTCCGCACGCTCTTGGTCATGGTCGAGGTCACCAGCTTGGGCATCGCGTTTTCCAGTTGCTGCGCAACACGTTTGGCCAACACCGTGGCGCCCTTGCTGCTGACCGGTTCGTCCAGCGGCGTGTAGAGATGCAGGCCCTTGCTGCCGCTGGTGAGCGGGAACGTCGTCAGCCCGATATCGGCGATCAGGTCGCGAACCGCGCGGGCCACCTCGGCCAGGCGGGCCATCGTCACGCCTTCGCCCGGGTCCAGGTCGAACACCAATCGCGTTGCCGGGCCTGGCTTAAGCTCTTCAGCCTTGTCGCGCGTCCACTCGGCGACGAACCGCCACTGCGGCACGTGCACCTCCAGCGCCGCCTGCTGCGCGATCCAGGCGAGCCCGTCGGCGCTGTCGATGATCGGGTAAGTCGTGGTTCCCGACCGGTGCGTCACGCTGGCCCGTGGCAACCAGTCTGGCGCCGAGGACGCCAGTTGCTTTTCGAAAAACGAAGGCTGCTCGACGCCGTTCGGCCACCGCTTGCGGGTGGCCGGCCGGCCGGCGATGTGCGGGACCATCACCTCTGCGACCCGGGTGTAATAGTCGAAGATGTCAGACTTGGTCGTTCCGGTGGCGGGGTACAGCACCTTATCGGCGTTGGTCAGCGTCACCCGCGGTGCCATGGTGTCAACCTACGCGTTTGAGCAGCACTGATCCCTTCCGACCTCGACCTATGTCGGCGGCGTAAAGGCTTGTGACGTCGAACACGAAGGCGTTTAGACCCCCGAGCCCCTCGGGCACCGAAGCCTGATGCGCATAATCCCTTGGCGTCCAGACTGCGGCGTCCCACTCAGCGATGCGACCCTACGACTGCACTCACAACGGGTTGACGTGCCCACCTACGACAGATCAGCGCTTCAGCGGGGCGTCGTCCACATCGGCGCGGGCAACTTCCACCGCGCACACCAGGCCGTGTACTTCGACGACCTGGCTCGCTCGGGCATTTCCGACCGCTGGGGGGTTACCGGCGTCAGTCTCCAATCCCCCGACCTCAAATCCCTGCTGTCCGCCCAGGACGGGCTGTACACAGTGGTGCAGCGCGGCCACGATCGCCAAACCGCCCGCGTGGTCGGCTCGATCGGCTCGGTGCACTACGCGCCGAATGACGGCGCGGCGGTGCGCGCCGCGCTCGCAGATCCGCAGACCCCATCGTCAGCCTGACGATCACCGGCAACGGGTACTTCCTGAATCCGGTCACCGACGAGTTCGACGCCGAGCACCCCGACGTGCGCGCCGACCTTTTCTTGTCCAAAGTCGCATCGCAGCTATGCCACCGCGTGGGGACACCTGGCCGAAGCACTCGACCGGCGTCGCCGCGCAGGCGTCGCGCCGTTCACCGTGCTCTGCTGCGACAACCTTCCCGGCATTCCTGGCGGCACTGAGCCGGCACGAACCGCGCTGGTGTCGTTCGCCGCGTTGAAGAACCCCGCGCTGGCCCGCTGGATCGACACCCATGTCGCGTTCCCGTCGACCATGGTCGATCGCATCACCCCACAAACCTCGAAGTCGGAGCGCAAGTTCGTCGAGGAGACATTCGGCGTCGCCGACAAATCGCCGGTCGTGACCGAGCCGTATCGCCAATGGGTGATCGAGGATTCGTTCAGCAACGGGCGGCCACCGCTCGACCTGGTCGGCGCCGAATTCGTCGCCGATGTCGGCGACCACAAGCTGATCAAGACCCGCCTGCTCAACGGAACCCACATCGCGCTCGCGTGTCTGGCCACGCTGGCCGGTTACCAGCGCACCGACGAAGCGATGCGAGACCGCGTCGTCTTCGAATACGTCGAGAAGCTGCTGCGCGACGAGATTCAGCCACTGCTGCCCGCCGTCCCCGGGATGAACACCCCGGCATACCGGGGCAGCTTGCTCGACCGGCTCAGCAATCCCCGAATGAGTGACCAGTTGTCGCGGCTGGCTCGACGCGGAACCAGCAAGATAGCGTCGTTCGTCATGCCGTCCCTGCACGAGGCGATCGCGCAGGGCCGGCCGCACACGCTGCTGATGCTGGCTGTCGCGGGATGGGCCCGGTATTTGCGCGGCCACGACCTCCGGGGGCGAAAGCTCTGCCTCGAAGACTCGCAGGCGATACCGGTGGTTAGGTTGGCCAACATGGCCAGCGACAACCCCGATCCGCTGCTGGGGCATGAGATGTTCGCCGAGGTCCGCACGGTTCCCGGTTTCGCGGGGCGCCTGGGCGACATGATTGCGGATATCGACCAGCGGGGCGTGGTGCCCACGTTGCGCACCGCGCTGCGCTGCGATGATCGGGAAGACGGGCGGGAGTTGGTGTCGCGATGAACGTGACCTTGGTGCGCGACTTCGACCCGGCGCCGATCACCACCCTGCTCTGCGACGCCGACGACAACCTGTTTGCGTCAGAGCGGCCGGCGTTCGACGCCTCGACCGAGGTGACGAATCGTTTCCTGGCCAAGTTCGGCGTGAGCGCTCCGTTCACCTCTGAGGAGTTACGTAAGCGGGTGGTCGGGAAAAACTTCCGCACCACGGCACTCGACCTGGCTGTGCAGTGCGACGTGCCGCTCGATCCGACGCTGGCACAGGGCCGTCCCGCGGCGGTGGTCGCCTCGGACACCGACGTGGCCAACGGCAGCGCACTGTCCGCCGACGAACTCGAGCGGTGGGTGCGCGAAGAGCGCGAACGGGTCACCGCTCATTTGGCGGTCACCCTGAAACCGGATCCGCAGGTGCTGGAACCGTTGAGCGACCTCGCCGTGTACTACGCGCTGGCCGCCGTCAGCTCCAGCGCCACCAAGCGTCTGCGTGCGTGCTTCGTTGCCACCGGCCTCGACTCGCTGATACCGGACGCGGTGACCTTCAGCGCGGAGGATTCTCTTCCGGTGCCGACGAGCAAACCCGACCCGGCGGTGTATCTGCATTCCGGCCAGGTACTGGGAGTCGAACCCGAACAAGGACTGGCCATCGAAGACTCGGTGGCCGGCGTGAGTTCGGCGGTGGCCGCGGGCTACGCCACCGTCGGTAACCTGATGTTCGTGCTACCTGACGAACGGGAGTCTCGCCGTGCAGCATTGATTGATGCGGGCGCCGTCGCGATCACCGATTCGTGGCGCGCTCTTGCTGATGTCCTGCGGTTGTCAGCCGTACGGGCGGGAGGTTCCCCGCTCGGGTAAGGAGGTGGCCAATGACGGCCAGCGCGATGAATCTGAACAACGCGACACTCTCCAAGCTGCCGATCGAGGCGGCGAAATACGACCGCGGCAGCGTTAGCGTCGGTATCGTGCATATCGGCGCCGGTCATTTCCACCGCGCGCATCAGGCCATGTACATCGACCGGCTGCTGCAGGCCGGACTGGCCCGCGAGTGGGGGATCTGCGGCGTGGGCGTGATGCCCGCCGACTGGACGATGCGCGATGTTCTCAACGATCAGGACGGGCTGTACACGCTGATCCTGGAGAATCCCGACGGCAGCCGCGACGCAAAGGTGATCGGTTCGATCATCGATTACCGCTACGCCCCCGACGATCCGGAGTCGGCGCTGGAAGTGCTTGCGGCACCGGCCACCCGGATCATTTCGCTGACCATCACCGAGGGCGGATATCGCGACCCCGACGGGCCCGCGTTCGCGTTGATCGCCGAGGCGCTGGACCGGCGTCGCCGGCGCGGGACCGCCGCACCCACCATCGTGTCGTGCGACAACATCGAGAACAACGGTGAGGTCGCGCGCCGTGCCGTCCTCGCGAACGCCGAAAGCCGCGACCCGAAGCTGGCCGAATGGGTGGGCAAGCACGTTCAATTCCCCAGTTCGATGGTCGACCGGATCACTCCGTCCACGACAGTGGAGATGGCCGAAGAAGTTCGGCGCGACCTGGGTGTCAACGACCGATGGCCGGTGGTGGCCGAACCATTCGCCGCCTGGGTCCTAGAAGACAAGTTCTCCGACGGCAGGCCGCCGCTGGAGCAGGCGGGCGTGTTGCTGGTCGACGATGTCGCCCCGTACGAATTGATGAAGCTGCGCCTGGTCAACGCCGGGCATCAGTGCCTGGCCTACTTCGCACATCTGTGCGGATTCGAGTTTGTCCATCAGGCGGCGGGCGATCCCCTGATCGCCGAATTCTTGCTTGCCTATTTCGAATCCGAGGCCATCCCGACGCTGCCGCCGGTGCCCGGGATCGACCTGCACGAGTTCAGCCGCACCCTGATCGAGCGGTTCTCCAACCCGGGCGTGCGCGACACCGTGGCGCGGCTGTGCGCCTTTTCGTCGGATCGCATTCCGAAATGGCTGCTGCCGGTCATCAACGACAACTTGGTCAGCGACGGGTCGGTCCGGCTCGCGGCGGCCGCGGTGGCGAGCTGGGCCCGCTACGCCGAGGGCACCGACGAATGGGGCAAGCCATACGAGATCGTGGATCAGCTGGCGGATTCGCTGATCCCGATCGCCCGCTCGCAACACGAGAATCCCACCGCGTTTGTCGAAATCGCCGCGTTGTTCGGTGATCTGGCCCACCAGCCACGCTTCGTCCAGGCATACACCTGGGCACTGGATTCGTTGCACCGCAAGGGAGCTCGGGCCACACTCGAGGCATTGCTGCAATGACGCGCGGGCTGGTGATCGGCGAGTCGCTGATCGATATCGTCGGCGGCGACGAACATGTCGGCGGCAGTCCGCTCAACGTCGCCATCGGACTCGGCCGGCTCGGACGCGACGTCGACTTCCTGACCTACCTCGGCGACGACGCCCACGGCCGGCAGATCATCGACTACGTCGAAGCCGCTGGAGTGCAACTAATTTCAGAAAGCGCTCAGCGCACAGCGACTGCACGGTCGACCATTGCGGCCGACGGGTCGGCGCACTATGTGTTCGATCTGGACTGGCGCCTTTCCGGAACGCCTCCGGTCGCACCGCCGCTTTTCGTCCACACCGGATCGATTGCCGCCGTACAGGATCCGGGCTGCCTTGCGGTCGCGGCGTTGATCGACACCTACCGCGTCTCGGCGACGGTTACCTTCGACCCCAACGTGCGGCCGTCGCTGATCGCCGACCGCGAACTGGCCGTCGCACGCGTCGAGCATCTCATCGAACGCAGCGACATTGTGAAAGCCAGCGAGGAGGACCTGCGCTGGATAGACCCCGCCCGTTCACCCGAACAGGTCGCGCGCACCTGGCTGGCGCTGGGTCCCGCCGTCGTGGTGGTGACGATGGCCGACCGCGGGGCGGTGGCGTTCTGCGCGGCGGGCACCGCACGGGTTCCGACGCGCGCGGTGCACGTGGTCGACACTGTCGGTGCGGGTGACTCCTTCATGGCAGGTCTACTCGACGCACTGTGGGGTTTGTTGGGCGGCGACCGTCGCACCGAGTTGCGCGGGATCGGGGTGGACGCGCTGACGGCGGCGCTCAAAGCGGCAAGCTTGGCGTCGGCGCTGACCGTCGCCCGCGCGGGAGCCGACCTGCCGGATCGGGCCGCACTGCGCCGAGCGTGTTCTGAGGGCGCGATTTAAGCGCGCTTTTCTCGCCCTCAGCGCACGTTCGGCGTAAACCGAAGGCGCTACGGGCATACTGGCTGCATGCGCTCCATCTGGAAGGGTTCGATCGCATTCGGGCTCGTCAACGTCCCGGTCAAGGTGTACAGCGCCACCGAGGACCACGACATCAAGTTCCATCAGGTGCACGCCAAGGACAACGGGCGGATTCGCTACAAGCGGGTGTGCGAGGTCGACGGCGAAGTCGTCGAATACGGCGATCTGGCTCGGGCCTTCGAGTCCGACGACGGCCAGATGGTGATCATCACCGACGACGACATCGCCACACTGCCCGAAGAACGCAGCCGCGAGATCGAGGTGCTGGAATTCGTTCCGGCCAGCGAGGTCGACCCGATGCTGTACGACCGCAGCTATTTCTTGGAACCCGACTCGAAGTCGTCCAAATCGTATGTGCTGCTTGCCAAGACACTCGCCGAGACGGACCGGATGGCGATCGTGCATTTCACGCTGCGCAACAAGACCCGGCTAGCGGCGTTGCGGGTCAAGGACTTCGGCAAACGCGAGGTGATGGTGATCCACACCCTGCTGTGGCCCGACGAGATCCGCGACCCGGATTTTCCGGTGCTGGACAAGAAGGTCGACATCAAGCCGGCGGAGCTCAAGATGGCCGGGCAGGTGGTGGACTCGATGGCCGAGGACTTCAACCCGGACCGCTACCACGACGACTACCAGGAGCAGCTGCACGAGTTGATCGCCGCGAAACTCGAAGGCGGAGAAGCCTTTACCGTCGAGGACAAGCCGAAGGAACTCGACGAGACCGAAGACGTATCCGATCTGCTCGCCAAGCTGGAGGCCAGCGTGAAGGCGCGCTCGGGCGACGGCAAGGTGCCCGCCAAAAAGGCACCGGCCAAAAAGTCGCCGGCTAAAAAGGCGCAGGCCACGAATGCGTCGTCAAAGACTTGACGTCACGCCCTGAGGTATTCGTCTGACCCCTGCCGTCGGGTTGTCAAGAACCTTATCGCAGCTGCGATGAGGTTGATGGTGCCCACGATGATGATCAGGGTTAGCGCCGCACCCCATACTCGCAAGAAACCGGCGTGCTCGGGGTTGGTGAGCTCGGTGTAGATCAGCAGCGGCAGCGAGGCCATGTTGCCGTTGAAGATGTCGAGGTTGATGGAGCGGCTGTACCCGACCAGCACCAGCACCGGCGCGGTTTCGCCGATGACGCGAGCGACCGACAGCAGGACACCGGAGATGATGCCGGGCATCGCGATCGGAAAGACGACCCGCACGATGGTCGTCCATTTGCGAACACCCAACGCGTAGCTGGCTTCTCGCAGGTCGTCGGGAACCAACCTGAGCATTTCCTCGGCGGATCGCACCACCACCGGCAACATCAGCAAGACCAGTGCCAGGGACACGGCAAAAGAAGACTGGTCGAACCCCAGCGTGGCGATCCACAGGCTGAAGATGAACAGCGCCGCCACGATCGAGGGCACCCCGGCGAGCACGTCGACCATGAACGTGGTCACGCGCGCCAGCCGACTTGATCCGTATTCCACCAGGTAGACGGCGGTCATCAGGCCCAGCGGAACGGCCAACACGGTAGCCACGCCCGCCTGCATCAACGTCCCGTACAGCGCGTGGTACACACCGCCGGCGAATTCCTCCGGTAGCACGCCGTGCAGTGAGTGGGTCCACCAGCTGGACGCGCTGACGGCGTGCCAGCCTCGGTCGATCACCACCGACAGCACCCAGACCAGCGGTACCAGCGCCCCGACAAACGAGGCGAGGAAGAACAGCCTCGCGAGGTGGTTATTGATCCGCCGGCGGAGGCTAACGGAGTGAAACAATTCGGCTTTGACTGGCGCGTCGAACGCATCAACGCTCATCCGTTGACCTTCCCGCCGGCGATCGTCCGGGCGGCGGCGTTGACGATGAACGTCAGGACGAAGAGCGCGAATCCCGCCGCGATGTAGGCACCGGTGGGCAGCGGGGCGCTGAATTCCGATGCCGCGGAGGCGATCTTGGAAGCGAACGTGTAGCCGCCGTCGAACAGCGACCAATGTCCCGGATGGGCGCCCGAGCGCAGGATGATTAGCACCGCCACGGTTTCTCCGAGAGCACGGCCCAGCCCGAGCATCGACGCCGCGATGACGCCGCTACGACCGAACGGCAGCACCGTCATCCGCACCACTTCCCACTTCGTGGCTCCCAGTGCCAATGCGGCCTCGATCTGCTGACGCGGAGTCTGCCGGAAGACTTCGCGCGACACCGAGGTGATGATCGGCAGGATCATCACCGAAAGCACGATCCCGGCGGTGAAGATGGTGCCGCCGCCGGCCAGGGAAACGTTCCCCGGCTTGAACAGAAAGACCCACCCCAGGTTGCGAGTGAGAAACTCCGTGACCGGCCGTAGTTGGGGCGCCAGCACGAAGATGCCCCACAATCCGAAGATGATCGACGGCACCGCGGCCAGCAGATCGACGATCGCACCGAACGGACGCGCCAGCCGTGCCGGCGCGTATTGGGTGAGGAACACCGCGATCCCGACCGCGACCGGTACGGCCAACACCAGTGCGCTTAAGGAACTGAGCACCGTGACCGTGAAAAGCTCGCGGATACCAAACGACAGCTTCGCAGGGTCGCTGGTGCTGAAGTCGGCACTGGTGAAGAAATTCGCGTGGTTCGCGCGCAACGACGGGACGGCGCGGATCAATAGGAATGCTGCAATCAGGGCGATCGCGACCACGATCGTCGATCCGGCACCGGCGGCGACCAGCTTGAACAGCCGGTCGCCGTGCCACTTCACCCGCGCACGTGTCGCCGTTGGAGCAGACGCTGGTGCGGTCGGATCCAGCGCCTCGGTTGAGATCGGTCGGGTCACTACCACATCAGATCATGCAATGGCGTTGACCGCAGTGGACAACCTCGACTTGAACGCGTCCGGAATCGGGATGTATCCATTGTCCGCTAAGCCGCTCTGGCCAGCGCCAATGGTGCTCTGCAGGAAGGCCTTCACGGCCGTACCAACCTGGCTGTCGGGGTATTTGGAGCAGACGATTTCGTAGGTTGCCAACACGATCGGGTAGGAACCGGCCTGCGCCGGCTTGTAGAACGAATTGGTGTCGAGCACCAGATCGTTGCCCTGTCCCTTGATCGTGGCGCCGGCGATCGTCTTACCGACCGAGTCAGCGCTGATCGCAACGGCGTCCGGACCGGCCGAACTGATGATCTTGGCCATGTTCAGGTGCTGCGCCTCGGCGAACGACCATTCGTTGTAGGTGATCGACCCTTCGGTGGCCTTGATCGCCGCAGAGGTGCCGTCGTTGCCCTTGGCGCCCTCGCCGACACCGCCCTTGAAAGTCTTTCCCGCACCCTTGCCCCACGCGCCGTTGGACGCGGCGTCGAGATAGTGCTGGAAGTTGTCCGTGGTCCCCGACTCGTCGTTGCGGAACACGACGTGAATCGGCTCACCAGGCAGCGTGAAGCCGTTGTTGAGTGCCTGGATCGCGGGATCGTTCCAGGTGGTGATGGCGCCATTGAAGATCTTCGCCAACGTGGGACCGTCCAGGCTCAGCGACGTCACCGCGTTGATGTTGAAAGTGACCGCGATGGGACCAAACACCACCGGCAGGTTCCACGCAGGTGAACCGCAGCGCTGCTGGGCGGCGGCGGCCTCGTCCGCGCTCAGCGGTGAATCCGAGCCCCCGAAATCGGTTTGCTTGCCATTGAATTCCTTGATCCCGGCACCCGAACCGTTCGGAGTGTAGTTCAGCGTCTGGCCGGAGCAAGCCTGTTCGAATGCCTTGACGAAGCGCGTCATCGCGTTGGCCTGGGCCGTGGAGCCGCTGGCCTTGAGCGTCTGCTTTCCGCCGCAACTCACGTTGGCTGCCGTCGCGCTCCCCGATGAGCTTGGCGCGCTTGTGTTTTTGTCGCTTCCACATCCCGAAAGCGTCATTGCACCGATAACCAAGACGGTCAGTGGCGCGCTAAATCGGTTGAGTTTCAATTCAATCCCTTTTCGATTGATGGTCGCCTCCGCCCGGGGCCGCGTCACCTCGGCGAGTTTGCACGATGGCCGCCGCCGGGCGAGACGGGGTCATCAAGATCGCCGTCGGCGATTCAAACACAAATGCGACTTTGGCAGGTGGACCGAACATTAGCGGCCGGTTACAAAGCAGCGACCGTATGGCAAACATGTGGCCCGGAGAGCTCGGTCGTTACCCTCGGAGCTCAAGCGATCGCGTTGACCGCGGCCGACAATCTCGACTTGAAGGCGTCCGGAATGGGGATATACCCATTGTCCGCCAAGCCATTCTGTCCCGCCCCGATGGCGCTCTGCAGGAAGGCCTTCACCGCGATACCGACCTGGGGGTCCGGATACTTGGAGCAGACGATCTCATAGGTCGCCAGCACGATCGGATAGGCACCGGTCTGGTTGGGCCGGTAGAACGAAATCGTGTCGAGCGCGAGGTCGTTGCCGTCCTTGATGATGAAAGCCGTGGCGATCGTCTTGCCTACCGATTCGGCGCTGATCGCCACCGGGTCCGGGCCGGCCGACGTGATGATCTCGGCCATGCCGAGGTGTTGTGCCTGGGCGAACGACCATTCGTTGTAGCTGATCGCCCCTTCGGTGTTCTTGACGGCCGCGGCGGTGCCGTCGTTGCCCTTGGCGCCCTCACCGGCACCGCCCTTGAATGTCTTTCCGGCTCCCCTACCCCACACCCCGGCGGACGCGGTATCGAGATACTTCTGGAAGTTGTCCGAGGTGCCGGACTCGTCGCTGCGGAAGATCACGCGGATCGGTTCGGCGGGCAGGGCGACGCCCGGGTTAAGCGCCGCAATCGCGGGATCATTCCAGGTGGTGACGGTGCCGTTGAAGATCTTGGCCGCAATCGGACCGTCGAGAATCAAGGATGTCACGCCGTTGACGTTGTAGGTGATGGCGATAGGGCCAAACACCACAGGCAGGTTCCACGCCGGCGAGCCGCACCGTTGCGCGGCGGCGTCGTATTCAGGCGGCAGCAACTCCGAGTCGGACCCACCGAAATCCGTTTGATTTCCGGTGAATTCGCTGATGCCGGCGCCCGAGCCGTTCGGCGTGTAGTTCAGCGTCTGACCGGGACAGGCCTGTTCATATGCGTTGGCGAACCGGGTCATCGCGTTCTGTTGGGCCGTCGATCCGCTGGCCCTCAGCGCTTTCTTCCCGCCGCAACTGACGTTGGCGCCCGAGGATCCGCTCGGCGAACTTGCTTTGTTGTCACTGCCACACCCCGACAGCACCAAGGTGCTTGTGGCCAGCACACACAGCACGGCACTAAATCGGTTGAGTTTCAATTTAGTTCCTCATATTGGTAACCGAATGAGCGCAGCCGGTTCCGACAGTACTGCAGTTTCGTCAGGCTGACCGGCCAGCACCTGCAGTCCTCGCGTCAGCGACGTCCGGGTAAATGCACAGCCAACACACTAAGGCCGCTCGGGCCAGGGCGCGCGACGAAGCCGAGCGGCACCTGCGCGAAGGCAAAACTAGAACCTGTTCTTCCCAGCCGCCGAGACCCTTGCTACGGTTTTTCGACAGCCGAAGAAGAAAGGCCGCACATGATCCTCGACAAGTTCCGTCTCGACGACAAAGTCGCCGTCATCACCGGTGGCGGACGCGGCCTCGGTGCGGCCATCGCACTGGCATTTGCCGAGGTCGGGGCCGATGTCGTCATCGCTTCGCGGACCCAGTCCGAATTGGACGCCGTCGCCGAGAAGGTCCACGCCAGCGGCCGCCGCGCCCACACCGTTGCCGCCGACCTGGCCCATCCCGAGGTGACCGCGGAGCTGGCCGGCCAGGCCGTCGAGGCCTTCGGCAGACTAGACATCGTCGTCAATAATGTCGGCGGGACCATGCCCAACACGCTGCTGACCACCTCGACCAAGGACCTCAAGGACGCGTTCACGTTCAACGTCGTCACCGCCCACGCATTGACCGTGGCCGCGGTGCCGTTGATGCTCGAGCATTCCGGCGGCGGCAGCGTGATCAACATCAGCTCGACCATGGGTCGGCTGGCCGCGCGCGGATTCGCCGCCTACGGCACTGCCAAGGCAGCATTGGCGCACTACACCCGACTGGCCGCGCTCGACCTGTGCCCACGCATCCGGGTCAACGCGATCGCACCCGGATCGATCCTCACCTCGGCACTGGACGTGGTGGCCTCCAACGACGAGCTACGCAAGCCGATGGAGAAGGTGACGCCGATGCGTCGCCTCGGTGATCCCGACGATATCGCTGCTGCGGCAGTGTATTTGGCATCCCCGGCCGGCAGCTTCTTGACCGGCAAGACACTTGAGGTCGACGGCGGCCTCACCTTCCCCAACCTCGACATCCCCGTTCCCGACCTGTGATGCTCGCGGTCTTACCGCTACCCCTAAGGAGCCGTTCATGGCCATACCCGTCGTCCAACTCGGCACCGGCAACGTCGGCATTCACTCGCTGCGCGCGCTGATCACCAACCCAGAGTTCGAGCTCACCGGCGTCTGGGTGTCCTCGGACGCCAAGGCCGGCAAGGACGCGGCAGAGCTTGCCGGACTTGCGGATTCAACCGGGGTGCTGGCCAGCACCGACCTGGACGCGGTGCTGGCCACCGGCCCGAAGTGCGCGGTCTACAACGCACTGGCCGACAACCGGCTGCCCGAGGCGCTGGAGGACTATCGCCGCGTCCTGGCCGCTGGGATCAACATCGTCGGCAGCGGCCCGGTCTTCCTGCAGTACCCGTGGCAGGTCATCCCGGAGGAGCTCATCAAGCCGATCGAAGATGCTGCACGAGAAGGTAATTCGAGTATGTACGTCAACGGCATCGATCCAGGCTTCGCCAACGACCTGTTGCCGATGGCCCTGGCCGGCACCTGCCAGAACATCCAACAGATCCGCTGCATGGAGATCGTCGACTACGCGACCTATGACAGCGCCGCGGTGATGTTCGACGTCATGGGATTCGGCAAGCCGATGGACGACATCCCGATGCTGCTGCAGCCGGGCGTGCTCAGTTTGGCCTGGGGGTCGGTGATCCGGCAGATGGCGGCTGGCCTGGGCATCGAGCTCGACGAAGTCACCCAGACGCACATCCGGGTGCCGGCGCCCGAAGACTTCGACATCGCCTCGGGGCATATCGCCAAGGGCACCGCCGCGGCGCTGCGGTTCGAGGTACACGGCATGGTCAAGGGCCAGCCCGCCGTGGTGCTCGAGCACGTCACCCGCTTGCGCGAAGACCTGTGTCCCGAGTGGCCGCAGCCCGCTCAGGAGGGCGGGTCGTACCGCATCGAGATCACCGGCGAACCGTCCTACGCCATGGACGTCTGCCTGAGCAGCCGCAAGGGCGACCACAACCACGCGGGACTCGTCGCCACCGCGATGCGGATCGTCAACGCGATTCCGGCCGTGGTGGCCGCCGGGCCGGGCATCGTCACGACGCTGGACCTACCCCTGGTCACCGGCCGGGGCCTCTACCTTCCGTCCTGAGTGGTTCGGTAGGGGGCGGGAGCATCAGCGCCGCATAGTATTCGGCTAACCTAACTTTTTTATTAGCCGGATATGAATCGGGGCGTGACCGTTGGAGCAGGGCACCCAGGAATCGCTCAGGGCGAGCTGGTATCTGCTCGGTCCGGCGTTCGTGGCCGCGATCGCCTATGTCGATCCCGGAAACGTGGCGGCCAACGTCAGCTCCGGCGCGCAATATGGCTACCTGCTGCTGTGGGTCATCGTCGTGGCCAACGTGATGGCGGGCCTGGTGCAGTATCTGTCGGCGAAGCTGGGGCTGGTGACCGGGCTGTCACTGCCCGCGGCGATCGGCAAGCAGATGAACCGTCCGCTGCGGCTGGTCTTCTGGATGCAGGCCGAACTGGTCGCGATCGCCACCGATGCCGCTGAAATTATCGGCGGAGCTATCGCCCTGCACATCCTCTTCAATTTGCCGCTGCTGGCCGGTGGAGTGATCACCGGTGTGGTCGCGATGCTGCTGCTGACGATCCAGGACCGTCGTGGCCAGATCCTTTTCGAACGCGTCATCACCGGGCTGCTGCTGATCATTGCCATCGGCTTCGCGGCCAGCTTCTTCGTCGCGACGCCGCCGCCCGGCGCCGTGCTCGGTGGCCTGTTGCCACGATTCCACGGCACCGAAAGCGTGCTGCTGGCCGCCGCCATCCTGGGCGCGACCGTGATGCCGCACGCCGTGTACATGCACTCCGGGTTGGCCCTGGACCGCCACGGCCACCCCGAGCCGGGCCCGCAACGGCGCCGGCTGCTGCTGGCCACCCGCGTCGACGTGGTGCTGGCGATGGCCGTCGCCGGAACGGTGAATGCGGCGATGCTGCTCGTCGCCGCGATAAACCTGCGGAATCACACCGTGGCAGCGTCCATCGAAGGCGCCTATGCCGCCATCCACACCACCTTGGGTTCGACGATCGCGATCCTATTCGCGGTCGGGTTGCTCGCGTCCGGTTTGGCGTCCTCATCGGTGGGCGCCTACGCCGGCGCGATGATCATGAAGGGGCTGCTGCACCGCTCGATCCCGATGATGTTGCGTCGCCTGATCACCCTGTGCCCTGCCGTGGCGATCCTGGCCATCGGCTTCGACCCCACCCGCACGCTGGTGCTTTCGCAGGTGGTGCTGTCGTTCGGCCTGCCATTCGCGGTGCTGCCCCTGGTGCGGCTGACCAGCAACCGCACGCTGATGGGCAACGACAGCAACCATCCCGTGACGACGGTGATCGGCTGGGCGGTCGGGGTGCTGGTCAGTCTGCTCAACGTGCTGCTGATCTGGCTGACCCTGGCGGATTGACTATAGAGGGATTTCGCATGCGCATGGCGACCAGTGACACCGAGGTCTGCTGACCATCGGCGGGCGGCGACGTTGGGTTGCTTTGACTGCTAACCAGTCAGGTGGGGTTCGGGCGCTGGCGTTGTGGCGTCCACCAGACCATGAGAACGTCGAGTTCAGGCAGATGACTACACCACCTAGGGTGGCCGCGCTGCCGCCTAGCCGCCGCAGCGCAGATTTCGCGCGGTAAGTGCGGATCGAGTTGTCCGTTTGTGCCACGCGGATCGACCATATGGCTGAGAATGGTCGGGGGCCGGGCCGCTCGCTTGGGTGTCTGTCTGAAGGATCCCCCACCGCCACGGCGTTGGAAGCGCCGCGTGCGGCCCGGCCCTGTTTTCGAGATTACCCCGCAAGGCTGCCAGCTACCCCGTTCACAACGGGAGCCGTGAACATACCCGAGGGCTTGGGTGCCGGCCGGAGTGGCGCACCCGAAGGTAGCGGGTAATTCGAGCCAATGATGGCGTAGGCCGACTGTGAGGTAGGCCACACACCGCGCACCGCCGACCACGTGTCAACGAGCCAGCAAAACGTTGAGTAATCCGAGCGGAACCCCCGCGAGACAAACAATCGAGTCACGCAAGGATTTCGCAAGAAATTCGCGACCAGCTAGCAAGCGGTGTGCGACAGCCTAGTCGGTGACCGTGGAGGCGCAGACCTGCGCGCATCCGTAGATGGCCCCTAGGCCAGCAAGGAAAGGCACGTGAACACTATGCACGACCTGGAAGCGACCAGCTATGCACCAACGAGCCACGCACCGCGCGGTGACGAGTCCACCGTGGCGTCCGCATGGTCGTCGAGCCCGCTCGGTAGCCCGACCGACGACGCCGCCCCGTACAGCGATGCGGCCGGATTTGTCGATCACGGCGACGACTTTCTGCCCGACCCGACCACCTCGGTGCGCAAGCCGAGGCGCCTCAGCAAGGGGGTGCTTGCCGGCGGCCTGATCGCCGTAGTCGGCGTGAGCACGGCGCTGGGCATCGCCCTCTTCGACAGTTCAAAGTCGAACGAAACTCGCAATTTGAGCGCGGCCTCAGGCCCTACCGCTGCACCAACCGCGGCTCCGTTTCAGTCCCTGGCTCCGGCGCCGGCCCCGGCAGCCCCTGCGCCGGCGGTCGCAGCGCCCGCCGACATCCCAGCGCCGGCCCCGGTGGTTGCGGCGCCGGCCTATGCCCCAGCGCCCGAACCCGTCGCAATCCCGGACAGCGGACCGCCCCCGGCGGCTCCTCCGCCACCGGCCGCTCCGCCTCCTCCGGTAGTCGTGCCTGCTCCGGTGCCGGTGCCGGTGTTCTTGCCGCACCCGCCGCTCTTTCCGCACCCGCTGAACCCGAACGGCCCGTCGCACGGTATCGGGTGCTTGCCGCCGCATCGCCTAGTGGCCGGCGTCTGCCACTGAGGCCGGAGCGCAACGCTTAGGCTGACCTAGTGCGTCGCCACGCCTACTTCGCATACGGATCCAACCTGTGCGTGCAGCAAATGGCGCGGCGCTGCCCGGACGCCGGCGACCCTCGGCCCGCGGTGCTCGACGATCACGACTGGCTGATCAACGAGCGCGGTGTGGCCACCGTCGAGCCGTTCGCTGGCAATCGCGTGCACGGTGTGCTCTGGCGGATCTCCGATCACGACCTGGACGCCTTGGACAGCGCCGAGGGCGTGCCGGTGCGCTACCGGCGCGACCGCCTTAATGTCCACACCGACGACGGCTCGTCGCCGGCCTGGGTGTACATCGACCACCGGGTGACACCCGGTCCGCCACGGCCGGGGTATCTGCAACGCATCATCGACGGCGCCCTGCACCACGGGCTGCCGCAACGCTGGATCGATTTCCTACGCCGCTGGGATCCCGCGCATTGGCCTCAACGGCTGTCCCCGCCCGGGGTTGGGCCGCAGTCTCTTTCGGCGTTGCTGAGCGAGCCCGGAGTGGTCGAGTCCAGCCGACTGCGGTCGCGGTTCGGCTTCCTTGCCATTCACGGCGGCGGGCTGGAACAGATGACAGACGTGATCGCCGAACGCGCCGCCGAGGCCGCCGAGGCGTCGGTGTATGTGCTGCGCCATCCCGACCGCTATCCGCATCACCTGCCTTCGGCCCATTTCGACCCGAGTGAGTCGCCGCGGTTGGCCGAGTTCCTCGATCACGTCGACGTCGCCGTTTCGCTGCACGGCTATGGCCGCATCGGGCGCAGCACACAACTGCTGGCCGGCGGTCGCAACCGGGCGCTAGCCGCGCATCTGGCGCGGCACATCAAGCTGCCCGGGTATCACGTCGTCACGGATCTCGAGGCCATTCCGCCCGAGCTGCGGGGCCTGCACCCGGACAACCCGGTCAACCGGGTACGCGACGGCGGGACGCAGCTGGAACTGTCGGTTCGCGTCCGCGGTCTCAGCCCGCGCAGCCCACTGCCCGGCCGCGACGGTTGGTCCCCGGTTACTGTCGCCTTGGTACACAGCTTGGTGGCCGCAGCTCGTTCTTGGTAGGAATTGTCGGATCATTTAACGGAGGTTGTTGGTGGCCAAGGATTTTCGCTTCGGGATAAGCGTTCGCTTCTTCAAATCGCGCTCCAGATTGCAAGACTTGGCGAAGCGCGCCGAGGACGCCGGATTCGACATCGTCTGCGTGCCCGACCATCTCGGCGCGGCGGCACCGATCCCGACGCTGACGGCCGTTGCGCTGGCCACCACGAAGCTCAAGCTGAGCATGTACGTACTCAACTCGGCGTTCTACAAGCCGGCACTGCTGAGCAGAGATCTCCAAGCGCTGGAGGTGCTCAGCGACGGCCGACTGGAAATCGGCCTGGGCACCGGCTATGTCCGCGAGGAGTTCGATGCCGCCGAGTTGCCGTACCCCAGCGCCCGAGCCCGCGTCGACTACCTCGAACACATGGCGACCTACCTCAAGGAGCACCACCCGAACTCGCCGATCCTCATCGCCGGCAACGGCGACCGGGTGCTGACTATCGCGGCTCAGCATGCCGACCTGATCGGACTGACCGGCTCCAAGGTGAAAGACGTAGAGGACCCGATGGCCGAACGCGTCGAGTTCGTCCGCAACGCCGCCGGCGAGCGCTTCGACTCACTCGAGCTGAACCTGGCGATCACGGCGATGCCGGCCGTCGGCGAGACCGCACCCGATTTGAAGTTGACGCGCATGTACGCTCCCGATTTGTCCGACGACGAGATACTGGCCCAACGTTCGGTGCTCACCGGTTCACCCAGCGAGATGGCCGACACCCTGTCCGGCTACCGCGAAAAGTACGGGCTGACCTGCTTCACCGTGCAGGACAACCACATCGAGAACTTCTCGAAAGTCATCGCGGAGCTGCGCTGATACTGCCTAGTGAGGTGCGAGACCGAGGCGCACGATGAGAACCGTTCAGGTATCGCTGCTTTGGCCGGGGCTGCTGATCGGCGCCGTTGCCGGTGCCGCAGGCACCACGGCGTTGAACGTACTTGGCTACCTGGACATCGCGGTACGAGGTCGGCCGGCGAGCACAACACCTGAGCGGGCCGTCGAGGCCCTCGCGGGCCTGTTCGGCTTCAGCATTCCCGGCAGCGGCGACACCTTAACCAGCCGGCTCTCGGGTCTAGGCGCGCTGACTGGGTATGCCGCCGGCATCGGCATGGGGCTGATCCTCGGGCTCGCATACGCGCTGGGTTGGCGGCCCAAGCTTTGGCTCGCAATCGTCGGCGCCACCGCGCTCGCTCTGGTCGGCACCAATGCACCGATGACGGTGCTCGGAGTGACCAACCCGCTAACCTGGGGCGCGGTCGGCTGGATCAGCGACCTCATCCCGCATCTCGGGTACGGGGTGGTAGCCGCCGCGGTGCTGTATTACCTCTACCCGGCCGATCGTGCGGCGGCGTTTGCGCCCAGCCCGACAACCACCGAACCGAGCTAACGCTCGTCGTATTCGGTGGACATCTGTTGTGGCGCAACCTGTCTCGGCGGCATCGCCAGCGCAGGCAGGCTGGTCAGTCCCGGGGCTCTCGCCGTCCCTGGCGCCATCCGGCTACACCGGTTTCCCAATTCACACCCGCTGATTTGGCATGAAACAATCACGCGAATGGACGGAATGATGATGGGCCTGGCCGGCACCGTCATAGGCGCGTCGGCCGTGGGTGTGTCGGGCGTCGTGAAGTCGCTAGCAGATTCGTGGCTGCCGGGGGCCATGGCAAAGACCGGCCACAAGCACCAGATGAACGTCAACCTGCAATCGCAGCGCCACGAAGCGGTGAAGTACTGGCGGGCGGGCTTGGCAGATGCGCGGGATGTCTACCGCCAATGGGAGGCCGGACCGCGCGATAAAGATGCGCCTAATGCGGTCGGTGACCAGTGGTTCGAGGGCCTACGACCGCACCTACCCAGCACCGGTGAAGCGGCGCTATTCCGCACAGCTCACGAAGTCAATTGCGATAACCCGACTGTCATGCTGTTGTCGCTCGAGATCGGCCGGATTGAAGCAGAGTGGGTAAATGAGGCAAAGGGCCACTCACGCCGAGCCAGGAACCGGCGTCAATGACCGGACCACCGGTGCATGAAATCTGCTATGCACCAAGCATTCTCGATTGACCGGCTCGCGAAATAGCTTGTCGCGCTTTCTGGCAGCCGCGCATTACTTGGCAGGCCGGGCACACCGACTGGCGCTGCTCGGTCGCGCTTGTCTGCCCCGGATTTGGCCGACGACCAGATAACGGCTCAGCGCTTTGTGCTCGCCGGCTCATCCCGCGACATGTGATCGGCGAGGGCCGGCCGTATCCCGGTAAGCTCAGCCCGTCCGCCCTCGTAGCTCAGGGGATAGAGCACGGCTCTCCTAAAGCCGGTGTCGCAGGTTCGAATCCTGCCGGGGGCACGTCAGGGCCTGTATGACCTCGGTTGATGCTTGACGTTTCGGTTTCGGGTGATGCCTGACAGTGTTTCGGCTGATGCTTGACAGCTACTTCGGTTGATCCGTGACACTCCCTGAATGAGGGAGTTGAGCGTGGCCGAAACACCATCTCCTTTGCGGGGTGTCGCGTCAGACGCTGCACGCGAGGAGGCCCGGGTACGAGGCCGGGCCACCCAATCGAGCGTCCGCGGTTATTACTTGCTGCCACCCCCACAGTTGGGGTTCGCCGGCTTCGACGGCCACACGCAGGCGCGGACGTCGGTGGCGACTTCGGTTCCTCCGCCGGTGAACACGCCGTAGGTGTCGCCCTGAGTCGCGGTGTAGGTTGCGCCGCCGGCGCCCTGCCAGCCACCCGAAGCCACCACGGTCACCGTCCAGCCCTTGCCCTGGAGTGCGGTCTTGTAGGCGTCCATCACGCCGGTCGACGCTCCGTTGACCAGGAAGTGCAAGTTGATGCCGTTGTCCGGAATCGTGTCCGGGCCGTCGGTGCGCTGAGTGTTCGCAGGTGTGGGGATCAGCGATTGCAGTTGGGTTGCCGCGGCCGGCGACGACGTCGTCGTGGCCGAGTTGGTCTGACTGCTGCAAGCCGACGCAGCCAGACCGAAGGCCACGGCCGCGGCGACCACCGCGTAAGTGTTGCGGTTCATGCCGCAGGCGCGCGGCGCTGATGAGTTAGCCATCAATTTCTCCTTATTTCCTGTTGCAGATGAAAGCCGTTAGTCCAAATGCCCGGGCTCGTCGGGCAGCACGGTGTCGGGCCGCACCGGGTAGGTTTCGTCGCTCACCAGACGCTGATTGACGAAGTATCCGCCGTAACAGTCGGTGTACGACGACGACGACCACGAGCTGCTGCTCCTGCTCGAGCAAATCGGCGTGCTGTAATGCGCCGGAACCCAGATGGTGCGTTGGCGGCTCCAGCTGCCGTCTTTGGCGATCGGGCCGTCGCACAGGGTCCGACGCTGGGACCCGAGGAAGCCCCACGGCTCGGTCTTGCAGGTGCCGGCCGTCGGAACCGGCGGGCTGTCGTCGGCGTGGGCCGTCGCAGCGAAACCGGCTGCGGTCGCGGCAAACGCCGCGGCCAGCAAGGCGCCCGCCATGCCGCGACGCAGGAACCCTGCGGTCCGCGCGGTGCCCACCGCGCTTGTCGTGATGTCGTGGATCTGGTTGGTGTTGGCTGAAGTGTTCATGACATTGATCGTTCATTCAGCGACGGCGTCGCACTAGCGGTCGTGTACTTGCAGGGGTACAAGCGTGACTTGTAACGGGGTTACGGACCGCATAGCGCAGACTGGTGTTGCGCCGCGGCATCGGCGCAGGCTTGGCCGCCTCTTTGGATGGCCTTGATGCGGTCAGCAGCCAGGCCCTGGCAGACGATGGGGGAATTAACCGTGAAGGCAATTGTAGGAAGTGCAATTACACTCGGCGCGCTGTTGTCGGCTGCGGGAGTGGCCCACGCTGACGCCGACTCCGACTTTATAAACAGCCTCAGGTCGCACGGTTTATCGCCCACGCCAGGGATTTCCGAAAGCCAGTGGGAAGCGAGCGCGATCAAAGCCGCGCACGACATCTGCGGCTTGGCGGCATCGGGGCAGACCCGCGATGGCATCAAGGCGCAATATGCCGCCAAAAACCCTGATCATGTGAACAATGTGAACGCCACAATCGATGCGGCCGTCACAACGTACTGTCCGCAATACTGGTGAGCAGACCATTTGACCCATCACGAACACTAGGCGTGCTGCTCGGGGTGGCCTATCACATACCAGCGTCCGCTATTTGAGCCGACCAACAAACCGTCGGCGCACCCGGCGCCGCCGGCGGCACCGGCGGCCAAGGCGGCGGCGGCCACGGCGGCCAGGGCGGCTCCGCCTTCTCCGGCGCAAGCAACGGCAACGGCGGCCAAGGCGGCGCCGGGGGTGTCGGTGGTATCGGCGGCATCGGCCACGTGGACACCGTTTTCAACAATGACGCTGGCCCGGGCGGTAACGGAGGCGCTGGCGGCGCTGGCGGAGCTGGCGGCGCCGACGGCACCGGCGGCACTCTCGGCACGGGCGCCGGCGGCACCGGCGGCGCCGGCGGCACCGGCGGCGCCAACCTTGCCTCTGATCCGTATTGCGGTCTATAGTATCCGCACTACGGATCAGCAAGGAACGCACATGACTAATCGGAAATTCGGGCTTATGACGGTCGGCGCCGGGATCGCCGTCGCGGCGGCGGGCTGGCTGGGCTACGGCGCGGGCGGCCTGATGACCACCACGACGGACACCGCCGCAGGGTACAGCACCGACACGACGACACCGTCCATCCCGTCGACCACGCTGACACCGCTTACGACGCCGCCGTCGCCAACCGCCGCGCCCACGCTCCCGCCGGCGCCGCCCGCGCCGCCGAGCCCCTAGCACCGGCAAACGCACTGCGCCGGGCCGCGAGGCCGGGTACGCTCCATCCGCGCCGGTCAGACCCCCGGGTGAGCGTTTCGCCAAGGAGAACAGTGCGTAATGAGTTGCGGCCCAAGCGATTCGCAGGCGGGCAGAGGTACCTTCGTCGAGTGGTGGCCGCGTCCATGGCCGGCACCGTCGTCGAATGGTACGAATTCTTCCTCTACGGCACCGCGGCCACGCTGGTGTTCAACAAGGTGTTCTTCGCCAAGGGCGGCAACGAACTCGACGCCATCCTCGCGGCCTTCGTGACCTATGCCGTTGGTTTCGCCGCCCGCCCGGTCGGCGGGATCGTCTTCGGCCAACTCGGGGATCGCTACGGACGCAAGAGGCTGCTGCAGTTCAGTCTGCTGCTGGTGGGCGCCGCCACCTTCCTGATGGGCTGCCTGCCGACGTTCGCGCAGATTGGCTACTGGGCCCCGGCCCTGCTGGTGGTGTTGCGCTTCATCCAGGGCTTCGCCGTCGGCGGTGAGTGGGGCGGCGCCGTCCTACTCGTCGCCGAGCACAGCCCCAACCGGAGCCGCGGCTTCTGGGCCAGCTGGCCGCAGGCCGGCGTGCCGGGCGGCAACATGCTGGCCACGGTGGTGCTGCTGATCCTGACGGCGACACTCAGCGACGCGGCATTCCTTAGCTGGGGCTGGCGAGTGGCCTTCTGGTTGTCGGCGATCGTCGTCGCGATCGGCTACTACATCCGCACCAAGGTCACCGACGCACCGATCTTCGTCGAAGCGCAGCGGCAAGCCCAACAGATCAAGACCCGCTCGCTCGGCCTGGTCGAGGTATTCAAGCGCTACCCGCGGGGCGTCTTCACCGCGATGGGTATGCGCCTCGGCGAAAACACCATGTACTACCTGGTGGTCACCTTCTCGATCACCTATCTCAAAGTGCACGTCCACGCGAACACCCGGGCCATCCTGCAGTGGCTACTGATTGCCCACGCCGTACACTTCGTCGTCATCCCACTGGCCGGACATCTCAGCGACCGATTCGGAAGGCGCCCAATCTATTTGGTCGGCGCCGCCGGCGGCTTCGCCTGGGGATTCTTCGCGTTCCCGATGATGGACAGCGGCCGCAACGCGATCATCATGTCGGCGGTCATCATCGGTCTGGTCTTCCACGGCTTCATGTATGCGCCCCAACCGGCGGCCATGGCGGAGATGTTTCCTACCCGAATGCGCTATTCGGGCGTGTCGCTGGGTTATCAGGTCACCGCAATCATCGCCGGTTCGCTGGCTCCGATCATTGCCGTTCGACTGCTCGAGACGTACAAATCCGCCGTGCCCATCGGCTGGTATTTGGGGGTCAGCACCGTGGTCACCATGGTGGCCGTCCTGGCCTCCCACGAGACCAAGGGCGTGGATCTGGCGGCCATCGATGTGGCCGACGCTGAGCGTCTGACGGTTGCCGGATCCGTCGCCGCCGCCCCCGCCGAATAACCACCCGCGCTTTCGGCGTCGGCCGAAGATGTTTGTCAATCGGTCTTGGGGGCAATGCGTCCCAGGAGGCTGGGGCGGCAGCCGGCTGCCGTTCCCGCCCAGGTCCCGTCGGTTCAGCCCGAGAGCCGACGGGACCGCCCATATCGCGGACTCTGCGGAGTAGCGTGCGCCTTATGGACGGCGTGTGGATTCTCGGCGGTTACCAAAGCGACTTCGCCCGCAATCTCAGCAAAGACAACCTGGACTTTGCGGCCCTGACCACGGAGGTCGTCGAGACTACGCTGGCCACGGCAAAGGTGGACGCCGCCGACATCGAGGTGATTCACGTCGCTAACGCATTCGGTGAGATGTTCGCCCGGCAAGGCCACCTCGGGGCAATGCCGGCGACGGTGTGCGACGGGCTGTGGGACGCACCCGCTTCGCGGCACGAAGCCGCGTGCGCCTCTGGCAGCGTGGCGACGCTGGCGGCGATGGCCGACCTGCGTTCCGGCGCCTACGACAGCGCACTCGTCGTCGGGGTCGAGCTGGAGAAGACGGTGCCCGGTGACACCGCCGCCCAGCATCTGGGCGCCGCCGCGTGGACCGGGCACGAGGGCGCCGAGGCGCGCTATCTGTGGCCGTCGATGTTCGCGCAGGTCGCCGACGAATACGACCGGCGCTACGGGCTGGACGACGCACACCTGCGGGCGATCGCGCAGCTCAACTTCGCCAACGCGCGACGCAACCCCAACGCTCAGACCCGCGGCTGGACCATACCCGACCCGATCACCGACGACGACGCCACCAACCCGATCACCGAAGGCCGGCTGCGGCGCTTCGACTGCAGCCAAATGACCGACGGAGGAGCGGGATTGGTGCTGGTCAACGACACCTACCTGCGCGAGCACCCGGATGCGCGCCCGATCGCCCGTATCGATGGCTGGGGGCACCGCACCGTCGGGCTGGGTCTGCGGCAGAAGCTGGACCGTGCGGCCGACGATCCTTATGTCATGCCGCATGTGCGCGCTGCCGTGCTGGATGCGCTGCGCCGCGCGCGGATGACGCTCGACGACGTCGACGGCTTCGAAGTGCACGACTGCTTCACGCCCAGCGAGTACCTGGCCATCGACCACATCGGGCTGACCGGGCCGGGCGAATCGTGGAAGGCCATCGAAAACGGCGAGATCGAGATCGGCGGCCAGTTGCCGATCAACCCCAGCGGCGGACTGATCGGCGGCGGACACCCGGTTGGCGCTTCGGGCGTGCGAATGCTGCTCGACGCGGCTAAGCAGGTCAGCGGGGCGGCCGGCGACTACCAGGTAGAGAAGGCGCGAACCTTCGGCACGTTGAATTTCGGCGGTAGTACCGCCACCACGGTGAGTTTCGTTGTCAGCAAAGGTAGTTGAGCATGGATGTTGAGGTTGTCGGTAAGTTCCTGTCGACTCTGCCCGAAGACGACGACCACCCCTACCGCACCGGGCCGTGGCGCCCGCAGACCACCGAGTACGACGCCGACGATCTGACCGTGGTGGAGGGTGAAATCCCCCGCGACCTCGACGGCATCTATTTGCGGAACACGGAGAACCCGCTGCATCCCGCGTTCAAGAATTATCACCCGTTCGACGGCGACGGCATGGTGCATGTGGTTGGCTTCCGTGACGGAAACGCCTTCTACCGCAACCGTTTTGTCCGCACCGATGGCTTTCTGGCCGAGAACGAAGCAGGCGGGCCGCTGTGGCCGGGCCTGGCCGAACCCGTAAAACTGGCCCAACGGGAACAGGGCTGGGGCGCTCGGACTTTGATGAAGGACGCCTCGAGCACCGACGTCATCGTGCGCCGCGGCGTGGCGCTGACCAGTTTCTACCAGTGCGGCGACCTGTACCGGATCGACCCGTGCTCGGCCACCACGCTGGGCAAGGAGACCTGGAACGGCCGCTTCCCGGTCGACTGGGGCGTGTCGGCACATCCGAAGGTGGACAACAAGACCGGTGAACTGCTGTTCTTCAACTACAGCAAGCAAGAGCCGTACATGCGCTACGGCGTTGTCGACTCCGGCAACGAGCTGGCGCACTACGTGGACGTTCCGCTGCCCGGGCCACGGCTGCCGCACGACATGGCGTTCACCGAAAACTACGTGATACTCAACGATTTTCCGTTGTTCTGGGACCCTTCATTGCTGGAGCACGACATTCACTTGCCGCGGTTTTATCCGGACATTCCGTCGCGCTTCGCAGTGCTGCCACGGCGAGGCTCGAGCGCCGACATCCGCTGGTTCGAGGCCGACCCGACGTTCGTGCTGCACTTCACGAATGCGTACGAGGACGGTGACGAGATCGTGCTGGACGGGTTTTTCGAAGGCTCGCCACAGCCGTTGGACACGGGCGGTTCCAAGTGGGACAAGCTTTTTCGCTTCCTGGCGCTGGATCGCCTGCAGACCAGGCTGCACCGGTGGCGATTCAACCTGGTCACCGGCGCGGTTAAAGAAGAGCAACTATGTGAGGCCATCACCGAGTTTGGGACCATCAACGCCGACTACGCGGGCGGGCACTACCGCTACACCTATGCCGCCACCGGCAAACCGAGCTGGTTTCTGTTCGACGGGCTGGTTAAACACGACCTGCTCACCGGCGGCGTGGAAGGCTACTCGTTCGGCGAGGGCGTCTACGGCAGCGAGACCCAGATGGCACCGAGGGTGGGCAGCAAGGCCGAGGACGACGGCTACCTCGTCACGGTGACCACCGACATGAACGCCGACGCGTCCTACTGCCTGGTCTTCGAAGCCGGCCGGGTCGCCGATGGGCCGATGTGCAAACTGCAATTGCCGGAACGGGTTTCCAGTGGCACACATTCGGCCTGGGTGGCGGGCGCGGAATTGCGGCGCTGGAATGGGTAACCCGGCCCCATATAAGCCTGCATGGGAGTCACAGTGGAACAACGCAAGCATCGGCACACGCATTGGCCCAGGGAGCTGGCAGCGATAGGCTCCATCCGCTTCGCCCGCCGGTCGTCGAATTTCGAAGAGACGGTGCGGTTCTACCGTGACCTGGTGGGGCTGCCTCTGTACGAGACGTTTGCGGGCAGCTACGGCAGCAATGGCGCGATCTTCGGCCTGCCCAGCTGGAACCTGACGCTGGAGATCGTCGAGGCCGTCGACGCCGTCGCGGTCGACAACCACGAGCAGCTGTGCCTGTATTTCCCGGACCAGCATTCGCAGCACGCCGCGGTCGCCCGCCTACAGCAGGCGGGCCTGAAACCCGTTGAACAGCATCCGTACTGGGAAGCGACCGGAGCCGTCACCTATCGCGACCCGGACGGGCGCGAAGTGGTGTTCGCGCCCTTCGTCTACGGAGTCAACGAGCCCCCAGAGTCCGGTGCCAGCGGCGCGTCGGGCAGCCACGAGTTCCCGTCAGCCTGAACCTCACCGCCCGGCTCGACCGGCCGTCAGTGCGGAGCCCACCGCCCACAATGAGCAGACCACCGCACACGCCGCGCCGACCGCGCCGAGATAGAGTCCGTATTCCGGAGCCACCGGCGGATTCACGTTGAGCTTGTAATACCACACCGTCAGGGCCGCGATGAGCAGCGAAATGATCAGTGCGGCAACAGAAGCTAATCTCATCGACCGGCGACGGCCCAGCAGCGCGCCGGTCACCAGCAGCGTCGCGGACAACACCACGATGAGCTGACCCGCGCCGAACCCGGGCGGCAGTCGCAGGCTGCCGTGGGTTCCCCCGATCGCGCTGGCCCAACCGCCGCCGTTGACCGTGGTTGTCAGCCACGGCAGCCAGGCGCTGATCCACACGAGCAGGGCGAACAGCGCCACCAACCAGCCAGGGTGCAGGCGCCGCATCATAAACGCGACACTAGCTCAGGCCAACCCCTTAGCTCTGCAGCGACGACAGGTTGAACACCGCACCCGTCGGGTCGGCGGCGCCGGCCAGCCGACCGTACGGGGTGTCCTGGGCCGGCCGCAGCACGGCGCCGCCGTGGTCGGTGATCACCTGCAGCGTCTTATCGACATCCTCGGCCCCGAGGTAAACGGCCCAATGCGACGGCGTTCCGTCGGGCAGGAACGTCGCGCCGTCCATCATGCCCAGCAGCTGTTGATCACCGAACCATGCCGTGGTGTAGCGGAATTCGTCGGTATCGGAGATCTGCTCGGTCCGCCACCCGAGTACCGCGCGGTAGAACTCGACGGCAGAGCCGTGGTCGCGTGTGGTCAGTTCGTGCCACACCGGGGCGCCCGCTTCGCCGACTACCTCGAAGCCGCGGTGATCCAGCGGCTGCCACAGGCCGAAAAACGCGCCCGCCGGGTCGGTCGCAAAGGCCATGAAGCCCTTGGCGGGCACCTCGTGGGGTTCCATGAACATCGAGCCGCCCGCCGCCGTCAGCGCCGACGCCGTGGCGTTGATGTCGGCGGTGTCGAAGTAGGTGCTCCAGCCGTCGGGCATCTGCGACTCGGGGTTGTTGGCCATCACGCCGGCGACGGGGTGGCCGTCTTTGGCGGCGTTGATGTAGCCGCCGTAGTCGGGTCCGGCGGAGTCGAACGTCCAGCCGAATACCGTTCCGTAGAAGTCTTGGGCGCGGTCGACGTTCGATGACATCAGATCGATCCAGCAGGGCGCGCCTGCCGGCGCGCCGGTACGTGTGGGCATGATGACCTCCTGGTGTTGTCCATTGCCCTCAGGTGGGCTTCACCGGTATCGACTCGCGCCAAACCAGAAACTCATCGGTGCTCTGATATCACCGGCGATATCGCAATCGAGAATCGTCTAATGGTCCGCCCATGGTAATGACGTGACTGATGTGACTAACGGTGCCCATTCGTGCCCGGATGGGACCCGGTGAAGACCTTGAGGAAATTCTGCAGCGATTCGCGGATGTCGGTGCGCAGGGCGGCTGCGACGACCATGCCGATCGGCCCGAACAGCGCCGGGCCACCGAGGTGCACGTTGAAGCTGACCACCGAACCGTCGTCTCTGGGCGTGACCTTGGCCATCAGCTTGACCTTGACACCGCCGACACCGTCGCCGTTGAGCGTCATGGTCTGTGGCGGCTTGTAGTGCACGATCGTCCATTTGATCCGGTTGGGCATGCCCTTGACCTCGACATAGGACTCGACGACCGTGCCCTTCTCCAGCACGTCGGGCAACACGCTGCGCCATACCTTGTGGATGGTCAGCCAATCCTTATACCGGGACAGATCCGACGCGTGCTTCCAGGCCTCCCCGGGAGGCAGCGGTACGTCGACGGATCCGGAGAGTTTCGCCATACGCTCCCGAGCCTAACGTGCCCACAACCGCGGCTGCACCCCCAGCATCCGGGCCCGGATCCACCACATCGCCTCGACGATCGCCGCCCCCAACAGACCGATGCCCAGGGCGCCGGAGGTGACCACCGGGTTCGACGGGTCGAGAAAGAACTCCTTCTGTGCCAACGGCAGGCTGAAGATCACCAGATACGCCAACGCCGAACCACCGACCAAGGCCACCCGCCACCACTGGTACGGACGCGCCGCCACCGCGAGCACCCACACCGCGGTCACCAGCAGAGTGATCAGCGCCGCCGTCGACGCCTGATCCTGCTGCTGCCACGACGCGTGACGGCCCTTGTAGGCCAACAGATACGACGCGAAAGTCGCCACACCGACGACCAGCCCGCACGGCAGCGCCGACGTCAACACCCGCCGCACGAAGCCGGGTTGGGCCCGTTCGTTGTTGGGTGCCAGCGACAGGATGAACGACGGGATCCCGATCGTGAACCACGCCGCGATGGTGGCGTGGATCGGCTGAAACGGGTACAGCAGCGGATCAGCGTGCAGCGGTTTGGAGAACAGGCATTCGAGACCCACCAGCAGTGCCAGCAGCGCCGAGTACACCGTCTTGGTCAGAAACAGGGTGGCCACCCGCTCGATGTTGCCGATCACCCGCCTGCCCTCGCCGACGACATACGGCAGTGTGGCAAACCTGTTGTCCAACAGGATGATCTGCGCCACCGCGCGCGCGGCCGGGCTGCCCGATCCCATCGCGACACCGATGTCGGCGTCCTTGAGGGCCAGTACGTCGTTGACGCCGTCGCCCGTCATCGCGACGGCGTGCCCGCGCGATTGCAGCGCATGCACCATGGCGCGCTTCTGGTCCGGCCGCACGCGACCGAACGTGGTGTGGGTGTCCAACGCTTCAGCAAGTTCGGCCTGGTCGGTGGGGAGCTGACGGGCATCCATGGTCTCCCCGTGCAGTCCCAGCTTGCCGGCGACCGCGCCCACCGACACCGCATTGTCGCCGGAAATCACCTTCACCGAAACACTCTGGGCGGCGAAGTAATCCATCGTTTCCCGGGCATCGGACCGCACCTTCTGCTCCAGCACCACCAGCGCGACCGGGGTCACCCGGCCCGGCGCCTCAGGCTGGTCCACCGCGACGTCGCCGCGCCCCAGCAGCAGCACCCGCAGTCCCTGCGCCCCGATCCGCTCGGCCTGTTCGGCTGCCGACGACCCGGGATCGAGCAGCACGTCGGGCGCGCCGATCACCCAGTTGCCGTGGTCGCGGTAGGACACCCCGCTCCACTTGGTGGCCGACTTGAAAGGTGCTGTGGCCGTGGCGATCCAGTCAGAGTCCTGCTGATAAGTCTCGGCGATCGCCTGCATGCTGGCGTTTGGGCGGGCGTCGGCCGCGGCCAGCGCGGTCAGTACGTCGGCGACGGCCTCCTCCCCCGCCCCTAATTCCGTAACATCCGAAACGCGCATGCCGCTTTCGGTCAACGTCCCGGTCTTGTCGGCGCACACGACGTCAACGCGGGCCAAGCCTTCGATCGCGGGCAACTCCTGCACCAGGCATTGCCGTTGACCGAGCCTGACGACGCCCAACGCGAACGCGACCGACGTCATCAGTACCAGGCCCTCCGGCACCATCGGCACCAGCGCGCCCACCATCCGCAGCACCGACTGCCGCCACCCCGCGTGCGTCGTGAACAACTGCGTGTAGATCGTCAGCAGCCCGGCCGGCACCAACAGGTAGGTGACGAACTGCAGGATCCGGTTAATGCCGTTGCGCAGTTCGGATTTCACCAGGGTGAACTTGCTGGCCTCCTCGGCCAGCTGGGCCGCATACGCCTGCGGGCCCACCTTGGTGGCGCGGTAGGCGCCAGCACCGGACACCACAAAACTTCCGGACATCACCACGGCGCCAACATCTTTAGCGATCGGGTCCGCCTCGCCGGTCAGCAGCGATTCATCGACCTCCAGGTTCTGCTCCTCAACGATCTCGCCGTCGACGACGACCTGGTCCCCCGGCCCCAGCTCGATGATGTCGTCGAGCACCACCTCGCCGGGCGATAGGGTCGACGTTCCGGATTTCCTGCGCACCAACGGTTTCGCCTGCCCGACGATCGCCAGCTTGTCCAGCGTCTGCTTGGCCCGGATCTCCTGCACCATCCCGATGACGCTGTTGGCGACAATGAGCAATCCGAACAGCCCGTTGACCAGCGAGCCGGTCAGCAGCACGATCGCCAGCAGCACGCCGAGGATGGCGTTGATCCGGGTGAAGACGTTAGCCCGAACGATGTCCGCGATGCTGCGCGCGGCGCGTTGCGGGGCCGCGTTGCAACGGCCGTCGGCTACCCGCTGCGCCACCTCGGCGTCGGTCAGGCCGGAAACGGTCATCGCGTAAACGTCCCCAACTTGTTCGCGTCGTAATACTCCAGATTCAGCGTGATTGCCGGGGAACCCGAAAATGTGGCCTTGGAAATCGTTCCGGGCGGCGCATTTTCATTCGCCAACGGGAACGTGAAGATGTCACTGTCCCAGTGCGTCAAGGGAAACGTCTGGTTTTTCGGCCCCAGCGCCAGCTGCAGTGCACCGTCACGTTCGGTCACAATGGCCGGGCCCCAGTAGTCGTTGTGGTAAACGCCGACGTAGTCACCCAGCGGCCGGGGCGGCGTAGGGGTCTCCGGGGGTTGCTTGCCGACCAGTGTGCCCTCCGGGTTGTTGATCGAACCGATTGCCTTCTTATACAGGTCCGCCCAGTTCTCGCGAACCTGCCCGTACTGCACCAGATCCATGAATTGCGCGGTCAGTGTCTCGGGCACGCCGAACGGCGCGGCGTTGGTCAGGGCGATGATCGCGAGGTCCTGCGACGGCATCACCACGAAGTTGGTCGCCTCCCCCATCACGAACGCGCCGGAATGGCTGATGGTGGTGCGCCCCGACGAGTTCACCGACACAGCGAAGCCATGGCCGTAGAAACTGGCCCGCGCCTTGGGGTTCGCCGGGGGCACCGAAACGGCCTGCGGGGTGATGGCGGGCAGCAGAGCGTCCGGCGAGGTGATCCGCAGGCCGTTGTACGTTCCGTTGGCCAGCAGCATCGTCAGCCAGCGGGCCATGTCGTTGACCGACGAACTCACGCCGGCGGCCGGAGACTGCGGATCGGGATCCCGCTGAAAGCGCGGTTCCCACTTGTCCCCGACCTTGACATGGTTGACAGCGTGATTGAGCCGGGCCACGAAATCGGCGAACCGCGAACTGGTCGATGCCATCCCCAGCGGGCGGTAGAGCACCTCGTCGGACAGGTCCGCCCATGGCTTGCCCGCCGCGGCGGCCACCGCCTCGGCGGCGGCGGTCAGCCCGAAGTTGGTGTAGGCGTAGCTGATTCGAAATGGCGCCAGCGGCAGGTGTCGCATCCGTTCCAGCGTCTGACGCTGGTCATAGTCCAGGTCCTCTAGTTGGTCGCCGGCATGGTCGGGCAGCCCGGACCGATGCGAATACAAGTCGGCGATGGTCACATTGCTGGTGACGTAGGGATCCGACAACGCGAACCACGGCAGCTTGGACACCACGGGCGTGTTCCACGCGACCACGTTGCCGGTGACTTCATGAGCCACCACCGTCGCACCGACCGATTTGGAGATCGATGCCAACTGGAACACCGTGTCGGCGTCGACCTTGTTATCCGCGGCGTCGCCTTTGCTGGTGTCTTTAACACCAAATCCTTTGGCATATAGCGTCTTTCCGCCATGCACGATCGCCACCGCCATCCCGGGGATGCCACTGTTCTTCATCAGGTCGGCGACCAGGCCGTCGACTTTGGAGACAGCGTCGTCGATGCGGCCAGCGGGGATGTCGACACCAGACATCTCGTAGGGGGGCGCGTCGGACAACGCCGAGGGGGACGGCGGTGGGCTGGCCGCCGGCGGCACCGGTCGGCATCCCGTCAGCACCAGCAAAACCAGGATGACAACCGCAGCGCATTTCGTCATGGCCGAACTTTAGTTCAGAGACGCCACCACGGGTTGAATCGCAACGGCCCGGCCGGATCAATGCGCTGACCCGGCAACGGCACGGCAATCTGAACGCCCTCGGGCTCGGCCGCGGCAAGCACCCGCTCTACCGGCTCGGCCCACGGATGCGGCGCCAGCCGGAAAGTGCCCCAGTGGATCGGCACCAAAAGCCCTGAGCCCGAGTCAGTGACGTCCTGGTGCGCCCGCACCGCCTCCTCGGGGTTCATGTGAATGTCCGGCCATGCCGTGTTGTAGGCGCCGATGGGCAGCAGCGTCAGGTCGAACGGTCCGTGGTCCGCGCCGATCTGCGCGAAGCTCTTGGTGTAGCCGGTGTCTCCGCCGAAATACGCCCGATGCGAAGGGCCGATCAACGCCCACGACGCCCACAATGTGTTGTTGCGGGTGAAGAAGCGTCCCGAGAAGTGCCGCGCCGGCATGCACACCACGGTGAGCTCGTCGACCTGCGCGCTTTGATTCCAGTCGAGTTCGACGATGCGGTGCTCGGGGATGCCCCAGGCCCGAAGGTGCGCGCCGACGCCGAGCGGCACGAAAAACGGGGCCCGCTGCGTGCGGGCCAGCGCCATCACCGTGTCGATGTCCAAGTGGTCGTAGTGGTCATGGCTGATGATCACGGCGTCGACGGCGGGCAACCCTTCCAGTTGCACCGGCGGAGGATGTAGCCGTTGCGGGCCGACGATGTCCGACGGCGAGCAGCGCTCACTCCATACCGGATCGGTGAGCACGCGGTAGCCGTCGATTTCGAGCAACGCCGTCGAGTGACCGAACCAGCTGACGGCAAGCTGACTGGCGTCACCGCGATAGACCTGCGGAGCGGCCAGGGGAATGGGCTTTCTGGGACGGCTTTCGCTGCGGGGCCCGAGCAACTCCCAGGCGATGAGCCGGAATTGCTCCCGGTCCATCAGCTGCACCGAGGCCGGATCGAGGTTTTCGAAGATGCCGTCGTGATAATTCGGCGAACCGTCCGATACTGCCGCGATGGACGCGAGATCAGCACCGATCGCCGCCACCGAGCCGTGCAGCGCCCGCAACAGCCACCCGCCACCGGCCAGCGAGGCTACGCCGGCCGCAAGTCGCAGTGCTGACCCGAGCATGAACCCCCCTAGGCCCCCTGAAATTTCGGCGGCCGCTTCTCCATCCGCGCGACCTGCGCCTCGATCACATCCTGGCTGCCCCAGGCCTTGTCGAAGAGCGCCTTGTGCTCCGGCCACTGCTCCTCCATGGAGCCGTCGTCGTTGAGCACCCGCATGGCGTGCTGTATCGCCAGCGGTGCCAGGCCGGCGATCTCGTCGGCCCAGGCCTGCGCATCGGCCAGGGTGCCGATTCGGTTGGCCATCCCAGTCTGCAGCGCCGTGTCAGCCGTCAGCTTCTCGGCGGTGAGCAGCATCGCGCGGGCGCGTCCGTGACCGACCAGCGACGAAAGCCTGCGGATACTCCAATTATCAAGGGCCAGGCCATATTTCGACGTCGGAAACTGAAAGAACGCATCCGGCGCGACCACCCGCAGGTCACACCGCATGGCCAGCTGCAGGCCGGCGCCGATGGCGGGACCGTTAATAAATCCGATCACCGGTACCAAAGCCGCGTCCATGACCTTGTGCAGCTCGATGAGCCGGTCTGGGTAGTCGGCGGCGAACGCGTCACTGCTGAGGTCGGCGCCGGCGCAAAACACCGTGCCCTGTCCGGTCAGCACGACGGCGCGCACGTCCTGGGCGGTGGCTTTCTGCACTGCCTCCCGCAGTTCGTCGACGAGCTGCGAATTCAGCGCGTTGCGCCGCTCGGGACGCTGCAGCTCGATTGTCATGACGGCTTCGGCCTGGGTGACACCGATCATGGGGGCCAGGATATAGAAGGTGCAGGTGACTGGAAGACCCAGAGCGCAGTCCCATCCGTCACAGGCGTATCCGCAACAAGAGGACACCCTTTGTGACATCGGGTAAGGCGCGTTCTAGCCTCATCGCGTGAGCCGTATCACGACCGACCAATTGCGGGAAGCGGTGCTCGACGAAGGCTCATTCGTCAGTTGGGACAGCACCCCGCTGGAGCTGCCGATATCCGAGTCTTACGCCCAGGAACTCGCCAACGCCCGGCGCGCCACCGGCCGAGACGAATCGGTGCTGACCGGCGAGGGACGCATCTTCGGGCGCCGGGTGGCGGTGGTGGTCTGCGAGTTCGACTTCCTCGCCGGCTCGGTCGGGGTGGCGGCCGCCGAACGGATCACCGCCGCCGTGCAGCGCGCCACCGCCGAGCGGCTGCCGCTGCTGGCCTCGCCGAGTTCGGGCGGCACTCGCATGCAAGAGGGCACGGTGGCGTTTCTGCAGATGGTGAAGATCGCCGCAGCCGTCCGACTGCACAGACAGGCGCATCTGCCCTACCTGGTGTACTTGCGCCACCCGACCACCGGCGGGGTCTTCGCGTCGTGGGGCTCACTGGGCCATCTCACCTTCGCCGAGCCGGGCGCCCTGATCGGCTTCCTCGGCCCCAGGGTCTACGAACTGCTGTACGGCGAACCGTTCCCGTCCGGCGTCCAGACGGCGGAGAATCTGCAGCGGCACGGGGTGATCGACGCCGTCGTCGCGCTCGACCAGCTGCGACAGACGCTGGACCGTGCGCTGACCGTGATTGCCGACGCTCCCGAACCGCCGCCACCACCGCAGCCACCCGAACCGACACCCGATATCCCGGCCTGGGACTCCGTGCTGGCGTCGCGTCGTCCGGACCGCCCGGGCGTCGGCCATCTGCTCAAGCACGGCGCCACCGACCGGGTGCTGCTGTCGGGTACTGGGCAGGGCGAGGCTGCGACGACGCTGCTGGCGCTGGCCCGGTTCACCGGCCAGCCCGCGGTGGTGCTCGGGCAGCAGCGGGTCACCGGAGGGCTGGTCGGGCCCGCGGCACTGCGCGAAGCGCGGCGCGGCATGGCGCTGGCCGCCGAGCTGCGGCTGCCGCTGGTACTGGTGATCGACACCGCCGGCCCCGCGCTGTCAGCCGAAGCCGAGCAGGGCGGGTTGGCCGGCCAGATCGCCCAGTGCCTGGCCGAGCTGGTCACGCTGGACACCCCGACGGTGTCGGTGCTGCTCGGCCAGGGCAGCGGCGGGCCGGCCCTGGCGATGGTGCCCGCCGACCGGGTGCTGGCCGCGCTGCACGGGTGGCTCGCGCCGCTGCCTCCCGAGGGCGCCAGCGCGATTGTCTTCCGCGACACCGGCCATGCCGCCGAACTGGCTGCGGCCCAAGGTATTCGGTCGGCTGACCTGTTGAGATCCGGGATCGTGGACGCCATCGTGCCCGAGCTTCCCGACGCCGCCGAGGAGCCAGTCGAGTTCTCTGAGCGGCTGTCGGCCGCCATCGCCGCCGAGGTCCATGCGCTGCGCGCGATACCGGCTACCGATCGCATCGCCACCCGATTGCACCGCTACCGCCACATCGGCTTGCCCTGATTCCGGCGAGCAGACGCACAATCGCATCAAAATCTAGGATTTTGTGCGATTCTGCGTCTGCTCGGCAGCACCGGGTATCCGACTCGCTGTGACTGTGGATATCCGCCGACGGGCCGGCTGGTTTCGCCGCCATCCCCCAACCGCACGACCCCAACGCGCCGCTGATGCTGGTCAATTCGAAACTCGCCGCCGCTAGGACCGCCTAGCCCGGCAACCCCAGGTAGCGCTGGATCGTCGGACCGAGCCACTCCACGACCTCGTCGCGCGTCATCGAAACAACCGGCGGCAGCCGTAACACGAAGCGGCACAACGCCATGCCGAGGATCTGCGTCGCGATCAGCCCGGCCCGCACGCCGGCCTCCGAAGCTGGCGCCAACGAGGCGACCAGCGGCTCCAACTGGGTTCCGAAGATCACCTGCATCCGTTGTGCCGCTTCGGTATTGGTGGCGCTGGACCGCAGCAAGATCACCAGTGCCTCGTCCTCCCAGCGTTCGAGGAAATGCCGCACCAGTAACCACCCGACCTCAGCAGGGTCGGCCCCAGCCAGATCGGGAAACGCGAGGTCGAACTCGGCCGCAGCCGCGAACAGCTTGTCCTTGGACCCGTAGTAGCGCATCACCATCGCGGGGTCCACCTGTGCGTCCGCGGCGATCGCCCGGATCGTGGCGGCCTGAAAACCGGAGGTGCCGAAGCGCTCGCGGGCGGCGGCCAGGATGACGGCCTTGGTCTCATCCGACGTTCTGCGCATATCAACAAGTGTAGGCCAACAAGTGTTGACATTGTTGCCGAATCGCGCAAACATAGGAGTAAGTCAACAAGCGTTGACAAACGCTCAAGAAGGGAGCCCCCCATGAATGACACCGACGTCCTGGTGGTAGGCGCCGGCCCCACCGGCCTCACGCTGGCCGCGTCGCTGATCGCCCGGGGAAACCGGGCGGTCGTCGTCGACAAACTGGCCGAAGGCCAGAACACCTCGCGCGCGGCGGCTGTCAACGCCCGCACTTTGGAGGTGCTCGAAGACCTCGACATGGCCCGCAGAATGGTCAAGGCAGGGCTCATCGCACAGCGATTCACCATGCGGCAAGGACCAAAGATCCTGATGCCCGTCGACTTCAGCGATCTGCCGACCGAGCATCCGTACACGCTGATGCTCTCCCAGGCCGACACCGAGCGGCTGCTACTCCAGCGCCTGCACGAACTCGGCGGCCAGGTCATCAGGCCCAAGACCCTGAGCCGCATCAGCCAAGACGCAACGGGCATCACCGCCACCTTCGACGACGGCGAACCCATCCGGGCCAGCTACGCCGTCGGCGCCGACGGCATGCACAGCACGGTTCGCGAGCAAGCCGGAATCGGTTTCGCCGGAGGCGAATTCGCCGAATCCTTTACCCTCGCCGACGTTCGGGTGTCAGGCGAGGCGCCGCGCGACGAGGTGATCCTGTTCTACGCCGACGACGGCTTGACCGTGCTCGCGCCCCTGCCCGGCGACATCTTCCGCATCGTCGCGCCGGTGCCGGATGCACCCCCGGAGCCGTCGCCGGAATTCGTGCAAGAGCTGCTGGACGCCCGAGGCTTCGGGCCGAGACGAACCGAGGTCAAAGAGCTGCTGTGGGGTACGCGGTTCCGCATCCACCACCGCGTGGCCGAGCGCTACCGGTCGGGGAGATTACTGCTGGCCGGCGATGCCGCCCATGTGCACAGCCCCGCCGGCGGCCAGGGCATGAACCTCGGGATCACCGACGCCATTGCGCTGGCCGGAGCGCTTTCGGACGTCCTGCACGGCAGCCCCGAGGCCGGATTGGACGCCTATGCCACCGCCCAGCGCCAACGCGCCCGGCGAGTGCTGAAGCTGACCGGCCGGCTGACCCGGACGGCGACACTGCCGCGCCCGCTGCGCCCGTTGCGCAACGAGGCAACGCAGCTGGCCGCCCGCGTTCCCGCGGTACGACGGCAGCTGGCATTCCAGCTCAGCGGCCTGGTCAACCGCTGAGTTAGCGGGCCCCGCGACCCGGCCGGTGGCCTCCCACCTACAACGGCAACAATCAGGCAAAATGGGCGCCATGGACACTGGTTCCGCCTCGCCTCGAGTATTGGTCGTCGACGACGACTCCGACGTGCTCGCCTCGCTGGAACGCGGCCTGCGGCTTTCCGGATTCGAGGTGTCGACCGCCGTCGACGGCGCCGAGGCGCTGCGCAGCGCCACCGAGACCCGGCCGGACGCGATCGTGCTCGACATCAACATGCCCGTGCTGGACGGCGTCAGCGTGGTCACGGCACTGCGGGCGATGGACAACGACGTCCCGGTCTGCGTGCTGTCCGCCCGCAGCTCGGTCGACGATCGGGTGGCGGGCCTGGAGGCCGGCGCCGACGACTACCTGGTCAAGCCGTTCGTTCTGGCCGAGCTGGTCGCGCGGGTCAAGGCGCTGCTGCGCCGTCGCGGCTCCACCGCGACGTCCTCGTCGGAGACCATCACCGTCGGTCCACTGGAAGTCGACATCCCCGGTCGTCGGGCCCGGGTCAATGGCGTCGACGTCGATTTGACCAAGCGGGAATTCGACCTGCTGGCCGTCCTCGCCGAGCACAAGACCGCGGTGCTGTCCCGCGCGCAGCTGCTCGAGCTGGTGTGGGGCTACGACTTCGCCGCCGACACCAACGTCGTCGACGTGTTCATCGGTTATCTGCGCCGCAAGCTGGAATCCAACGGCGGCCCCCGGTTGCTGCACACCGTTCGCGGCGTCGGGTTCGTACTGCGTATGCAATGAACATTCTGTCGCGGATCTTCGCCCGCACGCCCTCGCTGCGTACCCGGGTGGTTATCGCGACGGCTATCGGCGCGGCAATCCCGGTGCTGATCGTCGGTGTCGTGGTCTGGGTGGGGATCACCAACGACCGCAAGGAGCGCCTGGACCGCCGGCTCGACGAGGCCGCCGGCTTCGCCATCCCGTTCGTGCCGCGCGGCATCGACGAAATTCCCCGCTCCCCCAACGACCGGGACGCCCTGATCACGGTTCGGCGCGCCGACCTGGTCAAGTCGAATTCCAACATCACGCTGCCCGATCTGCCGCCCGGCTACGCCGACACCTACATCCACGGGGTGCGCTATCGGGTACGCACGGTAGACGTCCCGGGCCCCGGGCCGACGTCGCTGGCGGTGGGCGCGACGTACGACGCCACCATCGCCGAAACCAACAACCTGCACCGCCGGGTGCTGCTGATCTGTGGATTCGCCATCGTCGCGGCGGCGGTGTTCGCCTGGCTGCTGGCGGCATTCGCGGTACGCCCATTCAAGCAACTCGCCCAACAGACCCGGGCGATCGAAGCCGGCGACGAGGCACCGCGCGTCGAGGTGCACGGTGCCAGCGAAGCCGTCGAGATCGCCGAGGCGATGCGCGGCATGCTGCAACGCATCTGGGATGCGCAGAACCGGACCATGGAAGCGCTGGCCTCCGCGCGCGACTTCGCCGCGGTGTCCTCCCATGAGCTGCGCACGCCGCTGACCGCGATGCGCACCAACCTCGAGGTGCTGGCCACCCTGGATCTGCCCGAGGACCAACGCAAGGAAGTGCTCAGCGACGTCATCCGCACCCAGTCGCGGATCGAGGCCACACTGAGCGCACTGGAGCGACTGGCCCAGGGCGAACTATCGACGTCCGACGATCACGTCCCAGTCGACATCACCGAACTGCTCGACCGCGCCGCCCATGACGCCATGCGGATCTACCCCGAACTCGATGTCTCCCTGGTGCCTTCGCCGACCTGCATCATCGTCGGGATGCCGGCCGGCCTGCGCCTCGCCGTCGACAATGCGATCGCCAACGCCGTCAAACACGGCGGCGCCACCCGGGTCCAGCTGTCCGCGGTCAGCTCGCGCGAGGGCGTGGAAATCGCGGTGGACGACAACGGCAGCGGAGTGCCCGAAGCCGAGCGCGACGTGGTGTTCGAGCGATTCTCCCGGGGATCGACGGCCTCACATTCGGGGTCGGGTCTGGGGCTGGCGCTGGTCGCCCAGCAAGCCCACCTGCACGGCGGCACGGCGTCGCTGGGAAGCAGCCCGCTGGGCGGGGCGCGGCTACTGCTGGACCTTCCGGCCCCCAGCTAGTGGTTTCGGTTCGCGAGCGTGGGGCCTGTGTACGAAATCGTTAGTGATTTCGTGCGTAGGCCCCACGCTCGGCGTTCTTACTTCTCAGTGCTCTTACGCCACGGCATGAAATAGGCCCGCAGCGCGGATTCCTCGTCCTTGAACCAGACTTGGGCGACGGTCCGCTCGTACGTCGCATCGTCGGGCGTGTAATAGTGCCTGGTGTCCGAGCGACCCTTGACCAGCCACCCCGCCGGTCCGCCGCCGTCAGCACTCGCGCGCGCCGAGCCCGCGCCGTAGGGCGCAAAGGGCAGCTTCGGGATCTTGGTGGTCGCCGGGTCTTTCGCAACGGGAATTTTGGTGGTCGGCGTCGCTTTCTCGGCGACCGGAATTTTGGTGGTCGGCGTCGCTTTCTCAGCGACGGGAATCTTGGTCGTCGGCGTCGCTTTCTCAGCGACGGGAATCTTGGTCGTCGGCGGTTCCTCGGCAACGCGGATCTTCGTCGTCGGTGTCTCGAACTCGGGGATGTCCGTCGCTGGCTTGCCCTTCTTCAGCAGCGTGTATGTCAGCGCCAACCCGAGGAAGAAGGACAGCGCGAACAGCCACCAGTGCACGTGCTGCATCACCGCGCGACCCTCGCGATCGCCCAGGCAGCCGCGGAGCCCGCCACAAACGCCAGCAGGTACCACAACCACTGGATCACGAATTCCATGCCGAATTCTCCTTAGCTGACCACGATTTCGACGCGGCGATTCTTGGCGCGACCATCGGGCGTGTCGTTGCTGGCGACCGGGTTGATCGAACCCAGGCCATGCACGACGAGGTGATCGCGCGCGACGCCGTGGGCAACCAGGAAGTCGGCGACCGTGTTGCCCCGCTGGGAACTCAGCGGAATGTTGATGCCTTCGGTGCCCGTATTGTCGGTGTAGCCGTTGATCGTGGTGTGCGCATTCGGACACGCCTTGAGCTTGTCCGCCACCTGGCTCAGAATCTGGTTGTCGGCCGGAGTCAGGCTGAACCCGTCGGCCGCGAACATCACCGGCCCGCCCGTCACGGTGTTGATGGCCGCTTGCAGGTTGTCGCACGGTCCGGCGGCCGGCGGCGGGGGCAGCGGGGGCGCGCCGGGCGGCGGGGGCGGCGCGTTAACCACAAGGCGATCAACGACATTCAGGTTCGACCAGATGTGAGTTGCCTCGTGGTCGATCGAATTCTTCTGGTCCGTCGATGCGGCGGTTCCCGACACGGTGACGGTGTCCACGTTGACCGTGAGGTTGAAGTCGGTGATCGACGCGCTGTCGGTGAAAAGCGGCCCTGCCTTTGAGAAATCGAGGGCGTTCACGCTGGGGTCGATCTTGATTTGGTCGACGACGGTGACGTCCGGGCCCAGCGCGCCCTTGAGCGATTTCATCAGCTCCGCCCTGGCGGAGTCATCGGGGAAATTGCCGCTGAGCGTTATATTGTTGCCACTACGGCTGATTGAAAACGGTGTCAAGGACAACTTCGGGGCACCTGGCTTGGTCGACGACGTGGCCGACGGCGCCGCGGCACTCGGTCCGGCACCAGACCGGGGGTGATCGTAGGCAGCGGTGCCGATTGCCGCTATCAGCAACGGGATAACTACCAAGCCCACCAGCCAGGCGAAGCCACGCGACCGAACGCGTGCTGCTCGCCATGACCCCAAACCCACCATTTGCTCCCTTCGGTGCTGCGGCGATAAGCAGCCTACCGAGTCGAAGGCGCAGTACCGCGGAACTCGGGCACACTAGAGCAATGAGCGAATCGACCGACAACGACACCCTGGCACGCATCCGCGACTTGGTCGCCGAAGAAAAAGACCTGCGGTCGCAGCTGCAGCACCGCGACATCACCGAGTCCGAGGAGCACGACCGCCTGCGCCGCGTCGAGGTCGAGCTCGACCAGTGCTGGGACCTGTTGCGGCAGCGTCGGGCGTTGCGCGAGACCGGCGGCGACCCGCGCGAAGCGGCGGTGCGCCCGGGTGACCAGGTCGAGGGTTACCTGGGCTGAACATGGCCGAGCCCGTCGATGTCGTCATCGTTGGCGGCGGGCATAACGGCCTGGTCGCAGCCGGCTACCTAGCAGGAGCGGGACTGCGGGTCCGATTGCTGGAGCGGCTAGGCCACGTCGGCGGGGCCGCAGTGTCGGCACAGGCCTTCGACGGCGTCGACGTCCGTGTGTCGCGATACTCGTATCTGGTCAGCCTGCTGCCGCCGCGCATCCTCGAGGACATCGGCGCGTCGGTGCGATTGGCCCAGCGGCGATATTCGTCCTACACCCCCGACCCGGGAACGGCCGGTCGCACCGGACTGCTCGTCGGTTCGCACGGCGCGCCGGAGACCGCAGAGTTCTACCGGCGCTGCCGCCTGGTAACCGACAAGCTCTGGCCCACTCTGCTCGAACCGCTGCCCACCCGGGAGCAGGCGCGGCGGAGCACCGGCGACACGGCGGCCTGGCACGCAATCATCGAAGAGCCCATTGGGCACGCCATCGCCGACGCGGTGCGCGACGACCTCGTCCGCGGCGTGATCGCCACCGACGCGCTGATCGGCACCTTCGCTCGCCTCGACGACCCGTCGCTGCGGCAGAACATCTGCTTCCTGTATCACGTGCTCGGCGGGGATTGGAACGTGCCCATCGGCGGCATGGGCGCGGTGACGGCGGCCCTGGCCGCCGCCGCGCAAGCCCACGGCGCCGAGATAACCACCGGCGCAGACGTTTACGCCGTGGCCCCGGACGGCGAGGTGCGCTACCGCAGCGGCGACGACGAGCACCGCATCCGCGGCCGGTACGTTTTGGCCGGCATCACGCCCGCGGTGTTAGCCGGACTGTTGGGCGAACCGCCGCCGCCGCAAGCACCTGGCTCGCAGGTCAAGGTCAACATGGTGCTGCGTCGCCTTCCTCGCCTCCGCGACGAAAACGTCACGCCCGAACAGGCATTCGCGGGAACGTTTCACGTCAACGAGACGTGGACCCAACTGGATACGGCCTACTCCCAGGCGGCAGCGGGACAGTTACCGGATCCGCTGCCCTGCGAGGCCTACTGCCATTCGCTGACCGACCCGAGCATATTGTCGGCCGCGCTGCGGGACTCCGGCGCACACACGATGACGGTGTTCGCCCTGCACACCCCGCACTCGCTGAGCGCCAAACCGGCCGACCTCACCAAATCGGTGCTGGAGTCGCTGAATTCCGTTCTGGCCGAACCGATTCAGGATGTGCTGCTGACCGATAGGCATGGCCGGCCGTGCATCGAGACGACGACCACCGCCGACCTGGAAACCACACTGCGCATGACCGGGGGCAACATCTTTCATGGCGCGTTGTCGTGGCCGTTCGCCGAGGACGGAGATGATCGGGACCCGCTAGACACCCCAGCGCATCAATGGGGTGTGGCCACCGGCCACGAGCGAATCATGCTGTGCGGCTCGGGTGCTCGCCGCGGCGGGGCGGTGTCGGGAATCGGCGGCCACAACGCCGCCATGGCGGTGCTGGCCTCTCTCGCGAGCAGACGCGAAATTCCCTAAAACAACGGCGTGTCGCGCACTTTCGTGTCTGCTCGGCCGAGAAAAGCTACCGCCCGTCGATACCCACGTAGTCGCGCTCGGTGTAGCCGGTGTAGATCTGGCGCGGACGGCCGATCTTGCTGTCGCTGTCGTCGTGCATCTCACGCCAGTGCGCGATCCAGCCCGGTAGCCGGCCCAACGCGAAGAGCACGGTGAACATCCGAGTCGGGAACCCGAGGGCGCGGTAGATCAGGCCGGTGTAGAAGTCGACGTTGGGGTAGAGCTTGCGCTCAATGAAGTAGTCGTCGGTCAGCGCGGCCTCTTCGAGTTCCTTGGCGATGTCCAGCAGATCGTCGTCGCCGCCGAGCTTGGCCAGGATCTTGTCGGCTTGTTCCTTGACGATGCGGGCGCGGGGGTCGTAGTTCTTGTAGACCCGGTGGCCGAATCCCATCAACTTGACGCCGGCCTCGCGGTTCTTCACCTTCCGGACGAACTCGCTGACGTCGTCCTCGCTCGCTCGGATTTGCTCGAGCATCTCGAGCACCGCCTGGTTGGCACCGCCGTGCAGCGGGCCCCACAGCGCGTTGATGCCGCCGGAGATCGAGGTGAACAGGTTGGCTTGCGACGACCCCACCAGCCGCACCGTCGACGTCGAACAGTTCTGCTCGTGGTCGGCATGCAGAATCAGCAGCATGTCCAGCGCCCGTACTACCTCGGGGTCGGGGTCGTAGGGCTCGGCGGGCAGCCCGAACGTCATCCGCAGGAAGTTCTCCACCAGCGACAGCGAGTTGTCCGGGTACAGGAACGGCTGACCGATCGACTTCTTGTAGGCATAGGCGGCGATGGTCGGCAACTTGGCCAGCAGCCGGATCGTCGACAGCTCGACCTGCTCGCTGTCGGCCGGGTCCAGCGAATCCGGGTAGTACGCCGAGAGCGCGTTGACCGTGCTGGACAGCACCGGCATCGGGTGCGCGTTGCGCGGAAAGCCGTCGAAGAACCGCTTGAGGTCCTCGTGCAGCATCGTGTGCAGCTGGATCCGCTTGGTGAAGTCGGCCAGCTGCTCGGTGCTGGGCAGCTCACCGTAGATCAGCAGGTAGCTGACCTCGATAAACGTCGACTTCTCGGCAAGCTGGTCGATCGGAATGCCGCGGTAGCGCAGGATGCCGGCGTCGCCGTCGATGTAGGTGATGGAGCTCTTGCACGCGGCCGTGTTGACGAAGCCATTGTCGAACGTGGTGAGGCCGGTCTTGGCCAACAGCGAGCCCAACGCAACGCCGTCGTTTCCCTCGGTAGCTCGCACAATGTTCAGGTCAATATCGCCACCCGGGTACTCGAGTTTGGCGGTGTCGTCGGTGTCGGCCACGAGAACCCCTTTGCGCTCTGGCTGATATGGCTGGCCCGCACGAAGTGCGTACTGCTGAAGGTAGTCGTTATCGCGACGGCGCGCCTGCCCGGGGGTCGGGGTCTGTTGTCTTGACCGCCGCCTACGCCAGGCCGTCCTCGATGTAGCGCAGCCCATATCTGCCCTCCCAGTCGGACTCACTTTCAGACAGCCAGGTAGCCCTCTCGCGGATCGCGTCCGTCGATCCATACACCCGACGATTGCAGCCCAGGCACGTCAGGTACGTGAACATCTTGTCGCCGCCCCGCGGCCATTCCTCCCGCGCCGCGTCGGCCACCTGAACCCCAATGCCCTGCTCCCCCGGATCCTGGACCAGCTGGCCCACGACGTGCCCCTCCGGGCACGTCAGATCTATGCTCAGTCGTCCTCTGTTCGTCATTTGCTGAATGCCTACCTTTCGGGATGTCCGGCGTTACCGGTTCGAGGGCTTTACTAGATCTTGACCGGGTATTGAATTGCCCCACCGACGATGGCTGACATGAGTAGTGTTCCATCGGTGGAACTGGGGGTTTTGGGGCCTCTGCAGGTCCGCCAAGACGGTGCACCCGTCGCTGTCCCGGGTGCGAAATCGCGCGCTATCCTCACGATGCTAGGGCTGCACAACGGGTCGGTCGTGTCGGCCGACACACTGATCGCGTTGCTGTGGGGCGACGACCCGCCGCGCACCGCCGCCAAGGCGCTACAGACCCACATCTCCTCGCTGCGCCGCGCCCTGGGCGAGGGCGTCGTGGTGACCGAGGGAACGGGCTGGACGCTGCGCGGGCCCGAGGTCGACGCGACGCGCTACAAATTGGCGGCCAAGACGGGCCGGGACGCCGCTGCCGCCGGCGACACCAGCCAGGCGGTGGCCCGCTTCGAGGAGGCGCTCGCCCTGTGGCGCGGAATCCCCGAACTGCCCGAGGGCCGGCGGGGAACGTCGGAAAAGACGCGGTGGATCGAGGGCTATGCCGCGCTGGTGGAGGATCGGGCCGACGCGCTGCTCGCCACGGGCCGCGCCGCGGAGCTCATCGGCGAACTCGAGGGCGCGGTGGCCGACGCCCCGCTGCGCGAGCGGCGGTGGGCCCAGCTGATGCTCGCCCTCTACCGCGCCGGCAGGCAGGGCGAAGCCCTCGGCGCGTTTCAACGGGCGCGGGCGCTGCTCGCCGAGGAACTGGGGGTCGATCCCGGCCCGGACCTTCGGCGGCTCGAGGCCGCGATCGTCGCGCAGGACTCCGCACTGGAAACCCCCGCGGTACAACATGTTCCGGCCGTGACCCGCGCCGTGACCTTCCTGCTGACCGACATCGAGGGGTCGACGGCCGCCTGGGAGGCCGATGCCGACGCCATGGCGGTGGCGCTCGCACGACACGACGAGCTCGTCGAACAGGTCGTCACGTCACGCGGAGGACGGCTGATCAAGACGCGCGGCGAGGGCGATGCCACGTTCTCGGTCTTCGAGCGGCCGTCGGCGGCGGCCACCGCCGCCATAGATCTGCAAGAAGCGATCTCCGGCGAGCCGTGGGCGCTGCGCGAGCCCATGCGTGTGCGGGTGGCCTTGCACACCGGGGAGGTCGAGTTCCGCGACGGCGACTACTTCGGACGCGCGGTCAACCGCGCCGCCCGACTGCGGTCGCTGGCCGCGGGAGGCCAGATCCTGTGCTCGGGTGCGACGGCCGAACTCGTCATCGACTCCCTGCCCGACGACGTCGTGCTCGCCGACCTGGGGACCCGCGAGCTGCGCAACCTGGCACGCCCGGAGCGCGTTTTCGAGCTCCGGCTCCAAGACGCCGTCGATGTTGCTGCGCCAACGCCAACCGAGGCGCCGTTGGAGCGCCCGGCCCTGCCCGCCGTGCTGGCCGGTCCCGGGCCTTTCGTCGGGCGCGTGCGGGAAATAGCCCAACTGTTCTCCGCCTGGCAGACCGCGCTCGCCGGTACCACGAACGCGGCGCTGATCGCCGGCGAACCGGGTGTCGGCAAGACGCGGTTGGCCGGCGAATGGTCCCAACAGGCTTATGACCAGGGCGCGCTCGTGATCTACGGGCGTTGCGACGAGGACCTCGGGGCCCCCTATCAGCCGTTCGCGGAGGCGCTGCGTTCGTTGGTGCCGTGCCTGGGTGCCAGCAAGCTGCGCGGGTTGCGCGGCGTTGAGGCCCTTCTCACACTGGTTCCCGGCCTGACCGACGTCCTGCCCGATCTGCCCGCACCCACCCGCGCCGATCCCGACACCGAGCGCTACGCACTTTTCGACGCCGTCGTGGCGGTGTTGGGAGTCGCCTCCACGCAGCGCGCCGGTCGTGCTGATCCTCGACGACCTGCATTGGGCGGCCAAGCCCACGCTGCTGCTGCTGCGGCATCTGCTGCGCTTCGGCGAGCAGGCCCGCGTCCAGATCCTCGGCACCTACCGCAGCACCGACCTCGACCGCGCCCACCCGCTGGCCGCGATGCTGGCCGACCTGCACCGTGACGGCACGGCCAACCGCATTGCGCTCAGCGGCCTCGACGAGAGCGACGTCACCACGTACCTCGCCGAGGCCGGCTATCACGACGAAGAGCTGGCTCGAGCCCTGGCGTCGGTCACGGGTGGCAATCCGTTCTTCCTGATTGAGGCCCTGCGCCACGTGGACGAGAGCGGCGGCCAATGGGATCCGAGCACGTTGCCGCAGGGGGTTCGGGAAGCGGTGAGCCGCCGGCTGTCGCGGCTCCCGGCCGAGACGAACAAGGCCCTTGCGGCGGCCGCGGTGGTCGGCAGCCGGTTTGCCTTGGAACTGGTCGAGCATGTGGTCGGGGAGGATCTCGTCGACGCTTTCGACGAGGCATGCAAGGCCGGCATCGTCATCGAAGAGCCCGGGGGCCGCTACCGGTTCAACCACGCCCTGGTCCGTCAGTCGCTGCTGGCCGAGCTGCCATCGGTGCGGCGCATGCGGCTGCACCAACGCATCGCCGCGACGCTGGAGGAGCAGCCCGGTGCCGATGACGAGCTGCTCGCCGAACTGGCGCACCACTACTTCGAGTGCGCGTGGGCGGGCAACGCGGCCAAGGCCGTCGAGTACTGCCGCCGCGCCGCGGACCAGGCGATGGCCCGGCTGGCCTATGAAGGCGCCGCCGACCTCTACGACCGGGCCCTGCACGCGCTGGAGGAGATCGACGACGAGCTGCCCGACCGCGACGAGCAGATCGCCGCGCTACTGATCGCGCGCTGCGAGGCCCTGCTGGCCGCCGGTGATGTGGCGTCGGCGGCGGGCGCGGTCTCGCAATTGCAAGAAGCGACGCGCGGTTCCGACCGTCTCGCGGCATGGGCGACGTGCTTCGACGCCCAACTGTCGATGCTGATCCATCCCGACCGACTTGACGAGGTCGAGGCCGCGGTGAGCGCGGCCGCCGACAAGACTGGCCGAACTGGGCGACACCGCCGGAGAAGCCAAGGCGCACACCGTCCGTGCCGGGTGCCTCGCCCGCCTCGGGCGAATCGGCGACTGCGAAATCGCGCTGGACGACGCGCTCACCGCGGCGCGGCGCGCGCGTGAACACCGCCGGGTGAACGCGGTGCTGGCGAATGCGCCGCTCGCGGCGCTGTGGGGACCCAATCCGGTTCCGCGCGCGGGCGGGCGCTGTCTTGATGTGGTGCGGCTGCTGCGAATCACGACCGACTCGCCGGCGGTCGAAGCGACGTCGACGCGGTGCCAGGCCGTGTTGGAGGCGTTCCGCGGACGTGCCGCCGCGGCGCGACGGATGATCGACTCGGCCCGGCGCACGGTCACCGAACTCGGCCTGCGCCATGCGCTTTTCGAGGTTGAGCAGTTTGCCGGCATCGTCGAGTTGGTCGCGGACGACCCGGCCGCGGCCGAGCCGCATCTGCGCCAGGCCTACAACGGTTTTCGCCGTATGCGCCTGGACGCCGACACCGCCGAGACCGCCGCGCTGCTGGGACGCACCTGCCTCGCGCTCGACCGAGAAGACGAAGCCGACGAATTGTGCACGGAGAGTGAGCGTCTCGCCGGACACGCGCTGAAGGCGTCGATCGCCTGGCGCACCCTTCGGGCGCAGCTGCTTTCGCGCGGCAATGCGCACGACGAGGCTCGGCGGGTCGCCGAAGATGCCGTGAGCCGCGCCGAGCGTACCGACTTGCTGGTTGACCACGGCGACGCATGTCTCGCGCTGGCAACGGTTTTGGATGCCGCCGGGCGATGCCGCGGGATCTCGAGCCGCCGCCGAGCGAGCGGTCGACTCTGTACGAGCGCAAAGGTGCTGCGGCACTTGCGGAGAAGGCGCGCCACATCGTCGGCACCGCTGACCTTCGCCAACCACCCCAACTCGACACCGGGCCCGTCGAACTGACCAACTCTTGCGCGCAAGCAGGCAGCCGGTTGGTCGATGCCGTCAATCGCGAGGCCTGGGACGAGGTCGCGCAGCTACTCGCCCCGTCCGTGTCCCTCGAAAGTCGCCGGAAGATCGTGGGTTTCGCACGGCTGGACGTCCCGTCGAACCAGTGGCCTGAGGATATGAGGCGTTATCTGGAGACGGGCATAGTGCGCTACCACCAAACGGCTCTCGCCGTGCGTGGCGACCGTTTCGCCCTCTTCCGGCTGGAGCTAGGCACTGCAGATCTGAGTTCGGGGGCGCCGCAGGACGAGGAGCTCCAGGTAGTCGGCCTTGACGAGGAAGGTCGCATAGCGCTGCAAGTGAAGTTCGACGTCGAAGACATCGACGCCGCACTCGCCGAACTCGACGCGCAGCACACCGCCGCAACGCCAACGGAAGTGCCCAGCGTCGAGCCGGACAACGCCTGCGCGCGGATGATCCGACGCTTGTCGGCTGCCGTCGACCGGAGGACATGGGACGAGGTCGAGGAGGTTGGCGCGCCCCACCGCGTCGAGAGTCGACGAAAGATCGTCGGCTTTGACTCGGGACGATGTTTCCGTTCAGCGACATGAGACGCATGGTTGAAAACGACGCATGCGACTCCGAAACGACGATCATCGCCGTGCGAGGCGAGCGCTTGGCGCTCAGTCGAATAGAAATAGGCACGGACGACGTCAGCCCCGGCGCGCCGCACGACGAGATGCTTCAGCTGATCGGCCTCGGCGAGGACGGTCGAGTCGCAGCTAGAGGTGTTCTTCGACATCGAGGACGTCGACGCCGCGATCGCTGAACTTGATGCCGCGCACGCCCGATACGAACAGGAGCGTCCGCGAGCACGGCGGCTCGAGAACGCCGCGAGTCGAGCCGATGATCGGGTTCCTCGCGCTCTTTGCGGACAGGCGCTGGGACGAGATCGGTGAGTTGTTACGCCGACGACATTCCGGGTCGAGGACCGGCGGCGAGGGACTCCGCCGAGAGGGCAGACGACCGCGACACGAGATCGCGAACTGCGGGCGATCGCCGACGTCGGCGTCAAGACCATGACGTCAGACGTCCTCGCGACCCGCGGGGAGCGCCTCGCCCTCTTCGTACCGTCTTCTCGGGCCGAGACCAGCGGCCCGAGGCGTTCCACACCGAGTACTCCGCATCGCCGAGATCGATGCCGACGAGCGGATCGTGGCGTCCGTCGCGTTCGACCTCGACGACTTCGATGCCGCCATCGCCGAGCTCGACGCGCGCTACCTCGCCGGCGAAGCCGCCGCCACGCGCACACGTGGTCGGCCATCGCGGGGGCCTACGCCGCGCTCAACCGGACACGAATCCCTGCGACGACGCCGGACTGGGTGAACGTCGACCACCGCCGGGCGGCAACGTTCGCGCCCGGTGACGTGGCCGCGTACATCCGTGCCGCGTGGGACCTCGACGCCGGACTCAACCTCTACATCGAGGCTGTGCACCGGCTGAACGACCTCGGAGCGGTCGTCACCCACGCATCGCATGGGACCTCGCAAGAGGGCTTTGACGCCGAGTGGCGGCTGGTCAACATTTTCACTTTCGACGGCGACCTGATCAGCCGCGCCGAGCTGTTCGACGAGGCCGACCTCGACGCCGCGCTCGCGAGGTTCGATCAGCTCAGCCGCCCGGCGCCGCAGCTGGAAAACGCGGCAAGCCAAGTGGCCGAGCGCTTCTCGACAGCACTTCGCGGCAGCGGACTGGGATGCCATGGCGGAGATACTGGCCGACGACTTTCTACCGACGATCGCCGTCGGGTGGTGGGCGCCGGAGTCCGACATGGTCGCGATGCCGTAGATCGCTGAACATGCAGGCGAGTCACCGACCTCGGGTGTCGAGCACGCGACGTCAGACGCCATTGCGACCCGCGGCGAACGCCTCGTCCTCGCGCGTGCCCGATTCTCGGAGCCGCGATCAGCGATCCGAGGCATTTCTCACGGAGATACTCAGCATCGTCGAGATCAACGCCGACGAACAGATCGCGGCGCTCGTCACGTTCGACCCCGACGACTTCGAGGCCGCCATCGCCGAACTCGACGCCCGCTACCTCGCCGGCGAAGCCGCCGCCCACGCGCACACGTGGTCGCTCGATCACGGCCGCGTTCGCCGCATCAACAGGCACGACTTCCCGCCTACACGGCGGACTGGGTCAACATCGACCACCGGCGGGGAGCATCGTTCGCGACCGGCGACGTGACCGCATACCTCCACGCTTGTTGGACGACGCGACCGGACATCAACGTCTACAGCGAGGTCGTGCATCGGCTGAGCAACCTCGGAGCGGTCATCACCCAAGCGGCGCATGGCACCTCGCAGCGAGGGCTTCCACGCCGATGGCGGGAGATCGGGACTTTTGACGTTCGACGGCGATCTGCTCAGCCGTTGCGAACTGTTCGACGAGGCAGATCTCGACGCCGCGCTCGCGAGGTTCGACCAACTCAGCCGCCCGGCGCCGCGGCTGGAGAACGCGGCAAGCCAAGTGGCCGAACGCTTTCTGACTTGCTTTGCGGCCCGAGACTGGGACGCCATGGCGGAGCTAGTCGCAGACGACTTTTCCAGTGACGATCGCCGTGCGGTGATAGGCGCTGGAATCCGACTCGGCCCAGATGCCGTGATCGAGGAAATGCGCGCGAACGCCGACCTCTGGATCACGAAAGGGACGTTCACCGTCATCGCGACCCGCGGGGAGCGCCTTGGCCTGTCGCATGCCCGCTTTTCGGGCAGCGATCAAGGACCCCAGGCATTCATTACAGAGACGCTCGCCATCGGCGAAATCAACGCAGACGGGCGGATCGTTGCGTTCGTCACATTCGACCTCGACGACATCGACGCCGCCTTCGAGGAACTCGATGCCCGATTCCTCGCGGGCGAAGGGGCTGCCCATGCGAATACGTGGTCTGTCATCGCGGCCGCCCGCGCCGCGCTGATCCGACACGAGTTGCCGCCGACAACTCCGGACTGGGTGAGCCTCGATCACCGGCGCGGGATCGCTTTCGCGCCAGGCGATTTCACCGCATACCTCCGTGCCGCTGTGGGACCACGCAACAAGATTTCATCACATACATCGAGGCTGTTCACCAGTTGAACGACCTCGGAGCGGTCTTCACCCAGGTGGCGAAAGGGACCTCGCAAGACGGCTTCGACGCCGAGTGGCGGGTCGCCGAACTTATGACGGTCGAAGGTGGCCTCGATCAACCGCGGCCGAATTCTTCGACGAGGCCGACCTCGACGCCGCGCTGGCGAAGTTCGAACAGCTCAGCCGGCCGGCGCCGCGGCTGGAAAACGCGGCAAGCCAAGTGGCGGAGCGCTTCCGGGAGAACTTTGCGGCAGGCAATTGGGATGCCATGGCGGCAATATTGGCCGACGACTTCTCCACCGACGATCGCCGTCGGGTAGTGGGCGCGGGAGTCCGGACCGGTCGGGAAGCCCAGATCATGAACATGCGAGCGATCGCCGGGCTATACAACGCGAATATGACGTCGACGGACATCGCAGTCCGTGGGGAGCGTCTTGTCCTTTCGCGTTACGGCTTTTTGGAACGCGATCAAAAGCCCGATGCTTTTCGCACCGATATGCTCTGCATCACCGAGATCGACGCTGATCAACGGATCGTCGCCTCCGTCGCGTTCGACCCCGACGACTTCGAAGCCGCCATCGCCGAACTCGACGCCCGATATCTCGCCGGCGAAGCGGCAGCCCACGCGCACACGTGGTCTGTGATCACGAGAGGCCACGCGATACTCAACCGACGCGAGCTCCCGCCTACCACAACGGATCTGGTGAGTATCGACCACCGTCGGGGGGCAGCGTTCGCGCCAGGCGAAGGGATCGCATACCTCCGGGCCGGTTTTGACGTCGGCCAAGACATCCGAACCTACGTCGAGGTTGTGCATCGGCTCAGCGACCTGGGAGCGGTCTGCACCCATGTCGGGCATGGCATTTCGCGCGAGGGCTTCGACGCCGAGTGGCGAGGGATCGACCTTTTGACGGTCGACGGCGACAGCGTCAACCGCCTCGAGGTCTTCGGCGAGGCCGACCTCGACGCCGCGCTCGCAGCGTTCGATCAGTTGAGCCCGCCGGCACCGCGGTTGGAAAACGCGGCGAGCCAAATAGCCGACCGCGTCATGGCGCACTTCACCGCCCGCGAATGGGACGCGCAGCCGAGTTGGTGGCCGACGACTTTTCCAGCGACGATCGTCGTCGAACCGTGAACGCGGGGATCCAGCGTGGTCGGGATGCCGCGATGAAGGACTGCGCGCGCGAACGCCGATGTCGGCGCGAAAGAAGTAACGTCGACGGTCATTGCGACGCGCGGCGAACGCCTTGTCCTTCGTCGTGCGCGCTACTCGGGCAGTGCCCAGCGCCCCGAGGCCTTCTATGTCGATGCCCTCATCATCTACGAAATCAACGCCGACGGACGAATCGCGGCGCCGTCTCGTTCGACGTCGACGACATCGACGCCGCCTTCGAGGAACTCGACGCCCGATACCTCGCCGGCGAAGCGGCCGTCCATGCGCATACGTGGTCGGTCATCGTCGAGTGCCTACGCCGCACTCAACCGGCGCGAGCTCCCCGCGACGACACCGGATTGGGTGAACATCGACCACCGGCGACGCGCGATCGCGCGCGGTGATGGCGGCCGCATACCTCCGTCGCGCGCATGGGACCTCATGCCGGACGTCAGCATCTCATATCGAGGCGGTGCATCGGCTGAGCGACCTCGGAGCGGTCTGTCACCCATGGCGGCGCATGGGAGCTCGCAAGAGGGCTTCGACGTCGAGTGGCGCGGGATCGAGCGTTATGACCGTCGACGGCGACCTGATCAACCGCTGCGAGATATTCGACGAGGCAGACCTCGACGCCGCCCTCGCCCGCTTCGAAGAACTGCAGCTCACACGACGCGGCACTGGAAAACGCGGCAAGCCGAGCATCAGACCGCTTCCTCGCGCACTTCGGGGCACGCGACTGGGACGGCGATGGCGGAGATCCTCGCCGACGACAATTTCGTCGACGATCGCCGTCGGGTGGTGGACGCGGGAGTCTGGCATGGTCGAGATGCCCTGATCATCGACATGCGAGCGATCGCAGAATGGCGGACACGAATGTGACGTCGACTGTCTTAGCGACCCGCGGGGAACGCCTTGCCCTCGTCGTATCTGTTCCTCGGACGGCGATCAGCCGGCCGGGGAGTTCCACATCCGAGGCGCTCGTCGTCGTCGAAATCGACGCCGACGAGCGGATCGTGGCCACGTCGCGTTCGACCTCGACGACATCGACGCCGCCTTCAAGGAGCTCGACGCCCGGTACCTTGCCGGCGAAGCGGCCACCTATGCGCACGCGTGGTCTGTCATAGCGGGGACCTACGCCGCGTTCAACCGCCGCGAACTTCCCGCGGCGCACTGGAACACCATCGACCACCGGTCGCTCGTAGCGGCCGACACGAGTGATATGCCTGCACTAATCCGCTCCGTTTGGGACCTCACACCAGACCTCACCGTCCAGATTGAGGCGGTGCATCGGCTCAGCGGATTCGGAGCCGTCGTCGCACTTACGGCGTATGGGACATCGCCACAAGGCTTCGACGCCGAATGGCGAATGATCCAACTCCCGATTGTCGAAGACGACCGAGTCGACGGATGCGAAATCTTCGACGAGGCAGACCTCGACGCCGCGCTCGCCCGTTTTGAGGAGCTGCATCCGCAGGAGCCGCGGCTGGAAAACGCGGCAAGCCGACTAACCGAGCGATTCCGGTCGTACTTCACTGCCCGCAACTGGGACGAAATGGCGGACATGCTGGCCGACGACTTCGCCACCGACGATCGCCGTCGGGTCGTGGGCGCGGGAAGCCAGCATGGTCGAGACGCCTGACATCGCAAACATGCGTGCCACTCGCCGACCTCGGAGTCACGAACATGACGTCGACCGTCATCGCGACCCGCGGACAGCGCATCGCCCTGAGTCGTGCCCGATTCTCGGGTCGCGACCACGCGGCCCGAAGCGTTCCACACCGAGCTGCTCGACGTCGTCGAGATCGACGCAGACGAGCGGATCGCGGCGCATCTCTCGTTCGACCCCGACGACATCGACGCCGCCTTCGCGGAGCTTGATGCCCGATACCTTGCCGGGGAAGCGGCCGACCACGCACGCGCGTGGTCGGTCATCACCGGTACCTATGCTGCGGTCAACCGACGCCAGCTCCCCCCGATGACGCCGGACTTCGTCTTCATTGACCATCTGCCGCTCCAACGTATCGAGGCGGATGATCTGACCGCGCTCATCCGCGCCATGCGCGATCTCACGCCCGATATCAGGCAGCACATCGAAGCCGTGCATCGGCTGAGCAATTTCGGAGCGGTAGTCACCCGGATGGCAAGTGGGACATCGCAAGAAGGCTTCGACGCCGAATGGCGGCAGATCGACGTCTTCATTGTCGAAGGTGACAAGGTCAGTCGTTGCGAAATCTTCGCTGAGGCAGACCTCGACGCCGCGCTCGCGCGGTTTGAGGAACTTCAACCGCAGCCACCGCGGCTGGAAAACGCGGCAAGCCGACTACTCGAGCGCTTCCAAGCGTACTTCGCGGCTCGCAACTGGGCCGCAATCGCTGCGAACTCGGCCGACGAGATCTTCACTGATGATCGCCGTTCGGTTGTCGGCAGCGGAATCTTGGGCGGACGCGATCTCGACATCGCGAACATGCGCGCGGCCGCCGACCCGGGGTCGGCCAATTTCGCGTCGACGGTCGTCGCAACCCGTGGCGAGCGCCTCGCCCTCGCCCGGCTCCGGATGTCGGGCCGCGACCAGCGGCCTGAAGCTTTCCACAGTGACATGCTCGGCATCGTCGAGATCGACGCAGACAACCGGGTCACGGCGCGCATCCTGTTCGATGTCAACGACATCGACGCCGCCTTTGCGGCACTCGATGCGCGATACCTCGCCGGCGAAGCGGCTGCCCACGCGCACACGTGGTCGCTCACCGCGGATATCTACGCGCAATTCAACAGGCACGAACTTCCCGCAACGACACCGGACTGGATCCATGTCGACCACCGGGCGCTGATATCGACCGACTCGAGTGATCTGCCCGCATACATCCGCGCCGGCTGGGACCTCATGCCGTACCTCAGCATCTCCATGGAGACCGTGCACCGGCTGACCGACCTCGGGGTGGTCGTCACCCATCTGGCGCGAGGCGTTACCCACGAGGAAATCGAAGTCGAGTGGCGGATGGTCATGATCTTCACGGTCGACGGCGACTGCATCAACCGCTGCGAGATGTTCGACGAGGCAGACCTCGACGCCGCGCTCGCGAGGTTCGGCGAGCTCAGCATCGAGTAACGGTTACTAGAATGGATCATTATGCCGAGTTCCTTCGACATCGTGACCGAATCGCCCGTCACCGTTGAACAGATTCATGCGGCATACCGCCGCAAAGACTATTGGCTGGCACGCATCGAGCCCGGCCCCGCCCTCACCACGCTGGATTCCCTGACCGTCGAGGACGACGGCACGGTGAAGGTGCACGTCACCCAGCACGTGGGTCGTCAGCTACTACCTGGGCCGGTAGGCAGACTCGTTCCCACCGAACTGAAGATGATGCACAGTGAGACGTGGCGACCGGCCGGCGGGGCTGGCCGAGGCCAGTTTCGCGGGCACCTCAGAATATCGACATCACCCAAGCTGGGATCGGGTCACGTGGACGCGTGGCTGGAACCCGCGGGCGAGGGCTCCCAACTCCGCTGCGCCCTGAAAGTGCAGGTCAAAATCCCGCTGCTGGGCGGAAGACTCGAGAAGTCCATCGGACACAGTTTGACCATCGACGGCATCCCTGAGATCCAGCGCTTCACCGCCAACTGGATCGCCGAAAACGCCTAGGGCTGCAGACGCTCGACGCGATCACCCACGATGCGTATCCGGTTGTGCACCCGGTTCTCCCGACCCTGCCAGAACTCCACCACCTCGGGCGCGATGAGGTAACCGCCCCAGTTCGGGGGCACCGGGACGCTCTCTGAGTCGGCAAAGCGTGCCGTGACCTCCGCCAGCTGCTCAAGCAACGCCGCCCGCGACGCGATCGGCTGCGACTGGTGCGACGCCCAAGCGCCCAATTGTGAGCCGCGCGGCCGCTGGGACCAGTAGTCCTCGGTGACCTGCGGATCGACCTTGCTGACCGGGCCGCGGATGTGGATTTGCCGTCCCAGCTGGTACCAGGGGAAAGTCGCCGAGGCGTATGGGGTCGCCGCCAGCTCGTCCCCCTTGGCCGAGTCGTAGTTGGTGAAGAATGTGAGCCCGGTCTCGTCGACGCTTTTGCACAGCACCGTCCGGCTCACCGGGCGGCCCGCCGCACTTACCCGGTCGCCAGCACGAACGCGTTGGGCTTCGGACAGACCGGACCGTTCGGCATCGTCAATCCACTTGCGGAACAACGCAAGCCAGCCGCCGTCGAGCCAATCCGCGTCGAGATCGGGGCTGCCGTCCTTCTCGACGGACCCATACTCCACTCGCATCCCCGCCAGGTGTTGCTCATCCGATTCGGCCATTGCGCTCACGCTACTCAGCGTTCTTACCGGCCGGTAGCGTCGGCCCGGCGGTGGGGTGCGAGAATTTTTCCCATGACTGTGGTTCCGGAAAATTTCGTCGCCGGCCTGGAAGGCGTGGTGGCCTTCACCACCGAAATCGCCGAACCGGACAAGGACGGCGGTGCGCTGCGCTACCGGGGCGTGGACATCCAGGATCTGGTGAACCAACAGGTCACGTTCGGTGACGTGTGGGCCCTCCTCGTCGACGGCCGGTTCGGTCACGGGCTGCCGCCCGCCGAGCCGTTCCCGCTGCCGATCCATACCGGTGATGTGCGGGTCGACGTGCAGGCGGGCCTGGCCATGCTGGCGCCCATCTGGGGGTACAAGCCACTGCTGGACACCGACGAGGCCACCGCCCGCGATCAGCTGGCCCGGGCGTCGGTGATGGCGCTGTCCTACGTCGCCCAGTCCGCGCGCGGCATCTACCAGCCGGCGGTCCCACAGCGTGTGATCGATGAATGCCCAACGGTGACAGCACGTTTCATGACGCGCTGGCAGGGCGAGCCAGACCCCAAGCACGTCGAGGCCATCGACGCCTACTGGGTGTCGGCCGCTGAGCACGGCATGAACGCCTCGACGTTCACCGCCCGGGTGATCGCGTCGACCGGGGCCGACGTGGCGGCGGCGCTGTCCGGGGCGATCGGGGCCATGAGCGGGCCACTGCACGGTGGCGCGCCGGCCCGGGTGCTGCCGATGCTCGAAGAGGTGGAACGCACCGGCGACGCCCGTGGCCTGGTCAAGGGGATCCTGGACCGCCACGAGAAGCTGATGGGCTTCGGCCACCGGGTCTACCGCGCCGAGGACCCGCGGGCGCGTGTGCTGCGTGCCACCGCCCAGCGCCTCGGCGCCCCGCGTTACGAGGTAGCGGTCGCCGTGGAGCAGGCCGCGCTCGCCGAACTTCGGGAACGCCGCCCGGATCGGGCCATCGAGACCAACGTCGAGTTCTGGGCCGCCGTGATCCTGGACTTCGCCAAGGTGCCGGCCAACATGATGCCGGCGATGTTCACCTGCGGACGCACCGCCGGATGGTGTGCGCACATTCTCGAGCAGAAGCGACTCGGCAAGCTGGTGCGCCCGTCGGCCATCTACGTCGGACCAAGCCCGCGTAGCCCGGAATCGGTCGACGGCTGGGACCGGGTCCTCACCGAGGTCTGACCCTTCCTCCTTCCGCGAGCGTGCGTGTTAGCACACGACACGCCGAGGACCGTTGTGCAACTGCGCACCCTCGCGATGAAATTTGTCGGTGGGCTTAGTCAGTATGGGTGATACCCACCCGACAACAAGGAGACCCCTATGGCGATCAACGTCGAACCCGCAGTCATTCCCCATCTCGTCGTAGGAGACGCTCCCGCGGCGATCGATTTCTACGTCAAGGCTTTTGGCGCCGAAGAGCTAGGGCGCGTTCCCCGTCCCGACGGCAAGCTGATCCACGCCGCGCTGCGCATCAACGGCTTCACGGTAATGCTCAACGACGACTTCCCGGAGGTGTGCGGCGGCAAGTCGATGACGCCGACGTCGCTGGGTGGAACCCCGGTCACCATTCATCTGACCGTTGACGACGTCGACACCAAATTCCAGCGTGCGGTGGATGCCGGTGCGACGGTGGTGGCCGAGCTGACGGACCAGTTCTGGGGCGACCGCTACGGCGTGGTCGCCGACCCGTTCGGCCACCACTGGTCCATGGGGCAGCCCGTGCGCGAGGTCAGCATGGAAGAGATCCAGTCGGCAATGTCAAGCGCTGGCTAGACGATGGTCGCGACCCGCTGCGCCCGGCTTCGCCGCGCTTGCGATCGCTCCTAGACGATGGTCGCGACCCGCTGCGCCCGGCTTCGCCGCGCTTGCGATCGCTCCTAGACGATGGTCGCGACCCGCTGCGCCCGGCTTCGCCGCGCTTGCGATCGCTCCTAGGCGGTCACGCAGCCGGCGCCGCAGCGGCGGCGCCGGCGCGGTGGCCGCGGCCGCCAGCATGTCGGCGACATCGGTGAACTTGCTGCGCGGGCGGCCCTCCTCGGCGCCGCGCGCAATCTCCGCGGCGTCGATGGCACGCCACCCCGCCGAGTCGATGGCCTCAGGCCGGCGAGCGTGCACCAGCTTGGTCAGCGCGGCCGGCTTGCCAACCGGGTCGGACAGCTTGCCGGAGTTGAAATCCGCGACCAGGGCCTGAACGGTCTGCAACGAGCACGACTTGTTGGTGCCGATGAAGCCGGTCGGCCCCCGCTTGATCCACCCCGCGACGTACGTGCCGGGCACGACGCGACCGCCCTCGTTGGGGACCACAGCCGCCTCCTCATCGAAAGGCAGATCGCGAATCGGCTTGCCGCGGTAGCCAATCGAGGTGAGCACCAGGCCCGCGTCGAGTCGGCGCAGCTCGTCGGAACCGGTGACCGAGAATTCCACGCCGCTGACACGCCGGTCCCCCAGCACCCGTTCAGGCGTGAGCTGATAGGCCAGCCGGATCCGTCGGGCTCCCCCCGAAGCGTCGCCGAGCTTGCTCAAGATCTCCAGCTTGCTGCGGGTCAAGCCGTCCGAGACGGTCGCGAGATGGCTTTCCACCAGTTCGCGGTCATCGGCCGAGAGCACGACGTCGCGCGTACTGGTCAACCCGATCAGCTCGGGCAGCGTGAACGCCGAGTGCGCGGGCCCGCGCCGCGCGGCGATCACCACCTCGCGGACCGCGGAACCGCGGAACACACCCAACGCGGTGTCGGAGATATCGGTGCGGGCCAGTTCGTTCGGATCGGCGGTGAGCACGCGGGCCACATCCAGCGCGACGTTGCCGTTGCCGACGATCACGACGCGCTCGTGGCCGAGATCGACTGAGAGATCGGCAAAGTCGGGATGTCCGTTGATCCACGCGACCAACTCGGTCGCGGTTCCGGTGCCCGGCAGAGCCATCCCGTCGATGTCCAGCCGGCGATCGTCGGGCGCGCCGACCGCGTACAGCACAGCGTGATGATGTGCCAACAAGTCGGCGTGGCTCAGGTGCTTGCCGATCTCCACGTTGAGGTAGAACCGGAAGCGTCGATTACGGCTAACCCGATCGAAGAGACGGGTGACCCTCTTGGTGTTCTGGTGGTCGGGCGCCACCCCGGCGCGCACCAAACCATAAGGGGTAGGCAGTTTCTCGAAGACGTTGACCCGCACACCATGCTGGGTGAGCAGCTCATCGGCGGCATACATCGCCGCCGGGCCGGACCCGACGATGGCCACCGTCAGCGGCTGCCGGCGAACCCGCACCTCGGCGGCCGGGAGCACCGGAGCCAGTTTCGACGTCGGTGGAAGTTTCACGTCCGCGGGCCGCTCCGGATAGAACGACGCATTGATCTCAACGAACGGCAGCTGCTTGGGCTCCAGCCGATTGTCGGGCGCGATTGCACCGACCGGACAGGCGCTCACACAGGCGCCGCAGTCCACGCAGGCCACCGGATCGATGTACAGCATCTCCGCCGTCGCGAAGCCAGGCTCGTCCGGCGTGGGGTGAATGCAGTTCACCGGACACGCGAAAACGCAGGACCCGTCGTTGCAGCACGACTGGGTAATGACATGCGGCATAGAAGAACTCGCAGTAGGTCAGGCGGCCAGATGCTGGCGCTGCGGCTCGCTGCGGTAGCGCGACGGCTTGCCGTACATCTTGAACATCCGCCACACCAGCTTGGCGATCGGATTCATCAACCCGGTGTCGTAGGCCAGCATGCGGACATCACCGAACATGTCGCGCAACCACTTTCGCGAATCCGCCGATCCGAAGAACAGTTCCTTTTTGACCTCGCGCGGGATGTCGAATTTGACCCAGAACTCCTTGGGCGGCACCACGATCGCCCTGCACAGCCGCCACATCGTCAGCGGCAGGTAGATCGAGACCACGAATCGCTTCATCGGGCTCAACTGCGGCAACCGCTTACGCAGAAACTCGTGGGCGAACGAGATGTGCCGCGCCTCCTCGGCCACGTGTATGGCCATCACCCGCTCCATGATCGGGTGCAACGACTTCCCTTCGCGCAGAACGTTTTTCTGCGTGTGGTCGATGGGCTCCTCGCCGGCGAGCACGCCGATGAAGAACGCGATCGGCAGCGGCCCCGCCACCAGCGGCACCACCGGCGAGATCCAGCGCAGCTTGCGCGGCATTCCCGGAACGTCGGCGCCGATGCGGTTGACCATCTCCTGGAACATCATCGTGTGGTTGCACTCTTCGACCGATTCGTGCAAGCAGTACCGGTATTCCGGTGACCCGTTGGGCACCCAGAACGTGTAGTTCATCAGGCCGCGGATCAGGATGGACTCGAAGTGCAGCCCGACCTTGGCCACGTTGGCCTGCCGCCACATGCCGATTTCGATCTTGCGTTCGTCGGACTGGGCCAGATACCAGGGGTGCCGACCCATCGGGTCGGTCGTCGGCAAGATCCACCGCGGGTCGTTGTCGGTGACGGCGAACTCCGGCGAGTCCCAGTCGATATCGGTGTACGGGTTGAAGTTTCGCCGCACCGACCCCTCGGACAGTGTGGCAAGCATGTCGACGTACTCGGCGTCGTCGCGCACCTCCATATTGCGGCGCCAACGCTGAACCATGCGCGTCCTGGCCTTGACCTTGGCCGAAGTCGCAGTCATAGCATCCTCCCCCACGAGGTTGACGTTCGGACGTACACGGAACACGGTACCGCCGGTACTGGTAATCCGCCAGGCCCCTCCGAACGCACTGTGGCCTGACCGGCGGTCACGCGCACGGTGTGTGCGGAGTCACACCCGGGCCGCTCATTACGCTGGGGACTATGGCTGACCAGCTCCAGATTCCCGCAGATCTCAAACCCCGCGACGGCCGCTTCGGCTGTGGCCCGTCGAAGGTCCGACCCGAGCAGCTACAGGCACTGACCAGCACCGCGGCGCCGTTGTTCGGCACCTCGCACCGCCAGGCGCCGGTCAAGAACCTGGTGGGCCGGGTTCGGAAGGGGGTGGCCGACCTGTTTTCGGTGCCGGACGGCTACCAGGTCATTCTCGGCAATGGCGGCGCGACGGCCTTCTGGGATGCTGCGGCCTTCGGGCTGATCGACAAGCGCTCGCTGCACCTGGCTTTCGGCGAGTTCAGCGCGAAGTTCGCCTCCTGCGTCGCCAAGAACCCGTTCGTCGGGGACCCCATCATCATCAAGTCGGACGCCGGCAGCGCCCCGGAACCGCAGGGCGACCCGTCGGTGGATGTGATCGGTTGGGCGCACAACGAGACCTCGACCGGGGTCGCGGTGCCGGTCCGCCGCCCGGCCGACTCGGGTGACGCGCTGGTCCTCATCGACGCCACGTCCGGCGCCGGCGGCCTGCCGGTCGACATCACCGATGTCGACGCCTACTACTTCTCACCGCAGAAGAACTTCGCCAGCGACGGCGGCCTGTGGCTGGCCGTCATGAGCCCGGCCGCGCTCGCCAGGGTCGAGTCCATCGCGGCGTCCGGCCGCTGGGTTCCCGACTTCCTGTCGCTGCCGATCGCGATCGAGAACAGCCTCAAGGACCAGACCTACAACACGCCGGCGATCGCGACGCTGGCGCTGATGGCCGAGCAGCTCGACTGGCTCCTGGGCAACGGCGGGCTGGACTGGGCCGTCAAGCGCACTGCGGACTCGTCGCAGCGGTTGTACTCGTGGGCGCAGGAGCGGGCGTACACCACGCCGTTCGTCGCCGACCCCGCCCTGCGGTCTCAGGTGGTGGGCACCATCGATTTCGTCGACGACGTCGACGCCGCGGCCGTCGCCAAGGTGCTCCGCGCCAACGGCATCGTCGACACGGAGCCGTACCGCAAACTCGGCCGCAACCAACTGCGGATCGCGATGTTCCCCGCCGTCGACCCCGACGACGTCAGCGCCCTCACCCAGTGCGTCGACTGGGTAGTCGAGCGCCTCTAGCTTGGTGGTCCTCCGCGTGTCAGCCGGGCGAACAACGCCTAGCACGTTAAAGTGCGCCCTTAAGGGTTCGGCGCCGATCTGCACGGAGCCTGCGAGGAGAAGCCATGCGGGAACTCAAAGTGGTTGGACTCGATGCCGACGGCAAGAACGTCATCTGCCAGGGCGGCTCTCCTGACGACCAGTTCAAGGTCCCGGTCGACGACCGGCTGCGCGCGGCTATCCGAGGCGAAGCGCCGGCGCTCGAGCAACCCCAGCTCGACATCGAAGTCACCGACCTGCTGAGTCCCAAAGAGATTCAGGCCCGGATCCGCGCCGGCGCGTCGGTCGAACAAGTGGCGACGGCATCGGGTTCCGACATCTCACGCATCCGGCGGTTCGCCCACCCGGTATTGCTGGAACGTTCGCGCGCCGCCGAGCTGGCCACCGCCGCGCACCCCCTGCTCGCCGACGGCCCGTCGGTGCTCACACTCTTGGAGACCATTTCCACCGCGCTGGTGGCGCGCGGCCTCAACCCGGCCAGGCTCAGCTGGGACGCCTGGCGCAACGAGGACGGCCGCTGGACGGTGCAGCTTTCGTGGCAGGTCGGCCATTCCGACAACCACGCGCACTTCTGCTTCACTCCCGGGGCTCACGGCGGAACCGTGACCGCGATGGACGACCCGGCCAGCGAGCTGATCGACCCAGACTTCAAACCCCCGCTGCGGCCATTGGCGCCGGTGGCGCGCCTCGCGTTCGAAACGCCCGCGCCGACCGCCCAGCCAGCCCCGGCCGTCGCGAACGTCCCAGAAACCGAGGCTCCCCCGGCTCCCGCGGCCGAAGCACCGGTGAGCAGCCCGGCAAGCAGCCGGCGCGGCAAGCCAGCCATCCCCGCCTGGGAGGACGTGCTGCTCGGGGTCCGTTCGGGCGGGCGAGGCTAGCCGGTAGCGGCCAGGGCCAACAGCGTCACCCACGCGCCGGTTACTCCGACCCCCGCGCCGAGCACAAACCAGCGCCAGACGGGAGTGCGCCGCCAGCCCCACAGGGTCGGCGCCAGCCCCCCGGCCGCCACGATGTTGAGCCCGACGGCCAGCAGGGGATGGACCCGGATCAGTCCGAGGCTGAGCACCACCACCGCGATGGCGGTGACCGCCGCGACGAACCCGGTTACCGTCAAACCCGTCCCCCACGGCACGGGCGTGTCACTCACGAGCCCACCCTAGCTCGCTCGTAGAAGGCCAGCGCCGCAGCGGTTGCGACGTTCAGCGAGTCGGTGCCGCGCGACATCGGGATGCGTACCCGCACATCGCTCAACCGCTGGACGGCCGCCGTCAGTCCGGGGCCTTCGGCGCCCACCAGCACCGCGATGGGTTCGTCGCGCACCGCGTCCATCGCCTCCGGCAGCGGCCTCGCCTCCCGGTGCGGCGTCATCGCCAAGAGCCGGAAGCCGCGCTCCTTCAGCACCACCAGGTCGGTGGGCCAGTCCGTTGCCCGCGCATACGGCACCAGCAGCGCGTGACCCATCGACACCCGGACTGCGCGCCGGTACAGCGGATCGGCGCAGCCGCTGCCGAACACCACGGCGTCCACCCCCAGACCTGCCGCGTTCCGAAAGATCGAGCCCAGGTTCTCGTGGTCGTTGACGCCTTCGAGAACCGCGACGGTGCGGGCCCCATCGACCACCGCGGCGACGGTCGGTTCCCGCACCCGTCGCGCGGCGGCCAGCACCCCGCGATTGAGATGGAAGCCCACCACCTGCGCCATGACGTCGGCGGACGCCCGGTAGTACGGCGCCTCAACGGCACCGTCCAGATCGTCGCGCAGTTCAGCCAGCCTGCGGTCGGTGCCGAGCATCGCGTGTGGGGTGAACCGAGACGCCAGCATGCGCTGCACCACCAGCACGCCCTCGGCAATCACCAGGCCTTTGCCGGTCGGCAGATCGGGGCGACGGTCGACGCTGTTCAGGTCGCGGAAGTCGTCGAGCCGCGGATCGTCGGGGTCGGTGACATCCTGTACATCCAGGTCTGTCACGGGCTTTCATCGACCAACGCCAAGATGATGTCGGCGGCTTTGCGCAGGGTGCAGCGTTTGTCGTCGTCCAGCGTCGCGAGCCGCTCGGCCAGCCACTCTTGGCGGGCACGTCGCGCGGCCTTGACCAACTCGGCGCCCGACTCGGAGACCGACACCACCACCTGCCGGCCGTCGACCGGGTGTGGCTCGCGCTCCACGAAGCCTTCATCGGCCAGGGAGGCGATCACCCGCGTCATCGACGGCGGCCGGACCCGTTCCCGAATCGCCAGGGTGCCGGGCGTCATAGCACCCTCATTCGCCAGGGTCGTCAGAGCTGAAAGCTGGGACAGCGACACCGGCGATTGCGGATTCCGAAACCGCAATTGTCGGGCCAGCCGCATGACCGCCAGCGACAGGTCCGCGGCCAGCCGCGCATCGCCGTCAGCCATGGCGCGAGGTTACAACGGAACCTATTAGCTCACTACGGAAAACGACAGACTCGGGACCTTGGTCCCGCATCGTTGCCGGGCTATGTTGATCGACGATGAGCACCGAGCTTGAGCCACCGCCGTTACCGCCCAGGCTGCTTGCCGTCTGGCCGATCATCGCGGTCGGCGAGCTGGGCTGGCTGCTGGCGACGGTCGCCGCCTTCGTCGTGCCCGCCTTACAGAGTTGGCGTCCGATGATGCTGGCCGGACTGGGAACCGGGTTCGTGGGAACCAGCATCTTCCTGCTGCAGCTTGCCGCTGCGCGCCGGGGTGCGCGCGGTGCGCAGTCTGGACTGGAGACCTTCCTCGGCCCGAAATAGATTGCCCCAGAGGCTATTCGGGCGACTCCGATTCGGCCGGCTCGGACGGTTCAGAGGGCTCAGACGACTCGGCGGCCTGCGGCGGTTCGGCTAGTTGCGTCTTTATGACGTCGAGGACGCCGTCGTCATAGGGGTCATAAATCGGCGAACCGGTGCCCGCCGGAGCCGGAGTGTCGGAGTGGGCGCCGCAACCGTAGTACTTGTCGACGACATGCCCGTCGGCCGACAGTTCGTTGGCGCACACGCCGAACATGGCGCCGAGTGATCCCGCCAGCGGCAGGAAGAATCCGCAGTCGCGGCACGTCCGTTTGGTTGAGCGCGCCATCGCCGAGTCCGGACCGTAGTCGCCGTCGTGCCAGCGCTGGGCCGCGTCGGCCCGGCCCCACTGACCCATCACCCAGCGACGGCCCAGCCCGACTTCGGCGGCGACCTCGTCGACTTGTGGGTCACCACTGGCGGAGTAACCGGGAACCAGCCGCGGATCGTCCTTGGTCGGCGCGAGGAGGTCTCCGGGGTTGAGATCCCCCGGCCTGACCCGCTGCTCCCACGGCACCCACTCAGGCGCCAGCAGCGCAGTCGGTCCGGGGACCAGCACCACTTCGCTGACCGTGGCGTGGTCGGCACCGGGATAGGCGGCGACGACGACGGCCCACTGCCAGCCCTGGTAGCCCGGCAGATGCGCCAGGAAACGGTGGGTGGCTGCGCTTGGATCTTCGAAGCCGACGCCGAGGTAGTCTCCCACCGCGTCGGGGCCGCTGAACTCCGCGACGGCGGCCCTGGCCTGGTCGACGGCATCAGTGAGCAGCGCCGCCGTCTCCGCGGGCCACTCGGCCACGGTCACAGCGCCCGAGTCGCCGGATCCGTCCATGGGTGCCGTCACGCCGTCCATACTAGGTTGGCGAGCCACGCCCGGTTGCCCCACGGCATAGGACAGAATTGATACGTGTCAGGACGGCGGCGTGATCACCCGGGCAGAGTTGCCCCGAACTCAGGCCACCGCACCCGTAACGGATCGGCCAACCAGCATCCCGGCATGGCCAACTACCCCGCTGATGACGCCGACAATCGGGGTTCGCGGCGTCCGCCGCCTCGCCGATCAACTATGCCCAGCGCGAACCGTTATCTCCCACCGCTGGGCGAAGAGCGGCGCTCCGAACCCAAACCCAGCGGCCCGCCGCCACGCGGCCCCACCTCCAACGAACGAATCACCGTCACCCGCGCCGCGGCAATGCGCAGCCGCGAAATGGGTTCCCGCATGTACTGGATGGTCCAGCGGGCCGCGACCGCCGACGGCGCCGACAAGTCCGGGCTGACCGCGCTGACATGGCCGGTGGTGGCGAATTTCGCCGTTGATGCGGCAATGGCCGTCGCGCTGGCCAACACGCTGTTCTTCGCCGCGGCCAGCGGGGAGAGCAAGTCCAAGGTCGCGCTGTACCTGTTGATCACCATCGCGCCGTTCGCGGTCATCGCGCCGCTTATCGGTCCGGCGCTGGACCGCCTGCAGCACGGCCGCCGCGTCGCGCTGGCGGCTTCCTTCGCGCTGCGCACGGCGCTGGCGGTGGTGCTGATCATGAACTACGACGGCGCCAGCGGCAGCTACCCGTCGGTGGTGCTCTACCCCTGCGCGCTGGCCATGATGGTGTTCTCCAAGTCCTTCAGCGTGCTGCGCAGCGCCGTGACGCCGAGGGTGATGCCGCCGACCATCGACCTGGTGCGGGTCAATTCCCGGCTGACGGTGTTCGGTCTGCTGGGCGGCACCATCGCCGGCGGCGCCATCGCGGGCGGTGTCGAGTTCGTCTGTACCCACCTGTTCAAGCTGCCCGGCGCGTTGTTCGTCGTCATCGCGGTCACCGTCGCCGGCGCGCTGCTGTCGATGCGGATTCCGCGCTGGGTCGAGGTGACCACCGGCGAGGTTCCTGCCACGTTGAGCTATCGCCGGCACAGCGATCCACCAGAGCCGCGGCAGCGAAGCTGGCCGGAAGAAGTCAAGAAGGTGCCCAAAGCGGCAGCAGCAACACTTCGACAACCGTTGGGCCGCAACATCATCACCTCGTTGTGGGGCAACTGCACCATCAAGGTGATGGTCGGCTTTTTGTTCTTGTATCCGGCGTTCGTCGCCAAGGCGCACGAAGCCAACGCCTGGTATCAGCTGGGGATGCTGGGCATGATCGGGGCCGCGGCCGCGATCGGTAATTTCGCCGGCAACTTCACCAGTGCACGCCTGCGACTGGGCAGGCCGGCCGTCCTGGTGGTGCGCTGCACGGTGAGCGTTACGGCGGTTGCCCTGGCGGCCGCGGTGGCCGGCAATCTGGTATTGACCACCATCGCCGCCCTGGTCACCTCGGGATCCAGCGCCATCGCGAAGGCATCGCTGGACGCCTCGCTGCAGAACGACTTGCCCGAAGAATCGCGCGCCTCGGGATTCGGACGCTCCGAGTCGACCCTGCAGCTGGCCTGGGTACTCGGCGGCGCGGTGGGCGTATTGGTCTACACCCAGTTGTGGGTCGGCTTCACCGCGATCAGCAGCCTGCTGATCCTGGGTCTGGCCCAAACCGTCGTCAGCTTCCGTGGTGACTCGTTGATTCCCGGCCTCGGCGGCAACCGGCCGATCATGGTGGAGCAGGAAAGCAAGCGCCGCGGCGCCGACAGCCCGGCGACGGTGCATCGGTGAAGTCCGGAATCAATCGCGGTACGGCCGCGCTGCTCGCGGTCGTCGTGGTGCTGCTGGCCGCCGCGGCCGGGGTCGGCGCGTGGCTGCTGGTGCGCAAGCCCGGCCCGCAGCGACCCGAGATCAGCGCGTATTCGCACGGCCACCTGGTCCGCGTCGGGCCCTACCAGTACTGCAACGCGCTCAACCTCGACGACTGTCAGACTCCGCAAACCCAAGGTCAGCTGCGCGCGAGTGAACGGTATCCGGTGCAGCTCTCGGTACCCGATGCCATCTCGCGGGCACCGTGGCTGTTGCTGCAGGTGTATGAGGACCCCACCAACACCACCAGCACCCTGTTTCGGCCCAACACCCGGCTGGCGGTCACCATCCCCACCGTCGACCCGCAGCGCGGACGGTTGACCGGGATCGCCGTCCAATTGCTCACGCTGGTGGTCGATCGCTCCGGTGAGCTGCACGAGGCGCCGCACGCGGAATGGTCTGTGCGGCTTAACTATTGACGCGCTGAAGGCGGCGTATCGGTCCACGTCAACGGCTCCGCTGTTTTTTCCGAGGGCAGATCCGGCGTCCAGGTGATGTGGATTTCGCACGGTTGGCTGTCACTCGGCTGCAGGGTCGAGAACAGTCGGGCCTGACCCGCCGCGACGTTCACGGCGCTCTGACCGTCGGCGAAGGCGAGTTCCTTGTAGTCCCCCGTAAGCGAGACGTCGCGCGCGTCCACCGTCCCGACATTGCGCAACGTGTAGAACCTGCGTGGCTTGTCGCTGCTCCTGACCTCGATGCGCCAGCCGTAACGCCGTCCCTTCTCGGTGATCGCGGCCGCGCTAGCGGACAGCCGGGCAAACCGAACCGACATGATCGTGGCGACCAGCGCGCCCACCGCCACGACGATCGCGCACACCGCCAAAACGAACGCGGCCACTACTATGCGCGGACTCTAGCACTCGTTACGCACCGTGACCGGGTGGAACTTGCTCGCCATCTCGCGTCGGGCCTGGAGGGGTGCCATAACCGAAAGGCCTGCCGCCCAACGCTTCCCGGCCGTGCGGGGTCAACCAACCGCTCAGCTCCGGGCCGCTGGGCACGATACGGGTGGGGTTGATGTCGGAGTGCACGATGTAGTAGTGCTGCTTGATCTGCACGAAATCGGTAGTGTCGCCGAAGCCGGGTGTCTGAAACAGGTCGCGCGCATAGGCCCACAGCACCGGCATTTCGGAGAGTTTGGTGCGATTGCACTTGAAATGCCCGTGGTAGACCGGATCGAAGCGGGCCAGGGTGGTGAACAGCCGCACGTCGGCTTCGGTGATGGTGTCGCCCACCAGGTATCGCTGGTTGACGAGCCGATCGCTCAGCCAATCCAGCGCGGTGAACAGGCGATCGTAGGCCGCCTCATAGGCCTCCTGCGAGCCCGCGAAGCCACACCGGTACACGCCGTTGTTGACCTCCGTGTACACCCGCTTGCTCACCTCGTCGATCTCGTCGCGCAGCGGCTCGGGGTACAGCTGCGGCGCACCGGCACGGTGGTAGGCGGTCCATTCGGTGGAGAAGTCCAGAGTCATCTGCGCGAAGTCGTTGGTGACCACCTGACCCGTCGCCACCTCGACGAGGGCGGGCACCGTCACGCCCTTGGGGTAATCCGGAATTCGTTTGTTGTAGGCGTCGCGCAGGTAATGAATGTTGAGCACCGGGTCAACACCGCTCGGATCGAGATCGAACGTCCAACTGCGCTGGTCATGAGTGGGGCCGCAAAATCCAATGGACAGAACATTTTCCAGGCCCAGCAGCCGGCGAACGATGATCGTCCTATTGGCCCACGGGCAGGCACGGGCCACGACCAGCCGATACCGGCCCGGCTCGACCGGATAGCCGTCGCGCCCGTCGGCGGTGATGCGGGTGTTGATGTAGTTGGTGTCGCGCGTGAACTCGCCCGTGCCGACATAGGAGGCTTCGGTTTTCATGGCTCAAGACAATGTCATAAACCGCCGGGCCAGGTTGGCCTCGGTGGACGGACCGGGCTCCCAGTGCGCGATCCACGGTCCGGTGCCCTCTGACTGGTCGATGATCCCGCGTTCCAGCCAGGTGTGACGGCCATCCAGAACGTCATTGGCCAGCCGAACGTCCGCGCCGTCGGTGTTGGTCCACAACGCGTGGAACAGGGCCTCCACCCGCAGGGTGGCCTGCTGACAGAACACGTCAGCGAGTTCGTATGCCTGTTCACCCTCGGATCCGGCGGCCCGCTGCGCCTCGGCGCGCACGCAGACCGCGGACATCGCGAACAGCTCCGCGCCGATGTCGACGATGCGGCCGAGGAATCCTTGCTTCTGCTCCAAGGCGGCTTGCCAGCGAGCCATCCCGTAGAAGGTGTTGCGGGCCAACTTGCGAGAGGAGCGCTCGACAAAGCGCAGATGTGCCCCCAGCGCGCCGAACTCGCGGTATGCGGTGGGATTTTGGCCTTCACCAAACACCAACTTGGGCAACCACTTTGCATAGAACCCACTGGCACCGGCCGCGGCCGACGCCTTCTGCCGCAGATCGGCTTTCGGATTGGCGAGATCACCGGCGGCGGTCAGGTGGGCGTCGACCGCTTCCCGGGCAATCAGCAGCCGCATGATTTCACTGGATCCCTCGAAGATGCGGTTGATCCGCAGATCCCGCGCGGCTTGCTCCACCGGCACCGCGCGCTCCCCGCGCGCGGCAAGGGATTCCGCGGTCTCGTAACCGCGGCCACCGCGGATCTGCACCAGCTCGTCAACGATCTGGTCGGCCATCTCGCTGGACCACAATTTGGCCAACGCCGCCTCGATCCGGATGTCGTTGCGGCCCTCGTCGGCCATCTGACCGGCCAGTTCGATCGCCGCCTCCAGCGCGTACGTGGTGGCGGCGATGAAGGCGATCTTGCTGGCGACGGCCTCATGCTTGCCGATCGGCTTGCCCCACTGCACTCGCTCGTTCGACCATTCCCGCGCGATCTTCAGCGACCACTTGGAGGCACCGGTCACCACCGCGGGCAGCGACAGCCGCCCGGCGTTGAGTGTGGTCAGCGCGATCTTCAGGCCGTCGCCTTCGCGCCCGATCAGGTTTTCGGCGGGGACTCGAACGCGGTGCAGCCGGGTCACGCCGTTTTCGATGCCGCGCACTCCCATGAATTTGTTGCGCCGCTCCACGGTGATCCCGGGCGAATCGGCCTCCACAACAAATGCACTGATTCCCCCGCGGTGCCCGTCGCCCTTGGGGACGCGGGCCATGACCACCAGCAGTTCGGCGACCACACCGTTGGTCGTCCACAGCTTCACGCCCTCGAGTTCGTAGGCCTGCCCGTCCTCGATGGGCGTCGCGGTGGACGCTAGGCGCGCCGGGTCCGAGCCCACGTCCGGCTCGGTAAGCAGGAAGGCCGACACGGCGCCGGCGGCGCAGCGCGGCAAGAAGTTTCGCTTCTGCTCCTCGGTCCCGGCCAGCTTGAGTGGTTCGGGCACCCCGATCGACTGATGCGCCGACAGCAACGCGCCGAGACTGGGATGCACGGTCGACACCATCATCAGCGCGCGGTTGTAGCCGACTTGCGACATGTTCAGGCCGCCGTACTCGGACGGGATTTTGATGCCGAAGCAGCCCAGCTCGGCCAGGCCCTTGGCGTATTCGTCCGGAATCTGGGCATCCCGCTCGATGACGCTGCCGTCGACGGTGCCCAGAAACTCCCGCAGTTTCTCGAGGAAGGCCTCGCTGCGAGCCTCGTCAGCGTCCGACGGCTTGGGAAAGGGGTGGATGAGCTCTAGCGGGAACCTGCCGAGGAAGAGTCCCTTGGCGAACGATGGTTTATCCCAACCACTTTCGCGCGATTCCTCAGCCAGTGCTCTGGCTTGCTCCTCGGTGACCTGTGCTTGCTGTGCCATCGCCGCCTCCTCGCGAACCGATCGCTTTGGGTACCCGATCCCCAAGTTACTCTCCGGTAGCTTCGCGCGCACGGGTGCATTTTTGGGCCGAGCACCTCGGCAGCGAAAGCCACGTCGTCGCTGAGATAAGGAATCCACGATCGTCCCAGGTGGACAAAGCACATCGCTCCGGGCCAGAGACACAGGTGGTGGTCGCGAAAAAAGCCCTGTTACAGAGTTGCCGAGCCGAGCCGAGCTAGCTGTCCAGCTCCCGCGCCACGGCCTTGACCACCTCGGAGACCCGGCGCGCCACCTTGCGGTCCGGGTAGCGGCCCTTGCGGAGTTCGGGCTGCACCGCGCCCTCCAGCAAGGTGATCATGTCCTCGACCATCCCGTGCAGCTCATCGGGAGTGTGCTTGTGCTCAATCGGCGTCGCTTCACGGCGGGTGCGCGTCAGGCTCGGCGGCGGATCAATCAGCTTGAGGCTCAACGCCTGAGGTCCGCGCCGGCCGGACGCGATGCCGAATTCCACCCGCTGCCCGGCCTTGAGGCCCTCGACACCCTCAGGCAACGCCGAGGAGCGGACGTAGACGTCTTCACCATCCTCCTGCGACAGGAAGCCGAACCCCTTTTCGGAGTCGTACCACTTCACCTTGCCGGTCGGCACTGGTCTCACCTGCTCGTCTGACTGCCAACAGAAGAAGCGTCCCGCCTGCGCAGGACGCGATATCGAAGTGTGATCCTACTCGGGTCGTTGGTCGGCAAGCACACCCCAGTTTGGCCGGCACTCGGTAGGGTGGCATTACCGCTGGAGGAGATATGACGCTGACCGCGCTGGGAGTACCGACCGTGCGTCGGGAGATGCAGCACGCCGTCCGCGACGATGTACCCAGCACTGGTCCTCTGCGCGACAGCTTCGGCAGGGTCGCCAGCGACCTACGCGTCTCGCTGACCGACCGCTGCAATCTGCGGTGCAGCTACTGCATGCCGGCCGAGGGCCTGGACTGGCTGCCCAACCGCCACCTGCTGCGGCCCGACGAACTCGGCAGGCTCATGCACATCGCCGTCACCCGGCTCGGCGTCACCAGCGTGCGGTTCACCGGTGGCGAACCGCTGTTGGCCCGGCACCTGGAAAAGGTGATCGCGGCGGCGGCCAGCCTGCGACCCCGCCCGGAGATTTCGCTGACCACCAACGGTGTGGGACTACAGCGCAAGGCGGCCGCCCTGGCCGCGGCGGGCCTGGACCGGGTCAACATCTCATTGGACAGCGTGGACCCGGCGCGCTTCGCGGCCATCACCCGACGGGACCGGCTCGCGGACGTGCTGGCCGGCCTGGCCGCCGCCAAGGAAGCGGGCCTGGCACCGATCAAGGTAAATGCGGTCCTCGACCCCGTCACCGGCCGCGAGGACGTCATCGAACTGCTGCGTTTCTGCCTACAGCACGACTACCAGCTGCGGGTCATCGAGCAGATGCCGTTGGACGCCGGGCACGAGTGGCGCCGGGACTCCGCGCTCAGCGCCGACGACGTATTGGCGGCGCTGCGGCCACACTTCCGGCTGCGGCCGGATCCGACGCCGCGCGGTTCGGCGCCGGCCGAGCTCTGGTTGGTCGACACGGGCCCGGACACGCCGGCCGGCAAGTTCGGGGTGATCGCCTCGGTGTCGCACGCCTTCTGCTCGACCTGTGACCGCACCCGGTTAACGGCCGACGGCCAAATCCGCAGCTGCCTGTTCTCGGCCGAGGAGACCGACCTGCGCGGCCTGCTGCGTGGCGATGCGGACGACGACGCGATCGAGGCGGCGTGGCGCGCTGCGATGTGGGCCAAACCGGCCGGCCACGGGATCAATGACCCCGACTTCATCCAGCCCGACCGCCCGATGAGCGCCATCGGTGGCTAGCTATATGCGCGCCGACCCGCTGCGCCCGGCTTCGCCTGACGAACCGGGCGGACTCCAGGTGACGGTCCGTTACTTCGCCGCCGCGCGGGAGGCCGCCGGGGCCGATTCGGAGACCATGACGCTGCCTTTGGGCACCACGGTGGCCGAACTGGTCAAGGGCCTCGCCGGGCGCGGTGACCGCCTCGCCAACGTGTTGAACCGATGCTCCTACCTGCGCAATGAAGTCGCCGTTCGAGACGAGACCACGGCGTTGAGCTCGCACGACACCATCGATGTCCTGCCGCCGTTTGCTGGCGGATGAAACTGTGAAACATCTCACATAACGGAATGATAACGGCCCGGACACGGCCTGGTTTCGTCCAAAATGACCTGCGCAAATCCCTTCTGTTCCTGGGTTTTTCGAACATGGCCGTGAGGGAAACGCCGAGTTTCGTAAAAAGTGACGCGACCGACAGAACCCGCTAGCGTCTCCGGAAGTTCGCCAAGCAACCGGTGGCGGCCTTCCCTCCCTATAGCGCCGAGCTCCATCCAATAGGCGGGGGAACAGACAAAAGCGGATGGAGGCGGGGGACCCACCGGTCCACCGTGATCGGACCGGAGCCGGAAACGGCTCCTTGGGGTGAAGTCGGCGTCGCACCACGACGCTGGCCGGGTAGCCTCTCCCACCCGAACCCGACAGCTGACCTCGCAGGCGCACCGAGAGAGGAAATTTCGGCGCGTATGAGTGGTCGTCACCGTAAGCCCACTACTTCTAACATCAGCGTCGCCAAGATCGCCTTTACCGGGGCGGTACTTGGCGGCGGCAGCATTGCCCTCGCCGGCCAGGCGGCCGCGGCCACCGATGGTGAATGGGACCAGGTAGCCCGCTGCGAGTCCGGCGGCAACTGGGCAATCAACACCGGCAACGGCTACCACGGCGGCGTGCAGTTCAGCGCCGGCACGTGGGCCTCGCACGGCGGCGGCGAATTCGCCCCGTCGGCCGAACTGGCCACCCGGGAACAGCAGATCGCGGTCGCTGAGCGCGTGCTGGCGACCCAGGGTCGCGGCGCGTGGCCCGTGTGCGGCGGCCCGCTGTCCGGCCCGACCCCACGCAACGTGCTTCCCACCAGCGCGGACGCACCGCTGGACGCCCCCGGCATCAACGGCGAGCCTGCACCGCAGGCCCCGCCGCCGCCGGACGCGCCGCCACCGGACGCTCCCCCGCCGCCTCCGCCTCCTCCGCCTCCGGCGCCCGCCGACCCGGCTCCGCCGGTGCAGCTGGCTGCCAACAACCAGCCCGCGCCGCCGCCGGATGCGCCGGCACCGCCCGCTGACGCCCTTCCGCCCGCGCCGGCACCCGATGCGGCACCGCCTGCGGATGTGCCGCCTCCGGCACCCGCAGAACCGCAGCAGGCCTCGACCGTTGGCTACACGCAGCAGCTGTGGCAGGCAATCCAGGGTCAGGACGTGAACGGGAACGACGCGCTAGACGCACTGGCGCAGCCTGCGCCCGCCAACTAGGCCGAGCCCACCCACTCGTCGGCGCCGTCGGCGAAGAACTGGTGCTTCCACACCGGTAAGCGCTCCTTGATGGTGTCCACCAGCAGTGCGCAGGTGGCGAAGGCCGCCTGCCGATGATCGGCGGCGATCGCGGCCACCAGGGCCGCGTCGCCGATCTCCAGGGCACCGACCCGGTGACTAGCCGCCACCGCACGCACCCCGCTGGACTGCTCGGCGACCTCGGCGACGATGTCGGCGAGGACCTGCGTGGCCGACGGGTGCGCGGAATATTCGAGCCGTAGCACGCTGCGCCCGCCGTCATGATCGCGGACCGCGCCGACGAATCCGACGACCGCTCCGGCGGACTGGTGACTCACCAGATCCTCGTGCTCACGAAGCGAGATCGGCTGGTCGGTGAGCGCGGCGCGCACCACCAGGCACGTCATCGCTGGTGGTCTTCCCCAGCGAGCTGATCGAGCGCGTGGTCCAGCACCCCGCCGAGCACCTCGAGACCATCGCGCACGCCGCCGGGTGAACCCGGCAGGTTGACGATCAGGGTGCGCCCGGCCACGCCGCACACCCCGCGCGAGAGGACCGAGGTGGGTACCTTCGGCAGGCCGGACTGGCGGATCGCGTCGGCCAGCCCGGGGATCAGATAGTCCAGCACCGCCACCGTCTGGTCCGGGGTGGCATCGGTGGGCGAGATGCCGGTGCCGCCGGAGGTGATGATCAGGTCGACGTCGGCGACCAGCGCGTCGTTGAGCGCCTCGCCGACCGGTCCGCCGTCGGCCACCACCACGGGCTCCACAGGCGAAAACCCTTGCCCTCCAAGCCATTCAGCGATAATCGGCCCGCACTTATCGGTGTATTCGCCGGCCGCCGCCCGGGTCGAGGCGATGATGACTCGCGCGGATCGGGCGCTCATCGCCGCTCCCAGGTTCCGGTCTTGCCACCCTCCTTGCGGAGCACCCGAATGTCATCGATACGAGCGGCCGGATCGACCGCCTTGATCATGTCGTAGAGCGTCAACGCGGCCACGCTGACGGCTGTTAATGCCTCCATCTCGACTCCCGTCCGGTCTGTGCTGCGCACTGTCGCAGTGATCTCGACCTCCGATTCGTCGACGGTGAAATCGACGTCCACCCCGGTGAGCGCAAGCTGGTGGCACAACGGGATCAGGTCGCTGGTGCGTTTGGCCGCCAGAATGCCCGCCACCCGTGCCGTCGCCAGGGCGTCGCCTTTGGGCAGGCCACCGGTGGAAATCAGCTCCACCACACGCGCCGAGGTCTGCAAGGTGCCGGCGGCTACCGCGGTGCGTCGAGTGGCCTCCTTGGCGGTGACATCGACCATGTGCGCTGCCCCGTGCTCATTTACATGCGACAGCGGGGCGTTGGGAGCCTTGGAGGTCCGAGCCATCCCGGCGGCTTACCTGTTGACGACGGTGACCGGGTGTACGTAGGGCAGGCCGTCGGCAGGCACCGGGAACACCACCTCACCGAAGGGCGACAACGCACCCGTGCGGTCGGCCACCAGCTCGCTCACCGCGTGGTCGTCCGGGTCCTCCGTCGGCCAGCCCGGGTCCACATACCTGGTTTTTTGCGCTTCGCGCTCAGCAATGTCAGCCACGGGGTCCATTCTTACAGGTCTCGCACCCGGCCGTGACGCAAAGCTGCCGCTCCCGACTCTTGCCAGACGGCCCACTTGCCTACGCTGGTCACCAGTGACCGACAATAAGACCGACCACACCACCCCGGACATCCCGCTGGGGTCCTGGCTTGCCGACTTGCCTGACGAGCGGCTGATCCGGCTGCTGGAGCTGCGGCCAGACCTGGCGCAGCCGCCGCCGGGCAGCATCGCCGCGCTGGCCGCGCGCGCTCAGGCCCGTCAATCGGTCAAGGCCGCCACCGACGACCTCGACTTTCTGCGCTTGGCCGTGCTCGACGCGCTGCTCGTGCTGCAGGCCGATGCGACACCCGTGCCGATCACCAAGCTCTTGGCGCTGATCGGCGACGACGCTCCCGAAGCCGACGTGCTGGCCGCGCTCGACGACCTCAAGCAGCGCGCCCTGGCCTGGGGTGAGGCCGCGGTGCGGGTGGCCGCCGACGCCGGTGCGGCGTTGCCGTGGCACGCGGGACAAGTCACGCTCGAGGACGCCTCGTTAAGCGCCCAACAGATCACCGAGCTGATCGACGGGCTCGACCAAGCCCAGCGCGACGTCCTGGAGAAATTGCTCGAAGGGTCCCCGATGGGGCGCACCCGCGACGCCGCGCCCGGCGCCCCGCCGGAGCGGCCGGTGCCGCAACTGCTGGCGATGGGTCTGCTGCGACGGGTCGATGCCGAGACGGTGATCTTGCCTCGCCAAGTCGGGCAGGTACTGCGCGGCGAGCAACCGGGCCCGATGCAACTGACGGAGCCCGACCCGATCGTTTCGACCACCACTCCGCAGGACTGCGACGCCGCCGCGGCTGGATCCGCCATCGACCTGTTGCGCGAATTCGACGTGCTGCTCGAAATCCTTGGCGCCGCACCGGTTTCCGAGCTGCGTAGCGGCGGGCTGGGGGTGCGCGACGTCAAACGGCTGGCGAGGACGACCGGCATCGACGAGCCGCGGCTGGGCCTGATCCTCGAGGTCGCCGCGGCGGCAACGTTGATCGCCAGCGGCAAGCCCGATCCGGAACCCGCTACCGGCGATGCGCCTTTTTGGGCGCCCACGTCGGCCGTCGAGCGGTACACCGCGCTGTCGCCCGCCGAGCGATGGCACCTGCTGGCCAGTACCTGGCTTGACCTGCCGGGCCGTCCGGCGTTGATCGGCAGCCGCGGTCCGGACGCCAAACCGTATGGCGCGCTGTCTGATTCGCTGTATTCGACGGCGGCGCCGCTGGATCGCCGGTTGCTGCTCGGCATGCTCGCCGGGCTGCCCGGCGGTGCCGGGGTCGACGCGGCCTCGGCGTCGGCGGCGCTGATCTGGAGGCGCCCGCGGTGGGCCCGGCGGCTGCAGCCGGGCCCCGTGGCGGATCTGTTGGCGGAGGGCCACGCACTGGGTATGGTCGGGCGCGGCGCGATCAGCACGCCCGGCCGGGCGCTGCTGGACGAGCCGTCAGACGCCGGCGCGGCGGTCGACGCGATGGCGCACGCGATGCCCAAGCCCATCGATTACTTCCTGCTGCAGGCGGACCTGACCGTCGTGGTGCCCGGGCCGCTGCACCGCGGCCTGGCTGACGACCTGGCATCGGTGGCCACCGTCGAATCCGCCGGCGCGGCAATGGTGTACCGCATCAGCGAGCAGTCGATCCGGCACGGGCTCGACATCGGTAAGACCCGCGACTGGATGCATGCGTTGTTCGCGAACCATTCCAAAACTCCGGTGCCACAGGGACTCACCTACCTCATCGACGATGTGGCGCGCCGGCACGGGCAGCTTCGGATCGGGCTCGCCACCTCGTTCGTGCGATGCGACGATTCCGCGCTGCTGGCCCAGGCGGTGGCAGCCACCGAGCAGCTACAGTTGCGCGCGTTGGCTCCCACGGTCGCGGTGTCTCCCGCACCGCTGTCCGAGGTGCTCGCGGTATTGCGGGCGGCGGGGTTTGCCCCGGCCGCCGAGGATTCCTCCGGCGCCATCGTCGACGTTCGGGTTCGCGGGGCCCGGGTGCCCACCCCGCAGCACCGGCGTCCCTACCGTCCCCCGCCGCGCCCCGGCGCCGAGACCCTCAACGCGGTCGTCGCGGTGTTGCGCAAGGTGACCGCCGCGCCGTTCGGCAACATCCGCGTCGACCCGGCCGTCACCATGTCGCTGCTGCAGCGCGCGGTGAAGGATGAGGCCACGCTGGTGATCGGCTATCTGGACGCCGCGGGGGTGGCTACCCAGCGCGTGGTCTCACCGATCGTCCTACGGGGTGGCCAGTTGGTGGCCTTCGATTCGGGGTCCGGACGGCTGCGCGATTTCGCGATCCACCGCATCACGTCGGTGGTGTCGGCCGATTCCGGATAATGGCTGATATGACCGACGGACCGTTGATCGTGCAGTCCGACAAGACCGTGCTGCTCGAAGTGGACCACGAGCTTTCCGGCGCGGCGCGCGCCGCCATCGCGCCGTTCGCCGAGCTGGAACGCGCACCCGAGCATGTGCACACCTACCGCATCACGCCGCTGGCGTTGTGGAACGCCCGCGCGGCCGGCCACGACGCCGAGCAGGTGGTCGACGCGCTGGTCTCCTTCTCGCGCTACGCGGTGCCTCAGCCCCTACTGGTCGACATCGTCGACACCATGGCCCGCTACGGCCGGCTGCAGCTGGTCAAGAACCCGGCGCACGGCCTCACGCTGGTAAGCCTGGATCGCGCGGTGCTCGAAGAGGTGTTGCGCAACAAGAAGATCGCACCCATGCTGGGCGCGCGCCTCGACGACGACACGGTGATCGTGCACCCCAGCGAACGCGGCCGGGTCAAGCAGCTGCTGCTCAAGATCGGTTGGCCCGCTGAGGATCTCGCCGGTTACGTGGACGGCGAAGCCCACCCTATCAGCCTGGCACAGGACGGCTGGCACTTACGCGATTACCAGCAGCTGGCGACGGACTCGTTCTGGGCCGGCGGCTCGGGGGTGGTGGTACTTCCGTGCGGCGCCGGTAAGACACTGGTCGGCGCGGCCGCGATGGCGAAAGCCCAAGCGACGACGCTGATCCTGGTGACCAACATCGTCGCCGCCCGGCAATGGAAGCGCGAGCTGATCGCGCGCACGTCGCTGACCGATGAGGAGATCGGCGAATACTCCGGAGAACGCAAGGAGATTCGGCCCGTCACCATCTCCACTTATCAGATGGTCACCCGCCGCACAAAGGGCGAATACCGGCACCTGGAGCTGTTCGACAGCCGCGACTGGGGGCTGATCATTTACGACGAGGTGCATCTGTTGCCGGCGCCGGTGTTCCGGATGACGGCCGACCTGCAGTCCAAGCGGCGGCTGGGCCTGACGGCCACGCTGATCCGCGAAGACGGCCGCGAGGGTGACGTGTTTTCCCTGATCGGCCCGAAGCGCTACGACGCGCCGTGGAAGGACATCGAGGCGCAGGGCTGGATCGCGCCGGCAGAGTGCGTCGAAGTCCGGGTCACCATGACCGACAGCGAGCGCATGATCTACGCCACCGCGGAACCCGAAGAGCGCTACCGGATTTGCTCGACGGTGCATACCAAAATCGCTGTGGTCAAATCGATCCTGGACAAGCATCCCGGCGAGCAGACGCTGGTGATCGGCGCCTATCTGGATCAGCTCGACGAACTCGGCGAAGCACTGGGCGCTCCGGTGATCCAGGGGTCGACGCGCACGCGGGAGCGCGAAGAGCTGTTCGACGCCTTCCGCCGCGGCGAAATCTCCAGGCTGGTGGTGTCCAAGGTCGCCAACTTCTCCATCGACCTTCCGGAAGCCAGTGTGGCGGTGCAGGTTTCGGGAACATTCGGGTCACGCCAGGAGGAAGCGCAACGGCTGGGCCGGCTGCTGCGTCCCAAGGCCGACGGAGGCGGCGCCATCTTTTATTCGGTGGTGGCCCGCGACAGCCTGGACGCCGAGTACGCCGCGCACCGCCAGCGGTTCCTGGCCGAGCAGGGCTACGGCTACATCATCCGCGACGCGGATGACCTTCTGGGCCCGGCGATTTAGGCCGAGCAGACGCAAAATCGCCCTAAAACCTTGTATTTAGGGCGATTTTGCGTCTGCTCGCGGGAGTGCTAAAGCGACAGGATCGTTGCCGACGCGGTGCCGGGTGCGCCGTACACCTGCGCCAGCCCGACGCGGGGGTTGCCGGGCACCTGCCGATCGCCGGCCTCGCCGCGCAATTGGCGCACCAGCTCGTGCATCTGACGCAGGCCCGACGCGCCGATCGGCTCGCCGTTGGCGATCAGTCCGCCGTCGGTGTTTACCGGGATCGAACCGTGAATCTCAGTCTCGCCGTCGGCGATCAGCTTTTCCTGGTCGCCGTCGGCGCACAGACCCGTCTCGGCCATGTGGATGACCTCGTTGCCGGCGTCGGTGTCCTGCAGCTGCGCCACGTCGACATCCTCGGGCCCGATGCCGGCGGCCTCGTACGCGGCCTTGGACGCATACACCGTCGGCGACGAGTCGCCGTCCAGGGGAGCGAAGGTGGCGTGCACCTCGTAGGCGCCGTAGCGGCGGGTACGGATCTCGCAGGCGCGCACATAGACCGGCTTGTCCGTGTACTTGTGCGCGATGTCGGCGCGGCACATCACCACGGCGGCGGCGCCCTCGTCGGGCGCGCAGAACATGTACTGCCTCAGCGGGTAGTTGAGCACCGTCGAGTTGAGGATCTCGTCGACGGAAATCTCTTTGCGGCGGAACGCATTCGGGTTCAGTGCACCATTACGGAAATTCTTGTTGGCGACGCGCGCCAGTGTCTCCTGGGAGATGTTGTGGTCGTGCAGGTACTTGTTGGCCTTCATGCCGAAGAACTTGGTGGTGACGAACTGCCCGTTTTGGGCATACCACTGCGGCAGCGCCAGCTTGGCGGGGTCGTCGGTGAACGCGCCGCGCGGGTGCTTGTCCAGGCCGATCGCGATGCCGATGTCGTACTTACCCAGCCGGATGGTGTCGGCGGTCTGCTGAATCGCGCTGGCCGCGGTGGCGCAGGCGTTGAAGACGTTGGTGAACGTGATGCCGGTCAGCCCGACCAAGCGGGTGACCGCATCGGGGTTGGACACCTCGTGGCTGCCGCCGAAGCCGAACTGGATGTCCTTCCAGTCCACTCCGGCGTCGTCGAGGGCGAACTGGATCGCCTCGGCGCCCATCTGCATCGCGGTCTTGTCGAACCTGCCGAACGGGTGCAGGCCCACACCGATGATGGCGACATCGTTGGTCATTTCGAGACTCCTCTTGGTAGCGCGGCGATCGCGAGCGCGGCAGGGCCGGGCGAAGCGGGTCGCCGCAATTTAAACCGGCTGGAACGCGAAGGTGATGATCTCGTTGCCGTCTGCGTCGGTGGTGAACGGCACCATGGTCAGCTCGACCTCCTGGCCGAACTGGATCTTGGCCGGGTCGTTCTCGGTCAGCCGGCCCTCGACCCGGATCACGTCACCGAGCTGGACCAGGCCCACTCCGAAGGGCACGAAGTCGTTGCCGGTGGGACCGGCGTAGGGAGCTCCGGGCGGGAAACCCTGGGTGGTCCACGCCACCAGAGTGCCTCGGCGGGGCAGCAATGATTGGCTCATCTCGCCGCCACTACAGCGCGGGCAGCGCTGCTGCACGGGAAAGGTGGTGGCGCCACAATCGCCGCATTGGCTGCCGATCAGCTGCGGGTTCTCGTCGGGCCACGTAGAGATGCTGGGATCGATTGCCTTCTGCATTGAGGGATCCTCCACCGAAAAAGTAAATGGGCTCGACCAAACCGTACAACAGCATTCCAGAAAAGCGGAAACCGCATTCTCATCGCGATACGCCGACTGCTCGACCGGTCACACCGGCCCCACCCGCCTCCGGCAGAGGTTCCGATATCGTTCCCCCTATGCCGATCACGGTGATACTCGAACTCAGATTCAAGCCCGACTCGGTGTCCGCGGGGCGCGACCTCATGCGCCGGACGCTGGAGGTGACCCGGGGGTTCGACGGGAACCTCCGCACCGACGTGCTTGTCAACGAAGATGACGAAGCGCACTGGATCATCTACGAGCTCTGGGACACGATCGAACACGACGAGGCCTATCGCGCTTTTCGTGCGGGCGAAGGCAAGGTGACGGAGCTTCCCCCGCTATTGGTCGCGCCTCCGGTCAAGACGCGCTACCTCGCCACCGATATCTAGCCCAGCGCGGGGATCACTTCGCGTTCGAACAGCTCGATGCCGGAACGGTCGTAGGCGGCCTCGGGGAAGTAGCAGATTGCGTATTCGCACCCGAGATCGCGGACTTTGCCGATCCGCTCGGCCACCTGTTCAGGTGTGCCCGTCGTCGAATCCGGGCCGCTGCTGGCGGCGACCATCGAATCCAGCAGCGCGTCAGGCATGTGGCCGGTAAGACGTTCGCGCATGCGCTGCTGGCGGTCCTTGACGTCGGCGTCCGAGGTGCCGACGACCACGGTGAAGTTGGCCGAGCGCACGATCGCGTCGAAGTCGGTCCCCAGCTTGCCGCAGTGCTCAGCGAGTACCTCGGACTTGTGCGCGAACTCGTCCAGCGCCGGAGTGAAGTTGGTGTACTGCGCATATTTCGCGGCGATGCGCAGCGTCACCTTCTCGCCGCCGCCGGCGATCCAGAACGGAATACCGTTATCCTGCAACGGCTTCGGCGCCACAATGGCGCCGTCGACCTGGTAGTGCTTGCCGTCGAAGCTAACCTTGCCGTCGCGCCACGCGTCCCGCATGATCTGCACGCCCTCGTCCAGCCGACCCAGCCGCTCGCCGGCCGACGGAAAGCCGTACCCGTAGGCGCGCCACTCGTGTTCGTACCAGCCGCCGCCGATACCCATCTGGATCCGGCCGCCGGAGATGATGTCCGAGGTGGCCGCCACCTTGGCCAGGTAGACCGGGTTGCGGTAGCTCATCGCGGTGCACATCTGGCCGAGCTTGATCCGGGAGGTGACCGCCGCGTAGGCCGCCATCAGCGACCATGCTTCGTGTGTGGCTTCGTCGCTGGGCAGCGGCACGGTGTGGAAGTGGTCGTAGACCCACAGCGAGTCCCACGCGCTGGCGTCGTCGGCGTAGGTCGCCAAATCGCGCATCGCAGCCCAATGTTTCGCCGGTTCGATGCCTACCAGATCCATCCGCCAGCCCTGCGGAATGAAGAAACCAAAGCGCATAGCCCAGGACTCTAGCCGCTCGAGAAACCGCCGCACCTGACGCGGGTTGCGCAGCGTATGCACGGTCGCATCTGGCGCGTGCGTCGCGATGGCCAGCCGGATGGCGGGCAGGCTGTCTCGGCGGTAACGAACAACCCAACTCCAGAATTCGCGGGTCTCGCGCGACCGTCGCACGGCCCGCCACGCGCACCGCCAGAGCCCGAAATCCAGCACGACGATCGTGTCGGCCGCGCGCAGCCGCACGGCGAGGCCGGTGTCGTACTGGCCGAGATCGCCGTCGATGATCCAGCGGTCGCGGGCGACCAGCCCGCGCTGGATCGCCGTCCAGTACGGTTCGGGCGTGGGCCGCGGGCCCGGCTGCCAGAAGATACCGTCCAGTTCAGTGACCGGAAGGTCGAGCTTCCGCGAGAGTGCCTGGGCCAGAGTCGATTTCCCTGCGGCGCCGCGGCCGAGGATGACTACGCGTCGCATGCTGCCCTCCGGCGCTTCACAGCGGATCGATAACAAGGGCCCAGCCTTCCGCTAGAACCGGGCGATATTCCTGATGCATGACAACTAAGCGCGTTACCTCCGCCGTGCAACTGATATTCGCCGGGGCCGCCACCGTCGCGACGTTCGCGCTATTCAACGCCGCGCAACCCGCTGCCGTGATCGCAGCACCGGCCAACGGCGGTCACGTCGTCACCGTCAACGACGACGACAACAACAACCCGAGCTCCGGCGACATCTTCACACAAAACGCGCAGGACCAGAGCACTGCAAACGGGGCGGGAACGTAACCCGGGCTCACACACCCAGCGCGTCGAGCGCGGCCTCCACCGACGTGGCGCGCAGCACCTCGTAGGGGGTGTCGGGAAACTGCAGGCAGCAGTCCTGCAAACCACCGAACGCCACTACCGCACGGGTGGACTGCGACAGCGTCGGTTGCGGCCCGAACACCAACTTGCCCAGTCGATCTCGCCACGCCAGCACCTTGTCGATCAGGCCGAGGTCGGCCAGCATCGTCAGTTCGGCGAGTACCAGCATGAGGTCCTGACGGTGCCGGTAATGGAAGTCGAAATAGCCCTCCAGCAATTGGCGGGCGTTGGTGTAGCCCGAATTCTCCTGGTCGGTGACGAACTGCTCACCCTCGTCGATCAATGGCACCAGGATGCTGCGCACCAACTCTTCCCGAGATGCGAAGTGGTAGTACAGCGCCGCTTTGGTGATCCCCAGCCTGTCGGCGATGTCTTGCAGGCTCGTGCGCTGGACACCCTGTTGCGCAAAGAGGTCCCGGGCCACCTCCTGGATTCGTTCTCTGGTGCCCGACCGGGGTCTTCTCACCTCACGAGCGTAACTGACTTAACGGTCGGTAAGTGATGTGTTAGGCTTACCTAACCTCAAGTCAGGGAGGTCGTCATGCGGATCCTCATCTCAGGGGCCAGCGTCGCGGGCCCGGTACTGGCGTACTGGTTGAACCGGCACGGTTTCGACGTGACCGTCGTCGAGCGGGCACCCGCGCTGCGAAAGACCGGTGGTCACGCCGTCGACCTGTTCCGGCCGGCGATGGAGATCTCGGAGAAGATGGGCGTGCTGCCGCAAATTGAGGCACTCGCCACCGGCACCGACAGGCTGACGCTCTATCGCGAGGGGGTAGCGCGGCCGGTTCGTGTCGATCTCACCAAGGTCGTCGGCGGCATCTCCGACCGGCACGTGGAGATCATGCGAGACGATCTCAGCGAGGTCTACTACGACGCCGGCCGCGACGATGTCGAGTACATCTTCGGCGACTCGATCACGGCCATCTCCGCCGACGCCGAGGTGACCTTCGAACACGCGTCGCCCCGCAAGTTCGACGTGGTGATCGGTGCCGATGGCCTGCACTCCAACGTTCGGCGGTTGGTCTTCGGCGAGGATGCCGGACGTACCCGCTTCCTGGGCGGGTACCTGGCCGTGCAATCCGTGCCGAAATCACTTGCGCCCGTTGGGGAGATGGTCGTTCATGGCGCTGCCGGCCGCCTCGCGGGGATCTACACGGCCCAACCGTTGGACGACGCGCGGGTGTTGTTCATGTTCAAAAGCAAGGAAGAACTTCACTATCACTATCGAGATGTGTTGCGGCAGAAGGAATTACTGCGTGCGGCGTTTGCCGGCAGGCATGCGATGGTGGACGGCTGGCTCGAGGAGCTCGACCGCACACCGACGTTCTACTTCGACTCGATCACCCAGTTGCAGCTGGACACCTGGTCCCGTGGGCGCGTCACACTGGTCGGTGATGCCGGCTACTGCCCGGGGCCCGCGGTCGGCGGCAGCACCAGCATCGCGGTGTTGGGCGCATACATTCTGGCGGGTGAGCTGGCGCAAGCCGACGGCGACTACGCGAAGGCATTCGCCGCGTACGAGGCCGAGATGGGTGATGCGGTGCGACGCAGCCGGACCATGGCCCGGGGAATCGCCAAGGGGCTGATTCCGAACTCACGAGCCGGGGTTTGGGCGTTGACCCGTGGCGCACAACTGGTCTCGATCCTGCCCGCGGGCCTGACCAAAGCCGTCGCGAAGCTGAACACCAAGACCGTGCGGTTCTACGACTCGATGCACTACAAGGAGTACACCGACGGCAACGTTCGGCAACACGAGCCTTGAGCACGTTTGCGGCATACCGTGGTGCTATGGCTTCTCGGCACACCCTCTTTCAAATCTTTTACCGAATCGGGTTCACCCCATGGGACGGCCACCCGATCGCGCGCAGTCTGCGCGACCTGGTCGAGGGCACCGACGACACCTCGGCGCTGTCCGCGGGATCGGCCCTCGAAGTCGGATGCGGCACCGGAGACACCTCGATCTACCTCGCGCAACACGGCTGGAAAGTCACCTCGGTCGACTTCGTGTCGAAGGCCCTCGACAAGGCACGCGACAAGGCGCGCGCCGCGGGCGTCTCGGTCAACTTCGTCCGCGCCGACGTCACGCACCTAAGTCAGGTGGGCATCGGCGCAGAATTCGGGTTGATCGTCGACAACGGATGCCTGCACAACATGAGCGACGGAGATCGCGACGCCTACGTCCGCGAAGTCACCGCCGTAGCGACTCAGGAGGCGCGACTGTTGATCGTCGCGTTCATCCCCGGCGGGCGGTTCGGCGTGCGGGGCATCGACCGCCCCGAGATGGAACGACGATTCTCGCCCGGTTGGACGCTGTTGTCCGCCGGCGAGGAGCAGGAGCTGGACCGCGAGCAGACCCCGACGCGTTATTACCTCTTTCAGCGTCGCCCCTGAGCGCCGAGCAGTCGCAAAAGTCCCCGAAACAACGCGTTGTTTCGGGGACCTTTGCGACTGCTCGCGGGAGCCGTTAGGTCAGCGAGTCCGGCGGCAGGAAACGGTCGCCGTACTTGGCGGCCAGCTCGCGGGCCCGCGCCACGAAGGCTTCTTTGCCGGTGCCACCCGGACCGGAGTAGCCGACGATGAACTGCGCGCTGCCGCCGGTCCACGGCGGGAACCCGATACCCATGATCGAGCCGATGTTGGCATCGGCCGTCGACGTCAACACGCCCTCGTCGAGGCACTTCTGCGTCTCCAGCGCCTCGGCGAACAGCATCCGGTCGATCATGTCCTGCAGCGGCGGCTCCGACGCGCCGGACTTGAACGCCTCGCGCAGCCCCGGCCACAGACCGCTGCGCTTGCCCTCGGGGTACTCGTAGAACCCGGCACCCTTCAAACGCCCGGACCGTCCCAGCTCGATCATCTTCTCCACCACGGCTTCTGCCGGGTGCGGCTCATAGGTACCGCCGGCGTCCTCGACGCCCTTGCGGGTGGCGAGGGCGATCTTGTGCATCAGCTCCAAGTTGAGTTCGTCGGACAGCTGCAACGGCGGCGCCGGGTAGCCGGCCTGCGAACCGGCCTGCTCGATGCTGGCCGGCTCCACGCCCTCGCCGAGCATCGCCAGCGCCTCGTTGACGAAGGTGCCGATCACGCGGGAGGTGAAGAAGCCGCGGCTGTCGTTGACCACGATCGGGGTCTTGCCGATGGCCAGCGTGTAGTCGAAGACCCGGGCCAGCGCCTCGTCGGATGTCTTCTCGCCCTTGATGATTTCCACCAGCGGCATCTTGTCGACCGGCGAGAAGAAGTGGATCCCGATGAAGTCCTCCTGGCGTTTGACGCCGGTGGCCAGCCCGGTAATCGGCAGCGTGGAGGTGTTGGAGCCCAGCACGGCGTTGGGCTCGACGACGTCTTCGATCTCCTGGAACACCTTGTGCTTGAGGTCCTGGTTCTCGAACACCGCCTCGATGACGAAGTCGACACCCTTCAAGTCAGCGGGGTCGGCGGTCGGGGTGATCCGGCCCAACAGCTCCGCAGACTTCTCCTCGGTAGTCCGGCCCTTCTCCAGCGCCTTGGCCTCCAGCTTCTCGGAGTAGCCCTTGCCCTTCTGCGCGGCCTCCAGGGTGACGTCCTTGAGCACCACGTCGTAACCGGCCTTGGCCGAGACGTAGGCGATGCCGGCGCCCATCATGCCCGCACCGAGCACGCCGATCTTGTTGATCTTGACCTGCTCGATGCCGTCGGGCCGCGAGCCGCCACCGTTGATGGTCTGCAGGTCGAAGAAGAACGCCTGGATCATGTTCTTGGCGGTCTGGCCGGTGACCAACTGTGCGAAGTAACGGCTCTCGATGCGGCTGGCGGTGTCGAAGTCGACCTGCGCCCCCTCGACCGCGGCGGCCAGGATGGCCTTCGGTGCCGGCATCGGCGCACCCTTGAGCTGCTTGCGCAGCAGCGCCGGGAACGACGGCAGGATTGCCGCGAGTCCGGGCGAGGAAGGAGTGCCGCCCGGCATCTTGTAACCCTTTTTGTCCCAAGGTTGTTCATGGGAATCCGGGTTGGCCTTGATCCACGCCTTGGCGGCTGGGACCAACTCCTCGACCGTAGGCAGAACCTCGTCGACCAGTCCGATCTCCTTGGCCTTGGCCGGCTTGAAGCGAGTCCCCTGTGACAAGACGGTGACAAAAGCGTTCTGAATGCCCAACATTCGCACACTGCGGGTTACCCCACCGGCGCCCGGCAGCAGGCCCAACGTCACCTCGGGGAATCCGAACTGCGAACCCTTCACGTCGGCCGCTATGCGGTGGTGACAGGCGAGCGCGATCTCCAAGCCGCCGCCGAGCGCGGCACCGTTGAGTGCCGCCACCGCCGGTTTGCCCAAGGTCTCCAGCGTGCGCAGATCCTTCTTCACCCGCTCGACCAGATCGAACGCCTGCCCGGCGTCATCCGGGCCGATGCTGATCATGCTCTTGAGGTCGCCGCCGGCGAAGAAGGTCTTCTTTGCGCTGGTGATCACCACGCCGGTGATCGAATCCTTCTCGGCGACAAGGCGATCGACAGCCTTGCCCATCGACTCGATGTAAGCCTCGTTCATTACGTTGGCGGACCCCGACGGGTCGTCCAAGGTCAGTGTGACGATGCCGTCGGCATCCTTATCCCACTGAATCGTGTTGTCGGCCATGTGCTTAAACCCTCTCGATGATCGTCGCGACGCCCATGCCGCCGCCGATACACAGCGTCACGAGCGCACGCCGGGCGTTACGGCGCTCCAATTCGTCGACCATGGTCCCGAGGATCATGGCGCCGGTGGCACCCAACGGGTGGCCCATCGCGATGGCGCCACCGTTGACGTTGAGCTTCTCGTCGGGGATGTCCAGGTCCTTCTGGAACTTCAGCACCACCGAGGCGAACGCCTCGTTGAGCTCGAACAGGTCGATGTCGTCGACGGTCAGTCCGGCGCGGTCCAGCACCTTCTTGGTGGCCGGCGTGGGCCCGGTCAGCATGATCACCGGGTCCGCCCCGCTGGTGGCAGTGGCGACGATGCGCGCCCGCGGCGTCAGGGACTGAGACTTGCCGGCGGCCTCGGAACCGATCATGACCAGCGCCGCGCCGTCGACAATGCCCGAGCTGTTGCCGCCGGTGTGTACGTGCTCGATCTTCTCGATCCAGTGGTACTTCTGCAGCGCGACGTCGTCGAAGCCGCCCATCGCGGCCAGGCCCTCGAAGGCCGGCTTCAGCTTGGCCAGACCCTCCTTGGTGGTGTCGGGCCGCATGTGCTCGTCGTGGTCGAGGATCAGCAGACCGTTCTGGTCGCGGACCGGCACCACGGACTTGGCGAAGTAGCCGCCCGACCATGCCTCGGCGGCCTTCGCCTGGCTGCGCAGCGCGTAGTTGTCGACGTCGTCGCGGGAGAAACCCTCGATGGTGGCGATCAGGTCGGCGCCGATGCCCTGGGGGACGAACATCACGTCGTAGTTGGTGGCCGGGTCGAGGCCCATCGCGCCGCCGTCGGATCCCATCGGCACCCGGCTCATCGACTCCACGCCGCCGGCCAACACCAGGTCGTCCCAGCCGGAACGCACCTTCTGGGCGGCCGTGTTGACGGCCTCGAGACCCGACGCGCAGAACCGGTTGAGCTGCACACCGCCGGCGGTGACGGGCATGCCGGAGGCCAGCACCGCGGCGCGGGCGATGTCGCCGCCCTGGTCACCCACGGGTGAGACGCAGCCCAGGATGACGTCGCTGATCAGGTTCTCGTCGAGGTCGGGGTTACGCTTGCGCAGCTCCTCGATCAGGCCGACGACCAGGTTCAGTGGCTTGACTTCGTTCAGCGCGCCGTTGCGTTGCTTGCCGCGCGGCGTGCGGATGGCCTCGTAAATGAAGGCTTCTTCGGACATGTCGATTCCTGTTCCATAGAAATGGGGGATACAGGAACCCTAACAAACTCCCCGGCCAACCTGTTGGTTGGGAATATTAATGCTGGTCAGCAACCCGGAGGCAGCTGGCATTTGGTTAGTTTGTGCAGAGCAAAAAACCTGCCCGTCAATGCCCCAGTCCGCGCGGTTGGTTAGCCACAAAACACTGCACGCGTTTGACGGCGTCGTTCGGCGCGACTCCCATACCTTCCAAAATCTGAACTATTTGGGCGGGGGGAACGGCACCATCGAAATCTGTCGCGATCACGTGAACGCTTGGAAACCAAACATCCGCATCCACCCCCAGCGGCGGCGGTTTCGCGTCGCCGCCTATGCAACGAACGTAACCGTCGATGCCACTTTCAGTGTCGGCAGATGACGCCCCGCTCAGCACAACCGGGGCAACGAGCAGGACACCGATAGCCGCACCGACATGGATAAACCGCATGATCACAAATACCACAAAAACCCAGCTCTTGGCGATGGGTACAGGCCCGTCACCCACTGACGCCGGACCTTTAAGCTCGACCACCATGACGGTGTCGCGGCTGCAGCCCTACGCGACCACGGTGTTCGCCGAGATGTCCGCACTGGCGGCGCGCATCGGTGCGGTGAATCTCGGGCAGGGCTTCCCCGACGAGGACGGGCCGCCGGAAATGCTCAAGGCCGCCCAGGCAGCCATCGCCGACGGCGTCAACCAATACCCGCCGGGGTTGGGTATCGCGCCGCTGCGCCAGGCCGTCGCCGCCCAGCGCAATCGCCGCTACGGAATCGAATATGACCCCGACGCCGAGGTGCTGGTGACGGTCGGGGCTACCGAGGCCATCGCCTCGGCGGTGCTCGGCTTGGTCGAACCCGGCTCCGAGGTGCTGCTCATCGAACCGTTCTATGACTCCTACTCGCCGGTGGTCGCGATGGCCGGCGCACACCGGGTCGCCGTGCCTTTGGTCCCCGACGGTCGCGGCTTCGCGCTCGACACCGACGCGTTGCGCAAGGCGGTGACCCCGCGCACGAAGGCGCTGATCGTGAACTCCCCCCACAACCCGACCGGCACCGTGCTCACCCGGGCGGAACTGCAGGCCATCGCTGAAATTGCCTCAGCTGCAGACCTTTTAGTGATCACCGATGAGGTCTATGAGCATCTGGTGTACGACGATCGTCAGCACCTACCGCTGGCCGGGTTCGACGGCATGGCCGATCGCACGGTCACCATCTCCAGCGCGGCGAAAATGTTCAATTGCACCGGCTGGAAAATCGGATGGGCTTGCGGCCCAGCCGAACTCATTGCCGGGGTACGCGCGGCCAAGCAATATCTGAGTTACGTCGGGGGTGCTCCATTTCAACCGGCGGTCGCGCTGGCGCTGGACACCCAGGACGCGTGGGTCGACACGTTGCGGGACAGTCTGCAGGCTCGCCGCGACCGGCTCGCAAAAGGGCTGACCGATATCGGCTTCGCGGTGCACGACAGCCACGGCACGTACTTTCTGTGCGCCGATCCGCGTCCACTGGGCTACCACGACAGCACGGCGTTTTGTGCGGCGCTGCCCGAGAAGGTCGGGGTGGCGGCCATCCCGATGTCAGCGTTCTGCGATCCGTCAGCACCGCACGCGGACGTGTGGAATCACTTGGTGCGCTTCACCTTCTGCAAACGCGACGAAACCCTCGACGAGGCGATCAGGCGGCTGGGTGGCGTCCGTGCACCGTGAACGACCGGCTAGGTAGCCGAGGGCGGGCCTTCAGTGCCCATAACCCGCCGGCGCAGGCCTTCCAACGCGGCGTACAGAATCTTCTTGCGGGCCCGGCTGATCACGAATTCGGGCAGCGGCGCTGACGGCTCGACGGTGATAGTGAACCGTACTCGGGTCTTGTCGTCACCCTCGCGGGTCAGGTTGTACTCCCCGTGCTGACCGTGTTGGTGGATGGTCTTTTTGGCATCCCACACCATCCAGTCCGGCCCCCAGTGGTACTCAAGCAGCTGCGTGTCGAATATGCCCATCACCCTGATCGACACCTTCACGTGGTGCGGCCGCCCGTCGGGATAAGTGTCGACGACTTTGGCCTTTTTGTGGACCGCAGACCACGACGGCACGGTGTCCATGTCGGCGAGCGCGTCGAGGATTACATCCCTCGGCGCATCGATGACGATTTCCTGCGATGCTTGTACGGCCACTATGAAAAAGGTGCACTCAACAAACGATCAGTCCTCCCCACGGCCGGCAAACGCATTGTTCGCGACCCACGCACGCAACCCCTCGGTGGCGGCGTCCAACACCATCTTGGTCGCACGCTTCACGATGAAGGCCGGAACCGGCCCGGCCGGTTCGACCGTGACATCGAAATGCACTCGGCTCTTATCGACACCCTCAGGATGAACCCGGTACTCGATGTGCTGACCACGCTGCCGGAACGTCTCTTTCGCGTCGTACACCACCCAGTCCGGGCCCCAGTGGTATTCCAGGATCTCGTTGTCCACCAGGCCCATAATCTTGATCGTGGCCTTGACGTGGTGGGGCCGGCCGTCCGGATAGCGGTCGAGCACTTCAACTTTCTTGTGCAGTGGCGACCACTCGGAGATGACGCCAACGTCCCCTAGCGCCTCCATGATCACTTCCGGCGGCGCATCGATGACAACCTCACGCGATGCTTGTACAGCCACTCATCCCAAGCTAGCCCTGCGGCTCCGCTCGCGTGCCGTGTTCGCGCAAATAGTTTGTTACCAGCCGATTTCGCTGATCGGTGTGGTGGTTGCCGGCGGCGGTCCGACGGGTCCGGCGGGCGTTCGGGAGAACCGCGGAGCGGGCGCGGCCTGCTCGACGCCGTGCGCCGTGATCACCGTCGACCGTGCGTTCAGATGGTCGTTGGTGGCGGCCTCGGCCCACGTCAACACCGGAGTGACGCACGCGTCGGTGCCGGCGAAAATCTGCGTCCACTCGGCACGGGTCCGGCTGGCGAATCGCTCGGTGAAGAGGTAATGCATCCGCGGGTAAGACTCGCGGTCAAGCTGGTTCGGCACATCGGCGGCGGACAGGCCGAGCCCGGCCAGCAGCTCGGCGAAGAACTGCGGCTCGATCGCGCCGACGGCCATGTACTTGCCATCGGAGGTCTCATAGCACCGGTAGAACGGGGCGCCACCGTCGAGTAGGAACGACTCGCGTTCATCGCGCAGCCTGCCGATCCCTTTCATGGTCCACATCACCTGGGCCAGCACGCTGACCCCGTCGACCATCGCCGCGTCGATCACCTGGCCCTCACCGGAGCGCTCCCGCTCGTACAGCGCGGCCACGATGCCGAGCAACACCAGCATCGAGCCGCCGCCGAAGTCGGCGACCAGGTTCAGCGGCGGCATCGGCGGGCGGTCGCGGTACCCCAGCGCGGAGAGCGCGCCGGTCTGCGACAAGTAGTTGATGTCATGACCGGCGGTCGAGGCCAGCGGCCCGTCCTGCCCCCAGCCGGTGATCCGCGCGAAGATCAGCCGCGGGTTGACCGCTGCGCAGTCGGCGGGCCCGATGCCGAGCCGCTCGCAGGTGCCGGGCCGGAAACAGTCGAGCAGCACATCGGCCTTGGCGGCCAGCTCCAGCAGCGTCCCCGGCTGGGTCTTGACGTCCAGGTCGACGATCCGCTTGCCACGGTGCAGCAGGTCGCGCGCCTCGGCCGGCATCTGCAGCCCGCCTGCTCGGTGGCGACCCGCTTCGCCCGGCTCCGCCGCGCTCGCGATCGCCACGCCGGGGCGCCGCACCCGCACCACGTCGGCGCCCAGATCGGCAAGCACCATTCCCGCGTGTGGTCCGGGTCCGATGCCGCCGAGCTCGACGACCCGCACCCCGGCCAGGGGACCCGCGCCGGCCACGGGCTGCTACTTACCCTTCACCTGCAGCACCCGCTTGCGCAGTTCCCCGGTCGCGGCATCCATCGAGCCCTTGACAGCCCGCTTAAGCACGAAGCCGGGCAGCGGAACATTCGGATCGACGGTGACCTCGAACTTGACTAGCGTCTCGTTGTCACCCTTGGGCACCAGAACATATTTACCGTCCTGCGATTTCTGCTGGGCGGAACTGACCAGCGCCCAGTTCACCTCGTTGCCCTTCCACGTGTAGGCCACCACCTGTTCGTCGGTGATGCCCGCCGTTTTGACCTTCATCTTCACTTGGCTGGGCCGGCCGTCGTCTCCGGTCTCGAGGATCTCGGCGCTCTGGTGCGGTCCCGACCATTCCGGCATCGCCTCGAAATCGGCGATGACGTCCAGTATCTCGTCGGCGCTGGCTTCGATGACGATCTCGCGGGTTTCTTTGATTGCCATGGCCCGCACGATAGGCCAATCGGCGTCCGGCCGGGAGAGGTTTTGACCAAGCGTACCGTCGTCTTCGTGACCGATCCCTCGCCTGATCCCGCGTACACCGTTGGTGACTATCTGCTGGACCGTCTCGCCGAACTCGGCGTCTCCGAGATCTTCGGTGTTCCCGGCGACTACAACCTGGAATTCCTCGACCACATCATCGCCCACCCGAGGATTCGGTGGGTCGGGAGCGCCAACGAGCTGAACGCCGGCTACGCCGCCGACGGCTACGGCCGGTTGCGCGGAATGTCAGCTGTGGTAACCACATTCGGCGTCGGAGAACTCTCGGCAACCAATGCCATCGCCGGCAGCTACGCCGAGCACGTGCCTGTCGTGCACATCGTCGGCGGCCCCACCAAAGACGCGCAGGGCACCCGCCGGGCGCTGCACCACTCGCTCGGCGACGGCGACTTCGAGCACTTCCTTCGGATCAGCCGCGAAATCACCTGCGCGCAAGCCAATCTCATGCCGGCAACCGCCTGCCGAGAAATCGACCGGGTGCTGTCTGAGGTGCGCGAGCACAAGCTGCCCGGATACCTACTGCTGTCCAGCGACGTGGCGCGCTTCCCCACCGAAGCCCCCACGACCCCGTTGCCGCGCTACACCGGCGGCACCAGCCCACGCGCGCTTGCGATGTTCATCGAAGCCGCCGCCGCACTGATCGGTGATCATCAATTGACGGTGCTCGCCGACTTGTTGGTGCATCGCTTGCAGGCGGTCAAAGAGCTCGAGGATCTGCTGGCGGCCGACGTGGTGCCACACGCCACGCTGATGTGGGGCAAGAGCCTGCTCGACGAGAGCTCCCCCTCCTTCCTGGGGATCTACGCCGGGGCGGCCAGCGCCGAGCGGGTCCGCACCGCGATCGAAGACGCGCCCGTGCTGGTGACCGCCGGGGTGGTGTTCACCGACATGGTCAGCGGCTTCTTCAGCCAGCGGATCGATCCGGCCCGAACCATCGATGTCGCCCAGTATCAAAGCAGTGTGGCCGGTGAGGTGTTCGCGCCGCTGGAAATGGGCGCGGCCCTAGAGGCGCTGGCCGGCATCTTGAAACAGCGTGGGATACAGTCACCGCCCGTGTCGTCGCCGGCAGATAGCCCACCCGTCCAAACACCGGCCCGAGACCAGCCGCTCACTCAGGAGGTGGTGTGGAACCGGCTGTGCGCGGCCCTCACTCCCGGCAACGTGGTGCTGGCCGACCAGGGCACCTCGTTCTACGGCATGGCGGATCACCGGCTGCCCAACGGCGTCACCTTTATCGGTCAACCGTTGTGGGGCTCAATCGGTTACACGCTGCCGGCGGCGGTTGGGGCCGCAGTGGCGCACCCCGACCGCAGGACGGTGTTGCTGATCGGCGACGGCGCGGCGCAATTGACCGTGCAGGAACTGGGCACCTTCTTCCGCGAGGGGTTGTCGCCTGTCATCGTGGTGGTCAACAACGATGGTTACACCGTCGAACGCGCAATCCACGGAAAGACGGCGCCCTACAACGACATTGTCGGCTGGCGCTGGACCGAGGTCCCCAGTGCGCTGGGAGTGGCCAATCATCTGGCGTTCCGGGCCGAGACCTACGGCGAGCTCGACGACGCCTTCACCGCAGCCGCAGAGCATCAGGACCGCATGGTGTTCGTCGAGGTGGTCTTGCCACGCCTCGAGATCCCGCCGCTGCTGGCCCAACTCGTCGGGCCCATGGCCCCGCCGCCCTAAACGGAACGCGCTGATCGATCCTGAGTAATGATCGCCCGAATCGTGCGGCGGCAGCGCCCGCAGTCGGCGCCCGCTCCGCAGGCCTGGGCGACGTCCTTGGTCGTCGATGCGCCGGCCGCGACGGCCTCACCCACCATGTGGCTGGTGATTCCGTTGCACAGGCACACCCACATCGAGCGAACCGCTCAGTCCTGCTCGACGCGCATCATGTCGAACATGCGGCCGACGAACAGTGGCGGATAGGCGCCCGCTCCGACTCTGCTCATCCACTGGGCGGCCGCGTCGGGATGGTCAATCCAGTGCCTGGCGGCTTCCTCGTCGGAGAACTCCGACAAGATGAGCACTTCCCGCTCGTCGTCGAAAGCCTGGAAAATCCACATCTTTCGGACACCTGCCGCGGCGAACCTGCCACTTGCGCGGCGCACCTCCGCGATGAGGCTCGACGCGTCGTCGACGGAAGCGATGGCGGCGACCACGACGCCAGGCGCCTGTGATTGCGGCTGCGGCTCCGCGACGAAGCGGTCGATGATCTCGCCGGCGAATACTGCGGGAATGTCTTCGACGCCGGCGGCATCGAACCAGTCGAAGAAAACCCGCGAGCGCAGCAGCTCCACGATCGGCTCACGGCTGTGCACCCCGATCATCACCAGCACGCGGCCGTGGTCGTGCGTCGACGTGTAGACCAGAACATGGTGGGCCCCGATGTCGGCCAGGGCCGCTTTGTTGCGTTCGAGCAGCGGCCACACCCGGGTCGGATCCGGGACACGATAGTCCGATGCGATCACCATCGAGTGAATGTCGTTGGTCATCGTGACCAGTACCCCACTCCGTCCGTTCCCAAGTCGGTTTTTGTCGCCTCGTCGTCGAGCATAGAGTCAGCGCAGCAGAGTTTTGACCACCTTGCCGGTGGCGTTGAGCGGGAGCGCGTCCAGAAACTGCACCGTGCGCGGCACCTTGAAGCCGGCCATCCGATCCCGGCACCATGCGATCAGTTCGTCGGCGTCAATGGGTCCTTGGTATTCCGGCGAGCTCACGATGAACGCCTTGCCCACTTGGCCGAGCCGCTCGTCGGGGACGCCGATGACCGCCGCCTGCGCGACGGCCGGGTGGCTGAGCAGAAAGCCCTCGATCTCGGCCGGGTAGGCGTTGAAGCCGCCCACGATGAACATGTCCTTTTTGCGGCCGACGATGCGCAGGCGTCCGGTCTCGGTGAAGTTCCCCAGATCTCCGGTGTGCAGCCACCCGTCGCCGTCAATCGCTTCCGCGGTGGCTTCCGGATCGTCGAGATAGCCCTGCATCACGCCGTAGCCGCGGACCAGAACCTCGCCGTCGTCGGCGATGCGCACCTCGACGCCGTCGCAGGGCACGCCCGCGGTAGTGGCGACGTCCTCGAAGGAATCGCCGGGCAACGAAAGGGTGACGTTGCCTGCCTCGGTGAGCCCGTAACCGGTCATCAGCGTCTGGAAGGGCAGCTCGCCGTGGATGCGGCGGACCAGTTCGACGGGAATATCGGCGGCGCCGGTCACGCCCGCCCGCAACGTCGACAGCTTGGACTTGTCCGCCACCGTCAGCAGCGAGTGATACAGCGTCGGCGGGCCGGGCAGCATCGTGATGCGTTCGCGTTCAATGAGTTCCACCGCCGTGTCGATATCGAACACCGCGACCGGCAGCATCGTCGCGCCGCGCAGGAAGGACGTGATGAGTCCTGCCTTCAACCCGAATGTGTGGAAATACGGATTGATCTGTAGGTAGCGGTCGCCTTCGCGCAGATCCGCAAGCGTCGCCCACTCCTCGTACATGCGCAGCGTCTGGCGATGATTCATCATCGCACCCTTCGGACGCCCGGTGGTGCCCGAGGTGAAGATGATGTCCGAGATGTCGCCGCCGTTCACTTCCCGCGCGAATGGTGAACCGCTGGAAAGGAAGTCCGATTTCAGGTCGATGACCGGTGTCCCCGCGGGCGCGACGTAATCCTGGCCGAGGAATCCTTTGTGGACCAAGACGGCCTTGGCGCCGCTGCGCGCGATGACGTCGCCCGCTTCCTCGGTCTTGAATCGGGTGTTAACCGGCACCAGCACGCCGCCCGCGGTGAGCAGTCCGAAGGCGGCGATGATCCACTCCGCCGAGTTCGGCGCCCAAATGGCTACTCGTTCACCCTTATCGATCCCAAGGTTAGCGAATGCGCCTGCGGCACAACGTATTCGCTCAACAATCTGGGCGAAAGTGAAGCGCAGCGGACCGTCGACAACAGCTTCCGCGTCGCCGAAGCGGTCCGCCGCGCTCGAGACCATCTCGGGGATGGTCTGCCACGGCAGATTGGCCGGCTCCTCCTCATCGCGCTTCGCGCTCTGCATCGTCACCAGCCGGGAACGGGCTGCGTCACACCGTGACGAGTCGACCGAGGTTGCCGCCCATGATCTTCGCCTGATCCTCAACGGGCAGGTGCGACAGCGCGTTGACGTAGAACGTCGGCTCCGCCAGCCCTTCCGGGTGCGGCCAGTCCGAGCCGTACAACACCTGACTTACACCGACGAGCTTGACCAGATCGTCGATGCCGTCCTCGAAGAACGGGCTGACGTGGATGCGGTTCTTGACCATCTCGACCGGGTCGCTCGGGAAAACTTCCGGGGCCTTCCGGAAGACCTCGGCCAGGCCGTCCAGCAGCGGGGTCATCCACTTCGAACCGGCCTCGACGATCGCCACCTTCAGCTTCGGGTGCCGGTAGAGCGCGCCGTGAATCACCCACGACCCCACTGCGTCCTGGATCGGCCGCCACTCGTTGAGGATGCCCATCGCGTTGGTCTGGAACGGCAGCATCTCCTGCTCGGCACCGTCCCATTCGGAGGTGTACCGCGAGTAGCCACTGTCGCTGGAGTGCATGCCGACCAGCAGGTCATGCTCGACGACCCGCTCCCAGAACGGGTCGAACTCGGGCGTCGCGAACGACCGCGGGCCCCGGAAGCCGGGGACTGGTGCCGGGCGGACCAGGATGCAGCGGGCGCCGCGCTTGACCACCCACTCCAGCTCCTCGATCGCCTTCTCCACGATCGGCAGGGTGATCACCGGGGTGGTGAAGATCCGGTTCTCGTAGTTGAAGCCCCAGACGTCGTCGAGCCACTCGTTCAGCGCATGGACCAGGACGTGGATGGCGACCGGGTCATCGCGCAGCCGCTCCTCGAGCAGGCTGGCCAGCGTCGGGAACATCAGGGTGCGGTCCAGGCCCAGCTCGTTCATCTTCTCCAGGCGAGGGCCGGGCTCGAAGAAAGCCGGGATCGCGCGCATCGGCTCGCCGAACAGCTCGCGCTTGCTCTTGCCGTCCGGGTTGCCGAACTTGAAGTACTCCTCCCAGGCGCCCGGCCGGGCGACGACCTCGAAGGTCGGGTTCGGGATGTAGTTGCTGATATGCCCGCGGATCGCGATCTTGGTGCGCCCGTTGATCTGCACGTACTGGACGTAGTCCTTGTACGCCTTGGGCAGGTACTTGGTCAGCGCCTCCGGCGGCTCGTAGAGATGGTTATCCGCGTCAAAGATCGGGAACGGGACGTCCTCCCGGTGCGACAACTGGCCCATGGAATCCTCCTTCTTGATTTGCGAGAATACTATTCTCTTCGGCGGCCGACCGCAACGTGCCCATGTGTGGCCTGGGTCGCATCGAAGCCGGCGTCAGCGCATGGTCAACACGTGGTGCTGATTTTGAACGCCGCGGAAGCGGGTTCGTTCGGCTTGTCGGTCTTGTAGCCGTTCGCGGTGCCGGTGATGGTGTATCTGTCGCCGCTGAAGCTCATGTTGGCGTCGCCGTTGCCGCCCAGTGAGTACAGGCCGGTAAAGCCGCCGACATTCCGGATGCGGACCGCGGTCGCCGTGGCCTGCTGGCCTCGCGCGTCGATGCTGACAGTGGCCCCCGCCAATTCGCCGCCGATGTCGATCGTCTTGTACCAGTCCAACTGCGAACATTTGACGACGTGAATCGTGGTGGCGGTGCCATCGACAGTCACCGAGGCACTGCTGGCGGCTTGCGATCCTGAGCTGCAGGCGCCAAGCGTGAACATCGCCAGTGCCGCGGCGGCTACCGAAGCTGAAGCCCCAATTCGTCTCGGCATGTGGCCACCTCAATCCTGGGTGCTCGAACTCCTGGGCCCGCTGCGATGATGTTATTCTCCCGCAATGAGAATGCCAATATCGGCATTTCGTTATCGGAGTGGTGCAAGGAGCCGGTAGTACGTGGTCGACCTCGAGTTCGAAGACGGGTTGGCGGTGCTCACCATCGATCGCCCGCACGCTCGCAATGCCATCTCGCTCGACACCATGGATCAGCTGGAACAAGCAATACACGCGGCAGCCGGTGCCCAGGCCCTGGCCATCAAGGGCGCCGGCGATCGCGCCTTCGTCTCCGGCGGTGACCTCAAGGAACTGAGCGCACTGCGGACCGAAGAGGATGCCGCGGCGATGGCGAAACGCATGCGGACGATCTGCGACCAGCTGGCGGGCTTTCCAGCTCCGGTGATCGCGGTACTCAACGGCCATGCGTACGGCGGCGGCGCCGAGGTCGCGGTGGCCGCCGACATCCGGGTGGCCGCCGACGACATCAAGATCGCCTTCAATCAGGTTGCGCTAGAAATCATGCCGGCCTGGGGTGGCGCCGAGCGGTTGGCCGCACTGGTCGGAAAAAGCAAGGCGCTGCTGCTGGCGGGGAGTGGACGCGAACTCAACGCAGCCGAGGCCGAGCGGATTGGCCTGCTGGATGTGGTGTTGCCCCGCTCCTCGTTTGAGGACGGCTGGCGAGCGGTGGCCAGGTCGTTGGCCCGCCGCCCGGCTTCCGAGATAAAGCGAGTAATCAGCGGTGTTTCGCCTGATGAGGCGATAGCATCCTTTGCACGGCTGTGGGTTGCCGACGCACACTGGCGAGCCGCAGAGCAGGTGATGAATCGCACCGCCAGTGCACGGCAGGCGGCTAAAGGAGCGACATGACGGGCATGCACAAAGCGTTGGGTATGGCTTCGGCGATGTTGATCGCGATAACCGGTTTACTCGTGACGGCTGGACGCGCACATGCTGACGACCCGGTCATGCATCACGTGAAATACACCATCACCGCACAGAATCCGATCTACACCGACATCTATTACCTGGACCATGAGCCGGCCAGGTTTTCCGACTACAGCCACAACCCCTACTCGTTCACGCCGCACATTGATGTCGATCTCGGGCCGGGCAAAGGCGTGGAGTTACGAGCTGGACCTGTCGAACCCCGACGCTTACGCGATGGTCGTGGCGAGCACGGGCACGGAGCCCGGCACGCCGGGGCTTCACTGTGAACTGGCGGTGGACGGAGCCGTCGTCGTATCCAAGGACGGCCCCAAAGGCGTGCTTTGCTCGCTGCGCAACTGGTGAACCACCCAGGCCGGCGGGATCCCTTCAATCGGTTGGGGCTCTCCTTCCAAGCGGCGCAGGTAACTCTCGACCAACTCCATCGTTTCCGCGTGCCCGCCGGAAATGCCAACTGCCTGCTCGAGCACCAGGAATCGGGACAGGCTGCTCATCAGTACCGCCCACACCACGGGCGGCATTTCGAGGTTGTCCGCCTTGACTTTCGGGGCGTACCGCTCCAACGCGGCCGTCACGGCTTGACGCTGCTCCTCGCGGAAACGCTCGGCGTAGTAAGCGATTTCGGCGCGCATCTCCTTGCGGTGATTCGCCAGCGCCATGAATTCCATGGAGATCCGGGTGAACGCGGGATCGGTGCCGAACCGCCACAGCGCCCACAACGGCTGCGGCGAATTCAGTGCGTGCGCTTGAATCTGCAGGCCTTCTTCGGCGCGGCGGCGGAAAACCTCGAGGAACAGCTCCTCCATGGTGCGGAAGTAGTAGTGCACCAGTTGCGGTTTCAAACCGGCCTTACTGGCCAGCCGGCGGGAAGTGACTGCGGCGTAGCCCTCTTCGAGCATCAACTCCTCGGCCGCGTCGAGCAGCAGGGCGCGGTTCTTTGCCTCCGGCGCCCCGATCCTTCGCGGCGTTGTCATGGCTTGGCTCCGTACTCTCTGCGTTCGCGTGCCGATAGTCTCGATCTCGAAGCCGATCGTAACCCTGACCGACCTCGTGACCTTGACCACGACAATACCGTCATGCTAAGCAGGTGCTCAGCACATTTTGGATCTCGCGATCGGGGCGGCGATAGCGCTTGCCACCGATCGCACCGATAAACCCAGCCAGGAGACGCATTCCGATGAGCAGTTTTGAGTCGATCGACTTCTTCACCGATCCGTCTCTGGTCCCAGATCCGCACCCGTACTTCGACTACCTGCGCGCGCAGAACCCGGTGCTGCGCCTGCCGCATCACGGCGTCGTCGCGGTCACCGGCTACGACGAAGCCACCGAGGTCTACAAGAATCCCGACATCTTCTCGAACATCGTCGCGCTCGGCGGACCGTTCCCGCCGCTGCCGTTCACGCCCGAGGGCGACGACATCAGCGCCCAGATCAACGAGCACCGCAGTTACTTTCCGATGAACGAGCACATGGTCACCATGGACCCTCCGGACCACACCAAGGCCCGCTCGGTGCTGGCGAAGCTGCTGACCCCGAGCCGGCTGAAGCACAACGAGGAGTTCATGTGGAGCCTCGCGGACCGTCAGCTCGACGAGTTCCTGCACAACGGCAAGTGCGAGTTCATCGCCGAATACTCCAAGCCCTTCGCCACTTTGGTGATCGCCGACCTGCTCGGTGTCCCTGAGGAGGACCACAAGGAATTCCGGGTTGTGCTTGGTGCCGACCGCCCCGAGGCGCACGTCGGCGCCCTGGACCACGAGTCGGTCGGCATCAACCCGCTGGAGTGGCTCGACGACAAGTTCTGCAACTACATCGAGGACCGCCGCCGCGAGCCGCGCAACGACGTGCTGACTTCGCTTGCGGCGGCGCTGTATCCGGACGGATCGACGCCGCCGGTCATCGAGGTGGTCCGCTCGGCCACCTTCCTTTTCGCCGCGGGCCAGGAGACGACGGCCAAGCTGCTCAGCGCGGCGCTGCAGGTGATCGGTGACCGGCCCGACATTCAGCAACGACTGCGCGACGACCGCAGCCTGATTCCCGGGTTCATCGAGGAATCGCTGCGCATGGACAGCCCCGTCAAGAGCGACTCGCGACTGACCGTGCGGCCCACCACCATTGGTGGTGTCGACATCCCCGCCGGCACGGTCGTGATGGTGCTACCCGGCGCCGCCAATCGGGATCCGCGCCGCTTCGAAAACCCGCACGAGTTCCAAATCGACCGCAAGAATGTCCGCGAGCACATGGCCTTTGCCCGCGGCGTGCACTCGTGCCCCGGCGGACCGCTCGCCCGAGTGGAGGGCCGTGTCTCGATCGAGCGCATCCTGGACCGGATGCCCCACATCGAAATCGACGAATCTGCGCACGGGCCGGCCGACGGCCGCCGCTACGAGTACGAGCCGACGTACATCCTGCGCGGTTTGAGGGAACTGCACCTCACGTTCACGACCGCGGACGCGGTCGCGCCAGTGGGCTAAACGCTTGGCCCGCAAGGCCTATCGAAACTAAGCGACCCGCTGACCGGTCCGGCCCGGTCTCGCTACGTGTCGGCGCGAATCCAGGTCATTACGCCGTCGTGGGCAAAGCAGATCAGGAACAGACCGTCGGGTGCCTGCGCGACGTAGTTCTGGTAGTTCTCGCACGAGGCGCCTTCTTCTTTGATTCCCGCCATGGGAGGCGACCGGAACCAGCGCGGCTGGTATCTCCTCGGCGAGCCGCAGAACATCAGCCGTCCGGGCTCCGACGCCCAGGAAACGTAATAGTCGGTGACACCAAAGGCGTAGTAGGTGGTGTTGTCACACGGCGCACCCAAAACCTGATGCGGCATGATGCCCGGGGTGCAGGCGGGGTAGTCGCAGACGGTCGGCCCGGCCGAGGATGGCGGCGCTGTCAGCAAGCCGGCGCCGAACAACGCAGCAACCATTGCCACGATGAATCGCACCCGATTACTGTGCCACAATTGAAAAGAAAATTCTCCTGCTTGGAGAAGATCAATTTAGCCAAATAACTGACGGGCGGCGGGCCGTCCCCGGCGCCTCTGCCCCCTGTTCCGTGGCGAGCATTTCCGCATGTGAGGGCCCAGACCGAAGTGATAAGCTGCTTCTCCGTGCACGATCCGGACGGGGCTGACGCCGACCTCTCAGAAGCGGACCCTGAAGACGAAGTCGCAGAGGCTGAAGCGCGCGCCGAGGCGGCTAGGGCACGCCTGGAAAAGCTGCGCGGGTCAACCGAACGCGACGATGCGGACGATGGTGATTCCGCTGCCCAAGATGCCGAACAGCGCCCGGCAAAGTCGACCCGGGCGCGACTACGGTTGCCGCGACGCCCCGGGCGGCCACAGTGGTTCCGACGCCCAGGCCGACCACAGTGGCTGAGGCGCCCAGGGCGCAAAGCAATAGCTGCCGGCGTTGGCGCCGTGCTCTTCTCCGGGTCCCTCGGCGCGAGCGGCTACATGCTGTGGCAGCACCACACCGCGGTGCATAACCGGCAGCTCGCCGTGGAGTTCACCGCAGCCGCCCGGCAAGGGGTCACCGCGCTGATGTCGATTGACCCCGACCACGCCCGGAGGGACGTCCAGGCGATGCTCGACGCCACGACGGGCAACCTCAACGGCGAACTGTCGGTCATGTCAGCTCTCATGGTCAAGAAGGCCGAGGACTCGAAGGTCGGCAGCAAGGTCAGCGTGGAAGGCGTCGCCGTCGAGTCGTTGAGCGACAATTCGGGAGTCGTGCTGGTGGCGGCGAAAACCGAGACCACTGGCCCGGATAACGCCAAACCGCCGCCGGCCTTGTTCCGGCTCAGCGTCACCGTCAACCGCGACGGCGGCAAGCTCAAGATGTCGAAAGTTGATTACCTGGAATGACTGTCGAGCATGGCTCGTCATTGGACGGCTCAGAAACGAAGAGTGACCGCGTGGACATTCCGGACGCCGACGACGACGGGCAGCCATCCACTGGCGAGGGATCGAGACGCTTCCGATGGCTGTCCGCGATCCGGCGGAGGTGGCGTTCGATAATCGCGACAACGTTGGTCGTTGCCGCCATGGCGGTCGCTGGCGGCGTGTACTTCATCGTGTACCGGCAGGACCAGCGGGTCGGCGATGCGGCTGCACACCGGGCAATGCAGGCGGCATCAGACGGCGCCGTGGCGGTGTTGACGTATTCCTACGACCATTTATATCGCGATTTCACCACGGCGAAATCGCATCTCACCGGCGATTTTTTGGCCTACTACAACAAATTCACCGAGGATGTCGTCGGCCCGATGGCGCAGAAGGGACAACTGACGACAACAGCCAAGGTAATTCGGGCCGCCATTTCGGATTTGCATCCCGATTCGGCCGTTGTGCTGGTTTTCCTCGACCAGAACACGGTAACCCCGACAAAGAAAGACCCCGTGAAGACCGAAAGCGCCGCCGTGGTCACGCTGATAAAGATCAACAGTTCCTGGCTGATCGCGAAATTCAACCCGGTCGGATGAGCGCGGAAATCTCGTTCTAACGGTTACCTGGTCGCCCGAAGCGGTGTAACGTCATCGCTCGGGAACGCCGCCACCGACGGCGAAAAGATGCCACAGGCACCATCGGATTACGCGCTTCGAGGAGCACCTGATGCGTTCAGTCAAAACACTTACCACCGCAACAGTGTTGGCCGCCACTGCATTCAGCAGTTTGGCGACGGCCTCAACGGCCCGCGCAATAACCAAGGAAGACGTGGCCCTCAACGGGACGTACCGGGCCACGTCCATCGGCGATTACGCCCAGAGAAACGATCAGTACTTCGGCGAGCCAACGGTTTACCAAGTTTGGACCATCAGCTCGTCGTGCGTCTCAACCCAGGAATGCCATGGCACGGTGCGGAGCGACCAGGGCTGGAGCGCGCCGATTTATCTGCTTGACGGGGAAGTGTGGAAGGTCAAACGCGAAGTGCCGAACTGGGAACGGTGCGAAGACGGTACCGCGTTCAGCGGAATGCAGACGTTCTCTTTTTTCCCGGTGAACGATAACGGTGGATATCAGCTCGGGTCCCCGGTGTTGTCCGGCAAGGACAAGACGGTCGGCCCAAGCGGTGCCTGCGGGCAAAACCAGTGGCTTGACATCGCGATGCCGCTGCGCCTAGATCAGCTGTCCTGACCGGGCTTTCGTAGTTTTCTCAGGGCACCGTTCCCCCGTCGACCTCAGGTGGGAAGCATGTCCTTCCACGTCTTGGGCGCTTTCGAGGTCACCAGATCCGACTGCTGGTACAGCTTCCCGTCCGGACCGATATAACGACCGGTGCGCGGATCGTACTTTGCCACCACGATTGACGGCATGGGCTTAGATGGGTTGGCGCCGAACGAACTTGGCGCGGCCTGGGGCTGTCCACCGTCTACCTGATCTGGTGGTGGAGGGGCCGCTGGTGGCGCTGGGGCCGGGGCGGGAGGTGGAGCCGCCGGAAGTTGACCCGGTGCGGGGACGTCCAGCGGCGCTATGGACGCAAGGTCGGCCGACATTGGCGACATGGGCGCCAGATTGGGTCCCGACGACGGCACTGGCGGTACCGCCGCTCCAATCGCGCTCGGTGGTGGATTTGCTCCCCGTGGCCCCGCGGGTGTGCCGCGCGGCACTTCGCCTGGCGGCAGCGGCGTTCCCTCTATCGGGGCGAAGATTCTGCCGTTGGAGGTGACCCGGTCATCGGGCGGGACACCCTGGGAGAGCAGATTCGGGTCCAGCGGATAGGGACCGAGGGTGTGCTGTCGCATCGCCAGCGGCATGTACGGCTTGTCGCTGTTGCAGATTTCGACGGTAGGCGCGCGCTTGCCCGGGTGACCCATGCAGGGATAGTTGCGCGCGCCGCGAACCGCCATGGCTGAATCCTGCGGGAGTTTGCAATACAACCCGTCCGGTGTGTCGATGTCGCTGAGGTCGTCCGGGGATCGCCAGGTGTTGGGCGGCATGAAGCCGACCGTGCAAATAGGCGGGTCGTCGATGGTAAGCGCGAAGTCGCCCATGGCCTTTCCGTCGGGATGGTTTTCACCCTGAGCAGCCTGCTCGATAGCAACCGCGGTCGGCAGCAACACCAGTAACTGCTCGATCGACGGATGGTAGGTGACGCCGATCTGACCGATGGTGGTCAGGTTGGCGAGCAACACCGGCAGCGTCGGTTTGATTTGTTCGAAGAGCCGGGACGCTTCGTTCGCAGCGTCGGGGCCGTTCTGCAGGATGGTGCGGAAGTGGGAATCGTTGTTCACCAACACTTGTGAGATCCCGTCGAAGCTACGTGCCCATGTCCTGATCGAATCGGTGGTGCTTGCTTGCGTATCCAGCAGCGGTCCGGTCTCTTCGGTCAGGGCTCGGGTGCGATCGACAACGCCGTTGGCGTCGCGGGACAGTACCTTTGACGAATCGATGAGTGACCCCAGGTCGTAACCGGTGCCGTTGAAGCCCTCGAAGGTCTCGTCGAGCAATTGGCCGAGCTTGTTCTTCGGGATGCTTTCGACCAAGGCACTGACCTGATCGAGCATCGGCCCAACCGGCTGCGGAATCGTGGTGTCGTGCGCCGCGATGACCGAGCCGTCGTGCAGGTAGGGCGGCGAATCGGTTTTGGGCTGCAGATCCACGTACTGTTCGCCCACTGCGGACACACTGAGCACCTTCGCCGTCAGGTTGGCGGGCACCCTGGGTGAAGTGCTAAGTGACAGCGTGGCTTTCGCACCGGTCGGCGTCAAACCGACCGAGGTGACCTTGCCGAGCTGGACCCCGCGGTAGGTCACGTTGGAAAACTGGTAGAGGCCGCCGGTCGCCGGCAGCTCCAGCGTCACCGTCATCCGGCCGATGCCCAGCAGCGTCGGCGCTTGGATGTAAAAGAGGACCATCGCGATCACGCCGAGGGTCCCGGCGATCGCGAAGATCGCCAACTGAATCCGAACGAAGCGCGTCAGCATCTATCCGCCGCCTCCCGTCGATGTCGTTGTCGGCGGCGCCTGACCAAGACCCGCATCCGGGGTCGAAACAGCACCCGGCGGCGGACCGGGCCGCCGAGCCTCGGCGGGCGGCGGACCGGGCAACGGAGGAAGCGGCAGCGCATTGGGATCGACCCACGGTGGCCTGACGGGGTTATGCAGCGGATCGAGGGTGTAGTTCATCCGGTACGGGTCCCCGGGTTCCGGGGGCACCGGCTCGTCAAGCTGCCCCCAGTGCGTCCCCAACAGCAGTCCTCGCTTGAGCCGCGGAATCGTGATGTCCAAATCGACGTGCAGGTTGAAGTAGTCGCCTCGGACCGCCCGGTCGACGAAGTTCTGGGTGAATGGGAACACGAACGATGCCGCGATGGCCGTGCCGAACTCCGGTCCGACGTCGGCCAGTGCCTTAATGGTCGGTTCCAGGTTCTGCAGATTCTTGACCAGGTCAGCCTGAGCGTTGTTGACCAACCGGGTGGCCGTGTTAGAGAAGGCGCGGAGGTGCTCCAGCGCGGACGTCAGGCGCGGCCGTTCCTTGATCAGCACCTCGAGCGCGGGCGGTATCTTGTGCAGCGCCTCGGTGAGCACGTTGCGCTGGTCGGCGAAGGAGGCCGAAAGCCGGTTCAGCGCCTGGATGGAGGCAACGATGCTGTCCTTCTGGTCATCCAGGGTTCCCACGAACGTGTCCAGGCGAGTAATCAGATCCCGGAAGGCGCCCGCGTTTCCCGACAGGGCGGCCGAGAAATTGTGGATGACCTCCCCGATCTGGCCCAAGCCCCCGCCGTTGACGACCGCGCCCAACGACGACAGCGTCTGCTCGGTCGACGGATAGGCCGAGGAGCGGCTCAGCGGGATGGTGGCACCCGGTTGCAGCCGTCCGCTGCCCTGCTGACCCGGCGGTGTGTTGAGCTCCACATGCATCGAGCCCAGCAAGCTGGTCTGACCCACGGTGGCCACCACGTTGGCCGGGACCACCACATCGCGCTTGACCGAGATCTCGACGTCGGCGTGCCAGCCCGCCACCCGCATCGTGCCGACACTGCCGACCACGACGTCGTCGATCATCACCGGCGAATTCGATTCCATCGTCCCGACATTGGGCAACTCGACGTGATAAATGTTGGCCCCCGGCCCGCGACCGACCGCACCGGGCAGCGGCAGCGAATTCAGACCGTGGAACGCACATCCGGTCGCCGTCAACACCACACAACAGCCGACGACGAACACCCGACGAGCCGTGACCAACGCAATCATGGTTGTTGTCCTTCGGCCGGCAGCAGCATGCCCGATACGTCCGGCGCCGGGGGTGGCGGCATCGGTGTGGACGGCGGGGGTGGCAGCGGCATCGCCGCGCCCGGTATCCGCTCGGGCGGCACCGCGCCGGGCGGTCCCACCGGGTCACCGGGCAGGCCGGTGTAGGCGGACACCGCGGGCGGGATCTCGGGCGGTCCGGGTTTCGGCCCCTCGCCGCCAGGCGCCAAACGCGGTTCGGTGTAAAGGATCTTGGACGGGTCTATCGACTTCTGCAGGATGAAGTTGATGGGAAGCGGCGAGTTATTGAAGTTCATCGTTCGCAATCCCGGACCGAGGAACAGCGAGCACAGCTTGCCCGATTCGACCGCGGTGATGTTCTCGATACCGCCGATTTGCGTGCAGCCGGGCAAGGAGAACAGAAGTTGGCCGCCCCACGTGGGATTCGCGAAGTTCATCAGCCCGAAGCCGCCCACGATGGTTCCGGTGTCCGCGTTGTAGTCGTTGAAGAAGTTGCCGAGCGCGTTCGGCGCGCCGTGCAGAATATTTTCCAGGGCCATGTGCTTGTCGGCCAAGATCTGCGTGACATCGGCCAACCTGGCAATCTGCTCGCTGACCTGGTTGCGGGTGCCGGCGATGAATCGCGACACCTCGCCGACCGCCGTCGACAGATCAGTCAGCGCCGCATCCAAGTCGGATCTGCTGTCGTTGACCACGCTGGTGAGCGTCGCCAGGCGGTCGTTGAACTGCACGATCTGGACGTTGCTGTCGCGCAGGGCGTCGACGAAGGTTGCGAGGTTCTTGATGATGTCGACGATGTTGCCGCTGCCGTTGGCGAGGATCCGGCCCACCCCGGACAACTGACCGAGTGTTTGCCGCAGCTTTTCGCCGTTGCCGTCGAGAGCGTCGGCGGCACTGTCGATGAAATGGCCCACGGATGTGCCCGATACCCCACTCCTGGGTCCCAAATCCGTTGCCAGCCGCATCAACTGGGTCTTGACCTCGTCCCACTCGACCGGCGTTGCGGTGCGTTCAACAGGTATGACCGCGCCGTCGTGCATGACCGGCCCACTGTCGCGATAGGCCGGGGAGAGCTGGACATAGCGGGACGCCACCAAGTTCGGAGCGACGATAACCGCCTTCGCGTCCGCGGGAATGGGCACACCGTGGTCGACCTTGAGCGTCAACTTGGCCTGTGTGCCCACCGGCTGAATGGATTCGATGTTGCCGACTTTGACACCCGAGACCCGCACCTCGTCATGCGGATAGATCGCGGTGGCGGTGGTGAAAAAGGCGGTAATCGTCTTTGGGCCAAAGATCGTATTACGGACGACCACAGCAGCGCCGGCAACGATCAGCCCCACCAGGACAACCGCCGCCACGACCGTCAGCCGGCTACGCGGGATCCGGGCCATCATTGCGAGCCTCCAACCCTGCCGCCCAACGTGCAGCCCGGACATGCCGGAATGGCGTTGTAGGGGAAAGGAAGCAGCGACCGAGGTACCGGCGACGGGAAGCCGGGACCGCGGGCCGTGTCGAAGGTGCGGAAGCCCCAGAGGTAATCGAAGAACGGTTGAAAGATCTGCGGGGCAAGGAAGTTCGGGACGAACGCCGAGTAGGCGTACATGCTGGAGATGCCCTCACCGACGGTGATCTCGAATTTGGCCAGACCCGGCAGCGCTTTGCTGATGTTGTCGCGGTTCTTTTCCAGCACCGCGGTCACCCTGTTCAGCCTCTCCAGGGTCGGTGCCAAGGTGGCTTCGTTGTCGTGCACCAATGCCGTCAGCTGCTTGGCCACCACCGACGTGTTGGCCAGCAGGTCCACGATCTCTTGCCGCCGCGCCGCCAGGACTTGGAGCAGAGAGTCAGAGTTGAGGATGAGCTTGTTGACCTGCTGGCTGCGTTCGGAAAGAACACCGGTGACGTCGCCGGCGCTCTTGAAGAGCTCGGTCAGGTTCTTGTTACGGCTGTTGAGGGTGCGCGATAACCGGGTGAGTGCGTCGAAGGCCGGCCCCATTTGCGGTGCGATCTGGTTCAGCGTCGCCGCCAGAGTGTCCAGCGACTGGTTCAGCGCCGTGGTGTTGGTTCCGGCAGTGTCCGAGGCGAAGTCGCTAACCGCTTCCGTCAGCGAGTAAGGCGAGGACGTGCGCGAGACGGGGATGAGCGCCATCGGATGCATCGTGCCGCTGCCGGCGGACTCCAGCGTCATCATCCGCTCGCCCAGCAGCGATCCGGTGCGGATGTGCGCGGTGGTCTCCGACCCGAGGAGAATGTTGCCCTTCATCGCGAATGTCACCAGGGCGTCGCCGTGGCGCAACTTGATATCCGACACGGTGCCGACCTTGATCCCCGACACGATCACCGGGTTGCCCGTCGCAAGACCGCCGGCCTCCGAGAACAAGGCCTGGTACCTGACCATCGTCGCCCACGTGATGAACCGGTCGGGCGACAGACCCACCAGGATGACCATCACCGCCAGGACGACGCCGATGAGTCCTGCCTTGACGAGCGCAGCTCCGCGATACTTAAGCATCAGGGTTCCGTGCACCTTCCAGCGTCTGACCTAAAGATATTGGAATGCACGGTCTTACCAGAAAGGTCCGTGCCGCGAAGCTCCAACTGGCAGAGGTAGTACGGGATGGTGGCGCCTGCGACGCCGAGTCGGACCAGCTTGCGGTAGTTCTGAGGCGCCTTGGCGATTGCGGTGTCGAGGCGGTCCTTGTCGCCATCGAGTACCGGCGCGAGCCGATTCAACTGCGCGATGGTGCCCGACAGCGACGGCCGCGCGCTGGACAGCAGATCTGCCAGCGAGGCGGTTCCCTTGTCCAGGGCGTCGATGGCGGACCCGATGGTGTTGCGGTCGTCCGACAGCCCGCTGACAAGCTTCTCGAGACGATCGATCGCGCCGGAGAACTGGGTGCCGTCCTTGGAAACCGTGCCGATCACGGCATTGAAGTTGTCGATCAGCTGCTGCACGGTTTGATCGTTGTCGGCCAAGGCATTTGAAAATGAGGTCGTCTTGCTGAACAGCGACTGGATAGTCCCGCCTTGACCCTGGAAGACCTCCAACAATCCCGCGGTTAATGCGTTGACATCGTGCGCATTCAGGCCTTGGGTAACGGGTTTCAATCCGCCGAGCAGCAGATCGAGGTCAAGCGCCGGCGCGGTGCGGCTGACGGGAATCTGACCGCCGGCCGGCAACCGCTGGGGCGCGCCCGGACCATCGACGAGTTCGAGGTAGCGATCGCCCACCAGGTTGAGGTAGCGGACCGCCGCCCTGGTGCCCTCGGTGAGGACGACGTTGCGGTCGGCGTCGAACTTCACCACAACTTTCTTGTCCGGCTGCAGCGAGACGCTATCGACCGTGCCCACCCGGATCCCGGCGACGCGCACCGACTGCCCCGCCTTGAGACGCGACACATCGGTGAACACCGCCGAATATCCGGTCGTGGCACCCGTCCGATACTGGCCGAAGATGAAGAACAGGAAGGCGGTAAGAACCGCCATCACGACCGCGAAGATCGAGACCTTGATCAGCGTGGCGCGCGTTCTCATCCCGGTTGTCCGATCTGAACGGGGTTGCGTGGCGGGCCGGCGATCGGCCCGTACAACAGCTGCTTGAGCAGATCGGAGTTGAGCAGCGTCTGTTGGTTTCCGTACCCCCCCGCGTTGGCGCCGATATCAGTAATCAATTGCGGCGGGTTCGTGTTGAACGGTAATGCCGGCAGACCCACGCACCGCGGGCCGCCGGTGGCTGCGACCTTGGGCAGGTTCGTCGGATAGCGATAGCGTTCGGCGCCCAACGTGAGGCTCGCCGAGATGTTGATGCTCGGTTCCGACAACGGCGCTCCGTGACCGATCTTGATGAGCCCGCCGAAACTGCAGGTGAGCGCTGGGTTGTACTCGTTGGTCAGATTGGTGGTCGGCACCAGCAGATGCATCACATTCGTCAGTAAGTCGCTGTTCGCCGATAAGACGTCGTTGCCGATGTCGGCCAAGCCGATCGCGCTGACCAGCAATGCATCCAGGTTGTGCTGCTCATCAACCAGCGTCTGGCTGATCCGGATCGCGTTTTCCGCGGTCTTCACCAGATGCGGTGCCGCGTCTGCATACGCGTTGGACACCACCGGTAAGACCGAAAAGTCATGCCTGAATGCGGGAAGGCTCGGCTCCAGCCGGGCCAGAAACGAATCCAAATCGTTGAGCGACTGGCCAAGCTGCGGGCCCCGCCCACTGAACGCTTGTGCCAGTGCACCCAGCGATTCGTTGAGCTTCGGCGGATCGATGTGCCCGAGAACCGACACCAGTTGCTGAAACACCGTGTTGATTTCGACCATGACGTGCTCGCCTTGCAGCGTCTGGCCACTGTGCAGCCGCTGTGCCGAAGGCTGGGCAGGCTCGACCAGCTGGATGGACTTCGCGCCGAAGACCGTCGGCGACGTGATGTCGGCGAGCACGTTGCTGGGAATGAAGCGCAACTGCGACGGGTCCATCGCCAGGTGGATGGCAGCCTTGCCGTCGGGCAGCGAGTCGATCGAGGCGACCTTGCCCACCTGCACGCCGCGCAACTTGACCTTGGCCTCCGAATTCATCACCAGCCCGGCTCGCTGCGTGATCACGGTCACCGGGACGGTTTGGTCGAAAGAGCCCTGAAACAGACCCACCGCCAACGCGAAAATCAAGCCGATGACGACGACGGTGATCAAGCCGAGCAGAGGTGGCAGATAGTTCCGTCCGGCCGGCGGCCGGGCATGGCCGCCGTGCGCGCGTTGACCGGCCACCACGGCGCGACCCGCTGGGACACCCTGCGTCATTGCAGTTTCACCTCCTCGTTAACCGGACAGGTTGAAGTTGCCGTTCGTACCGTAGATAGACAGCGAGACCAACAGCGTTACCGAGACCACCACGATGAGCGAGGTGCGCACCGCGTTGCCCGTCGCATTGCCGACACCGGCCGGCCCCCCGGAAGCGAAATAGCCGTAGTAGGTGTGGATCAGCAGAATGGTAAGCGCCATCAGGATGGCCTGAAGGAACGACCACAACAAGTCGATCGGGTTCAGGAACGTGTTGAAGTAGTGCTGGTACAAACCCTGCGACTGCCCGAGCAAGAACGTCGTGGTGAACTCGCTGGCGACAAACGACAGGATGACGGCGATGCTGTACAACGGCGTGATCGCCAGCATTCCCGCCAGGATCCTGGTGCTGACCAAATAGGAAACCGGCCGAATGGCCATGGCCTCCAGCGCATCGATTTCTTCGTTGATCCGCATGGCACCCAGCTGAGCGGTCACCCCGGCGCCGAAGGTCGCCGCCAGACCGATCCCGGCGACCACCGGTGCCGCGATACGCACATTGATGAACGCGGCCAGAAAGCCCGTCAGCGCCTCGATGCCGATATTGCCCAGCGAGGTGTAGCCCTGAATGGCCAGCACGCCGCCCGCCGCCAGCGTTAAAAAGCCGACGATCACGACCGTTCCGCCGATCATCGCCAAAGTGCCCGCGCCCATGCTGATCTCGGCAATCAGCCGAACGACTTCGCGCGTGTAATGGGTAGCCGCGAAGGGCACCCCGGCGAGCGCTTTACCGTAAAAGAGGCTATGGTCGCCGATCCGGCCCAACGAGGCGACAGGCCTCTCGAATTGGCGGACCAATCGCGGATATGCGGCCCTCAGCGTCATTGGCGGGCCCCTACTTCGCCGTCATCTTGATGCCGACCGCGGTGACGACCACGTTGACGACGAACAGGGACATAAACGCATAAACCACGGTTTCGTTGACCGCGTTGCCGACAGCCTTCGCGCCCCCGCCGGTGATCGACAGGCCCCGATAGCAGGCGACCAAGCCGGCGATGAGACCGAAAAGCGCTGCCTTGACGCACGAAATGATCACCTCTGGCACGCCGGTGAGCAAGGTGATGCCCGCGGCGAACGCGCCGGGATTGACGTCTTGCACGAATACCGAAAAGACGTAGCCGCCAAGGATGCCGATGATTACCACGAGGCTGTTCAGCAGGAAGGCCACCAATCCGGAAGCCAACATGCGCGGTGTGACCAACCGTTGCACCGGGTTGATGCCCAGCACCTCCATCGCGTCGATTTCTTCGCGAATCGTCCGCGACCCCAGGTCCGCGCACATCGCCGTGGCACCCGCACCCGCCACGATCAAGACCGTGACCAGCGGCCCGAGCTGGGTGACTGCACCGAACGCGGCACCCGCACCCGAAAGATCAGCCGCGCCCAGTTCGCGCAACAGGATGTTGAGCGTGAAGCTGACGAGGACGGTAAACGGGATCGCCACCAACAAGGTGGGCGCTAGCGACACCCGCGCGACAAACCAGGACTGCTCCAAGAACTCCCGCCACTGGAACGGCCGACGGAACAGAAACTTGACCGCGTCGGCCGACATGGCGAACAAGGCTCCGACCGCCTGCATGGGCCCCGAGATGTCCCATTTCAGTTTCAGCCGCGGCAATCCCGTTGACCAGTGGTCTGCGCTCTTAGTTGCCATCGCCGGCAACCCCCTCCCGCGCAACGAGACCGACAGTCTTGTTGTGGCGCACCGACTGAGGTAAATTCGGCTCAATCAACAATCCCGAGTGGATGCCGCCGACCACGAAATGCCCGGCGGACGGCCGAAATTCGACGTCTATCGCAGGAGCGGCAGCGCTTTCCATCCTCACGCTGGGCCTCCGTTCATTCGCGTGAGTTGACGCCCCAAAACGACGAGCTCCACGTCTTGAAGCGTCCGGCGATTATGACTCATGCCGAGTCCAGGTGGAGCAAAAAACGCAGAACCGTTATCGGACAACCCGTAACCGACGAACGCAAGCACGGCGCCTCATATTTGTTGGCGGGCTGAGACATTACAGGCTGCTCCAGTTCTTAGGTGACGGCGCCGGCCGTCTTGAGTTCGATGATGCGGTCCCAATCGAGCCCTAGTTCCAGCAGGATCTCGTCGGTCTGCTCGGCGAATCCGGGTGCGGGTCCGGTATGCGGGGCAGACACGTCGAACTGCACCGGATTGGCGACCAGTTCAAGTTCGCCCGCCTGCACTACATATTCGTTGGCCCTGATTTGGGCGTCATCGGCCGCCTGCAACGTGTCCTGCACCGGTGCCCACGGGCCGGCCAACGTGGCAAAGCGTTCGCTCCACTCGGCCAGCGTGCGGGTCGCGATGGCCTTGGTCAAGAGCTCCACAGCATCTGACGTATTGGCGGCGATGCTCTCGACGGTGGCGAAGCGTGGATCGTCGGCCAACTCCGGCAGGTCGACGTGGTGGCACACATCCGCCCAGAATTTGGTGGGCTGCATCATCACAAAGGAGATGTAGCGGTCGTCGGAAGTCGCGTAGAGACCCACCAGCGGGTTGACCGGTGAACCGTGCACGCCGGGTGGGAAGGCTTCCATGCGCTGACCCAGGTGCACGGTCAGGGCCACCGTGTGCCCCATCGACCACAGCCCACTGCCGAGCAAGGACACATCGACGACGGACGGCTCTCCGGTGCGCTCACGCTTGAGCAACGCCGCCGCAATGCCGCCGGCGAGGTTGGTGCCGGAGATGGTGTCGCCGTACGCCGGCCCGGGCGGACCGATCATGCCCGGCATCGACGGCGGAGTGATGGTGGCCGCCGTTCCCGCCCGGCACCAGAACGCGGTCATGTCGTAACCGCCCTTGTCCGACTCCGCGCCACGAGGGCCGAGCGCGCTTCCGCGGGCGTAAATGATGTTCGGGTTCACCGATCGGATGTCGTCGACGTCGATACCGAACTTTTTGCGCGCGTCCGGCAGAAAACTGGTGAGGAACACGTCGGCTCGACGGGCGAGGTCGTGCAGCACCTCGCGACCCTCCGGAACCGACATGTCCAGGCCGATGCTTCGCTTGCCGCGGTTGGCGTGCTCGATGTTGGGATTGGGGTCGCCCTCCACCCGTAGCAGTCCGGTCTGCCGAAGCCCGCGCTGCGGATCCCCGGTCACCGCGTGCTCGACCTTGACCACGTCGGCGCCCCATTCGGCGAGCACTGCACCCGCCGACGGGACGAATCCGTACATGGCGACTTCCAGAACACGAATGCCTTCCAACGGCCTCATGCGTCACCGTCCTGCGATGGCATCCAAACTCCCTAGTTGTGGCGCTGATCACGACCTGTGCGCCGGGGTGGTGCAGGTCACGAAAATTTCATTCTCGTCCCGGGCGAATCTTACATTCGGGTCTCGAGAATTCAAGAAACTCTCAGGATGCCAGCGACCCGGTGACCAGCTGTGCGACTGCTCAGATCTAGCGCGGTTGGAGTATTCGGCGCAGGCCGAATGCGGTTTCGCGCCTATGTTGCACGTCACTTCGCCGTGAGAGTAAGGTTCTCATAATTGCAAGGGAGATTCTTTGTGACTGAGACGGCCACATTTGCCGCAGGGGCCCCAAGATGAAGACCGCAGTAGTCACCGGTGGTGGCTCGGGCATCGGCCTGGCTGTCGCGCAGCGACTGCGCGCAGACGGTCTGGACGTCGCCACTATCGACCTCAAGCCGTCGGACGCCGATCTTTCCTTCACGGCGGACGTCACGGACCGGTCGCAGGTGGATGCCGCACTGTCGGCGATCCGCGCCCGACTGGGCCCGGTGACGGTTCTGGTGAACGCCGCCGGACTGGACGGGTTCAAGCGCTTCGCCAACATCACGTTCGAGGACTGGCAGCGGGTGGTGGACGTCAACCTGCACGGCGTCTTCCACACGATCCAGGCCGTGTTGCCCGATATGGTCGAGGCCGGCTGGGGACGGATCGTCAACATCTCGTCGTCAAGCACGCATTCCGGCGCGCCGTACATGTCCCACTATGTCGCCGCCAAGTCCGCGGTCAACGGACTCACCAAATCGCTGGCCCTCGAGTACGGGCCCAGCGGCATCACCGTCAACGCCGTCCCGCCCGGCTTCATCGATACCCCGATGCTGCGCAGTGCAGAGCAACGCGGCTATCTGGGCGACATCGACGAGACGATCGCCCGGACACCGGTGCGCCGGATCGGCAAGCCCGAGGACATCGCGGCGGCATGCGCCTTCCTGGTGTCGGAAGAGGCCGGCTACATCACCGGCCAGATATTGGGCGTCAACGGCGGGCGAAACACCTGAGCGAGGTCGGACTCGGGTTTACCGTAACGGAGCCACATCGCCCCAGGTGAGACGGATAGACGAGGAGACATAGTGAAGGTCTGGGTTGATTCAGAACGCTGCCAGGGTCACACCCTGTGCGCGATGATCGCGCCGGATTCATTCCAGCTCAGCGACATTGACGGCAGTTCGTCGGCGGTCAACGAGGTGGTACCGGCCGACCAAGAGGACCTGGTTCGCGAGGCCGCGCACTCCTGCCCGGAGCAGGCGATCATGATCACGGACGAAACCTAAAGGGAGACAGCACGTTGAGTGTGGACGACAGTGTTGATCAAGTGAGCGATAGCGACCCTAAAAAGCCCACGTACCACTTCGACCGGAACGCCGCGGAGTACCGGTCGCAGTTCAAGCAGATCACCGCGGAGATGCACGCCAAGTGCCCGATGGCGTGGACCGAGACCTACGGTGGGCACTGGGTCGCGGCCGGCAGCAACGAGGTCTTCGAGCTCGCCCGCTGCCCCGCGGTCTCCAACGACCACGACATCAACAACGAACGCCGCGGCTACAAGGGCATCTCGATCCCCACCGCGAAACGCGTCAATGTGGTGCGCGGGGGCATCCTCGAGATGGACGAGCCCGACCACCGCATCTACCGCAACGTGCTCAACCCCTACATGTCGCCCGCGGCGGTCAAGCGCTGGGAGCCCTTCATCCACGACGTGACGCGCGCTTGCCTCGACGAGAAGATCGAAGGCGGGAGCATCGACTTCGTCGACGACTTGGCCAATGTCGTGCCCGCCGTGCTCACGTTGGCCATGCTGGGTATTCCCATCAAGAAGTGGAACCTTTACAGCGAGCCGGTGCACGCGGCGGTCTATACCCCTGAGCACTCGCCCGACATCGAGCGCGTCACCGCAATGCACCGGGAGATGGGGCTCGACATGGTCAACAACATGCTCGAGGTTCGCGAGAATCCGCGCCCCGGCATCCTGAACGGCCTGCTGCAGATGCGTATCGACGGTGAGCCCGCGCCGGATCTGGAGATACTGGGCAACCTTGGCTTGGTCATTGGCGGCGGCTTCGACACCACCACGGCGCTGACTGCCCACTCACTGGAGTGGCTGTCGGAACACCCCGACGAGCGCGAGCGGCTGTCCAAGAACCGCGACACCCTCCTCGACCCGGCGACCGAAGAGTTTCTGCGTTACTTCACCCCGGCTGCCGGTGACGGGCGGACATTCTCCGAAGACGTCGAGCTCGACGGCAACCACTTCAAAGAGGGCGAGCGGCTGTGGATTTCCTGGGCCATGGCCAACCGTGACCCGGCGTTGTTCGCCGACCCGGATAACGTCGTTCTCGACCGTAAAGGCAACCGGCACTTCAGCTTTGGTCTCGGGTTGCACCGGTGCAAGGGGTCGAACGTCGCCCGTACTGTGTTCAAGTCGATGCTGACCGCTGTTCTGGACCGGATGCCCGACTACCACTGCGACCCCGACGGCGCCGTCCACTACGAGTGCATCGGCGTCATCCAGGGCATGCGGAAACTTCCGGCAACCTTCACCCCGGGGCCACGGATCGGCGCGGGACTCGACGAGACGCTGGACAAGTTGCAGCGCATCTGCGACGAGCAGCAACTGGCCCTGCCGGTCACCGAGCGTACGGAAGTCGCGGTCATCGACTAGGTCACCGTTGACTGGCGCCATTTTTCCGAGTAGGCCTGTTCAGCGTGATTGAGCCCTATATTTGGGGCAATCGCGTGTGCAGAGATGGGAGACGCTCCGGTGAAGACTTTCGCAGTGAGCATTGCGCTTGCCACGGCCGCGCTGATTGTCACGCCGACCGCCCACGCGGACACGATCGTTGGTAACTACCGGGTGGACACAAACCGCGATCCCGGCCACACCTGGCTCTGGTCGCTCAACCCGTGCACTCCGAAAGCTCCGGGATGCCTGAACGTCTACGCGACGCCGACACCCAACGGGCAAGCGGCGCCATGGCGGGCAGACGCTCACCTGACCAACGGCCGCTACACCTGGTCCGTTGACGTGCCCGACGGGGTGCGCTGCGTGGTCCAGTTCTTTCCGTCGCACGACGTTTACTCGTTTGATGCGGTGACGCTGGCCGGTCAGGTCGACTCGACATTCGACAGGGGCTGCGGTGACGCACCGGGGGGCACCAACAGTTATCCGTTCTCGCTCGTGCGATGGTAGCCGGGTGAGACGTTCAGGGACGGGGAGTATGCAGCGTGGCTGAGGCGAAGGAACCGTCGCAAGACGCGGCCACTTCGAAAGCCGACACCATGGCGTTGATCGCGGAAGCCGAGGCGGAAGCCGCCGAAGCCGAAGCGCTGGCGGCCGCGGCGCGCGCCCGCGCCCGTGCCGCCCGGCTACGGCGCGAAGCGCTGGCCCAGGCTGAGAAAGAGGCCGAGGCCGCCGAGGCTGAGGCCGCAGAGGCTGCGGCGGCCGAGGCTGAGGCGGCCGAAGAAGCCCCGGTCGACGACGAGGACGCGACCGACACCGACGAAGCCGAGACCCAAGAGGAAGAGGGAAAAGAGGAAGACGTCGCCGGCACCGTCGAGGCAGCCGACGCCGACGAAGCCTCAGACGAAACCACCGAAACCCCCAAAGACGCAGAATCGGAAGCCAAGCCGGCCCGCTCCTGGCGACGCTTGCCGTCGCTGTCCGTGACATGGAAAGCGGCCGTCATCCTCCTCATCTGCGCCTTCGTCGGGGCCAGCGGATACATGATGTACCAGCGTCATGAAATCACCGAGCACAACCAGCGCGTCGCGAACTTCCTGGCGGGGGCCAGACAAGGTGTCGTCAACATGACTTCGCTGGACTTCAACAGGGCCAAGGAGGATGTCCAGCGGGTGATCGACAGCTCGACCGGACAATTCAGGGACGACTTCCAGCAGCGCGCAAAGGATTTCACGACCGTCGTCGAGCAGTCCAAAGTTGTCACCCAGGGAACCGTCAATGCGGCGGCCGTGCAGTCCATCGACGGGAACTCAGCGTTGGTACTCGTCGCCGCGACGTCACGGATCACCAACGCCGCGGGCGCCAAAGACGAACCACGCAATTGGCGGCTCAAGGTGACCGTCACCGAAGACGGCGGGCAATACAAGATGTCGAAACTGGAGTTCGTTCCATGAGCGAGGACGACGTCAGCATCGACGCGACCGAAGACGCTTCCGAAGAAACCGAACGCGTTGCGTCCGAAGAACCCAAACGGGTCGCGGATGGCAAGCCGCGCGCGCGGCGCAAGGTGAAACCCGTTCCGGTGATTCTGCTTGTGCTGCTGTTGATTTCCGGTGGCGCTGCGACGTGGCTGTACTTCAAGCAGTACCGGCCGGATAAACAAACCGACGCCAGCGTCGCGAACACGGTCATCAATTCAGCATCCGACGGAACGGTCGCGTTGCTGTCCTACTCGCCTGACACACTCGACAAAGACTTCGCCGCCGCCAAGGCTCACTTGTCCGGGGACTTCCTGTCGTACTACAACCAGTTCACCGAACAGATCGTGGCTCCGGCGGCCAAACAAAAATCACTGAAAACCAACGCGCGGGTGCTGGGAGCCGCGGTTCAGGAACTACATCCGACTTCGGCCGTCGTGCTGGTGCTGGTCGACCAGAGCACCACGAGCAAGGACAATCCCGACCCAACCATGGCTTCCAGCAGCGTGCTGGTGAGCTTGAGCCGCGTCAACGGCACCTGGCTGATCACCAAATTCGACCCGGTCTAGAACACCGCGAGCAGACGCGAAAGCACCCAAAACAGCATGTTTTTGGGTGCTTTTGCGTCTGCTCGCCGCGGAAATTCAGCCGCGTGGCAAGCCCAGCACGCGCTGGGCGATGATGTTGCGCTGGATCTCGGAGGTGCCGCCGGCGATGGTGCCGGAAAAGCTTCGCGCATAACGCTCGAACCAACTGGCGAAGTAGTGGTCCAGGTTCATGTGCGCATACGGCCCGGTCTGGCCCGGGTGAGTAAGCCCGTCGGATCCGGCGGACGTCAGCGCCTGTTCCATGCCGCGCAACTCGGCCTCGGACCCAAGGAGCTTGAGGACCGAGATCGCGGCCACGTCATCCTCGCCGCGGGCCGCACGCGCCAGGACCACCGATCCCAGCAGGCGCAGGGCCTGCTTGTCCATGATCGTCGTGGCGTACTGGTCGCGCTCGACCTCGGTGCGCGGATGAAAGTCCGCGAGCTCGTTTTCGAGTCGATCCGCGAATCCCAGCCACATCATGGTGCGTTCGTGACCCAGCGACCCGTTGGCCACCCGCCATCCCTGGTTGAGCTCGCCGACCAGGTTCTCCGCCGGCACCTCGACATCGGTGAAGAACACTTCGTTGAAGTCCAAGTCATCGGCGCCGCAGATGGACGCGAACGGGCGGCGCACGATCCCCGGGGTATCCGTCGGGATCACTAATACGCTGATGCCCTTGTGTTTTGGCGCATCGGGATCGGTGCGTACGAACGTCAGCAGGACATCGGCGTCATGGGCTCCCGACGTCCATACCTTCTGGCCGTTGACCACGAAGTGATCGCCTTGCGAACCGGAAGAGCGCACGGCGCGGGTACGCAGCGATGCCAGGTCGGAGCCGGCGCTGGGCTCGCTCATCCCCAGCGATGCGGTGATCTCGGCCCGCAGGATCGGCACCGCCCAGCGGCGCTTCTGCTCCTCGCTGCCGAACGACAAGAGCGATGCCGCAATGATATTCACGCCCTGCGGGTTGAAGCTGTGGTAGATCCGTCGGCGGGACAGCTCTTCGAGGTAGACGAACTGCTGAAGGACGGTCGCGTTGCGCCCACCGAATTCCGGAGGCTGACTGGGCAGGAGCCAGCCATTGTCGAACAGCAGCCGCTGCCACCGACGAGCCCACTGCGGCATGTGCGAGACCGACCGGGGCCGCTCCAGCGTTTCGCTTGCGGGAGGCAGGTTTTCGTCGAGGAAGGCCGAAAACTCCGCCCGGAACGCCTCGACGTCGGGATCAAAAGTCAGCTGCACGGTACTCCTCCGCGATCCGCGCCCGATGCTCGGCGGCACCGCCGAGCATGAGCTCACCGGCCTTGGCCCGCTTCAGCGCGAACTGCAGATCGTTCTCCCACGTGAAGCCCATCGCGCCGTGCAGCTGCAAGCCGTGCCGGAACGCCAGCGCCTGGCACTCGCCCGCCGACGCCTTGGCCATCGCGGCCGCCAGCCGGCGACGCGGATCGTCGGCGGCGATCGTCAGCGCGGCGAAGTAGGCCAGCGCACGGGCCCGCTCCACCGCGACGTGCATGTCCGCGGCCTTGTGCTGTACGGCTTGGAAGGAACCGATCGGGACGCCGAATTGCTGACGGCTTTTCACGTGCTCCAGCACCAGGTCGAGGATGCGCTGGCAGGCGCCGACCATGGTGATCGCCATGCCCGTCAGCGCCAGGTGGTGGGCGCGCTCCCGGTCGACGATCACCCGCGTGGTGTCGGGCACCCGGACCGCGTCGAACGACAGGTCGGCGACGTGCAGCACCGGATCGAACACCTGCGAACGCCGTGCCGTCGCCTGATCGGCCGCGATGATGAACACCCCGGCGTCGGTCAGCACGGCCAGCCGGTCGGTGCGATCGCCGTCGAGCACATGCCTGGCCGTGCCGCTCAAGACCCAGCCTTCGGCGTCACGGTGGGCCGTCACACCGCAGTAGACGGCAGTGCCCGATTCGTGCGGGTCGAACCGGTCCCCGGCCAACGGCGCGAACTGGCTCATGGTCGCCAGGAACGGCGTGGGATCGGTGGCGCGGCCCAGTTCTTCGAGAACGATCGCCAACTCCACCGCGCCCGCCGGATCGTTCAGCTCGGTCCAGCCCAGGTCCACGTAGACCTTCCAAAGCGGGCTGGGGTCGACACCGTCCTCGGCCACGCTGCGCACCAGCGAAGCCGGACACTCCTTGCTGACGACGTCTCGTGCGGTCTGCTGCCACAGCCGCTGATCAGCATCGAACTCCAACAGCATCCGAGCCGCCTCCTGTCCTCGTCACCCAGGCGAGAATAACATTCTCCCTTGCGGAAGTAGTAATCTCATAAATCGGTTACGAGGTGCCAGCCAAGATCCGGGCACCCGGAAGGGGCAGTAATGGCGGACACCGCGACGACTATCACGACGCACTGTGGGAGATCGAAGCGATCAAGCAGCTCAAGGCGCGATACTGCCGCTATCTGGATACCAAGCAATGGGACGATTGGCGAGAGCTTTGTTCACCGACGATTTCGTCAGCGACACCTCGCCGTCGGGCGGGAAGCTGATCGCCGGCGCCGACGAGTTCGTGTCCTTTGTCCGAGGCACCCTGGAGAAGCCTTCGCAACCGACCGTGCACCAGGTGCACGCCCCCGAGATCACGTTGACGTCGGAGACGACCGCAACCGGGGTGTGGGCGCTCGCATGACGTGGTGCGGTTGGCGCCGGGCCTCAACCTCGACGGGCGCGGGCACTACCACGAAACCTACGAAAAGATCGACGGCCGGTGGCTGATCAAGATCGTCCACGCTGACCCGGCTGCGCGAGGACATCTTCAATCCGCTGTTTTCCGTGCGCATCTCGCCTCGGCTGCGTGACATGGGAGCAGCGCGTCGGCCCGCAGGTTCGGCGCATGAGCAGCCAGACCGTGCTCGTCACGGGCGCTTTCGGCCAGGTCGGTAAGCGATGCACCGAAATCTTGCTGCGCCGCGGGCGCACCGTGATCGCGATGGACGTCCGCAACGACCGTTCCGCGGCGGCCGTCGCGGAGCCTCCGCCGCAACGTCACACGCCGGCAAGCTGATCGCGGAGTACACCGACCTCACCGACGCCGACGCGGTCGCCGCGGGCTGAGCGCCATCGACCGGACGCGATTGTGCATCTGGCGGCGATCGTCTCCCACCCTCGTACCGCAATCCCCAGTTGGCCCGCAAGGTCAACGTGGACGGCACCGGCACCTCGTGGATTCGGCGCACAAGCGCTACCCGATCCGCCGCTGTTCGTGTTCGCCTCCAGCGCGGCCGTCTACGGGTCGCGCAATCCGTACCGGCAACCCGAGCGCATCACGGGCGACACCCCCGTGAATCCGATCGACCAGTACGGCGAGGACAAAGTGTTGGCCGAGGCTATCATCGCCAAAAGCGGCCTCCCATATACGATTCTGCGGCTGGGCGGCGTCTTTTCGCCCGACGGCCAGGCCAACCTGGACGGCGATTATCTGCTGTTGGTGCGCGCCACCCCGGCCAACAACCGCATCCACTCGGTGGATGCCCGCGATGCTGCGCTCGCCTTCGCCAACGCCGTGGACCGCCGGGCCGTACTCGACGGCAAGGTGCTCGTGATCGGGGGCAACGACACGTACCTCCACCTGTGGAGCGACATGCAGGACGATGTCATGGCCGCGATCGGGATCGGTCGGCTCGGCCCGTCGGCCGGACTCCCCGGTGATCCCGACGACGACCGCGGCTGGGCCTTCACCGGATGGTTCGATACCACCGAATCCCAAGCGCTGCTTGACTATCAGAAGCACGACTGGTCCGCAACCGTCGCCTGGGTCGCCGACGCTATGGGCCGGCGACGCCTGCTGCTCAAGGCGCTCAGCCCGGTGCTGCGCCCAGCCATGCGTACGGTCCTGGCGTTGCAACGTCGCCTCGAGCACCGCGGGCACTACGCCGATCCATGGACGCTGATGGCCAACAAGTACGGTCCCGACATGCTGGCTTCCACATCATGAACGCGACGAAACTCGTCATCGGCGCCAGCGGCTTCGTCGGCTCGCACGTCACGCGTCAGCTTGTGGCCGCCGGCGAACACGTGCGAGTCATGCTGCGGCGCACCAGCTCCACCAAGGGCATCGACGATCTTGATATCGAACGCTGTTACGGCGACGTCTTCGACGACGCGGCGCTGCAGGCGGCGATGGCCGGTTGCGACGTTGTCTACCATTGCGTGGTCGATGCCCGGATGTGGCTGCGCGATCCCGCTCCGTTGTTCCGCACCAACGTCGAGGGGCTGCGGCACGTACTCGATGCGGCGGTGGCCGCCGATCTGCGCAAGTTCGTATACACCAGCACCACAGGCACATTGGCGATCAACGCGCACCGGCTGGTCACCGAGGACGACCCACACAACTGGAGCGACGGCGGCGCTTACATCGAAGCCCGCAGGGCCGGCGAGGATCTGGTCATGCAGTACGTGCGCGAGAAGGGGCTGCTGGCGGTCGCGCTGTGCATCTCGACTACCTACGGGCCCGGCGACTGGGGACCGACGCCGCACGGCTCGGTCATCGCCCGGATCGCCGCTGGACGATTCCCGTTCTACATGGGCTTCTCCTCGGAGTGCGTTGGGATCGAAGATGCCGCTCGGGCAATGCTTCTCGCTGCGGACCATGGTCGAGACGGCGAGCGCTATATCATCTCCGACCGCTATATGAGCACCCGCGAAGTCCACGACATCGCGGCCCGAGCCGTCGGTCGCCGCCCACCGCGCATCCCGATGCCGATGGCCGTGATGCGCGGCGGGGCGCGCGTCAATGATTTGGCCGCCCGGCTGCTGGGACGTGACCTGCCCTTTGCCTATGTCGGAGCGCGCATGGCCGAGTTGATGTCGCCGCTGGACCACAGCAAGGCCGAACGCGAACTCGGCTGGAAGCCCGAGCCGGTCGAGGAGTCCATCCGCAAGGCCGCCCGGTTCTTCGCGGCCCACTCAGCGGATTAGCTTGCCGGGCAGCGCATCCCAATAGTCGAGGTTCACCGCTTCGGCAACCGGGCGCCGCCGGACGGGCCCGTGCCTGCCCTTGGGCCACCCGATCACGACATGGCCGGCGACCATCCAATCCTCGGGCATGCCGACGGCGTCGCGCAGCAGCTGCTCGCCGCCGTAGGAGGCCCAGCTGGTGAGGCATGCCCCCAGGCCTTGCGCGCGGGCGGCGAGCACAAAATTCTGCATGGCGGGAAAAATCGATCCGCCGAGCAAGAGTTCGGACGCCGCCGGAAAGTGCTTCTGCGCGAACAACACCGATGTGAACTCACCCGCACGGTCATGCAGCTCATAGGTCGCGCGATAGGTGCGGGCGCGCCGGCTGTTGTCGTCGGCGGCCGGTCGGCTCATGCCGTAGACCGGTTCGATCACTTCCAGAGCCTGGGCGGCGGCCCTTTATCTGGTGGGCCACGACGGCCCGCTGCTCGGGTGAGCGCAGCACGATGAACCGCCAGCCTTGGGCGTTGGCGCCCGAGGGTGCCCAGGTGGCCGCTTCCAGACACCGCGCCAAGGTGAGGTCGTCGACCGGCTCGTCGGCGAAACGCCGGATCGTGCGGGCGGTAGACATCACCTTCCAGACGTCGTTGCTTGCACCAGTCATGGCTACAACCTATCGTGCGCCGTTCACAGGCCGGGTGCGGTGATGTCGTCATCGCCCATCCAGTGCACGAAACGCTGCAGCGGGTACATGGCATCGTGCGGACTGCCGAGCACGTGCGCATTCGCGGTTCCCAAGCGGCACAGGCGTTGCGCCCCAGCGCTGGCCAGCCGATCCCGCAGCTGCGCCTTGCGCTCGTCCGGATAGACGCCGATGGTCTGGGTGGCCACATTGACGTAGCGGACCGCGTCGTCGAGAGAATCCGACCATACACGACGTTCGAGGTCTTGTTGGTGGGCTGAAACTCCACCGGCGAGTCCGAAAGAATCACCAGGCCGCGACCGTCGAACGCACCCCAGGTCTGCAGATCGCCCATCGCCTCCATCACCTCGACCTCTTCGCGAGTTTCCGCCGGCAGCGGCGGGCCCTGTGCCGACGCGAAGTCGCGGTCGGAGTTCAGCCGCTGCGCCACCTTGGCGCACAGCGATTCCACCTGGGGCCGTTCGCCTTCCACGAACGTCGTAGCGACTGGCCAAGCAGGCCTCCTGGTTGAACACCGTGGTGTCGGCGGCCAGTCGCTCCGCGACGTCGTCGACGCGGTCCTCGGAATCGAAAACCTCGCGGCCGATCATCGAGATCGAGGATTTGGGGTCAAACGAGATCAGCTGAATTCCCGGACCCAGGTAGCCGATCACGTTGTTGATCGCGTCACCCCCACCCCACGCCACGATCTTGTCGAAGTACTGCGGCCGGTACAGGGTGCGCTCGACTGCGGTCGTCCCCGTCCGTTCCAGTATTCCGCTGACATCGACACGCACGACCGTATGTGCGGGATCGATCTCGGCCATCGTTCGCAGCACCGCCACGGTGGTGAACGGGTCGCTGGACGGCATCTTGAACAGATTGACCGCCTTCACCAAGCGCCCCCTGCGCGATCGACGCAACGCATCCCGACGGCGCATTGCCCGGCCAGCATGTGCACCATCCGCGGCGGAAACGCGCGCACCGCTCCCTTGTTGCCGTACGACATCGACCCGTGTCGACCCAGCCGTCGAGGGCCTCGCGGTTGGCGAAGTTCGAATCGACAATGCTCTCCAGTAGTTGCCTGTTGAGATACCGCGGGGCCTGACGGTAGAGGTTTTCCACGACACGGCGCGGTAGGGATTGGTGGCCGCGATCAGCTCCAGGCATCCCTGCAGATGCGGGTTGCGTTCCAGACCGCAGGCGCTCGCCGGTTTCGACCAGGAAGTCGATGATCTCTGCGAGCTTGACATCGAGCAACGGCGGCAGCTTCGAGCGAGGCAGCACGAGGGCGTCGAGATCGATTGACGGAGTGACGAAGTCAGCTCCCAAGTCGCGTGATCGGTGCCGTACCGCGTCGCCTTCCACCAGGCTGCCCTGGACGAAGTGCGGCGCCGAGAGGGTGCTCATGCTATGCCCCGCACATACGCGTCGATAGAACCGGCGCAAGTGATTTTGTCGCCCCCCGGCAGGTCGGCATAGCGCGTGATGTCGCGGCCAACGGTCGGACCCTGGTGGCCGCATGCGCATTTCGCGAAGCTGACGCTGACCCGGTCGCCGCTGATCACCCCGCCCCAACGGCCCTCGATCGACGCGTCGAAAAATGCTGCCCGAGCTTCGATCTCACCGCCACCGTGGTCCAGCAATTTCTCCCCGCCGACATCCAACGGCAGCACGATCACCCAGGGCGAGACATGGTATCGGCCGGTATGGCACAGCGGGAAGGTCGCGTTGATCTCACGCATGCTGTACGCGTGGTACAGCGCGCTCCTCGGCGACGTTGAACGTCTCCAGGACGTACTCGCGGTAATTCTCCGGTAGCGCAGTGCCTTTGAGGCCGCCGGCGACCATCAGGGCGTTGTCCGGGTTGAAGTCGCCGCCGCCGTGGCCCTTGGCACGGACGCCTTCTGCGATCTGGTAGAGGGTGGCGAACATTCCGGCCGCCAAGACGGGCAGGTCGCGCGCCTCGATGACCGCGTCGATCGCCTTCTTCGCCGAGGCATCCATCTCGCAGGCCCGCTGGCCGGCGATGCGTTCGAACTCCGCGATCTCGTTGGGACGCGCAGTACCGTCGGCAAGCTTGCGCCGCAGCGTGATGATGTCCACCATCGAGCCGACCGTGATCGGTTCGCCGTCACCGAATTGGTAGGGCGGGTAGCGCGAGGAGAAGCAGTCGACCATGGCCTGGCGGATGGCGTCCTCGCGCGGGGCGGCGAATTGCGGCCCCAGGCCGAGGAATTTGCGGTCCTCGCCCCGGTTGAGGCCCGTTGCCCACAGCAGCGCCTCAATGTTGATCCGCGCCGAAAGTTCGATGTCGCCCTCGGTGCATGACAGCATCGCCGGCTTGCCGGTGGTACCGCTGGAGCAGGACAGGTAGTGCCCGACGGTCTCCAGCTGCTTGATCCAGTCGTCGAGGGTTTGCACACCGTCGGTGTCGAGGCCCTCGACCGACCGGGTGGACACCGTGGCCAGCCACTTACCCATGCGGTCCCAGCGCCGCTCGTTGAGCCAGCCTTCCCCGTAGGTCTTGTAGGTGGTGTGAGCGAACAGCAGCGGCACCAGATCGGCCGGCTGCGCTAATGCCTTGCAAGCCGGCCGATTCCGCGCGGTTGGCCAGCAGCGGAATGCTCTCGACCTGGCTCCGCAGCCTCTCGTTCGCCGCTTTCAGCTGGACGGAGAGCAGTTCGTCTGGCGCGATGTCGAAGCAATCTTTCTCGCCGACCAACTGCACCAATTGCTCGGTTGCGGACGTCATCCGTTACTCCTCGTCGAGTTGGCCGCCTTGATAAGTAGACACTACTGTATATTAAATGGCGTGCAGCCGACAGCGGTCAGCAAGAATGCCGGCCAGGCCCGCGGGGTCGCTGAACATCACGTCGTGGCAGCCATCCAGGCAGACCATCGTGTCGACACCGCCGAGCCATTCGATCGCGGCGAACTGCTGTTGCATCGAAAGCGCTCGATCGCGCAACGTCATGATCCACGTCCGCGGCACGTCCCCGGGAAAGTCGCTGCGGTCAACCGCTTCGAAGATCACGTTCGGCGACTCCCGACACAGTCGCGAAATCACCAACTCGCGCTGCTCGCGAGTCATCCCATTGCAGAAGGCGAAGCGCGCCGCGGCGGGAGGCATTTCGAAATTCTTCGGCAACCGGCGAGCCGATCGCGCCAACGGCGCCAAAGGGCCGCGGAGCGTGTCCACCACCGACGATCCCTGCGGCGGAACGAACGCCGTGAGTAAGACCATTTCGCGCACCCGGTCGACCCCGAGCTTCGCGACTATGCCCGGGACGACCAGCCCGGCTATCGAATGTCCCAACCACCACAACGTCGTCGAACCCGGCATCCTCGATATCGGCGACGGCGGAGTTCAACCAGCCCGCCACCGTCATCGTTTCGAGATCCGCCGGCCTGCCGCCGCGGCCCGGCAGATCCACTGCGAGGACTCGTAATTCCGGTGCCTTGCTTGTCAATTCGGCAACGGTGAGCTCCCAGCAGTCGGCGGCGTGCGCGCCACCGTGCACCAGCACCAGGCCGGGCATTACCGTCATTCGAGCGCATCGGTCAATCGCGGCGCAGGACGCCGCGAAGGAACAGATTGATGGCGTGCTGCAAGTGACGCTCCTCCTCCTCGGCACTGCGATAGATGCCGCACTCGGCCAGTCGCGACGGGCAAATGCTCGATCATCGCAATGTAGTGGCCCGCGGCCAGTTCCAGGTCGTCCACTTCGATGGCCCCGGCCTGCTGGTGGTAACGAAGCAAATCCATCACCTGTCGATGGCGCCCCGACCACATCATCGAGTGCGCACTGATGGCGAACTCGGGAAACGCGGGCCGACTCGGTCATCGCGATCCGCGTCAGCCGGATCACGTCGGATCGTCGCGCGCGCCAGCCCGGCCCGGCCGACCGCGACCAGTGATGTGCGCAGATCGGCGTCGTGTACATCTTCGTCCAATTCGCGCTCGGTCCTGCGGGTCAGCGCCCACGGGATGACGTCGACGAAGACGGCGCGCTTGTCGGGATAGCGGGCGTATAGCGTGCGTCGGGTGATACCGGCCGCGCGCGCAATCGCTTCCATCGTGGCGCCGTCGTAGCCATATTTGATGAAGGTCCTGACGGCGGCCTTCCGCAGCTTCTGATCCAGCTTCTTCGCTTCGGCCTGCGTCGGCCGGCCACGTCGGGTAGCAGTCACCACGGCGAAAATATACAGTAGCTTGTATACATAATCGCTTGCGGCCACGACGGACAGTCAGGGATCACCGTGACCATCACACAGTCATTCATCAAAGGCGAGTCGGTGCCCTCCGCGGAGGCATACGACAACATCGACCCCGCCACCGGCCGGTCGTTGGGGGCGGTGGCCCGCGCCGGCGCCGACGAAGTCGACCGCGCCGTGAGGGCGGCACGATCGACGTCCAAGCAGTGGCGGGATACCTCCCCGGTCGAGCGGTCGGCCCTGTTGGGGCGGATTGACGATCTCATCGACAAAAATATAAGCGGTGGCTAGAATATTGAAAGAGAGGACAGGGCTTATCCGCTTGAGCCAGGCGCGGTCCGACGCGCTCGTGGCCGCACGCTATTTCAGCTTCTACGGCCACGCCATCGACAGCTACTACGGCCAAACCATCCCGCTGACAACGGATCTCCACGTCTACACGCGGCGCGAGCCATTCGGCGTCACCGGCCACATCATTGCCTGGAATTATCCGATGCAGCTACTCGCGCGTGCCGTGGCCCCGGCGATCGCGACGGGCAATTGCGCCGTGGTCAAGCCCGCCGATGAAACACCGCGCACTGCAGTGGAATTCGCGCGGCTCGCGGTGCGAGCCGGAATACCGCCCGGGGTGCTCAATGTGGTGACCGGGATCGGCACCGAAGCCGGTGCGGCCCTGGCGGCACACCCCGATGTCGACCACTTGGGCTTTGTCGGATCGACCCAGATCGGGTCCTTGATCGCCCATGCGGCCGCCGATCAGGTCAAACCCACCACCCTGGAGTTAGGCGGCAAATCACCGCAAATCGTTTTCCCCGACGCCGATCTGGACCACGCGGCGGCGTTCATCGTCAAAGCGATCCTGCAAAACGCCGGCCAAACCTGCTCGGCCGGTTCCCGGCTGCTGGTGCATGATTCGATTCACGATGCGTTCGTCGACATGGTCTGCCGGCGTCTGCGGTCGGTGACGATCGGGCCCGGGATCGAAGACCACGACCTCGGGCCGCTGATTTCGCGCAAACAGCAGCGGCGAGTGCAGTCGATGATCGACGACAATGCCAACGGCGAAACTCTTTGCGGCGGTGCGCCGCCGCACGATGCGCCGCTGGCCGACGGCGCTTACTTCGCGCCCACCGTGATCGCCGGGGTCAACCCGGCATCGACGATCGCCCAGGAGGAGGTCTTTGGCCCCGTGCTCACCGTGAACCGATTCTTCGACGAGGACGAGGCGATCGGGTTGGCCAACGGGACCCAGTACGGACTGCTCGGCGCGGTGTGGACCACCGATTTGTCCCGCGCGCACCGGCTCGCCGCCGAAGTCCGGGCGGGTCAGATCTACGTCAATACCTATGGTGCCGGCGGCGGCGTGGAGCTGCCGTTCGGCGGGTTCAAGAAGTCCGGCTACGGCCGCGAGAAGGGGTACGAGGCCCTCGACACATTTACTTCTACCAAGACGATCGTCGTAAGGTTATAATGATAGCTATGATAGAAAGGGAGACCCAATTGGACCGAGAGACATATCAGCGGGGTCTTGAAGTCCGCTCCGCGGTGTTGGGTGACGCCTACGTCAAGAAGGCACTGGCGGACGCGGACGACTTCACCCAGCCGCTGCAGGACTTGGTCACCGAATACTGCTGGGGCGCGGTATGGGGACGTGAGGAACTGCCGCGCAAGACGCGCAGCATGCTCAATCTCGCCATGATCTCGGTTCTCAACCGGCCCAACGAATTACGCACCCACATCAAGGGCGCCCTGACCAACGGCGTCAGTCGCGACGAAATCCGCGAGATCTTCCTCCAGGTGGCCATCTACGCCGGCATGCCAGCGGCGGTCGACAGTTTCCGCCTGGCCCGCGAGGTATTCGCCGAACTCGACGAGCGCTAGGCGGATCATCGTGGAGATCGGGTTTATCGGCCTGGGCAACATGGGCTTTCCCATGGCGCATCGCCTCATCCAGGGCGATCACCAGGTGGTCGTGTTCGACACCCGCGCCGAAGCGGTCGAGCGCCTCGTCACCCTCGGGGCCCAGGCCGCGGCATCGTCCAAAGAGGTCGCCGACCGGGTCGAGACCGTCATGGTCAGCCTGCCGACGCCGCAGGTATCCCTCGAGGTGGTAACCGGCGCCAATGGTGTGATCGAGGGGTCGAGGGTCAAGCGCTATGTCGACCTGTCAACCGTCGGTAGCCAGATGGCGGTGCACATCCACGACCTTCTCGCAGAGCGCGGCATCACCCGAATCGACTGCCCGGTCAGCGGCGGGGCCGGCGGAGCCGAAAAGGGAACGCTCGCGGTGATAGTGTCCGGCCCGCGCGACGAATTCGAGCTCGTCCGCAACGCACTCGAACAGTTGGGCCGGCCGTTTTATGTCGGCGATAAGCCCGGCTCCGCGCAGACGATGAAGCTGGCCAACAACATCCTGGCGGCCAACGTCTTGGTCGCGACAGCAGAAGTGGTCGTGATGGGCGTGAAGGCCGGGTTGGACCCCGCCGTGATGATCGAGGTCCTCAACGCCGGATCGGGCGGCACGAGCGCGAGCCGCGACAAGTTCCCTCGGTCAATCCTGCCGCGCAGCTTTGATTACGGCTTCGCCACCGGTTTGATGGTCAAGGACGTGCACTTGTACCTCGACGAAGCCAAGGCGCTCGGGGTGCCGATGGAGATGGCCGAGGCGATCAGCCGACAGTGGGACGTCGCCGTGCGCGACGAAGGCCCCGATTCCGATTTCACGTCGGTGATCAAGCCGCTCGAGAAGGCCGCCGGGGTCACCGTGGGGGCTGTGGCCCAACCCCCGGGCAATCTGCAGTCCGACCGCGGCCGCGCCGCCGAGAAGTAGGAGAATGTTATTATACTTATCGAAGAAGGCACTTATCCAAAGTACTTTAAAGTTGGCTTCTACCAGGGCCGATTGTTAAACGAAGCGCTTACCGGATTTCGATTGATTGACAGTCGTTGAGAATGTTAGATTATCTATCATATGAGTCTGTGGGGCTGGCTTTGGCTACCGCAACCGAAGGGTGGCTACCGTGATCGAACACGCTGACGGAACCCGCACGCCCGTCATCGATGCGAGCGTGCACATCTTCTTCCGGTCCAACCGGGACCTGCGGTCCACGTTGCGTGAGCCGTTCAAGAGCCGCGGTTTCCCCGACTACGAGATGGACTGGTACGGGGCGCCGGGCGGCGAGTACGCACCCGGGACCGAGGGACCGGACCGCCAGTACCCGGGTTCAGATCCGGAATTCGTTGCCCACCAGCTGTTTTCGAAACGCGGCGTTGACGTGGCGGTCCTGCACCCGATGGGCCGTGGCATCATGCCGGATCGGCATCTGGGCAGCGCGCTGCATGCCGCGCACAACGAGATGATGGTGTCACGCTGGCTCGAGCACGAGGAGTTCGGTGACCGATTCCGTGGCACCATCCGGATCAATCCCGACGACATCCCCGGCGCGCTGCGCGAGATCGAGAAATGGCGCGCACACCCGCGCGTGGTCCAGATCGGCGTGCCGCTGCAATCCCGCGAGCTGTACGGCAAGCCGCAGTTCTGGCCGCTGTGGGAGGCCGCGGTCGACGCTGGTCTCCCGGTGGCAGCGCACATCGAAGTAGGCAACGGCATCATGTTTCCGCCGACGCCGTCCGGCAACACCCGCACCTACGAGCAATACGTCAGCTTCATGGCGCTGAATTACATCTATCACCAGATGAACATGATCGCCGAGGGTGTGTTCGAGCGGTTCAGCGGCCTGAAGTTCGTCTGGGCCGACGGTGCCGCGGACTTCGTCACGCCGTTCATCTGGCGGATGGACACGTTCGGCCGGCCGCACCTCGAGCAGACGCCGTGGGCGCCGCGCATCCCCAGCGACTACCTGCCGGGTCACGTGTATTTCGTCCAGGGCAGCCTCGACGGCCCCGGCGACGTCGAGTTCGCGGGCGAATGGTTCGGTTTCACCGGCAAGGAAGACATGGTGATGTTCGGCTCCAGCTATCCGCACTGGCAGTTCGGCGATATCACGAAGCTGCCCCGGGCGCTGTCGCCCGAACAGCGCGAGAAAGTGTGCTGGCGCAATGCGGCTGACCTCTATGGCATCGACATCCCCGCCGGCGTCGGCGCACAGTAGAAGTAACACGGCAGACTGAGGAGATTCAGATGACGTTGACCCATTCGCAGGAGCGGCTTCCCGCTGCCGAGCGCATAGCCGTCCGGTGCGTCGACTCGGACGTCCACCCGGCGCCAAAGCGCGGCGAGCTGCTCCCCGTACATCCCCGAGCCCTGGCGCAGCAAGTACTTCCTCAACCGCAAGGTGGGTGAGCTGATCTACTACGACGCCCCCGACTACGCGCACAGCTATGCGATGCGCGTCGACACGTTCCCGTCCAACGGCGAATTTCCTTGCAGTGACCCGGACATGGCGTTCCGCCAGCTGATCATGGAGGCGGGATCGGACATCGCGATCCTCGAACCCGCCGCCTACCCAGCCCGCCTGCCCGAAGCCCAGCACGCGATGTCGTATGCGTTGAACGACTGGCAGGCCAACCACTGGCTGGACAGCCACAACAACTGGCATGAGCGGTGGCGCGGTTCGATTTGCCTCGCCATCGAGGAGCCGGAAGCGTCCGTGCGCGAAATCGAACGCTGGGCCGGGCACCCCTTCATGGCGCAGATCCTGATCAAGGCGGAGCCAAGGCCGTCCTGGGGCCATCCCAAGTACGACCCGATCTGGGCGGCGGCGACCAAGCACGACATCCCCGTCAGCTGCCACCTGTCGCGCAGCCAGTACGACGAGCTACCGATCCCGCCGGTGGGATTCCCCAGCTACAACCACGACTTCATGGTGACCTACTCGCTGCTGGCGGCCAATCAGGTGATGAGCCTGATCTTCGACGGCGTTTTCGACCGCTTCCCGAAGCTGCGAATCGTCTTCGTCGAGCACGCTTTCAGCTGGATCCTGCCGCTGATGTGGCGGATGGATGCGATCTACGAAGCCCGCAAGTCGTGGGTGGACATCAAGCGCAAGCCGTCCGACTACGTCAAAGACCACATCAAGTTCACCACGCAGCCGCTGGACTATCCGGAGGACAAGACGGAGCTGACCCGCGCTCTGGAATGGATGGAGTGCGAGAAGATCCTGCTGTTCTCGTCGGACTACCCGCACTGGACATTCGACGACCCGCGCTGGCTGGTCAAGCATCTGCCCAAGCACGCCCGCGACGCGGTGATGTACAAAAACGGCATCGCTACCTATCACCTGCCGGAGACCGTCCCGGTCCTCGAGGGTCAAGTTCGGGTGCTCTGAGTTGACCGAAGAGACCAAACGGCCCCAGCCCCGTCTGGCCCAGGGCCGCGAGCACGTTGTTGCGACCGTGGACGAAATCCCGCCGGGCAAACACAAAATGGTACCGATCGGACGTCACGGCGTCGGTGTCTACAACGTCAACGGCAGCTTCTACGCGATCGCGAATTACTGCCCCCACCAGGGCGGGCCGCTGTGCTCGGGGCGGGCCAGGGGACGCACGATCGTCGACGAGACCGCTCCCGGTGACTCGGTCATGGTGCGCGACCTGGAATACATCTATTGCCCTTGGCACCAATGGGGTTTCGAGCTGGCTACCGGTACCACCGCAGTCAAGCCCGAATGGAGCATCCGCACCTATCCGGTGCGCGTCGTCGGCAACGACGTTCTGGTGCAGGCCTAAACACAGGAGAATCGCGTGCCTTCAATTGAGATCAACGGGGGAAATGTCGTCTACGAAATCCTCGGTGACTCAGGCGATCTCATTGCCCTGACGCCGGGCGGACGATTCAGCAAGGAAATCGAGGGGTTGCGGCCCCTGGCCGACGCGCTGGCCGGCGGCGGCTACCGCGTGCTGCTGTGGGACCGGCCCAATTGCGGTGCCTCCGACGTCCAGTTCTACGGGCAAAGTGAATCGCACATGCGCGCCGAGACGCTGCACAAGCTGGTCACCGGACTGGGCTTCCAACGATGCATCCTCGCCGGGGGATCCGGTGGGGCAAGGGATTCCATGCTCACCACGATGCTCTACCCCGAGCTGGTCACCAAGCTCGTGGTGTGGAACATCGTCGGCGGCATCTACGGCACGTTCGTGCTGGGCTCCTTCTACATCGTCCCCAGCATTCTCGCGGTGCGCGGCACCGGGATGGACGGCGTGGTGAAGGTGCAGGAATGGCGCGAGCGCATCGAGCAAAACCCGGCCAACAAGCAGCGGTTCCTCGACTTCGACTCCGACGAGTTCCTCAAGGTAATGCTGCGCTGGCTCAACGCGTTTGTTTCCAAGCCAGGACAAACGATTCCGGGTGTCGAGGACGAAATGTTCGACCGCATCAAGGTTCCCACGTTGATCATTCGTGGCGGCGAGAACGACATGGATCACCCCAAACGGACATCGCTGGAAGTCAGCTGTCTGATCAAGGGATCGAAGCTGATCGACCCGCCCTGGCCCGAGGACGCCTGGGAGCGGGCGTCCGAAGACCGCGCAGCGGGCAAGGTCAAGCACTTCAACATGTTCGACACCTGGGTGCAGGCCGCGCCCGCGATCCTCGACTTCTTGGGGCGCTAATGCGCCTATACCGTGCGAATGTGGACCTCGCAGTTGAGCGAGGCCTCCAGCGCTGTGTGGACTCGGCTTTCCGGAATGTGGTGCAGGTCGGCTTCCCGCAGCGTCACGTGGATGATGTCGTAGCCGTCATCGCCGGGAGATCGGATGATCTCGCCGGTGAGACCGAACGCGGACAACACACCGTGTGCGTCGTCATCGGTTCCCCTGCTGACGAAGGTAACCACGCCGGGCGCCGGTGTGGTACCGAAAGCCCTGGCGCACAGGCCTATTGCGGTTTGCTGCGCCACAGCGACATCCTCGGCGGCGATGAGAAGCTCGGCCTCACGACGGCCCGCCGGCATCCTCGCAAGGTTGTTGTCGACCACGCCGGCGCCAATCTCGCCCACGAGCCCGAGGAGCGACCCCATGCCCTCTTCTAATTGTGCAGGCGTGAGCACGCTTGTCGGGTCGACATTGACACGCACCACCGCAGTCCGCATGCACCCAAGCCTAACGATCGTGGAATAGATCATGGAGACCACACAAGCAATCATCACCGTAGCCACTTCGCCTGGGTTCCAACCCCGGCTGTTGGGTGAACAACCCGTTCAGGCCCGCGAGGATCTCGCGGCGTATCGCGCATTCGGTGGTTATCAGCCACTCGCCGGTGCCGACGAATTACTGAGCGAGGTCGACGCCAGCGGTCTGGTGGGCCGTGGCGGTGCCGCCTTTCCGCTCGCGGTAAAGTTGCGCGCGGTCCGGGAGAACGGCCGGATCGCCGGCGGCACCACCGTCATCGCCAATGGCGAAGAGGGGGAACCGGCTTCGATCAAAGACCGCTGGCTGCTGCGGAACCGGCCGCACCTGGTTCTGGACGGACTGCGGTTGGCCGCGGCGATCGTCGAGGCGCAGCACGCCTACATCTACGTGTCCGACGTGGACTCGGCTCGCAGCATCGAGGCCGCGCTGAGCGAACTCGATGCCGACACTTTCGGCGGGGTCACCGTCGAGGTCCGGACGGTGGAGCCCGGCTACGTGGCCGGTGAAGAGACCGCGGCGGTACGCGCACTCAACGGTGGCCCGGCCAAGCCGACCGACAAGCCGCCGCGCCCGTTTGAAGAAGGCGTCGGCGGGCTGCCCACGCTGGTGAGCAATGTCGAAACCCTGGCCAATCTGCCCTATCTGCAGCGCCACGGCTCGGCGGCGTTCCGGTCGCAGGGCACATCGCTGTCGCCCGGCACGTTCCTTGCGACCATCACCGGGGCCGGCCGACCGCCCGTGCTCTACGAGCTCCCGCTTGGCTTGCCATTCACCAAACTGCTTGCCCTGCACGGTGTTTTGCCCGGCGACGTGCGGGGAGCTTTGATGGGTGGCTATTTCGCCGGGTTGCTCAACCAACGTGTGCTGCAGACCACCCTGGACCATGAGACCTTCCGCGGACTCGGCAGCGGCCTGGGCTGTGGGGCCATCTCGGTGCTCACCGGTGACTGCCCCGTTGCGGTCGCGGCATCGGTGCTGGCCTACTTCGATCGGGAAAACGCCGGGCAGTGCGGCTCGTGTTTCAACGGGACGGCGGCGATGGCCGCCGTAGCCGGGGCGTTACGCGACGGCGTGGCAACGTCCGAGGACCTCGACCGGTTGCGCCGCTGGTCAGTAGTGCTGCGTGGGCGCGGCGCCTGCGCGACACTGGACGCCGCAACCAATGTCGCGGCGACTCTGCTCGACCAGTTCCCGGATGAGGTGACAGCGCACCTCGACGGCAGCTGCGGATCCTGCAGCCACGGCGTGTTCCGCGCAGACCGTCCCTACCAGGCCGAGCGGCAATGAGGTCAGCATGAAAATTCGTCTCGACCGCACCGTGTGCGACGGCTTCGGCGTGTGCGCCAAGCACGCCCCCGGCTACTTCTCGCTGGACGACTGGGGATATGCCTGCCTCATCGGCGACGGCACCGTCAAAGAAGAAGACCGCGACGCGGTCATGCGGGCGTTGATGGACTGCCCGGTACACGCCATCACCGTGCCTGGTGAGCGCAAACCCGAAGCCGCGCACCCTTTTTCGGTGAGCTCCGAAGATCCCGCTGAGAACCTGCACGTTGAGTCGAACGAGGCCGAGTGGGGTTTCACGCGTTGAGCCGTCGTGCAACTCACCTTTGACGCCGACGTAGAGTCATTCCGCGCGGACTTCGTCGGCTTTCTGACCGAACATCTTCCGACGGAGGCACAGGCCGTCGAGCGGCCGTCATCAACGTCGGGCGTGCCGGCGTGGTCGCGCCGTTGGCAGCGACTCCAGTTCGACCATGGCTGGCTGCTGCCAGGCAACCCACCCGAATTCGGCGGACGCAGCGCCAACATCCTGCAGCAGTTCGTGCACCGCGAGGAGCTGTCGCGGCGCCGGATCTATCACTGCTTCAATCCCCAGGGCGTCGGCATCATCGCCGCGTCGCTGCTGTCCTTCGGCACCGACGAGCAGAAGCGGCGCTGGGCGATCCCGATCCTGCGCGCAGAGATGACCGCGTCACTGGGAATGAGCGAACCCGGAGCGGGCTCCGATCTGGCCGGACTCCGGACAACAGCCGAGCGGGTCGGCGATCACTTCGTGGTCAACGGACAGAAGGTCTGGACCTCGGGTGCCCACGACGCCGACGTCGTGCTCACCTTCGTGCGCACCGACCCCGCCGCGCCCAAGCACAAGGGAATCAGCGCGCTGCTCATCCGCACCGATACTCCCGGGGTGCAGTGCCGGCCCTTCGCCTCGGTGTATGACCGCGACGATCTGGACTTCAACGAGGTCTTCTTCACCGACGTGCAGGTGCCCGCGGAAAACCTCGTCGGTCCGCTCAACGGCGGGTGGCAGGTCGCCAACGGCTCGCTCGGCCACGAACGCACCTTGATGTGGATGGCGTTCGCCAATCGGCTCGAGCAGCTGCTCGAGGACTACCGGCCGGTGGATGAGGTGAACCGCGATCACTACGCCACCATCGCGATGGACTACTACGCGCTGCGGTTGCTCGGGTCGGCGGCACTGGGCCGGGCATCTCGCAGTGACGTCAGTGACGTTGATGTGGCGGGCTTATCGGTGCTGAAGGTCCTCGGTTCGGAAGCCGAACAAAACGCACTCAGGCATGCGCTGGACGCGGCCGGACTCGACGGATTGCGAGACCACGCGTTGACGGCCGCGTACAACCCCTATGCGCCAAACCTTTTCACGGCCGGCTGGTTCGCCCGTTACAACAGCAGCTACGCCGGCACGATCGCGGGCGGCACCTCCGAGATTCAGCGCAACATCATCGCGCAACGAGTCCTGGGCCTACCGTCTCGCTGATTACAGTGCCGGGCACAGGGACGAGAGGAACTCCTGTGTTCGAAGCCGCGATTCGCCGCGTTGTGTTGCGTCCTTGCCCAGCGGGACAATTCGCGCGGCGAGATCGGTGACACCGGCGTCGCGGTAGCGGCGCAGCCGAGTCAGGATGGCGGACTCGTCGCCCGCCGCCATGGTGTCGCCCACGTCCTCGGCGTCACCGTGCTCGAGCAGGCGCACATAGTTCGGCGAGAAATCCGCGTGACCGAGAACCTCGCTGGCGTATTCGCGGGCAACGTCCGTCTCGCTGTTCGAGCACAACGCGACCGGAACACCGGCGACGATCCGTGGCGCGGGCCGGCCGGCCTGGGTGGCCGCCGCGGTGATCCGTGGGACGACATGGTCGCCGATCGCCCGCTCGTCCGCCATCCAGAGAATGGTGCCGCCGGCACGCTCACCGGCGAGCCGCAGCATCGCCGGACCCAAGGCAGACAACAAGATCGGCATTTCGAATCCGTCCGTGACGTCCAACGGAGAGTGCACGCGATAGCTGCCGTTGTCGACATCGACAGTGCCCGGTCCGGCGAACGACGCGCGCAGCACGTCGAGATAGTCGCCGATCAACTGCGCCGGGCGATCGTAGGACAGCCCGAGTTGACCATCGACGATCCAATGATGCGACGGCCCGATACCCAGCGTGAACCGCCCCTTGCAGGCGACCTGGGTGGTCAACGCTTGCTGCGCCATGATCAGCGGATGGCGGGTCTGGATCGGAACGACCGCCGTTCCGATCTCGATGCGCGCGGTGGCCTGCCCGATCAGCGTCACGGCGGTCATCGCATCCAGATAGCCGGGCACCTGCGGCATCCAAAACGAAGTGAAACCAGCGGTTTCTGCCGCGGCACCGTCGGCGATAAGCCCGGCCAACCGGTCGGCTCGCGAGCGCTCCTTGTCGGAGCCCACCATTATCCCGACGCGCATGCAGCCCAACCGCTCCGCTTGTTTCTAAGGCACATACCGGTCCCATTCATAGGGCACCACCGCGAAAAACGGTGCGGCAAAGAGTGCTTCGATGCCGGGCTCGGCCCAACGGGCCGCCAGCGCCGGTCGCAGTCGCTCCGCCACGGCGATCGGGTCGTCGTCAAGGAAGCAATACGTGATCGACTGATCCTGTTGAGCGCTGGCCAAATTGGCGTCGACCTTCTGCGACAGCCCGGACCAGACGCCGGCCACGCCCTCGACTTGGGTTAGCGGGGCCAACGGGGCCACCGTTGCCGATCCCCGCTCGACCGACAGAAACGCGCCCCGCACGGGCAGCCAGGGCAGGACATCGGATCCGACCTTGACACCGGGCGCCGCAACTTTGCGTTGTACCTGGTACACACCGCGCTCCACCGGTGGCAGCAACGGAAGTTTGCGACCGGCATCGCCCAGGGCAGTGGATAACTCGTTGAACCCGGTCAGGCCGGCCTGGTCGGTGAAGAAGTACGTCATCACGTGATCGACCGCGTCCAACGGCCCACCGGTGACCGCACGCGCCGAGCGACAGGCCGGCGTGGACACCAACCGCAGCGAGGCGCGCACCGCGGCCAGCCGGTGTTGTTCCGGGCGGTGGTCCAGGGTGTGCCAGCGCAGGTAATCGGCGTCGGTCCCATCGGGATGTCGAGTCGCCATCGACACGAACAGGGTGGTGATCTCTCCGTTCCCGGCGGCGAGGATCTCAGCGACCTCGTCCGATCGCGTGCCCGGAAGTTGCGTCATGATGTGGCCGAATTCTGCTGGCGCAGTGCGAGTTCGGGGTGGCGGGCCTGGATCATCCGCTGGAAACCGTCACGCCAGGGTACCTTGGTGCTGCCGAGTATCTCGTGCATGCGGGTGACATCCGGCCATAGTGGCGTGTGCGCCCGGTCCGTGTATTCGAAGATCGGCTCGACACCGATCAACTCGCCCATGAACGCGCAGTAGTCCTCGACGCTGACCGTCTCGCTGCCGGCCCAGTTCACCACGACCGGCGGGGTCGCGGCGACTTCCATGGCGCGGATGCCGAGTTCCACGTAGTCGTCCTCGTAGATCGGGTTGTAGTTGTTCGGCTTGTCGGGATGGAGCCGAATCGGCTTGCCCGCCAACATCATATCGAGGCGATCGGCGGGCGCGCCGCCCTCCGGCCCGTAGGTGGAACAGATCCGGATGATCGTCAGTGGAATGCGATAACGCTTGGCAATCCACGTGCAGACCGCCTCTGCGGCGACTTTGGAGATGCTGTAGTTCGCCCGCAACGGGACGCCCGGGGGATCGGTCTCGGTCAGCGGGCGCTGTCCCTGGTAGGCGTAGATCGAGCCGGTTGAGCAGAAGACGAAACCCTTGGCGGAGCGGCAGTGGTAGAGCAACTCGCCCGACATCTGCGCGTTTGTTTCGACGCAACGATTCCAATCGTTCATGCCGGTGTCCACGGCCGCGTGGAAGACGTAGGTGAAATCGTCGGGCAGAGCCGAGAAGTCGCCCGCGCTGATGTCGAGCGCTACGGGTTTGACGCCGGCGTCGACGAGTCGCTGCCGGGCGGCGGGGTCTTTAAGCCGCGCCGCGCCCCACACCTCGTTTTTTGCCGCCAGTGCCCGCGCGATGGGAAAGGCGATCTTGCCCGTCGCCCCCGTGATCAGGATCTTCTCTGCGTCGAGCAACCAGTACTCCGATCATGACGTGAACCCCGGGACAAATGTAAAGTACTTGATATCGCGCGCGGAGCATAGCTCCATAGACTCAGGCCAGCCAAGATCGGGATGGTCCCACTGGGAGGCCTGCCATGAAGTGGTTTGCTCGTCGCCTGGCCGTCGTTACCGCGGGCGCATTCGTGTCGATGATGGTTGCGGCGCCGGGAGTTAGCTCGGCGAGTTGCGACGCCAACATGTCATACAACTGGGCGACCAACGAATGTAAACCGCCGCCGCCGATGCCGGCCTGGTACGCGCCCCCACCGGGGTATGCGCCGTCATTTGCCGGGCAGGATGTGCCGCCTCCGCCGCCAAGGCCGTGGTGGTCACCGAACGAACCGATGTGGAATGCCGCTCTTCACCAATGGGGTACCTATTTCACCGGCTCGTGGGTGTCGTACTGACGCTGACGCTCGCCCGATACGGCCTGGATAGTGCCAGCAACACAGTGATAACGTGATTCTCCGATTCGTATAACGGTCCTACCGCGTTATCGGCGGCCGTCCTACATTCGGAGGTCACGTGTCAGCAGCACCGGGACGACCGCTGCCCCTGATCACGCAGGAAAACGAATTCTTTTGGACGTCGGGCGCCGATGGGAAGCTGCGGTTCCAGGAATGTAGGGCCTGCGCCGCGCTGATCCATCCGCCGGCGCCGGTGTGCCGCTACTGCCGCTCGCGCGACATCGGCGTGCGGGCCGTCTCGGGCCGCGCGACGCTGGCCGGGTTCACCGTCAACGAGCGATTCAGCCTGCCCGGAATGCCGGCACCCTACGTGATCGCGCAGGTCGCGATCGAGGAGGACCCGCGGGTCCGGCTCACCACCAACATCGTCGATGCCGAAGCCGACCAGCTCGAACTCGGCCAACACGTGGAGGTGGTCTTCGAACAAGCCGAGGACGTCTGGCTGCCGCTGTTCCGCGTTGTCGCTAATGCCGAGCCCGGTCCGCTGCCGGTCGACGAGATCGCGCCGGAACGCTTCGGCGAACACGTCCGGCCCATGCTCACCACGGAGAAATTCGAGGACAAGGTCGCGCTGACCGGGATCGGCATGTCACCGATCGGGCGCCGGCTCATGGAGCTGCCGCTGTCCCTGACCGTTCAGGCCTGCGAGGCGGCCATCGCCGACGCCGGGCTGACGTATGCCGACATCGACGGCCTGTCGACCTATCCCGGCGCCATCAATGTCGGCGGCTTCGGGGAAGGCGGGGTCACCGCCCTGGAGGCCGCACTGGGCATTCGGCCGACCTGGCACAACGGCGCCATGGAGACGTTTGGCCCCGGCGGTTCGGTGATCGCCGCGATGCTCGCCGTCGCCGGCGGGCTGGCCCGCCACGTGCTGTGCTTCCGGACGCTGTGGGAAGCCACCCACGGCGAGTTGATGAAGCAGGGCAAGATCACCCCGTCGATGGGACGGATGACGGGCTGGCAGATGCCGTTCGGCGCCACCTCGGCGGCGCACACGTTGGCGATGAACGCGCAGCGGCACTTTCATCGATACGGCACCACCAAGGAGACGCTGGGCTGGATCGCGCTGAACCAGCGCGCCAACGCCGAGCTCAACCCCACAGCCATCTACCGAACCCCGATGACGATGGACGACTACCTCAACGCGCGGCCCATCACCACACCGTTCGGCCTCTACGACTGCGACGTTCCGTGCGACGGGGCGATCGCGGTGATCGTCTCCGCCGTCGACGCCGCCCGCGACCTGGCCAAGCCACCGGTCCTGGTCGAGGCCGTCGGAACCCAGATCATCGAGCGACTCGATTGGGACCAGAGCACTTTGACCCACGAGCCGCAGGCGCTGGGGCAGGCGGCGCACGTGTGGACGCGCACGTCGCTGCGGCCCACCGACGTAGACGTCGCCGAGCTGTACGACGGGTTTTCCTTCAACTGCCTGACGTGGATCGAGGCGCTGGGGTTCTGCGGAATCGGCGAGGCCAAGGACTTTCTGGACGGCGGCAAGAACATCGCGCGCGACGGGCAGTTGCCGCTCAACACTCACGGCGGCCAACTCTCACACGGCCGCACCCACGGCATGGGGCTGATGCACGAGGCGATCACCCAGTTGCGCGGCGAGGCCGGCGAGCGCCAGGTCGCCGGCGCTCGGGTCGGGGTGGTCAGCAGCGGTGGCTTGACCCCCAGCGGTGTTTTGTTGTTGCGGGCAGACACATGAACGCGCCCCGCCCGAGGATCGTGATCGTCGACGGTGTGCCGATGTCGGCGATGGTCGCCGAGGCAGCCGAGCCCCGGGCCGTAATCCTGGCCATTCACGGCGGGGGCACCACCGCCATCTACTTCGACTGCCCCGGCCACCCGTCGTTGTCGCTGCTGCGGACCGGCGCGGCCGCCGGGTTCACCGTCGTGGCCCTCGACCGGCCCGGTTACGGCAGTTCGGCGCCGTATCCGGATGCCATGGCCACAGCCGAGCAGCGGGTGAACCTCGCCTATGCAGCGGTGGACCGCATCCTCGGCGAGCGACCACGCGGTGCCGGGTTATTCGTGATGGGCCACTCGGGCGGCTGCGAACTCACGATGCGGATGGCCGCGGACGAGCGCGGCGCCGATCTGCTCGGCATCGAACTGGCCGGCACCGGCCGGCACTACCACCACGCGACCCGCGAGATTTTGAAGACGGCGACCAGGGAACGCCGGCCGGCGGGCATCTACGAGATGCTGTGGACGCCCGAGCGGCTCTATCCGCCCGAGGTCCTCAACGGGTCCACCATTTCCCCGTCGGCCCCGCCCTACGAGGATCAGATGGTGTCCGATTGGGCCCGGCAAACCTTTCCGACACTGGCCCCCGCCGTGCGGGTTCCGGTGCAGTTCAGCATCGCGGAATACGAAAAGGTTTGGCAGACGGACGATTCCGCGATAGCCGAGATCACCGCACTGTTTTCCGGCTCGCCGCGGTTTACCGTCAACCGACAACCGCAGGCGGGGCACAACATCAGCCTCGGATACAGCGCGGCCGAGTATCACCGCAACGTCTTTGCGTTCGTGGACGAGTGCGCCACTGGGTCGCCCTCGGCGACCGAAGAGGCCGGTTGATGCGGATCGGGTTCATCGGATTGGGCAGCCAGGGCGGCCCCATGGCGCGGCGGATCGTCGAAGCCGGCTACCCGACGACTCTGTGGGCGCGCCGGCCCGACACCCTCGAGCCGTTTGCCGACACGGCGGCGAAGGTCGCCGCGTCCCCGGCCGAACTCGCCGCAGCCAGTGATCTGGTCTGCCTGTGCGTCGTCGGGGACGCTGACATCGAGGAGATCACCGGCGGCGAGCACGGTGTGCTGGCGGGGCTCAAGCCCGGCAGTGTGATCGCGGTCCACAGCACGGTGCATCCCGACACTTGTAAGGAGCTGGCGAAAAAGGCAGGTGCGCAGGGGGTTTCGGTCGTCGATGCGCCGGTGAGCGGCGGCGGCCCGGCGGCGGCCGAAGGTCGTCTGCTGGTGATGGTCGGCGGCGATGGCCCCGTTGTCGAGCGCTGCCGTCCGGTCTTTGCCACCTATGCCGACCCGGTCGTCCATCTCGGCGACCTGGGCTCCGGGCAAACCACCAAGCTGCTGAACAATCTGTTGTTCACCGCGAATCTGGGCACGGCGGCCGCCGCCCTTTCGCTGGGCAAAGCCCTCGGTGTCACGCCCGAGCGTCTCAGCGAAGTCGTCTCGCGCAGCAGTGGTAATAGCTTTGCGGTCAACGTGATCGGCGGCGACGAAAGCCTGGGCCGGCTATCCGGGCTCGCGGGCGCACTGCTGCAAAAGGATGTCCGACTGCTCGTCGATCTCGCCGAGCAGGCCGAAACCAGCGCCGACGCCGTACTCGATGCGGCCGACGCCGCGCTGGCACTGATGGGCTACCCCCGCTGAGAGCCGGGTTCACTTTCCGCCGAGTCGAAGCTGTTCGCCGACAAGGTCCTGCCCGATCTCAAGGGCCAGGCAGCGGCGCGGTGCCGGGCGCAGCTGGCAGACCCCATGTTTCGAAAGCCATGGCCGACAGCACGTAAACACCGACGATGAAGATGAATTCCATCGCGGCGCGCTCGCCCAGTGCCTCGGCCAACGCCTGCCAGGTCTCCCAACGTGCGTGACCCGCGGCGAGCAGCTCGTCGGTTGCTTCCAGCACGAGCCGGTCGGTGCCCTCGAACTCCTCGTTGCCGCGAGCCAGTCTCGCGATATCGTCGTCCGAAATATCGTTGCGCGCCGCCATTCTGACGTGCTGTCCCCATTCGTAGGCCGACCGACGCGACTGCGCGACACGTAGGATCGTCAGCTCACGCAAGCGCGCCGGCAATTCGCCGCGCTGCAGCAGAAAGCCGTTGAACATCAAGAAGGGGCGGGCCATCTTAGGGTGGCGAGCCAACAGACCGATGATGTCGAATCGAACCGGGTCGTAGGCGTCGCCCGAGCCCGCCCGGGGCACCTTGTCACCCGACATCCCAAGCAAGGCACCGAAAGCCGCGTACTCTTCCTCGCCCCACTCCTCGGCCGGTAGCGGTGGCAGTCGTAGCTCGGGCACGCTCATGTCCTACGACCTCCATTCACAGGAATGACTTGTCCGGTGATATAAGAGGATTCGTCCGCGCACAGGAATGTCACGGCGTTGGCGATATCCTCGGGCCGACCGGCCCGGCGCACCGGGGTGATCGCGGCGAAATGCTCGAGAGACTCGGTGAAGCGACCTTCGGCTATGGCCTTTTCCAGCATCGGAGTTACCACCATGCCCGGCGGCACCGTATTTACGGTGATGCCCTTCGGGCCTAATTCGAGCGCCAAGCTCTTGGTGAGCCCGATCAGCCCGGCCTTGGAGCTGACGTAGGCCGCCATGCGCGACTGACCGCCCTGGGCGCTCGATGACGAAATGTTCACGATCCGGCCCCATTTGGCGGCTGTCATGTCGGGCAGGACTTCCTGCGTGCAGATGAACGGGCCGCGCAGGTTGACCGCCATGATGCGGTCCCATTCGTCGTCGGTGATTTCGGCAAACTTTCCGAATTGCTCGATACCGGCGCTGTTGACCAAGATCAGCACCGGTCCTAGCTTGGCTCGCGCCTCGTTGGCAGCGGCCCGAACCTGGGCACGATCGGAAACGTCGACGAGGTGACCGCTGACCGTGGCACCGTCGCCTCGCAGCCGATCAACCTGAGCACGCAACTGGTCGCCCTGAATGTCGAAGATAGCGACCTTGGTTCCCCGTGCGGCGAGCGCCTCGGTGATCGCGAGGCCGAGGCCAGATGCGCCCCCGGTGACGACGGCGGTGGTTCCCTCAAAGGGCATGTGAATCAGGCCTATTCGAAGCGGATGTGCAGCCGAGTGAGGCCTCGGAGGATGAACGTCGGCAGGTAGGTGTAGCGGCGGCTACCCTGCGGCCCGTGCTCATCCTCGTCGATCCAAATGTTGGAGGTCCGTTCGAGCAGCCGCTGCAGGCTGATCTTGGCCTCGGCTCGTGCGAGCGGAGCCCCCGGACAACTGTGCGGCCCCCGTCCGAATGCGACGTGCTGACGCGCATTTCCTCGTTCGATATCGAAGACGTCGGGATCGTCGAACTTACGCGGGTCACGGTTGATCGCGGCATTGACCAGCATCACCATGGTGCCTGCGGGCAAGGTCACGCCACCGACGGTGACCGGAACCTTGGCGAGGCGAAAGTCGCCACGCACAGGGCTTTCGTAGCGTAGCGCCTCTTCCACAAATCGCGGAATCATGTCGGGGTTGTCGCGCAGCTTGGACTGCAAACCCGCATCTTCAGCAATCATCATCACCGCCGTCGACAGCAGTCGGATGGTGGTCTCCTGTCCGGCGGCGAACAGGTTGGACGCGACGCGCACCGCGTCCATCACCTCCGGTGTGCTGCCGTCCGGGAACGTGGCCGAAGCGACGCCAGTCAGCACGTCGTCGCACGGATTGGCGCGGCGGTCTGAAATGTATTCGGCGAACTTGCTGTAGAGGTACTCCAGCGGCGAGTGCCGCATCGTCTCACCCTCGCTACTCCCGATCGTGCCGACGTCGGCCAGCAGCGTCTGGCGGAACTCTGCGTGGTCAGCTTCGGGCACACCCAGCAGATCGGCGATCACCAACATGGCGAACGGATTTGCGAACTCGCCGATGAACTCGCAGCGGCCGCCGGTCAGGGCGGCGTCGTACTGACGGTCGGCGAGCCGCCAGATGAACTCCTCGTTCTCTTTGAGACGTTTGGGTGTAATCATCCGGGACAGCAGCGCGCGGTGCGCAGTGTGTACCGGCGGATCGAACGTCGGCAGTTGGTCGTAGAACGGGATCTCGTCGCGATGCGCGGCGATGAGCCCGGATATGTCCCCCTTCTCTAAGCCTGCCAACGGCACCGGGAAGCCGGGGAAAGGCCCGGTTACTGAGATGCACGAGGAGAATCGCTCGGGGTCGTTGTAGATCGCCATGCCCTCGTCGTAACCGGTGACCATCACCACGTCGTGGTGCTTCTCAGGCCGCAGTGGGCATTCGTCGCGCAGAGCCGCCAGGTAGCTGTACGGATTGGCCAAAAGGTCGTTGTCGGTGAAAAAATCGACGGAATCCAGATCGGTCATTCCGAGATCTCAACCCCGTCAAAGCTTTTCAACATCCCCGCGGGTGGAAGTTCCATCTGCAGGTAGAGATCGATGTGCCGTATCTTGCCTGCCTCGGTGAACTCGTAGACCGACAAAGAGTTGACCGTGTTGGCGAATTCGCCGATGCGGCTGCGTTCCTCGAGCTCCAGGAACACCGCGCCCGGTGTCTCGGTGATGCGCCGTAGTGAGGACTCCCACTCCGAGGACGGCGCCCAGTTCGTCAGGAAGTCGACGTAGGCGGGCCAATCCATCACTTCCTTGAATGCGCCGACCCGCTCAAACTCGTCGGTCGCCACCAGCTCGGCCAACGGCGCCCAGCTGTCGACGGAGAAGCCGGGCGTTTTCGCCTCATCCACCAGGCGCTTGACGATCAGCCCGTATTCCAGCACCGTGCGGCAATGGCCAACGTGATCGTCGATGACGTCGCGGATGTCTCTTAGCATTGTGATCGCCCTTTGCTTAAACGGATACGCCGGCGGCCGCAAGGCAGCGCTCGAGCGCCTCGACGTACTCGGAGGTGCCGTGGAACGGACCGTGCACGCCGATCGCGACGTCCAGAAAATCGCTGTACTCGTCGTTGACGTGGGTTTCCCAGCGCGCGACTTCGCCGTCGTCGTTCGTCTCAACGAAGCTGTAGGAGTAGAAGCCCATCTTGGTGTTGTCTTTCGTGTGCCCTTCCCAGCGGGTCTTCATGACGAAGCCATTGTCGGCCGCCCAACACTTGAAATCGGCCGGCTTCCAGTCGGGAAACGTCAGTGAGTACGCCTTGGCCTCCATGGTGGACGCCCTCGCCGACTCTTCGGGAAACTCGCTCAATAGGAAAGCCTGGTCTCCCGTGAAGTACGGCGACGCATACATCGCGTCGGCGGCGAACTTCCAGGTGTCGACGAACGCCTCACCTTCTTGGATGCCCTGCCGGAGGTAGGCGTTGCGGTAAGCCTCCGCCATGCGGCGGTGCAGACCGATCCGTTCTTCGAGGGTCAGTGTCATCTCACGTCACCCGCGAGGTAGCGGTCGAGGACCGAGTGGTAGTAGGCGATGACGACTTCCTCCCTCACTAAGGACATGTGGTCGAGCCTGCCGTTACGCAGGCCGATCTGCTGGCGCGGCATCTGCTCGTAATCCTGTTGCAGTGCCTCGAAATACTTGTAACTGCCCGGCTCGTCGACGTTAATCAGGTTGGCGCGGAAGGCATCCCGGTGTTCCTCCGGAAGGTACATGAAGCTGCTGACGTGCCAGATGCATCGGTTGGGATCGCCGTCCGGGTGTGGTTCGGCCATTATCACGTGACACTCGCCGGCCCGCACCGTCATGAAGAAGTTCGGGAACAGTACCCAGCCCTGGTTGTCACTCATCTGCGCGTCGGTCAACCCACTGACGTCCAGACCCATGCCGGTGAGGGTGTCGCGGGTGGCCTGTTGCAGCAGCTTGCGGGCATCGACACCATCGGGGAAGTCCACCGAGCCGTCCGTGGCGCGATACTCGTTGACCAGTTGCTCGAAGCGTGGCAACACGGCCGCCGTCGAGGGGAAGGTCTCGGGCAGGTCCATGATGCCGTCGATTTGTTGTTGCGTGCTGGCCCCTTTCACCTCGAACGGCGCGACGGCAACGCTGTGCGTCTCGAAGAACCGGTAGCGACTCTTGCTCGGGTCAATGTCGATGACGCGCAAGAGTTGCGGGTGAATGCCGTTGATGTGATAGCCCTCGTTGAAGGCGTCCATGACGACTTTCCAGTTGCAGTCGATGGCCTCGCGGACGTCCATGACGGTGGTGAATCGGTCAAGGTGGTAGGGCGCCAGCAACTCTGCTACCTCGGGGCCCAGGAACTCGGCGAGCGGCGCCGCGCACGGATCGGGGTTTAGGAAGATGAAGCCACCGAAGGTGTCGACGGAGACCTGCAGCAGCCCGTTGTCGTCCTTGTTCTCGCGGGTGATCACGTTCTCCCGCTCCCGCAACCCTCCCCGCATCTTTCCTTCGAGGTCGTAGGACCACAGGTGGTATTGGCACAGGAATCCGCGCTTGGCATTCCCGGTGCCTTGGCACAGCATGTTGCCGCGATGCCGGCACGCGTTCACGAAGCCGCGCAATTTCTCGTCCTTGCCGCGCACGATGATGAAGGACTGGTCGAAGATCTGATACACCTTCCAGTCGCCGACCTTGGGCAACTCGTCTACTCGGCCTACGATCTGCCACACCCGCATCCAGATCGCATCCCGCTCGCGTTCCTGGAATTCGATCGACGTGTAACGCTCGGTCGGGATGCGCATGGGATAGAGGTCACGGTCATCGGGCAAAGGATCGACGGTGTTAACCCATTCGCCGGGTCGCGCGGTTTCGACGAAATCCGTTGACATTGTTCGGTCCTCCTCATCGGCGCGCCCGCCGTCGACACGTGCCGCGCATCACTATATACGAGCTAGTATGTCAGATACTAGGGTGTATTTAGGCGTAATGGTAGTGCCGTCAGCGGGTAACGCTCGATCGAGCGGCACGTTGCGGGTGACATCCGGTCTGCTGCCGCTCCCGCGCGCACCGCACGCGATGGAACCGCTGTCTTGCTGGTTGGGTCTGGAAGAATGGCCGGATGGCCGAGAGCCGGACCAGGCAGAAACGCCTCGATCACACCCGCGCGATGCTGCTGGATGCAGCCGAGGAACTCTTCGTGCGCAAGGGCGTCAGCGGAGCTGCCCTTGAGGAGATCGCCGACGCGGCCGGATACACCCGCGGTGCCATCTACGCCCATTTCGGTGGGAAAGAAGAGCTATTTCTGGCGGTCATTGAACGCGATCGGCAACGGTTCTTAGCCGGGTTCACGGACGTCATTTCGTCGTTCCATCGACTCGAAGAGATCAATCTCGACGACCTCGCGCGTCGCTGGCGGGACTTGATGAGCAAAGAGGGAGGTGACCAGGCCGCACTCGGGCGCGAGTTCACCCTCTTTCTGTTGCGGAGCCCCGAGGCCCGCGAACGCCTGGCCGCGCAACGACTCGAGACGGTTTGCTGGCTCACTGAGTACCTCAATGAGAGCGTGGCGCGCGTCGGCGGAGAGCTACGCATGCCGGCAACAACGATGGCGAGGGTGTTGCTGGCTACCAATGAGGGCATCACCCTGGCCAGTCAGCTCTATGGAGAGGATCTGTACCGCGGGTGGCTCGAGATGATCATTTCGAGCATCACGCCGGCAAAAGATGGCACCGCGCGCGGCCGTCGCACTCGCAAAGCGACATGAAGGCTGAGCTGCGCCCACCCACTTCGAGTGCTGCAAAAGAGATTTCGATCGCTCCGATCAGCTGACCGAGAATCCTCCTTCGATGGCAAGCACCTGATTGGTGATAGGGCGCGCCGCAGCCGAGGCGAAAAACAGTACGGCAGCACCGATCTCGCGCGGCTCCTGGAAGCCAAACGGCGTCGGACGCGTCGCGGGACCGTCGCTGATCGCGCCCCTGGCGTTGATGGCGCCGGGCGTGATGACCGCTCCCGGAAGGACTGTGTTGACCGTGATCGAGTGCTCGGCGAGTTCGAACGCCGTCGCGAGGCTCAGCGCTGCGAGCGCTCCCTTCGACGATGCATACGAGGTGAGGCCCTTGATCAGGCCGCCGCGCAAGGCATTGGACGCGATGTTGACGATCCTGCCGCCCTTTCCGGCCGCAACCATGGCGCGCGCTGTTTCCCGCGTCATGAGAAAGGCGCCGCGCGCGTTCACCGCGTGGATTCGGTCCCACTCTGACGCTGTCGCTTCGAGCAGCGGTTCACGGTCCTGCAACGCAGCGTTATTTACCAATAGCCAAGGCACGCCAACATCCGCGACGATGTGCCCACATGCCGCCACCACGGAATCTTCGTCGGCGAGATCGACGGCGACCGCGCGGGCGTCACACCCGGCTGCGGTCATGGCTGCGGCTTGGCGCGTCGCCTCGGCGTGATCTCGGTCGGCCAGCGCGACCGTGGCCCCGGCATTCGCGAGCACCTGTGCGATGCCCAGGCCGATGCCGCTGGCTGCACCCGTGACAACCGCGACCTTGCCGGTCAACCCAAACAAGTCGGTGAGGCTGATTGCCGGCACGTCCGATAATGGAGTCACAGGCGCCCCTCCGCTCGCAAGAGCGGATGCACCCAATTGGGAGATCGGCGTTCCTTGAACGCCAAATAGCCTTCAATCGACTCTGGAGCGCCGAGGCTTGACTGCATTCCGATCCGGTCGTACAGGCCGAGATAGTTGTCCAGGCTGGACTTGATCACCGCGCGGGCTGCCGGCGCCGTGCGGCAGCACTGCGCGAGTACCTCGCGGGCCGTGTCGGCCAACTCGTCGTGCGGAACGACTCGCGCCACCATGCCCCAGTCCAGCGCCTCCTGCGCGGATAGGGTGCGCCCGGTGAACATCAGATCGCGGGTCCGTACCGGGCCGATGAGCCGAGCCAACATCTGGCTGTAGTAGGTGTCGGCGATCCCACGGTAGAGCTCGGGGACCCGGAAGGTAGCGCGATCGCTGACGACGGCCATGTCGGCGCACAGCGCGATCTGCAGACCGCCGCCCTGGCACAGCCCGTTGACCGCGGCGACGACCGGTTTGGCGGATTGCCGCAGGGTGTCGAACGGCAGCGCGTCCATGCCCAGCGCCGAGCCGAAAGTCAACCAGTTGTCGACACCGCCGCCACCCATGTCTCCGCCGGGTGCGAAGACGTCGCCGGTGCCGGTGATGAGCAGGCCCGCCAGGTCGGGTTCAGAGCCGACGTGGGTGACCGCGTATTTGATGCCGAAGTACATCGCCGGAGTCATTGCGTTGCGCGCCTCGGGCCGGTCGAGGGTGCAGACACCGAACGGGCCTTCCCGGGTGAACCTCAAGTAGGGGGTTCCGAGCCAGTCACCTTCAGGCGGTTTCGGGCCATGCGTTTGAGCGGGTGTCTCTGCCATCAATCTCCTTCGTGGGCAGTGTGTTTAGCGACCTCTGGCAGCGACCGGTCCGGCGCGATGGAGATGGCATTGGTGAAAATCATGTGGGCGCACAACACGATTCTGTTCCTCGATCATGCGCGCCACCGCGATCCCCTCGGCCGGCTTTATGAACGCCGTGCCGGTCCAGATCCCCATTCCCGTTGCCTAGGCTGAACTTTGGGGTGCGTTGGTGAACCACACGTTCTCTTCGCGCAAGTTGCGGCTGCGCCAGCCGTCGTTCGTGCGCACGAGTTCATGGTGGTAATACCCACCGCAGGAGCTCATCTCCGCCATGCCCGGTAGCTGCATCGGGTTGAAGAACATTGCCCGCACCCGCGCGTGGTCGCCATCGAGACTTGTCTCTACGTTGGTGATGTAATGCATCGTCCACGGGATCACGCCGAAGCCCTTACTCAGCCAGTCGGTGACCTCCTCGCGCGAGCCGGCGATCGCCCCGGCTGACGAGTAGTCGATGACCGCATCGTCGGTGAACACCGAGCGGTAGAGATCCCAGTCCTTGGTGTCGACCGCGCGGGCGTAGCGGTTCAACAGTGCGGTGATCTCTAGCTCGTCACTGATCCGCTGGTCATCCGTTGTTCGTTCGGTCACGCGAGCTCACTCTAAATGGTTAGAGCATGAGGCGCAATCAAAGTAACTGTTGTTAAAGAATTCGCCTCGGTCAGGCTCTATTCACGGGCCAAAGATTTTCGTTGCCGATCGTCGCTGTTCGTCCGCGAGGTAATATTCGGCCATCGTGAATCGACGCAAACCCAACGGCAATGAACGCCGCACGATGTTGTGCGACACGGCGATCCAACTGCTCGCCGACGAGGGAGTCAAGGGTCTCAGTCACCCGAAAGTGGACCAGCGGGCAGGACTTCCCGCCGGTAGCACGTCGTTCTACTTTCGCACGCGGGCAGCGTTGTTGTTGGCGACCACCCAACGCGTGTGCGAACTGGATCTCGTCGACCTTTCCGCCATCCTTCACCCTCGCGGCGACGTGTCGACCGAGGCAGGGCCGCAGGGTATTTCGCCCCTGGCGGCGTTGATCGTGTCGTCTGCCCGGGAACCGCGGCTGAGTCGTACTAAAGCTCGGATCGAGCTCATCCTGCAGGCGAACCGAGATCCCTCTCTGGCCGACGTCTTCCGCGAAAGCATGGACTTGTTCGCCGAGGTTCAGCGCGATATCGTCATTCGCTCCCAACCGGAGCGCGACCTTGATCCCGTGGTCGTCAGCGAGCAAGCCTCTGCCACACAAAACTTCGTAAGCGGCGTGTTCATGCGGCTAGTCGCAGGGCAGCAGGCGTTCGACAGTGGTGAACACCTCGACCGGATACTTGGCGGCATCATCAACGGCATCGCCGCGGCGTATCAGGACAACTCGTCCCGCAACGGGCGAACGGGTGCGACGCGTCGGCCTCGCAAGTAACTTGCGCCTTTATTTTCAGGTGATCCCCAGCTGGTGGGCCAAGCACATCGACACTTGCTTGCACCACTATCTCTAAGAGTTTAGAGTGAGTGGCCAATGAGGACTGCGGATATCCCGTTTACGTTAACGGCCCTCACATGCCGTCACCAACTGCCGCAAAGGATGCCTGCATGAAGGTCGACGACCTGATCCTGGCGAGTATCGACGACCATCACGTCGAGCCGCCGGACATGTTCCTGTGACTGCATCAAAGTCAAGCACTCGGCGATTCGGAGCGCACTGCGTTGCAGGGTTTTGGTTCCTTCCGCTTCGTCGTGAAACCACTACCGCTAGCATTACAGTCAGGCCTTCCGCTGTAACGGTTACAGCACGCAACTCGTCAGCCAGGAGTATGCAATGACCACATCGAAGATCGTCTTCGATCCGTTTTCCCAGGAGTTCTGGAACGGCGCCTGGGACACGTACCGGCGCATGCAGGAGGAAGCGCCGGTCTACTACAACGAGCAGTACGACTTCTACGCGTTGACTCGGCACGCCGACGTGGCCGCCGGACTCAAGGATTTCGAGACGTATTCGTCGGCCTATGGCATTGACCTGTCGATGGTGCGCTCCGGGCAACGGCCGCCGCAGTCGATCATCTTCATGGACCCGCCCGACCATCGCCACATGCGCAGCCTGCTCAACAAGGTCTTCACGCCGAGGGCCATCCAGTCTCAGCGGGAAACGGTCGTCGCGAAGATCGACAAGTACCTCAACGCGGTCGATCCCGACGGATTCGATGCGGTGCAGGAGTTCTCCGCCCCGTTCCCCGTCGAGGTCATCACCACGATGCTGGGGGTGCCGGAAGAGCACGCACAGAAAGTGCGGCACTGGATCGACGTGTCGCTGACCCGCGAGCCCGGGCAGGTCGAAGTCGGCGAAGAGGGCATGCAGGCCAACATCAAGACCGCGATGTTGTACTACGACCTGGTCAAGGAACGCCGGGATGACCCGCGCGACGACCTGTTCACCAGGCTGATCGAGGCAGAGATCGAACGCGAGGACGGCCAGACGACCAAGCTCGACGACATGGAAATCACCGGATTCGCAACGCTATTGGGCGGCGCCGGTGCCGAGACCGTCACCAAGCTGGTCGGCAATGCGCCGGTGGTGTTCTCCCGCTTCCCCGACCAGTGGCAGAAGCTGCTCGACGACCGCAGCAAGATTCCCGCCGCGGTCGAGGAACTGCTGCGCTACGAGGCGCCGTCGCAATACCAGGTCCGCCGCTCGATGAAAGACGTCCACCTGCATGGCGTCACGATCCCGGCCGGCAAGCCGATTTTCCTCATCAACGGCGCGGCCAACCGCGACCCCGCGGCGTGGACCGATCCCGACAAGTTCGACGTCGACCGCGACCGCACCGAAGCGCAGAACATGGGATTCGGCTACGGGATTCACAGTTGCCTGGGCGCGGCGCTGGCCCGCATGGAGGCCGCGATCGCGCTGGAGAAGCTGCTTGATTTCATGCCCCGCTTCGAGGTGGACTGGGAACGCTGCAAACGCGTTCAGATGCAAAACGTGATGGGCTGGCAGAACGTACCGGTGAAGGTGCTGAAATGAAAATTGAAGTCGATTGGGATCTGTGCGAAAGCAACGGGGTGTGCATGGGCATCATCCCCGAGGTCTTCCAACTGGAAGACAACGACATGCTGACGCTGCTGCAGACCGAGGTGACGCCCGAGAACGAAGCTCTGGTGCGTGAGGCGGTCCGTCAATGCCCCCGGCAGGCGATCTCCATTAAGGACTAGCACCGCGGCCGACCAGCCGGGTTGTGAGAAATGTGGCGAAGTCAGAAGCCGGACAGGATGACGGCGTTGCAATCGGCTGCCGCCTGCCGTAGTTTCGCCGCCTTTTGGTAACCCTCGGACTCGTACCATGCGCGGGCGGCATCCACCGATTCGAATTCCAGGACGACGGTCTGATCGCCGTGCCAACTGCCTTCGAGGACCTTCGGGGCGGTATCCACCGCGAGGACGGTGGCACCGCTCATCGCCGATCCCGCCGCCTTTCCGTACGCCTTCATCCCCTCCGGATCCTTGATGGCCTCGGTCAGGATGACATAGCCTTTTGGCACTCGAAACTCCTTGTTTTCCAGGGGTTTTCCAGGGTTACTGCTCAGGTCTCGGTGATGGCCTGCTCGGGGCAGCATTGGATGGCTTCGCGGGTATCGGCCTCCAATTCCGTTGGCACATCGGAGTCTATGGCCACCGCGTATCCGTCGTCGGTCAGGCTGAACACATCGGCGCACAGCGTGATGCATACGCCGTGACCGCGACAACGCGAATCGTCAACCCAGACTTTCATGCCGGTGTGAACTCCAGGTGCAGCTCCGTCAGGCCACGCAGGATATAGGTCGGAACGTATTGGTAGCGGCGGTCATTGGCCGGACCGTGCATACGCTCGTCGATTCGGATGTCGGATGTCCGGTCGAGCAGCCGCTCGATCGCAACTCGGGTCTCGGCGCGCGCCAGCGGCGCACCGGGGCAGCTGTGGATCCCACGTCCGAACGAGATGTGCTGACGCGCGTTTTTGCGGGCCGGGTCGAATGTGGTGGGGTCCTCGAACCGACGCGGGTCACGGTTGGCTGCCGCCTGGACGATCATCACAGTGGTGCCGGCGGGCAGGTCGACGCCGCCGACGTTGACCGGCACCCGGTTCATCCGGAAGTCGCCCTTGACCGGACTCTCGTGGCGCAGTGACTCTTCGATGAAGTTCGGGATCAGGCTGCGGTCCTTGCGCAACTGCGCCTGAATGTCGGGGCGCTCCCCGATGGTCTGCAGCGACGCACCGAGCAGCCGCACGGTGGTTTCCTGGCCCGCCGAGAAAACGTTGGCCGCGACGCGGGCCACGTCTTCGACCTCGGGAATCGAGCCGTCGGGGAAGGTGGCGGTCGCCAGGCCGGTCAGCACGTCGTCGCGCGGCGCACTGCGGCGGTCGCGGACATAGTCGGAGAACAGGCCGTAGAGGAATTCCAGCGGGCTGTGCGACAGCGACTCCTTGCCGGTGCCCCCGATCCCGCCGCCCGCGTGTTCGGCAATCCCCTTGACGAACTTGTCGCGATCCTCCATCGGCACACCCAGCAGGTCGGCGATAACCAGCAGGGTGAACGGCCCGGAGAAGCCCTTGATCCATTCGCCATGGCCGGGCGCCAGGAAATCGTCGAGCGCCTGGTCGGCCAGCGCCCACATGGCGTCCTCGTTCTCCTTGAGGCGCTTGGGCGTGATCAGCCGCATCAGCAGCGAGCGGTGGTTGGTGTGGGTCGGCGGGTCAAGCGTGGGCAGCTGATCGCTGAACGGCAGCTCGTCGCGATGCTCTTCGATCAGCTCGGTGATGTCGGAGTCCCCCAGACCTTCGAGGGATACCGGAAAGCCGGGGAACGGCCCGGTCACCGAGATGCATGACGACCACGTCTTCTCGTCGTTCAGCACGGCGCAGGCTTCGTCCCAGCCCGTCACCATGGTGACGCCATGGTGCTCTTCTTTGGTCACCGGGCACTGCTGCCGCAGCGACTCGTAGTAGGGGTAGGGATCCGCGACGAGCTCTTTGCCGCGGAAGAAGTCCATCTTGGAGAAGTCGTTCGTCATCGTGCTCCGTTTCGAATCTCAGCAGTGAGAATGATCCTCTCAGAGATGAGTATTAGATTTCCACACGGCATGATCTCCGTCAACGACGGGTGCCGCCATCGGGCAATTAGCCGGCGGGAATTAAATCGGCCGCTACCGAGGGCCACGCCAGCAGCCCGCTGCGAAAGGTTTCGGTGTGACCGACCGAGCTCTCGACGTTTGAGACGGCGGCCAGCGCCTGCGCCTTGAAGATCTGTGCGGCCGAACTCAGCCGGTGCTGTACCAGGCCAACGCTGTCGTCAAGCTCGGAAGGCCAGGTCTCTCCCCACAGCGTGACCTCGGTGACGCCCTGATCAAGGGCCTGCAGAACTCCTTGCCGCACCCTGCGGTCGCATCCGAGCAGATCGGCCGCGGCCGCGAGCGCCTGGGGCCGGGGACGGTTGTCAGTCCCGGAATCGATGGTGGCCAGGGCATCTTCCAAGTCGAGCGTCCGGGCGCCGAGGATCTTCAGCGGCCGATCATCGGGGTGGTCGATGAGGAGCACCGTGACATCCCATCCCGCCATCGCACGGTCGAAGAGCCAACCGCCGGCAAAGCGCACCACGTCGGCGACGTCGGCGGCGACGACGTGGAGCCGGTACCTCATGTCTGGGATGTCTAGGCCGTCGGGGGCGTCTGCGACTTCTGGTTTAGCGGCGCGAAGTCTCGTGCCAGAGCCTCGGCGTACTCCTTGAACACCTCGGACAGGGGTATCGACGGGTCGAGCAACCATATTGTTTCCATTCCGTGGACGAAGGCGAGAATTTCGACTGCCTTGACGGCGGGGTTCAGGTCCGCGCGGTATTGACCGGCGGCCTGACCGCGGCGGATGGCCGCGGCGACGATGTCGATCGCATCCCGGTGCCTGGCCAGCAGCCGATCGTGCAGCGGAGCCTCCGGAAGGATGTTCTCCGCCAGCAGCACGGTGAACGTGCCGATCAGTTCGGGTGCGCGGTCGAAGCGATCGGCGACCTGAGCAATCTCGCCGAACAGATCGCCGCCCCGGTCGGCGTGGGTCTCGTCGTCGAAGTCACGTGCGTCGAGCACGGCGTGTAGCAAATGCTCCTTGGATTCGAAGTGATGCAGCAATCCCGCGGGAGTAACCCCGGCTTCGCCGGCGATCTGGGCCAGTGTGGTGTTACGCCAGCCGTTGCGCGTCAGGAGTCGCTGCGCGACCGCGAGGATTCGCTGCTTGCGGTCCTCGCCCTTGGCGAGCAGCGCGTCATACGGCCGTGCGGCGGGCACCGACTCCCCCTCAGCGATCGAAACCAACTAACTGAACACACAGTAGGTTGGTTTCGCGGCCGCGGCAAGGGCGCGGTTGCCGGGGGATGTTTGACGCGCGGGCTACGTGACGAGTTCGACCAACGTGGCGTTGGCGGTTCCGCCGCCCTCGCACATGGTCTGCAGCCCATAGCGGATGCCGTTGTCGCGCATGTGATGGGCCATGCGCGTCATCAGCACCGCACCGGAAGCCCCCAGCGGGTGGCCGAGCGCGATCGCGCCGCCGAGCGGGTTCATCCGCTTCCGGTCTGCTCCAGTTTCAGCGAGCCAGGCCAACGGCACGGGCGCAAAGGCTTCGTTCACCTCGAAGACGCCGATCTCGGACAACCGGACCCCGGCCTTGGCCAACACCTTCTCGGTCGCCGGGATCGGTCCGGTGAGCATGAGCACCGGATCTGCTCCGGTAACCGCGCCGGCCCGATACCGCACCAGCGGGGTCAGCCCGAGTTGTAGCGCCATCTCCGGCGTGGTCACCAACAGCGCGGCCGCACCATCGGAGATTTGCGACGAGTTGCCCGCGTGAATCACCCCGTCCTCGGTGAACGCCGGTTTCAGCCCGGCCAGCTTCTCGACGCTGGTCCCGCGGCGCACACCCTCATCGGCGGTCACGATATCGCCGTCGTCGAGAAAGACCGGGACAATCTGGTCGGTGAAGGCGCCGCTGTCCTGGGCCGCGGCGGCCAGCTCGTGAGACGACGCCGAGTATTCGTCAAGCTGGGTCCGGGAGAAGCCCCACTTCGTGGCGATCATCTCCGCCGACAGCCCCTGGTTGAACGAGAAGTCGTCGTAGCGGGCGAGCACTTTGGGCCCGTAGGGCATTCCCGTCGCCCTGGCGGTACCGAGCGGCACGCGGCTCATCACCTCGACACCGCCGGCCACGACCACATCTTGCTGACCCGACATCACCGCGTGCACCGCGAAGTCGAGGGCCTGCTGGCTGGACCCGCACGCCCGGTTCACGGTGGTCCCCGGGATGGTCTCCGGCCAGCCGGCGGCCAGGACCGCATAGCGACCGATGTTGCTGGACTGGTCGCCGACTTGGGAGACACAACCCCAGATCACGTCGTCGACTACTCCCGGATCGACACCGGTGCGCTCCACCAGTTCGTTGAGGACGACGGCGGACAGATCGGCGGCGTGCATGCCGGACAATCCGCCGTTTCGCTTCCCCACCGGCGTCCGCACCGCCTCAACAATGATCGTTTCACGCATATCTACTCCGAATGTTCTGTGTCGCTGGATTTTGACAGCGCCCACCGACCAGTAAACGACGGCTCCTGCCGCTGGGCGAAGGCGGCATAGGCGGCGGGGGCATCCTCGGTCGCGAAGTTGACACCCTGGGCGCGGGCTTCGTTGGCCAGCGCGTCGCGCAGCGTCCGGTCGGCCCCCTCGTTCAGCAGCGCCTTGCTTTGCGCCAGCGCGACGGGCGGGCCCGCCGCCAACCGGTCGGCGAGGTCATCGACGAAGGTGTCGATCTCGGCGGCCGCCACCACCCACGTCACCAGGTTCAGCGCGTGGGCTTCGCTGGCGTCGACGGTCTCGGCCAGCAACGCCAGACGCTTAGCCTGTTGCAGGCCAACGAGTTTCGGCAACAGCCAGGAACCGCCCAGGTCGATCGACAGGCCGCGTTTGGCAAAGATCTGGCAGAACGTGGATTCGGGCGTCGCGACCACCAAATCGCAACCGAGCGCCAGATTCCAGCCGGCGCCCACGGCTACGCCGGTGACTTTGGCGACCGTCGGAATCGGAAGCTCGTGCAACGCCAACGCCACGTCGGTCAGGCGCTGCAGCCGGTATTTCGGATGAATGTCCTCGGGAGACGAGATGTCTGCACCAGAACAGAAGCTCCCGCCGGCGCCGGTGATTACCAGTGCGCGCACGGAACGGTCGCGCCCCGCCGCGGTGAGCGCGTCGCGCAACGCGATCCAAAGGTCGGCGTTGATCGCGTTCTTGCGCCGAGGACGATTGAGGGTCAGTGTGCGCACGCCGTCGCGGTCGTCGGACAGCAGCACGGGGGGGTCGGTCAATAGCTTCTCGGCAGTTTCAGGACATTGGCTCCCAGGAAATTCAGGATCATCTCCTGACTGACCGGCGCGATCTTCATCAGCCGGGCCTCACGGAAGTAGCGCGTGATGTGGTACTCCTCCGCGTAACCCATGCCGCCGTGGGTTTGCAATGCCCGGTCCGCGGCGTCGAAGCCCGCGTCGGCGCACAGGTATTTGGCGGTATTCGCCTCGCGGCCACAGGGTTTCCCGTTGTCGTAGAGCCAGGTGGCCTTGCGTAGCATCAACTCGGCGGCGTCGAGGCGTGCCAGCGAGTCGGCGAGCGGGAACTGCAGGCCCTGGTTCATGCCGATGGGCCGACCGAACACCTCGCGCTCGTTGCCGTACTTCACCGCCTTTTCCAGCGCCACCCGGCCGATGCCCAGCGCCTCGGCGGCGATCAGCATCCGCTCCGGGTTCAGGCCGTCCAGGATGTACTGAAAACCCTTGCCTTCCTCGCCAACTCGATCTTCGACGGGGATCTCCAGGTTGTCGATGAACAGCTCGTTGGAGCTCACCGCGTTGCGGCCCATCTTGCGGATTGGGCGGATGTCGACGCGGCTGCGATCGAGATCGGTGAGGAACAGCGTCATCCCATCGGTCTTCTTGGTCACCTCTTCGTAGCTCTGGGTACGGGTCAGCAGCAGGATCTTGTCGGACTCCATCGCCTTGGAGATCCACACCTTGCGGCCGTTGACGACGTAGCGGTCCCCGTCGCGTTTTGCGAATGTGGTGATGCGCGAAGTGTCAAGCCCGGCACCGGGTTCGGTGACTCCGAAGCAGACGTGCACCTCACCGGTCGCAACGGGGGGCAATGTGCGGGCCTTGAGTTCGTCGGAGCCGTGCACGACCACTGGTTGCATACCGAAGATCGACAGGTGAATGGAGCTGGCGGCGTTCATGGCGCCGCCCGATTTGGCGACCTCCTCGAGCAGGATGGTGGCCTCGGTGATCCCGAGGCCATGGCCGCCGTACTCGGTCGGGATCGTCATACCGAGCCAGCCGCCGTCGGCTATGGCCTTGTAGAACTCGGCCGGAAACTCGTGCGCCTGATCCTTTTCCATCCAATACTGGTCGTCGAACTTGCGCGCCAGTTCGGCGACCGATTTGCGGATCAGCTCCTGGTCGTCGGTCAACTCGAAGTTCATTCCACCGCCGGGCACAGCTGGATCTCCTTAGGTCAGTTCATGCACCGGCGCGTTGACTCGCCCGGTGGCGGTTCAATCCGTGTTGCCGGTAAGGGCTTTCGCGTTGGCCGCGAAGTCAGCGAAGGACGAGCCGGCTCGGCTGTCCTTGTCGTGGCCCCGCGCCTGTATCGACACGTCGTGCCCCTCGGCGGCCTTGCGCAGCGCACCGACGGTCGCCTGTTCGCGCGGAATGTGAGTGAACGGGTCGAACGAGTACCACCGCATGGCGTTCTCGTAGGTCATCTTGTTGATTTCGTCGTCGGGAACGTTGTTCAGCGACAGCACATCCCACAGCTCCTCCGGGGCACCCGGCCACATCGAGTCGCTGTGCGGGTAGTCGGCCTCCCAGCAGATGTTGTCGATGCCGATCTCGTTGCGCAGCGCAACACCGACCTTGTCGCTGATGAAGCACGTCAGGAAGTGCTCACGGAAGACCTCGCTGGGCAGCTTGCCCTTGAAGTCCTGGTGCGTCCAGGTTGAGTGCATCTCATACGTGCGGTCCGCACGTTCGAGGAAGTAGGGGATCCACCCGGTTCCGCCTTCAGACAGCGCGATCTTGAGGTCCGGATATTCCTTGATCGGCCGGGACCACAGCAGGTCGGCGGCGGCCTGCACGATGTTCATCGGCTGCAGGGTGATCATCACGTCCATCGGCGCGTCCGGCGCGGTGATGGCGAGCCGCCCCGAGGACCCGATGTGTACGTTCATCACAGTGTTGGTGTCCACCAACGCTTTCCACAGCGGGTTCCAGTACTCGTCGTGGAAGCTGGGGTAACCCATGGCTGCGGGGTTCTCGGTGAAGGTCAGCGCGTGCACACCCTTCTTCGACACCCGGCGCACCTCGGCGGCACACGCCTCGGCGTCCCAGATCACCGGGATCGCCATGGGGATGAACCGCGCGGGATACGCGCCGCACCACTCGTCGATGTGCCAGTCGTTGTAGGCCTGCACAAGCGAGATCGAGAAGTCGTGGTCGTCGGTGGCGAACAGCCGCCCGGCGAAACCGGGGAATGACGGGAAGCAGATCGAGGCCAGGATGCCGCCTGCGTTCATGTCCTTGACGCGCTCGTCGACGTTGTAACACCCCGGCCGGATCTCGTCGAGGCCCGTGGGCTCGATGCCGTACTCCTCCTTCGGCCGGCCCGCGACCGCGTTCAACGCGACGTTGGGGATCACCGTGTCGCGGAACTTCCACATGTCCGAGCCGTCGGCGTTATGCACCAGCCGGGGCGCGTCGTCTTGGTACTTCGCCGGCAGGTGGTTCTTGAACATTTCCGGTGGCTCGACAGTGTGGTCATCGACGCTGATCAGCATCATGTCTTCTTTGTTCATGTAACCGTTTCCTCTCAGGAATCTGCTCACGAAGCTGTCGTGAGCCGGCTCTGCCCCGAAGCCCGCTACCTTGAAAACTATCTTCTCGCGAAGTGAGAATCAACATTCATAGGGTTCTTAGGGCGAATACGCCGAGGTCATCGCGGAACAAATATTTGGGCACTTCCCCATCTCACGTGCAACAACGCGAAAGCGGAAATCGCGGTTCAGGGCGGCTAGCGCGGAGCCCGGAGCAAGGCTCGACGAGTATCGCTCGCGGCCGCCGCCGTGGACGGCGGGCTGTGGCAACGCTCACCGCCACGGAACCTTGAGGAGGTCCACCAGCGCGGACCCCACCCGCCTGGCATTGACCAAATGAGCGAATCGTGCAAATCTATTGGTTGGAAATGAGAATATGATTCTCTTCAACCGAGAGTGCCCTGGAAGGATGAGTGGATGCGCCTGTCGCCGTTGCCTGCTGATCAGTGGGACGAGGCTACCCAGCAGGCACTCTCGGCAATGCGCGGCGCGGACACGAACAACGCGCTGAGCACCTTCGCGCACCATCCCGCGCTGGCCAAGGCCTTTCTCCGCTTCAACGTGCACTTGTTGATGTCGTCGACGCTGCCGACACGCATCCGCGAACTGGCGATCCTGCGCGTCGCACACCGCCGTGACTGCGCCTACGAGTGGTCTCACCACGTCAGCATGGCCAAGGACGAGGGCATCACTGATGACCAGATCGCCGCGGTGAAGAAAGGTGAGGCCGACGACCCGTTCGATCGCGTGGTGATCGCCGCGGTCGACGAACTCGAAGAGAAATCGCAACTGTCCGACGAGACCTGGGCGGCACTGGGCGAGCGCCTCAGCGACCAGCAACGCATGGATTTCATCTTCACCGTCGGCTGCTACGCCCTGCTGGCCATGGCTTTCAACACTTTCGGCGTAGAGCTCGAAAACGCCACATCAGCCGCGAATAACGTCGAATAAGAGGAGTTAGAACGTTGGCCCACTTCCCGAAGCCAGCAGCCGGCAGCTGGACAGAGAATTACCCCGAGCTGGGAACCGCACCCGTCGACTACACGGACTCCATCGACCCGGCCTTCTTCGAGGCCGAGCGCGAGGCGATCTTCAAAAAGCAGTGGCTCAACGTCGGCCGGGTCAACCGCCTGCCCCGCACCGGCAGCTATTTCACCCGCGAGCTACCCTCGGCCGGTCCGGGCACGTCGGTGATCATCGTCAAGACCAAGGACGGCTCGGTCAAGGCGTACCACAACGTCTGCCGGCACCGGGGAAACAAGCTGGTGTGGAACGACTTTCCCAACGAGGAGACCTCCGGCACCTGCCGGCAGTTCACCTGCAAATACCACGCCTGGCGCTACAGCCTCGACGGCGACCTGACCTTCATCCAGCAGGAAGACGAATTCTTCAACGTCGACAAGGGCGACTACGGCCTGGCGCCCGTGCGCTGCGAAGTGTGGGAAGGCTTCATCTTCATCAACTTCGACAACAACGCGGCGCCGCTGGTCGACTACCTCGGACCGCTGGCCAAGAGCATCGAGGGCTACCCCTTCGGCGAGATGACGGAGAGTTACTCCTACCGGGCCGAGGTCGGCAGCAACTGGAAGCTGTTCATCGACGCGTTCGTCGAGTTCTACCACGCGCCGATCCTGCACCAGGGCCAGTACACCAAGGAAGAAGCCGCCAAGATCCAGAAGTACGGCTACGAGGCGCTGCACTACGAGGTGGCAGGCCCGCACAGCCTGCAGTCGACCTGGGGCGGTCAGGCGCCGCCGGCGGACATGTCCATGGTTAAGCCGTTGGACCAGGTGTTGCGCAGCGGGTTGTTCGGTCCGTGGGACAAGCCGGAGCTGATGGAGAACTTCGAGCTGCCGCCGGGTGTCAACGTGAAGCGGGTGCCGCAGTGGGGTATCGACTCGTGGCTCTTCTACCCCAACTTCATGCTGCTGATCTGGGAACCGGGTTGGTTCCTGACCTACCACTACTGGCCTACCGCGGTGGACAAGCACATCTTCGAGAGCACACTGTATTTCGTGCCGCCGCGCAACGCCCGCGAGCGCCTGGCACAGGAGTTGGCCGCGGTGACGTTCAAGGAGTACGCGCTGCAGGACGCCAACACCCTGGAGGCCACCCAGACCATGATCGGCACCCGGGCCGTCAAAGAGTTCCTGCTGTGCGACCAGGAAGTCTTGATCCGTCATCTGCACAAGACGACCGGTGACTACGTAAAGGAGTACCAAAGCAATGGCGCTACCGTCTGAATTCGCGGCCCTGGAGCCGTATTTGGATTGGGATCTGGCCACTGAACCCGAGCGCTACGCCAAGCGGCTGGCTTCGACGATGGCCGAGATGCAGGCGTTCTACGATGTCGCGTTCCCGTTGCTGAACGACGTGATCGCGTACTGCGACAAGTACTCCCTGGACGATCTGCCGGACGACGCCAAGACGCTGATGCACATCATGCAGTCGTTGGTCATGGTGTCGTTCCCGATCGAGGCGTGGAAGCAGCCGCGCGTCCCCGACAGCGGTGCGGCGTGGGTTGAGGTGACCCGGGAGCCGGTGATCTAGGAGGTGTTGACGCTCAAGGCTGCCGGACTGCTCGACGTCGACACCGGCGAGATCGTTTCGCCCGGCATCCTGAAGATCGAGGATGACCGCATCGCCGGTGTGGGGGGCGAGCCCGAAGGCGAGATCATCGATCTGGGCGATCAAGTCCTACTGCCCGGCCTGATGGACATGGAGGTCAACCTCCTGATGGGCGGGCGCGGCGAAACGCCCGGGCTGTCCCAAGTTCAGGATGATCCGCCGACGCGGGTGCTGCGCGCGGTCGGCAATGCCCGCCGCACGCTGCGCGCCGGATTCACCACCGTGCGCAACCTGGGGCTGTTCGTGAAAACCGGTGGCTACCTGCTCGACGTCGCCCTGGGCAAGGCCATCGACGCGGGCTGGATCGACGGGCCCCGCATCGTTCCGGCCGGTCACGCCATCACGCCCACAGGCGGGCACCTTGACCCGACGATGTTCGCCGCCTTCATGCCGGGCGCACTCGAGCTCACCGTCGAAGAGGGCATCGCCAACGGAGTCGACGAGGTCCGCAAGGCCGTGCGATACCAGATCAAGCACGGTGCCGAATTGATCAAGGTATGCGTTTCCGGCGGCGTGATGTCGTTGACCGGTGAGGCTGGCGCACAACACTATTCAGATGAGGAATTGCGCGCGATCGTCGACGAGGCACACCGGCGCGGGCTGCGTGTCGCCGCGCACACGCACGGAGCGGAAGCGGTCAAGCACGCGGTCGCCTGCGGCATCGATTGCATCGAACACGGCTTCCTGATGGACGACGAGGCCATCCAGATGCTGGTCGACAACGACCGGTTCCTGGTGACCACCCGCCGGCTCGCCGAGGCGATGGACGTGTCCCGCGCTCCGAAGGAGTTGCAGGACAAGGCCGCCGAGATGTTCCCCAAGGCGAAGACATCGATCAAGGCCGCTTACGAGGCCGGGGTGAAGATCGCGGTCGGCACGGATGCGCCAGCGATACCGCACGGCAAGAACGCCGATGAGCTTGTCACCCTGGTGGATTGGGGAATGCCGCCATTGGCGGTGTTGCGCGCGGCTACGGTGACCGCCGCCGAGCTGATCAACAAGACTGACCGGGGCCGGCTCGCAGCGGGCTTGCTCGCCGATATCATCGCGGTGCCCGGAAACCCGTTGGACGACATCACCGTCACGCAGAACGTCGGCTTCGTCATGAAAGGCGGCAAGGTTTATGCCAACAAGAACTGAAGACCTGGTCGAGATTCAGCAGCTGCTCGCTCGCTATGCGGTCACCATTACTCAAGAAGACATCGAGGGCCTCATCGGCGTGTTCACGCCGGACGGGACCTACAGCGCCTTCGGTTCCACCTACAACCTGGACCGGTTTCCCGAGTTGGTGGCCGCCGCGCCAAAGGGCTTGTTTCTCACCGGCACTGCGTTGGTCGAGAACCTCGACGGTGATTCGGCGACCGGCACGCAGCCGTTGTGCTTCATCGACGGCTCCACGCACGACATGCGGATCGGCTACTACCGCGACACCTACCTGCGCACCGCCGACGGCTGGCGGCTCAAGACGCGGGCCATGACGTTTATTCGCCGCAGCGGCGTGCATGACTCCGGGCGCCCGCACGCCATCGGCCGTCCCGCGCCGTGAATGTCGAGGAGTTCCGGAGCGGTCTGCGCGCGTGGCTCGACGAGCACGACCTGACCCCCGGGCCCGACCACTCGCTGCAGGGCCATATGCAGCAATTCGCCCGGGTCAGCCGGGCCCTGTACGACGCCGACTGGATGCGATACGGCTGGCCCGTCGAGGTCGGTGGCCTGGGTGGGCCGGCGCTGCTGCGCGCGATCGTCGGCGAGGAAGTGGTGGGTCGCCGTCTCGCCGAGCCGGGGCCGTACTCGATGCTCGAGGTACTCACGCCGACGATGATCGACTACGCCCCCCCAGAACTCGCGGCGGAAATGGTGCCGCTGCTGCTGCGCGGTGAAGAGCAATGGTGTCAAGGCTTTTCCGAGCCCGGCTCGGGTAGCGACCTGGCATCGCTGACCACCCGGGCGGTCCAGGACGGCGACAACTGGATCGTCAACGGGCAGAAGGTGTGGACCAGCTTCGCGCAGTTCTCCACCCGATGCGTGCTGCTCACCCGCACCGCACCCGGATACCCAAACCATGAAGGGATCACCGCCTTCTTCGTCGACCTGGACACCCCGGGCATCACCATCCGACCGCTGCGCACCATGCACGGCGTCGACGAGTTCTGTGAGGTGTACTACGACGACGTGGTAGTTCCGGCAAGCCGGATGCTCGGGAAGCCGGGCGACGGCTGGCGGCTCGCGATGGACCTGCTGCCCTACGAGCGCTCCAGCTGTTTTTGGCAGCGCATCGCCTACCTCTACGCCCGATTCGACGAGCTGATCAAAGAGACCGCCGATTCAACATTCGACGGCCACGACGAATACGAGCTGGGCGCGGCCTATCTCGGCCTGCACACGCTGCGTTGCCGCTCGCGGATCACGCAGCACCGGATGCGCGACGGTGCCCGGCTCGGACCCGACACCTCCATCGACAAGGTGCTGCTGGCCGGCGCCGAACAACGGCTCTACGACACCGTCCGCGACCTGCTGCCCGGGACCTTGGAGCTCGAGGACACCCCGTGGCGCTCCGAGTACCTGTATTCGCGCGCGGCGACCATCTACGGCGGCACGGCCGAGATTCAGCGCAACATCATCGCGCGCCGGCTGCTTGACCTCGGGAAGGAGTGAGTCATGGATCCCGAGGCGTTAGAGATGCTGGCCGACTCGCTCCGCACGACGATGAGCGCTTCGTCAGGAGCCAAGCTCGATGCGGCGCTGTCCGAAGTCGGTTGGCTGGCCATGCTCGACGAAATCCCCGATGTGGCTATTCCTTTGGTGTTCCGACTGCTCGGAGAGACCGGCGCGCACGCGCCCGTGCTGAACGACGTCGTGCTGCGCGCGGGCGGGCGCGAGCCCGGGGGTACCACGCCCCTGCCGTTCGCGGGCGGCTCCTGGGTGACCTGGGAGCGCGGTGACAGCCCCACGTCGGCGATCGACAGCGAGGTGCCGATAAATCCTGTGCACGACGGTGATCCGCTGTCGCCCGCAGCGCTGGCATCAGGCCGGCAAGCCTTGGGATGGTGGCTGGTTGGTTCCAGCCGTGCCATGCTTGCCCTGGCTCGCCAGCACGCCCTGGACCGTGTCCAATTCGGCCGGCGCATCGGCTCGTTTCAGGCGATCCGGCATCGGTTGGCAGAGACGCTCGTGGCGATCGAAGGCGCCGAAGCGACGTTGCACACCGCGAGTGTCGAACCGGACGAGTTGTCCAGCTTGCTGGCCAAGGCCGCGGCCGGTCAGGCGGCGCTGACCGCCGCGCGGCACTGTCAGCAGGTGCTCGGTGGGATCGGATTCACCGCCGAGCACCAGCTGCACCACCACCTCAAGCGATCGCTGATGCTGGACGGATTGCTCGGCAGTGCGCGCGAGTTGACCAGGGAAGCCGGAGCGACGTTGCGGGCCAAGGGTTTTGCACCACGACTTGCACAACTTTGATCACGCTGGCCACATCGGCACCGCAGCACCATCGTCGGCTGCCTGCGCGCTAGCATAGGCACCAATGAGCAGACCGGTTCCTCGTCGGCAGACCCCGGACAGGCCGCAAAACCAGTTCGGCGTGGCTTCGGTGATCTTAGGCCTGATCGCACTCATGACCTGCTGGCTGATGATCGGGGTTCCGTTCGGCATCGCAGCGGTAATCACCGGCGATCTCGGCCGGGGACGGGTCAAACGCGGCGATGCCAACAATCCCCGTACCGCGATGACGGGCATCGTGTTAGGGGCTGTAGCCATCGCGGCCGGGCTGGCCGCCATTGGCTACTGGGCCTGGAAGGACACCCAGTAACGCACGTTACTGTGAACCGAATGCGTTCTGGCGCTACAGGTTTCGCGGCAGCCCGAGTATTCGCTGGGCGATGATGTTGCGCTGGATTTCCGACGTCCCGCCGGCGATGGTCGCCGCGAAGGTGCGCACGTAGCGGTCGAACCAGCTGCTGTAGTGACTGTCCAGGTTCAGCGGGGCGTATGGGGCGGTGACCGAACGCAGCACCAGACCCTCGGGCCCCTGGGCGCTCAGCGCATCCTCGCAGGCGCGCTGCATCGCCTCCGAACCCAGCAGCTTGAGCACCGACTGGGCCGGTACATCCTCCTCGCCGCGAGCGGCCTTCGCCAACGTCGCCGAGCCCAGCAGTTGCATCGCGTGGCGGTCCATCACCAGGGTCGCGTAGTGATCACGCTGCAGCGACCCGGAAGGAGCGAAATCGACTGTCAGCGCGTGCAACATGTCGGCGTAGTCCATCCACAACATGGCGCGTTCGTGGCCCAGCGAACCGGTCGCCACCCGCCACCCGCCATTCAGCTCCCCCACCAGATTCTCGGCCGGAACCCGCGCGTCGGTGAAAAACACTTCGTTGAAGTCGACGTCCTCGTGATCTGACATTGAGGCGAACGGACGGCGCACCACACCGGGAGTGTCGGTCGGAATGAGTAACGCACTGATGCCCTTGTGCTTTGGCGCCGCGGGATCGGTACGCACGAACGTCAGCAGCACATCCGCGTGATGGGCGCCGGACGTCCACACCTTCTGCCCGTTGACCACGAAGTGGTCGCCGTCAAGTACCGCCCGCGTTTTCAGCGAGGCCAGGTCCGATCCAGCGCCGGGTTCGCTCATGCCGAGCGACGCGGTCATCTCGGCCCGCAGAATCGGCACCGCCCAACGTTGCTTTTGCGCCGGCGTCCCGAACGACAACAGCGAGGCGGCGATGATCCCTACGCCCTGCGGGTTGAAACTTTGATACATCCGCCGCCGCGCGAGCTCTTCGGAGTAGACGTACTGCTGCAACAGGGTGGCGTTGCGCCCACCGAACTCCGGCGGGTTGCCGGGCAGCAGCCAGCCGTTGTCGAAAAGCAATCGCTGCCAACGGCGCGCCCACTCCGGGAGGTCCGAGCTCGACTGCGGCCGCTCCAACGTGTCCGCTGAGCCGGTTATTAAGGCAGGCAGGTGAGCGTCCAAGAACGCGACAAATTCGGTCCGGAACGCCTCGACCTCGGCGTCAAAGGTCAGCTGCACAATGCTTCTCCAGGCTTCTCCAGGTTCTCCGGTCGGTTTCGGCGGGACGACCATCGGCAGATCAAGAATTTCGAGGTTCTCTAGCGTTCTCTAAAGCGGTGCGTTCTACTCTTGCGATTCCGCTTCCATACACGCGTCTAAGAGAATAGTATTCTCGTCGTTAGAAAGTTACAATCTCCAACACGTCGTCCGTGAGGGGGTTCAGAGCAACGATGGCACGGCGTTCTCCGGTAGAGTCCAACCATGTTCTCCAATCGCGGCAATCCTCCGAGCCGACGGTGACCAGCGCGAACGAGGAGCCTGCCTGGAAGCAGCGTGCGGTCGAGCGGTCGATCAAGACCGCGAAATTGAGGGCGGCACAGCGCGTTCAGCGCTTCCTCGATGCCGCGCAGGCCATCATCATCGAGAAGGGCAGCACGGACTTCACCGTCCAGGAAGTCGTGGACCGCTCCCGCCAGTCGCTGCGGAGCTTCTACCTGCAGTTTGACGGCAAGCACGAGCTGCTGCTGGCGTTGTTCGAGGACGCCCTGAGCCGCTCGGCCGACCAGATTCGTGCCGCCACCGAAAGCCAGCCCGACCCGCTCCAGCGGCTCAAGGTCGCCGTCGAGCTGCTTTATGAGTCGTCACGGCCTGATCCGACGGCCAAGCGCCCGCTCTTCACCGACTTCGCACCGCGTTTGCTGGTCACGCACCCGGCCGAGGTCAAGATCGCGCATGCGCCGTTGCTGGCATTGCTGACCGAACTCATGGAAGCGGCCAGCGACGCCGGCGAGCTGCGCGCGGAGGTCAATGCCAAGCGGATGGCCGCGATGACGATGCAGACGGTCATGTTCATCGCCCAGTCCAGCGGCGGCCCCGACGACGCGACGGTCCATCCCATCACCGCCGATGAGGTGTGGGACTTCTGCTCACGTGGATTCATCGGCACACCTGCCTGAGACCGCTCCGCCTGCCGGCTGAGCAACTATCGCACCGCGTTTGCCTGGGAGAATCGGATTCTCTAATATTCAGAATCACAAATCCCTGGCACGACGCGGTTCCGGCGAGAGGCGATAATCGGTGACAGTCAGCGCGGCCAACGACGTCTACTTCGACCCCTACGACGTCGACCTGATCGCCGACCCCTACCCGATGTTTCGGCGGCTACGGGAAGAAGCGCCGCTGTACTACAACGAGCAGCACGATTTTTACGTGCTGAGCCGATTCGCCGACGTCGACGACGCGTTAGTCGATTACCAGACCTTCAGCTCGGCCAGGGGCGCGATCCTGGAAATCATCAAGGCCAACATCGAGATGCCGCCTGGGACGGTCATTTTCGAGGATCCCCCGATCCACGACATCCACCGCAAGTTGTTGTCGCGGATGTTCACCCCTCGCAAGGTCAACGCGCTGGAGCCCAAGATCCGCGAATTCTGTGCTCGCAGTTTGGATCCGCTGATCGGCGCGGGCGGCTTCGACTTCGTCGCCGACCTCGGTGCTCAGATGCCGATGCGGGTGATCGGCATGCTGTTGGGCGTTCCCGAGGAAGACCAAGAAGCCGCACGCGATTTCGCGAACGCTCAGCTGCGCACCGAGGCCGGTAAGCCGATGGAGGCCTCGATGGACAACGTCGCGAGCCCCGAATTCTTCGGCCAGTACCTCGACTGGCGCGCCGAACATCCCTCCGACGACATCATGACCGAACTGCTCAATGTCGAGTTCGAGGACGAGACGGGGGCTGTGCGCCGGCTGACGCGCGACGAACTGCTCACCTATGTCGGCGTGGTGTCCGGCGCCGGTAACGAGACCACCACGCGGCTGATCGGATGGGCCGGCAAGGTGCTGGCCGAACATCCCGACCAGCGGCGAGCGCTGGTCGAGGATCCGTCGTTGATTCCGGCGGCCGTCGAGGAGTTACTGCGCTACGAGCCGCCGGCTCCACACGTTTCGCGCTACGTCACCCGCGACATCGAGTACCACGGCCAGCGGGTACCCGAGGGCAGCGTCATGATGATGCTGATCGGGGCGGCCAACCGTGACCATCGTCAATTCCCGCCGGACGGCGACGTTTTCGACATCCGGCGCGAGGCACGTCAACATCTGACGTTCAGTGTCGGCACCCATTACTGCCTCGGCTCGGCGCTAGCGCGCCTGGAGGGCCGCATCGCGCTCGAGGAGATCTTGAAGCGCTTCCCCGAGTGGGACGTCGACCTGGCCGAGGCCAAGCTTTCCCCCACGTCCACCGTGCGGGGTTGGGAGACAATGCCGGCCACCGTCGGCTGAGATAACTGAGGAACCTAAGGAAAGAGGTAAACCATGGCTGGTCGCGTCGAGGGCAAAGTTGCTTTCATCACCGGGGCGGCGCACGGTCAGGGGCGCAGCCACGCGGTGCGTTTGGCCCAGGAAGGCGCCGACATTATCGCGATCGACGTCTGTAAGCGGGTCGTGGAGACCTCCCCCATCCCGCCCGCGACGCCGGAGGAGCTGGCCGAGACCGCCGACCTGGTCAAGGGCCTCAACCGGCGGATCTACACCGCCGAGGTCGACGTGCGCGACTACGACGCGCTGAAGGCCGCGGTGGACGCCGGCGTTGAGGAACTGGGGCGGCTGGACATCATCGTGGCCAACGCCGGCATCGGCAACGGCGGCGACACCTTGGACCAGTGCACCGAGCACGACTGGCAGGAAATGATCGACGTGAACCTGTCAGGCGTGTGGAAGACGGTGAAAGCCGGTGTGCCACACCTGATCAAGGGTGGCAACGGCGGCTCGATCATCCTAACCAGCTCGGTGGGCGGGTTGAAGGCCTACCCGCACTGCGGCAACTACGTCGCCGCCAAGCACGGCGTGGTGGGCCTGATGCGCTCGTTCGCTGTCGAGCTGGGGCAGCACAGCATTCGTGTCAACTCCGTGCATCCCACGCACGTCAGCACCGGGATGATCATGAACGAAGGCACCTGGAAATTGTTCCGGCCGGACCTGGAGAACCCGGGTCCCGACGACATGGCCCCGATCTGCCAGATGTTCCACACGCTGCCCGTTCCGTGGGTCGATGCCGAGGACATAAGCAACGCGGTGTTGTTCTTCGCCTCCGATGAGGCGCGCTATGTCACCGGCGTCACCCTGCCCGTCGATGCGGGTAGCTGTCTGAAATAGGGTTCCGTCCTATGGACGGATTTCAAAACCGAGGGGCGGTAATCACCGGCGGTGCCAGTGGCATCGGTTTTGCCAGCGCCACCGAGTTTGCTCGCCGCGGCGCCAGGCTCATGCTCGCTGATGTCGACAAACCCGGCCTGGAGCAGGCCGTCGCGCGGCTGAACGGTGAGGGATTCGAGGCGCATGGCGTGGTGTGCGATGTGCGGCATCTCGACGAGGTCACTCACCTCGCGGACGAGGCGTTCCGCCTGCTCGGGCAGGTCGACGTGGTATTCAGCAACGCCGGCATCGTCGTCGCGGGCCCGCTCGCGCAGATGACGCACGACGACTGGCGCTGGGTGATCGACATCGACCTGTGGGGCTCGATCCATGCCGTGGAGGCGTTCTTGCCGAGGCTGCTCGAACAGGGCAAGGGCGGCCACATCGCCTTCACGGCGTCTTTCGCCGGCCTGGTGCCCAATGCCGGCCTCGGAACGTACTGCGTTGCCAAATACGGCGTCGTCGGCTTGGCTGAGACGCTGGCCCGCGAGGTCAAGGACAACGGCATCGGTGTCTCGGTGCTCTGCCCCATGGTCGTCGAAACCAAGTTGCTCTCGAACTCCGAGCGTATCCGCGGCGCTGACTACGGCCTGGCGTCCACGCCCGATATGACGGGTGGGATCGGGGCACTGCCGGCCCAGGACGACACCCTCGGCGTCGATGACGTCGCCCGGCTCACGGCCGACGCGATTGAAGCCAACCGGCTGTACGTACTACCGCACGAGGCAGCGCGTGCCTCGATTCGGCGCAGGTTCGAGCGCATCGAGAGTGCGTTCGACGCGCAGGCCGCCGCTGGGTGGCGCCACTAACCCGGCACCTGGCCGATGACGCCGTCGGCCTCCAGGTCCGCGATTTCTGCCGGTGTGAGACCAAGCTCGGCGAGCACTTCGTGGTTGTGCTGCCCCAGCAGCGGCGCGGGTCGCGCGTGGAACGTGTCGGGACCGCCGGACATCCTCATCGCCACGGTGCTGAAGTTGGCCTTGCCGTGCACCGGATGGTCGACGACTTCGAAGAAGCCGCGGAAAGACAGCTGATCCAACTCGGCCTGGCGATGTGGCTGCATCACCTTCGCCACCGGGACCTCGGCCTCCCACAACGTCTTGACGATGTCATCACCGCTGCGGTGCTCACACCAGGCGGCCAACTGGTCGTCGATCGCCTCGTGGTGAGCTCGACGCCCGGCCACGCCCGCCAGCGCGGGATCCATTGCCCAGGAAGGTGATCCGAGCGCCTTCCGCAGGCCGATCCATTGCGCGTCCGTTTCTACCGCGATGGCGACCCAGCTGTCGAGCCGGCCGAACTCGTCGATGTCAGCGCAGCGGTAGAGGTTCTGCGGCGCCGCGCTCGGCCCGCGGTTGCCCGCGCGTTGCAGCAGTGCCCCGTACGCTGAGTGCTCGATGATCTGCTCGGCTGAGATGCTCAGTGCGGCATCGACCATCGACGCTTCGACCAGCACGCCCTCGCCGGTGCGGCGCCGGTGCTCAAGCGCCAGCAGCAGCGCGTTGACCGCGTGCACGCCGGCGTTGGGATCGCCGATCGAGTACGGCTCGAAGGGCGTTTGGTCGGGATAGCCCGTCAGCCAACTCAGTCCGGCCGCGGCTTCGATGACGTAGGCGAACGCCGGGTTGTCACGCCACGGCCCGTCGAGGCCGAAGCCGGGCATTCGCATCAGAACCGCGCTGGGCTTAAGCGCTTGCACCGCGGCGAAATCCAAACCGATCTGGTCCAAGACCCGCGGCGTGAAGTTTTCCACGATCACATCGCAGGTCGCGACGAGGTCGCGCAAGAGCTCCCGTCCGCGCGCGCTCTGCAGATCCAGCGTCAGTCCCTTCTTGTTGGTGTTCAGCGCCATGAAAATCGGCGACTTCTCCCACCACTGGTCCTCCGTCACGGGCACACCCGCGATCAGCCGGGTGCCATCGGGGCGGCGGGTGGATTCGACGTGAATAACCTCGGCTCCTAGCATGGCCAGAAGATGGGTGCAGCACGGACCGGCCCAGAATGTCGTCATGTCCACCACTCGAAGGCCGTTGAACGGCAACCGTTTTGCGGTATCGTTCGGCGCCGGCCGCGGGACCGGCCGCGCGGCTCGGTACTGCTCGGTGTGCTCGCCCAATCTCGGCGCCGGCTGTGGCGGCCGCAGCCGCGCGGGCCGCATGCGGTAGGGATGGCTTGGCTGCTGGAATCCAGCGCGCGGGTTGCGGACAAACGATTTGCGCTCGACAAAGTGATCCAGCGTCGCGATGTTGGCACCATCGCCAACCGGCGCGTTGGGGATCCGGAACGCCGTGGCGAGCTCGCGGATCTCGTCGACCGAGTTGTCGGCCATCCAGGCACATATTTCGTCGGCGTGTACGTTGGCCTGCTCGGTGATCGTCAGCGGCGACTCCTCGTCGATCCACTCCGGGTGACCCACCATTGCGCACAGGTCGAACCACTGCTGCGCGGTACCACATCCGACGTCCACCAGGCCATCTTTGGCTTGGGCTATCCCCGGCACCGTGAGCCGCCGGGCATCCCGCCATGGCCGCCCAAGCACCTCGAAGTAGCTGACGGGGTAATACGTCAGGCCCAAGATCTGCGTTTCCAGCATCGACAGGTCCAGCAGTTCCCCTGCCCCGCCGTCGATTCGGCGGTAGCGCGACGTCAAGGTGGCCGCACTGGCATAGGCTCCGGCAAAATAGGCGCCGACCTGACCGCCGACGAATACCGGCGCCCGTTCGGGATCGCCGCGTCCGAGCCCTACGATTCCGCCCGACCACGCCTGCAGTGTGAATTCGGTTGCGGCGCGGTCCCGCCACGGACCGTGCAGCCCGAACGGTGTGATCGAGGTGACGGTGAGCTGCGGATGGCGACGGTGAATCGCATCGGGGGTGAAGCTGGGATGCTCAGCCACGTTCGACCCCGGCGACCATACCGCCGCATCGGCCGCGGCGAGGAGCCGGTTGACCAGTTCAACGTCATCGTCCTTGCCGGGATCGACAACCACACTGTGTTTCGAGCTCGCCAGAAAGCTGAACAAAGCGCCATCGCTGCCCGCTGGGATGGCGGCACCCGAAGCCGACCACGAACGCAGCGGATCACCTTCTGCCGGCTCGACTTTGATGACATCAGCACCGCCGTCGGCCAGCAACTTGGTGCAGTAGGCGCCCGCTATTCCGGTGGACAGGTCGACCACCGTGTAGCCGGTCAGCGGCGGTTCAACCACTAGTGCTTGCTCTTCTTCTTGGCGTCCTTCTTGCGCGCCTTTTTGCTGAGCCGCCATTCCGGGGGGAATTTGTCGTCGTTGTCTTTGACCGCGTTGCCCAGACCACGTTCCATCGCGTCGGCAAGCGTCAGCTCGTCGCCGGCATCGGGACGGACGGTGCTGCCCAGCGACTCGAAAACACCGCTGAGCATGCTGCCCAGATACTCCCCCTGAAACTGCTTCATGATTTCGAAGAAGACCTTCTGCATGAACACGGTGTCGGTAGGACGGTTGCGCGCGCAGGCCAGCGCGTACTTTTCCACCTCCGTCTCGAGCTGGTCTCTGGGCACCACACTGTTGAGAAAGTTGCAGTCGTACATTTCGGCGGCGGTGAAAGCCCTTCCGGTGAAGACCATTTCCTGAAACTTCCGGATGCCCATGGTCTGCGCCCACCACCACATGCGCGGCCCCCAGCCGTAATAGCGAAACGACGGATGCCCAAACAGTGCATCGTCGCTGGCGATCACCAGGTCGGCATCGGCGGCTTGGTAAAAGTGCCAGCCGTAGCAATAGCCCTTGGCCTCGAGGATGCTGATCTTCTTGAAGTCCTGCAGGCCGCGTATGCCGGAGTTCGGGTTGGCGTACCACTGGCCGAGGGTGGCGCCGCTCCTGAACGAACCTTCGGGAGGATAACTGACCTGCCCTAATTCATCGGCGCCGCCGATACGGTACTCCGCGAGCCGCAACCGTTGGTCCGCCGCATCCCGCACCCGCATCGCCTCGGTGAGGTCCGCGCCCGAACCCAGGTCGTCACCGGCTCCGCGGACCACCAACACCTTTACGTCATCGTCGATACCGGCCCGGTGCAACAGGTCTGCGTATCGCAGGCGCGCGGCGATGGTCGGCGCGTTGAGGTAGTCCGGCCGCTCGAACGTGATGGTGGCGATGCGGGTCTTGGCGTCCTTGTCGTAGCGGATGATCTCTTCCGCCGGCGGCTCCGACTTGTCAACCATCGCTACGCGTGCCAGAACGGGCTCGAGGTCAGCACCTCGGGACCGTCTTCAGTAATGAGGACCGCCTCGCGCCCGAATACCGCTCCCACTCCCTGTTCCCAAACGTAGCCCGTCACGGCGAGCACCATTCCGGGCTCCAAGTGCTCGTCGGCCGCGGTCGCGGGTAAGTGCTTGGAGATGACCGGCGGGTCAAAGCCCATGCCCAGCCCACGCGCGACTGGCATCGGGGGGGCCGGCTCGCCGGCCGCCTGGTATGCAGCCAGCAGCTCGCCGGCGCCCGCGCCCGGCCGACATGCGGCAATTAGGTTGGCCCACAAGCTGTCCCAGCGGCGATACAAACCGGCCGCATTCTTGGCCTCACCTGCTGGCCAGGTTCGTCCGACCTCACCGACGTACCCGCCGGCAAGCACCCCGGCGGATAACGCAACCAGGTCGCCGTCCTGAATCCGGCCGTCACCGTTGGCGCGTCGCCACGGATGCTCGCGTGACGTCACCCATGCGACATCCTGATTCGACGGGGTGCAGACGCCGCCGGCCGCCGAGGCCTCCAACAACGCTCCGGCCAGCGCTTGTTCGCTAACTCCTGGCCGCAACTCGGACACCGCCGCAGCCAAGCGCGGATTCGGCCACCGCGACCGATTCGCGTAGCGCGACCACCTCCTCGGGCGTCTTGATGCGCCGCGCGGCGCGCATCGCCAGTTCCCCGTCGACCAATTCGGCGTTGGGAAATACCGTCGGCAGCAGCTGCGCGAAAACGGGTGACAGCGCGTCGGTTCCGACGCGGCGCGCAGTGGCAATGCCGTCGATGCGTTGCAAGTTGGCCGCGATCGTGTTCATGGGATTCCACGAGATGCCGTACAGGTTCTCGTGCGGGATGTCCTCGGGAATACCTTCGTCCCAAGTGCTCAGCAGATGGATGGCGCCGGTCTCGCGGACCAGCACGCAGGTCGGGCCGAATGGTCGTGTCCCGGCGACCCATAGCTGCTGCGCACCGGTCACGTACCGGACGTTGGCTTGCCGTCCCAGCACCAGGACATCGAGGTCGTGCACGGCCATTTGCTCCAGCGCGCGTTGGCGGCGGCCTGAACGGAGCGTGGGCTCGTCAGGGCAAACTTCAACTGACATGGGAGCCATAGGGGTCATAGGGGTAGTCGGTCAAGCGGATCCAGCCTTCCTCGGTGATTACCAGGACCTCTTCGCTGCGGTAACCGCCGGTGCCGTCTTCCCACACCACCGGTTCCAGAACCAGCACCATCCCGGATTGCAGAACGAAATTCTCGTCGAACTCCTGCCCGAGATCGGTTCCGATCATAGGCATTTCGGCGGCATTAACACCGATACCGTGTCCCAGATAGAAGTGCGGTAGCCATGGCTTGGTACCGCCGTTGGCCTCGATCGCCGCTCTGCCCAGGTCCGCAGCGGTGGCGCCGGACTTGGCGACGTCCAGGACGGCGGACATGATCGTGAACCATTTCTCGAACTGCGCCTGCTGGCGTGCCGACGGGTCCCGCCCGACGATCCAGGTGCGTCCGAAGTCTGAGCAGTAGCCCTGGTACGTGATGCTGACGTCGGTCCACAGCACGTCACCTTCAACCAGCTCCCGCTCGGTGCTCAGCAACGGCAGCGCCAGGTCGCCATGCGTGGTCCACACGCCCTCGGCCTTGCTCGGCGGCATCACCTGCCAGATCGGTTCCAGCATGCTGGCGGTAGCCCCCAACTCGAAGGCGCGACGCAAAAAGCTTGCCGACAAATCGATCTGGCGTATTCCGGGGGCCAGACGCTTGTGCACCTCGACCATCGCTTCGTCGGTGATCCGGATCGCGGTGCGCATGCACGACAATTCGTCCGGCGTCTTGACCGACTTGGCTGCGCTGACGATTGCCCCGGCATCAACAGGAGCACCGTTGGGAAACAACGACTTTCCGTGCGCGGGACATGGCGCCAGTGAACTCGTCGACGGCGACCACCGACCCAGCCGGAATCAAATCGGTCAGCACGCGCGCGAAATCGGCTACGCCCTCGTCGAATTCGAGGTAGACCGGCCCGTGCAGGTGATCTGCGGGCAAGTCCGTTTCATGCGAAGCCCCTTCGCGGAACGGCAGGAACAGGTGGGGCCAGTCGTCGCCGGCCAGCACCACCGCCACCGGCCGTTCGACGTAGGACAGCCCGGCGTCGCCGAGCGGCCAACTCGCGCCGGTCGCATACACCACCGCATTGTTCCCCAGCAGAATCAGCGCGTCGACACCGCGTTCGGTCATCGCCGAGCGCAGCCGAGCGCCGGTCTCCCGCCGCATCCGGGCCAGGTCGGGTGTTTCGGGAATCACCAATCCGTTACCGGCACTGGTGCCCAAGTGTGCAAACGTCGTCACTAGAGTCCCAGGAAATTCGTGATGTTGTCACTGACGATCTTCTTGGCGTTCGCCGGTCCGACGGCGTCGACCACGGCTTTCAGCGACTTTTCCGAGTAACCGTAAGTACTTTCGTTGTGCGGGTAGTCGCTGGACCACATCACCTTGTCGATCCCGATCTGGTCGATCAGTTGCAGACCGAGCGGGTCGACCATGAATGAGGCGCTCATGTGGGTGTCCCAGTAGTAGCGGATGTCATGTTGGAGCGCCCGGTTGAACATGTGCTGGTAGGAGCCGACCAGGTGCTCGGCGTCTTGCAAGGCCCACGGCACCCAGGAGATGCCGCCCTCGAACCAGCCGATGCGCAGCGTCGGGTGGTCGTCGAGGATTCCGCCGAAGATGTACTTGGAGAACGTTTCCCGGAAACCGTCGATGTTGATCATCATGCCGACGACGACCTGGTTGAACTCGCACGGGCTCTTCGGCGGAGTCTCCCCGATGTGGTGCGTGATCGGAACGCCGGAGGCTTCGATCTCGTCGAAGACCGGCCGCATGGCGGTGCAGGAGTAGTCGATCGGGTTGCCGTCGTCGTCCTTGCCGGGATTCAACGGCATCAGGAACGTCTTGAGCCCCAACGACTTCAGCTCGGCCAGGGTCTCGCGGGTGCCCTTGGGGTCCCACCAGTTGATCAGCCCGGCACCGTAGAAGTGTCCGTTCGAGCGCTCCTGGAGCTCGGCGATGTATTCGTTGTAGATCCGGAACGCCAGCTCGCGAAGTTTCTTGTCCGGGTAGTGAAACAGCGCCAGCACCGCGTTGGGGAAGGCCAGCTCCTTCTCGACACCGTCCTCGCGCAGCTCCTGGATCCGGGCCTCGATGTTGGTGCTGGCCGCGCCGGGCAGGTCGTCGTACTGCATCAGCACCGCACTGAAGTCGCCCGGCAGGAACGACTGCCCCTTGCGGCCGACCTGGTACGCGCCCTCCTCATACCAGATCCGGGGCGCCTTTTCCTTGAGCTCGTCGGGGAAGCGGTCGTAGAAGATGTCGTCGGCCAGGGAGATGTGGTTATCCGCCGAGAAAACTACGGTCCCCGCGGGCAGGCCCACGTCGGTGCCCTCCGCATGACCGCGACGATCCTTCGGCGGGCCGTAACCGCCGGGCGGATAGAGCGAAGTGGTTGTCGGCGTTGACATTTGCTGACCCTCCAATTGGATCGATATTAGAGCGATTTCGGGTTACCAGGTCACGGGCAGTTCGTAGACGCCGTAGGCGAGGCGGTCGTGCTTGAACGGGATGTCCTCGATCGGGACGGCCAGCGCCAGGGTGGGGATCCGCTCGAACAGTGTGCGGAAGACGATTTGCATTTCCGCCCGGGCGAGCTGCTGGCCCACGCACTGATGCCGGCCGTAACCGAACGCGACGTTGCGATCAGCACCCGAGCGGTGCAGGTACAGCCGATCCGGCTCGGCGAAGGCGCTCGGATCCCAGTTCGCCGGCGCCAGATCGATGATGATGCCCTCGCCGGCGTGAATAACCTCACCGGCGATGTGGATGTCCTCGACCGCGACGCGGCGCTGTCCGTTCTGGATGATGCTGAGGTAGCGTAGCAATTCCTCGACAGCGCTGGCGACGATCTTGGGGTCGTCGGCGTCACGGATGACGGCGATCTGGTCGGGGTTTTGCAGCAGAGCGAGGACACCCAGCCCGAGCATGTTGGCGGTGGTCTCGTGTCCGGCGATCAGCAGCCCGGTACCCAATTGGGCGGCCTCTTTCACGCTGAGTTCACCGGCGTTGACCCGCTCGGCAAGATCGGAAACCGCGTCTGGCGCAGAATCTGAGGCGGGGTTTTGCATCTTGGTCTCGACCAGCTGGCACAAATACTTGTGCAGGCTCATCGCACCCTTGGCGGTGTCCTCGCCGGTGGCGTAGCGCGCCAGCCCGACATTGGCGTGGTGCTGGAACATCTCGGCGTCCTCGTAGGGCACCCCGAGCAGTTGGCTGATCACCAGGGAGGGAACGGGTAGCGCCAATGCGGTCACGATGTCGGCCGGCTTCGGGCCGGCCAGCATCGCGTCGATGTGGTCGTCGGTGATCTGCTGGATCGTCGGCCGCAGTCCCTCAACCCTTTTGAACGTGAATGGCTTCGACAGCATCCGTCGGAAGCGGGTGTGCGCTTCACCATCAGAGGTGAAGACGGAACGGGGGCGCTTGTGCACGGTCGACAACATGCCCGCGTTCCAATGCGGAAAGCCGGGCACCCGGTCATCGACGCTGACCCGCGCGTCGGAGAAAAGCTCGCGGCATTCTTCGTAGCCGGTGATGAGCCACGGAGTGCTGCCGTCCCAGATCCGCACCCGCGACAGCGGCCGCTCTGCGGCCAGTGCCATTACATCCGGTGGCGGGGCGAATGGGCAGCCCGCCGCTCGCGCCATCGGGTACTCGGGGATTTCCGAGCTCGTTTCGGCAGCAGTGCTCGTCAAGGTGTCCGACATCGTTACTCCGGTCCCCTCATTCCTCGATGTGGATGGCCAGTGCGGGGCACGCCGCAGCGGCCCGGCGGGTGCCCTCGGCTTGCTCGGGGGGCGGATTCTCGTTGAGCAGGACGACGACGCCGTCGTCGTCTCGCTGGTCGAAGACTTCGGGTGCGTTCATCACGCAGTTGCCCGACGAGGCGCAGATGTTCTGGTCGACAGTCACTTTCATTGCAGACTCTTCATTCGTGTGGCGTCACGGGCGCCAACCACAGGCCCACGATCGCGTCGATGATGCCGGTCGCGGCGGCCCGCCAGGACGGACGCGCCAGCGATGCGCCCGTCGCGAGCGAGCGCTCGAGGTCCGCGCAGGTGTGGATTAACAGGTTGCGGGCCATGATGTTTCGCTCGTAACGGACCCCGGTCGGCAGGTTGGGCAGGCAATTGTTGATGCCGTCGATGACCTGAACCAGCGACGGCGAGCTGAGCGCGTCCTTGACGACGACGTTGTAGTAGGCCGGGTCGGTCATCGCTTGCGCCGCGAACCGCGCGTACCAGGTGGGATTCCCGAGCGCGGCCAGGTGCTCGGTGAGCGGGCGCACCAGGCATCCCACCCAGTCGCGCATCCCGGCGCGCGGACCCGCGTTCGCGACCAGCTCGGCGACCATCTCCTCGCGGAGCTGCTCGACGGGCTCGCGATGCTTCTGCTCGATGGCGAGTACCAGGTCGGCTTTGGTGCCGAAGTGGTAACCCACCGCCGCGTTGTTGCCCTGACCGGCGGCCTCGCTGACCTGCCGGTTGGATACCGCGAACATGCCGTGCTCGGCGTACAGCCGCTCAGCGGCCGCCAGAATTGCCTCCCGGGTAGAGGTAGCCCGCTCGGTGCGGACGGTCCTGGTGGCTGCGGTCACCCCGCCAGTCAACCGCGAGCCAGGGTATTAAGTCAAGCGATTGATTTAAATTGGTCGACGGCGCCCTAATGCCCCGCGTCGAACTCGATGGGTAGGGTCACCGGTCCGCTCAGACCGGTCAACGGCTTCCACGGAGCCGGGCCGGTTCGCCGAACGTTGGGCATGCGCCGCGTCATGACCGACAAGGCTTCGGCGAGCTCAAGCCTCGCCAGATTTGCACCCAGGCAATAGTGCGCGCCCGCACCAAAGGTCTGCATCGCCGGTGCACCCTCGCGGGTGATGGCCAGGCGGTCGGGAAGGGCGTAGACGGCGGGATCGCGGTTCGCCGCGGCGGTGTTGGCAATCACCAGCGTGCCGGCCGGGATCACGACACCGGCGAGTTCGACGTCTTCCAGGGCCGTACGAAGGGTGGCGCCCGCGATCGGTGAGTGGCGCATCGTCTCTTCCACCGCGTTCCTCGCCAGCTCGGGCTGCCGGGCAAGCAGTGCCCACTGGTCGGGGTGATCGCACAGCACCTGCACCGAGGCGGCCAGTTGATTTCGCGTGGTGTCGGTACCGGCGATCAGCAGGCCCGCCACCAACATCCGTAACTCGTCGGCATTGAGGCGGTCGCCGTCATCCTCGGCGCGGATCAGCTCGGAGAGGAGATCGTCGGTCAGCGTCTCACGCCGGTCGGCGACCATGCCGTCGATGTAGGCATCGAGCTCGCCCCACGCGGTCAGAATCGCCCGCTCGTGCTCGGCGACGTTCCAGGCGAACACCTTGAAGATGTCGTCGGTCCAATTCGAGAACAGCTGCCAATCCTCCGAGGGTGCGCCGACCAGCGCGCAGATGATCGGGATGGGGTACCGGCGGGCGATGTCCTCGACGACGTCGCAGTGCCCAGACGCGGTGTGGCGGTCAACGAGTTCCTTGATCACGTCGGCAATAGTGGTGCGCAATCGTTCCGCAGCGCGGGGTGTGAATGCCGCGGACACCAGACGGCGCAGCCGGTGGTGCGCAGTCCCGTCGAGGCTGATCAAGTTCGTGGCGACCCGTTCCCATAACGGGCCGCTGGTAATGCCCTGGGAGGCGAGGAACATGCCCTGAGGCACCCGGAACCGCGGATCGCGCAGCACACTTCGCACCAGTTCGTAGGTCAGCAGCTCCGGTCCGTGCGGCCCGATCGCGATCGGGGCCTGCCGTCGCGCGCGGCAGATGATCGCGTGGGCCTCCTCGAGGCTCTCGCAACGCTCATAGTCGATCTGCGGCAGGTCGGCATCAAAGATGTTCGGGAAGGTCGGTCGATCGATCGTGACGGTCATGGCGGCCTCCCGAAGGTCGTTCGTGAAGTACGTTCGCCACTAAGTCTTGGTGCTGGGGCCGCCCAGCACATGCGTAGCCGACTACCTGTCTTGCAGGCCGACTACTTGTGTTGGAGTCGCCCTTTCGGAGGCTGCCCGTAACGACAAGAATGAGCCACACACTCGTCGGGCAATAGCGAAAGGTTATCGAGGTCATGAAAATCGTAGTCATCGGCGGCACTGGACTCATCGGCTCGCGGGTCATCGCCCAGCTCGTCGAGCTCGGCCACGAAGCGGTCGCCGCCTCGCCACGCTCGGGTGTCAACGCTGTGACCGGTGAAGGTCTCGCCGACGCCCTGGCCGGTGCGCACACGGTGGTGGACGTGGCCAACTCGCCGTCGTGGGCCGACGACGACGTCCTGCAATTCTTCACCGCGTCTAGCCGCAACCTGCTCGCGGCAGAGCGAGACGCAGGCGTGCAGCACCACGTGGCACTCTCGATCGTGGGATGCGACCGGATACCGGACAGCGGCTACATGCGGGCCAAAGCCGCCCAGGAGACGGTAATCGAAGAGGCGGGAGCTCCCTACACCGTCGTGCGGGCGACGCAGTTCTTCGAATTCGTTGGGGGAATCGCCGATTCGATGGCCGACGGTGACACCGTGCGCGCGCCGCATGCAGCGTTTCAACCGATCGCCGCGGCAGACGTCGCCACGGGCGTCACCCGTGCGGCGAGCGGCGACCCGCTCAACGGGACAGTCAACATCGCCGGCCCGGAAAAGCGCGGCATGGACGACTTCATCCGAACTCAGTTCGCCGCGACCGGCGACGCGCGCGAGGTGGTGACCGATGCTCAATCCCGCTACTACGGTGCGGTGCTCGATGACCGCGGCATCGTTCCCGTCGACGGCGAGAACACGACCATCTTCCCCACCCGCTTCGAAGACTGGCTGTCCTCTCGCGCGGTCTGAGCTTCCACATCGCGGCGAGCGTGGGGGATATGGTCGTCCACACATCGAAATGCGTCCATAGGCCCCACGCTCAGAGACATACGCAAGGAGCTCTCAATGCCGACGATCACCAGGCGTAGCTTCTTAGCCGCCGGCATCGCGGGTGGATTCGCGGTGGCTTGCAGTCAAAATCCGCCGCCGCCGAGCAGCACAGCCAAAATGGAGGCGGCGATCAAGGCCGCCGAAGCCGCCCGACCGCACAGCGGACACACCGTCACCGCCACCTTGACCGCCCAGCAGACCGACATCGACCTGGGTGGCGTCACCGCACGCACGTTCGCCTACGGCAGCACCATCCCGGGCCCGCTGATCCGGGCCAACGTCGGCGACGAGCTTGCGATCACGGTCCAAAACCGGCTCGGCGAGCCAACTTCCGTGCACTGGCACGGACTAGCTTTGCGCAATGACATGGACGGCGTCGAGCCCGCCACCCCGAACATCCCTGCCGGACAGGACTTCACCTATCGGTTCTCCGTTCCCAACGCCGGCACCTATTGGGCCCATCCGCACGTCGGCCTCGAAGAAGACATGGGACTTTATCTACCGGTCATCGTCGACGATCCGACCGGGCCCGGCAACTATGACGCCGAATGGATTGTCGTCATGGATGATTGGACCGATGGCGTCGGCAAAAGCCCACAACAGCTCTACGATGCGCTGACCTCTCCGAACAAGCCCACGATGCCGAACATGCCCCCACCGGCTTCCACCACGCCGACATCGACGCCGACATCGACGACCATCACGACCACCACGACCAGCACGACGACCCCGACCACCACTACCAGCAAAGCGAACGGGACGTCCGGGACTTCTGCGACAACCCCCAGTACAACCTCCACAAGCGAGGCCGGGGCGCCGGGTGAAGTCGGCACCAGCGACCTGCTCGGCGGCGATGCCGGAGACGTCGCCTACCCCTACTACCTGATCAACGGGCGGATCCCCGCCGCCGCCACCACACTCAATGCGAAGCCGGGCCAACGAATCCGGATCCGTTTCATCAATAGCGGCTCCGACACCGCATTTCGCGTGGCGCTGGCCGGCCATTCCATGACGGTCACCCACACCGACGGTTTCCCCGTGGTGCCCACCCAGGTCGATGCCCTGCTGATCGGGATGGCCGAACGCTACGACGTCGTCGTGACCGCCGCCGACGGCGTCTTCCCCCTCGTCGCGGCCGCGGAAGGAAAAGACGCCGTCGCACGGGCACTGCTCGTCACCGGCTCGGGCAGCCAGCCCGATCCGCAATTCCGGCCGGCTGAACTCAGCAAGCGGGTGGGAACCATCGAAATGTTCACCGCGACCACCTCAGTCAACTTGGGTTCGGCCGAACCCAACCTCAATCTCCCGGTCGTCTTGGGCGGCGACATGGCGAAATATGTATGGACCATCAATGGCGAACCCTACAGCAAGACCAACCCGCTGCACGTCCGCCGGGGCCAGCGGCCGACGATCACCTTCGACAACCAGACGATGATGTATCACCCGATACACTTGCACGGCCACACTTTTCAGCTGATCAAGTCCGACGGTACACCCGGCGCCCGCAAGGACACCGTGATCGTGCTGCCCAAGCAGAAAATCGACGCCGTCCTGGTCGCCGACAACCCGGGCTTGTGGATGCTGCACTGCCACAACACCTATCACGCGTACGCGGGGATGCAGACCCGGTTGGACTACGTCTTCTGACCTGAGAGGAAGTCCAATAGCAGCTCGTTGACCACCGCCGACTGCTCGATCTGCGGGCAGTGGCCGGCATCGTCGACGACGACCGACCGTGCCCCCGCGATCTGCTGCGCGATCTCGGCGGCCCAACCGGCCGGAAGCAGCTTGTCGTTGCCGCCCTCGATCACCAGCGTCGGCACCGTGATGCGATCGTAGGCCCGCGCACTTGACGGAGTCGCCGGCCGGGCCGAGCCCGGGCGGCGAAAACGCGCCGCGGCAATCGCTTCCCATGCCCCGGGCGCCACGCTCGACTCGTAGCGCCGACCCACGTAGTCCTCGTCGGCCGGATAATCGGCGCCGTAGAACAGCGCCTCGACGATCCGCTGCATGGCCGGCAGGGTCGCGTCATACTGCTGCAAAGCCTCAAAGTGCTTGTTTTGCTGAATCTCTCCGCCGCCGCAGACGATGACCAGGCTGCGGACCGGCAGTAGCGGCGCATCCGACGTAGCGTCGTTGAGCAGGTTGATGGCGCCCATCGAGTTGCCGACGAAATGGGCCGACCGAACGCCGAGCATCTCGCAGAAGCGAGCCACATGCCGGATCCGCATCCCGCGGCCATCGACGAAGTCGATCACCTTCGCCGACTGCCCGTACCCCAGCATGTCGGGGGCCAGCACTCGGTGCCGCGCGGCGAGGGCGGCGATGTTGCGCTCCCAGCCAATTTCGGCGCTGGCACCGAATTCGCCGCCGTGCAGCAGCACCACGGGATCACCCTCGCCGGCCTCCAGATAGCTGGTGACCAGGCCGTCGATCACCGTGGTATTGCGCTGGAAGCCCGTCATTTGATCGCTATCGGATTCACCGGGGAGCCCACGGCCCCAATGACTCTCAGGGGTGGGGCGACGAGCTGGAATTCGTAGACACCGTCGGCGGCACAGTCTTCGGCCAGCGCGGTGAAGTCCCAGTACTCACCGAACATCATTCCCATGTCACGCAGGCAGAGCAGATGCAACGGCAGGAACACGCCCTCCACTCCGGATACCAGGTCCTCGACTTGAAGGTTGTCGGCGGCGACCGCGGCGATCTCGTGATCGTGCAGCCACTGAGCACATCGCCAGTGCAGCCCGGAGAAGCCTTCCGTCTTGTTGCCGGTCATGAGAAACCTTGTCCACCAGCCGGTCTTGATGAGGACGATGTCGCCACGGCCGATCGTCACGCCCTGGGCGCGAACCACGTCGTCGAGTTCTTCCGGCGTGATCGGGTTGCCCGCTTCCAGGAACACCTCCGCGCCGCGGTGGCGAACCAGGTCCAACAGCACGCCGCGTGAGGTGATGCCCTTGCCGTCGACCTTGTCGATTCCGCAGTGCAGGGCGCCCATGCTGGTTACGGAGTTCGCGGGAAAGCCGTTGTACAGCTGGTCTTCGTAGTAGACGTGCGACAGCGCGTCCCATTGGCTGGCCGCCTGCAAAGGCATGATGATCAAATCGTCGTTGAAACGGAACGGATTCTCGTCGCCCATGTAGCTACTGAGCTGTTTGGCGATGGGGTTGCTGTCCCAGCCCGGCCCGTACTGGGCCAGCGTGTTCGCGTCGCCGCCGTCGATGGTCATGACATGCACGGGGTTGTGCCGGTATTCGAAGGCGCCCTGCGGGCCGGACGATCCGAAGTCCACGCCAAGCGGGAACACCTTGCCGTGCCGGACAAGGCTCGCGGCCTGCGTCACCTTCTCGGCGGTGATGAAGTTCAGCGTGCCCAGCTCGTCGTCGTCGCCCCAGCGCCCCCAGTTGCTGACATCACGTGCCGCACGGCGAAAGTCAGTCATGCTGGCCATGGAGCCGTCCTTCCTGGAGTTCACTGGCCATTTCGCTGGCGATGCCGGCGCCGATGTTGCCGCCGTCGACCCAGATGACCTGGCCCGAAATATAGCTGGCCGCAAGGCTATTCAGGAAGACCAGCACCGCAGCCTGTTCGGCGGGCTTGGAGACCCGGCCCAGCGGCTTGGGTATGTCGTCCAGGAAGCCCTGCCCGTAGGCGGTTCGCAGTTGGTCGAGGATCGGGGTTTCGGTGACACCGGGCCCGGTGCAGTTGATGCGGATCCCCCGCGCGCCGAGCGGGGTGGCGCTGGCCATGGTGTAGAGGATGAGCGCTTCCTTGGACAACTGGTAGCCGGTACCCACCGCATCGGGATGCTGGCGGCACCAGTCGATACCGTCCTGCATCGTCGTTGTATGCAGCAGCGGTGCCACGTCGCGCAGATGCTCGCGATACGCCGAAGCCGCCAGCGAGGACACGCTCACCACGGAGGCCCCATCGGTCAGTTTGGGGATCAGCGCCTCGGTGAGGTGGCGCAGGCCGAGGAAATTGATGGTCACAACCAGCAGGGGGTCACCGATCCCGGAGGACACCCCCGCGACGTTGAACAGCGCATCGACCCTGTCACCGACCGACGCGACCGCCCGGTCGATGGATGCGGCATCGGCCAGGTCTACCTCGTGAAAGTCGTTGATGTCGAACGCGGGACGGCGTTTGTCGAGCCCGACGACGTTCGCCCCGAGTTCGGTGAGCTGGCGCACCACCTGCTCGCCGATGCCCGACGCGCATCCGGTCACCACAACGCGGCGGCCCTGGTAGCCCAAGTAGCGCCACAACCCGCCGATCTGTGTCAACGGTCAGCCCTTCGCTTCGCGCTGCTCCTTCAGCCGCTGCGCCGCCTGGACGCGGCCCTCGTTGATCTCGGCCATCGCCTCGGGGATTTCGCTGGCGGTGAACTTATCACGCCCGGTCGGCAGGCCGCCGAAAGCGTAAGTTTCATCGAAAAGGGGCGCGGTCGGCTTCGGCCGGCGCGCCTCGACCTTCTCGATAACCGGGGCAAGCCGCTTGGCTTTGTCAGCCACCGCCTTCTGGTCGCGTTCGATGAATTCAGGGAGCACCTCTTTACCCATCAGCTCGATGGATTCCATGGTGCCCTCATGGCTGCGCGGGTTGAGCAGCAGGATGATCTCGTCGACACCGCTTTCCTCGTAGCCGCGCAGGAACTCGCGCACGGTGTCAGGTGAGCCGATCGCACCGCGTCCGGGACCATAGGCCAGTGTGGGGTCCTTTTCGACCTCTTCGAGATAGCGCTTCCACACTCCGGTACGTCCGGGCGTGTGCATCCCGGTCAAGTAGTAGTGCATGATGCCGAAGGAGAAGAATCCGCCGCCCTGCCCAAGGCGTTGCAGCGCCTCTTCTTCGGTCTTGGCAACCATCATCGACAGGTCCCCACCGATGGCCAGGATGTTCGGGTTGATCTGCGGCGTGATGGGCACGCCGTTCTCCTCGAACTCCTTGTAGTAACCGTTGACCCGCTCGGTCAGCGGCCCCGGGCCAGTGTAGGCGAAACTCAGTGCGCCGATGCATTTCTGGGCCGCCATCTGCACACTGGCCGGCCGCGTGCAGGCAACCCAGACGGGCGGATGTGGCTTTTGCATCGGCTTGGGGATGACATTACGAGGCGGCATCTGGATTTGGTCACCTTTGAAACCCGTGAACGGCTCCTCGATCATGCATCGGATCGCCACCTCGAGGGATTCCTCCCACTGCGCGCGCTTGTCCGCAGGATCGACGTCAAATCCGCCGAGTTCACCGACCGAGGAACCCTCCCCGGTGCCGAACTCGACACGCCCGTTCGAGAGCAGGTCGATGGTGGCGATGCGCTCGGCCACCCGTGCGGGGTGATTGACGGCCGGCAGTAGGTGCATGATCCCGAAACCCAACCGGATGTTCTTGGTCCGCTGGCTGGCAGCGGCTAGGAAGATCTCCGGTGCCGTGGAGTGACAGTACTCCTCGAGGAAGTGATGCTCGGTCAGCCAGACGGTGGAGAACCCGGCCCTATCCGCGGCCTCCACCTCGTCCAGACACTCCTGCAACAGAATTCGCTCGTCGTCTTCCACCCAGGGACGCGGAAGCGCGAATTCGTAGAACAGCGAAATTTTCATGGTTACCTCCTATGAGAGCTAATGGCTTGGTTAGCGACATGTTTCGCCGCGACGAAGCCAAAGGTCATGGCCGGGCCGATGGTCGCCCCGGCACCTGCGTAACTGCGGCCCATCACGGCCGCAGAGGTGTTGCCCACCGCGTACAGGCCCGCCACGACGGAACCGTCCGCCCGCAGCACCCGCGCGTATTCGTCGGTCAGCAGACCGCCCGATGTCCCCAGATCGCCGAGGACGATTCGAAACGCGTAGTACGGCGGATCCCCCAACGGGTACAGGTTGGGGTTGGGCAAGGTCGGATCGCCGTAGTAGTTGTCGTAAACACTGTCCCCGCGATTGAAGTCGTCGTCGTGGCCCTTGCGCGCCAGCTCGTCGAAACGTGTTGCCGTTGACCGCAGCTGGTCTGCGGGAACATCGATCTTCGCTGCCATCTCCTCCCAGCTCATCGCGGCCTTGACGACGCCCGATTCCAGCCAGGCGGCCGGAACTTTGCGACCGGTGGGCACCGGGGCAAACGGGATCTTGGGTATCGGCAGGTGGCCGCCCACGACATACCGGTTGAAGGAACGCTGATCGGTGATGAGCCAGCATGGAATGTGGGTGACCCCAGATTTCTGGCCGTCGATCATCGCATGACCGAAGTCCATGTAGGGCGCGGCCTCATTGATGAACCGCTTGCCCGCACCGTTGACGATGAATTGCGCGGGCATCATCCGTTCGTTGAGCATGAATTGCATTCGGCCGTCCGGCCATTGGATCGCCGGGAACCACCAGGCCTCGTCGAGCAGCTCGGTCGCGGCGCCCACCCGTTCGCCGGCGCGGATGCCGTCGCCCATCGAGGCGGGGTTGCCGAAGCTCCAGTCCTGGGCCCCGACAGTCTCGAACACGGGCAGCTGCTCCTTGCGCCAGACCATGTCGTGCTCGAATCCGCCTGAGGCCAGGATCACCCCTTTGCGCGCCCCGACCCGTAGTTGCGTGCCGTCTCGCTCTACCAGCGCGCCGGTCACGGATCCGTCGTCGTCGGTGAGCAGTTCGACCATCGGCGCATTCAGCCACAGTGGGATTTCGCGCTCCCGCATGGCCAGCCTCAGCCGCGCCGCCAAGGATTGACCGATGGCCGCGATCCGCTCGCCGAGCACTCGCGCCCTAACCATCCGTGCGATGAGCTTGAGCAGTACGCCCTTGCCCGCCCATGATTGCCGCACCCGGTAGAAGGATCGAAGTTCCTTGGGCCCCAGCCAAATTCCCTTGGGCGCGAGCGCCAGCGGCTTGAGCAGCGTGTCCTCGTCCTCGCCCAGCTTGCGCAGGTCAATGGGCGGCACGTTGATGGTGCTGCCGAGTTCGGAGCCGCCGGGCAATTCTGGGTAGTAGTCGGCATAGCCCGGCTTCCAGACGAACTCGAGCCAGGGCGAGAGCCGTTCTAAGAACTCCAGCATCTGCGGCGATGAGTCGACGTATTGCCGTAGCCGCGCCTCACTGACCAGGCCATCGGTGATCAGCTTCAGGTATCCGACAACGCTGTCCGGGTCGGGGACGTAACCCGCCCTGCGCTGCGCGGGTGCCCCGGGCACCCAGATGCCCCCGCCCGACAGGGCGGTCGAGCCGCCGAAGCTGGCGGATTTCTCCACCACCAATGCGTCGAGTCCGGACGCGTCAGCGGTGAGCGCAGCGGTCATCCCGCCGCCGCCGGAGCCGACGACGAGCACGTCGACGACGTGATCGAACGTAGGCGCGGCGGTCATTTCGGCAGTCCCGTTCTGATGGCGAACCCGGCGATCAGCTCCGCGGCGGGCTTGTAGTAGCGCACCGTGGTCTGATACGGCCCGGCCGTCGCGAGTGCCGAGAAAGCCGCGAGCCACGTCCTGATCTCGTGAGCCGAACCGCCGCCCTCGTGCAGCACGAACGAGTTGGACCACGAGTCGAACTCGGAAAGCCTTCCCGCGTCGATGATCTCCAGGAGTTGGTGATCCCAAGCCGGGTTGAGGGGCTGCAGGTCGCTCTCGCCGTTGGCGAAACTCCTGGCCGCGTCTATCACGACCGTCTGTCGCGCCTGTCGCTGCTCAGCTGACATCGGTTCGCCGTGCACGATCCGTTGCAGGACAGCGGGGCCCGCGGTCGCCAGCGTCGGCACCGGGGGACTGTGGGAAAGCCCTCCGGAGCCGATCACCAGGACGCGCTTGTCCAGGGTCGCGAGGTACTCGCCCACCGCCGCGCCCAACGCACGGCAGCGGTGCAGGGGACCCAGAGGCACCGCGATGGCGTTGATGAAGATCGGGATCACCGGACGCGACGTGGCCTCCCCGAAAAGCTTTTCCAGCGGCTGCACGGTACCGTGGTCCACGTCCATGCTGGCCGAGACCGCGACGTCGACGCCCGCGCCGAGCACGGCTTCCGCGCAGTCGGCGGCGATGTCTTCGGGAACGTCGAGCGGGCCGAGGTGGGTGCCGTAATCGCCAACTCCCCTGGCATGCAGGCCGATACAGAACGGCGGCATCGCCCTATAGAAGAACCCGTTGTAGTGATCCGGGGAAAAGATGACGACGAGCTCGGGGTCGAACTCTCGCACGAACCCTCGCGCCTGCGCGATCGCGGCATTGACGTCGTCAAGCAGATCCTGCGACGGCCCCGGTAGATTCAGCAGCGGGCTGTGCGACATGCAGCACAGAGCCAGTGGCACTTGGGGATTCACCCCCTCTCGGCGTCAGCGTGAGGGTGTCCAGGAGCGAGGCAGACAAGTCGGGCGCGAGCTGGGCGATACAGGCTCCGGCGATACAGCGGTCGGGGCGAAGGAACACCACCGATTCCTTGTGGACGTCGAACCACGCCTTGAGACCGCCGGTGCGATCGCCGACGATCACCACGTCGGGGTCGTCGGGAGTCTCGGCCCCCGTCCAGTGCAACTGAGTGAGCGGGCGCAGCGCAACAAAGCGGGCCCCCAAGGCTTTCCAGCTCGCGAAGGCATCATCCCCAAGGATCTTGCGCGGGTCGTTGTTCCAGCACAGCACGGCGAACCAGGGACCCAGCACGTCGTCCAACAAGACATCCTGCTGCGTCCGGGTGTCCACCCGCGGCTGGATGAACAGCGTGCCGGCCGGCGAACCGGGATCGCGCGGTTCGTGCGCGACCGCATGAACCACGGCACCCTGCTCGTAACGCGGCATCGGCTTGAAACGCATTTCCAGCACATACCGCTTGAGCGACGGCACAATTGACGCCGATCGCACGAGCAGGTCGCGGGCGGCGGCAACCCTGCGGTCGGTCGGCGAGATGACCCGACCCACCATCGTGGAAAGGTCGATCATCGCGCGCGCATGCTTGCGCCGCTCGACGTCATAAGTGTCGAGCAAGCCGTCGCCGGCCTGGCCGTTGACCACCGCGGCGAGCTTCCAGCCCAAGTTGGCCGCATCCCGGATGCCGCTGTTGTAGCCCTGCCCCTGCCACACCGGCATCAGGTGCGCGGCGTCTCCGGCGAGCAGCATTTGGCCGCTGCGGAACGCGCCGGCGATGCGCGAGTGGTGGGTGTAGATGCGGCGCCGGATCACATCGACCCGGTCCGGGTGCGGCACCATCCGGGCCAGCATCCGGGTCAGGAAGGCTGGATCCTCCGCCTGCTCGTCGGTCTCGTCGGCATGAATCATGAACTCGAACCGGCGAATTCCGTGCGCGATCGAGATCGAGGCGTACGGGCGTTCGGGATCGGCCCCAACCTCGCTGTTCGGGTGACCCAGCGGATCGTTGGCGATGTCGACGACCAGCCACCGCGTCGACGATGTCGTTCCGTCGAACGAAACCCCCATCATCCGACGGGTGATGCTGCGCCCGCCGTCGCAGCCGACGACGTAGCTCGCGCGAATGCTCGACGCGTTGCCGTCACTGCCACAGTCAACGGTCACCACATTCCCGGCCTGTACGCACGAGCTCATCGGACGGTTCCACTGCACCTCGACGTGCTCGAATCTGTCGAGCCCGCGCAGTAATTCAGCGTCAACCAGCGGCTGCACGAATCCATTGCGCTTCGGCCAGCCGAAACGCGCGTCGGGGGGCGCCATTTCGGCCAGCACCCGGCGTTTGGCGTCGAAGAAGCGCAGAATCTGGTTGGGCACGGTGTGCGGCAGGACGTGCTCCACCAGACCGATCGACTGGAACGTGCGCAACGACTCGTCGTCGAGCCCAACCCCACGCGGGTAGTCGATCAAGCTTTCCCGTTCCTCGATCACCAACGTGCGAACACCCTGAAGCCCAAGGATGTTGGCCAAGGTCAACCCAACGGGGCCCGCACCGACGACCACAACATCGAACGTCAACATCGTGCTCGCCGGCTCCCATCAACGCCCCAGCAAGAAGTCGAGATGTAGGCGGTTGAAGGTCTTGGCGTCCTCGTACTGCGGCCAGTGACCACAGCCCGGCATCACCTCGAAGCGCGCGCCCGGAATCATCGACGCGATCCGGCGGCCCTCGGTCACGTCGGCGGTCGGGTCGTCACTGGTCCACAGCACCAGCGTCGGGGCGGTGATAGATCCGTACTCGTCGGGGCCGATTATGTTGCGGGCGCGGATTTCCGGATCCTGCAGCGCCATGATGTCGCTCATCGCGGCGACGAATCCCGGTTGGCGATAGACCCGTTGGCGGCTGGCGACCAGATCGTCGTAGTCCTTGGACTTGTCCGCCATCAACCACTTGATGCGCGCCTGAACCGTCTCCCACGTCGGGTCCTCGGCGGCGGCCATCGACAGCGTGATGATCCGTTGCATCACAGCGAGATCGGCCTGGGAGCCTCCAGCCGTGTTGAGCACCAACCGGTCCACCACGTCGGGATGGTCGATGGCGGCGCGGGCGGCCACCCAGCCCCCGAGCGATTCACCGCTCACATGAGCCCGGTCGACCCCGATGGTGCGCAGGACGTCCATCAGGTGCTCGACATAGTGGTGGACTTCCAGCGGATGACCCGGCTTGTCGGTGTAGCCGTGTCCCAGCATGTCGATCGACCAGGTCCAGAAGTGCTCCCCGTGCGCCGCCAGGTTGCGCACGTACGCCTCGGCGTGGCCACCGGAGCCGTGCAGCAGCAGCAGCACCGGCTTGCCCGGATCGCCGGCACGCAGATAGCGGGTCCGGACTCCGGCGGCGTCCAGGTAACCCTGCTCAAATGCGACGCCCTGGAGATCGCTCCAGATGCTCTCGAACTCCGTCACGATTCCTCTCTGGGTGGCCTTAGTAGGCCTAGGCGGTCAAATCTGGTTCTCGTTTTCGGCTTCGCCGCTGTGCTAATATCGCACATGCAATGTGCGTTATATAGTAAAGTTTCGCTCTCGCAGGAGGGTCTGTCAAGGCGGTGACGGGTTCAGGGACCGGTTCGCAGACGCTGGCCAGGGGGCTCACCGGGCTGCATATGGTGGCGGCCTCCCCCAACGGGCTCACCGTGCAACAGCTCGCCGACCAGGTCGGGGTGCATCGGACCATCGCGTACCGCTTGCTGCAGACATTGACCGAATTCCGGCTGGTGGCCAAGGGGGAGGACGGCCGCTATCGACCGGCGGCCGGGCTGGCCGTCCTCGGCGCGTCATTCGACCGAAACGTGCGTCAACTGAGCCTTCCGACGCTGCGTGCATTGGCCGACGAACTCGGCAGCACCGTGTCCTTGCTGGTCGCCGAAGGTGACCAGCAGGTGGCCGTCGCGGTGATCGTGCCGAGCCAGGTCGCCTATCAGCTCGCCTTCCACGAGGGCAGTCGCTATCCGCTGGATCGAGGTGCCGCCGGGATCGCGCTGCTGGCGAGCATGCCCCCGCGCCCCGGCGAACGGGAGCTGGTCACCCGCGCCCGCGAGCGCGGCTGGGTGATGACCTACGGGGAGATCGAGCCCAACACCTACGGTCTGGCCGTGCCGGTCCACCGCCCGGCTCCGTCGCCCCCAACCTGCATCAACCTCATTTCGCACCGGGAGGACGTCGTGCTGCGTGGACGGGACGCGGTCCTCACAGCGGCAAAGCAGTTGTCGGAAGTATTGAGCTGAAGGGATAACCGTCCATGTCTTGGGACCATGAAGTCGATGTCGTCGTGCTCGGCAGCGGCGCCGCCGCGCTCACGGCCGCACTGACGGCGGTGGTTGCCGGCGCCTCGGTCGACGTGTACGAGAAGGCCGCGACCGTCGGCGGGACCACCGCCGTGTCGGGTGGCATCGTATGGATTCCGGCCCATAACCGTTGCCCGGAACGGGAATTGACGGTTGACGACGCGCTACAGTATCTGCGCGCGCAGTCGTATGGCTCGATGGATGACGCGCTGGTCGAGACGTTCGTGCAGACGGGTCCGGGGATGCTCGACTTCGTCGAGGCGCACAGCGGTCTGCGCTTCGAGGTCGCAGACGGCTTCCCCGATTACCAGCCCGAGCTGCCCGGCGGACAGCCCGCCGGCGGGCGATCGCTCAGCGCCGGCGCGTTCGACCTCACCCAGCTGGGCGAATGGGCAAGCCGCATCACAACATTCCCCGCCGACTGGTCCAACGTCGGTTTCGACGCCGAGACCCGGGCGCGTCTGCACGCGTCGGTTGACCAGGTCTCCGCCGAGCTGTGCGTGGCAGGCGCCGCGCTGATCGCCGGACTGCTCAAGGGGCTGCTCGAGGCCGGGGTGTCGATCCACACCAATGCGCCGGCCACCGAGCTGATCGCCGACGCGGGTGAGATCACCGGGGTACGGATCGGGCAGGACACGACCGTTCGCGCACGACACGGCGTCATTCTCGGAACCGGCGGCTTCGAATGGGATCCCGTTGCGGTACAGGCATTCCTGCGTGGCCCGATGCACGGCCCGGTCTCGCCACCCAACAACACCGGCGACGGGCTGCGGATGGCGATGGCGCACGGCGCCGATCTGGCCAACATGGGCGAAGCGTGGTGGGTGCCGATCGTGCGCATTCCCGGCGACACCATCGACGGCAAGCAGCGCAGCCGCAGCGTGCGCCTGGAACGCACCCGCCCCCGCAGCATCATGGTCAACCAGGCCGGGCGACGGTTCGTCAACGAGGCCTGCGACTACAACTCAATGGCGGGCGCATTCCACTATCTCGATCCCCGCGGCGGCTACGTCAACGACCGTGCATGGATCGTCTTCGACTCAGTTCACTTGCAGCGCTACGGCTTTCTCGGTATCGCCCCCGGAGAGCCGGTGCCGGACTGGTTCTGCGAGTCGGCCGATCTGACCGAGTTGGGCGCCAAGACCGGCATTGACGCCGACGGCCTGATCAGGACCGTCGAGGCGTGGAACCGCCACATCGCCGCCGAAGCCGATCCCGACTTCGGCCGCGGCTCAAGCGCATACGACGGCTACTGGGGTGATGACACCGCCACCACACAGGCGGGCAAGACCCTCGGCCCGATCGACACCGCCCCCTTCTACGCGGTACCGGTGTCGATCGGCTCGATGGGCACCAAGGGCGGACCGCGCACCGACCGCGACGGCCGGGTGCTCCATGTCAGCGGAGATCCGATCCCGGGGCTGTTCGCCGCGGGCAACGCGATGGGCGGCGTGACCGGCCGGGCGTACGGTGGTGCGGGCGGAACCCTCGGTCCGGCAATGGTTTTCGGTTACCGCGCGGGTCACGCGGCCGCCACTGGCAAGTCCGTCGACCTGCAGTAGGGCCAGCCGCTAGGACAACAGACCCTCGGCGGCGGTGTAGGGGTCGTCGTGGCCGTCGACCACCGATTCGGCGAGCCGGTCAAGGTCCGGATGGGTCCGCAACCGGGTTTGCGCCATCGACAAGATCTGCGCCCGTGCCCGGGCCACGCGCCGGTCGCGGCTATCAGCGCGGTGATGGTCGTCGATCGCTGCCACCAGATCCGCTACCCCTTCACCTCGGGCGGCGATCAGGCTGACGATCGGGGCCCTGGTCTCGGCCCGCAGATCCCGCACGGTCTGTTCGGCGCCCTCTCGGTCGGCCTTATTGACCGCCACGATGTCGGCGACCTCCAGCACACCGGCCTTGGCGGCCTGAACCGCATCGCCCGTCCCCGGATTGAGCACGACAACAGTCGGGTCCGCGACGGCAGCAATCTCTATCTCGGACTGGCCCACCCCCACGGTCTCCAGCAGGATCACGTCATAACCGATCGCGCCGAGCAGGCGGATCGCCGCCGGAACCGCGGCGGCCAGCCCCCCGAGATGACCACGTGTGGCCACCGAACGAATAAGAACGTCGGAGTCGTTGATGTGGGCCGCCATTCGAATGCGATCACCCAGCAGGGCGCCACCACTGAACGGTGACGACGGGTCCACGGCGAGCACAGCCACCCGATTTCCGCGGCCCCGATAGGCGCCTACCAGCGCGGCGATTGTCGTCGACTTACCCGCGCCCGGCGGTCCGGTGATCCCGACGACAAGACCCGAGGCGGTCGATGACGGGCCGATACTCGCCAGCACTTCTCCGCGCTGCTCACCCTCGACGAGACTGAGCAACCGACCCGCAGCGCGTTGAGATCCGTTGCGCGCGCTCGCGATCAGGTCGGCAATCGTCATTTGCTAGTCATATGCAGATTATGGCGCAGGGACCTCGATGACAGTCGCGGAGCCCATTCCGCCGCCCGCACACATAGCGGCGACGCCGATACCACCACCGCGGCGGCGCAATTCGTGCACCAACGTCACCAGCATCCGGGCGCCGGTTGCCGCCACCGGATGCCCCAGTCCGCAGCCGCTACCGCTGACGTTCACCTTGTCCGCATCGAGTTCGAGCAGCTTGACGGTTGCCACACACATCGACGCGAATGCCTCGTTGATCTCGAACAGGTCTACGTCCGATACGGAAAGACCGCCGCGGGCAAGGGCTTTCGGAATCGCGTCGACCGGAGCCAGACCGGTGATCGCGGGGTCGACACCGACAGACGCCCAGGACCGCACGGTGGCCAGTGCGGGCAGGCCGATCGCGTCGCTGGCGATGGTCAACACGGCGGCGCCGTCGTTGGCGCCGCAGGCATTGCCGGCGGTGATGGAAAAGCCCTCGATTTCCGGGTGCAGCGGCTTGAGTCCGGCCAGCTTCTCGAGCGTGGTGTCACGGCGCGGGTGTTCGTCGACTGAGAACAGTCCGTGCGGCGTCTCGATGGGAACGATCTCTTCCTTGAAGCGGCCTTCGTCGATCGCCGCGAGGGCATTGCGGTGTGACCGCAGCGCCCACTCGTCCATCTCCTCGCGACTCACGCCCGCCTTGACCGCGGCGTTCCAGCCCACCGTGATGGACATGTCGAGGTTCGGCGCGTCGGGTCGGTCCGGGTGGGTCGGCGGGAACCAGTCAACCCACTCTCCCTCGACCTGTATCCGGGACCGCGGCGATGTCGAAGCCGAGTTCACGCCGCCGGCGATGACGAGCTGATCCATACCCGCTCGAATGCTTGCCGCCGCACTCTGCACCGCCGCCTGGCCGGCCGCGCAGTGCCGGTTGTTGGCCAAACCCGGCACGTGGGACAGCCCCGCCGTGATGGCCGCATGGCGGGCGATAACACCGCCGCCATTGAGGCCTTCGCCCATGATCACGTCGTCTACCTGGGCCGGGTCCAGATCCGCGGCCGCCTCGGAGACCACGTGGTGCGCCAGCTCGAACGCGGTTGTGTCGCGCAGCGTTCCCTTGCGGGCGGTGCCGATCGGGGTGCGCAGGGCGGACACGATGACAGCTTCAGGCACAGGTCTTCTCCTGTTCGGGAATTACTTGAGAACACCATTCTCTCAGGCCGAGAGCGTCAGTTGCAAGGAGGGTGGCTTCCGCAGCCCGTGGCCGGTGACTGCACTACCATCGGTGAGCAATGACGCAGCTCTCGGGCACAATCCCCGTCCCCGGCGGAACGGTCTGGTTCAAGCGGTGCGGTGGTGGGCCGGGTCTTCCGCTGCTTGCGGTTCACGGCGGTCCCGGTTTGCCACACAACTACATCCGTTCGCTGGAGCGCCTGGCCGACGAGCGCGAGGTCATTTTCTGGGATCAGCTGGGCTGCGGCAACTCGGACCGCCCGTCGAACGTCGAGCTGTGGACGATGGAACGCTCCGTTGCCGAAATGGACGCCGTGGTACAGGCCCTGGGGCTCAACGGCTTTCACATCTTTGGCAACTCGTGGGGCGGAATGTTGGCGCAACAGTACGCGCTTGACGTGAGGTCCATTGCGACCAGCCTGGTCATTTCGAACAGCATCGCGTCCATACCTCGGTTCTCGGACATGGTCGCCCGACTGAAGACGCAGCTGGATCCGGCGACCCAATCCGCGATCGACCGTCATGAGGCCGCCGGCACGACCCATTCAGCCGAATACCAGGCCGCGATCCGCACCTGGAACGAGACGTATCTGTGCCGTCAGCTGCCCTGGCCCACCGAGCTGACCGAAGCCTTCATGGGCATGGGAGCCGAGATCTTCGAAACGATGTTCGGGCCCAGCGACTTTCGCATCGTCGGGACCATTCGAAGCTGGGACGTTTTCGACCGCTTGCACGAAATTACCTTGCCAACCCTGATCCTGGCCGGCAGGTTCGACGAATGCGCACCGGAGCACATGTGGGAGATGCATCAGCGCATCGACGGCTCGCGGTTCGAGCTTTTCGAATCGAGCGCGCACATGCCCTTCATCGAGGAACCACACCGGTTCGATCAGGTGATGCGGGACTTCCTACGGCTGCACGACACCGTTTGACGGTCGTTTCGCGACAGCACCATTGATGATGACCGCGCACACACGGTGCCACTCGGGCCGCTCGAATCCCGCGCGCGCCAGCAGGCGGCCGGCGCGGCCGCGGGTGCGGGCCTTGCCCCGCCGGCTTACTGCCAGCGTGGGAAGCAACCAACCGGAGAACTGATCGACCAGCACCAGGTGACCGCCGGGGCGCAACACTCGTGCGCACTCCCGCAGACCGGCGCCTTGATCCGACCAGTGGTCGAACGACGTGCTGCTGACCACGAGGTCCATCGCCGCGTCGTCAAAGGGCAGGTGCTCGGCGACCCCGGTGACAAACGTCAACCGGTTGTCATCGCTGCTGCCTTTGGCGGTCTCAATCATGTTGGGAGCGGCGTCAATTCCGGCCAGCGATTGCGCCCCCGGGTAACGGCCCGCCAACACCCGCAGCAGGTAGCCGGTCCCACACCCCACGTCCAGAACATGCTGTGGTGCGGCCACCACCGCGGTGGCCAACGCCGCGGTCCGTTCGCTGATGACGTGATGTAGGCGGCCGCGCCAGCCCCGGTCGTAGGACCTGGCCCGGTCGTCGTAAGCCGCGAGGTCGCGATGGGGCGGCACGGTGATGATCTTAGATCCGCGCAGCTAGGCGGCGGGAGTGACGGACGCCACAGCACCGTCTTCGGCGAGGACGATTGCCGCGCCGCCCTCGTTGGGTACGCGGTAGTAGACCGTCAACGTGAGAAAGGGGGCTCATTATGAGTGACCGCGACAGTGGACCGGTGGCAGCCATCAGGGGCATCGTCGAGGATGCGATCGGCAAGACCAAGGAGATCGTCGGCATCGTCTTCAACCTTGAGGGTCTGCGCAAGGAGGGGCGCGCCCAGCAGGACAAGGCGCAGGCCGAGCGTGACGTCGCGAAGAAGGAGGCCCAGGCGGAGTCTGCGCGCGCGGCTGCAGGCACTGCCGAGGCTCGTCAGAAGTCTGCCCAGAAGTAAACGCACTACACAAATGCAAGGACTGGCGCCGATCACCGGTGCCAGTCCTTGCTGTTTACCCTCAGTCCGGTCCTTGTCCCGATTCGACGCCGCGCACCACCAGCCCGATCGCCCATTCGATCGCTTTGATTGCGTTTGGTGAGCTCGCACCCCAATGCACAACCAGGCGCTCGTAGGACAGCGGACTCCACAGCACGTCCAACACGCCCGCCGCCAGCGCTTGCTGTTCGGGCGACCAATGCGGCGCAGCCGCCGCGAGGGCGCCACGCAGGGCATCGCCGCGGGCACGGTCCATCGCCGTAAACGTGGGGTCCTTGGGCTCTGCGCTCCAGGACGAGACCGCAAAGGTCGACAGCGCCTCGAAGACGCGACGAGCCACCGCGGCCACGCCGTGCAGGTCGACTCGGTCGTAGCTCACGCCGGCGCGCTCTTGAAACCGCTGCATCACGGCGTCGTGCAGCTCCCGCTCGGTTGCGAAGTGCCGGAACACCGTTCGTTTGCTGACCCCCGCTCCGTCGGCGACCGCCTGAAACGTCATCGCGCTCCAATCCATGTCGGGCAGGCGTTCGACGATCGCCACCCCGGCGTGCACGATCCGCTCCCGCGTCTGTGCGGTCTTCTGCTCACGCACTGGACTGCGATACGGGCGCGGCTCGGGCGGATTCAGCATTGACATCCCCTCTTAGTCACGTCATCATGGTGACACCAATTAGCTGTTAGGTAAAGACGGCGGGAATCGTGCTGGGGGCGTGCGGCTGAAGGAGAAGCCCGATGGACTCAGTCGACGACGTGCTCGAGGCCGCGTGCCGAGACACCGGACTTGACCACTTCGGCGTCGACTCCTTCCGCGAAGGACTCGGCGTCCTCATCGAATCACTTTCTACTGAAGCCGATTTGAATCCTGTTGGCGAGTTCATCGTCCACGACTTGATCATGAAAGCCCTGAAGAACCGGCTTCAGATCGAGGACTGGTACCGGCGCCACCCCGAAATAGACGACGAGGTGATCGAGCGCCCGTTGATCGGCCTCGGCTTACCCCGCACGGGCTCGACCGCGCTCTCGTTCTTGCTGGCCGAGGATCCGGACGCACGGTCGCTGCGGCGATGGGAGGCCGGTGAGCCGTGCCCGCCACCGTCGACCGTCGAGGGCCCCGATCCAAGGATCGCCGCCGCGGCGGCCCAGCAGGAGATGATGGACGCGGCCGCGCCACGGCTGGCCGCGCTGGTGCCGACGACGCCGACGGGACCCGAGGAGTGTCAAGACCTGATGGCACTCGACTTCAAAAGCCAGTACTTCCAAGCGTTCGCGCACATCCCGTCCTATTCGCGCTGGCTCGTGGATGCCGATCTCACCCCGACTTACGCCTACGAACTGCGGACACTGAAGCTGTTGCAGTGGGGTCAACCTCGGCGGCCCTGGCGGTTGAAATGCCCCACGCACTTGTTATTTCTCCCGCACTTGGACAAGGCGTTCCCCGACGCCCGGTACGTCTGGACGCACCGCGACCCGACGGAGGTGATCTTGTCGGTCGCCGATCTCTACGCCGAATTCGGGCAGATGACCTCGAACACCGTCGACCGTAACTACCTTGGGCAGCTCAACGTCGAACAGTGGTCGATAGGTATGCAGCGCGCGTTGGAATTCCGCGACGTCGGCAACGACGATCGGTTTTTCGATCTGGATTTCGGTGCCGTGCAACGTGATCCGATCGGCGAAGTCAAACGCCTGTACGCCTGGCTCGGCGAACCCGTTACCGCCGAGTTCGAGCGCGGCATGCAGGAGTGGTGGCGGGTCGCAGCGACGTCGCGATTGCCGAATACGCATCCCGACGCGTCGGCCTTCGGGCTGAGGATGGAAGGGGTGCGTCCACTGTTCGCCGACTATGTCGCTCGCATGACGGCCTGGACCGCGCCGGCGGTCCGGTCATGACCATCGATCTGACCGGTGGCCTGATCGAGGACTGGGAGTATATCTGGGCCCGGCAACCCGAGGACCCCGAGGCCCGCGAGTCCGTGAACGCCTGGATCTGGGACGACAACGGCAGTTTCGGCATACCCCGCGTCGGGATCGAGGCGGTGGCCGATCAATGGGACACCCACGATATCCAGGTTAACCTCGCTTTCGCCGATGGGCGGGTCTTCAATGTTTTCGGCAACGGGCCGGTGCACGATCCGCTGGGCGCCGACGGCAAGCCGCGGGTCCTCGGTGCCGGGCCGCTGTCCTTCGAGATGATCGAGCCCTACCGGCATCTTCGCCTCAAGCTCGACGGGGAGGCCATCGCTACCACGGCCGACGCCCAAATGGCCGGATGGATGCCTTGGTCCGCCGAGGGCGAACGGGTTGCGATCAAGGCGGAGATAGACATTCGGCCTATCCTGCCGCCCTGGGAGAACGGCTCGACCAGTGCGGAAGCGCGGCACGTCCTGTCGACTCAGGAGGAGGGGTACCTGATCGGGTATCCGTGGCGCTTCGAGCAGCTCTGCCGCGCCACCGGCAGCATCGCCATCGGCAGCGAGACACACAAGCTCGACGGCGGCGCCAACCGGATCCGTCGCCAGGGCGTGCGTCGCCTGGCCCCATTACGGGGACACGTCTGGCAAGCGGCCGCGTTCCCAAGCGGTTTCGGGTTCGGTTTCCAGGTCTATCCGCCGCGCACCGACGGCAAACCGACCTACAACGAAGGCTACATCGTCGAGGACGGCGAAATCGTCCCCGCCCGAGTCGTCAAGGCGCCGTTCTTGACTCGGTTACAGCCGCACGGCGAGGACGTCTCGCTTGCGCTTGAGGCCGTCGGCAAGGCCATCGAAATCGCCGGGCAGACAACTGCTTCCACGTTCATGGTGATGCCTCCCGAGGTCGGCGGGGGGCTGCAGTTGCAGCAAGGGCTGGCCCGCTACAGCTACAACGGGGAGACGGTGATCGGAATGGTGGAACGCTCAGCTGCGCGAGCAGACGCAAAAGTCCCTATTTCGTAGCAAAATTGGGGACTTTCGCGTCTGCTCGCGCAACCTACGTCAATTTTTGCCGGCGTTCAGCTTGGCAACGATCGACCGGAAGTCCTCGGTCACGAAGGACTGGCTCTCGGCCGAAAGTGCGTAATCCAGGCTGGCCAGCACCGCGCGCTCCAGGTGGATGTTGAGCAGCCGCTTGGTGCTTTCCACCGCCTGCTGGGGCAGCTCCAAGATGCGTTTGGCGCAGGCGATGGCCTCGGCGACCGGGTCTTCGGCGACATGGTTGGCCAGCCCCAGCTCGACGGCTCGCTCGGCGCGAATCTTGGTGCCGGTCAACGCGTATTCCTTGGCCAGCATCAAGCTGATATGCAGCGGCCAGGTCAGCGGTCCGCCGTCGGCTGCGACCAAACCCACCTGCACGTGCGGGTCGGCAAGGAAGGCATCCTTGGCGATGTAGACGATGTCGCTGAGTGCGACCAGGCTGCAGCCGAGACCGACGGCCGGGCCATTGACGGCCGCTACCACGGGAATTCGGCAGCGGGCCATACCCAGCACAATCTCGCGGCCGTCCCGGATGGTCTTGGCGCGCAGATCGGCATCTCCGGCCAGTTCGGCCAGATAGGTGAAATCGCCGCCCGCCGAAAACGCCCGGCCCGCACCGGTTAACACCGCCGCACGTGCCGAGGGGTCGTCGGTCAGCCGCTGCCACAAGCGCGCCAGCCCGACGTGCAGATTGTCGTTGACCGCGTTGAGATCATCCGGCCGGTTCAGGGTGATGATCCGCAGCGCCCCGTCGGCACGAACGTCGATTTCAGCAGGCATGTCGTACACGTCAGACTCCCAATCCCAAGATTCGCGAGGCGATGATGTTCTTCTGTATCTGTGATGTTCCGCCCATCACGCTTTGCGCGCGACTGTAGAGATAGGCGCTGAGCATGTCTGGATCGCGAGTTCCGGTGACCGCCAGCGCGGCGTGCCCGACGGACTGCTCGACCCAGGTCATCAGCAGCTTATCTAGCGATCCGTCCGGCCCGTGCGACACCCCGTCGAGCTGTTCGGACAGCCGCCGCCGCACATGGTGCGTCAGCATTTCCGACTGCACCGCGGCCCATGCGAGCTCTTCCGATGCCGGACCCTCGTTGCGCGCCAACAGTTCCCGCACGAGCTTGCCGTATCTGGCCGCATAGCCCAGCGTCGACGGTTCGCGCTCGTGTCCGACGACGGTCATCGCCACTGCCCACCCGTCGCCGGGCGCGCCGACCATCCGGTCCGCCGGCACCGTGGCCCCGTCGAAGAACACCTGGCCGAACTCGTTGGTGACGCCGTTCATCATGCGCAACGGACGCTGTTCCACCCCAGGCTGTTTCATGGCGATCACGAACGCCGAGATGCCACGGTGCCGCTTGGCCTCGGGATCGGTACGGGCCAGCAGCAGACACCAGTCCGCGACATCGGAGTAGCTGGTCCAGATCTTGTGTCCGTGCACCACGTAGTTGTCACCCTCGCGGGTAGCGCTGGTGGTCAGCGAGGCAAGATCCGAGCCGGCGCCGGGCTCACTGAAGCCCTGGCACCACCGCTCGGTGCCGTTGATGATGCCGGGCAGGAAGCGTTTGCGGAGCTCGTCGCTGCCGTGCCGGCCGATGCCGTGCACCAGATAGCCCACGCTGGGGCGCGGCGGCGCACCGGCGCGTACCAGCTCTTCATCGACGATGACGTCATAGATCGGCGGCAGCTCCAGCCCGCCGTAGTCGCGTGGCCAGGACAGGCCGAAGAAGCCGTTGTCGTACAGGGCCCGATGCCAGTCGGCCATGCGTGCCCAATATTCGTCACCCGAGCCGGAAAACTCCTTGGCGTGCGAGGAAAGCCATGATCGCAGTCGTTCCCGGAACTCGGCCTCTGCCTGGGAGTCACGAAAGTCCAAGGTCGATCTCCTTCAGCGTCACGGGCCACAGCTCGGTCGATGTCAATGCCCGGCGCAGGTAGACGTGAACCAGGCATTCCCAGGTATTGCCGATACCGCCGTGCACCTGCACTGCGGTCTCGCAGACGGTACGGGTGGCGCGGCCACAATAGACCTTTGCAATTTGGGCCGCCCTGATCGCTTCGGCCGGCGCGAGTTCGTCGACCGCCCAGGCCGCATGCCGTAGCACGCTCACCGAGCCTTCGATCAGTGCCAGACTCTCGGCCAACAGATGAGCGATCGCCTGATACGAGCCGATCTGTTTGCCGTATTGTTCGCGAATTTTTGCGTAGTCGCACGCCACGGCGTGCGCGCCCCTGGCGATTCCGACCAGATCGGCGGACGTCGCGACCAGGGCCAGGGCCTGCCAGCGTCCGGCGGTTTCGGCGGATATCTCACCCAGGCTCGCAGGCGGTGCCGCTAGGTTTGCTTCCAGCCTAGTCAAATCCGCTGCGGCAGTGGGGGTTTCCAGATCGGCCGCCAACACGGTGGTCCCGGACAGCAGCAACGCGCGCCGACATCCGCGAGCGTCGACCGCGCGGTCGTCAACGGCTATCGTCGTTTCCCGCGCGTCGGCTTCGAGGTGGCGGGCGAGATCGTCGGCCAGCACCGGACCAAGAAACGGGGCGTCGACGAGCCTGCGCCCGAATTCCTCGGCTACGATGGCGACTTCGACGCCGGAGGCGCCGTCTGAACGCAGCGATCGCCAGCCCGTCGTCTCAACCTGCTTGTCCAGACGGGCGATTCGACTCTCGTCGTCGAGGTCCTGAACCGCTGCGGATCCGAGATCGTCGGCCAGTTTGGCCGCGGCGTCACGCAGCTGTCGCTGTTCAGCCGTCAGACGTACATCCATGGCGCTCCTTCAAGATCCTGCGCAACACCTTGCCCGACGGCAAGCGCGGAATATCGTCTACGAATACGACGCGGCTCAGCCGCTTGTAGGACGCGAGCTTCGCGTCCACCCGAGCGGTGAGTTCGGCCGCGACCACCGGGTTAGCGGGAGCATGGGTGGCGACCGCGGCAACGACGGCTTCTCCGTTGACCCCGTCCGGAACCCCAAACACCGCACAGTCTTTCACGGCCGGATGCCCGTGCAGCACCGTCTCGATTTCGGCGGGTGCGACCTGAAAGCCGCGCACTTTGATCATCTCTTTGAGACGATCGGTGATCCGCAGCCATCCGTCGGCATCGAGCCAGCCGACGTCCCCGGTGCGATACCAGCCGTCGCACAACACTTCTGGGGTCGCCTCGGACGGTAGGTAGCCGGCCATCAGCGACTGCGCCCGGCCCTGGATCTCGCCTATCTCGCCCGGGCCGAGGGGTTCTCCGGTCTCCAGCGACACCACTCGCAGGTCTACGCCCGGCACCGCGCGGCCGACGGAGTCGAGCCGCGGCCCGTCAAGCGGATTACAGGCAATGACAGGGAGTTCCGTGGTGCCGTAAGCGGGAACCCACCCGACGCCGGTTCGCCGGGTCACGAGCTCGGCGATGTCAACGCTGACCGGGGTGGCGCCCCACATGATGAACCGCAGCGACGAAAGGTCGAAGGACTCGAGTTCGGGGTGCGAGGCGATGGCCAGCGCGATCGGGGCGACCGCCATTTCGATCGTGATGCGGTCGCTTTCGATATGACGCAGCACCCGGTCGATATCGAATCGGGGGTGCAGCCGCATCCAGGCACCGGTACGCAGCGCCGTGATGATGTTGAGTAGGCCGAGGATGTGCGACGGCGGAGTAGCGACCTGGATCCGGTCGCGGTTCGTCAGGTGTAACGCGTCGCGCCAGTGCCCGACGGCAGTGTCCAGCGCCGCATGGGTGTGCCGCACGGCCTTGGGCAGACCCGTGGTGCCGGAACTGAAGACCAGCAGCGCATCGTTGTCGGGCCCCTCAGGCCTGCGTGCACTCGTCGTGGGTTCGGCCGGGGTGATCGGCTCATCCAGGTGCAGCATCGGCATCAAGCCGGCCAGCACGGGGTGGTCACCGACGGCGTAGGCCGGGCTCGTCAACCCCAGGGCGTGGTCGACCTCGTCACGCTTCCAAGCCGGGCTGATGAGTACCGCGGCCGCGTCCAGCCGCCAGATCGCGAGCAGCGCGGCGACGAACTCGGGGCGGTTGGAAGCCATGATCGCGACGCGCTCACCTGCGGTTACGCCGGCTTTGGTCAGGGTCGCGGCCAAACCGCCGGCCAACGAGTCGAGCTGAGGCAGGCTCAGTTGCCGTTCCTCGAACACGAGCGCGGCCGGCGCGGTCACGTCCTGTTCCTCCCGACGGGTTGAGAAGATTATCGCGTAGTGAGAATACTATTCTCTATACTGAAGAATACAAGTGCGGCAGGGGAGACAGGTGACAGGTCCGGTAAACGGCGTCGAAGTAGGCTTAGAAACTGGCACAGTGACGATCCACCTCGATCGCAAGAAGGTGTCGGTTGCGCTGGTGCCCGGCGAAACACTACTGGAAAGCGCGCGGCGGGCCGGACTCGAGCCGCCGTTCAGCTGCGAGGCCGGCAACTGTGGCACGTGCATGGCCAAGCTCGAGGAGGGACACGCAACCATGCGGGTCAACGACGCCCTCGATGACGACGAGGTGGCCGAGGGCTACGTTCTGACGTGCCAGGGCGTGCCCGACACGGCGTCGATCACGGTGCGCTACGAGTAGCAGTCACAGAGAGGCGGCGATTCATGGCCAAGGGGATCATGTACGTCGAGAGCTACCCCAGCTCGCCCGAGCGGGAGCAGGAATACAACACCTGGTACGACGAGGTGCATCTGCCCGAACTCCTGGCGCTCGACGGAATCGTCGGGGCTCGCCGGCTGCGTCCGGTTGACGGGACCGGGCCGTACGTGGCCCTGTACGAACTCGAAGGCGACGACCTACAGGCCATCCTGGACAACATGGTCGCCAACGCCGGTCAGCTACACATGTCCGATGCTCTGCAGTTGGATCCTCCGCCCGTCCCGCGAGTGCTCGAGACGACAATCGATTTCGGCCCGAACGGCTAGTCCTCGCTCAGCCCCGGCGGTGGCCGGTAGTCGGGCTCATAACCGGAAACGTGGATCGGACTCCCGACGAGACGGAAATCGCCTGCGGTGACAACCACTTCCGGTGTCGCCTTGAGCGCCTCGGGCAGCGTCCTGACCGCCGCCGCCGGAACCCCGAGCGGACGCAGTCGCCGTTCCCACCCCGCGGCGGTGTCAGTCGCCAGCATCGCGGTGACAACCGCTAGCACCTCGTCGCGGCGGGCGACCCGCTCGGCCATCGTTTCGAAACCGCCGATACCCGCCTCGGTTGCAAAGGATTTCCAGAAGCCGTCATGCGTGATAAACAGCGCCAGATAGCCGTCGGCCGTCGGGAATAGCTGGGCCGGAACGTAATACGAATGCGCGCCATACGGTCGGCGCTGCGGCTCGACGCCGTTGTTGAGGTAGGCGGAGGCGTGATAGTTCAGCTGCGACAGCATGACGTCGCGCAGCGACACATCCACTTGCCCGCCGGTGCCGGAGACAATCTTGGCCAGAAGCCCCAGTGCCGCAGCCATTCCGGTGGAGTTGTCGGCCGAGGAGTAACCCGGCAGCGTCGGTGGACCGTCCGGGTCGCCGGTCAACGCGGCAATGCCGTAACCCGCCTGCACCACGTAGTCGAAGGCCGGGTCGTCGCCGCCGTGCAGGCCGAAGCCGGTGATAGCGACACAGACGATCCGATCGTTGTACCGCCTCAGGTGCTCGTAGGTGAGACCCAGCCGGCGGATTGCCGAGGGCTTCAGGTTCACCAGCAGCGCATGAGAGTCGGCCACCAGCTCGCCCAAATGCTGCTGCCCCGCATCAGAATTCAGGTCCAGACAGATGCTGGACTTGTTGCGGTTGAGACTGGCGAAGTAGCTGTCCGACACTCCGCGGGAGATCTCCCCGCCGGCGGGTTCGATCTTGGTGACCTCGGCGCCGAGGTCGGCCAGCAACATGGTGGCGTACGGCCCGGCCAGCATGGTGCCGACTTCGAGGATCCGTATGCCAGCCAGCGGCCCCGCGTTCGCTTGGGTCAACGCAACTCCGCTGCGAGTTCGGCGATCATCTCGCGGGTCCGCTGTTTGGAGGCGATGAGTTCGTCCCGGTTCTCGCCGATCGGCAACAACCGCACGGACAAGTCTGTCACGCCGGCGTCGGCGAAACCGCGCATCCGGGCCAGGATCGCCTGTTCATCGCCGGCCGCACACAGATCGCCGACGTCGCGGGCATCACCGCGGTCGAGCAGTCGCTGGTAGTTGGGCGACACCTCGGCCTCCCCCAGGATGCGGTTGGCCCGCTCCTTGGCCTCGTCGACTTGTGAAGGCGCACAGAGACATACCGGGATGCCCGCGACGATGCGCGGCGCGGGACGCCCGGCGTCCGCAGCGGCCTTGGTGATCTTCGGCGCGATGTGGTCACCGATCGCGCGCTCGTCGGCCATCCACAACACGGTGCCGTCGGTGAGTTCACCGGCGAGCTGCAGCATCACCGGCCCCAGCGCGGCGACCAGAACCGGCATCGGGGTGTCGGCCCCGATCGCCAACGGATTGTGCACCGCGAACGAATTGTTCTCGACGTCAACGGGTCCCGGCCCGGCGATGGCGGCGTTGAGCACCTGCAGGTAGTCGCGGGTGTAGGCAGCCGGCTTCTCGTACGGCAGGCCGAGCATGTCCCGGATGATCCAGTGATGCGACGGGCCGACGCCCAGGGCCAGCCGTCCACCGGCCACCGCGTGCGTCGAGAGCGCTTGGCGGGCAAGGGCGATCGGATGCTGCGCCTGCAACGGCACCACGGCTGTACCGAGCTCGATGCGCGAGCTGTGCGCGGCCATCAGTGACACCATGGTCAGACAGTCGAAGTCGTTGGGTACCTGTGGCATCCACGCGGTATCCAGACCCGCGGATTCGGCCCATTCGATGTCAGAGGCCAGCTTGGCCACCTTGCGGGCCATATCGCCACGCTCGGCGCCAATCATCACTCCGATGCGCATGATGTTTCCTCTGCTGGGTCTGGGGTGCCGGTAAGCGCCCGGATGTCGCGCACCAGAACGTCGAGCGGTGTCCCGGTGGGGAACACCGCGGCGGCACCGGCTTGCAATAACTTGGGCACGTCGGCGTGCGGGATCGTCCCGCCGACGACGACGGCGATGTCGGCGGCATCGGCGGCGCGCAACGCCTCGATGGTGCGTGCGGTGAGCGCCAGGTGCGCACCCGACAGGATGCTCAGGCCGACAACGGCCACGTCTTCCTGGACCGCGATCGAGGCGATGTCCTCGATGCGCTGCCGAATGCCGGTGTAGATGACTTCGAATCCTGCGTCGCGCAGTGTGCGCGCGACGATCTTGGCACCACGGTCATGCCCGTCGAGACCGGGCTTGGCGACCAGAACGCGAACGGCCACTTAGAACACCACCGGTTGCTGGAATTCACCCCACACGGCCTTAAGCGCCGTGACCATTTCCCCGACCGTGCAGTACGCGTTGGCGCAGTCGATCAACTTATGCATCAGGTTGTCATTTCCTTCGGCGGCACGCGACAATGCCGCAAGGCTGGATTCGACAGTGGCCGAATCCCTTTCGGACTTTACCTTGGAGAGTCGCTTGAGCTGCAGATCACGCCCTTCGGCGTCGAGCTCATAGGTGACGACATCGTGTTCGGGTTCCTCGATGACGAACCGGTTGACCCCGACGACCGGGCGCGCGCCGGATTCGAGGTCCTGGTGGATCTTGAATGCTTCGTCGGCGATCAGGCCCTGCAGATAACCGTCCTCGATGGCGTGGACCATCCCACCGTGCCGCTCGAGGTCGGACATGATCTCGATGATGCGGGCCTCGGTCGCGTCGGTCAGCGCCTCCACGAAGTACGAGCCGCCCAGCGGGTCGGCGACGCTGGCCACGCCGGTTTCGTGCGCGAGGATCTGCTGGGTGCGCAGCGCCAGCGTCGTGGTTTCCTCGGTGGGCAGCGCGAACGGCTCATCCCAGGCCGCCGTGAACATCGACTGCACACCGCCCAAAACGGCGGCCATCGCCTCGTAGGCCACCCGGACGATGTTGTTGTGGGCCTGCGGCGCGTACAACGACGCGCCGCCGCACACGCAGCCGAAGCGGAACATCGCCGCCTTGTCCGTCACTGGCTTATCCGGGGCCCCGTAGCGCTCCCGGACGATGGTCGCCCAACGTCGCCGTCCCGCCCGGTATTTGGCGATCTCTTCGAAGAAGTCACCGTGGGTATAGAAGAAGAACGAGATCTGCGGCGCGAACTGGTCGATCGTCATCCGGCCGCGTTCCACCACCGTGTCGCAGTAGGTGACGCCGTCGGCCAGGGTGAACGCCATCTCCTGCACCGCATTGGCACCGGCGTCGCGAAAATGCGCCCCGGCCACCGAAATCGCGTTGAACCTCGGGACCTCGGCCGCGCAGAACTCGATGGTGTCGGCGATCAACCGCAGCGACGGCTCCGGCGGCCAGATCCAGGTGCCGCGCGACGCGTACTCCTTGAGGATGTCGTTCTGAATGGTCCCGGTGAGCTTGGCCCGCGGGGTACCCTTTTTCTCGGCGGCGGCCACGTAGAACGCCAGCAGGATCGCCGCCGTTCCGTTGATCGTCATGCTGGTGCTGAGCTTGTCCAGCGGGATCCCGTCGAACAGGATCTCGAAGTCGGCCAGGGTGTCGACCGCGACGCCGACCCGGCCGACCTCCTCGCCGAACTCGGGGTCATCGGAGTCATAGCCGCACTGGGTCGGCAGATCCAGCGCCACCGACAGCCCGGTGCCGCCCTGCTCCAGCAGGTAGCGGTAGCGGCGATTGGATTCCTCGGCGGTACCGAAGCCGGAGTATTGCCGAAACGTCCACAGCTTGCCGCGGTAACCGGACGCGAAGTTGCCCCGGGTGAAGGGAAACTCTCCGGGCGCGGGGGTATCCGCGCTGATATCCGCCGGCCCGTATACGGGCTGCAGCGGGATGCCGGAGGGAGTCTGGGCCGTATTATCCATCGATGAATAACGTACTTGCAAAAAAAGAGAATGCCAATACCGCGCCCTGACCAGGTCAAAGTAGACGAATGACCACCAAGATGCTCGTCGACCGAACCGTCATCATCTCCGGCGGCAGCCGCGGCATCGGCCTGGCGATCGGAATCGCGGCGGCCAAGCAGGGTGCCAATGTGGTGCTGCTGGCCAAGACCGATACCCCTCATCCCCGCCTGCCCGGAACGGTGCACACCGCGGCCGCCGACGTCGAGGCCGCCGGAGGCAAGGCGCTGGCCGTCGTCGGCGATGTGCGTCGCGAAGAGGACGTGCAGCGCGCGGTCGAGGCCGCGGTGCAGCGATTCGGCGGCATCGACATCTGCGTCAACAACGCCAGCGCCATCGCGACGGACCCGACCGCCGTGCTTTCGGCGAAAAAGTACGACCTGATGCAGGAGATCAACCTGCGCGGCACGTTCCTGCTGACCAAGGCGTGCGTGCCCCACCTGGAGAAATCGGCCAATCCACATGTGCTCACCATCTCGCCACCGGTCAACATGAACCCGCGGTGGCTGGGCGCCCACCCGGCCTACACGCTGTCCAAGTACGGGATGACGCTGCTGGCACTCGGTTGGGCGGCGGAATTCGCCGACACCGGGATCGGGTCGAATTGCCTTTGGCCCGAGACGTATATCGCAACATCCGCGGTGATGAACTTGGCCGACGGTGACCGCTTGGCCGAGTCGTCGCGCAGCCCCGAGATCATGGGCGACGCTGCCGTCGCGATCGTCACCCGACCTGCGCGGGAAGTCACTGGCGACTGCCACATCGACGCTGAGGTGCTCAAGTCCGCCGGGATTTCCGACCTGTCCCGCTACGGCGGCGGCGCGCAGCCCATTCCGGATCTTTTCTTGGACTGACGACTAAGCTGCTGTCGACATGACGGTTTCCCGGCCATCGGCCGCCGACATCGACGCAGCGGCCCAACATTTCGGCTTTCACCTCGACGCCGACGCCCGACGGGACTACTTGGCGGCCGTCGAGGGTTCACTGCGGTCCTACGACGTGGTCGACGAGCTGTATGACAAGTTCTCGCGCCCCCAGGCGCCCGAACGCGCCTGCCGGTTCCCCGAGCCGGGCGACAACCCGCTCGGCGCCTGGTATGTCACCACCCAGATCAGCTCCGGTACCCGGGGGCCGCTCTCCGGCCGGGTGGTGGCCATCAAAGACAACATCGCGGTCGCCGGGATTCCGATGATGAACGGATCACGCGCGGTGGAGGGTTTCGTCCCCGGCCGCGACGCCACCGTCGTGCAGCGACTGCTTGCGGCCGGGGCAACGATCGCCGGCAAAACGGTCTGCGAGGATCTGTGCTGCTCGGGATCCAGCTTCACCTCGGCCAGCGGGCCGGTGCGCAACCCATGGGACACCACCCGGGAAGCGGGCGGATCGTCGAGCGGCAGTGGCGCGCTTCTCGCCGCCGGAGAGGTCGACCTGGCCCTCGGCGGCGACCAAGGCGGATCGATCCGGATCCCGGCGTCGCTGTGCGGCGTCGTCGGGCTCAAACCCACCCACGGGCTGATCCCCTACACGGGCGCGTTCCCGATCGAGCGGACGATCGATCACCTCGGCCCCATGACGCGCACGGTCGCCGATGCCGCGCTTCTGCTGGACGTGCTGGCCGGGCCCGACGGCGCCGACCCGCGCCAGCCCGCACAGATCGCCGAGGTCGACTACCGGGCCGCGCTCACCGGCGACGTCACCGGTCTGCGGGTCGGCGTTGTCACCGAGGGCTTCGGGCAGTATGGCTCGCTGCCGGAGGTGGATGACCTGGTCCGGTCGGCGGCGCAACGATTCACCGAGATCGGCTGCAGCGTAGGCGAAATCAGCGTGCCCTGGCACCGCCACGCCCTCCATGTCTTCACCGTCATCATCACCGACGGGGCCAGCGCCCAGATGCTGGACGGCAACGGGTACGGCGTCGGCGTGGACGGCCTCTACGACCCAGAACTCATGGCGCACTTCGCAAGACAGCGAACCGCCAAGGCCGATGAATTGGCCAGCACCGTCAAGGCGGCAGCGCTGTGCGGGCACTACGCGCACAACACGTTGGGCGGGGCGTCGTATGCCAAGGCCCGCAATCTGGTGCCGCAGGCGCGCGCCGCGTATGACCAGGCGCTCGCCCAATACGACGTGCTGGTGCTGCCCACCGTGCCCGGCACGGCCGAAATACTGCCGGAGGGCAGCCCGCAAGAGGCCGCGCCGCTCAAACATGCACACGGCAAGGCGCTCAACACCGCGCCCATGGACATCACCGGCCATCCCGCGATCTCGGTCCCCGCGGGCCTGGTCAACGGCCTGCCCGCCGGAATGATGATCGTGGGCAAGCGATTCGACGACGCCACCGTGCTGAAGGTCGCCGATGCGTTCGAGTCCCTCTGCGGCGGCTTCCCCACACCGCCTCGCTAGGAAATCAAGCCCGGCAGATGATTTCGCCGTGCGGGATCGCCAGCCAACCGTCGGGCGCCGCAGCCCAGGCGTGCCATGCGGCGGAAATCTCTTCCAGCTGCACGGGAGTCGCCAGACCCAGGTGCAGCAGCTCGCGGCCCACCCCCGAATGAAGGATTCGGTCGGCCCACATTCCGCCCCACCATTGGCGGGTGGCCTCCGTCGCGTAGCACCACAGGCTGCCGGTGGGTGCGATGTCGTCGAAGCCCGCTCCCCGGGCCCACGACAGCAACCGCCGGCCCGCATCCGGTTCGCCGCGGTTGGCGCGAGCCGCTTTCCGATAGAGGTCGCGCCACAGGTCCAGCGCCGGAAGCTCGGGAAACCAGACGAACCCCGCGTAGTCCGCGTCTCGTGCGGCGACTATTCCGCCCCGAACGCACACTCGCCTCATTTCCCGCAGGGCCTGAACGGGATCGGCGACATGCTGTAGCACCTGGTGGGCGTGGACAATATCGAACGTATCGTCCGGAAAGTCCAGTCGGTGCACGTCGGCTCTGGCGAAGGTGACATTCGACAGGTTGCGCCGCTGAATTTCGGCGTGGGCCACGTCGAGGACGTCGGCGAATTGGTCGACGGCCGTCACCGATCCGGGCGCGACAAGTTCAGCGAGGTCGGCGGTGATTGTCCCTGGGCCACAACCGACGTCGAGCAGGGACAGCCCCGCCCGCAGATGAGGCAACAGGTAGCCCGCGGAGTCGTCCGCGGTGCGGCGCTGGTGGCTGCGTAGCACCGATTCGTGGTGTCCGTGGGTGTACTTGGCCTGTTGTTCGGCGTTCGGCGTGTCCACGCTGGGTATTCTACCCGCTAAAGCCACAATATGAGATATCTATCTCATTATATGAGATCAGTCGACGGGCACATCCAGGATCGGGCGGTCGTCCTTGGCGCCTGGCCCGTCGAAATGCCACCACTCACCGGAGTACACCGTCAGCCCGCCGTAGTTCATGGCGTCGCGCAGGCGAGCACGGTTCGCCTGGGCGTCGGCGCTGACGTCCTGGGTCGCGTATGCCGTTGCCCGCGAAGTGAAGTCGTCGAAGTCGGTGCCCATGTCGGCCAGACAAAGCCCGTTGGCCTGCCGTTCCGGTGGGCACTGTTGTTGCGAGCTGGTGAACGTCACGTCGACCGAACGCCCAGATTCGTGGCTGTGGGCATACTGACCCGGGCGTGCCACCCAGGCCGGGTTCGGGACGATGTTGAACATCTTGACCTGAACGTCGTGCGGCCGATAACAATCCCAGAACACCAGCAGATGCCCCTGCGGCCGCAGCGCCCCGGCGGCGGCCGCGAGGCCCGGGGCCATGGATTGGTGCACCAGGCAGCGGGCGTCGGAGGGATACAGCTGGGTGTGCGTGAAGTTGTTGGTCGTCGCGTAGCGCAAGTCGATCACCGCATCGGGAACCACGGTGCGCACATCGACGAAGCCGGCTGCGTGCGCCGTGGCGCTTACCGGCGGAACGCTGGGGTCGGCCGATGCCGTTACCCCAGAGGAAGTCACCATTAGTCCGGCGATAACCACCCGCAACGGCCGAAAAATGCAACGCATCGGGTTATTGTGCAGGTTTTCGCTGCCGAACACAGTCAGGTTGCCGACGAGGCCGGTGCTTTCGCTGGGCCGCAGCGCAGGCACCAGCAACGCCTTGGCTGAGGCGATGCCGTGACGCAGTGGACTGTCTACCGAACTTCGTCTGCAATACCGGCTTGAAAGATGGCTCTTTAGAACGGAATCCGTGCCAAGTTGAGAGGGCCGGCCTAGTTCGCTGCGTCAACGGCGAGGACATGATCCTTGGCCATCGACTCGTCGATGTAGCTCGTTGTCACGGGTAGAGCCGCCCCCGAAAACGCCATGTGGTCACGCCGGGGAATCTCAACGGCCGTGCTGTGTCGGTACCGGGCTGCGGTTAGGCGCGCGATCGCGGCTGGCACGATGCGATCACACTTGGCCTCTATCGCCAGCACGGGGCCAGTGACCGAAATCGACGAGGGTGGCCTTCGAAAGCCTGACCAATCCAAGAAGCAGTTCCCACACATAGCGCCCGGATTCGCATACCGAACCGTCATGCATCTCCCGGGCGATGCCCTCGGCGCGGTGCAGCTTAAGAGTGGTGGCCAGGGTTCAGCGTTGGGGCCTCGCATGCGAGCAAGGCGGCGTGGCCGATTCGTGCGCGGACGGGCACACATGCTGCAAAGCTTCTGACGCTTGTGACGATAGTCCCTAGTTTGCACCTATCACGCATTCGTATCGTCACGGCAAACCCACCCGCAGGAGCGGGCCTGAGCATCACAGGGGTCCAAATGCTCAGCCGCCCAGCAAAACAGGTTCGAAAAGCTCGTTTGTTAACGCCAGCCGGAGCGAAGGAGGGACCGGTGTTAGCTATTCAGAGGGTCGCACAAAGGATCACCACTGCTTCAGTCCACGACTCGGAGGCGGACGATCGCAATGCGTGGGTGTCTAAAGCCCACTGTCACGCCGCTGACCCAGACGAAATGTTCGTGCGCGGTGCCGCCCAGCGAACAGCCGCACTGATCTGCAAGCACTGCCCGGTGATTCTCGAGTGCGGCGCCGAGGCGCTCAACAACCGCGTCGAGTTCGGTGTCTGGGGCGGGATGACCGAACACCAACGCCGTAGCCTCCTCAACAAACACCCCGAGGTGCTGTCATGGGCCGACTTCTTCGCCGCCCAGCGAGAGCCCTATAGCGCGTAGCTCGCGTACGCCGCCTGGACGCCGATGGCCTTTGGGGCCGGCTCTCCCAAGTCGGAGACGGCAGCGAAACCAAGCCGACGATTAAAAGCTGACGCTCTGACCGTTGTTGACACCCGCGTAAAGCGTGGGCGGGTTGCCGACCTCCGTCTGTTACAAAATGCGATGGAGCACGCGTCCATTACGGTCACTGCCCACACGTACGCAGACCGCTTCGATGACGAGCTCGACGACATCGCGGTCGCCCTTGACTCGCTGTCCGACGATTTAAGCCGAAGCACGTGAGCACACTTGCCGCGACACCAAATCGTTTGGCCCCATAATGGCCCCATCGTCGAGTCCCAATCAGTGCTGAAGGCTTCGTAGACAGAGCGAAATAAGAGCCTCTGAAGCGCACAGATACTTGGTGGCCAGGGCCGGGATCGAACCGGCGACCTTCCGCTTTTCAGGCGGAGTTCGGGCCTACGCCGATGTGTTTCAGCCGGTCAGACCAGACGCGCGACCGGCATTCGGACGTGTTGGATCAGTTGGTCTGGCTCGTTGGCCCCATATTGGCCCCATGAGATGACCCAAATCGGCCGCAACCGACAGGCTGGATGCAGTGCAATTTTCTTGCGTGTGGTCCGATGGGCACCACGCGCGCATCCCAATCTGGGAGCAGTTTCACGGCGCCGGCTCAAGCATCAGGCCCCACGGCGTGGTGACGTTGGTGAGCGGTTCGGGCGGCGGGTCGGTGAGTGCGATGAGGTCTCCCGCCAAGCTCGCGGTGCCGCGGCCCTCGAACAGTGCGACGCAAGCGTCGCCGTCCAGGCGGGACGGGAACCGGACGGCGCCGGCGCCTCGGTCAAAAAGATCCGCGGCGATGGTCTGCGTGATGACGCGGCGACTGGTGGTGATCTCGTGTAGATCGAGGTGCTGCAGGTCGTGCTCGAGCAGAAGTTCGACGTGGCGATGCTCGATCTCCTGGCGTGTGGGGACGTCGGTCAGGTCGATCAAGGGGCCATCGAGCTTGAGGACTGTGGGAACGAGGACGTGCTGTATGCGCCACTGCGGATCAGGTGTCAAACGACGCTCGACGACCGCACCGGTCTCCCGGTCCAACCCACACGCAACCACCGCCCGCGTCGTTCGGACTCGGCCCTCCACTCGCCGAGCCGTGTGTAGACCCGGCGCCGGATCTCAGTGGTGCGCGTCACCTGGCCTCGACGCTATGGGACGCAGTGTCAACGGGTCCAATACCGAACGCAGCCAGTACGCATATGGGTTGGATAGGGCGACGCCCGTTTGATCGGGCACCGCCTATCTCGTCTTCGACGGCGACGGCATGGCGCCGTCGACCGATTCCGATCTGACTCCCGTCACGCCCACACCCGCACTAGCGGCGCGGAAGAAAGAGGAGGTGGTCGGTCCATTCTCGGTCACCGTAGGTGCTCAGGAATTTGGGCCCCGACTCCGGCACCACGACACCCACCCTGATGACGTAGCCTTCGTCATCGCGAACGTAAGCCCTGCCCTTCAGGTCTTCGATATAGGAGATGATCGTTTCGAGCGCACTGCAATCCCTGTAGCCCGTCTCCGGGTTCTCCCACCACAAGTGTGTGATGTCCAGATCGGTTTCGCCGCCTTCCATCCGGATGGCGGTGATCACAATCGGCACGGGCCTTGTCTCCTTCCTCGTGCTGCGGGCATCACCAAGCGGCTAGCTCGTGATCGATGACCCCAACTTTCAGAGGCGCGGCCCGGGCAGCCGCCCGAACAGCTCCTTCATGGCAAGGCCGATGCGCAGCAGATGCTCGTCGGTTCGCACCGGTCCGTCGATCTCCAGGCCTACGGGTAAGCCGTCCTTTCGTCAAGCCAACCGGCACGCTCAGACCCGGAATACCAGCGTTAGCCCCAGGATCGGTGTTGCGGACATAGGCGGCGAGCGTGTCCATGGGCTCGCGACCGGCGATGGACACCGTGCCGGAGCCACGTTCGGCATCGATCGCGCATGCCGGCATGATGCTGGTCGGAAAGAGCAAGGCATCTAGGCGATGTCGCTGAAAGTGCTCAGCGTAGAGCCGCTGCAGCGCAGGGCGATGGATGTGGATAGCGTCGTCATAGGCTGGGCCGAAGGCATCGCTCATTACCACGTCGACCATGCCCTTGACGTCCGGGCTCGCGACGTTCGCGAATATTTTCTCCACCGTCACGTCCTTGATGCCCGAGGGTGCGAGGTAGCGGGGCCCATCGAGTTGCGGTTCGTGCAGCACGATCGGGAACGACACTGCCTAGTTGAGTTCGAGCAGACCGGGCATATCGTCTTCAACCAGTTGCACGCCGGCCGCCGCGAGGCGTTCGCGGCCAGCCCAGGCGACCTCAGCCAGCCGGGGGTCGAGTCCGTCCCAGAAGTAATTCGGCACGCCCAGTCGCAGTCCACACAGCGGTACCACAGCCACCTTCGCAGAGCCGGTAATGACGGCATCGAGTAGCACTACGTCGGTGACCGTGCGGCCCATCGCACCGACGGTGTCGCGGGTGTGGCTCGCCGGCATCACCGCGTCTTGGTCGTGATAGCGACGCTCGGCGCCGCCGTTTCCGACCGACGGCCTCATTCCGGCGATACCGGCGAGCGCGGCCGGGAGCCGCGTGGAAGCCTCGGTGTCAGTGCCGAGTCCGGATGGGACGATGCGCGCCGCGATGGCTGCCACGGTACCCCCTGAGGATCCGCCCGGAATGCGCGGACGCGCGTTCTTCAGCGCTACCGTTCCGCTACTCGTCGTCAGGCCCTGCAGGTTGATGTTGTCCTTCACCACGATCACGAGCCCGGCCAGCGGCGGCAATTCGTCACCGCAGGCACGCATTGCGTCAAATGTGTGTGCCGCCGCCAGGGCGCCGTCTGCGCCCATGGTGATGAAGGCGTTCAGGGACGTCAGACGCTCCACGCGATCCAGCAGTGTGCTCACGTAGCGTTCGGCGCTGACGCTGCCCGAGCGAACTGCCGCGATGGGGCCGGGCCACAACGAGCTCTGCAAACCGCTCGCCCATACCGATTGTTCGTTCTACTTCCCAATCTGCTGCCGTTGCGTTCCAAGCATCCAGACCTCGGTATCGAAATCGTCACTGAGACAAGGCATGACGCGCTTGCGACCCGACAGTTCGACCTTGCGGTCACACTGGAGCGCCCTCCGCCCCGAGCAGTAGAGATCACCAAACTCGCCGATTATCAGATCGGCCTCTACGCCACCGCGGACTATCTGGCCATGCACGGCCGAATCACCGGTCTCGCCGATCTGCACGAGCACACACTGATCGGCTATGTGGACGCGGTCTTGGACGTGCTCCCACTACGCATTCTCGACGAGCTGGTGCCCGAGAAACGAGCCCAGATTCAAACCAACAACATCACCGGTCAGTGGCTTGCGGCCAGTGCCAGCCTGGGTGTGGCCGCTCTTCCGGTGTACATCGGCGACGCGGATCGAGGTTTAGTCCGCGTTCTGGCCGATACGGTGACGGTGAACCGCACGTATTGGCTGGTCGTACCACGCGACATTCGGCGACTGGCTCGAGTGCGCGCGGTCGTCGAGATCCTGCGGGCAATCGCTGCAACTCACCGCGGATTGCTCACGCCGGGCAGCCTGCCGGAATTACGTAGGGGCCCTTAGGTCTTGGACCTTGTGGGTGGCGCTGCGCGCATCCCTGGCGCGGGGTGATGAATACTAAACCTCACGGCTGCACCAACATGTCGGAATCCTGTCGCCGCAGCGATCAGCATGGGTACGGTCACGCCGCTGTGCCAAACTGACGCCATGGCTTCTCTGGTTCAAAAGGCGTTGGGTACGTATGCCTGTTTGCACCACACCGTCGGCGCCAAGACGAGGAAAGTCCGCACCACGTCGCTGCCTACGCGCGTGACGGTGGCGGCCCAGGGTGGCCCGGGTGGTACCACAACGTGAAGGCGAATCCCGACATCGAAATCAACGCCGGGCGAAAGTGTTTCGCGGTGACAGCTCAACCGTGCTGCCCGGCGACCCGGACCGCGAGCGGCTGTGGAAGGTCGACCATTCGCGATCGTCAGGTTGACACCAAAGCGGAGTTGACCAACCGCGATTTGCCAGGAGGGCTACCACATGACGAGCGACACCGCATACAGCAGACCCCAGACGCGGCTGGCGCCCAACCCGACCGCCGAATCAACAGCGTTCTGGACGGGCGGCCGCAACGGAGAATTACTCATAAACCGCTGTCACGGCTGTGGGCAATACTTCCATCCACCGGGACCTGCATGCTGGCGCTGCCAGAGCACCGACGTCGCACCGGAGCCCCTCTCCGGCAAGGGCATCGTCGCCGCCTACACCGTCAATCGGCAGCCGTGGATACCCGGGCTCGACCCTCCGTACATCGTGGCGATGGTGGAGCTCGCCGATGAGCCCGATGTCAGGCTCATCACGAATGTCGTCGATGTGTCGCTTGACGACATCCGCGTCGGCCTGCCGGTGCAGGTGTTCTTCGAAGACTGGACGGCGATGTCCGGCGAAGAAGACAGCCGGGTGTGGCTTCCGTTGTTCCGTCCCGTGAACTAGCCGTCGTTGCTTTGCAAGCCGCGGAAATACTTTGCGCCGAAACGGTATTCCGGCAGGCCGTCATGCGGACTTTTCCTGCGACGTTGCGGTCTCGGCGAGATTACTCGCCCACGGCGAAGCGGACGAGCGTCGTTTTAGCGGCGGCAGCGAGCAACTCTTGTCGATCCGGCTGACGATCTCCCGGCAGTCCAAGCATTAGCCCCTTCGCGGCTTTTGGTCCGTTGCGTTGGGCGAACTCACCAAGGATGTCGGCTTTCTGGTCGTCTTGTCGTATGACGGTTGGTTCGGCATGCAACCAACGGCGTTTGATGAGCACTTGGATGTTGTTGGCGTTATTGATCGTCTTGGGCCAGTTGGCCGAACTCAGCGCGAGCATATCTCCGTTGTCCCAGGGGAAGTAGCCAATGGCGAAGACGTACTTGCTGCCGGTCTTGCCGCCGATGTAACTCAGCAGCATCAGGCGGCTGCTCATTAGGGCGTGCAGCGGCGACTTCAACAGCGGCCGCATAACCGTGTTGGCTCGTGCGAAGAACTTTACGAGGCGTTGCGGGTCATCAGGCATCCGTGTTGGACCGGCTCTCTCGCGCAATCAAGCCGCGGCGTTGAGCTGCTGAAGCGTCTCGTCATCCAGTTTGATGTCGGCGACGGCGGTGTTCTCCTCGAGGTGCTGCACCGACGAGGTGCCAGGAATCAGCAAGACGTTCGGCGCGACAGACAATGTCCACGCGAGCGCGATCTGCGCCGGAGTGCGTCCGAGCTTCGACGCTTCGCGCTGGACGGCTGGGTGGCCGAGCACCGGATTGTCGGCAGTGAAGCCTGAGCCGAGCGGGAAGAACGGCACGAACGCGATGCCGTGCTCGGACGCAGGCGTCCAACACCGGCTGAGACGTGCGGTCGACCAGGTTGTAGGCGTTCTGCACGCAGACGATCTCGGTGCGGTCGAGCGCAATCTGCAGATGTTCGAGGCTGATGCTGCTCAGCCCGATCCCGGCGATCAGTCCTTCGTCGCGCGCCTTGATCATTGCGGACAGCTGTCGGTCGAAACGGTCACGGTCCACTGGGCCGACCCAGGTTGCATCACCGGCGTCGATGCTGCGCAGATTGACCGCGGCGAGGCGGTCGATGCCCAGCGTCCGCAGGTTGTCCTCGATGCCGGCACGCAACTCGTCGGGCTCCTGTGCGGGCAGCCACACCCCGGCGTCGTCGCGGCGCGCTCCCACCTTGCTGACCAAAGCGAGGTCGGCGGGGTAGGGATAAAGCGCCTCGCGGATCAGCTCGTTGGAGACGTTCGGACCGTAATACTGCGAGGTGTCGATGTGGTTGATACCCAACTCAATTGCGCGTCGCAACACCGCGATCGCCTGGTCATGGTCACGCGGTGGACCGAACACCCCCGGCCCGGGTAGCTGCATGGCGCCAAAGCCGACGCGGCCAACGTGGAATGAGCCCAGCAGGAACGTTTGCATATAAGCGCCGTCTTCACAGAAGCCGCGTCGGAGTAAACACCGTCAGGTGAGCGCCGTCCGGCTCGTCGGGATCAAGGGGCCGAAACACGGCGGTGACGGCCATGTCCAACGACAATTCATCGGGTGTGGCTCCTTCGATCGTCGTGATGACTCGCGGGCCCTCGGCCAGGTCAACCAACGCCGCGATGTAGGGCAGGCGGTCCCGGAAGGGCGGCAAGTCGTTGGCATGGATGACCGAATACGTGTGCAGCGTCCCCTGGCCGCTGGCTTCGACGGGCTGGACTTGGTCACTCCAGCAGAACGGACACATCGGCCTTGGGTAGTGATGTTTTCTGCCGCAGGCTCCGCACGCGGCGATCAGCAGTCGTCCCGCGCGCGCGGCCTCCCAGTACGGGGCGCTGGTTGGGTCGATAGTCGGACGGTCAACGCCGAGCATGTGCGCCACTCCACGCCGTCGAGTCCTCATCGGACCCGGATTGCCTCATTCTCACTACGGCCATGGTGTCCCTTTCTTCCTGCCTTCGCCGAGGGCGATGCGAAAACTGCTGGCCCCGTTACGGTCTGGTCGTGCGACGCGACTGGCCTCGTTCTCCGAACTGACGTACCAGCGCGTGGTGCTCGTCCGACAGCGCCAGGACCGAGTTGGCGAGCCGCTCAAAGTCGCGGGCAGTGCCACGGTCCATCGATGCCGTTGCATCGATGGCCAGTTTCGCCACGCCGACCGCCTCGTGCGGCAGCTGTGCGATTCGTTGCACGAATTTGTCGACTTCGTCGTCGAACGACTCTTGGGAATGGACCGCGTGTACAAGGCCGATCTGCAGTGCGGACGCCGCGTCGACGGTGTGGCCGGCCATGACCAGCCACTTGGTCCAGTGAGGTCCGATGAGCCGGGTTACTCGGCTGATGCCGCCTGAGCCCGGTATGACGCCCAAGTTGGGCACTTCGGGTAGCGCGAATGTGGCGGCGTCGGAGGCGATTCTGAAGTCGCAGGAGGCGCCGAGTTCGACGCCGACGCCGACGCAGGGCGCGTGTGCCGCGAGAACGATTGGCTTTTCGATTGATTCGAGCTCGTCGAACAACAGATGCAGTCGGCGGTAGGACCGTCGCAGTGCGCTGCCTGACCCGTCCGCCTCACCAACGCTGGCGGCAAGGCTGCCGATGTCCAGCCCGGCGGTGAAGTAGCGGCCGGTGGCGCGGATCACCATGACCGACAGGTCGCGCCGATCGCCGAGGTCTTCAGCTGCCCGACGCAGCTCGTCAATCATGTTGTCGCTGAGCGCATTCAACTTCGGATCTCGGTCGAACACGATGGTCAGGACGTTGTCCTGCTCAACTCGCCTGATGTCATCGCTCATGAGGGCTTGCCCGCCGCTTTCCGGTGACCGCGGCGGGCACCTGATCGATCTGTGATGACATCGCCGAACCGGCGCCGCAGGTCATCCTTGTTGACTTTCATCATCGGGGTCAGTGGCAGTTCATCGACCAGGACGAGTTCGTCCGGGCGCTTGTAGTCCGCGAGGTGCTCGCCGACGAATCCGCGTAGATCGCTGAGAGTTGGAGGCGCCGCTGGATCGGTCGGAACGACGAAGGCGACGCCGATCTCGCCGATCACTGTGGCCGGCATGCCGACGATGCTGATCTGGGCCACCGCGGGATGTGTGGCCAGGACGCTCTCGACCTCCAGTGGATAGACGTTGTAGCCGCCGCGGATGTACATGTCTCGTGAGCGGCCGGCCAGCACGAGGTTCTGGTGCTCGTCGAACCGGCCCACATCGCCGGTGCGCAGCCATCCTCCATCGAATGCCGCCGTGGTTGCGTCCGGATCGTTCCAGTAGCCGCGCATCACGCAGGCTCCACGGACCTGGACCTCACCGGTACCTCCGGCGGCAACCGGCAACCCGTCGGCGTCGACGATGCGGACCGACATGCCACGCTGTGGGCGACCGACAGTGCCACCCTGCACGTTGGGTGGATCGTCTGGCTCGGTACCGGTAATGCTGGGCGATTCGGTCATCGCATAACGAACCACCAACGGGCATCCGAGCTTGCGCCGGACGGCCTCGATCAGCGTGGGCGACGCCGCTGCCGTCGCCGCGACACCGATGCGCAGATGCGTCAGCCGCGAAGGTGTCAGGGTCGGCAGCTCGAGTAGCTTTTCCCATTGGGTCGGAACGGCTCCCGCAACCGTGATCTGCTCCTCGACCAGAACCCGCGCCATCGACTCCGCTGTCCACGGCCGCGGTGCGAGCACGAACGTGGTGCCATAGGCCAATTGCTCCCACACCTTGGCCATGTAGCCGGCGTGTGCGAACGGCGTCGCCACCAGTCGTCGTTGGTTATGCCCGCCCACCGCACCGGCAGAGGCGACGCCCGCGGCAAGGCCGGCATGGTCAAACCAAGCGCCCTTCGGATGGCCCGTCGTCCCGCTCGTCCAGATGATCACCGCCGCAGCGTCTGCGGTTCCCGACCAGTGATCCGGTGAGGGCGCCCTGTCAGCACCGGCGTCCGTCAGCTCGTCGCGGTACATCACCGTGAGGCCCGCGGGCGCCGGAAGGCCGGTTGATTGGTCATAGATCACCAGCGCCGGCGCGCATTGCGCAAGGATGCGGTCGACCTCGAGACGGCCGAGCCGGGTGTTCAGACCGGTGACCACCGCGCCCAGTCGCAACGTCGCCGCATAGGCCACCGCGTAATCGATCCCCGGAGCAAGCATCAACGCGACAACGTCGCCCGGACCAACGCCGCGCGATGACAATTCGGCGGCCAGCTTGCCGGACCTCGAAGCCCATTGCGCGAAGGTCATCCGCGCGATCCCGTCGACGTAGGCCTCGCGGCTGCCGAAGGTCCGGGCGGCTCGATCCATTTCACTGCCGAACGTGGAGCAGTCACCCCGCGGTGGAATCGACGTGGTGCCCTGCACTCCGGTGCTGCCTTTCCTTCACGCCGTCCGCCAGTCCCGAGGCGGAGCGATTCATGATCCAGTCAGTCAGAAATTAGATCGTACCTGTCGCGCGAACCCGCGAGTATTGACCTGAACAACCGATTACTGTACGTATCGATAGTACACTTCGTGTCAGAAATTGGAACTGCAGCCCGTCTCTACGCCGCCCTGAACGGCGACGCGGACGCATCAATTCGAGAGGACCTTTGTGATCCGACATAGCCTGTCCGGCACCGCCGCGAAGGACGGCCGGCGGTGAGCGAGGAGGGCGACGGCGTCGTTGTCGTCAACGACGGTGCGATCCGACGCATCGTGCTGAGCCGGCCGGAAGCGGCTAACGCCCTGCGCCCGCAGGATCGCGACGCCGTCATCGAGGCGTTGGCAGCGGCAGACAATGACCGCGAGGTCCGTGTCGTGGTGATCTCGGCGACGGGCAGACACTTTTGCGCCGGCGCCGACGTCAAAGCGCTCGCCAACAAAATTAAGACACAGATGCATGTCGGCGACGCCATGCGCACGATCATGACGGGGGCCCAGCGGCTCATCAGTAGCGTGTTGGACTGCGGCAAACCGGTGATCGCCGTGGTGCAGGGCGCTGCCGCCGGCGTCGGCGCCCACCTGGCCTTCGCGGCCGACCTCGTGGTGGCCAGCGAGAACGCGAGCTTCGCCGAATCTTTCGTCAAACGGGGAATCGTGGTCGACGGCGGAGGCGCCTACCTGCTCAGCCGCCGTATCGGATTGCAGAGGGCCAAACACATGGCGTTCTTCGGCGACGCGATTTCTGCCGAGCAGGCCCATGCGCTTGGACTCGTCAACGAGGTCGTCGCCGCCGAGGATTTGCCTGCATGCGCGGAGAACCTCGCTGAGCGGCTGGCCGCTTCGCCGACCAGCGCGATTGCGCTGACCAAGCGATTGTTCAACTCCGCGCTGGACACCGATCGCTCCTCAGCGTTTCTCGCGGAAGCGATG
>CAWFKY010000007.1:0-219861 GCA_963816495.1 uncultured Actinomycetota bacterium | reverse complement strand
GTAGTCGGTGCTGTTGGCTTGTCGTAGTGCGCTGACGTAGTCCCCGCGTTCGCGTGTGGTCCCGTCGGCGCCGACCGGCGTGGCGAGCAGCCCACGCAGTTCCTCGACCGTGGCATATCCCTTGCGGCCCATCCATTCACACAACCCGTCGAGCAGTACCGTGGCGTGTTGCGGGCCGTGGCGCAGCAGTGCTGACGCCGTCATCACCACATCCGCGCCGGCCAGCAGGTACTTGATCAGCTCCGCGGCGCTCTCGACGCCGGTCGTCGCTGCGAGCGACGCGCCAACCCGTCCGCGCAGTAACGCAATCCACGTCAGCGGCAACCGAATCTCCGCCGGCGTGGACAACGACACCGCGCGCACCACCGTCAGGGTCTCGGGGTCGATGTCGGGCTGCAGGAATCGGTTGAACAGAACGAGCCCGTCCGCACCGGCCTCGTCGAGGCGCCGCGCCATCAAGCCGGTCGCGCTGAAGTACGGGCTGAGCTTCACGGCCACCGGTACGGTCACTGCGTCCTTGACCCGCGCCAGGATGTCGAGGTGACGCTGTTCGACGTCGCGGCCGCAGATGTGCGGATCGCCGGGCAGGTAGTAGATGTTCAATTCGATTGCGGCCGCACCGGATTCCTGCATCGACCGGGCGTACCGGGCCCAACTGCCGGGCGTGCTGCCGTTGAGGCTGCCGATCACGGGAACTGAGACTGCGCGGGCCGCGCGTTCGAGCAGGCTCAGGTACCGGCGTGGGCCGTGGTCCTCGCCGGCTCCGGCCGGAAAGTAGGATAGGGCTTCGGCGAAGCCCTCTGCACCTGCCTCGGCAAGACGTGCGTTCTGCTCCACCTCGCGGTGCAGTTGCTCTTCGAACAGCGAATAGAGCACCACGGCACCGACGCCGGCGTCGGCGAGGCGCCGGACCCCGTCGACGGTCTGCGACAGCGGTGATGCCGCCGCGACCAGTGGGTTGCGCAATGCGAGGCCCAGATAGCGAGTCGACAGTTCCATCACTGCTCCCTGCGGGCGTCGGCGGTGAAGTGTTGCGGACCGTGAGACGCCATCTCCTCGTACACCTTCCAGCGCTGAGCGTTGGCCTGTTCGGCGAGGCCGAGCAGCCGGTCGTACTCGGCCGGATCGGAATTGGCCAGTGCGCGGTACCGCAGTTCCCGGTTGCGGTAGGCGTCGAGCGGGATCCGCGGCCGGTGCGAATCAAGCAGGAACGGGTTCTCCCCGCCCGCCCGCAACACCGGGTCGTAGCGGATCAGCGGCCAGTGCCCGCTGGCGACCGCGCGGTACTGCTGATCCATCCCGAGACGCATATCGATGCCGTGCGCAATGCACTGGCTGTAGGCGATCACCAACGAAGGGCCGTCGTACGCCTCCGCCTCGCGAAATGCCTGCAGAGTCTGTTGCGGGTCGGCACCCATCGCGACCTTGGCGACGTAGACGTTTCCATAGGCGATCGTTTGAAGAGCGAGATCCTTCAACGGCACTGTCTTTCCGGCGGCGGCGAACTTGGCCACCGCGCCCAGTGGGGTCGCCTTCGACATCTGACCGCCGGTGTTGGAGTAGACCTCGGTGTCGAGCACCAGCACGTTGACATTGCGCCCGCTGGCCAGGACGTGGTCGAGCCCGCCGGACCCGATGTCGTACGCCCAGCCGTCACCGCCGACGATCCACACGCTGCGCCGGACCAGATGGTCGACCACGCTGCGCAGGTCACTGGTCATGGCGGGATCGAGGCCGTCGAGGCGGCGCTGGAGCTCGGCCACCCGCTGCCGCTGAGCGTGCAACTCGGACTCCCGCAGCTGCGGCGCTGCCAGAATGGCGTCGACGAGTTCGGCGCCGAGTACGTCGCGCAATTCGGCGAGGCGTCGCCGTGCCAGTTGGGCGTGTCCGTCGCTGGCCAACCGCATGCCGAGCCCGAACTCTGCGTTGTCCTCGAACAGCGAGTTCGACCAGGCCGGGCCCCGCCCGTCGGCGTCGGTGGTCCACGGGGTGGTGGGCAGGTTGCCGCCGTAGATGGACGAGCAGCCGGTCGCGTTGGCGATCATCAGCCTGTCGCCGAAGAGCTGCGAAAGCAGCTTGAGATAGGGGGTCTCGCCGCACCCCGCACACGCGCCGGAGAATTCGAACAGCGGCTCCAGGAACTGCGAGCCGCGCACGGTGCCGAAGTCCACCCGGGACCGGTCGTTGGTCGGCAGGGTCTCGAAAAAGGTGATGTTGTCTCGCTCCGTGGCCAACCGCGGCTCGCCGGGAGCGAGATTGATCGCCTTGGTCACGGTGGTGCCGGGAATGACGACCGGGCAGGCCTCGACACACAGGCCGCACCCGGTGCAGTCCTCGACGTACACCTGCAGCGAGTACCGGACGTTCGGCAGCCCGACGGCGTCCAGCGGCGCCGAGTCGAACTTCTCCGGCGCGCCCGCCAGCCGGGACTGGTCGTAGTACTTCGAGCGGATCACGCTGTGCGGGCAGACGAAGCTGCAGTTGCCGCACTGAATACAGCTCCCGGCATCCCAGACCGCCACCAGTTCGGAGATGTTGCGTTTCTCGTACGCGGTCGTGCCACTGGGGTAGGTGCCATCCACCGGAAGTGCGCTGACCGGCAACGCATCTCCGCGCCCGGCCATCATCTCCGCGGTCACGGTGCGCACGAACTGCGGCGCATCCTCGGGCACTGTCGGTACTGGCGCGCGCACCGAGGTGGCCAGGCCCGGCAGCTCGACGCGGTGCAACCCGTCCAGCGCGGCGTCGACCGCGGCCAGTTCGCGCCGCAGCACGTCGGCGCCGCGGTCGCCGTACATCTTTTCGACCGATTCCTTGATGCGGATGATGGCCTGCTCGCGGGGCAGCACAGCAGAGATCGCGAAGAAGCACGTCTGCAGCACGATGTTGATTCGCCCGGCAAGCCCGACCTCGCGGGCGATGCGGCCGGCGTCGACGATGTACAGCGTGATCCGCTTGTCCAGGATCTGTTCCTGCACCACCCGGGGCAGCGCGTCCCAGACGTTGGCCGGCGGACTGCCGCAGTTCAGCAGCAGTGTCGCGCCCGGGGCGGCCCGGCCCAGCACGTCCACCTTGTCGAGAAACCGGAACTGGTGGCAGCCAACGAAATTGGCTCCATTGACGAGGTAGGGGGCGCGGATGGGATCCGGCCCGAAGCGCAGATGCGACTCGGTTTGCGAACCCGATTTCTTCGAGTCGTAGACGAAGTATCCCTGGGCGTGCAGACCCTTCTTCGGACCCCAGGATCTTGATCGTGTTCTTGTTCGCGCTGACCGTTCCGTCCGAACCCAGCCCGAAGAAGACCGCCCGGAACGTGTCGGGGGACTCGATGTCGAACGATGGGTCGTAGTCGACGCTGGTACCGGAGACGTCGTCGTCGATACCGATAGTGAAACGGCGCCGCGGTTGCTCGCGCGCGAGTTCGGCGAACACGCCGGCGACCATGGCGGGCGTGAACTCCTTCGAGGACAGGCCGTAGCGTCCGCCGATCACGCGCGGCATGACGAGTCGCTCCCCGTCGGCAAAGGCCTCGGCGAGCGCTGCGACAACGTCCAGATACAACGGCTCGCCGATCGACCCGGGCTCCTTGGTGCGGTCCAGAACGCCGACCGTGCGCACCGTCGCCGGCAGCGCCTCGAGGAGCGCTCTGGTGGGAAATGGGCGGTACAGCCGCACCTGCACCACGCCGACCCGCTCGCCCCGCTCGACGAGAGCGGCGACGGTCTGCACCACGGTCTCGGCGCCCGAGCCCATCACCACCAGCACTCGCTGCGCCTGCGGGTGTCCGTTGTAGTCGACGATGTGCATCTTGCGGCCGGTGCGCTCGCCAAGGCGGGCCATCAGGTCCTCGACCACATCGGGAACCCTTGCGTAGAACGGGTTTACCGTTTCACGCGCCTGAAAGTAGACGTCCGGATTCTGCGCGGTGCCGCGAATGAACGGGCGCTCGGGAGACAGCGCCCGTCCGCGATGGGCCCACACCAACTCCTCGGGCACCAGCGCCCGCAGGTCGTCGTCCGACAGCGTTTCGATCGTGTTGAGTTCGTGCGAGGTTCGGAATCCGTCGAAGAAGTGCACGAAAGGTACCCGGGTCGCCAGCGTGGCCGCCTGCGCCACGAGCGCCAGGTCCTGTGCCTCCTGCACCGAGGCCGACGCGAGCATCGCGAATCCCGTTTGCCGCACGGCCATCACGTCCGAGTGGTCACCGAAGATCGACAATGCCTGCGCTGCCACTGACCGGGCGGCCACGTTGATGACGGCCGACGTCAGTTCGCCGGCGATCTTGTACATGTTCGGGATCATCAACAGCAGACCCTGCGACGAGGTGAAGGTCGTGGTCAACGCTCCGCTCTGCAGGGCGCCGTGCAAAGCGCCCGCCGCTCCACCCTCGCTTTGCATCTCGACCACCGTCGGGACAGAGCCCCACACATTGGGCCGCCCCGCGCTGGACCACACGTCGGCCAACTCGGCCATCGGCGATGACGGTGTGATCGGGTAAATGCAACACACCTCGTTGAGTCGGTAGGCGACCGAAACCGCGGCCTCGTTGCCATCCACCGTCACACGTGTCATTGCGGCTCCGGAAACATCTCGATGGCGTGTACCGGGCACTGATCGAAGCAGACAGCACAGCCCGTGCACCTGTCATAGTTGAACTCGTAGCGGTGCCCGACCCCGAGTTTGATCACCGCGTCCTCGGGGCACGCGCCGAGGCAGCCGTCGCACTCGAAGCAGTTCCCGCACGACAGGCAACGCCGCGCCTCGTAGGTCGCTTCCTCGGCGGACAAACCGCCGACGACCTCCTCGAAACTCTCGACGCGCTTGTCCGGCTCGAGTTCGGGCTGCTGACGCCGCGCGGCGTCACCGAAGAACCAAAGGTGCAGTGAGTCGAACGTCGCCGTCGGATGTTTCGCCGGACGTCCGCCCACCGCGCCGCCCAGCCAGGCGTCGATATGGTGGGCCGCCTTCTTCCCGTGCCCCACGCCGACGGTCACGGTGCGCTCACTGGGCACCATGTCACCGCCGGCGAATACGCCCGGACAGCCCGTCATCAGCGATTCCGAGACCCGCACGCTGCCGTCGCCATCGAACTCGACTCCCGGCAACGTCCGCATGAACGCCGATTGCGTTTCCTGACCGAGCGCCATGATCAGGGTGTCGGCGGCCAGCGTCTCAAAACGTCCGGTCGGTCGTGGATAACCCGAGTCGTCGAGTTCCATTACCTCGACCCGCAATTCGGGGCCGTCGAAGGCGCTGATCGTCCGCAGCCAGTTGATGCGCACGCCCTCGCGTTCGGCATCCTCGGCTTCCTCCTGGTGGGCGGGCATCTGCTCGCGAGTGCGCCGGTAGACGATGACCGCATCCTCGGCGCCGAGCCTGCGGGCCACCCGGGCGGCGTCCATCGCGGTATTGCCACCGCCGTAGACGGCGACATGGCGCCCGATCGCCGGCCTTTCGCCTGAGGCGACGTTGCGCAGAAAAGACACCGCGTCCACCATCGTGCCCGCGTCCCGGGCCGGTATGTCGACACGTTTGGCCAGATGCGCACCGACCGCGACGAACGCCGCGTCAAAGCCGCCCTCGTCCCGCTCGGCCGCGAGGTCATCGACCCGATGATCGCTGGTCAACTGGACGCCCATAGCCGCGATCCGGCTCAGCTCGACATCCAGCACGTCGCGGGGCAGCCGGTAGCTCGGAATGCCGTAGCGCATCATCCCGCCGGGCACCGCGCCCGCGTCGCGGATCTCGACCTCGTGGCCGAGGCGAGCCAGGTGATAGGCGGCGGACAGTCCGCTCGGCCCCGCGCCGATGACCAGGACTCGCTTGCCGGTGCGGGTAGCCGGTGGTTCCAGCATCCAGCCCCGCTCGCACGCAAGGTCACCGAGGAACCGCTCCACCGAATGAATCGACACCGAGCTGTCGAGATGGGCACGGTTGCAGACGGTTTCACACGGGTGATAACACACCCGTCCGTGGATCGCGGCAAAAGGATTGTCCGCAACAAGCTGACGCCAAGCCTGCTCATGCCGGCCGGCGGTCGCATGGGCAAGCCAGGCCTGGATGTTTTCCCCGGCCGGGCAACCGGCATTACAGGGCGGCAGCAAATCGACGTAAACGGGCCGGCGCTCGCGCACCGGCCCGGTCTGGGACCGCCCATGCGACAGGTCTGCAAGGGGCGTGAGGTCATGCAGCTGCGGTGCGGCCGTGCCCCGACCGGCATCCGTGCTGGCGTGCTCGTCACCAGCCATTTCCCCAGCATAGGGGCCGCGGGTCAGCCGGCCGCTGGTTTTAGCCGCATGAGTGATCACCGGTCGACGTGGGCGTTCTCCACGGCCGGGCATGCTGATCACCTCTGTGCCTTTCCGGCGCTCGCCGTGGACCGGTGGATGGTTCCTCGGCATGGTGACACGAAGCAACACTTCATCCGGCAACGATCAGCCGGGAAATCGGACAGTGGTCCCGGGCATCAGTTGGACGACTCGACCACGGCATTCCACTTCGACTCCGGCAGCATCGCGTGGATCCACACTGATGATCACGCCCTTCCCGCTGACCCGCAGGTGCAAATGCAGACCGCGGTAGTGGATCGGTAATGCCAGCACACCAAGTGTTTCCGGCCAGTGCGGGGAGAGGATGATGCGGTTGGACCGGGTCTCCAGCCCGGTGAAGCAACGCTGCATGAGGTCGACGCTGCCGACCATGGCCGCCAGGTGAATGCCTTCGGACGTGGTGCCGCCCTGGATGTCGGAGACGTCGGATTTGAGCGCCTGTTGGAAGAACTCCATTGCCCGATCGCGGTTGGCCCGGGCAAGCACCCAGGTATGCACCACACCGCTGAGCGTCGACCCGTGCGAGGTGCGGGCCAGGTAGTAGTCAACCATTTTTGGAACCTTGTCGGGCATGAAGCGGTAGCCGAGCCGCTCCAGTAGCTCACCCAACTCCGTTGCCGACATCAGGTAGAGCAGCATCAGGACGTCGGCCTGCTTGGAAGCCTTGTACCGGTTCACGTCGTCGTTCTCCGCTTCGAGGATGCGGTCGAGGCGTTGGATATTGCCGTACTGCCGCCGGTAACGGTCCCAGTCGAGTTCCTCCAATTCGCCATATCCCTCGAACTGGCTGATGACGTCGTCGTGGAAGGGAACGTACATCCGCCGGCTCACCTCATCCCAGTGCGCCAGTTCTGCGCTGTGTAGTCCGAGCGTTTCCCGTAGGTCGAGTCGGTTCGGCAGCGGTAGCAGGTTCAGCGCGTCGAAGGCCCGCATGATCACCCAGACCGCCATCACGTTGGTGTACGCGTTGTTGTCGATGCCGTCGTAGGGCGCGTCGGGATAGCCCGAGTGGAATTCATCGGGCCCGATGACGCCTCGGATGCTGTAGCGTTCGCGTTCTTGGTCGTAGGTGGCCCTACTCACCCAGAAGCGTGCGATCTCGGCCAGCATCTCCGCGCCATAGTCGATCAGGTAGGCGAGATCCCCGGTGACCTGATAAAAGTTCCACGCGCTGTAGGCGACGGCGATGCCGATGTGGTGCGCACGAGCGCTCGAGTCGGGGTTCCACCGGCCGCTGCGCGGATTGAGGTGCAGGCGTTGGCTTTCCTCGCGTCCATCGCTGCCGGATTGCCACGGGAACATCGCACCGGAGTAGCCCGCCGCCTTGGCGGCGTGACGTGCCTCGGGCAGGCGCCGGTAGCGGTATACAAGCAGCGACCGGGTGATCATGGGCAGCCGCAAGTTGAGTACCGGGAAGATGAACAGCTCGTCCCAGAAGATGTGTCCGCGATATGCCTCGCCGTGAAGTCCGCGAGCCGGCACCCCGACATCGAGGTCGGAACTGTTAGGCGAAACCGTCTGCAGCAGATGCAGCAGATGCAGACGAATAATCCGCAATTCGTCTGTGAATTCATCGAATTCGATGGACAACCGCTCCCACAGATGCAACCAGTCCTTTAGGTGTCCGTCGCGCAACTCGGCGAACCGGCCGAGCCGGCTCAGCCAGCGCTCAGCATCGACAGCAGGTTCGGACGTCGCGACATCGCGGCCGGTGAAGAGGGTCACAATCTTCTCGACCGTCACTGCCTCACCGACTGACAGCTCGACGGCGATATCGTGACCGATTTCCGCTGTCTCGTCGATGAGGCGATAGGTAGCCGAGACGGGAATCTCGTCGCGCCACACTGTGCTGCGCGCCGCCATGGCGATGGGAATGCGGGATTGGTTCGTCTCGACTGTCAGCAGCACAGAGTTGTGAGAGATCTCCCGCTTCTCCACTGACGCTAGATGTTCGTTAGCCAAGTCGCGGTAGCGCTCGACGAGCGAGTTCGTGACGTTGCCGTCGAGCGTCGAGCGAATCTCGATCCGCCCTGACCAGTCCTCGGCCACGATCTTCGTCTGAAGAGCACCGACGTGGGCCATGTGCATCGCGACGAATCGTTGCTGTGTAAGCAAACTGGTGTGGCCGGCGCCGTCGCAGAAGCGGACCTCCCTCGTCAGAATCGCGCTGCGGAGATCAAGAGTCTGCCGGCAGGACAGCACGTCGACCGCGTCGATGTCGAACCAGCTGCCGTCGTCAATTCGGAAGGTCAGCGCAAGCCAGTTGGGCAGGTTGACCAGGCTCTCGTTGTCGATCTCGGTCCCCGACACGTCGTCGACGAGGCGGTTGTACACCCCGGCAGCATAGGTGCCCGGGTAGTGCACCCGCCCAGCCTTGGACTCGGGTGCGGCGCCGCGGGTAGCGAAGTAGCCGTTTCCCAACGTGCACAACGCTTCACGAAGCTTCTCGTTCTGCGGCTCGTAGCCGTCGAAGACGAAATCCCATGCCTCGCCCGACACCTGATGCTTGTAGGTAAGCCAACGCGACCCGCGCTCGATGAACTCGCGTACCTGATCAGGATTCTGGAGGGTGAAGTGGGCGGCCGTCTTACGGTCGCCGTCCTCGTCGTGTACGACGACGATCCCGATGCCGTCGAACCGAACCGCGTCGAAGGCGTCTTCGTCGGTGAGGTCGTCGCCGATGTAGATTGGCAACAGGGAACCGGAGGGGTCGATACGGTCACGAATCCACGCCAAGGTGGTCCCTTTATCCCAGTCGATGTCGGACCGCAGCTCGACGAGCATGCGTCCGCTGGTCACCCGGAGGCCATCTCGCGCTCCGAGCTGATGTGCTGCGGCGACGATCTCACCGACGCGCTCCGGTGCCACCTCGCGGTAGTGCACCGCCACGGCAAAGCGCTTGTGCTCGATCCGAACTCCCGGAATCTGCGCCAGGCAGTCGCGCAACTCGGCGGCCGCTTGCTCGAGGACAGGCACAAAGGCGGCGGCCGCTTCATTCTGGTGATAGGTGCCGTCCGGTCCCGTCAGCTCAAACCCGTGGCTGCCTGCGTACCAGAGCCCGGGTGTGCCTACCCGGGTGCGGATATCAGCAAGGTCGCGACCGCTCAGGATCGCCACCGGGCACGCCGCCGCCACGAGTTCCAGCGCCTCGGCTGCTCCGTCGACTAGCGTGGCCGCACCGGGATCCGAAACGATGGGGGATAGCGTTCCGTCGTAGTCGAGGAACAACATCGACTCTCGTGCACTGGTGATGCCGATCAGCTGACCGTAGGACGTCAGCGCATTCGGGAGTTCCGAGATCCGCTTGTCACCCGTGCGAACGGCGACGTCGGCCAAGTCGGCGACCACGACGTCGGCGCCGTTGCGCGCCAAGTCGTCGGCGCTACCGGTCGGGTCGATGCCGATGACGAGCGCGAAACCGCCGCCCCGGCCCGCCGCCACTCCGGCGTGGGAGTTCTCGACGACGACACACCGTTGCGGCCGCACACCGAGTCGGAGGGTAGCCTCCAGAAGCACTGCGGGATATGGTGTTTCGACCGTCCCGCGCTCGCCGGCGATTCCGTCGATGCAGACGCCGAACACGTCATCGATGCCGGCGGCTTTCAATGCCTGCCGACACTTCGGGCTCGACGAATACGCCGCCGCAGAGACGTCGACGCCCTGCAGCTTTCGGGCAAGGTCGACCGTCGCCCCGAAAAGCACGTCGTTTGTCAGCGCAACGTCGAAGTTGAAGAGCACCGCGTCGTGGTAACGCGGATCGATGGTGACCGGCAGCTTCATCACACAGATCAATTACTCGACCGCGATCTATGCTGCCGACAATGGAATCCGTCGCTGATCATGAAGACGGCACGAGCTGTTGTTCCAACGCAAGGATCTGGCCGGTGGTCTTGATCACCGTGTCGGGATTGAGGCTCATCGACTCGATGCCGACCCGGACCAAGAACTCGGCCATGTCGGGGTAATCCGAAGGCGCCTGTCCACACAGTCCCGAGTGGATTCCGTTGCGGCGGCAGCCCTCCACTGCCAGGCGAATCATTTCCTTGACACCCTCGTCGCGTTCGTCGTAGTCGAACGCCACGATCTCGCTGTCACGATCGACGCCGAGAGTGAGCTGGGTGAGGTCGTTGGAGCCTATGGAGAAGCCGTCGAAGCGCTTGGCGAATTCATCGATCAGGATCACGTTGTTCGGGATCTCGCACATCGCGTACACCTTCAGACCGTTCTCGCCGCGCCGCAGACCGAGGTCGGCCATCGTCTGCAGGACGAGGTCTGCTTCGGCGATTCGGCGCACGAATGGAAGCATGAGAATGACGTTCGTCAGACCCATCTCTTCGCGCACGCGCCGCATCGCGCGGCACTCGAGCGCGAAGCCCTCGGCGTAGGCGGGATGCGCGTAGCGCGAGGCGCCTCGAAAACCGAGCATCGGGTTGCTTTCGGCCGGCTCGAAGGCAGCTCCGCCGATCAGGCTGGCGTACTCGTTGGTTTTGAAGTCCGACATCCGGACTACCACCGGCTTGGGCCAGAAGGCGGCGGCGATGGTGCCGATTCCTTCGGAGAGGCGCTGGACGAAGAAGTCGCCCCCGTCGGGATAGCCCTGCGTGAGCCGATCGATCGTCCGGCGCGCCTCGAGGTCGTCGACCTTCTCGGGGTGCAGCAGGGCCAGCGGGTGGACCCGGATGTACTCGCTGATGATGAACTCCATCCGAGCGAGTCCCACTCCCTCGTTGGGTAGGAACGACGTCTTGAAGGCCAGGTCGGGGTTTCCGAGGTTGATCATGATCTGGGTGCGCGGCCGCGCCAGATCCGCCACTTCGGTGCGATCCACATGGAAACCCACCTCGCCCCGGTACACGCGGCCGGCGTCGCCCTCGGCGCACGACACCGTCACGACTTCGCCATCGGGCACGCAGGTGGTTGCGTCGCCGGTGCCGACCACGGCGGGGATGCCGAGTTCGCGGGCGATGATCGACGCGTGGCAGGTGCGACCTCCGCGGTTGGTGATGATCGCGGCGGCGGTCTTCATGACCGGCTCCCAGTCGGGCGTGGTGGTGTCGGCGACCAGTACCTCGCCGGGCTTGAACTCGGACAGGCGGTTGGGGTTCTCGATGCGTCTCGCCACGCCCGAGGCGATCCGCTCGCCGACCGATCTGCCCTCGGCGAGTATTTCGCCTCGGCCTTCGAGCACATAGGTTTCCAGCGCCGTCGCGCTGTGCTGGGAGGCCACCGTCTCGGGGCGGGCCTGGACGATGTAGAGCTTTCCGTCCAGACCGTCCTTGGCCCACTCCATGTCCATCGGCCGCCCGTAGTGCGCCTCGATGGTGCACGCGTAGCCGGCTAGCTCCAGGACGTCTTCGTCGGTGAGGCAGAACCGAGCGCGGTCGGCCTTGGGTGTGGGGATGTTTCGCGTCGTGTTCTTCGTCCCACCCTCGACGAGGATCATCTTCACCGCCTTGTCGCCAAGCAGGCGACGCAACACGGTGCGGTGGCCGGCCAGATAGGTCGGCTTGTGGACGTAGAACTCGTCGGGGTCGACGGCGCCCTGAACCACATTCTCGCCCAGGCCGTAGGCGCCGGTCACGAAGACGGCGTCGCGAAAGCCCGACTCGGTGTCGATGGAGAACATCACGCCCGAAGAAGAGATATCGGAGCGCACCATCTTCATCACGCCGATCGACAAGGAGACCTTGAAGTGGTCGAAGCCCTGGTCGACTCGGTAATGAATGGCGCGATCAGTGAACAGGCTGGCGAAACAACGGCGGCACGTGTCGAGCAGACTCTCCTCGCCCTTGATGTTGAGATACGAATCCTGCTGGCCGGCGAAGCTCGCCGTCGGCAGGTCCTCGGCGGTCGCCGAGCTGCGCACGGCCAGACTCACCTCCTCGCCGTACTCCTGCTGAAGCGTGCGGTAGGCATCCAGAATCGCGGCGGCCAGATCATCGGGGAGCCCGGCGCCGTAGACGATCTCACGGGCGCGCTTGCCCTTGCGCGCCAGCGCGGCGACGTCGGCGGGGTCGAGCTCGTCGAGCTCGGCATGCAGACGGTCCCACGCGCCGGCCTTGTCCAACATGTAGCGATAGGCCTGGGCGGTGATGGCGAATCCGTGCGGGACGCGGACGCCCTGCCCGGACAGCTTCTGGAACATCTCGCCCAGCGATGCGTTCTTTCCCCCGACGAGCGGCACGTCGTCGATGCCGAACTCCTCAAAAAAGCGTACGTACCCGGATGTATTCACGATCTGTCCTCTCGTAGCGCGTCAAGCAGCCGGCAGCATCGAGCCCGACCCACACGTCGTGCAGCATCAAACTCGCCCGCCGTCGTCGCCCGACGCCCCGCCCTCGAAGCGATTCCCGCACCGCCAGCTCATCCGAGTCCCAATTCGGTGTCGGGTCACGGCCGTAGCAACGCGTGCACGCCGGCTAAGGGACGCAGAAATTCACGCCTGGTCGGTCGAGCACGCGAGTGGCCGCGTGTACTGGCGCACACAGCGCCACAAATGCCAACCTCCCATAGCGGCACCCACGGAGCCAGGGCCGAAGGTCACCCGAATGGGTAAACAGCCCGACCGGAGGTGGCGTCTGCAGCGGCGGAGCATGCTCACCGGCCCACCGCGTCGGCGGGATCGCCCACCCACCTTGGGGCCGGACCAGCGTCGGGTACGACGCTCCGGATCGTGAACGGCGAAAAAGGCGGGCAGGAATGCGAGGACCTTGTCCTCTGCTGCTCGGTCTCAAGCGTGGCCAGACTCGAGGTGGCGTGCAGTTGATGCGCTACCAGACCACGACAATGATGAGGAGATCACGATGGCTATCCGGGTGGGCGTGAACGGTTTTGGGCGTGTCGGCCGAAACTTCTTCCGTGCGGTCGACGCACAACACGCGGCAGGCACCACTGACATCGAGATCGTGGCGGTCAACGACCTCACCGACAACAAGACCCTGGCGCATCTACTCAAATACGACTCCGTCCTGGGACGCTTAGCACACGAGGTGTCGGTCGACGGCGAGGACATTGTGGTCGGGGACCAAGTGATCAAAGCGTGGTCCATCGCCGAGGGGCCGGCAGCGCTGCCGTGGGGAGATCTCGGCGTGGATGTCGTCATCGAATCCACCGGTCGATACACCGCCGCGGAGCAGGCCCGCGGTCACCTCCACGGCGGAGCGAAGAAAGTGGTGGTGTCCGCGACGTCGAAGGGTGCAGACCTCACCGTCGTGATGGGCGTCAACCACCGCGACTACGACGGTACGCAGAGCGTCGTCTCTAACGCCTCGTGTACGACAAACTGCCTGGCGCCGATGGCGATGGTGCTCGACGAGGTGTTCGGAATCGAGCGCGGGCTGATGACCACCATCCACGCGTACACCCCGGACCAGAACCTGCAGGACGGTCCGCACCGCGACCTTCGCCGCGCCCGCGCGGCGGCGATCAACGTGGTGCCCACGTCCACCGGGGCCGCCCGCGCGATCAGTCTGGTGCTGCCCCAGCTCCAGGGCCGGCTCGACGGGTACGCGCTTCGGGTGCCGGTGCCCACCGGTTCAGCCACCGACCTCACCGCCATCGTCCGCGAGCCGGCAACCGTCGAGGCCGTCAATGCCGCGTTCGCGGCCGCCGCCGAGGGCGAGCTGAAGGGCTTCCTCACCTACACCGAGGATCCCATCGTCTCCTCCGACATCGTGACCGACCCGTCGTCGTGCATCTTCGACGCCGGACTCACCAAAGTGACCGGTGACCTTGTGAAAATCGTCGGCTGGTACGACAACGAGTGGGGTTACTCCCACCGCCTCGCCGACTTGACCGGCCTGGTCGCATCGACCCTCTGAGCCGTATGCCCACATTCTTGCCGTTAGGGCGCCGCCACCGCGGCGTCGACCAACCCTAGGCCCACGCCGGTGCCCAGTTTGGCCAACGCGCCAACGACGAAGGAGCGGAAATGAAGAAGGACCAAGCAGACCATCTTGAACAGCAATTGATGCAGCCGCTCGCACAGGTGCTCCGCACGAGGCTTGGTGGGGCAGGGGAGGTCCACGTCAACAATGAGCCGCACCTGATGAGCGGTGAAAGGGTCGAGTACGCCACGTGGCTCGAGCTTGTGCTCAAAGATGCACGAACCGAAGTCATCTTTCGGCCCCTGAGCCGTGAAGATTTCTCTGCGATCTGGCAATGGGGGAAGAACGGCCGATTCATCTTCCCGATTCCACAAGGCAGCGACAATGCCGGCGACTGCGCCCGAACGTCCATTGACGCTGTTGCCGAACGCATCTGCCAAACGGCCAGTATGTGGCATGAGGAACCGCCCGAATCGTTTGGCTGGTCAGTCACCTGAAGGCAAAGTGTTCGGCGACGAATGCGAGGGCACGATTGCCAAGCTCGCGGAACCTCAATGAAACTGTATGTGGCGCAGTGCTTCTTGGCATTCCGCGAGTGGGCGGCTGTCGTCAGCTCCTCAGGTTGGCCCCGTCGTCTAGCAAAGGGTCTTTTGACCCTCACGCATCTGTCAGAGTGCCCATAGGCTCGATGGAAGCCTAAACCCTCACATTTCAACGGGAGGTGCGATCAGTCGTTGTGCCCATGTTGGTCGGCGTCATGTGGATTGCTTTGAGCACTCTCCAGCAAACCCAGGCGGCGCCCGAACTCGGCGTTTACTCAAAGATCTGCCATCAGAAACAGAGGCGCCATCATGCTTGTCATTGTTGGATTAGTTGTTCTGCTCGTCGCGGTGATCGTCGCCATCGTCGGTGTGCTGGGCAATTCGGGGGCCGCCCACCCGTTGACGGAGAACTTCTCGGTATTCGGCTATCACGTCACCGGGTCGACCGGCACGTTGTTCCTTTTCGGGATCGTGATCGGCGCGGTGGCGATGCTGGGACTGAGCGTGCTGTTGGCCGGTGCCCGGCGCACCGCGGGCCGCGGGCGAGACGCCCGACGCGACCTCGCGAGGTCCCAACGCGAAACGGCGTTTCTGAACCAAGAACGCGACGAACGCCTCGAACACAGCCAGCAGGTCGGCGCAGCCGCGGGCGCGCCGGTGAACTCGCAGCTGGCCACGACCCGTTGGAACAGCGTTCCCCTGCTCGGTCGCTGGTCGCGGGGTCGGCGACCGACGGGCAGCACCGACGTCGACGAACCCGGTGGGCACCGAAGCACGGTCGATACTGTCAGCCCGCAGTCGCGGTCTGTGCTCACCGAAACCGAAGGAAACCGCAATGAGCATCGGTAAGAAGCTCGCGCACAAGGCCGAAGCCATCAAGGGCGCCACCAAGAAATATTTCGGCCGCGCCACCGGCAACACCCGGCTGCGCACCGAGGGCCGCGCCGATCAGGCCAAAGCCAACGCCAAACAGGCAGGGGCCAAAGTCAAAGACGCCTTCAAGCACTGACTAACCGGCCCCGAACAGCTGCCTCGACATCGAAACTACGGAAACACCATGATCATCCTCGGAATCGTCCTTCTCATCGCCGGGTTCGTGTTCAAAATCTCCATCCTGTGGACCATCGGGATCGTCCTCGTCGTCATCGGAGCGGTGCTGTGGATATTGGGGTCGATGGGACGCGCGGTCGGCGGCCGCCGCCACTACTACTGACCGGCCGCCCGCAAACTACGCGGCTGTTCGGATTGGACGGCACATGAATCGCCGCATTGCGAACACGGCCAGAACCACCGCCGCGGCCCGGCTACGGGATATCGAGAACACGCGACGGCAGTCACCGAATGACCCCGTCGCTTTTTTCATGACTCGCCGCCCGGGCCTCCGGGCGGTCGACTATCCAAGGAGACAGACATGAGGCGTATCGTCGGGCTGCTCGTGCTCGTATGGCTCGTCATTGGCGCCGTCGCGGCCGGCCAACGTGGGTATTTCACCCACGCCGCACAAAATTGTGCCAGCGCCGGGACGATCGCGGTTACCGTGATCGCCGGACCCCTGAATTACTTCGGGGTCAACCCCAAAGTGACGAATTGCACAGTGCCCCAACCCAGCTGACGACGCACACCGTCACGTCGCCACCGAGGAAACCCATCGACCATGCTCAACCACCATAAGGAACCGAAATGACTACCAGCACTATCGTTTTGATCGTCGTCGTCGCGGTCGCGGCAATTCTGCTCATCGCAGGGCTGGCGTGGCTGGCGCGCACCAAACGCAACCAACACCGCCACGTCGAAGCCGACAAGATCCGCGGCGCCGCCAAGGAGGAAACACTCCACGTCAGGCAGCAGGAGGCACTCGCCGACGAGACTGCCGCCAAGGCCCGCGCCGCCCAGGCCGAAGCCGACGTCAAGGCGGCCCAAGCCTCCGGTCTGCAACAGCAAGCCGCCGCCCACCGCAACGAGGCAGCCACCTCCCGTGACCAACTCAACGAGCAGTGGGACCGCGCGAACGAGTTGGATCCGGACTCGCAGACACCCGCAACCCCGAAGTCCGCCGACCACAGTGAACCCCAGCACCAATGACGGGGTGATCGTCGACATGTCAACGAGGACTTCGGACAGTGACGGTGTGGCCTCGTCGATGTCCGGCCCTCAGCGGTGAAGGTGGCCTCGTCGTCCTCGACGAGAGCGGACCGCACTGATGGGGCCGTGGCCCTCGATGACGCCGGCCCGCGTGCTTGCACTGCAACACGAGCGCGGCGGGTACGACATCGAACGGGGTGAAGGTGAAATATCGGGCGCCAGAACGTGGCTCATCCTGCTCAGCTGGCTGGCCGCCAAACTCGAGTCACTGATGCCGCTGCTGCGCGGGCGTCTCCGGTCCCGGGTCGACGTAACCAACGCCACCAAGAAACGGACGTGACCACGATGTTGCCGCACTCGAATCTCCGCAGCGTGTCCGTCGGCCCGCGAGTGGGGCGGCAGGCCACCTCGCCTGAATGTTGGTGAGGCGTCGATGGCAATCACAAACGTCACCGAATACGCCCATCTGAGCCAGGCCGACCTCGATGCGCTTGCGGTCGCATTGGAGGCGATCCGCCGCGACATTGAGGATTCGCGCGGCGAAAAGGATAGGACATACATCCAGCGCACCATCGCCTTTCAGCGATGCCTCGACGTCGCCGCGCGGCTGGTGATCGCCGGAAGCCGCAGTAAGGTTGGCTGGGCGCTCGGAACCACCGCACTCGCCGTGGCCAAGAGCATCGAAAATATGGAACTCGGCCATAACATCGGCCACGGTCAATGGGATTGGATGAACGACCCGGAAATCCATTCCAGTACTTGGGAATGGGACATGGCGGGTGTCTCGTCGCAATGGCGGTACTCGCACAACTACCGTCACCATGTGTTCACCAACGTCATCGGCGTGGACGACGACCTCGGATACGGTGTCCTGCGGGTCACCCGTGACCAACGATGGCGGCCCAGTAATCTACTGCAGCCTTTGCGAAACGTGTTGTTGGCCATCATGTTCGAATGGGGCATCGCATTGCACGGCTTGCACTCCGAGCATGATCGCGCGGGGACCGACGCTGAGAGATCCGCCCACACCCGAGCGCTGATCCGCAAGATTGCCCGGCAGGCCGGCAAGGACTATGTGCTCTTTCCCGCGCTCAGCTGTCGACGGTGGCGCCGTACGCTCACGGCAAACGCCGCGGCGAACCTGCTACGCAATGTGTGGGCGTATGTGGTGATCTGCTGCGGACACTTCGCCGACGGCGCGGAGAAGTTCACTGCTACCGCGCTCGACGGTGAGACGAAGCCCGAATGGTATCTGCGACAAATGCTGGGTACCGCGAACTTTCGCGCCGGGCCGGTGTTGGCGTTCCTCAGCGGAAACCTGTGCTACCAGATCGAACACCACCTCTACCCTGATCTGCCGAGTAACCGCTACGCGGAGATCGCCCCACGGGTTCAGGCAGTATGTGCCACCTACGATCTGCCGTATACCACTGGTCCGCTAGCCCGCCAGTACCTGCTCACCTTGCGCACCATTTCCAAGCTGGCGCTCCCGGACCGGTTCCTCACGGCCACCTCCGATGACGCACCCGAGACGGCGTCGGAGAACAGGTTCTGCAATGTCGGGAAACGATCGCGGTTTGACCGAACGATACGGGGGATCATGGTTCACGTGGGGGGTTGGGCACTGGTGCCGGCTCGGCGCACAGATGGGGCGCCATAACCGCAATCCCCGAAAGCGTCACCAGCCGACACGGGATTTCGGTGTCTTCGTTGAGGTGGTAGCTGGTGCAGACCCGGTGATAGCCGTCGGCGATCTGCAGAACTCGCCCGGTGCTGATGTCGCCACCGATGAGCGGGATCGGGGACAGCGCGCCGTGCCCTTGGCGACGGCCTTCAAGTCGCGGGCGACCTCGGGTCATCGGCTGCCAGCAACGGCAGCGCGGCTGCGCGCAGAATGTCCTTCGCGTGTTGATGCACGGTGGGGGCCTCAGACAACAGTGCCGTGCATTTCTTGACAAGCGCGGGGGCTCCGATCAAGCGCAGGAACGATTCCGCTGCGGGATAGTCGTGCTTAGCGGGGTCCGGTGTCCACGTCACTGTGGTCTTTTTCGATGTTTTGGCCACGACACAAGCCCTTTCGTTGTCGGCATGACCGTGCTCGCGACCACCGACGACAGTCTGCGTCATCCGCATTGCGGTCGACAACGCACCAAACCCACACGCCAACACCTGATTTGACAGCGCAGCGAGCAAAACGCCCACCCGGCAATACCAGAGACTCAGGAAACCAACGCCAAGCTGCGTGTAACAACAGCAGCCGACTCCCTTCGTGCTTTCTTGCCAATTACCGTCAATTATCGTGTGTCGGCTGGTCGAATGGTAGGCCGGAATCGGCGGTGGGAAAATAGGCCACCTACACAAGGGGCTAGAGCCGTCGAACGGGTGTAGCGTCAGTGGTGGCTGAGAATTTCAGCTGATCCGGGATGCGTTCCGCTGTCCGCCGCAGAACTCAAGGAGCATTGGCTCCGAGGCCCCGACACTCCAGTGATCGTTTGGTCCGGGATCACCATGACGGCTTCACCTTCTTTCCCCGACTCGCCGATGGGCCTGCCTGGGCCACCCAGATTGCAGAACGATTGGTCGTTGGGGAGTTGACTGCCACCGCGGTCCGCGCGCTTGCGGATCTGACCACACCGATAACTCTTGACACGGCGACCGGGGGCGATTTGACGCCGTACCGGAGGCGTACCGCGCCCGTACCGGCAACGGCCAAATCTGTTGGCTTGCAGGTGATTTGAGCCGTTTCAGCTAACCGTTTCGCCTGGTCGTAGAGGCGTTGGCTAGGGACTCATAATCCGTTGATCGCGGGTTCGAGCCCCTCCCGCCCCGCCATGACAGTGTATTACCTCGGTTGATGCTGGACATTTTGTCTTCGGGTGATGCCTGACAGTGTTTCGGTTGATGCTTGAAAGCTACTTCGGCTGATCCTTGACACTCTGACGTGAGCACTCCGGTCCGCGCCAGTTCCTGTGGGAGTCCGTGCCCCAGAATTCAGACGAGGGGTTGACTGCCTGCTCTGTTACCAGAGCACGCCTTGGTCCGTGGAGAGGATGAAGCCGTGCCCGCCGCCCGTCTGGCAGTGCACGGCACCTTGGTGGTCGAGCGCGCAGGCGCCGCCCAAGCTCTGCAACCGTTGGCCGAGGGGCAAGACGTCGACCTTGTGGGTGAACGACGCGGTGTCCGAATGGCGGTATTCGGCTGGGGCAAAAATGATGGCGTAGGTCTGGTTCGTATCGGGCGGGGCGTCACTCGGCACCGCGTCGCAGCCAACCGGACCGCCGTTCGGCCCGATGCCGCATCCCCACCCGCCGGGGGTTTTGAAGTAAATCCAACCGTAGTTGCCGGGCGTGGTGTAGTTGCCGTGCGCGAGCGGGTAACTGTCGATGTCGTCCGGGGGTGGCGCGGCGGCCGCCGGAACGGCTGAGATTACCGCACCGCCGAGCCCGGCCAACAACCGTAAACAGCATGACCACGTGCCCTCACTATGAGGACGGCGGACCTTGGGCAAGGCGCGCCGCATCCGTCCTCCTCCACCACGGGTATTGCGATATACCGCGATCGGGTACATGGTTCGATCCCTTCACATTCCCTCAGGCCGATCGATGCCGCGGCCCGTTCGGCTAGGCAGACCATGAGAACGAATCCACCTCGGTGTCAACCTGTTTGGGCGTGCTGTCGTGTGGACCCAGAACGACAAGGCGCCGTCCAGGCGATGTGTCCAGGAAAGCAACGATGTCACCCGGGCCCCACGCCGGTCCCGGCGGGTCGGTCGCAACGTCGCCGATGGTTGTTGCTGACTGCTCCGATGGATCCTTGAGCAATCGCAGTTTCTTCGACGCACTGGTCGCATCGGCTGCTGTGAAGGCCACCGCCCCGGAGGCCAGCGCCGCGACGTCTCCGTAGTATGCCTGCCCGGTCACCAACGGCTTGGGAGTGCCAGGTGGGTCGGCGGGGCCCCCATCCGGGGTAACGACCGAATAGATGCCCCCCTCGCTGATCGCGAAAGGGGTTTCAGCAGAGACCATCCCGGATGCGTCACCGTTGGCGAACAGAACGCTCTGGCCGTCGTGGCCATACGTCACACCAAAGGCGTTGGTGTCGTTGACAACAGGGGTGGAGCCACCGCCGACGGTGAACACGTTGACAGCGACGGGACGCACATCGCTGCGTCCGCCCACCCACGCTATGTGCTTTCCGTCCGGCGCCCATGCGAACGACTTGGCGAACAGCAGTGGTTGAGAACGTGGCACCGCGCCGGTGTGGGCATCCACTACGAAAAGGAGGCCGCCGCCCTCTTCGAGCTCGAGAAAAGCAACCTTTTCACCGGTCGGCGACCAGCGCGGGCTCGTGAACTTTCGCGGGAGCATCTCGACAGGTGCCGGAAGCTCATGTTCGCCGACGAGCCGCCGCGGCGTCCCGACGACTGCGCCCTGCGGCGACAGGTCGAGCACCCACACCTCGCTGCCCTCATCGGAGGCATTCGCCTTGTGCGCGTACGCCAGGTGCGCACCGTCGGGGGACGGTGCCGGCTGGGTGTCCGCTGGCCCGTTGGTGAGCTTGCGGCCCGGGGAGCCCGCCGGATCGCTTACGTACAGCGCACCGGCCTTTGCGTAGAACAGCGCCGGCCGCGATGGTTTCGGGCCAATGGACAGTGGGGCCGATGTTGGGGAACTGGTTGTCGTTGTCGTCGAAGTTGTCCTTGGCGCGGAACTGCAGGCTGCAAGCGCCAACACCGTGACTTGGATCAGCAGACAGGTGCCGATGCGCGACCGCGCCACGGTCGCCACATTCCCCGGCACGCCGCAAACACTGTCCGGTACTCGGTAATCGGTCATCCCGGCGGGCGCCCCTGATACGTGCCATCGACGTACTCGTCGCAGACCTTCTTGTGGTTGGTGTCTTCGAAGCAACACTCTGAGTAATGGATTTCGGCGTCACCGCTCCAGGCGCTGTACGTGCCACCGGAGGCTGCGCAGTCCCTCTGGATCTCCTGCGCTCTGACCCAATCGAACAGGCTGGCCGGATACGCCTGGCCTTGATACCCGACGTAGGCCACCCCAAGGAAGTGGTCGGCATCTCGCGTCCACGCGACGGCCCCATCTCTGACTTGCCAGTCGGTGCCCGTCCCGCGCCCGCAAGCGATGAGGCCGTACTGCTTACCGTTCGAGCCCACCACGGCGGTTGCGTCAGACGAGTGCATGCCGGGGCATGTCGCGGGCGCCCACGTCGGACTTTTCAACTGAGCCGTGAATGCGTCTTGCATCCCGCTGTAGTCGCCGAACAGCCAGTAGGTTGCGTACGTCGGGCCGCCGGGCAGGGAATTGTCCCGACAGTTCACGGTGGCCAGCGCGCCCTTTGAATCGGCCGGTTTGCACGAGTTGCTGCCGTACCCCGCCGGCAGCATTTTCATCAGGTCGGCCGGCGGATCGGCGGCGGCTGGCGGAGCCGCACCGAAGGCGGCCAGGACGATGGCCGCAGCGACGCATGATGCGCGGAGCATGGAGCTCATGTTCGGCCCGTGAAGGTTCTCCCCATAGGGACTTATTGCCCTGACGCGTGCGTCCTAATGCCCTACGCAAAACGTAACTTCGGGCGTTAATTTCTGAAGCTCTGACGTGAGGAGCCCTCGATGTCTTCGATATTCGTCGCCCGCCTAGCGCTGGCAACAATCTTGTTTTGCCCGATCGCCGGCGTCTTGGCCACCCCCGCGGCGGCCGAGCCGGCGATAACGTCCTGTGTAAGTGCGGGGGAAATTGCCCACCCGATGGCCCCGATTCTGTCGCCGCAGGACGCGCCGACGACGAGCTGCGACAGCCAAAAGCAGGCCTGCATGTCGGGCAGTGTGCAAATAGGCATCTACGGGGAACGGTATGTGCCGCCCGACGCTGTCGCGCAGTGCATGGAAGCCTACCGGGACTGCATTCACAATCAATCCCAAAACGGCGGATAGGGATAGGGGTATCCGTAATACCGAAGCTCGGTCGACCCTACGGTCGGATCCGTTGTCTTAGAGAGGGATACGCGCCCTGGAGCGCATTATTCCGCCTGGTCGCCGAAGCGCTGCCTGGGGACTCATTATCCGTTGGTCGCGGGTTCGAGCCCCGCCCGCCCCACGTCAGCCCCACGTCGGGGACACCTTGACGCGCTTACTCGAGCCCCTGCGGGATGAGGCTCCGGGTGCTTGGCGGGCTCTCGCGTGGCCTTCGTCCAGCTGCCGAGTGTTGTCCAAAGGCGCAAACAAACAAGGACTCGGCAGTCGATCATGGGTAACACCGGTTATCAATGATCGTGTCGACCGACGCCGTTAGCATTGTCGCTGGTTCGATCCCGTCATCAGCACCGTGGGCGCATCCCGTGACCGGCCGGCTTTGACTGCGCGTGAGATCAGTTCGAGGTGGCCGCGGTGGGCACCGTCGAACACGCTGATGGTGAGCACGCAGCGACCCCAGTCGGTGGGGACGTCGTCCTGCCCGCGCCAGCGTTGGTGATAAGAGTACGGCGCGTCGGCCCGTTCTCATGATGCCCGGCGGACCCGGATCGGCAGCGACACCGGACCCCGTAGCGACGGGTTGGTGGACCAGCGGACGGGTCCGGCGAGTTCCAGGCCGCTGACCTCGTCGAGCAGGCGGTTGATGGCGGTGATCACCTCGAGACGCGCCAGATGGGCGCCGAGGCAGAAGTGCAGTCCGTGGCCAAAGGCGACGTGGCCGTTGGTGTCGCGGCGGACATTGAAACGGTCCGGATCATCGAACTTGGCGGGGTCACGGTTAGCGCCCGAATAGAACAGCATCACCCTGCCGCCCTGCGGTATCACCGCGCCGCCGATCTCGTGATCGGCGGTGAGCGTCCGGGTCACCCACTGTATCGGCGAGCCCCATCGGGCGGCTTCCTCGACGGCGCCCGGCACCAGACTGCGGTCGGCCTGGAGTTCGGCGAAGAGTTCCGGGTCCTGGGCGAGTTTCATCAGCAGAATGCCGAGCAGGTTCGTGGTGGTTTCGTTTCCGGCGACCAGCAGCAGCAACGCGTACACGAAGGCCTCGCTGTCGGAGAGCTCGCCGGCGGCCTCAGCCTGCTGGAAGCGGGTGATCAGATCCTGCGCCGGTTCGACTGCCCGGCTTCGCATTTCGGCTTCGATGAAGCTGCGGAACCGGACGTAGGCCGGCACGGCCGAACCGATCAGACCGATCATCTCGGCAGCCGAGCTCGGGCCGAGGAGGCCCGCGAAGTGCTCGGAGACGGCCCGGAAACCCGGCCACTGATCCCGCGGGATGCCGAGCATGGTGGCGATGACGTTGATCGGCAGTGGAATGGTGAGACTGGGCACCATGTCGACGACTTCACCGCTGCGCAGGGGGGCGATCCCGTCGGCGGCGAGTTCGGTTATATCCGACTCGAGGTCGCGCACCGCCCGCTTGATGAAAAGCGGGACCGCGATCTTGCGCAGCCGGGTGTGATCCGGCGGATCGGCGAAGACGACGATCTTCAGCGCGACCGAACGCAGCGCGACTCCGTCGCGGGACGTGAACGTCTCGTTGTCGCGAACTGCCGCGTGAACATCGTGATAGCGGCTCATCATCCACACACCGAGTTCCTCATTGACGACGGCGGGGTGCTGGCGAATCCGGGCAAGCGCCCGATAGGGGTCAGCGATGTTTTCCGGCAGCCTTGGATCGAATGAAGTCCGCGGCACCGCAGCCGACGCAGAGCGGGCACTTGGCCGGCGTAGGTCCTGCCAGACACCGGCCAGGGTCGGGGTGACCAGATCCGTGACGGTGCCGCGGACGGCAGACAGAACGGCCCGCGGTGGCGGGCGCATGAGGTCAATGGCCATAACCCGACGCTAAAGCCGCGGAGCGCCGCCCGGAATGACACAACCAGACAGTTCTTTGATATTTTCGGACAAATGGTGGGTCGGCTGGCGTCATTCGATGTAGCGCGCTCGGTAGCCGCCAGCCGGCACATCGTCGCCACGGCCGTCCGCCACGGGATGGACGAAGCGCACTGCCTGTCCGGTTCGGGCTTGTCGGTAGCAGACCTCGGCGACGCCACGACCGCGGTACGTGCCGAGCAGGAGTTGACGATCATCCGCAATGTCATCAGCCGCCTCGGTGACCGGCCGGGCCTCGGCAAGGAAGCCGGATCGCTGTCCACACTGGCCGACACCGGCATCCTGGGCTACGCGATGATGGCCAGCCCGACGTTCGGCGATGCCATCCGAGTCGCGTGCAGGTATATCGGACTGACGCCGAGTTATTTCACGGTCACCGGGCCGCAGGTGAGCGACACGGAGGTGATTCTTGAGTTCGATACCACCGCGGTGCCGGCCGACGTCCGCCATTTCATGCTCGAGCGCGATCTCGCAATGCTCATGCGGCTACTGCCGACACTGCTGGGGCCAGTCGACGGTCCGATGACAATGCGAGTCCAACTCACCGATGCGGCGCTTCCGGTCGAGGTTGTCGAGGCCGAAGGTCTGGACCTGGCGGTTGAATCATCAAATCGCAACGCGCTGATACTGTCCGCGGAGTTGATCGAGCGTCCGATGCCGGTTGCCGACGTCCAGACCGCCGCGATGTGCATCCGCCAATGCGAAGACCTGCTGAATCGGCGGTTGGTGAGACAGGGCCTGTCTGCATCGGTCAGAACTCGAATCATCCAGGACTCCAGCACAATTCCGTCGATGGCAGAGATCGCCGCGAAGTTGTGCATCACAGAACGCACCCTGCACCGCAAACTCTTGGCGGAAGGCACCAGCTTTCGGGTACTGCTCGACGAGGTCCGCTCCACGCTTGCAGCCGAGATGCTCGATTCCGGTCTGACCGTCGAGGAGACCGCCAGGCGGCTCGGATACTCGGAGACAGCGGCATTCACTCGCGCGCACATTCGCTGGACTGGGGCCCCGCCGAGCAAGCGCGGACACTAAAGCGTCGCGGGGCGGATCCCAACAACCGAGGCCGTCCGGGAGCGAGGTACATCGCTGCCCAGGTCCGCGAACCGACTTCGCGCGGATCTGGTCGAAATCGACCTCACCGAGAGCGGTCGTCATCGGCATAAGGGTGCGTCATGGAAAGACGATTACCCATGACGTCGTTGCTGTTCACGTCAGCTCGAACGGGATCCGACGAGCAGGACTACTAACTCCGTGGCTTGCTCCCACCGCGCGGCCGCAGTACCGCGCCGGCTGAAACGAGTGCTCGGCGAACAGCGCTGTAGGAGACGTCGAACTGCTTACTAAGTTGGGCAAGGGTTGCACCCGCTGCGATACAGCTTGGCAGCCGTTGCTGCGTCATGGTCGGTAAGTCCTTGCCGACGCATCGCTACACGCCTTGGCTCAAGTCATAGCGCTGCAGCAGTCCCTCGGGCGTCCCAGTCCCGTCGCGATATGCCTGAACCAGTTCGGCGATAATTTCAGCAGGCAGCCGACGGTCGAGCCTCCGCATCTTAGGCAGGGGGGTAGGCCTTGTGACCCGCATGTCCGCTGATTGCTCGGCTAACTCGACCACCTGGCGGAGCCGTTCCCCCTAGTACACGGGGTTCGAGTAACGTCTCATCAGGCCCACGTCAGCCCCACGTCAGAGGGCGTATTTCGTCTTCGGTTGATGCTTGACAGCTACTTCGCTTGATCCTTGACACTCCTTCGATTAAGGAGTTGAGCGTGGCTGAGCAGAGGTATGCGCGGGCCGCGGCGGCTGGTGTCCGAGCTGAAACGTCAACCGCCAATAGACTCTGAACAGCCCACTTTTGTAGGTGTATAGGTCTCGGCTGATGCCATCGTGCTACCCGACTCTGTCCTCGGACGTCGAGAGCACCGATTCGACGCCGCGGTAAGTTCCCACGTATGAGCGAAGACAGAGTTCGCGTGCACGTAGGTGCCGGTGGCGTGGCGACCGTGACGATGGTGCGCACCGACAAGCACAACGCGCTTGACCGAGCCATGTTCGAGGGTTTGACGGATGCCGCTGCGGGATTGGCAGAAGACAACTCGGTCCGCGCGGTCGTCCTGCACGGCGAGGGGAAGAGCTTCTGCTCGGGCCTGGACGTTGCCAGCATCATGTCCGGGCAGGGCGGCACCGGCGTCTTGCTCGAACGCGACGGCGACCGGCTGGCCAACAACGCTCAGCGCGTGGCCTACGACTGGTCCTTGGTGCCGGCACCGGTGATCGCTGCGATCCACGGGAATTGCTTCGGGGGCGGTCTGCAGATCGCGCTGGGCGCTGACATCCGCATCGCGGCGCACGACGCGAAGCTGTCCATCATGGAGGTCAAGTGGGGCCTCGTTCCGGACATGGGCATCACACAGACACTCCCGCGACTCTTGCGTATCGACATTGCCAAGGAGCTGACGTTCAGCGGCCGAATCGTTTCTGGCACCGAAGCTTTGGCGCTTGGGCTGGTCACTCGAACCAGTGACGATCCGCTGGCCTCGGCGCTGGCACTGGCAGAAGAGATCTCGCAGAAATCTCCAGATGCCGTCCGCGCCGCCAAGCGTCTCTACGACGAGACTTGGGTCAGTGACGACGCCGCCGCCGCGCTGGCGCGCGAATCCGAGCTGCAGACCGGACTGATCGGAAAGCCCAACCAGATTGCCGCCGTGGTGGCTGGAATGTCGAGGGAGCCGCCGATCTTCGTCGACCCTGCTTAGTTAGGCTGCGTGTTCATGGGTGCGTTGGATGGCCGGGTCGCGTTCATCACCGGGGGAGCGCGAGGGCAGGGTCGCGCGCACGCCCTGGCGCTAGCCGCCGAGGGTGCCAACGTCGTCCTCGCCGACGCGCCCCGTCCGATGAATCTGACGTATCCACTCGGCACCGAGCACGACCTTCGCGCGACGGCCAAAGAGGTCGAGGAACTCGGTGTCCTCTGCCTGCCGATCGCGACGGACGTGCGCGACGTCGCCGCAGTGAATGCCGCAGTCGAGGAAACCGTGCGCAGCTTGGGGAGTCTCGACGTCCTGGTGGCTAACGCCGGGGTGGTCAGCACCGGTCCGCTCGACGAGGTCACCGACGAGGTTTGGCACCAGCTTGTGGACACCAATTTGACGGGCGTGTTCCACACTCTGCGCGCCGCGGTACCCGTGATGCGACGTCAGCGGTTCGGCCGGGTCGTCGTCACCTCGTCGATGGGTGGCCGAATGGGCATCCCGGAACTGGGGGCGTACAACGCCACTAAGTGGGGAGTCATCGGGCTCGCGAAGTCCTTGGCTCTCGAGGTCGCCAAGGAGGGCATCACCGTCAACGTCATCTGTCCGACGACGACGCACACGCCGATGGTGCAGCCCGCGGGCGGCGACGACGTCCCCGACGACTTGGTCCGGCGGATGATGAAGGCGAATCCCATTCCCCAACCATGGATTGAGCCCGAAGACGTCAGCCGAGGACTCCTCTATCTGGTGACAGACCCCGGCGTCGTCACCGGCAGCGTCCTCGAAATCGGCCTGGGCGGCAGTGCTCGCATTCATTGACCATCCACGCGAAACGCCGGCACCTGCGCGGGCGCGCTATCCCGAGCCCCGCCCCGCGCCACCTCGGAGGCGGCTGGGGGAGCCGCTTAACTGGGTCACGGTCGACGACGAATGCGGCCGGCGTTGTTGGAGTTACGTCGGTCGCGCCGTACTGGTGGTCGCCGGCGTTTGGTGTGCGAGCTGGCATACGCCGGGTGAGTCCGCTGCCTCAAATCCCGGTATCGATTGATAGCCCGGGAGCGCAACCGCGGGGTCGATGATGGCTTACGGGCTCAATCGGTGAGAAACACCTGCACCGATTCGAGTTGCCACCACACTGTGGCGTTCGCGACGAAACCCATGTTGTCGATATGGGACAGAACACCTGTATTGCAGCCGGCCAGTACCTCCACCTGTTCGCCCGCTGCAAGCGGTGGGCCGTCCACTTTGACCGTGAAAGTTATTGGTCCCGAAGGAATCTCGGGCGCGTTGAAGGTCGCGTCATCCCCGCTAGGATCCATCCATCCCACCCGCGTCACCTCTTGAAACCCTGCCATATCGACGGGCGTCCCCGCTCGCGCGACGAAGCCTTCGACCGAGTGCGTGATGAGAAGATCCCCACTCGAAAATCCCCAGTGATTTGTCAGGGTGCCGTGGAGTCGGCTGTACAGGTTGCTCATGGTGAACCCGATGTTGAGGGAACCAGCCGTGGGTGCGGTGTATCTGACCCCGAGGGCGAGGTCAGAGACCCCGATCACCAAATTGCTTGCCTCATCCCACGTGTTTGACCCACTGACGGTGATGTCGTTATCAATGAAACCCAGGGTCGCATCCACCGATGACGAATCATCACTGATCCCCTGGTTCCCGTCTTGGTTCAGCGCAAGACCTTCGGCGTTTGCGAAGACAAGGTCGAAGGGCGGCCCGAACGTCTGCGTATCTATGAGGTCGACGGTTGGGGTCCATTCGCCGGGATGCACGACGAATGCGTTACTGCGCGCTGGATTCTTGGTGACGATCGCTGCCCAGTTTTCGCTGAATTTTCTTTGTAGATCCTGAATTTCGGAATAGCATTTCACGTCGCGGCGTAGAGCCTCTTCCATCTTGCGCCGCCGTGTGCTGGCGTTCGCTTCGCCCATTCGGTCGGGTTGCCCGATGGTTGTGGCGAGACTGGCGTCGAACGCGCGGCGGGCGTCGTTGCGAATCGCGGCAGCCTACTTCGCGTCCGATCCCGTCAATAAGCGGTGCAGCTGCTCGTCGTAGCCGTTCCGAAAGTCGGTGAGCTCCTTCTCTAGGTCGGTAAACCGCTGATGTCGCAGCGCAGTCAACGCATCGTGGCTCTTCGTGTTCGAGCGGGAACTGAGGCTCCGAGGCATAAGTTGCGGCTTGGGCATACCTCTCTGCTACCACTCTGTGGCCACGAATGTCGAGTGCCGGTTATCGCGCTCGGGCGTCGCTTGGATCCTCGCTGTATGACCTCTGCTGATGCTTGACACTTCCTGGATGAGGGAGTTGGGCGTAGCAGAGGTCCGCGCTCCGACGTCGCAGACGGCCGATTTCCACGGAGCGTCGGGAGCACGCAAGTAACGTTGCGCCGATGGACGGTGTGGCAGAACTTGTGCCGGTGCTACCGGCGCACCGCTTCGATGAGACCGCCCTCGCACGGCACCTGCGCGGGCAGCTTCCCGGCTTCGACGGTCAACTGAAGGTTCGCCAGTTTCAAGGCGGACAGAGCAACCCGACGTTTCACCTGCAAACCGACGGTGGTGAGTACGTGCTTCGCAAGAAGCCACCGGGCAAGTTGCTGCCCAGAGCGCATGAGGTGGAGCGTGAACATCGCGTCATGTCGGCGTTGCGTGATACCGATGTGCCGGTGCCAGGCATGCGGCTGTTGTGCGATGACGAATCCGTCATCGGCACAACGTTTTTCATCATGGATTACGTCCCCGGACGCATCTTTCACGACCCAGCCTTGCCCGAGAGTACTCCGACGCACCGCGCGGCGCTTTACGAGGACCTCGCACGCGTCCTTGCGGCGCTGCACCGCGTGGACTGGCGTGCGGTAGGACTCGAGGGGTTCGGCAGGCCAGAGGGTTATCTGCAACGGCAGGTGGCGCTGTGGACGCGGCAGTGGCAGGCCGCGCGCGTGGAGGACATGCCGGCGATGGACCTGTTGGCGCAGTGGCTGCCAGAACACCTGCCACCAGACGACGAACCGGCGTGCATCGCGCACGGCGACTATCGCTTGGGTAACGTCCTGATCCATCCGACCGAGCCCCGGATCGTTGCAGTACTGGACTGGGAGCTGGCGACTATCGGCCATCCGTTGGCCGACCTTGGCTACACCTGTCTGACCTACCATCTTCCGCCGGGCTTCAGCGGCACGAGCGGTGTGGCGGGCGAGGACCTGACCGGCACCGGCATTCCCGACGAGCAAGCGTTCGTCGCGAGTTACTGTCGGCATGCCGACCGAGAGCCACCTCGCTCGCTTGACGCCTTCATCGTGTTTTCCCTGTTCCGCCTTGCCTCCATCACCGCCGGCGTGTGGCGGCGCGGGCTCGACGGCAATGCAGCCGACTCCCGGGCCGGCAGATCCGAGATCCGGGACCGATACCGTGGCCTGGCGCAGATGGCGTGGGCGTTGGCGCAACAACTGGCGGGCGGGTGAGGCCACCCCACACCGCACGACGGCGCTTCACGTGAAGCGTTGTCCCTCTCGTCCCGTCGAGGCCGAAGTCTTTTGCGCAAAAGGCACTCTCAGCATCCCTACCCGAACACAAAACGGTCCCTGATGCGCCTAGGGTGGCCTGCTCAATAGCGTCGAACCCGGAGTTCCACAGGCAACCCGCATCGGAAGGACGCCGGACAGGCAGGCGGCTGCGCGTGAGCGCAGCCGAACCAAGAACTATGGCTACAAGCGCGAATTATGAACGAGCAGTGGATACTGTAGTTTCGCCGCACTTGTGTTTCACAAGTTGTCGTTGGTGAAGCAGCGACGGTCCAGGGGAGTGTCTGAGCTCGCGGATGGCTCAGCTCAGGATGTGAAGCCCGGACCATCTCGGTGTAGGTTAGAGAGGCTAAGGTTACGCCTAAGCTAACTAGTTGAGTAGCCTTCGCCCCTGGTTAGGAAAGTGCCCATGACGACCACCGAGCCAAGGACAGAGTCGCTAGATCCTAAGGTTCCCCCAAGCGCCGAGGAAAAACCCGGCCCACAGCGCGCCAAGAAGAAGGGGCTGCTAAGCCGTTTCTGGCTAACGCTCACCATCGTGGCTGTGGTCGCGCTATCGGGATTCGTCGTCCACCGGCTGCACGGCGTCTTCGGCGTTCACAAAGGTTCGTTCGGTGGTGGCTCATCCGGTGACGTCCTCGACCAGTTCAACGCCAAGACCATCACGCTCGAGGTCTGGGGGTCACCGGGCAGCACGGCAACCATCAACTACCTCGACGAGAACTCCCATCCGCAGCAGGCCCTCAACGTCCCCTTGCCCTGGAACACGGTGTTGAAGTCGACAAAGCCTGGGATCCCGGCCAACTTGATAGCGCAAGGAGACGGCAGTTGGATCGCCTGCCAATTCGTCGTGGACAACCACGACGGGCGCGGTCAGGTGATCAAGGGTGCTAACCAGTCGCCCGCCAACGAAACAGTCAATGCCTTCGTCTATTGCCTGGACAAGTCCGCGTGAGCGAGACCACCGAGGCTGCGCCGCGCGTTGATCAACCGCTGATCCCGCCGTTCCTGCCGCGGATGATCCATCGCCTTGCGCTGCCGATCGTCTTGATCTGGCTGGGCATCGTCTTCGTCACCAACACCATCTCCCCGCAATTGGAGGTCGTCTCCAAAAAGCAATCGGTGTCGCAGAGCCCTAGAGACGCGGTGTCGTTCCAGTCGATGATGCGCGTCGGATCGACGTTCAAAGAGTTCAGTTCGGACAGCTCGGCGATGATCCTGCTGGAGGGCGACAAGCCGCTGGGGGCGGAGGCACACCGCTATTACGACGAGATCGTCAAGCGACTCGAGCAAGACACGAAACACGTTCAGCACATCCAGGACTTCTGGAGTGATCCGCTGACCGCCGCGGGCTCCCAGAGCCACGATCAAAAGGCCGCGTACGTCCAGGTCTACCTCGCCGGCAACATGGGCAGCGCCGAGTCCGGCGAATCCACGGATGCCGTCCGCAAGATCGTCGACTCGGTGCCCGCGCCGCCGGGGATCAAGGCCTACGTCACCGGGGCGGGTCCGCTGTTTGCCGACCAGTCCCACGCGGGTCAGAAAGGCGTCCTGCTGGTCACTCTCGTCACGTTCGCAGTGATTATCGTGATGCTGCTGTTCGTCTACCGGTCGGTGATCACCATGCTGATCATGCTGGTCATGGTCTTCGTCGAGTTGCTCGCCGCTCGCGGTGTCGTCGCGACGCTCGGAAACTACGGCGTCATGGGGCTTTCGACGTTCGCCAATAACATGCTGGTGCTGATGGCGATCGCCGCCGGAACGGACTACGCGATCTTCGTGGTCGGCCGCTACCACGAGGCCCGCGGTCTGGGCGAGACGCGTGAACAAGCCTTCTACACGATGTACCACAGCACCGCTCACGTCGTGCTGGGGTCGGGACTGACCATCGCCGGCGCGATGTACTGCCTGAGCTTCTGTCGGTTGCCCTATTTTTCGTCACTCGGCATACCCTGCGCCGTCGGCATGCTGGTCGCGGTCCTCGCGGCCTTGACTCTGGCACCGGCGATCCTGACCGTGGCATCGTTCTTCAAGCTGCTCGACCCGAAGCGAAAGCTGCAGACCCAGGGCTGGCGACGCATCGGCACCGCCATCGTCCGCTGGCCCCTACCAGTTCTCGCGGTGACCATCGCCATCGCACTAGTCGGTCTGCTCGCTCTGCCCGGCTACAAGACGGACTACGACACCCGCCACTTCCTGCCGCAAGACACCCCGGCCAATGTCGGGTATGCGGCGGCCGACCGGCATTTCAACCAGGCTCGGCTCAACCCTGAGCTGCTGATGATCGAGACCGATCACGACCTTCGTAACCCGGCCGATTTCATCGTCCTGGACAAGGTCGCCAAGGCGGTCTTCCACATCCCCGGTATCGGCCGGGTGCAGACCATCACCCGGCCGCTGGGAACGCCGCTCGACCACAGCACCCTCGGTTTTCAGATGGGTGCACAAGCCGCAGGGCGGCTGCAGACCCAGCACTATCAGGACACGCAGGCGCAAAACCTGCTGAACCAGGCCGACGAGCTGCGCAAGACGATGGCATTGCTGCATCAGCAGATGCAGGTCACCCAGGACCTCAGCAACACGACACACGAAACCACCAAGCTCACCAAACAGACCGTGCAGATCACCGAGCAGTTGCGCGACGAGATCGCCAACTTCGACGACTTCTTCCGGCCGATTCGTGCCTACTTCTACTGGGAAAAACACTGCTACGACGTTCCGATTTGCTGGACGCTACGGTCCATCTTCGATGCGCTCGATGGCATCGACCAGGTGGCGGAGAACATTCAGAACCTGAGCGCGAATCTGGACAAGCTGGACGCGATTCAGCCCAAGCTCGTGGCGCTGATACCCCCCCAGATCGCGAGCCAGCAGCGCAACCTCGACACCATCATGTCGAACTACGCGACCACTACGGGTCTCAACGAGCAGGCGAGAGCGCAGGCCGACAACGCCACCGCCCAGGGCGATGCCTTCGATAAAGCGAAGAACGACGACACATTCTACCTTCCGCCGGAAGCATTCAAGAGCCCGGATTTTGCCCGGGGTCTCAAACAATTCATCTCGCCGGACGGACACGCTGTCCGGTTGATCATCTCGCATGAAGGCGACCCGGCAACTCCTGAAGGCATCAGCCACATCGAACCGATCAAGCAGGCCGTACACGAGGCGATCAAGGGCACGCCCTGGGAGGGCGCCAACGTCTACCTCGGCGGTACCGCCGCAACGTATAGAGACATGCACGACGGCTCGAACTTCGACCTGATGATCGCCGGAATCTCTGCGGCGACACTGATTTTCATCATCATGCTGGTGATCACCCGAAGCGTCGTGGCCGCCTGCGTGATCGTCGGCACGGTATTGCTGTCGCTGGGCGCCTCGTTCGGACTCTCCGTGCTCCTCTGGCAGTACATCCTGGGCATCAAGTTGCACTGGATGGTGCTGGCGATGGCGGTCATCCTGCTGCTAGCGGTCGGCTCGGACTATAACCTGCTGCTGATATCGCGGTTCAAGGAGGAAATCCACGCCGGGCTCAAGACGGGGACGATCCGCGCGATGGCCGGGTCGGGCTCGGTGGTGACCGCCGCCGGTCTGGTGTTCGCCGCCACCATGGCCACGTTCATGTTCAGCCCGCTGCGGGTGATGGCCCAGGTGGGTACGACAATCGCGCTGGGTCTGTTGTTCGACACCTTGATCGTGCGGTCGTTCATGACACCGTCGCTGGCCACCTTGCTTGGGCGCTGGTTCTGGTGGCCGCAGCACGTGCGTCCACGGCCGGCCAGCACCATGCTGCGGCCGTACGGACCGCGTCGCGCCGTGCGCGAGCTGATCCTCAACGACGTTGACGAACACCCACCGGGCGGACTGGTCAAAAAGCGCTAAAAGCTATGTCGAAAGCCTGATTCGGGTGCTGGGAGCTGCCAACGTAGCCGCCCTGGGCATCTCTGGGTGGATGGGTCGCGCGGATCTAGGCGCGACTGGGGCCGCCAGCCATTGCGCTGCAGGCCGTTTCGGCGCCATGTGAGTCGCGTTGTCTTGCAACACCTCTGGACGACATATGACCAGCACTAACGATGTCTCGTTGTCTCTCGTCGACTCCCTTCATTCGAACGCTAAGCTAAGGGCCAACCTGTCTGTTGGCCGGGCCAATCCGGTCGCTGGTTCGACGACGCGCTACACCCGCTTCAACCGGACCGCAACGCGAATCCGCCAGGGCAACCCCTACACCGGCACTCTCCAGCCAATTCCCTAGTTCTGAGAGGCCGCAATTGGTGTTTGACTCGGCCGGTTTTGGAAGGTGCTGAACGCTTGCCAGGTTACGTTGCGACGCTGGTCGCGTATTCGTCGCTGAGCGGACCGCAGCGGATATCGAAACGCTCCCGGACTGCGTCAAGGACACGACGCTGGCGTTCGCGTTCTCGGCGGTGTGTGAGCACGAACCGGGTCAAGCCAGGCAAGCGACGCGGTAGCGGGTACCACCTATCGAAATCGAGTCCGTTTTCGTTGAACACGCGACGGGGGACGCTGTCGTAGATAAGGCTGAGGTTGTGCTGGACGAGCGCGAAGAGCACATAGGGAAATGCTACCGCCGACTTGTGCCTCAGTTGTTGCCAGTCGACTTCGTAGAGCGGGATGTCTCTGATCTTGTCCAAGAACAGTAGGTGGCCCAGGAAGTACCCCGCGAACGCGGGTAAGTGCAGCATGGCCGAGCGCATGTTGATCGAAACGACCGCGCCGCTAGGCGAAACGTACGGCTCGTACGGGTATTCGCCGGTGAGTCCGACGTAGCCGGTGCAGTTGACGACCCAGCTTCCCGGTTGGATCGTGTTCGTCGATCCGCTGCGGAACACCAACTCGGTCGTGCCATTGCGATCGACTGCATCCTCGAGATAGTCCATGACGACATCGTTGAGGCCGGCGGAGATCCTGTGGTTCTCGGCCTCCGACAGCACTCCCAACACGAAGTTGTCCGCCTGGGGGGTCAAGAACGTGCCGTAGGTGGCGCGGTACCAAGCTTGGACCTCTGATTCGTTGGTGCCATCGAAACGTCGCCCCATCTCTGCGGCGACCGTGGTGAGCGGTGTGCCCTTCCACCACCGCCGGGCGCCGCTTGGCAGCAGGTTGTCGCGGCTGGAGAAGAACGTTCCTCGCCCGGCCACGAGGTTTATCTGGCGACCGGGGTATGTGGTGATCAGTGCGTGTGCGGTGTCCATGGCGGTTTTTCCGCCGCCGATGATCCACACCGGCGCGTCGCTTTCGCTGATGTCGCCCGCCCGGAGGTCGCACGAGTCGGGCGACACCGAATGAACGCGTTTGCTGGAGATGGCGAGCGGTTCGTTTGGCGTGACTGCTAGGCCAGAGGCCTTGATTAACCGCGTGGCCTCGACGACGAGCATCCGGCCGTCGGCAGCTCTACAGGTGACCCGCACAATGCCGTTCGCTTCTTCCTCCGACTCGAAGTTCCAGCCGAAGTACTCGTTGACTTGCACGCGCTCCCTTATCACGTCGACGCAGTGTTGAAAATGGTCGAGCACCTCGCTTTTGGTCGCCAGGTGCGCGCGATCCTTGCCGAGGGTCCACGTGATGTTGCCCGCGGTGAACATGGGGTGCGGCTGATGCAGGCGCACATAGGAGTACACGTCTACCCACATGCCGCCTGCGCGCGCCCGACGGTCGATCAGGATCACCTTTTGGTCCCGCGACAGGTATCTGCTTGCGGCGAACAAGGCGTTGAGCCCGGCGATGCCGGCTCCAACGATGCACACGTCGCAGGTTTCCACCGGCGGGGACTGGGGTGCGGACATCAGGCCACCTTTGCTCGGAGACGTGACGATTATGTGGCCGCAGCCCCGGTGCTGGCGTGAGTAATCGACTACTCCATTTTCATTTCAAAAGTGATTAGTTCTGCTACTCCCAGCCGTCCGCCGGCGCAATATAGATGCTGCATTCAAACTCGGATGGCAAGGTGACTTGTTGTCTAGGCTCCCGTCATGGATCGCATCTGGCAGTGGGCGTGGGAGCGGTACGGGCCTAGGTACTCGTGGGTGATCTGCGCAGTCTTTTTCGCCTCGATAGTGTCGGTCTCCCTGCTCTTATCGTTCGTCGTTGTCGCGTTCGAAAAGTCGAGTCACTACGTGGAGGCCGCCGCTGTCACCGGCGTCGCGGTGGCGGCGTTGGCGTATGTGGTAATTCTTCCCGATAGCCGACGGTTCCGGCTTGCGCAACGGTGGGCGGCAGGCGATGAGGTTGATCGTGCGGCGGCTCTAGAAGACACGTACGCCTGGACTCGTGCAGCGGCTGTTCGAGGGTTGGTGGTTTGGCCGGTTGTGGCCGCACTGCTTGTTGTGGTTGTCGGCGTGATAGCAAGGGCGAGTGAGGGGCGGCTAGTCCAATACGGGATTTTGGGCGTGGTCGTTGGAATTGCCGAAAATATGATCGGTGCGCACACCTTTGTGGAAGGAGCACTGCGGCCAGCCAGGGCTGCCCTTGCCGGAAACACCGGAGTAGGCGACTCCCTTCCCCGTTCTCACCCGACTTTTGCCGCGTGGTTGAACCTGTCGATGCTGGCCTCGGTGTTCGCGTTCTCTGTCCTGAGCGCAATGCTGGGAGCCGTCGTGCTTGATCGGGCCGGCAAGGTTCCCCTTCTTTTCGTCGTGATTGGTGCCGCCTTGACGCTCGGCGTCGGGGCATCGAACGCCGTGAGCGTCATTGTCTTGCCCTCGCTTCGTCCTATTCGCGACCTCGCCGAGGCAACTGTGCGAGTGGGGGCCGGGGATTACAGCCAACGGCTGCCGGTGGTTCAAGACGACGACCTGGGCGCGCTGGCGGCGTCGTTTAACCGGATGCAGGCGGGTTTGGCTGAGCGGCAACGACTTCAGGCGGCGTTCGGCACCTACGTCGACCCCGCCCTCGCGGCGAGGCTGCTTGAGCAGGGTGATGACGTGTTCACCGGCGAGCGCCGCGAGGTGACGGTGATGTTCATCGACATCCGCGATTTCACCCCGTTCGCCGAGGCCCATACCGCGGAGGACGCGGTGTCACGGCTCAACGCCTTGTTCGAGATCGTGGTGCCTGCAGTCGTCGAAGCTGGCGGGCACGTCAACAAGTTCCTTGGCGACGGGGCGCTGGCCGTGTTCGGCGCCCCCAACGACCTTGTCGATCATGCCGACGCCGCAGTCAGAGCCGCTGTGCTGATTCATCGTCTGGTCGCCGAACGGTTCGGCGGGGAGCTTCGCATCGCCGTCGGCATCAACACCGGGGCGGTGATCGCCGGCACCATCGGCGGCGGGGGCAGGTTGGAGTTCACTCTCATCGGTGACGCGGTCAACGTCGCAGCACGCGTCGAGCAACTTACCAAGACCACCGGCGACGGTATCCTTCTCACCCAGCAGTGCGTCGACGCCCTGGTGTCTCGACCGCCCGGACTCATCGACCGGGGATTTCATGTTCTGAAGGGAAAGTCAGCCGCCGTGCAGGTCTTCGGCCTCGTCCAAAGAACCCGACGCGCGGGTGATTCCCTAGCTGACGGGAGGTGAGTCAACCTCTGCGGCGATCATCGAGCCTTCGGATACTTTCGCTGGCCTTCGAGAAACCGGTAATTTTACTTTGGCGCAGCTACGTGCGTAGCTCATCGACGACACCACGTATCAAATCGGTTCAGAATTGACGACGAGCGGCAGCAAGTCACCGTCGTAGGCGTATTCAGCCGTCCCGACGCCTACCGTCGCCGCTGACAGCCCGCACACAGTCCGCAGGAGTCGCACCGACCCTCATCAATTGCCGCATCTCTTTGGGGGCGTATCCCGTTGTGCTCGAACGGATTACCGTCGATTGACGCCACAAATCGCAAACCGTCCTCGAATCCCATTTCCGCAGGGAAGGCACTCTGAAATCCGTTGGTCGCGGGTTCGACCCCGCCCGCCCCCGCTTGTTCTTATGTGACCTCGGTTCATGTTTGACGGCCATGCCTCACGGAGACGGCTGAAAATCTCATCCGGGGTCGGCATTCCAGCCGGGATCCGATTGGGAACTGCTTGTTATCGATCCCATGTGAGGTTGACGTTCGCCTTCGCAGGTTCGTGCCCCCCAACTCGTTTCGTTGGTAGGAGCTGGCGGGTAATCGCCGCGCCGAAAGCCCCTGACTCACCTGTCGTTTCACCGGCGACCGGGAGATTTGCCCTGGGGCGGGGGTGGGGGCGAGACCCGCGTTGCGGCGCGCCGAAGTGAACCCCGGTGCGCAGCCTCGTGACCGGCGCGGCCCGAATTAGCAAATCTATGGCCGCGATTGGCTGTTGCCATGTCGCTGCGCGCGCTACGCTCTGAACTACCGCACGGTTCGACGATCACCTGAACTGGGCGACCGCGGGGCCGTGATGCGCCGCGCGGGAGGTGCGGAATGTCTTCTGTACACCTAATGCCGGATGTAATGATCACGGCCGCAACAGATTTGGCAAATATTGGGTCGTCACTCAATGCCGCGAGTGCCACCGCCGCGGCGCCGACCACCAGCATCGTGGCCGCGGCGGCTGACGAAGTGTCGCAAGCGATTGCGGCGCTGTTCTCTGGTCGGGCCCAGGAGTACCAGGCGCTGAGCGCCCAGGCGGCCGATTTGCATCAGCGGCTGGTGCAGACCCTGAAAGCGAGCACCGCCAGCTATGCCAGCGTCGAGGCGGCCAACGCTGCGGCGGCCGGCAATCCGTTACAGGTCCTGGAACAGCAGATACTCGGCGTGATCAACGCTCCCACCGAAGCGTTGCTGCAGCGCCCGCTCATCGGCAACGGCACCAACGGAGCACCGGGCACCGGACAGAACGGCGGGGCCGGCGGGATTCTGTGGGGCAACGGCGGCAATGGTGGATCCGGCATGGCAGGCAAGAATGGCGGTAACGGCGGCGCCGCGGGTCTGATCGGAAACGGCGGCGCCGGCGGCACGGGCGGCCGGGGCAACGTGGCCGGCGGCACCGGCGGCACCGGCGGCACCGGCGGCACCGGCGGCCTGCTGTTCGGCAATGGCGGCGCGGGCGGCCACGGAGGGGTCAACGATTTCGTCAACGGCAGCGGGGGCACCGGCGGCGCTGGTGGCAACGCCATCGGATTGTTCGGCAGCGGCGGGGCTGGCGGCGGCGGCGGCTCGGCCAACATCGGCTCAAACGTTGCCGGTGGGGCCGGCGGCAACGGCGGGCACGGCGGCTTGATACACGGCACCGGAGGCCGCGGCGGCAACGCCGGATTCGCCACCACGGGCAACGTGGGCGGTTCCGGCGGCGCGGGCGGCCTGTTGTCCGGCGATGGCGGCGACGGCGGCGACGGCTCCATGGGCGTCAACGGAGGCAGCGGCGGGAGTGCCCGGCTGATTGGAAACGGCGGAACAGGAGGATCCGGTGGCGACCAATTCACCGTAATTGGAAGCGGAGGAATCGGCGGCGCAGGCGGCAACGGCGGCGCGCTGGCCGGTGACGGCGGTCTTGGCGGCAGGGGCGGAGACGCCATCTTCGGTAACGGTGGCAAAGGCGGTACCGGCGGCAACGCGGTAGGGCTCTTCGGCAATGGCGGCGACGGCGGCGAAGGCGGTACCAGCGCCGCCGGCGGTGCCGGCGGTACCGGTGGTGACGGCGGGACAGGCGCGCTGCTACTGGGCCTCAATGGGCACAAGGGGCCGAAAGGTACGCCGTGACTTGACCGCTGGGGTGCGACGGGCCCAGCCGCGGGGTGATTTCGAGGACCGTTAGGCTTTGAGTGTCACCTAACGGGCTCGACGATCAGCCTTGCGAATCGGGGTCGTAACAGGGCGTACCTGAACCGCGTCGGCAAGAGCTAAACCGCTGTATTGCAGGGGATTTGAGCCGACTCATAGTCGATTGGTCGCGGCTTCGAGCCCCATCGCCCCGCTCGTCAGTCAGTTCCCGGCGACGGCCTGCACCAGCATGGTCCCGGAAGGGCTTGACAACATCCAGTTACCGTTTTGATTGACGAACATGAGGGGCTTCGTGACCGGTGCCCTCAACTTTGGCCCCGAGACGGCCACATCGGACATCACCGTAGTCGGACCGTTCTGTTGGATGTTGGAGACGACAAACGACAACGGGAGCTGCCCGTTTCGGTAGGCCACTCTCAGCTCGTGATCCATCTCATGGCCCTCGCCCGAACCGATGCCGCCTTCGACGAGACCATCTTTGGTCCTATACGACACGCCCGGATTGGAAAGGTTGTTGAGGATGTCGGTCAACTGATCAGCAGTGGGCAGGGTCAACGTCGACGCGGGTTGCGGGTCCTGTGGTAGCGGCGCGCCGACTGAGGCCAGTTGAACCTGGGGCAGGCCGGCAGGCGCAATGTCCGATGCGCTGGATGCCAGCCCGGCAGCGCCACCGACGACGGCCAGTGCAGCCGCGCTGAGGGCAACGGATTTCATGGATTTCATGGCTCTCCCTGTTGTGCGCATGGACGTGCGGGGCTGTTCCCCGCATCTTTATGCCGACACTTGCACTGGGCACATCGTGCCTCAATGTGTGGGCCCAAAACTCCTCTGCATCAATCGGTATCAACCTGTTAGGAAACTGTAGTGCCGCTCCTCATCCCTGCTCATGACGAAACCTCGCCATGATACTTGGCCAGCTGGGCGGCGTATTCGTCGAGCAGTCGCGGTGCTGTTGGAGACGTTGCGGGCTCTCAACCCGCAGTATCCGCAGATCGACGCTGCCGCCAAAGCGGAGCTGGCAGAGGCAAGGAAGGAGTTGGTGGGCAACGAGGGCCCCGCGGCCGCACCGTCGTAACGTGGACCCGTGGCGCTTACGCTGAACCAGGCTCGTCGGGTCTACGACCGGATCGGACGCGTCCAGGATTGGCAGGCCTTCTACGAGGACGCGACCATAAACCGCCTCGTGGCCGAGTCGGCCCTCGCCGGGGACCAGACCATTTTCGAGTTCGGCTGCGGCACTGGCCGTTTGGCTGCGCAGCTGCTCGGGGCGCTGCCGTCCAGTGTCAACTACCTCGGAGTCGATATCAGCCCGGTGATGATCGACTTGGCCACCCGCCGGCTGGCCCCCTGGACTTGGCGGGCCAAGGTGGTGCTGGTAGACGGCTCACTGCCGCTACCCGCCGATGACGGATTCGCCGACCGGGTGCTGTCCACCTTCGTGTTCGACCTGCTCGACGAAGCCTACGCACGGGCGGTGGTGGACGATCTGCGGCGGATCCTGAAGCCCAATGGGCGGCTCTGCCTAGCCAGTCTCGCTTACGGAGAGCGGCTGCTCGAACGGGGTGTCTGCCGAGCCTGGACCGGCATCTGGCGCATTGCGCCACAGGTCGTGGGCGGGTGTCGCCCCATCAGCACGACCGCTCTGCTGGCACACGACTGGAACATCGAGCATCACTCCCGCGTGCATCGTTGGGGACTTGTCATGGACGTCGTCATCGCCGCTCCCAACACACGCCAACGATGACCGCGGCGAAGAAATAGTTACGCGGGCAGATCAACCCTCAGCGCCAGGTGTTCATCGAGTATCCGGCGCAGTGCGGCGTCCATCGGATGCGCGGATGCGAGGTCACGGCCGCACCGGATGTCCACCACGACGACCGCGCCCTCACGCAGTTCGGCGGTGTCGACCTGATCGACGAAAGGATCAACAACGCGGGCGGCGTGGCCAGGTAATACAGCGCCCGTCGCGACTCGTCCAACTCGGCGGCATACAGCAGCCCGTACTGGGGGGACGGCCCAAACACCGGAATCCCGTTGCGGCTGAGCCATCCGCCAATGCCGGACGGGGAGCCTGCGCGTGACCACCGGGCGAACGGCATTCGTGCCCCTACCTTTTACGCTTTCTCGCTGCAGGTAGTCGATGCCGGCGGCCCGTCAGCGAGCGAGCCGTCGCTGCAGCTCCGTCGTCACCTTGAGCTGGCGTCGGACCGTCGCAACGTCGGCATCGAGGGCGCTCGTGTCGGGCATCGTCGCGGCGGCAGCGTAACGACCAACCGCGGCTTCGATGGACTCGACCGTCGCCGTGATCGCTTGAACTAACTCCTGTTTCGGGGACGGCGCGAGCTGGGCGACGGCGACGAGCTGATCGTCGAGTTGGATCGCGGTCTGTTCCAGATCGGCGCGCAGCACAACTGTCGAACCGGTGTCCATCGCGTCGACCGCATGCAGCGCAGCCATCGCGTCGCGCAGTCTGCGGTGCAGCCGGGCCTCAGGGTCGTGCGATACGGCCCACGACGATGGTGCACGCGTCGGATGGCCCGGCATCAACTGGTTGGCGCGCGTGATGGCCCGCTGCTGATTGCGGTGGACGATCGCCACGGCCGCGACCGCTACACCCGCGAGGAGCGCGAGCGTAACGATAAGCCCCACAACGATTTCCATCGGTTACTTCTTGTGGATATGGTGGGTAGGCGTTCGGGTCGTGTGATGCAGCCCGTGCGAGTGGAAGTAGACGTAGATCGCGATTGCCAGGATCACGATCAAAACCGCAATGGTGATCGCGATCGCCAACTTGACCTTGCTCCACGGCCGCTCGCCGGCCACTTCTCCGGTGAGCCCATTGATGACCACCTGGAATGGCTGGCCGCTGTAGATGACAGTCAGCAGCCAGAGCGGTAGCAGGAGGTGCTTGAAACCCAGGTAGTTCCACGAGGAGCGGAGCTGGTGTATCCGCTGACGGTCCCCGCCGATGTCGGAAAGCACCGTCCGCTCGACGCCCTGCTCCATCTCCTGTCTGGCTTCGGGCAACGCCTGCTCGGCGTCTTTGTCGTAGGTGCGACATAGGTGGCCGGCGACGAATTCCCCGGAATACGCCCTTGCCTGTTCGACGGGCCACGGCTCGAGGTCCTTGATGCGATTGCGGTTGAGGTTTTCGCCGTCGTTGGCCAGCACCGGGAGGTCGGCAAAGTTGTTGTGTACCTGCCCTGCAACGCGATACCAGTTCGTCCGGGTTTCGTATATCGGGTCGCCATCTGAATCGGCGCCGACCCGGACTTGATAGTCCTCACCGCGTTCGCCTTCGTACTGCGTGTCGATGTCGGCGTCGTAGGTGAAATATGCGGTGTACAGACTGGAGAAGGCTCCGATTTCGCGGTACTTCTTGAAGTTGGTGGGTGCGAACCAGCGTTTGGTGATCCACTTTTCGATGTTCTGGCGAGCCTGCTTCTCGTCGACGCGAAACGGCACCACGCCATCCACCGGCAGTCGCGCGGGGGCGTTGTGCACATCGTCGCGTTGAATGGGAGTGGCGCAGTAGGGGCATTTGGTCGCCGTCAGGCTACCTGCGAATTCTGTTGTGCCACCGCAGTTTTGGCACTTTACCTCCCGCATCCCGGTGACTTGCGGGCCCGCTTGGCGTTGTTGCATCTCTCTGAGTTGCTGCATTGCGCGACGCAATTCGCGAGATCTGACCGGATTATTCGGGGCGGTGATGTCAGAGTAATTGCCGCAACTGGGACAGCGCAGCTTCTGGCTGGCGATGTCGAAGTTGAGCTGGCCGCCGCACGACGCACAAGGGTAGGTGCGGGTGTGCTCGGTGCGGTGAAGCATCCCGGCACCCGCCACTCCCGCGTAGGAGTCGGGGCCCGGCTGAGGCGGCGGTGGTTGCCGCGGAGCCACGGGAGGCGGCCCTGCGAGCGGCCGGGCCAGGGGAGGAGGCCCTGCCGGCGGGCGCGGCAGCGGCGGAGGGCCTGCTTGTCGCGGAGGCAGCGGCGGGGGGCCGCCCGGCGGTCTGGCGAGGGGTGGTGGGCCGGGTGGGCGCGGCGGCAGAGGCGGTGGTTGCGTGGGCGGCGGACCCGGGTATCGGCCCGGATCCCCTTGTTCGTAACTCACTGCTGCGGCGGGAGGGGTGGCGGACTGCCGGGCAACGGGGGCGGCGCGCTGAACAGCGGCTGCAGGGCCGGCACTGTCGAGGCGGGGGCCCAACCCGGCATGCCGTCGGTCCACACCACGGTGTCGCGGGTCAGCTGCCCACTGGCGACGAACTGCCTCAACGCGTTGACGGGATACGGACCGGCCGGCTGGCCACCGTTGTCGAAATGGAACTGTTGCTGCGGCGGCAACGGCGGGGGTGCCCCCACGAATCCCGCGGGTTGCTGCGGTTGTTGGGGACGCGATATTTCTGTGGTGCAGCAAACTGTTCTGATCAGCGACCGAGTAATTCGTTGGTCGGAGGTTCGCGCCCCGCCCGCTGCACTCCAAGCGAGAAGCGCACTCGGGCATGACATCCCGCGCATCTTGAGTCTGTCCATCGACAGGGATGCGCCCGAGCGGGTTTTGGCTGATGCTTGACAGTTACTTCGGCTGACCCTTGACACCGCCAAATGAGGAGGTTGAGCGCGGCCCTGCAGACGTATCAGACCTCCGATTCCTGCCACATCCGTGGGTCTCGCGAATATAGTGAGGGCTCCGGGAGCCGCCCCGTTGAAGGGAGCCGCAGATGTCGACGTTCCTAATCGCAGCAACCGACGTTTTGGCCGCAGCGTCTGCGGATTTGAGCGGGATCGGGGAGGCGGTCAGAGATGCCGGGGCGTCAGCGGCTCCGGCGACCACCTGGATTGCGCCGGCGGCCGCAGACGAGGTGTCGGCGGCCGTCACGCGGTTGTTTGGCAACTACGCGGCAGACTTTCAGGCGCTCAGCGCGCGCACGGCAGCCTTTCATACCGGGTTTGTGCAGACGTTGATGCACAGCGCGAGCGCCTATGCGGCCACCGAAGCCGCGAGCAATCCGTTGCTGCAGACGCTCGAGCTGGATCTGTTGGGCGTGATCAACGCGCCGTCGTACGCGTTGCTCGGGCGTCCGCTGATCACCCCCGGGGCCCCCGGGACCGCGGTGCCGATGAGTCAGAACTTGCTGGTCAACCCCGGCTTCGAAATCGCCGACCCGTCGGTGTCGGGCTACAGCGGGGTGACCGTTCCAGGCTGGACGTTGACCGGCACCCCGACCGTGATCCCCTACGGCACCCCGCGCGCGATCCTTCCGTTCGCGATTCAGTTGCCGGACCTGCCGAAGTTCTTGGGTTTCCCACAACACGCCCCCCCGGGCGGCGGCAACAATTTCGCCGGCGGCGGACCCGTGGCCACGTCCACCATCAGCCAAACCGTCAACCTCACCGGAGCGGCCGGAACGCCGTACACCCTGAGTGCAGACCTCGGCGGCCGCCTCTTGAACCCGTCATCGGCCTCAGTGCAGGTCACCTTCTACAGCTCCACAGGGGCTGTTCTGGGCACCGGCTCGACCGGGTCGGTCACGCTGCTGGATCGCCTCGGCATGACCGGGTTTCAACAGCGCGAGGTCTTCGGGACGGTCCCGGCAGGCACCACCTCCGCGGTGGTGACCACAACGTTCAACGACCGCTGCCCGATTCTTGGCCACTACAACGACGCCTACGCCGACAACGTGTCACTGACCGTCGGCGATACGAGTCTCACCCCGGCGCCACTCAAAATACCGACGTCCACCGTCGGCCAAATCGATCACGTGCAGCTGATCTACATGGAGAACAAGGGCGTCGGCAACATCATCGGCAGCCCCAACGCGCCGTTCATCAACAGCCTGATCAACTCTCAGGACTATGTGGCCAACTACTACGCGCTGGGCCATCCAAGCAACCCCAACTACTTCCGGATCATGGGCGGATCGGACTTCGGGATCGCCTACAACCCCGTCTCGAACGTCATCGACGCACCCAGCCTCATGCAAGAAATGGATCAGCAAGGCATATCGTGGGTCGGCTACGCGCAGGGGATGCCCTTCCCGGGTGCTACGACGGCGCACGGCACCTATGCCCCCGACGCATTACCCTTCCTCGAATTCAAATACGTCTTCAACAACACCCCCGCCTACCTGCAGACACACCTGCAACCGACGACGCAGTTGTCCGGCGATCTCGCGAACCCGAACACGGCCCCGAGATTCGCGTGGATCGCCGCCGACAGTGCCAACAACATGGAAGGCCCTGTCAACACTCCCGGTAGCATCGGGCGTTGGGCGCTCAGCCAGCTCACGAATCACCAGTACAACGTCGCCGCCGGCGACGCGTTCGTCCAGCAGCAGGTGCAAACCATTGAAGCGTCGCCTACATGGAATTCGTCGCAGAGCGACGTCATCTACGTCACGATGGACGAGGACTCCAACAACCTGTCACTGGGTCTCGGCAATCAAGGCAACCACGTTGTGATGATCGCCATCCCGAATCAGGCCGCGATAGATGCGGGGATGCAACCCGGTCCGTACGTGGTAAACGGTTACGCGAACCAGTACAGCTTGATGTCCACCATCGAATACAACATGGGTGTGTCCCCACTTACTGCCAACGATATGTACGCCCCACCCATGAACGGTCTCTGGAAATAACGACGGTGTCGGCTGCGACCTAATCGGTTGGTGGACAGGCAAATACGCGACTCATTGGCCGGCACCGCAAACGGCGGGCCGTTAATCCATTTGTCGCGGATTCGAGCTCCGCGCGCCCGCTAATCCGACTGCTGATTGCTCTAGCCGTCTCGGCGTAGGTCTATGCATTCGTTTACCAAATGATGCCAACGCGCTGCGAGAGCGCCCTAGCAAAGCGATTGGCCGAGCGCGATGTAGTTGCACACATTTCTAAATATGGTTTTGACGTGCATCCCATGTGAGATGCACGTGGTGGCAAATCGATCATCCCAAAGTGTAGGGAAATCCCTGATTGATTTTGGTGGCCGAACGGGTGTTAGCTGAGAGCGACCGCGTCGGGGGCGGTTGCCTTCTCGAACAAGACACTGACAGGCCAGGCTGCGTGTCGTTGCAGTCGTGTACCGGAAGGACCGTTATGTCAACGGATCAGCCAATGTTTGGCGCTTTGCGTGCCGCTTCTGGCCGGTGGTGCCGCACCAGCCGGGCCTCTCGGCCAAGCACCTTCGCCGGTCTGCTCGCGGCCGTTGCTATAGCCATCAGTGCTCCGCTTCCCTCGATGTTGCCTGCGGCCCATGCGAACCCGGGGCAACACACCGTTGTGTATCGGATCCTCGGCGGCGGTGACGTGTTCTCCGTCATCCCCGACCCCGGTACCCCGGTGTATCCATCGAGCACGACGACGTGGGTTTCAACCCCGTGGTCGCAGACCGTACAGGTGACCGGAAACCCATACCTGGCGCTGAACTACACCGACAAAACCGGTGGTCCTCACGACTGCGCGATTGAGGTGGACGGCAAACCCGTTGCGCTGACCGAACATACGACCGGAAGGTGCGCATACCAAATCCCCGGCCCGGCCTACTAAAGCGTGCACGGCAAGGAAGCAGAGCTGCGGTGAAACGTGGGGTCGTCGTCGGCGTAGCCGGCGTGGGCATCGTAATCGCAAGTTGCGGACACAATCCGAATTGGCGGGGGCCGTCGCGATGGTGGCGGCCGACGAATTCCGGCCCATCAAACAGATGCCCCTGGCCGGCGGGAGCGCCACAGGTGTCAATGGCATGGGCGGTCAGGCGGGCGATGGCGGGGCGCTGAACGGCAATGGCGGCGCCGGTGGGGCTGGCGGAAGCGCCACGGGTGACAACGGCGTGGGCGGTTCAGGCAATCATGCCGGCGACGGCGGGTGGCACGGCAATGGTGGTGCCGGCGGCGCCTGCAAGGCACCGAATCGCAACGCACCCAGGCGGCTCTGCGCCGGCCGAATGTGACGAACTTCAACGAGGAAGAGCGACGGAGTTCATAGCTTCCCGTCGTTCGTTGCGTCATTCTGGTCGTTCGTTTGCTTATCTATCTAATGACTGGGAGCGCAGTGGGCCATCTTGACTTTGCCTATGACCTGACCCTTGATGAGGCGCGTCGACGCAGCGCAGTGCTCGACGCGATAGGTGACGACTGGGACCCGGTCGCCGTGCTCGCCGAGGAGCAGAAGGCCTACGACATGCTGTACACAGGCCTGGACGACGAGCAGCAACGGATCTACGACGAGTTGGTCCGCGCCGGCGTCCTGCCCCAACGGGCGGCTGGTCGTGCTACCGATTGATCCGACCGCCGACCGCCGACCGCAGTCGCCGCGCATGGCTGCCCTGCCCGTCGTGCGACCACGGCGCCAAATGTGGTGATTGTCGGGACCGTCGAAACTGCGCTACGCACTGGCAGTACCTACTGAGCAACAAGGGGACTTTGGTGCACCTGCAGTGCTCGGATTGCGGTCATCTCTGGTCGACCGACACGCATCGCCGCAGGCGCCGCCTAGGACGCTAGGGGGCGGCTTACGGCCCGCGCGAGTCATTACCGTGGCGCGGGATTAGGGGAGTGCCTTGCCCATCGCTTATTCACCCATATGACTACGACACGCCGGAAGTTGACGGGATCGGTGCGAATAATGTTGTGCAACAACGCATAACGCTCGAATCGTCCGGACTGGCCCCCACATAGTCCGGTAACCCGCCCGCTCCGCTCAGCCCTGTGTAGTGACCTCGACTCTGGATGCTTGGGCGCCAAACGGCAGGAACGCCGGCAGTCCGTCTGATACCGCCGAACACCGGCGTCGACGTCTCGGCCAATCTCAGTACAAATGCGATTGGCCGAGCCCAGGATGTCGGTCCGTGAAAGGGATACGATTTGCCCTGACGAAAGCGGGTCAATCCATCGATCTGACCACGGGCGTCGGTGGTAGCGGGGGGTAGGATTCGGGCTCATGTCGTACGTAATCGCGACGCCGGAGATGCTGGCGGCGGCGGCCGGGGATTTGGCTGCGGTCGGCTCGACGATAAGCACCGCCAGTGCAGCTGCAGCGGTCCCGACCGCGGGCGTACTGGCCGCCGGCGCCGACGACGTTTCGGTGGCCATCGCGGCGTTGTTTGGCGCGCACGCCAAGACCTACCAGGCCCTTAGCGCTCAAGCGGCGGCGTTTCACGACCGGTTTGTGCAGGCGATGCGCCTGGGTGCTGGACTGTATGCCAAGGCTGAGGCTTCCAACGCCTCACCGCTGGAGAAGATCAGCAGCGCCGCCACGGGAGCGCCGGGAGCCAACAACAGCCAGCCCATCACTTCGACTGCTGCCGCCGTGAAGGGCGGCGGTGCGGGTCCCTTCGGGAATCATGGCGGCACGGGCGTGTCTACTCAACACGGCAGCGGCAACGGCGGCGGTGCCGCCAATTCCGTCGCACAGGGCGGTGGCGGCGGTGCAGGTGGGCAACAGGGCGGCAGCGCCGGCGCGAGTGGCGGCGTGCTAGGTGGCAACGGCAACGGCAACGGCGGCGCCGGCAAGTCGTCTGGTGGCGGTGGGGCCGGGGCTGGCGGCGGCAACGCCACCGAGCACGTCAGTCAGTCGGCTACCGCCGGGACCGGCAACGGTGGCGGCGCAGGCGGCACCGGTACCAGCAGTAAAGATGGCGGCGCCGGCGTTTCTAACCAGCAGGGCGGCGACGGTGGCGCCGACCCGAACGGCGCAAATAGTGGGGGCGGCACCGGTGAGCCGGGCAACGGAAACCCGTCTAGCGGCGCGGCCAATGGGGCGGGTGCGAACGGGCAACACGCAGGAACCGGAGGCGGCGGCGCGCCCAATCAGCACGCAGGCGGCAACGGTGTCGCTGCTAACGGCCAACACTCCGTGAGCGGCGGCACCGGCATGGTTAACCCGCCCGGAAACGGGGGCGGTGCCGCTGGGGTTGGCGCGCACGGTGCGAACGGCGAGGGTAACGGCGCTTCGGGTAGTAACGGTGTTGGTCAGGGCGGCGGCGCTAACGGAGCCCCGGCAGGTGACGGCGGACGTGGTGGCAGCGGTGCGACCAACGGAAGTGGCGGAGTCGCTGACTCCGGTAGTGGTGGTGATGGCGCCAGCGGCGGCGGTGGTGGGAGCACCGCAGGCACTGGCAGCACCGGCTCGCCCGGTACTGGTCTTGGCGATGGCGTCCGGGGCACCCGGGCTGATGGCGGGGTGCCGCGCGGCCACGGCGGGGCCGCCGGGACCCCCGCGGTTTGGGGGGTCGGCGGCGTTGGCGTTCCCGGTGTCATCACCGGCATGAACGAACTGCCGCCATCGGCGGCCTTCACCGCCGCCTCACCGGCGGCGGCCTCCCCGGCGGTGCCGGAACCAGCCTTATCGGCGGCAACCGAGCCGGAGGCGTTGCACCCAGGCAACCCGCTGTACCCAGGCCACCCGGCTCACTCGGGCAGCCCGTCGGGCGGCGGCGACGCGGAGCGTCGGGCTGGTTCCGAGCGCGACAAAACGCCACAGCCAATTCCCCTCCCAAGCCTTCGAGGTTTGCGTCGAAAACTACAGTCGCGGTTGAGGCTTCGCGATACAAGTGAACTGCTGAGGGAGTCTTTCGAGACTGAGCCCAGCCGGCCGTGGGGGAACGAGGAACTTCTGGATGCGCTCGGCCTTCGACCGCCTGGGCACAAGTGACCGATGGGGTAGTTACCCCGCGCGATGCCGCATATCTCGTCAGGGGAGTGCTCGGCTGCATGGCGGTTCGAGCGAGCAAGTGTGCCGGCCGAATGCCCTTGGCTATCAACCCATCCTGTCCAAACCTAAGCGCCGATTTAGTCGACCCAGGGTCAACCTAGGCGGACGGGCTTACGGCGTCGTCGCGGTCGTCCTCTCGTAGCAGCAAGGACCGTACCAGCGGACGCGGTCCCAAGGACCGAAGCATTTGACTGGCCGGGCGAGGGCGGACTATTTGCGGCCACCAGAACCAACGCCCGAGCAGGGCGGCGATAGACGGCGTCATGAACGAGCGCACGATCAAGGTGTCAAACAATAGGCCTAGGCCGATGGTGGTTCCGACCTGACCGATGATCCGCAAATCACTGAACACCATCGCTGCCATCGTGAAAGCGAACACCAGACCCGCGTTTGTCACAACCTTGCCAGTGCCACCCATTGCGCGGATGATACCGGTGTTTATCCCGGCGGCTATTTCCTCCTTCATCCGGGAGACCAGCAGCAAATTGTAGTCGGACCCCACGGCCAAAAGGACGATCACAGACATCGGAAGCACCATCCAATGCAGTTTGATGCCCAGAACATACTGCCAGACCAACACCGACAGCCCGAACGATGCGCCCAAAGAAAGCGCCACAGTACCCACGATAACTAGTGCCGCCACGAAACTTCGGGTGATGATGAGCATGATCATGAAAATAAGACAGAGCGCACCAAGTCCCGCGATACGTAGATCGAATTTGGAGCCGTCTCGGAAGTCCTTAAAGGTCGACGCGGTGCCGGCGATATAGATCTTGGCGTCCTCCAGCGGTGTCGTCTTGAGCGCCTCCTCGGCCGCCCTCTTTATTTGATCGATACGTGCTATGCCCTCGGACGTCGCGGGATCGCCTTTATGCGAAATGATGAACCGGGCGGCTTTTCCGTCAGGGGACAGGAACGAATCCATTGCGCGTTGGAAGTCCGCGTTCTTGAAAACTTCCGGAGGCAGGTAGAAGGAGTCGTCGTCCTTGGCGGCATCGAACGCCTTCCCCATGGTGGCCGCGTTCTGGCCCGTTTCGTCCATCTCGCTGAAGAGCCCGGACATGGTGCTGTGCATCGTCAGCGTCATCGTTCGCATGTATTCCATCGTCGCGATAATTGGCGGGAACTGCTCAAGTAGCTGCGGCAGCAGCGCGTCCAGTTTGTTCAGATCCTTGACAACATCTTGGAATTTATCGCTTTCCTCATCGACCTTGTCGATACTGTCAAATATTTGCCGAAATGACCAGCATATTGGGATATCGTAGCAATGCTTTTCCCAATAAAAATAGCTTCGAATTGGTCTCCAAAAATCTTCAAAATCCGCAACGTGAACGCGTAGATCGTCCACAATGACGGCCATTTCTCTGGTCGAGACGATCGAGTGGTGGGTAATGGCGTTGAGCTGTTTTTGTAGTTCGTACATGCGCTGCATCGCCGCGATTTGCTGACTCATCAATTCGGCTTGCTTTGGCAGATCATTGATAGCGCCTTTCATGAACCGCATATTTTGTTGCATGCCGGCGCTTTGCATGCTGATCAGGAAAGGCATCGACGAGTGTTCAATCGGCGTTCCTTCGGGCCGGGTTATCCCCTGCACCCGGGAGATTCCTGGAACCTGGAAGACTCTTTTGGCCACTTTGTGTAGCACGAGAAAATCCGCCGGATTCCGCATATCGTGGTTTGATTCGATCGTCAGAATTTCGGGCATCATTCGGGATTGGGAGAAATGACGGTCGGCGGCGGCGTAGCCCACATTAGCTGGAATATCTTTGGGTATATAAGCCCGGTCGTTGTAGCTCGTTTTATAGCCCGGGAGTGTCACCAGGCCGACCACGGCGACTGCTAACGTCGCGACGAGAATGGGGGCGGGCCAGCGGACAATCGCTGTGCCGACCCGGCGCCACCGACGAAACCCGATCCTGCGTCTGGGGTCGAACAGACCGAAACCGCTTCCGACCGCCAGAACCGCCGGAACCAGCGTGAGCGCGACGGCGACCGAGACAAGCATTCCCACTGCGCAGGGGACGCCTATGGTCTGGAAGATGGGCATCCGGGTAAAACTCAGGCACAAGACTGCCCCGGCGATCGTCAAACCGGAAGCCAAGACAACGCGACCGACCCCGCGGTAGGTGGTGTAGTAGGCCGTTTCGGGGTCCTCGCCGGCCTGACGCGCCTCCTGATAACGACCGAAAAAGAATATCCCGTAATCGGTTCCGACCGCGATCCCGAGGGCCACCAGCAGATTTATGGCAAACGTCGAAAGTGCAAGAACGTTGTTATCGCCGAGAAACGCGACGATTCCGCGCGCCGCCCCTAATTCGATGCCAACCATGACCAACAACAGCAGCACCGTGATGACCGAACGGTAGACAAGCATCAGCATCGCGAAGATGATCGCGACGCTGATCGCGGTGATCTTCAGAATGGATCTCTCACCGCTGTGCTGCATATCCGCAACGAGCGCGGCCGGACCGGTGACATAGACCCTGACACCGGGAGGCGGCGGCGCCCGGTTGACGATATTCCGGACCGCCGCCACTGATTCCTGCCCCAGGGTCGTACCTTGGTTGCCGGCCAGATTCAATTGCACATATGCGGCCTTGCCATCAGGGCTTTGCACACCCGCCGCCGCGAGTCGATCTCCCCACAGATCTTGCACATGCTCGACATGCTTCGCATCGCCTCTTAACTCACGGACCAGTCCGGCATAGTAGGTGTGGGCATCGTCCCCGAGTCGTTGCTGCCCCTCCAGCACGATCATCGCGAAGCTATCCGAATCGGATTCTTTGAAGACCTTGCCCATGCGCATCATGGCCTGCACCGATGGCGCGTCTAGCGGACTCAGCGGTACGGAATGCTCTTGGCCGACCCTCTCCAGCGATGGAACTGCCAGCGTCACAGTCAGTGTCAGCGCCACCCACGCCAGGATGATCAACCCCGAAAGCCTGCGAATCGTCCGCGCTATGAAGGGGACCCGAGGGCGATCGGTGCTCACGCTGATGCTGTCGCTATCGCCCGGGCCACGATGGTCCCCGCGATTGCCGTGACTGGTCATGAACCGGAAATGCGCCACTCGCCCCTGCTATCTCAGCAAGGCCCGTACCAATGGACGGGGTCCTGACGGCCGAAGTAGTGCGCTGGCGGGGCGTGGGCGCACTTGTTGCGGCCACCAGAACCAGCGTCCTAGCAGCGCGGCGATGGACGGCGTCATGAATGCGCGCACGACCAGCGTGTCGAACAAGAGACCCATGCCGATCGTCGTGCCCAACTGACCGAGGCTGCGCAAATCGCTGACCACCATGGACGCCATGGTGAATGCGAACACCAGGCCCGCGTTCGTCACCACCTTGCCGGTTCCCGCCATGGCACGAATGATGCCGGTGTTGATCCCTGCGCCAATTTCCTCTTTCATCCGGGAGACCAGCAGCAAATTGTAATCAGACCCCACCGCCAAAAGAATAATCACCGACATCACCAGCACCATCCAATGTATTTGGATGCCGAGAATATCCTGCCAGACGAGCACAGACAGCCCGAAGGACGCGCCCAGCGAAAGCAATACTGTACCCACGATAACGAGCGCGGCAATAAAGCTCCGTGTGATGATCAGCATGATCATGAAAATAAGGCAGAGCGCAGCGATTCCCGCGATCATCAGATCGTATTTGGAATCATCCACTAGGTCTTTCACCATTGCCGCGGTGCCGGTGAGGTAGATGTTGGAGTCTTCTAGCGGCGTTCCCTTCAGCGCCTCCTCGGCAGCAGTTTTGATTGGCTCGATACGTGCGACTCCTGCAGGCGACGCGGGATCGTCCTTTTGCGAAATCAGCAGGCGAACGGCCTTGCCGTCCGGTGACAGGAACAGCTTCATGACTCGTTGGAAGTCCGCGTTCTTGAATACCTCCGGGGGAAAGTAGAAAGAATCGTCGTTCTTAGCCTTATCGAAAGCCTTCCCCATGGCTGTCACGTTATCGCTATTCTCGTCCATCTCACCGAAGGTCCCGGACATGGTGCTAATCATGCTTAGCATCATCGTCCGCATGGTCTTCATGGTTTCGATCATCGGCGGGAACTGAATGAGCAGCTGGGGCAAGAGCACGTCGAGTCGATCTAGGTCAGTTACCAGATTTTGTAGCTGATCGCTAATCTCGTCAACACCGTCGATCGAATCAAATATCGATCTCAACGAAAAGCAGATGGGAATGTCGTAGCAGTGCCTTTCCCAGTAGAAGTAACTGCGGATCGGTCGAAAGAAATCCTCGAAATCCGAAACATTATCCCGCAATTGGTTGGTGATCGCCTGCATATCATGCGTCTCGCCGACCATGTGATGAGTCGTGTTGGTTAGCTCTTGTATCAGGCCGTACATGCGCTGCATGATGTTGATCGTTTCTTCCAGCTGATCGGCCGCCTTGCGCATGTCGTTCATGCGCTCCTTCTGAAACTGCATAGTTTGTGACATGCCAGCCATTTGCATGCTGAGCATATACGGTATTGTCGCATGGTCAATCGGGGTTCCCTGAGGCCGAGTTATGGCCTGTACCCGAGAAATTCCCGGAACCGCGAGGACGCCCTTGGCTAGTTTGTTCAATATCAGAAAATCTGCCGAATTCCGCATATCGTGATCGGCCTCGACCAATAGGATCTCGGGCGTCGACATTCGCGACTGTGGAAAATGTCGCGCCGCAGCCGCATATCCCTGATTGGCGGAGATATTCTTGGGAATATATTGTTGGTCGTTGTAGCTGGGCTTATATCCCGGCAGCGTCAGGAGTCCGATGAGAGCGACTGCCAATGTCGCGACGAGAATGGGCGCGGGCCACCGAACGATCGCCGTTCCTACCCGCCGCCATCCACCAACTGTGATCTTCCGCTTAGGGTCCAACAGACCGAAACGGCTTCCGACGGTAAGGACTGCCGGAACCAGTGTGAGCGCGACCGCGACCGCAACTAATATGCCGACTGCGCACGGGACGGCCAGCGTCTGGAAGACGGGCAATCGGGTGAAGCTCAGGCAGAAAACTGCTCCGGCGATCGTCAAGCCGGATGCCAAGACAACGGGAGCGACTCCGCGGTAGGTGGTGAAGAAAGCGGTTTCCCGATCCTCGCCGGCCTGACGCGCCTCCTGATACCGCCCGGTGAAGAATATCCCGTAGTCCATTCCAGCCGCGATCCCGATGGATACCAGCAGGTTTACGGCGAAGGTAGTAAGCCCAACGAGCTGGTGCTCGCCCAGGAACGCAACGATTCCTTGGGCCACCTGCAGTTCTATTCCGACCATCACCAGCAAAAGAATTACGGTGATGACCGAACGGTAAACGAAAAGCAACATGGTGCAGATCACCGCGAGGCTTACCATCGTCATGGTGGCGATCGTCCGGTCACCGCTCTGGCTCATCTCCGCGACGAGCGCCGCCGGACCGGTGACATAGACCTGGAGCCCGGGAGGCGGCGGCATCCGCCCCACGATGTGCCGGACCGCGGCAACGGATTCGTTCCCCGAGGTCTCGCCTGGGTTGCCGGTGAGATTCACCTGCACATATGCGGCCTTGCCATCGACGCTTTGTGCGGCCCCCGCGGTAAGCGGATCGCCCCAGAAATTCTGGACGTGCTGCACGTGCTTCGGATCGTCGTCCAACTGGCGAATCAAACGGTCGTAGTACTGGTGAGCATCGTCACCGAGGGGGTGCTGCCCCTCCAATACGATCATCGCCAAACTGCCGGAAGCAGATTCGTGGAAGTCCTGGTTGACATGCGTCATCGCCGTGAACGACGGCACATCTGGGGGATTCAGCGATACCAAATGCTCTTTCTCGACCTGCGGCAGTGAGGGGGCAGCGATATTGACGATGGCGATCATCGCCAGCCATGCCAAGATAATGGCCACCGAAAATCGGCGGATCCACCGCGCCACGACTGGTGGCGCCGCGCGTACGTTGCCCACGCGTTCGTCGCTCATGCGGCCTTCAGCAGGCAGAAGGTAAAGGCGTGCACATCGTGCGTGGTCTTCTCGGCCTTGACCACGCCGTCTACCTGAATGCGGCAGCCGATGCTGTCGCTATCGCCCTGCGCCGCAACATTTCCGGCGCCCGTCGCCGCGGTGACCGCGAAGTCCAGCGACCACGGCAGGGGAACTCCGTGAATAAACTGCGGATCACCGTTGACGTCGAAATAGCTGATGTCTGCCACGGTCCCGGGCGGTCCGAAGACCTCGTAGGTCAGGTGCTTGGGATTAAAGGGTTTCGCGTCATCTTTTCTGGTGTCGCCATACGAGACGTGTTTGTCAGAGCCGAACGCGCCGTGCAGACGCGACACAGCCAATCCGCCGGCAGAAATCACCACGAGGAGGACCAACGGAATCCACAGCATCCTCAGAACTCTGAAGATCGTTCGAGATCGGCTGCGTGTTCGGGGTGCCGGTGAAGATCGCCGAAAAATGATTCGGCGTGCAGACCGTCGGCTAACGTCTCGACGATCCGCAATGGTGACTTCGGACCAGGCGTCGGCAACGTCGCGCACACCACGTTCGCCCACCGCACCCCCAGGTCCCCACCCGATTTTCACCACCGTCGCGTGAGGCGCTGGAACATGCAACTCCACACCGGCCGTGTATACCCGCGTATGCCGACGTTACACCGAATGCGGTGGGCGTCGCATTTTGGCCGTGTCGCGGTCGCCTCAAATTGAGCAGCGTCATGGGGAGCGCGAACAGATCTTTACGGGTAAGCCCTGCGGGTGAACTCGATATCGGCTGTGTCCCAACGCGAGAACACCACATGGGCAAGGTGGCGCTTGAACTGGGGTGGGGCTTCGGTGGGGGAGGCAGCAGATATTCTGCGTTTGCGTCAATTCGCTTGGCCGAACGCTGTGCAGGAGTCACATCGGACGTTTGCCGAAACCCCGGACGTGCCCGTGGTCTGGGTCGTGCGTTATGGTGTGGAACAATTTATCTCGGTTACATGGGTGGGAGAACCGATGAGCGTCAATCCGTTCGACGACGACAATGGCAGCTTTTTCGTCTTGGTTAACGACGAGGAGCAACACAGCCTCTGGCCGACCTTCGCCGATGTTCCCGCCGGCTGGCGGGTCGTTTACGGCGAAGCAGACCGTGCTGCGTGTCTGGACTACATCGAACAGAACTGGCCCGACATACGGCCGAAGAGTCTGCGCGACAGGCTGGCACAGGGCTAGGCACCAGCCGGGAGCCGGATAGTCCGGATAGTGTTGTGTGGGTTGGTGTTCGGCTACACGTCGCCCATGTCGATGGCTTTCTTGACTTCCTGCGCGTGCGCCACCTGCTGGGAACTGTAGCCGATGAGCAGTGCTACCCCGGCGACCAGGACGATGACTCCCGCCAGCCACCGCAGGCCGTAGGTTAAACCCTGGTCCAGCGCATGCAGCTGGGCGGCATCCATGAACTTCACCGGCCCGTGGGTGCCGCCGAGCTGCAGCGTGCGCGCCGTGATGGCGGCCTGGGTGACGGCCAGCACCACTGGCCCGCCGAGGCTCCGCAGCATGAGCGCTATCGCCGATGTGGGCCCGATCCGGTCGAAACCGACGCTGGCGATCAGCGACAGTGAGAGCGGGACGTTGATCACGCCGATACCGAGACCGGCGACGACGAGCGGCAGCACCAGATTCGGGAAGTATGGGATACCGCGGGTGAACGTCGAGGCGTACAGCACCCCGCCCAGCATCAGGATGCCGCCGGCGATCACCACGACCCGCGGCGGGAACCATGTCACCAGCCGCGACGATGCGCCCGCCCCGACGCCCACCGCGATGGCGAATGGTATGAAGCCGACGCCCGCGCGCAGCGTGCTGTAGCCCATGATGTCCTGCACATACAGCGTGATCAGCAGGGTCAGGGTGAACAGCACCCCACCGGCCAGAAAGATGACCGCGAACGTCGCCAGCCGGCTGCGATCGAAGAACAAGCTGAACGGCACGACGGGGTTCTCCGCGGTGCGCTCCACGACGGCGAACGCCACGAAAGCGCCCAGGGCCACCACACCCGATCCGATCGTGATGGGTGACAGCCAGCCCTTCTCCGGCCCTATCGAGAAGCCGAAAACCGCTGCGGTGCACGCCAACGTGGCCAACCCGGCCCCGGTGGCGTCGAGCTTCATCCGCTCCTTCTGGGTTTCCGGTAGCGCGGTGCGGGCCAGATAGAGCACCAGCAGCCCGATCGGCACGTTCACCAGAAACACCAGCCGCCAAGACACCTCAGTGAGCGCGCCGCCCACCACCAGACCCAGCACCGAGCTGAGACCGGCGATCGCGCCCAACACCGCCATCGCAGCATTGCGCAAAGGGCCCTTCGCGAACGTGGTCGCCACCAGCGCCATGCCGGTTGGAGCGATGATCGCGGCGGCCACGCCCTGCAGCAGTCGGGCCAAAACGAGGGCGCCCCCGTTCCAGGCGATGCCGCACATCGCCGAGACGACGGTGAACAGCGCGACCCCGACGAGGAAGGCGCGCTTGCGGCCGATGGTGTCACCTAGGCGGCCGCCCAGCAGTATCAGCCCGCCAAAGGTCAGCACGTAGGCGGTGATCACCCAGCTCCGCCCGGCATCAGACAGGCCCAAGTCGTTCTGGATCTTGGGAAGCGCGACGATCGCGATCATGCCGTCCATCGTGGCCATCAGCTGCATGCCGCCGATCGCGATAACCGCGGCGATAAACCAGCGAGACGGCAGCCAGGTCGGCAAGTATCTGCTCGTACGGCCTGGTGTGGTCGGTTTGACGGGCATCGGGCTCGTTTCGCGCGTTGTGTCGTCTTGTGATGTAGTGCCGGCTCTGCATCGTTGAGAGTCGGCGCCGCGGGCTACGCTACGGCAATCTTAAGACGGGCTAGTTCGACGCCGATGCGACGCGTCGCGCTTTGCAATGGAACGGCTCACGGAACCGGAGTGAACTCGAGGTGCAATTCCTTAAGGCGCCTAAACAGAAAGGTGCGGTCCCATGTGAGCCGGCGATCGCCCGCCGGACCGTGCTCAGCCTCGGAAAGCCGAATGTCGGCCATCCGGTCGAGGATTCGTTCCAAGCTCACCCGCACTTCGGCGCGCGCAATCGGGGCGCCCGGACAAGTGTGGACACCACGGCCAAATGCGATGTGTTGCAATATGTTTGGGCGTCCTAGGCGGAATTCGTCGGGTTGGTCGAACCGTGATGGATCGCGGTTAGCCGCGCCGTTCATCACGAGTACGCTGGTGCCGGCCGGCACATCGACGTCGCCGATCGTGGTGTTGCGCCGGGCAAGGCGGAAATTCGATTTGATCGGGCTTTCGAAGCGCAGCATCTCCTCGATAAAGGCGGGGATCTTTGAGTTGTCCTCTCGCAGCTGCTCTTGCAAATCTGGTCGCTCCGCCAGCATCAGCATCGCGAGACTCAGCAGGTCGATCGTGGTGCCGTGGCCGGCGGCGAACATGAAGGTGGCTACGCGAGCGACATCGATCGGGTCGGGGGTCGAGCCGTCGGGAAACTTTGCCAGCGCAAGCTCGGTGAGAATGTCGTCGCGCGGCTCGCGTCGTCGAGCCTCGACGTACTCGACGAACCACTCCTCTTTCACGCCAACGAAGCCGCTGCGTTCGCCCTTGAGCCTGCTGGCTGTCGCGGCGCGGCGAAATCGCGCGCGGTCGGCCGTGGGCACGCCCAGCAGGTCGGTAATCGCATCGAGCGTGAACGGAAAGTTGTAGTCAATGACGATCTCGCACTTGCCCTCCGCGATGAAGCTGTTGAGTTGCTCATCGGCAAGACGCCACAGAAATTCCTCGTTCTCCTTGAGCTGCTTCGGCGTGAACAACCGGTTTAACAGCGAGCGGTGCGCGGTGTGCCTCGGAGGATCGAACGATATGAAGTACTCGCCGAACGTAACCCGGTGGCGGTGCTGCTCGATCAGATCCGAGATGTCATCGCTGCCGGTTTCGGTCGGAATCCCCGACCATGGCCCGCTGACTATGTTGCACACCGATAAGTTCTGGTCGGTGTCGCGTTGCACCGCGACGGCCTCGTCGTACCCCGACACCATCACTACGCCGTGCGCCGGCTCACGCCATACTGGGCAGCGACGGATCGCCTCGTAGTAGGGGTAGGGGTCGTCGACGAGCGACTTGTCGGTGAAGAAGTCGAGGTTCTCGGATCCGCTCACGTCGCCTCCATTGCGTTGCAGTACAACGTTACGCGTTCGGCAGAGGTCTCATATGGCCGGCGCGTGGGATCTATAACGGTGATCGGCGCGCTATAGCTCGGTCATGTTTCGAGCTGGCACCAGTGCGACCTGATTCACCTCGGCGTACAGGTCATTGGTGCGCTCCTGTTCTGCCGCAAGCTTTTCCAGTGCCGCGGCTGCCCGCCTGAGCAGGTCGATAGCTTCCTCGGCGGTCTCTTTTCACTTCGGTGAAACCCTGTATCCCCGGTATCAGAGCCATCTGGTTTTCCTTCCCTGCGAGCCGGCGCTGCACGCCATCTTGTGACTAGCCCCCGTTCGGATTCATCCTAGTTTCAAATAAGCGGTGCCTCTTCCTCTGCTTACGTTGCCAAATCGCGCTGGGCGTACCCATACACTCCGAGCCCGGTCAGGATCGCGCCGATGAGCAGGAAAATCGTGGTGGCCACCCAATTGGGCGGTGTGTCGGGCACGGGGGCGAGGTGCGACAACGGCGACAGGTTGACAACCCAGCCAGGGGCTTTCGTGGTCTGTATGACCAAGTTCACCAGAAATCCGGCCACCACTGGCAGTGCGCCAACCGCGAGGGTGGCGGAGGGCAGCCACCCGACGCCCACCGCGGCGGTCCCCACCGCGAGCAATGCCACCGGAACGGAATTCAGTGCACCAGCAACCGAATCGCTCAACTGCAGCGGGGCGCCGGTAGTTTTCGTGCCGGCCCAAATGGCGACCGCGGCCGAGAGATGCAGGGCCACGACCGCACCCGCCGTGGGGATGATCTCGGCGGACATCAGGCGTACGCGTGAAATTGGTTGGGCGAACAGCAAGGTCAGTCGACCGGCCTTCTCGTCGCTGACCATCGCGGCGAGGCGCGTCGCGGAGTACAGCCCGGTGAGAACTGCGAGCACGCTGAACAGGGCCGCAGCGATGACATTCACCAAGTTGTGGCCGCCGAGCCCGGCGGCCGCGGCCAGTTCGGCGAACCGCGGGTTCGTTTGGAACAACTCGAGAAGCCATGCGAGCGTCGCGCCGATCAGAAGAAAGTATGCTGGCGATGCCAGTTGCCCACCAGAGTGTGATCAGCCCGGTCCGGCGAAGGGCGAACCCGAAGATCGACTGCAGCAATCGAGTTCGTGGACGACGGCTTTCCGGCGCCGCCACAATCCCGTCGCCCAAATCGCGGTGGCGTGCCGCCAACACTGCCGCAGCGCCCAGCACGATCGGAAACGCGCCCAACACGATCAGCGGGGCGACGCGATTGTCGGCGTACGGCGCGGCGCGCGATGTCAGCCCGAACGGCGTCGCCCACGCCAACCAGGCCAGTTGATGGGAGCCATCGGCGATCATGCGCAGCAGCACGCTAAATCCCAGAGCTGCGACCGCAAGTCCCGTGGCACCGGTTCGCGTCGGCATGACTTGTGCCGCGAGCAGACCTATCGTCGCGAAAGTCAAAGCAACACCGGTAATTCCGGCCGCATGAATCACCGCCCCGGTCGGTTGAGTGCGGGCCGCCAAAAGACCCGCCGCGACGGCCACTCCGATCAGCGTCGCCGATGCAACGAGGGCAGCCAGGCAGCGAACAACCACATCGGCCATTCGCAGGCGTCCCGCCAGGAGCAGATCCCACCGCCGGTGATCCTCCTCGCCACGGGTAATACGGGTGGCGGCAAGCACGATCCACAGGCTCGCGAGCACCGAAAGGGGCGCGCCGGTGCGCCACACAGTGAAACCGCCGGGATCGTCGAGAGCGACCGGTGGGCCCGACAAGATCCTGATGGCGGGATTCTCCGAAAGTGCACGCAAACCTGATGCATCCAGAATCTCGCTGATCGGCTTGTATTGGCTGGCCGCCAACGCAGACATCGCCCCGCAGATCGCGGCGATCGCCACGGCACCAAGGCGAAGCTGGCGCACGGTCAGCCGGCTCACCGCCCGGCCCGGCGCGAGTTGGGGCCCGGCGGGCACCGGCGAATCGGGCAGCTTCGCGGCTGTCACCTTGCCGCTTCGCCGTAGTAGTCGAGAAAAATCTCCTCGAGCGTCGGTTCGTGCATCGTGAGCGCGGTGACGTCGGCTCTGGAGAGCGCCCGAAGCGCCGCCACCGGCGATCCAGTCAGATTGAACCGCAACCGTTCCCGGTTCAGCTGCTCGACACCAGACACACCCGCGAGGCCCTCGAGGGACGGTTGATCGCCGCGATAGGACACCTCGACCACGGTTCGGCGCAGCTCGGCGTAAATCAGCGATGCCGTCAATTTCGACGAGGCGCCCGGCACGGAGAATCCCCACCCGGTCGCATACGGCCTCTACCTCGTCCAGCCGATGCGAGCTGAGGAACACCGTCTGGCCACGCTCGCGTGCTTCGACGACGCAGCGGCGAAATTCTCTTTCCACCAACGGATCCAGCCCGCTTGTCGGCTCGTCGAGCACCAGCAACGGCGCCCGAGTCGCGAATGCGGCGACAAGGGCCACCTTCTGCCGGTTGCCGGTCGAATAGGTCCTGGCCGGCTTGTCGAGGTCGAGATCGAAACGGTCGACCAACTCGTCGCGGTAGGCCGCGTCGACACCGGCGCCGACACAGCCAAGCAGCTCGATGATTTCGGCGCCCGTCAGCCCCGGCCACAGCGCGACATCCGCAGGCACGTAGGCGATGTGACGATGGGACCGACGGACGTCACCGGCGGCGCAACCGAATATTTCCGCACTGCCTGCAGTCGGGCGAATCAATCCGAGCAGCAGGCGGATCGTCGTCGACTTGCCGGCACCGTTGGGGCCCAGGAATCCGAACACCTCGCCGGTTGCGACCGTCAGATTCAGATCCTCGACGGCCACAACACGGCCGAACCGCTTCGTCAGACCGTCGGCAAGGATGGCGGGGCTGGAAGCAGTGCGCGCCAGGGAGTCCACGCCCTGAAGGTTAGGTCAGGCGGCTCAAGAACATGCAGGTTGGTCGGCTGCGCGACGCCGCCGTTCGCGGTGATGAGATTTCTGGGGTTTTGAGCAGGGTCGTAGCGGTTATAACCCAACCCGGCGGGAAGTGGGGGCCCGCGGATTTGGCGGGGCTAAAGCGTCCGGGCGCGACGCACAGATTCCCTCTAAGGTTTCCCCTCCACTTGAGGGACTGGAGAACTCATGAGTCTTAATCCGAATCCGGAAGTTTCGTCTCGGTCAACGATTAGGCGACGAGCGAAACAGCCTGTTGCCGGCCTTCCCCGAAGTTCCGGCCGGCCAGCGAATGGTTTGTCGCGAAGCCGAACGCGCCGCGTATCTGCACCGTGTCTCTATCGAGCAGAACTGGGCTAAGTATGGTTCTGTTTAGTGGGGGGGCACTTTGACGGATCGTGCTGGGCGGAGCTATCCGCTGACGCGGGGACAGCTGGACATTTGGCTTGCGCAGGAAACGGGCAGCTTCGGTGCGAAGTGGCAGCTGGGCGAGCTTTTGCATATCGAGGGCACGCTAGACCCTGGTTTGCTTGAGCAGGCGATCGTTCAAACGATCCGCGAGGCCGAGCCGCTCAGGGCCGCCTTTTTCGAGGTCGATGGCCAGGTTGTTCAATCGCCGCTCGATTACCCGGACATTGAGCTTGCCCGCTATGACCTCGTCGACTCGCAGGATCCCGCACAGGACGCCCATCGGCTGGCATCATCGATCCAGCGCACGCTGATGCCGCTTGATGGCCCGCTGTTCAAATTTGCGCTGTTGCAGACACGGGTCGATGAATTTTATTTATTCGCCTGCTGCCATCACATAGTGGTAGACGGAATCGGCCTTACTCTTGTTTGCCATCGGATCGCGGACATCTATACTGCGATGGCATCGGGCGTGTCGATTCCGCCTCCTTTTTTCGGGTCGTTGAGTGATCTGATTGAATCCGAATCAGCATACGAAGCATCCGCCGATTATCTCGACGATCAGGCCTACTGGACGAGGCACCTTCCGCCGCAGAGCGAACCGCGTTATCGGTTGGCGCACGCGGCCGAGCGTGACGAGGAGTCGTCCGCACCGGTTCAGTTGGACCCGTCGGCCGTCACCGCGATCCAGGCGTTATCTCAGGCCTTGGGGGTACGTCGGTCGTCGGTGACCACCGCTGCGTGCGCGCTCCTGGTGCGCGCGTTCGACACCGAGAGTCCGGAGGTGGTGCTGGATTTTCCGGTGAGCAGGCGTGTGCGTCCGGAGGCGCAGATGGTGCCCGGAATGATCTCCGGCTTTGTGCCATTGGTGCTGCAAACTTCTCCGGCGTCGGCAGGTCGCCGATTTCTGTCAACTTGTCGATACGCGAATGAGAGAAGCGCTGCAGCACCAGCGATTCCCGGTGCACGCTATTGACCATAAAGCGAGCCGCCGCGGCTCCGGACTGGCATCGAATCGGGTCGTGGTCAATTTCATTCCGGCTACACATACCGGGTATTTTGGTGATGCCGCGGCAACGGGAACCCTGACCCATGCCGGCCCCGTCGAATTTGGGCTCGTCTTTTTTAAAGACGATGATCAGCTTTTTCTCAGCACCGCGGGTGCCGGACAATTCTTTCCGAATTGCGATGTCCGCGAATTAACAGCGCGGTTAGAGCGGGTGTTGGTGGCGATGGCCGCCGACCCGCAGCGGTCGTTGTCGTCGGTGGATTTGCTCGACCAGCCTGAGCGTGCCCGGCTGGATGAGTTCGGTAACCGGGCGGTGTTGACCCGGCCGGGACCCGCAGCGGTATCGGTTCCGGTGTTGTTCGCCGAACAGGCGGCTCGCACCCCCGAGGCGGTGGCGATCGCCGACGGCGTGCGTTCGATGTCCTACCGGGACCTGGACGAGGCCACCAACCGGTTGGCGCACTTGTTGGCCGGCCACGGTGCGGGCCCGGGTGAGTGTGTGGCGCTGCTGTTTTCGCGGTCGGCCGAGGCGGTCGTGGCGATGTTGGCGGTGCTCAAGACCGGGGCGGCGTATTTGCCGATGGATCCGGCGGTGCCGGCGGCGCGCATGAAGTTCATGCTCGCCGATGCCGAACCGAGCCTCGTGATCACCACGGCGGATCTTGCCGGACGGTTTGACGGCTCTGACGTGACGGTGATCGACGTCAACGATGCTGCCGTTGACACGCAACCCAACAGTCCACTACCGGCGCCGGGCCCGGACCACATCGCTTATCTGATCTACACCTCAGGCACGACTGGTGTGCCGAAGGGGGTGGCGGTCACCCACGGCAGTGTGACGCGGTTGATCGGGTCGTTGGATGAGCGGCTGCCCGAGGCCGGGGTGTGGCCGCTGTGTCACTCGCTGGCGTTTGACGTGTCGGTGTGGGAGATCTTTGGTGCGCTGTTGCGTGGGGGCCGGTTGGTGGTGGTGCCCGAGTCGGTGGTGGCCTCCCCGCACGAGTTCCACGCCCGGCTGGTCGAGCAGGGCGTAAGCGTGTTGACCCAGACGCCGTCGGCGATGGGGATGCTCTCGGACGAGGGGCTCGAGTCGGCGGCCTTGGTGGTGGTCGGTGAGGCGTGTCCGGTCGAGGTGGTGGATCGGTGGGCGCCCGGGCGGGTGATGGTCAATGCGTACGGCCCCACCGAGACGACGATGTGTGTCGCAATCAGCGCCCCCCTCACCGCGGGAAGCAGAACCGTGCCGATCGGGTCTCCGGTCTCGGGGGCCGGGCTGTTCGTGCTCGACGGGTGGCTGCGACCGGTGCCGGCCGGTGTGGTCGGTGAGTTGTATGTGGCCGGTTCCGGTGTGGGCGTTGGGTATTGGCGGCGGCCTGCGTTGACCGGGTCGATGTTTGTGGCCTGCCCATTCGGTGAGCCAGGAACGCGCATGTATCGCACCGGGGACCTGGTGCGCTGGGGCGCCGATGGGCAGCTGGAGCATCTGGGGCGCGCGGATGAGCAGGTCAAGATCCGCGGCTATCGCATCGAACTCGGTGAGATTCAGGCCGCCCTGACCGAGCTGGACGGAGTCGAACAGGCGGTGGTGATCGCCCGCGAGGACCGCCCCGGTGACAAGCGCCTAGTCGGCTATGTCGTCGGGGTCACCGGCTCGCTAGACCCGGCCGAGATCCGCGACCAGCTGAGCGAGCGAATGCCGGACTACATGGTCCCGGCGGCAGTGGTGGTACTCGACGCTTTGCCCCTGACGGTCAACGGCAAACTCGACATCCGGGCCCTGCCGGCACCGGAGTCTCAGGATGCCGATCGCTACCGGGCTCCAGCCACCCCGGTCGAGGAGATCCTGGCCGGTCTCTACGCCGATGTCCTGGGGCTCGACCAGGTCGGGGTGGATGACTCCTTCTTCGATCTGGGGGGCGATTCGCTGTTGGCGATGCGCCTGACCGCGGCGATCAAGAATGCGCTGGCCGCCGACGTTGCGGTACCCACCGTGTTCGACGCGCCCGCGGTTGCCCAGTTGGCGACCCATATCGGTGCGGGGTCGAGTCGGCTGGAGCCGTTGGTGGCGATGGAGCGACCCGCGGTGCTGCCCTTGTCGTTTGCCCAGCAGCGGTTGTGGTTCATCGAGCAGTTGCAGGGCCCTTCGGCGGTGTACAACATGGCGACGGCGGTGCGGCTGAGCGGGCGCTTGGAGGCCGAGACGTTGGGTGCGGCGCTGGCCGATGTGGTGGACCGCCACGAGAGCCTGCGCACATTGCTTGTGGCGCCCGAGGGGATCCCCCAGCAGCTGGTCGTGCCGACCGCGCAGGCCGACTTCGGTTGGGATGTTGTTGATGCCACCGGGTGGTCGCCGGGTCGCCTCGATGAGGCCATCGACGCGGCCGGTCGTCGCCCGTTCGACCTGAGCAACGAGATTCCTTTGCGGGCAACACTTTTCCGTCTCGCCGAGGATGAGCATGTGCTGGTCGCCGTGCTGCACCATATCGCCGCCGACGGCTGGTCGATCGCTCCGCTGGTGCGGGATCTTGGTGTGGCGTATGCCAGCCGGTGCGCCGGGCGCGCCCCGGATTGGGCGCCGTTGGCGGTGCAGTACGTCGATTACACGCTGTGGCAGCGCGCGCTGCTGGGTGATCTGGCAGACAGCGAGAGCCCGATCGCTGCGCAGCTGGCCTACTGGGAGCAGGCGCTGGCCGGGATGCCCGAGCGGCTGCAATTGCCTAGCGATCGGCCCTATCCGTCGGTGGCTGATCAGCGCGGCGCCAGCGTCGTCGTCGATTGGCCGGCGGACTTGCAGCAGCAGGTTGCGCGGGCCGCTCGTGAGCACAACGTGACCAGCTTCATGTTGGTTCAGGCCGCCCTGGCGGTGTTGCTATCGAAGCTCAGCGCCAGCCCCGAGGTGGCCGTCGGGTTTCCGATCGCCGGGCGGCGCGACCCCGCACTGGATGAATTGGTGGGCTTTTTTATCAACACCTTGGTGCTGCGGGTCGATGTGGCTAAAGATCCCACCGTCGCCGAGTTGCTGGCCCAGGTGCGCCAGCGCAGCCTGGCAGCCTACGAGCACCAAGACGTGCCCTTCGAAGTGCTGGTGGAGCGGCTAAACCCGGCGAGGTCATTGGCTCATCATCCCCTGATCCAGGTGGTGATGGGCTGGCAATTCGCCGGGAACAGCGATCCAGCGGCGGAACTGGATTTGGGCGATCTGCAGGTCACGTCGATGCCGGTGGATACCCGCACCGCCCGAATGGATTTGACGTTTTCTCTGGCCGAACGCTTCAGCGAGGGTGAGGCTGCCGGGATCGGCGGAACGGTGGAGTTTCGCACCGATGTGTTCGACGCGGCCAGCATCGAAGCGCTGATCGAGAGGTTGCGGCGGGTGGTGGCGGCGCTGACCGCCGACCCGACCCGGCGGATTTCGTCGATCGACGTGCTCGATGCGGGTGAGCACGCCCGGCTGGCGCAGTTGGGTCAGCGGGCGGCGTTGACGGCGGCGGCGCCAACTCCGTTATCGATTCCGCAGGTGTTCGCCGAACAGGTGGCCGCGGCGCCGCGGGCGGTGGCGATCTCCGACGGCGGGCGTTCGACGTCCTACTTGGAGCTTGACGAGGCGTCGAACCGGTTGGCGCACAAGCTCATCGCCCACGGCGCGGGCCCTGGACAGTGCGTGGCGCTGCTGTTTTCGCGTGCGGCTGAGGCGGTCGTGGCGATGTTGGCGGTGCTCAAGACCGGGGCGGCGTATCTGCCGATGGATCCGACGCTGCCGGCGGCGCGGATGGAGTTCATGCTCGCCGACGCCGCGCCGAGCGTGGCGATTACGACAGCGGATCTGCGATCGCGGATCGATGGGCACGGCGTGCGGATGATCGATGTCGAGGATGCCGCTACTGAAACCAGTTTTGACACCAGCAAGCCATTGCCGGCACCGGGCCCTGACGATATCGCTTACCTGATCTACACCTCGGGCACTACCGGTGTGCCGAAGGGCGTGGCGATCACGCATCGCAATGTGACCCGGCTGTTGGCGTCGCTGGATGCCGGGCTGCCGGCGGCGGGGGTGTGGCCGCTGTGTCATTCGTTGGCGTTCGACGTGTCCGTATGGGAGATCTTCGGTCCGCTGCTGCGCGGTGGCCGGCTGGTGGTGGTGCCCGAACCCGTGCTGGCCTCCCCAGACGAGTTCCACGCTCTCCTGGCATCCGAGCAGGTCACCGTCCTGACCCAGACCCCATCCGCTTTGGCCGCGCTACCGGACCACGAGTTGCAGGCCACGCGCGTTGGTGGTGGTCGGTGAGGCGTGCCCGGTGGAGGTGGTGCAGCGTTGGGCGCCTGGGCGGGTGATGATCAACGCCTACGGGCCGACCGAGACCACGATGTGCGTGGCGATCAGCGCCCCTCTGACCGCGGGGTCAGCGGGTTCGGAGGTCGTGCCGATCGGGTTGCCGGTCGCCGGAGCAGCGCTGTTCGTGCTGGATCAGTGGCTGTGTCCGGCGCCCGCGGGTGTGGCTGGCGAGTTGTATGTGGCCGGCGGCGGTGTCGGCGTTGGCTATCTGGGTCGGCCGGGGCTGACCGGGTCGCGGTTCGTGGCGTGCCCATTCGGGGCGCCCGGACAACGCATGTATCGCACCGGAGACCTGGTGCGTTGGGGCGCCGACGGGCAGCTGCAGCATCTCGGCCGCACCGATGAGCAGGTCAAGATCCGCGGGTATCGCATCGAGCTCGGCGAGGTCCGCGCGGCGCTGGCCGGGATCCCTGGCGTGGAGCAAGCGGTGGTGATCGCCCGCGAGGATCGCCCCGGCGATAAGCGCCTGGTGGGCTACGTCGTCGGGGTTGCCGGCACGCTAGCCCCGGCGGCGATACGTGGGCAGTTGAGTGAGCGGCTGCCGGCCTACATGATTCCGGCGGCGGTGGTGGTCCTGGATGCGTTGCCGTTGACGGTCAACGGCAAGCTTGACGCCCGCGCCCTGCCCGGACCCGAATACGTTGATGCCGATCATTACCGCGCCCCGGCCAGCGCTATCGAGGAGGTGCTGGCCGGCGTTTACGCCCAGGTGCTGGGGCTCGACCGGGTCGGCGTCGATGACTCCTTCTTCGATCTGGGTGGCGACAGCATTTTGTCGATGCAGGTGGTGGCCCGGGCCCGGGCAGCAGGCCTGACGTGTCGGCCGCGCGACATTTTTGTCGAGCAGACCGTGGCTCGGCTGGCCCGGGTTACCGGGCTGGCCGATGAGGATGACACGAACGATGAAGGCATCGGCCCGATGCCCGCGACCCCGATCATGCGCTGGCTGCAGGAGGTGCACGGCCCAGTCGAGCAGTTCAACCAGACGCTGGTGGTGCAGGCTCCCGCGGGCGTGACCGAGGCCGACGTGGTGGTCGTCGTGCAGGCGCTGCTGGATCGGCATGCCATGTTGCGGCTGCGGGTGGGCCCTGACCGCGGGGACTGGTCGTTGACGGTGCCCGAGGCCGGCGCCATTGATGCCGGTAAGTGCGTGCACACCGTCGAGGTGTTGTCGGACGAGGCGCTGGCGGCGGCGCGGTCGCGGTTGGATCCGGCCGCCGGGGTGATGCTCAGTGCGCTGTGGGTGGCAGGTACCGGCCCCGAGGCGGGCCAGCTGGTGGTGATCGTTCATCACCTGGCCGTCGATGCGGTGTCGTGGCGAATTCTGTTGGAAGACTTCAATATCGCCTGGGCGCAGCACCAGCACGGGCAGCCCGTGGCCCTGCCGGCGGGGGGCACGTCGTTTGCGCGGTGGGCGTCGCTGCTGACTGAGCATGCATACGCGCGCGAAGTGGTGGAGCAGGCTGATGCTTGGCGGCAGGTGGCGGCGAGTGCGGCCGTGCTGCCGGCGGTGCAGCCGGCGGTGGACACCTATGCCAGTGCTGGGCAGTTATCGGTGTCGCTGGATGTCGAGACCACCCGGGTACTGCTCGGGGAGGTGCCCGCGGCGTTTCGTGCTGGGGTGCAAGACATTTTGTTGATCGCGTTCGCCTTGGCGGTGGCGGAGTTTTCGGGTGCGGGCGCCGCAGCGATCGGCATTGATGTGGAGGGCCACGGCCGCCACGAGGAGCTGGCGCCCAACGTGGACCTGACTCGTACAGTGGGCTGGTTCACTACCAAATACCCGGTGTCGCTGGCTGTCGGTGGACTGTCCTGGGCGCAGGTGAGCGCTGGCGGGTCCGCGCTGGGGAGCGTGATCAAGGACGCCAAGGAGCAGCTGCGCGCCCTGCCCGATCCGCTGACCTACGGTCTGCTGCGGTATCTGAACACTGAGGTCGACCTGCACGACCCCGCCCCGCCCGTCGGATTCAACTACCTGGGTCGGCTGGGCACCCCGGCGCAGGCTGGGGCTGCCGAGGAGATGTGGCGGCTCGGCCCGGACGGCGTATCGCTGACCGGCGCCGCGGCAGCGGTGGCAATGCCGTTGGCGCACACCGTGGAACTCAACGCCGGCACGGTGGACAGCGAAGTCGGCCCGTCTCTGCAGGCCAACTGGACGTGGGCGCCTTCGGCAGTTGATGGCGAGCAGGTCAGCCGGCTGAGCCGACTGTGGTTTGAGGCCCTCGCCGCCATCTGTGTGCATGTGCGCGATGGTGGGGGAGGGTTGACGCCTTCGGATATCGCGCCGGCCCGGCTGAACCAGCAGCAGATCGACGAGCTGCAGCAGCAGTTTGAGATCACCGATATATTGCCGTTGACCCCGCTGCAGCAGGGACTGCTCTTTCACGCTCGCACGGCGCATGCACGCGGCGATGTGTATGCGGTGCAGGTGGATATCGCGTTGAGCGGGACCCTTGATCAGCATCGGCTGCGCGCTGCGGTGCACGCGGTGATCAGCCGCCATCCGCATCTGGCGGCCCGTTTTCACCGACAGTTCGACGAGCCGGTGCAGCTCATTCCGGCTGATCCCGCGCCGGGGTGGCGCTATGTCGAGTTCGATAGCGACAGCGTCGATGTCGAGGAGCAGATCGAGCAGCTGTGCGCCGCCGAACGCGCGGCGGTGTGCGCGCTGGCTGACGAGCCGGCGATTCGGGTGGCGGTGATCCGCACCGCACCGGATCGGCACCGGTTGGTGCTGACGAACCATCACATCGTGATGGATGGCTGGTCGCTGCCGATCCTGCTGGGCGAGATCTTCGCCAGCTATCACGGGCAGCGCCTGCCCGCAGCAGTCTCGTATCGCCGCTTTGTCAGTTGGCTTGCCGGCCGAGATCTCGACGCTGCCCGGGGGGCGTGGCAGCAGGTGCTGGCCGGCTTTGACACGCCCACCCTGGTCGGTCCGCCGGCTGGATTGGGCATGGGCGCGCGCGGCGTTGCCTCGTTTCGCATGTCGGAGGAGACGACGCGAGGGCTGGTCGAGCTGGCGCGCTCACACCGCACCACCGTTAACACCGTGCTGCAGGGCGGCTTTGCGCAGCTGCTCATGTGGCTGACAGGTCAGCATGACGTCGCATTCGGGACAGCGGTCTCGCAGCGACCGGCCGAGCTGGTCGGCGCGGAATCGATGGTGGGGCTGTTTATCAACACGGTGCCGGTACGGGCGAACATTACGCCCGCAACCACCACCGCCGACTTGCTGAACCAGCTGCAAGGCACTTACAACGACACCCTCGACCATCAGCACCTGGCGCTCAACGAGATTCACCGAATCACGGGTCAGGACAAACTGTTCGACACCTTGTTCGTGTACCAAAACTTTCCGATCGACACCGCCACGGTGTCGGGCGACGACGAATTGTCCATCACGGAATTCACCGGAAGCGAATTCAACCACTACCCCTTGACGGTGCAGGCCCAGCCGGGCCCCCAACTGAACCTGCGCGTCGAATACGACACCGATGTGTTCGACGCGGCCAGCATCGAGACGCTCATTGGGCGGTTGGAGCGGGTGTTGGTGGGGATGGCTGCTGATCCGAGGCGGCGGTTGTCTTCGATTGATGTGTTGGACGCCGGTGAGCATGCCCGGTTAGCGCGGTGGGGTCAGCGTGCGGTGTTGACCGCTGTGGCGCCGGCGTCGTTGTCGATTCCGCAGGTGTTTGCGGCGCGGGTGGCTGTTGCGCCCGGGGCGGTTGTGCTCGTCGAGGGCGGGCGTTCGGTGACCTATCGGGAGCTTGATGAGGCGTCGAATCGGTTGGCGCATGCGCTGATTGGTCGGGGTGTGGGTCCGGGTCGGTGTGTGGCACTGGTGGTCGAGCGTGCTGCCGAGGCGGTGGTGGCCGTGTTGGGGGTTTTGAAGACCGGGGCCGCGTATGTGCCGGTCGATGCCGCTATTCCGCGGGAGCGGATCGGGTTCGTGTTGGCCGATGCTGCGCCGGTGCTGGCGGTCAGTACGGTGGGGTTGCGTTCGCGGCTGGATGGGCATGGCGTGGCGGTGCTCGAGGTCGATGACCCGGTGGTGGCTGCCCAGCCTGCTACGGCGCCGGCGCCTGTGGCCGCTGATGAGGTGGCGTACGTGATTTACACCTCGGGCACCACGGGGGTGCCCAAGGGAGTCGGCGTTACTCACGCGAACGTGACGCGGTTGATCGGGTCGTTGGATGAGCGGCTGCCGGCGGCGGGGGTGTGGCCGCTGTGTCACTCGCTGGCCTTTGACGTGTCGGTCTGGGAGATCTTCGGTCCGCTGCTGCGCGGGGGACGGCTGGTGGTGGTGCCCGAGGAGGTGGCGGCGTCCCCGGACGACTTCCACGCGTTGCTGGCCGCCGAGCAGGTGAGTGTGTTGACGCAGACGCCGTCGGCGCTGACGGCTCTGGATCCGGCGGGGCTGGAGTCGGCGACGTTAGTGGTGGTCGGTGAGGCGTGCCCGGCGCAGGTGGTCGATCGCTGGGCGCCCGGGCGCACCATGATCAACGCCTACGGGCCGACTGAGACGACGATGTGCGTGGCGATCAGCGCGCCGCTTACCGCGGGCAGCGGTGCGGTGCCGATCGGGTCGCCGGTGGCAGGGGCGGCGCTGTTCGTGCTCGACGGGTGGTTGCGTCCGGTGCCGGCGGGTGTCGTCGGCGAGTTATATGTGGCCGGTTCCGGTGTGGGCCTTGGGTATTCGGGCCGGGCTGGGCTGACCGCGTCGCGCTTCGTGGCATGCCCCTTCGATGCAGCCGGACAACGCATGTACCGGACGGGGGATCTGGTGTCCTGGGGTGCCGATGGGCAGTTGCGGTATGCCGGGCGGGCCGATGAGCAGGTCAAGATCCGCGGGTATCGCATCGAGTTGGGTGAGGTCCGCGCGGCGCTGGCCGGGATCGCTGGCGTGGAGCAAGCGGTGGTGATCGCGCGTGAGGATCGCCCCGGTGATAAGCGTCTGGTCGGCTACGTCGTCGGGGTCACTGGCATGCTGGATCCGGCCGAGATACGCGCGCAACTAGGTGAGCGGCTGCCGGCATACATGATCCCGGCGGCGGTGGTGGCGATCGACGCGCTGCCGCTGACACCCAACGGCAAACTCGACACCCGCGCCCTACCGCCGCCCGAATACACCGCTGGCGAGTATCGGGCCCCGGCCGGCGCGGTCGAGGAAATCCTGGCCGGCATCTACGCCGAGGTGCTCGGTGTCGAACACGTCGGGATCGACGACTCCTTCTTCGACCTCGGCGGCGACTCCCTCTCAGCGATGCGCCTCATCGGGGCGATCAACACCGGCCTAGATGCCGACCTTCCGGTTCGCTCCATCTTTGAGGCGCCCACGGTTGCTTTGTTGGCGTCTCGTCTCTCTGCTGGGGGTCCGAGTCGGCTCCCACGGCTGGCGCGGGTGGAGCGGCCCGCGGCCGTGCCGTTGTCGTATGCCCAGAACCGGTTGTGGTTCCTGGACCAGTTGCAGGGGCCCTCACCCATCTACAACCTGGCGGCGGCGCTGCGCTTGGACGGGCGCCTTGATGCCGACGCACTGGGTGCGGCGCTAGCCGATGTGGTGGGCCGCCAGGAGAGCTTGCGCACGCTGTTCATCGCGCCCGACGGGACACCGCAGCAGGTTGTCATCCCCGTCGAGCAGGCCGCCACCGGGTGGGACGTCGTTGACGCGACCGCCTGGTCGGCGGCCCAGCTGGATGAGGCGACTGTCGACGCCGCGCGCTATACGTTTGATCTTGGCACCGAGATCCCTTTGCGGGTAACACTTTTCCGCCTAGCCGAAGACGAGCATGTGCTGGTGGCCGTGCTGCACCACATCGCCGCCGACGGCGGATCGATCACCCCGCTGCTGGGGAACCTGGGGATCGCCTATGCCAGCCGGTGTGCGGGGCTCGCCCCGGATTGGGCCCCGTTAGCTGTGCAGTACGTCGATTACGCATTGTGGCAGCGCGCGCAGCTAGGGGATATCGGCGATAGCGACAGCCGCATCGCGGCGCAGCTGGCCTACTGGGAGGACGCCCTGGCCGGGATGCCCGAGCTTCTGCAGTTGCCCACGGATCGGCCCTACCCTGCGGTCGCAGATCACCAGGGCGCCACCGTCGTCGTGGACTGGCCGGCGGACTTGCAGCAGCAGATTCGTCGGGCGGCCCGCGAGCACAGCGCGACCAGCTTCATGATGGTTCAGGCCGCCCTGGCGGTGCTGCTATCGAAGCTCAGCGCCAGCAGCGATGTGGCCATGGGCTACGCGATCGCCGGGCGCGGCGACCCCGCGCTCGATGAGCTGGTCGGGTTTTTCGTCAACACCCTGGTCCTGCGTGTCGAGGTGGCCGGGGATCCCACCGTCGCCGAGCTGCTGGGTCAGGTGCGCCAGCGCGGGTTGGCCGCCTTCGAGCACCAAGACGTGCCCTTCGAAGTCCTGGTCGAGCGGCTCAACCCGACCCGAAGCCTGACCCATCACCCCCTGTTTCAGGTGGCGCTGGCCTGGCAGCACGACCAGCCCGCGGACCTGGCTTTAGGGGATCTGCAGGTCACCCCGCTGCCGGTGGACACCCGCACCGCACGGATGGATTTGACGTTCTCCTTCGCCGAACGCTTCAGCGAGGCCGGTGAGCCCGCCGGGATCTCCGGAGCCGTGGAGTTTCGCACCGACGTGTTCGATGCGGACAGTGTCGAAGCATTAGTGGGGCGGTTGGAGCGGGTGTTGGTCGCGATGGCTGCTGATGCGGGGCGGCGGCTGTCGTCGATCGATGTGCTTGATTCCGGCGAGCAGGCGCGGTTGGCGCAATGGGGTCAGCGGTCGGCGTTGACGGCGCCAGTGTCGGCGGGGTCGTCGATTCCGCAGCTGTTTGCGGCGCGGGTGGCCGAGGCGCCGGGGGCAGTGGCGGTGACCGATGGGGCGCGCTCGGTGACCTATCGGGAGCTGGATGAGGCGTCGAATAGGTTGGCGCATGCGCTGATTGGTCGGGGTGCGGGTCCGGGTCGGTGTGTGGCGCTGGTGGTGGAGCGTGCTGCCGAGGCGGTGGTGGCCGTTCTCGGGGTGCTCAAGACCGGGGCCGCGTACGTGCCGATCGATGCCGCTCTTCCGCGGGAGCGTATCGGTTTCATGTTGGCTGATGCCGCGCCCGTGCTGGCGGTATGCACCGCCGGGCTCGGGTCGCGGGTGGGGGAGGCAGTGCCGGTGATCGACGTGGAGGACCCAGCGGTGGCCGCCCAGCCACCGACGGCGCCGAGGTCCGTGGCTGCGGGCGAGCTGGCGTATGTGATTTACACGTCGGGCACGACGGGGGTGCCTAAGGGGGTGGGGGTCACCCACGCGAATGTGACGCGGTTGATCGGGTCGTTGGATGAGCGGTTGCCGGCGGCGGGGGTGTGGGCGTTGTGTCACTCGCTGGCGTTTGACGTGTCGGTGTGGGAGATCTTCGGTGCGTTGTTGCGGGGAGGCCGGTTGGTGGTGGTGCCCGAGGCGGTCGCGGGTTCTGCGCAGCAGTTCCACGCGTTGCTGGTCGGCGAGCAGGTCAGTGTGTTGACGCAGACGCCGTCGGCGTTGGCTGTTTTGCCCGAGGAGGGGCTGGGCGGTACGGCGTTGGTGGTGGTTGGTGAGGCGTGCCCGGCGGCGGTGGTGGATCGGTGGGCGTCGGGGCGGCTGATGGTCAATGCTTACGGGCCCACGGAGACGACGATGTGTGTGGCGATCAGTGCGCCTCTAACAGCGGGCTCCGGTGCGCCGCCGATCGGGTCGCCGGTGGCCGGGGCGGCGTTGTTTGTGCTCGATGGGTTCTTGCGTGCGGTGCCGGCGGGGTCGGTCGGGGAGTTGTATGTGGCCGGTTCTGGTGTCGGTGTCGGGCATGTGGGGCGGGCGGGATTGACCGGGTCGCGGTTTGTGGCGTGCCCCTTCGTTGGACCAGGACAGCCTGGACAGAGGATGTATCGGACCGGGGATCTGGTGTCGTGGGGTGCTGACGGGCAGCTGACCTATGTCGGGCGCGCTGATGAGCAGGTCAAGATCCGCGGGTATCGCGTCGAGCTCGGTGAGGTCCGCGCGGCGCTGGCCGGGATCGCTGGCGTGGAGCAAGCGGCGGTGATCGCGCGTGAGGATCGCCCCGGTGATAAGCGTCTGGTCGGCTATGTCGTGGGGGTCGGCGCCACGCTCGACCCGGCCGGTATCCGCGCGCAGTTGGCTGGTCGGTTGCCTGCCTACCTGGTCCCGGCGGCCATCGTCGTCCTCGACGCGTTGCCGTTGACCGCGAACGGCAAGCTCGACACCCGTGCGCTGCCGGCACCTGAATACGCCGACGCCGATCATTACCGTGCCCCCGACAGTGCCGTCGAGGAAATCCTGGTCGGCATCTACGCCGAGGTGCTCGGTGTCGAACACGTCGGGATCGACGACTCCTTCTTCGACCTCGGCGGCGACTCCCTCTCAGCGATGCAGGTGGTGACGCGGGCCCAGGCAGCGGGTCTGACGTTTCGGCCGCGCGACATCTTCGTCGAACAGACCGTGGCGGGGCTGGCCGCGGTTGCCGCGATGGCCGACGGTGCGGCCGCGGTGGTCGATGAGGGCACCGGGCCGGTTCTGGCCACCCCGATCATGCGCTGGCTGCACGAGGTGGGCGGCCCACGAGAGCAGTTCAACCAGACGGTGCTGCTGCAGGCACCAGCGGCAGTCGCCCTGGCAGACGTGGTGGTCCTCGTCCAGGCGCTGCTGGATCGGCATGCCATGTTGCGGCTGCGCGTCGACGACGACGGCCGCGGGGGCTGGTCGTTACAGGTGCCCGAACCGGGCTCCGTGGATGCGCGTAAATGCCTGCAATCGGTGAAGGTGCTCTCAGACGAAGAGCTGGTGGACGCACGGTCCCGGTTGGACCCGGCCGCCGGGATCATGCTCAGTGCGCTGTGGGTCGCTTCGGCGGGCGAACTGGTAGTGATCATTCATCACCTGGCCGTCGACGCGGTGTCGTGGCGAATTTTGTTGGAAGACCTCAATATTGCTTGGGCGCAGCACAACCAGGGGCAACCTGTGGCCCTGCCGGCGGGGGGCACGTCGTTTGCGCGGTGGGCGTCGCTGCTGGCTGAGCAGGCATACGCAGGCGAAGTGGTGGAGCAGGCTGATGCTTGGGGGCGGGTGGCGGCGGCCGCGTCCGTGCTGCCGGCGGTGGAGCCGGCGGTGGACACCTATGCCAGTGCCGGGCAGTTGTCGGTGTCGCTGGATGTCGAGACCACCCGGGTGCTGCTCGGCGAGGTGCCCGCGGCGTTTCGTGCTGGGGTGCAAGACATTTTGTTGATCGCGTTCGCCTTGGCGGTGGCGGAATTTTCGGGTGCGGGCGCCGCAGCGATCGGCATTGATGTGGAGGGCCACGGCCGCCACGAGGAGCTGGCCCCGCCGGAAGAGCGAGTGGACCTGTCGCGCACAGTGGGCTGGTTCACTACCAAATACCCGGTGTCGCTGGCCGTCGGTGGGCTGTCCTGGGCGCAGGTGACCGCCGGCGGGGCCGCGCTGGGGAGCGTGATCAAGAACGCCAAAGAGCAGCTGCTCGCTCTGCCCGATCCGCTGACTTACGGTCTGCTGCGGTATCTGAACACCGAGGTCGACCCGGGCGGGCCGGACCCGGTCATCGGGTTCAATTACCTCGGGCGCCAAGGCGCCCTGGGGGCTCATGTGGCCGCCGTCTCCGGCGAGTTGTGGCGGATGAGCCCGGACAGCGTGTCGGTTTCCGGAGCCGCGGCGGCGGTGCCGATGCCGCTGGTGCATACCGTGGAGCTCAACGCTGGCACCATCGATTCCGAAACCGGCCCGCATCTGCACGCCAACTGGACGTGGGCGCCCTCGGCACTGGATCACGCGCAGGTCAGCCAGCTGAGCCGGCTGTGGTTTGAGGCGCTGGCCGGCATTTGCGCGCATGTACAGAGCGGCGGAGGCGGGTTGACGCCCTCCGACGTCGCCGCCCCTCTTAGCCAGCAGCAGATCGACGAACTTCAGCGGCGATATGCGGATCGCTGACGTACTGCCGCTGACCCCGCTGCAACAGGGGCTGCTCTTCCATGCCCGCACCGCGCAGGCCAATGACGACGTGTATGCGGTGCAAATGGCGATCACCGTGACCGGCCCGCTTGACCCACACCGGCTGCGCGATGCGGTGCACACGGTGGTCAAACGGCATCCGCATCTGGCGGCCCGTTTCGACGAACAGCTCGACCACCCGGTGCAGATCATCCCGGCCGATCCCGCGCCGGGCTGGCGCTACGTCGAGCTCGCCGACGTTGATGTCGAGGAGTACATCCAGCAGTTGTGCGCTGCCGAACGCGCTGCGGTGTGTGCGCTGGCTGACGAGCCGGCTTTTCGGGCAGCACTGATCCGTACCGCACCGGATCGGCACCGATTGGTGCTGACGAACCATCACATCGTGATGGATGGCTGGTCGCTGCCGATCCTGCTGCGAGAAATCTTCGCCGGCTATTACAACCAGCGGCTGCCCGCGCCCGCGTCGTACCGCAGCTTTGTCACCTGGCTGAACAGTCGGGATCGCGCGGCGGCGCAGGCGGCGTGGCGTCAGGTGTTGGCCGGTTTTGACACCCCCACATTGGTGGGCCCACCGGACCGTTTGAGGCTGGGGCGCCGGGTCGCGGAATCGTTTCGCGTGCCCGAGGAGACGACGCGGGCGCTTGGCGAGCTGGCCCGCTCACACCACACCACCGTTAGCACCGTTTTGCAGGGCGCCTTCGCGCAGCTGTTGAGCTGGTTGACCGGCCAGCATGATGTCGCGTTCGGCACCGCGGTCTCGGGTCGGCCGGCCGAGCTGGTCGGCGCGGAATCGATGGTGGGGCTGTTTATCAACACGGTGCCCGTGCGGGCAACCATCACGCCGACAACGACCACCACCGACCTGCTGAACCAGCTGCGAGGCGCTTACAACAACACCCTCGAGCACCAGCACCTGGCGCTCAGCGAGATCCACCGCATCACCGGCCAGGACAAACTGTTCGACACGCTGTTCGTGTACCAGAGCTATCCGATCGACACCACCACGGTGTCGGGTGATCACGAACTGTCCATCGGCGAGGTCTCCGGCCGCGAATACAACCACTATCCGCTGACGGTGCAAGCCCAGCCGGGCACCGAACTCAGCCTGCGCGTCGAATACGACACCGACGTGTTCAACGCGGACAGCATCGGGGCGCTCGTCGAGCGGTTCCAGCGGGTGCTGGCGGCGATCACGGCCGACCCGACACGGCGGCTGTCGTCGATGGATCTGCTTGATGCCGGTGAGCGCGACCACCTCGATGTGATCGGTAACCGGGCGGTGTTGACCCAGGCCGCCGCGCCGGTGTCGCTTCCGGCGTTGTTCGCCGCTCAAGTGGCTCGCGCGCCGGAGGCGGTGGCACTCGTGTACGGGCGGCGTTCGTGGACCTACCGCGAGCTCGACGAGACCGTCAACCGGCTGGCGCACCTGTTGGCCGGCCGCGGGGCGGGGCCCGGGCAGTGTGTGGCGCTGCTGTTTACCCGCTCGGCCGAGGCGATCGCGGCGATGTTGGCGGTGCTGAAAACCGGTGCGGCGTATCTGCCGATCGACCCGGCGCTGCCGGCGGGTCGGATCGAGTTCATGGTGGCCGATGCCGCGCCGATCGCCGCGATCACCACCACCGAACTGGCCGATCGGTTGGTCGGGTACGGCCTGGCGGTCATCGATGTGAACGACCCTGCTGTCGACGCCCAATCCAGCACGGGCTTGCCGGCGCCGGCCCCCGACGACATCGCCCACATCATCTACACCTCGGGCACCACCGGCGTCCCCAAAGGCGTGGCAGTCACCCACCACAACGTCACCCAGCTGTTCGACGCACTGGATATCGGTGTGGAGTTGGCGCCCGAACAGGTGTGGACGCAGTTTCACTCCTACGCCTTCGACTTCTCGGTGTGGGAGATCTGGGGAGCACTGTTGTTCGGTGGGCGACTGGTGGTGGTGCCCAACGCGGTGGCCCGCTCACCTGAGGACTTCCACGCGTTGCTGGTCAGTGAACGCGTCACCGTGCTGACCCAGACCCCGTCGGCGGCCGGGGTGCTCTCACCGCAGGGGTTGGACTCGGCGGCGTTGGTGATCGGCGCGGAGCCTTGCCCGGTTGAGCTGGTGGACCGGTGGTCGCCCGGGCGGGTGATGGTCAATGTGTACGGCCCCACCGAGACGACGATGTGGGCGTCCAAGAGTGCGCCGCTGGCGGCGGGGTCGGGTGCGCCACCGATCGGCTCGCCGATCGCAGGTGCGGCGTTCTTTGTGCTGGATGGGTGGTTGCGCCCGATGCCGGTCGGGGTGGTCGGCGAGTTGTATCTCGCCGGTCGCGGTGTGGGCGTTGGGTATTGGCGGCGGGCCGCGTTGACGGCGTCGCGGTTTGTGGCGTGTCCGTTCGTTGGGCCAGGACAGCCTGCACAGCGGATGTATCGCACCGGGGATTTGGTCTGGTGGGGTGCGGATGGGCAGCTGCGCTATGTCGGGCGAGTCGATGAGCAGGTCAAAATCCGCGGCTATCGGATCGAGCTGGGCGAGGTCCAGGCGGCGCTGAGCGGGCTGGACGAGGTCACACAGGCGGTGGTGATCGCCCGCGAGGACCGCCCCGGCGATAAGCGCTTGGTCGGCTATGTCGTCGGGGCCACCGGCATGCTGGATCCGGCCGAGATACGCGCGCAACTGGGTGAGCGGCTGCCGGCGTACATGATCCCGGCGGCGGTGATGGTGATCGACGCACTGCCGCTGACACCCAACGGCAAACTCGACACCCGCGCCCTACCGGCACCCGAATACACCGCTGGCGAGTATCGGGCCCCGGCCGGCGCGGTCGAGGAGATCCTGGCCGGCATCTACGGCCGGGTCCTCGGTGTCGAGCACGTCGGGGTAGACGACTCCTTCTTCGATCTCGGGGGAGACTCCCTGTCCGCGATGCGCCTCATCGCGGCGATCAACACCGGCCTGGACGCCGATCTTGCGGTGCGTGCCGTGTTCGAGGCGCCTAGGGTTGCCCAGCTGGCGGCTCGTATCGGTGGCGATACGGGTCGGCAGGCGCCATTGGTCGCCGGTGAACGGCCCGCGGTGGTGCCGTTGTCGTTTGCCCAGCAGCGGTTGTGGTTCCTGGATCAGTTGCAAGGGCCCTCGGCGGTGTACAACATGGCGGCGGCGGTGCGGCTGGACGGGCGCCTGGATGCCGAGGCGTTGGGTGCGGCGCTGGCCGATGTGGTGGGTCGCCACGAAAGCCTGCGCACGCTGTTCGACGCACCTCAGGGCATGCCTCGGCAGTTGGTGGTGCCGCCCGAGCGGGCCGACGTGCGCTGGGACATTGTTGATGCCAGTGGCTGGTCGGCGAGCCGGTTGGATGAGGCCGTCGGCGCCGCGGCGTGCTACACGTTTGATCTGGCAGCCGAAATCCCTTTGCGGGCAACACTTTTGCGCCTCGCCGAGGATGAGCATGTGCTGGTGGCGGTGGTGCACCATATCGCCGCGGACGGCTGGTCGATCACCCCACTGATCAGGGACCTCGGCGTGGCCTATGCCAGCCGGTGTGCTGGGCTCGCCCCGGATTGGGCCCCGTTAGCTGTGCAGTACGTCGATTACACATTGTGGCAGCGCGCGCAGCTGGGGGATATCGGCGATAGCGACAGCGCGATCGCCGCCCAGCTGGCCTACTGGGAGCACGCGCTGGCCGGGATGCCCGAGCGGCTGCAGCTGCCCACCGATCGGCCCTACCCGGCGGTGGCTGATCATCGCGGCGCCACGGTGGCGATCGACTGGCCTGCCGACCTGCAGCAGCAGATTCGCCGGGTGGCCGGCGAGCACAACGCGACCAGTTTCATGGTGATCCAGGCCGCCGTGGCGGTGCTGCTCGCCAAGCTCAGCGCCAGTTCCGATGTGGCGGTGGGGTTCCCGATCGCCGGGCGCGGCGATCCCGCGCTCGATGAGCTGATCGGGTTCTTCGTCAACACCCTGGTGCTGCGGGTTGACCTGGCCGGTGATCCCACGACAGCCGAGCTGCTGGCCCAGGTGCGCCAGCGCAGCCTGGCCGCCTTCGAGCACCAAAATGTGCCCTTCGAAGTCCTGGTGGAGCGGCTCAACCCCTCCCGAAGCCTGACCCATCACCCGCTGGTCCAGGTCGTGCTGGCCTGGCAGAACTTCGCCGGGCAGGACAATAATCCCGGCGCCGGGCTGGCCTTTGGCGATCTGCGGGGCACGTCGATGCCGATCGAGGCTCGGACCGCCCGGATGGATTTGGTGTTTTCCCTGGGGGAGCGCTGGAGCGACACCGGTGAGCCGGACGGGATCGGTGGGGCGGTGGAGTTCCGCACCGACGTGTTCGACGCGGCCAGCATCGAGGCGCTGATCGACCGGTTGCGGGCGGTGGTGGCGGCGGTCACCGCCGACCCCACCCGGCGGCTCTCGTCGATCGATGTGCTCGACGTCGCCGAGCGCGCCCGCCTGGATGAGCTCGGCAACCAGGTGGTGTTGACTCGGCCGGTGGCCGCGCTGGTGTCGGTTCCGGCGCTGTTCGCCGAACACGTACAGCGCTCCCCGGACGCGTTGGCGGTGACCTACGAGGGTCGTTCTATGACCTACCGGGAACTCGATGAGGCCGCTAACCGGTTGGCGCACCTGTTGGCCGACCAGGGGGCGGGCCCGGGACAGTCTGTGGCGCTTTTGCTTTCGCGCTCGGCCGAGGCCGTCGTGGCGATGCTGGCGGTGCTCAAAACCGGGGCGGCCTACCTGCCGATCGACCCGGCGGTTCCGGCGGCCCGGGTCGGGTTCATGCTCACCGACGCCGCGCCGATCGTCGTCATCACAACGACGGGCCTGCGGTCGCGGCTGGACGCGCGCGACCTGCCGGTCATCGATATCAGTGTTCTCTGGGACCCCCAAATCCAGGCTTACCCGTGCACGGGCTTGCCGGCGCCGGCCCCCGAGGACATCGCCTACATCATCTACACCTCGGGCACCACCGGGCGGCCTAAGGGGGTGGCCATCACCCACGGCAACGTCACCCAGCTGCTGGAGTCGTTGGACGCCGGCCTCCCGGCGGCGGGGGTCTGGACGCATTCCCACTCCTTGGCGTTCGACTTCTCGGCATGGGAAATCTGGGGTGCGCTGTTGCAGGGTGGGCGGCTGGTGGTGGTGCCGGAGTCGGTTGCCGGCTCCCCGGACGACTTACACGCCTTGCTGGTTGCGGAACACGTCAGCGTGCTCAACCAAACTCCTTCTGCGGTGGGGGTGCTCTCGCATGAGGGTTTGGAGTCGACGGCGCTGCTGCTCGGCGGTGAGCCCTGCCCGGCCGAGGTGCTGGAGCGTTGGGCGCCTGGCAGGTTGGTGGTCAACGCCTACGGCCCGACCGAGACGACGATGTGTGTCGCGATCAGCGCGCCGCTAACAGCAGGCTCGGGTGCGCCGATCGGCTCGCCAGTGTCAGGGGCGGCGTTGTTCGTGCTGGATCAGTGGCTGCGCCCGGTGCCGACCGGGGTGGTCGGTGAGTTGTATGTAGCCGGCGCCGGGCTGGCGTGTGGGTACATCGGCCGGGCCGCGTTAACCGGGTCGCGGTTTGTGGCATGCCCGTTCGCCGGCGCGGGCGCGCCAGGACAACGCATGTATCGCACCGGGGATCTGGTGTGTTGGGGCCCGGATGGGCAGCTGCGGTATCTGGGGCGCGCCGACGAGCAGGTCAAAGTCCGCGGGTATCGCATCGAGCTCGGTGAGGTCCAGGCGGCGCTGGCCGGGATCCCTGGCGTGGAGCACGCGGTGGTGATCGCCCGCGAGGACCGCCCCGGCGACAAGCGCCTGGTGGGCTATGTCGTTGGGGTCACCGACACGCCGGACCTGGTAGGGATACGCGCCCAACTGGCTGAGCGCCTCCCGGCCTACATGGTGCCGGCCGCACTGGTGCCGGTCGAGGCGCTTCCGCTGACGCCCAACGGCAAACTCGACACCCGCGCCCTGCCGGCACCCGAATACAACGCTGGCGAGTATCGCGCCCCGGCCGGCGCTGTCGAGGAAATCCTGGCCGGCATCTACGCCCAGGTACTGGGTGTCGAACGGGTCGGGGCCGACGACTCCTTCTTCGATCTGGGCGGGGACAGCATTTCGTCGATGCAGGTGGTGGCGCGGGCTCGTGCCGCGGGCCTGTTGTTCCGGCCGCGGGATATTTTCGTCGAGCAGACCGTAGCCGGGCTGGCTCGGGTGGCCGGGGCGGCCGACGGCGCCGGCGCGGTCGACGAGGGCATCGGGCCGGTGCTGGCCACCCCGATCATCCGCTGGCTGGCCGGCGTCGATGGGCCGGTAGACCAGTTCAACCAGACCGTGCTGGTGCAGGCGCCCGCCGGGGTCACCGAGGCCGACGTGGCGGTCGTGCTGCAGGCCTTGCTTGATCGCCATGCCATGTTGCGGCTGCGCGTCGACCACGACCAGAACGGGCCCGGCGGCGGAGGCTGGTCGCTGACGGTGCCCGAGGCCGGGTCTGTGGATGCCCGCGATTGCCTGCAAGCGGTGGAGGCGTTGTCCGAGGAGGCCGTGTTGGGGGCGCGGTCGCGGTTGAATCCGGCGGCCGGGGTGATGCTGAGCGCGTTGTGGGTGACCGGCAGCGAGCAGCTGGTGTTGGTCGTTCATCATCTGGCCATCGACGCGGTGTCGTGGTGGATTGTGTTGGAGGACCTCAACATTGCCTGGGCCCAGCATCGCCAGGGCCATGAGGTGGTGCTGCCGGCGACTGGGACGTCGTATGCCCGGTGGTCCGAGCTGCTGGCTGAGCACGCGGGCCGCCACGCAAGTTGTGGACGAGGCCGACGCCTGGAAACAGGTGGCGGCGGCCACCGCAGCGCTGCCCGCGGTGAATCCCGCGACGGACACCTATGCCACCGCCGGGCATTTGTCGATGGTGTTGGACGCCGAGACAACCCGCGTGCTGCTTTCCGAGGTGCCGACCGCGTTCCATGCCGGGATCCAGGACATCTTGTTGATCGCGTTCGGGTTGGCGGTATCCGAGTTTTTAGGGTCTTCGGCCACTGGCAGCGCGCCGATCGGCATCGATGTCGAAGGCCACGGCCGCCACGAGGAGCTGAGCCCCAATGTGGACCTGTCCCACACCGTGGGATGGTTCACCACCAAATACCCGGTGGCTCTGACGTTCAGGACGTTGGGGGGCGGGCTGCGCTGGGCGCAGGTGATCGCCGGCGAGGCGGCGTTGGGGGCGCTGATCAAGGACGCGAAAGAGCAGCTTCGCGCCCTGCCGGATCCCCTGACTTACGGGTTGCTCCGCTATCTGAACAGAGACGTTGACCTGGGCGGGTCTGACCCGGTGATCGGGTTTAACTACTTCGGGCGCGTGGGCGCCCTGGGGGCTGATGTCACCGACGGGTCCGCTGATGGTTGGCGGCTTGCACGGGAGGGCTCGGCATTGATCGGCGTCGCGGCCGCCGTGCCCATGCCGCTGGCGCACACCGTGGACCTCAACGCCGTTGCCTTGGAAAATCCCGACACCGGCTTGCACCTGCAGGCAAATTGGACGTGGGCGCCGTCGGCACTGGATCACGCGCAGGTGACCCAGCTCGGCCGGTTGTGGTTCGACGCCCTGAGCGGCATTTGTGCGCATGTCCGCGCCGGTGGCGGCGGGCTGACACCCTCCGATATCGCGCCTGCCTGCCTCAGCCAACACGAGATCGACCAGCTGCAGCGGCAATCTGAAGTCGCCGACATCCTCCCGTTGACTCCGTTGCAGCAGGGGCTGCTCTTTCACGCCAGCAGCGCGCAGGGCAATTACGACGATGTGTATGCGGTGCAACTGAGCATCACGGTGACGGGCCCGCTTGACCCGCATCGGTTGCGCGATGCGGTGCACACGGTCGTCAAGCGGCATCCGAATCTGGCGGCCCGATTCACCAACGAGTTCGACGAGCCCGTGCAGATCATCCCGGCCGATCCGGTCGCCGGATGGCGCTATGTCGAGCTGGGCGCCGACCCCGAAGTCGATGTCGAGGGGGTGTGTGCCGCCGAACGCGCCGCCGTCTGCGAGCTGGCCGACCAGCCGCCGTTCCGGGTGGCGCTGATCCGCACCGCACCAGACTTGCATCAGTTGGTGCTGACCAATCACCACATCGTGCTCGACGGCTGGTCGCTGCCGATCCTGCTGGGGGAGATGTTCGCCAGCTATCAGGGGCAGCGGCTGTCGCCGACGGTCCCGTACCGCAGGTTTGTCACCTGGCTGGCCGATCGAGACCTTGATGCCGCCCAGGCGGCCTGGCGTCAGGCGTTCGCCGGCTTTGACACCCCCACCCTGGTGGGCCCGCCGGGCCGGTTAGAGCCTGGGTTGCAAAGCGCCGCGTCATTTCGGGTCCCCGAACGGCTGCACCGCGCGATTGGCGAGCTCGCCCGCTCACACCACGTCACCGTCAACACCGTCTTGCAGGGCGCCTTCGCGCAGCTGCTGTGCTGGCTGACCGGCCGGCACGATGTCGCGTTCGGCACCACGGTCTCGGGTCGGCCGGCCGAGATCGCCGGCGCGGAATCGATGGTGGGGCTGTTGATCAACACGGTGCCGGTGCGGGCGACGATCACGCCGGCAACGACCACCACCGACCTGCTGAATCAGCTGCAAAGCGCGCACAGCGACACCCTCGAGCACCAGCACCTGGCGCTCAGCGAGATCCACCGCATCACCGGTCAGCAACAGCTGTTCGACGCGCTTTTTGTGCACGAAAACTACCCGATCGACACGACCGTGCCGGTGGGCGCGCATGAGCTGGCCATCGCCGACTTCACCAGCCACGAATCCACCCACTACCCGCTTACCGTGGCGGCCCTGCCCGGGGCTGAGCTCGGCTTTCGCTTCGAATTCGACGCCGACGTTTTCGACGCGGCCGGCATCGAAACGCTGATGGGGCGGCTGCGCAAGGCGTTGGAGGCGATGACCGCGGACCCCGCGCGGCGGCTCCTGTCGGTGGACCTGCTGGACGAGGCTGAGCACGCCCACCTCGATGAGATCGGTAACCGGGCGGTTTTGACCCAGCCCGCAACGCCGGCGTCGCTTCCCGTGTTGTTCGCCGCCCAGGTGGCGCGCACCCCGGATGCGGTGGCGATCAGCTGCGGGCAGCGTTCGTGGACCTACCGCGAACTCGACGAGGCCGCCAACCGGTTGGCGCACCTGTTGGCCGGCCACGGGGCGGGCCCGGGGCAATGCGTGGCGCTGCTGGCTACCCGGTCCGCTGAGGCGATCGCGGCGATTGTGGCGGTGCTGAAAACCGGTGCGGCTTATCTGCCGATCGACCCGGCGGCACCGGCGGAGCGGATCGGATTCATGCTCGCCGATGCCGCGCCCCTGGCCGCGATCACCACCACCGAACTGGCCGATCGGTTAGACGGGCACGGCGTGCCGGTCATCGACGTCAGTGATATCTGGGACCCGGATGTCGACAACCAGCCCAGCACGGGCTTGCCGGCGCCGGCTCCCGACGACATCGCCCATATCATCTACACCTCCGGCAGCACCGGCGTCCCCAAAGGCGTCGCGGTCACCCACCACAACGTGACCCAGCTGCTGGAATCACTGGATGCGGGCTTGACCGCGCCGGGGCCGGCAAAGGTGTCGACGCAGTGGCATTCCCTGGCCTTCGACGCGTCGGTCCGGGAGATCTGGGGTGCGCTGCTGCACGGTGGGCGGCTGGTGGTGGTACCCGAATCGGTAGCGGGCTCACCGGACGACTTCCACGCCTTACTGGTCGCAGAACACGTCAGCGTGCTGACCCAGACCCCATCCGCCATGGGGACGTTGTCACCCGAGGGTTTGGGGTCGGCGGCGTTGGTGGTGGGCGGCGAGGCATGCCCGGTTGAGCTGGTTGATCGGTGGGCGCCCGAGCGGGTGATGATCAACGCCTACGGCCCAACCGAGACCACGGTGGATGTATCGATCAGCGCGCCTCTGAAAGCGGGGCCAGCGGAGTCGGGTGCACCGCCGATCGGCTCGCCGGTGTCGGGGGCCGCACTATTTGTCCTCGACGGGTGGTTGCGCCCGATGCCGGTCGGGGTGGTCGGTGAGTTGTATGTGGCCGGTCGCGGCGTGGGCGTTGGCTATGTGCGCCGGGCTTCGTTGACGGCGTCGCGGTTCGTGGCGTGTCCGTTCGTCGGACCGGACGCCCGGCCAGCGCATGTATCGAACCGGGGATCTGGTGTGGTGGGGTGCCGATGGGCAACTGCGCTATGCCGGGCGCGCCGATGAGCAGGTCAAAATCCGCGGCTATCGCATCGAGCTGGGCGAGGTCCAGGCGGCGCTGAGCGGGCTGGATGGGGTCACGCAGGCGGTGGTGATCGCCCGCGAGGACCGTCCCGGCGATAAGCGCCTGGTCGGCTATGTCGTTGGGGTCACCGACACGGTGGACCCGGCCGAGATTCGCGCGCAACTGGCCGAGCGGCTGCCGGCGTACATGATCCCGGCGGCGGTGGTGGCGATCGACGCGCTGCCGCTAACAGCGACCGGCAAACTCGACACCCGGGCCCTGCCGGCACCCGAATACGCCGACGCTGATCATTACCGCGCCCCGGCGAACGCCACTGAAGAGATCCTGGCCGGTATTTACGCTCAGGTCCTCGGTGTCGAGCGTGTCGGCGTGGACGACTCATTCTTCGAATTGGGCGGGGATTCGCTGTCGGCGATGCGGGTGGTCGCCGCGATCAACAAATCGTTCGACGCCGGTCTCGCGGTGCGCGCCGTTTTTGAGGCGCCCACGATCGCCCAGTTGTCACCCCGTATCGGCGAGGACGCCGGGCGGCTGGCCCCGTTGCTGCCGGTCGAGCGGCCACCGGTGGTCCCGCTGTCGTTTGCTCAGCAGCGGTTGTGGTTCCTAGACCAGTTGCAGGGGCCCTCGGCGGTGTACAACATGGCGGCGGCGGTGCGGCTGGACGGGCGCCTGGATGCCGAGGCGTTGGGTGCGGCGCTGCTCGATGTGGTGGGTCGTCATGAGAGCCTGCGCACGCTTTTTGTGGCCGACGACGGGATCCCGCAGCAGTTGGTGGTGGGGCCCGAGCGGGCCGACGTCGGCTGGGATGTCGTTGACGCCAGCGGGTGGTCGGCCGGCCGGATGGATGAGGCCGTCGGCGCCGCGGCGCGCTACACGTTTGATCTGGCAACCGAGATCCCTTTGCGGGCAACACTTTTCCGCCTCGCCGAGGACGAGCATGTGCTGGTGGCGGTGGTGCACCACATTGCCGCGGACGGCTGGTCGATCACCCCGCTGATCAGGGACCTGGGCGTGGCCTATGCCAGCCGGTGTGCGGGTCAACTGCCCGAGTGGGCGCCGCTGCCGGTGCAGTATGTCGATTACGCGCTGTGGCAGCGCGCGCAGCTGGGTGATCTGGCCGACGGCGACAGCCGCGTCGCCGCGCAGCTGAGCTACTGGCAAGATGCCCTGGCCGGGATGCCCGAGCGGCTGCAGCTGCCCACCGATCGGCCCTATCCCGCGGTGGCCGATCAGTCCGGCGCGACGGTAAAGCTGGACTGGCCCGCCCAGCTGCAGCAGCAGATTGCGAAGGTGGCCCGCGAGCACAACGCGACCAGTTTCATGGTGATCCAGTCCGCTCTGGCGGTGCTGCTGGCCAAGCTCAGCGCCAGCGCTGACGTGGCGGTGGGATTTGCGATCGCCGGGCGCGGCGATCCCGCGCTCGATGAGCTGATCGGGTTTTTCGTCAACACCTTGGTGTTGCGGGTTGACCTGGCCGGTGATCCCACGACGGCCGAGCTGCTGGCTCAGGTGCGCCAGCGCAGCCTGGCCGCCTTTGAGCACCAGGATGTGCCCTTCGAGGTCTTGGTGGAGCGGCTCAACCCGACCCGAAGCCTGGCGCATCACCCGCTGATCCAGGTGTTGTTGACGTGGCAGAACTTTGCCGGGCAGGACATGGACCCCGCCGCCCGGCTGGCCTTTGCGGACCTGCAGGCCACCCCGCTGCCGGTGCAAACCCACACCGCCCGAATGGATTTGACGTTTTCGTTGGCCGAACGCTTCACCGACACCGGTGAGCCGGCCGGGATCGGTGGGGCGGTGGAGTTCCGCACCGACGTGTTCGACGCGGCCAGCATCGAGGCGCTGATCGAGCGGTTGCAGCGGGTGGTGGCGGCGCTGACCGCCGACCCGGTGCGGTCACTGTCGTCGATCGACGTGCTCGGTACCGGTGAGCAGGCCCGCTTGGATGAGCTCGGCAACCGCGCGGTGTTGACCCAGCCGGCCATCGCGCCGGCGTCGATTCCGGCGTTGTTCGCCACGCAGGTGGCGCGCACGCCCGAGGCGACGGCGGTGACCTTCGAAGGCCGCTCCATGACGTACCGCGAACTCGATGAGGCCGCTAACCGGTTGGCGCACCTGTTGGTCGACCAGGGGGCGGGCGCGGGACAGTCTGTGGCGCTTTTGCTTTCGCGTTCCGCCGAGGCGGTCGCGGCGATGCTGGCGGTGCTTAAAACCGGGGCGGCCTACCTGCCGATCGACCCGGCGCTGCCGGTGGCCCGGATTCGGTTCATGCTCACCGATGCCGCGCCGATCGTTGCGATCACCAACGCCGGAGTGGCCGACCGGCTGGACGGGTGTGAGCTGCCAAGCATCGATGTCGAAGATCCCCGCATCCAGACCTATCCGTGCACAGACTTGCCTGCGCCGGGCCCTGACGATATCGCCCACATCATTTACACCTCGGGCACCACCGGTGTCCCGAAGGGCGTTGCCGTCACTCACTACAACGTGACTCGGCTGTTCGATTCGCTCGACGTGGGGCTGCGGCTGGGGCCGGGACAGGTGTGGACGCAGTGCCACTCGTACGCCTTCGACTACTCGGTGTGGGAGATCTGGGGTGCGCTGCTGCACGGCGGGCGCCTGGTGGTCGTACCGGAGTCGGTGACGCGCTCTCCGGAGGACTTTCACGCCCTGCTGGTCGCTGAACAGGTCAGCGTGTTGAGCCAAACTCCCTCGGCGGTAGGGGTGTTGTCACCAGAGGGCTTGGAATCGGCGGCATTGGTGATCGCCGCTGAGCCGTGCCCGGTCGACGTGGTGGATCGCTGGGCGCCTGGGCGGGTGATGATCAACGCCTACGGCCCGACCGAGACCACGGTGTACGCGACGATCAGTGCGCCCTTGATAGCGAAATCCGGTGCACCGCCGATCGGTTCGCCGGTACCGGGGGCGGCGTTGTTCGTGCTGGATCAGTGGCTGCGTCCGGTGCCGACCGGGGTGGTCGGAGAGTTGTATGTGGCCGGTGCCGGGCTGGCGTGTGGGTACGTCTGCCGGGCCGCGTTGACTGGGTCGCGGTTTGTGGCCTGCCCGTTCGGCACGCCGGGCCAGCGCATGTATCGCACCGGAGACCTGGTGTCGTGGGGGCCGGACGGGCAGCTGCACTACGTCGGCCGTGCCGATGAACAGGTCAAGATTCGCGGGTACCGCATCGAGCTCGGTGAAGTCCAGGCGGCGCTGGCCGCGACCGATGGGGTCACGCAGGCGGCGGTGATCGCCCGCGAGGACCGCCCCGGCGACAAGCGCCTCGTCGGCTATGTCGTTGGGGTGACCGGCATGCTCGACCCGGCCGGGACACGCGCCGCGTTGGCCGAGCGGCTCCCGGCCTACATGGTGCCGGCGGCGGTGGTGGTCCTCGAAGCGTTGCCATTGACGGTCAACGGCAAGTTGGACATCCGTGCCTTGCCGGCACCCGAATACGCCGACGTTGAGCGATACCGGGCGCCGACCAACGCCATCGAGGAGATCCTCGCCGACGTCTACGCCCAAGTCCTCGGGCTGGACCGAGTAGGGGTCGACGACTCGTTCTTCGAGCTCGGTGGCGACAGCATCCTGTCGATGCAGGTGGTGGCCCGGGCCCGCGCCGCAGGCGTCATCTGCAAGCCACGCGACATTTTCGTGGAGCAGTCCGTGGCCCGGCTGGCCCGGGTTGCCGGGGTTGCCGACGAGGCCGGCCCGATCGACGAGGGCATCGGGCCGGTGCCGGCCACCCCGATCATCTCCTGGCTGCACACCGTGGACGGCCCGATAGACGAGTTCAACCAGACGCTGGTGGTGCAGGCTCCCGCCGGGGTCACCGAGTCCGACGTGGTCGTCGTGTTGCAGGCACTGCTGGACCGGCACGCCATGCTGCGGCTGCGTGTCGACCAGGACGAGAACGAGGCCGGCGACGGAGGCTGGTCGCTGGAGGTGCCCGAACCGGGCACGGTGGATGCCGGCGAGTGCCTGCAATCGGTCGACGCCCTTTCTCATGAATCGCTTGTCGCGGCGCGGTCACGGTTGAACCCGGCCGCCGGGGTCATGCTCAGCGCACTGTGGAACGGTTCGGCCGGCCGGCTGGTGCTGATCATTCATCACCTGGCCATCGACGGGGTGTCGTGGCGAATCCTGTTGGAAGACCTCAACATTGCGTGGGCCCAACACCAAATCGGACAACCCATCGCACTTCCGGCGGGTGGTACATCGTTCGCGCGGTGGGCGTCGCTGCTGGCCGAACACGCACACGCACCCCAAGTCGTGGAGCAAGCCGACACGTGGCGGACCGTGGCGGCAACCCCTGCCGCGCTGCCCCCGGTACAACCGGCGACGGACACCTATCTGAGCGCCGGGCGGCTGTCGGAGTCGCTGGACGCGGAAACCACCCAGATGCTGCTGGGTGAGGTGCCCGCGGCGTTCCATGCCGGGATCCACGAGATCTTGTTGACCGCTTTCGCGCTGGCGTGGATTGAGTTTCTAGGGTTCTCGGGCAACCGCGGCACGCCGATCGGAATCGGGGTGGAAGGCCACGGGCGCCACGAGGAGCTGGCCCCCCCGGACGAGCGAGTGGACCTCACCCGAACCGTGGGGTGGTTCACCACCAAATACCCGGTGTCCCTTACCGTCGGCGGACTGTCCTGGGCACAGGTCGTCGCCGGGGACCCGGCACTGGGCGCGGTGATCAAAGACGCCAAGGAACAGCTTCGCGCTCTGCCCGATCCACTGACCTACGGTGTGTTGCGCTATTTGAACAGCGATGTCGAACTAGGCGAGTCGGACCCGGCGATCGGGTTCAACTACCTGGGGCGCCTGGGCGGAACGGGCGAGCCGTCCGCTGATCTGTGGCGGATCAGCCAAGACGGCATGCCGTTTGCCGGCGCCAGCACTGCTTTGCCGATACCGCTTTCGCACACCGTCGAACTCAACGCCGTCACCTTGGAAAATCCCGACACCGACACCGGACCGCAGCTCAACGCCGCCTGGACATGGGCGCGCTCGGCGTTGGACCAAGCGGCGGTCAGCAGGCTGTGCCGGTTGTGGTTCGAGGCCCTGGCCGGCATCTGCGCGCATGTGCGCCGCGGCGGGGGCGGGTTGACGCCTTCGGATATCGCGCCCGCCCGGCTGAACCAGCAGCAGATCGACGAGCTGGAGCAGCACTATGAGATCGCCGATATTTTGCCGTTGACCCCGCTGCAGCAGGGGTTGCTCTTTCACGCCAGCACCGCGCACGCCACTGACGAAGACGTGTACGTGGTGCAGCTGGGTATCACCGTGACAGGTCCGCTCGATCCCCACCGGCTGCGCGATGCGGTGCACACGGTGGTCACCCGGCATCCGCACCTGGTGGCGCGATTCTATGACCGGTTCGACCAGCCCGTGCAGATCATCCCGGCCGATCCGGTGGCGGGGTGGCGCTTTGTCGAATTGAACGGCGACCCCGAATTCGATGTCGAGGGCGTGTGCGCCGCCGAACGCGCCGCGGTCTGCGAGCTGGCCGACCAGCCGGCGTTTCGGGTGGCGCTGATCCGCACCGCAGCGGATCGGCACCGGTGTGTGCTGACCAGTCACCACATTGTGGTGGATGGCTGGTCGCTGCCGATCCTGCTGCGCGAAATCTTCGCCGGCTATTACGGCCAGCGGCTGGGGGCGGCCGGGTCGTATCGCAGCTTTGTGACCTGGCTTGCCGATCGTGACCTCGATGCCGCTCGGGCGGCCTGGCGGCAGGTGCTGGACGGTTTTGACACCCCCACCCTGGTCGGCCCGCCGGACCGGTTGGGGCTGGGGCCCCACCAGCACAGAGACGTTGCCTCCTTCCGGGTGCCCGACGCGACGACCCGGGCCGTTGGCGAGCTGGCCCGCTCGCGGCACACCACCGTCAACACCGTTCTGCAGGGCGCCTTCGCGCGGCTGCTGTGCTGGCTGACCGGCCAGAACGATGTGGTGTTCGGCACCCCGGTGTCGGGCAGGCCGGCCGAGCTGCCCGGCGCGGACGCGCTGGTGGGCCTGTTGATCAACACGGTGCCAGTGCGGGCAACCATCACACCGGCAACCACCACCACCGACCTGCTGAACCAGCTGCAAAGCACCTACAACGACACCCTTGAACACCAGCACCTTGCGCTCAACGAGATCCACCACGCCACCGGCCACGACCAGCTGTTCGACACCCTTTTCGTGTATCAGAACTATCCGGTCGACACCGCCGCACTGTCGGGCGATCATGAGGTGGCCGTCACCGATGTCACCGGCCGCGAATCCAACCACTACCCGCTGACTTTCCAGGCCTTGCCCGGCCACGAACTGGGGATTCGCGTGGAATACGACCTGGACGTGTTCGACGGGACGAGCATCGCGGTGTTGGTCGAGCGGTTGGAGCGGGTCTTGGCGGCGATGACCGCCGATCCGGAGCGGCCGTTATCGTCGCTGGATTTGCTGGATCCCGATGAGCACCACCGTCTCGATGAGATCGGCAATCGGGCGGTCTTGATGGGGCGGGCCCCGGCACCTTCAGTGTCGATTCCGGTGGCGTGGGCCGCACAGGTCGCGCGCACGCCCGAGGCGGTGGCGGTGACTTGCGGGGGCCGCTCGGTGACGTATCGGGAGCTCGATGAGGCCACTGACCGGTTGGCGCACTTGTTGGTTGCTGAGGGTGCGGGCCCGGGTGGCTATGTGGCGCTGCTGTTTTACCGTTCGGCTGAGGCGATCGCGGCGATTTTGGCGGTACTGAAAACCGGGGCCGCTTATCTGCCGATCGATCCGTCGGCGCCGGCGGAGCGGATCGGGTTCATGCTCGCCGACGCGGCGCCGTTGGCCGCGGTCAGCACCGGTGATCTGGCGACCCGGCTAGACGGGCACGGCCTGCCGGTCATAGACGTCGGTGATATCTGGGCTCCCGCCGTGGAAAGCCAACCCGGCATCGCGCTACCGGCGCCGGGCCCGGACGATATCGCCTACGTCATTTACACCTCGGGCACCACCGGTGTGCCTAAGGGGGTGGCGATCCCGCATCGCAATGTCACTGCGCTGCTGGCGTCGCTGGATGCCGATATGCCGCCGGCGGGGGTGTGGTCGCAGTGTCACTCGCTGGCGTTCGACTTTTCGGTGTGGGAGATCTGGGGGGCGCTGCTGCGTGGTGGGCGGCTGGTGGTGGTGTCGGAGCCGGTGGCACGTTCGCCGGAGGACTTCCACGATTTGTTGGCCGCTGAACAGGTCAGCGTCTTGAGTCGGACGCCGTCGGCGTTTTATGCGCTGCAAACCGTTGATGCGCAACGACGCGAGCCGGGCCAACAGCTGAAGCTTGAAGCTGTGGTGTTCGGCGGTGAGGCGCTTGAACCGCAACGTCTTCGGGGTTGGCTGCGTCACCATGCGGGGTCGCCGCGCCTGATCAATATGTATGGCATTACCGAGACGACGGTGCACGCGTCGTTCCGGGAGATCCTGCCCGGTGACGCCGATGCCCATGGCAGCCCGATCGGGGTGCCGCTGGCGCACCTCGGCTTCTTCGTGCTCGACGGCTGGCTGCGTCCGGTGCCGGCCGGTGTGGTCGGGGAGTTGTATGTCGCGGGGGCCGGTGTGGGGGTGGGGTACGTCGGCCGTCGTGGGTTGACCGGGTCGCGCTTTGTGGCGTGTCCGTTCGGGACGTCCGGGCAGCGCATGTATCGCACCGGGGATGTGGTGTGTTGGGGCGCCGATGGGCAGCTGCGCTATGTCGGTCGCGCCGACGAGCAGGTCAAAATCCGCGGCTATCGCATCGAGCTGGGCGAGGTGCAGGCGGCGCTGACTGGGCTGGATGGGGTTACGCAGGCGGTGGTGATCGCCCGCGAGGACGGAGCTGGTGACAAGCGCCTGGTCGCCTACGTCACCGGCACCGCCGACCGGGCCGAGATACGCGCCCAGCTGGCTGAGCGGCTGCCGGCCTACATGGTGCCTGCGGCGGTGGTGATCCTCGATGCGCTGCCGATGACGGTCAATCGCAAACTCGACACCCGCGCCTTGCCGGCACCCGAATACGCCGACGCCGATCGCTACCGTGCTCCGGCCGGCGTTGTCGAGGAAATCCTGGCAGGCATCTACGCCCAGGTGCTCGAGCTCGAGCGCGTCGGGATCGACGACTCATTCTTCGATCTGGGCGGGGATTCGCTGTCCGCGATGCGGGTGATCGCCGCGATCAATGCCGGCCTGAATACCGACGTTTCGGTGCGCACCTTGTTCGACGCGCCCACGATCGCTCGGTTGGCACCCCGCATCGGTGGGGATGCGGCTGGGCGTAAGCCGTTGGTGGCGGGCGAGCGGCCCGCGGTAATTCCGTTGTCGTTCGCCCAATCCAGGTTGTGGTTCCTCAGCCGGTTCGAGGGTGGCGTTGCGACCTACAACATGCCGACCGCCTTCCGGATTAGCAGGGACCTCGACGTCGAGGCGCTGGGTGCGGCCCTCGATGATGTCATCGCCCGCCACGAATCGCTGCGCACCATATTTCCCGACATCGACGGTGTGCCATTCCAGGAGGTGTTGCCGGCTCAGGCCGGGATGTGGCGGCGCGGCGGCGCGCCGGTGGTGTCGTTGCCGGAGCAGGATGTGCCCGGCGAGTTGATGGCGCTGGCGCAGTATCGGTTTGATTTGTCGACGGAGATCCCGATCCGTGCGCAGATCTATTCGGTCGGACCCGATGAGCACGTGGTGGGGATTGTGGTGCACCACATCGCTTTTGACGGGTGGTCACGGGCGCCAATGGTCCGCGATGTGGGTGAGGCGTATCGGGCGCGGGTGCAGGGCAGGGCTCCGGAGTGGGCGCCGTTGCCGGTGCAGTATGTCGACTACACGTTGTGGCAGCGCGAGCAGCTGGGTGACCTCGACGACAGCCACAGCCCGATCGCCGGCCAGCTGGCCTACTGGCAGGATGCCCTGGCCGGCATGCCCGATCGCCTCGATCTCCCGACCGATCGGCCCTATCCGTTGGTTGCTGATTACCGCGGCGGCACGGTGGCGATCGACTGGCCGGCCGAGCTGCAGCAGCAGATTCTTGTGTTGGCCCGTGCGCACAACGCGACCACCTTCATGGTCATCCAGGCCGCCCTGGCGGTGCTGCTGGCTAAGGTCAGCGCCAGTAGCGATGTGGCCGTTGGCTTTCCGATCGCCGGGCGGCGCGACCCCGCGCTCGACGAGCTGGTGGGGTTCTTCGTAAACACCCTCGTGCTGCGGGTCGATGTGGCTGGAGATCCCACCGTCGCCGAACTGCTGGCCCAGGTCCAGCACCGCAGCCTGGCCGCCTACGAGCACCAAGACGTGCCCTTCGAGGTACTCGTGGAGCGGCTCAACCCGACCCGAAGCCTGACTCATCACCCGCTGATCCAGGTGATGTTGGCGTGGCAGAACTTTCCCGGGTACAGCGATGACCCTGCCGCCGGGTCGGTCCTGGGCGATCTGCCGGTCACCGCGCTGCCGGCGAACACCCGGACCGCCCGCATGGACATGGTTTTCCACGTCGGCCAGCAATGGACCGCCGCCGGTGAGCCCGCCGGGATGGGCGGGAGCGTGGAATATCGCACCGACGTGTTCGACGCGGACAGCATTGCGACGCTGATCGAGCGGTTGCGGCGGGTGTTGGTGGCGATGACCGCCGACCCGACGCGGCCGTTGTCGTCGCTAGATGTGCTGGATCCCGATGAGCACGACCACCTCGATGAGATCGGCAACCGGGCGGCGTTGACCCGGTCCGCCACTGCGCCGCAATCGATCCCGGCGCTGTGGGCCGCGCAAGTCTCGCGCACGCCCGACGCGCCGGCGGTGACATTCGAGGGCCGTTCGGTGACCTACCGGGAGCTCGACGAGGCCTCTAACCGCTTGGCGCACCTGCTGACAGGCTACGGCGCGGGCCCGGGAACCTTTGTGGCACTTCTATTTTCCCGTTCGGCCGAGGCCGTCGCGGCGATTCTTGCGGTGCTCAAGACCGGGGCGGCCTACCTGCCCATCGACCCTGTGGCGCCCGAGGACCGCATCGGGTTCATGTTGGCCGACGCCGCCCCGGTCGCCGCGGTCACCACCGCGGATCTGGCTGGGCGCTTCGATGGTCATGGGTTGCCGGTGGTCGATGTCAATGACCCCGCGGTGCATGCCCACCCGGGTACGGCGTTGCCGGTACCGGGTGCTGACGAGGTGGCGTATCTGATCTACACCTCGGGAACCACTGGTGTGCCCAAGGGCGTGGCGATTGCGCACCGCAACGTGACGCGGTTGTTGGAGTCACTGGATGCTGAGGTGCCGGGCGCGGGGGTGTGGTCTCAGGCGCACTCGTTAGCGTTCGACTTTTCGGTGTGGGAGATCTGGGGTGCGCTGCTGCGCGGTGGACGGCTGGTGGTGGTCCCCGAAGAGACGGCGCGGTCCCCGGAGGACTTCCACGAGTTGCTGGTCACCGAACGGGTCAGCGTCTTAAGCCGGACGCCGTCGGCCTTTTATGCGCTGCAGACCGTGGATGCATTGCGCCGCGAGCGAAGTCGGGCGCTGGCGCTGGAGGCAGTGGTGTTCGGCGGGGAGGCGCTGGAGCCGGCGCGTCTGCGGGGGTGGGTCGGGCAGCATCCAAGATTGCCGCGGCTGATCAACATGTATGGCATCACCGAGACGACGGTGCATGCCTCCTTCCGCGAGATCGTGGCCGCCGACCTGGAGGGGCATGGCAGTCCGATCGGGGTGCCGCTGGCCGATCTCGGCTTCTTCGTGTTGGACGGTTGGTTGCGGTCGGTGCCCGCCGGGGTGGTCGGGGAGTTGTATGTCGCCGGTGCCGGTGTCGCGGTGGGGTACCTGGGGCGTGCCGGGTTGACGGCCGCGCGGTTCGTTGCGTGCCCGTTCGGTGGGCCGGGGCAGCGGATGTATCGCACCGGGGATCTGGTGTCTTGGGGTGCCGACGGGCAGCTCCGCTATGTCGGGCGCGCCGACGAGCAAGTCAAAATCCGCGGGTATCGCATCGAGCTGGGCGAAATCGAAAACACCTTGCTGGCCTGCCCGCAGGTCACCGGGGCCGTGGCCACTGTGCATGACGGCCAGACCGGCTCTCATCTGATCGCGTACGTCACCTTGCAGCACGCCGGCAGCGGCGATCACGACGCCGAAATCGTCGAAGAGTGGCAACACGTTTACGACGAGCTGTACGGGGCGGAGGTGAGCGCGTCGGCGTTCGGCATGGATTTCCGGGGCTGGAACAGCAGCTACACCGGTGATCCGATTCCGCTCGACGAGATGCTGGAGTGGCGTTCGTCCACGGTGGATCGGATCATGGCCCTTCAGCCGCGGCGTGTGTTGGAGATCGGTGCGGGTTCGGGGCTGCTGCTATCCCAGATCGCGCCGCGGTGCGAACAGTACTTCGCCACCGATATGTCCGCGGTCGCCATCGAGGCGCTGGCGCGGTCGCTGGAGCGATTTGAGATTCCGTGGCGTGACCGGGTCCAGCTGCTGACCCAACCGGCCCGTGTCACCGACGGACTGCCGAGCGGCCACTTCGACACGATTATTCTCAATTCCATCGTCCAGTACTTCCCGCACGCGGGATATCTGGCCGAGGTCATCGACAAAGCCATGGACCTGCTGGCCCCAGGCGGTTCAGTGTTCATCGGTGATGTGCGCAACCACAGCTTGCAGGGCGCGTTCCAAACCGCCGTCGCGCTAGCCGGCCCCGCCGACACCGACACCGCAGAGATTCGTCAGCGAGTCCAGCGCGCTCTGCTCAGCGAACCCGAATTACTGCTCGCCCCAGAGTTTTTCACCGCCTGGGCTGCCAGACATGCGTCGGTGGCCGGACTCGACATCGAAGTCAAACGCGGGTCGGCCGACAACGAACTGATCCGGTATCGCTACGACGTGACCATCTATAAATCCCCCACACCAGTACGCTCGCTGGCGGCCGCGCCCGGCTGGGCTTGGAACCAATGTTGGGGACTGAGCGGGCTACATTCCCGGTTGGCCGCCGAGCGGCCCGCCGTCGTGCGCGTCACCGGCATCCCCCGCACCGGACTGATCGCCGACGTGCTGGTCGAACACGCGCTCGCGTCCGACGACGTCGCTGTCGAGACGGGCGACAGCCCCCACTCCGCCACACCCGAAGAATTGCATCGCGTCGGGGCAGCCGCCGGCTACGGCGTCGCCGTCACGTGGGGCGCCCGGCCGGGCACGCTGGATGCCGTCTTCATGACCCCCACCGCCCCCGGCCTCGCCCTAGCCGACGTCTACCTACCCCTGGCCGGGGACCACCAGCGCACCACCCATGCCAATGACCCCCACACCAACACCAAGATCAGCGCGGTGCGTCAGCAGCTCAGCGCGCGGCTGCCCGAGTACATGATGCCGGCGCAGATCGTGGTGCTCGACGAATTCCCGTTGACCTCGTCGGGCAAGATCGACCTGAAGGCGCTCCCGGCGCCGGTGTTTGCCGCCACGTCGTTCCGGGCGCCGCGGACCCACACCGAGCAGATCGTCGCCGAGGTGTTCGCCGAGGTGCTGGGCGTCGATCGGGTCGGGCTTGACGACGACTTCTTCGCCTTGGGTGGGGATTCGCTGATCGCCACCCGGGTGGGCGTGCGGCTGCAGTTGGCGTTGGGCCGGGAAGTGCCCGTCCGGTATCTGTTCGACGCCTCCACCGTCGAGCGTCTCGCCGACTATCTGAACCGGCATCGTGGCGGGCCTGCTCTCCCGCCGGTACGGGTGATGGCGCGCCCGGAGCGGATCCCGTTGTCGTATGCCCAGCAGCGGTTGTGGTTCATCGATCAGTTGCAGGGTCCTTCCCCGATGTACAACATGGCGGTGGCGCTGCGCTTGGGCGGGCGCGTTGATGCCGAGGCGCTCGGTGCGGCGCTGGCCGACGTGGTGGAACGCCACGAAAGTCTGCGCACGCTGTTTGCCGCGGTCGAGGGGGTCCCCCAACAGATGGTCGCGCCGCCCGAGCGGGCCGACGTGGGCTGGGACGTCGTTGATGCCAGCGGCTGGTCGGTAAGCCAACTGGGTCAGGCCATCGGCGCGGCGGCGGGTCACGCGTTTGATCTCGGCACTGAGATCCCTTTGCGGGCAAGGCTTTTCCGTGTCGCCGACGAGGAACACGTGCTGGTGGCTGCGGCGCACCATATCGCCGCCGACGGCTGGTCGATCACCCCGCTGACGCGTGATCTGGGGGTGGCTTATGCCAGCCGGTGCGCCGGGCGGGCCCCCGACTGGGCGCCGCTGGCGGTGCAGTATGTCGATTACACGCTGTGGCAGCGCGCGCAGTTCGGTGATCTCGACGACAGCGACAGCCGCATCGCCGCGCAGCTGAGCTTTTGGGAACAAGCTCTGGACGGGCTGCCCGACCGCTTGGCGCTGCCCACCGATCGGCCCTATCCGCCGGTCGCCGACTACCGCGGCGGCAGTGTGGCCGTGGAGTGGCCGGCGCAGCTGCAGCAGCAAGTTGCCCGGGTGGCCCGCGAGCACAACGCGACCCCCTTCATGGTGGTTCAGGCCGCCCTGGCGGTGCTGCTGGCCAAGGTCAGCGCCAGCAGCGATGTGGCGGTAGGGTTCCCGATCGCCGGGCGCCGCGACCCTGCACTCGATGAGCTGGTGGGGTGTTTCGTCAACACCTTGGTGTTGCGGGTCGATGTGGCCGGGGATCCCACTATCGCCGAGCTGCTGGCCCAGGTGCGGCAGCGCAGCCTGGCCGCCTACGAGCACCAAGACGTGCCCTTTGAGCTGCTGGTCGATCGGCTCAACCCGACCCGAAGCCTGACTCATCACCCGCTGATCCAGGTGATGTTGGCCTGGCAGAACTTCACCGGGCAGGAGGCCGGACAGGACAGTGCGGTGTCGCCCTTGGGGGATCTGCACGTCACGCCGCTGCCGGTGGAAACCCACACGGCCCGAATGGATTTGATGTTCACCCTGGGCGAAGGTTGGAACGAGGCGGGCGAACCGGTCGGGATCGGCGGGGCGGTGGAGTTCCGCACCGATGTGTTCGACACGGCCAGCATCGAGGCGTTGATCGAGCGGCTGGGGCGGGTGTTGGTGGCGATGACCACCGACCCGGAGCTGTCGTTGTCGTCGCTGGATCTGCTCGATGCCGGTGAGCACGCGCGCCTCGACGAGATCGGCAACCGGGCGGTCTTGACGGGGCCGGCCCCGGCACCTTCAGTGTCGGTTCCGGCGTTGTTCGCCGCGCAGGTGGCGCGCACCCCCGAGGCGGTGGCGGTGACTTGCGGGGGCCGTTCGATCGACGTACCGGGATCTCGATGAGGCCGCCAACCGGTTGGCGCACCTTTTGGCCGGCCACGGCGTGGGCCCGGGACACTATGTGGCGCTGCTGTTTTCACGCTCGGCCGAAGCGATCGCGGCGATGTTGGCGGTGCTGAAGACCGGGGCGGCGTATCTGCCCATCGACCCGGCGTTACCGACCGCCCGGATGCAATTCATGCTCGAGGATGCCGCGCCCATCGCCGCGATCGCGGCCTCCGGGCTGGCCGACCGGCTGGACGAGAGCCAGGTGCTGGTCATCGATGTCAGTGATATCTCAGATCCCCGCATCCAGACCTATCCGTGCACCGGTTTGCCGGCACCGGCCCCGGAGGACATCGCCTACCTCATCTACACGTCGGGTACCACCGGAGTTCCCAAGGGGGTGGCCATCACCCACCACAACGTCACCCAGCTGATGGAATCACTGGACCCGGGTTTGACGGTGCCGGGGCAGGTGTGGTCGCAGTGGCACTCCTACAGCTTCGACATCTCAGGCTGGGAGATCTTCGGGGCGCTCCTGCACGGCGGTCGTCTGGTGGTGGTGCCCGAGTCGGTGGCGGCCTCACCGGAGGATTTCCACGCGCTACTGGTTTCCGAAAAGGTCGGTGTCCTAAGCCAAACCCCGTCGGCGGCCGGGATGTTGTCGCCCGACGGCTTGGAGTCGGTGGCCTTGTTGGTGGGTGGTGAGGCCTGCCCAGCCGAGATGGTGGATCGGTGGGCCCCGGGCCGCGTGATGATCAACGAATACGGCCCAACCGAGACGACCATGTGGGTGGCCTTGAGTGCGCCGCTAACCGCGGGGTCCGGTGCGCCGCCGATCGGCTCGCCGGTGTCGGGGGCGGCGCTGTTCGTGCTGGATGGACGGTTGCAGGCGGTGCCCACCGGAGTGGTCGGTGAGTTGTATGTGGCCGGTCCTGCTGTGGGGGTTGGATATTGGCGGCGGGCCGGTCTGACCGCGTCACGGTTCGTGGCCTGTCCGTTCGGGGCGCCGGGACAACGCATGTATCGCACTGGAGATCTGGTGCGGTGGGGCACTGATCGGCAGCTCCACTATCTGGGGCGCGCCGATGAGCAGGTCAAGATCCGCGGGTATCGCATCGAGCTCGGTGAGGTGCGCGCGGCGTTGGCCGGCCTGGACGGGGTCGAGCAGGCGGTGGTGATCGCCCGCGAGGACCGTCCCGGCGATAAGCGCCTGGTGGGCTATATCGTTGGGGTCAGTGGGCCCCTGGCACGCTGGACCCGGCCGGGTTGCGTAGCGCGCTGGCCGAGCGGCTACCGGCCCACATGATCCCGGCCGCGGTGGTGGTGTTGGAGGCGCTGCCATTGACGGTCAACGGAAAACTCGACAAGCGCGCCCTGCCGGCACCGGAGTACCAAGATGGCGATCGTTACCGCGCCCCGGCCAGTCTCACCGAGGAGATCCTGGCCGGCATCTACGCCCGGGTGCTCGGTGTCGTGCCGCCGTAGGGGTCGACGACTCGTTCTTCGACCTGGGTGGGGATTCGCTTCTGGCGATGCGCCTGGTCGCCGCGATCAACAAGAGCCTGGACGCGGGCCTGGCCGTGCGCGCCTTGTTCGAGGCGCCCACGGTTGCCCAGTTGGCGCCCCGCGTCGGTGGCGATGCGAGGCGACTGGCGCCACTGGTGGCTGGTGAACGGCCGGAGGTCGTGCCGTTGTCGTTTGCCCAGAGCCGGTTGTGGTTCCTGGACCAGTTGCAGGGACCCTCTCCGATCTACCTTCTGGCGGCGGGGATGCGGCTGCGCGGTCGCCTTGATGCCGAGGCGTTCGGTGCGGCGCTGGCCGACGTGGTAGGCCGCCACGAGGGCCTGCGCACGCTGTTCCCCGCGTTCGACGGGGTACCCCGGCAGCTGGTGGTGCCTGCCGAACGGGCCGACTTCGGCTGGCGGGTCGTCGACGCCACCGGCTGGTCGGCAAGTCGGCTGGGTGACGCCGTCGGCGCAGCAGCACGCTACGCGTTTGACCTGGAGACCGAGATCCCGTTCCGGGCAAAGCTTTTCCGCGTCGGCGTCGACGAACACGTGCTGGTGATCGTCGTGCACCATATCGCGGCCGACGGCTGGTCGATCACCCCGCTGACGCGTGATCTGGGGGTGGCATATGCCAGCCGATGTGCCGGGCGGGCCCCCGACTGGGCGCCGCTGGCGGTGCAGTATGTCGACTACACGCTCTGGCAGCGCGAAATCCTGGGTGAGCTGGCCGATAGCCACAGCCCCATCGCCGCCCAGCTGACCTTCTGGCAAGATGCTCTGGCCGGGATGCCGGAGCGCCTTGATCTCCCCACCGATCGGCCCTATCCGCTCGTCGCCGATTACCGCGGCGGCAGTGCGGCGGTGGAGTGGCCGGTGCAGCTGCAGCAGCAAGTTGCCCGGGTGGCCGGCGAGCACAACGCGACCCCCTTCATGGTGGTTCAGGCCGCCCTGGCGGTGCTGCTGGCCAAGGTCAGCGCCAGCAGCGATGTGGCGGTGGGGTTTCCGATCGCCGGACGGCGCGACCCCGCGCTCGATGAGCTGGTGGGGTGTTTCGTCAACACCTTGGTGTTGCGGGTCGATGTGGCCGGGGATCCCACTGTCGCCGAGCTGCTGGCCCAGGTGCGGCAGCGCAGCCTGGCCGCCTATGAGCACCAAGATGTGCCTTTTGAGCTGCTGGTGGACCGGCTCAACCCGACCCGAAGCCTGACCCATCACCCGCTGATCCAGGTCATGTTGGCCTGGCAGAACTTCACCGGACAGGAGGCCGGCCACGACAATTCCGCCGAGGGGCCGGCCCTGGGGGATCTGCAGGCCATCCCGCTGCCGGTGGACACCCGCACCGCCCGCATGGACCTCACATTTTTCCTGGGCGAGCGCTGGAGCGAGGCCGGCGAGCCCGCCGGGATCGGTGGGCAGGTGGAATTTCGCACCGATGTGTTCGACACGGCCAGCATCGAGGCGTTGATCGAGCGGCTGGGGCGGGTGTTGGTGGCGATGACCACCGACCCCGCCCGGCGGCTGTCGTCGCTGGATCTGCTCGATGCCGGTGAGCACGCCCGCCTCGATGAGATCGGCAACCGGGCGGCATTGACCCAGCCGGTGACGACGTCGGCGTCGCTTCCGGTGTTGTTCGCCGCGCAAGTGGCGCGCACCCCCGGGGCGGTGGCGGTGACCTTTGGCGATCGCTCGTGGACCTATCACGAGCTCGAGGAGGCGGCTAATCGGTTGGCCCACCTTTTGGCCGGCCAGGGTGTGGGCCCGGGACACCGTGTGGCGCTGCTGCTTTCGCGTTCAGCCGAGGCGATCGTGGCGATATTGGCGGTGCTGAAGACCGGGGCGGCCTATCTGCCCATCGACCCGGCGCTGCCGGCCGCGCGCATCGGGTTCATGCTCGAGGATGCCGCGCCGATCGCCGCGATCACAGCCTCCGGGCTGCCTGACCGGCTGGACGGGTGCGACGTGGTCATCGATGTCTCGGATATTTGGGATATCTGGAACCCGGCATTGATACCCAGCCCAGCACAGCGCTACCGGCGCCGGGCCCGGACGATATCGCGTACCTGATTTACACCTCGGGCACCACCGGGGTCCCCAAGGGGGTGGCCATCACCCATCACAACGTCGTGAGTTGTTGGACTCGTTGCAGCCGGAGCTGCCGATGGCGGGGGTGTGGTCGCAGTGGCATTCCTTAGCTTTCGACGTCTCGGTGTGGGAGATCTTTGGGGCACTGTTGCACGGTGGACGGCTGGTGGTGGTGTCGGAGTCGGTGGCCCGTTCGCCGGACGACTTCCACGATTTGCTGGCCGCTGAACAGGTCAGCATCCTAAGCCAGACCCCCTCGGCGTTTTATGCGCTGCAAACCGTGGATGCGCTACGACGCGAGCCGGGCCAACAGCTGGCCCTTGAGGCTGTGGTGTTCGGCGGTGAAGCGCTGGAACCACAACGTCTTCGGGCATGGCTGGACAACCATCCAGGATTACCGCGCCTGATCAATATGTATGGCATCACCGAGACGACGGTGCATTCCTCGTTCCGGGAGATCGTCGCTGACGACGCAGAACAGCCATGGCAGCCCGATTGGGATGCCGTTGGCGCATCTTGGCTTTTTTGTGCTGGATGCGTGGTTGCACGCGGTGCCGGCCGGTGTGGTCGGGGAGTTGTATGTGGCCGGCGCCGGGCTGGGTGTTGGGTATCTGGGGCGTACCGGGTTGACGGCGTCGCGGTTTGTGGCGTGTCCGTTCGTGGGACCAGGGCAGCCGGGACAGAGGATGTATCGCACCGGGGATTTGGTGTGTTGGGGCGCCGATGGGCAGCTGCGTTATGTCGGGCGCGCCGATGAGCAGGTCAAGATCCGCGGGTATCGCATTGAGCTCGGTGAGGTGCGCACTGTGTTGGCCGGGCTGGACGGGGTGGAGCAGGCGGCGGTGATCGCCCGCGAGGACCTCCCCGGCGACAAGCGCCTGGTCGGCTATGTCGTTGGGGTCAGCGGCACGCTAGACCCGGCCGAGATACGCACGCAGCTGGCTGAGCGGCTCCCGGCCTACATGGTGCCGGCGGCAGTGGTGGTCCTCGATGCGTTGCCGATGACGGTCAACGGCAAACTGGACAAGCGCGCCCTGCCGGCACCGGAGTACCAGGATGGCGATCGTTATCGCGCCCCGGCCACCCTTGCCGAGGAGGTCTTGGCCGGCGTGTACGGCGAGGTGCTCGGGCTCGAGCGGGTGGGGGTTGACGACTCATTCTTCGACCTGGGTGGGGATTCGCTGTCGGCGATGCGGGCGATCGCCGCTATCAACAGCCGCCTGGGTACCAACCTTGCGGTGCGCACCTTGTTCCACGCGCCGTCGGTTAGAAGCTTGAGCCTGCAGCTGGGCAGGGATGCCAGCGAGGTGGAAGTAGTCCCTATCGAGGTCCTCAAGGACGGTAGCGGAATTCCGCTGTTCTGCGTTCATCCCGGGGGCGGGATGAGTTGGCCGTATCAGCGTCTTGGTAATCACTTGGACTGCCCGATCATTGGAATTCAACAAACCCTGCGGGACGACGAAGCTGAACCTCAGTCGATTCGCGACATGGCGAAAAACTATGCCGACAGGATCCAACGGATTCACCCTGCCGGGCCCTACAACCTTCTCGGCTGGTCTTTCGGAGGCGTAGTCGCCCATGAACTCGCCATCGAGCTTCAGCGACGCGGATGCGTAATCGCACGCCTTATCGTTCTCGACGCTCAACCCAGTATCGACAGCAGCGTCACCGTACCCAACCATGCTTTAGTCGAGCAGAACACGCTGGAAGAAGTCTTGCGGTTCTATCGCATAGATATTCCAGAACAAGATGGCGCGCTGACCTACGAGCAGATAGAAGAACTGGTTCGGGAACGACTAGCCCTGGAATTTCCTGGCTACAAGCAGCTTCTGGATTGGATTGTTCAGAACCTTGACAATAACCAGGCGTTGCAGCGAGCTCACGAACCGGGCGTTTTCGACGGTGACACAATTATGTTTTCCGCTGTGCGGGATGAGAGCGATCGCAGTTCGTCTCGCGTGCAAGGTTGGCGACCTTATGTTGATGGTGACATCACCGAGTACTTGGTCGACTGCACACACGAAGAGATGTTGACTGCCGAATCGCTCAGCCTGTATGGGCAGCAACTCAAATTCGCATTGGAAAGTTAAGGGCCGAACCAGTTTTCGCGCTCCCCACCCCGTGCATCGTCAAACCAGGTTGGTGGCAAACGGTAGCGTCTCTTGGCCGGCCAAGGCGATGAAGTTATAGATCGGGGTTGTGTCGTAGGTGTAGTGCGCTGCGTTCGGGCCGGCAGCCAAAAACATTCCGCCGTTGACGATCGCTTCCGTGATGGAAATGATCTCTTGAATCGACGCCTTTGGGTTCACCAGCTTCACGGCGTCACGCAGAATGGCGAAAATGTTTGGGCTGTTGGCATTTTGGACGATGTTGTAGATCTGTGTCTCGATGACGCCCGGGCCCGCTTCGGCGGTCCACGGGTTGGGGCCGACGGGAGCATCGGCGTAGATATCGTTGCCGACTCCTACGGTGTTGACGAAATCCCCCCAGAAGTGGGTGACCGGCGTGAGCAGGTGTGATGCGACGTCTGCCGGCATCATGCACTGCGGGCCTGAAATACCGCCGGTGACAACGCCGTCGACGTCAGCCGGCATCGGCCAGCCGGCGAACTGATTGCCTGAAGCGAACCCTGGCAGCCTGAGCGGATTGCCCCAAACGCCCACAGCAACAATACGATTCGCGAGCTGAGGATTCAGCCACGCTATGGTGTGCAGGAATTTACAAACGACGATAGCGCCCTGCGAATACCCGAGCAGGATAATGGAATTTGTCGGGTATGATGGCGCACCGGCCGGTGGATTGACTTGTGTGCAAAGTCTATTCAGCTCGGCGACACCGTCGTCCACGCTGGGGCCCATGGGGAACACACTGGCCGGATAGTTACCCACCGGCTGCCAGTAGAACAGGTCAGGAAACGCCGCCGCCAACGCGGCAGCTACCCCGGCGGGTTGCGGTGACGCAGTGTTCCACATGTCGACATTGGATCCCGATACAGTCATCACTATGTGTGGCATCATGCACCTCTTGTTCCGAATATGAACCAGTGCTCAAAGGTGGCCATGCGATTGGCCTCACGAGGGATTTCTCGAGATCGTTGAGCTGGTCTTCGAAGCCATCGACCAGCGCGTCCCGGGAATCACCACGACGGACCCAACGCCGTGACCGTGTCCTTTCCAGATTACGCGTCAGGCGATGAGCGCGAAGTCAGGCGACGGATCGCCACGGTAAGCAAACGCAATTCACAGGTCCCATAAAGCGGCTCCTGACGACGAGGCCAGATGATGTCCACGATGGTCGATGGTCCGAGCATGACCGAGTTGGAGGACAGCGATGTCGTACGTGGTGGCGGTACCGGAGTTGCTGGCTTCGGCGGCAACGGATTTGGAGCGCATCGGCTCGACGCTGAGCACGGCCTACGCGGCGGCAGCAGCCCCGACGACCACGGTGGTGGCAGCCGCGGAGGACGAAGTGTCGGCGGCGATCGCGTCCTTGTTTTCCCGCCACGCCCAGGAATTTCAAACGCTGCGTGCGCAGGCGCAGGCGTTTCATTCTCAGTTCACCCAGGTCTTGACCCGGGCGGGCGCGTCATACGCGGCGGCGGAGGCGGCCAACGCCAACCCGCTGCTCGCCGTCGTCAACGCACCCACCGAAGCGCTGACGGGCCGCCCGCTGATCGGCAACGGCACCAACGGAGCAGCGGGCACCGGGCAGAGCGGCGGGCCCGGCGGGATCCTGATCGGCAACGGCGGTAACGGCGGGTCGGGCACGCCCGGAACGGCCAGCACAGCCCCAGGGGTTGGTGGTTCCGGCGGAGCCGCCGGACTGATCGGCCACGGCGGGGCCGGCGGGTCAGGCGGGGCCTACGGCGGATTCGGGTCCGCCGCCAATGGCGGCAATGGCGGCGCCGGCGGGCGGTTGCTCGGCAACGGCGGGGCCGGCGGGCACGGCGGGGGCGCCACCGACGGCGTCCAGGGCGGCACCGGCGGCACCGGCGGGAATGCGCAGGGGCTCTTCAGTTCCGGAGGCGCTGGCGGCACCGGCGGGACCGGCGCGGCCGGCGCAAACGGCTCGAGCCCCGGCGCCGCCGGGCAAGCGGGCGGATGGGGCGGCGCCGGCGGCACTGGCGGGACCGGCGGGCTGTTCGGCAACGGCGGGCATGGCGGGACCGGCGGCGTCGGGGGCCACGGCGGCACCGGTGCAGACGGCTACGACGGCGACGTCTATGGCCTCGGATTCTCCGGCGGCAGCGGCGGCTTCGGTGGCGACGGCGGCAACGGCGGCAATGGCGGCAACGGCGGGGCCGGCGGCCCGTTCGGCCTCACCGGCGCCGGCGGCGATGGCGGCAACGGGGGCATCGCCGGCACGCCCGGCAATGGCGGCAACGGCGCCCCCGGTGGCCCGGGCGGCCTCGACGGCTACAACGGCGGTGCCGGTGGCAGCGGCGGTATCGCCGGCGTCGGCGGCAACGGCGGTGCCGGCGGCGATGGCCTCACCATCGGCAGCACCGGCAAGACCGGCACGGCATCCATCAACGGCGGTCATGGAGGTAACGGCGGCAACGGTTACAGCACGACCACTTTGGGCGAGAGCGGCGGCAATGGCGGGGCCGGTGGCGACGGCGGCCCCCAAACCAGCGTGGGCGGCGGCACCGGCGGCACCGGAGGCACCGGCGGCCAGGGCGGCAACGGCGCCGGCACCGGCAACGGCGGCACCGGCGGCAACGGAGGCACCGGCGGTGAGGCCCTGAACGGCGCTCCCGGTACCGGCGGCGTCGGCGGTGCCGGCGGCCAGGGCGGCGGCGACGAGGGCGCCTCCGGCAACGGCGGCAACGGCGGCGAAGGTGGCCTCAGCGATAGCGGCTTGCACTTTGACGGCGGCCAGGGCGGCCAAGGTGGCCAAGGCGGGGCCGCCAACGGCGGCGCTGCCGGCACCGGCGGCGACGGCGGCGAAGGCGGCACCGACTTGGAGTTGGGCCACGGGCACAGCGGCAACGGCGGCCAGGGCGGTCAAGGCGGCACGGGCGACGCCACCGATCCCGGCGGCACGGGCGGCGACGGCGGCCTCGGCGGCACCGCGAGCATCTACGGCTCCTCCGCCGGCACCGGTGGCGTCGGTGGCACCGGCGGCAGTGCCGGCGTCGGCGGCACCGCGGGCAACGGCGGCGACGGTGGACAGGGCGGTTTCGGCAACCACAGCGACGGCGGCACCGGTGGCCAAGGCGGCCACGGCGGCAGCGGGGGAGCAAGCGGCACCGGCGGCAACGGCGGTACCGGCGGCCAAGGGGGCACCGGCGATCCGAGCGGCACCGCCGGCGGCGCCGGCATCCCCGGCACCGCGCACACCGGCGCGACCGGCGGCACCGGCGGCGCCGGTGGCGCCGGCGGGCCCGGTTAACCCAGCCGATAAGCGAGTCGGTTCGCGGCTCACGGCGGACTAGATTTACCCGCATGCGCCTTGTTCGCCTGTGCGGTCTGGTCCTGGCGGTCCTCACAGCGGGGTTGCTGCTGACAACCCCCGCCGGTGCGCAACCGCCGTCCAAGCTCACCGATCACATCACCGACAGCACCGGCGTGCTGACGGACACCAATAGGGCGACGGTCAACTCGGCCATCGACCGGCTCTACCACGATCGGCACATCCAACTGTGGGTGGTCTACGCCGACAACTTCAATAAATTCAAGCCCGACAACTGGGCCGCCAAAACCCGCAGCGAAAGCGGGATGGGCGACAACGACGTGCTGCTGGCCGTGGCCACCAACACCAAGCTTTACGCGTTCGTCGTACCGGCGCAGGCGCAGGACCTCACACCAGCCGAGCTAAACAGCCTGCAGAGCAACAAAATTGAACCGGCAATCGGCGCCAAAGACTGGAGCGGTGCCGCGGTCGCGGCAGCCGAAGGGTTGAACAAATCGGCCGGCGCGCCAAGCCCGGCAACCTCTTCCAAGCGGATCTGGCTGTGGATCGCGATCGGCGTCGGAGTCCTTGTAGTCGTCGTGGTGATTCTGTTGCTCCTTCGCGCACGCCGTCGCCGGCGCGCCGCGCGGCGTGTCGACGCTGGCGCTGGGCAGCCGAACACCGAGGGTCGCGATCTGGGGCAGGCGCTGTCCACGGCGGACGCCCGAGTGCGCCAGATCTCCGATTACGCCTCCCGGCATCGCGCCAACTTCGGCGCCGAGGCCAAGGGCCGGCTCGAAAAGGCCAAACAGCAATTGGCGGCGGCGCGCGGCAAGCAGGCAAGCAACGCCGCCGAGGCAATCGCCTATGCCAACAGCGCGTCGGTGCTGGCCGCCGAGGCGCAAACGTTGGCGAACGCCGACGTGCAAGCAGCGCACCGCACGCGCTGACGTGGACGAACCCGGCCTGTTGTGTCCTTGCGGCAGCGGCGAAAGCTATCAGCGTTGTTGCGGGCCGTTTCACCTCGGCGAGTTGCAGGCGGGATCAGCCGAACAATTGATGCGTTCGAGGTACTCGGCGTACGTCTACCGTGACGCCGACTACCTGTTCCGCACGTGGCACCCGCGAACGCGGCCGCTCGACGTCACCGTCGATCCGGGCATCACCTGGACCGGTCTAGAGGTCATGGATACTGTCGCGGGTGGCCCCGACGACGATCGTGGTGAGGTGGAGTTCACGGCCCGGTTCGAGTCCGCGGGCCGCGCCGGCAGCATGCATGAGCGCAGTCGCTTCGAACGGCGCGCCGGCCGATGGTTTTACCTCGACGCAATGCCGGAAGATCAGTCGAGCGAGTGACGGGATTCTAACCCGTGTAGACGGCTTTGCAGGCCGCTGCCTAGCCGCTCAGCCACACCCGCACGAACCATTACCATTCCAGCGCAAGCCGCCCATTCCCAGTGTTTTTCTCGGCACGATCATTTCGGGCCGGCGGGCTATCGGGGCAGCACGGCCTCGATAGCGCTGATGACCTCGGGCGCATCTGGTTCCGTCCGCGGCCGAAAGCGATTGACCACCTCACCGGCGGGATTGACCAGGAACTTCTCGAAATTCCACTGAATGTCGCCGGCCTGGCCTTCGGCATCGGCGGCCTCGGTCAGTTCGGCATAGAGCGGGTGACGGGCGTCGCCGTTGACGTCGGTCTTCTCCAGCAACGGGAACGTGACCCCGTAGGTCGTCGAACAGAACTCCTGGATTTCCTCGGCCGTGCCCGGCTCCTGGCCCATGAACTGATTGCACGGAACACCGACGACCGTCAGGCCGCGGCCGCCGTAGTCTTTGGCCAGCTTTTCCAATGCCGTGTACTGTGGCGTCAGTCCGCATTTAGAGGCGACGTTTACGATCAGCGTTGCCCCGTCGGACAAATCGGTTAGCGTAACCGGCTTACCGTCGAGGGTCTTCAAGGCGATGTCTTTGAGAGTCACGCCGTTGACGCTAACACCGCACCGATGCGATACGCCGCTGTGATATGCCGCGAGGCATCCCGCACTTTTACCCAGCCGTCGCATATGGTGTTCCTAGCCGCCTCTCACCTCGTGAGGTATGCACCAGCAGGGCAACGAACAGAGTTGATGCGCAAAGGAATTGGACCGCTTGCGGACCTGTGAATCGCGTAAGCACATCCGCCTCGCGGAACCGCTGAACAGTCAACCCGCGTTGACCCACCAAGAGCAAGCACTCGCCCCGTCGATCGGCCACCTGTCGATGGCACATCAACACTGCGATCCCGCATAGCCGTACGAAGGGTGCAGAGAAAGGTAAACCATGGCGATTACGGACGTTCCGGCCTTCGCCCACTTAACGGACGCCGACATCGAGAACCTGGCCTTCGAGCTGGACGCGATCCGGCTCGACATCGAGGACTCCCTCGGCGAGCGCGACGCTCGCTACATCCGCCGCACCATCGCCGCGCAGCGTGTGCTCGATGTGGCCGGCCGGGTCATGCTCGCGGCCAGCTCGAAACGCTCAACATGGTGGGCGGGAACCCTGACCCTTGCGCTGGCCAAGATCATCGAGAACATGGAGATCGGCCACAACGTCATGCACGGCCAGTGGAACTGGATGAATGATCCCGAGATTCACTCCACGACGTGGGAGTGGGACATGGGCGCGGCGTCAAAACACTGGCGGCACGCCCACAACTATCAGCACCACAAGTACACCAACATCCTCGACATGGATGACGATGTCGGCTACTTCATCCTGCGCGTCACGCGTGACCAGCCCTGGCAGGGCTACAACATCGGCAACCTGCCGTACAACCTCATCCTCGCGCTCGCGTTCGAGTGGGCGATCGGCTTGCAGACCGTCGACCTCGAAAAGTACTTCGAGGACGGGACGGAGGGCGAAATCGCCCGTGAGCGGACGCGAGAGTTCGCCACCAAGGCCGGCAGGCAGATCGTCAAAGATTACGTCGCGTTCCCTGCGCTCACCGCGCTGTCGCCGGCGGCGACCTACAAATCGACCCTGAAGGCCAACGCGCTGGCCAATGTGATCCGCAGCGTGTGGGCCCACGCGGTCATTGTCTGCGGGCATTTCCCTGATGGCGCAGAGAAATTCACCAACACCGCCATGGAAGGCGAAACGAAGGGCGAGTGGTATCTACGTCAGATGCTGGGTAGCGCCAACTTCGACGCCGGGCCCGTGCTGCGGTTCCTGAGCGGCAACCTGTGTCACCAGATCGAACACCACCTGTTTCCCGATCTGCCCAGCAACCGGCTGCACGAGGTATCGCTGCGCGTGCGCGCGGTGTGCGATAAGTATGACTTGCCTTACACCACAGCGCCTTTCGCGATGCAATACGGCAGGACGTGGCGCACCGTCGCCAAACTGTCGCTGCCGGACAAGTACTTGCGCGACACCGCCGACGATGCGCCAGAAACCCGCAGCGAGCGGATGTTCACCGCGCTCGGGCCCGGTTTCGCCACGACCGATCCAGCCACGGGGCGCCGCCGCGGGCTTAAGACGGCGATATCCGCGGTCCGCGGTTGGCGTGCGGCTCGCGCGGCGTAGCGCCATCGCGGTGAAGGGGCGACCCCTGCTGGGGCCGCCCCTTCATCGATTATCCGTACGAGCACTGGAAGGAACCGTGCCCGGCGGAGAAGCCGCAGTTAACGTGCCAAGGGGCGGTGTATCTGTCGATCGTCGGGACCCACGGAGCGATCAGTGCCGGTGCAATGGCCGCGGGGCCCGGCGGTTGTGGAGCGTCGTCGGCGTGGGCTGTCACAGCGAAGCAAAAGCCGGTCGCGATGAGCCCGGCGGCCAGCACGGCGCCGGCCAGGCAGTGGCGCAGGAATCCGATGAGCGTGAAGCGCTCGGTCTGGTCGGTGTTTGTTGAAGTGTTCATGGCATTCATCGTTTATCGGGCGGGGATGTCGCAGTAGCGGTCCTGTCCTTGCAGGGATACAAGCCCGCCTTGTAGGTCCAGGCGGCTTCCAGCCACCTATCCAGGCGTTTTGGCGCGGGACGGCGCCTTGCGGCGCTACTATCGCCGCGTGGCGTTAAGCGCGCGGATGCCCGAACTCTCCGCACTTGAGGTGTTGTCGGCGATCGCCAAGACGGGCAGTTTGAATGCGGCCAGCCGTGAGGTGGGGACCAGTCAACAGGCCGTTTCGGCGCGGCTGACCTCGATCGAGTCCCAGATCGGGGTGCGTCTGGTGACGCGCACGACGCGGGGCACCCAACTGACCGCTGCGGGCGAGGTCGTCGCCGAATGGGCCGACCAGGTGCTCGATGTCGCGCAGCGCGTCGACACCGGGCTGGCGTCGTTGCGCGCCGAGCGGCGCAGCCGGCTCAAGGTGGCCGCCAGTCACACGGTGGCCGAGCAATTGATGCCCCGCTGGCTGGTGTCGTTCCAGGCGGCAGCGCAGCGGCACGGCGGCATCGCGCCCGAGGTGAGCTTCACCGCAACCGACAGCGAGGGAGCGATCGCCGCCGTGCGCGAGGGTGAGGCAGAACTCGCCTTCATCGAGATCCGCGGCGCACTTCATGGGCTGCGCAGCCGGGTGATCGGGCGGGATGAACTGATCGTCGTCGTGCCGCCCGATCATAAGTGGGTGCGGCGATCCGCGCCGATCACTGTCGCGGAGCTTCGCCAAACCCCTTTGGTATCACGCAAATCGGGGTGGCGGCTCTTGCTCGGTGCCGACGAGGCAGCAGAAAACGAAGACAGCGATCAGCCGGATCCCGCCGCCCATCCGCTCGAACTTGCTTCTGCGGCAGCGGTTCGCGCTGCCGTACTGGCCGGTGCCGGTCCGGCGGTGATGAGCCGGCTGGCCGTCAGCGATGACCTCAATCATGGTCGCTTGCGCGCCGTTCCGGTCGCGGGTCTGGATTTGCGGCGCGATCTACGTGCGATCTGGATGGGCGCCAACACCCCGCCTGCCGGTGCGGCACGGGACTTGCTGCACCACATCGCAACCAGTCGGTAATACCGCTACTTCGTCGATATGACTGCGAACGTGGATCCCACCCTGCTATAACGGCGTTGCCAGACAAGGGGGATCGCATGATTCAGCCTGCCGCAGCAAGCACAAACCACAGCGAGGACGCGCTGTCGTCGTCGCGCGGCCAGATGGTGTTCATGGTGACGGCACTGGCGGTGTCGGTCGCCTCGTTCATGCTCAACGCGACCATGTTCTCTCCGGCGATCCGGGACATCAACGCGCATCTTGGGCCGCAAGGGTATGCGTCGATGTCGGCCTATTTCTATCTCTCCGGGGCGATTTGCAATGTCGTGCTGATCCGGTGGAGTGATTACATCGGCCGCAGGAACGTCTTGCTCGGCATCCTGGTCGTGCAATGCCTCGGGACGTTGTTGTGCGTGATGAGTACATCGTTGCCGATCGTGGTGGTGGGCCGGGTCCTGCAAGGCGGCTCCAACATCACGTTCGGCCTGTCCTACCTGGTGATGCGGGAAACCCTGAGCGCGACGGCATTCGGCGTCTGTTGCGGTGTGCTATCGGCGGTCAACGCCGGAGTGGGTGGGTTCGACGCACTGCTCGGCGGATTCATGGTCGATCATTACGGATACCGCTCGATTTTCCTCTTGACCCTGGTCGTCGGAGTCATCGCCATCGCGCTCGTCTGGAAAGCGGTGCCCGCCGGCCGCCCCAGTGGCGCGGTGTCGGGCCGAATGGACTGGGTCGGCGCGGCCCTCATCGCGTTGGGGATCGGCGGGATCAATCTGTTCCTCGGCAACGGGGGACACCACGGCTGGCTTTCGCCGTCGGTGATCGGGTTTATCGTCGCCGCCGTGGTGGCATTGGTGGCGTTCGTGGTGGTCGAGCGGCGCGTGGAGCATCCCCTGGTGCACATCGATCAGATGGCTTCGCGCTACGCCTGGCCGGTGATCGCCCTGACCATCTTGTTTTTCGCGTCGTTCATGGTCGTGCTCGGCTTCATCATCCCGTCCATCGCCGAGGACGACCACATCGGCTTCGGCGCCAGCGGCCAGACGACGGCGCTGCTGTTCATCACTCCCGCATCTGCGGTCCAACTCGTCGTGGCGCCCATGATCGGACGACTCGCGGTCAAGATCGGCTTCGTCACCGTGTTACGGGCGGGCCTGGTCTTCGCCGTCGCGGACACCTCACTCCTTGCGATCTTCGCGTTCAACCGGGGCATGGTCCCCGTGCTCATGGGCGTCTTCGGAATAGTCCTGGCCGCCTGCCTCACCCCGATCGCCGCGCTGGGTGTCCTACAGGCACCCAAGGACGAGCCCGGATCGCTGCCCGGAATAGCCAACTCCGCCTTCGGTATTGGCGGATCGATCGGATTCGCCTGGGCCGGAACGGTTGTCGCGCAGGGTACGAAAGCCGGCTTCCAGTCCGCATTGTGGATCTGTGTCGCGATCGGCGTACTCACCTTGGTAACGAGCTTGATCCTCAAGCCCAGGCCGCTTGTCGCCGCCGACTCCGTCCCGCAGCTGGCGCATTAGCCGTGACTACACCGGCCGATGAAGTGCGATCGCGGTGGATCCTGGCCGCGGCTTCGACGGCGTTGTTCTGCGTGCAAATCGATTACTTCGCCATGAACCTGTCGCTGCCGCGGATGGCAGTGGATCTGCACAGCAGTACGTCCGACCTGCAATGGGTCATCAGCGTCTACATGCTGACGTTGGGTGCCTTCATGGTGCCCGCGGGTCGCATCGGCGACATCTTCGGGCGACGGCGCTCGCTGCTCGGCGGGATCGCGCTGTTCGGAGTCGCATCGGTATTCTGCGCGATCGCGCCGTCAGCCGCCATCGTCATCGTGTTTCGCGCGCTACAGGGTGTGGGCGCCGCCTTCATCTTTCCGGTATCGGTCAGCGTCCTCACCAACGCCTTCCCGGCGGGGAAGTCGAGTCAGGCCATCGGTTTGGCTTACGGCATAGCGGGATTGGGCAACGCCGCAGGCCCGCTGGTCGGGGGTTTGCTCACCCAGACGGTGGGATGGCGCGCAGTCTTCTGGATGCTGGTGCCGTTGGCCGCAGTCTCATTCCTCATCGGCGCGAAGACCATTCCGGAGACTTCGGACGAAACCGTGCCCCGGCGTTTGGATCTCAGCGGGCTGGCGTTGATCACCACGGGAATCGGACTGTTCACGTTCGCCTTTGACCGCGCACCGTCCTGGGGCTGGCTGTCCACGGCGACGCTTGGCGCATTCATCGCGGCCGTGGTTGTGCTGGCCGCATTCGTCGTTGTCGAGCAGCGGGTGCGCTGGCCGCTGGTCAACCTTGCGTTGCTGCGCAATTCGAAGTTCTCCACCTTGCTCGTGGCGGGCACAATCGCCAACATCGCCTACACCGTGACCGTGTTCTTATCGACGATGAACCTGCAACAGGTGCGCGGGCTGGACCCACTCACCGCCGGCATCGCCTTCCTGGGCCCGTCGGCCGGCGCGGCGTTAGGCGGGGTGATCTCGGGGCGCCTGGCCGCGCGTTATTCACCCATCCTGGTCATGGGAATCGGCTGCGCGGTCGCCGCGGTATCGCTGGGCGTCCTGGCGGCTTCGGAACAGTGGGTGGTCTACCTCGTGGCACTGACGGCGTGCGGTTTCACCATGGGCCTGGTCTACGCGTTCACTACGGTCGCGACGCAAACGGTCGTGGCGCCCGAGCGGGCAGGCGAAGCCGCCGGTGTCACGCTGACGTCGCTGGTGACGATCGCCGGTGTCGGAATCGCGGTGTCGGGCACCGTTTTAGAGATGCTGCAGCGTCACGGCTTGAGTATGGGCGACGGCATTAAGGCCATCCTCGCGGTGATCGCCGCGCTGTTGCTGCCCGCGGGGCTGGCCGTGCTGCGGAGCGCGCGCAGCAAGGCATCAACCCCAACGGAACCCGCCGCCTAGGCGTCCAGCGAGACAGCCTTGGTTTCACGCATCAGCAGTAGCGCGACGAAGGTCACGATCCCCGCCACGCTCAGATACACCCCGACCCAGGCGACTCCGTGCCTGGTGGCCAGCCAGGTAGCGATGAACGGCGCCACCGCGGCGCCCAGAATGCCCGACATGTTGTAGGCGATGCCGGAGCCGGTGTAGCGGACGTTGGTGGGGAACAGTTCGGGCAGCACCGCGCTCATCGGGCCAAAGGACAGGCCCATCAACGTCATTCCTATGACCAAGAAGAGCGTCGCCGAGCCCTTCGTGGCAGTGGCGGGCGCCAACATGAGGTCGAATGAGACGCCGTACGCGATGATCGCCGTGGTGATGACCAACAACGTGTTGCGCCGGCCGAACCGGTCGGCGAGCGCGCCCGCCATCGGCACCGTCGCCGCGAAGAACAGCACCGCGATCAATTGGATGTGCAGGAAGTCCACATAGCCGAAGCCCAGTCCGCTCCCGCGCGGTGGCCGCTGGGAGGTGCCATAGCTCAGGGTCCATGTGGTGACCGTGTAGAAGAGGGTGTACGTCGCGAGCATGACGAACGTGCCGATGATCAGTTCACGCCAACTCGTGCGGAAGACCGCGATCAGTGGGCTCCGCACGCGCTCGCCGCGTTCGAGTGCCTTGGCGAACACCGGCGTCTCGGTAAGGCGCAGCCGCACATAAAGCCCGATCGCCACCATCACCGCACTCAGCAGGAACGGAATCCGCCAGCCCCAGGCCAAGAACGGGCCGCCCAGGTCGGCAGTGACGTTGCTGTGCCCCAGCCAGCTGATCAGGATCAGGAACAGCCCGTTGGCCAGCAGGAAACCGAATGGTGCGCCCAGCTGTGGCCAGATCGCTGCTCGCGCCCGCTTGTCGGGTTCGGCGGTTTCGGTGACCAGGAGTGCCGCCCCGCTCCACTCGCCGCCCAACGCGAGGCCCTGGCTGAACCTCATCAACGCCAACAGCACCGGCGCTGCGATGCCCACCTGTTGGTAGGTCGGCAGCACACCGACCACAAAGGTGGCGATCCCCATGGTCAGCAGCGAGCCGACGAGCGTGGCCTTTCGCCCTACGCGATCGCCGAAATGCCCGAACAGCACCGACCCGAGCGGGCGCGCCACAAACGCCAGACCGAATGTGGCGAGCGAGGCCAGCAGCGCGGTGGTGCCGTTGCCCTTGGGAAAGAACAGGTGCGGGAAGACCGAAACCGCGGCGGTGGCATAGATGTAGAAGTCGTAGAACTCGACGGTGGTGCCCACCATCGAGGCGACGGCGATACGACGCCGCGAGTGTGGGCCAACCACCTTGGCGTCCACAGCGGACATCGCAGGCCTCCTGATCGGGAAAAAGAGTCACGACATCATCGCACCGATGCGGCAGCCATTTGTAGGAATCGTAAGAGCTGCAACGACTTACTCGTGATCAAACCTTGTCCAAGACTTGACCGACCCGCTGGCGTGCGCTCACGGACGGCCCGTCGCGTCGCCCCTAACATCGTGAAGCGTTAGGTCGGTCTAGGAGCTTCAGAGGGTGATAAAGCGATGCGGTCTGCGGTTCGTTCTGTTCTGGTGATGCTGGCAATCGCCGCGGCATTGGTCGCAGGGCCAACTGACCTGCGTCTGGCGTCCGTGAACCGTCCGCACGGTGACTTCGCCATCAGATCGGTGCTACCCATGAGCGGCGAGTTGGTGGGTGTCGCGCATCCAGTCGTGGTGACGTTCAACAAGCCGATCGCGGACCGGGCTGCGGCCGAGCGGGCGATTGAGGTCAACTCCACGCCCGCGATGACCGGCAAGTACGAGTGGGTGGACAACGACGTCGTGCAGTGGGTGCCCGACCGGTTCTGGCCGGCGCACAGCACGGTGGCGCTTTCGGTGGGCAGCCTGCCGACCGAGTTCCAAACCGGCGCAGTCGTACTCGGGGTTGCCGATATCTCGAAGCACACGTTCACCGTGAGCGTCGACGGAGTCCCGGCGGGGACGACCTCCCAACTGCCCGCACCGCACCACCGGCCCAACTGGGGCGAGGCGGGAGTGATGCCGGCATCGCTGGGTAGGCCGAATTACCCGACGCCGGTCGGCAAGTATGCGGTCCTGTCCAAAGACCGTTCGGTGACGATGGATTCGAGCAGTGTCGGCATTCCCGTGAACGACCCCGACGGGTACAACCTCACGGTGGATTACGCCGTCCGCATCGACAACCATGGCCTCTACGTGCATTCAGCTCCATGGGCGGTCCCGGCAATGGGGGTGGAGAACGTCAGCCACGGCTGCATCAGCCTGGCCCCCGACGACGCCGAGTGGTATTTCAACGCAGTCAAGGTCGGTGACCCGGTCATCGTCCAGGAAGGGGTTCCGGTAGGAGACAAATGGATTGACGGCGATCCAGCGCATGCGCCCGGCGGCGCCGGCTGAAATCAGGGTGTAGTAGCGGGTGCCGTAGCTGTGACTAACGTCGGTTGAGGACCGGTCGCTGCTGCCGGACCGGGCCGAACCACTAGGTCCGCGGCCAGCGACGGATTGGTCGGCACACCTTTACCACCGATGCCGCCCTGCGTGATCAGCGGCGCGGTCACCGGAGCAACCGGGGGAGCCCCCAGGATCGGAGCGCCGCCGGCCGGCGACTAGGCCCGGAGGGCGCCAAAGGCACCGGAGGAGCGCCACCCCCAGCCGGACCAGGCAGGACCACCGGTGCTGGCGCTGCCAGCCCCGCCATCTGATCCACGCACGCGGCGCCGCCCGGTGCCGTCGCGAACTTATCCAAACACGCGGCACCGCCGCCTGCTGACGCATCCGGGCTGAGCGCCAAAGCGGCACCGCACAATCCGGCGCTGGCGGCCACGGTGATACCCAACAAATCAAAAGTCTTCAACGCAAACTCCGGTATTCGGTCTAGAGGGGGTAGTTCCGCAACCAAAGGGTGCGTCCGAAACTGTATCGCCGTCCCGGAGGCTTTCCTAGGCGAGCGACCGAATTGGTTGTGCAACAGAGACACAACACGAGCCGCGCCGTTGCCGCATCTTTTCCAAATGGTGACTTGCGGGATGGTCGGCCGTGGTTCCCACGCTGTCGCGTCAGCTCAAAAGTGCTGTCCGACAGCGTTTTAGGGGCGGTACCCGGATGCTCAAAAACCAATCATTGAAATGGTCGACGGCAGGGCGATTCGCCCGTCAAGTGCCCGCCGTAGGGCCGGCGCGCGGTCAGAAAGGCAAAACGTTGACAGTGTCATTGTAACAGTGTCACTATTGAGCCATGGTGGACCAGGCGTCGTGGACGCTGGACGAGCTTGTGCAACGGGTCGCCGTTTGCCTTGCGGATCCCGCGTATCCCGGAGCGCCCAACGGGCGAGTCCGGGATCTGCCCGATCGCCGCGCCGTGCGGTGGTACACCACGACTGGACTCGTCGACCGGCCTGCCATGCAGGGCCGCACGGCGCTCTACAGTCCCCGGCACCTGCTGCAGGTCGTCGCGGTCAAACGCCGCCAGGCCGAGGGCCGCTCGCTCGCCGAAGTACAGGCCGAACTGACCGGCGCCACCGACGACACCTTGCGCCGGGTCGCCGCGATTCCCGAGGAAGTCATCGCCGAGCCGCCGGAGCCTGAACACGCACGCCCGCCGGTGCGGCCGAGCCGCCGAAGCCGGTTCTGGGCCGAGTCGCCCGCCGCCGCGGCACCGGTCGGCCCCGCGCAACGGCGGCGGCGATGACACTGTCACCAAGCTGGCTGCCGTCAGCCTGCCGGGTGGGGCACTGCTCCTGCTGCCCGACCGCCCGGATACCAGTGGCCGACCCGACCAAGACGACGTCGACGCGATCCACGCCGCCGCCCGGCCGCTACTTGAACTGCTGGCCCAACGCGGCTTGCTGTCAGCCCCGCTACCCCTGGATGAACGGAGCCCATCATGACCGTCCGCATCACGTCGATGACCGACGCGGAGACGAAAGGCATCGCTCCGGACGACACTCAGGGCTGGGTGCACTGAGCACCGAGCGGGGCAATCTGCCGCTCGATCGCATCGATGTGCGTGCGGACATCACCGGACTCACCAGCCGGGTCGAGCTGGCGCAGGACTTCGTCAACGTCTTTGATGTCCCGCTGGAAGCCACCTACGTGTTTCCACTACCGGATCGAGCCGCGGTCACCCGGATGCGCATGACCGCCGGCGGACGGGTCGTCGAGGCGCAGCTGCGCGAGCGCGAAGCCGCCCGCGCCGAGTACGACGAGGCGATCGCCTCGGGCCGCCGGGCCGCGATCGCGGAGGAGGAGCGGCCGGACGTCTTCACCATGCGGGTGGGCAACATCCTCCCCGGTGAACGCATCAGCGTCGAACTGACGCTGGTCAACTCGCTGACCTACGAGGACGGCGAGGCGACGTTTCGCTTCCCGCTTGTTGTTGCGCCGCGGTACATTCCGGGCCGCGTCCTTGAAGATGTCGCGGTCGGCGACGGCCATGCCGCACGACACCGACGCGGTTCCCGACGCGTCGCGCATCACGCCGCCCGTGCTGCTGCCCGGGTTCCCGCACCCGGTTCGGCTGACCATAGACGTCGGGATCGACCCGGCGGGTCTGGCACTGTCGGGGGTGCGGTCGAGTTTGCACGCGGTGTCCACCGACGACGGCAGGTTACGGATACAGCCCGGCGAGCGCGCCGACCGAGATTTCGTGCTGCGGTTGCGCTACGGAGCCGACGACGTCACCGATTCGCTTGTGCTGGTGCCGGATTCGGACGGCTCGATAGTTTCGGAGGGCACCTACCAACTCACCGTGTTGCCGCCGGCGTCAACCGCGCCGCCGCGCCCCCGGGATCTGGTGCTTGTCCTCGACCGCTCCGGAAGCATGAGCGGGTGGAAGATGGTGACCGCTCGGCGCGCCGCGGCGCGCATCATCGACACGCTCACCGGCGGGGATCGCTTCGCGGTGTTGACGTTCGACGACAAGATCGACCACCCCGCCGGTCTGCCGGACGGGTTGGCCCAGGCCACCGACCGCAACCGATACCGCGCTGTCGAGCACCTCGCCCGAGTGGACGCGCGCGGCGGCACCGAGCTGCTCGCACCGCTGCGGCAAGCCCTCACGTTGTTGTGTGGGCCGCAGAATGGTGAAGCCCGCGACGCGGTCGTCATCCTGGTGACCGACGGCCAGGTCGGCAACGAGGACCAGTTGCTGCACGAGCTGTCCGGCGACCTGCAGCGGGTACGGGTGCATACGGTTGGCATCGACCAGGCCGTCAACACCGGATTGCTGCGGCGCCTCGCCGGCGTCGGCGGTGGGTCTTGCGACCTGGTGGAAAGCGAAGACCGCCTCGACGAGGCAATGCACGCCCTGCACCGCCGCATCGGCGCCCCGCTCGCCCACTCGTTGGCCCTGCGTGCCGACGGATTGGCGGGCATCGACGACACTGCGAGCCCGGCGCGGATACCCGACCTGTTCCCAGGGGTGCCGTTGGTCGTCCGTGGCCGGTATCGGGGGAGCGCGACCGGTTCGCTGGCCCTGCAGGGCACCAGCTGCGAAGGCGGGGACTGGTCGCGCAGCGTCGCGGGACAGCGCAGCGAGGCCCCGGCCGTGACCGCTCAGTGGGCGCGTGACCACTTGCGCGACCTCGAAGACCGTTACGCGGCGGCCCCCACCGAAGACCTGGAGAAGCGAATCATCGCCACCTCCTTGCGGTTTGGGGTGTTGTGCAGGTTCACGGCCTACGTCGCCGTTGATAGCCGGGCCGGTCGGGTCGTCGCCGATGGTGGACTGCATCGGGTAATGCAACCCGTAGAGTTGCCCGCCGGCTGGGATCTATCGGCGCCGTCACCGAGCGCCCCTCGCATGGTGCGGGCCGCGATGCCGCCGCAGCCAGCGCCGCCCGAAAAGACGCAGTCAGCGCGAACGGTCAAGTTGCGCAATGTGATTGCGGTGGCGGTGGTCAGCGCGTCCCTTGTCGGCGGCGGCTGGGCCTGGTCGCTCAACCGCGAAGGTGCCCCATCCTCCCCGATGAGCAACGGCGTGGTGGCCGGCAAGCTTCCGGCATCCGAGGATGCGAGCATCCCGAACGCGACCAGGGCCGGGGTACCCCGAGGGCACGGTTTCCGTGCCGCAGGCGCCTGCGCCACCACCGCGGACCCCCGAGGACAGCACCTTTAAACGCGACATCGTCACCAACGGATCGATGCAAATGATCGTCGCCGAGCCCAGCCAGGTGGCCGACCGGCTCGTCGCCGCGGTCAACGATGCCGGCGGACGAGTGGACTCGCGATCGGAGCGCTCTGGGTCATCCTCGCCGACAATAGATCTCGTTGTACGCATTCCCGCGGACAAACTTGACGGGGTGCTGGCCGACGCCAAGAAGCTCGGGACGGTCGAGTCGATGTCGATCAACCACACCGACGTCACCTCGCAGCGCGTCGACCTTGACGCCCGCATGGAAGCCTTGCAGACCTCGGTCAATCGACTGCTGCAGTTGATGAACCGGGCGGGCGACGTAGCCGACCTGCTTTCGGCGGAGTCGTCGCTCACCCAGCGACAGGCCGAACTGGACTCGCTCAGGGCGCAGCGCGCGACGCTGGGAGACCAGATTTCCTACGCGACGATCAACGTCAACCTCTCGGCCAAACCGACAGTGCCACATCGTGGTTTCGTTGCCGCGCTCCAGCGCGGTTGGCAGTCCTTGCTTTCCGCCGTTCATGGCGTCGTCGTCGCTATCGGATTCCTGATTCCGTGGATACCGGTGCTAGCCGTGCTGGCGTTGGCTGGCGTCTTGATCCGGCGCCGCAAGCCTTTTCGTCGAGTCGGCCGCAAGAGTAGTTGAACTTGCGCAAAACGCACTCATTCAGGCCTTCCTCGGTGGGATAATCCAATACCCGCAGGACGAAAGGGGAGGTCGGCAATGAGCCGTTTTGGACGGCGCTGCGCACTCGGGGCGTTCGCGCTTGCTTTAGCGGGATTGCCCGACGGTTGCGGTACCGGCGACGAGCCGCGCCGATGGCGAATGCGCGCCGGGATGGGGCTGGAGCGTCGAGTTGAACCAGTGCGTGTTCTTGCTTCCGGCGGCAAACGGGCCCGGCGGCCCGGGTGGCCCCGGGGGACCGGGCGGACCCGGCGGCCCCGGGCGGCCCCGGAGGGCCCGGTGGGCCCGCAGGACCGGGCGGTCCCGGCCGTCACTAGTGCTGAGCCGATGACGGAACCGCGACGCCGGGGGCTCAACGGCGCGATCACGCAGATGTGGAGCTTCCTGGCCCCGGTCTACGACCTGCCGGTCTTGCAGCAGTGGGTCTACCGACCCCCGCACGACGAGGTGATCGCACAGCTGCGCGCCCATGGCGCCCGCAAGATCGCTGATATCGCCTGCGGCACAGGTATTCTCAGCGACCGAATCGAGCGCGAAATCGAGCCCGACGAGATCTACGGCGTCGACATGTCCGACGGCATGCTCGCGCAGGCGCGCGCCCGAACCGACCGGGTGAAGTTTCTCCGCGGACCGGCCGAGCAGTTGCCCTTTGACGACGGGGCGCTCGACGCGGTCGTCACGACCTCGGCCTTTCACTTTTTCGACCAACCGGCGGCCTTGCGCGAATTCCATCGCGTCCTCGCCCCAGGTGGACTGGTCGCGGTCTCGGCCCTGACCTCGCCGCAATCGCTGCTGCCGCTACCCATGGATAACCGGTGGAAGCCGCAGCACAACCCGTCGCTCGCCGAAATGCGAAGGCTGTTCGAACGTGCCGAGTTCACCGTCAGCGATCAGCACCGCATCCGCCGACCGCTGTGGTTATCGCTCGTGTCCGACTCGATAACCGTCGGTATCAAAAACTAAGCGATCAGCACGGCGGGGGATCGGCGTCCCATTCGGTCAATGTCCATCCGTCAGAAGGGTTTCCGGTGAGCACCACGCGGCCGACGTTCGGCAGCGGCTTGGTGCTCAGCAGTGACAGGTCGGGATTACGAACGGTCATCAGCACCCAGAACATGATCGCCGCACTATGCGAAAACGCGACTGGGTTTTGCTGGCCGCTGTCGTAGATGCGTTGGACGGCTTCGTTGAACCGCGCCTCGAATTCGTTGCCGTCCACCGAACCCGGGATCCGCGCGTTGCGGTGACCCTGCAGCCATTGCGCGGGGGCGACGAAGTAGGTCTGCCGTATGTCGGCCTCGGGTGCGCCTTCGTACTGGCCGGCCTCGATCTCGCGCAGCCCGGGCAGTACGGTGACGGGTTCGCCCAGAGCCTGCGCCGTCGGCGTGGCCGTCTCCTGGGTGCGGATCAAGGTCGACGCGTAGACGCCGTCGTAATGATTGGGGGCCAATTGGCTCGCCGCGATCGCCGCCTGACACCAACCCTTGGAGGTGATGTCCGGGCCCGGAACCGAGGTGTCGATCAAACCCGATGCGTTGGCGGCCGATTGGGCGTGCCGCACCAGCGTCAACGTGATCGTGCGCGGGCCGGCAGCCCGCGCCGATCCACAGCTTGCGATCAGCAATCCGACGGCGACGATGGCGACGAAACGCCGTGCGTTCATGATGATTTCACCGGTGCGTCGCAAACTCTCGGGCAGTTTCACGCGAGAAGTCTAAAGCGTGCGGGTGCACCGCGCCGCACGACCTAGACCGCGACGCCCGCCTCGCCGGTCGGCGAAGCGGGCGTCGGGTGAACTGGTGTTCCTAACGGCTCTTTACAGGGGGATCCAAACCCCGAAGAACCAGAAGCCCCATTGGTTGAACCCCGGGTCCCACATGGGGGTTTCCTGGTAGCCCCAGTAGTTGATCGGGCCGGCATCCCAGCGTCCCCCGGGCGGAGGAAGCGGCCTGCCCCAGTCGGGCCGCGGCGGTGCGCCGGGTCCCCACGGTCCGGGTCCGTCGCCCCACGGGGCCTCGTGGAAGTAACCACGCTGCGGATCCCCGTGCCATGGCCCGCCGGGTGCCCCCGGAGGTCCACCCGGGTGACCCGGTCCGCCCGGTCCGTCCGCAGGGCCACCCGGGTGACCGGGTCCACCGGGTCCGCCCGGTGCGCCGGGAGGTCCACCCGGCCCGCCGGGTCCGCCGGGTCCGCCGGCGCCACCGTGTTCGCCCGGCCCACCAGGAGGTCCGCCGGGTCCACCCGGTCCGCCCGGTCCAGGGCCGCCCGGCCCAGGACCGCCCGGGCCGCCGGGTCCGCCCGGGTCGCCGGGTCCCTTCGCGTGGAAGCCCCCGTCGGGAGCCCCCGCGGGTGCGCCATGACCGGCCGGAGCCGGCCCAGGCGCGCCCGGAGCGGCGTTCGCCAAACCGGCGCCTACCCCCAACGCCGCCGCGCTGAACGCACCGGCCATAGTCGCCGCTGCGACCAGTTGTTTGAGATTCATGTTCGTTCACCTATCTCTAGTGAGCATGTGGAACAAGCCCCCCGACACATTCCCCAAGCTAAATAGGTTGTCTATGGATCCGCTGTGACTCGCCCCTGCGGGTCCTTTGGCCGGATCAGTGCCTTCCGCGATGACGTCACCGCCGGTCGCACCAGGCAGGATTACCCGGCGTGCTGGAAAAACATGCGGCGCTGCCGCAAGCGCTATGAATCTGTGACGCGTCCTGGCGAGCCACGTGTGAAATCGCACCTACGATTTGGCAATGGCGCTTGAGGTTGGTCAAGTGTTCGCCGGCTACACGATCCTGCGCGTGCTGGGCGCGGGCGGGATGGGCAAGGTATACCTAGCGTCGCATCCGCGATTGCCGCGCCAGGACGCGCTCAAGGTGTTGCCGGCGGAGTTGACCGCCGATCCCGAGTTCCGGGCACGGTTTGCGCGCGAGGCGGAGTTGGCCGCCGCTTTGTCGCATCCGCACATCGTGGGCATTCATGACCGCGGTGAAGAAGATGGCCAGTTTTGGATTTCGATGGATTACGTCGCCGGCGCAGATCTCGCCCGGCTGCTGCGCGATGAGTATCCCGGCGGCATGCCGGTCGATCAAGTGGTGCCGATCATCACCGCACTCGCCGCGGCGCTCGATTACGCGCACCATCGTGGATTGCTGCACCGTGATGTCAAGCCGGCCAACGTATTGCTGACCGAGCCCGATGAGCAACAGCGCCGCCGGGTTTATCTGGCTGATTTCGGCATCGCGCGCCACGTCGACGATGCGGCGGGGCTGACGGCCACCAAGACGGCGGTGGGCACGGTGGCCTACGCGGCCCCCGAACAGTTGAAGGCGGAGGCCGTCGACGGCCGTGCCGATCAGTATGCGTTGGCCTGCACCGCTTTTCATATGTTGACGGGTGTGCCACCCTATGGCTCGTCCAACCCGGCCGTGGTGATCACCGGCCATGTCAGCGCCCCGCCTCCGTCGATCGGTGCGCGTCGTCCCGAGTTGGCCGGACTGGATCCGGTTTTCGCCGCCGGGATGGCTAAAGAGCCTTCCGACCGGTTCGGCAGCTGTCGTGAATTCGCCGAACAACTAAGCCAACAGCGCAGCGCGCCATCCTTGTACGCCCAACACACGCGGCTCGCGCTTGGCGCAAGTGCGCCCTCCCTGGCACCACCGGAGGCACCGCCCGCAGGCAAACGGCGTCGCGGTGTGCTGATCGGCGCCCTGGTGGGTGCCGCGTTGCTGATCGCCGGTGGCGTGTTCGCGGTCGTCACACTCGTCCGGCAGCCCGACTCGGGCACCAACGCGGGACCGTTGGCCGGCACCTACCGGACCGACTTTGGCCCGATCGTGCGCCTCGAGGAGACCGCGGATCCGAATGCGGCGCCCGAGCTCACCGCCACCTATGGCCTCCGCTCGGTGTGTCGCTCCAGCGGATGCGTGGCCACGGCCTCACGCCTGAGTGGGCCACCGGTGGCGATGCCAACCATGGTGTTCGACCAGATCGGCGGGCACTGGATGGCGGTAGCCCTGCAAACCGATCAGTGCCGAGACGCTTCCGCCGAATATTGGCAGGTGTTCACTCTGCAACCACGTCCCGACGGCACCCTCGTCGGCGAATACACCGCGACCGCAGCCAAAGGCTGCGCCGATAAGCGCACCGTGACGCTCACCCGCACCGGAGGCGTCGACGACGGCAGGGTCGCCGACCCGGCCCGCCAACCAGCGCGGGTGGTGTCCCCGGCAGAAGCGCTCCACGGCAGTTATCGCACCGCCCGGACCTTCTCGAACGGGGGCCAGCGACAGCAGTTGACCGCCGCGGCCACCACCGCCTGTTTGCGCACCGGCGATCGATGCATGAGCTATCTGCGCGAGGAGGCGGGATTTGTACCGCTGGTGTTCGGCGCGGGCAAGTGGAACTTGCAGATCGACGACGACGGGCAGTGTCCGCAGTCCGGAGAAACCACGCGGATAAAAGACACCGGCACCTATCCGTTGCCTCAACCAGCACAGAATCCGATCACACTGCTGACCGGTCGCGGTCATCATGACCAGTCGGCGCCGTGCGCGCTCAGCGTGGATTTCGACGAAACGCTCACGCGCACCGGCGATTAGTAGCCGACAGCGCTCATTGGGGTGAAATGCGGCTGCCGGTGAACTGAGGGATTTACGATTTGCCCATGTCGCTTGAGGGTGGCCAGGTGTTCGCTGGATACACGATCGTGCGGGTGCTGGGTACGGGTGGGATGGGCAGCGTCTACTTGGCGTCGCATCCGCGGTTGCCGCGCCAGGATGCGCTGAAGGTGTTGCCGGCCGATTTGACCGCAGATCCGGAGTTTCGGGCGCGCTTCCTGCGCGAGGCGGAGCTGGCGGCCGGTCTGTCGCATCCCAACATCATCGGAATCCACGACCGCGGCGAAGAGGACGGCCAGTTCTGGATTTCGATGGACTATGTGGCCGGCACCGACGCGGGCCACTATCTGCGCGACCACTTTCCCGGCGGGATGCCCCTGGAGGAGGTGGCCCCGATCATCGCCGCGGTGGGCTCCGCACTGGATTACGCGCATCAGCGAGGGTTGTTGCACCGTGATGTCAAGCCGGCCAACATCTTGTTGGCCGACCCCGATGGGCAAGAGCGGCGGGCGTTTTTGGCTGATTTCGGCATCGCGCGCAGCATCGATGACGCGGCGGGGCTGACGGCGACGAACATGACAGTGGGCACGGTGAATTACGCGGCGCCCGAACAGTTGCGGGGTGAGTCCATCGATGGGCGCGCCGATCAATATGCGTTGGCCTGCACCGCTTTTCATTTACTTGCCGGGGCGGCGCCGTTCGACGACTCCAATCCGGCGGTGGTGATCAGCCGCCATGTCCACGCCCCGCCGCCGTCGATTGGCGTGCATCGCCCCGAGCTGGCGGGGCTGGATGCGGTGTTCGCCAAGGCGATGGCCAAACAACCGTCGCAGCGGTATGCCAGCTGCGCGGAATTCGCCGCGCAGCTCACCCGGCAACCGGATCAAGGTTCCCGCTACGCCGGCGCCATTCCGTTCCCCGACACCCAACCGTCGCTGGACGCAACCGCACCCACTCTGCCAACGTCACCGGCGCCAGCACCCGCCAAACAACGGCGCCCCGGCGTGTTGATCGGCGCGCTGTTCGGCGCCGCGTTGCTGATCACCGGTGGTGTCTTCGCGGTCGTGAAGCTCACCCAGCATCACCATCCGAGCGCCGCGCCGCGCCCGTCGGGGGGCGCCGCCGCGACACCCAACACCGGTCCGTTCACGGGTGTCTACCAGGTCCACTTCGGCCCGGCCACCAAGCTCGACGGGGCCGTCGTCCCGGGTCAGAAGGCGCTAACGGACACCTACGCCGTGCGCTCGGTGTGTCGCCCCGCCGGGTGCGTGGCAACCGCGGCACGCCTCAGCGGTGAGATGAGGCTCGCGTCGGCCACGACATTCGACCAGGTCGGCGGACGCTGGGTGGCCGTCACCCTCGCGACCGACAAATGCCGAGACGCCCCCGACGAAACCTGGCAGGTGCTCACGCTCGAACCGCGTCCCGACGGCACCTTCACCGGAATCTACCGCGGGGCTTCCCCCTAATGCGTGCGCCGAAAAACGAACGGTGACTTTTATCCGCACCGGAGACGTCGACATCAACAGCCTGCCGGACCCGAGCGGCCTACCGCCGCGGGTGGCGTCGCCGGCCGAAGCGCTACGCGGTCGCTACCACATGACACGAAAGTTCGCGAATGGCGCGCCACCGAATCAGGACGGCCCGGCCGTCATTACCGACTGCCTGCGCAGCGGCGATCGATGCATGAGCTACTTTCACTCGGGATCGTTCGACACACCAATGGTTTTCAGCGCCGGGAACTGGAACATGCACATCGAGCACGACGAAGACGCCCCGAAGTGCGGAGGCCAGGTCGGGATGAAAATCACTGGCGAGTACCCGATGCCTCAACCGGTGCACGACCCCATCACGCTGCTCACCGGGCACGGTCACCTGGTGCAAAGCGGGTCCGCGCCGTGCGAGGTAAACGCTGACTTCGACGAAACCTACACGCGCATAGGCGATTAACTATCCGCGCCCGATCTGGATCGCCTTGACAACCAGTAGCAGCGCTCCGATGACCAGGTAGGCCCGCAGGGCGATCATGCCCAGGCGGGTGCCCGGTGACCAGGTGACCGGTTCGAGCAGGGTTAGCGGCGGCATCCGCCAGGTGTTGCGGTCGACGCCGCGTGCCGGAAGTTGCGGGGCGGGTGCCGGCGGTTGTCGGCGGGCCATCCAGCGCAGCACCGGTACCGCGGCGGCCATCAGTACTACCAGGCCCAGGGTCAGGTAGCCGGCCACCGCGACGACGTCGATGTTGGGGAACAACGTGGTGGCCATCAGGATGCCCGACAACAGCAGCAGGGTCCCGACGATCAGCCCGGCAACCCAGTTCAGCCAGGGTCGATTGACCCAAGGCCCCAACACTTCCCGGTCGTTGCACAGCAGCAGCAGAAATACGCTGGCGCTCGGCAACAGCAGACCCGCGAGGGCCTGCACGGCGGTCGTGATCAACCCGAGCGGGGCGCCGGGGATCAGCACGATGACCGCAGCCAACACCACCATCGCGGTGTAGGACAGGTAGAACTGTTTGGCGTCGGCGAACCCGCGATGCAGTGAGTGCTTCAGGCCGAAGACGTCGCCGAACGCGTAGCTGGTTGCCAGCGTCACCGCGGCAGCGCCGATGATCGAAGCGTCCATCAGCACTATCGCAAAGAACGAACCAAGCGTCGCGCTATGTTGGCCGAGCAGATGTGCGATGGCGCCGGCGTCGGTGAACTTACCCGTGGTGCCGGTAGATCGGGCCGCCCAGTCGCCGGTCATCAGCAGGGCTGCGGCACCGACGATTACGACGAAAGCCCCCAGCACTGTATCGGCGCGTTCGTAGGCCATGAACCGGGGAGTGATGCGTTTGTCGACGACGTTGGATTGCTGGAAAAACAGCTGCCAAGGGGCGACCGTGGTCCCCACGATGGCGATGATCAACAGCACGGCATCCGAACTCACGCCACCCGAGATACTGGGCACCACAAACGACTTCGCCGCATGGCCCCACTGCGGGTGCGACATCAACAGCATGGGGATTTGCAAGAGGGTGATGGCGATGAAGACGAACATCGCCCGCTCCCAGCGGCGGAAGCTGCCGCTGGCCATGATCGCGACCAGCGCCACCGCCGAGATCGGCACCACGATGTATTTGGACACGCCGATGTATTCGGCGGCCAGGCTGATGCCGATGAACTCGGTGACGATCGTCAAGAAATTCAGCAGAAACAGATCGCCGACCGAAAACCAGCCCCAGCCACGACCGAAGCGTTCGTTGATCAGCCGGGCGTGCCCGACCCCGGTGACCGCGCCCAACCGAACGACCATCTCCTGGTTGACGATCAGCACGGGGATCAGCAGCAGTAGCACCCACAGCAGGGAGTAGCCGTAGTTCTGTCCCGCTTGTGCGTAGGTGGCCACGCCGCCGGCGTCGTTGTCGCCGACCATCACGATGATTCCCGGACCGACGATGGCCAGCAGCGTCAGCAGCCGAGTCTTCCAGGTGCTGGGGTGCTCGGTGTCGCTGACGCTGATCCGCCCGAAAGCGCCCTCGATATCGCCTAAATGGGCGCTGTCGAGCACCGCGGAGCGCCGCGGCTTGGCCAGCTCGGCATCGCTAATCTCGGCATCGATCTCGGCCTCGCCAGAGTTCACGGAGTTTCACCACCCTCCGCGGGTGAGTCGCGGGCGTCCTCGGGCTGGGTGATTTCGCGGACCGGACGGGGAGCCGGTTCGCGGCGGCGCCAGTCCTCCGGAATGGTGGCCTCGAGCACATCGTCGACGGTGACCACGCCCAGCACGCGGTCCTGCTCGTCGACTACCGGGACGGAGTACAAGTTGTAATCGGCCATCAACAAGGCGATGTCGGTCAGGTCGGCGTCGGTGCTGACCCGCACCGGGTCGGAATCCATCAGTGTCCCAACGCTTTCACCAGGATCGGCATGCAGCAGGGCGATCACGGACACCACACCGGTGAGGCGTTTGTCGTCATCGAGGACATGCATCTTGATCAGCGCCTCGGGCTGCATGCTGCGCGCGGACGCGATCACCGTCAGCGCGGCCGCAGCGGTGGCGTCGGGGGCGCACGAGACGAAGTCGACGTTCATCAGCCCGCCGGCGCTCTCCGGGTTGAAGCCCATCAGGGTGATCACCTTGGTGCGCTGCGGGGCGGGCATCAGCTCCAGCACGCGCCGGCGCCGCGACTGGCGCAGGTCTGCGATGGCGTCCGCGGCATCGTCGGCACGCATCCGCCCCAACAGCGCCGCGACCTCGTTGTCGGGCATGCCGTCGAGCAGCCGCATTGCCTTCTCGGGGTCGAGTTCTTCGAAGACGTCGGCTTCCAGTTCCGGGTCGCTGTGGACCCGATCGAGGATCTCGCCGCCCTCGGCCTTGTCCGCATCCTCGAGCAGATCGGCGATATCAGCGGGTTTGAAACCGACGAACCGGCCGGACAAACGGCGCACGGCATCGGAGTGGGCATGGCCGATGAGCGGCTCGAACGCCTTCCAGTCGCGCGCCGCATGCCCTCCCGAGCCCTTGATCAGCCCGAAGAACCTCGGTGGCCGGCGGGTGTCCAGCCGCGTCAGCACCCAGCCGGCGCCGGTGTCTTCCAGCTCGACGTCATAGGCGCGCACCAGCTCGACGGCGCCGACATCGATCAACCGGTGCCCGAGCACGTCGGCGCGCAGCAGCACCTCACCGTCGCGGCGTTCAAAGCCACGGAGGTCAATCTTGTTCTTGGCCAAGATAACTCGGCCCGGCGCGTAGTCGTGGATGGATTTGCTGCCAACGAACACGTCACGCCCGCCCACCCCCGCCACGATCCCGGTCACCAGCGGGTACTCGTCTGCGCCGCGCAAGCGCACGATGACGTCCTCGACTCGGCCGACAGCCTCGCCGGACCTGTTCACCACCGGGGCGCGCAGCAGCTGTGAGAGATGGATCAGTGGCAGGCCCCCGCCGCCGTCAGCCGTCGTCTCTGATGTACTCACTTCTCTCCTTTGCGCTGTGCAATTGACCCCCGCGGCTTGGCCGCAAGATCATACGCCCTGGTTGCAGCGACTATCCACAGCCAAGAGGTGAACGGAGGACGGCCATTCGGAATCCCAACGCATCGGGCTAAGGGAAGTCAAACAGCATGCGACTGGAAGGGCTACTGTAATATTCACGGTTCGGTAGCTTCAAAGGAGAAACGCATGAAAGCCGTGGTTTGGTGACCGAGCCGAATGTCCTGCCGAACGGCGTAGATTTCGCGGCGGCGACACCATACTTCGTCCGCGACCAAAACCGTTATTTGCCAAACGGAATCGCTCGTGGGGGATGGGGACCATCGATGAGCGGCCACGTCGTGGGCGGCTTGTTCGCCCATGTGCTCGAGGGCGCGGTCGACGATCCGCAGCTGCATCCGGCGCGGCTCAGCGTTGATCTTCCCGCGCCGGTCGCGCTGGAAGCGGTCGAGGTGCACACCGTGGTGCAGCATGAGCGGCGCCGATTGCTGCTCGTCGAGGCGGTCTTGACCCAGGGTGGCGAACCCGTCGGGCGGGCCAGCGCACTGTTTCTGCGGCGCGGCTCCCAGCCCGGCGGCAAAGTGTGGTCACAACCAGTGCAGATGCCCCCGCTGCCCACCGAGCTTGACGACTCGAACCCGACACTTTTCCTGAAGACCTACGGCTGGGGTGGTGAGGTGCAAAATCCCGATCCCGATTGGGACACCTCCGGACCGAAATACACGTGGTTGCATGAAACGCGTCCGCTGTTCGATGACGAGCCGTTGACCCCGTTCACCCGCGCGGCCATGTGCGCCGACGTGACAGCCGCGATCGCCAACTGGGGGACCGAGGCGTTGCAGTTCATCAACGTCGATTACACCTTGGCACTGAGTCGACTGCCCGAAGGAGCCCACATCGGGCTTGCCGCACTTACGCACTACAGCCACGACGGGGTGGCCAATGGTTCGGCCGTGGTCGTAGACCACCGGGGTCCCGTCGGCAGCGCGCTGGCCGTGTCGATCGCGCACTCTGGATTCCGTCCACCGAACGTTGGCTGAGGATCGCGCTGGTGTCGGGCGACAGGACGTTCTGGACGTTGATCGCCGCTGCGGCACAACGTGAACCGGACCGCCCGTTGCTCGCCGATGACCACGGCCGCAGCCTTTCCGCACGTCAGTTCCACGATGCCGCCTGCGCGACGGCTGCGGGGTTCGCCGAAAGTGGAATCGGCGCAGGCACTGTCGTGTCCTGGCAGTTGCCCACGACGCTGGAAACCATGGTCGTCATGGCAGCGCTGGCTCGACTCGGCGCGGTACAGAACCCGATCATCCCGTTACTGCGAGAGCTCGAGGTCAGCTTCATCACCGGCCAGCTGTCAACGGAATTCCTTGTGGTGCCTGAATTGTGGCGTGGATTCGACCACGGTGGTTTGGCCCGCGCGTTGTCCGCGGATAAGGGCTTCGAGGTCATCACCATTGACCTGGTGACTCCGCCGGTCGCGGGGGAGCTTCGGCTGCCTACCGCGGGCGTCGATGGACTGCCGCCGCCTGGCGAGCCCAGCGGCGACACCCGATGGATCTATTATTCGTCGGGAACCACCGCGGCCCCCAAAGGGATACGCCATTCCGACGCATCGGTGATCGCCGGCTCGGCCGGCGTGCTGAACATGATCGGTGCTACCAGCAGCGACGTCAACCCGATCGTGTTTCCGATCGCCCATATCGGCGGGGCCGCGATGCTGGTCGCCGCGCTGCTGAGCGGCATGCGCTTGGTGCTGTTCGAGGCGTTCGATCCGGCCACGACGCCTCTTGCCGTCGCGGCGCACCACCCGACGTTGCTGGGCATGGCGACGCCGTTTTTCGTGGCATACCTCGAAGTCCAGCGCGCGCACGGCGATCGGCCGCTGTTTCCGTCCCTGCGTGCGTGTCTCGCGGGAGGCGCGCCCACCACCGCCGAACTCGGGCGCCAGATGCGCGAAACCTTCGGGGTAGCCGGCATTGCCAACTCCTGGGGCCTCACCGAGTTTCCGGTGGCGACCTCACCGGCCTTCACGGCTGCACCCAAGGTCCTTGACTACACCGTCGGTCCGCCGGTGCCGGGGGTCAGTGTCCGCGTGGTCGACAATTCGGGCAACGAACTGCCCGCCGGGCGCGAGGGCGAACTGCGACTCAAGGGACCCCAGTGCTTCCTCGGCTACGCCGACGCCACACTTGACGCCGACGCGTTCGACACGGACGGCTGGCTGCGCACGGGAGATCTCGGGTTGCTGGATGAGGATGGCAATGTTCGTGTCACCGGCCGCATCAAGGATGCCATCATTCGCAACGCGGAAAATGTCTCGGCCCTCGAAGTCGAGAACGTCCTGGCCACGCATCCCGCGGTCGCCGATGTCGCCGTCATCGGAGTGCCCGACCCCAGCGCCGGCGAGCGGGTTTGCGCCGTGGTGGTACCCGCGTCGGTCGAAGGCGTGTCGCTGGAATCCCTTGTGCAGCATTGCCAATCGCGGGGACTGAGCCGGTACAAACACCCCGAGCGCCTCGTGATTGTGGATGCCCTGCCGCGCAATCTGGTCGGAAAGGTGATCAAGAGAGACCTTCGCGAGGCCTTCGGCTGAGCCCGCAACAGTGGTAGAACCGGGCCATGTCCACGCCACTTAATCGCTCGCAGATTGCCGGGTTCTGGGGTGCATGGACCGGTTGGACGCTCGACGGGATGGATTCGTTCATCTACGCGCTGGTGCTCACGCCCGGGCTGACCGAGCTGTTACCACGTTCGGGCTTCGCCGCGACGACGTCGAACGTCGGGCTCGCGGGATCGATCCTGTTTGCCCTCTTCCTGGTGGGTTGGGGGCTGTCCTTCATCTGGGGCCCCATTGCCGACCGGTTTGGCCGGACCAAGGTCCTGGCCGCGACCATCTTCACGTTCGCCATCTTCACCGGGCTTTCGGCCGCGGCGCAAAACGTCTGGGAGTTAGTCACTTTCCGCTTCATCGCTGGCGTCGGGATCGGCGGCGAATGGGCGCTGGCGGGGACCTACGTGGCCGAGGCGTGGCCCGAGGACCGGCGCAAGATGGGCGCGGGATACTTGCAAACCGGCTACTACGCCGGCTTTTTTCTGGCGGCGGCGCTGAACTACACGATCGGCGTGCACTTCGGGTGGCGAGCGATGTTCCTGACCGGCGCGGTGCCGGTCGTAGTCGCGATCCTGATCTTGACGCGAGTGCAGGAAACCGAGAAGTGGCAGGAGGCCGAGGCGGACGCGACGGTTCGCGTGAACCCGTTGCGCGAAATCCTCGGTCCGCGCTACCGGCGCCGCACCTGGGTGGCTGCCGCGCTGGTGACGATCGCGATCGTGGGCTTGTGGGCGGGCGCCGTGTACGAGCCGTCGGCCGTCATTCAGTTGGCGCAGAAGGCGGGTCTGGGTAACGGCGACGCCACCAGGACAGCATCGTGGGCCACCGGGCTGTTGTCGATCGGCACCATCCTGGGGTGTCTGGCTTTGCCGGTGATCGCCGAACGCATCGGTCGGCGAAAGACGCTCGCGATTTGTTTTCTGGGGATGGCGATCTCGATTGCGGGCAGCTTCGGCTGGGCGTTCTATCTGCCGCACGGGCTCGCGCCCTTCATCGCGTGGCTTTTCGTGCTCGGCTTCTTCGGCGGCAACTTCGCACTCTTCAGCCTGTGGCTGCCCGAGCAGTTCGAGACGCGGGTGCGCGCGACGGCCTTCGCGTTCTGCACGTCGTTCGGCCGCTTCGTCGGCGCCGGCGTGAACTTCCTGCTGGGTGCCGCAGTGCTGCACACCCATACGTTGGGTTTGCCGGTTGCTCTGACGGCGGTTGTTTTCGTGATCGGGCTGTTCATCATTCCCTTGGCGCCCGAGACGCGCGGGCAGGCGCTGCCGCAGTAGCGCCCAGACAAAGAGATTTGTCGCGCAGAGGCGGACAAAAAGGACATTGCTTCCCAGCAGAGACATGTGACAGATGGGACGTCCGTCAAGCCCGAACGCGCTTGGCCGTCACCATCGTCCCCCACGCGCGGGCCGCACCCACCCGCATCGCCTTCGGATCGCCGGTGGTGAGGAAGATCCGCGAACCGATTTCGGCGCTGCCACGAGAGTGTGGATACCGCTGAGCGATCGCCGCGGCCATCCGCTCGGCCGGGTCGATCAATGTTGCGTGCGGCAGAGCGGCAGCGAACCAGTCGCGCGCGGCCGGATAGTGCGTGCACGCCAGCACCAGCGCGTCGACGTGCCGCAGTGGCGAAAGAATGTTGGCCAGGGCGCTGCGGAACTCTGGCGATCCGGTGCGACCGGCCTCGATGTGCGCCGACAGAGGTTGGGCCACCCGCGATAACACCACGCGCCCGCGTCTGGCCAGCCCGCGCCGGTAGTGACCGGCGGCGATGGTGCGCCGCCCCCCAATCACGCCCACCTGTCCGGTGAAGTCCGAGGGGACGGAGGCCAACCCGTGCTCGATAATGCCCTGCACCGGGATCGCCGCCGCACCAAGCCTTCCCACCACCGTGCTGGCCGCGTTGCAGGCCAGAACCACTTCGGTGGCCCCGCGTTCGGCGAGTGCGTCGACCACCGCGGTGAGGCGGCCGGCCAGTTCGCCGGATCGCATCCGGCCGTAGGGGGTGGCGCCGGCGTCCGACCAATACAGCACCGGCAGCCCGGGTGCGGCGTGGTCGAGGGCCTGTACCAACCCGAGGCCACCGATGCCCCAGTCGATTACCCCTAAGCAAGGATTTGTGTTCATGCGCGTCAGGGGTAGGAGAGGGGGGCGGTGCGGCCCTTGGGAAGGGGGCCCGAGTCGAAGGCCACCACACGTGCAGACATAGTCGTGGTCAGCGTCTTCAGCCCGGCGCCGGGGAAACGGCTGTTAAAGTACCAGCGGTACTCGTGCTCGGCCCGGATTGGGTTGTGCCGCAGCATCTCCAGCCAGTCGGGATGGCTGGTCAGCGCGGCCAGGTCTTTGGCGAACTGCGGGTGGTTCCGTCGTGATGACAGGTGCGCGAAGGTCGACTGGGCGAGCACGCCGATCTCGCGCATGCGCACCGGGTGCTCGACCATGTCGACGACCCACAGCCGTCCGCCCGGGGCGAGCACGCGCCGGATCTCGGCCATCACCGGGTCCCAGTCCAGGTACCGGAACGAAAGAAATGAGATCACCACATCGACGTGGTCGTCGGGCACGTCCAGGGCCGGTCCGTTGACCTTGAGGAACCGCAGCCGGTTGCGGTCGCGGTTGCGTTCTCTGGCCCGATCCAGCATTCCGGCGGAGCTGTCCGCACCAATGCCGAAGTCGATGACGCCGTTGTCGTCCAACGCGCGCAGCAAAGCGCCGTTGCCGCAACCGATTTCCAGCACCCGCAGCGGCCGGCCGAGGGCGGCGCGGGCACGCGCGGCCCGCTCGGCGACCCACTGCCATTCGTCGGCGCGGACGCGGATGTCCGCGTAGGCGCGGTCGTAGAGCTCGGCCACCCGATCGTAGGAGCGCTCGGTCTGCGCCGCCGCGGGAGCGCATTGCACCATCGGCTCCGCGGCGCGCCCGACATACTTGCGGACGCTGCCGCTCAGCCCGTGCGACTTCTTGCCGGGCGCCGCGATCATGTAGAGACTCGGGCGGGCCGTCGGATGACGGCCCGCCCACGCGAACCGGTCCTGCCGGGTGGACACGGTTGTGTAGTTGTAGTTGCCGAACGCGGGAACGTCGAACACCTCGGCGAAGAAGGGTGCGAACCAGCGCGCCGTCCGGCAGGCGTGGAAATACGCTCGCGCGCCGGGGGCGAAAGGTATTGCCATTTCGCGCCATTCGTGCGGAGAGAACTGCTCGGGCCAGTCCGTCGATCCGAACATCGGCCCGTACATGCCCGCATGGCTGATCAGATGCAGCTGGCTGAGCAGTCGGCCCGAGTTGGCGAACCCGGCCAACTCGGCGACGAAGTCGCCCTTGTGCTGCAAGGCCGAGACGACCACATCGGCGTCGGGGTGTGCAGCGCCCAGCTCGCGAGCCATGGTGTCTGCCGCGATTGTGAACTCGGCCGACCCGCCGCGGTAGTGGGTGGTGTGAGCAACCCAGATCACCGGCTTTGCTTGGGTTTTGGGCGCGACGCGGGCGAAGGGCACGCGTTGGTGGTCGCCCGGCGGAATCCAGGCGCCGTAGTTACCGACCAACTCCAGCACCTCGGCGCGCTGCAGATCGAACACTCGCATGCTCGACGCGGGCGGGCTGTAGATATGTAAGGTCAGCCCGCGCGCCCCGGCGGTCATGTCGTGGATGTCCTCGGATGTGATGGGAATCGGTACGCCTTCGGGACGAGTGGCTTGCTCCGCGACGATGAGCCGCGGCCCGTCCCAGCTGAACCGCCGTTCCGCGAATGTGCCCTCGATCGGGATGACGAAGCCGCCGGCACCGCCGTGGTCGTGGGGCGCGCACCCGTGTCCCGGACGCCACCGCGCGAGCATGATCTCAACCTTGTCGTCGACGCGCAGGATCGAGCGTGAGTAGGGCTCTCCGGCGTTGGGGGATTTTGCCACCTCGGCAAGCGTCGGCCCGGCCTGCGCGACACGAGCCAGCAGCTCGGGACCGGGCGGCTCGCCACGGATCGCGACCGCGGCCAGGGAGTCGAGCAAGGGTGCCAGTTCCACGACCGCGTCCTGGGCCATGGTCGGGTGGTGCGTGGTGTCGGTCATCTCGGCGTCCTCTGTTGTGCAGGTGGCCGTGTCGCGGCCAGTAGCTACACGCTTTCGCCGAGGTCTTGGCGGATCCTCAAAGGATTCTTGGAAATGCCCCACCTATCACTTTGGTCACTTGAGCAACGCAATTTACTCGGTTAACTGCTGCTGAAGGTGCTCAAGCGGACTGCCGTGGGAAAGATCGGGCCGAAGCACGCAAATCGGCAGCCGGGTTTTCGGCGGGCTTCGTCCCGCTGGGCAAAGGACCCGGCCGTCCGCGGGGTCGTACTCACCGGGACGGGATCCACGTTTTGCGCCGGCTTCGACCTCGATGAGTTTGCGCAAGCCGACCTCGCGCCCAGCATCAAGGACAGCTCGCGCCGCTACCACCTCGCGGTGTGGCGATTCCCCAAGCCGCTACTGGCCGCCGTCAACGGCCCTGCGGTGGGCGGCGGCATGGACCTCTGCGTGCTGTGCGACTTCCGAATCGCCTCGGACAGTGCACTATTCGGGCATCCTGAGATCAAATTCGGTGCGCCACCGTTGTTTACGCCACTTCAGTGGATCGTCGGCATGGGCGTCGCGCGCGACCTCTGCCTCACCGGACGGCGAATCGATGCCAACGAGGCACTGCGGGTCGGCCTGGTCAACAGCATCCGTGAGCCGGCGCGGGTGCTCGATGACGCGTTAGCGATGGCACGCACGATCATTGAGGCACCGCAAGCGGCACTCGAGCGCACGAAGCGCTACCTGATCAGCAGTCCCAGTGCGACATTCGAGGAGGCCTTCGCCGAGGAGCACGACGCTGTCTTCGATGAGTTATTGCAGGGTGCGGTGGGCCCGCGTACCAACCAATGAATGGTTATCCCGTATCGGCGTGCCGGGTGAGGAAGTCCAAGACGGCGGTGGCGAAGATGTCGTTGCGGTCGCCGGCGACCATGTGGCCCGCGCCGTGAACATCGACGAACTCGACCTTGGGGAAGCGCGCTAGGAATGCGTCCGCCCGGTCCTGGCTGACGAGGTCGCTCACCTGGCCCCGCACCAAAAGCATCGGCACGCCGTCGCGCAGGATCGCGTCAACGGCCGCATGCAGGCGATCGGTGTCGGTCACCTCCATCGGAGGCAGCGGTGACGTGCCGCTGATGAATTTCGGATCCCAGTGCCAATACCAACGGTCGCCGCGGAGGCGCAGGTTGGCCCGCAGGCCGTCGAGATCGGTGGGGCGGGGCCGATGCGGGTTGTATTCGGCGATCGCGTCGGCGACCTCGTCGAGGGATTCGAACCCGGATGCCATGCGGTCGGCCATGAAGTTGTGGATTCGGTTCGCCCCGGACGGGTCCATGTCGGGCACGATGTCCACCAAGACCACCGCGCTGGCGATGCCCGGCGAAATCTCACCCGCGAGCAGCATCGAGGTGAAGCCGCCCAGCGACGCTCCCACCAGCACGGGGCGCGGCGGCAGCTGGCGCAGTACTTCCTGGACGTCGGCGGCGAAGCTCACGACGCGGTAGTCGCCCTCGTCCGACCAGTCCGATTCGCCGTGGCCGCGGAAGTCGACGGTGACCGACTGCCACCCGCGCTCCGCGACAGCCGCAGCGGCGCGGCCCCACGAACGACGGGTCTGGCCGCCGCCGTGCAGGAACACCACCGCGCGCGCTGCGGGATCGCCCTGGCGATCGGAGACGATGCGAACGCCGCCAGGCCCCGAGGTCACGAACGTTTCAGGCGCTTCACGCATCCTGGGATCGTACTGGCTCCCGCTACGAACACCAGGTGAAGCCGATGAACTCGACATCGCCGTGGGCGTCGGCGGAGTAGTTCTCGTAGTGCACCGCCGGCATCCCGTTGTACTGGGTGGTGATTTTCTGAACGTCCGCCGGGGGCAGGGCGTTGGGGAAGGCCAGGATCATGTCGGCGAAAACGTCGAGACCCGCGGGGCAGCCCGAGTCTTTTCGCGGCGGCTGCGGATTCCAGGCATGGACAGCGACTTGGTCGGTGAGCTGATAGCCCTGCGCGCAATTCGGTTCGCAGACCTTGAAAACGGCGGTGCCATGACCGTCGGCACCCTGCGATCCCCAGGAAGTCCACGACATGTCTTGCAGCGCAACGGCTACGCTGGCGCAGCCCAGGATATTGAGTTTCGCAGGGCGGGCGGCGGGTTGAACCGATCGGCTGTAGCAGCCCGGAATGGCGAAGTTGGTAGGCGGCGCGGCGGCCTTGGTCGACGACGACGGTCGGGCGGCGGGCCGCGTCGGCGTGCCTTGCGTGTGCTTCACTCCGACGAAGGCGAACGCGCTGATCAGTAATGCGGCGAGGACAACGCCGACCGCGAGGTGCGGCAGGTGCCGGTACCGGCTCGACAGTCGAACATCGCCCCCGCTCCTCACGCTCACCACATTTACAGATTATGGCGCGGAACGCACATGGGACCCGAACTGAAGGCAGTGTCGCAGCACGGTAAATTTAGGACAAATCAGGTCAAAGCTACCAACTATTTTTGGAGCCATCGATGAGTGATCACGCACTGGCCGCGCGGTTGGCCACCGAGGCCGGCCAGTTGCTGCTCGGCGTCCGCAAGGAATTCGCCGATGCCGAGGCGAGCGAGCGGAAAGCGGCGGGAGACAAGCGATCTCACGACTTTCTGATGGCTGCGCTTGCCAAGGAGCGGCCCGACGATGCGGTGCTGTCCGAAGAGGGCGCCGACGATCCGGTGCGATTGCGCTCCGAGCGGGTCTGGATCGTCGATCCCCTCGACGGCACCCGCGAGTTCTCCGAGCTGGAGCGCGACGACTGGGCGGTGCACGTCGCGCTCTGGCAAGCAGGCGAACTCGTTGCCGGGGCCGTGGCGTTGCCGGCCCAGGGCATCACGCTGGCCACACCCGCCGTCAGTCCTCCGACCGGCGCGCCGGCCAAGCCGCGCATCGTGGTATCCCGTACCCGGCCGCCCGCTATCGCGCTCGCCGTCCGTGACGCCTTGGACGGCACGCTCGTCGAAATGGGTTCTGCCGGCGCCAAAGTGGCCTCGGTGGTGCAAGGCCTCTCGGATGTCTACGTGCACGCCGGCGGTCAATACGAATGGGATTCGGCCGCCCCGGTGGCGGTCGCCCGAGCCGCTGGTTTGCACACGTCCCGCATCGACGGGTCCGCGCTGGCCTACAACCAGCCGGATCCCAAGCTGCCCGACGTGCTGGTCTGCCGGCCCGAGTTGGCGGAAGCGGTACTCGCAGTTACGGCTGAGTGACTACTGCGCCAGGACCGGAATTGGGCCCCGCTTGCAGCTTCCCGACGACGAAGTCGGCCGCCTGGTTGACCATGCCCGAGGAGATGTAGGCGCTGGCCTGGTGCTCCGGCCAGTTCGCCTCCCAGGTGTGCGGGTCGGCCGGGTTGCAGATCGGGTCGGCGCCGTGACACAGGTCGATGGTTCGGTCGTTGTAGGCCGGGTTGAAGTTCGTGATGGGACCGACCCACTGAGTTCCGTTGCCGAACAGCGCGACCGCGGCGATGTGCTGATCGGCGCCCGGGGGCAGGGGGTTGGTGAAGCCCCACATTTGCGTCGGGACCGCGAGCACCACGTCGGTGGCCGCCGCGCCCAGCGAGTAGCCGCCCAACACGATGCGGGTGTTGGGGCAGCTGTTGATCGTGTGCTGGACATGCTGGCTGATGTCGTTGGCGCCCTGATCTATCTGAGTATCAGCGGGGTAGTTCACCGCGTAGCTGCTGACGTACTTGCCAGACTTGGAGCGCACCGCGCTGATGAACGCGTTGCCGACCGCGCCGGGGCCCGGCGATTCCAAGCGCCCACGAGCGAACACCACCTCGGCATCGGGGCAGCTTGCCGCGGCTGGTGCGACCGCGCCGGGCATACCGGCGGGGATCACGACGGGGGCGGTCAGCAGCCCCGCGGCCAACAGTGCTGTGGCAATGAACATGGGAATTCGGCGGACGGGTAAATCGCTCACGAAGTCCGATGTTAGCGATCTCGAGCGCCCGGCGCTCGATGACTCTTTGCGGAGTTGTTTAGTCAGGTCTATTCGCGGGTACGCGTGCGGCACCTCGGTGCTTACGGCGTGGTGGGGGCCGGTCCGATTTTCCAGCAACTAGTCAAGCGGGTGGCTATGGAGCGACTTAGTGGGCTCGACGCATTCTTTGTTTACCTGGAGACACCGACACAGCCGCTGAATGTGTGCTGCGTTCTCGAGTTGGATACCTCGACGATGCCGGGGGGCTACTCGTACAACCGGTTTCGCGGCGAAGTACTCAAACGCGTGTGCGCGGTGCCCGAATTTCGGCTGAAGCTGTCCGATGGCCACCTCAACCTGGACCACCCGGTGTGGGTGGACGACGAGAATTGCCAGGCGCGCCATCATGTGCGCCGCGTCGGTGTGCCGCCGCCGGGAGGGCGGCGTGAGCTGGCCGAGATCTGCGGCTATATCGCCGGGCTGCCGCTGGACCGCGACCGCCCGCTGTGGGAAATGTGGGTCATCGAGGGCGGCGCCCGCGAGGATGTGGTGACGGTGATGCTCAAGGTGCATCACGCCCTGGTCGACGGCGTGGCCGGGGCGAACCTGCTCGCCCAGTTGTGCAGCGTGCAGCCGGACGCGCCGCCACCGCAGCCCGTCGCTGGCGCGGGCCGTGCCCACCCGTTACAGATCGCGGCGAGTGGGCTGATCGGATTCGCGAAGCGTCCGTTGCGGTTGGCGACGGTGCTGCCCGCGACGGTGGCGACGCTGGCGCAAACTTTTGTGCGCGCCCGCGACGGTCAAACGATGGCCGCACCGTTTTCGGCGCCACCGACGCCGTTCAACGGCTCATTTACCAAGCACCGCAACATGGCCTACACCGAACTCGACATGCGGGACGTCAAGAGGGCGAAAAACCGATTCGACGTGACGGTCAACGACGTGGTGGTGGCGTTGTGCGCAGGGGTGTTGCGGCGCTACCTGCTCGAGCGCGGCGAGCTGCCCGACGCTCCGCTGGTGGCCACCGTGCCCGTCTCGGTGCACGCCAAGACCGACCGACCCGGCCGCAATCACACCAGCTTGATGTTCTGCCGGTTGGAAAGCCAGATCAGCGATCCCGCCGAGCGTATCCGCACCATTGCCGCCGGAAACACCGCCGCAAAGGACCACACCGCGGCCATGGGTCCGACCCTGCTGCACGACTGGAGCGAATTCGGTGGCCCGACGCTGTTCGCTGCGGCCATGGGACTCCTGCCGCGCATTCCGGTGAGTTTCGGACCGGTCTTCAACCTGATCTTGTCGAACGTGCCCGGCCCGCAGGAGCAGCTGTACTTCCTGGGTTGCCGGGTGGAGTCGATGTATCCGCTCGGTCCGCTCATCGGCGGCGCGGGACTCAACATCACGGTGATGTCGTATAACGGGAACCTGGGCATCGGGATCATCGCCTGTCCGGAGCTGCTGCCCGAACTGTGGGACATCGCGGACGCGTTCTCCGACGAGCTCAAGGAACTGCTGGAATGTGACGTCACTCGGAAGCCGGTACACACCGACTCCGGAGTTCACGCTTGAGCACCTTGCCGTAGCTGTTCTTGGGCAGTTCGTCGACGAACAAATAGCGTTTGGGCCGCTTGAACCGCGCGATGCGTTGCAGCAGGTGCGCGTCCAGTTCGCCCGCCTCGGCCGAGCCGACGATGAACGCGACCACCACCTCGCCCCATTCGGCGTCGGGTGCGCCGACCACGCAGGCCTCCGATACGCCGGGGTGCTCGAGAAGCACTTCCTCCACCTCGCGCGGGTAGATGTTGCTGCCACCGCTGATCACGACGTCCTTCGAACGGTCGCGCAGCGTGAGGTAGCTGCGTGCGTCGAACGACCCCATGTCGCCGGTGTACATCCAGCCGTTCTTGAGCGTGTCCCGGGTGGCGGCGGGGTTGTTCCAATACCCCGACATGAGAGCGTCACCGCGGCAAACGATTTCGCCGACTTCGTCGACGGCCGCCGGTGTTCCGTCGGCGCGCACGACGGCCACTTCCATGCCGGAGCGCGCATAGCCGACGGAGCCCAATATCGCGTCGTCGGGGCGTTCATGGTCGGTGCGGCGAAGACCGGTGATCGTCATCGGCGACTCACCCTGGCCATAGATCTGGGCGAAGACCGGACCGAACGCGGCCATCGCCTTCTTCAGGCTCTCGACGTACATCGGGCCGCCGCCGTAGACGATCGTGCGCAGATTGCCCGGGCGGGCCCGGCCGGTTTCGACGAGCCGCTGCACCATGGTCGGCGCGAGGAATGCGCTCGCGCCGGGGTGGTGCTCGCACAGATCCAGAAACTCGTCGGAATCGAACGAGCCGGATGCGGGCACCACCTGCCGCGCGCCGCGCAGCACGTAGGGCAGAACGTAGAGCCCCGAACCGTGGGACATCGGGGCGCCGTGGATCAGGCTGCATCCCTCGTCGGGGTTGTCGATGTCGGCGAGATGAGCGACCGTCATCGCAATCAGGCTGCGGTGGCTCAGCATCGCGCCCTTCGACCGCCCGGTCGTCCCGCTGGTGTAGAACAGCCAGGCCAATGTCGACGCGTCGGTGCTCGGTGGGCCGAAAGGCTTAGCAGGTGCCGCCTCACTCCAGCGTGAAAGGCATTCGGCGGTCAGGGTTTCGATCGGAATACTGGTCAGGTCGGCCAAGCCGGGCGCGATCTTCTCCGAGGTGAACACCTGGGAAACGTCCGCGTCATCCAGGATCTGCACCATCTCCCGGGGATGAAGCTTGTAATTGATCGGAACCAGGACACACTCGGCTGCCCACACCGAGAACATCAACTCGACGATCTCGGGACGGTTCTCGCTGGCGATCGCGATTCGTGCCCCGGCAGAGTGCTGCGTGCGGATGGCCGCGGCGATGCGCAGCGCGCGGTCGCGCAACTCGAGCCACGTGCACAGCCGGCGCTCGCCGTCGTAAAGGGCGCCGCCGTCAGGGAACCGCGCGGCGGCTTGGTCCAGGATCGCGAACAGATTCAATTTGCATTCCATCCGTGGCCGGCACGTCCGACCATCCGACGAACACGATGGCACACACCGACGCGCGGCGCCTAGGCTTAGCCGAACACATCACGAGGACGGCGGAAGCGGAAGAGGCAACGGTGTGACTGCAAGGAAGCGCCACGCGGTGCTCACCTTCGCCGGCGCCTGGGCCCAACCCGGAACCGGCTACCCGTCCGATGTGGTTAATGCCGCCAATCCCGACCTTGTCTTCGAAGTACCCATCGACGCGCCCTGGTCGTTCGGGCCGATAGCGCCCGATGCGCGGGCCTCGCCGAGCTACGCGGAAGCCATCGAGATCGCCGTCACGAACGCGACGGAGTGGATCGATGCCAACCCGCGCCGGACATTCGCTCTCGGAGGCTACGGCCAAGGCGCGGAGGCCGCCTCGCGGGTTCTCGCCGAGATCATGACCGGGTCGTTGCGGTCGGCGCGGCCAAACCTGATCGGCGGCTACACCTTCGGAAACCCATGGCGGCTCACCGCCCACACGTATCCCGGTGGCGCCGACCCGGGCGGCCGCGGTATCGCTGCCACCAACCTGACTGCCGAACAGATCCCGAAGGACGCCAACGGCATTGACACGTGGTGGGATTTCGCCAATCCCGGTGATTTGTACACCACAACGCCGACCGACACTTCGGGTGCGGACATCACCGCGGTGTACAAGGCGGCCGTCCAAGTCAGCATCGATATCAACATGATGGTGGCGCTGATCGCGGGGCTCGCCGGTCGCGGGAGCCTGGCGCAGCAGGTCCTAAGCACTGTGACGGATCCGATCGTGGGCGGTGCGGCGCTCGTCGACGCGATCGACCTCGCGGTCACCTTCTATGGAGCCAACCCGCCGGCCTTGCCGCACATCAGTTACCACAGCGTTCCTGTCCTCCCCGGACAGAGTTCGGTTGAGGTGGCCATCTCGCATCTGGACAACATCGCCGGGGCGACCCTGGCACGCCCGCCGGTCTGAGCCCATAAGCAGGGAAAACATCGGTTGAGCGATTGAAAACCGGTTGGCTGGGATAATCACTTTCGCATGGTTGCGTTCCGAGTGATCGATCCGCACGGCAAGGTCGTCGCGACCAGGGATTTCGACAGCGCCGAGGGTGCGCATGCATGGTTCGCCGACTCCATCGGCAATGCCGAGCTGGGTTGGCGCATCGAGGTCAATGACGACGGGCGATGGGCACACTTCGACGACACCGGAGGCATTCGCCTGCGCCCGTCGCGCTAGCGGCCGGTACCACCGTTTTATGCGAACCCAGCACGGGTAGTCGGGTAAAGATCGCGAATTCGCGGCGAAGGGAGGCGCTGATGGGCGTGCAGCACCGCGAGATACCAGAGCTGGCCCTCGACCCGGGGACCCAACCACCCTCGGACGACCGAGGACTTCGACGGCGACGGGTCTGGGTGAACTGGGCGTTTGCGTTGCTCACGGTGCCGGCGGCGGCGCTGGTGATGATCTTCGACGTCGGCGCGGCGGTGAGTACCGCCGCATGTACCGGCGCCCAGTGTCCTGTGCTGGGTCCGCACGGTCTGGCCTATGGCGTGCTTCTCTACGGTGCGCCGGCGATAGCCGCCGTGACGATCGTCGTGTCGTTGTTTACCGCGACGCGTCGGCGCGGCTTCCTCGTCCCGGTGTGGGGGCTGGTCCTGCTGTTGTGCGACGTCGCCGTCACGTCCATATTGTTCAGCAAATAGCGATGCCGGACAAGGAAATTGGGTCCGAGTCTCCGGCCGTCCTGTTCGACGTCGACGGCACCCTGGTTGACTCGAACTACCTGCACATCCATGCGTGGCAGCGCGCGTTCGCCGAGGTGGACATCGACGTGGAAATGTGGCGAATTCACCGTTCCATAGGCATGGACGGCTCGACTCTGGTGCGATCATTCTCCAATGACGCACCCGAGCGAACGCAAAAACGGCTGAAGGACTTGCATTCTCAGTTCTACGCGGAGATGGCGCCGTTGTTGCGTCCGCTTCCGGGTGCGCGCGCGCTGCTACAGCGTGTGGCGGCGCTTGGCCTCAAGGTGGTATTCGCGACGTCAGCGCCAGAAGACGAATTAGCCATATTGCGAAAGGTTCTCGACAGCGACGACCTGGTTGCAGAGGTCACCTCGGCCGCGGACGTGGACACTGCCAAGCCCGAGCCGGACATCGTCCACGTCGCTTTGCAGCGCGCGCGAGTGTCGGCCGACCGGGCTGTCTTCGTCGGGGACGCGATCTGGGATGCCGAGGCGTGTGAGCGCGCGCAGGTAACAAGCATCGGCGTGCTCAGCGGGGGAGTGTCGAGGGGCGAACTCGAAAAGGCCGGTGCGGTCATGGTTTTCGAGAACGCCGACGATCTGCTGAAGCATATCGACGAAACTGCGATCGCGCGCCTGGCCGCCTTCGGATCTTGTTGAGGTAAAGGGAAGGGCCCAGTCCGTCTTCGGACCGGGCCCTTCTTCCTGGCCGGCTACTGGTTAGCCTTCTGGCGTTCTTCTGACGCCTTGGCCGCACCGCGTGCGGACTCGGCCTCCGCCTCCTTCTTGGCGGCGTCGCGTTGCGCCTCGCCCTTGTCCTGTTGGGCCTCGCCCTCGCGCTTGACGTCGTCGCGGCCGGTCACGGTCCCGATGACTTCCTTCGCCTTGCCTTTTACGCCCTCGACGACGCCTTCGACGCCCTCTTGGGGACCACTCTGCTCCGCCATGGATTCCTCCCGTCTCGGTTATTTCCTTAACATGGCGAGGGTTTCCGGTTTCCTTGAGCTCAAACGCGTGGCATTCATCACTAAACCCGAGAGCAAGGAAAGAGCTTGGGAGGTCAGCACTTTCAGTCGATGAGCCCTAGCCGCCCGACCAGCACCAGGAATGCGACGGCGAAATCATTCTCGGCGGTCTGGGCTTTGATCAAGTCCCAGTCCAGCAGTTCGCGGATCGCGCGTACCGCTGGCATTAGTGCGGCGAAGTCGCAGTGATGCTCGCCGAGGGAACGCAGCTTTTGGATGAGCACGAGGGTCGGCGGTAGCACCGGCATCCTGATCGCCAGCACGTCGCGCTGTTCGGCGCGGTCCAGCGTGGCCTCTTCCACGGGCACACCGTTGATGCGATGTAGCACGTCGACCACCGTCTGACCTGAGCGGGCCTTGAATAGCCAGTCTTCGGGCGGATGTTCAACGTCAAATCCGGCAGCCCCAAGCGTCGCAGCAGCCGCGGCCGCATCGGATTCGGTGACCAGATGTCAGCATCATGGCTGGGTTCCGGGGCGCCGTAGGCCCACAACGCATAGCTACCGGCCAACGCGAACCGCGGACCGTGCTCCTTGAGCGCCGATGCGGCGTTGCGCAGGGCCTCCCGCAACGGCATATCAACTGCGTGGTCTTTGGTCATCATCGACACGGGGCATACCCCCGCACCGGGCCTAGCAACCTGACGAGCGCGACGGGGCGAGGATTGAACACGCGCGCAAGTGGGCAACCAAAGAGTTATGTCAATCCTGGGAGCTTGCGCGTGACGGCAGGCTTGGTGCGGCATTGGCTGGAATCCGGGCGGCTGGAGCTGCCGCTACCCGCATCAGGGTGCACCGCCGAGCGCTGGCGGCGTCTGGGGCTGCTGGCCGAGGAGGACATCGTCGCCGCACGGATCGCCGAGGCGCACGTCGACGCGGTGGCAATACTCGACGAGTTGGGCGGCAAGCCGCCGGAGCCGGACCAACTCTGGGGTGTGTGGGCCGCCGAAGCGTCCGACGCGGTGCTGACCGCCACCCACCTGGGCGATGATGTATTCAGCCTGAGCGGCACGAAGGTGTGGTGCTCGGGGGCTGGGTTTTGCACTCATGCGTTAGTGACCGCGCGCCTCAAGGACAATCGCCGAGGGCTCTTTGCGGTTCCTGTTGTCGACCCGATCGTCAAACCACTGCCAAGCACCTGGTGGAACCCCGGGATGGCCGGCAGCGATACCCGGTCAGTCCAATTCACCAACGCGCACGCTGTCGCCGTCGGGGACCCCGGTGACTACCTGAATCGACCCGGCTTCTGGCACGGCTCGATCGGCGTGGCGGCGTGCTGGCTCGGGGGCGCCCGCAGGGTTGCCGACCCGTTGTACCGCTGCGCCGGCAGCGAATCGGCCGATGCCTACGCCCTGGCACACCTGGGTGCCGTGGATGCCGCGCTTGCCGCCAGCGACGCGATGCTGGCATCCGCGGCGACCCAGATCGACGCCGATCCGTTCGATCGGGCCGGCATCGCGCAACTGCTGGCCCGGCGCGTCCGCACCATCGTCGAGCACGCGGTGGACGAGGCCATTACCCGTACCGGCAGGGCGTTGGGGCCGGGCCCCCTCTGCCAGGACGGACGGCACGCGCAGCGGGTCGCCGACCTGTCCATCTACATTCGGCAAAGCCACGCCGAGCGTGACCTGGCCGAACTCGGCCGTCTTGCTGGGCGCATCGCTCAGCACGACGACGTGCGGTAGTCAGTTGCGTCCCAGCCGCTCACGCAACGTATCGGTGAGAAAGCGCCTCGTCGACACCGGGCGGAACGCGCGCGCGGCCGTCGTGAGCGCGTCGCGGGACTCCGCACTCAGCTCGATTTCGCTTGCGGCCACATTGAACTCGAGCTGCTCAACACTGGACGCCCCGGGAATCGCGACCACGCCCGGCAAGCTGATCAGCCAGGCCAGCGCCACCTGCGCGGGCTTGGCGTCGGCTTCGGCGGCGACGTCGCGCAGCGTCTGCAGCAGCGGCTCGATGCGCCGCAGGTTCTCCGTGCCGAACAATGAGTTCACCGCGCGGACATCGCTGGGCCGGTTGTTCAGCCCGTACTTGCCACCCAATAGCCCTTGCGCCAGTGGGCTATACGCGATCACGATGCGGTTCTCGCGCTCGGCGAACGGGACGAGGTCTTTCAGTGCACCAGGGCGGGCGAGTGAGAAGTCCACCTGGTTGCTGATGACGGGGCGCCCGAGCGCGGCATCTGCGCGCTGCCAGCGTGCGAGCGAGTAATTCGAGACGCCCGCCGCGCCGATATCGCCGCTGTCGAGCAGGCTGCGCATTCCGGGCATGATCACCGAATCCGGGAACACCGGATTGGGCTGGTGTATCTGGTAGAGCGGGATGCGGTCCAGCTGTAGCCGCCGCGCGCTGGCGCGTTCGCGCTGCTTGACCACCGCTGGGAACGGCGCGATCGGCATGATCTTGCTGGCCACCGCAACCTCGGCGCGCTGATCGCCGAGTGCCTCGCCCAGGATCCGCTCGCTTTTGCCCAGGCCGTATACCTCGGCGGTGTCGAACAGTGTGATCCCCAGGGCGAGGGCGCGCTTGACGATGTCCTGCGCGGTACCGGAGGCGTAGCTGTCTCCGTAGCCCCACTCGCGTGAGCCGAATTGCCAGGTGCCCAGGCCGATCCGGCTTACTTTTCCGATTCCGTCGACCTCTAGATACTTCATGATTGCCACCGTACGCGGATGCACGCGGCCCGCTCAAAACAAGACCGCAACATTCCGGCCATCCGGCGTACACGCCACCGTCCTAGCGTACGATCCCGACGGAAGGTCAGCCGAAGGGCCGCTGATGGATTTTTTGGTAACTCCGCCGGAGATCAATTCGCTGCGTCTGTACGGCGGCGCCGGGTCGGGTCCGCTGTTGGAGGCCGTGGCGGCCTGGGATGGGCTGGCCGCCGAGTTGCGTTCCGCAGCGGGCTCGTTCGACTTGGTGACGTCAAACCTGTCGGGGTGGTGGCGGGGGGCTTCGTCGGTCGCGATGAGGGGCTTGGCCGCTGCGTATGTGGCGTGGCTGCACCTAACGGCGACCCACGCCGAGCAGGCGGCCGCCCAGGCCTCGGTGGCGGCCGCGGCGTTCGAGGCGGCGTTTGCCGAGACGGTGCATCCGGAGTTGGTCGCGGCCAATCGCGCGCAGTTGATGGCTCTGGCGCGGTCGAACGTTTTCGGGCAGCACGCTCCGACCATCGCGGCGCTCGAGGCCGAGTACGAGCAGATGTGGGCCCAGGATGTGGGCGCGATGGCGGGATATCACGCGGCGGCTTCGATGGCTTCGGGCCAACTGATGCCGTGGCAGCAGGTGCCGGCAAGTTTGCCCAACCAGGACTTGGGCACATTCAATGGAGTTCGTTTCGCCGTTCCGGGTGCTGCTCCGGGGCTTCTCACCGGAGGCGAGACACTCAAGCAATACGCGGCGCTGAACGCGATGATTGGCCAGAATTGGTTTCCGGGCACTACGCCCGGGGTGGTGAACTACCCGGCCACCTCCGGCGTGATCAGCGGGTTGTTCAAGCCCACTGCCAATCAGTCCTTCGCCACCGGTCAGCAGGCGCTGAACACTGCCATTCTCAATGCCGTGACCAACGGCCAGCCGGTGGTGGTGACAGGTCTATCCGAGGGCACGATCGTGATCGACCGCGAGGAAGCTTATTTGGCGCAGGCTCCGAACGCACCGGCGCCAAACATGCTCAGCTTCGTCGAGTTCGCCAACCCCGAACGCGGTCTGGCCGCAACTTTCCTGCCCGTGGGGACGCACATACCGGGTGTGGGTTATACGGCGTGCGCTGCGCCCGTGAGCCAGTACGACACCGACATTGTGTATACCCAGTACGACGGCTGGGCCGACTTTCCTGACCGTCCCTGGCATCTCCTGGCCGATGTGAATGCACTGGCAGGAGTGCAGTACTTACATACATCTACCGCATTCGCCTCGCCGTCTGACGCCGTCGAGGTGTCCTCCGTGACGAATTCGCTGGGCGGAACCACGACCACCTACATGATCCCCACATCTACTCTTCCGCTGCTGATGCCGCTTGAGCACATGGGTGCTCCGGCCCCGATTATCAACGGCCTGAACAACTTTCTAACACCCATCGTCAACGAGGGTTACTCACAGTACGACCCGAACGGCGGCCCCTATCTCAGTCGAGGCCTGGTGTGGTAACGCGAGTCAGTCGGACAGGTTGATGACGTCGGGCCCCGGCGTCGCGGCATAGAGCTTGTCGATCTCGGCGGAATACTTCTCCGCGATCGGCCGGCGTTTGAGCTTCATCGTCGGAGTTAGTTCGTCACCGCCCGGCTCCCACGGGGTGCCGACGATGACGAACCTCTTGATCTGCTCGACGCGCGACAGCTTCGAATTCCCCTCGCGGACAGCAGCGGTCAGCATTTCCCGCGCCTCACGACGTTGCGCGAAGGCGGCCGCCGACGAGTCCGCCATGCCGAGCGCGCCCGCCTGGGCAACGGCCGCGTCCGGGTCGAGGACGATGAGCGCCGTGACGTACGGCTTGGCCTCGCCGAACGCCGCCACCTGACCGATCAGTGGCGATGCGGCCTGGATGGCCATCTCGATGTTGCTGGGGGAGAGGTTCTTTCCGGCTTCGTTGATCATCAGGTCCTTCTTGCGGTCGATGATCGTGACGAAACCTTGCGAGTCGACGGTGCCGATGTCACCGGTATGCAACCAGCCGTCGGCGTCGATCGCCTCGGCGGTCTTCTCCGGCTGGTTCCGATAGCCCCGCATCACGACCGGCCCGCGCACCAGTAACTCGCCGTCGCCGGCCACCGAGATCTCGACACCGGGCAGCGCGGGCCCGACCGAACCTACCCTGTTCGCTCGAGGTCCGTTGGCCGTCGCACCTCCGGTGTTCTCCGACATTCCCCATACCTCGTAGACGGGAATGCCCAGACCCCAGAAGAATTCGACCGTCTCGACCGGTATGGGTGCCGCGCCGGTTACGCCCCAGCGCAATTGGTCCAGGCCGAGTGTGGCGCGCAGCTTGGCCAGCACCAGGCGGTCGGCGATCGCGCGGCGGGCGGCAAGTGCTGTGGGCAACGGCTCGCCGGCCAATGACCGCCGCGCGGCGGCGGTACCGGTATCGATTGCCCAGAGCGCCAATCGCTGCTTGACTCCGGTCGCCTCGGTGGCGAGCTTCGTTTCGATTCCAGTTTTGATCTTGTTCCACACCCGCGGCACGCCCATCCACACCGTGGGACGAGCATCCGGCAGGGCCTGCGCGATTGCGCTGGGGTCGGCGACATCGGTGAGCTGCACTCCCAGGACCATGTTGGCGTAGTGTCCGGTGACGCGGTCGGCGATGTGCGCATGCGGCAGGTATGAGGTGATCCGATCGTTCGGCTGCATGTCGACGAGCTCGACGATTGCCGAAAACTCGGCGATCACATTGGTGTGGGTCAGCTCGACACCCTTGGGCGGCCCAGTGGTACCCGAGGTGTAGATCAGCGTCGCGACGTCGTCCGGCCGGACCGCACGCCAGGCGGCATCGAAATCGAAACCCCCTTCTGCACCTGAAGATTCGAGGTGCTCGAGGGTCATGCACCCGTCTACATCGGCATCGACAACGATCACGTGGCTGAGATCGGTCCCCGCGCCCTTGACCGCGGTCAGGAAGTCCTTTTCGGTGATGACGATCCGGTTTTCGGCATTGTTGAATAGGTACCGGATCTGGTCTGGTGCCGAGGTGTTGTAGATCGAGAACGGGATTGCGCCGAGGTGCATGACGGCGGTGTCCACCAGGTGGAACTCGGGACGGTTGCGCAGCATGATGCCGACCGTGTGGCCGCGCTCGACACCGAGCGCCGCCAGCCCCGTAGCGATCTTTCGCATCCGGTCGGCGTACTGGCGCCAGGTGATGGTCACTTCGTCGCCGGTCGTCCGGATGGCTACCGCGTCCGGCTGCAGTGCTGCGGTCTGCTGAAAAGCCTGCGGCAGCGTGGACACCAGCTCTCCGCTTCGGTGCCGAACCACTGTGAGGTCTTCTTGCTGCATATTCCGCTCCTTCGACCACGAATACACGAAAGTGTTCACTTTTCTTGCGTCGAACGTAAGACCCCCTGGCTGTGAGCCAGGGCCACCGTTGCCGCTGCCATCACCGCGACCGACACGCCGACCGCGACCCAGCCAACCGTGTGGGTGTTCAGGGTCTCGCCCAGCACGGCGATGCCGAGGACCGAACCGACGATGGGCTCGGAAACCGTGACGGCTGGCAGCGACGCGGTCAGCGGGCCGGCCCGAAACGCCGACTGCTCCCAGGCCGTGGCGGCGATCGCCACCACCACCCACACATAGAGCTCGGGCATGCGCAGCAACGCCGGGATGCCACGGTCGATCTGGCCGACCACACCCTTGGTCAACACCGAGAACAAGCCCCACAGCGAGCCCGATATCAACCCCAGCAACAGTGCCTTGACCGAGCTCGAGAAGATGCGAGCACCAATCAGGCCCAGGATTATCGCCGAGCCCATCGCCGCCGCCACGATGGCCCAGGCCCGCAGCGACCCGCGCGGGGTCCCTTCCTGTGGGTCGCCGACGGTGACCACCACCGCGACGGCAGCCGTGAGGAGAACGGCCAAAATCCTTTGCACACGAGTGATTCTGCGGTGGCTGGTAGCCGCGTTGATCAGTAGCGCGAACAGTAGCGAGGTCACAAGAAGCGCCTGCACGAGCACCACCGATCCGAGACCCAGCGCCGCGGCCTGTAGCCCGAAGCCGGCACCGGCCACCAAGGTGCCCGCCCACCACCGGCGATCGCGCAGCAGCCGGCCGAAGAGCGCCACGGTGCCAACCGGTTGGTCTGTGACTTGCTGGGCGGATCGCTGTTCGAGGACGTCGCCGACGGCGACCATCAGGGCAGCCGCTATCGCCAGCAGTGCGGCGACGGCTGTCCTGGTCACGAGAAGCTTCCCTTACCTAGTCACACGAGGACGTCGGTAATCCAAACTAGTGGTAGCACCGATCTAAGGACTTGTGACCCTAGATTCGCCAGCGGTTTGAGTGAAAGTTGGTGCTCGAACGCGGGCGGCGGCATGGGTCCCGGCATGCGGCCTCGGCCCGAAGAGTCAGGAGGTCGCACCATGACGACCAGAACGCCGTTAATGCGTTTGTTCCGTGTGCTTTTGACGTTGTCTGCCGTCGTGGCCGGCGCGGTGACGGCCCTGTATCTACTCTTGCTCGGCTGGGGGATGTTGATGCGGGTGCGATGGTTCAGTGATCGGACGCGCCAGCTCACGAAGCGGGCGGATCCGTATTTGCTTAAGGTCGCCGGCACCCGCGCGGGGATGCTGTACTTCAACCTCAGCGCGCTGCGCCATATCGGTCGGCGTAGTTCCCGAGAGTATGTAACGCCGCTGAGTGCCTACCCGCTCGGCGATGGGTTCGTGCTCGCGGCGGCATACCCCCACGTCGACTGGCTCGAAAATGTCTTGGCCGCAAGCAATTGCACTCTCAGGTGGAACGGCGGGGAATATGCGCTCGAAAGGCCTGAATTGTTGTCGCGGGCAGAGGCGATGAAAGCCTATCCGCCGCTGGTAAAGCCATTTCGCGCGGGCGCCGCCGGTGAGAATAAATTCGTGTGGCTGCATCGCGCCGCCGCAACGCAGGCGGGCAAGTCGGCGCCGGCCGATTCGGCCGTAGCGGAACAGCCTTTGCCTGTCGGCGCGCAGCAAGGTACTGACACCGTGGTCGACTGGCCCTCATGAACGACACGGACGGGCGGGTCGGCACGATGGCCACCGAGGCGATCGAACTCCTCATTGATGCCGTGCACCAGACTCCACCGGACAGCTGGGATAAACCGTCCAACCTCAAGGGTTGGAGCGTGCGAGATTTGGTTGGCCATGCCACCGGTAGCGCAGCGAAAGTCGTGACGCTTGTCGAAGGTGGGAAGGTGTGGGACCACCCCTCCCTACCGGCCGATTGGGTATGCGACGACCCGGAGGCACGGCTTCGTGAACTGGCCGCAAGGCTGCGGGAGGCTTTGCCCGGGGCCGACTTCGATGCGTTGCGGACGTCGCCGCAGGGTGAGGTTCTGCTGCGCCGGGCGCTAACTTATCCCGTGTCGGATTTGGCGCTGCACAGCTGGGACGTGCATCGGTCACAAGGGCGGCTTGTCGAGCTGCCCGACGATCTGCTGGCGCTGTGCCGCGGGCTGGTGGAGTCGCTGCCGGAAAACTTGCTGCGGCGCCCGGGCGGCTTCGGTCCGGCCCGATCCGCACCGGAGGGCTCGACGCGGACCGCCCGGCTCATGGCCTATCTCGGGCGCTCGGTCGACGGCCCACTATGAGCGTTGTTCACCGACGTGGGGCAGCGAACTCCGCGAAACCGAGACGCACCGGAATAACGATCGTCGGCGGGTATTGCATCTTCGCGGGGTTGTCCGAGATATGGGTTGGAATCACTGGGAACTGGATGCGGCTGCTATCCCAGCCGCTGAAACCGTCTTTACAGACTGCTCTCGTCGGAACGTGCTATGTCGCGGCCGGCATATCGCTACTGTCGAAGAGGAGAGCCGGCGCTCTTTTAGGCGTTGTGTTCGTCCTACTCGAGGTCCTGGGGCGCGTCCAGTTAATTCGGGTCGGCACATACCCGTCGCGGGGCCCGGACTTCCGAAAGACTGTTGTCGGCGGAGCGATTGCAATCCTGGTCGTCGCGTACGTCGTCACCCAGTGGCGAAGGTTTCAGCCCGAGCAAAATTGAAGTCGCTCGCCAGGAAGCGCTGACCGGAAACAGGATTCAGCCCAAACCTCAAAAAGCGTAGCGGTGAAACTGTGACATCGCCCGTAGCGTCGGGACAGCCAGCATTATTTTCCCGAGGGTCCGATAGCTGCCGTTCGACAAATGTCTGAACTCTTCGGTTTCGAAGACAGCGGTCGCCGCCAGCAGATGAACACCCGTTACGGCGTCGAGGATGTCATTCGGCTCATTGATCGCCCAGTGCAGCGTCGACCCCGTTCGCCGGACGATCGGGTTGATCTTCTGCAGTTTGATGCCAAGCCAGTTGCAGACATCGAAATGTAGTTCGCCTGAAGGGAAGTGCTCGACCACCCTGCGTAGCAGCGCAACGCCGTCGTCTCTGCTCAGGTAGTAGGTGAGCCCTTCGGCGATCAGCAGCACCGGACGGTCAGCCGGGATGACGCTCAGCCATGCGGGATCCGTGACGGAGGCCGCGACGGGATGGTAGTGCTCACGAGCCGGATACAACTGCTTCACCAGCGCGATGACTTCGGGATAGTCGACGTCGTACCACTCGACACCAGGACCGGGGTCGAGCCGAAACACGCGATCATCCAGTCCACAGCCGAGGTGCAGCACCACTGCGCTGTCGTGCTGTGCGAGGAATTGGCTCGCCCAATCGTCGAATTGCTTGGTGCGGACGGTGCCCGCTGAAGCATTGCGCGACGTGACCCCGGTTTTGCGCCAGTCATAGTCGATGCGGCTCACCAATCGCTTGGCGAAGGTGTCACCGAGCACCGGTGTGTCGGAGTCCGCGTCCAGCGCCCTTGCGTGCAGCGTCGCGAGCATCGTTTCCGGTGCTCCGGTGAGATCGATTCGTACCTTCGCCTCGTCAGACACGAGCGTCAGCCAACCACCGATTCCGCGCTAGCTGTTGCGCCTGACCTTGAGTGCCGCGGTGATCATGGGAATCTGCAGGGGCAGCCGGGCCAGGGCGACGACGCGCATCGGCCAGGGCTTGTCCCACCACAACCGGCACATGTTGACGTTTGCCGGGAATACCCCCAGGAACAGCGCGACGGCCGCGAGCGCGCCGAACCGCCGGGTGCCTCGGGCCAACAGCAGCCCGCCGATGCCCACTTCGGCGACTCCCGATGCGTAGGTGTAGAACCGCGGGCTGCCGGGTAGCTCGGCGGGGACGATCTCGTCGAACGGTTTGGGTGCCAAGAAGTGGACGGTGCCGACGCCGATCAGCATCATCGCGATTCGGTAGGCGAGGGTCTGGTTCGGGTCCCGGGGAACTGCTGGGGTGCTGGTCATCGCTTCATTGTGCCGCTCGCCCAAGGCGCTGCGGCCAGACGGTCCGCCGACCGGCCCGGGGGCCGAAACTGTAGGGAAACCCCTGATGCACCGGCAGCCCCCGGTCAATAGCGTTTGATCCATGTCAGCCACCACCAAGGTGCGCGCGGTGCTGTCATTGTCTGCCATGGTCAGCGCGGCGGCCATCGGCGTTCCTGCGCTGGCGCCGGCAGACAACGGCTGCCCCAATGACCTTGTTCCGCGGCTTGCCAATCCGTACGACCCCGTGTGCGTGACCAAGCAAGTTGCCGCCGAGATCGCGCAGGAGAACGCCAACGCGGCCAACCTGCGCGACCCCAACGGCGCCTACGGAGCCAACTCCTGCAAGCCCGGATACGTGTGGCGTGAGGCGTTTGACGGCGATGCCGTTTGTGTCGTCCCTGAGAGGCGCCAAGAAACGTGGAAACAAAACGCCGCCGCCAACATGGGACCGACCGGAGGGATGCCCCTGGCGACCCAGCGCGCCCCGATCGCCACGCTGCCCACCAGCCCCAAGGGGCCGCAACCCACTTCGTTCAAGCCGACACCGACTCAGACGTTCAAGCCGACCCCGACACAGACGTTTCTGCCGACACCGACGGGCACACCGCATGCCCCGCCGGCCCAGTCGCCGGGGGCGAGCGCTCCGCCGCGTCCCGGGGGAACGACAATCCAGTCGACGACCCCTCCGCCGGCCTCGGCGCCGAAGCCGCCGCCCTGCGATCCCAGGGTCGACATATGCGTCCACTAGGTCTGGTGTCGGGCGGAATGGCGATTGCGCTCAGCATCGCCGCGGCGGTCCTGTCGGCGCCGATCTCGACGACCGCGCCGCCGATTCCACTGCCCCCCAACGATCGCGGATACGTGCGCGTGGAAATCAATTCGGGATCAACGGGCTGTTCGATAAATAATGAGATCGTTGCCTGCCAAACCTCGGCGAACAACTGGCCCGCCAAAGGCAATGGAGCAAACGGGCAGCACTTCCATACCGCCAGTGTCACCGCGGCTGGTGAATTCCATTGGGTCGAAGCCGATTTAGGCGCCCTTGAGGGCCGCGTCACGTTAAGCAATCAGACCTACAGCGCACAGGGCTGGACCATCGTCGCGGCCTCGGACGGCACAACATTCACCAACGGCAGTAGCGGACACGGCATGTCCGTCAGCGATCAAAGCGTGAAACCATTCTGAACGCTAAGGGAGTTGTGATGACGAGGGATGTCAAGCATCTGGTGGCGGTGATGGCGCTGGGCTGCGCGGTCGCGGGCTGTCAGTCCCACGCGGCAAATCAAAGCGCCCCAGCCGGCAGCGGCTCCGCCGCGCCGCAGAGCGCGCAGCGAATCGATGCGTGCGCGATGCTGTCGCCGCAAGACATTTCGGGCGTCTTGGGAGTGACCGTGCAGGGCAAATCGACCGGTAAGAATCCCCAGATGGGTGACTGCTCGTGGGAGAACCCGTCGAACATGGAGTCGGTGACTCTGGAGATCAGCAATCCCGGCACGGCACCGAACAACAAGTTGCCGGCGCCTGGGTTTCCTGACGGATCCAAGCCCGGACCCGAGGGCATGCGCCTGATGGGTGGCGGCGAGGTGGAGTTCGCTGCGGGCAACCGGGTGAACACCGTCCAGGTCGCGGTGCTGAAGCTCTCGCCGGATCAGGCCAACTCGGCCGCTATCAACCTCGCGAAAAAGATCGCCCCGCAGGTGCCCAACTAAATTCAGCAGCCGCGCGACCATCCGACGGCGGTGCTGATGCGTTCCGCCGGCGCACCCGCATCGGCACACAACTGCGCGACGGCCTCTGCCGATTCGGCGGCGAACACGCCGAACGCGTAATCGTCTGCGGGGATTGCCAATGCCATCAGCAACCGAACCTGGATACCCAGCGCGGCGACGGATGCGGCGCCGTCATTGAGCCGCCCGGCCGTTTCCTCGATGAACCGCGCGGGTGTCCGCGGTCCATACCACTCAACGAGAAATCGCTCCAAGTCCGCGTCAGTGACGTCCATCGCCTCACGCTAGCGATCTGCGGCTCGTCTCAAATCAGGGTTTTTCCTACTCTTTGGGGGTTCCGAGCGCTTTGTAGAGCTCGACGCGCGAGCGGATGTTGAGTTTGCGGTAGATGCGGCTGAGGTTGACTTCGACGGTTTTGGGGCTGATGAACAGGGTTGCGGCGATGTCGCGGTTGGTCAGGCCCGAGACGGCGAGTTCGGCGACACGCTGTTCGGAGGGGGTGAGTCCCTGGGCGCGACGTCTGCCGGAGGTTCCTCGGGAGAGCTCGGTGCTGGCGCGCTGGGCCCACAGTGTGGTGCCCAGTCGTTCGAAGGTGTGTTGTGCCTCGCGCAGGGTGGCGGTGGCGGGGTCGCGGTGGCGTTGTCGGCGCTGTAATTGGCCCAGCAGCAGTTGGGTGCGGGCGCGTTCGAAGGGCATGGGCAGGCGCTCGTGTTGGGCCATGGCCAGTTCGGCGGTGGCTGTAGCGGCGCGGATCTCTCCTTGTGCGGCCTGCAGCATGGCGCGGCAGCGCATACCAACGGACAGCATCCATGGCCGGTCGAGCCGGTGGCCATTGCGTTCCAGGATGTCGATCAACGGCTCGGCCTCATCCAGGCGGCCCAACTGGATCATGGCCTCAACGGCATCAGGAACGAAAGAGGCAGCGATGACTTCAGTGGCGTCGGGCCACCTTTGTGCGACGGATAACAGCGGTTTGAGCGCGTCGAGCGCGGCCTGGTAGTTGCCGCACGACACCTCGACGAACCCGGCCAGCGTGGCCGGCCACTCGGCCAACCGCATCGAACCGCATCGCCGAGCCGCGGCGATCGCGTCGCTCAGCTCGCGTCGCGCCTCATCGGTGCGGCCGGCATAGGCGTCCACGGCAGCGCGAGTGGTCAGCGCGATGAACAACGGAAAGTCGCCGCCCAGTTGTTCCGCCCGCTGCGTCGTCTCTTCGACCGTGGTGGCTGCCCCGGGCAGATCACCACGCCAAATATCAATGAGCGCAAGGTGAAAGGCGACGAAGATCAACTCTCCCTCTTCGCCGAAGGTGATACATCGTTGACCCACCTCTGCCAGTGCCTCACGCGCGGTATCAAGCTCACCCGTCCATGCACGCAGCAGCGTCATCTGCACGCCGGGGCGAAGAGCTAGCGGAACACGCGAGTCTTGCTCCTCGAGTTCGGCGGCGCGTTGCATAGTAGGTCGGTCGAAGCCACGCCCGCCCATGAAGTCCAACATGGCGCGCATGCCCAGGGCGACACTGAGTAGGCCTGGTTCCCTGAGGCCCTCGGCCGCGGTCACGGCTTGCTGGACGCGTTCGTAAGCTGTGTCGGGTTGCGCGGCGTTGATTAGCGCGAACGACAAGCTGACCAGAATGCGCGCGCGCAAACCGACGTCGGAGTCGGCCTCGGCGAGCCCTCGTTCGAGCAACTCCGCCGCCTCGAAAAAGCTGTCGTCATAGAGGCGAACCAGTGCGAGCTGGTGCAACGCCTCGGCGCGAAGCGGTCCGGTCGGTAGGTCTTGCACAACGGCTTCCAGTAGCTGCCGTGCGTTTCCCGGATCACTCGCGGCGAAATAATGAGTGGCACAACCGATTCGGCGGAGTGGATCGTCGGCGCCCAACGCGATTGCCAGCTCCAAGAGTTCGGCGGCCGCTGCGGGGGCTCCCCGGGAGCGGGCGATCTCTGCCGCCGTGTCCAGGGCTGCGATGGTTTGCGGTTGGCCAGTGGCGTCGGACAAGGCGAGGTGGCGGGCGCGTAATTCCGGTTCGGTGACGAGTTCGGCTAGACGGCGGTGCATTTCGCGGCGGCGACGTGGTGGGGCGCCGCTATACACTCCGTGCGCCAAGACCGGGTGAGTAAACCGGATCCGGTTTCCGTCGACGGCAACGACCTCGTGCGTTTCGGCTGTGCTGAGTAACTCGATGAGGTGATCGGGTGTAGTGCCCACGGCCACGGCTACCATCTGCACCGTCGGATCGGGCAGGCTGGCCATGGCAAGTAACGCGTCTTCAGCGCCGGCGCCGAACCGGGTAATCCGCGAGCTGATCAAATCGCTGAGGCTGCCCGGCAAGCTCAGGTCGGCAGGGCGGCGGTTGGCGCCGATTTCGCGGATGAGTTCCAAGGCGAAAAATGGGTTCCCGCCAGAGATCTCGTGAACGCGCAGCAACATCGGACGGGACACTGAGGTTCCCAGCCGCATCATGAGGACCCGGTGTAGTTCGGCGACGGTCAACGGCTGCACCAGGATTCGACGCACGCCGTCGGGGCTGGGAAGCTGCACTCGCGACGCCGCCTCGTGCGTGCGGGTCGTGCACAATAATCCTGCGCCGGCGGGCAGCCGTCGCGAGGCGAACGACACGACGTTGGCGCTGGAGGTATCCAGCCACTGCACGTCGTCGATTGCGATCACAACAGGGCCCTGGGCGGCGAGTCGGTCGAGGACGGCCACAAAGGCCGCCGCTACCGCACGCGGATCGGCGGGTTCGGGGTCGTCACGGCGGCGCAGCAAGGCGGCCTCCAAACCCTGCCGCTGCGGAACCGGCAGGTCTGCCCATTCCGACTCATCGACCGCACTCAACAGGTCGCCCAGTGCGGTATAGGCCAACACTGATTCGGCCAACGCGGCGCGGCTGGTCAGCACCCGGAAACCACGCTCGCGAGCGCGCCTCAAGGCGTCTAGCCACAGGGTCGTCTTCCCGATACCCGGATCACCCTCGATGACGACAGCACACGGCCAGCTGGGCACGGATTCCAGAAATTCGACCAGGGTGTGCTCTTCTGCCTGCCGGCTGACGATTTGCTCTGCGTCCGTCGACATCTGGTCTTGCCCCGTCAGCCGATCTCGCCGACGCCGACACCATCGGGTCGGGAGCTCATGCGGCCAACGCCCATCCGAACACTATTTGCCTCATATGTGGTGTGTCTGAGCGAGAAACCAGCGTATTGCCCTCGCGTGAATTCGGCATCTCTTTGTTCAAACCCGGAAGGACGCTGAGCTACTTTTCGGTGGTCGGTGTTCCGAGTGCTTTGTAGAGCTCGACGCGCGAGCGGATGTTGAGTTTGCGGTAGATGCGGCTGAGGTTGACTTCGACGGTTTTGGGGCTGATGAACAGGGTTGCGGCGATGTCGCGGTTGGTCAGGCCCGCGACGGCGAGTTCGGCGACACGCTGTTCGGAGGGGGTGAGTCCGTGGGAGCGACGTCTGCCCGAGATTTTTCGGGTGAGTTCGGTGCTGGCGCGCTGCGCCCATAGCGTGGTGCCCAGTTGTTCGAAGGTGTGTTGTGCCTCGCGCAGGGTGGCGGTCGCGGCGTCGCGGCTGCGCTGCCGGCGTTGTAATTGGCCCATTAGCAGTTGGGTGCGGGCTCGTTCGAAGGGCATGGGCAGGCGCTCGTGTTGGGCCATGGCCAATTCGGCGGTGGCTGTAGCGGCGCGGATCTCTCCTTGTGCGGCCTGCAGCATGGCGCGGCAACGCATACCTACGGACAGCATCCATGGCCGGTCGAGCCGGTGGCCGTTGCGTTCCAGGATGTCGATCAACGGCTCGGCCTCATCCAGGCGGCCCAACTGGATCATGGCCTCAACGGCATCGGGAATGAAAGAGGCAGCGATGACTTCAGTGGCGTCGGGCCACCTTTGTGCGACGGATAACAGCGGTTTGAGCGCGTCGAGCGCGGCCTGGTAGTTGCCGCACGACACCTCGACGAACCCGGCCAGCGTGGCCGGCCACTCGGCCAACCGCATCGAACCGCATCGCCGAGCCGCGGCGATCGCGTCGCTCAGCTCGCGTCGCGCCTCATCGGTGCGGCCGGCATAGGCGTCCACGGCAGCGCGAGTGGTCAGCGCGATGAACAACGGAAAGTCGCCGCCCAGTTGTTCCGCCCGCTGCGTCGTCTCTTCGACCGTGGTGGCTGCCCCGGGCAGATCACCACGCCAAATATCAATGAGCGCAAGGTGAAAGGCGACGAAGATCAACTCTCCCTCTTCGCCGAAGGTGATACATCGTTGACCCACCTCTGCCAGTGCCTCACGCGCGGTATCAAGCTCACCCGTCCATGCACGCAGCAGCGTCATCTGCACGCCGGGGCGAAGAGCTAGCGGAACACGCGAGTCTTGCTCCTCGAGTTCGGCGGCGCGTTGCATAGTAGGTCGGTCGAAGCCACGCCCGCCCATGAAGTCCAACATGGCGCGCATGCCCAGGGCGACACTGAGTAGGCCTGGTTCCCTGAGGCCCTCGGCCGCGGTCACGGCTTGCTGGACGCGTTCGTAAGCTGTGTCGGGTTGCGCGGCGTTGATTAGCGCGAACGACAAGCTGACCAGAATGCGCGCGCGCAAACCGACGTCGGAGTCGGCCTCGGCGAGCCCTCGTTCGAGCAACTCCGCCGCCTCGAAAAAGCTGTCGTCATAGAGGCGAACCAGTGCGAGCTGGTGCAACGCCTCGGCGCGAAGCGGTCCGGTCGGTAGGTCTTGCACAACGGCTTCCAGTAGCTGCCGTGCGTTTCCCGGATCACTCGCGGCGAAATAATGAGTGGCACAACCGATTCGGCGGAGTGGATCGTCGGCGCCCAACGCGATTGCCAGCTCCAAGAGTTCGGCGGCCGCTGCGGGGGCTCCCCGGGAGCGGGCGATCTCTGCCGCCGTGTCCAGGGCTGCGATGGTTTGCGGTTGGCCAGTGGCGTCGGACAAGGCGAGGTGGCGGGCGCGTAATTCGGGTTCGGTGACGAGTTCGGCTAGACGACGGTGCATTTCGCGGCGGCGACGTGGTGGGGCGCTGCTATACACTCCGTGCGCCAAGACCGGGTGAGTAAACCGGATCCGGTTTCCGTCGACGGCAACGACCTCGTGCGTTTCGGCTGTGCTGAGTAACTCGATGAGGTGATCGGGTGTAGTGCCCACGGCCACGGCTACCATCTGCACCGTCGGATCGGGCAGGCTGGCCATGGCAAGTAACGCGTCTTCAGCGCCGGCGCCGAACCGGGTAATCCGCGAGCTGATCAAATCGCTGAGGCTGCCCGGCAAGCTCAGGTCGGCAGGGCGGCGGTTGGCGCCGATTTCGCGGATGAGTTCCAAGGCGAAAAATGGGTTCCCGCCAGAGATCTCGTGAACGCGCAGCAACATCGGACGGGACACTGAGGTTCCCAGCCGCATCATGAGGACCCGGTGTAGTTCGGCGACGGTCAACGGCTGCACCAGGATTCGACGCACGCCGTCGGGGCTGGGAAGCTGCACTCGCGACGCCGCCTCGTGCGTGCGGGTCGTGCACAATAATCCTGCGCCGGCGGGCAGCCGTCGCGAGGCGAACGACACGACGTTGGCGCTGGAGGTATCCAGCCACTGCACGTCGTCGATTGCGATCACAACAGGGCCCTGGGCGGCGAGTCGGTCGAGGACGGCCACAAAGGCCGCCGCTACCGCACGCGGATCGGCGGGTTCGGGGTCGTCACGGCGGCGCAGCAAGGCGGCCTCCAAACCCTGCCGCTGCGGAACCGGCAGGTCTGCCCATTCCGACTCATCGACCGCACTCAACAGGTCGCCCAGTGCGGTATAGGCCAACACTGATTCGGCCAACGCGGCGCGGCTGGTCAGCACCCGGAAACCACGCTCGCGAGCGCGCCTCAAGGCGTCTAGCCACAGGGTCGTCTTCCCGATACCCGGATCACCCTCAATGACGACAGCACACGGCCAGCTGGGCACGGATTCCAGAAATTCGACCAGGGTGTGCTCTTCTGCCTGCCGGCTGACGATTTGCTCTGCGTCCGTCGACATGTGGTCTTGCCCCGTCAGCCGATCTCGCCGACGCCGACACCATCGGGTCGGGACCTCATGCGGCCAACCCCCATCCGAACACTATTTGCCTCATATGTGTTGTGTGTGAGCAAGCAACCAGCGTATTGGCCCCGCCTGAAATCGGCATCTCTTTGCTCAAAACTGGTAAGACGCTGACCTACTTGTCCAGGCTGGGGATTCGCTCCTGTAGGTCGAGGGCGATGTCGACCAGCATGTCCTCCTGGCCGCCGACCATGCCGCGACGGCCGGCCTCTTCGAGGAGCGCGCGAGCGTCGACGTTGAAGCGGGCCGCGGCGACTTCCGCGTGGCGCAAGAAACTGGAGTACACACCGGCGTAGCCAAGCGTCAGCGTTTCGCGATCAACGCGCACCGGACGGTCCTGCAGCGGTCGCACGAGGTCGTCGGCGGCGTCCTGTAGTGCGTGCAGGTCACAGCCGTGGTCCCAGCCGAGCCGGGTGGCCGCGGCGACGAATACCTCCAGCGGCGCATTGCCCGCGCCGGCGCCCATCCCCGCCAGGGAGGCATCGACGCGGTACCCGCCGTGCTCGACCGCGACGATGCTGTTGGCTACGCCAAGCGACAGATTGTGGTGGGCGTGGATACCGATTTCGGTTGTAGACAACAGTGTTTGACGCAGCGCGTCGACCCGCTCGGCGACGTCGCGCATCGTCATCGCTCCACCCGAGTCCACGACGTAGACACAGGTGGCACCGTAGCCTTCCATGAGCTTGGCTTGCGTGGCCAGCTCGGTGGCGGTGGTGAGGTGGCTCATCATCAGGAAGCCGACCGGGTCCATGCCGAGCTCGCGCGCGGCGGCCAGGTAAGGGGCCGAGATGTCCGCTTCGGTGCAGTGCGTGCCGACACGGACGACGGTCGCGCCCGCGCCATGCGCGTCCCTGAGATTGCGCACACTGCCGACGCCGGGCAACAAAAGCGTTGCGACGCTGGCGCTCTGAACGGTGCCAGCGACCGCCTCGATCCATTCCAGGTCGGTATGGGCGCCGAATCCGTACACGCAGCTCGAACCGGACAGCCCGTCGCCGTGCGCAACTTCGATCGAATCGACACCGGCCGCGTCGAGAGCGGCAGCGATCGCGGTGACCTGCTCGATGGTGTATTGGTGGCGGACCGCATGCATGCCGTCGCGCAAGGTCACGTCGCTGACGTAGACGCGCTGGGTCATGTTGATGCTCCGGCTTTTTCGATGAAGCGTTCGGCCGTGGCTTTGGCGGCGGAGGTGACGATGTCGGCTCCGGCCGCCAGCAGCACGGTGACGCGGGTGCCGATGAATTTTCCGGTCTCGGGGATGTAGAGCGGGTGCTCGGGGCCGAAGACCTCGAACTGCACGCCCTGCTTGAGGTGGTACCCGGGCGCGTAGGCGGCCACCCGGTCGACCATGTCGAGAATGGCTTGCTCGATCGATCGGTGGTCGACGTCGCCTTCGACGAGGCAGTACACCGTATTGCGCATGGGCAGCGGGGGATCGGCGGGGCTGAGGATCATCACGGCCTTGCCGCGTTGCGCGCCGCCGACGACTTGCAGGGCGGTTGCGGTGCTTTCGATGAATTCGTCGATGTTGGCGCGTGCTACCGGTCCCGCGGATTTGGCAGAGATCGACGAGACGGCCTCGGCGTAGGAGACGATTCCGGCTGAGCTCACCGCGGCGACGATGGGGACCGTCGCCTGAGCGGCGCTGGTGCCCATGCTGAGATGGGGTGCGTCCAGGAGGGCATCGAGGTTGACCGCCGGCACGCAGAGCGGTCCGGTAGCGGTGGGAGCCACGTCGATCACAGGTGTCGACGTCATGGCGTGTCCTGCTCGGCGACCATGCGCGCAGCGGAATCGTAGATGGCGCCGGCGTGTAGCTCGATCAGCGCCAGCAGATCAACGGAGTCGCCGCCGATCTCCTTGGCCATAAAGATCCCGTCGGCGCCGGCGATCACATAGGTGGCCAACTGGTGGACCTGGGCGTCGGTCAGGCCCGGCGTGAGCTCGCGGATGGCGGCGCCGATCATGTCGAACGCCTGGGCGCGCGCGGCGAGGAACATGGCCCGCGCCCGTGGTTCGACCGGCCGTCGCTCCAGGGCGAGCATCAGGCCCAGTCGCAGGAAGTCGGGGGAGTCGAGCAGCGCCTTGCCGACCTGCTGGAGCAACCCGACGAAGCGCTCCTGCGGGGTGCCTTCGACCGGCATCTGCCAGGTCAACAGCCATTGCGCAAAGCTGCGTTCGATGACCGCGGCAATGAGATCGTCTTTGTCCTTGAAGTGCCAGTAGATCGAGCTGGCCGGCAGGCCGCACTTGGCGCTGACCCTCCCGATGCTGGTGCCCTCGTAGCCGCGCTCGCCGGCAATCTCGGTGGCCGCATCGAGGATGCGGGTCCGGGATGCTTCGCCGTCGACGCGGCGGCGCCTTTTTGGTTCCTGCGACTTGGCCACGTGAACTCCTCTTGACTCCGTAGTGATCACTACAGTACCGTAATGATCGCTACAGATTCAAGCCCGACACGAAGGCGAGACAGCAGTGACCGAGAATTCGACTTACGACGTGGCGATCATCGGCTACGGGCCGACGGGAGCGACTGCAGCCAATCTGCTTGGGCGCCTTGGTCTGAGCGTCGTCGTCATCGAACGCGACCCCGACGTGTACAGCCGAGCGCGGGCCATCTCCACCGACGAGGAGGTCATGCGGATCTGGCAGTCCGTCGGCCTGGCCGACCGGCTGCAACGCGACATGCTGCCGGACCGGCCGCTGACCTGGGTCGACGCCGACGGTGTGCCATTCATCGAGACCAAGATGACGTCCCGCGGCTGCGGGCACCCGCCGCAGCAGTTCATCTATCAACCGGCGGTCGACCAGGTCCTGCGCGAGGGCGTCGCCCGGTTCGACAACGTGCAGCTTCTCCTCGAACACGAATGTCTGCGCGCGCTCAATCAGGACTCATGCGTCGAACTCATGCTGGCCGACCTGGGTACCGACACCGTCAGGCGGCTACGCGCGTCCTACGTGATCGCGGCCGACGGCGGATCCTCGCCGACCCGCGGCCTGCTGGGGGTCGGCTACGCCGGACGCACCTACACCGAGCGCTGGGTCGTCATCGACACCGAGGTGATTCGTGAGTGGGATCGCCACGACTGGCTGCGGTTCCATTGCAACCCCGAGCGCCCGACCGTTGACTGCCCCACGCCGCTGGGGCATCACCGCTGGGAGTACCCGGCCCGGGCCGGCGAGGACGAGAAGAAACTCATCACCGATGAGGCGGTCTGGGAAGTCCTGCACGACCAAGGGATCACCAAGGACCACGTGAAGATCTTGCGCGCGGTCATCTACAGCCACCACGTGCGCGTCGCCGACCGGTGGCGCGTCGGCCGGGTCTTTTTGGCCGGCGACGCCGCCCATGCGATGCCGCCGTGGATCGGCCAAGGAATGTCGGCCGGGGTCCGCGACGCGGCCAACCTGTGCTGGAAGCTGGCGGCCGTCGTCCGCGGGCAGGCGCCCGATTCGCTGCTCGACACCTACCAGATCGAACGCAAACCACACGTCGTCGAGGTCACCCGGCGAGCGGTACGCACCGGCCGACTCATCACCGAACGCCGAAAGTCGTTGACGTGGCTGCGAAATCACCTGTTGCGTGGTCTGACCCGGCTGCCCGGTGTCCTCGCGGTTGCGGAGAAGCTGATCTGGATCCCCGATGCGCATTACCCGGATGGCTTTTTCGCCGCCAATGCACACCCCGCGGTGGGTTGGCAGCTGCCCCAGCCGTGGGTGACCGACGCCGCGGGCGACAGGGTGCGGTTGGACGATGTGATCGGCGGGCGTTGGGCGGTAATGTATTTCGCCACACCGCCCGCGGGCACAGACCGCTGGGAACAGCTGGGAGCTTTGTCGCTATCGGTATCCGATCTCCGCGACCACGACGGCGCGCTGACCCGCTGGCTGCGTGGCAAGAAGGCCGCGGCGGTCGTGCTTCGTCCAGACGGATTCATCTATGCCGCCGCCGCTTCCGGGCAGCCCCTGGCGCCACCGCCTCCCGGTTTCGCCAGGCTTTCGCCCGCCACCCCGATCCGAACCGGAGCCACCGCATGACCACCACCACGCTGGAAGAACACACCGTCACGGTTGACGGCAAACCGATCTTCGTCTCCGAAGCCGGGACGGGGCAGGCCGTTGTGATGCTGCACGGCGGCGGCCCCGGTGCGTCGGGTGTGTCGAACTACTCGCGCAACATCGACGCCCTGGCCGCGCACTACCGGGTCATCGTGCCCGACATGCCCGGCTACGGAAAATCAGCCAAGGGCGTCGATCAGGACGACCCGTTCGGCTACCTCGCCGACATGATCCGGGGCATGCTCGACGAACTCGGTGTCGGCACAGCACATCTCGTCGGCAACTCGTACGGTGGCGCGGCCGCACTGCGGCTCGCGCTGGACACCCCGCACCGCGTCGGCAAGCTGATCCTGATGGGTCCCGGCGGCATCGGCACCACCCGGGCCCTTCCGACGGCCGGGTTGAAGAGCCTGCTGTCCTACTACGGCGGAGACGGCCCGAGCCGCGACAAGCTGGCCACCTTCATCCGCAGCTATTTGGTGTACGACGGCGCCGCGGTGCCCGAGGACCTCATCGATCTGCGCTACCGGGCATCCATCGACCCGGAGGTGATCGCGGACCCGCCGCTGCGCCGCCCGTCCGGCCTGCGCACCCTGTGGCGAATGGACCTCACCCGCGACCAACGGCTGAGGACGCTCACGACGCCGACGCTGGTGCTGTGGGGACGCGAAGACAAAGTCAACCGCCCGGCCGGCGGCCCGATGCTGTTCAACCTGCTGCCCAATGCGCAGTTGGTGATGACTCCGCACACCGGGCATTGGATGCAGTGGGAGCGCGCCGACTTGTTCAATCGGTTGGTTGTTGAGTTCTTGGAGAGTGAGCGATGAGCCCGTCAGTTTTCGGAAAAGTCCATCTCGGTTACCTCGTGATCGAGACCCAAAAGTTCAGCGACTGGCGACGATTCGGCCGCGACGGCATCGGCATGCATATCGACGACGTGTCGGCGGACGTCACGCGGTTTCGCCTCGACGACCACGAGTGCCGGTTCCTGCTGCGACGCGGCCCCGCCGAGGACGTCACCACGCTCGGCTGGCAGCTGGACGACCACGCCACGTTCGACACGGTCCTGGCCCGCATCCGGCAACACGGCGTGCCCACCGTCGAAGGCACCAACGACGAGGCGGCGCTCCGCGGCGTCGAGCGGCTGGTCCGATTCCCCGGACCCAACGGCCTCACCCAAGAGGTCTTCACCCGAGCGCGGCCTGGCGTGGAGCCGTTGCAGATGGCAGTGAACGGCGGATTCGTCACTGGCGCAGCGGGTATGGGCCATGTCGCCGTCCCCACCACACGGCCGCACCAATTGCGCGGCTATTTCAACACCGTGTTCGACGCGCGGCTGACCGATTTCATCGACGAGACGATCAGCGGCCTCAAGTTCAAGATCCGGTTTCTGCGGGTCAATGAGCGCCATCACTCGGTGGCGATCGCCGCGGTCAACCGGATGCCGCTCAACCCGATCCGCACCCGCGTGCAGCATCTCAACATCCAGGTCGCCGATTTCGACGACATGACCGCCGCCTACCAACGGGTCAAGGAACTCGGCTTCCGCATGGCGCTGGGGGTCGGCCAACACACCAACGACAAGGAACTGTCCTTCTACGCCATCACTCCGTCGGGATTCGAGTGGGAGGTCGGCTGGAATCCCATTGTGGTCGACGAAAGAACTTGGCAGCCAACCACGTATCAGGGCATCAGTATCTGGGGGCACACCCGAGAGGGGCAGACGATCGTCGAAAAGTTCGCCCAGTTCAAAACCGGGATCTCCTCGTTGCGACGCGACGAGGACGTCGTTCCCGCGCTTGCCGGTGCGGGCATTCCCGATAATTGATCACCACCACCGAGGAGGAGCCATGCAGCGCATCGATACGCACCACCATGCCGTCCCGGCCGACTATCTAAAACTGCTGCGGAAGTCGGGAATTGATGCGGCGGGCGGGCGCGCCGTACCGGAGTGGAGTCCGGAGGGGTCACTCGAAGTCATGTCCGAGGTGGGCATCGGTACGGCGATTCTGTCGGTGTCCGCTCCCGGCACCACGTTCCTACCGGCCCCGGCCGACGCCACCACGCTCGCTCGCGACCTCAACGACTACCTTGCCGGCGTTGTCGCCGCTGACCCGGACCGGTTCGGTTTCTTCGCCACCGTTCCGATGCCACACGTCGACAAGTCCGTCGCCGAGGTGGTGAGGTCTTTTGACGAGCTGAACGCCGATGGGGTCGTCCTGTTGGCCAACGCGGCGGGTGTCTATCTCGGCCAAGACGGTCAGGACGACCTGTTCGCCGCGCTGGACGCGCGATCGGCCGTGGCTTTCATCCATCCCGCCGAGTTACCGGGCCCCGCCGTCGACGGCGTCGTACCGTTCGCGGCCGACTTCCTGCTCGACACCACGCGGGCGGCATATCTGCTTGTGCGCAACGAGATTCGCCGCAAATACCCGAACATCCGCTTCATCCTGAGCCATGGGGGCGGATTCGTCCCGTACGCCGCGTATCGACTGGCGATGGGCATCGTGGGAGACACCGGCCGCGACCCGTTCGAGGTTCTGGACGACTTCGCGGGCTTCTACTTCGACACCGCGTTGTCTTCGAGCGCCGCGGCGCTGCCCAGCCTGCTCGCTTTCGCGAAACCCGGCCACGTCACCTTCGGCTCCGACACGCCGTTCGCTCCGCTCGAGGTCGTGAAACTGTTCGCCGCGGGCTTGGAGGCCTACCCCGGACTCGACGCGGACGCGCGCACGGAGATCGACCGCACCAACGCGCTCGCCCTGTTCCCCCGCCTTGGCAAATAGCCGCGAGCGTGCGTGTTTGTGCAGTGACACGCCGCAGCGAGCGTGCAACTGCGCACGCTCGCGCCCGGACTACTCGGGCGCCGGCGGAAGCCAGGAGAGGATGCGATCGGCCAATTCCGGCCCGCTGTCCTCCTGAATGAAATGGCTGGCGTTGATGCGGGCATGCGGCTGGCCCGCAGCGCCGGGGATGTGCTTGATCAGCGGGCGGTCGGCTTTGCCGAGGATCGGGTCGCGATACCCAAAGATGGCCAGGCAGGGCTTCTCCCATCGGCCCAGGACCTCCCACGCGGCCCTGTTGGCCGGCACTGCCGGGTCATCGGGCGAGGTCGGCACCAATTGCGGAAACGCCCGCGCCCCGGCTTGATATCTCTTGTCGGGGAAGGGCGCGTCGTAGCCCGCCCGGACCTTGGCCCGAACCCGCCGCACGGTGCCGATGGCCACCAGGCGACCGGCGGGCAGCACGGGTGAGAAGCGTGCGAAAGCCCTCCAGACATGGAAGGCGCGCGGCGACGGTCCCTTCGCCGTGGGCAGGAAGCCATTCGCCACCACCAGCCGCCCGACGCGGGCGTCGTGCTCGGCCGCGATGCGCAGACCAATGAACGAGCCCCAGTCCTGCACGACCAGCGTGACGTCCTTGAGCTTGAGGCGCTCGAACCACGACGTCACCCACTCGACGTGGCGCAGGTAGGTGTAGTCCTCGATTCGCGCGGGCTTGTCGGAGCGGCCGAAGCCGATGAGGTCGGGCGCGAGTACGCGGTAGCCGCCCTCAGCGAGCGGCGGAACCATCTTGCGGTACAGGTAGCTCCACGTGGGTTCGCCGTGCAGCAACACGATCGGCGGGCCGTCGTGCGGACCCTCGTCGAGGTAGTGCATGCGCAGCGGTTTGGTGTCGCTGGCCGCCACGTCAACGTAATTCGCTGAGAACGGGTAGTCCTCAAGGTTTTCGAACCTTGAGTCCGGGGTTCTCAGGACATCCATGATCAGGACAGCCTCTCTCGGCGACGCGAGTTCGTCCAGTACGAAATGTTTTTGAAGGTACAACGATGTCGCGATCAAGGGGGCGAGACCGCTAAAATCCCTGTTCATGGCGATCCGGCGCGCGGTGCTTCTGATCGCCGATATCGGCGGATACACGAGCTACATGAATTGGAACCGACTGCATTTGACCCATGCGCAACTAACCGTGGCGCAATTGCTGGAGTCGGTCATCGACGCAGGCAAAGGCCTGAAGCTGGCCAAGCTGGAAGGTGATGCCGCGTTCTTCTGGGCGCCGGATGGCAACGCCAAAGTGTTGGTGGGCGACCGGTTATCGGGCATGCGTCAGTCGTTCCTGGCGCGGCGGGAGAGGCTGAAGAAGGACGTCGCCTGCGAGTGCGCCAGCTGCAAGCAGCTGGACAACCTGTCGCTGAAGTTCGTCGCCCATCAGGGCGAGGTGGCAGAGCAAAAGATCAAGCGCAACGTCGAGCTGGCCGGCGTCGACGTCATCCTGGTGCATCGCATGCTGAAGAACGACGTGCCGGTGCCGGAATACGTGCTGATGACCGACGCGGTAGCCGAGTGCCTCGACGACTCGGTGCGCCAGACATGCACGCCGCTGATCCATTATTTTGAGGGCATCGGGGAAACCTCGACGCACTACATCGACCTCGCCTCGTCGGTGGTCACACCGACGGTCCCAGACCGGGGCTTCTTCAGCCGGCTGCGCACCAAGCTGAAGTTCGAGTCGGACGGTGTGCCCTACGTGATGGGCCTGAAGGAACCGGGCGCCGGCTTCAGCAGCCTGGGCCGCGACGTTGCAGGGCCTGACCCATCCGCGACAACGCCTCGGTGAGAATCGCTTGCGAGGTGGCAAAATTCACCCGCACGTGCCCGCCTCCGCCGGTCCCGAACGCATGTCCGGACGTGAGCGCGACCCGGGCGTGGTCCAGGAAAAAGCGGGCCGGCCCGGACAGATCCGATACCACCGCAGGGCCTTCGGCGGCCTCCTCGCCGAAACCGAGGTCCCGGCAGTCCAGCCACGCCAGGTAGGTGCCCTGCGGTTGTTGGTACTTCACCCCGGGCAGCAGCTCGGCGACCAGCCGGCCCAGCAGTGTGCGGTTCGCGTCCAGCCCCTGCAACAACGCGTCGAGCCACTCGTCAGCGGAACTGAAAGCCGCGGTATGGGCGATGGCGCCCAGGTGGCTCGGGCCGTGGCTGACCTCTTCGGGCATGCGCCGAAGGTCGGCGGCGGCCTCCCGACCGGCGATGGCGAGGGCCGCCTTCACCCCGCACAGATTCCACGCCTTGGTGGCCGACGTCAGGGCCAGGGCGTCCTCCGCGCCGGGGACGCTGAGATACGGGGTGAACCGCGCCCCGGACAGGACCAGCGGGCCGTGAATTTCATCGGACACCACCCGGACCCCGAGGCGGCGGGCCCGTTCGGCGACACCGCTGAGTTCGTCGAAGGTGTGCACCGACCCCGTCGGGTTGTGCGGATTGCACAACAGGTACGCCACGTTGCCGGCGGGCCCGGCTGCCGTGCGTGCCCGCGAAAACGTTTCCTCCAACGCGTCCAGATCGATCCGGCCATCGCGGCGCAGCGGCGCTTCGATCACCCGACGTCCGTCGTGGGACACGAACGCGTAGAACGGCGGATACACCGGCGAGTTGACGATGACGGCGTCGCCGCGCTCGGTGACCAGCCGAAGCATCTCGACCACGCCGAGCATGACGTCGGGAACGATCGATGTGCGGCCGACCTCCAGGTCGTCCCATTGCCAACGCCGCGAAGCGAATTCGCTGACCGCCTCGGCGAACCCCGTCCCGTAGGGATATCCGGTGTCGCCGATGTCGACGGCCCGATGGATCGCGTCGGCCACCGCCGGTGCGAGCCTGACATCCATTTCGGCGACCCACAGGGGCAAGACATCGGCCGGGCGTGCCCGCCATTTCATGCTGGTGCGCGCCCGCAGTTGCTCGAGCGTCAGTTCCTCGAGCGGATTAGGTGTCACACGGGCAGACTATTGCGCCGCCGCCCGACGTCCCGGGCTGGCTCCGCAGAACAAATGTTAGGTTGGGTCGATGTTCACGCTGAGGTTCGATATGCGGACGCCCGATTGGGCCGGGCCGGCCGCCGACCTTTACGGCGCGGCCATCGACATGTGCGCGTGGGCCGAGACGCGAGGCGCGCCGCTGGCCGTGTTATCGGAGCACCACGGCGCCGACGACGGCCACCTGCCCGCGCCGCTGATGTTGGCGTCGGCGATCGCGGCGCGGACCCGCACGTTGGCGATACTGCTGGCCGCCGTGGCGATTCCGTTGTGGGACCCCGTCCGACTCGCCGAAGAGATGAGCGTGCTGGACCTGATCAGCAGGGGCCGGGTGTGGTATGCGTTCGGCGTCGGACATCGGCGTGAGGAGTTCGAGCACTTCGGCGTCGACATGACCACCCGCGGGCGGGTGGCCGACGAGATGTTGGCGGTGCTCGGCCCGTTGGTGCGCGGCGAGGTCGTCGAATATCGCGGCCGGCAGGTCCGGGTCACCCCGCCATGCGCGACGGACGGCGGGCCCATGGTGCTGATCGCCGGCGGCAGTAAGGCCGCCGCTCGTCGCGCCGGCGCGCACGGGTTCGGGTTTGTCTCCCAGACCGCCCTGCCGGGATTGAAAGAGCTCTACGAATCGGAGTGCCGTGCCCACGGCCACGAGCCCGGAATGATTCAGTTTCCCGTCGAGGGCGCTCCGACAACGGTTTTCGTGGCCGAAGATGTCGATGAGGCATGGGATGCGCTGGGGCCGCACCTGTTGCATGACGCGATCATGGCGGCGTCCTACCGGCCCGGCGACGATTCGGTCGCAAGCATCAGCCGCGCCGGCAGCGTCGCGGCGCTGCGGGAGGAAACCGGCGGCCCGTACCGCATTTTCACACCCGACGAGGCGACCGACTACATCCGCGGCGGGCGCCTGCTGCCGTTACACCCGCTGTGTGGTGGCGTGGCGCCCGAGGTGGCATGGCCCTACCTGGAATTCGCCGTGGCCGCCTCGGCACGGGCCCAAGAGCAGTAGGAGGCGTCGTATGCGTGTTGTGGTGTGGTCCACCGGGGGCGTCGGGACGAACGCGATCGACGCCATCCGGCGCCGACCGGATCTGGAACTCGTTGGGGTATGGGTGCATTCGCCGGACAAGGTCGGCAAGGACGCGGGCGAGTTGGCCGGCGGAGCGCCGCTGGGAGTGGCGGCCACCAACGACGCCGAGGCGCTCATCGCCCTGGCACCCGACTGCGTGGTCTATGCCGCAAGCGGTCCCGAACGCGACGCGGCCGCGGTACCGGACTACATCCGGTTGTTGGAGGCCGGAATCAACGTCGTGTCGACGTCGTCGACGAGCCTGGTGTATCCGCCGTCGTATTTCGCGCCGAACTGGCGCGATGACCTCGAGGCGGCGGCCAAGTCCGGCGCCGCGTCGCTGTATGTCTCGGGCATCTTCCCAGGTTTCGCCTCCGATCAGCTTGCGCTGCTGATGACGACGCAATCAAAGAACATCCGTTGCATCACGGCCAGCGAGGTCGCGCTCAACGATCACTATCCGGTGGCCGACGTGATGATGGATGGCCTGGGGTTTGGCCGCCCGCTGGATTTCGAACCCATGATGACGACACCCGGGTTCATCGAGATGGCTTGGAAGGCACCGATTTACCTGATGGCACGCGGTCTCGGCGTGGAGGTGGAGCAGGTGCGCGGCTACTTCGACCGCGAGCCGACCGATCGGGACATCAGCGTGGCTTTCGGCACCATCGCGGCGGGCACCTGCGGGGCCGTGCGGACTCGGGCCGCGGGCGTGGTCAACGGCCGCGAGGCCATCGTGATCGAACACGTGATCCGGATGGCCCGCGATGTCGCACCGTCGTGGCCGAAATCCGATTGCGACGCGACCTACCGGGTGGACATCGAAGGCAATCCTGACGTCCACTGCGTGATGACGCTGGGGGAGGCCGTCGGCCACGGCGCCGGGCACGCCGCGATGATGTCCACGGCCATGCGGGTGGTCAACGCGATTCCCTACGTCGTCGACGCAGCGCCAGGCCTGCTCAGTTCGCTGGACATCCCGACAACCCTGCCGCGGCACGTATTTGACTGATCGTTGACGCCGATCTTGGGCCCGACGTAGCGTACGTGGGATCAAACGTTAGGTTGTCTAGGAGTTGCCGTGTTCACGATGCGTTTTGACATGCGGGACCCGGCGTGGGGCGCGCCCCCGGTCGAGCTGTATGCCGCCGTGCCCGAGATGTGTGCGTGGGCGGAAAATCACGGCGGCTTGGCCGCGGTGTTGTGTGAGCACCACGGCTCCGAGGACGGATATCTGCCGTCACCGATGACGCTGGCGCCGGCGATCGCCGCGCGAACCGAGCGCCTGGCCCTGAGCCTGATCCTGATTCTTCCGTTCTACGACCCCGTACGCCTCGCCGAGGACATGGCGGTCCTCGACATCATCAGCAATGGGCGCGCGTCGTACATCCTGGCGCTGGGGTATCGACCCGAGGAGTTCGAGCACTTCGGCCTGGCGGTGGGTGATCGCGGCCGGCTCTGCGACGAGAAGCTCTCGTTGCTGCGGCGACTGCTCGCCGGTGAAACGGTGGTCCAGGACGGGCGGCGGATCACGGTGACACCGCGCCCGCTGACCGCTGGTGGCCCCGGGTTGATGTGGGGCGGCGGAACCCTGGCGGCGGCGCGGCGGGCCGGTAGATACGGCCTGGGCATGCTGGGCAACGCGAATGAGCCCGGGATGCGGGAGGCCTACGAGGCCGCCTGCGCCAAGCACGGGCACACACCGGGAGGGACGTTCTTTCCCGATCGCGATACCCCGTCAGTCGTCTTCGTCGCCGACGACGTCGATCAGGCTTGGTCGGAGATTGGCGAGCACCTGCTGCACGACGTGCAGACCTACGCGGCCTGGAACCCCGGCGACGAGGCCACAGCCGGTTTTTCCCACGTGCAGAATGTTGACGAGCTGCGCGAAAAGGGGACGTCGCATGTGATTATCTCGGTTTCCGAGGCGGTCTCGCGGATTCGGGCAGGCAACGTGTTGAACCTCTCGCCGCTGTGCGGCGGGCTGCCGCCCTCAATCGCCTGGACCTATCTCAAGCGCGTCGGCGAGGTCGTGCTGCCCGAGGCTCTGTCGAAGGAGGCGTCACTATGACCACCACCGAGGCGTACTACGACCCGTTCGATTTCGACATCGACGATGACCCATATCCCGTTTGGAAGAGGCTGCGCGACGAAGCCCCGCTGTATTGTAACGACAAGTACAACTTCTATGCGCTGAGCCGGTATGAGGATGTCGCCCCCGAACTGACCAACTGGGAGGTCTACCGGTCGGGCCGCGGCACCACGATGGACATCATCATGAGCAACATCGACTTCCCGCCCGGTGTCATCCTTTTCGAGGATCCGCCCATCCATGATCACCATCGCCGTTTGCTTTCAAGGGTTTTCACGCCGCGCCGGATGGAGGCGATCGAACCGCTTACCCGCGACTTCTGCGTGCGTGCGCTCGACCCGTTGATGGGCACGGGGCGGTTCGACTTCATCGAGAACATCGGCGCGATGGTGCCGATGCGCACGATCGGCTACCTGCTGGGCATCCCCGAGGAGAACCAGGAGGAGATCCGTGACCGCGGCGGCCGCCAAATCACGCTCAAGGAGGGCACATTCAGGCCGGTGCCCAAGGATTTCCTGGAGCACAGTCATGAGATGTTCGCCGACTACGTCGATTGGCGAGTAGAACACCCCTCTGACGATCTGATGACGCAGCTGCTCAACGCCGAGCTCGAGGATGAAAGCGGGACCAGGCGGCTGACGCGGAGCGAGGTGTTGCTTTACGTCAGCATGATCGCCGGCGCCGGCAACGAGACGACGACGCGCCTGATCGGTTTCATGGGCCAACTGCTGTCCGAGCACCCCGATCAGCGCCGTGAGATCGTGCAGAACCCGTCGCTGATTCCGATGGCGATCGAAGAGGTTTTGCGTTACGAAGCGCCCTCGCCGGTGCAGGCCCGCTATGTCGCGCGTGACGTCGAATGCCGCGGGGAGACGATTCCGGAAGGCTCGATCATGTTGTTGCTCAACGGATCAGCCAACCGCGACGAGCGTAAGTATCCCGATGCCGATACCTTCGACATCCACCGCGGCGCAGCACATCTCAGCTTCGGCCACGGGCTGCACTTCTGTTTGGGTTCGGCGCTGGCGCGCATGCAGGCGCGGGTGGTGCTGGAAGAGGTCATCAAGCGCTGGCCGGATTGGGAAGTCGACTACGCCAACGCCAAAAAGGCCCACACCACCAGCGTGCGGGGTTGGTCGACGCTGCCGGTGTTTACCGGCTAGCGCACGGACAACTGAGGGCTCCCGTAATCACAAGAGCACACGAGCATCTTGCGCCGACCATTAGGCGATCCACAAATGCGATATCACTGGCGACATCACGTTTGAGAAAGCGGCGAGCAGACGCAAAAGTCCGCGACACGCCGACGTTTTGGGTGCTTTTGCGTCTGCTCGGCGCGCCCTACGTCACCCACTCGGGTTGTTCCGCCGTCTCCACCGCGCTGAAGTCCTTGTGCGCCAACCCTGCCGTGTTGCCGCCGTCGACGATGAATTCCGAACCCGTCGAGTAGCTCGAGTCGTCGCTGGCCAGATAGATCACCAGGTTGGACACCTCTTGCGGCTGTCCGATCCGGCCCAGCGCGGTCTGGAAGATGTCGTCGGGAACCCAGTCGGTCATCGGGGTCTTGATCAGTCCCGGGTGAATCGAGTTGACCCGAATCCCGCTGGGCCCCAACTCCAATGCCGTGGACTTGGTCAAGCCGCGAACCGCGAACTTGGTTGCGGTGTAGCCGTGGCACGCGATGGTGCCGGCAATACCCTCGATGGACGAGATGTTGATGATCGAGCCGCGGCCAGCCTCCTTCATGGGTTTCACCGCCGCGCGGATGCCGAGGTACACCCCGGTCAGGTTGATGTCGATGATCCGTTGCCACTCGGACAGCGCGTAGTCCTCGATGGTCCCGACGTTGATGATCCCGGCGTTGTTGACCAGGACGTGCAGACCGCCGAATTCGCGGACCGCCGTCGCAACCGCGGAGTCCCAGTCGTCGGGTTGGGTGACGTCGAGGTGGACGTAGCGGACGCTGTCGCCGATCTCCTTGGCGACCACCTCGCCTTCGTCGTCCAGGATGTCGCCGAACACCACTTTGGCGCCCTCGGCCACCATCGCGCGCACGTGCGATGCGCCCATGCCGCGCGCACCGCCGCTGACCAATGCGACTTTGCCGGTCAACCGATCCGCCATGCACTTCTCCCGTTCACTCGAGTGATTTCGTCACCATACACATGGCGATGAGCGTCTAGCGAGGGGTGCTCTGGTCCACCAGAACCGCCCCGTCGGGTTGGTTCCCGAGCGTCTGCAGCGCGATGTCGCCGCCCTGGGCCGTGAGGCGGACGATCTGGGCCAGCTGGGCGGGGGCGTCGCATTGCAGATAGTGGTCGGCGCCCGGGATCACCCAGTAGCGGTTGACCCCCGGTTTGTGCTTGAGATACGTCTGCCACACATAGTTCGGCACGCGCACCGGCGCGACGTTGTCGTGCAGACCCCACACCACCGTGGTGTTCACGTTGCTCTCGGAAAGCCCCTCCAGCCAACGGGTTTCATCGGCGGCGCGTTCATTCAGATACTGGATGACGTCCGGCATCACGCGGACTCCGTCGTTGTGGGCGAAGCACTTCGCCAGCGCGGCGATCTCCGGGTCGGCCGGCGTGCGCCGCGGCATGAATGTGGTCATCCCCATGCCGGCCGCCAGAGTCTCCGGCGTCGTTGCTGCCGCGGTGGCGCGCGCCGTCGCCGGGTCGAGCAGCGCGGTTTGCCACGCCGTCAGGTTAGACAGCGGGAGGTAGATGTTGGCGTTGGTGAAGATGGCGTCGAGGGGCGGGTTCTCGGCGCCCAGCATGCCCAGCGCGATCATGCCGACGCTGCTGCCGCGGTCGTGGGTGAGCATCCGGAATTCCGCCAGCTTCCACTCCGCGGTGATCGCGTGGACCAGCAGGCGCGCGTCGTCGTAGAGCGAATACACGTAGGGCTCGGGTGGCTTGTCGGACAATCCGTGGCCGGGGAAGTCCAGCAGGAAGATGTCGAACTCTGCTTCGAGTTCACGCGTCAACGCGAAGTAGTCGATGCTTGACGTGGGGAAGCCGTGCACCAACACCAGAGCGGGGGCGTCGGGTGTGCCGCAGCGGCGGCTGAACACCGTGAGTTCCTGTCCGTCGTTGGCCGGGGTCGACGAGCGCCACCGCAGCTGCGTGCCGTCGCTTTGCCACTCCGCGAAGATGTCCATTCCTACATCCAAGCTTCCCAACTGATCATGGTCCGCAGCGGTCCGGCGAATGCCGGTCGCACCGCGCCGGATCGCCAGCGCTCTTCGACAAGCGGCGCCAAGGTTTCGGTGGTGGCCAGGGGGTCGCCGTCGAGGTAGACGACCGTGATGTAGTGGGGTTCGGTCCGCCAGCCCTGCTGGGCGCGCCACGCCCGGGTCGAACCGAATGTCCACGCGCCGGCCGTTCCCGGGGTGGCGAGCAGTGCCGGATAGTGTTCGGCGTGCAGCCACTGCAACCATTGGTCCGGGCGAGCGTCGACTGCTTCCTCGACGATCAGCAGCACGCCACGATGCGGCCGAAACGGCACCACCTCGGCGGAAATCAGCGCCTGCGGGGATGATTGCCAGTCCAGCAGCCGCAGGCCGGAAACCTGCAGCGACGGCCGCGTGACCGGGAAGCGGCCCCTCTCGCGCAAGTCACGGCCGAGCGTTACGAAGTCATCGAAGGTTTGTTCAACGGGATCGCCGACGAGATAGTGCACAACGTTGCCGAGCTGTTCCAGCGGTCCCTGGGCCGCCAGGCGCCGGTCCGCGTAGTCACCGTCGGCGGTCCAGCGCAATCCGTGCACGATCCCGGGTAGCTGGTATTGCTCTGGCATGTGGTCGAGCAGGTGCCAACGCAGGTAGCTGCCATCATCATCGGCGGGTGCCGACGGCGTGAGGCTGAAAAAGCCTGCCTTGACACGGTTCACATGGGACCACCGATCACGAAGCAGCGGCCGCCGCTGGTGTTCAGCAACACCTCTTGAACGGTGGACGCATCGATGGCCGCAAATTCGAAGCGATGCGTCTGTTGGCCGGCATCGATGCTGGCGTCCTGAGAGTCGTTGGTGCCGTCCTTCTTACGCACCACCGCCGTGATCTTGTCGGGTTTCCCCATGTTCTGGGGTTCGTGGAAGTACCACACTTCGATCCCGGTACCGGCGGAATTCGCGCGCCAGCCATCGGCGTAGTAGCACGCCGGATTGCCTTCGGCGTCCGGCGCCGGCGTCGGACATATTGACAATCCGACGCACTGTGGCGTGCTGGTGGTTGTGGTTGCAGCCGGGGTAGCGGCTGTGGTCACGGCGCTTACGGCTGTCGGTGATTTCGTCGTGCTCGAACCAGATGCTTGCGGCGGTTGCGGGGATGCGCACGCCGCGGTGGCGGCACATCCCATCGCGATGACGGCCAGCAATCGGATCGCCTTGGGCATGGCTGCCGATCTTAGCCGCCGGTTTGTTGGCCGCGGGTCGGTATCGAGTACAAATGGGGATGATTCGTGGCTACCTAGCGTGCGGTATGGTGCTCAAGATCAGGAATTTGGCTCTAGGGCTTGGGTTTCGAGCCACGCCTCGATTCGTTCGGCGACGTCGGCCCAGCCTGGGTCGAGCATCATGTCGTGGCTCATCTTGGGGTACATCTCGGCTTGGGTGTGATACGCGGCCGCGGTCGCATGGACTTCCGTCTGCGTGAAACAAACGTCATCTTCGGCTCCCAGGACCAGCAGTGGGGTGGTGACCCGCTCAGGTCTGGGTAGGTTGAGCCACAACAAGTCGATCGCGATCTTCGCCGCGTACTCTTCACAAAGCTGCGCGCTGTAGCGCGCCACGTCGGCTTCAGACGCCGACTCCGAGAAGAAGATCTCCCGGGCCATGTCGGGCGTACCGGCGATGCCGTGCAACGACTTCGTCACCGCCAAGCTGCGGGTCATGCGCCAGGGATGCCGCTTTATGCAGCGCAGCAAGAATCTGGTGATCCCATTCGGAGGTACGGACGCAACCAGCACGGCGGCGGGGGCGTCATGCGACTCGAGAAACTTCTGCACGACCAGTCCACCCAAGGAGTGGCCGATCACCACCGGGGGTTGGGGCAGGCTTTTGGCGACCGAAGCGACGTCGTCAACGAAATCCGCGATCGAACAGAATCGCATCGACTTTGGCGCAGGGCTCTTTCCATGACCGCGAAGGCTGAGCGCCACAGATCGATAGCCCCTCTCGGCGAAGAAGTCGAGAAAGTGCTCGTCCCAACACCAGGCCCCATGCCATGCGCCGTGAACGAAGAGGAGGGGCGTCTTGCGTGGTTCGTCCGACGGCCTCTTGTCGATCACCTCAAGCATGAGCCGAGAGTAGTCGGAGATAGCGGTGTTCAATGTCAGAATTGGGCGTGCACACCTTGGTGTTGTCGGCCTTTCCGGCCGAATGTGACGCGCTGTTGTCGCACACGACGCTCGACCCCAACCCGGTGGTAGTCGCCGGCCGCAGGCATTTCTATCTGGGCGCGATCAGCGGTCAGGAGGTGATCGTCGCAATGACCGGTATCGGCCTGGTGAATGCGACCGACGCCACCGAGGCCGCATTTGCTCGCTTCGATTGCATCCGCGCGGTGCTGTTTTCGGGGGTCGCCGGTGGGGGCGCGCGGCCCAAGATCGGGGACGTGGCCGTGCCGGCCCAATGGACCCTGGACAGCGGAACAACGTTTCGTCCGGTTGACGCGGCCATGTTGGCGACGGCTGAGACGCTTTCTGTCGCACTGGAAAGCGGCAAGCTGGGGCGCCAGCCCCAAATGGTCGTCGGCGGTGACGGCGCCAGTAGCGACAACAACAATGGCACCGCCTTCCCGGCTGTCCCGTTCGGCGGAAGTGTTTTCGGGTGCCAGCCCCGCAGCGCGCCCAACCGGTCAAAGTTCTATGCGGGCAACTTCTTTCAGGCGGCGGGCCCCTGGCTGACCAGGGGTCTGATCGGCAACCTGCATATCGCACAGCAGGATCCGGCATTCGACGCCATGGACATGGAAACGGCGGCCGCCCAGGCCGTCGCCGATGCGCACGGCGTTCCATTCCTTGGCATCCGCGGCATTTCGGACGGGCAAGGCGACCCGCTGCACCTGCCCGGCTTTCCGGTTACGTTCTTCTACTACAAGCGGTTAGCGGCGGACAACGCTGCTCGCGCGGTCGCGGCGCTCTTGCAGAAGTGGCGCTGACTCGGCGTCCCGGCAGCCCCATCGGTCACTTCAATCACCGGAAGGGAAGGTGTATGTGTTTTGTCCGCCTACGAGCGACAATCCGTTGTCGCGCGTAGCTGGACAAAAGACACACGCCGTCTGCGCTGTGACGCCTGGGACTCAGCAGAGCTGCGCGCTAACCGCGTTCAACGGGACGCTCAGGATCCGAGCACCACTCCGACCATGAACCGGGAAAAAGCGCCGCCTCGCGGCCCAGCGCGGCGAGCGCCGCGACGGTGACGGTCGCGCTGACACCCGAGCCGCAATACGCGCCCACGCGGGCGCCTTGATCGTCGAACAACGCGGCGAGCGCACCGTCTTCCAGAAAAGTGCCGTCGTCGGCCAAAACACTCGTGCTGGGAAGGCTTTTGGCGCCGGGGATATGCCCGGCAACCGGGTCGACGGGCTCGACGTCGCCGCGGAAACGTTCCGGCGCGCGCGCGTCGAGAAGCGTGACGGTTCCGGTCTGCTCAGCCGTCAACGTCGGCCGGCTTCCGGCATACAAATCATCATGCAGCACAGCCACATTCCCCGGTTGCGCGACGACCGCACCCGTCTCCAGGCCCGCGCCGGACGACCGCCACGCCGACAGGCCGCCATCCAGGATGCGGACATCCGCCAGCCCTGCCGCGGTCAGGACCCACCACGCACGCGCCGAGCCGGCTCGATTCCAGTCGTCATACACGACCACCAAGCTGTCCTGCTGAATTCCCCATCGGCGTGCGGCCGCCTGTAGGCTGCGCCCCTTCGGCAGCGGGTGGCGACCTCTGCCGGGGATCGTGTGGTCGCTGAGTTCGTCTTCGAGTGACACGTAAACCGCGCCCGGCACGTGGCCCTGCAGATAGGCCGCACGCCCATCCGGTTCATCGAGCCGCCAACGCACATCCAAAACGGTGATCGGGTCGCCGGCCTGGATAAGACCGGCCAGCTCGGCGGCGCCGATCAGCACCTGGGAACGTGAATCCACACGATCGAGACTAACCGCGGCATACGATCCTGGGCTATGGGCAACAGGTATCGGGTAGCACACATCGGCACCGGCTATACCGGAACGCTCGCGCTTCGTCAGATCCTCCGTTCGCCGCGTCTGGAGTTGGTCGGGCACCTGGTACACAGCGCCGAGAAGGCGGGCCGCGATTCCGGCGCGTTGGTCGGCGAGTCGGCCGTCGGTGTCGCGGCCACCAACAGCGTCGCGGACTTCCTGGCGCTGGACGCCGACTGCGTGACCTACTTCGCGGCGATCTCCGGCCGGGAAGCCGACGAGATTGTCGACCAACTGTGTGGGATCCTCGCCACCGGCAAAAACGTTGTCACACCGTCATATCCCGCGCTGTTTCACCCTGCGTCGCTTGACGGCGACGCGCGCGGCCGGCTCGAAGCGGCATGCCGAAAAGGCGATAGCTCGTTGTTCGCCACCGGCATTGCCCCGGGCTTCACCAGCGACATACTCGCCGTGCATGCCGCGAGCATGTCCGAGCAGCCAACGAAAGTGTCTGTCCAGGAACGCATTCCGTGTGGCGCCTATCGAGTACCGGGGTTCTTCGCGATGTTCGGCTTTGGGCGAACGCCCGAACAGGACGCCGACGCATACCCGCCCGGCGCCATGATCGGTCACCTTGCGCCACCGCTGCGACTCCTGGCGGAGGGGCTCGGTTGGACTCTCGACGAAATCCGCGAGCACCGGGACGTGGCGACAGCAGATCGTGACTACAGTTTTGCCGCCGGGAAGATCTCGGCCGGAACAATCGCCAGTGTCCGGATGGGGTTCGACGGCATCGTCGAAGGTGAACCGCGGGTACAGTATTCGTCGATCTGGTCGATGCCTGACGAACCGGTGGAAGACTGGCCGCCGGACATCGCGGCGGGAAGCATCACCCGTCGGCTCACCCGGATCACCGTCGACGGTGATCCTCCCGTTCAACTCGACTTCGCCCTCAACGGCGGCGAATTGCCCGGGTCAGGGGCCACCGCGGCACGAGTGGTGCATGCGATCCCAGCCGTGTGCGCCGCGGACCCCGGGATTCTCAGTGCGCTGGACCTGGTGGTGGCCGCGGGCTGACGGCGCTACGCCAACGTGGTCAGCATCCCCGCGCCCGCCTGCCGCCAGGTGAACATCTCGGCGCGGCGTCGCGCACAGATGCGCCGGTCGTATTCGGGCCGACTGATGACGGTGCCGACCGCCCGGGCGATGGCCTCCGGGTCGTTGTCGGCCAAGGCACCGCTGTCCGGGGTGACGATCTCGCTCAGCGCGGACGTGCGCGACACCACGGCCGGCGTCCCGCATGCCAGCGATTCCAGTGCGGCCAGCCCGAACGTCTCGTGCGGGCCCGGCGCCAGCGTGACATCGGCGGAGGCCAATAGCCCGGCGACGGTGTGCCGGTCGTTGATGAAGCCGGTGAAGTCGATCGGCAGCCGGGCGGCCTGTCGCTGCAGCCTGGCCCGCAGCGGGCCTTCACCGGCGACCACCAGTCGAGCGTCGACACCGGAATCGCACAACGCGGCCAGCGCGTCGATGCTGCGATCCACTCGTTTTTCCACCGACAGCCGGCCGCAGTGCACCAGCAGCAGCTGACTTGGTGTGGCCCACTGCCGCCGCACCAGGGGAGAGTGGCGACGCGGATGGAAGGTCTGCAGGTCCACGCCCAGCGGTACGGTGACGACGTTCGTCGCGCCGATGCGGTCGAATTCTTCGCGCGCGAATCCGGTGGTGCAGACCACCGTATCGTAGTCGGCGGCCGTACGCGCGTTCGCGAAGTCGGCGAGACTGCGCGCGGTGCGCGCCGGAAGTACTTGGCCCGCAAGACGATCCAAGCGTTCGTGCGAAATCATCACTGTCCTGGCGCCATGCTCGCGACCCCAACGGCCCAGCGACCTCAGCGTCAGCCGATCCGAGACCTCCAACGCATCGGGTTGCAGCGCCGCCAGGAGTGCGCGCACCGGTGCCGGCATTACGGCGCGATAACCACCGGTGAACGGAATCAGCTTGGCGGGCAGGGTGATCCGTACGACACCGGTCGGCAACTGGCAGCGGTCGGCGTATGAACCCGGGACGATGAGAAACACTTCGTGGCCGGCGGCGCGGTATTCGGCGCCGAGCCGGTCCACTGCGGTGCGGAGGCCACCGGAGCGAGGACCGTAGAAATTGGCGACCTGAACAACCCGCATAAAATGAGGACATCCGGCGCTTGTGGACGGTCAACGATATGACGCCGACGATTGCCTGAATAGTCTATGAACTCCGCACTATTTGTTGTCGGAAGAGTCGAGGAGTTGCACTTCTGTGAGGTCCAGCTCGTTCTGTAACTCGCGCAGCACGATGTCGTCGATGCGGTTCTGGTTTCGAAGCGTGGTGACGGCCCGGCGTTGATGCGCCAGCACGCCAAGACGAACCTGTCGCACTAATTCGTTGCGCTCAACCAGGTCGTGCGCCTTCGGATCGTCGTCGTTGGCCGTCACCACCGCGGCGTGTTCTTGGTATTCCTTTTGCAGACGACCCAGCAGAGTTGGGCCGACGCCCAGTTCGCCGGCTACCACTGGTAGCGCCTCGAGGGCGGCTTGGGCGCCGATGCTGCGGGCCAATTGCAGTTCGTTGCAGCGCGCAACATCTTCGGGCATGTTGGCCCAGCGAACGACGGCGGGCAGCGTGGTCCCTTGGACGATGACCGTCACCAGAATGACCACGACCACGACGAAGATGAGCAAGCTACGCTCCGGGAAGGGCGCGCCGCTGAGCGTGGTCAACGGAACGGCCAGCGCGGCCGCGAGCGACACCGCACCACGGAATCCGGCCCAACTGGTGACGCACCGTTGACGGAAGCTCACGGCACGACTGGGCCGACCCATGCTGCGGTCCACGGCACGACCCAACAAAACGCTGAACTCCCCCCAGACAAACCGGGTCACGACGGTGACGGCGGTGACGGCCAGAGCCAGGTGGACGGCGTGACGAAGCCCGCCGTCGACGTGGTTGATGCCGTGCAGCGCGCCGGGGATCTGTGTTCCGACAAACACCCACAGCGCGCCGTTGATCATGAACGTAGAAATGTCCCAGAAGCCGAAGGTGAGCAGTCGGGAACGAGCCCCGATCACCACCGGCCCGTAGTAGGCCAGCATGAGTGCGGACACCATGACCGCGACCACCCCGCTGCAGTCGAAAGCTTGGGCCAGCAGGAACGCCGCGAAGGGCGTGAGCAGGCTCAGCGCGCCTTCTTCCAGGGGTGCGTCGATTCCGCGGCGCAAGAAGCTCACCGCACCCCCGACCAGCAGCCCCGCGGCGATACCGCCGAGGTAGGAGACGACGAACCGGATGGTCAAGTCGGTCGGGCTGACCTGGGCCCCGCCGACGGCGACGTGGACCGTGACGGCGAAGAGGACCAGTGCGGTGCCGTCGTTGATGATGCTCTCGCCGCGCAGCACGGTCAGCGCCCGGCGGGGCAGCTTTTTCGCCAGGCCGGCCACGGCGGCCGCGTCGGTGGGGGACAGTACGGCGCCGAGGACCGCCGCCGCGTGCGATTCCATCCCCATCGCGCGCGCGGTCCACGAGATCGCGAACGCGGTGACGATCACCAGCGCGATGGCGGACATGAAGATGACGCGTAGGTTCTTGCGGATCTCGCGAAAGCTGGTGTTCAGGCTCTCCCAGTAGAGGATTGCCGGCAGGAACAGCAGCAGCACGATCTCCCCGTTGATCCGCACATTGCCGAAAACTGGGATCAGGCCCAGCAGCGAGCCGAGCAGGATGAGCAGAACCGGGGGACCCACGCGGTAGCGCCGGCCCAGGACCGTACCCAGGATGACGGTGCTGACCAGCGCAACGATGATCTCAAGCCCAAACACCAGCCCATCCTGCCGTACGGGCGTCCGTTATGAGCAGTCGCAGCAGCAGTCGTCGCAGTCGCAGCAGCAGTCGCACCCATCGCAGCACAAGACACAGCCGCCGCCGTCCGAGCTGCCGCCCCGGCGCCCGGCCTGCGGGACGGGTTGCTCGCCTTCGCCCTGCGGAATGTCGGCGCCGGGCCCGAAGTTGATGGGTTCCTGCTGGCCGTGCGGGGTTCCGCTGTGCGCGAAGGTGCGCGACACGGCTCGGCGTAACTCGCGGGTCAGCAGTTTGTGCGGCAGCCGGCCGTCGGTGAATTCCACGTCGGCCAGGGCCAATTCGATGCCCAGCACCGCATCGTCGCACAGCGCGCGGACTGCGGCGACCGGAGTTCCGGTGGCGGCCAACGGGTTCCACTTGCCACGCGCCACGTCGTCGCGGTAGTCCTCGACGGCGTCGAGCAGGTGCGCGACCCGCCCGAACAGCTGACCCACCTCACGCAGCGGTTGTTCGTTGGCCGGGCGGCCGGCCAACACGGCGGTGTGCGCGAACGCCGCGGCCACCGCCGTCTCGGTGGGTTCGGTTACCGACAGCAGCGAGCTGCCCGGGCCCGCGGTCGCTTCGAGCTCGGCCTGCCGATCCATCGCGGCCACCAGGACCCCGGTGTCGAAGCCCAGGGTGTGGCCGGCGTCGGTGCCCTGACGTAGCCACCGCTCGGCGATGCGTCTGGCGGCCGGTCGCACTCCGGGCGCTCCGATCACCCCGTCGCGGTCGTCGACGTGATCGCGCACCCGCGCCGCGGCCAGCGCCAACGACACCACCGCGGCCAGTCGCACACACTCACCCGTTGCCACCTCTGCACGGCGCATGCCCCTTAACGGACACGGCCCGGCGGTGCGGCGCGTTGCGGTCGATTGCGCCTCGACCAGCAACGAAACCACGAGCCCGTCGTAGTTGGTGGCGATCCGCGCGCTCTGCCCATAGTCGTCGCGCAAGGCCAGGCACAGGCCGCACAACTGTGCTCGCCACGCCTCCGCGAGCTCGCCGCCCAGCCGGTGACGGCAGGGCCGGATGATGCCAAACATGCCGAGAAGCTTAAACGGCTCCAGCAAACCAGGCGGCGATTATTGCGCGGGTCTGTGGCGGCAAGTCGGCCCTGAGTTGGCCGACCTTCACCGTCCACACCGCGGCGGATCGGTCGATGCAGGTCCCGGCGCCCTGGCTGGGCAGCCACAGGACCGCGGTGTCGCCGCAGTCGTAAACGCCGACGTAGCCATCGGGGCGGCCGCCCCAGGCGCCGCCGTTGCGGAACAGGCAGCGCGCGCCGCCGTCGAGAAGCAGCGCGAACGGGTCGGGTGACGCCGTGGGCTGCACCGGCGGGAGCGGGCCGCCGTAGGTCACCCGGTGCAGGCGCTTGTCCCACGGATTATCAACGCACAGAAGCGATCCCGGCGTTGACGGCCAGCAGGTGCCGGCGCCGGCCGCGGTGGGAGAGCAGTAGTAGACGTCGTTGGCGACCGCCGACGGCGACGGCGTGCTGCAGTCGCTGACCGCGGTGACATTGCCGTTTGACGGCGCCTCGTGATAGCCGTTGATCGCTTGGCCACTGGGACCGACGGCCACGACGGCGATCTGCTGGGTGGGCGGCGGATCGGCAAGTGCGGGTGCGGCCGCTGAAACAGCGGCCGCCATAAGTGCGCCGGCAATTCGGGCCACAATGCCCACCGAGTCAGGGTATGTCACGGCAAGCACGGTGGGCTACGTAGACTTCGGCGGCGTGGCTGGTGTTCCGCTGGATGCGGAGGAGCGCCGTGAGCTCTGCGATCTGTTCTTGGAGCTCGGCCCTTCGGTGCCCACTCTGCTCGACGGCTGGACCGCTCACGATCTGGCCGCGCATCTTGTGTTACGAGAACACGATCCCGTCGCCGGGCCATGTCTGGTCCTGCCCGGTCCGTTCGAGCGGTTCGCCGAACGGCGCCGGGTGAGATTGGTTCGGCGCAAGAACTTCACGGCACTCATCGAGCAGATCCGGTCCGGGCCGCCGATCGGCTTCTTCCGCATCGGATGGGTGCGTTCCATGGCCAACCTCAACGAGTTCTTCGTTCACCACGAGGACGTTCGCCGAGCCAACGGGCAAGGTCCGCGAAGCCTCACGCCCGCGATGGATGCCGCGTTGTGGCGAAACGTTCGGCGCGGCGGCCGCTTTCTGAGTCGCCGGTTGCAGGATTGCGGCCTCGAGATCGAGTGGGCCGGAACCGATGAGCGGGTGAGGGTTCGACCGGGTGAGCCTGTGGTTCGGCTCAGCGGTGCGCCGGGCGAACTTCTGTTGTATGCCTTCGGGCGCCAAGCCGCGGCGCAGGTCGAAGTGATGGGACCGCCGGAGGCCGTCGCGGCGGTGCGGGGCACGCACTTCGGGATGTGAGTCACACTGGCCACATGAGTCCCCCGAAAAGAGGCGACAGGTCTTTTGTCCACCTTTCAGCGACAATCAGTTGTCGCTGAAAGGTGGACAAAAGTCCATATGACGGATTTCTTGTTACGGAAGTGATTCCGACTCGAAGACAACGTCAGGATTGAGAATGCCCGCTGGGTCGAAGCTCTTCTTGATCCGCCGCATCAAAGCGACCTTGGCCGGGTCCTCGAGCTCGACGAAGTACGGTGTCTTAGCTCGGCCAAGGCCATGTTCGCCGGAGATCGCACCGCCCAATTCCATTGCCAGCGCGAAGATATCGGTGATCAGCTGGTGCCTTACCTCGGCATCCTTGCACAGGATCGCCAGGTGCACGTTGCCGTCGCCGGCGTGCCCACAGCCCACCGCGGCAGCGCCGACGGCCGTCGCCAAACCGCGTGCGGTGGAGATGAACTTCGGCATCGCGGCACGCGGCACGACGGTGTCGATGAGGTCATCGGCGCCAACGGCTTTCAGCGTCCAGAACGCCTTTTCGCGCGCCTCGATCAGCTTGCGCGCCGACGCCCCTTCAAGCACATAGGCATCGACGGCGCCCAGTTCGGCCAGCAGCTCGCCGGTCTTCTCGACATCCTCGTCGAGTCGCTCGGCGGTGCGGCTCTCAAGCGCCACAACAAGATACGCCTCGCAGCTGTCACGGATCTGGTCCGGAATACCGAGCTCCAGATTTTGGGTGTGGATGAGCGCGGCCATCGTCATGTTGTCGATGTACTCGAGGATGTAGGGCGTGAGCCCGGTTGCCAGGACGCGAGGCACCGCCTCCATGACCTGATCGAAGTCGGCGAAGGGGGCCAGCACGGTCGCGCTGTGGTCCAGCCGTGGATGCAGCTTGACGATCACCTCGGTGGCCAGGGCCAGGGTGCCTTCGGAGCCGACGATCAACTGGGTCAGGTCGTAGCCGGTGGACACCTTGGCGATTTTTCCGCCGGTGCGGATGATCTCTCCGGTCGCCAGCACCGCCTGCAGCCCGAGCACGTTGTGGCGGGCCACGCCGTATTTGACGGCGCGCATCCCGCCGGCGTTGGTTCCGACGTTGCCGCCGACGCTCGAAGACAGCTCGCCGGGGTGAACCATGTACCGCAGGCCGGTGGCGGCGGTGGCGTCGTCGAGTTCGGTCAACGTGACGCCGGGCTGCACGACGGCGACCTGGTTGGTGGTGTCGACCTCCAGGACCGCATTCATCCGCTCGAACGAGATCACCAGCCCGTCCTCGCGCGGCCGCGCCGCCCCGGACAGGCCGCTCCCGGAGCCGCGGGCGGTGACCGGGACACCGTGTTCGGAGGCGGCCATCAGCAGCTGCGAAACCTCTTCTGCGCTGGCCGGCTTGGCGACATATGCCGGCCGCTGCGGCGGGTGCGTCAGCTCCTCGTCGTGCCCGTAGTCTTCGGGGATCGCGTCACCCGTAAGTAAGTTGCTGGTCCCGACGATTTCGGCGAATCGCGTGGTCATGTCGCTCCGCACAGCTAATGACTTTATCCCCTGCCGTCGTGCGCGGAATCTCAGTAGGTTCCTAGGCGCTGGAAGGAGAATTCGATGATCGAAGTATTGCCAGACATGCCGCAGGGAGTGACCGGCATCCGCGTGTCGGGTCGGCTGCGTGGTGAGGACCTGCGCGAGTTCAAGCCGGCCATGGAAAAGCTGGTGAACACCGAAGAGATCAGGATCGTGGAGGTCATCGCGTCTGATTACGAGGGCTTTGGCCCCGGCGGGTTGGTCGAGGACCTCAAGCTGGGCCTGGGCGCCATGTTCCACCACCATTCGGCCTTTAAGCGGATCGCGGTGGTGACCGACAAGGACTGGGCCATCCACACGCTGCACGCGCTGGCCTGGATGGTCCCGGGCGAGCTCGCGGTTTTCGGCCTCGACGAACTCGAGCGCGCCAAAAAATGGGCGTCCGAATGAGCGAGATCGACCAATGGAATCGCACGCTTACCGAGCACGTCATCATCCGGCTCACCCGACCGATCGTTAAGTGGTACTTCCGCTCTGAGGTACGAGGTCTGGACAACATCCCGCCCGGCGCGGCATTGGTGGTGGGCAACCATTCCGGTGGCCTGGTCTCGTTCGACCTGTCGGTGTTCGGCGTCGGTTATTACGACAGATACGGCTACGACCGTCCGCTCTACGCCCTCGCCTTCGACACGATTTTCGCCGGACCGGCCGCGGACTTTCTGCGGCGCACCGGGGTGATCCGCGCGACGCGCGACAACGCCGCGAAGGCCCTGGCGGCCGGTGCCGTCGTGTTGGTCTTCCCGGGCGGCGATTTCGACGTCTACCGGCCGACCAAGCAGGAGAAGGTCATCGACTTCGGCGGGCGGACGGGCTATGTGAGGACGGCTATCGAGGCGGGGGTGCCGATCGTTCCCGCGGTGTCCATCGGCGGCCAGGAGGGCCAGCTGTTCTTGACTCGCGGCAGGCGGCTGTCGCGCGTCCTTCGGCTCACCAACTTCGAGCGCAAGTACTTCCGAACCAACATCCTGCCAGTAACTTTCGGTCTGCCGTTCGGGCTGAGTGTCGTCCTGCCCGTCAACGTGCCGTTGCCCACCAAGATCGTCACCGAGGTGTTGCCACCCATCGACATCGCCGCCGAATTCGGTGACAATCCCGATATCGAAGACGTCGACGAACACGTGCGGGCCGTGATGCAAAAGGCCCTCGACGAGCTGGCCGCCAAGCGCCACTTCCCGGTGCTTGGCTGACGGCTATATGGGCATCTACGTTGTTACCGGGTCGGCCTCTGGAATGGGCCTTCAAGTCGCGCAGAAGCTGCGCGATGCCGGCCACACCGTGATCGGGGTGGACATCAAGGCGGCGGAGGTCGTCGCCGATTTGTCGACGGCCGAGGGACGCCGGGCTGCGGCCGCGGGCGTGTTAGCGGCATCTGGCGGCAAGCTCGACGGTGCCGTGCTGGCGGCCGGTCTGGGTCCCGGACCGGGTTCGGAGCGCCCACGAATGATCGCCCAAGTCAACTACTTTGGCGTCGTTGAACTGTTGCGCGCGTGGCGTCCGGCGCTGGCCGCCGCAGGCCGGGCCAAGGTCGTCGTGTTCTCCAGCAACTCCACCACGACAATGCCCTTGGTTCCCGCGCGCGCCGTGCGGGCATTCCTCGCGGGTGACGCCGACAAGGCAGTGCGCTCGGTGCGGCTGTTCGGAAAGAACGCTTCGGCGTTCGCCTACGCCGCGTCCAAGATCGCCGTAAGCCGTTGGGTTCGCCGTGAAGCGGTCACATCGGAGTGGGCCGGGGCGGGCATCCGTCTGAATGCTCTTGCGCCGGGGGCGATTATGACGCCGCTGCTGGAGGAAGGTCTCGCGTCACCGAACGAGGCAAAACGTATCCGTTCGTTCCCGGTCCCGGTCGGCGGATTCGGCGATGCGGGCCAACTCGCCGACTGGGTGATCTTCATGCTGTCGGATGCCGCGGACTTCCTATGCGGCAGCGTTCTTTTCGTCGACGGCGGGTCGGATGCGTACTTCCGTGCCGATGACTGGCCGAGGCCGGTGCCGCCGTATCGGCTGGTGTCTTATTTCCGGCGGTTCCGAGGTTAGCGTTTGCGCTTTCGCGACGGGTCGACGAGCCCGGACTGCATCAGCGCGTCGTCGACGAACCGCTGGACAGGCTGCGATTGGAAGAATCCGGTGTGACCGCCCTGGTACCACTCGATCTCGGGCCTGCCCCAGTGCTCCCAGAGCCGGGTGACCTGGTCGCGCGGATGCACCAACCTGTCAGCCACGCCGGCATAGACGAAGCGGCCCTGCATCGGCACGCGCGGCGTCATCGCCAGCGGCGAGATCATCCGACTGATGGGCCGGGCCCGCTCCAGCGTCTGCCGGGCGGGGTCGCCGCGGCGCAGGCCGGCGTGGCGGCCCAGCAGTTCGAAGAGATCGACGACCGGGACACCCAGAATCGCACAGATGAGTTCGTCGTCGAGGCTGGCCACCAGCGACGTGAGCAGACCGCCGAGGGACAGGCCGTTGAGCCCAATCTTGGCATCGGGCTGCTGTGAGCGGATCCACGACAACAGGCGCCGGATGTCCCACACTCCCTGAGCGACCATGTGGACGTCGTTGAGCAGGTCCCCACTGGGGAACGCGCCCCCCGCCGGCAGTCCGCGCCCGCGGGGGCCGTGCTGGGGAAGCACGGGGAGCACGACATTCAAGCCGAGATCGCGATAGAGATGCCAGGCCCGAAACAGCGTTAGGTCCATGGCGGCACGTCCCATCACCGCGCCGTGCACACACACGACCCAGGGTCGCGGCTTGCGGTGTCGCAACAGCAAGGCGTACTCGCGGTTGTTGGCGGTGTAGCTCAGCCAGCGTTCGCTACCGGGTTCGCCGACATGCGGCTCGTAGTCACTGTCGAAGACGATGCGCTCGTAGCGTCGCCCCATGCTGTTGACCGGTCTGACCTCGACGTCGGTCAGTGGAGGTGGTGCCGCGAAGAACCCCTCGGGCTGCTCAAGCCACCCTTTGTGCCCGTAGAACTGCAGCGCCGCGGCGACCTCGTGGTTGACCCGTTCGAGAGCCTTCGCGTCGGGCGCCGATCGCTGCAAACGAAACCCGGCCAGCACGATTTCGTCGCGGAACGCGTGCGTCGCGAGCGCGATCGTGGGCCGTGCCACCGGAAGCTCGCCGGGTTCGCGATCCAGGTAGTTACCCCAGGACCGCGCGTAGAAACCGCCGGTCCGGGTAAACGTTCTCAGCACGTGCGACAGGGGACTGCCGCGTCTCACGTCAAAAGCCGTTGGGTCGAATTCGTTTGCTGCGGCCATCGAGTCCGCGTTTTGGGGATCCTGCATTTAGCCTCTACTTCGGTGGATCGGCTCGGCAACGGGTTCTTCTGGCCGGCCAACATAGCGTCAAACGTTACGGTCGAAATTTTTGTTTCCTGGCCTACTGCCGACTTCCAGAGCCGCCAGCTCGCTGGTGCCGTCGAAGATCACCCGCCCGAATTTGCGTACGGTGCAACGCAATCGACCGGCAAGGTGTTCGAAGTCGGTATGGATGTTGCGCCGCTCCGCGGGTAGCGGCACCGGCAAGACGTGCGGTTCCAGCCCGGCGCCGTCGCCGTCCAGATCGATCTGATAGCGCGGCGTGCGAGCGTGCACGGTCCAGCGCCCATCGCTGGCCTCCGACCGCACCCGGGCCGGCGGAGTCACGCGGATCACGCGCTCACCGAGCCGCACCACCACTCCGGTGATGTCCTGGCGGAGCGGGCCGAGCTCAAGAAGGCCACCGGAGAAAGCGACCGAGACGTCGGCGTCGTCGAAGTCGTGCGCCTGACCCCACCACCAGCGCTCGGGAAAACCTGCGCCCCAGTTCCTTTCGGCGTACAGCCGGGCGCTGTCGAACGTCCACACCGTGCCGTCGAATTCGACGGTGCCGCTGGCATTTCCGCCCAGACGGTAGGGATGCCAGTACTGGTTCAGGAACGGGACCGAGGAAGCAATACCACCGCCGCCGAGCACCTTGGGCCATGTGAACGGGTCGGTGAAACGCAGGTTCACGTTGACGTCTTCGAGCTCGATCTGCAGGCCATCGGGGCTCGCCGAAATGCGCCCGCTCGAATCGATTCCGGCGTCGACGGTGAAGCGGGACAGCTGCGTTTCGGCGTAGTCGAGGGCTGCGGAGTGCACGATGCCGCCCGGGTGAAGTGCGACCGCCACCGTCGCCCAGTTGCCGTCCGGGTTCTGGTTCACGCTGCACAGCGCGACGACGACGCGACCCGTGGCGGCGTCGGTGAGCCGCCAGAACCAGCCCTCCATTTCGCGCCCATGTGACGGCACCGGGTCGCCGAAAGGGATGTCGGCGCCGGTACGCCGATAGGCGTGGACCAGCGGTCGGGCGGCGCCCTCGGCCATCCACCGCACGTAGGCGCCGGTCATAGGTGATGCGCCTGGTAAATCTCGGCCAAAAACTGCTCGACGGCCACCGCGGTGTGCGCAGCGCGGGCGGAGCCGAAGATGTCGAAAGCGTGCTGGGTGAGCGGCAATTCGGCGTACACGACCGGTTGCCGGCTGGTTTCGCGCAGCTTGGTGACGAAGCTGCGCGCCTGCTCGACGGGAGCCAGGGAGTCGTTGGTGCCGTGCAGCACAAAGAACGGGGGCGCGTCGGCCGAGACGTGGTTGATCGGTGACGCGGTGAGGAACGGCTGCGGGTTGGTCGAGGGACGTTGCTTGACAATCGATTTCACGAGCAGCCCGGGCATCATCGGATGCATCGCGTCGTCGAAGCGAGTGAAGTCGTAAATGCCGTAGAAGGGCACCGCGGCCTGCACCCGGGTGTCGGCGTCTTCGAAACCTGGCTGGAATTGCGGATCATTGGGCGTCAGCGCCGCCAGCGAGGACAGATGCCCGCCGGCCGATCCGCCGGTGATGGCGATGAATTCGGGGTCGCCGCCGTACTCGCCGATGTGCTGTTTGACCCAGGCCAGGGCGCGCTTGACGTCGACGATGTGGTCGGGCCAGGTGTTGCGTGGGCTGTGCCGGTAATTGATCGCGACGCAGATCCAGCCCAGCTCGGCGAGGTGGCTCATCAGCGGATGAGCTTGTCCGCGTTTGTTTCCCGTCGTCCAGGCCCCGCCGGGAATCTGGAAGAGCACCGGCGCCTTGCCGTTGCGATCCAGGTCGGGGCGTCGCCAGATGTCCAGGCGGTTGGCGCTGCCGTATTCGCCGTAGCTGATGTTCGAGTCGTGGGCGTAGTCGCGATAGACCCGCAACATCCGCAGCACTCCCGGCGCCTTGGCGGTGCCGGCGCCGGCGGGGCGGCGCCACAGGCCCGCGGAGTCGGTGCGGCGCGCGGCGCCCAGGCCGGCATCCAATGCCGTCGTCAGTGGCACGTTGGCCCGATGGCCGGCGCGACTCTGATTCAGCAACCCCAGCGCCGAGACGCTGGCCACCAGCCAGGCGAGCGTGCGCACCGGCCGGGTCAGGCGTCGGGCCGTCAATGCCAGCCCACCGACCTGACTCGTCAGCGTCTGCAACGGCAACTCGGTGACCACCAGGCCGAACATCCACGAATAGATGGATAGCCGTGACTTGTTGACTACCGGCCGATACGCGTTGAGCGTGGAGGCGGCGGTCACCGCGGTGACCAGCAACGACCCGATTTGCCGGATGATATGGACGAATCGAGACCTTCCCATCGGGACCAGCTTACGATGCGCCCCGGTGTGGCGAGCGGCCACGGTATCGGCGTTTTGCGTGAACACTCGGGCAAGACCTAACTGACAGCGATGATGCTCAAACTCTCGTGAATACCTGCGAAATCCGTTTCATTGCGGGTGATGAGCGGGAGGCCCAGGGCGACGGCAACTGCCGCAATGAGGAGATCGAATCGCCGCGGTTTCGGGTCTCTACCAACGGCTCGAACCGCGGCGCATAGCGCCCCGTAGACCCGCGCAGCGGTGGTATCAAACGGGATCGGATCGAAGGTACGGATGATCCAGTGATAGCGATGCTCGCGGGCAGCGTTCAGCAGTGGATCGGCGGTGTGCAGGCCGTATGCGAGCTCGGCAAGCGTGATGGCACTGATCGCAGCGGTGGATGCGTGCGCGGCAACGGCGTCAGCCGGGAAATCGACAACGACGGATGTGTCGAGAAGCGCCCGCTCGTGTGGTGCGCTCACTTGGTGGCGCGCCACCTGTCGGCGTTGCTGTCGTCGACGACATTGTCGAGCTCTTCGAGTTCACTGGCGAACCGTGCGGTGTCCCAACTGGGGAGTTCGCGTGTGCCTGAGGCAATTTCCGCCACCGGAACGAAGCGTGGCGGTCGGCCGGCTTCGACTTCAGACATGTGGTATCAGGTCTGCGACAGGCACACCGTTGCGGGTGACGGTAAACCGCTCACCCTGCTGCACGCGGCGCATGATCGCGCCGCTGTCGTTTCGCAGTTCCCGTTGACTCAACGGTGTCGCCATAAAGCCCAATCGTAGCACAAAAGTGCTACGGCCTGTAGCCGTGAGCGGGGCTAAGGGTGGTTATGTCAACGCCCGATTCGGGAACCCTTCTGTCGCCCGCTTGTCAGGCCGAAAGGATCCCCAATGTCTCCCACGTACCGCGGCGCGCGTCTCGGTACCCAGTTCGGCCCCTACGAACTGCGCGAACTGATCGGCGTGGGCGGAATGGGAGAGGTGTACCGGGCCCACGACACGATCAAGGGCCGGATGGTCGCGCTCAAGGTGTTACGCACCGAGCTGTCCGCGGACCCGTCGTTCCAGGAACGCTTCCGGCGCGAGTCCCGGATGGCGGCGCGATTGCAGGAACCGCATGTCATCCCGGTGCACGACTTCGGCGACATCCACGGCGTGCTCTTCATCGATATGCGGCTGGTCGACGGCGGCAGCCTGAAAGACCTGCTACGCGCGCAGGGCCCGCTCGACCCCATCCGTGCGGCACGGATCGTCACCCAGGTGGCGGCAGCGCTGGACGCCGCGCACGCCGAGGGCCTGGTGCACCGCGACGTCAAACCCGAGAACGTGCTTCTGACTCCCGATGACTTCGCCTACCTCGTCGACTTCGGCATCGCGCGCTCCGGCGGTGATGCCGGCGTCACCGCGGGCGGAGCGCTGATCGGGTCGTGCGCGTACATGGCGACCGAACGGTTTACCGAAGGCCGGGTCGGGCCCCAGGCCGACGTCTACTCGCTGGCCTGCGTGCTGTACGAGGCCCTCACCGGGCGACCGCCGTTCGAACAGGAGGAACTGCCGCAGCTGATCGGGGCGCACATCTTCGCGCCGCCGCCGCGGCCGAGCATCATGCGCCGGGGAATCAACCGCGCCTTCGACGACGTCATCGCCCGCGGCATGGCCAAAGAGCCCACGGCCCGGTTTGCCTCGGCGGGTGAACTCGCCAGGGCGGCCACCGAGGCGGCGTCGATGAACCCGGGGCCGGCTCCGCTCGTCGTGCACCCGAGCCCGAAGCAGCCGACCGGCACGCGGCCGTTCCCGTCGGTCTATCCGAGCCCGGACGCCACCGGCCACACCCCGTATCCGCCGCCTGCACCCCCACCCGCGCCGCCGCGCCGCAACCGCCTACCGCTGGTCCTTGCGGTGGCCGCGGTGGTGCTGTTGGCCCTCGCCGGGATGCTGGCGGCGATATCGGCGGTGTTCGGCGGCAGCCCCCAGACGTCGCGGCCCGCAATACCTTCGGCCGCACCGCCGGTTACTATGACCCCTGGGACCCCTACGACCAGGACGCCCTCGCTGTCGCAGCCCGTGCAGGGCGCCGACGGGCTGGGATTCGTCGGCGAGACGGCGCGGTGCGATCCCGGCGATCCGCCGGCGATGGTGGTCCGCACCGCCCTGTCGCTCGCGGTGGTGTGTGAAACCGGGCCCGACAGTTTCTATTACCGCGGCGAGCGGATCAGCGATGGCGCCAACATCGAACTCACCAACGCGGTGCGCGCCTCGGGCGGATTCGATGTCACCAACCCGGCTGACGGCACCCGTTACGAGGTGCGGCCGCAGCGGCTGCGGATCATCAGCAACGGTCACGTCGATTCCTCGGAGCCGGTGCTGCAGTACGCCTCCGCGACGTAGTTTCGGTTGCCCGATTGTGGCTGGTAGCGGCGCGCGCCGAACCGCTTCACCGATGGCACAGCCTCCGGTCAGTGTGTTGGTGACTCGGAGATCGCTTTTCTAACCTGAATCGCGACAACCGTTGCTGTGACGAACAGCGCAGCGGAAGAGATCGCGACCGTCCACAGCCCCCATTCGACCTGCACCCTGATGATCGCTCCGCAAATATCGGTCGTGGGCACGGACAAGACATCGGCAATGTCGGTGATCGCGATGAGCAAACACAGCAGTCCGACGACCGAGACACTCCAAGCGATGGGCACCAGCCACCGGAGACCGCCATGTGATCTGCCCAAGTTCGACAACGTGAAAAGCGCGATGCCGCAGGCAGCGCCGAGGACCAGAGTGTAGATTCCGTCGGGCCCAATCGCGCTCTCGGTGAACGCCGAAACGCTTGCCCACGGGCCGATGCTGCCAACGATGACGCCCACGCTGGCGGCGATGCCTGCGATCAGATTCGGAAAGTACGGGGGTGCGTTATTAGCCGAGGACTTGTTTGCATCCCAGTGTCGATGTGGCATCGGCTGTGGGTGCAATTCGGCCTGTGCGGCGACGGCCGATCTGGCGACAAGTGGAGCACCGCACTCTCCGCAGAAATGCCGGCCCTCACCGTTTTCGTGGCCGCTCGGACAGCTCGCCATAACTCGCCATATCCCCTCTAAGCAGTATCGGAGATTAAAGATTGCGCTTCCCTGATCACGCTTTCACAGGGTCTTTCGGCCTCCGGGCACGCGAGTCGCGGTTCTGACCCGCCGCTGGGGCGGCCCCGACCCCAAGGTTTCGGTTCCAGCATGTATGGCTATCCCGCGCTGCAGGAAACTGCGATTCGCCGGGCTTGCAGTGCTCCGGGACAGGCGGGATCGAGACGCGGTGTACCAACAGGCGCAATATCACCCTGGCCTCCTCGGCGGCGGCCGCTACGAAGTGCGCGGTCTTCTTGGCCGCGGCGGGATGGCCGAGGTACGCGACGGGTGGGATGTCAAGCTGAGTCGCCCGGTGGCGATCAAGTTGCTCAACCCCGGGTTCGGTGCGCGGCCGGAGAGCCGCCTGCGGTTCGAAACGGAGGCGCGTGCCGCCGCGCGGCTCACCAGCCGCCACGTCGTCGTGGTCCATGACGTCGGTGAGGACGACGGGCTGCCATTCATCGTCATGGAGCGACTGCCGGGCGTGTCTTTCGCTGACCACATCGCTCGCGGGCCGCTCCCGCTGGCATTCGTACAGGCCGTACTCGACAGCGTCCTCGACGCCCTGATCGAGGCGCACAGCGCCGGGATCCTGCATCGCGACGTCAAACCGGGCAACATCCTGTTCACCGCGACGGGCGAGCCCAAGCTCTCGGACTTCGGCATCGCGAAGACGGCGGGGGCCGCCTACACCAGGGCCGGGGAAGTTGTCGGCAGCATGCCCTATATGAGCCCCGAGCGGCTGACCTCCGCGCCGGCCACGCCGGCCGATGACCTGTACGCCATCGGGGTGGTCGGGTATGAGGCGCTGACCGGGCGACGGCCGTTCCCGCAGGAGCACCTGGGTGCGCTGGCGCGCGCGATCCTGCACGATGCACCGCCGCCGATTGCCGCGTTCGCCCCGATGTGCCACCGGGCCTGGCCGCCACACTGGAACGGGCGATGGCGCGTGACCCGGCGCAGCGGTTTAACCACGCCGACGCGATGCGAGCCGAGCTGGCCCGCCCATCGGCCGCACCGAGTCCGGCCCGCACCCGAATCATGGCGTCCCCGCTGCCTGCCGCGTCGGCCTACACGCCGTTCGGCCGCGGAGCAGAGCCGGCCCCTCCGCGCCGCAAACTGTGGGCCGCCGCGATCCTTTCCTTATTGATACTGGCGATCATGCTTCTCGCGCTCGACCCGTTCTCAGACTCGTCGCCGACGCCGGCCACGACCTTTACGCCGATGCCTCCATCGACAACCACCGTCACCGAAACACCCAGCAGCATGGCACTGCCGCCGCCACCGCCGCCGGGTCGGCCCGGCCCGCCCGGCAAGGGGAAACACAAAGGGGGACAAGGCGACTGATTCGGATCTTCAGCAAATGCTCAAGTCTAGGAGGCTCACTCGTCGCCAGCCAAAATCTCAGCGAGCATCTCGGCGTGGGGGAGTAGGGATCGTGCCGAAGGTCCGACGGTCCATGCGTGCCAGTCGGAGTCATCGATCAGGTCGAGTCCACGCATGGTGTTGGACTGCTGCGCAATCGCCATCCGCACATCAAAATCGGTGACGGGTTGCCCGTCGCACTGCCAGCTGCGCCCAAGCAGCGGATGTACTCGTTCCGCGAGCTGTTGGAGGGTGAGGGGGCCGTGCGCGGCGAGTACACCGATGGTCAGTTCGGTGATCTCAATGGCAAAGGTGTCGGCGCTGAACGCCCTCCTGAGCCGGCGGACCACCGCCAGATCATCGCCCGCTGAGCGAGTGGGGGCGAGCACGCCGTGGCGCAGTCGCAGTAAGCCCACCTGGCGCAGCAGATCGTGCAGCGCGGCCAGCGGTCGCAGGTCATCCTCGGTGGCGGCGGGCCGGCCAAGCACGTGCCAGTATGGGCGGTGCTCCTGCATGCTGCGCACCACCGTCCTGGGCAGGCGCCCGCCCGGAGTGAGCCGGATCCCGCCGGCGGCGAGATCGAGCAGTAGCCGCACACTTTCGGGCACCTCACCCACTACGTGGCGCACCCGCCGATCGGTGGTGGCCTTATCGAAGGGACGCAACCGGTTGCCGACCCAGCCGCGCATGCGCTCATGCTCGGGGTGCGCCGGATCGGCGAGTACTTCGATTAGTTCGACATAACCGCCGGGGCCGCCGCAATCTTCGGGCGGGCAGGCGCCATACCCGTCGACGCATCCCGGCGCTGGGCCGCCGGGCCCGAGCACCTCGATGTCGTGGGTCCAGCCGTCGCCGAAGTCGTAGAGGTACTCGAAGCCGGCGCCGAGGTCGGTGAGCAATGCGTCGTCCTCGTCACGCTGATCCTCCGGCCACACGTCGGCGCCGGGAATCTCCATCCCGTAGGTGGCATCCACAGTGACGAACTGGTGCAGGTGCGAGTCGGTCCACCCGATCGCGACCTGCAGCAACTCGTGCAGCTCGGGTAGCGTCGCCGAAGCCGGTACGTCGATTACCCGAGCTACGGCTGGCTCGACATCGCAGAGCACCACCCGCAGGCGGGTGGTCTTCACTGCTGTGGGTCCGGGTCGACGAGCGACGTTGCGGCGCAACACTTCTTGTACTTGCGCCCCGAGCCGCACCAACACGGCTCGTTGCGGCCCGGCGGCCAGGACACCAAATCCGGGTCGGCATGCGCTCCTAGGAGCGCGGCATAGGTGGCCCGGGCCTCCGCATCATCGGGCTGCTCTCCTTGTTCGGCGCACCACGCGGTAAACGCTGCCATCCGTACCGGCGCGACCACCAGCTCGCGCAGACCGGCTTCCGACAACTCGAGGAACCTTTGCTGCATTGCGCGGCAGTACAGATGGTGCGGTAGCGGTCCTTCCGGGCTGGCTATCAGATCACTGGCGGCCAGCTCCGGCCACAACTTCACCGCGCGCTCGTAGTCGCCGGCAGGCAGCCAGGCCACCGCCACCGTGTCGACCCGACCGCGTGCAGCATCTTGGGGCTCGGTGCCAGGTTCCACCCTCGCATCTTCTCGCACCACTACGACCCATGCCAGCGCCACGCCAGCAAAGCATTCGATTGCGTTTATTCGCACGGTGTTTCGTTGGGGCACCAAGGGTCGATATCTCACCTGCCACAGGAGTCACGGCGGAGCTGGTGGTGTGTTTTTTGTCCGCCTACGCGCGACAACGCATCGATGACCCGTCGGCGGCGCCCGAAGCCATACGTCCTACGAGGGCAGGATCGTCAGCGGGCAACGGGGGCCATGCGCTCGGCTCAACGGCCCGTCGAGCGTCACCACCGCGCACCCCAGGTGCTCGGCCAGCGCAATGTAGGTCGCGTCATACGCGGTCATGTTGTGGCGCAATTCCCACACGCGCTCCAAGAGTGGGGCAATGACGTAACGAGTTACCGCCAAGCTCCGCCATCGGACGACCGCGCGGTGACCCTCGTCGTCGTGCAGTGCGCCGGCCAGTACACGACGCCGCAGTGCGTTGGTCACCTCGGCATCGATCAAGTGAGGGGCGTGCAACGCGTCGGAGGCCAGGGTCGCGCGGGCAGCCCCATTGTGGAGGACGGCGGCCACCGCAGCCGAGGCGTCCACAACGATCACCTGCGGTCGGCCTCGATATCGGCCACGATCTCCGCGGGGTCGATCGGCAGGTCCGGCCACGACGCCATCAGCGCGGCGTTGTCGACCCGCCTGGTGGAGGCGTCCAGCTCGCGGATTGCCACCGCAGATACCGACATTTTCTGTTGGCGGGCCAGGCGCTCGAGCCGTTCCACTACCTCCTCGGGCACGTTCCGCAAGTGCAAGGTTTTCATGTCCGGTATGCTACCAAAATGCAAGCATGATGCTAGCATGATGTTCCATATGTGCGGCATTCTCAGTAATGAAACAACATCTCAACTGCCGGCCCGGTCCCAGGGCAAGGCGAAATAGAAAGGCGGAGAAGGCGATCGACGGCGCCGGTTTATCCGACCTGCTGCGACAGCGATGCAGGGTAGGTACGGACCACTCCATACCGGCCATCGGAGGGGTCGAGTGGTGCGTGTTCGTGCCGCCAGATCGCGGATCGCCCCGACAACTGCGGATGGGCGGGCTGGGGATGCTGCTGGAGCCGGTCGAACTTATCGAGCCGGTGCATCGGCGTAACCCCGATCAACATCATCTTCCAAAGCTCGCGCATGAAATTGCCTGCCGTGCGCCGGGAATCCGAGCTGTCGACATAGCGGCGCGCGATGGTCAGAAAGTCCTCCGGTTCGACACCGGCGACATCGCGCACGTGGGTCGTCGGCCCGCCCACCTCCCAGGTTCCCAGCGCGGTCTCGGCCACGTAGTGGCGCAAACCGGACTGCAGGAACTGGTCGAAACCGAGTCGTTCTTCGTACACCCGCAGGGCCTTCATGAACATCCACGGCGGGATTTCGATGTGGCGGACCCGCCGGCCCAACGCCGCACCGATCGCCTCGGCGATCTCGGCTCCGGTAAGCAGTGTCGGCCCGGTCGGGCGATAGGCCCGACCGTCGTGGCGGTGCGGATCCAGCAGTGCACCGACGGAGACGCGGGCGATGTCTTCGTTGGACGGCGGGGCATTGCGGCCGCCGCCGGTCGGCACCGGCAACACGCCGAGTTGGGCAGCCACCGGGAGCAGGTTCAGGTAGTTGTCCGCGAACCAGCCGGGATCAACGGCGACGTGCGCAGTATCGGGCAGCAGCTCAAACAGCTTGTCTATCAACCACTGCTGCCGGGTCATCAGCGAGGGATGCTCGGGGCTGGCGAGCCACTGCCCCAACGCCACCACCGCCTCCACTTCCTGACCGCCGCGCCGCCACGGCGAAGGCGACGGCGCTGTCGAGGACGTGCGGGTGATACGGCGGGTTGAAAAACACCCGGTCCATTCCGTCGACCGCGGCCGCAACCTGCTGAATGTCGAACATGTCGGCGACGACGACTTCAGCACCCAGGTCTCGTAGACGGGCGCTGCGCGCATCCTCGCGGTGCACCAGGGCCCTGGTCGGCACGCCCTTTTCCAACAATTGGGCGGCCACCGCGCGACCGATCTTGCCCGTGGCGGCGGTCACCAGCACGCGTGAGTTTGTCATTGGATTTCCTTCCCTAGCCGGGTATTCGAACCAGTGAGGCGATGTGACCACTGGTTACATTGGAGTATCGGCTTTGATGTGACCGTTGTCAACATTGCGTTCGCGTGGGATTCTGACGAGCATGAGCCCCGCCAGCGCCGACCCGGAGCGCCGAAAGCCCTACCACCACGGTGCGCTGAACGCGGCGTTGGTCGAGGCGAGCATCGCGCTGGCCCGCGAGGGCGGACCCGACCGGGTCATCCTCCGCGAGGCCGCCCGGGCGGCCGGGGTGTCACACTCGGCGGCTTACCGTCATTTCGCCGACCGCGAGGCCCTGCTGGCCGAGGTCGCGCGCCACGCGCGCGGCGAGCTCGCCGCCGAGATGCGCCGACGCGTTGCCCGCGCCAAAGGCCCCCGCCAACGGCTGCGTGCGGTCGGCACCGCCTACATCGACTACGCGTTGCGCGAGCCCGGACTGTTCCGCACCGCGTTTACCTCGCATCCGGCCACTTCGCCCGTCGCTCAGGATCGCGCGGATGCCGGATCGCCCGGCGATGCTGCCGATCCATTCGAGGTCCTCGGTGAAGTGCTCGACCAGTGTCAAGCGGCCGGTCTGCTGAACCCGCGCCACAGGAACGGCGCCGAGATCGCGGCGTGGTCGGCGGTGCACGGCCTCGCGGGTCTGCTGCTGGACGGGCCGTTACCCAGCAACCGCGGCCGGCATCGAATTCGCGCGGCGGCAAGTGCTGGAACTTATCGAGCGCGGGCTGCTGGACGACGGCTCGTCCTGATCGTGTGGTGCCGTGTGTCGGGTCCTGCTGTGCGCCTGGGTTTTTCGCGTCGCTGATCCGGCGTTTACGCGCGCTAGCCTCGCGTCGTCCCGGCGGTGAAGGTGACCGGCAGCGTGCCCAGCCCGGTCATGGCCGGGTTGCCGCGGTAGCGGTGGACGCCGTCGAGGTCGACCCGGTAGTCGGGGATGCGGTCGCGCACCGCTTTGACCATTGCGTCCGGCCACGTCTGGCGGCGCAGCGAGTGGGGTTCGCCATAAGGATCTCTTTCGACCGGATGCTGGCCGCTCGGCGAAACGTTGCGCGTACGCCGGCCACTCTTCGTCAGTCAAGTCTCAGCGGGCATGCCGGTGCGAGAGCCGGGATCGGCTAAGGCGCCTTATCTTTCGCCACAGGAGTCACGGCGGAGCTGGTCATGTGTTTTTTGCCCGCCTTCGAGCGACAACCCATCGGCGACGCCCGGAGCCATATGTCCTACATGGGCAGGATCGTCAGCGAGCAACGGGGCCATGCGCTCGGCTCAATCCCGTCGAGTGTCCCCACGGGGGAGCCGGTTTGGGGCGCGTACCCACCGCTGTGGGCACCGCGGCGCCGACAGCGACGACGATTGCCGCTACATGCTTGCAGTTCAGCTGCATCGCGCAGCTGCAGGATCCGCTTTCGGCATTCCATCTACCGGTGGCTGCCGGCGAAGTCGCACTGTGGCCAGGTAAATGCGGCCATGGTTACCGTCGACACCGCCGAAAAGGCTGCGCAGCTTGGGATCCCACACACAGCTCAACACCCGACCTTCCTGCGCATAGGAGATGCCACGGCGCCAGGCATCGGCGGCGATCACGTCGAACGTGCTATCGACGTCAATCAACGGATACGGCAGCAACTGCATGACCGCACCGTAGCGACCCGGTCTGACAACAAGGCCCCAAGTGCTGCGCGGCATGTGAACGTGGCGGAAGGTGAAGTCTGCGAGTCTGCCGGCGTATCACCTCGGCGTCTCGCGTGCCACAAACTCGTCGAGCACCTTTCGAGACAACTTTGAGACGCTCATACCCCGCGCCTTCGCGATCGCCTGGAGCTTGTCACGCGTGTGCTCCGACACTCGAACTTGCACGACCGGTGAATGCTTCTGGTCGCCAGACAGCGACTTGCCGCCGGGGCGTAGGTTTTTGGCGCGGACTTTGGCCAGCATTTCTGCGGCGAGCTGCTCGGCACTCTCTTCGGTGAGCCGCTCGCCCTCAACGTAGTACTCCTCGTTCACGAGGTCGGCCACCTCGACGGTGGTGTTTTCGGGGAAGTTGATTTTGGTGGGGTCGATCCTGCGATTGCTCATGTGTCACCAGTTCGTGCGGAAGCGGGTTTGCAGGGCATGGATGGCGTGCCAGAGGTTCTCATCGTGGTCGTCCGCAGCCAGGATGATCTCGAACTCGCGGCTACGGCTGTCCATGGCTGTCCACGCCGATGAAGCATGCGCGGTTGTGGTGGGCGTGCAGCGGCAGCCCCGCGTGGCGAAGGGCGACAAGAAGGTCTCTCTTCGAGATACGCCGGTGGACCGCGGCCGTCATCTTGATCCGTGCCATAGGTCGCGAGTATGCGGCGGCGGACCGACACCATCAAGCGCACAGCCTCGGGCATGTCATACATGTTCGACCATGCTACGCGGATTCGGCCAGGCCGCGCCACGGCAGCTGGCGGAGCTGGCAATCCAGTAGGGGCACCGCGGTGTAAAAGCCGCCGGTCCCCGTGCATTGCCCAACACCTGGTACAGGCGGGTCGGCGCGGTGCTTGATGGCCGGCTTTCTAGCCTCGCGTCGTCCCGGCGGTGAAGGTGACCGGCAGCGTGCCCAGCCCGGTCATGGCCGGGTTGCCGCGGTAGTGGTGGACGCCGTCGAGGTCGACCCGGTAGTCGGGGATGCGGTCGAGCACCGCCTTGATCATCACCTCGGACATCAGCCGTGCGAGATGCGAGCCGATGCAGCGGTGTGGCCCCAGGCCGAACGCGAGGTGGCGGTTGGGTGAGCGATCCAGCACGACTTCGTCGGCGCGCTCGAACTCGTGCTCGTCGTGGTTGGCGGCCAGCCAGCTGATGATGAGCGGTCGTTTCTCGTAGGTGTTGGCCTCCGACGGTGACGTCGCGGGTGACCGTGCGGCTGAGTTGCTGGTTGACCGAGAAGTAGCGCAGGAATTCGTCGATGGCGGTGCGGTAGAGCTCGGGGTGGTCGATGAGTTGTTGGCGCAGCTCGGGGTGGGTGCCCAGGTGCAGCAGGGTCAGCGCGGTCTGCGAGGTGGTGGTGTCGACGCCGCCGCCGATGAGGTTCCAGAAGATGTTGAGCAGCTGCTCGTCGGTGAGGCGCTGGCCGTCGAATTCGAACTGGATGAGGAAGCTGGTCAGGTCATCTTTCGGGTTGCCGCGTCTCTCCGTCGCGAACTCGATGACTTCTTGCATCATGGCGGGGACTTGGGAGATGGCATTGATGTATTCGGGGCTGTCTTGCGGCACCGCCATGACGGAGTGGAAGAGGTTGGCGTAGAGCTGCCAGTTGTCGTACGGCAGGCCCATCAACTTCATGGTCAGGATGGCCGGGACCGGGCTGGCGTAGTCGAGCACGAGGTCCATCTGTCCGTCGCCGATTTTCTGGTCGAGGAACTCGTGGGCTTTGTCCTCCATGAACGGATTCAGCTTTTCGACGGCGCCGGGGGAGAAGAACGGGGCCAGTGCGTGCCGTAGTGCCAGGTGGTAGGGGCCGTCGACCTCGCCGATGCCCAGGGCCGGTTGGCCTTCGGGACGTGGGACGCCCATCTCGCCCTGGTAGTCGACGCCGTTTTCGGCGTTGGGTTCGTATTTGTGGGAGAAGGTGTCGTCGTCTCTTGCGGTTTGGCTTACCGCGTCGTAGCTGCTGAGGTACCAGAACCCGTCGTAGTTCTCGTTCCACGCGACGGGGCATTTCTGGCGCAGCTCGGCGTTGATCGTGCGCTGGTTTTCGTTGAAGTCGTCGGAGTGGTGGTCGAAGTCGACTATTGCGTCGTCGGTGACGTCGGGACGGGTTGTCATCCTGAGAGTCCTCCACCGCGACGAGAGCTCGGCTTTCTACACTATCTTTGCATTATTACGCTCTTGGGTTCTGTCGAGAAAGGCCGCGATGAGTAGTCACCGGACGACCTTCAACCATGTCGGATTGTGTGTCTCCGATCGCGCGCGGTCGCGGCGGTTCTACGAATCTGTGCTCGGGTTTCAGTTCTGGTGGGAGCTTGATCCGCCCGACGGCCCCACCGCCCAGCTGGTGCAGCTTCCCGAGCCGCTCGGGGTGCATGCGACCTACTTGGTGCGCGACGGGTTTGTGCTCGAACTCATGGACTACTCGAAGCGTCAAGTTCACACCGGGTCCGAACGCGTCATGGATCAGATTGGGCTGACGCACATTTCGTTTTCGGTGTCCGATCTTGCCGGCGTGTTGGAGAAGGTAGCGGAGTTTGGGGGAGCGGTGGTTGAGGGGACGGTGACGGAGGCGATGGCGATGATCCGTGATCCGGATGGGCAGTTGCTGGAATTGCTTTCGGATGGGTGGCTTTCGGCGTTGCCGCCTCGACCTTAGAGCCCGATCTTCAGTGCGGGTGCGCAGCGGCCCTTCTGATCGGCTGGCTTTCTGGCTGGCCAAGGACTCATAATCCGTTGGTCGTGGATTCGAGCCCCGCCCGCCCCACAACAGCCCCACAACAAATGAGCCCGCTTGTCTCTGAGGAGTCTCTGTAGAAGGGCATTTCGCGTAGTCGATCGCCACCGGTGAGTGGTGCGAAGACGTGACGCGCACGCCCGTGGGCCCAGCGGCTCATCTCATGTCTTCGACGAACAGCGCCATCGACGCGGTGAAGGCATGCAACGCGTTGCGGCCCGCGATCGGGCCGATCTCCCCGGCGGCGAAGAAACCGGCGAGCGGAATCCCGCCATGTAGTTCCTCGATCGTCAACGCGTCGTGGTCGGCGATCCCGAACATCCGCCGCCCACGCCCGTTGCAGGTGAACAACAGCGCGCCAACCGGACGCGCGGGCAGCTCCGCGGCCGCCCGCTCCACGGCCAGGCGCAGGTCCTTGTCGGCGCTCGCCGCGTCACGGACCTGGAACTGCACGGTCGCGCCGACCTCGACAACGTCGCCGATCTCGATCGCCCCGGTCGGGGAGTCGGCGCCGAGCAGCCGGCGGATCAGGAAGTTGCCTTGGCCCGGCGCCGCCAGGTGCTCGTCGACGACGATCCCGATCTGCAGGCTGCGGCTGACCAGTTCCTGCTCGTCGCGCGGCAGCTTCACGACGATCTCTTGCAGGCGCTGCAGCGGCGGTCGGCCGCCCATCGCGGTGATGTGTGCGCCGTCCGCGCCGGTGACGATGTATGGGTCGCCGATCGGTCGGCAGCCCTGCGACACGATCGGGACACCGTGCACGCCGGGCAGGCGCACGCCCACGAGACCTGAGGTGAGCAAGCCGTGGTCGCGGAACAGCCGGGTGCCGCCCGGTCCCCGCCCACCGCTCACCACGCCGCCCACCACGGTCGTTCCCGGCAGGTCGGTGTTGAGGTGCTCGACGAGCAGGCTCGACGGGAAAGAGTACGGGTCGGGCAGCAGCAGGTGCAGATCGTGCGCCGTCCGGTCGAACCGGTAACCGGTGATCAGCCCACCCGAGCCGGTGGCACGAAGTCCATCGCGAACGTCTCGGCGGCCAGGCCGGACGCGAGCCACACCGCCACAGCGGGGCCGTCCTCTATCTCTCGGCGCCCGGCGATGATCGCCTGGGCCACGCAGCCGATTAGCGCGGGCACCTCGACCATCTGCTGCACCGCGTCGAGGACGTCCACGGATCTGTCGGTGTGTGATCGCGATGCGAGTAGCACGGCCAGCGACGGCGCCTCACCCGCGAGCTCTTCGCGCGCGTGTGCGGTGGCCTCCACCGCGGCCTGTCGCGCGTTGGGCGCGGTGGAAACCCCCACTCCGATCCGCACATTTCCATGATGCGCCGCCACGCTGATGCGGCGCCGCGGGACGCCGTAACGGCTTCGGCCGCCAGGCCACACC
>CAWFKY010000006.1:0-789615 GCA_963816495.1 uncultured Actinomycetota bacterium | reverse complement strand
CGAGTATCCGACTTTACGCAGGTCATCCTCGGATTCGGCCTCGAAATACAGCGTCGTCACGTCGTACAGCAGAAGGCTCAGCCCACCGCAGTCGGTGGCGTAGGAGAAGCACTTCTCGGCTACCACATCGCGGTAGCCGCCGGACTCGATCATCCGGACGTGGCGGTCAATTGTTTTGTAGGACACCAGTTCTGCACCCAGGTCGGCCAGGACTCGCAGTGAGTCGAGCTTGCTCGTCGGCTCCACGATCCGGGCGATCACCAGATCCCGGAACACCGGGTCGGCCACGGCATCAAAGCCCAGCCAGTCATAGACCGCGCCGAGGACGTCGTAGAGCAGCCGGGAACTGGTCGCCGCAGTGCGTCCTGACCCTACCGGGGCCCCCTTGGGGGCAGCCGGGGCCGGGATCAGCGTCGAGGTGCGCCAATCCGGCACATCCTCGATGCGTTCGGGACGCGCCGGCACCTCGATATCGAGTGCTTCCTGTTCGCCGGTGACGACTTGGCGGGCTTCGTCGAGCAGAATGCCCAGCTCAGCATCGGTATGCGCAGAACCAACGTGGGCCAGGATCACCACCCGGCCACGGTCTTTGCGCACGACCTGCACCGCCACCGCGCCGGAGGCGGTGCGTACTTTCCGCACGTACGCCACCGCCCGAAGCTACCCGGTTAGTACCCCAAATCGCCTATCGCAGCAGAGGAAACCGCAGCTCAAGACGCTACGCGCTCAAAATCCCGCCGAACATGATGGTCGAAGTCGCGCGGCTCACCGGCTGAGCCGCGGTCGGTGTTCAGACGTCCAGCGGGCGAACTCATTCCGCTCCATCGGACCCACCTTGCAGCGTCACTGCGATGCATCGTGACCTCGATACGGGCCGCCACGGACTCCGAGCATATGGATACCGCCTGGTTGTTTAGAAGCGAAAGTCCTTACTAGGCGTGAGAGATTGGTATAGCGTCCGCTTTGCCGCTAGTGGCCCGCGTTTGAAGTGGTTGGACGGTTGGCTTTCTTGAGGATTTGGTCGGCGGTTTTGGTCCAGACGAACGGGTGGGCGCGGTTGTTCCAGCCGTTGATGTAGGCACGGATCGCGGTAGTGAGGTCGCGGACGCTGCCGAAGGTGCCGCGGTGGATTGCTTGGCGTTCGATGATTCCAAACCAGATCTCCACCATGTTCATCCACGACGCCGACGTCGGAGTGAAATGCACGCGGATGCGAGGGTTTTCGTCCAACCAGTCACGGACTTCTTGCTTCTTGTGCGCGGCGTAATTATCCATCACCAGGCGCAGTTCCTGGTCGGGATAAGCGCGCGCCACGTGTTTGAGGAAGGCCAGGAATTCCTGGTGTCGATGGCGGGGCTTGCAGATCCCGGTGACCTCACCGGTGGCGATGTTCAGGGCGGCGAACAATGTGGTGGTGCCGTTGCGGACATAGTCGTGGGTGAAGTGCTTTAAATTATTTGGCGTGACGATACCATTCCCTCCATTTCCTAAATTCCCATTGCCTTCGTTCCCGACCGGCTAGCCACATATAAATTGATTATTTCAATCCGCGCCTATCCAGAGACATGAATACCAGCTCACCTTGCTCAATTAAGCAGCGTGAATTTTCTCTTGTTGCATATGGTGGTCCTCGGCGCGCTGTAAGGTGTACGGCGTTGTTCCGACGATGGTGCCGCGATACTTTTCTATCGGTGCCATAAGAATAAACCGTGTGGCACCCCAGCCGTCTTCCAAATTATTCTGCCCATAGCACCTGAGTTTGGACATTTCGCTTAGTACCCCGGCTTGAAGCCGAGATGGGTGAGGATTTTCCGCTGGGGCTCGGGGATTTCGGGTGGAAAAGACTGGGTGGCGCCGTTGATGACGATGGTGGCGCTGCGTAGCGGCCGGAGTTGTTTGACGATCTTGCCGATGGCCAGGCCGGTGCGCGCCTGGATGCAGTGGGAAACGGCCAGGGCGGTGAACACGATGGTCAGGTGCGCTTCGATCGCGTCACGCACGCGGTTGAACATTGGCCGAGCGTTCAGGTCGGTCTTTGACATGCGGAAAGACTTTTCGACGTGCCAGAGGTCGTGGTACTTGGTGATCACTTCGGCGGCCGGCATCACCTCGGCGGGCAGGTTGGTGACATAGCCTTTGAGGCCGACCAGAGACTGTGCCCGGGCCAGGCCGGCCTCGTCGAACGTGCGGTCATCACCGCGGACTTTGACGAATCGTGCTGATTTGGCCTTCTTGTCGCCGCCGACGATCGCCCGAGCCCGTGCTTCCTGAGCAGCCAGTGTCTTCTGGTCGCGCCGTGCTCGTTTGGCCGAATACGACCAGATCGCCCGCCACGCGCCTGGATGGGTGTCACGGTTCCAGACCGGTTCAGCACGTAGGGTGGGGTCGTTGACTTTCGTGTTGCCGTGCCGGGGTGTGGCGGTGTCGATGACTTGCCCATCGGTGAAAACGTCACCGTTCCAATGGAAATGCGACTCCAGATCCCCGGGGGCCTTGGTCATGCGGGAGCCCACGATGAACGACAACCCCAACGCATCGAGAGCTTTAAGGTTCGACGCCGAGAGCATGCCCGCATCAGCAGCCACCACCATCGAGGCGCCGTTCAAGCCGTGGCGTTCGATGAAGCTGGTGACGATCGGGACGATGGTCGTAGTCTCGGCGGTGTTGCCTTCGTAGCAGCCGATTTCCAGGGGGAATCCGGTGCGGTCGACCAGCAGTCCGACGACGATCTGCGGATCCACCCGACGCTCTTTCGAGTATCCGACTTTACGCAGGTCATCCTCGGATTCGGCCTCGAAATACAGCGTCGTCACGTCGTACAGCAGAAGGCTCAGCCCACCGCAGTCGGTGGCGTAGGAGAAGCACTTCTCGGCTACCACATCGCGGTAGCCGCCGGACTCGATCATCCGGACGTGGCGGTCAATTGTTTTGTAGGACACCAGTTCTGCACCCAGGTCGGCCAGGACTCGCAGTGAGTCGAGCTTGCTCGTCGGCTCCACGATCCGGGCGATCACCAGATCCCGGAACACCGGGTCGGCCACGGCATCAAAGCCCAGCCAGTCATAGACCGCGCCGAGGACGTCGTAGAGCAGCCGGGAACTGGTCGCCGCAGTGCGTCCTGACCCTACCGGGGCCCCCTTGGGGGCAGCCGGGGCCGGGATCAGCGTCGAGGTGCGCCAATCCGGCACATCCTCGATGCGTTCGGGACGCGCCGGCACCTCGATATCGAGTGCTTCCTGTTCGCCGGTGACGACTTGGCGGGCTTCGTCGAGCAGAATGCCCAGCTCAGCATCGGTATGCGCAGAACCAACGTGGGCCAGGATCACCACCCGGCCACGGTCTTTGCGCACGACCTGCACCGCCACCGCGCCGGAGGCGGTGCGTACTTTCCGCACGTACGCCACCGCCCGAAGCTACCCGGTTAGTACCCCAAATCGCCTATCGCAGCAGAGGAAACCGCAGCTCAAGACGCTACGCGCTCAAAATCCCGCCGAACATGTCCAAACTCAGGCCATAAGAATAAACCGTGTGGCACGCCAGCCGTCTTCCAAATTATTCTGCCCATAGCACTACCGCTCCTTTGCGCATAGAACTACCGCTTCCGGCGCAGGCAAACGGCGAGGGTCAACCCTAAAGAGACAGCCTGGGGAGTTCGGTTGTGACCGCGTCGTCGTCGCGGTGCTCCTCCCTTAGCAGCAAGGACCGTACCAGCGGACGGGGTCCGACAGGTCGAAGCATGTAACTGGCCGGGCGCGGGCGAACTATCTGTGGCCACCAGAACCAACGTCCGAGCAGCGCGGCGATAGACGGTGTCATGAACGAGCGCACGACCAAGGTGTCGAACAACAGGCCCAGGCCGATGGTGGTACCGACCTGACCGATAATCCGCAAATCGCTGGCCGCCATCGAGGCCATCGTGAACGCGAACACCAGCCCCGCGTTCGTCACGACCTTACCGGTGCCGCCCATTGCGCGGATGATACCGGTGTTTATCCCGGCGGCTATTTCCTCTTTCATCCTGGATACCAGCAGCAAATTGTAGTCAGACCCCACCGCCAAAAGGACGATCACGGACATCGGAAGCACCATCCAGTGCAATTTGATGCCCAGAGCATATTGCCAGATCAGCACCGACAGCCCAAACGATGCGCCCAACGAAAGTGCCACCGTACCCACGATAACTAGGGCCGCAATGAAGCTTCGCGTGATGATGAGCATGATGATAAAAATAAGGCAGAGCGCACCAACTCCCGCGATCCATAGATCGTATTTGGAGCCGTCGCGAAAGTCCTTGAAGGTCGACGCGGTGCCGGCGATATAGATCTTGGCGTCCTCCAGGGGTGTCGTCTTGAGCGCCTCCTCGGCCGCCGTCTTTATCCGATCGATACGCGCTATGCCCTCGGGCGTCGCGGGATCGCCCCGATGCGAAATGATGAATCGAGCCGCTTTCCCGTCGGGAGACAGGAAGGAACTCATCGCGCGCTGGAAGTCCGGGTTCTGGAACACCTCCGGAGGCAGATAGAAGGAATCGTCGTTCTTTGCCGCGTCGAACGCCTGCCCCATGGCGTTTGTGTTCTGGTTCGATTCGTCCATCTGGCTGAAGGTCCCAGACATGGTGCTGTGCATGGTCAGCATCATGGTCCGCATGGTCTCGCTGATCGCGATCAGCTGCGGGAACTGCTCAAGCATCTGCGGCAGCAGCTCGTCGATCGTGTCCAGATCCTTCACGAGGTCGTGCAGCTTGTCGGTAACCGCATCGACACCGTCGAATAGGTCAAATATCGACCTCAACGAAAAGCATATTGGGATATCGTAGCAGTGTTTTTCCCAGTAGAAGTAACTTCGGATTGGCCTCCAGAAATCTTCAAAATCCGACATGTGACCTCTTAACTCTTCCACAATGGCAGCCACTTCTTTTGTCTCACCGATCGTGTGGTGCGTAATGGCGGTGAGCTGCCCCTGCAATTGGTACATGCGCTTCGTGATCGCGATTTGTCTGGCCATCAGGTCGGCCATCTTGAGTATGTCATTTATGCTGTGTTTTATATACTCCATAGTTTGTTGCTGGGCCGCGTTTTGGATGCTGATCAGGAAAGGTATCGAGGTGTGTTCAATCGGTGTTCCCTCGGGCCGGGTTATGCCCTGCACCCGAGAAATTCCTGGAACCCGGAAAATTCCCTTGGCTAGTTTATGCAGCACGAGGAAATCCGCTGGATTGCGCATATCGTGATTTGATTCGATCATCAGAATTTCGGGCATCATTCGCGCTTGGGAGAAATGACGATCAGCGGCCGCATACCCCACATTGGCTGGAATGTCTTTAGGTAGATAGAGCCGGTCGTTGTAGCTCGTTTTGTAGCCCGGCAGTGTGACAAGACCGATCAGCGCGACTGCTAATGTCGCGACGAGAATGGGCGCGGGCCAGCGGACAATCGCCGTGCCGACCCCTCGCCATCGACGGACCCCGATCCTGTGGTTGGGGTCGAATAGCCCGAAGCCACTTCCGACGGCCAGTACTGCCGGAACCAGTGTGAGCGCGACCGCGACCGCGACGATCATGCCCACGGCGCACGGCAAGCCCATGGTCTGGAACATGGGCATCCGGGTAAAGCTCAGGCACAACATTGCACCGGCGATCGTCAAACCGGAACCCAAGACAACGGGAGCGACCCCGCGGTAGGTGGTGTAGTAGGCCGTTTCCGGGTCCTCGCCGGCCTGACGGGCCTCTTGATATCGACCGAAGAAGAATATCCCGTAATCGGTTCCGGCCGCCATCGCGAGGGCTACCAGCAGACTAATGGCGAACGTCGAGAGTACAACAATATTGTGATCGCCGAGAAACGCGACGATTCCCCGGGCCGCAAATAATTCGATCCCAACCGTGACCAACAGAGGAACCACGGTGAAGATCGAACGGTAGACAAAAAGCAGCACCACGAAGATGATCACGGCGCCTATCACGGTTATCTTCACAATGGATCTGTCACCACTGCGCTGCATATCCGCAACGAGCGCTGCCGGGCCGGTGACATAGGCCCGGAGACCGGGAGGCGGCGGCGTTCGCTCTACGATGTCCCGGACTGCGGCAATGGAGTCCTGGCCCAAGGTCGTGCCTTGGTTACCGGCCAGATTCAATTGCACATATACGGCCTTGCCATCCGGGCTTTGCGCGCCCGCCGCCGTGAGTCGATCTCCCCACAAATCCTGCACATGCTCGACATGCTTGGTGTCGGCCTTTAACTTACGGATCAATCCGTCGTAGTACGCGTGGGCGTCGTCCCCGAGCGGTTGCTGCCCCTCCAGCACGAGCATCGCGAAACTGTCCGAATCGGACTCTTTGAAGTCCCTGCCCATGCGCTGCATGGCCTGCACCGCCGGTGCGTCTTGGGGAGCCAATGGTACGGAATGCTCTCGGCCGACCGTCTCCAGCCATGGAACTCCGAAAGTCACAGTCAGCGTCAGCGCCACCCACGCCAGAATGATGAGCACCGAAAGCTTGCGGATCGTCCGCGCTATGAAGGGGAGCTGCGGGCGTTCGGTGCTCATGCGGCCTTCAACAGGCAGACGGTAGAGGCGTCCACCTCGTGCGCAATCGACTGGGCTTTGACCACACCGTCCACCACGAAGCGGCAGCCAATGCTGTCGCTATCGCCTTGCGCCACGATGCTCCCCACGGTTGCCGGCCCCGTCCTGGAAATCCGCCACTTACTACTGCTGTCTCAGCAACAAGGCACGTACCACCGGACGGGGTCCGGTGGGCCGAAGTAATGCACTGGCGGGGCGGGGGCGCACTTGTTGCGGCCACCAGAACCAACGTCCCAGCAGCGCGGCGATGGACGGCGTCATGAACGCGCGCACGACCAACGTGTCGAACAGCAGGCCCAGACCGATCGTCGTGCCGATTTGACCGATGCTGACCAGGTCGCTGACGATCATTGACGCCATGGTGAACGCGAACACCAGGCCCGCGTTCGTCACGACCTTGCCGGTACCGCCCATCGCACGAATGATGCCCGTGTTTATTCCTGCGCCTATTTCCTCTTTCATCCGGGAGACCAGCAGCAAATTATAGTCAGACCCTACCGCCAAAAGTACCAAAACAGACATCACGAGCACGACCCAGTGCATTTGTATGCCGAGTAAATACTGCCAGACCAGCACGGACAGCCCATAGGACGCGCCCAGCGAAAGCAACACCGTACCTACGATAACCAGAGCGGCAATAAAACTTCGCGTCATGATCAGCATGATGATGAAAATAAGGCAGAGCGCAGCGATTCCCGCAATCATGAGATCGTATTTAGAGGCTTCAACTAGGTCTTTCGTCACCGCTGCGGTGCCGGTGAGGTAGATGTTGGCGTTTTCCAGCGGAGTTCCCTTGAGCGCCTCCTCGGCCGCGCTTTTTATCGGGTCGACCCGCGATTGGCCCTCGGGCGACGAGGGATCGCCCTTTTGCGAAATCAGCATACGGACGGCCTTCCCGTCCGGCGACAAGAATATTTTCATGACTCGTTTGAAGTCCGAATTCTTGAAAATGTCCGGCGGCAGGTAGAAACTATCGTCGTTTTTGGCGGTGTCGAACGCCTTCCCCATGGCGGTCGAATTACTGCTATTGTCGTCCATCTGGCCGAAGACCCCGGACGTGGTGCTATGCATGGTTAGCATCATCGTCCGCATGCTCTGCATGATCGCGATCATCTCCGGGAACTGGGTGAGCAGCTGCGGCATGATGACGTCCATCTTGTCGAGGTCTGCTACCAGATCGCGCAGCATATCGGTAAGGCTGTCAACACCGTCGAGTGCGTCAAAAATGGATCTCAGCGAAAAGCAGATGGGGATATCGTAGCAGTGCTTTTCCCAGTAGAAGTAACTGCGGATCGGCCTCCAGAAATCCTCGAAATCCGAAATGTGATCCCGCAACTCGTTCGTGATGTCCTGCATTTCATGCGTTTTGCCGACCATGTCATGCATCGTGGCGACCATCTGCTGTAACAGGCCATACATGCGCTGCATGATGTTGATCGTTTCCTCCAGCGCGTCGGCCTGCTTGAGCATGTCGTTCATGCGCTCTTTCTGAAAATGCATGAATTGTTGCTGGCCAGCTTGTTGCATGCTGAGCATATACGGTATCGTCGTGTGGTCGAGCGGGGTTCCCTCGGGTCGCGTGACGGCTTGCACCCTGGAAATACCCGGAACAGCGAGGATGGCCTTGGCCAGTTTGTTCAATACCAGAAAATCCGCCGGATTGCGTAGATCGTGATCGGCCTCGACCAACAGGATCTCGGGCGCCATCATTGCCGACTGGGGAAAATGCCGCTGTGCGGCCGCTATTCCCAGCTGGCTGGGAATATCTTTGGGGATATAGTTCATGTCGTTGTAGCTGGGTTTGTATCCGGGCAGCGTCAACAGCCCGATAAGTGCGACTGCTAATGTTGCGACGAGAATGGGCGCGGGCCACCGAACGATCGCCGTTCCTATTCGCCGCCATCCACGGAACTTGATCTTCCGTTTGGGATCAAAAAGACCCAAACGGCCTCCGACGTTAATAACCGAGGGAACCAGCGTGAGCGCGACCGCAACCGCAACTAATACGCCCACCGCGCAAGGAACGCCCAGGGCTTGAAACGTGGGCAGCCTGGTAAAGCTGAGGCAGAAAACCGCTCCGGCGATCGTCACACCGGAGGCCAAGACAACCTTAGCCACCCCGTGATATGTGGTGTAGAAAGCCGTTTCCCGACTCTCGCCGGCCTGACGTGCCTCCTGATACCGCCCGATGAAGAATATCCCATAGTCGGTTCCAGCCGCGATCCCGAGGGATACCAGCAGATTAACAGCGAAGGTTGTAAGACCAAGGATCTCGTGGTCGCCGAGGAATGCAACGAACCCCCGAGCCACCAGTAATTCTATCCCGACCATCAGCAGCAAAAGAATTACGGTAACAACCGAACGATAGACGAGGAGCAACGTAATGAAGATCACCGCGATGCTCACCGCCGTGATTGTGTAGATCGTCCTGTCGCCACTGTGGCCCATATCCGCGATGATCGCCGCCTGGCCGGTGACATACGCCGTGACCCCCGGCGGCGCCGGCGTCCGCTTCACAATGTCCTGGACGGCTTCGGTCGATTCGTTCGCCAAGGTCGAACCCGGTTTGCCGGCGAGGTTCACTTGCACATATGCGGCCTTACCATCGGCGCTTTGCCCGGCGCCCCTGGTGAGTGGATCGCCCCAGAAATTCTGGATGTGTTGCACATGCTTCGGATCGTCTTCCAGTTGACGAATCAAACGATCGTAAAACCTGTGAGCATCATCGGCGAGGGGTTGCTGACCCTCCAAGAGGATCATTACCCCACTGTCGGAATTAGATTCCTTGAAGTCCTCACCCATGCGCTTTGCCGCCTTGGACGACGGCGCATCGTTGGAATTCAGTGATCGTGAGTGCGCTTTTTCGACCTGCTCCAATGAGGGGACGCCGATACTCACGATGACAACGATCGCCAACCACGCCAAGATGATGGGCACCGAAAATCGATGGATCGTCCGCGCCACGAATGGCGCACCGTTGTGCAGCTGATGGTTACTCATGCGGCCTTAAGCAGGCAGGAGGTAAAGGCGCTCACTTCGTGCGTGACCTTCTCGGCCTTGACCACGCCGTCCACTAAGATGCGGCAGCCGATACTGTCACTATCACCCTGTGCCGCGATACTTCCGATGGACGCCGCCCCGGTGATCGCGAACTCCAACGACCACGGCAGGCTTACTCCCTCAACATGTTGCGGGTCACCATTGTCGCCGAAATAGCTGATCTCGGCCACCGTCCCTGGTGGTCCGAAGACCTCGTATCTCAGGTGCTTGGGGTTGGAAGGCGTGGTGTTGTCGATTCTGGTGTCGGCATACGACGAGCGTTTCTCAGAGCCGAAGATGCCGTGCAGCCGCGACACAGTCAATCCTCCGGCGCCGATCACGGCCAGCACGACCAGTGGAATCCACAGCCGCCTCAGAAATCTGAAAATCGCAAATCCACGATTTCGACGACTCTTTCCAGATTCACCTTGTGCTCGAGATGCAGGTGAAGGTTGGCGAGCGCGTCGTAGAAGAATAGGTCGGCGGCCAGACCGTTGGCTAGCGTCTTGGCGGCCCGCGATGGCGACATCGGACCGGGCTGACCCAACGTCGCGCACACTGCCTTCGACCACCACACCACCCTATCCGACACCAATTCAACAACGGTTCCAAACCATAATGGAGGCCGACAGGGTCCGTCCGGGATTTCAGGGTCCGTCCGGGATTTTCACGAAGTTCTCAGATGGCTTCCCGAAGCGGCCTCAGTAACAGCCTCAGTAGTTGGAGTGCGGCGGAGGTATGCGGCGGCTGGCTTTGTCGCGCGTTGAGGCCGCACGGGGACGATTCGTTAGTCGATCTCGCCAGTCAGGCCGAACTCAGCCAGCGTGTGCGCAGCCAGCTCACGCAAAGCGGGCCTTGTGTTCTCGGCGCCCGGTTGGTAGGCGAGGACGTGGATGAAAATCTTGCCGAGCACCGGCGTGCGGAAAGACAGCAGTTGCAGTTGCCCGCCCGCTCGCTCAAGCGATTGTCGCGTTGCGTGTTGCCTGGTCCCCCGTGCATAGCCCAAGTCGCAGTGGGTGCCATCGAGCCAGCCCACCACCGAGCCGACGTCGCCGAGGTTAGAACAAACCACGGGGCGATCGGGGTCGGCGGACGCCAGGTCGACCGCCCGCTTCAACGTCCGCTTCGGCGCGAACGGGGCCAGCCAAGCGAGCTGCAATGACTCATCTGGCGTATTCGCTCGTGACGCCGAGTTGTGCCCACACCTCGCCACAGGCGCTCAGCGTAGCCGATCCGGTGTTCCAGCTCGGCCTCTTATATATAGCCGAGACCCCAGCCGTGGTCGACGGCGCCGGGGTACGAGACTTTACATCGGTGTCCAAACCGCCTCCGGTTACCTGGACTATTTACAGCTGTTCGCGGCTCGGCAGTTTTTGTGCCGGTGCGTTTGTCGAACCCGGATGCCTGCCGTCCGAATCGATCTCGTCAGTCACGGCCGCCCCTTATGATGTCGCCTTGTCTAACTTCGAACCGCTTTCCGAACAGCGGTACCGACGGTGCAGGGTTGGCCTGCTTCACCGAATCTTCGGCACCACCGACACCGCGACCCGGTTGCAGAGCCCCTCGGGGCGGATCGGATATCCGCGGCCTACGAAGCGGTCGCCGCTGCCGCGCGGGACGAACCCAGGGATGCATCTGAACTGGATCGCGTATACGAGGCGTATAGGGCGACTGAACGTGGTTTCCGGATGGCGTTTGAGGATTTCGAACGCCGCCGCAAGCTCACCTGGCTCATGCCGACGTTCGCGGTGAAGTCGAGCCCCGAGGTCCTCGCACTGGCTCACCGGCCCAGGGGGACGTGGGCCTAGACCGACCGGCGGATGCTAAGACAATGATCGGAATGCAGCTCGGCGCAGCTCACGCTTGCATTTCGCATAGTGCTTAAGGGAAGTGAAAGGCTCGGATTCTCGATGAAATTTGTGCTGGCGTTCTATGGAACTCGCGGCGATGTCGAGCCCGGCGTCGCGGTCGGGTGCGAGCTGCTGCGCCGAGGGCACGACGTGCTTATGGCCGTCCCGCCTGACCTGGTCGGCTTCGCCGAGTCGGCTGGGCTTGCGGCGGTGGCCTACGGGCCGGATACGCGGGCGTGGCTGGAAGACACGCGCGACTTCTGGGGATTTTTCTTCCGGAACTTCTGGCGGGTCCGGGACGTGAGGGAGTTTTTGCGTGAAGCTCGCGAGCCCGGCATTCGGTGTTGGGGGGAGATGAGCACGATGCTGACGTCACTGTTGGACGGGGCCGACCTTCTGATCACCGGCGTGAGTTACGAGGAACTCGCGGCCAACGTCGCGGAATATCGCGACATTCCGTTGGCCACGCTGCTGTGGTTTCCGATACGGGTCAACGGCCAGCTCATTCCGAACCTGCCGGCGCCGTTGATCCGCTCGGCGATGACGGCGTTCGAGTGGCTGGTCTGGCGCGGGGTGAAGAAGGTTCAGGACGCCCAGCGTCGTGAACTGGGCCTGCCGAAGGCAAAAGGACCCGTGCCGCGACGGATCGCGGAACGTGGTGCGCTGGAGATCCAGGCCTACGACGAGGTGTGTTTTCCCGGGTTGGCGGCCGAGTGGGCGAAATGGGATGGCCAGCGGCCCTTTGTCGGCACGTTGACGATGGAGTTGCCAACGGATGCCGATGAGGAGGTGGCATCGTGGATTGCCGCGGGGACGCCGCCGATTTGCTTCGGGTTTGGCAGCATCCCGGTCGAGTCTCCGGCCGACATGATCGCGATGATCGGCGCAGCCTGCGCGCAGTTAGGGGAGCGGGCATTGGTATGCGCCGGCTGGACCGACTTCACCGACGTCCCGCATTTCGAGCATGTCAAGGTGGTGGGTGCGGTGAATTACGCGGCCATCTTTCCTGCCTGCCGCGCGCTCGTGCACCACGGTGGCGCCGGCACCACGGCCGCAGGGCTGCGCGCCGGAGTCCCCACGTTGATCCTCTGGATGGCGGACGTTCAGCTGATATGGGGAGCTGCGGTCAAACGGCTGAAGGTAGGCACCGCCCGGCGCTTTTCGAGCACTACCGAGAAATCGCTGGTCGCGGACCTCCGTACCATCCTGGCCCCGCAATACGTCGCCCGGGCCCGCGAGATCGCCAGCCGGATGACCGAACCCGCCGAGAGCGTTGCGGCTGCTGCTGATCGTGTGGAAAATTTCGCCCGCCTCAAGCGTGTTGGCTGATCGGCGACGGCGGGCCGTCGGGATCATCGGCGCCCCAGCCGACTCGACCAACTCGATGAGGCTGGCGCAGCGCGAAGATACTAGTCGCGACGACCCGCGCTCGTAATATTCAGCTTTGGCCCCAGCCGGGGACCTCCCGGGTTGGACGTCGCGGTGATTCCGCGCAATGCCAATGCGAACTTCACCGGCAGATGTTCCACGGCGAGGTGCTCACTGAGATGCATCCGAAGTCGTCGTCACGAGATCTGAGCCGGTTCATTCGAAAGCCCCTCTAACCCACGGTATTGTCTGTATTCGTGATCGAGCTAGACGGCGTAGCCAAGACGTTCGGCGGGACAATACACGCATTGCAAGACGTGAGCTTTTCAGTTCCCGCGGGGTCGGTCTGCGGTCTGCTCGGTCATAACGGCGCTGGTAAGACGACCACGATCAAGATCTTGTCCACGTTGCTCCGGCCCACCTCTGGCCAAGCAATTGTGGCCGGGTACGACGTCGTACGACACCCCGCTCAGGTACGCAGAAGCATCGGGACTACCGGACAGCTGGCCGCGCTCGATTGGCAGCTCACCGGGCGGGAGAACCTGGTGCTGTTCGGCCGGCTGCGGGGAATGCGGCGCAAACATGCGCAACTGCGAGCCGACGCTTTGATCCATCAGTTCGATATGTCGCACGCCGCCGATCGGCGGGTGGACACCTATTCGGTTGGCATGCGGCGCCGCATCGATATCGCCGCCGCACTAGTGGTTCCGCCGAAAGTGCTTTTTCTCGACGAGCCGACAACCGGGTTGGACCCCCGTAGCCGCCGCGACGTGTGGGATCTGGTGTCTTCGTTGTCAGCCCAGGGTGTCACGGTCCTGCTCACGACGCAGTATCTCGAAGAAGCAGACCTGCTCAGCGATTCGATCGTCCTCATCGATCACGGTCGTGTTATCGCCAGCGGGACTGCTGAAGACCTCAAGCGCCGCGCGGGATTCGACTACTGCACGATGAGTCCTGTCAATCCGGCCGACCTGTCCAAGATCTTCGCCGTGGTCGCCGATCTCGACGGCGCCCAAGCCGATCAGGATGCGAACACTGTGTCGGTGCTGGCGCCCAATGGCATCGCGACGCTCAGTGAGGTGCTTCGTCGCGTCGACCAGCTTGGCGTTGAGCTAGTCGACATAGGGCTGCGCAAGCCGTCCCTGGACGAGGCATTTCTGCACCTCACGGGCAGTGTCACGACATGACCGCGCTTGCTGCTCTGAGCGAGCGCATGGTGCTCGGCTCGCTGCGCGACGATCTGCCATTCGCGATTGTGGCGCCCGCCGGTTTCTTCGTCGTCTTCAACTTCGCGCTGCGCAATGTGATCGACACCGGTCAGATGAGCTACCCCCAGTACCTCCTACCGGTCATCATCGTCCAGGTAATTTTTCTCGGCGCGCTGACAACCGTTGACCGGGCTGCCCGCGACCGGCAGTCGGACTTCGGGGTTCGGCTCCGCACACTTCCCATATCCGCGGTGGTACCGCTGATCGCTCACATGTTGTACTGCCTCCTGCGCGGTGCCCTCGCCCTGCTCGTCGCCCTCGCCGTCGGGTACGTGTTCGGCTTCCGACTAGTCGGCGGATTCTTCTACGCGGTGGCTTTCGCCGTTCTTGTCCTCACATTGACGCTGGCACTATCGCTCGCTGCCGATGCAGTAGGGGCTAGCGTCGCAGAGGCTGGGATCGGGAAAAGCGGGGCGTCCAGTCAGTTGCTTTTGGTTCCCCAAATGCTGCTGGTCATGCTGTCCACCGGCATGGCGCCGGTCGATTCGTTCCCTGACTGGCTGCATCCGTTCGTGCGCTACCAGCCTGTTTCACAGGTGACGGAAACCCTGCGCGGGTTCGCCACCGGCCATGTCGTGATCAGCAATCTGGCGACTAGCTTGGCATGGTGCCTTGGGCTGCTGGTGGTGTTCGGTGCGGTCGCGGTGCGGATGCAGAGGCGGACGCAATGACCGCGAACGCGCCGCTCCGGAGCTCTTTGGCCGTCGAAAGTCTGTTGTTCGCGGGCCGGCTACTCACCGACTGGCGGCGCGCGCCGACGGTGTCGATCCAGGCTCTGCTGTTCCCGACCTTTCTGCTGATTACCTACAAACTCCTGGTCGGCAAGTCGATAGTGAGGGTCACCGGCACGGACAGTCTGTACGGCTTGGTGCCGATGTGTGCGGTGGCCGGTGCGATGTTCGGGTCGCTCGCAGCTGGCCTGACCATTCGCGCCGAACGCGAGAGCGGTCTGCTCAGCCAATTGTGGGCGTTGCCGGTGAACCGGGCTAGCGCCCTGACCGGCAGGTTGCTGGCCGAAGCTGCGCGTACGTTGGTGGGTGCCGTACTGATCACAGCAGTTGGCGTTGGGCTTGGACTTCGCTTCGAGGGCGGCTGGCTTGCTGTGATCCCGTTCGTATTGGTGCCGGTGTTCGTAGTTGTCATCTTCTCGACCGCAGTAATAGGGATCGCGGCGCGCTCGAAGAGCAGTACCGTGCTCTTCTGGCTAGGGGCTCCGTGCATCGCCTTGGTGTTCTCCAGCGCTGGTGTTCCTCCTGTCGAATTGTTGCCGTCGTGGGTGCGGCCGGTGATCGAGCTCCAGCCGATGGCGCCGACGATTGCGTTCATGCGTGGGCTTGCCCAAGGAGGTCCCGCGCTGCGGCCGCTGCTGCTGAGCTTGATGTGGGCTGTTGGTCTGGCCGCAGTGGTCGGGCCACTGGCTGTCCGCAGTTACCGTGCGGCAGCCGAATCAGGGCGCTGACACTTTCGCTACGCACCGCCACCCGACGGCGCAGCGTTGATTTGGCAAGGGTTGCCCTTTGCCCTCAAACATCCACCGGCGCACACCATGGCATTAGCGGCTTGCGGGCCGATTGAGGCCGTCCGCAATCGCGGCACCGCCTCGGCCGAGTCCCACCCGCCGAAGCCGAAGCCCAGTACTATTCCCAACACGTGACCGACCAACCGGCCGGCTCACAGAACCCCGAGGGTGCATGAAACCCGGGATGCTTCACACGGCTACACTGCGGCTTGATTATCGAACGTACGCACAAGTCGCCCAGCTATATGATCGGAGATGTCAAGCTGTGGTTGAGTCTTCCATTCCCGCTGTGCTGCGGGAACGTGCCAATCTGCAGCCCGACGAGACAGCGTACACATTTGTTGACTACGACCAGGATTGGGCGGGCGTTAGGGAAACCCTGACGTGGTCGCAGCTGTACGGGCGAACGCTGGATGTCGCACAGGAACTCAAAGCTCGCGGGTCAACCGGTGACCGCGCCGTGATAGTGGCGCCGCAAGGACTTGACTACATCGTTGCGTTTCTCGGCGCATTACAGGCCGGTCAGATCGCAGTTCCGTTGTCGGTTCCGCTGGGTGGCGTCGCCGATGAGCGCGTCATTTCGGTCCTTCGTGACGCGTCGCCTGCTGCCATTCTCACGACATCCTCTATCGCAGGCATCGTCGCCGACTGCGTCAAGTCGAACCCCGGTGAGTGTGCGCCATCGGTCATCGAAGTTGATTTGCTGGACCCTGGCTCCGGGAAAGGGCTCGCCGACGAGGCCGATAGTTTCTCAAGCATCGCGCATCTGCAATACACTTCCGGGTCGACGCGTACGCCGGCGGGAGTCATGGTCTCGCACAAAAACATTCAGGCCAATGTCGAACAGTACATGTCCGACTTTTACCGCGAGTCCGGAGGGGTTGCTCCGCCGGGCGCCACTGTGGTGACGTGGCTGCCCCTGTATCACGATATGGGTTTGGCACAGGGAGTCGTCTTGCCGATTCTCGAAGGATTTCACTGCGTGCTCGCGAGCCCGGTGGCGTTCCTGCAGCGGCCGGCGCGGTGGATGCAGTTGCTGGCAACCAGCCCTCACGCATTGTCGGCAGGCCCGAACGTCGCTTTCGATTTGGCGGCACGGAAAACATCGGATGACGACCTGGCCGGGCTTGACCTCGGCGGCGTGCACGCCATCGCCAATGGCGCCGAACGCGTGCAACCCGCGACGCTGCGGCGTTTCGCTGAGCGGTTCGCCCCCTTCAATCTTCGCCCCGAGACGTTAAGGCCCTCCTATGGGCTCGCGGAAGCCATGATTTACGTGGCGACCCGCGAATCGGGTGAACCACCGGTCATCGCATCTTTTGAATCCGACGAACTGACCGCCGGCAAGGCGAAGCGGTGCCCAACCGGGGAAGGTACATCGCTGGTCAGTTACGGCGTTTCGCGCTCGCCGTCGGTGCGTGTCGTTGACCCTGAGACCAGTACCGAGCATCCGGACGGAACGGTCGGTGAGATCTGGGTGCATGGCGACAACGTCGCCAGTGGCTATTGGCAGAAACCTCAAGAGACTGAAAACACTTTCGGCGCAACGCTTGTCGATCCTTCGGCGGGCACGCCGGCAGGGCCTTGGCTAAGGACCGGAGATTTGGGCTTCCTCGCCGACGGCGAGCTGTTCATCATCGGCCGCATCAAGGATCTTCTGATCGTCTATGGGCGCAACCACTCTCCCGATGACATCGAGGCGACGATCAAGGAGGTCACACGTAGCCGCTCCGTGGCGATAGCCGTTCCGGACGCCGACGGCGTTGAGACCCTCGTCGCCATTATCGAACTCAAGAAGATGGACGAATCCGAAGAGGCCGCGGCCGACAGGATAGCTACCGTCAGGCGTGAAGTCACCATTGCGATATCGAAGTCGCACGGTCTGAGTGTGGCGGATCTTGTTCTGGTTGAACCAGGTTCGATTCCCCTCACCACAAGTGGCAAGGTCAGGCGAAGGGAATGCCTGCATCGGTACCTGCACGATGAGTTCACCCGCTTAGACGCGCACATCCGCCGGCCGGCGCGGCGCGTAGTCGATGACAACGGTGCGGGCGTCGAGGCCGGTTCGGGATTAGCCCAACGCCTTCGCGCACTCCGCCAGCAGCAACATGACCTGCTGGAGGGGATGGTGTGCTCGGAGGCGGCAACGGTGTTGGGCTACCCCAGCCCCGACTACATCGACCCCGAGCGCGCGTTTCAGGAACTGGGTTTTGACTCGGTGAAAATCAACGAGTTCGTTGACCGGCTGAAAGCCGGCACCGAGCTGGCATTGTCGCCGGCCCTGGCCTTCGACTACCCGACCCCGGCCGCGTTGGCCACCTATCTGGGCCAGCAACTCAGCGGATCGGTTGAGTCGGCTGCGCCGGTGGCGTCGACGGTGGCGCCGCGGGCGCAGACGGACGAGCCGGTAGCAGTGGTGGGGATGGCGTGTCGGTTTCCCGGCGGGGTGGATTCGGCGGCGGCGTTGTGGGATCTGGTGTCCGGTGGCACCGACGCGGTCGGGGAGTTTCCGGCCGACCGTGGCTGGAACCTGGCGGATCTGTTTGATCCCGATCCCGATGCGGTGGGCAAGACCTACACCCGCGCAGGAGCGTTTGTGGCGGATGCCGCCGAGTTTGACGCGGAGTTTTTCGGGATCTCGGCGCGCGAGGCCCAAACCATGGATCCTCAGCAGCGGTTGCTGCTGGAGGTGTGCTGGGAAGCATTGGAAACCGCCCGAATCGATCCGGCCGGTTTGGTGCGCTCTGAGACCGGGGTGTTCGTCGGAGCGTGGTCACAAGCCTACGGCGCGGGCGGTTCTGATGGTGTGGAGGGATACGCCCTAACGGGTCTGTCCACCAGTGTGGCCTCCGGGCGTGTCGCGTATGCGTTGGGTTTGCAGGGCCCCGCTATTACCGTCGACACAGCCTGCTCGTCATCCTTGGTGGCCACGCATTTGGCGTGTCAGTCCCTGCGCAACGGCGAGTCGGCTCTTGCCCTCGCCGGTGGTGTGACGGTGATGACCACACCATCGGTGTTCACCGAGTTCGCGCGGCAACGCGGGCTGGCTGCTGATGGGCGTTGTAAAGCGTTCTCCGCCAACGCTGATGGGACGGGTTGGGGCGAAGGGGCCGCGGTGCTGGTCCTGGAACGGCTCAGCGATGCCCACCGCAACAACCACCCGGTGTTGGCGGTCATCGCGGGATCGGCGATCAACCAGGATGGTGCCTCTAATGGTTTGACCGCCCCCAACGGGCCCGCCCAACAACGCGTCATCAGCCCAAGCCGCAGCCAACGCCGGTATCGGGCTTGATCAGGTTGATGTTGTCGAGGCCCACGGCACCGGCACCACCCTGGGCGACCCGATCGAGGCCGGCGCCCTGATCGCCACCTACGGCGCCGCGCATAAGGCAGAGCACCCACTGTGGCTGGGATCGATCAAATCCAACATCGGCCACACCCAGGCCGCCGCCGGTGTCGCCGGAATGATCAAAATGATCGAGGCCCTCAACCACGACAGTTTGCCCCCGACCCTGAACGTCGATCGCCCCAGCCCGCACATCGACTGGTCAGCCGGCACTGTCCGCCTACTCACCGAGCCGGTGCCCTGGCCGGACACCGATCATCCCCGCACCGCGGCGGTGTCCTCGTTTGGGATCAGCGGCACCAACGCGCACCTGATCCTGCAACAAGCCCCCACCCCGGCGGCCGAACCGGCTGAGCGAACCGATCACGGTGTCGAGTTTGCGCTGCCGATCTGGCCGGTTTCGGCGCACACCCCCGCAGCGTTGCGCGCACAGGCCGACCGGCTGCACCAACACCTGGTCTGCCATCCCGACCTGGATCTCACCGATGTGGCCTACAGCCTCGGCTCCACCCGCACACATCACTCCCACCGGGCAGTGATCACCGCGTCGGTCGCCACCGCCGATCCGCGCGAAGACCTGCTGGACGCTCTCCATGCCCTGCGCACCGGCCAACCCCACCCGCAGCTGACCCAACACCATTACCTGGCGCACCTTCGCGGTAAGACCGTGTTCGTCTTACCCGGCCAGGGCGCCCAGTACCCGGGCATGGGCCGCGAGCTCTACGAACACCACCGCGTCTTCGCCGACACTGTCGATGCCTGTGACGAGGCGCTGCGTCCCTTCACCGACTGGTCGGTGCGCGACGTCTTGTGTCAGGACTCGGCGGCCCCGGCGCTGGACCGAGTGGATGTGGTTCAGCCTGTGCTGTTCACGATGATGGTTTCGCTGGCCGAGGTGTTGGGGAGCTACGGCATCGTTCCCGACGCGGTGATCGGCCACTCCCAGGGAGAGATCGCCGCGGCGTATATCGCCGGGGTGCTTCCCTTGTCTGAGGCCGCCAAGGTGGTGGCACTGCGCAGTCAAGCGCTGAGCTCCCTGCGTGGTGCCGGTGGTATGGCGTCGGTCCTGCTGGACGCCGAGCAACTGCGCCCACACCTGCAACCCTGGGGCGAAGCGTTAAGCATCGCCGCGATCAACGGCCCGTCACACACCATCATCAGCGGCGACCCCGCCGCGCTGGAGCAGTTCACCGCAGCCTGCGATCGTGACGGCATCCACATCCGGCAGATCGCCGTCGATTACGCCTCGCACTCCGCTCAGGTCGAACCAGCACGTGAGCGCCTCCTGGCCGAGCTGGCCGACCTGACTCCGGCGCCCGCGCGCATCCCGCTGTACTCCACCGTGGGACAGGCGCTTTCGGCCGATCCTCTCGACACCACCACCATGAACGCCGACTACTGGTATCGCAACCTGCGCGAGCCGGTCCGGTTCCATGACCGTGTGGTCGAGCGTCTGGCCGCCGGTGAGTGCACGTTTGTGGAGTTGTCCCCGCATCCGGTATTGGCCCCAGCGATCACCGACACCTTGGCCCAGGCCGCGGGGCGGACCCAGTCGGCGGTGGTCATCACGTTGCACCGGGACCGGCCCGACCACGACAGCCTGGCTACCGCGTTCGCCCAGCTGCACAATCACGGCCATAGCCCGTCGTGGTCGGCCCTGTATCCCCGCGCCCGCACCGTTGGGCTGCCCACCTACCCTTTCGAGCACCGCCGCTACTGGCTGGCCCCCACCTCGACCGGCGACGCATCCGGGCTCGGCCTGGACCGTGCAGAACATCCCTTGTTGGGCGCGGTCGCCGAACTGGCCGACCAAGACCAGGTCATGGTCAGCGGGCGGCTATCACCGAGCACCCAGGGCTGGCTGGTCGGCCACCAAGTCAACGACACCGTGGTGTTCCCGGCGACGGGGTTCATCGAGGTGATCCTGCGGGCCGGTGAGTTGGCCGGCTGCCCGGTGATCGATGAGCTGATCCTGCATACCGCCCTGATTTTGTCGGAGCAGGCGCCGACCGATCTGCAGATCCTGGTGCAGCCGCTCGATCAGCAAGGGCGGCGCCCGTTTAGCGTGCACTCGCGCACCGGTGGCCAGCATCCCGCCGCGTGGACCTTGCACGCCAGCGGTGCGCTGAGCGCTGATCAGCTTGCCGCCGGCCCCCCGTTCATGCCGGCGCCGGGAATCGAGGCCCTCGACCAGGACGACTTCTACGAACGGCTGGCCCAGCGGGGTTACCGCTACGGCGGTCTGTTCCGGTCGGTCCAGGGTATCGGCACCGACCCCGCCCGGCCCGAGGTCGTATACGCCGAGGTGGCGTTGCCCGCCGGCACCGATGTCACCGGCTACGGTATCCATCCCGCCCTCCTGGACGCCGCCCTGCACCCGTTGGCGTCCGTGTTGGACCGCACCGGCGAGGCCGACTCGGCGGTGCTGCGGGTTCCGTACGCGTTTAGCGGGGTCACCCTGTATGCCACCGCGGCCACCCAGCTGCATGTCCAGCTGACCCGCACCGGCGAGGACACGTTTGAGCTGCACGCCACCGACCCCACCGGCGCACCGGTGATCACCATCAGCGCGTTGACTTTACGAGCTGTCTCCGACCAGATCGGTCGGCCGACTTCGATGGCCGGGCTATCCGACAGCTTGTTCGAGCTGACCTGGCCATCGGTGCTCGATCTGCCCGGTCCGTCGGCGGCCCAACCACCGGCGTGGGCGGTATGCACCGATTCACCCGAGCACCTGCCGGCCAGCCTGTCCAACGGCACGATCCACAACGACCTGGCCACCTTGACCCCATGCCCGGACCTGGTGATCTGGCCGCTACCCCGACCTGAGGAGCAGGCAGGAGCGGAGGCTGATCCGCTGCGGCGAGTGCATGCCCTGACCCGCCACGTTTTGGCCCAGCTTCAGAGCTGGCTGGCCCGGCCCGACACCGCCAACACCCAGCTGATGATCGTCACCCGTCGCGCGGTCAGCGTCAGCGCTTATGACGGTGTCCCGGATCTGGCGCATGCCGCGGTGTGGGCGCTGATACACACCGCCCAAGCCGAGCACCCCGACCGCATCATTCTGCTCGACACCGATAACACCGCCGCCACCGAGGACAACCTGCTGGCCATCGCGTCGGCGCGACCGGCCGGCGAGCCGCAGCTGGCGCTGCGCGACGGTGTTGTTCACATCCCCCGCCTGGCCCGCACCCCGACCCTGACCCCATCGGATGCCCCCGACTGGCAGTTGGGCACCACCCGTAAAGGTGACTTGACCAACCTGACCCTGCTCCCCACCGACCCCCCCACCACGTTGGCCCCGGGGCAGATCCGCATTCAGGTCGGGGCCGCCGGGCTGAACTTCCGTGATGTGGTCGTGGCGTTGGGCGCCATCACCGATGAAGGCATGGGTAGCGAAGCGGCCGGGGTCGTCCTCGACGCTGCCCCCGGGACATCGCTGCGTCGCGGTGATGCGGTGATGGGCCTTTTCCCCCACAACGCGTTCGCGCCCACCGCGATCACCGATGAGCGCATGGTGGTACCCGTCCCGGCTGGATGGTCGTTTACCCAGGCCGCATCCGCGCCGATAGTGTTTTTGACCGCCTACATCGCTTTGGTCGAGATCGCCGGGCTATCGGCTGGGCAGCGGGTGCTCATCCACGCCGGCGCTGGAGGTGTCGGTCAGGCCGCCATCCAGATCGCTCGCCACCTGGGTGCTGAGGTTTTCGCCACCGCCCACCCGAACAAACATCACGTGCTCAACGATCTGGGGGTCGACCCCAGGCACATCGCCTCGTCGCGCACGCTGGATTTCGTCGACACCTTCAAGAGCGCCACCGATGGGCAGGGCATGGACGTCGTGCTCAACAGCCTTGCCGGAGATTTCGTCGATGCTTCGCTGCAACTGCTGCCACGCGGGGGCAGTTTCATCGAGATCGGCAAGACCGACATCCGGCAGCCCGGCGACGTCGCCGCATCCCATCCCGGAGTCGACTATCAGGCCTACGATCTGTCCAGCGCGTCAGCGGAATCCCTGCAGCCAGCATGGGCTGCCCTGACTCAGATGTTTGCCGCCGGTGTCCTTAAGCCGCTGCCCACCACCAGCTACGGCCTGCTGAACGCCCCCCAAGCCTTCCGCGACATGAGCCAAGCCCGCCATACCGGAAAGATCGTCCTGATTCCCCCCGCGGTGTTGGATCCCGAGGGCACGGTGCTGATCACCGGTGGTACCGGGATGCTGGGCGCGATGTTCGCCGAACATCTGGTCACCCACTATGGCATCGAGCATCTGCTGCTGGTGTCTCGCAGCGGGCCCGACGCTCCCGGGGCCGGCGAACTGCAACAACGTTTGGCCGCGCTGGGCGCCCAAGTCGCTATCGCCGCGTGCGACACCAGCAACCCCGCCGAGCTGGCCGCAGCACTTGACACCATCCCCGCCAGCCACCCGTTGACCGCGGTCATCCACGCCGCCGGCGTCCTGGATGACGCCGTGGTGACCGAACTGAGTGCTCAGCAACTCGATGCGGTCTTGGTCGCCAAGGCCGACTCCGCCTGGCATCTGCATCAGCTCACCGCCGAGCGCGACCTGGCCGCGTTCGTCTTGTTCTCCTCGGCCGCGGGAATACTGGGTGGCCCCGGGCAGGCCAACTACGCGGCCGCCAACGCATTCCTGGACGCGCTGGCCCGCCACCGCGATCACACCCAGCGCCGGGCCACCAGTGTGGCCTGGGGCTACTGGCAAACCCCGTCCGGCATGACCGCCCACCTCAACACGGCCGATCTGACCCGCCTGACCAGCACCGGCCTAACCCCCATTACCAGTGAGCACGGGCTGGCCCTGTTCGACGCCGCACTCACCAGTCAGCGGCCCAACCTGCTGGCCAGCCCGTTCAACACCGGCGCGTTGACCCGCCGGGCACGCCACAACACGTTGGACCCGATCCTGTCCGCCCTGACCACCGGCCGCCGCCAAGCCGCCACCGCCAGCCCCCGCACACTGGCCGCCACGTTGGCCACCCAAACGCCCCGACAACGGCTTGACACCCTCACCGCGATGGTCACCGCCACCACTGCTGCCGTGTTGGCGCACCCCGACCCGGCCGCCCTCGAGCCCGACCGCCCCTTCAAAGACCTCGGCATCGACTCACTGACCGCCCTGGAACTACGCAACACCCTCAACCAACGCACCGGCCTCGCCCTGCCAATAACCGTGGCCCTCGACCACCCCACCCCCACCACGCTCGCCGCCCACCTGGCCGACCTGCTAACCGACACTGTTGCGCCTGCGGTCCCAGCGGCTGAGGTCAGCACGCGGAGCGATAAGCCGGTAGACAATAGGCTCGCACACGTGGATCAGGCGTCATTTCTCGCGCTGCGAGCGCTTCACGGCGCGCTGATTCAGGTCACGTGGATATATGACCGTGCCGTCAATGTTGATGGGTTACGGCGTTTTCACCGCAATCTTGGATGCGGGTTGTTGGGACGCAGGATCGAACGGTCTCCGTTACCGTTCGCGCGTGATCGCTGGGTCTTGTCTCCGGCGTCGGAGGACATCGATATCGCCGCAACGCCGCGGCGACGCGCCGAGGTGAGCGCATGGGCCGACGAGCGAGCGCGCCTACCCATTGATCCGGAGTGGGGACCCGGCTGGCATCTCGGGGTGCTTCCGCTCGAGGAGGGCGGGACCGCGGTAAGTCTGGTGGCTTCGCATACGATCGTCGACGCGGTCGGGTTCGGCCAGGCGATAATCGATGCTGCCGAGGGCAGGACGCACAATCTGGGCTACCCGCCGCCGGGATCGCGCACCCTCAGGCGGGCGCTGCGTGAGGATCTTCAACAAACCGTCAAAGAACTGCCCGACATAGCGCAGGCGTTGGCCGCCCTGGCTCGAAGGGCCCGGAGCGACCGCAAAGGATTCACATCATCGATCAAAGTGGCACCACGTTCCCCGAGGACGGTCAGCGACGATCAGGTGGTAGAGGTGCCTGCCCTGACCGCATATATCGACCTAGCGGAATGGGATGCTCGCGCGAAAAGCCTTGGCGCAAGCAGTAACTCGCTTGTGGCAGGAGTCGCGTGCAGACTCGCGGTGAGGGTGGGGCGTGTTCATGACGACGGAACAGTCACGTTACGATTTCCGGTAACGCTACGGACCGAAGACGATACCCGTGGCAATGCGCTCACGGTAGTCGAGGTCACAGTCGACCCAACGCACGCGGCGACGGACCTCGGGGAAATGCACATCAAGATCACGCAAGCAATCCTCGCAGCGATGGAGAACTCCAACGACGAGATTGTGGCGACACTCCCACTGGCAGGGCTGATGCCGAGGTGGGTGAACAGGAGGCTAGCAATGGCGGCAGGTGGTGTTAACCTTCCGGTCACTTGCTCCAATGTCGGTGATCTGCCCTCGGCGGCGAACCGGCCCGACGGCACCGATGCCGACTATGCGTACATGAGAAACCTCGAGCCCGATATCAAGAAAAGCACACTCGAGCACATGGGTGGACAACTGTTTGTGGGTTCGGGGCGGGGCCGCGGGAAGATGTCTATCAGAATCTCCGCATATCTTCTTGGGCGGCCAAATACCAAAAATGAGCTGCGGGAGAGCGTGTCGCGTACCTTCGCCGAATTCGATCTGAATGCAGAGATCGACTGCTAACCTCGACTTTTCGCGTGGCTTGATACCAGTAAAGAAACTCCTCACGTGCGACACGAGGTCGCGCGGTGGCGTCCGGAGTCCGGTGTAAATCGGTGGGCGGAGATTCGGCTTCGGTGGGTGATGTTACGCGGTGGCGCTGACGGTTTCGCTGGTACTGCTAGCGGAGTCGGGGGTGTGACGGGGCCGCAGTTGCTGGGGTGATTGCAGCAGGCTGCGGCGTAGGTCTTGTAGCTGGCGATGTGATCTTGGAAAACTCTTAAACACACGCTCAATAGACGTCTAGACTCAGCGCCGAAGTGCCGGCATGCCAGATAGGGGCAATTTTGACCATAACCGATCACGACGTCCGATCTCTGTATCTCGACCTGCTCAGGCGCAACCTCACCAGATACGGGATGCATGAGCGAATGCCGACGCAGTGGCCACTGCGGCGACGCTTCCTTCTCAAAGCCGTTAACACCCTCAGCCCCATACGCCAGGGTTTGAGTCCGTTCGATCAGCGCAAGCGCGACTTGGGCCTGGACTGGCCGGCGGAGGCCGAGACGATGATTGGAATGCAGAGACTCACGAGTCTGCAGCAGTGCGTTGAGACGGTACTGGCCGAAGACATCCCTGGTGATCTGGTCGAATGTGGAGTGTGGCGCGGAGGGGCTTGCATCCTGATGCGCGCGGTTCTGGCCGCCTATGGGGATGAGACGCGATGTGTGTGGCTAGCCGATTCTTTCCAGGGTGTGCCGCGCTCGGATCCCGAGAATTACAAAGCAGATAAAGGGATTAGGGCGGACTTCGCTGCGGGAATACTGGGAGTTTCGCAAGCGGAAGTCAGGGCGAATTTCGAACGCTACGGACTGCTAGATGACCAGGTCCGCTTTCTTCCTGGCTGGTTCAAAGACACCCTGCACGATGCCCCGATCGATCGCATCTCTGTATTGAGGCTTGATGGCGACCTCTATGAATCCACGATACAAGCGCTCGACGCACTCTACCCGAGACTGTCCCCCGGGGGTTTCTGCATCATTGATGATTACCTGGCGGTGAAGGCGTGCGAGCAAGCTGTCACCGACTACCGCACGAAACATGGAATATCCGCGGAGATCGTTGACATAGACGGGACTGGCGTGCTGTGGCGCAAGCAATGAAGGCGACCTGGGTCAAGCGCTAGCATCGCGCCCATGGCTGAAAACGGCGCCCCGGTGCGGATCGGCATCCTGGGCGCTTCACGCTTCGCACCGATGATCCTCATCAAACCGGCCCGGGGAAACGTCGAGGTCGGGGTGGCCGCGGTGGCAGATCGCGACGTGTCCTGTGCTCGAGCCTTTGCCGCCAAACACGGCATCGCCCGGGTGCACGACAGTTACGAGGCGCTGATCGCCGATCCGGACCTGGATGCTGTCTACATCGTGCTGCCGAACAGCTTGCATGGCAGGTGGACCCGGGCTGCGCTTGCCGCCGGCAAGCACGTGCTGTGCGAAAAGCCGTTTATGGCCAATGCTGCCGAGGCCCGCGAGATCGCCGAACTGGCCGCCAAGTCAGACCGGATTGTGATGGAGGCAATCCAGTACCGCTACCATCCGTTGACTTTGCGCGTTCAGCAGATCATCGCCTCGGGGGAGCTGGGCAACCTGCAGCGGGTGGACGTCGCCTTGTGCGTGTTGCTGCCGAAGCGCTCCAACGCCAACGTCTACGATTACTCCCTTGCCGGTGGCGCACTGATGGATGCCGGCGTCTACGCGGTCGACATGCTCCGCACGTTCGGCGGCTCGACCCCGGAAGTTGTTTCGGCACAGGCGAAACTGAGCGGTGCTCAGTTGGACCGGGCCATGACGGCGGAGTTGCGGTTTGCCGCCGGGCACACCGGTCGGGTCCGCTGTGCGCTGTGGTCGTCGGACCTGTTCCGGGCGAGCGCCAAGGTGGTGGGTGACCGCGGCGAGCTGCGTGTGCTCAGCCCGGCGGCACCCCAACTTTTCCATCGTGTCTCGGTCCGATCAGCCGACAGCAAGCGTGTCGAGCGCTTCCCGAAGCGCAGCTCTTTCGAATATCAGCTCGAGGCTTTCGCCGCGGCGGCGCTGCGCGGGGCACCGGTGCGGACTTCGCCGGAAGACGCGGTCGAGAACATGACCGTCATCGATGCGATCTATCGCGCCGCCGGCCTTTCGCTCCGCGAGCCGACCTGAACGTTAATCCGTTCGCGCGGTTGGTACTTCGGACAACACGTGGCGTGCCGCGTCGACACTTAGGCCGAAGTTAAGGCTGTTGAAATAGGCGATTCCCTAGGTTGACCTGGGGTTTTGCTGATTTCGGTGGGTGGTTGTTCTGGCTACGCGGCGATGGTGAGTGGGATCGGGGAATCGATGAGTTCGAAGGCGCGGCGTTGGGTGGGGGTGGCGTCGGTGAGTTTGTCGATTTCGATGTTGGTGTCGTGGTAGCGGATCCGGTCTCGGGTGAGGGTGGCTAGGTGAGCGAGCAGATCACGGAAGCCGCGCACCGGGTTGCCGGCCGCGTCGTGTTTGGTGGAGGCCTTGGCTTGGGCGGCTGCGGAACGCTGCGCGGGCGCGACGGGGTTGTCGCGCTTGGGGGGTGCTTGGTCGGTGAAAGTTAGTGGCGCCCAGGCCTTGCGTAGGTGCCAGCTCAGGTAGCAGGCGAGTAGGCAGATCAGCACGTGCGCTTTGACGCGGTCGTCGAGGCGGTGGTGGATCGGCCGCAGGTCCAGGTCGTCGGATTTGATGATGCGGAAGTCGCGTTCGATGTTGGCGAGGTTCTTGTAGCCGGCCACCACGGCGGCGGGGTCGAGCGTGTCGGCGTCGACGCTGGTGCGTAGCACGTAGATGCCGTCGAGGGCGGCTTCGGCGGCGATGCGGTCGCGGTCGCGTTCGAAACTGAATGTGCTGTCGGTGATGGTGATGGCAAAGTGCTTGCCCATCTTGTATTTTCCGGCATCTTTGCCGACGGCGATGCCGATCTTGTCGGCCCCGCGCAGGGTGCCAGCCTGTACGCGCTTTTTGATGGCGGTGAGCTGTTTCTCGGTTGCTTGTAGGAGGTCTTGGCGTTTGCGGGCGCGTTCGACGGCCAGGGCGGGGTTGCGGCAGGCGATCAGGCGTTCGCCGGGGTAGTCGGGGTGGGTGATCTCGGCCAGGTCCTGGGTATCGAACAGGCTCATTTGTAGCGGCCCGTCGTCGCGGGCGAGTTTGGCGATCGCGGGTGCGCGTAGTGCGGTGATCCAGTCGAAATCTGTGGGGGCCTCGGGGTTGTTGTTGAGTTCGCGCAGCTTGTCGATGCGGGCGGAGGTGATCATGCCGCGATCGCCGACCAGCACCAGTTGGGTGATGCCGAGCTTGTCCTTGACGACCTTGACGATCTCGGTGAACGATTCCGGGTCGGAGGTGGCACCGCCGAACACCCGCACTGCGACCGGGCGCCCCGCCGGGTCGCAGAGCACCCCGTATTCGATCTGCTCGCAGCCCTTCTTACCGTCGCGGGAGTAGCCGCGCGCAGCCAGCTCGCAGCAGCGGCCAGTCACCCACGCCGAGGTCAGATCAAACAACGCCATCCGCGACGGATTGGCTTGCGGGCCAAGGTGTTTGTCCGCGAGCTTTTTTTCGATCTTGTCCTGCCGGGCGGCCAGCCAGTCCATGGCGGCATAAATCTCGTCGGTGGAAGCGTCGGTGACCCCCAAATCGGGCCCGAGCGTGGTGTTGGGCCACCACGACAGCGTCGACAGTTTCGGCTTGGGCCGCACGACCCGGGAGATGATCAGCGCGACCACCAGATCCCGGGCACGGCACGGCGGGCCGAGCAACCCCGCCAGCTCGAGCTTGCGCGCCATCGCGGCCACCGCCGCCACGTCCCCGTGCGGCAGCGACCGGGACTTGCTGAACTCCGACCCAGCCGGCACCAGCGCCTGCCCCTTCAACGTTGCCTCCAACGCGGCGACCGCCGCAGCGGGCAGCACCGACAAGTTGGCCAGCGTCTGATTGCGCACCGCGGCTCCGTCCCGGTAGGTGCGACGCAGCAGCACCGACTCATAGACGCGCTCGTTGCCCCGCTTATCGACATGCATCTTCTTTACTCTGACTACGTGAGCCCTTCCAGAGCTGCGTGGCATACCAAGAATCATAACTGGATCGGGCCACAAAGATGCAGACGACACGCATTCATTCGTGACTACACAAATCATCCGATTAGCACCCAAAACATCAGCTCAGACCACGAATCCCCGTCAGAACCCACCGCAACTTCGGCTTAGGCGGAGGCGATCGATCAGGTGGCGAAATGCACCTGGTTCACATGCGCGGCCACCCGTAAGGCGTTGGCCGCCACCGTCAAACTGGGGTTCATACCGGCGCTGGAAGGAAAAAACGAGGTGTCCACCACGTAGAGGTTGTCCACTTCGTGCGCCCGGTTGTGTGGGTCGAGCACGCTGGTTTTCGGATCGGTACCGAAGCGGCACGTGCCGCAGACGTGGCCTAGGGCCGCGTTGTCTTTGCCGCCCCCCAGAGGCATTTTGCGAAACGGGTCGAGCACCTCTTTTACCTGCGACGAAAACACCGCGTGGCGCTCGATCTCGCTGGCGTGCCAACGATACTGAATCCGCAGCCGCTGGCGGCCGTCGACGCTAGGCCGGTCGTATGGCAGCACGCGGTTGTCCAGGTAGGGCAGGTCTTCCATGATCGTGGTCAGCAGCAGTCCGCCGGTGAAGAAGCGTTCGTAGATCCGGCGCACGGCCGGGCTCATCAGCCGCAGCGCCTTCGGCCCCCAGCCGGGGCGGTTGGTCAGCCACTCCATGGGCGGTATCTCGCCGAATGATTGCACGGTGCCGTATTTCTGCCCCTCCCAGAAATAAAAGTCGTTGAGTCCGATCTCCTTGTTTGCTGCCGTGCCTTTGTGATTGGGTTGCGGCCAGACCTCGACGCGGTCGAGTAGATGTCGCATCAAATTGCGTCCGACCCAGTCTGAGCCGTTGGCCAATCCACGCGGCCAATCGCCCGAACGGGAGTTGAGCAACAGCACCGGGGTGACCAGCGCACCGGCGGCCAGCACCACCACTTTGGCCTTCAGGGCCAGCATGTCGGAGCGACGCTGGCAGATCACTTGTCGGACCTGGGTGCGGTCTGCCTCCAGACGCACGACCCGACATTCGGCCAGCAGCTGGGCGCCGTGCTCGGTAACGGCGGGCAGCACGCCGTTGCGGCCGGCGTCGTTTTTGCACGACTGGTCGCAAAGGTAGGTCTGACAGCTGGCACAGTCGTCGGTGTAATCGCAGGCCATCGGCAGGTGGTAGGGGTGCAGGCCGCGACCCGCCAGATAGTTGACCAGCGCCTGGTTATGCGTCGAAAACGGCGGCGCCGCGGGCAGACCGACCTCGGCGGCTTCCGGGCGCAGGGGATCGGGTTGGCCGCGGACCCCCAGCAGCTTTTCGGCCTCGGCGTACCAGGGCGCCATCCGGTCATAGCTGATCGGCCAGGCCTCGGGCACAGTGGAATCGCCGGGGTTGGTGAAGTTTTGCCGGGGAGTGAAATCGCGCACGAAAAATCGTTCGCAGACCATGCCGTACAGGGCCGAGGACCCGCCGGTGCCGCTACCGATGAACGGCACGAACCGCTTCGCAAAGCGCCCGCTGATGTCTTCGATTTCGTCGGTTGCGCGTCCGGCCCGGGCCAAGGCGTCGTAGTAAGCCTCTGTGGAACGGGCCGAAAGCGGCTCGGCCAGTTCGGGCATCGCAGCGCGAATGGTTCCCTGCACTCCGGGCAGTGTCGAGTGCCCCTTTTCGACGAACAGCACCCGCCGGCCTGAGCGGGCCAGTCGGTAGCCCAGCATTCCGCCGCCCATGCCGGTGCCCACGACGATCACGTCCCACTCGACACGTTCGGCCTCGCGCGCGGTCAGTTCGCCGTCAGCCAAATCGAGCTCCTCAGCAGATGATGGCCCAAAGCATGGCCTGGCCTGGGCGAATCGAGATCGTATCATCCGTTCGGCACTGATAGACGGGCTTTAATCTTCTATCTGGACCCCCGAAAACGGCGGCGTGCGGACCCGGCAATCGCACCGCCGGAGCCCTGCTAGCATCTCGCCCATGGCTCAAAGCGGCGCCCAAGTGCGGATCGGCATCCTGGGCGCTTCAAGCTACGCGCCGACGACGCTCATCAACCCGGCTCGGGGAAACGACGAGGTCGTGGTGGCGGCGGTAGGAGCGCGCGATATGTCCAGTGCCGAAGCTTTTGCCGCTAAACACGGCATCGCCCGAGCGCACGGCAGCTACGAGGCGCTGATCGCCGACCCGGACATCGACGCTGTCTACGTCCTGCTGCCGACGAGCTTCCACGGCAGGTGGACCAAGGCTGCGCTGGACGCGGGCAAGCACGTGCTGTGTGAAAAGCCGTTCACTGCCAACGCCGCCGAGGCCCGAGAGGTCGCCGAGGTGGCCGCCAAGTCAGACCGGGTTGTGATGGAGGCGATCCAATTCCGCCATCATCCGTTGACTTTGCGCGTCGAGCAGATCATCGCTTCAGGGGAGCTGGGCAAGCTGGAACTGGTGGACGTCGCCCTGTGCGTATTGCTGCCGAAGTTCTCCGGCAACTGCTACAACTACTCTTTTGCCGGTGGCGCGATGATGGATGCCGGAAGCTACGTGGTCAACATGCTCCGCACGTTCGGTGGCTCGACCCCGGAAGTTGTTTCGGCACAGGCGAAACTGCGCGATCCTCGGGTGGACCGGGCCATGACGGCCGAGTTGCGCTACGCGAGCGGTCACACAGGCCGGCTGCGCTGTGCGCTGTGGTCGTCGGATCTGTTCCGGGCGCGCGCCAAGGTGGTGGGTGATCAAGGCGAGCTGCGTGTGCTCAGTCCGGTGGCACCTCACCTTTTCCCTCGGCTCTCGATCCGATCAGCCGCCGGAAAGCGGGTGGAGCGCTTCCCGCGGCGCGTCACTTACGCATATCAGCTTGACGCTTTCGCGGCGGCCGTGCTGCGCGGGGAACCGGTCAGGACGACGCCGGAAGACGCGGTCGAGAACATGACCGTCATCGATGCGATCTATCGCGCTGCGGGGCTCCCGCTTCGCGAGCCGACCTGAACGCCAATCCGTTGGCCCGGTTGACACTTGGGACAACACGTGGCGTGCCACGTCGACGCCTAGGCGGAGGCGATAGATCGGGTGCGGTCGCTCCCGCCTACAAACGCCGCTGAGGCCTGATCCAACGACGAACGATCAGCCGAAGCCGATGGCCGAACGCCCAGTCGACCGTCGAAGAACCAGGCATAATGACCGATGCTCCCGACGCTGCCTACGCACGAAGACTGAAAGGACCGAACCCGCCATGAAATTTGTGCTGGCCAGCTATGGAGGCCGCGGCGATGTCGAGCCCGCCGTCGTTGTCGGGCGTGAGCTGCAGCGCCGAGGGCATGACGTGTGCATGGCCGTTCCGCCCAACCTGGTTGGCTTCACCGAGGCGGCTGGGCTTGCGGCGGTCGCCTACGGGCTGGATTCGGGGGCCATTCTGGACGCGCAGCGCAAATACTGGACGTGTTACTCCCGCACCCCCTGGAAGCTCAAGGAACTGAACAGGATGGCGCGCGAAACCGAGGAGTTCGCTACCCAGTGCTGGGGGGAAATGACCACGACGCTGGCGTCGGTGGCGGACGGCGCCGACCTGCTACTCACCGGCCTGATTTTCGAGCAGCCCGCTGCCAACGTCGCGGAGTATTACGACATTCCGTTGGCCACGCTGCATTTCTTCCCGGTGCGGGCCCACGGCCAGCTCCTGCCGTTCCTGCCGTCGCCGTTGACCCGCACGGTAATGACGGTGAACGACTGGCTGGTTTGGCGCGGGACGAGGACGCGCGAGGACGCGCAGCGCCGTGAACTGGGCCTACCGAAGGCAACCGGCCCCGCGCCGCGACGGATCGCAGAACGTGGATCGCTGGAAATCCAGGCGTATGACCAGGTGTATTTTCCCGGGCTGGCAGCCGAATGGGCGAAATGGGATGGCCAGCGGCCGTTTGTCGGCGCGTTGGCAATGGAGTTGGCGACGGATGCCGATGAGGAGGTCGCGTCGTGGATTGCCGCGGGAACACCGCCGATTTGCTTCGGGTTTGGCAGCATACCGGTCGAATCTCCGGCCGACACGATCGCAATGATCAGCGCGGCCTGCGCGCAGTTAGGTGAGCGGGCGTTGGTTTGCTCCGGCTCGACCGATTTCAGCAGCGTCCCCCATTTCGAGCACGTCAAGGTGGTGGGCGTGGTGAATTACGCGACCATCTTTCCGGCCTGCCGCGCGGTCGTGCACCACGGTGGCGCGGGCACGCTGGCCGCGGGCCTGCGGGCCGGAGTCCCCCAGTTGATCCTCTGGACGTTGCCCGATCAGCCGTTCTTTGCGGCTCAGCTCAAACGACTGAAGGTGGGCTCCGGGCGGCGCTTTTCGACGACTACCGAGAAGTCGCTGGTCGCGGACCTGCGCCGGATTCTTGCCCCGCAATACCTCACCCGGGCCCGCGAGCTCGCTCCCCGGATCACCAAACCCGCCGAAAGCGCTGTGGCCGCCGCTGACCTTGTGGAAAATTTCGCCCGCCTCAATCGCGTTGGCTGATCGGCGACGGCAGCGCCGGCCACGTCTGGCCGATTGCCCCGGCGCAGGCTGATGGGATCGCCGCCAGGCTGGGGAAAACTGGCCGCGGATGCACGACATGACCAATTCGCCTTTGTCAGCCAAATCGCCGTTGAAGACGATGGACCCGGGCGCTTGCCCGAAACTTCCGGATTTCAGGTCTATTGGACGGGTGTCGGATTAGACTTCCTGGCGGGTTAGCCTGGGGTGGAGGGGACCGCATTTCACAGAACGCGCATGGGGGACTGAAGGGCTGGGTATCCGCGATGGCTGAAGGCGTGTTCGGGCGCAGCGACGCTGAGATCGACCTGTTGGTCCGTGGCATGCGGTCCGGGATCGCGGTTGTGGGCTTCGGCTACATCGGCACGGTGATTGGTGCCGTGCTGGCAGACCGCGGCTGGCCGGTAACGGGCATCGACGTGAGACAGGACGTCGTCGACGAGATCAACCTGGGCAAGACCACCGTGCCTGAGCCAGGGCTCAACGACCTCGTGTCCAACAACGTACGAGTCGGCCGGCTTCGCGCCACGACCGATTTCGGCGCCCTCGCGGAAAATGACTTCGTCATCGTGACCGTCGGTACGCCGCTTGGTCCGGACTACGAGCCCATCGTCGACGACATCAAGGCGGCGGCGCGGGCCGTGGGGGAGCAACTGCGTACCGGCCACGTCGTCATCCTCAAGAGCACGGTGCCGCCGGACACCACCGAAAAACTTGTTCTGCCGATCCTCGAAGAGACCTCAGGGCTCCGGGCCGGGGTGGACTTCGGGTTGGCGTTTTGCCCCGAACGGCTCGCCGAAGGCCAAGCCATCCGCGAGCTGTTGTCGATCCCCATCGTCATCGGTGCTGTCGATGAGCGCAGCGCTCGCGCCTGCTCCATCCTGTGGCGACACGCCCTGGGAATGGACTCCATCGTCGTCGATGATCCTCGGACCGCCGAGATGGTCAAACTTGCGGACAACCTCTGGATCGACCTCAATGTCGCGATTGCGAACGAACTGGCCAAGGTGTGCGACCGGCTCAACATGGACGTGCTCCAGGTCATCGACGCGGCCAACTCGATGCCGAAGGGCGGCCACAACGTCAACATCTTGATGCCGAGCATGGGCGTCGGTGGCTACTGCCTGACTAAGGATCCATGGTTCGTCAACCATCTGGGCGAGTCCCTAGGGCTTGACCTGGCAATTCCGCGGACGTCGAGGACTGTCAACGACACGATGCCCGCGTACACCTACGGGCTGCTCAAGCAGCTCCTCGCCGATCAGGGCAAGGCGATCGAGACCAGCAGGATTGCGGTGCTGGGCATCGCGTTCAAGAACAACACCGGCGACTGCCGGCTCACGCCCACCAAGTACGTCGTCGCCTTGCTCGAGGAGTCCGGCTGCCACCTTTCGATCCATGATCCGTGGGTGCACGGCGAGGAGGCCGTCACGGTGACGAATATCCCGCTTACCGCAGACATCGAGTCAGCAGTTGAGGATGCCGATGCCTTGGTAGTCCTCGCAGGCCACCGAGAGTTCCACCAGATCCCTCTGGCCCGGCTCGCCGACCTAACGGCAGCCGGGTGTGTGTTCCTCGATGGACGGAACAGCTTCGACCCGGCGGCAGTGCGCGCCGCTGGCTTCATCTACAAGGGCATCGGCCGATAGGTGAACGTAAATCGATACGTAGAGATGAAAGAGGAAATATGTCCAATGTCGTCGTAACGGGCGGCTGCGGTTTCATCGGATTGCGCTTGGCATTTGAGGCTGGCAAATTCGATCTGCCCTCGGTGCGTACCGATTCCACCTGCATTGGCCTCAGGAGGGGTGCGGCGTGGAAATGATCGAGGCGCTGATCCTGGCGCTGTGGCGGGGGTACATACGATTTCTCCGTACCGACAAGGAACGCATCGGCGTCGCCGAGCGCTGGGTGCGGGCGCTGCTGCTGATAGTGCCGTCCCTCGCAGTGTTTGGGCCGCTGCGCATCCGCGCGGCATTACGGGGACCGCTGACCGTCGATGGCACCACCGAAGATGGCATCCATATTCGATGCCCGCTCCCAGATGCTATCCCGATGTGCGTGTACCTGTTCGGCACGTGGGAACCTGATCTCGTGGCGTTTCTGCGCCGCCGGCTGCAACCGGGCGACACCTTCGTCGACGTCGGTGCCAACATCGGGTGCCTAAGCGCGTTGGCCAGCAGTCTGGTCGGACCGCGCGGCACCGTAGTAGCGATCGAACCGTCCCCCGCACTGATCGCCGCGTTGCAGGAGACTCTGACGAGAAACGACCTCACGAACGTCCGCCTGGTCGCCGCCGCGGTGTCAGATCGCGATCACGAACTCCCGTTGTTCGGGGGGCCAATCCGCAATACCGGCCTGACCACGACGGTCGCCCGCAGAGGCCTCCGGGAAGAGGGCCGGGTACGGGCGGCGCCGCTTGGTTCACTCGTAACGCGCGACGAGTTGGCAACCGCGCGCTTGGTCAAGATCGATGTGGAGGGCGCCGAGGACCGCGTGCTCACGGGCATGCTGGCGTCCATCGACGCGCTCGCCGCCGACGCGGAATTGGTGGTTGAACTGTCGCCAAGATGGTGGAGCGATCCGCAGCTGCTGCCGATTGACGTGCTGCGCCCCTTTCTTGAGCGTGGCTTCCACGTCTACCTGCTGCCTAACGACTATGCGGTGTGGCGCTACCTGTGGCCTAGGGATGTCGGCGCGCCGCAGCGGCTGCGCGACTTCGCGGTACTGAACCGGCGCGTAGGGCGACTCGACGTCGTGTTGTCACGCAACGACGCCGATGCGCTGTGACGTGGGTCTGATGGACGGAACAACTTCGACCCAGCGGCAGTGCGCGCCGCTGGCTTTGTCTATACGGGGATCGGCCGATAGCCGGCCGATAGGTGAACGTAAATCGATACGTAGAAATGAAAGAGCAAATATGTCCAATGTCGTCGTAACGGGCGGCTTCGGCTTCATCGGATCGCACTTGGTCTCCGCATTGCTGGAACGCGGAGACTCGGTCACGGTTTTCGACTTCGCGAAGGACACCCGCGGCGGCGATATTGACTTTGACCGGCATGCCAATTTCCGGTTCGTGCAAGGCGATGTCACTGATCTGACCGCGCTCGAAGAAGCCCTGACTCCCGGCGTTGACACGGTCTTCCACCTGGCCGCAGTCGTCGGTGTCAAGAACTATCTCAAAGATCCGCTCCGGGTTCTCGACGTCAATGTCACCGGCACTCGCAACGTCCTCGAGCTGAGCCATCGGCACGGAATACGCGTGGTGTTCGCCAGCACCTCTGAGGTTTTCGGGAAGAACCCGAACCCACCGTTCGCCGAGGACGACGATCGCGTCCTCGGTTCGACACGGACCGCGCGGTGGAGCTACAGCACCAGCAAGGCCATGGCCGAACATCTTGTCTTCGCGATGCACACGGCCTAGGCACTGCCCGTGACGGTCGTGCGCTACTTCAACGTCTACGGTCCGCGGCAGGCTCCGATATTCGTGATTTCGCAGACCATTCAGCGGATCCTCAATGGCCGACAGCCGTTGCTCTACGACTCGGGAGACCAGACACGGTGCTTCACCTACATCGACGACGCCATCGCCGGCACCTTGCTCGCGGCCGACAGCGACGCGGCAATCGGTGAGGCGTTCAACATCGGGAGCATGACCGAGACGACTGTGCGTGACGTTGTCGATCTGGCGATCAAGATCGCGAATGTCGACTCGGTGTCTGGCGCTGAAGCCATAGACACTGCAGCCCAGTATGGGGGTCGCTATGAGGACATCCCTCGTCGTATCCCCGACTCGACCAAGGCGCAGCGGGAGCTGGGATGGCGCCTGCAGGTCGACGTCGAGGAAGGGATCCGCCGCACCATCGAGTGGGCGCGGGCCAACCCGTGGTACCTCAAAGAACTGAAGGAGTAACGATTAGGAGACGGCGATGAAAATTGTGCTGGCAACCTATGGAACTCGTGGCGATGTCGAGCCCGGCGCCGCTGTCGGCCGCGAGCTCCTGCGCCGAGGGCATGACGTGCGCATGGCCGTCCCGCCCAATCTAGTTGGCTTCGCCGAGTCGGCTGGGCTCGCGCCGGTCGCCTACGGACCGGATTCGCAGATGGCGCAGGCAAAGGATCTCGGCGTGAACCTCTCTAAGGATTTCCACCGCGTCTGGCGGATAAAGGATCTGGCCAGGTTGTGGCGCGAAAACTGGGAGATCTCAACCCAGTGCTGGTCGGAAATGAGCAAGACGCTGATGTCGCTGGCGGATGGGGCCGACATGCTGATCACCGGCATGATTTTCGAGGACGGCGCTGCCAACGTCGCGGAGTATTACGACATTCCATTGGCCACACTGCATTACTACCCGCTGCGGCCCAACGGCCAGCTCCTGCCGTACCTGCCGGCGCCGTTGAGCCGCTCCGCAATGACCGTATTCTGGTGGCTGTGTTCAGGCCTGCTCGGGAAGTTCGAGAAAGCGCAGCGCCGTGAACTGGGCCTACCGAAGGCCACAGGCCCCGCGCAGCGACGAATCACCGAACGCGGAGCGCTCGAAATCCAGGCCTACGACGAGGTGTGCTTTCCCGGGCTAGCAGCCGAATGGGCGAAATGGGGTCGCCAGCGGCCGTTTGTCGGCGCGCTGACGATGGAGTTACCGACGGACGCCGACGAGGAGGTCGCCTCGTGGATTGCCGCGGGAACACCGCCGATTTGCTTCGGCATTGGCAGCATGCCGATGGAATCTCCCGCCGACACGATCGCCATGATCGGCGCGGCCTGCGCGCAGTTAGGTGAGCGGGCGTTGGTTTGCTCCGCCTGGACTGATTTCAGCAGTATCCCCCATGCCGACCACGTCAAGGTGGTGCGCACGATGAATCACGGGGCGATCTTTCCGGCCTGCCGCGCGGTCGTGCACCATGGTGGCGCGGGCACCACGGCCGCGGGCCTGCGCGCCGGGGTCCCCACCTTGATCCTCTGGGCGACGCCTGAGCGGCAGATGTGGGGAGCTCTCCTCAAACGGCTGAAGGTGGGCACCGCCCGGCGCTTTTCGAGCACTACCCGGGAATCGCTGGTCGCGGACCTGCGCACCATCCTCGCCCCGGAATATGTCGCCCGGGCCCGCGAGATCGCCACCCACATGACCAAACCCGCCGAAAGTGTTGCGGCCACCGCCGATCTTGTAGAAAATTTCGCCCGCCTCAAGCGTGTTGGCTTGATCAGCGACGGCGGGCCGTCGGGATGACGGCTACTCATCATGTTCTACTTCACGAGGGCTGTCACATGCGTGTGATCGCTTGGCTCGACAGGTAATTCGGGCTGCTCGCCGATCCAGTCAAGCAGAGCACCCAGACCGTCCTCGAGCGTCCACTTTGGGCGCCAGTCGAGCTCCTTCGTTGCCGGCTCGATGTCGCACCTCGCGGCGCGCACGTCACCGTCGCGGAATTTCGCCACGACGATCGGCTCGGGGGCATCGCAGATGGCGGCGATCTTTTGAGCCAGCTCATGGATGGTTGTCGGGATACCCGATCCGATGTCGAGGCAGCGTGGTTGCGCCGCAGGTTCCTCTACCGCAGCGAAGAGAGCCTCGACGACATCGTCGATATAGACGAAATCGCGCACGATCCGTCCGTCTTCGTAGACTTCCAACGTGCGCTGCTCGCGTGCCAATCGTGCGAAAAGAGCGACTATTCCTGTGTACGAATTTGTCAGCGACTGGCCCGGCCCGTAGACATTCTGCAGACGCAGCACGCTGAGACGGGCGTCATGAGCGGCCGTCCACGCGGCCAAGATGTGCTCTTGGGCGAGTTTGGTCGCGGCGTAAATGTTGGTGGGCCGGGGCTCCGTTCGGCCGGCGCAGCTCGGAAGCGGGACTGCATGATCGCCCGTGGGACTTTGCGGATCCCAGATACCGGCCAGGAGCTGAGCGTGGCTGCGAGGCTGCGGGTAGAAGGTCTGAGAGCCGTATTGCCACGCGCCCTCGCCGTAGACGGCTCTCGACGACGCCAGGACGAACTGGTCGGGCACGTGTGCTGAGCGGCTCAGGGCATCAAGAAGTTGAGTCGTTCCCACCACATTCACCGAACCATGGCGCGTCGCCTCGGAGAGCGACTGCGCCGTTCCCGTCTCGGCCGCCAAATGGACGATCTGGGAAGGTCGGAACAACCGAAGCACGGCATTGCAGTCAGGGGCATGGGTGACATCGCCGGTGAACAACCGCACGGATGGCGGCAGGTCGATCGCTGCACGTTCGCCATGCACCTGCGGGTGCAGGACGTCCATCACAGCGACGTCGTAGCCGGCATTGACGAGACGGCGCGCGAGTGCGGACCCAATGAATCCTGCCCCGCCAGTGATGAGCACGGATGTTGACACGACTCGAAGCCTCCGGTTCCTCTGGGTCAACTGTCGGCTAGCGCGCGGTCGGCCAGCGCCCCGATGACCGGTGCCAGCAGCCGGGAATATTCGATCGTCAGGTGCCCCTTGTCCTGGTACACCAGGGTGTTGCCGACGATGACCGGGCAGCGGTCGGTGGTGCAGAACAGCTCGGTGAGGTCGGCGTAGTGTCCGCCGCCGGCTTTGGTGGCGGCGGACTCAGCCGCGATGCCGGGCCCGTTTACCGCGGTCGACCTCGGCGGCGAGCAGGCCGTCGCGTCATCGAGGTGCCCGGACAGGCAGATCGGCACCACTGAGCGTGGATCCGGGGTCGGCCCGAGCACCAGAACCTTGGCGCCGGTGCCGCGCAGCTGCTGCACGAGGCGGGTCAGGCTGTCGATCCACGCCGGGTCGTATGACGTGAATCTCTGCGGATCACCGTTGCCGGTACCGTACCCCCGCAACATGCTGACCACGACCAGCTGCGGGTGCTCGGCGCGTAACCGGGCGATGACTTGACCGCGCCACTGCTCGCACTCGGTGTACTCCCGGTGAAGTTGGGCGCTGGTCGGTCGGCAAGTCCATCAATGGGCAGCCCGCTTTGGTCAGCATCTCCAGCCGCCAGTGTCGCTGCTCGGCGACCTGCTGGAACGCTGGATTCCACATCGCGGCCTGCGAGTCGCCGACCACGGCCACCGTCGTCGTCGAAGCAGTATCGCCCGTCGCGCAGTCAGGCTGTGTGACTTGCCAAGCACTGCGCATACAGCCGTTGCGGAACATGTCGTTATGTTCGGCTGCCGCGTCGGCAAGCGGCGGGTTCAGGTTCGACGGGACGGCTTTGAGGTCGGCGGAGGCCGCGACCGCGGCCTGCACCTGAGCGAACGCGTGCTGCACCGCCGCGTCGTAGGCGCCCATCGTGGAACCGGCAGGGACAGGCGCCGCAGTCACGGTCAGTGCTGCCGCCGGCGCGCCGCGCCCGACCGGGGTAGGCACCACGACCAGCAGCGCCGCGCCCACACCGACCGCGACCGCGGTGGCGATGCCGCCCAGCGCCAGACTCGCACGGGGAGACCGGCGAACCGGAGCGGCGAATCGCAACGGGTTCTCGATGAAACGCAGGGTGAGCACCGCCAGCCCGCCGGAGACCAGGGCCGCCGCCAACCTGGCGGTCAGCCCCAGCGGGTGGCCGATTAATAGCGGTGCGAGTACCAGCACCGGCCAGTGCCACAGATACCACGAGTAGGAGATCCGGCCGATCGCGCGCATCGGCGATAATGCGAGGACGCGGCCGCATCCCTGGGCAGGTGTGGCGCAGCCGGCGCCGATCACCAGCGCCGCGCCCAGGGTGGGCAACAGCGCGGCGATACCCGGATACAGCGTGTCCGTGCTGAAGCGGGTGCAGGCCAGCAGGATCAGGGCCAGCCCGGCCCATCCCGCGATCGCGGCAGGCAGTGGCGGGAGTCGGCGCCACTGGCCGGCCGTGAGGGCCACCAGGCCGCCGAGCGGCCAACTGCCAGGCCCGGGTGGGCAGCGAAAAGAACGCAACAAAAGGCGCCCAGTGACAGGCCGCCAGCGACAGCGCGAACGACACGGCCGCGACCAGCGCAAGGACCACCAGATACGGGCGTTCTGAGAAGGTCGCATCGGCCCTGGTGCGCCGACGCGCACGCCGGATCAACCACGTCGTCCCGATGATCAAGGCCGGCCACACGAAGTAGAACTGCTCCTCGACGCCCAACGACCAGTAGTGCTGGAACGGTGACAGTGGCATAGAGGGGGCGGAGTAGTCGACGCCCTGTAGAAGGAACCGGTAGTTGCTGACATACAACGCGCTGGTGATGCCGTCACCGATGGCGGTCCGGGCCTGCAGCGGGGGTAACAGGACAGCCGAGCCGATCAAGGTGATGACTCCGACGGTGGCCGATGCCGGCAGCAGTCGGCGGGCCCGCGCGCCGTAGAAGCGGCGCAGCCGGACAGTTCCAGTGGAGTTCACCTCGCGCCACAGCAGCCCGGTGATCAGGAACCCCGAGATGACGAAGAATACGTCCACACCGACGAACCCACCGCCCAGGCCGGGCACCTCAGCGTGGAACAGGACAACGGCCAACACCGCAACAGCGCGCAACCCCTCAATGTCCGGCCGAAACCCCGACTGCGCCGAGCGCCGACTTTGCGCCCCTTCGATCGGGCTAAAGCTGTCGGTCTGGTCCAAGGTCACTCACTTAGTAAGAGGACGCGTGGCTCGAGTCGAGGCATTATCACACGCCTGTTCAATGGATGTCTGTCCCGCAGCATGTCAACCGTGGGCGAGCGCGCGGTCGGCCAGCGCCCCCATTACCGGTGCCAACAGCCGGGAGTATTCGAACGTCAGGTGACTCTCGTCAACGTAGACCAGGGTGTTGCCGACGATGACCGGGCAGCGGTCCGTGGTGCAGAACAGCTCGGTGAGGTCGGCGTATTGTCCGCCGCCGGCTTTGGTGGCGGCGGACTCAGCCGCGATGCCGGGTTCGTTCACCGCGGTCGACCTTCGCGGCGTGCAGGCGGTCACGTCATCGAGGTGCGCGGACAGGCAGATCGGCACCCCAAAGTGCGGATCCGGGACCGGCCCGAGCACCAGCACCTTGGCGCCGGTGCCGCGCAGCTGCTGCACCAGGCGGGTCAGGCTGTCGATCCACGCCGGGTCGTATGAGTGGAAACCTGTCAGCGATTCGTCGGCACCGTACCCCCGCCACACGCTCACCACGACCAGCCGCGGGTGCTCGGCGCGTAACCGGGCGATGATCTGACCGCGCCACTGCTCGCAGTGTTCAAAGAGTTCAACCAGGCGACGGAAGGGGTTGGTGACGCGCAAGTCCATCACTGGGCAGGCCGCCTTGGCCAGGGTCTCCAGCCGCCAGTGCCGCTGCTCGGCGATCTGCTGGAACGCCGGATTCCATATCGCGGCATGCGAGTCGCCGACCAGGGCCACCGTCGTCGTCGAGGCGGTATCGCCCGTCGCGCACTCGGGCTGTCCGCCTTGGAGAGGGCGTGCGCAGGCAGCCGTTGCCCAAATAGGCGTTCTGTTCGGATTCCACGTCGGCAAACGGCGGGTCCAGGTTCGACGGTACGGCTTTCAGGTCGGCGGATGCCGCGACCGCGGCCTGCACCTGCGCGAACGCCTGCCGCACCGCCGCGTCGTAGGCGTCCATGTCAGAGCCCACGGGGACAGGCGCCGCAGTGACGGTCAGCGCCGCCGCCGGCGCGCCGCGCCCGACCGGGGTAGGCACCACTACCAGCAGCGCCACGCCCACACAGACCGCGACCGCGGTGGCGGCACCGCCCAGCGCGAGACTGCCCCGGGCAGACCGGCGCAGCGGAGCGGCGAAGCGCAACGGGTTTTCGATGAAACGCAGGGTGAGCACCGCCAGCCCGCCGGAGACCAGCGCCGCGGCCAACCTGCCGGCCAGCCCCAGCGGGTGGCCCAGCAATGGCGGTGCGAGCAGCAGCACCGGCCAGTGCCACAGATACCACGAGTAGGACATCCGGCCGATCGCGCGCATCGGCGACACTCGCCAGGACGCGGCCGCATCCCTGCGACGGGTGCGGCACAGCCGGCGCCGATCACCAGCGCCGCGCCCAGCGTGGGCAACAGCGCGGCGATACCCGGATACAGCGTGGTCGCGCTCAACCGGGTGCAGGCCAGCAGGATCAGGGCCAGCCCGGCCCATCCGGTGATCGCGGCAGGCAGTGCGCGGGAGTCGGCGCCACTGGCCGGCCGTGAGGGCCACCAGGCCGCCGACGGCCAACTGCCAGGCCCGGGTGGGCAGCGAAAAGAACGCCACAGCAGGCGCCCAGGGAGTGGCCGCCAGCGACAGCGCGAACGACACGGCCGCGACCAGCGCAAGGACCACCAGATACGGGCGTTGTGAGGAGGTGGCCTCGGCCCTGGTGCGCCGACGCGCACGCCGGATCAGCCACGCCGTCCCGATGATCAAGGCCGGCCACACCAGGTAGAACTGCTCCTCGACGCCCAACGACCAGTAGTGCTGAAACGGCGACGGCGGCATGTGGCTGGCGAAGTAGTCGACGCCTCGCAGAATGAACCAGTAGTTGCCGACATACAACGCGCTGGCGATGCCGTCATCGATGACGCTCCGGGCCTGCAACGGGGGCAACAGGACAGCCGAGGCGATCATGGTGATGACGCCTACCGTGGCCGAGGCCGGCAGCAGTCGGCGGGCCCGCGCCCCGTAGAAGCGGCGCAGCCGGACGGTACCGGTGGTGCTCGCTTCGCGCCAGAGCAGCCCGGTGATCAAGAAGCCCGAGATGACGAAGAACACGTCCACGCCGACGTACCCACCACCCACCCCGGGCACGTCAGCGTGAAACAGGACAACGGCCAACACCGCCACAGCGCGCAAGCCCTCGATGTCCGGGCGAAATCCCGTCTGTGCCGAGCGCCGACCCTGCAGTTCTTCGGTAGGGCTAACGCTGTCGGCCTGGCGCACGGTCACCTACCTAGTAAGAGGACGGGTTCTTCGAATCGAGGCATTATCACACACCTGTCCAACAGCGCGGAGCCGATCCGAGACGCGATCTTGGCGTGCGGGCGTACCCCTTGTCAGAGGCCCCCTTTGCGGGCAGGATCGTCGCGTGAACATCAACAACGGGCTGGTGATGTTGGCGGACGCGTTGCCGGGCATGAACCGGATCAGGGCCGTGCAGCGGGCGCTCGACGGGCGGGTGAACCCCGTCTATCTGGAGATCGGCGTTTCGCGGGGACAGGCGTTCCAGCGGATTAGCGCCGATGTGAAGATCGCCGTCGACCCGGCGTTCAAGCTTTCGGAGCGCACTCGCGAGCTCGCCGACGCAAAGGCGCGCGACGACCCATTACTTCGAGACGACCAGCGACGCCTTCTTCGAAAACGAGGCGGCCTTCCTCGAGCAGCACCCCATCGACGTCGCCCTGATCGACGGGCTCCACACCTATGAGCAGGTCGTGCGCGACGTCGAGAAAACCCTGCGCTATCTGCGGGACGACGGCGTCATTTTCCTGCACGACTGCAACCCCCCGTTCGCCTTGGCCGCCCGCCGCGCGGAGTCGTGGGACGACTTTATTTCGCAGCAGTCAGGGCCGCTGGTGATCGGTATATGGAACGGCGACGTCTGGAAAGCGATCGTCCATCTGCGTAGCACCCGCGCACGACCTGCTGGTCGGCGTGCTGAAGTGCGACCAGGGCGTCGGGTTCGTACGAAAAGGAACTCCCGAATCGACATTGTCCTACTCGGCGGAGCAGGTCGAGGCGCTCACTTACGCGGATCTCAAGGCCGACCGCGAGCGCTTGCTCAACCTGAAGCCGCCCCGGTATTTGAACGAATTTCTCGCTGCGGGCGCTGCATCTCCGCCGAAGTAAAGGTAGCCAGGCGAAGTGCGGCCCTGGCGAGTTGCGCGTAGACACCGGGCTCTCCCGCGACGGGCCGGTGTTGTCGGCCGCTTGCCCAAAACGTCTGGATTCCAGGTCGCATAGCGCGGGGATCGGGTTATGCTGCCGGGCGGCTGAGCCGGGAGTGTGAGGCTGCCGCTTTCATTTCGCAGAACGCGCACGGGAAGTGAAAGACTAGGACCCGCGATGAAATTTGTGCTGGCAAGCTGGGGAAGTCGCGGCGATGTCGAGCCCAACCTCGCTGTCGGCCGCGAGCTGGTGCGCCGAGGGCACGACGTGTGCATGGCCGTCCCGCCCGACCTGGTCGGCTTCACGGAGGCGGCCGGGGTTGCGGCGGTCGGCTTCGGCCCGGAGGCGCAGTCCATTCTGGACGCGCACCGCGACTTCTGGACGTGTTTCTTCAGCCACCCCTGGAGGATCCGGGATCTGATCAGGTCGCGACTCGAAATTGCGGGGCCCCTGCTCCAGGGTTGGCAGGAGATGAGCACGACGCTGATGTCGCTGGCGGACGGGGCCGACCTGATATTCACCGGCATCAATTTCGAGGACGCCGCTGCCAACGTCGCGGAGTATTACGACATTCCGTTGGCCACGTTGCATTACTTCCCGCTGCGGCCCAACGGCCAGACCCTGCGATTCCTGCCGGCGCCGTTGGCCCGCTCGGCAGTGACGGCGTTCTGGTGGGTGTCTTGGCGTGGGACGAAGAAGGTCGAGGACGCCCAGCGCCGTGAACTTGGCCTACCGAAGGCAACAGGCTCCGCGCCGCGACGGATTACCGAACGCGGATCGCTGGAAATCCAGGCCTACGACGAGGCGTGCTTTCCCGGGCTGGCAGCCGAATGGGCGAAATCGATGGGCGGAAGCCCTTCAACAGGCCCTTTGTCGGCACGCTGACGCTCGGGTTGGCGACGGATGCCGATGAGGAGGTCGCGTCCTGGATCGCCGCGGGAACACCGCCGATTTACTTCGGGTTCGGCAGCATTCCGGTCGAATCTCCGGCCGACACGATCGCCATGATCGGCGCGGCCTGCGCGCAGTTAGGCGAGCGGGCGTTGGTTGGCGCCGCCGGAACTGACTTCAGCAACGTCCCCCATTCCGACCACGTCAAGGTAGTGGGCACGGTGAATTTCGCGACCGTCTTTCCCGCCTGCCGCGCGGTCGTCCACCACGGCGGCTCGAGCACCACGCCTATTGCCATGCGCGCGGGAGTCCCTCAACTGATCCTCTTTTGGGACCTCGTTCACGCGGTCTACGGAGCTGCGGTCAAACGGCTCAAGGTGGGCACCGCCCGGCGCTTTTCGACCGCTACCGAGAAATCGCTGGTCGCGGATTTGCGTACCATCCTCGCCCCGGAGTACGTCGCCCGCGCCCGCGAGCTCGCCACCCGGATGACCGAACCCGCCAAAAGCGCCGCGGCCGCCGCCGACCTCCTGGAAAATTTCGCCCGCCTCAAGCGTGTTGGCTGATAGGCGAATCGGATCTCGCCGCCGACCGCGAGCGCTTGTTAGCTCGCGGCACTGACGAGCATCGAGAACTTCATCGTCCTCGAGAGGCCCGCGGCTGCCCGGTAGCGAAACGCCACAAAGCCAAACCCATCGCCGCAGGTCACACCGGAAGTCACCACTGCCGGAACACTGCGCGCGTACCAATTACCGATTCGCATGACAGGCGTCTCACCCAGGAAGTATGGTCTAGAACTTGTTACACCTATGTCGAGTAGATGGTGGGGAGACCCGGTTGAGCATCAATCCGTTTGATGATGGCTGCAGCTTTTTCGTCTTGGTCAACGACGAGAAGCAACACGAGATGATGGGCGGTCGGAAATGACCGATCTCCAGAAATCGGGCTCTGCCGGCCACCGAGACAAAGGGTGAGGGTTTCGCGATAGTCGGCTACGCGCTGCGCGTTCCGGGCGCTGCCGATGCGGACGAGTTCTGGGATGTGCTGTCCGAAGGCCGGGATGCGATATCGGAGGTGCCCCCGGACCGGTGGGATGTCGACGAATTCTACGACCCGGATCCCGATGCGCCCGGGAAGATCGTCACCCGCCGGGCGGGCTTCATCGATGACGCAACGGGGTTCGACGCGCCGTTCTTCGGGCTGTCGAAGCGCGAGACCATGTTGATCGACCCGCAGCATCGGCTGTTGCTGGAGACGGCGTGGCGGGCGGTGGAGCATTCAGGGACCGCGCCATCGGCTTTGGCGGGCACCAGGACCGGTGTGTTCATGGGTCTGGGCACCCATGACTACCTGGGATTGATATCGGAACAGCTGAGTTACGCCGAGATCGAGGCGTACGTGGCGATTGGGACATCGTCCGCCGCAGGAGCGGGCCGGATCAGTTATGGGCTGGGGCTGCAGGGCCCGGCGGTCACCGTCGATACGGCGTGCAGCTCGTCGCTGGTGGCAGTCCATCAGGCGTGCCAGGCGCTGCGCTACGGGGAGTGTGACCTCGCGCTGGCCGGCGGCGCGAACGTCCTGCTCAGCGCGAAGACCGCGATGACCTTTTCCCACGCGCACATGCTGGCTCCGGACGGCCGGTGCAAGACCTTCGACGCGGCCGCGGATGGCTACGTGCGCGGCGAGGGCGTCGGCGTCATTGTCGTGAAACGCCTCGAGGACGCGATCCGCGACGGTGACCGGATTCGGGCCGTGATCCGGGGCAGCGCGGTCAACCAGGATGGCGCATCGGGTGGTTTGACGGTGCCGAACGGCGTCGCCCAGCAACGGGTTATCGCCGAGGCGCTGCAGCACGCCGGTGTCGCCGCCGGCGACGTCGGATACCTGGAGGCGCACGGGACCGGGACATCGCTGGGTGACCCGATCGAAGTCCAGGCGGCCGCTGCGGCGCTCGGCAAGGGGCGGGCCGATGACCGGCCGCTGCTGATCGGATCCGTGAAAACGAATATCGGGCATCTGGAGGCAGCCGCGGGGATCGCGGGTCTGATCAAGGTCATCCTGTCGCTCGAGCACGAGGAATTGCCGAAGCACCTCCACTTCCAGAACCCATCGCCGCACATTCCCTGGGACCGGCTTCCGGTGCGGGTTGTGGACGAGGCCACTCCCCTGGGTGCGCGACGGACGGCCCCGTATTGCCGGGATCAGTTCGTTCGGGTTCTCCGGGACCAACTCGCACGTCATCGTCGAGGAAGCACCCGATGAGGTAAGCCAGGTTGCTGCGGCACCGGTGGCGCCCTCTGACGACCGGCGCTTCAGCGTGTTGCCGCTATCGGCACGCAGCCCGGAGGCGTTGGTGCAGCTCGCTGAGGAGTACCGCAGCTGGTTGGCCGCACATCCAGAAGCCTCGTTGGCCGAAGTGTGCTTCACCGCCGGGGTGGGGCGGTCGCACCTCGAGCACCGGGCCGCCTTGGTGGTGAATTCGACGGAATCCGCGCGTGAGTTACTCGGTGCGCTGGCCGACGATCGCCCGGCGCCGGGTTTGCTGCGGGGAGATTGCGCCGATAAGCCGAGGACAGCGTGGTTGTTCACCGGTCAAGGCAGCCAGTACGCCGGCATGGCCCGGGAGCTGTTCGAGACCGAGCCGGTGTTCGCCGAGACAATGAGCCGGTGCGCGGCGGCGGTCGCCGACGTGCTCGAAAGGCCGTTGCTGGACGTCATTTTCGATGCCGGATGGCGAAGAGACCTTGCGGCAGACCGCCTATGCCCAGCCCGCCTTGTTCGCGGTGGAGATGGGCCTGGCCCGGCTCTGGCAGTCATGGGGCTTCGAACCCGACGTGGTGATCGGTCACAGCGTCGGCCAATACACGGCGGCCTGCGTCGCCGGTGTGTTCAGCCTCGAGGACGGAGCTGTTGTTGCTGGCCGAGCGCGGCCGCCTGTTCGGCAGCCTGCCCGCCGGCGGTCGGATGGCCGCGGTCTTCGCCGCCGCCGAGCGGGTGGAAAGCCTCACCGACGAGTTCCCGAGTCTGTCGGTGGCCGCCTACAACGGCGCCAATACCGTGCTGTCCGGACCAGGGCAGGACTTGGAACAGGCGGTTGCCAAGCTGAGCGACGACGGTGTGCGCTGTGACTGGCTAGACACCAGCCATGCCTTCCATTCGGCGCTGCTGGATCCGGTCCTCGACGAATTCGAGTCCTATGCGAGATCGGTTCGAGTTCCGTTCGCCACAAAGGACATTGGTGTGCAACCGCACCGGCGCGGCCCTAGGCAGAAGTGCGAAACTGGACGGCGCCTACTGGCGCCGCCACGCGCGGCAACCGGTCGAGTTCGCCAAAAGTGTGCGCACACTGGCCGATCTCAGGTGCACGATGCTGCTGGAGATCGGCCCGCAGCCGGTGCTGACCGCCGCGGCCATGCGGGCATGGCCTGACCCGGCAACCGCACCACGGGCGATCGCGTCGTTGCGGAAAAACATCGCCGACCACCGCCAGATCACCGAAGCCCTTGCTAACGCTTACATCGCCGGCCACCGGCCTGACTTCGGTGCTCTCCAGCACGGACCGGCGCGCAAGGTCGACCTGCCCACCTATCCGTTCCAGCATCGCCAGTACTGGTTCCGTGAGCAGCGGGTCGCGCCCACCCAACAGGGCTCGAACCAGACCGATGCCGTGCGTACCGAAGCCGTCCGGCTTCTGGAGGACGGCCGGATCGAGGAACTCGCTGGGCTGCTCGACGGTGGGAGCGGCAATCAACAGACCGTCGATGTGCTGAAACAGCTTGCCGCACAACACAACCAACAGCGTAAAGCTCAGTCCATCACGGACTCCCGCTACGAGATTCGCTGGGAGAAATCCGCTGCTGCCGTCTCAGGCGCGAAAGCCGGCGAGGGATCTGCCTGGCTCCTTATTAGCGATGATGCCGAGGCAGTTCAGCCATTAGTCGACGCGCTGACCGCACGTGGGCATCGGCACAAGATCCTCGGGCTGCCGGTGTCCGACGCGGACGAAGAACGGCTCGAAGGCGCGTTGCGCGCCGCGGTAGCGGACGAACCGACGACCCGCATCCTCCATCTCGCGGCCCTCGATTCGGACACCGCGCCGTCGACGCAATCGCTGTTGCGGATGCAACACCAAGTCCTGAGCGGAACGCGGCGACTCTTCTGCGCCGCGGCTGCCGCTGAACTCCGCACACCCATCTGGCTGATAACCCGTGGCGCACAACGGGTTACCAGTGCGGACACGGTGTCACCGGCGCAGTCCTGCCTGTGGGGGTTCGGTCGCGCCGCCTCGCTGGAACATCCACGACTGTGGGGCGGACTGGCAGATTTGTCTGCAGGCGGTGCCGACCAGTGGTCCCGGCTGATCGACCAGCTGGTGGCAGCACCGGCCGGTGAAGACCAAATCGCGCTTCGAGACCAAGCGGTCTACGTTCCCCGGCTGACTCGACGCGCAGGGCAGCCGACCGCAACACCGCCGGCACTACGTGATGACGCGACATATCTGGTGACCGGCGGACTTGGTGCGATCGGACTGGAAGTCGCCGGATATCTGGCCGCGCACGGCGCCCGGCATCTGGTGCTGACCAGCCGGCGCGCACCCAGCGATGCCGCGCAACAGCGCATCGATGCGATACGCGAACAGAGCGGCTGCGAAGTCCGGGCCATCGCGGCCGATGTTGCCAACCCGCACGACGTAGCTCGCGTCTTGGCGACTGTGCGGGCCGAACTGCCCCCGCTGGCCGGCGTCGTGCACGCCGCAGGCGAGATCAGCACCACCCCGCTGCAAGCCTTGGACGACGCCGAAGTGGATCGAGTGTTCGCCGGGAAGGTCTGGGGCGCTTGGAATTTGAGCGAAGCTACCGCGGACCTGAAGCTGGACTTCTTCCTCAGCACCTCCTCGATTGCCGGGGTATGGGGCGCCGGCGGCCAGACCGCTTACAGCGCGGCCAACGCCTTCCTCGACGGGTTGGCCTGGCGGCAGCGCGAGCAGGGTGTTCCCGGGATCAGCGTCAACTTCGGGCCGTGGTTAGGAGCGGGCATGGCCGACGAGGCCGCCCGCGCGGAACTGGATAAGCGCGGGGTCCGGCCATTGTCGCCTGCCGATGCACTGGCGGGGATGGCCGAACTCATGGCGTCTTCAGGCAAGGGCGCATCACACGGGGTTGTGGCCCGGATCGACTGGGCCAGCTTCCTGCCGCTCTACCAGATGGCGGGGAAGCGGTCATTCTTCGCGCAGTTGCAGCGTGAGGTGCCCGAGTCGGCGCCGGCACCGACAGCGTCGGGGACCACCCAGTTGGTCGAGCAGCTCACCCTCGCTCCGGCGCAGCAGCGCAAGAAACTTGTCGTGGACTATCTGCGCGACGTCGTCGCGGAGGTGACCCGGATCGATGCGGCGGAGATCCGCGACGAGGCCGGATTCTTCGACGTCGGCATGGATTCGCTGATGGCCGTGGAACTGCGGCGCCGGGTCGAGCAGGCCGTGGGCAAGGAGTTGCCGTCGACCCTCGCGATGGACTACCCGCGCCTGGTCGACGTGGCGGACTTCTTGCTCGGCGACGTCCTCAGCATCGGCGCACCGACGCCCAGCGCACCGGCGCCGGCCCAGCCGGCTGCGGTAGTGCCGATGCGCAGTGACGAGCCGATCGCGATCGTCGCGGTCGCCTGCCGCTTTCCGGGCGCGCCCGATCCCGAGGCGTACTGGGAGTTGCTGTCCGGCGCTGTCGATGCGATCCGGGAGATCCCTGACGACCGCTTCGATGTCGACGAGTATTACGACCCGGATCCCGAGGCGCCGGGCAAGATCTACACCCGCTACGGCGGATACCTCGACGGCATCGACGGATTCGATCCGGAGTTCTTCAATATTTCCCCGCGCGAGGCCGTGTGGATGGATCCGCAGCAGCGGTTGATGCTGGAAATTGCGTGGGAGGGCCTGGAACGTGCCGGGTATTCGCCTGCGTCGTTGCGCGGCAGTCGAACCGGCGTGTTCGTGGGCGTGGCTGCCAACGAGTATTCGCAGCTGCTGAACGCCAACTCGGTCGAGACCATCGAAGCCCATTTCATCACCGGCAATGCGCTCAATGTCATCGCGGGCCGGGTAGCGTTCGCGCTCGGGCTGGAAGGGCCGGCGATGGCGGTGGATACCGCGTGCAGCGCGTCGCTGGTGGCCGTCCATCAGGCCTGCCAGGCGTTGCATTCCGGTGACTGCGACATGGCGCTGGCCGGTGGGGTGAACGTCTTGGTGAGCCCGGCATCCATCGTTGCCACCGCGCGCGCCAGAATGCTTGCCGCCGACGGCCGATGCAAGACCTTCGACGCCGCCGCGAACGGCTACGCGCGCAGTGAAGGCTGCGGGATTCTGGTGCTCAAGAGGCTCAGCGATGCGGAGCGCGACGGCGATCAGATTTGCGCGGTCATCCGGGGCAGCGCGGTCAATCAGGACGGCGCTTCCAGTGGTTTGACGGTGCCGAACGGTGGTGCGCAGCAACGGCTTATCGCCGCAACGCTGGCTCGCGCCGGTCTCGTAGGCGGGGACGTCGACTACCTCGAGGCGCACGGCACGGGCACCTCGCTGGGTGACCCGATCGAGGTCCAGGCCGCCGCGGCCGCCTACGGTGTCGGCCGTGACGCGAACCGGCCGCTGCTGATCGGATCGGCGAAGACCAACATCGGCCACCTGGAATCGGCAGCGGGGATCGCCGGCCTGATCAAGGTCGTGTTGTCTTTGCAGCACGAGGTTCTGCCGCAGAACCTGCACTTTGAGAACCCGTCGCCGAACATTCCGTGGGACTCGCTGCCGGTGCGTGTTGTGGACAAGGCGATTCCGTGGCAGGCCGACGGCAGGCCGCGCCGCGCCGGAACAAGTTCGTTCGGGTTCTCCGGCACGAACGCACACGTCCTCATCGAGGAAGCGCCAACGCCATCCGCCAGTCGTCGGCACCGGAGCCGGCCACCAAGGACGAACCGGTCAGCGTGCTGCCGCTGTCGGCGCGGTCACCGGAGGCGCTGGTGGCGTTGGCGCAGCGATATGGAGCCTGGTTGGAGACGCACCCAGACGTCGATATCGCTGATGTGAGCTTCACCGCCGGGGCAGGGCGTTCGCATTTCGAGCACCGGGCCGCGCTCGTCGTGGATTCGGTTGCAGGGTGCGCGCGAGCTGCTGGCCGGATTGGCCGAGAACCGGCTGGGACCCGGTGCGGTGCGTGGCGAGTGCGGTGACCCGCCGAAGACGGCGTGGTTGTTCACCGGGCAGGGCAGCCAGTACCCGGGGATGGCGCGCGAATTGTTCGACGCCGAGCCGGTTTTCGCCGAGACCGTGACACGTTGCGCGGAGGCGGTCGAGGGCATGCTGCCGCGTCCGTTGCTGGAGGTCCTGTTCGAAACCGACAGCGACACCGGCGGTGAAGCCGGAAAATCGCTTGGGGCACACCTCTTTTGCCCAGCCGGCGCTGTTCGCCGTCGAGATGGGCCTGGCCCGGTTGTGGCAGTCCTGGGGCATCGAGCCCGACGTGGTTCTTGGGCACAGCGTGGGCCAGTACGCGGCGGCGTGTGTGGCCGGAGTGTTCAGCCTCGAGGACGGGGCACGATTGATGGCCGAACGCGGCCGGCTGTTCGGCAATCTGCCCGAGGGCGGCCGGATGGTGGCGGTGTTCGCCGACCCCCAGCAAGTGGAGCGCGCCGCCGAGGAATTCCCGCGGATTTCGGTCGCCGCCTACAACGGCCCCAACACGGTGCTGTCGGGTCCGGGCGCTGATCTGGAACAGATTGTCGCCAAGCTCACCGGTGACGGAATCCGCTGCACCTGGCTGGACACCAGTCATGCCTTCCATTCCGAGCTGTTGGAGCCGGCGCTCGACGAATTCGAGTCGTACGCAAAGGGCTTCGAATTCGCCGTCCCGACCCTGCCGCTCGTTTGCAACCGCACCGGCGCGGTCCTCACCGCGGAAACCCCGCTCGACGCCCAATATTGGCGGCGGCATTCCCGGCAACCGGTGCAGTTCGCCGAAAGCGTGCAAACGGTGGCGCAAGCTGGGCTGCTCGGTGTTGATGGAGATCGGCCCGCAACCGGTTCTGACCGGTGCTGCGGTGCAGGCCTGGCCGGAATCCTCGGCCGCTCCGCGCGCCGTCGCTTGCCTGCGCAAGGGCACCGATGACCGCCGTCAGATGGCAGAAGCGTTGGCCGCGGTCTATGTCGCTGGGCATCGGCCCGATTTCGCTGCGCTGCACCATCAGCCACGCCGCAGGCTCGAACTGCCCACCTATCCGTTCCAACGCCGTCGCTTCTGGCCCAAGAATGCCGACATCCGCGGCGGCGAGGGACGGGGCGCTGACGTATCCGGAATCCTTGGTAGCGTAAAGGATCTCGCCTCTGGCGACACCGTCTACACCAGCCGCTGGTCCGTCAAGTCGCAGCCGTGGCTGTCGCATCACGTCATCTACGGCACCGTTGTCGTTCCGGGCGCGACGTACGCGGCGATGGCCCTTGCCGCGGCCGGGCGCCGGCGCAGGTGCGCGAGGTCTTCTTCTACGAGCCGATCATTCTGCCCGAGAAGGCTTCTCGCGAGGTCCAGCTGACGCTGCATCCGCTGGAAGACGGCAGCGGCTCCACCTTCCAGATACACAGCCGCCCGTACGGTGAGCGCGAGGCTGAGTGGTCGCTGAACGCCGACGGCCGGATCGTCACGAGTATGGACGACGCGCCGGCGCCCGAGTCGGACGAATCCATCGACGCCGCATGCGAACGGTTGAGCCGTACGCGTCCGCAGCAGCTGTTCGACACCTTCATCGACATGGAGCTGGCCTGGGGTCCCACCTGGTCCACCTCCCTCAAATCACTGTGGACCGGCGACGGGGAGGCAGTCGGCGACGTCGCCATCGGCGATGAACTCGCCGAACATCTCGGTAGCGAGCCGATCCATCCGGTGCTGCTTGACCTGTGCACTGGAGTCGCCTTCCCGGCCTTCCCGGCGGTTCTCGCAGCGACGGAAGAGGGCGGCCCCACGGCCGATCTCTTCTTGCCCCTGCGGTATGGGCGCGTGACGCTGCGTGAGCGGATGCCAAAACGCTTCTACTGCCGCGCGCGGTGGCAAAGTGGCAGCGCTGAGAGTGAAACGCAGGTATTCGACCTCGACTTCATTGATCGCGACGGTCACCATCTGGGCGGAATTCGCGACTTCGCGGTCAAGCGCGCGCCCCGGGAGGCGTTGTTGCGCGGGCTCGGTGGCGATGCCACCCGGAACCTGTACACCATCGGCTGGCAGGAGACGCCACCGCCGGCGGCGGACAACGCTGCCAAGAGCGGTGACGGCACCTGGTTGATCGCCGGGTTCGACGAGTTGTCCGCCGAGCTGCCAGGCTCCATCGTGGTGGACCGCAGCTCAGGATCCGGAGTCCTGGAAGCGGTTGTTCGCAAGGGCTGAAGACCGGGGTGCCCCGGTTTCCGGCATCGTCTGGCGCAGCGCAGGGCAACCCGGCGAAGAGGAGTCGACCGCCGAATTCGCCGCGAGGCTGGAGGGCGAGATCGACCAGCTGCTCACAGTCGTGCGGACGCTGCAGGCGCAGCAAGACACGAAACTCACCGGCGGACTGTGGATCGTCACCGAGCGGGCCGTGGCCACCGAATCCGGTGAGCCGGTCGACCCGGTGCAGGCGGCGTTGTGGGGATTCGGACGCACCGTCATCACCGAACAACCGGCCCTGCGTTGCCGGCTGGTCGACTTCGACAAGTTCGATGACGCCGTGCACTCGCTGGCGGGCCTGCTCGGCACACCCGCTGACGAACCCGAACTCGCTGTGCGACAAGGAAAGCACTTGGCACCGCGGCTGCTGCCGTGGGCGCGCAGCGGCAATCTCGCGATACCCCGCACGAGCTGACTACATCCTGGAGCCGACCGAACGCGGCGCGATCGACAACCTTCGTCTAGTCGAGACGGACGTGCCGCCGCCGAGCGCGGGCCAGGTGCAGATCCGGGTGGATGCCGCGGGCCTCAACTTCCGGGACGTGCTCAATGTGCTTGGCCTGTATCCGGGCGACCCGGGGCGGGTCGGCGGCGGCGACCTCGCCGGCATCGTCACGGAGGTGGGTGCCGGTGTCACCGGATTCGAGGTTGGCCAGCGCGTCTTCGGCTTCATGCCGGGAGGGTTTGCCACCCGGGTGAATGTGCCGTCCCAGTTCCTGGCGCCGGTGCCGCACGGGGTGAGCCTGGTAGGCGCGGCGACCATGCCGGCCGGGGCCTTGACGGTCCGGCTCTCGTTTGACTGGGCGAACGTGAAACCCGGCGACCGCGTGCTGATTCACGCCGCCAGCGGTGGTGTCGGTCTGGCCGCCATCCAGATCGCGCAGCAGCGCGGTGCGACCGTTTTCGCCACCGCCAGCGCCCACAAGCGCGTCGACGCTGCGCAAGATGGGTGTGGACTACGTCTACGACTCGCGCAGCACCGACTTCGCGGACCAGATCCTCGCCGATACCGACGGCGCCGGCGTCGACGTGGTGCTCAACAGCCTCACCAATGAGGGGTTCATCGAAGCGACGGTGCGGGCGACCGCAAAGGGCGGCCGATTCGCCGAAATCGCCAAGCGGGACATCTGGACTCGTGAGCAGATGGCGGCGGCCCGGCCCGATATCGACTACGAGATCATCGCGCTGGACTGGTGCATCGAGCACGAACCCGACCGGGTGGGAAGCCTGCTGGACGAGATAGCGGACAGCATGGCCAGCGGTGAGCTCAAGCCGATCGCTGCCGAGGTCTACCCGGTTACGGAGGCCAAGACCGCGTTCCGCCGCATGCAGCAGGCGCGACACATCGGCAAGATCGTGCTGCAGATGCCGAAACCCCTACAGCCGCGCGGTGATCGGAGCTACCTGATCACCGGTGGTGTAGGTGCTCTCGGCCTGTACACGGCGGCCCACCTAGCCCAACTCGGCGCCGGCGACATCGTGTTGACCAGCCGGCGGGAGCCCGATGCGGACGCACAACGGGCGATCGCACGAGATCACCGAGCGCCACCGCTGCCGGATCCACGTCTTCGCGGCCGACATCGGCGACGAGGCGCAGGCCGAAGCGCTGCTGGCGCGGATCCACGCGGAGCTTCCGCCGCTTGCGGGGGTGGCCCACCTGGCGGGTGTGCTCGACGATGCGCTGCTACCACAGCAGAACCTGGAACACTTCCGGACGACGTTGGCGCCCAAGGCCTTTGGCGCGCGTTACCTACATCGGTTGACGAAGAACGACGATCTCGACTTCTTCATCGTGTACTCGTCGGCCTCGAGCGTGCTCGGTTCGCCCGGCCAGGCCAACTACGCGACTGCCAATGCGCTGCTCGACGGGCTCGTTGCGGACCGCAGGGCGCAAGGCCTGCCCGCGACCAGCGTCAACTGGGGTCCGTGGGCGCAGGGTGGCATGGCGACTTCGCACGCCGCACGCGCCAATCTCAGTGCGCAAGGCCTCATTCCGCTGGAACCCGCGGCCTCCCTCAACGCGCTCAACGAGATTCTCGGGCACGGAACGGGTCAGGCCACCGTCATCAAGGCCAATTGGCAGCGTGCCGCGAAGGGTGGGCTGGGTGCCGTCTCGGCCAGCGCTTCTCGACGCGCGTGCTGCCGAGTACGGTCACGGCGAGCCGCGGCGACAGCGAGTTGCTCCGGCAACTGCACGAGGTGCCCGAAGCGGAGCGCGGAAGTTTCCTCACCGAGTACCTGCGGTACGAAGTGCAAAGCTTCCTGCGGCTCGCGCAACCGCCGGCCGCAACCAGCCGGTTCCTGGAGCTCGGCACGGACTCACTGATGGCGGTCGAGTTCAGCAACCGGTTGCTCCCACAGTTCGGTGGCGCGTTCACGATCAGCGCAACCGCGGTATTCGACTACCCGACGATCGGCTCGCTCGCCGAGTACCTGGCCGGTCAAATGCCGGAGTCGGACGAGGCCGAATCCGTGGGTGCGTCCGAGCACTGAGCGACCGCAGCAGCGTCGAAGATCAGCCCGCCCGGTATGACCGGGCGGGCTGATCACCGCTTTAGAAACGACTAGGAAGCGGGTCCCGGACGCAATTGGGACCTCAGGATCCGGTACTCCAACAGGCCCGCCCGCATCTGCTCGTAGATCGCGGACCCGGGTAGCGACAGGAAGTTCGCGACGCGAGCGTTTCCGTCGCCATAGACCTGCGCCCAGTTATTGCTCGCCTGATCGCGTGAGGCCAGGACGTTTGCGGTGATGTCGCGATCGTTTTCGGTGACAAAGCCCAGCGCCTTCAACCGCGACCTTACGTAGTCCCAGTCCTCGGAGCTCAAAAAGTCCGTATGCAGGAACCATGCGCCGGGGCGGCAAATCCGGCGAACTTCATTCAGGAATTTTGGCAGATTGCCGTACGAATGCGACGACTCCACGTTGAGGACGGCATCGCAGAACTCGTCGGGCAGGGGGAGATTCAATGCATCGCCGACCTTGAAGTCGATCGAGTGCTTGGCGTGCGCTTTCTGGCAGAAGGCGATCGCTTCTGAGGACATGTCGATGCCCGTCACATGCGCACTGAATTTCTGCGCCACTTGTGCGCTGTTGCCTCCGCGGCCACACCCTATCTCGACAACTGTGAGGCCATTCAGGTCAACGGATCCGACGACCTCTAACACCAGCCGGACCGAACTGGCGTTGAAGGTGCCCGGCGGAATTTCGAAAGCGGATTCATTGTTAGAGTCGATCGCGAGGTAACCGTAATTCAGAAAAAACGATGAATCGGCGACTCCGACGTCCTCTAAACGGCGACTGAGTTTGTTATAAAAGCTCTTCCACCCGCCAGCGGTCGTGGACAGTAGGTCATCGGCCAGGTGCTCCGACATCGCCACTTGTGAATTATCCTCCGATTCGTCGGGTAGCGAAGGCTCGTTGTCGTCGTCCATTTATATCCCCCTCAACCAGGTATGCTTTGCGCCATGACTCGTAAAACGGTGAGTCTTTTGCGGATAAATTGATGCGGATCTCCCCGGTCTGATTTGCCGCCGCCCAAGCACGTCGCGTGCGCCGGTGGGCGCTCGCGCCATGGCGCGGCTGAACTTGCGCACCGAAGGATGCTAAGTACAGACGTTCCAGATGCCCCCGATTTTTCACGTGCTCAATTCCTCGTCGATCAGCCTAAGCTTCCGGGTCCGATGGAGATGACACCCGCGACCCTGGCCATCAGGGCCCCGGAGTTGATTATCACCCACGGAACTGGCGGGCATGTGCCATCGAGCCAATTGGCAGGTGCCGCGCACTTGCGGGCCGCCCGCGCGCGTCAATTCTCGATCAGGTGCCGCCGACAGCGATGGTTTGTTCAGGCAACTCGGTTACGGAGGAGCCGAACGCTACCTGACACCTGCACATGTTGGGGTTTGCTTCGAGTGCCAGGTCGAGTGCGCGATCGTCACGTGCGGTCGGCGGAGCAACGTCAGGGTCGGCTCGTGGCAGTGCGCGCCGCGTCGGGCAGGCGGAATGTGACAAACGCCGGGCCGTAGCGACGAGGTGCGTGCGACTGGCTCACGAACCATCCCCGCCCAACCCGGTTTACCTGGCCATGTACTCCGAAGCCGTGCCGTCACGCGGGCGGCAAGCTGGGGGTTGCCTGCCGGAATTCGACAAACACCAGACAAACCGTTGCCGGGCTCAGTATGGTTTAGAACTTGTTATACCTATGTCGATTAGACGCCCTGGGAGACGCGGTGAGCATCAATCCGTTCGACGACGACGAGGGCACTTTCTTCGTCTTGGTCAACGACGAGGAGCAACACAGTCTATGGCCGGCATTTGCCGACGTTCCGGCCGGCTGGCGGGTGGTGCACGGGGAAGCGGACCGCGCGGCGTGTCTGGACTACATCGAACAGAACTGGACGGACATCCGGCCGAAGAGTCTGCGCGACAGGTTGGCAGCGGTACAGGGCTTGAATAGGTAAGCCGGATGGATTTTGACGGGGCACTCCCGCTCACGCGGGGACAGTTAGACATTTGGCTCGCGCAGGAAACCGGTCACTCCACCACGGACTGGCAGCTGGGCGTGCTGGTGCGATTCGACGGCACGGTGCAGCGCGACCTGCTCGAACGGGCGATAAGTCGCGCGATGCACGAGGCCGAACCGGCCAGGGCCGCCATCATCGAGGTGGACGGGCAGGTCTGCCAACGGCCGGTCGAGTACCCGGACGTCGACGTGGCCTTCTACGACCTGAGCGACTCTCGCCATCCGGTGCAGGAAGCGCGGGCGAAGGCGCTGGAGATCCAACGCACGCCAATGCAGTCGCCCGGCCCGCTATTCAGATTCGCGTTGTTTCGAACGTGGTCCGATGAATTCTATTTATTCGCGTGCTTCCACCACATGGTCATAGACGGCACCGGAATTACCCTTATTGCCAATCGAATTGCCACCGTCTACGCCGCAATTGTTGCGGATGCGCCCATTCCTCCCGCCTTCTTCGGCTCGCTGGCGGACTTGGTTCGCTGCGAGTCGGAATACGAAGCGTCTCCTGAATATCAGGAAGACGAGGAATACTGGACCAAGAACCTGCCACCGGAAAGCGGAGCACAAGGCGGGTTGCTCCCGGCCGCCGCTGACGAGGATGCGTCGGAGCCTTCTGCGCCGGTTCGACTCGACCCCGTGGTGATTCGACGCGTTCAAGAGTTGGCCGACAGCTGGAATGTGCCGCGATCGTCGGTCATTACCGCGGCGTGCGCACTTTTGGTGCGTGGGTGGTGCGCCGAGGGCTCGGAAGTGGTGCTCGACTTCCCGGTCAGCAGGCGAGTGCATCCGGAGTCGAAGACGCTTCCGGGAATGCTCTCCGGCGTCGTGCCGCTGGTGTTGACCGTTCCGGCGGGATCTACGGTCACCGGCTTCTGCGGGTATGTCGACGCGCGAATAAGGGAAGCGTTGCAGCACCAGCGGTTCCCGGTTCACGCCCTGGAACGCAAATCCGGTCACGGGCCGGCCAATCGGGTGAGCGTCAATTTCATGCCGTCGAAGATGACTATGGACTTCGCCGGTGTCGCGGCATCGGCGTCATTCACCAATCCCGTTCAGGTGGGCGACTTTTCGTTCATCTTCTCTGGCGCCGGCGACCACCTTTTCCTGAGCACGGCGGGCGCCGGGGGACCGTTTGCGGGTTTCGATGTCTCGGAACTGGCGAAACGAGTGGGTCGGGTATTGGAGGCGATGACCGCCGATCCGGACCAACGACTTTCCACGATGGATCTGCGCGACGCCGCCGAGCTGGACGGGCTGGACGGGTGGGGTAATCGCGCGGTGTTGAGCCAGCCGGCGCCCACTTCGCCTTCGATTCCAGCGCTTTTCGCCGCGCAGGCGGTTCGCGCGCCGGAAGCGGTAGCGATCACTTTCGGCGAACGTTCATGGACCTACCGCGAGGTTGACGAGGCCGCTGACCGGTTGGCGCACCTGCTCGCCGGCCACGGGGTGGGCCCAGGGCAGCGGGTGGCCCTGCTGCAGGAGCGCTCTGCCCAGGCGATCGTGTCGATTTTGGCGGTGCTCAAAACCGGTGCGGCGTATGTGCCCATCGACCCGGCGGTGCCGGCGGCCCGAATCGAGTTCATGCTCGACGACTCCGCGCCGGTCGCGGCGATCACCAACACCGGATTGGCCCCCCGGCTCGACGGGCGCGACCTGCTGATCATCGACGTCAATGACATCGCAGACACCGCCGTCGACCGCCAGCCCGCGCTGCCGGTGCCGGACCCGCACAACATCGCCTACCTCATCTACACCTCGGGGACAACCGGTGTCCCCAAGGGCGTGGCCATCACCCACCACAACGTGACCCGGCTGCTGGAATCGCTGGAGGTTGAGGTCGCGCCGGGGCAGTCGTGGTCGCAGTGGCATTCGCTGGCCTTCGACGTCTCGGTGTGCGAGATCTGGGGTGCGCTGCTATCCGGCGGACGCCTCGTGGTGGTGCCCGAGTCGGTGGCGCGTTCGCCCGAAGATTTCCATGCGCTGCTGGTCAAAGAACAGGTCGCTGTCCTGAGCCAGACCCCGTCGGCGTTCTATGCGCTGCAAACCGCGGACGGGCTGGCACCCGAGCTGGGGCGTCAGCTCACCCTTCAGGCGGTGATCTTCGCCGGTGAAGCACTAGAACCCCAGCGCCTGCGCTCGTGGGCGGACAGCCACCCGGGTTCACCGCGCCTGCTGAATCTGTATGGCACCACCGAGACGACCGTGCACGCCTCGTTCCGGGAGATTTTCCCCGCTGACCTCGACAGCCCTGCCAGCCCCATCGGGGTGCCGCTGGCCAAGTACGCCTTCTTCGTGCTCGACGCGTGGATGCAACCGGTGCCGCCGGGTGTCGTGGGGGAGTTGTATGTAGCCGGCGGGGGCGCGGGCCTCGGGTATTGGCAGCGGCCTGGTTTGAGCTCGACGCGATTCGTCGCGTGCCCCTTCGCGCAGCCCGGGGCACGCATGTATCGCACCGGGGACCTGGCGTGGTGGGGCGCCGACGGCCAGTTGCGTTATGTGGGGCGTGCGGACGAGCAGGTGAAGATCCGCGGATTCCGCATCGAACTCGGCGAAGTGCAGGCGGCGCTGGCCGCCCTGGACGGCGTGGAGCAGGCGGTGGTGATCGTCCGCGAGGACCGTCCCGGCGATAAGCGTCTGGTGGGGTATGTGACCGGGGCCGCCGAGCACGTGGCCGTGCGTACCGCGCTGGGCGAGCGGCTGCCGGCGTACATGGTGCCGGCGGCTGTGGTGGTCGTCGATGCGCTGCCGCTGACGGTCAACGGCAAGCTCGACAAGCGAGCCCTGCCGGCACCGGAGTATCAGGACGCCGAGAGTTATCGCGCCCCGGCCAACGCGGTCGAGGAGATCCTGGCCGACATCTACGCCCAGGTGCTCGGGCTGGAGCGCGTCGGGGTGGACGAGTCGTTCTTCGAGCTGGGCGGCGACAGCATCTTGTCGACGCAGGTGGTGGCCCGCGCCCGGGCCGCCGGCCTGGTATGTCGGCCCCGCGACATCTTCGTCGAGCAGTCCGTGGCCCGGCTGGCCCTGGTGGTCGGGATCGCCGACAGTGACGCCGAGGTGAGCGACGAGGGCCTCGGTCCGGTGGTGGCCACCCCGATCATGCATTGGCTGAACAGCTTGGAAAGGGCGGGAGGCCCCGTCGACCAGTTCAACCAGACCGTCCTGGTGCAAGCCCCGGTCGGGGTGACCGAGGACGACGTGGTGGCGGTGCTGCAGGCCGTGCTGGACACGCATGCCATGCTGCGGCTGCGGGTCGACAGCCACACCACCGACTGGTCGTTGACCGTGCCCGAGGCCGGTTTGGTGGATGCCCGCGAATGCCTGCGCGCGGTGCAGGTGTTGTCCGATGAGGCGGTGATCGAGGCGCGGTCGCGGCTGAACCCTGCCGCCGGCGTGATGCTGAGCGCGCTCTGGGTGGCGCCCACGGCCCAGTTGGTATTGATCATTCACCACCTGGCCGTCGACGGGGTGTCGTGGCGGATCCTGCTCGAGGACCTCAACCTGGCCTGGGTTCAGCATCGCAGCGGGCAGCAGGTCGTGCTGCCGGCGCCACGGACGTCGTTCTCGCGGTGGGCGTCGCTGTTGGCGGAATGCGCACGCCGTCCGGACATCGTGGAGCAGGCACGGCAGTGGCAGCAGATCGCCGCTATCCCCGCCACCCTGCCGGCGGCGCGGCCCGAGTCGGACACCCAGGTGAGCGCCGGCACCTTCTCGATGTCGCTGGACACCGAGACGACCCGCACGCTGCTCGGCGAGGTACCGGCGGCGTTCCACGCGGGGTTGCAGGACATCCTGCTGATCGCGTTCGCCTTGGCGTGTGCGGAATTCTTGGGCACCGGCGGGGCGCCGATCAGCATCGACGTGGAAGGCCACGGACGCCAGGAGGAATTGGCCGCCCCGCAGGAGCAAGTTGACCTGTCCCGCACGGTGGGCTGGTTCACCACCAAATACCCGGTGGCGCTGAGCGTGGGTGCGCTGGACTGGGCGCAAATCAGCGCGGGCGAGGCGGCGCTGGGAGCGGTGATCAAAGAAGCCAAAGAGCAGCTTCGGACGCAGCCGGACGGGGCGACCTACGGCCTCCTGCGCTATCTGAATACCGATGTCGACCTGGCGGGCGCCGATCCCACGATCGGCTTCAATTACCTGGGGCGCCTCGGCGCGGCGGAGGGCGAGCTCTCCGGGGATGTGTGGGAGATCAGCCCGGGCGGGTGGTCGGTCACCGGCGTTGCCGCGGCCATCCCCATGCCGCTGGCACACACCGTGGAACTCAACGCCGGCACCATCAACACCGACAGCGGCCCGCAATTGCGCGCCAGCTGGATGTGGGCGCCGTCGATTCTTAATCAGGCGCAGGTCAGCAGGTTGAACGGGTTGTGGTTCGACGCGCTGGCCGGCATCTGCGCGCACGTGCGAGGTGGTGGGGGCGGTCTGACGCCCTCCGATATCGCTGTGGGCCTGAGCCAGCAGCAGATCGACGAGCTACAGCGGCAATATGCGGATAGCTGACGTCCTACCGCTGACCCCCCTGCAGCAGGGGCTGCTGTTTCACGCCAGCGCTGCGCAGGGTGACGACGATCTATATGCGGTCCAACTCGATATCACGTTGAGCGGTCGGCTCGATCAGCACCGCTTGCACGACGCCGTGCACACCCTGGTGACTCGGCATCCCAACTTGGTGGCCCGCTTCTCCGATAAGTTCGACGAGCCGGTTCAGATCATCCCGGCCGACCCGGACGCGCCCTGGCGGTATATCGATCTCAGCGGAAGCGACCGGGACCTCTCGGATGTCCAAGTGCAGATCGAGCAGCTGTGTGCCGAGGAACGCGCGGCGGTCTGCGATATCGCCCACCAGGCGGCGTCGCGCGCGTTGTTGATCCGCATCGCCGAAGATCAGCACCGGTTCGTGCTGACCAATCACCACATCGTGCTGGATGGATGGTCGCTGCCGATCCTGCTGGGGGAAATATTTGCCAGCTATTGCGGGCAGTGGCTGCCCGCGGCGGTCCCGTATCGCCGGTTCGTCGCCTGGCTGACCGGTCGTGATCTCGATGCCGCCCGCGCCGCGTGGGGTGGAGTGCTGTCCGGGTTTGAGACACCCACACTGGTGAGCCCGCCGGGACGGCTGGCGTTGGGGCGGCGGGGGGTTGCCTCGTTCCGGCTGTCCGAACAGATCACGCAGGCCGTCAGCGAGTTGGCCCGCGCGCAGCACACCACCGTCAGCACCGTGCTGCAGGCCGGCTTCGCGCAGGTGCTGATGTGGCTGACCGGTCAGCGCGACGTCGCGTTCGGCACCACGGTCTCGGGCCGGCCGGCCGAGGTGCCCGGCGCAGACTCCATGGTGGGCCTCTTCATCAACACGGTGCCGGTGCGGGCGCACGTGACGGCGGCGACCAACACCGCTGACCTACTGGGCGAGCTGCACAGCGCCCACAACGACGTACTCGAGCACCAGCACCTGGCGCTCAGCGAGATTCACCGCGTCGCCGGTCAGGACCACCTGTTCGACACCTTCTTCGTCTACGAGAACTATCCGCTCGACGCCGCCGCGTTGTCGGGCACCGACGGGCTGGCCGTCACCGAGTTCATCCACCGCGAATACAACCACTATCCGCTGGCGGTCCAGGCGATGCCGGACACCGAACTTCGTCTTCGCATCGAATTCGACACCGACGTGTTCGACGCGGCCGACGTCGAAACCCTGGTGGGGCGGTTCGAGCGGGTATTGGTGGCGATGACCGCGGACCCGCAGCGGCGGCTGTCGTCGGTGGATGTGCTCAGCGAGGCCGAGCACGCGCGGTTGGACGAGTGGGGTAACCGGGCGGCACTGGCCAGGTCGGGGGGCGCACCGGTGACGATCCCGGCCGCCTTTGGCGCGCAGGCGATCCGTACGCCGGACGCGGCGGCGGTGACCTTCGAAGGCGTCTCGATGACCTACCGAGAGCTCGACGAGTGCACAAACCGGTTGGCGCACTTGCTAGTTGGCCAGGGGGTGGGTCCGGGGCAGCGGGTGGCGCTGTTGTTGCCACGCTCTGCCGAGGCGATCGTGGCGATGCTGGCGGTCGCCAAGACCGGCGCGACGTATGTGCCGATCGACCCGACCGTACCTGCGGCGCGGATGCAGTTCGTGCTGGGTGACTCCGCGCCGATCGCCGCGATCACGACCGCCGCGCTGGCCGATCGCTTGAGCGAGCAGAACCTGCGGGTCCTGGATATCGCGGCCATTGCCGATCCGGCAATCGGCAGCCACCCCAGCACCGCGCGTTCCGGGCCGGCGCCCGACGACGTCGCCTACCTCATCTACACGTCGGGCACGACGGGCACCCCGAAGGGGGTGGCGATCCCGCACCGCAACGTGACGCGGCTGCTGGAGACCCTGGACAGTGACATGGGGTTGGCGGGCCAGGTGTGGTCGCAGTGCCATTCGTTGGCGTTCGACTTTTCGGTCTGGGAGATCTGGGGCGCGCTGCTGTACGGCGGGCGGGTGGTCGTGGTGCCCGACCCGGTGGTGCGCTCGTCGGAGGACTTGCACGCGCTGCTGGTGGCCGAGCGGGTCACGATGTTGAGCCAGACGCCGTCGGCGTTCTATGCGCTGCAGGCGGCCGATCACCGCAGCGCACCCCGAGCAGGGAGCCCAGCTTGCGCTCGAGGCGGTGGTGTTCGGCGGTGAGGCGCTGGAACCGCAGCGGCTGCGCACCTGGTTGGACAAGCATCCCGCATCACCCCGGTTGATCAATATGTACGGCATCACCGAGACGACGGTGCACGCCTCGTTCCGCGAGATCGTCGCCGACGACGTGGACAGCGCGGTCAGCCCCATCGGGGTGCCGCTGGCCCACCTGGGTTTCTTTGTGCTCGACGGATGGTTGCGGGCGGTGCCGCCCGGTGTGGTCGGCGAGTTGTATGTCGCCGGCGCCGGGTTGGCGAATGGTTATGTGGGCCGGGCGGGGTTGAGTTCCACGCGGTTTGTGGCCTGCCCGTTCGGGAGTGCCGGGACACGCATGTACCGCACCGGCGACCTGGCGTGGTGGGGAGCCGACGGGCAGCTGCGCTACGTCGGGCGCGCCGACGAGCAGGTCAAGATCCGCGGGTACCGCATCGAACTCGGTGAGATCCAGGCCGCCCTGGCCGGGTTGGACGGCGTCGAGCAGGCGGTGGTGATCGCCCGCGAGGACCGCCCCGGCGACAAGCGTCTGGTGGGTTATGTCACCGGAACCGTCGAGCCCGCGGCAGCGCGGGCCGCGCTGGGCGAGCGGCTGCCGACCTACATGGTGCCGACCGCGATCGTGGTGTTGGCGGCGATGCCGTTGACCGTCAACGGCAAAATCGACACCCGCGCCTTGCCGGCACCGGAGTATCAGGACAGTGGTCTGTATCGCGCCCCGACCAACGCGGTCGAAGAGGTGCTGGCCGGGATTTACGCCCAGGTGCTGGGTGTGCAGCCGCCGCAGCTGGTCGGGGTGGACGAGTCGTTCTTCGATCTCGGTGGCGACTCGCTGTCGGCGATGCGGCTGATCGCCGCGGTCAACGCCGCCCTGGACACCGGGCTTTCGGTGCGCGCCGTCTTTGAGGCGCCCACGGTTGCCCAGTTGGCGACCCACATCGGTGGCGAAGAGGACCGACTGGAGCCGCTGGTGGCCAGGCCAGCGAGCGCGCGGCCCGAAGTCATTCCGTTGTCGTTCGCCCAGAGCCGGCTGTGGTTTATCGACCAGTTCCAGGGCCCGTCACCGATCTACAACATGCCCGTGGCATTGCGGTTGCGCGGGCACCTGGATGCCGCCGCGTTGGGTGCGGCGATAGCCGACGTGGTGGAACGCCAAGAGGCCCTGCGCACGTTGTTCCCGTCGGCAGAGGGGATCCCGCAGCAGCTGGTGGTGCCCGCCGAGCAAGCCGACTTTGGCTGGGACGTCGTGGATGCCACCGGGTGGTCGGAAAGCCAGCTGGGTGAAGCCATCGACACCGTGGTGAGTCACCCGTTTGATCTGGCTACCGAGATCCCGCTGCGGGCAAGGCTTTTCCGCATCGCCGACGACGAACACGTGTACGTCGCCGTCATGCACCACATCGCCGCCGACGGCTCGTCCATCACCCCGCTGGTCCGCGACACCGGGATCGCCTACGTCAGCCGGTGTATGGGGCAAGCGCCCGGCTGGGCGGATCTGGCGGTGCAGTACGTCGATTACACGTTGTGGCAGCGCGCCCAGCTCGGGGACATCGGCGACAGCGAGAGCCGCATCGCGGCGCAGCTGGCCTACTGGGAGGACGCCCTGGCCGACACGCCCGAGCACCTGCAGCTGCCCACCGATCGGCCCTACCCGCCGATCGCCGATTACCGGGGCGCCACGGTGGCGGTCGATTGGTCGGCCGAGTTGCAGCACGGGGTTGCCCAGCTGGCGCGTGAGCACAACGCGACCAGCTTCATGGTGGTCCAGGCCGCCCTGGCGGTACTGCTGTCGAAGCTCAGCGCCAGCAGTGAGGTCGCGGTGGGATTCCCGATCGCCGGGCGCCCCGATCCAGCCCTCGACGAATTGGTGGGCTTTTTCATCAACACCCTGGTGCTGCGGGCCGATCTGGCCGGTGATCCCACTGTCGCGGACGTCTTGGCGCAGGTGCGCCGCCGCAGCCTGGCCGCCTACGAAAACCAGGACGTGCCTTTCGAAGTGCTGGTGGAGCGGCTCAACCCCACCCGCAGCCTGACCCATCACCCACTGGTGCAGGTGATGTTGGCCTGGCAGAACTGGCACGACCATGGTCCCGTCGATCCCGCCGTCGGGTTGGCCCTGGGCGACCTGCAGGTCACCCAGATGCCGCTCGACACCCGCACCGCCCGCATGGACGTGTCGATTTCCCTGGCCGAGCGCTGGGACGGGGCCGGAGAGCCCGCCGGGATGGCCGGTGCGGTGGAATTCCGCACCGACGTGTTCGACGCGGTGAGCATCGAAACCCTGGTGGGGCGGTTGGAGCGGGTGTTGCTCGCCATGACCACCGATCCGGGGCAGCGCCTCTCGTCGATCGACGTGCTCGATGCGGCCGAGCGCATCCGGCTGGACGAGCTGGGTAACCGCGCGGTGTTGACCCAGCCCGCACCGGTCCCGGTTTCGGTCCCGACCTTGTTCGCCGCGCAGGTGGCCCGCGCCCCGGAGGCGGTGGCAGTCACGTTCGATGACCAGTCACTGACCTACCGGGAACTCGATGAGGCGGCTAACCGGTTCGCGCACTTGCTATCTGGACACGGCGTCGGCCCGGGCGCGCGGGTGGCGTTGCTGTTGGAGCGCTCGGCCCAGGCCGTCGTGGCCATGCTGGCGGCGCTGAAAACCGGGGCGGCGTACCTCGCGATCGACCCGGCGCTGCCGGCGGCGCGGATGGAATTCATGCTCGATGACGCGGCACCCGTCGCCGTCGTCACCACGGCGGAACTGCGGTCGCGGCTGGACGGCTGCGATCTCACGGTCATCGATATCAGCGATATCGAAGCGACCGCCGTCGAGACCCAATCCCGCACCGCATCGCCGGCAGCGGCCCCCGACGATATCGCCTACCTGATCTACACCTCGGGCACCACCGGTACCCCCAAAGGCGTGGCGGTCACCCACGCCAACCTGTCGCATCTGCCGGAGTCGACGCCGACTGACCTGCCGGCGGCGCAGGTGTGGACGCAATGTCACTCCTACGCGTTCGACTTCTCGGTATGGGAGATCTGGGCCGCGCTGCTGGGCGGCGGACGGCTGGTGGTGGTGCCCGACTGTGTCGTCCACTCACCGGACGACTTCCACGACCTGCTGATCCGTGAACAGGTCAATGTGCTCACCCAAACCCCGTCGGCCGTGAACGCACTGTCTCCGCAGGGGCTGGAGTCGGTGGCGGTGCTGCTCGGCGGCGAGGCCTGCACGCCCGAGGTGGTGGATCAGTGGGCGCCCGGCCGGGTAGTGATCAACGCCTACGGCCCCACCGAGGCGACGGTGTATGCGTCAATGAGCGCGCCCTTGGTGCCGGGGTCCGCGGAGGCCGGGGCGGCGCCGATCGGCTCGCCGCCATCGACGGCGGCGGTGTTCGTCCTCGACGAGTTCCTGCAGCCGGTGCCGGCGGGCGTGACCGGTGAGCTGTATGTGGCCGGCCGCGGCGTGGCCGTCGGATACGTCGGCCGGGCCGATCTGACCGCGTCAAGCTTTGTGGCCTCCCCGTTCGGGAAGCCGGGGGAGCGCATGTACCGCACCGGGGACCTGGTGCGCTGGCGACCCGACGGGCAGCTGCAATACCTCGGGCGCGCCGACGAGCAGGTCAAGATCCGCGGCTACCGCATCGAACCCGGCGAGGTCCAGGCCGCCCTGGCCGGGCTGGACGGGGTCGAGCACGCTGTGGTGATCGCCCGCGAGGACCGCCCCGGCGACAAACGCCTCGTGGGCTATATCACCGGGGGCACCGGGACGCCTGAGCCCGCCGCCGCGCGGGCCGCGCTGGCCGACCGGCTGCCGCCGTATATGGTGCCGGCCGCGATCGTGGTCTTGGAGGCGCTGCCGTTGACCGTCAACGGCAAACTCGACAAGCGGGCCCTGCCGGCGCCGGACTACCAGGATATCGGTCAGTACCGCGCGCCGGTCACCCTCACCGAGGAGATCCTCGCCGGCGTCTACTCCCACGTGCTGGGCGTGGAGCGCGTCGGCGTGGACGACTCGTTCTTCGACCTCGGCGGCGACTCACTGTCGGCGATGCGGCTGATCGCCGCCGTCAACGCTGCCCTGGACACCGGGCTGTCGGTGCGCGCCGTGTTCGAGGCGCCCACGGTGGCGCAGTTGGCGCCCCGCATCGCCAGGGACGAGGCCCGTCTCGAGCCGTTAGCTAAGGCCGAGCGGCCCGAGGTCATTCCGCTGTCGTTCGCCCAGAGCCGGCTGTGGTTCATCGACCAGTTCCAGGGCCCGTCACCGATCTACAACCTCCCGCTGGCGTTGCGGTTGCAAGGGCACCTGGATGCCGACGCGTTGGGTGCGGCGCTGGCCGACGTGGTGAGCCACCAGGAGAGCCTGCGCACCTTGTTCCCGGCGGTAGAGGGGATCCCGCATCAGCTGGTGGTGCCCGCCGAGCAAGCCGACTTCGGTTGGGACGTCGTGGACGCCACCGGCTGGTCGCAAAGCCAGCTGGGCGAGGCCATCGACGCCGTGGTGCGGCACCCGTTTGATCTGGCCACCGAGATCCCGCTGCGGGCAAGGCTTTTCCGCATCGCCGACGACGAGCATATCTACGTAGCCGTGATGCACCACATCGCCGCCGACGGCTGGTCGGTAAATCCGCTCGTGAATGACACGGCGGTGGCCTATGCCAGCAGGTGCACAGGGCAGGCCCCCGGCTGGGCGGATCTGGCGGTGCAGTACGTCGATTACACGTTGTGGCAGCGCGCTCAGCTTGGGGAGATCGGCGACGGTGACAGCCGCATCGCGGCGCAGCTGGCCTACTGGGAGGACGCCCTGGCCGGCATGCCCGAGCACCTGCAGCTGCCCACCGATCGGCCCTACCCGCCGGTGGCCGATTACCGGGGCGCCACCGTGACGGTGGACTGGCCGGCCGAGTTGCAGCAGCGCATCGCGCAAGTCGCCCGTGCGCACAACGCGACCCCCTTCATGCTGGTCCAGGCCGCGCTGGCGATGCTGTTGTCCGGCCTCAGCGCCAGCCGCGACGTGGCGGTCGGATTCCCGATCGCCGGGCGCAACGACTCCGCGCTGGACGAGTTGGTGGGCTTCTTCGTCAACACCTTGGTGCTGCGGGTCGACCTGGCCGGTGATCCCAGCGTCGCTGATCTGCTGGCGCAGGTGCGCCGGCGCAGCCTGGCCGCCTACGAGCACCAGGACGTGCCGTTCGAGGTGCTGGTCGATCGGCTCAAGCCGACCCGCAGCCTGACCCATCACCCGCTGGTGCAGGTGATGCTGGCCTGGCAGAACTTCGCCTGGCAGGACACTGACGCCGCCGGGATGGCCCTGGGTGATCTGCAGGTCACGCCGTTGCCGGTGGACACCCGCACCGCCCGCGTGGACCTGACGATCACCCTGGCCGAACGCTTCAGCGAGGCCGGTGATCCCACCGGGATCGGCGGCTTGGTGGAATTCCGCACCGACGTGTTCGACCCGACGACCATCGAGGTCTTGATCGGGCGGTTGGAGCGGGTGTTGCTGGCGATGACCGCAGATCCCAAGCGGCGGCTGTCGTCGGTGGATGTGCTGGGCGAGGCCGAGCACGCCCAGCTGCAGGCGTGGGGTAACCGCCCGGCGTTGATGCAGCAGCCGGTGAGCCCATCGGTGTCGATTCCGGCCGCGTTCAGTGCGCAGGTGGTGCGGACACCGGACGCGGTGGCGGTGACTTTCGAAGGTGTGTCGACGACCTACCGCGAGCTCGATGAGCGCGCGAACCGGTTGGCGCACTTGCTGGTTGGCCGCGGGGTGGGCCCGGGACAGCGGGTGGCGTTGTTGTTGCCGCGCTCGACCGAGGCGATCGTGGCTATGCTGGCGGTGACCAAGACCGGAGCGGCCTACGTGCCGATCGACCCGGCGGTGCCGGCGGCGCGGATGCAGTTCGTGTTGGGTGATGCCGCGCCGATCGCCGCGATCACGCCCGCCGAGTTGCGACCACGGCTGGACGACCACGATCTGTTCGTCGTAAATATCGGTGACATCGGGGATGCCGATGTGGACAGCCAACCCAGCACCGCGCTTCCGGGGCCGGCCCCAGACGATATGGCGTACATCATCTACACCTCGGGCACCACGGGGACCCCGAAGGGGGTGGCGATCCCGCACCGCAACGTGACGCGGCTGCTGGAGACCCTGGACGTCGACGTCGAGCTGGCCGGGCAGGTGTGGTCGCAGTGCCATTCGTTGGCGTTCGACTTTTCGGTGTGGGAGATCTGGGGCGCGCTGCTCTACGGCGGGCGGCTGGTCGTGGTGCCCGACCCGGTGGTGCGCTCGCCGGAGGACTTGCACGCGCTGCTGGTGGCCCAGCAGGTCACGATGTTGAGCCAGACCCCGTCGGCGTTTTATGCGTTGCAGACCGCCGATAGCCTGCAACCCGAGTTGGCCGGTCAGCTCAAGCTCGAGGCAGTCGTGTTCGGCGGGGAAGCGCTGGAACCGCAGCGGCTGCGAGGCTGGCTGGACAATCATCCGGGATCACCGCGGCTGATCAACATGTACGGCATCACCGAGACGACGGTGCACGCCTCGTTCCGCGAGATTTTCGCCGACGACGCGGACGCCGCCGCCAGCCCCATCGGGGTGCCGTTGGCCCACCTGGGCTTCTTTGTGCTCGACGGGTGGTTGCGGGCGGTACCTCAGGGTGTGGTGGGCGAGTTGTATGTCGCCGGCGCCGGGGTGGCCGACGGGTATATCGGCCGGGCGGGATTGAGTTCCACGCGGTTTGTGGCCTGCCCGTACGGTGAGCCCGGGGCGCGCATGTATCGCACCGGGGACCTGGCCTGGTGGGGTGCCGACGGGCAGCTGCGGTATGTGGGCCGCGCCGACGAGCAGGTCAAGATCCGCGGGTACCGCATCGAGCTCGGTGAAATCCAGGCGGCATTGGCCGGGCTGGACGGGGTGACGCAGGCGGTGGTGATCGTCCGTGAGGACCGCCCCGGTGACAAGCGCCTGGTGGGGTACGTGACGGGAACCGCCGACCCGGCTGCCGCACGCGCTGCGCTGGCCGAGCGGCTGCCGACTTACATGGTGCCGGCCGCGGTGGTGGTGATCGCGGCACTGCCGCTGACGGTGAACGGCAAGCTCGACACCCGCGCCCTGCCGGCGCCGGAGTACCAGGACGTCGATCACTATCGCGCTCCGGCCGACGCGGTCGAGGAGGTGCTGGCCGACATCTACGCCCAGGTGCTCGGGCTGGAGCGGGTCGGGGTGGACGAGTCGTTCTTCGAGCTGGGCGGCGACAGCATTCTGTCGATGCAGGTGGTGGCGCGCGCACGGGCCGCCGGCGTGCTGTGTCGGCCGCGCGACATTTTCGTCGAGCAAACCGTCGCCCGGCTGGCCCGGGTGGCCGACGTGGTTGACGGTGACGCCGATACCAGCGACGAGGGACTCGGTCCGGTGGTGGCCACACCGATCATGTGCTGGCTGCACGGTGTTGAAGGGCCGGTCGATCAGTTCAACCAGACGGTCGTCCTGCAGGCCCCGGTCGGGGTGACCGAAGCCGATGTGGTCGCGGTGTTGCAGGCCGTGCTGGACCGGCACGCCATGCTGCGGCTGCGGGTCGACGAGGACGCCGGGGGCTGGTCGTTGACGGTGCCCGAGGCGGGGTCGGTGGATGCGCGCGATTGCCTGCGTGCGGTGCAAACGTTGTCCGATGAGGCGGTGATCGAGGCGCGGTCCCGGCTGAACCCGGCGGCCGGGGTGATGCTGAGCGCGCTGTGGGTGGCCCCCCCGGCTCAGTTGGTGCTGATCGTTCACCATCTGGCCGTCGACGGGGTGTCGTGGCGAATCTTGTTGGAAGACTTCAATATTGCGTGGGCTCAGCATCGTGCCGGTCAGCAGATGGTGTTGCCGGCGGGTGGAACGTCGTTCTCCCGGTGGGCGTCGCTGTTGGCGGAGCACGCGTGCCGCCCGGAAGTGGTGGAGCAGGCGCAGGTGTGGCGGCAGGTCGCGGCGGTGCCTGCGGCGCTGCCGGCGGTGCGCCCTGAGGTGGACACGTTCGCCACCGCCGGGCAGCTGTCGATGGAGCTGGACACCGAAACCACCCGCCTGCTGCTCGGTGAGGTGCCGACCGCATTCCATGCCGGCATCCACGACATTTTGTTGATCGCCTTCGCCCTGGCGCTGGCGGAGTTTTTGGGCACCGGTGGGGCGCCGATCGGCATCGACGTGGAAGGTCATGGGCGCCAAGAGGACCTGGTGTCCCCGAACGAGCACACCGACCTGTCGCGCACGGTGGGGTGGTTCACCACCAAGTACCCGGTGGCGCTCAGCGTGGGCGCGTTGGACTGGGCGCAGGTCACCGAAGGCGGGTCGGCGCTGGGGGCGGTGATCAAGGAGGCCAAAGAGCAGCTTCGCGCCCTGCCCGACGGCCTCATCTACGGGCTGCTGCGTTACCTGAACCCCGACGTCGATATCGCGGGCTCGGATCCGCCGATCGGTTTCAACTATCTCGGGCGCCTCGGCGCGGCGGCCGACGCTCCCGGTGAGCTGTGGCGGCTTTGCCGGGACGGGGCATCGGTCGCCGAGATTGCCGCGGCCACCCCGATGCCGCTGATGCACACCGTGGAGCTCAACGCCGGCACGGTTGAGGGCGAAGCTGGCCCGCAGTTGCGCGCCGGCTGGACGTGGGCGCCTTCGGTTCTGGATGCCGCGCAGGTCAGCCGGCTGGGCCAGCTGTGGTTCGACGCCCTGGCTGGCATCTGCGCGCACGTGCGCGGCGGCGGCGGCGGATTGACACCCTCCGACGTCCTGCCGGCGCGCCTGAACCAGCCGCAGATCGACGAGCTTGCGCGGCGCTACAACATCGCTGATGTGCTGCCGCTGACCCCGCTACAGCAGGGGCTGCTGTTTCACGCCAACACCGCTCACGGCGGCGACGACGTGTATGCGGTGCAGCTCGATATCACGTTGAGCGGCCCGCTCGATCAGCAGCGGCTGCGCGAAGCGGTGCAGACCGTCGTCAACCGGCATCCCAACCTGGCGGCGCTGTTCTGCGCACAGTTCGACGAGGCGGTGCAGATCATCCCGGCCAACCCCGTGGTGCCATGGCGGTATGTCGATCTCAGCACAGTCGACGGCCCGGACATCGGGGAGGACGGTCCGGACCTTGAAGGGCAGATCCAGCAGGTGTGCGCGTCCGAACGCGCCGCGGTCTACGACATGGCCAACCGGCCGCCCCTTCGGGTGGCGTTGATCCGCACCGCAGCAGAACAGCATCGGTTCGTGCTGACCAATCACCACATCGTGCTGGACGGCTGGTCGCTGCCGCTCATGCTCGGCGAAATATTCGCCAGCTATTACGGGCAATGGTTGCCGGCGGCTCCGTCGTATCGCAGATTCATCACTTGGCTTGCCGACCGGGATCGCAGCGCCGCGCGCGCGGTGTGGCGAGAGATGTTCGCCGGTTTCGACAAGCCGACGGTGGTCGGCCCGCCGGATCGGTTCGGGCTGGGGCCCAGAGCCGTTGCGACGTTCCAGGTTTCCGAGCAGACCACTGCGGCCGTCAACGAGCTGGCGCGCTCGCGTCACACCACCGTCAGCACCGTGCTACAGGGCGCCTGGGCGCAGCTGCTGATGTGGCTGACCGGACAGCACGACATCGCGTTCGGCGCCGTCGTCTCGAATCGGCCTACGGAGGTGACCGGCGCGGACTCGATGGTGGGGCTGCTGATCAACACGGTGCCGGTACGGGCGAGCATCACACCGGCCACCACCACCGCCGACCTGCTCGACCAGCTGCAAAGCGCCCACAACCACACCCTCGACCACCACCACCTGGGCCTCAGCGAGATTCACCGCGTCACCGGTCACCAACGACTGTTCGACACCGTCTTCGTCTACGAGAACTACCCAACGGACCCCGCCGCGTTGTCGAGCGCAGACGGGCTGGCCATCACCGGGCTCACCAACCGCGACTACTACCACTACCCGCTGACGGTCCAGGCCTTGCCCGGCAGCCAGCTGGAGATGCACGTCCAATATCAAGCTGAAGTGTTCGATGCGGGCGAAGTCGACACCCTGATCGCGCGATTCAACCAGCTGTTAGTGGATATGACCGCCGACCCGACGCGGCGGTTGTCGCCGATCGACGCGCGAGCCGGGGGTAAGCACACCGGACCGGACGAGTGGGGTAGCGGGATCGCGGCGGTGGCGGTACCCGAATATCACGGCAACGGTGACAGCTATCGCGCCCCGACGCTGGTCGAGCAGATCCTGGCCGACATCTACACCCAGGTGCTGGGGGTGGACCAGGTCAAGCTCGATGAGTCGTTCTTCGACCTGGGCGGGGACTCGCTAGCTGCCATGCGGGCGATTGCCGCGATCAACGCCGCCCTCGGTATCCACCTGGCGCTGCCCATCCTGTTCGACGCACCGTCGGTACGAGGCTTGAGCGAGCGGCTGGAACGAGAACTGCCCGCCGTCAGCCCGGTCATCGATCTGTAAAAGTCACCACATAGCCGGCATGAGGCGATAGCGAACCTTCTCGGAGTACTCGCGGTAGCCGTCCAACTCTTTTCGGAGCAGCTTCTCCTCATCGCGGATGCGCCAGGCCAGCACGCTGACGCCCGGTACGACGAAGATGAGGCCCCAATAGGAACCGAGAGCCAGGGGGATACCGATCATCATGATCACGTTGCCGGTGTACATCGGATGGCGTACCAGCCCATACAACCCCGTGGAGACGACCTCCTGGCCCTCCTTGACCCGGACGGTGGCCGCCGCATAGCTGTTCTGAATGACGACCGCTGCCGACAATCCCAGTCCAAGCGCTACCAGAACATCACCGACCAAGCAGATTGCCATTGGTGTCGGCGACCAGCCGAAGCGATGGTCCAGGGCGCTCACCACCACCATTGCCGCCAGCGACAGGTACAGGCCGGCGATGATCAGCTTCTGCGCGAGGCGGGTCTCCGCCGTCGGTCCACCGCTCATCCGCGCTTGCAGCGCAACGGGATTCGTGCGCAGCAAGTAAATGGGGGGAATCCACGCCGGAATAGCAACCACTACCAGGAACACCCAGGCTTGCCAGTAATTGAACGTGCCCGCCGGGATAAACAACATCGCGCCGAACAGGGCGAACTCAATAACGGTAAATACCAACAGCTTAGGGACGGTTTTCAACCGATCCTCCTTCATCGTCCAGCAGCGCGCGCCAACATCGCGACACCGGAGAACCGATTGTGCCGAAGTGTCAGCGCCGCGCCAAGCCAGCGGCCACAACCACGACAGCGGCGCACGACTGAAACTACCGGTGCGCGATCGAAAATCCGTGGGAATGGTTCATTTGCCACGTCCTGAGCAGCATCATCGCGCGCGGCGGCGACGGGAGCGGCCGACGTCGCGTCTCCGGTCGAACGCAGAGGCTGAGATACACCTGCCGTCCAATGGCTGGCTTAATCGCGGTCACACCGAGCAGCACCGACAAATTAACCTGTTGAGCAAAATGTAGCGGAAGGAGATGCCGACTTGAATCGAATTTCGCGCAGCAGAACTTTGCGAACGAACTGCGGATATGAGGCTGACGTTCTCTTGCTGCCTTTATGACGCCCGGGAGAGCCCTAGAGCCTTTACCGCCGCAAGCACTTGGCGACCGACCGATTGTTGGTACTCACGCAAGTATTTCTCCCGGCGCGGGTCGTCCTCCGCGATGTGGAGGGTGAGCGGATGCTGCGTGGTCCACACCGCATCCTGCGCCGCCTCGCCCACGGCTATCTCGATGTCGATCTCGTTCATGATTCCCCCAGGTGGTAAGCAACGACCATCATTTCCGACACCGAGTTCAAAACGCTCTAGGAGGTTCATACGAATCACCTGCCTGTGTCCGGATCCCGCAGTTGTGGCGCTACCTCAAAAGCTGGTGACGGATACCCGAGGCGTTCCAATATGAAACGTGCTTTAGCAAATTGCGGCTAGGCGTCCTCATTCAACGCCCGTCAAATAAATTGCCTCGCACAGGTTACCCGCTTAACTATGGCCACGGATTTCCTGGGCGAGACGATTCGTGACGCGATGTTAGGCGCCGCGGGCCTGCGCAGCAGAGGTGTCCGCGACATAACCCCACGTCAGCTCGGGGTTAGCCGGGAATTGGCGCAAGTCCGGCGGCGGCCTGAGCAACGTTCTCCGCGCCCGCCCTCAGACAACACTGGTATCTGAGGCAATGGCGGCGATGCGATCGGCGGTACCACCGACGTCGGCGGCCCGGGTGGCAGCGGTTCTGCTGGAAGTCCCGGAAGGCCCCAGCGAGTGGGCGTTGCTCGCCTCGTACGCTGATAGCCGATGAAGACACCGATCGAGGTATCACCGTTGGCCTGGCTCGACGAGCTCGAGCGGCAGCGCCGCGAGGCGGGACTGCGTCGTTCACTGCTGCCGCGGCCGCCGGTAGCCACCGAACTGGACCTGGCCTCCAACGACTACCTCGGCCTGTCGCAGCATCCCGACGTCATCGATGGCGGCGTTCAGGCGCTGCGCACCTGGGGCGCCGGATCCACCGGGTCGCGGCTGGTCACCGGCGATACCGAGCTACACCAGGAATTCGAGTCCGAGCTCGCCGAATTCGTCGGCGCCGCTACGGGTTTGGTGTTCTCCTCCGGATACACCGCCAACATTGGCGCGGTCGTCGGCTTATCCGGCCGGGATTCGCTGCTGGTGTCCGACGCCCATTCGCATGCCTCGCTGGTGGACGCCTGCCGGCTGTCGCGGGCCCGGGTGGTGATCACGCCGCACCGCGACGTCGACGCCGTGGACGCCGCGCTGGCGTCGCGCGACGAGGACCGCGCCGTCGTCGTCACCGACTCGGTGTTCAGCACCGACGGCGCGCTGGCCCCCGTCCGCGAGTTGCATGACGTGTGCCGCGCACGCCGCGCCCTGCTCATCGTCGACGAGGCGCACGGCCTGGGTGTGCGCGGTGGCGGACGCGGGCTGCTGCACGAGCTGGGGCTCGCCGGCGCGCCCGACGTGGTGATGACCACGACGTTGTCCAAGGCGCTGGGCAGCCAGGGCGGTGTGGTGCTCGGGTCGTCGGCAGTGCGGGCCCATCTGATCGATGCCGCCCGCACGTTTATCTTCGATACTGGCCTGGCGCCGGCGGCGGTGGGCGCCGCGCGGGCCGCGCTGCGCGTCCTGAAGACCGAGGCGTGGCGGCCGGACGCGGTGCTGCAGCACGCCCGAACCCTGGCCGGGATCTGTGGGGTGCCCGAGGTGCCGCAGTCGGCGGTGGTGTCGGTGGTGCTGGGCGATCCGGAGGTGGCGGTTGCCGCCGCGACCGCCTGCCTGGACGCCGGCGTGCGGGTGGGGTGCTTCCGCCCTCCGACCGTGCCCGCCGGCACGTCGCGGCTGCGCCTCTCGGCGCGCGCGTCGCTGGATGCCGCCGAACTCGAGTTGGCTCGCCGGGTGCTGACCGACGTCCTGCTGGCGGCGCGCCGTTGACCGTCCTGGTCGTAACCGGCACCGGCACCGGCGTCGGTAAGACGATCGCCAGCGCGGCCCTCGCGAGCCACGCGCGTCAGGCCGGCATCGAGGTGGCGGTGTGCAAACCGATTCAGACCGGAACCGTCACCGGCGACGACGATCTGGCCGAGGTGGCGCGGTTGTCCGGGGTGGCCGAGCTCGCCGGGTTGGCGCGCTACCCGGAGCCGATGGCCCCGCGCGCGGCGGCCGAGGTGGCCGGGCTGGCGTTGCCCAGCCGCGATGAAGTTCTGCGGTTCATCCGGGGTATGGACCGCCCGGGACAGTTGACCCTGGTCGAGGGCGCCGGTGGGCTGCTGGTCGAATTGGCCGCCGGCGGTGTGACGCTGCGTGACCTCGCCCCCGGCCTGCATGCGGCGGTCCTAGTGGTTGCCACTGCCGAGCTGGGCACCCTTAATCACACCGCCCTGACGTTGGAAGCCCTTGCCGCACATGCGCTTTTGTGCGCCGGGCTGGTGATCGGCAGCTGGCCGACGAGTCCCGACCGCGGTGCAGACCTCCAACCGGTGTGCGCTGGCCCGACTGGCGCCGGTGCGCGCCGCGCTCCCTGCGGGGGCCGCAGCGCTGGACACTGCCGAGTTCGCCGCCATGAGTGCGCGGGCGTTCGACCCGGCCTGGGTGGCCACGCTGGTCCGCTGATGGTGCATTCGATCGAGCTGGTCTTCGACAGCGACACCGAGGCGGCCATCCGGCGCATCTGGGCCGACCTGGCCGCCGTCGGCATACCCAGCCAGGCGCCCGCGAGCCGTCCGCACGCCACCATGGTCGTGGCCGAGCACATCGCCGCCGACGTCGACACCCTGCTCGAAACGCTGGTCCGACGGCTACCGCTGGATTGCGTCGTCGGGGCGCCGATCTTGTTCGGCCGGGCCAAGGTGGTGCTGGCGCGGCTGCTGGTGCCGACCAGCGAGCTACTGGCCGTGCACGCCGACGCGCACCGGCTGTGCGGCCCGCACGTGACGCCCGCGCCGATGCCGAACTGCCTGCCCGGTCAGTGGACCGCGCACGTCACGCTGGCCCGCCGGGTCGGGGGCGCACAGCTCGGGCGGGCGCTGCGCGTCGCCGGCCGGCCCGCCGAGATCCACGGCAGCATCGCCGGTTTGCGCCACTGGGACGGCACCAAGAAGATCGAGCACCCGATCAGCCGGCGACGAGATCGCGGCGCTGAGTGAACTTGATATCCAGGCTGCGCAGGTAGGTCTGCAGCCCCGCGTCCTGAATCGGGATCAGGTGCGCCGGCGTGTCCGTGTCGTTGTAGTGGGCATGCCACATGCCCGGCGGGGTGGTGAAGGCGCCGCCGGCCTGCCAGTCCACCCTGATCGGGTCGATGATCTCGCCGCGCTGGTCGAGGCGGGTGCCCAGCAGGGTGTAGCACCCGCTCGGCGGGGCATCGAGGATCAAATCCAGTGCGACCGACTGATGCCGGTGTGGGCGCTGCACCTGGGTGGCCGGCAGCACCCCGAACATGGCCCACAGCACGTGGGTGATGGTCAGTGACTGCTCCTGGTTTTCGTTGGCCAACAGCACGCTGACCCGGCTCTTGTCGTTGGCGCCGGGGCGGTTGGCGATGTCTTCGAGCTTGGCCACGGCGTCGGCCCGGGCGAACTTGGTGGCCCGAAACCTCGGCTCGCGCGCTTCCACGCCCAGATACCGCAGCAGCGGCGCGTCGTGCACCCAGTACATGGCCGTCTCGGCGTCGGCGTAGAACACCGAACGTGAACCGGCGGGCAGGGTCAAAAAGTCGCCCTTTTCGAATTTGACCAGCCGCCCGTCGACCGCGGCGAAGCCCCGTCCGTAGAGCACGTAGTACAGCTGCGAGGTGGCGTTGACCGCGGTGTCGATCTGCTCGCCGGCGCGGATGCGCACGAAGTTGGCCAACAGCGCCGGGCTGGTTGCTTCTCCGGTGTTGATGCCCAGCTCCCGGGACAGGTCCAACGGGACGACGCCAGTCGGCTGGTCCATGTAGATCTCCGGTCCGAACTGTCTGATCGGAACCTGCGGCGCGTGACCCGAGCCGATGGGGTTGGCGGCCTTGGAGTATTCGAAGTAACGGGCGTCATCGGCCCAGTCCGCGAATCGGCCTTCAAACCCGTACTCGGCCACGTTGGTGGCGTTAGCCACTGGCGCCGGGACCGTCGGATCCAGGTTCACCGAGGCTGACTGCTCCGACTGTTCTGGTTTAGCGATGGACATGGCGATTTCCCTTCGGCGCGCTGCGGACTTGAACCTTACTAGTATCTATATTGTATCTAAGTTTCGCGGGTGTGCACGCTCCCGCCTTTAGCCGGCAAGGCGTGCAACGGCCAGGCCGAACAGACGCAGGCATCGGTTCGCCAGGACTGAAACCAGAATCTCGCGGTAGAACTTTTTCTTTTCGTCACGAGAGGCCTACGCTGGACGGCAGGCGTCGGATTTAGGGCTGGTTGCGTTCGCTTTTCCGCCGCAAGACGATCGTTGGTGCAACTGTGGTGTTAAGCAGTCAGCATCAGACTGGCCGTCGTCGGACTTGCTGTGTGCACAAACGCAGCCAAAGCCAAGGATCGTATCGGCGCGCACGGTTTATGCCGGCGAGTACAGGTCAGTCGGGGATGTAGGCGAACGCGTCGGGGTTGGGGCCGGTACGGCCCGACTCACCACGGCCCAGGCCGGTGATGGCGTCCATCTCGCCGCCCTCGAGGCTGAAGTCGAAGACGTCGAAGTTGGACTTCATCCGCTCGGGGTGCACCGACTTCGGGACGACGATGTCGCCGCGCTGGATGTGCCAGCGCAGCACCACTTGCGCAGGTGTTTTACCGTGCGCATCGGCGATGCGGGTGATGACCCCGTCGTCAAGCACTTTGCCCTGCGCGATGGGTGACCAGGCCTCGGTCACGATTCCATGCTCGCGGCCGTAGGCGCGCACCTCGTCGTTGGTGAAGTACGGGTGCGCTTCGACCTGATTGACGGCGGGCACGGCCTGCGACCCGTCGGCGAGCCGGTCCAGGTGGGCGACCTGGAAGTTCGATACGCCGATGCTGCGTGCCCGGCCGTCCTTGGCGAATTCCTCGAGGACGTTCCAGGTGGAGACGAAGTCGCCGTCGTACCGGGTGGGCAGCGGCCAGTGGATGAGGAACAGGTCGACGTAATCCGAACCCAGCGCGCTCAGTGTTCCGTCGAACGCGCGGCGCGCGTCATCGGGCCGGTGAGCTCCATTGTTGAGCTTGCTGGTGATGAACACCTCGCGGCGATCCAGCCCGGCATCGCGGATGCCCTGGCCGACTTGCTTCTCGTTGCCGTACATCTCGGCGGTGTCGATGTGGCGGTAGCCGACCTCCAGCGCGGACCGCACGGCCGCGGCAGTCTCATCCGGCTTTATCTGGAAGACGCCGAACCCCAATTGCGGGATGGTGTTGCCGTCATTGAGAGTGATCGGCGGGACAGAACTCATTTGTTTGACCTCCTGACGATTTCGCTGGTTGCCTGCCCGTCGGGGCGACGGAACAAACACGAACTTGACGACCACTGTGCCCGGTCGTTGACCGATGTCGCGTTACCCGGCGAAGTGCAGGCCATCTTGTAGCCCAGCCTTCAGCTGCGAGAGGTCGTAATGACGGACGGTGGCCGGCGCCGGTGTCGAGCACTGGCCAACCATGCAGAGATGGCTGAACGGGCTATCCGATTCGGCCGAGGCCGCCGCTGCTGGGCCGTGCGCGGTGGCGGCAATGGCGATGCCGAGAAATAACTTCGTCACTGTTGGTGGTTCCTTCCAATGCCATGGACGTCTTAGATCCATATCGGCTCTGGCATAGATCAAATAACTATCTAAATGATATCTATCTTGTATCTAAGATGCAACTGCGCGGTATCAGCTCCAGACAAGCCCACTCGGCGGCGCGCCAGACTGGTGTACGGTCATGGACACATGTGAGATACCTCTTAGCTGCAAGGGAGGACGTGGTGGCGACGAAGTCGGCCAGCAAGCCTGGGGCCAAGGACCGCGCGCTGGTCTACGTCAAAAACCAGGTGCTCACCGGCGCATTTCCTGGAGGGGAACTGATCAGCGAGGGGGAGGTCGCCGCCGCCCTGGGCATGTCGCGCACTCCGGTGCGTGAAGCTTTCCTACGGCTTGAAGCCGAGGGGCTCCTCCGGCTCTACCCGCAGCGCGGTGCCCTCGTTGTGCCGGTGTCCTCGGAGGAGGGCCGCGCGGTTATCGAGGCGAGGCTGGTGTTGGAGCAGTTCGCCGCGGGCAAGGTCGTCTGCCGCGGCCCCGCACAGTCTGCGGCGGTATTCGAGCGGCTATCCGGGGAGCTGCAACGGCAGCGCGAAGCCGCCGCCGCGCACGACTGGCCAACCTTCTTAGAGGCCGACCGCGCCTTTCACCAGATCACTCTTGACCAGTCCGGGAACCGTATCCTGTCCGACTTCTACTCGTCGCTGCGCGACCGCCAGATGCGGATGATCGGCGAATCGGTGATCCGCGATGCCCAACGCATGACGACGATCATGGACGAACATCGCTTCTTCGCCGAAGCACTGCGCGACGGCGACCTCAACCGGGCCCGCGACGCGGTGCAGACTCACCTCGCGAGCACTGTGCGGGCCCTCGGGCTCTCTGTCGACCCCATCTAGCGTGTGGTGTTGTGGCTGGGTGCGCGCGATGCTCACACATCGCCGCGGCGGCGAGGTCTACCGGCGCCCCTTGACTACCCGCCTATCCTTACTTCAAAGAAGTAGTAAGGAGGCTGCGATGGATGTTGCCGCCAAGCTGACGTCAAAAGGGCAACTGACCATCCCGAAGGCAGTACGGGATGCGCTCGGTCTCGAGGAGGGCGACGAGGTTATCTTCCGCGTGGAAGGCAATCGAGCTGTGCTGGCGCGAACGCCTGACTTCCTCACGCTTGCCAAAGCGGTTCGGGTACCGGCGGTCAAACGCAACGTCGCGTGGGATGAGGTGCTCCGCCGCACGAGGGTCGCTCGAGCTGCAGCTCGACGTTGACCGCGCTTATTGACACCAATGTCCTGGTCCGGCATCTCACCGGCGACCCGCCCGAGATGGCAGCCCGTGCGACTGCGTACTTGCGGACCGCGCGAGAGCTACTACTCACCGACCTCGTTGCGGCTGAGACGGTGTACGTGTTGGAGTCCTTTTATGAGGCGCCCCGCGGCCAAATCGCCGAAGCGGTGAGATCGCTCGTTGCCTTCAACTCGATCGTCTGCGTTGACCCGGCGCTTCTCTTGCGTGCGATTGAGGTCTACGAGATTGACCGGATTGACTTCGCGGAGGCGTACCTGGTCGCATGCGCCGAGAGCACCGGGGTCAGCAAGATAGCCTCTTTCGACCGGTCCATCGACCGCATCAACACCATCGAACGGATTGAACCACCGCCGGTTTGATTCGCAAGCGCTAACGCGGCAGCGATCTCGCGGCTACGACGCTGCCCAGACGTCTGTCACCACGCTGGGACACGGCTATTTCGGATCATTACTAACCCGCGCAAAACCGCGCCCGCACCGCCCGACGCGCCGAGTGCCCGACCCGTCCCGGCCCCGTCCCACGCGAGACCGACGACGAGCCGCCGCCATTCTGACCTCGTACATCCCCACGAGGCACTCAGCAGAGTCAATGCGCTGGCGTTTGTGCACGTGCGCACCGCTACCCTAGCCTGGGGCAGACCTTCACGGGGCTGACAAAAGCCAAGGATTCAGGAGAGTACTGAGTGACTCAGGCGGCGACTCGACCAACCAGCGACGGCGTGGCTGACATCGTGACCGACTATTGGTAGAAGCCCGGCTGCAGGTGCTGGAGCGCGGTGAGGGATTGACCAAGGAGCAGGTGCTGCAGGTGCTGCAGCTGCCCGACGACCGTCTCGAGGAGCTGCTGGCGCTGGCGCACGAGGTGCGGATGCGCTGGTGCGGTCCTGAGGTCGAGGTCGAGGGCATCATCAGCCTGAAAACCGGCGGCTGCCCGGAGGACTGCCATTTCTGCTCGCAGTCGGGGCTGTTCGCCTCGCCGGTGCGCAGCGCCTGGCTGGACATCCCCAGCCTGGTCGAGGCGGCCAAGCAGACGGCCAAGTCGGGTGCCACCGAGTTCTGCATCGTGGCCGCGGTACGCGGGCCCGACCAGCGGCTGATGGCGCAGGTCGCGGCCGGCATCGAGGCGATCCAAAACGAAGTCGAGATCAACGTCGCCTGCTCGCTGGGCATGTTGAGCCCCGAGCAGGTCGACGAGCTCGCCGCGATGGGCGTGCACCGTTACAACCACAACCTCGAGACGGCGCGCTCGTTCTTCACCAACGTCGTCACCACCCACACCTGGGAGGAGCGCTGGCAGACGCTGTCGATGGTGCGCGACGCCGGCATGGAGGTGTGCTGCGGCGGCATCCTCGGCATGGGGGAGACGCTGGAACAACGCGCCGAGTTCGCCGCCGACCTGGCCGAGCTGGGACCCGACGAGGTGCCGCTGAACTTCCTCAACCCCCGCCCCGGCACGCCGTTCGGTGACCTGGAGGTCATGCCGGCCAGCGAGGCGCTCAAGGCGGTGGCCGCGTTCCGACTGGCATTGCCGCGCACCATGCTGCGCTTCGCGGGCGGCCGCGAGATCACCCTGGGCGACCTCGGCGCCAAGCAGGGAATCCTGGGCGGCATCAACGCCGTGATCGTGGGCAACTACCTGACCACGCTGGGCCGTCCGGCCGAGGCCGACCTCGAACTGCTCGACGACCTGCAGATGCCGATCAAGGCGCTGAACGCCAGCTTGTAGCGACTCGGCGAGCTACAGGTGAGCTATAACGTCTACACGGGTGAACCCGGCGGCACAGCGATGCCGACGGCGGCACAGCTGGGCCTCGAACCCCCGCGGTTCTGCGCCGAATGTGGGCGCCGGATGGTGGTGCAGGTGCGGCCCGACGGCTGGCGGGCGACGTGCTCGCGGCACGGACAGGTGGACTCGGCCGACATGGAGGCGCAGCGGTGATCCAGCAGCCAGGGCCCGTTACCTTCAGGCCGCGTGACCGCGCGGTGCTCAAGGTCATCTTGGGTCTGTCGGGCATCGGCGTCCTGATCGGCGGCTGGTGGGCGTGGATTGCCCCGCCGATCCACGCGGTGGCGGCGCTCACAAAATCGGGTGAGCGGGTGCACGACTACCTGGGCACCGAATCCGATCACTTCTTCGTCGCGCCCTGCCTGATGCTGGGGGTGCTGACCGTGGTCGCGGTGGTGGCGCCCGTCCTGGCATGGCAGCGACGCGAACGCCGGGGCCCGGGGATGGCCATCGCACTCGCGGTCGGGCTGGTCACCGGTGCGGCGATTGCCGCGGGGGTGGGGGTGCTGCTGGTCCGGCTGCGCTACGGCGCTCTGGATTTCGGCGCGATACCGCTGTCGACCGACCACAAGATCGCCTACGTCGTCGAGGCGCCGCCGGTGTTCTTCGGCCGCGACCCGTTGCAGGCGGCGCTCACGCTCATCTGGCCGGCCGGCATCGCCGCCCTGGTTTATGCCGTGCTCGCGGCCGGAAGCGCCCGCGACGACCTTGGCACGTTTCCGATCGCGGAACCGCCGGGAGAGTCGGGGGAGTCCGGGGGGGTCACAGTGGACGGCGGTGAACCGTCTTACCGGTGATGACCTTGGCCGCGATCACGGCCAGCCGTGCCATCCCGGCGTAAGTCACCGGGTTGAACGCGGTCGGCCACGTGGTCCTGATCAAGTGCTCGGTCGGCGGCCGGCCGTTGAACCGGTCCGTCAGCCAGCGCAGCGCCATCGGGGCCGACAACGGGTGCAAGATCATGTGCTCGTTGAACGCGTCGCGGTGGTAGGTGACGTTGGCGCCACCGACCGAATAGGTGTCAGCCAGCTCGTCGATGTCGTGCACGTCGATCAGGTAGTCGTGCACGGCCTGCACGATCAGCACCGGCGGGGCCGGCACGGCCGAACCCAGCTTGATGCTGTTGAACACGCGCGAGACTTCCGGCGTAGCCAGGATGTCTTCCAGCGGCTCGTCGAGGTAGTCGCCCATGTTCTTGCGCGCCATCCGGATGACCGCTTCCGCCGTCGTCATCGTCTCCAGCGAATCGAGCAGGGCGCGGCCCTCGTCGTTCGTGTGCTCGTTGATGACGCGGTCGAGATCGGGATAGACGCGCGTGAGCGCGGCCACCACCAGCGCCGGCAGCCCGGCGAACAAACCGCCGTTGAGCCGGCTGAAGGTGTGGCCCAGGTCGCCGACGGGTGATCCCAGGACCGCGCCGACGACGTTCAGCTCGGGTGCGTAGGTGGCGCACATTTCGGCGGCCCAGGCGCTGGCCAGCCCACCGCCGGAGTATCCCCACAGCCCGATCGGGGCATCGGCGGACAGGTCGAGGCGCTCGCAGCTCACCGCGGCCCGAATGCCGTCCAGGACCCGGTAGCCGGGTTCGTACGGCGCGCCCCACATGCCGTGCAGGCCCTCATGGTCGGGTATCGAGACCGCCCATCCTTCCGCGACGGTGGCGGCGATCAACAACAGCTCCAACTGGCTGACCGACCCGATGGCCTTCGCCCGACGCCGCAGCGCGTACGACGGGAAACAGCGCGAGGAGATGGCGTCGATCGCGCACTGGTAGGACAGCACCGGGCAGGGGCGTTCGCGGTCCAGTTTGGCCGGGACGATCACGGTGGTGGCGCCCGCCTCGGGATGACCGTTCATATCGGTCGTCCGGTAGAGCAGCTGGATGGCCTGCAGGGGCTGGGGTATCAGGCCCAGAAACGCTAGTTCGACGTCGCGCGTGCGCAGCACCGTGCCGGGCTCGGCGCACTCGTAGCCGGACGGCGGCTGGTAAAACGGGTCGTCGCGGGGCAGCAGCGGGCGCACCTTGCGCTGCAGCTTCGCGTGCAATTCCTCGTGGGAAGGCCGGCCGATCCACTTCGCGGCGCGCGCCTCCGCCAAATTGCCGAGCTCCGCCATTGAGGCTCCCTTCGAGACCACTCAAGTGGCCAACCGGCATTGTCGCGTATGAACGACCGGTAACCAAGGCACAACGGCCGTGTTGTGAGGTAGTCCTCGTGTACGTCTGCTGGTTGCCGACGTCACATATAGCCGGGTCGGCCCGCGTCAAACCCCATTTAGACCTGCCCGGGCGGCCTCAGGGCGGCGAATTCGTCGGTAACCCGCAGCTGGGAGTCGGTGAACCGGTACAGCGCCGCCGGGCGCCCGCCGCTGCGCCCGGATTGCGCGACGGTGCCGGTCTGCGTGATGACTCCGCGGCGGACGAGTACCCGCTGCAGATTCGTCGCGTCGACCTGATAGCCCAGCGCGGCGCCATAGATGTCACGCAGTGTCGATAGCGCGAATTCTTTTGGCGCCAAAGCGAACCCGATGTTGGTGTACGACATCTTGGCGCCCAGCCGGGAGCGGGCGTGCGTCACCATCGGGCCGTGATCGAACGCCATCGGCGGCAGCGCGTTGACCGGGTGCCAGCGAGTATCCGGCGGCAACTCCGGCGTGGCGGGGGAGGGCACCAGGCCCAGGAAGGTGGACGCGATCATCCGCACGTCGGGCACCCGGGCCGGATCGGAGAACACGGCGAGCTGCTCCAGATGCGCCAGCTCACGCAGGTCGACCTTTTCGGCCAGCTGGCGACGAACCGAGGTAATCATGTCCTCGTCGTTGCGCAGCCGTCCGCCCGGCAGCGACCAGGCGCCCTTCTGCGGATCGCGGGCACGCTGCCATAACAGCACGTTAAGCTGCGGTTTTTGTTTTCGGGGTGCCCCCGTAACCTGCCCAACCTGGAACACGACCGCAAGCACTTCGTGGGCGGTGCTACCATTGGGCATGTTTTCGATTGTAAGTCGAAAACCTCCTGTCGCGAAAGGAGCGGGCCAATGACGGTCCTGAACCGCTCGGACGCGCTCGCAGACGACCTGATGGCGGGCATCACCAATTCGCCGACCGGCTACGCCGGGGTGAACGGTGACGAGCAATGGGCCGCCGAAATTCGCCGCTTGGCGCGGTTGCGCGGCGCCACCGTGCTGGCCCACAACTACCAGCTGCCCGCCATCCAGGACGTGGCCGACCACGTCGGCGATTCGCTCGCGCTGTCGCGGATCGCCGCCGACGCCGCCGAGGACACCATCGTGTTCTGCGGCGTGCACTTCATGGCCGAGACGGCCAAAATCCTGAGCCCGGACAAGACCGTGCTGATTCCGGACCAGCGGGCGGGCTGCTCGCTGGCCGATTCGATCACCCCCGACGAGCTGCGCGCCTGGAAGGACGATCACCCGGGCGCCGTCGTCGTCTCGTACGTCAACACCACGGCGGCGGTGAAGGCGCTCACCGACATCTGCTGCACCTCGTCGAACGCGGTCGAGGTGGTCGAGTCCATCGACCCCGACCGCGAGGTGCTGTTCTGCCCCGACCAATTCCTCGGGGCCCACGTTCGCCGGGTCACCGGCCGCACCAACCTGCACGTGTGGGCCGGCGAGTGCCACGTGCACGCCGGCATCAACGGCGACGAGCTCACCGAGCAGGCCCGCGCCAACCCCGACGCCGAATTGTATGTGCACCCCGAATGTGGTTGTGCCACTTCGGCGCTGTACCTGGCCGGTGAGGGCGCCTTCCCGGCCGACCGGGTGAAGATCTTGTCCACCGGGGGCATGCTGGACGCCGCGCACGCAACACAGGCCCGCAAGGTTCTGGTCGCCACCGAGGTCGGCATGTTGCACCAACTGCGCAGGGCGGCACCGGAAGTCGACTTCCGCGCGGTCAACGACCGCGCGTCCTGCAAGTACATGAAGATGATCACCCCGGCGGCCCTGTTGCGCTGCCTCGTCGAGGGTGCCGACGAAGTTCACGTCGACCCGCAGATCGCGGCGGCCGGTCGCCGCAGTGTGCAGCGGATGATCGAGATCGGTCAGCCGGGCGGTGGCGAATGACGTTCGCTCCGGAGTGGAACGACACCGCCGACGTCATCGTGATCGGCACCGGCGTAGCGGGTTTGGCCGCCGCGCTGGCCGCCCACCGCGCCGGCCGCAAGGTCGTGGTGCTCAGCAAGGCCGACCAGCGGCATGGCGTGACCGCGACGCACTACGCGCAGGGCGGCATCGCGGTGGTAGTTCCGGACAATCCAGAAAATCCAGATTCCATCGACGACCAGGTCGCCGACACGCTGGCCGCCGGGGCCGGCATGTGCGACCCCGACGCGGTGTATTCGATCGTGGCCGACGGCTACCGCGCGGTTTGCGAATTGGTCGGGGACGGAGCACGTTTCGACGAAGCTGTGCCTGGCCGGTGGGCGCTGACCCGGGAAGGCGGCCACTCGCGGCGGCGCATCGTGCACGCCGGCGGCGACGCCACCGGCGCCGAGGTGCAGCGGGCGCTCGACGACGCGGCCGACCTGCTGGACATCCGCACCAGCCACGTGGCCACCCGCGTGCTGCACGACGGGACCGCGGTCAGCGGGGTCGCGGTGCTCAACCCGGACGGGCGCGGCATCATCAGCGCACCCTCGGTGATCCTGGCCTCCGGCGGCCTCGGCCACCTCTACGGCGCGACCACCAACCCCGAGGGCTCCACCGGCGACGGTGTCGCGCTGGCGTTGTGGGCCGGCGTCGCGGTCAGCGATCTCGAGTTCATCCAGTTCCACCCCACGATGCTTTATGGCGGTTCTCGCGGCGGCGGCCGGCGCCCGCTGATCACCGAGGCCATCCGCGGCGAGGGCGCGATACTGCTTGACAGCCAAGGTAATTCGGTGACGGCCGGCGTTCATCCGATGGGCGACCTGGCGCCGCGCGACGTGGTCGCCGCCGCCATCGACGCGCGGATGAAGGCCACCGGTGATCCGTGCGTCTACCTCGACGCCCGCGGCATCGACGGCTTCGAGGCCCGGTTCCCCACCGTCACCGCCTCGTGTCACGCCGCGGGCATCGACCCGGTCCGCCAACCCATCCCGGTCACGCCGGGCGCGCACTACAGCTGCGGCGGCGTCGTCACCGACGTGTATGGCCAAACCGAGCTGCCCGGGCTGTTCGCTGCGGGCGAGGTGGCCCGCACCGGCATGCACGGCGCAAACCGGTTGGCGTCCAACAGCTTGCTGGAAGGCCTGGTGGTCGGCGGCCGCGCCGGAAAGGCCGCGGCCGCGCACGCTGCGGCGGCCGGATGGTCACGTGCGGTCGCGCCCGAGCCGATCACCCACACCGCACCGAAGCGCCGCGAACTGCAAAAGGCGATGAGCCGGGACGCCTCCGTGGTCCGCAGCGCCGCCGGGTTGCGGCGGCTGTCGGAGACACTGTCGTCCGCGCGGGTCCGCACGGTGGCGAGCCGCCGCGATTTCGAGGACGTGTCGTTGGCGCTGGCCGCCCGGGTGGTGACTGCCGCGGCCCTGGGCCGCAACGAAAGCCGGGGCTGCCATCACCGCGCGGAGTATTCCGACGCCGCGCCCGACCAGGCGCGCTCCCAGCTCGTTCGGCTGGCCGGCGACACCGTCTGCGTGGAATCGCTGGCCGCGGTGCCCTGCTGATCGCGCCGGCGACGATGCAGAGCGAAGCGATGAGGAGGAGCGGCGCCCGATGATGCTGTCCGACGGCGAACTCACTGCGGCCCGCGACATCATCCGGCGCGGCCTGGACGAGGATCTGCGGTACGGGCCCGACGTCACCACGACGGCCACGGTGCCCGCCGAGGCGGTCGCCAAGGCGGCGCTGGTGCCCCGGGACCCCGGTGTGGTCGCCGGCGTGGACGTCGCGCTGCTGGTGCTCGACGAGGTGCTCGGTGCCGACGGGTACCAGGTGCTCGACCGCGTCGAGGACGGGGCCCGATTGCAGCCGGGTCAGCCCCTGCTGACGGTGCATGCGCAGACCCGCGGCCTGTTGACGGCCGAGCGGACCATGCTGAACCTGATCTGCCACCTGTCCGGGATCGCCACCACGACGGCGGCCTGGGTCGGCGAGGTGCAAGGCACCAAGGCCAAGATCCGCGACACCCGCAAGACCCTGCCCGGCCTGCGGGCGCTGCAGAAGTACGCCGTGCGCGTCGGCGGCGGCGTCAACCATCGGCTGGGGCTCGGGGATGCCGCGTTGATCAAGGACAACCATGTGGTGGCCGCGGGGTCGGTGGTGGACGCGCTGCGCGCGGTCCGCGCCGCCGCACCCGATCTGCCGTGCGAGGTCGAGGTGGACTCGCTCGAGCAACTCGACGCCGTGCTGCTCGAGGAGCCCGAGCTGGTCCTGCTGGACAACTTCCCGGTGTGGCAGACGCAGATGGCCGTGCAGCGCCGCGATGCCCGTGCTCCCGGCGTGCTGCTCGAGTCGTCGGGCGGGCTCAGCCTGGAGAACGCGGCGACCTACGCCGCCACGGGGGTGGACTACCTGGCCGTCGGGGCGCTGACCCACTCGGTGCGCGTCCTCGACATCGGCTTGGATCTTTAGCGGACATGTAACAACGCGCGCGCCGCCGGCTTGGCGGCGTGCAGCGCGGCCGGTTCACCCGCGATCCGGGACAGGATCAGCGCTCCCTCGATCAACGAAATCACCGCGAGCGCAACGGATTTGGCTTCGTTCTCGGCCCAGTCTTCTGAGCGCAGCCGCTCCTCGATCGCGGCGCACCAGCCGGCGAACGCGCGCGCCGACGCCGCGCGCACCAGTGGGCTGGCGTTCACCGACTCGGTGGCGATCGGCTCGATGGGACAGCCGTCGCGCTGATCACCGGCCAGGCCCGCCATCAACAGGTCGATCCACCGCTCGACGATGTCGGCCACCGGCCGACCGGTGGCGAGGAACCGGCGCAGCAGCCGCTCAATGTCGGCCCCGGCGGCGTCCACCACCGCGGCGGCCAGCTCCTGCTTGCCCTGCGGGAAGTGGTGATACAGCGAGCCGGCCTTGACGCCGGCCTCGTCGAGGATCTGGTTCAGCCCGGTCGCCGCGTAGCCCTGGCGGCGGAACAGGGTGGCCGCGTTCTCGACGAGGGCGGCGCGGCTGCGATCGGGTCGCGGCACAACGAAGATACTTGACAATACTTGAATGATCACTCAAGAATGCTGAGATGAGGCAATTGACGTTCCGCGAGGCCGGCCGATACGACTGGTCCGAGGTGGCCGAACCCCAGATCACCGCGCCCGAGCAGGCACTGGTTCGGCCGCTGGCGGTGGCCTGTTGCGACCTGGACGTCGCGGTGTGTCATGGCCGGCTGCCGTTGCCGCCGGGATACGCGGTGGGGCACGAAGGGCTGGCCGAGGTCATCGCGGTCGGCGACGCCGTGACCGGCGTACGCGCGGGCGACCGCGTCGTCGTGCCGTTTCAGATCAGCTGCGGAACCTGCCCCGAATGCCGCCGCGGCGTGACCGGCTCCTGCAGCTCGGTGCCATACATGGCGGCCTACGGGATGGCCCCTATCTCCGGCTTCGACGGCGGCGGCTTCATGTCGGATCTGGTGCTGGTGCCCTACGCCGACGCGATGCTCATCCCGGTGCCGGACGGCGCGGAACCCACGGCCATCGCGTCGCTGTCGGACAACATTCCCGACGCCTGGCGCGCGGTCGCACCGTTCGCCGAGGAGCTGGCCGGCCTGGATACGGCCGATCGGCGCGTCCTCGTGCTCGGCCGGCTGTCGATCGGGCTGTACGCGGCGGCGATCGCCGCCGCGCTGGGAGCCCACGTCGACTACGTCGACACCGACCCGCAGCGCCTGGCGGCGGCCGAGAAGCTCGGCGCGGTGGCGCACGATCGCGACAAGCCGGACAAGGCCTGGGGCCGCTATCCCGTCACCGTGAACACCTCGGCCGACGCGGAGCTGCTCGCCGCGACGCTGCGCGCCACCTGGCCGGACGGCGTGTGCACCGACACCGGGATCTACTACGAGGCGGTCGCGATGCCGTTGCTGGCGATGTACACCCGCGGCGTGAGGTTCGTCACCGGGCGCGTCAACGCGCGCGTGGTCATCCCGCGCATACTCGAGCTGCTGGCGGCCGGTATGGACCTGGCGCCGGCCGTCGACCGCGTCGTGCCGTGGGAGGACGCCCCGTCGGCCTGGCCGGAGATGATCGGCAAGACCGTCTTCGTCCGGGACTAGGCGATATCGCTGACGAGTACCGCCACCCGGGGCAGCTGCATTTTCGCGATCCCGGGTAGCCCGGCGACGTCCGGTCCGTCGTAGCCGGCCGGCAGGATCCGGGGATTGGTGAGATGCAACTGGCGACGGGCGAGCCGAAAGTCCGCTTGTCCCGCGGCCAGCACGTTCTTCACCCAGTCGGTCTTCCCGTGGGCCAGCGCGATCGCCAGCACATTTCCCTTGCGGTAGGCCGTCACGATCGTCTGGTACGGCTTGCCGGACTTTCGACCGCGATGCTCGATGGTTCCGGTACCCGGCAAGAACCGCGCGAAGGGTTTCATCGCCTTGTTGAGGTACTTGACCTGCAGGTTCTCAAACCAGACCGGAAAGACCATCGGGACGCCCGGCGCGTTGTTGGGATGATCCCTTCTAGACATGAACGGAACTGTACCTGCGAGTCCACCCAGGCGGCGCCGGTGATATCGGGAGTAGACGCGCAGGACGGTGTTCCGGTCGAATATCCATTTGAGTCCCTCTGGGACAATGGACCCCGTGACACCCCTGATGGCCCGCATCGACCTGCGCGGCTCCGAGTTGACGGCTGCGCGGCTGCGGGCCGCGCTGCCGCGCGGTGGCGCCGACGTCGAGAGCGTCTCGGCCCAGGTACGCCCGATCGTGCAGGCCGTCGCCGAGCGCGGGGCCGAGGCGGCGCTGGAATACGGGGCCTCGTTCGACGGCGTCCGCCCGCCCGCCGTCCGGGTGCCCGACGCCACGCTGGACGCCGCCCTGGCCGACCTGCAGCCCGACGTGCGCGAAGCGCTGCAGGTGATGATCGAGCGCACCCGCGCCGTGCACGCCGACCAGCGCCGCACCGACGTCACCACCGTGCTGGGCCCGGGCGCCACGGTCACCGAGCGGTGGGTTCCCGTCGAGCGGGTCGGGCTGTATGTGCCCGGCGGCAACGCCGTCTACCCGTCCAGCGTGGTGATGAACGTCGTGCCGGCGCAGACCGCCGGTGTCGGCTCGCTGGTGGTGGCCAGCCCACCGCAGGCCGCATTTGACGGGTGGCCGCACCCGACGATCCTGGCCGCGGCCCGACTGCTGGGCGTCGACGAGGTGTGGGCCGTGGGCGGGGCGCAGGCCGTCGCGCTCATGGCCTACGGCGGCACCGATACCGACGGCGCCGAGCTGGCGCCCGTCGACATGATCACCGGGCCCGGCAACATCTACGTCACCGCCGCCAAGCGGCTGTGCCGCTCGCAGGTCGGCATCGACGCCGAGGCCGGTCCCACCGAGATCGCGATCCTGGCCGACCACACCGCCGATCCCGCACACGTGGCCGCCGACCTGATCAGCCAGGCCGAGCACGACGAGATGGCCGGCAGCGTGCTGGTGACGCCGAGCCCGGAACTGGCCGACGCCACCGACGCCGAAGTGGCCGCCCAGCTGCAGACCACCAAGCACCGCGAGCGGATTACCGCGGCGTTGGGCGGGCGACAATCGGCGATCATCCTGGTCGACGACATCGACGCCGGCGTCGCGGTCGTAAACGCTTACGCCGCAGAACATCTCGAGATTCAGACCGCCGACGCGCCGCGGGTGGCCGGGCGGATACGTTCGGCCGGGGCCGTTTTCGTCGGACCGTATTCGCCGGTCAGCCTCGGCGACTACTGCGCTGGATCCAACCACGTGCTGCCGACCTCGGGCACCGCCCGGCATTCCAGCGGCCTGTCGGTGCAGACGTTCCTGCGTGGCATCCACGTCGTCGACTACTCCGAGGCGGCCCTCAAGGACGTCTCCGGGCACCTGGTCACCCTGGCCACGGCCGAGGACCTGCCGGCGCACGGCGAGGCGGTACGGCGGAGGTTCGAACGATGAGGGGCGAGCCGCCGACCCTGGCTGACCTGCCGCTGCGCGATGACCTGCGCGGCAAATCGCCTTACGGCGCACCGCAATTGGCGGTCCCGGTGCGGCTGAACACCAACGAGAACCCGCACCCGCCGACCCAGGCGCTGGTCGACGACGTGGTGGCATCGGTGCGCGAGGCCGCGGTAGACCTGCACCGCTACCCGGACCGCGACGCCGTCGAGCTGCGCCGCGACCTGGCCGCCTACCTCACCTCGCAGACCGGGGTTGCGCTCGGCGTCGAAAACCTCTGGGCCGCCAATGGTTCCAACGAGATCCTGCAACAACTGCTGCAGGCGTTCGGCGGGCCGGGGCGCAGCGCGATCGGTTTCGTCCCGTCGTACTCGATGCACCCGATCATCTCCGACGGCACCCGCACCGAGTGGCTGGAGGCCGCCCGCGCCGACGACTTCAGCCTCGACCTCGATAGGGCGGTCGCCGCGGTCGCCGCACACCAACCCGATGTGGTGTTCATCGCCAGCCCCAACAACCCGTCCGGGCAGAGCGTTTCGTTGGCCGACCTGCGGCGGCTGCTCGACGTGGTGCCCGGAATCCTGATCGTCGACGAGGCCTATGGTGAGTTCTCCTCGCAGCCCAGTGCGGTGGCGTTGGTCGAGGAGTACCCGACCAAGCTGGTCGTCACCCGCACCATGAGCAAGGCGTTCGCCTTCGCCGGCGGCAGGCTCGGCTACCTGATCGCCACACCGGCGCTGATCGACGCGATGCTGTTGGTGCGCCTGCCGTATCACCTGTCGTCGGTCACCCAGGCCGCGGCGCGGGCCGCTTTACGACACGCCGACGACACCCTGGGCAGCGTCGCGACCCTGATCGCCGAACGCGAACGGGTGATGACGGCATTGAGCGGCATGGGCTTTCGGGTGATCCCCAGCGACGCGAACTTCGTGCTGTTCGGACAGTTCGCCGACGCACCGTCGGCCTGGCAGCACTACCTGGAAGACGGCGTGCTGATCCGCGACGTCGGCATACCCGGCTTTCTGCGCGCCACCACGGGTCTGGCCTACGAGAACGACGCCTTCCTTGCGGCGAGCGCCGAGATCGCGGCCACCGAGCTGATCCCTGTCAACGTAGGAGCGATCGTAAGCGCGGCGAAGCCGGGCGAAGCGGGTCGCGAACATGTCCTAGGAGCACCATGACCAGCCGCCGCGCGCGTATCGAGCGCCGCACCAAGGAATCCGACATCGTCGTCGAACTCGACCTGGACGGCACCGGGCAGGTCCTCGTCGACACCGGTGTTCCGTTCTATGACCACATGCTGACCGCCCTGGGCACACACGCCAGCTTCGACCTGACCGTGCGCACCAAGGGCGACGTCGAGATCGAAGGGCACCACACCATCGAGGACACCGCCATCGTGCTGGGCCAGGCACTGGGCCAGGCGCTGGGTGACAAGAAGGGGATCCGCCGCTTCGGCGACGCGTTCATCCCGATGGACGAGACGCTGGCCCATGCCGCCGTCGACGTCTCCGGGCGGCCGTATTGCGTGCACACCGGCGAGCCGGATCACCTGCAGCACACCACCATCGCCGGCAGCTCGGTGCCCTATCACACCGTCATCAACCGGCACGTGTTCGAGACGCTGGCCAACAACGCCCGCATCGCGCTGCACGTCCGCGTGCTGTATGGCCGCGACCCGCACCACATCACCGAGGCGCAGTACAAGGCCGTCGCCCGCGCGTTGCGGCAGGCCGTCGAGCCCGACCCCCGGATGTCCGGTGTGCCGTCCACCAAAGGTGTTCTGTGACAGCGAAATCAGTAGTAGTACTCGATTACGGCTCGGGTAACCTACGGTCGGCGCAACGCGCCCTGGAGCGGGTCGGCGCCGCAGTCGAGGTGACCGCCGACGCGGATGCCGCCGCGGCGGCCGACGGGCTAGTGGTGCCCGGCGTCGGCGCCTACGAGGCGTGCATGGCCGGGCTGCGAAAGATCGCGGGCGAGAAGATCATCGCCGACCGGGTCGCCGCCGGACGTCCGGTGCTGGGGGTCTGTGTCGGCATGCAGATCCTCTTCGCGCACGGGGTGGAGTTCGGGGTGGACACCAAGGGCTGCGGCCAGTGGCCGGGTGCCGTCACCCGGTTGGACGCGCCGGTGATCCCGCACATGGGCTGGAACGTGATCAGCGCGGCGCCGGGCAGCAGGCTGTTCAAGGGCCTGGACGCCGACGCCCGGTTCTATTTCGTGCATTCGTATGCCGCGCAGTGTTGGGAAGGCGAGCCGGGGGCGCTGCTGACGTGGGCCACCCACCAGGTGCCGTTTCTGGCCGCGGTCGAGGATGGCCCGCTGTCGGCCACGCAGTTCCATCCGGAGAAGAGCGGGGATGTCGGCGCCGCCGTGCTGAGCAATTGGGTTGAGGGACTGTGAAGAAGCCGTTGATACTGTTACCCGCCGTCGATGTGGTCGAGGGCCAAGCCGTGCGCCTGGTGCAGGGCAAGGCCGGCAGCGAAACCGAATACGGCTCGGCGCTGGACGCCGCGCTGGGCTGGCAGCGCGATGGCGCCGAATGGATCCACCTGGTCGACCTGGATGCCGCGTTCGGTCGCGGGTCCAACCGCGAACTGCTTGCCGAGGTGGTGGGCAAGCTCGACGTGCAGGTCGAGATGTCGGGCGGTATCCGCGACGACGACTCGCTGGCCGCGGCGCTGGCCACCGGTTGCGCACGGGTCAACGTGGGCACCGCCGCGCTGGAGAACCCGCAGTGGTGCGCGCGGGCGATCGCCGAGCACGGCGACAAGGTCGCCGTCGGCCTGGACGTGCAGATCGTGGACGGCCAGCAGCGGCTGCGTGGGCGCGGCTGGGAGACCGACGGCGGTGATCTGTGGGACGTGCTGGAACGCCTTGACAGTGAAGGATGTTCGCGGTTCGTCGTCACCGATGTCACCAAGGACGGCACGCTGGGCGGCCCGAATCTCGATCTGCTGGCTCGCGTCGCCGACCGCACCGATGTGCCGGTGATCGCGTCGGGCGGCGTGTCCAGCCTCGACGACCTGCGCGCCATCGCGACGCTGACCGACCGCGGCGTCGAGGGCGCCATCGTGGGCAAGGCCCTCTACGCCGGACGGTTCACCCTGCCGCAGGCGCTGGCCGCGACGCGGGAGTAAGCCGCAATGGATTTGTACGCATTGGTGACCCAGGCATCGGCGATCCTGGACGCCGCTACCGAGCCCTTTCTCGCCGGCCACCGCGCCGAGTCGGCGGTGCCCAAGAAGGGCGACGACTTCGCTACCGAGGTCGACCTCGCGATCGAGCGACAGGTCACGGCCGCGCTGGTCGAGGCCACCGGAATCGAAGTGCACGGCGAGGAATTCGGCGGCCCGGCCCTGGACGCGCCAGACTCCGCGTGGGTGTGGGTACTGGACCCGATCGACGGCACCTTCAACTACGCCGCCGGATCGCCGATGGCCTCGATCCTGTTGGCGCTGCTGCACGACGGCGACCCGGTGGCCGGCCTGACCTGGTTGCCGTTCACCGGCGATCGGTACACCGCCGTGTCGGGCGGCCCGCTGATGAAAAACGGCGTAGCCCAGGCTCCGTTGGCTCCGGCCAAGCTCGGCGAGGCGCTGGTCGGCGTCGGAACCTTCAGCGCGGATTCCCGCGGCCGGTTCCCGGGACGCTATCGGGTGGCGCTGCTGGAAAACCTCAGCCGGGTCTCGTCGCGATTGCGCATGCACGGCTCCACCGGCATTGATCTGGCGTATGTCGCCGACGGGATACTGGGCGGGGCGATAATTTTCGGCGGCCAGGTGTGGGACCATGCCGCTGGGGTGGCATTGGTGCGGGCCGCGGGCGGGGTCGTGACCACCCTGGCCGGCGAACCGTGGACCCCCACGTCGCGGTCAGTGCTGGCCGCGGCGCCCGGAGTGCACGCCGAGATCATCGAGATCCTGCGCAGCACAGGCGAACCGGAGGACTACTGAGATGCATACCGGTACCAGCCTCGCGGTTCGGGTGATCCCCTGCCTGGATGTCGATGACGGGCGGGTCGTCAAGGGAGTCAATTTCGAGAACCTGCGCGACGCCGGTGATCCCGTCGAACTTGCCGCGGTCTACGACGCCGAAGGCGCCGACGAGCTGACCTTCCTCGACGTGACCGCGTCCTCGTCGGGACGCGCGACCATGCTCGAGGTGGTGCGTCGCACCGCCGAGCAGGTGTTCATTCCGCTGACCGTGGGCGGCGGGGTCCGCACGGTGGCCGACGTCGACGTCTTGCTGCGCGCGGGCGCCGACAAGGTTTCGGTCAACACCGCCGCCATCGCCCGCCCCGACCTGCTGGCCGAAATGGCAACACAATTCGGTTCGCAATGCATCGTGCTGTCCGTCGACGCCCGCCGGGTGCCGGCCGGACCCGACGGGCCTAGGCCCACGCCGTCGGGCTGGGAGGTCACCACTCACGGCGGTCGCCGCGGCACCGGCATCGACGCGGTCGAGTGGGCGGCCCGCGGCGCCGACCTCGGCGTGGGGGAGATCCTGCTGAACTCGATGGACGCCGACGGCACCAAGGCCGGCTTCGACCTGCCCATGTTGCGCGCGGTGCGCGCCGCGGTCACGGTGCCGGTGATCGCCAGCGGCGGCGCCGGGGCGGTCGAGCACTTCGCGCCCGCGGTATCCGCCGGCGCCGATGCGGTGTTGGCGGCCAGCGTCTTTCACTTCGGTGAGTTGACGATCGGACAGGTGAAGCATGCGATGGCCGCAGAAGGGATTACGGTGCGATGACGCTCGACCCGGCTATCGCGGCACGGCTGAAGCGCAATGCTGAAGGCTTGTTCACCGCCGTCGTGCAGGAGCGCAGCACCGGCGACTTGCTGATGGTCGCCTGGATGGACGACGAGGCATTGGCCCGCACGCTGGAAACCCGCGAAGCAACATACTTTTCACGGTCCCGCGGCGAACAATGGATCAAGGGCGCGACCTCCGGCCACACCCAGCACGTCCACTCGGTGCGCATCGACTGCGACGGCGACACCGTGCTGTTGACGGTCGACCAGGAAGGCGCGGCCTGTCACACCGGCAACCACAGTTGCTTCGACACCGCGGTGCTGCTGGAACCGGAGAGCTAACTTCAAACGGGTTCGTCGTCGTCGGGTGCCAGGAGTTTCTCGGGGTGGTGGAAGGTGTTGACGCGGGGTTGCCCGTAATCGAGATGCGGCGGCGGGATCCATTCGGTGTCGCCTTTGGCGTTTTTGCGGGTGGTCCAGCCTTTTTCGGCGAGTCGGTTGTCGGGTCCGCAGGCGAGGGTGAGATCGTCGATGTCGGTGCGGTGGTTTTTGGCCCAGCCTTTCACGTGGTGGACTTGGCTGTGGTAGGCCGGTGCGTCGCAGCCGGGCATGGTGCAGCCGCGTTCCTTGCCGTAGAGCATGATTCGCTGCGCTGGGGAGGCGATCCGTTTGGTGTGATATAGCGCCAGGGGTTTGGCGCGATCGAAGATGGCCAAATAGTGGTGGGCGTGGCCGGCCCAGCGGATCACGTCCGACATCGGCACCAGGGTGCCGCCGCCGGTCAGGGCTTTGCCGGTGGCGGCCTCCAGGTCTTTGAGCGTGGTGGTCACGATGATCGACACCGGAAGCCCGTTGTGGGAGCCCAGTTTTCCTGAGGCAAGCAGACCACGTAGTCCGGCCAGTAATCCGTCGTGGTTGCGTTGGGCTGTCGAGCGGTGATCGCGGCGTACTGCGTCCTGGTCGGGTGTCTCGTCCAGGATGGGTGTTTCGTCCTCGGGGTTGCAAGCCCCGGGGGCGGCGAGTTTGGCGAGCATCGCCTCGATGGCCGCGCGCAACTCGGGGGTCACCAGACCGGTCACGCGGGACATGCCGTCGAATTCCTGGTTGCCCAATACGATGCCGCGTTTGCGGGCGCGTTCTTCGTCGCTGAAGTCGCCATCGGGATTGAGCCAGTCCATGATCCGCTGGGCGTATTTGGCCAATTCATCGGGGCGGTACTCGCCGGCCTTGCCGGCCAGGTCGGCTTCGGCGGCGCCGCGGGTGCCCAGATCGACCTCGGCGGGCAGGTGGGCGAAGAAGCGGCGGATCTCCTTGATGTGCCCGTCTCCGATCAGGCCGTCGCGTTGGGCGGCCGCGGTCTGAGTGAGTCGGGGCGCCAACGGTTCACCGGTTAGCGCGCGGCGCTCCCCGAGATCTTCGGCGTCGGCGATGCGCCGGCCGGCTTCGGCCTTGGTGATCCGCAACCGGTTGGCCAAAGCCGAGCGCAGCGTGCCGCCTAACTCCTCCTCGCCGGCTTGTGCATCGAGTTGGTTGATGAGGGTGTGCTGCGGCGCACGCAGTCGTCGGATCGCGCGTTCGAGGCGCGTCAGGGCCCGCAGCCGTTCCGGGGTGGTGAGCACGTCAAAGGTCGACTCGCACAGCCGGTCCAGCACACCGTCGAGCGCGTCGAACGCCTCGACGAGCTCCTCACGACTACTGCAACCCATACCCGAATTCTAGAAAGGCCCACCGACAAGAAAAGCCAAAGCGGCACAAAGGATTTAAAGGGATTTAAAGAAATTTCGAGGGAACCAACTAGCCCTACGCAACGTCTAAGCCATTGGCCGCGGCAATCGCCGCGCGTGCCCATTCATGACGGAAGACGGCCGGCCAAATGCGATCACGGCGAATGATCTCGAGGTCGATGGCTTTGCCCTGGATCACCGCGTCGGGCACCCGGAAGGAGAAGGACGGTTGGTCGGTGGCCACGGCCAGGATGGCGTCGGTGTCGGCAAAACCGTTGGCGTGCATGGTGTCCTCGGCCCATTTGATTGGCTTGAGGCCGCCGAAGTTATTGATATACACCACCCACAGGCGGGTGCCACGCCCGTCGTAAAGCTTGGTGAGGGCCCTGTCGACAGCGTCATGCTCGAGGGGTCCAAGCACGCCGGATAGGTCGGTGATCTGGCTGGTCAGCTTGAGCGCCGGCGCTGATATGGGCGGCGCGGCGCCGACAGTCGGCGGTGCCCCGACACCGACGACGAAGGGCTGCTGGTTCGGTGATGAGCACGCCCACCCAGCATGCGCACACCGATCACCGCGGCAACCGCCACCAGTGCGACAGCGGCCAACACCCCGATCGCCACGGCCCGCCCGCGACGGCCGCGCGCCGGCACGGAAGCGGTGGTGATCACCTCCGTCGGGCCAGCAGGGGCACTAGTGCCGGCAAGTGCCGACGCGAAATCCGCGCACGTTGCATAGCGTTCCGTCGGGTCCTTGGCCATCACCTTGGCAATCACGGCGTCGAGGTCCGCCAATTCGGGGCGCCGTTCACTCACCTTCGGCGGTGCCGCGGACAAGTGCTGGCTGATGACCACCGCCGGGTTTGAGTGCTGGAACGGGGCCGCCCCGGTGAGCAGGTTGAACGCGGTACAGCCGAGCGCGTATTGGTCGGCATGCGCGTCGAGGTCGTTGCCCTGCAATTGCTCGGGCGCGCAGTACGCGGTCGTCCCCACCAACATGTTCGTCGCGGTCAGGCCGCTGATCTCGCCCATCTCGCGGGCGATACCGAAATCGGCGAGCAGGATGCGCCGTCGCGGGCCGGCAGGTCCGAGCAAGATGTTGGCCGGTTTGACATCGCGGTGCAGCAGTCCGCGCGAATGCGCGTGATCCAGCGCGTCGGCGACGGCCGAAATGATCTCGGCGACATCGGCTTTCGGCATTCCGGAGGGGTACTGCTCGCGCAGCAGTTTGGCCGCGTCGGTCCCCTCGACGTAGTCCATCGAGATCCACAGTTGCCCTTGGTATTCGCCGCGGTCGTGGATGCCGACGATGTGCTCGTGGTACAGGCCGGCGGCCAGGTCGGCCTCGCGATTGAAACGCTGGCGAAACTCAAGATCCTCGGTCAGATTGCCGGGCAAGATCTTCAGGGCGTCGCGGCGGGGCAGCCGGGGATGCTGGGCCAGATACACGTCGCCCATCCCGCCGGCGCCCAGCCGCCGAACGATGGTGTATCCGGCGAACACCTGTCCTTCCGCCAGACCTTGGCTTTGCGGCATGTGAGCATGCTAACGAGGCGTGACCGGGTGGCCTGGACAAGACGTGGACGAGAATGGCAGGCGATGTTGAAACGGGTGCCCTGGACCGTCATTGTGCCGCTGCTTGCCCTCGCCACCCTCGCGATGACGTGGGGCGAAGAGATCGGACCGATCACCGCCGGCGTGGTGGCGGTGGTGCTGGGCGGCGCGGTGCTCGCGGCGGTCAACCACGCGGAGGTGGTTGCCGCCAGGGTCGGCGAGCCGTTCGGGTCGCTGGTGCTTGCCGTCGCGGTGACCATCATCGAGGTAACGCTCATCGTCGCGCTGCAGGTTTCCGGCGGCAGCGAGGCGGCGACGCTGGCCCGAGACACCGTGTTCGCCGCGGTGGTGATCACGATGAACGGGATCGCCGGTCTGTCACTGCTGCTCGGTTCCCGGCGCTACGGCGTGACGTTGTTCAACGCCGAGGGCAGCGGGGCCGCGCTGGCCACGCTCACCACGCTGGCGACGCTGGCCCTGGTGCTGCCCACGTTCACCAGCCAGGCGGGCAACGAGTTCTCACCCGCGCAGCTGGCGTTCGCCGCGGTCGCCTCGTTGGGGCTGTATCTGCTGTTCGTGTTCACCCAGACCATCCGGCATCGTGCCTTCTTCCTGCCGATCGCCCAGAAGGGCCAAAAACCCCTCCTATTCGAGGACGAGAGCCAAGCGGATCCGCCGAGCACACGCGAATCGCTGACCAGCCTTGCCCTGCTGCTCGTCGCGCTGCTCGCGGTGGTGGGCCTGGCCGAAGAGGAGTCGCCGCCCATCGAGCGACTGGTGTCGGCGGCCGGATTCCCGCACTCGTTCGTCGGCGTGGTGATCGCGGCCCTGGTGCTGCTGCCCGAGACGCTGGCCGCGGTGCGTGCGGCGCGGCAAGGACGTATCCAGACCAGCCTCAACCTGGCCTACGGGTCCGCGCTGGCCAGCATCGGGCTCACCATCCCGGCCATCGCGCTGGCGTCGGTCTGGCTCAAGGGGCCTCTGGTGCTCGGACTGGGCCCGCTGCAGCTGGCGCTGCTCGCGCTGACCGTGGTGATCAGCGTGCTGACCGTGGTGCCCGGGCGGGCCACCCGACTGCAGGGCGAGGTGCACCTGGTGGTGTTGGCCGCCTACGTCTTTTTGTCGCTGTTTCCGTAACGCACTAGGCCCGATTGCCCGATCCTCAGCTGGCCGTTCCGGCCCGCTCGGAGTTTGGAGTCGCCGCGCTACGCGCGTGCGCGCAGCGTCTCGAGCGCCTTGTCGGCGTGGGTGTCCATGCTGACCTCGCTGGAGATCACACCGAGCAGTGTGCGGTCGGTGTCGATGACGAAGGTCGTGCGCTTGACCGGGATCAATTTGCCCAGCAGGCCGCGCTTGACGCCGAACTGGTTGGCGACCTTGCCGTCGGTGTCCGACAGCAGCGGGTAGTCGAAGTTCTGCTTGTCGGCGAACTTGGCCTGTTTGTCGACGGAGTCGACGCTGATGCCGACCCGGTTGGCGCCGACCGCGGCGAACTCGGAGGCCAAGTCGCGGAAGTGACACGCTTCCTTGGTGCAGCCGGGCGTCATCGCGGCCGGGTAAAAGAACAGCACCACGGGTCCGGTGGAAAGCAGCTCGCTGAGCTTGCGCGGCGTCCCGGTCTGGTCGCGAAGCTCGAAGTCGGCCACGGTGTCACCAGTTTTCATGGCCGTCACGCTACGCCGGGGCCTACGCAGGGCATCTGCGAGGATGGTTCGGTGACTGCCCACATCGCCGCCACCTCGTCACGGGAGGAGTTCTGCCGGCTCGCGGCGGAACACCGGGTGGTCCCGGTGACCCGCAAGGTCTTGGCCGACAGCGAGACGCCGCTGTCGGCCTACCGCAAGCTCGCCGCCAATCGCCCGGGCACTTTCTTGCTGGAGTCCGCCGAGAACGGCCGGTCCTGGTCGCGGTGGTCCTTCATCGGCGCCGGGTCACCGTCGGCCCTGACGGTGCGCGACGGCCATGCGGTGTGGTTGGGCACCGTCCCGCAGGACGCACCCACCGGAGGCGACCCGCTGCATGCACTGCAGGCCACGCTCGAGCTGCTGGCCACCGGGACCCCGCCGGATCTTCCGCCGCTATCAGGGGGCATGGTGGGCTTCTTCGCCTACGACCTGGTGCGCCGCCTGGAGCGGCTGCCGGAGCTGGCCGTCGACGACCTACGGCTGCCGGACATGCTGATGCTGTTGGCAACCGACCTCGCCGCCGTCGACCACCATGAGGGCACCATCACGCTGATCGCCAACGCCGTGAACTGGAACGGCACCGACGAACGCATCGATGAGGCCTATGACGATGCGATCGCCCGGCTGGACGTGATGACCATCGCGCTGGGCGAGCCGCTGCCGTCGACGGTGGCCACGTTCAGCAGGCCCGAGCCCCGGCAGCGCGCGCAGCGCACGGTCGAGGAGTACGGCGCGATCGTCGATCACCTCGTCGCGCAGATCGAAGCCGGCGAAGCATTTCAGGTAGTGCCCTCGCAACGTTTCGAGGTGGACACCGCCGTCGATCCGATCGACGTGTACCGCATGCTGCGCGTCACCAACCCGAGCCCCTACATGTATCTGCTTCACGTGCCGAATGGCCAAGGCGCAACGGACTTTTCGATCGTCGGATCCAGTCCCGAGGCACTGGTCACCGTGCAGGACGGCCGCGCGACGACGCACCCGATCGCGGGCACCCGGTGGCGCGGTCAGACCGAGGAAGAAGATCAGCTACTGGAAAAGGACCTGCTGGCCGACGAGAAGGAACAGGCTGAGCATCTGATGTTGGTCGACCTCGGGCGCAACGACCTCGGCCGGGTCTGCACGCCGGGCACCGTTCGCGTGGAGGATTACAGCCACATCGAACGCTATAGCCACGTCATGCACCTGGTGTCCACCGTGACCGGGATGCTCAGCGCGGACCACACCGCCCTGGACGCGGTGACCGCCTGCTTCCCGGCCGGCACGCTGTCGGGTGCGCCGAAGGTGCGCGCCATGGAATTGATCGAAGAGGTGGAGAAGACACGTCGGGGCCTCTACGGCGGCGTCGTCGGTTACCTCGACTTCGCCGGCAACGCCGACTTCGCGATCGCCATTCGCACCGCGCTGATGCGCGATGGCACTGCCTACGTACAGGCGGGCGGTGGCGTAGTGGCCGATTCCAACGGCCTCTACGAGTACACCGAGGCAACCAACAAGGCCCGCGCGGTACTGAGCGCGATCGCCGCCGCCGAGACACTGGCTGCACCCGATGGCTCGTAGCACCCGGATCGCCCAGCTGCTGCTGGTCGTTGCCGCCGTGGCGCTGTGGACGGCGTCGCGGATGCCGTGGGTGGTGATCCGGTCATTCGATGGGCTTGGGCCGACCAAGTCGGTGACGTTGTCCGGCGGAACGTGGTCGACGGCGCTGCTGCCGTTGGCCGTGCTGCAACTGGCCGCCGCAATAGCGACCCTGGCCGTGCGCGGCTGGGCATTGCGGGCGCTGGCGGCCCTGCTGGCGCTGGTCAGCTTTGCCGTCGGCTACCTGGGCCTCAGCCTGTGGGCGGTCCCGGACGTGGCGGTGCGCGGCGCCGATCTGGCGCACATTGCGCTGGTGACGCTGGTGGGAACCGAGCGGCACTACTGGGGGGCGGCCGCTGTGGTGGCGTCCGCGGTGGGCACCCTGGTCGCGGCGGTGTTGTTGATGCGGGCGGCGTCGAAGGACGCGTCGAAATACCTATCACCGGGTGCACGTCGTTCGGCCGCGCGGCGCGACGACGCCGATATTGCTGACACTGCCAATCCACAGCTTTCCGAACGCATGATTTGGGATGCGCTCGACGAAGGCCGGGACCCTACCGATCGGCCCGGTGAGTCGGACACCGAGGGTCGGTTATGAATCACGTGCCGACAGTCGCTACCCTTCATGGGTCGTCGAAATCGGCTGTGGGCCGTGGGTGACAGTACGAAGGGAAACGGCAGGGCATGACTCCGGCAACCGTGCTTGACTCCATCCTCGAGGGAGTCCGCGCCGACGTTGCCGCGCGCGAGGCGCGGATCAGCCTGCCGGAGATCAAAGCCGCCGCCGCTGCGGCACCGCCACCGCGCGACGTGATGTCGGCCTTGCGCGAGCCCGGTATCGGCGTCATCGCCGAGGTGAAGCGCGCCAGTCCGTCAGCGGGATCGTTGGCGCCCATTAGCGATCCGGCCAAGCTGGCGCGCGCCTACGAAGACGGCGGCGCACGGATCATCAGTGTGCTGACCGAAGAGCGGCGTTTTCACGGATCGCTTGACGACCTGGACACAGTACGCGCCGCGGTCTCGACTCCGTTGTTGCGCAAAGACTTTGTGGTGGGGCCCTATCAGATCCACGAGGCACGTGCGCATGGCGCCGACATGTTGCTGCTCATCGTGGCGGCCTTGGACCAGTCGGCGCTGGCGTCGATGCTCGACCGCACCGAATCATTGGGCATGACGGCGCTCGTCGAGGTGCACGACGAAGAGGAAGCCGACCGGGCGCTCAAGGCCGGCGCGAAAGTCATCGGGGTCAACGCGCGTGATCTCAAGACGCTCAAGGTCGACCGGGATTGCTTCGCGCGAATCGCCCCCGGCTTGCCGAGCAACGTGATCAGGATCGCCGAATCCGGCGTGCGCGGTACCGCGGATCTGCTGGCCTACGCCGGCGCCGGTGCCGACGCTGTGCTGGTCGGTGAAGGTCTGGTCAAAAGCGGCGACCCGCGGGCCGCGGTTGCGGACCTGGTCACCGCCGGCACCCACCCGTCCTGTCCCAAACCGGCTCGCTAGTCGTCGATGAGCCACGATCGCCGCAAGCCTTCGTGATGGCAGATCTCTCCCACCCCGGTCTTCCGCGTCCCAGTGCGGCGATCGCCGAACCGACCCGCCACGACCCCGACGCCGGTGGTCACTTCGGCGTTTACGGTGGCCGCTACGTCGCCGAGGCGTTGATGGCGGTGATCGAGGAAGTCACCACCGCCTACGAAAAGGAACGCGTCAATCCGGACTTCCTGGACACCCTGGACAAGTTGCAGACCGACTACGCCGGGCGTCCGTCGCCGCTGTATGAGGCCGGTCGGCTCAGCGACCACGCCGGCGGGGCGCGCATCTTCCTGAAACGAGAAGACCTGAACCACACCGGTTCTCACAAGATCAACAACGTACTCGGCCAGGCGTTGCTCGCCCGCAGAATGGGCAAGACCCGGGTGATCGCCGAGACCGGTGCCGGCCAGCACGGGGTGGCCACGGCCACCGCCTGCGCGCTGTTCGGCCTGGACTGCATCATCTACATGGGGGCGGTCGACACCGCGCGTCAGGCGCTCAACGTGGCGCGGATGCGGCTGCTCGGCGCCGAGGTCGTGTCCGTCGAAACCGGTTCGCAAACGCTCAAAGACGCCATCAACGAAGCGTTTCGGGACTGGGTGACCAACGCCGACAACACCTACTACTGCTTCGGCACGGCGGCTGGACCACATCCGTTCCCGGTCATGGTGCGTGACTTCCAGCGCATCATCGGCCTGGAGACACGCGCGCAGATACAAGAGCAGGCCGGCCGACTGCCCGACGCGGTAACCGCCTGTGTCGGGGGCGGATCCAACGCCATCGGGATCTTCCACGCGTTCATCGACGATCCCGGCGTGCGACTGGTCGGATTCGAGGCGGCCGGAGACGGCGTCGAGACCGGCAGGCACGCCGCGACATTCACCGGCGGTTCCCCCGGCGCGTTCCAGGGGTCGTTCTCGTACCTGCTGCAAGACGAGGACGGCCAGACCATCGAATCCCATTCGATATCAGCAGGTCTGGACTATCCGGGGGTGGGTCCGGAGCACGCGTGGCTGCGGGAGACCGGACGCGCCGAATACCGGCCCATCACCGATTCCGAGGCGATGGACGCGTTTGGCCTGCTGAGCCGCGCCGAAGGGATCATTCCGGCCATCGAATCCGCGCACGCGGTGGCTGGTGCCCTCAAATTAGGCGTTGAACTGGGGAAGGGTTCGGTCATTGTGGTGAATCTTTCGGGCCGCGGCGACAAGGACGTCGAGACGGCCGCGAAGTGGTTCGGCCTGATGGACCAGGGCCGGCAATGACGGTGGAAAGCAGGCTGGGACCGCTCTTCGCCGCATGCCGCGCTGACGATCGCGCAGCTCTGATCGGCTACCTGCCGACCGGGTACCCTGACGTGCCAACGTCGGTGCAGGCGATGCTCGCGCTCGTCGAATCCGGTTGCGACCTCATCGAAGTCGGGGTGCCCTATTCCGATCCCGGCATGGACGGCCCGACCATCGCCCGCGCCACCGAGGCCGCGCTGCATGGCGGTGTGCGAGTGCGGGATACGCTGGCCGCGGTGGAGGCGATCAGTGGGGCCGGGGGACGCGCAGTGGTGATGACGTATTGGAATCCGGTGTTGCGCTATGGGGTTGATGCGTTCGCGCGGGATCTGGCGTCGGCCGGCGGAGACGGCCTGATCACTCCCGACCTCATTCCCGACGAGGCGCAACAGTGGCTGGCGGCGTCCGACGAGCACGGGTTGGATCGGATCTTTTTGGTGGCGCCGTCCTCGACGCCGCAGCGGTTGGCGCACACCGTCGACGCCTCGCGCGGGTTCGTCTACGCCGCCTCGACGATGGGTGTGACCGGGGCGCGTGACGCAGTGTCCAACGCCGCCCCCGAATTGGTGGGCAGGGTCAAGGCGGTGTCCGACATACCCGTTGGCGTCGGGCTGGGTGTGCGATCGCGAGAGCAGGCCGCACAGATCGCCGGCTATGCCGATGGAGTGATCGTCGGTTCCGCGTTGGTCTCGGCGTTGAGCGACGGTATGGCCGCCTTGCGCGCGCTGACCGAGGATCTCGCCGGTGGTGTGCGCCAAGGGGTATCCGCGTGACGACCTCCTGGCTCGCGTCTTTCCCGAGTCCGCCGCGCGGGGTCTGGCACCTGGGGCCGCTGCCGATTCGCGCTTACGCGGTATTCATCATCATCGGCATCGTCGCCGCGTTGCTGATCGGCGACCGGCGGTGGGAGGCCCGTGGCGGCGAGCGCGGAGTCATCTACGACATCGCCATGTGGGCCGTGCCTTTCGGCTTGCTCGGGGGCCGGCTTTATCACCTGGCCACCGATTGGCAGACGTATTGGGGCCCGGGCGGTGCCGGTTTCGGCGCGGCGCTGCGCATCTGGGACGGCGGCCTCGGCATTTGGGGCGCGGTGTTCCTCGGCGGGGTCGGCGCTTGGATCGGCTGTCGGCGCCGCGGAATCCCGTTGTCCGCGTTCGGCGATGCGCTGGCCCCGGGACTTGTCCTGGCGCAGGCCATCGGCCGGCTGGGCAACTATTTCAACCAGGAGCTCTACGGCCGGGAAACCACACTGCCGTGGGGTCTGCAGATTTTCTACCGCCGTGATCCGTCGGGTTTCGTGGATCCGCATTCACTCGACGGTGTCTCGACCGGGCAGGTCGCGCTCGTCGTGCAGCCGACGTTCCTCTACGAGTTGATGTGGAACCTGCTGGTATTCGTCTTCTTGCTCTACCTGGATCGGCGCTACAAGCTAGGTCACGGACGCTTGTTCGCCGTCTATGTCGCCGCGTATTGCGTCGGGCGGTTCGGCGTCGAGCTGTTGCGTGACGACGCCGCCACCCATATCGCCGGAATCCGGATCAACTCGTTCACATCGACTTTCGTATTCATCGGGGCGGTGGTCTACGTCATCCTGGCCCCGAAGGGTCGTGAGGAACCCGAAACCCTGCGTGGCACCCTGTACGTTCCGTTAGAGCCGGAACCGGAACCCGAGCTGGCGTCCGTCGCCGCGGCGCCGGCTGCGACGACAGCGGCGAGCGTTGCCGGAGTGGAAGATTCGACGGAAACGGTCGAGTCAGAGGAGCCGGAAGCCGCGCAGGCTGAAATCGCGGAGGATGAAGTCCAATCGGCCACTGACGAGCCTGAGGTCGCGGTCGCTGAAACCGAAGAGCCGGACGTCGCGGAACCAGAAGTCGCGGAACCCGAAGCCCTCGAGCCGGAAGTCGAAGAGCCGGAAGTCGAAGAGCCGGAAGCCGAAGAGCCGGAAGTCGAAGAGCCGGAAGCCGAAGAGCCGGAAGCCGACGAGGCCGCCGAAGCTGACACCGACGCGCCCGACGCCGAAGCGCAGGACGACGACGAGCAGTCAGAACCGGCCGAGCAACCCGTCGCCCCCGCGGAGGAACAAGCCGAAGAACCAGCCGCGCCGACCGGCAGGCGCTGGGGCTTCGGGCGGAGGAACCGGCCGGGCCGGTAGATCTGGCATCCTGAAAACGTGACTGACCAGACCCGGAACGGTCTGTACGCCGCAGCCGCCTCGGGCGCGCTGCTCGCCGGCGCGTTGGGCTACGTCGGGCTCGTCGACCCGCACAACACGCGGTCGGCTTATCCGGGGTGCCCGTTCAAGATGCTCACCGGCTGGAACTGTCCCTTCTGCGGTGGCCTGCGGATGACGCATGACCTCCTGCATGGTGATCTGGCGGCCAGCATCAACGACAACATTTTTCTGCTAGTCGGCGTCCCCTTGGTGATCGGCTGGATACTGCTGCGCCGCCGCCTTGGTCGGTCACCGCTGCCGGTAGCGGTGTGGGTGACTTTTGTGGTCGCGGCTGTCGCCTGGACTGTGATGCGTAACTTGCCGGGCTTTCCGCTGGTTCCGACCATTCTCAGCGGTTAGGCGATGTGCCGAGTTACCCGCCCAGTGACATCGACGCAACCCGGCGGTCGCGCACGAAGACTATGCTGAGTCGTCGTGGCGAGACGCGGAAAGATTGTCTGCACTCTCGGTCCGGCCACCAGGAGTGACGAGGTGGTTCTGGCTCTAGTCGAGGCTGGAATGGACGTCGCCAGAATGAACTTCAGTCATGGCGACTACGCCGATCACAAGGCCGCCTACGAGCGGGTGCGCGCCGCGTCTGACATGACCGGTCGCGCGGTCGGGATCCTCGGTGACCTGCAGGGGCCCAAGCTCCGGTTGGGGCGCTTCGCGACCGGCTCGACCTATTGGGCCGACGGGGAAACGGTCCGGATCACCGTCGACGACTGCCAAGGCACCCACGACCGGGTATCGACCACCTACAAGAGGCTGGCCGCCGACGCCGTGGTCGGCGATCGTGTTCTGCTCGACGACGGCAATGTCGGCCTGGTGGTCACAGACATCGAGGGCAACGACGTGGTCTGCACGGTCACTGAGGGCGGCCCGATCAGCAATAACAAGGGCATGTCGTTGCCTGGGATGAACGTGTCGGCGCCGGCCTTATCGGAAAAGGACATCGAGGATCTCACGTTCGGCTTGAACCTGGGCGTTGACATGGTGGCGCTTTCCTTCGTGCGCTCACCCTCCGACGTGGAGTTGGTGCACGAAGTGATGGACCGGGTCGGGCGACGGGTCCCGGTGATCGCCAAACTCGAGAAGCCCGAGGCCATCGACAATCTGGAAGCCATCGTGCTGGCCTTCGACGCCGTCATGGTGGCCCGTGGCGACCTAGGCGTCGAGCTGCCGTTGGAAGAGGTTCCGCTGGTGCAGAAGCGGGCCATCCAGATGGCCCGGGAGAACGCCAAACCCGTCATCGTGGCAACCCAGATGCTCGATTCGATGATCGAGAACTCCCGGCCGACCCGGGCCGAGGCCTCCGACGTCGCCAACGCCGTGCTCGACGGGGCCGACGCGCTGATGCTGTCCGGGGAAACGTCGGTGGGGAAGTACCCGCTGGCCGCCGTCCGGACCATGTCGCGCATCATCTGCGCGGTTGAGGACAACTCCACGGCCGCCCCGCCGTTGACGCACGTGCCGCGCACCAAGCGCGGAGTGATCTCCTACGCCGCGCGCGACATCGGCGAGCGGCTCGACGCCAAGGCGCTGGTCGCGTTCACGCAGTCGGGCGACACGGTCAAGCGCCTGGCGCGGTTGCACACGCCGCTGCCGCTGCTCGCCTTCACCGCGTGGCCCGAAGTGCGGAGCCAACTGGCCATGACTTGGGGTACCGAGACGTTCATCGTCCCGATCATGGAGTCCACCGACGAGATGATCCGCCAGGCGGATAAGTCGTTGGTCGAGCTGGGTCGCTACCGGCGGGGCGATCTGGTGGTCATCGTCGCCGGTGCGCCGCCCGGCACGGTAGGGTCAACCAACTTGATCCACGTTCACCGCATCGGGGAGGACGACCTCTAGTTGTCTGATTTTGACGAGCTGATGGCGGTGCTCGATCTCAACCGCATCGCCGACGATCTGTTCATCGGCTCTCATCCCAGTAAAAATCCGATGCGGACATTCGGCGGCCAGCTCATGGCGCAATCGTTCGTCGCGAGCAGTCGCACGTTGAACCAGGACCTACCGCCCAGCGCGTTCTCGGTGCACTTCGTCAACGGCGGGGACATCACCAAGGACATCGAGTTCCGTGTCGTCCGGCTGCGCGACGAACGGCGCTTCGCCAATCGCCGCGTCGACGCCGTGCAGGACGGGGTGGTGTTGTCCACGGCGATGATCTCGTACATGTCCGGCAGCTCGCTGGGTAACGGGGGCCTCGAGCACGGCGTCGCTCCGCCGGAGGTGGCCGAGCCCCACACCAAGCCGCCCATGGGCGAGCTGTTGCGCGGCTACGAGCAGACCGTCCCGCACTTCGTCACCGCCCTGCACCCGATCGACTACCGCTACACCAACGACCCGGCCTGGGTGATGCGGGACAAGGGTGACCGGCTTCCGCACAACCGGGTCTGGGTCAAGGCCGACGGCGTGCTGCCCGACGATCCGGTGCTGCACACCGCGACCATGATCTATTCGTCGGACACCACCGTGCTGGACTCGGTCATCACCACCCACGGGCTGTCCTGGGGCCACGACCGCATCTTCGCCGCGTCGGCGAATCACTCGGTGTGGTTTCACCGGCAGGTCGACTTCAACGACTATGTGCTGTATTCGACGTCGTCTCCGGTAGCCGCCGATTCCCGCGGGTTGGGCACCGGGCATTTCTTCGATCGCTCCGGGCAGATCGTCGCCACGGTGGTGCAAGAAGGCGTGCTGATATATTTTCCGTCCTCCTGACGATATACCCGGCGTAACGTCGTAAATGGCGAGGTAATCGCCGGGGAAACGTTGTGAAGCGGCAGGTAGGCCGCCCGCGCATCGGGAGGTGATCATGAACGGGCCGCCGGTAGATGTCGGAATGCGGCTCCGTGCGCGCGAACGAGTTGTCGTGCACGTGGATTCGGTCACAGCCCGCTGCATCGGTGCGTCGGCGCTGTTCTGCTCGGCGTTGTGGCTGGTCGTGATACTGGCCCGGCACCACCACAATCCGCAGTGGCACTTCGCGGGCCGGCTGGGCTGGTCGTTGACGGTACTGGTTGCGGTGGCATTGATCGCCCGCGGCATCTTTCTGGGCCGTCCCGTGACGGCCACGCACGCCACCGCCGCCGCCCTGTGTCTGCTGACGGGGTTGGCTGCGCACGTGCTGGCCTTCGATCTGCTCGGTGATGTCCTGATCGCCGGCTCGGGGCTGGTGCTGATGCGGCCGACGTCATCGCGGCCGCGGCCCGAAGACCTGCTGCGGGCGTGGGCCCTGACCAATGCCACGCCCGCGGATCCGTTGGCGCCGTTCGCCATGCAGACCGGCAAGGCCTACCACTTCAACGCGGCGGGTACGGCGGCGCTGGCCTACCGGACGCGGATGGGGTACGCGGTGGTCGGCGGCGATCCGATCGGCGACGAGCGCCAATTCGCCGCGCTGATCGCCGATTTCGCCGCAATGTGTCACACCCACGGCTGGCGCATCGCGGTGGTCGGGTGCAGCGAGCAGCGGCTGCCGCTGTGGACCGACCCCGCGATCATCGGGCAATCGTTGCGGGCCATACCGATCGGCCGCGACGTCGTGGTCGACGTCGCTCATTTCGACATGACGGGCCGCAAGTTTCGCAATCTGCGCCAGGCCGTACAACGCACCCACAACTCCGGGGTCACCACCGAAATCGTGATGGAGCAGGAACTCGACGACAAGCAGCGCGCCGAGCTGGCCGAGGTGGTGCGGGCGTCACCGAGCGGGGCCCATAGCGATCGCGGGTTTTACATGAACCTGGACGGCGTGTTGGAAGGTCGCTTTCCCGGCATACTGTTGATTATCGCCAGGGACGCGGCGGGAGCGGTACAGGGCTTTCACCGGTATGCCACCGCCGGCGGCGGTGGCGATATCACCATGGATGTGCCGTGGCGTCGTCGCGGCGCGCCGAACGGCATCGACGAACGACTCAGCGTCGACATGATCGAAGCCGCTAAAGCTGTTGGTGCACAACGGGTCTCGTTATCCTTCGCGGCCTTTCCAGAGTTGTTCGACGGCACACTCTCGGGTCGTTTGCACCACGTCTTCTACCGCTTGATCCACTTGCTGGACCCGTTGATCGCGCTCGAATCGTTGTACCGATACGTACGCAAGTTCCACGCGTTGGATGCCCGGCGGTACGCGCTGATCTCGATGACTCAGATCGTTCCGTTGGTGCTCGTGCTGCTATCCCTGGAATTCATGCCGCGCCGTCGGCACCTCTGAGCCAGCAAGGACGGGACGTCCGGGCCAAGTCACATCAGTCTCACATGCCACTGGAAAGCAGGGTATGACCACTTCTAAAAGGTGTTATCGCCGGTGATTTCACGCGGCCGGGGTTGTCGGTTTGAGCGCTCGAGCGCCCAGGCGTGATATCGCCGGTGCTATCACGTTTCGACGTGCATTGTGCCTCACTTTTCCGACACACGAGTGGCGGCCGTGCAGTGACCGCCGGCACGGCGAATTTCCGCCGGCACCTCTGAGCCCAGGTGCAGTTCGGCGCAGTGAACGTCGCTGGGCAAGTGGTGAGTAGCCACCACTACGGTCCGCTCTGCGGACATCAGACCAATGTTGGGGGATAACAGATCACGCAGAATCAGCTCGGCGTCGGCGGCGTCGAGGTGTTCGGTAGGTTCGTCGAGCAGCACGATGCGGGCGGGTGAGATGATCGCCCGCGCCAGCAGCAGACGCCTACGCTGGCCCGCCGAGATCGCTTGCGCGCCAGCGGTCAACACCGTCGACAGGCCCTCGGGCAGACCGTCGAGCCATCCACCCAGGCCCACCGCCGCCAGCGCGGCCGTCAGTTCGTCGTCCCCGCAGTCGCCGCGCGCGACCAGCAGATTGTCGCGCACGGTGGTTGCGAAAATATGCGCGTCCTCGGCGAAAAAACTGATCGTCCTGTGCAATTCGGCTTCATCGAACTGATCCAGGCCGGTCCCGTCCAGCGTTACCTGCCCTTGGCGCGGTGGCAGCAGCCCGGCGAGTGTCATCAGCAGCGTCGTCTTACCGGAGCCGCTGGCGCCGGTGACGGCCAGACGCACACCCGGTGGCAGATCCAGCGAACGGGAACCCACGTCGGCAGACAACCGCGCGACGTCGTCGGGGAGTGGCGCCCGCACCGGCGATTCGGCCGGTTGAGCCGGCGGGGCCAGGTCGAGCAGGCGGCGCGCGGCGATCCGCGACCGCGTCAGCTGGACGGCGGCGGCCGGCAGGGGAGTCATCGCCTCGAACGCGGAGAGCGGCAACAACATCAGCACCGCCAGCGTGGTGGGCGCGGTTTGGGATGCTATACCGATCCCGGTCACCACGGCACCGAGCACGCTTGCGCCGATGGCCGCGGTGGGCATCGCCTCGGCGATGGCGGCCGGCCGGGCCGCGGTATCGAGCGCGGTGCTCCAGGCGTGCTGGCGGCGTTGGGATTCGGCGATGACATCGGGCAACACGCCGGCGACCCGAAGCTCGGGCCCGTGCTCGAGAGCGAGCATCGCCGCGGTATCCCGCTCGGAATGATGCTGGCGGGCAACCGCTTCCTGCGCCGCGGCGGCCGTCCCGGACAGCCACGGCGCGACAACGCCGGCGACGAGGAGGCAGATCGCGAGCACCGCCGCCGCCGCCGGTGAGATCGCGGCGACGACCGCGGTCGCCGCCAGCCCCAGCACCGCCGCGACCCCGGCCGGGACGAGGGCACGCACCAGGACGTTGGCCAGTTCGTCGACATCGGAGCCGAGCCGGGCCACCAGCTCCCCGCTGGACAGCCGCACCGCCGCCGCCGGTGGTCCGTGTGCGAGCCGGTGATAGATCTGCTCTCGCGCTGTGCTGGCTGCACGCAGGGCGGTGTCGTGCGTTGCCAACCGCTCGCAGTAGTGCATCAGGCCCCGCGAGATCGCGAACGTGCGCACCGCCACCACCGCAACGGAAAGGTCGAGCACGGGCGGCATCTGCCAGGCGCGGGTGATCAGCCAGGCCGACACCCCGGCGAGCGCCAGCGCGCTGCCCAACGACAGCACGCCCAAGGCGACAGCAAGCAGGAGGCGGGACAGCCGCGGGCGCAGCAGGCTCACCGCGGCTTTCAGATCAGACATGGACGATCCGATCACCGATCGCGACGACGCGTTCGCGATGCCCGACGACCACCACCGTGGCACCGGCGCGGGCCCGCTCGACGATGGCCCGCAAGACCCGGTCCTCGGTGTGGGCGTCGAGGTGCGCGGTGGGCTCGTCGAGCAACAGCACAGGGGCGCGCGATCCGAGTGCTCGGGCCAGGCCCAGCCGTTGCCGCTGGCCCAGCGACAGCCCGATGCCCTCGCGCCCGAGCGCGGTGTCCATCCCGTGCGGCAGTTCGGCCAACACCTCGTCGAATCCTGCTGCTGTGCAAGCGCTTTCAATATCAGCCAGATCGCCGAGCAGACGCAGGTTGTCGCGGACGGTACCGGGGACCAGCGCGGGGCGTTGCGGCAGCCACGACAACTGCCGCCACCAGGCGGCGCGGTCGAGTTCGGCGACGTCGACCCCGGCGACGGTGACCCGGCCCGACGACGGCGGGGTGAGCCCGGCGATCGCCTGCAGCGTGGTGCTCTTGCCCGCACCGTTTCGTCCGGTCAGCACCGTTACCCGACCGGGTTCGATACCGGCGCTGAGATCGTGCGGCGCGGGGCCGTCGCGGCCGGTCACACTGAGGTGATCCAGCTCGATCACCGCCGCGCCGGCCACTACCGTTCGCCCGCCTTTCGGTGTGCCACCTGGTTCGCCGATGAGCGCGAATGCTTTGTCGGCCGCGGCTCTGCCGTCTTGAGCGGCATGGAATTCCACGCCGATGCGACGCAGCGGCCAGTACACGTCCGGGGCCAGCAGCAACACCGTCAACCCCGCCGCCAGGCTCATCTCGCCGAACACCAGGCGCAGGCCGATACTGACCGCCACCACGGCCACACCCAGCGTCGCCAGCAATTCGAGCACCAGCGCCGACAGGAACGCGATCCGCAGCGTCGCGATCGCCGAGCGCCGATGCGCGGCGCCGAGCTCGGCGATGCGCCGCTCCGGGCCCGAGGCGCGGCCCAACGCCCGCAGGGTGGGGATGCCGGCGACCAGATCCAGCAGCCGCGCCTGGAGGGTCGACATGGCGGCCAGCGCGGCCGCGGACCGGTCCGCCGTCGCCAGCCCGATCAACACCATGAATGCCGGGATCAACGGCAGTGTGATCGCCACGATCGCCGTCGATTTCAGGTCGTACAGGGCGATCACGGCGACGGTAGCCGGGGTGAGGATCGCGGCGAGCAGGAGGGTGGGCAGGTATCCGGTGAAATAAGGCCGCAGGCCGTCGAGGCCGCGGGTCACCACGATCGCGGCGTCATCGCGCTGGGCCGCGAGCTCGGCGGGCTGGCGCGCGGTGACCGCCGCCAGCACCTCGCCGTTGAGCTCGGCGATCACCGCGCTGGCCCCCCGCTGACCCAGGCGCGCCTGAAGCCAGTGCGTCACGGCGCGAACGGCCCACAGCGCCAACAGGATTGACAGTGCACCCGCGAAGGCGCCCAGGCTGCGTGCCGAGGGGTCGGTGATGACGCGCGCGACGATGCTTGCCAGCACGACCGCCGAGCCGATCGCGCAGCCAGAGATCACGACCCCGCAGCCCACGGCCGCCACGAGGAAGCGGCGCAGCGCGGTCGATGCCCGCCACAGCCGCGGGTCGAGCGGCGCCCGGGAGCCGCGGGTGCTCAGGACGGATGCCTTGACAGACCGATCGGCGGGGGTATCCGCTCAGCCGAGATGCGTTGCCGGAAAACCCAATAGGTCCAGGCCTGGTACACCACCGTCAGCGGCGCCATGAACGCCGTCACCCAGGTCATGACCTTGAGGGTGTAGGGGGTCGACGAGGCGTTGTAGATGGTCAAGCTCCACTGCTTGTCCAGCGTCGAGGGCACCAGGTTCGGGTACAGCGCGCCGAACAACAGAATCACCACGGCGGCGACCACCAGCGCGGTGCAGACGAATGCCCAGCCGTCGGACATGCGCCGCCACACCAGTGCGATCGCCGCCAGCTGCGCGACCACCGCCACCGCGAGCACCAGCCAGGTCCAGTTCTTGCCGTGGGCCAGCTGCGTCCAAAGGCCAAAGGCCGCAACCAGTCCCGTCACCGGAAGGGACAGCCACACGGCGAAACGGTGGGCGTCGTCGCGGATCGACCCGGACGTCTTCAACATCACGAACACCGCGCCATAGAACAAGAACAGCCCGGCGGTCGCCAGGCCGCCCAGCAGCGTGTAGGGGTTGAGCACATCGCCGATCGACAAATCGACGTGGCCGCTGGCGTCCACCGGAAGCCCGCGAACCAGGATCGCAAACGCGACGCCCCACAATATGGCGGGCAGCCACGACCCGGCCGCGATAGCGAAATCGGCCCAGCCTCGCCACCTGGTGTCGTCGACCTTGCCGCGCCATTCGATCGCCACCGCGCGCACGATCATGCCGACCAGGATCGCCAGCAAGGGTAGATACAGCGTCGAGAACACGGTGGCGTACCAGCCGGGAAATGCGGCGAACATCGCCGCACCGCCGACGAGGAGCCAAACCTCGTTGCCGTCCCACACCGGTCCGATGGTGTTGAGCGCGGTGCGACGGATGGGTTCCGCTTCGCCGATGCCAACGCGGGCAAGCGGTTCCATCAACATGCCGACGCCGAAGTCAAAGCCCTCGAGGATGAAGAAACCGAGGAACAACATCCCGATGATGCCGAACCACAGCTGTTGGAGTCCCACTGGTCAGCTCCTCTCTTCAGTACGCGAACGACAGCGGTGCCACCTCGTCGTCGCCGGGTTTCGGCGGCGCAGCGGGTTCCGCGTCGTGCTCGAGCGGGCCTTCGACGATGTAGCGCTTCTGCAGCCAGAACCAGACGACCGCCAGCACCGCGTAGACGAGGGTGAACGTCGCCAGGGAGATGATCACCATGGCCGGTGCATTATGCGAAACGCCCTCGCGAACGGTGAGCCGGACTAGCTGATCACCGGCCGGGTTCGGCGCGACAATCCAGGGTTGGCGGCCCATTTCGGTGAACACCCACCCGGCACTGTTGGCCAGGAACGGCGCCGGAATGGTCAGCAGCGCGAACCAGGAGAACCACCGGTGGGTGGGGGTCCGGCCGCGGCGGGTCAACCACAGGGTGGTCAGCGCGAACAGCACCGGAATCGCCATCAACCCGATCATCGCCCGGAAGGACCAATAGGTGACAAACAGGTTGGGCCGGTAGTCATTTGGCCCGAATTTGTATTGGTAGTCGCGCTGCAGGTCACGCACGCCTTGCAGCGTCACACCGCTGAATCGGCTGTCGGCGAGGAACGGCAGGACGTAGGGCACCTCGATGACGCGTGAGATGCTTTCGCAGTTGTTGTGCGTCCCCACCGTCAGGATGGAGAAGTCCGGGTCGGTTGCGGTGTCGCACAACGATTCTGCCGATGCCATCTTCATCGGCTGCTGGACGAACATCAGCTTGCCTTGCTTGTCGCCGGTGAAGAACAGACCGACGGCGGCGATCAGCGCGATCCAACACCCCAGGATGGCAGCTGGGCGGTACATGGCGGGGCCGTCTGAGTCACCGGCCTTATGGGAGCGCACCAGCCACCACGCGCTGACGGCGGCGACAAACGTTCCCGCGGTCAGCAGCGAACCGGCGACAGTGTGTGAAAACGCCGCTCGGGCAGTGTTATTGGTCAGCAACGCGCCGATGCTCTGCAGTTCGGCACGTCGCGTCACCGGGTTGTAGTGCGCGCCGACCGGGTGCTGCATGAAGGAGTTGGCCACGATGATGAAGAACGCGGACGCGTTGACACCGAATGCGACGATCCAAATGCAGGCCAGGTGTATCAGTTTCGGGAGCCGGCCCCAGCCGAAGATCCACAACCCGAGGAACGTGGATTCGAAGAAGAAGGCGAACAAGCCTTCCATGGCCAGGGGTGCGCCGAAGATGTCGCCGACAAACCGCGAGTACTCGCTCCAGTTCATCCCGAACTGAAACTCCTGCACGATCCCGGTCGCCACGCCGATCGCGAAGTTGATCAGGAATAATTTGCCGAAGAACTTGGTCAGCCGATACCACTGGGTCTTTCCGGTGGCCACCCACACCGTCTGCATGATCGCCAGCAGGGGAGCCAGGCCAATGGTGAGTGGCACAAAAATGAAGTGGTAGACGGTGGTGATACCGAACTGCCACCGCGAAATGTCGACGACACTCATCTGTCATCTCCCGGGACGGCGAGCCGTGCTAATGATCTACGACGTAGTGTAGTAGGCGGATTCACGCGTCGCTACCCTCCGGACCGGCGGTGCGGAGTTTCTTCGATGCGCCGTAGATACCGAATGAGGCAACGGTTTCGAACGCGCCGATGACCACGAACCAGATCCCGACGACGAGCGCCAGGGTGAGGATCGACTCGAACGGCGACGCCATCACCACGATGCCGGCGATCAGGCTGAGCACACCGACGACGATCGACCAGACCCGTCCGGGCAGGGCCGGATCGCTGATGGCCGAAACGGTGGTGGCGACACCGCGGAAGATGAACCCCACCCCGATCCAGATGGCCAGCAACAGCACCGCGTATCCCTGGCCGAAGTGGCGAAACGCCAGCACGGCCAGGATCAGTGATGCTGCGCCGCTGATAAACAGCAGGATTCGGCTCCCTGCCGAGACGTGCAGGCTGAATGCGAACATGACCTGAGCGGCGCCCGTCATCACCAGGTAGATGCCGAATGCGACGGCGGCAATCAAAACGGATATTCCCGGCCAGGCGAGCACCACGATGCCGAGGATCAGCGACAGAATTCCCGATGCGAGAGTGGATTTCCACAAATGTGGCAACAAGGTTGGAACAGGCCCTCCAGCACGGGTGGTTCCGGGACCGGTTTGCATGGCCGCAGTCTGGCAGATGTGGCCCTACGGCGTATAGGGACTAAGGACTCACACGTGGGCCGTGCGTGGGTCTTCGGCGAGCTGATCATCGGTGACCTCAATCGCCTTGCGACCAATCAGGTACCACGTGCGCATGATGCCTTTGCCCTTGACCTCGATGTGGCCGCGTTCCTGCAACACGAAGTCGTCCTTCAGCCGTTGGTACACGTCCTCGGGCACTTGAATGCGTCCTACCGAGTCGGTGGATTCCATCCGGGACGCGACGTTGACCGCGTCACCCCACACGTCGTAGAAGAACCGGCGCGAACCCACGACGCCCGCGACCACCGGGCCGCAGGCCATGCCCACGCGCAATGGGACGGGTAGTCCGTGCGGGTCCTTCAATCCGCTTGCGACAGCGGCCATCTCGATGGCGAAGTCCGCCAGCGCCTCGACGTGGTCGGGTCGCGGCCGCGGAACTCCGCTGACCACCATGTAGGAATCGCCGCTGACTTTGATCTTCTCCAGGCCATGCTTGTCCACCAGCGCGTCGAAGGCGCTGTACAGCTTGTCGAGGAAGCGCACCAGGTCGGCCGGGGCGGTGCTGCTGGCGCGTTCGGTGAAGCCGACGATGTCGGCGAACAGGACCGAGGCTTCGTCGTACTTGTCGGCAATGAGGCCGTGGTCGCCGCGGTCGGTGTCTTTGAGGCGATCGGCGATGCTGGCCGGCAACATGTTGGCCAGCAGGGCTTCGGAGCGCTCGTATTGGGCTTCCATGACCGCCTCGGCGCGCGCCGTGTCACGCAGGGCGAACCACACCGTGACGACGATCATCACGCAGGAGGCGACGATGGTGACGACGAAACCCATCGACTGCGTCCAGGCAGGTTGAAGCCCGGTGTTGCGGGGGACCAGGAACTCCAGCGCGATGATCCCCCCGACAGCGACTGCCGCCAGCCCGGACGCCAATACGATGTGCTCGGTCCCCAGCAGCAGCACCACCAGGCAGACGCCCACCAGGAAGAAGAATTCACCGCCCGCACCGGTGCCGATATCCCAGGTGCTGGCGAAGACCGAAATATAGGCCGCGCCGACGAACGTGAGGGGCGCAACCAAAGCTCCGAATCGGTGCAGCCGCGGCACAAACGCGAAGATCACCGCGCCGGCTAGGTTGATCGAGCTGACCTGCCACGACCAGGTGTCGGTCACAATCTGCATCAGCACGAAACTCGCGCTGACCGCCACGGCCAGCCAAGAGGCGATGGTAAGCACACGTTGGCGTCGGGCGGCGGTTTCGGCGTAGTGCTGGCTGCGGTCGCGGGACTGTTCGCGCACGGCCGCGACGCAGTCGGGGCGGCCGGCGCCGTCCTGTGCTGCTGATGAGGCACCGCATTTCTTAGCGCCCACGTTTCAAAGCGTAACCGCTGAATGTCGCGACCGCGGGGCTGAGGTTAGCCGGACTGGCCAGGCTGGCCAATAGTGCCGTCGCCGGCAGGTCCAGTGCCGCCGCCGCCGGTGCCGCCGTGACCGGTCTCAGCGTTGCCGCCGGCTCCGCCGGTACCGCCGGCACCGCCGTTGCCGGCGCCGACAGCCTGGCCCCCGGCGCCGCCCGCCCCGCCGGCCCTGCGAGCACATAGGACATTCCGTACCTCCGACCGGCGCATTACGGCCCGGCGGTCGCCTGGCGCGGTCGTCGAGCCCTGTCGAAAACGCTCCAAAGCGTAGCGCAGTCACGGCAGCGCAGACGGCGTTTTCATCGATGGGGTCGGGAGGAAACTTTAAGCGTTGTGCTGCAACGAATTTCGTACGCGCAGGGGGGTTGGTGCTAGACCTGCCGCAATTGGATCTTGTCGGTCACCTCGTAGCCCGCCGGATCGCCGCATTCTGCCGCGTTCGCGGTTGTCTGCACCGTGCCGGCCAACGTGTTTGGGTCCCACGTGTAGTGCGCGGAAAGCGCATTCGGGACCTGGGTGTTGTCCGGGCACATCGCGGTCTCATTGGTGATATCAAGTACCCACTGTCCGCCGACCAAGTGCGCCTGCCCGAAAGCCTTGACACCCTTGCGGGCGACCGATTCGCACCCGTCACCGCAGGGGGTGAAATACCAATCGTCCGTCGCGGATCGATCATTGGCGGCGGTTTCGGTCTCGACGTAGTGGCCCCTCATTTCGGGCGCGGCGGACGCGGGAGCTGCGGCCCCGACACCGACACTCGTGCTGACACCGACAGCGGCGAAGGTGGCGGCTACGGCGAAACTTCGCGCGACTTTCATCTCTGGCCTTTCCTGGGATGTTGAGAACTCGCAAGGGCTGGTCTACCAGTCCGCGACGGCATCACCAAAGAATTTCAGGTGAACGATTGTCGAGGTTCTCCCGAGCCGTCGATACGCCTGATCACGTGGTGCCCTCGGTGAGATTCGAACTCACACTGGACGGGTTTTGAATCCGTTTCCTCTGCCAGTTGGGATACGAGGGCGTTCGCGGGTTGAGGTGCGGCCACCCAACCTTTGAGCAGCCTCCCACCATAGAGGATGGCTCTCGGCCGTCGCTTCCGACGCCCCGAGGTTCCTGGTTACAGCCGCTCACGACACAATGTCCGTCATGACAGGCCCTACGACTGACCCCGACGCCGCACCAGCGCGCCGGGTCCTCATCGCCGAAGACGAAGCGCTGATCCGGATGGACCTGGCCGAGATGCTGCGAGACGAGGGTTACGACATCGTCGGGGAGGCCGGCGACGGCCAGGAAGCCGTCGAACTGGCCGAGCAGCACAAACCCGACCTGGTGATCATGGACGTGAAGATGCCGCGCCGCGACGGGATCGACGCCGCGTCGGAGATCGCCAGCAAACGCATCGCACCGATCGTGGTGCTGACCGCGTTCAGCCAGCGCGACCTGGTCGAACGGGCACGCGATGCCGGGGCGATGGCGTATCTGGTGAAGCCCTTCACCATCAGCGACCTGATCCCGGCCATCGAACTGGCCGTCAGCCGGTTCGCCGAGGTCACCGAGCTGGAACGCGAAGTGGCGACGTTGTCGGATCGGCTGGAGACCCGCAAGATCGTCGAGCGCGCCAAAGGCCTGCTGCAGGTCAAACAGGGCATGACCGAGCCCGAGGCGTTCAAGTGGATTCAGCGCGCCGCCATGGACCGGCGCACCAGCATGAAGCGGGTCGCCGAAGTGGTGCTGGAAACGCTCGGGGACGCGCCGAAAGAGGGGTCCGACTAGCGCGCGACGATCACCGACGAGCCGTGGCCGAACAGGCCCTGGTTGGCGGTGACGCCGACGGTCGCCCCCTCCACCTGCCGGCCGGTCGCCTGCCCGCGCAGCTGCCAGGTCAGCTCACACACCTGGGCGATCGCCTGGGCCGGGATCGCCTCGCCGAAGCAGGCCAGCCCGCCCGACGGGTTGACCGGCACGCGACCCCCGATCGCGGTCGCGCCGCTGCGCAGCAACTGCTCGGCCTCGCCCTTGGCGCACAGGCCCAGGTGCTCATACCAATCGAGCTCTAACGCGGTCGACAGGTCATAGACCTCGGCCAGGCTCACGTCCTCGGGCCCGATGCCCGCCTCGGCGTAGGCCGCGTCCAGGATCTGGTCCTTGAACACCCGATCGGGTCCGGGCACCACCGCGGTGGAATCCGTTGCGATGTCCGGCAATTCGGGCAGGTGCTGCGGGTACTGCGGGGTCACCGTGCTCACCGCGCGCACCGACGGAACGCCGTCCAGCGAGCCCAGGTGCTTGCGGGTGAACTCCGCGCTGGCCACGATCAACGCCGCCGCGCCGTCGGAGGTGGCGCAGATGTCGAGTTGCCGCAACGGGTCGCTGACCACCGGGCTGGCCAGTACGTCCTCGACCGAGGATTCCTTGCGGTAGCGGGCATTTGGGTTCTGCAGGCCGTGCTGAGAATTCTTCACCTTGACTTGCGCGAAGTCCTCGGACGTCGCGCCGTAGAGGTCCATCCGCCGGCGCGCCAGCAGCGCGAAGTACACCGGGTTCATGGCGCCGATGAGGTGGAAGCGCTGCCAGTCGGGGTCGTTCTTGCGTTCGCCGCCGACGGGTGCGAACGCGCCCTTCGGCGTGGTGTCGGCGCCGATCACCAGCGCGACGTCGCAGAAACCGGCCAGGATGTGGGCGCGCGCGCTCTGCAGCGCCTGCGAACCGCTGGCACAGGCGGCGTAGCTGGAACTCACCGGCACGCCGTTCCAGCCGAGCTTCTGCGCGAACGTCGACCCGGCAATGAATCCCGGGTAGCCGTTCCGAATCGTGTCGGCCCCGGCGACCAGCTGGATCTGCCGCCAGTCCAGGCCGGCCTCGGCCAGCGCGGCGCGCGCGGCGACCACACCGTATTCGGTGAAGTCGCGGCCCCACTTGCCCCAGGGGTGCATTCCCGCGCCGAGGACGTAGAGCGGTTCGGGAGCAGTCATGACGCAACCTTCCAGGCGTAGACGATGCGTTGCACCCCGTCGTCGTCGGTGAACAAGGGCATCGTGGTCAGCTCCATCTCCATGCCGACCTTCAGGTCGGCCGCGAGCGTGCCCTCGACGACCTTGCCCAGCACGATCAGTCCCTCGGCGGCCAGCTCGACCGCCGCGATCGCAAAGGGCTCAAAGTCGTCCGGCGCGGGATACGGCGCCGGCGGGGGATACCGGTTTTCGGTGTAGCTCCACAGCGTCCCGCGGGTCGACAACGCGACGGGTTCTAGTGTGTCGCTGTCGCAGGCCGGGTTGGGGCAGTTGTTCTCCCGCGGCGGGAAAACATAAGTGCCGCACTTGGGGCATTTGCCGCCGATCAGATGCGGCTTTCCGCTCTCATCGGTGGCGAACCATCCGTCGATCGCGGGTTCTTGACTGGTGACCTCAGGCACTCGGCCAGACTACCCAGCTCAGACACGAAACTGAAACGTGTTGCAGTTCCGGGAGGCGTCGGACCCGGTGCCTAGAGTGAGACTCGTGCCCGCCGCTACCCCTGCAAAGACCGAGGAACAAACCAAGCCGACGCTGATGCTGTTGGACGGCAATTCGCTGGCGTTCCGGGCGTTCTACGCCCTGCCGGCGGAGAACTTCAAGACCCGTGGCGGGCTGACCACCAACGCGGTCTACGGCTTCACCGCGATGCTGATCAACCTGCTGCGCGACGAGGCCCCGACGCACATCGCCGCCGCATTCGACGTGTCTCGGCAGACGTTCCGCTCCGAGCGCTACCCCGAGTACAAGGCCAACCGGTCCTCGACGCCCGACGAGTTCCACGGACAGATCGACATCACCAAGGAAGTTCTTGGCGCACTGGGCATTACGGTGCTCGCCGAGGCGGGTTTCGAGGCCGACGACCTCATCGCGACGCTGGCCACCCAGGCCGAAAACGAGGGCTACCGGGTGTTGGTGGTCACCGGTGACCGTGACTCGCTGCAGCTCGTCAGCGACGACGTGACGGTGCTCTATCCGATCAAGGGCGTCAGTGAACTCACCCGCTTCACGCCCGAAGCCGTCGTCGAAAAATACGGACTAACCCCCGCGCAGTACCCGGACTTCGCCGCGCTGCGCGGCGATCCCAGCGACAATCTGCCCGGCATCCCGGGCGTAGGGGAGAAGACCGCGTCCAAGTGGATCGTGGAATACGGCTCGCTGCAGGGTCTGGTCGACAACGTCGACTCCGTGCGCGGCAAGGTGGGCGACGCGCTGCGCGCGCATGTCGCCGGCGTCATCCTCAACCGCGACCTCACCGAGCTGGTCAAAGACGTGCCGCTGGCGCAAACGCCCGACACGCTGCGGATGCAGCCGTGGGACCGCGACCAGATCCATCGGCTCTTCGACGACCTGGAGTTCCGGGTGCTCCGCGACCGGTTGTTCGACACCCTGGCCGCCGTCGAGCCAGAGGTCGAGGAGGGCTTCGACCTGCGCGGCGGCGCGCTGGAGCCTGGCTCTGTGGCGCGGTGGCTGGCCGAGCACGCCGCCGACGGACGCCGATCCGGGCTGGCCGTCGTCGGTACCCACCAGCCCTACGACGGCGACGCCACGGCGATGGCCATCGCCGCCGCCGACGGGGACGGGGCCTACATCGAGACCGCGACGCTGACGCCCGAGGACGAGGCCGCACTCGGGACCTGGCTGGCCGATGGCGCGAAGCCCAAAGCCCTGCACGAGGCGAAGCTGGCCATCCACGATCTCGCGGGCCGCGGCTGGACGCTGAACGGCATCACCTCCGACACCGCCCTGGCGGCCTACCTGGTGCGGCCCGGGCAACGCAGCTTCACCCTGGACGACCTGTCGCTGCGCTACCTGAGGCGCGAGCTGCGCGCGGAAACCAGTGAACAGCAACAACTTTCGCTGCTCGACGACATCGACGGAACCGACGAGCAGGCCGTCCAGACCGCGATTCTGCGGGCCCGCGCCGTGGCGGACCTGGCCGACGCACTGGACGCCGAACTGGAGCGCATCGACTCGACCGCGCTGCTGGGTGAGATGGAACTGCCGGTACAGCAGGCGCTCGCCGACATGGAGGCCGCCGGCATCGCCGTCGACCTGGGCATGCTCACCGAATTGCAAAGCCAGTTCGGCGACCAGATCCGCGACGCCGCCGAGGCCGCCTACGCAGTGATCGGCAAGCAGATCAACCTGGGCTCACCCAAACAGCTACAGGTAGTGCTGTTCGAAGAGCTCGAGATGCCCAAGACCAAGCGCACCAAGACCGGTTACACCACGGATGCGGACGCCCTGCAGTCGCTGTTCGACAAGACCGGGCACCCGTTCCTGCAGCACCTGCTGACCCACCGCGACGTCACTCGGCTCAAAGTCACCGTCGACGGGCTGCTGAACGCGGTGGCCGGCGACGGCCGCATCCACACCACGTTCAACCAGACCATCGCGGCTACCGGCCGGCTCTCCTCGACCGAGCCCAACCTGCAGAACATCCCCATCCGCACCGACGCCGGCCGCCAGATTCGCGACGCGTTCGTCGTCGGGAAGGGTTGCACCGAGCTCATGACCGCCGACTACAGCCAGATCGAGATGCGGATCATGGCGCACCTGTCCCGCGACGAAGGCCTCATCGAGGCGTTCAACACGGGGGAGGACCTGCACTCGTTCGTGGCGTCACGCGCGTTCGGTGTGCCAATCGAGGAAGTCACCGCCGAGCTGAGGCGCCGGGTCAAGGCGATGTCGTACGGGCTGGCCTACGGCCTGAGCGCGTACGGGCTATCCACGCAGCTCAAAATCTCCACCGAAGAGGCCAAGGACCAGATGGACCAGTACTTCGGCCGGTTCGGTGGGGTGCGCGACTACCTGATGGACGTCGTCGAACAGGCCCGCAAGGACGGCTACACCTCGACCGTGCTGGGCCGGCGGCGCTACCTGCCCGAGCTGGACAGCAGCAACCGTCAGGTCCGTGAGGCCGCCGAACGTGCGGCGCTGAACGCGCCGATCCAGGGCAGCGCCGCCGACATCATCAAGGTGGCGATGATCGAGGTCGACAAGGCGCTCAAAGCGGCCGGGCTGGCGTCGCGCATGCTGCTGCAGGTGCACGACGAGCTGTTATTCGAGATCGCGGCCGGTGAGCGCGAGCAGGTCGAGGCGCTGGCGCGCGACAAGATGGGCAGCGCCTACCCGCTCGATGTGCCGCTCGAGGTGTCGGTGGGCTACGGCCGCAGCTGGGACGCTGCGGCTCATTAGGGCCCACAGAAGCGGCCGCGTGTAGCGTGACGGTTTGAATCACACCGAAATTCGCCGTGGCGTTACGAATGCGACGGATGGTGCGGTTTGTCCAGCGTGCGTACTGTCGAGTAGCCTCGATGGGTAAACCCTGTTTTTGTCCCTACGACCCGACCCTGTCCGGAGCAACCCAACAATATGCCGAGTCCCACCGTCACCTCGCCGCAAGTAGCCGTCAACGACATAGGCACCAGCGAGGACTTTCTCGCCGCAATAGACAAAACGATCAAGTACTTCAACGATGGCGACATCGTCGAAGGGACCATCGTCAAAGTGGACCGGGACGAGGTGCTCCTCGACATCGGCTACAAGACCGAAGGGGTCATCCCCGCCCGCGAGCTCTCCATCAAGCACGACGTCGACCCCAATGAGGTCGTTACCGTCGGCGATGAGGTCGAAGCTCTGGTCCTCACCAAGGAGGACAAAGAGGGTCGCCTGATCCTGTCCAAGAAGCGCGCACAGTACGAGCGCGCCTGGGGCACCATCGAGGAGCTCAAGGAGAAGGACGAGGCCGTCAAGGGCACCGTCATCGAGGTCGTCAAGGGCGGCCTGATCCTCGACATCGGGCTGCGCGGCTTCCTGCCCGCCTCGCTGGTCGAGATGCGCCGCGTGCGTGATCTGCAGCCGTACATCGGCAAGGAGATCGAAGCCAAGATCATCGAGTTGGACAAGAACCGCAACAACGTGGTGCTGTCCCGTCGCGCCTGGCTGGAGCAGACCCAGTCCGAGGTGCGCAGCGAGTTCCTCAACCAGCTGCAGAAGGGCACCATCCGCAAGGGTGTGGTCTCCTCGATCGTCAACTTCGGCGCGTTCGTCGACCTCGGCGGAGTGGACGGCCTGGTGCACGTCTCCGAGCTGTCCTGGAAGCACATCGACCACCCGTCCGAGGTGGTCCAGGTGGGCGACGAGGTCACCGTCGAGGTGCTCGACGTCGACATGGACCGCGAGCGGGTTTCGTTGTCGCTCAAGGCGACCCAGGAAGACCCGTGGCGCCACTTCGCCCGCACCCACGCCATCGGCCAGATCGTGCCGGGCAAGGTCACCAAGCTGGTTCCGTTCGGCGCGTTCGTCCGCGTCGAGGAGGGCATCGAGGGCCTGGTGCACATCTCCGAGCTGGCCGAGCGCCACGTCGAGGTGCCCGACCAGGTGGTTGCCGTCGGCGACGACGCGATGGTCAAGGTCATCGACATCGACCTGGAGCGTCGCCGGATCTCGTTGTCGCTCAAGCAGGCCAACGAGGACTACCACGACGAGTTCGACCCGGCGAAGTACGGCATGGCCGACAGCTACGACGACCAGGGCAACTACATCTTTCCCGAGGGCTTCGACTCCGAGACCAACGAGTGGCTGGAGGGCTTCGACTCCCAGCGCAACGAGTGGGAAGCGCGGTACGCCGAGGCGGAGCGCCGGCACAAGATGCACACGACGCAGATGGAGAAGTTCGCGGCCGCCGAGGCGGCCGGACACGGCGCAGAGCAAGCGCCGTCCAGCAGCGCGCCGCAGGAGAAGGCCGCGGGTGGCTCGCTTGCCAGCGACGCCCAACTGGCCGCGCTGCGGGAAAAGCTCGCCGGCAACGCCTAATAACCGATGCTGCGCATCGGGCTCACCGGTGGCATCGGCGCCGGGAAGTCGGTGCTGTCCGCCACCTTCGCGCAATGCGGCGGGATCATCGTCGACGGTGACGTCATCTCGCGAGAGGTGGTCGAGCCCGGCACCGAGGGCCTGGCATCGCTGGTCGACGCATTCGGGGACGACATCCTGCTGCGCGACGGGGCGCTGGACCGTCCGGCGTTGGCCGCCAAGGCTTTTCGCGATGACGAGTCGCGCCAGAAGCTCAACGGCATCGTGCACCCGCTGGTAGGCAAGCGCCGCGCCGAGATCATCTCGGCGGTGCACGACGACGCGGTCGTCGTCGAAGACATTCCGCTGCTGGTGGAATCGGGGATGGCGCCGCTGTTCCCGCTCGTGGTCATCGTGCACGCCGACGTCGACGTGCGGCTGCGACGCCTGATCGACCAACGCGGCATGCCCGAGGAGGACGCCCGCGCCAGAATCGCGGCACAGGCCAGCGACGAGCAGCGCCGCGAGGTCGCCGACATCTGGCTGGATAACTCCGGCACACAAGCGGATTTGGTGCAGCGCGCCCACGACGTGTGGAACAACCGCATCCTGCCTTTCGCCCACAACCTCGCACAACATCAGGTCGCGCGCGCACCGGCGCGACTGGTCCCGGCGGACCCGACCTGGCCGGAACAGGCGCAGCGCATCATCAACCGGTTGAAGAGCGCGTGCGGCCACCGGGCTTTGCGCGTCGACCACATTGGATCGACTGTTTTTTCAGGGTCCCCCGACTTCTTCGCCAAGGACGTCATCGACATCCAGATCACCGTCGAATCACTAAAAGTGGCAGACGAACTCGCAGAACCGTTGTTGTCCGCAGGGTATCCGCGTATCGAGCACATCACTGCCGACATCGCCCATGACGACGACCCATCGTTGTGGCACAAGCGGTTTCACGCTTCGGCGGATCCCGGACGGCCGACGAACGTGCACGTCCGGGTGGACGGTTGGCCCAATCAGCAGTTCGCCCTGCTCTTCGTCGACTGGCTCGCGGCCAACCCGGGTGTGCGGGATGACTATTTGGCCGTCAAGCGCGCCGCCGAACGGGACGCCGCGAACCATGCCTACTACGCCGAAGCCAAGGAGCCGTGGTTTCTCGACGCCTATCGGCGGGCGCGGGAGTGGGCGGACTCAACCGGATGGCAGCCCTAGCCTGTCCGGCGTTGCACCGCACTGCAGCATGCCGCTCATGGGATCGCCGCCACTTGGTGCCGGCGTGACCAGTCGATCGACCTGTATGAAAACGTTGTCGTCCACGTCGATCTCGCAATGCACGTTGGCCGAATAGGGCCAATGCAGCAGGATCTGCATCCCGGCTTGCTTCGGGTCGGGCAGCACGGCGTTGGCCTCGAATGCGTTGCCGGGCATCGACGGCAGGTTGCTGCTGCTCGTTCGGCCCGCACCGGTGACGAAGATGGCCTGGCTGCCGGTGGTCAGCGCGTCGATCCTGGCCCGGTAGGTGATGTTGTGCAGATCCGCTCGCGCTTGGGCGGAAAAAGCCGGAAAGCCGGCGGCGATCAACGTTAGGGCAACGGCAGGCATCCAACTGCGCCCGATGCAGCTCATAGCTGGCGAGATTACGCCCTGTCATCGCGGCTGACAGTGCGGGCACCACCACCGGGTACCGTCGTTGCATGCCGTTCGTCACCGACATCCTCGGACCGCGGCAGCCCGTGGCTGACCTGACGCCGCCGCTGGTGGCGGGGCGGCTGCGGCGAACCAGCACCATCGACACGCATCCGGGCGGGCCCGGGGAGTCCCTGGTAGATCTTCGGGCGCGCGACGCGGCCGGGGCCGACGGCACTGATGTGCTCGGCGAGGTCCGCATCGGCGCGCGCCTGGTCAATTTCGTCATTGACGACCTCTCGTCCACACCGCCGGCCAGCGGTCTGGGTGCGCTGCTGGGTTGCCGCGTCGGTGCGGGTTTCCGATCGAAGATCGCCGAGCTGTTGCCCGATGAAGTCCAGCGGGCGAGTCTGCTTCATCTGTTGCTCGACGACTGGGTCGGTGCCGCGCTGGTGTCGGGATACGGCTTGCAGCACACGGCAATCACGCTCGCTGTCGAGCAGAAGATGCCGGCGGGTGTTGCCGACCGGATGGCCGGAATCTGCGCGGGTTTCGCGCCGGAGGCGTCGCTAATTGACTATGCCCGGCGACACGATGTCATTCCGACGGGTCGGGGACCGGTGGCGCCGCCCCTGGACGGACTACACGACATCGATCCCCTTCGGGCGCGCGGGATGCGCAGATTCCGTCGGCTCGACATGTGGCCGTCAGGCACCGATTCGGTGGAGTTTGACGCCCACTTCCGGGACTCCCACATGGACGACGACCTTGTCGAGACGATCGTGCACGAGTACACGGTGGCCGGCACGGTGGACACATCGACGCGGACGATCGCGTCGGTGAGCGCCGAGGTGCGTGTGCTGCCGTGGCAGGAATGCCCCGGGGCCATCGGGAGCGCGAACCGGGTTTGTGGCATGCCCCTCGGCGAGTTACGCCGTCGCGTCCGAAGTGAATTCGTGGGCACCAGCACGTGCACCCACCTCAACGACACACTGCGCGCGATCGCCGATTTGGACGCCTTGCTGGATCTCCTCAGCGCCAGGTAATTTGCATGCTCAGTCCGGCCAGCCAGCGCTGCAGGTCATAGCCGTTGCGGGCCAGGCCGTCGACGGCGGCAGTGGCACGCAGCACCGCGCGCTCGGCGACGTCCGGGGTCAAAAGGCCGACGCGCACTGCCTCCAAAAGCTCGTCGACGTCGGCTAATTCCGCCTCCCGTCCGGTACGCACCTCGATGTCCAGGTAGTGATCTTCGGAGCGCCACACGTCCGGGCCGGGCGTGTATTCGCCGATGTCGAGGTAGTAGTCCTGGTCGCGTTCGTGGCCCGGGTTGAAGTGAAAGATCGTGGCGCGCAACCCCAATGACGGCAACAGCCAGGACTCGAGGTAATGGAATTGGGCGCGGCCCGGAGTGGGCCGGGCCAGGTAGAGCCCCCACGGCTGCACCCTGTATTCGTCGACGGCCCGCACGATGCCCTTGGGATCGGTGTTCGTGCGGGCGATCAAGTCGAATGTTTCGTTCTTCGGCGGATGGATGATCGAAACCCTAACGCCGGAGCCGGATTCGCCATCGCACAAAGCAGGCGTAGAACACCGACAACGCGGCCAGCATGCCCATGTCGAACGCCCAGATCTTGGCGGTGTGCTCCCAGAACCGGTCCTGGGGCAGCACCGAACCCGGCACCAGCGTGCGCACATCGACCGTCGACGCCGCGGCGGCATACCCCCAGCGGGTCGGCATCCCAAACGACAACTGGTCGAGCCCGAGCCGGCCGGTCACCGGCACCATCCCGCCGCACAACACCAGTTGCGCCATCACCGCCACCACGAACAGCGGCATGACCTGCTCGGTCGAGCGAACCACCGACGAGATCGCCAGGCCGAGGATGGCCGCGGCCACGCACGTCCCCGCGACCGTCGTGAACAGCTCGGCGGTGGCCGCGACGGTGCCATGGCCCATCACCCCCATCACCGAGGCCCCGCGGGTCGGGGCGCTCTTGCCCACCACCACGATCGCGGTGATCACGGCCGCCTGCAGGATGGCGAAGCCGCAGAACACCGTTGTCTTGGCCAGCAGATAGGCGCTGCTCGACAAGCCGACAGCCTGCTCGCGCCGGAAGATGGCACGCTCGCCGACCAGGTCGCGGATCGTCAGCGCGATGCCCATGAACGCCGCCGCGGGCAGTAGCAGGCTCAGGATCTGCGCGGACTCGTCCGGCGTCCCGGCGTGCTCGGCGGGTATGTGGAAGCCGTTGGAACCGGGAACCGTCAGCGACAGTGAACCGAGGATGAACGGCAACAGCGCCAGGAACAGGAAGTAGCCGCGATCGGCCACCACCAGTCGGACCTGGCGCCGGGCGATCGTCGAGATCTGGCGCCGCAGACTGGTGTGCACCGGCTTGCCCAGCTCGGCCGGCTCGGTCTCGGGCGCCGGACGCTTGCCCGGCGTCTGGTTCTGGGCCCGATTTTGGGACAAGAAGCGCCGGTTGGCTTCGTCGGGATCGGCGCCGACCTTGGAGAAGATCTTCGCCCAGTTCGTGGTGCCCATCGCGTCGCCGATGTCGTCCGGCGGACCGCAGAACGCGGTCTTGCCGCCGGGCGCCACCAGCAGCAGCTGGTCGCAGATGTCCAAATAGGACAACATGTGCGTCACCACGATCACCACGCGGCCGGCGTCGGCCAACTGGCGCAGCATCATCATCACCTGGTGATCCAGCGCGGGGTCCAGGCCCGACGTCGGCTCGTCGAGGATCAGCAGCGACGGCCCGGTCAGCAGTTCGAGCGCCACCGAGGCGCGCTTGCGCTGACCGCCGGACAGCTTGTCCACCCGGGTGTCCGCGTGTTTGGTCAGATCGAGCTCTGCGAGCACCTGCGTGACGCGCTGGGCCCGGTCGGCTTTGCTGGTGTCGGGTGGCAGCCGCAGCTCGGCCGCGTACCCCAACGCCTGGTTCACCGTCAGCTGGCGGTGCACCACGTCGTCCTGCGGGACCATGCCGATCCGGCTGCGCAGCGAGGCGTACTCGGCGTGAATGTCGTGGCCCTCGAAGGTGACCGAGCCGGAACTGGGTCGGGCGTAGCCGGCGATCACCCGGCTCAGAGTGGTTTTGCCCGCGCCGGACCCGCCGATGATGGCGGTCAGTGTGCCGGGCCTGGCGATCAGCGAGATGTCGTCGAGGAGTTGTTTGCCGTTATCGACGGTGTACTTGACGCCACGTACCTCGAGGCCCCCGGTGCGGGTCTCGGCTTCCTTGCGGGGCAGCAGGGTGCTGTTGGTGAACACCAGGTCGACGTTGCCGATGGTGACCACGTCGCCCTCGGACAGGATCGCCGATCCGACCCGGGTGCCGTTCACGAACGTCCCGTTGACGCTGCGGTCGCGGATCTCGGTGCCGAGCGGCGTCAACGACAGCGTTGCGTGCTGGCGTGAGGCCAACACATCGTCGACGACGATGTCGTTGTCCTCGGCGCGACCGACCGTGACGGTGCCGGCCCCCACGCTTGTCCCGCGAGTCCCCGCGCCTCCCGGCGAGCGCTGCGAGAGAAATTTCACAAATCTCGTCGCGAGGTTCGACACGTCGCCCGGCTTGGCGTCGATGACGGTGAATTCGGCCGGCGGCTTCGCGTTCGGAGGCGCCGCGCCGTTGTTGACGGTGGTCAGCTCTTCACGCGGCGGCTTGGGCGGTGGTGGCGGCGGGGTCACCTTGTGCTGGTAGGGACGCGGCTGTCGCGGCGACCCAGGGGGCCCCGGCGGCCTGGGAGGCGCCGCCGCGGGCCCGGTGCGCCCAGGGGCAGGGCGCGGCAGCTGTTCCCTGGTCTGTCGGGGCGGCGCGGCCCGCTGCGGGGGCTCGACCAGGTGCACCGACCACGCCAGCGTGGGCGGCCCGGAGTCCCGCACCGACCTCATCTGGGTCGGCCGGACGGTCGCCTTCAGGGACCCGATCTGGAAGGTCAACCGGGGCCCCTGCGGATTGCCCACGTTGATGCTCTGGCCGTCGTGAATGTCGATCACTGGCATGCGGTAGCCGTTGACGTAAGTGCCGTTCAGCGAGTTGTCGATCGCCCTCCACCGACCCTGATCGAAGCGCAAAAACAGGTGAGCGCGGGAGATCCGTGGATCTGCGATGCGCAGGTCGGCATACAGATCACGCCCGACGACCACCTCGTGGCCGGGGGCGAAGGACTGGTGGGCTCCGTCGTGCCGGATCGTCAGTACAGGCGGGGCGGGTCGACTCACCACCCCAGTATCGGTCCGTAGCCGGAGTGCTCTCCATTGGACTCGCCTGTGACTTGGCTTTGTCTCAATCTGGCCACTCATAGCTGCCTCATAGCCTGGGTTGGCCCATTGCCCATGCATGTTCGGCATGATTCGAGCGTGGATGGGTGTGAACAAAGTGAAATCCGGATCCCGATCCGGATGGGTTCAAGACGTCCACGGTTGGGTCGACAAGCGTAGGTAATGCGAAGACATCGAGGGGGCAGTCATCGGATGGACGAGATGAAGCGAAGGGCCAGGCGCCCCGACGCCGGTCGGGGGCTGCTGAGCAACCCGCGCCTGGGCCGCGCGGCGGTGCGCGCGGGCTTTCAATCTCTTCCTTCAGCTAGATCGTTAGGGGCGGCGCACTTCATGCGTCGTGTCCCGCCGGTCAACTCGGGCCCTGCGAACTTCGTGCCGGAGCGCCGGGAAGCGGGCAGCGGGTCGCGGCTCGCCAGTGGTGCGCCATTTGCCGGCTACACCATCCTGCGACCGCTCGGCGCCGGCGGCATGGCCGAGGTGTATCTGGCGTTGCACCCGAGGCTGCCGCGCCGCGATGTGATCAAGGTCCTCGCCGCGACGATCACCAAGGACGGTGAATTCCGGGACAGGTTCAACCGGGAAGCCGACCTGGCCGCCACGCTGTGGCACCCGCACATCGTCGGAGTCCACGACCGCGGCGAATTCAACGGTCAGCTCTGGATTTCCATGGACTACGTCGAGGGCACCGATGCCAGCCGGCTGGTGAAGGAGCGTTACCCGGAGGGCATGCCGGTCGATGAAGTGTGCGGCATCGTCCGTGCCGTCGCGGGTGCGCTCGATTACGCCCACGACCGCGGGCTGCTGCACCGCGACGTCAAACCCGCCAACATCCTGCTCACCCATCCCGAAGACGGGGAACGCCGAATCCTGTTGGCGGACTTCGGCGTAGCTCGCCACCTCGGCGACATCAGCGGGATCACCGAGACGAACGTCGCGGTGGGAACGGTCGCCTACGCCGCGCCTGAACAGCTGACGGGCTCCAACATCGATGGTCGGGCGGACCAATATGCGTTGGCCGCCACGGCATTTCACTTGTTGACCGGTTCGCCGCCGTTCCAGCACGAGAACCCGATCGCGGTGATCAGCCAGCACCTGCACGAAGACCCGCCCCGGCTCAGTGATTACCGCCCGGATCTGGCGCATCTCGACGACGTGTTCTTCACGGCGCTGGCCAAGAACCCGGAGGACAGGTTCGATCGGTGCCGCGGTTTTGCGGCTGCCTTTGACGGCGTCGGCGACTCGGTCGGCGACTCGCGTCCCAGGCTCACCCTGGCCGAGATGCGTTCTCCACGCGGCATTTTGCGGGCGGTGCGGCACAATTTTTCGTCACGGACCCGGTGGGCAACCGCGTTGGTCTGCGCGATGCTGATCGCGGTGGCGGCGACGTGGTCACTCCTGTATTCCTTTCAGCCCGACGCGCCCCAGGCCAACCCCGCGCTCGCTTCCAGGCCGTCGGTGCCGGCACCCGCCGCGGGGCCGACCGCCCCCGGCGGTCAGGGACTCGACGGCACCTATCAATTGACCTACGACCAGTCCAAGCGGACCGGCAACGGCGTCCAGATCCGGCACGACGGCCCCGCCACCGATTGGTGGGCCTTCCACTCGGCGTGCACGCCCAACGGGTGTGCGGCTACGGGGACTCAGCTGGATGAGGCCGACCACAAGGTGGCCAGCACCGCCGATGGCGGCCAAACCGACAGTCTGCGTTACGTCGGCGGGTACTGGCAGGGCGCTCCGCAGCAGGAGCGGGTGGGCTGCACGCAGCCCAACGGGCAGGTCACCGCAACGCAGCAAGAGACGGTCGCGTGGTCGCTGGCGCCGCAGGCCGACGGCACGCTGCGTGGCACCGAGACCGAGACCGTGCTGTCCAACGAGTGCGGCGCACAGGGCGCGGTGGTGCGCACTCCGGTGGTGGCCACCCGAACCGGTGACGCGCCGGCGGGCGTGGCATTGGCTGACCCCGCTCAGGTGGTCAACGCCACGACCACGCCGGCTGCTCCGTCGCCGCCGGTGCTCGGCGCGCTGTGCAGCGATGTCGGCAAACTCGGCTACGACCCGACCAACAACGAGCAGGTCGTGTGTGAGGGCAGCAGCTGGGCCAAGGCGCCCATCACCGCGGGGGTGCACACCGCGGGCAGCTCGTGCGACCGGCCGGCGACTCCGGTGTTCGCCATGTCCACCTCGAACGACGGTTACCTGCTGCAGTGCGACCCGGTCACCCGGATGTGGACCCGCCCCGCGGGATAGCTCGCTGTCTAGCCGCGAGCGTGCGCGTTTGTACGGGGACACGCCGGAAAAGGTGGCATTCTGCGCACGTTCGTCGTAGACGCGACTTGTCGGTGCCGACTATTACCCTGGTTCACATGGCCTTCGCCACCGAGCATCCCGTCGTTGCGCATTCCGAATACCGCGCCGTCGACGAGGTCGTGCGCGCCGGCGGCCGCTTCGAAGTGGTCAGCCCGCACCGCCCGGCCGGCGACCAGCCGGCAGCCATCGAGGAGCTGGAGCGCCGGATCCTGGCGGGGGAGCGCGACGTCGTGCTGCTGGGTGCCACGGGCACCGGGAAGTCGGCCACCACCGCGTGGCTGATCGAGCGCCTGCAGCGGCCCACCCTGGTGATGGCGCCCAACAAGACGCTGGCTGCGCAGCTCGCCAACGAGCTACGAGAGATGTTGCCGCACAACGCAGTTGAATACTTCGTCTCGTACTACGACTATTACCAGCCCGAGGCGTACATCGCGCAGACCGACACCTACATCGAGAAGGACAGCTCGATCAACGACGACGTCGAGCGCTTAAGGCACTCCGCGACGTCGTCGCTGCTGTCGCGCCGCGATGTGGTGGTGGTGGCCTCGGTGTCCTGCATCTACGGCCTGGGCACGCCGCAGTCCTACCTGGACCGGTCCGTCGAGCTGCGGGTGGGCACCGAGGTGGCCCGCGACGGGCTGCTGCGGCTGCTGGTCGACGTGCAGTACAGCCGCAACGACCTGTCCTTCACCCGTGGTTCGTTCCGGGTACGCGGCGACACCGTGGAGATCATTCCCTCCTACGAGGAGCTCGCCGTCCGCATCGAGTTCTTCGGCGACGAGATCGAGGCGCTGTACTACCTGCATCCGCTGACCGGCGAGGTCATCCGCCAGGTCGACTCGCTGCGCATCTTCCCCGCCACGCACTACGTGGCCGGCCCCGAGCGGATGGCGCACGCGATCTCCACCATCGAGGAGGAGCTCGCCGAGCGGCTCGCCTTGCTGGAAAGCCAGGGCAAGCTGTTGGAGGCTCAGCGGCTGCGGATGCGCACCAACTACGACATCGAGATGATGCGGCAGGTCGGGTTCTGTTCGGGCATCGAGAACTACTCCCGCCACATCGACGGCCGCGGGCCGGGTACCCCGCCGGCCACGCTGCTCGACTACTTCCCCGAGGACTTCCTGCTCGTCATCGACGAGTCGCACGTCACCGTCCCGCAGATCGGCGGCATGTACGAAGGCGACATGTCGCGCAAGCGCAACCTGGTCGAGTACGGGTTCCGGTTGCCGTCGGCATGCGACAACCGGCCGCTGACCTGGGAGGAGTTTGCCGACCGGATCGGCCAGACGGTGTACCTGTCGGCCACCCCCGGGCCCTACGAACTCAGCCAGGCCGCCGGGGAGTTCGTCGAACAGGTCATCCGGCCCACAGGGTTGGTGGACCCCAAAGTGGTGGTCAAGCCGACCAAGGGCCAGATCGACGACCTGATCGGCGAGATCCGCAAACGCGCCGACGCCGACCAGCGGGTGCTGGTGACGACGCTGACAAAGAAGATGGCCGAAGACCTCACCGACTACCTGTTGGAGATGGGCATCCGGGTGCGCTACCTGCACTCCGAGGTCGACACGCTGCGCCGGGTCGAGCTGCTGCGCCAGCTGCGACTCGGCGACTACGACGTGCTGGTCGGCATCAACTTGCTGCGGGAGGGCCTGGACCTGCCCGAGGTGTCGCTGGTGTCGATCCTCGACGCCGACAAGGAGGGCTTCCTGCGGTCGTCGCGCAGCCTGATCCAGACCATCGGCCGCGCCGCCCGCAACGTGTCCGGCGAAGTGCATATGTACGCCGACAAGATGACGGACTCGATGAAGGAGGCCATCGACGAGACCGAACGCCGCCGCGCCAAGCAGGTCGCCTACAACGAGGCCCATGGTATCGACCCGCAGCCGCTGCGCAAGAAGATCGCCGACATCCTCGATCAGGTTTACCGGGAGGCCGACGATACGGAGACCGTCGGCGTCGGCGGGTCCGGGCGCAACGCGTCCCGCGGCCGCCGCGCCCAAGGCGAGCCCGGACGCGCCGTCAGCGCCGGAATTTTTGAGGGACGCGACACAGCCAGCATGCCGCGCGCCGAACTTGCCGACCTGATCAAAGACCTCACGGCGCAGATGATGGCCGCCGCGCGTGACCTGCAATTTGAGCTGGCCGCGAGGTTCCGTGACGAGATCGCCGACCTGAAAAAGGAACTGCGCGGAATGGACGCCGCCGGTCTGCAGTGACCTGGGCCACACTCGCCACCCTCTTACGGTGGAGGAGTGATCGACATTGCGAGCGACCGTATGGGGGAGACCGATACAGCGCGCGACGCCGGCACCTGGCGCGAGCTGTTCGGTAGTCATCTGGGAACGGCCATCGTGCTGGCCGGTGGCGTCGCGCTATACGCCACCAACGAGTTTTTGACGGTGAGCCTGCTCCCGAGCGCCATTGCCGAAATCGGTGGCGCCCGGCTCTATGCCTGGGTCACAACGCTGTACCTGGTCGGGTCGGTGGTCTCGGCGACGACGGTGAACGCGATGCTGACGCGCGTCGGCGCGCGCTCGTCGTTCCTGACGGCCCTGGGCGTCTTCGGCGCGGCCAGCTGCATGTGCGCGGCGGCGCCGAGCATGGGGATCCTGATCGCGGGACGGGCCTTACAGGGCGTGGCCGGCGGGCTGTTGGCCGGCCTCAGCTACGCACTGATCAACGCGACGTTGCCGCGGTCGTTGTGGACGCGTGGCCCCGCGCTCGTCTCGGCGATGTGGGGCCTCGCGACCTTGGTCGGGCCCGCGATGGGCGGCGTTTTCGCGCAGTTGGGCCTGTGGCGGTGGGCGTTTGGCGCGATGGTGCTCCTGACCGCGCCGATGGCGCTGCTGGTTCGGGCGGTGCTGCCCTCGGGCGGCTCCGATCCAAGCGATGCGACGCCGGCGACGAAAGTTCCGGTGTGGTCGCTGCTGCTGGTGGGCAGCGCCGCGCTGGCGATCAGCGTGGCCCAACTCCCGCACTACTTCTCGGCGACTGCCGGGCTGCTGGCCGCCGGAGCGCTGATCGTGGGCGTGTTCGTCGTCGTCGACATGCGAACGCAAGCAGCGGTGTTGCCGCCCAGCGTCTTTGGCCGCGGGCCGTTGAAATGGATCTACCTCACGATCGCGCTGCAGATCGTCGCGGTGATGCTGGGAACGTACGTGCCGTTGTTCGGCCAGCGGCTAGGGCATCTAACCCCGGTCGGCGCCGGATTTTTGGGTGCGGTGCTGGCGTTCGGCTGGACGGCCGCCGAGCTGGTCAGCGCCTCGCTGACCGACAAACGCATCGTCAGCGGCGTGATCGCATCGGCACCGCTGGTGATGGCGGCCGGTCTGGGCCTGGCGGCGATCACCCAGCGCGATAACGCGCCCATCGGCACTGTGGGGCTGTGGGCGTTGGGTCTGCTGGTCACCGGAATCGGCATCGGGATGGCGTGGCCGCATCTGTCGATGCGGGCCATGGATTCCGTCAAAGACCCGGCGGAAGGTGGCGCGGCGGCTGCCGCGATCAACACCGTGCAGCTGATCGCGGCGGCCTTCGGCGCGGGGGTGGCCGGCGTGGTCGTCAACACCACCAAAGGCGGCGACGTGATGGCGGCGCGCTACTTGTACACGACGTTCGTCGCGCTTGCCGCTTTGGGCTTCTTCGCCTCTTACAACGCGATCTTTCGGCATCGTCTCGCGGCCGGGATGGCCTGACGGTCGGCACCACCTCATACCGTGTAGGCGTGACCGAGACGGCGAGCACCACCGGCAGTTGGCGCACGCTGCTGGGCGCCAAGTATCTGGGCACGTCGGTGGTGCTGGCCGGCGGCGTCGCGCTGTACGCCATCAACGAGTTTCTGACCGGCAGCCTGCTGCCGAACACCGTCGCCGAGATCGGCGGCAGCCGGCTCTATGCCTGGGTGACGACGCTGTATCTCGTCGGGGCGGTGGTGGCCGCTACGCTGGTCAGTCCGATGCTGGTGCGCGTGGGGGCCCGGGCGTCGTACCTGACCGGGCTGGCGGTGTTCGGGGCCGCCAGCCTGCTGTGCGGCATGGCGCCCAACATGGGGGTCCTGATCGCGGGTCGCGCCCTGCAGGGCGTCGCGGGCGGCTTGTTGGCCGGCCTGGGCTACGCGGTCATCAACGCCGCGCTGCCTCGTGCGCTGTGGACCCGGGCGGCGGCGTTGGTGTCCGCGATGTGGGGTGTGGCGACGGTTGTGGGGCCCGCGACGGGCGGCCTTTTCGCGCAGCTCGGCTTGTGGCGGTGGGCGTTTGTCGCGATGGCGATCCTGGCGGCGCTGGTGGCGATGTTGGTGCCGATCGCGCTTCCCGCGGGCCGCCTCGACTCCGTCGGCGCGGCGCCGAAGATCCCGGTGTGGTCGCTGCTGCTGCTGGGCGCCGCGGCGCTGGCGGTCAGCGTTGCGCAGCTGCCGCGCAACTCCGCGGCAATGATCGGGCTGCTTGCCGCCACCGCGGCGCTGATCGGACTGTTCCTGGTCGTCGACTGGCGGATGCGGGCAACGGTGTTGCCGCCCAGCGTTTTTGGGCCCGGACCGCTGAAATGGCTTTACCTGACCATGGCGGTGATGATGGTCGGGGCGATGGTCACCACGTATGTGCCGCTGTTTGGTCAGCGACTGGCGCACCTCACCCCGCTGACGGCCGGATTCCTGGGCGCCGCACTGGCGTTCGGTTGGACGGTCAGCGAGATCGTCAGTGCCTCGCTGGACAACCCCAGAACCGTCGGGAGAGCCATCGCGGTCGCGCCGGTGATCATGGCGGCCGGTCTGACACTTGGCGCGATCAGTCAGCGCGATAACGCGCCGGCCACGACCGTCGCGCTGTGGGCGTTGGCGCTGCTGGTGGCCGGGGTCGGGATCGGGATGGCCTGGCCGCACCTGTCGGTGCTCGCGATGGACGCCGTGGATGATCCGGCCGACCCGACCGCAGGTGGCGCCGCCGCCGCCGCAATCAACACCGTGCAGGTCATTTCGGGGGCGTTGGGCGCCGGGGTGGCCGGTGTGGTGGTCAACTCCGCCGGAGCCACCGACGCCGTGGCGGCCCGCTGGTTGTACACGGTATTCACCGTGTTGGCCGTGCTGGGTGTTTTCGCCTCCTACCGGGCGTCCCTACCGGCTCGCGGCGAGGGCTGAGTCTGCCCGCGGCGATACGGTGGAAGCGTCTGAAAAAGTGATGGAACGGAAGGCATTTCGATCCGAGTGGCATCGGGCTTGGATCTCCCCGGACGTCGGACCTATGTGGACGTCAGCTCGATGGTGACGGGGCCGGATTCGCCGGCCTGGCAACGACTTCAGGCTTTAGGTGCGTCCACCAGCAGGTGATGTAGAGCAGCATCGATACCACCAACGCGACGATGACCCAGAGCACGACTGTGACATCAACCCACGACCCGAACGGGGGCGCACCGGGAAGCGCGTTTCGCAGCGGTACCGCCGCAAAGAGCATCGCCGCGTACCAGGTCGTCATCGGCGGCTGAAATTTTCGTCGGCCACGCATCGTCTGAACCGCAACGAATAAGGCAAGGGCGGCAAGGGTGACAAGAACCGCGACGATGACGACGGCGAACAGCGCGGTGCTCAGCGACCGCCGCACATCCAGTCGGTACACCTCATGCCCGTTGGACTTGCTGGCGGTGGCCTTGAAGCCTGAGAGATGGTCGATGAATGTCACAGGTATGAGCTCGGGTGGGTTTTGAGTATCGGCGCCGCGGAAGAGTTGGACCTCGATCGGGCCCGAAGTGTAGTTGTCGAAAGGCCAACGTTCGACGTGACCCGCGATAGTCAGCGGGACCGGAAAGACACCCGGAAGCATGCCCTTCGTGTATTCGCGGCGGCTGGGCACCGCCGCGGACCTGACTCTGAGAATGAGGTCTTCCTTGAGACGGTGGGTCAGCGGATCCAGCAGTGCAGATCCAGGTGAAACAGCCAGGTTGGCAACGACCGCACTGTAGTTCGACTGCATCTCTTCCACAGTCAACGTCGCCATACTCTGGGCGGTCACATCGGGGTTGTCAGCCAGGGAGTTCGCCGGAACGTCTTCAACGGTGTCCTCGTAGAGCTCAACCAACGCGACGTATGTCGCAACGATGAGCACGATGAGACTGACGATGCCGAATTTCATGACCGCCGATCGCATGCATTCCCCCTATTCGTGTGACCTCTGAGCCAATTACTGCAGGGAAGCTCTCTCACGGGGAATCTAGTTCAACGGTTGCGTGCCCGCTGGCCAGAGGCGACCGGTGCCTACTGACGGCGACGGACTTGGCCAGGTTCGCGGCTTGTCCACGTCGTAACCGCGGGGCTGCGCCACCGACTGGGGCGAACACCTGAAGCGGGATGGTCGCCAGCAGTGGTTGCAAAAGGGTTGACACCCGGCGGCGAAACCCTCGGCGTGCATGTAGGCCAGTTAGTTGAGTTTCAGCGCGCCTTCGCCGCAACGCGTCGAGCGATGATGATGCCGGCGCCCAAAAAGCCTATGCCCGAAACGATTTGGGCCGCGACGCGGGAGGGCGTCAACGTGTCGACTCGACGACCTGCGAGTAGTGGAACTGCCAGCGCTCCACGATCCGAAACCCGAGGTAGCTCGGGAACTGGTAGGCCGGCGCTCGTCCGAACGCCGATCCCGGCGGTAACGATTGCCCCGCTTGATGGTCCGGCAGTGACTTGTCGCGGTTGGTGATCGTCCACAGCGTGGGGCACTTGTTGATCTTGGCCGTCGTCAACCACACGGCGACGTGACCGTCCCACAGGGCGCCGACCTTGGGCGCGTAGAAGCCGCGCTCGACGTCGATCACCGACCGGAAGGCCGCCGGCCGGGTGGCCAGCAGCGCGCGGATCGGGCCCGGCTTCCACACCACCGTGTTGTCGACCAGCAGGCAGTCCCCGGGCGCGGCATGGGAGCCGATCAGATCGGCGACCTGGCTGTAGTCCCAGCCCTCTTTGGCGTACGGGCCGCGCTGCGTGAAGAAGTAATTCGGAAATGCGGCGACGGCGCAGAGCACCAGGACACCGGCGATCGGCCACGGCTTGCGGGCCAGGGTGACGATGCACACCGCCAGCACGACGGCTGCGGCCGGAGCGGTGAGGATCAGGTAGCGCGGGTAGTAGATCGGTTCGGCGAGCACCGAATAGATCAGCATCACACCGGTGGGAATGACGATCCACGCTGCGCAGGCCAACAGCAGACGGCGGGTGTCGCCGCCGAGCCCCGGCACGCCTGCCAGACGCGCTAGCCCCATCAGGATCGCAGCGACGATGATGACACCCGCCAGAATCGCGAACGGAACGCTGTGGTCGAAGTACTGTCGATGCACCACGTCCAGGAAGAGGTTTCGGTTCAGCGTGGCGATCCAGTCGACCTGCCAGACCTGTCCGTGCGCGAACAGCAGGAACGGTGTCATCGCGGCGAGCGCGGCCCCGGAGGCCACCGCCCACCGGCGAGCGGGCGATTTGCGGGAGCCTCTGGGCGCCAGCAGCGGCAGCATCGTGGCGTACACCGGTACCAGCAACACCAGGTTGATGCTGACCAGGATCGACAGCGCCAGCACCAACCCGTAGAGCACCCACAGCCGCGACCGGTTGCGCCGCGCCGCGGCGACGAGCAATACGGTCAGCCAGACGGCGACCGCGGCCTCGAGCGCGTACGGGCGCGCTTCGATCCCGGCCCAGGTCACCCGCGGCAGAAGGGCGAAGACGACGCCCGCGCTCACAGCGGTGGTCCGCCCGGCGAACTGCCTGGTGAAAACCACGACACCGGCTGCCGCGCCCCCGATGGCGAGGCAGCTGGGCAGCCGCGACCAGAACTCTGTCGGGGGAAATATCGCGAACCAACCGTGCATCAGCAGGTAGTAGAGGCCGTGCACGGCGTCGATGTGTCCCAGCAGCTTCCACAGCTCGGGCAGGGTGCGGTTCGCCGACGCCGAAATAGTCGCGCCCTCGTCGAACCACAGTGACGGCCTACCCGCCCAACCGGCGCTGATGGCCGCGGCCAGCACGGCAATCAGCCACGGATCGAGCCGCGCGCCGCGGGGGCGCACCCGCGCAGCCTCATCGATGACGGGCCCCGGGCTTCCAGCCCGCTGCTCGATGGCCGACGTAGACATGATGCTTGTCACTTTAAGGTGCCCGCGTGCGGCCCGCTCACCAGCGGTATCGCTGTTGCGCCGCGACGCGGCGGCCGCAAATGTGCGCACAACCTGCCGATGGCCCGCCAAACGTTTTGCTAAACAGAGCTTTTCGCCGAAGTCATTGGAAATACCGCCCGGTGATCCTGGCTGGCGGGGTGAATACGGAGCTCGGATGGAATTCAGCCACACCCGCCGACGTGCCGTTGTTTCTTCCATCTACGTGCGGCAACGCGATACTGTCTTGGGTTGGCTGTGCATTTCCGACATTTTGGAGGGTTAATGAGCGCCTATCAGACCGTGGTGGTGGGGACCGACGGTTCGGATTCGTCTTTACGCGCGGTGGAACGCGCAGCAAGGATCGCCGGGGACGCCAAGTTGATCATCGCGTCGGCGTATCTGCCACAGGGCGATGACTCCCGCGCCGCCGACGTCCTGAGGGATGAAAGCTACAAAGTGACGGGCAGCGCGCCGATCTACGAGATCCTCCACACCGCCAAGGAACGCGCTCACAACGCCGGCGCGAAGAACGTCGAGGAGCGCGCGATCGTCGGCGCCCCGGTGGACGCGCTGGTGAGCCTGGCCGAGGACGCCAAGGCCGACCTGCTGGTTGTCGGCAACGTGGGCCTGAGCACGATCGCGGGCCGCCTGCTGGGGTCGGTGCCCGCCAACGTGTCACGCCGGGCCAAGGTCGACGTGCTGATCGTGCACACCACGTAGCCTTTCGGGCCTTTTCGACCCGCGGCATCACCAGCCGCGTTCGCGCCACTCCTCGAGATGAGGACGCTCCGCGCCCAACACCGTGTCGTCACCGTGGCCGGGGTAGATGACGGTGGAGTCGGGGTACACCTCGAACACCTTGCTGGTGACGTCGTTGATCAACTGGGTGAAATCCCCGGGCTGCCAGGTTTTGCCCACGCCACCGGGAAATAGGCAGTCGCCGGTGAACAACTGCGTGACGCCGCCGGTGGCGGGTCCGTTCAGCGCCAGCGCGACCGACCCGGGCGTGTGGCCGCGCAAGTGGATGACGTGAAAGGTCAGCTCACCGATTTGCACCGTGTCGCCGTCGGCCAGCAGGCGATCCGGCTTCACCGGCAGCGGCCCGGCGTCGATCTCGTGCGCGGCGGTGGGCGCGCCGGTGGCCTTAGCCACCGCCTCGAGCGCCTGCCAGTGGTCGAAGTGCTGGTGGCTGGTCACGATCAGCGACACGTTTGGCGCGTGCTGTCGCACCAGATCGATCAGGACGTCGGCGTCGTTGGCTGCGTCGATCAGCAGTGTTTCCCCGGTCGCGGAACAGGTCACCAGGTAAGCGTTGTTGTCCATGGGGCCCACCGACGCCTTCAGGATCGTGGCGCCCGGCAGGGTGCGACGAGCCGCAGTTCCGGCATCGACGTGACCCGTGTAGTTGTCGTCGAGGGTGGTCATGAGCGCCACGTTACTGGTGCCGCGTTAGTTGTCGGTGGGGCCACATAGCATGGGTCTGTGTTGCGCCCATTGGAAGGTCTAGCAAGGTTGAGAGGAGCCCGGTGGCCGACCGCCTGATCGTCAAGGGTGCCCGCGAGCACAACCTCCGCGGCGTGGACCTCGACCTACCTCGCGACGCGTTGATCGTCTTCACCGGGCTGTCCGGCTCGGGTAAATCGTCGCTGGCGTTCGACACGATCTTCGCCGAGGGCCAGCGGCGTTACGTCGAATCGCTGTCCGCGTACGCGCGCCAATTCCTGGGCCAGATGGACAAGCCGGACGTCGATTTCATCGAGGGCCTTTCGCCGGCGGTGTCCATCGACCAGAAGTCCACCAACCGCAACCCGCGGTCGACCGTGGGCACGATCACCGAGGTGTACGACTATCTGCGGCTGCTGTACGCGCGCGCGGGCACGCCGCACTGCCCGATTTGTGGTGCGCGGATCGCGCGCCAGACCCCGCAGCAGATCGTCGATCAGGTGCTGGCGATGCCGGAGGGCAACCGGTTCCTGGTGCTGGCGCCGGTGGTGCGCACCCGCAAGGGCGAGTTCGCGGACCTGTTCGAGAAGCTGAACTCGCAGGGGTACAGCCGGGTTCGGGTCGACGGTGTGGTGCACTCGCTGACCGATCCGCCCAAGCTGAAGAAGCAGGAGAAACACGACATCGAGGTGGTGGTGGACCGGCTGACGGTCAAGGCCACCGCCAAGCAGCGGCTGACCGATTCGGTGGAGACCGCGTTGGGCCTGGCCGACGGCATCGTGGTGCTGGAATTCGTCGACCACGAACACGACTCTCACAACCGCGTGCAGCGCTTCTCGGAGAAGCTGGCCTGCCCCAACGGGCATGCGCTGGCCGTCGACGACCTGGAGCCGCGGTCGTTCTCGTTCAACTCGCCCTACGGGGCGTGCCCCGAATGCACAGGCCTGGGCATCCGCAAGGAGGTCGATCCCGACCTGGTGGTCCCGGACCCGGAGCTGACGCTGGCGCAGGGTGCGGTGGCGCCGTGGTCGATGGGGCACACCGCCGAATACTTCACCCGGATGATGGCCGGGCTCGGTGACTCGATGGGCTTCGACGTCGACACCCCGTGGCGCCAGCTGCCGGCCAAGGCGCGCAAGGCGATCCTGGAGGGCTGCGACGAGCAGGTCCATGTGCGCTATCGCAACCGATACGGCCGAACCCGTTCGTACTACGCGGATTTCGAGGGCGTGCTGGCGTTCCTGCAACGCAAGATGAGCCAGACCGAGTCCGACATGATGAAGGAGCGCTACGAGGGCTTCATGCGCGACGTGCCGTGCCCGGTATGCGAGGGCACCAGGCTCAAGCCGGAGATCCTGGCCGTGACGCTGGCTGGGGAGTCTGAGGGGGAGCGGGCGTCGAAATCCATCGCCGAAGTCTGCGAGCTGTCCATCTCCGAGTGCGCGGAGTTCCTGCGCGGACTCACCCTGGGCGCCCGCGAGCAGGCGATCGCGGGCCAAGTGCTCAAGGAAATACAGTCGCGGCTGGGCTTTCTGCTCGACGTCGGGCTGGAATACCTGTCGCTGTCGCGCGCGGCGGCCACGCTATCCGGCGGTGAGGCGCAACGCATTCGGTTGGCCACCCAGATCGGTTCCGGCCTGGTGGGTGTGTTGTATGTGCTCGACGAGCCGTCCATCGGGCTGCACCAGCGCGACAACCGTCGTCTCATCGAAACACTCACTCGCCTAAGGGATTTGGGCAACACACTGATCGTCGTCGAGCATGACCTGGACACCATCGCGCACGCCGACTGGGTCGTCGACATCGGGCCCGGCGCCGGAGAACACGGCGGCCGCATCGTGCACAGCGGCACCTACGCCGAGCTGTTGACCAACAAGGACTCGATCACCGGCGCCTTCGTATCGGGCCGCGAGGCTATCGAGATTCCCGCGATCCGACGTCCCGTCGACCGCCGACGCGGGCTGACGGTCGTCGGTGCGCGCGAGCACAACCTGCGGGCCATCGACGTGTCGTTTCCGCTCGGCGTGTTGACGTCGGTGACCGGGGTGTCCGGATCGGGCAAGTCCACACTGGTCAACGACATCCTGGCCGCCGTGCTGGCCAACCGGCTCAACGGTGCGCGGCAGGTGCCGGGCCGGCACACCCGGGTCACCGGGCTGGACCACGTCGACAAGCTGGTGCGGGTCGACCAGTCGCCGATCGGGCGCACGCCGCGATCCAACCCGGCGACCTACACCGGGGTCTTCGACAAGATCCGCACCCTGTTCGCGGCCACCACCGAGGCCAAAGTCCGCGGCTACCAACCCGGCCGGTTCTCGTTCAACGTCAAGGGCGGTCGCTGCGAGGCCTGCACGGGTGACGGCACCATCAAGATCGAGATGAACTTCCTGCCCGACGTGTATGTCCCGTGCGAGGTCTGTCACGGCGCCCGCTACAACCGGGAAACTCTTGAGGTGCACTACAAGGGCAAGACCATCTCCGAGGTGCTGGACATGTCCATCGAGGAGGCGGCGGAATTCTTCGAGCCGATCACCGGCATCCACCGTTATTTGCGGACCTTGGTCGATGTGGGGCTCGGGTACGTACGGCTGGGCCAGCCCGCGCCGACGCTTTCCGGCGGTGAGGCGCAGCGGGTCAAGCTGGCTTCCGAGTTGCAGAAACGCTCCACCGGTCGCACCGTGTACATCCTCGACGAGCCCACCACCGGGTTGCATTTCGACGACATCCGAAAACTGCTGAACGTCATCAACGGCCTTGTGGACAAAGGCAATACCGTCATCGTCATCGAACACAACCTGGACGTGATCAAGACCGCCGACTGGATCATCGACATGGGTCCCGAAGGGGGAGGCGAGGGCGGAACCGTTGTCGCGCAAGGCACCCCGGAGGATGTCGCCGCGGTTCCGGAAAGCTACACCGGGAAATTCCTGGCCGAGGTCATCGTCGACCGGCCTGCGCCGGCCCGCCGAAAGTCGACGCGGCGACGCAAGGTGACCGCCTGAGCGCGCGTTAGGCCTCGTAGACCTCGCCCATACCGCCGCGGCCCAGCAGTCGCTGCAGCCGGTAACGCCCGAATTGGCTGCCCACTCGCGAGACCGGGTCGGTCTCACTCATCGGTGCGCATGGACTCGCGGATCTGCGCGAGGCGCTCGGCGGCGGCGCGTTGGCGCTCCTCGTATTGCTGCTCCGCGATCTGGCCTTCGGGACTCTCGTCATCGAGTTCCGTTGCGCCCAGCGATGTTCCGTATCGGGTTTCGATCTTTTCGCGCACGTAGTCGAAGGTCGGCACGCCGGCGTTGTCGTAGCCGGGTTCGGACTGCGCGGCGTCAGGAAGGTCCGGTTCGTCGGGCATGCGATTCAAAATAACGCACCATCTGCCCCCAGTACACCAACGTCATCGCCATTTGCGCAGCGGTCGCGATTGCCGCCGGGGCCAGTCGGTGGCGGCGGGCGGCGACGACGGCGCCCAGCGATACCGCCGACGTCAACGCGCTGACGGCCAGGGCTGCATCGCGCGGCCGGCGGGTGATCCACAATTCTTCTCCCAGCATTGCCCGAGTTGACCAGGCGCGTGAGTGCGCCGGCTTGCCGAAGACGAACGGGTTGGCCGCCAGCCACACGCCGATCAACACGGCGTGCCTCCATCGCCGTGTCCAGATAGGGACGAGCACCAGCGGTGTACTCGCCCAGCGGGTCCACGCACTCGATGGATTGCAGTGCCGCGCAAACACCGCGCGGCGAACCGCTGCGATCGGCAGCACTAGTGCGGCTTGACCAGCGGGAACGGCAGGGTCTCGCGGATGCTTCGGCCGGTGATCAGCATGACGAGGCGGTCGATGCCCATCCCGAGGCCGCCGGTGGGTGGCATCGCGTATTCCATGGCTTGCAGGAAGTCTTCGTCCAGCTCCATCGCCTCGGGGTCGCCGCCGGCGGCCAACAGGGATTGCGCCTGCAGGCGGCGCCGCTGCTCCACCGGGTCGGTGAGTTCGCTGTAGGCGGTGCCCAGCTCGACGCCCCACGCCACCAGGTCCCACCGCTCGGCGACACCGGGCTGACTGCGGTGCGGCCGGGTCAGCGGCGACACCGACGTCGGGAAGTCGATGTAGAACGTCGGCTTTTCGGTGCGGTCCTCGACCAGGTGCTCATACAGCTCGAGCACCACCGCGCCTGCGTCCCAATGCGCCCGGTAGGGGATGTGGGCGGCGTCGGAGAGCTTACGCAGCTTGCTCAGCCTGGTGCTCACGCCGATCTCTTCTCCGAGCGCTTCGGATACCGCCTCATACACGGTCTTCACCGGCCAGACGCCGGAGATGTCAACGGGCTCAAGACGGGCGTCGGTGCCGTCGGAGCTCGGGCGCATCACGATGTGCGAACCGTGGGCGGCCTCGGCGGCGTTCTGGATGAGCTCACGGCAGCCGTCGATCCACACGCGGTAGTCGGCGTGCGCCTGGTAGGCCTCCAACAGGGTGAACTCCGGATTGTGGCTGAAGTCCACCCCCTCGTTGCGGAAGGCGCGTCCCAGCTCGAACACGCGCTCCACGCCGCCGACGCAGAGCCGCTTCAGGTAGAGCTCAGGCGCGATGCGCAAGAACAGGTTCATGTCGTAGGCGTTGATGTGCGTGCTGAACGGTCGCGCGGCGGCTCCGCCGTGGATCTGCTGCAGCATCGGGGTTTCGACTTCGACGAATCCCTTGGCGAACAACGTCTCTCGAACCGAGCGCAACACGCTGCTGCGGGCCATGAGTAGATCACGAGACTCGGTGTTGACCGCTAAATCGACGTAGCGAGTGCGCAATCGCGTCTCGGGGTCGGTCAGGCCCTTCCACTTGTTCGGCAGCGGCCGCAGGCACTTACCGATCATCCGCCAGTCCAGCACTATCAGTGAGCGGGTCCCGTTCTTGCTGAAGCCCATGTGGCCGGTGATCTCCACCAGGTCGCCAAGGTCGATCGCGCCGGTGAAATCCCTGGTGCTGCCGCGCTGTACCTGCGAATTGTCAAGCAGCACTTGCATTTCCCCCGACCAGTCACGCACGTCGGCAAACAGCACGCCGCCATAGTCGCGGATCCGCAATATGCGCCCGGCCACCGAGACGCTCTCTTTGTCGTCCGCGTCCAGTGCCTGGGCGATCGTGTGGCTGGGTGGAGTCCCCACCGGATAGGTGTCAATCCCGTTGCGCTGCAGCGTCTTCAGCTTGGTCATGCGCACCCGGACCTGTTCAGGCAGGCGCGATCTCATCTCCTCTTCGATAGCGGCATCGCGCGCTTCTTCCAGCCCGCTGACGTCCGGAGCGGACCCGTCGGCATGCAGCAGCCCGGATTCGGCCAGCCGCTCCGGCACGGCGGAATGGTGACCGGTGTGCTCCTTGTCGCGGCGGCTGAACGGCAGCACCAGGAAGCCCTCGGCCAGCGCGGAGGCAACCCCCACCCGGGGAATCAACCGGGCGTCTTCGTAGCAGGCGTACCGCGGTAGCCACTCGGGTTGGTACTTCATGTTGGAGCGGTACAGCGTCTCCAGCTGCCACCACCGCGAGAAGAACAGCAGAAAGCCTCGCCATAACCGTGCCACCGGGCCGGCGCCGAGCGCGGCGCCCTGCTCGAAAGCCGACCGGAACATCGCGAAGTTCAGCGAAATACGGGTAATGCCAAGGCCTTCGGCGTTCAGGGCGAGTTCGCTGACCATGAATTCGTTGGTGCCGTTGGGAGACTGCGGCGAACGGCGCATCAAGTCCAGGGAGGCGCCGGTGGTTCCCCACGGCACGAGCGAGAGCATTGCGACGACTTGGTCGTCGCGGTCGATCGCTTCGACCAGCAGGCAGTCGCCGTCGGCGGGGTCGCCGAGCCGGCCGAGTGCCATCGAAAAGCCACGCTCGGATTGGGTGTCGCGCCAGGCGTCGGCGCGGCGGATGGTGTCGGCCATCTCGTCGAGGAAGATGTCGCGGTGTCGTCGGATGCGCACCGTCAGGCCGGCCCTGCGCGCCCGGGTGACCGCCTGGCGAACCCCGCGCATGTCCGGGCCGGACAGCTTGTAGTCGGCGGTCCGCAAGATCGCTTCGTCGCCCAGCTCCAGGGCATTGAGGCCGGCCTCACGGTAGGCCCGGGCCCCTACGGTGCTGGCCCCCATCACACCGGGCGCCCAGCCGTAGGTCTGACACAACCCCAACCAGGCGTCGACGGCCTGCCGCCAGGCCCTCGGGTCGCCCACCGGGTCGCCGCTGGCCAGGCAGACGCCGACCTCGACGCGATAGGTGACGGCGGCGCGGCCGCTGTGCGCGAACACCACCGACTTGTCGCGACGCGTGGCGAAGTAGCCCAGCGAGTCGTTCTTGCCCCACAGTTCCAGCAACCCGCGGATCGCGGATTCGTCCTCGCCGGTCAGAGCGTTCTCGGCGCGCTGGGACTGGAACAGCACGATAGTCGCCGCAATCAACGCCAGCGCGCCGAACAAGCCCATGACCGCGTTGAGCAGAACCATCGGCTTGCCGACGAACACGTCGCGGTCCACGATCGCGAACCCGATCACCCGGTTGACCACATAGAACAAGCGCTCTTGCGGTTCCAGCGTCCCGGGGAACATCTCGACCAGACCCCAGCACACCCCGATTCCGATCACCCACCCGGTGACCAGTGTCGCGGCCGCCTTGAACAGTGCGGCGCGGCGGACCTTGGCCCAGAACTCCCGGTAGCTCAGGATCAACAGGATCGCCACGATGGTGTGAAAGACCCACCCGAGGTTCTCGCCGAACTCTTCGGCGCGGGTGTTACCGCCCGCGGCGAGATCGGCGATGTTCAACACCGCGGCCAGCACCATGTTGCCCAGCAGCAGCAGCCACGCGATGCGTTTGCGTGCGGTCAGGGCCGCGGCCAGCAATCCCAGTACAAACGACCAGGCGAAGCTGGTGTCCGGGAAGTTGAACAAGTAGTCGTTGATGAATTCCCGCGGGCCGTGGATGAGCCATTTGAGCAGCGGCGAGATGCTGGCCAGCAGCGAAAGTGTGGCGATGACACCGACGATCCAGCCCGCCGCCGCAGGGACCCAGCGAAGGCGGGAGCTCGACCGCCCCCGCCTGTTAGAGGGCCTGCCAGTGGTCGGCGTTGTTAGTGCCACAGACCGCGAGGATATTCCCTTAACCCGTGAAATACCTGGCGAAGCGCCAAGACTGCTCAAGACTTGTCGGCCCCCTTTGATACTTGCGTGATAACTCACGCGACGCATGGACAAACCATGCCCGACCGCCGCGCGCTCGCGCGAGGTGCGGAAGGACGCTTCATGGCTGGTAGACTCATCCCCGCGACCGTCCTGGTGAACGCCAGGGACAGTAAGTGGAGTCCCACTCCCACCGCCAGCCGCGAGATCGCTTCAAGGCTAAGCGGTCCGGTCACAGGCATGGTGTAATGCCTGTTCCGCGCGTGGCGCGGGCGGCTTGGCAGCAAGCCGTGATCGGTCGGCATGGGCCCTGCTTGGCAGGGCTTTTTTGCTGATGGTGTGTGTTTCACCGCTGAATCCCGACGGGCCCCGGGCTTGAGTAGTAAAAGGCCGTGACTAGAAGCCAAACGAGGGAGGCCCCATCAGCACTGAGACCCGCGTCAACGAGCGCATCCGCGTACCTGAAGTCCGATTGATCGGCCCAGGCGGGGAGCAGGTAGGCATCGTACGGATCGAAGACGCGCTCCGCGTCGCCGTGGATGCCGATCTCGACCTCGTCGAAGTTGCCCCGAACGCCAAGCCGCCCGTCTGCAAGATCATGGACTACGGAAAGTACAAGTACGAGGCGGCGCAGAAAGAGCGCGAGTCCCGCAAGAACCAGCAACAGACCGTCGTCAAGGAACAGAAGCTGCGGCCGAAGATCGACCCGCACGACTACGAGACCAAGAAGGGTCACGTGATCCGATTCCTGCAAGCCGGATCGAAGGTCAAGGTCACGATCATGTTCCGCGGTCGCGAGCAGTCGAGACCCGAACTGGGCTATCGATTGCTGCAGCGGTTGGGGTCCGACGTCGCCGATTACGGATTCGTCGAAACCTCGGCCAAGCAGGACGGGCGCAACATGACGATGGTGCTGGCACCGCACCGCGGCGCGAAGACTCGTGCCAGGGCGCGACACCCGGAGGGACAGGAGCCCGTTGACCGCCCTGAGGCACCCGAGGCGGACGCGGCCGGCGACACCGACGCCGCACCGAACTGACCAGAACAAAGACAGAAGAACTGAACAGCTAGAAGAGTTAGAGGAAACATGCCCAAGGCCAAGACCCATAGTGGGGCTTCGAAGCGGTTCCGGCGCACCGGTGCCGGCAAGATCGTCCGCCAAAAAGCCAACCGTCGGCACCTGCTCGAGCACAAGCCGACCAAGCGCACCCGGCGGCTGGACGGCCGCACCACCGTTGCAGCCAACGACACCAAGCGGGTCAACGCGCTACTGAACGGCTGACCGCCACGCTGGACGCCGGTCCGGCACCCGACCATTTACGTACGAACGGAAGTAGGAACAACCCATGGCACGCGTGAAGCGGGCAGTCAACGCCCAGAAGAAGAGGCGCACCGTCCTGAAGGCCTCGAAGGGCTATCGCGGCCAGCGATCCCGGCTCTATCGCAAAGCCAAAGAGCAGCAGCTGCATTCACTCAACTACGCCTTCCGTGACCGTCGTGCGCGCAAGGGCGAGTTCCGCAAGTTGTGGATCTCGCGGATCAACGCGGCCGCGCGCGCCAACGACATCACCTACAACCGGCTGATCCAGGGCCTCAAGGCCGCCGGCGTCGAGGTGGACCGCAAGAACCTCGCCGACATCGCGATCACCGACCCGGCGGCGTTCACCGCACTCGTTGACGTCGCGCGCGCCGCGCTGCCCGACGATGTCAACGCGCCCAACGGAGAGGCCGCCTAGCCCAGGTTGCCTTCCGGGCTGCACATGCTTACCGAACGCTCGGCCCGCGTGGCCGCCGCGGTCAAACTGCATCGTCACGTCGCCCGCCGACGGACCGGACAATTTCTCGCCGAAGGCCTCAACCTCATTGAGGCCGCCTCGGCGCGCGGGCTGGTGCGCGATGTCTTCGTCACCGAGTCCGCGGCCGAGCGGTACTCGTCATTCCTCGACGCCACGCAGTCCCCGGTGCACCTGGTGACCGACCGCGCCGCAAAGGCGTTGTCCGACACCGTGACTCCGGCGGGGCTGTTCGCGGTCTGCGTGATGCCTGCGGCGCCGCTTGCCGACGTGCTGGCGGACGCACCGCGACTGGTTGTCATTACCGTCGAGATCGGTGAGCCCGGCAACGCGGGCACGGTCATCCGCATCGCCGACGCCATGGGGGCCGCGGCCGTGATCCTGGCCGGGCACAGCGTCGACCCCTACAACGGCAAGTGCCTACGCGCTTCGGCGGGCAGCATCTTCGCGATCCCGGTCGTCGTCGAGCACGACGCTCGCGCCGCCGTCGACGCGGTGCGCGGCACCGGTCTGCAGGTGCTGGCGACCACGGTGGACGGCGAGACGTCGCTGCCTGATGCCGACCTGGCCAGGCCAACCGCCTGGCTGTTCGGACCGGAAGCTCATGGCTTGTCAGCCGACATCGCCGACGGCGCCGACCATCGGGTGCGCATCCCGATGTCCGGCGGTGCGGAAAGCCTGAATGTGGCCGCGGCCGCGGCGATCTGCCTGTACCAGAGCGCGCAGGCGCTCAAGCCGCTTTAGTACGGCCCCGCGCCGGTCGCAGGCCGGCGATCGACAGTGTGCCGTGCATCAGCAACCCCGCGCGCTCCATCAGGGCCCGGGCCGGGTCGAGCGGGGACCGGGACCGGGGCGGAAAGTAATGCATCGGCAGCCCGCGGCGATCCCGCGGCGGCGCCATGAACGCCGGCGCCTCGACCAGCGGGGCGTCGCTGCGGACCCGCCCCTCGGCGCGACGGTAGGCGGCCAGCGCACGCGGATGCAGCCGGATTTCGTCCGGAACCGCCAGGAATGCCAGCTCGACCGCCTTGCCGAACACCCGCAGCAAGATCTCGTCGCCGGGTGTCCAGCGCATGCCCGCCTTCTCCCGCACCGCGGGCTCGAACAGGCCGGCCGCGATCCAGCGCTGCCCGGCCACCAGCGGCTTGAAGATCTGATCCCAGATGGGCGTCGGCATCAGGACGAATTTCGGCTTGGGAATCCGCATCTGGAAGATGTCCAGGGTTGCCTGGTTGATCTCCAGCTCGTCGCGCCCGACGCGCTCCCAATACTCCTGAAATTCCTCCCAGGAGTTGGGCACCGGCCGCATGCTCATCCCGTACATCCGGTACCACTGCACGTGCTCGTCGAAGAGCTGACGCTTCTCGGCCTCGGTCAACCCGCCGCAGAAGTACTCGGCCACCTTGATGACGAGCATGAAGAACGTGGCATGCGCCCAGTAGAACGTCTCCGGATTCAGCGCGTGATAGCGACGCCCCTCGGAGTCGACGCCTTTGATCGTCTGGTGGTAGCCCTTGATCTGCTGGCCGGTCGCCGCGGCCCGGTCCCCGTCGTAGACCACGCCCATGATCGGGTAGACCGAGCGGGCCACGCGCTGCAACGGCTCGCGCAGCAGGATCGAATGTTCCTCGACGCCGGCGCCCAGCTCCGGATACATGTTCTGGATCGCGCCGATCCAGACACCCATCATTCCGGTCCGTAAGTCGCCGAAGTACTTCCAGGTCAGTGAATTTGGCCCGAGCGGATCGGAAGATGTCCCAGATGTCCCAGATGTCCCAGATGTCCGAGATGTCCGAGATGTCGCAGTGGCAGTCATCGCGGCCTCCTACTCCTGATTGGGCTCACGATAAAACTTGACAACGCACGTTGTCCACGATTTCGGCCACCGCCTTGGATCCTGTTATCGAGTGTCCACAACGGCGAGGCGGCGGCGTGATCAGGACGTATGGCCTGGGCTCGGACGGGCGGCGGCATTTCAGCCAAAAGTCGGCTACTCGCCAGTAGACTTCTCCTCCTCGGTGCGTTGTCAGGTGATTCGAGGTCAGTCGAAGGAGACGGGCTGTGTCATTTGTAAACGTCGCGCCCGAGACGGTGTCGTCGTCGGCCGGGGACTTGGACGGCATTGGCTCGGCGCTGACCGCGGCCAATGCAGCCGCGAAACCTTCGACGACGGGAATCGCCCCGCCCGCCATGGATCAAGTGTCGGCGGCCATCACGGCGGCGCTCGGTACCCACGCGCTCGAGTATCAAGCGCTCAGCCAGCAGGTGGCGGACTTTCATGCGCAGTTCGTGGGCGCCCTGAACTCCAGCGCGGGTCAGTATCTGGCCGCCGAGGCCGCCAACGCCGAGCAGAGTTTGCTCAATGCCGTGAACTCGCCCACGCAGGCGCTGTTGGGACACGCGGCGGTGGGGGCCGGGACCGCGGGCGTGGTTGGGGGCACCGGGAGTCCGGCGTTGATGGTCGGTGGCATTCCGGCCGCCGGCACGGGGGAACCGGAGCCAGTCGGCTTCCCCGTGCTCAACACGATCATTTCGACGAGCCCGGTCAAGCAGACGCTGACCGGGTCGGCAGGTCTCGCAACGGGAGCCGCCTCGCTCGCCTCCGGATCACTCGCCGTGCCTTCGGGGGTGTCGCTCGGCGTCGACGCGGCCGGTCCGTACCTGAGTACGGCGTCCGCGCTGCAAGGCGGCGGCGCAGCGATCAGCGGCGCGCTCTCGGGCGCGCGCCCGGTAGTGGCGGTCAATGCGCTCCCGAACACTCCCGCGAACGCCGTGAAAGCCTTCCTGCAAGGCCAAGAGACGAGTTCGGAGTCGACGGCGGCGCCCGCGGACGCGGGACACTCGTCGTCGGGGGTCAACGTCCCCGTCGCGGGCCTCCTCGGTCCGGCGGTGGACGGACCGGCGGCCGGCGACCAAGCGTGATCGAGCGCTGCGAGATGTGACACAGACGCGCCGGTCGTCGTTGCCTGGTTCTGCTTAAACCACCTACCCTTGCGAGGTGGAAGTGAGGCCTCACGAACAAGAGGCCGGGGAAGCCCAACAAACCAAAGCAACCGAAGCTGTGCGGGAGGCGTCGCGCAGTTCTGCGGTGCACAACGCGGCACACTGGCTGCGCAGCACCAACCAGAGTCCGGGGGTCGTGGCGTTCCTCCGGCGGGCGCGTCGGCTATTGCCCGGCGATCCCGAATTCGGCGACCCGCTGTCGACCGCGGGCGACGGAGGCCCGCGCGCAGCTGCGCGGGCCGCCGACCGGCTGCTGGGCGATCGTAATGCGGCATCGCGGGAGGTCAGCCTGGGTGTGCTGCAAGTGTGGCAGGCGCTGACGGAGGCGGTTTCCCGACAGCCGGCAAACCCTGAGGTGACTCTGGTGTTCACCGACCTGGTCGGCTTCTCCACGTGGTCGCTGGAAGCCGGCGACGACGCGGCCCTGGCGTTGCTGCGTCAGGTGGCTCGTGCGGTGGAGCCGCCGCTGCTCGACGCCGGCGGGCACATCGTCAAACGACTGGGAGACGGAATCATGGCGGTATTCCGCAGTCCGACGGTCGCGGTCGGGGCAGTGCTGGCGGCCCGTGAGGCGATGAAAAGCGTTGAAGTGAACGGATATACGCCCCGAATGCGGGTTGGAATCCACACCGGCCGGCCGCAGCGGCTCGCCGCCGATTGGCTCGGCGTCGACGTGAACATCGCCGCCCGGGTAATGGAACGCGCCACCAAAGGTGGCATCATGGTGTCAAGTTCGACGCTGGACCTGATACCGCAAAGCGAACTGGACGCCCTAGGGGTCGTCGCCAAGCGCGCACGTCGACCCGTGTTCGCCAGCAAACTCACCGGCATCCCCGCTGACTTGGCGATATATCGCCTGAGGACTCGTAGGGAGTTCTTACACGACGTTGAAACGGTTGAAACAAATGCACGGGCATAGTGGAAGGTAATGATTTACCGAATCCTCTCCCGGGTCGCGCGGGTCCGCTTCACCCTGGGATACGTGGCGATCGCCGGTGCGGTCAGTTTTGCGCTACTTTCGCTGCAGCCGCACACGCGTGAACTGGTCATTCAGCACGCCAGCACCAACCTGCACAACCTGGCGCACGGACACCTGGGCACGCTGCTGGGCAGTGCCTTCGTCGTCGACGCCGGTCCGCTCTACTTCTGGATGCCGTTCCTGGCCTGCCTGCTCGCGCTCGCCGAGCTGCATCTGCGCAGCATCCGGCTGATGGTGGCGTTCGTCGTCGGTCATATCGGCGCGACGCTGGTTGTGGTCGGCGCGCTCGCGGCCGCGGTGGAATTCGGCTGGATGCCGTGGTCGATCACCCGGGCAAGTGACGTGGGGATGAGCTACGGCGCCCTCGCGGTCCTCGGAGCCCTGACGGCGGCGATTCCGCCGCGCTGGCGGCCGGCGTGGGTCGGGTGGTGGATCTTCGCGGCCATGGCCTCCGCCGTGGTCGGTGGCGATTTCACCGATGCGGGGCACACCATCGCCGTGATCCTCGGCGTGCTGGTGTCTGCCCAGTTCCGCGGGCCGATCCACTGGACGCCGGTGCGGCTGATGATGCTGCTGGCCTCCTCGGGGTTTGGCTTCCTCGTGCTGGCCCACCACTGGGCGACCATGGCCGCGGCCCCGGCGTTCGGCCTGCTGGGCGCGGTGGCCGTGCACCAGCTCGTGCGGTTGACTCGCACGCGTGCGGCGCGCGCGGCGGCCACCCTGGTTGGCGCGCAGCCGGTCCTGGCCGGATAACCGCCCCTTCACCACCGGAAGGTCGCCAAGCGGCGAGCATCTGATCACCTATGATCGGCACTTGCGCCACATCCGTGCTGCGCGCAATCAAGTACGAGTGAGTGCCGCTTCGCGACGATGCGAGCGCACCGAACAGCCCGTCAGCGAGGAGGGTGCCGCCGCGTGGCTGATCAACCCGTCGACCTGTCGCCGGAAGGTCTGGCAGAAGCGGTCAACGCCGCCCACGGTGCCTTGGCCGGCGCCGGCAACCTGGACGAGCTGGCGCAGGTGAAAACCGAGCAACTCGGCGACCGCTCACCCCTGGCACTTGCGAGACAAGCGCTGGCCACCCTGCCCAAGGAGGACCGCGCCGACGCCGGCAAACGCGTCAACACCGCCCGCGCCGAGGTCCAACGCGCCTACGACGAACGACTGGCGGTCCTGCGTGACCAACGCGACGCGGCAGTGCTGGTCGCCGAACGCATCGACGTCACCCTGCCCTCGACCCGCCAGCCGACCGGCGCCCGGCACCCGATCACGATATTGGCCGAGCACATCGCCGACACGTTCGTCGCGATGGGCTGGGAACTGGCCGACGGGCCCGAGGTCGAGACCGAGCAGTTCAACTTCGACGCCCTCAACTTCCCGCCGGACCACCCGGCGCGCAGCGAGCAGGACACCTTCTACATCGCGCCCGAGGGTTCCCGGCAGCTGCTGCGCACCCATACCTCACCGGTGCAGGTGCGCACCCTGCTCGAACGCGAGCTGCCCGTCTACATCATCTCGATCGGCCGCACCTTCCGCACCGACGAACTCGACGCCACCCACACGCCGGTCTTCCACCAGGTCGAGGGCTTGGCGGTGGATCGCGGCCTGTCGATGGCACACCTGCGCGGAACACTGGACGCGTTCGCGCGCGCCGAGTTCGGGCCGTTGGCCCGCACCCGCATCCGGCCGCACTTCTTCCCGTTCACCGAACCCTCCGCCGAGGTCGACGTCTGGTTTCCCAACAAGAAGGGCGGCGCCGGCTGGGTGGAGTGGGGCGGCTGCGGAATGGTGCACCCAAACGTGTTGCGGGCCGCGGGAATTGACCCGGAGGTCTACTCCGGCTTCGCGTTCGGCATGGGTCTGGAGCGAACCCTGCAGTTCCGCAACGGCATCCCCGATATGCGCGACATGGTCGAAGGCGACATCCGGTTCTCCTTGCCGTTCGGGGTGGGGTACTGATGCGCCTTCCGTATAGCTGGCTGCGCGAGGTGATTTCGGCCGGCGCGCCGGGCTGGGACGTAGGCCCCGACGACGTCGGGCAGGCGCTGGTGCGCATCGGCCACGAGGTCGAAGAGGTGACGACGCTCGGTCCCGTCGACGGCCCGCTCGTTGTCGGGCGGGTATCCCAGATCGAGGAGCTCACCGGCTTCAAAAAGCCGATCAGGGCCTGCCTGGTCGATGTCGGTGAACCGCAGCAGCGTGAAATCGTCTGTGGTGCAAGTAATTTCGTGATCGGTGACCTGGTTGTGGCGGCTCTGCCCGGCGCCACCTTGCCCGGCGGCTTTACCATCGCTTCGCGCAAGACCTACGGCCGCACCTCCGACGGCATGATCTGCTCGGCGGCCGAACTCGGTTTGGGCGCAGACCATTCCGGGATTCTGGTGTTGCCACCGGGGACCGCCGAACCCGGCGCCGATGGCGCCGCCGTAGTCGGGCTCGACGACGTGGTGTTCCACTTGGCGATCACGCCCGACCGTGGCTATTGCATGTCGGTGCGCGGACTGGCTCGCGAGATCGCGTGCGCCTATGACCTCGATTTCGTCGACCCGGCGTCCAGCCAGGTGATCAAGCCGTTGCCGGTCGATGGCGAGGCCTGGCCGTTGACCGTGGACCCCGGCACGGGCGTTCGGCGCTTCGCGCTGCGCCCGGTCACCGGGATCGACCCCGCCGCGGTGTCGCCCTGGTGGCTGCAGCGCCGCCTGCTGCTGTCCGGGATCCGCGCGACCTCCCCGGCCGTCGACGTCACGAATTACGTGATGCTGGAACTGGGGCACCCCATGCATGCCCACGACCGCAACCGCATCACCGGGGCGTTCGCGGTGCGGTTCGCCCATCCGGGCGAGACCGTCGTCACCCTCGACGACATCGAACGCAAGCTCGATGCGGCCGACGTCCTGATCGTCGACGACGTCGCGACCACCGCGATCGGCGGCGTGATGGGCGCCGCAAGCACCGAGGTGCGGACTGATTCCACCGACGTGCTGCTGGAGGCCGCGGTGTGGGACGCGGCGGCGGTGTCGCGCACGCAGCGCCGGCTGCACCTGCCCAGCGAGGCCGCGCGACGTTACGAGCGCGCCGTGGATCCGGCCATCTCAGTGGCCGCCTTGGACCGCTGCGCCGTGCTGCTCGCCGACATGGCCGGCGGCGTGGCCGAGCCGACGCTGACCGACTGGCGGGGCGACCCGCCGCGCGAGGACTGGTCGCTCCCGCCCGTCCGGATCTCCACCGACCTGCCGGACCGCGTCGCTGGGGTGGCGTACGCGCCGGGCACGACCGCCAGGCGGCTCACCCAGATCGGTGCCCAGGTGATCGCCGACGGCGACACCCTGGTCGTCACGCCGCCGAGTTGGCGACCCGATCTGCTGCAGCCCGCCGACCTGGTTGAGGAAGTGCTTCGGCTGGAGGGCCTGGAGTCGGTCCCGTCGGTGCTGCCGTCGGCGCCCGCCGGCGCCGGCCTCACCGCGGCGCAAAAGCGCAACCGGGCGATCGGAAAGGCGCTGGCGCAATCGGGATTCGTTGAGATCCTGCCGACACCGTTTCTGCCCGCCGGTGTCTTCGACCTGTGGGCTCTGCCGGCCGACGACCCGCGGCGGGTGACCACCCACGTGCTCAATCCCTTGGAGGCCGATCGTCCGCAGCTGGCCACCACATTGCTGCCCGCCTTACTGGAAGCCTTGGGGCGCAACGTATCTCGAGGTCTGGTCGATGTCGCGTTGTTTGCCCTCGCGCAGGTGGTGCGCCCGACCGATCAGACTCGCGGTGTCGAGCTCATCCCCGTCCACCGCCGGCCCACTGACGACGAAATCTCCACGCTCGACGCGTCCTTGCCCCGGCAGCCGCAGCAGGTGGCCGCGGTGTTGGCCGGGTTGCGTGAACCGCGCGGCCCCTGGGGACCCGGTCGTCGCGTCGAGGCCGCCGACGCCTTCGAGGCCGTGCGAATCATCGCGCGCGCCAGCGGAATCGACGTGACTTTGCGTGCGGCCCAATACCTGCCGTGGCATCCGGGTCGCTGCGCCGAGGTTCTGGTTGGGGAAATCTCGGTCGGTCATGCCGGACAGTTGCATCCCGCCGTGATCGAGCGCGCCGGACTACCGAAGGGCAGTTGCGCACTGGAGCTCGACCTCGATGCGATTCCTGTCGTCGAGGCAGCACCGGCGCCCAGGGTGTCGCCGTTTCCGGCGGTGTTCCAAGACGTCAGCCTGGTGGTGTCCGCGGAGGTCCCCGCCCACGCGGTGGCCGACGCCGTTCGCGAGGGCGCCGGCGAACTGCTTGAGGACATGCAATTGTTCGACGTCTTCACCGGTCCGCAAATCGGCGAGGGCTTCAAGTCGCTGACGTTCGCGTTGCGGTTCCGCGCGCCGGATCGCACGCTGACCGAAGACGACGCCAGCGCGGCACGCGACGCCGCCGTGCAGCGCGCAGCCGCTACCGTCGGCGCCGTTTTACGTGCCTAACGCTTTAGTCTGCAGCACTTTTGAGCAAACGGCGGGATCCGCGCGCATTAATGCCGCGTTAACTTAGGCTCAAGACCTTCGGTGATCATCGGGTTGACCGCCGCAATCAATCGAAGGGGACGGGTATGTCGTTTGTCAGCACGGTGCCAGAGCTGGTCGAGTCCGCCGCGGGGGACTTGGAAAAACTTCGCTCGACGCTGGGCGCGGCGACCGCCACCGCGGCGATCCCGACTACCGGGATTGTCGCCGCTGCCCAGGACGAGGTGTCGGTCGCGATCGCGTCGTTGTTCGGCACGCATGCCCAGCAATTTCAATCCATCAGTGCCCAGGCGTCGGCGTTCCATGTGCAATTCGTACGGTCGTTGAACTCCAGCGCCGGCGCGTATCTGGGCGCCGACATTGCCAATGCCCAGCAGGTTGCTGCCAGCGTCCAATCCGCTGTTGGGTCCTTCGCCAGTGCGCCGGCCAGGTTCAAGGCTGTGGGGGCGCCGGCGCTGCTGCGGGGCGGCACGGCCGAAGGCGGCGGCCCGTACGGGGAACTGTTCGCCAACACGAGCGCCAACCTACAAGCCCTGCGCGCCGCGATCGCCGCGAACCCGGCGCCCCTGCTGCACCGGTTCCTTGCCAACCAGCAGGTCTATGCGCAGCGGGTCGTCGCGGCGATCGAAAATTTCATCGATAACTTCCCCGGCAGTGTGTCGACCGCCATTCAAACCTTCTTCGAGCGCCTGGCGGCGTTCGACCCAGTGGCATTCGTCCAGCAGGTCATCAACAACCAGATCGGCTACGCCAACACGATCGGGACGGCGCTGTCCAACGCTGCCCACGATTTCACCGTGGGCCTGGAAGCGTTGCCCGCGGCTTTCGAGTCGGCGCTGCAGGACGTGCTTTCCGGCAACATCGGCGGTGCGGTGAGCACCCTGAGCAACGCTTTCGTCAACCTGTTCTTCACCGGCTTCAATACCGTCACCTCGGGTCCGATCACGAACCTCACCGCGGTCGTGACGCCGACGGGAACTCTGGGCGACTTGCTGCCCATCCTCACGATTCCGGGGGAGATGGCGCAGAACTTCACCAACCTGTTGGTACCAGGTTCCATCGCCGCGCAGATGTCGCAGAACGTCACCAACGTGATCGACACGATCAACGACACATCCGTCGTCGCCAACGCGGCGATCGCCATCCGGATCATCCCGCCCGCGGTCGGCCTGTTCGTCAACGGCAATTACGGGATGCCCGTGGCGCTGTTGCTCGATGCCGCGGGCGCGCCGGTCAACGCCTTGCATGCGGCGGATCTCAGCGCGACGGCGTTCACCACCGCGCTGGAGTCCGGGAACTTTGCGGGCGCCGCCAACGCGCTGGTCGACGCACCGGCCGTCATCACAGACGGATTCCTGAACGGTCAGATGACGCTGCCGATTCACGTCGACGCAGGCGGCTACCCGGTCACGATCAACGTCCCCTTGGACGGGTTGCTCGTCCCAGTCACGCCGTACACGGCTTCGGTCACGGTGATGATTGGGTCAATTCCCTTCACCACCACGGCGACTGTCGGCGGTACGCCACTGAGCGGCCTGGTGCCCGCGCTCATGACATACGTGCCGGACCAACTCGCCAAGGCGATCGGGGCCTGAGCGCTTACTGACCGGCCGGAGTATGGATTTGCAAACCTCTGCATAACCATGCAAAATTGCCGGAATGGCCGACGTAATAAGGGTGGCGGTTGCCGGTGCCAGCGGCTATGCCGGCGGGGAGATCCTGCGGCTACTGCTCGGGCATCCGGCTTACTTCGACGGCCGACTGGCCATCGGCGCGGTGACCGCGGCGGCCAGCGCCGGAAGCACGTTCGGGGAGCATCATCCGCACCTGACGCCACTGGCCCAGCGCACGCTGGAGCCCACCGAGCTGGCCGTGCTAGCCGGCCACGCGTGGTGTTTTTGGCGTTGCCGCACGGACATTCGGCGGCGCTGGCCGGGCAACTGGGCCCGGACACCCTGATCATCGACTGCGGCGCGGACTTCCGGCTCACCGACGCCGCCGCGTGGGAGCAGTTTTACGGTTCCCGGCACGCCGGCAGCTGGCCGTATGGACTTCCGGAACTGCCCGGCGCCCGTGAGCGACTGCAAGGCGCGCGCCGCATCGCGGTTCCTGGCTGCTACCCGACCGCGGCGCTGCTGGCGCTCCTGCCCGCCGTCGCCGAGGACCTCGTCGAACCCGCCGTCACGGTGGTCGCCGTCAGCGGCACCTCCGGAGCCGGTCGTGCGGCCAAGACCGACCTGCTCGGCTCCGAGGTCATCGGGTCGGCACGGGCCTACAACATCGCCGGTGCTCACCGGCATACACCCGAGATCGCGCAGGGGCTGCGCAGCGTCACCACCCGAGACGTCACCGTGTCATTCACCCCGGTGCTCATCCCGACATCGCGCGGCATCCTGGCCACCTGTACCGCTCGCACCTCCGCGCCGCTGTCGCAGCTGCGGGCGGCCTACGAAAAGGCCTATGACGCAGAGCCGTTCGTGTATCTGATGCCCGAGGGACAGCTGCCTCGCACCGGATCGGTGATCGGCAGCAACGCGGCGCACATCGCCGTCGCGGTGGACGAGGCCGCCGAGACCTTCGTCGCCATCGCGGCGATCGACAACCTGGTCAAGGGCACCGGCGGCGCGGCCGTGCAGTCGATGAACCTGGCGTTGGGTTGGCCGGAGGGCGAAGGGCTTTCGGCGGTCGGGGTGGCGCCGTGACCGAAAATGACGGTGAGACAAGGCTGCTGCGCGCGCAGGGAGTCACCGCACCGGCGGGCTTTCGCGCCGCCGGCATCGCGGCCGGACTCAAGGCGTCCGGAAAGCGCGATCTCGCCCTGGTGTTCAACGAGGGGCCCGACTACGCCGCCGCCGCGGTATTCACCCGCAACAACGTCAAGGCCGCGCCGGTCCTCTGGACACAACAGGTAATGACCGGGGGGCAGCTGCGTGCGGTGATCCTCAACTCCGGCGGCGCCAACGCGTGCACCGGGCCGGGCGGATTCCAGGACACCCACGCGACCGCGGAGGCGGTCGCCGCCGCGTTGTCGGACTGGGGCACCGAGACCGGGGCCGTCGAGGTCGCAGTTTGTTCGACGGGGCTGATCGGCGATCGCCTCCCGATGGATAAGGTGCTGGCCGGGGTGACCGAAATCGTGCACGAGATGGCCGGCGGGCTGAACGGCGGCGACGACGCTGCCCACGCCATCATGACCACCGACACCGTGCCCAAACAGGTTGCGCTGCATCATCGCAACCAGTGGACGGTCGGGGGGATGGCCAAGGGCGCCGGCATGCTCGCGCCGTCACTGGCCACCATGCTGTGTGTGCTGACCACAGACGCGGTCGCCGAACCTGCGGCGCTAGATCAGGCGTTGCGCCGCGCCAGCGCCCGCACCTTCGACCGGCTCGACATCGACGGCTGCTGTTCCACCAACGACACCGTGCTGTTGCTGGCATCGGGCGCCAGCGGCATCGCCCCGCCGCAGACCGATCTCGACGACGCGGTGCTGCGCGTCTGCGACGATCTGTGCGCGCAGCTGCAGGCCGACGCCGAGGGCGTCACCAAGCGCGTCACTGTGACCGTGACGGGCGCCGTGTCCGAGGAGCAGGCGGTCTCGGCCGCCCGGGCGATCGCTCGCGACAGCCTGGTCAAGACCGCGTTGTTCGGGTCGGATCCCAACTGGGGCCGGGTGCTCGCGGCCGTCGGCCTGGCGCCCGGGGTGACGCTCGAACCCGATAGAATCTCCGTGTCGTTCAACGGCTCTCCGGTGTGCATCGACGGCATGGGGGCGCCGGGTGCACGTGACGTCGACCTTTCTGGTCCCGACATCGTCATCGCCGTAGACCTCCGCGTGGGCGACGCTCACGCGGCGATTCGGACCACCGACCTGTCATACGCGTACGTCGAAGAGAACTCGGCCTACAGCACATGACGAGCACCGACGCACTGTCCACCCAGGTCAAGGCCGAGGTCCTGGCCGAAGCCCTGCCCTGGCTCAAACAGCTGCACGGCAAGGTCGTCGTCATCAAATACGGCGGCAACGCCATGACCGACGAGATCTTGCGCGAGGCGTTCGCCGCCGACATGGCGTTTCTGCGCAACTGCGGCATCCATCCCGTCGTGGTGCACGGCGGCGGCCCGCAGATCACCGCCATGCTGCGTCGGCTGGGGATCGACAAGGGCGACTTCAAGGGCGGATTCCGGGTCACCACACCCGAAGTGCTCGACGTAGCGCGGATGGTGTTGTTCGGGCAGGTGGGCCGCGAACTGGTCAACCTGATCAACGCGCACGGCCCCTACGCCGTCGGGATCACCGGCGAGGATGCGCAACTGTTCACCGCAGTGCGGCGCAGCGTCACCGTCGACGGCGTGGCCACCGACATCGGCCTGGTGGGCGACGTCGACCGGGTGAACACCGCGGCGATTCTGGATCTGATTGCCGCACGCCGCATTCCGGTGGTATCCACGCTCGCGCCGGATGTCGACGGTGTGGTGCACAACATCAACGCCGACACCGCCGCGGCGGCGCTGGCCGAAGCCCTGGGGGCCGAAAAGCTGTTGATGCTAACCGATGTCGAAGGCCTCTACACCAGCTGGCCGGATCGGGATTCGCTGGTCAGCGAAATCGACACCGCCACATTGGCGCAACTGCTACCCATCTTGGAGGCGGGCATGATCCCGAAAGTCGAGGCTTGTTTGCGCGCGGTGACTGCGGGCGTGCCGAGCGCGCATGTGATCGACGGGAGGGTCAAGCACTGCGTGTTGGTGGAGCTGTTCACCCATGCGGGCACCGGCACCAAGGTGGTGCGCGCCGGCGACGATGCAGAGCGTAGCGATGAGGAGGAGCGGCGCAGATGGTGAGCCGCGTGAGCGCGCGGGTGATGACTTCCCTCGTCGCCGAGCGTCACGCTGGCGTGATGCTCGGGAAGGGGGATCGGCCCGCATGACGAACACCGCAACCATGAAGCAGCGCTGGGAAGCCGTGATGATGAACAACTACGGCACCCCGCCGGTGGCGCTGGCCAGCGGCGACGGTGCGGTGGTCACCGACGTGGACGGCAAGACGTATCTGGACCTGCTGGGCGGCATCGCGGTCAACGTTCTCGGCCATCGCCACCCGGCCGTGATCGACGCTGTGAAGCAACAGATCTCGACGCTCGGACACACCTCCAACCTGTACGCCACCGAGCCCGCCATCGCGCTCGCCGAAGAACTGGTCGCCCTGCTCGGCGCCGACGCGCAGACTCGGGTGTTTTTCTGCAACTCCGGCACCGAGGCCAACGAGCTGGCGTTCAAGCTGTCCCGGCTCACCGGGCGCACGAAACTCGTTGCCGCACAAGAAAGCTTCCACGGGCGGACGATGGGCTCGCTGGCGCTGACCGGCCAGCCGGCCAAGCAGGCGCCGTTCGAGCCGCTGCCCGGCCATGTCAGCCACGTGCCGTACGGCGACACCGACGCGCTGGCCGCCGCCGTCGGCGACGACACCGCGGCGGTGTTCCTCGAGCCGATCATGGGCGAAAGCGGGGTGGTGGTTCCGCCCGAGGGCTACCTGGCCGCGGCACGCGAAATCACGGCCCGGCACGGCGCCCTGCTGGTGCTCGACGAGGTGCAGACCGGAATGGGCCGCACCGGCGCCTTTTTCGCCCACCAGCACGACGGCATCACCCCGGATGTGGTGACCCTGGCCAAGGGCCTCGGCGGGGGACTGCCGATCGGGGCGGTGCTGGCCATCGGGCCCGCCGCCGATTTGTTGACACCCGGCCTGCACGGCAGCACCTTCGGCGGCAACCCGGTGTGCACCGCGGCGGCCCTGGCGGTGGTGCGGGCGCTGGCCGCCGACGACCTGGTGCGGCATGCCGAGCTGCTGGGTAAGTCGGTGCGGCACGGCATCGAATCGCTGCATCACCCGCTGGTCGACCACGTGCGTGGCCGCGGGCTGCTGTGGGGCGTGGTGCTCACCGCGCCGTGCGCCAAGGAGGCCGAGGCGGCCGCGCGCGACGCCGGGTTCCTGGTCAACGCCGCGGCCCCCGACGTCATCCGGCTGGCACCGCCGCTGATCATCACCGAAGCCCAGATCGACAGCTTCATCGCCGCGCTGCCGGGGATCCTCGACGAGGTATCGGCATGACGCCACGGCACTTCCTTCGCGACGACGACCTGTCGGCCGCCGAACAGGCCGACGTGTTACAGCTGGCCGCCGAACTGAAGAAGGACCCGTTCAGCCGACGTCCCCTGGAGGGACCGCGCGGGGTCGCGGTGATCTTCGACAAGAACTCCACCCGCACCCGTTTCTCCTTCGAGGTGGGCATCGCGCAGCTCGGCGGGCACGCCGTCGTCGTGGATGCCCGCAGCACCCAGATGGGTCGCGACGAAACCCTGCAGGACACCGCAAACGTGTTGTCCCGCTACGTCGATGCCATCGTCTGGCGGACCTTCGGGCAGGACCGGCTTGAGGCGATGGCCGAGACCGCTTCGGTACCGGTGGTCAACGCGCTGTCCGACGCCTTCCACCCCTGCCAGGTGCTGGCCGATCTGCAGACCATCGCCGAACGCAAAGGCGCGCTAAGCGGCCTCAGGCTCTCCTACTTCGGTGACGGCGCCAACAACATGGCCCACTCACTGCTGCTGGGCGGGGCGACCGCCGGGGTGCACGTCACCGTCGCCGCACCCGAGGGCTTTGCGCCGGATCCGGGCGTGCTGGCCGCCGCCGAGCGGCGCGCCGAGGCCACCGGCGCCTCGGTGACGGTGAGCACCGACGCCGACAAGGCCGCCGCCGGTGCCGACGTCCTGGTCACCGACACATGGACGTCCATGGGTCAGGAGGGCGACGGGCTGGACCGGGTGAAGCCATTCCGGCCGTTCCAGGTCAACCAGCGACTCGTAGACCTGGCCGACCCGGAAGCCATTGTGCTGCACTGCCTTCCGGCGCACCGCAACGACGAGATCACCGACGAGGTGATGGACGGACCGGCCAGCGCCGTCTGGGACGAGGCCGAAAACCGGCTACATGCGCAGAAGGCGCTGCTGGTGTGGCTGCTGGAGCGGGCGCCGCGCCGACGACGAAGCAGAGCGAAGCGATGAAGAGGAGCGGCGCAAATCAAATGACGCGCGCACCCGAAACCACCCGGGTCGGCCGACAGGATCGCATCGTGGCGATCCTGTCCTCAGAGGCGGTCCGCAGCCAAAGTGAGCTGGCCGCACTGCTGGCCGACGAGGGCATCGAGGTCACCCAGGCCACGCTGTCGCGCGACCTCGAGGAGCTCGGCGCGGTGAAACTTCGCGGCGCCGACGGCGGCGTCGGCGTCTACGTCGTCCCCGAGGACGGCAGTCCGGTGAAGGGTGTGTCCGGCGGCACCGCACGGTTGTCGCGGCTGCTCAGCGAGCTGCTGGTGTCCGTCGACTCCAGCGCGAACCTCGCGGTGTTGCGAACCCCACCCGGCGGGGCGAACTATTTGGCCTCCGCGATCGATCGCGCGGCGCTACCGTACGTCGTCGGCACCATCGCCGGAGACGACACGGTGTTCGTGGCGGCCCGCGACCCGATGAAAGGCGCCGAGCTGGCGGTCGCCTTAGAAGAGCTGAAATAAAGGAGATTGCTCAATGTCAGAACGCGTCATCCTGGCGTATTCCGGCGGTCTGGACACCTCGGTGGCGATCAGCTGGATAGGCAAGGAGACCGGCCGTGAGGTCGTAGCGGTAGCGATTGACCTCGGCCAGGGTGGCGAGGACATGGAGCTGGTGCGTCAGCGCGCCATGGACTGTGGCGCCGTCGAGGCCGTCGTCGTCGACGCCCGCGACGAGTTCGCCGACGAGTACTGCCTGCCCACCGTCGTGAACAACGCGCTGTACATGGACCGCTACCCGCTGGTGTCGGCGATCAGCCGGCCGCTGATCGCCAAGCACCTGGTGGCGGCCGCCCGCGAACACGGCGGCACCATCGTGGCGCACGGTTGCACCGGCAAGGGCAACGACCAGGTCCGCTTCGAGGTCGGATTCGCTTCGCTGGCACCGGATTTGCAGGTGCTGGCGCCGGTCCGCGACTACGCCTGGACGCGGGAGAAGGCGATCGCGTTCGCCGAGGAAAACGCGATCCCGATCAACGTCAGCAAGCGCTCGCCGTTCTCGATCGACCAGAACGTCTGGGGTCGCGCGGTGGAAACCGGCTTCCTCGAGCACTTGTGGAACGCGCCCACCAAGGACATCTACGCCTACACCGAGGACCCGACCCTCAACTGGAGCACACCGGACGAGGTCATCGTCGGTTTCGAGAAGGGCGTGCCGGTCTCGATCGACGGCAAGCCGGTGTCGATGCTTCAGGCCATCGAGGAACTCAACGCCCGCGCCGGTGCGCAGGGCGTCGGGCGCCTCGATGTGGTCGAGGACCGGCTGGTGGGCATCAAGAGCCGCGAGATCTACGAGGCGCCCGGGGCCATGGTGCTCATCACTGCGCACACCGAACTCGAACACGTCACCCTCGAGCGCGAGCTGGGCAGGTTCAAACGACACACCGACCAGCGCTGGGCCGAGCTGGTGTACGACGGGCTGTGGTTCTCGCCGCTGAAGGTCGCCCTGGAGAGCTTCGTCGCGAAAACTCAGGAGCACGTGTCCGGCGAGGTGCGAATGGTGTTGCACGGCGGCCACATCGCGGTCAACGGCCGCCGCAGCGCCGAATCGCTGTACGACTTCAACCTGGCCACCTACGACGAGGGCGACAGCTTCGACCAGTCCATGGCCAAGGGCTTCGTCTACGTCCACGGCTTGTCGTCGAAGATCGCCGCGCGCCGCGATCTCCACGGCCAGCAGACGTGAAATCCCCCGACACGCCGGGCGCAAAGGCGCTTTCGCGTCTGCTCGCGGAGAAAAAGTGAGCACGCGCGAGGGCTCGCTGTGGGGTGGGCGGTTCGCCGACGGGCCGTCCGACGCGCTGGCGGCGCTGAGCCGCTCCACCCACTTCGACTGGGTGCTGGCCCCCTATGACATCACCGCGTCGCGGGCGCACACCATCATCCTGTTCCGGGCCGGGCTGCTCACCGAGGAACAGCGCGACGGGCTGTTGGCCGGACTCGACAGCCTTGCCGAAGATGTCGCCGACGGCAGCTTCGGCCCGCTGGCCACCGACGAGGACGTGCACGCCGCGCTGGAGCGCGGGCTGATCGACCGCGTCGGCCCGGATCTGGGCGGCCGGCTGAGGGCCGGCCGGTCGCGCAACGACCAGGTGGCCACCCTGTTTCGGATGTGGCTGCGCGACGCGGTGCGCCGGGTCGCCGACGGTGTGCTCGATCTGGTCGGTGCGCTGGCCGCCCAGGCCGCCGCGCACCCGAGCGCCATCATGCCCGGCAAGACCCACATGCAGTCGGCCCAGCCGATCCTGTTGGCCCATCACCTGCTGGCGCACGCGCATCCGCTGCTGCGCGATGTGGACCGAATCGTCGACTTCGACAAGCGCGCGGCGGTGTCCCCTTACGGGGCCGGGGCGCTGGCCGGATCGTCGTTGGGTCTGGACCCCGACGCGATCGCCGCGGATCTCGGGTTCGCGGCCGCCGCCGACAATTCCGTCGACGCGACCGCCGCCCGCGACTTTGCTGCCGAGGCGGCATTCGTGTTCGCCATGATCGGCGTCGACCTGTCCCGGCTGGCCGAGGACATCATCATCTGGAGCTCGACGGAATTCGGCTACGTGACCCTGCACGACTCCTGGTCCACCGGCAGCTCGATCATGCCGCAAAAGAAGAACCCGGACATCGCCGAGCTGGCCCGCGGAAAGTCCGGGCGGCTGATCGGCAACCTGGCCGGGCTCCTGGCCACACTCAAGGCCCAGCCGCTGGCCTACAACCGCGATCTGCAAGAGGACAAGGAGCCGGTGTTCGACTCGGTGGCCCAGCTGGAGTTGCTGCTGCCCGCGATGGCGGGGCTGGTTGCCAGCCTCACGTTCAACGTCGAGCGGATGGCGGCGCTGGCTCCGGCCGGCTACACGCTGGCCACCGATATCGCCGAGTGGCTGGTTCGCCAGGGCGTCCCGTTTCGCTCGGCGCATGAGGCCGCCGGCGCCGCGGTGCGCGCCGCCGAGGCGCGCGGCGTCGGGCTTGAGGAGCTGACCGACGACGAACTGGCCGCCATCAGCACCGAACTGACGCCGGCGGTGCGCGATGTGCTGACGATCGAGGGCTCGGTGTCCTCGCGCGACGCTCGGGGCGGAACGGCGCCGCAACGGGTGTCCGGCCAACTCGATCAGGTCCGGGCAACCGCAGAGCAGCTGAGGGCGCGGCTGCTCCGGCACCATCCTGTTAGCTGAATCACGGACTTTGCCGGGCACTTGCCCGCAGACTAAACTTCAGTGAGCTAACGATCGGTTGAACCTTTCGGGCCGCATCGTCGTAACCAAGGGGTGTCACCAATGAGCGTCATCGCAGGTGTGTTTGGTGCGTTGCCCCCCTATCGCTATTCCCAGCGCGAACTCACGGAGCTTTTCCTGAGCATTCCGGGATTCGAGGACTACGAGGACATAGTTCGGCAGCTGCACGCCAGCGCCAAGGTGAATAGCCGCCACCTCGTGCTGCCGATGGACAGGTATGCGACGCTGACCGACTTCGGCGAGGCAAATCAGATCTACATCGAAAAGGCCGTGGATCTTGGTTGCGAGGCGCTGTCGGGCGCGCTGGATGAGGCGGGTCTGCAACCGCAAGACGTGGACATCTTGATCACCACGACGGTCACCGGCCTCGCGGTGCCGTCGGTGGACGCCCGGATCGCCGGTCGCCTCGGGCTGCGTGACGACGTGCGCCGCGTGCCGCTGTTCGGCCTGGGCTGTGTGGCCGGAGCCGCGGGGGTGGCCCGGCTGCACGACTACCTGCGCGGCGCGCCGGACAGCGTCGCCGCGTTGGTGTCGGTCGAGCTCTGCTCCCTGACCTATCCCGGATACAAGCCGTCGCTGGCGGGCCTGGTCGGCAGCGCGCTGTTTGCTGACGGGGCCGCCGCGGTGGTGGCCGTCGGCGATCGGCGCGCGGAGCAGATCGGTGCCGGCGGGCCGGCCATCATCGATTCGCGCAGTCATCTCTACCCCGACTCGCTGCGGACGATGGGTTACGACGTCGGCGCCGCCGGCTTCGAGCTGGTGCTGTCCAAGGACGTTGCTGCCGTGGTCGAGCAATACATCGAAGGCGACGTCACGGGGTTCCTCGGCGAGCACGGCCTGAGTACCACCGACATCGGCGCCTTTGTCAGCCACCCGGGCGGCCCCAAGGTCATCGAGGCGATCGTCGCGAGCCTCAACCTTCCGCCCGAGGCGCTCGAGCTGACCTGGCGCTCGCTCGGCGAGATCGGCAACCTCTCGTCGGCCTCGGTACTGCACGTGCTGCGCGACACCATCGCCAAAAAGCCGCCCAGCGGGAGCCCGGGGCTGATGCTGGCGATGGGTCCCGGCTTCTGCTCCGAGCTGGTGCTGCTGCGCTGGCACTGAGGCTGTAGCGCGCCCATGGATTTCCGTTCGTGGCGACGCGATCACAAGATTTGTTAGGGGGGTCATGAAAGGCGCAATGCGTGGTCGACGGGGCGGATAGCCCGAATTCAATAGCCGATATTCTGCATCCACGGGTCGTGAGCGACCGTTGCGGCAATATCGTCATGACAATCGCGGGCCTGTCACCTCTTCGTGGGGGTAGCACGAAAGGCCGGCCCGGATGAACAGCACGCAAGACGAGCTGATCAAGGCCCTCCGTAAATCGCTCAAGGAAAACGAACGGCTAAAGCGAGAGAACCGCGAGTATCTGGCGTTAGCTACCGAGCCCATCGCCGTGGTGGGGATGGCGTGCCGGTACCCCGGCGGGGTGGATTCGCCGCAGGCGCTGTGGGAGATGGTGGCCGAGGGTCGTGACGTGGTGTCGGAATTTCCGGCCAACCGTGGCTGGGATCTCGGTGGCCTGTTCGATCCCGATCCCGACGCGACGGGCAAGTCGTACACCCGCTCCGGCGGGTTCTTGACCGATGCCGCGGACTTCGATGCCGAGTTCTTCGGCATCGCGCCCAGCGAGGCGCTCGCGATGGATCCGCAGCAGCGCCTGTTGCTCGAAGTGTCGTGGGAAGCGCTGGAGGGGGCCGGGATCGATCCGGTGACCCTGCGCGGTTCGGCGACCGGTGTCTTCGCCGGGGTATTCCACGGTTCGTACGGGGGTCAGGGCCGGGTGCCCGGGGATCTGGAGAGGTACGGCCTGCGCGGCTCGACGCTGAGCGTGGCGTCCGGGCGGGTGGCGTACTCGCTGGGGCTGGAGGGCCCGGCGGTGTCGGTGGACACGGCGTGCTCCTCGTCGTTGGTGGCGCTGCATTTGGCGGCGCGCTCGTTACGGGCGGGCGAATGCGATTTGGCGTTGGTCGGTGGGGTGACGGTGATGGCCACCCCGGCGATGTTCGTGGAGTTCAGCCGACAGCGCGGGTTGTCTGCCGATGGGCGGTGCAAGGCGTACGCGGGTGCCGCGGATGGGACCGGCTTCGCTGAGGGCGTCGGGGCCCTGGTCGTGGAGCGGTTGGCCGACGCGCGGCGGTTGGGGCATTCGGTGCTTGCGGTGGTGCGCGGTTCGGCGATCAATCAGGACGGCGCCTCCAACGGTTTGGCGACTCCCAACGGGCCGGCGCAGCAGCGGGTGATCCGGGCGGCGCTGGCGAACGCGCGGCTGAGCGCGGACGAGGTCGATCTGGTCGAGGGCCACGGGACGGGCACCACATTGGGCGACCCCATTGAGGCCCAAGCACTTCTGGCGACCTACGGACAGCATCGAGCGGCCGATCAGCCGCTGTGGCTGGGGTCGATCAAGTCGAACATGGGCCACACGTCGGCCGCGGCGGGCGTGGCCGGCGTGATCAAGTTGGTGCAGGCGATGCGCCATGGGGTGATGCCCAGGACGTTGCACGTGGATGTGCCTACGCCGCATGTGGATTGGTCGGCCGGCGCGGTGTCGTTGTTGACCGAGCCGCGGGAGTGGTCGGCGCGGGACAGGCCGCGTCGAGCGGCCGTATCCGGATTCGGCATCAGCGGCACGAATGCGCACGTGATCCTCGAAGAAGTTCCGGCACTGAAAAGCGTTGGCGCGACAGCCGATAACGACATGTCGACCGTTCCGTGGGTGCTGTCCGCGCGTTCTGCCGACGCGCTGGCGGGTCAGGCGGAGCGGCTGTTGGCTCACGTGGACGCCAACCCGGATCTGGGTGCGGCCGACCTCGGATGGTCGCTGGCGTCGACGCGGTCGGTGTTCGACCATCGAGCGGTGCTCGTCGGCACCGACCGTGAGCAGTTGCTGGCTGGGCTGGCCGGGTTGGCCGCCGGTGAGCCGGGCGCGAACACGGTAGTGGGGCGTGCTCAAACGGTGGGCAAGACGGCGTTTGTGTTTCCTGGCCAAGGTTCGCAATGGGTCGGTATGGGAACCCAATTGCTGGACACCTCGAAAGTTTTCGCCGATCACATGCAGCGCTGCGACAAGGCGCTCGGCGAGCACGTCGAATGGTCCTTGATCGATGTCATCCGTGGCGCGGCGGGCGCCCCGGGGCTCGACCGGGTGGACGTGGTGCAGCCGGTGCTGTGGGCGATGATGGTGTCGCTAGCAGAATTGTGGCGCTCATTGGGCGTACTGCCGGACGCGGTGATCGGACATTCTCAGGGTGAGATCGCGGCGGCGTATGTGGCGGGCGCACTTTCGCTCGAGGACGCCGCCCGGGTGGTGGCGCTGCGCAGCCGGCTGCTGGTGCGGCTGTCGGGCGAGGGAGGCATGGTCTCGCTCGCCTGCGGGCTGGCGCGGGCCCAGGAACTCTTGGCGCAGTGGGGCCAGCGGCTGAACATCGCTGCGGTCAACGGGGTTTCAGCGGTGGTCGTCTCCGGCGAGGTCGGCGCCCTGGAGGAATTGGTCAGGCGTTGCGAAGCCGAAAACGTGCGTGCCCGCTGGATCGATGTCGACTATGCCTCCCACTCGGCACAGGTCGACGCGATTCGGGAGCCGCTCATTGAGGCGCTGGCCGCCATCGAACCGCATTCGTCGTCGGTGGCTTTGTTCTCAACGGTCACCGGTGAACTCGTGGACACCGCCGGCATGGACGCCGACTACTGGTACCAAAGCATTCGGCGCACAGTGCAGTTCGAAAAGGCGGTGCGCAGCGCGAGCGACGCCGGATATCGCGTGTTCATCGAATCCAGCCCGCATCCGGTGCTGATCGCCGGGATCGAGGAGACCCTGGCCGACGGCGCGGCCCCCGGGGCTGCCGAGACTTTCGCGATTCCCTCGCTGGGCCGCGACGACGGCGGGCTGGACAGGTTCTGGCTGTCGGTGGGCCAGGCCCACGTTGCGGGCGTGAGCGTGGATTGGCGGGCGGCGTTCGACAGCGGCCGCCAGGTCCCGCTGCCGACGTATGCTTTTCAGCGGCGGCGGTTTTGGTTGCCCCAGTCGGAGATTGGTAACGGCGATCTCGGCGGTTTGGGCCTGGTGGGGGCCGAGCACGGCTTGCTGAGCGCGGTGGTGGAGCGTCCCGACTCCGGTGGGGTAGTGCTGACCGGCCGGTTATCGGTGGCCGCCCAGCCGTGGTTGACCGATCATGCGGTGGCCGGGGTCGTGCTGTTTCCCGGTGCGGGCTTCATCGAGTTGGCATTGCGGGCCGGTGATCAGGTCGACTGCTCGGTGGTGGAGGAGCTGACGTTGTCCTCGCCGCTGCTGTTGCCGGCGGCCGACGGGGTTCAGGTGCAGGTGGTGGTCGGCGCCCCGGATGGCGCCGGGCGCCGGACAATATCGGTGTATTCCCTTGCCAGCCAGTCTGATTCGGAGTGGTTGTTGCATGCCGAGGGCGTGCTGGGCGTGGGGTCGCCCGCACCGGCCGCCGATGTGTCGGTGTGGCCACCGGTCGGGGCGACGGCAGTCGATGTGACCGACGCCTACGAGCGGCTGGCCGCGCGGGGCTATGAGTACGGTCCGGCGTTTCAGGGTCTGCGGGCGCTATGGCGGCACGGCGATGAGGTGTTCGCCGAGGTGGCCGTGCCGGACGCCGACGGATTGAAGCTCGGCGGCTTCGGGATTCATCCGGTATTGGTCGACGCTGCGCTGCACGCGATGGGGTTGGCCGCTCCGGAGGCCGATCCGCGCGGCGAGACGCAGCTGCCGTTCTCCTGGCAGGGCGTGTGTCTGCACGCCGCGGGGGCGTCGCGGGCGCGGGTCCGTATCGCGCCGGTTGGCAGCGGGGCGGTATCGGTCGAATTGGCCGACGGGACGGGCCTGCCGATTCTGTCGGTTCGGGAATTGGTGCTGCGCCCGGTATCCAAGGCACATCTGACGGCGCCGGCCCGCCGCACCGCCGGTGGGCTGTTGGATGTGGTGTGGTCACCAATGGCATTGGGGTCCAACGAAACCCCAGGTGACGGCACGGTGGTATGGGAACCGGGTCGGGGAACCGGCGATGTGGTGGAGTCGGTGGCTGCGGCCACCCACGAGGCATTGGCGATGTTGCAGTCGTGGCTGGCCGGCGACGGATCCGGCGTGCTGGCCGTGTCGACCCACGGCGCAGTTGCTCTGGCCGGCGAGGACGTCACCGATTTGGCGGGCGCGGCGGTGTGGGGGTTGGTGCGCTCCGCGCAGGCCGAGCATCCGGGGCGGGTGGTGCTGGTCGATTCGGACGGATCGATCGATCTCGCAGCAGTGATCCATTGCGGCGAGCCGCAAGTGGTGGTGCGCTCCGGTGTCGCCTATTGCCTTCGGCTGACGTCGCTGGGGGCCGCGGCGCCGCTGGAATTGCCGGCGGATGCCTGGCAGATCACCGCTGGCGGCGGAGGCACCTTCGAGGATCTGACCGTGCAGTCGTGTCCGCGTGTTGAGCTGGCCGCCGGACAGGTGCGGGTTGCGGTCGCCGCGGTCGGCGTGAATTTCCGGGATGTGTTGGTGGCGTTGGGGATGTATCCCGGCGGCGGGGAACTGGGCGTCGAGGGCGCCGGCGTCGTCATCGAGGTGGGTCCCGGGGTCGAGGGCTTGGCCGTCGGCGATGCGGTGATGGGGTTGCTCGGGATGGTGGGCTCCGAGGCGGTGGTGGACGCGCGGTTGGTGACCGGGGTGCCGGCCGGATGGTCGTTGGGGTCGGCCGCCGGTGTGCCGGTGGTGTTTTTGACGGCGTTGTACGGCTTGTCGGTGTTGGCGGGACTGCAGGCGGGTCAGCGGGTATTGGTGCATGCCGCCACCGGCGGGGTGGGCATGGCGGCCGTGCAGCTGTGCCGGTATTGGGGGGCTGAAGTTTTCGCGACCGCGAGCCGTGGTAAGTGGGACACGTTGCGCGCGATGGGGTTTGACGATGCGCACATCGGTGATTCGCGGACGTTGGAGTTTGAGGAGAAGTTTCTGGCGGCCACCGGCGGTGCCGGGGTCGATGTGGTGCTCGACTCGCTGGCCGGAGACTTCGTGGACGCGTCATTGCGGCTGCTGGTCCACGGTGGGCGCTTCATCGAAATGGGCAAGACCGACATCCGCGATCCCCAGGTGGTCGCGGACGATCACCCAGGGGTGGAGTATCGAGCGTTCGACCTGATCGAGGCCGGCCCAGACCACACCGCGGCGATGCTTTCGCAGTTGATGGAATGGTTCGGTGCCGGCCTGCTGGAGCCGTTGCCGGTCAAGGCTTTTGATGTGCGGTGCGCCTCGGCGGCGTACCGCTTCGTCAGCCAGGCCCGCCAGATCGGCAAGGTCATCCTGACCGTGCCCGACGGCCCCGGGGAGCAGGTCGGCGGATTGGCGGGAGCCACCGTGATCATCACCGGGGGCACCGGCATGGCCGGTTCGGCGGTGGCCGCCCACCTGGTAGCCCGTCACGGGGTGGCGCACGTGGTGCTGGCCAGCCGCAGCGGCGCCAGCAACACCCGAGCCCAGGGGGTCGCGGAGCTGGTCGGCGAGCTGGAAAACGCGGGGGCGCAGGTGACGGTGGCGGCCTGCGATGTGGCCGACCGCGATGCGGTGGCGGCGCTGATCGCGCAGGTTCCGTCCGAGTATCCCCTGAAGGGTGTGTTCCACGCGGCGGGCGCGCTGGACGACGGGTTGATCGCGTCGTTGACACCGGAGCGGATGGATACGGTGTTGCGTGCCAAGGTCGACGGGGCCTGGAACTTGCACGAGCTCACCCGAGACCTGGACCTCTCGGCGTTCGTCATGTTCTCGTCGATGGCCGGGATAGTCGGCACCCCCGGGCAGGGCAACTACGCCGCGGCCAACAGCTTCCTCGACGGTCTGGCCGCACATCGCCGTGCCCACGGTTTGGCCGGGTTGTCGGTGGCCTGGGGGCTGTGGGAAAAAGCCAGCGGCATGACCCAGCACCTGGCCGATCGCGACAAGGCCCGCATGAGCAGCCTCGGGCTGGCGCCGATGTCCACCGACTACGCGCTGGGCCTGTTCGACACCGCGATGCTCACCGATCGCCCCATGCTGGTTGCCACCCGGCTCGACCGCGCCGCGCTCGCCCGCCACAGCGCCGCGCTTCCCCCGCTGCTGCGTCAGCTGGTGGCGGGCCACACCCGACGCGTCATCGACGAAGCCGAAACCACGGCGGCCTCGATGACCAGCCTGGTCGCCCGGCTGCAGGGCCTAGCCGCCGAGGAACGGCGCAGCCATCTGGTGGACCTGGTCTGCGGCAACGCCGCGACGGTCTTGGGTCGCAGCAACCCCGCAGACATCAACGCCGGCAGCGTGTTTCAAGACCTGGGCTTTGACTCGCTGACCGCCGTCGAGCTGCGGAACCGGCTCAAATCGGCCACCGGACTCAGTCTTTCGCCGACGCTGATCTTCGACTACCCGACGCCCATCGTGCTGGCCGAGCACCTCGACGGCCGGCTGGAGGCCACCCAGGCCGGCCCCACGGGCGCCGACCAGCCAAACCTGATGGCCCGGTTCAACGACATAACCCGCGAACTGCAGATCCTGCTCAACCAACCGGACTGGAAACCCGAAGACAAACTTCACCTGACCAACCGCATCCAAACCCTGCTGACCACGCTGGGCGCCCACCTCTATCCGCAAGACACCGACGACCTCAAGGACACCATCGACGCGGACCTCTACACCGCCACCGAAAGCCAACTCTTCGCAATACTCGACGAAGAACTCGGCTCCTAAACCCCTCACAAGGAGCACTGTGTCGGCCACCGACAAGCACGTTGACTATCTGAAACGTCTCGCAGCGGATCTGCGGCGTGCCCGGCGACGGGTGTCGGAGCTGGAGGGCAGGCTGTCCGAGCCGGTGGCGGTGGTCGGCATGGCGTGCCGGTACCCGGGTGGAGTGGACTCACCGGAAAGCCTGTGGCAGATGGTGATTGAGGGCCGTGACACGGTGTCCGACTTCCCGTCGTACCGGGGCTGGGACGTGGCGGAGTTATTCGACCCGGATCCCGATGCGCAGGGCAAGATGTATGTGCAGCAGGGCTCGTTCCTCGCCGACGCCGGTGATTTCGATGCGGGATTCTTCGGCATCGGGCCCAGCGAGGCGCTGGCCATGGACCCGCAGCAGCGGCTGATGCTGGAGTTGTCGTGGGAAGGCTTGGAGCGGGCCGGAATTGACCCGACGACGCTGCGAGGTTCGGCGACCGGTGTGTTCACCGGCGTGATCCACGCCGGCTACGGCGGCGACGTCGAAGGTGAGCTGGAGGGCTACGGGCTCACCGGCGCGACGTCGAGCGTGGCTTCGGGTCGAGTGTCGTATGTGCTGGGCCTCGAGGGCCCGGCGGTGTCGGTGGACACCGCGTGTTCGTCGTCGTTGGTGGCATTGCATTTGGCGGCGCAGTCATTGCGGTCGGGCGAATGCGACCTGGCGTTGATCGGCGGCGTGACGGTAATGGCCACCCCGACCGCGTTTATCGAGTTCAGCCGTCAGCGGGCGCTGGCACCAGACGGTCGGTGCAAGGTGTACGCGGGGGCCGCCGACGGCACCGCCTGGTCCGAAGGCGCCGGCGTCCTGGTGGTGGAGCGCTTGGCCGATGCGCGGCGCTTGGGGCATCCGGTGCTGGCGCTGGTGCGGGGCTCCGCCGTGAACCAGGACGGCGCCTCCAATGGACTTACCGCACCGAATGGGCCGTCGCAGCAACGGGTCATCCGCGCGGCGCTCGCCAGCGGCGGCCTCACGACGGCCGACGTCGATCTGGTCGAAGGTCATGGGACGGGCACTACGCTCGGGGATCCCATTGAAGCGCAGGCGCTTTTGGCGACCTACGGACAGGAGCGGCCGCCGGATCAGCCATTGTGGCTCGGTTCGATCAAATCGAATATCGGTCACACGTCGGCCGCCGCCGGAGTGGCCGGGCTGATCAAGGTGGTGCAGGCGATCCAGCACGAGGTGCTGCCCCAGACGCTGCATGTGGATGTGCCGACGCCGCACGTGGATTGGTCCGCGGGAGCGGTGTCGCTGTTGACCGAATCGCGACACTGGCCGCAAGGGGATGGACCGCGCCGGGCGGGGGTGTCGTCGTTCGGGATCAGCGGCACCAATGCGCACGTGATCGTCGAGCAAGCCCCGGCGGAGCCGCCGCTGGAAAGCGCTGCGCCCGAGCGCGATGACGCGCTCACGGCCTGGGTGCTGTCGGCCCGCTCGGAGCAGGCATTGACCAATCAGGCGCAGCGGCTGCTCGCGCACCTGGCCGCGAACGTGGATTTGGCCGCCGCCGACGTGGGTTGGTCGTTGGTGACGACGCGCGCGGTGTTCGAGCATCGGGCCGTGCTGACGGGGGCCGACCGGGGCCAGCTGATGACGGCGCTGGCCGAGCTGGCCGCGGGCGAACCGGGCGCCGGAGTAGTGACCGGGCGCGCTCGCATGCCGGGCAAGGTGGTGTTTGTGTTCCCCGGCCAGGGTTCGCAGCGGTTGGGGATGGGCCAGCAGCTCTATCAACGGTTTCCGGAGTTCGCCCGCGCGTTCGACGAGGCGGTGTCCGCGCTGGACGTGCATCTACGGCTGCCGCTGCGGCAGGTGATGTGGGGCAGCGATGCGGCACTGCTGCAGAGCACGGAGTTCGCGCAGTCGGCCCTGTTCGCCGTCGAGGTCGCGTTGGCGGCGCAGTTGCGGCACTGGGGTGTGCTGCCGGACGTGGTCACGGGTCACTCGGTGGGCGAGATCACCGCCGCCTACGTCGCCGGAGTCTTGACGATAGAGGATGCGGCCAAAGTCGTTGCGGCGCGCGGCCGGTTGATGGCGGCCCTACCAACCGGGCCGCCCGGCGGCGCGATGGTGGCGGTAGCGGCTTCCGAGGACGAGGTGGCGCCGCTTCTGACCGCCGACGTGAGTATCGCCGCGGTGAACGGTCCTAACGCGGTGGTGATTTCTGGAGCGGAGGCTCCGGTGACCGAGCTGGCTGATCGGCTGGCGGAACAGGGCAGACGCGTGCATCGGCTGGAGGTGTCGCACGCGTTCCACTCGGTGCTGATGGATCCCATGCTGGCGGAGTTCTCCCAGCTGCTCGATGGCGTATCGGCCGCGCCGCCGCGAATTGAGTTGGTGTCGAACCTGACCGGCAAGCTGGCGGAGCCAGGATACGGATCGCCCCAGTATTGGGTCGACCACGTACGGCAGTCGGTGCGCTTCGCCGACGGCGTGCGCGCCGCCGCGTCGGCGGGCGCCGACGTCTTCGTCGAGGTGGGCCCCAGCGGCGGCCTCACCGCCGCGGTGGAGCAGTCGCTGAGCGCCGAGCCCGCGCTATCGGCGGTCACGCTGCCCAAGGACCGACCCGAAGCCGAGTCGCTGCTGTCGGCGCTGGGGCGATTGTTTGCCGGCGGCGTCGACGTCGACTGGCGGGCGGCCCTAGGCGGAGGGCAGCGGGTCGATCTGCCGACGTACGGATTTGTGCGACAGCGATTTTGGTTACCCGTGGGATCGACAAGGTCGGCGGATGTGCGTGGCGTCGGCTTGATGCGATCGGATCATCCGCTGCTGGGCGTGGTGGTAGAGCGGCCCGACTCGGGCGGGGTGGTGTTGACGGGCTCGTTGTCCGTGGCTCAATCGCCGTGGTTGGCCGATCACGTCGTCGACGGGGTGATGTTGTTTCCCGGCGCGGGATTCGTTGAGTTGCTATTGCGCGCCGGCGATGAGGTCGGCTGCTCGGTGGTGGAGGAGCTGACGCTGATGGCACCGATGGTGTTGCCATCGGCCGGGGGTGCCCGCGTGCAAGTCGTCGTCGACCCTGTGGGGGAGTCGGGTTCGCGTGGCGTGTGGGTCTATTCGCGTGGCGCGGGCGCGGATTCGGTGTGGGTGTTGCACGCGCAGGGAGCGTTGAGCCCCGGGCCGTCTGACTCGGGCGCGGATCTGTCCGTGTGGCCGCCGGCGGGCGCGTCGGAAATCGATGCGGGTGACGCTTATGACGTGCTGGCGCGCCGCGGCTACGAGTACGGGCCGGCGTTTCGCGGTCTTCGAGCATTGTGGCGCCGTGGGTCCGAGGTCTTCGCCGAGGTGGCCGTCGGCGAGGGTGTGGCGGTGGCAGGCTTTGGGATTCACCCGGTGGTGCTGGATGCGGCCCTGCACGCCTGGGGGGTCGCCGACGGCGGAGACGCGACGATGCTGCCGTTTTCCTGGCAGGGGGTTTGTTTGCATGCCGCCGGGGCGTCACGGGTTCGGGTCCGCATCGCGCCCGCCGGCACCGGGGCGGTGTCGGTGGACTTGGCCGATGCGGCCGGCTTGCCCGTCCTGTCCGTGCGTGAGTTGATGGTCCGTCCCGTCTCGGCGCAGGCATTATCGGCCGCAGTGGCGGCGGCCGCGGGTGGCGGCGGGTCGCTGTACGAAGTCGCGTGGTCGGCAGCGGCGTTGGAAAACAACGACATTGGCGACAACGTGGTGGTATGGGAGCCGGGCTCGGGAACCGACGGCGTGCTGGACTCGGTGCATACGGCCACCCATGAGGCGTTGGAGACGTTGCAGTCCTGGCTGGCCGGCGATGGATCTGGCCTGCTGGCCGTGCAGACCTACGGGGCGGTCGGTCTGGCCGGTGAGCCCGTCGCGGATTTGGCGGCCGCGGCGGTGTGGGGGTTGGTGCGCTCCGCGCAGGCCGAGCACCCGGGTCGGGTCGTGTTGGTCGATTCGGACGGATCGATGGATATCACCGAGGTCATCAGCCCGAGTGAACCGCAAGTGATGGTGCGCTCCGGCGTTGCGCATACCGCTCGCCTGGCCGCCGTCAGTGCGGGAGCGGTCTTGGAATTACCTGCCGGCGGTTGGCGATTGGCCGCCGGAGGCGGCGGCACCTTGGAGGACGTCGTGGTGACCCCGGCCGAGCCGGTCGAGTTGGCCGCCGGACAGGTCCGGGTGGCGGTGGCCGCGGTCGGGGTGAACTTCCGGGACGTATTGGTGGCGTTGGGGATGTATCCCGGCGGCGGCGAACTCGGGGCCGAAGGTGCCGGCGTGATCGTCGAGGTTGGCTCCGGCGTCGACGGGTTGGCCGTTGGTGACGCGGTGATGGGCTTGCTGGGCGTGGTCGGTGCCGAGGCGGTGGTGGACGCGCGGTTCGTGACCGCGGTGCCGGCCGAATGGTCACTGGTCCGGGCCGCCGGTGTGCCGGTGGTGTTTTTGACCGCGTTGTACGGCCTGCAGATGCTCGCCGAGGTGAAAGCCGGGCAGCGGGTATTGGTTCACGCGGCGACCGGCGGGGTGGGAATGGCCGCGGTGCAACTGTGCCGGCATTGGGGCGCAGAGGTTTTCGCGACCGCGAGCCGTGGTAAGTGGGACACGTTGCGCGCGATGGGGTTTGACGATGCGCACATCGGCGATTCGCGGACGTTGCAGTTCGAGGAGAAGTTTCTCGCGGCCACCGACGGCGCCGGGGTCGATGTGGTGCTCAATTCGCTGGCGGGCGATTTCCTCGATGCATCATTGCGACTGCTGGTTGGCGGTGGACGCTTCATCGAGATGGGCAAGACGGACCTTCGCGACCCCGAGACGGTGGCGCACGAACATCGCGGTGTGAAATACCGGGCTTTCGACCTGATGGAGGCCGGTCCCGACCACATCGCGGCAATGCTTGCCGAGTTGATCGGGCTGTTCGGCGACGGGGTGTTAGAGCCGTTGCCGATCAAGGCTTTTGATGTGCGCTGCGCCTCGGCGGCGTATCGCTTTGTCAGCCAGGCCCGCCAGATCGGCAAGGTGGTACTGACCCTGCCAGACGGGCCGGGAAACGCGGTGCTGATCGGCTCAGGCGGGGGGCTGGCCGGCGGCACCGTGATCATCACCGGCGGTACCGGAATGGCGGGTTCGGCGGTGGCCGCTCACCTGGTGGCCCGCTACGGGGTTGCGCACGTCGTGTTGGCCAGCCGCAGCGGCGCCAGCAACACCGGAGCCGAGGGTGTCGCGGAGCTGGTGGGCGAATTGGAAAGCGCCGGGGCGCAGGTGTCAGTGGTGGCCTGTGATGTGGCCGACCGCGATGCGGTCGCGGCACTGATCGCCCAATTGCCAGACGAATATCCGCTCCGCGGCGTGTTCCACGCCGCCGGGGTGCTCGACGACGGGTTGATCGCGTCGTTGACGCCAGAACGCATGGATGCGGTGTTGCGCGCCAAGGTCGACGGCGCGTGGAACCTGCATGAGCTCACCCGGGATCGGGATCTGTCGGCGTTCGTGATGTTTTCGTCGATGGCCGGAATCGTCGGCGCACCGGGGCAGGGCAACTACGCCGCCGCCAACAGCTTCCTCGACGGGCTGGCCGCCCACCGGCGTGCCCACGGCCTGGCCGGGTTGTCGGTGGCCTGGGGCCTGTGGGAACAAGCCAGCGCGATGACCAGACACCTGGGCGATCGCGACAAGGCCCGCATGACCCGCGCCGGGCTTGCACCGCTGCCCACGCCGCGGGCGTTGCAGCTGTTCGACGACGCGATGCTGGCCGACCGGCCGGTGCTGGTGGCGGCCCGCCTCGACCCGGCCGGACTGGGCGCCAGCGGTGCCGTGCCGCCGCTGCTGCGTGGCCTGGCCACTCGTCGGGGCCGGCGGCTGGTGATGGACACCGACACCGCGGCATCGATGTCGGGATTGGTCGCACGACTGCAGGGGTTGAGTCCCGAACAACGCCACAGCCAGTTGGTGGAATTGGTCTCTATCAACGCGGCAACCGTTTTGGGCCGCTCCAGCGCCGACATCGGCGCCGACGTCGCGTTTCAGGACCTCGGCTTTGACTCGCTGACCGCCGTGGAACTGCGCAACCGCCTGAAAACCGCTACCGGCCTTACCCTTCCGCCGGCCCTGATCTTCGAATACCCGACCGCCGCCGCGCTGGCCGAGCAGATCGATGGACTGCTGAAGTCGGCGCCGATCACCAACGGCAGCACCGGCACGCCTGACAAGCTGGCGCGGTACCACCGTTTCGAAGACATCGCCCGCGAATTGCAAACACTCGTCAACCAAGCCGACTGGACCGCCGAAGACAAGAAGCACTTCGAGGCCCGTATCGAGAGAATTTTGACCGAACTCACCGCCCCCGAGCCCGTGCGCGACGAGTCACACCTGCTCAACGACGTTGACCTCGCCACCGCAACCGAAAGCGAACTCTTCGCCATTCTGGACGAGGACTTCCCGGTGTGACCGCAGACGTCGCAATCATCGGGCTCGCGTGCCGATTTCCCGGCGCTGCCAACGCCGCCGAGTTCTGGCGCCTGCTGTGCGATGGACTCGAGGTCACGCAGCTGCCCGCCGACGTCGCCGATTTCGATGCCGACTTTTTCAACGTCTCGCCACGCGAGGCGCGTGCGATGGACCCGCGGCAACGGCTCGCGCTCGAACTAGCCTGGGAGACATTCGAAGACGCATTCGTGGTACCCGAGACGCTGCACGGTGAGCACGTCGCGGTCTACCTCGGCGCGATGAACGACGACTACGCGTTCCTGACCGTCGCCACGGACAACGTCGACCACCACTCCTTTACCGGCATCAGCCGGGGCATGATGGCCAACCGGGTCTCCTTTGCGTTCGGATTGCAGGGCCCCAGCATGACGGTCGATTCCGGACAGTCTTCGTCTCTGGTGGCGGTGCACCTCGCGTGCGAGAGCCTGCGGACGGGTGCGTCGCCGCTGGCGATCGCCGGCGGGGTTCATCTGAACATGGCGGCCGAAACAGCTTCGCTGGAAGCCGAATTCGGTGCGATATCGCCCTCGGGTCACACCTATGCGTTCGACGAACGCGCCGACGGCTACGTGCGCGGCGAAGGCGGCGGCTTGGTGCTGTTGAAGCCGTTGAGTGCGGCGCTCGACGACGGCGACCGAATCCGCGCCATCATTCGGGGTAGCTCGGTGGGCAACGCCGGACACAGCTCCGCCGGGCTGACCGTCACCTCCGTCCCCGGCCAGGCCGATGTGATTGCGCGTGCATTGTCGAGCGCAGGCCTGGACGCCAACCAGGTCGACTACGTCGAGGCGCACGGGACCGGCACCGCCGTCGGCGATCCGGTCGAGGCGAGGGCCCTGGGGGCGGTGTTCGCCGAGCGTCGACACCGTCCGGTCAGCGTCGGGTCGGTGAAGACGAACATTGGCCACACCGGTGGCGCCGCCGGAATCGCCGGCCTGATCAAGACGGTGCTCGCGGTGGAAAACGCTTTGGTGCCACCGAGTCTCAACTATGCCCGTCCCACGATCGACCTCGAGAGCATCGGGCTTCGGGTCAACACCGCCCTGACACCCTGGCCGTCCGCGGGTGATGCGCGGCGGGCGGGAGTGTCGTCGTTCGGGATGGGCGGGACCAACGCGCACGTCATCGTCGAACAGTCGCCGGCTGTGCGGGAAAGTGCCGCAGCCCAACAGGATGCATCTTCTTCTAGAAGTCACTCCGTCGCGTGGGTGCTGTCTGCGCGGTCGGCGGAGGCGTTGCAGAATCAGGCCGGCCGGTTGCTGGCGCAGCTGAGCCCCCAGAACGGTGTCGGGGCGGGCCCGAGCCCGGCGGACGTTGGTTGGTCGTTGGCGACGACCCGATCGGCGTTTGAGCATCGGGCCGTCATGGTCGGCGCGGACCGTGAACGGCTGACGGCGCAGTTGTCCGGGCTGGCCGCCGGTGCGCCGGACCCGGATGTGGCGGTCGGGCGTGCCCACCCGGTGGGCAAGACGCTGTTCGTGTTTCCCGGGCAGGGCTCGCAGTGGCTGGGCATGGGTGAGCAGCTCTACGGTCGGTTTACGGTGTTCGCCCAGGCTTTTGACGAGGCCGCGGCGGCATTACACCCACACCTGCGCTTGCCATTGCGGGAAGTGATCGGGGGCACCGACGCGGCGCTGTTGCAAAGCACCGAGTTCGCGCAGCCCGCATTGTTTGCGGTGCAGGTGGCGACGGCGGCGCTGTTGCGATCCTGCGGTGTGGTACCGGATTTCGTGATGGGTCATTCGGTGGGTGAGATCACCGCTGCCCATGTGGCGGGCGCGTTGTCGTTGGCCGATGCGGCGAACCTGGTCGCCGCTCGGGGCCGATTGATGGCGGCACTGCCGGACGGCGGAGCAATGGTCGCGGTGGCCGCCAGCGACGACGAGGTGGCGCCGTTGCTCACTGCTGACGTCGATATCGCCGCGGTCAATGGTCCGAATTCGATTGTGATTTCGGGTGAGGAGGCAGCGGTAGGAGCCGTGGCCGATTCGCTGGCGGGTGCGGGTCGCCGCGTGCACCGGTTGGCGGTGTCGCACGCATTTCATTCGGCGTTAATGGAGCCGATGCTGCAGCCGTTTGCGCAAGTGCTCGCCGAACTCAAGGTGACCCCGCCTCGAATTGGCTTGGTATCCAATGTCACCGGTGAACTTGCTGCGAGCGAGTACGGGTCGCCGCAGTACTGGGTCGAGCATGTGCATCAACCCGTGCTGTTCGCCAAAGGGGTGCAGACGACCGAATCGCTGGGCGCCGCGGTGTTTGTGGAGGTGGGTCCGGGTGGGGGATTGATCGCGGCCGTCGAGCAGTCGTTGACGAATCCGACGTCCGAACCCGCGGCCGCGGTGACGACGCTGGTTAAAGACCGCGCCGAAGTTGATTCGCTGCTGAGCGCGCTGGGCCGATTGTTCAGCGTAGGCGTTCCGGTGAATTGGGTTGGCGCGCTTAGTGATTCGGGTGGCCAACGGGTGGCATTGCCGACCTACGGGTTTGTCCGGCGGCGATTTTGGCTGGGCGCGGGCGAATCCGGCGGGCCAGAGGCAAAGCGCCTCGAAGCGAGCCGGTCAGATGGCTTCGCCGAAAGCCTGCGGCAGCTGCCCCCTGCAGAGCAGCACCGTCAGCTGCTGGAATTGGTGTGTGCCCACGCGGCAACCGTCTTGGGTCATTCGAGCAGCGACGACATTGATGTCGAGCGCGCTTTCAACGACCTCGGTTTCGACTCGATGACCGGGGTCGAATTACGCAACCGGTTGAAAGCCGACACCGGGTTGACCGGGGCGGCGCTGTCGCGCACGCTGATCTTCGACTATCCCACTCCGACGGCGTTGTCCGATCACCTCGCTCAACAACTGCTGGGCGGCCATGGCGAAGAGTCCGACGAGGAGCAGATCTGGTCCGCGCTGAGAAAGATTCCCCTCCAGGAACTTCGGCGGACCGGTTTGCTCGACAGACTCATGCAGCTGGCCGGCATGCCCGAAGGATCCCAGTCCGAGTCAACGGTCGGCGACGATGTCATCGACGCGCTAAGCGCAGAGGCGTTGATTGCGATGGCGCTCAACGACGTGAACGACAAGGACGATTGACGTCAATCGAACCGCGGCCAATAATTATTTGTGCGTTAATCCAACGCATGTCTAATAGCGTAATTCAACGCATGTTCAATACCGTTAATCAGGCATGTGTTTAATATCTCTAACTTTCCCCTAATCTGCGGAATTACATTAAACTTTTGGTACCGGATCGGACCGGTTTAATACACAGGGGTAGGGCATGAGCGTCATCGCAGGTGTGTTCGGGGCATTACCACCCAATCGGTACAGCCAGCACGAACTCACCGACGCGTTCGTCGAGCTCTCCGGTTTGAAGGACCACGAGGCGCTCGTCCGGCGCATGCACGCCGGCGCCAAGGTCAACGGCCGTCACCTGGTCCTGCCGCTGGAGAATTACCATGCGCTGGCCAGCTTTGACGAGACCAACGAAATCTTCATCGACAAAGCGGTGGAGCTGGGCTGCGAGGCGTTGCTGGGCGCGCTCGAAGAGGCTGGCCTGCGGCCCGAGGACGTCGACTTGATCGTGTCCACCACGGTCACCGGAATCGCGGTGCCGTCGTTGGAAGCCAGGATCGCCGGCCGAGTAGGTCTGCGCCCCGATGTGCGCCGCATGCCGCTGTTCGGCCTGGGCTGCGCGGCCGGGGCGGCCGGGTTGGGCCGCCTGCACGACTACCTGCGCGGCGCGCCCGACGGCGTGGCGGCGCTGGTGCCGATCGAGCTTTGCTCGCTCACGTTCCCGGCGGTCAAGCCGACCGTGTCGGGCCTGGTCGAGACCGCGCTGTTCGGTGACGGGGCGGCCGCGGTGGTGGCCGTGGGGGAGCGTCGCGCCGAACAGATCCGGGCCGCCGGACCGGACATCGTCGCGTCACGCAGCCGCCTTTACCCCGATTCGCTGAACGTGATGGGCTGGAACATCAGCGGTTCCGGCCTGCAGCTGGTGATGTCTCCCGAGCTGACCAGCGTGATCGAGCAGCATCTGGCCGACGACGTCAATCGATTCCTGACCGCACAAGGGCTGAGCAAGGACGACATCGGCGCGTGGGTCGCCCATCCTGGTGGTCCCAAGGTCATCGAAGCAATCGCCAAGTCCCTGGAGTTGCCCTCGGACGCACTCGAGCTCACCTGGCGCTCGATGGACGAGATCGGAAACTTGTCGTCGGCCTCGGTGCTGCACATCTTGCGCGACACCATCGCCAAGAAGCCGGCAAGCGGCAGCCCCGGCCTGATCATCGCGATGGGTCCGGGATTCTGTTCTGAACTCGTGCTACTGCGCTGGCGCTGAAGCGGATAGTCCTTCGACCTCGACGGTCAGTCCCGGCCGCGGGCTCAGCGCGGCGAGGTTGTGGGCGCGGATCCGCTGAGCGGGCAATCGGAGCCTGGTGCGGGAGACCAACCGGGCAAGCATCACGGTCATCTCGGTGGTCGCCATGACAGACCCGATGCAGCGGTGCAGCCCCCCGCTGAACGGGATGAACTCGTGCGGCGCGGGCTTGCGGTAGTTCGGTGACCCGGGATCCCAACGCAGCGGCCGGAATTCGGTTGGGTCGGGCCACACCTCGGGGATTCGGTGCGTCACGTAGGCGCTGAAGATCAGCAACCGTCCCGCGCGGATGTGGTGCCCGTCGAACTGGAGGTCGCGCATCACCCTGCGGGCGGAGATCACTCCGGGCGGGTATAGCCGCAGCGTCTCGTGGACCACGCCGTTGAGGTAGGTCAGGTCGGAGAGATCGTCGGCACTCGGCGGTCGGTCACCGCAGACGCGGCGGACTTCGTCGACGGCCGCGTCCCAGGCGCCCGGGGCGCTCAGTAGCGTGTGGGTGGCCCAGGCCAGCGCGCCGCTGGTGGTCTCATAGCCGGCGGTGATCAGGGAAATGATCTGATCGCGAATCTCGTTGTCGCTCAACATATAATCGTCGTCGCCGCGGCCGTTGATCAGCATGGTCAACATGTGGTCGTCGGGGCTGGGCGCGCGACGGGCGTCCGCGATCTGGGCGTCGATGAGGTCGTTGATGCGCTGGCGGGCGGCCATCGCCCGCCGCCAGGCCGGCGTCTTGGCCCTCCGCTGCAGCTGCATGACTTGTGGTAACTCGTGGGTGAGATCCAGCAGGGGCTGCAGTTGTGCACCGAGAAATTCGGAGTGGGCGGCGATGCGCGGGCCGAACAGCGACTCGGCGGTGCTGCGCCGGACCGCCGAGCGGAACTGTTGATAGATGTCCAGCCGCTGGCCGGGTCTCCAGCCGTCGATCACGGTGTCCACGGCGGACGCCATGGTCTGCACATAACTCTGTATCTCCCGATGCCGCAGCCCCGGTGCGATGACGCTGCGACGCCGCTGGTGATCCGCTCCGTCGCTCACGATCAGCGCGGTGGGCCCGTCGACAATCCCCAGGTTCTCAAAGGTCTCGCGCCAGCTGAACGCATCGGCGTTGGCGAACACGAACTTGTTCGCTTCGGCGCCCAGCAGGTAGGTATACCCGCGCGGGCCGAGCCCGGAATTGATCACCGGGCCTCGCCGGCGATACAGGGTCAGCAACGCCTCGCCGGGCATATACCGCACCGGCTGGTAGGTACTCATTCCAGCACCTCCGAGAGTTCGAGCCAGCGCCCCTCCAAGGCGCCGACTTCGCCCTCGAGAGTGCGTAATTCGGCCGTCAGGCCGGTGACGCCGACGTGGTCGGACTGATCATGCTCGGCGAGTTGGGTGTGCTTGGCCGCGATCCGGTCGGCCAGCCGCGCGAGCTGACGGTCGACCGAGGCGAGCTCTTTCTCGGCCGCGCGGCGCTGCGCGCCCGACATTGCCTGGGGCGCCGTCGTGGTTGCCGCCCGCGGTGAGCGTTCGGTGGGCGCGGAATCGGCTGCCAGACACAGGTATTCGTCGATGCCACCGGGCAGATGACGCAAGCGCCCGTCCAGGATCGCGTACTGCTGGTCGGTGATGCGTTCGAGTAGGTAGCGGTCGTGCGAGACGACGATCAACGTGCCCGGCCAGGAGTCGAGCAGATCCTCAGTGGCGGTGAGCATGTCGGTGTCGACGTCGTTGGTGGGCTCGTCGAGCAGTAGCACGTTCGGCTCGGACAACAAGGTGAGCATGAGCTGCAGGCGCCGGCGCTGACCGCCGGAGAGTTCACTGACCCGGCTGGACAATTGGCCGCGGCCAAAACCCAGTCGTTCCAGCAGCTGGGCAGGGGTGACCTCGTCGCCCTCGACCTGGTAGCCGCCGCGCAGCCCGGCCAGCACGTCGGCGATGCGGTCGTCGGCGAACGGGGTGAGCAGATCGCCCTGCTGATCGAGCACCGCCAGCCGGACGGTCTTGCCGCGCTTGACACGTCCGGTGTCCGGCTGGACTGTTCCCGCAATCAATCCCAGCAGGGTCGATTTGCCGGCGCCGTTGGCCCCGACGATGCCGGTGCGCTCGCCCGGGGCGATCCGCCATTCGATGTCACGCAGCACGGGCCGTTCGTCGAACGAGACCGACACGTCGAGCAGATCGACGACGTCCTTGCCCAGTCGTGCGGTGGCCAGCTTGGCCAGCTCCACGGTGTTACGCAGCGGAGGCAGGTCGGCGATCAGCCGGTTGGCGGCCTCGATGCGGAACTTGGGCTTTGAGGTGCGTGCCGGTGGGCCCCGGCGCAGCCAGGCCAGTTCTTTGCGCATCAGGTTCTGCCGCTTGGCCTCGGCGGCCGCGGCCTGTCGATCGCGCTCGACGCGTTGCAACACGTACGCCGCATAGCCGCCCTCGAACGGCTCGACGATCCCGTCGTGCACCTCCCATGTGGTGGTGGCGACTTCGTCGAGGAACCAGCGGTCGTGCGTCACCAGCAGCAGCCCGCCGCTGTTGCGCGCCCAGCGCTGCTGTAGGTGTTCGGCCAGCCAGGTGATGCCCTCGATGTCGAGGTGGTTGGTGGGCTCGTCGAGCGCGATCACGTCCCATTCGCCCACCAGCAACCGAGCCAGCTGCACACGCCGACGCTGACCGCCGCTGAGCGTGGAAACTGTTGCATCCCAGTCGATGTCGGACACCAGCCCGCCGACCACATCGCGGACTCGGGCGTCGCCTGCCCACTGGTGTTCGGCTTGGTTGCCGACCAGTGTCCAGCCGATGGTGTGGTCCGGGTCGAGGGTGTCCGCCTGGCTTAAGGCGCCGACCCGTAATCCGCTACGTCGCGTGACGCGGCCGGAGTTGGGCTGCAGCTCGCCGGTCAGCAGGCCCAGCAGGCTGGACTTCCCGTCACCGTTGCGGCCCACGATGCCGATGCGCGCGCCGTCGTTCACTCCGAGCGTGAGCGCGTCGAATACCACCTGGGTCGGATATTGCAGGTGTACAGCCTCGGCTCCCAGCAGGTGCGCCACCGGACCAAAGCTACCGGCGCCTCATTGGCTTGACTTGAGGCACGTGTGTTTGAAATGCCTCTGCCGGTGCCACCGACGAAGGAATACGAACGAACACTGCCCGGCCCGCCGGGTGCGCTGGTGCGTCATCACTCATAGAGTTGTTGGGCCGACCCGCCATTCCCGACCCTCTCTAGGAGGACCATCATGTGGCGACGTGTGCTGTTCGACGTGCTGTTTAGCATTGGTCGACCGATCTGGGACACACCCACCCCGCCCGAAGTGCGCGATGCTGTGGAGGGCCCATCAGCGCTACCATCGGGGCGCGCGCTGGATGTGGGATGCGGCACAAGCCCGAACGTGGCGTATCTGGCTCAACACGGCTGGGACGCGACCGGGGTCGACTTCTCCCCTAAAGCGATCCAGCTTGCCAAAAGGAATGCCGACGGTATCCCAGGCGCTGCGTTCGTCGAGGCTGATGTGACTAAGCTATCCGCTTCCGGCATCGCCGGGCCCTTCGACCTCGTCATCGACAACGGCTGCTATCACTCACTGTCGCCTGAGGGGAGGGCCGCCTACGTGCCCGAAGTGGCCGCCGTCATGAAACCCGGTGCCCTGTTAATGATGTGGGAGGGAATCATGGTCGCCGACAACGAGATCCCCGACCGATTTCAAGACGAATTCGCCATCGAGCGAATCGAGCACAAAAGCTTTCCGATCCAGAGGCTGGGACTGAAATTCGCCAAGAAAAAGGCCAACTGGTACTGGCTGCGCCGTCTGGGCCAAGATGAGGTTGGACTCCAAACATGACAAGGCCTTAAACGTTCTTCAGCAATCCGATGCCACCATCTGGTCGAAACTTCTGAGGCCGGCGCGACCAGCAACGCCACGACGGCGCCCTAGGTCGGGCGAAACTGCCCCGGTCACGCTCAATGACATACGCCCAAAACGCTTGAGGGCGAGGAAGTCTTCCGGATTTTCCCGGCCGGCAATCGCAAGAATCTCGCAAGCGACCGACATTACTTTGCTGCCAACAAGGCCGAAAGGAAGGCATTATGAACACCTCACGCACCCTGAAGACGATCTTCGCCGGGGCGCTACTGTCGGGCGCCGCGATCACCGGAATGGGGTTCAGCCTGGCAACCGCCCAGGCAGATCCCGTGCCGCCCGGAGCCTCCGGGCCATACAAGTGTTGCCCGGGAGATGAGAGCGGCGGACTGCACCCACAGACCGGTCGCGGGTGCCCGTCAGGTGTCAACTGGGACAAGAGTCAATGCCACACCTGGTACGGCGTCGTGTGGGGGCATGGAAACGCTTCCCCGGCTGTTTGGGAGGGAGATGGTCCACCGCCGCCGGAAGCGTTGAAGAAGCCATGGTGCGGGTTCCCCTTCATGTGCTCGGGAACACCGTAATCGCGCCGAACGTGCACTCATGGCGGAAAATCGGCCGAAATCCGGCCATGAGTTCACGCTCGGCGCGCGGCGCCAACTGACAAACTCCCTGCTCAAAACCACCCGGCGCGCCGATGTGCCATGATGTCCAAGCTGTACGGATGCATGCAGGGAGCAGCGGTGGATCTCAATTTTTCGATGGTCACCCGACCGATCGAGCGTCTAGTGGCCACGGCGCAGAACGGGCTGGAAGTCTTACGGCTGGGGGGCCTGGAAACGGGCAGTGTGCCCTCGCCGTCCCAGCTCGTCGAGAGCGTCCCGATGTACAAGCTCAAACGGTACTTCCCGCCGGACAGCCGGCGCGGCCAGCCGAAGGTTGGTCCGCCGGTGCTGATGGTGCATCCGATGATGATGTCGGCCGACATGTGGGACGTCACCCGCGAGGACGGGGCGGTGGGGATCCTGCACGCCAGCGGCCTGGACCCCTGGGTCATCGACTTCGGTTCGCCCGACAAGATCGAGGGCGGGATGCGGCGCACTCTGGCCGACCACATCGTCGCGCTCGATCAGGCCATCGACACGGTGAAGGACGCGACCGGGCAGGACGTGCACCTCGTCGGATACTCGCAGGGCGGGATGTGGTGCTATCAGGTCGCGGCGTACCGGCGTTCGAAGAACCTCGCCAGCATCGTGGCGTTCGGCTCGCCGGTGGACACCCTGGCCGCGCTGCCCATGGGGCTACCCCCAAACATGGCTCCCGCCATTGCCGACTTCATGGCCGATCACGTCTTCACCCGGCTGAACATTCCAAGCTGGTTGGCGCGCACCGGTTTCCAGATGATGGATCCGCTCAAAACGGCCAAGGCCCGGGTCGACTTCGTGCGCCAGCTACACGACCGCGAGGCCCTGTTGCCGCGCGAACAGCAACGCCGGTTCCTGGAGTCCGAAGGCTGGATCGCGTGGTCGGGCCCGGCGATTTCTGAACTGCTCAAGCAGTTCATCGCCCACAACCGAATGATGACAGGCGGTTTCGCCGTCAACGGACAGCTGGTGACGCTCACCGACATCACCTGCCCGATACTGGCGTTCGTCGGCGAGGTCGACGACATCGGCCAGCCCGCGGCCGTGCGTGGTATCCGGCGGGCGGCGCCGAACGCCGAGGTGTTCGAATATCTGATCCGCACAGGGCATTTCGGCCTCGTCGTGGGATCCAGGGCGGCCAAGGAGAGTTGGCCGACCGTGGCCGAGTGGGTGCGCTGGCTGTCCACCGGCGGCGACAAGCCGGCCAACATCGACCTGATGGCCGACCAGTCGGAGGAGCACACCGACAGCGGGGTGGCATTCAGCTCCCGCCTGGCGCACGGCTTGGGCGAGTTCTCCGAGGCGACGGTCGCGGCGGCCCGGGGTGCGGTCGGCGCGGTCGTCGCGGCCAACAAATCGATGCGGACGCTCGCAATCGAGACGGCCCGGACGTTGCCGCGACTGGCCCGGCTGGGACAGATCAACGATCACACCCGGATCTCGCTGGGCCGCATCATCGAGGAGCAGGCGCACGACGCACCGCAGGGCGAATTCCTCTTGTTCGACGGCCGCGTGCACACCTACGAGGCCGTCAACCGACGCATCAACAACGTCGTGCGCGGCCTGATCGAGGTCGGAGTGCGGCAGGGCGACCGGGTGGGCGTGTTGATGGAGACGCGTCCCAGCGCGCTGGTCGCGATCGCCGCGCTGTCCCGGCTGGGCGCCATCGCGGTGGTGATGCGGCCGGAGGCCGATCTGGCCGAGTCGGTCCGGCTCGGGGGAGTGTCGGAGATCATGACCGACCCCACCAACCTCGACGCCGCGCTAAAACTGCAGGCCCAGATCCTGGTGCTGGGTGGTGGCGGCGAGGTGCGTGACCTGCACCTGTCGGAAGACGCCGCCGAGCAGGGCCGGATCATCGACATGGAGCAGATCGACCCCGACCTGGTGGAGCTGCCCGCGTGGTATCGCCCCAACCCCGCGCTGGCACGGGATCTGGCGTTCATCGCATTCAGCGCGGCGGGCGGGGAACTGGTGGCCAAGCAGATCACCAACTACCGCTGGGCGGTGTCGGCCTTCGGGACCGCCTCGACGGCTGCCCTGGACCGCAAAGACACCGTCTACTGTTTGACGCCGCTGCACCACGAGTCGGCGCTGCTGGTCAGCCTGGGCGGCGCCGTCGTCGGCGGAACCCGCATCGCGCTGTCCCGCGGCCTGGACCGGGACCGCTTCGTCAAGGAGGTGCGCCAGTACGGCGTCACCGTGGTGTCCTACACCTGGGCGATGCTGCGCGACGTCGTCGACGATCCGGCGTTCGCGCTGCAGGGAAATCATCCGGTGCGACTGTTCATCGGCTCGGGTATGCCGACCGGGCTGTGGGAGCGGGTTGTCGACGCGTTCGCGCCCGCGCGCGTCGTCGAGTTCTTCGCCACCACCGACGGACAGGCGGTGCTGGCCAACGTGTCCGGCGCCAGGATCGGCTGCAAGGGCCGCCCGCTGCCCGGCGCCGGACGCGTCGAGCTTGCCGCGTACGACGCCGAGCGGGACCTGATCCTGGAGGACGAGCGCGGCTTCGTCCAGATCGCCGAGGTCAACCAGACCGGGGTGCTGCTCGCGCAGTCCAACGGGCCGATCGATCCGACCGCGTCGGTGAAACGCGGCGTGTTCGCGCCGGGCGACACCTGGATATCGACCGAGTACCTGTTCCGCCGCGACGCCGACGGGAATTACTGGCTGATGGGCAGGCGGGGGTCGGTGATCCGCACCCCGCGGGGGTTGGTCTATGCCGAGCCGGTCACCGACGCGCTCGGCTTGATCAACGGCGTCGATCTCGCGGTGACCTACGACGTGTCGGTGAATGGCCGCCAGTTGGCAGTGTCGGCGCTGACGCTGTTGCCCGGCGCCACGATCACGGCCGCCGATTTGACCGAGGCCGTCGCCAGCATGCCCGTCGGGCTGGGGCCTGACATCGTGCACGTCTGCCCGAAGATGACGTTGAGCGCGACGTACCGCCCCACCGTCAGTGCGCTGCGTGCGGCCGGGATTCCCAAATCGGCGCGGCAGGCATGGTATTTCGACGCAGCCAGCAATGAATTCGGGCGCCTGACCCCGACCGCGCGTGCCGAGCTGACCGGGGGGAACAAGCGCACCAATGCTTGACGAATCCCTGCTGAGCATCCTGGTGTGCCCGGCCGACCGTGGACCGCTGATCCTGGTAGATAACGAGCTGCTCTACAACCCGCGGCTGCGGCGTGCCTACCGCATCGACGACGGCATCCCGGTGCTGTTGATCGACGAGGCCCGCGACGTCGACGACGACGAGCACGCCCGCTTCATGGCACAAGGCCGTCCGGCAGATCCCCGGTGAGATAACGCTGCAGGTTGGGCGCGATCGTCTTCGCGATCTGCTCGGGCGGCAGCGACGCGAACGGCTCCAGTTCCAGGATGTAACGGGCTATCACCACACCCACCAGCTGCGACGCGACGAACTGGATGCGGACGATCCCGCTGCCCGGGGGATTATCAACGCGGGTCCCCACTTCCACCGCGATGATGTCCTGAATGAAGGTCCGGAACAGGTTGACCTCGTTGCCGGCCAGCATCGAGCGCAGCGCGGCGAGGAATCCCGTTCCCACCTCGGAGTCCCACAGCGGCAACAACATTGACGGCAGCCGGTAGCCGAGCTCCTCGACGGGCACCTCGCGTAACGGGCCGATGATGTCCATCGGGTCGATCGGGATGTGAACGACTTGAGCGAACAGCTTTTCCTTGGTACCGAAGTAGTGATGCACCAGCGCCGAATCCACACCCGCCGCCGCGGCCACCGCGCGTATCGATGTGTTCGAGATACCGTTGCGCGCGAACAGCTCTCGCGCGCTAGACAGGATCCGCTCGCGGGTATCCGAACTCCCGGCCGGTCGGCCGCGCCGCCGGGATCCGGTATTGGTGGCTGTCACGCTAGGGCCCTCCGTGGCGACCCGCTGCTACGGCGTCCGTCGCCGCAGCGTCGCCGCGGCCAGGCAGAGCGCCGCGAGCGCGAAGCCCAGGACGACCACGATGTCGCGCACCGCGATGTAGGTCAGTTGCGGGTGCGCCCCCACCTGTTGGAGCGCCTCCAGCGCGTAGCTGGCGGGCATGACGTTGCTGATCCATTGCAGCCAGTGTGGCATCAATGCCCGAGGCACGATGATGCCGGCCAGCAGCAGCTGGGGCACCATCACCAACGGGATGAATTGCACGGCCTGAAACTCCGTGCGTGCGAACGCGCTACACAACAACCCCAAACCGACACCCAATACGGCGTTGACGATGGCGATCACGAAGACCCACATCGGGCTGCCCGCGGTATCGAAACCCAGCAACCAAAACGACACGACGCACGCCAAAATGGCTTGCGCCGCAGCGGCTACCGAGAACGCCGTGCCATAGGCGATCAGCAGGTCGAGCCGGCGCAGGGGAGTGGTCAGGATGCGCTCCAGCGTTCCCGACGCTCTTTCCCGCTGCATGGTGATCGCCGTGATGATGAACATCACGAAAAGCGGGAACAGACCCAGCAGAATCAGGCAGGCGTTGTTGAACGGGGCCGGGGTGCCGGGGCGGTGCGGAGCGTTTTGGAACATGAAGTACATCAACGTGATCACCAACACGGGTACCAGCAGGATCATCGCGATGCTGCGATGATCGGCGGCCAGCTGGCGCAAGATCCGCGTCGTGGTCGCGGCGTAGGGCTTGACGAAGCCCGCCGGATTCATCCGGCTTGGCGCATCGTGCTGCGTTTGATCATGGACAGAAACGCGTCCTCCAGTGACGTGCATCCGGTGTCCTCTCGTAGTTGGGCCGGCGTGGCATGGGCAACCAGGCTGCCTTCGCGCATCAGCAACAGGTCGGCGCAGTGGTCGGCTTCGTCCATCACGTGGCTGGAGACCAGTAGCGTGGTGCCGCCCCGGGCCAGCTCGGTGAACTGCTCCCAAAGATCCACCCGCAGAACGGGATCCAACCCGACCGTAGGCTCGTCCAGCACCAGCAGCTCGGGTTCGCAAACCAGCGCACAGGCCAGCGACACCCGGGTGCGCTGACCTCCGGAGAGGTTGCCGCAGAACGCCGTTCGATGATCCGTCAGCCCCACCCGCTCGATCGCCGAATCCGCGGCCTTGCCGTCGAATCCGTACAGCGCCGCAAGGTAACGAACGTTGTCGACGATCCGCAAATCGTTGTAGATTGTCGGGTCCTGCGGCAGGTAACCGACGCGGTGCCTCAGGTCGGCGCAGCCGGCCGGTTTGCCGAGCACGGTGACCGTTCCCGACGTCACGATCTGGGAGCCGACGATGCACCGGATCAGGGTGGTCTTGCCGCAGCCGGACGGGCCGAGCAGCCCGGTGATGCTGCCCCGCGCGATGTTCACCGAGAAATCGTGCAGAGCTGGGCGTTTACCCCGGATCACGCGCAGGTGCTCGATGCTGATCGCCGGTTCGTGGCGGCCCGAGATTAATTCATCACGCGATGAAGTCATCATGAGATGAATAATTCGCCCTTAGGACGGACTTGTCAAGGCGTGGGCGCATAGGGCACCGGGCAACGGGAGCGAACCTGCCCTGGGAGAAGGATGACGCCCAGGGGTTTGTGCTCAAGCTGCCAGCAGGCTGACGCCCGATCAGGCTCAGCGGTCGTCGGATCCCGGGCGCCGCGTCGAGAGGTGGCCGTGCACGCCTTCGGCGTAGGCGGTTTCGGCGTGCTGAGTGAAGTCGACACCGGTGGTTTCGTCTTGGGCGCTGACCCGGAAGCCCATCACCCGGTCGATCAGCTTGCCGAGAATTAACGACACCGTGAACGCGTAGAGCGCGACGACGACAGCCGCCAGCGCCTGCTTTCCCAGCTGGGCGAGGCCACCTCCGTAGAAGAGGCCCTGCGGGCCCGACGTCATGACGGCCGTCGCGAAAAGTCCGATCAACAGCACGCCGACCACGCCGCCGACGAAGTGCACGCCGACCACATCGAGCGAATCGTCGTAGTTGAAGCGGAATTTCGCGCCCACCGCGAACGAGCAGGCGATACCGGCGGCCAAGCCGACGACCGCCGATCCGAGCGTGTTGACGGTTCCGCATGACGGCGTGATAGCGACGAGGCCGGCGACCACACCGGATGCGGCGCCGAACGTCGTGGGCCTGCCGTCACGGATCTGCTCGACCGAGAGCCAGCCCATCATGCCCAGGCAGCCGGCGACGAGCGTGTTGAGGAAGATGGCAGCGGCGGTTCCGTTGGCGGCCAACGCGGAACCGGCGTTGAACCCGAACCAGCCGAACCACAGCAGCCCGACACCGAGCAACACAAACGGCAGATTGTGCGGCCGCATGGAGTCTTTCTTGAATCCGATGCGGGGCCCGAGCACCAGCGCCAGGGCCAAAGCAGAAGACCCGGAGACGATCTCGACGACGAGACCGCCCGCGTAGTCGAGCACGCCCAGCTTGGCCAGCCAGCCGCCGGGCCCCCATACCCAGTGCGCGACAACCGAATACACGGCGATCGCCCACGCCGGAACGAAGACCATCCAGGCCGCGAACTTGGCGCGGTCGGCGATCGCGCCACTGACCAGTGCCGCCGTGACGATCGCGAACCCCAACTGGAAGGTGGCATACAGCAGTTCGGGAACGACTCCGCGCAAGGTGTTGGGGCCGATGCCGAGCATCCCGACGTGTTGCAGGTCGCCGATGACCCCGCCCGCCGCGTCGTCGGAGAACGCGATGCTGTAGCCGACCAGCAGCCACGCCACCGTGACCAGTGGGATCGAGATGAAGCTCATCATGATCATGTTCAGCACGCCGGTGGTGCGCACCATGCCGCCGTAGAAGATGGCAAGGCCCGGGGTCATCAGCAGGACCAGTGCGGTGCTGGCCAGTAGCCAGGCGGTAGCGGCGGGGTCGATCGTATGCATGACGTGGTCTCCTTCGACGGTCGGCATACTGCCACGTCCGTCGTCCCGGTAGGTTCGCTGGGTGGTTGCTGACGAGTTGTTGGTCGACCCTGTCGCGGCGGCGCATCGGTTGCTCGGCGCGACCCTCGTCGGTCGCGGCGTGCGCGCCATCGTGGTCGAGGTCGAGGCCTACGGCGGGGTTCCCGATGGCCCGTGGCCGGACGCGTCGGCCCACTCGTATCGCGGTCTCAGTGGCCGTAACGCGGTGATGTTCGGGCCGCCCGGGCGCCTGTATACCTACCGCAGCCACGGCATTCACGTGTGCGCCAATGTGTCCTGCGCGCCCGACGGCGTCGCCGCGGCGGTGTTGTTGCGGGCCGCAGTGATCGAGGACGGTACGGATGTCGCACGCGCGCGGCGCGGTGAGTTGGTCCGCGCGGCGGCGCTGGCACGCGGTCCGGGTAACTTGTGCTCGGCCTTAGGAATCACCATGGCCGACAACGGGATTGACTTGTTCGATCCCGTCAGCCCGGTAGCTCTGGAATTGAACGCTCCGCTGACCGCCGCCTCCGGTCCCCGGGTCGGGGTCAGCCAGGCCGCCGACCGGCCCTGGCGGTTCTGGCTCGCGGGACGACCGGAAGTCTCCGCCTACCGCCGCAGCCCTCGGGCCCCGGCGCCGGGTGAGAGCGACTAACGCTGCTCCTGGTCTATCAGTCGCCGCCAGTGGTCATTGATGTGGTCGGACTGACGCGCGAGCGGAGGTGGGGGCAGGCCGGCGGCGTGCCCCGGATCAGCGCCCAGGAACTCCAGGACTCGCGCGATCTCACCGCGATAGTTCGCGTCGAGGTCTTCGTATCGGACCGTCAGGACTTTGAGACGCCGACTAGTGAAGTGATTGATCCACGCGGCCTGCTCGGCGTCGAGACTGCGTTCCATCGCGACGATCTGCTCATGTGTCGGTGCCAAGCGATTGAGCTCGGCTGCGGCCGACTCGGGGGCGGGCCGCGTCAGGTAGAGCCCCCACGGGCGCAGCTTCGCCGACGAGCCGATAGAACGAAACCACTCGCCGGTGGTCTCGGCGCGGAACAGCGATATGGCCTGCGCGCGCCGATCCGCACGGACGATGTTGACGAAAACTGCCCCGGGAAAGAGTGCCTCGAGAACGACGCCCGGGTCGCCACGGAAACCCAACGCCCGCGCGAGCGAGACGACGTGGCGCCAATGAATTTTGACACCTCGAACGCCGTTCTCGGTCGCCGCGAAGGTCATGACCTTCGTCAGATATTCGGGCCATGAGCAATGCGGGGGCAGTTTCAGATCTTGCTTGTACGCCCCCAGGTAGTCGGACGTGAAGTACTCTTCGGGCCGCCCGGCCACCCCCGTTGCGACGAGGCCGGCAGCCAAAAGCGAACTGCCTGAACGAGGAGTGGAGGCGATGACATAGTTTGCCGGTCGCATAGCCTTCGACCTCCTCCGAATGCGCGTAGGCGCCGCTCTGGAAGACTCTTCGGTCATGATCCTCGACGAGCTCGGCTGGCGCGAATTGATCGCGCAGTCCACCGACCTCGATGCGCTGGCGGCCGAAGCGCAAAAGGGGCCGATGACGGTGTACGCCGGCTTTGACCCGACTGCGCCCAGCCTGCATGCCGGGCACCTGGTGCCGCTGCTGACGCTTCGGCGGTTTCAACGCGCCGGGCACCGTCCCATCGTGCTCGCGGGCGGCGCCACCGGCATGATCGGTGACCCGCGTGACGTGGGTGAGCGCACGCTCAACGAGGCCGGCACCGTCGCCGACTGGACCGAGCGGATCCGCGGGCAGCTGGAGCGTTTCGTCGACTTTGATGACTCACCGACCGGCGCGATCGTGGAGAACAACCTGGAGTGGACCAGCCAGCTGTCGGCGATCGAGTTCCTGCGCGATCTCGGAAAGCACTTCTCGGTGAACGTGATGCTGGATCGCGACACCATCCGGCGGCGCCTGGAGGGGGAGGGAATCTCCTACACCGAGTTCAGCTACATGCTGCTGCAGGCCAACGACTACGTCGAATTGCGCCAGCGGCACGGCTGCGCGCTGCAGATCGGCGGGTCCGATCAGTGGGGCAACATCATCGCCGGGGTCCGCCTGGTGCGCCAGAAACTGGGCGCCGCGGTGCACGCGCTCACCGTGCCGCTGGTCACCGCGGCCGACGGCACCAAATTCGGCAAATCCACCGGCGGCGGCAGCCTGTGGCTGGACTCTCAGCTCACCAGCCCGTATGCCTGGTACCAGTACTTCGTCAACACCGCCGACGCGGATGTGATCCGCTACCTGCGCTGGTTCACCTTCCTTTCGGCCGACGAGGTGGCCGAGCTGGAACAGGCCACGGCCGAGCGCCCGCAGCAGCGTGCGGCCCAGCGCCGGCTCGCCGCCGAGCTCACCGTGCTGGTGCATGGAGAAGAGGCGAACGCCGCGGTCGAGCATGCCAGCCAGGCGCTTTTCGGCCGCGGTGAACTCGACCGTCTCGACGAGTCGACGCTAGCCGCGGCGCTGCGCGAAGCGGCGGTCGCCGAGCTCAAGCCCGGCGGACCCGACGGCATCGTCGACCTGCTGGTGGCCAGCGGCTTGTCGGCCAGCCGGGGCGCGGCGCGGCGCACGATCGAAGAGGGCGGCGCTTACGTCAACAACGTCCGGGTCGACAGCGAAGAATGGGCGCCGCGCGATTCGGACTTCCTGCACGGTCGCTGGCTGGTGCTGCGCCGCGGCAAGCGCAATATCGCGGGTATCGAGCGAGTCGCATAGCAAAACGCTTTAGTGCGCAAACCTTTACCGGACCGTGTTGTCGCTGTGACTATTTTGAACCACTGTTGTCACAATGTTTCGCCCAGTCCTTCGTTCCGTTGCATTGACCGCGGGCTTGGCTGCGGCGGCCGCTGTGCTCGCGGCACCCATCCGCGCAGACATCATGGGCAACACATTTCTGGCGGCCCTGACCAACGCCGGGGTTCCGTACAACGAACCGGCGGCCGCGACGGCGCTGGGTGAGTCGGTGTGCCCGCTGCTATTTCAGCCCGGCGAATCGTTCGACTCGATCGTGGCCCGAGTGGCCGACAACAGCGGAATCTCCCACGAGGCGGCCGGGGTGTTCACCCTGATCGCGATCGGGACGTATTGTCCAGCGGTTCTGGCGCCGCTGTTCTCCAATCGGCTGCCGGCCTAGCGTCCCGTAACCTCTACGGGGTGGTCGAGGACAGGCAGGGTCGGGGCGGTGAGCGGCGTCCGCGTTCGTCGTCCGGCTCCGGCGGCTCCCGAGGCTCTCAGGGTCGCGGCCCGCGCACCGAGCGCGAGGGCCGCTGGTCAGGCCCCGGCCGGGCGCGCTCAGCGCAGCCGCAGGGCGTCGCGGGATCCGACGGTCCCCCGATACCGCAGGATGTCGACGCCAGGCAGCTGGCGCCCGAGGTCCGGCGCGAGCTGAGCACCTTGGACCGTGCCACCGCAGACGCGGTGGCACGGCACCTGGTCGCGGCCGGGCAATTGCTCGACGACGACCCGGAAGCGGCCCTGCGCCACGCCCGCGCCGCGCGGGCCCGGGCCAGCAGGATCGCCGCGATTCGCGAAGCCGTCGGAATCGCGGCGTACCACAGCGGCGATTGGGCCCAGGCGCTTTCCGAATTGCGTGCCGCTCGCAGAATGGGCAGCAAGTCCGCTCTGCTCGCGTTGATTGCCGATTGTGAACGGGGCCTTGGCCGTCCGGAGCGGGCGATCGATCTGGCCCGTGGACCCGAGGCGGCCCAGCTCTCCGGCGATGACGCCGACGAGTTGCGCATCGTCACCGCCGGTGCCCGCGCCGATCTCGGGCAGCTGGAGCAGGCGTTAGCGATCCTGTCCACGCCGCAGCTGGATCCCAACCGCACCGGTTCGACGGCTGCGCGGCTGTTCTACGTCTACGCCGACACGCTGCTGGCGCTCGGCCGCGAGGATGAGGCGCTGCAGTGGTTTCTGCGCTCGGCCGGCGCGGATGTCGAAGGCGTGACCGACGCCGAAGACCGGGTGGAAGAGCTGGGTACGGCAGAGGCACCGTGAAAAGCCTTGCACAGCAATATGATTGCCTGCTGGTCGATCTGGATGGGACTGTGTTTCGCGGGCATCGGCCCACCGAGGGCGCCGTTGAGGCGCTCGATGATGCGGGCGGCCGCAAACTGTTCGTCACCAACAATGCCTCCCGCAGCGCCGACGAGGTCGCGGCGCACCTGTGTGACCTCGGCTTCACCGCCAGCGCTACCGATGTCGTCACCAGCGCCCAGAGCGCGGCGCACCTGCTCGCCGGCCAGGTGCCCGCGGAGTCGCCGGTCTTGATCGTGGGCACCGATGCTCTGGCCAACGAGATCGCCGCGGTCGGACTGCGTCCCGTGCGCAAATTCGAGGACGACCCGGTTGCCGTCGTGCAGGGCCTGTCCATGACCATCGGCTGGCCCGATCTTGCCGAGGCCGCGCTGGCCATCCGAGCCGGGGCAGTGTGGGTGGCGGCCAACGTCGATCCCACCTTGCCCACCGAGCGCGGTCTGCTGCCCGGGAACGGGTCGTTGGTGGCAGCCCTGCGCGCGGCGACCGGCGCCGAACCACAAGTGGCGGGCAAGCCGGGGCGCCAACTGATGACGGATGCGGTGGCCCGCGGCGATTTCCGTGCGCCGTTGGTGATCGGCGACAGGTTGGACACCGACATCGAGGGCGCCAACAACGCCGGGCTGCCCAGCTTGATGGTGCTCACCGGGGTCAGCACCGCGCGCGACGCGGTATGCGCCGGGCCCGCACAGCGTCCCACCTACATCGGCCACGACTTGCGGTCGCTGCACCAGGACGGCAAGGCGCTCGAGGTGGGGCCGCAACCGGGCTGGCGGATCAAGGTCGGCGATCGCGCGATCAACGTCAGCGCCAACGGCAGGGATGACGGCGACGGACTGTCGATCGTTCGCGCGGTCGCCCACGCGCTGTGGAGCGCAGACTCGTCACCGCGTGTCGAGGCCGGCGACGACGAGGCACGCGACGCGCTGCGCCGCTGGGATCTTATGGGTAGTTCTGAATGACACACTGCACCACCGCATTGGCGGCGTGCTGGTCAAAGCCAGTCTGCGCTACTCGCTGGGCTTCCGCAGCAGGGGAAACACCGGAGTTGAGCTCCTGCTTGATCTGGCCGGCAAGCTGCAGACTGAGTGGGTCGGGTTCCCGCAGCGGGAGTCCGGCAGTGCTTGCTCCAATGCAACGGCGGTAACCGCTGATGTCAGCCTGCGCCGGCGAAGCCCCTAGCACCGGGGCGATCAGCAGGACGGCGCCGGCCATGCCGAGCGTCGCAGTGAAAGAGGTGATACGCATGCTTTTACATACCCATCTGGCGGTGTGTTGACGCTGTCGGCCGATCTATGTGACTCGCCGGGTGCGGCGCCGCTTGCTAACGGCCAAGCGGTGACTAGCGTAAGGACGCAATGACTACCGATCCTGATCAGATTCGCGCCGAAATCGATGCCCTGCTGGCGCAGCTGCCAGATGTCGCCGACATCGAAAGCGGGGCGGAAAACGCCCCGTCCCTCGCTGACCTGGAACAGATGGCGCGCCGCCTTTCCGAGGCACACGACGTGCTGTTACGCGCCCTGGAATCGGCCGAGAAGAGCTGAGTGCGCGCATGTCCCGCCGTGCCCGCGTTGACGCCGAGCTGGTGCGGCGCGGCCTCGCCCGGTCCCGTCAGCAGGCCGCGGAGTTGATCGGCGCCGGCAAGGTGCGCATCGACGGCCTGCCGGCGGTCAAGCCGGCCACCGCGGTCGCCGTGACGTCGGCGCTCACGGTGACCGACGACGAACGCAGCTGGGTGTCGCGAGGAGCGCACAAACTCATCGGGGCGCTGGATGCCTTCGGGATTTCCGTCGAGGGCCGCCGCTGCCTGGACGCCGGCGCGTCGACCGGTGGGTTCACCGAAGTTCTGCTGGACCGCGGGGCGACCGAGGTGGTCGCCGCCGACGTGGGCTACGGCCAGCTGGCCTGGTCGCTGCGCTCCGATCCTCGGGTGGTGGTGGTGGAGCGGACCAACGCTCGTGATTTGTCGCCCGAGACGATCGGCGGGCACGTCGACCTGGTGGTGGCCGACCTGTCGTTCATCTCGCTGGCCACCGTGTTACCGGCGCTGGCTGGATGTGCCGCGCCCGACGCGGATATCGTTCCCATGGTGAAGCCGCAGTTTGAGGTGGGGAAGGGCCAGGTCGGCCCCGGCGGGGTGGTTCACGACCCGGTGATGCGTGCCGATTCGGTGTTGCGCGTCGCACGGCGGGCCGGCGAGCTCGGGTGGCACGCCGTGGATGTCACGGCAAGCCCGCTGCCGGGCCCATCCGGCAACGTCGAATACTTTCTGTGGCTGCGCGCCGAAACCGATCGGGCGCTATCCGCGGACGGGTTGGTCGACGCGGTGCAGGGCGCCGTTCGGGAGGGTCCGCAGTGACCAGCGAACGCACCATCCTGTTGGTGGTCCACATCGGGCGCGATGAAGCGACCGAGACCGCGCGGCGGGTGGAAAAAGTATTGGGTGACAAGGGAATTGCGCTTCGAGTACTGTCCGCCGAGGCGGTCGACCGGGGATCGCTACACCTGGCTCCCGACGACATGCGTGTCCTCGGCGTCGAGATCGAGGTGGTCGACGCCGACCCAAACGCCGCCGAGGGCTGCGAGCTGGTGCTGGTTCTCGGCGGCGACGGTACTTTCCTGCGGGCGGCCGAATTGGCCCGCAACGCCGGCATTCCGGTGCTCGGCGTCAACCTCGGGCGGATCGGGTTTCTGGCCGAGGCCGAGGCGGAGGCCATCGAAACGGTGCTCGAGCACGTCATCGCTCGCGACTACCGCGTCGAGGAGCGACTGACGCTGGATATCGTTGTGCGCCACCGGGGCAAAATCATCGAGCGGGGCTGGGCGCTCAACGAAGCCAGCCTGGAAAAGGGTCCGCGACTGGGCGTGTTGGGTGTGGTCGTCGAAATCGACGGTCGCCCCGTGTCCACCTTCGGCTGCGACGGCGTGTTGGTGGCCACGCCGACCGGATCCACCGCCTACGCGTTCTCGGCGGGCGGCCCGGTGTTGTGGCCGGACCTGGAAGCGATCCTGGTGGTACCCAACAACGCTCACGCCTTGTTCGGCCGGCCGATGGTCACCAGTCCCGAGGCGATGATCGCCATCGAGATCGAGGCGGGCGGAAACGACGCGCTGGTGTTCTGCGACGGCCGCCGCGATATGCTCATCCCGGCCGGCGGACGGCTGGAGGTAACGCGGTGCGGCACACCGGTCAAGTGGGCGCGCCTGGACAGTGCGCCGTTCACCGATCGCTTGGTACGCAAATTCCGGTTGCCGGTAACCGGTTGGCGGGGAAAGTAAACGGCGTTTCGACTGATGCTGACTGAAATCCGCATCGAGTCGCTGGGCGCGATCAGCGTTGCGACCGCCGAGTTCGACCGCGGCCTGACGGTGCTGACCGGCGAGACCGGCACCGGCAAGACGATGGTGGTGACCGGGCTGCACCTACTCGGCGGCGCCCGCGCCGACGCCACCCGCGTCCGGTCCGGGGCGGACCGAGCGGTGGTCGAAGGCCGTTTCACCACAACCGATCTCGATGACGCGACGGGTGCCGGACTCGACGAGATCCTGGACGCATCCGGCGCGGAACGCGACGAGGACGGCAGTGTGATCGCGTTGCGCTCGGTCAGCCGCGACGGACCTTCGCGCGCCTACCTCGGTGGCCGCAGTGTGCCCGCCAAGTCGCTGAGCGGTTTCACCACCGAGTTGCTCACCCTGCACGGACAGAACGACCAATTGCGGTTGATGCGGCCCGAGGAGCAGCGCGGCGCGTTGGATCGCTTCGCCGCCGCAGGCCCGGCGTGCGAGCGTTACCGCAAACTGCGCGACGCGTGGATGTCGGCGCGGCGCGACCTGATTGACCGTCGCAACCGGGCCCGCGAACTCGCCCAGGAAGCAGATCGCCTGCAGTTCGCGCTCAACGAAATCGACGCCGTGGAGCCGCAACCCGGCGAAGACGACACCCTGGTGGCCGACATCGTCCGGCTCTCCGAGCTGGACACACTGCGCGAGGCCGCCGCCACCGCGCGCGCCGCGCTAGCCGGCGACGAACTCGGCGCCACCGACAGCTTGGGAAAGGCAAGGGCCGCACTGGAATCGACCGACGACGCCAAGCTGCAGGCGTTGGCGGCGCAGGTCGGCGAGGCGCTGGCGGTGGTCGCCGACGCGGGCCGCGAGCTCCGCGACTATCTGGACGAGCTCCCGACCGATGCCAGTGCGCTGGAATCCAAGTTGGCCCGTCAAGCCCAGCTGCGGACGTTGACCCGCAAGTACGCCGCGGACATCGACGGGGTGCTGCGCTGGGCGGTCGACTCGCGTGCACGGTTGGCCCAACTCGACGTCTCCGAAGGAGGTTTGGCTGTGCTGCAACGTCGGGTCGATGACCTTGGAGCCGAATTAGCCCAAGCCGCAACCGATCTCAGTAAAATTCGCCGCAAGGCGGCCAAAAAGCTGGCCAAGGAGGTGACGGCGGAGCTCTCCGGCCTGGCGATGGCCGATGCCGAATTCACCATTTCGGTGACCACCGATCTCGCGGCGGATCAGGACGACGCGGCGCTGGCACTGCCTTCGGGTGAGCTGGCCCGGGCCGGCGGGGACGGCATCGACCAGGTCGAGTTCGGCTTCGCGGCGCACCGCGGCATAACGGTGCTGCCGTTGGCCAAGAGCGCGTCCGGTGGCGAGTTGTCCCGGGTGATGCTGGCGCTGGAAGTGGTGTTGTCGGCCTCGTCGGCCGGGACCACGATGGTGTTCGACGAGGTCGACGCAGGCGTCGGCGGCTGGGCGGCGGTGCAGATCGGGCGTCGGCTGTCGAAGCTGGCCCGCACCCATCAGGTCATCGTGGTCACGCACCTGCCGCAGGTCGCGGCCTACGCCGACGTGCATCTCACCGTGCACAGCACCGGCAAAGGCGGGGCCAGCGGGGTGCGACGCCTCACCGGCGACGACCGGGTCGCCGAGCTGGCCCGGATGCTGGCCGGGCTAGGGGAGTCCGACAGTGGCCGCGCACACGCCCGCGAACTCTTGGAGACAGCACAGAGCGAGCGGCCCTGAGCTCCGCGAGCGTGCGTGTCTGTACGCCGACACGCCGTCGAACGTGTACATCTACGCACCCTCGCCACTACCCGGCCGGAAGCGGAACGAAGCGGCGCAGCTTTCCGCTGGCGGCCTGGCGTTCGAGCCCCTCCACGCGTTGGACGGCGACATGCGCGCTGCCCAACCCGGCGCCGGCCAACGCCCGCCGCAGCTGCAGAGCCAGGTCGTCGACGTCGAGGCTGTCCGTGGCGACGGCGAATACATCTATGCCGCTGGGTGTTTGGTGCACCTGGTAGTCAACGACATCGGGAGATTTGACCATGACCGACCGGATCACAATCGGATGGACTTCCGCGCTGGAATAGCGCAGCACGTCGTCACTGCGCCCCTGCACCCGGGCCCGGAGGTATCCGTGAGCGGCAGCATCTGGCTGGCGGACGAACACGTCGTTGAGTTCATAGCGAATCAGCGGCTGGGCCAGGTTGGTCAGGTTGGTGACCAGTACCTTGGCCGACGCGACTCCAGGCGGAACCGGCCGGTTGTCGGCGCCGACCAGCTCGACGATGCACATGTCGGTGTTCAACGTGAAGATGTCGTCGCCGCCCGCGGTCTTGCCGACCAGTCCCTCGGTGCAGGCGAAGCAGTCCACAACGGGCACCCCGAACGCGTCGATGATCAGCGAGCGCATCTCAGGGAGCATGGTCTCGCTCGACGAAGTGATCTGCGCCGGCGTGATCCGCAGCCGCCCGCCCTGTGCCTCGCGGGCAAGCCGGGCCAGCATCGAAGCATATCCGCCGAGAACGGGCGGCTGCATTGTGTTGAGCCGCTCGACGATCTGAGCCAGGGGCAGGGTCGCGGGAACCAATTCGTAGCGGGCCGGCCAGCCGTCGCCGTCCGTCAGCGCCGCGCCGAATCCGGTGGCGTGCACGGCCGATGGAGCGGCGACCAGCGCGATGCGCAGCCCGTGCGGCACGTCCAACGTGGGCACTGCCGGGCCTGTGATCGGGACGCGGGTCAGCGCGGCGAAGTAGGCCGTCATCGCCGATCGGTCGAACACGAACAGCCCGCGCCGTCCCGAGCAGCCGCCGGAAGCCAGCGCGACGTAGTCGTCGAGAATCGGAACAGGTTGGGCGCCACTGGCAGTCAGGGCCGCATCGACCTCGTCGCTGCGGAGGCGACGGTCGGTGAACACCTCGTCGAGGTCGTCCATCATCTCCGTCTTGGTCATCACCGGCAATGCCGACAGGTCAGCCGGGTCAACGGCGGTCAGGTCGATGCCGTTAAGGCGGCGGCGGTGGAACGGCGAGTGCTCGGCGGCATGGAGCAACAGCGCGTGCAGACCGTTGCGCTGAGCCTGATGGATCCGCTCGGAATTCCACGTGAGCCGCTCGAACTGCTCGGCTGCACCGGCCAATGTCGCGGTTCGGACGTCCTCGCGGAAGCGGTCCCACGCGGTGGTGGTAGTCATGACAGGCCCACCGCGCGCAGGGTCAGTTCAGCAACGTCGTTGTCGGGCAAGGCATTCGGGTTAGCGGCACGCTCCAGGGCGATGCCGGCGACGGCGCCCAGGAAGAACTCGGCCAGTGAACGGACCGGCAGGGTCGGGTCGACGCCGGCCCCCTCGTACACGCGGCCCAATGCCGAAGCGAGACTCTCCACCGTGCGTGAATGGGCTTGGGCATAGCGGCGATTCAGCTCAGGATCGCGCATGGCCAGCGCCCGGAACTCGGTGAGCAGATACGGCCATCCCGAATCCCCGGCATACCGGTTCGCCGCCCGGATGAGCTCGCGCACGGCGTCGACACCCGCAGATTTCGCGACGATCCGCTCGTTCTGGGCTGCGCGTTCGTCGATCCGGTGCTCCAACAGGGCGAAGAATAGATCGGGCTTGCTGCCGAACTGCGAGTAGACAACGCCTTTGGAGAACCCCGCCTCCTCGGCAATGGCCTCCAGGCTCGCGCCCGCGTAGCCCCGCTCGATGAACACCCGCCGCGCCGCCTCGAGCACCGCGCCGCGATTGCGCTCAACTTGTTCCGCGCGCCGTAGTCGCACCGCCATGCCCGATATTAGATACTGACGGTATTTGAATGTCAACGGTATTTAAAGTCCGGCGGTATTCGACAGCCAAAGCCAAGCTGTTAGACCTTCTTTATCGCCCTGTGACAGATGTGACGCTATATAACTTCTGTGACGGGTGTTACGGCGCGCCTCCCCGTCCCAGTCACGCTTCGCGGACAGAATCGCCCCCATGAAGATGTCAGGGCTACTCACCCGAAACACCGCCCGGCCGGGTCTCACCGGCACCGCCCGGGTGGACCGGAACATCGACCGACTGCTGCGCAGGGTCTGTCCCGGCGACATCGTGGTGCTCGACGTCTTGGATCTTGACCGCATTACCGCCGATGCCCTGGTGGAGGCCGACATCGCCGCCGTCGTCAACGCATCGCCGTCGGTATCGGGCCGCTACCCGAACATGGGACCCGAGGTGCTGGTCAACAACGGGGTCACCCTCATCGATGAGACCGGGCCCGAGGTCTTCAAGAAGATTAAGGACGGCAGCAAGATTCGGCTGTACGAGGGCGGGGTGTACTCCGGTGACCGCCGGCTGATCCGCGGTACCGAGCGCACCGACCACGACATCGCGGACCTGATGCGCGAAGCCAAGACCGGCCTGTCCGCCCACCTGGAAGCGTTCGCCGGGAACACCATCGAGTTCATCAAGAGCGAAAGCCCGCTGCTGATCGACGGCATCGGCATTCCCGAGGTCGATGTCGACATGCGCCGTCGGCACGTGCTGCTCGTCGGCGAGGAGTTCAGCGCCTCCGACGATCTCAAATCCCTCAAGCCGTTCATCAAGGAGTACCAACCCGTGTTGGTCGGTGTCGGCAGCGGCGCGGACGTGTTACGCAAGGCGGGTTATCGTCCGCAGCTGATTGTCGGCGACCCCGACAAGATCAGCACCGACGCCCTCAAGTGCGGTGCCCAGGTCGTGTTGCCCGCCGACGCCGACGGCCACGCGCCGGGCCTGGAACGAATTCAGGATCTTGGTGTGGGGGCGATGACGTTCCCGGCCGCGGGGTCGGCGATGGACCTGGCCCTACTGCTGGCCGATCATCACGGCGCGGCGCTGCTGGTCACGGCCGGCCACACCGCGAACATCGAGACGTTCTTCGACCGCACGCGGGCGCAGAGCAACCCGTCGACCTTCCTCACCCGGCTGCGGGTGGGCGAGAAGCTGGTGGACTCAAAGGCGGTCGCCACCCTGTACCGCAACCACATCTCGGCGGGCGCCATCGCGCTGCTGGCGCTCACCATGCTGATCGCCGTCATCGTCGCGCTGTGGGTGTCCCGCACCGACACTGCGGTCCTGCACTGGGTCATCGACTACTGGAACCGCTTCTCCCTGTGGGTGCAGCACTTGGTCAGCTAGGGGGACGAATGATCTCGTTACGCCAACACGCGTTCTCACTGGCGGCCGTCTTCCTGGCGCTGGCAGTCGGCGTTGTGCTGGGTTCCGGCTTCTTGTCGGACACCCTGCTGTCCAGCCTGCGCGATGAGAAGCGGGACCTCTACACGCAGATCAACGGGCTCAACGACCAGAAGAACGTGCTGACCGAAAAGCTCAGTGCGGCAAACAATTTCGATACCCAGCTGGTAGGCCGCATGGTGCACGACGCGCTGGGCGGCAAGACGGTGGTGGTCTTCCGCACCCCGGACGCCAAAGACGACGACGTCGCGGCGGTGGCAAAAATCATCGGCCAGGCGGGCGGGGCCGTGACCGGCACGGTGGCGCTGACGCAGGAGTTCGTCGAAGCCAACTCGGGGGAGAAGCTACGCACCGTGGTGAACTCGTCCATCCTGCCCGCTGGCGCGCAGCTGAGCACCAAGCTGGTCGACCAGGGCTCGCAGGCCGGCGACCTGCTCGGCATCACCTTGCTGATCAACCCCAACCCCACCCCCGCAGTCGAAGATGTTCAGCGTGACACCGTGCTGGCCGCGCTGCGCGACACCGGCTTCATCACCTATCAGCCCTCCGACCACATCGGCGCGGCCAACGCCGCGATCGTTGTCACCGGAGGCGGGCTTCCGCAAGACGCCGGCAACCAGGGGGTCACCGTGGCCCGGTTCTCCTCGGCGCTGGCCCCGCACGGCTCCGGCACGCTGCTCGCCGGCCGGGACGGCTCGGCGACGGGCGCCGCCGCCGTGGCGGTGACCCGCGCCGATGCCGGGATGGCAGCCTCGATCAGCACCGTCGACGACGTCGACACCGCGCCGGGGCGGATCACCGCGATCCTGGGCCTGCACGATCTGCTCAACGGCGGTCACGTCGCGCAATACGGCACCGGACACGGCGCGACGTCGATAACAGTTCCTCAATAAACCCGATGGTGGCGACCCGCTTCGCCCGGCTGCGCCGCGCTCGCGATCGCCACTAAACCCGATGGTGGCGACCCGCTTCGCCCGGCTGCGCCGCGCTCGCGATCGCCATGACGGCGTGTTCCCGGCGCGCTCGTGTGCCGGATGTTAGGGTGGGTTTCCGTGGGTTAGGCAGGCCCAACTAGCAAAAAATGCTAGCCCTGCCCGTCTTCACGGAGGTCGCTCAGTGCGAAAGCACCCCCATTCGGTCACCAAGCACCTCTTTGTCAGCGGTGGGGTCGCCTCCTCGCTCGGTAAGGGACTCACGGCCAGCAGCCTCGGGCAGTTACTGACCGCACGCGGGCTGCACGTGACGATGCAGAAGCTCGATCCATACCTCAACGTGGACCCGGGCACCATGAACCCGTTCCAGCACGGCGAGGTCTTCGTCACCGAGGACGGCGCCGAGACCGACCTCGACGTCGGTCACTACGAGCGCTTCCTGGATCGCGATCTGTCCGGGTCGGCGAATGTGACTACCGGGCAAGTCTATTCGACCGTGATCGCCAAGGAGCGGCGCGGCGAATACCTCGGCGACACGGTCCAGGTGATCCCGCACATCACCGACGAGATCAAGCGGCGCATCAGGGCGATGGCGCTGCCCGACGCCGACGGCAACCGCCCCGACGTGGTCATCACCGAAATCGGCGGCACCGTCGGCGATATCGAGTCGCAGCCCTTTCTGGAGGCGGCCCGGCAAGTGCGCCACGACCTGGGTTGGGAGAACGTGTTCTTCCTGCACGTGTCGCTCGTGCCGTACCTGGCCCCGTCCGGCGAGCTCAAAACCAAGCCGACTCAGCACTCGGTGGCCGCGCTGCGCAGCATCGGTATCACCCCGGACGCGCTGATCCTGCGCTGCGATCGCGACGTGCCCGAGGCGCTGAAGGACAAGATCGCGCTGATGTGCGACGTCGACATCGACGGTGTCATCTCCACCCCCGACGCGCCGTCGATCTATGACATCCCCAAGGTGTTGCACCGTGAGGAGCTCGACGCGTATGTGGTGCGCCGGCTGAATCTGCCATTCCGCGACGTCGACTGGACCGAATGGGACGACCTGCTGCGCCGGGTGCACGAGCCGCAGGAGACGGTGCGAATTGCGCTGGTAGGCAAGTATGTTGAGCTTTCCGACGCCTACCTGTCGGTGGGTGAGGCACTGCGTGCCGGCGGGTTCAAACACAACGCAAAAGTCGAGATGTGCTGGGTGGCCTCCGACGACTGCGAGACGGCCAGCGGCGCCGCGGCGGCGCTGGGCGACGTGCACGGGGTCCTGATCCCCGGCGGATTCGGCATCCGCGGGATCGAGGGCAAGATTGGCGCCATCCGCCATGCCCGCGCGCGCGGGCTGCCGGTGCTCGGGCTGTGCCTGGGCCTGCAGTGCATCGTGATCGAGGCCGCCCGCTCGGTGGGTCTCACCGAGGCCAACTCGGCGGAGTTCGATCCGGAGACACCGGACCCGGTGATCTCCACGATGGCCGATCAAGAACAGATCGTTGCCGGCGAAGCCGATCTCGGCGGCACCATGCGGCTGGGGGCCTATCCCGCGGTGCTGGAGGCGGATTCCATTGTGGCCCAAGCCTATGGGACGACGCAGGTGTCGGAGCGGCACCGGCACCGCTACGAGGTCAACAATGCCTACCGCGACAAGATCAGTGAAAGCGGGCTACGGTTTTCGGGCACCTCGCCCGACGGCCATCTGGTGGAGTTCGTCGAATACCCGTCGGACGTCCATCCGTTCGTCGTCGGCACGCAGGCCCACCCTGAACTGAAGAGCCGACCCACCCGGCCACACCCGTTGTTCGTCGCGTTCGTCCGGGCGGCGATCGAATACAAGGCCGGCGAGCTGCTGCCCGTGGAGATCCCCGAGCAGCACGCGCCTAACGGTAGCCAGCTCACAGAGCGGTCGCTACCTGAACCCGCGGCCCGTGGCTGAGCACGCCTTCGAGACGACGTCGTCCGAAACCTTATATACCGGAAAGATTTTCGCGCTACGTCGCGACCAGGTGCAGATGCCGGACGGCAAAGACGCCGTCAGGGAAGTCGTCGAGCATTTTGGGGCCGTCGCCGTGGTGGCCATGGACGACGACGACAACATCCCCATGGTCTATCAATACCGGCACCCGCTCGGTCGCCGGCTGTGGGAGCTGCCGGCCGGGCTGCTCGACGTGCACGGCGAGGCTCCACATCTCACCGCGGCCAGGGAGCTGCAGGAGGAGGCCGGCCTTCAGGCCGACAATTGGCGGGTGCTGGTCGACCTCGACTCGACGCCCGGCTTCAGCGACGAATCGGTGCGCGTCTATCTGGCCACCGAGTTGACTCACGTCGACCGGCCCGAGGCGCATGACGAAGAAGCCGACATGACATTGCAGTGGGTTTCCCTCGAGGAAGCCGCGCGCAAGGTGCTCAGCGGCGAAATCGTTAATGCCATTGCCGTTGCCGGCATTATGTCCGCGCACGCGGTCGCTGCTGGGTTGACGCAACCCCGTCCGGTAGACAGCCCGTGGATCGACAAGCCGACGGCATTCGCGGCGCGGAAGGCCGCGCGGTGACGGCTGCCCTGCAAGCACAGCTGCAGGGCTACCTCGACCACCTGACCATCGAGCGCGGCGTGGCCGCCAACACCCTGAGCTCCTATCGCCGAGACCTGCGCCGCTACTCCGAGCACTTGTCGGACCGTGGAATCCACGATCTGGCGATGGTCGGTGAGGACGACGTCAGCGAATTCCTGGCGGCGCTGCGCCGCGGGGATCCCGAATCCGGCAGGGCGGCGCTGTCGGCGGTGTCGGCGGCGCGGGCGTTGATCGCGGTGCGAGGTTGGCATCGATTCGCCGCGGCCGAGGGCCTCGCCGAACTCGACGTGGCGCGGGCCGTACGGCCGCCGACGCCCGGCCGCCGGCTACCCAAGAGCCTGACGATCGACGAGGTGCTGGCACTGCTCGAGGGCGCGGGCGGCGACAGCCCGGCCGACGGCCCGTTGACGCTGCGTAACCGGGGGCTGCTGGAACTGCTGTACTCCACCGGATCCCGGATCTCGGAAGCCGTCGGTCTCGATGTCGACGACATCGACACCGAGGCCAGGTCGGCGCTGCTGCGAGGTAAGGGCGGCAAGCAGCGGCTGGTGCCGGTGGGTCGGCCCGCGATACAGGCGCTGGACGCCTATCTGGTGCGGGGGCGATCCGAACTGGCGCGCCGGGGTCGCGGCACGCCGGCCATGTTCCTCAATGCGCGCGGGGGACGGTTGTCGCGGCAGAGCGCATGGCAGGTTCTGCAGGACGCCGCCGAGCGCGCCGGCATCACCTCGGGTGTGTCGCCACACATGCTGCGGCACTCTTTTGCCACGCATCTGCTCGAGGGCGGCGCCGACGTCCGCGTCGTGCAGGAGCTACTGGGTCATGCCTCGGTGACGACGACGCAGATCTACACGCTGGTGACGGTGCACGCGCTGCGCGAGGTGTGGGCGGGCGCGCACCCCCGCGCGCAATAATGTGCGCGAGCAGACGCGAAAACCCCCGACACGCCGACGTTTTGGGGACTTTTGCGTCTGCTCGCGGTGGGAACTAGCCCCGGTAGTCGGATTCCAGCACCAGGTCGGACACCATTGACTGGTATTCGAGATGGGTCTTGTGTTCCACGGTGTTCCACAGCTTGCCCTGCTGTTCGCGCATGTATGCGCGATATTTCGGCGCGCCAGGCACCCGGACGTTATCGGCGACCACGATCGACCCCGGATGCAGCCAGCCTCGGTCGAGGATGCTCTTCAGGTCATCCAGGTAGGCGTTTTTGTCGTGGTCCAGGAACACGAAATCGATTGCGCCAGCGCTGAATCCATGCTCGTTGGCCAGCGCGTCCAGGGTGCGTCCACCGTCGCCGATGGTGCCGACGACGCACGTCACCCGGTCGGCGACTCCGGCGTGAGCCCAGATTTGCCGGGCGTTGGCGGCGTTGGTTTCGGCGAGTTCGACGGAGTACACCTTCGCGTTCGGGGCGGCGCGGGCGATGCGCAGCGCGCCGTATCCGCAGTAGGTGCCCAGCTCCAGCGCCAGCCTCGGATTGGCGCGCCGCGCGGCCGCGTCGAGGAGTTGGCCCTTCTCGTCGCCGACGTTGATGAGGATCGACTTTTCGTAGGCGAACTTGTCGATGGTTGCCAGTACGTCGTCGATGTCGCCGGCGCGGGCGTTCTGCAGGACGTAGTCGACGGCGGCTGCTTCGCGTCCGTCACCGACCTGGCCGGTGGTGGTGAAGTTGTGATTCCCAACGGCCATCCGCCATACCGACCATCGCAGCAGCGGAATCCGTCGCTTGAGCTCCATAACCCACCACGATAGTGCTCACCAATGTTGCTGGTGTGACTGATGTTAACAATTCACGGACAGGTGCGACGATTCGCCGTATTGGCTGGTGAGATTGCCTGCGGGTCGCCCGGCTTATGCGCGCGAACCCGTTAGACTTTCGGCGATGTTCATCTTCCGAACACACGGCCGGTAATGACCGACCTCCCCGACAGCGACGTTCCGGTCGGCCTGACCGGGCGGCCGCCGCGGCCGATTCCGGAGCCGCAGCCGCGCACGTCGCACGGGCCGGCCAAGGTCGTCGCGATGTGCAACCAGAAGGGCGGCGTCGGGAAAACCACGTCGACCATCAATCTGGGCGCCGCGCTCGCCGAGTACGGCCGGCGGGTGTTGCTGGTGGACATGGACCCGCAGGGCGCGCTGTCCGCGGGCCTTGGCGTCCCGCACTACGAACTCGAGCAGACCATTCACAACCTGCTCGTGGAGCCGCGGGTGTCGATCGACGACGTGCTGCTGCACACCCGGGTCCCGCACATGGACCTGGTGCCCAGCAACATCGACCTGTCGGCCGCCGAGATCCAGCTGGTCAACGAGGTGGGCCGGGAGCAGACCCTGGCGCGGGCGCTGTACCCGGTGCTGGACCGCTACGACTACATCCTGATCGACTGCCAGCCGTCGCTGGGCCTGCTCACCGTCAACGGACTGGCCTGCGCCGACGGCGTGGTCATTCCGACCGAGTGCGAATTCTTCTCCCTGCGCGGGCTGGCGCTGCTCACCGATACCGTCGACAAGGTGCGCGACCGGCTCAACCCCAAACTGGAAATCAGCGGCATCCTGCTCACCCGCTACGACCCGCGCACCGTCAACGCGCGCGAGGTGATGGCCCGCGTCGTGGAGCGGTTCGGGGACCTGGTGTTCGACACCGTGATCACCCGCACGGTCCGGTTCCCGGAAACCACCGTCGCGGGCGAACCCATCACGACCTGGGCCCCGAAATCGCAGGGCGCCCTCGCCTACCGCGCCCTGGCCCGCGAGTTCATCGACCGATTCGGCGCGTGAACAGGAACGCGAATGGCTCTGAGATCAGCGAGGCGCCAGCGCAGAACGGCTCCTCGACCGGTTTTCGGGTCCGCCTCACCAACTTCGAGGGCCCGTTTGATCTGCTGCTGCAGCTGATCTTCGCCCATCGCCTCGACGTCACCGAGGTGGCGCTGCACCAGGTCACCGACGACTTCATCGCCTACACCCGTGAGATCGGCGCGCAGCTGGACCTGGAGGAGACCACGGCGTTTCTGGTGGTGGCCGCGACCCTGCTCGACCTCAAGGCCGCCCGGTTGCTGCCGGCCGGACAGGTCGAAGACGACGAGGATCTGGCGCTGCTCGAGGTGCGCGACCTGTTGTTCGCCCGCCTGCTGCAGTACCGCGCGTTCAAGCATGTCGCGTCGATTTTCGCCGAGCTGGAGGCCAATGCGCTGCGCAGCTATCCGCGTTCGGTGGCGCTGGAGGAGCAGTTCACCAGCCTGCTGCCGGAAGTGATGCTCGGCGTCGACGCCGATACCTTCGCGCAGATCGCCGCTGTCGCATTCACGCCGCGACCGGTGCCGGTGGTGGCACTGGGGCATCTGCACGAGCTGCAGGTCTCGGTTCCCGAGCAGGCCAAGCGACTGCTGGAGATCCTCGAAGCGCGGGGCAGCGGTGCCTGGGCCTCATTTTCGGAGCTGGTTGCCGACTGTCAGGCGCCCATCGAGGTGGTCGGGCGCTTCCTGGCGCTCCTCGAACTGTATCGGTCCCGGGCGGTAGCATTCGAGCAGTTAGAGCCGCTTGGCGTGCTCCAAGTTTCGTGGACCGGGGAACGGCCGACCAACGAAGCCCTGGTAGAAGTGCGAGACGATTGAAAATGACTGACGATTTTGCCGATGTCGACCTGGACGGCGGCATCCCCGATATCGCCGAGGTGGCGCCGCTCGATCCCGAGGAACTCGGTTCGGTGCTGGAGGCGCTGCTGCTGGTGGTCGACACCCCGGTGACCGTCGAGGCGCTGGCCTCGGCCATCGAGCAACCCGTGTACCGGGTCACCGCGAAGCTCGAGGTACTCGCCGAGGAGCTCACCGCACGCGACAGTGGCATCGACTTGCGCAAGACCAGCGAGGGCTGGCGCATGTACACCCGGGCCCGGTTCGCGCCCTATGTCGAGAAGTTGCTGCTCGACGGTGCGCGCACCAAACTCACCCGGGCCGCGCTGGAGACCCTCGCCGTGGTCGCGTACCGGCAGCCCGTGACGCGCGCGCGGGTTAGCGCGGTCCGCGGGGTCAACGTCGACGCGGTGATGCGCACCCTGTTGGCGCGCGGCCTGATCACCGAGGCCGGGACCGACGAGGACACCGGCGCGGTGACGTTCGCCACCACCGAGCTGTTCCTGGAGCGACTGGGGTTGGCGTCGCTGGCCGAGCTTCCCGATATCGCACCGCTGTTGCCCGACGTCGACATGATCGAAGACCTCAGCGAATCCCTGGACAGCGAGCCACGTTTCATCAAGCTCTCCGGTGGTCAGGTGTCCGATGACGCGATGTCGTTCGACGTGGATCAGGATTGATGGTCGAGCCGATCCGTTTGCAAAAGGTGTTGTCCCAGGCCGGGATTGCGTCGCGGCGTGCCGCCGAGAAGTTGATCATCGACGGCCGGGTCGAGGTCGACGGGCAGGTGGTCACCGAGCTGGGCACCCGGGTCGACCCGGACGCCGCGGTGATCCGCGTCGACGGCGCCCGCGTCGTCATCGACGACTCGCAGGTATACCTCGCGCTGAATAAGCCGCGTGGGGTGCACTCGACGATGTCCGACGATCGCGGCCGGCCGTGCATCGGCGACCTGATTGAGCGAAAAGTCCGGGGCAACAAGAACCTTTTCCATGTCGGCCGCTTGGACGCCGACACCGAAGGTTTGATCCTGCTGACCAACGACGGCGAGCTGGCCCACCGGCTGATGCACCCCTCCCACGAGGTGCCCAAGACCTACCTGGCGACGGTGACCGGGACGGTGGCGCGCGGGCTGGGCAAAAAATTGCGGGCCGGAATCGAGTTGGACGACGGCATCGCGCGCGTCGACGATTTCGCGGTGGTAGATGCCATTCCGGGAAAGACGTTGCTGCGGTTGACCTTGCACGAAGGCCGCAACCGCATCGTGCGCCGGATGCTGGCGGCCGCCGGGTACCCGGTGGAGGCACTGGTGCGCACCGACATTGGTGCGGTGACGCTGGGGGAGCAGCGCCCCGGCAGCATCCGGGCGTTGCGCCGCGACGAGATCGGCCAGCTGTACAAGGCGGTGGGGCTGTGAGCGGAACGAGCGGAACGAGCGCAGCGAGTGACGGGAGTAAAGCGAACCATCAAACCCCGAACATCGTCGTCGCCATCGACGGCCCGGCCGGCACCGGAAAATCTTCCGTATCAAAGAGATTGGCGCAAAAGCTGCTAGCGCGCTACCTGGACACCGGAGCGATGTACCGGATGGTGACGCTGGCGGTACTGCGCGCCGGAGTCGATCCTGCCGACGCCGACGCCGTCGAAAAGGTAGCGTCGACGGTCCAGATGTCGGTCGATTACGACCCAGGCGGCGATCGTTATTTCCTTGACGGAGAAGATGTTTCGACTGAGATCCGCGGCGATGCGGTCACGAGGGCGGTGTCGGCGGTGTCGTCGGTTCCCGCGGTGCGTACCCGGCTTGTCGATCTGCAGCGCAGCATGGCCAACGGCGGGGGCAGCGTCGTGGTGGAGGGTCGCGACATCGGGACCGTGGTGTTACCCGACGCGCCGGTGAAGATCTTCTTGACCGCGTCGGCCGAAACTCGCGCCCGACGTCGCAACGACCAGAACGTCGCGGCGGGCCTGGCCGACGACTACGAGGGGGTACTGGCCGATGTGCGCCGCCGCGATCATCTCGATTCCACGCGCACGGTCTCCCCGTTGCGGGCGGCGTCGGACGCGGTTGTGGTCGACACCAGCGACATGACCGAGCAAGCGGTGATCGCTCACCTACTGGAGCTGGTGCAGCAGCGGGACGGGGCGGTGCGGTGACCCAGGACGGTACCTGGGCCGACGAAAGCGACTGGGAACTTAGCGATTCGGATCTCGAGGACCTCGCCGAGCAAGGACCGGCGCCGGTGGTGGCAGTGGTGGGCCGGCCTAACGTCGGCAAGTCGACGTTGGTCAACCGCATCCTGGGCCGGCGGGAAGCGGTGGTGCAGGACGTCCCCGGCGTCACCCGCGACCGAGTGTCCTACGACGCGCTGTGGACCGGACGCCGGTTCGTCGTGCAGGACACCGGGGGATGGGAACCCGACGCCAAGGGCTTGCAACAGCTGGTTGCCGAACAGGCGTCGGTAGCCATGCGCACCGCCGACGCGGTGATCTTGGTGGTTGATGCGACGGTCGGCGCCACCGCCGCCGACGAGGCCGCCGCCCGTATTCTGCTGCGCTCGGGTAAGCCAATCTTCCTGGCCGCCAACAAGGTTGACAACGAGAAGGGCGAGGCGGACGCGGCGGCGTTATGGTCGCTGGGACTCGGCGAGCCGCACCCGGTCAGCGCGATGCACGGTCGCGGCGTGGCCGATCTGCTCGACGAGGTGTTGGCCAAGCTGCCCCAGGTGTCCGAAGCCGCACCCGCGAGCGGCGGCCCGCGGCGAGTCGCGCTGGTCGGCAAGCCCAACGTCGGCAAGAGCTCATTGCTGAACAAGCTGGCCGGCGATCAACGATCGGTGGTGCACGACGTCGCGGGAACGACCGTCGACCCGGTGGACTCGCTCATCGAATTAGGCGGTGAGGTATGGCGATTCGTCGACACCGCCGGCTTGCGTCGCAAGGTGGGTCAGGCCAGCGGGCACGAGTTCTATGCCTCGGTGCGCACGCATGGGGCCATCGATTCCGCTGAGGTGGCGATCGTGCTGATCGACGCATCCCAGCCGTTGACCGAACAGGACCTGCGGGTGCTCTCGATGGTGATCGAGGCCGGGCGGGCGCTGGTGCTGGCGTTCAACAAGTGGGATCTCGTGGACGAGGACCGCCGCGATCTACTGGAGCGCGAGATTGACCGCGAACTGGTGCAGCTGCGCTGGGCGCCGCGGGTCAACATATCCGCCATGACGGGCCGCGCGGTGCAGAAATTGGTGCCGGCAATGGAGACAGCGCTGGCGTCGTGGGACGCCCGGATCGCGACCGGTCCGCTGAACACCTGGATCAAAGAGGTTGTCGCGGCCAATCCGCCGCCGGTGCGCGGCGGCAAGCAACCACGCATTTTGTTCGCCACCCAGGCCACCGCACGACCGCCGACGTTCGTGCTGTTCACGAGCGGCTTTCTGGAGGCCGGCTACCGGCGCTTCCTGGAGCGGCGGCTGCGCGAAACATTCGGCTTCGAGGGCAGCCCGATCCGCATCAACGTGCGGGTGCGCGAGAAGCGGGGACCCAAGCCGCGCCGTTAAGGTTTTATGCGGACGGCCCGCATAGCGTTCGGATCTGTGTCGTCATACCTGGTCGCAGTACCCGAGCGTTTTGCCGAAGTGTCGGCGGACTTGAGTGGGATCGGGGACGCGATCGCCGGGGCCGCCGCTGAGGCGGCGCCCTCGACCACGGGGATCGTCGCCGCGGCTCAAGATGAGGGTTTCGGCGACCGTCACGAGCCTTTTCGGCAACTACGCCAAAGAGTTTCAGGCGCTCGCCGCGCGGGCGACGCAGTTTCAAGCCCAGTTCGGGCATGCGCTCAGCGCAGCCGGCGCCACCTATGCGGCGACCGAGGCGTCGAATCTGTCGCTGCTAGTCCAGGGAGTGCAGCAGCAGTTCTTCGACAAAGGGATTTATTCGCCCTTCACCTATCTGACCGGGCAACCGCTGTTCGGCAAGCAAGCCGTCGGGCCTGCCGTCACCGGGACCACCGGCCCCACCTTGGCCGGCATGCTGGTGCGCGGGTTTTTCAACGGGACCAACGGCGCGGGCAGCGGCGGCGTGTCGCAGGGGACAGGGACCCCTGGCAGCGTGACCGGCGTTCGAGAGGGGTTCTCCTACTTGGAGATTCCGTTAAGCCCCCATGGCTACGCGGCACCGACGCGCTGGTACTTCCCGACGCAAGCCGACGGAACGGTGGATGCCCGCGGCGTCATCTATCTGCAGCACGGCCGCCTGGCATCGGGCGGCTGGTACAACCAGTTGGCCATCGCTTTGGCCTACGGCACGGACAGCATCGTGGTCACCCCCACTGTGTCGTCGTTAGAGTTGCCGGACGGCGCCTGGTTAAGGGGCCCGCAGATGCGGGCGGCCGTCGGACCAGCGCGGATCAGGCCGGTTTACGGCACCCTGCCGCTAGATTTCCTGTTGACCGGAAACTCGGCCGGCGGCATGCTCGCCACGGTCGCGGGCGGCGATTACGTCGCCGACCTCGGGGCGAACACCGCCAACAACCACCTTCTCGGTGTGGTGATGTTCGACGGGGTCACCCACGCTCCGGGGACCTTCGCGACCGCGATCGCCAACCTGAAGACGTTGAATATCCCGGAGTACACGATCGCTGCGCCGCCCCAGTCTTGGAACTTCGATGGTGCCACCACGAATCAACTGGTCAGTCTGTACCCGGGACAATTCTCCGGGGTCGAGATCCTCAACGGCTCGCATATCGACTCCATGGTGGGCGACAAGCCCGTCATCGACTTCGTCACGCAGCTTGCCGTGACGAAGTTCCGGCCCCCAAGCCGTCTACACCCTCGCCACGGGCTGGATCAACGACATGTACGTCGGAGCCGGTCCCACCGACCCGATCTACGGCATCTACGGGCCGACGGGCGGCTATGTGTCTCCCGGTGGCCAGGACATCGGCTTGGGCCCGCCCACCGGGATCGTGCTGCCGGTGCCGCAGGCCGCCGCGCGGTTCTGGCGCTCGCTGGATTCCCTCGGTTAGCTTTTGCGCGAAAAGGCTTCGGCCCGAAACAGCTAAGTAGCATGCTGTAGCTGTCCTGAGGTCGTCGTGCGCCACCGGGGATCGGAGCCGCCAATGTCGTCGTTTGTGATCGCAGCACCCGAGGCCATTGCCGCGGTATCGGGAGACTTGACCGGGATCGGAGACGCGATCAAGGGAGCCGCGTCGGAAGCGGCGCCCTCGACGACGGCGATTGTCGCGGCGGCCGGCGATGAGGTGTCGGCGGCCATCACGAATCTGTTTGGCAACTACGCCCACGAGTTTCAAGCGCTGACCGCGCGGGCGACGCAGTTCCACAGCGACTTTGGGCATGCGCTGAGCGCGGCGGGGACCAACTATGCGGCCGCCGAGGGGACTAACGTGTCGCTGCTGGTGCGCGGGCTGCAGCAACAGTTCTTCGACAAAGGGTTCTTCTCGCCCTTCATCTATCTCACCGGGCACCCGCTGTTCGGTAATAAGGCCGTCGGGCCTGTCGTCACCGGCACCACCGGGCCGGGCCTGGGCGGCAGGCTGATCACCGGCTTTTTCAACGGGAGTCTCGCGAACGGCAGCGGCGGTTTCACGCAGGGGACCGGGACGCCCGGCGCGGTGACCGGGGTAAGCGAGGGAACCTCCTATCTGAACCTTGCGGTCGGAGCCAATGGCTACTCCGCCCCGGCGCGCTGGTACTTCCCGACGCAGGCCGACGGAACGGTGAATGCCCGCGGTGTCATCTATCTGTCGCACGGCTTCCTGGCAACGGGCGGCTATTACAGCCCTCTCGCGATCGCTCTGGCGGAAAGCACCGACTGCATCGTCGTCACCCCCACCGTGTCGTCACTTCCGCTGCCCGGCGGCGCCTGGATCAGCGGCGCGGGAATGCAGCACGCCGTCGGCGAATTGTTTATCGGCAACGAAGCGGCGCTGAATCTCAGCGCGAGCCAGGCCGGCTACCACGGCACGCTGCCGCAAGAGTTTGTGATTTCCGGACATTCGGCCGGCGGCGGCCTCGCCACGGCGGCCGGCGGCGATTACGTCAAAGCTCTCGGGGCGGACACCGCCGACAACCACCTGCTGGGTGTGGTGATGTTCGACGGCGTCGCAACCAATTCCGGGAGTTTCGCGCCGTCGATCGCCAGCCTGCAGACGTTGAACATCCCCGACTACACGATCGCTTCGCCGCCCCAGACGTGGAACGAGTTCGGCGTCACCACCAATCAGCTCGTCAGTCTGTATCCGGATCAGTTCGTCGGGGTCGAGCTGGTCAATGGTTCGCACGTCGATTCGATGCTCGGCGACAAGCCCCTCGTCGACTTCGCCTCGCAGCTGGTCACCAAGTTCTCGCCCGGCGGCGACACCGCCGCCGTGTACACCCTGTCCTCCGGTTGGATCAACGACTTCTTCGCCGGTGGGGGGCCGACCGACCCGATCCACGGGTTGTACGGGACCCCAACCGGCTATCAGCCCCCCGGCGGTCAGCAGATCGACCTGGGCCCCGCCACCGGGATCGTGCTGCCGGTGATTTCTTCCTAAATCCCGCTTTAGCAGTTGACGATTGGGGGGGGCGTTGGTGTCGTCGTTTGTGATCGCGGTTCCCGAGGTTTTTGCCCCAGTGTCGGCGGACTTGGCGGAAATCGGGCAGGCGATCAAGGGGGCGGCGGCCGAGGCGGCGCCCTCGACGGCGGGGATTGTCGCCGCGGCTCAAGATGAGGTGTCTGCGGCCGTCACGAATTTTTTCGGCAGCTACGGCGAAGCGTTTCACGACGCTGAGCGCGCAGGCGACGCAGTTTCACACCGACTTTGTGCATGCGTTGAGCGGTGCCGGGACGACGTATGCGGCCGCCGAGGGCTCGAATGTGTCGCTGTTGGTGCGGGGTCTGCAGCAACAGTTCTTCGACAAGGGGATCTATTCACCCTTCATCTACCTGACCGGGCAACCGCTCTTCGGTAAACAAGCCGTCGGGCCCGTCGTCACCGGGAGAACCGGGCCCAGCCTGGGCGGCAGGCTGCTGACCGGCCTTTTCAACGGCACTCTCGGGAACGGCAGCGGCGGTGTGATGCAGGGGACCGGGACGCCTGGCGCCGTGACCGGGGTGACCGAGGGGACCTCCTACCTGAACATTCCGGTCGGTCCCCACGGCTACGAGGCCCCGGCGCGCTGGTATTTCCCGACGCAGGCTGACGGTTCGGTGGACGCCCGCGGTGTCATCTACCTGCAGCACGGCTCCCCGGGAACAGGCGGCTGGTACAGCGACCTGGCGATTCAGCTCGCCGAGCGGACCGATTGCATCGTGGTCACCCCGACCGTGTCGTCGGTTTTCCTGCCCAACGGCGCCTGGCTGAACGGCACGCAGATGCAGCAAGCCGTCGGCTCGTTGTTCCTCGGGAACGAGACGGCGCTGAACACCAGCGCGAACCAGGCCGGATACCACGGCACGCTGCCGCAGAGTTTCGTGATTTCCGGGCACTCCGCCGGCGGCGCATTCGCCACGGAGGCCGGCGGCGATTACATCGCCGACCTGGCTGGAAACCCCGCCAACAACCACCTTCTCGGGGTGGTGATGTTCGACGGGGCCGGAAACAACTCCACGAGCTTCGCGTCTGCGATCGCCAGCCTGAAGACGATGAACATCCCCGACTACACGGTGGCCTCGCCGCCGCAGTTCGAGAACGGTTTCGGTCAAACCACGAATCAACTGGTGAGTTTGTACCCGGGGCAGTTCGTCGGGGTCGAGTTGGTCAACGGCTCGCATGTCGACTCGCTGCTGGGCGATAAGCCCCTTGTCGACGTCGTCGCCCAGCTGGTCACGAAGATCTCCCCGGGCGGCGACACGGCGGCCGTGTACACGCTGTCCTCGGGCTGGATCAACGACATGTTCGCCGGTGGGGGGCCGACCGACCCGGTCTACGGGTTGTACGGAACACCTAGCGGCTACGAGGCCCCTGGCGGCCAAGAGATCCACCTGGGTCCGGCCGTCGGGATCGTCCTGCCCGTTCCCTCTTAAATCCCACGATGCGGTAGATATAGCGTGCATCACAAGAATATCGCTTGACTTTGCCGCCTGACTCACCGTACCTTCTCCCATATAACGGTTTATAAATCCGTATCGTGGGAATTTGATGGAGGCCTACCGTGACACCGGCAGAGCGGTTCAGCGTGCAGGGCAAGTCGATACTGATCACCGGCGCGACCGGTGCGTTGGGCAGCGTCGCGGCCCGGGCGCTGGCCGACGCGGGCGCCCGGCTGACGCTCGCCGGTGGTAACGCCGCGGGCCTGGCCGAGCTCGGCATCGACGACGCGGTCGCTGGTAACCCGCCGCCCCGACAGCGCGGCCGACGCCGCCGCCATGGTCGAGGCGGCCGTCTCCCGCCACGGCGGCCTCGACGGCGTGTTGGTGGCGTCGGGCATGAACCACGTCGCGCCCATCACCGAGATGGCCGTCGAGGATTTCGACAAAGTGATGGACGCCAACGCGCGCGGAGCCTGGCTGGTGTGCCAGGCAGCCGGGCGGGTGCTGCTCGATCAGGGCAGCGGAGGCAGCGTCGTGCTGGTCTCCTCCGTGCGCGGTTCGCTGGGCCACCCCGCCGGCTACACCGCCTATTGCCCGTCCAAGGCGGCCACCGACCTGCTGGCCAAGAGCTTGGCGGCGGAGTGGGGCGGTGCTGGTATCCGGGTAAATGCCTTGGCGCCAACGGTTTTCCGGTCAGAGGTGACCGAATGGATGTTTGCCGACGATGAGAAGGGACGCGCCACGCGTGAGGCGATGTTCGCGCGAATTCCTTTGCGCCGCTTCGCCGAACCGGAGGACTTCGTCGGCGCTCTGATCTATCTGCTCAGCGATGCGTCAAGCTTCTTCACCGGCCAGGTGATGTATCTGGACGGCGGATACACGGCATGCTGACGTCCGGCGGGTTCGCCCACGCCGCCGTCGTCGGCGCCGGCCTGATGGGGCGTCGCATCGCCGGCGTCTTGGCCTCGGCCGGCCTGGACGTCGCCATCACCGACACCAACACCGAAATCCTGTGCGCCGCGGCCGCCGAGGCATCGGAGGTGGCCGGTGCTGCGCGAGGATCGGTGACGCCCGTCGCCTCGATGGAGGCGGCCGTCGGCGACGCCGATCTGGTCATCGAGGCGATTATCGAAGACCTCGCCATCAAGCAGAGCCTGTTCGAACGGCTGGCCGTCATGGCGCCCGACGCGGTGCTGGCGACCAACACCTCGGTGCTGCCGGTCGGCGCGGTCACCGAGCGGGTGCCCGACGGCGGCCGGGTGATCGGGACGCATTGGTGGAATCCGCCGGATCTCATCCCGATCGTCGAGGTGGTGCCGAGCGCGCGGACGGAGGCGGCGACCGTGGACCGCGTCATGGCTTTGCTCGCGCAGGCCGGCAAGACGCCGGTGCGGGTCGGGCGAGACGTCGTGGGCTTCATCGGAAACCGGCTGCAACACGCGCTGTGGCGCGAGGCGATCGCGTTGGTCGCCGAGGGCGTCTGCGATGCGGAGACGGTGGACCTGGTGGTGCGCAACACGATTGGGTTGCGGCTGGCCACGCTGGGTCCGCTGGAGAACGCCGATTACGTCGGCCTGGACCTTACCCTGGCCATCCACGAAGCGGTGATTCCGAAGCTCGACTCTCATCCCCATCCCAGCCCGCTGCTGCGCGCACTGGTCGCCGACGGGCAACTGGGAGCGCGTAGCGGCCACGGTTTCCTCGATTGGCCTGAAGGGGCCCGCGAACGCACCGCGGACCGGCTGGCCGAGCACATCACCGCGCAACTCGAAAGCATTGCAATGGAAGGGAAGTCATGAGTTACACCTGGCCGCTTGGCGAAGCCGAATCGAAACTGGAGTTCTACGACCTGTCGCACCCGTGGGGCCACGGCGTGCCGGCGTGGCCGTACTTCGAGGACGTCAAGATCGAGCGGCTGCACAACATGGCCCGAAGCCGGGTGCTCACCCAAAAGATCACCACTGTAATGCATTCCGGCACCCACATCGACGCGCCGGCACACGTCATCGAAGGCACGCCGTTCCTGCACGAGATCCCGCTGAGTGCGTTCTTCGGCACCGGGGTCGTCGTCTCGATCCCGAAGAACAAGTGGGGCGTCGTCACCGCCGAGGATTTGGAGAACGCCGCACCGGAGATTCGGGCCGGCGACATCGTCATCGTCAACACCGGCTGGCACCACAAGTACGCCGACAGCGCCGAGTACTACGCCTACTCGCCGGGCTTCTACAAGGAAGCCGGCGAATGGTTCGCGGCCAAGGGCGTCAAAGCCGTCGGCACCGACACCCAGGCCCTAGACCACCCGCTGGCCACCTCGATCGGCCCGCATGGTCCCGCCGAACATACAGGCGGCCTACTGCCCTGGGCGGTAAAGGAATACGAGCAGGAGACCGGTCACAAGGTGCTCGACGACTTCCCCGAGTGGGAGCCGTGCCACCGCGCGATCCTGTCGAATGGAATCTACGGCTTCGAGAACGTCGGCGGCGATCTGGACAAGGTCACCGGCAAACGGGTCACCTTCGCCGCGTTCCCGTGGCGCTGGATTGACGGCGATGGCTGCATCGTGCGCCTGGTGGCGATCGTCGATCCCACGGGCAACTACCGCATCGAGACGGGTAAGGCGGCGTGACGATGAACCTGACGCGGGCTTCCCAAGCTCCCGGTTACGCGGTCCCGCTGCACAACGGTGTGCGCGCGGTGCGCCTGCAGGGCCACGAGGCCGGGCCCACCGAGCGATTGTGGGTCGGCCTATCCACCTACCGTCCGGGCGGAATCGCCCAGGCGGCGCCCGCCAAGGAGGAGACCGTCTACATCGTGCTCGACGGCGAGCTGGTCGTCAGGGCCGATGGGACGTCAACGGTGCTAAGCCGATACGACAGTGTGCATTTCGCGAGGGGTGAGGTGCGATCTATCGAAAACCGTTCCTGCCGTGAGGCGGTGCTGCTGGTGGTCATCGCACATCCGCAGGAGGAAGCGTCATGAGCGTCGTCATCACGGTCGCGCCGACCGGGCCCATCGCGACCAAGGCCGACAACCCGGACCTGCCGACGTCGCCGGAGGAGATCTCTGCTGCGGTGGAGCAGGCCTACCACGCCGGCGCCGCGGTCGCGCACATCCACTTGCGTGACGAAAACGAGAGGCCCACAGCCGATTTGAATATCGCTCGCCGGGTGATGGATCTGATTAGCGAGCGCTGCCCGATCCTGATCCAGATGTCCACCGGGGTCGGACTCACGGTCCCGTTCGAGGAGCGCGCGAAGCTGGTCGAGCTGCGCCCGCGGATGGCAACACTCAACCCGTGCTCGATGAGCTTCGCCGACGGCGAGTTCCGCAACCCGCCGGACGCGGTGCGGCGCTTGGCGGAACGGATGCGCGAGCTCGACGTCAAACCGGAACTGGAGATCTATGACACCGGGCATCTGGACGCGTGCCTGCGGCTGTGGCAGGAAGGGTTGCTGGCCGAGCCGCTGCAGTTCAGCATCGTGCTCGGCGTGCGGGGCGGCATGGCCGCGACCGCGGACAACCTGCTGACGATGGTGCGTCGGCTGCCGCCGGAGGCGATCTGGCAAGTCATCGCGATCGGGCGGGCCAATCTGGAGCTGACCGCGATGGGCCTCGCGCTGGGCGGCAACGCCCGAACCGGCATGGAGGACACGCTGTATCTGCGCAAAGGTGAACTGGCGCCGAGCAACCAGGCGTTCGTGTCGCGCACGATGCGCTTGGCGGAGGCGTTGGACCTGCCGGTCGCTTCGGTAGAGGAAACCGAAGCACTGTTGCGTTTGTCGGGGGATCAGCGATGACCATCTCCGAAGAACAGGACACCCGCGGCGGAATTCAGGTCATCGCACGCGCGGCCGAGATCCTGCGGCTACTGCAGGCGCACCCCGGCGGGGTCAGTCAGGCCGAGATCGGGGAGCGGCTGGGAATGGCGCGCTCCACGGTGAGCCGCATCCTCAATGCCCTGGACGACGAGGGTCTGGTGGCCTCACGCGGGGCCCGTGGTCCGTACCGGCTGGGCCCCGAGATCGCACGCATGGCGAGCACGGTGCGCCTCGGCGTCGTGATGGATGTGCACCCGTTCATGGAGGAGCTGTCTCGGGAGTTGGAGGAGACGGTGGACCTGTCGATCCTCGACGGCGACCGGGCGCGCTTCGTCGACCAGGTCGTCTCGCCGCACCGGCTACGTGCGATCAGCGCGGTGGGCGAATCGTTTCCGCTGCACTGCTGCGCCAACGGCAAAGCGCTGCTGGCCACCATGTCGCCCGCGCAGCAGGCGCAGGTGCTGCCCAGTCGACTCGCTCGGCTCACCGAGCACACCATCACGACACCGGCGGCGCTGCGCAAAGAGCTTGAACGCATCCAGCTGGACGGTGTCGCCTATGACCGTGAGGAACAGACCGACGGTGTGTGCGCGGTAGGCGCGGCAGTGCGGGTGGGTGAGCAGATGGTCGCGGTCAGCGTGCCCGTTCCGGCCCAGCGGTTCTATGGACGCGAAGAGGCGCTTTCCCGCGCGGTGCTGGCGTGGGTCCAGCGGGTGACGGCGTGGTTTGCGGAGGCGAAGTGATGAAGCCGTTGCGGGACAAGCTGGTTGGGGCGTGGGAGCTGGTGTCCCATGTCGAGCGGGACAGTCCCGATGGGCCGGTCAGATATCCGCACGGCGAGGATGCGCAGGGCTTGATCATGTACACGCCCGAGGGTTACATGTCGGCGCAGATCCAGTCTGCCGGCCGGCCGAACTACGACCGGCCGGTCGCTAGCGGTGGCACCATCGAGCAGGCGGCCGCCGCGGCGTTAGGGTATCTGGCCTACAGCGGGCGCTATTTTGTCGACGAGTCGACCGGGGACGTCCGGCATGAGGCGAAGCTTTCGCTGGTGCCGAACTACCTGGGCAAGTTCCATCTGCGGCACAGCGATCTCGACGGCGAGCAGCTGAGGCTGTCAGCGGAGACCACGCTTCCCGGCGGCGGGACGGTGAACTCGTCGCTGGTGTGGGCCCGCGCGGGCGCGTTCGCGGTGCGCAGGACGGTCTGCGGTAGGCTGTCGACCTGCTGCCGGTGATTTCGGCGGCGGCGGGCTGTGGCGCAGTTTGGTAGCGCACTTGACTGGGGGTCAAGTGGTCGCAGGTTCAAATCCTGTCAGCCCGACCAAGAGAAGTAGGCTCTTGACCTGCGATAATGAGAGCTAATCTGCTCAATGGTTCGATGAGGCGACGACCAGCCGGTGGGACCAGCAGGGTGCCAGCGGCGCACTCAATGGACTCGTGCGGGGGTGCATTGGGCCGATCGACCGCACGTCATGCACGCTATGCGCGCCTGTACACGTTATGCGGCTTTGGCCGAGGCCGGTGTCCTTGTGCCGAAGTTGACCGCTGGTCAAGTGGGGTGGTGGCACGCAAGTCCTATCAGCGTCTTGCGCGGGTCAGGGAACCCATCTTGAGGTTGTCAGCGCGTGGCGGCCTTGGCCCGGCGCCGTTCGGCGACCGCTCGGCGCGCTTCGCGAAGCCGCTGGCGAACGACTTCCGGGTCGTCCTCAGCATGGCTGAAGCTTTCAGTTCCCGCCGAGCGCCCTACGCGCCAATGCTGCTGCCGCAGGACTCACGATATCTCGCCGCGCCCGGGTGACGGGCTGGTCGGTCACGTTGATCAGGACTTCGTAGACGGGGAGTTGGCGCAGGGGCGATTCCGAGATAGACCGACCGTCGGAGTAGCGCCAGCCGAGTTCGGCCAGCAGCGCCGTCATCTTGTCGAACGGCAGTTTGGAACCGGCCGAAGCCGCCGCAAAGGCCAGCATCAGCAGAGTGGCCTGCGCCTCAAACTTCTCGTCGAACTTGGGAATCAACCGACCGGCCAGATGCTCCCACAGTCTGTCGGCGTCACGCTGGGCCGCTACGCCAGCCTTGGTCAGCAACAGCGTGCCCTTGTGCTTGCGCAGCAGTCCCAACGACTGCACGCCTTCGCGGAACCGCAGCAGTGGGTAGCATTGGACCTCGCGATTGCGCTTGCCAATCCAATCATTCATTACAGGAACGACTTTCGAGGCTTCCTCGACGTCGGCCGGTTTGAGATATCCGGCGGTCGTCAACGGAATGCCGCCGTCTTTGGCGCGGTCCAGAAACCACTGATACGCCCGCAGGTTGTCGGCAACAGCGACCGTGTCCAGCGGTCGCGCACCGGCCAGCGTGAGCGCCGCCTTCGTCAGGTCGTCGCCATACGGGGTGTAGGTGAGCCGATGAACCAGGTCGACCAGGCGCACGTCGATGCCTGCCTCACGCAGCACGAAGTACGCGTCGCCGAACCCCTTGTTGACCCGTTCCGGCTCGAACAGCGCAGGGTCAGGGAGCACCTCGGAGAGGCTGTCGGCATCGACCAGATGCCCGCAGTCTTCTGGCGGCGCGGCGCGCTCACCGTCGACGACAACCGCTGCGGGACAGTCACTCTCGGCGGGAAGAACTTCTTCGAGACGCAGCGTCAGCTCCCAGTTGTCGCCGTAATCGTAGAGGTAGTGCAGGACATCGCCGGGCTCACTGAGGGTTTCGTCGAGTCGAGTCTCGGCGGCGGGCAGGCCGTCGTCGTCTTCGGGCCACTCCTTGTTGTCCACGTCGTACGGGCACAGGAACAGCTGGCTGTGGTGGTCGAAGGCGCCGCCGCCGAGTGAGAAGCGATGCAGGTGCGAGTCGGTCCAGTCGAACGCCACCTGCAGGACCTGGTGCAGCAGGTCCAGCGTCAGGTTCGAGCGCAGGTCCAGCCGTCGCCAGATCGTTGGATCGCTGTCATCGAGGTGCACCCGGACCCGGTAGACGACGACATCACGCCGTCGCGCGCGACGCAGATCGGGGCGCGACGCCGGTTCCGGTACCAGACGCAGGTACGGGCGCTCGCTCATGCCGCTCACCTTAGAGCTGTCGCCGAGTCGATCGGGCACCATGTCGGTATGCCGTTGTCGGAGAGCGCGCTGCTCGAGGTGGCCGGTGACCAGAGTCTACGCCCGAGGCGAGGACTATGTCCGCTATGTCCGAGGGCTCCGGATCACCGCCGAGAAAGCCTACGCGTCGGTCCAGGCCAAGCGGGTCTACACCGTGGAGCTTGACTGGTCCGGTCCGCAACCTGATGGTTTCTGCACGTGCCCGCACGCCGCCGACGGTCACTTCTGCAAGCACCTGGTCGCGGTCGGACTCGCCGTGATCGACAGCGGCGCCGTCGACGACGCCACTCCGGTGGCATCGGCGCTGGAAGCGACCGTGCAAGCGATGGATGTCGACGAGCTTCGCGAACTCGTCATGACCCTCGCCCACCGCGACGGCGAAGTGCGCCGCATGCTGGAGGTTCGCGCCACGGCCGCATCCGGTGACGACACGACCGCGAAAGCCGAGTTCGAAGCCTATGTGCGAAATGCCCTGGAATTCCGCGGATTCGTCGACTATCGCGAGTCCTACGCGGTCGCGGAAGCCGCCAGCCAAGTACTCGACGAACTCGAGATTCACCTGAATGGAGGGTCCGCCGAAATCGTGCGGCCCGCCCTGCTGTGCGCGTTGACCCTGCTGCGCACGATCACCGAGCAGGCTGACGACTCGTCGGGGGCGATCGGCGGTGAATGCGAGCGGGCTGCCGACCTGTACGCGCAGGCATGTCGACTGGGTGAACCAGACCCAGCCGAACTCGCAGGGTGGCTGGCGACTTTCCGTGCCACCTCGCCGGGATGGCCGACGCTGCTGCTCGCGGATTTCGTCGACGCGTTCGACGACCATGCGCTCGCGATCTACCGCGCGGCGGTCGCGGACTTGGACCGCCAGCACGCAGGTCGCGACCACTGGAGCCGGTTTGAAGTCGACGCCATGTTGCTGGAGCTCGCCGATCACGACGGCGATGTCGATCGGGCTGTCGACCTGCTGAACGAACGGGAGCACCCGCAGTACGGGGCGATCATCGCCCGCTTGCGGGAAGCCGGACGTGACGACGAGGTAGTGAATTGGATCGATCGGGCGGTTGCCGAAGGACGAGCAAGCAGTCAAGGCGGCGGTAATGGCTATTGGCTGAGCCCGTCCGACGTCGCCGACACGTACCGGGGAATCGGCCGCATCGACGATGCGATCGCCGTTCTGCGTGCCGATTTCGTCCGGCAGCCTGCGGTCCACGCCTATCGGTCACTGCTGGACTTTGCCGCCACGATCGATCGCGCCGATACCGAACGCGCCTGGGCGCTCGACCACGCGCGAGAATTGGCTGGTGGCCCCGGCGCGGGGTCGGTCCTGGTCCAGCTCTCACTGAGCGAGGGAGACGTGGACGCCGCCTGGGAGGCCGCCGACCGCTATGGTCCCGGCTGGGCATGGCAGGAACTCGCTACGCAAGGCGCCGAGGCTCGGCCGGTAGCCGCTGCAGATCTGTACCGGCCGCAGCTAGAGAACGACCTGCAGCGTCCCAACACCAGGCTCTACCCGGGCATTGCTGCGACGCTGGCAACGATGGCCAAGCTGTATGAAAGAGGCGGTCGCAGTGCTGATTTCGCGTTGTACATCGCCAAGGTCCGGCAAGATTACGGCAGGCGCCCCTCGCTGATGAAGGCGCTCCAAGCGAAGGGGCTCTGAGCGACCTCACTCGCTGGGCCAGCGTGTGAGGAGCACTGGCTGCGTCGACCTCACCTGTGTAGGGACATCGCCAATCCGGGACCGCCATTCTTGTTGGCGTACTTCCGCCGCACTTACTCTACTCGCCAGCGCTCCCCGAGCGCTTTCGCCGCTGTGGACACCTTCATGACCAGACGACGCTCGCGGTTGCGGACGGGAACGAAGTGGTAGTGCTCGTAGAAGGATTGTGCCTCGTCGTCTATGGCATCAACGACGATGAGCCGGCCGCCGCCGATTTCCGATGCGGCGACGGCTTTGCCTAGTGCGTCGAGGAGCAGCTGCTCGCCATATCCCTGACCCCGCAGCGACGTGTCGATCGCCAGGCGGGCAATCAAGTATCCGGGTATGCGGGAATAGCCGCCGGCCATGGATCCCGAGACGCCGTCGTCGTTGCGTACTACTTCGGTGGGGCAGATGGCGAAATAGGCGCTGACTTTCTGTTCGCCGAGCGGGGTCCACACGTAGACGTGCGCGACTCCGCTGCTGTCCGCGCGACGGGCATGGGCGATGAGCCAGGTATTCAGCGACTCCTTACCGCAGTCGAATCCTTCCAGCGTGTGGTCGTCAGTGAGTCGCGCGGACTCGAACATTGTTCAACGCCTTGTGAAGACCGCTGGTTTGCGTGCGGCTGCCGCCAGCCGCGGCGCGTCGTCAGCAGCATCGAGCGAGGACATCAGTTTGTCGAACTGTTCGGGCTCCATTGCCGTCACCAGCTCCTGACGCAGGATGTCTTCGGCCCGTTGCATCGCAGCTTTCCGCACGAACTCCGACGTCTGCTCATGGACAAGGTTGGCGGCGCGCTGGATGCGGTCCAAGGTCGCTTGCTCCGCGCGAAGCTCGATGCGCTTCGTTTTGACCGCCACAGCGACACCTCCTTCTTCCCTCAGTCATCTCTGCTCGCAGCTGTCGATCACTGTATTGTACGGTGAATGTACGTACATGGCTAGTGAGGGTTGCGGCCAGCGCTGGGGACCACCCAGGGACCACACGTCATGCGCGATGCCGAACGACCTGCACGTCCGTGAACGTCACACACCACGCCCTGGCAGCGAAAACCGCCAGCGACCTGGGAAAACGCGCTACCGCTACTTCCTGGGGGTCAAGTGGTCGCAGGTTCAAATCCTGTCAGCCCGACTGAGGGAAATAGGCTCTGAGCTGGGGTGATGGCGTGCTCGGGCCCGTATTGTTTGTTGCCTATGGTGCTTGTCTTGGGACCAGGCCGGTCCCATCACGGTGCCGGAGCGCACTTGCCCGTCCGACGGCGTGGCGTTGGGCGCACGATATGCGCGCTGGTGCACGTAGCGCACGCTATGCACTGCGAATCGGAGACAGTTTTCCCTGGCGCCATTGTCCGATAGTCAAGTGCGCCAGGCTTCAAAACCAGCCGTAGCTGTCAGTCCGCGCTGATTACGAGGTGGCGGATGGCTTCTGCGCTGTTCGGGGATCAGGGAAGCCGAGCTTGGTGTATCCGGGGGCGCGTTTGCGCAGTGACGACGCGAGAACGGGGGTGAGTTCATCGTGGTAGTCATGGACAGTGGCGTCGGTCTTGCCTGGGTGTGGCCGCGTGATGCGTCCGACGTACTGAATGAGGCGACTCTTGAAAGTGATGGGGGAGGCCAGGAACAGGGTGTCCAACGCGGGACAGTCAAAACCCTCGCCGATGAATGAGCCGGTCCCAACGATCAGCAGCGGTGGTTGTTCTGGCTGGTGAGCTGCGAGTTGCTGGGTGATTTCCAAGCGCTCGCGCGCTTTCATTCCGCCGCGCAGGACTGTTGCTTCGCATCCGGCATCGCAGAGCCGGCGGGTGATCGCATCCAAGTGGTTTACCCAGGTGGTTAGGACGAGGATGTTTGCGCCTTGGCGGTGCGCCGTCAGTACGTCGGTGACGATCTGGTCGAGACGATCCTGGTCAGCGACGAGCGCGCGGTAGATTTCGGCAATCCCGCCCGGTGCGGCGGGATCGGCGTCGCCCGTGTATCGGAACTGGGTTGGGTGGATATGCAGAACCGGGTGCGGTGCGGGCGAATCCGTTGCAGCGGAAGGGAGTTCACCGGGAACCGGAGGTTCCAGGGTGTGACTGTGCGATCCGAGCTGATGGTAGATCAGGCCCTCGAGCCCGTCTCGCCGCTCCGGCGTCGCGGTCAAGCCGAGCCAATACTTTGCTGGTATCCGGTTCAGGACGGCGGAGAACGCGGCGGCGGCGATATGGTGGCACTCGTCGACTATTACGAACCCGTAGCTGGCGGTGATTTCTTCGACATTTTTGCGTCGGGCGAGTGTAGGTAGCAGTGCGACATCGATGATGCTGGTGGTCTTCGACCGCCCGCCACCGATCTGCCCACACTTGACGCCGAGATGTTTGTGCAGCCGGTCGCGCCACTGATCCGCGAGCGCTTTGCGGTCCACCAGGATCAGGGCGGACTTGCGACGTGAAGCGATTGCGGCGCAGGCGATCACAGTCTTGCCCGATCCAGGCGGGGCAATCAGGACTCCGGTGTCTTGGGTGGCGAGGTGTCGCACGGCCACCGCTTGTTCGGGCCGGAGCTCCGTCGCACAGTTGAATTCATGGTCAGTCCCGGTGACGCGGGAGTCGTCGATGCGCATCGTGCTCCCGGCGGATTCGACGAGGGTTGTCAACAGCGACAACAACCCGCGCGGCAAAATGAGGTCTTCCTCGACGGTTTCGTCGTAACTGCGAAGAAATCGCGGCGTGTCCCAGGTGCTTCGGCGGGCCCGTTGCCGGGCGTGGAACTCCGGGTTCGGGATCGATGCCGCGTGCTTGACTGCCGAGATCATTGCTGGGCCCAGATCTGCTGCGGTCAGTTTCAATCGGGCCCCGAACGACGCCCGGATGATCGCTGCGGGGCGGGGCACGATCTTCGACGACGTGGGCAGCTGCAACCGACGCACGTCGTGGCCGATCTTGGGATCGGGCAGCTTCCGGGCCAGCGCCGCGACTTCGTTCACCGACAGCCTGGCGATGCTGGAAAGGTAGGCCCACTGATCGTCGAACGGTTCGAGCGTGGCCGGGTCGAGAAAAAGCGTGGTGCCGTGTTGGCGGCGAGTGCCGTTCAACGGTGCGGCGATAAGGTTACCCATGCCGCGTCCGGTGTGCACGTCTTGGGACGGAAACAGTCGGTCATAGCTGGTCAGGCTCATACTGCCGCGCAACTGAATCGCCTCACCCAGCAGGCTGGTCGCGATCCGGCGTGCCGCCGACGCGGATGTGGCTTGGGCGAAGAAGATCCATACATGTGCGCCGCGACCGGACTGCGACACCTCCAGCGCCGCCGGAATCCCATAGGCGCGTGCGGCTTTCAGGTAGGCCAGGGCGTCCAGCATCGCAGAGTTTTTGTCGAAATCCGCGGCCACCCACCAGCACGTGTCGTCATCGCCGAGCGGGTAGAGCCCGATGTGGAGATCGCCGCGCAGGTGCTTGGCGATCACCTCCGCGGTAAGTGTCAGATAGGGTGCGTCGGCTCGGCTCATTCCCTTGCGCCAATAGCCGTTGATGGCAGGCATCCAACCCGATCGCCCGTCACGTCTGTTCTCCCAGCGGAGCGCGTATACATCTGTGCGGCAACGAAACAGGCTTGCGTAGAACCGGAGTTTCTCCTCCGGGGCCGACCGCATATCCACTGGCGCGGTTGGCGCACCTGTGAGGGCTGGCTGATCTGGATCCGCGGCGCGGGCCTGCTCCTTACTGAGCTCGAGCAGCCGACGCAAGCGTACGTTATCGGCACGGAGCGTCGCCAACTCACCGGGAAACTGCTCCTCCACGACTTACATTCTGCCTCAAGGGAATCGCTGGCTCAGAGTCTCGCGAGCGTGGCGCCGATGTCCTTGGTCAGCAGGTAGAGGTCCAGGTTTGTCGAGTCCTCGGCATCGAACGGTTCAAACCCGAACCGCTGCCACCAACTGAAAGCGGCCGGGTTCAGTGCGGTGACCACGACAGCTCGGCAGGCTGCTTTGACGTTCAACTCGGCTGCTGTCGCCAGGATGTGTTTGATCATCTGGGTGCCCAGCCCAAGCCCGGTCACGCGGGTGTCGGTGGCTAGCCGGCCTACTAGGAGCGCGGGAACCTGCAATGGGGCGCCCTTCGCCAATGGCGTGGGACTTGCTGACCGATCCACCGATGTCATCGACAGAGTCGCGTAGCACACCACCCGGTAATCAGCATCAACGATCACCCAGACCGCTGCGGTGTTGCCGCGTCGGTTCTGGCCGGCGTAGCGGCGCAGCCACTCGTCCAGGGACGAATCGCCCGACGTGAACTCGTCGCGCCGGTGTCTATCCGGGTCGAGTAGGTTCGGCCGGTAGAACTGCACTTCAGTCGAGCCAGGTGAACTTCGCTGGCCGCTTCAACGTGGCCGCCAGTCGCTCGTTAACCCGCGCCGGATGGTTCAGTGCTTCGGTGAACACGGCCGCCGAGTCGGGGGACAGGCGAATGGTCTGTCGCTCGGCGAGCAAATTGTCGGCGGCCTGGCTGGCGGCCTGCAGCACGAACGCCGTCACGCTCAGGTGCGCCTCGGCGGCAGCCTCCTCCAGCCGCCGCTTGGAGGTTGCGTCGACGCGCAGCTGCAGGCGGTCATCTTTCATCGAAGTCATGTACTTACAATGGCAGTACGCAAACTTCTGGTCAAGCGAGGGGTCATCGGCACTGGTGCATGGCACGTCGGGGACCATTTTGGGACCACACGTCATGCGCGATGGTGAACGACCTGCGCGTCTGTACACGCTATGCAGGCACACGAATCGGCCGCCTACTATCCGCGACCTGCGGAAATGCGTTACCGCTATTTACTGGGGGTCAAGTGGTCGCAGGTTCAAATCCTGTCAGCCCGACTACAGAAAGGCCTTTTGAACAGGCCTTTTCAATTTTGCGCGACTGCACGTATGTTCGACGGCCTCCAAAATTGTCACAGATTGTCACGAGGCGTCACTACTGCGACCGAACACACGGCCGATGCGAGACTGGCCTACGCATCCAGCAATGTGCATTGCCACTCAGCCCGCGCGAGCAGTTCATCGAAAGTCACGATCTCGGGTTCGTAGAGATTGCGGCGATAGAGTTCGAACGACTCGTACTTCTCTTTGTGGACGCCGCCCGGACCTCGCAACTGATCAAGCGAACCGGCAATGAGAAATGAACGAGGCCGCACTCCATAGGTGTGTTCGCCGGTTTCAGCGCCGTCAGGGTCCTTGTCGGCGAGGCGCCCCTGAATTTCCCGCGTCGCCAGATGCACGGTCTGTTGAGTCTGGACGACCCCGCCGCTGAGCTCGGCCGATGGGGCCCAGCACCCCGACCTGTATTTCTTGTCGACGAGCAAGGTTCGGTGGTGTTTGATTTCGGCGAAAATCATGGCGCGGATGCGACCATTGGTGCGCATGAGCGCATCTGTCCGCTTGCCTGGGCCCGATACCGACGCGCCCTTTACAATCTGCTCCAGCCGATCCGGGTTCCATGTCGTAATCAGCTGGCCGGCGAGGTTCACTCCCAACAGCCAGGGCTCCGCCTCGAACAGGGTCTGCCACACCTTCTCTGGGCTGCTGTACCCAGCCGCGACCTCATCGAAGAATTCAGGGTCATCGAGAAGCTTGCGAAAATACCCGACTACCTCGCGGCGACGCGAGATTGCTATGACATCCTCGGCGTTCGTGTCGAGCTCGACCAGTCTTCTCACCGAGTCAGGATCTCGTCCATACAGCGCGGCCATTGCATCCGGATCTTTGAAAAAGTCCTGGAGCACCTGGTCGTCAATTCGGACGGATCTCTCGCCTTCCGCGGGAACGCTGTCGACCATCCTGACGAGGTCCATGAGCCGCTCCGCGCCCGCGCGGTCGAGTTCGAGCAGGGTTTCTAGTTTTCCGGAGCCTGGGTTCGTGGGGACCTTTTGAAGCAGAAGCTGACGAATATTCCCCGCCTCACGGGCCACCTGAAGTTTTATTTGCTTTCGGCCCCCCGGCGTCGTCGTCACGATGTACTCCTCAGCGATGGTGGCCAAGCCGGTGGCCGGCGGATCATCGAACACTTTGGTGATGTACCTGGCAGGTTGGCCGTTGTCCTGCGACGCTGGCAAGTTCAGGATGAAGCTGCGCGAGATGTACGTCCGGTGCGGCAGCCTGCCCTGGGCCCAGGTCACTTCGTTGGCGGGCTCTGGAAGAGAGATATCCTCCCAGCCCACCGAAGCCATCCCGTGCGCAAAGTTGCGTCGACCGCCCTCAATCCTACGTTCGGGCGCCGGCAGGCGACGTCAAGGGAGAGCACAAAAAGGGCCATCATGTCAGGCCAGACGAAATATTAGTCGGCGACTTTGGGTGCGCTCGGCGGGAAGCTGCGGGCCGCAAGTTCGAGAGCGTCCGGCTGCGCATGGACGTAGGTCCGAAGAGTGAACGACACGTCCGCGTGGCCTAGCCAGGCCGCCACCAACGCGATCGGCACGCCCTGAAGGTGCATAAGCGTGGCGCAGGTGTGCCGGGCGTCGTGCAGCCGCACCTGCGGCACGTCAAGATTCTTGATTGCTGCCTGCCACATGGTGGACAGCGTCGAGGGGTGGTAGGGCTCGCCGGCCTCGTTACAGACCACGTAGCCCAAGCCCGCGTAGGCCTCACCCAAGGCCAGCCGTTCTGCGGCCTGGCGCGCCTTGGCGGCGGTGAGTTCGCTGAGGAGCGCGTCCGGGATCGGCAGCACGCGGCCGGCCGAGGCAGTTTTGGGGTCGTCTTGGTCGACCGCGCGGCCGCCGACGTCGACGCGCGTTTTGCCAATCCGGACCGTGCGCTGGCCGAGATCGACGTCAACCCAACGCAAGCCCGCAATCTCACCGCGTCGCAGGCCGGCAAGAGCAAGGTGCCACGCGTGCCGATTGCGGTCCTTGGCGATACCGCTCAAGACGGCGCCTCTCTGTGTCAAGTTCCCGGTATCGGGGTCGGTTGTAGGGTGGCTGGTGGTAGGCCCGGGAAGTGACTTGTCCGAAGCGTCAGCGTGCGGGGTTTGAGCTGGCCGCGCTGGACGATAGTGCCGCCCCCGAGTGTCCTCCCGGGCCTGCCTCCAACCTGTCTGCGTCGTGGCGGAGTTGTCGGTAGACGACGTCGGATAGCCGTCGTTTGAGGCATCGCATCGCTTCCTTGTGGCCCTTGCCGTCGGTTCGTTTGCGCAGGTAATAGGCCCTGCCGGGGGTGTCCTGCCTGATTTGGGTGAGGGCCATGACGTGCAGGCAGAGGTTGAGTTGACGATCGCCTGCGCGCGAGAGCCTATGGCGGACAACATCTCCGGAGGACACATCGATCGGGGCGGTACCGGTGTAGGTAGCGAACGCGGCGGCGGAGCGGAAACGATCGATCGTGCCGACTCGGCTTAAGATCTTGCCCGCGGTCAACGAGCCGATACCGCATAGATCGGTCAGGGTGGTGCCGGATTCGGTGACTGCGGCCTGGATGTCAGCGGCGGCTTTGGTGATGCGGCGGTCCAACTGGCGTACCTCGGCAACGAGGTCGCCGGCCAGGCTCGGCAGGGTTTTGCCGGCTGTATCGCGGGGACGAATCCCGCGCAGGAGTTCGGCGGCCCGCTCGGCTGTGAGGTCACGTTGGGCGCCTGCCGGGATGAGGTTGGTGAGCACGACGTGGAGGCGGTTGACGGTTTGGGTGCGAGTTTTGACCAGGTCGTCGCGGTGTTCGACGATTGCGCGTAGGGCAGTCACGGTTCCGTCGACCGCCGCAGAGTTCAACCTGGGTGCGGTGCGCGCGGCGATCGCCACGCTCAGGGCGTCGGCATCGTCGTTCTTGCGTCCGTGGCCAGTCGACAGCATCCGTACCCGGGCGGCGAGCTTGGCGGGTACGTCGACGACATTGATCCCGTCGGTGCGTAGCCGCGCTGTCAGCGGCGCACCCAGGCCGGATGCACCTTCGACGGCCCAGGTCGGATCGGGCCATCGATCGGCGAAGCGGCGCAATGTACGGTAGCCGTCGCGGCTGACCGGGACTCGAATCGTTGCTACGGGCTGCAGCGACGCGTCGACCACCGCGGCGGTCCAGGACGCCTTGTGCGGATCGATCGCGATCATCATGCGTTCCGGTGTCGTCGATGTGGGTGACATCTATTTGTTTCCTCGCTTCGGTTCGGCTTGAAAGCGAGAAGGGCACACCAACTTTCGGCTTTGCAGGCCTCTCTTCAGCCACTCCTCGCGCGGGGCGCACCGATCCGAGACACAAGCCGTCTAGGAGTCAACCCACACGGTCATGAGCGACAGGTATGAGGCGAGCAATCTCGAATCGGTGCTCGGTGATCATGGCTGCAGACCCCGATCACCTACCGCCCATTACACAAGTTGGTATGTACCTGGTCGGCGGTGAAGGTCTCGAATTTCCTGGCCTTGCCCGGTACGCGATCAACCAGTCCGGCAACGTTTCTCGCCAAGCGCCCCTCGGCGACCAGCTGCGCGAGCACCTGCGAGAGGGCGCCCAGCATGTAGTTACACGAGCGCGCGCTCCACGCCTTGCGCGCCCGGCCGCCAGGCCGCTCCGTGCTGCCGGCCCGAAGCTTCACAATCAGATCGTCTATGCGTCGACGGGTGAGGTCCTGGACGGCAAGCTCCCCGAGCTCGCTGCGGACCGGCTGTAAGACATATTCGTAGCCCGCGGCCGTAGTGGGTCGGATCTTGTGACGAGAACGCAGCCAATCTGCACACGCCTGCTCCACCGTGAGCGTGGACGGCTGCACATAGCTGCCCGCATTCACCTGACCCTGGATCTCCGCGAGCGCGGCCCGGGACTCTCTCTCGGTCCGGTACCGCCGCCGTAGCTGCTTACGCTTGCCGTCGACGATGCCCGTGTCGACGGTCAGCTGGTAGCGCACGACAGGCTTGCTCCCGGCGCGGCGAGCGAGCTCAACGCGTCGAATCTGTGGTGGTAGCTGGCGGCGCTCAGCCATCTCGGTGAAGTGCTACGACGCGGCTTCGGTATGCGCTGCGATGAAGCGGTGAATCTCCGCCGAGGCAACCCGGCGAGACGCCCCGATCTGTACCCACTCCAGCTCGCCGGCTTCGAAGAGCCGGTAGATCGACGAGCGTGAGATACGAAGGGCTGCGGCCGCTTCGGAAACTTTGAGAAGCAATCTGCCGTTGATAGGCCTGCCGGTGAAGGGGCTATGCTCAGGTGAACCTGGGGAGTGTATCTGGGTCATGGGATCCCCTCCTGGTGAGTGCTATTCCACCACTGTAAGTCGCCCCAGGACTACTTCCTGCACTATCTTCGGAGCCACTCGCAAGTGATAACGCTTTACGTTAATAACGCCTTCCGTTATCATTTGTGAGTGATCCGCTCGTTCCGGGACAAGGACACCGAGGCGATCTGGCAGCGCCGCTACGTCAAGAAACTTAGCCCGGAGCTCAGCCGGCTCGCATACAACAAGCTGGTTCTCATCAACGCCGCCGAGAGCATCAACGACCTGCGGGTGCCACCGGGCAACCGGCTGGAGAAGCTGGCCGGCAACCGTGCCGGCCAATACAGCGTCCGCGTCAACGACCAGTGGCGGATCTGCTTCACCTGGGCTGCCAGCGGCGCCGGCAACGTCGAACTCGTCGACTATCACTAGCAAGGAGAGACCCCGATGGGAGACTTCGCCCCTACCCACCCTGGCGAGATCCTCAAGACCGAATTCCTTGATCCGCTGGGCATCTCGCAGTACCGGATCGCCAAAGCGATCGACGTGCCGCCCCGCCGCATCAACGAGATTGTGCACGGCAAGCGCGGCATCAGCGCCGACACCGCACTCCGGCTCTCGCGTGCGTTAGGACTGAGCGACATGTTCTGGATCAACATGCAGGCTCACTACGACGCCGAACTCGCTCGCGAGCACTTTGCGACCCAACTCGCCACAATTGAGCAAATTGCTTGATAGAACGCGACCCGATCGCCGCAGACCACCCAGGACGCCTGGGCCACAGCGCATGCGCCACAGCAGAACGAGGACTGACACGATGAGCATCACCCTTCCGGCGTTCACGCCGGCGCAGGAGAGCCTATTTCTCACACTCGGTGGCAGGGCGCTGGACAGCCGCCTGCCACGCCCGTTCCTCGGCGACACCATGGCCGACGAGATCCTCACCACCGTCGGCTACGACCTCGCTAGGTTCCCGTCACTGAACACCAAGCTCCTGGACGCCAAGTCCAAGGTTTTTGACATCGCCGTGCGAGCCAAGAGACTTGACGAGGTGGTGCACCGGTTCGTCGTTCAGCACCCGAATGCGGTCGTGCTGGATCTGGGCGCCGGCCTAGACAGCAGGATGTTCCGCGTCGACCCCCCACCAACAGTCGGGTGGTACGACATCGACTTCCCCGTGGTCGACGCGCTGCGGCGACAACTGTTGCCGTATGCCGCCAACGCCCACAGCCTCGGCGCGAATCTAACCGATCCAGACTGGCTCGACGACATCCCCACCGACCGGCCGGCCGTGATCGTCGCCGACGGCCTCAACGCGTTTCTCACCGAGGAAGGCTTCATATCCTTGCTGAACCGACTCACCAGCCACTTTCCCAGCGGGGAGCTGGCATTCAACCTCTACACCACCTACGCCATCTGGGCACTCAAGCACACCCGCAGTCTGGCCGCCATCGCCGACGGCGTCCTCAACCCCGGATTCAACGATCCTCGCCAACCCGAACGCTGGGCAGCTGGACTCAAGCTCATCCAAGAGATCTTCCTCACCCGTGCCCCCGAAGTCGCAGAGCTGCCGCTGTTCGTCCGGATGACCGCCCGACTCGCGGCACCGAGCGCGACCGCGTCGCGCATGGTCGGCACGGTAGTGGTCCGTTACAGCTTCTGAGAGTAAGTACGCGAAGCCTCTCCAGGCCGGTCTCCCGCTAAATTGCTGGCATCAGGCTGGCTCACGAAGCTGCGGGAATCTTTATGGCACTCAAGCTGATCGACGCTGGCCAGTCACGCTGGCACGCCATGAACGCGCCACACCCGGTCGCGCTCGTCCGCGCCGACGCCTGCTTCAAGAACAGCAACCTCATCGAACGACCCGATGACAAGACCACCCAGGAAGCCGCCTCAAAGATCTTGATCCACAGGTATTGACAATTGCTCCCCGTATGGACTCCGTGAGCTCAGCAGTGAGCGCGATCGAGCGTTTCGGCCGATACCAATCCGACGACGCCGAGTCGGTGGGACCCGTGTATTGCCCGGTGCGCGACGTGCTCGACCGCATCGGCGACAAGTGGACCATCCTCATGATCATGACCCTCGCGGCGCGACCACAGCGCTTCAGCGAACTTCACCGAGCTATTCGGGACATTTCCAAGCGGATGCTGACTCAGACGCTGCGCGATTTGGAGCGTGACGGACTGATCACCCGCCATGTCTTTGCGACCAAGCCGCCGAGCGTTGAATATCGCCTGTCCGCGCTGGGCCAATCGCTGCTGGAGCCGATGGCGAGTCTCGTCGATTGGGCCGACACCCGCTATTCCGATATCCATGATGCGCGTGCCCGCTTCGACGGCGCACCATGTGATGAGGCACGCTAAACCCGGTTAGCCTGGACTTTTCGCCGCGCCGCTGCTGGGTGGGTGAAAGTCATTCACATGCCCAACGACATCCCAGTCGTGCAGAATCTCAGCCGGCACGTGGCCAAATCGATCGGCGCACAACACCTTCCAACCGCATCGGCTCGGTGATGAAGTCGCCAAACAAGCGCAACGCATTCTGATACCCCCGCGTGGTCGATACCGCAGTCGGCGGCGAACCTCAGACTCAACTGGCTGTCCGATACGGGTGTTGACGGTTCAGCGTGCCGCTCGGCGCGGGACCGCGGCAACTATTCGTTGCCAGCTGGCCGCGATGTTGCACACGTCGCCGATTCGTGCGATCGCTGCCGCCTCGCAGTGCCCGCAGTCGCATCCGGTTCGGTGCGTAAGCAGTTCGTCGACTACTCGCCGCACGAGCGTCGTGGTTACGGGCTCGCCGGCCGACTGGGCGGCGTTGAAGCAGTCGATGGCGATCAGGTTATCAGCGTCAGCCATACGCATACTCGTCAGTGTGCGGGCGGCGAAAGGCCGGCGTCAGCTTCGACACCTGTCAACCTCCTGACAACTGCCTTGCGAACACCGCTGTGACGACCTCGACATACGCAGCGAGCGACACCGAGCGAAACTAGATGCTCAGCAGGAGCCGCGCGCGTAGCGAGTATGAACGTGCGACGGGTGAACGACACGTCCGGCATGTCCCAGCCAGGCCGCCACCAACGCGATGGGAACGCGTTGCAGATGCCGCGCACAGTCAAATTCGGCCCATGTCCGACCGGGAGTCAGATGAGGCGGCCGCAAAGCGATCAGGCCCCAGCGACCAATGACCGCGCCTCTGCGGGGCTGACTACGCGATCGTGAAGGTCGCCGCCCACCTCGAGTCGACCCGCCTGTTCGATCCCGCCGACCTTCACCGGCTCGAAGCCGGCCGTTCGGATCAACCGCTCGACTTCCTCGCCAGCATGGTCGTCGTCAGTCGCGTAGAAGAGCACCGCCGGCTCTGGTGACCGGTTGCTAGAGGCCTCGAAGAGATCGCCCGACAGGGTTCCAAACGCCATGGCCAAGCGCGCCCCGGCCGGCAACCACCCGGCCACAAGCTCGCCAGAGGATTGCCCTTTCGGCAGGAGACGTGAAACGTTACCTTGCGCGTCGATGGCGAGCGGGTTGCTCGGAACGATCACGATCTTGTCGGGTAGCGCGTCGGCGATCTCGCCTATGACGCCCTTCAGGACGGCAAATCGCAGCGCGAGGACAACGGCATCGGAGCCCTGCAACGCGTCGCGGTTGTCGCCGGCGGCGACGGCAGCTCGCCCGATTTGTGCAGCCAGAGTTCGTGCCGACTCAATGTGGGCGCTGGAGAGCCGCAGAGCCTCGCCGCCTGAGGCGAGCCGGCGGGCGATGACCGATCCGATCCCACCAGTGCCGATGATCGCGGTCGTCATGACCGAAACCTCCTTGGCGTCATGGTGTTAACTGTGGCGGCCCGAAGCATCGCGCGCCCGAACGGTCCTGCCACCTCGCTCAGAGCGAGGGGAACCGCAGCGAGGCGCCGTGAGGAGGACCGTTCCCGGCCGTCGTTGGCGAAACGCAAGTGAGAGTGGAGACCTAACGGAGTGGGACCCATGCTTCCGCGCTCAGGGGCAAGGGATCTCAGTGCCCGGGGGACTGGGCACCGTCGATCTGAGGGATGTCGCCGGCGATCACCGCATTCGTTCCGACCAGTCGGCGGGAGTACTCGATGGCCAGTAACCGGGCGACCAGTCCCCCTCTGGGTCTGTGGTTTGCCCCACTTCGATCAGATGACCGTCGGGATCGCGGATGTAGCAGCGGATTTCGTACTGATGATGTTTCGGCGGTGTCAGGAATTGAGCACCCCGGGCGCTCCATTCGGCGTACACAGCCTCGATGTCTTTGACCCGGATATTGAGGAAGCTGCTGACCCGGTCGGGATCGCGCGGTGCCTCCAGGGTGACCGTCGGCTTGTCGTCCGTTGGGCCTCCGCCGACATTGATGATGATGAAGGTGTTGGATAGCGCGACATAGGTCACGTCTCCTTGGAAAACCACCCTGCCGCCGAGTACTTCGGTGTAGAAGCGCCGAGAGCGCTCGACATCGTCCGAGACGATGAAGTGGGCCAGCACAATTCCCTCTGGGGGCGGTGGAAGCTCGGCCATCTGGTATCTCCACTGGTTGGGTCTCACACCACACTGACGACTAGATGCACAGACGACGCTATCAACATCGCGTCAATAGAGGAACACACGATCCTCAAGCAGAGCCCGGGCGTGGATCAAACTACCTTCGCGCCTCGGATGGAGAAGCAACCTCACTGAACCTGTTCGTGGTTCGAGCGGTACCGAAATTGACGTAAGTGTGCCGAGCGCAGAGTACATCTCAGCAAACGGTGCTTACGCCCTGAAAGCGGGCCGCACGAGCGCCCGCGTTGTCACAACGTTGTCACAACTAAGTGCGAACGAAGGGGGTCGAAGGGGTGCGCCACGATACGGTTTTCTGCCGGTCAGGGTACATCGAGAGTTATTGTGAGACAACGAAATTCGACCGATGTCCGACTGGGGGTCAAGTGGTCGCAGGTTCAAATCCTGTCAGCCCGACCATGTCAGCCCGACCAAAAACATGCGCTAACCTGCTGTGATGCGGTTGTTGTCAAGACGAGATGGACCCGTAGTTGGTTGGGGACCATTTAGGGCTCACAAGTGAGTGAGTAAGTCCCCAGCGTTCGTCACGGATTGCCGGTCGGGATGCGGATAACGATGGGCGGCATCAGAGTGCCGTGGCCGGCGATCGTTCGGAGAGGGTGCACCGGCACGGCGAGCATGATCAGCGGGGCAGATCATAAGCAGACCCATGAACAACCTGCTTGAGATCGCCTCGGCGGTCCTTAAGTTAGCCAAAGCCATAGCAGGATTGATGTTTTGGGTACGGTGACATGGCTGCTGATCGCTATGCGCTCCGATCAAGACAGCATCACGAGCAGGGCAGCATCACGAGCCGGGGGCTAGGTCCACATCAACTTCCACGACACAGCCCCCAACCATTGTGCTGCTGTTGTTCTCCTGAATAGGAGTCGTTGTGAGCTGGCAGCAAATCCAGCCGTTCCTAGTGGCGCTGGCCATAGGGTTGTTGCTCGGCTTGGAGCGCGAACGCAGTCACAGCCGCAAGCTTCCTGCTGGGTCGCGCTCGTTCGCGCTCCTGTCGCTGGTTGGGGCCGTCGCCGCGAGCTTCAACCAGTGGACCGTGCTGGTCGGGCTTGTCGGCGTCGCGGCGCTGTTGGCGCTCGCCTACTTTCGCACCAGCGAAGAAGACCCGGGAACTACCACAGCGATCGCCGCGCTCGTCGCCTACTTGCTCGGTGCGCTCGCCTACACACGCCCGGCGGTAGCCGTGGCCGTCGCCGTGGTCGTCGTAGGCCTGCTGGTGTCGAAGACCCGCATCCATCGCTTCGCCCGCGAGATCGTCAGCGACGTCGAAGTAGAGGACGCCATCAAGTTCTTTGTCGTGGCGCTCGTGATCCTGCCGCTGCTCCCGGATCGGCAGCTCGGACCGTATGGCGTGCTCAATCCAGCGAAGGTGTGGCTCCTGGTGGTGCTGCTCACCGGTATCGGCTGGGTCGGCTACATCGGTGTTCGGGCCCTCGGGCCCGAACGCGGCGTGCTCGTCACCGGTTTGGCCGGGGGGTTCGTCTCGGCAACTGCGACGACGGCGTCGATGGGCCGGCTCAGCCGGACGGCCACGAGCTTGCGTGCGCCGTTGGCCAGCGCACTGCTCGCGAGCCTCGCCACCTTCGTGCAGCTGCTCGTCGTGATCGGGCTCGTCGATGTCGACGTGTTGCGCCGCCTGTGGCCTCCAGTGGTCGCCGGAGCGGTCGTGCTCGTGGGTGTCGCCGCCTTCGTCTACCGGGGTGCCACTTGGACTCATCAGCAGAACGCTGCGGAGGGCGAAGACGTCGAGGCGACGAAGGCAGGCCGGCCTTTCGCCTTGCGGCCCGCCCTCGTCCTCGCCGTGGTGCTGACCTTCGCTCTGCTCGTCGGCCGGTGGGGCGCTGACGTGCTCGGCCCCAAAGGGGTGGTGCTTGCCACGTTTGCCGCGGGTCTCGCCGACGCCCACGCCGGCGCGGTTGCCGCGGCCAGCCTCGCCGCCAAGGGCGACGTCACCGTCGACACTGCGCTGGTCGCGGTTGCTGCCGCGCTGGGCTCCAACCTGTTCGTCAAGACAGTGCTGGCCTTCACTGCTGGCGGTCGTCGCTTCGGGCTTGGGTTTCTTGCCGGCATGGCCGTGCCGGCCGTGGTGTTCGGCGTCGCCTTAACCGCGGCCGTGACCGCGGTGTGAGCCCGGGGCCGGCTTTGCCGCCTGGTGACGCTGCGGGGCGCCGCTTCCCAGGGTCACGTCTCAATCGGAGGGTGAATAGCACGGGTGCCCCACCTTGTCGGGTGTCGCTCACCTGCGGCAGCCCAAGCAAGGCGAACGCTGTGATGTTCGCTGCGGCGAAAGTTATCACAGGATTCGCTGTTCAAATACCCTGAGAGACAGGGCGATACGTGTTCGCGCTTATCTGGGGTTCAATTTAGCCGTTTTAGGGATGTTCCCTCTTAGGCGTTCTCTTTGCGCAGGCGCTCCAACTCCGCGCGCTAATCCGCATCGAGCACCCGGGCAGTATCACTGCTGCCGCCCGCTTCGCGGGCGAGGCGCACCCAACGGCCCAGCAATTGCTCACCGACACCGATCTCCGCAGCCACATGAGCAAGCGGGCGACCGGTCTCGACGACCAGGCGGGCAGCCTGCTCCCGAAACTCCGGGGGTGTACTTCCTGCGCTTGCCCGGCATACAGACATCCTTCCCGCAGAGCTAGCGGCCCTGCGAGTCAGGTGTCCACCATCACGGTCAACCCCACCATTACGTCCCTGCCTCTACGTTTCCTGGCCTTTCCGGCGTTGCCTTTGACCCGCAACGACGGGCTGAAAGTCCCTACCAAAGATGTTGCTGGGCGAGGAGCGTTGTGTATCAATACGAGGCCGCATCGCTCTTGCCTGGCCCAAAAACACGGCTCACATAAGGAAAGTTAGGTCATGTTCAGGCACAACATTCATAAACGCTTGGGTGGTGCCGCTGTCGCCGCTGCGGCTCTGCTCGCTGTCGGGACACCTGCGACCGCTAGAGCGGTCTACCCGGGCGTCCCGGAGTGGTATTCACAGGCCCAAGTGCATTTCGACAATACGAGGAACTTTATGCAGGCGGTGATCGACGCGATCAACGCCAGCGACATCGGCGCTCTCCGGTCAGCCTGTTCATCGGTCCACGACGAACTAACGATCAACCTCCAGGCCCACCTGCCTACGCCGGATCCGGCTCTGACTACTGCGGTGCAATCGGAAATCGATGACGTTCACACTGCGATGCACATCTGCATGTCACTTGGGCCGAACAGCACCTCAGCCGATCTACAGCAAGCGGACTCGTTTATGCAGCAGGCAACTGACCACATGAAGACCGCCGACGCCATTCTGGCCACAGACCTAAGTTGAGGACGTAGCCAATCCTGGTGTCCATCGCGGCGGTCACAAATCGGATCGGTGACAGTTTGCCTGTCAGCCCGGTCTCGTCCACGAAATCGGCCTCGATATGCCGCATCTCGCGTCGCGTGGGGGGCCTGCGGTCCGACGAACCGGCATCTACTACTACTGACTGCCCGAATCAGTCGGTAAGGAACCGATTCCCGTAGAACGCATTTCGTCGCCAGGCTCGGCAAGCTGGTGTTGGCCGAGGTCGATGCGCAGCCGCCCGATGTGCTGCGCGGCCTGTTCGACGACGCGATCCAAGGTTATTGGGACACGTCCACATACGAGGCGGTGGTGCCCCGCGAAGCCCGGGAAACCGAAGGGTTGCGGCGCATCGCCAACACCAGTCGCCCTGCCCGGAGACTTACGCTCCTCACTGGTCGCGCGGGTCTTTCGGCCTGCCATGGCGAGGTATTGCGACCCTGTATATCGCTGGTCGCTACTGATCGAATCAGTGTGAGTTCGTTCCGCCACCGACCCCGCGGTGCGCTCTGGTAGTGGTGGCGTGCGTTGCTGCGGCCGAGAGGATTAGTGGTGGTGATGGGCGGTACGGATTCTGTGGTCGCGCGGTGGTTTTCGCGGCTACGCCCCCTGATCGAACCGGTCCTGGTGGTGCTCACGGTGGGTGCGCTGGCCGCTGGCGGGATCGCGTGGCTGGTCGGACGGCGCGATATCGCCGACGGCTGCTGGATCGCCGGCACCGTGCTCGCGGTGCTGCCGGCGTTGGTGTGGGTTGTGGTGGCGTTGCGCCACGGGCGGCTCGGCGTGGATGTCATTGCGGTGCTGTCGCTGGTGGGCACGCTGCTCGTTCACGAGTATCTGGCTGGGGCATTGATCGCGGTGATGCTGGCCGGCGGCCGGGCGCTCGACGCGGCGGCCGCGCGGCGTGCCTCTCACGATCTGCGGGCCCTGCTGGAGCGGGCGCCACGCTTCGCACGGCGACGTGTCGGCACGCAGGTCAGCGTGATCCCGCTGGACGAGGTGGCCGTCGATGATCTGCTGGTCGTCGGCCCAGGCGAGGTGGTGCCGGTGGACGGCCGCGTTGTCGACGTGGTCGCGGTGCTGGATGAGTCGGTGTTGACCGGTGAGCCCTTGCAGGTTGAACGCGGTGTTGGTGAACCCGTCCGTAGCGGTGTGGTCAACGCCGGCGGCGCGTTTGAACTGCGCGCCACCGCAACGGCCGATGACAGCACCTACGCCGGCATCGTGCGCTTGGCGCAGCAGGCCGGTGCCGAGAATGCGCCGATCGTGCGGTTGGCCGACCGCTACGCGGCGTGGTTCTTGCCGCTGGCGCTGCTCCTAGCCGGTGCGGCGTGGCTGGCCAGCGGCTCAGCCGTGCGAGCGGTGGCCGTGCTGGTGGTGGCGACCCCGTGCCCGCTGCTGCTCGCGGCGCCGGTCGCGATCGTCTCGGGGCTGTCGCGGGCTTCCCGCGCCGGCGTGATCATCCGCAGCGGCGGTGCGTTGGAAAACCTCGGGCATGCAACGACTTTGGTGATGGACAAGACCGGCACCCTGACGATGGGACGTCCGGTGGTCGTCGACGTGGTCGCCGCACCCGGCGGTAATGCGACCGAGATGCTGCGGCTCGCCGCGTCGGTGGATCAGCTCTCCCCGCACGTGCTGGCCGAGGCCATCGTGACCGAAGCGCTCGCCCGCGGTCTGCAGTTGTCGTTGCCGACCGATGTGACTCGAGGAGCCCGGCCGGGGCGTCACCGCGACGATCGGCGCGCGAAGGATGAGCGCCGGAAAACTGCCCGCTGACGCGGTGACCAGCGCGTGGGCGCGTGGGGTGGTCAACCGGGCCGGCTTGGACGGCGCAGCGATCGCGTGGGTGTGCATCGAAGGCGAGCCGGCCGGTGCGGTGTTGTTGCGGGATCCGTTGCGCCGCCACGCGCCTCGCACCGTGCGGCGGTTGCGCGCGGCTGGCCTGAATCGGTTGGTGATGCTCACCGGCGACCGCGCCGAGCCGGCGCGCGAAGTCGCCACGGTGCTGGGACTCGATGAGGTCTACGCCGAACAGACCCCGGCCGACAAGGTCGCCGCGGTACGCGCCGAACGCGACCGCGCGGTGACGGTGATGGTGGGCGATGGGATCAACGACGCCCCAGCGCTGGCGGCGGCGACGGTGGGTGTGGCGATGGGCGCTCGGGGAGCCACTGCGTCCTCGGAGGCCGCCGACGTCGTGTTGACCACCGATCGTGTCGACCGGCTCGCCGATGCGATGGATATCGCGCGCTGGTCGCGGCATATCGCGGTGCAAAGCGCCGTGGTGGGCATGAGCCTGTCGCTGCTGGCGATGGTGATCGCCGCGCTGGGCTGGTTGCCGCCGGCGGCGGGTGCGCTGCTGCAGGAGGGCATCGATGTCGCGGTGATCCTCAACGCGCTACGGGCCCTGCGCGGTAACCCGGCCACCGAGGTGGTCGTTGCCCGCTGGCACCGAGCAGATGCTGCGCCACTTCGCCGCCGAGCATGACGAACTGCGCGACACCCTCGGGCTGCTGCGCGACAGCGCCGATCTGCTGGCCGCCGCCCCCGATGCCGCGGCACTGGAATCGCTGACCACCGCGAGCACGTTGCTCACCGACCGGATCCTGCCCCATGAACGCGCCGAGGAAACCCAGCTGTATCCGGCGTTGGCGCGGCCGCTGGGCAGCGACGAGGCTACCGCCACCATGAGCCGCACCCATGCCGAGATCCAGCGGCTCGCCGATCGTATCGGCGCACATGTGGGCCTGGCCCAATCGGCCGGCGCGATCCAGTCCGACCAAGTCGATGACCTGCTGGCGTGCCTGTACGGTCTGTACACCCTGCTGCGACTGCACTTCGTCCAGGAAGAAGAAAACTACTTCACCCTCACCCAGGACGAGCCCACGACGCCCGAAACCACCCGAACCCGGCGCCCAACAGAGGGAGCCGACTCCGCGATGTCGCGGTAAATCAGCCATGGGCCCGATAAGCGCGGTTTTGGCCGGGATCCTGGTAGGGGTGATCGTCACGGCGGTGTGGCTGGCGCGCAACCAATATCGGCTGCAGACCACGGTTGCACGATCGCGCCACGCGGTTCAGCGGTTAGTGACCAGACATCTGGGCGGCTTGGAGAATCATGAAATGCGCTGGGCAGCAAGGCTATTGGGCGGATCCGCGCTGGCTGTGCTGACCGTCGGCTTGATCACTCTCTGTGGTCTGTCCGCGCTGCTAGCCTATGTGTCCGACAGTGTGCGGGAATACGACGGAATCGCCTTGGTGGACAGGCCCATTGTGGCGTGGTTGGCCGCCCACCGCGAGCCCGTGCTGACCACGGTGATGCGCACACTGAGCATCGTGGGCAGCCCGGTTTCAGCCGCCGCGGCAGCTGTGATCGTGTGCGCGGCGGTGGCGTGGCGCAGCCGTACTTGGTTGCCGGTCGCGACTGTCGCGATCGGGCTGGCGGGATTCGCTTTGGCCGCAACGGTGGTGAAGCTCGAGGTGGCTCGCCAGCGCCCACCCCTGCCCTATGCGGTGATGGCGGTCGATGGTTATTCGTTTCCCTCTGGGCACGCCCTGGGCGTCGTGACAGCGACGTTGATCTCGGCATGGACCATCGCGCACTGGTCGATCCACTCGTGGAATGGCCAAATCGCGGTGTGGACGAGCGCGATCGCCATCATCGGTGGTGTCGGCTTCTCGCGAATTTATTTGGGTGTGCACTACCCGAGCGACGTGATCGCCGGGTGGCTGCTCGGTGCGATCTGGGCCGGTACACTCCTGACGTGCGCCGGGTTGTGGGGGCGTATCCGCGGTACCCAGCGACCAACAACGCGATCCGCACACAATGCCTAAGCGATAGTGCGCTGGGGCGCGTTCGGCAACGCCACCAATCGAACTGCAGGTCGGCTACCCCGCAGTCGGTGTGCCGGTAGGCGCCAAGCAAGGGTAGCCATTCCTTGGAGCACAAGGTCAGTTGTTGTGGTGACCGAGGTCGCGGCGATCGAGGACTTCCTCCCGCGGTGTCACCGATGCGCATTGGCGGATCATCGTGGCGTGTATCGGGTTGCGGAAGAGGGATCAGGACGATGAGCGTCCTGTTGGGCCTACCGGCACACCCGTTGTTGGTTCACCTGACGGTGATCGCGATCCCGCTGGCGGCGCTGCTGGCCATGGTGGTCGCTAGGTTCCCGCGCGTTCCGGCACTGATCAAGCTCACCGTAGTGCTCGGTGCGCTATCGGTGGCGTTGGTGCGCCGATGGAGTCCTCCCACCCGCGTCTCGCCACGCATTAGGAGAACATTGAAATGCGCTACACGAAGTCGCTAGCCGCAGTGTGCACGGCCGCCGCACTCGTGTCGATCGTCGCCTGCTCACACCACCCCGCCGCGCCGGCACGCTTCCCGCTGGCCGATTCGACCCGCGCCAACGCACTTTCGGCGATGCATGGAGAAGCGATGGCGCATGCCAAATATCTGGCCTACGCGGCGCAGGCCCAGCAGGACGGACGCGGCCAAGCGGCCCAACAATTCACCAGCGCCGCGGAGACCGAGCTGTCCGATCATTTCGCCCGCGAAGCCGATCTGATCGGCCTCGGCGGTGACGTCGCGGCGAACCTGCGCGACGCGATCAGCGGCGAGACCAACGAAGCCACCACCATGTATCGCGGCTTCGCCAAACAGGCCAACGCGGACCACGACACGGCGGCTGCGGCGTTGTTCACCGTCCTCGGCGACGATGAAGCCGCGCACGCCAGGGAGTTCAGCACCGCGCTGACCGCCGTTACCGGTCCTGCCGGCGCGGCGACGGTTCCGGCCGGAGCACACGTGGCTGTCGTGGCGATCACCGCCGGCCAGGCACAGTCATCGGGAAACACGTTGGCCAACCTGCGCACGGCGATGCAGAGTGAAGCCTTCGCCTACGCTAAGTACACGCGCTACGCCGATCAGGCCCGCCGAGACGGCAACCCGGCGGTAGCCCAACTGTTCACTTACACCGCCAACATCGAACTGAACTCACACTTCGCCGGGTTGGCGAGTTGGGCCGGGCTGGTAGCCAGTGACACCAACACTAATCTCACCGACGCGATCCACGGTGAACAGCACGAAGCCGACATCATGTACCCGGACTACGCTCGCCAAGCCGAGCAGGCTGGAAATGCTGAGGCGGCCAGTCTCCTCCGCGAGATCGCCGGTGACGAAAAGACCCATCAGCGTGCGTTTCAGAGCGCGCTGACCGCGTCGTGAGCCAACGCCGCACGGCCGGTGAAACCGTCGGCCGCGGGATAGGGGAAATTAGGCCAACCTATTTCGGCGCCTTGTGGGATGCCTACCGGGCCGGGCGGGAGGGCGAAGAGGATATCGCTCGACGCCAGCGACAGCGGCTATGCGACCTCGTCGCTTACGCGCGCACCTACTCGCCGTACTATAAGCAGCTTTATCACCGTCTGCCCGAACCGGTTTCGAATATCAGCCAATTGCCCGTGGTGACCAAGGCCGAGCTGATGAGCCAGTTCGATGGGTGGGTGACCGATCCAGCGGTGACTAGGGCCTCCGTGGAGGCGTTCCTGTCGGATCCGGGCAACATCGGGCGCGACTACCTGCGGCGCTATGTCGTGTGCACGACCTCCGGCGCGACCGGTATTCCGGCGATCCTTTTGCACGATCACCCCGCGCTAATCGTCTACAACGTGCTCGGTTACATCCGGTCGCTGCCGGTGGCGTTCCTCAACCGGCAGCTCATTTGGGCACTGCTGCGCGGGCGCGGACGATTGGCCGCGGTTTTCGTCACCGGCGGGCACTTTCTCGGCAACACCATGATGGCCCGCCGCATCCGGACGATGCCGTTACGGGCTGAAATGCAGCGCATCTTCTCCGCCCTCGCCCCAGTGGACCAACTGGTGGCCGACCTCAACGCCTTTCAGCCCGTCGTCTTGGGCGGTTATCCCAGTGCGTTGGAGACATTGGCGCGTGAGCAGCAAGCCGGCAGGCTGCACATCCACCCCGTGTTGATCAACGCCGCGGGCGAAACGCTCACCACCGTGAAACGACACCTAATTGGCGAGACGTTCGGCTGCCGAGTCGGCAATTATTATGGATCCTCGGAAGCTGTTGGGCTCACCTATGAATGCGCCGCACAACGGCTACATGTCAACAGTGACTGGTACATCGTCGAACCCGTCGACGAGCATCATCGTCCCGTGCCGCCGGCGCGGCTCTCCGACGGCGTGCTGGTGACCAACCTGGCCAACAGGATTCAACCGATCATCCGCTATCAGATGGGCGATCGAGTCGCGATCGACCCACACCCTTGCGCGTGCGGGAGCCCGTTCCCAGCGATTGATGTTGTCGGCCGCACCGATGACATCCTGACTTTTGAAACACCACACGGTGAATCGATCCATATCCTGCCGCTGGCCGTCGCCACGGTGGCCGAGGAGACCCCCGGGGTGGCCGGCTGCCAGCTCGTCCAGCGCACACCATCGAGTCTCACCGTTCGCCTGCGCGTCGAAAACACTTGCAGCGAGCAGGCGGTGTGGGCCGCGCTCCGAAAACGGCTCGCGGCGTTCCTAACTGAACACGGCGCAACCACCGTGACGATCGAGAAGGCAGCCGAACCGCCTGCGTTGCACCCGTGCAGCGGAAAGTTCCGCCAAGTCTACTCGGAGGTGATACAGCAGCCCCACGCTCCTCGCAACTAAGCTTCGCGAGGCGTGGCGGTGACAAGTCGTCAGTCGTACGGCAGCATGCGGCATCCGGCGTCTCAGTGTGGCTGCGCTGTGCGGGATAGTGAGCGTGCGATTCGCCCGATGGCCCACAGGCCATACAGGGCTGCACGCTGGGAGACCAGACCCGAGACGGGTGCCAGCACCACGTGGCGCAGGCCAGCATCGCCGAAGGCCCGCAGCTTGGCTGCTACCTGTTGCGGTGAGCCCCACAACAGAGGCCCCTCGGTCATCACAGCATCGGGCACGGCGGCGATGGCCTGCTCCATCGTCTTGCGGTCGTAGCGCTCGGGCACGAAGTTCACGAGCGCATTGAAGTGCTCCCCGAACGGGTGGGTGGCGCCGGCCTGCCGCCATAGCTCGGGGGAAGCCATAAGCCCCAGCGCTCGAATGATCTTCGTGTTGAGCATGGCCCGCGCCTCCTGCTCGGAGGAGCCGATCACTGTGAAGCGGTGCAGTGCCGGCGTGATGGAGGCGGCGTTTCGCCCGGCCGCGGTGGCGGCGGCTCGTACCGTCGCCAGCTTCACCGCGTACTCCTGCGGCGAGGCCACCGTGGTGGGGTACCACCCGTCGCCGTATCGTCCGGTCAGCTGCAACATCCGAGGACCATGCCCGGCAACCCATATCTGCGGCACTTTTCCGCGCGCGGGTTTCAGATCCATGCGGGCACGCTCCAGCCGATAGTGCTTGCCGCAGAACGTGATCGGCCCGAGTGTCGACAGACACAGGCGAATGATCTGCAGGGCCTCTTCGAGGCGGGTGACCGGTTCGGTGGGGTCCAGCCCGTACGGGTCGAGGTTCATCCGCTCGCCGGCGCCGATGCCCAGGATTGGTGCGCGCTTGGTCAGATGTGACAGCGTCATCATCGCCTGTGCGATCAGGACGGGATGACGCCGGATCGGCTCGGTCACCCCGACACCCAGGCGCATCCGCCCGACCCGGGATGCGAGGTAGCCGAACAGAACCTGATAGTCGAAAAACTCATGCGGAGTTGACCGTTGCGCCGCAAGCCAGGTCAGCTCCTTGTCCCAGATCGCGCTGGGAAAGATGTTCTGATAGTGGTCGATGACCATTACCGAGTCCAATCGCATCGCCCGAGCCCCGAGGAGAAAGGCTCGCAGCGCGCTCAGTGGGGGCTGCGTGCCGATTTGAAGCCCCACGGTGATCCCCGAAGTCTTCATGACGACATCACCACTCGGCCTGGCCGCCAAAGGTGCAAAGGAGCACCAGACGGGTCAGCGACATGTCGACGGCACCTGGTCGCCAATGGTGGCGGCGTGACGCGAGGCGCGAATGCCACGCCCCACCCACGCTAAGGTTTCGTAGCTCCTCGGTGGCCGGCCATGGCCAGCCCATCAGCTTCGCCTGTGCCCAGGCGAAGATCCGGTGGCGGGCTCTGAAGCGCTTCTCGAACTCAACCATTTCCTGAGCGCTAAGGAAGCGCTGTCGGGGTTCATACCGCTGTAGTCCGATCTCGACTTGGGCAGCGGGCGCCGAGCTGATGTTGCGGAACCACTGGCTTTCGCCCCACACAGAAATCACTGTGGCCTCACGCGTACAATCGTCATAGCGTTGAACATTTAAGCACCGTGCGGTAGCGCTTTCCCGACCGGCGGCCGATATGGATCAGCACCAAAAACGCTTGCCCTGCTGCCCATCCAAGCCGGGAGCGCCACAAGATCTGTAAGACGCGACCAACGGCCGCGCCCGTACGGTTCCAGGCGGCGCGCACCGACGGCGTGTCGGTGCGCGCGCCGTTCGGGTGCTTGCGGGTTCATAGTGTCATAGTCGTTCGCTCACATTGGTGTAGAACACTTTTCGACTGGTACGCGACATCGTGCGCGCACCCAACGACGCACAACTAGGGCCAATCGTCCCCAAATCGGTTTGCTCGCGCGGCCAGGTGTGATCAAAGGCCTGTGTTGGCAGGACTTGTGACCCTGGTGCCAGCGCCGCTGCCACGACACAGTGTGGTGTGTGCCCACGTTTCGGATACGACCCGGGCCGGACGGGCTAATCAAACAATCGGCTCGGCTTCTGATTGAGGTGATGGGTGTGCGCGACAGAGATCAGCGGCTGCGCAATGAGGTGGAGCACCCGAAGCGATACAACGAGGTGACGATCACCTCTGCGGGCGTTCCGATTGTGCTGTCCGTGTGGCGCGGGCGTTCGGGCGGCCCGGTGGTCGTGTTCTTGCCCGGAACCATGTCGCACCCGCTGTTCTATGAAGAGTTCTGCGATGGCCTTGCGGCCCAGGGCATTAACGTCGTGGGCGTTCATGCCGAGGGACACGGCAAGAGCCCCCGTGTTGGGCGGCTACTGCGTCTGCAAACTCTCGTCACCAACGCCCTCGACGCGAGCGAATGGGCTCGGGCGCGGTTCGAGCGATTTCCGGTGGTGGTCGGCTCCAGCCAAGGCGGTGTGTTGGCGATGATCGCCGCGACCCGCGATCACGAGCTCGCCGGCGTCGTCGCCCACAACATCCTCGATCCCGCGCTGCCCGCATCGATCACGGTCTCGCGGTTCCCGACGTTCCTGCAAGCTGGGTACAGACCTTTCGTGCGAGGCGTTCAGATGCTGGCCAAGGTAGCACCGCGACTACCGATCCGGTTCAATGTTTATCTCGACCTGGCGCGGGTGTGCCGCGAGTCCTGGACAGCCGAACAATTCCTGCTCGACCCACTCAGCCTGCGTGCCTACCCGCTCGTCTTCCTGGCCGACCTGCTCACCGCCGACATGACAGCGATGGGCGATGGCAGCATCACCTGCCCGGTAGTGGTCGTCGCCGGCCGCGCAGATCCCTTGTTCAGCTTGGATTACACACAGACTGTGTTCGCCCGCATTGCCGCCCCCGCAAAAGATCTTGTCGTGTTCGACACTGACCACCACCTGCTGTTTAACGAATGCCTGTCCCTGGTGTTGCCACGCGCCGCCGAGCTCATCGCCGGCCTCGATGCCCAACAGCCGGTTCGGGTGAGGACCGCCTTGCCTTGCCGCTAGGGACTTCGGTCCCTAGCGAGCGCGTGCATCGACATCGAGACTGAATTCGCAATGTAGGGCGCCGCCTGAAAAGGACGGGATGACTACCAGGATTCGTGCCTTCGACAATTCATTCTCCGCGTGCTTAACCGACGCCGCACGGACGGCGAGCGGGAACGAGAAAAGCACGAGCGCAGCACCGCTCAGGCTGTGCCCGAAAGGTGCAGCCACACCGATCCCTCAGGGTCGTAAGTGACCTTTAGGTAGTGAAAGGAAACACAACATGAAACGCGAAGTCTGCAAATTCTTCTCCGGATCATTTGCCGCGTTGGCCTACGTCCACGCCGCGTATGCCGTGGCGACAGATCGCGGGATCATCAACGAGCCCGTCTTCCTCGGCAGACGGTGGGGTGTCGGATACATGTGGACCGAGGCCGTTGTTTACTCTGCGGTCAGCCTGGCACTCGGGTACGCCGGCTGGATCTCCAAACCTCAAGAGCAGCTACAGAAGTCGACAACCTTTGCGACGAATGGGCAAAGCCAACAACCTGCGGAGACAGCTGAACAACCCCAGCCCGCATCCCGCTGACTAATGTCCAGCAGTTTCGGGTCAGCCCGGTTGCTGCTCGACCAGCTACACGACGAACGCAGTCGCCGCGTTGTGCTCGTATCGCACTGCCTCTTGAATGAGAACACCCGTTACGCAGGCGGAGCGACACGGCCCGGGGCGGTGACCGAAGTCGTCGATGAACTGATGGCTGCGGGCTACGGCATCCATCAGCTGCCGTGCCCGGAGCGTCTGGCTTGGGGCGGCGTGCTCAAACGCCACAGCCTCCGGCTCTACCATTCCAAGGGCGGACCGCTGTATGCAGTGCGCGGTGCGCTGCTCAGCGCATTCATTTGGTGGACCAAGGTCATTTACCGGCGTCTCGCGCGCGATGTCGCACGCGATGTGGTGGATTACCAGCGCGCTGGCATCGCGGTTTGCGGCGTTGTCGGGATTGGCGCGTCTCCGTCCTGCGGGGTCATCACCACACTTGATCTGCGCGCCTCGATGGAGGTGGTGGCTGCCTGCCCGGCGGCGGCTTTAACCCGAGATGTCATGAACGAGCAGGCCGTCTTGGGCTGCCGCCGCACCGGCGAGGGCCTGTTCATCAAGGCCCTCGACCGCGAGCTGAAGCATCGCCGACTGACCTTGCCCGCATTCGAGCATGACCTCGCCGCCGAGCTGCGCGGAGAGCGGCAGGCGGTGCTAACGACAGGAACACCGGAAACGCTGGGCGCCAGCCGCGGGACCTGACCTGAAGGCTCGTTAGTGCGAAAGGGATAGGGATTTGGATCGGCTAACGCCGAATCGGCGGTTGTGTGACACGCATCTGGGGTCTTGCCTCGCTCGAATGGGACGGCCTCAACTCCGCGCGTCGCTACCGCTTGTTCCGGCGGGGGATGGGTCGCCGGAGATGACGCAGTATCCTTGCGATGCAATCGATCGCTCAGTTCGCTGCCGTGGTCCTGCAGATACGATTCGACGTCGGCGCCCTCGAAATCATCGCGCCATGAGGTGTGGGTCGGCTCTGATCGCCAGCCGCAGGCGGCGCATACGGTGGACTCGTAGAACCCGTCGCCGGAGTCATCGTGTTAGATGTCGTTAGCCAGCTCGTAAGACTCGCAGCGTGGCACCTTCCAGGCTCGCCCGATTCGCGTCGGCGGATTACTTTGCCAAACGTTCCGATCAAGTGGTCGGTCGTTCAGGATTACCACTTTCTGTACAAGCAGTACCCGTCAAGCGGGCTGAGCGTGGGCGGATGATGGTGTTTGATCAGAATTATGAGTGCCCTGCTGGATGAGGTGCTGGACGCCCACGGGGGGCTGGAGCGATGGCGGAACGCCAGAGCAATTCATGCGCGCGTGCGCTCGGGGGGGCTGCTGATCCGGACGCGGGTCCCGGGCAACCGGTTCTCGGACTACCACCTCACCGTTCATGTCCACGAGGCCCGGACGGTCTTGGACCCTTTCCCGAATAGTGGGCAGCGCGGGGTCTTCGAGGGCAGGGCGGCGCGGATCGAGAGTCACGATGGCCAGGTCATCAGCTCGCGCGCGAACGCACGGTCCGCGTTCTTCGGCCGCTCGGGCCTGCGCCGGAACATTCGCTGGGACCCGCTGGACTCCGTTTACTTCGCCGGCTACGCCATGTGGAACTACCTCACGGCGCCTTACCTCTTGACGCGCGAAGACGTCGACGTCAGCGAGGGCGAGACGTGGCAGCAGGGGGGAGAGACATGGCGGCGGCTACACGCGAACTTCCCGCCGGAGATCGACACGCACTCATCCCGCCAGACCTTCTACTTCGACGCCGGTGGTCACCTGCGCCGTCACGACTACGTGGCCGAGGTGATTGGCCGCTGGGCACGGGCTGCTCAGTATTGCGCCGACCCCGTGCACGCCGGCGGGCTCGTGTTCCCAACTCGCCGGTGCGTCTACCCGATCGCTCGTGGCAATCGCTCGCTGCCCTTCCCGACCCTGGTGTCGCTGCGGCTGACCGAGATGCGAGTCGAAACCGAATAAGTTTCGCCTCCGGGGCCGACCGCATATCCACTGGCGCGGTCGGCGCACCTGTTAGGGCTGGCTGATCGGGGGATCCGCGGCGCGGGCCTGCTCCTTACTGAGCTCGAGCAGCCGACGCAGGCGTACGTTATCGGCACGGAGCGTCGTCAACTCATCGGGAAACCGCTCCTCCACGACTTACATTCTGCCTCAAGGGAATCGCTGGCTCAGAGTCTCGCGAGCGTGGCGCCGATGTCCTTGGTCAGCAGGTAGAGGTCCACGTTTGTGGAGTCGTCGGCATCGAACGGTTCAAACCCGAACCGCTGCCACCAACTGAAAGCGGCTGGGTTCAGTGCGGTGACCACGACAGCTCGGCATGCTGCTTTGACGTTCAACTCGGCTGCTGTCGCCAGGATGTGTTTGGTCACTTGGGTGCCCAGCCCAAGCCCGGTCACGCGGGTGTCGGTGGCTAGCCGGCCTACCAGGAGCGCGGGAACCTGCAATGGGGCGCCCTTCGCCAATGGCGTGGGACTTGCTGACCGATCCACCGATGTCATCGACAGAGTCGCATAGCACACCACCCTGTAATCAGCATCAACGATCACCCAGACGGCCGCGGTGTTGCCGCGTCGGTTCTGGCCGGCGTAGCGGCGCAGCCAATCGTCTAGGGACGACTCGCCCGACGTGAACTCGTCGCGCCGGTGTCTATCCGGGTGGAGTAGGTTCGGCCGGTAGAGCTGCACTTCAGTCGAGCCAGGTGAACTTCGCTGGCCGCTTCAAGGTGGCCGTCAGTCGCTCGTTAACCCGCGCCGGATGGTTCAGTGCTTCGGTGAACACGGCCGCCGACGACGCGGGCCGCTGAGAGACGAGTGAGTCGGCCGTTAATCCGTTGGTTGAGGGCTCCCTAACTCCTCGAGGCTGGCCAGGGCGATCCGCGTGCTCGTCTCGTGCTTGGACAGGGGCCGCATGTGGTCCCATCCCTCGATCACCAGCATCAGACTCTGGTCTTGGCCGCTGAACTCCTCCAGGAAATAGCCGAGGGACTCACCCGTCGTGTGATCAACGAGAGGCACCCGCGAGCTCAAGTGAAGATGCACCGCCTGTGTATCCTGCGGAAGTTGCCCCAGCTCCCGAATCACGTGGAACAGGTTGAAACACACCAGGGGACCATCCAAGTACAGGTGGTAGGCGCCGTTATCGAATTCCCGCTCAGACACCGGATTGCGGAAGAGACTGAGGAAGCGGACGCCTGAACTCGGCTTGGCGGATTCCGCGCCGTTCCTCAGGGTGTGCCATAGGCCGACGTACCACAGGTTCAGTAGCAACTCCAGGAAGACGCCAGCGGCGATGCCGATAAGCAGGTCCGTCGTGACGGTCACGAGCAATGTGGTGGTGAAGACGACGAACTGCTCCGTCCCGACCCGGGCGACGTTGCGCCAAACCGCCGGTTTGCACAGTTTGTAGCCGATGAAGACGAGGATCGCGGCCAAGACCGTCAGCGGGACCATGTCGATCAGGTCGCTGCCGAGCAGCACAAAGGTCAGCAGGAAGCAGGCGTTGTAGAAGTTGGCCCATTGGGTCCGGCCGCCTCCCAGGATATTCGCCGTGCTCTTAACGATGCCGGGGATGATGGTCAAGCCACCGAGCATGCTCGATGCGACGTTACAAACGCCCATGGCCAGCAAGGTCTGGTCCGGGTCGGACCGGCGGCGATAGGTGTCGATTTTGTCCACGGCCGCGATTGTCGCCAGGGACTCGGTCCCGTCGATCAAAAGCAGGGTGACGACCAGATAGGCGAGGGGAACCCACAGCTCGGCGTGGGCGAACACATCACCGAACCGGGGGAAGACGAACCCGTGTCTGAGCGAACTGGGCACTTTGATCAAGTAGTGCTTGTCCAGCTTCAGGGCAAATGTGCTGATGACCGTGCCGGCGACGAACACCCAGACCGGGGGCGGCATGACCTTCAGCAGCCGCCCGGGCACCGCTGACAGCACGAAAAGCGCCGCCAGGCAACCGATCCCCAGGGCGAGTACCTGGTGGTTCATCGGCTGCACATGGCGGGGCACTTCGCGCAGGATCGCCCAGAATTCGTGGGCCTCGAACTTCGCGCCCATGAAGAGGGGGATCTGCTTGACGATGATCATCAGGCCGATCGCGGCCAGCATGCCTTGGATGGCCGCAGCTGGGAAGATGGCGCTAAGGCGGGCCACTTTCAACTTGGCGAGGATCACTTGCACCACGCCCGCGATGGCGATGGCGACCAAAACCAGGGGGTAACCCACTGCCAGCAACTCGGATTTCGACGCGCCCCCGCCCAAGCGGATGGCTCCGAGTGTGATCATGCCGGCGAACAGCGCCGGTGCCAATCCGGCGGCCGGGCCACTGATGGTCACATACGAGCCGCCCAAAAACGGCAGGATAAAACCGGCGATGATCGCCGACGTGATCCCGCAGATCGGCGGCGCGCCCGAGGTGATCGCGATTCCCATCGAGAACGGCAGTGAGATCATGGCCACCGTGAAACCCGAGCGAAGGTCATAGCGCCAGTGTTTGAGGCCGGCCAGGCCATTGCGGGGCTTTTCAGTCGGAACGGTCAGGGTTTGTTGCATGGGTCAGCCCTCTCAACAGCGGCTTAAGGTTGGGGTGAAGTGCTGCCGCAATTCGTGCGGCATTGATCCGATTCCGTGACGGAAGGACGGAAATACCGGGCGCGGAACGGACTATCGCGTGACAGTCGTTACGGCGGCGTGCTCCACTTCTCCGCGATCACCGTGAAATCCGCGCTGCAAATGTGGACGCCGGATTGCCGGGCCGCTACAACGATTAATCCGAAGCCGGTTCGCGACGACACCAGCGTGATACTCATCGCGGCCGTGACGGTGGCCCTTGCCGCCCGGGCGATCTGCGCGGCGAGGGATCGTGGCGCCGGTGCAATTGCCTGCCTGGACCCCATGCGGGTGCTTTGAACCACAGTGCGGCCACGGCAGGAGCGACCACAGGTCTCGATTCACACGAGTTGGCATGCCTAGCTCCCGCCTGTTGGCGCTTGGCCAACCCCGGGGTTACAAGCCGTTAGCACCGTCCGAGCCAGATTGTCCCGGAGCTAAGCGCATGGTGCGAGCGCCTTGCGGCATTCACAGCAGGTTAGTGCTGCATTCACAGCAGACTATCAGCTCCGAAGACAATCGACGTCAGAGACCGCAGGACTCTCTAATATGTTAAGCGGCGCGTTCCGTGCTACCTGACCGACAACGGGACCGTCATCGTTAAGCTGTTTCTCAACGTCTCCAAAGACGAACAGGCGCGCCGGTTCCTCGAGCGCATCGACGAACCCGAGAAGAACTGGAAGTTCTCTGTCGCGGATCTACGCGAGCGCGCGTTCTGGGACGACTGCCAGCGGGCGTTTCAAGACATGCTCAGCCACACCAGCAGCGTCTGGGCTCCCTGGCACGTGATCCCCGCAGACCGCAAATGGTTTAGCCACGTGTCGACTTCGGCGGTGCTGTTGGAGACGTTGCGGGCTCTCAACCCGCAGTATCCCCAGATCGACGCTGCCGCCAAAGCGGAGCTGGCAGAGGCAAGGAAGGAGTTGGTGGGCAACGAGGGTCCCGCGGCCGTACCGTCGTCGTAACGTGGACCCGCTGCACCCCACCGACGGGCGCACCGACCTACCACGGACGGCCCGGCCAAGAAGACCGCGGCGAAGAAATAGTTACGCGGGCAGATCCACCCGCAGCGCCAGGTGCTCGTCGAGTATCCGGCGCAGTGCGGCGTCCGTCGGATGCGCGGATGCGAGGTCACGGCCGCACCGGCTGTCCACCACGACGACCGCGCCCTCACGCAGTTCGGCGGTGTCGACCTGATCGACGAAAGGATCGAACAATGCGGGCGGCGTGGCCAGGTAATACAGCGCCCGTCGCGACTCGTTCAACTCGGCGGCATACAGCAGCCCGTACTGGGTGATCACGAAAAGTTCCGAGGTGACCCGCCGTGGTCATCCGCCCACCCCTCGGGCCGGTGAAAAGGCGGGCGTCGGGTTCACTAAGGCGTGCATCGAACGCCGCGGACCAGAATGGTCACCGCTGCGAAACTCGGCCTGCGACTGGGACATTGGGGCACATCCCCGGCCAACCGTGCCGGGCTGGTTGTAGCCGCCGAGGACGTCGGCTTCGACATCGTGTTCAGAGCCGAAGGATGGGATTGGATGCCTTCAGGCCGCCGGCGTGGTGGGGATATCGTCAGCGACCCGCGTTCGGCGTGGCACGTCTATCGTTCAGCCCTCTGACCGCACCTCGACCGCTTGCGCAATGGCATCCCTGACGCTCGCTCACTTCAGCGGTGGGCGGCGCGTCCCCGGCCTGGAGGGCTGGGATGCCGCCTCGGTGCAGTCTGTGGTGAAGCACAGGGTTCGGAGTATCTAGAATCTACTAACTTATATATAATCCGGACTATGGCGTTGAGTATCAAAGACCCTGAGGCCGACCGGCTCGCTAGGGAACTCGCAGCTCGGACAGGTGAGACCTTGACAGAAGCAGTCGTGGTCGCGTTGCGGGAACGACTAGCCCGCGAGACCGGGCGCACCAAGGCCATTCCGCTACGCGCGGAGCTTGCCGCGATCCGCCGCCGCTGCGCAGCGTTACCGAAGCTCGACACCCGATCCGCGGATGAGATTCTCAGCTACGACGAGCGCGGATTGCCGGCCTGATGGTGATCGACACATCCGCGCTGGTAGCGATGCTCAACGATGAGCCGGAGGCGGAACGGTTCGAGGCAGCTGTGGAAGTGGACCATGTTCGGCTCATGTCGACCGCGTCGTACCTGGAGACGGCGATTGTGATCGAGACGCGTTTCGGTGAACCGGGTGGACGTGAGTTGGATCTGTGGTTGCATCGCGCTGCAGTCGACCTCGTGGGCGTCGATGCCGACCAAGCGGAGGCCGCTCGAGTCGCCTACCGCCTTTATGGCAAGGGACGCCATCGTGCCGGATTGAACTATGGCGATTGCTTCTCCTACGCCCTCGCGAAGGTCAGCGGCCAGCCTCTGCTCTTCAAGGGTGACGACTTCGCATGCACCGACATTGGCGTGGTTCTCGCTGGCTGAAGCGACCACCTCGGCTGCGTCGGCGATCATTTGCTCAGAACCACACGCGCGCCGAGGTGATCGCTCCACCCCACCTGTAAAGCGTCTACCGGAACTTATTCGGCAAGCGGGTTCTTATATGGCGGCTCGGCAAGCGCATACCCCCCGGGCATCAGCCCCGCAGCGCACGCGCACACACATCGTGGGCCGCCCTCATAGCATTGCGTTATGGCAAAGGATGATGGCTCTGATGGACGCTGAACTGAAACGCTGGCTGGCCTCCGGAGAGATCTTCGACTACCTCGGCTTCGAGATCTTCTACCGCGTAGAGGGCAGTGGGCCGCCGCTGTTGCTGATCCACGGTTATCCGTTCAATTCCTATGACTGGGCGCCGATATGGCCGGCCCTATCGCAACGGTTCACCGTCGTCGCACCGGACATGATGGGTATGGGGTTCTCCGCCAAACCCGTGGCCTACGAGTACTCGGTGACAGACCACGCCGACATGCACGAAGCGCTGCTGGCGCACCTCGGGATCCGTAACGCGCACATGTTGGCCCACGACATCGGCGATTCGGTGGGCCAGGAACTGTTGGCCCGTCACGAATTTGGTGAGCAGAGCTACGGCGAGCTGCGCATCGACTCGATCACCTGGCTGAACGGAGGAATGTTCATCGAGGCCTACACGCCCAGGGTGGCGCAGAAGCTGATGTCTCAAACTCCGATGGGCGACCTCCTCAGTCACATCCAGGGCAGTCCGCTGTCTCGTCGGCTGCTGGAACCGACGCTGCGTGAGATGTTCGGCCCGAACACCAAGCCGACCCGGCACATGATGGAGGTGTTCAACCAGATCTTGGATTACAACGAGGGACGACGGGTCCTGCACAAGGTCGGCCGGTTCATCGACGATCGCTACACGCACCGAAACCGGTGGGTGCGCGCCATGCGCCAAACCGCGGTTCCGATGCGGTTGATCGACGGGCCGATCGACCCCAACTCCGGTGCCCACATGGCGCGCCGCTACGCCGAAGTGATACCCGAACCCGACGTGGTGATGCTTGCCGACGACATCGGGCACTGGCCGCAACTCGAGGCGCCAGCCGAAGTGCTGACACACTTCCTCGCCCACATCGACCGAATCGCCCGGCTTAACGGCTAGGTCCTCGACCACCGTTGGTACGCCGCTATGGCGTGCCAGTTTTCCGTGACAGCCCACCAGATTTGGCCTCGGCAATCGTTAATCGGACGCTAGCTGTCGTGGCGCGACTTGATGATCGCGATGCGCTCCTTGAGCAGTTCCTCGAGTTCCTCGATTGAGCGGCGGTCCCGCAGCATGTCCCAGGGTGTGCGCGGCACCTTGGCCTTCTTGGGTTCGGGCCCGTCACCACCATCGATCAGGGTGCCCTGCATGCCGTTGCGACACCACCAGGTTCCCGGGATCTCAGCGTCGTCGGCGAAGGGAACCTCGAACTCGCCCCCGTCGTCGGTCCGGTACCGCGCGATCTGACGGGGCGCCAGGTCGTGGCTGCGGTCAGTCTCATAGCTCACGGATCCGAGGCGACTGCCTCTCATAGCGCGATTAGCCATCATCAACCTGATCGGCACTAGCGCGCATCCGGCCAGACAAGTGAAGGAAACCGTGCTCGCCCACCCCGTTGGGCAGCGTGTAGGCAAGTTGGCGCAACTCGACGGCGTACATGCGCAAGTCCTCGCGGAGCTGCGCCTCAAAGGCGGGCATGATTTCTTCCTGGGCAGGGATTTACTGAGACGCTTGGACGTTCTCGTAATGGCCGGGCTTCAAGGTCCAGCTGTCGGTCCGCGATACACCTGGAGGTGTTTTAGCGTCTCCCTACCGTGCTCGTAACCCTACTCCGTTGGAGGCCTAACTACTACGCGCCGCCTTTCGTTGGGCGACCGTTACCAACATTTCCTCGGCTGGCGGATAGTCTCCGTAGACCCCGAGCTGGGGCCACCCAAGCAATCCACGCGCACTGCTCCTCGGCGTCGTCGTCTGGATGCGGCGGCATCGTCGTGAAGGTCCCAGATTTCGCCCTAAACCTTTCGACATGATGAACGCCGATACTGCACGCGGGCAACACTTTTCATGCCCGATTGTTGCCAGTCGGAACCGCTAGATTCGATATGTCAAGGCACTGATAAGTGTTTCCAACGCCAAGGTGACTGCCGGGGTAGGGGCGGTGGCCAAGACGCCGGGTATGAGCCGGCGCAGTGCTTATCCTTTGCGAAGCCCCGCAGCCTGTCGTTGTTCCCTAGCCAGGACCGAAGCATCGTCGGGGCATCCGGGTCGGAAGCAGCGCGGACCACTTTGACCGCTGGGGATTTCGACACCGTCTACCAGCTCGGAGCTGTATTCGATGTGCTCGGGATGGTTGCCGCCACAGAACGTGCCTGTGGAAACCCGTCGGGGTTTGAGCTGCATGTCTTCGATGGTACGCGCACAAACGGCCACGTGTTGGCCTTCGAGGAAACGGGCCACCATGAGCGCGGGTGCTACTCAGGCACCGGTTCGTCGCGATCGGCTATTTCCGCGTGGCGTTGTCGTCGGTCTCGGCCGCGGCGCATTTTTGTTGGGTGGCAATAAGAATCGCGCAGGCGGTCAGAAATACCGGCTTTTCGCGGTCGCGAGCCTGTATGCCACTGATATCGGACAGGATTGGGGACGCTACTCGGCCTGGGGCGTCTCGACGGGAGGGCCCTCGGGGTCGCACGGGGGAGACTCGCAGGTCGGAGCTCGCGTGGGGAGACGGACCACGCAGCACCGAACAGGGGGATCTGCACCTTTCACCGACTCAATTGCGGGTAGAGCGGCCCGAAGGGCGGCAGATCCGGACCCGCCGCGCTGCCTAGCCCCAGGTAGTCATGATGGCATCACCACCTTGCCCGACCAACGCGGCGGACAGCCGGGCATCCGTTGAGGTCGATCTCGACGCCTTCGTGTTATTGGAGTCTGGCGTGCTACGGTCGGCACTCACGGCCTAGGGCCGATTCAGACAGGTGCTCAAATTTGATGGCTCAGCCGTCCTCCGGAGCAGTAGGCTCGGGGCAGAACGTCGTGCCGCCCGACTACCGTGACGAGGGTGATCACGGAAGCCGTATTGGCGACCGCACTCGACAGATCGATTGCGGACCGATGCCGCCGTTCAGCGTTGTTGATCAAGCAGCTTCCCGGGTACCAGACCTCGCGCCGATCCCCGCCTCTCGCGCGTAGAACCACTTTAAAGATCGGACGTGTTCCACATTGCTGCAATACATAAGCCTTCCGCGTCCGCGCGTCGTCGTGCGGACGCAGGTCGCCACTGCGCCCGAATCGCGTTGAGATTCAATGGCGATCACCGAACTACCTGAATACGCCCACTTGAGCGCTGCGGACCTCGACGAACTAGAGGCCGCGTTGGAGGCGATCCGTCACGATATCGAGACTTCGCGCGGCGCCAGAGATCGGGCATACATCATGCGCGCCATCGCTTTTCAGCGATGCCTCGAGGTCGCGGCGCGGCTAGCGATCGCCAAGAGCAAACATAAGTTTGGCTGGGCCGTCGGAACCGCCGCCCTGGCCGCGGCCAAGTGCATCGAGAACATGGAACTCGGGCACAACATCAGCCACGGGCAATGGGATTGGATGAACGATCCGGAGGTCCATTCCAATACGTGGGAGTGGGACATGGCAGGTCTCACGTCACAGTGGCGGAACTCCCACAACTACCGACACCACATGTACGCGAACGTCGTCGGTGTGGACGACGACCTCGGATTCGGCATCATGCGTGTCACCCGCGACCAGGAATGGCGGCCGAGCGCCTTGGTGCAGCCACTGCGTGGGCTGCTGCTGGCGCTCGCCTTCGAATGGGGCGTCGCACTGCACGGCTTGTATTCGGTGCAGGAGCGTGAGGCGACACCCGCCGGCAAAGCCGCCCACAAAACGGCGCTCATCCGCAAGATGGCTCGGCAAGCCAGCAAGGACTATGTTCTGTTTCCTGCCCTGAGTCGCAGGCGGTGGCGCCGCACCTTGGCGGCCAACGTGGTTGCCAACGGACTGCGCAACGTGTGGGCATTTGTGGTCATCATCTGTGGTCACTTCACCGACGGGGCGGAAAAGTTCACGCCGGCCGTTCTGGAGAGCGAGACCAAGCCCGAGTGGTATCTGCGTCAAATGCTGGGGACCGCGAACTTCCGGGCCGGTAGGGTACTGGCGTTCATGAGCGGAAATCTCTGCTACCAAATCGAACACCACCTCTTCCCGGATCTGCCCAGCAATCGCTACCGCGAGATCGCCGAACGGGTACGCGCTTTGTGCGCCACCTATGACCTGCCGTACACCACCGGTACGTTGCTTCGCCAGTACCTGCTGACCGTGCGCACGATCTGCAAGTTGGCGCTGCCGAACCGGTTACTTTCCGCTAGCTCCGACGATGCACCAGAGACAGCGTCCGAGGAGAGGTTCCGGAAAACCCACGCCGGTATCAGGCATCGACGACGATGACCGGAGACGCGGATTAGCGACAGCAATACTCGCACGCGGTAGTCGAAGCCGGCTCACAGACCGCTCGGCCTCGCTGAAGGCTTCGGCGTGATGTATTACAGCTCAAGTTGATTCGGCGTCGACGGCGGCAGACTATCCGGCTTTTTGGCGCACCCACAATTGCCGTAGCAGCCGCCGATACGCGGCGAACGTCAGGGTGATCGGGTCGCACCATGGCGGTATCCCGCCGAGCAGATGCAGGCTTGTCAGCAGGATCATCGACGCGGTGGCAATCGGCTGAGACTTGAAGTACCGGCGGGCCGCGTTGGTCAGCTGCTCGTCATCGGTGACGATCAGATCGTAAGCCGCCACGCCACCGGCCGGTGCCACCCAGGCCCGGTCTGAATTGCGCATCGTTACCGCCTCCTACACCCACAACGACGTCGGACGGAGCTGGAAAGTTCACGAGTTGCTTTTGGTTTGGTCAGTGGCGTCGCGTGTCCCGAGGCGTGCGCAGCTCGAGATGTTCCAATTATGTTGCGGCACAGCACGGGTAGATCACTCTCTCACCTGCCGGTTGACGAGGCCCGATACGAACCGGGAATCGATCTCTTCACCTCCGTCGCCGTAGTAGACGCGATAGGGCTCGATTACCGTGCCGTCCTCATCTGAGTAGTCGTGAGTGACGCTCATAGTGCGGTCGGCCGTGCGCGTGACTTTGATCCAGTTGCCAGACTTCGGGTCTTGGAGCATGTCACCCTCCCGTACCTCCGACAGCGAGACGTGTTCTATGGCATGTTCCGAAGTCATAACTCTCCCAGTTCGTCGTGCGACGTCGGCTGCCTCCACCTTCCGGGGGGTGCTCCCGACGATCACCTTGAGGATTCTCCGGTCAACGGCACCGGTCAATCACAGATTTACTGGGCTTCCGGATCGAGGGGCGGCCATGATCGCCGCGTCGTGCTCGTCAAACGCCCCGACTAGTGGAAAGGTGGGGGGATGACGCCGCCGCCGAGATCCCCGGGGAGTTCTACAACTGCCCGAACTCGGTTCGGCTAAATGTGGCGATCCACGAGCAGCTCCTCGCGGCCGTCGACGGTCGGCGTGGGGTAGAGGCCGCCGACCGGCTGTGCGAGGCCTGCGTGGTTCTGCTCGATATTGACGCCGCGGCCATCTCGCTCGTCTTCGAAGGCGCGAGCAGCGGAACATTGGGATCTAGCGGCCCGCACGCCCGCACCTACGACGAACTGCAGTTCACGCTTGGCGAGGGACCGTGCCTGGAGTCTGTGGCGCAGCGGATCCCGATCCTGGTCGTCGACCTCGCGGATCCAGGGGAGGTTCGATGGCCCGCGTACGGGCCTGCCATGTTGGCCCATCAGATCAGAGGCGTCTACGCGATACCCGTCGTGGTGGCCGGCGAATATGTCGGCGCCCTGGACCTCTTCCGCGCGCGGCCCGGCCACCTGCCGGACAAGGACATAGCCTGTGCGGTCGCCGCGGCCGAGCTGGCCGGCGTCCCGCTGCTGGATCTGATGGATGGCGACTTACAGGCCGCTGTCGGCGATCCCAGTAGCAATGCCTGGGCGGAGCTGAACGCGTTGAGCCGCGCGGAGGTCAGCCAAGCCACCGGGATGCTCGTCGCTCAGCTGCAGGTGGACCCCACCGAGGCCCTGGTCCGGCTGCGCGCCCACGCCTACGCGACGGGCCGCAGTGCCACCGACGTCGCCCGCGACATTCTGGAACGCCGACTGAAGTTCGACGGCGATTGATGCGCCGCCAGACGGGACCAGTCCACAAAGGAGGGCAAGATGAGCGAAACCCCTCGTGAAACCCGGGTACTGCACGCCGTCGTCTCGCTCGTCGATAGCCTGCTCGACGACTTCGACGTCGTCGACCTGCTCACCGGGCTCACGAAGCGATGTGCTGAGCTGCTCGACATCGAGGCCGCGGGAATTCTGCTCGCTGACCCGCTGCACCGGCTCCGCCTGCTGGCCGCCACCTCGGAGCAGGCCCATGAGCTCGAACTTTTCCAGCTCCAAGCCGACCAAGGCCCATGTATGGATTGTTACGCGACCGGCCAAGCGGTCTCGGTCGCCGACCTCAAAGCGGCAACACAGCGGTGGCCGCGGTTCGTTCCGGCCGCGATCGACGCCGGCTTCGCGTCCGTGCACGCCGTCCCAATGAGGGCCGCCGGCAAGGTGCTGGGCGCGCTCAACTTGTTCGGCAGTCTCCCCGGCGAGCTGACCGAGGCCGATCTGCTAGTCGGCCAGACGCTGACTCACATTGCATGTGTCGCGATCCTGCAGGAACATGCACCCACACCCGCGAGCGTCATGCCGCAACTACGCTCCGCGCTGACCAACCGCGTCATCGTCGAGCAAGCCAAGGGATTCGTCCGCGAGATGCTCGGTGTGTCGGTGGAGGGAGCGTTCGATCTGTTGCGGGCCTACGCGCGGGACAGCGGCGAACACCTCACCGACATCGCCCGCAGATTAATGACCGATCAGTATTCTCGCCCGATGCTCGTGGCGGCGTTGGCCGAGCTTGCGGCCGAGCCTTCGTGATAACGGGTTCAGTGAAGCCGTGCGCGGGCGCGCCGAACCGCCTCATCGACCAGGCGCTTAGCGACGACGTTTAGCTTGACGTTCTCGGTTTGGCTGATGTGAGTGAGCCGCTCGAAGGCCTCGTCGGCACTGGCACCCGACCGGCTGCGAATAATGCCGATCGCCTGATCGATCACTGATCGGCTGTCCAACGCTCGCTGCAATCGCAGCGTCCGTTCATGCGCGTCGGTTAGCAAATGCGCGTTGTACACCGAAACCGCTGCGGGCCTGGCGAACTGGGATCCCAGCCGCACGGCATGGTCGCCGAACGCGTCGCGGCCTTTGGCATAGGCATTGATCGAGCCGATCACCTGGTCGCCGACAATCAGCGGCAGCGCCAGCGCGGAGTGCATGCGCATCCGGGCTACCCGGCCACCGAAGTGCGGCCAACGGCTGTCGCTGCCGAGCGAACCGCTCACAGTCGGTCGTCCCGACTGCATACAGGTGATGCATGGTCCCTCCTTCAGTTCGCCGTACTGAAACTCGTCGATCTCTTGGATAAGCACCGCTGTCGCCGCCCAGGTTTGGACGCTGGAGATGCCGTGCTGCGGATCGATCAGTGCGACGCTTGCACCGTCGGTCCCGGGAATGGCCTGCGCCGCGAACTCCGCCACGTCACGGAGAAGGTCGATCACCCCGTGGGCGCCGGCCACAATCCCGGCGACTCCGCGAAGCCCGGCATATAGTTCGGCTTCGTCTGCTTCCCGTTGGGTAGCGGAGAGTTCGGGCGACTGCGGCACGTCGCGACCGGGCTGGGCGTCGAAGTCGGCCAACATCTCTCCTTGCGTGCACCGTCGATTACCGTCGAATTTACTCTTTGTGGTGCGCGAAGAAATTCAGACCACGAGAGCCAACGTATGGCTACGCCGCAACTTCCCAGATGGCGTCTTGGGGATCATTCCCGGCTCGAGCACAACCACGTTGCGGGGCCGGACGTCGACCTCGGCGACAACCTCGTGGGCCACTTGATGCTGGATGCGGTGGACCTCGGTGGAGTCCTGCCAGTCGCTGGACTCGACTGCTACAGCGAACGTCTCGCGCGCGCGTCCGGCATCCATGCGCACCGCCACGGCGCAGCCAGGCCGCACTCCGGAAACCCGCGCGGCGGCACGTTCGATGTCGGTCGGATAGATGTTGCGGCCGCCCATGATGATCACGTCCTTGACCCGGCCACAGACTACGACGCGGCCGGTCTCGGTGAGGTAGCCCAGGTCGCCCGTGTCATACCAACCTTGATCGTCTTGCGCAGAGACGAAACCGGCCTTGGTTTCGTAGCCCAACGTCACCGGATCCCCACGCACCTGCAGGACGCCGACGCCCCGGGCGGCCAGGATGTTGCCATCTTCGTCGACGACACGCGCCTCTAGCCCCTGCAGCAAACGGCCAAGCGTGGCGAGTCTGCGGGTTTTGCCCTTGGTCGCGGGCACAGCGCGGTGCAGTAAGGCCAGCAGGTCGGCATCGACCTCATCGACCACTAAGCCTGCCCCGCATTCGGAGAACGACACGGCCACGGTCGTCTCCGCCATACCGTAAGCCGGCAGGATCGCCTCCGCACGCAACCCGAACGGCCTGCCTGCTTCGCAGAGGTCTTCGACGTCGGCGGGTTCGACCTGTTCGGCTCCCGACAGCGCCCATCGCAGGGTGGACAGGTCGAAGTGGCCGGGCTGGGCCAGCTGGCGAAGGCGTCTTGCGAGCAACGTGTAGGCGAAGTTCGGCGCCGCGGTCATTGTGCCCTTGTACTTGTCGATGAGCCTGGCCCACAGCAGGACGTCGCGCAGGAAATCCATCGGGGTGACTTTCACCAGCTCGGCGCCGAAATACATTGGCACGGTTAAGAATCCGGTCATACCCATGTCATGGAACAGCGGCAGCCAGCTCACGATCACGTCGGTATCGACGTCGACGTTTGCGCCGATGAACATCGCCTCGGCGTTTGAAGCGAGGTTGCGGTGTGTGATCCGAACGGCCTTGGGCGACCCGGTGGATCCCGACGTCAACTGCAGCAGCGCGATGTCTTCGTCGTCGGTATCGACTGGATCGGTCGCGCAGCCGCCTGCCAGCTGGTCGATTTCCAGTACTCGCATACCCAGCTGGGACAGCAACGGGGCCGCGGCCATGAACGGATCTGAGATGACAACCGCTTTGGCGCCGATCATCTTGATGACGTCGGTGGTTTCCTCGGCCCAGCGCTGAAGGTCGGTGCGCGGAGTGGGCTGGTGGAGCATGGTGAGGCCGGCGCCGCGCATCCAGACAGCTTGGGCGGTCGGCGCGATCTCGGCTGGAGCGCCGGCCAGCACCGGGACGGCGTCACCATGGCCGACGCCGGCGCTGGCCAAGCCACCCGCGATCCGACCTGCCTGCTCATGCACCTCGCGCCAGGTATGCCGGACAGGGCAGGTCGGTTCCCCGGTGACTAAACCCTTCGAACTGGACTCAGCGTTGCGATACAACGTGTCGGTGAATCTACTCAAAACCATTCCTTTGGCTCCGGCGTGACGGCGCGCGGTCGGCCTTCGGCCACGAGCCGGGACGTTCAACGGCGAACGCGCATCCACTAGTGAAGCGTTGAATGTTTCGGTATCGAATCGTAAAACTCCGAGTGAGATTGTCAGCGCGCCAACACCATTGGTGCCGCCGCGGTACGATTGCCGTCCACCCGGGAAGGCTGACGACCGCGGCGGGGGAGCTTGCCCCCTTCAAGCAGGCCCTAGATGGTCCGTCGCTCCGATCGAAGCGAGGTGTCGAGGACTTCAGACACACCGACAATACCTACTCAGGAGCAAGTAAGCATCGAGGCGCGCCGACGTCGCCGCCATGGGCCGCGAAAACACTTGAGGCGCTAGACACGCGACTTCGTCAACATCAGTCCAATAGCACAACCGTGCCGGCTTGATACCGGGTATGCAGATACCTTACGAGCGGGGACCTCTTACAGATCGCCACAAGAAGTTTCCGGGAGGCTGGGGAGTCAACCGCAGTAAACTATACCGCAGGGGGCACATTCACTTGGGAATTCGCTGCCCGCGGTCGCGCCGTCAGAATATGCCGCCGGCGGATCCAGGCGGTTCGCCAGGACGGGGACTGGTGACTGCGATACGGGGCTACAGATCCGACAACAATACAGACAATTCGCGTAAGTCGGGGTGTTGATGCGTTGCCGCTGAAGGGAAGCCGTTCGCAGATTACGAAAACCCCTGGGGGGTTGAACAATAAACCTCGCCCACTCGACCAACCGGGACGTTGCCTAGCGCCCCGGGGGTTTTCATGCTGAATCGCTAGACGGCGGTCACTCCCACGGCCTGAGGGCCTTTGGGTCCCTGAGTGATCTCGAACTCGACTCGTTGATTTTCCGAAAGGGAGCGATACCCGTCCCCTTTGATTTCAGAATGGTGGACAAAAACATCCTTTTCGCCGCCGTCAGGCGTGATAAACCCGAAACCCTTGTCGTTGTTGAACCATTTCACAGCTCCCTGTGGCATAACTAACTTCTCTCTGTTTTCAAAATGGATGTAAAGAGTACAAACGAATTTGGGGATCCGCTCCTGCGTGCTGTGTCTCCAGCAGCCTTGGTAGACATTGGATTCGGCGACACCCTGATTCCGATGATCGATCCGAACTTCAAAGTCCGCTGTCGCCTCAACGTTTCTTGGCGTGTAGCACGGCATCGGTCTGCGAGTTCGTCGAGGCGGTTTTGTCGCGCTTTGCCGCGCGTTTCTCTTTGAGCGACTTATCCGACTTCTTGGACATGTTTTGCCGGGGAGATTTATCAGACATCGCGGCCCTTGATATTGGGGGCCTGGCTTGGTCCCGGTCCACTGAGTGTACGCCACTTCGGCCCTGTAGGCCTCATTTCTGCCCGAAACCGCTGCCAACCGGGTGGCGTGAGCAGCCAGGCGCCACCTCGGTGCTGCGGACTGTTAGGCGACCGCCAAATCGATTGCCTCACAGGCTCGATGATGGCGTGGCGACCGGGATCGAGGAGCTGTGCGAGGCCTTATTGAACGAGTGTCACTGATTCCCAGCGCCCTGAGCAGTGGCTGTCTCTTCTGGGCTATCCGGGGCTTTCGTGTTCTTCCGCGCTGACCGTCAAGAGGCTGTCGACGGTCAAGGCATTGTTCGGACCCGCCGCGGTCATCATGATGGCGTGTGCTTGGTCTGGGTCGGCCTGCGGGGAAACTACCAGGAGAACGACCTTCTTCCGGTTGAGGCCGAGGACTTCGAGGGTGTTACTCGGCTGGAGGTGATATCCGTCGAGTCGTACCGTCCGTTCATCGGTCGCCAATTTCTTGGGTGCCTTCGTCCATTCGTTGAGTGGGTAGATCACGCGGTCGATCGGTCCGAGTCGAACTGAGAGCACAGCCAACAGATCTGGGAGTTCTACGGTGAGGTCGTTCACTGTGCGGCCACCATGCCCCATCGACGTACCCGCTGCAGGGCGCCTTGGGCTTGAGGCGCAAGCGCGGTGTGTGTGCCGGCGGACTGTGGTGGCGCGTGGCGGTAGTTTGGCCCTCTTGTAGCGTCATGGCGACGCCCCCGTCTTGACCGCTAGAACCGGCCAAATCATGTGAATCGGCGACGACGTGACCTTGAACAGTCACATACGAGGTATCACCGAATACTTCCACCCTACTCGGGTTGTCCAGCGCCGACGGCGTGGGCACGAGAAAAGCCATAGTGTAGAGCTGCGTGTGTCGCGGACCTATTCGTAATCACACTGTGCCGCAGCCGCTTTCAACGGTCATGCGGGACCTCAGCGAATGGAGACCAATTGGTCGATCGAATCCCTAGGCAATTCGCCGTCAACCACAGCGGTCACCACCATGTGGTTGAGCGTGATCGCCCCTCTGTGATTGTCGAGGAACGCCGTGTCGGCGGCGTCCCGACCGGTGGCTATGCGCACCAAGGTCTCCCGCGGCGCCAGCAGTGTCGCATCGACCACCCGCCACTGGCCGCCGACAAAGGCCTCGGCCACCGCATGAAAGTCCATGGGGTACAGGCCTGGGGCATACACCGAGACCAGGCGGGCGGGGACGTTGACCGCGCGCAGCAGCGCCACCACCAGATGCGCGTAATCGCGGCACACACCTTCGCCGGACAGCAAGGTGTCCACCGCCCCGTCAATTGGATCGCTAGAGCCAGGGACATAGTTCAGCCTCGTGCCTACCCACGAGCTCACATGTTCCAAGAGGGTCGCCGAATCGCCATAGGTGTCGAACTCGGTTGCGGCGAAACCATAGAACTTATCGGCCTCGGCGTAGCGGCTGGGGCGGAGATACATCGACATGTCGTATTCGGACACCGGAGCCGGATCCGTCTGGCCCACGATTGTCGCCGTGTAGTCGACTCTCAGTGAGCCCACTGCCGCGTCGAACTTATGGATGCGGTTGCCGTGGACACCAATGACTTCCAAAGGCTCGACGGGCCGTCCGTTCAAGACGAAGCGCAGCGATTCGAAGACTTCAGCCCCGGGATGGGGAGCAACAGCAATTTGAAACTCGAGCGTCGTGGGCGCGGTGATTTCTACTTCGAGCTCGGCGCCCACTTCTCGTCTCATACCGCGATACTGCGCCAATCGTCGTGGATTCGCCAGGCGAGGGACGGGGTCGGACCGGGGGCCGCTCTTCCTACGGAGTCGTACCGGCGGAACTGAGCCGAGGTCGTGTGGCACCGCCGCGTCGGCTCCCCCTGAGATCACCGCCGTCCACCAAAAGCACTGGCACTGGTTAGCCTTCGAATCTTCTATTTTCGACGTGTTTCGCATACCGTGGCAGTCAGCAACTGATTGGGCGGGTTGCGTTTATAGTCCGTTGCTAGATGGCCGTTGGTGCGCAACTGTGGTGTTAAGCAGTCAGCACCACGCTGGCCGCCGTCGAATCTTCACTGTGGGTAAAGACGCACCACCTCTTCCGATAGAGCCGATAATTCGGCGTGAACCGTCGGACTTGATGCCCGTTGGACAAGTACGAACTCAGGGGTTACTCGATTCCGTAGCCCGCCCCATGGTCTGCGACACCTGGGCGTGATGTTCGCCGGGAACCGTGTCGGCAGCGCGGGTTGCCGGCGTCCCTGTGGTCCAGACCTGATTGGAGTAGGCCGAAAGCATCGGCGGTATTCCGTTCGCGACCTTGGTTATGTCGTCGCCGATTCGAATGATTTGGCCCGGTCTCACGTCAAGACGGGAGCGTTGCGATGACGCCAGGAAAAGCCCGCAATAACTTGGTCGACACGCGGGACGTTCGCACGGCCAGATCTGATCGAGGTTTTATCGGTGCGCCGGGGCGCCATGAGCAGTCCAACTCGACGGATGCCGTGGCCAGCCGCCCAACACGGTCGATGTCCTTGACGCAAAGACAATAAGGTTGTCTTGCTGGCGGTCCCGGCTCATATCGATCCAGACCAAGCTCATGATCAGCGTGCAGGACAGGGACAGCCGCGCGACAGGGACGCCGCGCGGGCGCTGCGACAGTTTTCTCCCGGCGTCTTTCCCTATCGCAGCAGCCCCACCGGACCATAAACTAGGTCGTCCATTGCCACAGTCGGTTTGTCGCTTCGCCGCGCGCGCCGTCTGGGTGTCCAGCGTCGTCGCGCAAGCAGGTGATCGAACTCGAGACGCAACTCATACACTCGTCACCGACGAATACCGGGCACCGTTCGCTGAGAGTGATCGAGTTGGCATCGCGTCGGTGCGTGTGCGTTAAGGGCTCTGAGGCAAAAGTTTTCATCGGAACGGGGGATGGTATGCGGTTGTCGGGAATCGATGGTTTGGCGCTGCACACGCAGAGCTCGAAGATTCCTGCCCACACGGTCACGCTGGTCATCATCGACGCGTGCGATCAGCTCAGCCACGAGCGACTACACCAGCTGGTGGCGGCGTCGCTGCCGCAGATGGCGCGCTTTCGCAGCCGACTGGTAGCCAAGCCACTGGGTCTGGGGCAGCCCCTGTGGGCCGAGATTGAGGACTATGACGCCTCTCCCCAGATTCATTGCGCAACAGTTCGCGCCCCCGGCGGCCAGCGCGAGTTCGCCGATCTCATCGCGGACGTGAGTAGCGCGCGGCAGGATTGCGGTGAGCGGCTGTGGGAAGCGTGGAGCATCAACGGTCTGGCGGGTGGCCGCTGGGCATTGGCGGTGAAGATGTCGCCTGTGCTGAATGACGGAGCGGCGGGGATGGCGTCCTTGTGGCCGCGGTTGTTGACTACTGTGCCGCACGCCGACGCGACCAACAATCTGCCGACCGAGCCGAGCCTGAGCTCGGCTCCGTCCGTCGGCGAAGTCGTTACGGATATGGTGACCGAGATCGCCGAGAACCACGTCACCGGTGTGTGGCTGATTGCCGAGACCATCTCTAATGTGCTGCGGGCCGTAAGTGATCGGCTGTCCGGCAACGCAGTACGGGATTCCATGACCCCAACGGCATCGCCGATAAGCGGGCCGGTGCCACATACGGTGTTCAACGCGCCGCTGACCAAGCAGCGTGCAGTGGCCTTCGCCTCGATCCGGCTGGCAGACGTGAAGACGGTCAGCGACGCGTTCGGAGGCAGCATCCCCAACGTTGTGCTGGCTGCCTGCACACTGTCATTGCGCGCATGGCTGCAACAGCACGACAAGGTGCCCAACGATCCGCTACTCATGCGGATGCCGTTCGAGTTACCCGCCACGGATCCCCCCAACATCGGTAAGTCGTTGACTGTCGGGCGACTTCGCATCCCGGTACACCTCGATGACCCGGTGCAGGTCCTGGCCAACCTCCATACCGCCACCGAGAGGCTCAACGCCATCCGCAGCGGAAGTGACCAAAAGGGTTCTCCCACAGTTGATTTAGCGACGATTGCTTCGCTTATACCGCCGAGCGTAGCTCGCGTCGGTATGCAGCTCTACACCCGATCAGGTCTGCGGCAACAGTTCGAGCCGATCTGTCACGGCAGCGTCTCCTACATTGCCGGTGAGGCGGTGCCGGCATATTGCGCCGGGGCCAAGGTCGTCGGCATGCATACCGTAGCGCCACTAGCCGAGGGGAGCGGGTTAAACATCGCGCTGACCTCGCGTGGTGAGGAGCTGGATGTGAGTGTCTGCGCATGCCCCGACAACGTGCCTGCGGTCGACGACATCGCGACCGGGATCGCGCAATCCGTCGATGTTCTGCTGGCGGCAGCACAGGAATCTCCTCGCGGGCAAGGCCGTTCCGTCGTCAGTGAGATGACGTCACACTCCGCGAATCGTCCGCGCGGCAGGAGCTATGACAGGTTCAAGTAGGTCCGGTGCTAGCGCGAGTGTGGCAGCGTTCCGGAAGTTCGGCTGGCATCTTGCGAATTCGGGCAAGCTTAGTGCTGATTGCGGAATCCAGGCTGGCGTGCTGTTAAGTTCGGATCAGTTTCCCTGGGTGTCTGTAGCCGGCCACCTTTGATCGTGCTCTCCCCAAACGGGCAAGGCGCATCTGGTGTTTAGCTCATGAAACTGTTATGAAATTGCAGGTCGAGGGATATGAATTTAGCCATAATTACCACGATGCTGAGCGGGTTTTCGCCTTTCGAACACTTACGTTGCCGTTAATTCGTTGACGAAGCTTCGACGGCATCCGAGGTGCTTGAGTAGTTGCGTTGCGGCATTACTCATCGGACCTAGAAAACGCGCATCACGTCGTGGTTCATTTTGAGTCGCGTCGCTGTACCGTTTTACGCACGCTCATGACGTCCGTGGTCGCAGTACCGAAATTAATGGCCGGGTCGGCCTCGGAACTGGCCCGTGTCGGTTCGATACTGGGCGCTGCCAACGCTCTCGCAGCGACACCGACCACCGCAATGGTGACCGCCGCCGCGGATGAAGTGTCGGCGGCGATCGCATCGTTGTTTTCCAGCCACGGCAAGCATTTTCAGGCGCTCAGTGCTCAGGCTGCGGCATTTCATGCAAAGTTCGTCCAGGCCCTAAACAGCGCGGGGAGCGCGTATGCGGCCGCCGAAGCTGCCAATGCCTCGCCGTTGCAGGCGGTAGTGCAAACCGCCCAGAGCCTCGCAGTGTTTTCACCCGTCGCAGCGGCCACCGGTCGTCCGCTGGTCGGCAACGGCGCTGACGGCGCAGCGGGCACTGGGCAAGCCGGTAAAGCCGGGGGCTGGCTGTATGGAAACGGCGGCGCCGGCGGGTCCGGCGCACCCGGGCTACCCGGCGGCAAGGGCGGGGACGCCGGGCTGATCGGCAACGGCGGCAAGGGCGGTGCCGGTGGGGACGGCACGGTCGGTTCCGCGGGTTCTCCGGGCGTCAACGGAGGTAACGGCGGAGCCGGCGGACAGGGCGGCCGCGGCGGGCTGTTACTTGGCGACGGCGGCGACGGCGGTAAAGGCGGCACGGGCGGCAACGGCGCGACCGGTGGCGACGGCGGCGTGGGCGGGCTCGGCGGACAAGGCTCGACGTTATTCGGGCACGCGGGCAGCGCCGGCGCCAACGGCCCAGCCGGCAAAAGCCTCGGCGACGGTGGCGGCGGTGGCGGCGGGTCGACGTCGGGGGAGTACTCGCCGTGCCGCCCGAGCCGTTCGCCCACGCCCTGACCCGCGCCGACCACGCCCTTTACGAGGCAAAGAACCAAGGGCGTGACCGGATCGCCATTGCCGCGATCAGTCGTAGATGACGGCCTTCCCTTGCCGCTTAAGCTCGGCCAGGCCGTCGCGCATGGCCCTCAGTTGTTCAGGTGAATGACCGGCCCAATCTGTCAGCTCACCAACGATTCTCACCGGGTGCCGGGTGCGGAAGGAGTGCGTCGGATTGCCGGGAAACTTCTTGTCCGTCACGTTGGGGTCGTCCTCGACGTCGCCCTCCGGTTCGACGATGTAGATGCGGCTCGGGCCGTCGCCAACGGCCAGTTCGGCTCCCCACACGGCAGCATCCAACGTCCGTGTCACGTAGACGTGGTTGGCGATGCGTCCTTCACCGTAGTTCGCCTGGCGCCCCGGCACGAGCAGATCGCCGATAGCAAGATCGGCCTTCGTGCCGTGCAACAGTGCGCCCGACTCGTGCAGCTCAAAAGGCTTCGGCGTAGCCGGCACCCGTACCCCCTCGAAGTCGTTCAGTGACTGATGTAGACCGCCTTGGTATTGAAGTATTCCTCGATACCCTTCTTACCGCGCTCGCCGCCCCACCCCGACTGCTTGTGCCCGCAGATCGGCATCGCCGGGTCTGCGCCGAGAGCGCAGTTCACCCAAACCTGGCCGGCGCGAAGCTCATTGGCGACCCGGTGGGCGCGACTGACGTTTTCGGTCCAGATGGCGCCGGCCAGCCCGTACTCCGTATTGTTGGCCGCGGCCAGGGCCTCTTCCTCCTCGTCGAACGGGATCACCGAACCGACCGGCCCGAAGATCTCCTCCCGGATGAGCCGCATGTCGGGCGTCGTGTTCGTCATGATCGTCGCCTCGTAGAAATAGCCGCGCCGGTCCATCCGCTTGCCGCCGGTGATCACCTCCGCGCCCCGCGAGATGCCTTCGGCCACAATGCCTTCCACACGCTGGCGCTGCTTCTCACTGATCAGCGGTCCCAGCACCGAATCGGGATCCTCGCTGCCGCCCATCGGCAGCATCTTGGCGAAGGCGGCGAGGCCCTCGACGACCTGGTCGTAGATGGGGCGCTGGACGTAGATGCGCGAGGTGCACGAGCAGTTCTGCCCGGACCCGACGAGCAGGCCCAGGCCCGCATTCATGATCGCCTTGTCGAGATTGGCGTCCTCGAACATGATCAGCGGTGACTTGCCGCCGAGCTCGAGCGTCAGCCGCTTGAGGTTGCCCGCGGCGGCCTGGACGATCAGCTTGCCGACCTCCGTCGAGCCCGTGAACGAGATCTTGTCGACGTCCGGGTGCGCTGCGAGTGCCGCACCGGTGGTCTCGCCGTAGCCGGTGATGACATTGAAGACGCCCTCGGGCAGCCCCGCATCGCGGAAGACCTTCTCCATCATCAGTGCGGTGAGCGGAGTCTCCTCGGCGGGCTTGAGGACACAGCTACAGCCGGCCGCGAGGGCGGGCGCGGCCTTGAGCATCGCGACGAAGAACGGCCCATTCCAGGGGATGATCAGTCCGGCGACGCCGATCGGCTCGAGCTGGGTGAAGTTGTGGTAGCTCTCGTAGTGGCCGAGCAGGCCGTCGGACACCACGCTGCTCGACTCGCCGTGGATCTTGCCGACCCAGCCGGCGTAGTACAGCAGCATGTCGTTGGCCACCTTGATGATCTGCTGCGCAGCGGTGGCGTTCATGCCGTTGTCCTTGGACTCGGCGGCGGCGAGCTGATCGGTGCGTTCCTTGATGAGGGCGTGGGCGCGGAAGAGGATCTCGGCGCGCTGCTGGGCCGGCAGCTTGCGCCACACCCCGGCTTCGAACGTCTCGCGGGCCCGGGCCACCGCCGCGTCGACGGCGGTCTGGTCGGAGTCGGGTACCTCGGCGATCTGCTCCTCGGTGGATGGGTTGAAGACCGGAACGATCCCCGAGCTGCGGACTTCGGTGTCGACGGCGTTACTCAATGTGCTTGATCCTTTCGGCGTGCCCTCCACGTAACCCACCGGAGATTACGCGCTTAACCAAATAGCGTCCAGTACGTCTCGGACACGTCTGCGGCGGCCTCTGGGGGGTCTACCCTTGCAACAGAAATAAGGAAAGGTGCGCGATGCTCGCTGCGTTCGGATTCGAAGCCATGGGTGTGGTCGTCGGGGACATGTATTTCGTCGATCCCAATCCGCTCGAGGGTCAAGAAACCCCGGAACGGGGAGTCCGGCTGGAGCTTCGCCTCGTCGACCGCGACGAGCCCCAGGGGTCGATCTACGCCGGCGTCCCGATTTCCTTCGCCCGCCCGGTGTGGCGGGTGGACCTTTTCGGGTCCACCGAGAGCCCGCCCGGAACGTTGGACCGGGCCCATCACCACCCCCGTTTCAACGGCTGGGAACCCGGACGCCGCAACTTCGTCCCCGAGCTGTCGGCCGACCCGGTGGGCTGGCTGACCGAGCAGCTCGCAGACCCGGCCGCCGTGCTGGAGCGGGCGGGCGTCGATGCCGATGAGGTCAGCGAAGCCGACAAGGCCGGCCTCGCGGCGGCCGCCCCGGAGATTGTCGCCGCGGTCAAACGGATGCTCGACGGCGTGCGTGACGGCGACTTGGCACCATCACCTCCCGAGCCTGTCGCCGCCGCCCGCACCGGCTGGCTCTGAGTTCAAGCGCGCCACGCCTGTTGGGCCACACGAAAGAAGTTGCCGCCGAGGACGGCGTTGATGTCCTCGCCGCTCCAACCGCGCTTCTCGAGGTATGCGCCGAGGGTAAGCAGCGTCTCGGGCGCCATCCACTTGATCGGCCCCCACCGCGTGTAGCTGGCGTCAAACATGTGCGGATTGCGGGTGACTTCCTCGATGAAATCGGCTGCGTCGAAAGAGAAGTCACTGCTGATCCCGACGTGATCGATGCCGACCAGGTCGACGGCGTATTCGAGGTGTCGGGTCATCGCCTCCAGCGTGGGCGTGTTGGGTCCCAGGAAGATGCCGACGCCGGTGATGCCGATGACGCCGCCGGTGGCCGCGCAGGCGCGGGCTTGATCGTCGGTGATGTTGCGCGGGTGATCCCAGATCGCGCGCATGCATGCATGACTGTAAATCACTGGGCCGCTGGATGTTTCGCACATGTCGAGTCCTGTGCGGGCACTGCAGTGCGAGCCGTCGGGAACGATGCCGACCCTGTTCATCTCGGCGACGATCGAACGACCCCATGTAGTGAGGCCGCCATCGACGCTGTCCAGGCATCCACTGCCGGCCCGGTTGGCGCGGTTGTAGCTGGGTAGCAGCGTGCGCACCCCGAGGTCGGCCAGAACGGCGAGGTTATCGAGATCGTCGTCGACCGGACGGGAGTCCTCCAGGTCGAACACCACCGCGATTCGGCCGCGCCGCGTGATTGCCGCGACATCGTCGACGTTGGCCGCCAACTCCAGGTCCGGGTGGGCCTCGACCGCGCGACGGAAGTGCCGCAGCAAGCCCAGCGTGTCAGACAGGGTGTGGGGCGAATACCCCGCGTTGACCGAGACGAATGCGCCGCCGGGACGTGCATAGCGGGTCAGCGGAGCGATATCGGTGTCGGCCTGCAGGGGCAGACACAGATGTTGGTCCCACAGAAGTGCGGTCATTACCCAATCAGTATGTCTGGAATGCCGGCACTGGGCGATTCATCAGGGTTGATCGAAGATGGTCATCCCGACACCGCTGGGGCTGTTCGAGATGTAGACCGGTGTCTGCAAGAACGGCGCCATCCCGGTGTTGAACGCCCCGAAGCTGGACGGGTTGGTCTGCGTCACCAACGGGCCGGTCGCCGCCGTCGTCGTATACGAATACAGCAGTGTCGCACCGTCACTGGTGTAGACCGAAATGGTTGTTCCGGCCGGCACGGTTGCGCCGAACGAGAATGGGCCGATGGCGATCGGCACGGTGGGGCTCCCGGCGATGACTCCCGGAAGGGCGCCGTACTGACCACCCGAATCGATCGCCGTGGTAACGGGTTGCAGCGCTCCGCCATTGACCGATACCTCCACGGTGGTCAACGGAGCCCCCGGGACCGAGGCGTTGGCAATCGGCGTAAGAGGGTTGGGGCCGAACTCCAGGTAACCCGCGGTGGGGCTCGTTGCGTTGATCAGCACGCCCTGATTCAGTTGGCCCGGCAACGACGCGGTCACCGGGGCGGTGTCGGGACCCAACGCATTTGGGCCGATGCCCAGGATGCCGGTACCGCTTTCGCCCCAGTTGGTGAAGGGAGGTACGTCGGGAAACTTCCATTGGATAGTCGGTAACTCGGTGATCTCGATGGGGGAAAGCCCTCCGGGAAGCGGAATTTCGATCGGATGCGTCAGGCTCAAGGTGATGCCGCGCACCGTGAAGATCGGCACGTCAACGTTGATTGGCGTGGTTGCGATTCCATTCCCGAAATTCACCGTCGTGTTGAACGTGAGGCAGTAGTCGGTGATGAAATTGCCCGAGCCGGGTTCGCCGTACGTGACGTGAGTGAACCCGGTGGGCATGCCGAGGTGCTGCAGTCCGATGTCGGTGATGGGGATGACAAGGCCGGCCGATCCGGTGTCGACGATCACCGAGACACTGCGCCCGCCGTTGACCGAGATGTTCACCATCTCGTCGATCGACCCCGAGTTCGTGCCGGCGCTGCTCACCTGGTGCAGCGGGACGGTCGCGTTCACCGGCGTCCCGGTGCCGGTGATCCCGTTTTTGCCGGACAGCCAGCCGCCGAGGCCTCCGACGCCGCCGACTGCGCCGGCTCCACCGTTCCCCCCGGCACCCCCATTGCCGATCAGCCCCGCGTTACCGCCGCTGCCGCCGGCTAGCCCCGCTGTCGTTTGAGTAAAGCCGTTGCCGCCATTGCCGTATAAGAATCCGCCGGGCTTACCGTTCGGGCTGGCCGCTGTTCCGCTGGCGCCGTCGCCCACCAACGGCCGCCCCGTGAGTGCCGCAACGGGTGAAAACACGGCCAGGCTCTGAGCACCCGAGGCCTCGGCGGCGGCATACGCGCTCCCGGCCGCGGTCAAGGCCTCCACGAACTGCGCATGAAACGTCGCCACCCGCGCGCTGAGCACCTGGAACTGCTGGCCGTGAACAGAAAAAAGCGACGCGACTGCCGCGGACACTTCATCCTCGGCCGCCGCGATCACCGCGGTGGTCCCCGCCGTTGCCGCCGCGTTCGCCGCGTTCAGCGACGACCCGATGCCCGCCGCATCGGCCGCTGCCGCTGCCACCACCTTGGGTGCGGTGATCAGGTAAGACATGGGCCATAGTTACCACGATGCACCGGTGCGTTTCTCGGTTTTGGATACCAATCGAGGGCCCAAACGGTCGAGCACCCGTTTCCAACAATTAGGTTTGTAGGTATGGGGACGACAACTCGGGATGCGGATTCAACTGGCAGGGCTGGCCCGAGCCGGTGAGTCAAGCGAACGAGCAGCTCGACGAACTGGTGGCCGCGCGCGATCAGATGGAACATCTGGTGCGGGTCATCGTCGAGATCAGTTCCGACCTGGACCTGGATGTGACATTGCGTCGGATCGTCAGTGCGGCGATGGAACTGACCGATGCCCGGTACGGAGCGCTGGGGATACGCGCCGCCGACGGCAGTCTGGCCTCCGTCGTCCGCGCCGGAATCGACGACGACATGGCGCGGCGGCTCGGTGATCTGCAAGTCGGCACGGGCCTCCGGATCGATGATCTGACCGCTCATCCCGAGCTGCCCACCAGCGATCTGCCGATACGGGCTCTCCTCGGCATACCGATCACCGTGCGCGCGGCCGATTTCGGGAGCCTGTACCTGGCCGACGACAGGCCCGGCCGCACGTTCTCTGACTCGCAGGAGAACGCCGTGCGGGCATTGGCCACCGCGGCGGCGGCGGCCATCGACAACGCGCGCCTCTTCGAACGGGAACGTGAATCGGCGAAGTGGACGAAGGCCAGTCGCGAGATCACGACGGCCCTGCTGTCCGGCGACCCGCAGACGGGGCCGTTGCAGCTCATCGTCAACCGCGCGCTGGAGCTGGCCGGCGCTGAGCAGGCGATCTTGCTCGTTCCCCGTGAGCCCGATCTGCCCGCGGATCAAGTCGATTCCCTCGTCGTCGCCGCCACGGCGGGCCGGTACTCCTCGGAGGTGATCGGCCGGCAGGTGCCGATGGCCGGTTCCACCACGGGCGGCGTCGCGCGTCGCGGCCTACCGCTGATCACCGACTCCTTCCAATACCCCATCGAGGGGTTCACCGACGTCGGCGAACGCTCGGCGATCGTCATGCCGCTGATCGCGGACGACGCGGTGCTTGGTGTGATCGCCGTGGCGCGCGACCCGCAACACCCGCCGTTCGGCAACGATTACCTGGAACTCGTCAGTGACTTCGCCCGCCACGCGGCTATTGCGCTGGCGCTGGCGGCGGGTCGCGAACATGCTCTCAACCAGGAACTCGCGCAAGCGGACACCGTCGACGATGCCGTGCACACCGCGGCCGAGGAATTGCGCCGTCTCTGGCGGGCACGCCGCGTGCTGGCCGTGACCTTCCCCAGCCGCCGTTCGTCCGCGGAAGCGGCACCACAGCTGGTCTCAGTCGGCGAGCCCGCGCAGTGGTCCGAACTACCGCCCGACACCCGCGAGATGCTCGGCTCAATGCGCGACGGCGACCTGCTGACCCTCAATACCGCAAAGCCCGGAACGGCGGCCATCGCGCTGCAGCATCCCGACGGCGTGCTCGTCGTCTGGATCGATCTGGCCGAAGAGCGGCCGTTCACCCTTGAGGACCAGACCCTGCTTACCGTGTTGGCCGGTCGCCTGGGCCAGGGCTTGCAACGGGTGCACCAGGTCGACCAACAGCGCGAAACCGCGCTTGCGTTGCAGCACGCCATCCTGGGCCCGGCTGATCTGCCGCATGGGTTCGCGGTGCGTTATCAGGCCGCCGCGCGGCCGCTGCAGGTGGGCGGTGACTGGTACGACGTTGTCGAGTTAGAGGACGGCCGGATCGCCTTGATCGTCGGCGACTGTGTCGGCCATGGGCTGGCCGCCGCCACCGTGATGGGACAGGTCCGCAGTGCCTGTCGCGCGCTACTTTTCGAAAACCCCAGTCCTGCGACGGCTCTCGAGTGGCTGGACCGTTTCGCCGCACGCCTGCCCGGCGCCCAGTGCACCACCGCCGTGTGCGCGGTGCTCAACCCCGCGACCGGTGAACTCGTGTACTCCAGCGCCGGGCACCCGCCGCCAATCGTCGTGCACGCCGACGGGACCACCCGGTTGCTCGACGACGGCCACACCATCGCGTTGGGAATACGACCCCACCGGTCCCGTCCCGAAGCCAGCGTTACGCTGCCTGCGCGCGCGAGCCTGGTGCTCTACACCGACGGTCTGGTCGAACGTCGCCGGGTACCAGTCGACGACGGCATCGCCCGTGCGGCCGCCTTCGTTCAAGAGGGCATCGCCTCCCCGCTGGATGACTTGGCGAACCAGATCATGTCCCGTCTGGCGCCCAGCGGCGGCTATCAGGACGATGTGGCGCTGCTGATGTACCGGCATCCCGCCCCGCTGGAGCTGGAGTTTCCCGCCCACATCAGCCAGGTCGCCACGACCCGGATGGCGTTGCGCGGCTGGTTGAGACGAGCAGGGGTGGATCCCAGCGAGAGCATGAAGGTGCTCGTCGCCGCGGGGGAGGCCGTTGCCAACGCCATCGAGCACGGGCACCGCCTAAGCCCGGAGGGCACCATCCGTCTGGACGCGACCGCACTGGTCGACGAGGTGCAGTTGACCATCGCTGACTCCGGGTCGTGGAAGACGCCTCAACCGGACGCCAACGCCCATCGCGGCCGCGGTATCACTCTGATGCGAGGCCTCATGCGCGACGTCACGATCGACCCCGACACCGTCGGGACAACCGTCCACCTATCCGCGAGGATCACATGATGCCCACGTCGCTCACCCTCGACACCAAGCGCTGCAGCGATGGGCAGCTCACGCTGATCGCAGCCGGGGAAATCGACTTGAGCAACGTCGACGCATTCGATCAAGCCCTCGGCGCTGCCACGGCCGACGCCGCCCGAAGCGGGGAAACGCTCACCGTCGACCTCGCCGCGGTGCAGTACCTGGACAGTGCCGCAATCAATGCGTTGTTCACTCGCGCCGACCACATCCGCCTGGTGGCTAATACTTTGCTGATCCCCGTGTTCAAAATCAGCGGCCTGACGGAGCTGGTCGCCGTCGAACCGGCGAGCTGACGTCTAAAGTCGTTGACGCTCCGGCTTTTTCCCGGAGCGCTACGCGACATCGATGGCGCACGACCCAACGCGAGCAGGTCCGTTGGCTTCGAACTCTGATTACTGCGACATGGAGCCGATGTAGTACGTTTCGTGCCCCGTTGGGTAGCCGCCGCCGTCGGTGCAGATATGCACGTGGTCGTAGTGGTTGGCGGTTTCGTTCCCCAGGTCGGCCGTCCAACTACCGGATGTGGGGCCCAGGTAGATCTTCTGCCGCCAGATGACATGGTTGATGCCCCATCGTTTGGCGTTCGCCAGGGCGAAGCCGGCGATTTGGTTGCCGAGTTCGATGCCTTCGGGGCTGTCGTGGTCCGGGATCATCACGTCGATCGCCAACCCGTTGGGGTGCCAGGGCAAGGCGTCCTGCCGGTATCCATAGATCGTTTTGATCTGCGGGAACAGCACCTCGATGACGCGCGCCGCCCAGATGGTCTTGACCTGCAGCCTGTCCTCGGACGCGACGCCGGGGCTTAGCGCGACCTTGAACTGCTGGCCAGGGGAGGGCGCGTTGGCGGCCAACGATTCCACCTCGGCGGGACTGGCGACATGTGGTCCATTGGCCGGTGCGGGTGCCGGGGCTGGTGGTGGATTCACCTTGGTGGTTTCGACGCGGCTCTGCGGCTCGCGCACCCGGCCGTGCGTCTCGGTGACTTGCGCGTAGATCATGGCCGCAGAGACGACGAGGGAGGCGGCGACCGCAGTCCAGCCCCTCCGGCTTTTGACCAACGTGCCTTTGTCTGCGAACAACCCCACGAACAGCACTTTAGTGGCGCGTGCGACGCATGTGGCGAACTTCGTCATCTCTGTGCCGTTTCTCCCGGCATCGGATTGGCCTCTGGATACGCTTTATGCCCACACAGATCGTGTTGAAAGGGCGGCGTGTCGGTTCTGGTCGTGGTCCCCGAGTTCGTGCAGTCGGCGGCCGCCGATTTGCGCGACATCGGGTCGGAACTCGGCGCAGCGCAAGTGGCTGCTGCCGCGTCGACCACGGGGCTGGCGGCGGCCGGCGCCGACGAGGTATCGGTGGCGGTGGCGGCGCTCTTTGCCGGACACGGCCGGCGGTTTCAGACGGTTAGCCTGCAGGCCCGCGCGTTTCACCAACGGTTTGTGCGGGCGCTGGACTCGGGGGCCGCGTCGTATCTGAGTGCCGATGCGCTGTCGGGTCGCCCGCTGATCGGCAACGGCGCGGACGGTGGGCCCGGCCAGCCCGGCGGGCCCGGGGGATTGCTCTATGGCAGCGGCGGGGCGGGCGGTGCGGGGCCGGCAGGAACCGTACCGCTGCAGCTTCTCAGCGGAGCCAACGGCGTCGAGCCGGCGATCAACATCTCGGTCAACGGCGGTCCCAGCGTGCCCGTCGTGGTCGACACCGGATCCGAGGGCCTGGTTATCCCGTTGCGGGACATCGAAATTCTGGGTCTCGGTCATCCCACCGGCGTCACCGGTGTTGCCTGCGGGTCGGGAATACTCCTGGTCTGCTGCACCTTTCAGACCACGGTGAATTTCGGAAACGGCATCGTCTCCGCGCCGACAAGCGTCAACGTGCCCTTCCTGAAGGTCCCGATCTCCGTCGACGGGGTGAACTTCATCCTGAGGGGCGAGACTTACGGCTACGCCGACGGATTCTGGGCATCGGTCCGAACGCAACGGCCCCGGGCCCCAGCAGCGTGACGACGGCGTTGCCCGGCAACCTCAATCAGGGTGTGCTGCTCAACGAACCCCAGGGTTACTTGCAGTTCGGTCCCAACCCGCTGCCTGCCGGGGCGCCGGTCGTCGGCGCGCCGTTCACCAGCTTGGACGTCTCGATCAACCACGGTCCGATGCAGACCGTTTCCGCCGTCATCGATAGTGGGGGTGAGCAGGGCTACCTGCCGTCATCCGTCTCCGGATCCCTGCCGGCGGGCACCACCATCTCGGTCTACACCAGCGACGGAAGCACTCTGCTGTACTCCTACACGACGACCGCCGGGAACAGCCCGACGGTGGTGTCGGGTGACCAGATGAATACCGGCAACGAGCCCTTCGCGCTGGGACCGGTGTATATCTCGTACAGCCCCAGCGGCGACGGGACAACGATCTTCGGCACCTAGCGGGCCGATATGCGTTGCGCGACTTCGCCGTATCGTTCGAAGCGCTCAGGGTCGGCCAGCGTGTTGTAAAGGACGATGCGAGTCGCGATTCCTGCGTACTTGTCGACGAGTGCGTCGGCCAATCCATCCCACGTCGACTCGGTGGCGAAGGCGGCAAGGTGATCGTCGGTGATCTGGGCCGCCATGCCTTGGAAGTCACCGGCCTTCTGCTTCTCACGCAGGCGGGCGGTCGTTCCGTCAAAGCCGGCCTCGTCCATGATGAACGCGTAGTTGGGTGTGCTGGCATAGAAACTCATGCTGGCTCGCGCGAGTTCACGCTCGTTATGTCTTTCTTCGTCGGTGTCGCCGACGATCGTCATGACGGGCACGATGACCGCGAGGTCGGACGGCGACCGGTTCGATTTCTCCGCTCCGGCAGCAACATTGGGGACGACGTGGCGCGCGAGATATCCGGGTTCGCCGAGCGGATGGACGTGCACGCCGTCGGCCACTTCGCCCGCCATGCGCAGCATCCACGGATTCACCGCGGCGATGTCGACCTTGGGGTCGGGCGCGTCGATGGGTCCCGGGCTCCACTGCGGCGTGATGAAGTCGAGGTCGTAGAACTCGCCGTGGTGATCGAGCGTCCCCGTCCGGAACGCGGCGAAACACGCCTTCACGGCGTGCACGTAGTCGCGTAGACGGGGGCCTGGACGCTCGAATTGCACCCCGTAGCGCCGCACGACGTGCGTGCGCACCTGGGTGCCCAGGCCTAGGCGGAACTTCCCGTTCGTCGCCTCCTGGAGTTCCCATGCCGTCGCCGCCGTGACGAACGGACTGCGCGGAAAGGCGACCGCGACGCCGGTCGATAGCTCGAGACCGGGTGCCGCCTGAGCCGCCACTGCGGCGTTGAGATACGCGGTGCGGCCGGTTTCGGTGAGGAGAAGACCAGAGAACCCTGACGCTTGGGTGCGCCGGGCCGTGTCGCCGATCTGCGCTAAGGGCTGTGGAACGGTCATCACGTCGACATGCACAGTCGAACGGTACAAGCCGACGGAGAGCGCAAGAAATCCGCAAGAACTTCGCGGTCGGGTCGCAAGCGGCATGCTGCAGCCTGGGTGCAGTCAGCAGCATAGTGCGGCTGACCGGCGTCTCTGCGGTCCGAATGGATCTCAGAGCAACGCGGAAGGGCCCCGGATTCAAGGTTGCTGGTGTTATGTTGACGTCGCCGGTCCATGACCTGGAGACAGCGTCGTAGGGTTCCGCGCTCGCTGGTCTGGCCCTTGACCCATCTCGAGTAGGCGGTGAGGAGAACGAGTGAGCATCAATCCGTTCGACGACGACAGCGGTAGCTTCTTTGTCTTGATCAACGACGAGGAGCAACACAGCCTGTGGCCGGCGTTTGCCGATGTTCCGGCCGGTTGGCGGGTGGTCTTTGGCGAAGCGGGCCGGGCCGAGTGCCTGGAATACATCGAAGCGAACTGGCCCGATATCCGCCCGAAGAGTCTGCGCGAAAGGTTGGCGCAGCCGGACGCCGACTCCTGATTTGTGAGCCGTCCGGGATGGCGGTCGAATGAAGCGCAATGGGGAAGAGCAGGTCAAGATCCGCGGCTTCCGCGTCGAACTGGGTGAAGTTCCCGCGGCGCTGACGGAGCTTGCCGGGGTGGATCAGGCGGCGGTGATCGTCCGCGAGGACCGCCCGGGTGACCGGCGGCTGGTTGGCTATGTCACCGAATCGCCCGTCGGAGCGGTGGACCTTGGGCCGGTTCAACTGGTGCGCGCCCAAGCCGCTGGCCGACCTGCACGACCGGTTCGGACTCAGCGAGAACCCCGCCCCGCCGACGGATCCGGGCCGCTGGCGGCAGCGCGCCCACCGGGTGCTGTTCGGCCAGGCAGGGCGGTAGCCGAGTCGCGGGCGCCGCGGTGTCGAGCGCTACCGTAATGACGTGTTCCAGCGCTTAGACGTCTAAAGCTTCGAGGCTTGCGATGCACCGTGGTTGGGTAAACCTCTGAGTCACCCAGATCGGAGGCAGATGAGCGACAGCGTGCAAACCGGAACGATCACGACGCAGGTCCCGGCGCGGCTGGACCGGCTGCCCTGGTCGCGGTTTCACTGGCGCGTCGTCGTCGGCCTCGGCGGCGTGTGGATCCTGGACGGGCTCGAGGTCACCATGGTGGGCAACGTGTCGTCCCGGCTCACCGAGCACGGCAGCGGCATCGACCTCAATCCCGCGGACATCGGTCTGGCGGCCGCGTTCTATATCGCGGGTGCCTGCCTGGGCGCGTTGTTCTTCGGTCATCTGACCGACCGTTTCGGGCGGCGCAATCTGTTCATCCTGACGCTCGCGGTCTATCTGATCGCCACCGTGGCAACCGCTTTCGCATTCGCGCCGTGGTATTTCTTCGCCGCGCGCTTCTTCACCGGTACGGGTATCGGCGGCGAATATGCGGCCATCAATTCGGCGATCGACGAGTTGATCCCCGCACGGGTGCGCGGCCGGGTCGACCTGATCATCAACGGGACATATTGGCTGGGCTCGGCCGGCGGAGCGGCCGGAGCGCTGGTGCTGCTCGACACGTCGAACTTCCCGGCGAACATCGGCTGGCGGCTCGCCTTCGGCATCGGTGCCATTTTCGGCATCTTCGTCCTGCTGATCCGGCGCAACGTTCCGGAGAGCCCGCGGTGGCTGTTCATTCACGGGCGCGACGAGGAAGCCGAGCGGATCGTCGGCGAAATCGAATCCGATGTGCAGCGGGAAACGGGTCAGCCGCTGCCCGAGCCGGACGGGCGCCCGCTGAGAATCCGCCAGCGCCAGACGATTTCGTTCGTCGAGATCGCGAAGGTGGCATTCACGCTCTACCCGCGGCGCGCGGTGCTGGGGCTGGCGCTGTTCATCGGGCAGGCGTTCCTTTACAACGGCGTGACTTTCAACCTGGGCACCTTGCTCAGTGGGTTCTACGCGGTTCCGGCCGATAAGGTGCCGCTGTTCTACATCCTGTGGGCGCTGAGCAACTTCGTCGGCCCGCTGGCGCTCGGGCACCTGTTCGACACCGTCGGACGCAAACCGATGATCACCCTGTCCTATGTCGGCTCGGCTGTGGTGGCCATCGTCCTCGCGGTGCTGTTCGTGACGCAGGCCGGCGGGGTCTGGGCGTTCATCGCCGTGCTGGCGGCGGCGTTCTTCCTGGCCTCGGCGGGTGCGAGCGCGGCCTACCTGACCGTCAGCGAGATATTCCCGATGGAGACCAGGGCGCTGGCTATCGCCTTCTTCTACGCGATCGGCACGGCGATCGGCGGCATCACCGGCCCGCTGCTGTTCGGCCAGCTGATCAATTCCGGCCAGCGCGGCGAGGTGATGTGGTCGTTCCTGATCGGAGCGGCGGTGATGGCCATTGCGGGCCTGGTCGAGATGTGGCTCGGGGTGGCGGCAGAACAACGCCCGCTGGAAGAGCTGGCGTTGCCCTTGACGGTGGCCTCCAGCTCGCAAGCCGAGGAGGACGAGTCGGCGCAAGGTTGAGCGCACCGTGTAGCGTCTCGCAACATGCCGTCTCAGGAAGCCATCGCGCAGACCGTCAATCGCTATCTCGAGCTCGTCGCCAAGGGCCCCGCCGACGATATCTTGGCCCTCTACGCCGATGACGCCGTCGTTGAGGACCCGATCGGATCCGAGCTGCGGCGCGGCCGCGACGCCATCCACGAGTTCTACACGGGCTTCGAAAGCCTCCCGAAAGAGACCGAACTCGTGCACCTACGGATCGGTGGCGGCGAGGCGGCGTTTTACTGGTACCTCACCCTCAATGCCGGGGACAGCCGCAGCCGCATCTCGCCAATCTCGATAATGGCGTTCGACGAGGACGCCAAAATCACCTCGATGCGGGCGTTCTGGTCGCCCAGCGACGTCGAGGTTTTGTAGCCGTCAAAAGTTCCGTCGCAGCGTCATCGGCGTGACGGCGGGCATGTCGCCGCCGGCGATGACCGTGCGCGCGATCGGTGTCAGCGCCGCCAGCAACGTCTGGACCTCGGCGTCGCCCAGGCCGTCGAACGCGCGCAATGACAGCGCGTCAGTGCTGGCCTCGATGTGGTTTTTCAGGTCCCGTCCGGCAGGCGTCAACGATCCGTCGTCGGCGAGCAGACCACGGCTCGCCAGGCTCTGCTCGCATGCATGCCACTCGGCGTCGTCGTAGTGCCGGGTCTGTCGCATGTAATCGGCGGGTACCGTGCCGGCTGCGCAGTGCAGAACGGTCGACTCCCGCCCGGAGATACCCGCGGCCGCCAGCACCGCTATGTGGCCGTCGCCGCGATGCTCACGCAGCAGGGTCGTGGCATGCCAGAGTGCGGCAATCGGATCGGTCGGAACCGGCAAGGCCAGGTTGGCCGCGAACAGGGCCCGACCGTCCACGGACGCCTGCTGTGCGGCGCTGCCGGCCAATTGTGCTGCCGTGCTGACTGTTTCGTCGTCGGTGACGCCGTAGCGCGCAAGCGCGGCCACTGCTGAGGCTTCGCGCGCGGCCAACACCACCTGCGGTCCCGCGATCTCCCACGCCGCGGGAAGCGCCTTAGCCACCCGGGCCGGTGCGAAGTTGTAGAACAGTGCGGTCACCACTTCGGGGGCCACCCGGCCCAACGGGGCCGAGCGGGCCGCGAAGTAGCCCATCCAGAACCCGCGGTAACCGAGGTCGTCCATCGCCGCGCGCGCCTCCGGCGCGAAATACGTCACGGCATGGATCGGCTCGAAACGGTCGTATAGCTGACGGGCCAGCTCCGGTACGCGTTGCATCCCTGAAGCTAACCACCGCCACCCCTACTGCGATCACTCCCATGGGCCGACAGCTGCTGAACCCGTCGGTAGAAGCCAGCGCTGATGCGCTCACGCCGAGTCATCCAGATCCGCCGGACCCGCGGGTGGCTGGCGCTGTGCGCCGCGATCGCGCTGATCCCGTGGACCGTGTACCTGGGGCTCACCCTGCCGCAGAGCCATAGCGCCCAGCATTGGCAGTTGACCTGGGTCGGCTTCGATATCTTGCTGCTGGGCTTCATGATTGCCACCGCGGTACTCGGCTTCGTGCAGCACCACCTGCTGACCCTGTTCGCCTTCACGACGGGGGTTCTGCTGGTGTGCGACGCCTGGTTCGACGTGCTGACCGCCAGACGTGGCGACTTCGCGGTGTCGATCCTCACCGCCGTGCTGGGCGAGTTGCCGATCGCGGCGGCGCTGATCCTCGGCACCTTGCGCATCGTGCGCCTGCAGGGCTCGCCGCTGCGTCGCCCGCGGTTGCTAGTTCGCCTGCGCAAAGGATCCGGGCGGTGCGCCCGGAAGGTGTCGGTGCGGCAATTGGGCGAACGGTCAGCAGCGCCAATTCGGTGAGATGAGCTTTCCTGGAATTTCTGCGTACACCCCCGTGTTGAGGCTGAGTATATACCGCTGTACCTAGCGTTGCTCTGCGTGAGGGAGTCGGCCGATGCTTGCGGACCCGGAGATATTCGAATCCGCCCGGATGGACCGGGAGATGGCACGCGAACTGGGACAGAACTCCCAGCGGCGCAACAAGAGGTCCGTGATCGGGACCGCGTTGGCGAACGCGTCGACGCCACGCCTGCTCATGTTGATGAGCGGCATCTTGCTGCTGGTGGGCGGTCTGCTCGCGCTCCGGTTTCCCGTCTTCCTCTCCGGTTTCGATCAGTGGGGCTTTCAAATCAGCTGTGGCAACGGGTTCGGTGGTGATTGGACTCAGGCCGCGACCGCCGACTCGGCCGGAACCCACTTCGTGGACCAGTGCCATGCCGCCATAGCGGTCCGTCAGGTTTGGGCGGTCCCGGTGACGGGTGCGGGGGCGTTGCTGCTGACTGCGCTGCTGATCCGGCCGACGCGCCGCGAAGCCGCGCCAGCGCGGCTGTACTGGTCGCCGCCGTATCGCACCCATCGCGTCTCGGCGTAATCCTGCGCATACCCAACATTTTCGGCCGCCCCTCGGGCAAGCTTGCTGAGCATGACCGGGCGGCGAGACGACAACCTGCTCATCGTGCACTGGCACGATACCGGCCGTTGGCTCGGGGCGTACGGGCATCCCGGGGTCTCGAGCCCACGCCTGGATCGCTTGGCCGCCGAGGGCATCCTGTTTACCAGCGCCCATGCTGCCGCCCCGCAATGCTCGCCGTCGCGCGGCGCGATCTTCACCGGTCGGTATCCGCACAGCAACGGCCTGATCGGATTGGCCCATCACGGTTTTGAGTATCGCGAAGGGGTCCGCACGCTACCGCAGATTCTGTCGGAGGCCGGCTGGTATTCGGCGCTGTTCGGCATGCAGCACGAAACTTCGTTCCCGGCGCGGCTCGGCTTCGACGAATTCGACGTGTCCGACTCGCACTGCGAATATGTCGTCGCCAGGGCGCAGGAATGGCTGACCGAGAGCGCGCCGCTGGACGGGGGCGACCCGTTCCTGCTGACCGCCGGGTTTTTCGAAACGCACCGGCCCTGGTCGCGGGACACGGTATCAGCCGGCGCCGGTCGAGGACGTCGAAGTGCCCGCCTACCTGCCCGACGTCGCGGACGTCCGACGCGATTTCGCCGACTTCTACGGCGCGATCGCGGTGGCGGACGCCGCCGTCGGCCGCCTGCTGGACACGCTCACCGACACCGGATTGGACGCCACCACCTGGGTGGTCTTCTTCAGCGACCACGGCGCACCCTTTCCACGCGCGAAGTCGATGCTGTACGGCGCCGGCACCGAGATCTCGTTGATCATCCGGCCGCCCACGCGGCTGGGCATCGCGCCGTGCGTCTACGACGAACTGTTCAGCGGTGTCGACCTGCTGCCGACGCTGCTGGACATGTTCGGCATCGAAATTCCGGCCGACGTGCAAGGCGTATCGCACGCGAACAATCTGCTGCGGCCCACCGCGCAAGCCGCACCCGTCCGCCGAGAGGTGTTCACCGAGAAGACGTTCCACGATTCTTTTGACCCGATGCGCGCGATCCGCACCAAGGAATACAGCTATATCGAGAACTACGCGGCACGCCACCTGGTGGACCTACCGCTCGATATCCAGGACAGTCCCTCGGGTAAAGCGGTTTTCGACGATGTCGAAGGACCGCGCCCGGCGCGCGAGCTCTACAGCCTGCTCGACGACCCCGATGAATTGCACAACCTGCTGCTGGGGCAGGGAAGCGACGAATTAGCCAGGGTTGCAGGAGAACTCGCACTTCGTCTGCACCTGTGGCGGGAACAGACCGGCGACGTGTGCCCGTCGGAGTTCGCCGGGCCACGAATCCTGTTCGAGTGCACCGAAACCTACGTCGAAGCCTCCGTGCGGATCCTTGGCCTCCGGCCCACCTCGCGTTCGCCGCGGGGGACCGAACGCGGTTGCCGACAGGTGACCGGCACCAAGCAATAGCCGCAAGGATTTCGCAAGGATTCCGCGACCATCCGACAAGCGGTATCCGCCAGCCTAAGTGTCGTCGGCCATCGTCCGGCGAGGACGGTCGTGCAATGACGGCCCTTTTGCTGGAATTGCTGGGAAAGGATATGACGTGCCCTCAGACGGGATTTACGATTTGCCCATGTCACTCGTCGGCGGCCAGGTGTTCGCCGGATACACCATTGAGCGGGTACTGGGCGCGGGTGCGATGGGCACCGTGTACTTGGTGTCGCATCCACGGTTGCCGCGCCAAGACGCGCTGAAGGTGTTACCGGCGGATTTGACCGCCAACCCGGAGTTTCGGGCGCGCTTTCTGCGCGAGGCGGAGCTGGCGGCCGGCCTGTCCCATCCCAACATCGTGCGGATCCACGACCGCGGCGAAGAGGACGGCCAGTTCTGGATTTCGATGGCGTATGTGGCCGGCACCGACGCGGGTCGCCTCTTGCGCGAACAGTTTCCGGGCGGCATGCCGCTTGCCGAAGTTGCCTCGATCATCGCCGCGGTGGGCTCGGCGCTGGACTACGCCCATCACCGCGGGCTGCTGCATCGCGACGTCAAGCCGGCCAACATCTTGTTGGCCGATCCCGACGCGGGGCTGCGGCGGGTTTTTCTGGCCGACTTCGGCATCGCGCGCAGCATCGACGACGCGGCCGGGCTGACGGCGACGAACATGACGGTGGGCACCGTGAATTATGCGGCGCCCGAACAGTTGCGGGGTGAGTCCATCGATGGGCGCGCCGACCAATATGCGTTGGCCTGCACGGCTTTTCATCTGCTGGCCGGCACGTCGCCGTTTGAGGACTCCAATCCGGCGGTGGTGATCAGCCGTCACGTCAACTCCCCGCCGCCGTCGATCGGCGCGCGTCGCCCCGAATTGGCTTGGCTGGACGGTGTGTTCGCCAGAGCGATGGCCAAGTATCCGTCGCAGCGGTTCGGTAGCTGCACGCAGTTCGCCGAACAGCTGGGCCAACAGTTGAGCCCCAGCGTCGCCTACGCCGGCGAGATTCCGTTAAGAGCGGACACCCAAGACACCCAGCCGTCGTTGAACGCCGTGGCACCCACAGTGGTGCTGCGGTCGAAGCGACGCCAAGGTGTGCTGATCGGAGCGCTCGCCGGGACAGCGTTGCTGATCGCCGGCGGCGCCGTCGCGGGCGTCAAGTTCCTCGACCACCCCAAGCCGGTCCCCTTGGCGGCGCCGCACGCGTCCAGCGCGGCCCCCAAAGCTGCCAAAGCTTTAGTGCCCAACACCGGCCCGTTCACCGGCGTGTACAACGTCGATTTCGCCCGCGTCACCAGCCTGGAAGGCCAAGTGCCCAAGGGTGCGACGCCGACAAGCGAAACGTGGGCTGTCCGCTCGGCGTGTGGCAGCGCCGGGTGCATGGCGACCGCGTCACGGCTGTCCGGCGACACCCTGCAGGTCACGTCGATGGCGCTGGACCAGGTCGGCGGCAACTGGGTTGCGGTCAGCGTCGGCTCGACCAACTGCGGCAAGCTCGACGGCGAAGTGTGGGAAACCTTCACGCTGCAGCCCAATCCCGACGGCACCCTGGCCGGCGAAGCCACCCAGACGATGGCCGTGGGTTGCGGCAACAAGCGAAGCGTCACCTTCACCCGCACCGGAGATTTCGACGTCAGTACCCTTCCTGACCCCGCGACGCTGCCGCCGCGAGTGGTGTCGCCGGCCGAAGCGCTGCGCGGCCACTACCACGAATTGGATGTCACCCCGACCGGCTTCAAAGAGGAGGGGGACTTCACCGTCCAGACCAATTGCCTGCGGACCGGGGATCGGTGCATGAGCTTCTTCCATGCACCACCCAGTTCCTGGTGGGCGCTGGTCTTCGGCGGCGGACAGTGGGTCTACGCGCGGGAATTCGACAGTCGGTGCTCGAAGGGCGGCACGGCGCACGTCAAGGTCAACACGCAATTCCCGCTGCCACAACCGCCGCAGAATCCGATCGCGCTTCTCACCGGCCAAGGCTTCGAGGACGTGCAGTCAGCTAACGGGACTAACTGTGGCAGCACCAACGTCACCGTCAAATTCACGCGCACCAGCGATTAGCCGGGGATAGGAGTGGAGGACGCATGTTCGGTACTCAGCTTGATGCCAAGCGGTTCGCTGCGGTCCTGGCGGCGGGGGCGGTGACGGTGGCAGGCTGCTCGTCACCGTCGAAGGCGCCGGCCACCTCATCCGCGACGTCAGCGCCGACGTCGCGGCGCCGACGTCATCGACGGCCACCTCGCCGCCGACCTCTACGGCGCCGCGGGTGCCCGAGGATCGCTTGAGTTCTTTCCTGCTCACCGCCGACGAAGGCAACGCCATCATAGGCACCAACGGCATGCAAGACCTGGGCGGCCTGTCGACCATGGACACCAACGCCTTCGCGGTGTCCAATCCGGACTGCCTCGGGGCAGCCCACATCGTCCAGCCTCCGGTGTATTCGGACAGCGGATACACCGCGGTGCAGTTCGACGTGCTGCACGAGCCCGGGCTCAGGTACACCCACTCCATCGAGCAAGCCCTGACCACGTTCCAGTCCGCCGACCAGGCCCTGGCCTTCGTGCAAACCTCCGCCGGCAAGTGGAAAGCGTGTGGCGGGCAGGAAATCAGCGAATCACTCAACGGCAGCACCCTGCACTGGACCTTTGGGAACCTGGTGCGGGATCCGCCGAAAATCTCGATCATCATGAACAGGCACAACGCCCGGGGCTGGACCTGTCAGCGGGTGCTGAGCGCGCTGCGCAACGCGGTCATCGACATGAAAGCCTGCGCATTCAAAATCTCCGACCAGGGCATGCAGGCCGCCGACAAAATCGCGGCCAAAGCAACTTCGGGTTAGCAGCGCTCCTCGTCATCGGCGACGCGCTCCAGCCCCTCCCGGGACAGCGCCCGGACAAACCCGAAAGCGTGCATGCCGGCCTTACCCGGATTCTTGACGATCCATTCGTTGATTTTTCCCAGCGCATTGGCCAGGTGATCGCGTCTGACCCGGATGAGATAGGTCTCTCGATCGTCGTTCGGATCGTCACTGGCCTCGGCGACGGCGACGGGATTTTTGAACGCGTAACCGATCCCATGCACGGCGTCGTGGTTCAGCGCCCATTGAAGCTCGCTAGGGCGCAGACCTTTCACCGCCAGATTGCGGTAGTCGTTCTCGTCGCCTGAACTGCTCACCTGGCCGATCGTCCTCCTCAGTGTGCTCGCGAGAAGGTGGAGCACGACGGGCTGAAAGCGATGACGTGTGGGCGATTCGCTGAAGCACTCCCACCACGACACCCCCATCATAAGAAGGTCGGCAGCGCAGCGCATGACAATTGAGCCGCCGCCGGCCCAAGCGTCGTACAGTGAGGACCCATGACTGAACGCATCGAGGTCCAGCGCACCATCGCGGCGCCCGCGCCAGATATCTTCGCCTTGCTGTGCGACCCACAGGGCCACGTCGCGATTGATGCGTCGGGAATGCTCCAGGACGCCGACGGTGAATCCGTCCGGGCCGTCGGTGACAGCTTCGTGGTCCACATGGATCGTGAGGCGCTGAACGATTTCCCGCAGCTGGGCAAGTACGACGTGACCGTGCAGATCGCGGAGTTCGAACAGGACCAGCTGATCTCCTGGACGATCCTCGGCCAGATCCGACCTCAGATCGGTCACGTCTACGGCTACCGCCTGCAGCCCGCCGACGAGGGCACCGTCGTGACCTCGTTCTACGACTGGTCGAACATCGACCAGACCTGGCGGGACGCCAAGATCTTCCCGGTCATTTCCGAGGGCGCGTTGCGGGCAACCCTGGGCATTCTCGACCGCACCGTTCGCCGCGGTTATCCGCGGCCATAACCGCGAAACCTCTTCTACCCGAACGGCTCTCGCAGCTGCCGATCGTTATTCTTACGCCTCGTCTTCATCTTGACCGATGACCAACGGAATCGAGATCGTTCCCGCGCTGCCCGACACCAATATCAACCAGCGGCCATCGACAGGAAGCTCCACTTCGACGTTGAAGAAGGCGAACCCCGGGAACTTGCCGATGGCGGCTTCGGGTATCTCGAACTCTTGGCGCACCGGCTCGTCGAACGTCGGCGGCCGGAATTCCACACTCACCCGTCGGTCAGGATGATCCGAGTCGGCTTCTGTCATCAACACAAGCACCAAGCGCGCCAACCGCTCAGGCCCGACCGCGTACCTGGACAGCACGCCACCCGACACGTTGAGCTTGTTGTCCACCGACGCAGCCGATTCGGCCAGAAAGGCCCACGTAACCGTCATAGTGCAGATACCTTAATTGCCCGGCCTGGGTATGGCCGCACGGACAGCCGCTCTGGGGGAGCACACATTGGAATTCCAGACGTCCACGGCAGTGCAGTCCCCGCGGGTGCGCGCCGCCCTGCGCCGCGCGGTACGGGCATGGGCGCCACGCCCCGCCGCGGCCCGGCGGGCAGCCAAGGATTATCGGCAAGGCCTGGCGCCGGCGGTCCGCGCCGAGATCCGCTGGGCGTTCACGCCGCCGCGCACCTGGCTGACGGGCGTGGTGGTCAATTTCTGTCTTGCCGCGGCGTGGTTGTTGGTGCAGCCGTTGAATCCCGGTCCGCGTCACTACGACTGGGTGGTGCTGATCAGCACGTACTTCTCGTCGTTCATCTTTGCCGACGTCACCACCACCAACCTGCTCGGTGGGGATCACTACCGGGTCCGACAAGCCTTGGCCGACGGCGTGCCGCTGTGGCGGATCCTGGTGATCAAGGATCTGGCCCTGCTGGTGATCGTCGGCCTGCCGACATTAGCCGTCGCGGTTGCGTTGACCCTGTCGCTGGAAACCCCGGGGCGCCTGGGCGTCACGATCCCCACCGTTGCGGTGCCCATCGTGTCCTGGCTGGGTGTGGGCAACCTCGTTTCGGTGCTGCACCCGGTCAGCGCTGAGCCGCTGATTCGGCGCTGGCGGCAACGCCGTAATTATCGTCGTACCGTCGGCTGGCTTTTGGCCCTCGCGCTGCCGTATGCGCTGTACTACGTTGCTGATCCGATGAACGGCGTCGAGCATCACGTGGTGTGGACACAGGTGCCCGCGCTGATGTGGCCGATCCTGGGGCGCGACGCCAAAAGCTTCTGGCATCTTGCGATTGCGGGGGGAATCTGGATAGTCGGAACCGCCGCGGCTGTGCTGTGGGCACGCATGCGCGGATTGCAGATCAGGTGACTTGGCGGCGCCGCGTTCACAGGGGGAGCGGGTCGTCGTCCAAGACCTCGAGCAGACGGCAGGCAATCGCGTCGACAGAAAACCCTGCCGCGAGCGCCACGATGATTGCCGCCAGCTCGGCGGCATGCGTGCTGTCGAGGTGGGCGGCTCGCAATGGGTTGCGCCACTTCTTCATCGGACTTCGGTCCTTTCGCCGGTATTCGCCAGCCTGGCTTCAACTTTGAAGACTTTGAAGACATTGAAGACTTGAACGCAGAGATAGCCCAGGGATGGCCCATTGAAGGGAGATTGAAGGGGCCGGGGCGCTCGAGTTTGGGTGCCTGTCTTGAAAATCCCTCGTCACGATGTCACGGCGTTGGAGCGCCGAGTGCTTCCCGGCCCACAACGGGCCATCCCTGGATGCCAATGACTATTCCAGTGCGGGTCAACGGTGTCTGTCCGCCGAGCAGCCGGTGCGCAGGTTGAATCGCGCCTCCCCCGATTGGGGGAACGGGTCTACCGAAACGGCCGGTTCTCCCGCACCCCGCGATACATGCCCCACCGCACGATCCACGGCATGACCACCCGGTCGACCGACCACGACGGGAAACGGAACATGTGGCCGGTGGGCAGAAAGACTTCCAGCCCGTCGGACTGGATGCCCAGCACCGAACCCCATCGACTTCGTGGCGCCCGGAAGGTGCGCAGCGGCCGACCCGCGAATTCGGCGCGGATGTTGTGGGCCAGCAACGCATCCCCGCGATTGCGGGCGGAACTGCGCAGCGAGTCGGTCGCCGCGACGTCGCCGATCGCGAAGACACCTTGCTGGCCCGGCACGCGCAGCTCCGGCGTCACGCGGACGAAGCCGTCGTCGTCGAGCAGCTCGGGGGGCAGCCATTCGGTGTTGGGACGCACCCGCCCGATCGCCCATAACACCGCGTCGGCCGACGCCGGGGGCTGCCCGGTGCTCCATTCCACCTGTCCGCAGGTGATCTCGTCGCCGGCGAAGCCGTTGGAGAGCGCGGCGCGGTGGCCCGGGTGTAGGCCCACGCCGAGTTCGGTCAGTCGGCCCTGAATCCGATTCCAGATCCGCGGATGATGCCCGCCCAGCGCGCGCTCTGCGGGGAAGTACAAGTCGATCCGCTTGCCCGGCCACGTGATTGCGATGTTGGCGGCACTGCTGACAGCCGCCGCGCCGCCTCCCACGACGATCACAGAGTCGGCTGCGGCCAGCCGGTCGTGCGCGTCACGCAGGTCGGCACCGATCTGCGCGGCCGACTGCAGCGTCGGCCGGCGCCAGAAGCCATTGGTCACGCCGGTAGAGATGACCAGCGTGTCGTACTCCTCGGCGATTGTCGCGCCGTCGTCGCCCTTGGCGAACACGGTGCGGGCTGCCAGGTCCACTCCGGTCAGCGAGGCCTGGACCGTGCGTGCCTTGTCCAGTGAGCGGAACCGGTCGAACGGAATCCAGTTGTCGCGGGCCCAGTCTTGCGGACGCGCAAGCCGGATGCCGAGTTCTTGGCCGCTTACCAGCGCGGGTTTCGCTGAGACGCCGACGACGTCAGTGTGCCGCGCCAGGCGGATCGCGGTCAGGACTCCCGCGTCGCCCAGGCCGGCGATGACGACTCGTTTGCGGGTCATTGATGCTGCGGGCCTCCTCTTGGCCACGGTCGGCAAACTGTAACACGTTCTACCAACGGCCTTCGGTAAAGCGGTCCTGCGCTAAATCGACGTTAACGCGGGCCGGAATGCCCGGAAAAACGCGGACGCCGCAAGGCTTTGGTGGTTCACTGGCCCGATTAGCACAGCATTGAATTTCCGGATTTCCGCCAGGGCGCGCCGCGACGTCGTGGGTGCGCTCATTGGCATTTCCAGTGTCTGTCTTGTAGCCGCGTGTGGCTCGGCCAGTGAGTCGGCCAGACCGTCAACGCCGGCCGCGTCGCCAACCGCTGCCAGCACGCCCGGCGCCCCGTCGACATCGTCAGTGGTCGCGGCACCGGCCCGCACCGACGGCGTCTACGGCGACTCGGTGGCGGACGCCAAGTATTGGGTGCAGCAGTCGACCGAGGACACCTGCGGGATCGCTTCGGTAGCCGCCGTGGTCGGCGAGGTCACCGGCACCGCTCCAACCGAGCAGCAGGTCATCAAGCTGGCGCAGACCACGCCGTCGTCGATTCGCGACGGTGCGATCTATCTCCCCACCGGCGACCCGGGCCACGAAACCGAAAAAGGTGGCATCGACATGGCCGACATCGTCGTGCTGCTCCAGCACTACGGCATCAAGTCGCGTATGACCTACGACGCGCACCCTGACGAGGTGGGTCTGCCCAAGTTGGAGGAGTACCTCGGCGCCAACCGCAAGGTCGTCGCCTGGGTCAATTCCGGAACGATCTTGAACTCCAACGACCAGCGCACCTCGCCCGATCACTTCCTCGTTGTCACCGGCGTCGACACCAATAACGACACGGTTCACCTCAACGACCCTTACGGGGATCACGGCGACACCAAGGTCAGCATCAGCAATTTCATGACCGCCTGGAAGATCGGGCAGGAATCGATAGTCGTCACCGCGCCTTAGCGATCGCATGACCACGGCTTAAACATCACCCGTCGTGCGATAGCCCTGCGGTAGGTCAAGCCGCCATCCTTAGTCTGCGAGCCGGCATCGAAGCCGGACTCCGCCATTTGCGTCCTCGCCGTACGCGCTCGCTCGAGGTTTTGGCTGGCGTGCCGCAATTCGAGGCCGAAACAGGAAAAAGAGGAAAAGATGTCGTTCGTTATCGCTGCGCCGGAGTTGATCGAGTCGGCGGCCCACGATTTATCGGGTATCGGCTCGACGCTGGGTGAGGCCACTAACTTCGCTGCGGCCCCCACGACGTCCATTGCCGCCGCCGGTGGCGACGAGGTTTCGGTTGCGATCGCGGCATTGTTCGGCAATCACGGTGAAGAATTCCAGGCCCTCACCGCTCGGGCGGCCGCCTTCCACAACGAGTTCGTGGGCTTGGTCAAGTCGGGCGCGGGTGCGTATCTGAGTAGCGAGGCCGCCAACGCCGGGCAGATGCTGGCGGGCGCGGCGGCCGCGCCGGCGCAGGCTATTTCGCAGTCCGTCACGGGCTTAGAGGGCGAACTCGAGGCTTTCGGTGCCGCTGTGGTCGCCCCGTACCAAACCCTCTTCTCGAATACCGCAGCCAACCTGCACATCCTGGGAAGCACGATCTCCGCCAACCCGAACCCCATACTGCAGCAGGTCGTCAGCAACCAGGTGGGCTACGCGGAGAAGATCGGCACCGGGTTCGTCCACACGATCGAGAACCTTCCCAGCGAGTTGGCGAACGTGCCGGGCAACATCCAAACCGGCTTGCGGGCGCTTTCGGCGGTGAACCCGGGAGCACTGGCGCAGCATTTCATCAACAACCAAATCGGTTACGGCCAAACGATTTCCACAGCACTGGGGTCGGCCGCCCACGACTTCACCACCGGGCTGCATGGCTTGCCGGCCAGCTTCCAAACCGCCATCGGCGATCTTGAGGCGGGCAACGCCACAGGTGCGGTGAGCGCCGTGAAATTGGGCTTGCAAGACCTGTTCATCACAGGTTTCGGCACCAGCCTCGGGGCGGACAACGTCCTGAGCGTCACGCCGACGGGCACGCTGGGCGATCTACTTCCGATTCTGTCGATCCCCGGACAGATCGCCCAGAACGCCACAAACCTGTTGCCCGCCAGTTCTATTCCTGGTCATATTGCGCAGAACTTCACCAACGTGCTCAAGACCGTCACCGACCTGAACCTGACGTCGACGGTCAATTTCGTTACGTCCGATGGCGGCGCAATTGATATCGACGCCACCGCGGGGCTGCCACTGGTGTTAGCCATTGACGCGCTGGGCGGTCCGATCAACGCGATCAACGCGCTGGGGCACAGCGCGACAACATTTGTCAACGCGGTGCAATCCGGCAACGTCCTGGGTGCCACCGAGGCGGTCCTGGGTGCTCCTGCTGCCATGGCCAACGGCTTCCTCAACGGACAGATGACGCTGCCCATTTCGGTCGTGGCGTTGGGCCTGCCCACCACGCTCAACGTTCCCTTGGACGGAATCCTTGTTCCAGCGAGTATCTACACCGCCACCATTCCGGCGCTCGGCGGCGCATTCCCGGTCTTCGTCACCGGGACGCCCATTGGGGGCCTGCTTTCGGACATCCTGACCATCGTGCCCGGCGACCTCGCGGCAGCACTGGGGGGCCCGCATGCTCCCGTCATTCCGATTCTTCCGTAGGGAGTTAACTGCATCGCAATCATCGACATTCAGCCAGTTGTCGCGCGAACGCTTGCTGAAGGTGCGCGATGATCTCTCGGCGGGCGCGTCGTGCTCCGCGGTTGGCTCCCGGTGTTGCGATGAATGCGTGTGCGGCATGGGGATATTCGGTCAACGCCGCGAGCGCCCCGACGTCACGCAGCCGACTGGCGTAGGCCGCGCCCTGATCGCGAAGCGGATCGAAGCGCGCGGTCTGCACCAGGGCAGGTGCCACACCGCTTAGGTCCGATGCCAGCAAGGGCGAGATCAGTGGGTCGACAGGATCGTTGTCCCGCAACCAGATACGGCGGAAGCCGGTCAACGCGGTCGGTGTGAGGATGGGGTCGGGGTTTTCAAGCGCTGACGGGTAGGACAACATCGCGTCGGTGAAATCCACGACCGGGTAGATCAGCACCTGAAGCGCGACATCGATGCCGTCGTCCCGAGCATGCAGAGCGGTGACAGCGGCCAAGTTTCCGCCCGCGCTGTCACCCATAAGCGCCGGGGGACCGGGGCAGGTGTTCAGTTCTGATCCCGCACGCCGCAACCAATCGAGGGCGTCGAACGCGTCCTGGGTCGACGCCGGGAACGGGTGTTCGGGCGCGAGCCGGTAATCCACCGACACCACCAGGGCCGGGGTCCGCGCTGCGACACCGGAATTGAGCCAGTCGGTCTGTGCCGCCGTGCCTAAGGCGAAGCCGCCGCCGTGGAAGTGCACCACCAGAGGCAGCGCGCCCTCGTGGCGGAATGGCCGATACACCCGCATGGACAGAGTGCGGTCGCCCAGCGGTAGCGCCCGTTGCTCGATGGCGACATGACGATGCGGAAATCCGGTAATGACGCGCGCCAGCTTCGAAGCGCGCAGTTTGTTCAACCGATCGCGCGCGGCGATCAGTTCGTCGTCGGTCAACTCCGTGAGTGGTCTAGTCGATCGGCTCGCCAAGCCAAGCAAGCGAACTCCCCATGGTGGGTTCGGTGCCACCGACGGATCCTAACGTGGCTGGCGTCCCAAATCGGGTCCCGGAACAAAAGGATCGCGACACGGTCTCGGATGTATACCTTTTCGCGCCTCACCGGTCACAAGAGCCCCGCAGATCACTATCGTCACATGAGCCAGCTACCGACGTCAACGCGTCGTCGTTGCCTGGAACCCGGGAAAGGTGTGACATTATGTCGGCGATTCCGCGAATCATGTCGGTATTTGTGGCGTCGACGGCCGCTGTCGGACTCACCGCTGCGATAGGCCTTGCGCCACCGGCGAGTGCCACGCCCTGTGAGGCGCCCGAAGCGAATATCGACCCCCCGGCCAATTCGACACCCATGCCCGCGCCCCAGCCGGTCGTCCGGCCCCCGACCGGGCGCAGGCCCCCGAACGCGAACGACCGCGCGCCGCTACCCAAGCTGGGTCCGCTGATCTCTTCTCTCCTCAAACCGGGTACGGGTACGCGATACTCCGCGCCGATGACGCATCAGGCGGAGGTGTTGCCGCCGGGCCCGAATCCTCCCGGTGCAGGCAATGCGCCGCCTGCGAACGCCAATCAGTTGGCGCCCAACGCGGCCCCGGTGCAGCCGCAGCCGGCGCCGCAGCCGGCAGCACAACCGGTGCCGCCTCCGCCGCCCGCCAACATCGGGGGGGCGCCGACCTCTCTTGTCGACTGGGTCACCGGCATGAACGGCCCGAACAAAACCCTGGAACGGTTTGGCATCTCGGGAACCGACCTCGGGGTGGTCTGGGACAACGGCGATGGCGCGAACCGTCAGGCGCTCATGGCTTTTGGCGATACCTTCGGCTATTGCAAGGTGCACGGGCAACAGTGGCGATACAATGTGCTGTTCCGCAGCTCCGACCATGACTTGTCCAAGGGCATCCACATTGCCCCCTCGTCGGCTTCCGACAGGTACTCCGGCTCGCCTGCGTGGCAATCGGGGCTGTCCAAACAGATCATCAACACCCCCAGAGTGGCGCCCAAAGAGACCGGGCTCATTCCGACCTCCGGCATCTCGCTTGGGGGAACCCAAGTCGTCAACTTCATGTCGATCAGGGAGTGGCTCCGCGACGGCGACTGGTCGACGAACTACTCGGCGATCGCGATGTCCCGCGACAATGGTCAGAACTGGTCAGTCGCGCCCGGCTCCGTCCGCCCGTCGTCGCCGGACAACGTCCCGAGTGGCAGGTTCATGCCGGGCAATCAGAACTTCCAGATGGGCGCCTTCATGAAAGGCAAGGACAACTACCTCTACTCGTTCGGAACGCCGTCTGGACGTGGCGGTGCGGCATTTCTGTCGCGGGTCCCTCCCCGCTTTGTGGCGGATCCTTCCAAATACGCGTACTGGAACGGCGATTCGAACTCCTGGGTCCCCGGTGACCCGGGCAAGGCCACCCCGATCTTCCCGGGGCCAGTGGGCGAGATGTCAGCTCAGTACAACGACTACCTCAAGCAGTACCTGGTGCTCTACACCGACGGTGGCAGCAACGACGTCGTCGCACGGACCGCACCGTCCCCGACAGGACCTTGGAGCCCCGAGCAGATGCTCGTAAGTTCATGGCAGATGCCCGGCGGTATCTACGCGCCGATGATCCACCCCTGGTCGTCGGGTAGGGACCTGTACTTCAACCTGTCGCTGTGGTCGGCCTACGACGTGATGTTGATGCACACCGTGCTGCCCTAGGCGCTCGGCTCCAGGTGCGACGCCGTGAGCGGCAACACGTGCGCAAGTTCGCCCCGCGAGCGGATGCCCAGCTTGGCGAAGACCTTGCGCAGATGGTACTGAACCGTGCGCGGACTGATGAAGAGCTGTTCGCCAATCGCATTGTTGGACAAGCCTTCCTGAGCAAGCCGCGCCACCTGCAGCTCCTGGGGGGTCAGGTCGCCGCTGGTCTCGACGGAACGCTTCCGGGCGGATCCGCCGGTGGCCAGCAGTTCCCGGCGAGCCCGATCAGCGAACGCCTCGGCTCCCATCGCCGAGAACAACTCCTCGGCCACCCGGAGTTCGGCGCGCGCATCGATGCGCCGATTCTGCCGCCGTAACCATTCGCCGTAGATCAGATGTCCGCGGGCGTTCTCGACCCCAACCTGGGTGCGGCCCAGGTGTTCGAGGGACTCGCGGTAAAGATTTTCGGCCGCATCGCCGTCAGCCAACAGCGCCCGGATGCGGGCGTCGATGCCCAGCGCCCACGGGGTCGGGGTCGCCTGGGCGCGCACGGCCATCCAATTGCGGGCGGCGACAAGGAGTTCGACGTTGCCGGTGCGCGACGCCGCCTCGACCAGCTCCGGGACGACCAGGGCGCCCATCCCGACGTGGTCGTGCTCGAAGACCGGTTTGATGGCCTCCAGTGCGTCTGCGTGACGGCCGAACCCGTTGGTGAGCACCGCGCGGCCATAGGCGGCGAAATCGGCGACCTTGCACTTCCCCCCGGCCTCCGCCGACGCGATGGTCTCCTCGATCAGTTCGCAGGCGTGTTCGCGCTCACCGCGCCACGCGGCGAGGAGCAACCTGCCGAATCTCAGCGGAGGGTTGCCGGTCGCGGCGGCGGTCGCGGAATCCTCGTCGACCACCGCGGCCGCCTTCTCAAACTCACCGCGCTGCAACAGCGTCCAGGCGAGGTAGTGCAGCGCGAACTGCAAATGGATGGGGGCGCCGGTGGTTCGGTCGAACTGCGTCTCGCGGACCGCCAACGCATGCCAGGATTCGGCGTCCCACACTTCGGCGGCCAGGGTGGCGCCCATCTTGGACCGGGTGATAGGCAGCCAGCTATCGGGCTGGCCGGCAACGACATCCGCGGTGAGCAACATCTCGATCGCGCGATCGAACAGGGGTGCCGCGGCCGGATAGCCGTCGGTGAATCGGGCGACGAACGCATCCAGCAGCACATCCACGGCGCGGGGTGGCTGTGGGCTCGGCGGGCCTGCGGCGGCCGCGACGGTCGTCGCCAGGATGCTGCTCCGGTCCGGACCATCCGGACCCGCCAACCACATCGCGGCATCCACCGCGCGCAGCCGCGCCTCCCGGGAGGACTCGGCGCACAACGATTCAAAGCGCCCGGCCGCACTTTGCAACAGTTGCAGCGCTTCGCGCACGCGCAGTTGGTCGAAGGCGATCTCGCCACGGAGGTATTCCACCTGCGCGGCTTGCAACGCGTCGTGAGGCCCAGCGTCGACCCGAACCAACAGACCGAGCGCGGCGTCGAGCGCCCCGGCATCGCGCTTGGCCCCAGCCGCGGCCAGCATCCGCGCCGCGCGACGATCCGGCGCCGGTGTCAGCGCCGCCGCAAGTTCCAGAAACGCCGCCCCGGCCGCCACACCACCGCGCGCCAGGGCCCGCGCGGCGGAACCTTCGAGTTCCGCGGCGACGGTTTCGTCGGGCCCGGCCGCGGCCTGAGCGCGGTGCCAGGCCCGCCGGTCGGGATCCAACCGCGGGTCGGTGGCGTCGGCCAACGCCCGGTGGATCTTCCGCTTGTCGGCCACCGATGTTGAGCGGTAGACGACCGAGCGGATCAGCGGGTGACGAAACTGCACTCGGGTGCCGAAGTCGATCAGCCCGGCCTCGATCGCCGGAGTCGCGGCCCCGGGGTCAAGGCCCAGGCGCGCCGCGGCGTCCCACCGCACCGACGGCTCACCGACCGGATCGGCGGCCGCGAGCTGCAGTATCTCCTTGGTCGCCGGCGGCAATGCCTCAACGCGCCGCATGAAGCTCTGCTCGAGAAAACCCGTCAGCGGCATGGCGGGCAACGCGAAGCCGCCCGCCAGCTGCGCCGGCGTTATGCCGCACGGCAACTCCACCAGCGCCAAGGGGTTGCCCCGGCTTTCGGTCACGATCTGCTCGCGGATCACCGGATCGAGCGGCGCGTTGAGAGCCCGGTCCAGCAGCTCGCGCGCGTCAGTGTGACTGAGGCCGTGGAGGTGCAGTTCAGGCAGTCCGGAAAGCTCCGCGGTCGCCAGCTGGGTGGCAAAGATCAGACCCACGGACTCGTCCCCAAGGCGCCGCGCGACGAAGGCCAGCGCCTGCGCCGACGCACGGTCCAGCCACTGCTCGTCATCGATCAGACAGATCAGCGGTTGCTCTTTCGCCGTGTCGGCCAGCAGGCTCAACACGGCCAACGCGATGAAGAACCGGTCCGGAGCCGCGCCCTCGCGGAAGCCGAACGCCATTTGCAGCGCGTCACGCTGCGGCGACGGCAGGTTGTCCAGCCGAGACACGATCGGCGCGAGCAGCTGGTGCAACCCGGCAAAGGCCAGCTCCATCTCAGCCTCGACCCCGGCGGCACGCAGCACCTGGCAGTCGGCGGCCTGCTCGACCCGGCTCTCCAACCAATCCAGCAGCGCCGTTTTACCCAGGCCGCACTCGCCGCGCACCACCAGAACCCGGCTCCGACCGGCCCGGACATCGTCGACGAGGTCGGTCAGTACACGCGTTTCGGCGTGCCGACCGATCAGCCCGACGGCTCGCATCGCCGTGTCAGGACCCCCGTCCGCATAGGTCGAAGTTACACGCCTGCCAGTCGCCACGACTGGCCAATGGCGGACTCGAAGACCGGCCGTCGGCCCCCATGATGACAGCGCTGTTGGTTGTCAATTCGTCTGGAAGGTCGCTCGTGACACCGCCGATTCGCGGTCGCGATGAAGAACTGAAGGCTGTCCGCGAGGTCGGTAGCGCCCTCGCGAAGCGCCGCGGCGGCTTGGAAACAAACGTCGTCGTGGTCGAGGGCCCGCCGGGCATCGGCAAGACCCGGTTACTTCAGGAGTTCGTCGCGCGCGCCGACACGGGTGTGCGGTCGTTGTTCGGGCAGGCTTTCGAGTATCAGCAGACGGTTCCGTTTGCGCCGTTGTTCATGGCGACGCTGCGTGCGGATCCGCCGATCGGTCAGGCCTCGACACTGCGCCGCGTGCACTCTGCCGACCTGCGCTACCTGGTGGTGAACGATCTGCAGGCGGCGATCGCCGCGGCGGCGCTGAAGACACCGATCCAGATAGTGCTGGACGACATCCACTGGGCCGATCACGCGACGCTGCTGGCCGTCCGGTCGTTGACAGCGGGCCTGGCCGGCGCTCCGGTGCTGTGGGTGTTGGCCGCCCGCGCCGGCGCCGGAGGACCAGCCGTCGCGACGACGGTCAGCCTTCTGGAACGCGACGGCGCCCGGGTATTGCGTCTGGGCGCCGTGGGGGCACCCGCGGTCGCCGACATCGTTTCCGACGTCTTGCGCGCGGAAGCCGATGCGTCGCTGCTCAGTCTGGCCGACAAGGCGCACGGCAACCCCTTCTTGGTGATGGAGCTGATCCAGGGGCTGAGAGAAGAGGACCGGATCACCGTCGCGCGTGGGCGGGCCAGCGTCATCGGCCAGGAGTTGCCGCGGCGGTTGACCGCCACCATGCAAGAGCGATTGGACCGGCTGTCGGCCGATGCGCGCCGGGTCGTACAGGTGGCTTCCGTTCTGCCCGACAGCTTTTCGGCCGGCTTACTGGCCGAGATGCTCGAATGCCGCCCGATCGGCCTGATCTCGGCCGTCGAGGAGGCGGTGCGCGCCGACCTGCTCACCGAAGACGACTCGCCCGACGGCGGGCTGCGATTTCGGCATGATCTGCTCCGGCAAGCCACCCGGCAATCGATGCCGCAATCGCTGCGACGAGCGATGGAGCGCGATGTGGTGACCGTTCTGCTCGAAGGCGGCGCGGCACCGGCAGAGGTCGCAACCCAACTTGGCCGCAGCGCCGAAGTCGGCGACAAGGCGGCGATCCGCGCGTTGCGGCAAGCCGCGCAATCCCTTGCGGCGTCCGATCCGTCGACCGCCGCCGACATCAGCAAACAAGCCCTGCACCTGCTGCCCTGGCAGCATCGGGCACGCGGCCCGCTGGTCGCCGAGACCGTGGTGCTGCTCAACCAGGCCATGCGCTACGGCGAAGCACAACAACTGGCCGCCGCGACGCTTTCCGACAACCTCTCGCCGCAGGACGAGGCCGACGTTCGGCTCGGATTGTCCATGCTGTCACCGCGCCCGGCCGGCCAACGTGCGGAGGAAAACCGGCGTGCCCTCGAACTGGACAGTATCGGCGACCTCACCCGGACACGCCACCTGGGGTGGCTGGCCTACAACCTGGCGATGGATGGCCAAGTCGACGACGTCCACGCCGCCGTCGACGACGCGGCGGACGTCGCGGTGTTAACCGACGACACGCTGACCAAGGTGCTCGCCGAGGTGTCGCTGGCGCTGGTGAACTGCGCCGACGGGTACACCGCGCGCACCGAGGAATCACTCGAACGTCTCGCTGTCCTCACCCGCAGCGCGGAACCGGGTGCCGTGCAACACTTCGCCTCGATCAACCGCGCCATTCTGCTGGTCACGCTCGGTCAGCTGGATGACGCCACCGCCAGCGTGTCCGAGAGCTTGCGCCTTGCCCGCGCCCAACGCAACCAGATGGCGATTCAGCTACTCACCCAGATACAGGCGCTATTCCAGTTGGCGGGCGGCGGGCTGGACCTGGCCCGGGCCACCGTCGAGTCGCTTCCCCCGCAGGAACGAATCGCGTGGACTCGCATCGGCGGCCGAATCGGGCTGATGACGCTGGCCCGGGTGGCCGCCCACACCAACGATCGATTACTGCTGCGCGACGTGGTCGTCCATGCACGCGACGCATATGCCGCAGGAGGCCCCGCCCACCGGCGCGAGGCGATGGCGGCCCTCGCGCACGCCGCATGGCAGCGCGGCGACGTCGTCGAAGCGCAGCGCTGGCTGACCGACAACTTCACCCTCCTGCAGACTCCGCTGTGGGCCGTCGACCTCGATCACATCGTGTTGGCCGCCCGGGTGGCGGCCGCCGCCGGGGACGCCGGACTGCGTGCACAGGTGCTGCATGCCGCGAAGCTGCTCACCCGAGAAGAGCCGGGGGTACCGCTGTTCAACGCGGTTGCCCTGCACGCGCGGGCCATTCTCGAACGTGACTCCGATGCACTGCTCGCGGCGGCCAAATCGCTGAGTGAATTGTCGCGGCCGCTGCTGTACGCCGCCGCGGCTGAGGATGCCGGCATGGAACTCGCCCGCATCAACCGCACCCCGGAAGGCCTCGACGAGCTCAATATCGCGTTCGAAACCTACCTGCGCTGCGGCGCAACCGCCGATGCCCAGCGGGTCGGCCAAGTCCTGCGCACGCACGGGGTGTCCCGGCGTGTGGTGGGCAAGGCGCGACCGCGGACCGGAATCGACAGCCTCACCGACAGCGAGCTCAAGGTCGCCCATCTGGTGGCTGGCGGTGCCACGAATCGTGAAGTGGCGCAGCGATTATTCCTGTCACCGCACACGGTGAACTCTCATCTGCGCAATGCATTCGCCAAACTCGGTATCAGGTCGCGTACCGAATTGGCCCGGGTTATCAACGCCCACCCGGAACCTGTGGTTGACGAGCCATAGTCGAATTAGGCGCCGCCCAGTCGGTCGACACCTTGCGGTGCTTGATCAGCCACGTGCCGCCGTCAGGCGCCAAAATGTCGCGGTAGCGGCCGAAATGGTCGAGTCCGATATGTGTGACGACGGTGAAATATGACGAAACGTGGGCCCGGTCAGGGGCCAACTCGCCGAACAGGACGTTGGCGACGTTGTGCCGGACGATGGGCTTGACTTCGGCGTCATTGGCGCCGGCGGCGACGTTGCCGGTGACACCGCCGAGGAAGGCCACGATTTCGGATCGGCCGCGCAGTGGCTCCATGCCGCGGACCTCCAAGACTCCGTCTGCGCAGAATGTCTCGGCCAGCCCATCGATACGGCCGGCGTCACCCGACCAGTTGTAGCGCGCAAGGGTTTCCCTGATCTGTTCTCGCGCAACCACTTCCCACATTTCCATCGTCGTGACCCCTATGAGCCAGTGTCGCTGTGCAGTCGCACCATGCGCGTCGTGCTGCTCTCATCGAGGTCGACGAGATCGCTGCGCGAACGCAGGAAGTCGCTGAATGACTTGAACCCCAACGACTTCTCGCTGAACGACGGGTCCATGCGCTTCATCTGGGCCTTGACTTCGGAGTTGTGCAGCCAGTCGGCATCTTCCTTCTCCTGGCCGATGCGCAGTGCGCGTTCGAGCAATCCGGTGGCAGCGGCCTGAGGATCGGTGGGCGGCGGCTCGTCATCGGGCGCGGACGCCTTGGTGCGCCGGCTGCTTTTCGCTTCCTTCGGAGCGGGGGCCGCGGTGGGTATCCCCGGCAGCGCGTCATAGGTGACGAATTCGTCGCACGCGGCGGCCAGCGACCGGCTGCTGGCACCGGCCACCCCGATGCCGACGACGTAGCGGCCGAGGCGCTTGCAGCGCTGGGCGAGCGCGATGTAATCCGAATCGCCTCCCACGATCACCACGTGGGTCAGGTCCGGCAGCCGGAACATGTCCTCGACCGCATCCACCGCCAGCCGGATGTCGGCGCCGTTCTTGCTGTACCCGGACGCCGGAAACAGCTGCACCAGATCGACCGCTCGGCCCACCAGCTGACGGTGGTAGGCGGCATTGACGTCTGCGGACCAGTCCGCGTAGGCGCGGGTGAGGACGAGAGTGCCGAAGGACGAAGCAAAATCGATGACCGCGCCGACATCGACGGTCGCGACTTTCAACCGCTCGTCTTCCAGACCCTTTGCTTTGTCGCGGTGAAATGAGTTACGCCCGTGAACTTGGTCGTACCTCGAAATCACGATGTTGTCGAAGTCGAGGTAGACCGCCACGCGAGTTGGGCCGGGTTCGGTCATGCTGCTCATGGTGCGCTACCGGTGAGCAGACGCAAAAGCCCCCTCGGACTCGGCGTGTCGGGGGAGTTTGCGGCTGTTCGCGCGGTTAGGGGCCTGCTCTACGCGGTCTTTGCCAGGACGGGCGGCTCAGACACGCTGTCGCTCTTCGCTACTCGGCGGATCAACATGCGAGTCGCTCTCTCCAAGATTTCCTGAGCGGCTTCGGGTCGACGGGCACGCTTGGCGCGCCGCGCCGCGGTGGCAATGGTCATGCCCGCCTCATAACCGGTGATGACGCGCGGATCTACGTAGGAACCGCGCGCGACCGCCGGGGTGTTGCCCAGCTCCTCGGCGACTTCCCGCATCACCGCGGCTTCAATACGCTTGGCCGCCCGCTGGGAGATGGCCGGGTCCGCGTCGGCGAATGCCGCCGCGGCCAGGACCGTACCGTGCCAGGTTCGCAGGTCCTTGACCGTGTAGTCGTCGCCTACGAGTTCTTTGAATCGGACATTGAGGTCATCGGCTTGAATGTTTACCCAGTCGGATCCTTTGCGGCACACCAGAAGCCGTTCGTTCCGCTGGGTACGTCGCATCAGTGAACGCACTGCCCGGACAACTTCGGTGTCCTCGACTTCCACGGTGCGCTGCACACCGCTTTTGGCGGGGTAGTCGAATTCGACCGCGCCACTCCGCACCGTCACATGCTCACATAGCAGCGTTGCGATTCCGTAGGACTCGTGTTCCTCGGCGTACTCCTCGCCGCCGGCGCGGAAGTAACCGCGATCGAGCAGCCGCAACGCCAGGGCGAGCACCCTTTCCCGGGGAAGACCCCGACCGGCAAGATCGCGTGCGATGGCGGTCCGCCATGCCGGCAACTGGGTGGACAATTCCAGGACGCGGTCGAACTTCTGCTCGGCGCGCTCCTTGTGCCACGCCGGATGGTAAAGATACTGGCGGCGTCCGGCCGCGTCGGTGCCGACGGCCTGAATGTGGCCGTTCGGTTCTGGCGAGATCCACACCTTCTTCCAGGCTGGCGGAATGACCAGCTCCTTGATCCGCTCCAGGGTGTCGCTGTCCGTCAGGAGATCGCCGTCGGGGTCGTAGTATGCGAAGCCCTTGCCGCGACGCCTGCGCGCGATCCCCGGCTTGCTCAGCGCACTGCGACGGAGCCGCATGTCTGCCTCTCCCGTCTGCACAACTTGGGTCGGACTGTCGTGACCGACGGATACCCGCGAGCCGACGACGCCAATCGACGCCCGCTTGGTTAACGCAATTACTTAACTGGAGAGTGGTTTTAGACGCGCGGTCAGCGGGTATTACCCCACGCATGGTTAGCGGGCGCCAGTTCGGGGTGGCTCGATTACCCGCGGCTATGAAGGGGTCGTTTTAGCGATGTGCCCCTGAAACTGGACGGGGGTCTGATAGTGATCGACGAAGCGACATTGAGGCATTGGCAGCGGGTCGGCCCTCCGCCGATCTTTGATCGCGAGCTCATCCACTCCCACCTGCAGGCTTACCAAGAGGTTCGGCGCCTGCGAAGCGCGCTGGAAGCCGTCCTGGGCACGCTGGACGCGGTCGACAGTGGCGAGTTCGACACGGCTATCGAAGGGCTTCTGAAGCTGGATCGTCTGAATTGACGACCGCCGGCTTCAGCTAGATGCTGGGGTGTTTCATGCCGAAGACAACGAAGAGTGGCGAGGCGAAGAAAGACGAGTTGCCCAGCACACTGCGGCGGTCCAGCGGCAAGGCGCAACGCACTTTCGCCAAAACTCACGACTCGGCCGCCGAGCAATACGGCAGCGAGGAGCGAGCGCACCGCGTCGCTTACGCCGCGGTTAAGCACAGTTTCGAGAGAGTCGGCGACCACTGGGAAGCCAAAGAGCAACAGGGCCCTTCCGACACGCACGCCGAACGCGGCGGGCTGCATAACCCACTGCCGACGGCTGAAGGCGTCGACGCCAACGCCAGCAAGAAGCATCTGCTCGGGATCGCGCGTCGGCTCGATGTGCGCGGACGATCCTCGATGACGAAAAGCGAGCTCGTCGACGCGATCAAAAAGCAAAACCGCCGTGCCCGCGACCGCTGAGCTGACGAAATGGCCGGGTTCTGATAACGGTTTCGTCACGAATGAAGGTCACGGATGCCTAAGGATTCGCCAATCTGTCTGAGAATTCTTAGGTTTGGTACGCGGTTGTGGTTGCTGGCTTACCGAACAGCGCCCGCTTGCGTGGCCCGCATCACGCCGCAGGCGATGAGCGGCGTTCGTTGGCAGCGAAGGCCGGTTGCGCACCTTTTTGCCTCGGCTACTTTGGATTTCGGGGGATCGGGCGCCTCGCCAAACGTGTTCGCGCATTCGAAGGAAATCAATATGAAATTCAGCAGTATGCCCGCGCGCCGGCGAATGGCCGGCGTCAGCGCCGGCTGCCTGCTCGGGGGACTGGCGATCGGTATTGTCGGCGCCCCCACGGCGGCCGCGGCACCCGACTGCAGTCCGGGCGGCGTCGAACGCCACCGTCTCGTCGGTGACCGGCGCCGCGCAGCAATACCTGGGTGCTCACCCGGGCGCCAACCAGGTGGTCATGGCCGCGTACGGCCAACCGCGGCCGGCGGCGGCCGCCAGCTTGCGTAGCTATTTCACGGCACATCCGCAGGAGTACACCGACCTGCGCGGCATTCTGGCGCCCATCGGGGACACCGAGCGTCAGTGCAACGTGACGGCGCTGTCACCGGAGTTGGAGTCGGCCTACCACGAGTTCATGGCTGGCTAATCCACTGACTGTGGCAGGCGCTCTGGACAACAGGGCGCCTGCCGCAGTGGTGAATCGTCTTGGCATTCATCACTTTTCGACGTTGTAGAACGATTCGCCGTCCTCGGGGGCCCCGCTGATTTGACCGCTTTCACGGCCGTGCTCGGCGACATCGATGCGGTCCAGTTCATCGTCGCTGACGACATCGAGCGCACCGCCCTCATCTGAGTCGTGCGCATCTCGCGACGGCCCGTCGTGGCTTGTGCTGTCCGAAATTTCAGCCGCGAGTTTCTCGTCGAGCGACTCGCTCTCGCCGGGATCGATCCACCGGTCGGGCGGATCAACCACCTCATCGCCGTCGTCGTTGCGCACCTCGTCGGAGTCCAAGCTCTCGCTCTGCTCCAACATGTTGTCGTTGTTGTCGCTATCCACGAGTGGCCGATTGCCCGACACGGCGCGGGGTTAAACACGTGTCAGGGTTGCGCCGGGCGATTGGTCCATTCCCGATCGGTGCGGCGCGCGGAGCGGAACCAGCCGCCCGCTGCGCCCGTGCCACCGTCGGTCGGGATCGTGTGGCCGGTAACGAATGCCGACAGGTCGGAGGCCAAGAACAAGATGACGCGGGCCTGGTCTTCGGGCTGCCCCATGCGTCCGACCGGAACCCACTGCGGCCACTGTGCCTGCTCCTCGGCGGTCAGCCACTGCGCGTAGGGCACCTGCAGCGATTCGGTGACATCGGGGCCGATCGCGTTGACCCGCACGCCGTCGCGGCCCACCTGCACGGCCAGGCTGCGAGTGAAGTGGATGACCGCCGCTTTGAAGGCGGCATAGACCGGATCCTCGGGGTAGCCGCGCAACCCTTCGACGGACGAGACGTTGACGATCGCGCCGGCGTGCCGGTCGAGCATGGCCGGCAGGAACGCGCGGGTGACGAGGAAGACGTGGTGCAGGTTCACCCGGTAGAGCTCGTCCCAGAGCTGCGGGTCGGTGCTGGCGAAGCTGCCCGGGTGGCGCACCCAGTGGCCGACGTTGTTCACCAGCACGTCCACCCGTCCATAGCGGTTCAGTACCGATCGCGCCAACTCGGCTACCTGGTCGCCGTCGCGGACGTCGGTGACCATCGTCAGCGCCGAGCCGCCCGACCCCGTGATCTCGTCAGCGGTCTGGTGCGCGAGCTGTTCGTCGATATCGGCGATCACCACCCGGGCGCCGTGTTGGGCGAACAGCCGCGCCGTTGCCGCGCCGATACCGCCGCCTCCACCCGTCACCACCGCGACCCGGTCGGCCAACAGGGGTTCGATCAACGGAGAACCTCCCTACCTGCTCTTCTCGTCGCATTATGCCCACTTCCGCTACCGGCCGTCGCGGAATAAGGTGACGGAATGGCGACCAGGCACCTGCGCACATGTCCGCTATGTGAAGCCATGTGCGGTTTGGATATTCGCGTGAAGGACGGCCGAGTTGCCAGCATCCGGGGCAATCGCGACGACGTATGGAGTCGCGGACACCTGTGCCCGAAGGGCGTGTCACTGGGCGCGGTGCACGACGACCCGGACCGCATCCGCAGCCCGCTGATCAAGGTCGACGGACAGTGGCAGGAGGTCAGCTGGGACGCGGCGTTCCGCCGCTGCACCGAACTACTAACGCCGGTCATCGAGAAGTACGGCATCGGCGCGGTCACCGCGTACACCGGTAACCCGCTGGCGCACTCGTTTTCGCTGGCGCGCTACGCGGGCGTGCTGATGGGCATGTCCGGGATGCCGATCACCTATTCGCCCGGCACCGTTGACCAATGGCCGAAGAACCTGTCGTCGCACCTGATGTATGGCCTGTGGTGGAACTTCCCGGTGCCCGACATCGAACGCACCGACCTGCTGGTCATCATGGGCGCCAACCCCGCCGCGTCGCAGGGTTCGCTGCTGGCCGCGCCGAACGTGATGGGCCTGATCGACGGAATCCGCAAGCGGGGCAAGGTGATCGTGATCGATCCGGTGCGCACCCAGACCGCCGCGCGCGCCGACGAGTGGCTGCCGATCGTGCCGGGCACCGACGCGGCGCTGCTGCTCTCCGTCGCGCACACCCTGTTTGACGAGAACCTGGTCAATCCCGGACCGCACGTCGACGGAGTCGATACCATGCGCCGACTCGCGGCGGACTGGCCGCCGGAGCGGGTCAGTGCCGTCACCGGCATCGACGAAGATCGCATCCGAAGGCTGGCGCGCGAGCTTGCCGGAACTGAGAAATCCGTGGTGTATGGCCGAATTGGCTTGTGCAACCAGGAATTTGGCAGCCTGGCCAGCTGGCTGGTCGACGTGATCAACATCCTGACCGGCCATTTCGACACCCCCGGCGGCGCGATGTTCCCGCGGCCGGCGGCCTGGTCGATCACCACACAGCCGCTGCCCGGACTGGAGGGCGGACTCGCCGAATTCGGCCGCTGGCATACCCGGGTGCGCGGGGCCAAAGAGGTGCTCGGGCAGGCGCCGGTGTCGTGCATGGCCGAGGAGATCGCCACGCCGGGCGACGGGCAGCTCAAGGCACTGATCACGGTCGCGGGCAACCCGGTGCTGTCCACGCCCGGCGGCGACAAGCTCGACGAAGTGCTGCCGATGCTGGAAGCGATGATCTCCATTGACCTTTGGATCAACGAGACCACGCGGCACGCCGACGTCATCCTGCCCGGGCTCTCACCGCTGGAACAACCACACCACGATGACCTGATCCTGCTGTTCGCGATTCGCAGCATCGCGAACTACTCGGCTCCGGTGTTCGACCCCGGCGATCGTCCGCACGAATGGGAGATCCTGATCCGCCTGACCGGTCTGTGCACCGGCACCCCGGCCGAAGACGTCGATGTCGGAGCGATCGACGACGGTTTCTTCGACTATCTGGCCTTCACCCGCGGCCTCGACGGTGCGGAGATCCGCAAGCTCTACCAGGAGGGCGGGCCCGAGCGGATGCTGGACCTGACCTTGCGCACAGGGCCATTCGGGGACCAGTACGGCAACAACCCGGGTGGACTCACCTTGGACATGCTCAAGGCCAACCCGAACGGAATCGACTTCGGGCCGATGGTGCCGCAATTGCCCGACTTGCTCGGCACGCCCGACAAGAAAATCCGGCTGGCCCCGCAGTACCTGCTCGATGACCTGCCGCGGCTGGCCGCGCGACTAGAGCGGCCGGCCGAGCAACTGGTCCTGGTCAGCCGCAGGCACCTGCGCTCGAACAACACCTGGCTGCACAACGTCCCCGCCCTGATGAAGGGCAAGGACCGGTGCACGTTGCTGATCCACCCCGACGACGCGGCGCGCTCCGGTATCGGCGACGACGACATCGTCACGGTGAAGTCCGCGGCCGGCGAGATCAGGGTGCCGATCGAGATCACCGATGCGATCAAACCCGGTGTGGTGTCGATGCCACACGGGTGGGGCCACGGCAAACCGGGCACCCGGATGTCGGTCGCCAACGGCTCTCCGGGAGCCAACACCAACACTCTGTCTCCACCCGAGTTTATCGACGAGCCGTCGGGTAATGGCGCGTTGAACGGCATACCGGTGACGATAAGCTGAAGCTCGAGTTTGGCGCATTCGAAGCGCAATTCGACACCGATGAATCAGACCGGATGGAGTACCCGTTTTTTCTGCTGGAAAACGGTGATAGTCGCGACTGTAACGGCGGATTAACCTGCAGTTTCGCGCCGTCATGGCCGGGTACTCGGTGTTTTTCAGAGAGTTGGTCGCAAATGCTATTCGATAAATCAGTGCCGCACCAGGAGATTGAACGGCGAATTCACCATCGGCACAGCCCGCAATCCGTCGCGGTTTCATGGGCCAGCCGTTTAATCGTCAAGAACGCGGTGCGCGCCTGGACGATGCGGCCGAATCTGCCCTGGCCATGGGAACGCATCGACGGTCTGGCCGGTCTGATGCCGCGGTTCGGCTCGTCGGCAGAAATCGAACCGGTGCAGCTGGAAAAGTGCACCGCCGAATGGGTTCGCGCGGCCGGTGCTTCGTCGGGCCGGGCGATCCTCTACCTCCACGGCGGAGCGTTCCTTACCTGCGGGCTGAACACCCACCGTTCGCTCGTGACGCGCCTGTCGCGGGCCGCCGATGCCGGTGTACTCACGGTGGGATACCGGAAGCTGCCGTCGTATCAGATAGCTCACGCGATCGAAGACGGCATTAGCGGATTGCGCTGGCTACAACAGCGCGGCTACGACGGCGAGGACATCGTGATCGCCGGAGACTCGGCCGGCGGTTACCTCGCGTTCATGACGACTGTCGCCGCAATCCGCAATCGCATGCTACGGCCGGCCGGCATCGCCACGGTCTCACCTTTCACGGAGGCGGATCCGACCCGAAAACTGAAGCACCGCAACGCGCGCAAGTGCTCTATGTTCACCCGCGGTGCATTGTCGGTGTTTGCGCGGTATCTCAGTGAGTCGCATGTCCCGACGGGCGACGGTAATCCCTCGGCTCGTGTTGTCTCACCGGTGGACGCCGATCTGTCCGCACTGCCGCCGGTCACGATTCACGCGAGTTCCGACGAGTTGTTGCTTCCGGACGCCGAACTCATGGCCGAACGTCTGAACGCCGCGGGAGTCCGCTGTGATCTGCATCTTTGGGACGGACAAATTCACGACTTTCCGTTGGCGGCAGACATCTTGCCGGAGGCCAGGCGGGCCATCAAATACATCGGCGATTTCGTCAAGGAAGTCACCGGCGATGACGCTCCGGAGCGCACCGTGACGGAGCAGGTCGCCACCGCGGGATAAGTGCTGACAACCGCGACTATCGGTCAGGCTCTTCAAATTCCGGGTCGATCAGAACCGGCTCCTGCTGCTCCTGCCAGTCCGAGGCAGGTGCCTCCAGCGGCACATCGCCTTCGGGCTGCCAGGAAGACTCTTCGTCCTCGTCGGAGGACGCGCCCTCGGCCGGATGCTGTTGCTCGACGGCATCGGCGACCGGCACGTCGTCAGGTAATGCCCCGTCGCTGCTTTGCATGAACAATCGCGTACCCGCTGGGCCGCGATCAAAACGAGCGTGCGAAATGCCAATCAAGCAAACAACTTTGGTGAAGCGCCGATCGCGTCACGCGCCCTTGCGGTACACCAAGTCGGCGGCAGCGCGCATCCGGTCCGACATCTGAAGGAGGTTGTGCTCGCCTACGCCGTTGGGCAGCGTGTATGCCAGCTGCCGTAGCTCCACGGCGTAGTTGCGCAATTCCTGGCGAAGCAGCGTCTCAGCGGTGTGCATGGCTTGTTCCTGTGCGAGTGGGCTATCCGGAACGGCGACGGTGCGACCGGCTCATCTTAAAAGCTACGCAGTCCCTTGCCAGTACGCGACGCTCGCGAAGGGTTTTTACGAGAGTTTGACAGGTCCTTTACAGACTTCCCCGAGAAGCGTGGAAGCCTTGCTCGGCCGGCGGCGACGCCAAACCGTGTCGTCGACTTGCTCGGCAGGCGGCCGCATTCCCGATACAGTTGGTGCCCGTGAGCGCATCAGCCCCACCTGTGCTGACCGTGCGGTATGACGCATCGCAGCGCACTTTCGCAGCAGGCAACGACGTGGTCATCGGACGTGACCTGCGGGCCGACGTTCGCGTCGGGCATCCGCTTATCTCGCGCGCGCACCTGATCGTGCGATTCGACCAGGGCCGATGGGTCGCGATCGACAACGGCAGCCTCAACGGGATGTACGTCAACAACCGGCGGGTGCCTTATGTCGACATCCAGGACGGTCAGCGGATCAACATCGGCAACCCCGACGGCCCGGCGCTGACCTTCGAGGTCGGCCGCCACCAGGGCTCGGTTGGGCGTCCGCCGCAAACCACGTCGATACCGCTGGCCACCGCGTCCGGTGTGCACGCGTCGCAGCCGCACGTGGAGTCGTCCCGACCCGGACAGCCTGCGCAGCCGGTGCCGACGACGCGGATGCCGCCCGCGTACCCGCCCAGCGGTCCGCAACCCGCCCAGCCGCCCAGCGGGCCCCACGCGGCGCACCAGCCCAGTGGCCCGCAGACGCGCTATCCGCCCGGCGGGTCGCAGCCCGTCGTGCTGCCCCCGCAGGCGCCGCAGATCTACCGGCCGCCGGCGGCGGGGGCACCGGCGGGCGGGCGGCCCGGCGGCGATCAACAAAACCTTGCGACGTCGATGATGAAGATCCTGCGGCCGGGCCGGGCGCCGGGGTCGGAAACACCCGGGGTCGTCAAGGTCGGCCGCGCCAACGACAACGACATCGTTATTCCCGACGTGCTGGCCGGCCGCCACCACGCCAGCCTGGTGCCCACACCCAACGGCACCGAAATCGTCGACAACCGCAGCATCAACGGCACGTTCGTCAACGGCACCCGCGTCGAACAGGCGCTGCTGCACGACGGCGACGTCGTCACGATCGGCAACGTCGACCTCATCTTCTCCGGTGGCACGTTGGTCCGGCGCCAGGAGACCGCCGCAGCGACGGGGACCGGTGGACTCGATGTGCGGGCAGTGGCCTGGTCGATCGACAACAAGAAGCTGCTGGACGACATCTCGCTGATCGCGCGGCCGGGAATGCTGACGGCCGTCATCGGTCCGTCGGGTGCGGGCAAGTCGACCTTCGCTCGGCTGGTGGCCGGGTACACCCAACCGAGCGCCGGCACGGTGGTGTTCGAGGGTCACAACATTCACGCCGAATACGCCTCGCTGCGCAGCAGGATCGGGATGGTGCCACAGGACGACGTGGTGCACGGTCAGCTCACCGTGAAGCAGGCGCTGATGTACGCCGCCGAACTGCGGCTGCCGCCCGACACCACCAAGACCGACCGTGAAGAAGTGGTGGCCCGGGTCCTCGAAGAGCTCGAGATGACCCAGCACCTGGAAAAGCGCGTCGATAAGCTCTCCGGCGGTCAGCGCAAGCGCGCATCGGTGGCGCTGGAGCTGCTGACCGGGCCGTCGCTGCTCATCCTCGACGAGCCGACATCCGGTCTGGACCCCGCGCTGGACCGGCAGGTCATGACCATGCTGCGGCAGCTGGCCGACGCCGGGCGTGTGGTTCTCGTGGTCACCCACTCCCTGACCTACCTGGACGTCTGCGATCAGGTGCTGTTGCTGGCGCCCGGCGGCAAGACCGCGTTTTGCGGGCCGCCGAATCAGATCGGCCCGGCGATGGGAACGACGAACTGGGCCGACATCTTCAGCTCGGTCGCCGACGACCCGGACGCGGCCAAGGCCCGGTACCTGGCGCGCACGGGTCCGCAGCCGCCGCCACCGCCGGTGGAAGAGCCCGCCGAACTGGGCGAGCCGACGCACACGAGCCTGTTCCGGCAGTTCTCCACCATCGCCAGACGCCAGGTCCGGCTGATCGTGTCGGACCGCGGCTATTTCATCTTCCTGGCGCTGTTGCCGTTCATCATGGGTTCGTTGTCGATGTCGGTGCCCGGCGATGTCGGGTTTGGTAGGCCGGACCCGCTGGGCGACGCGCCCACCGAGCCGGCGCAGATCCTGGTGCTGCTCAACGTCGGTGCGGTCTTCATGGGGACCGCGCTGACCATCCGAGATCTCATCGGTGAGCGCGCCATCTTCCTGCGCGAACAGGCGGTCGGCCTGTCCACCACGGCGTACATGCTGGCAAAGGTCTGCGTCTACACGGTGTTTGCGGTGGTGCAGTCAGCCATCGTTACCATCATCGCGATCCTCGGTAAGGGCGGGCCGACCCAAGGCGCCGTCGCACTGGGCCAGCCCGAATTCGAGCTATTCGTCGACATCGCCGCCACCACCGTCGCCTCGGCGATGCTGGGATTGTTGTTGTCCTCACTCGCGCGGTCCAACGAACAGATCATGCCGCTGCTCGTCGTGGCGGTCATGTCGCAGCTGGTGTTCTCCGGCGGCATGATTCCCGTGACCGCGCGCCTCGGGCTGGACCAAATGTCTTGGGCCACACCGGCGAGATGGGGTTTCGCATCATCAGCCTCGACCGTCGATCTGCTGAGCCTGCAGGACAAAGTCAAACAGACGCCGCACGACTCGCACTGGGAACACTCAGCGGGCGCGTGGTGGTTCGACATGGCGATGCTGGCCTTCATCAGCATTTGCTATCTGACCTTCGTGCGCTGGAGGATCCGCCTCAAGGCCGGCTGATCACCCGACTAGCCGCGAGGGTGCGCGTCTGTACAGTCACACTCCCTATTTCGCGCACAACTACGCACGCTCGAACCGGGTAGCCAGGACCGCCACACCGGCCGCACCGAACACGACATCGCCGAGGATCCCAGGATCGCGGTCACACCCCCACGTCGATTCCCTGCACAGCTGGTATGCCGTGTGCACCACAGTGTTGCGGCGAAAAGGACCGCGGGGCAACGTAACCAGACACGCTTCGTCATCTCGGGCGCTCGTCTCGTGGACCGACCGCGGGCACAACTACTACGCACTGTGGTATTCACCGTGCGCCGTTGTTCTGAAAGGCGGTAAGCCAGCGTTCTCGGCCGCCGATAGGCCAGGACTTAATTGGCTGACCATCGGCTAAACCGATGACGAGCTCGCCGGCCATGTTTGCGTTACGCCGATGTGGGGCACGTCACAATGGGGTGTCGAAGGCAGGCTCTCCGGGCAAGTCAACGTCCACACGTATGTCAGTGAACGATTGATCTTTTTTGTCGTGCTGTCAAATAGCTTAAATAAGCTGCTAATAAGCCACATTCAGTTATTTATTTGAAGTGGGTGAACGACTGTGTACTATCGAAATCATGGCTGAACGCGGCGCCCAACCTAACGTCCCACGCGGTCGTCGGTTGTTCTTGCGCGCGGTGCGACGGCTGTTCAGCCCGCTAGAGCCCGACGACTACCTGGAGATGATCAACCCACTCTGGACGACGAGGGAGCTGCGCGGGAAGGTCGAACGAGTCGAGCCCCAGGGCTCGGAAGCGGCGAGCATCCTGATTGAGCCAGGTTATGAGTGGCCGGGTCACAAGCCAGGCCAATACGTCCGGCTTGGGGTGGTGATCGATGGCGTTTACCACTGGCGCGCGTACTCGCTGACCTCGGATCCGTCTGCCGAAGACGGCTTGATCAGCGTGACGCCGAAGAAGGTGGACAGCGGGGTGGTCTCGCCGTATCTGGTGGAGAAGATCCAACCCGGCGAGGTGGTGCGGCTTGGTGAAATCGAGGGCGTGTTCACGCTGCCTGAACCGCTGCCGCCCAAGATGCTGTTCATCAGCGCCGGCAGCGGCATCACGCCGATCATGAGCATGCTGCGCAGCCTCGATCATCGCGGGGAACTGGGCCCCCAGGGCTGCGATGTGGTCCACATTCACTCCGCTCGCACCCGTGAGCAGGTCATGTTTTTGTCGGTCCTCGAAGACCTCGATAGCCGCTACGAGCAGATGCGGCTGGATGTGCGCCTTACCGGCGATCGTGGCCGACTGGAACCCGGTGACCTGGACGAGGAGTGTCCGGACTGGCGCGAACGCGAAGCGTTCTGTTCCGGACCGGAAGAAATGCTCGACGCGCTGATCGAGCACTGGGAAAACAACGGCGATCGCGATCGCTTGCACTTCGAACGATTTCAACCGAAGATCGGCGGCGACGCCGGCGACGGCGAGGGCGGCGAAGTCAGCTTCCTCAAGAGTGACAAGAAAGTCGAATGTGACGGCGGCACTTCGATCTTGGAGTCTGGCGAGAAGGCGGGCCTGGAGCTGCCCTTCGGCTGTCGAATCGGTATCTGCCACACCTGCGTAGGCACGCTCAAATCGGGCAAGCTGCGTGATCTGCGCTCCGGTGACATCAGTGAACCCACCGAACAGGACGTGCGGATCTGTATCAACGCCGCCGAAGGCGACGTCGAACTCGAACTTTGATCGAAAGGAACTGCAGTGACTTCTACTCTGCAACGCCCCCAACACCCGTTCGCCCACCTAGGGGAGCAGGAACGGGAAAAGCTTGGGAAAGAATTGGACGCGATTCACGACGAGGTGTTCGCCGACCTCGGCGATCGCGACCGCAAGTACATCAAGTCGGTGATTTCGGCGGAGCGACAGATTGTGGTGGTCGGCCGTGTGCTGCTGCTGGGCTCGCGATCCAAAGCCGCGTGGGCTCTGGGCACCGCGTGTCTCGGTATGGCCAAGATCTTGGAAAACATGGAGATCGGCCACAACGTGATGCACGGCCAATGGGATTGGATGAACGATCCAGATATTCATTCCTCGGTGTGGGACTGGGACACCGCTTCGAGCGCGGAGGCCTGGAAGCATTCGCACAATTTCATCCACCACACCTATACGAACATTCGGGGCAAGGACAAGGATCTCGGCTACGAGATCATGCGGATCGATCCGAATCAGAAATGGCACCCGGTCTATTTGGCGCAACCGTTCTACAACATGCTGCTCACGGCGCTGTTCGAGTGGGGCGTGGCAGTACACGACTTGGACATCGAGGCCATCAGGGCCGGAGAGAAGCCATGGTCGGAGGTGCGCAAGGACCTGAAAAGCATCGGCGTCAAGGCGCGTTCACAGATCATCAAGGACTACATCGGTTGGCCGCTGATCAGCGCCGGCGCGTTTGCACTGGTACAGCTGGCTTTGCGCGGGCGGCTCGGTCAGCCCGCGGAGTCTCGTCTTGGCAGGCGACTTCGGAAGATATCGGGCAAGGGGCGGACGGGCGCCGCGGCGACCTTCCTCGACCGGGTGTTGCCTGGCGTCGAGAGCACATTCCTGCGTACGTTGGCGGCCGATGCATTGGCCAACGTCATCCGCAATGTGTGGTCGCACGCCATCATCTTCTGCGGCCATTTTCCCGACCAGACCTACACTTTCAGCCAGGACGAAGTCGAGGACGAGACGCGCGGGGAGTGGTATCTGCGGCAGTTGGTCGGCGCGGCCAACATCGAGGGCAGCCCGCTATTCCATGTGATCAGCGGCAACCTGGGTTATCAAGTGGAGCACCACCTGTATCCGGACATGCCAAGTAGCCGATACTCGGAGATCGCGCCGAAGATCAAGGATATCTGCGAGCGCTACGAGCTGCCGTACAACTCGGGGCCCTTCGCAAAGCAGTGGTATTCGGTGCACCGCACCATCTTTCGATTGGCATTCCCTGGCGGACAGCCCCGGCCGAAGCCGGGGCCGTACCACAGCGAGGAGCGGCACGTCGAGCCACGGGACGGGAGTGAAGCGCACCTGTCCCGTGAGCGGGTGCCGGCCGAACACCCGGCCGCGGGCCCAGAGCACGAGTCCGGCGGCGTCGAGGTACAGCCGCCGTCACGGGGAAACGACTAACGTCGGCTCAACCTGCTCCAGCAGGATCGGGGGCAGGCTCGGGCGCTTCGCCGAACCGGGCCAATACCAGCGTGGCGGATACTGCTACCACGAATCCGGTGATCACCAGCCACCCGAGGCCGGGGCGGGCGCGGTCACCCAGCCAAATCGCGCCGACGAGCGCGGGAGCGACCGTCTCACCGACGACCATGGCGGCCACGGTCGTCGTCACCGATCCACGTTGCAATGCCGAGGTGAGCAACAGAAACCCCGCGACCCCTCCCGCGGCCGCCGCGTACAGGGCCGGGTTGACGTAGAAGGCGCGCTTGGACGGATCGATCACGTCGAGCAGGCGCACGCCGACCTCGACGACGCCGAAGCCGGTTCCGGCGCCGAAGCCCAGGGCAAGGGCGCGCGCACGGTCGCTCAGTCGGCCGGCGGCGGCGCCGGCGGCGAATATGACGGCGACCACGACCACCAGCGCCCAGCTGAGTCCCGCCGGGGCGCGCCGAAAATGCCCCGGCCCGGCGGCACAGGCCAACACGAACAGGCTGGCGCAGACCACGCCCACGGCGGTCCACTCGGTTCGGGATAGCCGCGCTGACAGCATCCAGGCGGATACGATGCCGGTGACGGCGATCGAGGAGGCCAGCGCCGCAGCAACCACGTAGATGGGCACCAGGCGCAGCGCGACAACCTGCAGTAGAAAACCGACGCCATCGAGGCCGATACCGGCGAGGTAGCGCCACTGTCCGGCGGCGCGCAACAGTAGGCCGGGGTCGACGCCGGAGCCGCTGCCCGCTTCCACCGATCGTGTCGCGTGCGCTTGTAATACCGAGGCGCTGCCGTAGCACACCGAGCACCCCAGAGCGAGTACGAAGCCGATCAGCACAGACAGACAATACGGTCAACCGGCTTCGGTTGGGCGCTTCGCGCCGGCATTACCTCGATTCGGTTTCGGAGAACAGCACCGCGGCCGCCATGGCGGCGAGATCATCGCCGAAGGTGGGATCGTCCTGATCTCGGCCGATGTGGGTCATGTTGTGAATCACGGCCAGCGCGGTGTGAACCAACACTCGTGCGGCGTGCTCGCCGACTGCGGGCCTGGAAGCACGAAGTAGCGCCACCCATTCCGCGACGTACTCGCGCTGCCGGTTGCGTGTGACGTCGTCGACGTTTTGTTGCTCGGACAGCAACAACGACGCCAAAACGGTTCGCTCCAAAGCCAGTTCGATGTAGCCGCGGACCAGATCGTGAAGTGCCTCGGCGGCCTCATCGTTGGTGCGTAAGACCCGGTTGAGGAGCAGCCAAAGCGCGCTCACTCCGCGTGATGTCGCGGTTTCCAGGATGTCGGCCTTGCTCGCGAAATAGCTGTAGAGGTTGGGACCGGTCACCCCGGCGGCCATTCCGATCTCGTTGAGGGAGGTCGCCTCGAAACCGTTGCGTTCGAACAGCGTTATGGCGTGGGTCAGCAGGCTTTCGCGTTTGGACACCGGCTCGAGCACGTTATGGTTCGATCGCGGGCGGGCCGGGACCGGCGGTGGTGCACCGAGTTCGGTCGCACAAAGCGAGCGGCACGCCGCCGTTAGCAGCGCTGCAAAGTCCGCATGCGGCAGCTTCGTGGTATGGAAGCTTGGACTGGCCATGATCGACTGAACCCCCCACGCCAACCGCTGTGTCTGCACGGCCGGCAAACCGGGACGCTGGACCTCGATCAACGTCTGGTAGCTGCGATTGTTGTCGCGAAGCCGCCGACGCAGCCGACTGGCCGTGTCGGGTTCCAGATAGCGCGATTCCCTCCACCACAGCGCGCCGGTATCACGTCGGGTCACGGCCTGCTCGCAGGCCAGTGCCAGCACGTTCGGCAGGGCCAGGTCACGCTGGTCGGTGACTGCGGTGGCGTCGTCGAAGCTTTGGTCGATCACCGCACCGAGCAACACGGCCTTGTTCGAGAAGTGCCGGTACAGTGCGCCCGCGGTGATGCCGACGGCCTCGGCGATATCGGCCATCGACACATTGCGGTAGCCGCGCGCAACGATCAGTTGTCGAGCGGCCTCGACGATTTGCGCTTTGCGATCTTTGGGCCGCCGGCGAATCCCGATGTGGTCAGCAGCGGGACCGGCGGCCGCTTCATAGAGACCTGCCAATGATTTCCTTCATGACCTCGTTGGCCCCGCCGTAGATCTTCTGCACCCGCGCGTCTTCGTACATGCGCGCGATGGGGTACTCGCGCATGTACCCGTAGCCACCGAACAGTTGAAGACAGCGATCGATGACCTGGCATTGCTGCTCGGTGAGCCACCACTTGGCCATTGCGGCCGTCGTCGCGTCGAGCTCACCGCGCAGGTGCCGTTCGATGCACGAGTCGAGGAAAACCCGGGCCACGTGCGCCTGGGTCTGGCACTCGGCCAGGGTGAACTTGGTGTTCTGAAAATCGAAGATCGTCCGGTCGAAAGCGTTGCGGGACTTGGTGTAAGCGATCGTCTCAGCGACCGCCACCTCGGTCGCGACGACGGCGCTGGTGGCGATGGTGAGCCGCTCCTGGGCGAGCTGGGTCATCAACTGCGCGAAGCCCTTGCCCTCGACGCCGCCCAAGACGTTGTCGGCCGGCACCCGCGCGTTTTCGAAGAACAACTCGGAGGTGTCGGCGGCGTGCTGGCCGACTTTGTCCAGGATTCGGCCCCGGCTGAATCCTGGCAGTTCTGCGGTCTCGGCGATGATCAGTGAGACCCCCTTGGCGCCACCCTTCGGGTCGGTCTTGGCCACCACGACGATCAAATCGGCCACCGACCCGTTGGAGATGAAGGTCTTGGCGCCGTTGATGATGTAGTGGTCACCGTCGCGCAACGCGGTGGTCTTGATGTTCTTCAGGTCGGAGCCCGCGCCGGGTTCGGTCATCGCGATCGCGGTGATCGTCTCACCGCTGGCCATCTTCGGCAGCCAGCGTCGCCGTTGCTCCTCGGTGCCGTAGGCCAAGAAGTAGTGCGCCACGATGCCGCTGTGTACCGAGTTGCCCCAGCCGCTGTCCAGCGCGCGACCCTGCGCTTCGATCACCGCCAGGTCGTGGGCGAAACTGCCGCCGCCGCCGCCGTATTCCTCGGGGATCGAGCAGCACAGCAGCCCGAGCCTGCCGGCTTCCAGCCACACCTCCCGGTCGACGTGCTGTTGTGCTTCAAACCGATCACGGTGCGGGACAAGGGATTTGGCGAAAAACTTGTCTGCGAGTTCGCCGAGCGCGGCGACCTCGTCGTCGCGCCACACGCTGGTGTAAGTCGTGTTCATTGTTATCAGGCCTCGAATCCGCCGCCGGCGACCAGGACCTGGCCGCTGACGTAATCGGCCTCCGGGTAGGTCAGCATCACCACCGCCCCCGCGGCCTCGTCCGGGGTCCCGGGCCGCCCGAGCGGAATCATCATTTGCGCCGCGGCCAGCAGGCCCGGGTTCACACCGACCTTGATCTCGCGGCCCTCGATCTCGATGGTTGAGTTCCCGTCTGCGGCCGCGGAAGTCAAGCGGGTCTCGATGAACCCGAACGCCACCGCGTTGACGTTGACGTTGTAGCGACCCCACTCCTTACACAAGGTTTTGGTCATGCCGATGATGGCCGCCTTGGCCGACGAGTAGTTGATCTGTCCGGCGTTTCCGGCTAGGCCGGCCACCGAGGAGATGTTGACGACCTTGCGGTACACCCGGGTGCCGGCCTCCTTCTCGGCTTTGGCCGCCTTACTGATCACCGGTTGCGCGGCTTGCAGGATGTGGAACGGTGCTTTGAGATGCACGTCGAGGATCGCGTCCCACTGGTCGTCGGTCATCTTCTGGATGACGGAGTCCCAGGTGTAGCCGGCGTTGTTGATGATGATGTCCAGGCCGCCGAACTCGGAGGTTGCGGTGCCGACAAAGCGGTCGCCGAAGCCCTCGGCGGTGACACTGCCCGCGCAGACCACCGCGTTGCCGCCGGCTTTGGTGATTTCCTCGACGACCGCGTTGGCCGGGTCGGTGTCGAGATCATTCACCACGACGTTGGCGCCTTCGGCAGCCAGCTTGAGCGCGATCGCGCGTCCGATCCCGCGGCCCGAGCCGCTGACAATGGCGGTCTTGCCGTCCAACTTTCCCACTTTGGTTTTCCTCTCTGGGGGTTTCGGTTGCGAGGTCTTTCAGTCGGGCGCTGGGATTACCAAGACGGCGCTGCCGAGCAGCGTCACCGTGCCGTCGGGCAGGCTGACCTGAAGATCGAAGGTGGCTTGGCGCTCGCCGTCAACCTGGTCGATCGAGGCGACGACGCCGGTGCAGGTCGGCTGGCCGTGCACCGGGGTGACCGCGGCGAACCGGACTTGAACCCGGCCTGCTTGGCCGCATCGACGTCGGTGTAGACCGGTTGATCCTGGCCGGTCGCCTTGGCGAAGTCACGCAACCGACTGCGGGTCACCAGCAACGAGACGGGCGGGAACTTGGGGCCGATGAAAGAACGATCGATGCTCATCGAGGTTGAATCCCGGTATACATCGTGGGGCAGGCATGAGTGGTCATGGCAACCCTCTCATCAATGAGCGGCTTTAGGCCACCTTAACAAATATTTACTTGTAGACAAGGGGCCGTGACCTGCGATCACGTCGCTTAGCGGGCTAAGACATGAGGCGACACCGAGTTGGCGGTGGGGGGCTAATTGCGTGCGAGCGGGGGGTGGCTCAGACGCACCCGCTGACGCTCACGCGCCGGCCTACATTGGCGCACACGTTGACATGCGCTGGCGGGGGAGGCGGGTAGTCCTCCGGCAGCGGGGCGTAGGCGGCGGGCGGCGGAGCGTAGGGGGCGACCGCGTCGGCCATGTTGGTGCAGCCGCTGACCGAAACGCGCCTGCCGGCGTTGACGCATACGTCCGCACGTGCGACGCCCGGTGACTGGATCGTGGCGAAGACTTCGGGAGCAGCGGTCAGCGCCAGCACGCCGATGGCAGCCGAGGCCCATGTCCGCCTGATGAGACTCATCGCGATCTCCTTAATGCCGCCCCGGGGGAAGTATATCGGCGGTGCCTTGGAGCGGCTGCCGGTTTCCTATCATTTGGGGATGAGCGTCGGTGCGTTGGACACCCTTCACGCCGGGGTATCGCCGGCATTCACCGCGCAGGACGCGGTCCGGTTCCGCGCGGCGGGCTGGTGGTCGGACTCGACGCTATCGGACGCGGTACGCCGCAACGCTGCCGAATCACCCGAGCGCTTCGCCTATGTTGATCACCTTGGTTTATCGCTCAGCTGGTCCGAATTCGATCGGGCGGCGAACGTTCTGGCGGAGCAGCTGGCCGGCGTCGGCGTGGCGCGCGGCGACCGGGTGGGGGTGTGGCACGGCGACTCGGGCGCCGTCCACGTGCTGTTCGTGGCGATCGAACGCTGTGGGGCTGTCGTCGTCGGCATCGGTGCCCGTGCCGGCATCCGCGAGGTAGCCGCGATACTGCGTAGTTCCCAGCCGAAGGTACTGATCAGCGACCGGCAGCGCAGCGATACTGCGGAGGCTGCCGTCGCCGCCGCCGGGTTGCAACTGGCTGTGCTGGCGATGGACGCGACGCGCCTTTGCGCCGACGCGGAGCCCACGACTGTCGGGGTCGAGTCACAACTCGGCGCCGATGACGTCTTCCTGATCAACTCCACTTCCGGGACCACCGGGCTGCCTAAGTGCGTCGTGCACACCCAAAACCGCTGGCACTACTTTCACCAGAAGGCGATTGCCAACGGCCTACTGACACCAGACGACGTCTTCTTGCCCGTCATACCAATGCCTTTCGGCTTCGGAATATGGACCAGCCACACCACCCCGATTTATCTGGGTGCGACTGCGGTCATCTTGGAGCGATTCACTAGCAGGGCGGCGTGCGAGGCGATAGCTCATCACCGGGCCAGCGTATTGTGCTGCGTCAGCACGCAATTGACGATGCTGATGGCAGACCCGGCGAGTCGCGACTACGACCTGAGTTCGCTGCGGATCGTGTTCGCCGGCGGCGAAGCCCTACCGTATCGGCCCGCCGCCGAATTCGAGGAACTCACCGGTGCGAAGATCTTGCAGTTCTACGGCTCGAACGAAACCGGCATACTGAGCGGGACGACGCTGGACGACCCGCTGCAACAACGGCTGCGCACCGGCGGGCGCATCGTCCCGGAAATGGCGGTGCGACTCTTCGACGGCGACCGGGACGTCACCGGTACCGGGCGCGGCCAGCCGGCATGCCGGGGGCCCGCGACGAGTCTCGGCTACCTGGGCGGCACCGACCACGACAAGCTGTTCACGCGCGACGGCTGGATGCGCATGGGTGATATCTGCGAGATCGATCCCGACGGATATTTGACCGTCACCGGTCGAACCTCGGATTTCATCCTGCGGGGCGGCAAGAACATCAGCGCGGCGCAGGTCGAGGATGCCGTGACCACCCATCCCGCGATCGCGGTGGCCGCGGCCGTTGCAATGCCCGATCCGGTGTTCGGCGAAAAGGTCTGTGTCTACACCGAACTCGCCCATTCGCACACCATCGACCTACCTGAGCTCGTCGAGCATCTCTTGGCGCTTGGCGTCTCCAAGGAACTGCTGCCCGAGCGACTGATCGTGGTCGACGAACTACCCCGATCGTCCGGTGGGAAGATCGCTAAAGGCGAGCTCCGTGAGGATATCCGGATCAGGATGGAGGCCGATCATGAACTCTCCTAACGCACGGCGCGGTGGGCTGGAGGTATGGGCGCCGTCGGTGGTGCCTCCGATCGGCGTCGAACTATCCAACGAGCAGGCGCTCGCGGTCGCATTCCGTCATCTGGCCGCCATCGGTTTCGCCGAGAACATGGCCGGACACATCACCTGGCAGCCCGACGGACAGTCGGACATGTTCGTCAATCCGTGGGGCTTGTGGTGGGCCGAACTCACCGCGTCGGACATCTGTGTGGTGGACGCCGACGCGCGGGTGGTGCGCGGTCGCTGGGACGTCACTCCGGCGATACACATCCACACCGAATTGCACCGGGTGCGCGAGGACGCCCGGGTCGTGGTCCACAATCACCCCTACTACGTGTGTGTGCTCGCCGCGCTGGGCCGGCTGCCCGACCTGGTGCACCAGACCGGTGCGCTGTTCCTCGACGACTTGTGCCTGGTCGACGCCTACGACGGCGAGATCGACAGCCCCGCCCGCGCAGCCGACCTCGCGGCCCGCATCGGCGGGGCCAACCTGACCATCCTGGCCAATCACGGCGTCATCGCCACCGGCCGCAACCTGGCCGAAGCCGTCTATCGGGCGGCGTCGATCGAACGGGTCTGCAAGCTGGCCTATGACGTCATGCTCACCGGCCACGACCCGGTGAAGATGAATTGGTCGGACATGGCCGGCATGCAACGGTCGCTCATCGAACGCGCCGCGGACGTCTACTGGGCGGGGGCGGCGCGGATGACCATCAAAGCGGATCCCGATGTGCTCGCCTGAACCGCTCGCCCGAGGAGGTCGCCGACAATGAAATCGATCGACGAGCTGGCCGCCGACCTGAACTTCACCACCGCCAAGACCGGCGACGATCGTTCGGTCACCTTTCTGCCGGACCCGCCGCGCGCGCGACGCCGCTACACGGTGATCTCGGCCGACGACCACATCGTCGAACCCCCGGACACCTTCACCGGCCGGCTGCCGCGCAAGTTCGCGGATCGCGCGCCCAAAGTTGTCGACACCGACGAGGGCGGCCAGACTTGGGTCTACGACGGCCAGGAACTGCCCAACGTGGGATTCAACGCCGTGGTCGGGCGACCGGTGTCCGAGTATGGCTTCGAACCTGTCCGATTCGATGAAATGCGCAGGGGCGCATGGGATATTCATGAACGCGTCAAGGACATGGACCTGAACGGCATCTACGCCTCGCTCAACTTTCCATCCTTCCTGCCGGGTTTCGCCGGCCAGCGGCTCCAGCAGGTGACCAACGACCGCGAGCTGGCGTTGGCGTCGGTGCGCGCATGGAACGACTGGCATCTCGAGGTCTGGGCGGGCTCATATCCGGACCGGATCATTCCCTGCCAGTTGCCGTGGCTGCTGGACCCCGAGTTGGGGGCAAAGATGATCCATGAGAATGCCGAGCGCGGCTTTCACGCCGTCACCTTCAGCGAGAACCCCGCGATGCTGGGCTTGCCGAGCATTCACTCACGTCACTGGGATCCGATGATGGCCGCCTGCGCCGAAACGGGCACCGTGGTGAACCTGCACATCGGCTCGTCCGGTTCGTCGCCGTCCACCACCGAGGACGCGCCGCCGGACGTGCAGGGCGTGCTGTTCTTCGCCTACGCCATTTCAGCGGCCGTCGATTGGCTGTACTCCGGTCTGCCCAGCCGGTTCCCCGACCTCAAGATCTGCCTCTCGGAAGGTGGAATCGGTTGGGTTGCAGGGCTGCTGGATCGCCTCGACCACATGCTCAGCTACCACGCGATGTATGGCACCTGGCAGACGCTGGGCGAAAGGCTCACTCCCGCTGAGGTTTTCACGCGCAACTTCTGGTTCTGTGCGGTAGAAGACAAGTCATCTTTCGTACAGCGCGACCGGATCGGTGTGGATAACATCATGTTGGAAGCCGACTATCCGCATTGCGACTCGACCTGGCCGCACACCCAAGAAACGATCCATGAGGAAATCGGCGATCTGCCGCAGGACGTCATCCGCAAAATTACCTGGGCCAACGCTTCGCGGTTGTACAGCCATCCGGTCCCCGTCGAAGTACAACGGGACCCCGACGCCTTCTGACCAGCGGTTCGGGGCGTGACAACCCGTAAATGCCAGACAAACGGGCGGGATCGCCTTACGGTTGCTGAGTGCCGGCTGAGCAACCGAACATGCTCGCGGAGCCGCAAGCGATGTTGGCGGCGGCCGCCGATGTGGCCGACGTAGGTTCGGCGATCGACGACGCCAACGCGGTGGCGGCGGGCCCGACGACCGGTGTGCTCGAGGCGGCGGCGGATGAGGTTTCGGCATCCGCGGCGGCTTGGTTCAACTCGTATGCGCGGGAGTACCAGGCGCTCGTCAAGCAAGCGGGAAGGTTTCACGACGAGTTTGCCCGCTTGCTCGCTACCGCCGGCAACGCTTACGCAGGAACCGAGGCCGGAGCGTCGAAGGCGCTCGCCGCGCCGCTGACCAGCAATGAGCCCACGGCCGTCGGCATCTCTCTGATCATGACCCCCACCTCCATACCGATACCCACACCGAAGTACCTCAGCGAGGTCTACAACCTTTACATTTCGCCAAACTTCACCACTACGAATATCCACGGCCTGACCTCGCCCGAACAGCTATTTCCGATTACCGGTCTGAGGAGCATGACCCTCGACCAGTCGGTGCGTCAGGGCCTCACCATCCTGAACAACGCGATATTTAAGGCGTATGACAGCGGGATCACCCCCATCAACGTTTTCGGCTACTCGCAGAGCGCGGTTATCGCCTCGCTGGAGATGCAGAAGCTCATCGCCGCCGGCGTCCCGAGCACGGACGTGAACTTCGTGCTGGTCGGTGATCCGATGAATCCCAACGGCGGATTGTTCACGCGGTTTCCCGGTTTGGGCTTGCCGCATCTGGGTGGGATGTACTCGGGCGGTACCCCGTCGAACGCCTACCCAACCGTCATCTACACGGGAGAATACGACGGCTTCGCCGACTTCCCGCGGTACCCGATCGATGTTTTCGCCGACCTCAACGCCGTGATGGGCGTCCTCTACGTGCACAACCTCTATCCGACGTTCACGGAAGCGCAGCTCGCGTCGTCCGTCGAATTGCCGACGTCGGGACCGACGATGACCACCTACTACATGATCCCCACCGAGAACCTGCCGCTGCTCGAGCCGCTGCGCGCCATCCCCATTATCGGCAACCCGCTGGCCGACTTGCTCCAACCCGACCTGACCTATCTCGTCAATTGGGGTTACGGCGACCCGGCCTATGGTTATTCGACGGGACCCGCCAACGTGAACACGCCGTTCGGATTCTTGCCGCCGCACTCCACGACCGTTGCGCTGCAGCACGATCTGGTCATCGGCACCCAGCAGGGAATTGCCGCAGCCGCTGCTGACCTGCACGGCGAGGGATTCCCGGCGTTGCCACGCCTTTGACGCCTGCGAAATCGAAACTGGCAGTTGGCAATCGCTCGGCTTGACATTCGAGCCGGGTCGAAGGTCTACGGTCAAACGGTGACGGTGATGTGCATTTCGGAATTGGCGCGCCGGTCAGGGTGCCGGGCGGAGAACGCGCCTGCGTGGGGGACGGCGTCGAGGTGGCGCTGCCGGTCGAGCGTGGTCCGGAACTGGCCGCGCTGATTCACGCGGAGCAGACCTGTTGCGACTTCTTGAAATTCACGCTGCGGTTCGAAGGGCCGACGCTGGTGATGACGCTCACCGCTCCGCATTGCGCCCTGGGGACCGTGACCGACCTGACCGCGGGCGCCGGCGAAGGGGGCCCGCTATGAGCGTGGCAAAGTCGATTGTTCTCTTCGCGGTTGCGGCCCTGTTTGAGATCGGGGGCGCATGGTTAGTCTGGCAGGGCGTGCGTGAACGTCGTGGCTGGCTATGGGCGGGCCTCGGCGTAATCGCGCTTGGCGCGTATGGATTTGTCGCCACCATGCCGCCCGATGCCCACTTCGGCCGGATCCTTGCGGCGTACGGTGGGATATTTGTCGCGGGGTCGCTCTTGTGGGGGATGGCTTTCGACGGATTCCGCCCCGACCGCTGGGACGTGCTTGGCGCACTGATCTGCCTGATGGGGTCGCGATCATCATGTATGTCCCACGCATGCACTGAAAGGGAGGAGAGTCAAACGTGACGGCAGCGAAAGTTGACTTCAGCTCAGTGAGTTGGGGCTCGGTGGAGTGGACGAATCTCGTCACGCTGTACCTGCGGGCGCACGAAAGCCGTTCGCAGCGAACAGTTCTGGGTGACCACGCGGCGGCCGAGGCGGTCGACCGAATCGACTATGACTTCAAGCGCATACACCGGACCTCGCTGCCGGCGTCGAACCAGTATCTGGTAGCACTGCGGGCCAAACAGCTCGATGACTGGTCGAGTGACTTTCTTGCGCGTCATCCCGATGCCGTCGTCGCGCACTTGGGTTGCGGCCTCGACGGCCGAGCGTTTCGGATCGTCCCACCGCCGTCCGTACGGTGGTTCGACATCGATCAGCCGGGCGTTATCGAGTTGCGTCGCCGGCTGTACCCCGCCCTTCCTGACACCGACCACTATCGGATGATCGGCTCCTCGGTGACCGATCAGCAATGGCTCGAACAGATTTCGACCGGACATCCCGCCCTCGTCGTCGCCGAGGGATTGCTGATGTATCTGTGGGAGACCGACGTCCGGCAGTTGATAGAGCGGTTGACCGGCCGGTTCGACTCCGGCGAAATGCTGTTCGACACGTTGCCGCCGATCGCACCGCGGATGTCCAAACTGTTCACCAAAGGCATCACCAAATGGGGCATCCGCGACGCTCGCGACATGGAGAAGTGGAACCCGAGGCTCAGATTCCTCGAGCAGACGTCCGTGCTGTCGGGTTACCGGCAGATCCCATCGGCGCCAGTGCGGTTGATCTACCGGGTGCTGCAGCGAATGCCCTACGACGTGCTCAACCGCTTCGAATACGTGCGGTAACGGCGCGCATTTGGGGGCGAGCGTGCGCAGAATGCCGCGGTTGTCGGCGTGTCGAGGTGCAGACACGCACCCTCGCCGGGCGGCCCGATGCTTGAGCACTAATGGCTGAGACAACCACCTGCGCGATTGTCGGCGGTGGCCCGGCGGGGATGGTTCTGGGCCTTTTGCTGGCGCGGGCAGGTGTACAGGTCACGCTGCTGGAGAAGCACGGCGACTTCCTCCGCGATTTCCGCGGTGACACGGTGCACCCGTCGACGCTGCGGCTACTCGACGAGCTGGGTTTGTGGGAGCGCTTTTCGGAATTGCACTACAGCGCGGTGCAGACAGCGAAGTTCGAGTCGAACGGCCGGTCGGTGACCTACGTCGACTTCGGGCGGCTGCGCCTACCGCATCGCTTTGTCGCGATGGTGCCGCAATGGGATTTGCTGAATCTGCTGGCCGACGCCGCCCAGGCCGAACGGAGCTTCACCTTGCGGATGAAGACCGAGGCAACCGGGCTGCTGCGAGAGGGCAGCAGGATCACCGGGGTGCGCTATCAGGGCCCCGAGGGACCGGGCGAACTGCGGGCCGAGTTGACCGTTGCGTGCGACGGGCGGTCGTCGGTGGTTCGCCGCGAGGCCGGCCTGAAATCGCGCGAGTACCCGGCCAACTCCGATATCCAGGCCAGCTAACACGCATAACACCAGGTCAACATGCTTTAGGGTGCCCAATCGTCCGCAGATCGTCCGCAGGAGTTTTTCGCGGCTCTCCTGCGGATGATGGTTCGATCAGTACGTACGGGTCCAGTAATCGTCGCGCAGCACGCTGAGATACACGTCGTCATCCGCCTGCGCTGGTGCCGCCAACATGACTCCTGCCGCCACGACACTAGCCGCGATCCCGATAGCTTTCATTTCAGGTTCTCCAATCACGTGCGGGCGGGCAGGGCGGAGATATAGGCAATATAGGAGCGCGCCCTGAACATGATGTGTGTTTTGAACATTTGAGGCTGCGTCGCGGAACGCGCAAAAGTCTGCGCCCCGGCCCCGAGAACTAGTTGCGTCTGCAGCCGGTGGGTTCGTCGGGCATGTAGTAGATCACGATCCAAGGCTCGCCGTTGGGTGCGATGCTGCCGCCTGGGCGGAACACCTGAACGTCGAGTGACATGACACCATCTGCCCACATCCAGCGCGTGGAGCCGCCGTGGCTGTCCGAGACCCAACCTTCAGGCGGGGCTTTGTCATCTTGTCGGTTGTTCGTGTAGTCGTAGTGGTCGTTGTAGCAGGGCGGCAAATTACGCCACCACGTCGCCTTGCCATCGGCGTATTTGGGTCCGGTGGCGAACTGGCTCCTAAGGAACGCTACAACGTCGTCATAAGGCGCGTTGTAACGCCAATCTTCCTCATTAGAGGAGCCGGTAACGACGGAAACTGTTCCGGCTGGCAGATCGACGTCAGCCAAATTGGAATGCGGCCCTGGTTGAAGCGGCGCAGCCGATGTGGTTGTTGTTGGTAGCGCAGTGACGTTCGGTGTCGACGAGGTTGGCGGCGACGAGGTTGGTGTCGAACCGCACGCACTGACGGCCGCGATCACCAGCGCTGAAACAAGGAGATTGCACAACGCTTGGGCTACGGCAGGCTCGCCGCAACCATCCGTGCACTGCATGGTTAAACGGTAGCTCGCGGAGTGCGCCGATCCGCAGGAACCGCCCAGGTAATGCGGACGGGCTCGCGTGGCCACCGGTACGGCTAGTCGGCGGAGTTAATGGGGGCGCGGGCTTTACCAAAACCGAAATTATGGGATAGCGGCGGATCCATAATCGTGGTGAATCCATATCTGTGCGGTGAACCAGTGGTCTGACAGGAGCACGCCATGTCGTATGTGATCGCAGCACCAAAGGCCATTGCTGTCGCGTCGTCGGACTTATCCGGGATCGGAGAGGCGATCAGGACAGCCACCGCCGGGGCGGTGCCCTCGACGACGGGGATGGTGGCGGCGGGCCGCGACGAGGTGTCGGCGGCCATCGCGCGGTTGTTTGGCTCGTACGGGCAGGGTTTTCATTCGCTGAGTGCGCAGTCGGTGGCGTTTCATGATCGGTTTGTGCAGGCGTTTAGCGCGGGTGCGGCAGCTTATGCGCGCACCGAGACCGCCAACGCGTCGCCGCTGCAGGCGGTGGAGAACGGTGTGATGGGCGTGGTGAATATGCCCACCCAGGTGCTGATGGACCGCCCCCTGTTCGGCAACGGCGCCAACGGAGCGCCGGGTACGGGGCAGGCCGGCGGGGCCGGCGGGATTTTGGAGGGCAACGGGGGTAACGGGGGGTCGGGCGCGCCGGGTCAGGCTGGGGGGGCCGGTGGGTCGGCTGGGGACTTCGGTCGGGGCGGTAACGGTGGTGCCGGTGGAAACGCCGTTGCCGGTACGCCGGGCGGGGTTGGGGGTAACGGCGGGGCCGGCGGACATGGTGGGAAGGTGTACGGGGCCGGCGGCACCGGCGGCGCGGGCGGGAACGGCGGGGCCACCGCCGGCGTTGGTGGTCAAGGCGGCAACGGCGGGGCGGGCGGCAACGGCGGTGGGGCCGGGGCCGGGGGTGCTGGCGGTAACGGCGGGGCTGGAGGCGCGGGCGCAACAGGGCGGGCTGGGGGGGTCGGTGGCAACGGTGGCAGCGGTGGCGCTGGTGGGCACGCGACCGGGCAGGCGTCCCTCGGCATCGGTGGCCACGGCGGTGCCGGCGGCAACGGCGGGGCCGGCGGCATCGGCGGCGCGGGTGTGGCAAACGCCGCCGCCGGCGTCGGCGGTCAAGGCGGCAACGCCGGCAACGGCGGCAACGGCGGCAACGCCACCGCTGGCACCACCTTTGAGCATCCCGGCGGCAATGGCGGCGACGGCGGCAACGGTGGCAATGCCGGCGCCGGCGGCAACGGCGGTATCAGCGTCCAGGGCGGCACCGACGGCAACGGCGGCGCCGCCGGCGCCGCCGGCAACGGCGGCAACGGCGGTACCGGCAGCGCCGGCACCATTGACCATCCCGCCGGCAACGGCGGTAACGGCGGCACTGGCGGCGCTGCAGGCGCTGGCGGCGCCGACGGGACCGGCCCCGGCGCCGCAGGCACTGTGGGCAAGGCGAGCGTAGGCGGCACCGGCGGCGCGGGCGGCAACGGTGGCGCCGGCGCCCACGGCAGCAACGGTGACTTCGGCGCCAACGGCGCCAACGGCAGCGCCGGCGGCAACGGCGGCGCTGGCGGGATCGGCGGCGCGGGTGTGGCGAACGCCGCGGCCGGCAGCGGCGGTCAAGGCGGCGCCGGCGGCGCCGGCGGCGGCGGCGGCAACGGTGGCGCCGCAACCATTGCGGGCAAGGCAGGCCTAGGCGGCGACGGCGGCGCCGGCGGCAACGCCGGCAGCGGCGGCAGCGGCGGTGTCGGCGCCGGCGGCGGGACCAACGGCAACGGCGGGGCCGCAGGCATCGCCGGCAACGGCGGCAGCGGCGGCAACGGCGACGCTGGGACCATTGACCATCCCGGCGGCAACGGCGGCAACGGCGGCAATGGCGGCGTTGCAGGCGCTGGCGGCGCCGCCGGTGGCGGCTCCGGCGCCGCAGGTACTAACGGCAAGGCGGGCGTAGGCGGCACCGGCGGCACCGCCGGCAGCGGTGGCGAGGGCGCCCACGGCAGCAACGGCGGCAACGGCGGCGCCGGCGGCACCGGCGGCGCGGGTTTTGCAAACGCCGCGGCCGGCAACGGCGGTCAAGGCGGCAACGGCGGCAAAGGCGGCAACGGCACCGCTGGCACCATTGACCATCCCGGCGGCAACGGCGGCGCCGGCGGCAACGCCGGCCACGGCGGCAACGGCGGCGCCGGCGCCGGCGGCAACAACGGCAACGGCGGCAACGCCGGCAACGCCGGCAACGGCGGCAACGGCGGCACCGGCGGCGCTGGCGCCTTTGGCCAAGCCGGCGCCGAAGGCGGCGCCGGCGGCAACGGTGGCGCCGCAGGCGCTGGCGGCACCGTCAGCACCCGCTTCGGCCCTGCCGCCGTTGCGGGCAAGGCGAGCTTAGGCGGCACCGGCGGCACCGGCGGCAACGGCGGCGAAGCCGGTGAACTTCGCCGCGCCCACTTCAACGGTGCCGGCGGCGGCACCGGCGGCACCGGCGGCACCGGCGGCGCCGGCATCGGCGGCATCAACGGCGGCAACGGCGGCACCGGCGGCACCGGCGGCACCGGCGGGAAGGGCGCCGATATCGTATATATAGACACCATTCGCGGCCGCGGCGGCACCGGCGGCACCGGCGGCACCGGCGGCACCGCAAGCGCCGGCGGCACCGGCGGCACCGGCGGCACCGGCGGCACCGGCGGCGATGGCGCCATCGGCGTTGACGGATTCACTGGCGCACATGGCGGCGGCGGCAACGGCGGCGGCGGCGGCAACGGGGGCGTCGGCGGCGCCGCGACGGGCGGCGGCAACGGCGGGACGGGAGGCGCCGGCGGTGCGGCCGGCGCCGGCGGCACCGGCGGCGGCGGCGAGTCGTGGCACCCCAACGGCGAAACCGGCGGCACCGGCGGCACCGGCGGGACCGGCGGCGCCGGCGGTGCGGCCAGCGCCGGCGGCAACGGCGGCAACGGCGGCGCCGGGGGCATCGGTGGGGCCGCCGGCGTCGGCGGCAACGGCGCGGGCTATGAAGCCGTCCTCCCCGACGACTTGGGCTTAGGCGGCAACGGCGGCAACGGCGGCAACGGCGGCAATGGCGGCACCGGCGGCAACGCAACCGGCGGCGGCTCCGGTGGCGAGGGCGGCGCCGGCGGCGACGCAACCGGCGGCGGCTCCGGCGGCGTCAGGGACTTCGCTCACAACGGCCCCATCACCGGCGCCGGCGGCAACGGCGGCAACGGCGGCAACGGCGGCAACGGCGGCACACCCGGCGGCGCCGGCAACCCAGATTTCGGTACCGGCGGCCCCGCCGGCGCCGGCGGCGCCGGCGCCGGCCCAAGCTTCCGCAACCCCCCCACCGCGGGCCGCGACGGTAACCCGGGCACGAACGGGTGATCTGGTCGAGCGTTGCCGGCGGCCAGGTCTAGAGCGGCTTCCCCGACGCCGGGTCATTTCGCGGGCTGCCTATCAACCCCACCGGCCAGCGCCGCGGCGCTGCCTTGGCCATAGGACAGTGCAACTCGACCCTTTGACATGGCGCTGGCGGCCCTCCGTGCTGCGGATGGCGGCGCGGCCGGAGGCCAGGTCTCCACAGTGGTCACCGGCACCCACGTGGCGCCCCGTGATGCCCAGATGACCATGCAGCAGTGGTGCGACACGTGGCTTGAAGGCTACGGCTCCAAACGGGCCAGCACCGTCCGCGCGGCCAAGGTGCATATCGCGCAAATCGTCGCCGAGTTCGGTGACCAGCCGCTCAACACCGTGCGGCCCAGCCAAATCAAATCATGGTTGGCGCGGCTGAAAGCCGATGGGTTGAAGCCCTCCTACATCTATGCACTGCACGCCAGGTTGACGCAGATCATGAGTGACGCTCAATACGACGGCCTGCTTGGACGCAGCCCGTGTGGCCGCAAGACAGCACCGGATAAGGGTGAACAAAAGCTGTACTGCTGCACCACGGAGCAGGTGTGGGCGCTCTATGACGCGATGCCTGATCGCTACAAGGTCGCGGTGTTGCTCGGCGCCTTCGCCGGACTGCGGGTCGCCGAAGTCGCCGGCCTGCGCGTGACCGACGTGAACTTCATGACCGGCATTGTTCATCCCAAGGTCCAGTACGGCGACAAGCCGCTCAAGACCGAGGGCTCCGACGCACCCATACCGATTCCCCGCGAACTGACGCTGATGTTGTCGGCGTCGGTGAAGAAGTACGGCACCGACTTCATGGTGACCAATGCTCGGGGAAGCCGTGCGCGCCGTGGGATATCGAGCGGGCCATGCGCAATATCCGCGACAGCGTCGAAGGCTGCCGGAGGGGTTCACCTTTCATGACTTGCGCCACTATTTCGCCTCGCTGTTGATCGCTGAGGGCGCGGACATTAAGACGGTGCAGGCGCGGATGCGCCACGCCCTCGCGAGCACGACCCTGGACACCTATTCGCATTTGTGGCCGGACGCCGACGAGTCCACCCGGACGGCGGTCGGCAAGGTCATCGCAAATCGTCCGCAGATCGTCCGCAGCGCAGCTTCCGCCAGCTCGCACGGCTTGCACAGCTCGAAGCCCTGACCAGCACGTTTCTCCCGTCGCTTACGCAGCTAACACAGCTAAACCGCCAGGTCGAAGTTTCCGGCCAACTTCGACGTGTGGTGGTTGAGGTTGCCACGCGATGGAGACGCGGAATTCTCCTTCCTGCCCCGGGTGGCTCCCGGCAAGGCGCTGGGCGTGATTCCCCGCGAGGGTTACGACCAGATCGCTTACCTCGGTCCCAAAGGCGCCGACCCCGAGTTGCGTGCACGCGGCATCGAGGCATTCCGACGCGACATCACGGCACTGCTGCCCGATTCGGCCGAGGCGGTCGCAACGCTGACGTCGATGGACGACATCAAGCACCTCGACGTCCGGGTTGATCGGCTGCTTCGCTGGCACACCGACGGGCTGTTGTGCATCGGCGACGCAGCTCACGCGATGTCGCCGCTGGGCGGCGTCGGCATCAACATGGCGGTCCAAGACGCCGTCGCGGCCGCGACCATCTTGGCCGAGCCGCTGCGGCGGCATCGGGTCACCGAACGCGACCTCGCGGCCGTCCGCCGCCGCCGGTTGTTTCCCACCGCGGTGACTCAGGCCGTGCAACGGTTCCTGCAGAAGGGGCTGTTCGGTCGGCTGCTGCGCGGCCAAGACCCCACTCCGCCGGCAGCCCTGCTCGGCCTGGTCGACCGGATGCCGTGGCTGGCGGCCGTGCCCGCGTACTTCATCGGTGTCGGGGTCCGGCCCGAGCATGCACCCGCGTTCGCCCGTCGTTGAGCCGGACAACACGACCTGACAGGATGCTTGACCGTGAAGCGACCCAATTTCCTGGTGATCGTGGCCGACGATCTCGGCTATTCGGACATCGGCGCCTTCGGCGGCGAGATCAACACACCCAACTTGGACCGGCTGGCCTACGCGGGCACCCGGTTCACCGATTTTCATTCGGCGCCGGCCTGCTCGCCCACCCGGGCGATGTTGTTGAGCGGAACCGATCACCACATCGCCGGGATCGGCACGATGCTCGAAGTCGCGGGCCCCGCGTTCCGCGGCGCGCCGGGCTATGAGGGCTTCCTCAACGACCGGGTCGTGGCGCTGCCCGAGCTACTGCGCGACGCCGGCTACTTCACCCTGATGTCCGGCAAATGGCATCTCGGCAACACCATCGACAGGTCGCCGTGGGCTCGCGGGTTCGAGCGTTCGTTCGCTCTGCTACCCGCCGGCGCCAGCCATTACGGTGGCGCCGCGGCAAGCGGGTTCTCCATTGTGCCAACGCTTTACACCGAAGACGACCAATTCGTCAGCGTCGGCGACGACTTCTACTCGTCGGACTCGTATACCGACACCCTGCTGCGGTACTTCCGCGAACGTCCCGCCGATGACGATCGGCCGTTCTTCGCCTACCTCCCGTTTCAGGCGCCGCACTGGCCGTTGCAGGCGCCCGACGACACCATCGCGACCTATCGCGGCCGCTACGACGACGGCCCGGACGAGTTGCGCGAGGCGCGGTTGGACGCACTGAAGCGGCTCGGCCTGTGCCCGTCCGACGTTGTGCCGCACCCGGTGGTGGCCGACGGTGCCCCGGAGTGGGCCGACATGACCGACGACGAGCGCGCGCTGTCGGCCCGCACCATGGAGGTTTATGCCGCGATGGTGGACCGGTTGGACTGGAACGTCGGCCGGGTGATCGACTACCTGACCGAGACCGGTGAGCTGGACAACACGGTGGTGATCTTCCTGTCCGACAACGGCGCCGAAGGGGCAATCGTCGAAGCGATGCCGCTGCATGGCCCCCAGATCGCCGCACAGATCGAAAAGCACTGCGACAACGGCGTCGACAACCTTGGGCGCCCCAGCTCGTTCATTTGGTATGGCCCGCGCTGGGCGCAGGCGGCCACCGCGCCGTCGCGGCTGCACAAGGCGTTCACCTCCGAGGGCGGCATCCGGGTGGTCGGCTTCGTCACCTGGCCCGGTTTCGCCCGGCAGGGGGAGATCGGCACCGCGTTCACGACCGTCATGGACATCGCCCCGACCGTGCTGGAGCTCGCCGGCGCCGCCCATCCCGGCACCAGCTACGAGGGCCGCGAGGTGGTACCCATCCGTGGCCGTTCGCTGGTGGAATATCTCTCCGGCGCCGCCGAGGCGGTGCACGACAGTGAGACCGGCACCGGCTGGGAGTTGTTCGGCCGGCGCGCAATTCGCCAGGGCGATTGGAAGGCACTGCACCTGCCCGAACCGTACGGCCCGGGCGCCTGGCAACTCTACGACTTGTCCGCCGACCCGGGCGAGATCGACGACCTGGCCGCCACACGGCCCGACAAGCTGGCCGAACTGCTCGCTCTGTGGGAGCGCTACGTGCAGGAAACCGGCGTAATCCTGGATCCCGTTTCGGTTTTCGAAGTCGACCAGTCTTGACTTCGTCGAAGTGCTAGCGTCGGCTCCGTGTCTGGACAAGTGCGGATCGGCATTCTGGGTGCGGCCAAGATTGCACCGTTGGCGCTGGTCAACCCGGCAAAGGAAAACACCGAAGTGGTGGTGGCTGCCGTGGCGGCACGCGATGCCGCGCGTGCTCAGGCCTTTGCCGCCAAGCACGACATTCCACGGGTGCACGACGATTACGACAAGCTGATCGCCGACCCAGACCTCGATGCGGTCTACAACCCGCTGCCCAACGGTCTGCACGGTCGGTGGACCCGGGCCGCGCTGGACGCCGGGAAACACGTGCTGTGCGAAAAGCCTTTCACCGCTAACGCCGCCGAAGCCCGGGAGATCGCCGACCAGGCCGCACAATCGGATCGGGTTGTGATGGAGGCCTTTCATTACCGCTACCACCCGCTGGCGTTGCGGGTCGAGGAGATCGTCGCGTCGGGAGAGCTGGGCAAGCTCCGGCATGTAGATGTGACGTTCTGCTTTCCGCTGCGCAACTTCTCCGATATCCGCTACAACTATTCGCTTGCCGGTGGCGCGACGATGGATGCCGGGTGCTATGCCGTCCACATGGTCCGCACGTTCGGTCGCGGAAACCCGGAAGTTGTTGCGGCGCAGGCTAAACTACGTGATCCCCAGGTTGACCGGGCCATGACGGCCGAATTGCGATTTGCCGACGGGCACACCGGTCGGATCCGTTGCTCGATGTGGTCGCCACGGCTGCTGCAGATCAGCGCTCGCGTGGTTGGTGACCAAGGCGAACTGCGCGTGCTCAATCCTGTTCTGCCGCAGATGTTTCACCGGCTTACGGTCAAGGCGGCCAATGGAAAACGAGTAGAACGCTTCGGCCGTCGCGCCACCTACGCATATCAACTCGACGCGTTCGCCGCCGCCGTGCTGCGCGGCGAACCGGTGAAGACGAACCCGGAAGACGCCGTCGCGAACATGACCGTCATCGATGCGATCTATCACGCCGCCGGCCTCCCGCTGCGCGAGCCGTCCTGAACTGGCCAGCGAACCGGAGCTGCTTGGACAAACCGTCGTGGTAATCGGCGGCAGCGCCGGGATCGGGCTGGAGACGGCCCGACGCGCCCGCGCGGAAGGCGCCCACGTCGTCCTCGCCGCCCGTAATCCCGATCGACTTGAGCAAGCGGCGGCCGAGGTCGGCGCGCGAACGCACCGCGGCCTTCGACGTCAAAGACACGGTTTCGCTGCGAAGCTTCTTCGCCGACCTGCCCACACCCATCGACCATGTGATGGTTACCGCCGGCGGGCCACAGTACGGGCCGCTGCTCGAGATGGATGCGGAGCGGGTGCGCGACGTGCTTAGCGACCACGTCGTGACGTATCTCGAGGTCGCGCGCAATGCCGCCGGCAAGATCCGCCCGGGTGGCTCGCTGGTGTTCATCGGCGGCACCGGCGGCCGACGGGTGAGCCGTGGCCTCGGGATTGTCTCGTCGGCCACCGCCGCGCTGCCACCGTTCACCGCGACCCTGGCCCTCGAACTCGCGCCGGTGCGGGTCAATCTCATCGCCGCCGGCTTCGTCGACACCCCGTTGTCGGCGTCGCTGCTCGGAGATCAACTCGAGCAGCGACGCGAAGAGCTCCGCGCGACGCTGCCGATCGGCCGCGTCGTCGACCCCGCCGACGTCGCCGCGCTGGCCGTCCATCTTATGAGCAACACCGCACTCACCGGGGCGACCTACGACATCGACGGCGGCCAGCAATTCATTTGATGCCGGCCGGCGTCGCGCCTGCAACGATAGAGACGTGCGCGCGTTCGCCTGCCCGGTTTGTCGGGGCTTCGCGCCCTTCGAATCGCGGCGCTGCCCGAATTGCTCGGCCGCGCTTGGGTTGCATGTGCCGAGTCGCGAGATGGTCGCGATCCCGTCGGGTTCAGCGCTCATCGATGGGCAGGTCTGGAACGTCTGCACCAGGGCAGCCAGCCTCGACTGCAACTGGCTGGTTCCCGAAGAGCAGGAATTCGGCGGCCAGCATGGGCGGTGCATCGCGCATTCACTGATCCGCCGCGAACCGGAGGCGGACGACACGATTGCCAGAGAGAAGCTCAGATCCACCGCATTTGTGTTGCGGCGGTTGATCTATCAGCTGATCGACATCGGGCTGCCGGTGGACCCGTATTGGCGCAAAGACGGGGGGCTGGCATTCGACCTGCTGTCCAGTTACAGCGCGGGGGAGCGGGTGGTGATCGGGCACGCGGGCGGGGTGATCACCATCGACCTGGTCGAGTCGCTGGACGCCTACCGCGAGTCGCTGCGGGTCCACCTCGGCGAGCCCTACCGCACAATGCTGGGTCATTTTCGCCACGAGGTGGGCCACTACTACCAGAACATTCTGGTGGAAACCGGCCCCGGCGCCGCACGCTACCTCGATGAATGCCGGGAGACATTCGGCGACGAGCGCGCCGACTATCAGGGCGAGATCGCGCGGCACTACAAATTCGGGGCGCCGCCGAACTGGACCGACGCCTACATCTCCGAATACGCGACCATGCACCCCTGGGAGGACTTCGCCGAATGCTTCGCGCACTACCTGCACATCACCGACATCGTCGACACGTCGCGCGAGGCGGGCCTAATCTTGCACGCCGACCGGATGCGGTTCGCCTTTCCTCGTGACATCGCTCCGCTGGCGTCTTACGCAGACGTCCCGGTTCAGCAACTCCTCGCCGACTGGAAGTCGTTGTCGCTGTTCTTCAATCGGGTGAACACCGCCATGGGGAAGAATCCGCTCTACCCGTTCGACATTCCACCTGCGGTGGCCCGCAAGCTGGCGTTCGTCCACAAACTGGTATGCGAATCCGCGCTGGATCGATGAAGCACCAGGAGTCTCGGATGTGTCGGTGGGTTGGATACCTCGGCAGTCCCATCCCGCCTCGCGAGCTGCTGCACGATCCACCATCGTCACTCATCGAGCAGAGCCGCAGGCACGCACCGAACATGGAGATTCCCCAACGGTGACGGCACGGGGCTGGCCTGATATGAGCACCACGCCGAACCGGCGCTGCCGGTGCAGCAGACCAAACTGTCACCCGTTCCGCTACCGAAGCTGCACCTTTGTGCACAACGGGTACGTCGCCGAATATCACAAGTTGCGTCGCGAGCTGCTGCTGGCCGTGCGCCCCGACTGACCGGAAATCACTGCGGTTCGGCGAGCTCCGCCAACAGCCGCTGTGCGGCCTCGACGCATGGGCGCAACCTGTCCATGGGAGTAACCCCGTCCAAGGCCAGTGCTCTTCTGGGTACTTCGATTTCGATCACGATGTCAGGGGGAAGCACCGCGAGGATCTCGTGCAAGGGTAGTTCGCCTTCGCCGGGAACCATGCGCTCAAACATGGCTTCCTCCATATAGTTATCGAGACGCGGCGCGAGCGTCGTGTCGTTGAGTTGGGCGTAGCCGATCAGATCGCGGTCGATGGCTGCCAGATCGGCGGGAGTAGCCCCTGACCGCATCAGGTGCATCGTGTCGATCAACAGCCGAAAGTCGGTTCGTCCGACGTGCTTCAGCGCGGCCAGCGCCGTTGGCAGGTCCCCGACAGTGAGTCCGGGTACTGGTTCGACGGCCGTCCGGATGTTGCGTTGTGCCGCAAGTCTCCGTCAGCGCGGCGAACTGGTCGAAGGTGCGGTGCAGATCCGGGTCGAGACTGACCGCGTTGATCCAGGGCACGCCGAGCTCGGCCAGGACGTCGAGATCGGTTGAAAACGAATCCATCTCGGCGTCGGGCAGCACGAGGAACCCGTCGCCGAGCGAAATCGTCACGCCCCGGTGATTCATCGCGGCTTGCAGAGTCTTGCGCAGCGCGGCGTCCTTCAGTGAGTACGGCGGGAAATCGAGCGGCACCAAAGGCTGTCCCTGCACGACGGTCGAGATGTAGTGGCAGCCAAGGTCCGCGGCGAGGTTGACCAACTCCACGGGTGGAAGCGCGAATACGGACAGAAAGCCGATACCTAACTGGTCAGCAGACACCGCTGGGCATCCTGCGAATAGGTGACGTTTCCTGAGTCGGCATCGTCTGAGGGTAGGACACCCGGTAGGACCGTCCATCGCCCAGGTACGCGGGCACTATCGAGGTGACACACTGCGACAGCTTCGGCCGAGTTGGGCGGGACTGAGAAGTTGAAAGTCGACGTCATATCACCGGTCACGCGTGTCCGCCACGGGTCAGGCTGGCCCTCGCCAGAGATTTTCGGCGCGAAATCCCGTCGAACCGGTCGGGCGTCGCAGCTGAAGGTTCAGGACCGCTCGCCCGGACACTTTACTCACACTACGAATATAGAGTAACCTCGTGATCCAACATCCCGGATCAACATCCGTCGGCACGAAAGCTACCCCGAATGGCCCGACAAACCCCCGCGCAACGACGCAAGCCCAACCCTGCGGAGCGTCGCCGGGACTTGTGCGACGCGGCGATTCAGCTGCTGGCCGACGACGGGGCCAAGGGACTGAGCCATCTGAAGGTGGACCGCAAGGCCGAAGTGCCCGACGGCACCACCTCCTTCTATTTCCGGACCCGCTCGGCGCTGCTGCGCGCGGTGGCCGAGCGGCTGGCTGAATTAGACCTGGCCAGCCTGCAGTCCGTCGCCGACAGCGCCGATGGCCGGGCCGAGAATCCATCGCCATCGCGGCTGTCGCAGGTGGTTCTCCAGGCCGGCAGCGAACCGCAGTTCTCCCGGACCAAGGCCCGATACGAGCTGACGATGCAGGCCACCCGCGACCCGGCGCTCGCCGCGATCCTGCAGCAGGCAACCGACGAGTTCACCAAACTGCATCGGGAAATCCTCGTGCAACTGATGCCGCACGGCGCCGAGCTCGAGTCCGCCGTGGTCGACGACCTCAGCAACATCACTCTGACCTTCATCAACGGTCTGCTGCTGCGGTTCGCCCATGGCGACCGGATCATCGACAGCCCCGAACAACTCGACCTGATCTTGTCGGCCATCGCCGCCGGCGTCCTCAAAAGCCCCGACAAGGGGCGGCTGACCCAACCCGACGATGTGCGCACCGCGCGGCGCAGGCAAAGGTGAGCATGGAATTTCGCCGCACTGGGTCTTGCCAGACCACCCGGCATGTGATTCTCTACGCAAATAGAGTAGCGTCCCCAAGTCTGTCTCAGCCCAGCCCGTGCGCTCGTCAGAGCAGCATCCCGAAACACCACCGGTAGGAGGAATTTCGTGACGACGACGAGTACCGAAAGCGGGGTTCGGTTCGACCCGTACGACGTCGAGCTGATCGCCGACCCGTATCCCATGTTCGCGCGACTGCGCGACGAGGCGCCGCTGTACTACAACGCCGAATACGACTTCTACGCACTGAGCCGATTCGCCGATGTCAACAAGGCGCTGATCGACGTCGGCACCTACAGCTCCGCCCGCGGCGTGATCCTGGAGCTGATCAAGGCCAACCTCGAAATCCCCTCCGGGATGCTGATCTTCGAAGACCCGCCGATCCACGACGTGCACCGCAAGCTGCTGTCGCGGATGTTCACGCCCCGCAAGATCGCCGCCCTGGAGCCGTTGATCCGTGATTTCTGTGTTCAAGCGTTGGATCCGCTGGTGGGTTCGGGTCGGTTCAACTTCGTGACCGACTTGGGCGCGATCATGCCGATGAAGGTCATCAGCATGTTGCTCGGCATTCCCGAGGACGACCAGGAGATGGTGCGGGATCGCGTCAATGCCCAGTTGCGCACGGAGGCGGGCAAACCCATGGAACACAAACATGGCTTGTCCGTCGGAGAACAGTTCGAGGCCTACATCGACTGGCGCGCCAACAATCCGTCTGACGACATCATGACCGAACTGCTCAACGTCGAGTTCGTCGACGAAACCGGCGTGACGCGCCGGCTCACGCGGAGCGAGATCCTGGTGTACCTCAACGTCGTTGCCGGAGCCGGCAACGAAACGACGACGCGGCTGATCGGTTGGGCCGGAAAGGTTCTCGCCGAGCACCCAGACCAGCGTCGCGAGCTCGTCGAAAATCCCGCGCTCATCCCGCAGGCGATCGAGGAGCTGCTGCGCTTCGAGCCGCCTGCGCCGCACATGGCGCGGTACGTGACCCGCGATGTCAGCCTGTACGACCAGACGGTGCCGGAAGGCAGCGTGATGCTGACGCTGCTCGGAGCGGCGTGCCGGGACGAGCGCCAGTTCGGCCCCGACGCGGGTGAATTCAACATTCATCGCCCTCCCCGGCCGCACCTCACCTTCAGCGTGGGCGCGCACTTCTGCCTGGGCTCGGCGCTGGCCCGGCTCGAGGGCAGAGTCGCACTCGAAGAGATCCTCAAACGCTTTCCCGAGTGGGAGCTCGATATGCCCAACTCCAAGCTCAGCCCGACGTCGACGGTGCGCGGCTGGGAAACGCTGCCGACGGTGGTGGCCTGATGGCCGGGCGCGTCGAGGGCAAGGTCGCCCTGATCAGCGGGGCGGCGCGGGGCCAGGGCCGCAGCCACGCCGTGCGGTTGGCGCAGGAAGGTGCCGACATCATCGCGTTCGACATCTGCGGACCGATCGACAACATGGCTTACCCGCACTCGACACCGGACGACCTCGCCGAGACCATCGACTTGGTCAAGGCCCAGAATCGTCACATCGTTGCCGAGCAGGTCGACGTGCGTGACTACGACGCACTCAAAGCGCTGGTGGACAACGGTGTCGAACAACTCGGCCGGCTGGACATCATTGTCGCTAACGCCGGCATCGGCACCTTCGGGAACAAACTGCACAAGATCCCGGAGCAGATCTGGCAGGACATGATCGACGTCAACCTGTCCGGCGTCTGGAAGACCGTGAAAGCCGGTGTGCCGCATATCCTCGCCGGTAAACGCGGTGGCTCGATCGTGATGACCGGCTCTGTCGGTTCGCACAAGGCCATGGCGTACACCGGCCACTACATCGCCGCCAAGCACGGCGTGCTGGGCCTGATGCGCAGTTTTGCCGTGGAGCTTGGCCAGTACAACATCCGAGTGAACTCGGTGCACCCGAGCCAGGTGAACACGCCGATGACTATGAACGACATTACCTACAAGCTGTTTCGGCCGGACCTGGAGAATCCGGGACCCGACGACTTCGCGCCGTTCTCTCAGCAGACGCACACGTTGCCGGTGCCGTGGGTGACAGCCGAAGACATCAGCAACGCCGTCCTGTTCCTCGCCTCTGACGAATCACGTTACGTCACAGGTGTTTCGCTGCCCGTCGATGCGGGCGCGTTGCTTAAATAAATATTTATCGACAAAAGAACTGGAGAGAACACATGCCTGAATACGACTACGAAAAGTTGAAGAAGGAAGCCGAGCAGTACATCAAGTTCGAGAAGGACAAGAAGAACCGGATCGCCTACATCACCTTCGACCGGCCCGACGCGCAAAACGCCACCACGCTGGGGATGCGACAGAACTATGCCGATCTGATCCACAAGTGCAACGTGGACGACGACGTCAAGGTCGTCGTGATCCGCGGTGAGGGCCAGGATTTCGGTAGCGGCGGGGACCTGCCCGAGCAGCGCCCGATGCTGGAAAACCCAGGCCTGCCGCTGCATCACGAGCTCGCAATCAACGACGACGACGTCAAATACCCACCGGGCGGCTCCTACCGGTACCTGTCCACCGTCACCGACTTTTACGCCAAGGCCCGCGCGGGAAACCGCCCCCTGCAAGAGCTTCGGAAGATCAGCATCATCGAGGCCAAGGGCTACTGCTACGGGTGGCACTTCTATCAGGCCGGCGACGCCGACCTGGTGGTCTCCTCTGACGACGCGCTTTTCGGCCACCCTGCCTTCCGCTACGTAGGCTGGGGGCCTCGGCTGTGGTGGTGGGCCGAGACGATGGGCCTGCGCAAGTTCTCCGAAATGCTCTTCACCGGAAGGCCATTCAGCGCCAAGGAGATGTACGACTGCGGCTTCGTGAACAGCGTGGTGCCCCGCGAAAAGCTGGAGCAAGAGACGCAGAAGTACGCGTTGGCGTGCTCGCGGTCCCGCCCGACCGACACCGTCGCGGTGCAGAAGACCTTCCTGGAACTCTACAAGCAGCACAAGGGCGAGTACTTCGGCAGCCTGCTGACCGGCATGGTCGAGGGCATGCTGCCGATGATCCAGAACGACGCGCAAGAGGTCGACCTCACCGAGGGCACCTTCGAAAAGGGACTCAACAATGTCGTCAAGGACAATGACTTGAACTTCCCGCCGGAGTGGCGCCTGAGCCGCTCGGGACGAAGCAAGCCCTGACCGCTCTGGGAGGGCGGGCATGTCGGCGCTGACCGGTATCAGGGTCGTCGAACTGGCCGGATCGGTAGCGGGGGAGTACTGCGGAAAGCTGCTGGCCGACTTCGGCGCCGAGGTGATCAAAGTCGAGGCGCCCGGGTGCGGTAGTCGCACCCGGGCGATGGCGCCCATCCTCGGTGAGGGTCCCGAAGGCAGTGCATTGTTCGCCTACCTCAACACGAACAAGCAATCCGTGGTTCTCGACGACGAGCGGCTGCAGCAGCTGGTCGGCACTGCTGACGCGGTGATCGACGACCGCGACACCGGCTGGCCCGACAAGTACCCTGATGTGGTCTTTTGCTCGATCACCCCGTTCGGCCAGCTGGCCGATGCCGAGTTCGGTAATGCCAAGAGCATCAACGTGTTTCACGCCAGCGGCTGGGGGTTCCACACACCCAGCCACGCCGACCCCGCCGAGCCGCCGTTGCAGGGTCCTGGCCGATTCCTGGCCGACTATGAGGCCGGACTGGAGGCGGCGCTGTGCGTCGCCTCCTCGCTGTTCGGGCGCCTGCACACCGGTCATGGCGACGTCATCGACGTGTCCCAGCAGGCCGTACTGGTGTCCCGCGCCGATTGCATCGTGGGCCGGTTCATCACCGGGGAGGTGCCGGCCGAGGGCGGACGCGACGATTTCGACCAGCAGGGTCCGGCATCGTTTTTCGCCTGCGCCGACGGTTTCGTCTACCTGTACATGACCAGCCGCGCGCACTGGCTGGGCGTCAAGGCCCTGTTGGGGCATCCGGACTGGCTCGACGAGTTCGACGACGATTGGCTGGAGTTCTCCGTTACGGGGGAAAAGGTCGCCGCATTCCAGCGCGGGTTTGCGCTGTGGGTCAAGGACTTGGCCAAAGAGGCCGCGGCCGAAGAAGCCCAGCGGTTAGGCGTGCCGCTCGTCCCCGTCAACGACGCCCCGGACCTGCACGATTCGGCGCAGTATCGTCATCGCGGCTTTTTCCGCGAGGTGCACCATCCTGTGTTGGGTACCGCGGCCTATCCGACCGTCCCGTACGCGCTCAGCGCGTCGCCGGCAGAAATCACCGCTGCCGCACCGGCTCTCGGTCGGCACACCCGGGTGGTGCTGGATTCACTCGATACCCCGCGCATGGCGCCGGTCGTCAAGTCAGCCCAACTCAAGGCGGTCAAAGATCCGCGCGGCGGACCGCTGCACGGGGTCCGCGTCGTGGAGCTGACCAAGGTGTGGGCCGGTCCCTACGCGGGCAAGCTGCTGGCGCTGCTGGGTGCCGAAGTGATCAAGGTGGAAACCGCCGCCCACCCCGAGGAGATGCGTGCCTATGGCGGCACCGACATCAATCACGCGCCGTTCTTCCTGAGCATCAACCCCGAGATCCTCAGTGTCGACCTCGACATCAAGTCACCCGAAGGCATGGCGCGGCTGCGTGAGCTGATCGCGCACAGCGACATCGTGATCAACAACCTGCGGCCCGGGGCGATGGAACGTCAGGGCCTCGGCTACGAGCAGCTCACCGAGCTGAAACCGGACATCATTTCGGTCTCGATCAAGATGTGGGGCAACGACGGTCCGCTAGGGCATCAGACCGGTTACGCGCCGTGTTTCGCCGCGCTGGCCGGGCTTGCTTCCCTGGTTGGCTATCCCGGTGGGCCCCCCTTGGGAGCGAGCATGCGCTACGGAGACTCCACCGTCGGCGCGGCGGCCGCCTACGCCGCCGTGGTGGCGTTGCTGCACCGAGAGCTCAGCGGCGATGGCCAATTCGTCGACGTATCGGCTGTCGAAACCCTGTCGACGATGATCGGGGACTGCCTGCTCGAGCACAGTCTCACCGGAAAACGCCTGGGGCCCAGCGGCAACCACCACCCCGACATGTGCCCGCACGGTTGCTACCCGTGCGCGGACGGATCCTGGATCACCGTGGCCGTGACCGACGATGCCGAATGGCAGCGGTTGTGCGACGTCTTCGATGCCACAACACTTTCCACTGACCCGCGCTACGCCACCCTGGACTCGCGGCGCAAGCACGCGGGGGCGCTGGATGCCGACCTCGCGGCGCTCACCCGCAACCACGATGCCGAACAACTGGCGCATCGCCTGCGAGCGGCAGGGGTGCCGGCCGCCAAGAGCGCCACTTCGGTCGATGTCATTGCCGACCCACGACTGTGGGACCGCGAGCTGTATCGCTTCGTCAGCGATCACCGTGAGGGGCAGCGTCCAATACTGGGACCGTCGTGGCGGTTCGCGCGCGCCGCCGCGCGGATCGAGCGCGGCGCCCCGGACCTCGGCGAACACAATGACTACCTTCGCGAGATTTTGGGCGCCGTAGCCCCGACGAGAGGCCGAACATGACGCAAACGCTGGCCAACACCGTCGCACTGGTCACCGGCGCCAGCAGCGGCATCGGCGCGGCCACGGCGCAAGCACTTGCCGCACACGGTGCCGCCGTGGCGTTGCTGGCCCGCCGGGCCGATCGCCTGACCGAGCTGAAAGCCGAAATCGAATCAGCCGGTGGCACAGCACTGTTGGTGCCGGCCGACGTCACCGACGCCGAGCAGGTGTCAGGTGCGGTACAACGCGTCGTCGCCGAGTTGGGACGCCTCGACACGCTGGTGAACAACGCCGGCACGATGCAAATGGGCACGGCCGCCGAAGCTTCGCTGCAGGACTGGGACGACATGGTGGCGGTCAACGTGCAGGGCGTTCTTTACGCCACCAGAACCGCACTTCCGCATCTGATTGACGCGGCCGCCGACTCGCCCCGCGGGGTGGCCGATGTGGTGACAATCAGCTCCACCGCGGGGTGGGTAGCCCGCCCGGGTACCGCGGTGTACGCCCTGACCAAGTTCGGTGTGAACGCCTTCAGCGAGGGCATCCGTCAGGAGCTCATCGGCAAGCGGGTACGCGTCGGCGTGGTAGGGCCCGGGACCGTCGACACCGAAATCTTCACCCATTTGGCCGAGTCGTCGCGAGAGACGTTCGAGCGCCAGACGGCCGGCATGGTCAAATTGCGGTCGGAAGACATCGCCGACGCGGTGCTTTTCATGGTGACTCGGGATCGCCGCGTGGCCGTCAACCACATGCTGGTGCGTGCGGCCGAACAGACATGGTGAACCGTTGGGTCACCGGTGACCAGTTCGGAATGCCGTTTCCGGCCGACACCGAGGCGTTGCGCGACGGCGCAACGCGGTTTCTCACCGAGGCGTTTCGTGCAACGGGCGCGCTCGACGGGAACAGCGTCGCGCGCATTTCCGAATTGCATGAGGTCGCAGGCGGTAGCACCGGACGCAAGGTGGTCCTGTCCGTCGAATACGACGCGACCTCGCCCGGATTGCAGAGCGAACTGTTCGTGAAGTTCTCCCGCGACTTCGACAACCCGATCCGTGACCGCGGGAAGACGCAGATGGAGCCCGAGGTGCGATTCGCCTCGCTATCCCGGGCGGCCGAATTCCCCATCGCGGTACCCAGGGTCATGTTCGGTGACTACCATGCGCAGACCGGCACGGGCATCCTGATCACCGAGCGAATTACGTTTGGCGGCAACGGGATCGAGCGGCAATATGATAAGTGCCTCGACTACGAGATGCCCGAGCCGCTGGAGCACTATCGTGCGCTGCTCACCGCCCTCGCCCGTTTGGCCGGCGCTCACCGATCCGGGCGCCTCCCAGGCGACCTGACCGCATGTTTCCCGCTGGACGTGCAGGCCGCGACGGTGGGCGACCGCGCCCCGCAGAGCCGCGACGAGCTGGACCGGCGGTTGACTCAGCTGACGGAATTCGCCGAAACCCATCCCGGGCTGCTGCCCGCCAATGTTGTCGCGGCAGAGTTCTGGTCGCGCCTGCGCGCGGACGCGCCGCGGATCGCGGCCAACGAGAATTTCGTTGCGCGCCAATTGGCGGCCGATGCCGACTATGTCGCACTGTGCCATTGGAACGCCAACGTCGACAACGCCTGGTTTTGGCGCGATGGCGGCGACGCCGGCGGCCTGCACTGCGGGCTGATGGACTGGGGGTGCGTCAGCCAGATGAATCTGGGCATGGCCCTTTGGGGCGCCATGTCGGGTGCGGAAACCTCCTTGTGGGATCGGCATCTCGACGAACTGTTGCATGTATTCGTCACCGAAGTCGCCCGGTGTGGCGGCCCGGCTCTCGACCCAAACCGATTGCGGCGGCACACCCTGCTATATGGGGCTGCGATGGGCGTGGCCTGGTTACTCGACGTGCCCGCGCTGATACGTAAGCGATTTGGTGCGTCTGTTCCGGGGGATCGCACCGACCCGCGCATCAAAGACGACGAGAGCGTGCGTGCGCCGCTGCAGATGCTGTCGAACCTGCTGAACCTGTGGGAACGGCACCGCATCGGCGATCTGCTCGATGCGGCTCTCGTCGAGGGCGCTGGCTCGTAGCACAGGTCCGCGCCGGGAAGGCCTGGCGCGGACCTGTCTCTCCATGGTGCGTCGGCGCTCCGTGTCAACGCCGCTCCGTTCGCTGTAAGCGAACTCCCGCGTCAACCGCGCAGAAGCGCTGTCAACAACTGGTTCAGCCAGTCGCGCGCGGCCGTCGTGTCGTTGTCGAGGAGCAGCTGCACGGTAACGCCGTCGTAGGCGGCGACGACGGCTCGTGCGGCGTCCGTGACGGTGCCAAACGGCCACGGCGGATCAACGGCAACGGCGGCGGCCGTCGCCGCCAGGCGCTGTTCGATCGCCGCGCGCAGTTCGCCCCGGTGATGTAACAGGCGTTGGGCCACCACGGGATTACGGGCGGCGTGCATCAGAAAATCGGTCTTGATCAGCAGCCAATCGCGGTCCAGCAGCAGCGTCGCGGCGACGCGGTCGAGGGCCGCCTCGATCGAATCGGCGCCGGCGACGTCAGCCAGGGCCGCACCGACCTGGTCGGTGATGAGCAGCGCACGTGCGTCGTAGAGGCTGAAGAACAGTTCGTCGAGGCTGTCGAATTGCGAATAAAACGCGCCGCGGGTGTAGCCGGCCGCAGTGCAGACGTCCTCGATGCGCGTGCGCCCAAATCCCTTGTCGGCGAACACCCGATAGGCGGCGTCGAGCAAGCGCGCCCGTGTCTCGGCACGGCGCTTTGTCACCCTGGCAGGCTTCACTGTCACGTCCATCACATCGGATACTACAATAAATCGGATGCGTTAGTGTATTCGATAATGCGACGACCTGAGAGGACGCCCGATGGATGCTGATGTCAGCGGTTGCATCTTCTCCGGTCGCGCGGCCGGCCGCGCTATCGCCGACGCGCTGTGATGGGCGCTCGGCGAAACCAAACAGTCAGTTCTCCGGAAAGGACGGGCTGTGCGTCAGCACTACCGCGCCGGTGTCGGTGACGTGGACGGTGTCCCGCCGGAAAACGGTGCCGACGCCTTGTTGCCAGACGTAGCCCGTGATCGCCAGCACCATCCCGGGATCGAGACGATCGTCTTCACCTGCCGCCGAGAGCGTCTCGGAAACCACGGGTGGGTCGAAGCCGAGACCCAGTCCGTGCGCGATCGGCATCGGTGGAATCGGCTCGCCGGCCGCGTCATAGGCGGCGAGCAGCTCGCGGGTGGATACGCCGGGGCGGCACGCCGCAATGAGCTTGTCGTGCAGCAGGTTCGATCGCTGGTAGAGCTGACGCGCCTCGGCCGTAACGGTTCCGACCGGCCAGGTCCGACCCACCTCGCCAACGTAACCTACGGCCAAGGCGCCGGCGGCGAATGCGACCAGGTCGCCATCCCGCACAGCGCCGTTCGATTGTGCACGCTGCCAAGGATGTTCGCGCGAGGTCACCCACGCGGCGTCCTGGGTAGCGGGCGTGCTCACCCCACCGGCGGCCATCGCCTCCAGCACCGCGCCGGCCAGCTTCCGCTCGGCTAACCCCGCTTGCAGTTCCGCCACGCCCGCGGCGAGTCCGCCCTCGGCGATGCGAATGGCCTCGCCCATCGTCGCGATCTCATCGGACGTCTTGATGCGCCGTGCCGCCCGCATGGCCGGCTCGCCGTCCACGAGCTCGGCCTTGGGGAACGCCTCTGGCAGCAACGCGGCGAAAGTGGGTGTTATCGCATCGGTTCCGACCCGAAGAGCCGTCTCCGAACCATCGATCTTCTTCAAGACGTCGATCAATGTCATCGGATTCCAGGTCAACCCGTAGAGGTGATCGTGGCCGATCTCCTCGGGCACACCCTCATCGTCGGTGGTATTGAGGTAGATATCGCCGCTGGCGCGCACCACGACGCACACCGGACCGAACGGCCGCGTGCCGGCTATCCACAGCTGCGGCGCACCGGTGACATAGCGGACGTTGGCTTGTCGTCCCAGCACCAAGATGTCGAGGTCGTGTGCCTCCATTTGGGCCAGTGCGCGTTCCCGACGCCCAACCCGCAACTGCAGGGCGTCGGGCACTACGTCATTCGCCATGGGCTCAGGCACCGTAAGGGGAGTAGGGGTAGTCGGTGATCGGCAGGTAGCCGTCTTCGGTAATCACCACGATCTCCTCGCTGCGATAGCCACCAGTGCCGTCCTCCCACACCACCGGCTCCAAAACCAGGACCATGCCGGGTGGGAAGACGAATTTGTCGTCGAAGTCTTCGCCGAGATCGGTTCCGATCATTGGAGCTTCGGCGGGATACGTGCCGATGCCGTGGCCCAGATAGAAGTGCGGCAGCCACGGTTTGCGGCCGCCGTTGGCGGCGATCGCCGCCCGCGCCAAGTCGCCAGATCTCGCGCCGGCCTTGGTTACCGCCAGCACCGCATCCAAGATCGCGCGCCACTGCCGGAATTGATCCTGCTGCGCCGCCGTGGGTTGTTCGGCGACGATCCAGGTGCGGCCGAAATCTGAGCAGTAGCCGGCATAGCTGAAGCTGATGTCGGTCCACAGCACGTCACCGGCCGACAGTTCGCGATCGGTGGGCAGCAACGGCAGCGCAAGATCGCCGTGGGTGGTCCACACACCGGCTTCCCGGGAAGCCGGCATTACCTGCCAGATGGCTTCGAGCATGTTGGCGGTGGCGCCCAATTCGAATGCGCGGCGCACCAATAGGGCCGACAAGTCAATCTGCCGAACCCCGGGCGCCAGGGCCCGCTGCACATCCGCCATGGCCTTCTCGGTGATCCGGGCCGCCTGGCGTAGGCAGGAAACCTCGTCGCGGGTTTTGATCAGTTGCGCGGCGCCGACCACCACCGCCGCCTCCTGCGGCGGCCCCGCGGGAAATAGCGTTGCCGAGGAGCGGCGCATCGCGCCGGTCAGCTCGTCGACCGCGATCGTCGCGCCCGGCGGGATCAACTCGGCGAGTTTACGGCCGAAGTCGGCTACACCGCCGTCGAATTCGAGATAGACCGGGCCGTGCAGATGGTCCTGCGGGACCGGCGGCGCCGATGCCGCCCCGCTCCGAAAAGGCATGAACAGATGAGGGTGTTCGTCATCGGCCAGCACGACGGCTACCGGACGTTCCACGTGCGACAGGCCGGCGTCCAGCAGCGGCCAGCTGACTCCGGTCGCGTACTGGACGTGGCCGTTCATCAACAGGATCAGTGCATCGACGCCGTGCTCGGCCATCGCCGACCGCAGGCGCGCCCCGGTCTCTGAGCGCATGCGTGCCCGGTCCGGCTCGTCGGGAATCTCGATAACCGAGGTCAGTGAGTTCGTCATCTAAATGCCCAAGAAGTTTCTGATGTTGCCGCCGACAACACGAACCGCGTCTTCGGGGCCGACAGCCTTCACCACCGCCGCGAGAGATCGCTCCGAATAACCGAAAGTGCTTTCGTTGTGCGGATAGTCGGATGACCACATCACCTTGTCGATTCCGATCTCGTCGATCTGTTTGAGGCCCAGGTTATCGACCATGAACGAGGCGCACATGTGGGTGTCCCAGTAATGGCGGGGTTCGTGCTCGGGCTGATGTTTGAGCATGTGCTGATAGGACGCCAGCACGTGTTCGGCGTCTTGCAAAGCCGGAAGCACCCACGCGATCCCGCCCTCGAACCAGCCGAGTTGCAGGCTGGGATGCCGGTCCAGGATGCCGCCGAAGACATACTTGGAGAACATCTCCCGGAACGAGTCGATGTTGACCATCATCGCGACAGCGACGCTGTTGACCTCGCTGGGGCACTTCGGCTGGCTTTCACCGATGTGGTGGGTAATCGGCAGGCCGGCGGCTTCGATCTCGTCCCACACGGCGCTCATCTCCGTGCTCGAGAAGTCGATGACCTGGCCGTGGTCGTCGTTGCCCGGACTGATCGGCATCAGAAACGTCTTGAGCCCCAGCGCCTTCAGCTCCTCAAGGGTGCGCCGGGCGCCGCGCGGGTCCCACCAGTTGATCAAACCGACGCCGTAACAGTGACCGTTGGACCTTTCCTGCACATCGGCGATGTGTTCGTTGTAGATCCGGAAAATCCGTTCGCGCAGATCCTTGTCGGGGTAGTGGAATAGCGCCAACACCGCGTTGGGAAACGCCAGTTCCTTGTCGACGCCGTCCTCGGCGAGCTCACGGATGCGGGCTTCGATGTTGTTGGTGGCCGCGCCGGCGAGATCGTCGTATTGCATGAGCACGGCGCTGAAATCGCCGACCACCATCGAGTTCCCCGGCGGGCCGAGCAAGTACGCGCCGTCCTCGTACCAGATCCGCGGCGCTCGGTCCTTGAGGTCATCGGGGAACTGCTGATAGAAGATGTCGTCCGCGACCGAGATGTGGTTGTCGGCCGAGAAGACCTCGGTCCCGGCGGGCAGTCCGGTGTCGAATTCGGTCGCCTGACCGTGCCGGTGCTTGGGTGCACCGATCGGTCCGGCCGGATAAAGACTCGTCATCAGCGCTCCTCCGGGTCCCTCTGGTATGAAGCCGACAGCACGCCAAGCTGTTCGAGACCGACGAGGTATTTGTCGATCAGCTGCTCTGACAGATGGGGGATTGCCCGACCGGACGTTTCGACCGCCGTCCGGAACCGTGCACCGGGCACCGGGGAGCCGCCGACGGCAGGCATGGGTTGGCGGTACACGTCCAACACTGTAAGCACCGAGTGCGAACGCTCTCGTTCGGGCAGTGCACGCATCGCGGTGTCGAACCGGGTCAGCCAGTCCGAGTAGTCCGCGATCCGTTCGATGGGATATCCCGCGGCGACGATCCAGTCCACGAAGGTGTCCAGGGAGATGCCGTCGTCGTGCGGGTTGGTGGTGTTGTAGGTGTCGAAGCTGCTGCCCTGCTGCGGGCCGATCGCCGCGATCGCTTCAGCGAGGAAGTCGACCGGCAGGCCCTCGTAGTGCGGCTGTTGGCCGTCCGGGCCGGCACGGTAGAACGACCGCGGCGCGATACCGGTGGTGACCAGACTGAATAACAGCCGGGTAAAGATGTCAGGCACGTTGAGTTGCCCCACGTAGCGGCTGTCGGCCAGGATCATGCCGGGCCGGAACACCGCGACGGGCAGTCCGCACAGATCGTGCGCCTCGCGCAGCAACACCTCGCCGGCCCACTTGCTGATCCCGTAACCGTTGGCGTAGCTGTCGTCGACGACGCAGGCGGGCACCGCCCTGCGGATATCGGTGTCTTCATCGACGAGTTGATGCGCCACCGCGCTGACACCCATCGTGGAGATGTAATGGATCGGCTTGAGCCTGGCCGAGATTGCCAGCCGGATGACCTCAGCGGTGCCCACGACATTCGGGCCGAACAACTGCTGGTAGGGCAGAACGTGATTGACGTGAGCCGCGGGGTGCACGATCAAATCGACGGTCTGGGATAGGCGCAGCCACGTTTCCTGGTCGAGGCCGAGGTTGGGTTCGCCGATGTCGCCGGCCAACACCTCGAGGTGCCCGTCGGCCAGAGTCCGGAAACGATCGAGCAGTTCGGCGTCGGAGCCCAAGACGGCCTCGATGCGCTGGCGTGCCCGCGGAGCGTCGGCGCCGCGGGTCAGGCATATCAGCGTGCCGCCCGAATCTGCCAGTGCTTGCAGCCATTCCATGCCGAGGAACCGGCCGAGGAACCCGGTGACGCCGGTGAGCAGCACGGTGCGGATCTCGCGGGTGGGGTGTGGCAGCGTCATCGCGGCCTTCAGGACGTCGTCCTCGATGAATTTGTCGAGGGTGAGATCGGCGGCGTTTACCTCCGGGCTGGCCGCCTCGATATGGGGGTGCACGGATCCGTGTACCGACGCATAGCTCGGTCGCAAACCATCGGAGGCCCGGTGACGTTCGATGCTGTTGGCGATGGCGAGCAGATCCCCGGTTGGGTCGACGATCACGCCGACTGGGACGTCGACACCGTAGATATCGGTGAGCAGCGTTGAGAAGGTCAACGCGGAGAGCGAATCGCCACCGAGATCGACGAACCTCGCCTCCGGCGAGATGTCGGCGGCCGCCACGCCGAGCGTGGCCTGTACCGCTTTGGTGACCGTAGCCAGCACCGGCTGGTCGGCTCCGTCCAGGCGCAACGCCCGCAGCTGGCTGAGCTGATCGGCGGCCATGGACGTGTAGAGCTGCTCCAGACTGTCGCCGTAGCGCTCTTTGAGCTTGGGCCGTAGGTACTTTCCGACTCCCGACAGCAGCCCGTTCGCCAGGCTGAACGGCTCTTTTTCGATCAGGAAGTCGCGCGGGATCTCGTAGCCGTTGAGGTGGTTTTCGCGGGCGATTTCGCGCAACGACTCATGGATCACCGAGGCGTCGACCACATCTTCGGTGGGGACGACCACGGCCAGCAGGTAGGAACGCTCGCTGTTGCCGTAGATATAGATTTGGCGGATCACCGGGCTCGTCGCGTACAACGCCTCCAGCCGCGAGACGGCGACGAATTCGCCTTGCGCGAGCTTGATGACGTTGTTGCGCCGGTCCACGTAGCGCAGCCGGTCGGGACCCACCTCGGCCATGACGTCGCCGGTCTTGTAGTAACCGTCCTCGTCGAACATCGTGGCCGTCAAGTCGGGGCGGTTGTAGTAGCCGGCCATGAACCGCGCTGACTTTACGGCCAATTCGCCACGCGGATAGGGCTTGTCGGTGTTGAAGTAGCCGAGCTCGGGTACATCGAGGAGTTTGTAATCGATCACCGGCGGCCGCAGCACCTGCTCGTCGGCCACGATCATCCCGCCGGCGATTTCGGTGGAGGAGTAACCGATCAGCAGGTGCTGGTCGAGCACCTCTTCCATGAACACCTTGATCTCGGGGGAGAGCGCGGCCGATCCGCAGCCCACCGCGAGCACCCGGCCACCCAGAATCTTCTCGCGGATAGCGGTTTTGATCTCTGCGCTGACTTCGTCGGGATCGGCGCCGGGAACTGTGCGGCGATCGAGCTCGCGCTGGTAGTAGTGGAAGAACATCTCACACACGCGCGGCACCAGGCTCAGCGACGTGGGCCGGACCAGCGCCAGATCCTCGAACAGCGTCGAGAGGTCGCTCTTGGCCGCGAAGTAGCTGGTGCCACCGTTGGCCAGCGTCAGGATCACGTACCCGTACCCGATCAGGTGGCTCATCGGCATGTAGCTCAGCGTGATGACCGGCTGATCGGATTGCGCGAGCCACGTTCCGATGCAGAGGCTTTCGGTGAACATCGCACCCTTGGGCGTGCCGGTGCTGCCCGACGTGTAGAACACCCAGGCCAGCGGATCCTCATCGGCCGCCGCGACGTGCAGGGGCGGGGTCGGCAGGGATAGCCCATGCGCGACAACGTCATCGATCGTCTCGAGGGCGAGGGGGCCGCCCGCAGCGGCTAAGCGGGCGCGCGCCGCCTCGAAGACGGCGCGTTGGTCGTCGTCGCGGGGCTCGTAGTCGAAGACGATCAGGCGCTGCGGTGCGGTACCCGTCAGTGCGGCCTCGACCGCGGTTTCGAGGTTGTCCAGGCCCACGGCGAGGATCCGTGGCTGCGTTTCGTCCAGAATCGGCGCGTGTTGGGCCGCCGGCGCGCTGGTCTGCAGGGGTACCACGACGGCGCCGAGGTGAATGCAGGCGCATTCGAGCACCGTGTAGTCGATGCTGGCGAAACCCAATACGCAGACGAAGTCCCCGGGCCGCACCGGATGCCGCTCGTGGTGGTGCCAATCGCCGGCCGTCGCCTGGATGCGGGCCCACAACTCCGCGTAGCTGACGGTCTCGAAACGCGGCAGGAAGCGCAAGGTGGCGCGTCCGGTGGCGGCGTCGGTGACGATCTCACGGACCCGCTGCCCGAGCGCGGGCCGGTCTGTATAGCCCTGCAGGACTTTCGCCATGACCTCGCCGATGCGTTGCCCTCGCACCCTTGTCGCGGCGGCGATGTCGTCGTCGGGCTTGGTGATGCGGAACTGTTCGTCCTCGGCGTACAACCGCTCGCGTCGGCGTGCCACCCGTTCCCACTGGTCCTGCTGTGTGCCGGGGTCTTTCGCGTCACTGCGGCCGATAAACGGCATTGCCTACCACCTTCTGATCAGTCTTCGTAGGTGACACCGGTGAGTTGCTCGGACCGCTGCCACAACTGTTCCGTGTCGGGTTCACTGCGGGCCAACCGGGGGACACCCGCGAACGTGACTCCGCCGCCGGCGGTTTCGTAGAGGCCGCGGGGACCGTAGTAGCGTCCGCCTTCGGCATTGGGCGACACCGCGGCATAGAGCGTGGGCTTGATGCCTTCGTCCACGCTCAGCCACATGAACGGCAGTAGCCACCAAGTGAGTTGGGTGAGCCGGGCCTGCAGCGTGGGCTTGCTGCGCCCGTAGGATGCGCCGCTGAGCAGGTTGGTCTTGCTCAGTCCGGGATGCGCGGCGTTGGACATCAGCCCCCAGCCGCCGCGGCGGCTGCGGCGGTCCAGCTCCATCGCGAACATCAGTTGCGCCAGCTTGGCCATCCCGTATGAGCCCATCGGCTTGTAGCCGCGTTCGGCGTTGGCGTCATTGAAGTCGAGATTCCGCTGCCCTGCGGCGATGCTGCTGACGGTGACCACCCGCGCGCTCTCGGCCGCGCGCAACAGCGGCAGCAGGTGCCCCGTCAGGGCGAAGTGCCCGAGGTGGTTTGCGCCGAACTGCAATTCGAAGCCGTCATCGGTCTCCTGGCGCTGCGGGGGTGTCATCACCCCGGCGTTGTTGATCAAGATGTCGATCGGGCGGCCTTCGGCGGCCAGCTCGTCACCGAGTGCCGCCACGCTCTTCAGCGAGGACAAGTCGAGCTGCCTGATGGTCAGCTTGGCTGACGGCAGCTCGCGGCGGATCTCGGCGATCGCGGCTTCGCCCTTGGCCCGGCTGCGAACCGCCATCACCACGTCCGCGCCGGCGCCCGCAAGGCTTTTCGCCAGGCCGTAGCCCAGACCGCTGTTGGCGCCTGTCACGACCGCGAATCTGCCGGACAGGTCTGGCACTTCCAGCGCCAGGTCGGGCTTCACCATGTGACGGGAAGCTCGTAGACGCCGTAGGCCAGGGTGTCGTGCTTGAACGGAAGCTCCTCGACCGGCGCAGCCAGCCGCAGCGTGGGGATGCGGCGGAACAACGTGGGCAGGGCGATCTGTAATTCCATGCGAGCCAACTGTTGTCCCACGCACTGGTGGCGGCCGTAGCCGAACCCGACGTGGGCGCCGTCCTCACGGAGTAGGTCCAGCCGGTCCGGGTCGGGGAATTGACGGGGATCCCAGTTGGCCGGCGCGACGTCGAGGATGATGCCCTCGCCGGCGCGGATCGTTTCGCCGCCGACGTCGATGTTCTCGACGGCGATGCGACGTTGCCCGGTTTGGATGATGCTCAGATACCGCATCAACTCTTCGACCGCGGCGGCGATGATCTTGGGATCATCGGTGTCGCGGACGAGCGCCAGCTGGTCGGGATGCTCGAGCAGCGCCGCGATGCTCAGGCTGATCATGTTGGCCGTGGTCTCGTGACCGGCGATCAGCACGCCGAGGGCCAGCTGCGTGGCCTCGCGCACGCTGAGCTCTTCGGCGTTGACTCGCTCCGCCAGGTCGGAGACCAAATTCTCTGCAGGACTTTGCATCCGGGCGCGAATCAGGTTGGCGATGTATTTCGCCAAGGATGCGGCACCCTGAGCCGTGTCCTCTTCGGTTGCGTTGCGGGCCGTGCCGCGTTGCGCTTGTTCCTGGAAGAAGGCCGCGTCCTCGTAGGGCACGCCCAACATCTCGCTGATGACCAACGAAGGGATGGGTAGCGCGAAGGTGCTGACAACGTCACCGGGGTTAGGGCCGGCCAGCAGGGCGTCGACCCGATCGTCGGCGATCTTCTGCACCGCCGGGCGCAGGCCCTCGACGCGCTTGAAGGTGAAGGGCTTTGACAGCATCCGGCGGAATCGGGTGTGTTCCTCGGCATCGGAGGTGAAGACCGAACGTGGCCGCTTGTGCACCGTCGCCAGCATTCCCGCGTTCCAGTGCGGGTAGCCCGGCAGCCGGTCGTCGACGCTGGTGCGCGAGTCGGTGAACAGCGCACGAATCGCGTCGTACCCGTGGATCAGCCACGGCGTGCTGCCGTCCCAGATGCGGACCCGGCTCAGCTGTTTGGTGTCGTTGAGCTCCAACACCTTTGGCGGCGGGGCGAACGGGCAGCCAGGAGCGCGCGTCATCGGAAACTCTGGCACGTCGGTGGCGGTACCGGTCGAGATGTCGGTCATCGTGCTCCTTGATTCTTATCTAGTCGCCTTCTGGGCTCAGAGAGCCCACATGGACCGGCGCGCGCCACAGTCCGACGATCGCGTCGATGAGTCCTTCGCCGGCCACCGGCCATGCCGAGCGCCGGGATCCGTGCTCGGCCAGCGCGCCCTCGTGTTCGGCGCAGGTGTGCATCAGCAGATTGCGGGCCATCACGCCCCGTTCGGAGCGCACCCGCTTGGGCAGGTTGGGCAGGCAGCGGTTGATCCCGTCGATCGTCTGCACCAGCATCGGCGACGTGAGCGCATCCTTGGTGACGACCTGTCGGTACGTGGGGTCGGCCATCGCCTGCGCGGCGAAGCGCGCATACCAGCTCGGCGGGCCCAGCGCTGCAAGATGATCGGTGAGGGGGCGCACCAACGTGCCTACCCAGTCGCGCAGTTCGGTGGAATCGCCGACGTCGGCGAGCATCCGTCCGCGGAGTTCCTCGATCGGCTCGCGGTGCTTGCTTTCGATGGCCCGCAGCAGGTCGGTACGGCTGCCGAAGTGATAGCACGCGGCGGCGTTGTTGCCTTGCCCGGCCGCTTCGCTGATCTGCCGGTTGGACACGGCGTACATCCCGCGTTCGGCGAACAACCACTCCGCGGCCGTCAAGATCGCCTCGCGGGTGGTCATCGACCGGTCGGAGCGAGCCGTCCGCTCGGGTTTCATCGCCTCAGTGAACACTGCCGACTCGATTAAATCAAGCAATTTATTTAATCCGGCGAACGTGCGCAGTTGTACGCGCAGACCCGGCGCGTCGCGTACAGACGCGCACGCTCGCGCATTGAGGGGTCAGCTGCGGCGTGGGATGACCTTGCCTGCCGAGGTACCGCCGTCCACGGTCAATACGATGCCGGTGACGTAGCGGGCCCGTTCACTGGCCAGATACGCGACGGCCTCGGCGGCGTCGTTCGGTGTGCCTTCGCGTTGCAGCGGTCGGTCGGCGCGCATCCTATCCCGTATCGCCCGTTCGTAGCTTTCGAGTTCTTCGGGACTTTTGTCGCGCGCCGACGATGCCAGCAGCGGCGTGGGGATGCTCCCGGGCGCGACGGCGTTGACGCGAATGTCGTAGCGCGCCAACTCGATTGCGGCCGATTTGGTGAACTGGATGACCGCCGCTTTCGACGCTCGATACGTCATGACGCCGCCACCCGCCAGGGTGCCGCCGATCGAACTGATGTTGATGATCGATCCGCCGCCGTGGTCGGCCATGTGCCGCGCGGCGAACTTGGTCCCGGCCATCACGCCCAGCACGTTGACGCCCATCACGCGGTGAAAGTCGGCCAGATCGTCGTCCAGGAGGCTGCGCAGGGGACTGGACACGGCGGCGTTGTTGACCATGATGTCCAGTCCGCCGAAGGCGGCGACGGTGCGCTCGACCAACGCGGACACCTGCTCGGGATCGGACACGTCAACGAGGTCAAATCGAGCGCGGGCGCCCAGTGCACGAGCCAACTCGGTGCCGTCGGCCTCGCGGACGTCGGCGATGACCACCGCGGCGCCCCGTTGATGCAGCGTTTCGACCGTCGCTTGCCCGAGACCGGATGCTCCGCCGGTGACGATCGCTACCTTGCCCTCGAAGTCGTGTTCCACCAGGCGCACACTACATCTCTAGAGTTGAGGCGAGAATCCGGTGCTGCACGGTCGGCGAATCTTCAAGCGGCAGAACGGGTCAGTTGGGCTTTCTGACATGCGTCCCGAGCAGCTGCTGCCACCCTCTGGTCATGTTCGCGTACTCGTCTTCGCAGTTGCCCGCACGGTCCTCGGGCAGGTCTCCGGATTGCACGATGCTGGCGTTGGCCGCCGGGTCTGCCCCGTAGATCCAGCATTCCCAGTTGTACATCCGCTGGATGTCCATCGGGTGCCCGTCCCAAAACGGGAGCTCGTTGGCGTCGCCGGCCTCTTTCGAACTCAGCTTCCACTCCAGGGCGGTGTTCGTCGCGATGCGGACACCGTCGGGATACTTCGTACCGTCGGCGCCGGGGTGAGCAGCATGAAGGCGGAGAGTTGATCGGCCACATCCTCCTCACGTCCGGTGAACGCCAGGTCGTAGATGTTGAGCGTGGCGTGACCGAGTTCGTGATAGGCCGCGGAGGTCGCCTCATCGACGGCGGGCGGCACCGGATCGGGGATACCGCTTCCCTGGTCGAGCTTTTCGGCGTGTTCCCTTGCCTCGTAGCAGAGTTCGATCGAACTGGCGCTGGGATCGTAGAAATCGTTGACCGCATTGCACTGCTTGGCAACGAGCCCCAAGTCGTGCGGCAGTAGCAACGTGTCCTCGATGTGCTGCGCGAGTTCCTCCAACACCTTTGCGTCCTGCATGATCTGGCGATCGCGTTGCGCCCCGGGGGTTTCAGCGTCCTCGTAGCGGATGACGACCTTGCCTGACCCGGCCGGCGCCGGGGACGGCGCCTTCGACGCCGGCTGCTTCGATGGCTTCGTCGCGGACGTCGTGGTGTCGGCATGCTGGGTGACTGACCCGCTGCATCCGGCGCTTACCAGCAGCGCGGCACACGCCGCGACGACGATGGTCGGTCTCTTCACGGCGCCAATTCCCCCTTCGGCATAGCCCCCTGTCCCACGGCGACATCTACGTGTGACCCCAGAACGGTACGACACTTCGGCCGCCCGGGTCAGCGAAACCGACTTGGCTTATCCGACGTGCGTGGCGCTTGCGGCTGTCGGCGCGGTCCGCTCCGGCGCGGGGGCCCAGCCGACGTAGGACAGATAAGCCCCGACCAGCGCGATCACGACAAAGCTGGCCCGCCACCAGATGCTGGGTTCCACCGCGGAGTTGACGGCCGAGATATAGGTCTGCGGAAGGGCGAGCAGGGATACCCCCTTCGCGACGGTCATCCAGCCCAAAACCGACACCATGATCGCTGCGGCGCCTCGCCAGTACGGATGCAGCGCGATCACGATCAGGCCGCTCAGCAGGATAAATGCGCCAGTTACGTAGGCCCACGCCGGGTTTGCCCCGAATTGTGAAGCCAGCGCGTTCATTTGCGAGGCGCGGACGACGGTCGTCAGAGTCACGATGACGAGGTAGGGGCCCAGCACGCGGGCGAACATGCGCGTCCGGTACTCGGACTGTGGTGAAGTGCTCATAGGAGTATTCGACGCTGTAACGGCGGGCTGGCGCTAGGGACGGAAGTCCCTCACGCCAGAGCGTCAAAGATGAGCGACGCGTAGGTCTCCGTCCGCTCGGATCCGAGCACCCCCGGCCCCATCTTGTTCATCGCGTAGGCGATTGTGGTGCGACGTTCGGGCCACATGAGCCCCACCGAGCCACCCCATCCACCCCAGAAACACACCTTTTCGTTCGGAACGTAGGGGAATGCCTCGGGTTTGGCCAGCGCGTATCCGATGCCCCACCGCAGCGGGGCGGGTATCACGACCTCGACGCCGTTCGCCTGCTCCTCGAAAATCAATTCGATGGTGTCGGGTTTCAGCAATTGCACGCCACGCGCCTTGCCTCCCAACGAGATTGCCGACAAGACCACCGCCAGGGAACGCGCGTTGCCGTGGCCGTTGAGGGCGCCCAGATCGGCGTCACGCCATGCCGGCGTGTTTGCGGCATCGGCGTTGGGCGGTGGGCCGCTGAAGGTTTTGCGCATGGGGCTGTCTTCGGGGAGCGCCTCGAGGGGCAACTCGAGGGGAGGCGGCGCGACGATGTCGGCGATGCGGTCGTAATCGGCCCGCTGGGCGCCGATTTGGAAGTCGGCGTGTAGCGGACCGGCGACCTCGTCGCGGACGAACTCCTTGAGTGAGCGTCCGGTGACGCGCCGCAGCACCTCACCGATCAGGTGGCCCTGATTGTGTGCGTGATAGCCGGAAGCGGTTCCCGGTTCCCACCAAGGTGCTTGCGCCGCAAGGGCCGCGGTGGATTTTTCCCAGTCATACATGTCTTCGGTGCTGAACGGCAAATCCCACCCCGAGACGCCCGACATGTGTGACAGCAGATGACGAAACTCGATGTCCTGCTTACCATTTGCCGCGAACTCGGGCCAGTAGGTGGCGACTGGCGCGGTCAGTTCGACCAGTCCGCGGTCGACGAGCATCAGTGCGGCCAGGCTGGTAACGGTCTTGGTGGAGGACCAAACGTTGACGATGGTGTTCTCGGTCCAGGCGTTTGTCCTTGCACCGTCGGTGAACCCGCCCCAGAGGTCAACGACGGACTCGCCATCGATGTCTACAGCGAGGGAGGCGCCGACCTCTTCACCCGAAACGATGTTGTCCGCCAGCGCCGCGCGGAGACTGTCAAAGCGCTTGTCGCAATGTCCGTGAACCACGTCGTCCATGGTGGGACCCGAGGTCAGCCGCCGAGCCCCTTCTTGACGGCCGCGTCTTGCTTCTGGCCGACGTCGCTGACGAAGTCCGGCGGCGGCAGCATTCCGGGCGGGCCATCGAATTGCAGTGTGACTAATGCCCTGCCCGTGGTGAACAGCAACACGGCGATGCCTTTAGTACCGTCCGGTGAGTTGCCCGAGACCAGCGTTCCTCCGGTGCCGATGTCTTTGGCCGGCTGGGTTTGGGGATCTTTGATGATGTTGCCCTGGCCGGTTTTTGCTGCGTTCAATGCTGCGGTGGCGGCGTCCGGGTCGGCCAGCACCTGGATGGTGTCGTGAATGACGTGGTTGCTGTCCGGAGTGCTGAACGTCGTCGCAACGCCCGGTTGGCCGTTCGGGTTGTTGACCGGTGGGCTTGCGGTGAACGTTTCGGGCGCCTTGATGTCGGCCGCCTGGATCAGCAGCCCGGTGTAGTCGTTCGGCTGTGCCGGCGCGGACGAGGCAGGCTTTGAGCTGGGCGCGCTGGTAGCCGAGGTCGCCGAGCCCGACGGTGACGTCGACGACGTTTTGCTGCCGCACCCCGCCACTGCGACCGCTAGCGTCGTCGCGGCGACCAAGCCGGCGACCACCGTTTGAGAGATCCTCATCGCACCCACGCTCCTCGCAGTAAACGCCCGGGCGACCCGGGACAGTGACCCGAGCCACGCTTCTCAACCCGAAACGCACAGTACATCGCTGCCTGAAGGCAGCGGTTGGTTGGTTATGGGTAGGCGGCAGCAACCTCCCGACCCCGCGCCGGTAGCGTCCGCTGTGGTTCCGCACTGCTGTGCCAACTCCGCCCGCCGCCAACTCACCAGCGCAGGAGGCCATCGATGAGCCAGAACCTCCTGGCAGGACGTGGTGCGGTGGTGACCGGAGGTAGCCGCGGCGTCGGTCGCGCAGTCGCCGAGCTGCTCGGTCATTTGGGGGCCGGAGTGGTGGTCAACGGACGCGACCCCGACCCCGTGCAGGAAACCGTCGCAGCGATCACCGCCTCGGGCGGGCGAGCCACCGCGGTGGCCGGGGCCGCCGACGACGAGCGCGTTGCCGCGACGCTGGTCGAAGAATGCGTGCATACGTTCGGGCGGTTGGACGTCCTGATCAACTGCGCGGGGATCGCCGAGCCTCCGCGTGCGTCGATACTTGATATCTCACCCGCAGAATTCGACCATCTGATCGGTGCCCACCTCGGCACCGCCTTTCACACCTGTCGCGCCGCCGCGCCCGTGATGGTCGCGCAGGGGTCCGGGTCGATCATCAACACCAGCTCCATCGCCTTCCTCGGCGACTACGGCGGCACCGGCTACCCCGCGGGAAAGGGCGCCGTGAACGGGCTGACGATGGCGATCGCAGCGGAGTTGAAGCCGTCCGGAGTGCGGGCCAATGTGGTGTGTCCCGGCGCCAAGACGCGGCTGTCCACCGGGGCGGCCTACGAAGAGCAAATCGAAAGTCTGTACCGCCGCGGCATTCTGGACGAGGCGACCAAACAGGTCTCGCTGGACGCTCCTCCCGCCCCCTTTGCGGCCCCGATCTACGCGTATCTGGCCAGCGACCTGGCAAGGGACATCACAGGTCAAATATTCGTCGCGGCAGGGGGATTCGTCGGACGCTTCGACCGGCCAACACCGCGGGTGCTGGCATACCGCGACCATCATGACACCGAACCGTGGTCGGTCGGGGAACTGCACACGATGATCAACGGGTCTATGAACTGATTCGCGGCCCATTACGTATCCACAAGCGTGGAAGGTCGGCGCGAGCGTGCGCAGTTGTACGCCGTTGACGGCGGGTCGCCGCACAGACACGCACGCTCGCGGGAAGGGGCCTCGCGGGAAGGGGCCTCGCGGGAACGTGCGCTGCGGATTCTGGTCATAGGAGCTGGTGTCAGCGGCATTTCGGTTGCCCGCGGACTGTTGCGCGACGGGCACGACGTCGTCGTCTTCGATCAGCGCTCGGACGTGCAGGCGGGCGGTGGCGCAGTCACCATCTGGTCCAACGGCGAGACGGTGCTCCGCCAGCTCGACGTCGACATGGACGGCGCGGGCCAACGGCTGTCCAGTGTGCGGGTGACGACCTCGACGGGTCGCTCGCTCGCCACCCTGGACGTGACCGCGATGGTGAACCGGCTGGGCGCGCCGGTCCGGATGGTCCCCCGGCGTGAACTGCTGGAAAGACTGCTGGACGGATTTCCGGGTGATCGCATCCACTGCAACTCGCGCGTGGTCGGCGTCCTCACCACACCCGGCGGTGTCCGGGTCGAGTTCCAGGACGGCAGCACCGCCGAAGGAGACGTCTTGATCGGCGCGGACGGTCTGCATTCGGTGATTCGGGACGTGGTCGGTGCGCGAGAGGCCGAGCCGACCGGCTGGTGCAGCTGGCAGGGCCTCGTCACGCTTCCCGACCTCTCAGACCGGGCCGACGAGGACGTCGCGTCGATCATCATCGGCGAACGGGGAAATACCGGCCTGTGGCCGGCGGGCGGCTCCGACTGGCAGTGGTGGTTCGACCTGCCATGGTCGTCCGATGACGTCAGACCGCAGCATCCGATCGAGTTGATTCGCTCCAACTTCTCCGGATGGTCGGACGCGGTCGACCGGGTGCTCGCGACGCTGACCGACGCTGATCTGGCCCCCTCGCCGTTCCCACATTTTCAGCATCCGATTCCCGGGCCGGGCCGGGGACCGGTGACGTTGCTCGGCGATGCCGCACACACGATGCCGCCCACCCTGGCCCAGGGAACCAATCAGGCGTTGCTCGACACGATGGTGCTGTGTAAGGCGCTGGGGGGTCTTTCGAACGGCATGCGCGATGTGGCGCCCGCGTTGCGCTGGTACGAAAAGACCAGGCGCCGCAAGGTCGGTGCGGTGTCACGGTTGGCGTCGCTTCAGGTCGCCCACGGTGAGGCGGTACTGAGACCGGCCGCATACCTCCCGGACCGGCTGCACACTTGGGCGCTGACCGCGTTTCTGCGTTGGACGAGTCATCACCAACTCGCCGCGCAGATCGCCGGCGAGCTCGGCGCCGCGGCGCCCGCGTCGTATGGGAGGCGATGAACACGTCCGAGCGGCCGGGCCTGCGTCCGGTGACGACACCGGAGGATCCGGTGCGGGTGCGCTGCTCTGGCTTGGCAAATGGTGCGCATTGGCTGTTCCGCACTACCCGATTTTGACCGTTTTGTAGCTGCTGTATCCCAGGCGACGGTCGTGGCCGCCGTCGCAATCCTGTTCCGATTTCCGCATCCATCTTTGCTTTCAATATCAGTTGCTGCGCTGTCGTGCAGTGATGAACTATCGATTTCCGATGAACAGCACCACAAATACCCGCCCTTCATACTATACACCGACCGGCTTCCCGGGCAACTCGAGATACGACTATCCAGAGCGGTTGACGAGGTGGTCCGTGTTGGTGAAGTGGTGGTTGCTGGCGCTTCCCAGATTCTGCTGTGCTGGGCGATGGAGCCGCTGTTGCAAGTGCTTTGACTGTCCTCTTCGGCGGTGTGCTACTTGTTGCACCGGGACAATCCACCGGGGCATGTTCGATCTTTTGATGGGCATCGTGCGATGGCGCTAACGGGTAGCGGTGTATGTATCGTTGATACGTGACAAATACCCGCCATTCCAACTCGACCTAGGTAGCCGAGTAACGCGCGGTAATCCGTTGTTCCCCTACGTGTATCGGTTCGGCCACCCGTATTCGATCGGCTTTTCTATAGCCGATACCGCCGAGCCGCGATGGCTAATGCGACCGGCCGCTGCTCATGGTCGACCTCGGCCGGCACCGACCTCAGGTTTGTCCCGCCGCGTGACGCGGTCGCCGCGATCGAGCCGGTTGCCGCGTTCCGGCGGATGGCATTTCGCCTTGCCTTGCGCAACGCATCGCCGCCGACATCGTCGACGGGACCGCGGTAAATTCCCTTCCCCGACAATAGTTTCGACTCAGGTCCATATCGGCTGGTGTTGTGTTCTGTCGACGATGTCGCCGCACTCCGGAGATCCGGCGTGTGCTGAAACCCGCGGCAGCTGGTCGTCCTCGAGCACGTTCGCGGCGAGTGCGACCGGTTGATTCGGTCTGATCGCCGGTCCTGGCTGACCGCGGCTGTGTACGAACCGTCGAACCGTCGACTCCGCGCGCAGGCTTCGACACGACGGGACTTGCGACAACATCCCGACCCGTGCCGTTCCCCTGCAAACCCATCTACAGGGATTCGCCACCGTCCGCGATTGTACCGTCCCGACGTCACTTAAGTAAACCATAGGTGTCACTGGACTATGAATTTTCTCGCCGCGGTGAATTCGGCGCGGATGTGTGGCGGGTCGTCCGATGCTGGAGCGGCGGCGCCTGGACGGCTGGCAAGTGAATTGGCTTCGCGCTCGTCGTTCGTCGGTGACCTCGGGCTGCGCGGGCCGTGGCAGGTCGCGCATCGGCGCGATGCGCCTCGGCCGCAACGTATCGTGGCGTCTTGCACGCGTCGGCACTCATGCCGCGCGCGGCCGCGCAGGCCAAAGCGGCGGCCGGCCGCCTTCGAGGCGCGCGCGCGGCACGGTACATCCACTGATGGTCGTCGGCGAACCGCACTCAGCTTCGTCTCGCTGGTGACCGTCCAACTGTTCGGGCAGAACGCCCCCGCGATCGCGGCGACCGAGGCGCACTACGAGCGAGATGTGGGTCACAGGATGTAGCCGCGATGGCGGTTACCACGCCGGCTTCGGCGGCCGCGCGCACGTTGGCGCCGTGGCAGCAATCGCTGCACAACTTCGTCGACCAAGCTTGCCGACATTCTCGCCTCGCCCCGTCACCAACCCGTAGCCAGCGACCCGACTTAATGAGTCAATCACCAAATATCGGACCGTTAACACAACGTTACTCTCCGTCGCTGGCGACATCACCTTGATTCGTTTACCATAATTTCGTCGGCCGTAAAGCCCTGCCAGCCCGCTGTTCACGCTGATGCTTGACTTCCGCGTGAACCGGCATTGGGTCTTAGGGGCGGCCCGGGAAATACAATTCATTTCCTTGCCTTCCACAAGAGTCCGGTCGCGCTTCTTCTTGGATCCATCCTTCTAGATCGCCCTTGCCTGTCACCGATCCCTTAGCCAACTGTTTACGCGCTGCTGCCCCTCGGCTTCTACATCTCACCCCTCCTCCCATCCCCCCCCCCTCACCTCCATATCTCCACCGCCCCCTCACCTCCGCGCTACTCGACTCTCCAGCCTCGACGATGTTGAGGCGCGCTGCGCGTCGCGCCGTGGCATCAACCGAGCAGGCTGATCACCACCGCACCGATGTGAAGGCCAGCGCCATCGGCTTGGCCGGAAGCCGACGTGGAAGTTCATGTGTCCCCGCTGATGAGGCTGAAGAGCCACTGTCGATCAGGCCGAAAACAGACCCAACACCCGCCGACAAGCCGATGCCAGCCGCCTCGGCCAGCACCATCTGCAATGCGAACCGACGCTCATCCCATGCCCGTAGCACCCCAATCTCACGGCGCCGTTCAGTACCGAGAGCGTCAACGTGTTGAGAAGCGCGATAGCTGCCACGAATACGACGATGATCCATACGGCATTCGCGATGAACATGCTCTGACGCATCGGCGCTTCGAGGCCTGCCAGCTCGGCGCGACCGTCGTACGCATAGTTCGGCGCGGGCACTACGCGGCGGACGTCGGTCAGCAGGCGGTGTGGGTCCACCCCGGGGCCGCGGCGATCTGCAGCGTGGTCGTGACCGGGCGGTCAAACCACGCACGCATCTGATCGAGGCTCATTCCGACGGTGCCGATGACCGTCGAGAAATAGGCACCAGCGGCCAGCACGTCGTCTGCTGCACTCCGTGTGGCGTTTGCATCCGCAATTGGTCGCCGGCCCGGACTGGAAAGTCTTGCCCAGGTTCTGCGAGAGCACCACGCCCCGGCCGGCCAGCACGTCGTTGCGTGTCCGTTGGTCGAGCGCGTGATACAGCGGATCGGCGGTTCCGGGGGAAAACCCGTCGAGCATCACGCGCGTGCCGTCGACGACGGCGAACCCGAAGCGCCCTCGGTGACACGTGCCACGCCCGGTACTGCGGCTATCTTTTCGGAAAGGCCTTGCGGCAGAGCGTCGGTGGGATAGCTGTCGGGAGGATTCGCGCTGACCCATACATCGGCATCCGCAGCCGATGACAGGATGCCGCGGGCCGAGCGGATCATGTCGTTGTTCGTACCGGTGATCACGATGGTTGTGATACACGGCGATCAGCACTGTCATCGCCGTCGCCCAGACACGTCGAGGTGCCGCTCGATGGTCGCCGCCGCGAGTGCACCGACCGATGCCGAATACCCGGGCCGTCGCTGCCGTGGCGTTGACGATCGGCACGTGAGCGCGAAGCCGAGCGCGATCTCGGCGCAGAACACGGCATTCATCGCGACAAAAGCCACAAGCGCCATGTTGGTTCGAACACACCAGTGATCGACGCCGCGAACACGGCGACGGCCCCGACGCCGCATGCGATCCGCAGCCATCGCGGCACGCGGTCCGCGGCCGATACCCCAACAGGTGCCAAGGCCTCGATTGGCGACACCTTGTACACCTGGCGCGCCGCCATCGCCGACGCCACCACACTGGTGAGCGCGGTGACCGTGACGGCCGCCGGTATCGCGTAACCGGGCAGCCAATACTCAACGCGCGCTTCGAGCCCTTGCGTCAACGCCGGTGGTAATCGCCCAATCGCTGAGCGGCCCATCAGTATTCCAAGGGCCGACCCGACGGCTCCGCCGATCGCGCCGAGAATCGCCGCCTCGGCCAGCATGTCGCGCACGATCGTGACGCGCCGCGCGCCGATTGCGCGCAGCATCGAGATGACCGGCCTGCGTTGGGTGATCGCCATGGTCATCGTGGTGTAGATCAAGAAGGCGCCGACCACCAAAGCGACCCCGGCGCCCATCAGGGCCATGTAGTTCATCATCTTGACGCCGTCGCCGGCCCGCGCGGCTCGCATGCTCGGATCCGCGACTATGGCCCGGCCGTTCACCGCGGCGGTGACCGTCGGCGCGAACTTTGGCGAGGTCAGCACCGGGTTTGGTGGCGATCAGAATCGAGTCGAGCTGGCCTTGGCGCCCGGCGGCATTCTGCGCCAAGGCAAGTGGCGCCAGCACGTAGTACCCGCCGTTCAGTTCCGCAAGCCGCTTGCCCCCGAGCACCTCGGCAACCGTGACCGTCTGCCGAGCCGAGCTGGAACCTCTCGCCCTTCCGTGCGGCCGATGCCTGGCCCGACCCGGACAACGTTCGCGCCACCCGGCTCGGCAGGCGCCGCCAGCTGCTCCCCCAGCTGCTGTTGTGTCAACCGCATCCTTCAGCGCGCCGCCCAGCGCGGCGATGTTCGCGTCTGCACCGAGCAGCAGGACGGATCCCGAGGACCCCGAAGGTCGTAGGCACCGACGCTCGTATCATCGGCACCGCGGCCGCGACGCCGGGAACAGCGGCGACGTCGGCCGTGATCGTGTCGGGAAATCCGGCGTCGGTGATACCCGATACCTCCAGCGCGGCCACGCCGGCGATCCCATCGGACAGCCGATTGACCGACCCGCTGATCGATCCGAAGATGCCGAAGATCGCAACCAGGTACATCGCCGACACCGCCATCACGGCGATCGAGGCCAGTGTGCGTCGACGATGCACGGCGAGTTCACGCAGGCTGAAGACGCGCAACCGGCTCGCTGCGGCGGTCACCGCCGAAGCCACGGTCTCATCGGGCAGAACACCAACGTCTCGTCGGCGCCGACCCGACCGTCTTGGAGGGTGATCACTCCGGTCGGTCTCGGCGGCTGCATCGCCGTTGTGGGTCACCATGACCACCAACCGTCCGTGACCTGCTTCGTGGGCCACCTCGGCGAGCAGCGTCAAGATCGAAGCTCCGGTTGTCGGAATCGAGGTTCCCGGTCGGTTCGTCGGCCAGGATCAGCGGCGGGTCCATCATCAATGCGCGGGCCACCGCGACACGCTGCATTTGCCCTCCGGACAGCTCCGCCGGTCGGTGCTCGGTCCGGTTGCCGAGCCCGACCCGGTCCAGCGAGCCGAATCGCGTCGGCTTTGGCCTTGCCCAGCCGGACGCCATCGAGCAGCCTGGGGACCGCGACGTTCTCCCACGCCGAGAGGGTCGGCAACAGGTTGAAGAACTGGAAGATGAACCCGACGCGGTGATGGCGGAACGCCGACTGCTCCTCGTCGCTGAGACCGCCGATCTCCTGGCCGTCGAACATGATCGATCCGGAAGCGGGAGACTCCAATGCGCCGAGCACATGCAGTGATGTGCTCTTGCCCGCGCCAGACGGCCCGAAGATCGACGCGAATTGCCCGCCTTCCAGCACCAGGTTGATCTCGTCGAGCGCACGTACCGGTTGACCACCGACGCGGTATTCGCGAATCACATCGCAAAGCTCCACGGTCAGCAGCTTGTGCTTGAACCGTTCGAGGGTGTCGATTCGTCCGAACATGATCCTCCCGCCACCGATACGAGATACGCGAGGCAGACTTCGGATCGGTTCGACTTCGGTTGGTTCCACACGAGGAACGATCACGCCGGCGGCGGAGGTCGGTTTGAGCTATTTGACAAATGGGCATCATCGGAAAATGAACGCAACGGTTCTTAGATTGGGCGGTGCAGCGGTGCTCGCCGTGTGGGCGATGATGACCGCGTCAGTTCCATTCGCGTCTGCTGCGCCATCGGTGGCCGGCGGGGCGTGCCCCAACGTCGAAGTCGTGTTCGCTCGCGGCACCGGTGAGGCGCCCGGTGTGGGGTACTTCGGGCAGGCGTTCGTCGACTCGCTCCGTTCGAAAGTAGGCGGGAAGTCTGTGGGGGTTTATGGCGTCAACTACCCGGCGACCGTGGATTTCCCCACCGCCCTGGACGGTATAGACGACGCCGGCAACCACATCGAGCAGATGGCGGGGAGTTGTCCCAACACCAAATTGGTGCTCGGTGGCTTTTCCCAGGGGGCGGCCGTCATGGGATTCGTCACCTCGGCGGCGATACCCGATGGAGCACCCGCGGACGCGCCCAAGCCGATGCCGCCCGACGTGGCGAATCACGTGGCCGCGGTGGCGCTCTTCGGTACCCCATCAAATGGCTTCATGACCCAGGTCGGTGCGCCCCCGATCGTGATCGGCCCGCTGTACGTACCCAAGACCTCGGAATTGTGCGCGGCGGGTGACCCGGTGTGTTCCGGCGGCGGGGACTGGGCAGCGCATAACGCCTATGCGGACAACGGGATGGTGGACCAGGCGGCCGCCTTCGCCGCCAGCCACCTATAGCGACGAGTCTGCTACGGAGACAGCGTGATTGCCTGCTCGGGGCAGTTTTGTTCGCCGGTAACGGCGTGCTGTTCGAGCTCACCCGAGACCTCGGACACCCGCACGATCGCGTGCCCGACCTCATCGGCGTCGAAGACATCAGGCGCCAACGTGTAGCAGCGCCCGTGGCCGGTGCACCGGTCGGCGTCGACGGAGACGCGGGTCATGGCTTGGAAACCGGAAACACCAGCGGCAGCGATTCCACCGAACGCAGCGCGGCGGTGAAGGTCAGCTGGGTGCCGGGTTTGATCTCGTAATCCGGTATGCGCCGGTGGAATTCGCGCAACGCCACCCGCAGCTCCATACGGGCCAGGTGGGATCCCAGGCAGCGGTGCGGCCCACCGCCGAATGCGCGGTGGCGGTTCGGGTTTCGAGTGAAGTCCACGACGTCGGGATTGGGGAATTCTGCCGGGTCCGTGTTGGCGGCGCCGAGCAACGGGCTGATCCGTTCGCCCTTGCTGATCGGGCATCCGCCCACCTCGGTGTCCTGCAACGCCACCCGGGCCACGCCGGGCACCGGGGTCTCCCAGCGCAACAGCTCCTCGATTGCGTGCGGCAGGATGTCGGGCTGTTCGACGAGCTGGTGCCGATGCTCGGGATGCCGGGCCAGATACACGAAAAAGCAGTCCAGCGAATCGGTGACCGTGTCCAGGCCCGCGATGAGGAACAGGATGCAGATGTCGAGCAGTTCCTCGCGGGAGAGCGGCCGGTCCTCACTTGCCACGTTCGCCGCGAGCAGCGCGGAAAGCACGTCATCGCGCGGACTGGCAATGTGCTCGTCGATGGCGCGGTCGAAGTACTCGTAGATCTGCGCTGCGACCGGGGCCGCGCTTTCGTGGCGGCGGTCGTAGCCGGAGTCGCCCGGCGGGCGGATCACGCCGTCCTTCCACTCGAGGAACTTGTCCATGTCTTCCAGCGGCAGGCCAAGCAACTGCAGGAAGACGGTGCACGGCAGCGGGACCGCGAATTCTTCGTGGAAGTCGCACTCGCCCCGATCGGCGAAGCGGTCGATCATCTGGTTGACCAGCTCGGTGACCCCTGGCTCACGCCGGGCCATCTCGCGCGGAGTGAACAACGGGTCGAGGATGCGACGGTACTTCGCGTGCTCGGGTGGGTCGACTTGCAGTGGAATCATCGGTCGGATGTTGCCGAGGTCGACCGCATCCATGTTCGACGAGAAGAGTTCGGTGTGCTTCAACGCCATCTCGATGTCAGCGAGACGGCTGAGCACAACCACGTCCTGCGGCGAGCGAAACACCGGCGCGGACTCGCGCAGTGCCTTGTACATCGGCTGCGGCTCGGCGAGTCCGCTCACCGCCTGGTCGACGTACCCGTCGGTTTCTGTCATCCAGTTACTGTGACATCGGCATCAGTGGTGGGCAAGACCCTTGCCTTACAAAGATAGATAATTTTGTAATCTCGGCCGTCTGGCATTTGACCCCCGAACAGGGCGGACGCGAAGACTCAAAAGATTTACTCGACACGCTCTACGCTGTCGGGGACCGCAGGAGGAGGCTTTGACCATGCAACCGAACCCGCTCGATCCCGTCGCCAGCGAACGGCTGTCACACGCCGGCAAGGTATTCACGTCCGACCTTTCGATCAACGAATTCGCGCTGCTGCACGGCGCCGGATTTGAACCGATCGAACTCGTCATGGGCGTCTCCGTGTATCACGTCGGCTACCAGTTCACCGGCATCAGGGCACAGTCGGAGCTGCCGGTGCTCACCGAGGCGACCTACCGCGCGCGCTGGAATGCGATGTCGCGGATGCAGGCCGAGGCCGATTCGCTCGGGGCCGACGGGGTGGTCGGTGTCCGGCTCGAGTGGCGTCACCAGGGCGAGGGCGAACACCTCGAGTTCATCGCGGTCGGCACCGCGGTGCGATACACCGCCAAGCCGGGCGCATTTCGCCGTCCGAACGGGCAAGCCTTCACTAGCCACCTGTCCGGTCAGGATCTGTCGACGCTGCTGCGGTCCGGATATACGCCGGTCGCTTTCGTGATGGGCAATTGTGTGTTTCACGTTGCCGTACAAGGCTTTATGACGATGCTGAAGCAGGCGGGCCGCAACACCGAAATGCCGCAATGGACGCAGGGGAGTTACCAAGCCCGGGAGCTGGCGATGTCGCGCATGCAGAGCGAGGCCGAGCGAGACGGTGGAACCGGGGTAGTGGGCGTGCATTTCGCCATCTCCAACTATGCGTGGGGACATCACACGGTGGAGTTCTACGTGGCGGGAACGGCGGTGCGGCGCAACGGTGAGCCGCAAACGATCGCGCCGTCCTTCGTGCTTCCCATGAGCGATTAAGCGTGATTGATGAGCGATTACGAACACGAACGCGTCAGCCGCGCTGTCGGGGCGGCCCTGGCCGGGCCCGCCGGAGTTGGACTGGTGGTTCAGGTGTTTTGCGGACTGCCGGGCGTCGTGCTCACGCCGGCCCGAAAAGGCTTGTTCCGATCGCAACCGGAGCGGATCCAGATCGGCGACTGGCGGTACGAGGTGACCCAGGACGGCCGTTTGAGCGCCGCGCACGTGGTTAATGGGATCGTCCTGGCCGAGGAAGTTCTCGCTGCCGCTGCCGTCGGTCCACATGTCGCGCGGGCGCTCGGCCAGGTGGTGAGCAGCTACGGCCCGACCATCATGCCGAACATCAATGCCGCACTTGAAATCCTTGAGGGCGCCGCCCGTGGCTTTTGATTTTAGAGTTGGGCCTGGTCGATCTCTAGGAACCAGCGGCTGAATCTCCACACCCCGTCCTGCTTGGCCGCGGTGAACTCGTAGCAGCCGGTCAGGTCGGGTGCGGGTGGGCCGCCGTCCTGGACTGCGAATACCTGGAAATAACAGCGGCCGGTCGCTTCCTCGGCGCTTTGGCTGTCAAACCAGAAGGAGTTCAGCGCGTGGCGGCGTTGGTTGTTCTGCGCAGCGAACTCGCCTTTCCTTAACGCAAGCAATTCCATCACCGTATCGACGCCCTGCGAGAGCGTGGTGCCGTCAAGCAGGCGTAAGCCAAGCTCCGGTGACTCGGTGAACAAGGCGCGGAAGTTATCCAGCTCGTTGAGGTCGTAGAAGTATGCGTAGGCACCGAACAAGTTGATGATCGCCAATCGGTCGGCGACGTCGAAGGCCACGCTGCCGACGTCGCCGACCGGCGTGGGTTGCCCATCCACCACTGCTTGCCCTCCTCAGTCTCGAGCCTGACGGCGCACGAACGAACTGGCGGCACGCAGCACCCCGCGCAGTGCGTAGATCGCGGCCACCACCGACAGCACGATCAGCAGGATGAACATCGGCAGCCAATTGGACCGGTGGTGGTCGACCTCCCACCAGACGATGGTGAACAGCAGCGCGCAGAGGAAGAGCACAATGTCGCGCCAATTGCCCTGGTACGACACTGCGGCCCTACGCAACGCGCGGGTCCTGTCGGTGGCGTCGACCAGGTCGTCGATGCGTGCATCGATGGTGCGTTGCAGGTCGGCACGTCTGGTGGTGGCGTCCGGTGGGAGCCGATCCAGCAGGTCCATGTCCTCTTTGATCAGCCCACGAAAGTTCGGGCCCCTGAATTGCCCGGCCGCGATGGCCAGCATTGCGCCACCAAAAAAGGGTGCGCTGTTCAATGCGATCTGTCCCAGACCAGCCACGTCTACTCCTCCTTCGGCTCAAGCCTCCGTTGAGGATTGCCGAAGCTGGCGAGCGAATCAACCACTCAGGTCGAATTCGATGGGATGCGTTATGGGCCCAGAGAGTTCGGTCGGCAACCTCCAGGGGGCGGGGCCGGTGCGCCGGTCACAATCGCCGACTGTAACCGCCGACCTGCGGGTTCGCCGGGTGGCGATGGCTCAGGACGCCGCTGATGAGCTGCGCCGGGCCCGCGGCTGCGGGCCGGGAAGCGCGCCCATCGCACGCGCCACCTGGGGATAGGCGATCGCGGGCCCGATCCATCGGGTCAGATAGCGGCGCAGATCGGCGCCGCTGCGCGGCGGTCGACCCGGGTCGGCAAGGAAGGAATGCACCACCCGTAGGCAGAACTCCGCCAGTTCGTCGAGGCCCGCCTCGTCGAAACCGTATTGCGCCCAGTCCACGTCGTAGCGATGCAGCATCGAGCGCCCGAACGTTATGGCGGTATCCGACGCGATCGATACGGTCCGGCCGGCGCGGTCGCGTTGACTGAGTACGGGTTCGAGCTGGTTGTCGGACGTCAATTGTTCGATGGCGAACGCCACACCTTCCGTGACCGCGACGACCGGATCGGTCAGTCCTTTGACGTGGGTCGCCAATTGGTCGAGAAGGCCGTCGGCCGATCGCATCGCGGTCGCCACCCGTAACGCTTCGGTGCCGGGAAAGTAGCGGTAGACGGTCTGGCGCGTCACGCCGAGCGTCCGCGCCACATCGGCGATCCGCATCGCTGACCCGCGCTCGCCGATTATCTTGTCCGCGGCGTCCAGGATGCGCTCGATCGCCTCCTCGTCAGAGGCGGGCGTATTGCCTGCCCAGCCGTGACTGCGCATGGCTGCATCATAACGGCCGTGCCGTGCAAACTAGGAAACATCAGCGCGACGGCAATAGGACCGGTCAGCTTCCGGAGTCTGCTGTGCTGGAAAGGCTTTCGACGGCAACCTCTTTCGCCCAGCGATAGTCAGCTTTGCCGGCCGGGGACCGTTGCACTTTGGCGGTGCGGATGATGGCCTTCGGCAGTTTGTAGCGCGCGACATGCTGCCGGCAGGTATCCAGCAGCTCGTCGTCCGAGGGATCGCGCCCCTCGCGAAGCTGCACGATCGCTACTACCTCGTTGCCCCAGCGCTCGGATGGGCGCCCGGCCACCACCACGTCGTAGACGTCGGGGTGCTCTGCCATCGCGGCCTCCACTTCCTCGGCGAAGATCTTCTCGCCACCTGAGTTGATGGTGACGGAATCACGGCCGAGAAGCTCGATGCGGCCATCGGCGAGGAATCGGGCCCGGTCACCGGGCACCGACCAACGCACACCGTCGATAACGGGGAACGTGCGGGCCGTCTTCTCGGCGTCGCCGAGGTAGCCCAACGGAATCAGCGTGCGGCGCGCCAACCATCCTTCATCGCTTCCGGGACCCAGGACCCGACTGAAATCGGTTGCGACAACGGCGGTTTCGGAGCCTGGATTGAAGGTAGCCATGGTGTTCGGCCCGGACCCCGTGGACATTGTGTTCATCTGCATACCCGACTCCGAGGCGCCCACGGCGTCGATGATCAGCAAGTGCGGCAGCGCGGCGGCTATCCGGTTTCGGACGGCGGGGGTGAGTGGAGCGCCGCCATTGCTGATCGAGACCAGACCCGACAAGTCGTAGCTTCCCCGCTCGATCTCGTCGACCAGTGGGCGTGCGATCGCATCGCCGACGACCGGGATGCTCATGACTCGTTCGCGTTCCGCCAGCGCCAGAATTTGGTCGGCCCGGATGTTTCAACGTCGTCGGGAATCGCCACCCAACCACCCATCGTCATGATCTGAAACGCACCCCACTGGGCCGCTCCGTGCATGAACGGCGGGATCAGCAGCAGCGAGGCGAACCCGGCTGCTTGTCTCGCGCGTTCGGCAAGCTCGTCGTACGACGCCAACGCGTCATCGCTGCCGAAAGTTCTTCCGCCCATTGAGGAAACGAAGATGTCGTGCTGACGCCACAGCACACCCTTGGGCAGTCCCGTGGTGCCGCCGGTGTAGAGAATGTACAGGTCATCTCCACTGGGCGTGGGCATTCCGCTCGCGGGTGGTGGTGTGGCGACGATCGATTCGTAGTCGACGGCGCCGGGCAGCAGAGGCTGGCCGCTGTGGTCGGACACCTGAATGAGAAATTCAAGGTGGGGGAGTCGGTCGCGGATCGCCGCGACCCGTGGCGCGAATTCGGCGCTGTACACCAGCGCGCGGGCTTTAGCGTTGTCGAGCAGATAGACCAGTTCGGCTTCGACGTAGCGGTAATTGACGTTGAACGGCGCGACCCGGGCCCGATAGGCGCCGATCATCGATTCCAGGTATTCGTTGCCGTTGCGCAAGTACAGTCCGACGTGATCCTGGCCAGACTCGTGGCCCTGCAGGCGATCACGTTCGGTGTGACATCCCAAGCCCGCGGACGCGAGGTAGTGCGCGACCCCGTCGACGCGGGCGTCCAGTTGTGCGTACGTCCACTCGCGGTCCCGCCAAATCAGTGCACGATGATCGGGAAGTGTTTTCGCCAGTGTCGCGAACACCGTTGACAGATTGAAGCCGCTGTCATCCATGAAACTCCTCGAAGTTCGTTGATTGTCTTTCACGCAACGGATGCGCCCAGAATGAGGTTGACTGCCTCGTCGAGTTGCCCCGCGATTTCGTCGTAGCTGACAAACCGGGCCGTCATCAGGGCGCCGGAAAACGTCATTTGCAGAGTCGATTTCACCGCGCGCGGCCACCCCGGCCCCAGGGCGGCACCGATCCGCCTGGACACCTCGTCGCCGATCTGCTCGCGCAGCGGCTTGACCGCGGGATCGTCTGCCATCAAGGCCGCGCCGCACGCGGTGGTCAACTCAGGTTCGTCGGCGACCACGATCGCCATATCCCGCATGGTCGCGCTCACGCGTGTTTTGGTGGTGTCGTTCACATCGGTGTGTAGCGGAAGTGCCTGCAGAAGTCGAAGGTACACCGCCGCGACCAGCGCACTCTTCGACGGAAAGTAGGTATACGCGCTAGCCGGCGACACCCCGGCGCGGCTGGCGACCGCGCGCATCGTCAGGTTGGCGTACGAAGTCTCGCGCAATTCCTCGAGGCCGGCGTCGAGCACCTTGCGGATCGTCTGCCCCGGCCGACGGTCCGAGCGGCGGCCAGCACCAGCGCCGGTGGCGTCAGCAGAAGAAGCCGCTTCTCTAGACACTCGTCCAGTGTAGGAAATCGGTTACGCGACCGACAACGCCCTGCCCTGCCCGCCCGAAACAGGGGATTTGCGCGTCAGAAACCCCTTTCGAGGCGCGGTAGGTTTCGCTCCTCGGCAGTTCCGCCCCTGCTTGGAGACCTCAGATACAGACAGATGTCCAGAAAACGGGACCGCTGGCACGCGCGGCAGTATCTGGATTCAGTTGCTGTGGAAGCGAAGTAAAAAGTCCGCGGCAACCGTGGCGCGGCGGCCGCGGTCAAGTGACTCGGGCGCCCCCGGCAAGAATCCATTGATGGCGGCACCCAGCAACGTGTACCGCACCAGCACGGCGGCCCTGTCGGGGTCACGCGTTGTCGATTCGTTAGGGCCAGGTTGAGGCAGAACCACCATGGTGTTTTCTCCTATTTTGCTGCCGTCGCGCATTGATGATCGGTCGCCGTCACCGCCGGAAGGCGGCGGTGACGGCGACCGCCGCGCAGCCTGCCAGATGGGCCGTCAGGCTGAACCCCTCGTGAGCGGTGTTGGTCTCTGGGTCGGTCTTAGCGTCGGTCTTGCACGTGATGAAGTGACGATATGGCGGTGTTGCGGTGGCGCACATCCGTAGGCGGCTACGCGTTTTCGCCCATCCAGACAGCTGCGCTACGCGGCGCCTCAACAGCCCGGCAGCGGGTTCGGGGACCCAAAAAGGGGTAATAACCGGCGCGTTACCGCTCATGTTCACAACTCGGGGTGGTGCGGGGCACGTACGTAAGTTGTTACGCGGTCCGTTTGCGTCAGTCAGGTACGAGCAGTGCTGCGCATGAATGCCGCCAACGATTTGCGATCGGGAACATCGAGTTTGGTGCAGGCGTGGTAGATGTGCCCTTCGACCGTTCGCGGCGACAGTGTCAGCCGCTCGGCAATCTCCGGGGTGCTCAGCCCTGCCGCCACCAGCGTGGCGATTTCCCGTTCCCTCGCACTCAGCGGTAGCGGTTGCGCGGCGGCGACCAGAGCCGGGGTCTGAATACCACCGCAGGCGCCGGCGATGCGGTCGGCGGTCGCCGCGGCTTCATTGACGTTGCGCCGATCGTCGCGGCCGCGGAACATCTCGGCGGCCTGTGCGGCCGCGTCGGCGGCCGACAGCAGCGCCCCGATTTGTTCGAACTGTGCGCCTGCCGCGGCTACGGCCGCCGCGTCGCAGTCGAGAAGCGCCTTCGCGTAGGCGGCGTGCACGCGCGCTAAGCGGCCGTCCACGCGCCCGGCGACGTCGATCAGACGTTGCAGGCATGTGCGGTCTCCAAATCGGGCCGCGTCGTGCAGAGCCAGCATCTCGACCGCCAGCTGGCCGCCCTGGTCGGCCACCGCGGCGGCATCCGTCGCCGCCGCGATGGCACCGCTGACGTTGCCCTGCGCCGCGGCTAGCCACGCTTCGGCGATGCGCACTTGTGGCCGCCACACCGCATGGTGTGCGTCGGGGCTCATTCGGAGTTCTGCAATGAGCGTGGCGGCGTCATCGGGGCGCCCCAGCACGCAGTAAGCCTGAGCCAAAACCAGTCTGGGAACCGTCCACCAGATGCCCGATTCGGTACTCAGCGCCGCGACGGTCTGTTCCATCCGCGATGCCGCCGTGACGAAGTGACCGTTGGCGAGGTCGACGGCGCCGGCCAGCATGGTGGCAAGCCCCCAGCTCAGGTATTGGCTGGGTGCCGAGATCTGCCCGGTGTCGATGCAGCGTTTCTCGGCGGCGTCGAAATCACCCATCAAGAGCAGGGCACGCACCTCGGCGAAGGCCATCAGATGTCGCAGCACGCCATCGATCTGGCCTTCGATCTCCCTGCCGCGCTCGGCCAGCGCGGCAACCTGCTCGCCACGACCCATCAGTCCCAGTGCCAGGCCGCCGGCGAAAACCGCCCATCCCAACGCGGCCGGCGGCCCGGCAGGAGCGCTGAGCTCTCGCCGGGAAGCTTCGACCGCGTCCTCCAACCTGCCGGCAAACGCCGCAGACGCCGCCGCCAGCGCGTCCACGCCGCGCAGCAGTTCGGCGCTGCGGATCCGCTCGCGCAGCAATTCGATGACCTGTTCGGCCGCCTGGGCATCGCCCTTCAGCGCTTGAAGATTGAGAACACGAACGGTCGCCCAACCGAGCAGCTCGGCCTCGTCCATCGTGTCGGGGTCGATTCCGGCGAACGCGTCGTCGGCCTCGCCGGCCTTGCCCTGCCACAACAGACACCGCGCCAACAGCTCACGAGCGCCCAGACCGGCGCCGCGGTCGACCGCCGCGCGCGCCAGCCGCTCGCCCAAGATGATGTCGGTCAAGGCGATGGCGTCCTGGGCTGCCGCCACCAGTAGGTCGACGTCGGGGGTCACGTCGCTATCAAGGGTGAGTTCGGCCAACCTGATCCGCTCGCTGGGCCCGCGGATCGGCTTGTCGCGCAACGCCCGCACGAGTTCACCGCGCAATCGGCGGGCGGCGGCCACGCCGAGGCGTCGGCGCATGACATCGGCGAGCAACAGATGATTGAACCGCACCTCGACGACTTCGAGGCCGACTTCGCGGTCCGCGGCGATGCGGATCATTCCTCGTGTCTCGGCCTGCTCGACTGCGTTGGCCCCGACCAGGGCGGTCAACGTGTCCAGATCAAGGGGTTCGCACAACGCCAAGAGCCCCAACGCATGCGCCACGTCGTCTGGCAGCTGATCGACCCGTTCGTCAACCAACGACGCGAGCTCCGGGCTGACCGCGCCCCGTCCCCGCAGCTGCCAAACGCCACGGACCCGTCGCAACGTGCCCGCCTCCGTCGCGGCAGCCACCAGGTGGCGCACGAACAGCGCGTTGCCGCCGGAGTCGCGATACATCAAATCCGCGCTCATCCCCTCCACGGGCCCACCGAGCGCCTGCTCAATCAGCCCGACGCATTGATCCCTGCTGAATGGCCCCAGATCGAGGCGCTGCAGATAGTCGTCCTTCCACAGCGAGGTAATGGCGTCGGGCACCCCTTCACCGGCTCGGACGTTGACCACCATGCGCACGGATCCGTCGAGCGCCAGCTGGTGCAGCAGCATCGCAGACAATTCATCCAGCAAATGCGCGTCATCGACAACCAGCAGGGTGCCGGCCTCGGCGGTCAACGCGTCACGGGCACTGGCCAGGAACGCCATCGGGTCGCGCGCGGTGGCCAACCCGACAAGGTGAGCGAAAGCACCCAGGGGGATGCCACGTGACGACGCCGTTCCGGCGACCCATCGCACGCGGTTCGGCAACGACTCGGTGACTTGGCGGGCCAGCGTGGTCTTTCCGACACCGGCGTTACCCACCACCACGATGCCGCGGAAGTTGCTGTGCCCATCAAGCGCAGCGCGAACCGCCGCGAACTCAGGCTCGCGGTGTACCAGCGGCCAATCCTCGGCACCCAACAGAGCTGAGACTCTACCGATTCCGACCGTCCGACAGCGGTTGATCAGCGCAAAACGCGAGCCGTAGGGTGACGCGTGTGACCGGCGAGGATCGGCACCGCTGGGACGAGCGGTACGCAAGCCTGCCACCGGCGCAGGCCGACGCGGTCGGGCCTCCGAGCTTGCTCGCGGCCTACGCCGAGGCATTTCCCGTCAGCGGAAAGGCACTCGATTTGGCCTGCGGCCGAGGGCTCGGCAGCGTCTGGCTGGCGCTGCGTGGCCTGGATGTTGTGGGTTTGGACATCTCGGCGGTGGCCATCAGCCAGGCACGCGATCTGGCCCGGCGCAGCGGGGTCGACGAGCGGTGCCGGTTTGACGTCGTCGACCTTGACGAAGGTCTGCCGCCCGGCGGACCCGTCGACGTCATCGTCTGCCACAAATTCCGAGACCGCCGCCTCGACCGGGCAATCCTTGAGCGCCTGGCACCTGGCGGGTTATTGGCGATCGCGGTGCTCAGCGAAGTCGGCGAGATAGGGGCCAGCCCGGGAGCGTTTCGCGCGGTAGCGGGCGAGTTACCCGCCGCATTCGCCGAACTTGAACTCGTCGACGCCGGTGAGGGCGGCGGTCACGCGTGGCTGCTGGCGCGAGCGTGACCACTGGTCATCGCAGCGGAAATACGGAATACCATTCTTGCGGCCTGTAACGCATTTGTCCTATTCGCCGAAATAGCGGCCGCGGACCTGAAAATTATCCCAACCTGACCGATATTCGAGCGGGTGAAATCAAGGGGTGTCAATGTCCGAGCTTTTTCCGACATACCGCGCGAGCTGGGAAACAGACGAGCATCGCGAACTGCGTAAGCACGCTGCCGAATTCCTGGCGAAGGAAGCGACCCCGAACCAAGAACGTTGGGCCCGAGAGCATCAGGTCGACCGCAAGTACTGGAACAAGCTCGGCGATGCGGGGTTGCTCGGGCTGGACCTGCCCGAGCGGTTCGGCGGCGCGGGAGGTGATTTCGGTTTTTCGGCGATTGTCGCCGAGGAGCAGACGCTGGCCAACGACACCGCGTCGGGTTGGATCGTGCACTCGCCGATCGGCGCGCATTACATCAACACCTACGGCAGCGAACAGCAGAAGCAGCGCTGGCTGCCCAAGATCATCAGCGGGGAATCGGTGCTGGCGATCGCGATGACCGAACCGGGCGCCGGGTCTGACCTGCAGGATACGTACCACCGCGGTTCGTGACGGCTCGCATTACGTGATCAACGGTTCGAAGACGTTCATTTCCAACGGGTCTCACTGTGATCTGCTGATCATCGTCACCAAGACCGATCCTGCGGCCGGCGCCGCGGGAACGTCGCTGATCGTCGCCGAAACCGACGACAACCTTGCGGGATTCGAGCGGGGACGAGTCCTGGACAAGATCGGCCAGCATGGTCAAGACACCCGCGAGTTGTTCTTCTCGGACATGCGGGTGCCGGTGGAGAACCTGCTCGGGGAGAAGGAAGGGCTGGGCTTCTATCAGCTGATGGAGCAGCTGGCGCGCGAGCGGCTCGTCATCGCCGCGCAGCCGCCGGCATGGCGGAATGCGCAGTGCTCGAAGCGATCCGCTACACCAAACACCGGGAAACGTTCGGGCGGCAGTTGATCAAGTTCCAGCACAACAGGTTTGAGCTCGCGCAGCTCAAAGCCGAGACGCTGTCGATCAAGACCACCGTCGACTTCTGCGTCCAGCAGTACATCGATGGCAATAACGACCCGGCGATCGCGTCGATGGCCAAGCTGATCGCCGCGGACAAGGCGGTGGACGTCGTCGACCGGTGCCTGCAGTTCTTCGGTGGTTACGGCTACATGATGGAGTACCCCATCGCGCGCGCCTATGCGGCGGCGCGAGTCGCCAAGATCTACGGCGGCACAAGCGAAATCATGAAAGAAATCATCAGCCGCTCGCTGTAGCCGCCACCCGGTTTCGGGTAGTGTCACGGGGATGGAACGGCGCGTCCTCGAAGCGGTCATCTATGAGCGTGAACCACCGATCGCACGGATCATCCTCAATCGGGTGGACAAGGCCAACACCAAGGATGCGGTGCTGGTCACCGAGGTCGACGAGTGCCTGCACGAGGCCGACCGCGACAAGGAGATCAAGGTCGTCATCCTCAAGGCCAACGGAAAGGGCTTCTGCGGCGGGCATGTCGCCCGTTGGGGACCCGACGAAAACCCCTATCCCGATTTCGGAAACACATTCGAGGACCTGTACAAGGGCACGGCGGACTTATTCCTGTGGCCGACGCTGTATCTGTGGGAGTTTCCCAAGCCAACGATCTCCCAGATCCACGGTTACTGCATGGGAGGCGGGATCTACCTCGGCCTGCTGACGGACTTCTGCGTGGCGTCTGAGGACGCGTATTTCCAGATGCCGCTTGCCCAGAGCCTCGGTGAGCCCGGCGGTCACACGATGATCGAGCCCTGGTTGCTGATGAACTGGCATCGAACCATGGACTGGCTGCTATTGGCGCCGACGCTGTCCGCGCAGCAGGCCCTCGACTGGGGCCTGCTCAACAGGGTGGTGGCGCGCGAAGACCTGGAGGACACCGTCGAGGAGATGGCGCGCAAGATCGCGCAGATCCCGTTGACCACGCTGATGGCGGTGAAAAGCAACGTGAAGCGTGCCTGGGAACTGATGGGAATGCGGGTGCATCTGCAGGTCAGCCACATCTTGACCAACATGGTCGGCGCCGCGTCCGATGTTCAGGCGCGGCGGGAGGAGCTCAAGAAGTCGGGCATGAAGCCGCGCGAATTCATCGAGGGCGAGCAGACGTAAAAGTCCGCGACACACCGAGGATTTAGGGGATTTCGCGTCTGCTCGCCGTTAGTAGGAACCGGCGGCGTGGCGGGCGGCCACATAGCCGAAGACCATCGTGTAGGCGATGCTTCCACCGGCTCCGAGATAGTTTCGGCCCATCACCGTCGCGGTGATGTTGCCCGTCGCGTATAGACCCTCGATCACGCGGTCGTTCTCGTCGAGGACCTGTGCGTACTCGTTGGCGATCAGCCCGCCACATGTTCCGACGTCGGCGGGAACAACCTTGGTGGCGTAGTAGGGTGCCCGGTCGAGCGGCCCGACCGCGGCATTCGTGCGGTATCCCGGATCGCCCAGGCAGTCGTTGTACGCCGATTGGCCGCGCCCGAAATCGGGGTCGAGGCCCTTGGCCGCAAAACCATTGAAGCGCTTGACCGTCTGCTCGAGGGTGTCGTGCGGGACCTCCATCTGGCGCGCGAGATCGGCGATGGTGCTTCCGCGCAGGACCGCGCCCCGCTCGATCAGTTCTTCGGGGAGGCTGCGCTTCTTGAACGGATTCGCTCCCGAGACGTAGCGACGGATGTAACCCTCGTCGAAGACCATCCAGCACGGCACCGCCTTGTTGGCGTACATCGCCTTGCCGACCTCGACGTAGGAGTTCGATTCGTTGCAGAATCGCTTGCCGGTGCCGTCGACGTAGATGGCGCCGGGCCGCTGCCGACCGCTGCCGAGTGCCCGCGCGGCGTCACCTCCGTCCGCGATGAAAATCGAAGGCAGCCACCAGGCCTCGTCCATCAGGTCGGTCTTCGCGCCAAGGCGGATCGCGGCCTCCAACACCTCGCCGGTGTCGCCCGCGTTCGCGATCGACCACCGTGCGTCATTGGGCTGATCGCCGCTATAGCGGCGGCGCATGTCCGCGTTGCGGCTGAAGCCGCCGGCAGCGAGCAGGACACCCTTGCGCGCCTCGATATTCACCGACGCGCCGTTACGAGTGACGCGCGCACCGATGACCCGGCCGTCGTCGACGATCAAGTCCTGCATGGCGGCGTCGGTCCAGATCGGCGGGTTGGTGCGCAGGTCGATGAGTGCCTTGAGCATCTGACCGATGAGCGAGGCGCCGTTGGTGAGCAGTTCTTGACCACGCAGCTTGGCCACCCGGGTACGCGCGAACACCTTCGTCGCCGTGGCGAAGGCCCGCGGCGAACGATTGAAGTACTGCACCGCGCGCAGCTCATTCGTCTTGAGCACGAACCCGCCGTAGCTCTTGGCCATCGAGGGCTGCACCTTGTCGCTCCAGTTGCCCAGTGCGGCGGCGTTGTACGGGATGCCCTCGATCGCGCGGCCGGCTTCGTTGCCGCCCTTGTTATTCGGGTAGTAGTCGCTCCAGCCGGGGCACCGCACTAGCCGAACACCCTTGCGCAGCAGGAAGGTGATCATCTCGTAGCCCGCGGTCAGAAACATCTCGCGGCGTGCCGGCGAGGAGGGCTGCCCGATGTCGCCGACCACGTCGTCGAAGTACGCCAGCCCGTCCTCGTGCGAGTCGGCGATTCCGTCCGCGCGCATCAGCGGGTTGTTCGGCAACCACACCATGCCTCCGGACAGTCCGGTGGAACCCCCTACCAGAGACTGCTTTTCGATGACCAGCGGTTCGATCCCGGAATCGAGCGCCGCCAGCGCGGCCACCAGGCCACCGCCGCCGCTGCCGACAATGAGCAGGTCGACCGACCGGTCCCAACTGATGCTATTCACCGTGCCTCCGTGCCGACCGCCGAAGTGAAGCCCAAGTCCACCATGGGCACATCGATGGTGGTGTTTGTCTTCTGGATTGCGGGTACCAGCGCGTCGTACGGCAGACCGGCGAGGAAGCCGTCGATGACGCGTTCGAAGTTCGAGATCAACCCCTCGATTCGGCTGGACAATCGCATGTACTCAAACCCCTTGGAGTGCAGGCCCTTTTGCTGCTTGGGCAGATTGGAGAAGTCCTGGGCGGGGATCGGCGGCCAGCGTGGGTCGTCGGGTGCCATCGGTACCGGTGGCGTCGGCTTGTCAGTGACGTGGTCCGGTGGGATGCGGGTGAGCGACCAGATCTCGAATAGTGTCTCCTCGGGACCTAGCGGCCGGATCCGGTACGACGAGGCGCTGCTGTACTGCGGCAGCACAAAGTAGTGCGGGAAGGCGAAATTGATCGCCTCGGTGATGCCGCGTTGCGCAAGCTCGTTGAGGTCGGGCATCTCGCAGCCGCGGGCGCGATGCCAGTGCACGATGGCGTCGTTGAGGGTTCGGCGCCAGACGGCCATCGCCTCGGCCGGATCGGACGGCAACTCCAGGTCCTGCAGTCCTTCGGCGATCCGGACGTCGTTCTCGTGCGTCATGCCGGCCATGCCCTCGCCGAGTGTGCGCATGAAGTACAGGTTGGTCCGGATGAGTCCCGGTGCCGCCGGCGACTTCGGCATGCTCGAAGGCAGCAGCTGGGGATGGGTCTGCGGGACGTGATAGCCCTCCATGAAGGCCGCCGTTGCCAGCTTCCAGTTGACCGGCAGCCGGCACGACTCCCACCACTCGACGCGCAGCGACTCCACCTTCCAGGCGTCATAGATCGACGCGAACGGCTCGAAACACTCACGCAATGGCGGCGCGTCGTCGTCGAGGTTGATCCACGCGCACCCGCCCCAGAGCTCACACCGAACCGAGACGAGGCGAAGATCGTCGGGGTCCAGGTTGTGCTCGTCGAATTCTTCGGGCCTCAGGACGAACGTGTTGCGTCCGTCGATGCCCCAACACCATCCGTGAAACGGGCACACGAAGGTGCGTCGATTCCCGTTGCCCTCCACCAGCTTTACCCCGCGGTGGCGGCAGGCGTTGTGGTAGGCGCGCACTGTGTCCGCGTCGAGCCGGACCACGATGATGGACTCGTCGAGGATCTCGTACTCGACGTAGTCGCCCGGTTTGGGGATCTCTTCCAGCCGGCATGCCATCTGCCACACCCGCGGCCATAGCAGTTCGTTTTCCAGCGCGTAGAACTCGGGGTCGTAGTACCGCTGTTTGGGAATCCGATCGGCGGCTTGCACCGCCCACGGCACCGGAAGAGGAGTCCAGTTCACGTTGGTCATGACATTTCCTCGCTCATAGGATCCGTGACGCCCGGCCCTGCCAATAGCGTTCGCGGATGCGCCTCTTGTAGAGCTTGCCGTTCGGGTCCCGGGGCAGCTCCGGGTCGAATTCGACTGTGCGCGGGCATTTGTAGCCCGCCAGGTGAGCCCGGCAGTATTCGATGAGCTCGGCCTCTAGCTGGGGTCCGGGTGTAACTCCGTCGATCGGCTGTACGACGGCCTTGACTTCCTCGCCGAACTCGTCGTTGGGGACACCGAACACCGCCGCGTCGACCAGCTTGGGATGCATGACCAACAGGTTCTCCGCCTCTTGCGGGTAGATGTTCACGCCGCCGGAGACGATCATGAACGTGGATCGGTCGGTCAGGTACATGTACCCGTCCTTGTCGACGTAGCCCATGTCGCCCAACGAGCGCCACCCGTGTTCGTTGGACACCGAGGCGGTCTTGGCTGGGTCCTTGAAGTACTCGAAGGCGGGTCCACCCTCAAAGTAAAGCTCTCCAGACTCCCCGACGGGAAGCTCCTGTCCGTCGTCGCCGACCACGTGCACCGGGGCCATCGGTATGCCGACCGAGCCGGGGTGGGCGAGCCAGTCTTGCGGGCCGATCGTGGTGCCGGCGAATCCCTCAGTGCCGCCGTAATATTCGTAAAGAATAGGCCCAAACCAGTCCATCATCTGGTGTTTGACGTCCACCGGGCACGGGGCGGCGGCGTGGATCACGCACCGCAAACTCGAGACGTCGTACTTCTGCCGGACCGCCTCGGGCAGCTTGAGCATGCGGACAAACATGGTGGGCACAAACTGGGCGTGGGTGACCCGGTAGGTCTCGATGAGCCGCAGCACGGTTTCGGCGTCGAACTTGCGCATGATGATCGACGCGGCGCCGACCCGGTTGACCGCCATCGTGTAATTGATCCCGGCGGCGTGGTACATCGGCGCGGGGGACAGGTACACGCTGGATCGGTCCATCCTGTAGCCGCGGGTCAGCGCTATCTCCAGCACCGATTGTGCCCACGAGCCGTTGCCGTCGGCCGGCAGCACCCGGCGCACGGCTTTGGGCCGGCCCGTGGTGCCCGACGAGTACAGCATCTCGGATCCGTCCGACACCGGCGGCGCGTCGCCTGCCGCGCCCAAGGCGTCCTGATAGGAATCCCAGCCCGGAAGGCTTCCCCCCACTACGATGTGCACCTTGACGGCCGCGTTCACGGCGCGGACGTGCGCGGCCAGCTCGGCCATCGAGGAGTCCACGAAGACCGCCTTCGCGTCGGAATCGTCGATGACGTAGGCGACTTCGTCGGGAGTGAAGTGCGTGTTGACCGCGGTGTAGTAGAGCCCGGAAAGTTGGCAACCCCAGGTGATTTCGAAGAACTCGGGCCGGTTCGGCAAGATCAGGGCCACGCCGTCGCCGCGGCGCAGCCCGGCATCATGCAGTACCGCGGCGACCCGCTGGCTTCTGGCATACAGCTCGCCGTACGAGATCTCGTCACCGTCGATGAGAAGCGCCGGCGACTGCGGAGCCGCGGTCGCGTGGTCGGCGATATTCACCAGCAGGCCCCTGAAAACCTAAGTCGCGGTGGGTGCGCCGTCGGTCGATGAGGCCGCCGCAGCCGCCTGCCGCCGAGCCTGCTCGGACGGCAACACCTTGTCCTTGAAGACCGTCTGAATCAGTTGCTGCACATCCCTGCTGACCGAGGCGAGCGCGACCAGATCGTTGGAGCTCTGCCAATGCACCCGCATGCCCATCAGCTCCCAGGCGCGCTTCAGGTTGGCCTTGGTCGCGAGCAGTGTCGTCAACGGCGCCTGGGCGATGTGTCGCGCGATGGCTTCGGCGCGCGCTTCCAGCTGGTCGCGGGGCACGACCTCGTTGACCAGACCGAACTCGAGGGCCTTCTTGGCGTCGATGACCTCGGCCAGGTAGAGGTAGTACGCCGCGCGCCGCCAGTTCATGAAGACCCATGGCTCGATGGAGCATTCACCCGAAGGCATCCCGAAGCCCTGCAGCGGCGGGTAGGAGAAGTAGGCGTCCTCGGCGGCGATGACGATGTCGGTGGTCAGCCCGTAGTGCGTGCCCCCGCCGACGCAGTAGCCGTGCACCGCGGCGATGGTCGGTTTGGAGAACTCCCACAGATTCAGAATCGGCTTGACGAACAGGTCGGTCTGCGGCTTCCAGGGTGTGCCCATCACCGCGGCCGCTTCAACAAAGGACGGGTAGTCGACGGCGTTGTTGCCGATGGCGTGTCCCGAGCAGAACCCCTTGCCGTTGGCCTTGAGGATCAGCACCTTGATGTCGTAGTCACGGTCCGCGTCCAGCAGCGCGGCGTCGACCTCTTCGGCCAGCTTCTGGTCCTGCGCGTTGGCCTTCTCTGGCCAGTTCAGCGTGACACGCGCGATCGGGCCCTCTTTTTCGTAGACGATTCTCTCGCGGGTCTCGTTGAGATCCATATGCCTTCAGTACCTTTCGTTAAGAGATGATGACGCCGATTTCGGCGCCGATGTCGTAGGTGGTCCCGATCTGGCCCGTCCACTGCACGGTGCCCGAAGCTCCGGCTTCGATTTCTGATTCCGCCTTCTCGGTGGCGATCACATACAGTGGCGTGCCCTCGTCGACGTGCTCCCCGGTATCGACGAGAAAGTCGGTGAGCTCAGCTTCCGACACAGCCACCGACACCCGAGGAATACGAATGATGAAGTCAGCCATGGACTTTAGCGTTCTGTAAGGTGGCGAGCGCCGCTTCGGCAATGCGCGCCGGCGACGGGTACACCTGCGCCTCGAGCGCGGCCGCCGCCGGGTTGGGGACGAACCTGGCGGCTACTCGCTCGATGGGCGCGGCCAACTCGCCGAACAACTCGTGCTGCAGGATCGCGGCGATCTCGGCCCCCGGCCCGGCGAATTGCACCGCGTCGTGCACGATTACGGCTCTTCGGGTACGGCGGGCGGATTCGACGATCGTCTCCACGTCGAGCGGGACCAGGGTGCGCAGATCGACGACCTCGGCGCTGACGCCCCGTTCGCCGAGTGTGGCCGCGGCCGCGAGCGCGTCGTGCACGCTGCGCCCGTAGCTGATCAGGCTGACGTCGGTCCCCGGCCGCTTGATGTCGGCCTGACCCAAGGGAATCGAGAATCCGGGTTCGGTGGGGACGGGCCCCTTCTTGCCTTGCAGGCGGATCGTCTCGATGAACAGGCACGGGTCCGGATCGAAGATGGCCGATGTCAGCAGGCCTTTGCCGTCGCGCGGGGTGCAGGGCACGATCACCTTCATCCCGGGAATGTGCATGAACCACGCCTCGAGGCTCTGCGAGTGCGTCGCGCCGGTGGCCAGCCCGGCGTAGACCTGGGTGCGGATCGTGATGGGGGCGGTCGTGCGGCCCGCGGTCATGAATCGCAGCTTGGCGGCGTTGTTGATCAGCTGGTCGGCGGCGATACCGATGAAATCCATGATCATGATCTCGGCGACCGGAAGCATCCCGTCGATCGCGGCGCCGATCGCCGCACCGACGATCGCGGCTTCCGAGATGGGCGTGTCCAGCACCCGGTCGTGCCCGTACTTCGTCGACAGCCCCGCAGTCGGTCCGGACGCGCCGGGATCGGCAATGTCCTCACCGAGCAGGAACACTCGGTCGTCGGTTTGCAGTGCCTCGTCGAGCGCGAGGTTCAGCGCCTCGCGCATCGTCATCTCTTTTTCTTCCATGCGCCCTACTTCCTCACGCCGGGTGCTCAAGAGGGGTCGCATACACGTCGCGGTCGAGTTCGTCGATCGACGGGGCATCAGCACTCATCACCGTCTGCAACGCGGATTCCACCGCCGCCAGCGCCTCGTCGTCGATGCGGTCGAGTTCGTCGAAGCCGAAGCCGGCCTCGGCGAGGTGCTTGCGAAAGCGCGGCACCGGGTCGGCCGCGATCGCCGCGGCCAGTTGCTCCTTGGGTATGTACGGCATCCGGTCACCAAAGTAGTGACCGCGGAAGCGGAATGTCACGCACTCGATGAACGTCGGGCCGCCCCCGGATCGGGCCCGCTGCAGGGCTTCGTCCAAAGCCGCCTTCACCGCCAGCGGGTCGTTGCCGTCGACGCGGACACCCGGCATGCCATAGCCCGCAGCCCGGTCGGCGACGTGCTCGATTTTCATCGTGTCCGACGTGGGAGTCATTTCGGCGTAGAGATTGTTCTGGCATACGAACACGATCGGCAGATCCCACAGCGCGGCCATGTTGGCCGCCTCGTGGAAGGAGCCGGTGTTGGTGGCCCCGTCGCCGAAGCTGACCGCCGTGACGCGGTCCAGCCCTTTACGTTTGGCGGACATCGCCAGCCCGACCGCCACCGGCGGTCCGGCGCCGACGATCCCGGTCGAAAGCATCACACCCTTCTCGGGTTTGGCGATGTGCATGGTGCCGCCCTTGCCGCGGCTGGCGCCGGTCGTGCGCCCCATCATTTCGCCGTAGATCTCTTCGAGCGGAACGCCTTTGCCGATCAGATCGTGCAGCCCGCGGTAGGTCGTCACGAGCTGGTCGTCGGGTCGCAGGGCGACGCCCATCGCGGCGGCGATTGCTTCCTGGCCGCGCGACGGCCAGTACACGCACATGAACTCCCCGTTGCCGATGCCCTTGGAAAGCCGGTCATCGGCGGCCTTCATCAGCACCATCAGCGCATAAATACGGCGCTGAGTCTCTTGGGTCTCGCTCACTTCGGCGTCCCATTCCCGTTGCCGGACAGCATGATCAGCGTTGCCTGCCTCATGCGCCCGACCACGGCTTGACCTTGAGGAAGCCTCCGCCATCCACCCGCAACTGCTGTCCGGTGATGTAGCGCGCCGCGTCGGAGGCGAGGAACAGCACCGCCTCGCTGATGTCCTCGGGTTCGACGTAGGGGATCGGCATCGCCTGGACCAATGGGAAAACCGGTTCGGCGTCCTCGCGCGTCGGCTCCTTCAGATCGGGCCGGAAGGCCCGGTACATCGGCGCGCTGTGCAACATGTCGGTGTTGACGTTAGTCGGGTGCACCGCATTCATCCGGATGGAGAACTTGGACAGTGCCAGGGCGAAGTCGTTGACATAGTGCGCGGCAGCCAGTTTCGCAAAGGCGTAGCCGGCTCCGCCGGGCCCGCCATCGATACCGGAGGTGTTCATCGACGACATGAACGCCGCGTTGGAGCCGATCACGATGATCGAGGCACCGGCTTGCAGATGTTTGAGGCTGGCGTGGACCAAATTGAGCACTCCGAGCAGGTCCACATCGACCGCGTCAGCAAAGGCCTGCGGCGGCAGGCCCGCGGTGAGCGGGCAGATGCCGGCATTGGCGACCACGACGTCGAGATGCCCGAACTCGGCGACGCCCTGGTCGATGGCGGCAGACAGTGCCACGCGGTCCCGCACGTCGGCGATCGCGGTGAAGGCGCGCTGCCCTTCCTTCTCGACCAGTCGCGCGGTCTCGTCGAGGTCCTCCGGTCGGGCCAGCGGATACTCGTTGGTTTCAATGTCCGCACACAGGTCCACCGCAATAATGTCGGCCCCCTCCGCGGCAAGCATGCGTGCGTGCGAACGCCCCTGACCGCGCGCGGCTCCGCTGATTACGGCCACCTTGCCCGTCACCCTGCCCATAGCCCGTCCTTCATGTCGGTGCGTACGTTCCGCCCTGAGACCCAAAGCCGTTCGCTACCAGAGTTTCTGGGGTGGCTCGGAAGTGATGCGAGTTGGCCGACGCGGCAATTCGCCACGGGGCACCGCATCGCGGATCGGGATCGGCCCAATGCTCGGCTCCATCGCATCTCTTCCACGAAAGCTGCGGCCGGGTTAACTGTATCCCCTACAGTAACTACAATATCTAAAATAGCAAGAAAGACCGCGACCACCCGAGGGGGTTGGCAGGAACATGGGTACGCCAGGCATTCTCAGCGGTGTTCGGATCGTCGAACTTGCGTCGTGGACCTATGTGCCGTCGGCCGGTGCCGCCCTGTCGGACTGGGGCGCCGACGTGATCAAGGTGGAAGGCGTCACCTCGGGTGATCCGGGACGGGCGTTGGTCGTTGGCGGTTTCACCCGCGAAGCCGCCCGCGTCGACGCCGACTTCATCCTGGAATTGGGCAACCGCGGAAAGCGCAGCATCGCGATCGACGTCAAATCCGAAACGGGCCGCGAATTGTTCGGCCGACTGTTGGCCAGTGCGGACGTCTTCCTCACCAATTGGCTGCCCGGCGCGCTGGAGCGGGCCCGGCTCACCGTCGAGGACGTGCGCGCGTTCAATCCGAAGATCATCATCGCCCGCGGCACGGGGCTCGGGGTGCGCGGCCCGGATCGCGATCACGGCGGCTTCGACGCCGCTACCTACCTGGCGCGCGGCGGGGTCGCGTACACCCTCACCCCATTCGGGACCGAAACGCCCGCCGTCCAGGGCCCGGGGTTCGGGGACCTGCAGGGCGGCGCGACCCTGGCCGGCGGCGTGTGCGCCGCGCTTTTCCACCGGGAACGCACCGGTGAGCCGAGCATCGTCGACTCGTCACTGTTAGCCCAAGCGATGTGGGCCATCGCGCCGTCGATTTGCGCCGCCGAATTCTTCAACATCGACGGCATTCCGGGCGCACCGCCGGGATTGGCCATCAATCCACTGGTGAACCGGTACAAGACCAAAGACGGCAGGTGGATTCAGCTGGTCTTCCTGCAGCCCGACAAATTCTGGGCTGGCTTCTGCAAGCGGATGGGTTTGGGGGAGTTGGCCACCGACGAGCGATTCGTGCCGTCCAGCAATCTGATCGCCAATGCGGCCGAAGCGACGGCGATTTTCGCTAATGCATTTGCCAGCCAGGACCTCGCCCATTGGCATACGGTGCTCGAAGACGAACCGGGAGTGTGGGCCGCCCTGGCCACGCCGAAAGAAACCCTCAATGACGTGCAAGTTGAACCCAACGGCTACATGGTGACGAATGTCGACGCCGACGGCGAGAAATATCGGATCGTCGCGGCGCCGGTGCAATTCAACGAAACGCCGCCGGCCCCCGCCCGTGCCCCCGAGCATGGGCAACACACCGAGGAGCTGCTGCTCGAGCTCGGCGTGGACTGGGACGACATCGCAAAGGCAAAGGACCTCAAAGCCATAATGTGAGGCCATGCTGGGCGGCAGCGCCGGCCTCGGCGGTCCCGGACGGGCTGCCGTTGGGCTGGGACGGCAGGAACGGGACGCCGTAGTTCCGCGCAGACCAAAGGCCCCAGTTGCAGGGACCAAAGTCATTGTCTGGCAATGATCCGGTGACGTGAGCGGTCGCGACTCCTAAGTTGTTACCTAGAGGATTCATGACCAACTTCATGCGTAACAGTGACGCCTTTACCTGGGCGATGGAAAGCGATCCGCGACTGCGGTCGACTGTGGTATCCGTTGTGCTCCTGGAACGGTCCCCGGACTGGGACGAGGTGCGAGCCCGATTCGATCTGTTGAGCCGCAAGCTGCCGATGTTTCGGCAGCGCGTGGTGCCGTCGCTGCCGCCCGCTCCGCCCCGGTGGGAACGCGATGCGGATTTCGACCTCGACTACCACATGCGGCGAGCGGCCACCTCAACGTCCGGCGGTTTCGACGAGGTGCTTGAGATGGCCCGGTTGGCGGCCATGCAGGATTTCGACCGGGCCAGGGCGCTGTGGGAGATCACCCTGATCGATGGCTTGGCGGACGGCGGCGCAGCCATGATCTGCAAGTTCCACCACGCCCTCACCGACGGCATCGGCGGCGTTCAGATCGCGATGAACCTGTTCGACCCTTCCGAACAGCACACGCACCATGAGTCGCTCCCCGCCGAGCCGGAGGTGTCCGGGCAATCATGGCTCAGCGGGTACCGCGACACCTTTCGCTATGACACCGGTCTGCTCGCAAACGCATTGACGGGTGCGGCGAGGTGGGCCCCACGGCTGATGTACGACAGCGTCCGCCGGCCCATCACGACCGCCCGATCGGCAGCGGCCACCGCGGCATCGGTGTACCGAACCGTTCGTCCGATAAGCCGGACCGGGTCACCGTTGGTCAAGGAACGTGGCTTGATTCGGCGGCTGGGTGTGCACGAGGTTCCGATGCCGCAACTGCGCGAAGCGGCCCACCGCTGCGATGCGGCGCTCAACGACGCGTTCGTCGCCGGAATAGCCGGCGGATTACGTCGATACCACGACAAGCACGGCGTCACGGTCGGGAACCTGCACTTGACGATGCCGATCAGCCTGCGGACGAAGGCCGATGAAATGGGTGGGAACCGGATCACCCTGATGCGGTTCGACGTGCCGGTGGGCGAGGCCGACCCAGCAGGCCGAATCGCCGCGATCCACCAGTGCACCCGCACGGTGCGCGACGAAAAGTCACTGCCCTACACGCAATTGATCGCCGGCGCTCTCAACATGATGCCGCGTTGGTACATCGGTTCGGTTCTGCGCCACGTGGATTTCCTCGCCAGCGACGTGCCGGGCGTGCCGGTGCCGGTTTTCCTGGCCGGCGCTGCGGTGCGGGCGCAGTATGCGTTCGGCCCGACGATCGGCTCGGCGGTCAACGTCACCCTGCTGACCTATGTCGATACCTGCGCGCTAGGCATCGACGTCGACACGGCAGCCATACCCGACTATGAGGTATTCCACGCCGCCTTGGTCGCCGGGTTCGACGAAGTGCTCGCGCTCGCAAACTGATGTGCAGCGCACCCACGCGCAATTGATCGGTACCAAGACGATTACGCCCGCATACCGATATGTGCCATGCCCTGGCGCAACGAGATTGACACGCAAATCATGGCAAAGGGCGCCATAGGTCTCAGGGTCGTGACGGGGTCCTTAGGCAAGCGCACTCGCATCGATTTTTCTTCCGCTGGGTGGGTATGCGGATGTCGGTGCGGCACGACAGGGAGGTTTTCACAGCATGACGGCGAACTGGGTGCCCGCGGGCGCCTCGAGTGGACCGAACTCAGATCGAATTCTCAACACGGCGCGGGGCATTCTGATCGGCCTGCGCCGGTGCCGATCTGACGCCGCTTTCGACGAATTGCACGGTGCGGCGCAGCGCCACAAGGTTCCGGTGTTCGCGATGGCGTGGGCGCTCGTTCACCTCGCCGGCGGGGGCGAGAAGACATCCAGCTTCAGTGATGCGCAATCCGCGGCCAGCCATGAGTGGGGTCAGCTGTTCAAGCACCAAGCGATGTCGATCTGCTGAGGGCGGCCGCCACCCAGCCGCCTCGTGCCGCGTGCCGATAGGGCACACTTGCTGCTCGAATGTGTAGGCAGCGCCGCGAGTTAGGTTTGGAACCCATCGACGACAGATTGAAAATCGTGCTGGTGAGTTACGGCAGTCGCGGCGACGTCGAGCCCTGCGCGGCCGTGGGCCGGGAACTGCTGCGCCGCGGCCACGACGTGTGCATGGCTGCCCCGCCCAACACGCTCGGCTTGGTCGAGGCGGCGGGGCTCGCCGCGGTCAGCTACGGACCCGACTCGCGCGAACAGATGAATCCGGCCGCCGATTTCGTCCGCGACTTCTCGACGAAGATCCGGAATCCGATCGAGATGTTTTCCGAAGTTGTCGAGCGGGTCGGCCGGGTCAAGGCAGCCAAGACCGCAGCGCTGAAGCCGTTGGCCGAGGGGGCCGACCTGCTGGTGGCGGGTTTCAACGAGCGGGGGGTGGCCGCCAACATCGCGGACTACTACGCGATTCCGCTGGCTGTCGTGCACTTCTTCCCTGAGCGCGTTTGGTCATCCGAAGGGCTCTATGCGTCCGTCGCCAAGGACACCGACGACGCACAACGCCGCGCGCTGGGTCTGCCGGAGCCGCCCGGCCCGTCGGCCGTGCCGGTGCTGCAGATCCAGGCCTACGACGAACTCTGCCTGCCCGGCCAGGCGGCCGAATGGGTGGAACCGAACGGCCGACAACCCTTCGTCGGCGCGCTCACGCTGGAGCTTCCCGCCGAGGCCGACGGCGACGTCTTGTCATGGATCGGCGCGGGGACGGCGCCGATCTACTTCGGTTTCGGCAGCACGCCGGTCGTGCCTTTCGCCGACACGGTCGCGATGATCAGCGCGGCATGTCTGGAGTCGGGCGAGCGCGCGTTAATCTGCAGCGGCCCCAACGATTTCGCGCCGGTTTCGGATCTCGAGCATGTGAAGATTGTGCGTGCGGTCGACCACGCAGCCATCTTTCCGATGTGCCGCGCAGTCGTCCATCACGGCGGCGCGGGCACCACAGCCGCGGCGCTGCGGGCCGGAACGCCCATGCTGATTCTCTGGCTCTGGCTCGATCAGCCGGTCTGGGCGGCCGGGGTCACCGAGCTGAAAGTCGGTGCCGCACAACAATTTGTGGCCGCAACTAAGCAGTCGCTGGTCGCCGACCTACGCTTGATCCTCACGCCGCCATACGCCGCCCGCTCCGGTGAGATCGCCGCGCAGATGACGACCCCGGCCGAAAGCGTTACCAGCGCAGCCGATCTCCTGGAAAAGGCCGCACGACGCGCGCATTGACGGCTCGGTCACCTCGCCCAGGCCGGTGAGTCCGCTGCCGCGCGCAGCGCGGAGACGATGCGCTGCTCTTTTTCGAGGAAGCGCTCGGTGGGCGCGGGCACCGAAATGGCGATCACGTTGTCGTCCAAGGTGCGTCGCGCAATCGCCGCCGCGGAGATCCCAGGGGTGTGTTCGTCGCGGTCGAAGGCGATACCGGTGCGCCGGATCTCGGCGATGTCGCCGCGCAATCCGTCGGCGACCTCGGGGGCGAACCGGGCGAGCACCGCCTGCACTTCCGAGTCGTCAAGAACGGCAAGGGCCGCCTTCCCGTTGGCCGTCCCGTTCAACGGGAACCGGACTCCGATCGCCGATACCGCCCGCAGGCGGTGCGACGATTCGATCTGGTCGACGAACCACATTCGCTGCCCGCGCAGTATCGACAGGTCAACCGTCTCGCCGTCGGTCGCGCGCGCGACCCGCTCGATCGTCGGCCGGAAGATCGCGGCGATACGCGCCGCGTCGTCGCCGCCGAATCCCAGCAGTCGCTCGCCGAGCGAAAAATGGCCCTGCGAATCTACGCTGGCCAGCCCGACCTCAACCAGGCCCACCAGCAGCCGGCGAGCGGTCGACTTGGCCAGCCCGAGGCGCTCGCTGAGGTCGACCAGACGCAGCTGTCCGGGTTCGGCGGCGATCTCATCGAGCGCCGCCGCGGCACGGCGTAACACCTGGATTCCTTCATCGCGATTTGTCTGCGCGTTTGGTTCCCTTGGGGCCACGATCCCACTATAGTGGTCCGCATTGCGGACTACAAAGGACCGTATTGTGGATTTCAAGGAGATCTAGATGAACGCTCTACCGGCAGGGCGGCACCTTTTCCGCAGTGATGACGGGTACGAAGCGGCCCGCCGCGCGACCGTGTGGCATCAACGGGTGCCAGAACGCTATCCCGAGGTGATCGTGCAGGCCGCCGACGCCGACGACGTGATCGCCGGTCTGCGCTATGCCAAAGCCAACGGCCTCAAGGTCAGCATCGTTTCGGGTGGCCACAGCTTCGCGGCCAGCCACCTGCGCGACGGCGCGGTGCTGCTCGACGTCAGCCGCTTCGACCACGCGACGATCGACGCCGAGAAGAGCACCGCCGTCGCCGGTCCGGGCAAGGGCGGCAGCCTGCTGATGGCCGACCTGCAGGAGCAGGGCCTGTTTTTCCCGGGCGGCCACTGCAAGGGTGTCTGCCTCGGCGGGTATCTGCTGCAAGGCGGATACGGCTGGAACAGCCGGATCTACGGTCCGGCCGTCGAGAGCGTCATCGGCGTCGACGTGATTACCGCCGACGGGGAGCAGGTCTACTGCGACGAAGACAACCATCCCGACCTGTACTGGGCCGCGCGTGGGGCCGGATCGGGCTTTTTCGGTGTCGTCACGTCGTATCACCTGAAGCTGTATCCGCGCCCCGCGGTGTGTGGCACCAGCGTCTATCTGTACCCGTTCGACCTGGCCGACGAGGTCTTCACCTGGGCCCGCGCCGTCGGCGCCGAGGTCGACCCCCGGGTCGAGTTGCAGGCCGTCGCCTCGCGCGGTGAACCGAATATGGGCATCGATCAACCGGTCATTTCGTTCGCGTCGCCAGCGTTCGCCGACTCAGAGGCCGAGGCCGAAAAGGCCCTCGCCCTGTTCGGCACCTGCCCGGTCGCCGACAAGGCGCTCGTGAAAGTGCCTTATATGCCAACCGATTTGCCCACCTGGTACGACGTCGCGATGAGCCACTACCTATCCGACCACCATTACGCGGTGGACAACATGTGGACGTCGGCGCCCGCCGAAGACCTGCTGCCGGGGATCCGGACCATCCTTGACACCCTGCCACCGCATCCGGCGCACTTTCTCTGGCTGAACTGGGGCCCGGTCCCACCGCGCCAGGACATGGCCTACAGCGTCGAGGCCGACATCTATCTGGCGCTGTACGGCTCGTGGAATGACGCCACGGATCCGGCCGACGCCGAGCGTTACGCCGACTGGGCACGGTCCAACATGGAGGCGATGTCGCACCTGGCCGTTGGCATTCAGCTGGCCGACGAAAACCTCGGTCAGCGTCCGGCGCGATTCGCCAGCGACGAAGCCATGGCCAAGCTCGACCGGGTTCGCGCCGAATACGACCCCGACGGGCTGTTCAACAGTTGGATGGGACGAATCTGATGACCGGCGACTTGTACCTCGGCTACCGCAACGACGACGCGAACACACCGTTCGGCAAGTTCTTCAAACCCGAAATGGCGCCGCTGCCAAAGCATGTCGTGGAGGCACTGCAGCACGGCCTGCAAGGCGGAATGGCGCTGTTGGCGTACGAAGACGCCGCGTCGGTCGCCGAGGAGGGTTATCAGCAGACCGAGAACGGCTTTGGGGTCCTCGACGACGGCGGCTATCAGGTGTCGGTGCTCACCGACATGCCCGGCGTCACCCCGCGGATGTGGTCATGGTGGTTCGGCTGGCACGGTTGCGACACGCGTCGCTACAAGCTGTGGCATCCGCGGGCCCACCTGTCGGCCGCGTGGAAGGACGGGAAGGACGACCTGGGATACATCGGCCGGTGGTCGCTGATCAGTGAGTACATCGGCTCCAGCATGCTCAACGGCGCAATCCAATTCGTCGCGCCGGAGGAGATGGGCTGTCCCCCCGACAGCGACGACGCGGTCGCGATCTGCGCGCGACTCGGCGCCAGCGACGCCCCCGTCGACGTCGGTTGGTTCATCCACCACGTCCGCGCGACGCAGCGCGGGGCCGAGATGCGCTCCCGGTTCTGGATGGGTGGTTCGCACATCGCCGTGCGCAAGGCGCCCGGCGTGGCGTCCCGGGCGGTGCGTCCGATCGCGGCGCGGGTGCTTGGCAGTCCCGAAGCCAGCGGTCGTAATCTGTTGGTGCACTGCGCGCAGGAGATGAATCATCTGGCCGGCTTCTTACCGGAACTCTACGAAGCCTTCGGCAACGAGTAGCGCGGGTCTGTCAACTGCGGAGCGAAAGTGGTTGGCAGGATTGCCATCACAATCCGGGCGCCGTCGACACGTGGCCGATCACCGTGAACGGCTCCACCGCGGTGGCCATCTCGAATCCCTCCACCTCGACTCGCCATTCGTAGACTCCGGGCTCCAGTGGTATCCCGGGCGGGATGTTCAGCGTCAACGGCATGCGCACCGCGGTGCCGTGGATGGCGCCCGGCGGCCGACCCGCCTCGGCTGCCGCTTCAAACACCATCGCCTGAGGTCCCTGTGGTCCGGGCACCGTCACGCGATCACCGTCGGTGGTCAATAGTTGGCATTTCAGCCGGTGCTGTTCGTTGGTCTCATCCCAGTCGATGTCGAGAAACACCACCAAAGCGAAAGCGGGCGTCGGTGTTTGACATTGCCGCCATCCCAGGCCGAGCGCATTGACCTTTCCGGACTGGGAATCGGCCTGTGCGGCGTCGGCGAGCAGCAGGCTGATCTTCATCCGCCCGCCCGCGTCACGATCGCACCTGCGAACACCACCACCACCAGATCCCGCCTGTCATTTGCCACCTGCGCGGACCCGCGAGATCCGCAAGATCGTCCCGTGGGCCGGATACTACGCCGCGGGCCGGCGTAAGAGGTGGAAGGGTCGAAGGCCCGTTATGCCAATAGCTAGTCGGCGGGCGGCAATTGGCGCGGGCCCTCGGGGGCACGCAGCTCGCGTGGCCCGTCGCGTCCTGCGAGCTCGCGATCACTGGCGCGCTCGGCCGACCTCGGCGACAGGCTGGCGAGGTCGTTGCGGAGCGCTCCGGGCAGCGGCGGCCGGTCCTGACGTCGCTCCTCGGGATGCTGAACGGTCCGGTGGGCCTCGCCTCGAGACGACTCGATACGGCTGGGTCCGGCCGGCGGTTCGGCCGCCTGGGTCGCGGTGAGCGGTTGTTCTCGGTCGTCGGGGCTCTCGGTGTCGATCGTGATCTTGCGGGTGCGCTTGAACGAGAACGCGATCTCCTCGACGTCTTCGAACACCTGACGGGCGGTGCGCAGCGGCTTGGTCAGCGGCTGAGTCGTGTTGTCGATCACGCGCCCAACGAACGGCGGCACCAACGGGCGAATCCATCGAGCCGCGGCCTTGGTGGCGTCCGGGATCGACGGGATCGAGGCGCCGCGCTCGGTGTGCGGCTCAACCTCGCGGCTCGGTTCGACATGTGCCGGCAAGTTCTCCGGGGTGCTGTGGTGTTGCTCTGCGGAAGGGGGCAGTTCGGCGGCGACCCGGCTGGCTGCCTCGGCCTCGGCGGCGATCGGTAGGTACATGTCTTCCCCCACGGGCTCGAAGGTACGCGCGCTAATGGCGTGGACGGGCGGCTCGAGGGCTTCTACGACACGGCGGCGCTGTTGTTCGCGGTCGATCTCGGCCTGTGCCTCGATGGCAAGCCGGGCCTGGGTGAGTTGATGCTCCGCCCACATGATTTCGGCTTCGCGGCGAACCTCGGCGCGCTTGATGGCGATCGCGGTGTCGGCCTCGAGCTCGGCGCGTTCGCGGTCCGCGCGGGAGGTTGTGTGGCGGTCCTCGGTTGTCTCGCCGCGCCACTGCCGCAGGATCAACGGCAGCAGGTAGAGCAGTGCAAAGAATCCGAGCGTGAGCACCCGCAGAACCAGCGTCGCGCCGCTGGCGGCGCTGAGCTCGTTCATCGCCACCCAGCGCGTACCCAAACCTCGGGCAGCGCCCTCTACCTCGCGTTGGCGTGCCGCGGCGAGCGCCTGTTCGTCACGTGCGACCTCGGCGTCCAATCTCGGTGCCTGACCATCGCGGGCCGCCAGCGCACGGTCCAGCTCCTGCTGGGAATCGGCGAGAAGCTCATTCGCCGTTCGTGTTTCGGGCCCGGCACCCGGCACGCCGGTGATTCGGTTCTGCGGGCAGGCCGGCGTCGGGTTGTATTCGCAACGCGCGACGATTAACGCTTTGTCCTGGTTCTCGCGGGCCTGCTGGACGGCATTGTCGAGGGCAAAGCGTGCGGCCTGGGATTGCCGCAGCGAATCGGACACCCTTGCCACGGTCGGCGCCGAATCGGCGGTGGAAAAGGCCCGTTGGTCGAGACGGTGCTCGATCGAGCCGGAGAACAGCACCAGCGCCGCGAGTTCGCCGACCACAACACCGAGCGCGACCGCGACCGCCGCGCGGCCCACCGTGCCCGGCCAGCCGCGGCGCGGGCCGCCGACGGTGCCGCGGGTCACCGCGCCGACCAGCAGACCGAAGACGAGGGCGAGCACGACGACGGCGGGCAACGGCAAGCGCGCCGACTCACCGATAGCCAAGCCGGCGACCAACCCGGCCAGCGCGGCTCCGAACACCACGACAGCGCCGGCAACCGCATGGTTCGACCGCTCGTGGCGTTCGCCGAGTTCGCGCCAGTGGCCGCCGCCAACCCAGGTGAGCAGCCCCTCGATCCGGGATACGACCGAGCGCGACTCGATCAATTCGTGGGCACACATGAGATCGCACACCTCCCCAGTGCTCCAGCGTGGCAGGCCGCGGCGCGACACACCGAATCGAGGCAGCCGCTTGTGGCACTCCTCACAGCCCTCGGTGAACTCCACACGGAGCGACGCGACCCGGACGCGCAGCAGATCAGCGGCGGTTCTGACGGGCAACGTGAGACGGTATAAGCCTATGGAAAACCACGACTTCGTCACCTACGAGGAGTTCGGACGCAAATTCTTCGAGGTCGCCGTCACTCCTGAACGCGTCGCCACCGCGCTCGCCGACATTGCGGGCAGCGAGTTCGCGATGGAGCCGATCGCTCAGGGGCCCGGGGGGATCGCCAAAGTCAGCGCCAATGTTCAGATCAAAGATCCCCGGGTCACCCGGAGCCTCGGCGATCTCATCACCTTCGTCATCCATATTCCCCTTGCGATCGATCTGCTTCTCGATCTGAGGCTCGACAAGCAGCGCTTCGCCGTCACCGGGGATATCGCGTTGCGCGCCACGGCACGCGCCGCCGAACCGTTGCTGTTGATCGTCGACGTCGCCAAGCCTCGGCCTTCGGATATCACCGTCAACGTGTCGTCCACGTCCATTCGCGGTGAGGTGTTGCGCATCCTCGCCGGCGTCGACGGCGAGATCCGGCGATTCATCGCCCAGTACGTCGCCGACGAAATCGACGCTCCTCACTCGCAGGCCGCGCAGGTCATCGACGTCGCCGAATCGTTGGACGCCTTCTGGAGCGGCACATAGTCCGTCTCTGCCCGTCTCTGCCCGTCTCTAGCCCCAAGGGCCGGTTTATCGGGTCGGCGCAACCGGGTATGCCGGGGTATGCCCAGGGGGAGCAGATAAGACATGGCACGAGTAGATGTTTCGACGTCGTCGGATCTGGAACCCGACGCCGCCTGGAAGCTGGCTTCTGACCTCCGCCGATTCGATGAGTGGATGACGATATTCGGCGGATGGCGCGGAGACGTTCCGTCGACGATCGAGCAGGGAACCTGCGTCTGCTCATGCATCAAAGTGAAGGGCTTCCGCAGCGTCGTTCACTGGAAGGTGACCCACTACGACGAGCCCAAATCGGTTGAGCTGCAAGGCCGAGCCAAAGGCGGGATTCGGGTCTCAGTGGCGCTACAAGTCGCCGTTGAGGATCCGGGGTCGGTTTTTCACCTTACGGCCGATCTCAGGGGCGGCGTGCTGAGCGGCCCGATCGGCAAGTTCGTCGCCAGAGTCCTCCGATCAGACGTCCGCACGTCGGTCGAAAACCTGGCCGCGCTGCAGTAGCGAGAGCGAAATCTACAAGCCCGCTTAGAAGATTCGAGTGTTCAAATATTTGAATCGGACCCGTATTCGATTTGCTAATCTGCCGCGCGGCAGTCGCCTTTCCCGGCTGCACGGCGCGGTTAAACCGCCAGACCGAAGCTGCGGGAGGTTTCATGTCAACCAGGTGGTTGTTTGCGGTGGTCGCGATCAGCGCGACGCTGATGACGGGCTGTTCGGGCAAGACGACGACGACATCGTCATCGGCCAGCCCTGCACCGTCCAGCAAGACATCCGCCGCCGCATCGTCGACTGAGACGAGCGCCACCGCAACCGCACCGGTCACGCCGCTCGACAGCAGCCAATGCGTCACGGTGGACGGGGCAAACTCCGACCTCTTAACCGCCTCAGACAAAGACGCCGCGCGCAAAGCCGCTGACGCCCTGGAGGGCTATAACCCGCCCGCGTCGGTAAAGAGTGCGATCGAACACTTCGTCGGGACCGGCGGAGCGCACTTCGACGACCCGGACTAGACGAAAAACCAGAAGGCCATTAAGGATTGGGTCGCTGCGCTTTGTCCGTCGTAGGGCCCATCGTAGGGCCCATCGTAGGCGCGCTTCGTAGGCCCAAGCGCGGCTCGGCTTGGCGGACTCTCCTGCCATCCATGGCGAGCCACGCCATCCCGGCCCCGAACGCCAGCAGTCCGGCGATCACCGCCGCCACGCCGGCCCCGACGTGTCCAAGAGCGAAATTGGCGAGGCAGATCACAAACGCCAACCCAACCACCGCCGCGACGGCCAGCCCGTGCCGCCGCGCCGAGTCCCGTACATGTCCGCGATCGTGCGTGATGTCGTGCATGAGCGTCTCCTCTGCTGGCACTTCCGTTCGGCCGCATCAAGCAGGTTGTTGACGTCAAGCCCCTGACTCGAACTACCCGAAATAGCTTCGGAGCAAACGCGTTCAAAGCGTATCGAGCAGAGCGCGGGGGAGCGGAGGGCCCCGCTAGGCGGGGTCGCGCGGCAACACCCGACGCACCGGCCGAGTCTCGATGGCGAGGATCGTCAGCGCGCGGCGACTAATCCGCCAGCCGGCATCGGTCAGCGCATACTCGTCGTCGTAGCGCAGGTGCCAGACCACATCGACGAGCTCGTCCGCGCGTTGATTGAAGTGATGTGCGATGCACGCGATGCGGCCCTTGGGCACTCCCGCGGACAGCTCGCTGTAGACCTCACCGACGATCGCGTGCTGGGTGCGCTCGGTCTGGGCAACGGCGGCCACCGCCGCCGCGATGGCCGCCCGCCCCCGATGCGAGTGGACCGGCCGCAGCGCGGCCGGTGGCTCGGGTACCGTCAACACGGCAGTCGCGGTGAAAAGCTCTGCGACAGCATCGAATTGGCGGTCGTCGACGTTGGCCGCATACCGGTGCACCAAATCGCTTAGTGCCGATCGGTCGATCATTGAAAGCGCGCCGGAAGTCGTTGGCCCGCAATCGGTTCGCCGGTATGCCTCGGGCGGACGGTCATGGCCTTAAGCTAACAGGTGGGCCAAGACCGTACGCGGGGCGATCTCAGCATTCACCGCCTCGGCCAGCGCGGCGGCCCGGCGATCGGTGAACACGTCCTCGAGGCTCATCGCCTTGCCGTCGGGGCCGGTGAGCGGAACCCGCCAATTGGGATATTCGTCGGTGGTGCCCGGCTGGTTTTGGGTCCGGCGGTCGCCAACCGCGTCGGTCAGCGCCACCCCTAACAGGCGCGACGGCGTGCGGCCGAGGTAGCGGTGCAGCGCCAGGATGACCTGTTCCGGGTCGAGGTCGGATTCTTGCGAATCGGCGAGCAATCCGACCCGACGCAACTCGGCCATCCAGGCCGCCAGCTCGGCCCGATCGGACTCGAGTTCACTCTCGACCGGACGGGTCAGCAGTCCCAGCGATTCGCGCAGCCGCACGTGGTCACCGGCCAGGTAGCCCGCCGTCGGCGGGAGATCGTGGGTAGTGACCGACGACAGGCAGTACTCCCGCCACCGCTCCGCGGGCAGCGGGCCACCGGTTCCGTCTCGATCCAGCTCGAACCACAGTATCGACGTACCCAGCAGGCCCCGCAGAAGCAAGTAGTCCCGAACCCATGGTTCGACCGTGCCCAGATCCTCGCCGACGACGAGCGCGCCCGCCCGGTGCGCTTCCAGGGCCACGATGCCGATCATCGCTTCGTGGTCGTATCGCACGTAGGTGCCCTGGGTCGGGAGTGCGCCCTCGGGGATCCACCACAGCCGGAACAACCCGATGATGTGGTCGATCCGGACACCCCCGGCGTGCCGCAGCACAGCGCTGATCAGCGCACGAAACGGCTGGTATTCCTGCTCTTCCAGCCGGTCCGGCCGCCACGGCGGCTGCGACCAGTCCTGGCCCAGTTGATTGAACTCGTCCGGCGGCGCACCCGCGGTCACGCCCAGCGCCAGTGCATCCTGCAGCGCCCATGCGTCGGCGCCGTTCGGATGCACGCCGACGGCAAGGTCGTGCATGATGCCCAGCGCCATCCCGGCGCGGACCGCCTGCGATTGCGCCGCAGCGAGTTGCTCGTCCAGTTGCCATTGCAGCCAGCGGTGGAAATCGACAGCGTCCGAATACTTTTCGGCGAATCGGCCGACGCCGACTCCGTCGGGGTGCTGCAGGAAAGTGGGCCAGGTATGCCAGTCGTCGCCGTACTTCTCGGCCAGCGCGCACCAGGTCGCGAAGTCGTCGAGCGCGCGCCCTTCGCGCTCGCAGAAGGCGGCGTAGGCCAGCTCGCGGCCGGCCGATCGCGGTGCTTCATGCAACAGCTTGAGGGCTTCGCGCTTAGCCGCCCAGGCGCTGTCCCGGTCGACCGCGTCCAGCCGGCCAGCTCGATGCTGGACGTCGGATCGCAACCGCCGTACCCGGCCGCGCTTGGTCAGTTCGGCGAATTCGGGGACGGACTCAACCCGCAGATATAGCGGGTTGAAGAACCGGCGCGACGTGGGTAGGTACGGCGACGGCTCCATCGGGGCCGTCGGCGCCGCCGCGTGCAGCGGATTGACCAGCAGGTAGTCCGCACCGTGTCGAGACGCCGACCACACCGCGAGGTCGGTCAGATCGGTGAGGTCGCCGACACCCCACGACTGCTGTGACCGGACGCTGTAGAGCTGAGCGGCCAATCCCCACGCGCGGCGGGCGCCGAGCTGTTCGGGCAGCCCAAGCCAATCCGGCGTCACGATCAACGCGGCGCTGGTGCGGAAGTCACCAGAACTTAGATGTATGCGGTGGTAACCCAGCGGCAGGTCGCCGGGTAGCACGAAACTGGCCTCGCCGATCCAGCGGCCGTCCAGATCGAACGGCGGGGTGAAGTTATCGACCTGCGGCACCTCGCCGCGCACGGTGCCGTCCTCGAGCTGCAACCACACCTCGGCGGGTGCACCGTGAGTGACATGCACCCAGAACCGCGTCGGCGCACCGGTGCGCGCCACGATCGTGGCGGGCATGGGCCGCGCCCAATACGACCTCGAATGCGCGGTCAGAGCCGCATTGCGGTCTTGCTCGGTCCCGGCGCTGACCCCGAAGGACGCAAGCACGGCCACCAGCGTCGTCTCGGAAACCAGCACCTGCCGGCCGGTCCAGTCCGCATACCCCGTGGCGATGCCGTATCGCCGGGCGAGTTCCACCAGCGAGGGCGCGAGCTCAGTCATGCCGCCCATCTTGCGTCGGAAATCCGCCGGATGCCGACACGGGCCACCGGAACGGCGTGCTGCGCCGGCGCCGGGCAATGCGGCCCGACGGGCACGAGCATTTCCTCTGATCGGGATTGTCGAAATGATCGCCGCAGCTCAACGCTCGATGTAGCGGACAACGAAGTCGGCGTTCGACAGGACGACGCAGCCATCGACCGCTAACATTCGAGTGAAGGCACGACCAATCCGGCGGGGATCGAGCGGGGGATATACGAAGTCCCTGGGTCCGGCGGGCGGGAAGTCGACGGAACCGTGGAGGCAGCGAGATGCGCAGGTGAACGCTCGCCTGATCGCGTGGCAAGGTCGGAGCGGGTGCCTTACGGTTATCGATGTGATACGCGGCTAGACGCGATATCCAGGCTTTTTTTGGGACCAGAGGTTGGACCGAAGGGTGATTAAAGGTGGCTGAAGAGCGCCGCGGGCAGCGGGGGACCGGTTACGGCCTCGGGTTGTCGACGCGGACCCAGGTGACGGGTTATCAGTTCCTCGCGCGCAGAACCGCGATGGCGCTGACCCGGTGGCGAGTCCGCATGGAGATCGAGCCGGGGCGCCGTCAGACGCTGGCTGTGGTGGCTTCGGTTGCCGCGGCGGGGGTGATCTGCCTGGGCGCGCTGCTGTGGTCGTTCCTCAGCCCGTCGGGTCAGATCAGTGAGTCGCCCATCATCGCGGACAAGGACTCGGGCGCCCTCTACGTCCGGGTGGGCGACAGGCTGTACCCGGCGTTGAACCTGGCATCGGCGCGGCTGATCACCGGACGGCCCGACAACCCACACTCGGTCCGGGCGAGCCAGATTGCCGCGCTGCCGCACGGGCCGATGGTCGGCATCCCGGGTGCGCCTTCGGAGTTCGCGCCCAAGGCGCCCCAGACGTCGTCATGGTTGGTGTGCGATACCGTCGGCGGCTCTTCCACCTCGAACGCAACGGGGTCGTCGTCACAGGGCGTCACGGTCACGGTGATCAACGGCTCCCCGGACCTCTCCGGCCACCGCAAGGTCCTGAACGGGTCGGACGCGGTGGTGCTGAACTACGGCGGTGACGCGTGGGTCATCCGGGAGGGACGCCGGTCCCGCATCGACGCGACCAACCGGTCGGTGCTCCTGCCGCTCGGGTTGACGCCCGAACAGGTCAGCCAGGCGCGCCCGATGAGCCGGGCGTTGTTCGACGCGTTGCCGGTCGGACCGGAACTAGCGGTGCCGGACGTGCCGAACCCGGGCAGCCCGGCCACGTTCCCGGGGGCTCCCGGCCCGGTGGGGACGGTCATCGTCACCCCGCAGATCAGCGGTCCCCAACAATATTCTTTGGTGTTGCCCGACGGCGTGGAGACGCTCCCACCGCTGGTGGCCCAGATCATGGAGAACGCCGGCGGCGCGGTGAACACCCGACCGACCACGGTGGAACCCTCCGCGTTGGCGAAGATGCCGGTGGTGAACAAGCTGGACCTCTCCTCCTACCCGGACAAACCATTGAATGTCGGCGACATCCGAGAGAACCCGTCGACCTGCTGGTGGTGGGAACGGACCGCCGGCGAGAACCGGGCCCGCGTTCAGGTGGTGACCGGGCCGACCATCCCGATCAAGAACGGCGACCAGCCCAAGGTGGTGTCGCTGGTGAAATCCGACACTTCCGGCCGCGAAGCGGACCAGGTCTACTTCGGTCCCAACTTCGCGAACTTCGTTGCCGTCACCGGTAACAACCCGGCGGCGCAAACCACCGAATCGCTATGGTGGCTCGCGGAAACGGGCGCGCGGTTCGGGGTCGACGACACCAAAGAGGCGCGCGAGGCGTTGGGCCTGAACGGGACACCCAGCGTCGCGCCGTGGGTGGCGCTGAGGCTGCTGCCGCAAGGACCGACGCTGTCACGAGCGGACGCGCTGGTGCAGCACGACACGCTCCCGATGGACATGACCCCTGCAGAGTTGGTGGTACCGAAGTGAAACGCGGATTCGCACGACCCACACCCGAAAAGCCTCCGGTCATCAAGCCGGAGAACATCGTCCTCCCGACGCCGCTGAGCATTCCGCCGCCCGAAGGCAAGCCTTGGTGGCTGATCGTGGTCGGCGTCGTGGTGATCGGCCTGCTGGGCGGCATGGTTGCCATGGTCTTCGCCAGCGGTTCGCACGTGTTCGGCGGCGTCGGCTCGATCTTCCCGATCTTCATGGTCGGCGGAATGATGATGATGATGTTCCGCGGCGTCGGCGGTGGCCAGCAGCAGATGAGCCGGCCGAAGTTGGACGCGATGCGCGCCCAGTTCATGCTGATGCTGGACATGTTGCGGGAGACCGCGAACGAGTCCGCGGACAGCATGGACGCCAACTACCGGTGGTACCACCCCGCGCCCAACACGCTGGCGGCCGCGGTGGGATCGTCGCGCATGTGGGAGCGCAAGCCCGACGGCAAGGACCTCAACTTCGGCGTGGTCCGCGTCGGCGTCGGCATGACGCGGCCCGAGGTGACCTGGGGTGAGCCGCAGAACATGCCGACCGACATCGAGCTGGAGCCGGTGACCGGCAAGGCACTGCAGGAATTCGGGCGCTACCAGAGCGTCGTCTACAACCTGCCCAAGATGGTTTCGGTCATGGTCGAACCCTGGTATTCGCTGCTCGGCGACCGCGAGCAGGCCCTCGGATTGATGCGGTCGATCATCTGCCAGCTCGCGTTCTCACACGGACCGGATCACGTGCGAATGATCGTCGTCAGCTCCGATCTCGAGGAATGGGACTGGGTCAAGTGGCTGCCACACTTCGGCGACCCCCGGCGCCAGGACGCGGCCGGCAGTGCGCGAATGGTGTACAGCTCGGTGCGGGAGTTCGCCGCCGAGCAAGCCGAACTGTTCGCCGGTCGCGGGTCTTTCACGCCGCGGCACGCCAGTTCGGCGGCGCAGACCCCGACCCCGCACCACCTGATCGTCTCCGACGTCACCGATCCCCAATGGGAGTACGTGATCAGCTCCGAAGGCGTCGACGGCGTGACGTTCTTCGACCTCACCGGGGCTTCGATGTGGTCGTCCGTCCCGGAGCGGACGTTGACGTTCGACAAGAAGGGCGTAATCGAGGCGCTGCCCCGCGACCGCGACACCTGGATGGTGATCGACGACAAGCCGTGGTTCTTCGCTCTCACCGACCACCTGAGCATTCCCGAAGCAGAAGAGTTCGCGCAGAAGGTGGCGCGCTGGCGCATCGCCGAGGCGTACGAAGAGATCGGCCAACGCGTCGCCCACATCGGCGCCCGCGACATCCTGGCCTACTACGGGGTTGACGACCCGTCCGACATCGACTTCGACGCGCTGTGGGGCAACCGCACCGACGCCATGGGCCGGTCACGGTTGCGGATCCCGTTCGGCAATCGATCCGACAACGGCGAGCTGCTGTTCTTGGACATGAAATCGCTGGACGAGGGCGGCGACGGCCCGCACGGGGTTATGTCCGGAACGACGGGTTCCGGTAAGTCGACGCTGGTGCGGACCGTGATCGAGTCGCTGATGCTGGGCCATCCGCCGGAAGAGTTGCAGTTCGTGTTGGCCGACCTCAAGGGTGGGTCGGCGGTCAAGCCGTTCGCCGGGGTGCCGCACGTTTCTCGGATCATCACCGACCTTGAAGAAGACCAGGCGCTGATGGAGCGCTTCCTGGACGCGCTGTGGGGCGAGATCGCCCGCCGCAAGTCGGTCTGCGACAGCGCCGGCGTGGACGACGCCAAGGAGTACAACACCGTGCGGTCCCGGATGCGGGCGCGCGGCCAGGACATGATGCCGCTGCCGATGCTCGTGGTGGTCATCGACGAGTTCTACGAGTGGTTCCGCATCATGCCTACTGCGGTCGACGTCCTCGACTCGATCGGCCGGCAGGGCCGTGCCTACTGGATCCACCTGATGATGGCGTCGCAGACCATCGAGAGCCGGGCCGAAAAGCTCATGGAGAACATGGGTTACCGCTTGGTGCTGAAGGCGCGCACCGCCGGAGCGGCGCAGGCGGCCGGCGTGCCGAATGCGGTGAACCTACCGGCCCAGGCGGGGTTGGGGTACTTCCGCAAGAGCCTCGAGGACATCATCCGGTTCCAGGCCGAGTTTCTGTGGCGGGATTACTACTCCCGCGGCGTGACCGTCGACGGTGAGGAAGCGCCCGTGTTGGTGCACAGCATCGACTACGTCCGCCCGCAGTTGTTCACCAACTCGTTCACGCCTCTCGAGGTGAGCGTCGGCGGCCCGGACATCGACCCCGTCCTCGGCAACGGCAGCAACGGTGAAGCCGTCGAGGCGGAAGAAGCCGAAGAAGAGGACCAGGAACACATCCGGACGCCGAAGGTCGGCACGGTGATCATCGAGCAGCTACGCAAGATCGACTTCGAGCCCTACCGGTTGTGGCAGCCGCCGCTCACCGAGCCCGTCGCCATCGACGACTTGGTCGACCGGTTCCTCGGCCGCCCGTGGAATAAGGAGTACGGCACCGCCCGGGATCTGGTGTTCCCGATCGGCATCATCGACCGGCCGTTCAAGCACGATCAGCCGCCGTGGACGGTGGACACCTCCGGGGCCGGCGCGAACGTCCTGATTCTGGGTGCCGGGGGGTCCGGCAAGACCACTGCGCTGCAGACGCTGATCTGCTCGGCCGCATTGACACACACGCCCGAGCAGGTGCAGTTCTACTGCCTGGCCTACAGCAGCACGGCGCTGACCACGGTGGCCCCTTTGCCCCACGTCGGCGAGGTCGTCGGTCCCACGGACCCGTACGGTGTGCGGCGCTCGGTGGCCGAGATTCTGGCGCTGGTCCGCGAGCGCAAGCGCAGCTTCCTCGAACACGGAATCGCCTCGATGGAGATGTTCCGTCGCCGCAAGTTCGGCGGCGAAGCCGGCCCCGTGCCCAACGACGGGTTCGGCGACGTCTACCTGGTGATCGACAACTACCGGGCGCTGGCCGAGGAAAACGAGGTGCTGATCGAGCAGGTCAACGTGATCATCAACCAGGGGCCCTCGTTCGGTGTGCACGTGATTGCCACCGCCGACCGCGAATCGGAGCTGCGGCCCCCGGTGCGCAGCGGCTTCGGGTCCCGGGTCGAGTTGCGTCTGGCCGCCGTGGAAGACGCCAAGCTGGTGCGTTCGCGGTTCGCCAAGGACGTTCCGGTCAAGCCTGGGCGCGGCATGGTCGCGGTCAACTACGTCCGACTCGACGCGGACCCGCAGTCAGGCCTGCACACGCTGGTGGCTCGGCCGGCGTTGGCCAGCACGCCCAACAACACGTTCGAGTCCGACAGCGTGGTGGCAGCGGTCAGCCGCGTCGCGACCGGCCAGGCCCCACCGGTGCGCCGGCTGCCGGCGAAGTTCGGCGTGGAACAGGTGCGCGAGTTGGCAGCCCGGGACACCCGTCAAGGGGTCGGCGCGGGCGGAATCACCTGGGCGATATCGGAATTGGACCTGTCACCGGTCTACCTCAACTTCGCGGAGAACTCGCACCTGGTGATCACGGGTCGACGCGAATGTGGGCGGACCACGACGCTGGCCACCATCATGTCCGAGATCGGCAGGCTGTACGCGCCCGGAGCCAGCAGCGCGCCGCCGCCTCCGGCCGGAAAGCCCTCCGCGCAGGTGTGGCTGATCGATCCACGGCGTCAGCTGCTGACCGCCTTGGGCTCCGACTACGTGGAGAAGTTCGCGTACAACCTGGACGGTGTGGTGGCGATGATGGGCGAGCTGGTGGCCGCCCTGGCCGGCCGCGAGCCGCCGCCCGGTTTGTCCGCGGAGGAGCTGTTGTCGCGCTCCTGGTGGAGCGGTCCGGAGATCTTCCTGATCGTCGATGACATCCAGCAGCTGCCGCCCGGTTTCGACTCGCCGCTGCACAAGGCGGTTCCCTGGGTGACCAGGGCCGCCGATGTCGGGCTTCATGTGATCGTCACCCGCACCTTCGGCGGTTGGTCGTCGGCGGGCAGCGACCCGATGTTGCGGGCACTGCACCAGGCGAATGCGCCGCTGCTGGTGATGGACGCCGACCCCGACGAGGGCTTCATCCGCGGCAAGATGAAGGGCGGCCCGCTGCCCCGCGGTCGTGGCCTGCTGATGGCCGAGGACACCGGGGTGTTCGTACAGGTCGCGGCGACCGAGCTGCGCAAGTAGGGCTCCAGGGACTGAGCTGGGGCTGGCCCGGATCGACCGGGGTCAGTCCCAGCTCAAGCCCAGCTCAGGGGCAATGACTTGAGCGCGAACGACTTTGACGGGAACTTGATCTCGGGGATGTAATCCTCGGGTGCCTCGAAGTCCGGAATCTGCTTGAGCCATTCCGCGACGATGATGGTCAGCTCGATCCGCGCCAGATGAGAACCCAGGCAGCGGTGCGGTCCGCCGCCGAAGCCCCAGTGCCGGTGCACCTTTCCGTCCATCACCAAATCGTTCGATGACCAGTCGTCGCTTTCGTCACGGTTGACTGCGGCCATGCACAACCGCACCTGCGAGCCCGGCGGCAAGACCATGCCGCCGACGTGGGCGTACTCGGTGACGATGCGGGGCGCCACCGGGGCCGGCGGCTGCAGTCGAATGATTTCTTCGATGAAAACCCGGATTTGGCGGGGATTGTCGCGAAGCTCCGCGCGCAGCTGCGGCCGGCGCGCCAGCTCGAACAGCGAGAATCCGATGATCGCCGTCACGGTGTCCAGACCCGCGAGGATCAACAGGTGACTCATGCCCAGCAGCTCGAGGTCGGTAAAGTCGCCCGGGCCGGTCATCACCCTGGACAACATGTCCGTGCCGGGGTTTTCCCGGCGCTGCTGGACCACCTTGGAAAGGTATTCGAACATTTCGACTTGGCCCGACTGCAGCTCGGCGATGGTGAGGTATTCCTTGTCGCCGACGATGGCGTCTTTCCAGCCGATCAACATGTCGCGATCCTCGAGCGGCAAACCATACAGATCGAGGAACGCCTGGAACGGATAGAGCCTCGCGAAGTCGGCCATGACCTCACAATTGCCCCGGCCGGCGAACGCCTCGATCATCTCGGTGGCGTGGCGCTGCAGCACCGGCCGAGACTTGCTGAGCCCGGTCGGGCTGAAGTAGGGCTGCAGGATTTGGCGGTAGCGGGTGTGCTGGGGCGGATCGAACGCCAACGGAATCACCGGCAGTGGATTGCTTGGAGGCTGCAGGATCGTCGACGAGAAGACCTTCGGGTTGCGCAGTGCGGCAAGCACATCCTCGCGCCGGGTCAGGTAGTAATGCCCGTTCATGAACACCACGGGCCCGGCGTCGCGCAGCGTCTTCCAGCCGACCCCGCGATCTTCGGCCAGGGGCAATGACTCGTAATCAAGCCGCGGTAGGTAGAACCCGCCGGCCTGGCCTTGGCCCGGAGTGCTCATGCGCTCAAAATTCTTTCCCTATGGTTTGTGGTTCCGTGGTAGGTCCGATTTCCCGGACGTCGATGCAGCAAGCCGTGCTGCCACAGCCCAATATTGCATGCCTGGTAGGCACCCACCAATCCGGCGGCGGCGGCTATGCGCGGATAATCTTCCTATCGACCTGTCCACCGATCTGGCCCTCGAGTGGTCGTGAGAGGACACCGCAGTGAAGGTTCGTCTCGAACAGTCGAGATGCGTGGGACACGCTCAGTGCTACGCGGTCGATCCCAACCTGTTCCCGATCGACGAGTCGGGCTACTCGATCCTCGAGGAGCACGAGGTGCGTCCCGAGGACGAAGAGTTGGCGAGGGACGGCGTTGCCTCCTGCCCCGAGATGGCACTGATCCTCGAAGAGGACTAGTCAAACCGAAGATGAACGCTTCGTGTCGACGATGCGCCGATTGTTTGAGACGATTTTTGCCATCTCCGCAGGTCGCAGTACCCTCTCGGGAAGCCTGGCTTAACAGCAGATAAATAAAAATCTGCATGGAATGAACAGTTGGCTTCGTCAGCGCACAAGCCCCGTCGAGCCCTTTAAAGTCTTTGCCGAGCGGCGGTTCGGTCGTCGCCCGCAAAGACGCAAACCCTTAAGGGATCTGAAGGATATCGAGGCAGAAGGCTAATTTTCCGCAAATGATCCCGGTATCGGCTCAGCAGTGAATGCCCGAAACGTATCGGGTTGCCCGGCGAACGTGCGGGCCAGAGGACGAGAAGTGTTCGCAGCGGTGCGGCTGCAAGTGTGGATGGCGTGTAATGAAGCTAGCCCAGACCGTCAATATGGCCGGTTGAGGAGGGGTGGTGTTTGACTTCGGAGCGTTGCCGCCTGAGATAAATTCCGGGCGGATGTACGCCGGTCCTGGATCAGGATCGATGATGGCCGCTGCGTCGGCCTGGGATGGACTGGCGGCTGAATTAACGACGGCTGCAACGGGTTACACGTCGGTGATCGATGAGCTGACGAGTTCGCCCTGGCTGGGTCCGGCCTCGCGGACGATGACGGCCGCGGTGGTGCCGTACGTGAGCTGGATCAGTACGGCCGGCGCCGCCGCCGAGGAGGCCGCCACCCAGGCCCGCGCTGCGGCGGCTGCCTTTGAGACCGCGTTCACGTTGACGGTGCCCCCGCCGGTGGTCGCGGCGAATCGGGTGTTGTTGGCGACGTTGGTCGCGACGAACTTCTTCGGGCAGAACACCCCGGCGATCGCGGCTACCGAGGCCCAGTACATGGAGATGTGGGCGCAAGACGCGGCCGCGATGTACGGCTATGCCAGCTCGTCGGCGCTGGCCACCGAACTGAGTCAGTTCGTCGACCCGCCCAACACCACCAATGCCGGCGCGGCGAGTGGTCAGTCGGCCGCGGTGGCTCAGGCCACGGCTCAGCCGGCGGGACAATCCGCGCAGACCGTGGCCACCTCGGCCAGCCAGCTGATCGCCGCGGTGCCGCAGGCGTTGCATCAGCTGTCGGCGGCCCCGGCGGCCATCACCACTCAGCACGGGCTGGTGTGGAACACCATTCAGGACTTCCTGACCTACGGTTTGCCCACCCCGACCAACAACTGGATCGGGCTTGCCCCAAGTCAGTACAACGCAGCTAGGCAGTGGCTGCAGGCCTATTTCGCGGTCGGCCTCGCCAACTTCGGGTGGTCCATCGGTCAGCAGACGTTCCGCGGTCCGTTGGGTACGACGGCCGGTGCCGGTGGTGCGTTCATCCCGTCGCCGCAGTTCGCCGCGCTGGGTGCCGGTGGCTGGCACTTCCATGGGGCTGGGCTCGCCTCGTCGACGGCGCATTTGTCGTCGGCCACCCGGATCGGTGGGCTGTCGGTGCCGTCGAGCTGGCTCAACGCGACCGGCGCGCCCAGCGCGGGGGAAAGCGCGGCGACCAAGCTGGTCAGCGCCAACCTGGGTACGCCCGAAGGCGTCAACGCCGCACTGCGCGGAATGCCGATGGTCGGCGGGGGAGGCCGCGGGGCGCAACGCGCGGGCAGCCTGGGCGTGCGCTACGGCTTCCGATATAGCGTGCTCACCCGACCACCGTCGGCCGGGTGATGCCGTGGGAAGTAAAAGTGGCCAACAGATGAATAGTGACAGTCGGTTGACGAGCATTCCGCAGCGAGTAGGTGCTGCGGCCCAGATCGAATTAACGTTGATAGCAACCAATCCCGAAGGTGCGAGCCGGAAGGTTACCGAGGAGGAAATGGCATGTCGTTTGTGACTACGCAACCCGAGGCGCTGGCGGCGGCGGCGGGCACCTTGCAGGGGATCGGCGCGGCGATGAGTTCGCAGAATGCTGCGGCGGCCGCCCCGACGACGGGTGTGGTGCCCGCGGCCGCCGATGAGGTGTCGGCGCTGACCGCGGCGCAGTTCGCCGCGCATGCGCAGATGTATCAGGCGGTCAGCGCGCAGGCCGCGGCGATTCACGAGTTGTTCGTTCACACCCTGGGCTTGAGCTCGGGGTCTTACGCGGCTACCGAGGCGGCCAACGCCGCCTCGGCCGGTTAGGTTAAGGGGTCAAAGCAATGTCGGATTTAGGTGCGTTGCCGCCCGAGGTCTCCTCGGCGTTGATTTACTCGGGTCCGGGGTCGTCGTCGCTGACGGCCGCGGCCTCGGCCTGGAACGCGGTGGCCGCCGAGTTGGCTTCTACCGCTCAGGGTTTGGACACCGTGGTCACCCAGCTGGCCAGCGAATCGTGGCTGGGGCCGACGTCGGCGGCCATGGTTGCCGCGGTGCAACCGTATGTGGACTGGGTGTCCACCACGGCCGGTCAAGCCGAGCACGCCGCGGTCCAAGCCCAATCGGCGGCGGCGGCCTTTGAGACGGTGTTCGCCTCGGTGGTGCCCCCGCCGCTGATCGCGGCCAACCGCGCCGAGCTGGCCCAGGCCGTGCAGACCAACGTGTTGGGCCTAAACAACAACGTGATCGCCCAACTCGAGGCCCAGTACGGCGAGTTCTGGTCGCAAAACGCCTCGGCGCTCTACAGCTACGCGTCCTCCTCGGCGTTGGCGACCAAGATCAGCTCGTTCACCGAGGCGCCGGCGATCGCCAACCCGGCAGGAGCGCTGACCGCGGCGGCCACCTCGGCCACCCAGAGCCCGGCGACCTCGGTGCAGTCCTGGATCCAGGGCCTGCTGACCAACGTGCAGTCCCGCATCCAATCGCTGACCGGACCCTTCATCGGCAACACCGCAACCTCGAAATCCGCCCTGAGTGAGATCTGGTTCTTGTTGACCGGCCAGACGCTCTTGCCGACCAACCTGGGCGCACTGGCCAACGGCTACGCGCCGTTCGCGAGCTTCTTCTACAACACTGAGGGTCTGCCGTACTTCAGTGTTGGTATGGGTAACTTCGGTGTGCAGATCTCCAAGTCGGCCGGCTGGCTCGGTGGCGCGGCCCCGGCCGCGGCGGCCGCGGTGCCCAAGGGCATCGGCGGCCTCGGTGGCGCCGCCGGTGGGGTCGCCGCGGGCCTGGGTCACGGCGCGCACGTGGCCGGACTATCGGTGCCCAACTCCTGGCCCGGGTCCACGCTGGCCAGCGCGGCCAAGCCGGTCACGGCCATCCCGGTCAGCGAACCCATCACCGCGGGCGAAAGCGGCGCCGGAAACATCGTCGGCGGCATGCCCGTCGGCGGAATGGGCGCCGGACGCGGAGCCGCCGCCGGCCCACGCTACGGATTCAAACCCACCATCATGGCCCGCCCCATGCCGGCAGGCTAACCCCACCGCACAAACCGAAGGCGCGCCCACCGCACACCCCGCGGTCGGCGCGCCTTCGGGCATTTCACCGCCTTTTCCTGCGGCCGGATTTTTATCCGGGATCGAGGCCTGCACCTCGCCGCCGTGGTCCGGCGACGACCCATGAAGCCCCTCCCGCGAACCGGCGGCGGCTGCCGACATCACCGCGTTCCCAGAGGTCATCGGCGTATCAGCGGGACACCTGGCACCTGGCGCGCCGCCCGCGTCCGGCGTTGAGCGCACGACGAATAGCCGCAGCGGCCTCGCCGTCGACGGCGCGACCGAGAAGCAGCCAGGACCGCCAGATCGCTGTGCCGACTTAACCTCACACGAGATCGACTTCCTCCAAGGTCCTCCAGCGAAGGTGGCGTGTGAGCGCATCCATGTCGTACGGGTTGGGCGGTTCGTAGGTGCTGGATTACGGGGCGTTGCCACCTGAGGTCAACTCGGGCCGGATTTACACCGGTCCGGGTTCGGCGCCGTTGATGGCGGCCGCGTCGGCCTGGGATTCGGTTGCGGTCGAATTAGACACGGCTGCAACGGGTTACGGCTCGGTGATCACCGAGCTGACGAGTTCGCCGTGGGTGGGTCCGGCCGCACAGGCGATGACGGCTGCGGTGGTGCCGTACGTGAGCTGGATCAGTGCGGCGGCCGCACAGGCCGAGGAGACCGCGAGTCAGGCCCGCGCTGCGGCGGCTGCCTTTGAGACCGCGTTCACGTTGACGGTGCCCCCGCCGGTGGTCGCGGCGAATCGGGTGTTGTTGGCGACGTTGGTCGCGACGAACTTCTTCGGGCAGAACACCCCGGCGATCGCGGCTACTGAGGCCCAGTACATGGAGATGTGGGCGCAAGACGCGGCCGCGATGTACGGCTATGCCAGCTCGTCGGCGCTGGCCACCGAGCTCGAGCAATTCGTCGACCCGCCCCAGACGACCACCGCGGGTGCGGAGGCCGGCCAGTCGGCTGCGGTGGCTCAGGCCACCGCGCAGCCGGCCGGACAGTCCGCGCAGACCGTGGCCACCTCGGCCAGCCAGCTGATCGCCGCGGTGCCGCAGGCGTTGCATCAGCTGTCGGCGGCCCCGGCGGCCATCACCACTCAGCACGGGCTGGTGTGGAACACCATCGAGGACTTCCTGACCTACGGTTTGCCCACCCCGACCAACAACTGGATCGGACTTGCCCCGGGCCAGTACACCGCGATTCTCAAGCAAACGCTGCAGGCCTATTTCGCGGTGGGCCTCGCGAACTTCGGGTGGTCCATCGGTCAGCAGACGTTCCGCGGTCCGTTGGGTACGACGGCCGGTGCCGGTGGTGCGTTCATCCCGTCGCCGCAGTTCGCCGCCCTGGGCGCGGGTGGCTGGCACTTCCATGGGGCCGGGCTCGCCTCGTCGACGGCGCATTTGTCGTCGGCCACCCGGATCGGTGGGCTGTCGGTGCCGTCGAGTTGGCTCAACGCGACGGGCACGCCGGGTGCGGGGGAAAGCGCGGCGACCAAGCTGGTCAGCGCCAACCTGGGCACGCCCGAGGGTCTCAATGCCGCCGGCACCAACGCCGCGCTGCGCGGAATGCCGATGGTCGGCGGGGGAGGCCGCGGGGCGCAGCGCGCGGGCAGCCTGGGCGTGCGCTACGGCTTCCGATATAGCGTGCTCACCCGACCACCGTCGGCGGGATAAAGCCATGAATCGAATTCACGGAACCAGTAATCAGATTCCCGAGGGTCGCGAGGGCCGGAGGGTTGTTGAGAGGGAGACCAGATGGCGTTTGTGACTACGCAACCCGAGGCGCTGGCGGCGGCGGCGGGCACCTTGCAGGGGATCGGCGCGGCGATGAGTTCGCAGAATGCTGCGGCGGCCGCCCCGACGACGGGTGTGGTGCCCGCGGCCGCCGATGAGGTGTCGGCGCTGACCGCGGCGCAGTTCGCCGCGCACGCGCAGATGTATCAGGCGGTCAGCGCTCAGGCCGCAGCCATTCGCGAGTTGTTCGTTCACACCCTGGGCTTGAGCTCGGGGTCTTACGCGGCTACCGAGGCGGCCAACGCCGCCTCGGCCCATTAAGGAGTCAGGGCATGTCGGATTTAGGTGCGTTGCCGCCCGAGGTCTCCTCGGCGCTGATTTACTCGGGTCCGGGGTCGTCGTCGCTGACGGCCGCGGCCTCGGCCTGGAACGCGGTGGCCGCCGAATTGGCTTCTACCGCACAGGGTTTGGACACCGTGGTCACCCAGCTGGCCAGCGAGTCCTGGCTGGGGCCGACGTCGGCGGCAATGGTTGCCGCGGTGCAACCGTATGTGGACTGGGTGTCCACCACGGCCGGTCAAGCCGAGCACGCCGCGGTCCAAGCCCAGTCGGCGGCGGCGGCCTTTGAGACGGTGTTCGCCTCGGTGGTGCCCCCGCCGCTGATCGCGGCCAACCGCGCCGAGCTGGCCCAGGCCGTGCAGACCAACGTGTTGGGCCTGAACAACAACGTGATCGCCCAACTCGAGGCCCAGTACGGCGAGTTCTGGTCGCAAAACGCCTCGGCGCTCTACAGCTACGCGTCCTCCTCGGCATTGGCGACCAAGATCAGCTCGTTCACCGAGGCGCCGGCGATCGCCAACCCGGCAGGAGCGCTGACCGCGGCGGCCACCTCGGCCACCCAGAGCCCGGCGACCTCGGTGCAGTCCTGGATCCAGGGTCTGCTGACCAACGTGCAGTCCCGCATCCAATCACTGACCGGACCCTTCATCGGCAACACCGCAACCTCGAAGTCCGCCCTGAGTGAGATCTGGTTCTTGTTGACCGGCCAGACGCTCTTGCCGACCAACCTGGGCACGCTGGTCAACGGCTACAACCCCTTCGCGAGCTTCTTCTATAGCACTGAGGGTTTGCCGTACTTCAGCGTTGGTATGGGCAACTTCGGTACCCAGATCGCCAAGTCGGCCGGTTGGCTCGGCGGCGCAGCCCCGGCCGCGGCGGCCGCGGTGCCCAAAGGCATCGGCGGCCTCGGTGGCGCCGCCGGCGGGGTCGCCGCGGGCCTGGGTCACGGGGCGCACGTGGCCGGACTGTCGGTGCCCAACTCCTGGCCCGGGTCCACGCTGGCCAGCGCGGCCAAGCCGGTCACGGCCATCCCGGTCAGCGAACCCATCACCGCGGGCGAAAGCCGCGCCGGAAACCTCATCGGCGGCATGCCCGTCGGCGGAATGGGCGCCGGACGCGGAGCCGCCGCCGGCCCACGCTACGGATTCAAACCCACCATCATGGCCCGCCCCATGTCGGCAGGCTGATCAGGCGAAGGCAGCCGCGTCGCGGACGAGACTAAATCGGATGCGAGATTTTATTCCACCGTACGAAAACTGTCTCGCGAAGTGCCAGGTCAGCCCGATTTTATCTAGTCGTGGTGCCCCCCTGCTCCCGCACCGGGCTTTCGCCCGGTCGAACGCACCACAATTCCAGGTCAAGCGCTGTTACTGTGGCGTTACTGAAGGTGAATTCGTAGTGCTATCCCGTGAACAGTTGTGAACGGGAGGCCTTGAAAACAGCTCAGGCGGCAACAGTCATCTAGTCTCTTCCACAGAACAGACGCTGGGATTTAAGGGAGGAAACAGCATGTCGTTCGTGACCACACAGCCGGAGGCACTGGCTGCGGCGGCCGGCACCCTGCAGGGGATCGGCTCGACCATGAGTGCGCAGAACGCGGCTGCGGCCGCTCCGACGACCGGAGTGGTGCCGGCAGCTGCCGACGAGGTGTCGGCGCTGACCGCAGCGCAGTTCGCAGCGCACGCCCAGATGTACCAAGCCGTCAGCGCACAAGCCGCGGCGATTCACGAATTGTTTGTCCACACTTTGCACACGAGCGGACTCTCGTATGGATTGACCGAAGCCGCCAACGCAGCCGCTGCCGGCTAACCAGGCCGGTAGGAGAGGCAAGGGTTGCATGGAGTGCCACGGGCCATTACGGACGGGCATCCGCGCCAACCCCCCAGTAGTCGGTGATCCTGGGGATCGACGGCTGGGTCATGGTAGCGCCCGGGACGGTATGAGCAGTCCGACTCGAACGCCCGCTGGGCTCGATATCTGCTTCACCGTGTTGGAACGGCCGGTGGTCGCCGGCAACTGACCGAGAGGGGGTCACCCTTAGTTTCCTTCGGCGGTCGCACGATCGCGTCGGAACCAAGACCTTCAAGGCCTTGAGGCCTTTCCAGCACGAAAGACCAACCAACTTCAATAAGGAGAAGATTCAACATGGCACGTTTTATGACCGACCCGCACGCGATGCGCGCGATGGCTGGCCGCTTCGAGATGCACGCTCAGACGGTGTCTGACGAGGCTCGCAAGATGTGGGCGTCCTCGCAGAACATCGCCGGGGCGAGCTGGAGCGGTACCGCTCAGGCGACCTCTTACGACACGATGGGCCAGATGAACCAGGCCTTCAACAACATCGTGAACATGCTGCACGGCGTGCGCGACGGTCTGGTCCGCGACGCGAACAACTACGAGACCCAAGAGCAGGCCTCGCAGCAGATCCTCAGCAGCTAGCGGCCAAACCCGCAGCTGCGCAACCTCATCAATCGTTAGGAGAAAATCGTTATGAGCATCAATTACCAGTTCGGCGACGTCGACGCCCACGGCGCCCTCATCCGGGCGCAGGCCGCTTCTTTGGAGTCCGAGCACCAGAACATCGTTCGCGATGTGCTGGCTGCCGGTGACTTCTGGGGCGGCGCCGGTTCGGTGGCTTGCCAGGAGTTCATCACCCAGTTGGGTCGCAACTTCCAGGTGATCTACGAACAGGCCAACCAGCACGGCTCGAAGGTGCAGTCGGCCAGCAGCAACATGGCCAGCACCGACAGTGCTGTTGGCTCCAGCTGGGCCTAACGACCAACTCAGGCGCGGCAGCACACCACAGGTGGGTGTGCTGCCGCGTCCTGCGGTGTAAGAAGGCATTGATTACTGAAAGACTCACCAAGGGACTATTGAGGTACTGATGGATCAACAGAGCACCCGCACCGACATCACCGTGAACGTGGACGGATTCTGGATGCTCCAGGCGCTCCTGGACATTCGACACGTAGCGCCGGAGTTGCGGTGCCGACCATTCGTATCGACTGACAACAACGACTGGCTTAACGAACACCCCGGGATGGCGGTCATGCGCGAGCAGGGCATTGTCGTCGGGGATGAGGTGCAAGAGCAGGTCGCCGCGCGGATGCGCGTGCTCGCCGCTCCGGACATCGAGGTCGTCGCCCTGCTGTCGCGGGGCAAGCTGCTCTACGGCATCGTCGAAGACGAGAATCAGCCGCCCGGTTCACGCGACATCCCCGACAACGAGTTCCGCGTGGTGTTGGCCCGCCGCGCCAACCACTGGGTGTCGGCGGTGCGGGTCGGCAACGACATCACCGTCGACGATGTAGCCATCGCCGACAGCGCCTCGATTGCCTCACTGGTGATGGACGGACTCGAATCGATTCACCACGCGGAGGCCGCCGCGATAAATGCGGTAAACGTCCCCCTCGAGGAGATGTTAGAAGCAACAAAATCATGGCAGGAATCGGGCTTCAACGTGTTCTCCGGTGGCGATCTGCGCCGAATGGGCATCAGCGCCGCCACCGTCGCCGCTCTGGGTCAGGCGCTGTCCGACCCCGCCGCCGAAGTCGCGGTGTACGCGCGCCAGTACCGCGACGACGCGAAGGGCCCCAGCGCCTCGGTGCTCTCGCTCAAAGATGGTTCCGGCGGCCGGGTCGCGCTGTATCAGCAGGCCCGGACGTCCGGGTCGGGCGAAGCGTGGCTGGCGATCTGCCCGGCGACCCCGCAACTTGTGCAGGTGGGCGTCAAGACTGTGTTAGACACGTTGCCTTACGGCGAGTGGAAGACACATCGTCGGGTTTGAGCCGGTCCGCACCGGGTTAGTCGTCAATTACGAAATGCAAAGTTAACCAGCCTCATTGAACAAAGCCTGCGTTCAGGATGCGAACCCGTCATACTTCTCTAGAATCAGCAGCGATGTTGCTAAGCAAAATCACCATCCACCATTTGACACCGAGGCGAGGCAAATGAGTTCGAAGATCGTCGAGCTGCCCCACCCGGCGGCACAGCCCCCCGCGCGGCTAGAGCCCCGGGGTTACACATCCACCACGGCAGGGGGTGCAGAACGATGACCGCGATCGCTGAATCGTTACAAGCTGACGTCGAGGGCGTATCGGCGCCCAGGGCGGTAGTGGTGGGCATCATGGCTGGCGACGGCGTCCAAATCGGGGTTTTGCTGGATGCCAACGCACCGGTTTCGGTGATGACTGATCCGCTGCTCAAGGTGGTCAACAGCCGCCTGCGGGAGCTCGGCGAGGCCCCCCTCGAGGCCGAGGGGCGTGGCAGGTGGGCACTGTGCCTGGTCGACGGCACCCCACTGCGCGCCACCCAATCGCTGACCGAGCAGGACATCTACGACGGCGACCGGCTGTGGATCCGCTTCATCGTGGACACCGAGCGTCGATCGCAGGTCATCGAGCACATCTCGACCGCGGTGGCCTCCGATCTCAGCAAGCGGTTCGCCTCGATCGACCCGGTCATCGCGGTGCAGGTCGGCTCGTCGATGGTGGCGGCCGGCGTGGTGAGCGGGTCGCTACTGCTGGGCTGGTGGCGTTGGCACCACAACTCGTGGCTCACAACCATCTATGCGGCCGTGGTCGCGGTGCTGGCGTTGGCGGTCGCGGTGCTGGTGTTGGGGCGCGCCACCACGCGCCAGGACCGACGCGCCGGCGACATCATGCTGCTCGGTGGGATCGCACCATTGACGGTGGCCGCGGCGGCGGCGCCGCCCGGCCCGGTGGGCTCGCCGCAGTCGTTGTTGGGTTTCGCGGTGCTCACTGTCGCCGCGGCGATCGCGCTGAAGTTCACCGGTCGCCGCTTGTCGACCTACACCGCGATCATCACCATCGGGGCGGTGGCGACGATCGCGAGCCTGGCCCGCATGGTCGCGGCGACGAGCGCGGTAACGCTGCTCAGCTCTGTGGTCCTGGTCTGTGTGTTGGCCTACCACTTCGCCCCGGCGTTGTCTCGTCGGCTGTCGGGCATCCGGCTGCCGGTCTTCCCGTCAGCGACCAGCCGGTGGGTCTTCGAGGCGCGGCCCGATCTGCCGACCACGGTGGTGCGCACGCCCGGGGCCCCGCCGGTCTTGGAGGGCCCGGCTTCTGTGCGCGACGTGCTGCTGCAGGCCGAGCGGGCCCGGTCCTACCTGTCGGGTCTGCTGATGGGCCTCGGGGTGTTGATGATCTTCTCGTTGACCGCCTTGTCCGACCCGCACACGGGGCAGCGCTGGTTGCCGCTGCTGCTGGCCGGGTTCAGCGCGGGCTTCCTGATGCTGCGCGGACGCTCCTACGTCGACCGCTGGCAAGCGATCACCTTGGCCGGGACGTCGGTGCTCATTGTCGCGGCAGTGGTGGTGCGCTACGTGCTGGTGCTCGAGTCGCCACTGTCGGTGTCGATCGGGGTGGGGATCATGGTTTTGCTGCCGGCGGCGGGCCTGTTGGCCGCGGCGGTAGTGCCCAACACCATTTACAGCCCGTTGTTCCGCAAGTTCGTGGAATGGATTGAATACCTCTGCCTGATGCCGATCTTCCCGCTGGCATTCTGGTTGATGGATGTCTATGCAGCGATTCGGTACAGGTAGCAGAGGGCGGTGGTACGGTCGCGCTTCGCGCGCGACCGTCGCCGCGCTCCTGCTTACCTCGGGGGTTTTTGTTGGGTTGCCGCCGGCGTCTGCGATTACGCCGCCGACGATTGATCCAGCCGCGGTACCGCCGGACGGCCCACCCGGGCCACCGGCACCGATGAAGCAGAACTCGTACTGCACTGAAGTCGGTGTCCTGCCGGGCACCGACTTCCGGTTGCAGCCCAAGTACATGGAAATGCTGGACTTGCAGGAGGCGTGGGCGTTCGGCCGGGGCGCCGGCCAGAAGGTCGCCGTCATCGACACCGGCGTCACGCCGCACCCCAGGTTCCAGCACCTGATCGCCGGCGGCGACTACGTGATGGGTGGCGACGGATTGTCGGACTGCGACGCCCACGGCACCATCGTGGCGTCGATGATCGGAGCGGCACCGGCCAGTGGGGCAGCGGCACCACCCGCGGCGCCGCGCAAACCCGTGACGATTCCGACCACCGAGCCACCGCCGAAAGCGCCGCCGCCGCAGACGGTCACGCTGTCGCCGCTGCCGCAGACCGTGACGATGGTTCCGCCGTCCCCGCCGGAGGCTCCGCCTCCGTTCGGCGCGCCGCCACCGCCGCCATCACCACCATCACCACCATCGCCACCACCCGGACCGCTCGGTCCGCCTCCGGGGCCTGCGGCTCCGGGTGCGGCCAACCACGGCGGCGGGACGGTGACGATTCCGCATTGGGGTTCCGCTGCCGGACGGGTGATCCCGGTTGACAATCCGATCACGCCGCGCCCGCTGGATCCGACACCCAAACCGCCACCGCCGCCCGCGCCGCCCGGGCCGGGGCCGGCCGACGCGTACAGCGGTATCGCACCGGACGTCGACATCATCTCGATTCGACAGTCCAGCAACGCATTTACGCTGAAGGACCCGTACACCGGCGACGAAGATCCGCAGACGTCGCAAAAGATCGACTACATCCAGACGATGGCGCGAGCGATCGTGCACGCCGCGAACATGGGCGCGTCGGTGATCAACATCTCCGACGTGGAGTGCATGAGTGCGCGCAACATCATCGACCAGCGTGCGCTGGGTGCTGCGGTCCGCTATGCGGCGGTGGACAAGAACGCCGTCATCGTGGCAGCCGCAGGGGACAGCAGCAAGAAGGACTGCAAGCAGAACCCTGCCTTTGATCCGTTGCAGCCCAACGATCCTCGCAACTGGAACGCGGTCACCACGGTGGTGACGCCATCCTGGTTCAGCGACTACGTGCTGACCGTCGGCGCGGTCGATACCAACGGCCAGCCGCTGACCCAGGGCGGTGGGCAGGGCTCGATGAGCATCGCCGGACCGTGGGTGTCGATCGCCGCGCCGGGAACCGACGTCATCGGCCTCTCGCCTCGTGACGACGGCCTGATCAACGCCATCGACGGACCGGACAATTCGCTGCTGGTTCCGGCCGGCACCAGCTTTTCGACCGCCATCGTTTCCGGGGTGGCCGCGCTGGTCCGCGCCAAATTCCCGCAGCTGACGGCATACCAGATCATCAATCGTTTGGTCCGCACTGCCAGGCCTCCGGCCCGCGGGGTGGACAACCAGGTCGGCTATGGCGTCGTCGACCCGGTCGCGGCACTGACCTGGGATGTACCGGAAGGTCCGGCGAAACCACCGCAGCAGCTGTCGGCTCCGCTGAACCTGCCCAAGCCGGTCGCCCACCGCGATATGGTGCCGGTGTGGGTGGCCGTCGGAGGGTTCACCGCGGCACTACTGATAGGCGGCGCTGTGTTCGGTGTTGCGATGATGGTTATGCGAACGCGTAAGCAGAAGGCGGAGCAGTAATGAAGGCTCAGCGCAGGTTTGGGTTGGCTTTGGCCTGGCCGCGGGTCACCGCGGTGTTCCTGATCGACATCGTGATCTTGGTGTTGGCCAGTCACTGCCCGGATTCATGGCAGGCCAATCATCACGTCGCCTGGTGGGTGGGCGTCGGCATCGCAGCGACCGTGACGCTGCTGTCGTTGGTCACCTATCACGGCCTCACGGTGGCGTCGGGACTGGGCGCGTGGCTGTGGGACTGGTCTGCCGATCCGGGCTCCGCCCTGGCCGCGGGGTGCACGCCGGCGATCGATCACCAGCGCCGCTTCGGGCGCGACACGGTCGGCGTGCGCGAGCATCGAGGCCAGCTGGTCACGGTGATCGCGGTGGAAGACCGCGAGGACGACCCGTCGGGGCGCCACCGGCATCGGTCCGCGGCAGAGGCGATGTTGCCGGTGTCCGCGGTTGCACAAGGTTTGCGCCAGTTCGACATTCACCTCGACGGCATCGACATCGTGGCGGTGAAAGTCCGGCGGCGCGGCGGCAACGCCGCCGAGCTGACGGCGCTGGAAGACTGGGGCCCGGAAGAGTGGGATGTGGTAGGCGATCAGCCCGCGTCCTACCAGCGCCGCACCTGGCTGGTGTTGCGGATGAACCCGCAGCGCAATGTCGCGGCGGTGGCGGCCCGCGATTCGCTGGCCTCGACGTTGGTGGCGGCCACCGAACGACTCGCTCAGGACTTGGACGGCCCGACCTGTGTGGCCCGGCCGTTGAACGCCGACGAACTCGCGGAGGTCGACAGCGCCGTGCTGTCCGATCTGGAACCGACCTTGAGCCGTCCGGGCTGGCGACACCTCAAGCATTTCAACGGGTTTGTGACCAGCTTCTGGCTGTCGCCATCGGGCATCGACTCCGAGAAACTGGACCGGCTGTGGTCGACCGAAGGCCCCGACATCGGGTCCACGGTCGTCACTCTGCGGCTCGTCAGTCACGGCCGCCGGCCCCACATCTCGGGTTGGGTGCGTTACCACAGCGACAACCGGCTGCCCAGGGATGTCTCGGCCGGACTCAACCGGCTCACCGGGCGCCAGTTGGCCGCGGTGCGGGCCAGCATGCCCGCCCCGACCACTCGCCCCTTGCTGATCGTGCCCAGCCGGGAGTTGCACAACGAAGAGGACTTGGTGCTGTCGGTTAGTCAGGTGCGGGAGAACGCGACAAGCGTGCCTGCCGGGCAATGAGTCGCCCGCAATCAACCGCTGAGGACGCCCGCAACGCGATGGTCGCCGGGCTGTTGGCGTCCGGAATTTCCGTCAACGGACTCCAGCCCAGCCACAACCCTCAGGTGGCGGCGCAGATGTTCAACACGGCCACCACGCTGGATCCGGCGATGTGCGATGCCTGGCTGGCAAGGGTGCTGGCGGGTGACCAGAGCATCGAGGTGCTCTCCGGCGCCTGGGCAGCGGTGCGCACGTTCGGCTGGGAGACCCGCCGTCTCGGGGTCACCGACCTGCAGTTCCGCCCCGAAGTCTCCGACGGGTTGTTCCTTCGGCTGGCGGTTACCAGCGTGGAGTCGTTGACGTGCGCTTACGCCGCCGTGCTGGCCGAGGCGAAGCGTTACGAAGAAGCGGCCAAACTGCTCGACGGCGTCGAGCCGCGCCATCCGTTCGACCACGAGCTGGTTGCCTATGTGCGGGGCGTGCTGTACTTCCGCACCCAGCGTTGGCCCGAGGTGCTGGTCCAGTTTCCCGAGGGCACGCAGTGGCGCAACCCCGAGCTGAGGGCCGCGGGCGCGGCGATGGCGACGACGGCGCTGGCCTCGCTGGGGGTGTTCGAAGAGGCCTATCGGCGCGGCCAGGAGGCGATCGAGGGGGACCGGGTGCCGGGAGCGGCCAACATCGCCTTGTACACCCAGGGCATGTGCTTGCGGCATGTGGGTCGCGAAGAGGAAGCCGTGGAGCTGCTGCGCCGGGTGTACTCGCGGGATCCGAAGTTCATTCCGGCCCGCGAAGCGCTGGACAACCCCAACTATCGGCTGGTGCTGACCGACCCGGAGACGATCGAGGCGCGCACGGATCCGTGGGATCCCGAAAGCGCACCGACCCGCGCGCAAACTGAGCTCGCACGCCACGCGGTGGCGGCCGCGAAGTATCTGGCCGAGGGCGATGCCGAGCTGAACGCGATGCTCGGCATGGAGCGTGCCAAAAAGGAAATCCGGCTCATCAAGTCGACGACCAAGGTGAACCTGGCGCGCCAAAAGATGGGGCTCCCGGTACCCGTGACGTCGCGCCATACCTTGCTGCTCGGACCGCCGGGCACCGGCAAGACGTCGGTGGCCCGGGCCTTCAGCAAGCAGCTCTGCGGGTTGACCGTATTGCGCAAACCGGTGGTGGTAGAGACCAGCCGCACCAAGCTGTTGGGCCGGTATATGGCCGACGCCGAGAAGAACACCGAGGAGATGCTCGAGGGGGCGTTGGGCGGGGCCGTCTTCTTCGACGAGATGCACACCCTGCACGAGAAGGGCTACCACCAGGGCGACCCGTACGGCAACGCGATCATCAACACGCTGCTGCTGTACATGGAGAACCACCGCGACGAGCTGGTGGTGTTCGGTGCGGGTTACGCCAAGGCGATGGACAAGATGCTCGAGGTGAATCAGGGTCTGCGGCGGCGCTTTTCGACGGTTATCGAATTTTTCAGTTACACCCCGGACGAGCTGCTCGCGCTGACGAAATTGATGGCTCTGGAGAACGAAGACGTTATTCCCGACGAAGAAGTCCAGACGTTGTTGCCGTCATACACTAAGTTTTACACCGACGAGAGCTACTCCGAAGACGGGGATTTGATTCGCGGCATCGATACGCTCGGCAACGCCGGCTTTGTTCGGAATGTGGTGGAAAAGGCCCGCGATCACCGCAGTTTCCGCCTGGACGACGAGGATCTCGACGCGGTCCTGGCCAGCGATCTCCACGAGTTCAGCGAGGACCAACTGCGCCGGTTCAAGGAATTGACCGGCGAGGACCTGGCCGAAGGATTGAGCGCGGCGGTAGCCGAGAAGAAGTCCAGCTAGGCTTCGGGCGAGCGATTGCGCGGCGACGAGGGATGCTCAATCTCTGTTGCTGATCCACCGATATTTCCCAGCGATCTTACTATCAGAGGTGGGGCCATTGTGCCCTGTCACCCGAGCGTCGAGACACGGAAGGATCACCGTTAACGACGTTGAGGAGGCGAACGGTGATGAAGGACGTCATTGTGGGCGCAGCGTTGATACTTATCGGCGCTGGCTGTTCACGCCAAACACACGCGAGCGACAGCACCACCGCCACAACAAAGCCTCACGCTCAGGCTGTTCATGCATGGGTCGAACTGACGAGGGCCAACATGCATGACTTGGGAATCGCCATGGGCAAAGCCAATTTCGCCATCGGCAGCCAGGACTACGCCAATCTTGGGGCAGCCTGCCGCCAGGCCCATGATGCTGCGGGCTTCCTTCAGAGCCAGATGCCTTCCCCTGACAAAGAACTCACCGACGCCCTGCAGGCCAGCCTCAGCGACTTCGACACCGCGTCACACTTCTGCGTTGCCGCGGTCGACGATCATGACGCGAACGAGGCCCGACACGCGGGCGAATTCATAACCTCCGCCGAGACGCATCTCACGACGGCAACCACCATCCGCGATCGCATTGTCAGTGGAACCCCGTAAGTCGTCATGAGCAAGCCGCATATCGGTAGCTCACAGCTGACTCGCGAGGCCCCGACAAGCGACAAAGGGTCCGCTGCACAAGGACTTTGGGCCCCACCCCAGACCAGAGGACAGACGCCAGTGAGATCGACATCGTGCCGACCGAGAGGGGACAAAGAATGAGCGTCGGTGCTACGAAGTGGTCGACTTTGTGCGCGGTCCTGCTGTCGGCAACTGTGCTGATTTGCCCGGCACCCGCATCAGGCGATTCAACCGATGATGCTTTCATTGCGGCGCTTGAGAATTACGGGATCGACGTCAACGAACCCGCCACCACGATCGCGCATGGACATGCGGTGTGCGCCGGACTTGATAAGGGCCAAGACACCAGCCTCTTGGCACTGAAGCTGATTAAGGACACGGCCTTGAACCTCTCTACGTCAAGGCAAGCCGGCTTCTTCGTGGGCGCTTCGGTGGCAGCCTATTGCCCGCAATACAGGGGCTCTATCGATCCTTCGCTAACCTGGCTGCTGCCGTTTCCTCCGATGATGTGAGCTAAAGGCACATACGCTAGGTTCCTACCCGGCTGGATACGGGATCCGGGCGAAGCTCTGGGGCCGTCGGCGATGAATCGCCGGTGTACTCAGCCCAAGGCCTTGCGTTGGCCCGCCAGCTAACCTCTCGCGCAACTCCAAGAGCTCACGCTCGAGATGATCAATGGCGGACCGGGCGCCGGAGCGAGTCGAGTCGCGTCACAAATCGCTTCTGCTACGACGTCATCCAGATACGCTGGCTGGATGCCGCAGCTCTGAACAGTGGGTTGCCGCAGCTGGCAAATTGCGCTGGGGGACCTCCTCCCGGGACGGTGACGGGGAGGAGGGTGGACTGATCCAACTTAACGTAGTTGTACGAAATCGCTGATCGTTTCCCGATCCGGTCATGGCGCACTCCGTCGTCTGAATCGGCTGGCGCTAATTGCTTTGCAGCTGCTTGCACGCCGATTGGCAGCGCCCCAACACCACCCAACGGCCGAGGCCCGTAGCCGGGTCGGACTATCCGTATAGGAGAAGTCCGATGTCTTTTGTTCTTACACAACGCTATTCGCGGGCAGCAGCCGTCCGCGAATTTCGCGAGATTGGCTCGACAATGGCTACCGATACCGCGACGACCGCGGCGCAGTTCCCGGAGCCGTCGACGAGGTATCCGCTCTGACCGCGGCGCAGTTCGCCGCGCTCGCGCAAATTGATCACGAGATGAGCGCCCGTACGGCGGCTGCTCACGATCTATTTGCAACCACTTCGGCGATGCGGGCCAATCCGTCCGCAGCCGCCGTGCTCAGGGTCAGGTAAGGGGGAGCTGGCAATGGATTACGGAGCGTTACCACCGGAAATCAATTCTGCCCGTATGTATTCCGGGCCGGGCTCGGCGCCTATGCTGGCGGCCGCGGCGGCATGGGATGGGCTGGCGGCGGAGCTGTGTTCGACGGCTTCCTCATACCAATCGGTGATCGAACGGCTAATCGGCGAAGGTTGGCTGGGATCTGCCTCCGCATCAATGGTGGCCGCGGTGACCCCGTATATGACGTGGATGGGTCGCACCGGGGCGCAGGCTGAGCAAGTCGCCGCTCAAGCATCATCGGCGGCCGGCGCTTATGAGGCGGCATTCGCCGCGACGGTTCCTCCCGCCGCGGTCGCCGCCAACCGGGCTCAGCTGGCGGCTTTGGTCGCGACCAATTTCCTTGGCCAAAACACGGCCGCGATCGCGGCAACGGAAGCCCACTACGGCGAAATGTGGGCGCAGGACGCGGCGGCGATGTACGCGTATGCGGCAAGTTCGGCCGCGGCCTCGGTGTTGAACCTGTTCAAACAACCGCCCCAGACCACCGACCCCGCCGGGCAGGCCGGCCAGGCTGCAGCGATCGCCCAAGCCACCGGCACTCAGGCCGCCTCCGGCGCGCAGACGGCGCTGGTTCAGCTGACGTCCGCGGTTCCGAATGCGCTCCAATCACTCGCGGCGCCGTTCGGCTTGCCGACCGACCTTTGGAGTTTCTTGAACTCCAACTTCGTCAACGGGTTCGTCTCAGCCGGGTACACCAGCCCTGCCATCCTCCAACAGACCGTCACGGCAGCGATGGCAGACATCAACGCGGTAGCAGTTGGTTCAACGCCTGGGGCTACGGCATTACCACCCATGGGCGCAGGGCCCGGGAATGCCACCTGGGTGCCTCTGGGAACGCCCGTCGTGCCGTACAGCTCCGCGGCCGCGTCGCTCGGATCGATGGGCGTGCCGGGGGTCGGCGAGGGCATGCCTTCGGCGGAGTTGGCTCGAGGCGCGCTCGTCGGACGTTTGTCCGTGCCTCAGAGTTGGGTGGCGGCCACCCAGGTGGAGAACCACGCGGGTACCGCGCTCGCGGGAGGCGGCTGGAACAGTACCGCGCTCCCGGAGAGTTCGGCAGGAGTGCCCGGGATGCCGGGGATTCCCGCCGCGAGCAACGCCGGACGCCACTTCGGCAGCGGGCCGCGATACGGGTTCCACGTGACCGTCATGCCACGGCCACCGGCCGCCGGATGATGCCAAACTTTGCGCAAACGGCCGCGGCCCGGCAGGTAGTCAGCTTGACGCACTCCTGCCGCGAGTGGAACCATGGCTTCCGTATGCACCTCGCTAGGTGAGGCGTCTGCACGGATATAGGCCACTGACCTCGAACGTCGAAAGACGCCCCGGGTCAGGACAGCTCCTCCCGGATTAAGGGTTGAGCCCAAGTGGCTTCCGGCCTGATGTGGCCGGATACGCCGTGTGGTGTCGAAGCTCTGACGAGAGGGGTGCCGAACTTGGCTGCTTCGCCGGGCTCTCATCCCATGTGCACTTTGTTGGCATCCGCGCATGCCCTGGCCGTGAGGAGGTGAGAGCGAAATGAGTTCCGACGATAGTCCGTATCCCAGATCGACGATCATTTCGTTGCGACCCGGCCCCGGCACCGTTTCCACGGTCTGAATCGGCTTCTCCGGCAGACGTCTTCGCATTTCGGCGCCACGCCAGTGGCGTGCGCCTGGACCGCGCCGATTGGGCATGAACTAGCCATGGCGCCCGGGTCTTTCGGTGAGGACTTCGGTGAGGAGAAGCCCGATGTCGTTTGTAATCACGCGTCCCGGAAGTGCCGGCCGCGACATGGCCGCTATCCGCTTTCACCGCAACATATTTCGGCGTTGCAGCAAGGCAAGGGGGTAAACCATGACCGCTGCACTGGATTTCGCCATGCTTCCGCCCGAGGTCAATTCGGCGCGGATGTATTCGGGGGAAGGCTCCGGCCCGATGTTGACCGCGGCGTCGGCGTGGAATGCGCTGGCTGCCGAATTGCGTTCCACCGCACTGTCTTACGACAAGGTACTGGCGGCGCTGACCGGCGAGGAATGGCACGGGCCGACATCGGCGGCGATGGCTGCGGCCGCGATGCCGTATGTGGTGTGGATGAGCACGACCGCCGCGCAGGCCGAGCAGACCGCGACGCAGGCCACGGCGGCGGCGGCCGCCTACGAGACGGGGTTTGCCGCCATAGTGCCACCGGCCCTGGTGGCGGCCAATCGTGCCCAGTTGTCGTCGCTGATCGCGACGAACGTGATCGGTCAAAACACCGCCGCGATCGCGGCCAACGAGGCGCAGTACGCCGAGATGTGGGCGCAAGACGCGGCGGCGATGTACGGGTATGCCGCCTCGTCGGCGTCCGCCAGCCAGCTGACGTCGTTTACTCAGCCCGAGCCGATCGCCAGCGCGGGCGGATCGAGCGCGCAGGCCGCGGCGGTCACCGGGGTTGCCGCCACCTCGGCCGGCAACGGGCAGAGCACGTTGGCACGGGTCCTGTCAGCGGTGCCCAACGCGTTGCAAAGCCTGGCGTCGCCGGCGTCGTCGGGTTCGGGACTGGGCGGCGCGCTCGACGGGTTCAACATCTTCTCGTCGGGGTCGGGTTCTTCGGGATCCGGGCTGTCCGGACTGCTCAATTTGGTCTCCGGCTCGAACGGCTCGGCCTTCGGAAACTTCTTGAACGCCAACATCTGGAACACCATCTTCTCGTCGGGGTTCTACATGCCGGGCAACTTCATGGGCACGGCGGCCGACTTCATGGGCATGGCCGGGGGACAGGCCGCCCAGCAGGCCATCGGGGACATCGCGCAGGGTCCGTTGGGCGTAGCGCTCGCCGGGCCATTGGGAGCCATGTCGAGTTTCGGCAACTCCATCGATATGGGCCTGGGGCGCGCGGCGCTGGTTGGCCCGCTGTCGGTGCCGCCGAGCTGGGCCGGGGCTGCGCCGCACGCGCCGTTGTCGTCCACGCTGGGAGCAACACCGATGGTGGCCCCTCCCGCACTGGCCGCCGGCATGCCGGGAGTGCCGCTGGGCGGCTTTGGCGCACAAGGCTTGGGGCGCAACGTCCCTCAGTACGGCTTTCGCCCCACCTTTGTGGCGCGCCCGCCGGCAGCGGGATAGCCCAGCAGCGGCACTGACTGAAACCGTTTAGCTCACGGGAGGAGGCTAACGATGACAGCACCACTGGACTTCGCGACGCTTCCGCCCGAAGTCAACTCGGCGCGGATGTATTGCGGGGCGGGATCGGGCCCGATGCTGTCTGCCGCGTCGGCCTGGCATGGGCTTGCCGCCGAATTACGTTTGACGGCAACGGGTTACAGCTCAGTGCTTTCGGAGCTGACCGGCCAAGCATGGCATGGTCCGTCGTCGGCGACGATGGTGGCCGCAGTCGCGCCCTACGTGGCGTGGCTGAGCACCGCTGCGTCGCTGGCCGAGCAGACCGCGGCACAGGCCGAGGCAGCTGTGGCGGCCTACGAGGCAGCGTTCGCGGCCACGGTGCCCCCGCCGGTGATCGGGGTGAACCGTGCCCAGCTGATGGTGCTTGTCGCGACGAACTTCTTCGGGCAAAACACCGCAGCGATCGCGGCCACCGAAGCGCAGTACGCGGAGATGTGGGCGCAGGATGCGACGGCGATGTACGGATATGCCGGCTCCTCGGCGGCGGCCAGCCGGCTGACGTCGTTCAGCCAGCCTGCGCAGGTCGCCGCTGCCACCGCACCCACGACTCAGGCGGCGGCCGTCGCTCAGGCTTCCGCCACCTCGGCCGGTACCGGGCAAAGCACGCTGTCGCAGCTGTTGGCGACGCTGCCCGGTGCGCTGCAAAGCCTGGCTTCCCCGGCTTCGTCGGCGTCGGGGTCGCCGACCACCGGCCTGCCCGGGGCCCTCAACGTGATCTCCGGGGCGAACGGCTCGGCCTTCGGCGACTTCCTGAACTCCGAAGTGTTGAACAGCGTCTTCGCCTCGGGCTTCTACATGCCTGCCCGATACCTGGGCACCATGTCAGGTTTCATGGGCCTGACCGGTAAAGGCGCGGACGCCGCCGCGGCCGTACCCGGCCCAGCCGCAGACGCAGTGGAGACCCCGCTGCGTGGCGTCGGGGTGCTGGGGGACTCCGCGGGCTTGGGACGAGCAAGCCTCGTGGGGCCGTTGTCGGTACCACCCAGCTGGGCGACCCTTGCGCCGCTGCACAACCCGCTGTCAACGACGCTGGGCGGCGCGCCGCTGGGCGCCCCGTCGCCGGCCGTGGCAGTGAGCACGCCGCCGGTGCCGCTGGCCAATATGGCCGCCGAGGGGGAGGGGCGCGCAGTGCCGCAATACGGTTTCCGACCCAGTTTCGTCGCCCGCCCACCCGCGGCCGGATAACCGGGCCCCCGAACCCGACCTCACACCCGACGCGCTGGCGGTATGACCCTTGGCAACTTCAGAGGCGCCTCGCAGGACGTCGTCAGGTAGAACGCCTAGGCTGCTAAGCAGCGTAGATACTCAGTCGACGGCTCCCAGGAAACCTTCAGCAGCAAATCAGCCTGGTGACAGCACCTTGTGAGTATTCTTAGTGAAATTTAGGGGAGTACTAGATGACAACTGGCTATCGAGCGGGTAAAAGCTGCGCCAACGCCGCTGCCTCTGGCGCGCCGTTCGGCGTCCGTGCCGTGCCACGAGAAGCCGTTGCTTGGCACCGATACCGGGCGGCGTGGCCGGCATCGGCAGTGGCCTTGGTGCGTGCGGGAGCTGACACCGACCGATGACTTCCTGTACCAGCGTCTTCACGGCCTTGCGCGGGCTTGCCGCGCCGACGCGGGCGGCGTCGAACGTTTCGGCCACCGGCGATTACGGCGCGGAAGCGTTATCCCGCCATATTTCGAATTCCAACCGTTTCCACATAGGACATATAGGGGGTTCGCATACTTCGCGATCGATATGAGTAATAAATAGCGTCGAACCATAGCAAACACATGTCTATTAATCGCGATATGTGAGTTTTTTGCGCGAGAAAGCAAATTTAATGAACTGATGCTGATGGTTGCTGTCCACAGCCATGAGCTGCATGTTCAGTGGCCTAACTGTTAGCTGTCATCCGAATCCGACACTGAAAGGCGCGACATTTATTTGTTACTTCATATTACCAGCCGAGAAACGCGCCTCGACGCGTTTTATTCACGATGATCGCTATATTGAAGGTGACACCTGGACCGGGGCGGCGTTGCCAAATCTTTTCAAACCAGGGAGAACGCTTGACGAAACACGCGGGACCAATGGTGCATCCGACGTACGGATCACCCGAAGGTCCGGCCACCGAGGTTCCTAACCGCACATTCGAAGGAGGAAATTCATGTCTTTTGTGACCGCACAACCAGAGGCTCTCGCGGCTGCGGCCAGCAGCCTGGCCGGCATCGGTTCGGCGATGAGTTCCGGAAACGCCGCCGCGGCCGCCCCAACAACCGGTGTGGTTCCCGCCGCGGCCGACGAGGTGTCGGCGCTGACCGCCGCGCAGTTTGCCGCCCACGCGCAGATGTATCAGGCGATGGCCGCGCAGGCCGCCGCGATTCACGAGCAGTTTGTAGCGACGCTGGGCGCGAGTTCAGGTTCGTATGCGGCCACCGAGGCGGCCAATGCGGCTGCGGCTACCTAGGCGAGGACGGTAGTTCGATGTTGGATTTCGGGGCGCTCCCGCCGGAGATCAACTCCGGCCGAATGTATGTCGGCGCGGGATCGGGGCCGATGTTGGCCGCCGCCGCAGCCTGGGACTCGTTGGCAGCGGATTTGCAGTCCGCGGCCTCGTCGTATGGGTCAACGGTAGAGGGCTTGGTCGCCGGGGCTTGGACCGGTCCGTCGTCGATGACGATGGCGGCGGCGGCTTCGCCCTTTGTCGCGTGGGTCAATGGCGCGGCCGCACAGGCCGAGCAGGCCGGCGCGCAGGCCAAGCTGGCCGCCGGCGCGTACGAAACCGCCTTCGCTGCTACGGTGCCTCCGCCGGTGATTGCGGCAAACCGCGCACTGCTGGCGATGCTGGTCGCTACTAACTTCTTGGGCCAGAACACCCCCGCGATCGCCGCCACTGAAATCCATTACATGGAGATGTGGGCGCAGGACGCCGCGGCGATGTACGCGTATGCCGGCTCGTCGTCGTCAGCTTCCCAGCTGACGCCGTTCACCGAGCCGCCGCCGACCACCAACACCGCGGGCACGGCAGCGCAATCGGCAGCGGTTTCGCAGGCCGGCACCTCGGGCGGCTTGAACGTCAGCACGCAGCTGTCTCAACTGATCACTTCTGTGCCAAATACTCTGCAAAGCCTGGCCACAAACACCTCCGCGTCCTCGTCGGGGGCGTTGTTCCCGTTGCCGCCGTTGCCGCCGGGAATGGCGACCGACCTCGCCAACTGGAACACGATCATGTCGACGTCCGTCGGGCCCTACTCGCCGTTCTTCGGGGCGAGTGGCATGCTCGGCGGTCCGTTCCTGTCGTTCGGGCAGACGTTCGCCTACGCCCAGAACGGGCAGGGTCTCGCTTCCTTCTGGGCCCCGAAAGCCATCAGCGGTGCGCTGGCGCCCATTGCCGGTGAGATGCCCCATTTGAGCTCCGCGGTCTCCAGTGGGGCACCGGTGTCGGCCGCTATGGGCCGGGCATCCCTGGTGGGCAGCATGTCGGTGCCGCAGGGCTGGACCCAAGCCGCCCCGACGGAGATCAAAACGCTCGCCTCCGTGCTGCCCGCCAACCTGGCCGCCGCCCCTGAGGCGTCACTGGCCAGCGAGAGCGGCATCTTCAGCCAGATGGGGCTGTCGAGCCTCGCCGGACGCGCCATGGGCGCGTCGGCGAGCTACTCCGGAGGCGGCAGTGCCGCCGCGAGCTCGCTGGGCGGCGTCGTCGAGGCCGATCCCGCCGCGGCCACGATCATCGTGATACCGGCCCTCGACGAATGAGAAAGGGCTGACTGCCATGACGACCGAAATCAGGCCAGCACAGGCCGCCCAAGCGTGCACAACCAGGCAAGGGGTATAGAGACATGTTTTATGCAGCGTTTCCGCCCGAGTTCAACTCGGGCAGGATGTACAGCGGCGCGGGCTCGGGGACACTGCGGGCCGCCGCGACGGCCTGGAACGGGCTGGCCGCCGAAATACAATCCACCGTCAGCGCCTATTCGTCGACCATCGACAGCCTGACCGCGGGGCCATGGGTAGGTCCATCGTCCGTTGCCATGCTGGCAGCGGTCACGCCCTACCTGAGCTGGATGCAGGCCACCGCCGGAACGGCCGGCGAAGCCGCGGCGCAGGCCACCGCGGCGGCAACGGCCTACGAGACGGCGTTCGCCGCGCACGTTCCGCCCACGGAGATCGCCGCCAATCGCAGCCAACTGGCGTCGCTGGTGGCGACCAACATCTTTGGGCAGAACACCCCGGCGATCGCGTCCACCGAGATCCAATACGCCGAAATGTGGGTTCAAGACGCACTGGCGATGGACAGCTACGCGGGCTCATCGGCGGCCGCGACCAAGTTGACGCCTTTCACCGAGGCGCCGCAGACCACCAGCGGGGCCGGACTGGCGGCCCAGGCGGCGGCAGTCACCCAGGCCGCCGGCACCTCGGCCGGCAGCGCGCAGTCGCTTGTGTCATCCTTATCGGCACTGCCCAACCCACTGTCCTGGCTGCTCCAGACAGGTGCGGACCTTTCCAAGAGCTATACGACGTATCTCAACAACCTCGTCGACAGCCTCTTCGGTCCCGGCTGGTCATCGACCTTTGCGGCGATGTATTCGGCTGTAAAGACCCCACTCGGATACACCACCGAGTACAACTACATCGGGCTGCTGATCAACCTTCCCGCGTCGCAGTTCCTCAAGTTCGCTCCGCACCCCTCGCTCGGCGCGATCCCGAGAGACTTGCTGGGGGGCGGGCTCGGGGTCGGGGGACCACACTGGGGCCGCGGCACGCTGTTCGGGTCCGTCACGCCGGAGGCGCATTTCGGGCGCGGCACCCTGGTCGGAAACTTGCGGGTTCCGCCGAGCTGGGCCCCCGCCACACCGGCCATCAGGACCGTCGCTGCCGCGTTGTCGGCCGCCGGACCGGATGCAGTGCCGGCGGCCGCGCTCGGCGAGGGAGGACTGTTCAGTTCGATGGCCCTGGCGGGCATGCTCGGCAGCGCCATGGGCGCCGGGGCTCCCGACGTGGCCAAGAGGGCCGGCGTCCGGGGCCGTCTCACCCCGCTCAAGGACCTCAAGGACAGCACCTCGCCGGAGAAATTGAAGCGCCTGGTCGCACAAATATCGGAAAAGCCCGAAAGCGTGCAACACCACCGCGTCGATCAAGAAGGCCTCGACAGCCTGCTCGAGCAGCTGGCGAAGAAGCCCGGCATCCACGCGGTGCACCTGTCGAAAGGCGACAAGCCCACCGTGGTGCCGTCCGATGCGCAGTTGGGATAGCGCGCGGCCTGGTGCCGCCTGTGCAGCGATCTCGGCAACGATTCGCGCAAGCCGATTGGGCCCCAACAACTTCAACCAATTTGCGCCAACCGCAAATCGCCTCGAAATGAAAGAATGGTGAGTCATGAGAATGTTAATTGCGCTACTCGGCGTGTCGGCGATGATCGGCTTCGCCGCGCCCGCGCACGCCGATCCGGACCCGGCCCCGCCCCCGGCTGACGACGCAGGCTTCCTCGCTGCGCTACAACAAGACGGGATCACCTACACCAGCCCAGCCTCTGCGATCGGGACCGCCCGAGCGGTGTGCGAGTGCCTGGATAACGGCGAATCGGGTCTTAACCTGGTCGAGGACGTCAAGACCCACAATCCCGCATTCACAATGGACGCGGCGTCTCACTTCGCCCTTCTTTCGGCGAAGTACTACTGCCCGCACCACCTCTATAAGGCCTGACGGAAGGTCCAAGGGCGCGCATCTCGATGAGCGGTATGAGACGGCTACCCGCGCTGCTCGGCGTTGTCGCCATGGTCGGCCTCGCCGCGCCAGCGTATGGCACTCCGGACGACGGCTTCGATGACGCAAGCTTTCTGGCGACTGTGCGCGACGCAGGCCTCAACTACACGAGTTCAGGTCAAGCCATAGCCTTCGCCAAAGGCGTGTGCGGGTCGATGGGTAGCGGCAAATCGGGCCCGGAACTGATCCACGACTTGCAGAACAGCAATCCCGAATTGACCACGGATCACGCGACCCTGTTCGTTGCGATATCAGCTAAGTACTACTGTCCGCAACTCGCCAAACAGCCGTAAGTGGCTGGCCCAGTGAGCATGGAGTTCAGCCTCTAGATTGCGCGACGCGTTCGCGCGAGTAACGGCAAAGCGGCCAGTTTGGGCGTGGGCTACCCGGCGTTTACCCCGACGTGGTTGACTGCCGCCGAATCGGCACCGGGTCGGGGCTGGCTGGCATTCAACGTCATCCGGATAGGCCGACAACCCGACGGTCGGAAGGGAGGGCGACGTCATGCAGACACTGAGCGTCGCCGATTTCGCTATCCGACTCGCCGTCGGGGTCGGCTGCGGCGCCCTGATCGGTATCGAGCGGCAGTGGCGAGCACGCATGGCCGGCCTACGCACCAACGCATTGGTGGCTGCGGGCGCGACCTTGTTCGTGCTGTATGCGGTGGCCACCCCCGACAGCAGCCCGACCAGGGTTGCGTCCTACGTCGTGTCCGGTATCGGGTTTTTGGGCGGCGGGGTGATCCTGCGCGAGGGCGTCAACGTCCGGGGCCTCAACACCGCCGCCACGCTGTGGTGTTCGGCGGCGGTTGGCGTGCTGGCCGCCTCCGGGAATCTGCTCTTCACGGTGATCGGCACCGGCACCGTCATCGCCATCCACCTCTTGATGCGCCCGCTGGGCAGGCTGATCGACCACGACAACACGGCCGACGACGACGAAAGCCTGCAGCCCTACCGGCTGCAGGTGGTTTCCCGGCCGAAACACGAGCAATACGCACGCGCCCAGATCATCCAGCGCGCCGCCAGCGACGACATCACGTTGCGCGGAATCCACACCGGACGCGCCGCCGACGACGAGATCACCTTGACCGCGCACCTTCTCATGAACGGCGACGTTCCAGCCAGGCTGGAGCGGTTGGTCGCCGAGCTGTCGCTACAGCCCGGAGTTCGCGCGGTGCAGTGGTATGCCGGCGACGAAGCGCAGACCGACGGACGCCGCTAGGGGCGGGGCTGCAGTTCCGGCGCGGCCGCGGCCAGCAGGTCGGCGCGGTTGCCCGTCAACGGTGGATAGATCCGCCGGGTGTTGATGACCTGCTTGGTCGCCTTGGCCTTTGCCCCGGCTGCCACCACCTTCCGATCCCACCCCTCGGTGTACACCGCGTCGGCCGGGCCGAGATCGAGAACCGTGACATACCAAGGGATCCGAAGGGTCAGCATGGGCGCTCCGCACAGGTCGCTGATGACGTTGTAGCCGGCGTAGCGACCCATCGGGCGGCCGTGCTGACAGGACATCACCGACAGGTGTTCGTCGTCCATGCGCGCAGCGGCCACGTCGCCCGCGGCGAATATCGAGGGCACCCCGATCACCCGCAGATGATCGTCGACCGGCACCCGGCCCAGCCGGTCGCGGACCACGGGCAACTGCTCGGTCAGCTGACTGGCCCGCATTCCCGCGCACCACACCACCGTGGCCGCCGGCAGCAGCTCGCCCGAACTCAGCGACACGCCGTCCCGGCTGATCTCGTCGACGCCCACCGACGTTCTGATCTCAACCCTGTTGTCCGACAAGGCCCGTTCGATCACCGGCCGCGCCGACGCACCCATGTCGGAGCCGACGAACGGGTTGCGGTCGACCAAGACGACGCGGCCGTCGTCGCCAAACAACGTTCGCAACCTCGCCGGCAACTCGCAGGCCGTCTCGATGCCGGTCAGCCCGGCGCCAACGACGACAACCGTGGCGGCCGCCGGCCGTGGCATTCCGGCCGGGCCGCCGGCAAGCCGTCGCAGGTGGTCCTGCAGCGCCAGAGCCCCGTCATGGGTGTCGACGTCAAAACCGAACTCGCGCAAGCCCGGAACCGCGGGCTTGACCACCTGACTGCCCGACGCCAGCACCAGTCGGTCGTAGCCGTACGTGACATCACGTGATGTAGTGACGGTGCGCGCACCGCTGTCGATCGCTCTCACCTCGGCGGCGACATGCGCGACCCCGGCGGGGTCGAGCAGATCGGCGAGCCCGATGCGACAGCCGCTCAAATCGGTTTCGTAGTTGCGGACCCGGATGTCATGAAAAGGCTTGGCGCTTAACACCGTGACATCGACGGTGCCTGCGGGCACACCGAGTTCGTCCAGCCGTCGGGCGGCGCCGAGCGCCGCCCACAGCCCCGCGAATCCGGAGCCGATCACCACCACGGAGGTCACCTGTTCAACACCTGCACGATCTGATCGAGCGCGCGGGCGGCGTCCCGGCCGGGCAGCAGCATCCACGCGTGCACACCCCCTTCGAGTTCGTACCAGCCGATGTCGAGACCTTCGGCCGCCGCTCGCTTGCGGAACGCGCGGGCATCGGGATTGAGCACGTCATGGGTCCCGGTGAAAACGGTCAGCCGGGGCAGACCCGTCAGCGGTCCCACGCTAGGACTGAGCAGGGGATTGTCCAGTGAATCACCGCCCGCATAACGGATTCCCGCCGCGCGCAAATCCTCTGGGTTGAGAAACGGGTCGATCTTGGCCACGCCCGGCACGTCCGGATCCGGCAGCGCAAGATGCATCCACGGCGAAAGCAGCACGGCGTCGGTCGGCGCCGGAAGTCCGGCATCTCGCACCGCGTGACACAGCGCGAAGGCCATCCCGCCGCCGGCCGAATCGCCCATGAAGGCAATCGAACTCGGATCCCGGGTTTCCAGCTCGCGGCGATACACCTGAAGCAGGAACGGGAACACCTCGCGGTAGGTGTGCTCGGGGGCGATGGGATAGATCGGCACGGTCGCGGTCCGCCGCAGCGCGGCCGCCAGCTTCGCAATCGCCGGCCAATGGAAATACGGCATCAGGTCCAGCACGTAGGCCCCGCCGTGCAGGTAGAGCAGGTGGCCGGCGGTCTCGCCGGCACCGACAGACCGCGGGCTGACCCGATAGACCGGCCGGCCGTTGAGGTCCGCCCTGGTGACGTCGATCTTCTTCAACGCGCGCTTTGGCGGCCAGCCCGAGTAGGGCGGACGCGGGTGGGCGGCCCAGCGGTCCAGCTTCGCCACCGGAAAGAGCCGATTCCGGACACCGGTGGCACGCAGCAGCCGCTGCGTGGCGCTGAGCTTGAGCATTCCTCGGTCCGGGATCGTCACCGCCTCCCAGTGTGTACCAGCTGGTGCGAGCCGCGTCGTAGTCTGTTTGTGTGAACGCGCTGACAGGATTCTGGTTCGGGCTACCTGAGCAGCTACGCGACCCGGTCCTGTTCGCCATCCCGTTCTTCCTCTTTCTGCTGATCCTGGAGTGGTCGGCGGCCCGCAAACTGGAACGCGTCGAGGAGGCGGATGCGGCGCGGTTCCCGTCGGGGGCGTACCTCACCCGCGATTCCTGGGCGAGCATCTCCATGGGACTGGTCTCGATCGCCACCAGTGCCGCTTGGAAGGCGTTGGCACTGGTGATCTACACCGCGATCTACGTCTACGTGGCGCCGTGGCACCTGTCGCCAGCCAAGTGGTACACGTGGGTGATCGCGCTGGTCGGCGTCGACCTGCTGTACTACGGCTACCACCGGATGGCGCACCGGGTGCGGCTGGTGTGGGCGACGCACCAGGCGCACCACTCCAGCGAGTACTACAACTTCGCCACCGCGGTGCGCCAGAAGTGGAACAACAGCGGCGAGGTCCTGATGTGGCTGCCGCTGCCGCTGCTCGGCCTTCCCCCCTGGATGGTGTACTTCAGCTGGTCGCTGAACCTGATTTATCAATTCTGGGTGCACACCGAGCGGGTTGGCAAACTGCCGCGGCCCGTCGAGTTCGTCCTCAACACACCGTCGCACCACCGGGTGCACCATGGGATGGACCAGCTGTATCTGGACAAGAACTACGGCGGCATCCTGATTCTTTGGGACCGGCTTTTCGGCACCTTCCAGCCGGAGCTGTTCCGCCCGCATTACGGCCTGACCAAGAAGGTCGACACGTTCAACATCTGGAAGCTGCAGACCCGCGAGTACGTGGCGATCGCCCGCGACTGGCGAGCGGCGACGCGCTTGCGCGACCGGCTGGGCTACGTCTTCGGGCCCCCGGGCTGGGAGCCGCGCGGGGCCGGACAAACCAGCGGCGCCGTCCCAGTGATAACGGCCCGGTAACGCTTCAGCCACGAGGCGCGAAAGACTCAACAGGGGAGGTTCACGTCACCCCCCCTCAAGCTGTGGCCGGTGCTCGCGCCGACCTCGACGGATCGGAGTCCGTGATGCCAGGACTGACGAGCCTGATGATGCCTGTCTTTGCCGCGCCGGCTGCCGCGGCGATGGTCGTCGCGGGGCTGTCGCCCGTGTCCGCCAGCGCGGATTCCGCTCTGGTGTATCCGGGTATGGAAATCCACCAGGACAACCGCGTCTGCACGTTGGCCTACGTGGATTTGGCGACCAGGATCGCCTATACGGCGGGGCATTGCCGGGGTGGCGCGCCCGTCGTCACCGATAAGGACCACAACGTGATCGGGCGCCTGGCGACGTTTCGGGACAACACGCCCAGCGGCACCACGGTGGCCACCGATCAGTCGATCAACGACTACGAGGCGATCGTGCTGGACGACCATGTCGCCGTGAGCGACATCCTGCCCGGCGGGCGCCGGCTGGAGGCAAACCCGGGTGCAACACTTGCGGCGGGTCAACCGATTTGCCACTTCGGCGTCATCACCGGTGAGACGTGCGGAACCGTCGAGAGCGTCAACAACGGCTGGTTCACGATGTCCCACGGCGTCCAGAGCCAAAAAGGCGACTCGGGCGGACCGGTGTACTTGCCCGGCGGCGGGCCAGGGCAGCTGGTGGGGATCTTCAACAGCGTGTGGGGCGAGTTCCCGGCGGCGGTGTCATGGCGGGCCACCGCCGACCAGGTCCGCCAGGATCTCGGCGGAGCGGCGCCGAACCCCAGTTGATCAGCGGGGCGGCGCCAGCTCGAACACCGGGATCGATGGCGCGGCGGCGAGCAATTGCTCATCGGTTGAGTCCGGCGTCAACCCGAGGACGTAGTCCTTGACCTGGTAGTACCACCTGTCCAGGTAGCGTCTCAACAGCTCGGGCTTGGCGGCGTCGCTCAGCTCGGTGATGCCGCGACTGTGCCTTCGGGATTTCGGCCAGCGCGGTCCGACCTCGACGACTCCGGCCGCCCTGACGTTGCGTGCCCACTGCGTGTTTCCCCGGGGCGAGACGACGTAGTCCACGCCGTCGACGGTGAGCAGGTTGATCACCACGCCGCGCTCTTTGCCGGTCTTGCGGCCGCGAACGCGCAGCGCTTGCGTCCCGGCGATGCTGATCCCGAGCTCGGCCAGCCACCGGATCACCCGATTGGCGGCCTGGGCGACCCGGCCTGGTTCGTCGTAGCGCGTGGACATGCTGCATCCTTTCGGCCAATTTATGAGAGCAGTGCTCTCTACATTGCCTACCGTGACACACCCCTGGCCGAAAAGCAAGAGCGGTGATCTCGGTTGTGTCAGACTGGCCGCGTGGGCAAACGCCAGGAGTCGCGGGCGCAGATCGAGGCCAAGATCGTCGAACTGGGCCGCCGCCAGCTGGTGGATCACGGCGCAGCCGGGTTGTCGCTGCGCGCGATAGCCCGTGACCTGGGCATGGTGTCGTCGGCCGTGTACCGGTATGTGTCCAGCCGCGACGAGCTGCTGACCTTGCTGCTGGTTGACGCCTATTCGGAGCTGGCCGACACCGTCGACCGGGCTCGCGACACCGTGAGCGACCTGTGGAGCGATGACGTCATCGCCATCGCGCGCGCGGCGCGGGGCTGGGCCCTCGCACACCCCGCCGGCTGGGCCCTGCTGTACGGCAGCCCGGTGCCCGGCTACCACGCACCGCCGGAACGCACGGTCGGCGTCGGCACCCGGGTGGTGGGGTTTCTGTTCGACGCGGTCGCGGCCGGTATCGCCACCGGTGACATCAGGCTGACCAATGATGTTGCACCGCAACCGATGTCCTGGGATTTCGAACAGATTCGGCAGGAATTCGGCTTTCCCGGCGACGATCGCGTTGTCGCCAAGTGCTTCCTGCTCTGGGCCGCCGTGGTGGGCGCGATCAGCCTGGAGGTGTTCGGACAGTACGGCCACGACACGCTGACCGACCCGGGCCTGGTGTTCGACACCCAGGTGCGACTGCTCATGGATGTGCTGACCCAGGAACGCGGGCCGAACTAGAACGTGTTCACTCGGCCTTTTCCCGCCCGATCCGGCCGAGTGCGGCAAAGCCCTCCGCTGCCTTTCTGCCGGCGGGCAGCCTGGGCTATCCTGCGAAACGATGAACCTGACCGTTCAATCTCCGACACAGATCGCCTGGGTCACCACCGACCTGGATGCCACCGAAACGGCTCTCACCGGGCTCTTAGGCGTCCGAAAATGGGTGCGGATACCCGAGGTGCACTTTGCTCCGGACACTTGCAGCTATCACGGGAAGCCGGCCGATTTCCTGGCCAGCATCTCGCTGAGCTACCTCGGGGACATGCAGCTGGAGCTCATCCAGCCGGTCCGCGGGGAGAATGTCTATAGTGACTTTTTGGCCGCGGCCGGGCCGGGGTTGCACCACATCTGCATGGGCGCCGACAGCCCGGAACAGTTCGATGCGGCGCTGACCGAGGCCGCCCGCCAGGGCGCCCCGGTGGTGCAGCAGGGCGTCATGCCCGGCGGAATCCAATTCGCCTACGTGGCCGCACCGCAGGCGGGCGTGCCGTTCATCGAGATCGCCTATGTCCCACCAGAAATGCAAGCTTTCTACGACTACATCAAACAGGAGCAGCGGTGAACTCGACCGACATACCGCAGACGGTCAGTGCGGACACCGTGACGTCCTGGTCGGATGACATCGACGTGCGTGGTGATCGGTTTCGGCATCGGCGGCGGTTGCGCGGCCGTGAGCGCCGCCGAGAAATTAGGAGCCGGGGCAAAGGTGCTGGTGCTCGAACGCGCCGCCGCGGCGGGCGGCACCACTTCGCTTGCCGGAGGGCACTTTTACCTCGGCGGCGGGACGGTGGTACAGCAGGCGACCGGTCATCCCGATTCGCCCGACGAGATGTACAAGTACTTGGTCGCGGTGTCAAAGCAGCCTGATCACGCCAAGATTCGCGCGTACTGCGACGGCAGCGTCGAGCATTGCGACTGGCTGGAAGACCTGGGTTTCCAGTTCGAGCGCAGCTATTTCCCCGGCAAGGCGGTGATCCAGCCCAACACCGAGGGATTGATGTTCACCGGCAACGAGAAGGTGTGGCCGTTCCTGGAACAGGCGGTGCCGGCGCCGCGCGGGCACAAGGTGCCGGTCCCCGGGGACACCGGCGGGGCCAGCATGGTGATCGAGCTGCTGCTCAAGCGTGCCGCGAGCCTGGGCGTGGAGGTGCGGTATGAGACCGGCGCCACCGAACTCATCGTCGACGACTCCGGTGCGGTGACCGGCGTGATGTGGAAGCGGTTCTCCGACGTCGGTGCGATCAAGGCAAAGTCGGTGATCATTGCCGCCGGGGGATTCGTGATGAATCCCGACATGGTGGCCAAGTACACCCCGAAATTGGCCGAGAAGCCGTTCGTGCTCGGCAACACCTACGACGACGGCCTGGGCATTCGGCTGGGGGTGTCGGCCGGTGGCGCCACCCAGCACATGGATCAGGCCTTCATCACGGCCCCGCCGTACCCGCCGTCGATCCTGCTCACCGGGATCATCGTCAACAAGCTCGGCAAGCGGTTCGTCACCGAAGACTCCTACCATTCCCGGACCGCGGGTTTCATCATGGAGCAGCCGGACAGCGCGGCGTATTTGATCGTCGACGAGGCGCACCTGGAACACCCGACGATGCCGCTGGTTCCATTGATCGACGGCTGGGAAACGGTCGCCGAAATGGAAGCCGCGCTCGGCATCCCCGAGGGCAACCTGACCGCGACGCTGGACCGCTACAACAAATACGCCGCGCTCGGTGAGGATCCCGACTTCCACAAGCAGCCGGAATTCCTTGCGCCGCAAGACAAAGGACCGTGGGGCGCGTTCGACATGTCACTGGGCAAGGCGATGTATGCCGGATTCACCCTGGGCGGGCTGGCCACATCGGTCGACGGTCAGGTGCTCCGCGAGGACAACACCGTGGTGCCCGGCCTGTACGCCGTCGGGGCGTGTGCGTCCAACATCGCCCAGGACGGCAAGGGATACGCCAGCGGCACCCAGTTGGGCGAAGGGTCGTTCTTCGGTCGCCGCGCCGGAGCGCACGCGGCCTGCGCAGGGCTAGTTCGGCGTTACCCCGTCCTTACCGATCAGCCCGCCCGAACCATTGATGCCGGGGGTGGGACCGACCGCTCCGCCGATCCCGATGTTGCCGCCGTTGCCGCCGTCGCTGATCAGGATGGCATTGCCGCCGCGGCCGCCGTTACCACCGGCGTCTTGCTCCGAACCCGAACCCGCCGGCGCCGCCGTCACCGCCGTCGCCGAACAGAAGTCCGCCGTTTCCGCCGGCGCCCCCGGCACCGCCGGGCCCGCCCTTGCCTTCGACACCGGCCCCACCTATGCCGCCGGACCCGCCGGCGCCGAACAGCTGTCCGCTATGACGCCGCCGGCCCCGCCGGGTCCCCCGCCCGCCCATCCCGCCGGTCCCGCCGGTCCCGCCGAACAGCCACCGGCCGCCGGCACCCGTCCCGCCCGCCGCCGCCCCGGCCCCGGATCCGCCGTCCCGTCTCCGCCGCGGTTGCCCGCCCCAGTGTCGCCGCCGGCCCCGCCCGCTCCGCCGGTGCCGAACAGCCCGGCGTTGCCGCCCCGGCCCCCGGGGTTGTTGCCGGCGCCGGACCCGCCGGCCCCGCCGTTGCCGAACAAGATGCCGCCGTCTCCGCCGTTTTGGCCGGACCCCGGAGTCCCGTTGGCGCCGTTCCCAATTAGCGGTCGCCCCATCACCGCCATCGTGGGTGCGTTGACCACCTTCAGCGCCTCTTGCAGTGGGGTGATGTTGCCCGCCTCGGCGCCCGAATAGGAACTCGCAGCGGTGCTGAGGGTCCGCACGAATTGGTCATGAAACGCCGCCGCCCGCGCGCTGAGCGCCTGGTAGCCCGGGGCGTGCCCGGAAAACAGCGCGGCGATCGCCGTCGACACCTCATCGGCGCCGGCGGCCGCAATCTTCGTCGTGATGGCCGCCGCGTCGGCATGAGCGGTGCTGACCGTCGAGCCCACATTCGCCAGATCTGTCGCTGCCGCCTCCATCATCGGAGTTGTCGTGATCACGAAAGACATGGCACCCCTTTGCTTCGCACCCTCTTGCTGTTGCGACGCTACGAGGGGACAGGTGGCACGTCATGACCACAACGGGGCATTTCCCGGCACCGCGCGATAGTCAGATCTGACCATTCGAACGCCGGCGGGCCGCCTAGACCGCGCGCTTCCACCCGCCCCAACCGCCATTGGCCTTCGCCAAGCAATTCCAGCAGGTGGTTGTGGTGCTGTTCGACGGTCGGTCGGTGGCTGACGCTGACCACGATGCAGTCGGGTAGTTCGGTGCGCACCAGCTGGTAGAGCGCGTACTCCAGCCCGGGATCCAGCGCCGAGGTGGCTTCGTCGAGGAAAACCGCTCGCGGTTTGGTCAACAGAATCCGGGCGAAGGCGATGCGCTGCTGTTCACCCGGCGAGAGCACCTTGGCCCAGTCCTCTTCGTCGTCGAGTCGGTCGCTCAACGGGGCCAGCGCCACCTTGGTCAGGACCTCGCGCAGGGTGTCGTCGGAGACATCGCCGGGTTCGTTCGGGTAGCAGACCACGCCGCGCAGGTTACCCAGTGGCACGTAGGGCAATTGGGACAGGAACATCGTCTCGTTGTCGCCGTCGGGCCTGCTCAATGTGCCAGACGCGAACGGCCACAATTCGGCAAGGCTGCGTAGCAGCGTCGTCTTGCCGACACCCGACGAGCCGACGACCACCAGCGAATCGCCGCTGGGCAGATGTAGGTCGAGGGGATCGATCAATTGCTCACCGGTCGGTGTGCGCACCTCGATGCGGTCCAGCCGCACCGAACCGTCATCGGTGGAACCCGTTGTCACCTTGGGCAATTGGCGCCCCTGCTCGTTGGCGTCCACCAGCCCGTGCAACCGGATGATCGCGGCCCGGAATGCGGCGAACGCGTCGTAGTTGTTGCGGAAGAACGACAACGAGTCGTTGAAATGTTGCTGAATGCGGTCACCGACTGGCCCACGTCACCGAATTGGATCTGGCCGGCGAACAGCCGCGGTGCCTGAACGACCCAGGGCAGCGGGACGATGATCTGCGTCATCGACCAGTTCCAGCGTTGAAGATGATGGTCCGGCGCACGAAGCGGCGGTAGTTGTCGATGATCGGCGTGAAGCGCCGCCACAATTGCAGCCGCTCCACCCGCTCGCCGCGGTAAAAGCCCACCGCCTCCGCGGCGTCGCGCAACCGCACCAGGGCATAACGGAACGCGGCGTTGAGCTTCTCGTTGCTGAAGCTCAGCCAGATCAGCGGGCGCCCGAGCCAAAACGCGACCACCGTCGCGAGCAGAACGTAGAGCAGCACGATCCAGAACAGCGCGCGCGGCAAGTGGAACCCGAAGATGTTCAGGTGTCCCGAGAGTTTCCACAGGATCGCGGTAAAGGAGATCAACCGACACCACGGCATGGACTGCGCCCAACAGCAAGGTGGAGGTCGTACCGTTGGACGGGATGTTCGGGGTGGCGCCGACGCCGGTAGTGAAGATGTCGACGTCCTGCTGGATGCGCTGGTCGGGGTTGTCGATGGTGTTGTCGATGAAAAGATCGCGGTAGTAGGCCCTGCCGTCGAGCCAGTCGTCGGTCAGGTGTCCGGTGAGCCACACCCGCCACGCGATGATGAAGCGCTGGGTCAGATAAATGTCGAGCATAATTCGGCCGATGAACAACGCCGCCAGCAGCGCAGAAGATCGCAATCGACATCCAAAAGCCATGTACCCCTGAGTGTTTGATCTTGTCGTCGCCGACGGCGATTCCTTCGAATGCCGTCTGCACCGCCGTGTACAGGTCGTTGCTCTGGTAACTGAACAACACGTTGAGCCGCACCGCCAGGATGACCGACAACAGCAACACGCCAAACATCAGCCACACCGGCACGGCTCGGCGCCCGTTGAAATAGCACCGGTGATCCGCCAGTACTGCCGACCCCACACGGTGAGGTAGCGCATCAGTACCAGCACGACAAGGACGATCACGGCGGCGATCGCCCACGCTTTTGCGGTCCACAGCACGGAGTCGTGGAATGCCGCAGACCAGTTGATGGACGGCTTGAACGGCTTCGGCTCCAACTTTCAAGTCTCCTTGCTTTCGAGGCGTCCGACCGGCGCCCCACCAGAAATCCCTGTCGGCGAAGGTACCCGACGCCGGTGGATAGGCTCGGGATATGAGTCTTGACGCTCCCTCCACCCAGACCGTGCACGCCGGCCAGCTCATCGCGCGGCGGCTGCGGGCCAGCGGCATCGACACGGTGTTCACCCTGTCCGGCGGACACCTGTTCTCCATCTACGACGGCTGCCGCAGCGAGGGCATCCGGCTGATCGACACCCGCCACGAGCAGACCGCCGCCTTCGCCGCCGAGGGCTGGTCGAAGGTGACCCGGGTGCCCGGGGTGGCCGCGCTGACCGCCGGACCCGGCGTCACCAACGGGATGAGCGCGATGGCCGCCGCGCAGCAGAACTCCTCGCCGCTGCTGGTCCTCGGCGGCCGCGCCCCGGCGCTGCGCTGGGGCATGGGATCGCTGCAGGAGATCGACCACGTGCCGTTCGTGGCACCGCTGACGCGATTCGCGGCCACCGCACAGTCCGCCGAGGACGCGGGCCGGCTGGTCGACGATGCGCTGCGGGCGACCGTCGGCGCCCCGTCGGGCGTCGGCTTCGTCGACTTCCCGATGGACCACGTCTTCTCCACCTCGGACGACCCGGATTTTGGCGACGTCCCGGCGCGCTGGACGACCTGCCCGCCCCGCCGGCCGCCGACCCCGACGCGCTGGACCGGGCCTGCCAGCTGCTGTCGGCGGCGCAGCGCCCGGTGATCATGGCGGGCACCAACGTCTGGTGGGGACACGGCGAGGCCGCCCTGCTGCGCCTGGCCGAGCAACGGCAGATCCCGGTGCTGATGAACGGCATGGCCCGCGGCGTGGTGCCCGCCGACCACCCGCTGGCCTTCTCCCGCGCGCGCTCAAAAGCGTTGGGCGAAGCCGACGTTGCCGTGGTGATCGGGGTACCGATGGACTTCCGGCTGGGCTTCGGCAAGGTGTTCGGCGCGCAGACCCAGCTGATCGTGGCGGACCGCGTCGTCCCGGAGCGCGAGCATCCACGGCCCGTCGCGGCCGCGACTGTATGGGGACCTGACGCAGATCCTTTCGGCTTTGGCGGCCGCCGGCGGGCCCGAGCACCAGGACTGGATCGGCGAGCTGCGCGCGACCGAGACGGCGGCGCGCGATCGCGAGAAGGCCGAGCTGGCCGACGATCGGACCCCGCTGCACCCGATGCGGGTGTACGCCGAGCTGGCGCCGCATGCTGGACCGCGACGCCATCGTCGTCATCGACGGCGGGGACTTCGGTTCCTACGCCGGCCGGGTGATCGACAGCTATCAGCCGGGCTGCTGGCTGGACAGCGGACCGTTCGGCTGCCTGGGCTCGGGCCCGGGCTACGCGCTGGCCGCCAAACTCGCCCGGCCCGACCGTCAGGTCGTCCTGCTGCAGGGCGACGGCGCGTTCGGGTTCAGCGGCATGGAATGGGACACCCTGGTCCGGCACAACGTGCCGGTCGTCTCGGTGATCGGCAATAACGGGATCTGGGCGCTGGAAAAGCACCCCATGGAGGCGTTGTACGGCTATTCGGTGGTGGCCGAGCTGCGGCCCGGCACCCGCTACGACGAGGTGGTGCGCGCACTCGGTGGCCATGGCGAGCTGGTCGCTACGCCGGCCGAGCTGCGGCCGGCACTCGAGCGGTCCTTCGCCAGCGGGCTGCCCGCCGTCGTCAACGTGCTCACCGACCCCGACGTCGTCTATCCGCGTCGCTCGAACCTCGCCTGACGGGTCCGCGAGCGTGCGCAGTTGTACGCCCGGGCACGGTGTGTCACGCACAAACACGCGCGCTCGCGGCGGGGGGACCACCCGGTACCGTTGACCTGTGCCTAAGACCACCCGCGACCGGCCCGGCCGTCTGAGCAGCCGATTCTGGCGCCTGCTCGGCGCCAGCACCGAGAAGAATCAGAGCCGCTCCCTCACCCAGGTCACCGCCTCGGAGGAGTACAACGAGGAAGCCGCCGATCTCACCGACGAGAAGCTGCGCAAGGCGGCGAAACTGCTCAAGCTGGAGGATCTGGCCGACTCCGAAGACGTTCCGCAGTTCCTGGCGATTGCCCGGGAAGCGGGCGAGCGGGCAACCGGCTTGCGGCCGTTTGACGTTCAGCTGCTGGGCGCACTGCGGATGCTGGCCGGAGACGTGATCGAGATGGCGACCGGTGAAGGCAAGACCCTCGCGGGCGCGATCGCGGCGGCCGGCTACGCGCTGGCCGGCCGGCACGTGCACGTCGTGACCATCAACGACTACCTGGCCCGCCGCGACGCCGAGTGGATGGGCCCGCTGATCGAGTCGCTCGGCCTCACGGTCGGCTGGATCACCGGGGAGTCGACCAGCGAGGAACGCCGGGCCGCCTACGACTGCGACGTCACCTACGCCTCGGTTAACGAGATCGGCTTCGACGTGCTGCGCGATCAGCTGGTCACCGACGTCGCCGACCTGGTGTCGCCCAATCCCGATGTGGCCCTTATCGATGAGGCCGACTCCGTGCTGGTCGACGAGGCGCTGGTGCCGCTGGTGCTGGCCGGCACCACCCACCGCGAGACGCCGCGGCTGGAGATCATCCAGCTGGTCGGGCGGCTCAGCCCGGAGAGCGATTTCGACACCGACTCCGACAGCCGCAACGTGCATCTCACCGAGGTCGGCGCCCGCAAGGTGGAAAAGGCGCTCGGCGGCATCGACCTGTACTCCGAAGAACACGTCGGCACCACGCTCACCGAGGTCAACGTCGCGCTGCACGCGCACGTGCTGTTGCAGCGCGACGTGCACTACATCGTCCGCGACGACGCAGTGCACCTGATCAACGCCTCCCGTGGCCGCATCGCGCAACTGCAGCGCTGGCCCGACGGCCTGCAGGCGGCCGTCGAGGCCAAGGAGGGCATCGAGACCACCGAGACCGGCGAGGTGCTCGACACCATCACCGTGCAGGCGCTGATCAACCGCTACGCCACCGTGTGCGGGATGACGGGCACCGCGCTGGCCGCCGGCGAGCAGCTGCGGCAGTTCTACAAGCTGGGCGTGTCGCCGATACCGCCGAACACCCCGAACATCCGCGAGGACGAATCCGACCGGGTGTACATCACCGCCGCCGCCAAGAACGACGCGATCGTCGATCACATCGCCGAGGTGCACGAAACCGGACAGCCGGTGCTCGTCGGCACCCGTGACGTGGCCGAATCCGAGGAGCTGCACGAGCGACTGGTGCGCCGCGGCGTGCCCGCCGTGGTGCTCAACGCGAAGAACGACGCCGAGGAGGCGCAGGTGATCGCCGAGGCCGGCACGCACGGCACGGTCACGGTGTCCACCCAGATGGCCGGGCGCGGCACCGACATCCGGCTCGGCGGGTCCGACGAGTCCGACCACGACCGGGTCGCCGAACTGGGCGGCCTGCACGTCGTCGGCACCGGCCGCCATCACACCGAACGGCTGGACAACCAGCTGCGCGGCCGCGCGGGTCGCCAGGGCGATCCGGGGTCGTCGGTGTTCTTCTCCAGCTGGGAGGACGACGTCGTCGCGGCCAACCTCGAGCGCAACAAGCTGCCCATGGAAACCGACGAGGACGGCCGCATCGTCAGCTCCAGGACCAGCGGCCTACTCGACCACGCGCAGCGCGTCGCCGAGGGTCGGCTGTTGGACGTGCACGCCAACACGTGGCGTTACAACCAGTTGATCGCCCAGCAGCGGGCCATCATCGTCGATCGTCGAAATGCGTTGCTGCGCACCGCAACCGCGCGCGAGGAACTGGCCGAACTGGCGCCGGATCGCTACGAGGAGCTGTCCGAAGAGATCTCCGAGGACCGTCTCGAGACGATCTGCCGGCAGATCATGCTCTTTCACCTCGACCGGGGCTGGGCCGATCATCTGGCTTATCTGGCCGACATCCGCGAGAGCATCCACCTGCGCGCCCTGGGCCGACAAAACCCGCTCGACGAGTTTCACCGGATGGCCGTCGACGCGTTCGCGTCACTGGCCGCCGATGCGATCGAAGCGGCCCAGCAGACGTTTGAGACCGCGAACGTCCTCGAAGAGGAGCAGGGGCTGGACCTGTCCAAGCTCGCGCGGCCGACGTCGACGTGGACCTACATGGTCAACGACAACCCGCTGTCGGATGACACTCTGTCCACGCTGAGCCTGCCGGGGGTATTCCGCTGAGCTAGTGGCGATCGCAAGCGCGGCGCAGCCGGGCGCAGCGGGTCGCCACGTGAGCTAGTGGCGATCGCAAGCGCGGCGCAGCCGGGCGCAGCGGGTCGCCACGTGAGCTAGTGGCGATCGCAAGCGCGGCGCAGCCGGGCGCAGCGGGTCGCCACGTGAGCTAGTGGCGATCGCAAGCGCGGCGCAGCCGGGCGCAGCGGGTCGCCACGTGAGCTAGTGGCGATCGCAAGCGCGGCGCAGCCGGGCGCAGCGGGTCGCCACGTGAGCTAGTGTCACGGCTCATGGAGGCCGAGCTTCCACCAGACCGGGTGCTGACGGTGCCCAATGTGCTCAGCGCCATCCGCCTGGCGCTCATCCCGGTCTTTATCTATCTGCTGCTGGTCGCGCACGCCCAGGGCTGGGCGGTGGCGATCCTGATGTTCAGCGGCGCCTCCGACTGGGCCGACGGCAAGATCGCCCGGTCGTTGAACCAGTCGTCACGACTGGGGGTGCTGCTGGACCCCGCCGTCGATCGGCTGTACATGGTGGCGGTTCCCGTCACGATGGCCGTGCGCGGGATCGTGCCGTGGTGGTTCGTCCTCACGCTGCTGGCGCGCGACGCGCTGCTGGCGGCGACGCTGCCGCTGCTGCGCAGCCGCGGACTAACCGCGCTGCCGGTCACCTACGTCGGCAAGGCCGCGACGTTCGCCCTGATGTCGGGCTTTCCGCTGGTGCTGCTGGGGCAGTGGCCGGCGCTGTGGAGCCGGGTGGTGGGAGCCTTCGGGTGGGGGTTTTTGATCTGGGGCATGTACATGTACCTGTGGGCATTCGTGCTCTACGTGGTGCAGGTGACGCTGGTGATGCGCCAGATGCCCAAGCTCAGCAAGGTGGGTGAACATGGCTGAACCCGACCGGCGGCTCGGCGGCTATGACCCCAACGCCGGCTACAGCGCCCACGCGACGCGGCGCCAACACATCCCGGTGCCCTCCCTGCTGCGCGCCCTGCTGTCGGAGCACCTGGACCCCGGCTACGCCGCTCAAGCAGCCCGACGCTCGACGACGGCGCCGAGCCGGCGGGACCGCGCTTTCGGCTGGTTCTGGCAGGCCCTGGCCGCGATGCTGGTCGCGACGGTGTTTGCCGCAGCGGTCGCGCAGGCGCGCTCGGTGGCGCCCGGCGTGCGCACCGCCCAGGAGCTGCTGGCCACCAGTGTGCGGTCGACCGAAGCCTCTGCCACCAAGTTGGCCCAACGGCGCAGCGTGCTGACCAGGGAACTCGACGACGACCAACGGCGCGCGCTGGCCAGCGACGCCGAGGGGCAGCGCCTGCTGACCCGCCTCGACGCGCTCAGCCTCGGGGCGGCCAGCACGGCCGTCATCGGGCCGGGCCTGACGGTAACCATCACCGATCCCGGCGTCAGCCCGAATCTGTCCGACGTGTCCAAGCAGCGGGTCAACGGCAGCCGGCAGATCATTCTCGACCGCGACCTGCAGCTCGTCGTCAACTCGCTGTGGGCCAGCGGCGCCGAGGCCATGTCCGTCGGCGGCGCCCGGATCGGGCCGAATATGACGATCCGCCAGGCCGGCGGTGCGATCCTGGTCGACAACAACCCCACCGGCAGCCCGTACACGATCCTGGCGGTGGGGCCGCCGCACTCGATGCGGGACGTCTTCGATCACAGCCCGGGTCTGCAGCGTCTGCGGCTACTGGAGGCCTCTTACGGCGTCGGCGTCACCGTCAACGTTTCCGACGGTCTGTCGCTGCCGGCCGGCGCGGTCCGGGATGTCAAGTTCGCCAAGCAGATTGGGCCCCGATGAGCAAAGGCTCGGCATCATGATCGGTATCGCGGCGCTTGCCATCGGCATCGTGCTGGGTTTGGTTTTCCACCCCAGCGTGCCCGAGGCCATCCAGCCCTACCTGCCGATCGCGGTGGTCGCCGCCCTCGACGCGGTGTTCGGGGGCCTGCGCGCCTACCTCGAGCGGATTTTCGATCCGAAGGTCTTCGTGATTTCGTTCGTGTTCAACGTCCTGGTCGCCGCCCTCATCGTCTACGTCGGCGACCAGCTGGGGGTTGGCACGCAGCTGTCGACGGCGATCATCGTCGTGCTGGGTATCCGCATCTTCGGCAATGCGGCGGCGCTGCGCCGCCGGCTGTTCGGGGCTTGACGGAGATGAGCGTGAACCAGGACCCCCCGGAGCACGGCCGCCACGAGCTGGCCGCCGACCTTCCGCGGCCGGAGATCGGGCCGGTCCAAGCGGGCGGGCTGTCGGGGCTGCTGCGCGGCGGGCGAACCCGGTTGGCGTTCGGGGCGCTAGCGATCGTGTTGTGCCTGGTGCTCGGGATCGCGATCGTCACCCAGGCCCGCCAGACCAGGTCCGGCGATTCGCTGGACACCGCCCGTCCGGCGGATCTGTTGGTGTTGCTGGATTCGCTGCGGCAACGCGAAGCCACGCTCAACAGCGAGGTGACCGACCTGCAGAACACACTGAACTCGCTGCGAGCGTCGGGCAACACCGATCAGGCCGCCATCCAGAGCGCTCAGGCCAAGTTGGCCGCGCTGTCCATCCTGACCGGTGCGGTGGGCGCCACCGGGCGTGGCGTCACGTTGACGATCGACGACCCCGGACCCGGCGTGGCCCCCGAAGCGATGCTCGACGTGATCAACGAGCTCCGCGCCGCAGGCGCCGAGGCGATGGAGGTCAACGACGCACACGATTCGGTGCGGGTCGGCGTCGACACCTGGGTAGTGGGCGTCCCCGGCGCACTGACCATCGACAACAAGACGCTGTCGCCGCCGTATTCGATTCTGGCGATTGGTGATCCGCCGACGCTGGCCGCCGCGATGAACATTCCCGGCGGCGCGGAGGACAGCGTCAAACGCGTAGGCGCTCGCATGACGGTGCAACAAGCCGACCGGGTGGACGTGACCACCTTGCGGCAACCGAAACCGCACCAATACGCTCAGCCCGTCAAGTGAACCAACATCAGAACAGGATCACCGTGAGCGATATCCCCGCCGATCTGCACTACACCGCCGAACACGAGTGGGTTCGCCGCAGCGGGGAAGACACCGTCCGCATCGGGATCACCGATTTCGCGCAGTCGGCACTGGGTGACGTCGTCTTTGTCCAGTTGCCCGACGCCGGCAGCGAGGTGGCCGCCGGCGAGTCCTTCGGCGAGGTGGAATCGACCAAGTCGGTCTCCGACCTCTACGCACCGGTCTCGGGCAAGGTCCTGGCCGTCAACAGCGAGCTGGAATCCAACCCGCAACTGGTCAACTCCGACCCCTACGGCGCGGGCTGGCTGCTCGATGTCCAGGCCTCCGACGTGGCAGCTTTAGAGTCGGCGGTCTCCGAGTTGCTCGACGCCGAGGCCTACCGCGGCACGCTGACCGAATGATGGTTGCTAAAGTGCCTGCCAGCGCTGCGCCGATGCGCGCCATGGACCATCTGGGCTCAGCCTGCGGTGGGGGCACAATGCGGGTCAGTGCGCGGTACGGTCAACACACCGGCCTTGGGAGGCCCCGTCGGGCCTCGGCAAGCATTGGGACGGTTGAGACGGTAGTAATCGGTAAAACAAGGCGGAGAATCTAGTAGGAAGCCGGCCGAGCGGCCCGGTCAGACAAGGCCATTTAAGGCCACGAAGTTAGTCACAGGGCCAGAAGGAGCAGCGGGTGACGGACAACAACGAGCAGACTTCTGACGAAGTCACCGTGGAGACGACCTCGGTCTTTCGCGCCGACTTCCTCAACGAACTGGATGCCCCCGCACAAGCGGGCACCGAGAGCGCGGTATCCGGGGTCGAAGGACTCCCGGCGGGTTCGGCGTTGCTGGTCGTCAAGCGGGGACCCAACGCCGGATCGCGCTTCCTGCTCGACCAGGCGATCACGTCCGCCGGCCGGCACCCCGACAGCGACATCTTCCTCGATGACGTCACCGTGAGCCGTCGCCACGCCGAATTCCGGTTGGAAGGCAACGAGTTCCACGTCGTCGACGTCGGCAGTCTCAATGGCACCTATGTCAACCGCGAGCCGGTAGATTCGGCGGTGTTGGCAAACGGTGACGAAGTGCAGATCGGCAAGTTCCGCTTGGTGTTCCTGACCGGACCCAAGCAGGGCGACGAAGACGGGGGAACCGGAGGCTAGGTGAGCGCACCCGATAGCCCGGCACTGGCCGGGATGTCGATCGGGGGGGTCCTCGAGCTGTTAAGGCCGGATTTCCCCGATGTCACCATCTCCAAGATCCGCTTTCTGGAGGCGGAGGGGCTGGTGACGCCGCAGCGCGCCGCATCGGGCTATCGGAGATTTACCGCGTACGACTGTGCGCGGCTGCGCTTCATCCTCACCGCCCAGCGCGACCACTACCTGCCCCTGAAGGTGATCCGCGCCCAGCTGGACGCTCAGCCCGACGGTGAGCTACCGCCGTTCGGATCGCCTTATGGCGTACCGCGATTGGTGTCAGTGGCGGACAGTGCCGCCTCCGGGGACGACTACGACGCGGGGTCGCAGTTCAAGGCGGCGCCGCCCACCCCTGTCCGGCTGAGCCGAGAAGACGTCCTGGAGCGTTCGGGGGTGGACGACAATCTGCTGACTGCGCTGCTCAGGGCTGGCGTGATCACCACCGGGCCGGGCGGTTTCTTCGACGAACACGCGGTGGTCATTCTCCAATGTGCGCGGGCGCTGGCCGAGTACGGCGTCGAGCCGCGCCATCTCAGGGCGTTCCGTTCGGCGGCCGACCGGCAGTCCGACCTGATCGCTCAGATCGCCGGGCCGTTGGTCAAAGGCGGTAGGGCCGGTGCCCGGGACCGCGCCGACGACTTGGCGCGGGAAGTCGCCGCCCTCGCCATCACTTTGCACACCTCGTTGATCAAGTCCGCGGTGCGCGACGTTCTGCATCGCTGAGGATTAGACTTCGATGGACGCACTTGGTGTTCGGCGGCATGGCGGAGGGCAGACGCAGATGGGTGAAGTTCGTGTGGTCGGCATTCGTGTCGAGCAGCCGCAGAACCAGCCGGTGCTGTTGCTGCGCGAATCCGACGGTGACCGGTACTTGCCGATCTGGATCGGTCAATCGGAGGCGGCCGCGATCGCGCTGGAGCAGCAAGGCGTCGAGCCACCCCGCCCGCTGACACATGATCTGATCCGGGATCTCATTGCGGCGCTTGGACATTCGCTCAAAGAGGTACGGATCGTCGATCTGCAGGAGGGCACCTTCTACGCCGACCTGATCTTCGACCGCGACATCAAAGTGTCGGCGCGCCCCTCGGACTCCGTGGCCATCGCCCTGCGCGTCGGCGTCCCGATCTATGTCGAGGAGGCGGTGCTGGCCCAGGCCGGCTTGCTGATCCCCGACGAAACCGACGAAGACGGAAACACCGCCGTCCGTGAGGACGAGGTGGAGAAGTTCAAGGAGTTCCTGGACAGCGTCTCGCCCGACGATTTCAAGGCCACCTAGACGCCACCTAACCAGTGCAGAGGTTTAGCTGGTGCGGGGCGCGTCAATATCACGGATGCATCTCATCTAGCACCGAAATGCGACACGCCTGGCGGTTAGCTACCTAGTGACCCCAGCGGCGGCCATACTTTGATGACGACTTAGGGCACGGTAGCTATCGAACAGCAGTAAGCTTTCTAGCACTCGGGCCTGACCAAGGGTGGCTGTCCAGGCAGTCAGAGACGCAGCTGGCGACCACAGCGCGATCGGCGAGAGGAAGCACCGTGAGCGAGCAGCCACGTCAAGGTCAACTGGACCTTGGTGACCACGCGGACGGCGCGACCAGCGGTGACGGCATGGATGGCCTCACCGCCGCGAGCGCACCCGTGCAACCCGGGCTGTTTCCCGACGACTCCGTGCCCGACGAGTTGGTCGGCTACCGCGGGCCCAGCGCCTGCCAGATCGCCGGAATCACGTATCGGCAGCTGGACTACTGGGCGCGCACGTCGCTGGTAGTGCCCTCTATCCGCAGCGCGGCCGGCTCCGGCAGCCAGCGCCTGTACTCGTTCAAGGACATCCTGGTTCTCAAGATCGTCAAGCGGCTGCTCGACACCGGTATCTCGCTGCACAACATCCGCGTCGCCGTCGACCATCTGCGCCAGCGTGGCGTCCAGGACCTGGCGAACATCACCCTGTTCTCCGACGGCACTACCGTGTACGAATGCACGTCGGCTGAAGAGGTCGTCGACCTGCTGCAGGGCGGCCAGGGTGTGTTCGGCATCGCGGTGTCCGGTGCGATGCGCGAACTGACCGGCGTGATCGCCGACTTCCACGGTGAGCGCGCCGACGGCGGCGAGTCGATCGCCTCGCCGGAAGACGAGCTGGCTTCCCGTCGCAAGCACCGCGACCGCAAGATCGGCTGATTTCCTAGCCACCTGGGGCGCGAAAGTGCGCAATTGCACACCTGCGGCGGCGTGTCGCCGTACAACCACGCACGCTCGCGGGTAGCCCAGCCGGGTAGACTGGCGACCGCATCGCACTCGTGCGGGAGAGTTCTGTAGCCGCCAGCTGCAGACGCCGAAGGAGCAATACCTCTCCGTCAACCTCTCAGGCACCCGGACCGCGCGCGACAACGATGCCTCTGGAAAGCGGTGGAGGCCGGCAGCGGTCCACGCCCGCCGATGGGGAAAGGTGCCGGGGAAACACCGGCGCTGAATCTCTCAGGCGCCCGATTGACGGGTGAAGACAGAGGGAGAGGGCCAGTAATGCCCTCTGCCCCTGTACCCGTCAGGAGTTTCACCAGTGGCTCACCAATCATCATTCGCAGACCGGCACATTGGCCCGGACGCCGAGGCCGTCGCCATCCTGCTCGCGGCCATCGGGGTCGACTCGCTCGACGAACTGGCGGCCAAGGCCGTTCCGGCCGGCATCTTCGACAAGCTCACCAACGGTGACGCACCCGGACTGGACCGGCTACCGCCGGCGGCCAGCGAGGCCGAGGCGCTGGCCGAGCTGCGTGCGCTCGCCGACAGCAACACCGTCGCGGTGTCGATGATCGGGCAGGGCTACTACGACACGCTCACACCCCCGGTGTTGTTACGCAACATCATGGAGAACCCGGCGTGGTACACCGCCTACACGCCGTACCAGCCCGAGATCAGTCAGGGCCGGCTCGAAGCGCTGCTGAATTTCCAGACCATGGTCGCCGACCTAACCGGCCTCGAGATCGCCAACGCGTCGATGCTCGATGAGGGCACCGCGGCCGCCGAGGCTATGACCCTGCTGCACCGGGCAGCTTCACGCCGCCCGGACGACACAGCCAACCGCCTGGCCGTCGACGCCGACATCTTCGCCCAGACCGCCGCGGTGCTGGCCACCCGCGCCAAGCCACTAGGCATCGAGATCGTCACCGCCGACCTGCGCAACGGCCTGCCCGACGGTGAGTTCTTCGGCGTCATCGTTCAGCTGCCCGGCGCCAGCGGCCGGATCACGGACTGGTCGGCTCTGGTGGCGCAGGCGCACGAGCGCGGCGCGCTGGTCGCTGTGGGCGCTGATCTGCTGGCGTGCACCCTGATCACCCCGCCCGGCGAAATCGGCGCGGACGTCGCGTTCGGGACCACCCAAAGATTCGGTGTGCCAATGGGATTCGGCGGCCCGCACGCCGGCTATCTGGCGCTGCACAGCAAGCATGCCCGGCAGCTGCCGGGCCGGCTGGTCGGCGTGTCGGTGGATGCCGACGGGTCCCCGGCCTACCGGCTGGCCCTGCAAACCCGCGAGCAGCACATCCGCCGCGACAAGGCGACGAGCAACATCTGCACCGCCCAGGTGCTGCTGGCGGTGATGGCCGCGATGTACGCGAGTTATCACGGCGCCGCGGGCCTGATCGCGATCGCCCGCCGCGTGCACCGTCACGCTGCGACCATCGCGGCCGGCCTGGGTGATGCGCTGGTGCACGAGCAGTACTTCGACACCGTGCTGGCCCGGGTGCCGGGACGCGCGGACGAGGTGCTGGACAAAGCGAAGGCGCAGGGCATCAACTTGTGGCGGGTCGACGCCGACCACGTGGCGGTGGCCTGCGACGAAGCGACTACCGGGGCGCACGTCAATGCGGTTCTTGACGCCTTCGGAGTTGCTGCGGGCGAGCCGGCCGACAGCAAGATCCAAACCCGCAGCTCGGAGTTCCTGACGCATCCCGCGTTCACGCAGTACCGCACCGAAACGTCGATGATGCGTTACCTGCGCACGCTGGCGGACAAGGATATCGCCTTGGACCGCAGCATGATTCCGCTCGGCTCGTGCACGATGAAGCTGAACGCCGCGGCCGAGATGGAATCGATCACCTGGCCCGAGTTCGCGCGTCAGCATCCGTTCGCCCCGGCCTCCGACACACCCGGGCTGCGCCGGCTCATCGCCGACCTGGAGAGCTGGCTGGTGGACATCACCGGCTACGACGCGGTCTCGCTGCAGCCCAACGCCGGCTCGCAAGGCGAGTACGCCGGCCTGCTGGCGATCCACGACTACCACGAGAGCCGGGGCGAGCCGCACCGCGACATCTGCCTCATCCCGTCCAGCGCACACGGCACCAACGCAGCGTCGGCAGCGCTGGCCGGGCTGCGGGTGGCCGTGGTGGCCTGCCGCGCCAACGGCGACGTCGATCTCGACGACCTGCGGGCCAAGGTGGCCGAGCATGCCGACCGGCTGGCGGCGTTGATGATCACCTACCCGTCCACGCATGGCGTCTACGAGCACGACATCGCCGACATCTGCGCGGCCGTACACGACGCCGGGGGTCAGGTCTACATCGACGGCGCCAACCTCAACGCACTCGTCGGGCTGGCTCGGCCGGGCAAGTTCGGCGGCGACGTCAGCCACCTGAACCTGCACAAGACGTTCTGCATCCCGCACGGCGGCGGTGGTCCGGGCGTCGGCCCGGTGGCGGCGCGCTCGCACCTGGCGCCGTTCCTGCCCGGTCACCCGTATGCGCCGGAGCTGCCCGAGGGCCGGCCGGTCTCGTCGGCGCCCTACGGGTCCGCCTCGATTCTGCCGATCACCTGGGCCTACATCCGGATGATGGGCGCCGACGGGTTGCGGGCAGCATCGCTGACCGCGATCGCCTCGGCCAACTACATCGCCCGCCGGCTCGACGAGCACTTCCCGGTGCTCTACACCGGCGAGAACGGCATGGTCGCCCACGAATGCATCCTGGATCTGCGGGCAATCACCAAGTCCACCGGCGTCACCGTCGACGATGTGGCAAAACGGTTGGCGGACTACGGCTTCCACGCACCGACCATGAGCTTCCCGGTGGCCGGCACGCTAATGGTGGAGCCCACCGAGAGCGAGAGCCTCGCCGAACTCGATGCCTTCTGTGCGGCCATGATCGCCATCCGCGGCGAGATCGACCGGGTCGGCGCGGGGGAGTGGACCGTCGACGACAATCCGCTGCGGGGCGCCCCGCACACCGCCGAGTGCCTGCTGGTCTCCGACTGGGACCACCCGTATACCCGCGAAGAGGCCGCCTACCCGCTGGGGAAGGCGTTCCGGCCCAAGGTGTGGCCGCCGGTGCGTCGCATCGATGGGGCGTATGGCGACCGGAATCTGGTCTGCTCGTGCCCGCCCGTGGAGGCTTTCGCCTAAAGTCGCCTAGGCGGCGTGGCGGGCGAGCGCGATGCCGACTCGGATCTCGACAGCACTGATGGTGATCGCGGGCGCGCGCGGTGGGGCGGCTGAGCGGTATCGCTTGCCCGTCGGCGTTGTGAATTCGGCGGTGTGCGTGTGATTTTCGTCCATGCTGGTGTTGACCTGCCAGCCGGCGGCTTCTTTGGCGTAGTTGCACGTCTCGCAGAGCCCGAGCCCGTTGGTCGCTGTGGTTGGGCCGCCTTCGGCCCAGGGTTGGGCATGGTCGCGGTGTCGGATAGGGGCGCCGCAGTACGGGGTGCGGCAGTGTTGATCCCGTAACTCGATGAAGGCGCTCAGGCCGCGGGGAAACAGCCGCGCTCGCGACTCCATCCCCACCAGCGCCCCGGACCGCGGATGCGCGTAAAGCCTGCGCAGTGTCGCCCGCGACCGCTCGTCTTCGGTGGCGCGTATCACCATCGTGCGGGCCACGGCTGCCGGGATGGGTCCGTAGCCGCAGAGGTCGGCCGGCGTGCTGTGACCGCCTAACAAGGTTTCGTCGGTGAGCACCAGGTTGACCGCGATCGGAGTCGGAACGTCTGCGGCGCGGCCGGTGACCCGCTCGACCAGGGTGTCTGCCATCACCTGTCCGCGGGAGCGACCGTCGCCGCGGATGTCTGCTTGGCGACGTAGCGCGGCGTAGACCGACACGCCCTGGGCTACCGGCAATAGGGCGGTCAGATACGTCATGGTGTCCGGTGCCGGGCGAATGGTGACGGTGCGTTCCCTCTCGGCCGTGGCCGCCCGCTCGACCACGGCATGCGGGTCCAGCCGGTAGGCGATCGCCTTGGCGGCCGCGGCCACCCGCGCATCGCCCATCCCGTCGAGACCCGCCGGGTCGCCGCACAACTCGGCATCTAGCGCGCACCGGTCCTCGACGTCCAAGCAGGCGCTCTCGCGCACGATCAGGGTGGCACGCCACTCCGAGAGCGCACCGGATTCCAGCGCGCGCAGAGTATGCGGCATCTCGTGCACCAGGGCCTTGGCGAAGCCCAGATGCCGGCCGCCGCGGGCCGGCGAGTCCCGTCGAGCCAGCGCAATCTCGTTGGCCAGACCACGCGCACGCCGCGCGGCGGGCACCCCGGTCTGCGCTTCGGCGGCGCGACGCGCCGCGTCCAGGGCGACCGCCGCCCGGGCCTGACCCGCGGCCGCCGCCGATTTGACCCGCTCCAGCTCGGCGATGCGCTCAATCAGCGCCGATTCGTCAGCCGCCGGATCAACCCCAACCAGATCGTCGAACATAGTTTCGACACTAATCGTCTCCACCGACAACTGACGGCGCACGGCCGCAGCCTGCTCAAGTTGGCCGATTAGAGACTGACCGTGCGACCGTCAAATGCCAGATCGAAAGCCGCGTCATCGGCATGGGCGAGCATGTCGGCCGACATGTGGGTAAGGATGATGTGTCGGCTTGCCAGCTGGTCGCGGTGAGCGAGCAGGTCGGAATGCCGAAGATGGTAGGGCACCGGTTTGTCCCAGTAGTAGGACTCGGCGATGAACAGGTCGCTGTCCGCGGCCAGATCGATCAGGACGTCGGTCCATGCGGTGTCGCCGGTGTAGGCGAGCGTCTTGCCGGCCACACCGATTCGTAGCCCCAGAGCGGTGTTGCCCGGCATCCCGTGATCGACCTCGACGGCGTGTACGACTGCGTTACCGATGCATTCCTCGCCGTTGCCGGGCTGCAGTTCGATCACTTTGACGTCGAACCGCCGGCGCACGGTCGAAGAGCCGGGAAACATCACCTCGAGGGCTGTGGTGAGCCGGTCAGCGGTGCCGAGGGGGCCGGCGATCGTCAGAGGAACCTCACGGCGGCTGAACTGCCCATCCAGGATCAGCTGCGGCAGCCCACCGTAATGATCGACGTGTAAATGCGAAACCAACACCGCGCCAACCTGATTGGGGTCGATGCCTTGGCGTTTGAGGGCGACCAGGCTGGTCGCCCCGCAGTCGAGCAGGATCGGCGCTTGTCCATCGGCCTGCACCGCGACGCAGGCTTGCAACCGCCCGCCACTTCCAAACGCATCGCCAGATCCGGCGAATGTCACCGTGACACCGCCCTGGCCGGACTTGCCGGAGTTAACCACTGAAGTCACCGCCCAATTGTTGCCGATCACATATCGACACGGGCCTAGCCGAAGCGCTCGGTGATCGCCGCGGCGATCTCGTCGGGCGCATCCTCCTGAATGAAGTGCTTGGCCTTGGGCAGCTCGACGAGGACGTGATCGGGAAACGCCGCGCGCATCCGCGGCAGCGACGGGCCGGGCCGGAACGCGAAGTCCTTCATGCCCCAGACGAACAGGGCCGGCTTGGCGCCCAGCTGGACCGGCACTTCGGCGCCAAGCCGAGACAGCAATGGTGCAGCCGCCAAGATCTGCCTTGGCATCTCGGCAACGCCGCGGCGCGCCTCTGGATTGGGCTGCACGGCGCGGTAATGCTCCATCACCACGGCGCTGGGCCGGCGCTCGGTGCCCGCCGGAATCAGTTGCTCCACGAAAAAATTGCGCTGCAGAATCGCCCACTGCATCGGCGGGCTGCCCATCACCCGGCTGAAGATCTTCGTCGTCAGCTCGTCGGTCTTCCAGAACCAGGTATTACCCAGGATGACGCCACGCACCCGATCCGCGCGTTCGACCGCGACGGCCATACTGATCGGCCCACCCCAGTCCTGCCCCATCGTCAGGTAGCCGTCCAAATCGAGGTGATCGACGAACTCGCCGACCACCCGCGCGTGCTCGTCGATCTTGTACCCGAAGCCCGCGGGCCGGTCCGACAAACCGAAACCCAGGTAGTCGGGTGCGATGCAACGGAATCGGTCACGCAGGGCAATGATGATGTCGCGATACAGGAAGCTCCATGTCGGGTTGCCGTGGCACAACAGCAGGGGCGGCCCCGCACCCTCGTCGATGTAGTGCAGGCGGCCGCGCGAACTGTCGAACCAGCGTGACTCGAACGGGTACAGCCCAGGGTCGGGTGTGAAATCGATGCTCATGTCACCCCATCATGCGGTCACGGATCGGTTCACGCCAGCCGACAAGAGCGCCGTCACCAACGGGTGGGGCGCCTCGAAGGTCGAACGGGTCTGCGGAACGAAAAGCGTTGCGACATAAAAGGGATGCCCCGTCAACTCGAAGACGCGGGCCTCGTTGTCGTCGTCGACTCCGGTGATGTGTAGTCCGCCGGCCTCCAGCGTCTGGCGATAGGCCGGGTTCAACCCGAAGTTGCAGTAATAGTTTTCCTCTACGCGGCCGGTGCCGTAGCACTGGCCGGCAAGCGACTTCGGTTGCAATGTGACGGGCATGGTTTGGCCGGCCAACGAGCAGGTCAGCTCCGAAACGAATAACCGCGACGCGTACGGGTCGTACTCCGCGTGCTGGGCGTCGGTGAATCCCAGCACATTTCGGGCGAATTCCAGGATGATGTGCTGGCATCCGCCGCAGGTGCCGAGGGTCGGTATGCCGTTCTCGCGACCGAACCGCAGTGCGGCGAGCGCCCCGGCGAGGCTGCGATATGGGCTGCCTGGCGCGCACCACAACACGTCCGCGAATGGCACCGCATCGGGGGCGGCCGCCAGCGTCTCGGTGGCCAGCCAGGTCACCACGGCGTCCGCTGCGAGCGCACCAGCGGAATGTCTGATCGCGGCATTCGTGGCGGTGTGCGGCGGGTATGACTCGTCGAGGTCACCGATCACCGCGACATTGAGCCGGCCCATCCGTCGAGTGTTTCAGGCCCCGGGGTAGCCCGCACCCGATTTTCCGGCGTCCGGGCGTCAGCTCAAATAGGTGCTGATCGCGGTGGCGAGGTCAGGAGTCGCCGACGTCGCCAGGTTCTGGTAGCTGCCGCCGCTGAGTTGGGCGACGGCTTCCCACGTTGCCCGGTCCGGGTCGGCACCGAAGTCGATGACGTTGACCACGACCGGCTTGGCCGGATCGGCGCTGCGCTTGATGAAGTCCTGCAGCCCCGGCCCATCCAAGGTTTGATCCGTGTGTGGCCCCCCGGTGATCACCAGCACCGAATTCGTCTGGCCGGCACGGTAATTGGCGAGCATATCGCCGTAGACGATGCGCAGCGTGGTGAACGACACGGCGCCGCCGTTGGAGGAATACTGCTTGTCCAGCGCGGCCAGCAGGGCGGCCGAGCGCGGCTGGCCGTTGACCGGGTCGCCCAGCGGGCCGGCGCCCACCTCCGAGCGGCCCTCGTGGCCGTCGAATGTCCACAGCCCCAGGACCGAGTTGGGCGGCAGCGCCTTGATCCGGTCTTGAAGCACCGCGATCACGTTGGCCAGCCGGGTCTTTCCGCCGTCATCGGCGGGCAACGACTGGTCGAGCATGATGGTCGCCGCCACCCCGTTCGACGGTGCACTCATCGCGTCGGCCAGCGTGGCGCGCACCGCGTCGTCACCCACCGACAGCGTGGCGGGCAGCGCGGCGAAACTGGTGACGGCGCTGCTCGGCGGTTTGACGCCGGTAACCCGGAAACCGGCTTTCGCCAGCTGGGCCAGTTGCTCGGGCTTGCGCAGGTACCGAGCGAACTCGCTGGCCGCCTCGGTCTGTTCCTTCGACAGCCACGATTCGCTGAGCAGCACGGTGGGATAGTCGGCGACCGGCACCGGCCCGGGCGGCAGCCAGGAGCTCAGCGTGCTCTTGGCGTCCGGCAGCGACTGGCCGCGTTGGAACAGTTGCTGCTCGGTGGTGATCACCGCATGCACCGGCGCCGCTGCCGGGTCACCCGGCTTCAGCAGTGCGTTCATCGCCTCCGTCAGCGTGCTGTCCGCCAGCTTGGGTTGCGCGCCGATGAGGGTGCGCGCCGCCCCGACGCCCTGGGTCGGCGGTGCACCCGCGGGCACGGACGCGGCCGCCACCGCCTCGCCGGCCAGCGACACGGCGTCGGCGTTACCCTTGCTGGGCAGCGCAAGTCGCAGCGAGCCCCAAGGCGCCAAGTTCAGGCCAGCCAACGAAGTCGGGTTGGTTTGCAGACCCGGCAGCGCGGCCCAGCCTTGGTTCGCCAGCGCCGACTGCAATTCGGGCCGCACCGCCAGCAGCACCGGCGACGTCACCAGTGAGCGGCTGTCGGTGATCGCCTTCTGACCGGAGGACGCGGCGAGTCGGGCCGCAGAGATCGAGCTGCCGGGTATCCACAGTGCGGGCCGCCCGCCCAGCTCGGCCGGCCACTTGGTGGCCAAACCGTTCAGGACGGCGTCGGAGCCGGCGGGTTTGATGCTCACCGACACACAGCGATCGCCGACCGGGCCGGCCGACGAATTGAAACCTTCGACGAACTCCTGCAGATGGTCGGCGATCGACGGGTCTGCAACAACGGCGACCGACTCGTGTCCGCCCAGACACCGCGCCGCGGCCGTGTGCCCGCGGTGCGACAGCGCGTCGCCGAAGAAACTCCAGACGATCACCGTGCCCACCACCACGACGACCGCGACCAGGGCCGCGATCAAACCGATGCTTACCCCGCGTCGGCCCCCGACGCTGCGGTGGCCGCCTTGCCAGGCACCGAATCCACGGTGGCCGGGCTGCGTCGGCGGAGCCGGCTCCGATGTGGCAGCGGGCGCCTCGCCGACGACCGCGCTCGGCTGACGGGGCGGGAAGTCCGGGTACTCCGGAAAGTCATCGTCGGGTCCGGACGCGAAGACGTCGCCGGCGGCGTCGTTATCGGCGTCGTCGTCGATCCGGTCGTCGGCCGCCGACTCGGTGCCGGCGCCGGCGTCCACATCCCCTGGGGCAGCCGACGGCGCCGCAAAGTCTTTCGGGGCGGACTCTTCCCGGTCGTCCTTTCGGTGCCTACCCACGCGGGTGCCTACTGTCTTTCCGTCGATTCATCGAGCCGCGATCAGGCACCGGCCCGAGCTTTGGCTTCACGACGGCGGCGGTGCAGGATCGGCTCGGTGTAGCCGTTGGGTTGCTGCCCGCCGGACAGAATCAGCTCCTGTGCGGCCAGGAAGGCGATGCTGTCGTCGAAGTTGGGCGCAAGGGGCCGATAGGCGGCGTCGCCGGCGTTCTGCTCGTCGACGATCGGCGCCATCCGCTCCAGGCTGGCCCGCACATCCTCTTCGGTGATGACGCCGTGCCGCAGCCAGTTGGCCAGCAACTGGCTGGAGATCCGCAGGGTGGCGCGGTCCTCCATGAGCGCGACGTTGTGGATGTCGGGCACCTTCGAGCAGCCGACGCCCTGGTCGATCCAGCGGACCACGTAGCCGAGGATCGATTGGCAGTTGTTGTCGACCTCCTCGCGGATCTCCTCGGAGGCCCACGCCAGCTCCTTGGCCAGCGGAATGGTCAGCAGCTGGTCGATGGTGGTGCGGTTCTGCCCCGCCAGTTCCTGCTGGACCGCGGCGACGTCGACGAAGTGGTAATGCATCGCGTGCAGGGTGGCCGCGGTGGGCGAGGGCACCCAGGCGGTGCTGGCGCCGGCGCGGGGCTGGGCGATCTTCTGCTCGACCATGTCAGCCATCAACTCGGTCATGGCCCACATGCCCTTGCCGATCTGGGCGCGACCGACGAACCCGGCACCGAGACCGGCGTCGACGTTGTGGTCCTCGTAGGCCAGGATCCACGGCTGACTCTTCATGGTGCCCTTGCGCACCATCGGACCGGCCTCCATCGAGGTGTGGATCTCGTCGCCGGTGCGGTCCAGGAAGCCAGTGTTGATGAACACGACGCGGTCGGCGGCGGCTTTGATGCAGGCCCGCAGGTTGACCGTGGTGCGTCGCTCCTCGTCCATGATCCCGACCTTCAAGGTGCCCTGCGGCAACCCGAGCACGTCTTCGACGCGGCTGAACAGCTCGCAGGTGAACGCCACCTCGTCGGGCCCGTGCATCTTGGGCTTGACGATGTAGACCGAACCGGTGCGGCTGTTGACCAGCGGCCCGTTCGCCCCGCCATTCTGGGAGCCCTCCTTGAGTCCGTGGATCGCGGTCACGCCGGTGAACAGGGCGTCCATGATGCCCTCGAACACCTCTTTTTCCTCGTCACCTTCGCCGACAGAGACGATGGCGTCGTTGGTCATCAGGTGACCAACGTTGCGCACGAACATCAGGCTGCGGCCCGGCAGGGTGAACTCGCTGCCGTCGGGTGCGGTGTAGCTCCGGTCCCCGTTCAGCGTCCTGGTGAAGGTCTTGCCGTCCTTGCCGACCTCCTCGGACAGGTCACCCCTGTTCAGGCCGAGCCAGTTGCGGTATCCGAGCACCTTGTCGGCGGCGTCGACGGCCGCGACCGAGTCCTCGAAGTCCATGATCGTGGTGACCGCCGATTCCAGGATCACGTCCTTGACGCCCGCGCGGTCGGTCTTGCCGATCGGTGAGTCCGGGTCGATCAGGATCTCGATGTGCAAACCGTGGTTGACCAGCAACACCGACCAGCTGGGCGAGCCGAGCTCGCCGGTGTATCCGACGAACTGCGCGGGATCGGCCAGCCCGGTGGACTCATCCGGCAGGGCGACCGCCAGCTGCCCGTCCTCGACGGTGATGCCGGTGGCGTTGGACCACGAGCCGGAGGCCAGCGGCACGGCACCGTCCAGGAACTTGCGCGCATACGCGATCACCTTGTCGCCGCGCACCTTGTTGTAGCCGGAGCCCTTCTCGGCGCCGTCCTTTTCCGGGATGGCGTCGGTGCCATAGAGCGCGTCGTACAGCGAGCCCCAGCGCGCGTTGGCCGCGTTGAGCGCAAACCGCGCGTTCAGGACCGGCACCACCAGCTGCGGACCCGCCATGGTCTTGATCTCGTCGTCGACCCCGGACGTGGTGATGGTGAATTCTTCGGGTTCGGGTTGCAGGTAGCCGATTTCGGTGAGGAACTGCCGGTATTCGTCGGGATCGATGGGCGCGATCACGCGTTGCTTGTGCCATCTGTCGATCTGGGCCTGCAATTCGTCACGACGGTCCAGCAAATCCTGGTTCCGCGGAGAGAGATCGGTGACGACCTTGTCGACACCGGCCCAAAAGCTGTCCGGGTCGATGTCGGTGCCGGGTAGCGCCTCTTTGTTCACGAAGTCGTAGAGCACCCGGGCGATGCGCAGGTTGCCCACCGACACGCGATCGGTCATAGTTTTCCTCCATTTTTGCCTCACCGGCAATTACTCCAGCCTACCGACCAGCAGCCCTAAGAACCTATTCCGTCCAGCGGGCATGCCAGGTCACGACGCGCTGACGGCTGCGGTCGCGGGAATCGCCTCTGGCGAACTACCGCACTATGTGCGGGCCAGTCCAACGTCAGATCATACGGGCGGTCAGTGGTCGCGCATTGCGCCGACCAAGTCCTCCACCAGATCCTCCATGGCCACCATCGCGACCAACTGCCCGGCCTCGGCGCTGCCTGCGGTAACCAGGGCCAGATGACTGTTGCTGCGCCGCATCCGGGACAGCGCATCGGCCAGCGGCAGCGACTCGGGAACCCGCGGCAGTGGACGCACCAACGCCAGGTCGATGACGGTCGCCGGGTCATCACCCAGCATCAACACGTCCTTGATGTGCAGGTATCCGATGTATTGGACATCGGGGCCGTCGAGGCTCACCACCGGAAACCGCGAATAGCCGGTCTGTGCCAGCGCCAGTTCGACCGCCCCGACGGTCGGCCCCGAACCGGCCTGGGCCACCGGCACCGCCCGAATCTCTGCCAAGGGCCGGGCGACGTCACCGACCACCCTGGTGCGGATCTGCAGCGCCCGGGTCAGCCGGGTGTGCTCCTCGGCATCCAGCAGGCCCTCGGAGACCGACTCGGCGATCAGCTCGGACAGCTGGGCCGTGGATACAGCGCTGTCCAGCTCGTCTTTCGGCTCCACCCGTAGCCCGCGCAGCACCGCGTTGGCGCACAGGTTGTAGAACACGATGAACGGTCGAGCCACCCGCACATACGCCAGGTAGGGCGGTACCAGCAGCATCGCCGTCCGCTCCGGGCCGGCCAGGGCGATGTTCTTCGGCACCATCTCACCGAGCAGCACATGCAGCGTCACCACAAGGGCCAGTGCGATCGCGAACGCCAGCGTGTGGGCCAGCGCCGGATGCATCCGGGTCAGCGCGAACGATTTGCGCAGCAGGTCGGCGACCGCCGCCTCACCGATGCGGCCGAGCAGGATGGACGCCACCGTCACCCCGAGCTGCGCGCCCGCCAACATCGACGAGAGCTGCTCGCCGGCCCGGATCACGGTTACCGCGCGGGCCTTGCCCTGCTCGGCCAGCGCCTCGAGGCGGTCGCGACGGGCCGAGATCAACGAAAATTCGGCTCCGACGAAAAACGCGTTGGCCGCGATCAGCAGGATCGCCGCCAGCACTCCCAGCGCATCGTGCATCAGCGGCCCAGCTCGGCTTCGTCGTGGCTTTCGGGCTCCTGGGTGTGAGCACCCACTTCGGTCAACTCGAGCAGGTCGATCCGGCGGCCGTCCATTTGAACCACGGTCGCCTGCCATCGCATTGACTCGTCCGGCAGGCCGTCCGCATCCAGCGCCGGCAGCTCCACCGTTTCACCGGTCTGCGGGATGTGGCCGAGCTGTTCCAGCACCAGGCCGCCGATCGTCTCGTATTCGCCCTCGGGCGCCCGGTATCCGGTCTCGGTGGACACCTCGTCGATGCGCAGCAGGCCCGACACCCGCCATCCGCTGCCGGCGGCCACCACGTCCGGGGTGGCATCGTCGTGCTCGTCACGCACGTCGCCCACGATCTCTTCGATCAGGTCCTCGATGGTCACCATGCCCGCGGTGCCCCCGTACTCGTCGACCACCAGAGCGGTCTGCAAGGGGTTGGCGCGGATTTCGGCCATCACCGCGTCGCCGTCCAGCGTCGAGGGCACCACGGGGATCGGCTTGACGACCGAGGTGAGCAGGGTGCTGGCGCGATCGGCCGGTGGGATTTGGAACACCTGCTTGACGTGCACGATGCCGATGGTCGAGTCGAGGTCGCCGTCGACGAGCGGAAACCGGGAGAATCCGGACTCCGCGGCGGCCGCGATCAGGTCGGCGACGGTGTCCTCGATCTGCAGCACCACGACCTCGGTTCGCGGCGTCATCAGTTCCTCGGCGGTCAGGGCGCCGAACTGCAGCGACCGCCGCACCAGCGACGCGGTTGCGAGGTCCAGGGACCCGCTGCGCGCCGAGGTCCGCACCAGCGACACCAGCTCCTGCGCAGAGCGGGCCGAGCGCAGTTCCTCGGCCGGCTCGATGCCCAACCGGCGCACGATCCAGTTCGCCGCCCCGTTGGTGGCCCGGATGGCCGGGGTGAGCAGCGCCGAAAACACCAGTTGCGCGGCGACGACGGCGCGGGCGGTGCGCAGCGGACGCGCGACCGCGAGGTACTTGGGAACCAGCTCGCCGAACACCATCGACACCGATGTGACGATCACCAGCGCCAAAACCGCCATGATCGCGTCGGCCACCGGGTCGGACATCCCCATCGCGTCGAACCAGGGATGCGGCAGGTTGGCCACGAGCGGATCGGTCAGGTAACCGGTTACCAGCGTGGTGATCGAGATGCCCAGCTGCGCACCCGAGAGCTGAAACGACAGCCGGTGCTGGGCACGCTGGATGAAGCGGTCCCGGCGCCGGCCGCTGCGGGCGTTGGCGTCCACGGTGCTGCGATCCAGCGCGGTGAGTGAGAATTCGGCGGCGACGAACAACGCGTTGCCGAAGATGAGCACCACGATGGCCAGCACGCTGACGGTGGTGACGGACAAAGTCACGGCCGGCTCAGCTCATCCCTATCGCTCGATTCCACGCAACATGCTAGCGAAGTGTTTGCCACGATCTCCGGCGCCGCACGGGGAATGGCCTCACCAACCGGTGGGCAGCGGGTGGCCCTCGGCGTAGCCGGCCGGCGACTGCACGCCGACGACGGCCCGCTCGTGCAGCTCCGCCAGGGTCGAGGCGCCGACGTAGGTGCAGGTGCTGCGCACGCCGGAGGTGATGTGGTCGAGCAGGTCCTCCACCCCGCCGCGATCCGGGTCCAGCCCCATCCGGGCCGTCGAGATGCCTTCCTCGAACAACGCCTTACGCGCGCGGTCGAACGCCGTCTCGACGGCGGTGCGCGCGACCACCGCCCGCTTGGACGCCATGCCGTAGCTCTCCTTGAAGGGCTGGTCGTCGCGGTCGCGCATCAGGTCGCCGGGGGACTCGTAGGTGCCGGCGAACCACGAGCCGATCATCACGTTCGACGCCCCGGCCGCCAGCGCCAGCGCCACGTCGCGCGGATGACGGACGCCGCCGTCAGCCCACACGTGACCACCGAGTTCCCTTGCCGCAGTGGCACATTCGAGTACGGCAGAGAATTGCGGGCGACCGACACCGGTCATCATCCGGGTGGTGCACATCGCACCCGGGCCGACGCCGACCTTCACGATGGTGGCCCCCGCGTCGAGCAGGTCGCGAGTGCCCTCGGCCGACACCACGTTGCCGGCGGCCAGCGGGACGCCGGTGTCGAGCCCGGCAACCGCCTTGATCGCCGCCAGCGTCTTGGCCTGATGCCCGTGTGCGGTATCGATGACGAGCACGTCGACACCGGCTTCGACTAGGGAGCGCGCCTTGGCTCCCACGTCGCCACTGATACCAACCGCCGCGCCAACCCGCAGCCGCCCGCCGGCGTCGGTGGCAGGGACGTACAGGCCGGCGCGAATGGCTCCGGTGCGGGTCAGCACGCCCGCCAGAGTGCCGTCGGCGTGGGTGATCACCGCCACCCCGATCGGGGCGTGCTCGAGCAGGTCGAAGATCTTGCGCGGCTCGGTGCCCACCGGAGCGGTGACGAAGTCGGTGATCGCGACATCGCGCACCCGGGTGAAGCGGTCCACGCCGAGGCAACTGGATTCGCTGACCAAGCCGATGGGTCGGCCCTCGAAGAGGACCACCGCGACGCCGTGGGCGCGCTTGTGAATCAGCGCCGTCGCATCGGATACCGAATCGTCGGGCTCCAGCACAACCGGGGTATCCAAGATCAGGTCGCGGCTTTTGACGAACCCCACCGTCTGCTGCACCGCCGTAATCGGAAGGTCTTGCGGCAGAATCACAATGCCGCCGCGGCGCGCCACGGTCTCGGCCATCCGCCGCCCGGCCACCGCGGTCATGTTGGCCACCACCACCGGGATCGTCGTCCCCGTGCCGTCGGCGGAGGACAGGTCGACATCGAACCGCGAGTCCACGTCCGACCGGTTGGGCATGATGAAGACATCGTTGTATGTCAGGTCGTAGCCGGGCCCGTGCCCGTTCAGGAACCTCATCGCTGTCCGCTTGCCCCCTTGTGTGTTGAGACGCCCGCGCTAGGCGGGCACTTCGCTGCGGTCCCCGCTCCACAGCGTGTGGAACTTCTTGCCTGGGTCGTCGTCGATGCGCCCATAGGTGTGCGCACCGAAGAAGTCCCGCAGACCCTGGGTCAGCGCGGCGGGCAGCCGCTCGGTGCGCAGCGCGTCGTAATACGACAGCGCCGACGAGAAGCCCGGAATCGGGATACCCAGTTGGGTGGCGGTCACCACGACACGTCGCCACCCGTCGATGGCGGCCTCGATCGCGCTGCGGAAGTACGGCGCCACGATCAACGTCGCCAGGTCCGGGTCGGAGTCGTACGCCTCCTTGATGCGGTTGAGGAACTTGGCGCGGATGATGCAGCCGCCGCGCCAGATGGTGGCCAGATCGCCGGGCGTGATGCCCCAGTCGTATTCGGCGCTGCCGGCCTGAATCTGGTTGAAGCCCTGGGCATACGCGATGATCTTCGACGCGTACAGGGCCTGACGGACGTCCTCGACGAATTGCGCCGTGTCGGCGGGCTTGGCGCCGAGGTCACCCGTGGCCAGGCCGGTGGTGGCCTTGCGCTGGGCCACCGAACCCGACAGCGCGCGGGCGAACACGGCCTCCGCGATGCCGGTGACCGGCACACCCAGGTCGAGGGCCGACTTGACCGTCCAGCGGCCGGTGCCCTTCTGCTCGGCTTCGTCGAGGATGACGTCGACGAGCGGCTTGCCGGTCTTGGCGTCGGTTTGGCGCAGCACCTCGGCGGTGATCTCGATCAGGTAGCTGTCCAGGTCACCCTTGTTCCACTCAGCGAAGACGTCGGCGATCTCGGGGGCGGACTTGCCCAGCCCGTCGCGCAGCAGCTGGTAGGCCTCGCCGATGAGCTGCATGTCGGAGTACTCGATGCCGTTGTGCACCATCTTGACGAAGTGCCCGGAGCCGTCGGGCCCGATGTGGGTGCAGCACGGCACACCGTCGACGTGCGCGGAGATCTCCTCGAGCAGCGGACCCAGCGACTTGTAGGACTCGGCGGGGCCGCCCGGCATGATCGACGGCCCGTTCAGCGCGCCCTCCTCACCGCCGGAGATCCCGGCGCCGACGAAGTGCAGCCCGCGCTCGCGGATCGCCTTGTCGCGGCGGATGGTGTCGGTGTAGAGCGCGTTGCCGCCGTCGATGATGATGTCGCCCTCTTCCATCGCGTCGGCGAGCTCGTTGATCACCGCGTCGGTCGGGTCACCCGCCTTGACCATGATGATCACCCGTCGCGGCTTCTCCAGCGCGTCCAGGAATTCCTCGATGGTCTCCGACCGGACGAACTTGCCCTCGTCGCCGTGCTCTTTGAGCAGCGCGTCGGTTTTGGCGATGGACCGGTTGTGCAGCGCCACCGTGTAGCCGTGGTGGGCGAAATTGCGGGCGAGGTTCGAGCCCATCACAGCCAGGCCGGTGACGCCGATCTGCGCGGTCCCGGTCGTCGATTCCTTGGATGCTGACGTACCCATGTCTCGCCTCTCATGTTGGGAGAATTCGCTGTCGGATCACACTGTGGCACAGCTGACTCCGAGGAGCATTCCGGGGTTTGAGCCCTGCCGACCTTAGACGTTGAACAGCCGGCGCAGCTCGGTGAGCCACGGTACGGCCACCGCCACGGTCGGCACCACAAAGACGGCGACCGCGGCCAGGTATGCGCCCGCTGCCAACACCGGACTGTTGCCACGCCCGGACAACCGGCGTACCCGCAGCACCGCACTGGGCCCGCTCGCGGCCAGCGCGCCAGACGGCGCCCGGCCGGACGCGCAGGCGACCAAGGCCCGGGCCAGGGGAGTGCGTCCGGTTGCGCGTACGGCGGCGTCGTCCGCGAGCAGCTCGACGAGCAGTTGCACGGCGCGCAGCGCGTTGGCGCTGCGGACGAGTCGCGGGAAGGCGGCGTGCGCCGCGGTGAACGCTTCGAGAACCAGGTCGTGGCGGGCACGCAAGTGCGCCCGCTCGTGGCTGAGGATGGCGGCGACTTCGGGTTCCGCGAGCGTCTTCAGAGTTCCCTCGCTGACCACCACCCGGCTACGTACGCCGGGCAGACAGTAGGCAAGCGGTTCAGGGACGTCCAGGACGCGCAAATCGCGCGTGTTCGCGCGCTGCTGTGCCAGAGCCGCATCGTGGCCGACCCCGACCAGATCCACGACCATGCGGTGATGTGCCCGCCGTCGCCGATTGGCGATGGCTACTCGCATCAGCGCCACTGTCAGCCGGACCCCGATCAGCACTGTCAACGCGAAGACCGCGATGTATGCCGCCCACAGCGGCCAGCCGAGCCGGCCGGCCGCGCCGACGATGCTGGCGGTGGGCCGCCCGTCGGGGCCGGGCATGAGCACCCGGGTGGCGATCGCGATTCCCGCGCTGAACGCCGAAAAGGCCGCGGCCAGCGCGACGGCCTGCCACAACACCATGGCGGCGCGGGGAGCGCGCAACGGCCACGTCGCACGTGCTAACAGGGCCGGTACCGGGCCGACCAGCAGCACCGCGAGAACGGTGAATACCAGCGCGGACACGGTGTAAGTCTCCCTTACTCCTCCGCAGTAACGCCAACTGGCGGCGTATGGCGTTGCGCGGCTTCCAATTCCGCGAGGGCCCGGCGTAGTGCATCGGCCTCATCGGCACCGACGCGCTCGACGAAATTCACCAGCGCCGCCTGCCTGCCCCCCGGATCCTCGGCCTGGGCCAGCGCGTCCACCATGAGCCCGGCCACCAGTTCGTCGCGGCCGTGCACGGGGGCGTACCGGTGGGCCCGGTCGTCGCGCAGTTGGGAGACCAGATTCTTTTTCGCCAGCCGCTGCAGCACGGTCATGATCGTCGTGTAAGCGAGGTCGCGTCGCGCCGATAAGGCTTCATGGACCTGTCGAACGGTTTGCGGCTCCGGCGTGGACCAGAGGTGGTCCATGACGGCGCGTTCGAGGTCTCCGAGCCGCGTCAGCTTGGCCATAGTTCGTTCCATCTCCCGAAAGTTGAAATCCAGCGTACTCCGGCTTACTACCGACTGTCGTATGCACGGCCGATCGATTCCCGCTACCCGACGATGCTTGCAGTATTAGGGCAGCCTTGCCTATGCTAATTTGCGATCGAGCGACTACGACCGCTGAGGCGTCCTGAGGGCTGCAGTGACCCCCGGTCTACTCGATCGGCGAGCCCCGTGCCGTGCAGCACGGGGCTCGCCCGTTCCCGGGTGTGCCCGAGTCCGCGGCGACGCGAGCCGAACCAGGCTGCGAATTTCGGCGCAGATTTTCGCGGCACCGTTCGGCTCGCGAGAATGATGTCGCGATGGTGTAAACACAAGGACGTGCAACCGCCTGACACGGTCATTCCGCCCGATTTCACCGCGCCCTTCGACCAGGAGTTGGGGCTGCAATTCACCGAGCTCAGCCCCGACGGCGCCCGCGCGCAGCTCGAGGTCAAGCCCAAGCTTCTGCAGCCGATGGGCCTGGTGCACGGCGGTGTCTACTGCTCGATGATCGAGAGCATGGCCAGCGTGGCGGCCTTCACCTGGCTTAATTCCGGCAACGGCGACGGCGGAAACGTTGTGGGCGTCAACAACAACACCGACTTTCTGCGCTCGATCGGCTCGGGGATGGTGTACGGGAGAGCCGAACCGATCCACCGCGGCCGGCGACAACAGTTGTGGCTGGTGACGATCACCGACGACGGCGACCGGGTGGTGGCCCGCGGTCACGTCCGATTGCAGAACCTCGAGGCTTAGGCCGGTTAGCTGGCAGCTCGTGTCGCTGCCGAATCCCGCGCCTCGGTGGCCAGCTCGGCCAGCTGCTCGAGCCGCGTTCGGGCAAACGCCTGCTGTTCGGTGATGGCGAGCTGGCCGCGGTGCGTGCTGAGGAACGTCACCGTCCAGGACAGCAGCGTGCTGACCTTGGTCTTGAAGCCGACCAGGTAGACCAAGTGCAGCACCAGCCAGGCCAGCCAGGCGATGAAGCCGCTGAATTCCAGCGGACCGATTTTGGCTACCGCGGAGAACCGCGACACCGTCGCCATCGAGCCCTTGTCGAAGAATTGGAAGGGTTCGCGTTCGGCGGGGTCGGCGCCGGCCAGCTCGCCCTTGATGGTGTTGGCGACGTACTTGGCGCCCTGAATGGCACCCTGCGCCACGCCCGGCACGCCTTCGACCGCGGCCAGGTCACCGACAACGAACACGTTGGGGTGTCCGGGGATCGAAAGGTCGGGCAGCACCCGAACCCGGCCGGACCGGTCCAGCTCGGCGGCGCATTGTTCGGCGAGGTCGCGGCCCAGCCGGCTGCCCTGGACTCCAGCGGACCACACCTTGCACGCCGATTCGATGCGGCGTTCGGTGCCGTCGGGGTCTTTGACGGTGATGCCGGTGCGGTCGACGTTGGTGACCATCGCGTTGAGCTGGACTTCCACGCCCATCTTTTCCAGCCGCGCAGCCGCCCTCCGGCCGAGCTTTTCGCCCATCGACGGCAGCACCGCTGGGGCGGCGTCGAGCAGGATCACCCGCGCCCTGGTCGTGTCGATACGCCGGAAGGAGCCCTTCAGCGTGTGGTCGGCCAATTCGGAGATCTGCCCCGCCATCTCGACTCCGGTGGGGCCGGCGCCCACGACGGTGAATGTCAGCAGCCGTTGGCGCCGCTCCGGGTCGTTGGACCGCTCGGCCGCCTCGAAGGCGCTCAGGATCCGGCCGCGGAGTTCCAGCGCGTCGTCGATGGATTTCATGCCGGGCGCGAATTCGGCGAATTGGTCGTTGCCGAAATAGGACTGACCGGCGCCGGCCGCGACGATGAGACTGTCGTAGGGCGTCTCGTAGGTGTGGTCGAGCAGTTCGGAGACGACGCGCTGGTTGGCGAGGTCGATGTGGGTGACGTTGCCCAGCAGCACCTCGACATTGCGCTGCCGGCGCAGCACCACACGGGTTGCCGGGGCGATCTCGCCCTCCGACAGAATCCCGGTGGCCACCTGGTACAGCAACGGCTGGAACAGGTGATGCGTGGTCCGGGCGATCAGTTTGATGTCGACGTCGGCGTGCTTGAGTTTCTTTGCCGCATTGAGCCCGCCGAACCCCGAACCGATGATGACCACGCGGTGACGACGCGGTGCTTCAGCTGTGACTTCTGGCTGACGGCTCATTTTGGGGCTGCTCCTGACCAGGTCTCCTCGATGCGCGAATGCAGTTAGCTAGTAACCCCACCAAGCCTAGTCACCCGCGGTATGCAACCCAAGCCACGAGCCTGTGTCATCAGCCACAACACGGTTGAGAACGGGGCTGCGTTACACCCCCAACAACGGGCGCACGGCTTCCGCGACGGCGCTGATCACACCGGGCGTGTGGCCGTTGGGCAGGTTGATGATCACCCCGCCGACGCCGACGTCGAGAATCTTGGCCTGGATCTGGTCGGCGATCTGGGCCGCGCCCCCGGCCACCATGCGCGGGTTGGCTTTGGCCTGGTCGAAGTTCTCGTCGAAAATCACGGTCAGCATCAGACTGGTCTCCAGCGTCGCCGGGTCCCGGCCGGCTTCGTCGCAGCGGGCCTTCAGCGCGTCCACCTTCCGCGGCAGATCGTCAAGGGACGCAATGATGTTCAGGTGGTCGAAATAGCGCGCGGCGAGTGCAAAGGTCTTCTTTTCACCGCCGCCACCGATCATCAGCGGGATGTGGTCACGGAAGCGTGGGTTCGCCATCGCCTCGCTGGCCCGGTACCACTTGCCTGAGAAGGTGGGACGCTCGCCCTTGATCATCGGCAGGATGATCTGCAGCGCCTCGTCGAGCCGGTTGAACCTGTCGGTGAACGTGCCGAACTCGAATCCGAGCTGATCATGCTCGAGTTCAAACCAGCCGGCGCCCATACCGAGGATCGCCCGGCCGCCGCTCACTACGTCCAGTGTGGTGATGATCTTGGCCAGCAGCGCCGGATTGCGATAGGTGTTGCCGGTCACCAGCGTGCCCAGCTGCAGGCGCTGGGTTGCGGTCGCCAGCGCGCCCAAGGCGGTGTAGGCCTCCAGCATCGGCTCTTCGGGCGGCGCGATCACGGGCAGTTGATAGAAATGGTCCATCACGAACAGCGAGTCGTAGCCCGCCGCCTCGGCCTCTTGGGCCTGGGCGATCACCGTCGGGAAGAGCTTTTCCACGCCGGTGCCGTAGGAGAAGTTGGGGATCTGATAACCGAGCCGGATAGTCACGGGTTCCACCGTAGCTTTCGGCTCCGAAAACGAAAGAGACTCAGGCGAACTGGGTCAGCGCGCCGTGGCTGACGTGCAGCGTCTGGCCGGTGATGTGGCGGGCCCCGGTCGTGGTCAAAAACAGTGCCAGTCGGGTGATTTCGGCCGCGGCCGACGGCGGCGTGCGGGACAGGCCGTCGTAGCCCGGCTGGACGCTGCGCCCGCAGGCGACGGCGTTGACCGTGATCCCACGAGTCCCGTAGATGCTCGCTTGCCCGGCGACCCAGCTCGACAGGGCGGCCTTGATGGCGGCGTCGGCACTGCCCGCGGGCGGGTTTTCCGGCATCACGCTGATGATCGAGCCACCGGAGCGCAGGTAATCACCGAGGGCCTGCACCGTCAGCACCGCCGAGAGCACTGTGGCGTCTAGCGTGTTGCGCCACGCGTTGGCGGTGTCAGACAGCGAGTAGGTGCGGGGGTCCCCGGCGTCAAAGCTCGGCGCCGGCACGTTGACGATGGTGTCCAGGTGATGGGGGAATAGCCCGCGAACCTCGCTCAGGGCAACCGGATCGGTGGGGTCGCAGACGATCGCGTCGACGTCGAGCTCTTTGGCGGCGACCTCGAGGTCGCCGCGACGGGCGCCCACCAGGGTTACCTTGTGGCCGTCATCGCGGAAGCCTTCGGCTACTACGCGTCCCAGGTCGGTATCGCCGCCGGTAACCAAGACCTCCACTGCCATGACCTCCTCGTGTTCGACGTCGAACTCAGATCCTGGCAGCTCACAGGGCCACTGCCGGGGATCTCAGCGTGTTATGGCATCAATCGACGTTGATGTTACTGGACAGTAGTTATTTAAGGAAATCTTAATCGCGCGACGCGCGGATGATTTTTCGTAACTAATTGGCCATCACTTGGTACCGACGCTCCGGTTAGGGTTCGACTCGTGCCTCGGATCGGCGTGCTGGCGGGTTTGTCGACGATGCTGGTGGCCGGCTTGCTGGCCGGGACGGCTTGCAGCCCCAAAACACCTCCGTCTTCGCAGTCTTCCCAACCCTCGCCGCCCTCGCAGGCGTCCGGAACGATCGTGGTGTACGCGGCAGCGTCTTTGAAACCGTCCTTCACCAAGATCGCTCAACAATTCAAGACCGACAATCCCGGCAGTGACGTCGATTTCGACTTCATGGGCTCCTCGGAGCTGGCGACTCAGTTGACGCAGGGCGCGACGGCCGACGTCTTCGCATCCGCCGATACCGCTCAGATGGACACGGTCGTCAAGGCGGGACTGGTGGACGGCAACCCGACGAACTTCGCCGCCAACACGTTGGTCATCGTCACCGCGCCGGGCAACCCGAAGCAGATCGCAAGCTTCGCGGACCTCAACAAGCCCGGGCTCAACGTGGTGATCTGCCAGAAGCCGGTGCCGTGCGGGTCGGCGACCCAGCGTGTCGAGGACAGTACCGGGGTGCAGCTACACCCGGTCAGCGAGGAACTCAGCGTGACCGACGTGCTCAACAAGGTCACCACCGGGCAAGCGGACGCCGCGCTGGTCTATGTCACCGATGCGCTCAGCGCTAAAGACAAGGTGGCGACGGTGAAGTTCCCCGAGGCCGCGGGCGCGGTGAATGTCTATCCCATTGCGGTGCTGAAGAAGGCGCTCCAGCCGGCGCTGGCGCAAAAGTTCGTGGCGTTGGTGACCAGCGCTGCCGGTCAAAACATCCTGGCCCAATTGGGTTTCGCCAAGCCCTGACGGCCTGAGTTATAAGTCGCAAAGCCTGTGACAGGACAAGCCAACACGGCCTACAATTTTGTGGTCCTACTACTGCATACCGAACTCGAGTCACACGACATACCGGGCCGGGGTTGGCTAGTAGGTGGACGGACATGTCGTGTGTGATGGCGGCGCCCGAGACGATGGCAGCGGCGGCACACAGATCTGGCGGGTATTGGTTCCGAGCTTAGGCGAAGCGCGCAGCGCGGCGGCGCCCCACAACCGGTTGCCTGCTGCCGGCGGCCTCCGACGAGGTGTCAGCGAGTGTTGCGGCGGTATTTTCGGCCCACGCCGAGGACTTTCACGGGTTGGCGCCCAGGCAGAGGCGTTTAACGATCAGTTCGCGCAGACCCTAATGCGGCCGGAGTGCGTTTTCCTACGCCGAGGCGGCTAATGCGTCGCCGTTGGCCGCGATAGTGGCGGGTGCCCAGAAGCTGGCGGTGTTTTCGCCCGTTGAGGCCTTGGCGGGGCGTCCGCTGATCGGCAACGGCGCCAACGCGACCACCCCGGGGGGTAACGGCGGGGATGGCGGAATCCTGTACGGCAACGGCGGCAACGGTGCGCACGGGGCAGCGGGGTCGGGACAAAACGGCGGTAACGGTGGGGCGGCGGGCCTGATCGGCAACGGCGGCAACGGCGGGGCGGGCGCAAGCCAGTCTTCGGGACTGGCGGTAGTGGTGGGGCCGGCGGGTCGGCGGGTCTGTGGGGCCACGGCGGTAACGGCGGGGCCGGGGCGGTCGGCGGCGTCATCGGTCAAGGCGGTAAAGGTGGGGCCGGGGGGGCCAATGGGTTGATCGGCGGTGGGAACGGCGGGAACGGCGGGGCCGGCGGGGCCGCCGGGGTTCAGTCGGCCGGCGGGGCCGGCGAGGCCGCCCCTCACAGCGTTGTTGCACCACGGCTTCCTCGGAGCCGGCGGGGCCGGTGGCGCCGGCGGGCCCGGTCTCCCCGGTACCGAGGTCAGCCCGGGCAGGAATTGGCCGGTGGGCCCGGCGGAGATGGCGGTGTCGGCGGGCATGGTGGGGCCGGCGGCGCCAACCAGGCGCGGCTAGGTGGGACCGGTGGAGCGGGCGGCGTCGGCGGGATCGGCGGGGCCGGCGGGCAGGGCGGCGAGGGCGACAACGTCATGGGCGGGGCCGGCGGAGCCGCTGGGAATGGCGATACCGGTGGTGTGGGTGGGGCGGGCCGCGCCGGTGGAATGTTGTTCGGGCACGCTGGCAGCGGTGGCGCCGGTGGCGCCGGCGGCGCCGGCGGCGCCGGCGGGCTCTGCGGCGCCGGTTTCCCGGAACCCAGCGGCCTAGGCGGCAACGGCGGCCATGGCGGCCATGGCGGCCATGGCGGCAACGCAAGCAGCACCGGAACCAACGGCACCGGCGGCGCCGGCGGTCACGGCGGGACCGGCGGCAACGGCGGCACCAACCCGACTTAGACCATCATCGCCGCTGGTGGTGGCGGCGGCGGTGCCGGCGGCACCGGCGGGAACGCCGGCACCGGCGGCACCGGTGGCCACGGTGGCCACCGGTGGCCCGGCGGTTCCGGTGGCAACGGGGGCACCGCCGAGTCCACGGGCTTTGCCAATGTCGCAGCAGGCGGCGCCGGGGGCACTGGCGGCGGCGGAGCCACCGGTTTGGCGCGGCACCGGCGGCTCCGGCGGCGCCGGCGGCGGAGGCGGTGCGGGCGGCCTTAAGAGTGGAGTGGGCGCCGCTTATGGCGGTGGCGGTGGTGGGGGCGGTGGCGCGGCCGTTGCCGGCGGTACCGCCGGCCACGGCGGCCACGGTGGCCACGGCGGCAACGCCCAGGGCCTCAGCTCTAGCAACCACCCTGCGACCGCCAGCGGCGGCGCCGGCGGATCGGGCGGCGCGGGCACCGGCGGTGGCGGTGGCGGCGGCGTCGCCGTCGACAACACTGCGCCGCCGCCCGGCTTGGCCAGCGACGGTGGCGCCGGCACGGGTGGCGCCGCCGGCGGGGCAGGCGGACTGCGCGCCCCAGGCAGCAGCGTTGACAACGGCGGAGGCGACGGCGGCACGGCCGGCGTCGGCGGCGCGGGCGGCTTAGGCTTCGACTCTCTCAACAATGGCAGCAACGGCCAGTCCGCCTAAACCGGCAGCCCCATATCTTTAGCTAACTGATAGCTGATTGGCATATTCAACTGCAATCACTGCCACCAAGGCAGTTTGCTGCGACTGGTGATGTGTTACGTTGCTGCCGCGAGCCCTGAAACTCCCGATTAGGGGTGTGCGCATTAGCGGACAAAGCACTGATCTGCCCCGCTGGGTATACGTCCCCGCCGCGGCGGGGACGCTCTTCGTGGTGGTGCCACTGCTGGCGATCGCAATCAAGGTTGACTGGCCCAACTTCTGGTCGCTGATCACCAGCGACTCGTCGAAGACGGCGCTGCTGCTCAGCCTGAAGACCGCCGCGGCCAGCACCGCGTTGTGCGTGCTGCTGGGGGTGCCGATGGCGCTGGTGCTGGCCCGCAGCCAGGCGCGGCTAGTGCGGTCGCTGCGACCGCTGATCCTGCTGCCGCTGGTGTTGCCCCCGGTGGTAGGCGGCATCGCGCTGCTGTATGCGTTCGGCCGGCTCGGATTGGTGGGGCGGTATCTGGAGGCGGCCGGGATCGGTATCGCGTTCAGCACCACCGCCGTGGTGCTGGCGCAGACCTTCGTCTCGTTGCCGTTCCTGGTCATCGCCCTCGAGGGGGCGGCCCGCACCGCGGGAGCCGACTACGAGGTCGTGGCGGCAACGCTCGGCGCACGGCCCAGCACGGTGTGGTGGCGGGTGACTCTGCCGTTGCTGCTACCGGGCATGGTGTCGGGGGCGGTGCTGGCGTTCGCCCGCTCGCTGGGGGAGTTCGGGGCGACCTTGACGTTCGCGGGTTCGCGGCAAGGGGTCACTCGCACGCTGCCGCTGGAGATCTACCTGCAGCGGGTGACTGACCCCAATGCCGCTGTGGCCCTGTCGATTTTGCTGGTCGCGGTGGCCGCGTTGGTGGTGCTGGGTCTGGGTGCGCGCACGTTGAGCGGGAACGAGCCGAGGTAGCCGGCCGTGAGTGAATTGCAGCTTCGCGCAGTCGTGGCCGAGCGCCAGTTGGACTTGGAGTTTTCGGTGGCCGCGGGGGAGGTGTTGGCCGTGCTCGGGCCCAACGGCGCCGGCAAGTCCACCGCACTGCATGTCATCGCCGGGTTGGTGCGCCCCGATGCGGGCCGGGTGCGTTTGGGTGACCGGGTGCTGACCGACACCGAGGCCGGCGTGAACGTGGCGACGCATGACCGGCGCGTCGGGCTGCTGTTGCAGGACCCTTTGCTGTTTCCGCACATGAGCGTCGCCGCCAATGTCGCGTTCGGGCCGCACAGCCGGCACGGGATTTCCCGGCTGTTTGCCCGCGGCAAGGACAAGGCGACCGCCCTGCGCTGGCTGCGCGACGTCGACGCCGAGCAGCTCGCCGACCGCAAGCCACGTCAGCTGTCCGGCGGGCAGGCTCAGCGGGTGGCGATCGCGCGGGCGCTGGCCGCCGAGCCCGCCGTGCTGCTGCTCGACGAGCCGCTGTCGGGGCTCGACGTCGCCGCGGCCGCGGCGATCCGGGCAGTGCTACGCGGTGTGGTCAAACGCAGCGGCTGCGCTGTCATCCTGATAACCCACGACCTGCTCGATGTTTTCACCCTGGCCGATCGGGTGCTGGTGCTCGAATCGGGGAAGATCGCCGAGATCGGGCCCGCCGCCGACGTGCTCACCGCGCCGCGCAGTCACTTCGGTGCCCGCATCGCCGGCGTGAACCTGGTTGGCGGCACTATCGGTCCGGACGGCGCACTGCACGCCAGGTCGGGCATTCACTGGCACGGCATCCCGGCACCGGAACTCGCCGAAGCTCTCACCGATTGGCACGACGCGGTCGCCGTGTTCGCACCGACGGCAGTGGCCGTCTATCGCGACGAGCCGCACGGCAGTCCGCGCAACACCGTCGAGCAGACCATCGCGGAACTGGACGCCCGAGGAGCCGCGGTCCTGGTTCGCGGTCCCGAGCAGCCCGACGGCGCCCCGGGCCTCGCCGCGGAAATCACCGTCGAGGCCGCCGCGGAGCTGCGGCTGACGCCGGGAGAACGCGTGTGGTTCAGCGTCAAAACCCTCGAAGTGACGCTGTACCCGGTGCCGCACCGCTGAGCTAGAAAACGATTGGAGGAAACACACCACATCCTCAGCACGGCACCCTTGCGTCACAGCCGTAACGCGGTAGGTTCGTCGCCATGGACCAGGTGGACCCGAACTCGACCCGTCACAAGGGACTATGGGCAACGCTGGCGATTACCGCAGTAACCAGCGCCAGCGTCGTCACGATCGCGCTGCCGGCGACCGCAATCGCCGACCCGGTACCCGCGCCGCCGACCACTACCGCGGCCCCGCCCGCGGCTTCACCCGCCCCGGCTGCACCCGATGCACCCGCCACGCCAGCACCGCAGCCCGGTGACCCCAATGCGGCGCCGCCACCGCCTCCGGTCGACCCGAACGCGCCGCCGCCGCCGCCGGTCGATCCCAACGCCGGTCGGGTCACCAATGCGGTCGGTGGATTCAGCTTCGTCGTGCCGCCGGGCTGGGTGGAGTCCGACGCCTCTCACCTCGACTACGGCTCGGCGATGCTCAGCAAGACGACCGGACAGCCGCCCATGCCCGGGCAGCCGCCCCCGGTGGCCAACGACACCCGCGTCGTCCTCGGACGGTTGGACCAAAAGCTTTACGCCAGTGCCGAAGCCAACGACGCCAAGGCGGCTGTTCGGCTCGGCTCGGACATGGGTGAGTTCTTCATGCCCTACCCCGGCATGCGGATCAACCAGGACAGCGCCCCGCTGAACGCCAATGGGCTATCCGGTAGCTCGTCGTACTACGAGGTCAAGTTCAGCGATGCGGCCAAGCCGAACGGGCAGATCTGGACGGGCGTGGTCAGTTCGCCGGCGAGCAACGCCGGCCCACCGCAGCGCTGGTTCGTGGTGTGCCTCGGGACCTCGAACGACCCGGTGGACAAGGTGGCGGCCAAAGCGCTCGCCGAGTCGATCCAGCCCTGGACTGCACCGGCGGCCGGGGCTCCAGCTCCGGGGGCTCCCGCCCCGGGCGCTCCAGCGCTCCCGCCCGGCGCTCCTGAGCTGACGCCGGCGCCGGCCGCTCCGAATCAGCCGCCCGCGCCGGCCGCCCCGAATCAGCCGCCTGCGCCGGCTCCGTCTCCATCTCCTGCGCCGGGCCAGGCCCCCGCCGGGGAAGTCACCCCGACGCCCGCTCCGACGACGCAGCAGACCCAGCCGGCCTAGGCCGCCGTCCGAGGTCAGGAGAGCCGCATGGACGTCTTGGCCGCTTCCCGTTACCTGGCCTTCGCTCCGCCGACGGCGGTGAGCTGGCTCGCGTACATCATTATCGGCGGGCTCGCCGGCTGGGTAGCCAGCAAGATCGTCAAGGTCGGCAGCCCCGGTATTTTGCTGAACATCGTCATCGGCGTAGTCGGCGGATTCATCGGGGGCATGCTTCTCGGCTGGCTTCACGTCGACGTCGAGCATGGGCGTAAATGGTTTACGTTCTTCGTCTCACTGCTCGGAGCGGTCATCCTGCTCTGGATCGTCAGCCTCGTGCGAAGGCGTTAGGTGGAGCAATGGCCACGAGCATGACCGCTTGGCGGGTGCGCCGGCCCGGCCCCATGAAAACTGGCCCGCTCGAGCTGATTACCGCCGACGTGCCGCGCCCGGGACCGTCCGAGTTGCTGGTGGCCGTGCGCGCGTGCGGGGTATGCCGCACCGACCTGCACGTCACCGAGGGCGATCTGCCCGTCCACCGCGAACACGTCACGCCCGGCCATGAGGTGGTGGGCGAAGTCTTGGAGGTGGGTTCAGACGCCGGCGACGGGTTCAACGTCGGCGACCGGGTCGGCATCGCCTGGCTGCGCCATACCTGCGGTGTGTGCAAGTACTGCCGTCGCGGCAACGAGAACCTCTGCCCGGAGTCCCGCTACACCGGCTGGGACGCCGACGGCGGCTACGCCGAATTCGCCACCGTCCCTGCGGCTTTCGCGCACCACCTACCGAGCGGCTATAGCGACACCGAACTGGCACCACTGTTGTGTGCCGGCATCATCGGATACCGGTCACTACTGCGCGCCGAGCTGCCACCCGGTGGCCGGTTGGGCCTCTACGGCTTTGGCGGCAGCGCCCACATCACGGCGCAGGTCGCGTTGGCGCAGGGCGCCGAGGTGCACGTGATGACCCGCGGCGACGAGGCGCGCAAGCTGGCGTTGGAACTCGGCGCCGCGTCAGCGCAAGGCGTCGCGGATCCGCCGCCGGTGCCGCTGGACGCCGCCATCCTGTTCGCCCCGGTCGGCGATCTGGTGCTGCCCGCGCTGGAGGCCCTGGACCGCGGCGGCACGTTGGCGGTCGCCGGCATTCACCTGTCCGATATCCCGGTGCTGAACTACCAGCGGCACCTGTTCCAGGAGCGGCAGATCCGGTCGGTGACGTCGAACACCCGCGCCGATGCCCGCGAGTTCCTCGACTTCGCAGCCGAGCATCACATCGAGGTCACCACGCCGGAATACCCACTCGGGCGGGCCGATCAGGCGCTGGCCGACCTCAGCGAGGGTCGCATCGCCGGCGCCGCCGTCCTGGTGGTGTGACCGGACTCAGGCTTGCAATCAAGCTAAGTGCCAGACCACGGCAGCGGCCAGCGCGCCCAGCCCGTTCAACGACCAGTGCAGCGCGATCGGCGCGATCAGGCTGCCGCTGCGCCGGCGCAGCCAGCTGAAGACAAACCCCGCCGCCCCGGTGGCCAGCACCGCGAGCGTGACCCCGGCCAGCATCCCGGCGATTCCGCCCCCGAACAGCCGCGTGAAGCCGACATTGCTGCTCGTGAGGCCCAACGACGTCGCGACGTGCCACAGGCCGAACAGCAGCGAACCGCCCAGCGCGACACCGCGAAATCCCCAGGCCCGATTCAGCGCGCCGTGCAGCACCCCGCGAAAGGCCAGCTCCTCGGGGATCACGGTCTGCAGCGGTATGACGACCATCGAGGCGACCAGCGCACCGGAAATGGTCGCGTAGTGATGGTTCAGGAACATCGGTCGGGTCATCGGCAGCATGACACCGATGCCGATCACCGATCCGACAAGGGCTACCGCGCCCAGCGCATAAACCAGCCCGGACTTCCAGTGTTCGCGGCCCAGGCCCAGTTCGGCCCAGTCCAAGCCTCGATACCGAATCAGCGCCACCAGTCCGATAGCGGCCGCCGGCACGGTGCCGATGCTCGCCCACGGCGTGGTGAAGTGCGCGATCAGGTTCGTCAACACCAGCACCACCACGACCACCGCGATGTCGATGTGAATCCGGAACCGGTGCAAGACCTGGGCGTCAGCGGTAGCGGTCACGTCGGGCATCCAGCAAGTTTACCCGCGGACGCGAGGCGGCCCGCGTTACTCCGCTTACTCCGCCTTCGAGGCGATGCGCCGTCGCGCATAATCCTTGAGCTCTGCCGAAAGCGCGTCGGCCGCCAACAGCCGCGGAAGCAGTTCCGGTTCGGACATTCGGGCGCGGAAGACCAGCCCGATGGTCACGTCGTTGTCGGGGCGGTAATCGATGGTGATGGCATCGCCGGCGCGCACGGTTCCGGGCGAAATCACCCGAAAGTAGGCGCCGGCTTTTCCCGCGCGGGTGAAGGTCTTGATCCAGTGGTTGAGATCCAAGAACGCCTGGAATGTCCGGCACGGTGTCCGCGGCGCCGAGACTTCCAGCAGCAGACCATCCGTGCCGATGCGCCAACGTTCACCGATCCGCGCACCCGTCACGTCGATGCCGGACGTGGTCAGATTCTCGCCGAAGTTTCCGTTGGCGATCGGTCGCTCGAGTTCGGTCTCCCAGGCGTCCAGGTCTTCGCGCGCGTAGACGTAGACGGCCTGGTCGTCACCGCCGTGGTATTTGGGATTACCGATGGTGTCGCCGACCAGCCCGCTCCCCAAACCACCGCGCATCGGTCCGGGCGCCCGCACCATGACTGGCTCGGTGGCCGCCACCTTGTCGATGCCCGTCACGTTCGACATGGCGCGCGGATCAGGATTCGCTCGCGCCCGCGCGACATTGACCGACAACACGCTTGCCACCACGCCAGGCTAGTCCGGCGCTCGATGGCCTACCCGTTCGAACCCCGGCTGGATGGGTCGTCCCCGCTCCCGTCACTCGCTTCGCTCGTTCCGCTCGCTCGACTCCCAGGTCCAGTCCGCGATCTGCGGGTCGTCCTCACCGTGCTCGCGGGTGTAGCGCCGCGCGGTCAGCCGTGCGTCGACCATGCGCTGGCGCAGCACGGCGGCCCGGCTGGCCAGCCCATCCACCCGGTCGATGACGTCCATGACCAAATGGAACCGGTCGAGGTCGTTGAGCATCACCATGTCGAAGGGCGTGGTCGTGGTGCCCCGTTCCTTGAACCCGCGCACGTGCATTTCCGCGTGGTTGGTGCGGCGATAGGTGAGCCGGTGGATCAGCCAGGGATAACCGTGGTAGGCGAAGATCACCGGCTTGTCGCTGGTGAAGACCGCGTCAAATTCCTTGTCGGGCAAGCCATGTGGGTGCTCGGAGTCCGGCTGCAGGCGCATCAGATCGACGACGTTGACCACCCGCACGCGCAGGTCGGGCAGCTCGCGGCGCAGGATGTCGGCGGCGGCCAGAGTCTCCAGCGTCGGGATGTCTCCGGCGCAGGCCAGCACCACGTCGGGCTCACCGCTGGCCGTGCTCGCCCACTGCCAGATGCCAAGGCCGCGGGTGCAGTGCAGGATGGCGTCGTCCATCGACAGGTAGGACAACGCGGGCTGCTTGCCGGCGACGATGACGTTGATGTAGTCGCGGCTGCGCAGGCAGTGGTCGGCGACCGACAGCAACGTGTTGCCGTCCGGCGGCAGGTACACGCGCACCACCTCGGCGCGCTTGTTGACGGCCACGTCGATGAAGCCGGGATCCTGATGTGACGCGCCGTTGTGGTCCTGTCGCCACACATGCGAGCTCAGCAGGTAGTTCAGCGAGGCGACCGGCCGCCGCCACGGCAGCTCGCGGCTGGTGGACAGCCACTTCGCGTGCTGATTGAACATCGAGTCGACGATGTGCACGAACGCCTCGTAGCAGTTGAATAGCCCGTGCCGCCCGCTCAGCAGGTAGCCCTCCAGCCAGCCCTGGCACAGGTGCTCGGAGAGCACCTCCATTACGCGACCGTCGGGGGCCAAATGATCGTCGTCAGCTGTGGTCTCGGATAGCCACACCTTGCCGGTCGACTCGAAGACGGCCGAGAGCCGGTTGGAGGCGGTCTCGTCGGGACCCATCAGCCGGAAGTTGTCGAGGTTGCGGGTGATGACGTCGCGCAGGAAGGTGCCCAGCACCCGGGTTGCCTCGTGGGTTGCGACGGCCGGTTGCTCGACGGGCACCGCATAGGCGCGGAAGTCGGGCAGGTCCAGGTCTTGTAGCAACAGGCCGCCGTTGGCGTGCGGGTTGGCGCTCATCCGCCGGTCGCCGGCGGGCGCGAGCGCTCGCAGTTGCGGCCACAGCACACCGTTTTCATCGAATAGCTCCCAGGGCCGGTAGCTGCGCAGCCACTCTTCCAGCTGGGCGCGGTGTTCCGGGTTCTGGTGCGTCTCGGCGAGCGGAACCTGATGTGAGCGCCAGGTGCCCTCAACGTGCTTGCCGTCCACAACTTTTGGTCCGGTCCAGCCTTTCGGGGTGCGCAGCACGATCATCGGCCACACCGGCCGCTCGGTCTGATCTGAGTCGCGTGCGGCGCGCTGAATGGCCGCGATGTCGTCGAACGCGTCCTCCAGCGCGGCGGCCAATTGCTGGTGCACGTCAGCCGGGTCGTCTCCGGCGACCGTGATCGGGCGGTAGCCGTAGCCGCGCAACAAGGACTCTAGTTCGGCGTGCGGGATGCGCGCCAGGACAGTCGGATTGGCGATCTTGTATCCGTTCAAATGCAGGAACGGCAACACCGCGCCATCGACGGCCGGGTTGAGGAACTTGTTCGAGTGCCAGCCGGCCGCCAGCGGTCCGGTCTCGGCCTCGCCGTCGCCGATCACACATGCGACCACCAGATCGGGGTTGTCGAAGGCGGCGCCGTAGGCGTGCACCAGCGCGTAGCCGAGCTCACCGCCTTCGTGGATGGACCCGGGTGTCTGGGCGGCGACATGGCTTGGAATACCGCCCGGAAAAGAGAACTGGCGGAACAGCTTTCGCATTCCATCGACGCTTTCGCCGATGCCGGTGTACACCTCGCTGTAGGTGCCTTCCAGATACGCGTTGGCGACCAGCCCGGGGCCGCCATGACCGGGTCCGGTGACGTAAATGACGTTGGCGTCGCGGTTACGGATGATCCGGTTGAGATGCGCGTAGATCAGGTTGAGCCCGGGCGTGGTGCCCCAGTGTCCCAGCAGCCGGGGTTTGACGTGCTCGGCAGCGAGCGGCTCGGTCAGCAGCGGGTTGTCCAGCAGGTAGATCTGCCCAACCGATAGGTAGTTGGCGGCGCGCCAATACGCGTCGATGAGGGCCAGTTCGTCGTCGGAAAGGATTGCGGGCGCGGTTTCGGTTTCGAGGCTCACCCGGCCGATTGTCCGCGCCCCAGGTTAACGCCGCTAGAAACAGAAGGTCACTCCTCGCCGCGGGCGCGGGCCTCGTAGGCCCGGCGCTTCTCCACGTCGACGTCGTCGGTGAACACGTGATCGCCGCCGAGCTTACGGTTCAGTGCCTCGGCGATGGCGCGCGGCCAAAATCGCTGCGACACCACCAAGGCCCCGGCCGCCTTGGTGATGCGCACCCGCGGCTTGGGTCGGGCGACCAGGCCGACGATCGCGTCGGCGATCTCGCCGGGCTCGGCGTTTCGCAAACCCTTGACTCCGGCGGTCCCGGCGGTGAGCTCGGTGTTGACGAACGTCGGCAACACCATCGAGAACTTCACGCCCGCCGACCGGTATTCGAGCCGGGCCGAGTCGGTGAAGCCGATTACCGCGTGCTTGCTGGCGCAGTAGGTGGCCAGCCCAACCACGTTGAGCTCGCCGGCCAGCGAGGCGACGTTGATGACGTGGCCGTGACCGCGGGGCACCATGCGCTGGGCCGCCAGCTTGCTGCCCAGGATCACGCCATAGACGTTGATGTCCAGAATGCGCCGGGTGACGGCGTCCGGCTCGTCGACGATCCGGCCGACCGGCATGATGCCGGCATTGTTGATTAGCACATCGATCGGGCCGAGTTGGCGCTCCACCTGGTCGAGGAAATCGGAGAACGATTCCTTGTCGGTGACATCGAGTTTGCCGTAAACGTCGAGCCCGAGGTCGCCGCCGGATTCCTTCACCTTGGCCTCATCGACGTCGCCGATCGCGACCTTGGCACCCAGCTTGTGCAATGCGGTCGCGGTGGCCAATCCGATCCCCCTGGCGCCGCCGGTGATCACGATGACTTTTCCCTGGACCTTGACGCCGATCGATGCCGTATCTGCCATTCGACCAGCACAGCACTCGACTTCGGGACGCGCAATGGCCCCAGAAACATCAGAAATATGAAGTAGGGCATTACCCAAGACAGCGAGGCGACGCGGCGTGATCATCAGAGGATGACCGATACAGCCGGGACAGACCGACCGACACCCGACGTCGATGTCGTCGTAATCGGTGCAGGTATTGCGGGCCTCTATCTGGCTTACCGCCTCAGCCGCGCCGGATATCGATTTCGCGTCTTCGAAGCGGGCGACGACATCGGCGGCACCTGGTTTTGGAACCGGTATCCGGGCGCCCGGGTCGACATACCCAGCGTCGACTACATGTACAGCTTCGATCCCGACTGGCAGCGGGACTGGCAATGGTCGGAGAAGTACGCCACCCAGCCCGAGATCCTGCGTTATCTGAACCACGTCGCCGACAAGCACGACCTGCGGCGCCACATCACCTTCTCGACGCGAGTCCAGCAGGCACGCTGGGACGACGATGCGTCACTGTGGCGCGTGCGTACCGAAGGTGGCGATGAGGTCACGTCGCGCTTCGTCGTGATGGCAACGGGGTGTCTATCCGTGCCCAAGCAAGCAGAGATCGACGGACTCGAGCGGTTCGCCGGGGAGGTCTACTTCACCAGCCGCTGGCCGCACGAGCCCGTCGATTTCACGGACAAGCGCGTGGCGGTGATCGGCACGGGTTCCTCAGGCGTGCAGTCGATTCCGGTCATCGCCCAGCAAGCGCGAGAGCTGGTCGTGTTTCAGCGCACCCCGACCTTCTCGATCCCGGCGCGCAACGGTCCGTTGTCGCCGGACAAGCTCGCGCAACTGGCGAATGAGGCGGAATACCGCGCGGCCGCGCGTGTGTCGTGGGGCGGAATTCCGGGGGAACGCAGCATCATCCAGACATTCAGCGTCCCGGAGTCCGAACGACAAGAACGCTTTGAGCGCGCCTGGGAGGGTGGCCTGCTGTTCGAGACGTTCACCGTTTTTGCCGATGTGCTGAGCAATCCCGCGGCTAACCACGAGTTCGCCGAGTTCTTCCGGAACAAGATTCGCTCGATTGTCGACGATCCTGTGACCGCGGCCGAGCTGTGCCCGACGGAATATCCCATCGGCACAAAGAGGCCGTGCCTCGACACGGATTACTACGCCACCTACAACTTGCCGCACGTGCGCCTGGTCAACATCCGGAAACATCCGATCCGGCACGTCACCGAAACAGGCATCGACGCCGATGACGAGTCGTTCACCTTCGACGCGATCGTCTTGGCCACCGGTTTTGACGCCGTGACCGGTGCGATAACGGCCGTCGACATCAAGGGCCGGAATGGCTTGGCGCTGAAGGAGAAATGGGCGAACGGGCCGCAGACCTATCTCGGGTTGACCACGATCGGCTTTCCGAACCTGTTTTTGATAACCGGTCCGGGGAGTCCGTCGGTGCTGTCGAACATGACCGTGTCAATCGAGCAGCACGTGGACTGGGTGCTCGACTGCCTCGGTCATCTGCGCGCCAACGGGTTCGAAGTCATCGAGCCCACCGAAACGGCCGAGGCCGGGTGGGTGCAGCACGTCAACGACTGCGCCGACATCACCCTCTACCGGGAAGCCAACTCTTGGTACATGGGCGCCAATGTGCCTGGCAAACCGCGAGTCTTCCTGCCCTACTGCGCGGGCGTCGACTTCTACCACCTCAGCTGCGACGAGGTGGTCGCCCGCGATTACCTCGGCTTCACGTTGTCTGGTTCCAACGGCTCACGGTGCAACGACGGGGTGGTGCGCCGATTGCAACCGGACGTCGAGATGGTCCTCATCGAGGCGGCGGCGCTGAATCTGCCGCCGCTGGAATCGCTGCCCGTGGCGGAGGCCCGCGCGCTTTACGCGCAGATGTTAGAGCCGCTGCCCCCAGGACCCGACGTCGGCGAAATCATCGATGGTCTATTCCCCGGTGCCGCAAGCGATTTGGCTTACCGGCTGTACCGGCCGCCGACCCCGGGTCCGCACCCGATCGTCGTGTACTTCCACGGCGGTGGCTATGTCCTGGGCGACGTCACCTCGGATGATCCGCTGTGCCGGGACCTTTGCGTGCGCACCGATGCGGTCGTCATCTCGACGGATTACCGCCACGCGCCCGAGCACCGATTCCCCGCGGCGGTCGATGACGCCATGGCCGCGGTGCAATGGGTCACCGACAACGCGCAGGCCCTCGGCGGCGCAGCGGGGCAGCTCGCGGTGTGTGGTTGGAGTGCTGGCGGCGGTCTCGCGGCGATCGTATGCCAACTGGTGCGGGACTTGGGCGGACCGAACATCGCCGGGCAGGTGTTATTGATGCCGTGCACGTCCGGCGACATCGCGCGCGCATCCTTTGCCGAGAACGCGGACGGCTACGGGCTCACCACGCCGCTGCTCAAGTGGTTCTACGACCACTACATCGACGCGGCCGATCGCAGCGACCCCCGCTTCGCGCCGTTACGTGCCGTCGACCTAGCCGGACTGCCGCCGGCGATCGTCGTCGCGGCGGAGTTCGATCCGCTACGCGACGACGGCGCGGCCTACGCCGACGCCCTCAAGGCGGCCGGGGTCCCGACGGAATACATCCGCGCGCGCGGCCACACGCACCAGTCGCTGGCGATGGTCGACTTGGTCGTTTCGGGCGCGCCGGTGCGCGCGCAGATTGCGGACGCGTTGCGCCGCGTCCTCATGGCGGCGCGGGCTCCCGAGCCCGCTTCCTGAGCAGTAAAACTTTCACCGCGACTCGACCTGATTGCGCGCGAGCCTGCCACCTCTGAAGTGGCCCTTTTCACTTCGTCACCCCAAATTGCCGAAATGGTGAAACGAATGTCGGCCGCCCGGCGATAACAGTTCCGTAACGGCTCGATGAGTTGGGGCCCCGGAAAGGGGAGGTGAATGAAAACCAAGGGAATTATGGCCGCCATCGCCATGGGCAGCGCACTGTCGCTGGGAGCGTCGATGGCTACGCCGCCGGCCCATGCGGACCGGACCAAAGGGGCCACAACGGACCACAACCCGCTCGGCGGCCCCTATGAGGGCTACTGCACGTGGGGCGCCCAAGAACAGATCCACGACCACACCGGGTACTACATCCAAGCGCTCACCGGGAACGCCGAGAACTGGGCTTATCAGGCCCAAGCGGCGGGCTGGACAGTGGTAGGCGAAGCACAACCGCACTCCATCGCCGTCTTCAGCAGCTCGCTGGTTGGGGGCGTCGGACATGTCGCCTGGGTCGATGCCGTCAGCGGCCGGAACGTGACGATCATCGAAATGAACACCGGCTACGGAGCCACCGTCGCCAACGGGTACCACACCACGGGCTTTCACGTGTTCGACACCCGCACGGTCGAAGATGTCCCGGGGATGAGCTACATCCTGATCCCTTGATCTCGTCGGATTCTTTGAGTCTCCAATGCCGCCCGGAGATTCCGCGATGTTCAAGGTGGGGATGCGCTCCTTGTGAAATCCTGTGGGCGTGTCCGCGGCTGCTGCTCCGTCGGGGGTAGTGACGTTTCTCTTCACCGACATTGAGGGATCAACCCGTCGGTGGGAAGCTGACGCCGACGGGATGCGGGCAGCGCTGACCGCACACGACGCGGTGTTGCGCGAGGCGATTGAGGCCCAGGGCGGCTGGATGTTCAAACACACCGGTGACGGGGTCTGTGCCGCGTTCGCCTCGCCGAGGTCTGCGGTCGATGCTGCGGTGGCCGCGCAGCGGGCGTTGGCAGTTGCCGGTGCGGATGGGCATCGCGACCGGCGAAGCAGAACTCCGCGAGGGTGACTATTTCGGTGCCGTGCTGAATCGTGCCGCGCGGGTGATGGCCGCTGGGCATGGCGGTCAGATCCTGTTGGCCGAGTCGACCGCGGGTCTGCTCAGTGGGGTTGATCTGACGGACTTGGGGCCGCATCGGTTGCGGGATTTGCCCACCGCGGTCGGGTTGTTCCAGGTGCGGGCGGCCGGCCTGCAGGCGGACTTTCCTGGGTTGCGGACGCTGGATGCGCAGTCCGGGGAACCTGCGTCCTCAGACCACGAGCTTCATCGGACGGGAGTCGGAGGTCGCCGAACTGCAAGCTGCGGTGAAAACTCATCGCTTGGTCACGCTGACCGGGGTGGGCGGGGTCGGCAAAACCCGCCTGGCGTTGGAGGTCGCGGCGCGGCTGGCCGACGAATTTCCCGACGGGGTCTGGTTTTTCGACTTGGCCGCGGTCGCCGATCCGGCGGCGGTGCCCGACGCGGTGGCCGCGATGCTGGGCATCGTCCAACAGCCGGGGAAGAGCGTGGACGAGAGCGTCGCGTCCGCGTTGGAGGACAGGCTCCGGCTGCTGGTGTTCGACAACTGCGAGCACGTTGTCGACAGTGTCGCGGATCTGGTCGAGACGATCCTCGCCGCCTCGGCGACCGTGACGATTCTCGCGACCAGCCGCGAAGGATTGGGGGCCGGCGAAGAACAGTTATGGCGTGTGCCGTCGCTCGACGTCAACTCCGGAACCGAATCCGCTGCCGCGAGCCTCTTCGTCGACCGTGCCCAAAGCGTCGTGTCGGACTTCTCGCTGGCCCAGCCCGGCGAGGCGGACGCTGTAGTAGAAATCTGCCGCAGACTCGACGGCATCCCGTTAGCCATCGAATTGGCCGCCTCGCGGATGGCGTCGATGACTGCCAGCGAGGTGCGTGATCGTCTCGATCAGCGGTTCCGGCTCCTGGTCGGTTCTCGGCGCGGTCTGTCACGCCACCAAACACTGCGCCATGCGGTGTCGTGGTCTTATGACCTCCTCGGTGACGCCGAAAAGGCTTTGCTGGCAAGATGTTCGGTGTTCGCCGGTGGATTCGACCTCGAAAGTGCCTGCGCGGTAGCCGGATTCAGTAACTCTGAGGCGGTCATCGATGAGTACGAAATCCTCGATCTGCTGGACGCGCTGGTTCGCAAGTCGCTGCTGGTCGCCGACCGGTCGACTGGGCGGACCCGGTTCTCCATGCTGGAGACGATCCGCCAGTTCGCCGAGGAACAGCTCGTCGCTCGTGGCGAAGCAGAGACGATCCGTCGTGCACATGCCCGCTACTTCATGGTGCGTGAAGCCGACATCATGGCGCTGTGGGACAGCCCGCGCCCGCGTGATGCCTACGCGTGGTTCGCTGCCGAGCTGGCCAACCTGCGCACCGCGTTTCGGTGGGCCGCCGACCAAGGTGATCTCGACGTCGCCGCCACGATTGCGACCATACCGCGATGCTCGGCGTTCAGAGCGAAAACTACGAGCACATCGCATGGGCCGAGGAGCTCATCGAGCCCGCCCGCGCGGTCCACCATCCGCAGCTCGCGGCCCTGTATGTGACGGCGTCGCTGTGCTACATCGTCGGACGGATTGAGGAGGCGGTTCAGTACGCCGACGCGGGCCGGCTCGTGATCGACAGTGGCGAATTCGACGACGTGCCCTTCGGCCAGGAGAGCATGCTAGGCGGTGCGTATAGCGTCATCGGCCAACCCGAACGTGCGGTCGAGTGGGGCCGCGCCCAGCTCGCCCGGCGTCGCGACACTCACGGAATCACCGCAGGCAACCTGGTCCTCGCGCTGGTGTGGGCAGGCCGCAAGGACGAGGCGATGACACTGGCGAACGACCTCGTCGATAGCGCGGAGGCGACCCGCAACCCGTGGTGCCCTCGTTCGCATTGTTCTGCTACGGCTACGCCTTCAGCGAAGCCGATCCCGCCCGCGCGTTGGACGCCCTGCGCCGGGGCCTGGTGATCGCGCAAGACAGCGGCAGCCGGTACAACATCACCCTCCTGGCGGCTGCGCTGTCCCGATTCGAGTCCGAGCACGGCGACACCGCTCGCCGCCTTGGAATACATCACCGTGACCATCCGCACCGTTCACGACTCCGGAAACACAGCGACGCTCCGCACCGCTCTGGCCGTCCTCGCCACGCACTTTGACCGGCTCGGACGCTACGAACCGGCGGCCACCTTCGCCGGCTTCGCAGTCAACCCGCTCAACATCGCGGGGCTCCCCGAACTCAGCGCGGCGCTGGCCCATCTGCGCGAGGTACTCGGCGACGCCACGTACGAATCGCTTGCACGCAAGGGCAGCTCGATGACCGCCCCCGCCGTAGCGGTGTATGCACTCGACCAAATCGACCAGGCGCTAGCGGAGCTGCGCACTTACGTCTGGCTTTGTCGTCCAGCTGCGAGGTCAAGCCGAATTCCTCAGCGAGCGTTAGCAAATCGGCCGCCGAGACCACGTAAGAAGGGCGTTCATTCGACCGAGCTGCGCCGCGCCACGCAAAGCGAAAATCCGACCCTGCCAAGTCGAGACATCCGATAGTCAGTGGTTGCATACTGGGAATGCTCACGGCCAGCGCGGGCGTCGCGGGGTAGTTATACGTGCTGCCATCGCCGCTCGTGACGCTGTCGGCCTGGAAAGTTGCGGACGTCACTGTCACGTTCGCGCGCGAAGCCGAGGCACTGGGCGCATCGCTCTTCGGGTCGATCACCCGCATCGCGTTCTCGTCCACGTCAAGGACCAGGCTCGGCTTCGAGAGTGATTGCTGAAGTTGATGTTGTTTGCGGAAGGCGAACGACCCCATCCCTTCGGCCAAATAGGGATTGGGGAACAGAAAACACCGCGTCGGTCCGCCCACTGCAGGTGCGCGCAAATCCCCACTTTGGCTGCCTCCCATAGCGAGAAGCTCATCGAAATCTTTGGCCCACAGCCAGGCGTCGACGGCCTGGACGGGCTGTGCGTCGAGCCGTGTCGTGGGAGCGATGCGACGATCTCGTCCGCCGAGAACAAATCGATGACGGCCGCATTGCAGGTGAAGGGCCACGCCCATGTTCACCCATGGACCCAGCTTTGCATCACCGAAGGGAAAAACATCGCGCCGCTGATTGACGGTCAGGCCGTTGCTCGTGACGCCGATGAGGACCTTTTGGCGCGAACGCCACCACACGTAAGCGGTTCCCGCCAGAGCGAAAATAGAAAGCGCCACGAGCCCCGCGACGGCGATCGCGTAGCCCTGGCTCCGACGGGTGACGAACGACGCGACCATTACCAAGATCAACGCAAGCATCGCCGCCTGCACCAGGTACCGGCCCTTTCCGGTGGCAAACGCGGTCATTTGGGAGGACATGGGCGGGGAGGACGCCACGAACTGGCGCGACGCAGCCGATCCGTCGTTGAGGGCCATCCCAAAATTATCGGGCACCGGGCACCCCTACCGATCCCAATGTCGCGCCCATTGCTTATAAGCTGCGGAACTCGTCCGGATGCCGCGAAACGCGATCGATCCCGGGACTTCCTTGAAGGGGCCGACGATCCTGCTAGTGATCCAGCCGCATAGAAGCCGCCGGGCTGCGGAACAACTTGCTCGCCGTTGACAGTGCCGCGGTCAACCAGCGCGGCCAGCATGCCCTCAAGCGACTTCATTGCGTCTTCCTTTCCGGGTACGCGGCTCCATGTTGGGCACGGGCGTTGTGTGTCTTAGGCGGGTGCCGCTCCGACCTCTCTGTCTTTCGGTGCCAGCCGCCCAGATCAGGCGCTGCAAGGTGTGTTACAGGGAATGAGGCTCCGCCTCGCCCGTCGTCTAGCACAGCGCCCTTTGACCCTCATGCATCTGCCGTAGCTAGTACACGGCCATTCTGCCGGGCGCTGTATGGCGGCGGAGCAATCGGTCAGGGGGCCAGCAGGATGGACGTCTGATCGCGCGGCGAAGGAAGTTTGAAAATCGATATGTATGCGCCGGTAACGGCATATCATCTAGGCCTATTCGGTCGCCGAATCGCCGGCAGTGGAGCGCAATGTTCACATTCGTCCAGGGCGCAAGAGCGATGACTGCCGCGTGGGTTGCAGTCGTTACATTTTTCAGCACATCGGCGACGGCGACGGCTGATCCAACTGACAATCAGGCCAATAACGACAAGCTGTTCGCGCAGCTATCCGGGGGATACACCCCGGCCGACTGCCAGGCTGGCAAGCGCTATCCCGAAGACCCCTTTCTCGCACGGCTCGGCTGCGGCCGCAACAGTCAGCCCGGCGGCCCCAGTGCTGCCACTTATTCCCTCTACGGAAACACCGCCGACCTCAATAAAACCTTTAGCCAATACGGTGCCCCAGTCCCATGCCCCGGATCAGCCAATCCGGGACCGACCGCCTGGCCGGGGGGAATGAGACTCCCCCCGAACGGTGGACATCGAGATAGCGGGATGAATGGTCCCGCTGGAAGGATGTCACCATGTCCCGAACACGTCGGTCTTTTACGACCGAGTACAAGGTCGAGGCCGCTCATCGGGTGATCGATTCCGGGCGCACTGTCGCCGAGGTCGCTCGCGAGCTTGGCCTGAACGAGGGCCTGCTTGGACGGTGGGTCGCCGACGAACGTCGCCGCGTCGAGGCGGCGGCTGCCCGTAACGAGGAGCCGTTGATCGTGGCGGAGCGCACCGAGCTCGCGCGTTTGCGCAAGCAGGTCGCCGAGCAGGAGAAAGACATCGCGTTCCTGAAAAAAGCTTCCGCGTACTTTGCCGCCAGCCAACCGAGGTAGACCGGTTCGAGCTGATGGCCGCAGAGTGCGCGACCACCGCGATCACCCGAATGGCACGACTGCTGGAGGTATCCACCTCCGGCTTCTACAAGCGTGCGAAGCGTTCGGCAACAACAGACTTCAGCGATCGAGAGCAACGGAAGGCCGACCTGACTGTGAAGATCATCGACCATCATCGCGAATCTGCCGGGGTGTATGGCTCGCCCCGGATCACCGCTGACCTGCGTGCTGCCGGTGAGGTGGCGTCAGAGAAGACGGTCGCCAAGATCATGTCGGAGATCGGGCTCGTAGGGATCAGTCCGCGCACGTTCAAGGTCGCCACCACCATCGTCGACCCCACTGCCTCCTTCCCGGCTGATCTAGTCGAGCGTCAATTCGATCAGGGCCGATGCGATGCCGTGTGGAGCTCGGACATCACCTACCTGACGTGCGGTGAAGGCGACATGTTCTTGTGCGCGGTGCGTGACGAGCATTCCAAACGGGTGCTCGGCTGGTCGGTGGCCGATCACATGCTCACCGAGTTGGTCACCGATGCGCTGGCCCAGGCGGTCGCGGTGCGCGACGGCAACGTCGGCGGCACAATCATGCATTCCGACCGTGGCTTCAGTACACCGCACGGGCGATGGTGCAGGCGTGCGCTGATGCCGGCCTGCGCCGATCGATGGGTGCGACCGGGATCTGTTGGGACAACAGCGGCGTGGAATCGCTGTGGTCGACGTTCAAACACGAATACTATTACCGTCATGTCTTCGCGACGAAGACGGAACTCGTTGCTGCAGTTGACAAATGGATGCATTTTTACAACAATCAGAGGCGTCATTCGGTGATCGGAATGCTCAGCCCCATCGCCTACGAACAATCACTCAACGCAGCCGCACAAGCTGCATAACCCCTGTCCACTTTTCGGGGGGAACCTCAGAATGATGAAGTGTGCCCACGACTTCTACCCTCACACGAGCCTGTTCATGCTTACATGGACCAAAGACGCGGATCTTGTGGTGGTGAACGCGGAGGGTCCCGACCTCGCCTCTCTGTACGCCTGGTGGCTGACCGCCCGCTGACTGGTTCGGCGTGGGAGAGCCGGCAACGACCGCATCTCGAAATAGACCACATATGAGGGTCTCGAAACTTCGTGTCAGAGATGGCACGGCGATATGACGGACAGCCGACGAAGGTCCTGCCGCTGCGGAGGGCACACGGCTGACGAGTCACTTCGGGTCTCTGTACCGACCACATTGGGTTCTGGTCTCGGGAATACTGCGCTGCAACCAAAAGCACCAGCAGAAAGGAATCCCAGCGATGGTCACGACACGTGCCGAAGCGGCGCAGTACGTCAAGAATGCCGGAGGCTTGAAGCTTGTCGTTTTCGGAGCCGATGGGCACGAGGTCGCGGCGATGTTCGTGCAAGGATCGGTGACATACGACCAGGAGGAAGCGACCTTCATTGCGGTTGGTGAGGACGGCCACACGGTTGGGGAACTGTTCGTGGACGAAACGGTCGGGTACGACGAGAGCACAGACGCCTTTGTCATCCGTACCGCGCAATAGTCACTGCGGCTCGACTGGTTCGAATGGTCTTCAATGCGTGCAGCGCCGCATGAATGCCATGCCAAGCCCCGACGTCGGAAGTGGGAGTGCGTTGCTTGTGCCATGCTGCGTAGGTGTCCGCTGATCAGGCGGTCCCCCCGAGTAGTTCCACCGACCGAATGCGATCGAAGGGAAACAGTATCTTGAGTGAGCATGCGTTAGAAGTGGTCTCGTGGGATCCCAAGGAGCACACCGACTTGCCGGGCTTCGCGCACGGGCTAACCCGCTACGGGGGCCACTGGTTCGACGTCGGCATCTCAGTCGTGCCCCGCGACGTGGATCCGATGGAGGCACTGGACAAAGCGTTCGCCAAGCTGCGCGAGATTGTGGTGAGCGAGCAACCGCACATCAGTTACTTCACGATTGATTTGAGGGTGGCCTCGAGCACTCCGGTTCCGCATCCTCGCTGACTCAGCAAGGGCAGCTCTCGGCGGAGACCAGAGCTGCTCGTCCTTAGAGCGTTTTCCGTGTTCGCAGGACCTGCCCGGGGACACGTTCGTCGGGCCGCGGTTCGGCATGTGGCGCCCAACCCAGCGCGTCCGCCACGGCCAGGTGGATGAAGGCCGACGGTCACACCGTGGGGGACTTCGCCAGGTCGCTCAGGGTGAGCCGGGCCACCCTTTGCCGCTACCTAGCCAACGAAGTTGCTTAGGGTTCACCAAGTACGATCGTCGCACTGACCTCCGGGTCTTGTCCTACGCCAACAACCAGAAGCGAACCACCGGATGCACGAACGGTGCGGGCGGAAACGATGTGACCACGCTAGGTGGTCCGAGCATTCGCCGCGTTCCGCAACGGGGTGCGGTTAGAGCTTGTAACCGATGGCGCGCAGCAGGTCGTGCCGGTCGGCCACGTCGCGATCGGTCTCCACCCCGAGGGGCGCCTGTCCGTCGACGACGCCCACAATGCCACGCCCACGCGGGGTCACCGCGACCAGGATGTCAACCGGATTGGCCGTGGCGCAGTGGATTGTGCAGACCTCGGGCACCGCCTTGACCGGGTTGAGGACGTTGACCGGGAACCCGTCACGCAAGAAGATCACGAAGCAGTGCCCGGCGGCGATGGCCAGCGCATTGCGGGTCGCGAGCTCGACCAATTCAGGATCATTGCCGGTGCGGCGAACCAACCGTGGCCCGGAGGCCTCGCAGAAGGCCAGCCCGAACCGTAGCGACGAGCTCACCCCCACCATCGCCTCATGCAGGTCCTCGACCGTCTTGATGAAGTGCGCCTGCCCGATCACGACATTGACATCGTCCGGCTTGTCGACGGGCACCACATCCCAGGAAAGCGTCGTCGTGGTCATATGCACATGCTGCCACCGACACGCGACAGCGATGTCCGATGCTCGGAATGCGAACAGTCCTCTTTGCGGGCGCCGCGTTTGCCCCTTAGGGGGTTCCGCGTACGGCCCTCACCATGGAGGTGCCCGCAGCCCGCCCCAGCGAGTCTCGCCCACCCGATCGGGTTGTTAGACGAGGCCGTAAATGTTGAGGAGTCGAAATCGTGTTGCATCGAGACGCTGGCCCGGAGCCGAAGCCACTTCCTTTACCGGCTGGTATCCCAGCTCGTGATCCTCTTCGCATCTTGTGCGCAGGCAGTTGCCATACAGCGCGATCGCTCGGGTCATCTGCACCGCGCGCGTCGAACCGCGTGCGATAGGGGGTATCAACCAAGACCATCCGAGCATCTCGCCCCCGCCCAAAGTCTCAATCGTCAAGCTGCCGTGACCCGGAGCAACGACTTCGAGCGCGACCTTTCCTTCGCGGATCAGATAGAAGGTATTGGCTTCTCTGCCTTCTTGAAAGATGAACTCACCGGCGTTGAAGCGGACGTTCGACGCACATCCGACTAGCAGTTGGTGATAACGCGGGTCCAACCGGCTAACGAACGGATGCTTAGCCAGAATGCCCTCAAGCGTCTTCATTGCGTCTTCCTCTCCAGGTACGCAGCTCCAGGTTGGGCACGGGCGTTGTGTGTCTTCCTTGTCTCGAAAATGAACGCCGACGCTGCCCAACACCTTTTATGAACGCCGTCTCGGGATAGACCACTAATGAGATGGGCCTTGGTGCGACTGTCACCACGCCCTTTACCGCCTCTGAGCATCCCAAATGTCATTCTCTGCAACCAATCCCGCGTGGTTCAGCCCAGCGGCGAATCGCTAGATGCTGCAGGTTGATTCAGCGGGTGTTTGGCGCAGCGCCTGCCGACCCCTCATCCGCTGGTCGACGGTCGGGATACCGTGGAACGGACCCACGGCCAGGTCATCAGGGCCCACACGATGAGTATGAGAGTGGTTCCAGTCGGGAGGTAAACGGGCCAGGGGCCCATTATGTCCAGCAGGCTTGGGGTGTGGGGTTTTCCGTTGAGGAAGCCGTAGTCGGTGCCGGTGATGCGGTTGAAAGCGAAGGTAGCTGCTGCCCACGTCACGGTGACCAGGACCGCGATGCGGTAGCTGCGCCACCGGGGCCGCATCTTGCGGCCCCACGTGAGATAGATGGCTGCCCAGACGACAAGCAGGTGAACCGCCCAAAAGCCAAGGAAGTGGTAGTCGGGGAAATCCGGACCAGTCAGAACCGGGGAGATCAACGCCTGTGTGCTCAGAACGAGGCCCCAGTAGTACGTGAGGGCGAAGGCCCAGTGTCGCTGCGACCACAGTGCGTAGGCCGCAGCGGCGGTAGCGAGATCGGTCAGGTTCAACGGTACCGACCTGCCGATCATGAGCGGGAAAAGCGAATACACAAGCACCACAACGAATATCGTCGCCGTCAGGGCCCCGAGGATCCGGCCCAGGATCCGGGCTTGCGATGGACTCTGCCTGCGCCCGATCCAGACCAGAAGCACGCCACCAATCGCGAACACAGCGATGACCGCCCAGTGCGACGGGCCGTACATCGTGAACTGTCGTTCGGCGAAGTACAGCTCCGTCAACTCCCCGTCCAAGATTATCGTCACTGGCGGTCACCCAGATGAGGTCGGCATTGCCCTTCGTGCGCCATGCTGACATAGAAACCGTCAGGCGCGCACATAGCAGCGAAGAGAACCATGTCGGACACGGAGATGTTCCCCGCAGACCTGCTCGGAACTTTGGCCGCCCTCGACCCGGCGCAGCGGCGCGAACTGGCGACGACCCTTCGCCACGTGGCCGACAACCTCGCCGAGGTGAAGCTTGTGTCTCGAATCAGACCACATACGAGACACCGATCAGCGGATGGCCGACACCGCATCCTTGCAGGTCGCGATGTCTCAAAATCCTGCCTCAGAAAGTACTCGTCTCAGCTAGAGTGCTTCGGCATTGATGAGCCAGTTGCGACAAGCGCCGCTGGTCCCGAGGGCAGAGCACGCGGAGTTCATCGATACTGCAACGGTGACCGAGGTGCGCGCGGCTGTCCCCGAGGATGCGTACGACGTCGCGCGCGTGCAGGTCCGGTCTTGGCAGTGGGCATACCGGGGACTCATCGCCCAGGCCTACCTCGACGGCCTCGAACCCGAAGACTTGGGCCGGCCGATACACATTCGGCCGCGTCGGAATCGGGCTGCCGTCCACCCTGGTCGCGCTCGTCGGTTCGACGATCTGCGGCCTGGCCACCACCGGCCTGTGCCGCGATGAGGATCTGCCGAATTTCGGTGAGCTGATGGCGATTTACGTCGATCCCGCGCACGTGGGCACCGGGGTTGGGCGCGCGCTGATCACCGCCGCCCGGGAGCGGCTGCGCGCGGTTTCCACGCAGGCTGCGCTGTGGGTGCTGGACGGCAACGTTCGCGCCCGGCGGTTCTACGAACGCGACGGGTGGAGCTTCGACGGGACCCGGCGCACCCGGACATACGGCAATGCGCCGGTGCAAGAAGTGCGTTACCGGCGCATCTCTAGCGCAGGGTCAGCCAGGCCAGGCTGGCCGCCCCGGCCAGCGCGCAGTAGATCGCGAACGGCGTCAGGGTGCGGGTTTGGAAATACCGGGTCAGATAGCGCACGGCGAGGTAGGCGCAGACGAACGAGGCGACGCTGCCGGCCAGCACCTGGCCGCCGATCCCGCTTCCGAGCGGCCCGAACAGCTCCGGGATCTTGTACACCCCGGCGGCCAGGATGATCGGCGTCGCCAGCAGGAACGAGAACCGTGCGGCGTCTTCGTGCGACAAGCCGCGCCACAGGCCGGCCACGATGGCGATGCCGGAGCGACTGATACCGGGAAGCAGCGCCAGGATCTGCGCGGAGCCGATCAGCACGCCCCGGCGGATGGGAATTTGAGCGAGCCGGTTGTCGACGGCTTCGCCGCTGTGCTCGGTTTCGCCGTCGGTGGTGCGCTTGCGCAGAACCTCGCCCGCGTACAGCACGAGGCCGTTGAGGATCAGGAAAACCGCCGCGGGAATGGGTTTCCCCAGCGTCGTGCGGAAGGTCTTTTCCAAAGCCAGCCCGGCCAGACCCACCGGGATGGTGCCCGCCACCAGCAGCCAGGCCAACCGCTCCCCGGACGTCTGGATTCGGCGATGCCGCACCGAGCTGACGAAGCCGGCCAGCACACGCACCCAGTCGCGCCAGAAGAACACCAGCAGGGCGGCGGCGGTCGCGACATGCAGGCCGACGAGGAACGCCAGATAGGGCGATTGCGGTGCGGAAACGTTCAGGTCTTTGGCCCATTGCCCGCCCGCCAGCGCCGGCACTAACACCGAGTGCCCAAGGCTGGAGACCGGGAACAATTCGGTGATGCCCTGGGCGGCGCCGACGATGACGGCTTCGAGGTAGCTCAGGTGCGCACTCATCCGGGCGAGCGTAATGGGCGGCCCAACTAATACGGTGAGCAGATGGCCGCCAGGTTGCTCGACGCCGTGCGGGTGCTCGACGTGTCGAGTGGGGTCACCGACACGGTGACCCGCCTGTTCGCCGATCTGGGTGCCGACGTGCTCAAGGTCGAGCCGCCCGGCGGCAGTCCCGCCCGCCACGCCCTGCCCACACTCGCCGGCGCCAGCATCCCGTTCGCGGTACACAACGCCAACAAGCGCAGCGCCGTGCTGGATCCGCACGACGACAACGACCGAAAAACGTTCTTCGAGCTCGTCGGGGGAGCCGACATCGTCGTCGACAGCGGCGCAGGCCGGCGCGTTCGGGACGTCGTGCGCCGAGCTGGCCGAGCAGCCACCCGCACCTGGTGGCGCTGTCGATCACCGACTTCGGCGCCACCGGCCCGCGCTCGTCGTGGTGTGCGACCGATCCTGTGCTGTTCGCCATGTCGGGCTCGCTGTCGCGGTCCGGACCGCCCACCGGCACCCCGGTGTTACCGCCCGACGGCATCGCCACCGCCACGGCCGCTGTGCAGGCCGCCTGGGCCGCACTGGTCGCCTACTACAACCGATTACGTTGTGGCACAGGTGATTACATCGACTTTTCCCGCTTCGATGCCGTCGTGACGGCGCTCGACCCGGCGTTCGGTTCGCACGGACAGGCCAGTGCCGGACAGCGCACCAGCCCGTGGCGGGGCCGCCCCAAGAACCAGGATCCCTATCCCGTTTGCCCGTGCAAGGACGGTTACGTCCGGTTGTGCGTGATGGCGCCGCGGCAGTGGCGCGGCCTGCGCCGCTGGCTGGGGGAGCCCCCGGAATTCCAGGACCCCGCCTATGACGGGCTCGGCCCGCGTTTCGCCGCGTGGCCGCAGCTCAGCGTGCTGGTCGACGCGCTGTTCGCCGACAAGACGATGAAGGAGCTGGTGGCCGCGGGGCAGGCGCACGGGGTGCCGATCGCGGCGGTGCTGACGCCGTCGCGGATCTTGGCCTCAGAGCACTTTCAGGCCGTGGGCGCGATCACCAACGCCGAGCTCGTTCCAGGGGTGCACACCGACGTGCCCACCGGATATTTCGTCGTCGACGACGAACGCTGCGGCTTCCGCACCCCGGCCCCGTCGGCCGGGCACGATCAACCGCGCTGGCTGGCCAATCCGGTTGCGCTTCCAGCCCCCGCACCGGGCCACCTCGGCGACTATCCGTTCGCGGGCCTGCGGATTCTCGACCTGGGCGTCATCGTCGCCGGCGGCGAGCTGAGCCGGCTCTTCGGCGATATGGGCGCCGAGGTCATCAAGGTCGAAAGCGCCGATTATCCCGACGGGCTGCGCCAGTCTCGCGTCGGCGCCGTGATGAGCGAGTCGTTCGCCTGGACGCACCGCAATCACCTCGCGCTGGGCCTCGACCTGCGCAACGCAGAGGGCAAGGAGATTTTCGGCCGCCTGGTCGCCGACGCCGACGCGGTGTTCGCCAACTTCAAGCCGGGAACCCTTACCGCGCTTGGGTTTTCCTTCGATGCGTTGCGCACCTTGAATCCCCGGATCGTGCTCGCGGGCAGCAGCGCCTTCGGCAACCGCGGGCCGTGGAGCCGACGGATGGGCTACGGCCCGTTGGTGCGCGCCGCCACCGGCGTGACCCGGTTATGGACGTCTGACGAGGCTGCCGAGGAAACACAAGCCGCCGGATCCAGGCATGCGTTCTACGACGCGACGACGATCTTCCCCGATCACGTGGTGGGGCGGGTCACCGCCCTGGTGGCGCTGGCCGCGCTGATCCGCCGCGACCGCACCGGCGACGCGGCCCACGTGCACATTTCGCAGGCCGAGGTCGTCGTCAACCAATTGGACACGCTGTACGTCGAAGAGGCCGCGCGCGCGGCGGGTGCCGGCGAGATCCGCGACGACACCAGCGTGCACGCGGTGTATCCGTGCGCCGGCGACGACGAGTGGTGCGTCATCTCGATCCGCTCAGATGGCGACTGGCGTTGCGCCGCAGTAGTTTTCGGACATCCCGCAGAAGATCCGCGTTTCGCCACCGGTGCGGCGCGGGTGGCAAACCGCCGGGAGCTGGTCGCGCTGGTGTCGGAGTGGACCCGCAGCCGCAGCCCCACCCGGGCCGCGCAAGAGTTGCAATCGGCGGGGATTCCCGCGGGGCCGATGAACAGGCCGGCGGACGTCCTGGCGGATCCGCAGTTGGTCGAGCGAAACATGTTGAGCGACATGACGCATCCGCTGATCGACCACCCCCTGCCCGCGGAAACGGGTCCGGCACCCTTCCGCCACATCCCGCCCGCACCGCAGCGTCCGGCGCCGCTGCCCGGTCGGGACACCCGGGAGATCTGCCGCGACGTGCTGGGAATGAGCGCCGAGCAAACCGACCGGCTGATCGCCGATCGCGTGCTGTTCACCTAGCACCGCGAGCCACCTAGCACCGCGAGCAGACGTGAAAGCACCCAAAATCGGGCGGAATTAGGTGCTTTTGCGTCTGCTCGGCGAGCCCCGGCGCGCTGCGATAGGTTCGACGGATGCCCGTCGACCCCAGAACCCCGGTGTTGATCGGCCACGGCCAGGTCAACCACCGCGACGAGATCGACCCGGACAAGCGGTCCGTCGAACCCGTCGACCTGATGGTTGCCGCGGCCCGCCAGGCCGTTGAAGTCATTGGCGCCAACGTGCTCGCCGCCGTGGATTCCGTGCGCGTAGTGAACATCCTGTCGGCCCACTACCGCGACCCCGGCCTGTTGGTGGGCCAGCGGATCGGCGCCACCGCATTCAGCACGCTGTACAGCCCGGTCGGCGGCAACGTGCCGCAATCGCTGGTCAACCAGGCGTGCCTGGACATCCAATCCGGCCGGGCCGGCCTGGTGCTGCTCACCGGCGCCGAAACCTGGCGTACCCGCCGCGGCCTGCGGGCCAAGGGCGGCAAGCTGCAGTGGACGGTTCAAGACGAATCCGTGCCGATGGCCGAGGTCGCCGGCGACGACGTCCCGATGTCCGGCGACGCGGAGACCAGGATCGGGCTGGACCGGCCGGCATATGTGTATCCGCTGTTCGAGCAGGCGCTTCGGATCGCCAACGACGAACCGGTCGCGGACCATGCCAAGCGTGTCGGCGAACTTTGGGCCCGCTTCAACGCCGTCGCGGTCGACAACCCGAGCGCGTGGATCCGCGAACCGGTGACCGCGGAGGAGATCACGCATCCCGGCCCGCGCAACCGGATGATCAGCTGGCCCTACACCAAGCTGATGAACTCCAACAACATGGTCGACCAGGGCGCGGCTTTGCTGCTCACCTCGGTCGAGCAGGCCAAACGCATGCAGATCCCCGCCGACCGCTGGGTCTACCCGCAGGCCGGGACCGATGCCCATGACACGTCGGCGATCGCCGAGCGCGACGAGCTGCACCGGTCCACCGCGATCCGGATCGCCGGGGCGCGGGTGCTGGAACTGGCCGGCCTGCGGCTCGACGACATCGACTACGTCGACCTGTACTCTTGCTTCCCGTCCGCCGTGCAGGTCGCGGCGGCAGAACTCGGTCTGGCCCTCGACGACCCCGCGCGCCCGCTCACCGTCACCGGCGGCCTGACCTTCGCGGGCGGCCCGTGGAGCAACTACGTCATGCATTCCATCGCCACGCTGGCCGAGTTGCTGGTGGCCAATCCCGGGCGGCGCGGCCTGATCACCGCCAACGGCGGCTACCTCACTAAACACAGCTTCGGGGTGTACGGCACCGAACCGCCAACGGAGTTTCGCTGGGAAGACATGCAGCCGGCGGTGGATCGGGAACCCACCCGCGACGGATTAGTCGAGTGGGAGGGCGTCGGTACCGTTGAAGCATGGACCACCCCGTTCAACCGGGAGGGGCAACCGGAGCGAGCCTTCCTCGCCGTTCGCACCCCCGACGGGTCGCGGGCCCTGGCGCAGATCACCGACCCGGCGGCGGCCGAAATAACCGTGAGTGAAGACATCGGCGGTGCCAAGGTTGCCGTCGCCGCTGACGGCAGCGCGACCCTTTAGGACCAGGCCGGCAAATCGCTAGCGGTCGCGCAAGTCACACCGACGCGCCTATTGTCAAAGGTGGACGTTGGGGGAGGTGAGCCCAGGTGCAGGTCCTGGTTACCGCCGCCACCGGCACACTCGGCCGGATGGTCGCTCGGCAGTTGATCGCGGCCGGCCACTCGGTGAGTGGCATCGCTGGACGTCCACATGCGTTCCTGGACCCTGCCGTCGAGTTCGTCTGCGCGCCGCTCTCCGACCCGGTCCTGCAGGAACTGGCCGATGAGGCCGATGTCGTCATCCATCTCGCCCCGGTCGACCTCGTCGCGCCGGGCCATGTCGGCCTTAACGGTGTTGCCCGGGTAGCGCATGCGGCCGCCCGCGCCGGTGCCCGGCTGCTGTACTTGTCGCAGGCCGCGGGGCGGCCCGACGTGTATCAGCCCGCTGAGGCGCTGGTCTCCACCAGTTGGGGGCCGAGCCTGGTGATCCGGATGGCGCCGCCAGTCGGTCGCCAGCTTGACTGGATGGTGTGCCGCACCGTGGCCACGCTGTTGCGCGCCAGGTCCTCGGCGCAGCCGATGCGGGTGCTGCACCTCGATGACCTGGTGCGCTTCCTGCTGCTGGCCGTCGACACCGACCGCAACGGCGTCGTGGACCTGGCCACCCCGGACACGACGAACATGGTCACCGCGTGGCGACTGCTGCGGTCCGCCGACCCGCGTTCGCGGGCCCATCGGGTGCAACGCTGGCCGCTGTTGGCGCCCGAGATGGATCTCAGTGCGGTGCAAGAGGATTGGCGGTTCGAGTTCGGCTGGCCCGCGATCGACGCGGTCGCCGATACCGCGCGCGGGCTGGTCGGCCGCAGACTCGACCCCACCGGCGCCGTCGGTCACGGCGCCCCGCTGGAGCTTCCGGTGGAAACGTTGCCCCGATTCGAACCCACCGACGGGTTGCGCTCCGCGGCCCCCAACGGCCTGGAGGGCGAGTTCGACGACCGGATCGATCCGAGGTTCCCGATCTTCAGTGCAAAGGGGCTCGCCGACGCGTTGCCCGGACCGCTGACCCCGATGACGCTGGACGTCCAGCTGAGTGGTCTGCGCACCGCCAGCCGGGTGATGGGTCAACTGCTCGCGCTCGGCGGCGCGGTGGCCGACGAATGGTGGAGCAGGTCCATCGCGGTGTTCGGGCATCGCCCCTATGTCGGGGTGTCGGCCAACGTCGTCGCCGCGGGCCAGCTGCCGGGCTGGGACCAGCACGCCGTTGCTCAACGCGCCCTCGGCGAGCCGCCGCCGGCCACCGAAGTGCTGCCGTTCGGTCAACCCCAACTGGCCGCCGGGGCACGCGGGTCGGTCGCCAAAGCGGTCGTCGCTGCGCGGTCGGTGGCCCTGCTGCGCCACCTGCGGAGCGACACCCGCGCCTACATTGCCGCCGCCGCCTCGGAGCACCTCGACGCGACCCAGCTGGCTTCGCTTCCGGATGCCGGGCTGGAAGTGCGAATCCCGTTGTTGCGTGATCGCATTCACCAAGGCTGGATCCTCACCGCGAGGTGGGTGATCGAAAACGGTGTCACGGCCGCGGCGTTGGAGTACACCCGCGCGGGCTCCAGCGTATCCGGGGTCGATGCAATCGCGGACAGCACCCGGATCGCGGCGGAAACCGCCTCGCTGGCAACGATATTGCGCGGCGATCCGCTGATGCGGGCACTGGCCCGGGACGGCGATGTCGTGAGCGTGCGCACCTTGTCGCCGAATGGCGCCGCCGCCCTCTCCGCGGCTCTCGCCCAGATCGGGCACCGCGGGCCGGGGGAGGCCGAGCTGGCCAGCCCCACCTTCGGCGACGATCCGGCGATGCTGCTGCTGGCGGCCTCGAAGGTCGCCGAATCTGCTGATACACCCACCCCGCCGCCGGCTTCGCTGGCCCAGCGATTGGCCGCCGGCGCTCGCGATTCGCGGGAGCTGGCCTACGACGCCACCATCCGCTTTACCCATGAACTTCGGATGGCGTTGCGCGAGTTGGGTTCTCGACGCGTCGCTGCCGATCTCTTTGACGCCGTCGACGACGTGTACTACCTGACCTGCGACGAATTGGTGACCATGCCGGCCGATGCCCGGTTGCGGATCAAACGACGCCGCACCGAACGGGAACGCTTGCAGGCCCAGGCGCCACCCGAAGTGATCGATGCCGCGTGGCTCGGGGAGTGGCGGGCACCCGACTAACCCAAGAGGTCCCGCAACAGCAGCGCATTGCGTACTGCGTGACCGTCGGGGTCGTTGTTGAAGTACATCCACACGTCGCGGCCACCGTCGTCCCATTCGGAAATCAAGCGCGCCCAGCTCCGCAGATCACGTTCGGGATACGAGCCGGCATACATCGAATCCGGGTCGGGGCCGTGCATCCTGACGTACACCAGATCCGTGGTGGCCTGCGGAATGCACGGTAGGCCCGCGCCGCTCATCACCACGTACGCCGCATGATGGCGGGCCAGGGTCGCGAACACGGCCGGGTCGTTCCAGGACGGGTGGCGCAATTCGACAGCCACCCGGATGAACGCCGGCACGCTGCTCAAGAAGCGATCCAGGCGTTCGTCGTCGCGGCGCTGCTCCGGGTGCAGCTGAACCAACAACACGCCGTGGCGATCACCCAATAGCTGCCAACAGCGTTCGAACCGCTCGATCCAGGGTTCGGGGTTGCCCAGCCGGCGATAGTGGGTCAGTCCGCGATGCGCCTTGACCGACATGGTGAACCCGTCCGGCAGCTGTTCGCGCCATCCGGCGAACGTCGAATCCTTTGGCCAGCGATAGAAACTCGCGTTCAACTCGACGGTGTCGAAAACCTCGGCGTAGCGCGCCAGCCGGCGCGACGACGGCATTCTCGGCGGGTAAAGCACATCCGCCCAGTGGTTGTAGGACCAACCCGACGTGCCGATGCGTACCGTCATGGCTGTTTAGTCGGCGACCCGTTGGCGTACGTCGTCGTCGAGTGACGCCCGGACAAGGGCGGCGGCCAGCCGCGCATTCGCGCGTGGTGCGAGATCGCCCAGCTGCGCCGGATCGGCGGGCAGGCCCAACTGCTTGGCGGCGGCCCTGGCTCGGTCGTCGAAGTGCGGCCGCACCCAGGTCCAGACGTCCTGCACCTCACGTAGAAAGATGTCGGCGCCGGTATCACCAATACCCTTGAATTCTTTCAATTTTCGCGCGGCCTTCTTGACATCGTGTTCACTGCCGCGGGCGAGCTCGCGTAGGTCACCCGAGTACTCATCGATGACCAGCTGGGCGATATCGGTGAGCCGCGTCGCCGAGCTTTCGTCATAGCGCACGTAGTGCGCACGCCCGAATGCCTTGATCATGGTTTGCCGATCGGACGCGAGAACGGTTTTCGGCGTTCGCAGCCCCGCTTTGAACAGTTCACGCGCGGCGCGCATCGCGGTGGTGGCGTCGATCGGCTTGCTGGCCAGCATGCACAGCACCAGCAACTCGAACAGCGGCATCGGCTTGTCGTTGAGCCGGATCCCGGCCTCGGCCGCGTACGTCGTGCCGGCGACCTTGAGCAGGCGTCGCACCACTTGTTCCGGCTTGTCCATACTGCGCGGCGTACCCGGCGCGGGCCGGGACAAACCGGACTATTTGCGCGGCAGGCTGCGCGCGTAGCCGACGCCTCGGGTGACCCAACCCTCGAGCTGGCGTTTGGTTTTCACGCCCTCGGCGTCGACCCGCAACCAACCGCGGGCTTCCCGGCCGGCCATCACCATCGGGCTGACGTGCGCGCGGGCCAGCAGCTTCTCGGTGTCCTCGGGCGGCACCCGCACCAGCAGCCCACCCTGGCCGCTGGCGGCCACGGACATGTTGCCGTGGACCAAAAACGCCAGCCCGCCGAACATACGTTTTTCGTCGACGCCCTTTTCCGAGCCAAGCAGTTCGCGGATCCGGTTGGCCAGGTCTTCGTCGTAGGCCATCAGTCCAGATCGACTCGAATGGTGAGCAGGTCGCTGGCCATCACACGCACCACCGCACTGTTGAGCCGTGGCAGTGTGCGCAACCGCTCTTTCGAGTCGTCATCAGTCAGCAGGTGCGCGGTTCCGCTGCGCCACTTGCCGCCGAGGCGCACCCGAACAGCGGGGTTGGCCTTGATGTTGCGGACGTAGTCCGAATGGTCCCCGTGTTCGGAGACCATCCAGAATTGGTCGTCGATCACCTTGCCGCCCACGGCGGTGTGCCGTGGTAGCCCCGACTTGCGGCCGGTCGTCTCGAGCATGGTGACCGGCAATTGCCGGCCAATCGGATTGACCACCAGCCGCTGCACGCGATGCACAATTTCCCGTTTAAGACTCACAGCCCCATTCAACGCGAAAGGCCACGCCCGTGTCACGGGCGTGGCCTTCGCTGCCGATCAGGCGGCGACCGTCGCGGCCTCCGTCGCAGGCTCGAGCGCCTGCGCGACGATCTCGGCGACGTCGGTCATCGGCTTGACCGTCAGCGCGTCGAGCACCTCGGCCGGCACGTCATCGAGATCCGGCTCATTGCGAGACGGGATGAAAACCGTTGACAGGCCGGCACGTTGGGCGGCCAGCAGCTTCTGCTTCACCCCACCGATCGGCAACACCCGCCCGTTCAGCGTGACCTCGCCGGTCATGCCGACATCGGAGCGGACCTGACGTCCGGTGGCCATCGACACCAGCGCCGTCACCATGGTGACACCGGCCGACGGCCCGTCCTTGGGGATCGCTCCCGCAGGCACGTGCACATGGATGCGCCGGTCCAGCGCCTTCGGGTCGACACCGAGCTCATCGGCATGCGAGCGCACATAGGACAGCGCGATCTGCGCCGACTCCTTCATCACGTCGCCCAGTTGACCGGTCAGCTGCAGGCTCGGCTCGCCATCGGTTGCCCCGGCCTCGATGTAGAGCACATCGCCGCCCAGGCCGGTGACGGCCAGGCCGGTGGCCACACCGGGCACCGCCGTGCGTTCGGCCGACTCGGGGGTGAACCGCGGTCGGCCCAGGTAACCGACCAGGTCGGGCTCGTCGATGGTGATCGGATCCTCGGCGATCTTCGTGGTCACCTTGCGCAGCGCCTTGGCCAATAACCGCTCGAATTGACGCACTCCCGGCTCGCGGGTGTAGTCCGCGGCGATCTTGCGCAGCGCCGCGTCGGTGACCGTGACCTCGTCGTCGGTCAGCGCCGCCCGCTCCCGCTGCCTCGGCAGCAGGTAGTCGCGGGCGATGGCAACCTTGTCGTCCTCGGTGTAGCCGTCAATCTGCACCAACTCCATGCGGTCCAGCAACGCCGACGGGATGTTCTCAATCACGTTGGCGGTGGCCAGGAACACCACATCGGACAAGTCGAGGTCCAGATCCAGGTAGTGGTCGCGGAACGTGTGATTCTGCGCCGGGTCGAGGACCTCCAGCAGCGCCGCGCTCGGGTCGCCCCGGTAGTCGGAGCCGACCTTGTCGATTTCGTCCAACAGCACAACGGGATTCATCGATCCGGCCTCGCCGATCGCGCGCACGATCCGGCCCGGCAGCGCGCCGACGTACGTGCGCCGGTGTCCGCGGATCTCGGCCTCGTCGCGCACACCGCCCAGGGCGACGCGGACGAACTTGCGGCCCAATGCCCGGGCCACGCTCTCGCCCAGGGACGTCTTGCCGACGCCGGGCGGACCGGCCAGCACCATCACCGCGCCCGACCCGCGGCCGCCCACGACCTGCAGCCCGCGCTGCGCGCGCCGGGTCCGCACGGCCAAGTACTCGACGATGCGGTCCTTGACGTCTTCCAGGCCGTGGTGGTCGGTGTCCAAGATCTCTCGGGCGGCGCTCAGGTCCGTCGCGTCCTCGGTGCGGACATTCCACGGCAGGTCCAGCACGGTGTCCAACCAGGTGCGAATCCAGCCGCTTTCCGGGCTTTGGTCGCTGGCGCGTTCCAGCTTGCCCACCTCACGCAGCGCGGCCTCGCGCACCTTTTCGGGCAGCTCGGCGGCCTCGACGCGGGCCCGGTAGTCATCGGAGCCGTCGGGCTCACCTTCGCCCAGCTCCTTGCGGATCGCGGCCAGCTGTTGGCGCAGCAGGAATTCCTTCTGCGTCTTCTCCATGCCCTCGCGGACGTCCTCGGCGATCTTGTCGTTGACCTCGACCTCGGCCAAATGCGAACTGGTCCAATCGATTAGGACGCGCAGCCGCTCTGCGACGTCCGCCGTTTCCAGCAGCTGCCGCTTCTCCACGTCGGTCAGGTACGACGCGTAGCCGGACGTGTCCGCCAGCGCCGACGCGTCGGTCAGGCTGTTGACGTAGTCGACGATCTGCCACGCCTCGCGCCGTTGCAGCATCGCCAGCAGCAGCTTCTTGTATTCCGCGGCCAGGGCCTTGACCTCGTCGGTGGGTTCCGTGTCGGCGACCTCGGTCACCTCGACCCACAGCGCCGCACCCGGTTCGCTGGCGCCGGCGCCGATGTGCGCCCTGCGCTCGCCCCGCACGACGGCTGCGGTGCCCCCGCCGGGCATCCGCCCGACCTGCAGGATCTTGGCGATTACGCCGTGGGTCGGGTACCGGTCTTCCAGCCTGGGGGCGATAAGCAGCTGGCCCGATTCGCTGGCCTGCGCGGCGTCGATCGCCGCGCGTGCGGCGTCATCCAGCGCGATGGGCACAACCATTCCGGGCAGCACGATGGTGTCGGTAACAAACAACACCGGCACCGATTTGGCTTCAGACATTTATCCTCCAAAGTTAAGCCTGTTGCGCTCAACCTCGGGGCGAAGTGGTTTGTTCCCGCTGAGCTTTCGCCGAGAGCGTCACCCTGGCGTGACGCTGGACACCTGCGCTCCGGAAGCGGCCCGCTGGCGGGCCCGGAAGGCCTGAACCTTCACCTTGTTGCCACAGGTGCCCATGCCGCACCAGTGGCGGTTCTTGGCCCGCGAGGAGTCGAGGTAGAGGCGGGTGCAGTTGACGTGGGCACACCCTTTGACGTTGTCGATGTCGCCTCCGGCCAGCAGGTCCAGCAGGTCTGCGGCCAGGGTGGCGAGCAGCTGCGATGGTGTGCCGTCGCGGCTGATCGTTGCGTCTGTGTCCATCCGGGGCGTGAGCCGGGGGTGCAACGCGCGCTCGTTGATCAGGTCGGCGTCGGCGACGTCGACCGCGCGGTGCTCAAGACGGGCTGTAACCACGCGGTAGATGGCTTCGCGAAGCTCGATCGCGGCCGCGAGATCGTCCTCAGTGACGGCCATGTCCGCATCGACCAGTCCCGCTTGGACCGCCCACGCCGACAGCCGATTGGGCTCCGTCAGCAGGTCCTCGCGGGCTGAGGTGCGGAATTTCAGGGTGCCGGCGAAGTCGAGGCACCTGCGGCCGCTCACGTAGGCGAACTTCATGTAACCACCTTGACAGGTTTCATCTCTCGGAGCAATATGTAACTTGTTAAGACGGTTACATCTCCGGAGGGTTGCACTCTCGTCGCAAAGCAGCGGTAGCGCGAACCAGATGGGCGCCGCGACCGTCCAAGGAAGTGACCATCGGTCTTAGCCATTACGAAAATGGAAGGAAATTCCGAAATGATTGCGAAACTGCTTATCAGCGGGGCTATCGTCGTCGGCGCGATTCTGGGAGCCGCGCCGGCCAGCGCCGACAACCCGAGCCAGCAAGGCACCGACCCGAACCCGTTCGCCGCGCTGACCGCCCCGGCTCCGAGGACCGCGCCGGTCAACCCCGGCGTGACGCAAGAGCTCGACCAAGGCATCTTGGCGGGCCTCGGTCGCTAATCCGGATTGCGACGCCGCCCGCCGAGGCTGACGCCAACCCAGTCGGTGCCCAGGCGGCGGGCTCGTCGTTTCTGCGACCCAAGAATGCTCAAGAATGATGGCCATCATTTCGACGTTTCTTGGATAATCGACCCGTGCCGATGACGCACCCCGCGCACCCTCTTGACCCGGACATACTCGAATCAGCGGTCCGAGACCTCTCATCAGCCCCTGCGGTCACGTTCCTGGTCGACAAGGACGCAATCACCTACACCGTCGAAGGTTCGACGATCCGCGTCGACGAGGGGCAACGGCAGGGCGACGTCGTGGTCCGCCTTTCCCGACAGGCCTGGGACGACATGGTCGGCCAGGTTCGCACGGTCATCAACCTGCTGTTGAGCGGCGACCTTGCCTTCGAGCGGGGAGGATTCGAGCAGCTGGCCGACTGGGACCCGCTCCTGCGATACCTCCACGCCGGCATCCCGCCCTACGATCCGGCCAGAGCCAACTTCGCCGGTCGCGACCCACTCGCGGCATTCACCCTCGATGCCAGTGATGACGAGCTGGCGGCGCAGCTGGAAACGATGGGGTATTTGCACGTCAAGGCTGTGTTTGACGCCCAGGAGATGCAGATCGCCGACCGGGAGATCCATCGGCTGGCCGAGGAAGCCCGTCCCGGAGATGACCGGTCGTGGTGGGTCACCGCCGAGGACGGCACGAGCGCGCTGTGCCGATTGGTTTACGCGACGCTTCGCTCGCCGGTACTGGCCGCGCTGGAAAACGACCCCAGAGTGCGCAGGCTCGGCACCCTCATCAATCCCGCGCTGCGCGCGGCGCCTGACCGGATGGAGGGCAGCGCAGTGCTGCTCAAGGTGCCGGGTAACACCAGCGGGCTCTCCAACATCCCCTGGCATCAGGATTGCGGCATGGGTGGGCACGCCATCATGTGCCCCGCACTCACCGTTGGCATTCAGATCACCGGTTCGGACTCCTCGACCGGCAATCTTCAGGTAGTGCCCGGCAGCCATGGTCAGGCCATTCATTACCGGTGGGAACAGCGGCTGGAAGGCGTGCCGGTCGTCAGTATCGACACCGACCCCGGCGACGTCACTGTTCATATCCAAGACCTGATGCACGCGTCCCCGCAGCCGACCGGTGCGGGCGGCCGCCGGACGATGTACGTCACCCACTACCCGCCGCAACTTTTCGATTGCGTCGGGCCGGGCGAGGCCTACAACGACCTGGTGCGCAACCGCACCGAGCAGGTCGCGCGCCTGCAGTAGCGCAACAACACTAGTCCGGCAAGGGAATTGGCCCGAGACGTCGCAATTGCGTCACGTGCTTGGGTGAAAGCTCCTCGAGGGAGGTCGCACCCAGCAGCCGCATCGTCCTGGTCACCCCCTCCTGCAGGATCTGGATCGCGCGCCGCACGCCCGCCTCGCCGCCGGCCATCAGCCCATAGAGGTAGGCCCGGCCGACCAGCGTGCACCGCGCGCCCAGTGCGACCGCCGCGACGATGTCAGCGCCGGCCATGATGCCGGTGTCCACCAGGATTTCGGTGTCCTTGCCGAGCTCACGCGACACCGTGGGCAGCAGATGAAACGGCACCGGGGCCCGGTCGAGTTGGCGCCCACCATGATTGGACAGCACCAGGCCGTCGACGCCGCGATCAACCACGGCGCGGGCGTCGTCGAAGGTCTGGATCCCCTTCACCACGAGCTTGCCCGGCCATGCGGCCTTGATCCACTCCAGATCGTCGAAGGTGAGGCTGGGGTCGAACATGGTGCTCAGATACTCACCGACAGTGCCCGACCAGCGGTCCAGCGACGCGAACGCCAGCGGCTCGGTGGTCAACAGATCGAACCACCATTTCGGATGCGGCACCGCGTCGAGGACGGTTCGCAGCGTCAGCGTCGGCGGAATCGTCATCCCGTTGCGGTTATCGCGCAGCCGAGCGCCCGAGACGGGCACGTCGACGGTGGCCAGCAGCGTGTCGAATCCGGCATCGGCGGCGCGCTTGACCAGCGCCATCGAACGGTCGCGATCGCGCCACATGTACAGCTGAAACCATTTGCGCCCCTGGGGAACAGCGGTCGCCACGTCCTCGACCGCCGCGGTGCCAAGGGTGGACAGCGTGAACGGGATCCCGGCGGCCGCCGCGGCCTGCGCGCCGGCAATCTCGCCCTCGGTGTGCATCAGCCGGGTGAAACCGGTTGGCGCAATCGCGAAAGGCCATGCGACCGCGTCGCCCAGCACGCCCCATCCGGTGGCCACGTTGGTGACATCACGCAGGATGGTCGGATGAAACTCGATGTCTCGGAAGGCTTGTCGAGCGCGCTGGATGGACAGCTCGTCCTCGGCGGCACCGTCGGCGTAATCGAAGGCCGCCTTGGGAGTGCGCCTCTTGGCGATGCGGCGCAGATCTTCGATGGTCAACGCCGCCTCGAGGCAGCGCTTGGTGCGGTCGAACTCGGGGCGTTTGAATTGGAGCAGCGGCGCCAGATCGTGGATCTTGGGCACTCGTCGTTTGACCGCCATCTGTGCAACCGTAGTCGGATGAACTCGGCAAGCGACCCTTTCGATCTGAAGCGCTTCGTCGACGCGCAGGCGCCCGTCTACCGAGATGTGGTCAAGGAGCTGCGGGCGGGACGAAAACGTAGTCACTGGATGTGGTTCGTCTTTCCGCAACTACTCGGGCTGGGCGGCAGCCCGATGGCCGTCCGCTACGGGATTTCCTCGCTTGAGGAAGCCGCTGCGTATCTACGGCATGAGCTGCTGGGGCCTCAGCTGCACGAGTGCACCCGGTTGGTCAACCAGGTGCAAGGCCGCTCCATCGGCGAAATCTTCGGTTCGCCCGACGACCTCAAGCTGTGCTCGTCGATGACGTTGTTCGCCCGAGCGACCGACGACAATCACGACTTCGTCGCGCTGCTCGACAAGTACTACGACGGCCGCCAGGACGAACTGACGCTGGCGCGGCTGACGGGTTCCTAGGCCGGCTTGAGTATCCGCCAGCCCTGGGGCTCGACGGCCAGGCCGTCGACGACCTCCTGGGGCGGCGCCGCCGATCCGGCGAGCACCTCAGCGCGGTCAACGCCCAGCTTCGGCAGCGCGAGGTGCCACGGTTCGTCGTCGATATTGAGCGCGACCAGCAACGCGTCGTCACCATGGCTGGTCCGGTAGACGTAATGGCGGTTTTCCAGCTGTAACGCGGTGGTCGATGCGGCGTGTAGCCAAGGGTGGCGGCGGCGCAGTCCGACGAGGTGCTGATGCAAGCCCCAAGTACGGACTCCGGTGGCGTCTAATTGCAATGGGGGAGAGCCGAATTCCGGGCGTACCGCATCATCGCCGCCGTAGCGTTCTTCTTTGATTCCGCGGAACCCGAACTCGTCGCCGGCGTACACGCTGGGAATCCCGCCGACGGTGAGCAGCAGCACCAACGCGACGGCTGCATGTTCGGGACGCTCCAGCTTGCTGGCAATGCGGGTTACGTCGTGGTTGCCGATGAAGGTCAGCGGCGCGAAGCTGGCCAGAAACTCGTTGTGCCGCTGCAGCGCCCAATCCAGCTCGAAGAAGTTGGAATCGTTGAGGCTGCTCCAGATCGCCTTCCACAATTCGTACTGCGTCGCGGAGTCGAATCCGGCGGCGTCGACGACCGCGGCATAGTCGCCGTGGATGAGCTCGCCGACGAACCACGCCTCAGGATGCCGTTCCCGAACCCTGGGCAGCACGGTCGCCCAAAATCGTTGCGGGACGCTGTAGGCCGCGTCCAGACGCCATCCATCGGCACCGCGTTGCAGCCAGTGCGCCATGACGTCGACGGTGTAGTCGACGACGTCGGGGCTGTCGTGGTTGAGCGTGACCAGCTCGGAGTGGCCCTCGAACGTGCCGCCGCTGAACCAACCGGGTGCCGCTTGGAAGTCCTTGCCGACGTGGTTGAACACGCCGTCGAGCAGAATCCGCAGCCCGCGCCGGCGCGCCTCGGCCACCAGGTAGTCGAAGTCAGCGTCGTCACCGAGCCGGGGATCGATGCGGTAATGATCGGTGGTGTCGTAGCCGTGGGTGCGCGACGCGAAGATTGGCCCCAGCGCTACGCCCGACGCGCCCAATTCGATGGCGTGGTCGAACCAATCGACCAGCCGCCGGAGCCGGTGCTCATCCGGCCCCGGCGGCTGGTCGTTAGGGAACGCGCCGACGAAGCCCAGGGGATAGACCTGCCACCAAATCGCGTGCGAAACCCAGGACGGTGTCACGTCAGCCGACGGCCGCCAGTGTTTGGGCAGTGGTGATGGCTTGTGCCACACCGGAAACGATCGCCGCGACCTTCAGCGCCTCCAGCACGGCCTCCCGGCTCACGTCCGCTTCGCGCAGCGTGTGCTCGTGGGCGACCACGCAGTGGGAGCAGCCGTTGATCGCCGACACCGCGAAGGACCAGAGTTCGAAGTTTGCTTTGTCCACACCGGGATTGGCGATGACGTTCATCCGCAGTCCTGCACGCAGATCGTCATAGGAGCCTTCCAGGAAGCCGCGGCCACGGTAAAACACATTATTCATGCCCATGATCGATGCTGCGGCGAGCGCGGCGTGGTACGCCTCGGCGGACAGATTGTCGGCCGCTTCGGCTCCGATCTCGGCCAGCACCTGGGTGTTTCGCGTTGCCGCGGCACTGGCCAGCAGGGCGCCCCACAGCTGCTCCTCGGTGAGCGCCGTTGTGCGGGCGATCGAGCCCAGGTTGAGCTTCAGATCCTTGGCGTACTCGGGCAACGCTTCCTTGAGGTTTTCGATGCTCATCGTTGCCTCCTGTCACGCCGACTTCTTGAGCAATTCGCCCGCGTTCAGGGTCGGGTCGCCCTTGCGCCAGTTGCACGCACACAGCTCGTCGGATTGCAGTGCGTCCAGCACCCGCAGCACCTCATCGACGTTACGCCCCACGGATCCGGCCGTCGCCGAGACGAATTGGATCTCATTGTTGGGATCGACGATGAAGGTGACCCGGTCGGCGACGCCGTCGGCGTTGAGCACTCCGGTGGCCTCGACCAGTTCCCGCTTGATGTCCGAGAGCATGGGGAACGGCAGCGTCTTGAGGTCCTCGTGCTGTGCGCGCCATTGGAAGTGCACGAACTCGCTGTCGATGGACACGCCGAGAATCTGCGCGTCGCGGTCCTCGAACTCGTCGTTGAGCTTGCCGAACGCCGCGATCTCGGTCGGGCACACGAAGGTGAAGTCCTTCGGCCAGAAGAACACCACGCGCCACTTGCCCGGGTGGTCGTCGCTCGAAATGGTGGTGAAGTAGTCCTCCGGTTGCTGCGCGTCGACCGTCGACAGGTCGCCGCCGATCAGCGCGGTGAGCCGGTAGGCGGGGAACTGCTCGCCGATGGTGAGCAAAGACATTTGCGCTCCTTTTCTGGATCAAATCAAGATTAGCGTCTGTCCCATGGTCTCCTGGCGGCACTGAGAAGTAAAGGTGATATCTGCCACTACACTAATAGGTATGACCGATAAGACTTTTCAGCCGACCCTCGCCGGGCTGCGCGCGTTCGTAGCTGTGGCGGAAAAGCGGCATTTCGGCAGTGCGGCAACAACTCTCGGCGTAAGCCAATCGACGCTGTCGCAGGCGCTGGCCGCGCTGGAGGCCGGCCTCGGCAGCCACCTCATCGAGCGATCCACCCGCCGGGTTCATGTGACGCCCGAGGGCGCGCAGCTTTTGCCGCTCGCCCGCACCGTTATCGACGCGGCGGAGGTGTTCACCGCGGCGGTCGCGGGCACCTCGGATCCGCTGCAGGGCAGCATGCGGTTGGGTCTGATCCCCACCGTGGCCCCCTACGTCCTGCCGGCTGTGCTCGCCGGGCTGGCGCAGCGGTTACCCGGGCTCACGCTGCGAGTTGTCGAGGACCAAACCGAGCGGTTGCTGGCATCCCTGCGCGACGGGGCGCTGGACGCCGCGGTGATCTCGTTACCCGCCAATACGGGCGGCCTCACCGAGGTGCCGATCTATGACGAAGATTTCGTGCTCGCGCTGCCGCCTGGGCATCCGCTGTCGGGCAAGCGCCGCGTGCCGGCGGCGGCCCTGGCCGACTTGCCGCTGCTATTGCTCGACGAGGGTCACTGCCTGCGCGATCAGGCCCTGGACGTGTGTCAGGCGGCGGGAGTGCAGGCCGATCTTGCCGACACCCGGGCGGCCTCCCTTGCGACGGCGGTGCAGTGCGTGGCGGGCGGATTAGGTGCGACGCTGATCCCGCAGAGCGCGGCGCCGATCGAGGCCGCGCGCAGCCGGCTTGGGCTGGCGGAGTTTGCCGCGCCCCGCCCCGGTCGGCGGGTGGGCCTGGTGTTCCGCTCGTCGAGTGGCCGTGACGAACCCTATCGGCGCCTCGCCGGCATCATCGGGGAGCTGATCGCCGCCGAAAAGACGGTTCGCCTGACACGTTAAGTTCTGCCTATGGAGAAGGTAATCGCGGTGCTCAGGCGCGCCGAACCAGATGACGATTGGTGCGACCGCCAGCGGGGCCCCGTGGCCGACGCGCTGTTGGGGCTGGGCATCGCCGGGCTGTCGGTCAACGTCCGCGACAGCGCGGTGAGCCACTCGCTGATGACGCTGACGACGATGGACCCGCCGGCGGCCGCGGTGGTGAGCCTGTGGACCCAGCAGTGCTACGGCGAACAGATGACGGAGGCACTGAAGCTGCTCGGCGCCGAGTGCGATCAACTCGCTGCGTACCTGGTAACTGAGTCCGTCCCGCTGCCAGCCCCGCTCGAACTCGGCTCCCGCACAACGGGTTTGGCCAACATCGCGTTGCTGCGTCGCCCCGCCGATCTGGATCAGGCCACCTGGCTCAACCGATGGCAGCTCAACCACACGCGCGTTGCCATCGAGACGCAGTCGACGTTCGGTTACACGCAGAACTGGGTGGTGCGAACGCTCACACCGGATGCGCCGGGAATCGCGGGCATCGTCGAGGAGTTGTTCCCCGCGGAGGCGATCACCGATCTGCAAGCGTTCTTCGGTGCCGCCAACGACCAAGAGCTACAGGACCGGTTGGGCCAGATGGTTGCCAGCACCAGCGCATTCGGTGCCAATGAGAACATCGACACGGTGCCTACCAGTCGCTACGTGCTCAAGGCACCATTTGAAATGTGAGGGACGCGCATGACGACACTCGATGACGCTGTGGCGCTGGCGGCAGGGGAGAGCGGCCTCGCAGTCATCTCCACCGTCCGGGCCGACCAGACGGTCCAGGCTTCGCTGGTCAACGTCGGCAAGTTGCCGCACCCGGCCGGCGGCCAGCCGGTCCTGGGGTTCACCACCTACGGCAAGGTCAAGCTCGCCAACCTGCGGGAGCGCCCGCAGCTGGCCATCACATTCCGCAACGGATGGCAGTGGGCGACCGTCGAGGGCCGCGCGGAACTGGCCGGCCCCGATGACGCGGCGCCCTGGCTCGCCGATGGCGACCAATTGCGCCTCCTGCTGCGCGAGGTGTTCACCGCCGCCGGCGGCACGCACGACAACTGGCCGGAATACGACCGCGTGATGGCCGAGGAGCGCCGGGCCGTCGTGCTGATCGAACCGACCCGGGTCTACAGCAACGGCTGAAGTTTGCGCTCGCCTCCGGCGGCGACTGTGGGGGATATGGACGGAAAATGATCGAAATGTGTCCATAGCCCCCACGCTCGACGCATCCAGGCTCGATTCACAAGGCTAAGCTGCAGCGGTGCTGCAGATCGACGACGAAAAGCATGTCCGCACCCTCACGCTGAACCGGCCCGAGGCGCTCAACGCGTTCAACGAAGCCCTCTACGACACCACCACTGAAGCGCTGTTGGCTGCCGCCGAGGATCCAGAGGTCGCCGTGGTCTTGCTGACCGGCTCCGGGCGTGGCTTTTCCGCCGGTACCGACCTCGCCGAGATGCAGGCGATGGTGACTGACCCGGACTTCAAGCCCGGAAAGTACGGATTCCGCGGACTGATCGAGGCGCTCAGCAGTTTCCCCAAACCGCTGATCTGCGCCGTGAACGGCGTCGGGGTGGGCATCGGCGCCACCATCCTCGGCTACGCCGACCTGGCATTCATGTCATCGACGGCGCGGCTGAAATGCCCGTTCACCAGCCTTGGCGTGGCACCCGAAGCCGCGTCGTCGTACCTGTTGCCCCAGTTGGTGGGCCGGCAGAATGCGGCCTGGCTGCTGATGTCCTCGGAATGGGTCGACGCCGCCGACGCACTGCGGATGGGGTTGGTCTGGCGCGTGTGTGAACCGGAGGAGTTGTTGCCGGAAGCCCGCCGGCACGCCGAAATCCTTGCCTCACGGCCGATTTCGAGCCTGATGGCGGTCAAGCACACGATGCTGGAACCGGTCCGTCCGGAGATCGTGGCCGCGACCGCACGAGAAAACGCGCATTTCGCCGAGCTGATGGGCACGCAAGCCAACGCGGCGGCTCTGGCCGATTTCACCCAGCGGCGGGCAACTTAGCGCGCGGGGACGGGAACTTCGCTTTGCTTTGACGCGGCGATGATCGCCCGCAGCGTGCGCCGACAGCGTCCGCAGTCGCCACCCGCCCCGCACACGGCGGCGACCTCTTTCGACGTCGACGCGCCACTGGCGACGGCATCGGAGACCGTTTGGTTGGTGGCCCCGACACAGAGGCAGACGTACATCAGACCCCCATCAAGACTGTCGCATGCACAGGCCGCATATTAGTGGAGTCTAACCTAAGTAGGTAAGTGAACACTAACCTAAGTCCCTTAGGCGCGACGGGCCGTCGGTGCTGAGCACAGCCAAACCTTGCTGGAAGATTCGATATCCGCGTGGCAAAGTGCTGCTAGCCCCCTGCGGAGTGCGGCTCCAGCCCAGCCCACCCGCGGCGGTCTGCCATGACAGCTTTCCTAAGCCATGAGAACAGGAGTGTGTGATCATGCAAGGCGATCCCGACGTTCTGCGCCTGCTCAACGAGCAGCTCACCAGCGAGCTCACCGCGATCAATCAATATTTTCTGCATTCGAAAATGCAGGACAACTGGGGCTTCACGGAGTTAGCCGAGAAAACCCGCGAAGAGTCCTTCGACGAGATGCGGCACGCCGAGTCGATCACCGATCGCATCTTGATCCTCGACGGCCTGCCGAACTACCAGCGCCTTTTCTCACTGCGCATAGGCCAGACTCTGCGCGAGCAGTTCGAGGCCGATCTGGCGCTGGAATATGACGTGTTGAACCGCCTCAAGCCCGGAATCATCATGTGCCGGGAAAAGGAGGACAGCACCACCGCCATCCTGTTCGAGAAAATCGTCGCCGACGAGGAACTGCACGTCGACTACCTCGAGACGCAGCTGGAGCTGATGAACAAACTCGGGGAGGAGCTGTACTCGGCGCAGTGCGTTTCGCGCCCGCCTAGCTGACGTCCGCCGCCGCTGGGTACCCGTTAGCATCCGACGCCGACGGGAAGGCAGGCATGACAAGTCCGAGAGCAACGGCGGTCGCCCCCACCACCCCAGCTCACCCAGTTGGGGACTCGGGATCCGGCAGCGCGCTGATCAGCCCCCAGCGGCGCAACCTCATCTTCGTGGCGATCGTGCTGGGCATGCTGCTCGCCGCGCTGGACCAGACCATCGTCGCCACCGCGCTGCCGACCATCGTCGCCAACCTCGGCGACGCCGGACACCAGTCGTGGGTGGTCACCAGCTACCTGCTGGCCTCGACGATCGTCACCGCGCTGGTCGGCAAGCTCGGTGACCTGTATGGCCGCAAACGGGTCTTCCAGGGCGCGGTGGTGTTCTTCGTCGTCGGGTCGGTGCTGTGCGGGCTCTCGCAATCGATGGCCATGCTGGTCGGGGCACGCGCGCTGCAGGGGATCGGCGGCGGCGGGATTGCCGTCACCGCAAGCGCGCTCATCGGCGAGGTGGTTCCGCTCCGCGAACGAGGCCGCTACCAGGGCATTTTGGGCGCGGTGTTCGGTGTTACGACGGTCATCGGGCCGCTGCTCGGCGGCTACTTCACCGACGATCTGACCTGGCGGTGGGCGTTCTGGGTCAACGTCCCCATCTCGGTGGTGGTCTTCTTCGTGGCGGCGGCGGCGATCCCACCGCTGGCCGCGGCGACCAAACCGGTGATCGACTACGCAGGGATCGCGTTGGTGGGCCTGGGCGCGGCCGGCCTGACGCTGGCCACCACTTGGGGCGGGACCCTTTACCCGTGGGGATCGCCGACCATCATCGGGTTGTTCGCCGGTTCGGCCGTCGCGCTCGGCGCCTTCGTCTGGGTGGAAAGCCGCGCCCCGCAACCGATCCTGCCGACCCGGCTGTTCGGCAGTCCGGTGTTCACCGTGTGCTGTGTGCTGTCGTTCGTGGTCGGCTTCGCGATGTTGGGCGCGATGACGTTCCTGCCGACGTACATGCAGTACGTGGACGGCGTCTCGGCCACCACCTCGGGTCTGCGTACGCTGCCGATGGTGGTCGGGATGCTGATCACATCGACCGGCAGCGGCACCCTGGTCGGCCGAACCGGCCGCTACAAGATCTTCCCGGTGGCGGGCACCGCGTTGATGGCGCTGGCGTTCCTGCTGATGTCGCGCATGGACCCGGCCACCTCGGCGCTGGTGCAGTCGGCCTTCCTGGTGATCCTGGGCGCCGGAATCGGCCTGTCCATGCAGGTGCTGGTCCTGATCGTGCAAAACACGTCCGATTTCGACGACCTCGGCGTCGCCACCTCGGGTGTGACGTTCTTCCGCACCATCGGCAGCTCGTTCGGCGCGGCGATATTCGGTTCGTTGTTCTCGAACTTCCTCAAAGACCGGATGGGCCCAGCCCTGGCCGCCAGCGGAGTAAGCCCTGCCGCGGTCGGTTCCCCCGGGGCCCTGCATCGGCAGCCGCACAGCGTGGCGGCGCCCATCGTGGGGGCCTACGCCGATTCGCTCACCCAGGTGTTCCTGTGCGCCGCGCCGGTCGCCCTGGTCGGCTTCGTCCTGGCCCTCTTCCTGCGCGAGGTGCCGCTGCGCGATATCCACAACAGCGCAGTTGATCTCGGCGACGGGTTCGGGATGCCGACCACCGACACACCGGAACGCATGCTGGAGAACGCGATAGCGCGGATGCTGCGCGGCGCCCCCGGGATGCGGCTGCGCAGCATCGCCATGCGGCCCGACTGTCGCCTTGACGTCGCGGGACTCTGGGGTGTCATGCGGATCTACCGCTTCGGGCAGATGCACGGGACGGCCCGGCTCAGCGATATCGGCGACTCGCTGCGCATACCGTTCGAGGTCCTGGAACCCATCTTTGCCCGGCTGGTCAGCACCGGATATGCGCAACGTGACCAGGACGAGATGCGGCTGACACCGGCCGGCGCCCAGCAGGTCGATTATGTCTACTCGTTGCTGTTGGCCTGGATCGCCGACAAGCTGGCCCGCTCGCCCAGCTTCGCCGGGCGCCCGGACCGCAGCGCCATCGAAGCCGCCCTGGAACGGATCGCGCATCGGGTTCTGGCCCAACGTGATTGGCACGACGAACCGCCGACACAACTCCTGACCGCGGGGAAACGCCAACACGGGTGAGGCGCGGGCGTACCATCACGCCATGAGTCGAATCGGACAATTTGCTGACGATGACGTCTACGGCTGGGCAACCAAGTCACCTGACCTCGGCGTGGCGCTCGCCAACTTCAGCCAAGCGGTCTACAACAAGAACCGGCTGCCGATGCGCACCCGCGAACTCGCGCGAGCGGTGCTAGCCCACGAGAACGAATGCATCGTCTGCGTCAACACGCGCGACGCCGACGGGCCCGCTGCCGGTGTGGACGAGGAGCTCTACGAGCACGCTCTGGAGTGGCGCACCTGGCCCGGCTACAGCGAACAGGAGCGGCTCGCCGCCGAGTTCGCGTACCGTTTCGCGACCGAGCACACCAAGTTGCGCGACGACGAGGACTTCTGGGCGCGCTGCAACGAGCACTTCTCCGAAGAGTTGCTCGCCGATCTGGCCCTGTCCTGCGCGCTGTGGATCGGCATGGGACGGACCTTGCGGACCCTTGACATCGGCCAGGCCTGCAAGCTGACCCTGCCCAGCCGCGCCTGACCACAGCCAAATGACCGCCACGCCCCTGGCCGCGGCGGCGATCGCCCAGCTGGAAGCCGAGGGCGTCGACACCGTCATCGGCACCGCCGTGAACCCCGCCGGGCTCACCCAGGCCAAAACCGTGCCGATCCTCCGGACCAACACGTTCGCCGATCCCGGCCTGGGCGCAAGTCCGTCATGGCATGCCTTCGCTATCGACCAGACCGGCATCGCCTTCACCGACGACGTCGGCGTGGTCGGTGATCAGCGACTCCGTATCGACCTCTCCGCGTTGCGGCTCATCGGTGACGGGTTGGCGTGGGCACCGGGCGCCTTCTTCGAACAGGACGGCACACCGGTAGCCGCGTGCAGTCGCGGGACGCTGAGCCGGATCGAAGCCGCGCTGGCCGAAGCCGGCATCGAGGCGATGATCGGCCACGAAATTGAGTTCCTGCTGGTCGAACCCGACGGTGGCCGGCTGCCCTCGACGCTCTGGGCCCAGTACGGCCTTGCCGGCGTGCTCGAACACGAGGCCTTCGTCCGCGACGTCAACGCCGCGGCCGCCGCGGCCGGTGTCGGGATCGAGCAGTTCCATCCCGAGTACGGGGCCAACCAGTTCGAGATCTCGCTGGCGCCGCTGGCACCGGTGGCCGCCGCCGATCAGCTCGCCCTGACCCGACTGATCATCGGCCGTGCCGCCCGGCGGAACGGGATGCGCATCAGCTTGTCGCCGGTACCGTTCGCCGGCAGCGTGGGCTCGGGTGCGCATCAGCACTTCTCGTTGAATCACGCCGAGAACGGCCCGTTGTTTTCGGGCGGCACGGGTGCGGCCGGCATGACGGCGGCGGGGGAGGCGGCCGTGGCCGGTGTGCTGCGTGGGCTGCGGGAAGCCCAGGGCATCCTGTGCGGATCGATCGTGTCCGGGCTGCGGACACGACCCGGCAACTGGGCGGGAGCCTACGTCTGCTGGGGCACCGAAAACCGGGAAGCAGCAGTGCGATTCGTCAATGCCGGCCCGGGAAATCCGCATGGCAGCAACGTCGAAGTCAAAGTCGTCGATCCGTCTGCCAACCCGTATCTTGCGTCGGCAGCGATCCTCGGGCTGGCACTCGACGGAATCACACAGAGCCTGGCACTACCAACGGAAACGACGATCGACCCGGCCAAGCTCTCGGATTCGGACCGCGACCGGGCCGGCATCGCGCTGCTTCCCGAAGACCAGGCCGAAGCCATTGCCGCACTTGATGGCTCGCGGCTGGTCCGCGGCATCCTCGGTGATCCAGCGGTTGACATGGTGGTGGCGGTTCGCCGCATGGAGCAGGACCGGTACGCCGACCTTGGCCCCGACGAGCTGGCGGACAAGTTTCGGATGGCCTGGAGTTTGTGAGTGCTTGTGAGCGGTTCCTCCGCGCTAGCGCAACATATCGACGAAGTAGCGCTGATCGACCAGCATGTGCACGGTTGCTGGGTGCGGGCGGGGGACAGGCGACGGTTCGAAAATGCGCTGAACGAGGCCAACACCGAACCGTTGGCCGACTTCGACTCCGCGTTCGATTCGCAGCTGGGCTTCGCCATCAGGACCTACTGCGCACCGATTCTCGATTTGCCCAAACACGCTGACCCGCAGCATTATTGGGAACGCCGTAGCGAATTCGCCGAAGCAGAGCTGGCCCGGATGTTCCTGCCGGCCGCCCAAGTGTCGGACTGGCTGGTGGACACCGGCATCGGTGCCGACGTGACGGACGTGCCGGCTATGGCTGAAATGTCCGGTGGACGCGCGCACGAGGTGGTCCGGCTCGAGCAGGTCGCCGAGCAGGCCGCGCGGGCATCGGGTGACTACGCGACGGCCTTCTGCGAAATCCTGGACGAGCGTCTGGCCGGCGCGGTCGGCACGAAGTCCATCCTGGCCTACCGTGGCGGGTTCGACGGCGACCTCTCCGAGCCGTCGGCGGCGCGAGTCGCCGAAGCCGCCCGCCGGTGGCGTGACCGCGGTGGGGTCCGGCTCGACAATCGGGTGCTGCTGCGCTTCGGGCTGCACCAGGCGCTGCGGCGGGGCAAGCCGCTGCAATTCCACGTCGGCTTCGGCGACCGGGACTGTGATCTACACAAGTCCAATCCGCTTTATCTGCTGGACTTCTTGCGGCAATCCGGTGATACCCCGATCGTGTTGCTGCACTGCTATCCCTACGAGCGCGAAGCCGGCTATTTGGCGCAGGCCTTCAACAACGTCTATCTCGACGGCGGGTTGAGCGTGAACCACCTCGGGGCTCGCGCGCCCGCATTCATCGGCCGTCTGCTGGAGCTGGCGCCGTTTCGCAAGATCCTCTACTCCTCGGACGGCTACGGCCCCGCGGAACTGCACTACCTCGGTGCCGCATTGTGGCGCAACGGTATTCATCGATGTCTGCGCGGCTTCGTCGAGGGCGGCGACTGGAGCGAAGCCGACGCGATGCGGGTGGTCGACCTGATCGCCCGGAATAACGCCGCCCGGCTCTACCGCGTTTGACCCCGGGTTGTACCTGGGTATATAGCCCCTTATGAGCGCCCTGGGCGACGTCATGAACTGGACCCGCGAGCAAGTGATATCGCGAGTCCCAAAAGCCGACCTCGATCAGCGGGATCCCGACTATATCCGCGACCAGCTGCCAGGAACGTGGCTGCTGGCGTCGCTGTATTTCCGGGCCGATGTCACGGGCCTGGACCGCATTCCCGCCGAAGGCCCGGTGCTGCTGATCGGCAACCACAGCGGCGGCAACGTACCGCCCGACACGTTCGTGTTCACGCTGGCCTTTTGCTCGTATTTCGGCGTCGAGCGGCCGTTCTACCAGTTGGCGCACAACCTGGTGGTCTCGGCCCCACCACTGGGCTGGCTGCGGAAGTTCGGCACCGTCGCCGCCAACCATGACAATGCCCGATTGGCCCTGAAATCCGGGGCGGCGCTGCTGGTCTACCCGGGCGGCGACTACGAGGTTTTCCGGCCGTCGTGGGACCGCCACAAGGTCGACTTTGGCGGCCGGATGGGATACGTCAAGTTGGCCCGCGACGCCGGCGTGCCGATCGTGCCCGTCGCCAGCGTCGGCGGTCAGGAAAGCGCGCTGTTCCTCAGCCGTGGGCAATGGCTGGCCAAACTGCTGAGGACGGATAAGATGCTGCGGCTCAAGAGCATTCCGATATCGCTGGCGCTGCCGTGGGGCCTCAACATCAGCGACCTCGCAGGCCATTTCCCGCTGCCCACCAAGATCGCGATCGAGGTTCAGGAGCCGATCGAAGTCGACGGTGACGACGAGACGGTGCACAAAAAGGTACTTGCCAGCCTGCAGGACGGCGTCGATCGTCTCGCCGCCAAGCGTCGCTTCCCGGTGCTCGGCTGATGCGCGTCGAACGCCGATGCGTCATCAACGCCGATCGCGACGTCGTTTGGAAGATCGTCGGCGACCCGGACTGCTACCCGTCGTTCATGACCAATCTGGAGCGCTGGGAGTCGGCGAACGACCAGCGTAGTGGCGTTGGGGCGCGCTACACCGTGCACTGGAAGATCGGTTCCGTACCAGTTGGGGGCCTGATCGAGGTCGTCGAGTTCGACGAGGGCCGCGACCTGGCATTCGTCGGCATCACCGGCATCACCGTGCGGGGCCGGATCCGGCTGCGCGATGGCGGGCAGGGTCAAACGAAGGTGACGTTCCGGCTGTCGTACCAGGCACCGGGCGGGATCCTCGGATACATCGCCGACCGGATCGCCGTGCGCCAGGTGGGTCGCACACTGGCTGGCACCCTGAAGTGCCTCAAGGGGCTTGCCGAGTGCTAAGCATAAACTTGATTGATATATATCAGGCGCATTGATATCTTCGATGGCATGACTCAGCCAACCCAAGAAATGTTCGAATCCGCTTACCGGGGCGAGGCCCCCGAAATGGGCGAAGGCAACCGGCCGCCATGGAGCATTGGTGAACCGCAGCCCGAGATCGCCGCCCTGATCGCGGCCGACAAATTCCACGGCGACGTGCTCGACGCGGGCTGCGGCGAGGCGGCGGTCTCGCTGTACCTGGCCGAGCGCGGCTTCACCACGGTAGGCCTCGACCAGTCGCCCTCCGCCATTGCGTTGGCGCGCGAGGAAGCCGACAAGCGCGGCCTGACCAACGCCAGCTTCGAGGTCGCCGATATCAGCGCGTTCACCGGGTACGACGGCCGCTTCGGCACCATCGTGGACAGCACCTTGTTCCACTCCATGCCGATCGAGTTGCGCGACGGCTACCAACAGTCGATCGCGCGCGCCGCCGCTGCGGGAGCCTCGTACTTCGTTCTGGTCTTCGACCGGGGCAGCATGCCGTCCGATGGGCCCGTGAATCCGGTTACCAAAGACGAGCTATACGACGCGGTGAGTAAGTACTGGGTCGTCGACGAGATCCGCCCGGCACGCATTCATGCCAACGTGCCCGAGAACTTCCTGGATCGGTTCGGCGGTTTTGCCGGCGCCGACATCCGCGACGAGGACGGTGGCCGCAAGTCCGTGGGGGCCTGGCTGCTCTCCGCGCATCTGGGCTAACGCGCCAGCGGAATGAACCGCCGCAGCTTGCCGGTCGCCTGGTGACGCCCCAGGCTGTCAGCGACTCGGATCCGCACCGTCGGCTCGGACAACCCGAACCTGCGCAACTCGGCAATCAGCGCGAAAGCTAGCGCTTCGCGGTCGGGGGCGCCCACCACCACAATGTCTGCGCCGGTGGCGGTCTGCGTGACCTGATACTCCGACACCCGCGGATCCGTGCCCAGAACATGCCGAAAAGCGACCGGGGGCACCGTCGTTGTCCCGTAACGGAAGTCGTCGTCGCGTCGCCCGCCGATGGCGGCCACGCGCGCGAATACGCCGCCGCACGCGCACACTCCGTCCAGTGGCGTGACCTGGTCTCCGAGGTCGTAGCGAATGAACGGGAAAGTCCAGTTGCTCAAACCGGTCGCCAAGGTCCGCGCCGCGGGCTCGTGGGGGCCGACCGGGCTGCCGTTGTCGTCGACGCGCTCGATGATGATCTCGTCTTCACAGACGTGCAGCCCCTCACCGTACCCGCAGCCAACGGCCTGGACACCGATTTCGGTTGAGCCCCAGACGTTGTGGATGGGCGCGCCCCAGGCCTCGAGGATCGCCCGCCGATCCTCGTCGAGCAGTGGCTCGGAGTTGGTGCTTACCCGCACCGGCTCGATTCGGAGGTCACCGGACAGGGTCGCGCGGGCAAGTCGCCCGATGACCGACGAATAACCGACCAGGTGCGTGGGTTGCGCGGTCGCCACCGCGGCGAGCACTTCGTCGAACGGCGCTCCAGCGGCGATCACGACGGTTTCCATGCCGGTGGCCGTCGGCATGTCGAACAGCGGCGTGCTGGCGTGCGGCGGGCCACCGGCCGTCAGCACCGCGAGCCGGCTGAAATCCCTGGGCGTGCGGCGTTCTTCGCGCGCCTGCATGCGCCAGGCCAGGCACGCGGCCGAAATGAAGAACTGCCAATCCCACACGTACACCCCGCGCACCCCGCTGGACCCGCCCGAGCTGAAGATCTGCTGACCGTCCTGAGTGTACGAAAACCATTGCTGTTCAACGAGAATACGTTCAGCGCCGGCGCGGTCGAGGTCAGCCGCGGTGACGATGGTGTCCCACTGCTCCTGGGCTTCCTGCTTTGTCATCATCGGAAGCGACGCCAGATCGGCGACGGTGGCAGAGGAAGGGTCGAGCGCCTTGAGCCGTCGGGCATGAAACGGTGAGCGTTCCCGCGCGTAAGCCAGCAGCGCTCGCAGCCGGTGGTTCTGGTAATCCTCGATCCGTCGGCGCGACCACTCCAACCGCGTGACGTGCTCTTCGAGCGCCGCCCCCACCGCCCTGAGATGCGCTGCACGCGTTCGCTGATAGGCCGCCCTCAGCTCTGCCTTCACAAGATGCCCTGCATAAGTGCGAGTCTGACACGCCGCACGGGGCGTAAGTTTCCCGCATGGAGTTGTGTTACCTACCGGCGCACGAACTCGTTCGGTTGATGACGAGCGGCTCGGTGTCCTGCCGGGAGGTCATGCAGGCACACCTGGCGCAGATCGAGCGCGTGAATCCCACGCTCAACGCGCTGGTCGAAGCCTCGGACCCGGAGGAATGCCTGAGCCTGGCCGACCACGCCGATGCGTGCGCCGCGCGCGGCGAGCCGCTGGGCGCCGCCCACGGACTACCGGTGGTCGTCAAGGACGTCATGACGGTGGCCGGCCTGGCCTGCTCCGGCGGCAGCCGCGCGCTGCGCGCCGTCGCGCACACCGACGCGACTGCCGTCGCGAGGTTGCGAAGCGCGGGCGCGATCGTGCTGGGCCTGACCAACGTTCCCGAATTGGGCCGCGGCGCCGAATCCAACAACGGCCTCTACGGGCGCACCAACAACCCGTACGACCCGACCAGAACGCCCGGAGGCAGCAGCGGCGGATCGGCCGCACTCGTCGCCGCCGGCGGCGCGGCGCTCAGCGTCGGAACCGACGAGGGTGGCAGCATCCGGCAACCGAGTCACAACACCGGGATCGCCGGGCTCAAGCCGTCGCACGGCCGGATTCCGCGGACGGGCAACGTCTTCGGCAGCGCGCCGGGTATCTTCGGTCCGTTCAGCCACTACGGCCCGCTGGCACGGTCGGTGGCCGACTTGTTCCTAGGCCTGTCCATCATGGAAGGGCCGGATCTGCGCGATCCGTACGCGGTGCCTGCGCCCCTGGGCAATCCGGGTGACGTCGACCTTGGCGCGCTACGCGTCGCCACCTACCTCGACGACGGCATCTCGGCGCCCACCGACGAGGTCGCTGCCGTGGTTACCGCCGCGGCCGACGCCGTGGGGGAGGTGGCCGCGCACGTCCAGCGCGCAACCCCCGGCTGCCTTGGTCGCACCATGGAGTTGCTCTGGACCTCGGTCTTCCTCGGCGGTGACGCAGGACGCGAATTCGAAGAAGTCCTGGGATCACTCGGCATTACCGAACCGTCCGAAGAGCTGGCCGAATTCCGCACCCAGGCAAGCCAAGTCGAGTTGTCCGTGACCGATGCCCGACGCCGCCTCGCCGACCTCGATCAGTACCGCGTCGAAATGCTGGAATTCATGGCCGATTACGACGTCATCCTCTGCCCCGCGATGCCCACTCCGGCCAAACCGCATCATCACGGTCTGGTGGAAGTCGACGACTTCTCACATCTGATGGTGCACAACATCACCCGATGGCCCGCCGCGGTGGTGCGTTGCGGCACGTCCCGCCAGGGGCTGCCGATCGGCGTCCAAATCGTCGCCAGGCCATGGCAGGACGCCACGGCGCTGGCCGTCGCCGCACACCTCGAGAAGGTGTTCGGCGGGTGGCGGCCCCCGCCGCTTTGGGTGTGAACCGTGGTTGAGGCGCGTCGCGAACGCAAACGCGCAAAATAGCAAACCGATTGTCACGAATCTCGGGATTTTCCCGTACGCGGGTAGCAGAATTCGGTTCACTGTCATGAGCAAGCCCACATAAGCCCGGGCACTGCCTCCGGGCGGTATCGATTTAGCTGGTGTGCGGCCTTCCGTTCGGCCATGGTTAGAGCAGGGTCGCCGTGCAGAGGACCGCGAATTCTGCTAAATGTCTGCGCAAATTCGATCGTGAGCTTACGATCTCGCCATCGCCAAATATTTGGGCGTTTTGTTTAGCGAGGTTGTTCGACGAAGGAGGGGAATGATGTCGCTACTGAGCATTGCGCCGGACATCGTGGCAGGCGCGAGTGAAAACTTGGCGGACCTCGGATCTGCGCTGCGTAGCGCGACCGCAACGGCGGCGACCCAAACGACCTCGATCGCGGCCCCGGCCGCCGATGAGATATCGGCGGCCATCACCGCACTTTTTGGCACGCATGCTCAAGGATTCCACGCCGCCAGCGCCAAGGCGGCGGCCTTTCACGACGCCTTCGTGAACCTGTTGAATGGCGGGGCTGCCCAGTATGTTGGCACCGAAGCGGCAAGCACCACCAACTTCAGCGGAAATTTTGGTCCCCTCTCGTATTCATTCAGCGAGTCCGCGACGGGCGCAAATGGGAATGTGAGTCTAAACACTCCGTTTCATCCGGCGTTATCGTTTAGTTCGACCGCGACCAGTTCCGGCTCGAACGTGAATGCAGCGGGCACATTTCAAACTCCGCTCGGTACCGTGAAGTGGTTGACGGTGGACGGGAGCGTGCGCCCCTCTTCCGACGGCGGGTTCAGCGCTTCTCTACTCGCACACACTCCGTTTGCTCCCACGACGACGTTGTTGGCGACCGGGACTCCGATCAATGCCGGCGGGGTGGTCGGGGAGACCGTGAGCGCAACTGGCGCCTTCAATACTCCATTGGGTCACGTGAACTGGTTGACGTGCGACGGGAGCGTGCGCGTTGCTGACACCGGCGGGTTCTCGGCTTCCCTCAGTGCACGCACTCCAGTTGGCAGCGAAGGGCTGTCGTTGACCGGGAAAGTTACCGATGGGGGGACACCGGTAATCACCGGGGGATCGATCAGCATCGACGGTTTCCAATTCTCGTTTTAAGGACACCATTTTGGCATTAGTGATCGCCTAAAGTGGTGTCGGCAAGGTCGGCGCCAAGAAGAAAGTAGCGATCACATGCCCTCACGTCGCTGGCTGTCCGAGCTAACCGTCCCCGTATTGGCCGGCGCGGCGCTGGCTACTTTCGCGCCGACCGCGGGCGCCGATCCCACGAACGACGCATACCTCGCGCAATTGCGTGCTCTCGGCGTCAATTTCCCGCCGGACCGCGAAGAGGCCGTCATCGCCGTGGCACACCTCATTTGTTACGACAAGAGGTGGGGCTACACGCCGGACGCGATCGCGCAGGACGTCCATGACATCCTGGCCCCGCGGGGCCTGTCGCTCGACGATGTCACGTCGATGGTAGGCCTCGCGGAGTCAACCTATTGCCCGGGTTAGGCCACTAGGACGGTACGAACATTGGCCCCGCGCTTGGGATTTCCCGAGCGTCAGCGGCAGCAGCTCGGGTCTAGAACCGAACACAGAGCGACAAGCGATTCACGGCGGGCACGGTGATAGACGTTCATTCCGCGACGTTCGGACTCAACAAACCCTGTCCTGCGCAACTGCGACAGGTGATGACTGACAGTGGACTCGGCCACCCCCACCGCTGCCGCAAGGTCGCAGCTGCATTCCTCACCGGCGCTGCTGCTGAACAAGAGCGACATCAGCTTGACGCGCACCGGATCGGCTAAAGCCTTGAGCCGCAGCGCGATCTCTAGCGCCGCGTCGTCGCGGATCGGGCCGGCAGCGACGGGCGCGCAGCACACCGGCGTTGAAACGTCCAACTCGGGCAAAGTCTTCGGCACATGTCCATGATGCCACACCTTGTTGACAAATATCGAAAAGGTGGGCAAGATCGGCCCTATAGCAACTTCGATATAAGCCACAAAGGTAGGGGAGAGCCCATGTCCCGCGCCCAACTCGCCCTCAACGTCGATGACCTCGACCAGGCGATCGCCTTCTACTCAAAGCTGTTCAACGCTGCGCCTGCCAAGGTGAAGCCGGGGTATGCCAACTTCGCCCTCGCCGAACCGCCGTTGAAGCTCGTCCTGATCGAAAATCCCGGCCACGGAGGCACTCTCAACCATCTCGGCGTAGAGGTCGAGTCCAGCCAGTCGGTCCATGCCGAGATTGCCCGCCTGACCGACGAAGGCATGCTCACCGAAGAGGAAATCGGGAGCACCTGTTGCTTCGCGAAACAAGACAAGGTGTGGGTGACCGGCCCGGCGGGTGAGAAGTGGGAGGTCTACACCGTCCTCGCCGACGCGGACACCTTCGGCACGTCTAACGCAACAACGTGACGCAGCAGCCGGCCAGCGACGACGGGCCGGTCGTCGTCGGCAAACTCTCGACGCTCGACCGATTCCTACCGGTGTGGATCGGCTTGGCGATGATCGGTGGTCTGCTGCTGGGCCGGCTGGTTCCCGGCTTCAACGTGGCCCTCAATAGCGTTCAAGTGGACGGCATTTCGGTGCCCATCGCCCTCGGCCTGCTGGTCATGATGTATCCGGTGCTCGCGAAGGTCCGCTATGACCGACTCGATACCGTCACCGGTGACCGAAGGTTTTTGGCGAGTTCGCTTTTCCTGAACTGGGTGCTGGGTCCCGCGCTGATGTTCGCGTTGGCCTGGCTGCTCGTCCCGGATCTACCCCAATACCGGACCGGCCTGATCATCGTCGGACTTGCACGCTGCATCGCCATGGTCATCATCTGGAACGACCTCGCCTGCGGTGACCGGGAGGCCGCTGCCGTGCTGGTCGCGCTGAACTCAATTTTTCAGGTAGTCATGTTCGCCGTCCTCGGATGGTTCTACCTGTCGATCCTGCCGGGTTGGCTGGGACTCGAGACCACCTCGATCAGCACATCGCCATGGCAGATCGCGCAGTCGGTGCTGATCTTCCTCGGCATTCCGCTGCTGGCGGGTTACCTGTCGCGAAAGTTGGGCGAGAGGGCCAAGGGCCGATCCTGGTACGAAACACGGTTCCTGCCCAAGGTCGGCCCATGGGCGCTTTACGGGCTGCTGTTCACCATCGTCGTTCTGTTCGCGCTACAAGGGGAGCAAATCATCAGTCGCCCGCTCGACGTGTTCCGCATTGCCCTCCCGTTACTGGCCTACTTCGCGGTGATGTGGGGCGGCGGCTATGTGCTCGGGACAGTGCTCGGACTCGGGTATCAGCGCACCACCACATTGGCGTTTACCGCTGCGGGCAACAACTTTGAACTCGCCATCGCGGTGGCGATCGCTACCTACGGCCCGACCTCGGGTCAGGCGCTGGCCGGTGTTGTCGGCCCGCTGATTGAGGTCCCCGTCCTCGTCGCACTTGTCTACGTATCGCTGTTGCTGCGCAAACGATTCCAACCATTGGTCGCGCAGAAAGCCAAGGAATGAGCGAGTCGAAACCTGCCGTGCTGTTTCTGTGCACCCACAACGCGGGGCGCTCCCAAATGGCAATGGGGTTCTTCAAAGACGTCGCCGGTGACCGTGCCACGGTGTACTCGGGCGGCTCCGAACCGGCCAAAGAGGTGAACGCCGCCGCTATCGCAGCCATGGCCGAAATGGGCATCGACATCGGCGGCGAGCAGCCCAAGCAGTGGACCATGGACATGCTCGAAGCCGTGGACGTAGTCGTCACCATGGGATGTGGCGACTCCTGCCCGGTCCTGCCCGGACGCCGCTACCAAGAGTGGGTCCTGCCCGATCCCGCCGGCCTGCCGCTCGCCGACGTGCGATCCATCCGAGACGACATCGAGCGCCGCGTGCGCGCGCTAGCAGACGAGCTGGGCCTGTAATTTTCTTCTCGAGTTATGTTCAGCAACGCGCCTCGAGGAGTGGTCGATGAGTCGGTGGATCGTCAGTCACGTGCCGTCCTGGTCGCTTCTCACTGGTCTAGTCATCGTCGTCGCGGGCGGAGCGGTCCTCATCCAGTGGTACGTTCGTCATCGATTTCCCGCCCTCACCGGTGACGAGCACAACGATGTCACCAGGTTCACCTACGGGTTCATCGGCTTCGTTTACGCCTTCTTCATCGGCTTCGTGGTTTCGTCAATGTGGAGTCAAATCAACACTGCCGACGCAAACGCGCGCGCCGAAGGCGCCGAGGCATCCCAGATGGCAAGAGACCTCAATGTGTTCGAGAAAGCCGACGGCACACGCATCCGGACGAGCCTGCTGGACTACGCCCGCACCGCCATCGCCGAGTGGAACCAAGAAGGCCGAGCGCCCGAAGCCGACGCCGCTCTAGCTCGCTTGTATACCGCGTATCAACAGGTCAATCCGGCGACAGACACGCAGAAGACTTTCCTGGCGACGTCATACTCGAATCTCGACAAGATGAGCCAAGCTCGAACCGTCCGACTGCTGACCGCCCGCGAAAACACCGGCCCGTCCTGGCCGTTGTGGTCCGTCATCTTCCTTACCAGTGCGATGGTCATGGGCACCGTCATCGTCTACGGCGTCGAAAAGCCCGCAATCCACTACCCGATGGTGGCCATCGTCGGCCTAATCGTCGCGGCGAACCTGTTCCTCATCCTGGAACTGGCGCATCCCTACGCCGGTGAAATTTCGACGTCGTCCGATCCGCTACAGCAGGTCGTTGCGATCCTCAGGTAGCCAGATAACGGGGCCGGTAGAACTTCTGTCAGACCAACCCCGAAGCATCGAATATCCAGCTGGTGTCGCCAGTCGCCAACGCCTCGAAGTGTTTGGGCGGCGCGAAGGCAACGGGACTGTTCATGTCCCAATAGGCCTCGCCGGCGACTGGTACACCTCGTCAAGGATCTCGCCCATTAGCTTGATGACGAGCCAAGATTCCTCCGCCGACACGGGGCAACGAAGTCGCCGTGCGCCATATCGTTCCCGTAATCCCGCAGATTGTGGGCGATCGCTTGGATGTGCGGACGGGTACGCCCGGCCGCCAACAGCTGGTCAATCTATCGTTATGAGATTGCCTTCCTCGACGCCCTTATCCTTCGCGGTGGCCTCAATGACTGACCGGGCGAGCAGAATAGCCGCTCGGTGGTGCCCGCTGGTGTCACATTCGAACGCCGCGGATGCACGCCTGCGGTGAGTCAACGGTCACGATAGCCGCAACGCTGGGAGTGAGCAGAGCAACGGTCTACCGCGAACTTGCCGAATCGTCGGACAGCGAGTGACTGTTGACCCACCACGATCAAGGGGAAGACCGTCGGCGGGTCCGAGTGCGCGAGTCCAAACGAGCGGCTTAGCTGGAGCGCGTCGGGTGAGCAGTTCGGAATCACACCTTGAAGTCTGGCTTAGTTTCCTGCCGCGATGGCCGCGGCGCCGGGGCAGAGACGCCGTCCGTAAGTTCTGGCCGAAGAGTTCTCGATCAGATGTGACACCTTACCCACAAACTTGGCCCACTTGTCCGTCGATGGGGCTCGCCCCCTCGCAATCGCCCAGGGGGTATCTGCGCATTGGGTTAACTCGCGCGAATTTGTCGATGCAAGCCTGGTGGGCAGCGGCATCCGTGATCCTGACACAGGGATCGTCGGCGTGTGCTTGTGCTGGAGGAATGCAGAGGGGTGCCAGTGCTAATGCTGCCGCCGACGCGGCCATTAGTGCCTTCTTCATCAGTTTTTCCTCACCTGCCCACTAATGGCTACCGCGTTACCACTGCCGAGCATGGTGCAGCGGCGGCCCATAGTCAGTGATTCTGGTGGCGTGTTGTTTCGTCAAAATGGCTTCGTGGTTTCGCCAGTGCTACGGGTGCCGAGTGCGACCCTCTCGTGATGGGACGCTGCGGGGTTGCCCAGAGGAATTAGTCCGCGCGTTGCGCCATCGAACGACCGGACGTCACCGGCAGGAACGGCCGGGCATGCGCGATGTACGCCGTTACCTGAACGGCGACGAGCGCGCCCCACAACATCCAGCCAGACGACAGCAACTAGTGATGGTGGACCGGCAGGCAAGTAACTCGGCCTGGCTTCGACATCGGCCTCGGCGGTGCGCCATACAATCCGCTGATTGCCGCGTTACTGGCATAGGATGGCCTCGGTGCGCCGCAGCGTAACGGCAGCCGTCACAACGACGATAAAGACGATGAGGACTATCGACTCCGAGCTTTGACAGGGTAGGCGTGGACTTCTGGGCTCCTCCCGAGATCACCTCAGCACTGATTCATTCAGGGCCGGGGGCCGGATCATTGCTCGCCGCTGCTAACGTCTGGCGCCAGCTGGCGATCGAGCTTCAACAGACCGCCGCTGACTACACCGCCACCGTGGCGAGTATCTCCTGGGAGGGACCATCGGCGATGGCGATGACCCTTTCCACCATCCCCTACGTGGGCTGGATGCACACCACCGCGGCCCAGGCCGCTCAGATGTCGATGGCGGCTACCACCATGGCCAGCTCGTTCGCCGCCACCGAGGCAGCTGTCGTGCATCCCAGCGTGGTCACCGCCAACCGCACATGGCTGGCTCATCTGCTCGCGACCAACTTCTTCGGCATCAACTTCCCCGCCATCGCCGCCACCGAGGCCCAGTACATGCAGATGTGGGCGGACAACACCACCGCCATGCTGGGCTATCACGCAAGCAGGCTGCAGACCATGACGTTAAAGCCGTTCACGCCTCCTCCCGCGACCACCAACCCAACTGGCATGGCCGCGCAGAGCGCGGCGGTAACCACTGCACAATCCATCAACATCCCCATCCTGGATTCGATTGTCACCAATCCCACCATCGCGTTGTTGCTTGTCCACGAGGAGAGCGTCATCCAGAGCGGGTTCCCGTTCAACTTGATCAGTTCATTCACTGGAGGTCATGATTTCTTGCCCGGTCAGTACCCAGACACCCTGGCCCCCACCCCCCGCAACCTGGCCATTGCCTACAACCTCACCGGTCCCGAGGCCGTGGGAGGGGCTCCCAATTTCTATGCCCCCGCCGCCGCTGAGGCCAGTGCAGTGCAGGCTTCTGTCACCGCTTCTCTGGGCAACGGCATGTACGTCGGCAACCTTGTGGTCCCGCCGTCGGCGGTCACCTCCCCGATCCAGCTGGCGGCCGCAGAGGCACCGTTGGTGGCAACAGCAGCCGACGGCACTCCACTAATCCCGATGTTCGTCCCGCCGATGCCACCGGGAGCACGCAAAGCCCAACGGGACAAGCCCGACGAGAAGGGCTATGGACCGCCGATCCCCGGCACCATCATGCGACGACCTCCATCAGGCGGATGAGACGAGGGCCAGGCCGATGCGTTGGGAGCCGAAGCAGCGGCAGTGCCGGCTCATCGCAAAGTGCGACGCAGTATCTGGTTGACGCGACATGACGACGCCCATTACGGGTCAGGAGAGGAAGCTGATGAAGAACGCACTATTGGGCGCGTTGGCGGCAGCGGTGATAGCACTGGCACCCCTCTGCATTCCACCAGCACAAGCACACGCCGATGATCCCTGTGCCAACATCGCCGATCCCGCTGCCCACCAGGCTTGCATCGACCAATCCCCGCCCCCTGACGCCACGCCCAGATACCCAATGGGCGAATGCCAGGCGAGCCCCGATTACGGAGCGGAGGGCCAATTCTGTCGGAACTTCTGGGCCCGAAAGTCCGCGCCCCCCAACGGGGGGCGGGCCATGCTGAACGGGCTAGAACCGCAAGGGCCTTTTGGGTATACCGAGTCCTGGTTTCGTAAGCGGCAAGCAATCCCCGCCTAGTGGGGCCGGAGTCACATGGTTGCTTGTCCTCTAGGCGGTCGGTTCAGCCGCGGCTAATGCATTCAGCCCCAGGGCCCGCTACCAAGACGAAACTAGCTCGGCGAGATCTGACAAATGTTCGGACACGCGAATAGTGTGACGTACTGCGTTATACATCTCGAATAACGAACAATAAAGCGCTTCCCAAGAGTGGTTCTTCAGACCAGGCCTGAAGCATCAAACACCCAGCTCACATCGCCGTTTGCCAGCTTCTCGAAATGGTTCGGAGGCGCGAAGCTGACGAGACTGTTCATGTCCCAATAGTCTTTCCACACAGTGACTTTCCCGTCCTCCACCTTATGGACGGTGACGAAGCGGAGCACGCCTTGCTCGCCGGTCTCGAATGTCCAGGTCTCGGAATGCTCATAAATCACGTCGGAGCCGTTGGACACCAGCACGCCGTCGTGATTCTCATAGCCGGCCAGGGGGGCAAGCCCCATCTGAAGCCGCTTGACGATGTCGTCGGGACCACGCGCCGCCAGGGCGGGTACCGGCATGTCGACGTACAGACAATCCGGAGATAAGAACGTTTTGACCGCGTCCCAGTCCCGACGCGACAGCGCCTGCCAAAGCCCGAGTACCGCCGCCGTCTCGACCGCATTCATAGAAACCTCTGTCATAGTTGCCTATAACACCCGGCCGCGGGACCGCTGTCAACGCCTCGGGCGCATACTCGCCACAGTGACTCCACTGCAGCGATACCTCGCCGAAGAGATCGCGACCGATCATGTCGACGGTTTGCTCACCCGCCGCGAAGCGATGAGAAGGCTTGGCCTGCTCGGGTTGACGACGGCGGCCTCGGCGGCGCTCATCGCGTCCTGTAGCGAGGAACCCGAGCAAGCTTCCACCCCGGCCTCGTCGTACACCACCGGCCCGCCCGGGCCGCCGCAGCCACCGGGAATGGCCCACACGCTGCCCACCCAACCGATCACCTGGCCCGGGCCCAGCAGCCAGCTGCAGGCGGCGTGGTCGCAAGCGGCCGACTCCAAGGGCGCCGTGCTGGTCATCCACGAGAATAAGGGTCTGAACGATTGGGTGCGGTCGGTGGCGGGCCGCCTGGCCGGGGCAGGCTACTCGGCGATGGCCATCGACCTGCTGTCCGAGCGGGGTGGCTCCGGAGCCTTCGCCGGCCCGGGTCAGGCCACCGCGGCGTTGGGTGCAATCGCGCCCGAGCAGTTCATCCATGATCTGAATTCCGCTGTCGCGCAACTAAAACTGCGCGCTCCGGGGGAGAAGGTCGGCGTGGTGGGCTTCTGCTTCGGCGGCGGTCTGGTGTGGCAACTGCTGGGCGACGGAGCGCTCGGCGTCTCGGCTGCGCTCCCGTTCTACGGGCCCTTTCCCGACAACCCCAACTTCGCCGGATCCAAGGCTGCCGTGCTGGCTATCTACGGCGCCCTGGATACCCGCATCACCGGGTCCCGGGCGGCCGCCAAGGCGGCCCTGGCTCGGGTCGGGCTGGTCAACGAGATAGTGGTCGAACCCGACGCCGACCATGCGTTTTTCAACGACACCGGCCCGCGCTACAACGCGGCGGCGGCAGCCGATGCCTGGCAGCGAATGCTGGACTGGTTCGGCCGCTATCTCGCCTAACGTTGCGCGAGCAGTCGCAAAAGCGCGTGACACGAGCGTTTAGGGGATTTTGCGGCTGCTCGCGCTAACTTAGGGGGACACCATCAACCGCGCGGGCCCTAGCCTCACCGGCAGCGTCGACCACCCGCGTAGCACCCGGGTGTCCCGCCTGCTGCCCGCACCGGCGGACCGCACCTCGGGGAAGCGCTCGAAAAACGTGCGCAGGCCCACCTCACCCTCGGCGCGGGCGAGGGCGGCCCCGAGGCAGAAATGCCGGCCGCTGGAGAACGCGAGATGCTTGCCGGCGTTGGGGCGTTCGATGTCGAAGTGATGCGGGTCGGGGAAGACCTCGGGATCACGGTTGGCGGCGGCCAGATAGACCACCACGAACTCGCCGCGTTCGATCCGCCTGCCCGCCAGTTCGGTGTCGTCGAGTGCGACTCGTGCGGTGAGTTGCACCGGTGACTCCAGCCGCAGGATTTCCTCGACGGCGTTGGGCCACAACTCGGGACGCTCGCGCAGCGTGTTCAATTGCTCGGGGGCGTCGAGCAACATGCGAATCCCGTTGCCCAACAAGTTCACCGTGGTTTCGAACCCGGCGGCCAATACCAATCCGGCGATCGCCTGAATCTCTTCCTCGCTGAGATACGTTTCGGCAGAACCGCTTTCGGCAGCCTGGATCAACTGACTCATCAAGTTGTCGCTTGGATTACGCCGTAATTGGCCCAGATGGCCTTTGAGCCAGGAGCTAAACCCGGCGATCCCGTCCTGCACGCTGCGGTACTGTCGCCACGGCAATCCGAAGTCCAGGCTCGGCGCGGCCAGCTCCCCGAACTCCAAGACGTGCTGGCGCTCATCCTCGGGCACGCCGAGGATGTCGCTGATGATCGCGACGGGGAGTTGCGAGCAATACCGCTCGACGATGTCCACAGCCTCAGTGTCACCGGACTGGCCGGCCAGCTGGTCCAACAGGGTGCTCGCCGTCTGCTCGACGCCGTCACGCAACGCGGCGACCGCCCGCGACGTGAACACGGCCGACACCGTCTTTCGATAACGCGTGTGGTCGGGCGGCTCGACGGCCAGCAATGACGGGGCACGCAGCGGATGAAGAAGATCGTCGCGGAAACGCCCTTCCAACCAGCGCAACGGCGACGGCAAGTTACCGCCGTACATCAGCACCCGGAAGTCGTCGGATCGCAGCACGTCGTGCGCGAGCGGATGGCTGACGGCCAGATAAGCAGTGCGGCCTTTCTTCAGCGGTCCCTGCGAATGCAGTTCGTCGCAGAAGGCCGTCGGGTCGGCGATCACTGCCGGATCGGCAAGCAGCCTGGCCTGCACGTCACCCTGGCGGACCCCGATCTTCGCGACGCCACGGATGAAGCCGTGCATCGCAAGCCAGTGCAATCTCTGCTTCACAGCGACAAGCCTAGGCTTCTCAGCACTCGGCGATGATCTTGAAGTCCGTCGTGATGGTCTTGTTGGGGTTGCTGTCGTTGATGCCGTAGGCGCTGCCGGTGATGGTGTAGGTGTTTTGGGCCAGGTCGACGTGCGCATCGCCCACCCCGCCTTGCCAGAAGCTGCCGGTGAAGCCGCCGACGTCGCGGATCTTCACCCACTGGGGGATGGCCCGCTCGCCACTGAGCAGCACGACGGCTTCCACCTGTCCATCAAGGTTGCCAGCACCGTGGTCGACGATATCGAGGGTCCGGTAGCCCTGCATTTGGCTGCACGCGGGAGGACGCGTGGTGTGGGTGTTGCCGTCGATGGTCAGGCGGGCGGCATGGCGGGGGATCGTTTGGGCCGCCCCGCACCCCGCGACGGCACCGACGAGGACCAACGCAAGTGCGGCGCGCGCGATCAATCGGTTGTGCACCGATTCACCTCGATTCTTTCGGCATCATCCGGGGCAGCGATTTGATCATGCTGCGCCGCACCAACTCCGGGCTGAGGCCCTTGATCAGGTCGATCCATCGAATGCTGTTGGGTACGTACCAGTGCAACCGGGTGGGATGCTGATAAGCCCGCCAGGCCACCTCGGCAACGCTGCTGGCGGGCATCATCCGCATCATGCCCTTCTTGGGCGCGGTCGCGCGCAGCTCGTCGGCGGTCATCTTCGACGTGGCATCGTCGGAATGATTCGGTGTCGTGGTGAGGATCGCGGTGTCGATCATTCCGGGCAGCACATCGGCGACCCGCACACCAAGCCGATGCCATTCCACGCTGAGGGCCTCGGTCAATCCCTTGACGGCGTGCTTGGTCGACGAATAGACCGCGATCCGCGGCATGCCGTACGTGCCCGCCGACGACGACGTCGAGAACATCAGACTGCCCGGGGTCTTCTTCAGGTAGGGCAGTGCGCCGTAGGCGCCGGCCAGCACGGCTTTGTAGTTGACGTCGACGACGCGCATGGCGTCCTCGTAGGGCACGTCCTCGAACCAGCCGGATTGGCCGATGCCGGCGTTGTTCCACATCATGTCCAGCCCGCCGCCCGCGTTGTCGGCGCAAAAATCGGCCAGCGCAGTGTCCAGCGCCGCCTTGTCGGTCACGTCGACCACGCGGGTCCAGAGTCGCTCGGTGCCAAGTTGGCGGCTCAATTCGGCCAGGCCGTCGTCGTTGCGGTCCACCGCACCGACTCGCCAGCCGTTGGCGTGGAACAGCTTGGCGCCCTCGCGGCCCATTCCGCTGCCCGCGCCGGTAATGAAGACGGACTTCACTCCTCGACCACGGCCTTGATGCGTTGCAGCGTCTTGGTCATGTCGCGGATGTTGCGGCGTTTCCGCAGCCACCCGCCGAACAGCCAGAAATACACGCTGTTGAACGCCGACGGGGCCATTTGGAACGACTCGGTGACGTCAGTGCCGCCGTCCGCTGGCGCCAATCGATAGTGCCAGTTATTCACCGCTCTGCCACCGAGGAGAACCGCGAAACCGAACTCGCGACCCGGCTCGCAGGCGGTCACCTCGCACGTGGTCCAGTACACCGGCCCAATCTCATTGCGCTTGACATGCCCGCGGAATTTGGCGCCGAGCGCGGGGCCGGTGGACTCGCCCACCCACTCCGACTCGAACACTTCCGGGGAAAACCGCGGTGTGTTGCGGACGTCTGCGATCACGTCCCAGACTTTGTCCGCGGACGCCGCCATATGAACCGTCGCCGAACCTTCCATGACCTGATCCAAACACAGGTTCGGGCTGGGTGATAGGGCTTGTCAGCGCGGGACCGAAGCCCCAATCAGGCCGTTGATGATCTGCTTGATGCCCTGTGCGGGGTGCGAATACCACGCAGTGGGCAGACCGGATTGCGAGCCGCACTTCGGCCAGGGGTCCAAGCCATCCTCAGCGAAAATCCGGTTCGCTACAGCGACTTGTTGCTCCTTGGATGCGGCGGCCGGGTTACCGACTCCGCCGAACTGGTTCCAGGTGCCTTGCTTGAACTGCAGCCCACCGTATTCGCCGTTTCCGGTGTTGGCATGCCAGTTGCCACCTGACTCGCATTGCGCGATCGCGTCCCAGTTCGGGGCGGCGGGGGCGGCGTTGGCCGCACCGTCGGACACTGTCATCGACGCTGCAACGAAGCCGCCGAACATGAGGGAGCCGGCGAGAGGCTTGCAGAGTTTTTTCATGTCAAGCTTTTCGGCCGGCGTGTCCGAAGTGTTACTGATTCGAATAAATTGCGAGATAAGAAATCTATGGCAATGAAATCGGCACGTCAGATGCCAAATAAAGCTTGCTTTAAAGCAGATTTATTAACTGCAATAAGACCGCGTCGCCAATGACAGGGCCCGTTGGTACAGGTCGTCGAGCCGGCGCGCGCCGACGGCGTCCTTGCTCGCGGCGTCGAGCGTGCCGGCGCATGCCGGCGAGTGCAACAAGTCCCAGTTCAGCGCCATTTGGCTCAGCATGGTCTGGTTGAGGGCATCGATCGTCGACCGGGACGCGGACAGATCCGGTGCCGCGGCCGGCGCCTCGGACGGGTTGAGCTTCCAATCCGCAAAGCGGCTGTATTCGATTGCCTCGGTGGCATGGATCTGGTCCCCGAAGACCTGGGCGACATAATCCGCGTCAATGCGCTTGGCGGTGGCGTCGGCGCGCAATGCCGTGAGTTGTTGCTCGACGCGGGTTGGATCCTCGACGGAGCCGTGCGTCCGCCATTTGAAGGCCGCCACCGGTTCGGCCACCTGCAACCGCGCCGCAGCCGCGTCGACCAACTCCGTCAGCGGGTTCGTGCTGTCCGCCCGCGCCTGCGGTGCGGCCAGCAGGACAACCAGCGCGATCAGTCCGGCTCGCCTCATTTGGGAGATAGCCTGGCAGACATAGCTATCCGGGGAGACTGGTTGCGCGCGCCGCGAGTTCGGGCGCTGATCACTGCCGCGCTCGCGGCTTCGCTGCTGTTGGGCACGGCGTTCCTGGTGGTGAGCGCGCTGCACCCGTCGCCGACTGAGAAACTCGACCATCCCGCCAGTCCGGTCAGCGACGACGCGACCGCGGCGCAGGTGGTCGACGCGGCCAAACAAGTCGTGCGCCTCGCCGGGCTGCAGACGAAGTCGGCCGGCTATCTGCTGATGTCGTGTAAGAACCAGAACGACCCTCCCTATCAAGGTGCGATCTATCTGACCTTCACCCTGCCCGCAGGCGCTCGGCCCGACACCTATTTCAAGACAATCGCGGCGACCCTGGTGGGCCGGGGCTGGACTGAGGGCCTACCCCCCAACGAGCACGTGTTCGGCAAGACGGTCTCGAAGGACGCCGTCACCGCACTCATTTACCCGCACGGTGACAACCCGGCCCTGGGAATCCTGCGCGCCTACGGCGAGTGCCGCGACACCAACGATCACCGCAACGACCCATCCGGGTGGATCGACATCACCAACCAATTCCCGGCCCCTTAACGCACTACTGCGCTCGACGGTGGCCGTCGAGCGCAGTAGCGGACCTCAAAAAGGAGGGGCAAAACGGGAGGCTTAGCCGCCGCCCCCGGGGGTGGCGCCCAGCGAGCTCTGCAGGTCACCCTTCATCGCGTTGAGCTGCGCGCCCCAGTACTCCCAGCTGTGCGTTCCGTAGGCGGGGAAGTTGAACACGGCGTTGTGGCCGCCCGCGGCGTTGTAGGCGTCTTGGAACTTCTTGTTGATGCCGATCATGAAGTTGCTCTCCAGGAACGTAGCCGGCAAGTTGGCACCGCCCAGTTCGTTGGGAGTCCCGTTGCCGCAGTACACCCAGAGCCGGGTGTTGTGTTCGACGAGTAGGCCGACGTTGACCAACGGGTCGTTGCGCTGCCATGCGGGGTCGTTATCTGGGCCCCACATGTCTTCCTTCTTGTAACCGCCGGCATCGCCCATCGCCAGGCCGATCCAGCCCTGCCCGGTGGACGGGCTGAGGTAACCCGACAGCGAACCGGCGTAGACGAACTGAGCGGGGTGGTAGTTCGCCAGGTTCATTGCCGACGCACCCGCCATCGAGATCCCGACCGAGGCGCTGCCGGTCGGCTTGACGTGCCTCTCCGACGACAGGTACCCGGGCAGCTCACTGGTCAGGAAGGTTTCCCACTTATAGGTCGAGCAGCCGGCCTTCCCGCACGCCGGGCGGTACCAGTCGGTGTAAAAGCTGGACTGTCCGCCGACTGGCATGACGATCGACAGCCCCGACTTGTAGTACCACTCGAAGGCGGGAGTGTTGATGTCCCAGCCGTTGTAGTCGTCCTGCGCGCGGAGCCCGTCCAGCAGGTATACCGCGGGGGAGCCGTCGCCGCCGCTTTGGAACTGAACCTTGATGCTGCGTCCCATGGATGCCGATGGCACTTGCAGGTACTCGACGGGCAGACCCGGCCGCGAGAACGCTCCCGCAGTCGCTGCTCCGCCGGCAAGACCGACCAGGCCCGGCAGTGTGATAGCCGCCGCAGCACCGACCAACAGGCGCCGCCCCCAGGCCCGGACCTTCTCGCTCACGTCTGTCATACCTGCCACCTTGTCTTATGTCTGGCTTAGCTCGAGCCGTACTCTCGGCTGGAATTTACCGTGCGAATAGCCCAAATGTCGATCCGGACGCGGACCAATCGCGGTTTTGTATCGGTAACCGCCACGAATACAGCAACCGTGATATTGGGGCACCGGCGACGGTACCAGGCTCGCCCGCAGCATCGCGGCGGGCCCGCACGTCGCGAGAATCGCCAGCTAGCCGCCTTGTGGGCGCTCCAAAATCCGGCAAACCCAGGAGCCGCCGCCAAAAGCTACAAAGTGTCGGTGAAGCAAATGGCGTTTCCGTTTTTGGCTATCCGTACGGCCCCGCACAATCCGCTGAGCGGTTTTGGCGTGTTGCGCCCCCCGCGCGCGGGATATGTCGCTGTGCGTCACCTGGGTCTTCGTGATCGGGGCTACCCAACTGGCGCCAACCGCGTAGGCTCTCACGAAGCAAGCCGAGAGACCACGCTAACCCGGTCCGTTCCGGCTCCCACGAATCACCGCACCGGCGGGCCGCATGGTGCGCGGCGGTGTGGCGGGGGGCGTCGGTGTTCCGGATCGATTGAGGTGCAAATTTGGACGCGGTACTAGGGGTATCAGTCACGCCGACCACCGTCGGGTGGGTCCTCGCTGACGGACGCGGCGCAGACGGCACGATCCTGGACCATCACGAATTGAAACTGCGCGGCGGACGCGGCGTGCGTGCGGTGAGCACCGCGGAGCAGGTGGCGGACGAGGTACTGCGGGTTGAGGCACTGGCGAGCGCGAGCGATCGCCGTCTGCGCGTCGTCGGTGTGACCTGGAGCGACGAGGCATCTGCGAAGGCCGCGCTGTTGTTGGAGGCATTGACCGACGCGGGTTTCGAGAATGTGGTTCCCGTTCGCTACCTCGAAGCCGTCGAGACGCTGGCGCGAGCCATCGCGCCGGTCATCGGCTACGAGCAGACCGCGGTGTGCATCCTCGAGCATGAGTGGGCAAACGTCGTCATGGTCGACGCCCACGACGGCGAGACGCGCACAGCCGTCAAGCATGTGCGCGGGGGTTTTGACGGGCTGACTACTTGGCTGAGTGGAATGTTCGACCGCGACGGATGGCGCCCGTCGGGGGTGCTCGTGGTCGGTTCGGAAATCGACATCAATGCCCTGTCATGGCAACTCGAAAAGACTTTGCCGGTACCGGTTTTCGCGCAAAGCATGGCCCAGGTCACGGTCGCGCGCGGCGCGGCGTTGGCGGCGGCGGCCAGCACCGAGTTCACCGACGAGCAGCTGCTTCTCGCGACGGCCGGCGAGTCCGCCCCCGAGCCGATCGCCCGGCCGGCGCGGTTCTCCTATGCCGGCGCGGTGACGGCGTTGGCCGCCGGTGCGATCACCTTCGTCACGTCGTTGTCACTGGCGATCGGCCTACAGTTGGCTCCCGACAACGCCTCCGCAACGCCAAGGCACCCGGCGCACCCGTCGACGCCGCCCGTCGAAGCAGCTGTCGCCCCGCCGGCCGCGCCGCCGCACGCGCCCCGGGACGCGGTACAGCCCATGTCACAGATACAGCCGCCCGCCGCGCCTGCGGCGCAGCCCGCGGCGCCGGTGCAACAACAGAACGCGACTTCGGACGCACCGCCGAGCCCAGACAGTCACCCACCCGTGGTGGCGAGGGTGCTCGAGCACATACCCGGCGCCTACGGCGATTCGGACTCACAGCCGTAGACCGCGGTGAAAGAAACCGCCACCTCGTCGACGACTTGCACCGAACCCATGAGAAGCGAGAACGGCTTGATGCCGTAATCCGATTGGCGGACGGTGGATTCGGCAGACAGTCGCCACGAATCGCCGAGATCCTCTGTGCGCAAATCGATTACGTGCTCTTGTGACTTTCCCCGGATCTTCAGCGCCCCGCCGAGGCGATACCCGTTGTCCGTCTTGTCGATAGTGTCAGCGCTGAATCGGATTTCAGGAAACCGGCCGGCGTTCAGCGACCTCAACGCGTTTGAGCGCACGACGGCTTTCTCCGGTCCGGACAATCCTTTGACGCCGCCCTCGCCGCGCAGCACCTCGAACGAATCGACGTCGACGACGAGCTCCGCGCTGACGGGTTCGTCGCGATCCCAGTTCACAGTGGCCTGCCACCGCGTCATTGCAATGGTCAGCCGGTGACCCATGCGCGCGGCCCTGCCCGTCACACCGGTGCGGAGCTGCAATTCGCCGTCGGAAGCGTCGAGCGTCCAGGCCATCACATGGTGAGCACGGTGCGGTAGTGCGCGCGGCCCTGCTCCAACGCCGCATAGCCCTCCGCGGCTTGCGATAACGGCAACTCCTCGATCCACGCCCGCACGCCGGACAGGACCGCGAAATGCATTGTGTCTTCTACATCTTTGGCTGTTCCGGAGGGATGGCCGACAATGCTGACGCCGGGCGTGATGAGCTGGATGGGACTGATCGGTAACGGTTCAGGCGTGACCCCGATGGTGACGAGCTCACCCTGGGGCGATATTCCGCCGACCGTGGCCGCCATCGCCCCCGAGTTGCCCGCGGTCGCCAACACCACCGCCGCACCGCCCAACGCCTTCAACGCTTCAGCCGGGTCGCTCGCGCTGGAGTCGATGTAGTGGTGCGCGCCCAGCTTTCGCGCGTCATCGGCTTTGCCGGTTCCGCGATTTATCGCGATGGTCTCGAAACCCATCGCCCGGGCGAACTGCACACCGAGGTGACCAAGCCCACCGACGCCGAGGATCGCGACCCGGTCGCCGGGCAGGGCCTTAGTGTGCCGCAGCGCGTTATAAGTGGTAACGCCGGCGCAGCCCATGGGGGCGGCTTCTGCGTCGGAGAGTTCGGCGGGAATGCGGGCCATGGCGCTGGCCGGCACGGTCACCGACTCCGCGTATCCGCCGGGGTACTGGTAGCTCGGGACCTTCCCGTTCTCGCAGTGAATGAATTGGCCTTTGCGGCACTGATCGCAGTGCTGGCAGCACCCGCCGAACCACCCGACCGCCACACGATCGCCGACCGCGAAACCCTCAACGCCCTCGCCGAGTTCGGCTATGGTTCCGGCGATTTCATGCCCCGGCGTCAAAGGCCATGACATGCCTGGAAATCCGCCGGCGACGAAGTGAGCGTCGGTGCCGCAGATACCGCACGCGCGCACGCTGATGCGCGCCTCGTCGCGCGCCGGTGGCGTTGTTTCGACCTCGACCAACTCCAACGGCGCGCCCGCGGACTTGACGTGGACCGCTTGATGCGTTGGCACGTTATTTTCCCCCTACCCGTGTCTTACTGTGCGACGGGGCATTTCGCCCCATTGCCTTGGTAGTTCACCTGCCAGTGCTTGATCCCGTTGAGCCAGCCGGAGCGCAGCCGTTCGGGCTTGGCGAGCGGTTCCAGGTTCGGCATGGTGTCGGCGATCGCGTTGAACATCAAGTCGATGGTCATCCGCGCCAGGTTGGCCCCGATGCAGTAGTGCGCGCCGGTGCCGCCGAACCCCACGTGCGGGTTGGGGTCGCGCAGGATGTTGAAGGTGAACGGGTCGTCGAATACTTCCTCGTCGAAGTTGGCCGAGCGGTACACCATCACCACCCGCTGGCCCTTCTTGATCTGTACGCCGGACAATTCGTAGTCCTCCAGCGCGGTCCGCTGGAAGGAGGTGACCGGGGTGGCCCACCGGACGATCTCGTCGGCCGTGGTGGCGGGGCGTTCCTTCTTGTAGAGCTCCCACTGGTCCGGGAAATCGGTGAAGGCCATCATGCCCTGGGTGATGGAGTTGCGGGTGGTCTCGTTGCCGGCCACCGGCCAGCAGGATGACGAAGAATCCGAACTCGTCGTCGGAGAGCTTGTGGCCGTCGACGTCGGCCTCGATCAACTTCGTGACGATGTCTTCGCCGGGGTTCTGCGCCCGGTCGGCAGCCATCTGCATCGCATAGGTGATCAGCTCGACCGACGCGCCCATGGCGTCATTGCGGGCGAACTCCGGGTCCTGGTCACCGACCATCTGGTTGGACCAGTGGAACAGTTTCATGCGGTCTTCCTGGGGCACGCCCAGCAGGCCGGCGATGGCTTGCAGCGGCAGCTCGCACGACACCTGTTCGACGAAGTCGCCGGAGCCCTCCGCCGCCGCGGCCTCGACGATGCGCTGGGCACGATCGTGGAGGTCCTCACGCAGCCGCTCGACGGCGCGCGGAGTGAAGCCACGGGAGATGATCTTGCGCAGGTGGGTGTGCTGGGGAGCGTCCATGTTCAGCAGCACGAACTTGCCGGTGTCGCGCTGTTCGCGGACCGTGCCCTCGCGGTAGCGCGGCAAGGCGGTGTTCTCCAAACTGGAAAAGACGTCGCTGCGCCGCGAGATCTCTTTGACGTCCTTGTGTTTCGACACCACCCAAAAGCCGCCGTCGTCGAACCCGCCCACCCCGTCGGGCTGCTCGTTCCACCAGATCGGCGCGGTCCTCCGCAGCTCGGCGAGTTCTTCCACCGGTAGGCGTTCAGCGTGGATGTCCGGGTCGGTGAAGTCGAACCCGGGAGGCAGATTGGGGGTTGGCATGCTGGCCACTCCTCGATACGAATCCGTCTAGTTGTCTTCCAGTGCCAAATAAACCATTGCTACGCCACGGTTGGGAAGCGTTACGGCAAGATCGGCGAAGCTGAATTGCAACGTGTTGCAGCCGCGGTGAGTTTCCCCGGGGCGCCGGTCTGTACAACTGGTGCGAATTGCAAGCATGGCGGCAAGCCGAAAGGGCGCAACAGATGCGGATTGTTCTCAGCGACTTCATGAGTCTGGACGGGGTCGTGCAGGCCCCGGGCGGCCAGGGCGAAGACATCGACGGCGGATTCGCCCATGGCGGCTGGTCTATGCGGTACTTCGAACCCGAGACCATGGGAGCGGCTGTCGCTGAACTCTTGGCCGGCACCGATGCGCTCTTGTTCGGCCGGCGCACATTCCAGACGATGGCCGCCGCCTGGCCGAGCCGCGCCGGTGATCCGTTCGCCGACCGGATGAACGAAATGCCGAAGTACGTGGCATCCCGCACGCTCACCCCGGACCAGCTCAATTGGCCCGGTTCCACCCTGCTGCCCGTCTCTGCAGATGCGGGCGCGATCGGCGCGATCCGGGCGCTGCGCGCACAAGAGGGGCGAGCCGTCCAGGTCATGGGCAGCGCGTCGCTGGCAGCGCAGCTGGTCGAGCACGATCTCGTCGACGAACTCCGGCTGATGATTGAGCCGATTCTGCTCGGGGGCGGCAAGCGAGTCTTCCCCAACGACGGCCGGGCTCGTCCGCTCGAGCTGGTGTCGACAACAGCGACCGGCACCGGCGTCCTCATCTGCACCTACCGGCCCCGTTGAGTACCGATCTTGTGGCGCGCGCCACAATGATTATGCTTTGTTCCAGGTCACCGGCGGTATAGGCCGCGTGCACGACAGCGAGGGTGGGACATGATTCGCGAACTACTCGCCACCGCGGCGATCGCCGGCGCCGCGATGGGCCTGGCACCGGTCGCGGGAGCCTACGAGGGCGACGTGCCGGGCATGAACCCGCAAGCGTCGCTGGGCGCGCCGTGCGACAACTATGAGCGCTTCATCTTCGGCCGCGGCCCCAGCGGGCAGGCCGAAGCCTGTCATTTCCCGCCGCCGAACCAGTTCCCGGCCGCCACCACCGGCTACTGGGTGATCTCCTACCCGCTGTTCGGGGTCCAGCAGACCGGTGCGCCGTGTCCGGGCCCGCAATCCGCGGCACAGACCCCCGATGGGCTGCCGATGCTGTGCCTGGGCGCCCAGGGCTGGCAACCCGGCTGGTTCACCGGGGCAGGGTTCTTCCCGCCGTCCGGATAACCTGGACTCATGCGCAACGACGCGCCCGTTGAATCCCCGGTTCCACGCTGGCTGCGGTTTGTTCTGGCGTCCGATCGCGCCGGCTCGGCGTGGTACATCGGCACGGGCTTCTTCTTCGCGCCGGTTCTCGCCGTGCTGTCGCCGTGGCCTACGGTCACCGCCGTGCTGTGGGCGGTCATCGCGCTGGCGGGCTTATGGCTGGGCCTGCTCGGAATCGCGATGGCCGTCGGGTTGGCACGAATACTGCGCTCCGGCAAGGAGATACCGGAGGAATACTGGCGGAGCCTGGTCAACTACTAGAGTTTAAGCAAGCAGTCGCCTGGAACTTCTAGGAACAGGAGCCCCTGATGGCCTTCAATCCCAAAGATGCCGTCGACGCGGTCAGGGACATCGCGATCAATGCCGTCGAAAAGTCTTCGGACATCGTCGAAAACGTCACCGCCATCATCCGCGGTGACGTCGCCGGCGGCGCCAGCGGCATCGTGCAGAGTTCAGTCGAGATCGCGACCGACGCAGTCGACCGGGTGAAAGAGGTGTTCACCGGTCACGAAGGCGAAGACCTGGAGTGATCAAACGGCGGCTTAGACTGCCGCGGCCTCGTTGAGTTCGTCCAACCGCGTCGTCGCCGCGAGGTACTCCTGCACCCAGCGCTCGATCACATTTGCGCTCTTCTCGACCTTGCTGAACTGCCCAACCACCTGACCGACCGGGTTGAATGCCACGTCGACGGACTCGTTCGGGTACCTGTTGGTAGCCCGCACCGCCATGCCGGAAACCATGTACTGCAACGGCATGCCGAGGGGCTTCGGGTTGTCCGGCTGCTCCCAGGCTTCGGTCCAGTCGTTGCGCAGCATCCGGGCGGGCTTGCCGGTGAAGGACCGGCTCCGCACTGTGTCGCGGCTGCCGGCCTTGATGTAGGCCGCCTGCTGAACCGGGGTGTTGGAGGATTCCTCGACCATCAACCACTGCGAACCGGTCCACGCACCCTGACAGCCCAGCGCCAGCGCCGCGGCGATCTGCTGGCCGCTGCCGATGCCGCCCGCGCCGAGGACGGGGACCGGAGCCACCTCCTTGACCACCTGCGGCCACAACACAATTGAGCCCACCTCGCCGCAGTGTCCGCCGGCCTCGCCGCCCTGGGCGATGATGATGTCGACGCCCGCGTCGGCGTGCTTTCGGGCCTGCGAGGGGGAGCCGCACAACGCGGCAACCTTCAGTCCGGCCTCGTGGATGTGCTTGATCATCTCGGCCGGCGGAGTTCCGAGGGCGTTGGCGATCATCTTCACCTTCGGGTGCTTGAGCGCCACCTCGACCTGCGGTGTGGCCGTCGCCTCGGTCCACCCGAGCAGCTGGAGCGTGTCGCCGTCGCTGTCCTCGACCGGCACGCCGTGGTCGGCGAGGATCTTCTTGCCGAAGTCCAGATACTCCTGCGGCACCATCTTGCGCAGCGTCTCGGCGAGTTCCTCGGCCGACAGGTGGGAGTCCATGCCCTCGTACTTGTTCGGGATGACGATGTCGACGCCGTAGGGGTGGTCGCCGATGTTCTCGTCGATCCAGTTGAGCTCGATCTCGAGCTGCTCAGGTGTGAAGCCGACGGCGCCGAGCACGCCGAAACCGCCGGCCTTGCTGACCGCGACGACCACATCGCGGCAGTGGGTGAAGGCGAAGATCGGAAACTCGATGCCGAGTTCATCGCAAATGGCGGTGTGCATGCCTACTCCTGGGGAAAGCTAGACCGACTCAGACGGAATTGAAACGTGTTCTAGTTTAGTACGCTGCCCCTCGGGGTGGCCAGAGAGGTCAGATCGCCACGCTGTGCGCGGCCCACAGCACCAAAAACGCCAGCATGCTGCCGGCGCAGACGAAGTGATCCCGGCAGATCGCCCTCGCCAGACGGGACTGTTCGGCGAGAGCGTCGGTGCGCTGTCCGAGGCGAACCGCGGAGGGCACCGTGTGCGTGAGCGCCAGCAGCACCGGGACAGCCGCCAGAATCGCTGAGACGACCAACAGCCAGCCCGGATCGCGGCCATGGGCGGCCTGAAACCCTAACGCGGCCAACAGGATCAGCATGAACACGACGATCAGCCGGCTCATCGGCCGCGAGGTGGTTGTCGCCCTGCGATAGTACGCGGAGATGGAGGCGAGGGCGGGTTCGGGGACGTCCGCGCGGTGTCGAAGTACCTGAACATCGAACATGAGGTCCATCCACAACACGGCGAGCAGAAATCCACTACAGGCCGTCAGTAGCGGAGCCACAATGCTCACCTCCGAATAGCTATTAAACCCTGCGGTAGCGTGACCCGACATGGGTCGCGTGACTGGAAAAGTCGCTCTGATCAGTGGCGGAGCGCGGGGGATGGGCGCATCCCATGCCCGCTTACTGGTGGCCGAGGGTGCCAAGGTGGTGATCGGCGACATCCTCGACGACGAGGGTGCCGCGCTGGCCTCCGAATTGGGGGACGCGGCGCGCTACGCGCACCTCGACGTGACAAAGCCGGCGGACTGGGCGGCCGCAGCCGCGGTGGCGGTCGAGGAATTCGGGAAGCTCAACGTCTTGGTCAACAACGCCGGGATCATCAACTACGGGCCACTCAAGACGTTCGACTTGAGCAAGTGGCAGCGGGTCCTCGACATCAACGTCACCGGCACACTGTTGGGCATTCAGGCCGTCATTGATCCGATGACCGCGGCGGGCGGCGGCTCGATCATCAACATCTCATCTATTGAGGGCCTGCGCGGCGCCGCCTGGGTGCACGGCTACGTGACGTCCAAATGGGCGGTCCGCGGTCTGACCAAGTCGGCGGCACTCGAGTTGGCGGCCAACAACATTCGGGTTAACTCGATTCATCCGGGGTTCATCCGCACGGCGATGACCGAGAAGCTTCCCCAGGATGCGCTCAATATCCCGTTGGGACGGCCGGGGGAGCCGCAGGACGTGTCGACATTCGTGCTCTTCCTCGCCAGCGACGAGTCTGCGTATGCGACCGCGGCCGAATTCGTCGTTGATGGTGGTCTGGTCGAGGACGTTTCGCACAAGGGGTGAACAGCTTAACCTGGGTCGATCGTCATTTCTCGACCGGACAAGCCATGACCGAACTAGTCAGTCGACGCCGACCGGCGTTGCCTGCGAAGAGCTTTGCACTGGGTGTGGCGACAGGCTTCCTGCTCGCCATGCCGCTGCTCGCCGCGTGCGGCGGGCAGACGGACAATCTCGACGTCGTCAACCTCAACATGCTCACCGTGGATCAACACCTGTACTTGAAGGGTCCAGATGGACAAAGTTCGAGATCAGCGTCGGCATGGACCCGAGTGGCAAGGCACCGTGGTGATCAGCGACGCACCGTCGGGAAGTATGCTCGTGCAGAACACCCGAGCCCTTGATCCGGTTAGGCGCCAAGATTCCTCCCGACAGGGTGTGCGCGGGCACCAGCCTCGATATTCAGAACCAGCTCGACGCCGACCTCAAGGCGATCGTCGAGGCTGCCGCCGCCAAACACGCGCCCGCAGGCGAGATCTCACAGCAGATCGGCGACCTCTACTCGTCGTACATGGACGAGGCCCTACTGAACAAGAAAGGCGTCGAGCCCGTCCGGCCCCTCCTGGCGTCGGTCGACGGCATCAACGACAGGCCGGGCCTCAACGCGGTTCTCGTGTCGTTCAACGGCAAGACTCAGGTGGATGACCCGTTCCCGGTCTCGGTGGACATCGACCCGAATAGACCCGACCCGCTACATACCCAACATCTCGCAGGGCGGCCTCTCGCTCGGTGACCGCGGCTACTACGTGAACACCGACGCCGAAGTCGGTCGAGCTGCGCAACCAATTCGTTGCGCATGCGGCCCGGCTGTTCGGCCTCGCCGGCTACCCGGATTCGCAGCAGCAGGCCGAACAACTGCTCGCGCTGGAAACCAAGCTGGCAGAGGTGCAGGTGCCCCGCGAGGAGGAGCGCGACGTCACCAAGACGAACAACATCATGCCGCGCGCTCAAGTCGAGCAGCTCGCGCAGGGCGCGCCGTTGCGGGAGATGTTCGACACGCTGAAGCTGCCGGCCGCCACCGATTTCCAGGTTGGCATGCCCGACGTATTGCACAAGACCGCAGCGCTTTTCGCCACCGAGCCGTTGGACGCGTGGAAGGCCTACATGCGCTACCACGTCCTCCATGCATACGGTGGCGAGCTTTCGACACCGTTCGCCGATGAGCTGTTCGACTTCTACGGCCGAACGATTGCGGGCGCCCAGCAGCGCGCACCGCGAGAAAAGCGCGGTGTTACTCGAGCGAGCAACGAACTCGGCGACCCGGTTGGTGAACTCTACGTCGCCGCACACTTCAGCCAGCAGACCCGCGATAAGGCGCGCGCGCTGGTTGAAAATCTCCGCACGGCATACAGCAAGCGCATCGACGCCGCTTCGTGGATGGCACCCGAAACCAAGAAAGAAGCCCAGGCCAAGCTGGCAGCACTGGTCGCCAAGATCGGCTACCCGGACAAGTGGAAGTCGTATGCGACGGTCACGATCCATGCGGACGACCTCGTCGGCAACGAGAACAATCTGGCGCTGTGGGGGTGGGACGACAACGTCAGCAAGTTGGGTAAGCCCATCGACCGCGCCGAATGGGGTATGACGCCGCAGACCGACAACGCCTATTACTCTCCGCGGCTCAACGACATCGTGTTTCCCGCGGCGATCCTGCAGCCGCCGAACTTCGATCCTGCTGCAGATCCGGCGGCGAACTACGGTGCGATCGGGGCCACAATCGGTCACGAGATGAGCCACGCGTTCGACGACCAAGGCCGCAAGAGCGACGGCACCGGTATGCAGCGCGATTGGTGGACACCGGTCGACGCTGAGCGTTATGTGCGTGAGTCGGACAAGCTCGTCGCGCAGTTCAACGGATACGAGCCACTACCGGGCAACCACATCAACGGGAAGGTGACGCTCGGCGAAAACATCGCCGATCTCGCGGGACTACGCATCGCCTACGACGCCTACAAGCTGTCCCTCGGCGGAAAAGATGCGCCTGTCATCGACGGCCTCACCGGCGACCAGCGCTTCTTCATCGCCTTCGCGGCGAGCTGGAAGGAGATCTGCCGGCCCGAAACCGAGCGCAACCGACTGCTGTCGGACGTCCACAGCCCTGCCAAGTTCCGGGTCAACGGGATCGTCCGCAACATGGACGAGTGGTATACCGCGTTCAACGTCCAGCCGGGGGACTCGCTGTATGTCAAGCCGGAGGACCGCGTCCGAGTCTGGTGAACTCGGGCGGCGGGCCTTGATTCCGGTTCGGCGGCGAGGGTAGCGTAATCCTGCCAATTACGAAACTAGGAGTAGCGTAATTCAATGCGCAGCCGTTACGCCGGTCAGCCCTTCACCACGCCAACCGTGGAAATCGCGGCCGCGCTGCAGGATGTCAGCATCCCCACGCTGCTGCTGTCGCTCGTCCACATCACCGGCGACCCCCGATTCATCCGCGAGTTCAAGCAGATGGGCGTCTTCCTGAACGAGGTGCAGGGCTTCATGTCGGAGGAGGACAAGGCCCGCGCGCGCACCGAGGCGCTGTCGGTGATCACCGACTACCGGGACCGCGGTTGTCCCGAACCGGAGCCGCTGAGCCCGGAACTCATCCGGGAAATGATGGACTGGACGGCCTGCGAGCACGTCCCCGACGACTACCTTGCCTTGGTCTCCGAAGAGCTGGACCTCGAGGGGATCGACCCCCGCCGCCCGGCTGCCCTGACCACTGACCGCACCGACGATCACCCGGTGCTGGTGATCGGATGCGGCGAATCGGGCATCCTGGCGGGAATCCGGTTGAAGCAGGCCAACATCGGGTTCACCATCGTGGAGAAGAATCCAGGGCCGGGCGGAACGTGGTGGGAGAACAGCTATCCCGGGGCCCGCGTGGACGTCGCGAACCATTTCTATTGCTACAGCTTCGAACCCAACAACGACTGGACGCATTTCTTCGCCGAGCAGTACGAGCTTCGCGACTACTTCACGAAGGTGATCGACAAGCACGACTTAAACGAACACATCCGGTGGAACACCGAGGTGCTCGCGGCCGAATGGAATGACGACGACGGCATGTGGACCGTGTCGCTGCGCTCGGCCGACGGTCAGCTCAGCACGCAGCGTGTGCGGGCGGTCATCACCGCGGTCGGTCAGCTCAATCGGCCGTACCTTCCCGACATCGATGGCGCCGACACATTCGAGGGCCCGTCGTTTCACTCGGCGGCCTGGGACCACTCGGTCGACCTGACCGGCAAGCGGGTCGCCCTCATCGGCGCCGGCGCCAGCGGCTTTCAGATCGCGCCGGCGATCGCCGACGAGGTCGAGCACCTCACCGTATTCCAGCGCACCGCGCAGTGGATGTTTCCCAACCCGATGTACCACGACGAAGTCGGCGACGGCGTGCGCTGGGCGATGCGCCACCTGCCGTTCTACGGACGGTGGTACCGATTCCTGGTGCTGTGGCCCGGATCCGACAAGGGCCTCGACGCCGCCGAAGGCGACCCGAACTACGCTGACCAGGACCACGCCGTCAGCGACATCAACGCCGCCGCCCACATGATGTTCTCGCAGTGGATCACCAGCCAAATTGGCGAAGGTGACGATTTACTGGCCAAGGTCATGCCCGACTATCCCGCCTGCGGCAAGAGGACCTTGCAGGACAACGGGAGCTGGCTGCAGACGTTGCAGCGCGACAACGTCGAACTGGTCCGCACGCCGATTCGGGAGATCACCGCACACGGTGTGGTCACCGAAGACGGTGTGGCGCACGACGCGGACGTCATCGTGTACGCCACCGGATTCCGGCACACCGATGTGCTGTGGCCGCTAAAAGTTATCGGCCGCAACGGAATCGACCTGCACGAAATGTGGGGGAGTCGACCGTATGCCTACCTCGGCATCACCGTTCCAGAATTTCCCAACTTCTTTATCATCTACGGACCCGGCACGCATCTCGCCCACGGTGGCAGCCTGATCTTTCAGTCGGAACTGCAGATGCGTTACATCGACCAATGTTTGGCGCGACTGGCCGATGCCGAGGTGCATTCGCTGGAACCGACCGCCCAAGCCGCCGCCGATTGGCATCAGCGGACACAGACCCAGATCAACAAAATGGTGTGGGCGCATCCGGCGGTCAAGCATTCCTACTTCAAGAACGCCGACGGTGAGATCCACACCGTCAGTCCATGGCGGCTCAACGAGTACTGGGCCGCAGTACGTGAACCCGATTGGTCCCAGTTCGTGGTGCGAGGTCGCCGTTTTTAATCCAAAGAAAGTGATCACCCCACTATGCGCTCAGTAGTTGTCGATGGGCCGCGCAGCGTCCGCGTCGAAACCCGGCCCGACCCAGCACTTCCCGGTCCCAACGGGGCGATCGTGGAAGTGACCGCCGCCGGCATCTGCGGATCCGACCTGCATTTCTATGAGGCCGACTTTCCGGTGGTCGAGCCGCTGACGATCGGCCACGAAGCGATCGGCACCGTCGTGGAAACCGGGCCGGACGTGCGCACCGTCAAAGTGGGCGAGCAGGTCATCGTGTCGTCAGTGACCGGCTGCGGCGCCTGCGCCGGATGCGCCACGCGCGACCCGGTCATGTGCCACGCCGGTTTTCAGATCTTCGGCGGCGGCGTGCTCGCCGGTGCACAGGCCGATCTGCTCGCCGTGCCCGTCGCCGACTTCCAGCTGCTCAAGATGCCCGAGGGCATCAGCACCGAGCAGGCGCTGCTGCTCACCGACAACCTGGCCACCGGGTGGGCCGCGGCTCAGCGCGCCGACATCCCCTTCGGTGGAACGGTGGCGGTAATTGGCCTGGGAGCGGTGGGCCTGTGTTCGCTGCGCAGTGCCTTTTTCCAAGGTGCGGCAAAGGTTTTCGCTGTCGATCAAGTCGACGGTCGGCTGGATCGCGCGGCCGGCTGGGGTGCGACGCCGGTCAAAGTTCCGGCCGTGGAAGCCATCCTCGCCGCGACGGGCGGGCGCGGCGCCGACTCGGTGATCGATGCCGTCGCCACCGATGCGTCCCTGACCGACGCGCTCAACGCGGTACGGCCGGGCGGCACCGTCTCGGTCGTCGGTGTGCACGACATGAATCCGTTTCCGCTCAACGCCCTGGGCTGCGTGATTCGCAGCACCACGCTGCGGATGACCACCGCGCCGGTGCAGCGCACCTGGCCGGAGCTGATCCCGCTGCTTCAGTCCGGCCGGCTTGACGTCGACGGCATCTTCACCACCACACTGCCGCTGGACGAAGCGGCCAAAGGTTACGACGTCGCGAGCTCACGCTCGGGCGACAGCGTGAAGGTGCTTCTGACGCCCTAACCGGTGACGCAGCGCCCGCACCGGCCCCCGGCGGACCCGACGGCCCGAGGCAAGGCACAGCACCGGCCAGCCGTGCACGGCGGCCTCCGCGGCAAGCCCCGAGCGCGGGTTCACCGGCCGTGGACACCCGACGAGCGACATCGACGCGGCATCCTCGTCGCCGTCGGCATAGAAGTAACTCTGTTGCAGCGCAACGTCGTTGTCGGTGCAGAACTGTTCGACCGCGGCGGCCTTGGTCGCACCCCAGACGACGGGTTTGACGATCCCTCCGGTCAGCAGTCCCTGCTCGTCGAGTTCGAAGTGGTTGCACTTCACGTTGGAGATACCGAAGAAACGGGCGACGGGCAACGCCTGGATGGACAGCGCCGACGACGCCAACACTACGGTGTGCCCGCGCTCCTGATGCGCCTGGACAATGTCATGCATGTGTGAATAGAGCCGGGGCGCAACACGTTCCACGAACAGGCGCTGACCCAACTCGTCCAGCTCGGCAAGCGCCTCACCGCGAAGGTAACCGGCGGCCCGCGTAATCAGGCGCTCGAACTCCAGCCGACCGAACTTGTACCGGAGCGCGGCTTCAAACACCCCCAGCAGTTCGCCCATCCCGGCCTGTCGCCGGCGGATTCGGTCGCCGACGTGGACCGCCGCCGTGAAACCGTCGACCAAGGTGCCGTCCAGGTCGAAGAACGCACCGACTCCCGGACCGGGTGCGCTGGCGCCGATCTCCGCGATGGCCTCGGCGGGTGAGAATTTCATGACCGGACCGCCATGATGTATTGCGAGTGCATGAAGGCGTCGATCTTGACGTCGACGTCCGGCGGCGACATCCCGTAGCCCGCCTGCAGATCCAGCGTGCTGCGGACGGGCTCGACGGCCCAGCCGTGCGCGGCCAGCCACTCCGCGGGGTCACCGTTGGTTTCGTAGGTGAGTTTGGAGAAGTCGACGTTGCCCGACTTGTTGACGCCGGGATGCGTCGTTTCCAGGGCGGAGAGTTGCGTGTGGTCTAAGCGTGTTCCCAGCGCGCCCACAGCAACTCGGCTGCATGGTGCGCACAGCTCACTGATCCGGGTGAACAGCGTCGTCTGTACGTCGTCGGTCAGGTAGGGCAGGATCCCCTCCACCGACCAGGCGCTGGGTTTCTGCCGATCGAATCCGGCCGCTTTCAGCGGCGCGGGCCAATCGGTGCGCAAATCGGCGGCCACCTCGTTCCTACGGGCCTTGGGGGTGGCGCCCCGCTGGTGCAGCACCTGCGCCTTGAATTCCAGGACTTTCGGTAGGTCTATTTCGAATACGCTCGTCCCATCAGGCCAATCAAGGCGATAGGCCCGAGAGTCCAATCCGGCGGCGACGATCACGGCTTGACGAATGCCTGCCGCACCGGCGGAGCTGAAAAAGTCGTCGAAGAATCGGGTCTGCACGCCGTAGAGGCGAGGAAACGCCGTCTCATCCACGGAGGTTCCCGGGTTGGCCAGCACGCCAGTTAGATACGGGTCCTGTGCAGCGGTTATGAAAAGTTTCGCGTAGTCGTCACGAACCAGCGGTTGCGGGCTTACCGCGTGCAGCGCACGCCAACCCGCCACCAGCAGAGCGGTGTAGCCCACGCCGCTGACGATGTCCCAGTGGTCGTCATCGGAACGAAGCGACCCATATTCAGGTGACTCGAATGACGTGGACGTCACTAGGCCCTCCCGAAACACAGCTGCGGTAACCAAAGTACCTGCAGCGCCGCCGTCAGATCTCCAAAATCACGGTCACAGGCCCATCGTTTATCAATTCGACATCCATGTGCGCCCCGAATACGCCGGTCTCCACCTGGGCGCCCAGTTCCCGCAACGCCTGCGCGAACGCGGCCACCAAGGGCTCGGCGACTGCACTGGGAGCGGCCGCATTCCAGGACGGCCGGCGGCCTTTGGCGGTGTCGGCGTACAGGGTGAACTGACTGATCACCAGGACCGGCGCGTTGATGTCGGCGGCGGACCGTTCGTCGGCGAGAATGCGTAGGTTCCAGAGCTTTTCAGCGAGGCGCCGCGCCTTGTCGTGGTTGTCGCTGTGCGTGACACCGACAAACGCGAGCAGCCCCTGGTGATCCGGCCTTATGGCGCCGACTATCTGGCCGTCGACCGACACCGCTGCTGACGAGACCCGTTGCACCAGAAGCCGCATGGGCTCGATGCTGCCAGGTACGCTCGTCGAGTGTCTGTGCTGGTCGCGTTTTCCGTCACACCGCTGGGCGTGGGCGAGGGCGTCGGTGAGATTGTCGCCGAAGCGGTTCGGGTGGTTCGGGATTCCGGGCTACCTAACAAGACAGATTCCATGTTCACCGTGATCGAAGGCGATACCTGGGGCGAGGTGATGGCGGTCGTGCAGCGCGCGGTGGAGGCCGTGGCTGCTCGTGCGCCACGAGTCAGCACGGTGATCAAGGCGGACTGGAGAGCCGGGGCCACCGATGCAATGACGCAGAAAGTCGCTAGCGTCGAGCGCCACCTGTCCAACAGTTAGGCCCGTACCTCCGCTCGGAACGCCTGCTCGGCCGCGTCGCCGTGCACCGCGAACACGACCCGTTCAAGTGAGCTCGGCTGGTGCCGGCGAACGGCGTCGACCATCAACCGTGCGGCATCTTCCAAGGGGAAGCCGCCGACGCCGGTGCCGAACGCGACTAGCGCCAGCGAACGACACCCGAGGTCATCGGCCTTCCGCAGGGTGGATTCGGTGGCTTTCACGATGACGTCGGCGGAGGTCGGCCCGCCGAGCTCCATCGTCGCGGCGTGGATCACGTAGCGCGCCGGCATGCTGCCCGCTGTGGTCTCGACCGCTTCGCCGAGCCCAATCGGTGCCTTCTCGTTTGACTCGCGCTGCACCTCGGGACCGCCGGCGCGGGCGATTGCCGCCGCGACGCCGCCACCATGTCGCAGTTGTGTGTTGGCAGCGTTCGTGATGGCGTCGAACTCGAGCGTGGTCACGTCCGCCTGAAGTACCGCTAACTCGATCATCAGCAAATTGTCGCGCAGGCCCGGGCAGGCCACTTGGCGTCCACGGCGTAGCGTGGACGCGAGCTACGAAATCTACGTGGCTCCTAGGGAGGCAGACATGGCTCAACACGCAACTGCAGCATCGATGCGAACCGCATGAGCGGCGACGAGCCGACCAACGGCGGCAACGGTCAGTCCGGCCGGGGCGGCGACGGTGGCGCCGGCGGGGCCGGTGGCGCCGGCGGGGCTGGTGGGGCCGGTGGCCACGGCGGCGGCGACGGCGGAAGAGGCGGCGACGGCGGTCGAGGCGGCGACGGCGGAAGAGGCGGCGACGGCGGGACGCCCAGTCAGGGCGGACAGCCCGGCCAGGGCGGTCAGCCCGGCCAGGGCGGTCAGCCCGGCCAGGGCGGCGAGGGTGGCTCCGGTCTAACCCCCGGACAGGCCGGCCAACCCGGCCAAGCAGGGCAGCCAGGCCAACCCGGGCAGCCGGGCGGCCGCGGCTGACGGCTCCCACGGCGTCGTAGGGCGTTTCAGAGCGTTCTAGTTGCCCGCTGGGCGCACCAGCGCGTAGAGCCTCCACCGGTCCGGCACACCCTTGAGCTCGTAGTCACCACGGTCGACGAACGCCCGACGCGAGCCGGAGACGATGTCGCGGACTGTCGAGGACACCAATACCTCGCCGGGGCCCGCCAGCGCGGCCACCCGCGCACCGATATGTACCGCCATTCCGGCGACATCGCTTTTCAGCACCACGCACTCGACCTCCCCGCATGACGCCCACCCGTACTCGATGCCCAAAACCCTTACCGCATCGACCATTTCATCGCGCACAGGCAAGCGCTGCGCTCGGGCTGGTGAACGTTGCGACGAATCCGTCTCCGGCGGTATTCACTTCACGACCACCGAAGCGCTGCAGCTCGTGGCGCACGATGGTGTCGTGGTTGTCGAGCAGGTCGCGCCAGCGATCGTCGCCGAGTGCGCGGCCCGCGAAGTGGAGCCGACGATGTCGGTGAACACCAGCGTGACCAGCACCCGTTCGGCATCGAAACCACCGCGCACGCCGGTGATGAACTCCTCGATCTCGTCGAGCATCGGCGCGGCGTCGCCGACCCAGTACAGCGCATCGGCGCCTGGCAGCTCACATGAAACGCGAATCGGCGATGTGCTCGGCCAGGTAGCGTCCGTGCCCGACGGGAACGAATGTCGAACCGTCGCGATGCAGGATCAGCGTCGGCGCGGCGATGCGCGAAGCGCTTCGCGTACTCGACTTTCGATCACGATCCTTGCACACCGCACGGGCCATGCTCGGCGAGGCCCGCGCGGTTACCGGCCAGATCCCACCACGATCGGAACGCTCATCGTCGGCGACGCTCGGTGCAACTAGCCTGCAGCACGTCGAAACCCTGCTCCACCGCATCCGGTTCCATCGCGACCGTCGTGAACTGATCGGTGAGCTGGACCGTCTCGGAACCAACCGGGTAATCAGGCGCCCACAGCGTACGCGCCGCGCCGTTGACGATCACCAGGCTCCGCACCCGCTCGGGATAGTCGGCGGCAGACGAGTCCGTTCATCGCGTTGTAAGCTCGGCGCGAAGATCGTCGCCTTTTCGCATCCGACCGCGTCCATCACCGCGATCGCGTCCTCGGCCCAGAACTTCGGTCCCATCATGTTCATCGACGGCACCCGCGACGACAGGCCGATTCCACGATGGTCGAACCGGATCACCCGGCTAAACGACGCCAGCCGCCGATGGAAGCGGTACATCGACGGCTCGTCGTCGATCGAGTCGATCGGTATCGAACGGCCCCGGCAGCACGACGCAGGTCCATCGGCCATCACCCAGCACCTGGTAGGCGATATCCATATCGCCGCACTTCGCGTAGCGAGTCCTGCAGCTTCTGCGCGCCCCAGAAAGTTGCAGCCATCGCCTCAGGCTAGTTCAGATCACTGACACGAAAATTATTCGCAGGCTACCTGACACCTGCGCGCAGATGCTCTTGCTTCAACACCGTCAAATCTTCGACCGGCGTGGCGATATTCGCGCATATTCATCTGCTCGTATCTGTCGCCGACAACTTGGGGTGAGGCAGCCATGTCGTATCTAATCGCAGCAACAGAGATACTATCGGCGGCTGCAGCGGATGTGGCGGGCATCGGCTCGGTCGCTGAGCTCGGCCAACGCCGCGGCCACGGCCCCGACCACCGGCGCTGGTCGCCGCCGCCGAGATGAGGTGTCGGCGGCGATCGCGTCGCTGTTTTCCAACCACGCCCGGCAGTTCCAGGCGTTGAGTGCGCAGGCCGCGGCCTTTCATGGCCAGTTCGTGCAGGCGTTGAACGGCGCGGGGAGCGCTTATGTGGGCGCGGAGGCGGCTAATGGTCTCCCTGTTGGACACCTTGCAGAGCTCTGGCGTTCTTCTCCCCGGTGAAGGACCTCACCGGGCGCCCGCTGATCGGCAACGGCACCAACGGGGCCGCAGGCACCGGGCAAAACGGCGGCGGCGGCGGGTGGCTGTTCGGCAACGGCGGTGACGGCGGTTCGGGTGCGGCCGGGCACGGCGGCGGCAAGGGCGGTGACGCCGGGCTGTGGGGCAACGGCGGCAGCGGCGGGGCCGGCGGGGTCGGCACCGCCGGCAACACGGGCAACGGCGGCTCGGCGGCGATGGCAACGGCCGGGCACGGCGGCAACGGCGGCATCGGCGGCCAGCCGGTAGGCAACGGCGGCGGCCGGCGGGCGCTGCACGGCAACGGCGGTGACGGCGGCGTCGGCGGCGGTCGTTCGGCTTCGGCGGCAGCCGGCGGCACCGGCGGTGGCGCGGTGGGATCGGCGGCCACGGCAGGCGCGGCGGCGGCATCGGTGGCAACGGCGGTGACGGCGGCAACGGTGGCGACGGCGGTGCGGGCGGCGTCGGCGGCAAGCTCCGGCGTTCTTCGGCCGGTGGGCCGGCGTCAACGGTGAGCGGCGGTCACGTGGCGGCAATGGCGGCAACGCCGGGATCGGTCGGCTTCGGCGGTGCCGGCGGTGCCGGCGACCGCGCGCCAGCCCGCACCGGCGGCATCGGTGGCAACGGCGGCAACTCCGGCCACTGCCGGCGATGGCGGTAACGGCGGGGCCGGCGGAGCCGGCGCACGCCGGCGCCCCCGGCGCGACCGCCACCCAACGGCGGAGGCAACGGCGGCGGTGCCGGCGGAACGGCGGGTACGGCGGATCCGCCATCGACCCTACATCGCCGCGTCCGGCACCAGCGGCGTCAACGGCGGGCAATGGCGGCGCTCGGCGGGGCCGGCGGCAACGGCGGCGCAGGCAGCACCGGCGGCAACGGCGAAGGACGACACCTGGCACTGACGGCGGTAACGGCGGCGCCGGCGGGGCCGGCGGCTCGCCGGCGGCAACGGCGGCGACGGCGGCACGGGCGGCCAGTTGGCGCCGACGGCGGCAGTCGTCGGTAACGGCGGTAACGGCGGCAATGGCACCGCGTCCGGCGGTACGCCGCGGTGACGGCGGGGCGGGCGGCAACGGCGCTGTCGGCGTCAATGGCGTCGACGGCGGCGGCGGGCACCGGCGGCAACGGCGGCAACCGCGGTCTCCGTCGGCGCGGCACGGCATCGACGGCACGGCCGGCGGGACCGACGGAGCCGGCGGCGACGACGGCGCGGCGGGCTCGACATGCCCATGCACCGGCGGCAACGGCGGCGCGCGGCGGCGCCGACGGCAAGCGGCGGCGACGGCGGCAACGGTGCGGCCGGTGGCAACGGCGGTCGTCACCCGGTCGGCAACCGGCGGCAACGGCGGGCGATGGCGGCAACGGCGCGAGCGGCGGTCAGCGGCGGCCATCGGCGGCGACTGGCGGCACGGCCGAGCCAGCGGCGCCGGCGGGCGGCATCGGTGACGGCGGGGCCGGTGGGTCCGGTGGCAATGCCGGAGGCCGGCGGGTCCGGCGGCAGCGTTGCCGGTGACGGCGGTGCCGCCGCGCCCGGCCGGCGGCTTGGGCGGTAACGGCGGCAACCCGGCGGGCGGCGGCCGGCGCCGGCGGCGCCGGCGGCGCAGCACGGTCGGCACCAGCGGCAACGGCGACGCCGGGCGGTAACAGCGGCACCGTGCGCCGCCAGCGGCGGCGACGGCGGTAACGGCGGCAAAGGCTGTCACGGTCATCGGTGGCTCGGCAGCCTCGCGGCAACGGTCGGCGTCGACGGCAACGGTGGTGACGCACGGTAACGGCGGCACCGGCGGCGCACCGCGGCGACGGCGGCGGTCGGTGGCAACGGCGGCGTCACCGGCGGCGTCGGCGGCAACGGCGGCCCCGGCGGCAACGGTGGCGCATCGGTACCGGCGACGGCGGCAACGGCAGCCGGTGGCCTCGCCGGCGGGACGAGCGGCGACCGGCGGCAAGGCCGGCGTAGCCGGTATCGGCGGCAACAGCGACCACGGCGGTAACGGTGGCGTCGGCGGCAATGGCGCCAACGGCAGCGGCAACGGCAGCCCGAGCGGCAACGGTCGGCAACGGCGGGACCGGTGGTAACGGCGGCAATGGCGGCAACGGCGGCACACATCCGGCGTCGGCGGCAACGGCGGCGGCCGGCGGCCACGGCGGCAACGGCGGCAGACGGCGGCCACGGGCAAAGCACGGTGGCTCGATGGCGTGGCGCCGGCGTCAACGGCGGCAGCCGGCGGTAACGGCGGCAGCGGCGGTGTCGGCGGGCAACGGCGGCAACGGTGGCGAACGGCGGCAATGGCGGCACGGCCGCCGCACGGCAACCGCCGGCGGCGAACGGCGTCGGCGGCAACGGCGGCAACGGCGGCGACGGCGGCGGCGCGCGGCGACGGCGGTGACGGCGCCGGCGGGCACTCAGCCCATCCGCAACGGCGGGGACGGCGGCAACGGCGGCAACCGGCGGGTAACGCCGGCACCGGCGGCAACGCCGGCGGCGGCGGCAACGGCGGCGACGGCATCGTCCATGCGGCGCCAATGCGGCGGCGCCGGCGGAGCCCCCGGCGGCAACGGTGGCGACGGCGGCGACGGCTACAGCGCCGTCGGCATCGGCGCGGCGGCCGGTGGGTACGGCGGCAACGGCGGCAACGGCAGCTTGATCGGCACACAGCGGCAACGGCGGCGACGGCGGCACCGGCGGCATTGGCGCCACCTCCACCGTTCGGCGTCAACCGCGGGCGCCAGCGGTCGCGGGCGGCAACTGGTGGGGCAGTCGGCAACGGCGGCATCGGCGGCAAAGGCGGCAACGGCTCACGGCTACACCGGGTGTGGCGGCACGGGTCGATGCCGGCGTGCACCGGAGTGGCATGGCGGACGCTGGCGTCGGCGGCAATCGGCAGCTTCCAACACCTCCAGCACTTCCTTACGCCGGCGGCAACGGGTGGCACGGTGGCTGCCGGCAGTTGCGGTTCCAACGGCAGCAACGGCGCCAACGGGTCGCTCGATCCCCTTGGCAATGGCAGCGCACGGCGAGACCGCGGGCAGCGGCGGCAACGGTGGCGCGGGCGGCACCGGCGGCAGCGCGCGGCAAGGCTGGTAACGGCGGCGACGCGTGGCCAGTGCGGGCGGCAACGCCGGCAATGGTGGCAACGGCGGCAACGCCCGGCGACGGCGGCACCGGCGGCAACGCCTGCCGTCGTCGGCCTCAACGTCGGCAACGGCGGGGGCGGCGGCAACGGCGGGCAACCCCGGCATCGGCGGTACGGCAGGCATCGGCGCCTTCGGCCGGCGGCCCAACCTCAACACCATCGGCCTTCAACGGCTCGATCGGCAACGGCACCTACGTTCGGCGGCAACGGCGGCAACGGTGGCAACCGGCGCGACCGTCGTCCAATGGCCCCGGCGGCATCGGCGGCAACGCCGGCAACGGCGGTAACGGCGGCGCATGTCGGCAACGGCGGCGACGGCGGGCTTACCGGTGCCGGCGCCGCGGGCGGCGGCGCAGGCGGCAACGGCGGCGACGGCGGCACCGGCGGCACCGGGGGCGGCGGCGGCTTGGCAACCGGACGGCAAAGGCGGGGCCGGCGGCACCGCCGGCAACGGCGGTACCGGCGGCAGCGCCGGTGCCGGCGGGGACGGCGCCGGTTTGCATGCCGATACCGTCCCCACCGGCGGTGACGGCGGCAACGGCGGCAATGGCGGGTTCGGCGGCACCGGCGGCAACGGCGGCGACGGCGGCCAGGCCCAGGGGTCCGGCACCGGCGGCATCGGCGGCAATGGCGGCACCGGCGGCGACGGCAACACCGGCGGCGACGGCGGCAATAGCAGCGGCTCCTACCCCGGAGGTCCCGGCGGCCAGGCAGGCGGCAATGCCGGTAACGGCGGTCACGGCGGCAACGGGGCGGCGGCGGCGACGGCGGGATCGGCGGCGCCTCCGCGACCGGCACCCGGTGGCCACGGCGGCAACGCCGGCGACGGCGGCGACGGCTCCAAGGCCGGCAAGGGCGGCGACGGCGGCGACTCATCTATCCGATTCCTCCCGCCGGTGACGGCGGTGACGGCGGCACGCGCCTGGAGGCAACGGCGGCAACGGCGGCCGGCGGCAGCGGCACGCCCGGCGGTGGCGGCGGCAACCACGGCGTTGGCGGCACGGGTGGCAACCTCCCACGTCAGCCGTATCCACCGCGCGACCGCCCGTCTGCTGACCCCGGCACTGTCGGCCCGACGGCAACACTGGCAATGACGGCCAGGCGGGCTTGTGAGACCAAACCTCGCCAGCCGACAGCCGGGGCCGTTAACGGCAGTGCCGTTGTAACCCCGACACTGCCGATTGGGGTGCGGCGGCGACGGTGGCGACGGCGGCGTCGGCGGTTCGCCCGACGACGCCCCCGGGCGGCCCGGGCTGGCCTGGCTCGCCCTCGTAGCGATCGCGCTAGCCCTGCGAAATCTGGCGGGTGCCCAGGCGCCTCGGGCGATCCCGAAAATGGGCGCAAGTAGGCTCATCCCGGTGAGCGCGCGCGCGGGCATCGTTGTCACCGGAACCGAAGTCCTCACCGGCCGCGTCCAGGACAGGAACGGTCCCTGGATCGCCGATCGGCTGCTGGAGTTGGGCGTCGAACTGGCCCATATCACCATCTGCGGCGACCGGCCGGCCGACATCGAGGCGCAGCTGCGGTTCATGGCCGACCAGGGCGTGGACCTGATTGTCACGAGCGGCGGCCTGGGGCCCACGGCCGACGACATGACCGTGGAGGTGGTGGCGCGCTTCGCGGGCCGCGAGCTGGTGCTGGACGCCGAGGTCGAAAACAAGATCGCCCACATCCTCAAGCGGCTGATGGGCGCCCGCAACGCCGCCCTGCAGCCCGGCAGCTTCGAGTCGATCAGGGCCGCCAACCGCAAGCAAGCCATGGTTCCCGCGGGCGCTGAGGTGCTGGATCCGGTGGGCACCGCACCCGGCGTCGTCGTCCCCGGCAAGCCCGCGGTGATCGTGCTGCCCGGGCCGCCGCGCGAGCTACAGCCCATGTGGGAGAACGCGATTCAGACTTCTGCTGCGCAGGAGGCAATCGCCGGCCGGACGATCTACCAGCAAGACACCATCCGGATGTTCGGGCTGCCGGAATCCGGGCTGGCCGAAACCCTGCGCGATGCCGAAACATCCGTACCCGACTTCGGCAATCTCGAGATCACCACCTGCCTGCGGCGCGGCGAGATCGAGATGGTCACCCGCTACGAGCCGGACGCCGCCGACGCCTACGCCCAGCTGACGAAGCTGCTACGCGAAAAGCACGGACACCAGCTGTATTCCGAAGACGGCTCGCACGTCGACGACCTGGTCGCGCAGTTGCTCGCCGGGCGCCGGATCGCGACCGCGGAGTCGTGTACCGCGGGACTGTTGGCGGCCCGGCTGACCGACCGACCCGGGTCGTCCGAATACGTGATGGGAGGCGTGGTCAGCTACTCCAACGACGCGAAGGCCGAGCTGCTCGGTGTCGACCCCGCGCTGATCGAAGCCCGCGGCGCGGTGTCCGAGCCGGTCGCCGAAGCGATGGCGACGGGTGCCCTCAGACAGTTCGGCGCCGACACCGCGGTCGCGATCACCGGAATCGCCGGCCCGGGCGGGGGAACCCCCGAAAAGCCGGTCGGGACAGTATGTTTCACGGTCAAGCTCACCGAAGGTTCGACGACGACCCGCACCCTGCACCTGCCCGGAAATCGCTCCGACATCCGCGAACGCTCTACGACGGTGGCGATGCACCTGCTGCTGCGCGCGCTCTCGGGCCCGCAATCAGGTCCGACAACAGGCTAGGTCGTCACACGATCTGCAGACCCGCGGGGACGCGCTGAGGGTCGCGCCAGAAGGCATCGTTACGAAATCGCTTGAACAACTCCGGCGGCAACAACGTTTCGCGCGGCTCCGCCTTGACTACGGCGCGCACGGTGTGCAGCCCCGGAGTACCGGCACGCTCGTCGAACTCGGTGACGTCGTAGTCGACGTGGTCGAAGTCGTGCTCGAAGACCGGCTCCTTTGCTTCCTAGCTCGCGTTCATCTTCTTTACCTTATCACTTTTCAACTTTTCTTACTACACCTACAACAACAACCTATCCCACTAAACACCTTAACAAACCTATTTTAACTCATCTTAAAAACCACCTACCATCCCATCTTTTACCACCACTACTTTAACCCTTATATACACTTTACTACCCTTCTCGCTGTAGTTAAACATCAACTCACTAGCTAAAAAACATTGCACTGAACCAACCTGCTCGACACTGTCACCACCCACGCAATTCCCACACACACGCAATGACTTTCGCTCCAGAACAGCCACGCAATCACCACATCCACCCGCACCAGCCGCGTTGTGTCAAAAGTCACCTCGCGCAGAGTCGCGTAAAGCTGTCCAACAACCCACACAGAATGCGCTCGCGCTTAGCGTCTCGATAAATATCTAAAACTCGTTGCGCGCGCTCATCTCACCCAGCAAACACCAACAGACCACCAGCACCCACATACCACCGCAAACCGCGTTCTACCGCAGCAACACCACCAGCAGAGTCACCCGAGCGCGCAGCCCCGAGATGAAGTGATAGCCACCATACCACACCTCTCTAACAACATGTCCACACCCTCTCTTTACCCGCACATCTAGCCCCCCTCTACATCGCAATAGCCTGTTCACCATAAAACAACCAGATTGCATCTCGCACCCCAGTTGTGCATTCTACCAGTGTCCCTACATATGCCTTCGGGTCGTGACGTTCCTCGTTCACCGACGTCGAAGGTTCAACTCGTCGCTGGGAGGCCAACCCGGAGGCGATGAGGCAGCGTTGCCACGCATGACGACGTGTTGCGCGCGGCTATCGAAACCCATGGCGGCCGGCTCTTCAAACACACCGGCGACGGCGTCTCTGCTGCGTTCGCCTCGCCGCGGTCGGCGGTCGATGCAGCCGTGACGGCCCAGCGCGCGCTGGAGTTACCGGTGCGGATGGGGCTGGCGACCGGTGAAGCCGAGCTTCGGGGTGCCGACTACTTCGGGGCCGTCCTCAACCGAGCCGCCCGAGTCATGGCCGCCGGCCACGGTGGTCAGATCTTGCTCGCCGATTCCACGGCGGGTGCTGCTCACGCGGCGTTGATTTGCTGGATTTGGGGCCGCGGCGTTTGCGTGATCTGCCGAGCGCGATCGGGATCTTCCAGGTCCGTACGTCCGGTCTGCGTAGCGACTTTCCCCCGTTGCGGACTCTCGACACCACACCCGGCAATCTCCGGCCCGCGCCCGGCAGCCTGATCGGACGCGAGGCCGAACTCGACGCGGTCGCAGCAGCGCTGGAGCGCATCGGTTCGTCACATTGACCGGGTGGGCGGTGTCGGCAAAACCAGTCTGGCCACCGAAGTCGCTGTCCGGCCTGGCTGATCAATTCCCAGACGGCGTCTCGCTTTTCGAGCTTGCTCGCCGTCGGCGATCCGGCCGCGGTTCCCGACGCGGTGGCCGCGACCCTGGGTATCACCCAACAGCCCGGCAAAAGCATGAGCGAGTCGGTGGCCACCGCGCTCGACGGCAGGATCCGGCTGCTGGTCATCGACAATTGCGAACACGTGCTCGACGCCGCCGCCGATCTGATCGAGGCCATCCTCACGCACTCGGCTGACCGTGAAGATTCTGGCTACCAGCCGCGAAGGGCTCGGCGTCACCGACGAGCAACTATGGCCGGTGCCCTCGTTGGACGTGAGCGCGGGCCTCGACTCGGCAGCGGCGGCGCTGTTCCTCGAACGTGCACGCACCGTCGGCCCAGGCTTCTCGTCGGCCACGCCGGACGAGGCATCCGCGATCGTGGAGATCTGCCGGCGCCTCGACGGGATCCCGTTGGCGATCGAGCTGGCGGCCTCGCGGATGGTGTCGATGAGCGCACGCGAAGTACGCGACCGACTCGATCACCGGTTCCGGTTGCTGACCGGGTCACGTCGCGGCCAGGAACGCCATCAGACCCTGCGCCACGCGGTCGCCTGGTCCTATGACCTCCTTGAGGATGCGGAAAAACAACTGCTGAATCGTTGCTCAGTGTTCGCCGGTGGATTTGACCTCCAAAGTGCTTGCGCCATAGCGTGTATCCGGCGACGTCGATGAATACACCATCCTCGATCTGCTCGATGCTCTGGTGCGCAAATCGCTGCTGGTCGCCGACCGGTCGAGCGGGACAGACACGATTCTCGATGCTCGAGACGATCCGTCAATTCGCCGAAGAACAACTCGCTATCAGCGGCGGAGTCGAACAGGCCCGCACGGCACACGCCCGATACTTCGCCGACAGCGCAATTCAGACATGCTCGTGCTGTGGGATGGCCCGCGACAGCGCGAGGCGTACACCTGGTTCAACACCGAATTCGCCAACCTGCGCGCCGCGTTCCGGTGGTCTGCCGCCACCGCCGACTTGGACAGCGCGGCCACATTCGCCACGCACGTAGCCTCGCTCGGCGTCTGGCTCGAGCAGTATGAGCCTGTCGCCTGGGCCGAGGAGCTGCTCGAGCCGGCGCGCGCGGTCAATCATCGGCGGCTCTTGCAGCTGTACGTGGTGGCCGCGCAGTGCTATGCCGCAGGTCGAACCGACGACGCTTTCGCTTATCTGGAAGCTAGCCAAACGCTCACGAGCAGTTCAGATTTCGATCCGGATTTGCATGAGAGGCCAAACCTCGAGCGGCATCGCCTACATGGCCGCAGGTCGACCCCAACGGTGGGTCGAGGTGTGCCGCGAGGCGATCGCCCGAGGGCCGGGTCCGCGCACGATTACCCGCGCTTCCCTGGTTATGGCGCTCAACTTCCTCGGCGACGCCCATGAGGCGAAGCTGGCTTCGGAAGGCCTGCTCGCGGCGGCCGATGCCGCCACCAATCCCACGACAGCCTGCTTCGCGCTTCTCGCACATGGAGTTGCCCACCTCCACACTCGATCCGGTCGTCTTCTACGATTGCTCGCGCCGGGCCCTGGCGATCGCTCAAGGCTGCGGCAACACGACAGATGGAGGCGGCGACAGCGGTCATGCTGTCGTTCGCGGCGTCCACTCGCGATGACCCGAGGACTCCCTCGACTACCTAGGCTTGGCGATCCGTCATTACCTGGATGCCGGCAGCGTCTCCTTGATGCATAACCCGTTGGCGGTTCTTGTCGGCGTATTCGACCGCCTCGGACATCACGAAGAGGCCGCAACTATCAGCGGATTCGCCGCATCCCCGATGGCGCGGGCCGGCTTATCCCCAATTCGAGGCTACGGTCACGCATCTCCGCGAAGCTCTCGGCGACGACAGTCTACGAATCGTTGGCGCATACCGGTCTAAGCTATGACGATCGCAGCCATAGCGAAATACGCACTCTCCCGCATCGAGCGATGCTCGGGCCTATTGACTCACGTCGATTCCGTTGGCACAAAGGCGGTTTCGGCCGTACCGAAGCGAACGCCGGTCGCGTCCTTGCCGATGAACGTCAGCGTCGCCACGGCGAGCAGTACCGGCACGATCGTGACGGCCAGCGCGAAGGGATAGCCATGCGACTCGGCCAGGTGCTCCTGGATCGGCAGGTTGAACGCGGCGAGCAGGTTGCCGAGCTGGTAAGTCACGCCGGGGTAGAGGCCGCGGATCGCGTCCGGCGACATTTCGGTCAGGTGCGCGGGAATCACACCCCAGGCCCCCTGGACGCAGAGCTGCATCAGAAACGAGCCCAGGCACAACATCGCCGCGGTACGCGAGTAGGCGAACAGCGGCACGATCGGCAACCCCAACAGCGCGCAGAAGATAACGGTGTAGCGCCGGCTGAACCGTTGTGACATGGTGCCGAAGAACAGTCCGCCGATGATGGCGCCGAGGTTGTAGACCACCGCGATCCATTTGACGGTCACGCTGGACAACCCGGCGCCCTGGTTGGCGGTCGCGCCCAAGAACGTCGGGTAGACGTCCTGGGTGCCGTGACTCATCCAGTTGAAGGCGGTCATCAGCAGCACCAGATAGAAGAACCGGCGGATGATCGCGCCGTCGCGCAGCACGTCGCGGATTCTGGTGTTGGTCAGCTTCATCCGGTCCTGAGCGGCCTCCCAGACCTCGGATTCCTGCACCCGGTAGCGAATGATCAGGCTGATCAGAGCGGGGATGATGGACAGGCCGAACAACCAGCGCCACGACAATCCCAGCCAGTTCATCACGACCAGCGATCCCAGGCTGGCCAGCAGGTAACCGAGCGCGTAGCCCTCCTGGAGCAACCCGGAGAAAAAGCCGCGCCGCTCGCCGGGGACCTTCTCCATCGCCAGCGCGGCGCCCAGCCCCCATTCGCCGCCCATGCCGATCCCGTACAGCACGCGCAGGATCACCAGGATGGTGAAGTTCGGCGCGAATGCGCACAGGAATCCGACGACGGAGTAGAACATCACGTCGACCATCAGCGGGATTCGACGACCGACCCGGTCGGCCCACAGGCCGAACAGCAGCGCGCCGACGGGTCGCATGGCCAGGGTGGCCGTGGTGACGAACGCGACCTCGGCCTTGCTGTGGTGGAAAGTCTTTGCGATATCGGCATAGACGAACACCACGATGAAGTAATCGAAGGCGTCCATGGTCCAGCCCAACATCGCGGCAATGAACGAGTTCCGCTCGTCGCCGGTGAGCTTGTGAGCACTTTGAGTTGGCACGCCAGCATCGTGTCGCACTTCGCAAGCCATTTGACCAGACAACCCGCGAGAGTAAGTTGCCGAACTATGCAAATCATCGATGCCGATGGGCACGTCGCCGAAAATTCATCGCTCGCCGTCGAAGCGATCAAGCGCTGGCCGGACTACGTCAAACCCAGCACTGACAAGCGGTTGCGGCTGATGTTCGAGGGCCGCAACTACCCGGAGGACGAGGGCCCCGGCGCCGGCTGCCCACCCGAGCACGGGATCACCGAGGCGCCCGACGTCAACTGCCGGACGGCCGAGGGTGTGGTGGGGGACGCCGACCGTGACCACATCGACACGATGGTGCTTTACCCCAGCCTCGGGCTGTGCGTGCCCAGTCTCGAAGACCCTGAATTCGCTGCGGGATTCGCCCGGCTCTACAACCAGTGGATCGCGGATTACTGTGCGCCGACGAACGGTCGGTTGCGCGGCGTCGGTGTCACCCCGATCGAGCATGGGCAGGTGGCCATCGACATCATGCGCGAGGCCAAGGAGCTTGGGCTGGTGTCGACCCTGGTCCCACCGGCGCTCAAGACCCGCAACCTTGACCATCCCGATCTCGACCCGTTCTACGCCGCCGCCGTCGAACTCGAAATGCCGCTCGGCGTTCACGGTGCACCCGGCATTCATCTGCCGAAGATCGGCGTGGACCGTTTCACGAATTACATACAGGTGCACTGCATCAGCTTTCCGTTCGACCAGATGACGGCGATGACCGCGCTCGTCTCGGGCGGCGTCTTCGAGCGGCATCCGCAACTGCGGGTTGCGTTCCTCGAGGCAGGCGCCGGCTGGGTCCCGTTCTTCATGGACCGCCTGCACGAGCACTACGAGAAGCGCGGCGACTGGATTGAGCGCGGCTGGCGCCGCGATCCGCATGACTACCTGGCCGCCGGCAACATCTGGGTGACATGCGAACCGGAGGAGCCGATCCTGCCCGGCGTGATCGACGTGCTCGGGGCCGACTTCATCATGTTCGCCAGTGACTACCCGCACTGGGACGGCGAGTGGCCGGAAAGCACAAAGCATCTGCGCACCCGAACCGACATCAGCGAAGAGGCGCGGGAAAAGATCGGCGGATCCAACGCGCAGCGCTTCTACAACCTGAATTAGATGGCAAGATCGCCGGCATGGCCTCTTTCCTGCTGCGCGCCGCATTGACCGGATTTGCATTGTGGGTCGTCACCCAGTTGGTCCACGGCATCAGCTTCGTCGGCGGCAACACGACGTTGCAGAGGATTGGCATCATCTTCGTCGTCGCGGTGATCTTCGGCCTGGTGAATGCCTTCATCAAGCCGATCGTCCAGTTCCTGTCGATCCCGCTCTACATCCTGACCCTCGGCCTATTTCACATCGTCATCAACGCGTTGATGCTGTGGATGACCGCCTGGATCACCGAACACACCACCCACTGGGGTTTGCAGATTGACCACTTCTGGTGGACCGCAATCTGGGCGGCCATCCTGCTGTCGATCGTGAGCTGGATTCTTTCGCTCGGTGTTCGCGACGTCGGCCGCGCCACCAACAGGTAATCAGCGGGCCTGCCAGCGCGGCCGTCGCTTCTCGGCGAAGGCGCGCGGTCCCTCTTTCGCGTCCTCCGTTTCGAAAACGCGGTCGCTGTGCCGGGTTTCGTTGTCGTAGGCCGCATCCAGGTCGAGCGAGAGCCCTTCGACAGCCGACTGTTTTGTCGCAAAGACCGCGAGCGGTGCATTGGCGGCGATGCGCTCGGCATAGTCGTAGGCGGTGTCCATCAACCGGTCCGCCGCGACCACCCGGTTGATCAATCCCATTGCCAGGGCGCGCTCCGCGTCCACCATGTCGGCGGTCAGCAACAGCTCCATCGCAAGCGGGTAAGGCATTTGCCGCGGCAACCGAACGGTGCTGCCACCGCCGGCGAACAAGCCGCGTTTCGGCTCCATGATCGCGAACCGCGCTTCGGGCACGGCCACTCGAATGTCGGTGCAGCCCAACATCTCACACCCGCCCGCGACGCACGTACCGTTGACGGCAGCGATGATCGGCTTGTACAGCGGGAAGCGATGCAAGACGGCATGAATGGCATCGTCTTTGTTCCACCCATCGGGTTGAGGTAGGTCGCCGGTCAACTCCGGGATGAACTTCTTCAGGTCGGCGCCGGTGCAAAAGTCCCGTCCGACCCCGGTGATCACCGCAACCCAGGCGCCGGGGTCGTCGCGAAAAGCAACCCACGCCCGCGCCAAATCGCGGAAATGCTCCATGTCGAGCGAATTGCGCGTCTCGGGACGATTGATCGTGATGGTGGCAATGTGGCCGTCCAGCGCGTAGTCGATGCTCAACCGCGTCTCCCTCGGGCAGGATTCCCCAGCATATCGGTTCCCAACAGCCCTGGTTGTCAGCCCTCGGTCGACATATGCTTGGGGACGCCGAGGGGACAGCGCTGACCGTAAGGACGACGGGAATGCCAGTGATGAAAGCTGTCGCGACCAAAACACTCCCAGCTCGCTCCAACACCAGGTTGAGTTCGCAGTTCGGTGATCCCAACAGCGGGCTGCGGGCCGTCACCGAGTTGAGTGGCTCGGCCGTCGTGATCCACGTCGGCGGTGACGTCGACGCCAGCAACGACGGTGTTTGGCAACGCATGGTGAGCCGCACCGCCTCTATCGCCATTGCTCCGGGTCCGTTCGTGATCGACGTCCGAGCCCTCGACTTCATGGGATCGTGCGCCTACGTCGCGCTCGCCAACGAGGCGGTGCGGTGTGGTCGGCGAGGCGTCGAGCTACGGCTGGTCAGCAATCAACCGATCGTGGCGCGAACCATCGCCGCGTGCGGACTGGTGCGCCTGCTGCCGCTGTATGCGTCGGTGGAGACGGCGCTGCTCAGCGATCTCGGCTGACCAGGCGCACGACATCGCGCGCGCAACCCCAGGACAGGGTTACGCCGTTGCTGCTGTGACCGTAGTTGTGCACACACAGCGCTGGCCCGAGCGGCTCGGCCTCCACGCGCACCGAAGGGCGGTCGGGCCGTAACCCGGTGATCGTCTCGATCACTTCCGCCTCGCCAAGCCGTGGCTCGATCCGGCGGCAGCCTCGCATGATCCGCTCGCTGATCTCAGGCTCCGCGGTGGTGTCCCATCGGTCGGCGATGCTGACGCCACCGCATACCACGCGCTGCGGATGGGGGAAATAGCAGATCCATTCCGGGTCGCTGTTGATCTCCAGGAACAGTTGCTGCAGACCAGGATTGGCGACCACGACGTGCTGCCCGAACAGCGGCCGCACGGTGTCGTCGCCGACCAGCGCACCCGCGGCCAGGCCGGTGCAGTTGACCACGACGGGTGCGGCGTCGGCGGCTTCGGCCAGCGAGCGCACCGGGTGGATCTCGATCTCGCAGCCGGCCGCCGCCAGTCGGCGGGTCAGGTAGTCGAGGTAATGGGGCATGTCGATCATCGGCATGGTGGCGCGATAGCCGGTGGTGACGCCGTCGGGCAGCTCGGCCGGGTCAGCCTTACGCAGGTCAGGGATCAGTGCGGCCGCCGACGACATCGCATCGGCCCCCGACAGGTCGCCGGCCGCCAGGGCTGGTGCCATGAGTACCCCGGTGCTGGGGTCGTCGGCCAGCTCGCGAAACACTCGCAGCGAGTGTTCGGTCCAGGCCTCTGTCTGGACGGCCCGTCCGGATGGCCGCGGCGGCGCCCATACCGCACCTGCCACCCGTGAGGTTGTCTGCTGGGGCAGCGCGGCGGCCCAGACCCGCACCGGCCATCCCGCGTCAGTCAGGCAGATGGCCGACGTCAATCCGCTGACGCCGGCGCCGACAACCAAGACTTGTTGGAAGACTTGTTGCGGGTCATTCGCCACGGGCTGCAAGCTCGGTCAGGAATGCGGGGGTGGCGGACCGTTCTGGCCGCCGAGCAGCCCGTTGAGGATGCCGAGGGTGCCTTGCACGCCTGCAGGCGGGGCACTAGGAGGTAGAGCGGCGTCCGGAGTCAGCTGCCAGGGCTGGCAGCCGTCGGTCTTGAACGATTTGTCGGTCGGGTCGATCTGTACGACCTGCGGCTTTTTGCTGATGGCGTTGTCGATCAGGTTGCCGTCCGGGTTGCCGGTGCGCTTCCAATAGCAGGTGCCGTTGCCGACCGGTCCGGCCGAGCTGTAGATGCCCGGTGCGATGTCAGACCCGACGGCATAGGTGCCGTCCTTGTCGATCGTCGTCTTGCCCGCAGGCGCCGGCGCCGGTGAAGGTGAAGCTGCTGGTGACGGCGGCGGTGCAGGATCCGGATCTGCACCGGCAACGCCAGCGGATGCGGCCCAAGCAAGCACCACGCCCGCGACGACGAAACGTGACCTCATAACGCACCAGCGTACCGGGGCGAACAGGCCGATTCGAAATGTGCGAACGCTGGACCGATCAGGTCAGCCGCCGCACCTCGCCGGCATAGCCGAGTGCGTGCTCGTACACCTTGAGGTTGTCGCGGGAGATTCTGGCGTGCACCGGACGTTCGAGGAAGAACCGAAGCACCGGATTGTAGGCGTGATAGGTCTCGTGAAAGGTCAGGACCGTGGTGCCGTCGGGCTGTTCCTCGAGTTCGTGGTAACCCTCGGCGCGCGACCATAGCGGCGCGCCGACGGCGATGTACCGCGACAGTCTGTTGAGCTTCGCCTCCGTCACCGTTTCCCACGACCGCGCCCTGCCGCCGGACAACAGGTACTTGGGGACTTCGAAGATGCAGGTGCGGACCAGGCCCTCGCCAGCCTCGTTGCCTTCGTTGAGGATCTCCATGCTGCCCCCGGGCCACTCGAGGAGCCGCGGGCGCGGCGCGTCCGGCGGCACCGGCGGATGCAGCACCCGCCACACCTTCTTCGGGGGCGCGTCGACGTGGAATCGCACGGTGTAGGACTGCATCAGCTATCTCCCCAGCTGTCCCAGTAAGTGATGCTCTCCGCGGGCGGTCGCGCGGCCGGCCGGAAGTCGGTACCGATGGTGTAGGCCACCGGGAACAGCGCGGCCTGCGTGACCGTGTCGGGAATGCCGAGCAACTCGGCGACTTCCTTTTCCTTGAACAGATGCATCGTCGTCCACACCGACCCCAGACCGCGCGAACGAAGCGCGAGCAGGAAGCTCCAGCCGGCCGGGATGATCGACGCCCAGGCCGCCGCGGCGATCCCGAGTTCGGCGCCATCGATGCGCTGCTCCAGGCAGGGGATGACATGCACCGGAACCCGGGCGAGCGTGTCGGTCAGGCTCATCGCGCTCTGGTACACCCGCTGCGTTTGCGGGTCTGAAGCGCTTTGGGCGGCGTACTCCAGGTACTGCGCGCCGATGCTGCTGTAGATCTTGGCGATCGCCGCACGCTTGTCGGGGTCGGTGACGACGATCCAGCGCCAGTCCTGCGTGTTGCTGGCCGTGGGTGCCTGCATGGCCAGCCGGATGCATTCGAGGATCACCTCGCGGCCCACCGGGCGGGTCAGGTCGAGCCGTTTACGCACCGCCCGCGTTGTGGTGAGCAGTTCGTCGACCGACGCGATGTCCATGCTGTCCTTCCGTTACTCAGATGTCGATGGCGCACACGCTACGCCAGACGGCCGCCTGGGCAGGGTCAAGTTGAGATGCCCATCGGCGATTCCATGCAGACCGACGTTCAGGCGGCATCTGCGGCCTCCACCGCTGTAATGTGACTCGGCGAAACTAAGGCCATCGAAGTGCGCGGGTGGACTCCGGACCGGCGACCATCTCCGGCCGCCCGTTGAATCACCCGGTCGTCGACCGGAACGACCACTTCGCGGCTCAGGGAAAACTGACTTGGACCTCGCAAATAAATAGGGAAAACCCTTATTGCTCCCTCGACCATCCAGTCATATTGTCAATTCGTCGAGACCCAGCACATTCGCCACCGCGCGCTGGGCGTGGATCAGCTGCGCTGCCGACGAAACAGCTGCTCGAAATAGGGTGGATTAAGGGGACTCCGATGAGTGCCATTCCTCGCCGCATAAGCGCCGCCTCACGTACAGCCCTGGGGCGCCGGTGGAAATCTATGACAACCAAGACGGCGACGATCCTGGTGACCGCAGCGGCAGCCGCTACCGCGGCAGCCACGATCGCGGTCTCAGCGCCGGTAAAGGCGGTGCCGCCGGCCCCGCAAGCACCGGCCTGTGCTGCGTGGACCCACAACGGTGGGCTCAACATCAACCAGGACAACGGGCTCATCTTGCAAATCGATAACTGGCTCGGTAATTCAGCCGGGACCGGACAGGATAACGCGAAACTTCTCCGCGCCGATGGCACCCCTGTTCTGGTTGGGGGCGGGTGGGCCAAAGTTGAGCAGACGGGCAGAGCCACGGGCGGAAATACTGGCAACAAATTCGATCTCACAGTTGTTTTCGCCCCAGGGTTCGGCGACGTGTCCAACCACTACACGGGCACCATCGACGACATGGGGACAGTGAGCGGGACCACGACCAACAGTAAGGGCGTCACGAACGGTTTCCTCGTCCAAGAGCATTTCACCTGCGCCAGTCAGGGCGCGCCTGCTCCCGCACCAAACTCAGACAAGCCCGTCCGTTGCACGGGCGGGTACACCCTGCCGCCGGGATCGGATTGCGGCAAAACTCCCAATCCCAATCCGCCTGCGGCTCCACCACCGCCGAGCGATGCCGTTAGTTTGACGTTCGGTAAGCCCGGGCTCGCCGGCCTACCGGTGACTGCGACGAATACCTCGCCGGTGTCCGGTTCGTGCAAATATAAGTCGACCCCGTTTGACTACGAGCACGACTTCCCCATCCAGGCGCATGGCAGCGTGGAGTGGACCATCGGCGCCCCTAAGACCGGTATCAACTACCACGTGACACTCACCTGCTCCGGTCCCTATCAGGGTCAGACCATCGAGTTCGGCCACGTCGACACCACAAAGACCTACTAGCTTTGGGACAGGTTTAGCTCACAGCCAGCTAACCTGACACGACTGGTCGACGCCCAGCACCGTCAGGGACCGCCCCAACCCAAGGAAAACCGCGACACACAAAGTGAGATCAAGGATTTCCTCATCTGAGAAAACGCCCCGCAGCCGCTCGAAGAACGCGTCGTCCATCGACGCGTGGTCGGTGGCGAAGCGCTCGGCGTACTCGATGGCAAGGCGCTGGCGCGGCGTGTAGCCGGAGTAGCTGGCGTACGCCGCGACGTTGTCGTAAAGCTCTTGTGCGACACCGGCATCCAGCACCGAGGGGGCGCGGAAGCCCGAGCACGCGGTGCAGTCGTTGATCTGTGCGATGCGCATTCTGGCCAGCTCGCGTTCGTCGGGCGGCAGGATGCTCTGCTGGTATGCGCCGCGGATCATCCGCTCCACCATGCCGCCGAGCGGCGGGCGAAGCGTCCAGATCATGGCGGCTTCGCCGCCGGGACCATCCGGTACGTCGAGTCGGGCCATCAGCTGAGGAAACCAGATTCTCGGCCCGACTGTCTAGGTCACCCACCGTGCGTAATTGTGCATATGTCGATCCGCGTTATAACGTCCGAAGAGGAAGGGCGTTCAGAAGGTGCAGCGCCCGGTCTGGGAGGTCACGGGCGTGCTGTTCATGCACGAGGTGCACAAGGTTCGCGGGCGCGCCGAAGATGATTTCGAAGCCGCCTTTCGAAACGGCTGGATGCCCATGCTCGCCGAGGGCGACGAGGCGCGGCTGCTCTGGTACACCAACCAGGCGCACGGCAGCGGGCCCGCCTACACGGTGATCACGGTTACCGCGGTCCGCGACGGCGCGGCATGGGAGCGCCTGACTCAGCGGGTCCAGAAGGGTGATTTGCGCGAGTGGATGCGCGGCTTGGACGAGCTCCGTCATGAGGTCGACGCCAAACTGCTTGTGCCGCTGCCGTGGTCGCCCCTACCGGAAGTCGTGCTCGAAGAGGTGCCGGTCGATGGGCGAGAGCACGAGATGAGCCTCTACATGGAAGACACCATGTGGCCCTACGAGGACAAGTTCGAGGAATACATCGTCAGGTGCGGTGAGGTCTACGCCAAGGGCCTGGAGCAACCCTCGTCCATGCTCTCGATGCACGCGGCGTTCCAGCCCGCGCTCGGCAGCCACGTGCGCCGCGAAGTGATCCTCATGCAGCACATCAGTCGACCGGAGGCGTTGCTGGATCTGCTCCGGACCCACATCCCGGCCGAATACCGCGCCCCCGGGACTTGGATGCACGATGCCCTGGATCTGCGCGATCAATGGACCTCTCGGTTGCTGCGGACGTCCGAGTGGTCTCCGCTGTATTAAGCCTCGAGGCCGCTGCCGCAAGCGATCCGAACCGGACCGCGCTGATCATCGACGGGTGCCCCATAAGTTACGCCGACCTGGCGGCGACGGTCCGGCAGTGCGCGGCCGCCCTGGCCGCACACGGAGTGTTGGCCGGCGACCGGGTCGCCGTCGTTGATGGTGGCAGCCGACTCTCGATTGCGGCACTTCTCGCGGCCGCGCGTGTCGGCGCCGCGGCGGCGCTGATGAACCCGGCGTTGACACCGCCCGAGGTGCGGGGGTTGTTGAAGAACGCCGGCTGTGTGGGGGTCGGCGTCGCGGGAGAGGCCTATGCCGACCGACTGCGCGACGCCGGGGCGACCGCCGTTGTGACGAAGTCCGATTTGGCGGGCGACCCGCTACCGGTGCCCGACCCGGCCGAAACCCCCGACGCCGCAGACGCTTTGGTCCTGTTCACCAGTGGCACCACCGGCCTACCCAAGGCGGTCAGCATCAGCAGCGACCAACTGACGGCGCGGATCGGGGGAATGTCGGTGCCGTTCCGCGCGGATGCGATGCCCACGGTCGGAATGATGTGCGTCCCGTTCTTCCACGTCGGCGGTTCCTTGGGCGTGCTCGGCAGTCTGCATTCGGGCAACACCACGGTGGTGCAGACCCGCTTCGAAGCCGGCGAGTGGCTACGCCTGGTGGCGAGACACCGAGTGACCATGACGTTCTTGGTGCCGACCATGCTGCAACGGATCCTTGACCATCCCGACTTCGCCGACACCGATCTGACGTCGTTGACGGCCATCGCCTACGGCGCCGCCGCGGCGCCGATCGCATTGGTACGCCGGGCAATGGACGCACTTCCAAATGTGGCGTTTGCCAACGTGTTCGGCCAGACCGAGACGCTCGGCGCGTACACCACGTTGCCGCCCGCCGATCACCGCGATCCGGCCCGCGCCGGATCCGTGGGCCGGCCGCTACCGGGAGTCGAAGTGCGGGTGGTCGACCCCGCCACCGGCGACGACGTGGAGCCCGGGACGGTGGGCGAGTTGTGGGTGAACACCACCCAGAACGTCACGGGCGGTTGGCTGCACACCGGCGACCTGGGCCGCCAGGATTCCGACGGCTACATCTTCCCGAGCGGCCGGCTCAGCGACACCATCAACCGCGGGGGAGAGAAATTCGGGCCGATCGAGGTGGAGGAAGCGCTGCGCTCCCATCCGTCGGTCAGCGACGTCGCGGTCGCCGGGATCGCCGACGACGAACTCGGCCAACGGGTAGGGGCCGCGGTGGTAGCCAACTCTGCGGTGACACTCGATGACCTGCGCTCGCACTGCCGCGAGCTGATCGCCTACTTCAAGCTGCCCGAGCGGCTGGCCATCGTCGACCAGATCCCGTACAGCGCGACGGGCAAGGTCAGCCGCCACCAGATCGCCGCGTTGATTGTCGATCAAGGCTGAAACATAGGGAGTGGCAATGCTTTTCCTTCACGAGACCCATAAGGTGGTCGGTGCGCGCGAGGAAGAGTTCGAGGCCGCCTACCGGGAGGGCTGGATGCCCACGCTCGCCGAGGAGGACGACGCCCGGCTGCTGTGGTATGCGAACCACGCTCACGGCTCCGGGGTTTCCTACAACGTCGTCACCATCACCGCAATCACCGACGGAACCGCCTGGGAGCGGCTTGCTCGACGGGTGCAGACCGGCGATCTCAACCCGTGGATGCGCGAGCTGGACCACCTGCGCCACGACGTGACGGGCAAGCTGCTGCTGCCGGTGGATTGGTCGCCGCTGCAGACGGTCGACCTGGCGACGGTGCCCACCGATGGCGCGACGCATCCACTGAGCCTGTTCATGGAGGACACCGGGTGGCCCGACGCCGCGCTCGACGACTACATCCGCATGTGGGACGAAATCTACTATCGAGTGCTGTCCAAAGCCCCCAAGGAGATGCAGATCCTCGATATCCAGGCGTGCTTTCAGGTCGCGCACGGCAGCTACCGACGGCGAGAAGCGATGCTGTGGCAAAAGATTGAGAACTTCAATACCTATGCCGCACTCGTTCGCCTGCTGACCACCGAGACGGCGCCCGAACACCGGCAGCCGGGCAGCTACATGGTCGAGGCACTGAAGTACCGCGACCAGTGGGAGAGCCGCCTGCTGCGGACGTCGAGCTGGTCACCCCTGTACTAGCCCCGGTTCAGGATTCGCGTCGCGTCGCAGACCATCTCGTGCACGATGTCGGCAGCCGGGGGTACGTCACGGACGCGGCCGACACCCTCGCCGACAAGGACTGCGGCGCTGTCGAAGTCCTCCGCGGCAACAGCCTTTTGGAATTGGTCCACCGCTTCGGGTAGCGACGCCGACAGTTGGGCCTCATTACCGTGCCAGGTGTCGAGGAAAGCGTTGCCCAGCGCCCGCGCGTTGTATTCGGCCGGCCAATCCAGCTGTCGGACAATGTCGTACACCTGGGTGCGAATCGTGTCGTCTCCGCTCGCCTGGATGGCCCGTTCCTGCGCGCGTGGCGATACCAACGCTTCTTGCGATGCCCAAAATCTGGTGCCCACCAGCGCACCGTCGGCACCGAGCGCCAGCGCTGCGGCCAGCCCACGGCCGTCGCCGACACCCCCGGCCGCCACCACGAGCGTCTCCGGCGAGCGTTCGGCGACGAGGTCGACGACGTCGGGCACCAAGGTAAAAGTGGAGCGCACCGTCATGCCGTGACCGCCCGCCTCGCCGCCCTGCGCCACGATGACATCAGCGCCCGCGTCCAGGGCTTGCCGTGCGTGGTCGAGGTTTTGCACCTGGGCGGTCAGCGGGACGCCGGCCGCCCGGATGCGCTCGGCGAACGGCGAAAGCTGACCGAACGACAACATGATCGTCGCCGGCCGCTGCGCCAGCACCACGTCGAGCAGCCCGGGATCGTGTGCCAGCCGCCAGGTGATGAACCCGTAGCCGACTCGTGCGCCGCCGATTTGGCCGATTTCCGACTGCAACCATTCGGCGTCCCCGTAGCCGCCGCCGATAAGACCCAGGCCGCCCGCGGCGCTCACCGCCGCCGCGAGCCGGGCCCCTGATATCCCGGCCATCGGCGCGAGCAGGATCGGGTGTTCGATCCCGAGATATTCAGTAAGGCGAGTGCCCAACGTCATTTCAGCTCTCCGGTCAGGAACTGTGCGCGCCCATGGCCGAAAGACCAGTCCTCGTCCCCGTTTTCGGTGATCGAGACGATCAAGTCTGCTCGGTCCACCCCGCACCGGTCGGCGAGATTGGACGCGAGTAGTTCATAGAACTTTTCCTTCATTTCGCGGGTGCGTCGCCGGCTAACCACGTGCACGACCACCAGGTGCGACGTGCGCTCGATGCCCAGACCGGTATCCCAGGCGACGATCTCGTGGGCCGGATGGGTGTGCACCACCTGGTAGCGGTCGCGCGGCGGCACTCCGAACGCGTCGACCACTGCGTCATGGATTGCGTTCAGCAGCGCCGTGACCTCGGACGGCGTGCGACCCTCGATGAGGTCGATGTGCAGCAGCGGCATTGTTGTCCTCCTGTGTGCTTGAGCAGCTGTTGCAACCGAGGTTAGGTGTTCGGAAATCCCAGGTGAAATGCCTGCTGTAGTGGATCTATGCTTGTCAGGCATGAACGGGCTTGCGGGCAACCGAGTCGAACTGCGGCACCTCCGGGTATTCGAGGCGGTGGCGCGGCTCAAGTCGTTCACCCGCGCCGCCGACGAACTCAGCATCACCCAGCCCGCGCTGAGCCGCACCATCCAGCAATTGGAAGACGCGCTCGGCGTGGCACTTCTGGACCGCAGTTCGCGGCACGTGGAGACCACCAAGGCCGGACATGAATTCCTCGACCACGTCGAACGTGTTCTGGCCGAGCTGGAACGCGGCTTGGCTGCCGTGCACCGGCAGGCAAGCATCCGCCTCGGGTTCAGTTGGCTGTTACCCGACCCATGGGCACAGGACACCGTGGCGCGGTTCGAGCGGGCCACGCAGACGAAGGTCAGTCTGGTCCGCACCGACGATGCGCTGGCCGCCGTGCAGCAAGGAAAGGTCGATATTGCCGTGGTGCGCGGACAGGTTGCGTCCAACGCCGTCCAGGTCGTGCACCTGTTCAATGAGCGACGAGTGGCGGTGTGCTCGGTGAACTCGCGCCTGGCCGAGCGATCGGAGCTGGACTGGGCCGACGTCCCGCAGTGGCCACTGGTGGTCAACGTTGCCAGCGGCACCACCGGGCCATGGTCCTGGCCCGAGGGCGAAGGGCCGAAAAATGTTGTGGAAACTGCCAATTTCGACGAGTGGCTGGAATCGGTCGCCGCGGACCGCGGCATCGGCGTGATTCCCGATCTGGCGGTCAGGCGCAACATTCACCCAGGGGTGAAGTTCGTCGCGCTGCGGGGTGCACCCCAGAGCCCGGTCGCGCTGGTGTCGCTGCCGCGTGTTCGTAACGCAGTGCTACGCCGGTTCATCGAAGCGGCGGTGGCGGCCGTGCCGGCTACTTGAGCTCGGCTCCGCCACCGGGGCTGGGCCCGATGACGCGTCTGTGCAATTCCCCTGTCAGCAAATGGATTTGGCGGGTTAACTCGGTGTTGGTCTTCAACTCCAATTCCTCAGTCTCGAAGTCATGGTCGGCCTTGGCTTGTTGGAAAGCCGCCTGGCGATTCTGGCCGATCATCACGAACGTCGACAGGAAGATCGCCTCGAGCGAGACCACCAGGGTCAACGTCGGCCAGGGGTTCTTTTCCAACACCAACATCCAGACGCCGAACAACACCGCGTGGATCCAGACGAAGTTCATCGATCCGGCGAATGCCGTTATCCGGTCGGCCAGGCGCAGCTGAAACTTTTCGCTTCGCCTCTTGGCCTCGTCCAGGACGGCCGGATGGTGAATCTGCCCGCCGCGCAAGAGCCGGCCCGGTATCAACTGGGGGTGGTGGCGATGGCCTTCGGTCTGTGTCGTCATGCCGGCACATGCTAGTGCGGGCAGCTGCGCCGAGCAGACGCAAAACCCCTTATTTACTAGCGAAATCGGGGGCTTTCGCGTCTGCTCACCGACTCCAGGAAGGGCTGTGCGAGAGCGAGAAATCCTTGCGGGTCCGAGGAGAAGACGACGTGCCCGGTGTCGAAGATTTCCAGTCGGGAACCACGGATGACGTCGTGGGCAATGCGTCCGGAGCTCAGCGGTATCGCGATGTCGCGCTTGCCCCAGACGATGAGCGTAGGGGCGGACAGCCCGGCGGCGCGGGCACGAAGGTCGTGTTCGGGGGTGGCGAAGCTTCGCCACAGCCCGGTGGCGGTCCGGATGCCGTCGCCGGTCCTTGCCCGCGCGATCGCGCGCTCGGCGATATCGCGGTCGCTGTCGGTCTTGGCTTTCATGTAGCCGCGGACGAACAGGGGAGCGGCCCGCCACACGGCGGGCGAGCTCATCACCCGGCAGAAGGCGCGAGACAGCCGATTAAGTGGAACGAAGCCGCCCGTGTTGACCAGGATCAGGCCCGCGACGAACTCCGGGCGCGTGGTCGCCAGTCGCGCGGCGGCAAACCCGCCCACCGAGTTGCCGATCAACACCGCTCGCGACAAACCCAGGCCGTCGACGACGTCTTCGAGTACGTCCGCGAACAATGGCGCACCGGGCTCGAGGGCGGCATCAACAGGATCGGACTCGCCATGCCCGGGCCAGTCCACCGCGATGGTGCGGTAACGCCGGGCCAGCGCGTCAATGATCGGGTCGTAGTCGTGCCGATCATGCAGGGTCGCGTGCAGCAACAAAGCTGTTGGCCCACTACCTGATTCGCGATACGCGACGCGGCCCGCCCGGGTTTGGATGGTCGTCATGGGACACCCCTTCGTCGTTGACCGACTGGTCGGTCATCGGGTACGTTACAACGACGGAACCGCGTTGACAAGGAGGAATCGCGATGCCACCCGCCCCGCCGCCGGACGCGCCATTTGCCGACAAGATGACCTATTACCGCGCACAACACACGTCGAAAGGCGTACGGGCGACCCATCTCATCGGAACGCCGATCATCGCGGCCGGCATGCCGCTGATCTTTGCCAAGCCGAAAGTGGGCGCCACGATGTTCATCGGAGGTTGGGCCATGCAGATCATCGGTCACCGGCTGTTCGAGAAGAACCTGCCGTCCACCCACAGGGGCTGGATCACGTATCAACTGACCGGAGTGATCCACGTGTGCGAGCAGTACGGCGAGATGCTGGCGCGACGCAGCCAACGCAAGGCGAGGGGCTCCCGTGCGACCGCCTGAGCCTGGCCGCAATGCGCTGCTGGACGCGGGACACCGCCTGCTGAGCACCTCGGACCTGGCCCGCATCTCCGTCAACGCGATCGTCGCCGAGGCGGGCATGGCGAAGGGCAGCTTTTATCAGCACTGGCCCAGCCGAACCGACTACGTGCGCGCGCTCCACGTCCGATTTCACGACCAGCTGGAGGCATCGGTCGTCGCCGCGATGGCCGACCTGCCGCCCGGGCGTGACCGGCTCGCGACCGGGATGACGGTCTACCTCGACGGGTGTTTGGCCGACGCGGCCACCAAAGCACTGCTCGTGCAGTCGCGCACCGAAGCTGGGCTGAGCGATCTGGTTACGGCCCGCAACTCGACGGCGGCCACGTTGTTGTTGCCCGATCTGGTGGCGCTCGGATGGTCGCGGCCGGAGCCGATCGCCGCGCTGCTCGTCGCCGCCGTCGCTGAAATCGCCCTACTCGAGCTTGCCGCCGGAAAGCCCGATAAGGCGCTGCGCAACGGGCTGATTCGCCTGGCCACTGGCGATCGGGATTGATCAGACCAGCGGAGCCAAGCCGGAGCGAACCAGATCCAGACTTGTCGCCACCAGCTCGCCCAGGTCGCCGACACAACCGTTGCGGCCCCAATTCTCAACTGCGACCACAAGGGCCGCCGCCAGGGCCGAGCCGGCGACCTCGGCAGCCAGGTCAATGTTCGCCATGTCGGGCTTGCGGTTTCTGACGAACTCGGCCAGCACGTCGGCGAACGATGACTGCACCACCCGCAGGTGGCTCGCGATGCGCTCGGCGCTGATCAACTCGGTGCGGGCGGTGGCCGCCTGGCGGACCACTTCCAGGTCGTGCGGGAAGGCCGCGACGCTCGCCAGCACCGCATCGAACAGTGACTCAGCGGCCGGGCGCTGTGCGAGGGCTTCGGCAAGCCACTCCAGCTGCGACTCGTAGTCCTGGAAGAGCACGGCTTCCTTGGTGGGGAAGTGCCGAAAAAAGGTGCGTTCGGTGACTCCGGCTTCGGCGGCCAGCTCCGTCACCGTGACGTTCGCGAACCCTTTCCGGGCGAAGCTTTTCAGCGCGGCCCGGCGAAGCGCCTCATGCGTCGATCGGCGACGCAGCTCGTGACCATTCATCGATGACATCTTCCAATAATGTCAGTACTGACATATTCTGTCATCCGAACAGCGATCTAGGAGGGCTAGACGATGACCGATTACGACGCAATCGTCGTGGGCGCCGGGCACAACGGGCTGACCGCCGCGGCGATTCTGCAGCGGGCCGGCCTGCGCACCGTGTGCCTGGAGGCCAACACCTATGCGGGAGGAATGGCGGCAACGGTCGAATTGATCGACGGCTTCCGCTACGAGATCGCCGGTTCGGTGAAGTTCCCCATGCCCAGCCAGATCACCAAGGACCTGGGCCTTGACACGCTGCCCGAGGTGGAGCCGGACGTGATGTCGACGAATATCGGCGACAACGGTGAAGAGCCGATGGTCTTCTATCGCGACCCGATGCAGCTGATGACGCACCTCGGCGAGAAGCATGGCTTCGAGGCCGTCACTGGCATGGCCGAGCTGATTGGCTGGAGTCAGGGGCCCGCAAAGGCGCTCGGCCGCTTCGATGTTCGCCAGCCCCCCAAGACCATCGACGAAATGTACGCATGCGCGGCCAATGAGGCCGAACGCCGTGCGATTCACGAAATCCTGTTCGGGTCGGCGATGGACGTGATCGACCGATACCTGCCTGATAAGGAGAAGCACGCCGTGATGCGCGGCATGCTGGCGTTTCTGGCCGTCAATTCCACCTATCGGGGACCCTATACGCCCGGCAGCGCCACCTGTCTGGCGTTCGCGCTTGCGGTGCCCGACGAAAACACCGCGATGATGAGCAAGCTCAAGGGCGGGATCGGCGCGCTCACCGAACACCTGCACGAGCTCTTCCTATCCCATGGCGGCGAGATCAAATTCCGCGCCAAGGTCGAGCAAATTTTGGTCGACAATGGTGCGGTGACCGGTGTTCGGCTGCGTGACGGGTCGACGATCACCGCGCCGGTCGTGGTGTCCAACCTGTCGCCGGACGTCACTTTCACCGATCTGATCGCATCGGAACATGTTCCGGCAGAGCTAATCTCACGTCTTTCAGACCGAGATCACCGCGCCTCGTTCGTGCAGATCCACTTCGCACTGGACGGGCTGCCCAAATTCGCTCCGCCCTATGAGTTTTTGAATGAGGAGGGCATGCAACAGTCGGTGGGCATCTTCGGTTCCCCTGAGGAGCAGCAACGGCAGTGGGAGATGTGCCGGCAGGGGCTGGTTCCGGACAATCCGTCGATGGGAATGCAGATTCCGTCGGTACATGATCCCGGCATGGCGCCGCCCGGTAAACACGCCGCGAGCGCGTTCGCCTACGCCTTCCCCGTCGAAGTCAGCCGGGACCAGCATGGGCAGCTCAAAAACGAGATGGCACAACAGGTTATCGACAAGATCACCAGGCTCGCCCCGAACTTCAAGGACATTGTGATCCGCCACATCACCTTCGCGCCGTACCACATGAATACCATGTTCGGCGCGCCCGCCGGCGACTTCTGCCACGGACTGCTGCATCCGGATCTGATGGGGCCAAATCGCCCCGGGCCCAAAGGGTTCCTCGACATGCCGATCCCGATCGATGGCCTCTACCTCGCCAGCGCAGGATGCCACGGCGGTCCCGGTATCACGTTCACCCCCGGGTACAACGCCGGCTATCAGGTGCTCGACGACCGGTAGGCCGTCACGCCCCGAAGGTTCCGACCAGCTGGGCCTGCCCGGTCGCAGCCTGTGCAATCGCCTGCGCCGCTTGCGGTCCGGCCGCGCCGCCGGGGAGCTGGAACGCGGCCGGAACCTGATAGAGGGTGAACCGGTAGTGGTGCACCCCGGTGCCCGCCGGCGGGCAAGGCCCCGAGTAGCCGCCCTGGCCGGCCGAGTTCGGCGCACCGGTTCCCCCGGCGGGAGTCTGACCGTCCGCACTGCTCCCGGGACCGGGGGCGATCCCGGTCACGATCCAATGCACGTACGGTCCCGCCGGAGCGTCCGGGTCATCGACGACGAGCGCCGCTCCGACCGGCGCCGACCACCTCAACGGTGGCGCGATATTGGCCCCCTTGCAGGTGTATTGCACGGGTATGGGCGCGCCGTTGGAGAAAGCCGGGCTCGCGATCGTCAGCGGCCCGCCGGGCGCTGCCACCACTCTCGGGGCGCCGAAGCCGGCCAGCGCCACGATGAGTGCCGGGCCCGCGATAGCCAACGTGATTCGGTGAAAACTGCTCGCCGCCGAGTTCATAGGAAAAGTGTCGCTGACCGCGGCTTGAGAATAAAGGGCGACTACTTGCCGCCCTTCTTGACCTCGAGCACTCGCTTCCGCAGGCCCTTGGTGGCCGTGTCCATCAGGCCCTGGGTCCCTTTCTTGATCAGGAATCCGGGGATCGGCACGGTGAGGTCGACCATCAGCTCGAAGCGGACCCGGGTGGAATCGCCCTCGGGTGTGAGCGTGTACCGGGCCTGCTGCGCGCGTTGCTGTTTGGCGCTTACCAGTGTCCAACTCGACCCCGTCGTCGTGAACCGTGTAGGCCAGCACCTGCTCATCGCTGACGCCCACGACTTTGACGACCTGCCGAGATTTGCTCGGGTGGCCTTGGTCGTCACGCTCCAGGACGTCTACCTTTCGATGGGCCGAAGACCATTCGGGCAGTGATTCAACGTCGAACAACACGTCCATGATCTCGTCGGGCGTGGCCTCGATGACGACTTCACGGGAATCGGTGACGGCCATGCCGTAAACACCGCCACACGGATATAGCGCTCAGGGCACCAGCACGACCTTGCCGATGTTCTCCCGCGCCGCCAGAATCCGGTGCGCCTCCGGCGCCTCGGCGAAGGGCAACGGTGGCGTGCACGATCGGAGAGACGGTGCCGTCGTCGAGGGCCTTCTTCAGCGGAGTGATCCACGGCTCGAGGGTGCCGCGATCGTCCCACAGCCGCAGCATGTTCAGGCCGATCACGGCCTTGGACTCGGAGAGTTGGTCGAGCAGGTTGAAGCCCCGGAGCATCGCCAGCGCCTGTGGCGCCGCCGTACGAAGCGAGCGTTTCTCACCCTGCTGCAGGTTCGAAATCCCATAGGCGACAAGCCTTCCGCCGGGACGCAGCAGCGCGTAGGACCGCCGCAGCGACGTGCCACCGAGCGCATCGAGTACCAAGTCGTACGGGCCGAGGCCGTTCCACCAGCCGTCGCGTCGGTAGTCGATCGCGCGGTCCACACCCAGCTCGGCCAGCTTCTGATGCTTTCCGGGCGACGCGGTGCCGTGCACTTCGGCCCCGGCCGCCTTGGCGAATTGGATGGCCGCGATGCCGACGCCGCCGGCCGCGGCATGGATGAGCACCCGCTCACCGGCCCGCAGCGACCCGTAGCCGTGCAGGGCCGCCCACGCGGTCGCGTAGTTGACCGGGACCGCGGCGCCCTGTTCGAAGCTGACCGCGTCGGGGAGCGCCACCGAGTCGCGGGCCGACACGTTGACGATTTCGGCGTAGCCACCGAATCGGGTTCCGGCCAACACTCGTTCGCCGACTCGGTTCAGATCCACCCCGTCGCCGACCGCCTCGACGGTCCCGGCCACTTCGTAGCCCACCACCGCCGGCAGCTTCGGCGCGTCCGGATACAGGCCGACGCGGGCCATGTGGTCGGCGAAGTTCACCCCCGCGGCGCGCACCGCGATCCGCAGCTGGCCCGGGCCGGGCGGGGGCGGGTCCGGCCGCTGCTGCACCTGTAGGACCGACGGGTCGCCGTGCTTGGTGATGACGACTGCGCGCATCGTTCAGCTCCTGACTTCGGCAAGGCGGGGGAGGATGACGTCGCGCCAACCGGGGTCCATGCGCTGGAACGCGTCGGCCATCCGTTTGTCATCCAAGTCAAAGCCGCTGTGCTCCAGGAAAACTCGCGTACCGGCGCCTTCGGCTTCGAGCCGCCAGGTCAGCGTCCACGCCGGAGTGAAGGTATACGACGAAGCGATGCGGCGGATCCACTTCGAGCACCTCGCAGGCCTGCTTGCCGTAGCCGGGCATATCGAGGGTGAACTGGTGACCGACCACCCGCGGCCACCTCGCCTTCGGCCCACCACTGGCGCAGCAGCTCCGGCTCGGTCAGCAGGCGCCACACCGTTTCCGGCGCGGCCGCGACGAATTGATCCACGCGGATCGTCTCGGTCATTCCAGCTCCTCTGCTGACTCGGCGAGTGCGCTCAATCGCGCGCGCCAGAACTTCTCGAACGGATGCAACCATTCACCCAGCTCCGCCAGCGGCTCCGCCGTCAAACGGTAGATGCGCCGGCGGCCCTGCGCCTCGTCGGTGACCAGCCCGGCGTCGCGCAGGACCTTGAGGTGCTCGGCGACGGCAGGGCGGCTGAGCTCGAACCGGTCGCTGAGTTCCCCGGCGGAAAGTGGCTGGCCGGTGAGAATCTCGAGCAGTTGCCGTCGCACCGGGTTGGCCAGCGCCGCGAAGACGTCGCAAATGCGGTCGTCGGCGCGATCGAATCCAACCACGAACGCCAATATATGTCGGAAAATCCGACATGTCAACGAAGGCTGGCGCATACCGCTAGTTTTCTAGATGTGCACTACGACTGGGAGCGCCTGACCGACACCGTGCATCGCTGCCGTTTGCCGTTCTGCGACGTCACGATCGGGCTGGTGTGGGGCGACAACGGGGCGCTGGTCATCGACACGCGGGACCACTCTTGTGGAAGCAGCCGCGATCGATGACGATATCCGACATCTCGCGGGACGGCCGGTAACCCATGTTGTGTTGACGCACAAGCACTTCGACCACGTTCTCGGTTCATCCCAATTCGCCGAGGCAGAGATCCTGTGCGCGCCTGAGGTTGTCGAATACCTGTCAACGGAAACCCGGAGCCTGCGCGCCCACGCCGTGGGCTACGGCGCCGACGCCGCCGAGGTCGACCGTGCGATCGCAGCCCTGAAGCCGCCGCGGCACGGGATCCGCGACGGGGTCGTCGATCTCGGAGGTCGCAGCGTAGAAATCGCCCACCCGGGCGCCGGCCACACCACGGCGGACCTTGTCGTGCGCGCGCCGGCCCCGGACGGTGGCGGCCCCGTCGTGACGTTCACCGGCGATCTTGTCGAGGAGTCCGCGGACCCGTATATCGACGCCGATTCCGATCTGCCGGCGTGGCCGGCGACGCTTGATCGGTTGCTCGAGGTCGCGGATCCGACGCAATCTACGTACCGGGTCACGGCAGCGTCGTCGACGCCGAGTTCGTCCGTCGCCAGCGAGATTGGTTGCGGGAACGTGCAAGCAACGAAACCCTCTGAGCGTCAGCTAGTTGCTGTGCAAGCCGCGATGAGCGCGTCCGGATCGGTCACGCTGATCCACAACTCTTTTAGCGTCGCCGACCTCTTCCACATCTTGGCCTGCACCGCCGGCTCGACCGTCAGCTTGACCAGACCCTTATAGGATCCGTTGACCAGCCACCGGCCATGTCCGTAGTGCACGCCTGCCGAGTACACGCGACCCTCGACCGGCTCGGCGCTTTTGATGGACGTCAAGGGAATAGCGGCGGAAAACGCCCACCCCATCTTGACGTGAAGGGTCTCCCGCCTCGACTCTCAATTCGCTGTTCTTAGGTCCGAGCCCCAGCGGCACTGATAGGGGGAGATACCAACGGTCGAAGCGCAATTCCGCCTGCACGACACGGACCATACCTGCAACCCGTCTTCTCGGGACGGTTTCTACTGGTCGACTATAAATCTTCACATAAAGCTCGATTCCCAACTCGGAAAGCAACGCTCGCATGATCGATGACCTGGTGCTTCGTTGGGTCGTTACCGCACTGTTCTTGGCGAGCGCCGCCGCAATGGGCCTTCGCCATCGCCACCCAACGCAGGGTGTGGACCGCGATAGTCCGCTACGGGTTGCACTTCGTCATGTCGGTCGCCATGGCGATGATGGCCTGGCCGTGGGGCCCGCAGCTGCCCACACTGGAAAGTGCCGTGTTCTTTCTCCTTGCGGCGGGTTGGTTCGTGATCGCCACGCGCTCCTTTCAGAACGAACCGTTGCGAAACGAGCCGAGTACGGCTATCACGCCCTGATGATGCTGGCGATGGCGTGGATGTTCGCCATCATGGACGGGCACCTGTTGCCCGGCCAATCGGCCGAACGCACGGGGATGATGCCGGGCATGGGGTTCTGGTTCGCCGGCTTTGTGCTGGCGAGCATCTTCTGGGCTTACCGATTCGCTGCTGAGCGATCGCACGGCGCGGTTCGTCGCTGGTGGCTGGACAGCCTGGGTCAGACGCTGATGGCCGTGGGAATGGCTATCGTGTTCGGCGCCATGCTCTTTCGGTCCTGATCGGGTCAGCCGATGACCGGTGCCGGCGTCGGCGTCGGCGTTGGAACTTCCACAACCCCGAAGTTCGTCAACCATGCCTGCTGGTAGTCGCCCCACACCGGCGTCAGTCGACCCCGGCCGGTGCACATCGGTTGATAATGCACGCATTGCTGCGCCGAGGCCGCGTGCGCGGTGTCATCCACGACGGTCACCGACAAAAGCATCTCGACTTCGACGGTGGCGTCGACCGTCAACAGCAGGGTGGTCCCATTGACTTGGTAGTGCGCGACCGCGCCACCACCGAGGTCTTGCTGACCATCGGAACCCGCCAGTTCGGCGCCGTTGAGTTGCCAGTTCGCTTTTTGGCCTGGTCCGAAACCGCTTGTTACAGCATCGAATCGGCCCTGTGGACGCCTAGGATGCACGATAGGCCCGACGAATGTTCCGATGCGGCGATCGATAAGCGGCAACGCGTGAACAGCGTCCCTGACCGGGATCGGCGCCCTTCAGCAGCGCTGGGGAGGGGGCCATGGCACGGACCGCATCTCGCATTTGGCCACACGGATCCTGCTGCGTCGTAGCGGTTCCCGACACAGCTCCTACCTGACCGGCGCGCAATGCCGGTGACGGCACAAACACCGCCGAACCGGGTTTGGCGACCTCGCCGAAGTTCGCGAAAACGCTTGGCGGGCAGGTAAAGCCACCGACAATCTGAACCGCCGCCAGCGGCTTTTCCCACGTGATGTAGCGGAATCGGATGTGATCGAGGGTCACGTCGACGGCTTGGATGGCCGCCCATCGGGCTTCGTTGGTGCGCACGCCGTAGATCCGCAGCGATTCCTTGTACGGATCGCCGGTGAATATCCCGAACGGGTTGATGACGGCCATATCCGCAAGGGGAATCGGGTTGGGCGCGTCGTAGGCGTAGCCGTACACGGCCGCCCGGTAGAGGCCGCCGAAATCGTGCAGCCCGGTGCGAGCCCAGCGGGCCCCGCAGACCGCCTCCACCTTGCGGAGGAACGCGCTGCCGAGCACGGCGATGTCGCCGCTGGGCATGTCCCGCGGCCCGATCTTGCCGCTGTCGAGGTCCAGCGCCGCGCCGTTGGGCACGATGACCGTGCCGGTGGACCGCACGGGGCGCTGTCGATCGGCTTCATCTGGCTTTCGATCTGCACGTCGTCGATGCGCGCATCGAGAAGATCAGGTTGAAGCCGACGGCTGGGATGTCGATGGGCATGATCATTGTTCAGCTCGTCGGCGATGTGGGCGGCGACGCCGTTGACGATCCCCTCGATGATCTCCTCGGCGAGGTAGGTGATCACCGGCACGAGCACCGCGCCGACGATGGCGTAGATGACGCCGCCAAGTAACGCGCCGAGCAGGGCGCCGATCACGGCCCCGGCGAACTAGCAGTACCACGGGATGTCGACGTCGACGTTGGGACTGTCTGCCTCCACGTGCACCCGAGTTGGCCGTTGGTGACCTCGATCGTGATCTTGGCTCCGACCGTGCCCGTCGCCGAGTAGCAGAACCCCGACTTGCTGATCGACGACCTGGACGTGCAGCGTCCCATCATCTGCGGCGGCGATGGACAAGGCGGTGAGATCGACCTCGTGGTCCTGGTCGATGCGCACGGTGCGGGTCAGCTGGCAGTTGACGAATGCGCCGTCCAGCTTCAGCGCGTTGTCGATCATCGGGCTGATCACTCGGCAGATCCAGCCGAAGATACGGCGAGGCCGCCGTTGCCCCCAGCCCAGATGAAGCTCTGGGTGAACGCTGTCCGGTTGCCCGCGCTGCCGTTGCCGAAGGTGACCAGGAACGCCGAGGCATCGTGGTCGGCGGGCGAGGTGTCATCGACGATGCGGATGTCGGCGCCCTGGATCTCGATGTCCGAGGTCGTCCCCGGATCGACCGGCAACGGCACCAGCGGGAGGACCTTGATGTCGTGCGGAGGAATGTGGCGAACAGACCGTTGAGCCCCGGGAGGGAATGTCCCACGACGTCGATCTCCGTCAACCACAGCTTCTCCTCGAGGTTGATTCGCACCAGTCGATTCCGTTCGTGCTGCGGTCCACGTCGACGCTGGCGACCATCCGCAGCGAGCCGCTCGAGCCGCCGTCGCCGAGGAGGACGTGGATGTCGATCGTCGTCGGTGGCGTTGGCCGGGATGCCGCCCGGGCGGTCGAACGCCACCGTGACCGAGAACCCCGATCGCCGGGATCGAGATCGATCCCCGAGGCCGCCCAGGATCTGGCCGAAGAGGAAGCCGTCCGTGTCGAAGAGGACGCTGAGGCAGCTCCTGGTACGCCTGCTCGGCGAACTCGAGGACGAGGTCGTAGCCGTGGGTCTGGTCGCCGGCCATCGCTCAGCCCCTTCGCCGATCCGGTGAACCGGATGGTGACGTTCGCGGTGACGACCTGGCCGTTCGGAAGGCGGAAGCCCTGCGCCGCAGCGAGCTCTGCGGCCTGGTCGCCCGAGATCGCCGACTTGAGGCGCTGCTTGATGATCGGCGGCACGGCGACGCCGATCGTGGTCAGCGTGGCCAGCGGATCGGCGGCGAACTGCCGGGCCGCGAGGGGTTCCGCCAGGCGGCCCGGACGATCTTGGCGCTCCGACTTGTGGAGCGCCTCGAACTCGGCCCGCAGCCGCGGGCCCACCGGTCGATGACCGGGCTGAGTCCACTGTTTGCGGAGTTCGGCTGTTGTGGCTCGTCTGACGTCATGTAATGACGTAGACCCGAAATGGCGGCCGTGGTGAAATATCGCGCCACAATTCAAGTTAACGCATCTAAGTGCTTAGCCGGCTGACCATCGGTCATGCGCAACTTCCACCCCCATCGTCGACCGCGTTGCTGGCAGCGCCATCGACGATCGAAACCCCGCGTGCTGTTGGCGAGTGATTCAACTCACACATATGGGGATACACTGCACTTCGTTAGTGGAATCGGGGCTAAAGAGGAGCGTGAGCCCATGGCTATCATCGAAACGGACACTGAGGTCCATACACCGTTCGAGCAGGATGTCGCGGCCACGCAGCGATACTTCGACAGCTCGCGCTTTGACGGCATCATTCGCCTGTACTCCGCCCGCCAAGTCGCCGAGCAGCAGGGCCGATCCCCAGCGACTACCGCGTGGCGCGTGAGAACGCGGCGGCTTTCTACGCGCGTCTGCGCGAGCTGTTCGCCGCGAAGAAGTGCATCACGACGTTCGGCCCGTATTCCCCGAGCCAGGCCGTGACGATGAAGCGCATGGGCATCGAGGGGATCTACCTCGGCGGCTGGGCCACATCCGCGAAGGGCAGCATCACCGAAGACCCGGGCGCCGACCTGGCCAGCTATCCGCTCGCGCAGGTGCCCGACGAGGCGGCGGCGCTCGTTCGCGCGCTGCTCACCGCCGACCGCAACCAGACCTACCTGCGGTCTGCAGATGAGCCGAGGAGCTCGACGCCGCCCCGCCCCCGGTCGACTACCGCCCCTTCATCATCGCCGACGCCGACACCGGCCACGGCGGCGACGCGCACGTGCGCAACCTGATCCGGCGGTTCGTCGAGGTCGGCGTCACCGGCTACCACATCGAGGACCAGCGTCCGGGCACCAAGAAGTGCGGCCATCAGGGCGGCAAGGTTCTGGTGCCGTCGACGAGCAGATCAAGCGCCTGAATGCGGCGCGGTTCCAGCTCGACATCATGGGCGTGCCGGGGATCCTCGTCGCCCGCACCGACGCCGAGGCGGCGAACCTCCTCGACAACAGCGGCGACGAGCGCGACCACCCGTTCATCCTGGGCGCGACGAACCTGAAGCATGCCGTCGTACAAGCCATGCTTCCTGGCGCTGATGCGGCTGTTCTACGAGCCGGCGTCGAGGTGCTGAACGGCTTCCAGCTGTACAAGGTCACCGACGCCGAGTACTCCGCCGCCGACGCCTGGCTCGGAGCACCGGGCTCAAGCAGCAGGCCGCCGAGGCCGCGGCGACCGGGAAGGACGCCGCCGAGCCGCTCATCGACGAGGTCTACGACCCGGTCGTCGCGTTGGTCGAGCGATGGGAGGCCGACGCCGGCCTGATGACCATCGGCGAGGCCGTCGCTGACCGCGCTGAAGTTCCACGAGGAGGAGGACGAGGCCCCGATCAGCGCCGCAGAGTGGAGCGAGTTCGCCAAGACCGCGTCGCTCTGGGCGCGCGCGCGAGAAGGCGCGGGAGCTGGGCATCGACTTCTCCTGGGACGCCGACGTCGCCCGCACCCCTGAGGGCTTCTACCAGGTGCGCGGCGGCATCGAGTACGCGATCGGCAAGTCGCTGTCGGCTGCGCCATACGCCGACCTGATCTGGATGGAGACCAAGACCGCTGACATCCACGAGGCCCGGGAGTTCGCCGAGGCGATCCACGCCGAGTTCCCGGACCAGATGCTGGCCTACAACCTCTCGCCCTCGTTCAACTGGGACTCCACCGGCATGAGCGACGACGAGATGCGGGCATTCCCGCAGGAGCATCGCCGAAGCCGGGCTTCGTCTTCAACTTCATCACCTACGGCGGCCACCAGATCGACGGCGTCGCCGCAGAGGAGTTCGCTTCGGCGCTGCTGCACGACGGCATGCTCGCGCTGGCACAGGTGCAGCGCAAGCTCCGTCTGTTGGAATCGCCCTATCGCACGCCTCAGACCCTCGTCGGCGGCCCGCGCCTCGACGCCGCGCTGGCGGCGTCATCCGCGCGGACCGCGACCACCAAGGCGATGGGCAAGGGCTCCACGCAGCATCAGCACCTGGTGCAGACCGAGGTGCCGAAGAAGCTGCTCGAGGACTGGCTGGCCCTGTGGAGCGAGCTCTACGGGCTCGACGAGAGGCTCGCGGGTGCGCCTGCGCCCCCGCCGCGCCGGCGCCGACCTGCTCGAACTCGGGATCTTCGGCGACGACGACGGCGACAAGCAGGCCAACGTCATCTTCGATCCGATCAAGGATCGGCACGGCCGCAGCATCCTTCAGGTGCGCGACCAGAACACCTTCGACGAGAAGCTGCGCCAGAAGCGGCTGATGACCCTGATCCACCTGTGGCTGGTGCACCGCTTCAAGGCCGACGCGGTGAACTACGTCACGCCGACCGAGGACAACCACTATCAGACCGACAAGATGAAGTCCCACGGCATCTTCAGCGACGTCAATCAGGAGGTCGGCGAGATCATCGTCGCCGAGGTGAACCATCCGCGGATTGAGGAGCTGCTGAAGCCCGATCGCGTGGCGTTGCGGAAGTTGATCACCAAGGAGGCCTGAACCACCTGCCCGGCCCGAACGTACCATGCAGCTATAGTTTCCTTGGCGAGATAGTTGCATAGGTGTAGAGTTCGAGTCATCGATCAAAACTGCACTTGACAGGAGAATCCGATGACTGGAAACAAGAAAATCGCGTTGTTCGGTGGTGCGGCCGCGCTGGCTTTCGCGGTCGGATTCGGCGGCGTCGCCGCCAACTCCCTGGGCAACACCCCGACGACGCACCCTGCACCCCCCGTCGCTTCGGCGCCCGCCCACGCGGCGCCCAACGTGCACAACGCGACCCTCGTCGCCTGCGTATCCGGCTGCTAGACCCCTGCTAGCCCCCAACCCCATCAGGCCGTTGGGTTGTCACCGGCAACCCAACGGCCTGATGGCGTCTAAGCCCTAGGGCCGGGCCACGAATTCGGGTTATGGTTCACGAAACTCGACCGCAAGGGGATCTTCAATGGCGAAGCTCAGGTTCGGATATTTCATCGCGCCGTTTCACCGCGCGGGGACCAACCCGACGCTTGCCCTTCAGCGCGATTTGGAGTTCGTCGAGCACCTCGACGCGCTCGGCTTCGATGAAGCATGGATCGGCGAACACCACTCGGCCGGCAGCGAACTGATCGCCTCGCCGGAGATCTTTATCGCCGCCGCCGCGGAGCGCACCAAGTGGATCAAGCTCTGTACCGGGGTCATCTCACTCGCCTACCACAACCCCCTCTGGGTGGCCGACCGGTTGATGATGCTGGATCACCTCACCCACGGTCGCGTGATCGGCGGCGTGGGACCGGGTTCGCTGCCCAGCGACTCATCGATGATCGGGCTGACCCCAACCGACACTCGTGAGCTGCTGGAAACCAATCTCGACATCGTGGTGCGGCTGCTGGCAGGGGAGACGGTGAGCGCGAAGACTCCCACGCACGAGCTCCACGACGCCAAGCTGCAGCTCGCCCCCTACTCCGACGGCGGTGTTCCGCTGGCGGTGGCGGCGGTCGCCTCGCCGACGGGCGCGCGGCTGGCCGGCAAGCACGGCATCGGCCTGCTGTCCATCGGGGCGACACTGACCATCGAGGGCTTCAACGCGCTGCAATATCACTGGGACATCGTCGAAGAACGCGCCGCGGCGTTCGGAACGAAGGTGGATCGCAAGAACTGGAGCCTGGTCGGGCCGTTCCACATCGCCGAAACCGACAAGCAAGCCCGCGAGGATGTGAAGTTCGGTCTCGAGCCGTGGTTCCGGTACTTCCAGAAGGTGGCCGCATTCCCGCAGATGACCATGCCGGGCGAGCAGATCGACGAGATGATCGACGTCATCAACGAGAACGGCGCGGGTGTCATCGGCACGCCGGAGCGGGCACGGGCACAGGTGCAGCGGATGTGGGATCAATCGGGCGGGTTCGGCTGCATGCTGCAGATGGGCCACGAGTGGGCGAATCCGACCGCGACCAAACGGTCAGCCGAACTGTTCGCCGCCGAAGTGATGCCGCATTTCCAGGGCCAGGCGCAGCCGACACTGGATGCCGCCGCGCGCGCCAGCGAGGCTCGCGAAGGCCTTGCGGAGTCGCAGAATCAGGCCGTCGCGCACATGACCCAGAAGTACCAGGACGAGCTCAAGTCGAAGTAGCGCTCGCATCCCCCTGCTTTACGGGTTTTCCGTGGTCACTGGGTTGGGGGTTCCGGTTTGTTACACCGGAGTTGCCCGCAGGCGGCAGCCCGGTATTCGGCTTCGACGTCGGCGCAACCTCTACCGGAACACATTTTTTCGGATGAAGCGCGTTTTTCCACGCACCGGCGGGTTCGGCGGGCCACAGCGCGTCGTCGGGCAGCGGAACGAACACGAACCCCCAGCACCCCCAGCGGAGTAATACCGAGGCGTTGAACATGAAAATGTTGATCCCCCCGATACCCTGCACGGCACCGCCGCCGTACTCGCAGTGCCAGTGACTGCCGTTCTCCTCGACTGGAAAATCGCACCAGTAGTGATAGGCGCCCATTTCCATTCCGGATCCCCCCACCCCGGATAGTCGCACAACCCGGGCCGGCACGTTTCCGCCGATATCCGCCTGCGCAACGGAACACTCAGACCTACCCATGCCGTAGCTACTATGCCGAAAATAGCGAACCTTTTCATTCAGTCACCTCTTCAAATCGGCCGAAGTGCACCGCGGCATCATGAAATCGCCCGGCCGGTAACCACCACGACTACGTCCTTAGTAAGCCCTTAGTAATTCGCCTCCCGGTGTCTCACTTAAACCTCCACTCAACACCTTCCGTTTGTTCAAGGAAAGGTGATCGCGTTTGCTAAACGCATTGGGTAAGCGGGGCACCTTGAGGCGGGTAGGCCAATATTGAGAACTACGAGGCCTAAGTAGCGCTCGATCCCAAACCACCGCGCAAGCACACCACGCAGTTCTGCGATATCCGGGGTGTCCGCTGATGACGCCCACGCCACGTAGCCATCCGGACGCACCAGCAAGGACGTGCCCGCCACGTCACCGACCGGGCTTCCAACGGCGACGGTGAACCGGCCCGCCAAATCGGCCACCGCGTCCGCCACCACTCCGCCCTCGGTGAGATCCACCAGCAATGGCCGTCCGTCGCGGGCGAGCTCCGCAATGCGGCGGGTTCCCTGGCCGTTCGCAACAGCGAAGTCGGGCACCCAGTGCCCCGCGAGCGGATGCGCATCCGGGCCGACGTAGCGATTTTCCGCACCCGACACCACGTCGACGAGGCGCCCGACGACGGCGGGATCGGTGACCAATTCGGAGAAGAGCTCCCGTAGCGCCGTGACCTCGGGCCCGGCCTGACCATGGCCAGCTGGGCGCGGGCTGTGCATGATGACCCGCTCGGCGGCGGGGCGGCGCTCGCCCTCGTAGGTGGCCAGCAGATCGGGGGCGACCTGCCCGTTGAGGACGGCCGCGAGCTTCCAGCCGAGGTTGACCGCGTCCTGCAAACCCAGGTTGAGGCCTGGTCCACCCATCGGGGAGTGCACATGGGCGGCGTCGCCGACCAAGAACACCCGGCCCAGCTGATACCGCTCAGCGATGCGTGAGTTGATGCCGTGAAAGCGGCGCAGATCCAGCGGCCCGTCGGGCGATGCGGGCCGCAACGGAACCGGCACGCCGATGACCCGCTCAAGGCTGGCCTCAAGTTCGGCCAGGCTCATGAGCGGTTCGTCGCCGTTGCGGTCGATCGGATGCTCCCGAGCCGTCGGGTCCAATTCGAAGACGATCACCACCGCCCGGCGCCCCAGCGCGCCGCAGGCGAAAACGCCGCGCTCGGCCCGATGGAAACCCAGCGGCGGAATGCGGCCAAAGCCGGGCACGTCGAGCGCGCCGCTGACCGGATCGATCCATTCGGCCGGCGGCAGCACGTCGAACCCCATCCGGGCGACCGCATCGTGCGATGTCATGCCCGGGAAATCGATGCCTGCCAACTTGCGGGTCATGCTGGTGCCGCCGTCGGCGCCGACGAGGTACTTGGCCCTCAGCTCGTAGTCGCCGTCCGGCCCGCTGACGCGCACGGTGACGCCGTCGGCGTCCTGGTCGAAGCCAGCCAGCCCATGCCCCCAGCGCAGGTCGACCTCGTATTGGCCGGCCCGCTCCGCAAGCACCTGAACCAGCTTCGGCTGCTGGATGGGGAGCATGAACATCTGCGGATCCGCCACCAGCGAGAGGTCCAACGGAAAGGCCGCAAACATCGCGCGGGGCGCGCGCTGAGGCGGCCCCTCCGTACCCGCCAGCGTGCCGTATAGGGCGCGGTGGTCGAGGATCCGAACCCCTTGGCCCACAATTCCGTTGGCGCGGGGCTGCGGATTGGGACCGGGCATCGTATCCAACACCACGGGCCGGATTCCGGCTAACCCCAGCTCAGCGGCGAGCATCAGTCCGTTCGGACCGCCTCCCGCGATGGCCACGTCAATCACTTAGCCCAGCTTAGTAGATTTCATACTCGCGCGACAGGCGCTTCCCAGCCGACAGCTAGCAGCCAAGCGCATACCTGATACATGAACACCACCCCTTCCTCCTCGCACCAACGCCAATTACGGATTGCTCAACTAGCTTTCGCCGGGGCCGCAGCCGTAGCGCTGCTCGCGGTATCTCACGCCGCGCAAGCCGCCGCTGACCCGTCCGTCCATGCTTCCGATTCGGTGCGGCTGGCCGACTTTGGTCGGCACCGGCGCGGCTTTGCCACTGACGACAGTGACGATCAGGCCCAGCTGCAAGAACAGTTGGCCATGCAGCAGATGCAGCAATCGAGCAGCAGGCCGAAGAACAAAACGAAGAAGCCCAACAGCAGTTCAATCAGTGAATGCAGCAGCAACAAACCTACGAGAATCAGTTCAACAACCCCTGATAGCCGGCCCGGTGAATGCTGTTGCCCTCAATAGTAATCGTCAGCTACTGGACTGACGCTCGGCCTCCTTTACCAGCCGGCCCGCAAAGAACCGAACCGCGCCCCCCAGCGCCGCCCGCATCACCCGACCGGTTCCGGGAACACCCTCGATGAACGAACCGCCCCAGTGGATGTCGGTGCCACCGGCCGCGTTCGGCGTAAAGACCACCTCGCCGAAATAATCCTTGGCCGGGCTCGCGGGTCCCACCAGCTTGTACACGTGGCGGCGATCCTGCTCGTACTCGACGGTCTCCTCCTGCACCAACATGGGCCACATGCCCACCTTGCGAATAGCACCGATACCGCCCGGGGCCGGATCCCCTTGCCGGGCCCAGCTTGATTGAACGACGATCGGTTTGGCCCACTGCGCCCAGTTGGCACCGTCGGTTTCCAGCCGGAATAACGTCGCGGCGGGCGCGGTGCTGGTCTTGTTGATCTCGAACGTGAACTTCCGACCTGACATGCCTGACTCCCTCGATCGATAGCACTGTCGCGTACGCTACCGGTTCGCATTTGGCGCGAAAAATGCCAACGAAATCCCGTTACCGGCCCATACTCACCCTGTGAGTCAAGCTGACGCCATAGCAATACCCCAGCGCCGACCGAAGCTGACGTCGCCGCGGCGCTGCGCATACTGGAGCCGCTCCGAAAAGTGATCAAGCCCAAGGTCTATGGCATCGAGAACGTACCCCCAAAACGGGCCTTGTTGGTTGGCAACCACAACACACTCGGTGTCCTCGATTCACCGTTGCTGGCCGCCGAACTGTTGGAGCGGGGGCGAATGGTCCGTTCCCTGGGCGACCACGCGCACTTCAAAATTCCGGGATGGCGCGACGGGCTCACCCGTATGGGAGTCGTCGAGGGCACCAGAGAGATCGCGTCGGAGTTAATGCGTCGCGGCGAACTCGTCATGGTGTTTCCCGGCGGTGGCCGTGAGGTCAACAAGCGCAAGAATGAGCGCTACAAGCTCGTCTGGAAGAATCGACTTGGGTTCGCGCGCTTGGCAATTCAGCACCAGTATCCAATAGTGCCGTTTGCTTCGGTAGGCGCCGAACACGGCATCGACATCATGGTGGACAGCGATTCCCCACTGATGGCACCGGTACAGTTCCTCGCCGAGAAGCTGCTCGGCACACCGGACGCGCCGCCGTTGGTCCGTGGCGTCGGATTGTCACCAGTACCACGCCCCGAACGGCAGTATTACTGGTTCGGTGAACCGATCGAAACGACGGAGTTCAAAGAGCAGGAAGCCGACGACAACGCCGCGCGCAAGGTGCGCGAACGCACCGCCGCCGCGATCGAGGAGGGTATCGAGTTGATGCTCGCCGAGCGCGACGCCGACCCGAACCGATCCTTGGTGCGACGGCTATTGCGGAAGGACGCCTGATTTCGGCCCGCTCTCGGCACGTGCCGCGGTCGCTGCTCGTTGTGGCGGCCCTTGTGGTGGCGCCGGCGTTGCTCAGCGCCTGTAGCGGCGTGGGTGGCCACGGCGCGGTACCCACCTCCGCCACCACATCCACTGCCCCCGTGATCAACAGCCGCAGCCAGCGCGTGCTGGACGACGCCATCAAGGAGGATGCGCCGGGCTGTTCGGCCGCGGTGGGTGTCGAAGGCAACGTCGTCTGGACCGGGGTTCGCGGCGTCGCCAACATGGCCACCGGCGATGCGATCACCGCCGAGACCGTATTCGACATCGCTTCGGTGTCCAAACAATTCACCGCGGCCGCGGTGCTGCTGCTGGCCGCGGCGGGGAAGCTCACGCTCGACGAGCCGCTATCGCGTCACCTGACCGGAGCTGCCGGCGTGGGCCGCCAGCGTCACGCTCGCCCAACTGCTGCATCACACCGGCGGCGTCCCCGACTACGTCGGGCTGCTCAAGGCGCAGGGATACCGGTACCGCGACACCACCACCCAAGAGCAAGCGCTGCAGGCGCTGACGACGGTGTCCGAGCTGGAATTTCCGCCCGGCACCCGGTTCGAGTACTCCAACTCGAACTACCTGTTGCTCGGCGAGGTCGTCGGGCGGGTGTCGGCGGAACCGTTGCCACAGTTCTTGAGCACAGCGATCTTTCGGCCGCTGAGCCTGGCCATGACGCTGGATCCCCGTCGCCCACATTCCGAAGAAAGCCATCTCGTACGAAACGAAGAACGACGAGTACCGGGTGGCCGACTCCGGCTGGCAGCAGATCGGCGACGGCGCGATCCAGACCACGCCCAGCCAACTCGTTCGTTGGGCGGACAACTTTCGGACCGGCAAGGTCGGCGGCCCCAGACTGTTGGAGGCGCAACTGGCCGGGGCGGTACCAACCGAGCCCGGTGGCGCCGACCGCTACGGCGCCGGCATCTACGTGATGGGCAATGGGACACTCGACCACGACGGCTCCTGGGCCGGATTCGTTACCGCGTTCCGCGTCAGCAAGGATCGGCGCACATCCGTGGCAATCAGCTGCAACACCGACAAGCAAGACCCGGAATCCTTGGCCGACTCTCTTTGGCAGCTTTGGACGTAACCGCTGACGCGCTCAGAGCAAGTACGGCGCAATGAGGACCGCGGCGCTGAACACCGCGAAACCGATCAGGAACGCGACAACCGTAAAACCCATCACCTGGCGAACATTCAACTTCGCAATCGCGAGCAGGGGCAACAGCCAAAACGGTTGAATCATGTTCGCGACGCCCTCGCCGATCGCGACGGCCATCGAGATCAGCCCGAGGTACGCCGGCGAATGCTGGTGCAGGGCAAGCGCGGAACCAACGGCGATCGGACCCTGCACGCCCCAGTGGCCGCCGCCGGATGGGACGAACAGCGAGATGACGACCGAACCCACGAAAGTCAGGAACGGCAGCGTGTATTGGTCGGCACCCGTGACAAGCGCCTCGGCGAGCACGGTCTGCAGCGGCTTGCCCGATCCGGTAGGCAGATAACCCAGCAATCCGACGATGCCGCCGTAGAGCGGATACTGCAACAGCAGGGGACCCGACACCTTCGCCGCGTTCGAGAAGGCGCGGATGAAGCGAATCGGCGTGCGGTGCAGCAGCGCGCTCGTCACGGTGAACAACATGATCATCGACGAGATATTGAGCGCGAACCCGCTCAGCACGAAATACGCTATGCCCGCCGCGAAAACGAGAACGTTGAGGATCCAGAGGTTTTCGAGCCATTCGGCGAACGTCCGCTTGCCTTCCCGCGCGGGCGGTTCCGGCTCCTCGTCGAAGACCGCGGGATCGGGTTCGAGGCTCTCCGCCGGCGCCATCCGCCAGACCGCGATGGCTAGCAGGGCGAGTACCACAATCGCCGACACCCAGCTGTAGGGCTGGAAGATCGTGAGGCTCAAGGGCACGTTAGCGCCAGTCATCTTGTGTATCACGTTGATTGGGCTACTCGCGTCGGTGTTCGCCAGCGCGATCGACGACGACAATCCTTGCGTCCACACGATGAAGCCCATGAACGCGGCGGCGATCAGGTAACCGAAATGCGTGTCGGTGAGCCGCTTTGCGACCTGGCGGGCGACCAGCGCACCAGCTACCAGTCCCAGGCCCCAGTTCAACAGGGAAAGGAGCGCGCTGACACCGAAACACAGCAGGGCGCCCTCAACCTGGTTCCTCGGCTTACTCGCGATAGAGACGATGGCCCGCTTCAGCACGGGCGCCTCGGCGAGGGTGTAGCCGGTCACCAGGATGAGCACCATTTGGAAGGCGAAAGTGAAGATGTTCTGCGATCCCCAGACGCCGCCGTACCACGCCTTGAGGACGCCAGATGGGGTGGCGCCCCGGACAAGCAGCGCGACCAGGCCCACCACGAGAACGGTCAGGATGACCGCGAACAAATAGGGGTCGGGCATCAAGCGTTCGACGTACCGCACACACAGGGCGGTGAGCGAGCGCATCACGCCACGTCGTTCGGCCTTCTGGTCCTGTTCTTTCGGCTCGTCCGTCATTGACCTACCTTCATCGAGGCGTGAGGGGCGGTACGGCACGGACTCTAGTGCACCGAGCTTGCCTAGACTGCCCGGTATGGACAGCGGTTCCCGGCAGAACTTGAAGCCTCCGAAAGGACTGCTCAAGATCGAGGACTGCCTGGACGCCGCCGGCGGCGTTGAGATGCCAGCAGGCACCACGCTGGTATCCCTGATCGAGCGCAATATCGCCAACGTCGGTGACTTGGTGGCGTATCGCTACCTTGACTACAGCCGCTCGGTTGAGGCCCAGGCTCACGAAGTGACCTGGACCCAACTCGGTGTCCGCCTGCGCGCTATCGGCGCGCACGTACAGCGAGCCGCGAGTCGCGGCGAGCGCGTCGCAGTCCTCGCGCCGCAGGGCATCGACTATGTGGCCGGGTTCTACGCGGCGATCAAGGCGGGCACCATCGCCGTGCCGTTGTTCGCGCCCGAATTGCCCGGGCACGCCGAACGTCTCAATACGGCGTTGCGCGACTCAGAGCCGGCCGTCGTGCTTACGACCGCGGCCGCGAAGGGCGCCGTCGAAGATTTTATGATCGACGTTCCGCACGTCCGCCGACCGCAAGTCCTGGTCATCGATCAGATACCGGATGCGGCGGGGGAGCACTTCGTCGACACCGAGCTGGGCATGGATGACGTTTCGCACCTGCAGTACACCGGGGGCGCAACACGGGCGCCGGTCGGTGTGCAGATCACCCACCGCGCCGTCGGCACCAACCTGGTGCAGATGATCCTGTCGATCGACCTGCTGGACCGTAACACCCACGGCGTCAGCTGGTTACCGCTCTACCACGACATGGGCTTGTCGATGATCGGCTTTCCCGCGGTATACGGCGGGCACTCCACGTTGATGTCACCCACCGCGTTCGTCCGCAGGCCGCTGCGCTGGATTCAGGCCATGTCGGACGGCTCGCGGCAGGGCCGCGTGGTCACCGCCGCGCCTAACTTCGCCTACGAGTGGACCGCGCAGCGCGGCCTGCCCGCCGCCGGCGAGGACGGGGACCTAATAGACCTGCGCAACGTGGTGGCGATTATCGGTTCGGAACCCGTGAGCATCGACGCGATCACCACGTTCAACAAGGCGTTCGCGCCGTACGGGTTGCCGCGCAACGCATTCAAACCCTCCTACGGCATCGCTGAGGCGACGCTGTTCGTCGCGACCATCGCCCACCACGCCGAGCCGACGGTCGCGTACTTCGACCGCGAGAAGCTCGGCGCCGGCAAGGCGGTGCGCGTCGCGGCCGACGCCCCGAACGCGGTGGCGCAGGTGTCGTGCGGCCAGGTGGCCCGCAGCCTGTGGGTGGTGATCGTCGACCCCGAAACCGGCACGGAACTCCCAGACGGGCAAGTCGGCGAAACCTGGTTGCAGGGCAACAACGTTGGGCGCGGATATTGGGGGCGGCCCGACGAGACCCGGCTCGCATTCGGCGCGAAGCTTAAAGAGGTGCTTGCCGAGCACAGCCACGCGGACGGCGCGGATCTCGACGGCGCCTGGCTGCGCTCCGGTGATCTGGGCGTGTATCTGGACGGAGAGCTCTACGTCATCGGGCGGATCGCGGATCTGGTGACCGTCGACGGACGCAACCACTATCCGCAAGACATCGAGGCCACCGCCGCAGACGCGTCGCCGATGGTGCGGCGGGGATATGCAACGGCGTTTTCCGTTCCGGCCGATACCAACGACGACGGGCAGCGCCTGGTGATCATCGCCGAACGCGCTGCGGGCACCAGCCGCGCCGATCCCGCGCCGGCGATCGAGGCGATCGCGGCCGCGGTCTTACATCGTCACGGTCTGGCCGTCGCCGATGTGCGTTTCCTCCCGGCCGGCGCTATCCCGCGCACCACCAGCGGCAAGCTGGCTCGCCAGGCTTGCCGCGCGCAATACCTCGGCGGTGTTCTGGGCACGCATTAGCGCCCGAAATGACCTGGTGTGCAGACCCTTTCAGCTTTCACCGCGACGGCCGTGGCCTCACGAACCTGCGCATCCCGGGACCGGGCCCGGCAGGTCGCGGATCCCCGCCGCCCCGCGTTGAACCCAGGTCCTTCAACAAGTGCTTTCCGAGAGGTGTAAATCTGGGGCTGCAACGCATTGACACTGGGAGGCACGGTGGTCGAACTACCACGCGAAGAGGAGCGGTTCACCGGGGTCATCAACCCGTCGGCGGCCGACTCCACCCCGGTCAGGCCCTCGATCACCTACCCACCTCCCGGCGCTCCGAACGTCGTCGTGGTGTTGCTTGACGACGTCGGATTCGGCGCCCCATCCACGTTCGGCGGGCCAATCCCGACGCCCGCGCTGGACCGTATCGCCCGTTCGGGTCTGCGGTACAACCAGTTCCACACCACCGCGCTGTGCTCGCCGACACGGGCGGCGTTACTGACCGGACGCAACCATCACAGTGCGCACATGGGCACCATCTGCGAGATCGCCTACGGATTCCCGGGCTACGACAGCGTGATACCGCAGAGCACGGCCACGGTCGCGCAGGTGTTGCGCATGAACGGTTACAGCACCGCGCTGTTCGGGAAGGCCCACTTCACCCCGACCTGGGAGATCGGCCCCGCAGGACCGTTCGACCGCTGGCCCACCGGACTCGGATTCGAACGCTTCTACGGTTTCCTGGGGGGTGACACCTCCCAGTACGAGCCGGCACTCTACGACCAGATCACGCCCATTGAGCCCTACCTTGGCCGCGACGATTACCACCTCAGCGAGGACCTCGCCGACAAGGCAATCGAGTGGATCCGGCTGCAGAAGACGTCGGCGCCCGACAAGCCGTTCTTCCTGTACTTCGCGCCCGGCGCGACCCATAGCCCCCATCAGGTCTGGCCACGGTGGTCAGATGGGTTCGCCGGCCAATTTGACGATGGCTGGGATGCCTTGCGCGAGCGGATATACGCCCGCCAGATTGAGATGGGCATCATTCCCCCGGGTACCGAGCTGACGCCGCGGCCCGAGCAGATACCCGCGTGGGCGGACTATGACGGTCGGTACAAGCCGGTGGCCCGACGCCTGATGGAGGTATACGCGGGCTTCCTGGCCCATACCGATGCGCAGGTCGGACGGGTCATCGATGCCATTGCGGAGCTCGGGCGGTGGGACGAAACGTTGTTCATCTATGTGTGCGGTGACAACGGGGCGTCGGCAGAGGGCACGATACACGGCGCCTGGAGCTCCCCGGCGTTCCAAAACGGGCTGCCCGAGGACCCCGAATGGCTGCTCGCGCACATGGGCGATTTCGGCACCGCGCGCTGCGAGAACCATTACAACGTCGGGTGGGCCTGGGCGCTCGACGCACCATTCCAGTGGATGAAGCAGGTGGCATCCCACTTCGGCGGGACCCGCAACGGGCTGGCCATTTCCTGGCCGCGCGCGATCAATGCGGCAGGGGAGCAGCGCAGTCAATTCCACCACGTCATCGATATCGTTCCCACGATCCTCGAAGCCGCCGGCATCGCGATGCCCGCTCACGTGAACGGCGTCGAACAGAAGCCGATCGAGGGTGTCAGCATGCGATATTCGTTCGACGACGCCGGCGCGGACAGCCGTCGAACCACCCAATATTTCGAGATCTTCGGCAATCGCGCGGTGTATCACGACGGCTGGATCGCGTCGTGCTTTCATGGGCGGCTGCCCTGGGTGCGCACCCAGGCCAGCAACCCGTTCGGCGATACCGAACGCTGGGAGCTCTACCGTCTCGCCGATGACTTCAGCCAGGGTATCGATCTCGCCGAGCGATACCCCGACAAGCTCGCCGAGTTGAAGGCCATTTTTGACGCTGAAGCGCGCAAATGCGACGTCTACCCGCTCAGCGACGCAACGCTGGTTCGCGCGCTGCCCGCCAACCGGCCCAGCTTGCTGGGCGATCGCACGTCGACCACCTACTACACCGGCCACGTGCGCATTCCGGAACCGGTGACGCTGCCCTACACCAACACCTCGTTCGAGCTAAGCGCACAATTGCAGATCCCGCCGGGCGGTGCGCAGGGAGTCGTCATCTGCATCGGCGGATCGATGGCCGGTTGGACACTCTACCTGCAGGACAGCATTCCCACCTTCGCCTACAACTACCTGGGCCACGAGCTCACGACGATTCTCGCTACCGAGCCGCTGCCGGAAGGCCAAGTCGCCCTAGGTCTTTCGTTCGATTACGACGGTGGTGGGCTGGGGAAGGGTGCTTTGGTGTCGCTGCGCATCGACGGCGCCCCGGTGGCGAGCGGCCGGATCGAGCGGACGGTTCCGTTCCGGTTCTCGATGAGCGGCGAAACGTTGGATGTCGGAGTCGATACCGGTTCGCCGGTAGCGCCGTACGGGCACGGTTTCCGGTTCACGGGTCGTATCGACCGGATCGACGTCAGCGTTCGCCCCCGCCCCGCTGATCTCGCTGCGGCGATTGCCGAGGCCGAGGTCCGCGCCGCACTTGGCGCGCAATAGATCCAAAAAAATACGTCGCCTCGTTATCCTCGGCCGGTGGGCGATATGTGGAGCAGTCTGATCCCCCTGATTCTGGGTAGCGCGCTGGAACCGATCGAGATCGGGATCACGATCATGCTGCTCGGCACGCCTTCGCACCTTCGTGCGGCCGGCGCTTGGCTCGCCGGGCATGGCAGCACGCGCCTACTCCAGGGCCTCGTTTTCGGCACGATTCTGCATTGGGGCGCCCGCGGCGCCGACTCGCACCGCTCGCACCACTGGATCGTGTCGACCGTCCTTTTGGTGGTGGCCCTGCTGTTTCTGGTCACCGCGGCGCGAGAACTATTCAGCGACGACGACCCCAACGCGCCACCGCCGAAATGGATGACCATGCTGATGTCGGCGACTCCCGCCAAGGCCTTTTTCATCGGGGCGGGCGTCATCACTGTTTCGGTGAAGGCGTGGGTCTTCACATTGGCCGCGATCAGCGTGATCGGCGGGGCGGATTTGGGGCGGGTCGGCAACGTCGTCTGCTATGTCGCGTTCGTGCTGCTCACCATGAGCGCGAATCTGCTCATCGTCGGCATGGCGGCGTTGTTCGGTGAACGGTCGCGCTCGCTGCTGGACCGCACTTTGCGCTGGCTGCAAGAAAACAATCGACCCATCATGATCGTTGTGGGGCTGGTTTTCGGGATCTGGTTTGGAATCAAGGCGCTGCACGGCTTTGGGATCTTGTAACTAACCCGTCCTCAGCTGCAGTGGCATCCTGGCGAGGTGGGTTTGATATTCCGGCTGGCGGAGCTGCTGATTGTGTTGCTGCCGCTGGTGGGCATGGTCGTCGCGGCGGTAAAAGCATTCGGGGCCGTCCAGCGCCGCGCGAGTGAGCCGCAGGCGGCTGATGTCCCGGCGCCCACCGAACAGCCCGCCAACAACCGGGCCGCGCAGTGGCGGTCGCTGCGGCGCGTCATCGAAGAGCACGGCCGTACCGATGCACGCTGGCTCGAGTACGAGCTCGACTTCGCCAAGCTGCTCGACTTCCCGCTGATGACCGATATGCGCGATCCGCTGACCATCGACTTCCACAAGGCCAAACTGCGGGCGGATTTCCTGCGGCCGGTCAAAGCCGAAGACCTCCTCGACGACCGAGACGCCGCAGCACAGTATCTGGCCGCCGTGCAGGACTATGCGACGGCATTCAACATCGCCGAGGCCGAGGCTAAACGCAAACGCCGCAGTGACTTTTCGCGCGCCGACCAACAACGGATTGCCCGCGCCCAGAGCCTGTTGCGCGTCGCATCGGACTCCGCCGCGACGCCACAGGAACGTCAGAACGCCTACGAGCTAGCCCGCAAAGAACTCGACGGCCTCGTTGTATTTCCAACCGTCACACAGGCCAGTATTGAGCGCGGAATCTCCGGTCAGCTAGAGGAATAGCGCCGGCAAAACTACGGTCCCCAAATCAGCAGGTCTTCCATTCCGTTGTTCATTGCAACGATGGTCGGCTGCGGACCGGTGATGTCGAAGTAGATTTTGCCGGTCGCTTGCGCCCCTTGCGGGATGGTGGCTCCGCTAATGGTGTTCGGACCCGACGCTTGCCACAAGACGCGGTAATTCACGCCGTCGGCGGTGCGGGCATTGAACTGTGAGATGGCGGGGGTGACGGGGCCCGAGATCGCTTTTACGGTCGCGGTGGCTTCCCAGAGCTGACCGGCCACCGGATAACCCGGAACACTGTCGGTGCTGGATTTCAGATCGCTGACTTTCCAAGCCAGGGAAACCTGGCCAACCGAGTCGGTCATCGTTAATTCACTACCGAGTTTTCCGGTGATGGGATAGGCCGCAGCCGACGCAATCGGTGCACTGGCGAAGGCAATCATTGTCATGCCCACAACGGCGACTGCCGTCTTTATCATCGTGGTGATCTTCATCTTTGGTCCTCCACTACTCGACTGGGTGACAGCATCATCGGAGCCACCCGCGTAATAACTTTAAGCCGCAAATGGCCTCCAAATAAACGCTGTTCGTAAGAGATTTTTGAAACCGGCGATGCGGGTTTGTCGAATGATTCGTACCGCATGTCACGATGGTCGGATGACCACCATCCCTGGTCCGTCGGAGCCGGAGTCGCACAATTCCGGCCAGTCCCGCGAGAGCTCGGCCCTCACCGGATATCCGGTCACTCCGCCGCCCCTGCCCGGCCCGGTCACCTTCGACCAGCACTGGGGTGAGCTGACATTCGTCCACTGGCCGGTGCTGCCCGAGAGCGTTGCACACCTCTACCCGCCAGGGACGCGTCCCGACGTCTTCACCGATGGGCTGACATACGTGGCGCTGGTTCCCTTCGTGATGGGCAGCACCAAACTCGGTACCGCGCTGCCGCTTCCGTATTTCGGCAGCTTCCTGGAGACCAACGTTCGGCTGTATTCGATTGATGACACCGGGCGCCACGGAGTCCTGTTCCGGTCGTTGGAAACCGCCCGGCTCGCCGTCGTCCCCGTCACCCGGGTCGGCCTCGGCGTGCCCTACACCTGGGCGAAGATGCGGATGACCCGCACCGGCGATCAAATCACGTACCACAGTGTGCGGCGCTGGCCGCGACGCGGACTGCGTACCCGGCTGACGATCAGCGTCGGCGAAGTCGTCGAACCGACGCCGCTGGAGGTCTGGCTCACCGCGCGGTGGGGCGCGCACACCCGCAAGGCCGGGCAGACCTGGTGGGTGCCGAACGAGCACGGGCCCTGGCCGCTGCGGGTCGCGGAGATCGTCGAACTGGACGACGAGCTGGTGCCCGCGAGCGGGGTACGGCCCGTCGGCGCGCGGCTGCGCGCCCTCTACTCACCCGGGGTGCGAACCCGCTTCGGCCGCCCCTCCCTGGTGCGGTGAGCTCACGGGCAGGTGTACCCGCCGTCGATCACCAGATCCGAGCCGGTCATGTAGCTCGACGCCTCGCTGGCCAAATAGAGGTAGAGCCCGGTGAGTTCCTCGGGCCGGCCGATTCGGCCCAGCGGGATCTTGGGCTCCCAGTGCCGGTGGTACTCCGCTAGCGGCTCGACGAGCTCGGTGAGGATGTAGCCCGGGCTCACGCTGTTCACCCGGATCTTGTGCGGAGCCAGCTCCACGGCCATGGCCTTGGTCAGATGGATGACGGCCGCCTTGGAGGCGCAGTAATGGCCCACCTGCTGCGGAATGTTGATGATGTGGCCGGACATCGAGGCGGTGGTGATGATGACCCCGCCCCGCCCCTGCTCGACCATCGCGTTGGCCGCGGATTGTGCGGTGAGGAACACGCCCGTCACGTTGGTGTCCTGGATGCGCTTGAACTCGTCGAGCGGCAGGTCGAGCATCGCCCGGTCCGAGACCACCCCGGCGTTGCACACGGCGATGTCGATCCCGCCCAACTCGGTGACCACCCGGTCCACCATCGCGGTCACCTGCTCAGGTTGGGTTACGTCGCAGCCGATCGGCATGACTCGGCCCTTGCTGACGAGCTCGTCGGCGACCCGCTGCAAGGCCCCGGAATTGCGCGCCGCAATGGCGACCTGGGCGCCGGCTTCCAGGTACGCCAGCGCCACCCACCTGCCGATACCGCTGGACCCTCCGGTCACCAGGGCCGTCTTGCCGCGCAAGTCAAACAGGTCCAACACGGTCATTCTCGACACCTCCGATAGTTTGCCGTCGCACGCCGTGAGCTCGGTGTTAGCGTGCCCCAATGAACCATTACCTGGCAGCTGGTTCGTCGAGTTTGGGTGTTACCACTGGCCTTCACTCGCTCGACACTGCCATTTGGGTGTTGATCCTGAGCACACCGCTGGTTGCCCCTTTTGTCGTACGACGGATGCGAAAAATTCGCGGTCCCGTGGTGGCGGGGACCGCACAGGTGTTGTCACTCAAGCAATTCGGTTCCGTGGCGGTCAACGGTCCGGCGCGCATCGTATGCCGGTTCCGGCTGCGGGTGCAGGTCCTCGGCCGCGAGCCCTACGAGGTCGCACATTGGCAGAATTTCGCGCCGTGGGAGTTGGGTGGCGTAGCCCCGGGCAGGACCGTCTCGGTGGAGGTCGAAGAGACCAACCCGAAACGGCTTCGGATCGGACCCCCGTCAAGCCAAAGCCAGTCCACCCGGGGGTATGCCGGACAGCCCGCGTCGACGCACACCGTCATCAATATGCCTCCGAAGGTCGTCTTCAACCAGACGTCCTCGTCAGCGAACCTGGAAGGCCTCGCGGACCTGTTCAAGCAGGGCGCGCGTGGCGGGCCGGTGCTATCCGCGGCGGAGCTGCTCGCGTCGGGTCAGCGCGTGCCGGGCGCGCTCAAATCGTTCAGCGCGATGGGAACTACGCCGCGCAGCCTGGGCAGGACCCCCAGCCGACCGGAATTCATTGATGCTCCGCACTACACGTTGGAGGTCGAGCTTCATTTTCCGAACCTGGCGCCGATAACGGCTCGCGCTATTCAGCCGGTACCCCCTGTCGCAAGTGCCCAACCTCGCCATCGGCCTCAAACTGGACTGCGTCGTGGACCCGGCAGACCCCTCTCACCGATTCGTCGTCGACTGGCCGCAGCTCTAATCGTCCCTGCCAAACGGGAACACGTTCTAGTCTGTGCGCTATGGGCAAATTCAGTCGGGCTGAAATCGAGCAAGCCGTCCAGAACTACACGACCGTCGTCGAGGGGTGCAGTGCATCCGGCGACTGGTCGCCTTTTGCGGACCTGTTCACCGACGATGTCGTCTACACCGAGCACCACTACGGCGTCTATCACGGGCGCGAAGAGGTGCGCGACTGGATCGTGGCAGTGATGGCCCCGTTCCCGCACATGCGCTTTCCCTCGGACTGGATTGCCTACGACGACGACAACGACGCTGTCGTCATCATGATCAAGAACCTGCTCGACCACCCGACCGACACGAACGGGGAGCCATTCTGGTTCCCGAACTGGACGCGGCTGGTCTACGCGGGTGACGGCCTGTTCTCCAGCGAGGAAGACATCTACAACCCCGACCGTGATGCGCCCGGCGTTGTCGGCGCCTGGCTGCAGGCGGGTGGCACGTTCGCGTCCAACGACTTCCTGCAGCCCAAAGGCTGACTACCGGCTAGGCCGAGCGCCTGCGGCGCCGCAACCGCGCCGCCGCCAGGGCTTGATCCCACGCCAGCATCGTCGCGGCCTTCACGTTGGCCGGCTTGACGCTGTCCTTGGACAGCAGCGCGGTGGCCGCGGCTTTTGTCGTCCCGGACGCCTTCGACATATGGCCGGAGTCGAACGGGGGCTGCGGGTCGTATTCGATCGCCAGCTGGATCGCCTTCGCACGGCCTTCGCCGCCGATTTCTCCGGCCAGCCACAGCGCAAGGTCAAGCCCCGCGGATACGCCCGCACTCGTAACGATGTTGCCCTGGTGCACAATTCGCTCGTCGGCGACGGGGATCGCGCCGAATGCCTTGAGCGCCGGAATCGTCAGCCAGTGTGACGTCGCGCGCCGGCCCTCGAGCAGTCCGGCAGCCGCAAGAATCACCGAGCCCGAACACACCGACGTGGTCCAGCTCGCGGTCGCATGCGCCTGGCGCAGCCAGTCCAGCAGCGCCTCGTCGCGCGCATGCACCGGGGTCGCCGGGCCGCCCGGCACGAGAATCACATCGGGCGAAGGTGTTTCGGCCAGCGAGTGCGTGGCTCCGATGATCAGCACACCGGAGTCGGCGGTGATCGGTCCGGCTTCGTGCCAGACAAACCGGACCTCGGCGTCGGGCAGGTTTCGTAGCACCTCATAGGGGCCGATCATGTCGAGTGCAGTGAACCCGGGGTAGGCGACGAATGCGATCTGAGTCATCGTTGTTCTCCTTACTGTTAGGCGAAGGCTTTGCGGTACTGATCCGGCGAGATGCCGACTCGGCGAATGAAGTTGCGCCGCATGGTTTCCGCCGTGCCGAAGCCGCAGCGCGCGGCGATAGCGACAACGGTGTCGTCGGTTTCCTCCAGCTGGCGGCGTGCGGCTTCGGTGCGGACGCGCTCGACGTACTGGCCGGGGGCTTCACCGACCTCGTCGGTGAACACCCGCGTGAAATGGCGTGGGCTCATCGCGGCGCGGCGGGCCAGGTCGTCGATGCTGTGTGAACCACCGGGTTCGGTCTCGATGGCTTCCTGCACCTCGCGGACGGAGGTCCGTTTGGCCCGCGGCATCCACACGGGCGCCGCGAACTGGGTCTGACCGCCTGGACGGCGCAGATACAGGACGAGCCAGCGCGCGACGGTTTGCGCGATCTCGGTGCCGTGGTCGTCCTCGACCAGCGCGAGCGCCAGGTCGATTCCCGCCGTGACACCAGCCGCCGTCCAGACCGTCTCGGAGCTGCGCACGAAGATCGGATCCGGATCGACGTCGACGTGCGGGAACTCCCGGGCCAATCGTTTGGCGAAGGCCCAGTGCGTGGTCGCTCGGCAGCCGTCCAGCAGGCCGGCTTCGGCCGCCAGGAAGGCGCCCGTGCACACGCTGATGACGCGGCGGGCGGTGCGGGAGACACTGGCGATCCAGTCGACGAGTTCGGCGTTGGTTCGAGCGTCATCCATGCCGCCGCCGCCGGGCAGCACGACCGTGTCGATTGGCTCGCTCTGGTCTGGCAACGGGCTTGCCGCGAACGCCAGGCCGGACGGAGTCGTCACGGCCTGGCCGCCGACCGAGGCCATGACAATGTCGTAGCCGCCGTCGGTCAGCAGCGAAGCGCCGCTGAACACCTCGTGCGGCCCCACCACGTCGAGCGCCTGCACGCCGGGGAAGCCGACGATCACCACCTTGCGAGTCATCAACTCAGTGTTGGCCAGACGGGGGCATGTCGTCTACGCCATGCACCCCACAAATCAGGCCATGCCGGACCTGGCCGAAGGCGGCCTTACGGGGCTTGGCAGACTGTCTGCCTATGGCACAGATAACCCTGCGCGGAAACGCGATCAACACTGTCGGCGAATTGCCTGCCGTCGGATCCTCGGCCCCGAGCTTTTCTCTGACCGGCTCCGACCTGAGCCCGGTCAGCAGCGACCAGTTCAGCGGTAAGCCCGTGCTGCTGAACATCTTTCCGTCCGTGGACACCCCGGTCTGTGCGACGAGCGTGCGGACATTCAACGAGCGCGCCGCCGCTAGCGGTGCGTCCGTGGTTTGCGTGTCAAAAGATCTGCCGTTCGCGTTTGCGCGGTTCTGCGGCGCTGAGGGCATCGAAAACGTCAAGACTGCGTCGGCGTTTCGGGACAGCTTCGGCGAGGACTACGGCGTCACCATCACCGATGGCCCGATGGCCGGCCTGCTGGCCCGGGCGGTCGTGGTGGTCGGCGCCGACGGCAATGTCGCGTACACCGAGCTGGTGCCCGAAATTGCGCAGGAGCCCGACTACGACGCGGCGCTGGCAGCGCTGAACGGCTAGAGGGCAGCGAAATTTCGACTTCGCCATGAAGGTCGTCGAATTCGTTCTGCTGCTCGTCGTCGGCATTGCCGCACTGCAGGCCTTGATCTGGATTCCGATCATCCTGTGGCTGCGGCGCAGGTATCGCAACGCGCTCGGCCGGTTGTCCGCGGAGATCCAGTCCGAAACGGTGCTCCGCCCGCCGGAGAAGGCCCGGTATCGGGGCTCGACGGCGGCGAATTACTCCGGGGTCAGCAACAACGGCGTCATCGCGCTGACCAGACGCCGGCTAACTTTCCTCAGTGTGACCGGCAAAACGACCGAAGTCCCGGTCTCCGAGATCAGAGGCGTCCACGAGGCGAAGGTCTTCAAGAGCTCCGTTGTGGGCGGCAAGACCCATCTGGTCGTGGAGGTTCCCGGGGGAGAACTGGCCTTCTTCGTCGTCGACAACGCCGCGTGGATCGCGGCCATCACCAGCGCTCGGAATTAGCTGTCAATTCGTTTGCGGCACAAGGAAAACCGTCTCGGCCAGCATGCGCCGGCACCATGCGCGGTACGCGTCCACGCTCCACCCGCCGCGATGGACCATCCTGCAGATAGATTTCGACGCTGCAGACCACTGCCGCCGTCTCGACGAGTTCGTCGAACGGCACGTCGTCACGGAGCCATCCTCGGTCGCGGAACATCTCGAGAACTCGGCGCACCTGTCCGTTGATCCCGGCGATGAACTCGGTCAGGTACCGATCCAATTCCGGGTCGGAGTTGGCGCCGCCGAACAGCGCGGGTGCCAATTTCGCGGTCCGCTTGTGGATGTCCGTCACCGTCGTGGCAACGAAGTCGATCGCCTCTTCGGGATCGCCGATCGCGATCAGCTTGCGGCCGATATCCAGATTGAAGATATTTTCTTCGTCGCTCACGCCTGACCCGACGAACTCGGCGGCGGCGATCAGCAGGGCAGCCTTGGGCCCCTGGCCCTGAACTGTTTCGGTCGAAACACCTGCCGCCGCAGCGATTTTCGCTAGCGTGGTGCGGGCGTAACCGTCGTCGGCGAATAGCTCCGCCGCGGCCGCGACCACCCGCGACCGCGTCTGCTCCGCCTGCTGCTGACGCAGCTCGGATCGGTAAGTTCGCGTCTGTGTCGATATTGACTCCGGTGGCATAGTAATGAATACTACCATCACTTAGCTAACGGCGAGCCCCTGGGAGCGCGCGAGTGTCATCGATCATCATTGCCAGCATCCCCGCCCATGGCCACATCACGCCGTTGCTGACGGCGGCCGAAAACTTCGTCAGGCGCGGCGACGACGTACGGTTCGTGACCGGTTCGCGCTACGCCGACAAGGTCGCTGCCACGGGCGCGACCTTTGTGCCGCTGCCCGCCGAGGCCGACTTCGACTGAACAAAATTTGCTGGCAGCTTTCCCGAACGCGTAAACCTCAAGGGCATCAAAGCTATCACTTTCGATATCGAAAATGTCTTTGCCCGGCCCGCCAAGGCGCAGTACGAGACGCTGACGACGGCCGCATTGCCGGCACAACCCGCCGACGTCGTGCTCGTCGACCCACTCTTTCTCGGCGCCACGTTCATGCTCGAGCACCCACGTCGACGCGCCCCGCGGTCGTCATGTGCTCGATGGTCCCGCTACCCATCGACAGCCGCGACACCGCTCCCTTCGGCATGGGTCTGCGGCCGGCACGCGTGCTCAACCGCCAGCGCAACGCCGCACTGGCTGCAGTGAACCGTCGGATTTTGGGACGGGCCTACCAAATCATCGACGACCATGCACCGCCGACGTGCATGGCAAGCCCATGCCAGGCACCTTGAATGACTGGGGCCGCCGTGCCGAGGCGATCGTGCAGTTCAGTGTTCCGTCATTCGAGTACCCGCGGTCGGATCTACCGGCCAACCTGCAATTCGTCGGGCCGTTGTCGGCCGCCGGCTGTGAAGACTCCGCTGCCGGACTGGTGGGGCGATCTTGACGGGACGCGGCCCGTCATCCATGTCACTCAGGGCACGGTCGCCAACTTCGACTACGACCAAGTAATCGCACCGACGCTGCGCGCGCTCGCCGACGACGACGTTCTGGTCGTGGTGGCGACGGGCGGCCGACCACTGGACACGCTGCCCCCGTTGCCGGCCAACGCCCGTGCAGCCATGTTCCTGCCGTATGCCGAATTGCTCCCTCGCACTGCGGTTTACGTGACGAACGGCGGCTACGGCGGCGTCCAGTACGCACTTCGTTACGGCGTGCCGATCGTGGCCACCGGCGGCAAGGAGGACAAGCCGGAGGTCGGCGCTCGTATCGCATGGTCGGGGGTAGGGAGACGGCTCAGAACCGAACGACCGGCACCGCGTGCGCTGCGCCGTGACATCCTCGCCGTGCTCAATCAGCCGCACTACCGCCACGCCAGCCGGCGCATCGCCGCCGACATGGCGGCAGCTCCGGGCTTCGCCGGGTTAGCCGCCGTCGTTGATCAATTGGTCACTGGCCCGGCCCAAGCCGATCCGCCGTGGCGGCCAACACCTCTCGGCACCCAACCCACATCTGCTTGATGATGTCGGCGGCCGGCGGAAGGTCTTCGATACGGCCGGCGACCTGACCGGTGTTCGCGACGCTGGCGTCCATGTCGCCGTCGAAGTAGAGGCGCTGAACACGTTGGAGCGCGGCGCCGCCCTCTTCGAAAGAGGCTTTCGAAGCTGAGAGGGCGTCAAGCTTGTCGGCCGCGGCCGTTCTGATCACCCGCATCATTCGCTTGCCGTCGAGGGGGAGTAGCACGGTGCCGGTCTCGTCCGCGCGCACCACAGCCTCCTTCAGATTGCCGTGGACCGGCGAGTCCGCCGACGCCAGCAACCGGGTGCCCATCTGCACGCCTTCGGCACCGAGGACGAATGCCGCAGCCATCGACCTGGCGTCGCAGATCCCGCCGGCCGCCACGATCGGCACGTCGACATGGGCCGCCACCAACGGGAGCAGCACCATGGTCGAGGCCCCGAACCGATTCTTGAACCCGCCGCCTTCGACGCCCTCGACGACAAGGCCGTCCACGCCGGCGTCGACGGCCTTCTTGGCTGCGGCCAGGGTGCCCACCACATGGAACACTGTGATGCCGGCGTCGTGCAGGCGCTCCGTGAACAGCGCGGGGTCGCCCGCCGACGTGGTCACGAAGCGAATGCCGTTCTCGACCAGCACGTCGACCATGCCCGGGTCGCGGTTGAACAGCAGGGCGATGTTGGCCCCGATCGATCCGTCGGTGAGGTCGCGCACCCGTCGGAGGTCCGCGCGGCCCTGATCTGACGTGGTCTCGATGATGCCCAGCGCACCCGCGTTGGACACCGCCGCGGCTAACTGGGCGCCGGCGATGTAGGTCATCGGCGCCTGAACGATGGGGATATCGATCTGCGCGAGCGTGCAGAGCCGGTTGGTGGTGTTCATTGGGCCTCGCGGGGGTCGACGAATTCACGAAAGCGATCCGCCGGGTAGACGGATGCACCCAAGCTGCGGACCCGGTCGGCCAACCCCTTGTCCGATGTCACGACGCGAATTTCGTGCGCAAGGTCGTCGGCCTGTACGAGCCGCACAATTTCGTCGTCGGCCGAATTTGCCGCCGCCCTGGGGGCATGCGTTACCTCGATCCGCAATGTCTGGATGGCCTGCGCGGGGGGCCGCTCGAACACCACCGTCACGTGGTCACCAGCTACCGAAGCCCACCGATCGAGCTTTTCCACCAATGCGATCATCGCAGCGCCGCGATCTTTCCACCAACCATCCGGGCGGCTTCCGATCACGTTCATTCCGTCGACGATCCAGCGCACACCACACCGTACGACGAAAGGGATCGGACCGGTCCGGGGATGCGCTTGGGGGGGCAACTGCGATCCTCGGACCGGGCCGATCGGCTTCGGGGAAACCTCGTGGAACTGTTTCCGAAACGATTCTATGTGACCCGCGGGGGTGGTTAACGCACCTTATTTATTTGGTGGCTCAGAGATGGGTCAAAAGCCGCTCGGCGAACACGTCGGGATGCTCCCGATGCATGAAATGGCCGCCCGGGACCTCCTCGACGATGTACTCGCTCTCGAACATCCGGGCGGCGCCCCGATAGTCCGAGGGCTCGGCGACCGGATCATCGAGACCGGCAAAGACCACCGTCGGGACCGTGATCCGGGCGCGCAGTGACGCGCTGGGTATGGGGGAGAGCTTCCGGTAATAACCGAACGCCGCGTTCAAGCTGGCCAGGTCGGAAAATGTCGCACGCACCGCGTCGAATTCCGTTGGATCGGGATTCCACGTCGGAGACCAGCGCCGGCAAATGGCAGGCAGGGCGGCGAAGTCGTTGCGTGCAAAGCGTTTTGCTGCACCCGGGAGCTTGTAGACCGCGAAGTGACGAACGCCCCAAAGCCTCGCCGGCGACGGCTTCAGCGCCGCCGGGTGCGGAATGGCAAGAGCGAAAAGCTTTTTCACCCTATCCGGTTCGAGCGCGGCCGCACCGTACGCGGCGGAAGCGCCGAAGTCGTGTCCGATGATGATCGCCTCGCGGGCGCCGAGCGCTTCGATCAACGCGAGCGGGTCCCGCGCCAAGGTTTCCTGATCGGTGTCGCGCGCGGGGATGCCGCTGGGGGAGTATCCGCGCAGGAACGGGCTCACCGCCCGATACCCTTTGGCGGCGATGCGCGGGCGCAGCTCGTCCCACGTGTGAGCGGTGTCCGGAAACCCGTGCAGCAGCAGCACCAGAGGCCCAGAGCCCTCTTCGAGATAGGCGAATCTCAGCCCGTTAGCGTCGACGAAATTGATCGCATCGGCCATGGCCTGTGGACTTTACGCCGAACCTCCCGGCGCGGCGTGGTCGTGCTCCGCGGGATAGGCGTGAATCAAGGCCGTCGTCAATTTGGGAACAGCGTGCGTGAGTTCGTGTTCGGCGCGGTGTGCGATGCGATGCGCCTGCGCCAAATTCAGGGCGGGATCGACGTCGAGCTCGGCATCGGCGTGCAGCCGGTGCCCGATCCAGCGCATCCGGACACTGCGCACCGCTTGCACTCCGGGCTGCGCGGCCAGTGCTCGTTCGGCGACGTCGACCATCGTCGGGTCCACTCCGTCGAGCAACCGCCGGAACACGTCACGCACGGCAGTGCGCAGCACGGCCAGGATCGCCACCGTGATGACCAGGCCGATGAGTGGGTCGGCCAGCGGGAAACCAAGCGCGACACCGACGGCGGCCAACACCACCGCCAGGGAGGTGAGCCCGTCCGTGCGGGCATGCAGCCCGTCGGCGATCAGGGCAGCCGAGCCGATACGACGCCCGACCCCGATTCGATAGACCGCGACCCATTCGTTGCCGATAAACCCGATCAACCCGGCCAGCGCGACCCAACCGAAGTGTTCGACCGGTTCCGGATTGCTCAGCCGCATGATCGCTTCGTATCCCGCGATGATCGCCGACAGGGTGATCATCGCGATAACGAACAACCCGGCCAGATCCTCGGCACGACCCAGCCCGTAGGTGTATCGACGCGTTGCGGCCTTGGTGCCCAACGCGAAAGCGATCCACAACGGCACCGCGGTCAGGGCGTCGGAGAAGTTGTGGATCGTATCGGCGGCCAGCGCGACCGACCCCGAGATGACCACCACCACGATTTGGGCGATCGCGGTCAAACCCAGGACCAACAGGCTGACCTTGACCGCACGAATCCCGGCGGCGCTGGATTCCAGGGCATCGTCGACACGGTCGGTCGCGTCGTGGGAATGGGGGGCCATGATCTCCCTGATCGCCCCGCGCAGCCCGTGCGGATGGTGATGATGATCGTCCGCGTGAACCTCCTCCCGGCAACTATCTGCATGCATACGCAGATAATAAGTCATGGGTCCGCCGAATGGCCAACACAAGGTCGCCTACCATCAGCCCATGCGCGGCTCCAAGATCCTCATCACCGGTCCGACCGGCCAAGTTGCCACCCCCATTGCCAAGGCCCTCGCTGCCGACAACGAGGTCTGGGGCATCGCCCGATTTACCAACCCCGCCGTTCGCGAGGACCTCGAGAAGGCGGGGGTGCGGTGCCAGACCGTGAACCTGTCCGCCGGGGACTTCACCGAGATCCCGTCCGACTTCGACTACGTGCTCAACCTGGCGGTGGCCAAGAGCGGCAACTGGGATAAGGACCTCGGGGCCAACGCGGAGTCAGTGGGCCTGCTCATGGCCCACTGCCGAGGCGCCAAGGGCTTCCTGCACTGCTCGTCGGGGGCCGTCTATGACCCGCCGGGCGACGAACCGCGGACGGAGCACGCCGCCCTCGGCGATAACCACAAGGTGCTGTTCCCCACCTATTCCATTTCCAAGATCGCAGGCGAGGTCGTCGCTCGGACGATGGCGCGCGCTCTCGGCGTGCCCACCACCATCGCGCGCCTCAACGTCCCGTACGGCGATAACGGCGGGTGGATGTACTACCACATGGAGATGATGCTGGCCGGCATCCCGATCCCGGTGCCGCCCGGCGGGCCGGCGAACTACAACCCGATCCACGAGGACGACATCATCGCGACGCTCCCGAAGCTGCTCGAGGTGGCGTCGATCCCGGCGACCACGCTCAACTGGTGCGGTCACCAGACCGTCAGCCTCCAGGAGTGGTGCGGCTATCTCGGCTCGCTCGTCGGCAAGGAGCCGGTCTTTGAGGAGAGCGAGCAGGCGCTGCGCGGTAATCCCACCGACGCGAGCCGAATGCACCAGCTCGTCGGTGAAACCACCGTCGACTGGCGCGACGGGCTGCGGCGGATGGCAGCCAAGTTCCACCCAGAGTTGGTCGGCCCGTAACGAGCCGCCGCCGCTCGCTCGAAGGTTAGGGCGATCCGTCCGTTCCGGGCGCGCCGAAGAATCCGCCGAGGCCGCCCGTTCCACCGGTACCGCCATTGACGCCGTTGCCGCCGTTGCCGCCGAAGCCGATGATCGACGGGGTGGTGCTGCCGCCCATGGTTACCGTCGCGTTGCCGCCGTTGCCGCCGTCGGCGGCACCTGTGCCGCCACCGGCGTTGCCACCGTTACCGGCTTGGCCAAGGAAGGCGAGGACGTCGCCGCCGGCGCCGCCGCCGCCGCCGGTGCCGCCGGTGCCCGTCGCGGCGCCGCCGTTCCCACCGACACCGCCTATGGCGGCGCCAAGCGTAGCGCCCTCGCCGCCGGCGCCCCCGTCGCCACCGAGGCCGCCTAAGCCGTTGGCGTGACCGCCGTTGCCGCCCGCCCCGCCACCGGCGATGCCCGAGATCGTGGTGCCCAAACCGCCACTGCCGCCATCGCCGCCACTTGCGGTAGCGGCGTCGGCGGCGCCGCCGACGCCGCCGTTGCCGCCTTGGGCGGTGCCAGCCCCGATCAGGGCGACGCTGGCAGCCGTGCCGCCACCGCCGCCGTTGCCACCGGTACCGCCGGCGCCGGAGGCGGCACCACCGGCACCGCCGGTGCCGCCCTCAGTCAGGTCGAATCCGAGGAACGCGCGGCCGGCAGCGTTGCCGCCGACTCCGCCGTTACCGCCGGTACCTGCTTGCCCAGTTGCCGCGCCGCCGGCGCCTCCGTGACCGCCCTCGGCGAGGCCGATCCCGGCGATGTAGCCACCACTACCGGTGCCACCGTTGCCGCCGTTGCCCGCAGTGCCGCCGAGGCCGCTGGCGTTGCCGCCGGCGCCGCCTGCGCCGCCAAAGCCACCCACCAAGCCGACCGCATTGCCGCCGTGGCCCCCCGCACCGGCGGTACCGCCTAGGGCGCCAGTGGCGGCGCCGCCGGCTCCACCGGCTCCCGCGCCACTCAGGATCAAACCGCCATTTCCACCACTGCCGCCGACGCCTCCGTTCCCAATGGTGGTAGCTCCACCGACCCCGCCGTTGCCGCCATGGCCCCAGATCAGGCCGGCGTTGCCGCCTGCCCCACCGTGACCGCCGGTCCCTGCCGTCGCGGCCCCGCCGATGCCGCCAGTCCCACCCTTGCCGAACAGTAGGCCGCCTGACCCGGCGGCACCGCCGGCCACGCCGGGGTTCGTGCTGTTGCCGCCATTGCCGCCGACGCCGTAGATCCAGCCGCCGTTCCCGCCGTTCGTCCCTACCCCGCCGACTGTCGTCCCGTTGGCGCCGTTGCCGACCAACGGTCGACCGGTCAGCAACTCAACGGGAGAAAACAGCGTCACGCTCTGCGCCGCCTGCACGATCGCCTGCAATGGCCCGACATTGGCCGCCTCCGCGGCCACATACGCAGTGCGCGTTCCGTTCAGGCTCTGGACAAACTCGGAGTGAAAAAACGCCGCCTGCGCACTGAGCGCCTGGAACTGCTTACCGTGGCTGGAAAACAACGACGCGATGGCCGCTGACACCTCATCGGCGGCAGCGGGCGCAACCCCGATCGTCGACGGCAGCGCCGCCGAACTGGAATCGTTGATCGCCTCCCCGATCCCACTTAAGTCCGCCGCTGCGGCGGCCACCGCTTCCGGTGCTGCAATCAGAAACGACGACAATTCAGGGCTCCAATCACCTCAGGGGGACGAACCAAAAACAATCTCCAACACACCGATTGAAACTGTACGCATGCCGGCTTAGGTCTTCTTGTATTTCCAAGCAAGTTTCGCAATTCATTTGACGAACGCCGGCTGCCCACGGCACCAATGACTAAGGACTCGCGCTACTTACGGCACTATGCAGGATCCGGCACGCTTGGGAACCTCATAGCGCCGACACAGCTAGCTAACCATTTCTGACACGCCGGATGGCATTCTAGCTATTTGCTTACCCGCGATGTCAGCGCGCGCGTTCGGCCGAATTAAACAGACCTACGTAAACCAATAAGAAGTTCGTTACCAGACGCGCACGTAGTCGACGAGCATCTGCGCCGGATAGTGACCCGGTCCGGGGTCGCCGCCGCCGGAACCGGCGACCGCGAGGTTCAGCACCGGATACACGGTGTAGCCGGGGTTGTTGAACGGCCAGTCCGGCAATGAGTTGGCCGGAACGTTTAAGTACGGTTGAGCACCGTCGGAATAGTCCTGCCAGAAGCGGATTCCGGCCTCGTCCCATTGGCATCGCCACGTGTGCCAACCGCTGTCGACCGCGATGTTGTGGGTTTTCCACTCCGAGCCGTTCGACTTTGCGTGGACCGTGGTGGCCGAAGGCCAGCTGCCGTTGCCGTACCACTCGAGGATGTCGATTTCGCCGCCGGGATCGTCATTTCCCAGCCACCATGCGGGCCAGGCGCCGGGGGTGAGGCAGTCGAGTTTGATCCGGGCTTCCCAGATGTGGCCGACGCCACCGCGCCAGTTGCTGGTCAGCCTGCCGCTGTAGAAGGTGGGACCGTCCTTCGCCGCGCGGATGACGAGGTTGGAGCTGCCATCCAGGAAGACGTTTTGACGATCGTCGCGGTACTGCCCGACATGCTCGGGCAACTCCCAATACGTCGGATCTTTCATCGGCTCACGGGCTCGTGCCACGTGCCACTTGCCGCCGTCTGGCGCCGAGCCGGCGGGCCCGTCGAATTCGTCCTGGAAAATGTAGGAAACGGATTGAACAGAAGGCGCTGCCGGCCGAGACGGGCTGGCGCCCGCCCTGGAGACGGACATCGCGGCTGCCACCACCCCGACACCCGTCATCATCATCATATTGCGGCGATCGACCTCTGGCATTAGCAAGCGACGATAGCAGCCGGCGGCCTACCGGGGTAAACCGTCGGCGTGGCGGCGCTTGCTAATCGTCTTCGACGAGCCCCTTCAGCTGCTGGTAGTAGATGATTTTGCCGGCGCCGGCCCAATTGCCTTCGGGTACCTCGTGAATCAACGTCCAGACGTGATAGGCACGAGGTCCAGACGGGTCGATGCCGGCCGCGGCGCAGATCGCGGCGTGCACATCCGCGGCAAGTTGCTCCTTGCGGTCTTTGTTCAGCGCCCCTCCGAATACGGTCATGTCGGCCCGAAAGCGGGGTTCGCCGGGCTGGCGGCCACCCACCAACTGCGCGTCGGGCTCCAGCTCATGCAGATAAACCACGGTGTTCTCCCGCATGAACGCAGTGTCCGGGGCGCGTTCAGCACACAGCAGCACCGTGACGAGTTCGTCGGTCAGCTGGTGCAGGGCGTCGTCGCGCAGCGAACCACGCACGAACGTCAAATCGATCATCGGCATCGGGGCATCACAGCTTCCTTAAACCTCGTACCACCTTGATGTTTGGCGCGGTGGTCGCCGCGCTCTTGCGCAGACTCGGTTGGATGGCGCCGGCATTTCCCACCACGACGTGACGCATGCCGTGGTCGCGGAACTGCGCGATCTGTTCGATGACCTCGGCTGGAGTTCCCACGGCGAACAACTCTTCCACCAGCGAGCGGGGGACTTTGGCCGCATAACCGAGTGCGGCTTCTCATCAATTGCGGATCAGATCCTGCGATCCGGCGAAATCGGAACCAAGCGGTGTTCGGCGCCGTGCCGCCCCAAGACCTCACCGTCGCAGTTGAGGGTGAAGACCTTCGCGATGTCGGACTCCACACTTCGTCGATCTCGTCCAGACCCCCTCCGGATAAGCGCGGGCGTGATGTCTATGGGATCGCGCCCGGCATTCGACGCCGCCGTTCGCACCAGGTCGAGTTGTTCGCCGTACCACTGGTCCCGGGACCACCCGTCGGCTAGCGTCCGGTGGCGCGCATCATGCGTGGGCCGTGCGCGGCAACCCAGATTTCCGGCCACTTGCCCTTGTATGGAGGAAGCGCGAACGTCGCGTTGCGCAAGGGAAAGAACGGGAGTCGCGAGATACCAACTCGCCGTTGGAATCCCACAACGCACGGATCGTCGCTACGGCTTCCTCGAACCGCGCCACCGGCTTGGACCAGTCCACACCGTAGGGCGCGTTGCTTTCCGTTCACCAGTCCCGATGCCCAGCACCGCCTTGCCGCGCGTCAGCAGATGCAGCGACGCAACCGCCTGCGCGGTGACGGCGGGATTGCGCCGCCCGGTGTCGGTCACCGCGGTACCAAGGCTCATCCGGCCAATCCTGTTGTGCCCAGCCAGGTAACCCAGAATCGTCCATGGGTCCAGGTGTGCATCCATTTTGGGATCACCCGGGATGCGCCCACGTGCTTGGGCGTCCACATCGACGGCGGCAGCACCGACTGCAGGTGATCGGCCACCCAAAAAGAGTCCGCCGCAGCATGCGTCAGGCAGCCTGCACCGGAGGCTTTGGGCCGTATAGCGAATTGATGGTGTTGTTCACGACACCAACGCGCAATCTGCTCACTGACGCTCTTCCGCACGAGGCTAGCCGATCGGCTACCCTGCGACCATAACTGACGATGGTTAGTTCATCAATGCTTTTGGCGCGACTGGTGTCTGGCCGGGGCGTACGCATTTGCAAATTGGCTTCCGCAGAATAATTCGTCCAAAGCGGAGATGCGGATAAAAGAGCTGCCTAAACTTTGTCCTCCTGGACTCCCCAGTGTCACTAATTGACGCGGAGGAAAACAATATGCCACTTCCCGTCAGCGTGCCCCGACTTCTTGATATCGGTGGCAATACGAGTTATGCAACATCGGCGCGGCACTGAACGGGGCGCATGCGGCGGCCGCCGTCAGCACCACGGCGCTAGTGGCCGCCGGTGCCGATGAGGTGTCGGCGGCTGTGGCGGCAGTGTTCGCCGGGCACGGTCGACAATTTCACGCGCTCAGCGCGCGCGCCAACGCATTCCATCAAGAGTTTGTCCGGGTATTGAATTCTGGGGCCGCGTCGTATGTGGCCGCAGAGGCAGCCGACGCCGCACCGTTGCAGGCCGCTGCAAAGTCCGCGCTAGCTGCAATCAATGCGCCCACCGAGGCGTTGTTCGGGCGTCCACTGATCGGCAATGCAACCAACGGAACGGCCGCGTCTCCCAGTGGCGGCGCCTTGTCTGGCACAAGCGGCGCCACCGGCGCTGGTACCCCGACGAACGTGACTGTCCCGCTGCACATGAACGGCAATTACCCGCAGATCAACCTGTCCGTAAACGGCGGACGCAGCGTGCCCGTGCTAGTTGACAGCGGAGCCACCGGTCTTGTTCTGCCAATCCGATACCTCGGACTGCATCACCTCGGCTTGCCCACCGGGATTGGCATCGCCAAATACGACGCCGGTGTCAACGCTCTCTACCTCACGTTCGACACGACGGTGAATTTTGGGAATGGAGCCGTCACAGCGCCCACCTCCGTAGATGCAATCATCCTCAAGTACCCGTCATCTATCTCCGGCATCAAGACGATCCTCACTCATCAGAGTTTCGCTCGGTTCAAGCGGTGATTTGACTCTTTTGCGAATCTTCCGGCGTATGTCGCAAGGGGGAGCCAACCAACAATGTCACGGCGGCATTGCCGGGCGAGCTCAATCAGGGTGAGCTGATAAACGAATCGGCGCGGTACCTAGAGTTCGGCCCCAACCCGATGACGTCGACCCCCGCCGGCACGATTTTCCCAGCGACGTATGTCGGGTTGCAAGTATCGGTCGGCGACGGGGCACCACAAACCGTGAGCGTGCTATTCGATTCGGGCGGTTCGGTCGGATCCATCCCGCAGGCAATAGCCGGGGATTCAGTGCCGCCGGGCACGGTGATTTCCTTCTATGCCGTAGACGGTTCGACCCTGCTGAACACATACACGACGACCGCGACGAACAGCCCGGCTGTGGCGACGACTCCGCCTCAACACCCATGCTGAATACGGGATTTGAGCCCTTCTCAGCGGGACCGGTGTACATCTCTAACACCCCAGCGGCATGGGCAAACTCGACGGGAAGATAGTCTTTGACAGGCCGGCTACCAGTAACGCATCGCCTTCCGAAACAGCTCCGCCAGAACGGTTTTGGCCATCGCGCGGGGAGCGTTGTGCAACAGACGCTGTTGTGGATACGCCCCCTCGGTCAACGCGGCCACGTCGTCGTCGGTGTAGCCCACCCCACCGAGCCCGTTCGGCATGCCGACCGCACGCATGATGCGAATGAGTTCGTTGGCGAGCACCTCGCCCGCATCCTCTGGACCGGCGTCCGACGTATCCGCGCCGAGCAGCCGCGCGCCTTCCAAGTGCCGATCCGGGCTAGCCTCCGCCGTGAAACGAAAGACCGAGGGGGCGTTGACGATGACTGCCATTCCGTGTGGGACCAGCGGCTCGTCGGGCGGGTAGCCCGACGGGTGAAATTCCCGTACCAGGCCCGCCACCGCGTAGGCCATACCGTGTGGGGCGTGCACGCCCGCGTTGCCGAAGGCGATGCCGGCAAGTGTTGCGGCCCACATCATTTGCTCGCGGGCCTCGGCATCGGCGGCATCGTTGACCGCCCGCTCCAGGTGCTTACCCAACAGGCGCAGCGCTTCTCGGCAGCCCAGATCGCTCCACGGGTTGGCGCCCTGACTCATCGGCCGCAGACTCGGGCGTTCCGGAGCGGGCCGAAGGACGTAGGGCTTGGCAGTGTAGGACTCCAATGCGTGTGACAGCACATCCAGGCCCGCCGAGGCAACGACCTGTGGCGGCAGGCTCGCGGTGCAGTCAGGATCGACCAGCGCTTCGCTGGGACGCAGCACGTGCGACGCAATGCCCGTCTTCGCCTTGAGTGACAGCAGGTCGAAGATCGTGATGCCGGTGACCTCGCTGCCGGTGCCCGCCGTAGTGGGGCACGCGATGTGCGGCTTGAGCGGACCCGGGACGGGCTTGCCCTCGCCGACCGGCTGGTTGACATAGGCGAGGAAATCGGCGGGATGGGTGGCATACAGATTGGCGGCCTTGCACGTGTCGATGACGGAGCCACCGCCCAGCGACACGTAGCCATCCGGGTTCAACTCTTGCGCGAAGCGCGCTGCATCCAGGAAGGACACGTCGGTGGGCTCGACGTGCGTGTCGGTGTAGGTGATGACGTCGAGTCCGGCCGAGACAAGCGAACCGTGCGCCGTGGCGAAGATCGGCAGTTGAGCGATTATCGCATCGGAGAACAGCGCGACCCGTCGCAGCCCGAGCGCACGGGCTCGGTCACCCACCTCCGTCAGGCAGCCGCGCCCGAAGGTAACCCGGGAGGCGTCGACGGTAAAGGCTCCGTCGCAGCCCTCGGCAGCAATTGGGAATTCGCAGCACGCCATCGCGACGGCAATCTACCGCAAAACCGAAAAGTTCCGAACCTAGGCAGGTTCGGAACTATTCCGGTGGCTGGCGGCAGGGTCAAGATCCGCGGCGATAGCGGGTCAGCAACGCGAACGACGCGATCGCCGCGACGGTACCGACCACGCCCCACAGCACAAACTGGAACACCAGCGAGCCCAGGAACAAGCCGAAGGTGGCGGCGATGTAGAGCAGCCAGATCAGGCGGAAGAAGCTCCAGGCCGCGACGAGCCCGGTGCTGATCCCAATCATCAGGGCGCGCTGGCGATCAATGCGGTTGACGTGTTCTTGGATGCTGGTCGGCAGGAGTTGCATGTCAGGTCTTTCCTTTCGTGATGCGCCGCCTCGTTGGCGTTCGTCATTACGGCAAGTACAGACCGTCGGGGTGGCTACCGATCCCAAATATCTCCGTCAGGGCCCGCTATTCCACGTCCACCGGCTGGTTCATCTCGGCCTTGAACTGCCGGTATCGCTCCGCGCGACCCGGCCGGCGCCGAGCCGTCAGCCACCCGGCACCCAGCGCGGCGAACCACAGCGGGAACCATGCCAAGGCGATCGCGGTCTCGTGGTCCGTAAGCAGCGTCCAAATGACGAACGCAAAGAAGCCCAGAACGGCCCAGCAGCTCGCGATTCCACCGGGCATCTTGTACGTGGAACCGGCGCGACGGTCAGCGTGGCGGCGTGCGTAGACGAAGTAGCTGACGATGATCATCGTCCAGACAAACAGGAACAGCAGCGAGGCGACTGTCGTGACCAACGTGAAGACGTCGATCACCGGACCGCCCGCGTAGAGCAGCGGGACGGAAGTCAGCAGCAACGGAACGGTGACGAAAAGCGCGGGCGCCGGCACGCCACCACGGTTGAGTCGGCGGAAGATCAGCGGCGCGCTGCCTTCGTCGGCAAGTCCGAAAAGCATGCGGCCGGTGGAGAACACGCCGGAGTTGACCGACGAAGCGGCAGACGTGATCACGACGAAGTTCACCATCGACGCTGCGGCGCCAAGTCCGGCCAGGGAGAACATCATCACGAACGGAGACTCGCCGCTGGCGAATCGCCGCCATGGGATGACGACGAGGATCGCCAGCAGCGCAGCGATGTAGAAGACCGCAACGCGCACCGGCACCGCATTGATCGCCCGGGGCAGGGTGCGGCGCGGGTTGGCCGTCTCGGCGGCGGCGGTGCCCACGAGTTCCACGCCGACGAATGCGAAGAACGCAATCTGGAAGCCACTCACCACGCCCATGAATCCGGTGGCGAAGAATCCGCCGTCGTTCCAAAGGTTTTCGACGGTCGCGCGGTCACCGTGCGGGGAAACGAAGTTGGTGGCCACCAAGATTCCACCGACAACAATCAGGCAGAAGATCGCAGCGATCTTGATCAAGGCGAACCAGAATTCGATCTCGCCGAAGTTGGCGACCCTGAACAAGTTGAACAGCAGCACCAAACCGACCGTGACCACGGCCGGCAGCCAAGCCGGCAAGTCGGGCCACCAGAACTTCGCGTAGCCGGTGATCGCGATGATCTCGGCAACACCGGTAACAACCCAGGCAAGCCAGTACGACCACCCGACGAAGAACCCCGCGGCCGGCCCCAACAGGTCGGCCGCGAAGTCGACGAACGACTTGTAGTTGAGGTTCGACAGCAGCAGTTCGCCCATCGCGCGTAGCACGAAGAACACGAAGAAGCCGATGACTCCGTACACCGCGAGCACGGCCGGGCCGGCGTGGGAGATTGTTCGCCCCGATCCCATGAACAAGCCCGTGCCGATCGCACCTCCGATCGCGATCAGCTGAATTTGGCGGTTGGAAAGACCGCGGCGCAGATGCGAAGCAGCTTCGGGGGCTCCGCCGGGATGGGGGGCGGCGACCTCGTTCAACATGTAGGGCGTCCCTCGTCAGTGGTGGAGCGCCGGTTCCCCCAATGAATCGCGCAGCGCCGTCTTGGCGATGACAATAAAGGTCGGCGACCTCCGGCGTTTGCTGATTGCGACAAGCGAGAGGGAACTGATCGATCAGCTCTATACCGTCAGCAGCCGATACAACCCGATCAGGCCGACCCCGACGATCGTCGCGCGCAGCGCATTCGGCGACAGCCGACGCCCGTAGCGTGCTCCCAAAAATCCTCCGACCAGCGAACCCGCCGCGATCAGCCCGGCCACGGGCCAGCTGATCCGGTCGAAGGCCACCAACGTATAGCCCGCCGCGGCAACCATATTCACCAGCAGCGCCAGCAGGTTCTTGGCCGCGTTCATGCGTTGCACGGACTCCGGCAGCAACGCCCCCATCACACCGACCAGCAGGATGCCCTGCGCGGCGGTGAAGTAGCCGCCGTAGACCCCGACCGCGAAAGTGCTGACGACCAACGCGGTCATCCGCGCCGGCGTGATGTGCTCGGCGGAGCGCCCCGCCTCCTCCGCGCGCCGGCGCGCCCACCCTTGGATTCGCGGCCCGAGCACGACGAGGATCAAGGCCAGCACTAGCAACACCGGGACCACCCGCGTGAACACCTTCTCGGGAAGGTGCAGAAGCAGGAACGCGCCCAACGCGGCCCCGGTCACCGACGCCGGGATCTGCCACCGCAAGCGATCCCATTGACCGGAAAGCTCGGTACGGTAACCCCAGGTGCCTGAGGCGCTGCCCGCCACCAGCCCTACCGCGTTCGACATGGTGGACGTGACCGGCGGGTAGCCGAGCGCGACGAGCGTCGGGAAGGTAATCAGGGTTCCGGATCCGACGAGCGCGTTGATCGCGCCGGCGGCCAGGCCAGCCAAAACGATCAGGGCGATGTGGGACACCGACACTTGGCCACACTAGTCGGGTCAGTTGTTGGCGAGGTGTATCTGCCCCGTGACCTGACCGCGACAGCGACCAAGGACGCTCATCGACATGGCGCCGATCGCGGTTATCTGTGTAGCACTGACCGCGTTGTGCATCGGCTACCACTTGGGCCGGCGCGCGGGCTCGACGCCCGCGCCCTGGAGGAAGCGCACGTCGCGCGTGGCGCTGGCCAGGGCCGCGCTGAGCCTGGTCCTGCTGGTGGGTGCCCGCCGTGTGCAACGCAACTTTGTGATCCGGGCGCTGAAAGTCGCCGAGCGCGGTGGTCTCTCGCTGCAGCGCTTCCGCTAAGCCTCACGTCTGAGGCAATCAATCGACGACGAACCCGCGTGACGCCACGACATTGCACGACACTGACGGGTGCTATAACGCAACGTATGCCAAGCAGTGGACACATCAGCCACGTTTCCGATACCGCACGCTGGACCGCGTTGTATCGCGCAACCGAAACCGCACGCCCGGATGCATTGTTCAGCGATCCGCTGGCCGAGCGCCTCGCCGGTGAACGGGGCCGCGCCATCGCCGACCGGGCGCCGCGCTCGAACCGCGGCGGTTGGTGGCTCGTGGCTCGCACCAAGATCATCGACGATGTCATCGCACAGTCGATCGCCGACGGCTGCGACCGGGTGTTGAACCTGGCCGCCGGCCTGGACACGCGACCCTACCGGATGGAACTGCCGGCCGATTTCACCTGGGTGGAGGCGGATCTGGCGCCGTTGCTCAACGAGAAAACCGACCTTCTCGCCGACCAGACGCCGCGCTGCCGGTTGACCCGGACGGCAGTGGATCTGGCCGATGAACGCGCAAGGGCCGACTTCCTCAACGAGGCGCTGGCCGGTGCGACGAAAGCGCTGGTGCTCACCGAAGGCCTGTCGATGTATCTGGAAGACCGTGACATGGCCGCACTTTCGCGGGCGTTCACCCGACCCGAGATCGCCTGGTGGATGATCGACTTCGCCTTCCCGAGCCTGAAGAAGACGATCAATAAAGACATGGCCGACCTGGGACAGAACGCCCCATTCAAGTTCGCGCCCGAGAACGGGTTGGCCTACTTCGAAGACCTTGGTTGGCGCGTCGTGCAAGCCGAATCGCAGTTGGTGTCGGCCCACCGGTTGCATCGCCTCCCGTGGTTCATGCACCCGCTTGCCTGGCTGCCACATCCGGATCTGCGGAATCCGGGTCGCGCGCGGTCGGCTGCGACTGCTCTGCTTACTCGACAAGCAGGCTGATGGCTGGGCACGTTGACCACGCCCCGGGCTGCGACTGCCCTCCTGACTCGCGATAGGTTCGTCTGATGAGCCGTGTTGAAGCAAGTTCCACCGAGCGCTTGTTCGCGCTGGCCGAAGAGGTGCAAGGCTTCATGCCGCCGCACGAGGGACGCGCGCTGCACGACGCGGCACTGCGCTACCTGGACGGCGGGGTCGGTGTCGAGATCGGCACCTACTGCGGCAAGTCCACCCTGTTGCTCGGCTCGGCGGCACAGCAAACGTCCAGCGTGCTGTACACGATCGACCACCATCACGGCTCGGAAGAGCACCAAGCCGGCTGGGAGTATCACGACGCGTCGCTGGTCGACGAGGTCACCGGCCTCTTCGACACGCTGCCCACCTTTCGCCGCACGCTCGACGCGGCCGGGTTGGACGACCACGTCGTCACCGTCGTGGGCAAGTCACCGATCGTCGCCAAGGGCTGGCGGTCACCGCTGCAGTTGTTGTTCATCGACGGCGGCCACAGCGAAGACGCCGCCAATCAGGACTTCGACGGCTGGGCGAAGTGGGTCGCCGTAGGCGGAACGTTGCTCATCCACGACGTGTTTCCCGATCCCAAAGACGGTGGTCGACCGCCTTTTTACATCTATTGCCGCGCAATCGATTCCGGTGAGTTTCGGGAAGTCTCGGCCACCGGCTCGCTGCGGGTGCTCGAGCGGATCAGCGGCCCGTAGCGACGCATTCGCAATCGAAGTCGGTCTGCAGGCCCATCGGCAGGCGGTCGCCCCGGAAGATCCCCGCACCCGCGGTGGTGTCGGACAGCGCGTCGGCCGCCAGGATCATCGCCGCCCCGGTCCAGGTGGTTTGCTCCTCGGGCCACCGTTTCCCGTCGGCGAACACCAACCCCGTCCAATACGAGCCGTCTTCTTCGCGCAGGTGCTGCATCGCGGCGAACTGCCGGTGCGCGGCCGACCGGTGCCCGATGGTGTCGAGCGCCATCACCAGCTCGCACGTCTCGGCGCCGGTCACCCAGGGCCGGTCGCTCACACAGCGGATTCCGAGCCCGTCGACCACAAAGGTGTCCCAGCGCTGCTTGATTCGCGCGGCGGCCGCTGGGCCGCGCAGGGCCCCGCCCAGGATGGGGTAGTACCAGTCCATCGAGTACCGGTCTTTTTCGTTGAAGGCTTCCGGATGTGCGGCGATCGCGTGACCCAACGCACCCAAAGCCAGTTCCCACTCCGGCTGCGGCTCGCAGATCAGCGCGGCGAGGGCCAGCGCACACCGGATGCTGTGGAAGATGCTGGCGCACCCGGTCATCAGCGCTTCCGCCAGGGGTCCGGAATCACTTCGTGCCCAACAGATCTCACCGTAGCCGACCTGCAAGTCGATGACGAAGTCGATCGCCTTGCGCACGACCGGCCACATCGTTGCGGCAAAAGATTTGTCACCGGTGATCAGCACGTGGTGCCAGACACCGGCGGCAATGTAGGCGCAGAAGTTGCTGTCGCTGTTGGCGTCTTCGACTGTTCCGCAACGGGTCTGGATGGGCCAGGAACCGTCGGGCCGTTGTGTCCGACGGCTCCACTCGAATGCGGCCCGCGCTGGCTCCAGCAACCCGGCGGCGGTAAGTGCCATCGCATTTTCCACGTGATCCCACGGATCGGTATGACCACCCTCGAACCAGGGGATAGCGCCCGATGGTTCTTGTACGGCGGCGATGGATTCTGCAGTTTGGCGGCACTGCTTAGCAGTAAGCACGCCCGGAACGGACGGCGGGTTAAATCGACGCAACTGAATTCCCCAGTTGCGCTTGGCTTTCTGCCGTTTGCGGCTTTGTGAAGTACATGGCCACACTCTTGCCCACCAGCGGGTTGAGCAGCGACTCGGCGACCTGCGTTATCTTGGGCCGCTGCATCAGATCCCAGACCAGCAGCTTGTGATACGCGGCGACCACGGGGTGGTCGGGCTTCGATACGCCCACAGCGCATTTCAGCCACCAGAACGGCGAGTGCAGTGCATGCGCGTGGTGGGAATGCGTTAATTCCATTCCGCCGCCGGCGATCTTGTCCTGCAACTCACTGGCCCGATAGATACGCACATGGCCGCCCTCGTTGCTGTGATATTCGTCGGACAGCAACCAGCACACCCGCTCGGGCAGCCAGCGCGGCACGCTGACCGCCAGTGTGCCATCGACTTTGAGCACTCTGATGAGTTCGGCGATGGCGGCGTCGTCCTGGGGCACATGCTCCAGGATTTCGGAGGCGATGACACAGTCGAAGGTCTCGTCGGCGTACGGCAGGTTCAGCGCGTCACCGAGGACGACCTTGGCCGACGCGGTGGCCGGCGCCTCACCGTTCTCGGCCATCGCCTGCAGGATAGTTTCCACCGATCGCAGTTCGGACTCGTCCTGATCGAAGGCGACGACGTCGGCGCCGCGCCGATACGCTTCGAAGGCATGCCGGCCGGCCCCACAACCGACGTCGATGACCTTGGTCGACGGACCGATGCCCAGCCGGTCGAAATCGACTGTCAGCACTGCGATTCGCCTTTGGACACCGCTGTCCGCGCAATTGCCCGCTCATAGACGCGCACGGTTTGCGCCGCTACGGCTTCCCAGCTGAAGACGTTGACGGCCCGCTCGCGGCCCGCGTTGCCCAGGCGGCGGCGCTTTTCCGGCGAGTCCAGAAGGTCGCCGAGCGCCCGGGTCAGCGCATCGACGTCGGCCGCCGGCACCAGCTCGGCGCACGCGCCGTCGGTCCCCAAGACTTCGGGCAGCGCACCCACCCGACTGGCCACGATCGGGGTGCCGCTCGCCATAGCCTCCACAGCCGGCAGCGAAAACCCTTCGTAGAGCGACGGAATGCAGGCGACCTCGGCCGACGCGAAAAGCGCCGCCAACTCTGCGTCGGTCAGCCCGCTGCTGATGTGGACGATGTCGGAGATACCCAGCTCGGCGATGAGCTTCTCGGTGGGCCCGTTGGGCTCCACCTTGGCGACGAGCCGCAACTCGAGATTGCGGCTCAAGCGAAGTTTCGCGACCGCATGAAGCAAGGTGCTGACGCCCTTGAGTGGGGTGTCCGCGCTGGCGATGGCCATCACCCGGCCGGCTTCGCGGGGTAGCGTTCCTGGCCTGAACAACTCGGTGTTCACGCCCAACGGCACCACTTGGAGTTGATCGGGAGCAACGCCGAAGTCGGTGACGATGTCCGCCGCGGACGACGACGAGACGGTCAGCAGGTCGGGAATCTGGCGCGCCACCTGCTTCTGCATGTTGGAGAACCCATACCACCTGTGCACCAACGGTTTACGCCACCATCGCGCGGCAGCCAGGTCGAGCACCCGGTCGCGGGTGATCGGGTGATGAACCGTGGCCACCACCGGCAGACCCGAGGCCGCAATGCCGAGCAGTCCGGTACCCAGGCTCTGGTTGTCGTGGACGAGGTCGAAATCGCCTGCACGGTCCGCTAGTAGCCGCGCGACACGCATTGTGAACGTGCGTGGTTCGGGAAAGCCCGCGGTCCACATGGTGGCGAGTTCCAACAGGTCGATCGAGTCGCGGATCTCGCTGGGCCGCGGCACCCGGAAGGGGTCGGGCTCACGGTAGAGGTCAAGGCTGGGTACTTCGGTCAACCGCACCCGCGGGTCGAGGAGGTCTGGATAGGGCTGGCCGGAGAAGACCTCGACGTCGTGGCCGAGGTCCACCAAACCGCGGCTGAGATGGCGCACGTAGACGCCCTGTCCGCCGCAATGGGTCTTACTCCGATAGGACAGCAGGGCAATCCGCATACTCAACCCTTCTGCGCTGGATGAACGACGGCTGAAGTGTGCCCCCCATCCATCGCGATCAACCGGACGCCCGACCCCGTGATAGCAAACTGGACACCTGTCCAGACTATAGTTCGACCAACTAATCGACGCAACGCGGGCCCCGGGGACACGGTCGCCAGACGCCACTCGATCAGCTGAACCAGCATGTCATGGGCCCGATGGACCGATTGGCCGGGGTAGCCGATGCACCCGGGCAGGGATGGCGCCGGTTTTGCTACCATCGCGCGGTGCCCGGGCGATCCGTCTCGCGACGCGAAGTCTTCAAGTACGCGCTTTCACCGGCTCTGTTGAGCCTGGGGACGCTCGCGGTTACGTCCGGCTCGCCGATGGCATCAGCCGCGTCCACCCAACTGATTGATTTTGCCGAGCGCCGGATCTCGCCGGACGAGATCAAGGCGGCGGGCTATGCCGGAGTTATCAACTACGTGTCCGAAGAGCGTCCTGGCGCGCACTTCGAGGCAAAGCCGCTCACCCGGGATTACGCCGACGCGCTGCGCGCGGCGGGCCTGCACATCGTCAGCAACTTCCAGTACGGCAAGCCGGGCTGGGCCGCCACGCCGTCGGATTTCACCCGCGGGCACGACGGCGGCGTGGCCGACGCTCAGACCGCGCTACGCCTACACAACGCAGCCGGTGGCACGGGTTCGGCTCCGATTTTTTTCAGCGTCGACGACAACATCGACGTGGCCACCTGGAACAGCCTCGCGGTCGAATGGTTTCGAGGTATCAATTCCGTTTTGGGCGTGGAGCGTACCGGCATCTACGGGCATGCCAACGCCTGTGGGTGGGCGGTGAAGGACGGCGTGGTCGGGCACTCCACCTCGCCAGGGTTCCGGTGGGGATGGCAGACGAAGGCATGGTCGAATGGCGAGCGGGAACCCACAGCGGTGCTGTATCAGGGCATCCTCGAAGGCCCCGTCCTCAACGGCATCAAGGTGGACGTCGACGACGTCCTCGCGCCCGACTACGGGCAGTGGGATCTCGATCGGTGAGCTGACGGATCAGTCGGTCTTCTGGTAGACCAGCCAGCGCAATTCGATCGGGGATTGCTCACGCTCGACGTCGAAGATGTCCAGGCCGCTCGCCCAGCCGTCGAACCAGCCGGTGGGCGGCCACGCGCCTTCGGGCAGGTGGGCCTTCTCGTACTCGTAGGCGGGGTCGTCGGCTACCAGGTCAAGCGGTAGCTCGGCGGCGGCACCGTCCACCTCGTCGCGGGTGAAGATCATGCTGTTGAATTGCTGCCCGAGTTCTCGGGCCGCGTCGTCGGGGGTGTAGCCCGGGCGCGGCAGGAAGGTGTTGAGCACTAAGCGTCCACCGGGAACCAGCAGCTGGGCACACAGTTCGAAAAGCCCGCGCAACTGCGACGGCGTGCGGAAGTCGGGTACCACCTCAGAGACCACAATCAGCTGGTATTCCGACTCGACACCATCCGTGGCGGTGAAGACGTCCGCTTGGATGACGCGGACTCCGAGCGCTTCGGCTTCGGCCTCCGAGCGAATGGTCTCGGCGAACTTCGCGGTCATCTCGACCGCGTCCACCGGGTGCCCCCGTCGGGCCAGGGCCAAGGCATTGCGCCCGGTACCCGCGCCGATGTCGAGCACTCGATGGGTTTTCGGATCGGCGGCTTCGTCGGCCAGCGCGCACACCCGCGCGTCCGGCTCGCTGCCGAACAGTGGCGGCGGGCGAATGGCAACCCAGCGGTCGTAATCCTCCTCGATCGTCAGCCAATCCGCCTTGACGCGATAGTTCAGGGTGTTGCCCCACGGGGCATTGAACTCGATGACGACGACCGAACGAGAGGAGGTCTTGTAGGCCTTCGTCAGTTCGCTCTGCAGCACCCTTTTGAGTTGAGCGGATTGCTCGGCCGAGTTTTGAATGCCCATGCCGGCAAAGATCTTTTCGCACATTTTGACGTACTCGTCGACCATGCTGGGCACGGCCGGCACCGTGATTTTGCCCTCGGCCTCAGCTCGGCGATGCAACCGCCGGGCGATCGCTTCGCGCAGCGCGGCGGCGTCGAAAGAGCTCGGGGGCGGGTCCTCCACCAGACTCTTGTACACGACCCGACTGGTTCACACCAGCGCTGGAACCCGCAAGCGCGATTGCAGACAAGGCGCCGCCGCGATCGAAACGGCGCCGCGCTCCTGTCAATTCGGCCCTAAGGTCCACGAAATGGCCTCGATTGCGTACAGCCGGCGGATTTAGGGACGCAATCCGGCGAGCAACATTGCGGCGAACGCATCGCCGATCTCGGTTAGCGTGTTGCGCCCGCCGGGCGCATACCAGCGGTGAATCCAGTTGTGCATTCCCAGGATGCCGAGCATCACCAGCCGCGGGTCCAGATCTTGGCGAAACACGCCGGACGCAATGCCTTCCTGAACAATCGCGAGCAGCGTTTTGCCATACGCGTCGGCGTTAATGACGATGTCACGCGCTTCGGGAATGGCTGCAAGGTGCTGGCTTTCGCTAAACAACAGAAAGGCTTCCGGGCCGGCGGCCAGGTCCTCGATGTAGGCCCGCAATGCGCGGCGCAACTTCTCGTCGGCCGGCGCATCGAACTCCAGCGCCTCCCGACAGTGCCGGGTCATCGTGTAGGCCGGCTGCTCGATCAGTGCGACGAGCAGCTCCTCCTTGGTGCCGACGTAGTAGTAGAGCGACGCGCGGTTGATGCCGACCTCGACGGCGACGTCCTCGAGGCGGGCTCTCGCGAATCCTTCGCGGAGGAAGACCTCGGCAGCTCCCTTGAGGATGGTTTGCCACCGCTCGCCGGAGGCTCGGCGGTCGGCGTTGCGCCGTTCATGGCGCCGACGTGCATTGTCGCTCTGCGGGCGGGTTGCTGGAATTTTTCGTCCTCCTCGTGCGTAGCGCGGTAACAAACCTACGCCATCGCCATCAGTGCCCGGAGCTGCGCAAAGTTATGATATTAACGTGAACGTTGACGTTAACACGACGCGGCGAGCGTTGTGCGCGCCGACTGATGCACTTCACCGTCGGGCATGACGGCCGCGAGCACTCACGGAGTGGGTGTCCTTTCGCTGGGCGTCGGACTGATCGGTGGCAAAAGGATTTGGCAGCGCACTGGGACTGGGGGAGTAGGCCTATGAGGACGCCGGTCAGCAGATGCCCGAGGACCTCAACCCCACCAACCTGCGCTGAAATTCACTGCAGGGCTGCCGTGTCCGTCGCGGGCGTGGTTGTGGCGATGAAGTTTTCGAGGATATCCGCCACCGCCGTCGGCGCCTCGACGTGCGGGAAGTGCCCGATACCCTCGAGCACCTCGAGGCGACTGCCCGCCAGCGCGTCGTGTGCGGCGTAGGCGTGCGCGACTGGAATGATGCGATCGTGATCACCCCAGATCAGCACAATAGGCAGACCCTCGGTCAGGTGCAGCTTGTTCAGTGCGCTGACGGCCTGACCGCGGTGGTCCACGACCGAGCGCAAGGTGCGTAAGAACGCTTGCCGCCCAGCCGAATCCGAGAGCGAGCAGTACGCCTGCCACATCTGGCCCGCTCGCGGCGCCTGGATCCCGGCCGAGGTCAGCCAGGAGCCCAGCTTGTTGCCCAGGTTCAGCACTTGCTGCGGCGCGACCACCGGGAGCACCAACTCGGCGCCGGGTGCCGACAGGATCCGCAGCATCGGACTCAGGTCGGGGCCCAGACCGCCGCTGCCGATCAGGGCCAGCCGCTCGCAGTAGTCCCGATGTTGATACGCGAACTGCATCGCGATGCCGCCACCGAGCGACTGGCCGATCACCGTGGCCCGGTGCACCCCGAGCTCGTCGAGGAGATCGCGCAGAAAGACGGCGAAGGCGCCCAGCGAGTAGTCACCACGCGGTTTCGCCGACATGCCATGGCCCAGCAGGTCGGGGGCAATGACACGGAATTTCTTGGACAACTGCGGGATGATCGCCCGCCAGGTGGCCGAGCTGCCGGCCATGCCATGGATCAGCAACAGGGCGTGCCCTTCTCCGGCATCCCGGTAGGCGATCCGCTCTCCGTGTAACTCGAGGTAGGTCAACTCACTCATGTGCACCCTTTACCCAGTCTCGAAGCGACTGCTAATACTGGATAACTTACGCCATCGTAGGTTACCGGCGGGTAATCATGTGTCGCGACTCACGCGTCGCGTTGCGCCCAGTCGTCGGCCCAGGCTTGCAGTGGTTTCAGCGCCGCCATCAGCGACAACCCGTGATCGGTCAGGTGATACCCCTCATCGGAGTGGTCGACGATCTGCAGCCCCCGCAGTTCCTTGAGGCGGGTATTCAGCGACCCGGGATTCATCTCGGCGGCCGCCTGAAGGCCCCGAAAAGTCAATGGATCGCCGCGCAATTCCCATAGGATCCGCAGTGCGCCACGACGGCCCAGCATGTCGAGGGCGACCATAATCGGCCGGCCGGAGGTCGAACCCCGTACTGACTTACCGATCCCCGGAACTGACATGCTTCATATTTTGTAGCATCGGGGCGTAGAGTGCCAGCATGAATCGCTATAAAAGTCATAGCGCACGCGTTGCGCCCGCGAGACCACCCTTGCCCGCCGATATTCAGCAAGCCATCGACGCGATCATGCACGGCAACCCGCCGCTGGTGCTGTTCACCACGCTGGCCCGGGATCATCGGTTGTTCTTCAAGTTCTTCAACTCCGGCCTACTCGACCGGGGGCACCTCACGATCCGTCAGCGCGAGATCGTCATCGACCGGGTCACCGCGGCCTGCGGCGCCGAGTACGAGTGGGGAGTACATGTGAGCACCTTCGCGGCCGAGGCCGGCCTGAGCGAGGAGCAGATCGCCTCGCTGACGAACGGGGGACCACAGGATTCGTGCTGGGAAGATGCTGAGCGCGTCCTGATCCGGCTCTGCGACAGCCTGCACTCCAACTGCACCATCGACGACGAGCTCTGGGCGCAGTTGAGCACGAACCACAGCGACGAGGCCATCATCGAGTTACTCATGCTGGCCGGAACCTACAGAACTGTAAGCTATCTCGTGAATGCGCTGCGCCTGCCACTGGAAGTCGGCGCCCGCAACTTTCCGGCATAGCCGCAACAGAGCTCCGTTGAACCATTCCGATCGCCGCCCCGTCAGCTAGGTGCTTAGCGCTGTACTCAGCTAGGCAGAGGGATGCCCATGGATGTTGATTTGGAGCCGCGTTACGACGTGGTGGTGTGCGGAGCCGGTTCGTCCGGATCGGTGGTCGCTCGCCGGCTGGCGGAGAACCCGGACGCCAAAGTCTTACTGCTGGAGGCGGGCGGCACCGACGACGTCCCCAGCGTCACCGAGGCCAACCAATGGCCGTCGAACCTGAGCGGCGAACGCGACTGGGGTTTCGTGTCCCAGCCGGAACCGCAGCTTCATGGGCGCTCGATCCCCTTCTCGATGGGCAAGGTGCTGGGCGGCGGATCCAGCATCAATTTGATGGTCTGGGCGCGCGGTCACCGCAACGACTGGGACCACTTCGCGTCCGAATCCGGCGAGCCAGCCTGGGGATACGGGCCGGTGCTGGATCTGTATCGGCAGATCGAGGACTGGCGCGGTGTGGGCGAGCCCAACCACCGAGGCAGGGACGGATTGGTGTTCGTACAGCCGGCACCTGGGGTGCATCCGCTCGCCACGGCGACAGTGGCGGCGGCACGGGCAATCGAGATTCCCAGCTACCAGAGCCCCAACGGCCGCCTGATGGAGGATGCCCGCGGCGCCGCCATCGCGGACCTGCGCTGGCGCGAGGGGAAACGCCTATCGGTATTTCGGACATACACCGCGCCCTACCTCGACAGGCCGAACTTGACGGTGTTGCCGGGTGCACTGGTGACGCAGTTGACTTTCGACGGCACCCGGGCCAGCGGTGTCGAGGTGCTGTATGGTGGGGCGCTCCGGCGGGTGGCCGCTGACGCCGAGGTCGTGCTGTCACTCGGCGCGATCCACACGCCGAAGGTGCTGATGCAATCCGGTCTCGGGGACGAAGCCGAATTGCGTCGCGTCGGGATTAACGTGCGCCAGCACTTGCCCGGGGTCGGACGCAATTTTCAGGACCACTACGGAATCGATTGCGTGTGGGAGTTTCCGGAGGGCGTGCGGGGCAACGCCCAAGTTGGGGCGACAGTGTTCTGGGACTCCGGGGCAGCAGACACCCACGGACCGGACCTCTTCGCGTGTCTAGGACCATTCGGGAAGTCCACGCCCGAAAACATCGCAAAATATGGCCTGCCGCAGGATAGTTGGATCTTGTTTGGTGCCCCGACGCACCCGAAGAGTCGCGGTCGGCTGCGGTTGTCGGGCGCTAACCCGACGGACCCAATTCGGATCGAAGCCAACGCACTGTCACACCCCGACGATCTCAAGGCCTTGATCTCCTGCGTCGAGACGCTGCGCGAGATCGGCAACTCCCCGGAACTTCGTCCGTTTGTCGCACGCGAAGTCATGCCGCGCGAGCTGTCGAGCTCGGAGCTGGATGTCTATTTACGCGATGCCGTGACTACCTACTGGCACGAATCAGGGACAGCGAAGATGGGTCGCGACCTGATGTCGGTGGTGGACGGACGGCTGAAGGTCTATGGCGTCGAGAACCTGCGCATCGCCGACGCGTCGATCATGCCGCGGATCACAAGCGCTAACACCATGGCCCCGTGCGTCGTGATTGGCGAGCGCGCAGCAGAGTTCATCCAAGCTGAACAGCGATTCTGATAGCCCTCGCCCAGATCGAGGATGCCTGGAGCCATTCGACACCTGCGGTGCCGTGCACCCGGCCGAGCGCGAGTTATCCGCAGAGCGCCGACGCGATTTGGGTCAGCGGTTGAGGGGAAGCCACCAAGAGGTCAGCAGATCACCGTGCAGCGGGAATCATGGCAAATTGGCGAAACCGGGTTCGGCGACGTTGAGTTCGACCTCATCTCACTGCAATATAGCTCGTTGAAAGCCGGACATGACTAGTGCATGGGCGCCGCAGCTCACTGGCCTTTCAGGCTGCCGATGCGAAGCGAGAAGTCCGTGCGCTGGGGCGGCTCAGCACCCTCGGCTTCCTCGACGTAGCGCTGCGGGTCACGGTCTACGATCGGCAATCCCTCGGTGGTGGGATGGGCAGCCATGAACTCGCTGTATTGCTCTCCGAGCGCCTCACGAAGACCGATAGGGGCGTTGCGACGGAAGTCCGAAAGTCCTTCTCGCTCTTCCTCGCCCATGTGATCGTCGTTGGCCAGCCGGGTGCGCCCGACCGCCGCCCACCACTGGTCAGTGCCGACCCGGGCCGCGTGAGCGTCGCGGACGCCGTCGCGAATGTCGTTGTGATCACCGATCGCGTCGAGCGTCTCGCCCTCGGGATTGTCGGTCCCGCGCTTGAGCAGTTGCGGATAGAAAATCTTCTCTTCGACGTAGGCGTGCACGTCGAGCTTGTCGGCGAGCGGGCGCCATACCCGGTCCAGTGCGGCGCGGTTGATCGGCTCCTGTGCCTGCACCTCGTCGAGCTTGGCGAATTGTTCGCGGAACCATTCGTGGTCGGCGAGGATCAGCGCGGTGATGTCAGTCATGGCAACCCAACATTGCCCTGAAGGACAACACCCCCGCAAGCCCGTGGCTCGCGGGGGTGTTGCACCGTCTTCGCTCTGTTAGGCGAGGTCGAACCGGTCGTTGTTCATCACCTTGACCCAGGCCGCGACAAAGTCCTCGACGAACTTGCCCGCGTTGTCGTCCTGTGCGTACACCTCGACCAGTGCGCGCAGCACCGAGTTCGACCCGAACACAAGGTCATTCGCGGTCGCGGTCCACTTGAGTGCCCCCGACGCCCGGTCGCGGCCCTCGTAGACGTTCTCCGTGGACTCCGACGGCTTCCACTCCGTGCCCATGTCGAGCAGGTTGACGAAGAAGTCGGTGCTCAACACACCCGGCTTGTCGGTGAACACGCCGTGCTTGCTGCCGCCGTGGTTGGCACCGAGGGCACGCAGACCGCCGATGAGCACCGTCAGCTCAGGTGCGGTCACACCCAGTAGGTACGCGCGCTCGATCAGCAGCTGCTCCAGCGGCGCCTTCTCACCCGCCCGCACATAATTGCGGAACCCGTCGGCGCGCGGTTCGAGCACCGCGAAGGACTCCACGTCGGTGCTCTCCTGCGAGGCGTCGGTACGCCCGGGCGCGAAGTGCACCGAGATCTCGTAGCCGGCGTCCTTGGCCGCCTTCTCCACCGCGGCGGAGCCGGCCAGCACGATCACGTCGGCCAGCGAGATCTTCTTGCCGCCGGAGGCCGAACCGTTGAAGTCCTGCTGGATCTTCTCCAGCACCGGCAGCACCTTGTCCAGCTCGGAGGGCTCGTTGACCTCCCAATTCCTTTGCGGCTCAAGGCGAATCCGTCCGCCGTTGGCGCCACCGCGCTTGTCGGTGTTGCGGTAGCTTGCCGCCGCCGACCAAGCCGCCTTGACCAGTTGGGCAACCGAGAGGCCGGAGTCGAGCACCTTGGCCTTCAGCGCCGCGACGTCCTTGTCGTCGACCAACGTGTGGTCGACGGCCGGAACCGGGTCCTGCCACAGCTGCGGCTCAGGAATCCACGGCCCGAGGTAGCGGCTGATCGGGCCCATGTCGCGGTGCAGCAACTTGTACCACGCCTTGGCGAAGGCCTCGGACAGCTCCTCGGGGTGGTCCAGCCAGCGTCGCGTGATCTCGCGGTAAATCGGGTCCTCCCGCAGCGAGATGTCGGTGACCAGCATGGTCGGAGCGCGACCCGGCCCGCCGAACGGGTCGGGGATGGTGCCCGCGCCCGCACCGTCCTTCGCCGTGAACTGCCAGGCATCGCCGGGGCTCTTGACCAGCTCCCACTCGTAGCCGTACAGGGTCTCCAGGAAGGTGTTGTCCCACTTGGTGGGGGTGGGCGTCCAGACGACCTCGAGGCCGCTGGTGATGGCGTCCTTGCCGCTGCCGCTGCCGTAGGGACTCTTCCAGCCCAGCCCCTGTTGTTCGATCGGGGCGCCTTCCGGCTCGGGACCGACCAGCTCGCCGCTGGCGGCGCCGTGGGTCTTACCGAAGCTGTGCCCACCGACGATGAGTGCGGCGGTCTCCTCGTCGTTCATCGCCATCCGCCCGAACGTCTCACGGATGTCGATCGCCGCCGCAACGGGGTCCGGCTTGCCTTCGGGGCCTTCGGGATTCACGTAAATCAGACCCATGGTGGTCGCACCGTAGGGCTGCGCCAGGTCACGCGTTCCGGAGTAGCGCTTATTGGTGCCCAGCCATTCGTCCTCGTAGCCGTAGATGACGTCTTCGGGCTCCCAGACGTCCTCGCGGCCGAACGCGAAGCCGAAGGTCTTGAAGCCCATCGAGTCCAGGGCCACGTTGCCGGCGTAGACGATCAGGTCGGCCCACGAGATCTTGTTGCCATACTTCTTCTTGACCGGCCACAGCAGCCGGCGGGCCTTGTCCAGGCTCGCGTTGTCCGGCCAGCTGTTGAGCGGGGCGAAGCGCTGCAGACCCTGGCCGCCGCCGCCGCGACCGTCGAAGATGCGGTACGTGCCCGCGGCATGCCAGCTCATCCGGATGAAGAAGCCGCCGTAGTGGCCGTAGTCGGCGGGCCACCAGTCCTGCGAGGTGGTGAGCACCGAGATCATGTCGGCCTTGAGCGCCTCAACGTCGAGCTTGGCGAACTCGGCTGCGTAGTCGAAGTCGTCGCCGAGCGGGTTGGCCTGCGGCGAGTGCGGGTGCAGTTTTGAGACGTCTACCTGATTGGGCCACCAGTCCTGATTCGTCAGGGGAGCGCCCTCTTTAGGGGTCGGCGCGGCGATTGTCGGGTTTTCGCTTTCGGACACAACATTCCTTTCGGTGATACGTGATCGGCCTGTGAATCAGGAAACTTCAGTCGAGCAGTCGGGGCAGAAGCCCCAGTAGATGACTTCGGCCTCGTCGAGAACGAACCCATCCAGAACGTTGCCGACATCCGCCGGCGTCAGGCACGGCGCCTCGCCTACCGCGCAGTCGATGTCGGTGATAGTGCCGCAGGATCGGCAGACCAGGTGGTGATGGTTGTCGCCGACCCTCGATTCGTAGCGGGCAACCGAGCCCAGTGGCTGGATGCGGCGAACCAGGCCCACCGCGGTGAGTGCATTAAGCACGTCGTAAACGGCTTGGCGCGAGACTTCGGGCAGCCCTTTCCGCACCGCCGAGAAGATCGTTTCGGTGTCGGCATGAGGGCGGGCGTCGACTACCTCCAGCACGGCGAGCCGAGGCCGGGTCACACGAAGATCGGCCATCCGCAACCGCTCCGCGTGCTCCGCCGTTGAGGACACCATGACAATATGGCCCCTTATCTGGAATCAGTCAAGAGTTCATTTCGGGCGGTCGGATGAATATCCGGTTGGCCTGATTCGTCACTTCAGGGCGCTGCCGTTGCGCCACTGATCCCAGCTGAGCGTCCAGTCGCCGTTTTGCTCCAGTTTGAGCGGCGGTCCGCCGCTGTTGCGGATCTCTACCACGTCACCGGGGACGGAGAAACCGTAGAACCATTTCGCGTTGTCGGCGTTGAGGTTCAGGCACCCGTGCGAGGTGTCGGTGTGCCCCTGGGCCCACACGGTCGCGTCGAGCTCATGTAGATAGATGCCGTCGGTGCTGATCTTGGTCGCGTAGTTGATGGTCTCGCGATACCCGAGGCGTGAGTTCTTGGGCAGCCCGAATGTCGAGGAGTCCATCACGACCGGGTTGCCCTTGTCCAGCACGGTGTAAATGCCCGGCGGAGTCCACAACGAAATGGTGTGCCCGGCAACATTTTCCGTGCCACCCATCCCCATGGAGGTCGGCATGGTGCGAACGAGGGCGCCGTTGTCGAAGACGCTGACCAGCTTGGTGGCATCGTCGGCGATGGATACGTGGGCGTCGCCGATCCGGAACGAGACCCGGCTGTCGTCTTGCCCGAATAGGCCATTTCCCAAAGCGATTCCGTAGATCTTGGCCTCGGCGGTGACCGTCGTGCCCGGCGTGTAATAGTGCTCCGGCCGCCAGTGGGCGTTCTGGTCGTCGACCCAGAACCACGAACCCTGCACCGCAGGGTTCGTCGACACCGCCAGCTGTTTCTCGGCGGCCGCGCGATCGGCGATCCGCTCATCGAAATGGGCGACGACCACCGTTCCGACGCCATACGTGGCACCGTCTTTCAGCGCCGCCTCCGACGTCGTGGTGAACGAAACCTTGGTCTGATTGGGCGGGCGCAGCGTCGAGAATGACGACATCTGAGTCGACTCAACGCGATTGGGGCCACGGCTGCTGACCCTGAGCGTGTACGTGCGTCCGTAGCCCAACGGGACGGTGGGTTTCCAGACCTTGTTATCGGGGGTCAGCACGCCCTCGACTTGTTTGTTGTCGTCGTTGACCATGCGAACGTCGGTCAGCGTCCCAACATTGGCTTTGACCAGCACGTGCTCGACCGGATCGACGTCGTGCGCGTTGGCGTCGGGTGTGATCGTGACCTGCGCCGCTCCAAGCGTTTTCGACGAGCAGCCCGGGCAATGCGGAAATAACGCAATCTGGAGCCATCCGACCACCCCCACCGCAACGAATACGGTAAGCAGCAGCAGCCGCTGCTGGCTGAGGCGGACCAGCGGCCGGATGAACCGACCGCTGCTCTGAGACGTTATCGAAGTTGGCAAACCGTCGCGCTTTCTTGCTTGCTGACTCGCGGCCGACCCGCGCATCGACGCTGTTGCGTTCCGTGTAGCCGGAAGGGAGGGCTCGGTAAACCCGGTGAGCGGGTTTGTTTTCGAACGCATATTCGTGGGTAATCGTGCGAAGTTTGCACATTAGCGGAGGCCCCAGGGTCCAGAAAGGCACACGATCATGACTTACGGGCTGACCCCGCATTTCGCCGACGTCCAGGCGCATTACGACCTATCCGACGATTTCTTTCGCCTGTTCCTCGATTCGTCCCAGACATACAGCTGCGCGTACTTCGAGCGCGACGACATGACGCTGCACGAGGCCCAGATCGCCAAGATCGATCTGGCGCTGGGCAAGCTGGGCCTGCAACCCGGCATGACGCTGCTCGACGTCGGATGCGGGTGGGGAGCCACCATGCGCCGCGCGATCGAGAAGTACGACGTCAACGTCATCGGCTTGACGTTGTCGAAGAACCAGGCCGCGCACGTGCAGAGGGTCTTCGACGAGATGGACACCGCGCGCAGCAGGCGGATCCTGCTGCAAGGCTGGGAAGAGTTCACGGAATCCGTCGACCGCATCGTGTCCATCGGTGCGTTCGAGCATTTCCGGCGCGATCGCTACGGCGACTTCTTCGGATTGGCGCACAAAATCCTGCCCACCGACGGTGTGATGCTGCTGCACACGATCACCGGGCTAACACTCGAGCAGTTCGAGGAGCAGGGTCTGCCCATAACGATCGACATGCTCCGTTTCACCAAGTTCATCGCCACCGAGATCTTCCCCGGCGGTCAGCTGCCCTCGATCGAGATGGTTGAGGAACAGTCGGCGGCAGCGGGCTTCACCTTGACCCGCCGGCATTCGCTGCAACTGCACTACGCGAGGACCCTCGATCTGTGGGCACACGCCTTGCAGGAACGCGAAAGCGAAGCGATACAGCTGCAGTCGCAAGAGGTTTACGAGCGGTATATGAAATACCTCACCGGCTGCGCGAAGTTGTTCCGATCCGGTTATATCGACCTCAACCAGTTCACCTTGCAGAAGTGAGGGTGCGCTCCAGGGTGATCAGCGATGCGCCGAGGTAGTCCTCCGGGAACACCGGCATCCCGCCGACTTCGTCGCGGAAATCCTGCGGCGTCGCGCTCCAATCGTAGGTGAGGGTGACGTCCGTGCCGTCGCCGTTGGGAACGAGGTCGTAGCGCCAGAACCATCCGCCGGGGTCGTGATTGCCCGCGTCGTCGAGCCGACCCGGCATCCAGCCGATGGCACGGTCCTGATCGAACACATTGACCACGTTGTGAACCACGTAGTGACCACCGGCCCGTTCCAGGAACATGTTCATCGCGAACACCTGCCCGGCGGCTGTGATCGGTGCGGTCTCCACCGCATCGCGGACCCAATCGGTGGGCTCGGTGTTCTGGTGACGGGACGGGTCGGCCAGGATCGCGAAGATCTGTGCCGGGCTGGCGGCGATCGTGCGGGTGACGGCGTAGCTGTCGGTGGTCGCGGTCATGAATTGTCCTCACTTGGCCCGTATGCGAGCGCGATATCGGGAGAGTCGAGCCAACCCGAGTATGTGGGCCGGGAAGGCCAGCCGTCAGGCGAATCGAGCCATTCCTCCTGGCGGCCCCACGGCAGCAGGTCGATCAGCGCGAAGCTGTGGCTGAGCTGCTCGGTGCCCCGCCCGTTGGTGTGCCATGTCCGGTACACCGTGTCACCGTCGCGCAGGAACACATTGACCGCGAAGCCCCCGTCCGGGGGCGCGTCCATGTCCGCGCCGAAGGTGCTCTGCGACGACGAGTACCACTGCATCCGGTTGCCGACCCTGCGCTTGTAGGCCAGCGCTTCGTCGATCGGTCCGTTGGTGACGATGACGAAGCGGGCGTCGTAGTTGTCGAGGAACTCCATGCGGGTGAACTGCGACGTGAATCCCGTGCACCCGCCGCACTGCCACCGCGCGCCGTCCGACCACATGTGGTGGTAGACGATCAGCTGCGAGCGGCCATCGAACACGTCGACGAGGCGGACGTGCCCGTCGGCGCCGATCAGGGTGTAGTCGGGCAGCTCAACCATCGGCAGACGCCGACGCTGGGCCGCGATCGCGTCCAGTTCGCGGGTGGCGGCCTTCTCGCGCTCGCGCAGTTCGTCGAGCCTGGCGCGCCAGGTCTGGTGATCGACGATCGGCGGTAGGGCATTGGACATGGAGGACCTGCTCCTTCGCTATCCGAATTGTGGTGTCGAAGGTATGACTGCCGGCGCACCCGAAATTCATCGGGAAACATTGACCGTCGGTGCGATCGCGCTCGAACGCCTCAGTGTGACAGAGCGATCCGCAGGATGACCCGTGGCTTGCGCCCCCGCGCCGCGATCGCTTCGACGAACGTCACCAGGCGGTATTGCAGGCCATACTTTTTGCGGATCTCGCCCCCGAGTCGTTGCACTGTCGCGGGATCGCTGACCACTTGCGCGGCGCCCTCGATGGCCGAGACTCCGTCAGGGACCTTGCCGAAGCGGTTGCTCGGCGCCAGCAGGACACGTGGATTGTTTTGGACCCGTTTGACTTTCCAGCTGTCCGCCGGCGTCCAGACGAAAAGGTCACCGCCGTCACGACCGATCCACATGGGCGTCGAAACGCCTTGTCCGTCGCGCTTGAACGTGGTCAGCGACACAAAACGCTGTTGGCCAAGTGCGCCCGCTTGATCCCTTGTCACTCCTGCTCCGCTCGCTTGACGACGACACGGTAATGAGATGCATCGAAGGGTAACGGCGTAGCCACATACAAGCCGGAATTGATCGCGTGGCACAGCCTGCTGGCCGGCCGGGGCTGAGCCGCACGTTCGCGACGTCGCAGAAAATCGTTGACGCAGCCGCAACAAGCTTGAAATCGAACCTTCCTACGGTGAGGCGGTTCACGTCCCCTCGGCGATAGGAACTCACTTGAGCGGAAGCGCGGCCCGCGGCCGGGCCGCATCGACGCGAACCCTCGGGCCGCCACGTGTTCGCTGAGGCCGGAGCCTAGGCGCGATTTACAGGTTCTCACAAGCTACTTCCCAGCTTCGCTTATTTTCTGCGTCGCTGGCCAACCACGCTTCATAATTGCGGCTACGCCGCCAACAAAAGAAGGGACATTAAATGTCTTCACACCGCTGGCTCACCAAACTGACTATCCCGGTAATCATTGGTGCCGCTTTGACCACTGGAACCGCGGTCGCGGCCGCCGATTCCACTGACGACACGTACCTTTCAAAGCTGAAGAACCTGGGCTTTACGTGGCAGCAGGGAGCGGACTCCGACATTATCGGGATGGGCCACAGCATCTGCTCTGACCGCCTGGCCGGTAAAACGCCGGACGCGATCGCCGCTGATCTTCACGGCCAGTTGAGTGCCAAGGGATACTCGTTCGCGGACATCACCGGAATGGTGAGTGCCGCCGAATCCGTGTACTGCCCGGGTTAATCGATTCCTTGCCCACCCCGCATTCCGCGGGGCGGCTTAGCGTTCGCCCGTGGTGGTTAGCTGTGTGAGCGGTGCGCGCCGCTCTCAGTCTTTACAGCGCCTCGGGATTGGCGATCCGAACGGGCGTCCCGTTCAGCCACGCCTCCACCGCTTCGACGGTGTCGGAATAGAACGCGCTGAGCATTTCGCGCGTGACGTACCCAAGGTGGGGCGACAACGTCGCGGTGGGTAACTGCCGCAACGGATGGTCGGGCGGAAGCGGTTCGCTCTCGTAGACATCGAGCCCGGCTCCGGCGATGCGCCTCGTCCTGAGCGCAGCGATCAGAGCGCCCTCATCGACGATCGGTCCCCTGGAGGTGTTGATCAGGTAGGCGTGTGGCTTCATCAAGGCCAGCTCGGGCGCGGCGACCAGACCACGGGTGCGCTCCGAAAGCACCAGGTGGATGGAGACCACGTCGGACTCTGCGAACAGCGCGGCTTTGTCGACCCGTCGCACGCCGACCGCGGCCGCGGCCTCGTCGGTGAGGTTTTGACTCCACGCAATGACTTGCATGCCAAAGACTTTCGCGTATTCGGCCATGCGCTTACCGATCCTGCCGAGCCCCAGGAGCCCCAGCGTTTTGCCCGACAGCGTCATGCCAGTACTGGCCTGCCACCCGCCGGCACGCATGCGTAGGTGCTCTTCGGCAAGGTTGCGCACGGTCGCGATCATCAACCCCCAGGCGAATTCCGGGGTGGCGTCATGCACGGAGCTGAATCTTGGGTTGGCGAAGTTCGAGTGGGCGACAAGGACACCGTGCTCGGTGGCCGCGGCCATGTCCAGATTCGGCAGGCTCTTGCCGACGATGGTGATCAGTTTGAGGTTCGGCAGCCGCTCGATGAGGGCGCGCGGTAGCGCCATCCGCTCGCGCAGGGTGCACAGGACATCGAACGGCCTGAGTGCGTTTGCGGCTTCCTCCGCGGACAGGTGCCGGTCGAAGACGGTGATTTCGGCCCGGCTCCGCACCTGCGACCAGTCGGCGAGGTCGAGGGCCACACCGACGTAGTCATCGAGTATCGCTACCTGGGGCACGTTGTTGAACCTACGCGTGCCCACCGATCCGGCAGGGCGAACGGTGCAGGCGTTAGGTCAATTCCCGGCGCCTGGGCGCGGAGCCTGCACCACCGTCACGGGCGCGGGCGCACTCGGACCCGCGCCAAGCTGATTGGCGGCGAACGCTGTTCCTTGATCGACGATGCTGGCGTCGTCGGCGTAGGTGTCGTGTGCGGCGAAATTCATCCCGTCGGAACAGACCGGGTCCTCGGGGGCGCACACCTTGATGGTCTTGGCCTGATAGGTCGGGCCGATGGCGAGAGGAGGCTCGCCGAGGAAGTTCATGGCCCGGACATTCGGCGTGCCGAACAACACGACAGCGGCAACATGGTTGGCCACGTCGGGGGCCAGCGGTTTGGGTACGGTCGCCGGATCAACGCCGTCCGGCACCGCCGCCGAGGTGACGAAGCCCATCACCGCCGCGCCTTGGGAATAGCCGCCGAGCACCATCTTGGTCTGGGGACAGCTCGTCGCCTCCGAAACGACATGGGCGCCCGCATCTCTGATGCCGTCGATACCGGTGGACCACTCGTTGCTTGCGGGGTAGTTGACCGGATATACATCGACCGACTTCCCGCCAGCGCGCGCACGCAGGGAGTCGACGAATGCCTGTCCGGTGGGTCCGACGCCGGGCGGCTCGCCGGTACCGCGGGCGAAAGCCACCTCAACGTCGGGGCACGGCTGGGCGGATGCGGAGGGGAGAGCGGGCACGGAAAGGACAGCAGCCCCAAGACCCGATGCCGCGATGGTTGCAGAACCAAGGCAACGCCTGATGTGAAGTGCGATCATGCCGCAATTGTGCCCACCACAGCGCATCTCTAACCATGATTTTCGCTGAACGCTCGGCCACCATTGCCGGGGAGCACTGGTTCATCAAGAATTTACAACCCGCCGCAGGTTGAGTGGACGCCAATGCGGCACGGCCCGAACGCGGTTCGCGAACCGACTGGGCGAGCGCTGCAGGGCCCGGCCGACAACCGCTGGGAGCCGATTCGCTGACCGAATTACCGGTCGCCACGGACGCCGATGCCCAAGAGCAAAGGATTTGCTATGAATCCCGCTCGCCGTCCGCGGTTGCGCCGAACCCTGAGCGATGATGCTGTGATGACCGCAGCAGCACAACGCCGTGGCACCGGCACCGAGGGACCCCCCGCCGACCAGATCGAGGCCGTGTCACGCGCATCCCGTGCGTTAGTGGGCATCGCCGCCTCCTCGATAGCCTCGGTCGTCGACGACGTGACCGTGCCGCAGTGGCGGGTGCTGGTCATGGTGGACACGCGCGGCCCGCTAAACCTGGCCGCGGTGGCCGCCGGTCTCGATGTCAACCCGTCGAACGCCAGCCGCATCTGTGATCGCCTGATCAAGGCCGGTTGGCTTGACCGGCGCGAATCGCCGACCGACCGGCGAAACATCACGTTGAGTCTCACCCCGGACGGACGTCGGCTGGTCACCAAGGTGGTCAGACATCGGCGCAGGGCCATCACCAAGGTGCTGCGGGGTATCTCTCCCAGAGAACGTGAACTCGTCGCCGCGGCCTTCGATCGGTTCGCCACTGCGGCCGGCGAACCCGGCCACGACGAGGTGTCATTGATCTGGCCCGGCGGTTGGTGACCTCGCTCAACGCCACTTGATACCGCAGCCGATCGACGGCCGCTGGTCGGGGTTTACCTCCCGCCCGGCGAGAAGCGCGTCGACCGCCGCCCGGATATCGGCGCCGGTGACCGGTAGGTCGTTGCGGGGCCGCGAGTCGTCGAGCTGGCCGCGGTAGACGAGTCGACGCTCGCCGTCGAAGACGAATGTGTCGGGGGTGCAGGCCGCGGAGAAGGCCCGGGCGACGTCTTGTGTCTCGTCGTAGAGGTAGGGAAACGTCCAGCCGTGGCGGCCGGCTTCGGCGACCATCTGCTCGGGTCCGTCTTGTGGGTAGGTGACGACGTCGTTGCTGGAGATGCCGACCATCGCGACGCCTCGGTCGGCGAGGTCCCGGCCGAGCGCGGCCAGCCCGGCGGCGACGTGCTGGACGTAAGGGCAGTGGTTACAGATGAATGTGACGACGAGGGCCGGACCCGAGAGCTGGTCGAGGCTGACCGTGTTGCCGGTGGCCGGCTCGGGAAGTGCGAAGTGCGGTGCGGGGGTGCCGAGGGCGAGCATGGTGGACTCAATGGCCATGTCCGCCAGAGTAACTCGCGCGGGCCGATCAGAGCTTGGAACCCAGCCCCGCGATCAAGTTGATCGTGACGGCCAGGACAACCGCACCAAGCAAGTAGGACAGCAGTGCGTGGCGCAGCACGGTCGCCCGGATCGAGGTCAGGCAGATCTCGGTGTCTGATACCTGGAAGGTCATGCCCACGGTGAATGCGACGTAGGCGAAGTCGCGGAAGCGCGGCGGCTCCGGATCGTGGAAGTTGATTCCTCCTGGCTCGCCCGAATAGTAGAGCCGCGCGTAGTGCACCGTGAACAGCGTGTGCACGGCGAACCAGGACGCCGCTACGGTCAGGACCCCGACGATGGCGGCCGCCAGGGCGACCGCCCCCGTGTGTGACCCGGCGGCCACCACGTAGCCGACCCCGCCCAGGCTCGCGACGCTCGCCGACAGGACGACCACGTCGGCGACCCAGCGGGTGGGGTCCTCCCGCGTCGCCCATCTGCGGGTTTGGTCGGCATCCATGCCCAACACGATGAGCTGCGTCCACGCGACATACACACCGGCACCGGCGATCCAACCGACCAGCGCGAAACGCCAACTGACGGTGTTGCCCACCACCACGGCGACCGCGACCCCGAGCGCCACGGTGACCGATAACCGGACCGCGACCGTGTCGCGGAACAAGTCAACAACGGGTTTCACCATGCTTTCCCGGCTTTTTCGGGTTTGCGGTGCGCTAGCGCCCCTGATTGACCTTGTTGGCCGCGAACGTCGCGGCCTGGTTGATCATGCCGGACTCGATGTAAGAGACGTGCGCAATGATGTTGCCGCCCCCGGAGCAGATCGGGTCGTCGGGAGCGCACAAGCTGAGGACCTTGTTGTTGTACACCGGGTTGATCGTCGGCAGCGGCTGGCCACCCCACAACATGGTCGAGAACCCGCTGGACGGCTCGCCGAAGAGGGCGACCGCGGCGACATGGTCGGCCACCGAGGGCGGCATTTGCGTCGTGGCCAAGTCGATCACCGTCGAGCCTTGTGAATACCCACCGAGCACGATCTTCGTGTTCGGACAACTGGCGACGATGCCTTGAATGTGGGCGCTCGCGTCATTGGCGCCGGCACTCGCGCTGTTGTGGTAGTCGTCGTTCGCCGGGTAGTTGACCGCGTAGACGTCGACGGACTTCCCACCAACTTGGGAGGTCAGCGAGTCGACGAAGGCCTGTCCCATGTTGCCGAGGCCGGGGTCCTGGTGGGTGCCGCGTGCGAACACCACCGCGACGTCCGAGCAGGGATCGGCTGAAGCGGCGGGACTTGAAATCGGAGTGCTCAGCAGCGCCAACGTCGTCACGAACACGGCGCCAAAGATGCGAGCAAGGCTGCGTGGACTCATTCCCAAATCCTGGCACACGGCCGGCGACGACTTCGAATCGACGTGGGCCCGGTCTCCCGTGTGGCGAAAGCCGGGATCCGGGGGCAGTATCTGGATAGGCTGATGGGCGTACGCATCTGTGCACGTCTTACGCGGGGGGCTCGGTGTCGCTTCTTAACGTGGTTCCTGGGCTGCTGGAGTCGTCGGCAGCGGATTTGCAGCGCATCGGTGCGGAGCTGAATGCGGCGCACGCCGCGGCCGCCGCTCCGACCACGGGGCTGGCGGCCGCCGGCGCGGACGAAGTCTCGGCGACGGTGACGGCGCTGTTCAGCGACTATGGTCAGGCCTTTCACACGCTCAGCGCGCAAGCCAGCGCATTTCACCGCCAGTTCGTCCAGGCCCTGAGCGGCGCGCAAAGCGCCTACTCGGCCGCCGAGGCCGCCAACGCGTCGCCGCTGCAGGCCGTGGTAGCCGATGCGCAGAGCCTGGCGGTCTTTTCACCGTGGCAGACGCTGACGGGACGCCCACTGGTGGGCAATGGCGCTCACGGAGCCGCGGGCACTGGAGCGGCCGGCGGCGACAGCGGGTGGATCTTCGGCAACGGCGGCAATGGCGGCTCAGGCGCGACCGGGCAGGCCGGCGGCAACGGCGGTAACGCCGGGCTGATCGGCGTCGGCGGAAACGGGGGCACCGGAGGAGCGGCCGCTTCGACCGGATCCGTCGGTATCGGTGGCGCAGCAGGCACCGGCGGCGCCCTGCTCGGCACCAACGGATCCAGCGGGCTAGCCGGCGGTACCAACGTGAACGCGACGGTGCCGCTGACCATGGTTGGAACCACCGAGCCGATCGTGCACGCCTCGGTCAACGGCGGATCGAGTGTGCCCTTGCTGGTCGACACCGGATCGACCGGTCTGGTGATCCCGTTGAAGGACATCGGATTACAGCACCTGGGGCTGCCGACGGGGATTGGTGTCGGCGCCTACAGCGGCGGAGACACCTACTTCTACCTCAAGTTCAACGGCACCGTGAATTTCGGGAATGGGATCGTCACCTCGCCGACCACCATTGACGCGGTCTTCTTCTCATTCCCGGGGTCGTTCTCTAGCTTTGCTTCATCCGACGGCGCGGTAGGGATTCTGGGTGTCGGGACGAACACCGGGGGCCCAAACACCAGCAGCCCGCTCACGGCGTTGCCAGGCAGCCTCGGTCAAGGTGTGCTCATCAACGAGCCGGCCGGACAGCTGACCTTCGGGCCCAACCCGTACACACCCGTAGCCACCGTCCCCGGCGGGTCCACCACCAGCGGCCTGACTTACGTAGTCACCAACCCGGGCGCCACCACCACGGTCACCACGCCGAACCCGAGCACGATCGTCGATGCCGGTGGCGTGTACGGAACCATCCTGCAGTCCGAATTGCCGGGCCAGACGAGCTCCGTGCCGAATGGAACAGAAATCAGCGTCTATGCACCCGGCTACTCCAACCCGGTCTATTCGTACGTCGTGAACAGCACCAACGCCCCGACGGTCATCACCTCGGGCAGCCAGAACACCGGGTATGAAGCGTTCGCAAACACGCCGATTTACCTCGACTACACCAACGGGACACTGCAGTTCGACTGACCAGTCCCATGAACGTCCAATGAAAACCCACCTGCGCAGACCCGTTCTGGATACGCTATAGCCCACATTGAGTCGGCGATCGAGGGGGCCATGTGTCACTCCTGGACGTGACCCCCCAATTACTGGCGTCAGCGACGGCGGATTTGCGGGGCATCGGTTCGGCGCTGGATGCGGCGCACGCCGCGGCGGCTGTTCCGACCACCGGGCTGGTGGCTGCCGCCGCTGACGAGGTATCTACCGCGGTGGCGGCGCTGTTTTCCGGGCACGGCCAAGCCTTTCAGGCGCTCGGCGGGCAGGCCAGCGCGTTTCATGCCCAGTTTGTGCAAACGTTGAGCGGCGCCGAAGGCGCGTATGCGGCCGCGGAGGCCGCCAACGCCTCGCCGCTGCAGGCTGTGGAGAGCGCGGCCTCGGGGATCCAGTGGTTTTCGCCGTGGAAGGACCTGACGGGGCGGCCCCTGGCCGGCAACGGCGCCAACGCAGCCCCGGGCAGCGGAGACGCCGGCGGAGACGGCGGGTGGATCGTCGGCAACGGCGGCAACGGCGGCTCGGGTGGGACCGGAATGGCCGGCGGCAACGGCGGCGACGCCGGGCTGGTCGGCAACGGGGGTAACGGCGGGAACGGTGGGACCGGCGCCGCCGGCGGGGCCGGCGGTGCCGGCGGGACCCTGCTCGGTAACGGCGGGAACGGCGGCCAGGGCGGAGGTCTTGGAGGCGGCGGGACCGGTGGCGTCGGCGGCGCCGGCGGCAGCGGGGGCTTCTTCATCGGTTCGGGCGGGCACGGCGGCGACGGCGGACCCAACGTCGCCGGCGGAGCCGGAGGCGTCCCCGGCCGATTGTTCGGCAGCTGGGGTGCCGGCGGGCAAACCGGGACCACCGGGGTGACCAACGGGGTGTCGATGCAGATATACCAAACCACTGAACCCGTGGTGGACGTCTCCGTCAACGGCGGACCCAGCGTGCCCGTCTTGGTCGACACCGGATCTACCGGCCTGGTCATCCCGCTCAGGGACGTCGGGCTGTTCAAGCTCGGCCTGCCCACCGGGCTCGGGATGGGCGCGTACAGCGGGGGGCTGACGTACTTTTTCGTCAAGTTCGACACGACGGTGAACTTCGGCAATGGCATCGTCTCCTCGATCCCCGTTGACGTCGTCGTCTTGAGTTTCCCGACACCGTTCGGAAACTTCGCCGGCGGCAACGGCGCGGCCGGGATCATGGGGATCGGGGTCAACGCGGGGGGTCCGAGCCCCGGCGCCTCACCGGTCTCGGGGTTGCCGAGCACCATGAACAACGGTGTGCTGATCAACGAACCTCAGGGTTATCTGCAGTTCGCTAACACCAACCCGCTGCCCGCCGTGCACTCGACTGACGGGGCGCCAATCAGCTACCTGCAGGTATCAATCGATGGAGGGACTAAGGTGGCTGTTCCTGGCTCGTTCATCGACTCCGGCGGCGTGACCGGGACCATCCCGTCGTCCGTCGGATCGGTGCCGACGGGGTCGCTCATCACGGTCTACGACCCAAACGGCACAGAGCTGTACCACTACACGACGACGGCCGCGAACAGCCCAACTAGCGTGTCGGGCGGCTCGATGAACACCGGATTCGAGCCCTTCGCGCAGGGACCGGTGTACATCTCCTACACCCCCAGCGGTCAAGGGACGACATACTTCGATTACATGCCCTGATGTGAGTCTCAGCCCACGCGCTTGAGCGTGTAGTGGGCTGTCGTCCGACTCGGGTCCGCCGCGAGCCGGTCGACTTCCTGCCGGATCGGATCGACAGCACCACCGAACGCGCCGGGGCAGCCGTCGGGGCACGAGACTTCCCACCACATATCGGCCTGATGTTGGGGCCAGGCCCCCAGCTGTTGCTTATCGCGCGCCCGATAGCCGATCTGAGCGCCGTTCTTGACGAGATTGCCGACGTGATGCTGCGCGGGGCAGAAGAGCGATACGTCAATGTCGTTCATGACCGCTATTCTGCGCTGCCGACGGCGGCTTGCGTTCGGCACGTGGCTTTTCCGTAAACGACACGCCATCGGTGCTGCGAACATGGCGCGGCGGTGGAAGTATCGCGGGAGTGGCCACCAAGAAACCGCAGACTATCTCGTATCCGGCGCCGGGCTCGCGGCCGCGCCGCCACGACTACGACCCCCTCGACCCCCATGTCATCGTCCTGTTCGGGGCGACCGGGGACTTGGCCAAACGCAAGCTGATCCCCGGCCTGGCCTACCTGGATCAGTCCGAGCTCGCGCCGGACATCCAAATCATCGCGTCGTCGTTGGAGGACCTCACCGACGACGAGTTCCGGGAACTCGCCAAGAGCGCGATCGACTCGTTCGGCACCCATAAGCTCACCGACGAACAGTGGGCCGACTTCGCGAAAATCCTCAGGTACGTCCCGCAGAGCGCCGGACCCGCATCACTGGCCGCCGCGGTCGCCGAAGCCGAAGTCAACCTGGGCCCGAAAACGCGGCGACTGCATTACCTGTCGGTTCCCCCGAAAGCGGCACGCGACGTCATCAATCTGCTGCGCGAGGCCTATCTCGTCGAGCGCTCGCGGGTGGTGATGGAAAAGCCATTCGGAACCGACTTGGCCAGCGCGGTCGCGCTCAACGATTTCGTGCACGAGACGTTCGACGAATCCCAGATTTTCCGCATCGACCACTTCTTGGGCAAGGAGGCGGCCCAGAACATCCTGGCGTTCCGCTTCGCCAACGGTCTGTTCGAGCCGATCTGGAACCGCAACTTCATCGACCACATGCAGATCGACATTCCCGAAACCCTCGGCCTGGATGAGCGGGCCAACTTCTACGAAAGCACCGGCGCCTATAAGGACATGGTGGTCACCCACCTGCTCCAGGTCATGGCGTTCGTCGTCATGGAGCCGCCGACGGCACTCGAGCCGTACGCCATCAGCGAAGAGAAGAACAAGGTGTTCCGGTCGATGCTGCCGATCCAGAATTCGAATGTGGTGCGCGGCCAGTTCGGGGGGTACCGCGAATTACCCGGCGTGGCAAACGATTCCGACACCGAGACGTTTATCGCGCTCAAGGTCGGCATCGACAACTGGCGCTGGGCCGGCGTTCCGATCTACCTGCGTACCGGCAAGAAGATGGCCGATGGCATCCGTATCATCTCGATCGCGTTCAGGGAGGCGCCTCGAAGCATGTTCCCGCCGGGATCCGGGGTGGGGACCCAAGGCCCTGACCACTTGACGTTCGACCTCGCCGACAATTCCAAGGTGTCGCTGTCCTTCTACGGCAAGCGGCCCGGGCCTGGTATGAAGCTCGACAAATTGTCCATGCAGTTCTCCACGAAGGAGATCTCTTCCTCCGCCGACGTGCTGGAGGCCTACGAACGCCTCATCCTCGACGCGATGCGTGGCGATCACACGTTGTTCACCACCGCCGAGGGCATCGAATCGTTGTGGGAGCGTTCGCAGGATCTGCTCGACGACCCGCCGCCGGTGAAGAGTTACCCGCCCGGCACGTGGGGCCCCAACGCCATTCATCAGTTGATCGCGCCCAATGCGTGGCGGTTGCCGTTTGAGCGGGGCTGGCGCGAATCCAACCGCTAGCCGGCCAAAAATAAGTCTGGCCCGAGTCTTTCGCTGACGCCCGGAGGACGCATATCGTCTTCTATTGTCGGAGGCGTACCGATGACCAGAAAAGGACACGTGATGGCCAAAAGTGTTGCGGCAAAAAGTGAGATCGAAAAGATCGTGGTCGATTTTATACACGCCGCTTACGGCGAGCGCATGGACGTCGATGCGATGACCGCGATGATTTCTGACGATTTCGTTTGGCAGCTCCATGTGCCGCTTTCGCCGGTGGTCGTCGGGCGCGACGCAGCGCGCGCCGAGCTCGAAAAGCACAGCCAGCTCTCGACGGGCATGATCGAGGGGAGTGAAATCCGCACCATCGTGTCCAACGATGACACCGTGGTCGTCGAGCGCGTGGACATCAATGCCATGAATGGCGTGGAGGTTTCGTTCAACGTCGTGGCGATCTTCGAGGTCCGCGACGGCAAGATCGCCCACTGGCGCGAATACTGGGACGCCGCGCACGTCGCGCGCCAGCTCGGCATCGACCCCTCGGTCATGTTCGATCCGCTGAACGCGTGAGTAACCAACGGCGCCAGAGGAATTCGGCGGATGCTCTAGCGCGATCTCTCGCACTTGGCAGCGTAGAGACTGGCGTCGGCGCTCGCGTATAACGCGGCTATGTCGGCTGGGTCGGCAGGATCGGCAGCGTCGCCGCTGTGGACCGCCGTTCCGATGCTCGTCTCCGGGGTGCGCAGCCGGACGCCGGCGACGAAGAGCTCCGCTGAGGTCGGCGTCGAGCCCGCCCGCTCGGCGACGCACACCGCGAACTCGTCGCCACCGAGCCCGGCCAGGACGGCGTTGGCGGGAAGCAATTCCCGCCAGCGTTCCGCACAACTGATCAGATGTTCGTCCCCCGCCAGGTGTCCCTCGATGTCGTTGATCTGTTTGAGGTTGTCGATGTCCAATGCGATGACCGTGATTGTGGCTGTCCAAGAACGTGATCGCGTCAGCAGATCGACCGTCCCGATCTCCCAGCCGGCGCGGTTGAGCAAGCCCGTCAGCGGATCCGTGCAGGCCGCGGTTTTGTCGGGCCGAGCGGCAAGCCACAGCAGTGCCGCCAGACCAAGGACAATCGCCACGATGCCCCCGATTGGATGCGCCCCCTTGAATCCTCGGTGGATCGGAAACAAGGTGAACACAACACCGTAGGTATAGAGGAATGTCGTCGCGCCAAGGTAAATCTTGAGCAGCCGGGCCTGTTGGTTGCCGTAAAAGCCGGTTCCGGCATCAGCACGCAGCAACAGCCGGTTTGGGTGAGTGGTCCGACGGCCAAGCGGGCCTGGCAGCCTGAGATGCATTCCTCGACTCTCCTGGTCACGTGGTGAGGCATCTGAACCGTACTTGAAGTCGGCCTTGGATATTCGGTCTCTCCGGCAACCTATTGTGGGCGGAATGGCCGAACCCACCAGCGCGACGTCTGGGGCGGCGTTGCGCACCCGCCTGGATGGCCTGACCATCCGCGACGCCGCGTACTTCGGCCGGCGCCTGAAGAACCTGCGCGGCGCGGCGCCGGAGAAGCTTCAACAGCTCGCAAGCCAGATCGCCAAGGCCGAAGCTCTCGTCGCGACCCGGCACGCCGCAGTCCCGACCATCGCCTACCCCGATTTGCCGGTCAGCGAGCGGCGGCAAGACATCGCGGATGCACTTCGAGCGCACCAGGTGGTAGTGGTCGCCGGCGAAACCGGATCGGGAAAGACCACCCAGCTGCCCAAGATCTGCCTCGATATCGGCCGCGGCATCCGCGGAACCATTGGGCACACCCAGCCCCGGCGGCTGGCCGCGCGCACGGTCGCGCAGCGGATCGCCGACGAACTGGGCAGCCCGCTCGGCGACGCGGTCGGCTACACCGTCCGGTTCACCGACCAGGTGAGCGATCGCACCCTGATCAAGCTGATGACCGACGGCATCCTGCTCGCCGAGATCCAGCGCGATCGCCGCCTGCTGCGTTACGACACGCTGATCCTCGACGAGGCCCACGAGCGCAGCCTTAACATCGACTTCCTGCTCGGTTACCTACGTGACCTGTTGCCTCGCCGCCCTGACCTGAAGGTGATCGTCACATCGGCCACGATCGAGCCGCAGCGGTTTGCCGCCCATTTCGGTGGTGCTCCGATCGTCGAGGTGTCCGGGCGAACGTATCCCGTGGAAATCCGTTACCGGCCACTGGAAGTCGCTGGTTCGGTCCGCAATGAGGACGACCCCGACGACCCCGACCATGAGATCGTGCGCACCGAGATGCGCGACGAAATCGAGGCGATCGTCGACGCGATCCACGAACTCGAGGCCGAACCACCGGGGGACGTGCTGGTGTTCCTGTCCGGCGAGCGCGAGATTCGCGACACCGCAGAAGCTTTGGCTAGTCTGAAGAGCGGACCACACCACACCGAGGTGCTCCCGCTCTACGCGCGGTTGCCGACCGCCGAGCAGCAGAAAGTGTTCGCACCGCACACCGGACGCCGCGTCGTGTTGGCGACCAATGTCGCCGAGACGTCGCTGACCGTGCCCGGGATCCGCTACGTCGTCGACCCGGGAAACGCCCGCATTTCGCGGTTCAGCCGGCGCTTGAAGGTGCAGCGCTTGCCGATTGAACCGGTCTCGCAGGCGTCCGCCGCGCAACGTGCCGGCCGGTCCGGCCGGTTGGCGCCCGGTGTGTGCATCCGCCTCTATTCCGAGGAGGACTTCGCCGCCCGCCCGCGCTACACCGATCCCGAAATACTGCGAACCAACCTCGCTTCGGTGATTCTGCAGATGGCGGCGCTGCAACTCGGTGAGGTCGAGAACTTCCCGTTCCTCGACCCGCCGGACCGACGCAGCGTTCGAGACGGCGTGCAGCTGCTACAGGAGCTCGGCGCCTTCGACACCGACGGCGCGATCACCGCCCTCGGCCGCCGGCTCGCGCGCCTGCCGGTCGACCCGCGGCTCGGCCGGATGATTCTGCAGGCCGACACCGAGGGCTGTGTACGGGAGGTGCTGGTACTGGCCGCGGCGCTGTCGATCCCCGACCCGCGGGAGCGGCCCACCGACCGAGAAGAGGCCGCACGCCAGAAACATGCCCGTTTCGCCGACGAGAACTCCGACTTCATGTCGTATCTGAATCTCTGGCGGTATCTGCGTGAACAACGAAAAGCATTAACCGGCAGTGCTTTTCGACGAATGTGTAGTAATGACTTTCTGCACTATCTGCGCATCCGCGAGTGGCAGGACCTCGTCGGGCAACTGCGCAGCATTGCCCGCGATTTAGGCATCAAGGAATCTGGCGAGCCGGCGGACGCGGCCCAGGTGCACGCGGCGCTGCTCGCCGGCCTGCTGTCGCACGTGGGGATGCGACGGGAGGATTCACGCGATTATCTGGGCGCGCGCAACTCGCGATTCGTGCTGGCACCCGGTTCGGCGCTCAGCAAGCGGCCGCCGCGCTGGGTCGTCGTGGCGGAGCTGGTCGAGACCAGCCGCCTCTACGGGCGCACCGCGGCGCGCATCGGGCCGGAGGTCGTCGAGCGGGTCGCGGGCGAGTTGGTTCAGCGCACCTACAGCGAGCCGCACTGGGACCCCCAACGCGGCGAGGTGATGGCTTACGAGCGGGTGACGCTGTACGGCCTGCCGCTGGTGGCGCGCCGGCGGGTCGGATATGCCGCCGTCGAGCCTGCGGTCGCGCGGGAATTGTTCATCCGGCATGCGCTGGTCGAGGGCGACTGGCAGACCCGCCATCACTTTTTTCGCGACAACGCCGTCCTGCGCACGGAGCTCGAGGAGCTGGAGGAGCGGATCCGCCGTCGCGACCTGCTGGTCGGCGACGATGACATCTACGCTCTGTACGACGCCCGCATCCCCGCCGATGTCGTCTCCGCACGACACTTCGACGCGTGGTGGAAAAAGCAACGGCACCGGACACCCGATCTGTTGAGCTTCAGCCGCGACGATCTGCTGCGCACCGACAACGCCGCCGATGCCGATCGGCCGGACACCTGGGAAGCGGGCGATGTCGCGCTGCCGCTGACCTACCGATTCCAGCCGGGCGCCGCCAATGACGGTGTGACGGTGCATGTTCCGGTCGACGTGCTGGCACGGTTGGGTGGCGATGAGTTCGCCTGGCAGGTACCGGCACTGCGCGAAGAACTCGTTACCGCGCTCATCCGCTCACTGCCAAAGGACCTGCGGCGCAACTTCGTTCCCGCTCCTGACACCGCCCGCGCGGTGCTGGCCGCGATCGATCCGGCCCGGGAGCCACTGCTGGATGCGTTGCAGCGCGAATTGCGACGTCGCACCGGCGTTCTGGTGCCAATCGACGCTTTCGACCTGGCCAAGCTGCCGGCACACCTGCGGGTGACGTTCGCGGTCGAATCCGCCGACGGCACCGAGATCGCCCGAGGCAAGGACCTCGGCGCGCTGCAGGAGCGGCTGGCGGCGCCGGCGCGGCGGGCGGTGGCCGACGCATCGTCGCGGCCGAGCTGGAGCGGGGCGGGCTCCGCACCTGGCCCCACGACCTGGAAGTACTGCCCCGAGTCGTTGAGCGCACGCTCAACGGACGTACCGTGCGAGGCTTTCCCGCCTTCGTGGACGCGGGAACCGCCGTGGACCTGCGCGTGTTTGCCACGCCCGTCGAGCAGGAAAGTGCGATGGGCCCGGGCACGCGACGGCTGGTGCGGCTGAGTGTCAGCTCGCCCGTCAAAACGGTTGAGCGGCAGCTGGATCTGCGGACACGGCTGGCGCTCGGCGCAAACCCGGACGGCTCCGTGTCCGCGTTGCTCGACGATTGCGCCGACGCCGCAACCGACACGCTGGTGGCTGGCCTGTTTGGGCCGGCCTGGACGCGCGCCGAGTTCGTCGCACTGCGAGATCGGGTGGCGCAGGAGTTGGTATCCACGACGGTCGACATCGTGGGCCGCGTGGAGAAAGTGCTTTCCGCCGCGCAGGAAGTGCAACTTTTGTTGCCCGACCAGCCGCCACCAGCGCAGGCCGACGCGATAGCCGACGTCGGCGCCCAGCTGGGCCGGCTCATGCCGATCGGGTTCGTCACCGTCACCGGACGTGCGCGTTTGGCTGATCTCACCCGCTACCTGACCGCGATCGGTCGTCGTCTCGAGCGGCTGCCCCACGCGGTGGGGGCTGACCGGGCGCGGATGCAGCGGGTGCGGGCCGTGCAGGACGCCTACGACGACCTGATGCGGGCTTTGCCGGCGGCGCGGGGGAGAGCCGCCGACGTCCGCGACATCGCCTGGCAGATCGAGGAGCTGCGGGTAAGCCTATGGGCCCAGCAGCTCGGCACCCCCCGCCCGGTCAGTGAGCAGCGGATTTACCGAGCGATCGACGCCGTAACCGACCATTCCTGATCTGGCGCTGACCTGGCGCTGGTCCGGCGCTGAGCTTCTTTTTGGGTGTCCGACCGCCGTCGGCCAAAATATCTAGGACGCGCGTGCCAGAAAACCGTTGCGCAATCGACGTCGAACCGCTACCTTAGGGCAACGGGAGATCTGCATCACACCACTCGGGGCGTGGCAGCTGAGCCCAGCAGGATCTTCACCGAAGGGGAGCGGCCGAGCGTGCGGGCCGGGATGAAGGGAAGACTTCATTGTCAGAATCGCAACCCGCCGCACGCCGACTGAACCTTGTTCCGGTAAACAGCAATCTCCGATCAGTGACCGAAGGCGACCGCAAGTGGGTCGCAAAAGCCCTGTGTAGGAGCACTGATCCCGACGAACTCTTCGTACGGGGAGCCGCACAGCGCAAAGCCGCGGTCATCTGCCGGCACTGCCCTGTCATGCAGCAATGCGCGGCCGACGCCCTCGACAACCAAGTCGAATACGGCGTCTGGGGTGGCTTGACCGAACGACAGCGTAGGGCCCTGCTCAAGGAACACCCCGAGGTCATCTCGTGGTCGGAGTTCCTGGAAAAGCGCAATAACCGCTCTGCCGGATAAGCGCCGGATCGCACCTGACGAGCCCCCGAATAGTCCCACGCCGCCAAGCAACGCGCTTCCTCATTGCATTTCTGTTACGGCTCTCGGCCGATGCCGGGTTCACGGCCATTGAATCAACACGAGCACAACTTGCGGCCAAACCCACGGGCTGGTGAACGACTGCGCCTCAGCACCGGATCAAGTGCAGTAGCCGACTACGCTATTGGGCCCCCGCGACGGCAGTGACGATATAGCCGGTTGTCATTTGCCAGCTCGGAGGGCTATTCATGCCGGTCATCGCCGTCTGCCGTTCGCAGCCGGTAGCAGTTTCTTCTCGGCAGGGCGGCCGTCGCAGCGGCGGCCGGTATGAAGGGACACGCGATTGTCAGAGATACGGCCTTCCACGCAACGACTGAACCTCATGGCGCTAAGCAGCGTTCTGTCCGTGATGACCGAAGGGGAACGTGCTTGGGTCGCGAAAGCACTGTGCACGACGGCGGATCCCGACGAACTCTTTGTGCGGGGAGCCGCCCAGCGCAGAGCCGTGGCGATCTGCCGTCACTGCCCGGTGGTGCGAGAGTGCGGGGCCGACGCGCTCGACAACCAGGTCGAGCACGGCATCTGGGGCGGTATGACCGAACGTCAGCGCAGGGCCCTGCTCAAGGAGCACCCCGATGTGGTGTCCTGGGCCGATTTCCTGAACGAGCGACAGCCCCGCTCCGCCGGCTAGTCGTCGCCGAATCAGTTTTCGCGGTGACTATTACGCCGCAACCGTACTGCGCGACTGACCGCCGTCGCGGCCGCCAGCAGGGCCATGACAGCAAGAATGATCGCCGAATCTTTCGCCACCGTACTCAATAGCAGCGGCAGACCGAAGCCGATGTAGGACACGGTGTAGAAGGTTCCCGTCAGGGCACCGCGCACCCGTCGCGGTGCCGCGGCTTCCAAGTCGATCAAGCCCTCACGCAGCAGCAGGCCCGACGCGCATCCCAAGATCAGCAGCATCAACAAGCCCAGGCCCAAGGTCATCGTCGGCGCGACCACCGCCGCCACCGCGTAGCCGAGCGCCGCCAATAGTGCGCCGATGGTGCCGGCCTGCGGCCCCCAGCGACGTGCGCGGGCGACGATTTGCGTCAACGCGCTGACGCCGTTGGCGATGAGCGTGGCGACCCCGGCGACCATGGGGGCCGCGAACCCGGTGTGTACGCGGGTGGGCACAGTGACGAACGCCAGTGTCGCCGAGGCGAACACCCACGGCGCCAGCGGCAGTGCCCAGCTCAGCGCCCACGCACTGCCTTGACGCACCGACATTGATCTTTCTGGCGACCCCCTGCCGGACGCCGTTAGCGGCCCGGCCGCTCCCCGCGCGGCCAGCACAGCAGCAGTCGTCGCCAACACCACAATCGCCGCGGCAATGGCGAACGACACTCGGATCCCGGATTGCCCGGCTGAGGCGATCAGGCCCGAAGCGAACGGGCCGATGGCGAAGCCGGCGGTCAGGACGGCCCCGGCGACAGCCGCCCCGGCCGGACCCTTCAGATCGGAAGCCCATGCGGTGCAAGAGCTGATCGCAAATCCCACTCCAGCACCGACGATCACGCGGCCTACCAGTAACGCGGCGGAGTGGTCTGAGAGCAGCATCGCCACCGTCCCCAGCAGCGCAGTCGCCGAGCCTGCCCATGCCACCGACTGGCGCCCCAGTGCATCCGATGCGCGTCCGCCGATGAGCAGCCCGGGCAGCAGGCCCACCGCGTAGATTGCGAACACCGCGTTAAGCGTCGACGCGCCGAGGTGTTGGTGGTCGCGGATCGCGGGCAGCAACGCGGCGAAATGGTTGGCGGCCCATCCTGTCGCCAGGAGAACGGCCAGCACGCCGGCGAACACGGCTCGGTCTGCGCTCGGCCCGCCACGCTGGTCGCGCCCATCCGTGGAGTTCAGCGCCGATGGCGGCCGATCTGTCGCCACATTCGACCAGGTCACTGAGTTCCTCTCCACGTATTGCTACGAATTCCGTTGGACAAACGGTGCCACCTGAGCGGTTATTCCCACCGAGGCATGGCGCGAACCACGAGCAACCGAAAGCAGCGTGCGCGGCAGTGAATTTCGCCAATACGGATTAACGGGAATCAGTGGTTGATAGGGTTTTTGGTGTCGTTATAAGTCCGTGATAGGGCCGCTATAAACCCGAAATCGAGGGACTGCGCCATGTCGTATGTGATTGCCGCGCCAGAGATACTCGCGGCCGCGACCGCGGATATCGCGGGCATCGGAACGGCGCTGCACGACGCCAATCTCACTGCGGCGGCGCCGACGACGGGTGCGCTGGCGGCAGGTGCCGATGAAGTGTCGGCGGCCGTCACGGCGTTGTTCAACGGGCACGCCAAGGAATTTCAGGCCCTCAGCACCCGAGCGGAGGAGTTTCACGCCCAATTCGCTCAGGCCCTGGCCGCGGGTGCGAGATCGTATGCGAGCGCCGAGGCGAGCAGTGCCGCGCTGGTTCACAGCATGGAGCAGACTGCTGTCGGCGTGGTGAATGCGCCCGCCGAGGCGCTGACCGGGCGACCGTTGGTCGGCAACGGAGCGGACGCGACGGTGGCGGGCGCTCGCGGCACGGACGGGGGGTGGCTGTACGGGAACGGCGGCGACGGCGCCGCCGGCACCTCGGGTCAGGCCGGCGGGGCCGGCGGCGACGCAGGGTGGATCGGAAACGGCGGGCACGGCGGGGCCGGCGGGGCCGGGGCCTCCGGCGGAAACGGAGGCAACGGCGGCCAACTGGTCGGCAACGGCGGCAACGGGGGTAATGGCGGGGCGGCTGTCTCGGGTGGAACCCCCGGCCTCGGCGGTACCGGCGGCAAGGCCGGCCTGTACGGCCACGCGGGAAGCGATGGACAGACGGGTTCGCCATCGACCGGCCCCGGCGGTCCCCCTGGTGGAATCGTGATCACCGACCAGTACGGAACGACGACGATCGAAAACGCCTACGTAGTGCAGAACAACGCCTGGAACAACCCCGGCGGACAAGCGATCACCGTCGGCGACACCGGGTTCACCATCACCACCGAAAACGGTTCGGCCCCAACCAATGGCGCCCCGCTCGGATACCCCTCGGTCTATATGGGCTACCACTACGGCACCGGTTCGCCGGGCAGCCCGCTGCCCGAGCAGCTCAATCAGATCCAAACCGCGACCAGCAGCATCACTTACACCTACCCGACGAGCGGGACCTACGACGCTTCCTACGACATCTGGCTGAACCCGACGCCCGTCACCACCGGTGTCAACCAGCAGGAGATCATGATCTGGTTCAACCACACCGGCCCCGTCCAGCCGGTCGGCTCCGTGGTGGGCACCAGCACGATCGACGGGAAGAGCTTCACCGTATGGGAAGGCAGCAACGGCCAGAACAACGTCGTCTCCTACGTTGCCAACACGCCGATGACCAGCTGGAACAACTTCAACGTGTTGGGCTTCGTCGACAACACGGAAACGATTGAGCCGGTGACGAATTCGTGGTATCTAACCAGCATCCAGGCGGGCTTTGAGCCGTGGAGCGGCAGTGTTGGCGCGTCGGTCGATTCGTTTTCCGCCAGCGTCAACGGCGTGAACTAGGTGGTGGTGTGCTGTTGGGCCGATCTAGCCGCCATCCATTCGTCGCGGCCGATCGTGGTTCGCCAGTCCACGGGTAGGGCATCCAGGGCGTCTTCGATGCAACCCCATATCGACTCCAGCGGGGAAGCACCGGGGAACGCAGCAGCAATCCGGTTCTCCGCCGCGTAATTTGGCTCGTGCGGCGCGTCGCTGAATGGTGCCAGCGCGTTGATGGCGTCGATGACGTAGCGTCGACGATCCGGGTAGAGCAGCGCGGTCAGCTCTTCGGGCATGATCGGGCGCCCAAAGATGTAGTCCTGCGCGGCCTGGCGATAAGGCACCTCGAGCTTGCCGGCCAACGGTTCCTCGGGCAGGCCTCCCGCGAAGTACAGCGGCACGATCGGCATCGACAGCTCCACCGCCATATCCAAGAGCGTGGAGGTGAGCCTTTCGACGCGCTGACCGGAGCGCACGTATCGCGTTCCGTCGGCATGCACCATCGTTGACACTCCGCGGGCGGCGACATCGCGCTTGATTTCTTCGACCAGGCTGATGAACTGCTGCGGATTCTGCTGGTCGAAGTATCGGATGTGGCCCAGTTCGCTGCCCGTCACCGCTTCCACAAGCCGCAAAAGAACGCCAACCCAACGGGTTTCATGTTTGGCATGGGCGATCGTCGCGACCTGCGTGCCGGTCAGCCACGACGCGACCGTGGTGCCCAGGATCGACTCGATCTGCACTTGGTGGTTGCCCAGTAACAGCACGGGGCGCCCGCGAATCGCCGTCATCGCGGCTGGATCCGCGACCACGATGTGCCTGACATAGCGCGACAGCAAGGCCCAGTGCAGGAGATCTCCGAATCCGCCTTGCTGCATTCCCAGCTTGTCGTTGTACCAGCTGCGCAGTGGTTGCCAGTCCGTCTGTAACGACGCGCTCGCACGACATGCGTGCGGAGAAGGTTGTTCCAGCTCGACGGCGATGCGCTCCAGCGGCAGCGCCGGACAGCTCGCCTGACCATCGACGACGTGAACCTGCGATGGGTGGATCGCGCTGTGGGCGGCGTCGGCGACCGCTTCTTTGATCGCGATGTCGGCAATCAGCGCATCCCGTTGGCTGTCGGTGTCGTACACCGCTTTCAGGGTCCCTTTGAACCACTCCTGGGTCGCCGCACGCGCGGAACTGAGCGTCACCACCCCGGGGCCCTCTCGATCGCTCAACGACACCCCGGGCACCGCGCGTCGCTCACCGACGAAGGCGCGCCGCTGGGGGCCGCTGACCGCAGCGAGAGGTCCTTTGTCCAGCAGGATTTCGACCATGCGGAGATAGGCCCACGGCTTGCCCGCGACGTAGAGCCACAGATCGATGATCGGCATGCGGCCGTCCGCGTCGTCGAACCCGACAAACCGGGTCTCCACGTCGACCGTCCCGTCCTCGGGAGGCTCGCCGTAGAACCGCGCCCAAATGACGCGACGCGGAAACCCGACGGTCGGGTCCGTGGCGTCGAGATACGACGCGACAGCCGAACTGTTCGTGGTCCATACGTTCATCGCGGTGTGCGGAACGATGTGAAACGCACCATCGAGGAGACCGGGATGTTGCTGGCCCACGGGGACCTTGCACCGATCAACCGCAAGCGTCCCGGACGAACCGTTGCGGCCTATCCGGGCGCCGTCCATCAGGGTTGCGAACGCGGGCCCGTGGAACACCGTGCCGTCATACGGGTTGGCATAAGGGACAGCATCTTTCAGCGGGGCAGGAGCTGCCGGCTCGCCTTCGTAGCCGTCCGCGGTGACGATCACCGCCTCCGCGTGTGTCTCCCACCGCGAGAACTCGGCTCGTCGTGCATCACGCCAGACCTCCAAGCGGCCCTCAAAACGTCCGGGCTCGGTCGGCTCGACGACCACCCGCAGTCTCGTCGGCGAATCGACGACAATCCAGCGAAGCAGCCGTAGGTCGTTGATTTCGACGGCCTTGGCCGGTGCCGCCGCACGAGTTGCCGCCTGGGCGAACAGGTCCAGCACCGACATCATTGGCAGCGAAGGGATTACATACGAGGGGCAGTGATCGACGACCCAGGTGTCGTTCGCGGGATCGAGGGTCGTCTCCAGCGTCGTCGCCGGCGCCTCAGATGACTCGCAAGGCTCAGCCGGAGTCGCCGTCGTGGCCGAGCCGGTTTGGACCTGCGGCTCATCGTCTGACGCACTGCCGGTGATACGCATGCCCAGGTTGGAGGCGCTGTAGATCCGGATTCCGTCGTTCCACAGGGAGGCTTCGGCCACGGCGAGGACGCCGTCGGCGCCGCGCTCGATGCGGATGATCTCGATGTTGCGCCGTGATCTGCTTGTTGGTCGGCACGATCTGACCGCGGTAACGCCACGTGATCGGGTCTTGCAGCGCCACCGGCTCGAAGCGCGCCGACGGCCCCAACTCCTCGCCCAATCCGAGATCGAGCATCGCGAATTGGAGTAGCTGGAGCAGCATCTCGATGCCCAACGATCCGGGCTGCACCGGATCCCGATAGAAGTGGGCCTTGAAGAACCACTCGTCGGGATTGACGTCCTTGACGCCGCGCCACCGGCCCAGCCCGGCGGCGCCGTCGGTGGGCCAGCGGCCGGTGACCCGGTCCATCATCAACAGCATCGGGTCGGCCAACCGAGGCCCTGGGCCGAAGAATTCCGCCGGGCGGGTGCGAAGGTCGACGACCGGCGCCGAGCACGGAAGCTCTAGCAGCGCGCGCTGCTCGTCGCTGACCGGCAGCCCCACCTGCTGCTGCAACGCTTCGAGGCGGAAGTATCCGAAAACCGTGTCGTAGGTGTAGACGGGTCCGTCGTCATCGGAGATCTCGCCGTCGAAGGTCGCGATGATGGTTCCACCGGCCTGGGCGATGTTCTTCAGCGTGGCCCTTATCCGCAATGTCCCGGTCGAGGGCGTGATCTCGCGGTGCTGCACACCCGTTCCGTCGAGGTTGCGGAAGAACAGGTCCACGTCGAAGTCCAGTGGACAGCCGGCGTAGGCGCCGACCCAGCCGCATGGTTGCAGCGCGATCTCCATGAGGACCGCGTTGGGCATCGTCGGCTTTCCGTTCGCGCCCTTGTTCTCGGCGAAATACCAGGCGTCGCTGGGGACGTCGTACTCGGCGATTACAGACGTGCCGGCCTTGGGAACACCGAGCTCACCGACGACCTCGGTGACCCGGGACATGAAGTGATACGGCGGACCGGGGAGCCGGGCGACCCTGCGGTGGGTATCGAACTTCTCGTAGAGCGGGCCGACGGCCAGGGAGGGCTTGCCGACGGCGCAGGCGAGCATCGCCTGTGAGGTCGAATTTGACTCCGTGGCCTTCGGCGACGGGCTTGGGCTCGACATAGCCCACCAGCTCTTTCAGGCCCATGTCCATCGGGCAGCCGGGAGAGAGCCGCAATCCCATTCGGCCGCAATGGAAAGCGGGCAATCCGTCGACGGTGACGAGTAAGTCGGCGAAGAGCGTGGGCTCGGGCCCGGCGATGACCTCGCGCACGAAGACCTCGTAGACTACCTCGCGCGATTGCGGCGTGACCTGTCCGCGGCAGACCAACTTGTATGTCTCGAACGGTACGGGCTCGAAGCGCCACCCGTCGCATCCCATGGTCATGCCGAGGGCGGTCATGTAGATCGCCATCGTCTGCATCGTGCCCTCGAACATCAGTGTGCCGGGCATGCAGGGGTCGTTCTTGAAATGACCGTCGAAATACCAGGTTTCGGGGGTCACGTGCGAGACCGCGCGCAGGTAGCCCCGACCCCAGGGGCCGCCGGTGAAGTCCAGCTGGGTGACCTCGTCGACGAACAGCATGTCGCCGCCCGAGATGATCGGCGGGCGGGTGTGGCTGGCGGCGCGCTCGAAGCCGGGGCCGAAGGTGTGGAAGATTTCTCCGGCCGCCATCGCGTCGAGGTCGGCGCGCTGCAACGAGGTGCGCGACGTTTGCGCCGGCATGGGTTCCATCGGGCCGTCGACGGTCTCATCCTCGGGGCGCCAGAGGATTCCGCCGGACGCGGCCAGCTCTTCGTCGGAGAAGAATCCGGCCTGGCCGTTGCGCATGGACATCCGCTCGACGCCGTCGATCGTGCAGTCGTAGTGGAAGAAGAACATGCGGATAGCGCCCTGACGGGCGTGGCCGTCGACGTGGATATCGAAGCGCAGGGTGTCGCCGATCTCGGGCAAGCCCCCCAGATAGGTCACTTCGCAGCCCAGGAGCCGGTACACCCGATCGCTCTTGTTGGCGAAGTCCGCACCCATCCAGGAGATGAGCATGAGGTCGGCCTGCCCGGCTTCGATCATGATTCCGGCCGGCATCCGCCCCTGATGCAGCCACCACGCGTCGGCGGTGACATCGGTTTCGGTCCACAGCGTTCCCTTGCCGGCCTTACCCGGCTCGGCGTCGATGCCCAGCAGCCGATCCGCCAGCAACAGCGGCGGTTCGGGCATCCGCACCTGGCGGAGGTAGTCGTCTTGCACGGTGAACGCCGGACCGTAGATCTCTGAAATCTTGCCCGAGGCGTGCACGTTCAGGCCGGCCTTGTCGAGCGTGAGGCCTACCGGGTCACGCTTGACTGTCGGCTTCGGCACCTCTTTGTCGGCGGGCCTCGCGGGTTGGATCGTCCGGTAGGCGCCTCCGTCCGGCAAATAGTCGACCTTTATGACTTGGTTGTGGGTAGGTGGTTTCGGGTCGCTCGGCTCATTCTTCGGTGGCGTCTGCGGCTTTTCCGGCAATGTGTCGGGTGCACCGAGACCGTTGCCAGCGCCCACGTGAGCCGTTGTGTCGCGGGCCTTTCGGGAATCAAGGTCAACAGCGATCGACAGTGGCTCCGGTGGCATTTGCCCGGCCAGGTCGTCGCCCAGCGGAACGCGCGCCAATGCCTCGGCGACTTTGGGCAGCGCTGGCGGAACCGGCAGGTGTGTCATGGGTTGCTCCAGTCGGGAGGTCTTGGTCTGGTATCTCGGTGCGTCCGTGCGGATCGGCACCGGCGGGGGATCGATACTGCTGGTAACTCCGGCGGAAATCGGTACGGGCTCCGCGACGTAGGCCGGCTGGTCATCTGGTTCTGACGCTGAATCTTCAGTAGCCAGAACGTGACTCGGGAGCCGAACCGGAGACAGGTGAGCCGGGAAATACAACAACGCGGGTTTCCCCGTTTGGTTTCGGCCGGTGGGGGAGAGCAAGGCGGTGAGCTCGTCGGCGTCGCGATGTCCGGCAACGGGTGGTACCAGCACGATGTGTTGTTCCTGGCCCGCCAAGGCGTTGAGCGCAACGACGACAGCGCGCTTTTGAGCTGTCCACAGTTCGCCATCGGGCCAAACCTCCAGCAGCCCGTAGAGCGCGCCGGCGGCAACGTGCAGCAGACCCGATGCGGCATGGGCGTGGCCCAGTAGCGGTGAGAGGTTCAACGCGCCTGGCGCGGTGCCCAGGTGCAGGCACTCACCTTGTGGAGTCTGATCGGCGGGCAGCGTGGCCAGAATTGTGTCGCCGTCACGGCGGGCATCGTCGGCGCGTTTGAGTACCAGCACAATCGCGGCGTCGCCAGGTAGCTGCTCGTCCGGTCGGAGCAACGCACGCGCCGCTCCTTCGTGTACTGGTTCGCAGCTGAGGTCCACCGCACCGACCACGGCGGCGTCGATCTCTCCCCGCCGTAATGCGCGCGCGGCCAGCTCGAGGGCTGTGGTCCCGGAGAGCTCTTCTCTGGATACCGTGAAACTTGGCCCGCGCAAGTCGAACTGACTGTTCAACCGATTGGCCACAACGTTCGGCATGGCGCCCACCACGCCGGCGGTCGACCACCCTTGGACGACATCATCGCGGGCTGTCGCCAACGCCTCGGGGTCGTCGATCTCGTCGGCCAATCGCCAGCGCACTCCGAATCGCGTCACTTCGGCATCGCAACCCATCCCAACGATGACGCTGGTTCTGTCCGGAGGCAGCCCTTTGATGAGCTCGTCGATGTTGAGAGCGGCGCCCAGCAGCGCGAGTTGCTGCGGCTGGGTTTGTTTGAGATCGACTGGCGGAAAACGGGTCTGGGTCAGGTCGAGGCAGATCTCGGCCATCCTTACACCGAGTGCGCCGCCGCGGTCGCGGCTGGGGATCGGCTGGCCCGCCATCAGATGGTCTGCGACGGAAGCGGTTTCGCATCCGTCACCCACCAGCAGGCTGAGTCCCACGATCGCGATGTCATCGTCGGTTCGAGGTTCGGTTATCGGCCTTCCCGGGCGAGTGTCCCGCTTGTCGGTGGGCTCGATCCATTCTTCGAGCAGGAGGTGGGCGTTATTGCCACCGAATCCGAAGTTGTTGATCGCGGCGCGACGTGGCCCGTCACATTCCCAGGGTTCGGCCGCGGTGAGCAGACGGAATGGGGACTCGGCGATGAAAGGTAGCGGGTCGTCGACGTGCAGCGTGGGGGGACGTACGCCCGCGCGCATCGCCGCGAGCACCTTGATGGCTCCCGCGGCACCGGAGGCTGTGATGGAGTGTCCCAGATTGGATTTCAGGGATCCGATGGGTATGTCCGCGAGGCCGGCGAAGATGCTTGCCATGCTGACCAGTTCGGTCAGGTCGCCGCGTGAGGTTCCAGTGGCGTGGCACTCGACGAGCGAGATGTCGCGCGGCTCAAGTCCGGCCATTTCGTAGGCGAGCCGCATCGCGCGCTCTTGACCCTCTTGCGAGGGTACGAGCAGACCGCGTCCCCGGCCGTCGTTGCTCAGACCGACGCCCCGGATGACGCCCAAAATGGTGTTCTCGTCGGCGATTGCGTCTTGCAGTCTCCGCAGCACCAGAACGGCCGCGCCCTCGGCAGGTACCAATCCGTCCGCGCCTTGGTGGAAGGGGCGCGATTGGCCGGAGCGGCTCAGGGCCTGCAATGCACTGAAGCCGACATGGAGCAGCAAGTCGCTGGCGCCGTTGACACCCCCCGCCAACATGACGTCCGCGGTGTGGTCGTGCAGCCGATCGCACGCCAGCTTGATCGCATACAAGGACGAGGCGCATGCGGCATCGAGGGCCGTAGCTCCTGCGGTCAATCCCAATGCGTTGGCGACGATATGGGCCGGCAGCCCGGAGACGAAACGATTTCGCCAGTCAAGCCCGTGTTCGCCACCGCGCCAGACCTTTTCAGCCAGGTCGATCATGCTGTTCGTCGGATAGCTCAAGTTGCCGAGAACAACCCCGGCTGAACCCGGGATTGCACCGGCGCTCCAGCCGGCGCTGTCCAGCGCTTGACGGGCCGCGTCAACTACCCACAGGTATAGGGGATCGAGGCCGTCGAATTCGTCGGCGTCGAGCAGGAGACCACGGGGATCGAAAGCGTCGTCAAACCCGCGCACATATCCACCGCGATCAGACCACGTGTGGTCGAGGTAGGACGCGTCCTGCCGGTCTTGCAGTACGCGTGCCGGGGATACCCCCCAATAATCCGGATGCGCTGCGCCGAGCGCGTCGCGACCGTCGCGCACCGTCGCCCATAACTCGTCGGGGTTCAGGCCTCCGGGAAGGACGCAGCCCTGACCGACAATCGCAATGGGCTCAAAATTCACGGCGACTCAGCCGCCGTAGGGATACAACTCGAGTCGTTTGAAGCTGGCAACCAAGAGATTCTCGGCGTCGAGGAGGTCGAGGTCGCAAACGGCTCGGTTGTTCTTGGCTTCGCCGTTGGAGAGCTCACACCGCAGCCCGTCGCCCAACGCGCCGGCCCGGTACCGCACCACCTCGCCGACCCGTAGCGGCAGCACCTTGCGGCCGAGCTGGTCAAAGCTCCACACCAATGCCGCTTGGAGGCAGCCGTCGAGCGCCGCGGGATCAGTTGCCGAAAATTCCCCCTGCCAGCCTGCCGTCATCAGCCCGTACAACGACGCCGTGGCGCTCGAATCCCGGCAGTCCACGCCCTTGAGCACCTGGAACGCGGGGCCATGGAACAGCGCACCGCCGGTATAGCAGGCGTCGCGGTCGATCTGGCGACCACCGAGTGGCGCGGCCGACACCGCCGGTGCGTTGGCTGGTTCATCGGTTGGGCCCGAACCCATTTCGACGGTCGCGGAGTAGTACGCAAGCTGCTCCGAGATGTCGGACAGTGTGCATGTCAGCCGATCCTGTTGATCTTCTACCGGCGTGCAGCGCACCAGCATCGCGTCACCGTGTTGTTCGAAGTCGTGCAACGTCACGCCGCGCAGCACTCTGAGGTCGAGTACACGTTCGACGCGATGTCCGGGCCGGCATGCTTCGGCCATTCGGACAAACCACTTCAGCGCTTGCACGACCGGAAGGACGACGTTGCCCTGGATGCGGTGGTCAGCCAGGTAAGGCTGCCGCGTCACATGCGCAACCACGCGCGCGATGCGGCCTTCGGCCGGCATCGGATGCGTCGGCAATCCCGCCAGGACGCCCTCTCCGAGAATCACCTCGGGACTGTCGGTCTGGCCGTCCAGCACTTCCCTGACGAACGCCTGTGCGCCGTTGGCGAGCGGAATCAGGGAGATGCCCCGAGACTCGAACATCGCCTTGAGGCCGGGCGTGACCATGCCGGAATCCCATGGGCCCCAGCCCAATGCCCGCACCAGACAGTCCGGGCCGCGACGCGCCTGCTCGGCCAAGGCAACCTTGTTCAGTATCTCGTTTGCCATGGCGTAGTCGCTTTGGCCGATGTTGCCGCTGCGCGCGGCCACCGACGAGAACAGGCAGACCAGCTTCAGCGGATCCGCGGCCGTCGCGTCCAGCAGGGCACACAGACCGCCGACCTTTGTCTCGAAGACACGGTCAAATCCGTCCAGTGTCTTCTTGTGCAACGGCGCGTCGGCCAACACGCCGGCGCCGTGCACCAGTCCCGTGATGGGCCCGAACTCGGCTCGCACGCTGTCCAACAGAACCCCGAGTTGCGAGGCGTTGCGCACGTCGGCTGCGGTGTACCGGACCCGGGAACCGGCGTCGGTCAGGGCGGCGAGGGTGGCGCGCACCTCCCGATCGGCCAGGATGCGCTGCACCTGCTGTTCCAGCTCTTTGGGTGTGAGCTTGAGGCCTTGCGCCGCGGCAGCGGCGAGCAGGGCCCGCTTGAGCTCGGCATCGGTCGTCAGCCCGTGCGCCTCGGCCGGCTCGTCGCCGAGTTCCGTGCGCCCCATCAGGACGAAACTGGCCTGTGTTTCCTTGGCCAGGGCGATCACCGACGCGGCCGTGACGCCACGACCTCCGCCTGACACGACGATCACGTCGCGCTGGTCGATGCGACGCCTGCGCGTCGCCACCTGGCCCGCGTCGGCCACGACCGTGACCCGACCGTGCGTGCTGCCCACACCGACTTCCAGTTCCACCCCGCCGGCCAATATCTCCTGGGCGAGGTTTTCCGCGACGGCGATGGGGGACTGCTGGCCGACCGCGATATCGATCGCTTTGACCTCTGCCGCCGGCCACTCCTGTGCGGCCGTCTTGGCGAGGGCCGCGATGCCGCCTGCCCAGGCGCGCTCACCGGGTTCGGTGAGCAGTCCGAAGGTGCCACCGGTGTCCTGGACGGTGATGAAAACCCCGCCGCGTTCCTGGAATTTGGCGGCCAGGCGTTGGGCGTCGGCAAAAACGATCCGGTTGAGCGCCAACGTGTCTTCGCGGCTGGTTGTTCGGTTCAGACCACCGAGATGGATCACCGCCTCGGCGTCCGCGCTGGGCTCGGCCACGACCGTGGCGTCGATGCCGTGGTTGCGCAGGATTGCGGCCAGCGCATCAGCGACGTCGTTCTCGGCGTCCTGGGTTCTCACAATCTGCACATCGGCAGCGGTGTGCAGACCCGGCATCCCCATCCCGCTCGCCGGAGCAGCTACCGCGCGCATCGTGTGGCGGGCAATCGCTGCTCCGGCTAACTCAAAAGGGACGCAGTCACCTACCGGCGTGCCGTTGGAGTTGGCCGCGGACGGTGGGGGCTGTGCCGTCGGCGGCGCGCCGTTTGCGGTCGGACCGATCAGCGACTGCAAATAATCGACGATCTCCTGCAACGTCACCAACGCCGCCATCGTCGCCGTCTCCACATCAGGCAACCCCGGAACCCGATCCTGCACCGCCGACAAAATCTCCACCCGCTTAATCGAATCAATACCCAGATCCGCCTCAAGCGCCATCGAAAGATCCAACATCTCAACGGGATAACCCGTCTTCTCCGCAACCACCTCAAGCATCGGCGCAACCAAATCCGCACCCACCGGCACCGCCGACGCCCCATCAGTCACCACCGGCGCCACACCATTCGACGACACCGCAGGACCAACCAACGACTGCAAATAATCGACGATCTCCTGCAACGTCACCAACGCCGCCATCGTCGCCGTCTCCACATCAGGCAACCCCGGAACCCGATCCTGCACCGCCGACAAAATCTCCACCCGCTTAATCGAATCAATACCCAGATCCGCCTCAAGCGCCATCGAAAGATCCAACATCTCAACGGGATAACCCGTCTTCTCCGCAACCACCTCAAGCATCGGCGCAACCAAATCCGCACCCACCGGCACCGCCGACGCCCCATCAGTCACCACCGGCGCCACACCATTCGACGACACCGCAGGACCAACCAACGACTGCAAATAATCGACGATCTCCTGCAACGTCACCAACGCCGCCATCGTCGCCGTCTCCACATCAGGCAACCCCGGAACCCGATCCTGCACCGCCGACAAAATCTCCACCCGCTTAATCGAATCAATACCCAGATCCGCCTCAAGCGCCATCGAAAGATCCAACATCTCAACGGGATAACCCGTCTTCTCCGCAACCACCTCAAGCATCGGCGCAACCAAATCCGCACCCACCGCAGCAACAGGCACCGCCGAAGCACCATTAGTGACCACCGGCGCCGCCGGCGGTGCGGGCATGTTCTTCGCACCGTTGGAGACGACCGGCGCCGCCGGCGGCGGGGGCATCTTCGCCGCGCCGTTGGAGGCGGTCGGGACGACCGGCGGTGTAGGCGTCGCGGATGTCCCGTTGCGGATCGCCGCAGGTGCGGCCAGCGGTGACGCCACTGAGGCGACTGAGGACTGGGCGCCCCCGCGCATGAGACCTTGCAGGTGTCCCTGCAAATTGCCGATCGCGTCTTGGAGGGTACCCAGCGCCGCGACCACCTCAGTTACCACGTCGGTGCTGATGTTGAGCGTGGCCGGGGCGGCGGATGTCGCCGGATGAGCGCCGTTGCCATTGGACGCAGCGGTCGGCGCTGCCGAAGCGGCAGAAGCGACAGGCGATGCCGTCCCGTCTACGTGGGGGACAGGTGTGATTGGTTCGGCTGGCGTCAATTTGGTCTCCGATGCGGTCCTGTGTCCAGTGTCGTGGCCACTGGCGTCGACACTTGTGTTGGTTTCGGTCGGCCTGGGCACGGGCTCGTCGTTGAGCTGCGGCCTTCCATAATTGGATCCATTGATCTTCAGAATCAGCTTCGGCTGCTCACGATCCCGCGGGTCGTCGCCGGGACGGTAGTCAGACCAAAGGCCCTCGAAATTCATCGGGACGCCGGCGACCACGAGTTGAGCCAGTCCGAGCCAAAGCGAGCGGATGCCATTGCGGCCCCTGGCGTCCAGTGACACCGCGGAATGCTCTTGGCTGGCGAGACATTTCCGGACGAGGTTTGTCAGCACACCGCCCGGGCCGACCTCGATGAAGGTGCGTGCACCGGCCCGCCACATCGCCTGAATTTGTTCGACGAAGCGCACCGGCTCAGCGATCTGGTTGGCCAGCGTCGTCTGCATTTCCTGAGCGCCGCCCACGTAGGGCGCAGCCGTTGCATTGGCGTAGACCGGCACCGTGGGCGTATCAAACGGAATACCAGCGAGGAACTCGGAAAAGGGGACAGCCGCCGAGCTGACGATCTCGGAGTGAAAGGCGGTGGCGACATCGAGGTGGCGAGCATTCACACCGGCCGCGCTGAATCGTTGTAGGGCTTCGTCAACCGCCGCACTCTCTCCTGACAGCACGAACTGGTCGGGAGCGTTGTGGTTGGCGATGACCACCGAGAGCCCCCACTCCGCGATGCCCTTGCGCACCCAATCGACAGGTGCGGTCACAGCACACATCGCCCCGTCGCTGTTGGTGGCGGCTTGGGCCATCAGCGCACCGCGTGCCCGCGCGATCAGCAGCGCGGCCTCGTCGCTGAAAACGCCTGCGGCACATAGCGCGCTGACCTCTCCGAAGCTGTGTCCACCTACGGCGACCGGCTCAATACCGAGGGCGCGGATCACGGACAGCAGGCTCAAGCTGTGCGCGCCAATCCCCGGTTGTGCCCATTCGGTCTTGGTCAAATCGGCCGTCTGCTGCGCACGTTCGTCATCCGTGAACGCCGTTTTCGGCCAGACCACCTGGTGTAGGTCGCGATCGGCGTTCAAACTCTCGGCGCGGGCAAATTCCCAGGGCGCCAACGCAGGCTCGTACAGATGCGGTATGTCCGAGCCCATGCCGACGTACTGGCTGCCCTGACCGGGAAACAGCAGCGCGACAGGTCCCGATGGTTGTGCTGAATAGAAATAGCCTTTGGGCGAGCTGATTGACCCCGCGACATCAGGTTTGGCGAGTTGCGCCGCGAGTTCGTCGAGCGCTGCGCGCAAACTCGGGACGCTATCAGCGACGACCGCCAGGCGATGGGGTTGCGCCGCGTCGTACGCGAATTGCGTGCTACGCGCGATGTAGCTGACCATGTCGGGACTGTCGACCAGCGATGCCGACAGACGAGCGGCTTGGTCGGCAAGGTCCGACGCCGACGATGCGCCGAGCACCGCCAGCTCGGAATCCCAGGACCGGTATCGCCACGCGCGCTTGCCAGCGCCGGTGTACTCCTCGACCGTGACATGAAAGTTGGTGCCGCCGAAGCCAAACGAGCTGACCGATGCGCGCCTCGGGACGCCGTTGTCGGCGATCCACGGCTTGGCCTGAGTCGACAGGTAGAACGCCGTCTGCTCGATTTCGAGTGCCGGGTTGGGTTGATCGACTTTGATCGTTGGCGGCAAGGCCTTGTGGTGCAGCGCCATCACGGCTTTGAACAGACCGGCGGCCCCCGCTGCTCCCTTGGTGTGGCCGACCTGAGACTTGACCGAGCCGAGCGCACACCACTGCCGGTCCGTGCGTCCGGATTCGTCAAAGACTTGGCGCAGCGCGGTGAACTCGGCAACATCACCGGCTTTGGTCCCAGTGCCGTGCGCCTCCACCAGTCCAACCGTTTCCGGACCGTAACCGGCGGCCTCATACGCGCGACGAAGGGCTTTTGCCTGGCCGACGGGGCTCGGCGCGTAGATGCTCTTGGCCCGGCCATCCGAAGAAGTGCCGAGACCGCGGATCACCGCGTAAATCCGGTCACCGTCGCGTTCGGCGTCGTCGAGACGCTTCAGCGCGAGCATCGCGAGCCCTTCGCCGAGCATGGTGCCGTCCGACTGGTCGGAGAAGGGACGGCAGTCACCTGTCGGGGATAGCGCAGTGACCTTGGCGAAGCACATGAACATCAAGATGTCGTTGAACGCATCGACGCCACCGGCGATCACCATGTCCGACTTACCGAGGTACAACTCATTGAGCCCGGCCTCGAGCGCGGCCAGGGAGCTTGCACACGCCGCGTCGATGACGCAGTTGGTGCCGCCGAGATCGAACCGGTTGGCGATTCGTCCGGCGATGACGTTGCCCAGAAGTCCGGGAAAGGTGTTTTCCTGCCACGGCGTGTAGCCGGACGCAACGGTCTCACTAAAGGCCGCCACCTCGGGTTCGGAGAGGCCGGCCGCGCGCAGCCCCCGCTCCCAGACCGGCTGGTGCAGGCTCCCGGCCATGTAGTTGGTCATTTCGGTCCCGCCGGACGCGCCCAGAATTACGCTGATCCGCTCGCGGTCAATGTGAGAAACGTCGCCGCCTGCCGCGTCCTCCAACACCTGTTGGGCGACTCGCAATCCGAGCAGTTGGGCGGTGTCGGTCGCAGGTACGACGTTCGGCGGGATCCCGAAATCCATCGGCGCGAAGTCGATAGCGGGCAAGAATCCGCCGCGGGTTGCGTAGACCTTGATGTCCTGCACGGACGGGGAGGGGTCGTAGTAGTCGTCAATGCCCCAGTGCGACGCCGGGATCTCAGAGAACAGGTCAACGCCAGCGACGATGTTCCGCCAGAAGCGCTCGGCTTCGGGGGACCCGGGAAATAGTGCACTTACGCCGACGACGGCAACAGGCGGAAGCTTGGATACCATCGGTCTCCTCTGCGGGGCAGGCGAACAACATCGGGCGCCAAACCTACGTCATGCCAAGGACTGATCCGCCGATGTATTACCGGATTGATCAGCCCCGAGACGGAACTAACGCTCGACGGAACGGACGATATCAGAGCCGTCGGTTCCTTACTGACGGTTTGTCAATACCGATCATCGGTTTTAGAGGCCGCTCATGACCTGCTGGTTTACTCGCCAGTAACCGCACGTCAGTGGCCGTGCGCGGCGTCGATGAGTGGTGAGCCGAGGCAAAGCCGCGGCATCCGCAGGGCACCGTTGTTGCCAATCTGATTAACGGAGAAGCGGAGGCGAATCAAGTATTTCTCGTCGCGGATCTGCGTATTTTCTTATTACCTCCGGACACAAACTTTATTACAGAGAGCATATTCAATTAATTCGAAAATACATTTGTGTAGTTAGAGTGCTATTTGTACGCTCGGCCGAGGTTACTGGTCAACAAACTGACGGTAAACCCCGAGGTCGTCGTAACGGCGCGTCGACAGGGGGTGGGCCGCTTGCCGTCGTATTATTGGACACAAGTCCAGTTCATGGCGTCAGTGGCACGCTGAAATATCACCGCGGTGCGTAGGTCGGCAATAAGCGCGCAGCTGCGCTCATGTGTGAAAACGTGCGCGCTCTTGCCGATGATGCTCGCGTAAATGCCTACAACGACAACGGGCGAGGAACGTAGCGGAATGCGCTCGCCGGGACGGGCACACCGCAGGTGCGCGCCTGCTGGGCGCGGCTGATCTGAGCGGCGCCTTCGAGCAAATTAAGGGCCACCTGGTCGACGTTGCGGTGCTCGGGCTGCTCGAGATAACTACCCGCCACCCAACTGTTGAATGCTCCCATCGACGGACCACACCAGATTTGATAGTCCATGACCCGATCGGAGTGGCCGTCGATCGCCCAACGGCTTGAGAGGCCGAGGTACCAGCGGAACACCAATCCCATCTGATACTTCGGGTCCCGCGTTGCGAGTTCGAGTACGGCGGGGTCGCGCTCTTGCCAGAACAGCTGGGTCTCCGCCCAGACCTCGTCGACACTTTTGCCGAGGATCTTTTCAAGTTCCGCACCGTGCTTGCCCACGACGGTGGCCAGGTCCGGGTTCCCGGCGTACCACTCGTACAGCTTTCTCGCCCGTGGCCCGAACATGGAGCCGCGCTTAAGTACCTGCAGGTTCACGCCCATCTCGAACATGTCGGAAGCCGGGGCCATCATCACGTCGGCCACTCCTGCTTTGGCGAGCATTTCGCGCGCCTGGGGGGACAACCCCGACTCGACGCAGGCCTGGTTCACCGAGCCCGTGACCACATAGGCCGCCCCCATTGCGAACGCGCCGGCAACAGACGCAGGCGTACTCATCCCGCCGCCGGCACCCACACGCACCCGGCTGTTCAGGCTGTGCTGTTGCGCCAGCTTGTCGCGCAGTAGCACGACCTCGGAGAGGATCGCCTGCAGCGGGCGGTTGTCGGTGTGCCCTCCGCTGTCGGCCTCTACGGTGATGTCTTCCGCCAGTGGCACGTGTCGGGAAAGTTCGGCTTCACGCGCGGTGAGCTTGCCGGCCGCTTCGAGCGCCGAGACCAACGCCGCGGGGGCAGGCTCCATGAACAGGCGAGCGGTCTCGGGACGCGAGATCTTCGCCATCACATGGTTCTTGCGGATGATTGCACCGGCCGGATCGGTCGACAGGCCCGACAGCGCGTAGTGGACGACCGCGGGGGTGAGCTTCAGGAAGGCCGACGCCTCGACGGTGTGGACTTCCCTCGCGATGAAGAGCTCGGCGACACGCGTCTCGAGCGCAACTTCGTTGGGGGAGTGGATCAGGTTTGCGCCCCAGGCCAGGCCGGTCCGGCCCGCCAGCCTCGCCTGAATGTCGGCCAGGCCCGCCTCCACGGCGGCGTACGAAAGGCCGCCCGCACCGAAGAAGCCCAGCATCCCGGCCTCGGCCATCGTCGCGACGAGGGCGGGCGTCGCGATGCCATTCGCCATGGCTCCGGTGACATAAGGGAATCGCGTCCCGTGCGCTTCGCAGAACTCACGGTCGCCCAACCACTCCGGGTATACCGGGGGCAACGTCCCCACGACGGAAACATCGGATGCGTCGGCGTCGACGAGATGGCCCCCCATGGCAAGCCCCAGGTGTCCGGTCGCCGCCTCGCGGACCACGTGAACCGGATGGCGCACGTATTGAAGGATGTGAGCGATGTCTTCGGGCGCGAATGCCGCAGGCGCTGTACCCGGGAGCCACCCACCCACAACGGGGCTCGCAACCGACTCGGTGCGAGGCTCTATTGCCGCGGTGGCCGGCTCATGCACTACCGATTCCCTTCGATCATCGCGTGAAATCCGGGTTCCGAGCTTACGGTCTCGTCTGGCCTTTATCCGGCGATCCCGCGAAGAAGGTGGTTGGCGGAAATCGGTGCCCGTTCTCCGCGGTCCATGAAAGATGGGTGTAGTGATCCTCGCCGTCGACCTGGGCAAGACGTCATGCCGGGCCGCCGCGCACGGCCGCAGGTCCGAGGGGCCGGGCGCGCCGGGGCTGGCTGCGCCCGGCGGCATGCGGGCCGCCCTGGCCGCGATCCTGGCTGTCGCGCGTGAGTTCGACCCGGTCGACGAGGTGATCGTAGGCGCCGCCGGGGCGCTGGCTGCACCGGAGGCGGCCCGCTCGCTGGGCGATGCGCTGCTGGCGTCGCTGCGGCCCAAGCGCGTCGCGGTGACGAGTGACGCGGTGCTCGCGCACGCGGGTGCACTGAACGGGAAGCCGGGCGTCGTACTGATCGCGGGCACCGGGGTGGTGGCGCTCGCGATCGGCGCAGACGGCACGCTGCGTTCCGCCGACGGCTGGGGCCCATGGCTGGGCGACGAGGGCGGCGGCGCGTGGATCGGCGCCGCCGGCCTACGCGCGGCGCTGTCCGCCCACGACGGTCGCGGCCCGTCCACCACGCTGCTCGACGCCGCCCGGGCCCGCTTCGGCGCTCCGGAGACCTGGCCGAGGCAATTCACGGGTGCTGCCGCCGTCGCGTCCTTTGCGCCCGACGTGCTTGCCGCGCACGACACCGCGGCCATGGCGATCGTCAGCGCCGCGGCCGCGGCGCTCGCGGCGAGCGTCCGAGCGGTCGGGGATGGCCCGGTCGTGATGGTCGGCGGGCTGGCCGGCTACGCGGCGCTGCGCGCGCAACTCGACCTGGTGCCGGCCGCCGGTGACGCGCTCGACGGCGCGCTGCGGCTGGGCGCGATCCACGAGCCGCACCTAATCCGGGTGCAGGCGGACGGCACTTCGCACGGGCTCGACGGGCTCGCCACCGAGGCCGCCCGGCCAAACCTGGACGACCTTGACGCGCGGCCCATCGGCGAGATCGTCGCGCTGCTGATAGCCGCCGAGGGCGACGCGCACGCCGCGGTGGTCGCGGCGGTCCCGCGCATCGCGGAGGCGGCCGAGGCGATCGCCGCACGGCTACAGCGCGGCGGGCGCCTGATCTACGCCGGCGCCGGGACGCCCGGGCGGCTCGGGATGCTCGACGCGGCGGAGTGCGCCCCGACGTTCGGCACCGACGTCGTGCGCGGCGTGATCGCCGGCGGACCGGCGGCCCTGACCGCGGCGGTCGAGGGCGCCGAGGACACGTTCGATCCCGCCGATCTCGTCGACCTGAGCGCGGCCGACGCCGTCGTCGGGATCACGGCGTCGGGTCGCACGCCGTACGTGCTCGGGGCGCTCGAGCACGCACACGCGGCCGGCGCGCTGACCGTCGCGATCGTCAACAATGCGTGCAGCGAGGCGTCCGGCGACGTGGTCATCGAACTACTGACCGGGCCCGAGGTGCTCGCCGGCTCGACTCGGCTGACCGCGGGCACCGCGCAGAAGGTTGTGCTCAACGCCCTCTCGACGAGCGTGATGATCGCCCTCGGCAGGGCCTACGGACCGCGGATGGTCGACGTGCGCGTCACCAACGCCAAGGTGCGCCGGCGGGCGGTACGGATCGTCCGCGACGCGGCCGGCGTCGACGAGCAAACCGCAACCGCCGCACTCGCCAAAGCGGGCGGTCACGCCAAGACTGCGATCGTCGCGCTGCTCGCGGGAGTTGACGCGGCCGAGGCCACCCTTCGGCTCGAGCAAGCGCGGGGACGCGTGCGCGACGCGCTCGGTGTGCCTACCGCGCCGACTACATCCGCCGGGACCTAGACCCGGGCGTGGCGCCCGGTACCGGGAGCTGCTCGCCTCCGAACTGGGCGGCATAGGCATCGAGGGCCTCGACGTAGCTGCGTTCCTGCGGCGCCCCCTGCGCGACTAGGCCCGCAACCTCGGTCTGCTTTCTGTTGCACATGCTGGCCGCCGCGCAGGACAGGGCATCGAGCGTGGTCGCGAACGTTTCTGTCGCGTCCTGCAGCCGACTCAACACGGCCTGGTCGTAACAGCCGTACAGCCGCGGGACGTTCACCAGGCGAGCGTCTGCCCGGATGTCGGTGTCGAGCGCGGCTGCCACGTCGCCGATGCGGTGCGGATCACCGGACACGGTCGCCGAGCCATACGTCTGGAGTCTCGCTTCGAGCGGATCGGCCAAGCCGTCCGCGTACTGCTGGCGATAGAAGTCGGGTGTCCCGTCACTTGGACCGTCCCGCCGCTGGCAGGTGTCACCGCCGGCAACCGTGGTCACCGTCCCGTGGCTGGAAGACGACGACGCGGGTGTGCTCGACGAGCCGCATGCGGGCAGAGTCATCGCGATACCGAGAACGGCCAGTCCGGCCGCCGCGCGCCGACCCACTGCGGTCAAAGCCGACCCCTCCACCAGGGGTACGTTATCCGGCCGGAGGTTCCCCCGCAGCGTCTTGGTGCCAGGCTCAGCTCGAGGCGTTGAGGATCTTGATCGCGAAGATGAGCGAGTCGCCCGGCCGGATTCCTGCGCTGGCCTGGCCGTCGGGGTAGCCGTCGGCGGAGGTCATTGCGACGGCGACCGTCGATCCGACTTTTTGTCCGGTGATGGCCTTCTGGAAGCCCGGCACGACTCCGTCAAGCGAGAACGCGACTGGGGCGCCGCGTTGGTAGCTGCTGTCGAACACGGACCCGTCCCGTCCGTTGACGCCCATATAGCAGACCGAAACACGGGCCGTGCCCGGGACCACCGGTCCATCCCCGGCGTGCAGCGTGTGCACCTGGGTCTGGGTGACGCTGAACGGCGTCGTCACGTTCACGAGCGGGGCCGTCGTATCGGTGGATCCGGTGACCGCGGCGCTGCCGGTGGCTCCTGTCAGCGTCCAGTCCGGCGTCCCGCCATTCGGCGGTGCTGCGCTGGGGCACGTGCCGGCGGCGGTCGCCGTGCCCGAGGCGGCGAGCGTCAGAACGGTTGCGGTGACGGAGGCCGCGAGCGCGGCGGAAAACACCCGGGAGAATTTCACGGCCGTCACGCTACAGCCACTTATCGCCCTCGTTACTCGGAGCCTAGGAAGAAGCCCTGGAGGACATCGACGAAGAGATCGGGTTTGTCGAGATGCACGACGTGGGTGGCATCGACCCTGCGATAGGTCCCGTGGGGGAGCAGTGCGACCGCCTTGTCGGCGTCTTCTTGAGTCATTGCGCCGTTGAGCGTGCCGTCGGGGAGGAACGAGAATTCGGCGTGCAGCAAAAGAGCCGGGCAGCTGATTTTGGCGAGCGCCTCACCGTGATCGAAGCCGGCGTTCCACGAGCCGTCGTGGAACGCGGCGCCGAAGCGGGGGTCGTACTGATCCATGCCCCGCACGAACAGTCGGACAGTGTCGTTCGGCAGCAGCGCGATGTCCACGGGTCGGCCGGGACGTGCCGCCCGGTAGACCTTCACGACCTGGGCGAGCAAGAAGGCCGCTCCCGGGGCAACATGCTCGGCGAAAAAGGCTCGGTTGCTGTGGATCCAGTAGCGCAGGAAGTCGTCGACGCCATCTCGAACGGCGTCCGAGCAGGTGCCGAACGATCGGTCGACGATCGTCGTCTTGATGCGCGGATACTCGGCCGCGAACAGGGGCGGGTCTTCCAGCACAATCGCCCGGACCAGGTCTGGACGGTTTGCGGCCACCCAGGCGGTGAGCAGTCCGCCAGAAGAGTTACCCGTCACGTATGCGGGCGCGCCGATCGTCGTCTCGATAAAGGAGGCCAAATCGGCGCCGATCCGGTTCGCCGTCATCGGATATCCTTCGGGCACAACGGTTGTACCGTGGGCGGGGTAGTCGACAGCGAAGACGTGGAAGCGCTTGACGAGAGCGGGTAACACCCGGCTGTAGCTGTGCCGGTCCATGTGCTGGGCGTGCAACAACAACAGCGGGGGTCCGTTGTCGGGCCCCTCCGCGTAGGCGAGGTGCACGTCGCCGATTCGCGCGGTCTTCGCCGTGCACCCGGCCGCGGCGAGTCGCGCCTTCCATGGGTCGCCGCGCCCTGCCGTGATGCGACCGGCGGCCACGACCGTCAAAGCGCCGCCGATGATCGCGATGGCTTTGTTCACGTGTTGCCCTCCAGTTGGTTGCGCTTCGGTGCCCGCCGCCGCGGATTACGATTATCGGGCCCTGAGATCGGAGTGCGCCATGATGCAGCCGGGTCCGCCGTACGGAGTTCCGACGCGCGCCAAGGATGCGGATCGCGCCGACATCTGCGCAATTCTCGACAATGCCTACGCCGACGGCGAACTCGATCTCGAAGAACACCGACAACGCTGTTCCTCGGCGATGTCGGCCAAGACGCGCAGTCAGCTTCTCGACTTGATTCGCGATCTGCAGGCACGGCCGCCCGCATTTGTGCAGCAGCCGGCGATGCCGGTCGGGGCCACGCCGAGCCGGAAGTGGATCGTGGGAGCCGTCGCCGGCGGGGGTGTGGCTGCCGTCGTTGGTCTGGGCATTCTCGGCTTCCTTGTTTTGAGGCCCAGCGGTTCAAGCCCATCGCCGGCCCCTCCAGCTCCGGTGCGGGCCGGCACCCTGGGTTCGGGAAGCACAGGGACTTTCCTTCCCCTGGCCGACGTGGTGGCCACGGTCTCCGGCGACTTCCAAGACCAAATCGGCCACGCGCCCGAACATGTCGACTGTCCCGGTGATCTGGCCGGCAGGGTCGGCGAATTCGAGCGGTGCTTAATTTCTGATAACGGCAAACGCTACAACGCGGACGTGACCGTTACGGCCGTCAACGGCAACCGGATTACCACGCACGAGGCGATCAATGAGGAGGTAATGTCGCCGCCGCCGAACCAACCGTGACGCCCGCGGGCGAGCTCCACTTGGCGGTGTGCCGACGGTTCGGTGACGCCATGCAGTCGGCTGACGGAAAATGGGATCGCTTGTCGCCCTGTGATTCTTGGGACGCGCGGGCCATTGTCGAGCACGTAATCGGCTTCCATGACGTGCTGTTGCTGCGGCCCCTCGGGTTGAAGCCGGAACGCCCACGAGACGATCCACAACGCCGCTGGGAGTTGACTTTTCACGCACTGCGCGAGGCGTTGGGCCGCGAAGGATTGTTCGAGCGCGTCGTGCAGGTGCCGGCGGTGGGAAAGAATCCAACGACGACGCTGAATGCCCGCAAGCTGGTGCCACGCCTAACTCAAGACGTGTTGGTGCACACCTGGGACCTGGCCCGCGCCGTGGGCGCAGATGACCGGTTGGATCCCGCGTGGTGTGCGATTTTCGTCGACGCCCTACCAGCAGATCCGAACGCCTTGAGCGCGTCCGGAATGTTCGCGGCTCCTGTTGCCGTCGATGAACAGGCCGATGTTCAGTCAACGCTGTTGGCCCGCCTGGGCCGCGATCCATTCTGGCGAGGGGAGTGAGGGCCGGCCCGTCAATTCGCCGTCTTACATTCTGTAGTACACTTAGGCTCGATGGCTGACACAATCACCTTTCGCCCAGACGAGGACGCCACCCGCGCACTCGCCGTGTTGACCAAGGACGGCACTTCGATATCGTCGGCCGTTCGGGCGGCGCTCATCGATGCCGCACGACGAAAGGCAGCCACATCGGTTCGCGCCGAGGCCGAAGCCCTCGCGGCCGATGAGATGGACCGCGCCGAAGCAATGCAGGTGCTTCGAGACATGGAGACGCTCCGTGCGTGGTGAGGTCTTTCGCCTGCAAGCACCTCGGGGGAGTCGCGGCCACGAGCAATCCGGTTCCCGCTATGCCGTGGTAGTCCAGTCGGATCACTTGCCATTGTCGACATGGCTCGTAGCACCCACATCCACTTCAGCCCGAGCCGCGAGCTTTCGACCGCAGGTTGAAATCGACGGCCGCACGACTCGCGTACTCGCGGAACAAACTGCGGCGGTCGATCCCGGCCGCCTGGGCAACAGCGTCGGATACCTCAGCCGCGAAGAACTGCGCCACCTCGACGCCGCTTTACGTATCGTCCTTGATTTATAGGACGCCAACACGAGCGACTCGTCAGCGAAATAGGTTGCTGCACTGGTTTTTTGGATACCATCGCTGCGCTGTGCGGGCTTAAGACGGGCGGCGAGTGTGGTGACGCACTAGGCGGAAATCGTTGCCTCGCGAGAACGTGCCGGACGCCCGATCAACTTGGCGGACGCGCAGATGTTTGCAGCAATCTGCTCGCAACTACGAGCACGTGCGCGCCTTCTGGTGACATGACGGCGCCGTTCATCCGCCGTGTCAGAAACTCCGGACGGAACGATATCATTTCAACCAATATTGAAATTAGGTTGGCGGCGACGATCCTGGCGCAAGGCCCTTTAGCGGGTGTGTGCGCCGATGCAGAATCGTTCGCCATCTTGCGCTGGCATCGGCGGCTCTGTCATTGCTGCCCGAGCGCCTGAGAGAGAGCCGCGGAACGCGTCGATCGTGACGAATATGGGAGAGAGGGTTAGTCACTTGACGTCTAAGGTTCCGCCAGCCAAGGTCGCGCGAGCCGTAGAACGGGCCCGCCACCACCTGTCGCGGCTGCGCCAACGCTCCGCTCCGCCTGCGGCGGTGATGATGGAATTGATTCTGAACGCATGGGTTGCTCAGGCGATCACGTCCGCAGCCGACCTCGGCGTGGCGGACGCCCTGGCAGATGGCCCGCTGTCGGGCGAGCATCTGGCAGACCGGGTGCACCACACCACAGCTGGGTCGAATCATGCGCGCGTTGATCGGCATCGGGATTTTCCGCCAGCGCAGCGACGGGCGTTACGCACTCACCCCGCTCGCTGAAACACTGCGCACCGATGCGCCCGTGTCAATGGCCGGGATGGCGCGGTGGGTCGGGTCGCCTCAGCATCGCGAGCACTGGAGCCGCCTGACCGACGCGATCCGCACCGGTCATCCGGTAATTCCAGAGCTTCGCGGCAAACCGATTTTCGAGTACCTGACCGGCGAAGCGGAGCTAGGTGCGGTTTTCAACTCTGCCATGACCAACCTGTCCGAGTTCGCCACCGTGCCCTTGATCGCGGCCTACGACTTCAATGCGTTCGACACCATCGTCGATGTCGGTGGGGGGCCGGCGGCTGTTGGCGGCGATCCTGGAGACGGCTCCGAATTCGCGCGGCGTGCTGTTCGATCTTCCGAAGGTCGTCGCGGGCGCCCCGGAGTTGTTTCGCAAGTACGTGTCGACGACCGTGTGCGGATCGAAGAGGGCTCGTTCTTCGATTCCGCACCGGACGGCGGCGACGCCTATGTGCTCAAGAACGTCATCCATGACTGGCCCGAGGAAGACGCGGTTCGCATCCTGAAGATGTCCGCAACGCGCCCGCACCGGCGCGCGCTTTCTGCGCTGCGGGTTCGTCTTCCCGCCACGACCGCGCTTCCACGCAAGTGGGTGGACATCGAGATGCTGGTCGTCGCCGGCGCGCGCGAACGCACCGCGGACGAATACGGCCGGCTGTTCGACCACGCCGGTTTCCGGTTGAACCGCGTCGTCGACACCGTGTCGCCGCTGAGCATCGTCGAGGCGACCGCGGTGTAGCCCGGGCGTCACCGCAATTTCGGCGCCTTGGCGCAAATATTAAGACGGCAGTTCCAGTCCCAGCTCGCTGGCGGGAACCGTTAGGAACCGGTGCACTGCAGGCCCCACCAACCCACCACCTCATCAACACCGAGCGACGACAAAGGCGGCACCCGCATGATGTACCGCAGCATCGCGGTGCCTACAGTTGGTCGCGGCCAGCATCGCCCGCAGTCGCGCTTCATCGCCACCGCCCAAGGCGCTGGACACCGCGGTGAGCAGATAGTCGTGCAGAAGTCGCGAAACGCATCGTTGCATCGCTATTCGACGTCGCCGACTGCACCATCGAGGCCATACTCGCTGCCGTATCGGCTGCTCCCAGATACCGAGGTAGGCCCGTACCACGCGGCAGCCTAAGTCGTCGTCTTTCCGGCCCAGTTCAGTCGTCAGCAGGTCAGCCGGCAGCACCAACTTCATCGACTCGCTAAACAATGCCGCCTTCGAGCCGAAGAGATAGAGGACCATCGCCGGATCTACTCGCGCATCGTCGGCAATCGCTCGAAGCGTCGTCTTGTCATAGCCGCCACAGCGAACTGCCGCTTTGCCGCGCGAAGGACCTGTCACGCGATACCGCTCGCCTTCGCGTCTGCCGCGCGTTCATCATCCCCAGTAGGCACGTGTGAACGATATCATTTCAACAGTGGGTAGCCGTGCGCTGGGGTCGGTGGCGGCGCTACGCCGGCCAGCGTGACACCAATGGTTCGGGTCCCCATGCCCGCCAACTGGGGGAGCCGATGATCAGGCCAGAGCTCATCTGCGCCACGATGCGTGGGCCCTTCAGGGTGCTGTTGTCGTAGGCGGTCGCCGAGTCGGATCGGATGATCGCAGCAGCGACGAGAGCCCAGAGGCGTCGATAGCGTTCGCGAATCTTATGTTCGGGCACATCGTGGCCGCCTGCGTTGACCCGATGGCTAACGCGTTGCACGGCCAACTCTTCGGGGATCAGCAGCACGTGCAGGACAACGGTGTAGCCCGCCGCATGGGCGGTGTCGATCAGCTCAAGCTTCGACGGATGGGAGAACACGGTCTCCGCGATGAACGACCGGCCCAATTCGATCAGCCTTGCTCGGGTGTCGGCGGCCATCGCTGCGGCCTGGTACGCATGCGACGCCGGGTCATCGGGCCAGCGTTGTTTGGCGATCTCGTCGGCGTTGACGAACGCGCTGCCAGGGAGGAGCGGAGCCAGCGTGAGTTCGACGAAGGTCGACTTGCCGGCGCCGTTGGGTCCGACGACGAGATCGAGTCGATTCATCGGTGGCTGCGGCGCTACTTTCCGCGGCGGGACGAGCGGCGTTTGGGCGTAAGCACGACTGAGCTGCCGTCGGGGTGGTGCTCGACGATATCGCCCGCCTCGTTGAGAGCCACGGTAGTGATGCCGCGTTGGGCCAGCACCGCGCCATAGTTCGATTCCGCCAGATTCTCCTGGATCGATGCGGCGATCTCAGCGTTGAACACCACTCCTTCTTCGACGTTGAGTTCGCGCAGTTCGAGGTCACCGGCCAGCGCAGCCTCGACTCGGCGCCGCGCAGCGGTGTGTTGCGCCGACACCGCGCGCCCAACCCGAGCCCAGTGATCGAGCTGCTGTTTAGCGGACCGGCTCTGCCGCGCGCCCTCCGCCGCCGCGCTGTCGAAGAGGTCCGCATCGAAGCGGGTCACTCGATCTGCAGTACCCGGCATGGTTTCTCCCTATGATTCCATATGATGTAGCAACCCGAAACGTAGCGTAGCACAATGCTACATTATGCTCGACGTCCGGTGCGGGCATCCGATGACGAAGCCAAAACGCACGATGAGCAACTGAACCCGGGGTCAGACGGAGCAGTCGACCGCGACCTCAAGGGCTGCGCAAATGGCAACCATGCGAATATCGGCAAGTCGGCCAAGCCTGCTGACCAAGACTGCGACGGACACACTTTCCACGGAGTCCAGGTTCACGGCCGAACGGTGGGGGATGGGGTCGGAATCGGGCTCAAGTACGACCTCGCTGGCTAGCCCGCGGATGGTCGTCGTGCACGGTGCGACCAATGCACGCGCAAGGCGAGGGATTGCTGCGTCGCGCGACAGCACAACGACTGGCCGCCTACCGATCTCGGCCATCTCGCACCACCAGACCTCGCCGCGTGCCGGAAGCGTGCTCACGAGGCCCCTGCCGCCCGGCGCCACGACGCCAAGTCGCCCCACTCATCGGGCTCATCGACTGGGTGCTCGTCGTAGGCGGCGTAGCTCGCGTCCACCTCGGCCGATCGATTGCGAGCCAGCAATGCCCGGAGAGCCTCATCAATGAGGGCGGCATCGGTGGTGCCCGACCGTACGCTGCGCGCAGTGATCAACAACTCGGCGTTCACAGTTGTGCTCAGGCGTATGCGGTTCATGCCATCATCATGCCACCCTGCAGCGACCACTGTCTGGCTCGCGACCCTTTCCGCCTGCACCCACAACACACCACGCGGCGCCGTCCCCACCCCAGGCGCTTTTGCTGCGTGAGCACCTTGCGATTGATTCATCATGCGGTATTTAACTTGACATAATGTCGCTTATCGGCAATTGCCTGTACTGCGTTTCTGGCGAAAAGCGCCTCAACCTGCGATGACCGCCCCCTATGCGCTCATGTGCCTTTGGCTGCGCCGCGCTTCTCGGCAAGACAGTCCCGGGCTGCCCGGCGCGTGACGGCGACCACGCATGGACGGTCTGATCGTTCGACGCGCATACGGGTCGGCGTCTGCGTCCGGTCACCAGTCGACACCCAACCCCTTCCGGGCGGCTCCGTCGATAAATCGTCACTGTGACGAAAAGTGCTGCGCCGGCAGGCTTTCGGTCGTGCCCATTCCGCGATGCCTATGCCGGTTCGGTGCGACACTTGCCCTCACGCAACCGTGGCACCCACAGCGAAAGGACAACCTCGATGCATCTGCGCAACCTACGAGCGCTCCTGCTTGTCGTTGCACTGCCATTTGTGACCCCACTCGCCCAAGCCGCCGCGACTCCAAGCAACGGAGTGACATCACAAACGCTGCACCAGTCCTCGCAAGACGGCAGAGACTTCATCATCCGCGAGTCCACCTTCGACCCGGGCGCCAGTACGGGTTGGCATTGGCATGACGGCAAGCTGATCGGAGCGATCAAGCAGGGCACGCTCACCCATTACCGTTCCGACTGCTCGGTCGACGGTGTGTACAACGCCGGCGACACCATGACGGAACCCACCGGGCCCGAGCACGTCCACATCGGCCGCAACCTCGGACCCACGCCGCTGGTCTTGGAGGTCATCTACGTCAACCCGGCGGGAAAGCCTCTAGCCGAGGATGCCCCCAACCCCGGTTGCCCTTTCGACTGAAGGTCCCAGGCGTCGCCATCAAATCGTCACTGTGACGAAATACCCTGTGGCGCAGCGTCTTTCGCAGCTTAGCGCGCGATGACGTCGATGCGCCCCAGTCGAGGCCGGCGAGGAAATCCCGTCGGCCTCGCACCATTTTGACTGCAAAGTTTGCATGATGTGCAACTATTGTCGTGTGACGAATCCGGTCGGTCTTCGCGAACGGCGCCGGCGCCAGACGAGCGCCGACATCCGCGGCGCGGCCGTGCGCCTGGCGCAAGAACGCGGGTTCGACAAGATGACCATCGACGACGTCTGTCTTGAGGCCGGGGTTTCGACGCGCACCTTCTTCAATTACTTCCCGAACAAAGAATCCGCGATCGCCTATGGCCCCTCGGACATCCCGTCCGAGCTCGCCGCCGAGTTCGTCGCGGCCGGGCCGGCGCCGTATTCAGTGGTACTGGCGGAGCTGATCGACCTGGCGGCGCACCATCTGCGCGACATGCCGCCTGACCGCGAGCAGGTCGCCGGAATGCTTGAACTCGTCAAGTCCACCCCCGCGGTGCTGTCGGCATTCCTCGCCGATCTGGAGCGGTTCCAGAATCAGCTGATCGGCATCGTCGCCCGCCGTCAGGGCATGCGGCCCGACGATGAGGTACCCGCGTTGATCTCCGCCTTGGCGCTGACAGCCGTGCGCTCGGGCTTCGAACGGTGGGCCAGCGGCGAGCCGCAGGACGACGACGACACGCCAGTGCCTTACGTCGAGCACGCCGCCGCGCTGGTGAACAGCATCTTTACCAAGTGATCTGAAACACCTTCACCAAAGTTGCATATTCTGCAAATAATGCAGAGGATGTATTAGTGCGCTGGTTGCGGCCGCCCTCCATCGAGTGAGCGGCGCCAGACGGCGGGGACCACGCTGCATGACCGGGAAGGGATCACCTAGGTGCAGTTGAGCAAGCTTGTGCGCAATGCGTGGCTGCCAGTGCTGATCGTGGCGGTCGTGGTGATCGGGGGCTTCGCCGTGGTCCGGGTCAAGTCGTTCTTCGGCGCCCAGGACACCGGCGTGTTGACCAGCCCGAAACTGGATGATTCCAAGCCGTTCAAGCCCAAGGTGGTCAAATACGAGGTCTTCGGCTCGGCGAGCCACGCCAACGTGAACTACTTGGATCTGTCCGCCGACCCCAAGCGGGTCGACGGCGCGCCGCTGCCATGGACGCTGGTCCTCAGCACGACCGCCCCCTCGGTGTTCCCGAACATCTCGGCACAAAGCGACGGTGACCGCCTCGGGTGTCGCATCACCATCGACGACGAAGTCAAGGCCGAGAACACAACCGACGGCGTGCACGCCCTGACCTTCTGCCTGGTGAAATCCGCATGAGCACAACGTCTCACGACACGGCCGACGCCCGGACCGACACCATTCCCGTCGCCAAACACGAAGCACGCCCGGCGATCCCGCGCCTCATCCGCAAGTTCGCGGTGCCGGTCATCCTGGGCTGGATCGCACTCATCGCGCTGCTCGCCATGCTCGCCCCCGACCTGGACGAGGTCGGCAAGATGCGCTCGGTGTCGATGGCCCCTGACGATGCGCAATCGGTGGTCGCGACCAAGCGCATGGGCGCGGTGTTCAACGAGTACAAGTCCAACAGCTCGGTGATGATCGTGCTGGAGGGCCAAAAACCACTCGGCGCCGATTCCCACGCCTTCTACGACGACATCGTCAAAAAGCTCGACGCCGACACCAAACACGTTGAGCACGTTCAGGATATGTGGAGCGATCCGCTGACCGGAGCCGGCGCACAGAGCAACGACGGCAAGGCCGCCTACGTTCAGGTCTACCTCGCCGGTAACCAGGGCGAAGCTCTGGCCAATGAATCGGTCGAGGCCGTGCAGAGCATCGTCAAAAGCGTGCACCCGCCCGATGGGGTGAAGGCCTACGTCACCGGGCCGGCGGCACTGTCGGCCGATCAGCACATGGCAGGCGACCGCAGCCTGAAAGTGATTACGGCCGCGACGTTCACGGTGATCATTGCCATGCTGCTGTTGGTCTATCGGTCAATCATCACGGTATTGCTCACTTTGGTGATGGTGGTGTTCGAGCTGTTCGCCGCCCGCGGAATGGTCGCCTTCCTCGGGTATTACAAGATCATTGGGCTGTCGACCTTCGCCACCAACCTATTGGTCACGTTGGCGATCGCGGCCGCCACGGACTACGCGATCTTTTTGATCGGCCGATATCAGGAAGCCCGCGGTAACGGTTATTCGCGAGAAGACGCCTACTACGACATGTTTGGTGGCACCGCGCACGTGGTGCTCGGCTCCGGCTTGACCATCGCCGGCGCTACGTTCTGCCTGCACTTCACCAACCTGCCGTATTTCCAGACGTTGGGTATCCCGTTGGCCATCGGCATGGTCGTCGTCGTCGCGGCGGCACTGACGCTCGGTCCCGCGGTGATCTCGGTGGCGACGCGCTTCGGCAAGACCCTGGAACCCCGGCGGACGCAACGCATTCGCGGGTGGCGCAAGGTCGGCGCACTGGTGGTCCGGTGGCCCGGGCCCATCCTGGTTGTGACGATCGGGATAGCACTCGTCGGCTTGCTGACACTGCCCGGATACCGCACCAACTACAACGACCGCAACTATCTGCCCACCGATTTGCCCGCGAACGAGGGTTACGCCGCCGCGGATCGGCACTTCTCCCAGGCACGGATGAATCCCGAAGTGCTGATGATCGAAAGCGACCACGATCTGCGTAACTCGGCGGACTTCCTGGTCATCGACAAGATCGCCAAGACGCTCTTCCGGGTGCCGGGAATCGGCCGGGTGCAAGCCATTACACGGCCCGAGGGCACGCCGATTGAGCACACCTCGATCCCGTTCCAGATCAGTATGCAGGGCGTCACCCAGCAGATGAACCAGAAGTACCAAGAAGACCAGCTGGCCGACATGCTGCACCAGGCCGACATGATGCAGACCACCATCGACAGCATGGTCAAGATGCAGAGCATCACCTCGCAGATGACCAACGACATGCACGTGATGGTCAAGAAGATGCACGAAATGACCATCGACGTCCAAAGTTTGCGCGACGACATGGCCAATTTCGAAGACATGTGGCGGCCCATCCGCAGCTACTTCTACTGGGAGAAGCACTGCTACGACATCCCGATCTGCTTCTCGCTCCGGTCCGTCTTCGATGCCCTGGACGGCGTCGACTTGATGACCGATGACATACAGAGCCTGCTGCCGATCATGGATCATCTGGACACCCTGATGCCTCAGATGGTGGCCCTGATGCCGTCGATGATCGAGAACATGAAGGCCATGAAAACCACGATGCTGACCATGTATTCGACCCAGAAGGGTCTGCAGGATCAGCAGAACGAGGCACAGCGTAATTCCAACGCCATGGGTAAGGCTTTCGACGCGTCCAAGAACGACGACTCGTTCTACCTGCCGCCGGAGACGTTCAACAACGCCGAGTTCAAGAAGGGCATGAAGAACTTCATCTCCCCCGACGGCCATGCCGTGCGCTTCATCATCAGCCATGACGGCGATCCGATGTCGCAGGAAGGAATTTCGCACATCGCTGCCATCAAGAAGGCCGCGTACGAGTCGCTCAAGGGGACCCCGCTGGAGGGATCGAAGATCTATCTCGCCGGCACTGCATCGATCTACAAAGACCTCAGCGACGGCAACACCTATGACCTGCTGATCGCCGGAATCGCTTCGCTGTGTTTGATTTTCATCATCATGCTGATCATCACCCGGGGCGTGGTGGCCTCGGCGGTCATCGTGGGCACCGTGTTGCTTTCGCTGGGTGCGTCGTTCGGGCTCTCGGTGCTGATCTGGCAGCACTTGATCGGCATCGAACTGCACTGGATGGTGCTCGCGATGTCGGTGATCATCCTGCTCGCGGTCGGCGCGGACTACAACCTGCTGCTGGTGTCGCGGTTCAAAGAGGAGATCCACGCCGGCTTGAATACCGGCATCATTCGCGCCATGGGTGGTACCGGCTCCGTGGTGACCTCGGCCGGGCTGGTGTTCGCCTTCACGATGATGACGATGGCAGTCAGCCAGCTGACCGTCATCGGTCAGGTCGGTACCACGATCGGCCTCGGGTTGCTTTTTGACACGTTGATCGTGCGCTCGCTGATGACGCCGTCCATTGCCGCGCTGATGGGTAAATGGTTCTGGTGGCCACAGCGAGTCCGGCAGCGGCCCAAGCCTTCGCCCTGGCCTACACCGGCCAAGAAGCCCGACGCCGTAACAGCCGACGCCCTATCCTGACGCGATCACCGACGCGGAGTTCCAGGGGGCCAGCGGCCCCGACGACGCGGCGGATGCGGGAAGATCCTCGATGACATCCCACGTCGCGGAGAGCCGCCCGATGCCGAGCGCGATCGCGCAGTTCACGCCGAGCTCCACCAGCTCGTCCTCACTGAAATGCTGGCGCAACCCGTCGTAGACGGCGTCATCGATGCGAAGAGCTCGGCAAAACGCGAGGCCGAACGTTCGGCGGCCGAGAGATTTTCCGCCTCGGCCGGTCTTTCCAGCGAACACACCGCGTCCTCGTCGAGTCCGTCGTCGATGGCGCTCTGGTAACGCACCGCCATGCAGCTTCGGCACTGGTTGAAAAACGCGATGCGCAGGCGCACCAGTTCGAGCAGCCGGGGCGACAAGGTACCTGAGCGCAGCGCCGCAGTCAGGCCGCCGAGCGCTTCGGCCGCGGCGGGAAGGCGACCGATGATCCCGGCAACGCCCATGTTGATCCGGTCCCCTTGACCGAAGTCGTGCGTCGGCACGGCGGCGAAAGCCTCCGAAGGTGCGATCCGTGTCAAGTCTTCATCTCCTGTTTGCGCGGGATCCCCAGAGGTATTTGACTACCGCGGCTTTCGATCTGCAACCGCGCTTTTGTGCTCCACGGTCAGGCGTGCCGGGCGGCTTCCTGGACGAGTTGGACACGCGAGGTCAGCCCGAGTTTGGTGTAGACGTGGGTCAGATGGGTCTGCACGGTGCGCGGTGAGACGAAAAGTCGGGTAGCGACGTCCTTGTTGGCCAGGCCTGCGCTGACGAGCCGGACGACGTCACGCTCGGTAGGAGTGAGCGACGCCCACCCTCTGGTGGGTCGTTTGCGTTCGCCGCGGCCACGCTGGGCATAGGCGATTGCTTCCTCGGTCGATAGGGCCGCGCCCTCGGCCCACGCGGAATCAAAGTCGTTGTCGCCCATTGTGTTTCGTAACGACGCCGCCGACGCGTCGTAGCCGGCGTCCCAGACCCTGAACCGCACGGTGCCCGTACGCTGCCGGATGGCCTCTGCCGAGCCAAGAAGCCGGGCGGCTTCGCGGTGACTACCGGCCTCATCGGCCAGAGCGGCGAGGCACTCCAGAGTGTCGGAAATGCCCAGGTATGCCTGCGTGCTGGCGGCGATCGCGAGCGCGTCGTGGGCTTCGCGTATGAGCCTACAACAGAATCTGAATTGCGATCCCCTTAGATATACGCCCCCTGGGGTCCACCCCCTTTCAGGTGGGCGAAACCCCAACCGAAATGATGCTCATCCGGCATCCGTCGGGGCCCGCACGCCATGCGTGGTCGACACCCGTGACGACCACGTGGTCGCCGGCAACCAGCGGATGTGCGCCGTCGTCCAAAATCAACTCGATGAATCCCGAAAGCACGGCGTCGAAATCGACGGTGTCGGTGTGGTGCATGGAGAATCCCATGCCGGGCGCGTAGTCGAGCACCTTCCAATCCATCGCACCGACGGAGACGCCCAAGTCGAACCTGTCCGCGTTGCGCCCACCGCCGGTGGAAGCCGTTGGGAGGGCCGGCGCCCCGTACATCATCGAATAGCGCAGGCCCTCGAGGACAGGTTGCAGGATCACCTCGTCGTTCCGCGCCGCGCAGGAACGTCCCGCCGCATCGATACCGGTGACCAGGAACCGCCCGTCTGACAAGAAGACTAAACGGTGCGTCAGGCCGCGTCGTGGAAGATCAGGCCGAGTGTGTAGCGCTCCCCCGACAGCACCGTGGACACCCCGTGTCGGACCGGCGCCGCCGACCATCCCCGGGTCGAACGGACGGGTCGTTCGCTGGTGGTGAAGACGTAGCCGTGGCCGCGGGGCAGCGTGATGACGCTGCCGCGGGACTGGGCTCGGCGCCGTTGCTCTACCAAGAGGAACTCGCCACCGGTGTGCGTGGTGCCTGGCTCGCTGAGGTTGATGACGACCTGCATCGGAAAGACGAGATCGCCGTAGAGGTCTCGGTGCAGGGCGTTCCAGTCGCCCGGACCGTACTTGAGCATCAGCGCGGTCGGCTTGGTCTGACCGGCGCGATGGCACATTTGAAGCCATTCGTCGAAATCGTCGGGCCACGGAGCCGCGCGGCCCAACTTGGTCCACCAATCGCGGGCGATCGGTAGCAACCGCGGATAGAGCGCTTGCTTCAGCGCCTCGATCGGCTGCGGATAGGGCAGTTGGAAGTAGCGGTACTCGCCCTGCCCGTAGTTATGACGAGCCATGTCGATGGTGCGGCGAAACAACCCGTCGTCTCGATAGAGAGCGCGGGCTGCCGCGCACTCGGCCGGCGTCATCAGCTCAGGCAGCAGCGCGCCGCCCACCTCATTGATCTCAGCCGCGACCGCATCCCAGTCGGCGGCCTCCACACGCTGATGCCATGCCGGAGCCATCAGAACAGCCTGCCGGACGCCGCCGGTGCCGGCTCCTCGAGGTCCAAAAGGAATCGTTTGCGCTGCAGACCGCCCGCGTAACCGGTGAGGGTGCCGTCTTTTCCAACGACGCGATGACAGGGTACAACGATGCTGAGCGGATTACGCCCGACGGCCTGACCCACTTCGTAAGCGGTTGTGCCGTCGGCTAATTCGGCCGCCAGCTCGCCGTAGGTTTTGGTCTGGCCATAGCCGATGTCGGCCAGCAGAGCCCAGATCCGGCGCTGGCGCGCGTCGCCGGCCACGGCCATCGGAAGGTCGAACTCCGTCCGGTCACCGGCCAGGTATTCGCGGAGTTGTTCGGCCGCGCGGGCGAAGAGTTCGTCAGTAGCCGGCTCGACGCAGGGCCCTAGGGCCTCCGTTGTCGGCGGGTGCCAATGATGCCGGAAATACACACCGGTCAGGTTGTCACCGCTGGCGGTTAGTGTCAGCTCACCGAGAGGACTGTCAATTACCGTGTGGCGAGTTTGCATCTGCGATCCTCCTTTCTGGGTAGACGGCCGGCGCCCCGGGAAACGTGAGATCTCACATTTCGCAGCGCGCCGACGTCTTCACAATGACCGTCCTGTTCAGGAGGAATTAGGTGAAGACCGACCGGCGCGTCAAGCAGCCGTTTGAGGCTGTGGTGGCGCAGCATGGCGCCACGGTGTTGCGCGTCGTCCGTGCGGTGGTCGGGCATGCCGATGCCGACGACGCCTGGTCGGACACCTTCCTGGCCGCGTTGAAGGCCTATCCACAGCTGGCGGCCGACGCCAATGTCGAGGCTTGGCTGGTGACCATCGCTCATCGCAAAGCCATCGACATCACCCGCGCGGCGTCGCGGCGCGCCGTCCCGGTCGCCGATACCCCCGACTCCCCCACGCCCGAGCGTGCGGACATCGTGGATATCGATCTGGACGCCGCGGTCAGCGCACTGCCGCCCAAACAACGTCAGGCCGTCGCCTACCACTACCTGGCGGGCCTGCCGTACGCCGAGATCGCAACGATTCTCGACAGCAGCGTCGACGCCGCACGGCGCGCCGCGGCCGACGGTATCGCCAGCCTCCGACGTACCTATCCCCACGCTCACCCAGATAGGAACCCTGATGATCACACCTGAACTGACCCAGTATTTCCCCGTCGAGCACGACGATCTGCGTCAGCTGCACGCGCGTCTGGAACGCGCCGCCCAAGCCAGCGATCTACTCGACATCGCTTACCGCACAGTGGATTCCGCTGTCGGATTGCTGCTGCTTGCGGCCACCCCACAAGGACTGCTGCGGGTGGCATTCGCCAACGAGAGCCATGATCTCGTGCTGCAGCACCTCTCCGAGCGGATCAGCCCGCGGGTGCTCGAAGCGCCGACCCGGCTGGACCCGGTAGCCCGACAGCTCGACGAATACTTCAGCGGCCACCGCCACAATTTCGAAGTCACGCTGGATTGGTCACTCTCCCAGGGATTTCGGCGCACGGTGCTCGGACATCTCGCCACCGACATCGGCTACGGCGACACCGCCAGCTACGCTGACCTAGCCCAGCTTTCGGGTTCGCCTAAGGCGGTGCGCGCCGTCGGCACCGCATGCGCGACGAATCCGATCCCGATCGTCGTGCCGTGCCACCGGGTGATCCGATCCGACGGAACCGTTGGCTCCTATCGTGGCGGCCCCGTTGCCAAACGGGCGCTACTCGAATTGGAACGGCCGCGGTGACGACTCGACGGCCGGCACGCAACCGGGTTTCACCGCTGGGCGACATCATCGCCGTACCGGGCCGCGGCGCATGGATGGGCAACCGCGGCCGCCTGCACGAGGGACGCGGTACCCGAGAAGTCGTCCGCAACCATCAGCACAAGACCTGGATCACCTGCGTGCTCTCGTTCAGGGGCCGGCGGGTGGCGCAGTGGGAGCCCAACCGCTACACACCACTGTTCTTCCTCGACGAGGCCGTCGCCCTGGCTGCGGGACACCGCCCGTGCGCGGAGTGCCGACACAGCGCCTATATCAACTACCGAACGCTTTGGGCTGAAACGCACGGCGGCACAAAAACTTATGCCAAGGACATGGACGCGCAGCTACACCTCGAGCGCACTGGCCGTGCCGGGCATCGCACGCCCTGGGACAGTCTGCCCGACGGGGTCTTCGTCGCCACAGACCACGGTCCCGCGGTCGTCGTCGGTGACCACCTTGTTGTTTGGGACCGCCACGACAACGCCTATCGGAAGATGTTGTCGCGCCCGACTACTGGCACGCCGTCGGTGCTGACCCCGCCGAGCACCGTCGCTATTCTGGGCGCCGGCTATCCCGTGCAGATTGATGCTGCTACACGGCGCTCATGCCCTGAGAAACCAGCGTGACGCCCACCACGGTGAAGATTGCGACCAGGATCTGCCGACGGCGAGCCCCCGGCCAGTTTCGCAGCAGCCGCAGTCCGGCTTGAGGATGGACCACCGTGAGCACGGGTATCACCAACGTGCGTTTCACGGCTCGGACAGCGGCATCAAGCCCCCCGACACCGGCCCGGCCAGCGAGCGATTCCCGGCGACAGATGCATCCAAGTTTCAGGTCACGACATCGAAAATCGCCGCCGCCGAAGTCACCGCCTTGTCCGCGTTGCCCTCGTCGTGCAGCAGCATCCGCACCCCGATCCGCCCGGGCCCACCGGCATGCGCGGTGCCCTCCACGCGGAAGGGGCCCACCTTGCCGCGCGACATGAACATCACGTGCCAACTGACGACCTGAACCCTCCTGGTGCCGGCAAGCTCGGCGGCAAGGTCGATGGCGGCGGTCTCGAGAACTACGTGTTGAGGTCCGATGTGCAATGCCGCATCGGGCGAGGCGAGTTCGAGGCTCAGCGCGGGCAGCACCCAATGACCGTCGTCCCGCCGCGACGCACCGAAGGCCGCCCACAGCGGCGGCAGATCGGGCGAGTCCTCGATCACCAATTCGGTGCCCGAGACATCCATCTTGTCAAGGCCTTCCGGCGGGGTGCCGATGATCGCGCCTTGCCCCTCGTTGAACGCGATGACCCGGTCCGGGTTGTCGGCATCGACGATCTTGCACCGGCCGTAGCCCATCATCCGGCCCTGGTGCACGATGCCGGAGCCGACGATCTCGATCCTGTCTCACGTCGTAGCCGGGGTCGATGATCTGCACCGAAGCGATCACCGGGTTGGGCACCGCGACCATGTCCGTCTGACAACCCTCCGGCGACGAAATCGCCAGCGGCGCAACCATCAGACCACCCGCCTCGTTGCGCATATCGCGGCGGATGGTAACGGTGTCGTCGGTCTCGCCGATGTTCATCGACCCGTGGTTGCGGCCGATGTAGCGGTAGCTGAGCAGACCCGTCCAGCGCCGGTGCAGCTCCTCGCGGTACGCGTCGGTGTCGTTGATCAGCTCGCGGATGTCTCGCAGCTCGCTCACTTGTTCCTCTTAACCTGGTTGAACGGCACGCCGCGGTCGGCAGCGTACTCGCGCGGAAAGTTCAGGACACGTTCGCCAATCACGTTGCGCGCCATCTCGGTTGTGCCGCCGCCGATGCTGGCGATCTGGCGGCCCAGGACACGGGTGCCGATCTTGAGCGACTCGTCGTCGTCAGCCACGACGGCCGCCGCGCCCGCGACGGCGTCAGCGGTGTCGGTCTCGACGTCGTGGCTCGCGGCCATGAACAGGCGGATGATCGATCCGGCGGCGGGTGGCAGGGATCCGCTGGCCACGGCGTGGAAGATATGCTCGCCGAGCTGTCCGTGCACCGCCCGGTGCACCAGGGCCCGTCCGACCATTTCCCGCACGCGCTCGCTCTCGCCCCGGTTGGTGCGTTCGACGCGTTCAACCAGGGCCAGCAGATCGATCGAAACATCTTGGGCTGCAACGATTCCGGGGCCGCTGGTGTATTCCGAGCTGTCGCCCATGGTGCGGCGTTCGTGGTACAGCTGCCGAGACGCGACTTCCCAGCCCTTTCCGGGCGCCCCGACGACCGCGTCGTCGCCGACGTCGACGTCATCCAGAAACTCTTCGCAAAACTCGACCGAACCGTTGACCTGCTGGACCCGGTTGATGGTGACCCCCGGATGGCGAAGCGGCACCAGGAACATCGTGAGTCCATCGTGTTTTGTTGCTTCCCAGTCGGTCCGGGCCAGGCACAGTCCGTAGTCGGCGGCGAAACCCCAGGTGGTCCATGTCTTGGCGCCGTTAATGAACCAGCGTCCGTCGCGGCGATCGGCGCGGGTGATGACGCCGGCGAGATCCGATCCCCCACGCGGTTCGGACAGCATCTGGACGAGCACTTCGTCGCCGCGCAGCGCCGCGTGGATGTGGCTGCGTTTCTGCTCCTCGCTGCCCATGTCGAGGATGGTTGCGCAACATATCGCGAAGGACGGGACGTTCAACAGCAACGGCGTCTCGTAGGCGGCGCACTCGGCGTCAAACGCTTTCTTGTACTCGTAGCCCAATCCCAGGCCGCCGTATTCGCGCGGAAAGCAGATCCCGGCAAATCCCCCTACGTACAAGATCTTTTGAAGCTCACGCGCGCGGTGCCAGGACGCCTCACTGTCGCGCTCGAGACGCGCCGCTTTCTCGGGATCCAGCGGCGGCATGTTGGCGGCCAACCAGGCCCTGGCCCGGGTGCGAAATTCCTCGACTGACTCAGCGGTCATCGCTGATAGCCTCCCGCCACGACAGTGCTGTGCGATCGCCCAGCAGTGCTGTCAGACAGTACACCACAGCTCCGTGACGGCAGAGGATAGAACCTTTTCGCGCGCTATTGGGCGGCAGCGCGAGCGGACTTGCGGCGCGGCGACGAGCGCTTGCGCGTCGTGGCGCGGCTTGCCATCAGCAGCTTTGCCACCCCGTCCTCGATTCCCCCCGCAAGCGCCTCAATGTCGGGAGCGCTGTCATAGTCGGCGGTGATGCCGAAGATGAAATCGTCGGCATAGCTGAGCATCGCGATGCCGGTACGCAACTGGAGGGCGATCGGAGGGATCGGCAAGATTTCCAGGACTTGCCGGCCCATCAGTTTTTGCTGGCCTCGCGGACCGGGAACGTTGGTCGTAACGGCGACCACCGCATTTTGGGGCAATCGCGCCAACAGTCGAATCGCCCACGCCGAGAAAGCAAACGGCACGTTTTTGGCCGCCGAAACCAGCGCGCTGCCGCCTTCATGTTGGCCGCTGGCTTTGGCGTGAGTGAGCCGACTATGAACCAGCCGCAGCTGCTCCACCGGGTCGCCCTCATCGACCGGCAACAGTGGCAGCATCGCCGACACCTGATTGTCCATCACGTTGAAGTGGTTGGTCGGGCGCACCGAAACCGGGACAAGCGTTCGGAGCGAATTGCGAGCAGGCCGCTCGCCGCGGTCGAGCAAAATCCTGCGGTAACTGTCGGTGATCGCGGCCAGCGCCACGTCGTTGAGGGTTACCCCGAATGCACGACGGACCTCTTGCAGGTCAGCCAACCGGACGCGGGCGGCGCTGAAGCGTCGCATGGTCGTGACCGGTCCGTGCAACGACGACACCGGCGCCGGGTTGAAGAGACTGGCCGTCAGTTCGGCCGCGCCCACCGCCACGTGTTCGGCTGCCGCCGCCGCGGCGAGCGCGCTCCGCCCAATGCCGCTCACCCAGCTCAACGGGTTCAAGCTCATCTTGGGTAGCCCCAGCCCGGGCCGGACTGGCTCCTTGGCGGCGCGAATATCGGTGGCGAAACTGCCTTCGCGATCATCTCCGTCGTCGCTGAACTTCGCGAACATCTGCGCTGTCGCGATGCCGTCGGCGATGCAGTGGTGAACCTTGGTCAACACGGCCCAGCGGTTGTCGCTCAGTCCCTCGATGAAATAGCACTCCCACAACGGGCGCTCCCGGTCGAGCCGCCGCTCCATCACCGTCGCGACCACCTGGAACAGCTCGGCGTCGTCGCCGGGGCGCGGCAGCGCGAGGCGATGCAGGTGGCGTGAGATGTCGAAGCGCGGGTCGTCCACCCACTCCGGCGGGCCGAGGTCGAGCGGGTGTGTCCGAAGGATCTGTCTGCAACGCGGAATTGTCGGCACCCGTTCGGCGAAGGTCGCAACGAACTCGTCAAAGCTCGGCGCCGGCCCCTCCATGATTGAGACACCGCCGACCGCCAGACTCACATGCGGATCGGAGTCTTCGACCTCCAGGAAAGCGGCATCGAGGGCTGTCAAATGCTCCATGTTGCAACTGTCCGCCCTTGCGCATCCCGGAATGAGAGTCAGAAGTCCTCAACCTATGGGGCCAAACGAAAGCTGCACAGGCGCAGAACGAGTCATATCGTGAGCAAAATGATGGCCAACCTCAACTACATTCGCTTCTTCGAAGAGTTCGGCATCGAGGACGTGCCGCTCGTCGGCGGTAAGAACGCCTCGCTGGGCGAGATGTTCCAGAAACTGTCCGGGCAGGGCATCCGCGTCCCGCACGGGTTCGCCACCACCGCCGCGGCGTACAGACACATGCTGGACAGCGCCGGCGCCTGGGACGCGCTGCACGCCGAGCTCGACGACCTCGACGCGGACGACGTCACAGCGTTGGCGCGCAAGGGCAAACGCTGCCGCGAAATCGTTTACGGCGCTGGACTTCCCGACGATCTGACCGCCGAGATCGTGTCTGCTTACCGCATGCTTCAGGAGGAGTACGGCGAGGACGTCAGCCTCGCGGTGCGAAGCTCGGCGACCGCCGAGGACCTGCCCACTGCCAGTTTCGCCGGCCAGCAGGAAACCTTTCTCAACATCACCGGTTCCGAGAGTCTTCTGGACGCGTGCCGCCGTTGTTTCGCCAGCCTGTTCACCGACCGCGCCATCCACTACCGCGTCGACCAGGGATTCGACCATTTCAAGGTCTCGCTGTCGATCGGCGTGATGAAGATGGTGCGCTCCGACCTTGCCTCGTCCGGGGTGATGTTCACCATCGACACCGAATCCGGCTTCAACGACGTCGTTTTCATTACCGGTGCCTACGGACTTGGCGAGAACGTGGTGCAGGGCGCCGTCGACCCTGACGAGTTCTACGTCCACAAGCCGACCTACCTGGCCGGCCACCGCGCCGTGCTGCGCCGTCTGATCGGCGACAAGGCGGTGAAGATGGTCTTCGTCGAGGGTGGGACGAAGCAGACGACCCGCAACATTCCCACGCCCAAGGCCGACCGCGCCCGGTTCTGCATCACCGACGAGGACGTGCTCGAGTTGGCCGGCTACGCGTGCACCATCGAGCGGCACTACGGGCGGCCGATGGACATCGAGTGGGCCAAGGACGGTCTCGACGGGCAGCTCTACATCGTCCAGGCGCGCCCCGAAACGGTGGCTTCCCAGCGCAGCCTGACGACGGTCGAGGCTTATGTCCTCGAAGCCAGGGGCCCTGCAGAAAAAGAGGTGCTCACCGAGGGTCGTTCGGTCGGCGAGAAAGTCGCGTCGGGTGTGGCGAAGCGGATGGACCACCTCGAGCACCTGTCGGACTTCCAGCCCGGCCAGGTGCTGGTTGCCGACATCACCACGCCGGACTGGGAGCCGATCATGAAGATCGCTGCCGCGATCGTCACCAACCGCGGCGGGCGCACCTGCCACGCGGCGATCATCGCGCGCGAACTGGGCATCCCTGCCGTGGTCGGCGCGGGCGATGCCACCACGCGCGTCCCGGATGGCGAGGTCGTCACGGTGTCGTGCGTCGAGGGCGACACCGGGCGCGTGTACCGCGGCGAGGTGGGCTTCCATGTAGACCGCACCGAGGTGGGCGACCTGTCGCGGCCGCGCACCCAGATCATGATCAACCTCGGCAATCCCGATCTCGCTTTCAAGACATCGTTCTTGCCGAATGACGGTGTGGGACTGGCCCGGATGGAATTCATCGTCAGCGAATACATCAAGGTTCACCCGCTGGCCCTGCTGCACCCCGACAAGGTCGACGACCCCGAGGCTCGGCGCACCATCGATCGGCTCATCCACGGCTATTCCGACGGGGGCGACTTCTTCGTCCAGCGCCTCTCCGAGGGAATCGGCACGATCGCGGCCGCCTTCTGGCCGAAGCCTGTGGTGGTGCGGATGTCAGACTTCAAGACGAACGAATACGCCAGCCTGATTGGCGGCACTGCCTTCGAGCCGATCGAGAGCAACCCGATGATCGGCTTCCGCGGCGCCTCGCGCTACGCACACCCCGCATATGCCGAGGGCTTCGCGCTGGAGTGCCGCGCGATGAAGCGCGTCCGCGAGGAGATGGGTCTGACAAACGTCGTCATCATGCTTCCGTTCGTGCGCAGAGTTCCAGAGGCCGACCTGGTGCTGAAGACGATGGCCGAACTCGGTCTGCAGCGCGGCCAGAACGGGCTCGAGGTTTACGCGATGTGCGAGATTCCGAACAACGTGATCCTCCTCGACCAGTTCGCCAAACGCTTCGACGGCTTCTCCATCGGCTCCAACGACCTGACTCAGCTCACTCTCGGCGTTGACCGCGACAGCGAGATCGTGGCCTTCGACTACGACGAACGCGACGACGGTGTCAAGGAGATGATTCGCCTGGCCGTGGAAGGTTGCCGCCGCAACGGGATCCACTCGGGGCTGTGCGGCCAGGCGCCTTCGGATTACCCGGATATGGCTGAGTTCTTAGTTCGCCTCGGTATCGACTCGATAAGCCTGAATCCCGATGTGGTGGTGAAGACCACGCGCCAGATCCTTGAACTGGAACAGCAGGTCGTGCCGCTGCAGTAACGCGGTGGCCACTCAGCGACAAGCCTCGGTCGAAGTTTTCAAGCTCCGATCCGCGGTGGCTGGCGGTACAGGGCCGCACCGGCGGTGACGCCCGCGCCGGCCGCGACAAGCAGAACCTGCGCCCCTGCCGCAAGGCGCTCGGCCTGCCGGCCCAACGCCGCTGCCAGCGCGGCGGTATGCATGCGCTGGTCTTCGGCGACACTGATCTGTCCGGCTTCCACGCCAAGCCGGCTGCTCAGCGCCGCGCGATAGCCGGGATGCGCAGGAGCGGCGACGATCATGTCGACGTCCGACAGCTGCACGGAATGCTCATCCAGGCATGCGCGCACCGCCTGCGCGGCCGCCACGGCGAATTCCTCGTCCAGCGATGCAGACTGCTCAAACCGGAGGACGTTCCGTCCGTCGGCGAATCCCACTGTCGCAGAAAATGTTTCGGCTTCAGCTGGCGCAGCGCCGCTATTCACCCAGGACACGCGGCTCAGCCCGTACTCGTCGTCGGACCATCCGCAGAGCACGGCTGCGCCGGCAGCGGAGAACGGAAAGTGCTCGCTCATGCCATGGCCAGGATCGGCGTCGCTGGCCACGACGAGCGCGCGGCGGATGCTGTGCGTCCGCAGGAACCCGTCGACGATCTGTAGCGCTGTCAGCAGACCGCAGGCGCCGTTGGCGATATCGAAAGAGAACGTGCCGTGAGCGTCGGCGTGCGGATCTTCGGGGTTGGCCCCGATGTCGTCCTGGATCAGCGCGGCCAGTGCCGGCTCCCCCAGATTGCGGTCGCGGTAGATCCCCGCATTGACCACCAGATCCAGCTCATCGGGCTCGCATCCGGCCGACTTCAGACAGTCCTTGGCGGCGGTGACGGCAAGATGTAGCGCGCTGTGCCGGTCACGCCACCGAGGTTGCGTGATCTCGACTCGATCAATGACTGTGCCCATAACGGCTCACCAAATCCTCATCCAGGGTCAGTAGGACCACGCCAATCTCCAGCCCCGAAGCCAACGCAAGCAGCGCGACCGTTTCTCCGGGCTCGATGTGTCCGGCCTCGAGTTCCTCGACGAGGGCGACGGTGTGGGTTGTCGATGCCGTATTGCCATACCGGTCGACGGTGATCACGGCGTCGTGCCGGGGGCTGTCGCCGAACGACTCCGACATTCGGGCCATACCCTTGCGAATGGCACGTGCCGAGGTCTGGTGGGTGATCACGTGGTCGATGTCGTGAATCGAAATACCCACCGTGTCAAGGACTTCATGCAGCAGCAGCGGGGTGTTGGCGATTGCGGCCTTCTGGATGGCGCGCGAATTGGTGAACATCCGTGCGCCGGGGTCGTGGCCTTCCGGATAGGCCAGGCACAGCCGGCTGTAGTCGGCGACCGTGGTGAATCCGGCGAGGGTGATCCCAGCAGTGCCGGCGGGAGCCCGCTCCAGCAGAAGCGCCGCGCCGGCATCGCCGAGGGTCAGGCAGGCGAGTTCTTTGCTCATGATGTTGCGGATGTGACGGGCCGCGTTGTGGCTGAGCTGTGAGATGTACTCACCGCTGACGACAAGTCCGCGTTCGACAATTCCTTGACGGATCCAGTTGTTCAAAATCGTCACTCCGGTGAGCATCCCGGCGCACGCGTTCGACACATCGAAGGTCATCGCCGCATGAGCGCCGATCCCGCGGGCCACGGCGCTGCTCATCGTGGGCTCCAGCCATTGGGTGAGGCCGCCGTGGAATTTCGTGATGCTGCAGCTGATGACCACATCGAGCGATCCGGGATCCTGTCGCGCGGTGGCGAGGGCGTTCAGCGCCGCCGAGACGGCAAGGCTGTAGGAATCCTCGTCGCCCACCGACACCCGGCGTTCGCGGATCCCGGTCAGCCGTTCCAGGTCGATGTGGGTGCGGTGGCGTGTTGTCGCCATCAATTCGTCTGTGGTCAGCCGCGTTTCCGGCAAGTGGCGGCCGGCACCCGCCAACCTTGCAACGAACGGTGCCGGAGTCCCTTCGCCGGCGGTTTCCATCACCAGCCAGTGGCGAGTCATCGGTACTACCTCCTTACGGTGGACGCTGGGTCAACCGCGGATCTCGAGAACTTCGGTCAATGGACGCCGAGGGGTGGGGTCGACGTGATGGTCGTGCGCCGGTGACATGCCCACCCGGATCAGCACTTGCGGCTGGCCGGTAGTCCCGGCGATTTGCGCGATGACCTCGCGGCTCGCCGCCATTTCGGTCATGTGGGTCAACGTGCAGGTGGCCATGCCCGCCACGGTGCACTCGAGCAGCACCGCCGACAGGGCCTCACCGCAGCGCAACACGCTTCGGGGGCTGTCGTCGCAGGTGGAGAGAACCACGATCTTGGAGCGGTCGTGGTCGACGGCGGAGCGGCGGTGTCCTCCGCCCGCCGGCGGGAACGCGCGCGCGATATCTACTCGCGCGGCTTCCGAGGTGGACACCAGAGCGCTCTCCGGCACATGAGTGGCGTCCGACTCGAATGGCGAAGTCCACCATCGCAGTTCCGACAGATAGGTGGTGTCGTAACGGCGCAGCGTCTCGGTGAGTTGGGACGCCTCGGCCAACCGGGGACGATCGTCGTCGGCCACCACGTCGAACAGCACCTCATGCGGGGTCACGGCGTGCCGCAGCACCAACTGCAAAGCCGGCCATGCAGTTGGCGGACCAAACGGCAGCCGGTCGGTGCGGCGGCGACGGAGCGCATCTGCCCGGAGCTGGTGTGCCGCCGTGACGGCCTCGATGGGCCTGAACTGCAAGGTCGCGAGATGATCCGGTTCGTCCGGATTGGGGAACCGCTCGGTAGCGCTCCCCCAACCGGCGGCAGCCATGGCGACCCGCAGGTGGTCAAGGGCGGCCCCGCAGCTCAACGTCAGTTCCCGACCTGTGGGGTCGGTGGCCGTCATCGCTCGACGGAGATCGGCCCACAACTGCAGTGTCGCGCCCTCGGCAACCCACCGCCAAGGCTGGCTGTTGTGCAGCGAAGGCGCACGACAGGCGAGCATCACCGCATCCCGGATATCCGCGCACGCTGGCGACCTCGACGTCACGTCAACCACCTCGATGAATCCTTGACCGCACAGATGAACACTAGGAATTTCGTGTTGCGCGCGGCCAGAGCCCTTAGTCCTCAAGGACGGGAGTATTTGGTTGCCAGGGCAAAACCGCTTTTCGGAGACATGCCCTATGCCTGATGGCTCTAGATCACTCCGGACCAGATGTCCTGTGCGTTTCGCACCGAGTCCTCCAGCGGCCGAGAGGTGTTCATCCGGTGCGCGGTGTCCCAGCCGGTGTGTTGGGCAGCCAACGTGGCAGCAATCTCCGGCGTCACTTCGGAACTGCCTGATCGCCTTGTCCTGATCCTGTCGGTGGCGGTGTCCACGGTTGCCGTACACATCAATTCCACGAACTCCGAATGAGTTTCGGAAGCAACACGACGGGCTTCTGCGCGCATTTGCGGATCACGCCAGGTGCCGTCAAGGATCACGGATTGCCCGCCGCTCAAACCCATGCGTGCTCGGCGCAGGACTACCTCATATACGGTTGCGACGTTGTCCGGGCTATACAACCCAGCGTTCAGAACACCCGCATCTCCGGTGACGTTGCCTGACTCCCGCAATTCCCGTCGCACATCGTCGGTCGAGATAACTTGCGCTCCAACCCTTTCCGCAAGAGCACGCGCGAGGGTCGACTTGCCGGTTCCGGGATTTCCACCGACGAGCGCCAGCCGAATGGCGCCGCTTTCCAGGTGCCGGACCGCGATTTCCAGGTGTCGGGCGGCATCCACCCCGGCCTCCGATTTGCCCTGCGACCACCGCACGCAGTCGACCTTCGCCCGTACCACCGCCCGGTAGGCGATGTAGAAATCCCGCAGCGATGGCTGCGCCGAGTCGGCGGAGTGGGCCCCGGAGTGATCCAGGTAGCGCTCCAAAAAGTAGTCGCCAAGGTCTTTGCGGCCCAAGGACTCCAGGTCCATCGCGAGAAAAGCGGCGTCATCGATCCGATCGACGTAGCGGAGTTGGTCGTCGAACTCCAGGCAGTCGAGCAAAGCCAGCTCGCCGCCCGCGTAGAAAATATCGTCGGCGAGCAAGTCGCCGTGGCCGTCGACGATGCAGCCCTCTTCCGTCCGCCGCGCGAAAAGAGGTGCACGGCCCGAGATGAATTCGGCGGCAAGGTGCCGAATCCGGTCGACCGACTCGCCCGAGACCCCCGAGATGGCCATCCCCGCATAGCGATGGAGCTCCGACAGGTTCTCACGCCAGCGTTGGTCGATCGCATCGACGCTGCCCTGCTCGTCAATTACCCGACTGCGCTCGGCACGCTGATGAAAGCTCGCGAGCATGTCGGCAATGCGGTCCAGCACACCCTCGACGGACTTGCCGCGTGTCACCAGGTATGCCAACCGATCGCTCTCGCTATACCGACGCATGACGACAACCGGTTCGGCGGGGCCCCCAGCCGGGTCGTCGAGATGCGCGACCCCGAGGTAACTGCGCGGAGACAGGCGGCTGTTCAACTCGACTTCCCGTAGGCACGCGCGCTCACGCTGCTCGGCTGTGCGGAAATCGAGGAAGTCGGTCAACACCGGCTTCTTCGCCTTGTACGCCCGATCGCCGGCTAGTACCACTACGCCCGTGTGAGTCTCGTGAACCGCGACGTAGGGCGCTGCAGCCGTCGCGGGCAACTCGGCAGGTCTGTCGGCTGCGATGGTGACCTCCATGGCTCTAAGTTGCTACGGCGCACACTTCATGGGTACCGACTTTCGTCCTGCCTTGGTGTCGGCCATAAATTTAGCCCCGATCACACGGTCTTCGAGACCTTCGTTGGATCGCGCTGGCTGCTTGAATGGCCTTGATCGGTCTGCGAAATGGAACAATCACCCGCTGGGCGGCGAGGTCAGAAGTTGTCGACGTGGCGACGTCCTTGATGTCGGGATGCGTTTGCGAGCAGCGCGTCTCGGCATTATTGACGTCGTCCTCGGCGAAAGCGAAATAGCTTTCCTCTTCTTGCACAAAGTGCAGCCGCAGCAGCGCATAAAGACCGTATAGGCACGCCAATAGGTCATCGACTTGGTCAGGCTGTATCGCCCCCGCCGACTGTGCCAGGGCCAGATGGGTTGCGATGCGGTCAGCAAGCCGCTGGATCTCAGCATGCGTGCGACTCATCGTGACGGTGGCTTCCCCGCTACCCGACGGGCGCGCCAGCGCCGGGTAGAGCTGAGTTTCTTCAGCCCGTTCGTGGGGCAGAATCCGCTCAATCAGCAACCCGTGCGCCGCAGTCAGCGACGCCAGGGCAGCGGCATCCGGTTTGGCGGCAAGCCGATCGGCGCTGTCGCGAAGCAGTCCGATGGTGTCACGGAGCTGGTCATGTTCGGTGGCGAAGCGGTTCAACATCTGTTCCGTGCCTGTGGCCAAGTGAACCTCGGTGGCCGGGTTGCCCCGAAGTGCACGCAGCGCGGCGAATTTGTCAGCGGGGGTCTGGCCGGCGTAGACCTCATCTAGTCCCAAGATGGTGGCGACCTCGCGGGTTGGTTCGGCTCGGTCGCCGGTGAGCACGATCACCCGAGTCAGTCCGGCCTCGCGCAACCGCCGCACGGTTCGAGGTGCGTGCCGGCGCAAGGGGTCCCGCAACAAGACCGCACCGGCCGGCTCGCCGTCGTCGCAAACCCAGGCGATCGCCGCGTTGTCCAAGCGGGCGCGATTGACGACGGTTCGCGCCCACTGGCTTGTCACGGCGTCGGCCGCTAACTTGCCGACGCTGACCTGACGCCCATCGATGGTCGCGGTGACACCACAGCCGGGCTGCTCGACGACATGTGTCGGTAGTGTCAGCTGCAAACCCCGGTTGAGCGCTTCCGTCACGATGGCCTCGGCGAGAACATGAGGGGAAAGCTGGTCCACCGAGGCAGCCAGCCGCAACACCTCGGTCGCATCACGGCCTGGTGCGACCATCACGTCGACGACCGTGGGACGTCCCATTGTCAGGGTGCCCGTCTTGTCCATCGCCAAAGTTGTTGCCCGTCCGAGCGTTTCCAACGCGCCTCCGCCGCGGATCACCACTCCGGCACGAGACGCCCGGGACAAACCGGAGACAATCGCCACCGGCGCAGCCAGCAGCAACGGGCACGGCGTCGCCACCACCAGCACCGCGACAGCTCGCACAGCGGAACCGCTCGCGAACCACGCCGCTCCGGCCACCAGTAGCACCAGCGGCAGAAACCATGCGGCATAGCGGTCCGCCAACCGCACGATCGGCGCGTTGTCAGCGTTGGCCCGCTGAGCCAACCTGACGATGCCGGCGTATGTGCTCTGGTCCGCGGTCGCGGTGGCACGGAGCTCAAACGCGCTGCCGGCGTAGACCACACCGCTGCGGACCAGCTCACCGACCGCCCGTTCGACCTGGAGCGGCTCGCCGGTCAGCGCCGACTCATCCAGCACGGCCACCACGTCGGCGATGCGTCCGTCCACCGGTACCACCTCGCCGGGGCCGACGACCAGAATGTCGTTGACGGTTACCTCCGCCAGCGGTATCACGGCGACCTGCGTTCCGATGCGTCGTCGTGCGAACCGTGGCGCACGCTCGAGCAGCGCCCGCAGATCGCGTGACGCGCGGCGCTGAGCCGCGGCGTCCAGCGCTCGGCCGCCGGCCAGCATCACCGCGATCAAGGCGCCGGCCAAATACTCGCCGACCACAAGGGTGCCGATCAGCGACAGCACGGCAATGACATCGACGCCGAAACGTCCTCGGCGCAAAGCAATCAAAGTCCATGCCAATGCGGGGACGAGCGCAAGCACGGTGCCAGCGATCCAGCAGCCGTCGGCCGCGGCGCGCCAACCCGCCAGCCAGGCGACGCCACCGGCGGCCAACGCGCCCACCGTGAATACCATCAATGCGGGTTCGATCAGCGCGCGCAGTCGCGGTATCCAAGCGAGGGCCACAGACTCGGTCTTGCCCATCACCGAAATTCCTTTCGGGAGCGCACCAGCCTGCTCGCGCCCCGACCTCAGGACGGCCGCGCGACAATCACCGGGGTATGGACCGAGTGAACAACCGCGTTGCCGACCGAACCCAGCAGCAAGCCGGCCATGCCACCTCGCCCGTGGCTACCGACGACGACCAGCTGAGCGGATTCCGACTCCTCGATCAGCGCTCGGCCCGGGTGATCAAGAACCAGGAGCCGCTTCACCACGACATCCGGGTAGCGCTCTCGCCAGCCCGCCAGATACTCGGCCAAACTCCGCTCCGCTTCCTCCGGCCAGTCCACCCACGGCAGCTGGTACACGGCAATGTCGCTCCACGCGTGCAATGCGGTCAGCTCGACACCGCGAAACGACGCTTCTTCAAATGCGATTGCCAGCGCACGCTCCGACGCCGGCGAGCAGTCGATACCCACCAACACGGGGGCTCGGTCGGAAGGCGCCGTTTGGGAGGCATCGGCGCGAATGACCGCGACGGGGCACTTCGCTCCGTGCAAGACACCCGAACTGACCGAACCCAGCAAAACCCGGCCGACCGCGCCGCGCCCGTTGGAACCCACGACGATCATCTCCGCCCCTGCGGACATTTCGACTAGGGTCGGCACCGGGGGTGAGTTCTTCACCTCGCTTGCGATCGAGACCTTGTGGCCTGCCGCCACAGCGTCTTCGGCGATCTTGACCGCCTGCTCGAGGACCTTGCGGCCGTCGTCTTCCTGCCATTCCGCGACCCCGCTCGGCATCGGGATCTGGGGAAACGTCGGCACGTATGTCTTGAACATGTGGACCAGGGTGAGTGGCTCGTTTCGCATAGCCGCCTCGCGCGCAGCCCATAAGACGGCGGCGTCCGATGCGGCCGATCCGTCTACTCCGACGACGATCCCATTGCGCTTCACGGTCGTGGACCTTTCTGTCTGTCTCGCTGCCAGTCACTGGAAATGCTATTGGCCGCGGAGCCCTCGGTCGTGGGGCTTTAGTCCCCAACCGCGTGGCCCTCGGACCCCCGTCTGATCGGCTCTCACTGTGGCATCGTCACAAATGTGACTGAATGGGCCGCGACCATCGACAGGCGCTACCACGATGCAGTGATATTCGACCTCGACGGACTGGTCGCCGACACTCCCCAAAGTGGCGTTCACGCTTTCGATTCGACCGTGCCATTGCTGCACCGGCTACGGGAAGTCGGTGCAGCTGCGGCCGTCTACTCGTCGGGCCGCGACTGCGCCGAGGCTTTGCACGCCGCGGGCATCGACGAATTTGTCAGCGTGACTGTCACCGACACTGACGCCGGGGCAAAACTCGATCCGGCTGTCCTGATCGAGGCCGCGCGTCGCCTGGGTGTTCGTCCCGATCGCTGCGTGGTGATCGAGCCGGACCAGCTGGGTGTGGTGGCGGCCAGCGCGGGTGGATTCAGCCTCGTTGTTGGTTTCGACCGGGACGGGGGTGCCGAGAAACTGCTGTCCTGCGGAGCCGACACCGTGATAGCCGACCTCGCTGAGCTCTCGGTGCGAACCGGTGACGTTGCCATGTCGGCCCTCCCCGATGCCTTGCAGGTCTACAGCCAGCTGAAAGAACTGGTGATGACTCGGCGGCCAATGGTGTTCCTCGACTTCGACGGCACGCTGTCCGACATAGTCGAAAACCCTGCGTCCGCAACCCTGGTAGACGGTGGCGCCGAGGCATTGCGAGCGCTCGCAGCACAATGCGCGGTAGGGGTGATCAGCGGCCGCGACCTGGCCGATGTCCGCGACCGGGTGGACGTCGACGGACTGTGGTTCGCCGGTAGCCATGGCTTCGAGCTGGTCGCACCGGATGGCAGCCACCACCAGAATGCCGCGGCTACCACCGTGGTCTCCGCCTTGGCGCATGCCGCCACTCGATTGGCGGAAGACCTCAGCGATATTCCGGGAACATTGGTGGAGCACAAGCGCTTTGCCGTCGCTGTGCACTACCGCAATGTCGCTCTTGAACACGTCGATCACGTGATAGCGGCGGTGCGACGACTCGGGCGATCCGAAGGTCTGCAGGTAACGACCGGCCGCAAAGTCATCGAACTTCGGCCGAACGTGGACTGGGACAAGGGCCAAACGCTGCATTGGATGCTCGACCACATCGCCGACGGCGACGGCATGGCAAACCCCGAGACCGTGTTGCCGATCTACATCGGCGACGACATCACCGACGAGGACGCATTCGACGCAGTCCGCTTCGATGGCCTGGGCATCATGGTGCGTCATGACGAGGCCCGCGACCGAGTCTCTGCCGCCTCATTCAGCCTCGAAAGCCCCTCTGCAGTAATCGAGTTCATCCGCCGCCTGGCCGACGACTTGGCCGATGCCGCGGCGAGTCCAGGCGACCCGTGGGAACTCGTCTACGAAGGTTATGATCCGACGAACGAGCGACTGCGCGAAGCTCTGTGCACGGTGGGGAATGGCTACGTCGCCACCCGTGGTTGTGCACCGGAAGCGACAGCGTCAGAGGCGCATTACCCGGGCACCTACGCCACCGGCGTCTACAACATCCTGAGCGACCGGATCGCCGGTCGGACGATCGAGAACGAAAGCCTCGTCAATCTTCCCAACTGGCTATCACTGACGTTTCGCATCAACGATGGGCCATGGTTCAGCGTCGACGACACCGAATTGCTATTCTACCGGCAGACATTCGACCTGCGGCATGCAACGCTAACCCGCAGACTGCGATTCCGGGACAGCGCAGGCCGGATCACCACGCTGACCCAGCAGCGCTTCGCGTCCATGCACGCACCTCACCTGCTTGCCATGCAGACCAAGATCGGCGCCGAGAATTGGTCGGGCACAATGACGTTCAGATCACTGATAGACGGAACAGTGCGCAATACCATGGTTGAGCGCTACCGTTCGCTCGCGAGTACCCACCTCACCGAATCGGTGATAGACGAAATACCGCCTGATGCAGTGCTGTTGCGAACTCAAACAACGCAATCGCACATCTCGATCGCGTTGGCCGCCCGCAACACCGTATGGCTCGACGACTCCCCGGCCGACGCACATTACGCGGTAGTCCGGGAAGCCAACCGCGGCGGTCACGACATCCAGGTCGCACTGGCCGCGGGGCAATCCGTCACGTGCGAGAAAACCGTGACCATCTTCACCGGACGGGACACCGCCATATCCGAACCAGCCAGCGCGGCGCAGCAATATCTCACTGCGGCGGGTCGATACGCCGACGTCCATCTGCAACACGCCCGCGCGTGGGCCAGGTTATGGGAGCAATGCAACATCGGCCTGACCGAGGGCGAGGTGGCATTGCGGGTCCTCCGGCTGCATTTGGTGCACCTGCTGCAGACCATTTCGCCACACACCGCCGAGCTGGACGCCGGAGTCCCGGCGCGGGGGCTGCACGGTGAGGCCTACCGCGGACACGTCTTCTGGGACGCGCTGTTCGTCTCCCCTGTTTTGAACCTGCGGATGCCGAACATTTCCCGGTCGCTTTTGCTTTATCGGTATCGGCGGCTTCCCGAGGCCCGTCACGCGGCCCGCCGGGCGGGCCACCTCGGTGCTATGTTTCCGTGGCAATCGGGCAGTGACGGGCGCGAAGTGAGTCAGGAACTTCACTTGAATCCGCAGTCCGGCCGGTGGAATCCGGATGCCAGTGCGCGGGCACATCATGTCGGCCTTGCCGTCGCGTATAACCTGTGGCAGCACTATCAGGTGACCGGTGATCGCCAGTTTCTGGTCGACTACGGAGCCGAGATGCTGGTCGAGATCGCACGGTTCTGGGTGGGCCTGGCCGTTTTTGACGACAGCCGCGGTCGCTACACAATCCGGGGAATTATCGGTCCCGACGAGTTCCATTCCGGCTACCCCGGCAAGGAATACGACGGGATAGACAACAACGCCTACACCAACGTGATGGCGGTGTGGGTGATCCTGCGGGCCATGGACGCACTGGACCTGCTGCCGCTGCGGGATCGGCTTGATCTCGTCGGGAAGATCGGTCTGACAACGCAGGAGCGCGATCGATGGGATCACGTCAGCCGGCGCATGTTCGTGCCGTTCCACGACGATGTGATCAGTCAGTTCGAGGGCTATTCGGAACTGGCGGAACTGGATTGGGAGCACTATCGCCAGCAATACGGAAACATCCAGCGACTCGATCGAATCCTGGACGCCGAGGAAGACAGCGTTAACAACTATAAGGCGTCCAAGCAGGCCGATGCGCTGATGTTGTTCTACCTGTTGTCGTCGGAAGAGTTGCTGGGTGTCTTCGGCCGGCTCGGCTATCACTTCCGACCCGAGCAGATTCCGAAGACCATCGAGTACTACCTTTCGCGCACCTCGGACGGATCGACACTGAGCGCGATCGTCCATTCGTGGGTTCTTGCCCGTGCCAACCGCCACCACGCTATGCGGTACTTCGTTCAGGTGCTGGCTTCTGATGTTGCAGACCTCCAGGGCGGCACCACATCGGAAGGAATACACCTGGCGGCCATGGCCGGCAGTGTCGATCTGCTGCAACGGTGTTTCACCGGACTGGAAACCCGTGACGACCGGCTGGTGCTCGGCCCACACTGGCCGAAAAGCCTCGGCTCCATCGAGTTCCCCTTCGTGTATCGCGGCCACCGCCTTCACCTTCGGGTCAGTGGACGAACCGCCGCTCTGACCGCCGAAGCTGGGAACGCTGGACCTATCGACGTCGAATGCCGTGGTTACGTGCAACCTCTTTTGCCCGGCCACACCATCGAGGTCGGCTGAGTGGGGCCGCTAGGTGACCATTTGCCGGGAAATGGGGTCGAAGGACCCTGCTGGCACCTGATGGCCCCGAATAGCGTCTTCGATTGACGGCTCGGGCAACCCCCAGCGTCTAGCCGCCGAGATGGAGGGTGCAGTGAACCATCCGCGATCGCCAAAGTGGATCGTTGTGGGTATCGACGGCTCCGACGCCGCAGTCAACGCCGCCAAGTGGGCCGCCACCGAGGCCATCAGCCGTGAGATTCCTCTGCGGCTTGTCCATGCGATCCCCGCGCGACAGCCTGAAGCGCCCGCAGGCGATGACAGCCTGGATGTCGAATACGGTGAAACGGCGCTGCGCGTCGCTTGCGCCGCGCTCCATGCCATGAGCGAGCAAGTCAAGATTGAAACGGAGCTTGTGCACGGATCACCCACGAGAGTGTTGGTCGACGAATCGCGCGATGCGGCAATGATTTGCATAGGGTCCGTCGGGATCGGGCAGCTCGCCCGCAGGGTGCTCGGTTCGACCGCCGAGAGCGTCGCCCAGGACGCCCATTGCCCCGTGGCGGTAATTCGCAGCGATCGTGAAGATGGAGAATCACCTTCCGGATCGATCGCCGTCATCGTCGATGATGCACCCGACAACGACGCCGTGCTCGAATGTGGCTTCGGAGAAGCGCGCCTTCGCAACGCGCCGATTTTAGCGATGGGAGTCTGGCGATGGGGCCTCGGTGAAATTCCGTACCAGAAATTGGAACATCGGCTCGGGGGCTGGGTCGCCCGTTATCCCGAAGTGCACGTTTTTCCAGTGGCCGCAAGACGCGGAGCCGCCGAATTTCTTTCCAGCACACAGGAACCCGTTCAGCTCGCGGTGGTTAGCAGCGTCGACGCGAGCAAGGTCGCGCGAATGGTCGGTCCGATCTCTCCCCACTTCGGGCACTCCGGGTGTTCGGTCCTTGTGGTACGTGAGCAATAGGCGACACACCGGGGGTTCAGCCATCGCTAAGCATCAGCGCCGCGTGGTGCTGGGGTAACAAGGGAGGCCGGGCCTGATGACGTCGCCTGGCGCTGAACGCCATCTAAGCGCGGCATTGCTGAATAAGAGCTTACGAGAGCGCCTTTGCGATGTCGATGCGATGGTTAACGCGATCACTGATTACGCGATCGTCCAGCTCGACGTGAATGGAAACGTGGTCCGCTGGTGCCCCGGTGCGCAGGCGTTGATGGGCTACTCGGTGGCCGAAGCCCTCGACCACCCGGTATCGATGGTCTACACCGAGGAGGACCGCGCTGCCCGGCTGGCCGAACGCGAGATGGCGGCCGCACGCACATCGGGTCGCCTCGAGTTCGAGGGCTGGCGGATTCGCAAGGACGGCCACCGGTTCCGGGCCGGCGTGGTGTTGGCCCCGATTCAAGACGAGACCGGCGACGTCACCGGCTTTACCACTGTGATCCGAGACGTGACGGCCGAGCATCAGCGGGCTGAATCTATGTTTCATGGTCTGCTCGAGTCGGCTCCGGACGCGATGGTCATCGTCTCGTCGGACGGGCGCATCATGCTCGCAAACGCCCAAACCGACCAAATGTTCGGCTATCGACGCCAGGACCTGATCGGCAGGGGGATCGAGATGCTCATGCCGCCCCGATTTCGGGGGGCCCATGAGCGACATCGCACCGACTTCTTCGCCGACCCTCAGCCACGCCGGGTCAGGGCCGGCTTCCAGTTGTGGGGGCTGCGTAGCAATGGCACCGAGTTCCCGATCGACGTTTGCCTCGGCCCGCTGCGCACTGACCAGGGCGTATTGGTGTCGGCGGCGATCCGCGACATCACCGAGCAGCTAGCGGTCCAGGCTGAACTGGCCGATGCCCGCGCGGCGGCCGACCTGTTTGCCGAACGCGACCGCATCGCCGGTGAGCTGCAAGACCATGCACTTCAGCGGGTCTTCGCCGTCGGGCTCGCTTTGGAGGGCACCATCCCGCGCGCCCGCTCGGCCGATGTGCAGGAGCGCCTTAACGCGGCGGTAGATGACCTGCACGCGGTGGTTCAAGATTTTCGCACGGCGATCTTCAACCTGCGCAGCAGCTCCACCGATATCGCCGGGCTACGCCAGCGGCTCGACGAGGTAATCAACGAATTATCAGCGCATTTGGATACCACGGTGCAGTACAAAGGTCCTCTGTCGGTAGTTGCGGCTGCGCTGGCCGAGCATGCCGAAGCCGTCGTCAGGGAGGCGATCGACAATGCGGTTCGACACGCGGAGGCCACCAGGCTGACTGTCGTCATCGATGTCGCGGACGACCTGTGTATCGACGTCGTCGACAACGGCAAAGGCATCGCCGAAAACATCACCGGAGGCGGCCTGGTCGACTTGCGTCGCCGCGCCGAGGCCGCTGGAGGCACCCTGAGCATCGGCGGTCACCACAATGGCGGCACCTGGCTGCGGTGGGCCGCTCCTTTGATATAGAAGTTTGATATAGCAGCGCATACCGCTGCGTGCCCGGCATGGCCCATGACTGCCAGCCGTTAGAGCCATAAGCCACACCATGCACGCACAGGGCCGATTGGACTAGCGAACCACGACCACCGGGACTTTCGCCGCCTGAGCAACGGCAGAGCTGACCGAGCCTAGAAGCATGCCCGGAAACCCGCCGCGCCCACGGCTACCGACCACCACCAGCTGAGCGCGTTCGGACTCGCTCAGTAACCAATGGGAAGGCTTGTCGCAGAAGAGTAACCGCTCGACATGCACATCGGGATACCGTTCTTGCCAACCGGCGAGACGTTCGGCCAGGACCTCTTGGCCTTGACTCTCGCGCTCGTGCCAATCCATCCCGAGAACGGGAAACACCCCCACATCACTCCAGACGTGAAGCGCCATCAGCCCCACTCCTCGGCGGGACGCCTCGTCAAAGGCGAGCGCTGTCGCCGCCTCCGACGCAGGTGATCCGTCAATCCCAACTAGCACAGGCGCATTCGAATCCGGAGCCGCGATTTCCTCCGAGCGAATGACCGCGACCGGACAGCGGGCATGATGAAGCAGCCCCGTAGTGACCGAACCCAACAGCAGTCGGCCCAACGCTCCTAGCCCCTGACTGCCGACGACGACCATCCACGCGTCTTGGGACGCATCGATCAGTGCCTCCGCCACCCCGGAATAGACGATCTTGGTGTGGATCTCGGATGGCTTGGAATCGCCCAGGCTGGCCGTCAGCGTCTTGTAAGCCTGCTCGGTAACCGTCTGTGCCGCGTCTTTCTGCCAGTCGGGCATCTCCGTATACAGTTGACCGACCGGCCAGCCGACGACCACGGGAGCAACGGCGTGCAGCAGCGTGACAGGCACGTGGCGCATGGCGGCCTCGCGGGCTCCCCAAGCTATCGCAGCGTCAGATGCCGCCGATCCGTCGACACAAACCAACACTCCGTATTTCTTTGTGGTCGTGGACATCTCGCACTCCTTGTTCTCGAACCTCGATGGCATCGGACGCGTCAGGACCGAAATTGGGCAGCTCGAACTGCAGGCGACAAACCGCCCCGTAACTCAATCGCTCGGACGGCCACCCAAGATCGGACATGACCTTGATCATGGGGCGATTGTCGGCCAAAATGTCCGCTACGAATCGCCGTATCCCGTGGGTTTCCGCGATTTCGGCAAGACGGCGGAGCAATGCCGTCCCGACGCCGCGCAAGTGTTCCTCCTGAGCGACCACGACCGCGATGTCGGCAACGGTCGGGTCTGCCGGAGACCGCGTAGTTCGCTACACCGATGAGTCGGTCCGCATCGAATGCGCCCAGAGCGTACTGCCCTATCTCAGGCTCCGTCAGCTTGCCGGCGAGCTCGTCCAGCTGAACCGGACGCAGCGTGAAGAAGCGTAAGTAGCGGTCATGATCGCTGAGGTTTTGATGAAGTGCCACAACAGCTTCGGCATCATCGGCACCAAGGCTACGTAACGAAACGAGCCGTCCGTCCAGCAATTCGACATGCCGCCGTGACTGCTGCCGCGGGACTGCCCATCATCCCTCCTCCTTGCCATCGTGATCGATCCATCCAGACGGTCCATGCCATCGGCCCGCGACATGATGTTATGCCTGGTCCGCGCGGTTCGGCAGGGCCGTTGGACCCTGCGCCTACGGCATTGGTCCCTGTTGGATATCTGCGCGGCGATGGGCTTTGTGCGTCAGTGATCGGTCAGCGGAGCGGTCCAGTGCACCCGAGTACCGCCCTCGGGTTGGTTAGTGATCTCACAGCGGCCACCGACCTGTTCGGCGCGGTACGCCATATTCGACAGGCCGCTGCGGCGAGTATTGTCCGCGGGCACGCCACAACCGTTGTCGATGATGTCGAGAGTCAACATGTCGGCGACGCTCGACCTCGACAGTCAATCTCGAGGCGCCGGAATGCCGGACGGCGTTGCTGACAGCTTCCGCGGTAACCGCTTCGGCGTGCTCGGCAAGCTCGGCGCCAACGGCGGTCATCGGGCCGTGCATGCGCACCGTGGTGGCAATGTCCCGATTTTGGGTGAGGTCGCTGACCACCTGCTGTATCCGGTTTCGAAAGCCGCCGGCAATGTCCGCCGGCGACTTCAGCTGGAAGATGGTCGTGCGGATCTCCTCGATGATGGTTTGGAGATCGTCGAGCGTGCGGTTGAGTCGGTCGGCAACCTCCGGCGAACGCGCCCGGGCGACCGTGCCCTGCAGATCCATGCCGGCGGCGAACAACCTTTGGATGACGTGATCATGCAAGTCGTGCGCGATGCGTTCGCGCTCGGCTACCAGCGTGAGTTGGCGCGCGTGCTCGCGGCCGGACGCAAGCATGAGTGCTATCGCAGCGTGGGTAGCGAAATCGCTGACCACGTCGAGGTAACTGTCGTCGAATGGTGGCCGGTCCGCGCTGCGGGCAAGGGCGATCACCCCGGCGACTTCATCATCGGTGCGCAGCGGCATCAAAATCGCGCTGCGTTGTCCGACATCGGTGAATGCCTGAATCGGGTAACTCAACGCCTCGGTGATCAGCGGCTCGCCGGAACGGAAAACTCCGCCGCTGGTAGAGGCATCCACCGGGATCCGTTGGCCGATGACCTCGGAGGCGTTCAGCCCCACCGCCGCGGATACCACCAGCGTGTCGATTTCTTCAAGAGTGAGCTCCGCGTCGTCCGGAACAAGCACGATCGCCTGTTCGGCTTCGGTGAGGGCACACGCGCGTTCAGCGATCAACTGCAAAGGCGCAAAGCCTGGCTCTACCCTGGACAGCAGGGCGGTCGTGATTTCCCGGCTGGCCTCCATCCATTTCACCGACATGCGCTCGCGCTCGAATATTTGCGCATTGTCAATGGCGACCGCGGCCGCGAACGCCAACGCGCGAGCGGCGACCTCGTCGGATTCGGAGAACAGCCGACCTGGCTCGTCGTGGGTCAGATAAAGGTTGCCGAAGATCTTTCCCCGGATGGTGATCGGCACACCGAGAAAAGCTCGCATCGCAGGATGGTGCTCGGGGAACCCGACCGAAGACGGATGCTTGGTCAGATCATCCAGGCGCAAAGCCGGCGTGTCGAGGAGCGACAGGCTCAGAACCCCCTTGCCAACCGGCAGCGGCCCGATTCGCTGCACGTCATCGGCACTAATTCCGTCGTTGGCAAACGACAGCAGCATGCCGTCGGGATCACGTATTGCCAGCGCGCCGTAGGGGGCAGAGGTCAACTCCCTGGCCGCCCGGATGATCCGTCGTAGCGTTGCGTCAAGGTCGAGATCTGCACCGATCTCGACGATCACCTGCAGCAATTGCTCCATTTGATCGCGGGCCGCGAGCAACTCATCGAGTTGCTCGTGCATCCTGCTTACCAGTCCGCGCTGGCCAAGCCCGGCAAAAGCCGAGCCACTGTCGTCGCCGGCCACCTGACCCGATACCTCCACGACCTTTTGGCCCTTTAGCCCCTTGGCAGCCCGCGTGTTATGCAGAGCAACAACAAATACGGACCGAGCAACGCGAAGGTGCCTCCGGTCAGCCTAGTCTGATTCGGATCACACCCCAAGAAACCGCGGATCAGCCGCTCCTGAACGGCCCGCAGGTGGTATCGGCCAGCAAACCGCCTCCGAGGCGGCTCACGCCATTGGGTAGGTCCGTGCGGTCCGACAGGCACTGTTTATGTGCTGGTCGGCGGGCCAGACTGCCGGTCCAACTTAGACGCGAACACTGCCGCCTGGGTCCGCCGTTCCATGCCGAGTTTGGCCAGCAACCGCGATACGTAGTTCTTCACCGTTTTCTCGGCCAGAAACATCCGGGCGGCGATCTGCCTGTTGGTCAAGCCCTCGCTGAGGAGCTCGAGTAGCGTTCGCTCGCGCTCGGTCAACCCCGACAGTGGATCTTTGTGCTCGGCGGCGCCGCGGAGTTTCGACATCAAGGCGGCGGCGGCTCGGTTATCCAGCAGCGATTTACCGGCACCGACGTCCTTGATCGCCTGAGCCAGCTCCATGCCCCTGATGTCTTTGACGACGTAGCCGCTGGCACCCGCCAGGATCGCCTCGAGCATCGCTTCATCGGAGGTGAACGACGTCAACATCAGACACCGCAGCTCGGGAAGCTCGGACAAGAGGTCGCGGCACAGTTCGATTCCGTTGCCGTCCGGGAGACGCACGTCGAGCACGGCGACGTCGGGTTTGGCCACGGGTATCCGGACCATCGCTTCCGACACCGAGCCGGCATCACCGATTACTTCGAGGTCAGGGTCCGCTGCCAACAGATCGGCAAGGCCGCGACGAACGACTTCATGGTCATCGACCAAGAAAACCTTAACCATTGCGAGCCTTTCC
>CAWFKY010000005.1:0-40857 GCA_963816495.1 uncultured Actinomycetota bacterium | reverse complement strand
TGCTCAATAGCTTTCAGGTCAGGGCCGCGTCCAAACGCTGCACGTAGTCGTCGATGTCGGGCACGGCCGACTGTGTCGCGTGGACGCTGATAGCGACGGTATCGCCGATTCCGTGCACGCCGTGGGTCAGGCCCATCAGCGGCGACAACGCCGGATATCCGGCCGTCAGCACCACCGGGGCATCCCCGAAGTGCAGATCGGCGGCCCCACGGTAAACGCTGGACACCACGGTGTTGCCGGCGACCTGCGCCGGCCGGACATCGGGGTCGAACAACGAGACACCCCAACGCAGCAACGCCGCGGGTACCGCAGCGAAGGCCCGGTCAGCGGATGACGAAGCCTGATGCTGCAGACGGCGGCGCCCGTTGGCCACATCCGTCGCGATGCGCGCGACTCGGGCATCGCGGTCCAACTCGGGGTAAAGCCCGACGGTAAAGTTGGCGAAGTGGTTATTCGCCAGTGGCACACCGGGTTTAGCCATCGGGACCTCAGCGCCCAACGAATCGACGGGCCCGCCGAGCAGACCGGACAGCGCGCTGGACACCGCCGCCAGCACCGCGACGGTGACCGTCGGGCCGGACAGTTCCGCGCGGGGCCGCACCAGCGTGTGCATCCAGCGGGCACCGCCGGGTCGGGCGTTGGTGGACAGCAGCGGCCGTGGCCCAAGCCCCGGCGCCAGCATGCCCGCACGCGTATCGCGCACCAGCTGGCGGTGAGTACGGGCCGCATCGACGGCTCGCCACGGCAGGAAGCCCGTCCGTAGTCGTGCCACCGCGGGCACCGGGGCCTCCCGGCCAAAAAGCCAGGCAGCCATCGCGGCCTCGCGGACACCGTCGGCCAGTGTGTGCGCGAACTGCACGACTGCCACCGCACCCGAACCGGTGACGCCGGGAATGCCGAACACCGGGGTGAAAACGTGTAGTCGCCAAGGCATTCGGCGCGCGTCCAACTGAGCTCGCCCAGGCCGGCCACCGCCGCCAGACAGCCGGGCCAGCTGCGGTCGGCCAGATCGTGGCACATCACCTGCTCGGCACCGACGGCCGCGGGCACCCACCGCGGGTAGGTAGGGCACTCCCGTCCTCAACACGCACGGTAAGCTCGGGGCAGGCGCGGGCGCGGGCGCACACCCGCTCGATGGCTCCCTCCAGTTCCGTGGGCTCGCCGTCGAATGCGTACAGCAGAAATTCGTCGTTGGGGACTTTGGCCGACATCCAATAGAATTGGGCATCGATGGTCGCCATCCGGTGCCCCACCATGGGTTCAGCCGGGCGTACCGATAAACGCAAGTATCAGCTCGGCCACCTTGTCCGGCTGCTCGAGCTGCAGGAAGTGCCCGGCGTGGTCGACGAGGTCAACCTCGCTGCCGGCGGGAAGCACCTTTTCGGTCCAGTACGCGAAAGCCGGTGTCATGCAACCGTCGTCGCGACCATGCAGATACAGGCTCGGCAGAATGGGCGCCTCGGTCCAGCGTTGGTTCAACTCAGCGTAGCGCGGGGGTGGCGGGGTATTGCGAATCGTGGCCCGGTACGGTCCCAGCGCCGCCCGCCAGCTCTCCGGTGTCCCGATCGCGGCGTCGACATGACGCAGATCCTCGTGGGCACCGTGATAGCCCGGCGACCACCGCCGCCACAACAGCGGCAGCACCCAGGATGCGGAACGCTCCGGCAGCCAAGGCAATTGGAAGTACCCGATGTACCAAAAGCGCAGCAGCTGACGCGGCAGCTGACGCGCCAGCCGGGCACGCTCGGCCCGCCGGCTCGGCGACGTGAACGTCGCCGCAGGCGGCAACGACATGATCACTGCCTTGACGAACGGGCTGTCAGGCATCGCGGCCAGACCGGTGGCCGCCGCGGCCCCCCAGTCGTGACCGATCACCACATCGTCCTCGGTGCCGCCCGCGGCCGAGCGCACCCGCAAGGCGTCGTCCATCATGGCGCCGACGTGATAACTGCCGTCGCAGGAATCGACGACGGCGCGTACCCCCGATTGAACGGCGCGACCACGCGCCACCCCGCCGCCGCCAGCCTGGGGGCGACCTTGCGCCATCCGTAGGCGGTGTCGGGAAAGCCGTGCAGGCATAACGCGAGCGGGCCGTCGGACGGACCCCACGTCAGCGCCTTCAGGTCTCCGGGAGGGCCCGGCACGTCGACCCAGCGCGGCTCATTCATAGGAACCAACGTAACGCGGCCCGATTCGGGTCGGTGCACCCGTTAACGTCTAGCTATGACGGCGCGCCGCTGGGCCAAGACCGGCGCTACCCAGCAGCGAATCCTCGACGCGGCAACCGAGGCGTTCGCAACCAGGGGCTTCGCCGCGACGACGATGGCCGATGTGGTCGCCGGTTCCGGGGCCAGCGTCGGCAGCATCTATCACCACTTCGGCGGAAAGAGCGAGCTGTTCTGGCCATCTTCGAGCAGATGGCCGATGCCGTCGACCGCCGCATCGACGCGGCGATGCGTCATGCGGGTGGCTTTGAAGCTGGCACCGAAGACGGGCGGCGGGTGTTCGAGCTGCACGTGCGGGCCTACCTCGAGGCGATGTGGGAGAACCGGCGCCTGGCCGGCGTCCTGACATCCGGAGACACCCCGCCCGGCTTCGACGTCGCCCGCCGGGACCGCATGCAAGCCGCCTTCCGGAGCTGGATGGCGGTGCTCGAGCTGGACACGTCGCTGCGCGGACAGCTCCTCGGCCGAGTCCTGGTCGCGATCATGGCGGAGTCGTCGCTAATGGTTGCGGCCTGCGAAAACGCCGACGACGTGCCACCGATCATCGACGCGACGATCGACTGGATCGACCGACTTATCCAGTGACCTTTGCCGCCGCGGCCTTTTCCAGGTCGGCGACGACGATCTTGCGCATGCCGTACATCGCCTGGGTGGCGGCAGTTGCCTTGTCCGGATCCGGATGGCTGACCAGCTCATAGAGCCGGTCCGGAATGACCTGCCAACTCAGGCCGTAGCGGTCCTTGCACCAGCCGCACTGCGATTCCTCGCCACCGTCGGTGAGCCGCTGCCAGTAGTAGTCGACTTCGTCCTGATCCTTGCAGTGGATCGTGAAGGACACCGCCTCGCTGAACTGGAAGTGCGGGCCACCGTTGATCCCGATGAAACGGTTACCGTCCAGCACAAAGGTGGCGGACAGCAGCGAACCCGGCTCGCCCGGTCCGGCATCGGCGGCTCGGTTGAAATCCTCGATCCGCGAGTTCGGGAACACCGAGGTGTAGAACCCGGCGGCCTCCTCCAAGTTGTGGTCGAACCACAGCGATGGGGTGATCGATGGCACGGCTGTTGCCCCCTTTGTCGTTGGTGTCTTTCATCGATAGACCGGCACGGGGGCCAAAAGTCACCGCCCCGAAGCCGAACCGAACCCCCTAGACGCGCACCGCCGTCATATTCATGTCAATCGTGCCCTTGCACGCGCCGCTCGCGATCTCGGTGTGCATGACACCGGCAAGGGACCCGTCGGGTTGCGGCGTGTAGTGCACCTCGGCGTGCGCCGGATTCCATTGGATCGTGGTGTCGGGCATCATGCAGTCCCACTGGAAATCGCTGACTTGCCGCCACGACGAGCCGTCCCAGGTGAACACGACGGGCTGCGGGACCGTCGGGTTGGTCGGCGGAGGGCCGCTAACGATTGTGGCAGTGCACTTTCCGCCCGTGCAGCTCGATTGGAATCCGTAGGTTTCGGTGTGCTGTTCCTCGGGGTCGCCCGCCGCCAGACTGGTCCCGGACTTTGGACCAACCATGAAGGTGATCGCGTACCGGCCATTCCAGGACGGCTGGTCGGCGGCGGCGGTCGTGGCCAGTGGCAAGGCGCCCGCGAGCGGCGCGGCGCACAATGCGACGAACCCGGACAGACGGCGAAGGGCCATCGGTTTCTCCTCCTCAGGCAAGGGACTTGGCGAAGCCGCTCACATCGCGGATGCTGGCCGTGTAGACCTCCGGCATTTCACCGGGGAGCAGCATGTCGCCACCGTGACATGTGCCGGCGACCATCCGGCCAATCGCCGCAACCCCTGCGCGCACCAAGCGGCGGTAGTAGTCCAGTCCTTCGTCGCGCAACGGATCGAGCTCGTTGACGGAAATGACATGCGGAGGCATGCCGCTCAAGTCCGCCTCTGTCGCTGCGCCCGCCCAGCAAGTGGGGTCGTCAGAGTGCGCATACTCGGGGTCATAGAGCGAGCCGAACACCGCTAGCTGTTGGCAACTGACGAAGTAGCCGTCGTTTTCTCTCATCGACGGGAACTCGTCCGGTTGTTCCAGCCACCGGTTGGAGATGAACGGACACTGGGCGTACGCGCCGGCGATCTCGTGCAGCCAACCCTCACGCTTGGCCTTGTGCATCACCGCCAGCGTGAGGTTGCCGCCACCCGATTCCCCGGACACGATCAAGTGAGTGACGCCGAGTCGCTCGCGGTGGGCGAACACCCAGCGAACCGCGGCCGCACAGTCGTTCAGCCCGGCCGGATACGGATGAACGCCCAACTTGCCGGCCGAGTTGCGGAATTCGACACCGACGACGACAAGGCCTGTGCCAGAAAGATTCTCACGTCCGCGCCTAACTGAAGCATCGGCGGCGCTGAGGAAGGCCATGCCGCCTCCGTGCAGGTGCACGACGCACGGCAGTGCCACCCCTATGTTGGGGGCCTCCGGCCGGCTGACATACAACGTCAGGTCTTGGCCATCGCCGCCCGGGATGGTGACCGTCGTGGTGGTCACGCCGTTGGCCATCGGCGTTGCCTGTGCGAACGCGTCGAAGAGGCTGCCGCTCATCTCTTCGGTCTTTGCGGCGAACGCCAGCCGATCCTCAAGCGGCGAGTCAGGGTTGATCGACAGCGCCGGGACCAGAGCGTCCATGCCGACCGCCGCGAACGCTTTGACCATTCTGGGGTCGGAGCGTGGATCGGTACCCAGTGAGCAATCCGGATTGGCAAGTCGACCTTCGGGCATGACGCACATCGTAGATCCCTCAAGATCATTGACAGTTTTAGAATGCGATTCTAATGTCCCGGATATGGCCGCTCTCGTCGAGCAACTTCCCCTGAAGCTATGGGCCAACTCCGGCGACTCCCACTGCATCGAGCCCGAGGACCTGTGGCGCTCGCGGCTGCCGGGGCGACTGGCCGAACTGGTGCCGCGCAGCGAAAAGGATCCGGACGGCAAATGGGAGTCCATCCACGTCGACGGCCAGGTCTTTCGCCGTCGGTTGCCGAGCCTCGCCCAAGAAGAGTTCATGCAGGCCACGGTGGCCGCGCCAGGCGCACGTGACGTCGGCAAACGGCTGGCCGATCTCAACGCCGAAGGCATCTGGTCGGAGCTGGTGTTCCCGTCGCTGGGCATGTGGGCCGGCTCGTTTCGCACGCCGGAGCTGATGCAGGCGACGATGCGCGCCTCCAACGACTGGGCCAAAGAAACGATCATGGACCATTCGCCGCGGCTGATCCCCACCGCACAGGTCTCAACGCTAAGCATCGATGATGCTGTCGACGAGCTCAAGCGTTGCGGCGCAATGGGATTCAAGGCGGTTTTCCTGCCGGTGACGCCGCATCCCGCGCAGCGCGACTACAACCGGGACGAGTGGGAGCCGTTCTGGGCTACCGCGGAAGACATCGGCATGGTGATCGCGTTCCACATCGGCAGCGAGCCAATCGATTTCGCGGCGGGCAACAGCATCGGGGTAACCCATCACGGCCCGGGCGGCGCCGTGCTCAACTACACCGAGACCTCGTTCGGCGGCCAGCGCGCGGTAGTCAAGCTCGTCGCGTCGGGCGCGCTGGATCGCCACCCGAACCTCAAGGTGCTGGTGTCCGAGGGCGGGGCGACCTGGGTGCCGTTCATCGCCGACCGGATGGAAGAGGGCTATCGCCAGCACGCAATGGTGGTGCGGCCCAAGCTGAAACGCAGCCCACGCGAGATCATCTACTCGCAGGTGTACGCGTCGTTCCAGCACGACTCGTCGGCGGTCACCATCGTGACGGCGATGGGTTTCAACAACGTGCTCTGGGGCAGCGACTACCCACACATGGAGGGCACCTTCGGACACACCCAGGCCACGTTGCACCAACTGTTCGACGGTGTCGACCAGGCGACCAGGGACCGCATCCTGTTCGGCAGCTTCAACGAGCTGTTTCCGGACGCGCCCCTGCCGCCCCCACCCGGCGCGAACGGTTGTTAAGCCGCCTAGGTAACGTCCAAGGATGACCACGGTGAACAGCAGCCCCCAGACCGTCGAGTTTTCCGGCGCCGGGGGCCTCACGCTGATCGCCGACGAGTGGAACCGCGGCACCCACACGCCGCCCGAGCGACCCACGATCCTGATGCTGCACGGCGGCGGCCAGAATCGTTTCTCCTGGAAGAACACCGGACAGATACTCGCCGACGACGGTTTTCACGTCATCGCGCTGGACTCCCGAGGTCACGGGGACAGCGATCGCGCGCCGGACGCGGACTACGACGTCGAGACGCTGAGCGCCGACGTCATGCGCGTGCTGAACGCGATCGACCGGCCGGTGGTCATCATCGGTGCCAGCATGGGCGGGTTGACCGGCATCCTCGCGGCCCACCGCGCCGGCCCGACCAAGGTGACCAAATTGGTGTTGGTCGACGTGGTGCCCCGATTCGAGAAGACCGGCAGCGCCCGCATCCGCGATTTCATGATGAGCGGCCTGGACGGTTTCGAGACGCTGGAGCAGGCGGCCGACGCCGTCGCCGCCTATCTCCCATACCGCAAGAAGCCACGCAGCACGGAGGGCCTGAAAAAGAACCTGCGCCTGCGCGACGGCCGCTGGTATTGGCACTGGGACCCGGCCTTCATGACCAAGCCGGGCGACGACCCCGAACTGCGCACCGAGAATTTCGAACACGCGGCCAAAAGCCTGACGATCCCCGTCCTGCTGATCCGCGGAAAGCTGTCCGACGTCGTCAGCCCCGAAGGCGTCAAGCATTTCCTGGCCACGGTGCCCCGCGCGGAGTTCGTCGAGCTGTCCAACGCGGGGCACACCGCCGCGGGCGACGACAACGACGCCTTCAGCGACGCCGTGGTGCAATTCGTCGAGCGGAGTTGATGGCGGCGACCCGCTTCGCCCGGCGCCGCCGCGCTCGCGATCGCCGGAGTTGACACCCTCGCGGTTAGTTGGCCGGCTTCTCCGCGTGCCCGCCGAACTGCTTGCGCATCGCCGACAGCGCCTTGTTGGCGAAGTCGTCCAGGCTGCGCGAGGCGAAGCGGGACTGCAGCGCCGTCGTGAGCACCGGCGCGGGAACGCCCTCGTCGATCGCCGCGATCGCGGTCCATCGACCTTCCCCGGAGTCGGAGACCCGCCCCGAGAACTCCTCCAGTTCGGGCGAGTCGTGCAGCGCGATCGCGGTCAGGTCGAGCAGCCAGGACCCGACGACGCTGCCGCGGCGCCACACCTCAGCGACGTCAGCGATGTCGAACTCGTACTGGTAGCACTCCGGGTTGGGCAACGGCGCGGTCTCGGCATCTCCTTTCGAGCCCTCGAGGATGCGTTTGCCGATGTCGGCGTTGCGCAGGATGTTGAGTCCCTCGGCCAGGGAGGCCATCATCCCGTACTCGATGCCGTTGTGCACCATCTTGACGAAGTGCCCTGCCCCGGAAGGACCGCAATAGAGGTAGCCCTTTTCGGCCTGCGCGACCTCGCCGGTGCGGCCCGGGGTGCGCGGGGCCGCATCCACTCCGGGTGCGATGGTGGCGAAGAGCGGCTCGGCGTGAGCGAAGGACAAGGGGTCGCCACCGATCATCAGACAGTAGCCACGCTCCCGGCCCCACACGCCGCCGCTGGTGCCACAGTCCAGCAGGTGAATACCGTTCTCGGACAGCAGCTTTGAGTGCTTGATGTCATCGCGATAATACGAGTTGCCGCCGTCGACGACGATGTCACCGGCCTCGAGCGTCTTGGCCAGTTCCTCGATCACCGACGTGGTGATATCGCCCGCGGGCACCATCACCCACACGACCCGCGGTGCGGCCATTTTTTCGGCCAGCTCCGCTACCGAAGAAGTACCGGTCATCCCGTCGTCCTTGGCCAGCTCCTTGACCGCGTTCTTGTCGTGGTCGTACACGACGCACTCGTGTCCGCCCGCGACGACGCGACGGGCGATATTCGAGCCCATCCGGCCCAGGCCGATCATTCCCAGCTGCATCTCTCCGGTCTCCTTACTCCGCCGAGCTGGCCGGAAGCCACGGCTCTTGCCAACTGTGGTGACCGCGCACCAGTGACTGCGCGGCTTCGGGTCCCCATGACCCGCGTTCGTAATACTGGATCTCACAGGGCTTATCGATCAGGGGCTCGACGATCCGCCACGTCTGTTCGATGCTGTCTTCCCGCGCGAAAAGCTGATGGTTTCCGGTCAATGCGGCGTGCAGGAGCAGCTCGTACGGTGTCTCTGCCTCACCGAGGTCGGACTTGAACGACGAGTCCAAGTGCACGTCGCGCCATGCTTCTCCGACCCGGGCCGACATCTGCAGTCGCAGCCCTGGCTCGGGATCGATGCGCAGCACGATCTGGTTGGCATCGGCCGGCCGGTGCTCCGGCAGGAACGCCAACTTGGGCACCCGATGCAGAAACAGCCGCACCTCGGTGACCTTTTCGGGCAGGCCCTTGCCGGCACGCAAGAAGATCGGTACCCCTGCCCAGCGCCAGTTGTCGATTTCGGTGCGCAGGGCGATGAAGGTTTCGGTCTGCGAATCCTTTTGCACCCCAGTGATATCCGTGTAACCACGGTACTGACCCCGGACGCAGCGCTTGATGTCCAGCGCCGGAACGGCGCGGAACACCTCGGCCTTCTTGTCGTTCACATCGTCGGCGCTGTTTCCCACCGGAGGCTCCATCGCGACCAGCGCGAGCACCTGCAGCAAATGGTTTTGCACAACGTCGCGCAGCGCGCCGACCGGATCGTAGAACTTGCCGCGGTCCTCGACGCCGATGTTCTCGGCCATGGTGATGTGGATTTCGGAGACGCTGTGCCGGTCCCACAACGCGGCCAGCGCCTGGTTGGCGAACCGCAGGAATTCAAGCTCGACTACGGGCCGCTTGCCTAAGAAGTGATCCACCCGCATGATCTGGTCTTCGTGGAGCACCGCACGCAATCGGGTGTTGAGCTCGCGCGCCGAGTTCAGGTCATGGCCGAACGGCTTTTCCACCGCCACCCGCGCATGTTCCACCAACCCGGCCTTCCCGAGGTTCTCTACGATCGGTGCGAACAAGAATGGCGGCATTTCCAGGTAGTAGAGGGGCCGCTTCCCCGACCCGATTCGCTTGGCCAGCTGCTCGTAGAGCGCTACGTCGGTGACGTCGCCGTGCAGGTAGTCCATCCGATCAGCCAGCCGGTCGAACACCTCGTCGTCGATCTTCTCGCCGCAGTCGTTGATGGCCCCGCGGGCCCGCTCGATCAACTTCTCCAGCGGCATGTCGTCGGAGGCCACACCCAGAATCGGGCAATCCAGCAACTTGCGCGCCTCGAGACGATATAAGGCCCGAAACGTCATCTTGCGCGCCAAGTCTCCGGTGATTCCGAAGATCACCATCAAGTTCGAGGAATCATCACCGCCGTCAGCCACGTCCGCACCTCCCGAAAATCACTATCGGCTCACGTCAGACGCACTACCCGCGGCGGTCAAAACTCAACCCTAGACACTGCTCATGAGCCCGACAACCGGAAGCGATCGCAGAATTTGCGAAGATGCGTGACGTGGGTGACGCGTTGCATATCGCGGTCTTCGTGCTGGCCGGGGTTGGGGTGATCGAAGCATGCGCGTTGGTTGTGTTATGGAGATTGCTGGTGCGTAGCCGCGAGGAGGCCGAGGAGTTAAGGCAGCGCACCGACGCGCGCGCCCGGCTGCTGTCCAGCGGACGCGAGGCCGTCAAGACGGTATGGAACACCGCGAACATCATGCGCAAGGAGGGCTTCGGCGCGGCCGTGCGCAGCTCGATCGAGGACCTCGCCGACTGGGCCGAGGTGGAGCGGCCCGACCTGGCCCGGGTCACCCGCGACGGCCGGGTGGTGATCATGTTCTCCGACATCGAGGAGTCCACCGCATTGAACGAACGGATCGGCGACCGCGCCTGGGTCAGGCTGATCGGCTCGCACGACAAGCTCGTGGCGCGACTGGTGCAGCGCCAGTCCGGGCATGTGGTGAAAAGTCAGGGCGACGGATTCATGATCGCCTTCGCCCGTGCCGAGCAGGCGGTGCGCTGCGGTATCGACATGCAGCATGAGCTGGACAAGGACGCAAAGCGCAAGCGGCACGAGGAAATTCGGGTGCGGATCGGCATCCACATGGGCCGCTCGGTGCGCCGCGGCGACGATCTGTTCGGGCGCAACGTCGCCATGGCAGCCCGGGTCGCCGCGCAGGCGGTCGGCGGCGAGATCCTGGTGAGCCAACCGGTGCGCGACGCCTTGCGCGACAATGACGACATCAGCTTCGACGAGGGCCGCGACGTCGAGTTGAAAGGCTTTTCCGGCAGCTACCGGTTATTCGCGGTCGAGGCAGAACCCGACCCCGATTTGGCCTGAAAGCTCTCCGCCCCGTTTTCCGTGGCTTCGGCCAACTTCTGATGCAACCGGGCCCGGATCTCGTCGGCGGTGTAGGCGCGCCGCTTGCGCTGGTCGCGCACGACCAAAGCGCCACCGGCAACCACGCCGGCGAGGCCGGCCAGGCCGATCCACTTCCAAATACCCCGCATGGTTGACAGGCTATTACCGCAATGGACACGCTTCGCGACAAGGTCGCCGTGATCACCGGCGCGGGTAGCGGGATCGGCCGCGCTATCACCCATGCGCTGCACGGCCGAGGCGCACGGATAGTGGCCGTGGACATCAACGCCGACAGCCTCGGCGGTCCGACCGATCGCGTCCTGCCGCACCGCGCCGACGTTGCGGATCCGCAAGCTTTCGAAGATATTCGGAGCGCGGCGCTGAAGCGGTTCGGCCACATCGACATCGTGGTCAACAACGTCGGGGTGCTGACAAACGGCCTGCCCCAAGACATTCCTGTCACCGAGTGGCAGCGCATCCTCGACATCAACCTGATGTCGGTGGTGCGCAGCAACGCCGCCTTTCTGCCGCTGTTGCTCGAACGGGGCAGCGGGCACCTGGTGAACACCGCCTCGTTCGCCGGGCTTTTCACCTACTCGTACGACCGGCTGCCGTACGCCGCCACCAAGGCCGCGATCGTCCAGATCAGCGAAGGTTTGGCAATTTATCTGCGGCCCAAGAACATCGGCGTCACCTTGCTGTGCCCGGGTCCGGTGCTGACCAATATCGCGACGGCCGTACCAAGATTCGGCGGCGGGGCGCCGCTACGGATCCCCGGCGAGCAATTCGAGTTGCTGGACCCCGAACCGGTGGGCGAGTTGGTCGCCGACGCGATCGTGAACAATCGATTCTTTGTGCCCACGCACGCCGGCGTCGTAGACGAGTTGCGCCGTCGCGTCGACGACTGGGACGCCTACATCGACTACCAGATATCCCGCGAACCGCAATGAAAGGCAGAAACCTTGACTGACAACCGAACTCAGGGCCTGGAAGTGCTCAAGCAGCTGCTCCCCGGCATCCCGGACGAGGTCACCAGCCTGCGCGACGGCGGCATCGCCGACGAACTCGGCGAGCTCAGCCTCGAGCACGTCTTCGGCGCGCTGTGGACCCGCCCGGGGCTGGATCGGCGCTCACGCAGCCTGGTAACCCTCGGCGCACTCATCACGCTGCGGGCCAGCGACGAATTGAAGCTTCACTTTCAGATCGCTTTGAACAACGGGTTGAGCCTCGACGAGATCGAAGAGGTGATCTACCACATGACCGCTTACGCCGGTTACCCGGCGGCCGTGTCCGCGCGCAAGCTCGCCAACGAAGTGCTGAAGCGCTGATGCTGACCCTGGATCAAGCGCTCGAGGAAACGCGCACCGGCGACCTGTGGCTGTTTCGCGGCGGATCAGGGCCCGACCGCGCCATCCAGACGCTGACCAACGCCCCGGTGAACCACGTCGGCATGACGGTGGCCATCGACGACTTGCCGCCGTTGATCTGGCATGCCGAACTGGGCGACAAGCTCGTCGACATGTGGACCGGATCCAATCACCGTGGCGTGCAGCTCAATGACCTGCGCGAAGCCGTCCTGCAGTGGTCGGAGCGCTATCACCAGCGGTGCTGGCTGCGCCAGCTGACGCCGGAAATCACCCGTCAACAGGAAAACGCGCTGCTGCAGGTGATCGCGCGAATGGACGGCACGGCGTTTCCCACCACCGCGCGCCTGACGGGGCGCTGGTTTCGTGGCCGGCTCCCGACCATCAACGACTGGGTCAGGGGCATTCCGGTTGTGGACAGAAAGGTCCGCGAGCAGACCCGGCGGCGTCGGGAGGAGCGCAAGATGAGCCTGGCCACCGCGTACTGCGCCGAGACCGCGGCGATAACCTACGAGGAAATGGGATTGCTGGTCACCGATAAGGAAACGAACTGGTTCGATCCCGGCAAATTCTGGAGCGGAGACACGCTGCCGCTGGCGCCCGGCTATCAGCTGGGCAACGAAATCGCGGTGGACGTAATGCCGCCCTCAAGGTGACGTAAACCACAAATCGGCCGGTGATATGGCCTGGGTCATACCAAGCCATTCACCGGCCGATTTAGTCGGCAGTATCTATTAATTGCCGAGCGGAATTGTTACGTATTCGTACTCTCGGGGGGACCGACCGGCGGCGCAGCCGGGGGCGGCGGCAAGTCCGGAGCCGGAGCCGGGGCCGGCGCGTCCACCAGAATCGCCGGCGGCGGCGGAGGCGGAGCGTCCCCGGGCGGCGGCGGTGCGTCGGGCGGCGGCGGGAGACCCGGGCCGCTATCGACACCGTCCGGCATCGGCAGGAACATGTGGTGGTTGAATTGTGGCTGGTAGGCGCCGCCACCACCGATGTGTACGCCGCCACCTTCACCACTGGACACCGGCGTTCCGTCGGGCAGGGTCGCCGCGGTGTGATGGCCATTCCATCCGACCACCAACGCGTTGGGGGCGGTTCCGTATTGAAAGCCACGCGCCAGCAGGGCGGACTCCTCGTTGCCGGTGTTAAAGCGGCTCCCGAAAACCGGTCGCTCGGTGGCTGCATTCGTAACCCACGACACCAACCCCGAGCAGTCGGTCCCGGCGGGCGAATCTCCGCCCACAATGTAGGGCGTGCCGGAAACCTGATTAACAAGCGCCAGCAACGTCGCAATAGTAATCACGAACGGCGACGCTAGCAATAGCATACTTAGAATACCAAAATTTGTGATGGGCATCACCATTAAATGGATAAATGGCCTGCGCTATATAACCACAGAATGTCACATAACGGCGAATAAATAGAAACAGAAACGACTTTGTTTCGCATTTAATCCACCCGCTTAGGCCGATGACCTGCACCTGGCGGCCGGCAGGTACGGTTCAGTCCGTGCCGCTGCGATATGTGGATCCCCACAAGAAGCGAGGCCGTGTGTATCGGGCCAGCGTTCGCTTCGGGCGTTCCCGGGCCGGGCAGTTCATGGCGCGCCACATCGCACGCCACACCGATCCGTATTTGTTCCGGCTAACGGGCGGTCGAGTGAACATGGGCGCGATCATCAACGCGCCTCTCGTCACCATCGGGGCGAAGTCGGGCCAGCGGCGGGAGGTGCAGCTCACCTACTTCCACGACGGGCCCGACGTGATCCTGCTGGCGTCGAACTACGGGGGAACCAAGCACCCGCAGTGGTACTACAACCTCAAGGCCCATCCCGAATGCGAATTCGGCGCGCAGAGCTTTACCGCCGGCGAGGTCACCGATCCCGACGAACACGCGCGGCTCTTCGGACTCGCCGAGCGCATCTACGCCGGGTACAGCGACTACCGCGCCAAGACGTCACCCGTCGGCCGGCAGATCCCGATATTCCGACTCAAACCGCGCTAGGCCGGGGTCCATATTCCGTTGTTCCAGAAACCCCAGACACCGGTGGTCGGGTTCCACATCAGATGAGCCCCCGGCGCCCACGCCGGCGGCGGAGGCGGTGGCGGCGCCCACCCCGGCATGGGTCCCCACGGTCCCGAGCCGACCGCACCATTTTGGCCCGCCAGACCTTGCCAGTCGTGGCAGCGACTCCAGTCCCAGTCGTAGGCCGTGCCCCAGGCCGGGTTCCATTGATCACCTGGACACCAGTGATTGCCGGGCGCCGGGGCCGCCTGGGCCGACGCGCCGCCAACTAGCCCAAGAGCGGATAGCGCCAACGCGCCGCCGGCCCGCCGAAGCCACTGCTTGATCGTCGCCATCTCCCAAGAATTTCCCCTAGACCTCGATCAAGCAATAACTGATTCAAAGTCCACACATAGCCGACGTGGATACCGTGAAGCGATGTCACTTCTGGACGTGACTCCCCCGTTGCTGGCGTCGGCCGCGGCGGAACTGGACAGCATCGGAGCAGAACTGACGGCCGCCCAGGTGGCCGCGGCCGCCGAAAACACCGGGTTGCTCGCTGCCGGCGCCGATGAGGTCTCGACGGCGACCGCGGCGCTGTTCACCAAGTACGGCCAGGCCTTTCGCGCGCTCGGCGCGCAGGCCAGCGCGTTTCATGCCGAGTTCGTGCGGGCCCTGGGCGGCGCGGCCGGCGCCTACGCGGCCACCGAGGCAGCCAATGGGTCGCCGCAGTGGTTCTCGCCGTGGAAGGCCGTGACGGGGCGCCCGCTGGTCGGCAATGGCGCCGATGGCAAGGCAGGGACCGGGCAGGCCGGCGGAAACGCCGGCTGGTTTTTCGGCAACGGCGGCGACGGCGGGTCGGGCGCGGATGGACAAGCCGGCGGCAAAGGTGGTCACGCCGGACTGATCGCCGGCAACGGCGGTAACGGCGGGGCCGGCGGCACCGGCGGCGCGGGCGGAGCCGGCGGCGGCGCGGGTCTGATCGGGTCGGGCGGAAACGGCGGCGCCGGTGGACTCAACGCGGCCGGTGGGGCCGGAGGTAGGGCCGGGCGGTTGATTGGCCACTTCGGGACCGGCGGGCGCTCCGGGACACCTTTAGAGACCGGGGGCGTGTCGCTGCACATGTATCAAGACAACATGCCGATGGTGAACATCTCGGTCGACGGCGGTCCGAGTGTGCCCGTGGTGGTGGACACCGGATCCACCGGTCTCGTCATCCCGCTGCGCGAGATCGGGCCGTATAACCTCGGCATGCCGACCGGCATTGGCAGCGGCGCCTACGGCGGCGGGCTGACCTACTACTACCTCAAGTTCGACACGACGGTGAACTTCGGAAACGGCATCGTCTCCTCGACGCCTGTCGATGTCGTCTTCTTCTCGTTCCCGTATTCGTTTCGGCTCTTTGCCGGCGCCGACGGTGGAGCCGGCATCATGGGCATCGGTGTGAATGCGGGAGGCCCGGGCCCGACGTCACCGGTCACGGGATTGCCCGGAGATCTCAATCAGGGCGTCCTCATCAACGAACCGCGCGGCTACCTGCAATTCGGTCCCAACCCGCTGCCCGCCGTCACCTCCACCTCCGGTGCGCCGGTCAGCGACCTGTACGTACAGATCAATGGCGGGCAACTGCACAGCGTCCCAGGCACTTTCATCGATTCCGGCGGTGTCTATGGCAGCATCCCGTCGGCATTGGTCGGCGGCGGCTACAGCGTGCCGACGGGCACGCAGATCACGGTCTACAACAGCGACCATCAGGAGCTGTACTCCTACACCACCACCGCAACGAACAAGCCGTCGGTCACGTTCTCTTCGTTCGACACGATGAATACCGGATTCGAGCCGTACTCCCAGGGACCGGTGTACGTCGACTACAGCCCCAGCGGCACCGGAACCACGATCTTCGATTACTCGCCCACCTGACGTTGGGTGGTCAATTCGGACCAAGTCCTTTGGGCGCCGTCAAACGCCGAACTTGGCCCTCGCCTCATCGGTGACGGGCGTGAACAGGTTGACCAGGTTTCCATCCGGGTCCCGGAACAACAACGCACGGTTCCCCCACGGCATCGTCGTCGGCGCCGTCACCACCTCGGCGACGTGCTCTCGGAGCCGCTCATATTCCGCGTCGACATCCTCGACGATGAACTCCAGGATCGCGCTCCGGTTGGTCGCCGGTTCGGCTGACCCCTCGCCAAACAGCGGGACGGTCTTGTCGCTACCGATGGCCAGCGTGCCGATCGAAGTCGGAATCTCGGCGAAGAGCTCGTTCCCCCATAGCGCGGAGACCTGTGTGACCAGCTCGTAGAACTCGACGAGCCGATTGACGTCGGCCGTGATGATTCGGGTTGAAATGAATTTCATGCGGTCCCCCTAAATCTGATGTCGGTACCGTTAGGCGCGGCGCCCTTTGAGCAGGATGCTAGGCAGACCCCCCGACATCCTTGGTCAGCTTCGCCCCGTCAACGTTCAGGAGTCACCATGGCCGACGCCGATGCCGCAGCGATCCGAGCGGCGCGCAGCGACTGGATCAGCAAGCACCTCGAGACATATCTGACTTCCGGTGGCACCCGTGGCCACATCATGGATGTCACCGCCGTCGGAGGGCGTGCGATGACCACGCACTGCTTGATCAAGTGTGTCGGGCGCAAGTCGGCGAAGGTCTATGTCCGACCCTTGATCTACGGCAACGTCGGTGGCGAGATCGTGATTGTCGCATCCAAGGGCGGCGCCGACACGCATCCGGGGTGGTATTTAAATATCTTGGCGAGCAACACAATCGGAGTGCAGATCGCCACCCAAGCATTCGAAGCTACCTGGCGGGAGCCCGAAGGTGAAGAGCGGCATCATGTTTGGGCTTATATGGCCCATCTGTATCCACCGTACCTTACCTATCAACAGTCAACTAGCCGTCAAATCCCGCTGGTGATGTTGACGCTCGTGCGTCCGGTCGACGTGTTCTCTGCGGAAGGGTAATGCCGCTTTGCCCTCAAAGATGTTTGCGTGCAGACGCCTTCGACGCGAACATCGGTCTCAGGCCAGGAACACGCACACGTGCACGTCCAGTCCGCAGCGCTGACTGCGGAACTTTGCCGTATTGCGTTGGGCAACCAGTTGTCATTTGCGGTATGCGTCCCGCCGATGACGAATCGAAATGAACTCGACGCGAATCCTGTTGTCGTCGATGTCGTATATCACGCGGAACTCGCCCCTCCTAGCTGCGTAGGTTCCGGCCAGTTCGTTCCGAAGCGGCTTGCCGACTCGGCGAGGATTTTCCGCAAGTGGTCCTGCGATGAATGCAAAACATGCTGCGGCGACTGGTTCTGGAAGTTGTTCCGCCAAGGCCCTGCGTGCCCCTGGCGACAAGACCACTTCATAGGTCACTCGGGCAATCGCCCCTTGGCCCGCATCTCCTTGGTCACATCGTCAAGGGTGTGAAAGTCGCCCCTCGCGACGTCTGCCTGTCCTTGGCGAAGCTCGCTCATCAGGTCGGGGTCACTCAAGATATCGAGCGTCTCCATGAGCGAGTCGTAGTCGTCGGCACTGAGGATCACTGCCGCTCGCCGGCCCTTGCGGGTGACCTCGATGCGTTGGTGCGTTCGCACCGCTTCGTCAACGAGTTTGGACAGGTTTGCGCGGACCTCAGCGAGCGGCAGCGTGGTCATGTACAGAATTCTAGCGTGGACTAAATCGGAACGCCCCTAGACGTTGAATCGGAATTCCACCACATCCCCGTCCGTCTGGACTACTTCTGCCCCTCCAACAGATGGGCATAGGGATCGGCTTCCGTACCTACGGATTCCGGCATCGGATAGTAGGTCTTGATGAGCAGGTTCCCGTCGTCGTCCCACGCGAACGTCTCGATGCCGTATGCAACACCCACGTTCGGCTCGGTGCCGAAGTGGTTCTCGCATACCCAGGCCATCTCGTTGCCGTTGACCTGAACGGTGATCATCTTGATCTTGAGAATCGACTGGAACATGTCGAAGGCGTCCGACGTAGCGGCTGCGAAACCGTGCTTCTCCTCCGTGCCGACGGGATCGAACATGCGAACCTCGCCGGGGCAAATGGTGCGCCACGATGCGACCCACTCGTCCTTCTTGCCTGCATTCCACAGATCGGCATGCTTGGACGCGTGCGCCAAGCGAGCCTTGCGGCTCGGTACCTTGCTCACCTCTGCCATCTCCGTTCCCATCAACGTGATGGTCACGATAGCTGGACACCTGTCCAGTTAAAAGAGCTTATCTTCTTCGGTTGTTGCCCAGACGTTGCTTGAAAGCGGAACTCCACCACGTCGCCGGCGAACGTCACAAACTCACCCAAACACCGCGACACCGGCGTCGTCACAGGCAGCCTTCAATCGCTTGTCACGAGTCCAAAGTCGAGCTCCACCCACAAGCGCAGCTGAGGCGAGCAACCGAACGTCGATGACGCTGAGCCCTCTGCCCCACAGTCCCTTTCGTTCGACCAAGTGGAGAATCTCGTGGTGCTGTACCTCGGGAAACCGGTTGAGGTTCGCGAGTAGGTCGAGGATTTCAACCCGTTTCCGGAGCGAGCCCAGGGCGAGCTCTTCGATCACGAGGTCGTGGCATCCGACCTCGTCATTGGCCAACAGCTCAACGAGGCGGCGTTCGGTGCGGTGGAGATGGTCGATCCAAATCGAAGTGTCGACCAGGATCACTTCGCCGCGGACCTCCGACGCGGTGCGGCAGTTGCCTGCTCATCAGTGCCCCCAAGTGCGGCCAACCGCCGACCGCTCTCCACCCGGATCAGCGTCTGCAGCCCTTGCCGCAGCAGAGCGACGCTTTCGGTCACTCCGGTCAGCTCGGCCGCCTTGGCCAGCAGGGCATCATCGATCGAGACAGTCGTCCGCATCGGCACCTCCACCAGCATCAATTGATGCACTCAATGATGCCACACGGCATCCCGGCATTGCGATGTCCAGCTAACTTGGGCGCGAGGTCGTCCGGCACGACCGGTTGCTACTTCTTCGGTTGACCAGACGTTGCTTGGAACCGGAACTCGACCACGTCGCCGTCGGCCATCACGTAGTCCTTGCCTTCCATCCGGACCTTGCCGGCCGCCTTGGCCGCCGCCATGGAGCCGGCGGCGATCAGATCGTCGTAGGACACGATCTCGGCCTTGATGAAGCCCTTCTCGAAGTCGGTGTGGATCACCCCGGCGGCCTTGGGCGCGGTATCGCCCTGATGAATCACCCACGCGCGCGCCTCTTTTGGGCCCGCCGTCAGGTAGGTCTGCAGTTTGAGGGTGTGAAAGCCGGCCCGGGCCAGCGCGTCCAGGCCCCGTTCGGTCTGCCCGATCGACTCGAGCAGCTCGGCGGCGGACTCGTCGTCCAGCTCTTGCAGTTCAGCCTCGATCTTCGCGTCGAGAAACACCGCGTCGGCAGGCGCGACCAGCGCGCACAGCTCGGCCTTGCGCGCGTCGTCGGTCAGCACTGATTCGTCCGAATTGAACACGTACAGAAAGGGCTTCGTGGTCATCAGGTTCAGCTCGCGCAGCAGCGACGCGTCCGCACCCGCGGCGAAGAGCGTCTTGCCCGAGTTCAGCACAGCCTCCGCGGCGACGGCCGCCTCATGCACAGCTTTGCGCTCCTTGTTGTTTCGGGCTTCCTTCTCGAGCCGCGGGACAGCCTTCTCCAGGGTCTGCATGTCGGCGAGGATCAGCTCGGTCTCGATCACCTCGATGTCGGAGCTCGGGTCGACCTTGCCGTCGACGTGCACGACGTCGTCGTCGGCGAACACCCGCACCACCTGGCAGATCGCGTCGCACTCGCGGATGTTGGCCAGGAACTTGTTGCCAAGCCCTGCGCCCTCGGAGGCACCCTTCACGATTCCGGCGATGTCGACGAACGTCACCGGCGCCGGCACGATCTTCTCGGAATCGAACATCTCCGCCAGCTTGTCGAGTCGCGGATCGGGCAGCGCGACCACACCCTCGTTCGGCTCGATCGTGGCGAACGGATAGTTGGCCGCCACGACGTTGTTCCGGGTCAGGGCGTTGAAGAGCGTCGATTTGCCGACGTTGGGCAGACCCACGATTCCCAGGCTCAGGCTCACAGGGAGCCAAGTCTAGGCGACCGCGCGCGCGCGCCCAGGCATCGCTACAAGGTATTTACAGGGCTTTGGCCCATTACCGGTACGGTTCTACTGTGTCAGCACAGCGGGCGGGGGCAGCGGTGGAGCCTTCCCATCGCTCCATCCACCCGAATATCCCGGGTCTGCCATGGTGGGCAGCCCTGCTTATCGCCACGACCGCGACGGCAATCGGCTACGCGATCGATGCCGGATCCGGCCATAAGGACCTTACCGACGTCTTTTCCTTCCTTTATGTAGCCGGCTGTGTGGTGGCCGTGCTGGTTGTCCGGCAATCGGGGGTGTTCACCGCCGTCATCCAGCCGCCGCTGATCCTTTTCTGCGCGGTACCCGGCGCCTACTGGCTTTTTCACGGCGGCAAGGTGGGCAACCTCAAAGACCTCCTGATCAACTGCGGCTATCCCCTCATCGAGCGTTTCCCGCTGATGCTGGGCACGGCCGGCGGTGTGCTGCTGATCGGCCTGATCAGGTGGTATTTCGGGCTGACGCACCGCACGACCACGGACGAGGTGGCTGACACCCCGGAACCGACGGAGTCAAAGTCCGTCATCAGCGGCGTCGTCGCGAAGCTGGCCTCGCTACTGGGCCGCGACGACGAGGACGACGATTCGTCTGCCGACAGCGAGCCGGCAAAGGCGGTCGAGCGTCGCAGTCGGCCGGCCCGCAGCAGTCGGCCCGCGCAGGGACCCGACCGACGATCCGCCGGAACCCGCTCCCGCCACTCTCGAACCCCGCGGGAGCAGGACTACGACACACCGGGCGAGCGGCGACGCCAGAGCAGCCGCCGCGGCTCGACCCGCGATTTCGATCCGAACGAGCGTCGGCCGCGGCGCCGACCGAGGCCGGCCGGCGACTATGACCCGAACGCCCAGGCACCACGGGAACCCCGCCGCGACCAATACGGGCGGCGCAGTACCTACGAGCGGCCAGCCGGCCGCGGCTTCGATCCGTACGGCGACTTCAGCCCCTACGACTCCTACGAGCCGTACGAGCCGCCCCGTCGTCGCGCCGCGAACGGCGCCGGCCCGACCCATCACCCGATCTCGCAGGTCCGCTACCGCGGGTCAGCATCGCGGGACGCACACCGAGACCCCTACGACGACGAACCCCGTCCCGAGCGCCGCGGTCGATCGCGCTCCTGGGAATACGAGGGCTAGTTCCTGGCTAAGCTGCTCAGGGGCGCTGCGCTCCGCCGTGGGGGACGAAAATGTGCTGGTGGGCGCGTGTCGAGCGGGTGGCTGAGTCCACACTGATTGCCCCGAGTGGGTGTGGCGCGTGATGCTGGTCTGGTGTTTCGGTCGACCCCGCTCGGACTATGTTGCCGGTGAGCCCGCAGGCTAGCTTGGGGCGGAGGGCCCGATCATGTCCACGGGAACCGTGGAATGTTGCCGTTAGAGCACGAGTGTCAGATTCCTGATTATTACCCGCCCTCTCCGAAACACGTACCCACACAAGTAGATCAAGCGATAGGGAAAATAGGATCGGTGGTGTGTGATGGATGTCCTTCACCCGCGGTGTGCGGGAATCGACTGCTCGAAGACGGACGCGAAAGTCTGTGTCCGCATTCAGGGTCAGGGGCGTAGGACACGCTCAGCGACGGTGACGACCTGGGGTGCAACAACTAGCCAGATCCTGGCTCTGCGTGAGCACCTGGTCGCGGCGAAGGTCAGCTGTGTGGTGATTGAGTCGACCAGCGACTACTGGAAACCGTTTTACTACCTGCTCGACGACGCACTGGAGGTGATCCTGGTCAACGCCAAGTCGAGTACGTAATGTGCCCGGCCGCAAGACCGATGTGTCCGACGCGGCCTGGCTAGCCGACCTGGGTGCTCATGGATTAGTGCGGGCCTCGTTCGTGCCGCCACCACCGGTGCGGGCAGTTGCGGGACCTGACCCGCACCCGCACCGTCATCACCCGCGAACGCACCCGCGAGGTGCAGCGGCTCGAGAAACTGCTCGAAGACGCCGGGATCAAACTGTCCTCAGTAGCCACCGACATCACTGGCGTCTCCGGGCGGGCGATGCTCGAAGCGCTGATCGCCGGAGAACGCGACCCCGCCGTGATCGCTGAGCTGGCCCAGCGCCGGATGCGGTCGAAGATACCGGCTCTTGACCGAGGCGCTGACCGGACGATTCAGCGACCACCACAGGTTCATGACCCGACTGTTCCTCGACCGCATCGACGCCCACTACCGCCGACATCGCCCGCCTGGACGCCCACATCGACGAGGCGATCGAACCTTTTACAGCGGCCCGGGACCTGCTGGTGAGCATCCCGGGCTTCTCCCGGATCGTCGCTGAGGTATTCATCGCCGAGACCGGCGCCGAGATGGCCGTGTTCCCCACCGCCGGGCACCTGGCCTCCTGGGCCGGACTGTCGCCCGGATCCAACGAATCCGCCGGCCGGGTCAAATCGACCAAGACCCGACCCGGCAATCGTTACCTCAAAGGCGCCCTCGGGATCGCCGCACTCTCGGCCGCCCGCTCGAAAGAACACCTACTTCTCCGGCGAAGTACAAACGCATCGCCACCCGACGCGGCCCCATGCGCGCGCATCGTCGCCGTCGAACACGCCATGGTGATCGCCGCCTGGAACCTCCTCGTCAACGGCGACTTCTACCGCGACCCCGGCGCTAACTACTACACCGCACGCCGTACCCGCCCAAACAAAGGCCCGAGCGATCAGCCAGCTCGAAACCGCTCGGATACCGGGTCGCCCTCGAGCCACTCAGCAACACCGCGTGACTCATTACCGAGCCGGGTCAGCCGTTGCCCTCACCCAATTTTCGTGTCAGTTCTTCTTCAGAAACCTGAGCCGAATCTCGCGTGGCAGTGCGAACACCAGCGTCTCCTTGAGCCGTCGTCACCGGCTGCACCACGCCGTAGCCACAGTCGGCCAGCCGTTCCAATACGCCCTGCACCAGAATCTCGGGCACCGACGCACCGGAGGTGACGCCTACCGTGGTGACGTCTTCGAGCCACGCCGGATCGATGTCGTCGGCCCAGTCGACCAGGTGAGCGGCCCGGGCGCCGCCGCCCAGCGCCACTTCGACCAGCCGCACCGAGTTCGACGAATTGCGTGACCCGACGACGATGACCAGCTCGCATTCGGGTGCCATCGCCTTGACGGCAACCTGCCGGTTCTGCGTCGCGTAGCAGATGTCGTCGCTGGGCGGGTCCTGCAGCTTCGGGAACCGCTGACGCAGCCGCTCGACATCTCCATCGTCTCGTCGACCGACAGCGTGGTCTGGGACAACCAGATGACCTTGTTCTCGTCGCGGACCGTCACGGTGTCCACGGCGTCCGACCCCGTCGACCAGCTGTACATGCTCGGGCGCCTCTCCGGCGGTTCCGATGACCTCCTCGTGGCCCTCGTGGCCGATCAGCAGGATGTCGTAGTCGTCGCGGGCGAATCGCCGAGCCTCGTTGTGCACCTTGGTAACCAGTGGGCAGGTGGCGTCGATGGTGTGCAGGTTCCGTTCGGCGGCCGCGGCATACACCGTCGGGGCGACGCCGTGCGCGGAGAACACCACGAAGGCGCCTTCCGGAACCTCGTCGGTCTCCTGGACGAAAACCGCGCCGGCCTTTTGCCAGGGTGTCGACGACGTGCCGGTTGTGCACGATCTCGCGGCGCACATAGACCGGGGCGCCATGCTTTTCCAGGGCACGCTCGACGGTCTCGACGGCGCGATCCACCCCGGCGCAGTACCCGCGAGGCTCCGCGAGGAGAACCCGCTTTTCGGTGGGACCTTCTGTCACCGATCTGGAGGCACCGGGTATTCCCATGTCAACAGTCGGCGGCATGGGCTCCAGCGTAGCGACTGGGAACGTTTGGGCGCTTTGCGAAGTCACGACCGCCCACGAGTGCGCTCGCCGATGAACGGATGCCCTCGCGACATTCGCGCAACGAAGCAGAGTCACCACAGGTAGGGCAGGTTGGACGGCGAATGACTTTGCCACCATCGACCCATTCGAAGGCATAGGCCGACTCCGGACGCGCATGCCAGGTGAACAGAGCGGCGCGTCGCCCAACAGGTCCGACTGCCCGGTAGACGCCTGCGGCCGATATCGACCATTCCCGCCTAGAAGACGGTCAGGGAGCCGAATCCACTCTCGCCCGCGCACAAACGCATAGATCAATACCACGGTAGAAGTCGCCGAAGAGCACCGCTCGACGTCGGCGGGGTGGTGACCTGGACATAGCGCGGCGTCAATACCAGTGAATCGGTCCCGGAATTGGCCTGCGACAAGCTCGACTGCAACTGGTTGAGTTTTGAGCAGCCCGGCGGACTCAGTAGGGCACCGGGCAGCGAGTCCGAACGGCGGTCGTAGGCGGTGAAATTTCGACATAGTTTCTGCCTTCCAACGTCGACAGGCTATCCGAGCTGACGCCCACTGCTGTTCTCTCCAAATAAGCTTGTTCGCGCGGATCGATGGCAGCGCTGAACACAGCGGAGTATCCGGAGTGCGGTGGGGTTCGGGCGACTGCATGGACGAGATCACCACCGCGGTGCGCATCGAGAACCAGGCGGTGGCCGCGCAGCTGGGCGCGATCGGCCGGTTGTTTCGGCATCGGCTCGCGCAGTCCGCAGACACCGAGGCCTGGGCGGTCGACATCATGGAGGCCGTGGCCGCCGAGGTGGCCGCGGGGTTGCGGATCTCGCAACCCCTGGCCCTCGAGCGGGTCGGATACGCCCGCGACATGCACGAGCGACTCCCCCAAGTCGCCCGGGTGTTCGCCGCCGGGGACATCGGCTATCACGCGTTTTCCACGATCGCCTCGCGCACCGACCTGATCGTCGACGCCGACGTGCTCGCCAGAGTCGATCAGCGGATCGCGCTCAACGTGGGCCGCTGGCCCTCGCTGACCCGCGGGCGACTGGCCGCCAAAGTCGATGCCATCGTGGCCCGCGTCGACGCCGACGCGGTGCGCCGCCGCAAGGAACGCCACGCGGGACGCGAGATCTGGATCTCACCGGCCCAGGAGGGGATCTGCGAGATCGGCGGCAGCCTCTTCTCCACCGACGCCCACGCCCTAGACCAACGCTTGAATGCCTTGGCCGCCACGGTGTGTGAGCACGACCCACGCACCCAAGCAGAGCGCCGCGCCGACGCGCTCGGGGCGCTGGCCGCCGGCGCCGACCGCCTGGGCTGCCGCTGCCGGCGCCCCAACTGCGCCGCCGGTAAAAAGCCCGCCTCGCCGGTGACCATCCACGTCATCGCCTCCCAGGACACCCTCAACGGCACCAGTGAGGCACCGGCGGCCGAGATCAGCGCCGACGGTCTGATCCCCCCCGAACTGCTCACCGAGCTCGCCGCCTCCGCCAAACTGGTGCCGCTGGTCCACCCCGGCTACACGCCACCCGAACCCGGCTACACCCCCTCCAAAGCCCTGGCTGACTTCGTCCGCGCCCGCGACCTGACCTGCCGCTTCCCCGGCTGCGATGTCCCCGCCTGGTGCTGCGAACTCGACCACACCGTCCCCTACGCCCAAGGCGGCAAAACCCATGCCGCCAACATCAAGTGCTACTGCAAGCTGCACCACCTTTTAAAAACCTTCTGGAGCTGGCGCGAACAACAACTCGCCGACGGCACCCTGATCCTGACCAGCCCGGGCGGCAACACCCACGTCACCACCCCCGGCAGCGCCCTGCTGTTCCCCAGCCTCTGCTACGCCGTCGGCGGCATCCCCACCCCCCAAACCGACCCACCCCCCAGGACTACTGCGGTGACCGCGCCGCCAAAATGCCCAAACGCCACCGCACCCGCACCAAAGCCCGCCAATACCGCGTGGCCACCGAACGACGAGCCAACCGCGAAGCCCGACTCGCCGCCCAACCCGGACCCGCCCCACCCGACCACGACCCACCACCTTTTTAATCTGGCCTGCTGGCGCCTCGACCGGGATAGCATCCGATAATGTCGTCGTACGTGGTCGCAGCACCCGAGGCCGTTGCCTTGGCCTCGCAAGACTTGACCGGCATCGGGGAGACCATCAAAGGGGCCACCGCCGCCGCGGCGCCTTCGACGACCGAACTCGTCGCGGCGGCTCATGACGAAGTGTCGGCGGCCATCGCGAATGTTTTCGGCAACTACGCCGAAGAGTTTCAGACGCTGACCGCGCACGCGGCGCAGTTTCACACCCAGTTCGGGCACGCGTTGAGCACCGCGGGGGCCAACTATGCGGCCAGCGAGGCCTCAAATGTGTCACTGCTGGTGCGGGGGCTGCAGCAGCAGTTCTTCGACCAGGGGTTCTTCTCACCCTTCATCTATCTGACGGGGCAACCGCTCTTCGGCAAACAGGCCGTCGGGCCGGTCGTCACCGGAACCACCGGCCCCGGCCTGGGCGGCAGGCTGATCACCGACTTCTTCAACGGCACCCTCGGGACTGGCAGCGGCGGTGTATCGCCCGGACCGGGAACCCCCAACGGCGTGACCGGGGTTCGGGAGGGGACCTCCTACCTGGAAATTCCGGTCGGTCCGCACGGCTACGACGCCCCGGCGCGCTGGTATTTCCCGACGCAGGCAGACGGCTCGGTGGATGCCCGCGGTGTCATCTATCTGCAGCATGGCTTCCTTGGAACGGGCGGCTGGTACGGCGATCTGGCCATCGCCCTGGCGGAGGGCACGGACAGCATCGTGGTCGTCCCCACCGTGTCGTCATTTCCGTTGCCCGGCGGGGCTTCGCTAAGTGGAACGCAGATGCAGCAGGCCGTCGCAACGTTGTTCCTGGGCAACGAGACCGCGCTGAACACCAGCGCGAGCCAGGCCGGTTACCACGGCACCCTGCCGCAAAATTTCATGTTGGCCGGACACTCCGCCGGCGGCGGCCTCGCCACGCTGGCCGGCGGCTATTACGTCGCCGACCTCGGTGCGAACACCGCCAACAACCACCTTCTCGGTGTGGTGATGTTCGACGGGGTCGCCAACAGCTCCTCGGCCTTCGGGTCCGCGGTCGCCAACCTGCAGACGTTGAACATCCCCGACTATGTGGTGGCCGCGCCGCCCCAGGCGTGGAACGCCTACGGCGGCACCACGAATGAACTGGTCAGCCTGTACCCGGGACAGTTCGTCGGGGTCGAGCTGGTCAACGGCTCGCACGTCGACTCGCTGCTCGGCGACAAACCCGTCGTCGACCTGTTGGCGCAGGCGCTCATCAAGTACTCCCCGGGCGGCAACACCGCCGCCGTGTACACCTTGGCCACCGGCTGGATCGACGACATCTACGCCGGGGCGGGACCGACCGACCCGATCTATGGCCTCTACGGCACCCCTAGCGGCTACCAGCCCCCCGGCGGCCAAGAGATCCACCTGGGCCCGGCCACGGGAATCGTGCTGCCGGTGGTCGCCTAATCTGGACTCATGGCGACTGCACCGTATGGGGTTCGGCTACTGGTCGGCGCGGCGACGGTCGCCGTCGAGGAGACGATGAAGCTTCCGAAGACGATCCTGATGTACCCGATGACGTTGGTCAGCCAGGCCGCGCACCTGGTGATGCTGTGCCAACAGAACCTGGCCGAGCTGGTAATCAAGGGCGACAGCACGCTGGAGTCGATCTTTCCGCCGAAGGACGAGAAGCCGGAGTGGGCGACGTTCGACGAGGACCTGCCCGAGGATGCCGACGGGAGCTTCGCGACGTTGGATGGCGCCGACGGCGACCGCCGGGCCGAGGGACGGTTCGCCCTGTACTCGGTATCGGAAGCTGAGGCCCCGACCACACCGGCGCCCGCCAAGAAAGCGAAGAAGGCCAAGGCGACCATTCCGGCGCCGGCGGTGGCAGCCGACCTCGACTATCCGAACCTGACGCTGGCCCAGCTCCGGGCCCGGCTGCAATCGCTGGACGTCGACGAACTCGAAGCCCTGCTGGCCTACGAGCAGGAGACTAAGGCCCGCGCCCCGTTCCAGACGCTGCTCGCCAACAGGATCACCCGCGCGACTGCGAAGTGACCCAAGGAAATTCGGCCGAGAACCCCTTCCCGGTTCGCGCGGTCGCGATCCGGGTCGCGAGCTGGATCGACAAGCTGGGCACCGTGTGGGTCGAGGGTCAGCTGGCGCAGGTCAACATGCGACCGGACGCCAAGACCGTGTTCATGGTGTTGCGCGACCCGGCCGCTGACATGTCCCTGACCGTCACGTGTTCGCGCGACCTGGTCGCGCGTGCGCCGGTGAAATTGGCCGAAGGCATTCAGGTGGTGGTGTGCGGGAAGCCCTCGTTCTACACCGGGCGCGGCACATTCTCCTTGCGCCTCAGTGAGATTCGCGCAGTCGGTATCGGGGAATTACTGGCACGCATCGACCGGCTGCGTCGGCTGTTGGACGCTGAGGGACTCTTCGACCCACGACTAAAGCGGCCAATCCCGTTCCTGCCCAACGTCATTGGTTTGATCACCAGCCGGGCGAGCCATGCCGAGCGAGATGTCACGACCGTGGCCGCCGCCCGCTGGCCCGCGGTGCGGTTCGCCGTACGGCACGCCGCCGTACAAGGGGTCAATGCCGTTCCGCAGATCGTCGAGGCGTTGCATGAGCTCGACCAGGACTCCGACGTCGACGTGATCGTGCTGGCCCGCGGCGGCGGCAGCGTCGAAGACCTGCTGCCGTTTTCCGACGAGACACTGTGCCGCGCGATCGCGGCCTGCCGCACGCCGGTGATCAGCGCGGTCGGACACGAACCCGACAACCCGCTGTGCGACCTGGTCGCCGATCTGCGTGCGGCCACCCCCACCGACGCGGCCAAAAAGGTGGTCCCGGATACCGTCGCCGAGCAGCAGCTCCTCGACGACCTGCGGCGGCGCAGCGCGCAGGCACTGCGTAACTGGGTGTCGCGCGAACAACGCGCGCTGGCCCAGTTACGCAGCCGCCCGGTGCTGGCCGAGCCCCTCAAGGCCCTCGACGCGCGCGCCGAGGAAGTACACCGCGCCCGGTCGGCGGTTCGCCGCGACGTCAATAGGCTGGTCGCGGCCGAAACCGACCGCGTCGGTCATCTGGCCGCGCGGCTGGCCACGCTGGGCCCGGCAGCCACGTTGGCCCGTGGCTACGCGGTGGTGCAGACGGCGAGCGGAGTGCTGCGGTCCGTCGACGACGCTCCGGCCGGCGCCAGATTGCGAGTACGGGTTGCCGACGGCGCCGTCGCGGCAGTGAGCGAAGGACGGATCGATGGTTCGTGAGGAGAGCTCAATTACACCTATTAGTGAGCTGGGCTATGAAATTTGCCGGGACGAACTCATTGAAGTCGTGCGGCAGCTCGAGCAAGGCGGACTCGACCTCGAAGCGTCGCTGCAGCTGTGGGAAAGAGGCGAAAAGCTGGCAAAACGGTGTGAGGAGCACTTAGCTGGAGCGCGCCAGCGGATCGCCGACGCGCTTGCCGCCGCCGAGGCCGAAGAGAGCTGATCCCGCCCCGGCCGGGAGACACGTTCCTTCCGTCTTGAAACACGTTTCAGTTATGCTCGCCGGATGGGTGATGCATCGTTGCGAACCGAAATCGGACGCGTCCTGGTCACCGGCGGCTCAGGCTTCGTCGGCGCGAACCTGGTGACCACGCTGCTCGACCGCGGATACCAGGTGCGGTCGTTCGACCGCGCCCCGTCGCCCCTGCCACAGCATCCGAAGCTGCAGGTGTTGCAGGGCGACATCACCGACGCGGGCGTCTGTGCCGCGGCGGTGGACGGCATCGACACCGTGTTTCACACCGCGGCGATCATCGAGTTGATGGGCGGCGCGTCGGTGACCGAGGATTACCGAAACCGCAGCTATGCGGTGAACGTCGAGGGCACCAAGAACCTGGTGCGCGCCGGGCAGAAGGCCGGAGTCAAGCGATTCGTCTACACCGCCTCCAACAGCGTGGTGATGGGCGGCCAGCGCATCTCCGGCGGCGACGAGACGCTGCCCTACACCGAACGGTTCAACGACCTGTACACCGAAACCAAGGTGGTCGCCGAGAAGTTCGTGCTGTCACAGAACGGCCAAGACGGCATGCTCACGTGTTCCATCCGGCCCAGCGGCATCTGGGGACGCGGCGACCAGACGATGTTTCGCAAGCTCTTCGAAAGCGTGGTCGCGGGCCACGTCAAGGTGCTGGTCGGAAGCAAGAACGCCAAACTCGATAACTCCTACGTGCACAACCTGATTCACGGTTTCATCTTGGCCGCCGAGCACCTGGTGCCTGGCGGCACCGCACCCGGGCAGGTGTACTTCATCAACGACGGCGAGCCGATCAACATGTTCGAATTCGCACAGCCGATCGTCACCGCGTGTGGCCAGCCCTGGCCTCGAATGCGGGTTCCGGGCCGGCTAGTGCGCGACGTGATGTCAGCGTGGCAGTGGTTGCACTTCCGCTTCGGGTTGCCCAAGCCGCCACTGGAACCCCTTGCGATAGAACGGCTTTACCTCGACAACAACTTTTCGATCGCCAAGGCGCAGCGGGACCTTGGCTACCGACCGCTGTTCACCACCGAGCAGGCCATGGCGGAATGCCTGCCGTATTACAAAGACCTCTTCGAGCAGGTCAAGGCTTCCGCTCATCCGCACTTGACGTCGGTCGTGACCGCGCCGCCACCGGAGTAACGCGCTAGGGCATGTCGAAGTAATCGCGCCACGCGATTATCTTGTCGCCGACCACCTCGAAAGTTCCGATGCAGCGAGCAGACACATTCTTGCCGTCATAGATGAAGCGGTCGACACGCTCCACCATCACAAGGTGATCGTTCAGCGCGACGTTCAAGACTTGAATATCCGCGTGGTCCATGCGTTTCACGTAGCCCTCGACCGCCTGCCGTATCTCGCCTAGCCCGCGGTAAGTGCCTATGGGATCCACCACGACCGCCTCGTCGCTGAAATAGCTAAGGATCTTTTCGGCATCCAATGTCGCCCACGCGTCCAACTTCGCACGCACGACCTCTTCAGGACTCATTGCTCCTCCAGAGTTGGAAGGCTGATCAGCAAAGCATGACACCCAAGGTGTGCTTTCGCGGTAGAAAAGGCCATGACCGAAACGGGCTCGACACCGACGCGGACAGCGGCGCTAAACACCAATTTCACGCTCACTCAGAAACGTGCTGTGGCGGTGTTCACGATCATCGCCCTGCTGTTCGGTGCATATTTCCTGCGCAACTATTTTGTCCTCGTCGTCGTGGCAGCGGTTGGGGCGTACTTGTTCACCCCACTTTTCAACCGGTTCAACACGCGTCTCGGCGCGGGCTTGTCGGCCACCTGCACCCTGGTGTCGGCACTGGTCATCGTTGCCGTACCGATCGGACTCTTGGTGGTGCTGGCGACCGTGCAGATCTCCCGCATGGTCACCAGCGTCGCCGAATGGGTCAAAACAACCGATCCGAGCACGCTGGGCGACAAAGTCCTGCACCTGGTCAATGACCTGCTGGCCCGAGTTCCGTTCCTGCACATCACACTCACCGCGGAAGCGCTCCGCAAAGCGATGATTAGCGCGGCGCAGCACGTCGGCCAATGGCTCCTGCAATTTCTACAGGGTGCGGCCGGAAGCGTCGCCGGCGCCGTCACGCAAGCCATCATCTTTCTGTACGTGTTTGTCGCACTGCTTTTGAACCGCGAGAAAGTGCGAACATTGATCGGCCAGCTCAACCCGCTCGGCGACGAGGTCACCGATTTGTACCTGCGCAAGGCGGGCGCCATGGTGCGCGGCACCGTGAGCGGCCAGTTCGTCATCGCGCTGTGCCAAGGGGTCGCCGGCGCCGCGTCGATCTACGTCGCGGGATTTCACCACGGGTTCTTCATTTTCGCGATACTGCTGACCGCATTGTCGATCATTCCGCTGGGCGGTGGAATCGTGACCATTCCCTTCGGCATCGGGATGATCTTCTACGGCAACGTCGTCGGCGGGGCGTTCATCGTGCTGTGGCATCTGCTGGTGGTCACCAACATCGACAACTTCTTGCGCCCGATCCTCGTTCCCAAAGACGCCCGGCTGAATTCGGCGCTCATGTTGCTCGCGGTGTTCGCGGGCATCGCCATGTTCGGTCCCTGGGGCATAGTGATCGGCCCGGTGCTGATGATCCTGATCGTCACGACCCTCGACGTCTATCTTGCGGTGTATAAGGACGTCGAGCTGGTGCAAACCCCGCAAGAACCCGTTCGCCGCAAATGGCTAACGCGCAAGTCCTGACCCCGGCTAATTGGCTACCGGAAGCTCACCATCTCGGTGCCCCACGCGGCCAGGATAGGCCCGTCCAGATCGTGCACGACCTCGTCGTGCCGATCGATGACCAGGCAGGCGCGGTCGGCGGGCTGGTAGGCAGTCCAATCCGGCTCGCCGGCCGGGCCCTGCGGCTTGCCCTGCGAAGCGAAGTTGACCCACCGGGTTCGCACTCGACGGGAAATCGCTTTGGCCGTCTTGGCGCCGCCGAGCTTCAACGTGGGATCTTTGGGCGCGCCGAGAGTGCCCCAGACGTAAGGCAATTCGGTGGCGTGCGCCGCCCGCACCAGGAACAGCTTGAGCAGCGGCGTCGCGTAGTCGAAGCGGTATAGATACACCGGCGCCACCTTGCTGTGCCCCTCGGCCAGCCACACCGACGGCATCCGGAAGCCAACATCGGTCGCGATGCTCAAACCCCTTGACTTGCTGTGCATTCGGGGATAGGCCGCGACGATCTCGTGCTCGGCGGGCAATTGCAGGTCGGGCTGTTCGGCGGCGATCTGGTCGAACATGGACTTGATCGCGCTCGGAGTGATCGGCATCAACGGCGAGCGCATCAAGCGAAACAGCGCCGCCTCATGCCTATTGGTGCCGACGATCAACGGCACCGGATGTGAGCGACCTGCCTGCGCCGCCTTGACCGGGTAGTCGGTCAATACGTCGCCGTCGACGATCGGGACGAACGCCAGCGTGCCCGGGTTACGCACGGGCACCTCGTTGAACACTTCGTTCGTCGCCGACACCAGCGCCGCGGTCGGCACGTCGCGCAACCGCCCCACCTCGGCGGCGGTGATATCCAGCTTCTCGAGCACGACCTCCGCCATCTGGCGGGCCCTGCCGCTGTCGTATACCGATGTGGCCGGCGAACTTTGGGCGATCGCGCCGGCGAACAGTCCGGCGGCCGCTGGGACGGCGAGCAGCGTGGTGACGATCCCCGCCCCGGCGGATTCGCCGAACAGCGTGACCCGCTCGGGGTCACCGCCGAAAGCCGCGATGTTGTCCCGCAGCCAACCCAACGCCGCCAACACATCACGCAGCCCGATGTTCGAGTCGAAACGCTGCCGCGACGTGCTGAACGACGACAGATCGAGAAAGCCGAACGCACCGATGCGATAGTTGACCGTCACCACGATGACCCCGGCGCCGGCCAACCTGCGGCCGTCATAGAGCGGCTGGCTGCCGGACCCCAGCACATAGGCGCCGCCGTGCAGCCACACCAGCACGGGTTTGCGATCCCCCGGCCGGGTGTCCGACGACGCCCAGACGTTCAGGCTCAGGCAGTCCTCGTCCTGCGCCGCCCCCAGATCCAGCTGGACGTTGGGAATCGCAGGCTGCGGGCAGGCCGGCCCGAACGCGGTGGCGTCGAGCATCTCGGTGCGCCGCGGCGGCGGCTCCGGCGCCCGGAAGCGCAGCTCGCCCACGGGCGCGGCGGCGTAGCGAACACCCCGCCACACTTTGATCCGGCCGTCAGAGGCGCCCCGCACGGGGCCGTAATCCGTTTCGGCCACACAGTTGTCGATCGCCAAGCTAGGTCAACCTCTCGGTGAGAAACTCGACCACCCGCTTGCGGGCCTCGTAGGCCGGCTGGCCGTCGACCTCGCGAACCTCGTCGGTGAGCACCGAATGCGCCATCTTGCCGAAGCCGTATTGGTTGCCCGGGCGCGAATCGATCTCGATGACCTCGAACGCATCGCCAAGCCGCTCCTTGAGCGTGGTGAAGCGGGCGCGCGGGGACATCCCGTCCTCGCTGAATCGCAATCCGATGGCGCACAAGCCCTCGTTGGCGCAACGACCGGCGACCGTTGCCAGCTCTGATTCGCTCATCCCGGGATCGCGACGCTGCGCTCCGCTCAACGGAAACGGTGTCGACGGCTGACTGAGCACCGGCGCCAACACGCTGTCATCGACCGCGGCGGCCAGCGCGAAGCCGCCGGTGAAGCACTGGCCAATCACCCCGACCCCCTTGCCCGGCGTCGACGCGTTCAGGTCACGCGCCAGCGCGCGCAGAAATAGCGCCACCGGCCGCTCCTTGTTGGTCGCCAGCGCCGCGAATTCCTTTGCTACACAGACCCGTGCGAGGACGTCGACGGTGTAGCCGACTGTCTTCGGCTTGCCCGGCTTACCGAACAGCGACGGCACGGCGACGGTGAACCCGTTGTCCACCAGGTGATTGCCCAACCCCAGCACACCGGGATGGATTCCCGGTATCTCGGGAATCAGCACCACCCCGGGACCGGCGCCCTTGCGGTAGACGTCGTGGGTATAGCCGGCGCCGGTGAACGGCGCTGCCGTCCAGCCAGAAAGGTCCGCTTCGGGTGCGGTCACTGGGATGTCCCTTCTCGCTATCGACTGGGTAGTGGCGGCTGCGATTGGGTCGCCGCCGCCAGGGTACGGAACTGATCGGTGCTCCCGGCACCGGTGATAGCGATCTGGGTGGGGCCGACCGGGCTGGCGAGCCTGGTGGTCCACACCGGCTCGCCGGCCGTCCCGCCGTGGTAGACGACCCAGTTGGTGCCGGCGACGTCGACGTTGCCGGTCGGGAACATCGAGGGATGGATTGAGCCGACCAACTTGTCCTCGTCCGCGTTGCTCTGCGTCAGGCTCAGATACATCCCCGTCGGGCTGATGTATCCCACGGTCGACGTGGCCGCGTTGAGGTGTTGACCGGTGGATAGGTCCGTCCGCCCATTTTCTATACCGCCACGGCCCCCTGAATTGGGCTGCCAGCCCGCGGGCAACCGGGGAAGTCGGATCGGGAATCCCAGCGTGGTCGCGTCCGCCCGCAGGGCCGCCGACGCGTCGTAGGACGGAATCGTGCCCTTGGTCGTCCCTACCGGCTGAAAAGAGCACATCCCGACCAGACCGGCCAGCACGATGCACCCGACCACCAGCGGCCCCAGCGACCAGAACATGTCGCGGCCGTCCTGCAGCAGCCGAGGTTTCGCCGGCCTGGGTGCGGGACCCGGCTCGCCGGTGCCTTCGGAATTCGGCGGCTGCGTGGTCACTCCCCGAGTATCCCAGCTCCAGCTCACGGTTCCGCTTCTGGGACAATCAGCAACCATGACAGCTCAAGGCGCCGCCGCCGGCCGGGACCCGTCGCAGTCGCGGCCTCGCCGTGAAGCCCCGGACCGCAACCTGGCCCTGGAACTGGTGCGAGTCACCGAGGCCGGCGCCATGGCCGCAGGTCGCTGGGTGGGGCGCGGCGATAAGGAGGGCGGCGACGGCGCAGCTGTCGACGCGATACGCGAACTGGTGAACACCGTCTCGATGCGCGGTGTGGTGGTCATCGGTGAAGGCGAAAAAGACGAGGCGCCGATGCTCTACAACGGCGAGGAAGTCGGCAACGGTGACGGCCCGGATTGCGACTTCGCCGTCGACCCGATTGACGGCACCACGCTGATGAGCAAGGGCATGCCGAACGCCATTTCGGTGCTGGCGGTGGCCGATCGCGGCTCGATGTTCGACCCGTCGGCGGTGTTCTACATGAACAAGATCGCGGTCGGGCCCGACGCGGCGCACGTGCTAGACATCACCGCGCCCATCGCTGAGAACATCAGGGCGGTCGCCCGGGTCAAGGAATTGTCGGTCCGGGACATGACGGTGTGCATCCTGGACCGGCCGCGGCACAAGCAGCTGATCGAAGACGTGCGCGACACCGGCGCGCGGATCCGGCTGATCACCGACGGCGACGTCGCCGGTGCCATCTCCGCCTGCCGACCGGGCTCAGGCACCGACATGCTGGCCGGGATCGGGGGTACCCCGGAGGGCATCATCACCGCCGCCGCGATCCGCTGCATGGGCGGGGAGATCCAGGCGCAGCTGGCGCCCAAGGACGAAGCCGAACGCCGCAAGGCGCTCGACGCCGGCCACGACGTCGAGCGGGTCCTGACCACCACGGACCTGGTGTCCGGCGATAACGTCTTCTTCTGCGCCACCGGGGTTACCGACGGCGACCTGCTCAAGGGCGTGCGCTACTACCCCGGCGGCTGCACCACCCAATCGATCGTGATGCGGTCGAAATCGGGCACGGTCCGCATGATCGAGGCCTACCACCGGCTCTCGAAGCTCAACGAATACTCCGCCATCGACTTCACCGGCGACAGCAACGCCGCCTATCCGCTCCCGTAATACCAACCAAGAGGAACACAATTACATGGCCCCGGATGCACAAGACGCCGAATACCGGATCGAGCACGACACCATGGGCGAGGTCCGGGTACCGGCAAAAGCGTTGTGGCGCGCCCAAACTCAGCGCGCGGTGGAGAACTTTCCGATCTCCGGGCGGGGTCTGGAGCGCACTCAGATCCGGGCGCTGGGCCTGCTGAAGGGCGCCTGCGCGCAAGTCAACAAGGACCTCGGGTTGCTGGCGCCGGAGAAGGCCGACGCGATCATCGCGGCCGCGGCCGAAATCGCCGACGGGAAACACGACGACCAGTTCCCCATCGACGTCTTCCAGACCGGCTCGGGCACCAGCTCCAACATGAACACCAACGAGGTGATCGCCTCCATCGCCGCGGCCAACGGCGTGCAGGTGCATCCCAACGACGACGTCAACATGTCGCAGTCGTCCAACGACACCTTCCCGACCGCCACCCACATCGCGGCCACCGAGGCCGCGGTGCGTCACCTCATCCCGGCGCTCAAGGTGCTGCACGAGGCGCTGGCCGCCAAGGCCAGCGAGTGGCGCACGGTGGTCAAGTCGGGCCGCACACACCTGATGGACGCGGTTCCGGTGACGCTCGGCCAGGAATTCGGCGGATACGCCCGCCAGATCGAGGCAGGCATCGAACGCGTCCAGGCATCCCTGCCCCGGCTGGGTGAGCTGGCCATCGGTGGCACCGCGGTGGGCACCGGCCTCAACGCGCCCGACGGCTTCGGCGCCAACGTGGTCGCGACGCTGGTCTCCGAGACGGGCCTGACCGAATTGCGCACGGCGGAGGACTCTTTCGAGGCCCAAGCGGCCCGCGACGGGTTGGTCGAGGCGTCCGGCGCACTGCGCACCATCGCGGTGTCGCTGACCAAGATCGCCAACGACATTCGCTGGATGGGCTCCGGCCCGCTGACCGGGCTGGCCGAAATCCACCTACCCGACCTGCAACCGGGCAGCTCGATCATGCCCGGCAAGGTGAATCCGGTTCTGTGCGAAGCGGTTACGCAGGTCGCCGCGCAGGTGATCGGCAACGACGCCGCGGTGACCGTCGGCGGCTTGTCCGGCGCCTTCGAGCTCAACGTCTACATCCCGATGATGGCCCGCAACATCCTGGAGTCGTTCAAGCTGCTGACCAACGTGTCAAAACTGTTCGCCGAACGTTGCATCGTCGGGCTGTCGGCCAACGTCGAGCACCTCAAGGAGCTGGCCGAGTCGTCGCCGTCAATCGTGACGCCGCTGAACTCGGCCATCGGCTACGAAGAGGCCGCCGCGGTGGCCAAGCAAGCACTCAAGGAGAAGAAGACCATCCGTCAGACCGTGATCGACCGCGGCCTGATCGGCGACAAGCTCACGGAAGAGGAGCTGGATCGCCGGCTGGACGTGTTGGCGATGGCCAAGGTCAAGGCCGACTAATCTCGAATGTGGGGCTTAGGTACAAAATCGTTCGCAATCCCATACATAAGCCCCACGCTCGGCGGTATGCACCACGCACATAATTGGGGGGTTGCGAGAGTGAGGGTGATTCGATGACGGTGCCTCCCGGCGGTCCCTATGGTCAGGACCCCTATGGTCAGGACCCCTACGGAACGAACCCGCATGGCCAGGGACCATATTGGGGCGGCCAGCCGCAGGGCGGTCCACCGCAATACCCGCAGGGCGGTCCACCGCAATACCCCCAGGGTGGCAGCTATCCCTACCCGCCTCCCGGCGGTGCCTACCAGCCGCCCCAGTACACCCAACCCGGCCAGCAAGTTCCCCCCGGCTGGCAGCCCGGGCCGTATCCGCCCGGACCACCGCCGCCGGGTGGGCCGCGCTCGAAGGCGCCCTGGCTGATCGTTGCCGGTATCGCCGTGCTCGGCGTGATCGCCCTGGTGGTCATCCTGGCGCTCGCCCTGGGGCACTCGGACAAGCCGAAGACGGCCACCCCAGGCGGCACCTCGGCGGCCCCGACCTCGCAGAGCGCCCCGACGTCGGAACCGAACAACACCCAGCAAACCGCGACCGACTGCACCCCCAACGTGTCCGGCGGCGAGAAGCCCGTAGGCGGCTCCCCGATCAGCGCGGGCGCGCTGTCGTTCCCGACCACCGCAGCGCCCGGATGGATGCCGATCTCGGACGACCAGACCCCGAACCTCATCGGCGCGGTCGGCGTTGCCAAAGAGGTGCCCGGGGCCAACCAATGGGTGATGCAGGCCGAGGTCGCCGTCACCAACTTCGTCTCCAGCATGGATGTCTCCGCGCAGGCGTCGAAGCTGGTGCAATGCGTGGCCAGCGGCCCCGGCTATGCCAACGCGTCGCCCACCCTGGGCCCGTCGAAGACGTCGTCGCTCACGGTGGACGGGGTCAAGGCCGCCCGGGTCGACGCCGACGTCACCATCGCCGACCCCGCGCGCAATGTGAAGGGCGACTCGCTGTCCATCGTCGCCGTCGACACCAAACCGGTCACCATCTTCTTGGGTGCGACACCCATCGGCGATGCGGCTTCAGCCGGCCAGATCAACCAGATCATCGGGTCGCTCAAAGTTACGAGGTGACCGGGGCCGAGATCTGCGTGGCTTCCGAGCGGCCGCGCAGCACGGTGGAATAGCGTTCCGACCACCGCGCGCGCTCCGCGTCATCGGCGTGTTCGATGGCCGCGGCCGAGCACAAGATTCGTGACTCCGCAGTTTTGGCCAGATCTGCCAGCCGCGCGGCCTCATTGACGGCATCACCGATAACCGTGTACTCGTAACGGTTTTCGGCACCGATGTTGCCGGCGAAGACTCGCCCCGCCGAAACGCCGATACCGAAGTCCACGGGCAGTTGACGCAGCTTGTTGGCCAAAGCACGCGCGGTCGCCAGCGCCGCCGACGCCGGTGAGTCCATCCGCAGCGGCGCCCCGAAGACCGCCAGCGCGGCGTCGCCCGCGAACTTGTTGATCAGCCCCTGCCGCTCGTCGACGGCGCCGACGACGATCCGGAAGAAGTCGTTGAGCACCTCGGCAACCTCTTGCGGCGGAAGGCTTTCCGCGAGTTGCGTGGAGCCCACCAGATCGATGTAGAGGACGGCCGCTTCGACCACGTCGCCGGAGAGCTCCGCTCCCTCTTCGATGGCGCGCCGTGCCACGTCGGTTCCGACGTAGCGTCCGAACAGGTCACGCAGCCGGTCGCGTTCGGCGAGTCCGGTGACCATCCGATTGAATCCCGTTTGCAGGCGCCCGATTTGGGAACGTTCGTAGGCGCCGACGTGGGTTTCCAAGTGGCCGTGCTCGATCTGGGCCATCGCGTCGACGATCTCGTCGAGCGGGTCGGCGATGGATCGCGATGTCAGCATCATGGTCGGCAGCCCGAGTATCAACGCGGCCAGCGCCACCACCAAAATCGGCACCGTCAGCGTGGCGGACTTCTGGATCAGCCACCCGTGGGAGCGCAGCACGACGAACATCGCGATCACTCCGACGGGCACCGCGCTGAACAGGAACCACATGAGGACCAGCCGCGCCAACACCCCGGGCACGGCCAGTCGCGGCGTGGCGTCGCGGGTGGCGGCGATCATGATCGGCCGCAGGCTGTGTTGGGTCAGCAGCATGCCGGTGCCGGCGGCCGCGGGGGCGCCGAGCAGCACGCCTAGCAGCATGGGCAGCAGCACGGAGACTCCGGCGGTCCGATTGAGCAGCATCAGGACCGCGGCGCTGAAACCCCAGGCGACCAGGAGTATCACCGTCTGGCGGCCCGCCAGTCTCATTGCCGCCTCGCGCTGGTCCTTGGTCGGCTCGTCGCCGGCAAGGAACCACCGCAGGGTGGGGGCCAGGCTGAAGGCGCCCGCGATCGCGACGGCGATGGTGGCCAGTACTACCAGCACCGCGACGACCGCCATATTGCGTTCCCCGAGATACGCCGAGGTGTGGCCCCGCAGCGGGACGAGAATGGCGGCTACGTCGACGACGGCCAGGAAATAACCCGCGGCGAGGGCGATCCCGTATTCGATCGCATACCCGCGGGCTGTTTTCGGATGTCTAGGCACCGTTGTTCGGCCCGCCCGAGTTCTGCCCCGGAATGTCGGTGATCGGGAAGTTGGGCATCGGCTTGGGCGACGGGGTGTTAGGCAGCGTCGGGATCTGACCGGCCGGGATGTCGTGCAGCTCGTTGACGGGCGGACCGTTCTCGCGGCTACCGTAGGTGCTGCCCGGCGCCCGCGCGCCGAGCAGTTCGCTGACCGTCACCAGGCGGTAGCCGTTGGCCTTCAGCACCGGGATGAACTGGTACACCAGGTCGACGGTGCTGGAGTAGGTGTTGTGGAACAACACCACCGAGCCCGGCTTGATGTAGGTCATCAGCATGTATCGGGTCGCCGCCGTGTTGGAGTCGTTCGCCCAGTCGAAAGGGATTACGTCCCAAAGTATTTCGGCCAGGCCGTGCTGGCCGGCGGTTTGGCGAACCACGGGGTCGGACAGTCCGCCGGCGGGACGGTAGAGGCTTGGCGTCCGGCCGGTCGCGGCGGTGATCGCGTCGTTGGCTTTCGTCAACTGGCCAGC
>CAWFKY010000004.1:0-361600 GCA_963816495.1 uncultured Actinomycetota bacterium | reverse complement strand
GGGCGAGCTCACTCTGAACCGTTCCGCGTTTGATGCGGCAGCTGTTCAGGCTGCATGTGTCTGTCTCACCGGCGATACACTGCGGCGATGGAGTCAGTGACCGTGCGCGACCTCCGTATTAGAGGAGGAGAGGTGCTGGACCGTGTGGAGCGCGGTGAACGTGTGATCGTCACCCGGGACGGGCGCGCGATCGCCGAGTTGCGCCCGCTGCCACGCCGCAGCGCCAGACCTGTCGAACTCATTGAGCGCAGGAAAGGGTTGCCTCGCGTTGACCCCGACGCGCTGCGACGCGACATCGACACCGTCATTGATCCAACGCTGTGACCCCTGCGCCGGCCTCAGGAGGGTGCTCGACACATCAACGGTCATCCTGCTCGGGCGCATCGAGGACCCTGCAGCTCTGCCCGATGAAGCCGTGATCAGCGCGATCACGTTGGCCGAGCTGTCGGTGGGGCCGCATGTCGCCCATACCGACGAAGAGCGCGCGGCACGCCAGGCGCATCTGCAGCAGGCGGAGTCGGATTTCGACGTGCTGGTGTTCGATGCCGAGTCTGCGCGCGCATTCGGGTCAGTGGCCGCATCGTTGCGAGCGTCCGGCCGAAAGCCGGCGGCACGCGCCTATGATGCACTGATCGCCGCCAGCGCCATTGCCCATCACCTGCCGCTATACAGCTGCAATCCGTCAGACTTTGACGCGATCCCACGCCTGGACCTACGAACCGTCCCCCACCCCGATCACGGCAAGCCATGAGCCTGCAGAGACCCTCTTGCCGAAAGGCGTTGGTGGTCAATATAACACGCAGCGCACTACGACAGCCGAACAAACCTGTCCATTCACCACGGGGTCTAGGATCCTTGGGGGGCGCCCAATACGCGCCGGTGTCAGCTGGCCCAGGCGCGAGGGCATCGGGGCTTCGACCGCGAAAGGCCAACCAATGAGCGATAAACCGAATGTCCTGATCATCTGGGGCGACGACATCGGGCAGAGCAACCTCAGCTGCTACAGCGACGGGCTGATGGGATACCGAACCCCCAACATCGACCGCGTCGCGGCCGAAGGGGTGCTGTTCACCGACTATTACGCGGAGCAGAGTTGCACCGCCGGGCGGGCGGCGTTCATCACGGGCCAGAACCCGTATCGCACCGGGCTGACCAAGGTGGGTCTGCCCGGGGCGCCGCTGGGCCTGCAGGCCGAAGACCCGACGATCGCCACCGCGCTCAAGGCGCAGGGCTACGCCACGGGCCAGTTCGGCAAGAACCACCTCGGCGACCGCGACGAGCACCTGCCCACCATGCACGGTTTCGACGAGTTCTTCGGCAACTTGTATCATCTCAACGCCGAAGAGGAACCCGAACTGCCCGACTATCCGAAGGATCCGGAGTTCCGCAAGAAGTTCGGGCCGCGCGGCGTGCTGCACACCTGGGCCAACGGCGACGGCACCCAGCGCGTCGAGGACACCGGCCCGCTCACCAAGAAGCGGATGGAAACGTGTGACGGCGAATTCCGCGACGCCGCAGTCGATTTCATCAAGCGCCAGCACGAGGCCAAAACTCCGTTCTTCGTGTGGTTCAACACCACGCACATGCATTTCCGCACCCACACCGAGCCCGAGAGCGTGGGCCGCGCGGGGCGCTGGCAGTCGCGCTATCACGACACGATGCTCGATCACGACGACACCGTGGGCAGCATGCTGGATCTGCTCGACGAGCTGGGCATCGCCGAGGACACGATCGTCATGTACTCCACCGACAACGGTCCGCACATGAACAGCTGGCCCGACGCCGGGATGACACCGTTTCGCAACGAGAAAAACTCCAACTGGGAGGGCGCCTACCGCGTCCCGGCGCTGGTGCGCTGGCCGGGGCACATCCCGGCCGGCTCGGTGCTCAATGGCATTGTCAGCCATGCCGATTGGTTCGTCACGCTGCTGTCGATCGCGGGTGTGCCCGACATCGCCGAGCGGCTGCGCGAGGGCACCGACCTGAACGGCACCGCCTACAAGGTGCACCTCGACGGGTATGACCAGTTGGCCTACATCACCGGCCAAACCGACGAGAGCCCGCGCCAGCACTTCTTCTATGTGTCCGACGACGGCGACCTGACCGCGCTGCGGTTCGACAACTGGAAGTTCGTCTTCCTCGAGCAGCGCTGCGTGGGCACCCTGCAGATCTGGGCGGAACCGTACGTTGAGCTGCGCGTGCCCAAGCTGTTCAACCTGCGCACCGATCCCTACGAGCGCGCCGACGTCACGTCGAACACCTACTACGACTGGATGTTGGACCACATCTTCTTGTTCGTTCCGGCTCAGGCTTACGTCGCGAAGATGCTCGAGACGCTGATCGAGTTTCCGCAACGACAGAAATCCGCGAGCTTCAGCATGGATCAGGTGATGGCCAAGTTGCAGGACGCCACGACCCGCAGCAGCTGAGCGACTCCGATGGATCGCAACGACCCACTCCCGTCGTGGCGCCCCGGTGCCACGCGGGACGCGGTCGAGGCGTTCCTGGCGGCGGCGGAAGGGGTGCCGGTCGTCGATCGGGTCGCCTACTTCGACAATGACGGCACGCTGTGGTGCGAGCGGCCGAGCTATGTGCAGCTCGACTTCTTCCTCGACGCGCTGCGTAGACGCGTGGCCGAGGACCCGTCGATCGGCGAGCGTGCCGAGTTCGCCGCCTTGCTCGGTGGTGATCGGGCGGCGGTCGCCGGGATCGGGCTGGAACGCATCGCGCTCGCGCTCGCCGGTCTGTTCGAGGGCCTGACGCCGCAGGAGTTCGCCTCGGCGGCAAGGGATTTCATGGGCAGGGCAACGCACGCAACGCTGGGCCGGCCGACGCGCTCGGTGACCTATCAGCCGATGCTAGAACTGATCACCGAGCTGCGGCGCCGCGACTTCACAGTCGGGATCGTCACCGGCGGCGGCACCGAGTTCGTCCGGGCGATCAGCGACGACCTCTACGGTGTGCCGGCCGAGTTGGTGGTGGGCACCCTGATCGGCTACGACGTCAGCCGTGACGGTCAGGGTCCACCGGTCATCCGGCGCACCAGCGGCCTGCTCGGCGTCGCGAACGAGGGCAGCGCCAAGGTCGCCAATATCCAGACCCAGCTGGGCCGTCGGCCGATCCTGGCCGCCGGCAACTCCGGGGGCGACCGGGAGATGCTGGAATGGGCTCACTCCTCCAGGGCCGCGGGCTCTCCTAGCCTTGCCCTGCTGATCGACCACGACGACGCCGAGCGCGAATTTCACTACACCAGTACCGCGCAGACTTTCACCGAGTCCGAGCCGATCACCGACGTCGGGGCACGCCTGGGATGGACCGTGGTGAGCATGGCCCGTGACTGGGACATCGTATTTCCGCCGGCTCCTTGATCCGCCGGGTACGGGCGAGCCTAAGCCAAGGTCGCCGTCAGGTAGCCGGAGGAAGCGCCCAGCGAGGACAGCTCGCCGTCGTCGGGCATTTCAAATCCGTTGGCGGCGAAGGCCTGCGCGGTCGTTCGGACGTCGACCCGCCAACCGTGCCCGGTGAGGTATTCGGCGGCGCTGTTGCGTTCGCCGGTGTAGAACAACTCGGCCAGGTTGATGTTGGAGCCGATGCGCCGGGACCGCTCGGTGAGCCGCTGCGCCCAATCCGGCGGGGCATTGCGCAAATCCATCTGTTCGGTGGCGATCCGGCTGCCCGGAGCGGACAGGGCCACGATGTTGTCGAACAAGCGATCCTGCGCGTCCGGCGGTAGGTACACCAACAGGCCTTCAGCGCTCCAAGCCGTGGGCTGCTGCGGGTCGAGTCCGGCGTCGGCCAACGCCGACGGCCAATCCTCACGCAGGTCGATCGCGACCGTGCGGCGCACCGCGGTGGGCTCGGCGCCCAGGCCGGCCAGCGTGCGCGTCTTGAATTCGATGACGTCCGGTTGGTCGATCTCGTAGACGACCGTGCCGGCCGGCCAGGGCAGTCGGTAAGCCCGGGTGTCCAGGCCGGTCGCCAGGATCACGGCCTGCCGGATGCCCGAGCCGGTCGCCTGCAGAAAGAAGTCGTCGAAGAAGCGGGTGCGCACGGCGATCTGCTCGCGCATGGTCCGGCGGTTGAGCGGGGAGTCGTCGGCGGGCCCGATCTCACCGTCCACCAGCTTGATGAACCGCTCGATGCCCACCGCGCGGACCAGCGGATCGGCCCAGGGGTCGTCCAGCAGCGGCTCCGGACCCTGGGACGCCATCGCGCGTGACGCGGCGACCGCCGTCGCGGTCGCGCCCACGCTGGACGCCAGATCCCAGGTGTCATTGTCGGTGCGGGCCATCCGCCGCCCCCCTTCCGCGCTTGCGCGCATTACTTAGGTGATTTAAGTGATGTGGTCGACTGTACTGCCCAGCTTCGTTATACTATCTAAATAACCCATCGGCCGATATTGAGGAACACCTGCATGCCTCGCACAGAAAACGACACCTGGAATTTGGCGACGAGCGTGGGCGCGACAGCCACGATGGTGGCCGCCGCCCGGGCGATCGCCACCAAGGCCGACCACCCCCTGATCGAGGACCAGTTCGCCGAACCGCTGGTCCAGGCCGTCGGCGTCGACTTCTTCACGCGCTGGGCCGCCGGGCAGATCGATGCCAATGACGTCGACCTCGAGGACTCCGGCTGGAAGCTCGGGCACATGCCGGAGGCGATGGCCGCCCGCACTCGCTTCTTTGACCAATTCTTTCGCGAGGCGACGCGCGCCGGCATCCGTCAGGCCGTGATCCTGGCCTCCGGTCTCGACGCCCGCGCCTACCGGTTGGACTGGCCCGCCGATATGACGGTGTTCGAGGTCGACCAGCCTGAGGTGATCGAGTTCAAGATCACCACCCTGGCGGAGCTTGGTGCCGCCCCGAACGTCGACCTGCGCACCGTCTCCATCGACCTGCGGGGGGACTGGCCCACGGCCCTGCTCGACACCGGTCTGGACACCAGCCGGCCCACCGCATGGATCGCCGAGGGGCTCTTCGGCTACCTGCCGCCGGAAGCCCAGGACCGCTTGCTGGACAACATCACCGCGCTCAGCGCGCCGGGCAGCCACTTCGCCTGCGAGGCCACCCCGGACCGGCCGGACATCGACAAAGACCGCGCGCGCGAACTGATGCGCAGGGCCAGCGCCAAATGGCGCGAACACGGCCTCGAGCTGGACTTTTCCGATCTGGGCTTCGAGGGCGAGCGCAACGACGTCGACGCCTACCTGCAGAACCTGGGCTGGCAGACGGTTGGTACCCCGATGACGCAGCTGTTCGTCGACAACGGTATTGCGGCGATCCCGCAGAACAATGACTCGGTGTCGATCGCCAACACCGTCTACTACTCCTCGGTGCTGACCCACAAATGACCGCGACGACGGGCCGCGCACTGAACAGCGCGGTCACCCGCATGTGGAGCGTCCTGGCCCCCGCCTACGACCAGCCGCTTCTGCAGCAGTGGATTTACCGCCCGCCGCACAACGAGGTGATCGCGCAGCTGCGCGCCGCGCAGTCACACAAGATCGCCGATATCGCCTGCGGCACAGGCATTCTCAGCGACCGCATCGAACGCGAACTGCACCCCGACGAGATCTACGGCGTCGACATGTCCGACGGCATGCTCAGCCAGGCGCGCGCCCGATCCGATCGGGTGCGGTGGTTGAAAGGCCCGGCCGAGCACCTGCCCTTCGACGACGCGGCGCTCGACGCCGTCGTGACGACCTCGGCGTTTCACTTCTTCGACCAGCCGGCGGCATTGGCCGAATTCCATCGGGTGCTACAGCCCGGGGGACTGGTGGTGGTCGCGACGATGAGCGCGCTTCACCCGCTGCTGCAGGGGCTCTCCGACAACAGGTGGAAACCCCAGCACAACCCGTCGCCGGCCGCGATGCGTGCGCTGTTCGAAGGCGCCGGGTTCACCGTCACCGATCAACACCGGGTCCGGCGCCCGATCTGGACGCAGATCGTGTCCGACGTAATAACTTTCGGCACCAAGAGCTAAGGCACCTCCGCATGAGCGGAACGGGCGACACCACCATCCGGGTGACCGGGTTGCACCCGATCGGCCGCGGCGTGGATCGCCCGGAACACGTCCTGGTGGCCGGCGATGGCCGGGTGTTCGCCTCCGATAAGGCCTCCGCTGTAGCAGAACTCGTCGATGAGAACACCATTCGGCGTATCGGGCAGGCGGGCGGCGAGCCGAACGGAATCGCACTCGACCGCGACGGCCACTTTCTGATCGCCAATTTCGGCTCCGGTGTGCTGCAGGACCTCGACCCGGCGACCAGCGCGATCACGACGGTGCTGGACGGAGAACTCGACGGACGCCCGCTGCGGTGGTTGAACTTCGTTCTGGTGGATTCCGTTGGGGCGCTGTGGTGTTCGGTGAGCACGATGGCGGACGATCTCGTCGATACCCTCGCGCGCGGCACTGCTGATGGGTTCATCTTTCGGGTCGCGCCGGATCGCCGATCGGCGCACGTCGTCGCCGAGACGGTGAGCTTCCCCAATTGCATGGCGCTGGATCGTGATGAGGACTATCTGTATGTCGTCCGCACGGTGGTCGCCGACGTGGTGCGGTTTCCGATCCGGGGCGAAACACTGGGCCCCCAAGAGCAATTCGGGCCACCGCTAGGCGGACGGCGCCTCGACGAGTTCGGCCCCGATCACGGTCGGTTCCTGGCCGACCCGCACGTGGGCCGCCGATGGGGGATGGCCGACGGCTGCGCCTTCGACGCCGACGGAAACCTCTGGGTCACACTCGTTTTGGCCAACAGACTCGTGGCGATCAGCCCGGACGGCCGGGCGACGGTGGTGCTCGACGACCCCGACGGTGCGCTGGTGAGCGGGCCGACCAGCATCGCCTGGGGCGGACAAGACATGCGCGATGTCTACATTGGCTCGATCACGACCCCGTATGTGCTCAAGGGGAGAAGCTCGGTGCCCGGCCTGCCGATGGTGCACCAGCGCTAGCCGGCTGACGGCCCGGGTTTCATGAAGTTGCGCCATCGCGTCGTCCTGGTCCGGGGGGATCATGGATTCGGGCAGTCCCCAGAGTTGGCGAATGGTGGCACCGCCATCGACGACGAGTGTTTGGCCGGTGATGCGGGCGGCCAGCTCGGAGGAGAGGAACAGCGCGGCGTTGGCGATGTCGTGCGCGCGCGGCGCCGCCAGGGGGTTGATTCCGTTGACGGCGTATTCGTTTGGCGGTTGGTCTTCGTTGCCGGAGCCCACATTGCCCGGCGCGACCGCGTTGGCGCGAATGCCGTATCGGCCCAGTTCGTCGGCGAAGCTCTTGACGAGTGAGATGACGCCGGCCTTGGCGGCGCCGTAGGCGGCATGATAGGCCGCCGCCGCAATGCCGTCGACCGAGGTGAGCGCGACCAGCGATCCTCCAGTGCCCTGGGCGATCATGTACTTCGCCGCCGCTTGAAACAGGTAGTACACCTGGTTCAGGTTGTACTGGATCGTCGCGTCCCACACCTGGGGTGTGAAGTCCTCGACCTTGCACCAGGTCGCGCCGCCAATGATGTCCACGCAGACGTCGATGCCGCCGAGCGCTGCGACGGCGTCGTCGATCGCACGGCCGACCTGCAGGGGGTCGGTCATGTCGGCGACGATCGGCACGGCAGTGCCACCCCGGCCGACGATCTCGGCGACGATGCGTTCGGCGCGCTCCTCGTCGATATCGATGCAGGCCACCGAGGCGCCCGCCTCGGCGACGGCGAGCGACGTGAACCAGCCATGGCCCGCGCGCTCCGGGATGTAGCCTGCGCCCGACACCACAGCGCGCTTATCGGATAGTCCAAGATCAATCACGACCAACCTCCTTATGCCCCAACTGGTGGAGTATCGAGACAGTCCCGACAGGTGTCAATGACGACTCAACGCGCTCGATCCGCATACGGCCCGTCACAGCCAGTGTTCGCGTCGTCGAACTCTCGCCGAGGTCCGAGCGTGAACGCAGGAAGTCGCTGAAAGACGGTAATCCCAAAGACTTTTCGCTGAACGACGCGTCGATTGATCGGCTTCACGCCATTCGGATGAGCAGGCCGGTGGGTGGGGCGGCCGGCGGCGGGAGCGTCAGCGGCTCGTCGCCGGGGGAGATGCGTCCGAGCGCGTGCGGTCCGGTGAGCAGCGGCACCCGGTGCCAGGCGAGGAAGCCGATGAACGCCATCAGGTAGGCCTCCTTGGACTGCGCCGGCAAGCCGCGGTCGTCGCTGACGGTGAGCGGGAGGTGGCGCTCGAGCGCGGCGAGCAGCACCGGGTTGCGGACGCCGCCTCCGGACGCGACGACCTCGGTGGGCGCGTACGGCGCGAGCGCGTCGGTGACGGTGATCGCGGTCAGCTCCGTCAGCGTCGCCAGCAGGTCCTCGGGCGCGAGATCCGGCAGGTCCCCGAGGTCCCCGAGACAGAAGTGCTCGCGGCCGGTCGACTTCGGCGGCGCGAGCGCGTAGTAGGGATCGTCGAGCAGGCGTTCGAGGAGCGCCGCGTCCGGCGTGCCACGGGCGGCGAGCCGGCCGTCCTCGTCGCTCGGCCGGCCGGTCGCGCGGCGCGCCGCCTCGTCGAGCAGGCAGTTGGCCGGGCCGGTGTCGAATGCGAGCGGGGGGCAGCCGCGGCGGACGATCGTCACGTTCGCGATCCCGCCGAGGTTGAGCGCCGCGCGCGTGTGCTCGCCCCGCAGCCACAGGTCGTCGAGGATCCCGGCGAGCGGGGCGCCGTGGCCGCCGGCGGCGATGTCGCGCGCGCGGACGTCGGAGATGACCGGTAGCCCGGTCGCCTCGACGATCCACGCGGGCTGCCCAAGCTGCAGCGTTCCCTTCGCCTCGCCGTTCTGTACCCAGTGGTGGACCGTCTGCCCGTGGCTGACAACGAGGTCGGCGGGCAGCAGCTCAGCGGCGAGCTCCGCCGAAGTCTGCCCGATCAGCTGGTCGAGCTCGCACAGCTCGCCCGCCGTCGTCGGGCCCAGCGAGGCGTGCAGGCGCGCGCGCACCTCGTCCGGCCACGGCCGCTCGATATGACGCAGCGGCGACATCGCTACCGCGCCGCCGTCCCATTCGAGCTCCGCCACCGCCGCGTCGAGGCCGTCCATCGACGTCCCCGACATCAACCCGACCACCCTCATGCTCGTAGCCATCCTCACCCTCGAATTTCGATTCCGCACTTAAGATTTCGCTGTTGCTGCCGATCGACAGGTGGTAGTTTGAAAGCCGGTGTCTGGTTGTTTGGGGGTTTGCCGCAAGCTCGTCGCGCCGGAGGGCGTGGCTATCCGACCTTCGCCGAACCGTTGCGACCGGGCCCGACGCCGGAATCCTCGATCGACTCGTCTGCTACATCGGCCGGTGCCGATTTCTACGCCAGATGGAAGGTGAATCATGCCTAAGTTAAGCCAATACGCCCAGGGCACACCGAACTGGGTCGACCTGCAAACCACCGATCCGTCCGCGGCTAAGCAGTTCTACGCGTCGCTATTGGGCTGGAGTTTCAACGACAGCCCGATGCCTCAAGGCGGCGTGTATTCCATGGCCATAGTGAACGGCGAAACGGTGGCGGCGATCGCGCCGATGCCGCCGGGTGCACCAGAGGGCAGGCCACCGATGTGGAACATCTACATCGCGGTGGACGACGTCGATGCGGCGGTCGACAAGGTGGGACCGGCGGGCGGGCAGGTGCTGATGGCACCCGTCGATATCGGCGAAGCCGGTCGGATGGCTTTCGTCGCCGATCCGAGCGGCCCCGCCGTGGGGCTGTGGCAGGCCAACCGCCACATCGGCGCAACGCTGGTCGGCGAGCCCGGCGCGCCTATCTGGGTCGAATTGATCACGGACAAACCGGAATTGGCGCTGTCCTTCTATGAGGCCGTCGTCGGCTTCACGCACTCCGCTGTGGAGATGGCGCCAGGTCAGAACTACACGCTGCTCAAGGTCGGCGGAAACAATGTTGGCGGTTGCACGGAACCGCCGATGCCAGGTGTGCCCAACCACTGGCATGTCTACTTCGCCGTCGTCGATGCCGACGCCACAGCGGCCAAGGCGGCCGAGGGGGGCGGGCAGGTCATGGTCGAACCGTTCGCCATACCGTCGGTGGGGCGGTCGGCTGTCTTGACCGACCCGCAGGGCGCAGTGTTCAGCGTGCTGAAGCCGGTGCAGCAGATGTAGAGGGCTGGCGCTGCCGCACCATGAGCGCCCTACCCCGATGTGATCGTGACTACCTGTCGGTGGGCGGCGCTTAGATGCGGCTGTGGTTGTCGAGCTGCGGGTGCGTCGCCCCTCTCTGGGATCCTTCCTGGCACTTATATCGGTTCTGATATAAGATGGACGTCGACCTGAAGCCCATCAGATGGCTAGGCACAACTCTCGACGATATCCGCGAGCAACGCCCGGCCATCCGGTACGAGTTCGGTCAGCAGCTGCTTCGAGTGCAGATGGGCCTGATGCCCAACAACTACAAACCGATAAGCGCCGGGGGCCCCGGTGCATACGAAATACGAGTGCAGGACGCCTACGGCATTGCGCGGCTTATGTACGTCGCGAAGTTCCACGACACGATTTGCGTGCTTCACCTCTTCACGAAGAAGTCGCAGAGGACACCGAAGACCGACATCGAACTCGCCAAGAACCGCTATCGAGAGGCAAGAGATGGCTGACAGTGTGTTCTACGACCTCGCGGAGACCCCAGAGGAGGCGGCCAACCTTACCGCGCGCGGTCTGCTCATGATCGCCATCGAGCAGCGAATCAGGGAAGAAGGTTGGACGCAGACCGAAGCCGCCGCGCGTCTTCACGTAACCCAGCCCCGAGTTTCGGATCTCCTAAACGGCAAGATCAGCAAGTTCAGCCTTGACGCCCTGGTCAACATGCTCGCACCAGTCGGCCTGACATTTGACGTTCGACCGGCCGAACGTCCGGCGAAGAAGGTCAAAGGCGTCCCCGCGGATCGTTCAATGTCGAGCAAGCGCAAAGCCCTCAGCAGGCACTGACCAGGCGGCACTGAAAAGTCGCTATCAGGCGGGCATTTCGCATAGTGCTCCGGCTGCATGGGGGGCCGCCCGGAGCTTCAGCGCGCAAAGCCCCGCAGAATCCCGCGCACCCCAACGTCCCAGCGCCGATTCACCGACGCCTTCGAGTTGCCCAGCCAGCGGCCACCTTCCTGGACCGCCAAACCCTGTGCCAGAGCGAGCAATACGTGCGCGATGTCGACGGGATCGCCGGCGAGCAACCCGGCGTCGGTGCATCGCGTGATTCGGCCGACGAAGATTTCTCGCACCGACGGCGACATCGCGAGTTCCTCGGGGCCGGGGTCGAAATCCTGGAAGGGCCGCGAAAACATCACCCGCGCCAGCGCCGGGTAGTCGAGGCAGAACCGGCGGAACACCGGAATGAGCCGCTGCACGTCGGCGACCGCGTCGTCGGTCTCGGGTACGGCGAGCAGCTGGCGGGCAAGCATCCGGAATCCCTCGAAGAACACCGCGCGCACCAACCCGGACTTGTCCTGGAACAACTCGTACACCGCGGGCACCGAGGTGCCGGCCTGCTCGGCCACCCGCCGGGTGGTGAACCCCGAAAGACCGTCCTCGTTCAAGGTCGAGAGCGCGACATTTAGTACTTGATCGCGAAGCTCTGGAGTGCGCTGCTTGGGTCTGGGCATCCGGTTCTACTGGGCGCCGACTTCGGCTGGCACTCCGTCTATTCCGGCGCGAATCTCCTTGAGCGTGTCGGCGCGGGCGCGCAGTTTGCTGGCCGCATGTGCACGCAGATCGAGCTTGGTGAATTCGAGGGCAGCCTCCTGGGCCCGACCCAGCACCCTGTCCGGCAGGTCGATCTCGTCGATGAATCCCGCAGCCAGCGCGGTCTCGCCGAAGAACACCTTGGACAGCCCGACCGCCTGCTGATAAGCCGACCGCGTCAGACGCAGCTTCATGATCGCCAAGGCCGCGTACGGTACGACCATTCCGATGGCCACCTCATTGGCCTGAATGTTGTATCCCGGCGCGGCGATTCGGTGATCGCCGCTGCACAACAGGAACGCCCCCATCGCGATGGCCGGGCCAGTGCACGCCATGACCACAGGCTTCGGGTAGGACAGCAGCCGGTACGACAGCTCGAAGCCGCCCCTGAGCATGTCGATCGCCGGCTGCGCCTCGCCGGCTTGAAAAACCTTCAGGTCAAACCCACCGCTGAACACCCGGTGGTTGCCGGCGATGACCACCGCGCCGACGTCGTCGCGATCGGCGTTGTCGAGTGCCTCGTTGAGGGCCCGCAGCATGGTCGGTCCCAGGGCATTGACCTTGCCGTCGTCCATCGTGATCGACGCGATGGACTCGTCGCGACGATAGGTGACTGGTCCGCTCATGATGCTCCTTCGGCCGAGATGATTTGTATCGACGTTACGGAACAGTGTTACGAAATACAAGAGGTCAGGGTCGCGTTGCGGTAGTCGCATCCGCCACATGCGTCTCGGCTCCCAGGGCAGTCGGCTTTTTGTCCACCTCACAGCGACAAGCGCCGTCGAGCACGAGATTAATTGGCGCCCAGTGAATCCCGAGTCACTCGACTGCGGCCGGCATTGACTGAGGTTGTCGCTGCGAGGTGGACAAATCGTCACATACCGACCTGCCAGTGGCCACTGTGACAGGTGGGAAAACCACGCGGTGCGCACCCCTTTGAGCAATGCGTCCCTCTCGACCCCGGAAGCCGCCCATTACACACTCTTGTGCGACTGTCTACGGGGTTGGATCTCGCTCCGATTCTCGAGCGCGCCATGGTCAAGGGCTGACCCCGCGGCGAACGACAGGGCACTATGGCCATGCGTTCCGGGAACTAAGCCTCCTGTCCGGCGTGCGGCCAAGCCCTAATCTGAACCGCGTAGAGCACTAGGCCCTTCGTCACAGCTGCCGGAGGAGATGGCCGACGAACGCTGGGGAGCGCGAAATGCCCGACAAGTCAGAACATCTCGGAATTTTGGTCGGAGTCGATAGATCCGCCGCCTCGACCGCGGCGATACGGTGGGCCGCGCGCAGGGCGAAAATGAGCAACACCGGACTCACCCTCGTTCACGCGTGCCCGGCGGTGGTGCCCGGGTCATCGTTGGTTGACTGGACCGGGCCCACCCCGGCAGACGTGGTGCGCGAACAGGAGGAGCAAGCAAAGCTCCTGCTCGACGCCGCCGCTACGACGGCCACGGACAGCGCCGGTCACCTGCACATTCAGACGATGGCCATCGCTGGCGCGCCCGTACCTGGGCTTATTGAACTGTCCAACGATGCCCAGATCCTCGTGGTGGGTCGACGCGGCCGGGTCTCGCTGGCCGACGCACTGCTCGGCTCGCTCAGCACCGCGATGATTCACCGCGCACGCTGCCCCGTTGCGGTCATCCACGACGAATTCCTTGCCGAGGAGGCGCCCATGGATGCGCCTGTGGTGGTAGGCATCGACGGATCGCGGGCATCGGAGCTGGCCACCGCGATCGCTTTCGACGAGGCCTCACGGCGCGGTGTCGAGTTAGTGGCCCTGCACGCTTCATACGGCAGCGATCCCTCTGGCATTCGCGAGCTGGAGTGGGCCCACATCGAGCCGAGCCACGACCCTTCGAGCGCCTCGCCAGCTGGCAGGAACGTTACCCCGACGTTCGTGTGCGCCGTGTGGTCGTGGCCGGCCAGCCCGCGCACCACCTCATCGAGCAGGCCAAAACCGCGCAGCTGGTCGTGGTGGGCAGCCACGGCGGTGAATTCACCGGGCTGCAAGTCGGTTCGGTAAGCTCCGCGGTGGCCCAGGGGACCCACACACCAGTCATCGTCGCCCACGCCGGCGGCCGCGTGTCGCATATTCAGTACGACGCAACGGGTTCCTCGAGTCCGGCGCTGCCAGCCTGACATTCAGAGTTTTTATCTGGCTGCCCGTCGGTAGGTTTGCCCCGGAAAGGCACCGCGAGCTGTGCGCCCAAGGACGCGAGCCCTCGGCCCACGACCGCGAGTGCACGGTTGGTGGTGGTCGCGGCGGCTCCGATGGTGGCGAAGGCGGCGTCGAGCATGCTCGGAATGTGGAAGTCCTCCCAGCTCTCGACCTGGTAGTGACGGGCCTTCGCGAAATTGTCAAGCTCGTCGCGAACGGCGCCGCGGTGTTTGGCAAGCTCTCGCACCGATAAGAATCGGAAGCCGTCGAGGGTCGCCGGCTTGGCGAACCGGTCGAGTACTTCCTTCGCGTTCGCGTAGATGTGGACGTCTTCGCGGAGATGGCGGTCGACGAGCTCCCGAGCTTCATCGATTGCTCGCAGCAGCTGCTCTGGTTGCGTCGACTCGATTCGCGCAAGGTTCAGGCGCTGCCATTTGTGCAGCGCACCTTCGGCGATCACCAGCAGGCTCAGCGTGTCACCAAGTCGGTTGTCGTTGATTGCATTTCGCAGCTTCTCGGCGCGGTGCTGCACGGCCAGGGCGTGATCGAAAGACGCCAGCACGCGTCTGACATGGTTGCGCAGTTGTTCGACGGTGACGTTGAGCGCAGGCCCCAGAGCGGCCACCGAATCCCAGTACGCATCGGGTAGCGACCCGTACTTTTCCAGCGAGTCCACCATCTGCGAAATCGTCAGGCTATTGCCGAGCACGTCGCCGGCGCGCTGTGCCCGGGCGACTTCGAGCACCGCTTCGACTTTGTCCTCCACGCGCCGGACGGCGTCTTCTACCTGGGCAACCGCGGACGTCAGGGCCATCTGCACCGCGATCATCTGCGCCGACATCATCGCTTCGGGGCCGAGCCCCGCAGGTCGCCACTGCAGGGGTGCGAGCAACTCGGCAGTATCAGCGCTCGTCGTCATCCGAAAGAAGCCGTCGCCGAAGGGAATTAGATTCGCATCCTGCAACGCGTTCAGGTTGTCGCGATGCAGCTGAATGTACTTGCCGGCGTCGGCCATTAGCGAGGTCACCGAGCCTGCTCGCCGCGTTCGTGAGCGAGGCGCTGTCGATCCCGGTGACTCGCAGGGCTTGCCCGGCGGCCGCCCGCAGCCGCGCCAGATAGGACTCGACAGCGGCGGGGTCCCCGCCCAGCAGCAGGGTCCCGTCCTGCAGCGACACCACGACCTCGTCGGTGTCGGTGTCTTTCCACACCTCGGACATCTCGGATGTGCTCACGGCACCCCCTGAAGGTATTGATCGGCCCGCGAGTCCGCACGTTACACCCGTGTTACGGACCCAACCTTCCGATTGGCCTCCTGTTGGGGAGGAATTCACCCAGGATGGCAGCGATCGCAGGCGGGCCCTTGCGCTCACTCGGGTGGCTGAGCCTGAAGGTTGCGGGCGCCCCTGACATTGCGCAGTCCCGAACAGTTCACGCAACCCACGCACCCCACACAATCGACGCAGCGCACACAGGCAACACAGCCGACGCAGCGGGTGCAAGCCACGCATGCCATGCACGCCACGCATTCCCGCACAAAAAGGCACAGCACAGTCAAAAGGCTGCCGACCACCCCGACGCTGCCCGCGGTGCCTGCCGAGCCGGCTACCGCGACGCTGCCCGCGGTGCAACGGCCATCCGGCTACCGCGACGCTGCCCGCGGTCGCTGCCGAGCCCGCCACCGCGACGCTGCCTCCGGTGGCGACTGATCCGGCCACCGCGACGCTGTCCATCGTGGCGACCGAGCCGACGATCGAGCCGCTGTCAGGAGCCACCATGGAGTCCGCCAGAAGTACCACGGGCTCATCATCGCAGCCCATTGCAGCGACGTCACGGTACAGGGTGTTGTGCCACCGGCACCTCTGCTTGTGTCGGCTCTAGGGTCTCTTCTTTGGTTTGGTGCAGCCAGACGAAGTCATGCATTCCGGCCAGTTGCAACAGGATTCGCTCGCGCAGCGGCCACGCCCGCATCACCTCAGGCCCAGACAGAAGCTCGGGCCGCTCGAGTTGGTAGGTGCGCCCTTTCCAGGCAAGTGTGCATGCCCCGGCGGCCATGATGTTGCGGTACCAGTCGCTGCGCGGGCCATAACCCAGCGGCAACAGGAAACCGTCCCCGAAGGGATGTGTGCCGAGCGATGTTTGGTGGGTGCGCCCGCTGCGGCGTCCTTCATGGGTCACCAGCCCCCACGCTGACCGCTCAGTCCCCGAGATGTTGCGGGTCATGGCGTTGTACCCGGTCAAGAACGCCTTGAACGGTCCGAGCCTGATCAGCAAGTCCCGATGCCGTCTGAAGATCCTCGGCAGGGCTACCACCCAGGCCAGGGCCACTGCGCCGAGAGCCAGCACGACATTAAGGACGGTGTTTTTCGCCATAGGTACCTCCTCGGCGTTAGCTCACACCGGGGACCCGGCGTCGCGCCAGAGACCTAAGTCATCGATCGGCAGTTGAGGACAGGCAGGGTGATCAGATCCCCGGCCCCGAGCCGCCCGATGGTGACTGAACACTGTCGGTCCCCCGGAGGAGACTCGGCTCGACTAAGTGCTGAGTCAGCCTGAGGGCCGCGGCAGCGTGAGTGCACATATGCATCATGATGCGATGATGCTAGGATGGGGCGTGCGTACTACCATTGATCTCCCCGCCGACCTGCATAAACAGGCGCTGTCGATCGCGCGGGACACCCACCGCACGCTGAGCGAGACGGTCGCCGACCTCATGCGTCTCCTCCTGGTGCCGCCGGCACCGCTGCGATCTCCATAGATCCACGGACGGGGTTGCCTCTCGTCAGCGTGGGAACGGTCGTGACGTCTGAGGACGTGCGGTCATTGGAGGATGAGGAGTGACGGTGCTGCTCGACGCGAACGTGCTTATCGCACTGGTCGTCAGCGAGCATGTGCATCACGACGCCGCCGCGGAATGGCTATCGCTATCAGGCACAGGATTTGCGACGTGCCCGATCACACAGGGGAGTCTTGTTCGGTTCCTGGTCCGAACGGGTCAGTCCGCGACGGCCGCCCGCGAAGTCGTCACCGCAGTCGAGAATGCGAACGGTCACGAGTTCTGGCCTGACGCTGTCTCTTTCGCCGACGTCGAGGTCGGCGGTGTGGTCGGTCACCGACAGGTAACGGATGCCTACCTTGCGGAGCTCGCCCGCAGCCGCAAGGGGCAGTTGGCCACTCTTGATAGCGGCCTGGCGCAACTGCACAGCGATGTGGCGGTACTCATTCCTGCGGCGGCCTGACATCCGAGTCCGATGGTTCTCTACTTGTTTCCTACCAAAATGCTACTCAGGTAGCATCACGAGTGTGAAGCTGAGTGTCAGTCTGTCCGAGGATGATGTTCGCGTGCTCGACGCTTACGTAAAACAGGCCGGATTGCCATCGCGCTCAGCTGCCGTTCAGCGCGCGATTCGCATGCTCCGCTATCCCGCCCTCGAAGAGGACTATGGCAACGCTTGGACCGAGTGGTCGGGCGCCGGCGAGGACGAGTTGTGGGAAAAAGTCACCGATGACGGGTTCGGTGATGCTGCGCGGTGAGATCTGGCAGGTCGACTTTGATCCTGCCCGAGGCAGTGAGGCGAGCAAAAGTCGTCCAGCTGTCGTGGTCAGTAACGACCGCGCCAATGCCACCGCTTCCCAGCTTGGGAGGGGAGTAGTGACGGTAGTCCCCGTGACGAGCAATACCATCACAATTTACCCATTTCAAGTGTTATTGCCCGCGGCCACAACAGGTCTCGCCATCGACTCCAAGGCGCAGGCCGAGCAGATCAGATCCGTTGCAATCGAACGACTTCGCCGTCGCATCGGTTGCGTTGCCCCGGCTGAGCTTGCACAACTCGACGATGCCCTGCGCCTACATCTCGAGTTGTGAGGAAGTGCATTTCACACAAAATAGACAAAACGTCTACAATCGGGGCATGCCGACACAAACCACGGGGACCGCATCCATCGTCACGTACCGCAACCGCGACGGCAGGCTGGTCGATGTGCCCACGGTGTCCGCGAGCCGCCTCAGAAACGCGATCGGCACGGTCTTCGACCAGGTCAGCCTTGACGGGGCGGTGGTGATCACCAAGCACGATGCACCCAAGGCGGTGCTGCTGTCGTACGCCGAATTCGAGGCTCTGACCAAGCCGGCAACACCGGTACTCGACGACCTCAGCGAACGCTTCGACGAGCTGCTCGCCAGCATGCAGACACCGAGAGCCAAAGCCGGTGTCGCTGCGGCATTTAACGCCACACCGCAGGAACTCGGCGCCGCCGCGGTGAAGGCAGCGCGTACCAAGCGCTGATTCAGCGCGGCCAATGGCTCGCATAGAAAATTTCTGCGCGACTGTACGTGCTGGCAGGCGTCAACGGCGCCGGCAAGAGCAGCATCGGCGGCGCGGCAATCCGTGCGGCGGGCGGTAACTACTTCGACCCCGACGAGGCGGCCCGCGAGCTCATAGCGGCCAATCCCGGTCTGGGCCAGACCGATGCCAACGCAGCGGCATGGCAGCAGGCCGAAGGCTGCTGGAACGGGCGATCGATCAAAAACTCGATTTCACCTTCGAGACCACACTCGGCGGCACCACCATGCCGCGGCTGATCGCCGAGGCCGCGTCGCGGGGCATCGAGGTCCACGTCTTCTACGTCGGGCTGGCCAGCGCCGACGCTCACATCGAGCGGGTCCGGCAGCGAGTCCGTGCCGGCGGTCATGACATTCCCGAGACGCGATCCGCCGTCGCTACCGCCACAGCCGGCTGAACCTGGTGCAACTCCTACCGGTGCTCACCGAACTGCGGGTCTACGACAACTCCGCGACCGCCGATCCGGCAGCCGGCAGGCACCGGAGCCGGTGCTGGTCCTGCACATGCGTGGCGGCCGCATCGTCGGTCCGCCCGATTTAGCCTCCACGCCGGATTCGGCGAAGCCCATCGTCGCGGCCGCGGTCTCGCTGGAGTAAATGTCACCTGGGACCGCTTGGCCTACGCTCGTGCTACGCTCGTAGCATGTCTGAAGTTGCGTCCCGTCAGCTGCGCAACGACACCGCGGGAGTGCTTCGGCGCGTGCGCGAAGGAGAGGACGTCACCATCACCGTCAACGGCCGCCCGGTCGCCGTTCTCACCGCCGTTCGCCCCCACAGCCGGCGCTGGTTGAGCAAAACGGAGTTCTTGTGGCGATTGCGCCGCGCCCAAGCCGATCCCCGGTTACGCGAGGACCTCGCGGCCCTCGCCGGCGACACGACCGACGATCTCGGACCGATCCGATGACCATTACGCCGGCGGCAGGAGTGCTCGACACGTCGGTATTCATCGCGGCCGAGAGCGGCCGCCAACTCGACGATTTGCTCATCCCGGAACAGGTCGCTACCACCGTCGTCACCCTCGCCGAACTCCACGCCGGCGTACTTGCCGCGAAGACTTCCGAAATCAGGCGCAGCGCCTCGCGACGCTGGAAGCCGTCGCTGACATAGAAACGCTTCCCGTCGATGATGACGCGGCCCGCATGTGGGCGCGGCTGCGGATCCATCTCGCCGAGACCGGTCGACGAGTGCGAATCAACGATCTGTGGATTGCGGCCATTGCTGCGTCCCGAGCGCTGCCCGTTGTCACCCAGGACGAGGATTTTGCCGCCCTCGACGGTGCCGCCAATCTGACGATCATTCGGGTTTAATGCTGCGCCCCTGGAGGTTGCTGGATTGACAAGGCGCACTTCGGCTCGCTCGCCGCCAGCCCCATCCGTCACTCCAACCACTGGAGGGTAAGTGTTTCTTTTTGTCCACCTCCGCGCGACAAATTGGTCTGTCGCGCAACGGGTGTCGCTCGTACGTGGACAACAAAGGATATACTGGAGATGCTGTGGCACGTGAGACTCAAAGGCAGCACGTGTGTGCAACGAGACTGTCGCTCAGAGTCGGACAAAAGAGTATGACTCTCCGCGCGGAAGCAGATGTGGCAGATGGGGTTAAGGCAGGTCAGCGCGGAACAGCGGGATCGGCGGCGGTAATCAGCATGTCCTTCCAGGTCTCGCGGCTTCGACGACCGCGCCAGATCAGCCTGCCGGAACATCTGACCATCGGGCGTGACGTACCGACCGGTTGCCGGGTCATAGCGAACGGCCCCGACCGACGGACCTGTTCCAGAACCGTTGGGTGCAAACGAGCTTGGGGCCGCTTGCGGACCTCCGATTGGCGCTGTCGGCGGCTGATTGAGCGAGCCCGGTGTGGGGGGCCCCGGTGGTGTTCCCGCGGGGGTCGCCCCGGGCGGCAAGGGAGTACCGTCGACCGGACCGAAAAGCCTGTTCTCGATTCCAACTCGGTCGTCCGGTGGCACGCCTTGCGAGAGCAGGTTGGGATCCAGCGGATACGGCCCGAGCACATGCTGGCGCATGGCCAACGGCTCATATGGCTTGTCACTGTTACAGATCTCGACGGTGGGAGCCCGCTTTCCCGGATGGCCCATGCACGGATTGTTGCGCACACCGCGCACGGCGATGGGGGAGTCCTGCGGGAGTTTGCAATAGAGATTGTCCGGGGTGTCCATCTCCGTCACGTCGGCCGGCGACCGCCACTGCGAGGGCGGCAGGAAACCCACCGTGCATGCGGGCGGGTCGGCGATCGTCAAAGTGAATCCGCCGACGGCCAAACCGGTCGGGTTGTTGACCACACCGTAGGAGCCGTACGCCGCGACCGACGGGGGCAGCAGCACCAACAGTTGCTCCAGCGACGGGTGATACGCCACCCCGATCTGCCCGATCGTCGTCAGGTTGGCCAACAACACCGGCAGGGTGGGCTTCACCTGGTTGAGCAGCCGCGAAACCTCTTGCGCGAAACCAGGTCCGGTCTGCAGCAGGCGGCGGAACTGCGAATCGTCGGTCACCAACTGGTCGGTGACGCCGGCCAGGTTATATGCCCACCGCCGCGTAGCATCCATGGTCTGCGCCTGCGCATCCAAAAACGGGACGGCGTCATCCACCAGAGCGCGGGTGTGGCCGGCGGTGTCATTAGCGTCGTGCGACACCTTGGCCGACGAATCGAGCAGCGTTTGAAAGTCGTAGCCGGATCCGTTGAAACCCTTGAACGACTCGTCGAGCAGTTGGGAGAGCTTGTCTTTGGGGATGCTCTTGACCAACGCGCTGAGCTTGTCCAGCATCGGTCCTACCGGCGGCGGGATGGACGTGTCACGCGCGTTGATCACCGACCCGTCGCGCAAGTAGGGCCCCGACTCGGAGCGCGGGACCAGGTCCACGTACTGTTCGCCCACCGCCGAAATGCTGCGGACGGCGGCATGCACGTCCGCCGGGATCTTGGGCGAGGTGTCAATCGACATCGTCGCTTCCGCGCCAACAGCGGTCGGACCCACCGCGGTCACCTTGCCGATCTGCACGCCGCGGTAGGTGACATTGCTGAACCGGTATAGCCCGCCGGTGTCGGGTAACTCCAATTTGACGGTAAGCCGGCCGATCCCGAGCAGCGTCGGCACTTGCATGTACTGGAAGAACATCGCCGCCATCCCGATCACCGATGCGACGATGAACACGATCAACTGAATACGGACGAAACGGGTCAGCATCAGCCGCCGCCCGGATAGTCAAGCGGCGCAATGGGACTCATGTCGGGCGTCGAAGCGACAGGAGGCGGCGGGGTCAACCCCACCGATAACGGGTCTCGGGTGTAGCTCTGGTACCACGGGTCGCCCGGGGCCGGCACCAGCGGTGCGTCGGGGTCACCCCAGCGGGTGCCGGCGCCGATTGTTCTCTTCAGCCGCGGCACGGTCATGTCGATGACGGCGAACACGTTGAAGTAGTCGCCGCGGATGGCTCGGTCGACGAAGTTCTGGGTGAACGGGAACGTCGGGATGTAGCCCAGCAGCAGGCCGAGATCCGGCCCCACGTCGGCCAACGCGTGCAGCGTAGGCTCGAGATTCTGCAGATCCTTGACCAGATCGGCCTGCGCATCGTTGACGAGCCGGGTCGTGGTGTTGCTGAAGACCCGCAGCTTGTCCAGGGTGGCGGTGAAGCGCGGCCGTTCCCGGATCAACACGTCCAGCGCCGGCGGGATTCTGCGCAGCGCATCCGAGATGACCTGGCGCTGCGACGCGAACGTGCCGGCGAGCCGGTTCAACGCGTCGATCGAGGCGACGATCCTGTCGCGCTGCTGGTCCAGCACCCCGACGAACTCGTCGAGCCGCGTCAACAGTTCACGCACGTCGTTCTCGTGGCCAGACAACGCCGTGCTGAAGTTGTGCACGATGTCGCCGATCTGGCCCAGCCCACCGGAATTCAGCACGACCGACAACGCTGACAGCGTCTGCTCCGTCGAGGGATACGACGACGACCGATCCAACGCAATGGTGGTCCCCGGCGCCAGCTGCCCCGTCGGTCGCTGTCCGACCGGCGGATTCAGCTCCACATGCATCGACCCCAGCAAGCTGGTCTGCCCGACGGTGGCCACCGCGTTCGCCGGCACCGAGACATCGGGTTTGATCGAGACCTCGATGTCGGCGTGGTCGCCTTTGACTCGCATCTTGCCGACGCTGCCCACCGTGACGTCGCCCATCATTACTGGCGAATTCGATTCCAGTGTACCGATGTTCGCGATCTCGATGTGATAGATGCTGGCGTGCGGTCCGCGGCCCACCGCTCCCGGCAGCGGCAGCGAATTGACACCCTGAAATGCGCAGCCACCGACGGTCGCGGCGCACGCCGCGATGCACACAAGCCGAAGCAGACTCATTGCCCGCCTCCGGTGGGAGGCAGCAGCAGCTCGGGCAAGCTCTTCGGAGGTTCCCCCATACCGGTATACGCAGACACCGCCGGCGGCTCCCCCGGTTGCGCCGGCGAAGGCCCCTCCGCGCCGGGGGCCAGCCGCGGTTCGGCGTAGATGATTTTTCCGGGTGTTGCGATTTGTTGCAGGATCAGGTTGGTCGGGATCGGTAGCTCGTTGAAGTTCGCGGTCCGGGCTCCGGGGCCGAGGTATTCGCTACACAGCTTCCCCGACTCGCCGGCGGTAATGTTCGCGACCGCGCCGATCGCGTCGCAAATGAAATGGGTCGGGTTCGAGAAGTTCTGAATGATGAAGCTGCCCATGGCCCCTGGCGTATTGGGGTTGTAGATGTTGTAGCCGTTCGCGAAGGAGGTGGGGGCGGCGTGCAGGATGTTTTCCAGATCCATGCGATGGTCGACGAGGATCTGGGTGATGTTGGCCAGCCGCTGCAGCTGCTCGGAGGTCTTGTCACGAGTCCCGGCCACGAACCGCTGCACCTCGCCGACGGCCACCGAAAGATTCGACAGCGCCGCATCGAGATCGGATCGGCTGTCATTAACCACGGCGGTCAGCGTCGCGAGCCGGTTCTGGAACAGCACGATCTGCCGATTGCTGTCGCGCAGAGTGCTGACGAAGTTCTGCAGGTTCTTGATGACGTCGACGATGTTGCCGCTGCCGTTGGCCAGGATCCGGCTGATCCCGGACAGCTGACCTAGGGTCTGGCGGAGCTTGTCGCCGTTGCCGTCGAGCGCGTTGGCTGCGCTGTCGATGAATCGGCTGACCGAGGTCGACGACACGCCACTAGTTGGGCCTAATTCGGTTGCCAGCCTGGTCAATTGCGTGGAGACTTCGTCCCACTCGACGGGTATCGCGGTCCGGTCGACGTCGATGACCGTCCCGTCGCGCATCTTGGGTCCGCTCTTGTGGTAGGCGGGCGTGAGCTGGACGTAGCGCGCGGCCACCAGGTTCTGCGAGACGATGATCGCCTTGGCGTCGGCCGGGATCGGCACGTCGCGGTTGACGCGCAGGACCAATCGAGCCCGGTTGGGTTGCGGCTGGACGGACTCGATGGTGCCGACCTTCACACCGACGACGCGGATGTCGTCACCCGGGTAGATTCCGGTGGCGGAGCTGAAATAGGCGGTGATCGTCAACGGCCGGAAGAACGTTTCGCGAAGCAGGAACGCGGCTGCGGACACGATCAACACGACTAAGAGCACCCCCGTTAACCGCCGCCACGTCATCGTGAACCACCGGGAATGCCGTTGTGCGGCCACGGGAAGAGCGCCCGCGGCATGTTCGGGTCGTTGCGGCGGAATCCGAAGTAGTAGTCGAAGAACGGCTGGATCAGTTCCGGTATCGCTAGGTTGGGCACAAAGGCGTTGTAGTAGAAGCCATTGGCGACGGCCTCACCCGAGGTGAACTCGAACTTCTTCAGACCGGGCAGCGCCTTGGCGATGTTGTCGCGGTTCTTCTCCAGCATCGCGGCAACGGAATTCAATCGGTCCAGCGTCGGCGCGAGCTTGCTTTCGTTGTCGGCGACCAGCCCGGTCAGTTCTTTGGCGACCTGGGACACGTTGGCCAGCAGCTGGCTGATTGCGTTGCGCCGTTCGACGAGCACCTGGAGCAGGTCGTTGCCGTTCAGGATCAGCGCGTTGACCTGTTGGTTGTGCTCCGAGAGGATCCCGGTGACATCGGTGGCGCTCTTGAGCAGCGCGTCCAGGCTTTCACCGCGGCTGTTGATGGCCCGCGACAGCCGGGTCAGCCCGTCGAACGTCGGTCCCAATTGCGGGGCGATCTGGTCGATCGTCGCCGACAGCGCATCCAGCGAATGGTTGAGGGTGTCGGTGCTTGTGGCGGCCAGGTTGGTGGTGACGTCAGAAACGGCCTCGCTCAACGAATACGGCGAGGAGGTCCGCGATAGCGGGATGACATCTGACCCATGCATGGTGCCCGTACCGGCCGGCTCCAACGTCAGCACCCGTGCGCCCAGCAGCGAACCGGTACGGATGTGCGCCGTGGTCTGCGATCCCAGCCGCACCTTGCCGCTGACCCCGAAGCTGACCAGCGCCTCGCCGTCTTGCAGCGCGACATCGGAAACGGTGCCGACCTTGACCCCCGACACCAACACCTTGTTGCCCACAGTGATGCCGCCGGCCTCGGAAAACAACGCCTGGTAGTGGATCGTCGTCGCCCAGGAGATCAGCCGATCGGGGGAGAGCCCCACGCCGACGACCAAAGCGACCAGGACCACGCCGATCAAGCCTGACCGAATATGTTTGGCGTCACGGTATTTCAGCATCAGGGCTCCGCGCATCTTCCTTCGGTTTGCCGCAGCCACGGATAGACCGCGGTCCGGCCCTGCAGATCGGTGACGCGGAAGGTCAACCCGCAGATGTAGTAGTTGACGAAGCTGCCGTAGGCGCCGGTACGGGCCAGTTTGCGGTAGTTATGGGGCGCCCGCTGCAGGGCGTCGTCGAGGAACGGCTTGCCCTGTTCGAGCAAGGGCGCCAACCGGTTCAGCTGGTCGACGGTTCCGGCCAGCGGCGGGCGGGCCGAGCCGAGCAGGTCGGCGACCGAAGCCGTACCGGTGTCGAGCGCCGTGATGGCAGCGCCGATGGGGTCGCGGTCGTGCGAAAGATCGCCGACCAGAAGCTGCAAGCGTTCGATCGCGCCGGAGAACTGATCACCCTGCTGGGCAAGGGTTTGCACCACCGTGTTGAGATTGTCGATCAGCTTCTCGACGGCGTCATTCTTGTTGGCGACGTCGTTGGAAAACGACGACGTCTTGGAAAGCAGCGACTGCAAAGTCTGACCCTGGCCCTGGAAAACCTGCAGCAACGCGGCCGACAGCGCGTTGACGTCGCTCGGATTCAGACCGCGGATAACGGGTTTCAGTCCGCCGAGGAGCAGGTCAAGGTCCAGGGAGGGCATGGTGTGATCGACCGGAATCTGTGCGCCCGGGGGCAGCAACCGCATCGATCCCGGTCCGATGATCAGTTCGAGGTAGCGGTCGCCGACCAGATTGAGGTAGCGCACGGCGGCCTTGCTGCCCGTTGTGAGTGCGACGTCGTCGTCGGCGTCGAATGTCACCAGCACCGAATTGTTCGGCTGCAACGCGACCGCGTTGACCGTGCCGACCCGAATCCCGGCCACCCGCACCGAATCTCCCGTCTTCAGCTGCGAGGCGTCGGCGAAGATGGCGGAGTACCCGTGGGTGGGGCCGTTGCGGAACTGGCCGAAGATGAAAAACAGTGCGGCGGACAGCATCAGCATCACGGCGGCAAAGATGCCGAATTTCACCAGCGTCCGGCTCATCCGGGCTGTCCGATCTGGGCGGTGTTGCGCGGCGGTCCGTCGATGGGTCCGTACAGGATCTGCTTGAGCAAGTCGGAGTTCAACAGAATCCCGGGGTTGTTGTACTGCCACGGGTTGGCGCCGACATCGGCGACATCGAACGGCGGAAAGGTGTTGAACGCCACGGGCAATTCGTGACCACACTGGGAGCCGCCCCGTGCCGCCACCTTCGGCAGGTTCTGCGGGTATCGGTAACGCTCGGCGCCCAAGGCGATGCCACCCAACACTTCAAGACCGGGCACCTGCGTCGGAGGCTGCTTGGCCAACGGGACCATTCCGCGCAGCGAGCAGGTCAGCGCTTCGTGGTACTCGTTGGTCAGGTCCGTGGTCGGCACCAGCAGATGCGTGACGTCGGTCAATGCCTGCCGGTTGGTACCCACGACGTCGTTGCCCACATCGGCAAGGCCGATCGTGCTGATCAAAAACGCGTCGAGGTTGCGCTGTTCGTCGACGATGGACTGGCTGACCCGGGTCGTATTGGCAACGGTCTTAACCAAATCCGGCGCCGCATCGGCGTAGCCGAGCGACACGTCGGCGGTGGCCGCGAGATCGTGGCTCAGATTCGGCAGGCTCGGCTCGAGCTTGGCGAGAAACGCATTCAGGTCATTCAATAGTTGGCCGAGCTGCCCGCCGCGGCCGTTGAGAGCGCTGGCCATCGCGCCCAGCGTTTGGTTGAGTTTGGCGGGGTCGATGACCGCGAGCACCGAGGTGAGTTGCTGGAACACCGTGTTGATCTCGACGGTGACCCGTCCGGCGTCGAGCACCTGGCCGGGGCCCAGGCGCTGCGGCGAGGGATCCTCGGGGGGAATCAGCTGGATGAACTTCGCGCCGAACGCCGTCGTCGCGACGATGTCCACGAGGACGTTGGCCGGAATGAGGCGCACGCGGGATGGATCGAGGGCCAAATGGATCGCGGCCTGCCCGTTGGGCATGTCCTGGACGGACGCGACGGCGCCGACCGGGGCGCCGTGCAGCTTCACCTTGGCCCCGGGGTTCATCATCAAACCCGCGCGATCGGCAACCACGGTCACCGGCACCGTCTGGGTGAAGCCGCCGCGGAACTGCGTCAGCGCGACGGCGACGACCGCGAGGAACACGACGAGGGTGGCCAGACCCGCGAGGGGCCGTGCGTAGGAGCGGAAACGAAGGCCGCCCGGAACGCTTTGGGTCACCTACGCTCCTTCGCTGCCGCGGAGCCAGTCGGTTGCGCACGAAATGCCAAGTGCCCCAACGGCCTACTGCAGTCAGAGCCGCCGTTGTGATACAAATCTCATGTTAGTAGCGAGCAGAACGATACATTCGTAGAGCCTAAAGTACAAGACTGCTTTGCGCGAGAGTCCCGTTCTACACTGGCCACTGCCGACACGCAGCAGAGGAGCATCGTGACCGGTTTCCCCGTCCGGACCGTCTCGGCCGAATTGGCGCAGCGCTACGCAGACCAAGGATGGTGGACCCGCGACACCCTCGGGGAGCTGCTGGCCCGGTGTCTCAGGGACAACCCGCACGTCACGTTCACGGTGCACTCGGCGCAACGGCCCTACGCCGGCACCTTCGCCGACGTCGAACTGCTGGCGCGCAAGCTGGCGGCGGGACTGAGAGCCCGCGGGGTCGGGGCCGGCGATGTGGTCGCCTTCCAGTTGCCGAACTGGGTGGAGGCGGCGGCAACCTTCTGGGCGTCGGCGTTCCTGGGCGCGGTGGTGGTCCCGATCGTCCACTTCTATGGCCCGCGCGAAATCGGGTTCATCCTCGGCACCGTGAAACCGCGCGCATTCATCACCGCCGAGCAGTTCGGGCGCATGACGTTCGACCCCGCCGTCAGCGCCGACGTGCCGACCGTCGCGGTGGTGGGATCCAGCTTCGACGCGCTGGTCGACATCGAGCCCATGGACGGCACGCTGGCCGCCGATCCCGCCGGACCCACACTGATCGCGTTCACGTCCGGCACCACCAGCAATCCCAAGGGCGTGATCCACAGCCATCAGACGCTGAGTTTCGAGACCCACCAACTGCTGGCGAATTACCCACCGGGCCGGGGACGCCAACTCACCGCGCTGCCGGTCGGCCACTTCATCGGCATGCTCGGCGCGTTTCTGATTCCGGTCATCGAGGGCGCACCCATCGATCTCACCGACGTCTGGGACCCCGACAAGGCGATCGACCTGATGGAAACCGACGGCGTCTCACTCGGCGGCGGGCCGCCCTACTTCGTCACCAGCCTGCTCGACCATCCGCGGTTCACCGATGACCACCTGCAATACATCAAGTACCTCGGCCTCGGTGGATCCACCGTTCCCGCGGCCGTCACCCGGCGACTGGCCGATCTCGGCATCGTCGTGCACCGCTCCTACGGCAGCAGCGAACACCCGTCGATCACCGGTTCGCACTGGACCGCGCCGGAGGACAAGCGGCTGTTCACCGACGGCGAAGCGCGCCCCGGAGTGGAACTCCGGATCGCCGACGACGGCGAAATCCTTTCCCGCGGACCGGATTTATTCATCGGCTACACCGATCCGGCCCTGACCGCCAAGGCGTTCGACGACGACGGGTGGTATCACACCGGCGACATCGGGGTGATGGACGACGACGGCTTCGTCACCATCACCGACCGCAAGTCCGACATCATCATCCGCGGCGGCGAGAACATCAGCGCGCTGGAGGTCGAGGAGATCTTGCTCGGCCTGCCGGCGGTGGCGGAGGCCGTGGTGGTGTCTGCGCCGGATGCCCGACTCGGCGAACGCGCCGCCGCGGTCCTGCGCATCAAGCCCGGGCACACCATGCCCACTTTGGGTGAGGTCCGCGACCACTTCGAGCGCGCCGGGGTGGCCAAGCAGAAGTGGCCTGAGGAGTTGCACGAGGTCGACGACTATCCGCGCACGGCCAGCGGAAAGGTGCAGAAATTCGTGGTGCGCCAGCGTCTTCGGGATGGTCAGGCGTGAAACGCAACGGCCACCCGCGAGCCGAACCCCACTGCGAGAAATTGGATGAACTTTCGCAGTGTGGTTCGGCTCGCGACCGCAGTAAGAGTTGAACTTTTGAGCAAAGAAGAATATCGTTCTACTTCGACCTCACCATTTAGGAGTCACGGGTGACAATCCTGGCGGAGCAGCGCAGCTATGTCGCGGGCCGGTGGATCACTGGGGATGACCTGGTCAGCGTCGAGAATCCCGCTGACGAAAGCCACGTCGCCGATATCACCGCCACCCCGCTCGCGGAGGTGGAGCGCGCGATCGCCGAGGCGCGCCGCAGCTTCGACGCCGGCGTGTGGGCCGATACGCCGCCCGACGAGCGCGCCCGCGTGCTGCACGCCTTCATCGACCACATCGAAAGCGCCAGCGAGGAATTGGTGCCGACCATGGTCGCCGAGGCCGGGCAGTCGACCTTCTTCGCCGATTACACGCAGTTGCGCGCCGGGGCAACGATCGGGCATCAAACCATCGGGCTGTACCTGTCGATGTCGCACGAGCAGGCCAGCCCGGTTCCCGTCGACGACCTGACGCGCGGCCGGGTGGCGCTCAGCATTCGCCGCCACGAACCGGTCGGGGTGGTCACGGCCATCACGCCGTACAACGCGGCCCTGATCATGGGCTTTCAGAAGCTGATTCCCGCGTTGATGGCCGGCAATTCGGTGATCTTGCGGCCCAGTCCTCTGACGCCGATCTCGTCGTTGATCTTCGGTCATGCCGCCGACGCGGCGGGTCTGCCGCCGGGTGTGCTGAGCGTTGTTGTGGAGTCGGGCACCGCCGGTGCGGAGCTGCTGACCAGTCACCCGGGGGTCGACATGGTGTCGTTCACCGGGTCGACGCTGGCCGGTCGCAAGATCCTCGCCCAGGCGGCGCCGACGGTCAAACGCGTTTCGCTGGAACTCGGTGGCAAGTCGGCGCAGATCTACCTGCCGGACGCGGTGGAGCGCGCAGCGGGCGGCGCGATGATCGTCGTCGCCAGCACCGCCGGCCAGGCGTGCGTGGCTGCCACCAGAATGCTTGTCCCGCAAGACCGTAAAGCAGAGGTGCTCGAGGCCGTGAGCGCGACGTACAAGTCGCTCAAGGTCGGTCCGCCGACCGACTCGTCGGCCACCATGGGCCCGGTGATCAGCGCGGCCCAGCGCGACAAGTGCGAAAAATACGTCAAGCTCGCCGAGGAGCACGGCGGCAAGGTGTTCTGCGGCGGCAGACGTCCGGCCGACCTGGAGCGTGGTTACTACTTCGAGCCCACCGTGCTCGATCTGCCCAGCAACGCGAATCCCGCTGCGCAGGAAGAGATCTTCGGCCCGATCATCGGGGTGCTGGGCTACCGCGATATCGACGACGCGGTCGCGATCGCCAACGACAGCATCTACGGGCTTTCCGGTCAGGTGTACGGGGCCGACGCTGCCGCGGCGGTGGCGCTGGCGCGCCGGCTGCGTACCGGTGCGGTCAACGTCAACACGTCCGTCTTTTCGGCGTACGCCCCGAGCGGGGGATACAAGCAAAGCGGACTGGGCCGCGAACGCGGCCCGGACGGGATTCGCGAATTTCAAGAGGTGAAGCACATGTCGATTGGAGAGCTGAAGTGAGCACTTACGACCTGAACTGGCTGATCTCGGTCGACGATCACATCCTCGAGCCGCCGAACCTGTGGGTCGACCGCATCGCCACCAAGGACCGAGACCGCGTGCCGCACATGGAAGTTGACGACTCCGGCATGGACGTGTGGGTCTACGACGGTAAGCGAATGCCAAGCTCGGGCCTGAGCGCTGTCGTCGGCAAGTCCAAGGAGGAGTTCAGCCCCGAACCGCTGAATTATTCGGAGATGCGGCCGGGCTGCTACGACGCCAAGGCCCGCATCGAGGACATGGACCGCTCCGGTGTGCTTGCATCGCTGTGCTTTCCGACCTTGCCGCGGTTCTGCGGGCAACTGTTCATGGAGGCCAGCGACCGTGAATTCGGGTTCCAGTGCCTGCAGATCTACAACGACTGGCTCGTCGAGGAATGGTGCGGCGTGGCGCCGGGGCGCTACATTCCGCTGATGCTGATCCCGATGTGGGATCCCGCCCTCGCCGTCACCGAAATGGAACGGATGGCGGCCAAGGGTGTCACGGCCTTCGCCTTCTCCGAGAACCCGGAACCGTTGGGGCTGCCGACGATTCACGATGTCAACCACTATTGGGATCCGGTCATGGCGGCGGCCAACGAGCTTCAGATGGTGGCCAGCATGCACGTCGGCTCGTCGTCTCAGCTTCCCAAGATCTGCAACGACGCGCCGTTCATGGCCAACCTCACCTGGGGTGCCACGCGCACGTCGGGAACCATGCTGTCCTGGCTCTTCAGTGGGCTGTTCCAGCGTTTCCCGAACCTGAAAATCGCGCTGTCCGAGGGCGAAGTCGGCTGGATGCCCTACTTCCTGGAACGTGCCGAGCAGGTGCTCGACAAGCAGCGCTACTGGGTCAAGCGAGGCACCACATTCATGGGCCACGCGGGTAACGAAGCCGACCTCGACACGCTCGACATCCGGGAAACCTTCCGCAATCACATCTACGGCTGCATCATCGAGGACCGCCACGCCATCAAGAGCCTGGACGAGATCGGTGAGGACAACGTCATGTGCGAGACCGACTATCCACACTCGGACTCCACCTGGCCCGACTGCATCGACGTCGCCCGCGACACCATGAAGGACCTGCCCGAGGAGGTGCAGTACAAGCTGCTGCGTGGCAACGCCGAAAAGCTGTACAGGTTTACCCCGGCCGAGCCGCCGGTCCTCGCGAGCGCATGATGTCCGGCGTACTGGACGGCAAGAGCGCCATCGTCACCGGCGCCGGCTCCGGGGTTGGCCGGGTGTCGGCGTGCAGGTTCGCCGAGGAAGGCGCTCGGGTGGTCGCGGCCGACATCGACCTCGACCATGCCAAAGAGACTGTGCGCCAGATTGAATCGACCGGTGGCACCGCCATCGCGGTCGGGACGGACGTCTCGGATGAGCAGCAGGTTCAGGCGATGATCGCGGCCGCGGTCGACCAGTACGGTCGCCTCGACATCCTGTTCAACAACGTCGGCATCCCGACGCCGCGACTCGGCATGACGTTCGAGGACCACTCGCTCGACGATTTCAACCGCCTGGTCGCGGTCAACCTCGGCGGGGTGTTCCTCGGGTGCAAGCACGCCGTGTTGCGCTTCAAAAAGCAGGGTGACGGCGGCGTGATCCTCAACACCGCTTCGGTGGCGGGGCTGGTGGGCTGGGGCGGCACGGTCTACGGCGCCACCAAGGGCGGGGTCATCCAACTCACCCGCGGCGTCGCGATCGAGGCGGCCCCCTTCGGAATTCGCGTCAACGCTATCTGCCCGGCCGCCATGCCGCTGACCGGCTTCATGGCCGCCGGCGGACTGCAAGTCGACGCGGAGCAGCAGGCGGAGATCGCCAAAGCCGTTGGCGGGCAACACCCGCTGGGCCGCGCCATCACAGCGGAAGATTGCGCCGAGGCCGCGCTGTATCTGGTGTCGGACGCGTCACGCAACGTCACCGGGGTGGCGTTGCCGGTCGACGGCGGGTTCGTCGCCCGATGACCGCACCGGCGCTGGACCGCGACCGACTGCGCGAGCTGTTCGACCTGCGCAGCTCCTACAACGCCTGGGCCGGTGGCGCTTACGAGAACGATCCGTATCCGGTGTGGCACCGGTTGCGCGACGAGGGGCCGGTGCTGCCCGGTGTCCTGCACGAGCTCACCGGCAGCACGGACATGATGTTCTTTCACGGACTGCCGTACCCCGACAGCCCGCATTTCACCGTGTTCGACTACGACACCTGCATGGCCGTCTACCGCAATTCTGAGGTGTTCGCGTCGTCCCCGGAGCCCGTCGACCTCGAGGGCGGTCCGCTGATTCTGACCAACAGCATGCTCTCGATGAACGGCGAGCAGCACAAGCGCTATCGTGCCCTGGTCCAGCCGTCGTTCCTGCCGGCGAATGGCAAGTGGTGGATTGACAATTGGATCACCGAAACCGTCGATCTGCTGGTCGACGGGATCGCGCACGCAGGACGCGCCGAACTCAACGTCGACTTCTGCGCCGCCATTCCGGTGCTCACCATCACCGGTAGTTTCGGCGTGCCGGTCGAGCAGGCGCTCGACATCCGGGAGGCGCTTGCACGCGATCCGCAGAAAGTGGTCGACCTTCTCAAGCCGATCATCGCTGCGCGGCGGGAGGAGCCCCGCGACGACCTGATCAGCATTCTTGTTCAGGCCGAACTGACCGACGAGCACGGCGTCACGTCCCGGCTCACCGATCGTGAAATCGATTCGTTCGTACTGCTTTTGCTGGGCGCGGGCTCGGGTACCACGTGGAAGCAAATGGGTACCACAATCACGACACTATTGCAGCGGCCCGAGGTATTGGAGGCGGTGCGCGCCGATCGGCGGCTGCTGCGCGCGGCCATCGAGGAGTCGGTGCGCTGGATGCCAACCGACCCGATGTTCTCGCGCTGGGTGATGGCCGACACCGAACTCGCCGGCGTCGCGATCCCCGCAGGCGCCGTCGTGCATCTGGCGCTCGGCGCGGCCAATAGGGATCCCACGCGATGGGACTTCCCCGATGAATACGACATCACCCGAAAGTTCCGGCCTTCCTTGGGATTCGGGCAGGGTGTACACATCTGCCTCGGTATGCACGTGGCCCGCGCCGAGATGACGATTGCGATCTCGGCGCTGCTGGACCGGCTGCCCAGCCTGCGGTTGGATCCCGATGCCGAACCGCCCCGGATCATCGGCATGTACGAGCGCGGGGCCACCGCGATACCGGTGGTGTTCGATGCCTGACCCGAACTATTCACAACTTGACCTGACTCTGCTGGGTGAGGATCACATCCGCGCCTACCGGGAAACCGGCGGCGAGGTCGGCTACCTCTGGAACGGTGCTCCCACGCTGCTGCTCACCTCGACCGGTCGCCGCACCGGCGAGCAACGCACCTCGGCGCTGATCTTCGCCCGCGACGGCGACGACTACCTCATCGTGGCCTCCAAGGGCGGACTGCCGACCCACCCCATGTGGTACCTGAACCTGCGGGCCAACCCGGCGGCCACAATTCAGGTCAAGGCGTCCGAAGTCGGTGTCGTCGCGCGCACGGCGTCGGCGGATGAAAAGCCGCGGCTGTGGAAGATCGTCACCGACGTCTGGCCCAACTACGACGTCTACCAGACACGCACCGACCGTGAGATTCCCGTCGTAGTGCTCTCGCCGACATGACTCCCGCTACCATGACTTCGGTGTCACGTGCCGAGGAACGGGCCGCCCAGCGGTCAGCGGCTGTACAGCGGTCGCGCACCCGCATCGCCAACCAGGTGCGGCTGATGCTCGATGCGGCCCTTCGGCTCATTCGTGAGAAGGGCGACGCCTTCACCACCCAGGAGCTGGTCAAAGAGGCCGGCGTTGCCCTGCAGACGTTCTATCGGTACTTCGCCAGCAAGGACGAGCTGCTACTGGCGGTCATCGCCGACGCAATGACCGACGCCTGCGCACAATGGTCGGAAACCGCGGCAGAGCTGGCCGGTCCCGTCGAGCGGCTGCACTTCTACGTCACCGCGGTAATCGACGTCCTCGACAGCGAAGGTGGCGGCGGTGAAACCGCCCGGTTCGTCGTGTCGACGCGGTGGCGGTTGCACCGCATTTTTCCCGACGAGCTCGCCGAGGCCGAAAAGCCGTTCGTCGATCTGTTGCTTGGTGAGATCAACGCCGGTGTCGACGCCGGACTGCTCTGCCCCGCGGATCCGAAGTGGGCCGCGTGGTTCATCGTCGAACTGGTTCGGTCGGTGTACCACTACTACGCGTATGTACCGAGGCAGCCCGACGTCAAGGAACAGTTGTGGGAGTTCTGCCTTCACGGCGCTCGGCGGGAAGGCGAGGTAGCTATGCCGCACGCAAAGCCTCACGAGCTACCCAGCGGCGGGGGCGGGCGATGGCCCGCTTCCGGTGATGGGTTCCGCTCGGTGCAGTGGGGCGACATGGAGGTAGGTTTCACCACCACCGGGCCGCTGGATTGCACGCAGCTCTACCAGCTGGGTGGATTTCCCGGCGGTGTGTGCACCTGCCCGCACTACGGCTACATCTTCGAAGGGTCAATCCGCGCAACGTATCCCAACACCGAGTGGGCCGACGAGGTGGCGTGCGCGGGTGAGGTGTACTTCTTTCCCGCGGGGCACATTTTGATTTATCCCGAACCTACCAAGGCTTTGGAGCTGAATCCGGCGTTCGCTTTGCAGCAGTGCATGGATGCGATTCAACGGGCGGGGGAGAAGGCGGGCCTCGCATGAACAGTTGTCACGCTGGTCACTGGCCGAGCGGCATGCGTCTTTTGTCCACCTTTGAGCGACAACCGTTGTCGCTCAAAGGTGGACAAAAAGCACATCGCTTCGCGCCAGGTGCGTGTGTGGCGGATGGGGTTACAGCCTTGACAGCGTGAACGGATACGTGTGGGTGCCGCCGGGGGCGCCGTCGCAACCTACGTCGGAGGAGGAATCGAGCGATCCGGCCAGTGTGACTGCGTCCCACGAGTAGACGTCGTGCGTGGGAATCGTTGTGCCGTAGTAGATGTTGTCGCACCGCAGGCCGTCGGGCACGTCGACGGTCAACGTGTAGCGGCCATTCAGCAGCTGCGCTTCGCCCACGTAGTCGAAGGCCCTCCCTACCGGCATGGCGATGGCGTTCACATGCACGCACGCACGCGCCGGGGCAGTACGTGATCGCCCATGTCCAGGTGTGAAAGTCGTACCTGCCCGCTATCTGAAGGCTGTAGTTCCCGAGCGTCATACTGGCCCGGGCGACGGGTGCGAGTGCTATCGCCGCGAGGGTGAGAATGCCGGTGAGTCGTAGCAGAGAACTCATGACGCTCCTGCTTGTTTGCTTCCAAGTAGATCATCACTCTCGTAAAGTGTAGAACGTGATGCACCTGCGGGAAATACCCGCCGGCTCAGGGGTTCCCGAGTCCAGCGCAACGCGGCCGCCGTCCGAGTTCGACGAAACCCCGCCCGAGTTCTCGGCCGACTACACCGAGACCGAATACCTGCTCTCCGGCACGGCGAACACGTACAGCGGACCCGTGACCGGACCGGCCACGGTGGCCAGCAGCGGGCACCGCTACGTCACCCGGGTGCTGGCGCGCTATCCGAAAGGGTTGGCCCGCTTCAGCGGCAGGGTCGTCGTCGAGCCGTTCAACACCACCTACGGCGTCGACCGGGACGCGCTGTGGCTGCACGTCGCCCCCCTTCTCCAAGCGCAGGGCGACGCCTGGATCGGGATCAGTGTGCGCGCATGGTCATCGGAAGAGCTCAAGCGCCGCGACCCGGTGCGCTATGCCGACATCGACATCGAGTCCAACGACCTGGTCTGGGACATGCTGCGGGCGATCGGCACGTTGGTCAAGGCGGGCGACCTGCCAGGCCAGCGCGTGTACCTGGGCGGCTATTCGCAAAGCTCGCTTGATACAGCCACATTCGCCGCGGCTTTCGGCGACGTCTACGACGGCTTTTTCCCGACCGCACACGCGGCGAGCCTCACGCCGCTCGCGTTAGGAGAAGGCCTGCCGCGCTTCGAATACGCCCCGATCCCTGCGGTCGGGGTGCCGGTCATCGAAGTCCAACCACAAAGCGACGTCGAGGGATTCCGCTTCGACGAGTTCGTCAATCCCGGCAGCGCCTCGGTCCGGCGGGCGGACAGCGACACCGCCAGCGATCGCTTCCGGTTGTACGAAATCGCCGGCGCGCCCCATGCGGCCAAGATCGTCGGCTGCGACGGCGACGGCTCGAGTTACCCGATGGCGGCCTTCGTCCGGGGCGCGCTGCGCAATCTCTTTCGCTGGGCCGAGGATGACATCGTCCCCCCGACCGCGCCGCGCATCGAACTCGAAATCGATGACACAGTGGCGCAAGCGGCAATCGATCGATTCGGCAACGCCCGCGGCGGCGTGCCTTCGCCATTCCTCACCGTGCCCCTCGCGCGGTACGAGGCGCACTCGACGCCTGGGCCGGTGTGCGCGCTCGCCGGCCGCGAGGCGCCGCTGCCTCACCAGGTGCTCGCCAACACCTACGGAGACCTGCGGACCTATCTCGCCGAATTCACCGTCAGCCTGGACAAAATCATCGAGGCGGGCTTCCTGCTCGAAGACGACCGCGCGACAATCCTGGAAGCCCAGACCGTCAAGGCCCAGGCGGCGTTCGCATGACGGTGCCGGACACCCTCGACCAGGCGCTGTCCCCGGACTGGCTGACCGCGGCCCTGCAACCGCGGTTCCCCGGCATCGAGGTATCCGCCGTCATCCCGGGGCCGGTCGTCGACCGGATCTCCACCAACGCAAGGTTTTCCATCGAATGCGCCGACGGCCCGTCGCTGGCCCTCTGCGTCAAGGGGTACTTCAACGACATCGGCCGTACCGCGCGCTATATCGGTGCACCGGAAGCGGGATTCTACCGAGACCTCGCGGGCGCGACCGGCGTGCGCACGCTACGCAGCGTGTACGCCGACATCGACCCGGCCACCCAACACGGCGTCGTCATCACCGAAGATGTGGTGGCCCAAGGCGCAACGTTCCTTGACGGCAACAGCCCCTACACACCCGACCAAACCGCGCAGACGCTAGCCGAATTCGCCCGTCTGCACGCGGCAATGTGGGCCGACCCACGGTACGCCGACGTGCCCTGGTTGGCGCCACGGCTGGGCCGCGTGCTCGAGGTGTGGGGCGAGTCGAAAACGATCGAGGTCATCGCCCATAACCTCGACAGCGAGGACGACGCGCACCAGCTGGTCGATGCGTACCGCGACCTCGCGGCGGAGGCGGCGTCCGGAAGCTGGTGTGTCATCCACGGCGATGCCCATGTGGGCAACCTTGTTGTCGACGCCGGCGGGACAGCATCGCTGGTCGACTGGCAGCTCGTGCAGCGCGGCAAGTGGTATTTCGACGTCGGCTATCACATCGCCTCGACTCTGACGGTCGACGAGCGCCGAAGCAGCGAACGAGATCTGTTGCGGCACTATCTTGATGCGCTGGCATCCCACGGCGTCACGCCGCCGGCGTGGGACGAGGCCTGGCATGCCATCGCCGGCGGCGTGCTGCACGGATTCTTTCTCTGGGGCATCACCACCAAGGTGGATCCCGCGATCATCGTGACGTTGCTGCATCGGCTTGGCACGGCCGTCGCGGACAGGAGGCAGTAGATGGACGCGTTCGACGGGGTGCGTGTTGTCGAGTTGGCGCAATGGGTGTTCGTCCCGGTGGCCGGCGCGTTGCTGGCCGATTGGGGCGCCGACGTCATCCGCATCGAGCGCCTCGAGGGTGACCCGTATCGCGGGTTGGCCACGCAGGGCATCGGCACCGACAGCGGCGGCGTGAATCTGTCCATGGCGCTGGCCAATCGGGGTAAGCGGTCGGTGGCGCTGAACCTTCGGCACGAAAGCGGTCTGGCCGTGCTGCACGAATTGCTGGCCACCGCAGATGTTTTCCTCACCAGCCTGCGGCCCGGCGCGTTGAGCCGGTTGGGACTCGACGCCGACACGCTGCGTGCCCGGTATCCCAGCCTGGTCTACGCCCGCGGACACGGCTTCGGCACACGCGGCCCGGACGCCAACCAGCCCGGCTACGACAGCTCGGCGTTCTGGGCACGCGGGGGAGTGGGCCACATCCTCACCCCGCCCGAGCGAGACTACCCGATCAGCCAGCGCGGTGCCATGGGCGACCGAAACGGCGCGATGGCACTGGCTTTCGGCATCGCGACCGCGCTGCTCAAGCGGTCCAAGACGGGCATCGGTTCGGTGGTCGACGTGTCGCTGCTGGCCACCGCGATGTGGACGCTGTCGTCCGATCTGCTCGCGGCGCTCAACGGCGGGCAGGCCGCGCCGATGAGTGGCCGTGGGCCGGCGGTCAATCCGCTGGTCGGTAACTACCGCACCCAGGACGGCCGGCACATCCAACTGATGTTTTTGCAGGGCGACCGCTACTGGCCAGAATTCTGCCAGGTGGTCGGCCGCGAAGACCTAATCGAGGATCCCCGCTTCGCCGACCTCGCCGCGCGGCGCACGAATGCCGATGCCTGCGTGGCCGAACTGGATTCAATCTTTGCCCTCCACACACTTGCCGAGTGGAAGACGCTGCTGGCCAAACTCGATGCGCCTTGGGCGCCAATGCAATCCGTACCGGAGGTCATCGAGGATCCGCAGGTGGCCGCCAACGGCTACGTTGGCGAGGTCAGCCTCGAAGACGGCCAAACGTATCGGCTCCCAGCGGTTCCGGTGCAGCTCGACGAGCATGCCGCGCCGCTGCGGCGCGCGCCCGAGCACGGCGAGCACACCGAGGCTCTGCTCGAGGAACTCGGCTACGACTGGGACCGGATATCAAAGCTGATGGAGGAAGGCGTGATTCCGTGACCGAGCGTCCGCTGCCGGTCCCCGATGAGACGTCGGCGCCGTACTGGTCGGCCGCGGCCGAGCATGTGCTCACCGCGGCCCGCTGCGCACAGTGCGGTCAATTCAGCATGCCGCCCGATGTGGTGTGTCCGCACTGCCGAAGCACCGAGCCCGGATTCGAGTTCACGCCTGTCAGCGGCCGCGGCATCGTGCGCTCGTGGACCGTCGTGCGCCAGGCGTTCTTGCCAGGGTTCGACGACGACCTGCCGTTCGTGCTCGTCGACGTGGAACTCGTCGAGCAGAAAGAGCTCCGGGTGATCGCCCGACTACTCGACGGACCCGAAGCAGCGTTACATGTAGGTGCCGCCGTAACAGTCGGTTTCGAAGACCTCGCACCCGGCGTGGCGGTACCGGCATTCGAGCTCAGCCGGTGAGCGCCAAGGTCGCTGTCGTCGGCTACGCCCATACCCAGGTGGTGCGCCACGCCGATCGCGCGTTGGGTGCCCAAGCCGTCGACACCGCCCGCGCCGCAATCGCCGACGCCGGCCTGCGCCTCGACCAAATCGACGGCTTCGTCAGCTCAAGTCTGTTGCCCAGCGCGGGCGGACAGGCCGCAGACGACGGCATCAGCACCGTGTCTTCTGCCTGGCTCGCACAACATTTGGGCGCCGAACCACGCTACGTCGCCGGATTCGACGGCATCGGCCAGATCACCGGTTCGGTCGGTATGGCCGTCAACGCGGTGGCCAGCGGCGCCGCCGACTACGTGTTGCTACATCGCGCCCTGCACAACCCCGCCGGGAAATACCACGCCAACCCCATGCGGCAAGCGCACGGTCCCATGCAATGGACCGCCCCCCAAGGGTTTTTCGGGCCGCTGGCCATGATCGCCCTGCCCTACAACGAGTACCTGCAGCGTTTCGGCGCGACTCGCGAGTCGATGGCGGCCGTGGTGGTGGAGGCGCGGAAGAACGGTGCGCGCATCCCGTGGTCGTATTGGCATGACCGTCCGCTGAGCACCGACGAATACCTGGAAGCGCCATTGCTTTTCGACCCCGTCTGCCGGTACGACTGCGACATCCCGGTCGACGGGGTGGCCGCATTCATCTTCACCTCCGCCGAACGCGCCAAGGACCTGCCGCATCAACCGGTGTACGTCGCCGGTCACGCGTCCGGCACGCCTGCCCGGCAGCGTCTTCCATTGCACTGGCCGCTGGACGACATCCTTGACGGCGGCGCGCAGATGGCCGGGCGGCTCTGGGCGAGCGCGGGCATCACGGCCAAGGAGGTCGACCTGCCGCAGGTTTACGACGGCTTCTCGCCGTTCGTGTGGTTCTGGCTGGAGGTGCTCGGGCTCTGCCCGCTCGGCGAGGCGCACCGCTTCGTCGAGGCGGGTGGCATCGACACCGACCGCCCGGGTGCGATCCCCGCGCTCTCGGGTGGCGGTGCGCTCGGGAACGGGCGCATGCACGGGATACCGCAGATGCTGGAGTGCTACCTGCAGCTGGCGCGACGGGCCGGTGACCGGCAACGCGACCAGGCGACAATCGGGTTGGCGTGCCATTCCTCGCCGCACTACGGCGGGGCGGTTCTCTACAGCACGGAGGCATTTTGAGAGTTGTGCTCTTAGATTTAGCAGAATATCGTTCTACTGTTACTGGCGTTGAGGAGTCGCTGTGACGGTTCCGTCCGAGTCGTGGGTCGAGCGCGCTGTCGACCGGTCCGCGGCCGTTCAGCGCTCGCGCACCCGCATCGCCAACCAGGTGAGGTTGATGCTCGACGCCGCGCGGCGGCTCATCGGCGAGAAAGACGATTTCACCACCCAGGAACTCGTCGCCGAGGCCGGCGTCGCGCTGCAGACCTTCTACCGCTACTTCGCGTCCAAGGACGAGCTGCTGCTGGCGGTGATCGGAGATGCGATGACCGAGGCGTGCGAGCGTTGGGCCGACGCGGCCGCCGAGTTGGCCGACCCCATGGATCGGTTGCGGTTCTACGTCACCGCGCCGCTGGAGGTTTTCGACGGCGACACCCACCACGCCGCCGGCATGCGGTTCACCGTTGCCATGCACTGGCATCTGCATCGCGTCTTCCCGAAAGAGCTGGCGGCAGCCGAAAAGCCGTTCGTTGACCTCATCCTCGCGGAGATCCACAGTGCCGCCGACGCCGGGTTGCTCCATCCCCGCAATCCCCACTCGGATGCGTGGTTCGTCGTCGAACTACTCCGCGCGGTCAACCACTATTACGCTTACGCGGCCAAGGCCGGCGACGATTTGAACGCCACGAAGGAAAACCTCTGGCAGTTCTGCCGGACCGCGCTCGGAGCTTGATGATGACGGAGAAGGGTTGCCCCATGCCGGATTTCGATGCCATCGATTTCTTCACCGACCCGTCGCTCGTTCCCGATCCGCAGCCGTACTTCGACTATCTGCGGGGTAAGGCGCCCGTGGTCCGTGAGTCGCATCACGGGGTCGTCGCGGTCACCGGCTACGACGAGGCCATGGCGTTGTACAAAGACATCGACTCCTTCTCCAGCTGTATCGCGGTGGGCGGCCCGTTTCCCCCGTTGCCGTTCGAGCCGTCCGGCGACGACATCAGCGGACTGGTCGAACAGCATCGCACGAAATTGCCGCTGCACGAGCACATGGTGACGATGGACCCGCCGCACCACACCCGGGCTCGGTCGGTGCTGAGCCGGCTGTTGACGCCGGCGCGCTTGAAGGAGAATCAAGACTTCTTGTGGCGCCTCGCTGATCAGCAGCTCGACGAGTTCGTCGAAAGCGGCGAGTGCGAGTTCCTCGAAGCGTATTCCAAGCCGTACTCGCTGCTGGCGATCGCCAACCTGCTCGGCGTCCCCGAATCTGACCACGAGGAATTCCGCGCCGTGTTTGGGAATTCGCACACCGTGGGCAACCTCGATCACGATCCCTCCGCGATCAATCCGCTGGATTTCCTCGACGAAAAATTCCACTTCTACGTCGAAGACCGGCGCCGCGAGCCGCGCGGCGACGTGCTGAGCGATCTGGCCGGGGCGAGGTATCCGGACGGATCCACCCCGGAGGTCGTCGACGTCGTGCGCACGGCCACCTTCTTGTTTGGGGCCGGTCAGGAGACGACGGCGAAGCTGCTCGGCGCCGCATTGCGAATCCTTTGCGACCGAACGGATCTGCAGCAGGCACTGCGCGACGACCACAGTCTCATCCCCGCGTTCGTCGAAGAAACGCTGCGGATGGAAAGCCCGGTCAAGACCACCTACCGGCTCGCACGCAAGTCGACCTGCGTCGGTGGCGTCGACATCCCCGCGGGCACCACCGTGATGGTCGCCCCCGGGGCGATCAACCGCGATCCCAACCGGTTTGATGACCCGCACGAGTTCCGGCTCGACCGCCCCAACGTCCGTGAACACATCGCCTTCGCGCGCGGCGCGCACACCTGCCCCGGCGCGCCGCTCGCCCGGGTCGAAGGCCGGGTTTCGCTGGAACGAATCTTGGACCGCATGACCGATATTCAGGCCGATGAAGCCAAACACGGACCCGTTGATCAACGCCGCTACACCTACGCGCCGACCTACATCCTGCGCGGGCTCACCGAGCTCCACCTCCAATTCACCCCGACCACATAAGCGGATACGGTGCAGCGGAAGGCGGTAGTCGCGGGCGGGGTCGTGGTGGCGATCCTCGCCGGGGGAGTACCGACGGCCGGCGCGTCCGGCGAGTGGGGACTCAACGGCAACTACGTCGCGACGTCGAACGGTCAGTGGGCACAAACCAACGAGATCTATCGCGACGAGGCCAGCGTCCGCAGCAACTGGACGATCAGCACGACCTGTAGCACTCCGGTCGAATGCACTGGACGGGTCTCCAGTGATCTCGGGTGGAGCGCCGACGTCAGCATCCACGGCAGCGAGTACGTCGTGAAGCGCGACATCCCTAATTGGGAGCCCTGCCCGGACGGATCCGCCCGCACCGGACACCAGATCTACCGGTTCTATCCCGTCGATGAAAGAGGCTGGATCTCTTGGGATTCAACCGTTCTCGCCGGTTTCGACAAGACCGTGGGGGATAGCGGCGCGTGCGGCATCAACAAGGCGCTGGTGATCAACATGCCGTTCCGGCTGGAAAAGGTCGGCTGACCCACCGCGAGCAGACGCAAAATCGCCCGACACGCCGAGGGGTTAGGGCGATTTGCGTCTGCTCGCCAACGAAAGTGAGGTGATGATGCTTCGAAACCTACGCATGCTCGGCCTGGTGACCAGCGTGCTGATGGGCTTGTGTGCCACCCCGACGGCCACAGCGCAGTCGGCGTGCGACCAACTCGGCGGAACGGTCGACCCCAACCAGATCTGCCACGTCCACAGCGCTACCGCCACCTACACGATCGACCTCGGCTTCCCGGTCGACTACCCCGACCAGCAGCCGGTCGCGGACTACCTCACGCAGCAGCGGGACGACTTCGTCAAGTTCTCCCAGTTGCCGGCCGCGCGTGATTGGGGGGCGCCGTATCAACTCGTCGCGCACGGGAAGACCTATCGATCGGCGAGCACTCAGAGCCTGGTGCTGCGGATGGGCCAGGACGCGCAACCTCACCCGGTGGCCTGGTTCAAGGCGTTCAACTACGACCTGAGCAAGCACGCTCAGGATCTCCGGCGCCGACGCTGAACGGCGGACTCGACGTCGACAACTACCAAAACTTCGCAATCACCGACGACGCCGTGATCTTCTATTTCGGCCAAGGCCAAGTGCTTTCACACGCCAACGGAGAATTCCAGGTCTCAGTGCCGCGCGCTGAGCTTTCCTCGGTGCTGGCTTAGTGGCCGCTCAGCTTGGCCGTGTACTGCGGGCAATACGCATCGATGCTCGCGCCGACGAAGTAACCGGCATGGTAGGCGGGCATGGTGCTGCTATTCAGGACGTCATTCGCGACCTGAGTAGGCGACTCGCCACCGTCCAGTTTCTGGCAGACACTGTGAGCGGCCTCGATCGCGTGATTGGGAGATACGTGGTCGGTGATTCCCTCTGTCTTCAGTGATGCCAGAAATCTGTTGTCGTTGCTGTCGGCGTGAGCGGTCGGGACTGCTCCCAGCGGGCCAAGCAACGCGATCACCGAAGCCACTAAAAGGCGGACAGTCATTTCGGGTTCCCCTTAAGTAACATGCATGCCGGCAGCAACACGAGTCGCCGGCATTGAAAGGTACGGATTTATAACGTCCTTCGTCGTGGTGCCGTTGTTGAGTCGGCGCTGTTGCTAGTACCTCCTCCGCTTCGCGCGATGAAGCTCAGCCTGCGTCTCGAATGCCAACCGGATATCGGACCAGGGCTTGTCATTACTCGCTGTACCGCAATAATCGCTATCAGACGACTATATACAGAGGCAACCATATCGTAGGGATGGTGCAGTGGCCAACTCATCCAACTGGATTCCCGAACCCCGGGCTGCCTTAAAGCGGCCAGCGGCTTAACACGATCCAAACGGCAGCATTACGGGGCGTGTATATCGGCGATGAACCTACTGGACAAAGTGACATTGGCGGACAAAGCATTTGATAACCCGGCGGTGCCGGTCAGGTGATCAGGGCGGCGCTGAGAGCGCAGATCGCCAAGCCCTGCAATACGGCACGCGCATTGATCACCCGGTCCCAGTCTTCCTGGAGCGCACGCGCATTGGCCGGTACCTCGCGGGCTTGCGCCGCGGCAGTGAGCTGCCGATTGATGGGTGCGCTCACCTTCAAATACAGGATGAGCCAAACCAGCAACGACGCCAGCGCGGTGGCCGCGCTGGCGGCCACGGCCCAGCGGCCGGCCGCGGCCGCGAGCGCGGCGGTGGTCGCGGCACCGACCAGCCCGACCACGCCCGGGACCGGCATGCGTCGATCGCCATAGCGATGGACGTAGCCCATCACCGCCACCAGCGCCCCGTCGTCAACGAGCGCCAAAGCGGGTCGTTGCACGAGCGCGCAGAACACGTCGGTGCCGAAGACCACCGCGGTGCCCAGCACCGCAATCAGCGCGGCCACTCTGGCGAGTTCGATCACGGGAGAGCGCCGATCTGTTGAAAGAGCTCCAAGGTGTTGAGCTCGTCCCAGTGCTCGACGAACATGCCGTCGGCGGCCCGCCAGATGTCGATGGAGCGCATCTCGACGCGCCGCCCGGTGCCGGGAATTCCCATGAATTCGCCGTCATGCGTTCCCCGGTACACAAACCGCCCGACCACGCGATCTCCCGAGACGACGAGATCCTCCATGGTCGCCGTCAGATCCGGCAACGCGGCGAAGAATGAAGCCCAGAACTGCCGATTGGCTTCCCGTCCGTCGTCGACGTACGCGTTGTGATTGCGGTAGTCGACGGCGACGAAGGTATCGACGAGGTCCGGGTCACGTTTATTGAGCATCTGCAGGTACGTCTCGGCGAGGCGCCGGCCGGTGTCGTTCATCGTGGTTGCCCCCAATCCATGCGTAGGTGTTAGCAACGCTAACCCTCGTCCGAACAGGCGTCAATAGCGTTGCTAGATTTTCTAGCGGTGCTATCATGCTGGCTATGCCCACCGAAGACCGCCGTGCCCGGGAGCGCGCCGCGCGCCACCGGCTGATCATCGATACCGCCCGCCGGGTTGCCGAGGCCGAGGGCTGGGACGCCGTCACCACCCGGCGGCTGTCCAGCGAGATCGAGTACAGCCAACCGGTGCTCTACAAACACTTTTCGGGCATGGATCAGGTGGCCGCCGCCGTCGCCCTGGACGGCTTCGGCGAGCTGGGCCGCCAGCTACAAGCGGCGCGCGCCGATGCCGCCACGCCCGTCGATGCGCTGACCCGCATGGCGTGTGCCTATCTCGACTTCGCCCGGGACAACGCCGCCGTCTACGACGCGATGTTCACCGGGCGCACCACGCTGCGCTTCGCGGCGGAAGACACCCCGCCCGAGTTGATAGGCGCGTTCGAGGGGCTGCGCCAGGCGGTGTCCGCGGTCGCCAACGAATCGGACCCGGATACCCTCGACACCTTGACCGAGGTTTTCTGGGCCGCACTGCACGGACTGGCCACCCTTGGCCGGGGTGGCCGGTTACGTCCGGACTACGGCCGCGAGCGGGTCGATCTGCTGATTGCCCAGTTCGGCGCTTGACGAAAAGCCCTGTCAGCCAAGGTCATACGAATCTCGCGACACCCGGAAATAGTGCCCGCTGCTGCTGTCGGTGCAGCGCACACCCGAGGCCTCGCTAGTGCAGCTGAGTGTTCCGGCGGATGCGGTCTGACCGTAATCGAGCGTCGGTTCGCCGGGGAGGCGCAGCGTATCGCCGTGGCAGTGGATGGCGGCCGCCTTGCCCGGCTCCAGCACGAAGCGATTGCCCCAGGAAATATGTTGGGCGCAGAGCGGCGGCGGTGGCGGTTGGTAGGTGTAGTCGCTGATATCACAAGCGACACCGTCGGCGCCTAACATGCACGCGATGTTTCCCGACGGCGATTGAAACGAGTAGCTGTCTGCCTGCGCCGGGGGCGCCAGCACGAGTGCTGCCGCGACCGTTGCCGTGAGTGCAAGCCCGATTCTCATTTGCTGAGGGTAGCGCCGACGCGGCCGGCTCGACGCTTTTTGTCGGAGGGCGTGCGTAGGTTGCGCGCATGAGGTTCGGTGGTTTCCTGGGGGTGCTGCTGCTGATCGGGATCATCATCAAGTTCATCTGGTGGATCCTCGGAGCGGTCGCACTGGTCGTTGTCTTCTTCATCGGTCGGTCCATTGTGCGCCGGCACGACCAACGTTGCGCCGCCGAGGCGCGGCATCGCGAAGGTCTTGTTGCTCGCGCCGATCAGCAGCACAACTGGGTGATGCGGGGCGACGACCGCGGGGTTTACGGCACCGAGGGTGCCAAGGTCATGCACTACCTTTACCCGGGTCGGCAACGACGCTGATTGCTACCATCGCGCGGTGAGCGATGTGTCGAGGCGCGATGCGTTGAAGGCCGCCGGCGTCGCGCCTGCAATGCTCAGTATCGGCGGACTGCTTGAGGCCCCATCGGCGGCGGCAGGCCTCAACGGAATGGCCGTCTTCCTAGACGCGGGCCACGGCAACAACTCGTCACTGACCCAACAGGTCCCCAACGGCCGCGGAGGCATGAAGGACTGCAACACGTCGGGCGCCGCCACTAACGACGGCTATCCGGAGCATGCGTTCAATTGGGCCGTCGTCGGGATGATCCAGGGTCAGCTCAACCAATTGGGCGTGCGTACGCAGCTGTCGCGCGACGACGACAGCTCGGCGGGGCCCTGCATCGATCAGCGCGCGGCGGCGGCAAACGCAATGCACCCAGACGCGATAGTCAGCATCCACGCCGACGGCGGGCCGCCCTCGGGCCGGGGATTCCACGTGAACTACTCCAGCCCGCCCCTGAACGACGTCCAGGCCGGTCCCGCGCTCCAGCTCGCGCACGCGATGCGCGATGCGCTGGTTGCGGCGGGATATCAGCCGTCCACCTATGTCGGATCCGACGGGCTGTACGGACGCGCCGACCTCGCCGGCCTCAACTTTGCCCAATACCCCGCGGTCCTGGTCGAACTCGGCAACATGAAAAACGCGGACGACGCCGCCCAGATGGAAAGCCCCGACGGGCGGGCGCGGTATGCCGCGGCGGTCACCAACGGGATCACGGCGTTCCTGAACGCCAAAGCCCCGGCGGGGTAGCGACGGTGTCTGCGGAAGAGTCGCGTGTCGGAACGACATTCGGCAAGTACACGATCACCGGCGTCCTCGGCCACGGCGGAATGGGCGAGGTCTACGAGGCGTACGACAACGAAATCGGTCGAACTGTCGCGCTGAAGATCATCAAGAGTCAGTTCGCCGATGACCGCAAATACCGGATCCGCTTCGAGCGAGAGTCGCACGCCGCCGCCAAGTTGCAAGAGCCGCATGTCATTCCGATTCACGGCTACGGCGAGATCGACGGCTGCCTGTTCATCGACATGCGCCTGGTCCGGGGCACCGACCTGCAGAGCCTCATCGACGCGGCGCCGCTGGAACCTTCGCGAGCGGTGGCCATCATCGCCCAGATCGCCGCGGCACTGGACGCGGCGCACGCCGAGGGCCTGATCCATCGCGATGTCAAGCCGCAGAACATCATTGTCACGCCAGCCGATTTCGCGTATCTGGTCGATTTCGGTATCGCCGAAGTCATCGGCGATACCCGCCTCACGGCGGCCGGCGCCCAAGTCGGTTCCTTTGCCTACATGGCGCCCGAGCGATTCGGCGGCCAGGAGATCACCCCGGCGATAGACATCTACGCGCTGACATGTGTTCTGTACGAAGCGCTTACGGGCGAGATGCCGTTTCAGGTCGACACCCCGGAGGCGGTCGTCGCGGCCCATCTCGCGTACCCGCCGCCTCGGCCGAGTGAGACGAATCCGAATGTTCCGGTTTCCTTCGACGATGTCATCGCCCGTGGCATGGCCAAGGAACCCGACGATCGGTACGGCAGCGCGGGCGCGTTGGGACGAGCGGCCAACCGCGCGCTGAAAGGTGTGGGCACCACCTCGATCGAGCCGGCGGGGTACACGCTGCGACTGCCTCAGCCTTCCCTTCTGGCTGAAGCGCCGCGCGACCGCGCGCGTTGGCTGGTGCCGACCGTGATCGCGGTATCCGCGGCCCTGGTTCTGGGTGGCATCGGCGTGGTGATCGCGCTGTTGGTCAACCTGAATACACATGCCCCGGCTCCGGGACCGACCACCTCGACGGGGCCGATACCCGGACTGGCGCCGCTGGTGACCGGTCCGGATCAAAGCATCAGCCACACGGTGTGCGACCAAGGTTTCCAGGTCGCGAACGGAACCGGATACGGGACACACGCCGGACGCGGATCGGCGGGGACGTCGTGCTTTTTCGCGAACTCGGTGATGCTCGCGTACTGGAACACCTACGGCAACGCCAGCACCGCGCAGCGATCGGTATCGGCGCAAGGAGCCGTCCCCTGCGACACGGTCCCGGGCGCCATCTGCGATCCGCGCAACACCGCCAACTTCCTCATGCACTGCGCCGGCGACGGTGCCAACCCCTGGATCAAATGCACGGGCGGGAAAGACGCGGTTGTCTACCTCTGGTAGCGGTGCTCACGCCGGCAGCGTCATCGACCTCTATCAATGGCGTCAGTGCGGCGGATCTGACCTGAAGGCGACCAGCAAAGGGCACACGTGGGGCGCATCGATGACTGTGCCCGTCGATGCCGGCAACGGCATCACCACCATGGAAATCACCGGTCACGGCTTGGCGGTACCCCTGCTCGGCGTCCGCACGATCGCCGCCAAGAACAACGTCGTCATCGACGTGCTGGTGTCCGCCTCCGCCGCCGACATGGATCGTCTGCACCAAATAGCTCTGTCCATCACCAATTCCATCCTCGCCAAGATCCCCGGCTGAGCGGCTAGCGCAGTTCGGCGACCGCCGTCACGGCGATGAGCACCAGCACGGCAACCCCGACGATGTACACCTGGCGGCGAGGCGTGATTCGGGCCGGCATCGGGCGCTGCTGCAACGTTCGTTGACGTTGCAACGCAATCAGGTATGTGCACGCCGCGGCCGCGGCGGCCAGGAAGGCCGGGATCAGCCGCGTCAACCCCGCGCCGCCATGCAGGTTCTTAATTGTCAGGAGTGCGCCGTTGGCCAATAACGCGAACGATGTCCGGGTCCAGGCCAGCACTGTCCGTTCGGGCTGCAGTCCGCGTTTCGGCCAAATGCCCGCCGGGGTCGAGTCGTTCAACCCATGACCACCTTCGCGATGACCAATCCCAGCGCGATGACCCCGACCAGGATCAGACCCAGACCCAGGTAAGCCGGTGAGGGCTGGCGGGGCAGCGGGAGGCCGTGTCGCATGGCGCGATCGGCCTGGTGCCAGCGCAGCAGCCCCATCCCGCTGGTGAGAATCGCCAGCGCCGCCAGCAGCACGCCGAGCGCCCGCCGCGCGCCGGGGATCGCCAGCTCCGGGACGAGTTGTACCAGCGCGACCGCCGCGGCGAGCAGCCCCAGCGAGGTGCGCTGCCAGGCCAGGAAGGTCCGCTCGTTGGCCAGGGTGAAGCGGTAGTCGGGCTCTACATCGGCCACGGCTTCCCTCGCAGTGCGTAGCAGGGACAAGACATGCGACAGCCCAGATCTTAATGCCGAGTCGGCATGATGGGTATGTGGTGCGAGCGCTGTTGTTCGATGTGCAAGGCACGGCGACGGATTTTCACTCGACTGTGTGCGGCGAGGCGCAGCGGATCAGCGCCGGTCGCCACGCGGGCGTCGATTGGGCGGACATGGTGCGGCGTTGGCGCGCAAGCTACTTCACCGCGCTGCGGGCCGCGCAGGCTCGCCGTGCGGGCTGGGTATCGGTGCACTCGGTGTATCGCGACGCACTGGACACCGTGCTGGATGACGGCGGCATCACGGGGATTTCCGACGCCGAGCGCGACGAGCTGACGCTGGCCTGGCAGCGTTTGACGCCGTGGCCGGACGTGGTGCCCGGCCTGACCCGGCTGAAAGGCAGATTCACGCTCGCGACCCTGTCGAACGCCGATGTCGCCGCGGTGGTCAACATCTCCAAGCGAGCGGGCTTGCCCTGGGACGCGATCTTCGCCGCGGAGATGGCCGGAGTGTTCAAACCCGACCCGGCCATCTATCGGATGGCCGCGACCTACCTCGGTCTGCAGGCCAGCGATGTCATGATGGTCGCCAGCCATAAGTACGACATCCGGGCCGCGGCAGAGCTCGGCTTCCACACGGCTTTCGTGGCGCGGCCCTTGGAGTTCGGGGTGGGCGGCGATGTGGACGTGGACTACTCGGACGAGTTCGACGTCAACGCATCTGACTTCCTCGACCTTGCCGGCCAACTCGGCTGCTAAGTCAGCGACGGGCCGAACCGGTCAGCGGTTGACCGTTCGCGCTCTGTAGCAGACAGATGACGGTGCTGGGCATGGGTGTACCGCCGGTGCGATCCATGTTCGAGTCGATCAGATACGTCATCGAGTAGACACTGCTTCGGTCCACGGATTGCCCTGTGTACGAGGCGAATCCGGCGGCGCAGTCTAGATTGGCGACGTTGGCGATGGCGGAATCGACCGCCATCGGAGCCCGCAAATAAACCTCGGCCAAATGCGCAGTGCCGCAATCGACGACGGTGACGGTCACCTTGCTGAGATCGGCTGGCGGAAGGTCGGTTACGCATTCGCCGACCTGCAGGTCGATCCACTTCTCGGTGCGGGGACCGGTTCCCGGGGTGGCGGTGAGCGCTGTAGCCGGCGCCCGTGTCGGCGTTACGGGCGCGGGCGGCGTCGTCGCGCGCACGCGAATGTCGGTCGTCGCGCAGGCCGCCAGTAACGCGGCGGCGGCGATACCGCATAACGCAAGAATGCAGCGCACCCGCACGACGGCAAGTCTAGGCGCTCATTCCCGAATCGCTTCGACGGTCCAGGCCGGCATGACGGGCGCCTTGGTGAGTCCGTGGTCGCCCTGGCCGATGCTGCGCAACAGCCATTGCACCCGCGTGATGCAGCAGCCCATCCGCACCATGGCGAAAATCTCGTACCACCCCAATGCCTGCAGTGGCCGACCGATCATGTCTTCATAGCGGCCGATGATGTCCGTGCGGCTGTCGAAACCCGGCAGTTCGGGGTCGGCGTCGATCCCGTTGACCTCCATGGTCTGTCGGCGGGTGGCCAGCCACCAGGCGAAGTCGGTCTCCGCCGGGCACAGGCATGCCTGCTCCCAGTCCAGGACACCGACAATCTGACCGGTGTCATCGAAGATGGCGTTGGACAATCTCGCGTCGCCCCAGCACACCGTCAGTTCGGGTTCCTCGGCCGGCCGGTGCCGATCAAGCCAGTTGAAGGCTTCGATGATCAGTGCGGGGACCTGTTTGTCGGTGGCCCAGTCGATGTATTCGCGCCACCAGGCAAGCTCGGCATCGTTGCCGACGCCCTGCGGGCGTTTCAGCCAAGGCAGCTCCTGAATCGGAACCCGTTGCAAGGCAACGAGCGTCTCGAGAAAGGAATCATGCACGCGGCGCTGCACGCCGACACCGGCTCCGTGCAGCCAACCCCGCGAGGCATAGGAGGTGTCCGAAGGCGTATGCCCGACGATGCGCGGCATCACCAGAAAGCTCGAGCCCAGCCATGATTCGTCTGGTTCGTAGTAGATCGGCGATGGGGTGGCGACGCCGTAGCCGTGCAAGTGTTGCTGGGTCCGAGTCTGGCCGGCCAAGTCATATTCGGCGTAGATGCCGCCGCCCGTCGGCGGGATGCGAACCACGAATTCCTGAGTGCGCTGCGCATTGGTGGTGCTGAACACCAGGCTTTCGCTGGACCACCCCGCCGCCCGATTGGCCGGGCGCAAATCGCCCACTTCGACGGCATCGCCGAACCTATGCTCAAACCACTGACTGAGCTGAACCCGCGTCGCGGTCAGGTCGCGTTGGCGTAGGGACAGTCCAGCCATAGACAAACAGTTACATATGAAGTACCAAATGTAAACAGCATTTTCTTACGTGCGGCTCACTAGATGTAAAGGCAATTTGGATGGCGATGCACCTGCCGCTGACGTACGGAAACATCAGCGACACCGCGCGGCCGCTGGCCATCGCGGTCCATGGTTTCCCCGACACCCCGCACACCTGGCGCCACCTGGGGCCGGTGCTCGCTGATCGCGGGTACCGGGTAGCGGCGCCCTGGCTGCCCGGCTACGAGGCGCCCACCGGTGGGCCGATCAGCGTCGGCACCTACGTGCGCCACATCCGGATGGTGCGCAGAGCATTGAAGGCCGACGAGCGCGCCGTGCTGATCGGTCATGACTGGGGCGCCTACACGGGATACGGTGTGGTGGCGAGCGATCCGGACGCGTTCAGTCGGTTGATCACCCTGGCGGTGCCGCCCGCGCCGGCCTTGGCCACTTCTATGTTCAGCTACCCCCAAATCAAGCGGTCCTTCTACATCTGGTTTATCCAGCAGGTCGGACTAGCCGAAGCCACGCTGCTGGAGCCGGGATTCTGGGAGTCGCTATGGGCAGATTGGTCGCCGGGATACGATGCCCAGCAAGATATTTCGTGGCTACGGGAATATGTCACCGCCGAAACGATCGCGGGGGTAATCGGTCCGTACCGGGCCATGTTCAATCCCGAGTTCGCCGATCCCGACGCGGAGGCAGAGACCGCGGCGACGCTGACGGCGCCGCCGATACCGACCTTGTATCTGCACGGCACTGATGACGGTGGGTTGGGTGCCGAGATCGTCGCCAGTGCAGCCGACCACCTGCCCGCACCGGGATCGTCGTTCCAGATGATCGATGGGGTCGGGCATTTCCTGCATCTCGAACAGCCCGACGCGATAGCCGAACGGATCTGCTCGTGGCTGGGCGCTAGCTCGCCGTCGCCGAACGGGACGTCCGCAGTGGTGTGATGCCGGCAGCGTAGCGCAGCTCGGCGAGAAATTGCTCGCGATCGTCGTCGCCAACGAGGTAGTGGCACACTGCAATCCGTACCACCGCGGCCGCGGCCAGTTCCGGGTTCTCACCGTGGATCAGCCGTTCGATCCGCGTCTGCAGGATCGGCATGACCCGCTTCATCTGGGTGAGCACGTGCTCGGGCTCCGTGTCGACCAGGAAGCCCAGTGAATAGGTGCGCTGAAAGTCGACGACGAATTGTAAAGCCGCATCCAGTCTTTCGGCACCGCTGAGACCCGCCATCGCAGAGGATATGCCGGCGTCGAAATTGTCTTGCTCGTAGAGCCCGAACGCGTGGAGCAGGGCCTCTTTCGACGGGAAATACCGGTAGAGCGTCGGCCGGGAGACCTTCGCTTCGGCCGCCACCTCCGACAGCATCAACTTTTCCCGCCCGCTGCGAGCGAGCACCACGGACGTGGCGGCCAAGATTCGCCGCCGGGTCGATGCTTCGGCGCCGGGGGGCACGCGAGTAGCCACCTTCAGCACTTTACATTGCCAAGGCCAAATGTCACACTCATGGATGTTACAAACTTTAGCCCGAACGTCAACACCAGGCGGCGTAGCGATGACGGTTGGCACTCTCGCAGACGCCTGATCACGATCCGGCCGACCAGCCGCTGCCTGATTGGGCGGGAACCTGGACGCGTGAGTATGAGCGTGGCACCGAAATGGCGACGTTCGCCGGGAAAGGGTGAATGCCTTGCTATCAACCAACTACGGGAGTCTGGTCCCCGAAGACGAGTTGCTGACCCACCAGATCGTCGACACCTTCGCGACGGTAAGCCAATCGGATCCGTCCTGGACGGAAAAGATCTGGACCACCGCCCACGCGCGTGACAACTCGTTACAGCTGGTGCTGGGCATCGGCAAGTACACCAACAGGGGAGTGTTCGACGGCGCCGCGGGCGTGTGCCGGGGCACCGAGCAGTGGACCGTGCGCGGCGGCCGGCGATTGTCGACGGACCCGTCGGGCACCGACGTGGGACCCATCCACTACAGCGTGGTCGAGCCCCTGCGCGCCATCCGGGTCAGCCTCGACAAGAACGAACACGCCCCGATCGCATTCGACGTGGTCATGCGCGGCAGCTTCGCCGCGGCGCTGGAAGACCCGTGGCCCGACCGCAGCCCCGACGGATATCGCGTGACCCACAATGTGTTGCGCTACCACCAGATTGGCGTCGCGTCGGGTTGGGTTGAAGTCGAGGGCGTCCGCACCGAAGTCAAGCCGGACGGGTGGATCTGCATCCGGGATCATTCGTGGGGCCTGCGCCCCGGCGTCGGCAAACCCATTCCCGGCTTGCCCCGGGGTGGACGGCGCATCGACCAGATGTTCATGACGTGGTGCCCGATGACGATGACCCGACCCGACGGGTCTGCCTACTCGCTGTTCGTCTTCTTTCAACAAGAAAAGGGCGACGGCTTCGAATCCACCCGCTACCAAGCGGAACAACAGAATGACGACGGCACCACGCACCGCTTCTCTGCCGTCGAACAGGACCTTCATTTCGAAGACGGCAATCGGCGCCTCACTCACGGGACCATCACGTTCACCGAAACCGACGGCACCAAACGCCCCTTGACGATCACCGCCGCGGGACCGACCGGCTTTCACCTCGGTACCGCGGGCTACTACGGGTGGAACGACTGGGTGCTCGGCCAATGGGTGGGCGACCTCAAGGTGGCCGGCGATCACGTGACGAATTGCGATCAGCCGGATACCGCACGCCAACTGCATCAGCTGCGTGACTTGCTGGTGAGGGTCGACGACCCGGTCGGCGGCGGGGTGGGCGTGGGCAACGCCGAGACATTCGCGTTCGGCGCCTTCCCCGAACTCGGCCTCAGCGCCGAGAATTCGTTCCTCTAACGCTGCCGAACAGACACAAAACCCCCGACACGCCGAACGTTCGGGCACTTTGGCGTCTGCTCGGCAGAGGAACTAGGCCGGCGAAGTCCAGGCGACCGGCAGGCTCTTGATCCCGTGGATGAATTGCGACAGCAGTCGCGCGGGTTCCGCCGTCGCGGTGATATCCGGGATCTGGCGGTGCAATTCGTCGAACACGACCCGGATCTCGCGACGCGCCAGGTTCGCGCCCAGACAGAAATGCGCGCCACCGCCACCGAAGCCGAGGTGCGGATTGGGATTGCGCCCTACGTCAAAGGCCCACGGATTGTCGAACTTTGACTCATCGCGGTTGGCCGAGTTGTACCACAGGATGGCCTTGTCGCCGGCGGCCATCTTGATGCCGCTGAGCTCGAAGTCCTGAGTCAGGGTGCGGCGCATGTAGACCACCGGCGACGCCCAGCGCACGATCTCCTCGACGGCGGTGGGCGCCAGGGTGTCGAAGTCCGACCACCATTTGTCGCGTTGCTCGGGGTAGCGGGACAAGGCCAGCACGCCGTGGCTGATCGCGTTGCGTGTGGTCTCGTTGCCGGCCACCACCAACAGGATGAAGAACGACGCGATTTCCTGCGATGTCAGGCGGTCGCCGTCGACTTCGGCGTCCACCAGGCTGGTGGTCAGGTCGTCGTGGGGATTGGAGCGGCGATCCTCCGCCAGGGCGCTGGCGTAGGAACCGATGTCCATCGAAACCTGAAGGAATTCCTCGAAGTCCAGCGTCAGGTCGGGGTCACCGAATCCGAGGATCACGTTGGTCCAGTGGAAGACCCGCTCGTGGTCCTCCTCGGGGATTCCCATCATGTCGCAGATCACCTGCAGGGGCAGCGGCCCGGCCAGCTCGCTGACCACATCGGCTTGCCCGTCGGGATGATTGGCGATCATCCCCGCCACCAGCCGGTGGGCGCGTTCGCGCACCGACTCTTCAATGCGGGCAACCACTTTCGGTGTGAATGCCCGGCTGACGATCGAACGCAGCCGCTGATGCCGCGGATCGTCGAGCACGATCATCGAGCCGAAATACTCGGCCAGTTCCGGAGTCTGGTCGTTGACCGTGATGCCGCCCGCGGAGCTGAAGATGTCCGGGTGGCGACTGGCGAAGTGGACGTCGTCCAGCTTGGTCAGTGCCCAATACCCGCTGCCGGTCTCAAAGCCCTCGAACTCAATGGGGGACCAGAACGAAATCGGGGCCTCGCTGCGCAAGGTGGCGAAGGTGGCGTCACGCACGTCGTCGTTGCGGGCCCAGAAGTCAAGCGAATCGAGATGGATGTCGGAAAGCGGAATCTCCGGCGGCGGTGTCCCGTTGACGCGCTTCTTGAGGCCCTTCTTGACGCCGGTGTCGCTGATGTCGAGACCCACTCAATCCTCCTGCTTCCGACTCAATGCGAACAGACCGCCCGCCCCGGGGTGCCCGAGGCTGTCGCCTTGAACACCGAGTTGCCGTCGACCACGATGTTGCACGAGACCTGGCCGTCGCCCTCCACGCTCAGGACGTACACCTGCCCGCCGAACGCGGTGAACTGCGTCGACCAAGGCAGCGGCACATTCACGATGTGCTTCTGACCGGTATCCAATTGATAGTTGATGGCTTGCGCCACGCCGGAACCGCTCACTTCGTAGCGGACCTGAGGGAAGGCGTCCGCGTTGGCCACACCGCACGTGGAAGCGGGTCCGACCCCCACGGCGAACAGAATCGCGCAACCGCTGAGAACCAAACGACTGGTCATGGTTTCACATCGTGTCACCACATAGGCCGCGACGGAAGCGCTCAGCGTCGGCTACGGGCCCCAGCGCCAGCCGCAGCAGCGAGCAGAACGACGCCGCATACCGCCCCCACCACGCCCGAGATCAGCAAGGGCAGCCGCCCGTCGAGACCCCACAGCAGACCGGCCCATAGCCCAGCGGCCAGCATCGCGAACCCGCTCAGACCCTGGAAGACGCCCTGGGCGCTGGACTGCAGGTCTGCCCCGACAAGCGTTGAGATCCAGGCCTTCCCGACGCCGTCGTAGCAGGCGGTGAACAGCCCGTACACGGCGATCAATCCCCAGGCGACTGCCGCGTTCGTGGTGATGCCCAGCCCGAGATAGCCGACGGCGAAAAACACCAGCCCCACCCCGTACACCACGGGCCGACCGAAACGGTCCGCGAGGGCTCCGGCCGGGAAACTCGCCAGCGCATACACCGCGTTGTAGCCGACGTAGGCCAGGATGACGCCGACGACCGAGAAGCCGATCTGCTTGAGCCGCAACAAAAGCAACGCGTCGGGAAAGTTGGCGACGCTGAAAATGACCAGGAACGACACGATGCCCCAGTACCTGCGCGGCAGCCGTCGGGACTGGGCGAGGATCGACGACCGGGCCGCACGCGGCGTCTCCCGTGGTCGTTCCCGGATCCAGCCGATCAGCACCACGCTCAGTACAGCCGGGATCACCGCCAGGTACAGCACCGGACCGATCCGGTGATCGAACAGCTCGTATCCGGCGAGTCCGAGCAACGGCCCGATGACCGCGCCCAACGTGTCCATGGTGCGGTGAAATCCGAACACCCGACCGCGCTGGTCCGGCGGCACGCCGTCGACCAGCAACGCGTCCCGCGGCGCACCCCGCAGCCCCTTACCCAACCGGTCGACAACCCGTCCGAGCAACACGCCGGGCCACGCGCCGGCGGCGGCAACAATGAGCTTGCCCAACGCCGCCAGCCCGTAGCCGGTCCCGATGAGCGGGCGGCGGGTGAACCGGTCGCCCAGCGGGCCGGACAAGACCTTGGTGAACGATGCAGCGCCCTCCGCGGCACCTTCCACCGCCCCGACGACCGACGGCGGCGCGCCCAGAACCGTCGTCAGGTAAATCGGCAGCAGCGGGTACAGCAACTCGCTCGCGGCATCTTGCAGCAGCGACACCAGCGACAGCACCCACACATTGCGGGTGAGCCAGGCGTGAGACACTGCCGTTCGCACGATCAGATGCTAGATGCCGCCGCCGCTGCGTGCTTAGTGTGGAGCGGGGGCTGACGATCGGAAGGTGACTCGGAGATGGTCGGCACAAAGCGTGTAGTGGTCTGGGGCACCGGCTTCGTGGGCAGGATGGTGATCGCCGAGATCGTGAAACATCCGGTCTTCGAGTTGGTCGGCGTCGGCGTCAGCAACCCGGACAAGGTCGGCCGCGATGTCGGCGACATCTGCGGGTTGGACGAGCCGGTGGGAATCACGGCCACCGACGACGTCGAGGCTTTGATCGCGTTGAAGCCGGACGCCCTGGTGCATTACGGCCCGACGGCCATGCATGCCAAGGACAACATCAAGCTGATCACCGCCTTCCTGCGGGCCGGCATCGACGTGTGTTCCACGGCGATGACGCCGTGGGTCTGGCCGACCATGCACCTGAACCCGCCGAACTGGATCGAACCCATCACCGAGGCCTGCGAGCTGGGGGAGTCGTCCTGCTTCACCACCGGCATCGACCCGGGCTTCGCCAACGACCTGTTCCCGATGACGTTGATGGGCCTGTGCTCCGAGGTGCGGCGCGTGCGCGCGTCGGAGCTGCTGGACTACACCAACTACGAGGGTGATTACGAATTCGAGATGGGCATCGGTCGCGAGCCCGAATTCAAGCCGATGCTGGAAGACCGCGACATGCTGATCTTCGCGTGGGGCGCCACCGTCCCGATGATCGCCCACGCCGCCGGCATCATGCTCGACGAGATCACCACCACCTGGGACAAGTGGGTGACGCCCACCGAACGTAACTCGGCCCGCGGCGTGATCAAGCCCGGGCACGTCGCCGCCGTGCGGTTCACCATCAACGGGATCTACCAGGGTGAGACGCGCATCCAGCTCGAGCACGTCAACCGCATCGGGCTCGACGCCGCGCCCGACTGGCCGCGGGGCCACGACAACGACGTCTACCGGGTGGACATCGAAGGGACGCCGAGCATCTTTCAGGAAACGGCGTTCCGGTTCACCGACGGCTCCGGCCGGGACCCGGCCACGGCCGGATGTCTGTCGACCGGGATGCGGGCTTTGAACGCGGTCCCGGCCGTGAATGACCTGCCGCCCGGCTGGGTGACCCCGCTTGATCTGCCGCTGATCGCCGGGGTGGGCACCATCCGCTGACCAGGCTCTAGGTTTCACCGGCGGCATTCCGAGGTATCTGGTCAGATGGCTGACCGACCCGGGCCCGCGCTGGGCTTGTCGATCGGTTCCACCAACCTGGCCGCCGTGACCGCCCACCAAGCGATCACTCGCAAACCCGTGTTGACGCTGTTTCGGCACCGTTCGCCCGAGGTCGGTGTGCCGTCGGAAAACCCGAAGCTGGACGAGCCCGGCCTGGTGATCAACGACTTCATCGACCGGGTGGGCGACCCCATCGCCATCGAGGCCGCCGACGGCTCGGTGCATCGCAGCGCGGTGCTGGCCGCCGACGCACTGCGGGCGCTGGCCTACACCGCCACCGGCGGGCGTCCCCTTCCGGAAAGCATGGTGATCGCCTACCCCGCGCATTGGCGGCGCACGGCTGTAGACGAGCTCGGCTCGGCGCTGAGCCGGGTGTCGGAATGGTCAAACCGAGCGCGGCCGCTGACGCTGATCCCAGATGCCGCGGCGGCGCTGTTCGCCGTGCGCGCCAACCCGGGCATACCGGAGCGGGGGATCGTCGCGGTGTGCGATTTCGGGGGCAGCGGGACCAGCATCACGTTGGTCGACGCCGCCGGCGAGTACCAGCCGGTGGGTCCCACCGCGCGATATCCTGACTTCTCCGGCGGCCTGCTCGATCAGGCGCTGTTGACGGCCGTCATGGCGAATCTGCCGACTATGGGTCCTTTTGGGCGCACCAGCACCTCGAGGCTGGCCCGGCTCCGCGCCGAATGCCGAATCGCCAAGGAGCAGCTCTCGGCGGGCACGGTGACCACGCTGCTTGATGTCCAGGTCACCAGAGCCGAACTCCTCGACGCGATCGGTGATTCGCTCGCCAACTTCATGGCGTTCTTCGAAACGATATTGAGCGGCAACGGAATTCGCGGGTCTGATCTGGCCGCTGTGGTTTCGGTCGGTGGGGGAGCGAGCATTCCTTTAGTCACGACCACGCTGTCGGGGCGCCTCGGGGTCCCGGTTGTCACGACGCCGCGCCCGCAGTTGGCAGCCGCTATCGGCGGTGCATTGCGTGCCGCGATCGCTGCAACTGATGCCGATGTCATGGCCTTGACGCCAGCTACGCTGGCTAGCCCCGTTTTCCGCACTGATGGAGTGTAGGGCCTGATTACCGGGCGAGCTTCGGTGCGTGGTTGTGTGCGGTAATCCGTTGCGGGAGTTGACTATCGGATACTCATGGGCATGGTTGGTGTTCTGGCGGATCGGTTGCGTGTCGTGAGCATGTAGGCCCAAATCATGGCTCCTGACGACAGGCTGGGCGTCGGCGGCGGCGATGGCCGAATTGTTTTCCTTCCCAGCGGGATTGCTCAACGACGACTGGCTCGGCCGGGCGCTCGAAGCGCTGGCCCCGGTGGCCGAGCAGGTCCGCGGCGAACTCGCCCTGGCGGCCGCGTCTCGCTGCTCGGCGGAGCTGTCGCAGCTGCACTTGGACATGACCGCGGTCCGGTTCACCGGCGGGTATGCCGGCTCGACGCTGGTCGCGACGGGGTGGGCGGCCGATCGCGCCATCGCCCGCCACGTCAAGACCATGCGGGTAAGGGCTGAACGCTTCCGCCGTTCGCCAGAACCGTCGCGGCCTAAGGTCATACCACGACGCACCGTCTGTATCCCAGCACCGGTTGTGGCATCGTTGCGGAGATGGATGCGCGTTGGGAGCCGGGTCGCGACGATCCGTTCGAAGAGGCGATTGACGAGGTGCTGAGCTCCGTACTGGACTGCCTCAATCGGCACCTCACCCTCGCTGACGCGCTCCTGGCCGGCTTCGGGGAGGGGCAGTGGAACTTCGGGCCAAACCGCGACAGCTTTATCGAGGTTTTCCAGGTTGGCACCCCGGCGGGCGAGCTATGGGGTGACGGCGTGCATTGGGAACTCGACCACCGGAAACATCCACAGGAGGCGGACCTGCTGGCCCTCGAAACCTCTAAGGCCCGGCGCGAACTAGGCCGGAGCAGGTGCGGCCGGCGGGCGCCCAAGCATGCCGCTCAGAAAGCGTGGCAGAAAACCGACCGAGCAGTATCGCGGCTAACCGCACAATGTCATGCCTCGCCTCGAAGCGGCGGTCCAATGGGCCTAACCGCCAACAGGCAATTCGGCTGCAACCTTTCACCTGAATTGCTGCGCGCGTCCCGCGCCCACACTCCGACATCCCTAGAAGGACCGATGTTCCCACGGGGTTGCAGTTGCTGAATCTATATGTGAACAGGATCCTTGCGGGAGAAGCATTCCGGCCACTAGTCCAAACTGGTGTCGTCATCGGCACCTCGTCGTCTGGAACCGGGCAATTCCGTGGGCAGCCATGCCAGGAAGATGGGGGAGAAGATTAAAATGACTGTAGAATTCACTGCTCACAACATCCGCCTCGACGACGGAACTTTCACCAGGCCCGATTCAACGATGTCAGTAGTAGAGTACCCGTGGTTTATATCAGCTCGTCGGGTCCTAGAAACCGTGTTCCCCGGGGAGAAAAGTCAACTCCGCCTCGCCGATGTGGGTTGTTTGGAGGGTGGATATGCGGTGGAGTTTGCTCGCATGGGGTTCCGGGTCCTTGGGATTGAAGTGCGTGAGTCAAATATAGCGGCGTGCAATTATGTCAAATCGAAGACAGATCTTCCGAATTTACAGTTTGCCTGGGATAACGCCCTTAACATTGCCAGATATGGTATCTTCGATGCTGTCTTTTGCTGTGGTCTCTTTTACCACTTTGATCGTCCCAAGGAATACCTCGAAACGCTGTCCTCCGTGACGAAGAAGCTCCTGTTCTTACAGACACACTTCTCTCTCAGCGAGTCGCCCGGTACAGATTACGGTCTTTCGGCACCCGCTGAAAATGAAGGTCTTATTGGAAGGTGGTTCACAGAATTTGTAGACGACGAAGCATTCAATAACAGAGACTCCGCAAAATGGAAATCCTGGGACAATAGACAGTCTTTTTGGATTCAGCGCGAGTATCTACTGCAGGCAATTCAGGATGTTGGATTTAATCTTGTTATGGAAGAGTATTCCAGCTTGGGGCCAACCATTGCGGGGAGCTTGAGCTCAGGTTCCTATCAAACGGCTCTTCGAGGGACATTCATCGGGATCAAAACTCCGTAATCCAATGATCTCTGCCAGCCATAATCAGAAGTCGCGACGCGTTAGTCGCACTCAAGCCACCCGTTGACAAAGCACCAAATCTTGGTTTCCTATGCCCTTAGGGATGATCTTCCTTACGGCAAAATATTTCGACCACCTTTTGTGAATGTATTCGTGGCTATGGAACGAGACCTGATAAAAACTGGGGAGGCCCTCAGTGTCTCCGCCGATATAGTAATAAAACTCTGGATTTGGATTTCGCTCTTTCAGAAACGCTGGCATCAAATCAGTTGCATGCGTACTCAGCACTGCAAAGGATCCAATTCGCATAACTCTGCGTAGGTCCGATAGCCACGCAAATTGCATGTCCTCGGGGAGGTGTGTGAATATAGAGATGGAATAGACGAAATCGAAGTATTGATCATCAAACGGTAGAGGTGGCATGGGGTTGTTCAGAACGAAAGTGCCGATCGATTCAAGGACCGATATGCACCACGTGATTGCCTCAGCATCTATATCGGAACCGAACCAATGAAGTTTACCATCCGTTAAACGGGCCTCCAGGCATAACTCTTGCAATGGTCTAATGACCCTGCCGCACCCAACTCCAAAATCGAGAATTCTGAAATCGTCTCCATAAGGTCCCACACGCATCAGCTGGCCGAAAACATTTGCAGCCAACTTCCTTCCCATAGTCTCAAATAATTGTAGATTTTCATCCCCGTTAACCCGTTTGCGGAGGCGTGCGGGTGCCGCAGGCTTTATAGTCGCTTCCCTATAGCTCTGTACATGATCAAAAAACTTTGGAGGAGCCGAAATCGCAGAGGGGTATAGATATCCAAACCTGGCAAAATGCTCCCACCCGTTAGTTTCTGGATACTTGCGTACATGTTCGGCCACATCAGGGTTTTCGCGCAGATAAGCCTCTTCGTCCCAATCCCTGGGTCGTTCGATGTCAATCATATTGCTCCAATCATATTGCCGGCCGGCACTGGCAACCATGATTGGCTGCATGGAGCGAGGTAAGGGCCGGGGCTAGCTGCTGCGTGCCTCCATCCTGGAAGACAACTCTCACCCCAACGGTGAAGGCCGGTGCGAGGCCGACCGTTCCAATCGTGTTCCAGAACTTCACTGGTGACGAACTGCCATACACGCTGGCCACATCGAGCCGCTCCCAAGTTAGCTCGCAGCTTGCAACCACGCTTTGCTCGTGGACGAACTCCAGGCTGGCTACGAGCGCCTTGCTTACGACCCAGCCGCTGACCTCGAACGCGTATCCGTCGACCAGTCCCGTCCGCGGGTGGTCGAGCCAAGCACCGGTGATCCGGTCATCGCTAGGGCACAGGGTGACCCCGGATATCTCCACCGCCATGCGGCGATCCCGTCCCTCCTCGCCGAGGGTACCGCCGCATCCACAGCGATCCACTCGTCGGCAACACATTTCCCGTGTCCCCTGGCGCTGCAGCGCGATCTGCAACACCACCCTCTCCTGTGTCCAGGGATGACACCATGTCCTGAATCCTGGTGTCAAGACAAGAAGCCGGCACGCCTCACTGAATTTGAGCGGCAGGGTCGGTGGGAGTCCTACGAACTCGTTGGGGTGCGCTGCCGCCTCGCTATACATTTGTCGCCGTCCGAGACAGCGAGGTTCAGCCGCAAGCCGTGGATGAATTCATTGCGTCCTCACATGCGGGCCGCCGGTGACACCAGTCTGAGCGTGCTGCGTCTGTAGAATGTCTGCCGACCGGGCTCGCAGCCAAATCGAGCCGCCGGGATTCTTTAGGAACAGCGGGTTGGTCTCATGAACCAACGCACGCTGTCGGTGCGCGAACAAGTCGTTCCAGAACACCACCTCAAACGCCGAGTTATACATTAGGAAGGCGCGAAGAGCATAGATTTCGTTCCAGGACCTATTGTCCTCGAATAGCCATTGCCGTGGATACTCGAACGGGTATTGAATGTCGTGAAAATGTACCAGCACGCCCGTGTTGAGGCTGGGCAGGATGGAAAACAGCTCGTAGTGCACATCGCTGGCGGTCTTGAGGACGTGGGTGGAGTCGATGAAAAGGATGTCGCTCTCATTGAGTGTGGAGAACGTCGAAACCGGCACATCCTGAACGAGTCCCTCGATGATATCGACCCGGGAATGGTCTTCCTGGCGAAGCCTGCTGCGAAGGCGGTCGGCGTCGGGATCGATGCAGGTTATCGCGAAGTCGCTGAGACCGACATGATCAACGGCGTCGAGCATGCAGGCCGAGGAGAATCCTGATCCGACCTCGATGACGTTCTTCGGCTTAAAATGGGCAATCATCGCGCGCAGCATTATGGCGTCGCCGTACGGATACTGGCCGTTGTCGTAGTAGTAGCGGTTCTTGCCGTCGTCATCCTCGCTGAACGGCGTGTTCTTTATGAATTCTGCGTTTTCTTTCCAGAACCGCACCATGGCGTCTTCATCGAAATGGATGCCTTTGATGTCGCCAGGTTCCTGGAGGTACTGCTTCTCGACGTATTTGGCGATGGTCGATGGATCCACGATGGGTGAATAGTAGTGACCGGGCCGAAACATGGTCGGCACCGACTCTTCCTGCTGCTGAAGCTTGTACTCTTTCGATTTGACGAAGGCAAAATAGATTTGCTCGGGTGGCAAGGCGGCGGCGGTGGTCACCCAGTGAGCGAACTCATGCGGTTCGGGTTCCCGCTTCAGGAGGTTGGCGTAGAGGCTGGCGATATATTCCTCTGCGGCGGCGGGGCTCATGCCCGGCATCGTTTAGATGCTCCTGACACGGGTGTAGCGGCGGGATTGACGCCCTTGGCCCCGGCGAAGGCGATGTTCTCGTCCGACAGCGGGATGCGCCGGTGGTTGGTCGACCCCTTGGTTCGTTCGATGTCAATGATGTGCACTCCCTGTGCGCCTTCTCAACCACGCCCCACTATAAGGGCTCATCGGCCTGTTCGAGGGTATCCGCGATGCCCGCGAAGAGACGAAGCCGACGCTACGCGTTCACGCCGGGTCGGCCAAAAATCAACACATCCTGGTGGTTGTCCCAGCCGCGCTCGACGTAGCCAAGTAGCCTCAGGTCAGTGCGTCGTTCCAACAGGCGCAACACCCAGTGCGGCCGTACGAGAGCGATGCCGTACCCTTCCTCCTTGTCGAAGATCCCCTTCAAGACATTTTGGGGGTAATCAACGTATCCAAACCCGGTTCGTCGCACACCCTCAGCCGCCACCTCGTAATCTTGGTCCGGGAGGTAAAAATTCGGCCTGGTCGCCTGAAGGTGATCGGAGAATCGCCCTTGGAGAGTGATCACCGCTATGCCGGAATCGGATAATGAACGACCAAGTAAATTGATCGTGTCCGAGAACGAAGCTTCCGGCAGATGCGTCAGAAGCGAGCCGCAAAATATCAAGTCGAACTTCTCCCCGAAGTCGATCTCACTTATGTTGACCTGCGATAATAGACAGTCAACTTCAAACGCGTTGCGACAGAAATCCAAATGCTCATCATAGAGGTCTGACGCGACGATCCTCGCTTCGGGGAAAAACGCGCGGAGATGGCGAGTCACGCGGCCTGAGCCGCTCGGAAAGTCCAGAATGGATTGCGGCGGTTGGCGAGAGTTGGCGAGAAGCGCATTGATTACGACGCGCGTCGCGTCGGCCCCGACACTGTAGTAATGCCGGATCTGCTCGTCCGAACGGTCCAGGAGTTCTTTGTCGTTCGGGTTCAGATTCTGATTGATACCGCGCGTGCGGTATGCCGCGAACAAATTCTGAAATGAGGTTGCCAGCGCAAAATGAACGTCAAGTATTTCAGCCGATTCCATATTGATTCTCCAGAGGGCCAAGGCTCACCCCAACGGTGAAGGCCGGTGTGAGGCCGACCGTTTCGATCGCCTTCCAGAACCCCACTTGTGACGAACTGCCATACACTGTGGCCACATCGGGCCGCGAAACATCGTGGACGAACTCCAGCCTGGCTACGGGCTCCTTGCTTACGACCCAGCCGCTGACCTCGAACGCGTATCTCTCGACCGGATCCGTCGGCGGGGTGTCGAGCCGAACACCGGTGATCAGGTCATCGCTGGGGCACAGGGTGATCCCGGATATCTCCACTGCCATGCGGCGATCCCGTCCCTCCTCGCCGAGGGCGCAGCCACATCCACGGCGATCCACTCGTCGGCAACGCCTTTCCCGCGTCCCCCGCTGCTGCAGCGCGGTCTGCGACGCCGGCCAGTCCCCAGGATTCCCGACATTAACACCATTTCACGAGTCATGTTGTCAACAGCGACACTTCGCACTCACTTTGCGTGAGACACGGCCAGCGAGGCCGGCAATGATTGTGCATCACGCAGGCAGGGGGCGTGGGGCGCTCGTGCTCCTGACCCTTTTCTCAACTGAACGGTTTTAAGCCCAGCTCCACTCGGGTAACTTGCACCCATGCGTTTCGCCGTCGCGGTCGTGTCGCCTCCTGACCATCATGACATCAGCGGCGGAGCTTTTAACGAGGTCGCCGAGGCATTGCACCATGGTCTTGTGGCGCTTGGTCATGACTCGGTGCTGACCGATCGTCTCGACCTCGACGAGCGCCGCACCATCGTGCTGGGCTCAAACCTCCTGGTCCAGTACGCATTAGAGCCGCCAAAGAACCCCATCTTCTACAACCTCGAGCAGTTGGGTGATGACTTGCCGTGGATGACGATGCCTGAATTCGTCGACCTTTTCCGGCACTACCCGCATTGGGACTACAGTCAAGCCAACGTCGAATACCTCGCTGGGTTGGGACTGCCCCGGCCCACCTACGTTCCGATCGGATATGTCCCCGAGCTGACACGCATCGCCCCCGCCCCCGAGGACATCGACGTCCTGTTCTACGGCGCGCTCAACGGGCGCCGCTACGCCGTTCTTCGGGAACTGCACGACCGCGGTCTTCGGGTCAAATGGCTACCCGGCGCCTACGGCGCGAGCCGCGATGGCTGGATCGCACGCTCGAAGGTCGTCTTGAACTTGCACTACTTTGAAGCGAAAATCTTCGCCATCGTGCGTGTTTCCTACCTGCTCGCCAACAGGCGGGCGGTGGTCTCCGAGCATAGTGCCGATCCGACATTGGAGCGCGACCTGGCGTCGGGCATCGCATTTGCCGACTACGACGAACTGGTCGATCGCTGTGTGGAGCTCGTCAGCGACGAGGGCGCGCGGAGCGAGCTCGCCGGACGCGGCTACCAGGCTTTCTCGGCTCGCGATCAGACCGCCATCCTGGACCGCGCGCTGTCGGAAGGCCTCGAGGGGGTCACCCACCAGGCCGCTGCGCGCGACGAGCCTTGCACCGATGTGCGCCTCGCAGACAAAGACCACAGCGCAGCGCTTCGCGAGCGCCAACTGTTCACCTTCAGCTTGTTCAAGCACAAGTCTGCGCGGGATCGCGATTGGTTGCTGGCCAAGGTCAAACGCAACCCCGAGGATGCGAAGTCGGTCTTTTTCCTAGCCGAGACCTACTTCCGTATGGAGGATCTCGTCAACGCGCGGAAGTGGTATGCGCGGCGGGTCGAGATGGGCGGCTGCGAGGAGGAGGTTTACTGGGCGAAGTACCGGCTCGCGCAGTCGACCCAGCAACTCGGTACGCCGTGGCCAGACTGTGAAGATGCGTACCTGCGCGCCTGGCACTTTCGACCGACCCGCGCCGAACCGCTGTATGCCATCGCCAATGCGTACCGCGCCTTGCAGCGCTACCGGGTCGCTTACCTGATTGCCCAGCGCGCCGCCGAAATCCCCTTTCCCGAAGAGGATTTCTTTGTCCCTGCAGAGGTCGAAGTGGTTTATCGGTGGCGCGCAACCGATGAGCTGGCGGTGTGCGCATCTCACATCGGCGAGCACGTCGAGGCGTTCACGCTGTGTCGGCGCCTGCTGGCCCGCCCCGACCTGCCCGAGCCTGATCGGCAACGGATTGCGGCCAACCGCGATTTTTCGGTGCCGGCCATGCTCGAGGTGGCCTCACCCTATCCCGAAGCCCTGGTGCAGTCCCTGACCGCAGGTCCCGGTCAGGGCGAGGTCACCGTCAGCCTGATCGCCGGACCCGACCCGCAGACCACCGAGCAGACCATCAACTCGTTTTTGACCTGTTGCCTCGATGTGTCACGCGTCGGGCGCTTCCTGGTGCTCGACACCGGCCTGTCCGCCCCCGACCGCGCCAAGCTGCAGCAGCGCTACGGTTTTCTCGAGTTCGCCCATCGCCGATCCGGCGACAAGCCCGCCGCCCAACTGGCGGCGCTGCGCGCTCAGATCGACGGACGGTTCTGGCTGCACCTGGGTGCGGGCTGGCGGTTTTTCGCCCCCGAGAACTTCATCACCCGCCTGACCGCGGTGCTCGACGCCGAACCACAGGTGTTTCAGGTCGGCATCAACTTCGCCGACGCGGCCAAACTCACCGGCGCCAGCGCCGCCGAGCAGACGATACGCCGAGCACCCGACGCCGGCCGCTACCTGCTCACCGAGGCGATGGCCACCGGCCCGGCGATGTTCGACACCGCACGCCTGGATCAGGCCATCGGTGCCCAAAACGGCGACCCCGATCCGACCGCCCAACGTGGGCAACCGGCCGCCCGCGCCGAGCTGCACACCGCCAGCCTCGACGAAGTGCTCTGCATCTCAGGTCTGGCCCCCTAGTGAAAACTGCCCTAGGTCCCCCGACTACTGCAACCCGCAACACCACGGAGGACGTCTGCTCGCGGATCGTCGCGCCGGCGGTCCACGAATACGTGGCCGACGACGACGTCACACGGATCCATGCCAGCGCGGGGGAACGGGGCTCGCAGTGACACCGAAACGGATAGCAACGAAGCGACCCAAGCTCAGCGTGGTGACGACCACACACAACCAAGAAGCCTACGTCTGCGATGCTTTCGACAGCTTTGTCGCCCAGCAGGTCGACTTCGCGATGGAGATCATCGTCGCCGACGATGCCTCGACCGATGCCACGCGGGCAATCATCCAGGAGTATGTCAATCGGTACCCGCAGCTGTTCCGGCCGATCCTCAGGCCCAAGAACCTCGGCCTCAACAGGAACCTGGTCGATGCCATGTCAAGGGCTCGCGGCACGTACATCGCACTGTGTGAGGGAGACGACTACTGGATCGATCCGCTGAAGCTGAGCAAACAGGTGGCCTTTCTCGACCGGCATCCAAAGACAGCGGTGTGCTTCCATCCCGTGCGAACGATCTGGGAAGACGGCCGGGTCGAGGACCAAGACTTCCCGCCAGTCAGCTGGCGCGACGATCTGAGCTTGGATGCCTTGATCAGGCGGAACTTCATCCAGACCAACTCGGCCGTGTACCGCCGCCTCCCGCACTACCGCGACATCCCGGCCGATGTCATGCCTCTGGACCACTACCTTATGGTGCGCCATGCGTTCAGCGGCAAGATCGCAATGCTGCCGGAGACGATGTCCGTCTACCGCCGTCACTCCCAGGGCATGTGGAACAACCGCGTCGTAGACCCTCCAAAGTTCTGGTTGCTGTTTGGTGGCGGGCATGCCGCGTTGTACGACGCGATGATCGACCTGGCGGCAGGCGACCCCGCGCGCGAGGAGCTCATCGGCGGGATGGCTGACTGGGTTTTCAGTGAGATCGCGAATGTTCCGGGCCCAGAGGGTCGCGCCGCGCTCCTGGACTCCATCGCGCAACACCCCCGGTGTGCGATGCTGGCGCTGCAGCACCGATGGGCCAACGACCCCGATCGGTTGTTGGCCAAGGTCGAAAGCGACCCCGACGATGGGCCGTCGGTCTTGCGCCTAGCCCAACGCTATTTCGACCTGGGCGATTTCTCTAACGCGCGCAAGTGGTATGAGCGGCGGGTTGAGCTGGGTGGCGACGACGAGGAGATCTACTACGCGATGTACCAGATCGCGAATTCAATGTCGCACCTCGGTGAGCCGTGGCCAGAGGTTGAGGACACCTATCTAAAGGCCTGGCAGATCCGACCGACCCGGGCCGAGCCGCTGCACGCCGTCGCCAATCGGTATCGCGTCGAGCAGCGCTACAAGTTCGCATACCTATTCGCCGAGAGCGCCGCCAAAATCCCGCTCCCCGAAGAGGACAGAATATTTGTCAGCGCAGACATCTACGCTTGGCGCGCAACCGATGAGCTGGCGGTGTGCGCATCCTGGATCGGCAGGCACGTCGAGGCGTTCACGCTGTGTCGGGGCCTGCTGGCCCGCCCCGACCTGCCCGAGCCTGATCGGCAACGGATTGCGGCCAACCGCGACTTGTTGGTGCCGGCCATGCTCGAGGCGGCCTCACCCTATCCCGAAGCCCTGGTGCAGTCCCTGACCGCCGGTCCCGGTCAGGGCGAGGTCACCGTCAGCCTGATCGCCGGGCCAGACCGCGAGACCACCGAGCAGACCATCAACTCGTTTCTGAGCTGCTGCCTCGATGTGTCACGCGTCGGGCGCTTCCTGGTGCTCGATACCAGCCTGTCCGCCCCCGACCGCGCCAAGCTGCAGAAACGTTACGGGTTTCTCGAGTTCGCCCGGCGCAGATCCGGCGACAAGCCCGCCCCCCTGCTGGCGCAGCTGCGCGCTCAGATCGACGGACGGTTCTGGCTGCACCTGGGTGCGGGCTGGCAGTTTTTCGCCCCCGAGAACTTCATCACCCGCCTGACCGCGGTGCTCGACGCCGAACCACAGGTGTTTCAGGTGGGCATCAACTTCGACGATGCGGCCAAACTCACCGGCGCCAGCGCCGCCGAGCAGACCATACGCCGGGCACCCGACGCCGGGCGCTACCTGCTCACCGAGGCGATAGCCACCGGCCCGGCGATGTTCGACACCGCACGCCTGGATCGAGCCCGCGGTGTGCGAAGCAGCGACCCCGATCCGACCGCCCCACGTGGGCAACCGGCCGCCGGCGCCGGGCTGCACACCGCCAGCCTCGACGAAGTGCTCTGCATCTCAGGTCTGCACCTCTAGATTTCAACATTCTCCCCGCTTTGCCACCGGGAGCGCTGGTCTGAATCCGAGCTCCTCAAAAACACGGGAGGTAGCATCTGGCTCGAGGCATGTGAACCCGCAGTGGAGAGCGTTTCTCAGTCAGCAAGTTTGGGGATATTGATGGCGGAACCGGTACGGCTGGTCGTTTGGGATCTCGACGAGACGTTCTGGCGCGGGACGCTGGTCGAAGGGGGCATCCGCGAGTACGTGCAGGCGCATCACGAGATCGTCGTTGAGCTCGCCCGGCGCGGCATCCTCAGCTCGATCTGCTCGAAGAACGACGAGCAGAGCGTTGTCAAAATCCTCGAGGAGCGAAAGATCCTCGACTACTTCGTGTTTCCCGACATCTCCTGGGATCCGAAGGGCCCGAGGTTGGCGGCGCTGATCGAGGCGGTCCAGCTCAGGCCCGCCACCGTGATGTTCATCGACGACAATCCTCGCAATCTCGCCGAAGCCAAGGCGTTCATCCCGGACCTGCAACTCGAGAATGAGGAATTCATTCCGAAGCTGCTCGCTGATCCTCGTTTCGTCGGCAAGGACGACAGCGACCTGTCGAGGCTGAAGCAGTACAAGTTGCTGGAAGCGCGGCACGAGGCTCAGCGGTCAGCGGGCGGCGGAGCGCACCAGTTTCTCAGAGATTCGGACATCCGCGTGTGCTTCGATCACGACCTGGAGGATGTTGCCAATCTCGATCGTGCGATCGAACTGATCAATCGGACCAATCAGTTGAACTATACGAAGCGCCGCCTGCCGGAGGATCTTGAGGCGGCGCGCACAATTCTGCGCCAGGACGCAGCCGAAATGTCGCGGCAGGCGGCCCTGATCCGAGTGGTCGACAGGTACGGCGATTACGGATACGTCGGCTTCTTCATGATGAGCACCAATATCGACCTGGCCGCGTCGGGACATCGGGAGCTTCTTCATTTCTGCTTCTCGTGCCGCACCTTGGGAATGCTGGTCGAGCGATGGGTCTACGACTACCTCGAGCGCCCGAAGCTGGAGGTGGTCGGCGAGGTGGTCACGGATCTGTCCGGGCCGGATGTGGTGGATTGGGTTCGCCTGGTTTCGTCTTCCGAATTATTTTCCGATCGGAAGGCCGAGGTCGCAGCGATCGCTCCAGAACTACGGTTATATGGCGGTTGCGAGATGTACCCGATCGGTCTCTACCTGAAGCAATACGTCCCGGAAGTGAAGGTGCGCGGAAGCTTCGTCGCCAACAACAAATTCGTTCTTATCAACAGCTGTGCGCTAGCCGTATCAGCCTTTGAACGAACAGAATCGGAATTTTCCGAGGAAGCAAAGGCCCTGGGTGTCCCGGCGGATGTCCTCGCCGGTGACTACTTCGCCGACGCGCCGCCGGGAACCGCGATCGTCTTCAGCGGCGCGCTGGATGGTGGCCGTTTTTCGGAAGTTGCTCCGTACTATGAACATTCGCACCATGGGTGGGAATTGGCATTCGAGTTGGCGGGCTGCTTCGACGTGACGACATTGCCGGAGGATGCGTTCGAGCGCCTCGTGGCAGAGCGGGAAGGGTGCGATGAGGAAGCACGCCTCCATCTGACCGAGGTCGCCCGGCACGTGCGGCGAAACTATCGCACTGCGCGGCCGATGTCCGACGGGAGGAGGGCGGCGGCGCTACGGGCGTTGCTGGAGCACGTTCCGGTCGGTGCCAAGCTCATCTTGCTGCTGGACCATGATCGCCAGCGCGTGCAGGGCGTCGTTCAGCCCGATCCGCGAACGGCGCATTACAACGAATTGGTCAGAAGCATCGTGCGCGAGTACCCGTATGCACAGGCCGTCTGTTTCAGCGACTTCGTGGACGATGATGAGCAGATTCAAGAACTTGGTAACCACTATCACCGCGTCGTTTACCTGAAACTGGCGGAGCGATTGGCCGAGTTGATCGAGCGACTGCCACGAAAGCGCGCGTCAGACCGGCGGGGCAACGAGATTATCGACGCCGAAGCAACCGTTCGCGGACTTTACCGACACCTGTTGGGTCGCACGCCCATGGAAGATGAACTGAAGGCCTGGTCTGCTTTTGCGCGCGAGGGAGTGACGGTGCTGGACTTGGTGGAACACTTCGTATCGTCGGAGGAATACAAAAGCCGGTTGCGAGGCGCTCCGGACGCACAGCAGGGTCTCAGTTTGCCGGTCGACGCAGGACGACGTAATCCTGAGAAAAATGGCATGAGTCCTGCCGCCGCCGAGGAGTATGTCGCCAGCCTCTACGCCACCGTCCTGAAGCGAGATCCCCGACCGGATGAGTTCGCTGAGTGGGTGGCCACTGCCGCCGCCTTGTCACCCGAGCAAGTCTATTTTGCCTTCGTCAATTCGAAAGAGTACAAGCTTCAGCAGGAACAGTCGGTGCCGACCATGTTTTGGCCCGGTCACTACTATTCACCCATCGTGGATCCATCGACGATCGCGGAATACGTAGAGCAGCAGTACCTCCAGGAACCTGACGACATCAAAGGCATCTATTTCGATGAAGACGCCATGGTGCGGTTCTGGAAAGAAAACGCAGAATTCATAAAGAACACGCCGTTCAGCGAGCATGACGACGGCAAGAACCGCTTCTACTACGACAACGGCATGTATTCGTACGGCGACGCCATGACGCTGCGCGCGATGATTGCCCATTTTAAGCCGAAGAACGTCACCGAGGTCGGCTCAGGATTCTCCTCGGCCTGCATGCTCGACGCCGTTGATCATGTCGGTCTCAGCGACTTCACGATGACTTGCATCGATCCAGACGCCGATCGCCTTCGCAGCAGGCTTCGCGAGGAAGACCATTCCCGGGTCGATATCATCGAGGGGCTGGTTCAGGATGTGCCGGTTTCGACGTTCTCCAAACTCAATGAGAACGACATCCTGTTCATCGACTCCACCCATGTCCTCAAGACCGCCAGCGATGTGCACTACGAGCTGTTTTCCATTTTGCCCAGCCTCAACAAGGGCGTGCTGGTGCATTTTCAATGCATACAGTACCCGTTCGAGTATCCACGGCAATGGCTGTTCGAGAACAATAGATCATGGAACGAAATCTACGCTCTGCGCGCCTTCCTGACGTATAATTCGGCGTTCGAGGTGGTGTTCTGGAACGGCATGTTCGCGCACCGACAGCGTGAGTTGGTTCATGACACCAACCCTTTGTTCCTAAAGAATCCCGGCGGCTCGATCTGGCTGCGGGCCCGGTCCGCAGACATTCTGCAGACGCAGCACGTTAGTTTGGTGTCACGGGCGGCCCGCCGATCCAGGGAGTTCCTCCGCGAGCACGGCGGCCGCGCAATTCCCGCAATTCCCGGTCGCATTGCGTCCAAATGATTTCCCGCTCCCTTGGTTGCTGACCTTCGACAAGCCCAGAAACCTTAAAGCCACAACGACATGCGCCTACTCAGACCAACGACCCACGCACGGAAGTGTCAGGGGAGCCGTAATTAACGGGAAAAAATAAATGCCTTATTCTCGAAATTTTCGCCCCACTTGCCGCTCCACTTCTTGTGCACCAGCTCGAACCCGAGCCGGGAGGCGGTTGACTCGAGATCATCGTCGGTGATGCCCCACTGCCAAATGGAATGCACGTCGCGCCACGGCCTGTCGGCATATGGATGCATCTGATCGAGCTTGTTAAAGAGATTTCTGTATGGCTCTTTCCTGGGTCGGCTGGGACGTTGTGGAAATATTCCTTTTTGCCTAGATCCAGCAGTCTGACTGTGGTGTCTGAGCCTGACCATTGCTGATTGTAGATGAGGAAGACGCGCACATTGTTTGCGTACATTTCGAGGATAGTGTCCCAATCGGGCGCCACTTGGTGCAGCAACACGTCAAACAAAAATATTGCGTCCACTCTACCGACTTGGTCAACAACGGCCTGGCTTCCGAAATTTCCATTGATCAGACGAAGTTGAGGATATTTCTTCGCGCGGTCGTTAACAGTCGGGGTTATGCTCGTATCGACCAATACGGCGTCCTTTACCGGATACTTGTCCAGCGCATGAAATGTATATGCGCCTTCCACTCCCCAAACGGCGCCAAGATCGGCAAACGACTGGACGCCCAACGATGAAAAAGCCTGGTCTATGATGTCGACTTTATCTTTCACGAGATCCATGCGTGGACTTTATCACCTTTCTCAACTTGCTAATTAACACGAGCTGCCAGGCCGAGTTCGTTCGAGTAACCTCGTCAAACGCCTCGTTGCAGATTTTTTGCCCCGGGTGATCTGGTCATCGCCAGGGCACTGGGTGACCCCAGATATCCCCACTGCGATGCGGCGATCCGATCCCTCCGCGCCGAGGGCGCTGCTGCATCCCCGGCGATCCGCTCGTCGAAAACACCTTTGCCGGCTTCCCCTGCCGTTGTAGCGCAGTCTGCGACGCCGGCCAGTGCCCAGGACGGCTGACATTAACGCCATTTCACGAGTCATGTGTTAACAGCGACACTTTGCGTGAGGCACGGCCAAGCAGGCCGACAACGATGCATCACGCAGGCAGGGGGCGCAGCGCGCTCGTGCTCCCTGACCCTTTCTCCACCAAACGGTTTTAAGCCCAGCTCCTCCCGGGTAATTTGCATTCCATGCGTTTCGCCGTCGCAGTTGTGTCACCTCCTGAGCAATCCGACCATCGGCGGAGCATTTCGCGAGGTCGCGGAGGCATTGCACCATGCTCTTGTGGCGCTTGGCCATGACTCGGTGCTGACCAACCGTCTCGACCTCGACGAGCGCCGCACCATCGTGCTCGGCGCAAACCTCCTCGTCCACTACGGCTTGGAGCCGCCAAAAACCCCATCTTCTACAACCTCGAGCAATTGGGTGACGACTCGCCGTGGATGGCGATGCCTGAATTCGTCGACCTTTTCCGGCGCTACCCGACATTGGGACTACAGTCAAGCCAACATCGAGTAGCTCGCTGGCCTGGGACTGCCCCGGCCCACCTACGTTCCGATCGGATACGTCCCCGAGCTGACACGGATCGCCCCGCCCCCGAGGACATCGACGTACTTTTCTACGGCATGCTCAGCGAGCGCCGATACGCCGTTCTCAGGGACCTGCACGACCGAGGTCTTCGGGTCAAATGGCTATCGGGCGCCTCGGCGCGAGCCGCGATGCCTGGATCGCACGCTCGAAGATCGTCCTCAACGTCCACTACTGGGAAGCGAAAATCTTCGAAATCGCGCGTGTTTCCTATCTGCTCGCCAATCGACGCGCGGTGGTCTCCGAGCGTGGTGCCGATCCGACATTGGAGCGCGACCTGGAGTCCGGCATCGCGTTCGCGGACTACGACGAACTGGTCGATCGCTGTGTGGAGCTCCTCGGCGACGAGCGCGCGCGACGCGAGCTCGCCGAGCGGGGCTACCAGGCTTTCTCCGCTCGCGACCAGGCCGCCATCGTGGACCGCGCGCTGTCGGAGGCCTCGAGGATGTCACCCACCAGACCGCTGCGCGCGACGACCCTTGCATCGATGTGCGCCTCGAAGACCAAGACCACAGCGCAGATCACTCCGAGCTCCGCAACCGCAACCTGCTCAGGCATAAGTCTGAGCAGGAACGCGATCAGTTGCTGGCCAAGGTCGAACGCAACCCCGAGGATGCGCGGTCGGTCTTTTTCCTAGCCGAGACCTACTTCCATTTGGGCGATTTCGACAACGCGCGCAAGTGGTATGCGCGGCGGGTCGAGATGGGCGGCTGCGACGAGGAGGTCTACTACGCGATGTACCGGCTCGCGGAGTCGATGCAGCAACTCGGTGAACCGTGGCCAGACGTTGAAGACGCCTACCTGCGCGCCTGGATTTTCGACCGACCCGCGCCGAGCCGCTGCTTCCCATCGCCACTGGGTACGCGCCATGCAGCGCTACCGGCTCGGTTACCTGTTTGCCCAGCGCGCCGCCGAAATCCCATTTCCCGAAGAGGACCTCCTTCTCCCCGCAGAAATCGCACAGGTTTACGCGTGGCGCGCAACCGATGAGCAGGCGGTGTGCGCATCCTGGATCGGTAAGCACGCCGAGGCGTTCACGCTGTGCCGGCGCCTGCTGGCCCGCCCCGACCTGCCCGACCCTGATCGGCAACGGATTGCGGCCAACCGCGACTTTTCGGTGCCGGCCATGATCGAGGCGGCCTCACCCTACCCCGAAGCCCTGGTGCAGTCCCTGGCCGCCGGTCCCGGTCAGGCCGAGGTCACCGTCAGCCTGATCGCCGGACCAGACCGCCAGACCACCGAGCAGACCCTGAACTCGTTTCTGAACTGCTGCCTCGATGTGTCACGGGTCGGGCGCTTCCTGGTGCTCGATACCGGCCTGTCCGCCGCCGACCGCGCCAAGCTGCGGAAACGTTACGGTTTTCTCGAGTTCGCCCGTCGCCGATCCGGCGACAAGCCCGCCGCCCAGCTCGCGCAGCTGCGCGCTCAGATCCACGGACGGTTCTGGCTGCACCTGGGTGCGGGCTGGCGGTTTTTCGCCCCCGAGAACTACATCACCCGCCTGACCGCGGTGCTCGACGCCGAACCACAGGTGTTTCAGGTGGGCATCAACTTCGCCGACGCGGTCAAACTCACCGGCGCCAGCGCCGCCGAGCAGGCGGTACGCCGGGCACCCGACGCCGGCCGCTACCTGCTGACCGAGGCGATGGCCACCGGCCCGGCGATGTTCGACACCGCACGCCTGGATCGGGCCCTCGGTGTGCAAAACAGCGACCCCGATCCGCCCGCCCAACGTGGCCGACCGGCCGCCGCCGACCGCCCCGCCGGGCTGCGCACCGCCAGCCTCGACGAAGTGCTCTGCATCTCAGGTCTGGGCCCGTAGTGAACAACCGCCCTATACCGCCTCGGTCGCGCATATTCCAGGGTCTCGGTTCGGTCTCTACGCCCGGCGGTCCACGACGACATGGCCGACGACGACGTCACACGGATCCATGCCAGCGCGAGGAGGGAACGGGGTCTGCAGCGGCACCGAAACGGACAGCAAGTAAGTGACCCAAGCTGAGCGTGGTGACGACCACACATAACCAAGAAGCCTACGTCCGCGATGCTTTCGACAGCTTTGTCGCCCAGCAGATCGACTTCCCGATGGAGATCATCGTCGCCGACGATGCCTCGACCGATGCCACGCGGGCAATCATCCAGGAGCATGCCGATTGGTACCCGCACCTGTTCCGGCCGATCCTCAGGCCCAAGAACCTCGGCCTCAACAGGAATCTAGTCGACGCCCTGTCAAGGGCTCGCGGGCAGAACATCCACCGGCGAGGGAGACGACTACTGGATCGATCCGCTGAAGCTGAGCAAACAGGTGGCGTTCCTCGACCGCCATCCAAAGACAGCGGTGTGCTTCCATCCCGTGCGGACGATCTGGGAAGACGGCCGGGTCGAGGAACAAGACTTCCCGCCGGTCAGCTGGCGCAGACGACCTGAGCTTGGAGCCGCCGGGATCAAGGTGGATTCATTCAGACCAACTGGCTTGGTACCGCCGCCTCCCGCACTACCGTGGCATCCCGGCCGATGTCATGCCTCTGGACCACTACCTTATGGTGCGCCATGCGTTCAGCGGCAACATCGCTATGCTGCCGGAGACGATGGCCGTCTACCGCCGCCACTCGCAAGGTATGTGGAACAACCGGGTCGTAGACCCTCTAAAGTTCTGGCTGTTGCTCGGTGGCGGCCATGCCGCGATGTACGACGCGATGATCGACCTGGCCGCAGGCGACCCCGCGCGCGAGGAGCTCATCGGCGGGATGGCTGACTGGGTTTTCAGTGAGATCGCGAATGTTCCGGGCCCAGAGGGTCGCGCCGCGCTCCTGGACTCCATCGCGCAGCACCCCCGGTGCGCGATGCTGGCCCTGCAGCACCGATGGGCGAACGAGCCCGATCTGTTGTTGGCCAAGATCGAATGCAACCCCGAGGATGCGCGGTCGGTCTTCCACCTAGCCCAGCGCTATTTCGATCTGGGCGATTTCGTCTAACGCGCGCAAGTGGTATGCGCGGCGGGTTGAGATGGGCGGCGACGACGAGGAGGTCTACTGCGCGATGTACCGGCTCGCGGAGTCGATGTCGAACCTCGGTGAGCCGTGGCCAGACGTTGAGGACGCCTACCTGCGAGGCCTGGCAGATCCGACCGACCCGCGCCGAGCCGCTGCATGCCATCGCCTTTCGGTACCGCGTCGAGCAGCGCTACAAGTTCGCGTTACCTGTTTGCCGAGAGCGCCGCCAAAATCCCGCTCCCCGAAGAGGACAGAATATTTGTCCAGGTACTGCAGACATCTACGCTTGGCGCGCAACCGATGAGCAGGCGGTGTGCGCATCCTGGATCGGCAGGCACGCCGAGGCGTTCACGCTGTGTCGGCGCCTGCTGGCCCGCCCCGACCTCCCCGAGCCTGATCGGCAACGGATTGCGGCCAACCGCGACTTTTCGGTGCCGGCCATGATCGAGGCGGCCGCACCCTACCCCGAAGCCCTGGTGCAGTCCCTGGCCGCCGGTCCCGGCGAGGGCGAGGTCACCGTCAGCCTGGTCGCCGGACCGGACCGGCAGACCACCGAGCAGACCATCAACTCGTTTCTGAACTGCTGCCTCGATGTGTCACGGGTCGGGCGCTTCCTGGTGCTCGATACCGGCCTGTCCGCCCCCGACCGCGCGAAGCTGCAGCAGCGCTACGGGTTTCTCGAGTTCGCCCGTCGCCGATCCGGCGACAAGCCCGCCGCCCAGCTCGCGCAGCTGCGCGCTCAGATCGACGGACGGTTCTGGCTGCACCTGGGTGCAAGGCTGGCGGTTTTTCGCCCCCGAGAACTACATCACCCGCCTGACCGCGGTGCTCGACGCCGAACCACAGGTGTTTCAGGTGGGCATCAACTTCGCCGACGCGGTCAAGCTGACCGGCGCCAGCGCCGCCGAGCAGACGATACGCCGGGCACCCGACGCCGGCCGCTACCTGCTGACCGAGGCGATGGCCACCGGCCCGGCGATGTTCGACACCGCACGCCTGGATCGAGCCCGTCGGTGTGCAGAACAGCGACCCCGATCCGCCCGCCCAACGTGGGCGACCGCCGCGCCGCCGGGCTGCGCACCGCCAGCCTCGACGAAGTGCTCTGCATCTCAGGTCTGCACCTCTAGATCTACCGGGGCTTCGCCCCAGCCCGACGAGGCATGTCGTGAGTCGACGATATCGGTTACCACCCTTGCGCCCGCTAATCCAGGTCGAACCCGACCGATGCAGGCCATGTCGTGCGTCTTCCGGGGGAGCGCAAAACCGGGTCCAGAAGCGGAAAGTCAGATATAAAGTAGGTCGCTTCACGAATTGGTGATTGGCTTGGATTTCGGTTGCGTAGGTCAAGGGTCGCTAGATGCGACGGTGCGGGGTTCCCTGCCTGGGCACTGCAAGGGAAGGCAGGTATGCGGCCGTGAGCAACGCACGTGTGACTCCGGTTGCGGTGATTGGCATGGCCTGTCGGCTGCCTGGCGGCATCGACTCGCCTGACAGTTGTGGGAGGCGTTGCTGGGCGGCGACGACCTCGTCACCGAGATTCCCGCCGACCGGTGGGACGTCGACGAGTACTTCGACCCCGAGCCCGGTGTGCCCGGTCGCTCGGTGTCGCGGTGGGGCGCGTTCCTGGACGATGTCGCGGGTTTCGACGCCGACTTCTTCGGGATCAACGAGCACGAGGCCACCGCGATCGATCCGCAGCACCGCCTGTTGCTGGAGACCTCGTGGGAGGCCATCGAGCACGCCGGGATGACGCCGACCGTTGGCCGGCTCCCGGACCGGTGTGTTCATGGGGTTGACACATGACGACTACACCTTGGTAACCGCCGACGCCGGTGCGCTGGACGGGCCGTACGGCTTCACCGGCACCAGTTCAGCTTGGCGTCCGGGCGGATCTCCTACGCCCTGGGGCTGCATGGTCCGGCGATGACGGTCGACACCGCATGCTCGTCGGGCCTGGTCGCGGTGCATATGGCATGTCGCAGCCTGCACGAGGGCGAAAGCGACCTTGCGCTGGCGGGCGGCGGCACGGTGATGCTGGATCCGCGCAAGTACGTCTCCGCGTCGGCGCTGGGCATGCTGTCTCCGACCGGACGCTGCCATGCGTTCGACGTCGCGGCCGACGGGTTCGTGCGCTCCGAGGGTTGCGCCGTGGTGGTGCTCAAGCGGTTGCCGGATGCGCTGCGCGACGGTGACCGGATCCTGGCTGTGATACGCGGCACGGCCGCGAACCAGGACGGCCGCACGGTGAACATCGCCACACCGTCGCGGACGCGCAGGTCGCGGTCTATCGGGCCGCGCTGGCCGCAGCAGGCGTGGACCCCGGCACCATCGGCATGGTCGAGGCGCACGGCACCGGCACTCCGATCGGTGACCCCATCGAATTCGGCAGCCTGGCCGGGCCTACGGCACCGAAGGCCCCTGCGCGCTCGCATCGGTGAAGACCAACTTCGGACACACCCAATCGACCGCCGGACTGTGGGGCTGATGAAGGCGGTCCTGGCGCTGCAGCACGGTGTGGTTCCGCCCAACCTGCACTTCACCCGCCTGCCCGATGAGCTTGCCCAAATCGAGACCAATCTCTTCGTGCCGCAGGGTAATACACCGTGGCCCACCAACGGTCACCAGCACCCCGGCGGGCGGCGGTGTCGTCGTACGGGTTGTCGGGAACCAATGTGCACGCCATTTTGGAGCAAGCTCCCGAGACCGCTGCACAGCACGACGGCGAAGCCGCGTCCGCCATGGCCGCCCCGCTGTTGTTCGCGCTGTCGTCCACCTCCGCCGAGGGGCTGCGGCAAACCGCTCACCGGCTGGCCGGCTGGGTGGAAGAGCGCGCGGACTCCGTGGTGCTGTCGGACCTGGCCTACACGCTGGCGCGCCGCCGTGGGCACCGGCCGGTGCGGACGGCGGTCATCGCCGCGAGTCTCGAGGAGCTGATCGCGGCTTTGCGCGAGGTCGCCGACGGTGACACCCCGTACCAGGCCGCGGTCGGCCAGGACGACCGCGGTCCGGTGTGGGTGTTCTCCGGGCAAGGTTCGCAGTGGGCGGCGATGGGCGCCGACCTGCTGGCGAACGAGCCGGTGTTCGCCGCCACCGTCGCGGAAGTGGAGCCGCTGATCGCCAAGGAGTCCGGATTCTCGGTGACCGAGGCGATGTCGGCGCCGGAGACCGTGACCGGCATCGACCGGGTGCAGCCGACCATCTTCGCCATGCAGGTCGCGCTGGCCGCCACGATGAAGTCCTACGGGGTCCGCCCGGGCGCGGTCATCGGCCACTCTATGGGCGAAGCCGCGGCAGCTGTGGTCGCGGGAGCGTTGTCGCTGGAAGACGGGGTGCGCGTCATCTGCCGCCGCTCCCGGCTGATGTCCACGATCGCTGGTTCCGGGGCGATGGCGTCGGTGGAGCTGCCCGCCCTGCACGTGCGTTCGGAATTGACGGCTCGCGGTGTCGACGACGTCGTGGTCGCGGTGGTGACCTCGCCGCAGTCCACGGTGATCGGCGGGGCCACCGAGTCGGTTCGCGAGCTTGTCGCGGCGTGGGAGCAGCGTGAGGTGATGGCCCGGGAGGTGGCCGTCGATGTGGCATCGCACTCCCCGCAAGTCGACCCGATCCTTGATGAGCTGGCCGAGGTGCTGGCCGAGCTCACCCCGATGACACCGGAGGTTCCCTACTATTCGGCGACCCTGTTCGACCCGCGCGAGCAGCCGGTGTGCGATGCCGGTTACTGGGTGGACAATCTGCGTCACACCGTGCGGTTCTCCGCGGCGGTGCAGGCGGCGCTGGACGACGGGTATCGGGTCTTCGCCGAGCTGTCACCACACCCGCTGCTGACCCATGCCGTCGAGCAGACCGCCGGCAGCCTCGACATGCCGGTGGCCGTCTTGGCCGGCATGCGGCGCGAGCAGCCGCTGCCGCACGGGCTGCGCGGCCTGCTGGCCGACCTGCACAGCGCGGGCGCCGAGGTGGACTTCTCGGTGCTGTATCCCGGTGGGCGGCTGGTGGACGCGCCGCTGCCGGCGTGGACGCACCGCCACCTGTTCTCGACCCGCGACGGCAGGCGCACGAGGCGCGGGTCACCGTTGCCGTGCATCCGCTGTTGGGCGCGCATGTGCGGCTGCCGGAGGAGCCGGAACGCCACGCCTGGCAGGCCGACGTCGGCACCGCGGCGCTGCCATGGTTGGGCGACCATCAGGTACACAATGTGGCCGCCCTTCCGGGGGCTGCCTACTGCGAGATGGCGCTGGCCGCGGCGCGCACGGTGCTCGGCGATGCGTCTGAGGTCCGCGACGTCCGCTTCGAGCAGATGCTGTTGCTGGACGAAGAGACGCCGGTATCCGCCGTCGCGTCGGTGACATCGCCGGGCGTCGTCGACTTCGCGGTGGAGACCTACCAGGAGGGCGAACGCGTTCGGCGGGCCGTCGGCGGTCCTGCACGCGGGAGAGGCAGGACCAGCCACCGCGCACGACATGCCCGCCCTGCTGGCGGCCCACCCGTTCGGCGTGGAGGGCGACCGAGATGCGGCAGGGTTCGACGGCCGGGTGTGCAGTATGGTCCTGCTTTCACCGGCCTGACCGCGGTGCACACTGCGGAGGGGACGGTGAACACGGTGCTGGCCGAGGTCGCGCTGCCTGGATCTATCCGCTCGCAGCAGAGCGACTATGGGATTCACCCTGCCCTGCTGGATGCCTGCTTCCAGTCGGTCGGGGCTCATCCCGACGTCCAGAGGCAGCAGGCGGTCTGCTGCTGCCGCTGGGCGTGCGCCGACTCCGCGCCTACGCTCCCGCCCGCAACGCCCGCTACTGCCATACGACAGTGACCAACGCCGACGCCGCCGGGGTCGAGGCCGACCTCGATGTCCTGGACGAGCACGGGACAGTCCTGCTGGCCGTGCATGGGCTGCAACTCGGCACCGGGGTCTCCGAGAACGGAAACCGCGATCGTGTGCTGAGCGAGCGGCTGCTGACCATCGAATGGCAGCAGCGAGAGCTGCCCGAGGTTGACCGTGCCGACGCCGGAACATGGCTGCTGATCAGCACTTCCGACGCCGCGGACCTGCTGGCCACCGAGTTGACGGACGCGTTGAAGCTCCACGGCGCGGAATGCACGACCATGTGCTGGCCGCAGCATGCCGACCACATCGGCCGCTGCCGCGCCGCTGCGCGGTCAGCTCGATGCCGGCGGGTTCACCGGTGTGGTCGTGCTCACCGGCCCGCAGAACGGCAACCCGGATGAGCGGTGCGCTGCGCGCGGCGGTGAGTACGTCCACCACCTGGTGCGCATCGCCCGCGAACTGGCCGACGTCCCCGGCGAGCCGCCCCGCCTGTATGTCGTGACCAGGAACGCCCAGACGGTGCTGGGCGACGATGTCGCCAACCTCGAGCAGGGCGGGCTGCGCGGCCTGCTGCGGGTGATCGGCGCCGAACACCCGCATCTGCGCACCACCCACATCGACGTCGACGAGCAGACAGACGCCGAGCAGGTGGCACGCCAACTGCTGACCGGATCCGAAGAAGACGAGACCGCCTGGCGAAACGACGAGTGGTACACGGCGCGCTTGTGCCCCACCCCGCTGCGCCCCGAAGAGCGGCGAACCACCGTCGTCGACCACGAGCACGACGGCATGCGCCTGCAGATCCGCACGCCCGGTGACCTGCAAACGATGGAGTTCGTCGCGTTCGACCGGGTTCCGCCGGGTCCGGGACAGATCGAGGTCGCGGTCAGCGCATCCAGCATCAACTTCGCCGATGTCCTGGTCGCGTTCGGCCGATACCCCAGCTTCGAGGGGCGGTTGCCGCAGCTGGGCACCGATTTCGCCGGCGTGGTGACCGCGGTCGGGCCCGACGTCACCGATCACCGGGTCGGCGACCATGTCGGCGGCATGTCCCCCAACGGCTGCTGGGGCACGTTCGTCACCTGTGACGCCCGGCTGGCCGCGACGCTTCCGCCGGGCCTGACCGACGCCCAGGCCGCCGCGGTGACCACCGCGCACGCCACCGCCTGGTACGGCCTGCACGATCTGGCCCGCATCAAGGCCGGCGACAAGGTGTTGATCCACTCCGCAACCGGCGGGGTGGGACAGGCAGCGATCGCGATCGCCCGCGCCGCGGGAGCCGAGATCTTCGCCACCGCCGGCAGCCCGCAGCGTCGAGAACTGTTGCGCGACATGGGAATTGAGCATGTCTACGACTCACGCAGCATCGAGTTCGCCGAACAGATCCGCCGCGACACCGACGGCTATGGCGTCGACATCGTGCTCAACTCGTTGACCGGCGCCGCACAACTCGCCGGACTGAATCTGCTGGCCTTCGGCGGACGGTTCGTCGAGATCGGCAAGCGCGACATCTACGGCGACACCCGGCTGGGGCTCTTCCCGTTCCGTCGCAACCTGTCGTTCTACGCCGTCGACCTGGGGTTGATGTCGGTCAGCCACCCCGAGCAGGTCCGGGACCTGCTGCGACACGGTGTACAGGCTGACCGCCGATGGCGTCGCTGCCGATGCCCGAAGCACCGCATTACCCGCTGGCCGAGGCGGCCACCGCCATCCGGGTGATGAGCGCCGCCGAACACACCGGCAAACTCATCCTCGACATCCCGCGCACGGGGCAGCAGCAGTGTGGTGATGCCGCCGGAGCAGGTCCGGGCCTTCCGCGCCGACGGCTCCTACATCATCACCGGTGGCCTGGGTGGCCTTGGGCTGTTCCTGGCCGAGAAGATGGCCGCGGCGGGCTGCGGCCGCATCGTGCTCAGCTCGCGCTCCGCAGCCGAATCGCAAGGCGCTGGAGACAATCGAGCTGATCCGGGCGATCGGGTCCGACATCGTGGTGGAGTGCGGCGACATCGCCCAAGCCGGGCACGGCGGACCGGTTGGTGGCAGCGGCCACCGCCACCGGGCTTCCGCTGCGCGGCGTGCTGCACGCGGCGGCCGTGGTCGAGGACGCCACCCTGGCCAACATCACCGACGAGCTGATCGACGCGCGACTGGGCGCCCAAGGTCTACGGCGCCTGGAACCTGCACCAGGCCACGGCCGCTCAGCCGCTGGACTGGTTCTGCTCGTTCTCCTCGGCGGCCGCCCTGGTGGGTTCGCCGGGTCAGGGCGCCTACGCCGCGGCCAACAGCTGGCTGGACGCCTTCACCCACTGGCGGCGGGCTCAGGGCCTTCCGGCGACCGCGATCGCATGGGGCGCGTGGGCCGAGATCGGCCGCGCCACGGCCCTGGCCGAAAGCGGCGACGCCGCGTATCACTCCCGACGAGGGCGCCTACGCGTTCGAGGCGCTGCTGCGCCACGACCGTGCGTACACCGGCTATGCGCCGATCATCGGAACACCGTGGTTGACCGCCCTTGCGCGAGCGCAGCCGGTTTGCCGAACTGTTCCAATCCGCGGGGCAAAACACGTCGGACACAAGCAAATTCCGCGCCGAGCTGAACGCGCTGCCGCTGGACGAGTGGCCCGCCCGGCTTCGGCGTCTGGTCTCCGAGCAGGTCAGCCTGATTCTGCGTCGCACCGTCGATCCGGACCGTCCGCTCTCCGAGTACGGTCTTGACTCGCTGGGCAACCTCGAACTGCGCACCCGCATCGAGACCGAAACCGGAATACGGCATCAACTCCACGGACATCACCACCGTGCGGGGTTTGGCCGACCACCTGTGCGACAGCTGGCGCCCGAGGACGCCGCTGCAACATCGTGACGGCCGGTCGCGTACGTGGAAATGTCCGCGAACCGCAGGCGCTGAAGCACAGGAGGGAACAGTGCTCAGTAGGGCCAGTGACATTCGGATCAATCCACGACTGGGAGCCTGACCCGGGCTCGGTCGTTTCTTGGCACCCGTCACCTGCGTCCCTGCCAAAGCCCTGCATGCGCCGGTGAGTGCTGTGCCGCCCAGCTATCAGCAAGCTCGGCATCTGCGTAGCTTTCGCGAAAACGCTGCCCGAGGGGCTCGATATCTCACGGCTGCTCATTGCGGCCTGGGAGATAGCCGGGCGCTGCGATCTCCGTGCGATGACCTACGTCATCAACGCGCACCTTCGTCGGCACGACACCTATCGCAGTTGGTTCGAGTTCACGGATGCCGACCACATCGTCCGGCACACCATCGCCGACCCGGCCGATATCGAATTCGTCCCGATCAAGCATGGCGAGATGACGCCGGCCGAATGGCGAGACCACATCCTGGCGACACCGGATCCGCTGCAGTGGGATTGCTTCAGCTTCGGGGTTATTCAGCGCGCGGACCACTTCACGTTCTTGCATGTGCGTTGATCATCTCCACTGCGGACGCGATGTTTGTCGGGGTGGGATTCATGGAGATCCAGACGATGTACGCCGCGCTGGTGGATGGCGGAGCGCCCATCCGGATGCCGGAGGCGGGCAGCTATGAGGATTACTGCGTCCGGCAGCGGCGTACACATCCGCTCTGACGTTGGACTCCCCGGAGGTACGCGAGTGGATCGAATTCGCCGAAAACAATGACGGAACCCTTCCGGACTTCCCGCTGCCGCTCGGCGATCAATCGGCGCCCTGTGACACTGCTGAGCGTGCAGCTGATGGACGAGCAACAGACAGCCCGATTCGAATCCGCTTGCATCGCGGCGGGCGCCCGTTTCATCGGTGGCGTGTTCGCTTGCGCCGCGTTTGCGCAATACGAGTTGACCGGCGCCGAAATATATTACGGACTTACTCCTATCGATACCCGCAGCACTCCGGCAGACTTTATGACAATAGGGTTGGTTCACCGGCCTGTTCCGATCACCGTCCCTTATCGCATCGTCTTTCGCTGATACCGCCAGTGCCGCGCAGGCCTCCTTCGATTCATGCAGACCTGGCGGATGTGCCGTTCGGGTACTGGAATTGGCGCCCTGGCTGAGGTTGCCTCAACGCGCCCCTTCCCATGCTGTTCTACCTCGATGCCGGCGTTCCCCCCCTTTCTGCGATCGTCAGCTCTCAAGCGGACGGGTTGAATTTCAGCCTGTACTTCAGCGGGGTCGCGGCCGATTTCGATATCCGTGTTATTCGGCTTGAGAAGGAGACCCACGTGGTGGTGCGGTTCCCGGACAATCCGGTGGCCCGCGAATCAGTTACCCGCTATATGGCGGCGATGAAATCCATGTATGCCCGCGTCGCCAATCCCCACGCCTCATTTAAATTTAGGTAATTTTTTTTTTTTTTTTTTTTTAGGGACGGAAGGTCGGTAAGCTTTTCACAAGCGCTGCCGCCAAGCTCGTCGAGTAACCCGTCAAAGGCGTCGTCACAGATCGCTTTCAGCCGTGGTTCAAGGTCCGACTTCCAGCGGCCGATCGATGACAGGCCGTCAGGCGATGTTCGATGTGCATTCACCTCAGCAGTGACTTGATTCCCCGCTTCTACCATTGAATCGACGATATTCGCAGACGAGTCCAACTTCAGAGCGTCAAGCATTGCGCGTATTTGTTCTGTGGGCGAACGCACGAGGTCCTCATAACGGACAAGCGCACTGTACCGCGAACTACGCTTCCACATTTCGACAAATTCCAGCATATACATGCGGATGAGGCTGACGTATTGTTCATCCGTTTCAACCCACTCGCGACCGAAGCCGGCAATGCCGCCCCGAGCATCGAACGCCAGCACGGAGGCCAGGGTGTCCCTGGGATCCCGGACGAGGAATATCTCCCGCGCCCGGGGGTAAAGGAGCCTCGTTGTCCAACGGCAGTGGCCTGCCGGGACCATCTTCTCCGCGAAGAAGGCAGGTGTCGTGCGGTTTCGCGCGTCGGCGTACGCGCCATAAAACGACTCGACAGCGGTCTGCGCCACGCGGGCGTACTCCTCAATCTGATCGGCGGCGTACCAGCGGTCGAGGGCTGGTTGCTCTTGGTGGGATCGGCCCAGTGGTCGGGTCCCTGAAGTAATAAGGGAAGGGAGGTAGCCGATTCGGATCCCTCCAGTACGGTGCTACCTGTGAGGTGGCCGCGGGTGCGGCTAGCACGCGCACGAAATGCATCCAGTAACTCAACACCCGCGTCTCGTAAGGAAATTGCTGCTCGACGATGAGGTCCGGATGCTCCGTGAGCATCCTCATCAGCAAGGCTCCGCCCGATCGACCGAAAGTGTTAACCATGATTGGCTGCATCGAGGGGGCGAAGGCCGATATAAACTGCTGCGTTCCACGTATTACCGCGACGATGCCTTGGCGTCCATCCTGGAGGACAACCCTCACCCAAATGGTGAAATCCGGTGCGAGGCCGACCGTTCCGACCGCCTTCCAGAACCCCATTGCTGACGAACCGCCGTAGACGCTGGCCACATCGGGCCGCGAAACAGTTTGCTCGCAGCTCGCAACCACGATTCCATCGTGGATGAACTCAACTTCGGCTACTGGTGCATCGCTGACGACCCAGCCGAAGACCTCGAGCGCGTGTCCGTCGACCGGACCCACCTGCGGGTAATCGAGGCAAGCAGCGGTGATCAAGTCATCCTGGGGGAACACGGTTACCTCAGAAATCTCTACCGGCATGCGACGATCCCGTCCCTCTCGTTGGGGTGATCCACCTTTCGCTACTTCAACTCCGGGGAGCCACTCGGTGCTCCTAAGTAGTAGCCGGGCGCGAGCATCATGACGACGTTCAGCATGCCACCATTACGTCCCAGCCGGAGCCGCCACTCAACGGCCCACCGCTGGCACGCTTCCACAGGTTGGGGCGAAGCCTCGGTAGATCTATCTAGAGGTGCAGACCTGAGATGCAGAGCACTTCGTCGAGGCTGGCGGTGCGCAGCTCGGCGCGGGCGGCCGGTTGCCCACGTGGGGCGGTGGGATCGGGGTCGCTGTTTTGGGCACCGATGGCCTGATCCAGGCGTGCGGTGTCGAACATCGCCGGGCCGGTGGCCATCGCCTCGGTGAGCAGGTAGCGGCCGGCGTCGGGTGCCCGGCGTATCGTCTGCTCGGCGGCGCTGGCGCCGGTGAGTTTGGCCGCGTCGGCGAAGTTGATGCCCACCTGAAACACCTGTGGTTCGGCGTCGAGCACCGCGGTCAGGCGGGTGATGAAGTTCTCGGGGGCGAAAAACCGCCAGCCCGCACCCAGGTGCAGCCAGAACCGTCCGTCGATCTGAGCGCGCAGCGCCGCCAGTTGGGGGGCGGGCTTGTCGCCGGATCGGCGATGGGCGAACTCGAGAAAACCGTAGCGCTGCTGCAGCTTGGCGCGGTCGGGGGCGGACAGGCCGGTATCGAGCACCAGGAAGCGCCCGACGCGTGACACATCGAGGCAACAGGTCAAAAACGAGTTGATGGTCTGCTCGGTGGTCTGCGGGTCGGGTCCGGCGATCAGGCTGACGGTGACCTCGCCCTGACCGGGACCTGCGGTCAGGGACTGCACCAGGGCTTCGGGATAGGGTGAGGCCACCTCGAGCATGGCCGGCACCGAAAAATCGCGGTTGGCCGCAATCCGTTGCCGATCAGGCTCGGGCAGGTCGGGGCGGGCCAGCAGGCGCCGACACAGCGTGAACGCCTCGACGTGCTCGCCGATGTGAGATGCGCACACCGCCAGCTCATCGGTTGCGCGCCACCGATAAACCACTTCGACCTCTGCAGGGACAAAGAAATCCTCTTCGGGAAAGGGGATTTCGGCGGCGCGCTGGGCAATCAGGTAACCGACCCGGTAGCGCTGCAAGGCGCGATACGCATTGGCGATGGCATACAGCGGTTCGGCGCGGGTCGGTCGAAAGTGCCAGGCGCTTGCAGGTACGCATCTTCACAGTCCGGCCACGGCGTACCGAGTTGCTGGATCGACTGCGCGAGCCGGTACTTCGCCCAGTAAACCTCCTCCTCGCAGCCGCCCATCTCGACCCGCCGCGCATACCACTTCCGCGCGTTGACGAGATCCTCCATACGGAAGTAGGTCTCGGCTAGGAAAAAGACCGACTTCGCATCCTCGGGGTTGCGTTTGACCTTGGCCAGCAACCAATCGCGATCCCGCGCAGACTTGTGCTTGAACAAGCTGAAGGTGAACAGTTGGCGCTCGCGAAGCGCTGCGCTGTGGTCTTTGTCTGCGAGGCGCACATCGGTGCAAGGCTCGTCGCGCGCAGCGGCCTGGTGGGTGACCCCCTCGAGGCCTTCCGACAGCGCGCGGTCCAGGATGGCGGTCTGATCGCGAGCCGAGAAAGCCTGGTAGCCGCGCTCCGGCGAGCTCGCTCCGCGCGCCCTCGTCGCTGACGAGCTCCACACAGCGATCGACCAGTTCGTCGTAGTCGGCAAATGCGATGCCCGACGCCAGGTCGCGCTCCAATGTCGGATCGGCACTATGCTCGGAGACCACCGCCCGCCTATTGGCGAGCAGGTAGGAAACACGCACGATGGCGAAGATTTTCGCTTCAAAGTAGTGCAAGTTCAAGACGACCTTCGAGCGTGCGATCCAGCCATCGCGGCTCGCGCCGTAGGCGCCGGGTAGCCATTTGACCCGAAGACCGCGGTCGTGCAGTTCCCGAAGAACGGCGTAGCGGCGCCCGTTGAGCGCGCCGTAGAACAGGACGTCGATGTCCTCGGGGGCGGGGGCGATGCGTGTCAGCTCGGGGACATATCCGATCGGAACGTAGGTGGGCCGGGGCAGTCCCAACCCAGCGAGGTATTCGACGTTGGCTTGACTGTAGTCCCAATGCGGGTAGTGCCGGAAAAGGTCGACGAATTCAGGCATCGTCATCCACGGCAAGTCATCACCCAACTGCTCGAGGTTGTAGAAGATGGGGTTCTTTGGCGGCTCTAATGCGTACTGGACCAGGAGGTTTGAGCCCAGCACGATGGTGCGGCGCTCGTCGAGGTCGAGACGATCGGTCAGCACCGAGTCATGACCAAGCGCCACAAGACCATGGTGCAATGCCTCGGCGACCTCGTTAAAAGCTCCGCCGCTGATGTCATGATGGTCAGGAGGCGACACGACCGCGACGGCGAAACGCATGGGTGCAAAGTACAGCAAGAGGATTGCGCTCTACGCCGTTTAGCTAGGCCTCGATCGGGTCACTGAGGAGATGTTTTCGGCCGACGTCCACCCTTCTTCGCCACCCGTGCCGGGGCTTTGGGTTGCTGCGCGGGTCGGTCTGCGGCGATGCAGAGCACTTCGTCAAGGCTGGCGGTCTGTAGTCCGACAGCGAACGCCCGCCAACCGAGTTCGGCGATGGGGTCGGGGTCGCTGCCCCCTATGCCACCGGCCCGATCTAGGCGTGCGGTGTCGAATATCGCCGGGCCGCTGGCCACCGCCTCGGTCAGGACGTAGCGGCCGGCATCGGGTGTCCGCCGTACCGACGCGTCGGCCGCGCAGAGGCCGGTCAGCTTGCCCGCATCGGCGAAGTTTATTCCCACCTGGAATACCTGTGGTTCGGCTTCGAGCACCGCGATCATGCGGGTGATGAAATTCTCGGGCGCAAAGAACCGCCAGCCCTGCCCCAGGTGCAGCCAGAACCGTCCCTGGATCTGAGCGCGCAGCCGCGCGAGCTGCATGGCGGGCGCGTCGCCGGGGCTGCCATCGACAAACTCGAGGAACCGGTAGCGCTGACGCAGCAGCGCGCGGTCAGCGGGTGACAGGCCGGCATCGACCACCAGGAAGCGCCCGAACCAAAGTGACACATCGAGGCAGCAATTCAGAAACGAGTTAATGGCCTGCTCGGTGGTCTCGCGGTCCGGTTCGGCGACCAGGCTAACGACCACCTTGGCCTCGCCTGGACCGCCGACCAGACGAGGCGCCAGCGCCTCGGGATACAATGAGGCCGCCTCGAGCATGGTCGGCACGCTGACGTCACGGTTGACCGCGATCCGTTCCCGGTCATCGTCGGGGATACCGGGAAGGGCCAGCAGGCGCCGGCACAGCGTAAGCGCCTCGGCATGCTTGCCGAGCTGGGAGGCGCACACCGCCTGCTCGTCGATCGCACGCCAGAGATAGACGTCCGCGCCGACAAACAAGAGGTCCTCTTTGGGAAACGGGATTTGTGCGGCGCCCTGGGCAAACAAGCGACCGGGCAGGTAGCGCTGCTCTTCGCGGTACCGCCGAGCGATGGCATGTAGCGCCTCGGCGCGGGTCGGTCGAAACTCCCACGCCTTGAGGTAGGCATCCTGGACAACCAGCCACGGCAAATCGAGTCTCGCCATCGACTCCGCGAGCCGGAGCATCGAGTAATAGACCTCCTCGTCCCGGCCACCCATCTCGGCCCGCCGCTCATACCACTTGCGCGCGTTGGCGAAATCATCCAGATCGAAGTAGCTCTGGGCCAGATAGAACACCGACCGCGCATCCTCGGGGTTGCGTTCGACCTCGGCAAGCAGTAGATCGCGGTCACGCGCATACTTCTGCGGATCCTGGCTGCGGGCACCGAGGCGGCGAGAATCGATGACGTACTCGCCCTCGAGGCGTCCAACGCCGCAGTCAGACTCCCATACGGCCGTCTCGTGGACGACGCCTTCAAAGCGCACGCGCACCCCGTTGCGGAACAACTGCGGGCGCCAGTAAATGAGGGAGGGATCTCCGAGGCGCATGCGGTAGATGTCGGCGCTTAGTTGGGTGAAGTCGGGTGTGCCCACGACGATGTCGTCGGCGTCGATGACCCAGATGTAGTCGCCGTGGTCTTGGGCGAGGTTCAGTGCCTCGGTGCGGTTGTCGCCGAAATTGCGCCATGGTCGTTCGTGAAGCTCGCCTGGGATACCCAGGCGGGCCATATGTTTGCGGATCACGTCCTGGGTCCCGTCGGTGGAGCCGGTGTCGACGATCACCCACGAGCTGATGTAGGGCGCAACCGAATCAAGCGTCTCCGCGACGATGTGGGCCTCGTTCTTCACGATCATGTTCAGGCAGATCGCGCTATGCGTGGTCACTGGTTTGGACACTACTCGGAGTTTACAGAGCAATTGTGCGTCGCGGATCGGGTTGTGCGCGCGAAGTATTGGCGGCTGTGATCCATTGGCCGTGCTGTTCGGGGAATACCGCACCGGGTCAAGGTCACCGTCCGCGACGGTTTAGTCGGGCGTGTCTCCGTGACGACAGCACCGCCTGCGTGCAGTGCTTCGGCCTCGAGCAACCGACGTTAGACTTACCTGGATTTGGCGCGCGACTTGGCGTGACACGCTGCTGATTTAGCGAAAGTGCCTGTGTTGCAGGGGATATGAGACTGCTCAACGTCCATCATTCTGAGCGGGAGGGCACTTTCTGGGTGAAGAGTAGCGCAGCGGTTTGTCGGGTCAAAGTGTCGGCGGACGGCCATGGCGTGGTGTCGCATGCCGGTTTGGGCATGTTGGTCGACGAACGCGAGCGCGCCGATCTGACCGGGGTGGTGGGATGTCGGCGGCGTCGTGTCGGCGCTGTTCACCAAGGGGCCCAGCCCCATCAAGCTCCCGACGCTGAACGCACCGTGCACCGCAATGCACTGCACCCCGAACGACTTGTTCGAGACCAGCCGCACCCAGGCGAATAGCTACCCGCTCGCGCCGTGAACACCCGGAGTGCCCGCGGCGCCCTGAGCACCCTGGGTACCAAGGAATCCGGGTTGACCTCCGGGACCGCCTTGACCGGGGGCGCCGCCGGCGCCGCCGGGAGCATCGAGACCCCCGTTACCACCATTGCCGCCGTTACCGCCGTTACCGCCGTGACCGCCGTTGCCGAAGAGGAACCCGCCGGTACCGCCGGCACCACCGGCACCACCGGCGCCACCATCCTGGCCAGGGACAAGAGGGAGAATGCCATCAGCACCGTGGGCGCCGTTCCCGCCGGCACCACCGGCACCGCCTTGGCCGAAGAAGAACCCGCCGGCACCACCGGCACCACCGTTACCGCCATTCGTACCAGGGATAGTGGCATTAGCGCCGTTCCCGCCGGCACCGCCGTTGCCCCAGATGAACCCACCGTCCTGGCCGGCGCCGCCGGAGCCGCCGTTGACGCCAACGACGCCGTTCGCGCCGGCCACGCCGTTGCCGAATGCCGCGCGCCCGAAGATGGCCAGCCAGGGCGAGAACGGCGCGGCGCCGACATCTGTAATGGCCGCCGCGTTTTGCGCCTCGGTGTTGATAAATGAAGACGCGCTGGACGCCAGGTTCTGCGTGAACTGTTTATGGAAGGCCGCTGCCTTCGCGGCTAGCCCCTGATATTCCCCCGCATGCTGGCCGAACAGAGATGCGACCGCAGTCGACACCTCGTCGGCCGCCGCCGCCGCCACCTGGGTCGTCGGACCAGCCGCCGCCGCGTGGTCGCTGGCCAAGCTCGCGCCGATGTTGTCAAGTTTCGCCGTCACCGCCTGGACGACGGCGGGGTCAACTGAAAAAGGAGAGCTCATGGCATTCCACCCCATGTCTTTGTCAGCCCTGCGCAAGGGCATGATCCGAAACTGCGTTACGAGCAACCCGTGTCGAGATAGTAGCGCAAGCCGGTCGCTTTTCGGTAGATCGATAACACTGGAAATGGTCGGATTTATAAACTGGAATCGGTCGGGTTTATAAACTGGAATCGGTCGGGTTTATAGGAGGACACGAGTCTGCAGGCGTTGGTGGTTGCGCGATTCCGCAGACCCATCTCGACCTGGTCTTATGCTTTTATGGAGTGACGTGTGCGCATCAATATGTACGCGCATATAGCTAGCCAAGTTTATGACTATATATATGGCGAGGAATAGGCGTGGGTTTGACGTTCCCCCGGGGCCTCAACAAAGTCGATATGGGAGCCTGTGACTGAGCATTAGCGGTTCGTGACACGCCGGGTGTGGTTGTGGGGCAGGCACGGCAGCGCCATGAATGGTCACAGTTTCCACACCAGTCACATCCGGAGGAAGCTGCCGTGCCCGCTGCGCCATCATCGCCCTCGCTGTGTGTTGTCGATGACTCCGACCCGCTGGTGGGCGAGTTGGCCGACGTTCCGCCGGCACCAGTCGGGTGGTTGGAGATGCTGGCCCAGGTACCCGATTCCACGCCGACCCCGCGGGGTGCGCGATCGCCTGGACGGGGTGCTCGCGGTGGCGCTGGCCGCCACCCTGGCCGGGGCGGACTCGTACACTGCGATCGCCGAATGGGTCGCCGATGCCGCACCCGCCGAACTGGGCGCACTGGGTGTGGCCGGCGTGCCACCGAGCGAGTCGACCATCCGCCGCTGCCTGCAGCGGCTGGCCCCGACCCCAGCGTCATCGACGGCAGACGGGTGATCGCCTTCGACGGCAAAACACTGCGCGGCGCCAGGGACGCGGCCGGAAACGTGACCCATCTGCTGGCCGGGCTGTGTCAGCGCACCGGCGCCGTGATCGCCCAACTGGGCGTGGGGTGCCCCCACACCCCACTGCGCGGCATCCTGCCCGAGCACCGCGACGCCATGCCCACCGCCTGCGCGGTGCTGGCCGCCTTCACCGGACCTACACGCCACCTACGCCACCAACGGGCTGCTCCTCGACCGGCTCACCACCGTCCAAGCCCACCTCGACATCCCCTTACCATGGCCCGAAAACCACAGCACCACAACAACATCCAAAACATCCAAAACATCCAAAACCACAGACCTTAACGCCCAACTATGCAGAAAACGGGGCTAGTGCCGCAGAGAAGCTATGTGCTGACGGCCTGCTCGTCGTCGGACGTTTCGGCTTTCTCTTCGCCGCCCGCCCTTTCTTTGGCGTCCTTGATCACGGCTTCGTTGAATTCCTTGTCCTTGGCTGCTTGTTCTTCGATGCCTTTCTTGTCAATCTCGTCGGCGTCGGCGTCGGCGTCGGCGTCGGCGTCGGCGTCGGCCTTGGCGGCCGGGGCGTCCTCGTCGTTGGCGTATTTGGGATTACCGTCGTCGTCAAGCCAGTTGCCGACGGCCGTTCCCGAGACAGCCCCTCCAGTGCCCGGCAGTACCAAGGTCGGCCGCTCCTGGTAGGCCTCCATCATTTCGGCGGCCTTTTCTTTGTCCTCTTCGTCCGGTTCCGGCTTTTCGGTCGGCGTTTCCCGAGCATTGCCGCCGTTATCTTGGTCATCCGGTTCCTTGGCCTGGTCGCTGTCTTGCTCGCCCATGCTCTGGCTCCCCCTGTGGTGTTGCGATGTGGGTAGACCCCGATTGGGGGGTTACCCACTAAAGCGTTGCGCCGAAACTCTTCTTACCGCGATCCGCGCTTGACCAGCACAAGCGAGGCGAGCGGAATTCGCATCGGCTCGGGCGCACTCGCTAGCCGCTGCGCGACGGCGGCCTCGAGCTGCTCGACGAATTCGGCCGCCCGCGGGTCACCGACCCCGCCGTTCAACGCGGCCGCCAAGGTCGGGAACAGCGCTGCCCGAGCGAATGCGGCCCACTGCGCGCCGAAAGTTTCTGTGTCGCCGTCCGATTGGAAGCGAGCCCAGAACCGGTCCTCGGCGTTGAAGATCTCGAGGTGCTCGATCGTCAAGCCCTCGAAGGATCCTTTGGGGGAGAAGGGCGCTCGGAAGTCCTTCTCGTCACGGGCGACGACCGGAAGTGCCATGCGCCGCAACTCATCTCGATGCAGCAGGCCGTCGCTGACCTGATCGTTGAGCGTTGCGACCAGGGCGTCGTTCATGGCGCGGTAACCGAATTCGCCGTTTTCGTCGAGGGCCATCGTCAATACCACCAGCCGCCCGCCGGGAGCCAGTTCCCGCCCGCGAAACGCCACGAAGTCGTTCCAGTCTTTCGCGGCCTGGCGAGCGTAGGCGGCGCGGGCCTGCGCGTTGCTGCTATATGCGACCTGCACGTGATCGGAGAATTCGGGTGCTCCGGCGGGGATCCGGCTCAGCCACTGGACCGCCCAGGACGACCAGCCGAGATTGACGGTGTTGGACGGCAGGATCTGGCCGTAAAACGAGCGACCGACGGCCGAAGGAAAACTCGCAGCGTCGTGGTTGAGGTAGCTGTCGTGGTCCTCGGTCAGCGTCCGGAACAGGGCGGTGAAATCGTTGTCCGGTACATCGGTGTGCGCCACCAGGATTGCGTGGTCGTGACTGGTGCGCCGCCGCAGCGCTGCGATCGCCGCCGACATTGGCTTGAGCGAGTTGTATCCGGTGGCGGCGCCATAGTCGGCGACGACGATCGGTTGCGGCGGTGCGGGCAGCGGGACCTCTGCGGCGGCCTGTTCGAACAACGCAACCGCGGGGAGCAATCCGGCGGCCTGCAGTCGTGACGACGTGGTGTAGGTCGCGCTCTCCATCGGCTCCGGCCGGACCACCATGCTCGATTCGGGCATGGTGGAACGATAAGCGCTGCGGCAGTCCTTAGCTCGGGTAGCGCACACCGGTGAGTTGCTCGGAAAGCTCCCACAGTCGCCGGCAGTCGTCCTCGTTGCGAGCGCGCGCGGGCACCTTGGCCGGCGCCACACCGCCGCCGGCCATCTCGGAGAAGCCGCTCGGGCCGTAGAAGGCGCCGCCCTCGGCCTGCGGCGTGGCGGCCGCGTAGACGGCGGGCAGGATTCCTTCGTCGATCTCCTGCCACAGGAACGGCGCGAAACGCCAGGACGTTTTGTACAAGCGCTCCATCAACGCGGGCCTTTCCCGGCCGTGTGAGGGTCCGCTGATCTGCAGGTTGGTTTTGGTCAGGCCCGGATGCGCGGCGTTGGACATGATGCCCCAGCCGCCCGCGCGGCTGCGCCGGTCCAATTCGAGGGCAAACATCAGCACCGCCAGCTTGGACTGGCCGTAGGCCGACATGGCCGCATAGGACTTCTCGAATTGCGGGTCGTCGAAGTGGATCTTGCCGCTTTGGCGGGCCGCCAGGCTGCTCAACGAGACCACCCGCGCGCCGGAGGCGGCGCGCAACAGCGGCAGCACGTGACCCGTGAGCGCGAAATGCCCGAGATGGTTACTGCCGAACTGCAATTCGAAGCCGTCGGAAGTGGTGTCGCGCTCCGGTGGCGTCATCACACCGGCGTTGTTGATCAGGATGTCGATGGGCCGGCCCTCGGCGTTGAATTCTTCGCCCAGGGCGGCGACGGAGGCCAGTGACGACAGATCAAGGGACTTGATGGTCAACTTGGCGTCGGGCACCCTGCCTTGGATTTCGGCGATCGCCGCCTCACCCTTGGCGCGGTTGCGGATCGCCATGACGACGTCGGCGCCGGCGGCGGACAGCCGTCGGGCCAGCCCGAACCCCAGACCGCTGTTGGCCCCGGTGATGACAACCAGCTTCCCGGACAGGTCGGGCACGGTGGCGACGAGATCGTTTGCCATACGTATCACTCCTTTTCGGTGTGCGTCGCGTCCAAGTGTGCTCTTCGTCTCGCCGTCAGGGAATGCTGGCACCACCTGGCCCGCAGTGACAGACTGCCAGGGTGACTAGCAGACGGCTGGCAAAAATATCGCTGTCTGCTGCCGTTCTGATGATGGTGGTGTCGGTGGCCGGCTTCATCGCCACCTTGGTGCTCAACGCGTTCGTCCTGGACAAATACAACGCCTACGGCGAGGTGCCGATCCCGGGGGCGAGCCGTGTGCATCTACCCGCCGGTGAAGTGACGATCAGCCTGCACGCCGTGGTGATCGGCGGACCCAACGGCGGCGGCCTGCCGGTCCCGCCGCTCGGGGTGACGATCAAACCGCCCGACGGGGTGGCGCAACCGGTGGTCACTGAGAACATCGGCAGCACAACGACGGTCAACAACGACGCGCACGTCCGCGTGTGGGTGGCGCAGATTCCCGCCGACGCTACCTACGACGTCACCACGGACGGGCAAGTCAACGGGTACATCACTCCGCAACTGGCGTTCGGTCACAGCAGCTCGTACGGGTATCTGGTGTGGGTGTTTGTAACGAGTTTCGTTGCAGGCCTTGCTATTTCGATTCTATCCGGGATGTGGCTGGCCCGCAGTCGGCGGAAAGCCGTGGTGTCGGCGTACCCGCCTCCGACGTTCCAGTCCTTCCCGCAAGTTGACGTGCAGCCAAGCTACGCGGCGCGAGTGCCCAGTGACGAGGGTGTCAGGCTGGAGCGACTCAAAACGCTTGCGTCGTTGCGGGATTCCGGCGCGTTGACCGAGGAAGAGTTCCAGGCCGAGAAGCGCCGCATCCTCGGCGGAGGCTAGGCGCGTCGGGCGCGAGCGTGCGCAAAATGACAGCCATGGCGGCGTGTCGCCGTACAGACACGCACGCTCGCGGTGGGTGGCTACGCGGTGGGTGGCTACGCGGTGGGTGGCTAGTGGATGGCCGCGGGCTACCCATTCCTCGTAATGGACGATCTCGTCGCCAACGATGGTGCTGTCGCCGTGCCCGGTGTGCACCACGGTGTCGCCGGGCAGCGTGCCGAGTTGCTCCGAGATGGACTGCAGGATCGTCGGGAAGTCGGAGTATGAGCGCCCGGTTGCGCCCGGGCCGCCGGAGAACAGGGTGTCGCCACTGAACACCACACCGAGGTCGTGTATGTACCAGCACACCGATCCGGGCGAGTGGCCCGGGGTGTGCAGTGCGCGCAACTCCGTGCCGGCGACTTTCAATGTTTCGCCCTCGGAAACTGCGCGAAATTCTTTGTCCGGGTGAGTCATTCGCCAGAGGACTTCGTCGGCGGGGTGCAGCAGCACGGGTGCGTCGAGCGTCTTGCCAAGTTCGGGGGCGACTGTCACATGGTCGTTGTGTCCGTGTGTACACACCACCGCGATCACGTGACGGCCACCGACGGCCTCGACGATCGGTGCGGCATCGTGGGCGGCGTCGAACACCACGACATTGGAGTTGTCGCCGACGAGCCAGATGTTATTGTCGACTTCCCAACTGCCGCCGTCGAGTTCGAAGGTGCCGTGGGTTATTACTCGATCGATGTCGACCATTACAGGACCACCACTGAGCGCAGCACGGTGCCGTCGTGCATCTTGTGGAAAGCCCCTTCGATGTCGCCCAGGCCGATGCGTTCGGAGACGAACTTGTCCAACGGGAGGCGGCCTTGCAGGTGCAGGTCGATCAGGGTGGGGAAGTCGCGTTCGGGCAGGCAATCGCCGTACCAGGACGACTTGAGCGCTCCGCCGTGGGAGAAGAAGTCGACCAGCGGCATGTCCAGGCGCATGTCGGGGGTGGGAACGCCGACCAGCACCACCGTTCCGGCCAGGTCGCGTGCGTAGAAGGCCTGTTTCCAGGTTTCGGGGCGCCCGACGGCGTCGATGACCACGTCGACGCCGAAGCCGTCGGTGAGGTCCTGGATGGTCTTGACCAGGTCCTTTTCGGGGGCGAGTTCGGCGCTGTTGACGGTGTGGGTGGCACCGAAGCGCCGCGCCCAGTCCAGCTTGGTGTTGTCGGTGTCGACGGCGATGATGCGCTTGGCACCGACGAGTGCGGCGCCGGCGACGGCGGCATCGCCGACCCCGCCGCAGCCGATCACCGCCACGGTGTCGTCGCGGGTGACGCCGCCGGTGTTGATCGCCGCACCGAGTCCGGCCATCACCCCGCAGCCCAGCAGGCCGGCCACGGCGGGGTCGACCTGCGGATCGACCTTGGTGCATTGACCAGCGGCCACCAGGGTCTTGTCGGCGAAGGCCCCGATGCCCAGGGCTGGGGTGAGTTCGGTGCCGTCGGTCAGGGTCATTTTCTGTTCGGCGTTGAAGGTGTCGAAGCACAGCTGGGGTCGGCCGCGTTTGCAGGCCCGGCATTGCCCGCACACCGCGCGCCAGTTCAGGATCACGAAATCACCCCGCGCCACCGAGGTCACGCCCGGGCCGACCGCCTCCACCGTGCCCGCGGCCTCGTGGCCCAACAGGAACGGGTATTCGTCGTTGATGCCGCCGTCGCGGTAGGTCAGGTCGGTGTGGCACACCCCGCAGGCGGCGATGTCGACCAGGGCCTCACCTGGTCCGGGGTCCGGGACCACGATGTCCACCAGCTCGACGGGTGCACCCTTTTTTCGTGAAATCACTCCTCGCACTGTCTGACTCATGGGCTACAACCTACGGTGTAGCGTCGCTGAACATGCGCGCTGGTGACGATGCAGAGCGAAGCGATGAGGAGGAGCGGCGCATATGAGCGGAGCACCCGAGACCGCCGAGCAATTCACCGAACGAATGCTGGCGACCATCGACAGCGCCAGCCTGGCGCTGCTGATGAGCGTCGGGCATCAGACCGGCCTGCTGGACACCATGGCCGGACTTGCGCCGTCCACCAGCGCCGAAATCGCGGCGGCCGCCGGCCTCAACGAGCGTTACGTCCGAGAGTGGCTGGGCGGCATGACGACTGGGCACATCGTCGAGTACGACGCCGAGAACGGGACCTATTCGTTGCCCGCCCACCGAGCAAGCGTGGTGACCCGAGCCGCCGGGCCGAACAATCTCGCCCTGGTAGCCCAGTTCATTCCGTTGCTCAGCGAGGTCGAACAACAGGTCGTCGGCTGCTTTCGCGACGGCGGCGGGGTGCCCTACAGCGAATTTCCCCGCTTCCACACGTTGATGGCCGAGATGAGTGGGGTGGTGTTCGACGCGGCGCTCGTCAACGTCGTGCTGCCGTTGGTGGACGGACTGCCGGATCGGCTGCGCTCGGGCGTCGACGTCGCTGATTTCGGCTGCGGCAGCGGGCACGCGGTGAACGTGATGGCGCGCGCGTTTCCGGCGAGCCGATTCACCGGCGTCGACTTCTCCGAGGAAGGCATCGTGGCGGGAACGCGGGAGGCGGCCCGCCTCGGTCTGACCAACGCGATATTTGAGCAGCACAACCTGGCCGAGCGGGATAAGGCGGACACCTACGACGTCATCACCGTGTTCGACGCGATCCACGATCAGGCGCAGCCGGCGCGGGTGCTGGAGAACATTCACCGCGCGCTGCGGCCCGGCGGTGTGCTGTTGATGGCCGACATCAAGGCGTCCAGCCGGCTCGAGGACAACGTCGGCGTGCCGATGAGCACCTACCTCTACACGACCTCGCTGATGCACTGCATGACGGTCTCGCTGGCGCTGGACGGCGCCGGTCTGGGGGCGGCGTGGGGCAGCCAGCTGGCCACGTCGATGCTTGGCGACGCCGGGTTCGACGACGTGCGGATGGTCGAGGTCGAGTCGGACCCGATCAACAACTATTACTTGGCTTACAAGGCTTGATGCCCGCCCTGGATGCGCTGGCCGACTGGCCCGTCCCGTCGGTCGCGGCTGCCGTCGTCGGGCCAGGCGGGATGCTGGCCACGCACGGCGACATCGATCAGCCGTTCGCGCTCGCCTCGGTCACCAAGCCGCTAATCGCCCGGGCCGTGCAGATCGCCGTCGAGGAAGGGGTGATTGACCTCGAAACCGCGGCCGGCCCGCCCGGGGCCACGGTGCGCCACCTGCTGGCGCACGCGGCGGGTGTGGCGCTGCAGTCCGGCAAGGTCCTGGCCAAGCCCGGCACTCGACGGATCTACTCGAACTACGGCTTTACCGTGCTGGCCGAGACCGTCCAGCGCGAGTCGGGCATCGAGTTCGGTCGCTACCTGGCCGAGGCGGTCTGCGAACCGCTGAGCATGACGTCGACCCGGCTGGACGGCGGCGCCGAGGCGGCCGGTTTCGGCGCGACCTCGACGGTGGCCGATCTGGCGGCGTTCGCGCGCGAGCTGCTGCGGCCGTCGACCGTGTCCCCACAGATGCACGCCGACGCGACAACCGTGCAGTTTCCCGGTCTGGACGGCGTGCTGCCGGGCTACGGGGTGCAGCGCCCCAACGATTGGGGGCTGGGTTTCGAGATCCGGGACGCGAAATCGCCGCACTGGACGGGCACCCGCAACTCGGCCTCGACATATGGTCATTTCGGCCAATCAGGCACGTTTATCTGGGTCGATGCCGAGGCGGACCTGGCCCTGGTGGTGCTCACCGACCGCGATTTCGGGGAGTGGGCGCTACAGATTTGGCCAGCGCTTTCCGATGCCGTGATATCCGAGCAACCCTGAAAAAATTTGGACTCTAGCGCAACAGGGGTCTCACAAGGCACAATAGACACGCAGGACACAAAAATATCAAAAGCAAGCATCTTGTTCTTGGGTTTCACCAGGTCGTTGGGGAAGACGTCCCTCGTGGAACCGAAGGAGCAAAAGATGCGAGCGTCGAATCAATTCGCCGACGCCACGGCAGGCGTGGTGTATATCCACGCCTCGCCCGCGGCGGTTTGCCCGCATGTCGAGTGGGCGTTGTCGTCGACCCTGCAGGCCAAGGCGAACCTGGTGTGGACCCCGCAGCCGGCGATGCCCGGACAGCTGCGCGCGGTGACCAACTGGATCGGGCCGGTCGGCACCGGTTCCCGGTTGGCGAACGCGCTGCGCTCCTGGTCGGTGCTGCGGTTCGAGGTCACCGAGGATCCCAGCCCCGGAGTCGACGGGCAGCGGTTCAGCCATACCCCGCAGCTGGGGCTGTGGAGCGGGTCGATGAGCGCCAACGGCGACATCATGGTCGGGGAGATGCGGCTGCGGTCGATGATGGCGCAGGGCGCCGACACGCTTGCCGCCGAACTCGATTCGGTGCTGGGCACCGCCTGGGACGAAGCGCTCGAGGTGTACCGCGACGGCGGCGATTCCGCCGAGGTGACCTGGCTCAGCCGCGGCGTCGGCTAAATGACCGGGGGGCTGTAAGGGGTTGCGGTGAGCGGCATTTCGATGCTGCCCTTGCACGCGCCGCTCACGATGTCGGTGTGAAACACGCCGGCCAGCGCGCCGTTAGGGCCCGGCTTCAGGACTGCGATCGACCGTGCCGGGTCGTGTTCCACGAGGCCGCCGGCCACCGGGCAGTCGTATTTCGAGGTCGCTTGCTCTGTCCACTGCGACCCATTCCAGGTGTAGGGGCCTGATTGCTGCGCGTACAGGCTGGTGGAGGCCGGCGCGTCGCTGACCTTGGCGACGCAGCCGCCGGTGGAGCAACTCGAGGTGAACGAGTATTTGGCCCACTGGGCGGCTTCGGGCATGCGGGCCGCCGCGCTGGTGCCCGTCTTCTGGTTGGCGGAGAAGGTCACCATGTAATGCCCGTCCAGGGCCGAACCCGGACCGGCGAAGGCTGCCGGAGCGAGCCATACTGCGCAGCCCGCCGCCGCTCCCGCCATGGCCACCAGTGCAGTCCTGCGGCGTCCCGACATCTTGACCTCCTATGAAGGATTGATGCCAAGATGTCGTTTTCGGTGTCCGAAGTGTTACACCGTCGTGATCAGCGGTTTGGCCGAAGGATCTGCAACGCGCGGGGCACGGCGGAGATCTCGGCGGGGAGCAGGCATGCGAAGTCGCCGTCGGCGTACACGTTGATGCCCGGGCACTCGACGTGGATCGACCGGGCGCGTGCGGTGCTCACCTCGTCGAGTTCGACGTGCGTGCCCTTCATGACGGTGGGGAACAGCCGGACCAGCTTGGTCCGCGAATCCGAGTGCGCCATGGTGATGTCGAGCAGTCCGTCGGTGGGATCGGCGTTGGGACAGATCAGCAGCCCGCCGCCGTAACTGCGGGTGTTGCCGAAGGCCGCGAGCGTGATGTCGGCGTCGATGTGCTTGGTTCCGTCCAGCACCAACCGGAACGGCAGGAGCCGCAACTGCGAGAGTTCGGCGAGCATCGCCAGGTAGTAGCGCGCCCGCCCGTGCGGCCAGCGCATCCGGTTGGCGCGGTCGGTCACCAGGGAGTCGAACCCGGCTGCGGCCACGGTGCCGAACCACTTATCGGTGCCGTCGCCGGACTGAATTCGGCCCAGGTCAATGGTTTCCGTCCAGCCGTCGACGATGACATCCGCGGCGGCCTCGGGATCCTTTGTGGGAATGCCGAATTCACGGGCATGGTCGTTACCGGTGCCCGCCGGGATGATGCCCAGCGGAACGTCGGTGCCCGCCAGCACCTGCAGCGCGTTGGAGATGACGCCGTCACCGCCGGTGACCATCACGGCGTCGGTGCCCTTTTCCAGCGCCGCGGCGACCAGGTAACGCGCGTCTTCGGCGCTGTCGCCGATGATTTCGACGACTTCGACTCCCTTATGGTGCAGCCGGGCGATCGCGGCTTGCGCCGCGGCCACGGCCGCGCCGTGCCCCGACACCGGGTTGGTTAGCGCGGTTACCTTGCTGATCTCGCGGTGGGTCAGGTCGGTCACGGAATCAGCTTGCCGGGGTTGAGGATTCCGGCCGGGTCCAACGTCGCCTTGACCGCGCGCAATAGCTGCACACCCAGATCGCCGACTTCCTCGCGCATCCAGGCGCGGTGGTCGGCACCGACCGCATGGTGGTGGGTGATGGTTCCGCCGGTGGCCATGATCGCGTCGCACGCGGCCTTCTTGGCGGCCCACCACTGCTCGATCGGGTTGCCGCGCTGCCCGGCGACGACGGTGAAGTACAGCGACGCTCCGGTGGGGTACACGTGCGAAATGTGGCACATCACCAGCGCCGGTGTGCCCGATTCGGCCAACGAGGTCGTGAGTGCTTGGGTGACGGCGGCTTTCAGCGCGTCGAGATTCGACCAGTCGGTGGCGGTCTCGAGGGTTTCGCAGAGCGCGCCCGCGGCCAGCAGGGAGTCGCGCAGGTACGGCGCGGCGAACCGGCCGCGCTCCCAGGCCTGTGCGGGTGCCTCGCCCAGCGACGTTCCGCCGCGCGCCTCCAGCAACGCGCGCGTCTCGGCCTGCCTGCTGTCGGTGTGCTCCTTGGTGCCCTCGAACAGGGTCAGCCCCAGGCAGCCTCCGGTGATCTTGTTTTCCCCGATCGCCTCGGTAGTGGCGAGGTTGACTCCCGTCTCGGCCTCGTCCGAGAGCCGGACGACGGTGGGTCCGGTGCCGATTTGGGTGACGGCCCGCAAAGCCGCTGCGCCGGTGGCGAAATCGGGAAATGACCACGCCTCGTATCGGGTCGTCTCCGGTGCCGGGTGCACCCGCAAGCGCACCTTGGTGATGACGCCGAACACGCCCTCGGAGCCGATCGCCAGCTGGCGTAGGTCCGGTCCGGCCGCCGACGCCGCGACCCGTCCCAGATCCAGCGTGCCCACCGGAGTGACCATGCGCAGCCCGAGGATCATGTCGTTGAATCGTCCGTAACCGGCCGAGTCCTGGCCCGACGAGCGCGTCGCGGCGAAACCCCCGATGGTCGCGAATTCGAAGCTCTGCGGGAAGTGCCCGAGCGAGAAGCCGCGTTCGCCCAGTAGGCGTTCCGCATCTGGGCCGGTGACGCCGGCGCCCAACTCGGCGACGCCGGACACCTCGTCCAGTGACAGCAGCTGGTCGAAGCGTCGCAGGTCCAGCGACACCACGGCTTTGAACGGGCCGCGCGTCGGATCGAGGCCGCCGGTGACGCTGGTGCCACCGCCGAACGCGACGACGGCGATGCCTTGCTCGGAGCAGTGCCGCAGGATGGCTTCGACTTCGGCGTCGCTTCCGGGCAGCAACACCGCGTCGGGTGCGTCCTGGGTGCTCTCCTTGCGCCGCAGCAGGTCGGGGGTGGACTTGCCGCCGGCGCGCAGCAGCCGGTCTCGATCGGCGGTGCGCACGAACTCGGCGCCGACGATGGCGGCCAGCGCATTCTGATCGGCCTGCGACAACGACGACGGCCGCAGCGTGACCTGGTCGGGCTGGAGTTCCGCCGCGTCCGATTCCTCCAGGCCGACGACCTGCTTGAGCAGCGATCGGATCCCGTCGGAGAGCGGTTTGGCGGCGGCGGGATCGCCCCACGCGTTCCATTTCATTGGGGGGAGGAGTTGCTCGGGCTGCGTCATGCGTTACAGTATTACACATGCTGTCAATGAGTAACGCAGCTTTGGATACCGGAGATCGGATTCTTCAGGCCGCGGCCAGCTGCGTGATCGATTTCGGCGTGGACCGGGTGACGCTGGCCGAGATCGCCCGGCGCGCACGCGTGAGCCGGCCGACGGTGTACCGCCGCTGGCCCGACACCCCGTCGATCATGTCGGCGCTGCTGACCAGCCATATCACCGAGGTGACGCGCGAAGTCCCGGTGGACGGCCCAGAAGTCCAAGACCGGGAGGAGTTGGTCAAGCAGGTTGTCGCGGTGGCCGACCGGCTGCGGCGCGACGAGCTGGTCATGTCGGTACTGCACTCGCAGCTGGCCCGCGTCTACATCACCGAGCGCCTGGGTACCAGCCAGCAGTTCCTGATCGAGGCGCTGGCGGCCAGGCTGGAGGTTGCGCAGCAATCCGGCAGCGTCCGCGCCGGCGACCCGCATCAAATGGCGACCATGGTGCTGCTGATCACGCAGTCCACCATCCAGTCCGCCGACATCGTCCGGCCCATCCTCGACTTCGACGCGCTGGCCGTCGAACTCACCCACGCCCTGAACGGATACCTGTCGTGAACTCCACTGCCCTGAGCGCCGCGCGCCGCACCGCCGACCTGAGCGCGCTGGCCGACGGCGAACCGCTCGATGTCCTCGTCATCGGCGGCGGCATCACCGGCGTCGGCATCGCCCTGGATGCCGCGTCACGTGGTCTGCGGGTCGCGCTGGTGGAAAAGCACGATCTGGCGTTCGGCACCAGCCGCTGGAGCTCCAAACTGGTCCACGGCGGCCTGCGCTACCTGGCGACCGGCAACGTCGGCATCGCGCGGCGCAGTGCCATCGAGCGCGGAATCCTGATGACCCGCAACGCCCCTCATCTGGTTCATGCGATGCCGCAACTGGTTCCGCTGCTGCCGTCGATGGACCACACCAAGCGCGCGTTGGTGCGTGCCGGGTTTCTGGCCGGCGACGCGTTGCGCATGCTTGCCGGGACGCCGGCGTCGACCCTGCCTCGCTCGCGCAGGGTCTCCGCGCAACGCGTGGTGGAGATGGCGCCCACCGTGCTCCGGGATGGTCTGGCGGGTGGGTTGCTTGCCTACGACGGGCAATTGATCGACGACGCCCGATTGGTGGTTGCGGTGGCGCGCACCGCGGCCCAGCACGGCGCGCGGATCCTGACGTACGTGGCCGCCTCCGAGGCCACCGATACCTCAGTGCGGTTGACCGATCAGCGCAGCGGGCAGTCGTTCGACGTGTCGGCCGGTGCGGTCATCAACGCGGCGGGGGTGTGGGCCGGCGAGATCGACGGTTCGCTGAAGTTGCGGCCCAGCCGCGGGACTCATCTGGTGTTCGATGCCGACGCATTCTCGAATCCGACTGCGGCGCTTACTATTCCGATTCCCGGCGAGCTGAACCGCTTCGTGTTCGCGATGCCCGAGCAGCTGGGCCGGGTTTACCTCGGGTTGACCGACGAGGATGCCCCCGGGCCGATTCCCGATGTGCCAGAGCCGTCTTCGGCGGAAGTCGCGTTTCTGCTGGATACGGTGAACACCGCGTTGGGGAGCGCGCTTGGTCCTGAGGATGTCATCGGGTCCTACGCGGGTTTGCGGCCGCTGATCGACAAGGGGGAGGGACGCACCTCGGACGTCTCGCGCGATCACGCGGTCTTCGAATCGCCGTCCGGGGTTATCAGCGTGGTCGGCGGAAAGCTGACCGAATACCGCTATATGGCCGAGGACGTCTTGAACCGCGCCATCGGCCTGCGGCAGTTGCGCGCCGCGGACTGCCGGACCCGCAACCTGCCGTTGATTGGAGCGCCGGCCAACCCCGGGCCAGTTGCACCGGCGGGCGCGGGCGCGCCAAGGTCGCTGGTGCAGCGGTACGGGGCCGAGGCGTCCAACGTCATCGCCAGCGCTACCTGCGACCGGCCTGGTGACCCGGTGGCCGAGGGCATCGACGTGACCCGCGCGGAGTTCGAATACACGGTGACCCACGAGTGTGCGCTGGATGTCGGCGACATTCTTGATCGGCGGACCCGCATCGGATTGGTGTCGCGCGATCGGGAGCGGGTCGTGCGGGTGGCCGAGGAGTTTTTGAGCTAGGCCTGCCCGATGTCTTCGTGCCATAAGGCGGGGTGCTTCGCGATGAAGTCCGACATCATTGCGGTGCAGCGCGCGTCATTGAGCAGGGTGATCGCGACCCCGTGTTCGGCCAGCCAGTCGTGCCCGCCTTCGAGGGTTTCGGCTTCGCCGATCACCACCGCACCGATGTTGAACTGACGCACCAGGCCGCTGCAATACCAGCATGGCGTCAGCGTCGTCACCATGATGGTTGAGCGGTAGTCGCGTTGCCGGCCCGCCGCGCGAAACGCGTCAATCTCGGCGTGTAACGAGGGATCCCCTTGTTGCACACGGCGATTGCGGCCCCGACCGAGCAGGACGCCGTCGGTGGTGAACAGTGCGGCCCCGATCGGGACGCCGCCCTCCGCCAGCCCTGTCTGCGCTTCTTCGATGGCGACATCGAGCATCGCCGCTGCCGTGAGACCCACGCCGCTATCTTGCCGCACGCGGCCGGCTCGGGCTAATAGTGATAGCTAACATCTAATGACAGTAACTCTCATATTGTGTAGACTGTGCCTGTCGAAGGGAGGAGCGATGACTACCCGTGTTCCCGTGCTCATCGTGGGTGCCGGCGTCGGTGGGCTGGCCGCCTCCGCGCTGCTGGCCAAGCATGGTGTGCGTTCACTGCTGGTCGAAAAACGACCCGAGGTCTTCATCTACCCGAAGGCCCGCAATCTCAGCTTTCGCAGCCTGGAGATCCTGCGCGCTCTTGGTTTGAGCGACGAGGTCCACGCGGTCGCCCGCGGCGTTTCCGGCATGGTCGTCAAGCCGACGCTGAACAGTGCCGAAGAGGCACCGGCCATGGACGTGGATGCCATATTCGCGCCGTTCGGCGAACTGAGCCCCGAGCCGGCCGCCCAGTATTGCCCGCAGAGCCGGCTGGAGCCGATGCTGTTGGCCGATACCCGTAGGCGGGTCAGCGAGGTTCGCTACGGTACGGAACTGTTGTCATTCGAGCAGGATGATGCCGGCGTGACGGTGGTTGTGCGCGAACGGGATTCGGGGGACACGGAGACCGTGCGCGCCGAATATCTGATCGCCGCAGACGGTGTGCACAGCCCGACTCGGGGTTCGCTCGGCGTGACCACCGCGGGCTACGGGGCGTTGCCGATCTTTGTCGTCTTCGTCTATTTCACGGCGCCGTGGCGGAAATTCGTCCCGAACCTGGGCGACGGTGACGGCGTGCAGGTCAAAAACGTTGACGTGGAGGGGATATTCCTGGTGGTGGAGGGCGACGTTGGCATGTTCATCACCACGTACTTGCCGGGTGAGGGCGAAACCGCGGCGCAGTTCACCCCGCAGCGTTGCGGCGAGTTGCTGACCCATGCGGTCGGCGAGCGCATCGACGTGCAGATCATCGAAGTGGCGTCGTGGCAGCCGTACGAACAGGTGGCTGATCAATTCCAGTGCGGGCGAGTATTTCTCGTTGGCGACGCCGCACACACGATGCCGCCGTTCAAGGCTGGTGGCGCCAACACCGCCATCCAGAGTGCCGACAACCTGGCCTGGAAACTCGCGGCCGTGTTGAACGGGCAGGCCGAGCCCGCGTTGCTGAGCACGTATCAGGCCGAGCGGCACCCGGTCGGGCGTTTCAACGCGCGCCAGTCACTCACCGGGCCGTCGCTCGCGCTACTCAGGCTGGATGACGACCGACCGCAATTGCCGCCGGCCGAAGAGGCGCCGATGTTCGCTTTGTTAGCGGGCTACCAATACCGCTCGGCAGCAGTCGTTTCCGGCGAGCATCCGCCTGCGGATCCGGATGCTGTGTCGTTGGTGGGGGAGCTGCGCGGTCAACCCGGCACCCGGGTTCCGCACGTGTGGGTGCGTGACGGGATCTCCACGCTCGACCTCCTCGGTGCCGGGTTCACACTGCTGGCCGGGGACGAGCGCTGGTGCGCGGCTGCGGCCTCGGTGGCGGTTGCGACGCATTGCATCCGCAGCGACGAGTGGGCGGCGGCTACTGGATTGGGATCACACGGCGCGCTGCTGGTGCGGCCCGACGCTTTCGTCGGCTGGCGAGCTGAGGAACTGCCCGCCAATCCGGAAGCCGCACTCCGCCAAGCGCTTTCGCGGATTTTAGCTCGGTGAGCAGACGCAGAATCGCACTGCGCGAATCGCGCGCGTGCGATTCTGCGTCTGCTCGCGGCGTTAGATCGCCATGCGTGGGCGATCCAGGTGGCTGGCTATGCGTTGGGCGAGTTGGTAGGGCTGACGCCTGACGTCATCGACGATGATCGGGATAATCGTCCAGCCGAGTTCTTGGATCTTGCCCCACCTTGCCTTGTCCCGGAGCATTTCATACCGCCCAACATGCCAGTCGATGCTTTCGTATTCGGCCGCCACACGGGCTTCGGGCCACGCGAAGTCGACGCGCCACACCTCGCCGTCGCGGCCATAGATCGGGTATTGGAGCTCCGGAAGCGGCAGTCCGTGGTCGATCATGACGAGTCGAGCCTCGCTTTCCATCGCTGATTCGGCGCGTCCATCGGCGAAGGGCGACAGTGCGCGGACGGCGACGATGCCTCGGCGTCCTCGCTGCTCGGCGATAGCGGCTTCAATGTCAGCGCGGGTACACCGCATCGAACGCAATGCCGCGTCGAGCGTTGCCAGTGCTCGTGGTCTCCCCAGTTGCCTTGACACCTCGACGGCTGTGCATGCCGGTGCGGTTGCGAGACGCCCTGACACGCGTTGCAGGGGGGCGCCGGTGCGTTGGTGGACCATCAGGCCGACGGTTGGACGCATTCGAACACCAGGATCGAGCACGTGAATGGCGGTGGTGTTTTCGGTGTCAAACCCGTGCAACGCGGCGGCTGTGCCCATGCATGCAACCGCATGTTGCCCCATAAAGATGTCGAGTGCTGCCAAGCGCCCCAACAGATTTGGCTGCTCGCCTGCGTAGACGCCATACCAGATGCGAGTCAGGGTGCCATTCTTAACTGCAACGTCGAGCTGTTGACGAGTCATTACTGTTCGCAGTTGTTCGGTGGTCGCGAAACCGCCCAGCTTCTTCAAAAGTGCCAATGCATCTGTGCGCACCGTGGAAGCATGCGCGGGGCGGCGATTAATTAACCAGTCACCGCTGGGGATAACTCTGGTGAGCAGACGCAGAATCGCACGGCGCGGAGCGCGCGCGTGCGATTCTGCGTCTGCTCGCGGTAGGAGGTGACTACAGCGGGATGTTCTTGTGGCGGCCGCGGCGCGCCGGCGCCTGAGCCAGCGCCTCGGTGAGCTTGCTGCGGGTGTGCGCCGGGTCGATCTTCTCGTCGACGACACCGATCTCGATGGCGCTGTCCACGCCGCCCGCGATCTTCTCGTGCTCGGCGGCCAACTCGTCGTGCAGCGCCTCGCGCTCGTCGTCGGACGCGGCGGCCAGCTTCTTCTTGTGCAGGATGCCGACGGCCGCCTTGGCACCCATGACGGCGACCTCGGCGTCCGGCCAAGCGAACACCTTGGTGGCGTTGAGCGAACGCGAGTTCATCGCAATGTAGGCCCCGCCGTACGTCTTTCGGGTGACCAGCGTGACCCGGGGAACGGTGGCCTCGCCGAATGCGTGCAGCAGCTTGGCGCCGCGGCGCACCACGCCGCCCCACTCCTGGTCGACACCCGGCAGGTAGCCCGGAACGTCGACGACCACCACCAGCGGAATACCAAACGCGTCGCACAGTCGCACGAAACGCGCTGCCTTTTCCGCGCTTTCGGAGTTCAGGCAGCCGCCCAGCCGCAGTGGGTTGTTCGCCAGCACGCCGACCGTGCGGCCGGACAGGCGGCCGAGCCCGACCACCATCGACGGCGCCCAGTTGGCCTGGAATTCGTCGAACGGTGTGTCCGAGTCCAGGATCGCGGTCACGATCGGGTGCACGTCGTAGGCCCGCCGCGCGGATTCGGGCAGCAGCGCGTGGATGTCGGTGTCTCCGGCCTCGGCCTTGCTGCGGTCGAAAAGCCCTTGCTGGCTGAACAATCCGACCAACCGGCGACCGCGCTCGTAGGCATCGGGCTCGTCGTCGGCGACGATGTGGCACACACCGGACTTCTTGTGGTGGGTCTCCGGGCCGCCGAGGGACGCCATGTCGACGTCCTCGCCGGTGACGCTGCGGACCACGTCGGGCCCGGTGACGAACACCCGGCCCTCCGGCGCCATGATGACGACGTCGGTCAGCGCCGGACCGTAGGCGGCACCGCCCGCGGCGAAACCGACGACCACCGAAATCTGTGGCACGTATCCCGACGCCCGGATCATGGCCTCGAACACGGTTCCGACCGCGTGCAGCGCCTTGACGCCTTCGGCGAGCCGGGCTCCACCGGAGTGCCAGATGCCCACGATCGGGCTCTGCTCCTCGATGGCGGTGTCGTAGGCGTTGACGATGTGCCGGCAACCCTCGATGCCCATCGCGCCGCCCATCACGGTTCCGTCCGTGCAGAATCCGATGGTCCGGACGCCGTTCACGGTGCCGGCCGCGGCCAGCACACCAGAGCGGTCACGCTCGTGCAGCAGTTCGACGCTGTCGTCGTCGAAGAAATTGCACAGCCGCAACAGTGGGTCGCGGGGGTCGAGCGACTCGCCAACCGCCTCGGGGGCCATCGCTGTCATCGCAGGTCTCCTGTTTCTGAGGGTGATGCTGTGAGGGTCAGTACCGGCCGAAGGCGATCGCTACGTTGTGGCCGCCGAATCCGAACGAATTGTTGATCGCGTACTCGTAATTGCCGGGACGCGGCTTGCCCGCCACGACGTCCAGGTTGATCTCTGGATCGAGGTTCACCAGATTCAGTGTCGGCGGAACCACCTGATCCCGCAGCGCAAGCACCGTCAGGATCGATTCGACTGCGCCGACCGCACCCACCGAGTGGCCGAGGGCAGATTTAGGTGCGTACACCGCCGGCGTGTGGCTGCCGAGGGCGTTGTTGATGGCCTTGCCCTCGGCAACGTCACCGACCTGGGTGCCGGTGGCGTGGGCATTGACGTGATCGATGTCGCCCGGGGTCAGGCCCGCCAGTTGAACCGCCCGAGTGATGGCGTGCCCGGCGCGTTCCCCGTTGGGATCCGGTGCCACCATGTGGAAGCCGTCCGAGGTGATGCTGGCCCCCATGATCCGGGCGAGGATGTTGGCGCCGCGAGCCTTGGCGTGCTCCTCGGTCTCGATCACCATGAGGGCGCCGGCCTCGCCGAAGACGAAGCCGTCGCGGTCCTTGTCGAACGGGCGGCACGCACCGGCGGGGTCGTCGTTGTTGGTGGACATCACGATGCGCATGTTGGCGAACCCGGCGATGGGCACCGCCTCGATCCGTGTTTCCACGCCACCGCAGATCGCCATGTCGGCCTCACCGAGCACGATCTGCTGCCAGGCACGGGCGATGGCCTCGCAACCGGACGCGCATGCCGAGACCGTCGTCAACACTCCAGCCTTGGCCTGCCGTTCCAGCCCGACGGCCGCGGCCGCACCGTTGGGCATGTACTTCTGCACGGTCAGTGGCGATACCGCTCTGAAGCCGCGATTGCGCATCTCTTCGTAGCTGAAGACCAGTTCCTCCGCCGAGCCCAGGCCGGTGCCGACGGACACCAGCAATCGGTTGGTGTCGACCTCCGGTGAGCCGATGCTTTCCCACACCCGCCGGCCCAGCACCGTGGACATCCGCTGCAGGTACGACGTGCGACGCAGCTCGACCCGCGTCAGGCGATGGTCGAATTCCTCCAGTAGATGACCGCCGATGCGGACCGGCAGGTCGAACTCCTCGACGAACGGGTCTTCGAGCTTACGGATCCCACTCTGGCCGTCCAGCAACAACTTCCACGTGTTGTCGGCGTCGGTCGCCAGTGCTGTCGTCATGGTCGTGCCGGTGACGACAACGTTGGGTAAAGCTTTCCCCGTAACCAGTTCAGACATGGGTCTTGCGAACGTTCCTCTCATGTTGTCCGGCTCCTCCCCGGGCCGTTTGCGGCCCGTATCGTCGCCGGACGCCGTGCCTTAGTAACGCCCGAAGGCGAGCGCCACGTTGTGACCTCCGAAGCCGAACGAGTTGTTGATCGCGTAGCGGTACTCGCCGTAGCGAGGTTCGCCCGCGACGACATCCAGCTCGATCTCTGGATCCGGGGTCTCGTAATTAAGTGTCGGCGGGATGACTCCATCCCGCAGGCTCAGCACTGTGAGCGCCGACTCGAGCGCCCCGACTGCGCCGATTGAGTGTCCCAGCGCCGATTTGGGCGCGTATACGGCGGCGTGCTCGCAGCCGGCGACGCGGATAGCGTTGGCCTCCGCGCTGTCGCCGATCGGCGTTGCCGTTCCGTGTGCGTTGATGTGGTCGATGTCCTTGGGAGACAAGCCCGCCAGTTCCAGCGACCGCGTCATCGCCCTGCCGGCGCGGACGCCGTCTGGAGCGGGTGCCACCATGTGGAAAGCGTCCGAAGTGATACCGGCACCCATCAGCCGGGCCAGCGGCGTGGCGCCACGGGCCTTGGCGTGCTCTTCGGTCTCGATGATCATGAGGGCGCCGGCCTCGCCGAACACGAAGCCGTCCCGGTCCTTGTCGAACGGGCGCGACGCCCCTTCGGGGTCGTCGTTGCGGGTCGACATGGCCCGCATCATCGAGAACGCGGCGATGGGCAGCGCCTCGATGGGACCCTCGACACCACCGCAGACGGCGATGTCCGCATCACCCATGACGATCTGACGCCACGCGTGGGCGATGGCCTCCGAACCCGACGAACAGGCCGATACCGGGGTGATCACCCCGGCGCGGGCCCCGAGCTGCAGACCCACCACCGCGGCGGCACCGTTCGGCATGATCATTTGAACCGCGAGCGGGGACACCTTGCGGGGCCCGCCCTCGTTCATCAGGTCGTAGCTCTCCACGATCCGCTCGGCGCCGCCCAGACCGGTGCCCACCACGACGGAGAATCGGTCCGGGTCCACTTCAGGGTTGTTGGCGGTTTCCCACAACTGACCGCTCAAGAACTTGGCCAGCCGTTGGACGTAGGACATGCGGCGCATGTCCAGCCGGCCCATGTGGATATCGGCCGACTCCTTGAGGTGTCCACCGATCTTGACCGGTAGATCCCACTTGGTGACGAAATCATCTTCGAGGACGCGGATGCCGCTTTCGCCGGCCAGCAAGCCCTTCCACGTGCTCTCGATGTCCGGCGCGATCGATGTCGTCGCCGCGACGGCGGTTACCACAACGCTGGGGTAACCGCCATTAGCAGTGGAAGGCTTGGTCACTTGCTGTCCGCTTCCAGTCTGGCCTTGACGTTCGCCGCAGCCTCGGGGTTCTCGGACACGAGCTTGGAGCGCAGCGCCTCGGCGGCCTCGGGGTTCTCTTCCTCGAGCTTCTGGATGTAGGAGACGACGTCACCGACGGTGCGCAGGCCGGCGAGGTCCTCGTCGGGGATCTTCACGCCGTACTTGTCCTCGGTCTGCACGGCGATCTCGACCATCGACAGCGAGTCGATGTCCAGGTCGTCCACGAACGACTTCTCCGGGGTGACCTCGGAGGGCTCGATACCGGTGACCTCTTCGATGATCTCGGCGATACCGGCGATGATTTCTTCCTGACTAACGGCCACGGTCTTTCCCTTCGTAATGTGTTGTGTAGCAACCGAACTGGCGTTCGATTTTTTTGGTTGTACTGGTAGTGAAACTGGTAAAGCGGGCAGCTAGAGGTTCGCCAACTCGTCCAGGTCTGCGGGTGACTTGACGGCGCGCGTCGGAACCCCCCGAAGTTCGCGTTTGGCGATACCGGTGAGGGTGCCCGCGGGCGGGAACTCCACGATCGCCGTGATGTTGTGCTCACGCAGCGTCGCGGTGCACAGGTCCCAGCGCACCGGCTGGGTGAGCTGAGAGACCAGGGTCTCCATTGCCGCCGCCGCCGAAGCGACGGGCTGGCCGTCGCGGTTGGACAGCAGCGTGGCGGTGGGCTCGGCGGTGGCGATGCCGGCCGCCGCGGCGGCGTAGCCGTCAAGAGCCGGAGCCATGAACCGGGTGTGGAAGGCGCCGGCCACGCTCAACGCGCGGACTCGGGCCTTTTCCGGCGGGTCTTCGGCGAGCTTCTCCAGCGCGTTCAGCGGGCCGGCGGCGACGATCTGGCCGGCGGCGTTGCGGTTGGCCGGAACCAGGTCGAGCTGCTCGAGGCGGCTCAGCACGTCGGCCTCGTCACCGCCGAGCACCGCGGACATGCCGGTCGGCTCGGCGGCACACGCCTTGGCCATCTCGGCGCCGCGGGTGGCGGCCAGCGCGACCGCGTCGTCGGCGGCGATCACACCGGCGATCGCGTAGGCCGCGATCTCGCCGACGGAGTGACCCGCAACGATGAGGTCTTGGCCGGCCAGCAGCCCGCGGTTCTTAAGCTCCTGATAAGCCAGCAGGGTGGCCGCGACGATCAACGGCTGGGCGATGGCGGTGTCGGTGATCTCTTCGGTCGAGGCCGTGGTGCCCAGCCGCGCAAGGTCCACGCCGCTGGCCTTCGACCACGACGCGAGCTTGTCCGCTGCGCCGGGAAGTTCCAACCACGGCGACAGCATTCCCTCCGTCTGCGAGCCCTGTCCGGGCGCAAGAAATGCAATCACATGTTTAAGAGAACACTGTGGAAACGGTTTTGGCGGGTGTAACAGATTATGAACCTCGTCTTAGCTTTTTGTGCAGTCTATACAAAACATGCCCGTAAGCTACATGTTTGATATCGCGTCGCGACCTGTTGGCTAAATCACTATCGGGGCGACGGGGGCCCGGCATCCCCGGTGACCTGCCCTTTGACCGGGCCCTTCACCGTCAGGGGAACCTGAAGCACAGCGCTGTTCCGGGCAGTCGACGGCGGTGTCGGATAGTTGAGTTGGCCGACGGTCGCGGCCACTCGCAGCACGTAGGCGTCGCGCGGCTGGGTCGGATCGCGGCCGGTGAAGTCGGTGATGCGCTTGAGCCGGTACCGCACCGTGTTTGGATGAACGAACAACTTCCGGGCGCACGCCTCGATTGCGCCGCCGCAATCTAAATAGGCGTCGAGGGTCTCGATGAGCGTTGGCCCGGCATCGGCCAGCGGCCGCATCACGTCGGTGTGCAGCGCCACGATCGCCGATGCGTCGCCCATCAGCGCGCGCTCGGGCAGCAGTTCTCTGGCCAGCACCGGGCGCGGCGCACCGCTCCAGCCGGCGACGGCATTCATCCCGGAAATCGCCTCGCTTGCGCTGTGGTAGGCCGCGGTGAGCATCGGCGCGGTAGGCCCGATGACCACCGGGTCGTCGGAGAACGCGGGCAGCAGGTCGGTCAGGAACTTCTCGGTCGGCGACACCTGGCCCGACACGATGGCCACCAGCCAGGTGCCGTGCACGTCGGTGAGCGCCGCCCGGCCGTGGCGGGCAGCGGTGTCGCGGACGTGCTGGCTGGCCCGCTGGCTGTCGTCGTCGCTGCTTGAACCGCCGGCTGCCGGCGTCCCGACCAGCACCGTGGCCGGCGCGGTGGTGTCCCAGTTCAACGCGGCCGCCCGGGACAGTAGCTCGGGGCCGGTATCGCCACGCACCACGGCGTCGACGACGCTGGCCTCCATCCGGCTGTCCCACGAGCCACGCGCTTCGGCGGCATCGGCGTAGGCGGTGGCGAGGGTGAATGCCAAGTCGCGGCTGTACTTCAGAATGCCCACCGTGAGGGCCGTCAACTGGTCTTGATCGCGGGCCAGCAGCGGTAGGACTTCTTCGAAGAACTCCATGGTGACTCGCACCATTTCCACGCTGTTGGCTAGGGCGATGCGGCGGTGCAGCTCCTTGGGGACCAGTTCGAATGCCTGCGCGGTGTAGGACACGTTGCTATGCGGGTCGTGCATCCACTCGACGAAGTTCACCACCGCCGTCTGCACCACCAGCTGCACGCTGGCTCGTTGGGATGCTTCCAGATCAGCGAAGAACGGCAGCCGGTCGTGCATGGCCGAGACCGCCTCGGTGGCCAGCCGCCCGGAGTATTGCTTCAGCCGTCGCAGCAGGGTTTCGGGCACGGTATCCAGCAGTTCGAGCGCTGACCTCGATAAGGGCGTGCGCGCCAACTGGTTGTCACTCATCCCTAAAATCTACGCGAGATTTCTGGAAGTTCCCGCCAAGGCGACGCTGGAGGTCTTACGGGCGTCTTAGCGCTGGTTTATGCCACCCCGGGGTCGGACGTCTGCTCCGGGGCGGCGAGCACGTCGTCGATTTGGTATTGACGCGCGGCCGCGACCGGCACCGACGGGTCGATCTCGCCGTCGCGGGCCAGTGCCTCGAGCACGGCGACCACCTGCGATTCGGCGTCGGTGTTGAAGTAGCGGCGGGCGGCGGGGCGGGTGTCGGAGAAGCCGAAGCCGTCGGTGCCGAGCGTGACGTAGGTGTTGGGCACCCACTGCCGGATCTGCTCGGGGACCCCGCGCATCCAGTCCGACACGGCGATCACCGGCCCGGCGACATCGGCCAGTGCCTTCGTTACGTAGGGGACACCGGCGGGCCGGTCGGGATGGCGCAGCTTCTCCTTCTCGATGGCCACCCCGTCGCGGTTCAGCTCGCCCCAGCTGGTCACCGACCAGACGTCGGCGGCGACGTCCCACTCGGCGGCCAGCAGCTCGGCGGCCTTCAGCGCCGCGGGCATCGACACCCCGGACGCCAGGATTTGCGCCTTGCTGGTGCGCCGCTCGGTGGCCGCGCGGTAGCGGTAGATGCCGCGCAGCACGCCTTCGGGGTCGAAGTTCTCCGGCTCGGGCGGCTGCACATAGGGCTCGTTGTAGACGGTGATGTAGAAGTAGATGTTTTCCGGGTTCTCCCCGAACATTCGGGCCAGCCCACTTTCGACGATGTAGGCGATCTCGTAGGCGAACGCGGGGTCGTAGGAAACCACCGCCGGGTTGGTGGCCGCCAACAACAGCGAGTGGCCGTCGGCGTGCTGCAGGCCCTCACCGGTCAGCGTGGTGCGTCCCGCGGTGGCCCCGAGCAGGAAGCCGCGCGCCATCTGGTCGGCCGCGGCCCACAGCCCGTCGCCGGTGCGCTGGAACCCGAACATCGAATAGAAGATGTAGATCGGGATCATCGGCTCGTTGTGCGTGGCGTAGGACGTGCCGGCCGCGGTGAACGACGCCGCCGAGCCGGCCTCGTTGATGCCCTCGTGCAGGATCTGGCCGATCTCGCTCTCCTTGTAGGCCAGCATCAGGTCGGCGTCGACGGCGGTGTACAGCTGGCCAAGGCGGTTGTAGATCTTCAACGACGGGAACCAGGAGTCCATGCCGAAGGTACGCGCTTCGTCGGGGATGATCGGCACGATGCGCGGCCCAATCTCCTTGTCCCGCAACACTTCTTTGAATGTGCGCACGATCGCCATGGTGGTGGCGACTTCCTGGTGTCCGGATCCCTTCTTCAGCGGGGCGTAGATGTCGCGACCGGGCAGCTTGAGCACCTTGGCCTTAGTCCGGCGTTCGGGCACAAAGCCGCCCAGGGTGCGGCGCCGGTCCAGCAGGTAGCGAATTTCCGGGGCGTCCGGGCCGGGGTGGTAGTACGGCGGCAGGTAGGGGTCTTGCTCCAGCTGCTCGTCGCTGATCGGGATGCGGATGGCGTCGCGGAAGTCCTTGAGGTCTTGCAGCGCAAGCTTTTTCATCTGGTGGGTGGCGTTGCGGCCCTGGAAGTGGGCGCCCAGCGAGTAGCCCTTGATGGTCTTGGCCAGGATCACCGTCGGCTGGCCCTTGTGGTCGACGGCGGCGCGGTAGGCGGCGTAGACCTTGCGGTAGTCGTGCCCGCCGCGCTTGAGGTTCCAGATCTCGGAGTCGCTCATTTCCGCCACGAGCGCCTTGGTGCGCGGATCGCGGCCGAAGAAGTGGTCGCGCACGTACGCGCCGTCGTTGGCCTTGTAGGTCTGGTAGTCGCCGTCGGGGGTGGTGTTCATCAGGTTCACCAGCGCGCCGTCGCGGTCGGCGTGCAGCAGGGTGTCCCACTCGCGGCCCCACACCACCTTGATCACGTTCCAGCCGGCGCCGCGGAAGAACGACTCCAGCTCCTGAATGATCTTGCCGTTGCCGCGCACCGGACCGTCGAGGCGCTGCAGGTTGCAGTTGACGACGAAGGTCAAGTTGTCCAATCCCTCCAGCGCCGCGACGTGTGCCAGCCCGCGGCTTTCGGGCTCGTCCATCTCGCCGTCGCCGAGGAACGCCCACACATGCTGATCCGAGGTGTCCTTGATGCCCCGGTCGTGCAGATAGTGGTTGAACCGGGCCTGATAGATGGCGTTCATCGGGCCCAGCCCCATCGAGACGGTGGGGAATTCCCAGAAGTCGGGCATCAGCCGGGGGTGCGGGTAGGACGGCAAGCCGCCGCCGGGGTGACTGTGCTCCTGGCGGAAACCGTCGAGCTGGTCCTCGGACAGGCGGCCCTCCAGGAACGCGCGGGCGTAAATGCCGGGGGAGGCGTGGCCCTGGATGAACACCTGGTCACCGCCGCCCGGATGCGATTTGCCCCGGAAGAAGTGGTTGAACCCGACCTCGTAGAGCGCCGCCGACGAGGCGTAGGTCGAGATGTGGCCACCGACGCCCACGCCCGGCCGCTGCGCACGGTGCACCATGATCGCCGCGTTCCAGCGGATCCAGGCCCGGTAGCGGCGTTCGATGTCCTCGTCGCCCGGGAACCAGGGCTCCAGCTCGGTCGGGATGGTGTTGACATAGTCGGTCGACGTCAGCGCCGGGATGGCCACCCGCTGCTCACCGGCGCGTTCCAGCAGCCGCAACATCAGATAACGCGCCCGCGCGGGGCCGGATCGCTCCAACAGCTCGTCGAAGGACTCCAGCCACTCCGACGTCTCTTCGGGGTCGATGTCGGGCAGGTAGGAAGCCACGCCCTCGCGGATCACCCGAACCCGGTCGGGTTCGCTTGCGCTGCTTGGATTTTTGGCCAGGTCGTGGCGCGCGAACTCGGTGGTCAACTTCCGCTCCTGTTGTCGGCGGGTTTTCTGTTTAGACGATCGCCCTTTATCGTGCCCCACCGAGCGCAATCCGGTGCGTCGAGGGCGATAGGAGATGCGACCCGGTAACGTCAGGAGTCGTGCTCAACGGATGGCGTGCCGCTCCGGCGGGGGAGTCGCCCAAGCGCGTCGCCCTGGTGCTCGGGTGCGTCGCCGCGACGTTGATGGTGGTGGCGGCCTGCACCAAAATGACCGATGGATTGGCCGCACCGGATACCAAGGTCGCGCCGGCCTACCGTTCGTCGGTGTCCGCGTCGGTGTCGGCGTCGATCGCGACGTCGAGCATCCACGAGTCTCAGCGCCAACAATCCTTGACCACCAAGGCGATTCGCACCTCCTGTGACACGCTCGCCACCAGCAGCAGCGCCGCCATCGACAAGGTCAACGTGTTCGTCAAGACCTACAACCAGGGCCACAACACCGGCCCCACCGAGGGCCCGGCCATCGACGCGCTCAACGACAGCGCCTCCACGGTCGCCGGCGCTCTCAACGATGCGATGTCTTCGGATCTGCGGGACGCGTTCAACGCCTATGTCGACGCCGCCCACGCTGTCGCCAACGCCATCGGCACGCACGCGCCGACCGGGGAGTTCAACAAGCGCGTCGACCAGCTCAACGACACCAAGACCAAGGCGTTGAAACTGTGTCTGGGTTCCTTCTGAGGTGGGCGTAACGGCCCGGGTTTTGCTTGTGCGACGATAAAGCCCATCGCAGGGCGCGCGGATGATTCTAAGGAGGGCTCCACAGTGGTCGCGGAGGATCACGCTCCAGGCTACGGTCGCAAGCTGGGCATCCAACGAGACCAAGTCGTCCAGGAGTGGGGCTGGGACGAAGACACCGACGACGACATCCGCGCTGCGGTCGAGGAGGCGTGCGGCGGGGAACTGCTCGACGAGGACAGCGACGAGGTGATCGACGTCGTCCTGCTGTGGTGGCGCGACGGTGACGGGGATTTGGTGGACACCCTGATGGACGCAATCACCCCGCTGGCCGAAGACGGCGTGATCTGGGTGCTGACACCCAAGACCGGCAAGCCCGGTCACGTGCTGCCCGCCGAGATCGCGGAGGCCGCCCCCACGGCGGGCCTGATGCCGACCTCGTCGGTCAACCTCGGCGACTGGAGCGCCAGCCGTCTGGTACAGCCGAAGCCACGCGCCGGGAAGCGCTGATGCTTGCCGTCGGGACCCCGGCGCCTGACTTCACGCTGCGCGACCAGAATCAGCAACCCGTCACCCTCAGCGCCTACCGCGGTGCCAAGAACGTGCTGCTGGTGTTCTTTCCGCTGGCGTTCACCGGGATCTGTCAGGGCGAGCTGGACGGGCTGCGCGATCACCTGCCGGAGTTCGAGAACGACGACAGCGCGGTGCTGGCCATTTCCGTGGGGCCGCCGCCCACGCACAAGATCTGGGCGACCGAGAGCGGCTTCCTGTTTCCCGTGCTGTCGGATTTCTGGCCGCACGGAGCCGTCAGCCAGGCCTACGGTGTGTTCAACGACGCCGCCGGCTATTCCAACCGGGGCACCTTCGTCGTCGACCGGTCCGGCATCATCCGGTTCGCCGAGATGAAAGAGCCCGGTGAGTCCCGCGACCAGCGGCTGTGGACGGAAGCTTTGGCGGCGTTACGCACCTGATGGGTTTTGGGGGTTGGCGTTCGGGCGTGTAGCCTGCCCCGCGGGATGGGGCGCGTAGCTCAGTGGTAGAGCTCTGGTTTTACACACCAGCGGTCGGCGGTTCGATACCGTCCGCGCCCACCAAGCAAATCGTCCCGGGAATTGGTCAGGAGCGATCAGCCGCCCGCCGCTGCCAGTACGATCTGCCATCGTGAAATCGGCGATTTACGCGGGGCTGGTGGCAGCGGTCTGCGTCTGTTCGGCGTGCGGGGGTAATGCACCGAAGGCACAGAGCCCCAGCCCCGCGCAATACGAAGCACCCGCGCTCTCCAATCGCCCCACCGCAGACACCATTCCAGGCGACGGACAGTTCGCAGTCGGGTCCGAGATCCGACCGGGAAAATATGCCTCAGAACCTCTCGTGCTCGGACAGGTCTGCGTTTGGGCACGCCTGCGCGGCCTCAACGAAAGTCGCGAATCGGTTATCGCCGAAGGCGTGGAGAGTGGACCGGTTCGGGTGACCATCGAACCGACAGATGCCGCGTTTCACTCAACCAGCTGTCAAACCTGGCGGAAGGTCGGCTAGCACCTCCCGTTCGAACTGCTGGTGTGAACGTGAGATGGCCCCGGCGTGACGGTCCGGCGGTTCGCCGCGCCGGCGTGGCGGCGCGGGCTATGAATCTACGGTGAGCAACCACCGTGTGAACCTGACCCAGCAGGAAGACTCGTTGATCGGCGAGAGCCATCCCGCCGCCCTGGAGCGCATGGACGTAAATCAACTCAAGGATCTACAGGGCCGGCTGAGGACCGCGCGGGAGAAGAACTTCAGCCTGTTGCGACGGCAGGGTGCGGCCCGCGTAGCGACCGAAGGTGCTCGCGGAGCCGCCCATCCTGCCAACGAACGGCGTGGCGAAAAGGTGGAGGTCTTCGACGAGGCGCTGGCCCGGGTGAGCCAGCGCCTCGAGTCCGTTCACGGTTCGGAGTGACGCTCGGGAGGCCCTGAGATCCAGCGTCCGGGCGCCGGCGAGTACGGCCGCGTGCACCGCTCGCGCGATACGGGCACCGAACGTCGAGCGCGGCCCGCCGTAGGTCTCCGCGGTGCCGTCCGTCGGGCAGTGCACGACGACCGCGTCCGAGGCGGTTCCGGTGGCCCGTACCCCGTTCTCGTGCAGCGCCTGGGCTTTGGCCTCCGTTGCGGTGGCCACGGCGTTGACGAGCGCCGCGTCGGACAGCCGCACCGGCACCGCAACCACGATGTTGATCGTTCCCACCCGGTACTCGTCGCCGGACGGCGATTCGCGGCGGAAGTGCCCGTCGGGCGCGGCCGCCCAGGCCGGGCTGGAGAGCCCGACGGTGGCGGCGGCATGCACGCCGCCGTCGGCGGCGAGGTGATGCCGGGTCACGTCGACCGCGGTGAGCAGACCGCAGCCGGTGCCGGCGAGATCGAGCGCGCTGCCGATCTCGGTCAGGTGGCGGTCCGGATCGGTCCGGTCGTAGTCGAGGGGGACCGTCGCGTTGAGTACCCAGTCCCGGGCGCCGATGCCGCCGCCGAGCGGGCCCGACGAGATGCACAGTCGGGGCTCGGCGAAATTGCCAGAGCAGGACCGGCATCGGTTGAGCTTGTTCCACCCGAGCGGTCAACCTGGGATGCATGGGTCTTATCTTCGCCTGCCCGCGGTGTTGAATCGTGGTCATGACCCAACAAGAACCGCTGAACATGCCCCTCGAAGAGGCGATGCGGACCCAGCGCGCAATCCGTCGTCTCAAGCCCGACCCGGTGGATGACGCGCTCGTGCTGCATCTCCTCGAACTGGCGATGAAGGCGCCGACCGGTTCCAACGCGCAGAACTGGGAGTTCATCGTCGTCAAAGACCGCGAAGTCGTCGCCAAGCTTGGCCGCCTGAATCGCACCGCCATGCGGGCCTTCGGGCCCATCTACAACCGTGCCGTTGAGCGCCGCGGGGACGACAAGATGTTGCGGATATTGAAGGCGGTGCGATGGCAGGCAGACCACTTCGACGAGACCCCCGTGGTGTGGTGGCATGCCTGAAGGGTTTCGTTGCGCCGTGGCCCCCGGTCGGCGCGAGCAGCGCCTACGGCTCCATCTATCCCGCGATACAGAACTTGCTGCTGGCGGCGCGCGCGGCCGGGTTGGGCGCGGCGTTGATCACCATGCCGTTGTGGAGCACGCTATTGGCCAGGCGCGCCCTGGGCTTGCCGCGCAATGTCACTCCGTGCGCGGTGATTCCCCTCGGCTGGCCGATGGGCAAATACGGCCCCACCACGCGGCGGCCGGTCGGAGAGCTGGTCTCGCTCGACCGATACGGCAACCGAGCGTTTCTGTAGCCGCCGATATGAGCGAAGGCACGTTTCCGGATTGACGCCCCTTGATCGAAGCGGTAGGCCGCTACTCGTGGCGCGCCGCCTCCTGGGCCAGTTGTACGCGCGAGGCCAGCCCCAGTTTGGCGTAGATATGCGTGAGATGAGCCTGGACCGTGCGGGGCGAAATGAACAGCCGCTGTGGCGATGTCCTTATTTCCCAGGCCTTCACTGACCAGCTTTGCGACGTCGAGTTCTGCGCGTGTTAGTGACGCCCAACCGCTGGCCCGCGCGCTTGCGTTCGCCGCGACCCCGGCGAACGTAGGCGATGGCCTCCTCGATGGTCAGGGAGGCGCCCTCATCCGAGGCTGCACGAAAGTCGCTCTCGCCCAATTGCTTTCGGATAGCCGCAAGCCGCCCCTCGTGTTCGGTCTCGAATATCGCGAATCGCGCGACACCGAGTCTGCTGCCGCGCGGCATCGGCCATGCCGAAAAGGCGCGCTGCTTCACGTTGATTACTCGCTTCCGCCGCAAGGTGAGCGAGGCATTCGAACGCATCGGGAACGGTCATGTAGCCGTGCGATTCGGCGGCAATGTCCAGAGCCAAGAGTGCGTCGTTGGTCGCCTGCTCGAACTCGCCCTGCGCGATCGCGACACGCGCTCGAGTAGCCAGCGCCGCCACCAGGTGTGATGTCTTTCGAAAGCCGCCACCACATCGTCAGCATGACGGCGGGCCGCGGTGAGATCGCCGCATGCCAACATTGGCAATGGTGAGACAACATAAGTCGTCACCGTCACCGGTGTCAGCGGCGTGCGCTGCAGTGCCGCTTCGTACGCCTCACGCGCCCCGGGGGCATCCCCTCGCATCAGCCTGATTAATCCGGTCGCGGAGTACCCGACGCGGTCAACGAGTTCGCCGAGTTTCGACCGGTCGTTGAAGAATTCATCCACCGCTGCCTGGGCACCGTCGACGTCGCCTTGCCATGCCAGTGCGAAGGTCAGGTTCACCAGCGCGACTGATCTACAGAACACGTCGTGAGCCGCTGTCGCTTCGACGATTATGTCGCGCAGCGGGGCGGTAGCCACCCTTACCTCGCCTCGATCGATGTGAGCCGTCGCGAGTGCCACCCGACACAGACGCGCGTTGGACTCGTCACCGATTGCTTCGGCAAGCTCGCAGCCTTCGCTGGCCGCGGCATGGATGGCGCCGTGATCGCCCACCGCCATCGCGGCCACCGATTGCCAGCGCAGAATCTGACTCAGCAGCCACCGGTCGTCGAGTTCGCGGGCGAGTGCGATGGCCTCTGCGAAGTCTGCTCTGGCGACTTCGACCTCATAGGCGTACGCGTGTCCGTGGGTCACAAGCGCCCGTATCACCAGGGCAGGGTCGGCGGTCTGGCGCGCCAGGGCGAGCGCCTCATCGGCGATTTGCGCACTTTCGGTGGAACCGAGATATCCGAGCATCAGACCCTTGTCGGCCAGCGCTCGCACGTACGCCGAATCATGATCAGCATCAGAGTGGGTTTCAGCCGACAGCGCGGCGTCGAGCAGGGTAAGACCCTCCTTGAGGCGCCATCGCGAAAACCACAGCGGCTGAAGGGATGCCGCGAGCCGCAACGCGGGCACGGTGTCGCCGTTCTCCAGAGACCAGGCGAACGCGCCTCTCAGATTGTCGATGTCAATCTCTGCCTGCTCGAGGCGCCGCGCTTGGTTGGTGCCGCCCGGCGCATCGAGCTCGGCCGCCAGCGATGTGTAGTAATCCCGGTGGCGGCCGCCAATGACGTCGGCTTCGCCAGATTCGCCCAATTTCTCCAGCGCGTACTGACGGACGGTCTCCAGCAACCGGTATCGCGTTCGGCCGCCGCTGTTTTCGGCGTTCAAGAGCGACTTGTCCACGAGTAGGGTGAGTTGGTCGAGCACCTGGTAGCGCTCCACGCCGGCGTCACCGGCGACCGCATGAGCGGCCTGCAGGTCGAAGCCGCCCAGAAACACGGCCAGCCGCCGAAGCAGCACCCGTTCGGTTTCGGTGAGCAATGCATGGGACCAATCCACCGATGCGTGCAACGTCTGCTGACGTCGCACGGCCCTGCGGGCACCTCCGGTCAACAGACGGAAGCGATCGTGTAGCCCGGCAAGGATTTCGTCGAGCGTCAGCGCCCGGACCCGCGCCGCGGCGAGCTCGATGGCCAGCGGCATGCCATCGAGCCGTCGACAGATCTCGGTCACCGTTGCGGCGTTGTCTTCGGTGACAGCGAAGTCGGACTGCGCGCGGCGGGCGCGGTCGGTGAACAACTGGATCGCTTCGTCGGCCAGCGACAGCGACGGCACCACGAACGTCACCTCACCGGGCACTCCGATCGGTTCACGACTCGTGGACAGCAACCGCACTTCTGGGCATGCCGTGAGGATTGCCGTTGCCAGCGATGCACTCGCATCCAGCAGATGCTCACAATTGTCGAGCACAAGCAGCAGCCGCTGATCGGCGATGAACCGGATCAGCGTGTCGTCAGTTGACTGGCCCGAGTCGTCGGGCAGGCCCAACGCGCGAGCCGCCGCGACCGGCACGACGTCGGCATGGGTGATTGGAGCCAGGTCGACGTACCACACCCCGCCGGGCGTACGACTTGTCAGATGAGCCGCGACTTCGACCGCCAATCGGGTCTTACCCGCCCCGCCCGCACCGGTCAACGTCACCAGCCGGTTGGTGCTGAAAAGCTCACTGAGCTGAGCCATCTGCGCGCCACGTCCGACGAAGCTGGTCAGCTGGATCGGAAGGTTGTGTGTGGTAACCGCGTTCGCAACCCGAAGGGGAGGGAACTCGTTGTGCAGGTCGGGATGGCAAAGCTGCACAACACGTTCGGGACGGGGCAGATCGCGCAGCGGGTGGGTGCCGAGGTCGGTGAGCGTGACGCCGTCCGGGAGTTGGTCGACGACAAGCGGTTCCGTCGCGCCCGAGAGCACCGTCTGGCCGCCGTGGGCCAGGTCGCGTAGCCGCGCGGTGCGGTTGATCGTCGGGCCGATGTAGTTGCCCTCATCGCGCAGCTGCACGTCGCCGGTGTGCAGGCCGATGCGCAACTTGATCGGCGCCAACGGCGCCCGCTGCAGCTCCAGGGCACAGGCCACCGCGTCGGCGGCGCGGGCGAACGCGATGACGAAGCTGTCGCCCTCGCCCTGCTCGACGGGTCGCACGCCGTGGTGGGCGGCGACCGCGTCGGACAGCGTCTGGTCGAGGCGCTCGACGGCGGCCTTCATCGGTCGGGCTGGGTCTCCCACAGGCGCGTCGAACCCTCGACGTCGGCCAGCAGCAACGTGACCGTTCCGGTCGGAAGTTCACTCATCACCGCGTCCATGTCTGGGTCGCTCCAGCTAACTTCGCTCATGCTAGCCAGCATGCGCGGGCGTCGCGGCAATTAGCATCAGCGAAATCGCCTATAGATCTGGCGCTGGCATGCGTATGTACGCGGTCCAGGGGGGCGCTCGCTGGTTGCACCCGGCGGCACTATGAACGGGTGAAGCCGTTTCGGATCGACGTTGCTGACGATGTTCTCGATGACTTGCGATCGCGGTTGGCGCGCACCCGATGGCCGGAGGCCGAATGCGTGGACGACTGGAGCCAGGGCATCCCGCTGAACTACACCCGCGAGCTGGCCGCCTACTGGGCCAACGACTACGACTGGCGCTCGCGTGAGGCCGCGCTGAATCGGTTTGACCAGTTCACCACCGAAATCGACGGGCTGGACATTCATTTCATCCACCAGCGGTCTCCGCACGAGGACGCCTTCCCGTTGGTGATCACCCACGGCTGGCCGGGCTCAATTGTGGAGTTCCACAAGGTGATTGAGCCGCTGACGAATCCGCCGTCGGGACGTGCCGAAGACGCCTTCCACGTGGTCTGCCCGTCGCTTCCCGGGTACGGCTTCTCCGGCAAGCCCACCCGCACCGGGTGGGGCGTGGAGAAGATCGCCGAGGCCTGGGAGACGCTGATGCTGCGCCTTGGCTACGACCGCTACGGCGCCCAGGGCGGCGACTGGGGCTCGGCGGTCACCACGCAGATCGGCCGTAACGGCGGGCACTGCGCGGCGCATCCACCTGAACATGGCGATCGGCAGGCCAACGAAGGAATCGCTGGCCAACCCCACCGAGGAAGAGAAGCGCGCGCTGGCCGCGCTGGCCGAGCACCGCAATACCGGCACCGGCTATTCCAAGCAGCAGTCCACCCGGCCACAGACGTTGGGATACGGCCTGGCCGATTCGCCGGTGGGTCAGATGGCGTGGATCGTCGAGAAGTTCTGGGCATGGTCGGACTGCGACGGCCACCCCGAGAAGGCGTTCAGCCGCGACGAGCTGCTGGACAATGTGATGGTCTATTGGGTGACCAACACCGGCGCATCGTCGGCCCGCCTCTATTGGCAGAGCTTCTAGGTCCTGGGGAAACATGGACCGTATTGAATTGCCCACTGGCATAGCCGCTTTCCCCGCGGAGGTGCTCAGTGCGCCGCGGTCATGGTGCGAGCCGGTCTACAACATCACGCACTGGACGGACATGCCGCGCGGCGGCCACTTCGCCGCTTTCGAGCAGCCGGAGTTGTTCGTCGACGACGTGCGCGCGTTTTTCGCGACGGTGCGGTAAGAGGCTGGCGAGCAGACGCAAAAGTTCCCGACACGCCGCTGATTTAGGGACTTTGGCGTCTGCTCGCGCCACGGAGTAGCGGGCCGCTCGCCGAGTAACCGCCGTCGACGGCCAGCGCGGCGCCGGTGACGAACGAGGCTTCGTCGCTCGCGAGAAACAGTGCGGCCGAGGCCAATTCGGCGGGTTCGCCCCAGCGCGCCATCGGCGTCGGCAGGTAATCGCCGGCGGGCACGTCGTCGCCGGGTTTGCCTCCGGCCATGCCGGTGTAGGTCATGCCGGGACAGATCGCATTGATCCGCACTTTGGTGCGGGCGTAATCCAGCGCCGCGGATTTCGTCATCTGCACCACCGCCGCTTTGGCCGCGGCATAGCACGACAAGCCCTGCCACCCGACCAGTCCCGACGCCGAAGCCGTGTTGACGATGGCGCCGCCACCGTTTTCGAGCATGGCGGGGATCGCGTACTTCATGCCGAGGAAGACGCCTTTGAGGTTGATCGCCAGGATGGTGTCGAACACCGCTTCGTCGATGTCGGCCAGGGGCGCGTGCGGCCCACCGAATCCGGCGTTGTTGAGCAGAATATCGACCTGGCCAAAGCTGTCGACGGCGGCGGCGATCATCCGTTGGACGTCGGCGGCCTGGGTGACGTCGACGCGTACCGGCACGGCGGATTCGCCCAGCAGATCGGCGGTGTCGCGTTCCTGTCCGCTGATGTCGGCGCAGACGACACGGGCGCCCTCCTCGGCGAATCGTTTGGCTGCTGCCCATCCGATACCCGAGCCCGCGCCCGTGATGATCGCGACCTTGCCTGCGAGACGGCTCATTTAGACGATCCGCATGCCCCGCCGCGCGCGAGCCCGCATATCCCACAGGTACAGCTGGTAGCCGAAGACCCAGGCGCGGTGCGGGATCAGCCGATCGGCGAGCCGCAAGGCGGCCAGCAGCCATTCGAAGCGGCGCTGCTGGCCCTCCGACCAGTCCAGCTGCATCAGCGCGCGAAATTCCGGTGCCAAGAAACCCGTCGTCGCGAACAAGTTGAACGGTCCCGCCAGCGCTCGCAACGGCCACGGCAGGAAGACAACCGAGGCGACCCCGCGCAGATGCTCGCGCACCGGCGGGTCGATGCGTAGCTCATCGAGCGAGCGCTTCCAATATTCGTCGAAGGCCACCCGGTCCGGCGGCCACATCCGCTCGGGCACCTGCAGCGTGGTGCCCAATCGTTTGGCGTCGTGATAGACCGCGTCGGCCTCGTCGTCGTCGAGTGGACCGTGCAGGAACTCATGCTGCTCGACGAAGTAGCGGTACAGGCACGCGGCCACCCACAGTTGCAGCTTGGGGTCAAATGCGTTGTAGGACAACGGACTTGACGACGAGGATCGCACCTGCCGGTGGGCACCGTCGACCGCGGCGCGGATCAGCAGGCGGTCGGTCTCGGTCCCGATGGTCGCGACGGCCAGATAGGTGCCGGTGGTGCGGGCCCGCTTGAACGGATGCTTGTAGACATTGCCGCTGTCCACCGGGCTTTCCAGCACGCCATAGCCGACGCCCGGCAATGACAGCTGCATGATCACGTTCGCGGCCGGCAACAACGGCGGCGGCCGGGTTCAACAGGTCGGCGACCCGGGTTGCGGGCCGCTTCATTGCGGATCGTGCCCCATGGTTCGAGTGAACCATGTGTGAGACGCTGCCGAGGTGTTTGCATCCAGACGGGTTGGCGTGCTGGCCGGTTACCTGGCCGATCTGGCGCTCGGCGACCCGAAACGGGGGCATCCCGTCGCCGTGTTCGGCCATGCGGCGGCCAGTGTGGAGCGGTTCACCTACCGCGACAGCCACATCGCTGGGGTATTGCACGTCGGCCTGCTGGTCGGAGCGGTCGGCTTGCTGGGCGCGGGCCTGCAGGGGTCGGTGGCGGCCACCGCGCTGGCGACCTGGATGGCGCTGGGCGGAACGACCCTGGCGCGCACCGGCGTGTCGATGGCCGAGCTGCTGGAGCGGGACGACATCGAGGCTGCCCGACGGCTGTTGCCCTCGCTGTGCGGGCGCGACCCTGCCCGGCTGGATAGTGCGGGCCTGGCTCGCGCGGCGCTGGAATCGGTCGCGGAGAACACCTCCGACGCCGAAGTCGCGCCGCTGTTGTGGGCGGCGGTCGGCGGTGTGCCCGCGGTGCTGGCCTACCGCGGTATCAATACGTTGGACGCGATGATCGGCCACCGCTCGCCACGCTATTGCCGATTTGGTTGGGCCGCAGCGCGATTGGATGATGCGGCCAACTTTGTGACCGCCCGCACGACGGCGGCGCTGGTGGTGCTGTGCGCGCCGGTGGTGGGCGGATCGCCGTCCGGGGCGGTGCGGGCCTGGCGGCGCGACGCTGCGCGGCATCCCAGCCCCAACGCGGGCGTCGTTGAGGCCGCCTTCGCCGGAGCGCTGGGTGTGCGACTCGGCGGGCCCACGCATTACCACCACGAGCTGCAGATCCGGCCCACGCTCGGCGACGGCACCGAGCCCACGGTGGCCGATCTGCGCCGCGCGGTGGAGTTGTCGCGGGTGGTGTCCGGCGTGTGCGCCGGGGTCATGGTTGTCGCAGGCGCCACATTGGCCTCGGCGGGAAAGAATGTTGCTCTTTGTCCACCTCTGAGCGACAAGCGCGCGAGACTCAGGGCCCGGCCCAGATTGTCGCTCAGAGCTGGACAAAAAGGTCTATGGGTCTGGGCAGGAACTGTTGTGGCGGCAGTGGCTAGCGGGACGCAGCTTTACCGCCGGCGTCCGTAGCGGTCGGCGAGCTTGTCCTCGATGCTCATCGGGGCTTCCGACGAGGGCGGCGCCGCCTGCTTCTCCCGGCGGCGGACCCGGATCTCGGAGTAGACGAAATAGCCCAATCCGATCGGCGCAAGGACGCCGAACGTAATCCACTGGATGCCGTAGGACAGAAACGGCCCGGCGTCCAGATGCGGGATGCCGATCACGCCGAGACCGCCGGGCTGGTTTTCGATCAACTGCAGGTACGACCCGGCCAGCGGAACTTTCATCAACGTCGAGACCTGTTCGGTGTTAATCGAATTCACCTGCTGAAAGCCGTCTCTGGTGATCGGATCCTTGCCCGCCGGCTCGGAGTCGCGCAGTCGTGCGGTGATGCTGACGGTGCCGTCGGGCGGGCCGGGGATCGGCGGCACATGAGCGCCGGGCTCGGGTCGCACGTAGCCCCGGTCGACGAGGACCGTCGGCCCGTCGTCGACGACGAAGGGCGCCAGCACCTCCAGCGCCTGCTCGCCGTCGACCACCCGCAGCCGGGCCAGCACCTGAGCGCTCAGGTAATGTCCCGTCGCCGTGACCCGGCGCCATTGCGCACCTGGTGCGGACGAATCCTGCTGTGGCAACAAAGTTTTCAACGGCACCGGATCGGTGTTGAGGGAATACTCGATTTGGTGGTTTTCCCGCGATGTCCGGCTGTTCTTGCCCAGCTGCCACGGCGCGAGCACCATGAAGCATAAGTAGGTGAACGCGATCACCACCAGCGCCAGCGCGATCCAGCCCGGCCGCAACAGGAACAGCAGACGGCGCATCAGCCTCGTCCGTTCTCCGCGAGCTGTTCGTCGACCCAGTCGTGCAGGCCGGGCAATGCGGCCTCGATGACGGTGAAGACGTCCTCGAAGTCGTCGTGGTCGCCGTAGTAGGGATCCTCGACGTCGAGGGCGTGCGCGCCCGAGCGCGGATCGAACGACCGCAGCATCCGGATCCGGTCGCCGTCGACACCCAGTTGGCGCAGCAGACGAACGTGGTTGCGGCCCAAGGCCACCAGCAGATCGGCGGACAGGTGATCGTCATCGACCTGTGCGGCGCGGTGCTCGGTCGGGTATCCGTGGGCATGCAGCACTCGGGCCGCCCGCACGTCGGCGCCGCTGCCCACGTGCCAGTCGCCGGTGCCCGCACTGGTCACCCGCACCGCGTCGCCGAGGCCGCGCTGCCGGATCTGGTCGGCGAACATCTTCTCGGCCATCGGCGAGCGGCAGATGTTGCCGGTGCAGACGAACGTCACGTGTAGTCGGTCAGACACCCAACGCCCCTCGCAGCTCGTCGACGGTCGCGGCGTGCGTGACGCTGGTGGCGGTGAACCCGTCGGGGAAATCGGCCCGCCCGTAGCCCCAGCCGACCACCACGGTGTCGATGCCGTGGTGGGCCGCACCATCGACGTCGTGGCTGCGGTCACCGACCATCAGCACCCGCTCGGGCAGCGGCTGCAGCTGGTCCAGCGCGTGCGCGAGCACCTCGACCTTCGTCTTGCGCGAGCCGTCCGGGCTGGCGCCGGCGATGACTTCGAAATGCTGGTCGAGCCCGAAATGGGCCAGGATGCGCTGCGCCGTCGGTTCCAGCTTGGAGGTGGCCACGGCCAGCCGGATGCCGGCGGCGCGCAGATCGGCCAGCAGCGGGGCGATCCCGTCGAACAAGGTGTTCATCGCCCAGCCCCGGTTGCCGTACTCGGCCCGGAATGCCGCGATCGCCGCGTCGACGTTCTCGCCGAGCTCCATCGCGCGAAAGGTGTCGTCCATCGGCGGCCCGACGATCTGGGCGGCCAGGTCGCCCTCGGGCACCGGGGCGCCCACGTGGCTGAGCGCGTGCAAGAAGCTGGCAACGATCCCCTCGGCGGAGTCGGTGAGGGTGCCATCGAGGTCGAAGATCACCAGCTGTGGTGCGGCCGTGCCGGCCTCCGCCGCCCCGGACGGATCGTCCTGTCACGCCCCCATTGTCGGTGATGGCTGCAGCTGGGCATTAAGGGTGGGGTCCGTTAGCTCTTGGGGATTCGTACCTGCTGCAACAGGTTTCGTGTCATACCCTTTTTGCACCACACGCGTGCATCTGCGGCGACTGTGTGTCGACGCGCGCCATTCAGAGGTGTTCTGCCGCTGCCGGTCTCCTCGCTGGATCTGCCACCGTCCTGCGAACTGCCGCCAATTACGGCTAGCAAATCGCGCTGACATTCCCACAGTGCTAGCACGATGGCCAAATCTCCACGTCGAGGCCAAGAGCGCTTTACGAATGTTCAGTGCCGCCCTGGGTGTGCCGTTCTTCAGGCGTCGTCGCGATTCACCCGTCGGCGGATCGACGTCACACGTCCACCGCTGTCACCGAGCCCACCTTCAGTTCGTCCACACATCCGGCCTCACCGAGATCGACGAATCCCGCCGGGCACTCCCTGTCATCGACAGCGCGGAGAGGTCGCCGACTCGCCTTGAAGCCCTTCAGCGCAACGTCTGCCCAACGACGCCTCGTCGACGACTGGTCCGTCCGTCTTCGTCTCCTCACGTTCGCCGCGTTACGCCCCCGCTCGCGGCCCCTCGCCGTGTTCTCCGCGTCTCTCCGCTCTCCTCGTCACACCCGCGCCCTCGTGTCGACCTCCACTCCCGGATCCGACGCTCCCGACCACTGCGCTCTGGCGTTGCCCCCTGGCGGTCGCCCCCCCCCCCCCCCCCCCCCCCCCCCCCCCCCCTGTCACCTTCCCATTGTCGGTGATGGCTCAGCTGAGGCTGAGCGTGTGTCCGTTAGCTCTTGGATTCTACTCTGCTAGCAACAAGCTTAGTGCTATCGCATTCCCCGTCCTGGAAATCCCGCCAACTACGGCAACGCATCGCGCTGAAATTCCCACAGTTCAAGTACGGGTGGCCTATCATCTCGATGACGTCGAGGCCAAGAGCGCTTTACTAATGTTTCATGTGCGGCCCGGCCCTTCTTTCAGGCGTCGATCGCGAATTTCAGCCCGTCGAGCGAGACTCGGTCGATTCCAAGACCCCGAGCGGTCCACTTTGTCATCGCGGCGAAACGATCACACGATTCCACCGCCGAGCCATCTTCAGATTTAGTCCAAGCACAATCCGGCGTCACCGAGATCGAGCGATTCCCGCCCACTCCCTTCATCACAACGTTAGATCCGGCCACCGTTGACGAACTTCAGCAGACCACCGTCGCCGGTTCGCCCCGGCCGTTCTCAGCCGCCGGTTTAGGCAGCTCCGCCGCCTCCGCCGGTCCCGCCTGTGCCGCCGGCACCGCCGGCACCGCCGGCGCCGCCGACGATGCCGATAGGCGCGCCGCCCGGGGTGCCGGTGCCGCCGGTGCTACCGGAATTACCGGGGCCTCCGGGGTTGGCACCACCGTTACCGGTGCCGCCGGTGCCGCCGTCGCCGCCGGTGCCGCCGTCGCCGCCGGCCGCCGCCCGCGGCGCCGCTGCCCGGGTGCCGTTGCTGGCCGCGCCTCCGTTACCACCGGTACCACCGGTACCGCCCGTACCGGCGGTCCCGCCGGTGCCGCCGGTGCCACCGGCGAACCCGGTGTCGCCGGCGCCGCCGACGCCGCCGTCGCCACCTAGGCCGCCCACGCCGCCGATCCCGCCGACCCCGCCGTTACCGCCGTTACCGGAATGTGGTCCCGCCGAGGCCGCCGCCGCCGCCGATGCCGCCGATGCCGCCGGGCCCACCGGGTTACCGGCGCCACCCGGCCCCCCGGCAGCACCGATGCCGGCGGTGCCGGCAGTGCCGTCCGTGCCGGTAAAGCCAGCGCCGCCGTTGCCACCGGCGCCGCCGGTGCCGCCATCGCCGACCGCCCCGGCGTTGCCGGCCGCGCCACCGTTGCCACCGACCCCGCCGGCACCGGCGCCGGTGCCCGCGGCACCGCCGTTGCCGCCCGCGCCACCGTTACCGCCGTCGCCGATCGCGCCGAGGGCATTGCCGGCCGCGCCACCGTTGCCGCCGGCACCGCCGGTGCCGGCACCGCTGCCGGCGTTACCGCCGTTGCCACCGACGCCACCGTCGGCGCCGTTGCCGCCGGTGCCGTCGTCCACCGGCCCCGCCGTTGCCACCGGCACCGCCGGCACCGACGCCGGCGGCGTCACCGCCGTTGCCGGCCGCGCCGCCGACCCCGCCGTCGCCGCCGGTGCCGGCGCCGCCGACCCCGCCGTTGCCACCGGCACCACCGGCACCGACGGTGGCGGCGTTGCCGCCGACGCCACCGGTGCCACCGGCACCGCCGATGCCACCCGTACCGCCGGTACCAGCGTTGCCGCCGGCGCCGCCGCGCACCGGCACCGCTAGTGACGTCACCGCCGATGCCGCCGTTGCCACCGGCACCGCCGGTGCCGTCGCGTGCCGTCCGTGCCAGCCGCGCCCGGCGCCGACGCCGCCGTCGCCGGCGGTGCCCGCCGCCGCCGCCGTTGCCGCCGTTGCCGCCGGCGCCGCCAGCGCCGGCAGCGTTCGCAGCGCCGTTGCCGCCGTTGCCGCCGGCACCGCCGTCGCCGCCGTTGCCGCCGTTGCCGTTGGTGCCGGTGGCGCCACCGGCGCCGCCGCCGTTGCCGCCGGTGCCGCCGGCGCCGCCGTTGGCGCCGTCGCCGCCGTCGGCGCCGATGGCGACGCCATCGATGCCGTTCGCGCCGGCCGCCGCCGGTGCCGCCGTTGCCGCCGTTGCCGCCGTTGCCGCCGTTGCCGTTGGTGCCGCCGTCGGTGCCGGTGCCGGCCGGCCCCGCCGTTGCCGCCGTCGCCGCCGTTGCCGCCGATGCCGCCGTTGCCGCGTCGATGCCGGTGCCGCGCCGTTGCCGCCGTCGCCGCCGGTGCCGCCGTTGCCGCCGTTGCCGCCGTCACCGCCGCCGACACCACCGATGCCGCGCGCCGCCGTTGCCGCCGGTGCCGCCGGCACCGCCGTCGGTGCCGTCGCCGCCGTTACCGCCGTCGCCGACGCCCGCGCGCGCCGGTGCGCGCCGTTACCGCCGTTGCCGCCGTCACCGCCGTTGCCGCCGGTGCCGTCGGTGCCGTCGGTGCCGCCGTCGGTGCCGGCGCCGCCGCCCCGGCCGCGCCGCCGTTGCCGCCGTTGCCGCCGGTGCCGCCGTTGTTCGCGATGCCGGCGGCCGCCGTTGCCGCCGTCGCCGCCGGTGCCGCCGTCGCCGCCGTTGCCGCCGTCACCGCCGCCGACACCGCCGATGCCCGCGCCGCCGTCGCCGCCGGTGCCGCCGGTGCCGCCGTCGCCGCCGTTGCCGCCGGCGCCGCCGTCGCCGACGTGCCCGCCGGCGCCGGTGCGCGCCGTTACCGCCGGCGCCGCCGGCACCGCCGTTGCCGCCGGTGCCGTTGGTGCCGTCGGTGCCGCCGTCGGTGCCGGCGCCGCCGCCGCCGGCCGCCGCCGCCGTCGCCGCCGTTGCCGCCGGTGCCGCCGTCATTCAGCGACGCCGGTCGCGCCGCCGTTGCCGCCGTCGCCGCCGGTGCCGCCGTTGCCGCCGTTGCCGCCGTCACCGCCGCCGACACCACCGATGCCCGCGCCGCCGTTGCCGCCGGTGCCGCCGGTGCCGCCGTCGCCGCCGTTGCCGCCGTTACCGCCGTCGCCGACTGCCGCGCGGCGCCGGTGCCGCCGTTACCGCCGGTGCCGCCGTTGCCGCCGTTGCCGCCGGTGCCGTCGGTGCCGTCGGCGCCGCCGTCGGTGCCGCGCGCCGGCCGCCCCGGCCGCCACCGCCGTCGCCGCCGTTGCCGCCGGCGCCGCCGGTGCTCAGCACGCCGGCGCCGCCGTTGCCGCCGTCGCCGCCGGTGCCGCCGTTGCCGCCGTTGCCGCCGTTACCGCCGCCGACACCGCCGATGCCGGCGCCGCCGGCGCCGCCGGTGCCGCCGGTGCCGCCGTCGCCGCCGTTGCCGCCGTCACCGCCGTTGCCGACGCCCGCGGCCGCCGGTGCCGCCGTTACCGCCGGTGCCGCCGTCACCGCCGTTGCCGCCGGTGCCGTCGGCGCCGCCGGCTGCCGCCGTCGGTGCCGGCGCCGCCGGCACCGGCCGCCGCCGCCGTTGCCGCCGTTACCGCCGGCGCCGCCGTGCCGTTGCAGCACGCCGTCGGCGCCGTTGCCGCCGTCGCCGCCGGTGCCGCCGTCGCCGCCGTTGCCGCCGTTACCGCCGCCGACACCGCCGATGCCGCCGGCGCCGCCGGCGCCGCCGGTGACCGCCGGCACCGCCGTCGCCGCCGTTGCCGCCGGCGCCGCCGTCACCGTGCCCGCCGGCGCCGGTACCGCCGTTGCCGCCGTTGCCGCCGTTACCGCCGTTACCGCCGGTGCCGTTGGCGCCGTTGGTGCCGCCGTCGGTGCCGCCGCGCCGCCGGCACCGGCCGTCGCCACCGTTGCCGCCGTTGCCGCCGGCGCCGCCGGTGTTCGGTCACGCCGTCGGCGCCGTTGCCGCCGTCGCCGCCGGTGCCGCCGTCGCCGCCGTTGCCGCCGTTACCGCCGCCGACACCGCCGATGCCCGGCGCCGCCGTCGCCGCCGGTGCCGCCGGCACCGCCGTCGGTGCCGTTGCCGCCGGTCGCCGCCGTCACCGGTGCCGTCGGCGCCGGTCGCCGCCGGTCACCGCCGTTGCCGCCGTTGCCGCCGTTACCGCCGGTGCCGTTGGCGCCATCGGTGCCGCCGTCGGTGCCGCTGCCGCCGGCACCGGCCGCACCACCGGTCGCCGCCGTCACCGCCGGCGCCGCCGGCGTTCGGCGACGCCGTCGGCGCCGTTGCCGCCGTCACCGCCGGTGCCGCCGTTGCCGCCGTTGCCGCCGTTACCGCCACCGACACCGCCGACGCCCGGCGCCACCGGCGCCGCCGTGACCGCCGGCACCGCCGTCGGTGCCGGTGCCGCCGGCGCCGCCGTCACCGGCGCCGTCGGCGCCCGGCCGCCGCCGTCGCCGCCGTTACCGCCGTTGCCGCCGTTACCGCCGGTGCCGTCGCCGCCGTCGTGCCGCCGTCGCCGCCGGCGCCGCCGGCACCGGCCGCACCGCCGGTGCCGCCGTTACCGCCGGCGCCGCCGTCGTCGGCATGCCGTCGGCGCCGTTGCCGCCGTCACCGCCGGTGCCGCCGTTGCCGCCGTTGCCGCCGTTACCGCCGCCGACACCGCCGATGCCCGGCGCCGCCGGCGCCGCCGCTGACCGCCGGCACCACCGTCGGTGCCGTCGCCGCCGTCGCCGCCGTCACCGGTGCCGTCGGCACCCAGCGCCGCCGTTGCCGCCGTTGCCGCCGTTACCGCCGTTACCGCCGGTGCCGTTGGCGCCATCGGTGCCGCCGTCGGTGCCCGCACCGCCGGCACCGGCCGCACCACCGGTGCCGCCGTTACCGCCGGCGCCGCCGGCGTTCAGCACGCCGTCGGCGCCGTTGCCGCCGTCACCGCCGGTGCCGCCGTTACCGCCGTCGCCGCCGTTACCGCCACCGACACCGCCGATGCCCGGCGCCACCGGCACCGCCGGTGCCGCCCGCACCACCGTCGGTGCCGTTGCCGCCGGCACCGCCGTCGCCGACGCCGTCGGCGCCCGGCGCCGCCGTTACCGCCGTTGCCGCCGTTACCGCCGTTACCGCCGGTGCCGTTCGCGCCGTCGGTGCCGCCATCAGTGCCCGCACCGCCGGCACCGGCCGCGCCGCCGGTGCCGCCGTTACCGCCGGCACCGCCGGCCGTTCAGCACGCCGTCGGCGCCGTTGCCGCCGTCGCCGCCGGTGCCACCGGTGCCGCCGTCGCCGCCGTTACCGCCACCGACACCGCCGACGCCCGGCGCCACCCGCGCCGCCGCTGACCGCCGGCACCACCATCGGTGCCGTCGCCGCCGGCACCGCCGTCGCCGACGCCATCGGCGCCCGACGCCGCCGTTACCGCCGTTACCGCCGTTACCGCCGGTACCGCCGGTGCCGTTGGCGCCGTCGGTGCCGCCATCGGTGCCCGGCACCGCCGGCACCGGCCGCACCACCGGTGCCGCCGTTACCGCCGGCGCCGCCGGCGTTCAGCACACCATCGGAGCCCGTTACCGCCGTCACCACCGGTGCCACCGCTGCCGCCGTTGCCGCCGTTACCGCCACCGACACCGCCGACACCCGGCGCCACCGGCGCCGCCCGTGACCGCCGGCACCACCATCGGTGCCGTCACCGCCGGTCACCGCCGTCACCGGTGCCATCGGCCCCGGTGCCGCCGTTACCGCCGTTGCCGCGCGTTACCGCCGTTACCGCCGGTGCCGTTGGCGCCGTCGGTGCCGCCATCGGTGCCCGCACCGCCGGCACCGGCCGCACCACCGGTGCCGCCGTTACCGCCGGCGCCGCCGGCGTTGAGCACACCGTCAGCGCCGTTACCGCCGTCACCGCCGGTGCCACCGCTGCCGCCGGCGCCGCCGTCACCGCCACCGACACCACCGATCCCCGCGCCACCGGCACCGCCGTGCCGCCCGCACCACCATCGGTGCCGTCACCGCCGGCCACCGCCATCACCGGCGCCGTCGGCGCCGGCGCCGCCGTTACCGCCGTTACCGGCGTTACCGCCGTTACCGCCGGTGCCGTTGGCGCCGTCGGTGCCGCCATCGGTGCCGGCACCGCCGGCACCGGCCGCACCACCGGTGCCGCCGTTACCGCCGGCGCCGCCGGCGTTCAGCACGCCGTCAGAGCCGTTACCGCCGTCACCGCCGGTGCCACCGGTGCCGCCGTTGCCGCCGTTACCGCCACCGACACCACCGACCCCGGCGCCGCCGGCACCGCCCTGACCGCCCGCACCACCATCGGTGCCGTTCGCCGCCGGCCACCGCCGTCACCGGCGCCATCCGCCCCGGTGCCGCCGTTACCGCCGTTGCCGCGCGTTACCGCCGTCACCGCCGGTGCCGTTCGCGCCGTCGGTGCCGCCATCGGTGCCCGGCACCGCCGGCACCGGCCGCACCACCAGTGCCGCCGTTACCGCCGGCGCCGCCGGCGTTCAGCACACCGTCGGCGCCGTTACCGCCGTCACCGCCGGTGCCGCCGTCGCCGCCGTCGCCGCCGTTACCGCCACCCACACCGCCGACCCCGGCGCCACCCGCGCCGCCCGTGACCGCCGGCACCACCATCGGTGCCACTCGCCGCCGGCCCCGCCATCGCCGATGCCGTCCGCCCCGGTGGCGCCGTTGCCGCCGTTACCGGCGTTACCGCCGTCACCGCCGGTGCCATTGGCACCCGCGGTGCCGCCGGCGCCGCTTCCGGTGCCGGCCGCGCCGCCGGCGCCGGCCGCACCACCGCTACCGCCGTTACCGCCGGCGCCGCCGGCGTTCGTCACACCATCAGCGCCCTTGCCGCCGCCACCGCCGATGCCGCCGTTGCCGCCGGCCCCACCGTTGCCGTTGGTGCCGCCCGCACCGGCGCTACCGCCGTTACCGCCGGCACCGCCGGCGCCGCCGTTAAAGCCGTTGGCGCCGTCGCCGCCGTCGCCGCTACCCGCGGCGCCGACATCGCCGGCCCCGCCGTTACCGCCGGCGCCGCCGTTACCGCCGGTGCCCGCGTTACCCGCGCGTGCCCGCCGCGCCCACACCGGTGCCTGCCGCGCCGCCGGCACCCGCGGCACCGCCGTTACCGCCGGCACCGCCGGCCTGACCGTCGCTGGCCACACCATCGGCACCATCACCACCGGTGCCACCGACACCGCCGTTACCGCCCACGCCACCATTGCCGTCGGTGCCACCAGTACCGGCCGAACCGCCAACGCCACCCTGGCCGCCGGTACCGCCGGCAAAGCCTGTGCCGCCAGGCGCGGTGCGCGTTGTCGCCGGCTCCGCCATTACCGCCAGCGCCACCGTTACCGCCCGCACCCGCGTGACCCGCGCGTTCCGCTGCTGCCAAATGCCAGCTCGGTGTTGGCGCCAGCTGCCCCACCGGCGCCGGCGTTACCGCCATTCCCGCCATCACCACCGGCTGCCGCCGCGGCGCTTGCCGCACCCCACGCCACTGTCGCCATCCCCGCCGTAGCCGCCGAGCGCCGCCGTTCCCGCCCGATGCCACCGTTACCCCTGTCGCCACCCAGCAAGCGCCTGGTTTTGCCCCACCGGCCCCAGCCGGTCCCGCCGTTACCGCCGTCGCCGCCCGTCCGCCCCGGACCGGCCGGGGGCGCTGCCGACGGCGCCGGAGTCACCGTCGCCTCCATCACCGCCGGCACCGCCGACCCCACCGGCGCCCGTTCAGCGAGAACAGCTGCCTGTTGCTGCCGCCGACTCCACCTGCGCCGCCATCCCCGCCGACCTGGCCGGTGCCGACGAAGCCGTTCGCGCCAGTACCGCCGGCCCCTCCTGCCCCGCCGTTACCGCCGCCGATGTAGCCCGTTGGCCCCGCCGGCCCCACCGTTACCGCCTGCCCCGCCGGCAGTCGTGGCGGCCCCGCCAGCCCCACCGTTACCGCCCGCACCCCACAAGCCCGCCTTACCACCGGCCCCACCAGCGCCGCCGGCACCGCCCGAACCGCCGTTACCGCCGTTGCCGATGATCCACCCGCCGGCGCCACCGTTCGCCCCGCTGCCCTGCCGGCACCATTAGCGCCGTTGCGAACACGAACGCCCCGTAGCATCTCATCGACTCGGAAATCCCAAATGGCTGCGCAGGCTGAGATCGACTCAGAAGCCCGAAGCAGTTGGTCTCGGCAGCCGCATACGCGCCCGCACCCTTGGTCAAAGTCTGCAACAAAGTTCTGATGAAACGCTGACGCCTGGGTGCTGAGCGCATGAAATTCTTGCGCGTGCGTGCCAAATAACCCCGCGATGGCCACCGACACCTCATCCTGGGCGGCCGGCAGAATCTGCGTGGTCCGGGCGGCCGCCATCGAGTTGGCCTCCCCAATCGTCGAGCCGAGTGTGGTCAAATCCGAGGACGCTGTGGCCAAAGACTCAGGTAGCACGTTCACAAAAGAAGACATCTGCGGCTCCCATTCACGAGGGGGATATTGGGCTAAAGACAAGGGGGTATTCAGGTAAGTCGCGATGGTCGCGCTACAGGTTAGGCGCGACAGTCACCATGGCATGGGCCAACGGCCCAGGGTGTGCTCTGCCTTTGGCGATCGCGGCCCAATACCGGACCTACGGTCGGGTTCAAAATTCCCCGAGTAATAAAGAGCGGACCAACGCAGCGGGGCCGGGTTAACTACCCAAGCGCTGTGCGTCTTGCGCTATCGCCGAATAGTACAACTCGGCTCGTGCAAAAAGAAGCGTTTATGTTTCATTTGTGTTAATTCACACTTGCGTTAATTTCCAATGATGTTGAATAACGAGAATTATGTTGAATAACGAGGAGAAGGCCGGTCCGATTGAATGGAATCTGAGGCCGCAATGTAGCTCCAAGTTCGCAGCTTTAGGGATAACCGTACTTTTGGCGTCAGCCTGTCCGAGACATCGGATTATGGTGCACGCGCCGTCATACGGTCTCGATTCGAGCGGATGTGCAAATCGGGCGCGTCACATCCGTCGTATCCGGCACCCATGTTGACCGACGCGGCGGTCTTCGCGGAAGACGTCGCGACGAGTTTGTCGGTGTGCGTTAATTCATAGCGTTTATCCGGCCGGGCATGCCGGGCGGTGGCCGCCGAGTGCGACACTGGCCAAGACGATAAGTGCTTTTGCGGTCGACGCGGATCGATCGACGCCCACCCGTCGATCGTGTTCGCCGTTGGCGGTCAGCCATTGGACCGAACACCGACTGGCATGCGCGCGTTATCGGCCGCTCACGGCTCCATTGCACGATGCCCGCTTGGTTTCCAGATGTGCTCCCGATACCGGGGCCAGGCGGCGGCGCACTAGTGTTTCATCGGATGGCGAGTCTGGACGCTAGCCCGCTTGCTGCGGCGCGCTACCACGGTGATCAGGCCGTGACGCCCGGCGTGCTGGATTTCGCGGTCAACGTCCGGCACCGGGAACCGCCGGACTGGCTGCTGCAGCGGCTGAGCGCGCGGCTGCCGGATCTGGCGGGCTACCCGAGCATCGACGACGTGCAGCGCGCCCAAGACGCGGTCGCCCAACGGCACGGCCGGGCCCGCCATGAGGTGCTGACGCTGGCCGGGGCCGCGGAGGGGTTCGCGCTGTTGCCCAACCTGCGTCCGCAGCTCGCGGCGATCATCGCGCCGTCGTTCACCGAGCCGGCGGCCGCGCTGACCGCGGCCGGTGTGCCGGTGCACCATGTCGTGCTCGAACCGCCGTTCGGGCTGGACGGCGCGGCGGTGCCCGAAGACGCCGACCTTGTCGTAGTGGGCAACCCCACTAACCCGACTTCGGTGCTGCACTCGCGCGCGCAGCTGCTCGGGTTGCGCCGGCCCGGACGGATTCTGGTGATCGACGAGGCGTTCGCCGATTCGGTTCCCGGTGAACCCGAGTCGCTGGCCGGCGCATCGCTGCCCGATGTGCTGGTGCTGCGCAGCCTGACCAAGACCTGGTCGTTGGCCGGACTGCGGGTGGGCTACGCCCTCGGCTCGCCGGATCTGCTGGCGCGGTTGACCACACGGCGGGCGCACTGGCCGCTGGGCACGTTGCAATTGACCGCCATCGCGGCCTGCTGCGCCCCGGGAGCCGTCGCCGACGCGGCCGCCGACGCGGCGCGGCTGGTGGCCTTGCGTGCCCAGATGGCTGCTGGACTGGAAGACGGTGGGCGCCAGCGTGGTCGACGGCCGGGCGCCGTTCGTGTTGTTCAGCATGCCGGGTGCCGACATGCTGCGAAATATCTTGCAGAACAAGGGGATTGCGGTTCGCCGCTGTGACACCTTCGTCGGGTTGGACGAGCATTACCTGCGCGCCGCGGTGCGTCCGGAGTGGCCGCTACTTGTTGATGCGATCAGGGGGGAGCGCCGGTGAGTGTGCGGCTGGCCGACGTCATCGAGGTACTGGATGAGGCCTATCCGCCGCGGCTTGCCCAGTCGTGGGATTCGGTCGGCCTGGTGTGCGGTGACCCCGGGGACGTGCTGGACTCGGTGACCGTCGCGGTCGACGCCACGGCGGCGGTCGTCGACGAAGTCCCCGCCAACGGCCTACTGCTGGCACACCATCCGTTGCTGTTGCGCGGCGTCGACACCGTCGCGGCCAGCACGCCGAAAGGCGCGTTGGTGCACCGCTTGATCCGCACTGGGCGGTCTTTGTTCACCGCGCACACCAACGCCGACTCCGCCGCACCCGGCGTATCCGACGCGCTGGCCGAGGCGCTCGGCCTCAGCGTCGAAGCCGCGCTCGAACCGCTGCCGGCCACGGGGGACCTGGACAAGTGGGTCGTCTACGTCCCACGCGAGAACGCCGAAGCGGTGCAGGCGGCGATGTTTGACGCCGGCGCGGGCCAGATCGGCGACTATTCGCAGTGCAGCTGGAGCGTCACCGGGATCGGACAGTTCCTGCCGCACGACGGCGCATCGCCGGCGATCGGCCACGTCGGCACTGTCGAGCGGGTGACCGAAGACCGGTTCGAGGTCATCGCACCGGCGCGAGCACGGGCCGCCGTGCTGGCGGCGATGCGCGCCGCCCACCCGTACGAAGAGCCAGCATTCGACATCTTCGCGCTGGTGCCACTTCCCAGCGATGCGGGTCTGGGCCGGATCGGCACGCTGGCGCGCCCCGAGCCGCTGTCCGCCTTCGTATCCCGGGTCGGTGCCGCGCTGCCACAGACGTCGTGGGGGGTGCGCGCTGCCGGGGATCCTGACATGCCGGTGTCGAGGGTTGCGGTGTGCGGTGGAGCCGGGGACTCGCTGCTGGGCGCCGCCGCCGCCGCCGATGTGCAGGCCTACGTCACCGCGGATCTGCGGCATCACCCAGCCGATGAGCACGGCCGGACCTCAAAGGTAGCCCTGGTCGACGTCGCGCACTGGGCCAGCGAATTCCCTTGGTGTGAACAGGCTGCCGACGTGCTGCGGGCCCGTTTCGGAGCGGAGCTGCCGGTGCGGGTATGCACCCTGCGCACCGACCCTTGGACTATGGGGAGAAATCAGTAATGAAAGCCGAAGTGACACAGCAACGTTCGTTGCTCGAGCTGTCGAAGCTGGATGCCGAGCTGTCGCGGATCGCGCACCGCACCACCCATCTGCCGCAGCGGGAGGCCTACGAGCGGATCAAGCTCGAACACGGCGCCGCCAGCGACCGGGTGGCCACCGTCCGAATAGCGGTGGAGGACTTGGACGCCCAGGTGTCGCGCTTCGAGTCCGAGATCGAGGCAGTCCGCAAGCGCGAGGAACGGGACCGGTCGTTGCTCCGCTCGGGTGCCACGGACGCCAAGCAACTGTCGGATCTGCAACACGAACTGGACACGCTGGTACGCCGCCAGACCAGCCTGGAGGACTCCCTGCTGGAGGTGATGGAACGGCGCGAGGAGCTGGAGGCCCAGTTGGCCGTGGAGGCGGGCGCGATCGAGGCGCTGGACGCCGACCTCAGCAGCGCGCAGCAGGCGCTCGACGAAGCGCTTGCCGAGATCGAGCACACTCGCGAGCTTCATTCGTCGCAGCGCGAAGCACTCTGCGCGACACTGGATCCCGCCCTGTCGGCCGCTTACGAGAGGCAGCGTGCCGGGGGAGGGCCGGGCGCCGGGCCACTAGAAGGGCATCGGTGCGGCGCCTGCCGAATCGAGATCGGCCGCGGCGAACTGGCCCGCATCACGGCCGCCGCCGACGACGAGGTGGTGCGCTGCCCGGAATGTAGCGCGATCCTATTGCGGGTCAAGGCTTTCGAACAGTGAAAGTTGTCATCGAAGCCGACGGCGGTTCCCGCGGCAACCCCGGACCCGCCGGATACGGCGCGGTGGTGTGGGACGCCGATCGCGCCACCGTCTTGGCGGAGAGCAAGCAGGCCATCGGGCATGCAACCAACAACGTCGCCGAATACCGTGCCCTGATAGCAGGTTTGGAGGATGCCGCGAAAATGGGCGCCACCGAGGCCGCGGTGTACATGGACTCCAAGCTGGTGGTGGAACAGATGTCCGGGCGGTGGAAGGTCAAGCACCCTGACCTGGCCCAGCTACACGCCCAGGCCCGGACGCTGGCGTCGCAGTTCGCCCGGATCAGCTACGCGTGGGTGCCGCGGGAGCGCAACAAACACGCGGACCGACTGGCCAACGAGGCGATGGACGCCGCGGCCGGAATCGATAATGAGGCCGAAAAGACCGAAAACTTCGACCCGACCGAAGTTGATCCTGCCAAAACCGTTGCGCCGCAGTCTGCGCCGGGTTGGACCGGTGCGCGCGGCGCGGCGACCCGGCTGCTGTTGTTGCGACATGGCCAGACCGAGCTGTCGGTGCAACGCCGGTATTCGGGGCGCGGCAACCCGGCGCTGACCGAACTCGGGCAGCGGCAGGCGGAGGCGGCGGCGGGATATCTGGGGCAGCGAGGTGGGATCGCCGCCGTGATTTCGTCGCCGCTGCAGCGTGCCTATGAGACCGCGGTCACCGCTGCCCGCGCCCTCAACCTGGACGTGACCACTGACGAGGACCTGATCGAGACGGACTTCGGCGCCTGGGAGGGCTTGACGTTCACCGAGGCCGCCGAACGAGACCCCGAGCTGCATCACCGTTGGTTGCGCGATACCAGTATCGAACCGCCGGGCGGTGAAAGCTTCGATGACGTGATGGCGCGGGTCTGCCGGGCACGCGAGCGGATCATCGAGCGCTACCAAGGCGCGACGGTCCTGACGGTATCGCACGTCACGCCGATCAAAACCTTGCTGCGGCTCGCGTTGGATGCCGGTCCGGGCATCCTGTACCGGCTGCACCTGGATCTGGCGTCGTTGAGCATCGCCGAGTTCTATTCGGATGGCGCGACTTCGGTGCGGTTGGTGAACCAAACCGGTTATCTTTAGACGGTTAGGAGTCCCCAATGCCGCCGTCTCGATCACTCGGTCAATCTGTGGAGGTTGCCCCCGCGGAGACTCGGGCGCGGGTGATGACGGCAGCCCTCGACGAGCTGGCTCGCTGGGGTGTCGAGCGGTTCAGCATCGAGGCGATGGCCGAACGCCACCGCCTGGATGCGTCCGTGATCTACCGGTACTGGGGCGATCGCCAACGACTGATCGTCGACGCGGCCCTCGCCGATATCGACGGCTTGGGCGCGGCAACGGACACCGGCTCGTTGCGGACAGACCTGGAGGCTCTGGCTCGCAGCGTCACCGATCGGGTCAATACCGACGTCGGCCGCACTTACTTGCGGGCCCTGGCCATCACCCGCCGCGGGCCCCACGACGAAGAAACCCGAACGAAGTTCTGGGCGGCGCGGTTCGCCATCGTGCGCGGGATCGTGGACCGAGCTCGCGAGCGTGGTGAATTGCGCGACGGTGTGGACCCGCTGGCGGCCGTGCAGATTGTGATAGCGCCGTTGAATATTCGCGGCCTTTACTCGGACGCTGTCGTCGACGACGACTACTGCGCGGCCGTCGCCGACCTGGCTTGGCACGCGCTCAGGCGGGAGCCGCACTGAACTCGACCGGCAGCGACGCCGGTGAGCGGAAAGCCATTCCCACGATGCGAGGCGGCGGCGCACTCGGGTCCGGCCGCAAATCCGGCAGCCGGTCCAGCAGCGCGTTGATCGCCACCGTCGCCTCCATGCGGGCCAGGTGCATGCCCAGGCACAGGTGTGGGCCGCCGCCGAACGTCAGGTGCGCGATGTGCCTGCGGGTGGGGTCGAAGCGGTCCGGGTCGGGATAACGGGCGGGATCGCGGTTGGCGGCCGCGACGCTGACACTGACGTTGGTGCCCGCCGGAATTGCGACCCCGCCGAGCTCGCAGTCGCGCACGGCCAGCCGCACCACCGTGGTGATCGGCGGCTCCCAGCGCAGCGCCTCCTCGAAGGCCCCGGTGAGTAGGCCGCGATCGGCGCGCAGCGCGTCCAGCAGCGCGGGCTGGGTGAGCATCGCGACCAGCAGGTTGCCCGAGGCGCGGTAGGTCGTCTCGACCCCGGCGGGCAGGATGAGCAGCAGGAACGCGAAGATCTCGGCGTCTGTCAGCCGGGCGCCGTCGAGCTCGGACTCCGCCAGCATGCTGATCAGGTCGTCCTGGGGATGACGCCGCCGCTCGGCGAGGATCTCGGTGAAATAGGACTTCAGTGCGGCGGAGGCGGCGATCCCGCGCTCCCAGTCGTAAACCACATTGAGCAACTCGATCGACAGCCGCTGGAACCGCTCGTAGTCCTGGCGTGGCAGCCCCATGATGCGGGCGATGACCTGTACCGGAAACGCGAAGGTGAACTCGCGGGCCAGCTCCGCCCGCCCGTGCGGCGCGAACGAGTCGATGAGCTCGTGGACGACGATCTCCACCAGCTCGTCGCGCCACCGCTCCAGCAGCGCCGACCGGAACGACGGCGACACCAGGGCCCGGCTGGCCCGGTGCTCGGCTCCCTCCAGCTCGAGCAGCGTGCGGCCCATCACCGGGCCCATGATCTGGTCGTAGATCGACGAGGAAAAGGTGTCCGGGTGCGTGAGCACCGTCTGGCACTCGTCGTAGCCCAGCACCGTCACCCCGAGCTCGCCGATCTGTCCGGACCTGACCTCGTCGAACGGATTTCCCCGCATCACCCGGTGCCGCTCGCGCGCCTCGCGCAGCCGCTCGTGCACGTTCTCCACCCGCATGAGCAGGCCGTCCTGCAATTCAGCCATGCGCCGACACAGTCTGGGTATCGCGTCCGGACCGCAGCACGGTGCCGGGCAGCGCACCGGTGGCGGTGCCGTCGCGGCATACCTCGACACCGCCGACCAGCACCGAGCTGATGCCCTGGGCGTCGGCGACCAACCGCGGGGCGCCGGCGGGCAGGTCGTAGCGCGTGCGCTCGGGCCCGTGGCCGATGGTCGCCGGGTCGAACAGCACCAGATCGGCGTGCCAGCCGGGCGCGATCCGGCCGCGTTCGGTCAGCCCGTAGAACCGGGCCGGCACGTCGGTCACCAATCGGACCGCCTCTTCCAGCGTCACCACCTGGTGCTCGCGGACGCCCTTGCCGAGCAGCGAGGTGGTGTAGATCGCGCCGCACATCATGTCCAGGTGAGCGCCGGCGTCCGAGCCGCCGATCACCGCGCCGGGCTCACGCCACACCTCGGCGCGCAGCCGCCAGTCGGCCGCGTCTTGTTCTTTTGAGCCGGCCAGCGGGGGGGTGAGCCCGGTGCGCAGCTCGTCGGCGATCACGATGTCGCACAGCGTGTCGAACGGCTCGCCACCGCGGGCGGCGGCGACCTCGCCGACGGAACGTCCTGTCGCGTCGGCGTTTTCGGCCGCGAAGGTCTCGGCGATGATCAACCGGTCCCATTGCGCCAGCCCGCGCAGCATGCCTGCCTCCTTCGAGGACGCACCCTCGGCAAGGCGCCGGCGCACCTGCGGGTCGGCGAGCGCGGCCAGCCGCTCGGGCACGGGCAGATGCATGGTGTCCCGCCAGCCGGGCAGCCCGTCGAGAACGAAACCCGACGAAAACGACAGCCGGATCTTCATGGGTTGTGGCAACGTCAGCGCCACCACCCGCCCGCCGCGTTGGGCGGAGGCGTCGAAGGCGCGCAGCTGACGTTGGTGCCCGTCGGGATTCGCCGCGGACACCCCCAGCAGGTTCCAGTTCAGTGGGCGGTCGGCGGCAACTGACATGTCGGTGAGCAACGCGATGTCGTCGTCGGTGAAGCCCGACAGGCAGCCGGCGATGATCGCCTCGAGCGTGGTGCCGGGGTGATCGCGCAGGCTGCCCGCCAATGCCACCAGCTCGAACCGCGACGCGCTGCGCGACGGCACCGGCTGTCCGTCGGCGTCATTGTGGGTGGGCGACTGCGAGGTCGACAAGCCGAGCGCACCGTCGTTCAGCGCTTGATGCAACAGCATGACCATTCGCGCGATCTGCGCCCGGCTGGCTTCGTTGCCGACGGCGTCGGCGCCCATCGCGGCCAGCCGAAGGGCCGAATGACCAACTAGGAAGCCCGCGTTGACCGCGATGCGGCCCTCCAGGCGGGCCAGCCAGTCGCCGAAAGACGACCATTCCCAGTCGAGTCCGGCCCGCAGCGCATCCAGCGGCATTCCCTCGACCCGTGCCAACATGCGGGTGAGGTAGTCGTGTTGTTCGGGCGGCGCGGGTGCCAGCGTGAAGCCGCAGTTGCCGCCGAAGACCGTGGTGACGCCGTGCTGCACCGACGGGCTGGCGGTGGGATCCCAGAACAGTTGTGCGTCGTAGTGGGTGTGTAGGTCGACGAAGCCCGGGGCCAGCGTCTGGCCTTGGGCGTCAACGGTTTTCGCGGCCAGGTCATCGGTTTCACCGACCGCGACGATCCGTCCGTCACTGACACCGACGTCGCCGTGGCGGGCGGGCGCACCGGTGCCGTCGACGATCTGGGCGTCGCGGATCAACAGGTCGAGCACGTGAGCCTCCTACACTGTGGCGGCCAGCCACCCGTCGTCGGGCAGCGGGTGGCGAAACAGCTCTGCGGCGTTGCGGTGGGTGATGCGGGCGGCGTCTTCTGCCGACAGGCCGGCGACGTTGCGCGCCACCACCTGCTGTGTGTCGGGCCACGTCGAATCGGCGTGCGGGTAGTCGCTTTCGACCAGGATGCGGTCGGCCCCGATCGCGTCCAGCGCACCGAACGCCGACGGGTCGTCGATGGAGCAGAACCAGAAGTTGCGCTTGAGCACCTCGCTGGGCAGCAGATCGCCCTTCCACGTCCCACCCTCACGCCCGCACGCGGAGTGAGCCAGCACGTAGTCGGCCCGGTCGCCGAGCATGGCCGCCCAGCCCAGCCCGCCCTCGGCAAGCGCGATGTTCAGCCGTGGGAAGCGCAGCGGGATGCCCGACCACAACATGTCCGCGCAAGCGACCAGGCCGTTGACCGGGAAGAGCGTGGTGATGGTTTCAAAAGGCGTGTCCGGCGCGGGGATTGGCGCCCACTGCGCCGAACCGGTGTGCAGACACACCACCGTGTCGGTCTCCTCACAGGCGGCGAAGAACGGATCCCATACGCCGCTGTGCAGGCTGGCGATTCCGCACTGGGCGGGCAATTCGGGGAAGCTGACCGCCTTGAAGCCGCGTGCGGCATTGCGGCGTATCTCCTCGGGCGCCAGCTGCGGGTCGGCGAGCCACGGCAGCTGCAACGGGATGATCCGCTCCTGGTAGCTGCCGGCCCACACGTCGAGGTGCCAGTCGTTCCAGGCCCGCAAAGTGGCCAGCCCCAGCTCGGGATCGTCGCTCTTCCAGAACACCGTGCCCGCGAAGCCGGCGATCAACGAGGGGAAGTTCAGCGAGGCCCAGATCCCGGCCAGGTCCATGTCGGCGATCCGGGCGTCGATATCCCAACAGCCGCGGCGCATCTCGTCGAATCGGGCGGCTTCCATGCTCCACTCTTCGTGTGGCCGCCCGATCACGGCGTTGAGCCCGATATTCGGATACTCGCGGCCCTCATACCGCCACACTTGCCGTCCGTCGTCGGTCTCGACGACCTGAGGCGCGCGGTCGGCCAGCGGAGCCGGCAGCCGGCCGACGAACATCTCGGGCGGCTCGATGACGTGATCGTCGACCGAGATGAGGACATGCGCTCGCTGCCGGGGATCAGGGTCCGGCAGCAACGCCATACCTGATGACTATCGTCGGTTTCCGGCCCCTGTCAATGAATTTTGGGGCCTTTTAGGGCTATCTATGCAATCAATGCAAAGTTGACAGTTCGCGGTCATGTCAATCGCTTGATCCCTGGATAGCTGTCGAAGCCACGGTCGAAGCTCAACAGTTGAGTGACGTTGTGGCGGGCCATGATGGCGACGTGCAGCGCGTCCCTGGCCGATAAGGCTGGGTAACGCAATAGAGTGTCCTTTGCCTGCTCGACGTCGCCGCGGCCGATCGGCAGCACATCGTCCACCACTTGCAGGATGGCATCGAAGCCGGGCTGGATCGCCTCTCGTCGGTTGATCGCCACATACCGGTGACAGATTTCCTGCAATACCTCCGCGTCGGTGACGAGCCGTTCGCCTGCGGACACTGCGGATTCCAGCAAACGCTGCGCATCTAGTTTGTGCGGGTGCGAAGCACCCACCAGGTACATGGGGATGTTCGAGTCGACGAAGATCAACGTGCGGCTTCGGGTGGGTCCAAATATCCGCGTTCGGTCTCTTCGAGCATCTGCTCAATGTCGGAGACCGGGAACTCGTGACGCACGGCGGTGCGGATGGCGCGCAACTTGGTGTCCAGGTCGCCGCGTGGTTCGCGCTCGCGTGCTTCGCGCAGCGTTCGCCGTACCCAGTCGGAGAGGGTCATCCGATGCCGGCGTGCGATCTTTTGCAGCTCTAGCCACTCGTCCGCATCGAGGACGACTTGCAGCCGCTTACTCATAGCATGAGTATAACTGACTCATTGGTGTGTATGGCCGTGCAATTTGGGCTCGGTACCGCTCAAAGTGGCGGGGCGACACGACGGACATTGTTGACCAGGAGTGAAACGATACTGGCGTGGATGCCGATCGGGATGGTGGCGGTGAACTGACCGCGACGGCACCTGCACGGATCTCGTTGCTGCGATTGAGGGCGCTGCTGGCCCGTGCCCGCGGAGACGAGGCCGCCTACCGCGACCATCGTGACCGCTACCGCGCGAGGGCGACATCGCTGGGCTTCGAGGGGCACATCAAGTGGGCCGAGGCGATGCCATGACGGCGGCCTTCTCCTGCCCGTCATGCGACAACCTGTTGGGTGCGACCGCTAAGTTCTGTAGGGAGTGCGGCACGCTGGTGGCACAGGCCGTTCACTCCGCGGAGCACAAGCAGATGACGGTCCTTTTCGCCGTGGCGACTTGCGCGCCCGAACCCGCCTGCTGAGGAGTTGGGCGGTCGCCAACCACCATCGGGCCGCGGGTGATCAGAGCGGGCGATTCACCAGGTTGTCAGTGATCCGATTGGTAGACCGACGGCGGTCCCCAGCCCGGGCCGGTGAAGCAGCGGTCACCGTACTGCTCGGCGCAATTCACGACCGGCGCGGGAGGCGGTGTCGTCGTCGGCGTGTCAGCAGGCCGCGGAGAAATTAAGTACGAAGCACCTTGGATTGCGGACCCGACGACCTGTTGCCGGTAGTAGGCCTTGATTTCGTAGGGCTCCGGAACGTGTGGGTCGGTCGCAACGGCCAGTTTCCATTGCTGGTTCACGACATTCGCACTGGCGGCCCAATACTGCCCACCCGACTGCCGTGGACCTATCAGGACCACCACGCTGTCGACGTTTTTCTCGGCGGAGCCCGTGATGGTGACCTCGGTACCCGACGGGTTGATCGCGACTTGGTCAAGCGAACCGAGGGGCGATGGGTTGTCGACCTTGGGCGTGAAGGTCTGTCCCGTGGCTTTGGTGCTGTCGGCACCACTGTCGTGGGTGACCCCGAGGACGATCGTCGTGATCGCGGTGACAACTGCTGCGCCGATCGTGCCGATCATTCCCATCTTGGCTACCGACACGGAGTCGCCCTCGCCGTCGGGCTTGGGCTTTTGCGATCGCTTCCGTGAGGCCGGCCGTCGCGGCGGTGTGTCGATCGGTTGTGCGTGCGATGTCATCGCTCTACCTCCTTGATGCAGAGCTCGTAATGTCCGTTACCGTCACCGGTTTCGTCATCGTGTCGCACGATCGCTCGCAGCGCATGAGTAGTGCGCTACTCGATTTTGTTCGGGGCGAGCGTGTTCAGTCGGCGCCGGCGGGGGTGGTCACCATTGCCCGCGTACCGCCGCCGATCGTCGAGGTGAGCCTCATCGATCCGCCCGTCGCGTCGATGCGGACCAACAGCGACGCGAGCCCGATATGCCCTTCGGCGACGCATCGATTCAAGACGGTCGGATCGAAACCGACTCCGTCGTCGATCACGCTCAGCTCGATGGCGTCGCCCACCCGGGCGAGGTGGACCTGCACGGTGTGGGCCCGGGCGTGTTTGTTCACGTTGGCGAGCAATTCGCGGGCCGCCCGGTACAACAGCGATTGGGACCGCGGCCGGTCGACCTCTTCGAGATCGGCTTCGATGGCGAAGTTCCCGCGATGTTCGTAGCCGCGGATCAACTCACCCAGCGCGGCGGTGAGACCCACTTCGGTAAGCACCTGGGGGTGCAGTGCGGTAACAGTGCTGCGCAGGTGGGTTGCCGTGTCGTGTACGGCTTGGTAAGCGGCATCCAGTACCGGGTCGCTATAGCGCTCGCGCAGTTCGTCCAGTTCGAGTCGCGCCGCTAGCAGCTCCTGCAGCGGTCCGTCGTGCAGATATTCGGCCAGTGCTCGGGCGTTGCGCTCGTCGGCTCGCATCGCCTCGGCGACAAGGGTGCGGCGCATGTCGAGCAACGCCGCCACCCGCGTCGCGGCGCGGGTCAGGAAATAACACAGGGCGGTCATCGCGGCGGCTAACCACAGCAGCAATCCGAAATGGGTATACACCACAGTCGGCAACTCAACGGTGTCGTCGCGTTTGGAGTAGACGATCCACACACCGAGGTAGCCGACGGCGGTGAAAATTCCAACGGTGGCGGCCAGTGTCGGGCGATCCTGGAATGCCACCGAAATCGGCAGCAGGAAAAAGACCGGCAGCAACGCCACGGTGGCGCCGCCCGACACCACGCAGAGTGCTACCACCGTCATCACGTCGATTCCGGTCGAGACCCAGGCGGCCCACGTCGGCACCGGGCCCCGCAGCACCACCACCACCCAGGCCATTGCGGCGATGCTGTAGGTGACGAGGATTGCCGCATACGCCAACGGCAACCAGTGTTCGACCTCCCACACGGAGATCAACAACACGATCAAGCCGATCAGCGGCAGCCGCAAAAACGCCGACAAGCGGACGGGTTCGGCCGCAACGAAGTCGACCATCCGGGCCAGTGGGCGGGCCATGCTATTCGAGCAATCCGCGCCGCATTGCCGCCGCGACCGCCGCGGCGCGGTCGCTGACGCCGAGTTTCTCGTACAACCGTTGCACGTGGGTCTTGACGGTGGACGGCGCCAGGAAGAGTTCGGCCGCGATCTCGGGGATGCTGTTGCCCTGCGCGATGTAGTTCAACACTTCGGCCTCGCGGGGGGTGAGCACCGGTGTTTGGGCTTCGCCGCGGCGGCGGATCTCGCCAGCCAGACCCGCGGCAAGGCTCGGCGCCACGACGTCGTGGCCGTTGGCGCAATCGAGCACGCCCTGCACGATCTCGGTTTTCGTCGATTCTTTGGGCAAAAACCCGGCGGCGCCCTCCGCAAGGGCGTGGAAGACGATCGCCGATTCGTCGTGCGCCGAAAGCAGCAAAACCCTGGTCGGAAGGTCATCAGCCCGTACCGCGGCGGCGACTTTCGCGCCGTCCATCCCAGGCATTCTGTAATCCAGCAGCGCGACATGAGGTAGATGAGCTTTAATCAGTGCCAAGGCAGTGACGCCGTCATCGGCCTCAGCGACTACATCCACTGAGCCACTCGACGTCAGCGCGCGCACCAGCCCGTCGCGGAACAGTGGGTGATCTTCGCCCACGACCACGCGGACTTTCTCGGTGGCCGCGTCGATCACGCCGCTTAGTGTCGCATAGCTGTTCGCATCGTTTCCCCCAATCGGGGGACGCGCAATTCATCCCGTATACCGCCTGGTCGGTCGACTGACACCGCCCACGCGCGCCGGGATAGTCGTTGCCAAGGGGGGCCAGCCGCACAGGAGGGTCCGAGAGTTGTCCAAAACGGATGCGAACATCCCCGAGATCGCCACGATGGCAGACGCTCGCACCGCGTGGGTGTTACAGGGGCTATGCCTCACCACCGATCCCGACAATCTCTTCGTTCGGGGAGCGGCGCAGCGAAAAGCCGCCGCGATGTGCCGGGATTGTCCGGTCAAAGCCGAGTGCCTGGCCGACGCGCTCGACAACGAGGTTGAGTTCGGCGTGTGGGGTGGCATGACCGAACGTCAGCGGCGGGCGTTGCTCAAGCAGCACCCCGAGGTGAACTCCTGGGCCGACTTCTTCGCCGCCCGGCGCAGGGCCGCTAGCGGAGCGCGGGGTGCCGCTAGCGGGGCGCAGGGTGTCGTACGAAAGTCCGCGGCTGGGTGAAAGCGCGAATCCCGTCGACGCCGAGTTCGCGGCCGATGCCGGACTGGCCGCAGCCGCCGAACGGCAGGCGGGGGTCCTGGGCCGCCAGGCCGTGGCAATTGACGCTGACCGTTCCCGCCACCAACTGCCCGGCGACGCGGTCCGCGAGCACGTCGTCATCCGTCCAAACCGACGCGGTGAGACCGAAATCGGTCGCATTCGCCGCGATTACGGCGTCGTCGATGCTGTCGTAGCCGAAGATCGGCAGCACCGGGCCGAACTGCTCTTCGGTGGCCAGCGCCGAGTCCGGCGCCAGATCGGTGACGACGGTCGGCAGCGCGAAGTATCCGCCGGCGTCGGCATCGGCGTCGCGGATCCGTCCCGCGGTCATTACCGAAGCGCCGTGCGCTTCTGCGTCGGCGAGCAGCCTTGCCACCCGATCGCGCCCGGCCGCGTTGTGCAGCGGCCCCAGGGTCGTCTCCTCGGCGAGGCCGTCGCCGACCACTTCGCGCTGACAACGCGCCAGCACCGCCTCGGCCAGCTCGCTGACCCTCTGGGTCGGGACGTACAGCCGTTTGATCGCCATGCAGACCTGACCGCCGGTGGTGTAGGTCGCGGTCACCAGCCGCTCGACCAGCTCGTCGCTGACCTCGATGTCGGAGGCGATGATCGCGGCGTCGTTGCCGCCGAGCTCGAGTAGCACGGGAGTGAGTCGCGGTGCTGCGGCCGCCATCACGGCACGCCCGGTGGCGACGCCGCCGGTCAGCGAGATGAGGTCGATGCCCGGGTGGGTGACCAGTGCTTGGGCCAGCTCGCTGCCTGGCCCGGCCAGCACGTTGACCACTCCGGGCGGCAGCGCGGCGGCCAGCGTCCCGGCCAACTGTAGCGCCGCGAGCGGACATGTCGGCGGCACTTTGACGACGGCGGTGTTGCCCGCGGTCAGCGCCGATGTCAGCTTCGTCATCGTCAGCGCGAGCGGCCAGTTGAACGGCAGCACGAGCGCGGCAACACCGAACGGCTCGCGGTGCAGGCGCGGGTAGGCCGATTGCGGGTCGACCTGTTCCGGGGCCAGCGCCGCCTCGGCCATGGAGCCCAGCAGCGCGGCCAGGCCCGGCGCGGTGCTGATCTCGAATGTCGCCTCGCTGAGCACCTTGCCGTGCTCGCGGGTGTACAGCCGCGCGCCGTCGCGCGCGGCGAGCTGTTCGGCCGCTGTGGTGGCCGCCGCCGCGATGGCGGCGACCCGCTCGGCGACGCCCAGCGCCCGCCACCCCGGCGCCGCCCGGCGCGCGGCCGACACGGCCGCGTCGAGCTGCGCGCGGTCGGCCGCGGGCGCGCGCCCGACGATCTCGGCCGGCCTGGCCGGATTGTGCACCGGGTAGCTGCCGGCGGCGCCGGCCTGCGGCTGGCCGCCGATCGTCAGAACCGAACCCTCGCCAGCGGTTTGGCTTTCCCGCGCGATCGTCGTTGATCCCGTCACGTCCGTCTCCCTTGACCCGGTGCGATTGTCCGGCCATCGTAAGTCGCTATGACGCCGATCACGTTCCCGAGTCCTATGAGGGCTCGATGAAAGCCGTCGTGCTGCGCGAGGTCGGGCAGCCCACCGCGGTGGAGGAGCTCGCGCTGCGGCCACTGGCCGGCCACGAGGTGCGGGTGCGGCTTCACGCCAGCGGCGTCTGCCACAGCGACCTGTCGCTGCGCGACGGATCCATCCCGCCGATGTTGCCGAGCGTGCTCGGTCACGAGGGCGCCGGGATCGTCACCGAAGTGGGCGACGATGTCACCGTTGTCAGCCCGGGTCAGCACGTGGTGCTGACGTGGATCGTGTCGTGTCGCAGTTGCCCGCATTGCCTGCGCGGCGAGACCCAGCTGTGCCTGCACGCGTACGACCACGCCTACGGTGCCCCCTACGCCGAGAGCGCGAGCGGACCGGTGTGGCCGGGAATGGGTGTCGGGTCGCTGGCCGAAGAGACACTGCTGCCGGCCGCGGCCGTGGTACCGGTCGACAAGGCGCTGCCGCTCGATCACGCCGCGCTGCTGGGCTGCGGCGTCGCCACCGGCGTCGGTGCGGTGGTCCGCACGGCGGCCGTCCGCCCGGGCGAGAGTGTCCTGGTGATCGGCTGTGGCGGTGTGGGTTTGGCGGCGATCCAGGCGGCCCGGCTGTCCGGGGCGGCGCGGATCATCGCCGCCGACCGGGTGGCGGCTCAGCTTCCGGCCGCGGTGGCCAACGGCGCGACCGACACCGTCGACGCCAGCGAAGCCGACCTGACCGAAGCCGTGCGCGGCCTCACCGGCGGGGCGGGTGTCGATCACGGAATAGAGGTGGTCGGCAAGCCCGCCACGATCCGCGCGGCCTATGACGCCACCCGTCGCGGCGGCAAGGTCACCCTCGTGGGTGCGGCCGGCATCACCGACGAGGCGACGTTTCCCGCGCTGTCGTTGATGACCGACGGCAAGGCGATCCAGGGCAGCGTTTACGGCGCCAGCGATCCGCCGCGCGATATCCCGATGCTCGCCGAACTGGCCCGGCGCGGCCAGCTGGACCTCGAGGCGCTGGTGACCCGGCGCATCGGCATCGACGACGTCGAAGCCGCATTCACGGACATGGCCGCCGGACGCGGAGCGCGCAGCGTGGTGTGCTTCGGCTAGTTAAATAGGGTCATGCTCGGGCATCTCGGCGTCAACGTCCCCGACCTCTCCGCCGCGAAAAGCTACTACGACCAGTTGATGCCGCTGGTGGGCTTCGAGCCCTTCCTCGCCGCCGGGGATCAATTCGCCTTTCGCCCGGCCGGCGGCAAACCGGGGACGTTCATCTTCTTTTATCCCGCGGCTGAGGATGGTTCGTATTCGCGGCATCGCGTCGGCCTGCAGCATCTCGCCTTCATGGTGAAGACCCGATCAGCCGTGCACGAGGTTCATCAATTCGTGCAGCGGCTGGGCGGCGAAGTGCTCCATGAGCCACAGCCGTTTCCGCAATATCCGCCCCCGTATTTCGCGACGTTCTGGCTGGATCCGTTCGGGCTGATGCTGGAAGCGGTCTGCCATTACGACCGGGATTGAACGGCTCCGATTGCCGCTGACCCGGCTCGCCGAGTGTGGGGGTTATGCATGCCAAATCGAGGCTTTACGTACCTAGGGCCCACACTCGCGGGCGAGCACCAGCCTCACTGGCGAGCTACCGGCTACGTTTGCTGCTGGTCTGCGCATTACGCGGCGAGTACCGTGGTTGGACGCGGACGAGTTGGCCGGGCGGCCGCGGCTGATTCAGTCGAGGAAAGTCCGGACTTCACAGAGCGGGGTGATTGCTAACAGCAATCCGAGGTGACTCGCGGGAAAGTGCCACAGAAAACAGACCGCCACCTTCGCGGTGGTAAGGGTGAAACGGTGCGGTAAGAGCGCACCAGCATCCCGGGTGACCGGGGTGGCTTGGCAAACCCCACCCGAAGCAAGGCCAGGAAGGCCGCACCGAGTGCGGCCGCGCAGGCGTTCGAGGGCTGCTCGCCCGAGCCTGCGGGTAGGCCGCTCGAGGCACCCGGCAACGGTGTGTCCAGATGGATGGTCGCCGCCGCGCCGCCGTTGCTCACGCCGCGGCGGCGGGGAACAGAATCCGGCTTACAGGCCAACTCGTCCGCCTTACGTCTGCGACCTGCATATTCACCTAGTCGGAGCCGCCTCCGTCCGCAGTGCGTCCGCAGTAGATCCGAGCACCGAATCAATCGCGTCCCGCGTCCGGTCATCAGAATCGGGCCACAGATGGCTGTAGGTGTCCAGCGTCTCGACAGCGCTGGCGTGGCCGAGCCCATCAGTAACTGCTTACGGGATACGTCAGTTGTCCTGGGCGGCTGCGGGGACGAAGTTGAGCGGCGCGCCAAATGGGATGAGCGGCTCGCGTTGGAGACTGGCCTGGAACTGCGCGATAAGCCGGGTGAAATGCGCCACGACCCAAGTGTGTAGGTGAGGAGAGTCGACGGGTTCACGTTCCTTCGGATCGGTCAGCAGATTGATGATGCGCGGATTGGCGTAAGGCGGCGACGAGTCGAAGAACTGGCGCTGCTCGACGAAGACCGTTTTGAAGTTCTGCCACTTGACCCCATAGAGCTTGTCGCCGTTCCAGAACAAGAATCCTTGCCGGTTCGACCGGTCCTGGTCGCCGCAGAAGAACGCACCCTGATCCATACCGTCGATCACCCGGTCGGCGGGCACCTCACAGCCAGCCCAGCGGACCAGTGTGGTGAACATATCGGTGACGTGCACGATCTCGTTGCTGACCCGTCCCGGTGCGACGTGTCCAGGCCAGCGGATCAGACACGGTGTTCGCAGCGAGCCTTCCATGCCGGTGAAATACGAGCCTTCCCAGAAACCGGCGGTCCCTCGCCAGGGCAACGTGTCCTCGGGGCCGTTGTCACCGGCGAAGACGACGATCGTGTTGTCGGCGATGTTCAATTCATCGAGCAGGTCGAGCAGTGTCCCGAAATCGGCATCCATTTCCAGCAGGCAATCCGCCCAGTCACCGGCACCGCTGCTCCCCTTGAATTCGTCGCGCGGCACGGTCGGCAGATGCAGCATCGAGTGATTGAAATAGACGTAAAATGGTGCGCCGGAGGCGATGCTGCGCCGAATGAACGCCTCGGCCCGCGTGAGGTATTCGCGGTCGATGTCGCGGCGCACCGCCAACGTCAGTTGTTCGAGGTTCTCGACCGGACCGCCTTTACTAGCCGAAACGACGAACGACATAGGGTCGCGGTCGGGATCGTAGAGGGGGTCGTCGGGCCACAGGCATTCGTCGTAGCTGTGCGGGATGCCATACCACTCGTCGAACCCGTGGTCGGTGGGGTAGCGCCCCGGCTCGTCGCCGATGTGCCACTTGCCATAGATGGCCGTGGCGTAACCCGCCGCCGACAAGATGTCACCCGTGGTCTTCTCCCAGGCCACCAAACCGCCGGGCAGGCCCGGCAGTTGCACCGAGCCGTTGCCGGAGCGGATGGCGTAGCGCCCGGTCAGCAGGGCCGAGCGGGTCGGCGTGCACTGGGCTTCGGGCGCGAAATTAAGGAGTTGCAGTCCTTCGCTGGCGAAGCGGTCCAGCCGGGCCGTTTCTGCGCCGCGCAGGATGCCTCCGCCATAGCAGCCCAGCTCACCCATGCCGAGGTTGTCGATGTGGACATACAGAATGTTCGGTGGGCCGTTCGGCGCTGCCTGCCGCTGAACAGGAAGATCGTCAGGGTTCATTGCTCAACCTCCTGGCGTGGTTGTTTGCCTCCGACGCTCCGGATTGCTTGGGCGACAGCTAGAGCCTGCTAGGGAATCTGCTCGCGGATGAACGTGCCGATGTCCTCAATGGCTTGCTGACCTTCCGGCAGCACGCTGGCGTAGCTGTGCCAGCGATGGATCATCTCCGGCCAAACTTCAAGCGTTACTTGGACTCCGGCTACTTGCGCACGTTCCGCGAGGCGGGTTGAGTCGTCGAGCAGAACCTCATGATCGCCAACCTGGATCAGCAGCGGTGGCAATCCGTGAAGATCGGCATACAGCGGATTGGCCAGCGGGCTGCGGGGATCCGCCCCAGCTAGGTAGGCCTTCGCCCACACGTCGATGACCTCGGGCGTGGCAATCGGATCGACGTCCGCCCGCGTCTTGATCGACTCGCCGGTGCCCTCCAAATCCAGAAACGGCGACAGGCACACCGCCGCCCCGGCCATCGGCAGTCCGGCGTCGCGGCCAGCAATCAGCGCCGCGAGCGTCAAAGCGCCGCCTGCCGAATCCCCCGCTATCGCAAGCCGTTCGGGTGCTAGCCCCTGTTCAAGCAAGAACCGGTAGCCCGCGAGGGTGTCGTCCACCGCCGCCGGAAACGGATGCTCGGGTGCAAGGCGATAGTCCAGTCCCAGCACCCGCGCCTGTGCGGCACGCGAGATGCGGCCCATCAGATCACGGTGGGTGTTCAGCGAGCCCATGATGTAGCCACCACCATGCAGGTAGAGCACGGCGCGATCCGCTGCTGCACCGGGCGCGCTGATCCATGCCGCGCTGACCCCATTGGCATCAACGGGTTCACTTACGACGTCGGGTTCCGGGGGCCGCGCCATCTGTTCGTTGGTCTCGCGCAACTCCGCAACGCTTGCGCCAGACGCCATACCCGACAGGGCTTTGATCGAGTCGATCACCTGTTGCAACTGTGGACTAGCCATCGCCAGGAGACCTCTCCGGAGTTCCCTGATCGCGCCGACCGACGCGATTAGGAAGCTAGTCGTGGCTGCGCACACGCACAAGCGCTGCGGGGAAGCCGACGGACGCGGCGCTCGCGCAAAGGCTGGGAGCGAAGACAGTCGTCGCAAGGGGTGCGCCGATGCCATCGACTGGAATAACCGTGGCCGCCGTCGCGCTGGCGTTGGCCAAGATCTATTTACCGGGTACTTAACGTGTTGGTCGTCCTTGACGCGAGCTGGTCGCCACATGGCCTTGTGCCGACCGCTTACGCTGGCGATCCTGTGATGGACACAGCTAAGGAAGGTGTGACCGTGACAGAGCAACTGCCCGCCATGGGTCGACGCCAACTCCTCGGGACCTCGATATCGGCAGCCGGTGTGATCGCCCTATCGGCATGCGGCGGCCCGCAGCCCAAAGCAGGCCAGCCCGGCGCACCCGCCGAAGAGGAAGTGTCGGTCACTCCACCTGAAGACTTGATGCGTGAGCATGGAGTGCTCAAGCGCGTATTGCTGATCTATCGAGAAGGTATCCGCCGCCTGCAGGCTGGCGATCAAGCTCCCGTTCAAGCACTCAACGCGAGCGCGGGGATTATTCGAAGCTTCATCGAGGACTATCACGAGCAGCTGGAAGAGACGTATGTCTTTCCTAAGCTGGAACAGGCGAGCAAGCTCAACGACATCACCGCCATATTGCGCACGCAGCACCAGCGCGGTCGCACGCTCACCGATCGGGTGCTCGCCGCCACTCCTGCAGCAGCAGCCCCCGACCAGCCTGCGCGAGATGCCCTGGCGCAGGACATGGCAGCGTTCATCCGGATGTATGAGCCGCATGAGGCTCGCGAAGACACGGTCGTTTTCCCCGCATTACGCGACGTGGTGCCCGCTGTGCAGTTTCGCGACATGGCGGAGACTTTTGAAGACGAGGAGCATCGGCGCTTCGGCCAGACCGGCTTTCAAGGGGTGGTCGACAAAGTCGCCGATATCGAAAAAAGCCTCGGCATCTACGATCTGAGCCAGTTCACTGCGAGCTAATGCTCGATGAGTGGTTCCATGCTGTGCTTGTCCAGACAGCTCGTGAATGTGGGGTCGTTCGCCAGCGCGGATGCCGATCGACCACCAAAGCATCCGGCAGTGATGGGCACAACGGAGCTTTGTGGCCCCACAAGATCAACACCTCTACTGAATGCCGGTTGGGCGGCGAACCATCAAGAGCATGAACCGTCTAACCAGCAAGGGACACGAAAGTGCAGGCCGTGTTGGCCGCTGCGAAAACCCATTCATGGGGTATCTGTTTCTGCTTCTCGCGTTCGCCCTGCTCGGGCTGTTCGTAGTGGCTTTGGCCTACCGAAGTGGTTGGGCCGCAGTCGCCGGTGTGGCGCTGGGCGGTTCACTTGTCGCAGCCGTGGTGGGTTTCCGCAAGGGGGGCGGGGATCGCCTTCCCTGCGTTGACTCGGCCAGCTTCACGGACGACGTGAGCATCTTCTCCGAACCCCTCCGTCAAGAGGAAGTCGATCAGTACTACGTGAATTATCGCGGCGGTCAGCGGCGTGCCCAGTCGGCAGTGGCACTGCGCGCATCGCGGCCCAACCAAACTGAAGCACCGGAGGCTGTCGTGCCGAGTCGGCTGTCGGCGTGATCCCGCGCCCAGTGGTGTCTCGCAGGAGCAAGGTATTTGCGTGGGTGTGTCCGGACTGCTGGCCCTAAGGGAACTGCGTTTACTTCATCTACCTCAAAGGAGAACGGCTATGGCGTTAGAGAGGCGCTTTCGCCGATTTATGGGCTTAGCGTTGGCAAGTGGCCCACTTCTGGTCGCCGGGGTCGTCTGGGCCAGCCCGGCTCAGGCTGACGCCGCCTCCTATCTCAACGACGGGCACAACTATCTCAACGAGATGCACCACGTCGGGATCCAGGATTTCGATGGCGGTGACGCGGCGCTGTTGCAGGTGGGCCAGGGATTGTGCAACGCAATATGGGACGGCGAACCTCCCGGCGAGCTAGCGGCCGCGTCGCTGCAACGCTCCGACACCGTCCGGGGCGCTGATGGGCTCACCCCCCAACAGGCCAACGAACTCGTTTACTATGCCAAAGCCGATCTGTGTCCAAACTTCTAGTTGGCGCTGTCGCGGAAGAAAGTATCGGCCCGGCATAGCGACTATCCGGGTCTGCAAATAGGTGATGGTCGTGGTGGCGTCGTCCTCTACCCAGGTAATTCCAGTCAGTGATTGCCCAGGCAGCTGGTCACTCCGGGAATGACCAGAGGGCCCACCAGGCCGATTCCGTCTCGCACTCGAACCGGAAGGTGCGGCACGCCCCGGCTGTGCAGATCGCGCACCATGCGCGGGTCGGCGAACAGGTAGTCCGACAGCACCACCAGATCCACGGCGGCGTGCGACACGGCGGCATGCGCCGGTTCGACCCTCATCGCCCTCGTCCTGGTGAACCTGACCCATAGGGAAGGGGGGCAAGGTACGGGCCACCGTCCGCAGATCGTCCGCAGTAGAGCTGACAACCGCTTTCATTAGCCAACACAACCAACACTCTGACCTGCACCGTTACAACGCCGCCAACACAGCTAAACGGTACAAACGCCCAGATAACAGAATCCGGCTTACAGGCCAGCTCGTCCGCCCCGCAGCCGATCGGGCCGCGCTAACGAGCCTTCTTCACCGCCTTGGCGAGCTTGCGCAGCGCGCCGTCCAGCTGCTGATGGCAGCTTTCGGCCAGGTCGGCCTCGCGCTGGAACAACAGGCCGTAGGTAAAGGTGTTCTCGCCGGCGATGTGCGCGGCCTCGGTCTGCTGTATCAGGTGTTCGCGGCAGACGACGCTGTCCTGGTGGTCGCCGAGCAAGGACTGGATCGCCTTGGCCTGTTCGGCCACCTTGTCCGCGCCGGTGGCCGCCGCCGTGTAACGCAATCGCTTGGCGCGCTTACGGATGCGGTGTAGCGCCTCGTCGGCGTGGTGCTCGCCGGCCTCGTCCGGCGAGGCTTCTGCCTGCTCAGCTGCCTCAACTTCCTTGGCGGCTTTAGCCGCCTTGCGGACCTTTTTATAGGCCGTGTCAATCGTCACCGGCGCCGGTTCCTCCCCGGCGGGGGGAGCGGCGACTTCGGCCACCCACGAGTCGAGGGCGTCGAGCAGCCGGAAGTATCGCTCCGAGCGCATCGCGATCAGCGAGCGCCGCAACCCGGTCTGATACCTGCGGTGCGCACCCTTGACCAGACGTTCCCGGATCGGTCCGCGGACCAGATCGGGCGCCAACTCGTCCAGCTGCCGCTGGTAGCGCTCGGCGAGCACTTCGGCGTCGCGCGCCACCCCCAACACGGCGGCGAGCTCGCGCAGTTCGGCCTGCACCCACTCGGTATCGGTTGATCCGGACGAGTCCTGCGCGTCGCGCAGCAGGCTGCGGATCTTGCGGGTGGTCACCCGCATCTGGTGCACGGAGTCGGGGGCGTCAGCGCGCACGGCGCGATCCCAGACCAGCAGCTGCTCGACCTGCTCGGCCACCGCGCGGTGCAGTGGGTCCACGAAATCAGTGGCCGGCTCCGTCCCGTGGGACGCTGACGTCTCGCCGAGCACGCGCGCGAGCTTGGAGCCGTGACCGGCGGGTGCCGCGCCGGCATCGAGGAGCCGGTTGCTCAGCCGGTTCAGCAGCTCGGTGTCGGCGGTCCCATTCTCGGCGACCAGCTCCAGTTCCCATTCGCGCCACTGCTGCTCGGCCGGCGGCGACTCGTCGTCCCCGGGAGTGCCCGCCGACCACGCGGTGACGTGGTCGTTGCTGAACTCCGCCAACGCTGCGCCATCGACGCCGTACAGCACCTGGTTTTCCCGGTGGGTGGTGATGCGTGCGACCGGCTCGAGCGGGCGGTCGCGAACAATCGCTAGCACCACATCCAGCAGCTGGCTTGGCACGGTGGCCTCGTCGGAGGCGTCCAGCGGCGCGCGGACCTCGGTGCGCGCGTCGGGTCCGGACGGCAACTTCAGGTGCCAACCGGCGTCGGCGCCACCGGTGCGGCGTCGCAGCGTGATCTTGTTCCGTGCCAGGTCGTGGGCCGGGGTGTCGAAGTACATCGCGTCGAGCGACTGGACCGGCGACTTCTCGACGCGGCCCACCGCGGCGATGCCCTCAAACGACGGCGACACTGTCGATTCGTCGACGTCGAACTTGCGCTCCACCTCGAGATGACGTGAGGTTTCGGGCGCGTTTCCCGGCATTTCTCCCCTCCGGTGAGGGCGCGTCTGGTGCCCTCAAAGATGGTTGGCAGTGGTCGTGAATAGGGACCCTAGCGTGCCACATCTGGGTTACGGGCTACCCGCAGCGGTGGTCGGCGAGCCGTCGTATCGCGGGATTTGGTCCATGCGGCGTGCCGCGACGGCTTATCTTTGGGTACCTGCGAGAAGGAGATGCCCATGATGTTATCCAGGTGTACGGTCGTCGCCGCCGGTGCGATAAGCGGCGCAATGCTTTTCGTTGCCCCCGTGGCCCCCGTTGCAATGGCGGATCCGGTTCCCGCACCGGTGGGACCGAATTGCACAGCGGCCGACATGGCCCAAGTGGCTACCGGCGTCGCGGCGGCGACGTCGGTGTATCTCTTCCAGCACCCGGACGTCAACGACTTCTTCACCGGCTTGAAGGGCACCCCGCGCAGCGACATGCGCGCCAAGCTTCAGCAGTACATGGATGCCAATCCGCAGGTACACGCTGATCTAGAGGGCATCCGCCAGCCGATGAAAGATTTTCGCAGCCGTTGCCAAGTCGGCCCAAGCGCCGACGACGAGGGATGATCTAAAAGCAGTGCTCGTCAGCCGGGAACACCCCGCCGGCCACATCTTCTGCGTATTGCGTTGCGGCGCGGCGTAATTCGCTGGCGATGTCGGCGTAGCGCTTGACGAAGCGGGGGGCCTTGCCGCTGTTCAGACCGGCCATGTCCTGCCAGACCAGGACCTGGCCGTCGCAGTTGGGACCGGCCCCGATGCCGACGGTCGGGATCGTGAGCTTGCCGGTGATCTGGGTGGCCAATTCGGCCGGCACCATCTCCATCACGACGGCAAATGCTCCGGCTTCGGCGACGGCGATCGCGTCGTGCACGGTCTGCTCCGCCGCGTCGCCGCGACCCTGCACCCGGAAGCCGCCGAGGGTGTTGACGCTTTGCGGGGTGAAGCCGATGTGTGCCATCACCGGGATGCCGGCCGCGGTCAGGCAGGCGATTTGCTCGGCGACCCGCTCACCGCCCTCGAGCTTGACGGCGTGCGCGCCGGCCTCCTTCATGAAGCGGGTGGCGGACGCCAAGGCGGCGGCCGGTCCGGCCTCGTAGCTGCCGAACGGCAGGTCCGCGACGACCAGGGCGTGCGGAGCACCCCGGACCACCCCGCGGACTAGCGGGATCAGCTCGTCGATGGAGACCGGGACGGTGGTGTCGTAGCCGTAGACGACATTGGCCGCCGAATCGCCGACCAGCAGCACCGGGATGCCTGCCTCGTCGAAAACCCGGGCGGTCGAATAGTCGTAGGCCGTGAGCATCGCCCACTTGTGGCCTTCGGCTTTCATCGTCTGAAGGTGGTGGGTGCGGATCTTGGTCCTGGGAGCGGACGGCCCCGAAGAGGTCGGGCTGCCAGCGCCATAGACATTCTGCTCAGACATCGCTGTCCCTAGTGGTGTGGTCCGGTCGATCCTCGTGGCCCGTATCGGGGTCCCCGGGTTCGCTTGACCATGCCAGTCTGCCATCCCTGGCGTGCAAAAGCACCGTCTCGGGGGTGTGACAATTGCCATCGTGTGCCATCGTGGGATTGCTGCGGTGGTGGTGGCCGCTAATCAGAATCTCAGGCTGCCTCTGGCAGCATAGGTGGGCATGGGCCTGTCTCGCCGCGCCAAGATCGCGCGCACGCTGCTGATCTGGACGGCGATTGCTGCGGTCGCGCTGGTGGCGGCGGGCTGCGTGCGGGTGGTCGGCGGGCGCGCGCTGATGGCCGGGCCGAAGCTGGGCCAGCCGGTGCAGTGGACACCGTGCCGTTCGGCCAGCAGCTCGGTGAAAATCCCCGGTGGCGCGTTGTGCGGCAAGCTGGCGGTGCCGATCGACTACGGCCACCCCGGCAATGGCGTGGCGGCGCTGGCGATGATTCGCTTTCCCGCGGCGGGCGACCGGATCGGTTCGCTGGTGATCAACCCGGGCGGTCCCGGCGAGTCCGGTATCGAGGCCGCGCTGGGCGTGGCGCAGACGTTGCCGAAGCGAGTCCGGGAAAGGTTCGATCTGGTCGGATTCGACCCGCGCGGGGTGGGCGCGTCGCGGCCCGCGGTCTGGTGCAACTCCGACGCCGACAACGACCGCCTGCGGACAGAGCCGAACGTCGACTACAGCCCCGCGGGCGTGGCGCACATCGAGAACGAAACCAAGCAGTTCGTCGGTCGCTGTGTGGCCAAGATGGGGAAGAACTTCCTGCGGAACATCGGCACCGCCGCCGTCGCCAGGGATCTGGATGCGATTCGGGCCGCATTGGGCGACGACAAGCTGACCTACCTCGGCTACTCGTACGGCACCCGGATCGGGTCCGCATACGCCGAGGCGTTTCCACAGCACGTGCGGGCGATGATCCTCGACGGCGCCGTCGACCCCAATGCCGATCCGATCGAGGCGGATTTGCGGCAGGCCAAGGGATTTCAGGACGCGTTCAACAACTACGCCGCCGACTGCGCCAAGAAGCCGACCTGCCCGCTGGGCACCGACTCAAGCAAGGCCACCGACGTCTACCACAGCCTGGTCGATCCGCTGGTCGACCCGAACAACCCGATGCTCGGCAAGCCGGTGCCCACCAATGACAAACGCGGATTGGGCTACTCCGACGCGATCGTGGGCACCATCATGGCGCTGTACTCACCGACGCTGTGGCACCACCTGACCGACGGCCTGTCCGAGCTCGTCAACCATCACGGCGACACGCTTCTCGCGCTGGCCGACATGTACATGCGTCGCGACTCGCACGGCCACTACAGCAACGCCACCGACGCGCGGGTAGCGATCAATTGTGTTGACCAGCCGGCGATTACGGACCGGGCCAAGGTCATCGACGAGGACCGTCGATCCCGCGAGATCGCGCCGTTCATGAGCTGGGGACAGTTCACTGGCAATGCGCCGCTGGGGACCTGCGCGTTCTGGCCGGTGCCACCGACGAGCAAGCCGCACACCGTCTCAGCGCCCGGACTGGCGCCCACCGTGGTGGTGTCAACCACCCACGATCCGGCGACGCCGTACAAGGCCGGGGTCGAGCTGGCCAACCAGCTCCGCGGCTCGTTGCTCACCTTCGACGGAACCCAGCACACGGTGGTCTTCCAGGGCGACAGCTGCATCGACGACTACGCGACGGACTACCTGATCGCCGGTACCACACCGCCTAACGGCGCGAAGTGCTGACACTCCCCTTACTAACGAAGAAGCCGATACGAGATCAAGGCGTTACCTTTTCGCGCTGCCCGTGACTATCCGGAGATGCAACGATGGCAGCCATGTCGCGCCTGAGATCGTTGAGCTCGGCGCTGCTTTCGTTTGGGCTGCTGGCTCCCTTGCCGGTTGCGAGTGCCACTCCGGAACCCGGTGCTGGCCAGACCCAAGCGCCGCAGCCCGCCGCGGCGCCCCAGCAGAACTGGGGCAGCTGCAGTCAATTCATTGACGACACCAGTGGGATCGCCACGGCGAAGTGCACCACGGTGTCGGTTCCGATCGACTACGCCAATCCCGGTGGGGCGCAAGCCAAGCTGGCGGTGATCCGCATTCCGGCGACGGGCCAGCGGATCGGATCGCTCTTCGTGAATCCGGGCGGGCCAGGAGCTTCGGCGGTGGAGATGGTCGCCGGGATGGCAGGAGACCTGCAAAACACTGACATCACACGCCATTTCGATCTGGTGGGCTTCGACCCGCGAGGCGTCGGCCACTCGACACCGGCGCTGCGGTGCCGCACCGACGCCGAGTTCGACGCCTACCGGCGCGAACCGATGGTCGACTACAGCCCGGCCGGGGTGGCGCACATCGAGCAGATCTACCAGAACCTGGCCCAGGAGTGCGTCAACAAGATGGGCAAGGGGTTCCTCGCCAACGCGGGCACCACGTCCGTCGCGCACGACATGGACATGGTTCGACAAGCGCTCGGCGACGAGCAGATCAACTACCTCGGCTACAGCTACGGCACAGCGATAGGCACCGCCTACCTCGAGGGCTTCAGCGACCATGTGCGCACCATGGTGCTCGACGGCGCCATCGACCCGACCGAGGGTCCGATCCAGGAGAACGTCGAGCAGATGGCGGGCTTCCAGAACGCATTCAATGCCTACGCGGCGGACTGTGCGCGCTCGACCGCCTGCCCGCTGGGCACCGACCCGGCCCAATGGGTAAACCGCTACCACGCCCTGGTGGATCCGCTGGCCGTCAAGCCGGGTAAGACGTCGGATCCGCGGGGGCTCGGTTACGCCGACGCCACCACCGGCACCATCAACGCGCTGTACACCCCGCAGCACTGGAAGTACCTGACCAGCGGCCTACTCGGGCTACAAAGGGGCGGCGACGCGGGTGACCTGCTGATGCTCGCCGACGACTACGACGGCCGCGACAAGAACGGGCACTACACCAACGACCAGGACGCGTTCAACGGCGTCCGCTGTGTCGACGCGCCGGCGCCCACCGATTCGGCGAGCTGGGTGGCCGCCGACCAACAGCTCCGCCAGGCCGCTCCGTTCCTGTCCTACGGGCAGTTCACCGGGCACGCGCCGCGTGACATCTGCGGAATGTGGCCGTTGCCGGCGACGATGGCGCCGCACCCCGCACCGGCGGTCCCGCTGGGCAAGGTCGTCGTCGTCTCCACCACGCACGACCCGGCCACCCCGTATCAGGCCGGGGTGAACCTGGCCCACCAACTGGGAGCCCCGCTGATCACCTACGACGGCACCCAACACACCGTGGTTTTCGACGGCAACCAGTGCGTCGACAACGCGGTGACGGCCTACTTCGTCGACCAGACGCTGCCACCTCCGTTGTTGCGGTGCGCGCAGCAGTAAGGCAGCTCTAACGCCCGGCAATGCTTCTGGGCTGGCCCTGGTAACACGGATTTAACAGCCATTGCTTACTGTTCGGGTTATGGATCGACAGAAGGAATTCGTCCTCCGCACGCTCGAGGAACGCGACATTCGCTTCGTCCGGCTGTGGTTCACCGACGTGCTCGGTTACCTCAAGTCGGTCGCGATTGCGCCTGCGGAGTTAGAGGGCGCCTTCGAGGAGGGAATCGGCTTCGACGGGTCTTCGATCGAGGGCTTCGCGCGGGTGTCGGAGTCCGACACCGTCGCGCACCCGGACCCGTCGACCTTCCAGGTGCTGCCGTGGGAGTCCGGCGGTCACCACCACTCGGCGCGGATGTTCTGCGACATCACCATGCCCGACGGCTCGCCGTCCTGGGCCGACCCGCGCCACGTGCTGCGCCGTCAGCTGCAGAAGGCCAACGAACTCGGTTTTTCCTGCTATGTGCACCCGGAGATCGAATTCTTCCTGCTCGAGCCCGGTGCCGAGGAAGGGGCGTCGCCCATCCCGGTCGACAACGCCGGCTACTTCGACCAGGCGGTGCACGACTCCGCGTCTAACTTCCGCCGGCACGCGATCGACGCGCTGGAATTCATGGGCATCTCGGTGGAGTTCAGCCACCACGAAGGCGCACCCGGCCAGCAGGAGATCGACCTGCGCTTCGCCGACGCGCTGTCGATGGCCGACAACGTGATGACGTTCCGCTACGTAATTAAGGAAGTCGCGATCGAAAACGGCGCCCGGGCCTCGTTCATGCCCAAGCCGTTCGCGCAACACCCCGGATCGGCGATGCACACCCACATGAGCCTGTTCGAAGGCGACGTCAACGCCTTCCACAGCGACGACGACCCGCTGCAGCTCTCGGACGTGGGCAAGTCGTTCATCGCCGGGATCCTCGAGCATGCCTCTGAGATCAGCGCGGTCACCAACCAATGGGTCAACTCCTACAAGCGGCTGGTGGTCGGCGGCGAGGCGCCCACCGCCGCTTCCTGGGGCGCGGCCAACCGGTCCGCCTTGGTGAGGGTCCCGATGTACACGCCGCACAAGACGTCGTCGCGACGGATCGAGGTGCGCAGCCCCGATTCGGCCTGCAACCCCTACCTGGCGTTCGCCGTGCTGCTGGCCGCCGGATTGCGCGGCGTGGAGAAGGGCTACGTGCTGGGGCCGCAGGCCGAGGACAACGTGTGGGATCTGACCCCCGAGGAACGCCGCACGATGGGCTACCGCGAGTTGCCGACCAGCCTCGACAGTGCTCTGCACGCCATGGAGGCCTCCGAACTGGTCGCGGAAGCGTTGGGGGAGCACGTGTTTGACTTCTTCTTGCGCAACAAGCGTACGGAGTGGTCGAACTACCGCAGCCACGTCACGCCCTACGAGCTGAAGACCTACCTGTCGCTTTAGCCAAATAGCCGCCGGTCGGTTCGGTCGGCGCGGCGCTTGCGCTACCGTCGTGGACGTGACCAAACCCGCGACGCAGCGCCCCAAGCTGCCCAGCGTCGGTCGGCTCGGACTAGTCGATCCGCCCGCGAGCGAGCGTCTGGCACAGCTGGGTTGGTCCGATCAAGACGACCGAGCTCACGTCGACCTCTTGTGGGCGCTGTCGCGCGCGCCCGACGCCGACGCCGCGTTGCGTGCGCTGGTTCGGCTGCAGGAGAACCCCGACACTGGATGGGACGAGCTCGCCGCGGCTCTGCTCACCGATCGCGGCCTGCGCGGGCGGCTGTTCGCCGTGCTCGGCTCGTCGCTGGCGCTGGGTGATCACCTGGTCGCCCATCCGCAGTCCTGGAAGCTGTTGCGGGGCAGGGTCACACTGCCCACCCGAGAACAGCGACGCGAGACCTTTGACGCGTGTGTTGATGAGTCGTTGGACGAGGCGTCGGTGGTGCTGGGCTCGGCGGTATCCCGCTTGCGCACTGTGTATCGCGACCAACTTTTAGTGCTGGCCGGACTGGACCTGGCCCCAACGGTCGAAGACGAGCCGGTGGTGCCGTTCACCGTGGTCGGCGCGCAGCTCGCCGACACCGCCGATGCCGCGCTGGCGGCCGCGCTGCGGGTGGCCGAGGCAACCGTGTGCGCTGGCGACCGCACCCCACCGCGGCTGGCGGTCATCGCGATGGGCAAATGCGGTGCCCGTGAATTGAACTACGTCAGCGACGTCGACGTCATCTTCGTCGCCGAACAGGCCGATGCGCTGACGGCGCGGGTGGCCAGCGAGATGATGCGGATTGCTTCGGATGCGTTCTTTCAGGTGGATGCGGGGCTGCGGCCGGAAGGCCGCAGCGGTGAGCTGGTCCGCACCGTCGACTCGCACGTCGCGTACTACCAGCGCTGGGCCAAAACCTGGGAGTTCCAGGCGCTGATGAAAGCCCGGGCGGCGGTGGGCGACGCCGAGCTCGGCGAGCGCTACCTGGCCGCGGTGCTGCCCATGGTCTGGATCGCCTGCGAGCGTGAGGATTTCGTGACCGAGGTGCAGGCCATGCGCCGACGGGTGGAGCAGCTGGTGCCCGCCGACGTCCGCGGCCGCGAGCTCAAACTCGGTAGCGGTGGGCTGCGCGACGTCGAGTTCGCGGTGCAACTGCTGCAGCTGGTGCACGGCCGCAGCGACGAGTCGCTGCACGTGGCCTCCACGGTGGATGCGCTCGCGGCGTTGGGCGAGGGCGGCTACATCGGGCGTGAGGATGCCGCCAACATGACCGCGTCCTACGAGTTCCTCCGGCTGCTCGAGCACCGGCTGCAGCTACAGCGGCTCAAGCGCACCCACCTGCTGCCCGTGGAATCCGACGACGAGGCCGTGCGGTGGCTGGCCCGCGCGGCCCACATCCGCCCCGACGGCCGGCACGACGCGGCGGGCGTACTGCGCGAGCAACTCAAACACCAGAACCACCGGGTGTCCCGGTTGCACGCCAAGCTCTTCTATCAGCCGCTGCTGGAGTCGATCGGGCCGGCGGGGCTGGAAATGGTGCACGGCATGACCTCGAAGGCTGCGGAGCGGCAGCTGGCCGCGCTGGGCTACGAGGGTCCGCAGACCGCGTTGAAACACATGTCGGCGCTGGTCAACCAGAGTGGACGCCGCGGGCGGGTGCAGGCCGTGCTGCTGCCCAGGTTGCTGGACTGGATGTCATACACCCCGGATCCCGACGGCGGGCTGCTGGCCTACCGGCGACTCAGCGAGGCGGCTTCGGCGCAAACCTGGTACCTGGCCACGCTGCGGGACAAGCCGGCGGTGGCCAAGCGGCTGATGCACGTGCTCGGGACGTCGGCCTACGTGCCGGATCTGTTGATGCGCGCGCCCGAGGTAATTCAGAGTTACAGCGACGGGCCGGCCGGTCCCAAGCTGCTCGAGACCGAACCCGCCGGGGTGGCCCGCGCGCTGATCACCTCGGCGGGCCGGCACCCCGACCCGGTGCGGGCGATCGCCGCGGCACGTAACCTGCGCCGTCGTGAGCTGGCCCGCATCGGTTCGGCGGACCTGCTGGGCTTGCTCGAGGTCACCGAGGTGTGCAAGGCGCTCACGTCGGTGTGGGTGGCCGTGCTGCAGGCCGCTTTGGACGCTTTGATCCGGGCCAACCTGCCCGAAGACGGTCGGGCGCCGGCGGCCATCGCCGTGATCGGGATGGGCCGGCTGGGCGGTGCCGAGCTGGGTTACGGCTCGGACGCCGACGTCATCTTCGTCTGCGAGCCGGTCCCGGGTGTCGAGGAACCGCTGGCTATCCGGTGGTCGACGTCGATCGCCGAGCAGGTCCGCTCGCTGCTGGGGACCCCCAGCGTCGACCCGCCGCTGGAGGTCGACGCCAATCTGCGGCCCGAGGGCCGCGCCGGTCCGCTGGTCCGCACACTGGCCGCCTATACCGCCTACTACGAGCAGTGGGCGCAGCCGTGGGAGATTCAGGCGTTGCTGCGCGCGCACGCAGTCGCCGGCGACGCGGAGCTCGGCCAACGGTTCCTGCTGATGGCCGACCAGACGCGGTATCCGCCCCACGGCGTGTCCGCCGAAGCGGTGCAGGGGATTCGCCGCATGAAAGCCCGTGTCGAATCCGAGCGGCTGCCTCGCGGCGCCGACCCGAACACCCACACCAAGCTGGGCCGCGGTGGCCTGGCCGACATCGAATGGACCGTGCAGTTGATGCAACTACGCCATGCGCACGAAATCCCGGCCCTGCACAACACATCCACGCTGGAATCCCTGGATGCCATCGCCGCGGCCGGCCTGGTTGAGGCCGAGGAAGTCGACCTGCTGCGCGAAGCGTGGTTGACGGCCACCCGCGCCCGCAACGCGCTGGTCCTGGTTCGGGGTAAGCCCACCGACCAGCTGCCGGGACCCGGGCGTCAACTCAACGCGGTGGCGGTGGCCGCCGGCTGGCCGAACGACGACGGCAGCGCATTTTTGGACAACTATCTGCGTGTGACGCGGCGCGCGAAAGCCGTGGTGCGCAGGGTGTTCGGGAGTTGAGTCAAGAAGCGGCCGGCTTCGGGCCCAGTTTCGAGGTGTTGAGCGCCGCTGAGCTTGATCGGGTGAAAACACTGTACGCGCCGTTGGCTGGGGCCGTCCGGGATCTCATCGACGCCACCATCTGGACCCAGGCCGACGACGACGTCGTCGAGGACGCCCGGGCGGCGATCGAGGCGGCGACGCGGGCGTTGCGCGAGAAGACTCGGCCCACCAAGGTGAGCTTTGTCACCGACGGCCACCCGGTTCCGTTGGCCAACGCGGCAATTGGGCCGTGCAACCCGATCGCCCCGCCGATGGTCGTGCACCGCGAGGAGGACGGACGCTGCTGGAGCGAGTTCGTTCTCGGGGCGGCCTACGAGGGCCCACCCGGCCTGGTGCATGGCGGGGTCAGCGCCCTGCTTCTCGACCACATCCTCGGCGAGGTCGCCAGTGAGGGGATGACCAAGCCGCGTTTCACCGGAACCATCACGGTGAAATATCTGCGGGGGACTCCGCTGGGACCGCTTCGCGCCGAGGCGTTCCACGATCGCACCGAGGGCGTCAAAACCTATGCGCGCGGCTATATTGCGGATGCCGCGGGGATCACCGTGGAGGCCGAAGGTGTCTTCATCCAGCCGGCGTGGGCACGGGAGGCCGAATGAAGTTCTACATCAGCAGCGCCTTCTTGAACACGCGCGAGATCATCGAGATCGCGAAGGCGGCTGACGAACTGGGCTACGACGGCATCGGGATCCCGGACCACGTCGTCAACCTGGAGACCCTGGACACCCCGTACCCGTACACCAAGGACGGGCAGCGACGTTGGCAGCCGTTCACCGATTGGCCCGATCCGTGGGTGCTCGTGGGCGCCCTCGCGCAGGTCACGACGCGGGTCCGATTTGTCACCACCGTCTACATTCCCGCGATGCGCAATCCCTACTCGGCGGCCAAAGCCATTGGCACGGCTGCGGTTTTGGCGTCTGGTCGGGTGGAGCTCGGTGTCGGCGTGGGTTGGTGCGAAGAGGAATTCGCTTTGATGGGTGAGCAGTTCGCCGCCCGCGGCAAGCGCACCGACGAGATGCTCGACCTGATGCGCGCGCTGTGGGAACCGGGCTGGACGGAATTCGACGGCGAGTTTTACACGGCGCCGCGCCTGGAGATGCAACCGACCCCGCCGCGGATACCGGTCTACGTCGGCGGGCTCAGCGACTTCGCGTTGCGGCGCGCCGCTCGCAACGACGGCTGGATCGGCGACCTGATCAAGACCGAGCGTGCCATCGAGGCGGTGGGCCAGCTTCGTCAGATGCGCTCCGAAAACGGGTTGTCCATGCAGGATTTCACGATCCTGACACCGCTGACCGATGCCTTCACCATCGCCGATTATCAGCGCGTCGCGGACGCCGGGATCACCGGCATCATCACCATGCCGTGGATGTTCTATGCCGGCCCCGAGGCGTCCCTGGACGACAAGATCGACGGGATGCAGCGCTTCCGCAAGGACCTCGCCCTCGACGGGTAGACGCCGGTTTAACGCTTTCGCAATTCGCTCTCGGCGGGGGGATGCCGGTGCCAGCGTGCGCCCATGGATCCCAGTCGCCTGGGGATGGTGTGGGCGTTTTCGTTGGCACCCTCATTGTGGCGTGGGCGGTTGCTTCGATCATCGTGTTGAGGAAAAGGCGTCCTCAGCGCCTTTCCGGGGTTCAGAGTCCGTGGGGTTCGCCGCCGACCTTGCCGCCGCCTGGCTGGTACCCCGACCCCTCTGCCGGCGAAGCCGAGCGCTATTGGGATGGCCGCCAGTGGACCGCCTCGGTACGCCGCTCGTTGTCATTCAGGTGGTATTCAGCAGCACCATGAGTCCGTAGTCCATGTGAATCTGCTGATGGCAGTGCAGCAGTGAGAGACCGGGTTGATCGGCGACAAAGTCGATGTCCATGCTCTGGTAGCCGCCGAGCATCGCGACGTCCTTGCGTACGCCATTGGTCGGTGTGCCGGCGATATGCGTGATTTCAAAGGTGTTCCGGTGCAGATGCATCGGGTGCAGGTCGTCACTGGCATTGCGGAAGCGCAGCCGGTAGCGCTGGCTGCGTTGCAGGTCGAGCACCGGCTTGTTGGAGTCCATGGAAAACGCTGTGCCGTTGATCGTCCAGACGTTGAAGCCGGCGTCTGCGGCGTTGCGTTTCTCGATCAGCATCTCGATGGTGTGATCGGGTAGCGCAGCGGGTGTGGGGTTGGGTGGTGCGAACATCCGGTAATCCCATTGGAACGGCGGCGGCGCCGCCCATTGCGGGTCACCGCCGTGCCCGGCATATTCCACGACCACGCCCATCCCGTGGCCGCGGTCGTCGTCAGAGAGATCGCCCAGTATCCACACACCCGGGTTGGTCATCGTGACGAGCGCTGAAACGCGTTCCGCGGCACCGAGCCACAGCACCGGGACGGGCGCCGGGGTAGGTACCGGGTTGCCGTCCAGCGCGATGACGGTGAACGTGTGCCCGGGCAGTGCCAAACTGCGCGACTCGGTCGCGCTGCCGTTGAGGATGTGCAGCAGCACGCGCTGACCGGTCTGCACCCGGATGGGATCGCCGTGGCCGAGCATCCGCCCGTTGATTGCAAACGCCCCGTAGCTCACCTCGTTGCCGCGCGGGTCGCCGCGGCCGAGCGAGGCCGCCATCGCGGATTCGCCTTTCGCTTTGAGGTCGGGGTCTACAGCGCCGGCCAGGAAATCGCTGGGCATGTCGCCGCCGCGACTGAACGTGGGCTCAAACTCTTTGAGCGTCAAGAAGATCTCTTGGTCATAGGCGCCGGGGTTTTGTTTGGGTTCGATGAAAACCGGGCCGACTTCGCCGTTGTACTGGCCCCGGGACAGATCGGCCCGGGCGACCACGTGGGTGTGATACAAGCGGAAGCCGGCCGGGCCGGGAACAAACGTGATGCGCCGCATGCCGTGCGCCGGGATGTAGGGCGTGCCCTCTTCGGCGGAACCGTCGACATCGACGCCGATCTGTTGGCCGTGCCAGTGCAATTGTTCGGGGGTGTCGGTGTCGTTGTAGATGTCCACCCAGGTCCGTTGGCCTTCTTTGAATCGCACCAGCGGGCCGGGGAACTGACCGTTGTAGACGGTGGTAGAGACGACGTGGCCCGGCGCCAATTCGACTGTGGCGCTGCCGATCCGCAGCGTGTAATCGGGCTTGCCGTTGGGTGGGGAAGGGGGCGTGGGCGGTGAGCAGCCTGCGGTTGCGTCGAGGCCGATGCCGCCAGCCACTGTCGCCAGAGCACCCCATTTGAGCAAATCTCGTCGATCGAGACGGTACTGGCGCTGGCTCACGTCATCCGCAATCACTGGGCGGCCGTGGGCGGCGCTTGTCTTCGTACATGGCGGCGTCGGCACGTTTCAACAACTGGTGCGGTTCCTCGGGCTCTGTCGCCAGCGCGAATCCGATTGCCGCGCTTATGGTCAGCCGGGTGTCGGGGTTGATGGCGATGGGCTCGACCAGCGACTGACGAATCCGGTCGGCGACCAGAGCGACGCCTTCGGCATCAGTCCGCGGCAGCAGCACGACGAATTCGTCACCGGCGAGCCTGGCCGCGAGCGGTTCTCCCGCATCGGCGCGGGTCACCACGTCATGGCCGACGCGGGTGACCTCGGCGATGCGCCGCGCAACCTCGCGCAGCACGCAGTCGCCGCCTTCGTGCCCGTACTCGTCGTTGACGTTCTTGAAGCGGTCGAGATCAATGAAGATGGCGGCCACCGCGTCGGTGGGTGTCGCAGTTGCCAGCATGGCGGCCATGACGTTGCCCAGATGGCGGCGATTCGGTAGCCCGGTCAGCGAGTCGTGCAGACCGTGGTGCGCAAGCGTGGCCTGGGCATGGGCCAGCTGGGCCGATTCGACGTCGTACGCGAGCAGGTGTGCCGCCTGCAGGTCGGCTTCTGTCCAGGGCGCGCTCGAGCCGCTCACCTGCTCCAGCCAGGTATCGAACGACTTGCGCGGATTGATCGACCCCGTGCAGTGCGCATAGGGATCACCCAGCCAGCGGAGCTGCTGTGGACGGTCGCGCCGGAACCAGATTACGAAGTCGTCCGGCGCACCGAGCGCGACGAACAAACAGCCCGCGGCACCAACTGCGTCGGCCGTCGATTGCTGCAAGCGGTCGGTGGCCCAGGTCGCGCCAGGCGAGCGGCCGGCGCGGATTTCGCCGGCGAGTGTCCGCACCGCCTCCTCGGATGGCACCTCGCCGATTGACCGGTATTGCCCGTCGGCATACGCGGCTGCGCCGTCGGCCCGGCAGAGCTCCAGCAGTTCGCCGGAGACCGGCGTGAGTCCCTCGACTACAGCAGGCGCGTTGTGCATCGCGGCGCAGAGCCGGGACCGGATAGCTTCGCGGTTGGCGGCCTCGTTCAGGCGCGAGATCTGTTCTGCCGCAGAGACTTGCAGCTTTCCCTGCAGGACGACCAATTCACACGACCGGCGCGTGGAGCGCGTGATCCATCGAGGGTGCTCGGATATGCACGAGGCGAGCCTTGTCACGCGGCCTCCTTCGACCATGGAGAACGAAACGCTCGCGGCTGTCTGCATGTTGCGCATGTATTCGAGGTGGAAGGGCGAAACGCTGCGCAGCACGGCGCGGCTCAAGTCCAGGCTCGCGCCGGCCATCCGCGGCGATGCGAGCAACGCGACGTCGCCCTCGTCGACGTCGGGTATGTAGCGCGACGCCTTGCGGAGATAAATTTGCCGGGCTTGCGGCGGAATGTCGCTCGCCGGAAAGTGATGCCCGGCGTACCGGACCAGTCCCGGAAGGCGGTCCTCGGCGACGATCTCGCCGTGCTCGTCGTCATGAAATCGGTAGATCATCGCGCGGTCGAATCCGGTCAATGCGCGCAGTCCGCTGGTAATGGCCAACTCGACTTCGCGCACGCTAGTCGCCTCGCTGATCGCCCGTGAGGCATGCAGAACCCGGTTGAGATTGGCTTGATCATCCCCGTGCGCCCGCTCGATCTCGACGACGAGCTGCCCGCCCACTCGATGCAGAATCACATCGACCTTGCCGTCGGAGGCGGCCAGGCGCACGCCATACAGATCGGGCGACGAAGGCCGGTGGCCGGTCTGCTCGATTGCCTGCTCGAGGCGCTCCCGGTCGTCAGGGGAGAAGACGCCCAGCACCGGCGAGTCGAAAAGTTGATCCGGCTGCGTCCCCATCAACTCGAGGGTGTTGGCGCTGGCGTATGTGATGCGTTGGTCTTGCAGATCCGCGGCAACCAACGCGCCGTGGGCTTGAATTCGGCCGGACAGGTGCAGCTGCTCACTCGCGCAGTCGGACAGCGCCGGCAGCGCATTCGGTTGCGTGTGAGTGGTCATCAGGTCGCTCGCGCACCCGCGATGACCCGGGTGGGTCGGCCGGATTCAGCGTGACTCACTCTTCGGAGGATAGATGCTCGCGCTTGAACGGTGGCGAAAAACCATCCGGACTTGTATTTACGGCGAGCAGACGCAAAAGCCCCCTTCACAAAATGGGGGCTTTTGCGTCTGGTCGCGGTTTATACGTCGTAGTACAGGGCGAACTCGTAGGGGTGCGGCCGGATGTTGACCGGTGCGATCTCGTACTCGCGCTTGAAGCTGATCCACGTCTCGATCAGGTCAGGCGTGAAAACGCCGCCCTCGGTGAGGTATTCGTGGTCATCCTCAAGCCGGTCGATCACTGCGGACAACTGGGTGGGCGCCTGCGGGATGTTCGCGGCTTCCTCGGGCGGCAGCTCGTAGAGGTCCTTGTCGACCGGCGACTGCGGCTCGATCTTGTTCTTGATGCCGTCCAGCCCGGCCATCAGCATCGCCGAGAACGCCAGGTAGGGGTTGCCCGACGAGTCGGGGCAGCGGAACTCCAGCCGCTTGGCCTTCGGGTTGCTGCCGGTGATCGGGATACGCACACACGCCGAGCGGTTGCGCTGGCTGTAGACCAGGTTGATCGGTGCCTCGTAACCAGGAACCAGCCGCTTGTAGGAGTTCACCGTCGGGTTGGTGAACGCCAGCAGCGACGGCGCGTGGTGCAGCAGGCCGCCGATGTAGTGGCGAGCGGTGTCCGACAGGCCGGCGTAGCCCGTCTCGTCGTACATCAGCGGGTTGCCGTCTTTCCACAGCGACTGGTGGGTGTGCATGCCGGAGCCGTTGTCACCGAACAGCGGCTTGGGCATGAACGTCACGGTCTTGCCGTTCTGCCACGCGGTGTTCTTGACGATGTACTTGTAGAGCTGCATGTCGTCGGCAGCGTGCAGCAGGGTGTTGAACTTGTAGTTGATCTCGGCCTGCCCGCCGGTGCCGACCTCGTGGTGGCCCTTCTCCAGGCTGAAGCCGGCGTTGATCAGGTTGGTCAGCATCTCGCCACGAAGGTCGGCGTAGTGGTCGACCGGCGGGACCGGGAAGTACCCGCCCTTCGGACGCACCTTGTAGCCGCGGTTGGGGCTGCCGTCGGACTCGGTCGGCTCTCCGGTGTTCCACCACCCGGAGATGGCGTCGACCTCATAGAAGGAGCCGTTGGTGCGCGAATCGAAGCTCACCGAGTCGAAGATGTAGAACTCCGCCTCGGCGCCGAAGTACGCCGTGTCTGCGACACCGGTGCTGACCAGGTAGTTCTCCGCCTTGCGCGCGATGTTGCGCGGGTCGCGCGAGTACGGCTCCAGGGTGAAGGGGTCGTGCACGAAGAAGTTGAGGTTCAGCGTCGTGGCGGTGCGGAACGGATCGATGACCGCGGTGTCCGGGTCGGGCAGGAGCAGCATGTCGGACTCGTGGATCGATTGGAACCCGCGAATGGACGAGCCGTCGAATGCCAACCCGTCATCGAACACGCTCTGGTCGAAGAACGAAATCGGAATCGTGAAGTGCTGCATCATGCCGGGCAGGTCACAAAACCGGACGTCGACGAACTCAACGTTTTCGTCTTTGGCCAGTTTGAAGACGTCGTCGGGCGTCTTTTCCGTCACAGAAGGCTCCTTTGGTTGGTGATCCGCGGCCTGACGCTATGAAGTTGTTGTTGCTCGTGAGTCAACGCCTTGTTGCGCCGACGTTACGTGACCACGGCGGGCGCACCTGCAACCCGGGGTAACCCGGCAATAGGATTGCGTCGATGACGGCAGGATCGCAGCCGGGTTACCCCGGCGAAACGCTCGGTTTGCCCCAGAGCGGGCCGGGTTCACTGGTCTCGATGGGCCGTCGGCTGCTGGCACTGCTGATCGACTGGCTGATCTCCTACGGCCTGGCGCTGCTGGTGCTCAGCGCCGGCGTGATCCCGAAAACGGCGCTGTCGACCGCGATCCTGGTCATCTGGTTTGTGCTCGGCGTGGTGGCGGTGCGATTGTTCGGCTTCACGCCGGGGCAGTTGGCGCTGGGTCTGCAGGTGGCAGCGGTCGACGGCCGCGTGCCCGTCGGGCTTGGCCGCCTGGCGTTGAGGGGGCTGCTGATCGCGCTGATCGTCCCCGCACTGTTCGTCGATTCCGACGGGCGCGGGCTGCAGGATCAGGTGACCAAGACCGCGGTGGTGCGGCGCTGATTTTGCCCGCTACCGGCGGCGGGCCGTGCGCTGTACCCCGCGCATCTTGCCGGCGTTGGGCATCGGTCCCTTCGGCATGACGCCCGCACCGGTGCGCGAACCCAGCGCCGCCAACCGCGACTCCAGCGCGTCCATTTGTTTGGCGGTGATGTTGGTCGGGAGGCGGGTGAGATGGCGCTCCAGCTTGGCCAACGGAACCTCGCCCTCGCCGTTGCCGACGATGATGTCGTAGATGGGAAGGTCGCCGACCACTCGCGCGGTGCGCTTCTTCTCCTGGGCGAGCAGCGGTTTGACCCGAGCCGCGGATCCCTCGCCGACCAAGATGACGCCGGGCCGGCCGATCACCCGATGCACCGCGTCGAAGTGGCCGGTGGCGGCAACGCCCGGGCTCACCCGCCACTTGCCGCGCAGATTGTCCAGCGCCCACGCCGCCGCGCCGGTTTGGCCTTCGGCCTGGCGGTAGATGCTCTTCTGGGCGCGCCTCGTGAAGATGATGAACGCCACCAGCGCGCCCAGCACCACGCCCAGCGGGATCATCGTGACCATGGTCAGCCCGCCGGCCCACACGCCGACCCCCACCGAGACCCCGACGATCAGCACGAAGGCGGCGATCATGTACGGCAGCAGGCGCTTGTCCTGCTTGCGCTGCAGGTTAAACGCCTGCCACAGCTGAGCGCGGCGCTCCCGGCCGGCGGCCTTGGCGGCAGCCTTCGCCTCGGTCCTGGCGGCCTTGTTCTCAGCGGTTTTTCGGGGTTTGGCCATAGTCACCAAGGATACGGTCAGCGCCGTTCGGCGGCGGCGCGCGCTTGGTCGTAGAGCCGGCCGGCCCGGTACGACGACCGCACCAGTGGCCCCGCCAACACCCCGGCAAAACCCCGCCCTTCGGCGTACTGCGCGTGCTCGACGAACTCGTCGGGATGGACCCAGCGCTCGACCGGGTGATGGCGGGCCGACGGGCGCAGATATTGGGTGATGGTGACGATGTCGCAGCCGGCGTCACGCAGGTCGGCCAGCGCCGTGCGCACCTCGTCGGGGGTTTCGCCCAGGCCGAGGATCAGGTTGCTCTTGGTGACCAGACCGAAGTCGCGCGCGGCGGTGACCACGTCCAGGCTGCGCCGGTAGCTGAAGGCGGGCCGAATCCGCTTGAAGACGCGGGGCACCGTTTCGACGTTGTGCGCCAACACTTCCGGGCGGGAGTCGAAGACCTCGGCGAGGCGGGCGGCCTCACCGTTGAAGTCGGGGATCAACAGCTCCACACCGGTCGAGGGGTTGAGCTCCTTGATGGCGCGCACGGTGGTGGCGTAAAGCCAGGCTCCGCCGTCGGGCAGATCGTCGCGGGCCACTCCGGTGACGGTGGCATAGCGCAGCCCCATGGTGCGCACGCTCTCGGCGACCCGCCGGGGCTCGTCGCGGTCCAGGGCGGCCGGCTTTCCGGTATCGATCTGACAGAAGTCGCAACGACGGGTGCACTGGTCGCCGCCGATCAGGAAGGTGGCCTCGCGGTCTTCCCAGCATTCGAAGATGTTGGGGCAGCCGGCCTCTTCGCAGACGGTGTGCAGGCCTTCGCGTCGGACCAGGCTCTTCAGCTCGGTGTACTCCGGCCCCATCCGGGCCCGGGTCTTGATCCACGGTGGCTTGCGCTCGATCGGCGTCTCGGCGTTGCGCACTTCGAGGCGCAACAGCCGCCGGCCTTCGGGAGCTACAGTCACCCTGCCAGTTTAAGCCGGGGTTACGCGGGCGGCGCCCGCAAGCACGCCGTCCAGGGCTCCGCACACCGCGTCGGCGACCGCCGACCGGACCTCGTCGACGCCGATCGCGCGTCCCAGTTCGGCGGACAAGGATGTGACGCCGGCGTCGCGGATGCCGCAGGGCACGATGCCGGCGAACGCGCCCAGATCGCAATCGCAGTTGAGCGCAAACCCGTGCAGCGTCGTCGCCCGCGCCACCCGAACCCCGATGGCGGCGACCTTGCGTTCGGGCCGCCCGGCGTCGGCCGGCACCCACACCCCGGACCGGCCTTCGACCCGGATGGTGTCCAGGCCAATATCGGCGCACACCGCGATGAGCGATTCTTCCAGGCGCCGAACGTAATTGATAACGTCAAGCGGTTCGGCCAGTCCGATGATCGGGTAGCCGACCAGTTGCCCGGGGCCGTGCCAGGTGATCTTCCCGCCGCGGTCGGTGTCCACGACGGGCGTTCCGCGCGCCTCGTTCAAGGGCCGTTCGTGCGCCTCGGTGCGCCGCCCCGCGGTGTAGACCGGCGGGTGCTGCAGCACCAGCAGGGTGTCGGGGCCACCGGCCACCCTGGCGTCGGCCAGCTCGCGTTGCAGCTGCCAGGCGGCCAGGTAGTCGAGCGTCCCCAGCTGCCGGACGTCGATCGCGCTCGAGTTCGAGCGGATGGAACCCATCACGCTGGCCAGGCTACTCGGGCTAGGCCTGTGTCGCGTGTCACGCTGGCGTGACGCTCGGCGTCCATGGTCACGCTGGCGTGACGCTCGACGGGGCAGACGGGCCATGAAGCACAGCCCGGCGGGCCAGGGCGGCCCGGACTCGCCGAATAATGTCCTGCGGGGCGTCCCCGGCAGTTGCCCGCACGACGATCCAGCCGAGACGCTCGAGCATCTCCAGTCGCCGAATGTCCCATCTGTACTGGCGTCGGTCGCTGCGGTGCTGATCGCCGTCATACTCGACTGCGACTTTGAGGACTTCCCACCCCATGTCGAGATAGGCCGTAACGTCACCGAACTCGTCTTGGACGGGAATCTGCTTCTGGGGTCGTGGAATTCCCGCGTCAATGAGCAGCAGCCGAAGCCAGGTCTCCTTGGGCGACTGCGCTCCGGGATCCATAAGGCCAAGTGCCCGGTGCGCCGAGCGAATACCGCGCCGAGCCCGGTAGCGTCGGATCAGCGTCTCTACCTCACTTGTCTTCACCTCGGTCGCTCGGGCCAGGGCATCGATCGTCGCCAGCGCGTCGAAAGTGGAATACCAGCAAGCCAAATCGAGCACCGTCCGGGCAGGTGTGGTCACCGGAATGCCGTCGACCAGTTGGAACTCGTCCTGTTCGATGCGATCACTGCGAATCCGCAGCCCGGCAAGCGGGTTTCGGTTGCAGTGGATCATTTCCAACGGCCGGGCGTTATCAATCCACTTGGCGCCGTACAACGCCGAAGCCGACAAGCCCGCGATGATTCCTCGCCGTCCCGACCACAGCCATCCGGCCCGCGCAAGGACCTGGGCTGTTACTTCGGTGCCCCGGTTGACGTACACGTCGCGAAAGAGCTTGGTGTACTTCGTCCGCAGGGCGCTCTTGACAATCTCACCGGTCGCGACGGCTTCGCTGCCGATGAAGGGTTCCGCCATGGGCGCAGTGTGGCATTAAGCGGTTGCGGGTTTACCTCACCATGAGCCTGGCTGTTGATAGTCACGCCGGCGTGACGCTCGACGTCCATGGTCACGCTGGCGTGACGCTCGACGAGTGATCGAGCTAATCGTGGTCGCGTCGCGCGGTCGCGTAGCCCAGCGCCTCGCCAATGGTGTTGTGGTGGAACTGGAAACCGGCGCGCTCCAGCGCGGCCGGGATGGCGCGCTGACCAGTGAGCAGCCCTTCGTCTGCGAACTCGCCGAGTGCGGCGCGCACGGCGAAGCCGGGCAGCGCCAGCGGGGTGGGGCGGTTAACCGCACGGCCGAAGGCCGTGGTGAATTCGGCATTGGTGACGGGAGCGGGCCCGGTCAGGTTCACCGGGCCGGACAGCGCCGGTTGCGTAATGGCGAACAGCAACGCCCGCACCTCGTCTTCGAGGCTGATCCACGACATGTATTGGCGGCCGCTGCCCAGCCGGGCACCCAGCCCAACCGAGAACAGCGGCCGCATCGGGCGCAGCGCACCACCCGCCGGGGCCACCACCACGCCGGTGCGGAGCAACACGACACGGGCGCCGGCATCTTCGGCCGGCAGCGTGGCGGCCTCCCAGTCCACACACAGTTGGGCCAGGAAACCCTTTCCCGCCGAGGCGGTTTCGTCGACCACCCGGGATCCGGTGTCGCCGTAGTAGCCCACCGCGCTGGCATTGATCAGGGTTTCGACGCCGGCGTCGGCGACCGCGGCCGACAACACCTCGGTGGGGGTGATCCGGCTGTCGCGCAGACTCTGTTTGAACGCGCCGGACCATCTGCGCTTGCCGACATTGACGCCGCACAGGTTGACGACGGCGTCGACGTCGGCCAGCGCGTCGAAGTCGAATTCGCCGCTCTCGGGATTCCAGTGCAGCTCTTCGGAATTCGCCGGAGTGCGGCGAACGATGCGCAGCACCGGGTGGTCGGCGGCGCGTAGTGCCGCGGCCAAAGCCGAGCCGATGAGACCGGACGAACCCGCTATTGCGACTGTGGCTTTCGAGGGGTGAGAACCAGCCTGGGCCACGCTGTCAGAGCCCCAGATCGGCCTCGAACGATCCCTCTTCCAGGCGATGTTTGATGGTGGTGAGGAAGCGTCCGGCGTCGGCGCCGTCGATCAGCCGGTGGTCGTAGGTCAACGGCAGATAGCAGATCGAGCGGATCCCGACCGACTCGTTGCCGAAGGCGTCGACGACCACCCGCGGGCGTTTGACGATGGCACCGGTGCCCAGCATCGCGGCCTGCGGCGGAACCAGGATCGGCGTGTCGAAAAGCGCTCCCTGGCTACCGATGTTGGTGATGGTGAAGGTGCCGCCGGACAACTCGTCGGGTTTCAGGTTGCCGGACCGGGCCCGGGCGGCGATGTCAGAGATCGCCCTGGCCAGACCACCCAGCGACAGATCACCGGCGTTGTGGATGACGGGGGAGAGCAGGCCCTGCTCGGTGTCGACGGCGAAGCCGAGGTGCTCGGCGTCGTAATAGGTGATCTCTTTGGTGTCCTCGTTGTAGCTGGCGTTGATGTTCGGGTGGATCTTGAGCGCGTCGATCACGGCCCGGGCGATGAACGGCAGGTAGGTCAGATTCACGCCCTCGCGTTCGGCGAAGGCCGTTTTGGCCGCGGCCCGCAGCGCCACGATCTTGGTCATGTCGACCTCGTGGGTCTGCGTGAGTTGCGCTGTGGCTTGCAGCGATTCGCGGGTCTTGTTGGCGGTGATCTGACGGATCCGGCTGGCCTTCTGCGTGGTGCCCCGCAGGTGAGCCAGCGCGGGTGCGGGAGTGGGAGCCTTACCGGCCGGGGGAGCGGCCGATGCGGCGGGGGCCGGCGCGGCCGGCCCCGCCGGTGCCGGCTCCTGCTTGGGTTGCTTCTTCTGCTCCGCCGCGGCCAGCACGTCCTGCTTGCGGATCCGGCCGCCGACGCCGGTGCCGGTGATCTGGTTGAGGTCAATGTTGTTCTCGTTGGCCAGTTTTCGCACCAGGGGGGTCACGTACGGCGCGCCGTCGCCTCCGGCGTCCGGTGCGGCCTCAGCGGCCGGCCGGGGTGGCGCGGGTTCGGCCTTCGGTGCGGGCGGTGGCGGCGGGGGCGGTGCGGCGGCCGGTTCGGGGGCCGGCTCGGGTGCCTTGGGCTCAGGCTGGGGTTCGGGTTTGGGTTCCGGCTGGGGCGGCGCGGGCGCAGGTGCTGGAGCGGACGTGGCACCGGCGTCGGACGCCGCGCCGATGCGGGCCAGCTCCCCGCCGACTGGGACGGTGGCGTCCTCGTCCGCGGTGATGTTCAGCAGGACCCCGGCCACGGGAGAGGGGATCTCGGTGTCCACCTTGTCGGTGGACACTTCTACCAGGGGGTCGTCGACCTGGACCGAATCGCCGACCTTCTTGAGCCAGCGGGTCACGGTGCCCTCGGTGACCGACTCGCCAAGCTCGGGCATCAGCACCGGCGTCGCGGTACCCCCGCCGGACGACGGCTGGGCGGGCGCCGCCGGTTCGGGTTGAGCGACGGGTTCGGGTTCGGGCTCCGGCTGGGCCTGGGCCTCGGGTTCGGGCGCCGCCGCGGGCGCAGCCGGTGCCGCGGGTGTCTCGCCGCCGCCTGCCGAACCTTCTGACGCGTCGCCGATGACGGCGAGCTCACCGCCGACCTCGACGGTGTCGTCCTCCTGGGCGATGATCTTGGTCAGCACACCCGCGGCCGGCGAGGGGATTTCGGTGTCCACCTTGTCGGTCGACACCTCAACGAGGGGCTCGTCGAGCTCGACCGTGTCGCCTTCCTGCTTGAGCCACCGGGTGACCGTGCCCTCGGTGACGCTCTCACCAAGTGCCGGCATCTGGACTGAGAAGGCCATCGGTTGTCTCCTCGATCGATTCGTCGGTCGGCTCGAAATCGACATCTGGCTTACCACACGGTGGTGTACCGCGCTGGAACCAAACTAGACGTCGCAACTATCCTGTCATGCGGCTTCGGTGACACACATCCAGGTCGAAGCGGTCCCGGGAGGTCGGATGTCGGCAGCACAACAGGCACCCCAGTTCGTCGACAGCGCGGACGGCGTCCGTATCGCGGTCTACGAAGAGGGCAACCCCGACGGTCCGCCGGTCGTGCTGATACACGGCTTTCCCGATTCCCACGTCTTGTGGGACGGCGTCGTTCCGCTGCTGGCCGAGCGATTCCGGATCATTCGCTACGACAACCGGGGGGTCGGACTGTCCTCGGCGCCCAAGCCGGTGTCGGCGTACGCCATGGCCCGCTTCGCCGACGACTTCGCCGCGGTGTCCGCCGAGCTGAGCCCCGGCCGGCCAGTGCACGTGCTGGCCCACGACTGGGGGTCGGTGGGCATGTGGGAGTACCTCACCCGCCCCGGCGCCAGCGAGCGGGTGGCGTCGTTCACGTCCGTGTCCGGACCGAGTCAAGACATCCTGGTCGATTACATCTTCAGCGGTCTGCGCCGGCCCTGGCGCCCGCGACGCTTCGCGCGGTCGGTCAGTCAGACGCTGCGCTTCACTTATATGGCACTGCTCTCGATACCGCTGCTGGCGCCGCTGGTTCTCCGCCTGACGCTGTCGAACCCGACGGTGCGGCGCAACGCGGTCGACAACATCCCCGTCGATCAGATCCATCACTCCGCCGACTTGGCCAAGGATGCCGCCCGTTCGGTGAAGACCTACCCCGCGAACTACTTTCGGGCTCTCAGTTCCCGGCCGCGCCGGCGCGTCTTCGACGTGCCCGTGCAGCTGATCGTCAACACTCAGGACAAGTATGTGCGCGCCTACGGCTACGACGAGGCCGCGCGCTGGGTGCCGCGGTTGTGGCGGCGCGACATCCGAGCCGGTCACTTTTCACCGATGTCGCACCCGCAGGTGATGGCGGCGGCGGTGAGCGAGTTCGCCGACCTGGTCGACGGCAAACCGCCGAGTCGCGGCCTGCTGCGCGCACAGGTGGGACGCCCGCGCGGGACGTTCGGCGACACCCTGGTGTCAGTTACCGGCGCCGGCAGCGGGATCGGCCGGGAGACCGCATACGCCTTCGCGCGCGAGGGCGCCGAGGTGGTGATCAGCGATATCGACGAGGCCGCCGTCAAGGACACCGCGGCGCAGATCACCGCGCGCGGCGGGGTCGCGTATCCCTATGTGCTCGACGTCTCGGACGCCGACGCGGTCGAGGCATTCGCCGAGCGGGTCAGCGCCGAACACGGCGTGCCCGACATCGTCGTCAACAATGCCGGCATCGGGCAGGCGGGCCGGTTCCTGGACACCCCGCGCGAGCAGTTCGACCGCGTCCTGGACGTCAATCTCGGTGGCATGGTCAACGGTTGCCGGTCGTTCGGGCGGCGACTGGTGGAACGCGGCACCGGCGGGCACATCGTCAACGTCTCGTCGATGGCCGCCTACGCTCCGCTGCAGTCACTGAATGCGTATTGCACTTCGAAAGCAGCGACGTTCATGTTCTCGGACTGTTTGCGGGCCGAACTCGACGCCGCAGGGGTCGGTCTGACCACGATCTGTCCCGGTGTCATCGACACCAACATCGTCAACACCACCCGCTTCGACGCGCCGCAGGGCACGCGCGCCGGTCAAGTCAGGGGCCGGCGGGGGCAGCTCGAGAAGATGTTCGCGTTGCGCAGTTACGGGCCGGACAAGGTCGCCAACGCGATCTTGTCGTCGGTGCAGAAGAACAAGCCGATCCGCCCGGTGGCGCCGGAAGCCTATGCGTTGTACGGCGTTTCGCGCGTGCTGCCGCAGGCGCTCCGCAGCACCGCGCGTGGCCGGGTCATCTAGTGCACGCCCAATTTCGCACCAGTTAGCCGAAATTAGAACGCAATATCCAATTTATTGGTCATGTCGTCCAATAAGTCGGACGTGATAAAAAGTCCACGGTATTTTCGCTTTGACCGTCAAACAAAATGCACCCTATTATGCATTTAGCTCCGCTGTGCGCAAGGATTTGTACTTGTTGTACATAATTTAGTCGATTCGAACAATGGGTGGCGGTAGTGACACTCACGTGGCATTGCCGGTGGGAAGTGGCTGCCACGCTCAACATCGCGTTGCAGGGATGCGCCGTCGCGCTGATGTCGCCGTTGGCCTCCGACACCCTTGGGGTTGCGCTGCACGATCTCACCGGCGAGTGGAACCTGCAGAACTACATCGGGCACGACTGCTACATCGTCGCGGCGTCGGCGATCGCCTACAACGCGCTCGGCCGCCTCGGTGACGACACCACCATTCAGGCGTCGTTCAAGCAGTATGTGGAGCGGCCGGCGACGCTGTGTATTCCGTTGCCGCTGGCCACTTTCTCGCTCAGCGTGGGCAGCCGGACGTATGCGCGCGACTTCTTCGAGCTGCACACCGACTTCTGGCTGACCGTGTACTGGTTGCTGCTCTGCACAACCCTGACGTACCTGCTGTTGTTCGGCGCCCGGGCGCTGCTGATCCTGCGCAAAGGTCCGCGATCGAGGCGTATCGCCAGTGTGTACCTGTTCGCGACCGGCTCGGCGATCACAACTTGCGCGGTGCGGTCCATCACCGCGCTGGTGCCGGCGTTCCAGGGACCGGTCGGCACCGCGCTGGTGTGGCTGTTCGCGTGTCTGTGCGGCTTCGTTTTCGCGTTGAGTTCCGCGCACGCGTGGCGGCAGAAAGTTCGCTGGTTCCAGCGGCCGGCGCTGCGCCGTTAGGGTCAGGATCCGCTCAGACCACCGGCCGCCGCTCGCGGGCGGCGGGCCTGCAGTTCCGGGATTGCGGCGCCGACGATGACGACAAGCCCGATGACCGCCACCGGTATTGACCAGGAGCGCCGGCTCGACAACGAGGACTGGCATTCGGAGACGTAGTCGGTGTGCGGCACCAACTGGCCGACGATCGGGATGTTTGCCCCGGTCTTGTCGTCTGCGCTGCGGGCGCCTTGCAGATTGGACGCCAGCGCATTGCCGCATCCGATGGACCCGTTGTTGCCGTCGGGTACCGACACCGGAACCAGGAGCCCGATCACCCCGACCAGCAGAAGCACCGCCCCTACCACCATGATCAACCGTCGCACATTCACTGCTCGCGCCTTTCGCGGAAGAATTTTCGTCGGTGCATGGGTTAGCCGGTGCATGCCGCCGCTAAACCCGTCGTTTGCTGGCGGTGCTGCGGTTGGTCTGCACCTGTCGGGGTACCCGAGGGATTCGCAGCAGTGCAGGACAGCGCAGGAAGGAATCCCTGATGACAGCGACCGGGGGCCTGACCGCGACCAGGGAAATGAGCGTGCCTCGGCAGCAGGTGTGGGACGTGATGGCCAACGGATGGACCTATGCGCAATGGGTGGTGGGCAACAGCCGCACGCGTGCCGTCGACTCGCATTGGCCGCAGCCGGGCGCGGCGATACGGCACTCGGTCGGCGTCTGGCCATTGGTGATCAACGATGAAACGGAAGTCGAAAGCTGTACACCGAATGAAGAGCTCGTGCTTCGTGCCGGTCTGGGATGGCTCGGTGCGGCACGAATAACGTTGCGGCTCAGCGACATTCCGGAGGGTTGCCGCATCGAGATGATCGAGGTGCCGCTCGAAGGGCCGATGCGCCTGATCCCAAATCGATTGACACTGGCCGCCATCTATCCACGCAACCGCGAGTGCCTGTTGCGGCTGGCGGCCATGGCGCAACGCTTCGAGCCCAGCCAGATCAGCTAGACCCGGCTGAAAGATGGAAGAAATCGCGGACGCCGTCGTCATCGGTGCGGGTCACCACGGGCTGGTAGCGGCGGCGATGCTGGCCGATGCGGGCTGGGACGTGGTGGTCTTGGAGGCCCAGCCGGAACCCGGGGGCGCAGTGCGCAGCGCAGAATTGACTCCCGGCTACATCACCGACCTGTTCAGCTCCTTCTACCCGATGACCGTTGCCTCACCTGCCATAGCGGCTCTGCGGTTGGAGGAGCACGGGCTGCGATGGTCACACGCTCCGGCAGTGGTGGGCCATCCCCGCAGCGCCTCGGATGACGACCCCCCCGTCCTCTACCGCGACCCGGCTCGCACGGCAACGGAATTGGCGCGTCGGACACCTTCCGATGGCGAGAACTGGTGGCGGGTAGTGCGGTTGTGAGAAGAAATCAAAGCGCCATTGCTGGACGCGATGTTGGCGCCGTTTCCTCCGGTGCGCCCGATGATCCGGCTATTGCTGAAACTGGGTACGGCAGAAGCGGTTCGGCTAGCACGTCTGCTTGTGCAACCCGCCAACACGATGGTGGACCAGTTGTTCGATGGCGAGGCGCCGCGGACGTTGTTGCTGGGCAACGCAATGCACGCCGACATCCCGTTAGATGCGCCGGGTAGCGGCGTAATGGGTTTCCTGATGACGATGCTCGGGCAAGATTGTGGCTGGCCGGTTCCGGTCGGGGGCTCGGGCCAATTGACGGCAGCACTTGTCAGCCGCGCCTGCGCGGGCGGCGCGCGAATCGAGTGCGGTCAGAGCGTTTCTCGCGTTCAGGTGCGCGGCGGACGAGCGGTCGGTGTCACGACCGACGAGGGGCGAACCATTCGGGCGCGCCGGGCGGTCATTGCGGACGTGACGGCACCGCGGCTGTTTTGCGACATGCTGCCGGCAGATGTGGTCCCTCCTGGGCTGCGTCGCGATCTCGAACACTACGTCTGGGATCCACCGGTGGTGAAAGTCAACTACGCACTCAACGGTCCTATCCCATGGCGGTCGCAAGGCTCGCGCGACGTGGGCACCGTCCATCTGGGGGCCGACGGGGACGGGCTGGTTCACTGGATGGCGGACTTGAACACCCGCGTGGTGCCCGAGCATCCGTTCATGCTGCTGGGTCAGACCACCACCGCGGATCCAAGTAGGTCACCGGCGGGCACCGAAAGTGTTTGGGCATATACGCATTTGCCGCGGAATGTGGCTGACGATACCTCGGCCGAGCGGCTGGCCAAATCGGTCGATCACGTCATCGAAGGACACGCCCCGGGCTTTAGTTCGCGGGTGATCGACCGGTGTGTGCAACGCCCGTCGGATCTGGAGGCCAGTGACGCCAACTTGCGGTTGGGCGCGCCGAACGGTGGAACCGCGCAATTGCAACAGATGCTGATCTTTCGTCCCGCCGCCGGCATGGGATGCCCCGAACCCCGGTCGAGCGGCTGTATTTGGGTAACGCTTCGGCTACCCCGGGCGGGTCTGTGCACGGCGCCTGCGGGCGCAATGCCGCTCACGCCGCACTTGCCGCCGACGGATTGACCGGCTGGCCGCGCCGCACGTTGAACCGAGCGGTGGGCGCACTGCTGACCAAGTAGGCGGTTAACCGTTTTCGCTGATGTCTTCCAACACCGCGAACATGGTGCGCGCCGGCACACCGGTGGCTCCCTTGGGCGTGTAGCCCCACGGGCTGCCGGTGTTGTACGCGGGGCCGGCCACATCGATGTGCGCCCACTGGACCCCGTCGGCGACGAACTCGCGCAGGAAGACCCCGGCCACCAGCATGCCGGCGAAGCGCTGACCGCTGATGTTGGACAGATCGGCCACCTGGGACTTCAGGTCGTCCTTGAGTTCGTCGGGCAGCGGCATCGGCCAGCCGTTCTCGCCGACCTGTTGCGAGATCTCGGCGACCCGGTCGCGGAACTCGTCGCTACCCATCACACCGGGTATGCGGGCGCCCAGCGCCACCGTCTGGGCACCGGTCAGCGTGGACGTCTCGATCAGGTAGTCCGGATTGTCCTCGCAGGCCCGAACAATCGCGTCGGCCAGGATGAGCCGGCCCTCGGCGTCGGTATTCTGCACCTCGACCGTGATTCCGCCGTACTGCGTCAGCACGTCGCCGGGCCGCTGCGCAGTAGCCGACGGCATGTTCTCGGCGATCGGCACGGTGGCGATCACGTCGATCGGCAGCTTCAGCCGCGCGGCCAGCACCACGGTTGCGATGACCGCAGCCGCCCCGCCCATGTCCGAAGTCATGTGGTGCATCGACGCCGCCGGTTTGATCGAGATGCCGCCGGTGTCGAAGGTGACGCCCTTGCCGACCAAGGCCACCTTCTTGGCCCGCCTCGGGTTCTTGGACAGCTGCGATCCGCGATGGATGAGCCGTACCAGCCGCGGCGGCCGCGACGAACCCTGGCCGACACCGATCACCCCGCCGTAGCCAGCCTTCTTCAGGGCCTTCTCATCGAGCACCTCGACCTCGAGGCCCGCCGACTCGCCCAAAGCCTTTGCGCGCTTTGCCAATTCGGCGGGATACAGGTGGCTTGGGGGAGTGTTGACCAGGTCGCGGGCCGTCGCCACCGCGGTCGCGACGGCCACGCCGTGAGCGCTCTGCTTCTTGGCGTCCTTGCTGCTGGACAAGACCGTAATCTTGCGCAGCCCAGCGTCTTTCGGCGCCGTCTTGCCGCTGCGGAAGGCGTCGAACCGATAGCCGCCCAGGATCAGCCCTTCGACCGCGGCCGAGCATTCACCGTCATCCAAATCGCCGGGCAGCTCGGTCAGCGTCGTGATCGCCGTCTCGGCATTGCCCAGCGACCGGGCGGCCACGCCGGCCGCCCGACGGATGGTGTCCACCGGCCACGCCGGCTGCGGTTTGCCCAGGCCGATCGTCAACACACTGCTCACCGGCAGCGACGGCACCACGAGTCGGTGTACTTGTTCGCTACCGCCGGTGGCGCCCAGCGCCTTGAGACCGGCCTCGATTTCGGCGACCGCGTCGGCGGTCAGGAACGGCTCGGCCGCAGCGACCTCTGCCTCTGGGCGCCTGGCCGCTTCGTCGTCACCGGTCGAGACGACCGGCACGATCAATACCGACGAACCCGCGGCGCGCTTCGGCAGCGAAGTGGCGACGTTGACAGTGGGGACCTGGTAGCCCGATTCGGTGGTCACGGGCATTCACCCTAGTCAACGTGCAAATCGAAGGCCGTCACCGGGGCGTCAAAACCCTTGAGCGTCAACGGGCCTTCACGCACCGCCGGCCAGTCGGGCAATTCATCGTGCAGCTCGGAGGTGGCCAGAATCTGTCCCGGTGCCGCTGCCGCCACCAGCCGGGCGGCCAGGTTGACCGGGTTGCCGAAATAGTCGCCGTTGATGGCGAGCACCGTGCCGAAGGCGAGACCGGCGCGGACCTGCAATCCCTCCTCGCGAGCCTTCGGGTGGTCGACCAGATCCATCGCCACCTGCGCCAGCCGCGCGGGCGTCGCGCTGACCCACATCACCTCGTCGCCGATGAACTTGATCACCCGCCCGCCGTCGGCATGCACTACGTCGGACACGGTGCCAGCGAACTGGTTGAGCAGCTCGGACAACTCCGCGGGCGCCAACGCCTGGGTCAACGCCGTGAAGCCGGACAGATCGGCAAAACCGACACCGCACACCACGGCCGCCGACGTGTCACGCAGGACGCCCTCGAAGTGCGTTCGGGCGCTGATCAGGTGGTGGCGATGAACCGTGTCGATCAGCGCGCCGATGCGGGGGACGAACTCGGCGATGGCACGGTAGGTCTGCGCGGTGGCGAGCTCGTCGTGCGTGTGGTCCATCTGGATGTCCGGCATCCCGCCACGGATCATCGTCGACTCGGCCTCCGCCAGCCGGGCCATCGCCGCACCGAGCACGCGCAGCAGCCCGTAGGCGCCGCCCTCGCCCACGGCCGCCTTGAGCGCCAACCAGGTCGCCAGCGCGTCGACGTCTGCCTGGCTCAACGCGGGGATATCCGGACCGGCGACGGTGAGGCCGAGCAACGCCCATGTCCGGGCGACCTCGTCGGCCGAGATCCCGAGTTCCTCGGCAGCGGCCTGCAGCGTGTAGATCGGCGGCCCCGACCAGGACAGAACATCGCCGGCGAGGCCGAACAGCCGGCCGCGCTTCTCGGCCTCGACCATCTCCTCCGCAGTGAAGCCCAGATCGTCCAGGTATTTGATCAGGTCGGCCCGCTCGCGCGGATCGGCGATCCCGGCCGCCTCCAGCGCGTCGAAGTCCAGGTAATCGGACACCTGCCCAAGTCTGCCAGCAGCGGCCCCGATTAGGGTTGGACGCCGTGACTGAACTACTGAGCGGGCCGTTGGAAGACCGCCATCGCGAGTTGGGCGCCAGCTTCGCCGAGTTCAGCGGCTGGCTGATGCCCGTGTCGTACGCCGGCACGGTCAGTGAGCACAACGCCACCCGCAACACCGTCGGCCTGTTCGACGTCAGCCACCTCGGCAAGGCGTTGGTGCGCGGGCCGGGCGCCGCGCAGTTCGTCAACTCGGCGCTCACCAACGACCTGCGCCGCATCGGGCCCGGGAAGGCCCAATACACACTGTGCTGCACCGAATCCGGCGGCGTCATCGATGACCTGATCGCCTACTACGTCGACGACGACGAAATCTTCTTGGTGCCCAACGCAGCCAACACCGCCGCCGTGGTCGACGCGCTGCGGGCCGCCGCCGGGGCCGGTTTGGAGATCACCAATTTGCACCGCTCGTACGCGGTGCTCGCGGTGCAGGGGCCGCGGTCGGGCGACGTGCTGAGCGCGCTCGGGCTGCCCACCGACATGGATTACATGGGCTATGCGGACGCCTCGTATTCCGTTGTGCCGGTGCGGGTTTGCCGCACCGGATACACCGGCGAGCACGGCTACGAACTGCTACCGCCGTGGGAGTCCGCGGCTGTGGTGTTCGACGCGTTGGTGGCGGCGGTCGCCGACGCGGGCGGCGAGCCGGCGGGTCTGGGTGCCCGCGACACGCTGCGGACCGAGATGGGCTACCCGCTGCACGGGCACGAACTGTCGCTCGACATTTCGCCGCTGCAGGCCCGCTGCGGGTGGGCGATCGGCTGGAAGAAGGACGCGTTCTTCGGCCGCGACGAGCTGCTGGCCGAGAAGGAGGCCGGGCCGCGGCGGCTGTTGCGGGGGTTGCGTATGGTCGGGCGCGGCGTCTTGCGGCCGGGGCTAACCGTCCGCGCGGGGGAAACTGACATCGGAGTCACCACGTCGGGGACGTTCTCCCCGACCTTGCAGGTCGGCATCGGGCTGGCGCTGATTGACACCGACGCCGGCGTCAAGGACGGCCAGCGCGTCACCGTCGACGTGCGTGGCCGCGCCGTGGAGTGCGATGTGGTGCGTCCGCCATTCGTCGACGTCAAGACGCGGTGAGTCTTCGCGTGGCAAAAACCCATTCGCGCGCAGAGATACAATCGGCGCCATGACCAGCGGCTCACTCGAGTTCACGGTTAACCGTGCGCCGAATCCGGCGACGGACGCCGAACGTGCAGCCATCCTGGCCGATCCGGGCTTTGGCCGGTACCACACCGACCACATGGTGTCCATCGACTACGACGAGGGCCGGGGTTGGCACGACGCGCGGGTGATCGCTTACGGCCCAATACAGCTGGACCCGTCGGCGATCGTGTTGCACTACGCGCAAGAGGTGTTCGAAGGGCTCAAGGCGTATCGCTGGACCGACGGGTCGATCGTGTCGTTCCGCGCCGAGGCCAATGCCGCCCGGCTGCGCACCTCGGCGCGGCGCATTGCCATTCCTGAACTGCCCGATGAGGTTTTCATCGAATCGCTGTGCCAGCTCATCGCCGTCGACGACGCCTGGGTGCCCGCCGCCGGTGGGGAAGACGCCCTGTATCTGCGGCCGTTCATTTTCGCCACCGAGCCGGGACTGGGGGTGCGCCCGTCCAAGCAGTACCGGTATCTGCTGATCGCCTCGCCGGCCGGCGCGTACTTCAAGGGTGGCATCAACCCGGTCAACGTGTGGGTGTCGACGGAATACGTGCGGGCCTGCCCGGGCGGCACTGGTGCCGCCAAGTTCGGTGGCAATTACGCGGCTTCGCTGCTGGCTCAGGCCCAGGCCGCCGAGAATGGTTGCGACCAGGTGGTGTGGCTGGACGCCGTCGAGCGGCGCTATGTCGAGGAGATGGGCGGGATGAACCTGTTCTTCGTGCTCGGCAGTGGCGGATCGGCGCGGCTGGTCACCCCGGAGCTGTCCGGCTCGCTACTGCCCGGGATCACGCGAGACTCGTTGCTGCAATTGGCTATTGATGGCGGGTATGCCGTCGAGGAACGCAAGATCGATATCGAGGAATGGCAGAAGAAGGCCGCGGCCGGCGAGATCACCGAGGTGTTCGCCTGCGGCACCGCCGCCGTCATCACCCCGATCGCGTGTGTGAAGTACGGCGATGCCGAATTCACCATCGCCGACGGCCAACCCGGCGAAGTGACGATGGCGCTGCGCGACACGTTGACCGGGATCCAGCGCGGCACGTTTGCCGACACCCACGGCTGGATGGGTCGGCTGGGTTAGGGAAGGCCCGCCAGCGTGACGGCACAGTCACGCTGGGCCGCCAACGTGACCGCGGAGTCACGCTCGGCTTAGATGAGCGCCGCCAGCGCCAGCGCGCCGACGGTCGTGGTCAGCTCGATGGCGGCGCCCAGCACGTCGCCGGTGATGCCGCCGAATCGGCGCACACAATGAGCCACCAGAATCGCGGCGCAGCACAGCGCCGCCAGCACCGCGACCGGCCCCTGCCACAGCCGCGGACCGGCCGCCAGGGCAACGCCGAACAGCACCGCCAACCAGGCCGCCGCCACCGGCCAGGGCTGCGTGCCGGCGACTCGCGCGCCCAGGGCGCTGCCCTCGGCCGCCGGCACTGATCGACCACATGCCAGCACCGCAGCCACCCGGCCGGCGAAGACGGCGACCACAATGCCCGCTGCGCTGAGGGCCGCAAAGGAGAACCCTTGCAGCACGATCGTCAATACGACCGCCGCTACCCCGAATGGCCCGCTGGACCCGTCGCGCATCACCGCCAGCGCACGCGGCGGCGGCCCGTAGCAGCCCAGCCCGTCAGCCGTATCGGCGACGCCGTCGATGTGCAGGCCGCGGGTGATCAGCAGCAGGGCTGTCACGGCGAGGAGTCCCGATAGCGGGCTGGCCGGCCCGAACGCGTGCGCCCCGGCCCACGCGATGGCCGCGGCCAGCGCGCCCAGCGCGCCGCCGACCACCGGCAGCGCGGTCATGCCGCCACGGCCCATGGTGCCGCCCCCGGGAACGGGCAGGACCGTCGCGAACGCGAAAGCCGTTGCCAGTGAACGCATCACAGCGAGGGCGACCGGTCGGAGACCCCGGCCTGGGTGAAGGTGGCCATCGATGACAGCGCGGCCACCGCGGCGCGCAGCACCGGCAGCGCTACCGTGGCGCCGGTGCCCTCGCCGAGCCCCATCCGCAGGTCCACAATCGGATCCAGGCCCAGCTCCGCCAGCGCCAGGACGTGCCCTGGTTCGGTGGATTTGTGCCCGGCCTGCCACCACTGCCGCGCGCCGGGCGCCAGGCGCTCGGCGACCAGCGCGGCGGCCGTCACCGCCATGCCGTCGAGTATCAGCGGGGTGCGCCGCACCGCGGCCTGCGCGCAGAAGCCCGCCATCGCCGCCAGATCGGCGCCGCCGCCGCAGCGCAGCACGCCGACCGGGTCGGGCAACACCAGCCGGGTCCGGAATAGGGCGTCGCGCACCGCGGCCGTCTTGCGGGCCCAGCCCGCGTCATCGATCCCGGTCCCGAAGCCGACCACCGCGACCGGCTCGGCGTTTGTCATCGCCGCCACCAAAACCGCTGCCGGCGTAGTGTTTCCAATCCCGATGTCGCCGGCGATGAGCAGGTCGGCGCCGGCGTCGACCTCCTCGTCGGCGATCTGCTGCCCGGCCGCGATCGCCCGGGCGGCCTCGTCGTCGGTCAGCGCGTCGGCCGCGGCGATGTCCCCGCTGCCGCGACGCACCTTGTGGGCGGCGATCTGCGTCGACAGCGGGTCGGCATCCACCGCAAGATCCGCGATGCGCACCGTCGCGCCGGCGATGCCGGCCAGCGCGTTGATCGCCGCGCCGCCGGCGTCGATGTTGGCGACCATCTGGGCCGTCACCTCCGGCGGATAGGCCGACACGCCGGATCGGGCAACGCCGTGGTCCCCGGCGAACACCACCACCCGGGCGCGCTCGAACTGGCGCGGTGGGCACTGGCCCTGGCACGACGACACCCAGACCGACAGATCCTCGAGGCGACCCAGCGCGCCGCGCGGCTTGGTCAGGGTGTCCTGGCGGGCGCGGGCGGCTGCGGCGGCGCCCGCATCCGGCGGCGGCACTGGCGCAAATTGCATCAGATTCCAGACGGTTTGATCGGAACCGCTTGCCCGGCCACCACCAGCACCACCCGATCGCACGCCGCCGCGACCTTCTGGTTGAGGGTGCCCAGTTCGTCGGCGAACCGGCGTCCGGAGGCGGTGGACGGCACCACAGTCAGCCCGACCTCCGGGCTGACCAGCATCAGCGCCGAGGCAAACGCGCCGACGGCGGCGAGCATGTCGTCGATCTCGGACCGGATTGCAACCGGTACCGCCGCGCCGTCCCAGCCGTGGTGGCGGTCCAGTAGGCCGGTCAGCCACACACCGAGATCATCCACCAGCGTCGGGGTGGACGACTCTCGCAACTGTGCTGCGATTCCACACGTTTCGACCGTGGACCAGTGCGCGGGCCGGCGATCGCGGTGCTCGGCGATCCGGCGTGCCCACGCGGCGTCTTCAGCCTCGGGCGGCCCCGGGGCCAGGTATCGCACCGGCTGCTCGGATGCCAGCGACGCAGCGAGGGCTTCCTCCGCCCACCGGGATTTGCCGGACCTGATCCCGCCGAGCACCAGGGTGCGCACCGCGGTCAGACGGCTTCCAGGCGAGTCTTAACCGACACTGGCGCCGCGCTGGACCTGGGGCCGGGGCGCGCGCATCCGGCGCATTTGCGAAGCCCGCCCGGCCGCGTACATGCCTAGCTTCCAATGGCTTTCGGTGTTGGTCGGGAACTTCGCATCGACCGCCTTGTTGACCTTGCGGCCCAACAGGAACGCGTCGATACCCATGACGAGCATCAGACCCAGCATGACGGGAGACATGTACAACTGCAGCTGGGGCACACCCATCGAGATGAACAGCAAAGCCAGCGCCGACGGCATGAAAAGGCCGAGCAGGTTGCGGCGGGAGTCCACCACATCGCGGATGTAGCGGCGGATCGGGCCCTGGTCGCGCGGCAGCAGGTAGCCCTCCTCGCCGGCCATCATCCGTTCCCGCCGATCAGTCATCCGCGCGCGGTTGGCAACCCTCTGGTCCCGGCGCTCTTCGCGGCTCAACTTCGGGCCGGCGAGCGACTTGCGTCGGGCGCGCGCCTCCGAGGCGGTCATGGGGGCGGGGGCAATGGGGCCCCTTCTTGCACCACGGCGGGCCGCAGCGTCGCGCTTGGGCGTGGGCCTGCCCTTGGGATCGGTCTTGCGTGACGCGCGCGTCGGCACCGGATCGGTCTCCAGGTATTCGCGCGGCGCCGGTGCCTCGGCCTGTTCGTCATGGCCCTTCTTGCGGCCCAACAGCTTCACAGACGCCAGGTTACTTTGCCGATAACCCTGCCCGGAAAGGTCCTCAGAAGGCGCCCCGACCGTGCATGCTCCAGTGTGCCCCCTGGCCCTACGCTTACGTTTGATGAACGGCTGCCTGTGAACGACGACGGCTCTAAGGCTTCGGATGGGGCTCACGATGGCCTCGCGCCCGGTCGTCTCCAATTACCGGCGATGCTGGTTCTGGTGGCCCCGGATAGCTTCGGGGAGAGCCTGTCGGCCACCGAGGCAGCCGCGGCGATAGCGACGGGCTGGACGCGGTCACGTCCGGGCGATCGGTTCATGATCGCCCCGCAGTCCGACGGCGGCCCGGGCTTCGTCGAGGTGCTGGCCGGCCAGCTGGGCGAGACCCGCCGCCTGCGGGTCTCCGGGCCGCTGGACACCCCGGTGGAAGCCGCGTGGGTGTTCGATGGCGGGTCGAAAACCGCCTACCTGGAGTGCGCGCAGGCCTGCGGTCTTGCGCTACTCGAGGGGCCGCCCACGCCGGAAACCGCGCTGGAGGCCAGCAGCAGGGGAGTCGGGCAGCTCATCGCCGAGGCGCTGCGGGCCGGCGCGCGCCGGATCGTGGTCGGGCTGGGGGGCAGCGCCTGCACCGACGGCGGCCGGGGGATGGTCGACGAGCTGGGCGGGCTGGAGGCCGCCCGCGAACAGCTGTCCGGTGTCGAGCTGATCGCCGCCTCTGACGTCGAATATCCGTTGTTGGGCCCGTGGGGCGCGGCCAGGGTTTTCTCACCGCAGAAGGGCGCCGACACGCCAACCGTCGCCGCACTCGAGGTTCGCCTCGAGGCGTGGGCACTCGAACTCGAAGAGGCGGCCGGGCGGGACGTCAGCGGTGAATCCGGCGCAGGTGCCGCCGGCGGTATCGGCGCCGCGCTGTTCGCGCTGGGCGGCCGCTGCGAGTCCGGCGCGGCGATTATCGCCGAACGCACTCACCTGTCCGAGAACCTTGCCGTTGCCGAGCTGATCGTCACTGGTGAGGGCCAATTCGACGAGCAGTCCCTGCATGGGAAGGTGGTCGGGTCGCTCGCCGACGCGGCCCGTCCCCTGGGGATCCCGGTGGTGGTGCTGGCCGGGCAGGTCTCCCTGGACAAGTCCGCGTCGCGATTGGCGGGCATCATGGCCGCCCTGTCGATCGCCGAGTACGCCGGTTCGGTGCGGTTGGCGCAGGCCGATGCGGCCAATCAGCTCATGGGTTTGGCGTCTGTTGTGGCCGAGCGACTCGGGAATAGCGGCGCTGCAAGGTACGGTTGAGGGAGTGGGCTTTCCCCGGGCGGAGTAGCCGGGGTATCCAAATGACGCATGTAGGAGAAGCAATGACGGTGCAGAACGAGTCGGACACCAAGACCCACGGCGTGATCTTGACCGACGCCGCCGCCACCAAGGCGAAGTCCCTGCTGGACCAGGAGGGACGCGACGATCTGGCGCTGCGGATCGCGGTCCAACCGGGCGGGTGCGCGGGACTGCGCTACAACCTCTTCTTCGACGACCGCACGCTGGACGGGGACCTGACCGCAGACTTCGGCGGGGTGACCCTGACGGTGGACCGGATGAGCGCGCCCTACGTCGAAGGCGCGTCGATCGACTTCGTCGACACCATCGAGAAACAGGGCTTCACCATCGACAACCCCAACGCCACCGGTTCGTGCGCCTGCGGCGACTCGTTTAACTGACCGCGTTCGCGGTCCGCAGTACATACGAGCACACCAGGATCTGGTTGCGCTGCAGCAACAGCTGCGCGATGCCTTGCACTTGCCCGTGCAGCGGGCCGCCGGCGACCGGCGACACCTTCATGGTGAACAGTGCCTGAACCTGGTATTGCGACAGGTACACGACCTTGTCGATCGACGTCACCTCGACCTCGGAGAACTGCTTGCGAAACGCGTCGCTGCTCAATTTGGCCAGGGCCTGATCGGAACGCCGGTCGCGGATGCCGTCGTAGAGCCCGCATAGCGCGTTGCGCTCGATAGTGTCGACGTCACGGTGTGCGAGGGCATCCAGGTACCCCTGGATCGAGGTCTTGACCGAACCCTCGGAGAACGCGCCGGAGGTGTTGGCTCCGTTGGTGCGGACCCCATAGACGATCGCGACCGTCGTCGCGGCCATCAGCGCCACGGCTACCAAAATGCCGATGATCAGCCGTAGGCGCCGCGGTTTCGGGTGCCCGTCGTAATTGCCCGGATACTCCAACGCAGCAGGCTGCGGCGGCGGTCCGTCGGCGCCGACAGTAGGATTCGGCGAGTGCGGACCGGCCATCCGTGGGTTCTCCTACGTTGGTGTACGGGATAGAAGTCTCCGGTGTTGCCCACCCCGGTGACTCTGTTGGCAGGCTAACGCACCAGCGGTCGTGCATCGGGGGCAGCCGCCGCGGCCCGATTTCCGTGGGTAAGCTAGGCGGGCTAACGAAGGAAGGGTGAAAATTTCGTGACGATCGCGGTGACCGGTTCGATAGCGACCGACAACCTGATGCGTTTTCCCGGCCGATTCTCCGAGCACCTCCTGGCCGATCATCTGCAGAAGGTGTCGCTCAGCTTCTTGGTCGACGACCTGGTGATTCACCGCGGCGGTGTGGCGGGCAACATTGCGTTCGCCATCGGGGTGCTGGGCGGCGACGTGGCGCTGGTCGGTGCGGCCGGCGAAGACTTCGGCGACTACCGCGAATGGCTGACCAGCCACGGTGTCAATTGCGACAGCGTGCTGATCTCCAAGACCGCGCACACCGCCCGCTTCGTCTGCACCACCGACCTCGACATGGCCCAGATCGCGTCGTTCTACCCCGGCGCCATGTCGGAGGCCCGCAACATCAAGCTCGCCGACGTGGTGTCGTCGGTCGGCAAACCGGAATTGGTCATCATCGGCGCCAACGACCCCGACGCCATGGTCGTGCACACCGACGAGTGCCGCGAGCTCGGGCTGGCCTTCGCCGCCGACCCGTCGCAGCAGCTGCCCCGGTTGTCCGGGGACGAGATCAACAAGCTCATCGACGGTGCGGCCTACCTGTTCACCAACGACTACGAGTGGGAACTCATGTTGTCCAAGACCGGCTGGTCGGAGGACGACGTGCTGGAAAAGGTCGGTCTGCGGGTGACGACGCTGGGCGCCAAGGGCGTGGACATCGTGGAGCGCGACGGCACCACCACCCACGTCGACGTGGTGCCCGAGAACAGCCAGACCGACCCCACCGGCGTCGGCGACGCGTTCCGGGCCGGCTTTTTGACCGGGCGCAGCGCCGGGCTGAGCCTGGAGCGGTCGGCGCAACTGGGTTCGCTGGTCGCGGTGCTGGTGCTGGAGTCGACCGGCACCCAGGAGTGGGCGTGGGACCACGAGGTCGCCAAGACCCGCCTGGCCGGCGCCTACGGCGATGACGCCGCCGCCGAGATCGCCGCCGTCCTGGCCTAGCTACCTATCGCGAGCAGACGCAAAAGTACCCGAAAACCGGCGTGTCGCGGCACTTTTGCGACTGCTCGCCGTCATAACTCGACCGGGTACACCGGCTCGCTGATCTGCGGCACCACGGAGTGCTCGACGAAGATCGCGTGCCAGAGCATGAAGATCAGCACCGTCCACAGCCGGCGGCTGTGATCGGCGTCGCCGGTGCGGTGCTCGTCGAGCATCCGTCGCACGGCGGTCTTATCGATCAAATGATCGGCCTGTGACGAGTCGACCATCGCGTACGCCCACTCCAGCAGTTCACCGGCGCGCAGCCAGTGCCGAATCGGAACCGGGAACCCCAGCTTGGGCCGGTGCAGCACGTGCGCCGGGACGATGGGTTCCAGCGCGCGGCGCAGCGCGTACTTGGTGGTGGTTCGGGTGATCTTGGCCTCCACCGGAAGCCGCGACGCCACGGCGAACACCTCGGGGTCCAAAAACGGCACCCGCAGCTCCAGCGAGTTGGCCATCGTCATCTTGTCGGCCTTGACCAAGATGTCGCCGCGCAACCAGGTGAACAGGTCGATGTGCTGCATGCGGGCCACCGGGTCCCAGGCGACCGATTCGGTGTACAGCGGCGCCGTGACGTCCGTGTGGGTCCAGTCCTCCCGGAAGCCCACCAGCACCTCGCGCAGCTGCGCGTCGGAGAAACTGCGGGCATTGCCGTAGTACCGCTCCTCGAGCGTCAGCGACCCGCGGTGCAACAGGCTCTTGCCGCGCATGCCGTCGGGCAGCGGTTTGGACACCTTGCCCATCGAACGCCGCAGCGGCCGCGGCAGGTAGTCGAAGGGCTTCAACGACAGCGGCTCCCGGTAGATCGTGTAGCCGCCGAACAGCTCGTCGGCGCCCTCACCGGAGAGCACCACCTTGACGTGCTTGCGGGCCTCGCGGGCGACGAAGAACAACGGGACCAGCGCGGGATCGGCGACCGGCTCGTCGAGGTACCAGACGATTTCGGGCAGCGCCTCGACGAACTCTTGCGGGCTGACCACCTTGGCGATGTGGCGCGCACCGATCGCCTCTGCGGAAGCCACGGCGACGTCTATCTCGGAGAAGCCCTCCCGCTCGAAGCCGGTGGTGAAGGTGATCAGCCGCGGGTTGTGCCGGATGGCCAGTGCCGCGATCGCCGTCGAGTCGATCCCCCCCGACAGAAACGCCCCGACGGTGACGTCGGCGCGCATGTGCTTGGCCACCGAATCCTCGAGCACTGCGGTGATCTCGTCGTAGCGGGCCTGTTCGGTGTCGGGGGTGATCCGCGTCGCGGTAAACCGCGGCACGAAGTAGCGGGTGACCTCGGGCGCCTCGCCGGCCCGGATCCTGGCGTAGCAGCCCGATTCCAGCCGGCGCACCCCGCGGTGCAGGGTCTCGGGCTCCGGCACGTACTGCAGCACCGTGTAGTGCTGCACCGCCCGCTCGTCGATTCCGGTGTCGAACCCGATCAAATCGGCCAGATCCAGCAGGCATTTCTTCTCGCTGGCCACCGCGGTGCCGCCACTGCCGGTGGCCATGAACAGCGGCTTGATGCCGAAAGGGTCACGGGCGCAGAACAATTCGCGGGTAACCGTGTCCCACAGCGCGAAGGCGAACATGCCGCGCAGGCGCTTGAGCACGTCGGTGCCCCAGTAGTGGTAGCCGGCGACGATGGCCTCGCCGTCGCCGTCGGTGGCGAAGACTGCACCGTGCCGGGCGCGCAGTTCCTCGCGCAGTTCGAGGTAGTTGTAGATCTCGCCGTTGAACACCAGCACGTAGCGGTCGGGGGCCTGCCGCGGTCCCCACCGCAGCGGCTGGTGCGAATGCGCGATGTCGATGATGGACAGCCGGTTGAACCCGAACACCACTTCACCGTCCGCGTGGGGGTCGAACCAGGTGCCTGGCTCGTCCGGGCCGCGGTGGCGCATTAGGTGCGACGCATCGGCGATGGCGCGATCGGCCCGCTCGGCCCCACCCGCTGCGCTGGCCGGGTCAGCCACGAACGCCAGCAGTCCACACACGGCGCCCCAGTATGCCAGCACTCGGCGTCGTTCACGCCTCGCGAGTGGTCCCGTCGGGCCGTGTTTGGGCACGCATCGTCGCCCGGCTGAGCGTCGTGGTCTACGCTGCGTAGTATTCGAATCCGAATTAGTCGTTCCACGCCATCGGCCCAGCTTGTGATACAGGAGGCGCCAACGTGACACCTCGCGGGCCATCCCGTTTTTCGAAGGCCGCCCGGCGGCTGACGTTGGCCGCCACGCTGGGAGCGCTGGCCGTCACCCTGAGCGGATGCAGTTGGCAGCAAGCGCTGGGAATGGGCTGGCCGGAAGGCATCACCCCGGAGGCCCACGTCAACCGGGAGCTGTGGCTCGGAGCGGTGATCACCTCCCTGGTGGTCGGCGTCATCGTGTGGGGCCTCATCTTCTGGTCGGTTACCTTCCACCGGAAGAAGCAGTCCGAGACCGAGTTGCCGCGCCAGTTCGGCTACAACATGCCGCTGGAGCTGGCGCTGACCGTGACGCCGTTCCTGATCATCTCGGTGTTGTTCTATTTCACCGTGGTGGTGCAGGAGAAGATGACGCACCTGGCCAAGGACCCCGAGGTCGTGGTCGACGTCACGGCCTTCCAATGGAACTGGAAGTTCGGTTATCAGCGGGTCAACTTCAACGACGGCACCCTGACCTACCAAGGCGCCGACGAGGCGCGCAAGAACGCCATGGTGTCCAAGCCGGAGGGCAAGGACGCGCGCGGTGAGGAGCGGGTCGGACCGGTGCATGGGATCAACACCGAGGACCGCTCCTATCTGAACTTCGACAAGGTCGAGACGCTGGGTACCAGCGAGGAAATTCCGGTGCTCGTGCTGCCCGCCGGCAAACGCATCGAATTCCAATTGGCCGCCGCAGATGTGATCCACGCGTTCTGGGTGCCGGAATTCTTGTTCAAGCGCGACGTGATGCCGCACCCCAAGGAAAACAACTCCGTCAACGTGTTCCAGGTCGACCAGATCACCAAGACCGGCGCATTCGTCGGACACTGTGCCGAGATGTGTGGGACGTATCACGCGATGATGAACTTCGAGGTCCGGGTGGTATCGGCCAACGACTTCAAGGCCTACCTACAGCAACGAATCGACGGGAAGACCAACGCGCAGGCATTGCAGGCGATCAACCAGTCCCCGGTCGCGACGTCCACACACCCATTCGACACCCGCCGCGGTGAGTTGGTCGGAAACCAGTCAGGTTAGGACAACCCATGCATATCGAAGCGAGGCTGTTCGAATTCATCGCTGCGTTCTTCCTCGTGGTGGCGGCACTGTACGGGGGGTTGACCGCCTGGTTCGCCAACGGTGGCGTCGAATGGGCGGGCACCACAGCGCTGGCGCTGACTTGCGGCCTGGCGCTTATCACGGCCACCTACTTTCGCTTCGTGGCTCGCCGGCTGGACACCCGGCCCGAAGATTATGAAGGCGCCGAGATCAGTGACGGCGCAGGCGAATTGGGTTTCTACGCCCCGCACAGCTGGTGGCCGATCCTGATCGCGTTGGCGGGCTCGACGACCGCGGTCGGTATGGCGCTGTGGCTGCCGTGGTTGATCGTTGCCGGAGTGGTCTTCATCCTTGCCTCCGTGGCCGGCCTGGTCTTTGAGTACTACATCGGTCCCGAGAAGCACTGATCGGCCGCTTAAAGGTCACAATCAGGGCATCAGTTGATCGGTGCCGAGGTCGGGGATACCTCCTTGTCCCGGTCGGTTCGGTAGGGTTTGCCCAGGCAACGATGAGAAGCTCCCCAGCGTGCGCGCAACCAGGTGACTGCGGGGCCTTGTGCGCTGGAGCTGCAGTTGGACAGGGCAGGCAAACATGAGCGGGCCGAATCCCCCGGGGCCGGGGCCTGAGGATGCCGATTCCGGCAGCGGGCCCATCCCGGACAGCGGCGAGATTCCCGAAATAGAGGCGCACGACCACACCGGCGAGACCGACGCCTATTCGCGCGCCTATTCCGCACCGGAGTCCGAGCACTTCAGCGCCCCCTATCTGCCGGCCGATCTCGGGCTCTACGACTACGACGACTACGACGAGCCACCCCGGGACGAGGATCGGCGGCCGCGCTGGCCGTGGGTGGTCGGGGTGGCGGCCATCGTGGCCGCGATCGCGCTGGTGGTTTCGGTGTCACTGCTGGTCACCAACACCGAGTCCAGCAAGCTTGCCGCGCCCGGCACCACGACCACCACCTCGGCCGGACCGCCCGTGCAGGACCAGATCACCACCACCACGCCGCCGCCACCACCGCCACCGCCACCGCCGCCGCCGACGGCCACCGAGACGCAGACGGTGACGGTGACACCGCCGCCGCCCCCGCCCCCGGCGCCCAGCAGCGCGGCGCCGCCGCCGGCGACCAGCACGGCCGCCGCGCCGCCGCCGGTGAGCACGACGCCGGCCGCCCCGCGACAGGTCACCTACACGGTGACCGGTACCAAAGCGCCGGGCGACGTCATCACGGTGACCTACGTCGACGCCGCCGGCCGCTCCCGGACCCAACACAACGTGTACATCCCGTGGTCGATGACCGTCACCCCGATCTCGACGTCCGACGTCGGGTCGGTGCAGGCGTCCAGCCTGTTCCGGGTCAGCAGACTCAACTGCTCGATCACCACCAGCGACGGAGCGGTGCTCTCCTCCAACAACAGCGACGCACCGCAGACGAGCTGCTGATGACGACAAGTAGATATGCGGCATACCGGCATGGCTCGGACACCGTTCCACCCCACGTCGTCGATCGCATCCTGGTGGGGGCATGCGCCGCGGTCTGGCTGGTGTTGATAGGCGTGAGCGTGGCCGCGACCGTGGCGTTGGCGAACCTGGGCCGCGGCTATCACAAGTCGGCCGCCAGCGAACACACCCCATGGGTGTTGTACGCCGTCATCATCGTCTCGGCGCTGATCATCGCGGGAGCGATCCCGGTGCTGGTGCGTGCTCGCCGCATCTCGCGCAACGAGCCGCCGGGTCTGGTGGCCGGCGCATCGGCGCGCGGTGCGGCCCGGCAGTTGGTCAGGACCGGGCACCCGGCGGCGCGGCCCCCCGCCGACCGCGCGCGCCCCGCCAGAATCCAGCCGTCGGCGCCCGCCACCGAGTCGCCGGGCACCGCCGTAGACCGAATCTGGTTGCGCGGCACCGTCTCATTGACCGGCACGATCGGGGTCGCGCTGATCGGGGTCGCAGCGGCGACCTATCTGATGGCCGTCGGCCACGACGGCGCCTCCTGGGTCGCCTACGGGCTGGCGGGGGCAGTCACCGCCGGGCTGCCTGCGATCGAGTGGCTGTACGTTCGGCAGCTACGCCAGGTGCTGGCCGCCGAACAGTAATCCGCGGACGGGGCCCCACCCGACGGACCAATAGACAATTCGTCGAAGTGGTATCAGACGCCCGTCGCAGCTGGCCAGGCTCTGGCCGCTAGTGCTCGCCGTGTTCGCCGTTGGTGGAACCGTTGAGGCTTTCCTGGTAATCGCGCAGGGCGGTGAGCACACGCTCCTCGGAGGTGTGCGACGCCTCGCGCAGCGCCCTGTCCTCCGAAACCGGGTCGGCGCGCAGGAAGCTGCCCGAGCCCGGTGTGCCGGCAGAGCCAAGCTTGTTCATTCGCTTGGGAACCGACGCGCCCGCGTACTCCAGCGGGATCGCGTGGCCGTGGCCGTCGACCGGCCCCAGCGGCTGGTGCAGTTCGATGTACGCGCCGTGCGGCAGCCGCTTGATGATGCCGGTCTCCACGCCGTGCTCGAGCACCTCGCGGTCACTGCGCTGCAGTCCCACACACCACCGGTAGGCGATGAAGTAGACGAACGGCGGCAGGATCACCATGCCGATGCGTGCGATCCATGTCGTCGCGTTCAGTGAGATGTGGAATTGGTACGCGATGATGTCGTTCATCGCAGCGAGCGTCAGGATCATGTAGAAGGAGATTGCCATGGCCCCGATCGCGGTGCGCACCGGGACGTCGCGCGGCCGCTGCAGCAGGTTGTGGTGCGCGTTGTCGCGGCTGAACCGCTTCTCCAGGAACGGGTAGACGACCAGCAGCCCGAAGACCACGCCCATGAGTATCGCGACCCAGACCACGGCGGGAATGGTGTGGTGCCAGAAGTAGAACTCCCACGGCGGCCAGATACGGGCCAAGCCCTCCGTCCACATCATGTAGAAGTCCGGCTGCGAACCGGCTGACACCTGAGATGGCTTGTAGGGCCCCAGGTTCCAGATCGGGTTGATCTGCAGCAGACCACCCATCAGGCCCAGCACACCGACGATGGCGGCCATGAAGGCGCCGGATTTGACGGCGAACACCGGCATTACCCGCACGCCGACCACGTTCTGCTCGGTGCGGCCCGGGCCGGGGAACTGGGTGTGCTTCTGGAACCACACCATGGCCAGGTGCAGTCCGATCAGCGCCAGGATGATGCCCGGCAGCAGCAGAATGTGCAGCGAATACAGCCGCGGTATCAGGATGTCGCCGGGGAAATCGCCGCTGAACAAGGCCCAGTGCAGCCAGGTTCCGATCACCGGCATGCCCAGCGTGATCGACGAGAGCGCCGCCCGCAGGCCGATACCGGAGAGCAGGTCATCGGGCAGCGAGTAGCCGAAGTAGCCCTCGAACATGGACAGGATCAGCAGCAGCGAACCGATCACCCAGTTGGCTTCGCGGGGCCGACGGAACGCGCCGGTGAAGAAGATGCGGGCCAGGTGCACCATGATCGACGCGGAGAACATCAGGGCGGCCCAGTGATGGATCTGGCGGACGAACAGGCCGCCGCGGATCTCGAAGGAGATCTGCAGCGCCGATTCGTAGGCGCGCGACATCTCGACCCCGCGCAGCGGTTGGTACACGCCGTGGTAGGTGACCTCGGTCATGGACGGGTCGAAGAACAACGTCAGGTACACGCCGGTCAGCAGCAACACGATGAAGCTGTACATCGCGATCTCGCCGAGCAGGAACGACCAGTGCGTGGGGAAGACCTTGTTGAGCTGACGACGGACGGCCGCCGAGGGGTGATAGCGCGTGTCGACGTCCTCGCCCTGCTTGGCCAGGACGTCGCCGATCTTCGGGGGACTCAGTTTCGGGCTCATGTTGTTGTCCGCTCCCAGAATGCCGGTCCGACGGGTTCGATGAAGTCACCGTTGGCAACCAGATACCCGTTGGAGTCGATCGTGATGGGCAGTTGCGCCAGCGCGCGGGCCGCCGGGCCGAAGATCGGTTTGGCGAAGTGCAACGCGTCGAACTGCGACTGGTGGCAGGGGCACAGGATTCGGTAGGACTGCTGCTCGTAAAGCGATGCGGGACAACCCAAATGGGAGCAGACCTTGGTGTAGGCGAAGAACTCGCCCCAGTTGAAGCTCTCCTGGCCCTGACGCTTGACCATGCGCGGCATGTCGCTGGGACGGATGCGGATCAGCATCACGGGATTGCGGATGCCCATCTTGATCGCCGACAGCTTCTCGTGGGACTCCACGGTGGTGCCGTCGCCGTCCGACTCCCGCCACGGGAAGACGGTCTCCATGCCGCCGGCATCCATGTCCTCGGGGCGCATCTTGACGAATGGTGCGCCTTCGCTGGCGCCGGTGGCGCGCGCGAGGAAGATGGTCTCGCCGTGGTAGCGCGGGGTCCAACCCGACGTCCACAACACGGCCTTCTTCCCGTCGGCGGTGTCGACGACCGGCTTCCACGGGTTCTTGATGAGGCCGCCGGCAAACGCCACCAGAGTGGACAGGCCGAACGCGCCCAGACCCAGGCCCAGCGAGGCGCCGACCAGCTTGCGGCGCTTGATCGTCGAGCTCTCCAGCGCGTCGGTCAGGTTAGCCACCACCGTCTTGCGGTCGATCTCGCGCGAAGCGCCGTCGTGCCGGTCCTGGATCGTAATCTCTTCGGGGATAAAGCGTTTCTGGTAGAGGATGGCGCCGACGGCGATCGACAGAATGGACATCCCGAAGGTCAGGCCATACAGCGGGGTAGCCAGCGTGTACAGCAGGCTACCGTCCGCCTCCCGGGGCTTGTACTCCCACGGCCAGAACAAAAAGATCAGCAGCAGGGCGAGTCCGAAGCCGCCGCCCAGCAAAAGCCACAGGGCGACGCCGCGCTCGGCGCGCTTCTCGGCCTTGGTGCCCTCGACCGGCCAGCGGGGTTCCTTGTAGGCGATCTGGACGCCGTCGATCTTGCCGCCCAGATCCAGCAGTTCCTTATTCGACATACTGGCCAGGGCGGCTTCGCCCGGTTCGTCAGGTTCTTGTGTTGCGCTCACGATCGCGCCCCAATCCACAGTGCCAGCCCGATCGCGGCGACCATCCCGATGATCCACATCGCCATGCCTTCGGGCGCGGGTCCGAAGCCACCCAGGCCATAGCCGCCGGGCGCACGCTCCTCGGCGACGGCCCGCACGTAGCCGATGATGTCCCTCTTCGCCTCGAAGGACAGCTGGCGGTCGGAGAACTTCGGCATGTTCTGCGGGCCGGTCAGCATCGCGTCGAGGATCTGCTGCTCGTTGGCTTCCCCGAGGTCGGGGGCGAACTTGCCGGACGACAGCGCGCCGCCCTTTCCGGTGAAGTTGTGGCAGGACGCGCAGTTGAGCCGGAACAGGTCGCCGCCGCGGCCCAGGTCGTCGCCGCGCAGCGATTTCATCGCGAGGCTGCCGTCGGGGTTGCGCGTCACCGTCGGGCCGCCACCGTTGGCCTGCACGTAGGCACCGATCGCGTCGATCTGTGACTCGTCGAAGATCGGGTCCTTGCGGACGGCCTGGGCCTCACCGCGCATGGCCGGCATCCGGCCGGTGGACACCTGGAAGTACACGGCTGCCTCGCCGACACCGATCAGGCTGGGCCCGTGGTCGGGCACCCCCTGCAGGTTGGCCCCGTGGCAGGACACGCAGGACGTGTCGAACAGCTGCTTGCCGGTGCGCAACAGCGCCGAGTTGTTCTCGTCGGCGACCGCGACCTGGGGTGAGGGGGTGAGCACGGCGGCCAGCCCGCCGGCGATGGTCAGCGCTATCAGCAGCAGCAGGCCGCCCGACAACCGGCGCCGCATCCGGCGGCGGGCGATCGGCTCGCGGTGCCTAACCAGGCGAGCCGGGCCAGCGAATCGACTGAACCCCAGTTTCTTCAACCGCTCGCTCCTATCGAATGAAGTAGATGACGGTGAACAGTGCGATCCACACGATGTCGACGAAGTGCCAGTAGTAGGACACGACGATGCTGGCGGTGGCCTGCGCGGGCGTGAACTTGGTCATGGCGGTGCGGGCCAGCAGGAAGATGAACGCGATCAGGCCGCCGGTGACGTGGAGCCCGTGGAAACCGGTCGCCAGGTAGAAGACCGTGCCGTAGGCGCTGCCGGGGATCGTGGTGCCGTGGGTTACCAGGTGCACGTACTCGTAGCCCTGGCCGAGCACGAAGAACAGGCCCATCAAAAACGTGATGACATACCAGCGGCGCAGCCCGAAGACGTCGCCGCGCTCGGCCGCGAACACGCCCATCTGGCAGGTGAACGACGAGGCGATCAAAACCAGAGTCACCGGCACCGCCTGATACAGATTCAGTTCGGTCGGCGGCGGCGGCCACTTCCCGCCGGCCTGAGCTCGTGCGGTGAAGTACATCGCGAACAGGCCAGCAAAGAACATCAGCTCACTGGAAAGCCACACTATGGTGCCGACACTGACCATGTTGGGCCGATTGAGCGAATGAACTCGCGACGTGATCGCAGTACCCGAGGTCCCTACAGCGCTCGTCACATCCGCAAGTATGACGCTTTGTAGTTGTTGAGCACTACCCGGGTCGACAATTTGTTGCGCGCGTCATTTCTCGTGGGACGATCGGCGCGTGGAACAGCTGTCATGGGCGCAGGTTCTGGGGCGTCTGACGGACGGACAGGACCTGCCCCGCGGCCAAGCCGCCTGGGCCATGGATCAGATCATGGCCGGCAACGCCAGGCCTTCTCAGATCGCGGCGTTCGCGGTGGCGATGAGGATGAAGGTTCCCACCGCGGCCGAGGTCGGTGAGCTGGCCGACGTCATGCTCAGCCACGCACTCCAGCTGCCGACCGACGAGATGCCCGACGACGCCGTCGACATCGTCGGCACCGGCGGTGACGGTGCCAACACCGTCAACCTGTCCACCATGGCCGCGATCGTGGTTGCCGCTGCGGGCGTGCCGGTGGTCAAACACGGCAACCGCGCCGCGTCATCGCTGTCCGGCGGCGCCGACACGCTCGAGGCGCTCGGGGTGCGCATCGACCTCGGGCCCGAGCAGGTGGTGCGCAGCCTCGCCGAGGTCGGGATCGGGTTCTGCTTCGCGCCGACTTTTCATCCGTCGTACCGGCACGCGGCGGAGGTGCGACGCGAGCTCGGGGTGCCGACGGTTTTCAATATCCTTGGGCCGCTTACCAATCCGGCCTGGCCGCGGGCGGGGCTGATCGGCTGCGCGTTCGCCGACCTCGCCGAGGTGATGGCGGGCGTGTTCGCCGCTCGCCGGGCCAGCGTGCTCGTCGTGCATGGCGACGACGGGCTCGACGAGCTGACCACCACGACGACGAGCACCATCTGGCGGGTCCAGGCCGGCACGGTGGAAAAGCTGACCTTCGACCCCGCCGGATTTGGCTTTGCCCGCGCCGAGCTGGACGAGCTGCTGGGTGGCGACGCGCAGGCCAACGCGGCCGAAGCGCGTGCGGTGCTGGCCGGCGCCAAGGGCCCGGTGCGGGATGCCGTCGTGCTCAACGCCGCCGGCGCCATCGTCGCCCACGCCGGGCTATCCAGCCGCGCTGAATGGCTGCCGGCGTGGGAGGACGGACTCTCCCGCGCCGCCGCGACCATCGACTCCGGCGCGGCCGAGCAGCTGCTCGCGCGATGGGTGCGGTTCAGCCAGCAGGTCTAAGTCCCCGTCTTGTTGCGAGGCCAGCCGCGCCGAGCGCGCCAGCGTCGCCCATGCCGTCCAGGCGCCCGCCGACCTCAGCGGCGAAGCCCAGCCGTCACCGGAGACGGAGACGATGCGCACCCCCGGTGCGGCCAGCCAGCGGGCGATGAGCGCGGTCTCCTCGAACAGCGCGCCGCCGAGCGGGGCCGGCGCGGGCAGGATCACCTGGGCGCCGGACTGGATGGCGTGCACCACCGGCATAGGCGGCACCCCGCGGGTGGCGGTGCCGGAGGCGGCGAGTTGGCCGTGGCGGATGACGGCGAGGTGGTAACCACCGGCGCCGTCGGGTGCCGCGGCGACCAGCTCGGGCAGCGCGGCGAGTGCACGCAGCCGCTGGGCCCGCCACAGCGCCTCGACGGCGGTGGCGGTGCGGTCGCGCAAGCGCGCGGCGCTCTCGTAGTGGCGGCGCTCGGCCAGCGCGGTCACCTGGTGCACGGCCGCGGCCAGCGCGGTGTTGTCCAGCCCGTCGATCAGGGCCGCGGCGCGCGCCACCGCCGCGGCGTACTGGGTGGCGGTCACGTCGCGGGCGGCGGGGCAGGGCGACACCTCCGGCTGGGGGCAGGCCGGCCCGTGCAGCGCCGAACGCGCCAGCCGCGCGGTACAGGTGCGCACACCGGCGAATCGCGCCAGCAGCGCCGCCGTCTCGGCGGCGTCGGCGCGGGACCGAAACGGGCCGACGACGCGGTCGTGGCGCGGCGCGCGCTGCACCGAAAGCCGTGGAAACGTCTCGTCGGTCAGCGCCACCCACCACCAGCGGTGTGGAAACTTCGACCGGCGGTTGTACGGCGGGGCATGAGCGGCCAGCATCCGCAGCTCCCGCACCCCGGCCTCCAACGCGTGCGCGCACTCCACATGGTCGACGCCGACGGCCAGCGCGACCATCTCCTTCATCCGGCCGCGGGGATCGGCGCCGGTGAAGTACTGGCTGACCCGGCGCCGCAGGTCGACGGCGGTGCCGACGTAGAGCACCTCGCCCGACGGTCCGCGGAACAGATAGACCCCCGGCCGGCGCGGCAACCCCTGGGCGAGCACGCGTTTGCGGCGCTGGGCCGGTGTCACATTCGGCAGGTATGCGCGCAGGTCGGCGTACGTGTGCACACCCTGGTTGCCGACGCGCTCGATGAGGGCGTGCAACACGTCGACGGTGGCGCGGGCGTCGTCGAGGGCGCGGTGGGTGGGCTGGGATGCGGCGCTGAACAGGCGCGCCAGGGCGGCCAGCCGCACGCTGGGGGCTTCCTCGCGGCTCAGCACCCGGCGGGCCAGCCGGACCGTGCACAGCACCGGTGGCCGGGGCCAGGCGATGTCGCACCGTTGCGCGGCGGCGCGCAGGAATCCGATGTCGAACCCGGCGTTGTGGGCGACTAACACCGAATTGCCAGCGAACTCCAAGAACATTGGCAGCACTGCGTCGATGGTCGGGGCGTCGCAGACCATCGCCGAGGTGATGCCCGTGAGGTGCACGATCTGCGGCGGGATGCTGCGCTGCGGGTCCACCAGGGTGGCGAACTCGCCGAGCACGGCGCCGCCGCGGACCTTGACCGCACCGATCTCGGTGATCGCGTCGGGGGTCTTCTCCTCGGTGCCCTTCGCTCGTCCGCCCGTCGTTTCGAGGTCGACCACGACGAACGTGGTCTGACGTAGCGACAGTGCCCCCTCCGAATCGAAGACCGCATCGAGCTCGGCGAAACTCAGCTGATTCGAGCTGGTCGCACCCATGGCACGTGACGGTAAGCCCCCGCACCGACAGCCCCACTGCGGCCACGCCGGAGGCTGGTTGTCGGTGCCTGCGGTTAGCGTGCGGGCAGAACGACTGAGCTCGATCGAGAGGACCGACTCCATGGCCGATATCAGCAGCGGACCCGTGGTCATCGACTGCGACGACTGTGCGGTGCGCGGCCCGGCATGCCGTGATTGCGTCGTCAGCGTGCTACTCGGGGTGCCCGAAACGCTGTCGCAGGACGAGCGCACCGCTCTCGAAGTGCTCGCCGAGGCGGGGCTGGCGCCGAGGTTAAGGTTGGTGCCGATTCGCCGTGGCTGTGGATCCCGCGAATCTGGTGTAGCTTAATTTCCTTGTGTGCCAACGAAATCCGGATAGTGCTCAATTCGCCGCGCCTGCGACATTTCTCAAGATTTCGCCAGGATTCTTCCCATTTTCTTAACCGCCCCCTTTGGACAAACGCGTATATCGTTTCGTAACCTGTTTGAGACCTAAACCGGCTCGATGGCAAAACCACGTTCCCAGTTTTTGGCAGTTGTAAGGAAACTTTCTCTTGAGGCTTGGCTCTAAGCATTCGATCGCGCGTCTTTTGACACGCTCCTGCATCGCAACGCTTGCCGGGTTCACCGTCTTATTCGGTGCATTGGCCCCTCACGTGGCGGCCGACCCCGCTGAAGACGCGCTCGCAAAGCTCAACCAATTGTCTCGCCAGGCCGAGCAGACCACCGAGGCGATGCACAGCGCTCAGCTCGACCTGAACGCCAAGCTGGCCGCGCAACGCGCGGCGGACAAGAAGCTCGCGGATGACCAGGCCGCCGCCGCGGCCGCGAAGGCGCGCCTGGGCACGTTCCAGACGGCGGTCAACAAGCTGGCGGCCGCGACGTACATGGGCGGACGCACCGACGGAATGAACGCCTTCATGACGGCCGAGTCGCCCCAGCAGCTCATCGACAAGATGGCCATGCAGCGGGTGCTCGGGACAGAGATAGCCGTCCAGATGACCAACTACCGGGCCGCCGGCGAGCAGGCCGCCAAGGCCGAGCGGGCGTCGCTCAAGTCCGCCACCGAGGCCAAGAATGCGGCCGAGCAGGCCGCCGCGGTCCGCGCGGGCCTGCAGAAAAAGCAGAGCGAGCTGCAGGTCCAGATCGCCGTAGTCAAGTCGCAGTACGTCTCGCTTACCCCTCAGCAGCAAGCAACGCTCGCCGACCCCGGTGCGGTCCCGGCGGTGGCGGTGCTGCCCAACGGGCCGGCTCCGCAGGCCGCACCGCCCGGTGCGCCACCGCCGCCGGACGCGGCTATGGCGCCTGGGGCTCCGCAGCCCGCGGGTATGCCCGGGCCCGGGATGCCCGGCTTCCCCGGACCGGCGCCGTCCGGTGACCGCGCCACCGTCGTGCAGGCGGCGCTGACCCAGATCGGGTCGTCCTACGTGTGGGGCGGCGCAAGTCCCGGCTCGTTCGACTGCTCCGGGTTGGTGATGTGGGCGTTCCAGCAAGCCGGCATCTCACTGCCGCACTCCAGCCAGGCGCAGGCCGAAGGCGGTCAGCCGGTGGCGCTGTCGGACCTGCAACCCGGCGACGTGCTGACCTTCTATTCCGACGCGTCACACAGCGGCATCTATGTCGGTGACGGCATGGTGATCCATTCCTCCACCTACGGCGTGCCGGTGCGGGTGGTGCCGATGGACGCCGCCGGTCCGATCCACGACGCGCGTCGCTACTAGACACCCCGCTGCTCGCCCGCGCCGGTGCGCGCCGATGCTGCTGGCCGGGGTGCTGGTTATTGAACTGATCACCGCTTATCTGGTCGGGGGAGCGGTGCCGCTGCATGCCGACCGGGCAATCCGGCGCGCGCAGGTGGTGACGCCCGCGCAAGCACACACCAGCGCGGTGACGCGAGAATTCCGTGTCGGCGACCGCCGCGTCCGGTTGCTCGGTTCGGATGTCCCGGCCGTCGAGCGGCTGATGTCGAGAATCCAGGCGGACCTCGGTGGCGCGATCGAGGCGGTGCAGGCCTTCTGGGGAGCGGATTGGACGCGCGATATCTCGATGGTGATCGCCGGTACGGACGAAGAGTTTCGCGCGGCCGCCGGCGGGGGCCCGGCGTCGCGGTGGGCGGACATCGCGGCGGTGACGGTCGCCGACCGCGTCGATCCCGTCGGACGGCTCGTGATCGGCGAACGGATCGTGTTCGCGCCGGGGGCGGCTGCTATGGGCGAAAAATCCTTACGAATTGTGTTGACCCACGAGCTTTTTCATTACGCGGCGCGTGCCGATACCGCGCTGGAGGCGCCCCGGTGGCTGGCCGAAGGGGTCGCCGACTTCGTCGCGCGGCCGCCCGCCCCCGTGCCGGTCGATGCGCTGCCGGTGCCGTTGACGCTGCCGTCGGATGCCGATCTGGACGCCCCGGGGTCGCAGCGCTCGTCGGCGTACGACCGTGCGTGGTGGTTCGCGCGCTTCGTGGCCGACACCTACGAGACGGCGAAGTTGCGCGAACTGTACGTGGCCATCTGCGGAGCCACCCATGTCGACGTGCCCGTCGCGCTGCACGACGTGCTGGGCGACGACGCCGCGGTCGTGCTCGTGCGCTGGCATCAGTGGGCGGCACATTAGTCTGACACAGGTGAGTCGGGTCCTGCTGGTAACCAACGACTTTCCGCCCCGACGCGGCGGCATCCAGTCGTACCTGGGGGAGTTCGTCTCCCGGCTGGTCAGCGCGGAGTCACACGACATCACGGTGTACGCGCCGAAATGGAAGGGCGCCGAGGCCTTTGATATGGCGGCCGGCTATCGGGTGGTGCGTCATCCCGGCACGCTGATGCTGCCGGGCATCGCGGTCGATCGCCGGATGCAACGGCTCATCGCCGAGCACGACATCGACACCGTCTGGTTCGGTGCCGCGGCCCCACTGGCGCTGCTGGCGCAGCGCGCCCGGCAGGCCGGCGCATCGCGGGTGCTGGCCAGCACGCACGGCCACGAAGTGGGCTGGTCGATGCTTCCGGTGGCCCGCTCGGTGCTGCGCCGCATCGGCGAGGACACCGACGTCGTCACGTTCGTCAGCCGGTACACCCGGTCGCGGTTCGCGTCGGCCTTCGGGCGCGCGGCGTCGCTGGAATACCTGCCGCCCGGGGTGGACACCGACCGATTCCGGCCCGACCCGGCTGCCCGCGCCGAACTGCGGGACCGCTACGCGCTGGGGGAGCGGCCCACCGTGGTGTGCCTGTCCCGGCTGGTGCCGCGCAAGGGCCAGGACGTGCTGATCAAGGCGCTGCCGTCGATCCGGCGGGGCGTCGAGGACGCCGCTCTGGTGATCGTCGGGGGCGGTCCGTACCTCGACACGCTGCGCGGGCTGGCCGACGACTGCGGTGTGGCCGAGCACGTGACGTTCACCGGCGCCGTGCCCGGCGACGAACTGCCCGCTCACCACGCACTGGCCGACGTGTTCGCGATGCCGTGCCGCACCCGCGGCGGCGGCATGGACGTCGAGGGCTTGGGCATCGTGTTCCTGGAGGCCTCGGCCACCGGCGTGCCGGTGGTCGCCGGCGACTCGGGTGGAGCTCCAGAAGCGGTGCGGCACAACGAGACTGGATTGGTGATCGACGGGGGATCGGTGGACGAGGTCGCCGAGGCCGTCACCGAATTGCTGACCGACCGCGACCGCGCCGCCGCGATGGGTGCGGCCGGGCGGCAGTGGGTGACGTCGCAGTGGCGCTGGGACACGCTGGCCGCCCGGCTGGCCGAGTTACTCCGCTGAGCAGACGCGAAAATCCCCGACACGCCGCGCGAAACGGAAAGTTTGCGTCTGCTCGCCGGCCTAGTCCTTGGTGTAGATCGCCTCGATCTCAGAGGCGAACTTCTCGGCCACCACGTTGCGCTTGACCTTCATCGTCGGCGTCAGCTCACCGGTGTCCTCGGTGAAGTCGACCGGCAGAATGCGAAACTTACGGATCGACTCGGCGTGTGACACCGCCATGTTCGCCTTCTTGACGGCCGCCTCCACCTCGGCGACCAGATCGGGGTCGGTGGCCAGCTCACCCACCGAAGCGGTGGCCGCCTTGTGGTGCTGGCTCTTCCAGCCCTCGAACGCCTCGGGGTCGATGGTGATCAGCGCCCCGATGAACGGCTTGTTGTCCCCGACCACCATCGCCTGGCTGATCAGCGGGTGGGCCCGCAGCTGATCCTCCAGCACGGCGGGCGCGACGTTCTTGCCGCCCGCGGTGACGATGATCTCCTTCTTGCGGCCGGTGATGGTCAGGAAGCCGTCGTCGTCGAACGCGCCGAGGTCACCGGTGCGGAACCAGCCGTCGACGAAGGCCTCATCGGTGGCTTGCTCGTTGCGCCAGTAGCCGCTGAACACCACACCGCCACGCACCAACAGCTCGCCGTCCTCGGCGATGCGTATGCTGTTGCCGGGCACCAGCTTTCCCACGGTCCCGATCTTCAGGGCGCCGATCTGGTTGACTGTGATCGCGGCGCTGGTCTCGGTCAGGCCGTAGCCCTCGTAGATGGTCACGCCCACGCCGCGGTAGAAGTGACCCAGCCGCGCACCCAGCGGCGCGCCACCGGAGACCGATGCGCTGCAGTTGCCGCCCAGCGCGGCGCGCAGCTTGCCGTACACCAACCGGTCGAACAGCGCATGCTTGGCGCGCAACACCAGCCCCGGGCCGCCGCTGTCCTGGGCCCGGCTCCAGTCGACCGCGGTCTGCGCCGCCGCCTTGAAGATCGGCCCCTTGCCGTCGTTGGCGGCGTTCTGCTCGGCGGTGTTGTACACCTTCTCGAACACCCGCGGCACCGACACCACGACTGTCGGTTTGAACACCGCCAGCATCGGCAGCAGGTTTTTGATGTCGCTGGTGAACCCGACGGTCACCTTGGCGGCGAATGCGGACAGCGTCAGTGCCCGAGCCAGCACGTGGGCCAGCGGCAGGAACACCAGCAGCCGCTGACCCTGGGACAGCAGCGTGGGCAGGCACTCATGGGTGCCGCGGATCTCGTTCAGCAGGTTGGCGTGGGTGAGCTGGCAGCCCTTCGGGCGCCCGGTGGTGCCCGAGGTGTAGATGAGCGTGGCGGCGTCGCTGCTACGCAGCCCGTTCAGTCGGGCGGTCAGCTCGGCCCTGTCGACCGAGGCGCCCTCAGAAGCCAATTGGTCGAGCGCCTTGGAGCCCGAACCGTCGATGTGCAGCACCCGGCGCAGCGCCGGCAGCTCGCCGCTGAGCTCGGTGACCATGCCGGCGTGCGCGTCGGTTTGAGCGAACGCCACCACAGCCTCGGAGTTCTGCAGCACCCAGCGCACCTGCTCGGCCGAGGAGGTCTCGTAGATCGGCACGGTGACCCCGCCCACCGCCAGGATCGCGAGGTCGAGGATCGCCCACTCGTAGCAGGTGGCCGAGAAGATGGACACCCGATCTCCGGGCTGTACCCCCAGGGATATCAAACCCAGTGCGGCAGAACGGATTTGGTCGGCCGCCTGCGCGCATGTGACGTCGGTCCAATTGCCGTCGATCAGGCGCTGGTAGATGACGAAGTCGGGATCGTCGCGCTCGTGCTCGAAGACCATCGCCGCGACGCTTTCGCCCTCGTCCACGGTGAAGCGGGCAGGGACACTTAACTCACGCACTGGGATTACCTCGTGTTTCTCAGGTGTCGGCTGTCTATCGCCCATCTCAGCCCAGCCTAATCGGCGTGTGCAAAGCTGAAACCGTGAACAGCATCCAGGTCGCCGACGAGATGTTCGTCGCCGCCGCCGGCGCGCAGGTCGGTGCCGCGATCGCCGATCGGGCCAAGTGGCGCCGGTGGTGGCCCGACCTGAATCTTCAGGTCGTCGAGGATCGCGCCGAAAAGGGCATCAGGTGGGCCGTCACCGGCGCACTGACCGGCACCATGGAGATCTATCTGGAGCCCACGCTGGACGGCGTGCTGCTGCACTATTTCCTGCACGCCGAGCCGTCCGGAGTGGCGGCATGGCAGCTGGCCAAGATGAATTTGGCCAAAATGACACACCGCCGTCGGGTGGCCGGTAAAAAAATGGCCTTTGAAGTGAAAACCACCCTCGAACGGTCGCGTCCGGTGGGTGTTTCTCCGGTAGTTTAGCCGGATCAGGGTTGGCCCGGAGAGTACCGTCTCGCGGCAGACGGCGGCGTACTCCCGCTACAGAGGGGGGCCACCCGCTTGCAGGAGAGAGAGAAGTAGCCAGGTGGCGGACAAGACGACGCAGACGATTCACATCGACGCGGACCCGGGCGAGGTAATGAAGGCGATCGCCGACCTCGAGGCCTACCCGGAATGGATCTCGGAATACAAGCGAGTCGAAGTCCTGGAAGCCGACAGCGACGGCTACCCGAAGCGGGCGCGGATGTTGATGGACGCCACCATCTTCAAAGACACCTTGGTCATGTCCTACAACTGGCCCGCGGACCGGCAATCGCTGAGCTGGACACTGGAATCCAGTTCGCTGCTGAAGGCCCTCGAAGGTTCATATCGCTTGGTGCCCAAGGGATCTGGGACCGACGTCACCTATGAGCTCTCGGTCGACCTGGCCATCCCGGTGATCGGAATGATCAAGCGCAAGGCGGAACGCCGGCTGATTGACGGCGCGTTGAAGGATCTGAAGAAACGAGTCGAGGCTGAGTGAGTCGGGTGTGCCCACCCCGGCCCGGATCAGTCTCTTCGTTGGCAAAGGCGGGGTAGGAAAATCCACCCTGGCGTGCGCCACAGCGGTCTGTGACGCGAGCCAGGGGAGTCGAGTGCTGGTCGTGTCCACCGATCAGGCGCATTCGCTGGGCGACGTGCTGGGCGTCGCGGTCCCGCCCACCGGCCACGGCGAACCGGTTCGGGTGATCACCGAGCTCAAGACCGAGGCGGTGCCCGACGGCGGTGGCTTGCTCGACGCCCTGGCGCTGGACACTCTGGCGCTGCTCGAGGCCCGGTGGCGCGACGTGGTCGAAACGCTGGACGCACGGCTGCCCAACTCCGAGCTGAGCAGCATTGCGCCAGAAGAACTTTCGGCACTGCCGGGTGTTCAGGAAGTGCTCGGCCTGTATGCGGTCGGCGAACTCGCGGCGACCGGCCGATGGGACCGCATCGTGGTCGACTGCGCCTCGACCGCGGACGCTTTGCGAATGTTGACCCTGCCCGCCACCTTCGGGCTGTACGTCGAGCGCGCCTGGCCACGTCATCGCAGGCTTTCCGTCGTCGCCGAGGACAACCGCTCGGCGGCGATAGTGGAACTGCTGGAGCGCATCAGCGCCAGCGTCGAAAGACTCGGCGCACTGCTGACCGACGGGGATCTGGTCAGTGCGCACCTGGTGCTGACCCCCGAGCGGGTGGTTGCGGCCGAGGCGACGCGGACGCTGGGTTCGCTGGCATTGATGGGGGTGCGCGTCGCGGAGCTGATCGTCAACCAGGTTCTTCTGCAGGACGAGTCCTACGAGTACCACAGCCTGCCCGCCCACCCGGCGTTCTATTGGTATTCCGAACGCATCTCCGAGCAGCGCGCGGTCCTCGACGAACTCGACGCCTCCGTCGGTGACGTGGCGTTGGTCCTGACCCCGCATTTGTCGGGCGAGCCGATCGGCCCCAAGGCGTTGAGTGGCCTGCTGGACGCCGCGCGACGCCGCGGCGGGGCGCCGCCACCGGGCCCGCTGCGTCCCATCGTGGACCTGGAATCCGGCGCGGGACTGGAGTCGGTATACCGGCTACGGCTAGCGTTGCCCCAACTCGATGCCGGGACACTGACGCTTGGCCGGGTCGACGACGACCTGATCATCAGCATCGGCGGACTGCGACGGAGAGTCCGGTTAGCTTCCGTATTGCGGCGCTGTACCGTGCTCGATGCACACCTGCGCGGCAGTGAGCTGACAGTTCGTTTCCGACCCAACCCGGAGGTGTGGCCGACATGAGCAAGGCTCATCCCGAGCTCGGTCCCGAGCTGCGCCGGCTCGCTCAGGTGATCCTCGACGGCATCGACCCCGCGGTGCGTTCGGCCGCCGCGCTGGCGGCCGGCGCCGGTGTGGGTACCGGCAAGTGCCAACAGGTGTGGTGCCCGGTGTGCGCGCTGGCCGCTTTGGCCACAGGCGAGCAGCACCCGTTGCTGACTGTCGTCGCCGACCACAGCGTCGCACTGCTCGAGGCGATCCGCGCCATGGTTGACGACATCGGCCGGTCTTCCAAACCAACACCGCAGCCGCCGCCGGATACTCCGCCCGACGGCGGCTCAACCACCGACGCCCCGCCCGGCTCCAACGGGCACAACGGCGCCGCCAAGACCCGCTATGAGGCGATTCCGGTCACAGTCGAAGAGTGAGCTATCGGCGCGCGAGGTGGTCCCGCGCGTCCCTGATCGGTACAGTTGGCGCAAACAACTTCCTATGCGGACGAGAGGGCGTGCCATGTGGTACTACCTGTTCAAGTACGTCTTCATGGGTTGGCTGTTCACTCTGCTCGGCCGGCCCAAAGTCGAAGGGCTGGAACACATCCCAAGTTCCGGTCCGGCGATATTGGCGAGCAACCACCTGGCGGTGGCCGACAGCTTCTATCTTCCGCTGGTGGTGCGCCGCCGGATCACCTTCCTCGCGAAGGCCGAATACTTCACCGGCACCGGGCTCAAGGGCTGGTTTCTCCGCTGGTTTTACAGCTCCGCCGGCCAGGTGCCTATCGACCGCACCAACGCCGACGCCGCTCAGGCCGCCCTGGAAACCGCGCAGCGGTTGCTGGAGAAGGGCAAATTGCTCGGCATGTATCCGGAGGGCACCCGGTCGCCGGACGGCCGGCTGTACAAGGGCAAGACCGGGCTGGCGCGACTCGCGCTGGAGACCGGTGTGCCGGTGATTCCGGTCGCGATGATCGGCACCAACGTGGTCAACCCGCCCGGCAAAAAGACGCTGCGATTCGGCCGCGTCACCGTCCGGTTCGGTGCGCCGATGGAGTTCTCGCGTTTCGAGGGACTGGCCGGCAACCGTTTCATCGAGCGGGCCGTCATCGACGAAGTGATGTATGAGCTGATGGGCCTGTCCGGGCAGGAGTACGTCGACATCTACGCCGCCACGGCGAAGGAAGCCAGGGAGGCCTTCGAGGGCCCTGAGGACGGCGGGGCGGAACCCGCGCGAATCCCCGAGTCAGCCGTTAGCTGACCGCCGGCACCGGAGCCGGGGTGCGGGCCGTCGAGGCCTGCTCGTTGCTCCGAGTGGTGACGGCCAATCCGGCGGTCACGATTACGGCCAGCGCCCACCACACGTAGGACATCCCGACGAGTTGATGCCACCAGTTCGCGGTCTCCTCGTGGTGCTTGGGCAGCAGGTCGATGGGCGACCACCTCATCAGCGCCACGCCGCCAGCGCTGACCAGCGCCAACGCGATGTTGCGGCGGCGCCAGGCCAGAACCGCCGTCACCAGAATCGTCGGCAGCACCCACACCCAGTGGTGTGACCACGACACCGGCGAAACCACCAGCCCGAACAGCGCGACGCAGATCACGGCCAGCGTGGGCGCGCCGGCCCGCAGCACCCGCCGCATCGCCCAGATCGTCAGCGCCAGCACCGCGAGGCAGCCGGCCACCCATAGCAGGAAACGCGCCTGTTCGCCGAGCCCGATCCGGGCCAGGGCGCCCGCAATGTTCTGGTCGGTGTTCAGCGCGGCCGAACCGATCCGATCGGTGTGGTGCACCGTGTGGGTCCAGTACTCCCACGAGTCGCCGAAGGCCAGCACGAACCCGACCAGCGTGGAGACCGCGAACGACGCCAACGCCGTGAGCGCCGCCCGGCCGTCACGGCGCAGCAGGAAGTACAGCAGAAACACCGCCGGGGTGAGTTTGAGCGCTATCCCCACGCCCAACAGCAGCCCGCGTGGCCACGGCGTGCGGCGCGGCATGCAATCGGCGATCACCAGCGTCATCAGCACGACGTTGATCTGGCCGAACGCGAAGTTCGAGGCGATGGGCTCCATCCAGATCGAGGCCGGCGCCACGATGACGACCGACAACCACAACCGGCGCAGCCAGGCCGGCCCGGGCAACAGCGTTGAGATGTTCCAGACGTCGAGGCTGCTCAGCACAATCACGGTCGAGACGATCAGCAGTATCAGCGTCAACGCCGTGATGGCGACGCTGGCGGCGGGCATGTGCAACCAGGCGAACGGGCAGAACGCGACGGCCGCCAGCGGCGGGTAGGTGAACGGCAGATCCAGGCCGATTGGTGTGTGGAACTTCACGTCGCCGCTATACAGCGGGCGTCCGTCCAACCAGGTCTGACCGCCCATCTGATACACGTCGATGTCGATGCGATAGGGGATATGGCCAAACAGCTGCCAGATCGTGTTGACCAGCGCCGCAGCTGCTAACAGCCACAGCAGGCACCACACCAACACCCGCTGCCATCTAGTCATGTCGAAAAACAGCGTAATGGGTTTCGCAGGCACGCCGGCGTCGCACAGCGCGGCTTGCGCCGTCTCACCTCGCTGCGGGCGTAGGTTTTTTGGAGTGTTCCACTGGTTCGTGTTCGGCGTGCTGCACTGGTTCTCGCACGACATCGTCGCCCGTGGCCGCCTGCCGTTGTTGTGTTGTCTGGTCGCCTTTATTTTGACCTTCTTCGTCACCCGCAGCTTCGTGCGCTTGATCCGCCACCGCGCCGACCGTGGCCACCCGACCAGGTGGTGGCACCCGCGCAATGTTCATGTCGGCGGGGTGCACATCCACCATGTGACGTTTGGTGTGGTCCTGGTGCTGGTGGCCGGGCTGACGTTGGTGACGCTGTCGATCGACGGCCAAGAGCCCGCGTTCAGCGTGGCGGCGGCGCTTTTCGGCATCGGGGCCGCGCTGGTGCTCGACGAGTACGCGCTGATCCTGCACCTGTCCGACGTGTATTGGGAGGAAGACGGCCGGGCGTCGGTGGACGCGGTCTTTGCCGCGGTGGCGGTGGCGGGACTGCTGATCATGGGACTGCACCCGCTGATGTTCTTCCTGCCGATCTGGCACGGCGCCGACGCGGTGGCGCTGCGAGCCGGGGTCGGCGGCACGCTCGTGTTGACCCTGCCGTTGGCCGTGGTGGTGCTACTCAAGGGCAAGCTGTGGACCGGCTTGCTCGGCATGTTCATCGTCGTGCTGCTGGTCGTCGGCGCCATTCGGCTGTCGCGTCCGCACGCCCCGTGGGCGCGGTGGCGCTACACCGCCCAAGCGGGCAAGATGCGTCGCGCGCTGCAACGGGAACGCACCTGGCGGCGACCGGTCGTGCGGGCGAAATTGTGGCTGCAGTGCGCGATCGCCGGGACGCCGCGCCTGCCCGACGAGCGCAGCGTCGATGCCGAGCTGGACCGCGAGGTTTACCCGGCGCCGCCGCCCACCGGACCCATCCTTATCCGCCGATAGGCTGCCCAAGTGCGGTACTTCTATGACACCGAGTTCATCGAGGACGGCCGCACCATCGAGCTGATCTCGATCGGCGTGGTCGCCGAGGACGGCCGCGAGTACTACGCGGTGTCCACCGAATTCGACCCCGAGCGAGCCGGTAGCTGGGTGCGCGCCAATGTGCTGCCCAAGCTGCCGCCGCCGGCCTCGCAGCTGTGGCGCGCGCGCACCCGGATCCGGACGGATCTGGAGGAGTTTTTCGGGATCGACGGAACCGAGCCGATCGAGCTGTGGGCCTGGGTGGCGGCGTACGACCACGTGGCGTTGTGCCAGTTGTGGGGGCCGATGACCGCCCTGCCACCGGCGATACCGCGGTTCACCCGGGAATTGCGCCAGTTGTGGGAGGACCGGGGACGTCCCCGGATGCCGCCCCGGCCGCGCGACGCCCATGACGCGTTGGTGGATGCGCGCGATCAGTTGCGCCGGTTTCGCCTCATCACGTCCGACGGGCACCGTTCGCCCTGATCGAGCGGTGCTGGCGCCCGGTTACGATAGACCGATGAACTGGACCGTCGACATCCCGATCGACCAGCTGCCGGCGCTGCCGCCGCTGCCGTCGGATTTGCGGGCCCGGTTGGACGCTGCATTAGCCAAGCCGGCTGCCCAGCAACCAAGTTGGCCCGCTGACCAGGCCGCGGCGATGCGCACGGTGCTGGAGAGCGTTCCGCCGGTGACCGTGCCCTCCGAGATCGTCCGCCTGCAGGAGCAGTTGGCGCAGGTCGCCAGGGGTGAGGCGTTCCTGCTGCAGGGCGGCGACTGCGCGGAGACGTTCACCGACAACACCGAACCCCACATCCGGGGCAACATCCGCACGTTGTTGCAGATGGCCGTGGTGTTGACCTACGGCTCCAGCCTGCCGGTGGTCAAGGTGGCCCGCATCGCCGGTCAATACGCCAAACCCCGCTCGGCCGACATCGACGCGCTGGGACTGAGGTCCTACCGCGGCGACATGATCAACGGTTTCGCCCCCGACGCCGCGGCGCGCGAGCACGACCCGTCGCGGCTGGTGCGGGCCTACGCCAACGCCAGCGCCGCGATGAACCTGGTGCGCGCGCTCACCTCGTCGGGCTTTTCCTCGCTGCACCTGGTGCACGACTGGAATCGGGAATTCGTCCGGACCTCGCCGGCCGGTGCGCGCTATGAGGCGCTGGCCACCGAGATCGACCGCGGGCTGCGCTTCATGAGCGCCTGCGGGGTGGCCGACCGTAACCTGCAAACCGCCGAGATCTACGCCAGCCACGAGGCTCTGGTGCTCGACTACGAACGGGCCATGTTGCGGCTGTCCGACATCGAGGAGGGGGAGCCGCAGCTCTACGATCTGTCGGCGCACACCGTGTGGATCGGCGAGCGGACCCGCCAGCTCGACGGCGCGCACATCGCCTTTGCCGAGGTGATCGCCAACCCGATCGGCGTCAAGATCGGCCCGACGATGACCCCTGAGCTCGCCGTCGAATACGTCGAGCGGCTCGACCCGCACAACAAGCCGGGCCGGCTGACGTTGGTGAGCAGGCTGGGCAACAACAAGGTGCGCGACGTGCTGCCGCCGATCATCGAGAAGGTGCAGGGGACCGGTCACCAGGTGATCTGGCAGTGCGACCCGATGCACGGCAACACCCACGAGTCGTCCAACGGGTACAAGACCCGCCATTTCGACCGCATCGTCGACGAGGTGCAGGGCTTCTTCGAGGTGCATCGCGCGCTCGGTACGCATCCCGGTGGCATCCACGTCGAGATCACCGGCGAGAACGTCACCGAGTGTCTCGGTGGCGCGCAGGACATTTCGGATACCGACCTGGCGGGCCGCTACGAGACGGCGTGCGACCCGCGGCTCAACACCCAGCAGTCGCTGGAGTTGGCGTTCCTGGTCGCGGAGATGTTGCGCGACTAACGTCGCGGTTGTGCTTCCGCGCGAACTTGGCCCGTAGGTTGCCCCACAGGATGCGCGGTATCAGGCCGGGATCTTGGAGCCGGGACGGCGGGTCGATGAAGTTGGAGACTCGAAAGAAGAGTTCGGTCAGGGCGGCGTCCCGGCTCGAGGCGTTCAATGCCGCTCTGGACAGCCAGGCTGCACCGCGCTGCCGAATGGAACTTTGGTCGCGGGCCGGGGAAGTGACCCACGACCTGGCTTGATTAGCGGCCCAGGTCTCGCCGATGTAGTGCGAAGCGGCGCGGAAATAGCGTTGCGCCAGGCCAAAATTGCCCACGTGCAGGCAATCGCGCAGGGTAAGCGCTTCCAGTGCGGCGGTCGTCATGCCCTGCCCGTAGGTCGGGTCGAAGCTGCACAATGCGTCGCCGATCACCACCAAACCTGAAGGGAAGCTGGACATCTGGTCGTAGCGCCGCCAAATCGCCGCGGTGTGGTGATACGTCACGGCTTCCCCGATGGGGTGGGCGCGGCGCAGACCCTCGACGATGGCCGGCGGCAGCCACGGCTCGGCCAGCGCCAGCATCCCGGTGTAATCGGTTGGCGGCTCTCCAGCATCGGTCGGCTGGCCGATTGCCAGCATCCAGGTGTCGTGCTCGTTAGCCACGAGCAGGGCTCCGGGCCTGCCGCCCCCCGGGTTGGACATCACCAACCGCTGGTCGATGGATCCCTCGGGCATGCTCAACTGTTGGCTCGCGTAGGCGTACCTTGCCATCGCCCGGTACTCGGTCGGCCGTTCGTATCCGAGGCGCTCCAACCACGCGGGGGTGCGCGCCCCCCGCCCCGTGGCGTCGACCACCACATCGGCGTCCAGTGTCGTAAGAACGCCGTTGTAACGCCGGACGATTCGCACTCCGTTGACGATGCCCGCGGTGGTGAGAAGTTCGGCCACGTCGTGCCCGTCGAGGAAGGTCACATTGGGCAGGGCCTTTACCCGCCGGCGCAGGTGAAACTCCATGAACGGCCGGGTTGCCATAAGCAGCGCCAATGCGTCCGGATCGGCGAACGTGCCCGATTGCTTCAGCTCGTGACGCCCCACGCGGACGTAGAAGTTCGACAATTCCCCGTCGTCGACGACGACCGCCCCGGCCCTGGCCAGCTCATCGAGCAGTCCGGGAAACAATTCCCCCAGCACCTGCAGGCCGCGACTGTGGAAGTTGTGCAGATGGCGGCCTTGCGGGATGCCCCTGCGGTGACAGGGGTAGTCGGGCAACCGGTCCCGTTCGATGACGCTGACCGAATCGTAGAACTCCGAAAGCACTCGCGCGGCAAGCAAACCCGCCATTCCGGCACCCAGTACGACTGCGTGCTCGCCGCGCCGGTTCGGCGAGTCCACGCGCTGCAATCTCGAACCCATGCAGCAGTACGGTACATCAAAAATAAGGAAAATAAGAGAACTTTGAGATTACGATAAGATTCGTGTTGACGGCGGGGCGGTGCACCGGCGCTGCTCAAGCACGCGCTCCGCGGCCCCCGTGGCGGGGCGAGCAGACATAGAATCGCCCAAAATCGTTGGCTTTTAGGCGATTCTGCGTCTGCTCGCCAGATTAGAGCAGTCCGCTCAGGTGGCTGCCGATCGTCCATGCCGCCGTCGCGATCAGTCCGGTGAACGCCACCACGATCGCCACCCAGATCAGCACCATGCGCCGGGAGCGCTCCCGCGCCCACACGAATTCGCTCATCGCGATTCCCGCGAACTCGCCGGAAACCGGCTCGTAGTCGTAGTCGTCCTCGGCTTCGTCCGCACCGGGCTCGCGGATCATCTGGCGGGTGGGGTGATGAACCTTCGGGGGCGGCGGCTGGACTGGCGGCTGCTGCGTTGGCGGCTGGGGGGCGCGCTGCTCGATCATCTGGCTGCGCTGCAGCACGGCCGAGCGGTGTTGCGCCGAATTGCTTGGCGCTGGTACGCGAAACGGCGGGAGCGCCAGCTCTTCGGCGATCGCGTCCACCGCGTCGGCCATCTCGATCGCGTCGGCGTAGCGACCGGCCGGGTTGCGGGCGGTCGCGCGCGCCACGAGCGCGTCGAATTGTGTTGGCACGCCGTCAATCACGGTACTGGGCTGCGGCACATCGTGATCCAGCCGTTGATAGGCCACCGACAAGGCTGTGTCGCCGGTGAACGGCGCGCGCCCGGTCAGCAGCTCGTAGGTGAGGATCCCGGCGGAGTAGACGTCGCTGCGGGGCCCCGCGTTCCCATCGCTGACCTGCTCGGGGGAGAGATAGGCCGCGGTTCCGAGAATGACGCTGGTGGAGGTGATTCCGGCGGCCGCGACTGCGCGAACCAGTCCGAAATCGGCGATCTTGACGTCACCGTCGTCGGAGATCAGGACGTTCTCGGGCTTGACGTCGCGGTGCACCAGGCCCGCCCGGTGCGCGGCGGCCAGCCCGCCCAGCACCGGGCGCAGCACCGCCACCACGGCGTGCGGTGGCATCGGACCCCGCTCGGCCAGCAGCTCGCGCAGCGTGCCGCCCTCGATGAGCTCCATCACCAGAAACGGGTGCCGTGCGTCCAGACCCTGGTCGTAGACCGCGACCAGCCCGGGGTCTTTCAGCCGGGCGACCGTGCGGGCCTCCATTTGGAAGCGGGTCAGGAATTGGCCGTCGCCGGCATAGCGCGAATCCATCACCTTCACCGCGACGGGGCGGTCCAGGCGCACGTCGACGCCGCGGTAGACGGTCGAGGTCCCGCCGCTGGCGATCGGCGTCTGGACCAGGTAACGGCCGTCCAGCAGCGTGTTGACCAATGGGTCCCCGGTGCCGGCTGTAGCCACGGGGCCATCGTAGGTGCGGCGGTGCAATTGGGCGCGAAACCAGGACTCCAGGCTGCCGACCAGGTTCTACACTGGCGAAGTGAGCAGAATCCCGGCTGGCGACGATGTTCTGGATCCCGACGAACCGACCTACGATCTGGCCCGGGTCGCCGAACTGCTTAAAGTGCCTGTCACGAGAGTCCACCAACAAATCCGCGAGGGCCACCTGCTGGCGGTGAAACGCGGCGACGGGGTGGTGGTGCCGCAGGTGTTCTTCACCAACTCCGGCGAGGTGGTCAAGAGCCTGGCCGGGCTGCTGACGATCCTGCACGACGGCGGTTACCACGAGACCGAGATCGCACGCTGGCTGTTCACCCCCGATCCGTCGCTGACTGTCACCCGGGACGGCACCAGGGACGCCATCAACAACGCCCGCCCTGTCGACGCCCTGCACGCCCACCAGGCTCGCGAGGTTGTGCGCCGGGCCCAAGCTATGGCGTACTGACCGGCTCTCCAGCCGGCGCCCGGTACAGCGTGTACCACGCCGCCAGCGCGCATGCGGTCGCGAGCGAGAAGTGCAGCCATGAGTACATGCCGTGGGATCCGTCGGGCTTGAAAATCACCATGACCCAGGTCGAGAGCCCGGCGATCGCGGCGATCGCGCGCCGAGACTGGGCCAGCGGGGCTGCCACCGCCAGCGGCCAGGAGTAGTACCAGGGCAGCGCAGCCGGGACGAACAGCACCACGATCACCATCGACCACGCGATGCCGGTCAGCACCGCGCGGTCATCGCGCCGGAAGCGCCACCACAGCAGCGGCAGTGACACCGCGATGATCAGGATTCCGATCAGCCGGGTCACCCGCAGCAGCGCGTAGAAGTCGAGGTGGAAGAACGGGCTGGCCCAGGCGTGGATCGCGTTCGCCGCCGCGGTCGGCACGGTGAGCCAGTTGATGATCTTCACCGAACCACCCAGCGCGGTCAGCCAGCCCAGGCCGACGCCGGCCACCGTGGATGTCACGGCGAACACCACGACGAAGATGGCCAGACTCAGCGCGCTGGCGACCAGGAAGGCCACCAGCGGCCGGTATCCCCGGCGCTCACGCAGATGGCGCATCCACACCCAGACCAGAAACGGCAACGCGATCCCGGCGGTCGCCTTGACCGCGATCCCGAGTGTCAGCACCGTGATACCCGCGACATTGCGACCACCGAAGGTGAGCGCGATGCCGGCGGCCATCAACCCCACCATCAACATCTCGTTATGCACCCCACCCATCAGATGGATAAGCACCAGCGGGTTGAGCACGCAGATCCACAAAGCCGTCGCGCCATTGGCGCCGAGATGCGCGGCTAGCCGCGGGGTGGCCCAGATCAACAGTGCCAGCCCCGGCAGCATGCACAGGCGCAGCAGCATGGTGCCGGCGATCACGTGGTTGCCGATCACCATCGTGACCAGCTTGGCCACCAGAATGAACACCGGGCCGTAAGGCGCGGTGGTGATGGTCCAGATGGGACTTACGTTGTCCAGCAACACGTTCGGGTTGGCCACCGGACCGACGGCGTACGGGTCGAAGCCGTCGCGCAGCAGCGCCCCCTGGGCCAGATACGAGTAGGTGTCGCGGCTGAAGACGGGCACCGACAGCAGCAGCGGCGCCAGCCAGAAAGCCGTCGTGGCCCGCATCGTGTACTCGTCCACGTCACCGGCAAGGACGCGGCGGCCCAGCCGCAGCCACGCGATCAGCATCACGCCCACGCCGGCCCACAACACGATCGACGACAGCACCAGCCCGTGGCCGAACCGCATCCAGGACAGGTGCAGCGCTTCCAGAAGCGGGTCGTGTGGCTTGGTGCTGCCGGCCCCCAGCGCGCCGATGGTGATCAGCACCGAGCCCAGGAAGCCAAGCTTCGCGGGTCCGGCCTGCGGGGCAGCCGCGAACGCGCGCAACCGCGAAAGATGTTGGGGGACAGTAATAGTCATCGGCTTACGACGACCGATCGGTGGCCAGCGTGGCCATTTCGGACAGGGCCGCCTTCGCCGTCGCATCGATCGGTGCGGCCGTCAGGGTGTCCAGTGCCCGTTGGGTCAGCGCCGCGATGCGGTCTTCGGCTGCGGCAAGCGCGCCCACCGACTCGATGATGTCGCGCAGCTGACGGACCTGCGCATCGGTCAGCCGATTCCCCATCGATGTCCGTAATACGTTGGCCGCCAAGGGGTCTGACTTGTCCGCCAGCGCCATCGCCTCGGCGACCAATACGGTGCGCTTGCCGGATCTCAGGTCGTCGCCGGACGGTTTCCCCGTCACCGCCGGGTCCCCGAAGACGCCGAGCACGTCGTCGCGCAGCTGGAACGCCACGCCGAGGTCGTTTCCGAACTGACCGAACAGCTCCTGCACGTCCGGTCGGTCGGCGGCGGCCGCGGCTCCCAGTTGCAGCGGGCGGGTCACCGTGTAGCAGGCGGTCTTGAAGGTCGCGACGGCCATCGCCGACGTGATCGACTCGGCGCCACTGGCCTCGGCGACGATGTCGAGGTATTGCCCGCCCAGTACCTCGGTGCGGATGTCGGCCCAGACCCGACGGACCCGGCGGTGCGCGTCGACCGGTAAGTCGGCGCGATAGACGATGTCATCGGCCCAGGCCTGCGCCAAATCGCCGGCCAGGATCGCCGCCGAAATCCCGAACTGATCCGCCGAGCCGCGCCAATCGTGTTCGCGGTGCAGCGCCGCGAAATGCTTGTGCGCCGTGGGCTTGCCGCGCCTGGTCGAGGATTCGTCGATGACGTCGTCGTGTATGAGCGCGAATGCGTGCAGCAGTTCCAGCGCGGAAAACAGCAGCAGCACACCGGGTTCGGGGTCCTGGGTGGTCACGGCCCGCCAACCCCAGTAGGCGAAGACCGGCCGCAACCGCTTGCCTCCGCCGAGCACGAAATCTTCCAGGCCGGCGATCAAAACGCCCAAACTGGCGTCTTGCGGCCCTCCGATATAGGCGGCCTCGTCGCGCCGGTCGTGCAAATACTGCCGAAGTTGGTCGGTGACGGCGCCGGCCAATTCGGCGGTTGCCGCTGCTTGCACGCTCAGCGCGGCGCCCCTTTCTCGTTCGTTTAGTAGGTCAGCCCGCTCGTGTTTGGCAGGCCCGACCAGTGTATTCGGCGCACAAACCCGCCCCTATGCTGTCGAGGTGCCCAACCTCAACACCATCGCGCTCGAGCTGGTGCCACCCAACGTCGAAGACGGCCGTGAGCGGGCACTCGAAGACGCGCAGAAAGTCGTCCAGTACGCGGGCGAATATGACCTCGATGGCCGGATTCGGCACGTGATGATCCCGGGGATGATCGCCGAGGACGACGACCGGCCCGTCCCGATGAAGCCGAAGCTCGACGTGCTGGACTTCTGGTCGATCATCAAACCGGAGTTGCCCGGGCTCAACGGCTTGTGCACCCAGGTCACCGCGTTCATGGACGAGTCGTCGCTGCACGGGCGGCTCACCGAGCTGCGCGACGCCGGCATGGAAGGCGTGGTCTTCGTCGGCGTGCCGCGCACCATGAACGACGGCGAGGGCTCCGGTGTCGCGCCGACTGATGCCCTGTCGATCTACCGCGGGCTGATACCCAACCGCGGCGTGATCTTGATCCCCACCCGCGACGGCGAACAGGGCCGGCTGAACTTCAAGTGCAACCAGGGCGCGACGTACGGCATGACGCAATTGCTGTATTCGGATGCGATCGTGGATTTCCTGGCCGAGTTCGCCAAGAACACCGATCATCGCCCCGAGGTGCTGCTGTCCTTCGGGTTCGTGCCGAAGGTGGAGAGTCGCGTCGGCCTGATCAACTGGCTGATCCAGGACCCGGGAAATGCCGCGGTGGCCGACGAGCAAGCGTTCGTCAAACGGCTGGCCGCCAGCGAAACCCCGCAGAAGCGCCAGCTCATGCTCGATCTGTACAAGCGGGTGATCGACGGCGTCGTCGACCTCGGCTTCCCGCTGAGCATTCATTTCGAGGCGACATACGGTGTGTCCGGGCCGGCCTTTGCAACCTTCGCCGAGATGCTCGACTACTGGTCGCCTGAGCAGCGGGCCTAGGCCGGCGGGTGGTCGCGCGGCGCGGTGAATCGCTCGGAGCGGTCCCGGCTGAGCCACGCCAGCAGCGCCACCACGGCGGCGGCCGCGAACGACGCGATGCCCAGCCACACCCCCGCGCCGGTGAACGAACGGGTATTGGGATCGGTGTAGCGGGCTTGGGCGGTCATGGTGCTCACCACGCCCGGCTTGAGCTTCCACTGGACGGTCTCGGACTCGATGCGGTCACCGTTGGTGGACGTCACGACGCCGGGAAAGGTCACCGTCAACTGCACGTCGGCGTCGTTGTCGGTCACCGACGTCAGATCCGCGCGGCCTTCCAGAATCACCAGGTTGCCGTTGCGGCGCAGCGACAGATTCACGCCCGCGGCATCGGGGTTCATGTGCGCCAACTCTGGTACTTCGGCGAACGTCAGGTCGGAGAACACGGCCTGTGAGCCGACATAGCCGTCGCTGTCGTAGTTCGACACCGCCACCTTCTGGCTGAACGGCAAGTCGCCGCCGAGCTGCGGGCCCGGATCCTTCGGGCTTTTCGGCTTGGCCGCCGCGATGATCTCCCCGGATACCGTGTCATCGGGCGAGATGGTGAGCGACGCTCGCACGCGCAGGCAGCCGGTGGCCAACGGGACGATCAGCAGCAGCATCGCGACGGCCAGTAGCCGGCGCCGCCGTGCGGCAACTCCCCGGGATGCACCAGACACCAGGTCATCGTAGAGGGCCATTACAGCGGAAGTGCCCGGCCCAGGATGGCGAACGCGCGCGGGTCGCCGGCGAAATGGTAGCCGCGGATGACGTCCCTGAAGCCCAGCCGGCGGTACAACCGCCACGCGCGGTTGGCTTCGCCGTCGGTCTCCGGCGTAGAGAGCAGGACATTCTGTTCGCTGCGCCCGGCCAGCAGCCGGCGGGCCAACGCCTCGCCGAGGCCGCGACCCTGCGCGCGTGGGTGAATGTGCAATTCGGTCAACTCGAAATAGCTGGTCATCAGCTTGGCGATCTCCTGCGGCGGTGAGCCGCCGCGTTGCAATCCCAGGACCACCTGCTGCTGCCACCATTGGCCGGGCGCCCCCGGGTAGCCGTAGGCCACGCCGAGCAACGGCGCGTCGCCCAAGTCGGCCGACTGGGCCGTGCCCGACACCTTTTCTTTTTGTTCGCCGTCTGGTGCTTCGATCGCGGCCACACCTTGCCAGCCGCGTCGGCGGATGTGCTCCAGCCACATCGCGGCGCGCTGGTTCACCGTTCCTCTTGGGTAGCGCATCGCATCGACGTAGACACTCAAGGCATCGCTGAGACGGCGCTCCATCTCGTTCGGCGGCAGATCGATGAGGAATATCGCCAACTCGCGGTGTCCTCCTCGTCCAGTGCCGTCCAGTGCCGTGGGGGTGCGTCCATTCGCCATTATCGAACGGGCGGGTCCCCGAGTGACGAGTGCCCGGGGGGAGCGGCCGACGAGCCGGCCGGCATCGGTGGCCTTTTGACGGCGCGTGAGCGTTCCGGCCCGCGTCCCCGCCGGTGTATACCCGGGATAGAATCGGTCCCGAACCAGTGGTACGGCACAGATTCTGCTCGTATCATCTGAGTTAGTTGCCCGCACAACGGGCATCGAAGTTTCTGTCGAAAGCCAGCCTGTCGGCAAGGAGGGACGAATGCCACTCTCCGATCATGAGCAGCGGATGCTCGATCAGATCGAGAGCGCTCTCTATGCCGAGGACCCGAAATTCGCCTCGAGTGTGCGTGGCGGCGGGTTCCGGGCACCGACCGCTCGCCGGCGCCTACAGGGCGTGGCGTTGTTCGTCGTGGGTCTGGCGATGTTGGTATCGGGCGTGGCATTTCACGCCACCTGGATTGGAACTCTGCCGGTTCTAAGCGTTTTCGGCTTCATCGTGATGTTCGGCGGCGTGGTGTTTGCCATCACCGGTCCCCGGCTGTCCGGCAGGGGAGAGCGTCCCGGGTCGGCGCCCGGGGCCTCGCGCCAGCGTCGCGCCAGGGGCGATGGCGGATCCTTCACCAATCGCATGGAGGACCGGTTCCGCCGCCGCTTCGAGGAGTAGCGAGAACTTAACGGGCACGACGGGGCAGCCATCGGCTGCCCCGTCGTTGTGTTGTGGGCACCCCCAATTTCGAGTCCAAATAGCGGCCTAATCGAGTCTTGCCGGCAGGATCGGTGCCCCACTGCGCCCCACCCGCACTCCACTTGTCAATTTCTACGCTCTGAAATGCGGTTTTCCGGCCGCACGATCGGACCGCAAGCAGACAGCACTACTGCCGGACACCGAATGGGTGGCAGATCGGCGAGAAAACACGGCCGCGACACCCCAGATATGGGGCAAAGTGGGGGATCGTGGGGTATGGTGGCTGAAGTGTTTGGGCGAGCTGGGAGCCGGTTCGGACGGGAGGTGAGCTGGTGTTTCTCGGCACCTACACGCCCAAGCTCGACGACAAGGGGCGACTGACATTGCCCGCCAAGTTCCGCGACGCACTGGCAGGAGGGTTGATGGTCACCAAGAGCCAAGATCACAGCCTGGCTGTCTATCCGCGAACGGAGTTCGAGCAGCTCGCGCGCCGGGCGAGTCAAACGTCGCGGAGCAACCCCGAAGCCAGAGCCTTCCTGCGCAATCTGGCCGCCGGCACCGACGAGCAGCATCCCGACGCCCAGGGCCGGATTACGTTGTCGGCCGACCACCGCCGCTACGCCAACCTGTCCAAGGATTGCGTGGTGATCGGAGCGGTCGACTTCCTCGAGATCTGGGACGCGCAGGCGTGGCAGGACTACCAGCAGACCCACGAAGAGAACTTCTCCGCAGCCAGCGATGAAGCACTCGGCGACATTATCTGAGGCGCGTGCCCGTGCATCGTGGCCTCTGCCCGAACCGACCCTGGCGTACTTCCCCAACGCCAGGTTCGTGCCATCGGGCAGGGACCTGGGTGCAGGGGTAGGCGTCAAAAGGCTTCCAGTGGCCGCTGACGCAAGCGATTTCGGGCACGTGCCCGTCTTGCTGGAGCGGTGCGTCGCCTTGCTCGCCCCGGCACTGACCCAGCAGCACTCGGACGGCTCCGGGGCGGTGCTCGTCGACGCGACCCTCGGTGCGGGCGGGCACGCCGAGCGCTTCCTGACCGAATTCCCGGGACTGCGGCTGATCGGACTCGACCGCGACCCCAGCGCGCTCGACATCGCGCGCACCCGGCTGGCTCGATTCGCCGACCGAATCACGTTGGTGCACACCCGCTATGACGGCCTGTCCGCCGCGCTGGCCGAATCCGGTTATGCCGCAACCGAAGCGGTCGACGGGGTGCTGTTCGACCTCGGGGTTTCCTCGATGCAGCTGGATCGCGCCGAACGGGGTTTCGCGTACGCCCAGGACGCGCCACTGGACATGCGGATGGACCCGGAGTCACCGTTGACCGCGGCCGACATCCTCAACGACTACGACGAGGCGGAGTTGGCCGGCATCCTGCACCGCTACGGCGAGGAACGGTTCGCCCGTCGCATCGCGTCGCACATCGTCCGGCGCCGCGCCCAGGCCCCGTTCACTTCGACCGCCGAACTGGTCGAGCTGCTCTACCAGGCGATTCCGGCGCCCGCCCGGCGTACCGGCGGGCACCCGGCCAAGCGCACCTTCCAGGCGCTGCGGATCGCGGTCAACGACGAGCTGAACTCGTTGTCCGCCGCGGTTCCCGCAGCGCTCGACGCGCTCACCGTGTTCGGGCGCATCGTGGTGATGGCATATCAGTCGCTGGAAGACCGGATCGTCAAGCGGGTCTTCGCCGACGCCGTCGCCTCGCGCACACCGCTCGGCCTTCCGGTCGAACTTCCCGGCCACGAGCCGCGATTCAAGTTATTGACGCACGGCGCCGAACGGGCCGACGCCGCCGAAATCGAACGCAACCCCCGCAGCGCCCCGGTGCGACTGCGGGCCCTGCAACGCGTCGGAAAGGGCGAGTCATGAAGGCCAAGCGCGAGATGACGAACCGCCGCGGCGGTGACCGTCCCGGTGGACGCGATGCCCGCCGCACGAGCAGCACCGCCGAGGCGGCATCGCAACGCCGCACCCGGACCCGTAGTACCAAGAGCTCGGCACCCACACGTGAGGCCAGAACCTCCAACTCCGGTCCGCAAACCAGCCCCTTCGCGCGGCCGGTCGAGCGGCCGGCCCGGGCCAAGAGCACGAGCCAGGCTAAGGCGCGGGCCAAGGCGCGGAAAGCCAAGGCGCCCAAGGTCGTCCGGCCCCGCCTGACCGAGCGTCTGGCCCTCCGGTTGGCGTCAATCGACCTGCGGCCCCGCACCCTGTTGAGCAAGGTGCCGTTCGTCGTGCTGGTGATCGGTGCACTGGCGGTCGGACTGGGCCTCACCCTGTGGTTGTCCACCGACTCCGCCGAGCGGTCCTACCGGCTCAGCGACGCCCGCGAGCGGACGAAGGTGCTGCGCGAGCAGAAGGAGTCGCTGGAACGCGATGTGCGCGAGGCGCAATCGGCGCCGGCGCTGGCCGAGTCGGCCCGCAAGGAGGGCATGATCCCGACGCGCGACACCGCACACCTGGTTCAGGACCCCAGCGGTAACTGGGTGGTCGTCGGAACGCCCAAGCCGGCCGACGGCGTTCCGCCACCACCGCTGAACGGCCCCATTCCCGAACCGGGGCCGCCGCCGCCCCCGCCACCGCCGGCGGTTCCGCTAGAGGTCCCAGTCCGGGTGGAGCCGGGCACCGGCGCCCCGCTCGCGCCGGCCCGGTCCGGGCCCGAGGCGCTGCTGCGGGCTCCCGACGGCTCCTCGACGGTGGGCGGTCAGCACCTGCCGCAGGCCGCTCCGCGCCTACCCGGGACGCCCGGGTCGGCGCCGTCGCCGGGGCTGCCCGTTCCGGGAGCCACGCCGCCCGCCTCGAGAACGGCAGAGGCGCCGGCCGAGGTGCCCGTTCCGCTGGGCGGACTGCCCGCCCCGGTGGCCCCCGCCCCCGCGCCCCCCGTCCCCCTTGCCCCGGGCGACGCGTCGGTACACGCTCCGTCGCCGCTGCCGGGAGCGACGGCGCCGGCACCCGGCACCGGTGAACAGTTCGGCCCCGTCGCGGTGACGGCTCCGGGCGCCGCCCGGTGAGGGGCGCCAAGCGGGCGGGCCGGTCGCAGTCGAAGCCGGCGCCGCGCGGTTCCAGCACACCGGCGCAGGGTCATGCGGCCACCCAACGCCGCACCCGGCAGTTGGTGGAGGTCAGTACTCGCGGCGCGTCGTTCGTATTTCGGCATCGGGCCGGCAACGCGGTCATCCTCGTGCTGATCGTGGTGGCCGCGGTGCAGCTGTTCATCCTGCAGGTGACCGAGGCGCCGGCCCTGCGGGCACAGGCGGCCGGGCAACTCAAGGTCACCGACGTCGCGAGGGCGGTGCGCGGCAGCATCGTCGACCGCCACAACGACCAGCTGGCCTTCACTATCGAATCACGCGCATTGACGTTCCAGCCCAAGCGAATTCGCCAGCAGCTGGAGGAGGCCAAGAAGAAGAACCCGGCCGCCCCCGACCCGCAACAGCGGCTGGCCGACATCGCCAAGGAGGTCTCGAGCCGGCTGAACAACAAGCCGGACTACCAGACCGTGCTGAAGAAACTGCAAAGCAACGACACCTTCGTCTATCTGGCGCGTGCCGTCGACCCCGCGGTCGCCAGCGCGATCTCGGACAAGTACCCGGAGGTCGGTTCCGAGCGCCAGGATCTGCGCCAGTATCCGGGCGGAGCGTTGGCGGCCAACATCGTTGGCGGCGTCGACTGGGACGGGCACGGCCTGCTGGGCCTGGAGGATTCCCTGGACTCCGTGCTGTCCGGAACCGACGGCTCGGTCACCTATGACCGCGGGTCCGACGGGGTGGTCATCCCCGGCAGTTACCGCAACCGCCACCGGGCGGTGAACGGTTCGACCGTCCAGCTCACCATCGACAACGACATCCAGTTCTACGTGCAGCAGCAGGTGCAGCAGGCCAAGAACCTGTCCGGGGCCCACAACGTCTCCGCCGTCGTGCTGGACGCCAAGACCGGCGAGGTGCTGGCCATGGCCAACGACAACACGTTCGACCCGTCGCAGGACATCGGGAAACAGGGCGACCGGCAGCTGGGCAACCTGGTGGTGTCCTCGCCGTTCGAACCGGGCTCGGTGAACAAGGTCATCACGGCGTCCTCGGTGATCGAATACGGGTTGAGCAACCCCGACGAGGTGCTGCAGGTGCCCGGCTCGATCAACATGGGCGGCGTCAACATCCATGACGCGTGGGAGCACGGCGTGATGCCGTACACCACCACCGGCGTGTTCGGAAAGTCATCGAACGTCGGCACGCTGATGCTGGCCCAGCGCGTCGGCCCGGAACGCTATTACGACATGGTCCGCAAATTCGGGCTGGGTCAGCGCACCAACGTCGGGCTGCCCGGGGAGAGCGCCGGGCTGGTACCCCCGATCGACCAGTGGTCGGGCAGCACCTTCTCCAACCTGCCTATCGGCCAAGGCCTTTCGATGACCCTGCTGCAGATGACTGACATGTACCAGACCATCGCCAACGACGGCGTGCGGATGCCGCCGCGGATCATCAAGGCCACCATCGCGCCCGACGGCACCCGGACCGAGGAGCCGCGGCCGGACGGCGTTCGGGTGGTGTCCCCGCAGACCGCGCAAACGGTGCGCCAGATGCTGCGGGCCGTCGTGCAGCGCGACCCGATGGGCTACCAGCAGGGCACCGGCTCGGCGGCCGCGGTGCCCGGCTACCAGATGGCGGGCAAGACGGGCACCGCCCAGCAGATCAACCCCGGCTGCGGCTGCTACTTCGACGACGTCTACTGGATCACCTTCGCCGGCATGGCCACCGTCGACAATCCCCGCTACGTCATCGGCCTGATGATGGACAACCCGCAGCGCAATGCCGACGGTTCGCCGGGTCACTCGGCGGCGCCGCTGTTCCACAACATCGCCGGCTGGCTGATGCAGCGCGAAAACGTGCCGCTGTCACCGGACCCGGGACCGCCGCTGACGTTGCAGGCCACCTAAACCGCGGACACCTGCCGGGCCGCTTCTCATCGATAGGGTGACAGGGGCCGATCATGGCTGACGGAGGTGACGAATGTCGGTGCCCACTGCGCTGCGGCCCAGCGCCGTCGCCGGTGCGCGGTTGCCGGCGCTGGCGGCGCAGGTCGGCGTCGAGGGCGCGCTCCCGGACGTCCTGATCACCGGTGTCACGCTGCGCGGCCAGGACGTGCGGCCCGGCGACCTGTTCGCGGCCCTGCCGGGCGCGACCACGCACGGCGCGCGGTACGCCGGCGACGCGATGGAACGCGGGGCCGTCGCGGTGCTCACCGATGCCGCGGGTGTGGTCGAAATGGGTACCCCGGCCGTGCCGATCCTGGTGCACCCGGACCCCCGCAGCGTCCTCGGCGGCCTGGCCGCCACCGTGTACGGGCACCCGTCCGATCGCATGACGGTCATCGGCATCACCGGAACATCGGGCAAGACCACCACGACGTACCTGGTCGAGGCCGGGCTGCGGGCCGCCGGTCGAACCGCCGGGCTGATCGGTACCATCGGAATCCGCGTCGACGGCGCCGACATCCCCGGCTCGTTGACCACCCCGGAGGCCCCCGCGCTGCAGGCGATGTTCGCCGCGATGGCCGAGCGCGGGGTGGACACCGCGGTGATGGAGGTGTCCAGTCACGCGCTGACGTTGGGCCGCGTGGACGGTACGCATTTCGCGGTGGGCGGTTTCACCAACTTGTCGCGCGACCACCTCGACTTTCACCCCACCATGGCCGATTACTTCGAGGCCAAGGCCTTGCTTTTCGATCCCCGGTCGCCGCTGCGGGCCCACCGGGTCGTGGTGTGCATCGACGACGACGCCGGCCGCGAGATGGCCGCCCGGGCCATGGAGGGTGGTGACGCGATCACCGTCAGCGCCTTGGAAGATCAGGCCCAACCCGCGCACTGGCGCGCCGTGGACGTGACAGCGATCGGCGCCGGGGGACAGGAGTTCACCGCCGTCGACCCCGCCGGCGTGCGGCACCGCGTCGGTATCCGGCTGCCGGGCACCTACAACGTCGCGAATTGTCTTCTCGCACTGGCGATTCTGGACGCGGTCGGAGTCTCTCCGGAGCAGGCGGCGCCGGGGCTGGCCGAAGCCCGAGTGCCCGGGCGACTGGAACAGATCGATTCGGGCCAGGACTTCCTCGCCCTCGTCGACTACGCGCATAAGCCCGGCGCGCTGCGGGCCGTGCTGACCACCCTGCGGGCACCGGGCCGCCGGCTGGCGGTGGTGTTCGGCGCCGGCGGCGATCGCGACCCGGGCAAGCGCGCACCGATGGGCGAGGTCGCCGCCGAACTGGCCGACCTCGTCGTCGTGACCGACGACAACCCGCGCAGCGAAGATCCGGCGGCGATCCGCCGCGAAATCCTCGCTGGCACAGGGCAAGCCGCGGCCGAGGTAGTTGAGATCGGCGACCGGCGCGACGCGATCAGGCACGCGGTCGGCTGGGCCCGGGCCGGTGACGTGGTGGTGATCGCCGGCAAGGGCCACGAGACCGGGCAGCGCAGCGCCACCGAGGTCCGCCCGTTCGACGACCGGGTGGAGCTCGCCGCGGCGCTGGCAGACCTACGGGCGCGGCGATGATCGACCTGACCGTCGCCCGGATCGCCGAGATCGTCGGCGGCACCCTGACCGACATCTCGCCGCAGGACGCCGCGGCGACCCACGTCACCGGGACGGTCGAATTCGACTCGCGGGCAATCGGGCCGGGCGGCCTGTTCCTGGCGCTGCCCGGGGCCCGCTCCGACGGCCATGACCACGCGGCGTCGGCGGTCGCCGCCGGGGCCGCCGCCGTGCTGGCCGCCCGGCCGGTCGGCGTGCCCGCCATCGTGGTTGAGCCGGACCCGTCAAAAAACGACGCCAGCCGCGCCGGGGTGCTCGAGCATGACCCCGACGGGTCGGGCGCGGCGGTGCTGGCCGCGCTGGCGAAGCTGGCCGCGGCGGTGGCCGCCGAGCTGGTCGCCGACGGGCTGAGGATCATCGGGATCACCGGCTCGTCGGGAAAGACGTCGACCAAGGACCTGGTGAAGGCGGTGCTCGAGCCGCTGGGTGAGGTGGTGGCGCCACCCGGGTCGTTCAACAACGAGCTGGGTCATCCGTGGACGGTGTTGCGCGCCACCCGCAGCACGGACTTCCTGGTGCTGGAGATATCGGCGCGGCATCCCGGAAACATCGCCGAGCTGGCGGCGATCGCCCCGCCCGCGATCGGGGTGGTCCTCAACGTCGGCACCGCGCATCTGGGCGAGTTCGGTTCCCGCGAGGCCATCGCGCGCACCAAATCCGAACTGCCGCAAGCTGTTCCGCCATCGGGCGTGGTGGTGCTCAACATCGACGACCCGGCGGTGGCGGCGATGGCCGACGTGACGACGGCCCGGGTGGTCCGGGTCAGCCGCACCAGCGGAGAGGTCTGGTCGGGCCCGGTGACGCTGGACGAACTGGCCCGGCCACGTTTCACGCTGCATGCGCATGGCGACAGCGCGGAGGTCACGCTCGGCGTCTACGGCGACCACCAGGTCAGCAACGCGCTGTGCGCGGCGGCCGTCGCGCTGGAATGCGGCGCCGGTATCGAGCAGGTGGCGGCCGCGCTGGCGGCAACCGGTCCGGTGTCGCGGCACCGGATGCAGGTCACCACCCGCGCCGACGGTGTGACGGTGATCGACGACGCGTACAACGCCAACCCCGACTCCATGCGGGCCGGGCTGCAGGCATTGGCCTGGATCGCCCACGGCCGTGATGAGCCACGCCGTAGCTGGGCGGTGCTGGGCGAGATGGCCGAGCTCGGCGAAGATGCGATAACCGAGCACGATCGCATCGGCCGGCTGGCGGTGCGCTTAGATGTCTCTCGACTCGTTGTCGTGGGAAATGGGAGGTCGATGAGCGCCATGCACCACGGAGCGGTCCTCGAAGGGACGGGGGGCTCGTGGGGTGACCGCGGGGCAATTACCGTCGCCGACGGCGACGCCGCCCTGGCGTTGCTGCGAGCCGAACTGCGGCCCGGCGACGTGGTCTTGGTCAAGGCGTCCAACGCCGCGGGCCTCGGGGCGCTGGCCGACGCGCTGGCCGCCGATCCCGAGCACGGGGGCGCCCGCTCATGAGACAAATCCTCATCGCCGTCGCCATCGCGGTGACCGTGTCGATCCTGTTGACCCCCGCGCTGATCCGGCTCTACACCAGGCAGGGTTTCGGCCATCAGATCCGTGAGGACGGCCCAGCCAGCCACCAGGCGAAACGCGGCACGCCCTCGATGGGCGGGGTGGCGATCCTGGCCGGCATCTGGGCGGGATACCTCGGCACGCACCTGGCCGGCCTGGCGTTCAACGGCGAAGGGATGTCCGCTTCGGGCCTGCTGGTGCTCGGTCTGGCCACCGTGCTGGGCGGTGTCGGATTCCTCGACGACCTGATCAAGATCCGCCGGTCGCGCAACCTGGGGTTGAACAAGACGGCCAAGACGGTCGGGCAGATCACCGCCGGCGTGCTGTTCGGCGTGCTGGTCCTGCGGTTCCGCAACAACTCGGGCCTGACGCCGGCCAGCGCCGACCTGTCCTACGTCCGCGAAATCGCCACCGTCACGCTCGCGCCCGTGCTGTTCGTGCTGTTTTGCGTGGTCATCGTCAGCGCCTGGTCCAACGCGGTCAACTTCACCGACGGCCTGGACGGGCTGGCCGCCGGCTGCATGGCGATGGTCACCGGCGCCTATGTGCTGATCACCTTCTGGCAATACCGCAACGCGTGTGTCACCGCGCCGGGCCTGGGCTGCTATAACGTGCGCGACCCGCTGGATCTGGCGCTGGTGGCCGCCGCGACCGCGGGCGCCTGCATCGGTTTTTTATGGTGGAACGCCGCGCCGGCCAAGATCTTCATGGGTGACACCGGGTCGCTGGCGCTGGGCGGCATCATCGCGGGGTTGTCGGTGACCAGCCGCACCGAGATCCTCGCGGTGGTGCTGGGCGCGCTGTTCGTCGCCGAGGTCACGTCGGTGGTGCTGCAAATCCTGGCCTTCCGCACCACCGGGCGCCGGGTGTTCCGGATGGCGCCGTTTCACCACCACTTCGAGCTGGGCGGCTGGGCCGAAACCACGGTGATCATTCGCTTCTGGCTGCTCACCGCGATCGCGTGTGGCCTGGGTGTGGCGCTGTTCTACAGCGAATGGCTGGGCGCGATCGGTGCCTGACGCGCTCGACCCGCTGGTAGCAGGCGCGCCTGTGCTGATCGCCGGAGGCCGGGTGACCGGCCGGGCGATCCTGGCGGCGCTGACCCGGTTCGGGGCCAGCCCGACGGTCTGCGACGACGATCCGGAGATGCTGCGCCCTTACGCCGACAGCGGCGTCGCAACGCTCGATCCCGCTTCCGCCGAACAGCGCATCTCCGATTTTGCGCTGGTGGTCACCAGTCCCGGCTTCCGGCCGACGACCCCGGTGCTGGCCGCGGCCGCGGCCGCCGGCGTGCCCATCTGGGGCGATGTGGAGCTGGCCTGGCGGCTGGACGCGGCGAGCCACTACGGGCCGCCGCGGCGCTGGCTGGTGGTCACCGGCACCAACGGCAAGACGACGACGACGTCGATGTTGCACGCCATGTTGACGACCGCGGGACTGCCCAGCGTGTTGTGCGGCAACATCGGCGACCCGGTGCTCGACGTGCTGGATCAGCCCGCCGAGCTGTTCGCTGTGGAGCTGTCCAGTTTCCAGCTGTACTGGGCGCCGTCGCTGCGGCCCGAGGCCGGCGTCGTGCTCAACATCGCCGAAGACCACCTGGACTGGCACTCCTCTATGGAGGAATACAGCGCGGCGAAAGCCCGGGTGCTCGCGGGCCGGGTGGCCGTGGTCGGCGTGGACGACGCGAGGGCGGCCGCGCTGCTGGGCACCGCGCCGGCGCCGCTACGGGTGGGCTTCCGGCTCGGCGAACCGGCCGCGGGCGAGCTCGGCGTGCGGGACGGCCAACTGGTTGACCGCGCCTTCGCGGAAGACCTGCTGCTGATGCCCGCCGCCTCGATCCCGGTCCCGGGCCCGTCCGGAGTCCTCGACACGCTTGCCGCCGCGGCGCTGGCCCGCAGCGTCGGCGTGCCCCCTGAGGCAATAGAAAGCGCGATCGCCACGTTCCAGCTGGGCCGGCACCGAGCCGAAGTGGTGGCCCGGCCGGAAGAAGCCGACGGCATCACCTACGTCGACGATTCCAAGGCCACCAATCCGCACGCCGCCGAGGCGTCGGTGCTGGCGTATCCGCGGGTGGTCTGGGTGGCCGGGGGTCTGCTGAAGGGCGCCTCCGTTGACGCCGAGGTCGCCCGAATCGCTTCCCGGCTGGTAGGTGCCGTGCTCATCGGCCGAGATCGCGCCCAGGTTGCCGAGGCGTTATCGCGACACGCGCCCGATGTCCCCGTCGTCCAGGTAGTGACAGGCGAGGATGGTGAGATGCATGCGACTGCTGATGTTTCTGGGACTTCTGTTGTTGAAGTGGCGAAAGATGATGGGACGCTCGGGGTTCGCGTGATGACCGCGGTGGTGGCCGCCGCCCGTGGCTTGGCCAAACCCGGTGACACTGTGCTGCTGGCACCGGCCGGCGCATCCTTCGACCAGTTCAGCGGCTATGCCGACCGGGGCGACACCTTCGCGGCCGCCGTGCGCGCGGCGATCCGGTAGCCGGTGTGGATAACCCGCTGACCCGGCTGGTGCGCCGGGGTAAGGGAACCGACGAAACCCCAGAGAAGGATGCGGGGCAAGTCTCGGAACAGGCCACGACCGACGGGGGCGGCCTGCGCAGCCGGTTCGGTTCCTGGCTGGGCCGGCCGATGACGTCGTTTCACCTGCTCATCGCCGTTGCTGCGTTGCTGACGACGCTCGGGTTGATCATGGTGCTCTCGGCGTCGGGTGTGCGGTCCTACGGCGCCGATGGCTCCGCGTGGGTGATCTTCGGCAAGCAGGTCTTGTGGACGGTCATCGGGCTCATCGGCTGCTACGCGTCCATGCGGATGTCGGTGCGATTCATCCGGCGGATGGCGTTCACCAGCTACGCGGTCACCATCATCCTGCTGGTGCTGGTGCTGATCCCGGGGATCGGCAACCTCGCCAACGGCTCCCGCAAGTGGTTCGTCGTCGCGGGGTTCTCGATGCAGCCGTCCGAGCTGGCCAAGATCGCGTTCGCCATTTGGGGCGCACACCTGCTGGCCGCGCGCCGGATGGAACGGGCCTCCCTGCGCGAGATGCTGATTCCGTTGGTGCCGGCCGCGGTCGTCGCGCTGGCGCTGGTCGTGGCCCAGCCCGACCTGGGGCAGACGGTGTCGCTGGGCATCATCCTGCTCGGCCTGTTGTGGTACGCCGGGCTGCCGTTGCGGGTGTTCGTCAGCTCGCTGGGCGCCGTCTTCGTCGCCGGGGCGATCCTGGCCATGTCGGCGGGCTACCGATCCGACCGGGTGAAGTCCTGGCTGGACCCGGAAAACGACCCGATGGACACCGGGTATCAGGCGAGACAGGCGAAGTTCGCGCTGGCGCACGGCGGCATTTTCGGCGACGGCCTCGGTCAGGGCGTGGCCAAATGGAACTACCTACCCAACGCCCACAACGACTTCATCTTCGCGATCATCGGCGAGGAGCTGGGCCTGGTCGGCGCGCTGGGGCTGCTGGGGCTGTTCGGGCTGTTCGCCTACACCGGGATGCGCATCGCGCGTCGATCGGCCGACCCGTTCCTGCGGCTACTGACCGCCACCACCACCTTCTGGGTGCTGGGCCAGGCGTTCATCAACATCGGCTACGTGATCGGGATGTTGCCGGTCACCGGCCTGCAGCTGCCGCTGATTTCTGCCGGCGGAACATCCACGGCCACAACGCTTTTCATGATAGGCATCATGGCCAACGCGGCGCGTCACGAACCGGAGGCGGTGGCCGCGCTGCGGGCCGGCCGCGACGACAAGGTGAACCGGGTGCTGCGGCTGCCGCTGCCCGAGCCGTATGTGCCGAGCCGCATCGAGGCGTTCCGCGACCGCAAGCAGACCGGCCCGAAGCCCGCTTCAAAGTCAGGTAAGCCGCCGGCCGCCAAAAAGGCCCGGCCGGAAAAGTCCCAGCGTGCGGCGGTATCCCGAGCGGCCGATCGGCGGGTCCATCCGGGCAGGCATCATGGATCTCGCCAGCGGTACGCCGGCCGGCGTCATAATGGGCGCGTTCGCGCATTGGAAGGTCAGCGTTACGGGTGAACCACACGATCAGGCAGCCGGCCGGCGGGCAGGGGGCAGCGCCCTCGCCCGCCGGTGCCGCATCATCGGTCAAATCCGCCCTGTCGGTCGTGTTGGCCGGCGGGGGGACCGCCGGGCATGTGGAGCCGGCGATGGCCGTGGCCGACGCGCTGTCCGCGCTTGATCCGCAGGTCCGGATCACCGCCCTGGGCACCCAACGGGGTTTGGAGACGCGGCTGGTGCCCGAGCGCGGCTACCACCTCGAGCTGATCACCCCGGTGCCGTTGCCCCGCAAACCCAACGGTGACCTGGCCCGGCTGCCACCGCGGGTCTGGCGTGCCGTGCGGGAAACCCGGGCGGTGCTCGACGCCGTCCACGCCGACGTCGTCGTCGGTTTCGGCGGGTACGTGGCGCTGCCGGCCTATCTCGCCGCGCGCCGGATTCCCGGGGTACGTCGGGGTATCCCGGTGCTGATCCACGAGGCCAACGCGCGGGCCGGAATCGCCAACCGCGTCGGCGCCCGCACCGCGGACCGGATCCTGTCGGCGGTCCCCGATTCCGGGCTGCGACGCGCCGAGGTGGTCGGGGTGCCGGTCCGGGCGGCCATCACCGCGCTGGACCGCGCCGCGCTGCGGGCCCAGGCGCGCAAGCACTTTGGTTTCGCCGACGATGCCCGGGTCTTGCTTGTGTTCGGCGGCTCACAGGGCGCGGTCTCACTCAACCGCGCCGTATCGGCGGCGGCCGCCGACCTGGCCGCCGCGGGTGTGGCGGTGCTGCACGCACACGGGCCCAAGAACACCCTCGAACTGCGCACCCCCGCCCGCGGCGACCCGCCGTACGTCGCGGTGCCCTACCTGGACCGGATGGATCTGGCGTATGCCGCCGCCGACCTGGCGATCTGCCGGTCCGGCGCGATGACCGTCGCCGAGGTATCGGCCGTCGGCCTGCCGGCAATCTATGTGCCGCTGCCGATCGGCAATGGCGAACAGCGGCTCAACGCGCTGCCGGTCGTCAGCGCCGGCGGCGGCATGATCGTCGCCGATGCCGACCTGACCCCGGACCTGGTGGCGCGGCAGGCCGGCGGGCTGCTCAACGACCCGGACCGGCTGGCCGCGATGACGACGGCCGCCGCGCAGATGGGGCACCCCCATGCGGCGCGCGACGTCGCTCAAGCGGCGTTGGACCTCGCGGCGTCGCGGAGACGCCGGTGAACGCCGAACAGCTGCCGGCGGAACTGCGCCGCGTGCACATGGTGGGCATCGGGGGAGCCGGGATGTCGGGCATCGCCCGCATCCTGCTGGACCGCGGGGGGCTGGTGTCTGGGTCGGACGCCAAGGAGTCGCGCGGCCTGCACGCGCTGCGGGCCCGGGGCGCGGAGATTCGGATCGGACATGACGCGTCGTCGCTGGGTCTGCTGCCCGGTGGGCCCACCGCGGTCATCACCACCCACGCCGCCATTCCCAAGACCAATCCCGAGCTCGTCGAGGCGCGGCGCCGCGGCATTCCTGTCATCCTGCGGCCGGCGGTGCTGGCCAAGCTGATGGCCGGGCGCACCACGCTGATGGTCACCGGCACGCACGGCAAGACCACCACGACGTCGATGCTGATCGTGGCCCTGCAGCACTGCGGGCGCGACCCCTCGTTCGCGGTCGGCGGCGAGTTGGGGGAGGCCGGCACCAACGCGCATCACGGCAGCGGCGACTGCTTCGTCGCCGAGGCCGACGAGAGCGACGGCTCGCTGCTGGAGTACACGCCCAACGTCGCGGTGGTTACCAACATCGAGTCCGACCACCTGGATTTCTACGGCAGCGCCGAAGCCTACGTCGGGGTGTTCGACTCCTTCGCCGAACGATTGGTGCCCGGCGGAGCCTTCGTGGTGTGCACCGATGATCCCGGTGCCGCCGCGCTGGCCCAGCGCACCGAGGAACTGGGCATCCGGGTGCTCCGCTACGGGTCGTCGGGTGACAACCTGGCCGCCACGTTGTTGTCCTGGGAGCAGCAGGGCACCGAAGCGGTCGCCACTATTCGGTTGGCGGGCGAGTCCCGCGAACCGGTGATGCGTCTGTCGGTGCCCGGACGGCACATGGCGCTCAATGCGCTGGGCGCGTTGCTGGCCGCGGTCGAGGTTGGTGCCGCCGTCGATGACGTGCTCGACGGGCTCGCCGGTTTCGAGGGCGTGCGCCGCCGGTTCGAGCTGGTCGGGACGTCGGGAGACGGCCCCGCCCCGCACTCACTGGTGCGGGTGTTCGACGACTACGCGCACCACCCCACCGAGATCAGCGCCACGCTGGCGGCGGTGCGTATGGTGCTCGAGCAGAGCGGCTCCGGACAGTCGGGCCGTTCGCTGGTAGTGTTTCAGCCCCACTTGTATTCGCGCACAAAGGCTTTCGCCGCCGAGTTCGGTCGTGCGCTGGATGCCGCCGATGAGGTGTTCGTGCTGGACGTCTACGGCGCGCGCGAAAAGCCGCTCGCCGGAATCAGCGGAGCCAGCGTCGCCGAACACGTCAGCACGGCCAAGGTGCACTACATCCCGGACTTCTCGGCGGTCGCCGAGGAGGTCGCGGCGGCCGCCGGCCCGGGCGACGTCATCGTCACGATGGGTGCCGGCGACGTGACCCTGCTGGGGCCGGAGATCGTCACGGCCCTGCGCGCGCGGGCCAATCGCAGCGCGCCCGGCCGGCCCGGGGTGTCGCGGTGAGCGAGCCCGACGACACTGCCGTCAGCGAGCCGACCGAAACCGCCTCGCAAGCAGCCGACTCAGCGGCCGACGCAGAGAACGCCATCACCGAGCCGCTGCTGGCCCAACCGCAGGACGATCAGGACGATAAGGACGAGGCAACCGAAACGCCCCCAGCCGAAGACCCGGTCGAAGTTGAGGGTCCGCGCCGGCGCGCTCGCCGGGAACGAGCCGAACGCCGCGCCGCGCAGGCGCGCGCCACGGCCATCGAGGAGGCCCGCCGCGAGGCCAAGCGGCAGGCCCGGGGGCGCATCATGGATGAGCCCAAACCCGCGCGCGGCGTTGTTCGGGGCTTGAAGATGCTGCTGCTGACGGTGTTGCTGGCCGTCGCCGGGGTCGGGCTTGCGCTCATCCTCTATTTCACGCCGGCGATGTCGGCGCGCAACATCGTGGTCAGCGGGACCGGCGCGGTGACCCGCGAGGAGGTCATCGACGCGGCCAAGGTGCGGCTGGGGACCCCGCTGCTGCAAATCAACACCAACCAGGTCGCCGACCGGGTGGCGGCGATCCGCCGGGTGGCCAGCGCGCGGGTGCAGCGGCAGTACCCGTCGGCGCTGCGGATCACCATCGTCGAGCGGGTCCCGATGGTGGTCAAGGACTTTCCGGACGGCCCGCACCTCTACGACCGCGACGGCGTCGACTTCGCGACCGCTCCGCCGCCGCCGGCGCTGCCCTACATCGACGTCGACGATCCCGGGCCGACCGATCCGAACACCAAGGCCGCGCTGCAAGTGTTGCTTGCGCTGCGGCCCGAGGTGGCAGGCCAAGTCGCCCGGATCGCGGCGCCGTCGGTGTCGTCGATCACCCTCACGCTGGGCGACGGGCGCGTCGTGATCTGGGGGAGCACTGACCGTGCCGACGAGAAGGCCGAGAAGCTCGCCGCGTTGCTGACCCAACCCGGGCGGACCTACGACATCTCCAGCCCCGACCTGCCGACCGTCAAGTAAGCCGATGCGCGAGCGTGCGTGTCTGTACGCGACGTGCCGAGATTTGCCGACATTCTGCGCACGCTCGCGAAAAAACCCGCACCGCGTTTCGGCGCGCCTGCACGGTTAGCTGCCGTCGTACCCATACGGTTCTGGTTACGCGGATCAGCTTGACATAACTCTAACCCTATAGTTGAGGTTGAGGGTTTTGCAAGAGGACACACCGAGTCCCTTCAGGGAGGAAGACGAGATGATGACCCCCCCGCACAACTACCTAGCCGTCATCAAGGTTGTGGGTATCGGCGGCGGCGGCGTCAACGCCGTCAACCGGATGATCGAGCAGGGCCTCAAAGGCGTGGAGTTCATCGCGATCAACACCGACGCGCAGGCGTTGTTGATGAGCGATGCCGACGTCAAGCTCGACGTCGGCCGTGACTCCACCCGGGGCCTGGGCGCCGGCGCCGACCCGGAGGTCGGGCGCAAGGCCGCCGAGGACGCCAAGGACGAGATCGAAGAGCTGCTGCGTGGCGCCGACATGGTGTTCGTCACCGCCGGCGAAGGCGGCGGCACCGGCACCGGTGGGGCGCCCGTCGTCGCCAGCATCGCCCGCAAGCTGGGCGCGCTGACGGTCGGCGTGGTCACCCGGCCGTTCTCGTTCGAGGGCAAGCGGCGCGGCAACCAGGCCGAAACCGGTATCTCCTCGCTGCGGGAGAGTTGCGACACCCTGATCGTCATCCCCAACGACCGGCTGCTGCAGATGGGCGACGCCGCGGTATCCCTGATGGACGCGTTCCGCAGCGCCGACGAGGTGCTGCTCAACGGCGTGCAGGGCATCACCGACCTGATCACCACCCCCGGTCTGATCAACGTCGACTTCGCCGACGTCAAGGGCATCATGTCGGGCGCCGGCACCGCGCTGATGGGGATCGGATCCGCCCGCGGGGAAGGGCGTTCGCTCAAAGCCGCCGAGATCGCGATCAACTCGCCTCTGCTGGAAGCCTCGATGGAGGGCGCGCAGGGCGTGCTGATGTCGATCGCCGGCGGCAGCGACCTGGGCCTGTTCGAGATCAACGAAGCGGCCTCGCTGGTGCAGGACGCCGCCCACCAAGACGCCAACATCATCTTCGGCACCGTGATCGACGACTCGCTGGGTGATGAGGTGCGCGTCACCGTCATCGCGGCCGGCTTCGACGCCACCGGCCCTGGTCGCAAACCCGTCATGGGGGCGGCGGGCGCCAGCACATCGGAAAAGACCGGCGCACACGCCATCGCATCGGCCAAGGCCGGCAAGCTCAGCTCGACGCTGTTCGAGCCGGTCGACGCCGTCAGCGTGCCGGTGCACACCAATGGGTCGACCCTGAACATCGGCGGCGATGACGACGACGTCGACGTGCCGCCCTTCATGCGCCGCTGAGCTCCGCATGGGGGCGGATTCCGGATACTGGACACGTGAGCGTTCGCATCCGGCGGGTGACAACCACACGGGCGGGGGGCATTTCGGCACCGCCGTTCGACACCTTCAACCTCGGCGACCACGTGGGTGACGACCCGGCCGCGGTGGCCGCGAACCGCGCCCGGTTGGCTGACGCGATCGGGCTCGGCGCCGACCGGGTGGTCTGGATGAACCAGGTTCACGGCGATCGAGTCGAGTTGGTCGACGAGCCACAGAACGGCCCGTTCGACGACACCGACGCCCTGGTAACCAACGCGCCCCGACTGGCGCTGGCCGTGGTGACGGCCGACTGCGTGCCCGTCCTGATGGGCGACGCGCGCGCGGGCGTGATCGGCGCCGTTCACGCCGGGCGCGTCGGCGCCCAGCGCGGTGTGGTGGCCCGCGCGGTGGAGGCGATGCTCAGCTTGGGCGCCCATGTCGAGGATCTGTCGGTGCTGCTCGGCCCGGCGGTCAGCGGGGCCAACTACGAAGTGCCCGCCGCGATGGCCGACGAGGTCGAGGCCGCGTTGCCGGGCAGCCGCACCACCACCTCGGCAGGGACGCCCGGACTGGACCTTCGGGCCGGAATCGCTTGTCAGCTGCGCGGTTTGGGCGTCACGTCGATCGATGCCGATCCGCGCTGCACGGTGGCCGACCCGAGTTTGTTCAGCCATCGCCGCGGTGCGCCCACCGGACGGTTGGCGTCGCTGGTCTGGATGGAATGACGCGCTATGGCGGTGGAGCCTGGTGTTCAAGCGGACCGCGAATCGGAATTAACACATGCCTTGGGCGCGGTGCGATCACGCCTTGCGGCGGCCGCTGAAGCGGCGGGCCGCAATGTCGGCGAAATTGAACTACTACCCATTACCAAATTCTTTCCAGCAACCGATGTTGCGATTTTGTCGCGATTGGGTTGTCGGTCCGTCGGCGAATCGCGCGAGCAGGAAGCTGCGCAGAAGGTAGCCGAACTCGCCCGGTTGTCAGCCTCTTACCCGCAGGCCGACTTCCGTGGAATGCACTGGCATATGGTCGGCCAGATTCAGCGCAACAAGGCCCGGTCGTTGGCCCGGTGGGCGCATACCGCTCACTCGATCGACAGCTCGCGGTTGGTGGCTGCGCTCGATCGCGCGGTAGCGGCCGCGATGGCCGACGGCAGCCGCGAGCACCCGCTGCGCGTCTACGTCCAGGTCAGTCTCGACGGCGAGGTGTCTCGGGGCGGCGTCGATATCAGCAGTCCCGGCGCGGTTGATCTGGTTTGCGCTGCGGTCGAGGAGTCGAGCTGTCTGGAATTGGTCGGGCTGATGGGCGTCCCGCCGCTGGAATGGGACCCCGAGCAGGCCTTTGACCGGCTGCAATCGGAGCACGCCCGGGTGCTGGAAATGCATCCGGATGCGGTCGGCTTGTCCGCCGGGATGTCGAATGACTTCGAAATTGCCGTCAAACATGGTTCGACGTGTGTGCGTGTCGGTACCGCGCTATTGGGCCCGAGGCAGCTACGGTCACCGTAATTAGTCACTGTAGTCACACCTTCATCACAGACATCAATACTCCCAAAGCCTTAGAAGGGGAACACGGCAAATGAGCACACTGCACAAGGTGAAGGCCTACTTCGGTATGGCGCCGATGGATGACTACGAAGACGAGTACTACGACGACCGTGCTCCCTCTCGCGGGTTCCCGCGTCCCCGCTTCGACGATGGATACGGCGGCCGCTACGACGGGCGTGAATACGAGGACCCCCGGGACCCGCGCGGCGACCTGCGCGAGCCCGACTACCCGCCGCCCAGCAGTTATCGGGGCGGCTACGGCGAGGAGCCGCCGTACCGGTCCCGCGACTTCGAGCGGTCCTCCGACATGAGCCGCCCGCGCCTCGGTTCTTGGTTGCGCGGTTCCACCCGTGGCTCGCTGGCCATGGACCCGCGCCGGATGGCGATGATGTTCGAGGAAGGCCACCCGCTGTCAAAGATCACGACGCTGCGGCCCAAGGACTACAGCGAGGCCCGCACCATCGGCGAGCGATTCCGCGACGGCACCCCGGTCATCATGGACCTGGTGTCAATGGACAACGCCGACGCCAAACGGCTGGTCGACTTCGCTGCCGGCTTGGCCTTCGCGTTGCGCGGCTCGTTCGACAAGGTGGCGACCAAGGTGTTCCTGCTGTCGCCCGCCGACGTCGACGTGTCCCCCGAAGAGCGTCGCCGGATCGCTGAAACCGGCTTCTACGCATACCAATAGCCGCTTTCCAAGCCCGGGTCGGTAGGCTGGCGAGAATTCTCGTCATCTCATCGTTAGGTCGGGGCCGGAGTTGGTGCTGTTCTTTCAGATCCTTGGGTTTGCGCTGTTCATTTTCTGGCTGCTGCTCATCGCTCGGGTCGTCGTCGAGTTCATCCGCTCGTTCAGCCGCGACTGGCGTCCTACCGGTGTCACCGTGGTGATCCTGGAGATCATCATGTCCATCACCGATCCGCCGGTGAAGCTGCTACGTCGGCTGATTCCGCAACTAACTATCGGCGCGGTCCGCTTCGACCTGTCCATCATGGTGCTGCTGTTGGTCGCCTTCATCGGCATGCAATTGGCATTCGGCGCCGCGCAGGCTTGAGAGAGTGGCGACGGTTCGGCCACGGTTTGGCCTCGATTTGATGAGCGCGATTTTAAAGTTCTAAGGATTGGGATTTTATTGCCCTCAGTGTTTGAAATTGACTCTTATTTATTGGCCTAATCGGCAACCGTCGCGTCTGGTGTGACAGGATGGACGCCAGTTGCGCGATGGCTACCACTGCGTTTTACACTCTGCAGATCGTTTGACAGGAACTTGAGGGGATCGAAAAATGCCGCTTACCCCAGCCGACGTCCACAACGTGGCGTTCAGTAAGCCGCCCATCGGCAAGCGTGGTTATAACGAGGACGAGGTCGACGCCTTCCTCGACTTGGTGGAAAACGAGCTGACTCGGCTCATCGAAGAGAACTCCGATCTGCGCCAGCGCATCGAGGAGTTGGACCACGAACTGGCCGGTGGGGGCGGCGGTGCTGCCGCTCAGCCCACCCAGGCGATTCCCACCTTCCAGCCCGAGCCCCAGCCCGAACCCGAGCCCGAGCCTGTCCGGCCGGCGCCCGTCGCGGCTCCGGTGGCGGCGCCGGCGCCGTCGGGGACCAACGAAGAACAGGCCATGAAGGCCGCCCGGGTGCTGGCCCTGGCCCAGGACACCGCCGACCGGCTCACCAGTACCGCCAAGGCCGACTCCGACAAGATGCTGGCCGACGCCCGCGCGAATGCCGACCAGATCGTCAGTGAGGCTCGCCACACCGCGGAGACCACGGTGGCCGAGGCCCGCCAACGCGCCGACACCATGCTGGCCGACGCGCAGAGCCGCTCCGAGAGCCAGTTGCGCCAAGCTCAGGAAAAGGCCGACGCGCTGCAGGCCGACGCCGAGCGCAAGCACTCCGAAATCATGGGCACCATCAACCAACAACGCACGGTGCTGGAAGGCCGCCTCGAGCAGCTGCGCACGTTCGAGCGCGAATACCGGACCCGGCTCAAGACCTACCTGGAATCGCAGCTCGAGGAGCTGGGCCAGCGCGGGTCGGCGGCACCGGTCGACTCCAGCGCGGATGCGGGCGGGTTCGATCAGTTCAATCGGGGTAATAACTAGCCCGACCTTGCCGGTGCATTCGACCCGGCGGTGCTCTACATGGCTGGAGGATGACCGATGTTGATCATTGCGCTGGTATTGGCCCTGGTGGGGCTGGTGGCGCTGGTATTCGCGGTCGTCACGAGCAACGAGTTGGTGGCCTGGGTGTGCATCGCGGCCAGCGTGCTGGGTGTGGTGCTGCTGATCATCGACGCCGTACAGGAACGCCGGCGAGGTGACACCGGTGACACGGACCATAGCAGTGAGGACAGTGAGGACGCCGCCGTCGACTACCCGGAGGAAGCCGCCGAGGACGAGCCGGCGACTGACGCGGAGACCGGGGCCACCGAGGAATCGGCGGTTTCCGCCGAGCGCCGCGGCGACGAGCACGCGTAACCTAGGCGAGCAGCTCGCGCACCTCGTCATCGCTGACCTGGTGGAAATCGGCGTAGACCTGCCCGACGGCGTCAAAATCGACCGGCATGCTCGCGCACACCACGTCGTCTGCTTCCACGGCGAGTTGGCGGCAGGCTGACTGCGGCCCCACCGGCACCGCGACCACTATTGATTGCGGGCCGGCCGCGCGTACCGCGCGGACCGCCGCCAACATGCTGGCACCGGTGGCGATGCCGTCGTCGACCAAGATCACGATCTTGCCGCGGGGGTCGGCGACCGGGCGCCCGCCCCGGTAGGCGCGCTCGCGCCGCGCCAGCTCGGCCGTCTCGGATTCGATCGCCTCGCGCACCTGCTCGTGGGTGATGCGCAAGCTGGATACCACGTCGTCGTTCATGACGACCCCGCCGCCGCTGGCCACCGCGCCCATCGCGAGTTCGGACCACCGTGGCACCCCGAGCTTGCGCACCAGAAATACGTCTAGTTCGGCGTGCAACGCCGAAGCGATTTCCCTGGCCACCGGGACGCCGCCGCGGGCCAGGCCCAGAACCAGCAGATTGTCCTTGCCGCGATAGCTCGCGAGTTCGTCGGCCAGCGCGCGGCCGGCCTCGTGGCGGTCGCGGAAGGTACGCGCTGGTGTCCTCCGGAGAAAGCTTGGTCGATTCATTAGCTTGCGCTCCAGGCTACTAGCCCCAGGTAAGCCTACGTCCGGCGATAGGATGAGCGGTATCCGAATGATTTCCGCCTCGTGCCTGGCCTGGGAACGAATGTCGTTGGAATTAACCATGATTGACGGTCATCGGGCAGGTCGGGCTCTTGGGAAAGGTCGCGAGATGAGATGGCGCCGCAATTCCTATATGGGCTACAGCATCGGCTGTGCGATCGTCTGGGCTGTGCTCTTGACCGTGGTTTCGACCGCAGCTGACGCCGACACCCGACACAAGGTCCTTCTGGTGTTCGGTGGATGGTGGATCGGCTGGCTGTCGGCGACCATAGCCAGGGCCGTGTATCCGCCACTAGAAGGGCGCGAACGGCGCGAAGGGCGCGCGGCGCCGTGATCGGGAACTGATCGAAAGCGTGTCCGAGGGGGGACTTGAACCCCCACGCCCATTAGTAGGGCACTAGCACCTCAAGCTAGCGCGTCTGCCATTCCGCCACTCGGACAAGGCCAACCCGCATCGGTTGGCAGCTAAGGCTATCGGATTGGGCCCCGAGGACCCAACCGGCCCCAACCGGGGCCGTGGGCCGCACCTCTAGGGCCAATAGTCCCTACCCCGGCCGGGTATGCGATGGCATCGTTCGGAGCATGACGCAAACTGCTGAAACCGGGACCGAGCCGACGCCCGTGACATCTCGTCTAGGCCAAGTGACGGCGTGGGTGGTCATCGTCGCCGGCGTTGTGTTCGTCGTCGCGGTGATCTTCTTTTCCGGGCTTTTCCTGGGCTGGTCCTCAGGTATGCGCTCTGGCTGGCACCACGGCTACGACGGTGGCCGCTACGGCGGCTGCCCAATGATGGACCCCGGAGCAATGATGGGGCCGGGAGGCATGCATCCGGGTGGACCGATGGGTCCTTCGCAATTGCCCACGACCTCGGCACCTGCCACGCCACATCCCTGAGTCCGCGGCCCCACCAATTCCGCGATCGCGACCAAACACATCCGATCCACCAACACATCGGACCGGCGCCGCGCGATCACCTCCTGCCGACAGAACGGTCGGGGCCGAGCCTTGCGCCGCCCGCAGTGGTAGGAAGGGTGACTGTGACCTCCGAAAACGCGCCCGCGACGAGCGATGACGTGGTCGAGGTTGTCAGCCGGCTGATCCGATTCGACACCACCAACACTGGCGAGCCGGAGACCACGAACGGCGAGGCCGAGTGCGCGCAGTGGGTCGCCGAGCAGCTGGCAGAGGTCGGCTACCAGCCCGAATACCTGGAGTCCGGGGCGCCCGGACGGGGCAACGTCTTCGTCCGCCTGCCGGGTGCCGACAGTTCTCGCGGCGCTCTGCTCATCCATGGACACCTCGACGTGGTGCCGGCCGAAGCGGCCGACTGGAGCGTGCACCCGTTTTCCGGCGCGATCGAAGACGGCTATGTCTGGGGCCGCGGCGCGGTCGACATGAAGGACATGGTCGGCATGATGATCGTGGTTGCCCGGCAGTTGAAGCGTGGGAGCATCGTGCCGCCGCGCGATCTGGTCTTCGCGTTCGTGGCCGACGAGGAGCACGGCGGCAAGTACGGGTCGCACTGGCTGGTCGACAATCGGCCCGACCTGTTCGCAGGCGTGACCGAGGCGATCGGGGAAGTCGGCGGATTTTCGCTGACCGTGCCCCGCCCCGACGGCAGTGAGCGCCGCCTCTACCTGGTCGAGACAGCCGAGAAGGCCATCAGATGGATGCGGTTGACCGCGCGGGGCCAGGCCGGGCACGGTTCGATGGTCAACGACCAGAACGCCGTCACCACGCTGGCCGAGGCGGTCGCCCGGCTCGGTCGCCACCAATTTCCGCTCGTGCTCACCGACACCGTCGTCGAATTCCTGGGCACGCTCAGCGAGGAGACCGGCCTGCCGTTCGACCCGGAGTCGCCCGACCTGGCGGGCACGCTCGAAAAACTGGGCCCGATGGCCCGGATGTTGAAGGCGATACTGCACGACACCGCGAACCCCACCATGCTCAAGGCCGGATACAAGGCCAACGTGGTCCCGGCGACCGCGGAAGCGGTGGTGGACTGCCGTGTGCTGCCTGGTCGGCAGGCGGCATTCGAGGCCGAGGTCGACGAATTGATCGGCCCCGACGTGACCCGGGAGTGGATCCGGGACCTGGCGTCGTACGAGACCAGCTTCGACGGCGATCTGGTCGACGCGATGAACGACGCCGTGCGGGCGCTCGACCCTGACGGCCGGACGGTGCCGTATATGCTCTCGGGAGGAACGGACGCGAAAGCCTTCGCGCGCATAGGGATTCGCTGTTTCGGCTTCAGTCCGTTGCGGCTGCCGCCGGATTTGGATTTCGCTTCCTTGTTCCACGGTGTCGACGAGCGGGTACCCACCGACGCACTGAAGTTCGGAACCGAGGTGCTGGCACACTTTCTTACGCACTGCTAGTGACACGACCAAAAAGGAGAGGACTGACCTATGGATTCGCGGCCCGACCCGTACGACGCGCTGCCCAAGCTGCCGACGTTCAGCCTGACTTCGGACTCGCTCACCGACGGCCAGCCGCTGGGCACGCCGCAAGTCAGCGGAATCATGGGCGCCGGCGGCGAGGATGTCAGCCCGCAGCTGCGCTGGTCGGGCTTCCCCGACGAGACCCGCAGCTTCGCGGTCACCGTCTACGACCCCGATGCGCCGACGTTGTCCGGGTTCTGGCACTGGGCGGTGGCCAACCTACCTGCCGACGTCACCGAGCTGCCCGACGGTGCGGGTGACGGCAGTGACCTGCCGGGCGGTGCGCTCACCTTGGTCAACGACGCGGGAATGCGCCGCTACATCGGCGCGGCACCGCCCCCGGGTCACGGCGTGCATCGCTACTACTTCGCCGTGCACGCGGTCAAGGTCGACAAGCTCGACCTCAGCGAGGACGCCAGCCCGGCCTTTCTCGGATTCAATCTGTTCCAGCACGCGATCGCGCGCGCGGTCATCCACGGGACCTACGAGCAGACGTAGCTGAGCCGGGGCCGACGATTCCGACACCACGCGCGTATGTGTTGGTCCTGCCGGGCGGCAAGATGCGCAGCGACCAGGCGTCGCGGTGGTGGCAGTTGGCCAACCTCCGCATGGTTTTTCTCGCTCGCGCGCTGCGGCGCAGGCTGGGACCCGACGTCGAGGTGCGGCTGGTCCAATACCGCCTGCGCGGCTGGAATAGCCCGCGGTGGGATCCGGTGCACGATGCCAACGAGGTCCTCGACCAGATCCGCCGCAGCGGCGATCCCACGGCATCTAAAGAGATTGTGCTAGTGGGGCATTCGATGGGCGGACGGGTCGCGGCGCACTTGTCCGCGCACGGTGACGTCGGCGCTGTGGTGGCCCTCGCGCCGTGGTGGTACGGGGACACGGGCGACCTGATCCCGACGGGGACTCGGCTGCTGGTCGTGCACGGTACTGCCGACACCCGGACCGACCCGCGCAGCTCTTTGGCCCAGACGTTGCGGGCCCGCGAGCGTGGGCTGGATGCGCAGTGGGTCGGCATCGAGGGCGTCGGCCACAACATGGTGCTGCGGTGGAGGGAATGGCACCGTCGCACAACGGACTTCGTCGCCGACCACCTCGGTGTTGACACAACTCCTGGACGCTGAAAGAAAGTTTGCTGCGGCGCTGAGCGATGGATGCTATTGTGCGTCAATGAATTTCATGGGCCCACTGCTTGGCAGTGATCATTTTTGCCAGCTCGGTCGCCATACCCGTCGTCGTCATCTGGTATTCCAGGAAGTCCAAAAATCCGAAAATCAGCGGTCCGGCGCTGACCGGAACCGCCCAGGTGCTGTCCGTGCAAACGACGGGCACGATGATCAATCAGTCCTACGTCCTGCGGATCTCCCTGCGAGTGCGAGTCCAGGACCGCCCACCCTACGACGTGACGGTGTCCCGGCGGATTCATCCCGTCCAGATGGCAGCCATTCAGCCCGGGGCGGTCATCCCGGTGCGCGTCGACGCCGCTGACCCGAATGTCGTTGAATTCGACTTCAATCGGTCCAGCCCGTTGCAAGGCGTGCAAATTTCCGGTTCGCCCACCGTCGCCCAACTCGCCGATGCAATGAGACGTGCCCCCAGTTCGGGTTCGGTCGGCTCGGCGGCGGACCTGCTGGCGTCCGGTCAGCGCGTGCGCGCCGTGCTGAAGTCGTTCGCCCCGACCGGGACTACGCCACGCAGCGTCGGCAGGACTCCCAGCAGACCGGAATTGCTCGACGCCCCGCACTACGTTCTCGAGGTCGAACTGCACTTCCCCAACTTGGCTCCGATGACCGGTCGAAACCAACAGACGGTGCCCGTGGACCAGGTGCCGGCCCTCGCGATCGGGCGCGAAGTGATGTGCGCCGTGGACCCGGCCGATCCTGCCAACCGATTCGCCGTGGATTGGGACAGCAGCCCGTAGGTTCAGCCCGGCGGTCGCTCCTTGGCAGCCGCCGAGCCGACCGCCTCTTGCAGCGAAGCGAACCCGCCCTCGTGCAGCCGCTGCGCAATGCCGTCGTGAATGTGCTTGGGCCACAACAGGCCACCGTAGACGAAGCCGGTGTATCCCTGTAGTAGCGATGCACCGGCGGTAATGCGTTCCCAGGCATCGTCGGCGGTCTCGATACCGCCAACACTGATCAGCGTCAATCGATCTCCGACACGGTCATAGAGGCGGCGCAGCACCTCGGTTGCACGGCGGGCCACCGGCGGTCCCGAAATGCCTCCGGCGCCGAGCTCTTTGACGCCGGGGGTGGCCAGACCGTCGCGCGACACCGTGGTGTTGGTCGCCACGATGCCCGCCAGCCCGAGTTCGACGGCCAGGTCGGCGATGTCGTCGACGTCGGAGTCGGAGAGGTCCGGCGCGATCTTGACCAGCACGGGCACCCTGGTTTTCGAGGCCTCCGCCTGAACGGCCGCCAGGATGGGCCGCAGCGACTCGATTGCCTGCAGGTCCCGCAGGCCCGGTGTGTTGGGCGAGCTGACGTTGACCACCAGATACGACGCGAGCGGGCCGACGAGCCGGGCGCTGTCGCGATAGTCGTCGACGGCGTCGGCGACCGGGGTGGTCTTGGTCTTGCCGATGTTCACTCCGATCGGCACGTCGGGTTGGCGGCGGGCGAGTCGGGCCGCCAGCGCACCGGCGCCGAGGTTGTTGAACCCCATCCGGTTCAGCAGGGCGCGGTCGTCGGCCAGCCGGAATAGCCGGGGGAGCGGGTTGCCGGGTTGCGGGCGTGCGGTCACGGTCCCGACCTCCGCGTAACCGAAACCCAATGCACCCCAGGTGTGTAGGCCGATGCCGTCCTTGTCGAATCCGGCGGCCAGCCCGAGCGGTGCCGGGAAGCGCACGCCGAACACCGTGCTGGCCAGGATCGGATCGGTGGGTTCGAGCAGTCGGTGCAGCAACCGGTGCGCCGGGACGACCGCGGTGACACCGCGCAACACGGCGAACACCAGCGTGTGGATACGCTCGGCCGGCACCATGAACAGCAGCCGGCGAACCAAGCTATACATCACAGTTCTGGCTGATCCGGCCGGTGACTCTCGAGACGAGATTTCTTGCGGCGCAACAACACCCGCCTGGTGCCGTCGGTGTAGAGCCGAACCCGGGTCAGTTCCCAGCCCCGGTATTCGGCCTCGATGGACAATCGGGTGGACGCGCTGAGCCGGGTCACCTCGGGCGGCAGGCGCAACGGCGCCCACTCGTATTCGTCGGACATCTCGGTGTCCCACTCCGCGGGCAGCCCGCCCCTGCCGTTCAACGCGTGCCTGCCGCATGGTCGATAACCTGGACCCCGGCACCCGACCCCGACACCACGTACAGGGTGTCCGACGCTTCGTCATAAGCCAGCGTGTTGGGTTGCTGCACTGTTGGGTAACGCACCTTCTCGACGGGAATTCCGGTGGACAGATCGTAACCAATGACAACGTTAGACGCGGTTTGGGATATCCAGGCCAAATCACGCGAGCCGGCCAGGCCGTAGGGGGCCTGTCGCACGGGATACGCCTGGCGCAGGATCAGCGGGTCGACGCTGTACACCAGCAGTTGGCCGCCGCGAGTGTCGGCGACCAGGATCCGGCCCCGCGGGTCGGCGGCCAGCATGGTCGCGCCCTGACCGGCCCGCAGCGCCTGCTCGACGCGGCCGTCGGCGCCGATCGTCGTCACCGAAGTCTGTCCGCGATCCAGCACCACCGTCGTATTACCTTGTGTTGCAAGGGCATCGACGCGGGCGAAGATCTTGTTCCGATTCTCGACGGTGGAGCCCGAGACGGTGTACACGGTGCCGTCGGCGCTGCCCAGCTCCAGCTTGCCGTCGGCGCGGCGCGCGATCGCGGTGAAATCGGTGCTCGCGGCGTCGGCGACGCCGACCAACACCGGGTCGCCGCCCGCCAGATGGACCACCAGATAACCGCCCCGGGCTGCCAGATAGACGGTGCCGTGATCGTTGCCGGTGAGCGCGGCCGCGCCCGCCCGCAGGTCGATCACGCGCGGAGGCAGCGGCGCGGCGCCGAACACGGCGATGCTGGTCGAGCCCGACGCCTCGGGGCACAGCACCACCAACTGGCGGGTGCCGCCGTCGAACAGGGCCGCCGGCGGATGGCCGGCCAGTGGCCGCACCGCGCCGGCCGGGTTCTTCGACGTCGGCGGCGAGTCTGCCGGTCGCGCGGGCTCGATGGTGCGCGGTGTGGAAGAAAGCGGGTTCTGGGCACATCCGGCCACCAGGGCCAGCGAAATCAGCAAGCCGAAAAAGCGGGACTGAGCTGGTTGTTTAAACATTCGTGATCAGATTGTAAGGAACGCCGTCGCGCCCAATTCCGCCATGTTGCACACATTAAGTACTTCATAAGAGTATGTTGGCGGCATGACCGTCACCGTTGACCGGCATGTCGCAGACACAGGGTTTGCTGTGGAAGACATGATCGCGGGAATTTTCGCCAGCGGGTACGGACAAGTAGGTGATGGACGGAGTTTTTCGTTCCACATCGAACACCGTTCACTGATTGTGGAAGTTTACCGGCCACGACTGTCCGGGCCTGTTCCGCAGGCCGACGAGGTGGTCGCCAGAGCGGTTCGCAGCCTGGTCGAAATCGACCTCACCGACGAACGCAGCCTGACCGCGGCGGTGCGCGACTCGGTCGCGCGCGCGGTTCCGGTAACGCGCTGATCTCTCGAGTACCGTCTTTGTCGTGAGTGAGTCGTGACCGTCATTCTGTTGCGACACGGCCGGTCCACCTCTAACACCGCGGGAGTGCTGGCGGGTCGTTCCGAGGGCGTCGACCTTGACGACAAGGGCCGCGAACAGGCCGCCGGGCTGATCGACCGGATCGGTGAGTTGTCGATCAGGGCGGTGGTCAGTTCGCCCATGCTGCGGTGCCGGCGCACCATCGAACCGCTCGCCGAAGCGCTCTGCCTCGAACCGCTCATCGATGAGCGCCTCTCGGAGGTGGACTACGGGGACTGGACCGGCCGCAAGCTCGGTGAGTTGGCGAAGGAGCCGTTGTGGGCGGTGGTCCAGGCCCATCCCAGCGCGGCGGTGTTTCCCGGCGGTGAAGGCCTGGCGCAGGTGCAGGCGCGGGCGGTGACCGCGGTGCGCGACCACGATCGTCGGCTGGCGGAGGAGTACGGCGGGCCAGAGAAACGAGACGTGTTGTGGCTGGCCTGTACTCACGGTGATGTCATCAAGTCGGTGATCGCGGACGCCTACGGCATACACCTGGATGGCTTCCAGCGCATCACCGCCGACCCGGCGTCGGTGAGTGTCATTCGGTACACCCCGCTGCGGCCATTCGTCTTGCACGTCAACCACACCGGTGCACGGCTGTCGGCCGCGCTGCGCGCGGGCCCTCCAGCCAAGACCGAATCCAACGGCGAGCAGCCGGGACAGCCGCAGAACGAGCCCGCCGATGCCGTGCCGTCGAGCGACGCCGTAGTCGGCGGATCCACCAGTTAATTCGGTTGGCGCGCACCAACCGGATCGCACTGCACGGGCATCTGCCGGTATTTTGGAAGTGCCATGCCCCGCGCAATTCATGTTTTCCGCACACCCGACCGCTTCGTGGCCGGGACTATCGGCCAGCCCGGGAATCGCACCTTTTACATCCAGGCGGTGCACGACGCCAGGGTGGTGTCAGTCGTACTGGAAAAGCAGCAGGTCGCGGTGCTTGCCGAACGCATCGGTGCGTTGCTGCTCGAAGTGAATCGCAGGTTTGGCACCCCGGTGCCTCCGGAGCCCGCCGAACTCGACGACCTCAGCCCGCTTGTCATGCCGGTTGATGCCGAGTTCCGGGTCGGGACCATGGGCCTGGGCTGGGATTCGGAGGCCCAGACCGTCGTCGTCGAATTGCTGGCCGTCACCGACGCCGAATTCGACGCGTCGGTGGTTCTCGACGACACCGAGGAAGGCCCCGATGCGGTGCGGGTGTTCCTGACGCCGGAGTCGGCGCGGCAGTTCGCCACCCGCTCCAACCGCGTCATTTCGGCGGGACGTCCGCCGTGTCCGCTGTGTGACGAACCGTTGGACCCCGAGGGGCACATCTGCGCACGCACCAACGGCTACAGGCGCGGTGCGCTGCTCGGATCGGACGATGACCCCGGGGAATGACGAGCATGACGCGCGCGAGGTGTTGCGGGACGGCGAGCTGACGGTCCTCGGGCGCATCCGCTCGGCCAGTAACGCCACCTTTCTGTGCGAAGCGACGATGGATGACCGCACCGCGCACTGCGTGTACAAACCAGTCTCCGGTGAGCAGCCGCTGTGGGACTTCCCCGACGGGACGCTGGCCGGCCGTGAACGCGCTGCGTACCTGATATCGACGAACCTGGGTTGGAACATCGTGCCCTACACCATCATTCGGCACGGGCCGGTGGGTCCGGGCATGCTGCAGCTGTGGGTGGACCAACCCGGCGATTCCGAGGATTCTGAGCCCGCGCCCGGACCTGACCTTGTCGACCTGTTTCCCGCCGTCAGGCGCGAGCCGGGTTACCTGCCGGTGTTGCGTGCCTACGACTATGCCGGCGACGAGGTCATCCTGATGCACGCCGACGACATTCGTTTGTGGCGCATGGCGGTGTTCGACGTGCTGATCAACAACGCCGACCGCAAGGGCGGCCACGTTCTGCGCGACCTCGACGGGCACATCTACGGGGTCGACCATGGCGTGTGCCTGCACGTCGAGAACAAGCTGCGCACGGTGTTGTGGGGCTGGGCGGGCAAGCGGGTCGACGACAAGACCCTGAAAGCGGTCGCCGGGCTTGCCGACGCGCTGAGCGGCCCGCTCGCCGAAGAGCTGGCCGAGCAGATCACCAGCGCGGAGATCGCGGCGCTGCGCAAGCGCGCATGCCGGCTGCTGGACGACCCGGTGATGCCCGGACCGAACCGGCATCGCGCCATACCGTGGCCGGCCTTCTAAGCCGGCTTTCTAAGCTGAACCGGTGAGCCTGACCGACGCCGCCTTGGCTGCTGACCTCGCCGCTGAAGCGGGCGAGTTGCTCCTACAGGTGCGCGACGAGGTGGGCTTCGGGCACCCCTGGGTGCTGGGCGACGCCGGCGACTATCACGCCAACGAGCTGCTGTTGCGCCGGCTGCGTGCCGAGCGGCCCGGCGATGCGGTGCTCAGCGAGGAAGCTCATGACGATCTGGTCCGCCTGGAAGCCGATCGGGTGTGGATCATCGACCCGTTGGACGGCACCCGCGAGTTCTCCACGCCGGGCCGCGACGACTGGGCCGTGCACGTCGCCCTATGGCAGCGCCCCAGCAATGGGCGGCGCGAAATCACCGACGCCGCAGTGGCATTGCCCGCGCGCGGGAACATCGTCTACCGCAGCGACACCGTGGCCGCGCCGGACGCGATCCGGGGCGTGCCCCGTCCGTTGCGCATCGCCGTGAGCGCAACCCGGCCTCCCTGGGTCCTGCACCAGATCCGGCAGACGCTGGCGATCCAGCCCGTGGCGATCGGCTCGGCGGGCGCCAAAGCGATGGCGATCATCGACGGCGACGTGGATGCCTACTTGCACGCCGGTGGCCAGTGGGAATGGGATTCGGCCGCGCCGGCCGGCGTGATCATGGCCGCCGGCATGCACGCGTCGCGGTTGGACGGCTCACCAATGCGCTACAACCAGCTCGACCCGTACCTGCCCGACTTCGTGATGTGCCGAGCCGAGGTGGCGCCGGTCCTGCTCGACGCCATCCGCGACGCGTGGCGCTAATCGCGCGCGTTTAGAGTCAAGGCATGCTGTCGTGGTCTGCTGCGCCGCTTCCGGTGTTGCCGGGACGTGGGCCGGAACTGCGGCTGTACGACACCTCGGACCGACAGGTGCGGCCGGTGGCGCCCGGGACCAAAGCCACCATGTACGTCTGCGGGATCACGCCCTACGACGCCACCCATCTGGGGCACGCGGCGACCTACCTCACGTTCGATTTGATCCAGCGGTTGTGGCTGGATCTCGGCCACGACGTGCACTACGTGCAGAACGTCACCGACGTCGACGATCCGTTGTTCGAGCGCGCGCAGCGCGACGGCATCGACTGGCGCGACCTCGCCCACCGCGAGGTCGCCCTCTTCCGTGCGGACATGGCCGCCCTGCGCGTGCTGCCCCCGCGGGACTATGTCGGGGCGACCGAAGCGATCGCCGAAGTCGTGGAACTGGTGGAAAAGCTGCTGGCCTCAAGGGCGGCCTACGTCATCGAGGGCGAATACCCCGACATCTATTACCGGGCCGATGCCACACCGCAGTTCGGCTACGAGTCGGGCTATGACCGGCAAACCATGTTGCGGCTGTTCGACGAGCGCGGCGGCGACCCGCACCGGCCCGGCAAGACCGACCAACTCGACGCCCTGCTGTGGCGGGCCGCGCGGGCCGGCGAGCCCAGCTGGCCGGCGCCGTTCGGTCCGGGCCGGCCGGGCTGGCATATCGAATGCGCCGCGATCGCGCTGAGTCGCATCGGCACCGGCCTCGACATCCAGGGCGGCGGCAGCGACCTGATATTTCCGCATCACGAGTTCACCGCCGCGCACGCCGAATGTGTCAGGGGCGAGCGGAGATTCGCCCGGCACTACGTGCACGCCGGGATGATCGGCTACGACGGGCACAAAATGTCCAAGAGCCTGGGCAACCTGGTCTTAGTGTCCACGCTGCGCGCCCAGGGTGTTGAGCCATCGGCCATCCGCATAGGCCTGCTGGCCGGACACTACCGCGCGGACCGGTTTTGGACCCCGCAGGTGCTCGACGAGGCGATCGCCCGACTGCAGCGTTGGCGCGCCGCGATTTCGCTGCCCGCCGGTCCTGATGCCGCCGACGTCATCGGTCGTGTGCGCGGCTACCTCGCCGACGACCTCGATACCCCTAAAGTCATTGCTGCACTTGATGGTTGGGTCACCGATGCCCTGGAATACGGCGGCCACTACCCGGAGTCGCCACGGCTGGTGGCAACCGCGGTCGATGCGTTGCTCGGGGTGGACCTGTAACTGAGAGGCGCCGCGCCGCCGCGGGCGCTACCGTTGTGTGATGCCGGTCGGTTGTGGCAAGCGGTGGTTCTGCGCGGCGTTCCTCTCCGCGGCAGCGTTGGCGTCCGCAGCCCCCGCATTGGCGGATCAAATGGACGATGCGTTCGTCGCTGCCCTCGCCAAGGGGGGAATCCCCGATCCTGACCCCAGCGCCTCGATCGCGATGGCACATACGTTTTGTGCCGGATTCGATGCCAATCAATCCACATCCGTTCTGGCCGTGCGGCTGATGAAGGACACCAACCTCACGCCGAGACAATCCGGCTACTTCATCGGTCTTTCGGTGGCCGCCTACTGCCCGCAATACAAGGACAAGACCGACACTTCGGTCACCTGGCTGCTGCCGTTACCTCCGCTGATGTGAGCACCTAAGGGTACGTTTCGGCCATGACAACACTGCACGACAAAGTGGTCTTCATCACTGGCGGCGCACGCGGAATCGGGGCTGAGGTCGCCCGCCGGTTGCGTAACAAGGGCGCGAAAGTCGTGCTGACCGATCTCGACAAAGACGAGTTGGCCGCGGTGGCCGCCGAACTCGGCGAGGACCGGGTGCTGACCGTCGTTGCCGATGTGCGCGACCTCTCCGCCATGCAGGCCGCCGCGGCGAAGGCGGTCGAACGCTTCGGCGGCATCGACGTCGTGGTCGCCAACGCCGGGATCGCCAGCTACGGCTCGGTGCTGCGCGTCGACCCGGAGGCGTTCAAGCGTGTGCTGGACGTCAACGTGCTCGGCGTCTTCCACACCGCGCGAGCCACGTTGCCGGCCCTGATCGACCGTCACGGCTACCTGCTGATCGTCTCGTCGCTGGCCGCCTTCGCGGCCGCGCCGGGAATGGCGTCGTACAACGTGTCGAAGGCCGGCAACGAGCATCTGGCCAACGGGCTGCGACTCGAGGTCGGCTATCAGGGTGTCGAGGTCGGCTCGGCACACATGTCCTGGGTCGACACCGCGCTGGTCCGCGACTCCGAGGCCGACCTGCCGTCGTTCGGCCAGCTGATCTCGGGGCTGCCCTGGCCGGCGAACCAGACCGCCTCGGTGGATGACTGCGCGCAGGCGCTGGTCAAGGGCATCGAGGGGCGTCGGCGTTATGTCTACTTCCCGCGTTGGGTCGGCCTATTGCGCTGGCTCAAGCCGGTCTTCGCCACCCGGGTCGGCGGATCGCTCATCTGCAAAGATCCCGCCCGGCTGGTGCCCCAGCTGGACGCCGAAGTCGCCGCACTGGGTCGCTCCACCAGCGCGTACAACAAGCAACTCGGGATGTCCTAGCGCTAGCGCCCAAATCCTGGCCGGCGGCGGCGCAGATAACGTTCGAACTCGGCGGCCAGTGCGTCGCCGTCGATCTTGCCCAGGGCCTCGTTCATGTCGACCTCGGCGTCGCCGCGCTGCTCCAGTGACTGGACGTAGTCGGCCAGGTCGTCGTCCTCGGACGTCATCTCGGTGATCGCCTGCTCCCACTCCTCGGCCTGCGCCGGCAGGTCGGCCAGCGGGACCTCGATGTCGAGCACGTCTTCGACGCGGCGCAGCAACGCCACCGTCGCCTTCGGGTTGGGCGGTTGCGACACGTAGTGCGGCACCGCCGCCCAGAACGTCACCGCCGGGATGCCGGCCGCCACGCAGGCGTCCTGAAAGACCCCGGCGATCCCCGTCGGGCCCTCGTAGCGGGTTTCCTCCAGCCCGAAGCGCCGCGCCGACTCGGGGGAGTAGGCCGCACCCGAGACCGGCACCGGCCGGGTATGCGGGGTGTCGGCGAGCAGCGCCCCCAGGATCACCACGGTGTCGACGTTGAGCTTGTCGGCGATCGCCAGCAACTCGGCGCAGAACGTGCGCCAGCGCATGTTCGGCTCCACGCCGTGCATCAGCACGACGTCGCGGTCGCTGCCCGGGGGCCGGCAGTGCGAGATCCGCATCGCCGGCCACACCAGCTCCCGGGTCACCCCGTCGACCTGGCGGATGACCGGTCGATTCACCTGGTAGTCGTAGTACGCCTCGTCGTCGATCTCGATGATCGGATCGGCTTCCCAGATGGCATCCAGGTGCTCCAGCGCGTCGCTGGCGGCGTCGCCGGCGTCATTCCAGCCCTCGAACGCCGCCACGACGATCGTGTTCTGCAGTTCGGGGAGCGAAGGGCTGACATCCGGCGAGGTCACGCCAATTAGCGTACGGCGTGACCAAGGTCGCGGCGCGAAGTGCGGCGGCTATTTTTCATAGACGAGCTATGCTTATACGGATGAATGCGCCGAATCACGCGGTCGAGACGAAATACGTTCGGCTGCAATCTGGTTACTGTGGGTAATTACGACGTTGCCGGCAAGATCTGCGGGTCGAGTCGAGTTGGGCGTCCATGCGTCGGGTGACAACGTAGACTTTCCTGGTCGAGAGGCGTTGCAACGGTTATCGAGGGGACCCCGGTCCCTGCCGGTATCCGCCACGCTCGGCAGAGTCAAGGACGCCTTCCGTAACGGAAGGAGTGCACGTGACCCCTTTTGAGCCGAAGATCCGCCCCGACTGCACCGACGAACTGACGGCCGCTCTGCGCCAGCGGATCATGGTGATCGACGGCGCGATGGGCACGGCGATCCAGCGGGACCGGCCGGACGAGGCCGGCTACCGCGGCGACCGGTTCACCGAGTGGCCGACCGCTCTTCAGGGCAACAACGACCTGCTCACGCTGACGCAGCCACAGATCATCGAGGGAATCCACCGCGAGTACCTCGACGCGGGCGCCGACATCCTGGAAACCAACACGTTCAACGCGAACGCGATCTCGCTGTCCGACTACGACATGGCCGAGCTGGCCTACGAGCTGAACTACGCCGGCGCCGCCCTGGCTCGCAAGGCCGCCGACGAATACAGCACCCCGGAGAAGCCCCGTTACGTGGCCGGCGCCATCGGGCCGACGACGCGGACCGCGTCGATCTCGCCGGACGTCAACGACCCCGGGGCCCGCAACGTCTCCTACGACCAGCTGGTTGCCGCGTACCTCGAATCCGCCAACGGCCTGGTCGACGGCGGCGCCGATCTCCTCATCATCGAGACGATCTTCGACTCGCTGAACGCCAAGGCGGCGGTGTTCGCCGTCGAGACGCTGTTCGAAGAGCGCGGCCGCCGCTGGCCGTTGATCATCTCGGGCACCATCACCGACGCGTCCGGGCGGACGTTGTCCGGACAGGTCACCGAGGCGTTCTGGAACGCGATCAGGCACGCGAAGCCGATCGCGGTGGGCCTCAACTGCGCCCTGGGCGCGCCGGAGATGAGGCCCTACATCGCCGAGATGGGTCGGATCGCGGACACCTTCGTCTCGTGCTATCCCAACGCCGGCCTGCCCAACGCCTTCGGCGAATACGACGAGACTCCCGAGCGCCAGGCGGGCTATATCGCCGATTTCGCCGAGGCCGGCCTGGTCAACATTGTCGGTGGTTGCTGCGGGACGGCGCCGCCGCACATCGCCGAGATCGCCAAGGTCGTCGACGGTAAAGCGCCGCGCGAGCTGCCGGAAATCGAGGTGGCCACCCGGCTCTCGGGCCTGGAGCCGCTCAACATCACCGACGATTCCCTGTTCGTGAACATCGGTGAGCGCACCAACATCACCGGCTCCGCCCGGTTCCGCAACCTGATCAAGGCCGAGGACTACGACACCGCGCTGTCGGTCGCCCTACAGCAGGTCGAGGTCGGTGCACAGGTCATCGACATCAACATGGACGAGGGCATGATCGACGGTGTCGCCGCGATGGACCGGTTCACCAAGCTGATCGCGGCCGAGCCGGACATCAGCCGCGTCCCGGTGATGATCGACTCCTCCAAGTGGGAGGTCATCGAGGCGGGCCTGAAAAACGTGCAGGGCAAGCCGATCGTCAACTCGATCTCCATGAAGGAGGGCGAGGAGAAGTTCATCCGCGAGGCACGGCTGTGCCGCAAGTACGGCGCCGCCGTCGTCGTGATGGCCTTCGACGAGCAGGGTCAGGCCGACAACCTGGAGCGCCGCAAGCAGATCTGCGGGCGCGCCTACCGGATCCTGACCGAAGAGGTCGGCTTCCCGGCCGAGGACATCATCTTCGACCCGAACTGCTTCGCGCTGGCCACCGGTATCGAGGAGCACGCGACGTACGGGATCGACTTCATCGAGGCCTGCGCCTGGATTAAGGAGAACCTGCCCGGAGTGCACATCTCCGGCGGTATCTCGAACGTGTCGTTCTCGTTCCGGGGCAACAACCCCGTCCGCGAGGCGATCCACGCGGTGTTCCTGTTCCACGCCATCAAGGCCGGCCTGGACATGGGCATCGTCAACGCCGGTGCGCTGGTGCCCTACGACTCCATCGACCCCGAGCTGCGGGACCGCATCGAGGACGTCGTGCTGAACCGTCGCGAGGATGCGGCCGAACGGCTCCTGGAGATCGCCGAACGGTTCAGCAGCTCGGACCAGGCCTCGGGAAATGGAGCCCCGGTGGCGGCCGAATGGCGCAGCCTGCCGGTCCGCGAGCGGATCACGCATGCCCTGGTCAAGGGCATCGACGCCCACGTCGATGCCGACACCGAGGAATTGCGGGCCGAGATCGCCGGCGCGGGAGGGCGGCCGATCGAGGTGATCGAGGGCCCGCTGATGGACGGCATGAACGTCGTCGGTGACCTTTTCGGCTCGGGCAAGATGTTCCTGCCCCAGGTCGTGAAGTCGGCCCGGGTAATGAAGAAGGCCGTGGCGTACCTGCTTCCGTTCATCGAGGAGGAGAAGGAGGAGTCCGGCGCTGCTGCGGGGAAGGACACCAACGGCACGATCATCATGGCGACGGTCAAGGGCGACGTCCACGACATCGGCAAGAACATCGTCGGAGTCGTCCTGCAGTGCAACAACTTCGAGGTGATCGACCTCGGTGTGATGGTGCCCGCACAGAAGATCCTGGACGCGGCGAAGGAGCACGAGGCCGACATCATCGGGCTGTCCGGGCTGATCACCCCGTCCCTGGACGAGATGGCCAACTTCGCCGTCGAGATGGAACGCGAGGGGCTGGAGATCCCGCTGCTGATCGGTGGCGCGACCACCTCGCGCGCCCACACGGCCGTGAAGATATCGCCGCGGCGCAGCGGCCCGGTGGTGTGGGTCAAGGACGCGTCCCGCTCGGTGCCGGTCGCTGCGGCGCTCCTCGACGACAGGCAGCGCCCAGCACTGTTGGAGGCCACCGAGACCGAGTACGCAGCGCTGCGCGAACGGCACTCTCAGAAGAACGAGCGGCCGATGCTGACGCTGGAGAAAGCCCGGGCGAACCGGACGCCGATCGACTGGGACGGCTACACGCCGCCGGTGCCCGCCCAGGGGCTCGGCGTGCGGGAGTTTCACGACTACGACCTCGCCGAGCTGCGCGAGTACATCGACTGGCAGCCGTTCTTCAACGCCTGGGAGATGAAGGGCAGGTTCCCCGACATCCTCAACAACCCGGTCTCGGGAGAGGCCGCCCGCAAGTTGTACGACGATGCCCAGGAGATGCTCGACACCCTGATCAAGGAGAAGTGGCTGACGGCCAACGGGGTGATCGGGTTCTTCCCGGCGAACGCGGTTGGGGACGACATCGAGGTGTACACCGACGAGAGCCGTACCGAGGTGCTGACCACGTTGCACAACCTGCGCCAGCAGGGCGAGCACCGAGACGGCATCCCGAACCGGTCACTGGGCGACTACATCGCGCCCAAGGACACCGGTTTGGCCGACTACGTCGGCGCCTTCGCCGTCACCGCGGGGCTCGGCAGCGGTGACAAGATCGCGGAATTCAAGGCGGCCAATGACGACTACAGCGCGATCCTGCTGGAGTCGATCGCCGACCGGCTAGCAGAGGCTTTCGCCGAACGGATGCACCAACGGGTCCGCAAGGAGTTCTGGGGGTTCCAGCCGGACGAGCAGCTGGACAACGAGGCGCTCATCGGTGAGAAGTACGTGGGAATTCGCCCCGCACCCGGCTATCCGGCCTGCCCGGAGCACACCGAGAAGGTGACGCTCTTCAAGTTGATGGACGTTCAGCAGCGGACCGGCATCGAGCTGACCGAGTCGATGGCGATGTGGCCCGGTGCCGCCGTCAGCGGCTGGTACTTCTCGCACCCGCAGTCGCAGTACTTCGTGGTCGGCCGGATGGCCCAGGATCAGGTCGCCGATTACGCCAAGCGCAAGGGCTGGACCCTGCAGGAGGCCGAGCGCTGGCTCGGCCCCAACCTCGGCTACAACCCGGAGGACTGAGCAATCGCCTCAAACCCGTTGCGCCGTCAGGTAACCGGCGGCGTCGCCGAGTGAGGCCATCTCGTCTTGCGGAACCTGAAAACCGTTGGCCGCGTAGGCTTCGCGCGTTGTCTTGATGTCGACCTGCCAACCGTGTCCGGTGAGATATTCGTTGGCGCTGCTGCGATCACCGGTGTAGAACAGCTCGGCAAGGTTGATCTGGGAGCCGCCGCGCCGGGACCTTTCGGTAAGCCGTTGCGCCCAATCCGCGGGAATGTTGGCGAAATCCATGTGCTCGCATGCGATCCGGCTTCCCGGCGCTGACAGCGCGGCGACGTTGTCGAACAGGCGGTCCTGCGCGTCCGGGGGCAGGTAGATGAGGAGGCCTTCGGCGCTCCACGCAGTTGGCTTTGCGGTATCGAGTCCGGCGGCCGTCAGCGCGGAGGGCCAGTCGTCACGCAGGTCGATCGCGACGGTCCTGCGTTGTGCGGTCGGCGCGGCGCCCAGGTCGGCGAGCGTGCGGGTCTTGAAGTCGATCACCTCGGGTTGGTCGATTTCGTACACCGCGGCGTCCGCCGGCCACGGCAGTCGGTAGGCCCTGGTGTCCAGGCCGGACGCGAGAATTACCGCCTGCCGGACGCCCGCATCCATGGCCTGCGTAAAGAAGTCATCGAAGTACCGAGTGCGCACGGTGATTTGGTGGATCATGGTCTGCCGGTTGAACCCCGGCTTGCCGCCGTCCCCGGACTTTGCGTCGAGAAGCTTGATCAAGGTGTCGATGCCGACGGCGCGCACGAGCGGATCGGCCCACGGGTCGTGCAGCAGCCGATCCGGGCCCTGTGAGGCCATCGCGCGCTGTGCCGCGACCGCCGTTGCGGTCGCACCCACACTGGACGCCAAATCCCAGGTGTCATTCTCGGTGCGGGCCATGCCGACTCCATCCGCCTCGGTTAGTTAGGTGAGTTAATTACTGCTTACAGTACCCGGGGCCGGCCGGGACTAGCTAAACCAAGGTGACTTTGCTCGCGGGCACGTGAAACAATCGCTGGCCGTGAAGACCTTCGAAGAGCTGTTCGCCGAACTGGGCGATCGTGCGCGCACCCGCCCGGCCGGTAGCGCCACGGTCGCCGCGCTGGACGGCGGGGTTCACGCTTTGGGCAAGAAAATTTTGGAGGAGGCCGGCGAGGTGTGGCTGGCCGCCGAACACGAGGCCGACGAGGCGTTGGCGGAGGAAATCAGCCAGTTGCTGTACTGGACGCAGGTGCTGATGATCTCGCGCGGACTGTCGCTCGACGACATCTACCGGAAGCTGTGAACATGCTGCGCGTTGCGGTTCCCAACAAGGGCACGCTGAGCGAGCCGGCCAGCGAGATTCTCGCGGAGGCCGGCTATCGGCGGCGCACCGATCCCAAAGACCTCACGGTCATCGACCCGGCCAACCAGGTCGAATTCTTCTTCTTGCGGCCCAAGGACATTGCCATCTATGTCGGTTCGGGAGAACTCGACTTCGGCATCACCGGACGGGACCTCGTGCTCGACTCGGACGCGCCCGTGCGGGAACGGCTGGCGCTGGGCTTCGGGTCCTCGAGTTTTCGCTACGCCGGGCCGGCCGGGCCGGAGTGGACGCCGGCCGATCTGGCCGGCAAGCGGATCGCCACCGCGTACCCCAACCTGGTTCGAAAAGATCTGGCCGCCAAGGGTATTGACGCGACGGTGATCAGGCTCGACGGGGCCGTGGAGATCTCCGTGCAACTCGGGGTGGCCGACGCCATCGCCGACGTGGTGGGCTCCGGCCGCACCCTGGGCATGCATCACCTCGTGGCATTCGGTGAGCCGCTGTGTGATTCGGAGGCGGTGTTGATCGAACGCGCTGACTCCCAAGCCGACCCGGCGCGCGATCAACTGGTCGCACGCGTTCAGGGTGTGGTTTTCGGTCAGCAGTATCTGATGCTGGATTACGACTGCCCACGCTCGGCGCTGGACAAGGCCACGTCGATCACGCCGGGACTGGAGTCGCCGACCATTGCTCCGCTCGCAGACCCGGACTGGGTTGCGGTGCGGGCGCTTGTGCCCCGTCGCGGCGTCAACGAAATCATGGATGAGCTCGCCGCCATCGGGGCCAAAGCGATTCTGGCCTCTGATATCCGGTTCTGCCGATTCTGACCGCAGGCAGATGCCCTGGACCGGTGATTGTGTTAGCGTCCGGCGAGGATCGATTGCGCGTAGAACCCAGGAGGGTCGCCGTGACACATCATTTGCTCGTCCTGCTCATGGCATTACTGATCGGCGTCGTCGCCGGATTGCGTTCGCTGACCGCTCCGGCCGTTGTCGCCTGGGCCGCAGTGCTCACTTGGTTCAACCTGGACCACACGTGGGCGTCCTGGATGGGGAGCAAGATCACCGTTGCCGTGCTGAGCCTGCTTGCGGTGGGCGAACTGGTCAACGACAAACTTCCGAAGACGCCGCCGCGCACCGCTCCGCCGGTGTTCGCTGCCCGGATCATCATGGGCGCCTTCGCCGGTGCGGTCATCGGCACGGTGTGGGGCTACAAGTGGGGTGGACTGGGTGCCGGCATCGTTGGTGCGGTGATCGGCACCCTGGGGGGCTACCAGGCGCGCAAGCGGCTGGTAGCCGCGATCGGCGGTAAGGATCTGCCGATCGCGCTGCTCGAGGATGCGGTCGCGGTCTTGGGTGGGTTCGCCGTGGTTGCGGCGACGGCTTCTCTGTGACAGCGCGTTTCGACGCGATCATCGTCGGCGCCGGCCAGGCCGGCCCGCCGCTGGCGGGCCGGCTCACCTCCGCCGGGCAGCGAGTGGCGGTAGTGGAGCGCAAGCACGTCGGCGGCACCTGCGTCAACAACGGATGCATTCCGACCAAGACGCTTGTCGCGAGCGCGCACGCCGCGCAACTGGCCCGGCGCGGGGCGGAGTACGGCATCGGTACCGGACCGGTCAGCGTGGACATGGCGAAAGTCAAGGCGCGCAAGGACGAAATCATGCTGGCCGACCGCACCGGTGTCGAAAGCTGGTTGGAGGGCATGGACGGTTGCACGCTCGTCCGCGGGCATGCCCGATTCGAGGACCCGCACACGCTGAGGGTCGGCGACCAGCTCTTGCGGGCCGACCGGATTTTTCTCAATGTGGGCGGGCGTGCGGTGGTGCCGGACATTCCGGGACTGTCCGATATCGAGTTCCTCACCAACGTGTCGATCCTCGAACTCGATACGGTGCCATCGCATCTCGTCATCGTCGGGGGCAGCTACATCGCGCTGGAGTTCGCGCAGATGTACCGCCGCTTCGGGGCCCGGGTGACCGTCGTCGAGCGGGGCCCACGACTGGCTTCCCGCGAGGACGAAGATGTGTCCGCCACCATCAAAGAGGTCCTGCAGGCCGAAGGCATTGACGTTATCCTTGACGCGGCAGACATCCGGATCGCCAAGCACGACAGTGATTTTCAAGGCTTTGAGCTAGAGCCCGGATCCGGTGCCGCACCGATTCGGGGCAGCCACCTGTTGATGGCGGTGGGCCGGCAACCCAACACCGACGATCTGGGTCTTCAAGCTGCGGGGGTGCAGACCGACTCCCGCGGCTACATCGTCGTCGACGACGCGCTCAAGACCAACGTCGACCACATTTGGGCGATGGGCGACTGCAACGGCAAGGGCGCCTTCACGCACACGTCGTACAACGACTTCGAAATAGTCGCCGCCAACCTGTTCGACAATGACCCGCGACGGGTGAGCGATCGCATAACCACCTATGCGCTGTACATCGATCCGCCGCTGGGGCGCGCCGGTATGACCGTCGAGCAGGTCCGCGCGTCGGGCCGCAAGGCGCTGGTCGGCAAGCGGCCGATGACCAGGGTCGGCAGGGCGGTGGAAAAGGGTGAGACGCAAGGCTTTATGAAGGTCGTCGTCGATGCCGACACCCAGGAAATACTGGGGGCGGCGGTCTTCGGGGTAGGCGGCGACGAGTCAATCCACTGCATCCTGGACGTCATGTCCGCCAAGGCGCCTTACACCACGTTGGCGCGGACCATGCACATCCACCCCACGGTCAGCGAACTCATCCCCACCATGCTGCAAGAGATGTCGCCGCTGGTTTAGCCGGCCAGCAACTGCTCGGGCCACCCAGGGTACGGCGGCGGCGTCCCGCCGAATTCCGGACAGTGTTCCTGATGCGGACACCACTGGCACAGCCGCGACGGGCTGGGGCGGAAATCGCCTGTCCGGCTTGCGGATTGGATCGCGTGCCAGATGGCGATCAACGTCTTTTCGAAGCGCAGCAGCTCGTCGCGGTCCGGGGTGTAATCGAGCACCTGCCCGTCGGCCAGATAGATGAGCCGCAGGCGCGCGGCCAGCACGCCACGCGACCGCAGCAGTGCCACCGCGTAGAACTTCATCTGGAACATCGCCTTGAACTCGGCCTTGAAACTGGCCCCAGCGCGCGCGGCCGGCGGCGCCTTGCCGGTCTTGTAGTCGACCACCCGCAGCTCGCCGGTGGCGGCGACGTCGATCCGGTCGATGAATCCGCGCAGCAGCGTTCCGTCTTCCAGCTCGACCTCGACGCGTTGTTCGCAGCTGTCCGGCTCGAACCGCGTCGGGTCCTCGAGCCGGTAGTAGCCGGACAGCAGCGCGCGGGCTTCCTCGAACAATTGGGGGCGCAGCGCCGGGTCCAGCTCGGCGGCCAGCGCCGGCTCCCCGGCGATCATCCGGTCCCACGCGGGTTCCACGAGCGAGCGCGCGGTGTCCGCGTCGCGCTGCGTCGCGGGCAGGGCGTAGAGCTGCTCAAGCGCCGCATGCACCAGTGACCCGCGCAGCTGCCCCGCCGACGCCGCCTCGGGGAGCCGATCGATCGCCCGGAACCGGTACAGCAGCGGACACTGCTTGAAGTCCGCGGCCCGCGACGGCGACAGGGCCGGCCTGGAGGGCGGCCGGACCTGACCCGTGTCCGCCTGGTCCGTCATAACCGCACTCTAGGGCGGCGCGGCGACAACCCCGCGCACCGCTGACGGCGCGTCGGCTGGCACGCTGGATGCCGTGCCAGGAACCGGTCCCCTCACCGTCGGCGAGCGCGTCCAGCTCACCGACGCCAAGGGCCGCCACTACACCATCGAACTAACCCCGGGTGCCGAGTTTCACACCCATCGCGGCACCATCGCCCATGACGCGCTGATCGGCATGGAGCAGGGCAGCGTCGTCAAATCCACCAACGGCGCCCTTTATCTGGTGTTCCGCCCGCTGCTGGTGGACTACCTGATGGGGATGCCCCGCGGGCCGCAGGTGATCTACCCGAAGGACGCCGCCCAGATCGTGTACGAGGGCGACATTTTTCCCGGTGCCTGCGTGCTGGAGGCCGGCGCCGGATCGGGCGCGCTGACCTGTTCGCTGCTGCGCGCCGTCGGGCCGCAGGGACGAGTTATCTCTTACGAACTGCGCGCCGACCATGCCGAGCACGCCCGCCGCAACGTCTCTGTCTTCCACGACGGGCTACCGGACAACTGGCAGCTGATCATCAGCGACGTCGCCGACTCCGAACTGCCCGACGGCTCCGTCGACCGGGCGGTGCTGGACATGCTGGCGCCGTGGGAGGTGCTGGACACGGTGTCGCGGCTGGTGACCGCCGGCGGAGTGTTGGTGATCTACGTGGCCACGGTCACCCAGCTGTCCACCGTCGTGGAGGCGGTGCGGGCTCAGCAGTGCTGGACCGAGCCGCGGGCGTGGGAGACGCTGCAGCGGGGCTGGAATGTCGTCGGCCTGGCCGTGCGGCCGCAGCATTCGATGCGCGGGCACACCGCGTTCCTGATCACGACGCGCAGGCTCGCGCCGGGTGCCGTCGCCCCCGCACCGCTGGGCCGTAAACGCCCGGGACGTGACCACTAGCTGCAACCTAGTCCCGATCTCAGCGACTAGAGTCGAGGCGTGACCGGGTCCCCGGAGTCAGTGTCAGGCCAGCCGCACGCATCTGCGGGCCCGGATCACGTTTGGGGACCACCGGATTCGGAGGCGCCGGCCACCAGGCCGCGGAACGGCCTCGGGGTCGCGTCGTTGGTCGTGGGCGTCGTCGCCTTGGTGGCGAGTCTGACCGTTGTCGGTGGTCTGATGCTCGGTGTTCTTGCCGCTCTGCTGGGGCTGCTGGCACGTGCGCAGGTCAGGCATGGTCAAGCCAGCAACGGCGATACCGCGATGACGGGCGTTGTGCTGGGTGTGCTGGCGATCGTCGCCAGCCTCATCATCGCCCTGTTCTGGGTGGTGCCGTCGATGCGGTTTACCAGCGCCGAATCGACAATCATGCTCAGCGCAGTGGCCTAGTCGTCGCTTCGCAGCAGGCCCCGGTGCGCGGACAGCAACTCGAACTCACGACGTGCGGCGACCAGACGTTCGGCCGCGTCCAGAACGTCGACGACATGGCTGCGATCGCCGGACACCACCGCCACACCGATACCCGCTCGGCGGTACAGGTCGCGCGAACCGGTCTCGGCGGCTGACACGCTGAATTTGCGCTGCAGCTCGGCGACCACCGGACGGATCACCGACCGCTTCTCTTTGAGGGATCGCACCCCAAGCTCCGGGCCGAGCAACACGTCGAACTCGAGCCAACCGATCCACATCCCGTCCGTCACCGAGGTGGCGGTGGCGGTGCCGGAGGGGGCGCCGGTGGTGTCGGTGGCGGCGGGGGCGGAGTGCTCAGCGAAGCGCTCGAGCTGGGCGAGTTGCCCAACGCCAACAGCATTTGCGCGGTTCGCTTCGACAGCTGCCAGCCCCCCTGAAAAGGGGCGAACTCCATGGGGAAGGTGAACACGCTGTTGTTGGCGCGGGCGGTCTTGACCGTGACGGTGGCCTGCACATCAGCCGGATTCCTATCCGACCACGCGATGTTGTCCGCCACGAAGGTCATCGGCTGGTAGCCGTTGTCCCGCAAAGCGTTCGTGAACTTGTCGATGGTGGCCGCGCTCTCGGGGGTGGCGCCCTCGACGAGGTTGAGTTTGTTGGTGCCGGGGACGTTGGGGTCGGCGAGGCGGCCCAGGACGTCGGTGAGCGCTTCGGGCGGCGGCAGGGGAGCGGCCGGGGGGACGGCCGGCGCACTCGACGTGGCCGGCACGGCCGATTCATTATCCGAGGCGGATGGCTTGGACCCGTGCGCTGAACATCCCGAAAGCCCGAACACCGCCGCCGCGATGACGACGCCCAGCACTCCGATGAGCTTGGCGGGAGACCGGGAATACTGAAGCATTCAGCCGGTGGGGGACGGCGGCTGATCGAAGGGCGCGCCGAACGGGCCAACGGGTGCAACGGAAGTCACACTTGCGACGGCTCCGGCAACGATGGCGACGGCCAAGACGCCCGTGGCGAGGGGTTTTATCGTCACCGCCGTCCTTTCGCTCGGCCGGATTTGATGCCGAGGTTACCAGCGTGACCATATTCGTAACTTTTTGGCGGTGTTTGACTGCGCACGCGAAAGGGGAATCGCCGGTAGCGTTGAAGTATCCACCGCGTGATTTCGAAGCGGGAAAGGAGCGCAACATGGGTGAGTCAGAGCGTTCTGAAGCATTCCGAATCCCTGGTGAAACCGACATGTCCAGCGACGATGCTGCCGAGTTGGAGCAACTGCGCCGTGAGGCGGCGGTACTGCGCGAGCAACTCGAGCAGGCGGTTGGGTCGCATGGGAGCGCCCGCTCTGCGCGCGATGTGCATCAGCTCGAAGCCCGTATCGACTCGCTCGCCGCGCGCAATTCCAAATTAATGGAAACTCTTAAAGAGGCTCGCCAACAACTACTGGCGTTGCGCGAGGAAGTCGACCGGCTGGGGCAGCCGCCCAGCGGTTACGGCGTCCTGCTGTCCGCCCATGACGACGAGACTGTCGACGTGTTCACGTCGGGTCGCAAGATGCGCCTCACGTGCTCCCCGAACATCGAAACCTCGACCCTCCGGAAGGGGCAAACGGTCCGGCTCAACGAAGCCCTGACCGTCGTCGAGGCGGGCACGTTCGAATCCGTCGGCGAGATCTCCACGCTGCGCGAGGTGCTCAACGACGGCCACCGGGCCCTGGTCGTCGGCCACGCCGACGAGGAGCGCATCGTCTGGCTGGCCGAGCCGCTGGTCGCCGAGGACCTGCCGGACGGCGTGCCCGACGCGCTCAACGACGACACCAAGCCCCGCAAGTTGCGGCCCGGCGACTCGCTGCTGGTCGACACCAAAGCCGGCTATGCCTTCGAGCGCATCCCCAAGGCCGAGGTCGAAGACTTGGTGCTGGAAGAGGTGCCCGACGTCAGCTACGCCGACATCGGCGGGCTGACGCGACAGATCGAGCAGATCCGCGACGCTGTGGAGCTGCCGTTCCTGCACAAGGAGCTGTATCGCGAGTACCAGCTGCGCCCGCCCAAGGGCGTGCTGCTGTACGGTCCGCCCGGTTGCGGCAAGACCTTGATCGCCAAGGCGGTGGCCAACTCGCTGGCCAAGAAGATGGCCGAGGTCCGCGGCGACGACGCCCGCGAGGCGAAGTCCTACTTCCTCAACATCAAGGGCCCCGAGCTGCTGAACAAGTTCGTCGGCGAGACCGAGCGCCACATCCGGCTGATCTTCCAGCGTGCCCGCGAGAAGGCGTCCGAGGGCACCCCGGTGATCGTGTTCTTCGACGAGATGGACTCGATCTTCCGCACCCGCGGCACCGGCGTCTCCTCGGACGTCGAGACCACCGTCGTGCCGCAGCTGCTGAGCGAGATCGACGGCGTCGAGGGTCTGGAGAACGTCATCGTGATCGGCGCCTCCAACCGCGAAGACATGATCGACCCGGCAATTCTGCGGCCCGGGCGCCTCGACGTGAAGATCAAGATCGAGCGGCCCGATGCCGAAGCGGCGCAAGACATCTACACGAAGTACTTGGTCGAAACGCTTCCGTTGCACGCCGATGATCTCGCCGAGTTCGACGGTGACCGTGCGGCCTGCATCGCCGCGATGATCGAAAAGGTCGTCGAGCGGATGTACGCCGAGATCGACGACAACCGGTTCTTGGAGGTCACCTACGCCAACGGTGACAAGGAAGTCATGTACTTCAAGGACTTCAACTCCGGCGCGATGATCCAAAACGTCGTCGACCGGGCGAAGAAGAACGCGATCAAGTCGGTGCTGGACACGGGCCAGCCCGGCTTGCGCATCCAGCACCTGCTGGACTCGATCGTCGACGAGTTCGCCGAGAACGAGGACCTGCCCAACACCACCAATCCCGATGACTGGGCACGGATTTCGGGCAAGAAGGGCGAGCGGATCGTCTACATCCGCACCCTGGTCACCGGCAAGTCGTCGAGCGCGTCGCGGGCCATCGACACCGAGTCGAACCTGGGTCAGTACCTGTAAAGCCGTTTTTGTCAGTCCCCGCGGCTAGCGTCGCGGCGATGCAGCTACATTTTGCTCCCGGTGAAGACGACGCGTACCACGAAGCCCGTGAGGCGCTGCTCGACGAACTCGACAGCTGGCTCGATCTCCCAGTTCCGGAACGGTCCGAAGTCGTCTCCGACGTTCGGTTATTCCTGGACTGGCGGTATCACGAATCTTGCGGTGGCCTTGATGACTTCGCGCCTGGCGAGGTGGCCGAGTTCCTGCTGACGTGGTGCCCGCGCCGATTCGAGGGGCGGCCCGATGACGCCCTGAATCTGTGCTTTGCGGTCGGCCGCTACTTCGACCTCATGGCGGCGACGGGACGTATGGTGGGCGGCCTGGATCGCGCTAATCGACTGAGAAGGCTGGTCGACGAACTCGCACCGACCGTGCTCGCCGAAGCGCGCAATCCCACTTCGACGGGAAGCCTGCCGCGCCCGGGGAAGCACGACGAGACCGCAGAGAAGTTCGGCTCGGTCCCTGTAGCAGCACCAGAGCCGTACGAGCTGCCGTTCCTCTACAGTCCGCCACCGCAGGCCGATGTGGAAGCGGCAGTGTCGGCGACGCCGTTGCTCGCCAAATTCGATGCCCTGCGCGGCTATCTGGGTTCGGACGGCAGGCAGCTCACCGACAGGGGAATCCTTCAGCTAGCCGACGGTCGTGCACTGGCCGAACTGCTCGATACCGGCGACGAGATAGAGATCCAGTTCGGTGAGAGGACGTTGCAGGCGTCTTCCACGGCGGGCATGCGGCGGCTGAACTTCGTCGTCGCCCTCGCCGAGGAGGCTGGCGCGGTCCTAGTGCACCGACGTCGCCTGGTTCCCGTGCCGGCATGGGCGGCGCGGTCGCCTCTGTCGAGGGCGAAGGCATTGTTCTCGGCGATCCTCGAACTGGGGCCGTTGCGCGCCCAATCTTCGGGCGGATCCTTGTGCTCGGACGCCCTTTACGAGCTACTCGACTGTGCCTTCGTGCATTGGCTGGTGCCGCTGCTCGCAGCTGACAACGCCGAGCTGCCTTTCGAGTCCGTCCTGGAGCTGGCGGAATCGACGGTAGCCCGGAAGCAGAGGCTGTACTGGGCGAGTCACGAGCTGGTCTCCGAGTTCTCCGAGGATGACGTAAGCCGGGTGTTCGAGGTGCTCGGCGACGCAGGCGTGGTCCGGTGGGTCGACCGCGTGGAGGTGCCCGAGCCGTTCGGCCGCGGCTACTGGACGGGCGGCACAGTAATGCTGACCGCCTTCGGTCGCCATGTGCTGCCGGACTATCTCGATGACGCGGGGTACCTGTTGCGACGGGCCGAGGCTGTTGCCGCCGACGATGGCGCCGGCTTGATCGCCGCCATGCTGTCGGTGGACGACGCGCGACATGAGCCCCTCGTGATGGGCTGGCGCGCCCACCGTCCAGTTGCCGAGCGAGTCCAAATGCTCACCGAGGCAATTGCGTCGAGCGCAAGTGCCCAGCGCCGAATGATGGGTTTCGTCGCGCTAAGCATGTTCGACATCGAGGTAGTCGAGCCCCTGGTGCGCCAGCTACTTGACACTCCGGTTGCCGGGCATGCGGCGCTTTGGTTGATATCGATGGGCCGCGCTGATTCTGCGACGCTTGGCGGTTTCCTCGACGTCGGCGTGCTCATCGATGTGCTCGCATCCGACATGGAACACCCCGAAGCGCTGTGTGCCACGTTCACCTGCGCGCCGGAACCGCTGCAGCTCCTGGAAAACATGTGGCGGCATCCCGCGCCCGAAACCGTAGACGTGCTGGACGCGCTGGGCCGCCACCTGCCCGATAGCAAACTCGCCAAAGCCGCGCGAAAGGCCGCTGTGCGGCATCGCAGTTGGCTGGCGAACCGCAGGAACTAGACGGTCACCAGTGAGTAGCTGTTGGTCAGGTCGTCCTGGGTGACCTGGGCGGCGCGCGATGTCGTGTCAACGCGCAGCTGTTCGGTCAGCACCTGCGGCCGGTAGGACCATCCGTCGGGGAGCTTGAGCCGGTCGGCCAGCTTAGGAAGGTCGGCCCGGGTCAGGTTGGGGTCCACCACCTGGCTCCAGGTCTGCATCACCCAGCGGTGACCGTGCGGGTCCTGCAGTTCGTAGACCTCTTCGCCGGCGTTGAAGACGAACACCGTGTGCCGGGTCACCTTGTTCGTCGTGTAGGGCGCTGGATCCATCGAGGACAGCAACACCGTGGCCTGCAGGATCATCTCGATGCCGCCGAAGGTCTTCCTGATCTCGGGGCCTTGCTGTTGCTTCTCGATGGAGTTCATCAGCCAGTAGCGCGGGCCGTTGAGCAGGGCCGCGGCCGCACCGTTTTCGGTGGCGATCGCCTGGGCGTCCAGCGCGGACCACAGCTCGGCGGGACAGTCGTTGAGCGGGAAGCTGTTGTAGACATTGGCTTGCGGGCCGGCCTCGCCGCGGGTCACAAGAAGCACTTCGCCGTAGCGCTTTCCGGACATGTCCGTCATTGATCCTCGCACTTCGTTCTGGGGTAGGGGGCGGACATCAGGGTAGCCCGGCTGTCGCTGTGGCGTTGCGGTAGCGGTTGCGCGCGATCAGGGCGGCGTGCAGCTCCTCGATCCGCGGGTCGAGAAACGTCGCGCGATAGTCACCATCGCCGACGGCGCGTGCGCTGATGTACATGAACGTCAGCGCCCCGAGGAAAAGACTCATATGGATCAGCGAATCGGGCACCGGAACCGTCCAGCCCAGCACGACCGCTTCCGACCGGCTGACGTGAGTCCATTCCTTGAGCAGCGCGGGAGTGAGCACGATCAGCCCGAGAATCAGGTAGATGGCGCCGGTGAGCGCCGCCACCACCGAGATCTGCACCAGCTGTGAGGTGGCCAGCACGAAGACGACGTTGAGGCGTTCGATCCTGGTCGGCCGGAGGCTGTCCCCATGGTCCGGATCGGGGTCCGGATCGGGCAGTTCGGCAAACGGTGTGCCGATTAGCCTTTCGCTGTCGGCGGGTTCAACCGCGCCGGACCGCAGCATGGGCCGCACCCGCTCTACCGTCGCCGAGATGACGAACGCCGCCGCGATGCCGACCAGAAACACCATCGCCAGCACCAGCCGCGTGCCGTTGATCGTCGCCGCCATGAGCCAGACGTAAGTGTTGAAGAACACCAGCGCGGTCAAGAGCACCACCGGCAGGGCCCGCACCGCCAGCGCGCCGACGGTCGCCACGTGGGTCAGCGTCATGCTGACCGCCCAGCCGAGCACTGACCCGACGCCAAGGCCGGTCAGGATCAGCAGCACGGCGATGACGATGGCCGATTGCGGAAGCGACCCGGCTCCCGAATCCACGTATCCCGCAACCAGGATCAGCGTCGCTGAGGCCATCCCGGCGATAGCGCGCACCCGGCCGCGGAATAGGCGCGGCAGCAGCCAGCCGACCAGGAATGAGAGCGGAATCGCGGCGGCAACAATTGCGAGCACCACCCATTCGGTGGTGGTCGGCGGGCCCTCGATCTGGATGTGGTCGTCGCCGGTGAGCGCATAGATCGGAATCCCACAGCTCTGAAATGTCGCGTAGGCCGCCAGCGCCGGAGCCGACCGCGGCCAAAGCCGCCGCCACCGTCGCGGGGTCGTCAGCGCCGACGGCAGGCCGCGTTGCAAGAACCAGGTTTCGGCCTCGGCGCTCACCGCTGCTCGGCCACTCACACGGGTCACCCTAAATCGTCCAGCCCCGGCCCGTAGTCTTTAAGCTATGCAACGGATTATCGGGACGGAGGTCGAGTACGGCATTTCGTCGCCGTCGGATCCGACGGCCAACCCGATCCTCACCTCGACCCAGGCGGTGCTGGCCTACGCCGCCGCCGCGGGCATCCAGCGCGCCAAGCGCACCCGGTGGGACTACGAGGTGGAATCGCCGCTGCGCGACGCCCGGGGTTTCGACCTGAGCCGCTCGGCCGGCCCGCCGCCGGTGGTCGACGCCGACGAGGTCGGTGCCGCCAACATGATCCTGACCAACGGGGCGCGGCTCTACGTCGACCACGCGCACCCCGAGTACTCCGCGCCCGAGTGCACGGACCCGCTGGACGCGGTGATCTGGGACAAGGCCGGCGAGCGCGTCATGGAGGCCGCCGCCCGGCACGTCGCCAGCGTGCCCGGGGCCGCGAAACTGCAGCTGTACAAGAACAACGTCGACGGCAAGGGTGCCTCCTACGGGTCGCACGAGAACTACCTGATGAGCCGTCAGACACCGTTTTCGGCCATCATCGCCGGGCTGACCCCGTTTCTGGTGTCACGGCAGGTGGTGACCGGCTCCGGGCGGGTCGGCATCGGCGCGTCGGGCGACGAGCCCGGCTTTCAGCTCTCCCAGCGCTCCGACTACATCGAGGTCGAGGTCGGGCTGGAAACGACGCTCAAGCGCGGCATCATCAACACCCGCGACGAACCGCACGCCGACGCCGACCGCTACCGCCGGTTGCATGTGATCATCGGCGACGCGAACCTGGCCGAGACGTCGACCTACCTCAAGCTGGGCACCACCGCACTTGTGCTCGACCTGATCGAAGACGGCCCGGCGCACGGCATCGACCTGTCCGATCTGGCGTTGGCCCGCCCGGTGCACGCGGTCCATGCGATCAGCCGGGACCCGTCGCTGCGGGTCGCGGTGGCGCTGGTCGACGGCCGCGAGCTGACCGCCCTTGCGCTGCAACGGATCTACCTCGACCGGGTGGCCAAGCTGGTCGACGGCCGCGACCCGGACCCGCGGGCGGCCCACATCGTCGAAACCTGGGCGCACGTGCTCGACCAGCTCGAACGCGATCCCATGGACTGCGCCGAGACCCTGGACTGGCCGGCCAAGTTGCGACTGCTGGAGGGTTTCCGGCAACGGGAGAACCTGAGCTGGTCGGCGCCCCGGCTGCACCTCGTTGACCTGCAGTATTCCGATGTGCGGTTGGACAAGGGCCTGTATAACAGGCTGGTGGCGCGCGGATCGATGAAGCGGCTGGTCAGCGAACATCAGGTGATCGAAGCGGTGGACAACCCGCCAACGGACACCCGCGCCTACTTCCGCGGCGAATGCCTGCGCCGGTTCGGGGCGGATATCGCCGCGGCCAGCTGGGACTCGGTGATCTTCGATCTGGGCGGCGATTCGCTGGTTCGAATCCCCACGCTGGAGCCGCTGCGCGGCAGCAAGGCGCACGTCGGAGCGCTGTTGGACTCGGTGGACAGTGCCGCTCAATTGGTGCAGGAACTGACCAGCTAGCGCGGCGGAGCCGCGCGCAGCGGGTCACGGCCATCGAGCTAGGGGCCGTTAACCCGGGAAACGTCGGGGTTGACCGGTAGGGTAGAGAAAAGCTTGACGAGCAGGAGGCGGCGATGGCGCAGGAGCAAACCAAGCGTGGCGGTGGTGGTGGCGACGACGACGACGTCACCGGCCCGACCGCCGCGGGCCAGGAACGTCGCGAGAAGCTGGCCGAAGACACCGACGATCTGCTCGACGAGATCGACGACGTCCTGGAGGAGAACGCCGAGGACTTCGTCCGCGCGTACGTCCAAAAGGGCGGACAGTGACCTGGCAGTTCTCTGATCGCCTGTCGCTTAACTCTTCCGCTGTAGACCTGTCCTCGTTCGCTGACTTTCTCCGTCGCCAAGCGCCGGAGTTGCTACCGGCGAGCCTTTCTGGCGGCGCAACCATCGATGACCGGCTCCCGCACGGCACCACCATCGTCGCGCTGAAATACCCCGGCGGCGTCCTCATCGCCGGCGACCGCCGCTCGACGCAGGGCAACATGATCGCCGGGCGCGATGTGCGCAAGGTGTACATCACCGATGACTACACCGCCACCGGCATCGCCGGTACGGCCGCCATCGCCGTCGAATTCGCCCGGTTGTACGCCGTGGAACTCGAGCACTACGAGAAGCTCGAAGGCGTGCCGCTCACGTTCGCCGGCAAGGTGAACCGGCTCGCGATCATGGTGCGCGGCAACCTGGCCGCGGCGATGCAGGGTCTGGTCGCGCTGCCGCTCTTGGTCGGCTACGACATCCATGCCGCCGACGCCGAGAGCGCGGGCCGCATCGTGTCGTTCGATGCCGCCGGTGGCTGGAACATCGAGGAAGAGGGCTACCAATCGGTGGGGTCCGGGTCGATCTTCGCCAAGTCCTCGATCAAGAAGCTGTATTCACAAGTCACCGACGCCGATAGCGCGCTGCGGGTAGCCGTCGAGGCGCTGTATGACGCCGCCGACGACGATTCGGCCACCGGCGGTCCGGATCTGGTCCGCGGCATCTACCCGACGGCGGTCACCATCGGCGCCGACGGCGCGGTCGATGTGGCCGAGAGCCGCATCGCCGAACTCGCCCGTGGGGTTATCGAAAGCCGTTCCCGCGCAGACACTTTCGGCTCTGACGGCGGCGAGAAGTGAGCTTCCCGTATTTCATCTCGCCCGAGCAGGCGATGCGCGAGCGCAGCGAGCTCGCGCGCAAGGGCATCGCGCGCGGCCGCAGCGTGGTGGCGCTGGCCTACGCCGGTGGTGTGCTGTTCGTCGCGGAGAACCCGTCGCGATCCCTGCAGAAGATCAGCGAACTCTACGACCGGGTGGGCTTTGCCGCCGCGGGCAAGTTCAACGAGTTCGACAATCTGCGCCGCGGCGGGATCCAGTTCGCCGACACGCGCGGCTACGCCTATGACCGTCGCGATGTCACCGGCCGGCAGCTGGCCTACGTCTACGCACAGACGCTGGGCAGCATCTTCACCGAACAGGCCAAGCCCTACGAGGTCGAGTTGTGTGTCGCCGAGGTCGCGCATTACGGCGAGACCAAACCGCCCGAGCTCTACCGGGTCCTTTATGACGGGTCGATCGCCGACGAGCCGCACTTCGTGGTCATGGGCGGCACCACCGAGCCGATCACCACCGCGCTCAAGGAGTCCTACGCCGAGAACGCCGACCTGCCCGACGCGTTGCGGATCGCGGTCGACGCGCTGCGGGCCAGCGCCGCGGAGAACGGGGGCTCCTCGAGCTCCCAGTCCAACGGCCAGGCCAGCCTCGACGTGGCCAGCCTGGAGGTCGCCATCCTGGACGCCAACCGTCCGCGCCGGGCTTTCCGGCGGATCAGCCGCTCGGCCTTGGAGACGTACCTGGGTTCGGAATCCGAGGCCTAGCCTTGTTCTAGGCGCGGCTCTCCACCAATCGAGCTCGCACAACTTGTACGCTCGATTACGTGCAGCGACGAATCATGGGCATCGAGACCGAGTTCGGTGTGACCTGCACGTTCCACGGCCACCGTCGGCTCAGTCCGGACGAGGTGGCGCGCTACCTGTTCCGGCGGGTGGTGTCCTGGGGGCGTAGCTCGAACGTTTTCCTGCGTAATGGCGCGCGCCTTTACCTCGACGTCGGCAGCCATCCGGAATACGCCACCGCCGAATGCGACAGCCTGGTGCAGCTGGTCACCCACGACCGGGCCGGTGAATGGGTGCTGGAAGACCTGCTGGTCGACGCCGAGCAGCGGCTGGCCGACGAGGGCATCGGCGGCGACATCTACCTGTTCAAAAACAACACCGACTCGGCGGGGAACTCCTACGGCTGCCACGAGAACTACCTGATCGTTCGCGCTGGCGAGTTCTCCCGGATCTCCGACGTGCTGCTGCCGTTCCTGGTCACCCGACAGCTGATCTGCGGCGCCGGCAAGGTGCTGCAGACGCCCAAGGCCGCGACCTTCTGCCTCTCGCAGCGCGCCGAGCACATCTGGGAAGGTGTCTCCTCGGCCACCACCCGCAGCCGGCCGATCATCAACACCCGCGACGAGCCGCACGCCGACGCCGAGAAGTACCGCCGGCTGCACGTCATCGTCGGCGACTCGAACATGTGCGAGACCAGCACCATGCTCAAGGTGGGCACCGCGGCGCTGGTGCTGGAGATGATCGAAGCCGGCGTGCCGTTTCGGGATTTCTCGTTGGACAACCCGATCCGCGCCATCCGCGAGGTCAGCCACGACGTCACCGGCCGTCGGCCGGTGCGGCTGGCCGGCGGGCGCCAGGCCAGCGCGCTGGACATCCAGCGCGAGTACTACACCCGCGCGGTCGAGCACCTGCAGACCCGCGAGCCCAACGCGCAGATCGAGCAGGTGGTCGACCTGTGGGGCCGTCAGCTCGACGCCGTCGAAAGCCAGGATTTCGCCAAGGTGGACACCGAGATCGACTGGGTGATCAAGCGCAAGCTGTTCCAGCGCTACCAGGACCGCTACAACATGGAGCTGTCCGACCCGAAGATCGCTCAGCTGGACCTGGCCTACCACGACATCAAGCGCGGGCGCGGCGTGTTCGACTTGCTGCAGCGCAAGGGCCTTGCGGCGCGCGTCACCACCGACGAGGACATCGCGGAGGCCGTCGAGACGCCACCGCAGACCACCCGCGCGCGGCTGCGCGGTGAGTTCATCAGCGCCGCCCAGGCCGCGGGGCGTGACTTCACCGTCGACTGGGTGCACCTCAAACTCAACGACCAGGCCCAGCGCACCGTGCTGTGCAAAGACCCGTTCCGGGCGGTCGACGAGCGGGTTAAGCGGCTGATCGCGAGCATGTGACGCGCTACCGTCCGGTGCACGCGCCGGAGCCGACCCATCTAACCTTGAGCAAATGGCGACCTCGAAAGTCGAACGGCTGGTCAATCTCGTCATCGCCCTGCTGTCCACTCGCGGCTTCATCACCGCGGAAAAGATCCGATCCAGCGTCGCTGGTTACTCGGAAAGCCCTAACGCCGAGGCGTTTTCACGGATGTTCGAGCGCGACAAGAACGAGCTGCGCGACCTCGGCATCCCGTTGGAGGTCGGCAGGGTGTCGGCGCTCGACCCCACCGAGGGCTACCGCATCAATCGGGACGCCTACTCGTTACGTCCCGTCGAGCTGACCCCGGACGAGGCCGCAGCGGTGGCCGTCGCCACCGGGCTGTGGCAGTCGCCCGAGCTGATCACCGCGACGCAGGGCGCGCTGCTCAAACTGAGGGCCGCCGGGGTGGACGTCGATCCGGACGCGCAGGTGGCCATCGCGTCGGCGGCCGGGGTGCCTGGTCTGCGCGGGTCGGAGGACGTGCTCGAAATCCTGTTGTCGGCCATCGATTCTCGGCAGGCTGTGCAGTTCCCGCATCGCCCATCGCGGGCGGATCCCTACACCACCCGCAGCGTCGAACCGTGGGGGGTGATCACCGAGAAGGGCCGCTGGTATCTGGTGGGCCACGACCGCGACCGCGGCGCGACCCGCACGTTCCGGCTATCCCGGATCGGTGCCGAGGTCACGCCGATCGGCCCTGAGGGTGCCGTCACCGTGCCCGACGATGTCGACCTGCGCAAGATCGTCGCCGACACGGTGAGCGAGACACCGGCCGGTGGCCAGGCCCTGGTCTGGGTCGCCGAGGCGCGGGCCACCGCGCTGCGGCGCGCCGGACGGCCCGTCGGGGCGCGGCAACTCGCCGGGCGCGACGGCGACGTGATCGAACTCGACATCGGGTCCGCCGACGGGCTGGCACGTGAGGTCGCCGGCTACGGGGCCGACGCCATCGCGCTGGAACCGCAGTCCCTGCGCGAGGACGTTGTGCTGCGATTGCGCGCCCAAGCCGGCTCGGAGGAGCCCCGCCAATGACAAGCGTGTCCGATCGCCTGGTGCGGCTGCTCAACATGGTGCCGTACTTCCAGGCCAACCCACGGATCACCCGTGCCGAGGCCGCGGCTGAGCTGGGGGTGACGAGCAAGCAGCTCGAGGCGGACCTCAACCAGCTGTGGATGTGCGGCCTGCCCGGCTACGGCCCCGGCGACCTCATCGACTTCGAATTCTCCGGCGACACCATCGAGGTGACGTTCTCCGCCGGCATCGACCGGCCCCTGCAGCTGACGTCGCCGGAGGCCACTGGCCTGCTGGTGGCGCTTCGGGCACTGGCCGACATCCCAGGCGTGGTCGACCCTGAGGCGGCGCGCAGCGCGATCGCCAAAGTCGCGGCCGCCGCCGGAGCGGCCGGGCATGACGGCACCGCGTCGGCCCGCGACGAACCGGCGCCCCTCGAAAGCCGCGCCGCGGCCGCGGTACGCGCCGCGGTGCGTGACAAAAAGGCAGTGGCCATCGATTACTACACCGCCTCGCGCGACACCCTGACCAGCCGCATCGTCGACCCGATCCGAGTCCTGCTGGTCGGCGGGCACAGCTACCTGGAGGCCTGGTCACGCGAGTCGGAAGGGGTTCGGCTGTTCCGCTTCGACCGGATTGTGGACGCCCGCGAACTCGACGAGCCGGCGGCCCCGCCCGCACCCGCGCTGCAGGCGCCGCCCCACACGTCGCTGTTCGACGGGGATCCGTCCCTGCCGTCGGCGCGGCTGCGGATAGCACCCTCGGCGTCGTGGATGTTCGAGTACTACCCACTGCGGGAGGTACTTGAGCTCCCGGACGGATCGTGCGAGGCGGTCATGACCTACGCCTCCGAAGACTGGATGACCAGGTTAGTCCTGGGCTTCGGGGCCGCGGTGCGGGTGCTTGAACCCGCGTCGCTCGCGCACCGTGTAAGGGATGCTGCCGCAGCCGCCCTGGAGTCCTACCAGGTGGCGGAGTCCACCACGCCTTCCAAGACACTGTAGTGGGAGGACACCGCCGTTTTGCTCTGCTGCGGTAGCATCGGGTGGACGTCTGGAGGTAAATCACAGTGAACTTTCTTACTCCGGGGCACTTGGCGGTCTTCGCCGTCGTAGTGATCTTGTTGTTCGGCGCCAAGAAGCTCCCCGATGCGGCGCGCTCGCTGGGCAAGTCGATGCGCATCTTTAAGTCCGAGATGCGGGAAATGCAGACCGAGAACAAAGCCGACGCCATTGAGCCCCCCGCGCCTGTGCAGTCGCAGCGGGTCGACCCGTCGGCGGTTGCTGGTCAAGACCACACCGAGGCACGGCCCGCTTAGCACCGTTGGGCGCCGCTGACCGAACGTCGTGAACGGTTCTGGATCTTCAGTGCGCGGCGGCCGCCTATTCAAACGACTCGACCCACGCCAAAGGCGCAGTCGCATCAATCCCGATGCGACGATGTCGCTGGTCGACCACCTCACTGAGCTGCGCACCCGGCTGCTGATTGCCCTGGCCGCGATCCTGGTCACCACGATTTTCGGGTTCTTCTGGTACTCGCATTCGATCTTCGGGCTGGAAAGCCTCGGCGAGTGGCTGCGGCATCCGTACTGTGCGCTGCCGCAGTCGGCGCGCGCGGATATCAGCGCCGACAGGCAATGCCGGCTACTGGCCACCGCGCCGTTCGATCAGTTCATGCTGCGGCTCAAGGTCGGGATGGCGGCCGGGATCGTCCTGGCCTGTCCGGTGTGGTTTTACCAGCTCTGGGCGTTCGTCACGCCCGGGCTGTACAAGAAGGAGCGCCGCTTCGCGGTCGCGTTCGTGATCCCGGCCGCGGTGCTGTTCATCGCCGGCGCCCTGTTGGCCTACCTGGTGCTGTCCAAGGCGCTGGGCTTCTTGTTGACCGTCGGCAACAGCGTGCAAGTCACCGCTCTGTCCGGCGACCGGTATTTCGGCTTCCTGATGAATTTGCTGGTGGTCTTCGGGGTCAGCTTCGAATTCCCGCTGCTGATCGTCATGCTCAACATGGTCGGCGTGCTGACCTATGCGCGGCTCAAGGCGTGGCGGCGCGGTCTGATCTTCGCGATGTTTCTTTTCGCGGCGATCTTCACGCCTGGATCCGACCCCTTCTCGATGACGGCGCTGGGCCTGGCGCTGACCGTTTTGCTCGAATTCGCGATCCAGATCTCGCGGCTGCACGACAAGCGAAAAGCCAAGCGGGAAACGCTGATTCCCGACGACGAAGCGTCGAACATCGAAGCTCCCGAGCCGATCATTGCTGGGACCCATGACGACATCACATGACCCCCCCTTCCGGCGAGCGTGCGCGTTTGTACAGTGACACGCCGCATTTGATGTACATTTGCGCACCCTCGCGGACTGAGGCGGGCGCGTGACCGAGCTGGCGCGGTTCACCGCGGAGCTGCCGTTTTCGCTCGATGGCTTTCAGCAGCGGGCCTGCGCCGCGCTCGAACAGGGCCACGGCGTGCTGGTCTGCGCGCCGACGGGCGCGGGCAAGACGGTGGTCGGCGAATTCGCGGTGCACCTGGCGCTGGCGTCGGGTGGCAAATGCTTTTACACCACACCACTGAAGGCCCTGAGCAATCAAAAGCACACTGACCTCACGGCGCGCTACGGCAAAGACAAGATTGGGCTGCTTACCGGCGACGTGTCGGTCAACGGCGATGCGCCCGTCGTGGTGATGACTACCGAAGTGCTGCGCAACATGCTTTACGCGGATTCGCCTGCACTGCAAGGGCTTTCGTACGTGGTGATGGATGAGGTGCATTTCCTGGCCGACCGGATGCGGGGTCCGGTGTGGGAAGAAGTCATCCTGCATCTGCCCGACGAGGTGCGAGTGGTCAGCCTCTCCGCGACGGTGAGCAATGCCGAAGAGTTCGGCGGCTGGATCCAGACCGTGCGGGGCGATACGACCGTGGTGGTCGACGAGCACCGGCCGGTGCCGCTGTGGCAACACGTCCTGGTCGGCAAGCGCCTTTTCGACCTATTCGATTACGACAGCGCAGCCGACAAGCCGCGTGTTGGCCCGGACCTGCTGCGCCACATCGCCCACCGCCGCGAGGCCGACCGGATGTCGGACTGGCGCAGCCCCCGCCGGGGCCCGGGCAGGGGAGGGCAGGGCCGGCCGCGGTTCTACCGCCCGCCGCCGCGCCCCGACGTGATCGCGAAGCTGGACTCCGAAGGCCTGCTGCCGGCGATCACGTTCGTGTTCTCCCGGGCCGGTTGTGACGCCGCGGTCGGCCAATGCCTGCGCTCGCCGCTGCGACTGACTACCGAAGAGGAACGCGCCCAGATCGCCGAGGTGATCGAGCACCGATGCGGTGATCTCGCCGACGCCGACCTGGCGGTGCTGGGCTACTACGAGTGGCGGGAAGGTCTGCTGCGTGGCCTGGCCGCCCACCACGCCGGCATGCTGCCCGCATTCCGGCACACCGTCGAAGAGTTGTTCACCGCGGGCCTGGTCAGGGCGGTGTTCGCCACCGAGACGCTGGCGCTGGGCATCAACATGCCCGCCCGCACGGTGGTCCTGGAGCGGCTGGTGAAGTTCAACGGCGAGCAGCACGTGCCGCTTACGCCGGGGGAGTACACCCAGCTGACCGGCCGCGCCGGCCGGCGCGGCATCGACGTCGAGGGCCACGCCGTCGTGCTTTGGGGCCCTGACGTCGAGCCCTCCGAGGTCGCCGGGTTGGCCTCCACTCGCACCTTCCCGCTGCGCAGTTCGTTCGCGCCGTCGTACAACATGACGATCAACCTGGTGCATCAGCTGGGCCCCGAGCAGGCGCACCAGCTGCTCGAGCAGTCGTTCGCGCAGTACCAGGCCGACGGATCCGTCGTCGGCCTGGTTCGTGGCATCGAGCGAGGTAAGGGGATGCTCGACGAGATCGCCGCCGAACTGGGTGGTCACGACGCGCCGGTCCTGGAGTATGCGCGGCTGCGGGCGCGGATTTCCGAGCTCGAGCGCACGCAGGCCCGCGCGTCCCGGCTGCAACGACGGCAGGCGGCCAGCGACGCCTTGGCCGCGCTGCGCCGAGGCGACATCATCAACATCACCCATGGCCGTCATGGCGGGCTGGCGGTGGTGTTGGAGTCCGCTCGCGACGGCGACGACCCGCGGCCGCTGGTGCTGACCGAACACCGGTGGGCGGGGCGGATTTCGTCGGCGGACTATTCGGGCGCGGCGGCGCCGGTCGGTTCGATGACATTGCCCAAGCGAGTCGAACACCGCCAGCCGCGGGTCCGGCGTGATCTGGCTTCGGCGCTGTTGTCAGCAGCCGAGGGGTTGTCGGTTCCGGTGGGACGCCGTGCCCGCGGCGCCGCAGAAAAGGACGGCGAGTTCCACGACCCGGAACTGGCGTCGCTGCGGGCGAAATTGCGCGCTCACCCCGCCCATAACAAGCCCGAGCTCGAGGACCAGATCCGCCAGACGGAGCGCTACTTGCGCATCGAACGCGACAACGCGCAGCTTCAGCAGAAGGTCGCCGCGGCGACCAATTCGCTGGCACGCACCTTCGACCGGATCGTCGGGCTGCTCACCGAACGCGAGTTCATCGGAGGGTCAGCCGCCGACCCCAAGGTCACCGACGATGGCAAGTTGTTGGCGAGGATCTACAGCGAGAGCGATCTGCTGGTCGCGGAGTGCCTGCGCACCGGCGCGTGGGCGGGCCTGCGTTCCGAGGAGTTGGCGGCGGTGGTCTCGGCGGTGCTGTATGAAACACGGGGCAATGACGGTCCCAGCGCTCCGTTTGCCGCCGAGGCGCCCACGCCGCGTTTACAGCAGGCCCTTCGGCAGACCGCCAGGCTCTCGGGCGCGCTGCGCGCCGACGAGCAACGACACCGGCTCGGCGTGAGCCGTGAACCCGACGACGGCTTCGTCGGCACCATCTACCGCTGGGCCCGCACCGGTGACCTTGCGGTGGCGTTGGCCGCAGGAGACCGAGCCGACGGCCCCCAGGCGCTGTCGGCGGGGGACTTCGTACGCTGGTGCCGACAAGTGCTCGACCTGCTGGACCAGGTTCGCAACGCCGCCCCCGACGTTGAGCTGCGGGCTACCGCCAAACGCGCCATCAATGACATTCGGCGCGGCGTTGTCGCAGTTGATGTTGGGTAGGCTGAGCCGGGGCTACGGTTACACCCGAGACTTCAGGACACAGGAGAGACGATGAGCGGACCGCAGGGGTCAGATCCGAATCAGTCGTGGCAGCCGCCCGGCCATGATGCCGACCAGCAATCCGCAGACCAGCCGACCCAGGTGGCGCCGACGGGATCACCGTGGCAACAGCAGCCGTCGTCCCAGGAACCCACGTGGCAAACTCCCGCATACACGCCGCCCGCGTATCCGCAGTATCAGCAACCGGCTGAGCAGTCGTATCAGCAGCAATATCCGCCGACAACGCCCGGCTATGCGCAATCGGAGCAGTTTGGTTCGGCGCCCACCCAGTACGGCACGCCCGTTCAATACGGCCAGCCCGACCAGTACGGTCAGCCCGGCCAATACGGCCAATACGCGCAGCCGGGCCAATACGGTCAGCCCGGTCAGTATGCTCAGCCCGGCCAGTACCCGCAGCAGTACCAGTCCTATGACCAATCGGCGCAACCGGGGCAACCGGGCAAGAAGCGTTCGGGTGCGTTGATCGGCGGCGTCGCGGCTGCGATCGGTGTGGTCGTGATCGGCGCCGTGCTGGTTCTCGGTTTCCTGTGGCCAGGGTTTTTCGTCACCACCAAGCTCGACGTCGCCAAGGCTCAGGCCGGGGTGCAGCAGGTCCTCACGGATGAGACCAATGGCTACGGCGCGAAGAATGTCAAAGACGTCAAGTGCAACGGCGGTTCAGACCCGACCGTGAAGAAGGGTGGCACCTTCGACTGCACTGTCAGCATCGACGGCGCGCAGAAGCATGTGACGGTCACCTTCCAGGACAACAAGGGCACCTACGAGGTCGGTCGGCCCCAGTAGCCGTCACAGCCCGTCCAGCGCCTTTTGCAACCGAGCGATCGACGACCCGACCCCCAGTGCGGTCGCCAGCTCGGCGGTGCGCTTCGGATGCGCGGCGGCCAGCGGTAGCGCGTCGGTGGGCGTCGAGAGCATGACGGGCGCGTCGGTGCTGACCCGCACCACCGCACCCGCGGCCTCGATGTAGTCGGTTGCGGCCAGCAGCTTGGCCCGCAATCCCTTGGCCATCTTGGATTTCGGGTCGTGTGCGGCCGCCAGAATGTGCTCCAGTGAGCCGTGCTGAGCCAGCAGGGTGGCCGCGGTCTTCTCGCCGACGCCCGGCACACCCGGCAGGCCGTCGGACGGGTCGCCGCGCAGCAGCGCGAGTTCGGCGTAGGCAGGCCCGGCTCGGTCGACCGGAACTCCGTAGTGCTCGGCGACCTCGGCCGGGCCGAACAACGTGGCCTTGGACAGCCCGCGGCCCAGATAGAGCACCCGGACCGGGACGGGATCGTCGGTCACCACCTGCAGCAGATCGCGGTCGCCGCTCACTACGACGACCGGATCGTCCTGTTCGGACGCCGCCAGCGTGCCGAGCACGTCGTCGGCCTCGAACCCGGTTGCGCCCGCGGTGGGGATCCCGAAGGCGTCCAACAGCTCCATGATCATGTCGACCTGAGGCGACAGGTCATCGGGCACTTCCTCGACGTCAGGCTCGTCCGCAGGCTCTTCCCCTCCAGTTTCGACGGCGACGCGGTGCGCCTTGTACGACGGGATGAGGTCGACGCGGAACTGCGGCCGCCAGTCCAGGTCCAGGCAGACCGCGAGCCTGCTGGGCTTTTGTTGCGTGATGACCACGGCCATCGAGTCGATGAACCCGCGCACGGCGTTGACCGGCCGGCCGTCAGGCGCGGTGATCGACGACGGCACGCCGAAATAGGAGCGGAACCACATGCTGGCGCCGTCGAGCAATACGAGGGATGCGGGCATGCGGGTTATCCTGCCAGCCATGGACTCTCGCCGACGCAATGCCTTTGATGCCGGGCTATACGCTGGCCGCCTGGCCGCGGCGGCCGGCGCCACCGCCGACGCGGGTCTCGCCGGTCTGGTGGTCACCCCGGGCTATGACCTGCGCTACCTGGTGGGGTCGCGCGCCCAGACCTTCGAGCGCCTCACCGCGTTGGTGTTGCCGGCAACCGGCGAGCCGACGATCGTGGTGCCGCGGCTGGAGCTGGCGTCGCTTCACGAGTCAGCCATCGCGGAACTGGGCCTCACCGTGCGGGATTGGGTCGACGGCGACGACCCCTACCAGTTGGTAGGCGACGCCCTGGGCGGCGCTCCCGTCGCGACCGCCGTCACCGATTCCATGCCGGCGTCGCACCTGTTGCCGCTGGCCGATGTCCTTGGCGTGTTGCCGGTGCTGGCCACCGACGTGCTCCGCGGGCTGCGAATGGTCAAGCAGCCGGCCGAGATCGACGCGCTACGCAAGGCCGGCGCGGCCATCGATCGGGTGCATGCCCGGGTGCCGGAGTTCTTGAAACCGGGCCGGACCGAGGCCGACGTCGCCGCCGATATCGCTGAAGCGATTGTCGCCGAAGGGCATTCGGAGGTGGCCTTCATCATTGTCGGGTCCGGACCGCACGGAGCAGACCCGCATCACGGGTATTCCGACCGCGAACTGCGGGCAGGCGACATCGTGGTCGTCGACATCGGGGGCAGCTACGAACCGGGATATCACTCCGACTCCACCCGCACGTACAGCATCGGCGAACCCAGCAACGATGTGGCACAACACTATTCGACGCTGCAACGGGCTCAGCGCGCGGCTTTCGAGGCGGTTCGCCCGGGCGTCACCGCCGAGCAGGTCGACGCGGCCGCTCGCGACGTGCTCACCGAGGCCGGGCTGGGGGAGTATTTCGTGCACCGTACCGGGCACGGGATCGGGCTGTCGGTGCACGAAGAGCCCTACATCGTCGCCGGCAACGACCTGAATTTGGTTGCCGGCATGGCGTTTTCGATCGAACCCGGTATTTACTTCCCGGGCAGCTGGGGCGCCCGTATCGAGGACATCGTCATCGTGACCGAAGACGGTGCACTGTCGGTCAACAACCGGCCGCGCGACCTCATCGTGGTGCCCGTGAACTAGGTGCGCTAGGGGCGTACCGCGCGCTCGGCCGCGGCGTTGCGCGCATCCATCTCGGTGAACCCGTCGGCAGCCAGGTGCGCCTTGCTGCCGACAGCGGTGAGCGCCTCCTGTTGGGCCTGCAGGGTTTTCACATGCTGGGTGTGTGCTGAGCGGACCGCGTCATGGAACTCCTCGGCCGCGGCGAACTCGCCGAACATCCCCGATGCCAGCGGTCCGCGCGAGAGGCGATCGGCCCCTTGTTGGGCGTGCTCACCCGCACGGTGCGACTCGTCGGCCCCGGAGCGCAGCAAGGCAGTGTCGACAAACATGTCGGCGACGCTAATAACGGCCCGGCGAGCCGTCAATTCACCTCAGCTGGTCTGTGACGTCGTACCAGCTGCCGTCGTGGCGGTGTTCACCCATGTTCCGGCACTCGCCGGAAAGCTCGACCGAACCGGCTTTCACCGTGCCACTGCTTTGGCCGATGATTGCCATGACGGAGCCGGTGTGGATGACCCGGCCGAAGGGTTGCTTGCCCGGCGGCGGCCCGTCCGACCAGCCGTGGCCGATCATGGTCGCGGCAATTTGCTCGAAATACGCGTTGCGGTCCGCACCGGCGGGGACGTCGAACGAGATGTCCACTCGGCCGCGAAAGGGCGGGTCGCCCTGGTCGTTGCATGATTCCCAGCCGAAGACCCCTGAGACGTTCGGTAAGTTGGCGATCGTTGCGATTTGCCGAGCCGGGTCGACGACCTGGGCCTTGGTCTGCTCATCGGAGAGCGGGTTTGCCGGACCATCCGGATCGTGTGCGAACGGAATCATCTTCGAGCATCCTCCTACGACGACGGTGGCCGCGATGAGCGCGGCGGCGACTGCGCGGGCCTTCATGCCGCGATCAACCTCCTCAAGCTATTTGAAATCATGATCCCTGGTGACCGCATTGCCCTCCCGGTCCCACTCCGGGTCGACGGTGACGGGCGTTCGAATCTCGACGTGCGGCAAGGGAATCGTCCCGAAGGGCGTTTTGACCTCGGCCGGCGTAGCGATGCGTTCTTCGTCCCGGAACGGAGCCAGCATGCCTTGATTGGCCAAGTCACCGCCGCGGCCGGTGGAGATCACCGCCATGTTGTGCAGCGCTTCGCTGCCCATGTCGTAGTAGTGCGAATGGTCGTTGAACCAGGGCACAGCGCTCTGTGTGCCCGCGACTTCGGCTCGGAACCGCACCGACCCGAATCCTGAGTGTGCCGGGTCGGTGCCCAGCCCCGCCAACGGCCCGAGCGGGTCGCCGAGAGCGTCGTTGATCGCGCTGGGAGCGCCCCTGCCTGATTCGCCGATCCAACTAATCGCGTCGGTGGACGCCGCACCGACGTAGACCTGTCCGCCGTTGAGGTGAAAGTCGGTCGTGCTGCGCGCGACATCGGTTCCCGGACAACCGATCAGCACGGCGTCATTGGCGAGCATGCCGCTATTGGCGAACGCGTCGGCCACCGTCGTGGACCCGTAGGAATGTCCGATGACGGTGACGTGCGACGGAGTCGAGCCGTAATGGGTGACCGCCAGGCCGTTGACGTCGGCGGCCAGCAGTGCACCTCCCTCGCGCGCCAGCCACGGGCTGCCCACTTGTTGCAGCTTCGTCGGGTCGGCCAGGGCCGACTCTGGATGCTGGAAGTCGAATACCGGTGCGTCATAACCCATCCAGGCGATCACCGCGGTGGGATCATTCGGATCGGCCTTCAACGATTGGCCGTAGAGATTGATGGCGTCGTTGTGACCGTCGAACAGCCAGCCCCCCGTTACGCTGCTGTTGGTGCCCGGAACGATGACGGCAGTGTTTCGTGATTTGTCGGGGTTGCCGATGGCGATCGCCGCCCGGCCCTTTCCATTGAAGGCGAGCGGGTCGTATGCCCAAAGCATCACGGGCCGAGGGTTATTGGGATCACCCCTGTCGTGTTCGAGTCCCTTGTTCGTCTTCACCGCGTTCTGGTAGCGGGTGATATCGGTGGCCGTGAGGCCATACTTTTCCGGGTTGGAGAACAGGTCGTTGGTCTCGTCGTGAAGTGCGTTGTCCCGCAGTGCTTGTGGCGTAAGTCCGAATTGTCCCGCGACGTCCTCGACCCGATGTAGGTCGTCGTTCAACACGTCCACATTGACGTGTCCGCGTACCTCGGCCTGAATTCCGTTGAGATTTCCCAACTCCTGCGGGTGCTGATCGATCAGCAGCCGCTTTTGTTCGTCGCTCAGCGAATCCCACCAGCGTTTGACCTGTTCCGGGTTAGTATCCGGCGGCGGGATCAGCAGCTCGTCCGCCCCTTTGATCTCGGCCGGTTTGCCCCCGTCGGCGCGCAGGACGGCCAGCGCGTTCTGCAACCCAGTCGAGTATGCGTCGCGGATCTGCGTGACCTGATAGAGCACCGCGTTGGTCTCATCGACCGCGTCTTGGTACAGCTCGTCGGCGTCGTCCTGGTCGCCGTCGTCGAGTGCATCGCCGATTTCGTCGTCGATGTCTGCCAGGTCTGCGTCGAGCGCTGATATGTACCAGCCTGATTCCCGTTGTGCTTCGGCCAGCGCCGCGGCGATGTTCTCTAGGTCGACCGCGATCTTGGGTAGTTGGGCGGCCTGCAGGCCCAGCGATTTCGTTACGCGCTGCACTTCGGCAGAGTCGTTGATCGGGTGCTGACCGTTCTCTCGATTCCAGGACACAGCGAAGCGTTGACGGGCCTGCGTGAAGGCGGTGTCGGATTCGGCGGTGGACTGGCCCGCGTCATGAAACGCCTGCGCCAGATCGGATATCTGCGCCGGACGGCCGGCCTGGAGGCTGTCGTTGATCGCCCAGGGATCGCCGCCGGCATCGATGATGAGCCGTGCGACGCTGATGAATTGGAGTTGCATCGCCCCGCCCCCTATAGCTCGTGAGGTTAGCTACTTCGCAATTGCCGGTCAACGGACGCGCTCTGGGGGTGAATAGCGTCGGGAGCAGGTGAGGGCGAGAATTCGGCACATGGCCCCGTTGGCGGTAGATCCCGCAGCGCTGTCCGCTGCCGGTGCCGCCGTGATTGCCCTTGGTGACGATGTGGCTGCGGCGCTGGGCGCGTTGACGGCAGGGTTTTCGGCCAACACCGGTCAGGACGCGGCTGGCGAGGTGTTCGGCCTGGCTTATCAGGACGCGGCGGAGGCACTGCTCAAGGCCGCGGCCGCCGCGATCAATGCGCTGCGCTTCAACGGGGCCAAGATCCAACTCTGCGCGTCGAATTATTCGAAGGCCGAAGCGGCTTCGACGGTGGGCGGCGGCGGGGGTGGTGTGCTGCCCACCCCGGGCGATCCCGCCAAGATCGCGGCGCCGGGTCCGCCGGGGACGCTCGGTCCCGGGGTCGCGGCTCCAGCGCTGTGGGTGGTGGTTGAGGCGTTCATCGACGGAGTGTGGCCCAACGGTGATGTCGCGGCGCTGCGCGCGGCCGCGGGCCGGTGGCGTGCCTTCGGCGCGGCGCTCACCGGCGGGCAGAACGCTGTCAACAAACCCAAGTCAACCGTTGCCGGGCAGCAGATTCCGGAAGGAGCATTGATTCAACCCGTCCTATCCACGATCGGCGGCGACCTCGGCGAGCTGGGCGCGCAGTGCGGGAAGCTGGCCACCAAACTGGACGCCTTCGCTGACAAGGTGGCCCACGCGCAGAATGCGATTCGCGATCTCTTGCACCGGTTGACGACGGTGTCGGGCCTGTGGCATGAGGTGCAGTCCCTCTTCGACGGCGACGCGCTTGACGAGATCAAAAAGATCGCCTCGGACATCAACGCCGTACTGCACCAGCTGACCGACGATGCGGAGGCCAAAGCGCAAGTCATGAAGGACGGGATGCAGATCATCGACGGCTGGGTGCGCGACATGGAGAAACACATGCGCGGCGAGTTCACTCATTTCTTGGGCCAGACAGTCGGCAACCAAGTGGCAACTGTATTCGACACCTACGTGAACATCGAAGAGGGAGTCTTCAAAGGAGCAGTGGGGTTCGTCCAAACCGTCGACGCGCTGGACCCGACGCGGTTCCTCTACGACCCCAAGGGGGCGGCGTCCACTTGGGGTGGTTTGGGTGAGACGATCGTCAAAGCCAATCCCTTGTACGCCATGGTCGATCCGGCCGGCGCACTCAAAAATGACTTGGGCCTGGTCAAAGGTTTTGTGCACGCTGAGGATTGGCGCAGCGATCGGCCGGGGTTGGGGTTCGGAGAAAACCTCTTCGACGTCGCGACCTTGTTCGTTCCCGGAGCGGGGGAAGCCGGCGCCGGGGCGGAAGGGGCCACAGCGGGAACACGGGCCGCCGCCGAAGCCGCGGATGCCGGCGGCACGGCGGCGCGTGTTGGCCGGGTCGCTGGCGAGGCGGGAGAAGCCGCAGGTGCCGGCGGCGCGTTGGCCGATATCGGCAAGGCGGGCGGTGGTCTGACCAAGGATCTCGAAGGCCTCGGGGGCGAGCCGTCCAAGACCGATCCTCCGCTAAGTGGCCGCCCGGTGGGCTTGACGGATTCGAAGCCGTTAGACGCACCGGTCGAGCAGCGCCCAATGTCGAGCAAGAATCCATTCGACTCGCCGCCCGGTGCGCCGACGCCGGTCGGGGGCAAAGGTCCAGTCAATCCATTCGACCCGCCATCCGCTCCGCCCGGGTGGGAGCCTCCGGGGCCGCCAGGCACACCGGTCGGTCCACACAGTCCTCCGCCCGGGCCGGGGGGTGGGCCGGGTGAGGCTGTGTCGCCGCCAGCGGGTGGTCCGCACGATCCGGGTTCTGGCCCGGTGGGTGGTCGCCCCTCCGCACTCGCAGCACCGCATGGCGGTGGGTCGGTCGCGCCCGGTTACGGCGGTCCGCGCGGCGGACCCCCGCCTGGGCAGATACCGCATGACGTTGGTAACGGCGATTCACCAGGCGGTCGCCCATCGACGGAACCACCATCGCGCGGCCACGTGCCTCACGGACCACACGGTGGCGGTCACGATCATGACGGGCCCATCCACGGCGGCGACCATTCGAGCGATATCCCGGGGCTGACCTGGGATGACCGGTCTGCGCTCACCCACTACACTGGTTTGGGATTTGAGGACTTGAACGTGGCGTTGAGGAGCGATGCTTTGGACGCATCCCAGCACGCTCGGGTTGCTGCCCTCAATAGCGCGTTGGAGAAGCTTCCAGCGCATGATGGCCCAGTGGTTCGTGGCACCAATCTGCCGCCCAACGTGCTCGCGCAATATCAGCCGGGTGAAGTCATTACCGAGAAAGCCTTCCTAAGCACCACAACTGACCCCGTCGTAGCGCAGTCACCAGCATTTGCAGGTAACGTCGAATTTAGGATCCTCTCCAGCACAGGACGCGATATTTCCTCCGTTTCACTCCTTCCTGAGGAGCAAGAAATCCTATTTCGATCGGGTACGAAATTCTATGTTGTAAGCAAGGCGCTGGACCCGGCAACAGGCCGGACGATTATCGAAATGCTTGACTTAGGTCACTGACCACTGGATTGCCAACGGATAACGGGAGTCAACGATGAGCAGAGAGATTGCCGGAAAGATTTTTTCAACACCCGAAGAGGCTGGCGTCACTCCTCCAACGGAGGCAGAGCTCGCTCGCGCACGAAAGCTATTCGATGAGTTTCAGGAGCGAATAGATGCCGTCGCCGAGGAGGATCGACCAAAATATGTGTCCCCGAAATTCTGGGATGACATTTCAGGCACCGAGTACGACGATCGGCGCTAGAAAACCGCAAACCAGATAGCGATGTATTGGCAGATCGCCGCAACCGCGGTGCACACGTGGAAGAGCTCGTGATAACCGAACGTCGACGGCCACGGGTCTGGCCGGCGCAGCCCGTAGACCAGTGCACCGATGCTGTACAGCGCACCGCCCACGGCGAGCAGCACCGCCGCGGCCACCCCCACCTCGTGCACGATCGTTCCGCCGTACCACACCGCCACCCAACCGAGCAGGAGGTATAGCGTCACGCTCACCCACCGGGGGGCCGACGGCCAAAACAGCGTCACCGCGATTCCCGCCAGCGCGCCGCCCCACACGATCGCCAGCACCAGATGCCCGGTCGGGCGCGGCATCGCCAGCGTCGCGAACGGCGTGTAAGTGCCGGCGATGAAAACGAAGATCATCGAGTGGTCGAGACGACGCATCCATCTCCTGGCGTCCGCTGACTCCCAATGAACGCGGTGATAGATGGCGCTGACAGCAAACATAGCCACGATAGCTAGCGCGTACGCCAGCGTCGAAAGGCCGGCTTGCTTGGATGCCACTGCCCACGACATCACGACCAGTGCGGTACCGGCGAAAAATGCCGCGACGGCGCAGTAGAGGTGAATCCAGCCGCGCATGCGCGGCCGGGCCAGCGTATTGACAGCGGCGGTTAGACCGTCGACGACCGCATCTGGTTCAAGGGGCTCGGGCCGGGAGATCGAATCAGTCTGGTAGCTCACTATTTCCCCTAACTAGTGGCGAAGCGTGCAGTTTTCACCATCCGAGCGCCAGCCTATGAGCGGGCCGCTGAGAAGCCGCTGAGAAGCTCTCGTAGGCCTTGTATAGGTAGTTCGCGCATGACGGCTCCGCTGTTACTGCGCTATCGGTGTTCTCAGCAGATCCTCAGCGCTGCAGAATCAAGCTATGGGAGTGTCTGCCGTACGGCCGGTTTGGGGAAACAGGATCGCGCGTTGCGTGCGCCTCCCCAACTTGGGCATTTCTGCGCGCTCAGCCGCGGTATCGGCGATCGTCGTATTTTTTGCGCTTGCGCTGGCAGGCGGGGGATTCGTCGCGATCCTATACCGGTGGTTGCTGGGGGGAGTCGATGACGCCACCGCCGGCAGAGTTCGTTACATCGTCGAGGCCCTGCAATCCGGCTCGCCTGACGAGCTCGACCGTGCGCTGTTGACCACCAACCAACGCGTGGTCGCAATACAAGTCATCGCGCCCGATGGCAAGGTAACAGCGCGAGCCGGCTCCGCTCCTGACACACCAATAATCCCGGTAACCGCATTCGACCTCAATTTGCGCCGCGGTATGTCCGACGACGCGGTCCCCAACGACGACATGCGATTGAGTGGTCAACGGGTCAACACGCCATCCGGTGAGTACACGGTGCTCGTCGGCGGTGGCAGCGAGGCGGTCGAGACGACTGCTCGGACGGTGGCGCTGCTATTGGCTTGCGGCGCACCGCTTATCGTCGCGGTAGTGGCAGCGGCGACCTACGGACTCGTTCGCCGCTCACTGAAATCGGTAGACGCGATCCGCAACAGGGTGGCCGAAATCTCCTCGTCGGACTTGGCCGAGCGGGTGCCCGTACCCGACAGTCGCGACGAAATTGCCGCCCTGGCAGTCACTATGAACGAAATGCTGTCGCGCATCGAAGCCGGCCATCGCGCGCAACGACGGTTCCTCGGCGACGCCTCGCACGAATTACGCAGCCCGCTGGCCACCATCATCTCTGGGTTGGAGGCGACCGAGCTTCACCCCGAGCTACTCGATGCAGAGTTGGCGATCAACACCCTGCTTCCGGAGGCGCAGCGCATGCGCCTGCTGATCGAAGATCTGCTGCTGCTGGCGCGTGCCGACGAGCAAAGTCTGATCTTGCGCAAAGAGCAAGTGCTCCTCGGCGATCTTGCGGAGGTCGAGGTGAATCGCGCACGGCGCGACGCCGGGTGCACGATCCACACCGATATCTCCGCTGTGTGTTTCATCGGTGACCCGGGTGCGGTGTCGCGGGTGATCCGCAATCTCGTGGATAACGCTGTGCGCCATGCAAAATCGCGCGTCGAAGTCCATGTTGGCGGCCGAGGCGGTGACGCCACCATCACCGTCAGTGACGATGGTCCCGGTATCCCTGCCGCCGAGCGGGCCCGGGTATTCGAGCGGTTCGTGCGTCTGGACTCAGACCGGGCCCGCAGTAGCGGAGGAACAGGCCTGGGGCTGGCAATCGTCGCCGAGGTCGTGGCGGCGCATGGCGGCGCGGTAACCATTGACGATCGTCCCGGCGGCGGAACCACGATGTCCGTGGTGTTACCTCAGCACAACAAGCGGTAACCGGCGCCGCGGATCGTCTCGATCGTGTTGGTACCAAAGGGAACATCGATCTTGCGCCGTAGATAGCCCACGTAAACCTCAACGACGTTGTCCGGGCCCTGATAGTGCGCATCCCACACGTTGCTCAAGATCTCGGCCTTCGTTACGACGGTGTCCTTATTGCGCATGAGAAATTCCAGCAGCCCATACTCGCGGGGAGTCAACGTGATTGGGGTCGACTCCCGTTCGACCGTGTGCCGAGCCGGATCCAGTGACAGCGTCCCGGCGGTCAACACCACGGGCCGTTCGGGGGCACCGCGACGCTCCAACGCGCGCAGTCGCGCCACGAGCACCCGAAATGAAAACGGTTTCGTCAGATAGTCATCTGCCCCGAGGTCGAACGCATCGGTCTCGTCGTATTCGCCGTCCTTGGCGGTCAGCATCAGCACCGGTGTCCACACGCCCTGCGACCGCATTCGGCGCAGCACCTCGTACCCGCTGTGGCCGGGGAGCATGATGTCGAGAATCACCACGTCAAACTGGTGTGAGACCGCCTCGTACAGGCCGTCGATGCCGGTACCGACAGCGACGACCACGAAACCCTCCGCCTTTAGCCCCCTGGATAGCGTCGCCGATAAACGTGGCTCGTCCTCGACGAGGAGGACCCTCACGGCGTGGATGCCCCGGGATGGCGTCCAGCGCGTTGCGGGAGCAAAACTAGCAAAACGATGATGATCGCCGCGATAGCCGCCGAGGCCAGCGGGCGGCTCAACGCCAGGCCGCCATGCGCGACCGGTTTATCGAGGAAATCGCCCACGGTCGCGCCCAGCGGCCGCGTCAGGATGAATGCCACCCAAAACAAGGTGACCCGCGACACCGCGGTCCAGTAATACACGGCCACGACCGCGAGGAGCGCCGCCGCGAACACCAATGCGCCGCGTTCGTAGCCAAAATCGCGGGTGTCGGCGAGCCAATCTCCCAACGCGGTGCCCAGCGTCTGCGAGAACGTGATGGTCGCCCAGTAGAACGCCTCGACTTTCGGCGTCGAAACGGTGCTGACCGACACCGTGCCCTGCGTCCAACGCCACAGCCCCAAGGTGGCCAGGAGGCAACCCAGCAGCAGAAGCGATCCGCCGGTGTAGCCGATACCCAGCGATCGGTCGGCGAAATCGGCCAGCACGGTGCCGAACGTCGTCGACGCCACGATCGTCGCCCAGTACAGCGCCGCATGAAAACGCTTGGCGATGATCTGCGCGGCGACCAATGCCACCAGCAGGACGCCGAAAAGGATGACGCCGGCCACGTAGCCCCAGTTCAGGGTCATGGTGACGGTGTCACCGCCGGTCTCGCCCAGCGTCGTCGCCAACACCTTGATGACCCAAAAGCCCAAGGTCACGGCCGGGACCTTGGTGAGCGCTTGTTTCGTCACGTCATTCACCAGGTTATGACTACGGCAGCCCGACTGAGGAGACGCTGAGACCGAAAATTAGTCGCTGTTGCTGCGGTCGAGCAGATCCGACGATCCGAGTACCCGTTCTATCTGGACCTCGATGACCACCCGTCGAGGATTCGGGCGCGGGGTGCGGTAACGCTGGGCGTAACGCAACTCGGCATCACGGACGGCGTCGATCGCGCTGTTCACGATCGATCGGCCCTCGAGCGACAGCCAGCGGGCGCCGTCGACCTGGCTGAGCACGGCCACTCCGCCGCGGTCGGCGTTGACCGCCTTCTGCGACCCGCCGGTGGTGATGACCCGCGCGATATGGGTCTTGGGGTCAAAGGTGAAGCCGACCGCCACCACATGCGGCGAATTGTCAGCGCGCAGCGTGGTCAGCATCGCCAAATGGCGTTCGGACAAAAACGCCAGCGCGTCATCGGTGAGTCGGGTGGTGGTGTGCGGCATCACCCCTCACGCTAGCGCAGGCGATAATCGCAGCCGTGGATGACACGGGCGCCGGTCCGGTACTAATTCTGGGCGGCCGCAGTGAGATCGGTGTCGAGCTTGCGCGGCGCCTGGCTCCTGGGGTGACGCTGGTCTTGGCGGCACGCAATGCCGACCGTCTCGACGATGAGGTGGCCACCCTGAAGGCGGCCGGGGCAGCGGCGGTGCACACCAGGGAGTTCGACGCCGACGACCTGGCCTCGCACGGGCCGCTGGTCGCCTCGATCATCGAGGATCACGGCCCCATCGGCACCGCGGTGTTGGCCTTCGGGATCCTCGGCGACCAGGCCCGCGCCGAGACCGATGCCGCGCACGCGGTGGCCGTCGTGCATACCGACTACGTTGCGCAGGTCAGCATGCTCACCCACCTGGCCAATGCCATGCGGGCCGCGGGCCGCGGGTCACTGGTGGTGTTCTCCTCGGTGGCCGGGGTGCGGGTGCGCCGCGCAAATTACGTCTACGGCTCGGCCAAGGCCGGTCTCGACGGTTTCGCCAGCGGGTTGGCCGACGCCCTGCACGGCACCGGGGTGCGGCTGCTGATCGCGCGGCCGGGGTTCGTCATCGGGCGTATGACGGAGGGCATGCCGCCCGCCCCGCTGTCCAGCACCCCGGACCAGGTCGCCGCGGCGACCGCGCGGGCGCTGGCCAAGGGGCGGCGCATGGTGTGGATCCCGCGGGCATTGCGGCTGTGGACGGCCGTGCGGCTGCTGCCCCAGATTCGTCTGGCGCAGGATGCCGCGATGATCATCGTCGTCGGAATCGGCGCCGACGGCATGGCGGGGCTCGTCTGAGGCGTCCCGGCATGAATTACGCAGAGCCAGCGTCATTTACGGGTCACCGCGACAACTGGACCTGCTCGATGACACGGTGCCCGCGCCCAGACGGCAGTGGCCGTCACCGATGCTGCCTGCGCTGCAAGCCCTGCCCGTCGACGGACCCGACATCCACGTGGTAGCCAGCGGTGATCCACTGATGCACGGCATCGGCGGCACGTTGATTCGGCTATATGGGCCGGAGCGGGTCCGGGTGTTGCCGCATGTCTCGGCGGTGACGCTGGCGTGCGCGCGGATGGGTTGGAACGTCCATGACACCGAGGTGATCAGCCTCGTGACCGCCGCGCCGGCCACCGCGGTACGCCGCGGCGGCCAGGCCATCGTGCTGTCCAGCGACCGGTCCACGCCGAAGGCGCTCGCGCTACTGCTCAACGAGCATGGCCGCGGCGCTTCCCAATTCAGCGTGCTCGAACAGCTCGGCGGCCCCAGGGAACGGCGCCGCGACGGCACCGCGCGGGAGTGGGCCGAGCGCGCGCCCGAGGAGGTCGACGACCTCAATGTGGTTGCCGTGCTTTACCTGCCCGACGAGCGCATCTCGCCCTTGCCCGACGACGCCTTCATGAACGACGGGCAGATCACCAAGCAGGGGATCCGCGCGGCGACGTTGGCGGCGCTGGCGCCGCGGCCGGGGGAGCGGTTGTGGGACGTCGGTGCGGGCTCGGGCAGCATCGCCGTCGAATGGTGCCTCAGTTGGCGAGGCTGCACCGCGGTGGCGTTCGAACGCGACGAGCGGCGCCGGCGCAACATCGGCTTCAACGCCGCGGCTTTCGGTGTGAGCATCGACGTGCGCGGCGACGCCCCCGAGGCGTTCGACGGTGTCGACGCGCCGGGGGCGATCTTCATCGGCGGCGGCCTCACCACGCCGGGACTCGTCGACGTCTGCGTAGCCAAGCTGCCCTACGGAGGACGCCTGGTCGCCAACGCGGTCACCACGGAATCGGAAGCCCTACTGGCGCAGGCCTATTCGACCTTGGGTGGCGAACTGCGGCGATTCCAGCACTACCATAGCGAGCCGCTGGGCGGGTTCACCGGCTGGCGCCCGCAGATGCCCGTCACCCAGTGGGTGTTCACCAAGTGACCGTGTATTTCATCGGCGCGGGTCCCGGCGCGGCGGACCTGATCACCGTCCGCGGCCAGCGGCTCCTCCAAAGCTGCCCGGTGTGCCTCTACGCGGGGTCGATCATGCCCGACGACCTGCTGGCGCACTGCCCGCCCGGAGCGAAAATCGTCGACACCGGCCCGCTGACGCTCGAGCAGATCGTCAACGAACTGGCAGATGCCGACGCCGCCGGCAACGACGTGGCGCGGCTGCACTCCGGTGACCCGTCGCTGTACAGCGCGCTGGCCGAGCAGTGCCGCCGACTCGACGTGCTGGGCATCGGCTACGAGATCGTTCCTGGCGTACCGGCTTTCGCCGCAGCTGCCGCGGCTCTCAAGCGCGAGCTGACCGTGCCGGGAGTAGCGCAGACCGTGACGCTGACCAGAGTGGCCACCCTGTCGACACCCATGCCGCCCGGCGAAGAACTCGCCAACCTGGCCCAGTCCGGTGCCACCCTGGTCCTGCACCTGGCCGCGGCACAGATCGACAGCATCGTCCCGCAGCTGTTGGCCGGGGGCTACCGTGCCGAAACACCGGCTGCGGTAGTGGCTTTCGCGAGCTGGCCACAACAGACTGTACTGCGCGGCACGCTGGCCGGCATCGCCGGGCAGATGCACGACGCCGGCATCACCAAGACGGCCGTCATCGTCGTCGGCGACGTGCTTGCCGCCGAAGGCTTCACCGACAGCTATCTGTATTCGGTCGCACGTCGCAGCCGGCCGGCTCACTGATGCGTGTACTGCTGCTCGGCGGCACCGCGGAGGGCCGGGAGTTGGCCGCGCGGCTGCACCAACACGTCGATGTCATCAGCTCGCTGGCCGGGCGGGTTCCGGACCCGGCCCTGCCAATCGGCTCGGTGCGAATCGGCGGATTCGGCGGCGTCGACGGCCTGCGGAGTTGGCTGCACGAGGCACGCATCGACGCCGTCATCGACGCCACCCACCCGTTCGCGGCGACCATGACCGCGCATGCCGCGCAGGTGTGTCGCGAACTCGCCCTGCCGCATCTGGTGCTGGCCCGGCCCGCGTGGGATCCGGGCGACGCCATCGTCTGCCGCATCCGACACGGATGCGGCAGAAGCTGTTGCCGAGCAACGCTTTTCGCGGGTGTTTCTCACCACCGGCCGTTCGGGTGTCAAGGCCTTCGCCGCCAGCGACGCGTGGTTTCTGATCCGCGCGGTCACCGCGCCGGACACTGACTTGCCGCGCCATCACGAACTGGTGTTGTCGCGCGGGCCGTATCACTTCGATGACGAACTCGCGCTGCTGGCCGAGCATCGGATCGACGCGCTGGTCACCAAGAACAGCGGCGGCGACATGACCCGGCCGAAGCTGGATGCTGCTGCCGCGCTACAGATTCCGGTGGTGATGGTGGCGCGTCCGCCGCTGCCCGAAGGGGTGATGGCGGTGGGTACCGTGCAGCAGGCAGCCGACTGGATCGCGGCGATCGACGCTGGCTAACCGGTCTGGTCGTCGCGTTCGGTGTCGGCCAGCAGCGCGTCACGGGCGCGGGCCACGCGAGAACGGATGGTGCCCACCGGGCAGCCGCACACCGCGGCCGCGTCGGCGTAGGGGAGTCCTAGCAGCTGGGTGAGCAACAGGGCCTCGCGCTGTTCGGCGTTGAGTCCGGCGATCATCGTGGTCACTTCGACGAGGTCTTCGAACCCCCGGGCGTGGCGGTCGCCGTAAGTCAGGTGTTCGGGGTAGGCGCCCGCGGCGGTGCGGGGCCGCGACTGGGCATGGCGGATGTGGTCGGCGACGACGCGGCGCGCGATGGCCAGCAGCCAGGTTCGAGCGCTGGATCGTCCGCCGAATCGCTCGATGGCGCCGATCGCCCGCAGGAAGGTTTCTTGGGTCAGGTCGTCCGCGCTGCCCGCATCGCACAGATAAGTGACAAACCGCCACACATCATGCTGGGTGGCCTTGATGAACGCTTCGAGCGCCCGTTCGTTGCCGCGTGCCGCCGCCAGGGCGAGTGCGGTAACGGCCTCGTCGTCGCTTGACGCGGTCATGGCCAACCACCTTAATCCCGCGGGCCCGGAAGGTCTACGACGGGCCGTCGTAGAGGTCGCGTTGATGGGCCACAGATGCCCGCGTCGCCGGCCGGTGGACTGCTCCGGAACGTCGCCGGGTTCGTCTGAGCCATCCGAGGATCGCGGCCTGCGCGCACCTAGTCGTTCCCGCGCCACCAGCAACGCAAACGTGAAGCCCACCAGCAGGGGCACGTGACTGGCGATGCGTGCGGCGGTCTCTTCGCCTTCGAAGACGTCGACCACCTCGTAGCCCACCAGTGCCACCGAATACGCGCCGACGATCGCCGCGACGCCGACCGCCGCGACGGGCCAGAACCCGGCGGCGATCATCGCCAGCCCCAGCGCCAGCAGCCACGCAGTGGACTCGTGCATCAAGTGCTCGCCCGACGTCGCCCCGTGCGTGTGGGAGACCATGCCGAAATCGAATCCGCCGATTTGCGCCGCCGCGATCGCCACCTGGAACACACCGATGGCGATGAGGCCCCAGCGCCGGTAGCGAGACCGAAGCGCGCGCATCCAGCGTTGCCGAGGGGTGAAGCCCTCGTTGAGACTCGCCATGATCTTGTCGACCAGGTCCGGTCCGTGCCCGGGCTCAATCGAGGCCAGCCGGCGAGTTTGCGCGGCCGCGCCGATCAGCCAGGTGCGGCACCGCCCGCACGATTCCAGATGGGCGTCGACCTGCTGCGCAAGCACCTCCGGACGCTCGCCGTCCAGCCGCGCCGACAGCGCCTCTCGCGCAACCTCACACCGCATCAGTGCATCGTAGGCGAAGTCATTCCGGGTAGTGCCGCGGAGTGAACACACGATCTCCCGAATCGCCTGAGTGCCACTGGGTCTGCGACGACCCGATGATCAGCAGGCAGCGCATGTCCACTTCGGCGGGGTTCAGGTCGGTCAGCCGCACCACCTTGACGTCTTCGTCGGGGCCCGATACGTTGCGGCCGATCACCACCGGCGTGCCGGGTTCGCGGTGGGCCAGCAGCAGGTCGCGCATCGCGCCGACCTGCCAGGTCCGCGACTTCGACGCCGGGTTGTAGATGGCCAGCACCAAGTCGGCGGCGGCCGCGGCGGCCAGGCGGTTGGCGATCACATCCCACGGTTTGAGTCGGTCGGACAACGAGATCACCGCGTAGTCGTGCCCCAGCGGGGCGCCGACCCGGCTGGCGACGGCTTGGGCGGCCGTCATCGCCGGAATCACCCGGATCCGGACGTCAGGCCACTGCTTGGCTTCTTCGAGGACGGCGGTGGCCATCGCGAACACCCCCGGATCGCCGGAGGAGACCACCGCGACGGCGTGGTCCCTTTCGGCCAGCGCACACGCCAGCCGCGCACGCGCGGGTTCGTCGGTGTTGTCGCTGGGGTGACGCCGCTGCCCGTCGCGCACCGGGACGCGGTCCAGGTAGGTGCCGTAGCCGACCAGATCGGTCGCGGCGGCCAGCTCGCGGCGGCTCTGCGGTGTCATCCAGTCCCGGTCACCGGGCCCCAGCCCCACCACCGCGACCGTGCCGGCCGTTGGCTTCACGGCGCGGCGGCCGCCCGGCAGCATGGCCAGTGAGAAGTACGGCACCCGGGTTTCGTCGACGTCCGCGGCGGGCAATATGCGCTGCGCCGGGGTGCTGGCGCGCTCCACATAGAACGCGCCGTCAAGCTGGCCCGATGCCGAAAGTGCTTCGCGGACATTGTGATACGAGCGGCCCAGCTTGAGCACCACCGCGGCGTCGACATCGGCGAGCCGGCGCGTTAGCTCCGCGACCGGCAACGTGCCCGGCAACACCGGTCAGCACCTCGTCGCCGGCCACCAGCGGTGTCGCGATGGCCGCCGACGCGGCACTCACCGACGTCACGCCCGGCACGATGACCGCGTCGAACCGCTGCGTCAGCCGGGTGTGCAGATGCATGTAGGAGCTGTAGAACAGCGGGATCGCCCTCCGCCAGCAGGGCCACGTTGCGCCCGGCATCCAGGTGTGCGGCGATGCGCCGGGTGGCGTCGGCGTAGAAGTCCTCGAGCGCACCGGCGTAGCCGCCGGGATGATCGGTCGTTTCGACGGTCACCGGATAGATCAGGTGTTCCTCGATCTGACCCGGCCGCAGGTAGGGTTCGGCGATTCCGCGGGCGATGCTGCGACCGTGCCGCGCGCTGTGATAGGCCACCACGTCGGCCTCGCCGATCACCCGGGCGGCCTTGACGGTCACCAACTCGGGGTCGCCCGGCCCCAGCCCGACTCCCCAAAGCGTGCCCCGAGCCGTCATTCTCGTTCGGCCGCAATCGCGTTGACGGCGGCGGCTGCCATGGCGCTGCCGCCGCGACGGCCGGTCACGACCAGATACGACATGCCGCGCGGCCGGTCGATGAGCTCCTGCTTGGACTGCGCCGACCCGACGAATCCGACCGGCCCGCCCAGCACCGCGACCGGCGGCGACACCCCCTCGTCGATCAGTTCCAGCAGCCGGAACAGCGCGGTGGGCGCATTGCCGATGGCCACGACCGCGCCGGCCAGCTGATCGGCCCACAGCTCCACGGCGGCCGCCGAGCGGGTGGTGTGCCGACGGTCGGCCAGCTCGGCCGCGCGCGGATCGGCGACCAGCGACACGACCCGGTTGTCGGCGGGTAGTCGTGCGGAGGTGATCCCGGCGGCCACCATCGAGGAATCGCACAAGACGGGGACGCCACTTCGCAAGGCGGCGCGGGTCCGGACCACGACGTCGTCGGTGAAGGCGACGTCCTCGGCGACGTCGACCTGGCCGCAGGTATGGATCAACCGCACCACGACGGGCGCGACGTCGACGGGGAACCGCGCGAGATCGGCCTCGGCGCGGATAGCCGCAAACGACTGGCGATAGATCTCCGCCGCGTCGCGGATGTAGTCGAGCACTCGCTCACCCTACGGGCGTACTGCGCGGTACCCGTCGCCGGTGGCGACCAGCACCTGCCCGGTCGGTGGGCTGCCACAGGCCCGATCGCAGCCGACGAAATGACGGTGAACGCCCGAATGCGTCTCCAATGCGAGCGCCGCATCGGCTCGCACGTCGGCGGCCGAGTGCACGCACCCGGGGCTGCCGGTGCAGGCGCTGACGGTCAGCCAGGGCGAGTTCTGGTCGAACACCAGGCCCAGCGGCGCCAGCACCCGGAGCGACACGTCCGCCACCTCTTCGCTCAGGTCGCACACCAGCACCGATCGCCACGGGGTGATCACCAGCGGGGCCTCGATCGCGGCCAGGTACTCCGCGACGCGGGCGGGCAGTACCCCCAACGGGACGGCGGCGCCCAGCGTGACACGGCCGTCGGTCTGGGGTATCCAGCCGACCGGTGCGGTGGTGACGGGCGGGAAGGGTTGGGCGCTCAGCTCGGCGCCGGGTATGAGATCGCCTGGGCAAGCCAATTCGCTGACACGCCAAGCTTTTCCGCGGATTTCGAGGAACCGCAACGCAACGCCGACCAGCGCGTCGGCGACCTCACTGACTGCCAGTCGCACTGCCGGTGTCGCGCCCGGCCAGCAGCAGCGCGCAGCCGTCGTCGAACCAGTGCACGCCGGCGTCGGCGCCCAGGCCGGACACGTCACCGCGGCCGTCGTCGAGGCTGAACCAGAACCGTCCGCCCAGCTCGGCGAGGCCGGGTTCGGCGCAGATCGCCGCGTCCAGCTCGCCGACCCGATCCCGCACGTCGACGCGCTCGCCGGCCCGGCCGGACAAGGGTGACGCCACGATGTTGCGGACCCTTTCGTGCGTCGCGGACGGCAACAGCCCGGCGGCGGCGATCGCGTCGCCGACCGCTTCGACCTCGGTGATGCCGCGCACCTGCACGTTGCCACGGGCCGTCAGCTCCAAAGTTCCCGAGCCCAACCGCGTCGAGACGTCGGCCAAGGTCGCCAGTTGCGCGGCGGTGATCATGCCGCCGGGCAGCCGGATCCGTGCCATTGCACCGTCGGCGGCCTGGTGCACCTGCAGCGCACCCGGGCAGGCATCGGCGTCACGGTCACGCGGCATGGTTCACGGTACGTCGTTGGCCTAGCAGGGCGAAGACGTCACTCAGTATCGGACGTCCTGGCTGGCCGACAGGCCGTTGCCGCACGTCACGGTGACGTGAAAGGTCGAGCCTGTTGCTGGTCCGTCACCGACATGGACCCTGGTCTCCGCAGATCCGGTTACGGTGAAGTTCACGGAGTGGTCGTAGTGGATTATGTTCGCCCCGCCCGCCACCGCAACGGACCTATACACGCAACCCACCGCAGGCTTGTTGGCGTTATGGGTGATCGACACAACGGCCGTCAACGGCTCGTGGCGAAACACCAGCTCCGATGGCGGAGGCGGCGGCGGTGCCACCGCTGGGGCTGGCGCCGCGCGGGGTGCCACCGCTGGGGGCGCCGTCTGGTGCTCCGCGGCCGGGGGCGCCGTCGGATCCGGCGTCCACCATCCGGTCGCAATGAGCGAGAAGCTCGCCGACGACGGGATGCGCGTGCCCGTTGTGTCGTCCGACGCGGTACTCAGATCGCCTGGCCCGGACACGGTAATTCCGACGGCAGCGATTAACGCCGCAGACGCGGCCCCAACGAGAATGCGCCGGTGCCACGGTCGGGACTGGCGGGGTGTCGTCATGGAAATCCTCCCGGTTTGACCCGAATTGCGCCCCCTGGAAGGGAGGTTAAACTCCGCTCGCTTATGCCGATTGCGAAGGCTCGTCCGGAAGGGCGGGGTTGGTTGCGTCCGGCGACGTGGGAGGCGGCATACCCGGTATCCGACATGCGTACCGCCTGATCGCCCAATTACCGCAGTTCGAGGTCGACGTTGACGATGGCCAGGCCGAGGCAGGCGTTGAACACGCCGAACAACAGGATCCACCGCAGACCGAAACCCCCTTGGCGCGCCGCGACAATCCCCAGGATGAACAGCAACACCACGTTCATGTTGAGGCCGATCGTGGTGTAGCCGACAGACCAACTGCCATTGGGGTTTTGGTGGTCGTCGCGCCAATGCAGGGCGGCGGCCAGCACGAGAAAGAGCACCGTCGGTAGCGCGGCGACAATGAATATCGACTCGTAAGCGATGCTGCGCGCGAGGCCCCTGAGGTAGTCCCGAACCCGCTCGTCGCGGTGGGTGGACAGATGCGTGCCGTAGGCCTCGGTCAGCGTCGCGAGAATCGCCCCGACGATAATCCAGCAGGCCGCATGCCACGGTTTGCCGCCTTCTTGCGCTCCGAGCAGAAGGGTGGCGAGCACGGTGCCGACCAGAAGTCGTTTGAGCGCGCCGGCGCTGAGAAGTCCCCTGCGCCCGCGTTCGTCCACTGTCATGGATCGGAGCTTAGGCAGGCGGTGGCATGTCTAGGCCGGGGGAGTCGCCGCGCTGCCCGCCGAGTTGCCGGCTTGTCTGACTTTTGCTTCTTCCCACGGGCAGTCGGCGACGGCCGATCGGGCGATGACGTTCGCCGCGTCCTTGAGACTGAATCCGCCGGCGTGCGCGATGGTGAGGGAGAGCCGGAAAATATCGCCGCCGGTCTGGGCCTTGTCGAGGGCCGCGCATACCGCCTTACCGTTGCGGCTGACGTAGTCGTCTTGGGGGTCGGCATGAGCCACCGCGGGGGCGAGCATGGCCGCGACGGCAAATAGCGGCGCGGCCACGTATAGGGTTTTCACTGCACCTCCGACCGGGCGGCTGAACCCGCGATCTCACGCTATCAAGTCGGTGCTGCCGGCGCCGTATGAATTTTATATGACTCTCGCCGAGATGAACTGCGGGGCAATCAGTTTGACATCGTCGTGAAACGTGCCGGACACAAATTCAGGATGTTCCCGTGCGCCGCGCATAGGCCGCGCGCTTCTCGGCTTGGAGATCGCTGGTGCAAACACGGTCGGTCCCCAACGCGCGTCCCAGCGCCTCCGCAACGCGTTGCGGCATGAGGCGCTGCGCAGAGATGGCGATGCCGATCGAACGGGGAACGAAAACCCGGGGTTTGGGTTTGGCGATCACGTCGACCACCGCCCGAGCCACGTCTTCCGGCTCGGCATTCTTGAAGCCCCGCGCTTGTCCGAAACCGGCGATCATCTCGGTGTTGGTCAAAGTCGGCATGATCACCGAGAAGTGCACGCCGCGGCCACGGTTTTCCAGGCGAACGGTGTCGGTGTATCCGAGCACGGCATGCTTTGTCGCCGCATAGGTTGCCAGGCCCGCACCCGGCACCACACTGCCTACCGATCCGATGTTGATGATGTGGCCGCGGCCGCGGGCCAACATTCGCTGGGCGCCCAGCTTGGTCCCCAGCACTACGCCCCAGATGTTGACATCAAGCACTCGCTTCGAGACCGCGTCGGCCTCGTCGACCGCGCTTCCGACCGCGATGACGCCGGCGTTGTTCACCAACACGTCGATCGGTCCGAGTTCGTTTTCGACGTTGTCGAGAAAGTCGGTGAAGGATCGGCGATCCGTCACGTCCAAATTGTGGTAAACCGGCAACCCCGACCGGCCGGCCGCATCCTTTGCGGCGGCTTCGTCGAGATCACCGATTGCCACTTTGGCGCCCAGGGCGTGCAGCGCGGTGGCGGTGGCTAGGCCGATTCCGCGAGCCCCGCCAGTTACGGCGATTGTCTTTCCGGTGACAGACACGGGTTTCATTGTGTCACCGCCGGGCACACGAGTTGCCGTGAAAACGGTGGAGTACGCCCCAGGGCGGTTGGCTGACGTCTATGGCTTCAATGGCGGGGCCGCACAACCCACGATCCTGCTGTGGCACGGCATGCAGGCCGACGCCCGCGCTGCCGTCCGGCCCCTGGCCGGCTTGCTCGCGGGCCACGGTGCGGCAGTCGTGGCGCCGGATTGGAATTCCCATGCTCGCGACGGCGGGCGTGCCGATCTGTTGCGGTCGGTGGAATTCGCCAGGGTCGGTGCACACGGCTATCGCGACCTCGTGCTGGTGGGCTGGTCGTTGGGCGGTGCTGCGGCGGCAGGCCTGACGCTCGAGGCAGCGGCTTTCGCTGTTGAGATCTCACACACCGTGTGCTTGGCCGGTGCGTTCAGGGCCCCCGACCCCATCTCCGGTCGATGCGTGACCGTCAGGCTGTCACCGGGTTATGTCGGCGCCCCGTTTACGCTGCTGCACGGACTCGCAGACGACGCGGTGCCGGTCGCGGCCAGCCGAGCGTTCGCCACTGCGCTCGAGCGAATCGGTTGGCCGGTGGATTTAGTGGAGTTGGCGGCCGACCACGGGTCAATCGCCGGCGCCGAGTATGACCAGGCGGCCGATCAGTACGTCCCCGCGACGGGCGAACCCGCGCGACTCGTGGCTGCCGAGGTCGCCGCACGTATCGCGGCGACGCTGCGGTACGAATGATGGGTGGCTGATCCGACCGTCCTGCTGCTGTCGACGTCCGACACCGACCTGATCAGCGCCCGATCCAGCGGCAAGAACTATCGCTGGGCCAACCCGTCGCGGCTGTCCGAGGCGGAGCTGCCCGAGCTGCTGGCCGACACGTCGATCGTGGTGGTTCGGATCCTGGGCGGCTATCGCGCCTGGCAAAGCGGCATTGATGCGGTCATCGCCCGCGGGATCCCGACCGTGCTGGTCAGTGGCGAGCAGGCGGCCGACGCCGAGCTGACCGGCCTGTCCACGGTGGCCGCGGGCATCGCGGTGCAAGCCCACATCTACCTGGCCCACGGCGGCGTGGACAACCTGCGTCAGCTGCACTCCTTCTTGACCGACACCGTGCTGATGACCGGCTTCGGGTTCAGCGCGCCCGTGGTGACTCCCACCTGGGGAGTGTTGGGGCGGCCGGACGCTGACACAACCGGCCCGACGATTGCGGTGCTGTACTACCGTGCACAGCATCTGGCCGGCAACACCGACTACGTCGAGTCGCTGTGCCGGGCCATCGAGGATGCGGGTGCGCGGCCGCTGCCCGTCTACTGCGCCTCCTTGCGCACCGCCGAACCCGAACTGCTGCAACGACTCGGCGACGCCGACGCGATGGTGGTCACCGTGCTGGCCGCCGGGGGACTGAAGCCCGCAACGGTCTCCGCCGGCGGCGATGACGACAGCTGGAACGTCGAACACCTTGCCGCCCTGGATATCCCGATACTGCAGGGTTTGTGTCTGACCAGCCCCCGCAGTCAGTGGTATGACAACGACGACGGCCTCAGCCCGCTCGATGTGGCCAGTCAGGTCGCGGTACCCGAATTCGACGGCCGCATCATCACAGTTCCGTTCTCGTTCAAAGAGATTGACGATGACGGGCTGATCTCCTATGTCGCCGACGCCGAGCGCTGCGCGCGGGTGGCGGGGCTGGCGGTCCGGCACGCGCAGCTGCGGCACGTCGCGCCCGCCGACAAACGGGTAGCCCTGGTGTTCTCGGCGTATCCCACCAAGCACGCCCGCATCGGCAACGCCGTCGGCCTGGATACCCCGGCCAGCGCCGTCGCCCTGCTGCGGGCCATGCGCGATCACGGCTATGAAGTGGGCGATCTGCCCGGTGTCAGAGACCCAGACGGCCTGGACGGCACAGCGCTGATCCACGCGCTGATCGAACGCGGCGGACAAGACCCCGACTGGCTCACCGACACGCAGCTGGCCGGCAATCCGATCCGGTTGTCCGCCAAGGATTATCGGGCGTGGTTCGCCACACTTCCGGCCGAACTCACCGATGCGGTGACCGAGCACTGGGGCCCGCCGCCCGGAGCGCTGTTCGTGGATCGCACCAACGATCCCGACGGCGAGATCGTCATCGCCGCAATGCGAGCCGGGAACCTGGTGCTGATGGTTCAGCCGCCCCGCGGTTTCGGCGACAACCCCGTCGCCATCTACCACGACCCGGATCTGCCACCCAGCCACCACTACCTGGCCGCCTACCACTGGCTGGATGCCGGGTTCGGCGCGCACGCCGTCGTGCACCTGGGCAAGCACGGCAACCTGGAGTGGTTGCCGGGCAAAACACTCGGCATGTCGGCGGCCTGCGGACCCGACGCCGCGCTGGCCAACCTGCCGCTGGTCTATCCGTTCCTGGTCAACGACCCCGGCGAGGGCACCCAGGCCAAGCGGCGGGCGCACGCGGTTCTTGTCGATCACCTGATCCCGCCGATGGCCCGCGCCGAAACCTACGGAGACATCGCGCGTTTGGAACAATTACTGGACGAGCACGCCAACGTCGCCGCGCTGGATCCCGGCAAGCTGCCCGCCATCCGCCAGCAGATCTGGACCCTGATCCGCGCCGCCAAGATGGACCACGACCTGGGATTGACCGAGCGGCCCGAAGAGGACTCGTTCGACGACATGATCCTGCACATCGACGGCTGGTTGTGCGAGATCAAAGATGTCCAGATCCGCGACGGCTTGCACATTCTCGGCCAAAAGCCAACGGGGGAAGCCGAACTCGACCTGGTGCTGGCCATCCTGCGGGCCCGCCAGCTGTTCGGCGGCGAGCACGTCCTGCCCGGCCTGCGGCAGGCGCTTGGTTTGGCCGAGGACGGCAGCGACGAGCGGTCTTCGGTGGACCAGGCCGAGGCCACCGCCCGGGGATTGCTCGCGGCGCTACAGGCCAGCGGCTGGGATCCGCACGCCGCCGGCCGCCTCACCGACAACACCGATGTCGCGGCGGTATTGCGGTTCGCGGCCACCGAGGTGGTGCCGCGGCTCGCCGGCACGGCCTCCGAAATCGAACAGGTCTTGAAAGCCCTAGACGGCCATTTCATCCCGGCCGGCCCGTCCGGGTCCCCGCTGCGCGGCCTGGTCAACGTGTTGCCCACCGGGCGCAACTTCTACTCCGTGGACCCCAAGGCGATACCCTCGCGGCTGGCGTGGGAAGCCGGTGTGGCACTGGCGGACTCGCTGCTGGAGCGCTACCGCGACGACCACGGACGGTGGCCGCAGTCGGTGGGTCTGTCGGTGTGGGGCACGTCGGCCATGCGCACCGCCGGCGATGACATCGCCGAAGTGCTTGCGCTGCTGGGGGTTCGGCCGGTATGGGACGACGCGTCACGGCGCGTCGTCGGCCTGACGCGGATCCCGCTGGACGAGCTCGGCCGGCCGCGCATCGACGTGACGGTGCGCATCTCCGGGTTTTTCCGCGACGCCTTCCCGCATGTGGTGACCATGCTCGACGACGCGGTGCGGCTGGTCGCCGAGCTCGATGAGCCCGCCGCCGAGAACTACGTGCGCGCGCACGCCCAGGCCGATCTGGCCCAGCACGGCGATGCGCGACGTTCCACCACAAGGATTTTCGGCTCCAAGCCGGGCACCTATGGGGCCGGCCTGTTGCAGCTGATCGACAGCCGCAACTGGCGCGACGACGCTGACCTCGCACAGGTATACACGGCCTGGGGCGGGTTCGCCTATGGGCGCGGCCTGGACGGCCGCGAGGCGGTCGACGACATGAACCGGCAGTACCGGCGCATCGCAGTGGCCGCCAAGAACACCGACACCCGTGAGCACGATATCGCCGACTCCGACGACTATTTCCAATATCACGGCGGCATGGTGGCCACCGTCCGGGCACTCACCGGTCAGGCGCCGGCGGCCTACATCGGCGACAACACCCGGCCCGACGCGATCCGCACCCGCACGCTGTCCGAGGAGACCACCCGGGTGTTCCGCTCCCGCGTGGTCAATCCCCGCTGGATGGCCGCGATGCGCCGACACGGCTACAAGGGCGCATTCGAGATGGCGGCGACCGTCGACTACCTGTTCGGCTACGACGCCACCGCCGGGGTGATGGCCGATTGGATGTACGAACAGCTCACCGAGCGTTACGTTTTGGACCCGGAGAACCGCAAGTTCATGGCCGAATCCAACCCGTGGGCGTTGCACGGCATGGCCGAACGGCTGTTGGAGGCCGCCGGCCGCGGCATGTGGGCCGAGCCGCAAGCCGACACCCTCGACGGGTTGCGCCAGGCGCTGCTGGAAACCGAAGGCGACCTGGAGGGCTAGTTCCCCTCGCGAGCAGACGCGAAAGTGCCAAAATCGTCGGCGTGTCGGGGACTTTCGCGTCTGCTCGCCAAGCCGCAGCTACACAAAATCGGAGCCGCCGTCGACGTTGACCGTGGCTCCGGTGACATAGCCGTTGGCGCGCGACGCCAGGTAAGCGGTCAGGGAGGCGACTTCCTCGGGTAGGCCGGCGCGCCCGAGGTCGCAGGGCTGATGAAAGTTCTTGTCGATCCAGGTCATGACGTCGACGGGGTTGGTCGCGTCCAGGCCGTCGGCGGCGAGGATGTCTTTGAGGTTTTCGGTGAAGCTGGCGGTGACGATGGTGCCGGGGCAGACGCAATTCACCAGGATGCCATCGGCGGCAAGGCTTTTGGATAAGTTCTTGGTGATGCTGGCCAACGCCGCCTTGGATGCGGTATACGCGACGATCCGCGGGTTCTGCCGCTGAATCGAGTGTGCCGCAAAGGTCACGATGCGAGCCCACTCCGCCGTCCGCAGCAACGGCAACGCGCCGCGGATCGCCCGCACCCCCGACATCGTGCCCAGCGCGAACGTGTCGTCCCATCCCGCGTCGTCCAGCTGTTCGAAATAACCGTCGCCCGGCCCGATCGTGTGGACCAGGCAATTGAGTCGACCCCAGCGTTCGTCCACCGCGGCGAATCCGTCGGCGATCGACTGCGCATCGGTCATGTCGACGCTGATTCCCACGGCGTCCGGCGCGCCGGCCTCGCGTAGCGCGCCCACGGCGGCGTCGAGGGCTTCGCGGCCCCTGGCCATCACTGCCACGCTGGCGCCTTCGGCGGCAAGGGTTTGGGCGACGGCCAACCCCATGCCCTTGCTGCCGCCGGTGACCACGGCCGTCGATCCACCGAAACCCAGATCCATCGCTAGTCTCCTTTGCTCATGTCGTCACGCCCAGCCCGCGCAGGCAGAACTGCAGAATGCGTTCGCGAAGGTGTTCGCGGTCGCAATCACCCGTCGCCCAGTGCTCGTTGATGCCCGCCCACACCACGCCGTGGATGAACTGGGCGTCGCTAACCGGGTCGATGTGGCGGAACACCCCGGCCTGCTGACCACGTGCGAGCGCGTCGCGCAGCGGCTTGAGCATCTCGGCGTAGGCGGGCTGAACGAGGCCGGGGGACTGCGATTGGGCTTCCAGCGACAGGCGGCGTAGATCGGATCCGATGCTGTCGTCGAACGCCAAGTCCAGTCGGCCGTCGATCCACGCGGTCACCGCCTCGATCTCCGTTGTGGCAGTGGACATCCGGCGTCGTAGCCGCCGTGTTTCTACCCGAGCGCTCTCCAGGAAGACCGTGGCAACGAGTTCTTCCTTGGAGCCGAAATGGCGATAGAACGCGCGGGTGCTCAATCCGGCTCGGTCCAGCACCGCCGCGATGCCGAGTCCGCCAACGCCGTGCTCGCGCAACACTGTTGACGCGGCGGCGAGGATCTCGCGGCGCATCGTTGGGTCCGGACTGAGCTTGTCGCGTCGCCGGGTGCGGGGCGCGGTCACGTCAGGCGGTTGCGTCGTAGGTGGCGAGGTAGTCGGCGAACCGCTCGCGCACGCCTTCGGGGGTCAGGCCGTAGTCGGCCAGGTCGTAGTCGTGCGTACCGCGGGAGCCGGGTTTGTGCCCGTGCGCCCACTGCGTGACGGCCTGCAGGCTGTCGTCCGTGAAGGTCAAACCCAGGGATTCGTAACTGGATTGCAAGGTGCCGACCGGATCGGTTTGCAGATCGGCGAAGGAGACGTCCGCGAACCGCTCGTCTCCCATCCGGCGACGGAAATCCATTGCCCGCCGGATGGCCTCGACCCAGCTGTCGAGTTGCTCGGCGCCGAGCTCCTTGGCGTCGTTGCGGTCGCTGCTCCAACTGCGCACGTACTGGATCAGGCTGCACACCGAGCCCAGTACCTTGGCCGGATCGCGGTGACTCCACAGGAACTTGGCGTTGGGATAGGCCTCAACGAGCGCGTCCAGGGAGAACATGTGCACCGGCGTCTTGAGGTGCCACAGCGTCGGTGGGCAGTGCCACTGCAGCAGCTTGAGCACCCGCCGGTGGAACGTGTAGGTCTCGCGCATGTCGCAGTGCATCACCCACGCCAAGTAGGCGGGCGCGCGCACGGCGCCGTCGAAGTGGAAGGTGCGGAAGCTCATGCCCATCAGGTCCTGGCACTCGGTCGGCGCGGTGGCCTCGGAGTTATGCATCGTCTTCATCAGCGGGAACATGTCATCGAGCATCTTCAGGCCGGCCTCGGCCTGCTCGATCCGCGGATCGGTGTCCTGGGTGGCGGCCTCCGGCGGCGGGGTGGGCGCCTGGGACTCCCAAGTCCGCAGCGACCGGAACTGCGGGTCGGCGGCGACCAGTTGGCTCAGGGCCGTAGTCCCGGTGCGAGGCAAGCCGATCACGAACACCGGTCCGCCGACCACTTGGTCGTCGATCTCAGGGTGCTGGCGGTAGGTGTCTTCGACCTTGAGACGCTGGATCAGCGCGTTGCTGATGGTGGCGTGCTGAATGACCCGGCCCATCTCGTTGAGGTCCGCCTCGGTGTTGAGGGCCTCGACGATGCGTTCGAGTCCCTCGCGATAGTAGGGCGAGCCGAAGTCCTCGAGACCCGTTGCGGCGCAAGCGCCTTCTTCCAGCTCGTCGGCGGCGAACGTCATCGTCCGAACCTTTCCCGCACGGCGCGGCGACGAGCCGCGAGGATGGATGTCCGCTCTTCGCGGGTGACCTTCATGGTGTCCGAGGGCAATTCCGCGGCGATGTCGTCGAACGCCACCACCCGCGTCGACGGTGTGGGCGCGGTGGTGGTCCGCACGCAACGCAGGATGATCGGCCCGTTGCTGAAGCCGGCGGTGTCGAGCCAATTCGCCACCCCGGGGTCACGGGCGCAGAGCACCACCCGCACCAGGCCATCGGAATCCACGACGGCCTGATGCGCGTTCAGACTCGACTGGTGGCGGCCGTAGTGAATGGTCTCCCACCACGGATTGCCGATGGAGAAGCTCCAGTAAATGCCTTCGGGTGGTTCGACTTCGACGATGAGCGCCTCGTCCGGGCCCAGCTCCCAACGACCGATCACCGGCCGGTTTTCCGCGGCTGCGCCCATATCGCTGCGATCGATCGCCGGCAGGAAGCCGTTCGTCGGTGGTGCGGCACCGAACTGGAGAAAGAACGCCAGGTTGTCGTGGACGAAGTCGCCCAGCGCGACCAGCTGCCGCGACACCGCCGCCTGGCGGTCGACCCTATGGCCGCTGGACTGCACGCGGTCGCCCAACCGCTCGATGCGCAACGACGACGGCACCTCGGCGTCCCAGTCGTAGAAGAAGTGCCGCACCGTCAGGGTGGGATTCTCGCCGTCGATGCGCATCCAGTTGCCGGTGTGCGGATCGGCCGACAGCACCACCTCGAAGTTGCCGTCGGCGTCGACGTCGAGTTCGTCGACCAGTTCGTTGGCGGTCGACGCGATGCCGTCCATCGTCTGCAGCCCGACGTAGCGCGCGGTGCCGCGATTCCCGAACAGCCGGTAGCTCTCGCCGCCACGCAACACGGCGCGGGTGTAGATGCAGTCGGGGCACTCCATTCCCCAGGTCACCGCGTCGTCGGTGCTGGTGGCGGCCACAGCCAGGACCGGATCCGGGTCGAACCGCAACACCTCGTCGATACCCGCGGCGAGCAGCACGAGCAGGTGCCGCATGCCCGCGGCGAGATCGGTCCCGTTGCGGTTCGCCGGGTCGGATTCGACCACCCGCGCGGATTCGCGAAGTCGGTCCAGCAGGTGCGACCACGCCGGTGCCGGGTCGGCATCTACGCCGTCGGAATCCAACGCCGCTTCGGCGATGGAGAACGGCAACCACGCCAGTGGCTTCGGGTCGCTCACATTTCCCTGCTTCCGTCGCGCAATGAACTTTAACTGAAAACGATATTTTCACTTAACGCACGGGAATGTCAACAAGGTAGGTTGACACCGTGACACCCACGTTCGCCGACCTCGCCAAGGCGCAATACATCCTGCTGACCACGTTCACCAAGGACGGCCGGCCCAAGCCCACTCCGATCTGGGCCGCTGCGGACAAGGACCGGCTGCTGGTGATCACCGTGGGGGACTCGTGGAAGGTCAAGCGGATCCGCAACACGCCCCGCGTGACGATGGCGACCTGCACCATGAATGGGCGTCCGACGAGCGAGGCCGTTGAGGGCACCGCGGCGGTGTTGGACAAGTCGGAGACGGGTGCCGTCTACGACGCAATCGGCAAGCGGTACGGCATCGTGGGCAAGGTATTCAATTTCTTTTCCAGGCTGCGCGGCGGCATGGAGAACAACGTGGGTCTCGAGCTCAAAGTAAGTCCCGCATGATGGTGGCGACCCGCTTCGCCCGGCTAATGCCGCCCTCGCGATCGCCACGATGAGCACCGTCCTGATCCCGATTCCGGATCGTGATTTCGACCCGACGGAGGTCGCGGTCAGTTGGCGCGTCTTGACCCGCAACGGTCACCGCGTCGTCTTCGCCACCGAAACCGGCGCGCCCGGGGTCGCCGACGACATCATGGTCAGTGGCCGGGGCCTGGACATCTGGTCCGCGCTGCCGATAGTGGGCGCCATCCCGCTGATCGGACTGGCGCTGCGGGCGAACAAGGATGGTCGCGAGGCATACCGGGACATGCTGGGCTCCAATGAGTTTCAGCATCCGGTCAGCTGGGCGGAGGCCTGCCTCGACGGTATCGACGCGTTGCTGTTGCCCGGCGGCCACCGCGCCCGCGGAATGCGCAGCTTCATTGACAGCGAGATTCTGCAACGGCTTGTGGTGGACGCGTTTGGTCGCGGGATGATCGTGGCCGCGATCTGTCATGGGGTGCTGCTCGCGGCCCGCAGCGTCGATCCCGCCACCGGTCGCTCGGTGCTCTACGGACGCAAGACCACCGCGCTCACGTGGGCGCTGGAACGCACCGCCTGGCGGCTCACCCGCGTCACCCGCTTCTGGGATCCCAACTACTACCGGACCTACACCGAAGAAGCGGGCCAGCCCGGCGGGTACATGTCAGTGCAGGCGGAAGTCACTCGTGCCCTTGAGGATTCGGCGGACTTCCGCGACGTTGCCCACGGATCGCCACAATGGCGGCTGAAGACCTCGGGCATGGTCCGGGACACGGCGACCGACTCGCGCCCGGCGTTCGTTGTCGACGATGGCAGCTATGTGTCCGCACGCTGGCCGGGCGATACCCACACCTTTGCGACGGTGTTGTCCGAGAAGCTCAAAGCTCGGACGGAGCCTAGTCCGCGCGCAGATGCTCGCTGAAGAACGCGAAGACGCGACTCCACGCGTCTTCGGTCGCGGCCTGGTCGTAGCCGAACCCCGCGACGCGGATCAGTGGCTGCGCGGGGAGTTTGTTCGCGAAGCTGTGGCCCGCACCGGGATAGGTCTTGATGTCGGCGGTGATCTGCTTGCTCGCCGTCACCTCGCGCAGCTTCTTGGGCGCGCCGACACCCAGCGGGTCGCGGCCGCCGAAGCTCGCCACGATCGGGCACGCCCCATCCAGCGTCTCGTTGAGATTGCGCGGCAGCGGCGTGCCGTAGAACGGGGCCGAGGCGCCAAAACCCTTGGGCGACATGATGAGTGCGAATCCGCCGCCCATGCAGAAGCCTGCGATGCCGACCCGCCCGGAGCAGTCCGGTCGCGCCAACAGATGGTCGCGCGCGGCCAGGATGTCGTCGAGGGCACGGCCGCGTTTGGTCAGCAGCTCACGCATGACGCGCATGATGCAGCGGGCCCGGCCGCCGCGGGCGAACATGTTCGGGCTCAACGCGAGGTAACCGGCCCGGGCGATGTGGTCGTTGGTGGCCTCGATGTCTGGGACGTAGCGGATCGCGTCGTGGATCACCACCACGCCCGGCCACGGGCCGTCCCCCCGGGGAATGCTGAGCAGCGCGTCGATCGGTCCATCCGGAGTGTCGATCTCAATCGTGGTCATAGAGTTATCTAACTGCAGCCGCGTCGTGCGCCGAAACAGGAACTTCGGCGCGGCCCGCGCACGTTGGCTTCACATGATGCGGCGGTTGTTACTTAGCTACGCGGTCGTCGAGCTCATTGTGCTCATCGGGCTTGCGGCGACGATCGGCGTCGGCTGGACCTTGTTGGTGTTGCTGGCCACGTTCGTTTTGGGGTTGGTGCTGTGGGCGCCGCTGGCCGGGTGGCAGCTCAGCAGCCAAATCGCGCAGCTGCGACTGGGCCTGCGGGAACCGCGCGTCGCGCTGAGCGATGGCGCTGTGGTCGCTCTGGCCAGCGGTCTGATCCTCGTCCCCGGGCTGGCCACCACCGCGCTGGGCCTGTTGCTGCTGGTGCCGCCGATACGGGCGGCCGCCCGACCCGGATTGGCCGCGATCGCGATGCGCAGGTTCGCCGTGCGGGTGCCATTGATCACCGAGACGTCTCCAGCGGGCCGCGGCGACTTCATCGACGGCGAAGTGATCGACGTGACCGACTTCGAACCACCCGTCTTGCCTGGGCGCACGTAATTTGTCGGTGTGACGCAGATTCGCACTGAGTCGTTGGTGAAGCTGCTGCTGAACGGGCGGGTGCACAGCCCCACTCACCCCGACGCCACCGCGATGGCGGTGCGCGACGGTGTCATCGCCTGGCTGGGCAGCGACGACGTCGGCCGCGGCCAGTTTCCGGGCGCTGATGTCCTCGACCTCGACGGTGGCTTCGTGACGCCGGGATTCGTCGACAGCCACATCCACCTGAGCGCCACCGGCCTGACGATCAGCGGCCTGGATTTGCGGCCGGCCACCTCTCGCGCGCAGTGTCTGCGGATGGTCGCCGACTATGCGGCCGCCCATCCCGGGCAACCCGTGTGGGGGCACGGCTGGGACGAGTCGACCTGGCCGGAGCGTAGCGCGCCGAGCACGGCCGACCTGGACGCGGCGCTGGGCGACCGGCCCGCCTACCTGTCTCGCATCGACGTCCATTCGGCGCTCGCTTCCAGCGGGCTTCGGCGGCTGGTCCCGGAACTGCCGACGGCAGCCGGCTACGCCGCCGAGCAGGCGCTGGCCGGCGATGCCCACCACTTGGTCCGGGCGGCGGCCGGTGACCTGCTGACAGCCGGGCAACTCGCCGACGCGCGAGCCGCGGCGCTGCGGGCGGCCGCCGCGTCCGGGATCGTCGCGGTGCACGAATGCGCCGGCCCCGAGATCGGCGGGCTGGACGATTGGTTGCAGCTGCGCACGTTGAGCGACGGGGTTAGCGGCGTCGAAGTGATCGGCTACTGGGGCGAGGCGGTGACCACACCCGCACAGGCCCGCGCGCTGATGGAACAGACCGGAGCCCGCGGGCTGGCCGGTGATCTGTTCGTCGACGGCGCGGTGGGCTCACGCACCGCTTGGCTGCACGAGCCCTACGCCGACGCGCCGGCGTGCACCGGGACCTGCTACCTCGACCCCGACGCCGTCGAAGCGCACGTACGCGCCTGCACCGAGGCGGAAGTGACCGCGGGCTTCCACGTCATCGGCGACGCGGCGGTCTCTGCGGTGGTCGATGCCTTCGAACGAGTCGTCGCGGACCTCGGGGCGGTCGCCGTCGCCCGGTGCGGGCACCGCCTGGAGCACGTGGAGATGGTGAGCGCCGAGCAAGCCGCAAAGCTGGGCGCCTGGGGCGTCATCGCCAGCGTGCAGCCCAATTTCGATGCGCTGTGGGGTGGCGGGGACGGGATGTACACCGAGCGCCTGGGCGCCGCGCGAGGCAGCGGACTCAACCCCTTTGCGCTGTTAGCATCCCAAGGCGTGCCCCTCGCGCTCGGATCGGACGCCCCGGTGACGGGCCTTGATCCCTGGGGCAGCGTGCGCGCGGCGGTCAATCACCACACCCCGGGCAGCGCAATTTCGGCGCGGGCGGCGTTCGCGGCCGCGACCCGCGGCGGCTGGCGGGCTGCCGGCGTCCAGGACGGCACGGCGGGAACCCTGGTGCCCGGGGCGCCGGCCTCCTACGCGGTGTGGGACGCCGGGCCCCTGGATGTGGCGGCGCCGCGCGACGGCGTCCAGCGCTGGTCCACCGACCCGCGATCCCGGGTGCCGGCATTACCGCGATTGCAGCCGACCGACCCCCTGCCGAGCTGTCGACAAACCGTGCATCGGGGTGCGGTCATCCATGGCTAACGATGGTCCGACGGCGCGGCATCGGCACCGTGCTCGCCGACCCAGTCGGCCGGTGCAGCAATCCGCCGACACTGTCGCCGAGCCCCCGATTGAGCAGCCGGAAACCCGCCCGAAACCCGAGATACCGGCGTCACAAGAGCCAGCGGAACCAGAGCAGGAAGCGTCGCCGCAGGCCCCAACGGTCGCCCGCAAAGCACCGACCGGCGCTCTCGCAGCGCGGCTGACCGCCATCCGGGCTTGGCTGATGCCGCGGTTGCCACGATTAACCGTTACCGTGCTAGCCGGCTGGCTGCTGTTGGTCAGCTTCCCGCCCAGGAACTGGTGGTGGGGTGCCGTCGTGGCCTTCGCGCTGCTGGCGTGGGTGCTGACCCGCCCGGCCACCACGCTGCTGGGCGGCCTGGGCTACGGATTCCTGTTCGGCCTGGTCTTCTACCTGGCGCTGCTGCCTTGGATCAGCATGCTGGTCGGTTCCATGCCATGGGTGGCGCTCGCGACGGTGTGCGCGCTGTATCCCGCGCTGTTCGGCCTGTTTGCGATCGTGGTGCGCCGGCTGCCCGGGTGGCCGATCTGGTTCGCGGTGCTCTGGGCCGGGCAGGAGTGGTTGAAGTCGGTCTTCCCGTTCGGTGGATTTCCCTGGGGGGCGGCCGCGTTCGGCCAAACCAGTGGCCCGCTGCTGCCGTTGGTCCAGCTCGGCGGGGTCGCCGTGCTCTCCACGGCGGTCGTGCTGGTGGGATCGAGCCTGACCGCGATCGCCCTCGAGATTGTGCGTTGGCTGCGAGCGAGCGGTCAGACGCGCGCTGCCGGCCCGCCGGCAGTGCTGCTGCCCGGGGTCTGCATCTGTCTGGTGTTGCTTACGGCGGCGCTCGCATGGCCGCATGTGCGGCACGCGGGGACCGGGTCTGGTGGCGAACCGGCGGTCACCGTGGCGGTGGTGCAGGGCAATGTGCCCAGGCTTGGGCTGCAGTTCAACAACCAGCGCCGAGCCGTGCTGGACAACCACGTCCACGAGACGATGCGGCTGGCCGAGGATGTGCGGGCGGGCAGCGCTCCACAGCCGCAATTCGTCATCTGGCCCGAGGACTCGTCGGACATCGATCCGCTGCTCTATGCCGAGGCCGCCCAGGAGATTCAGGCGGCGGCACAGGCGATCGGCGCACCGATCCTGGTCGGCACCGTGCTCGACGCGGACGGCCGCATACAAGAACCCCCCGAATACACCAACACGGTGATCGTCTGGAACCCGGGCACCGGGCCCGGCGATCGCCACGACAAGGAAATCGTGCAGCCATTCGGTGAGTACCTGCCGATGCCCTGGCTTTTCAAGCACCTGTCCGGGTACGCGGGCCACGCCGGCCACTTCGTGCCCCGCACCAGCAGCGACGTCGTGCACGTCGCCGGAGTACCGGTCGGGGTGGCTACCTGCTGGGAGGTGGTTTTCGATCGCGAGCCGCGCAAGGCGGTCCTCAACGGCGCCCAGTTGCTGGCGGTGCCCAGCAACAACGCCACGTTCAACCAGACCATGAGCGAGCAACAGCTCGCATTCGCCAAAGTTCGGGCCGTCGAGCACGACCGATACGTCCTGGTGGCCGCTACCACCGGCATCAGCGCCGTCATCGCGCCGGACGGCGGCGAACTGGGCCGCACCGAGTTCTTCCAGCCCGCCTACCTCGACACCCTGGTCCGGCTGAAGACGACGCTCACGCCGGCAACTCGCTGGGGTCCGATTATGCAATGGTTGCTGGTCGGAACGGCTGGAGCGGTTATTTTGATCGGAATTTGGCAGAATAGAGGATCCTTGCGTCCGAATCGACGGCGATCCTATGCCCCGGACGCTACGCGCGCCGGCTCTTCCCAAGACGGCGGCGACGAAAATATTCCGGGCGACACTAGAGGAGCTACATGACCACCGGCCAGCCGGCGCCCCCGATCCCGGGGAATCGCCCCAGCCAGCGCGTCCTGGTCATCATCCCGACCTTCAATGAGCGGGAGAACCTGCCGCTGATCCACGCGCGGCTCAAGACCTCATGCCCCGATGTGCACGTGCTCGTCGTGGACGACAACAGCCCGGACGGCACCGGCCAACTCGCCGACGAGCTGGCAGCCGCCGATCCCGGTCACACGCACGTGCTGCACCGCACCGTCAAGAACGGGCTGGGCGCGGCCTACCTGGAAGGCTTCGCCTGGGGTCTGAGCCGGCAATACTCGGTGCTCGTCGAGATGGACGCCGATGGCAGCCACGCGCCCGAGCAGCTGCACCGCCTTCTGGAGGCCGTCGACGCCGGAGCCGACCTGGTCATCGGTTCGCGCTACGTCGACGGCGGAACGGTGCGCAACTGGCCCTGGCGGCGCTGGGCGCTGTCCTGGACGGCGAACACCTACGCGCGGCTGTCGCTCGGTGTCAGCGTCCACGACATCACCGCCGGGTACCGCGCCTACCGCCGCGAAGTGCTCGAGGCGATCGATCTCGACGGAGTGGACTCCAAGGGGTACTGCTTCCAGATCGATCTGACCAACCGCACGGTGCGCAGCGGGTTCGTCGTCGCCGAAGTGCCGATCACCTTCACCGAGCGCGAACTCGGCGTGTCCAAGATGAGCGGATCCAACATCCGCGAAGCGTTGGGCAAGGTCACCCGCTGGGGTTTCGAGGCGCGCTTCGCAGGATCAAAGACGGGCGACTCGCGGGTCAGCCCCTAGTCAGCCCCTGCGGCGTGACCTGATGATGTCGAGGCGCTCCTTGAGCAGCTCTTCGAGTTCCTCGACACTCCGACGCTCCAGCAGCATGTCCCAGTGCGTGCGGGGCGGCTTCACCTTCTTGGGCTCCGGCAGGTCACCCTCGATCAGGGTGCCCTCCATGCCGTTGCGGCACAGCCAGGTGCCCGGGATGTCGGCGTCGTCGGCGAAGGGGACCTCGAACTCTTCGCCGTTATCCGTGCGGTACCGCGCTATCTGACGCGGCGCCAGGTCGTGGTTGCGGTCGGTCTCGTAGCTCACGGCTCCGAGGCGACTGCCTCGCAGGACGCGATCAGCCATTAGCGCTACTCCTTAACTCTCTCCGGGTGGGCAACGTTATGACGGGCTGTCTAGTTCCCAAGTAGGTCCCGGACCTGGCACGCAATGCACGCGGCGCGACCATCAATCATACGCGGTGTCGTGGGTTGAAAATGACTCGTGCGGGCTAAAGTCGGCAAGCGTGACCTTAGGACGTGCCTCTGGAAAAAGGCGTGCGGGGCCCCAGCCGTGCCGCTGGTGCGGTCGAGACGTCACCGAAGTCGGGTTGGGCCGGCGTCGCCAGTACTGCCGGCAGTCGTGTCGTCAACGGGCCTACGAGCAACGGGCGATGATCACCCGGGGCGAGGCCGGCGGCATCCCCGCGCTACCCGCCGACGCGGTGGTGCTGTCGGCCGAGGACGCAGCGGACCTGTCCGATCGCGTCTACCAGGTTCGATGTGCCGCCGAGGACGTCGCGACCGCGCTCGACGAGGGGGCCGGGGCAACTGAGCTGCGCGAACTGTGCGACGTTCTGCTCCGTGCGGCCAGGGCTGCCGACGGCTGGCGACGAGTGGGTGTCTGACCGCGACGTTCGGGTACAGTCGCGCCATGGGCGGCGGACTCCCCGCGGGGCCCGTCGATGTCGTGAAACCCCTGGACAAGCGGTTGCCTGCATCGACACCGTTCCTCTTGTAGAAGCCGGGGGTACCGACGTTTTGAAATCCTGCCAAAGTTGGCCATACTCACCAGCGACATTCTTGGGCCGGTCAGCAGCACGACGAGGGTCGGATAGTGGCCGAAAGCCAGGGCCGAAAGCAGATCGTGCGAGCGAGCTCTGCGGCTTGGCATCCGGCAGTTGCTGATGGCCAGTAGTTTGGTGAGATTAGACGAGGTTTGTGATGGTTGATCAACTCCAGCATGCGACCGAGGCGCTGCGGAAAGCGCTGGTCCAGGTTGATCGCCTGAAGCGCACCAACCGTGCGTTGCTGGAACGGTCGAACGAGCCGATCGCCATCGTGGGCATGTCGTGCCGCTTCCCCGGTGGGGTCGACTCGCCGGAGGGCCTCTGGCAGATGGTCGCCGAAGGCCGGGACGTCATCTCGGAGTTCCCGACCGATCGGGGATGGGATCTGGCCGTACTGTTCGACCCCGATCCCGACGTGCGCCACAAGTCTTACGCGCGCACCGGCGGCTTCGTCGACGGCGTGGGGGACTTCGATCCGGCCTTCTTCGGGATCGCGCCGAGTGAGGCGCTGGCGATGGATCCCCAGCATCGGATGCTGTTGGAGCTGTCCTGGGAGGCGCTCGAACGGGGCGGCATCGATCCGAGCGGGCTGCGCGGCAGCGCGACCGGGGTGTTCGCCGGACTTATCGTGCAGGGCTACGGCATGTTGGCCGAAGAGATCGAGGGTTACCGGCTGACCGGCACGACCTCGAGTGTGGCCACCGGGCGGGTGTCGTATGTGCTGGGCCTGGAGGGCCCGGCGGTGTCGGTGGACACCGCGTGTTCGTCGTCGCTGGTGGCGTTGCACATGGCGGTGCAGTCGCTGCGGTCGGGCGAGTGCGACCTGGCGTTGGCCGGCGGCGCCACCGTTAACGCCACCCCGACCGTTTTCGTCGAGTTCAGCCGGCATCGTGGTCTGGCCCCCGACGGCCGATGCAAGGCCTACGCGGGCGCAGCCGACGGCGTGGGCTGGTCCGAGGGCGGCGCCATGTTGCTGGTGGAACGGCTCTCGGACGCTCAGCGGTTGGGGCATCCGGTGTTGGCCGTCGTGCGCGGTTCGGCGGTCAATCAGGATGGGGCGTCGAACGGGTTGACGGCGCCGAACGGCCCGTCGCAGCAGCGGGTGGTGCGCGCGGCCCTGGCGAACGCGGGATTGTCGGCGGTCGATGTCGACGTGGTCGAGGGCCACGGCACCGGGACGACGCTGGGCGATCCGATCGAGGCCCAGGCGCTGCTGGCCAGCTACGGGCAGGACCGGGCCGAGCCGCTCTGGCTGGGGTCGATCAAGTCGAACATGGGCCACACGCAGGCCGCCGCGGGCGTCGCCGGGGTGATCAAGATGGTGCAGGCGATGCGCCACGAGACGGTGCCGGCCACGCTGCATGTGGACGCGCCCAGCCCGCATGTGGATTGGACGGCCGGGTCGGTGCGGCTGGTGACCGAGGCGCGGCCCTGGCCGGCCAACGATCACGTCCGACGGGCCGGCGTGTCGTCCTTCGGTATCAGCGGCACCAATGCGCACGTGATTGTGGAGGCGGCGCCGCCCCTCGCAACTCCTGAACGCGGCGGAACGACCGTGCCGGTGGTGCCGTGGGCATTGTCGGCGAAGTCGGAGTCAGCGCTGCGTGCGCAAGCCGCACGGCTGGCCGATCATCTGCGGGCCCATGGCGAGCTCGACATCGCCGATGTGGGGTGGTCGTTGGCCGGCCGCGCCACCTTCGAGCATCGGGGGGTGGTCGTCGGCGGCGACCGGGATCGGTTGCTCGCGGGGCTGGACGAGCTGGCCGCCTGGCAGTGCAGTGACGCCACTGACGCCTCAGTGGTCCGCGGTACGGCCGGGCCCGCGGGCAAGAACGTCTTCGTGTTCCCCGGTCAAGGCTCCCAGTGGGTGGGCATGGCCACCGAATTGCTAGACACCGCACCGGTATTCGCGCGACAGATCGAGGCCTGCGGGGAAGCCTTCGCGGAATTCGTCGACTGGTCTCTGGTCGAGGTTCTGCGCAGCGCTCCCGGTGCCGGCGAAATGGATCGCGTCGACGTGGTGCAGCCGGTGCTGTTTGCGATCATGGTGTCGCTGGCCGAGTTGTGGAAGTCGGTGGGCGTGCGGCCCGATGCGGTGATCGGTCATTCGCAGGGCGAGATCGCGGCGGCGTATATCGCCGGCGCGCTGTCGCTGCGTGATGCCGCGAAGGTGGTGACGCTGCGCAGCAAGTTGTTGCGGTCGTTGGCCGGTCCGGGCGGCATGGTGTCCATCGCGTGCGGCGTAGACCGGGTGCGAGAACTATTGGCGGCCTACGGCAATCGGCTCGGAATCGCCGCCGTCAACGGCCCTGCGGCGGTGGTGGTGTCGGGCGAGGTCGCGGCACTCGAGGAACTCGTCGCGTTCTGTGCCGATCTGGACTTGCGCACCCGCCGGATCGACGTCGACTACGCGTCGCACTCACCCGAGGTCGAGGCGATCCGCGGTGACCTTATCGAGGCACTGGCCGGCATCGAGCCGCAGTCCTCGCGTACCGCGTTCTTCTCGACGGTCACCGGAAGCCGTTTGAACACAGCGGGTTTGGACGCCGAATACTGGTATCGCAACATTCGTCAGACGGTGCAGTTCGATCAGGCCGTGCGCGGCGCGTGCGAACTCGGGTACCGGACGTTCATCGAATCCAGCCCGCATCCCGCGTTGATTGCCGGGATCGAGAACACGTTCAACGATTGCGTGGCCGGCAGCAACACCGAACCGATCGTGGTTCCGACGCTGGGGCGTGACGACGGCGGACTGCAGCGGTTCCTGACGTCGGTCGCGACCGCGTTCGTCGCGGGCGTGAGCGTGGACTGGCGCGGTGTGCTTGATGGGGCGGGGTTCGTCGAGCTGCCAACGTACGCCTTTGATCGGCACCACTTTTGGCTCACCGGCATAAATCTGGGTGTCGACGCCTCCGGTCTCGGGCAGGGCGCGAGCGGGCACGCGTTACTCGGTGCGGTGGTCGACCTGCCGGCCTCGGGCGGAGTCCTGCTCACGGGCCGACTGTCCACGAGTGCTCAGCCATGGTTGGCCGATCACGCGGTGTCGGGGTCGGCCGTGTTCCCCGGGACGGGCTTCGTGGAGTTGGCGATTCGCGCCGGCGACCAGGTCGGCTGCTCCGTGGTCGAGGAGTTGACGCTGCAGACGCCGCTGCTCCTGCGCGACGGCGATTCGGTTGCGCTGCAAGTGGTCGTAGGTCCGGAACCGGACGAGGAATCTGGCCGCCGCAGCGTCTCGATCTACTCCCGCGCCGACGTCGATGGCGCATGGGTACGCCACGCCGAGGGCGTGTTGGGACCGGGATCGGTGGAACCCGCGCTGGACATGTCGGCGTGGCCACCGGTCGGGGCGGCCGCCATTGAGGTTGCCGACGGTTACGAGCGACTCGCGGCGCATGGCTATGGATACGGTCCGGCGTTTCGCGGGCTGACCGCGGTGTGGGCCCGCGGCGACGAACTGTTCGCCGAGGTGCAGTTGCCCGAACAAGCCGGCGGCGTAGCCGGTTTCGGTGTGCACCCGGCCCTGCTGGATGCCGCGCTGCACGCCGCGGTGGTGGCCGAGCGCGACCCCGAATTGGTGCTGCCCTTCTCCTGGCAGGGTGTGTCACTGCATGCCGCCGGTGCTTCGGCGGTGCGGGCTCGAATCGCGCCGGCAGGCTCAAATGCGATCTCGATCGAGCTCGCCGACGGACTGGGGCTGCCGGTGTTGTCAGTGCGCGCGATGGTGGCGCGACCGGTCAACGCGCAGCAACTGCGGGCCGCCGCGCTGCCTCGGTCCGGTCCGGATCGGCTGTTCGAGGTGATCTGGTCGCCGGCGGCCGGCCACTCGGCGTCCGCCGGCGAGACGCGCTACGAGCTATTCGAATCCATTGCGGCCGAGAGTGATCCGGTGGCGGACAGCTATGGGCGCACCCGCTCGGTATTGTCCGCCGTCCAGACATGGTTGACCGAACGCGACTCCGGTGTGCTGATCGTGGCGACCCGAGGCGCGATGGGCCTGGGGGGCGAAGACGTCACCGACCTGGCGGGCGCAGCGGTGTGGGGGCTGGTGCGCTCGGCCCAGACCGAGCATCCCGGGCGGATCGTCCTCGTCGATTCCGATGTGCCCCTGGACAACCCGGCGATCGCCGCGGTGCTGGCGACCGGCGAGCCGCAGGCATTGGTGCGCGGCGGAACCGTGTACACCCCGCGGGTCCGCGGCAGTCGCGCCGTCGACGACCTGCTGACACCGCCCGTCGATGTGCCGTGGCGGCTGGGCTTGAGCAGCGCGGGCACCTTCGAGAACCTGCGATTGGAGCCGGTTCCCAACGCGGGAGCGCCACTGCAACCGGGTTGGGTGCGGGTGGCGCTGCGTGCGGTCGCCGCCAACTTCCGCGACATCATGGTCACGCTGGGCATGTTCACCCACGACGCGGTGCTCGGCGGCGAGGGCGCCGGCGTGGTGGTCGAAGTCGGTCCGGGTGTCACCGAGTTCGCCGTCGGCGACTCGGTGTACGGGTTCTTCCCCGAGGGCAGCGGCACCCTGGTCCCGGCTGATATACGGCTGTTGGTGCCGAAGCCCGCGGACTGGTCCTACGCCGAAGCCGCCGCCATATCAGTCGTTTTCGCCACCGCCTATATGGCGTTCGTGGACCTGGCCGACGCCACGCCGGGCCAGCGGGTGCTTGTGCACGCCGGCGCCGGCGGTGTGGGGATGGCCGCGGTGCAGCTGGGCAGGCACCTGGGCTTGGAGGTGTTCGCCACCGCCAGCCGTGGCAAGTGGGACACGTTGCGGGCCATGGGTTTCGACGACGATCATATCTCGGATTCGCGCAGCCTGGAGTTCGAGGAGAAGTTCCGCACCGTCACCGGTGGCCGGGGCATGGATATCGTCTTGGACTCACTTGCCGGCGAATTCGTCGATGCTTCATTGCGGTTGGTGGCACCCGGTGGTGTGTTCCTGGAGATGGGCAAGACCGACATCCGGGACCCCGATGTGGTCGCCCGGGACTACCCGGGTGTGCGCTACCGCGCGTTCGACCTCTTCGAGCCGGGCCGTCCCCGGATGCACCAGTACATGCTGGCCCTCGCCGCGCTGTTCGACGCCGGTGTCCTGCATCCGGTGCCGGTCACCACGTTCGACATCCGGCGGGCGCGGGCGGCGCTGCGCTACCTGAGCCAGGCGCGTCATACCGGCAAGGTCGTGATGACTTTCCCAGTTGGGCCCGGTGGGCCCGGTGGCGGATTGGCCTCGGGCACCGTGTTGATCACCGGCGGGACCGGCATGGCCGGGTCGGCGCTGGCCCGGCACCTGGTGGCACACCACGGCGTCCGAAGCCTGGTGTTGTTGAGTCGCCGCGGCCCGGATGCGCCGGGTTCGGCGGAATTGGCCGCTGAACTCCACGAAGCCGGGGCCGAGGCACGGGTCATCGCGTGTGATGCCGCCGACCGCGCGGCGTTGGCCGCGGTGCTCGCCGATATTCCGCCGGACAGGCCGCTGTCCGGCGTGGTTCACGCGGCCGGCGTGCTGGACGACGCGATGGTGACATCGCTGACCCCCGAGCGAGTGGACGCGGTGCTGCGGGCCAAGATCGATGCGGCGTGGAACCTGCACGAGCTGACCCGCGAACTGGATCTCGCTGCGTTCGTGATGTTTTCCTCGATGGCCGGGTTGGTGGGCTCGTCCGGCCAGGCCAACTACGGGGCCGCCAACTCGTTCCTCGATGCGCTGGCCGCGCACCGGCGCGCCCATGGGCTGCCTGCCATCTCGCTGGGATGGGGGCTGTGGGAACAGGCCAGCGCCATGACCGGCGGCCTCGATGCCGCCGACCTGGCCCGCCTGGGCCGCGACGGAATCCTGGCGCTCTCGTCGGACGAGGCGATGGAATTGTTCGACCGCGCGCTGATCGTCGACGTACCGTTTATCGCGCCCGCGCGCATCGACGTGGCCGCGCTGCGCGCCCACACGGTCGCGGTGCCACCGATGTTCTCCGACCTACTCACCGCGCCGACCCGGCGCCGAGTCGATGACTCCCTGGCGGCCGAGAAGTCGAAATCAGCTCTGGCGCAACGGCTGTACGGCCTCCCCGAATCCCAGCAGCATGCGGTGCTGTTGGACCTGGTGCGTTCGCACATCGCGACGGTGCTCGGTACCATCACGGCCGAGGCGATCGACCCGGACACCGCGTTCCAGGAGTTGGGTTTTGACTCGCTGACCGCGGTCGAAATGCGCAACCGGCTCAAAACCGCTACCGGACTGGCACTTTCACCCACGCTCATCTTCGACTACCCGACGCCCAATGGCCTCGCCAGCTACATCCGCGGCGAGCTCGCGGGAGTTCCCCACGAGGTCCAGCAGGCGCCCACGGTGCGCGTCACCGGCGACGACCAAATCGCGATCGTCGGAATGTCGTGCCGCTATCCGGGCGGGATCGAGTCGCCCGACGACCTGTGGAAAATGCTGGCGGAAGGTCGCGACGTACTGTCCGAGTTCCCCGCCGACCGGGGCTGGAATTTGGCGGGCCTGTACAACCCGGACCCTGACGTCGCGGGAACCTGCAACACCCGCACTGGCGGCTTTGTGGACGGGGTGGCCGACTTCGACCCCGCGTTCTTCGGCATCACGCCCAGTGAGGCACTGGCGATGGATCCGCAGCAGCGGATGTTGCTGGAGCTGTCCTGGGAAGCCTTGGAGCGTGCGGGGATTGAACCCGGAGGGCTGCGAGGCAGCGCTACCGGCGTGTTCGCCGGGGTGTACACCCAGGGTTACGGCATGGGAGCACACGGAACAGCGGAGGCCGTCGAAGGTTTCCGGCTTACCGGACAGTCCACGAGTGTCGCCTCGGGACGAGTCTCGTACGCGCTCGGTTTGGAGGGCCCCGCGGTCTCGGTGGACACGGCGTGCTCGTCGTCGCTGGTGGCACTGCACATGGCCTTGCAATCGTTGCGCTCCGGCGAGTGCGACCTGGCCCTGGCCGGCGGTGTCACCGTCAACGCCACGCCGGACATCTTCGTCGAGTTCGCGCGCATGCGTGGGCTGTCCGCCGACGGCCGGTGCAAGGCCTACGCGGGTGCGGCCGATGGCACCGGATTCTCCGAGGGCGGCGGCATTTTGGTGGTGGAGCGGTTGTCGGACGCACAGCGATTGGGGCACCCGGTGCTGGCGCTGGTGCGGGGCTCCGCCGTGAACCAGGATGGCGCGTCCAACGGGTTGACCGCGCCCAACGGTCCGTCCCAGCAGCGCGTGGTGCGCGCGGCCCTGACCAGCGCCGGGCTGTCGGCGGCCGAGGTGGACGTCGTCGAAGGCCACGGAACGGGGACCATGCTGGGTGACCCGATCGAGGCCCAGGCATTGCTGGCCACCTACGGGCAAGGAAGGGCAGAGCCCCTGTGGTTGGGTTCGATCAAGTCGAACATGGGTCACACGCAGGCAGCCGCCGGCGTCGCCGGGGTCATCAAGATGGTCCTGGCGATGCGCCACGAAATGCTGCCCGCCACACTGCACGTCGACGAACCCACCCCGCATGTCGACTGGTCCGCGGGCTCGGTGTCACTGCTGACCGAACCCCGGCCCTGGCCGGAGACGGGCCACGCGCGACGGGCCGGGGTGTCTTCGTTCGGGATCAGCGGCACCAACGCGCACGTCATCGTGGAGGCTCCACCCGCCGGATCCACGCCGGTCGCAGAGGTTCCGGATCGCCCCAAGGTCGCGGTGATTCCGTGGGTGGTGTCGGCGAAATCGGCTGCCGCGCTCGAGTCGCACGCCGCCCGGGTGGCCGGCCACGTGCGGGATCATGCCGAGCTCGACCCCGTCGACGTGGCGTGGTCGCTGGCGGGTCGTTCGGCCTTTGAGCATCGCGCAGTCGTGCTCGGCGGCAAGCGCACCGGATTGACTGCCGGCCTCGACGAGTTAGCCGGCGCCGCAACGATGGAGCCCGTAGTGATCCGGGGCACCGTCAAAGCGGGAGGCAAGACCGCATTCGTCTTCCCCGGCCAGGGCTCCCAGCTGCTCGGCATGGGGAGGGGCCTGCACGCCGCATACCCGGTCTTCGCCGAGGCCTTCGACGCCGTGGTGGCCGAACTGGATCGCCACCTGCTGCGCCCGCTGCGCGAGGTGATGTGGGGCTCGGACGAAGCTAGCGAAACATCGTTGAATACCACGGAATTTGCACAACCGGCGCTGTTCGCGGTGGAAATCGCGTTGTTCCGGTTGCTGGAATCATGGGGTGTGCGGCCCGATTTCGTGATGGGCCATTCGGTCGGGGAGCTGTCCGCCGCCCACGTTGCCGGGGTGCTCTCGCTCGAGAACGCCGCGGTGCTGGTGGCGGCCCGCGGCCGCTTCATGCAGGCGCTGCCGTCGGGCGGGGCCATGTTCGCGGTGCAGGCGACCGAAGCGGAAGTGCGGCCATTAATAGACGCCGAGCTGAGCTCCGAGGTAAGCATCGCCGCGGTCAATGGTCCGGCGTCCGTGGTGATTTCGGGCGCCGACGCCGTGGTGACCGCGGTCGCGGACCGGCTCCGCGCCGAGGGCCGCCGCGTGCACCGGCTAGCGGTGTCGCACGCCTTCCACTCGCCGTTGATGGACCCGATGATCGATGAATTCGGCACCGTCGCAGCCACCCTGCCCATCGGGACAGCCAACATCCCGATCGTGTCGAACCTGACTGGAGGACTTGCGGGGGAGGACTTCGCTTCGGCGGCCTACTGGAAGCGGCACATCCGCGAGGCCGTGCGATTCGCCGACAGCATCCGGTCCGCGCACGCCGCCGGCGCGACTCGCTTCTTCGAAGTCGGACCGAGTAGCGGGCTGACGGCCTCGATAGGGGAATTGCTGGCCCCCCAGGAGGGAGCATCTCCTGTCTTGGCCGTGTCCGCGCTGCGCAAGGACCGCTCGGAGCCGGCAACGCTGATCGACTCCGTGGCACAGGGTTTCGTCACCGGCATGGACGTAAATTGGCGCGTCGTAGTCGGTGCCGCCCACTTTGTGGAGCTGCCCACCTACGCCTTTGAGCGGCGCCGGTTCTGGCTTTCCGGCGACGGCGCCCCGGCCGATGCCGCCGGACTCGGCCTGAGCGCAAGCGATCACGCGTTGCTGGGTGCGGTGATCGAACTACCGGCCTCCGGCGAGGTGGTGCTGACGGGCCGGTTGTCGCCGAGCGTGCAGGGCTGGCTGGCCGACCACGCCATCGGGGGCGAAGTGTTGTTTCCCGGCGCCGGTTTCGTCGACTTCGCGATCCGTGCCGGCGACGAGGTGGGCTGTGGCGTCGTCGAGGAGTTGAATCTGGCTGCGCCGCTGGTGTTGCCGATCACCGGCTCGGTCGCGGTGCAGGTTGTGGTCAGTAGCCCCGACGACGCGGGCGCTCGCACGGTCTCGGTGTTTTCGCGGGCCGGGGAAGGCTCGGCCTGGCTCTTGCACGCGGAGGGCGTGCTGAGCGGGGGATCGGTCGAGGCGAGCGCGGACCTGTCGGTATGGCCGCCGGCCGGAGCTGTCCCGGTGGAAATCGCCGGCGGATACGAGCGCCTGGCGGAACGCGGCTACGGGTATGGTCCCGCTTTCCGCGGCCTGACGTCGATGTGGCGACGCGACGATGAGTTGTTCGCCGAAGTGGCTCTGCCCAATGGGGTTGCCGGTCTGTCCGCGTCCGGATTCGGTGTCCACCCGGTGATCCTGGACGCGGCGTTGCACACGGTGATACTCGCCGCACAGGATGGCGAATTCGCCGAGGACTCGGTGCTGGTGCCGTTCTCCTGGCAGCACGTAACCTTGCACGCCGCGGGGGCGGCGGCGGTGCGGGCCCGGATCGTGCCGTCGGGTCCGTCCTCGGTGTCGATCGAACTGGCCGATGGCCTCGGGCTGCCGGTCCTGTCGGTGGCGTCGATGGTGGCGCGACCGATCAGCGCTCAGCAACTGCTGGCCGCGATTTCGAACTCGGGCCCCGACCGGCTTTTCGAGGTTGTCTGGTCCGCGCAGGCGCCACACGATGTCCAGCCGGTGCAGGTGTTCGACTGGGGCACAGCGATCGTGGACGCGGCCCCGGACACAACCGGAGCCGAGCGGGCGGCGTATTTGTTCGAATCTACAGCAGTGGCTGGTGACGTCATGGGCGACGTGCACGCGGCCACCCGCGCGGTGCTGCTCGTGCTGCAAACGTGGTTGAACCGCCACTCCGCGGCGACACTGGTGGTTTCGACCCGGGGCGCGGTGGCGCTGGCGGGGGAGGACGTCACCGATTTGGCCGGTGCGGCGGTCTGGGGTTTGGTGCGGGCGGCGCAGACCGAGCATCCCGGCCGGATCGTGCTCGTCGATAGTGATGCGCCGCTGGATGATTCGGCGGTGGGCGCGGCGCTGGCGGCAGGTGAACCGCAGGTTGTGCTTCGCAGCGGAGCGGTCCACACCGCGCGGGTACACGGCAGCCGTGCTGTGAGCGGTCTGCTGGTGCCGCCCAGCGACGGGCCGTGGCGGCTTGGCATGAGCAGTCATGGCACATTCGACAACCTTCGTTTGGAACCCATTCCGGACGCCGAGGTCGATGCCCCGTTGGGAGACGGCCGGGTCCGCGTCGCGTTGTCGGCCATCGCCGCCAACTTCCGCGACGTCATGATTGCGCTGGGCCTGTACCCCGACCCGGACGCGATCATGGGCATCGAGGCTTCCGGCGTTGTGATCGAGACCGCTGCGAACGATGCGCGTTTCGCGGTCGGCGACCGCGTCATGGGACTCTTCCCGGAAGGCACCGGAACGGTCGCCGTGACCGATCAGCGGCTACTGGTCAAAGCGCCTGCCGGCTGGTCGCATACCACCGCGGCAACCGCATCGGTCGTCTTCACCACCGCCTACTACGCGCTGACGGATCTGGCCGCGGTCAAGGCGGGACAGCGCGTGCTCGTGCACGCCGCCGCGGGCGGCGTGGGAATGGCCGCGGTGCAGTTGGCTCGACATCTGGGTCTGGAGGTGTTCGCCACCGCGAGCCGCGGTAAGTGGGACACCTTGCGGGCGATGGGTTTTGACGACGATCACATCTCGGATTCGCGAAGCGTGGAATTCGAGGACAAGTTCCGCGCCGTCACCGGTGGCCGCGGGTTCGATGTGGTCCTCGACTCGTTGGCCGGCGAGTTTGTGGACGCCTCGCTGCGGCTGGTCGCCCCCGGCGGGGTGTTCTTGGAAATGGGCAAGACCGACATCCGCGATCCGGAGGTCATCGCCCGGGAGCATCCTGGGGTGCGTTACCGCGCCTTTGACCTCTTCGAGGCTGGCGCCGACCGCATTGCGCGAATGCTCGACGATCTGGCTGAGTTGTTCGAGGGTGCTGTGTTGCGGCCGTTGCCAGTGACGACGTTTGACGTGCGGCGCGCCCCCGCGGCGTTGCGGTATTTGAGCCAGGCTCGCCATGTCGGCAAGGTCGTGATGACTCTGCCGGGTGCATGGTCCGAAGGCACGGTATTGGTCACCGGCGGCACCGGGATGGCGGGTTCGGCTCTGGCGCGTCACGTGGTGTCTGCGCACGGGGTGCGCAACCTGGTGCTGGTGAGCCGGCGCGGGCTGGCGGCGCCGGGGGCGCCGGAGTTGGTGGCCGAGTTGAACGCGGCCGGGGCCGAGGTGCAGGTGGTGGCCTGCGATGCGGCTGATCGTGAAGCCTTGGCGAAGGTGATCGCCGATATTCCGGTGCAGCATCCGCTTTCGGCCGTCATTCATGCCGCCGGAGCGATCGACGACGCGGTCGTCACTTCGCTAACCCCGGAGCGGATGGATGTGGCGTTGCGCGCCAAGGCTGATGCGGCGTGGAACCTGCACGAGTTGACCCGGGATCTGGATGTGTCGGCGTTTGTGCTGTTTTCCTCGATGGCCGGGCTGGTGGGCTCCTCGGGGCAGGGCAACTACGCGGCGGCCAACTCCTTCCTGGATGCCCTTGCCGCGCACCGCAGGGCTCATGACCTACCGGCGATCTCGCTGGGCTGGGGTTTGTGGGACCAGGCCAGCGCCATGACCGGGGGACTGGCGACCGTCGATTTCGCCCGCTTCGCCCGCGACGGCATCGAGGCCATGTCTTCGGACGAAGCTCTGCAACTCTTCGACACCGCGCTCATCGTCGACGAGCCATTCGTGTTGCCCGCCCATATCGACCTTGTTGCACTGCGGGCCAAGTTCGATGGGGGCGCGCTGCCGCCGATGTTCGTCGACTTGATCAACGCGCCCACCCGGCGTCAAGTCGGTGATTCGCTCGCGGCCGAGAAGTCGAAATCGGTTCTGCTGCAACGCCTCGACGGCCTACCTGAGGACGAGCAACGCTTGATGCTGTTGGACCTGGTGCGTCTTCACATCGCCACCGTGCTCGGCAGCGCCAGCCCCGAGTCGATCGATCCGGATCAGGCGTTCCAGGAGTTGGGCTTCGATTCGCTCACCGCTGTCGAGATGCGTAACCGGCTGAAATCCGCGACCGGCCTGCCGTTGTCACCCACACTGATCTTCGATTACCCCAACTCCGCCGCGCTGGCCGGTCACATCCGCCGCGAACTTGTCGGCACGTCCGAGCAAGCCGCTCCGGTCGCGGTACCCGGGGAGGCTGAAATCCAGCGTGTGGTGGGGTCGATCCCGGTCAAGCGTCTCCGGCAGGCGGGGGTGCTGGAACTGCTGCTGGAGTTGGCAAACGAGTCTGGCGGGGGTGGCCGGCCCGCCAGCCCAAGGCGGGGGAGGCGGCCAGCGAGAAGAGCATCGCTGACATGGACCTCGACGACCTGGTCAACACCGCGTTGCTGAACGACGATGACTAACCACGAACTCGGTGTCGTCGTCGCGGTTAACGGTTCGCCCGCGTCGCATGCCGCCGTCGGTTGGGCGGCGCGCGCCGCGGCCATCAGAAAGGTGCCCCTGACCGTCGTCCACGCCGTGGTGGCCCACGCCGCGACCTGGCCTGCGGGCCCCTATCGCGACTCTTTCGCCGCGAGACTGGAAGCCGAGGGCAAAAATGCCGTCGTGCGCGCGACCAGGACCGCCGAAGATGCGATGGTGCCGCACGGCAGGGTGCCGATAGCCAGGCAGGTGGTGCATTCGAACCCGGCGCCGGCGCTGATCGAAATGTCCGCGAAGGCAGAGATGATTGTCGTGGGCGGTTCCGGACGGGGATCGCCCGCGCGGGGCGTGCTCGGTTCGGTCAGTTCGGCCTTAGCGCACTACGCGAATTGCCCGGTTGCGATCGTTCATGACGCAGATCTTCCCGAGCCGAAGCACGCTCCGGTCCTCGTGGGTGTTGACGGCTCGCCGATCTCCGAACGCGCGACGGCTATCGCATTCGACGAGGCGTCCCGTCGCGGCGTCGATCTAGTGGCTCTGCACGCGTTGGGCGACGTCGCCTAGTGAGAACTCGCAGACTCGGACTGGGCGGAACTCGAAGCCGAGGCGGAACTCGTCTCGCCGAAGGCCTCGCGGGCTGGCAAGAACGCTATCCCGATGTGACGGTG
>CAWFKY010000003.1:0-63931 GCA_963816495.1 uncultured Actinomycetota bacterium | reverse complement strand
CCGCAACCACGAAACAGTTGTTGGTCAACGACTCTGGACCCACGGGGCCAAGTTAGCCGCTCTTGCGGCGGAATTCCCGACGGCTTTCCGCCGGGCCGTGACCGTGGCTTCGGGATTGCTTGCCGCCGCCGTCCTTGTGGTCGGATCCGCCCGACGACTTCGCCATCTTGCGGTCGAGGGCTTCGCGGAACTTGCGCTTGTTCGCGTCGGTTTCGTCCGCTGTCTCGCCGGAATCCTTCGGCGACTTCGACTCAGCCATAGGGGCAGCCTAACGCTTCCCCGGGGGCAGTCCGTAAACGTGCGAAATCGGCAGCGTCAGCACCACCCGCCTGTCGGTAACCATCGCCTGCCGGTATTCGTCCCAGTCCGGATGCTCACCGGCGATGTTGCGATACAGGGCAATCAGCGCCTCGACGGTGTCGTCGTCGGGCGCCGCGGCGGGGGGCGTCAGCTGGGCGGTGCCCTCGGCGACGGCATAGGACCACCCGTCGTCGGCGTCCACCAACAGCGACGCCCGCGGGTCGCGGCGCAGATTGCGGGTCTTGGCCCGCGGTTCGGTGATCGACACCCGCACCACCACCTCGCGCGCGTCGAAGTGATACGACACGTTCGACAGTTGAGGCCGCCCGTCCTGTTTGATCGTGGCCAGCACCCCGAGGGAGTTCCCGCAGATCACGGCCAGCAGCTTGTCGTCGAAGACTTGGCGTCCCATCTCGAAAGCGTACGTCGCCACGTACATTGGCGACCATGACCCAATTCGCAGCGTTCCTGCGCGGCGTCAACGTCGGGGGCGTCAACCTAAAGATGGCCGACGTGGCCAACGCGTTGTCCGACGCCGGATTCGCCAACGTGCGCACCATCCTGGCCACCGGCAACGTGCTGCTGGAGTCCAAGTCCGGCGTTACCGCGGTGCGCAAGAAGGCCGAGGCCGCGTTGCGCGAGCGATTCGGCTACGACGCCTGGGTGCTGGCCTACTACATCGACACGGTGCGCGCCATCTCCGAGGCCTACCCGTTCGAGCGCGAGGTCGACGGGTATCAGTCCTACGTCACGTTCGTCACCGACGCTGAGGTGCTCGACGTACTGGCCGCGCTACCCGCCGGCTCGGATGAAAAGATCGCCCCCGGCGTCGGCGTCATCTATTGGCAGGTGCCCAAGGGCAGCACGCTGGACAGCACGATCGGCAAGACGATGGGCAAGCCCCGTTACAAGTCGTCGACCACCACCCGCAACCTTCGCACCTTGGCTAAGGTGCTGCAGTGAAGGTCACCCTCAGCGGCGTCTCCGAGACCGCCCTGCTGACGCTGAACGCGCGAGCCACCGAAGCGCGGCGCCGAGACTCCGTGATCGACGATCCGATGGCGGTTGCCCTGGTCGACTCGATCGACGCCGACTTCGCCAAGTTCGGCCACACCCGCCCGGGAAGCGCCCAAGGCATCGCCCTGCGCGCCAAGGCCTTCGACATCGCGACGCAGTCCTACCTCGATCGGCATCCATCGGCTACGGTGGTGGCGTTGGCGGAGGGCTTGCAGACCAGTTTCTGGCGCCTCGATGCCGCCAATCCTGATGGCCAATTCCGTTGGCTGACAGTCGATTTGCCGCGGATGATCGACATCCGGAACCGGCTGCTGCCCGCCGTGCCTCGGATTTCGGTGTGCGCGCAGTCCGCGCTGGACTACAGCTGGATGGACGCCGTCGACGATTCCGGTGGGGTGTTCATCACCGCCGAGGGACTGCTGATGTACCTGCAGCCCAAGCAGGCGCTCGAACTGATCGCTCAGTGCGCCAAGAGATTTCCCGGCGGCCAGATGGCCTTCGACTTGCCGCCGGTCTGGTTCTCGAAGCTCAGTCGGTACGGGGGCCTGCGGCCCACGCTGCGCTACAAGGTCCCGCCGATGCCGTTCAGCCTGTCTTCGGCGCAGGCCGCCGACCTTGCGCGTACGGTGCCAGGAATTCGCAGGGTGCGTAGCATGTCGATGCCGTCCGGGCGCGGCCTGCTGCTCAATGCCGCGGTGTCGGTGGTCTACGGGGCGCCGTTCTTGGATCCGCTGCGCCCGAGCATGACGCTGCTGGAGTTCGGCTGACGCGGGTTTCAGTCGTCTGGCACGTTGGTGAGGTAGCGCATCGCGTCGGACTTGGTCAGCCCCAGCGCTCGGGCCACTTCAACGTATTCCCTGGCCGCGGCCGCCATCGCCGCATCGGTCGGGTCGAAGCGGGAGATGAAAGTGCCGAAGCGGCCGCGGGTTTCGACGATCGCCGCCGACTCCAGCTCGCGGTAGGCCCGGGCCACCGTGTTGGCGGCCACGCCAAGCTGACCGGCCAGGTCGCGCACCGTAGGAAGGCGGGTACCCGGCGGCAGCGCGCCGGCGCGGACTCCGTCGATCACTTGGTTTCTGAGCTGGTCGAACAGCGGCTTGCCCGCCTTGACATCCACCCGTAGCAAATCCCGCAACTCCACTTATTCAGTATTGCCCAAGCACGGCTATGTTTGTGGGATGCGAGTGGCGGTACTTAGCGGCGCGGGCATTTCCGCTGAGAGCGGGGTGCCGACCTTCCGCGATGACAAGAACGGATTGTGGGCGCGCTTCGACCCTTACGAGCTATCCAGCACACAGGGGTGGCTGAACAACCCCGAGCGGGTCTGGGGATGGTACCTGTGGCGCCATTATCTGGTGGCCGAGGTCGAACCCAACGACGGGCACCGCGCCATCGCCGCCTGGCAGGACGAGGCCCAAGTCACCGTAATCACCCAGAATGTCGATGACCTGCACGAGCGGGCGGGCAGCGCACCGGTACACCATTTGCACGGCAGTCTTTTCGAATTCCGTTGTGCGCGTTGCGGTGTGGCCTACACCGAAACCCTGCCCAAGATGCCCGAGCCCGCGATCGAGGTGGAGCCGCCGGTGTGTGGCCGCTGTGGCGGCCTGATTCGGCCCGACATCGTGTGGTTCGGTGAGGCATTGCCCGAGGAGCCGTGGCAGCGTGCGGTGGAAGCGACGCAGGACGCCGACGTGATGGTGGTGGTGGGCACCTCGGCGATCGTCTACCCCGCGGCGGGGCTGCCCGACTTGGCGCTGGCCCGCGGCGCGGTCGTCATCGAGGTAAACCCGGAGCCCACGCCACTGTCCGGAAGTGTCACGATCAGCATCCGCGAGCCCGCGAGCCAAGCGTTGCCAGGGCTGTTGCAGCGGCTGCCGGCCCTACTGCAGTAGGCGGCGCGCGAGCTTAGGGCCGAAGCGCCCGCCCCAGCACCAATTCCGACACCGGCATCGGCATCCAGAACGGCAAAGTCCACTCCCGCCGGGAACTGTCCACCTGGAATCCGGCATCGACCAGCGAACGTTCGGTATCGCGATGGGTGTGGCAGTTGCCGAACAACCTCGGCCACAGGGTCGCATCGACCAGCCGCTGCCACCCGCCCCGCATGCCGGCGCTGGCAATGTGCTCGAGATAGCGCAGCTGCCCGCCCGGACGCAGCAACGCGTAGAGGTGGCGCAGCGCGGTGTCGGGGTCACGCACCGAGCACAGCACCAGCGAGCACACCACCGCGTCGAACGGCTGCGCATGAATATCCAGGCTGAACTGCTCCATCGTCTCGCCCGTCACGGTGACGGGAACGGCAGCGTTCGCGGCTGCGACGGCGGCCCGGGCTCGCAGCCGGGGCTCGGGCTCGGTGGCCACCACCCGTTCGACGGTCTCCGGATACCAGGCGAAGTTGGTGCCGACACCGGCTCCCACTTCCAATACCCGCCCCGACAAGCCCGCGAGATTCTCCCGGCGCAGCGCCTGTACCGCTTTGGCCTCGTGGGTTGCGACGACGGGCCAGATTCGCGCGAAGAAGGGGTGGTTCACCGGCGATTGCGCGTAGGCGGTTGCGTTCATGACTCGTCCACGCGGGTCTGTGTACGCACCCAAGCCATGAACTCCTGGGGCGACACGTCGCCAATCAGACCGACCACCGCGCGTCCGATGAACGCCGAGCGAAACACTCGGTCGGCGAACGCCTCCACCTCGCCGAACGGCAGGTGGGGCTTGGCGATCAGCATGGCCGCCACCCCGTGCGCCGCGGTCCAGAATTCGAGCGCGATGGTCGACGGGTCATCCTGCAGCCGAACGCCGCTATCCGCCAGTGCCTGGACGGTGGCGCGCATGTGCTGAAAAGCCGAGCTGTCCAGCACCACATCGATGTCGCGTCCGGGCCGCCACTCGCCCATCGTCGCGATCCGGTACAACTCGGGCGTTTCGATGGCGAACCGGATGTAAGCCTGCCCCTGCGCCCGCAGCGCGTCCACCGGAGACGTGTGCTCCCCGGCCGCCCGCCGCATTTCCAGGTCGAGCTTCTCGAAGTAACGGGCGCAGACCGCGTCCATCAGCGCGTCCTTGTCGTCGAAATGCAGGTAAATCGACGGCGGAGTCACGCCCGCGCGTTGTGCCACCGAGCGGATCGACACGGACGTGGCGCGCCCGGTTTCCAGCAGCAGATCGGTCGCCGCATCCAGAATTTCGTCGCGCAGCAGGTCGCCAAAGCCGCGCGGGGCTCTGGAGCGACGCTCGACAGGGACGCTAACCAACGCGCGTCACCGTTTCCCTGATCGGGCGCCCGTTGCGCTGCCCCGACTCCTCGGCCGGTACCTCGGACTCGGCGGGCACCGCCTCGCCGGACGGCCCTTCGCTGATGCCGAACCGGTCATGCAGCCACGCTAACGGCTTGGGCGCCCACCAATTCCACCGCCCCATGACGTGCATGAAGGCGGGGACCAGGACCATACGCACCAGCGTCGCATCGGCGAACACCGCGAGGGTCAGCCCGAGCCCGAACATCCGCATGAACGAAACGTGCGCGGCGATCAAGGCGGCGAACGACATTGACATCACCAACGCGGCCGCGGTGATGACCCGGCCGGTCCTGGCCACGCCGTGCGCCACAGCCTCGTCGTTGGCGGCGTGGGCCTCTTGGGCGCTCACCCGTGCCGGCCGAGCGGCACCGGAAGCCAGCCAGTACTCGCGGATCCGGGAGATCAAAAACACCTCGTAATCCATCGACAGCCCAAATGCGATGCAGAACAACAACACTGGCATGTTGGCCACCAAGGTCCCACTCGGGGTGGTGCCCAGCGCGCCGAGGTGGCCGTCCTGGAATATCCACACCAGCGAACCGAACGCCGCTGTCAGCGACAGCACGTTGCACATCAGCGCCTTGAGCGGCAGCACCACGCTGCCGGTGAGCATGAACAGCAAAACGAACGTGACGGCGGCCATGATTCCGAGCACCAGCGGAAGGCGGTCGATCACCGCGGCGTCGCTGTCGCGGTTGATCATTGCGACACCGCCCATCTCGACGGATCGTCCGGCCGGCCCGGCCACCTGGTGCAACCGCGCGAGCTGGGTGTCATTGGCTTGCGAGAACAGCGGCGCCGTGCTGCTCACGGTCAAATATGCACTGGCCCCGCCCGGCCCCGAGGTCAACGCGGTTCCCGCCGCGGGTGGCCCCACCCGGTTTCCGGCCACGAAGGTCCCGTCCGGGGCGGACACGCCCGACACGTCGGGGACGCGCGACAGGTCGGCGGCGTATTTGTCCAAATCTGCCGGGCTCAGGCCGCGGGCATCGGGGACGACGACGGGCACCGCCGTCGCGGAATCGTGTGCGAAACCGTTGCGCAACTCGTCACCGACCTGGTGCGACGACGCCGAACGCGGCAGCACCCGGTCGTCGGGGAAACCCCACTTCACTGACAAGAACGGAAGCCCGAGCAGCAGCAGCAGCGCGATGACAGCCAGTCCGATCGGCGCCCAGCGGCGCATCACAAACTTGCTCGAGCGATACCAGAAGAACTCCTCGACCGGTTTGTGCAACGGATCAGGGCGGCGGAATAGCTTGCGGACGTTCAGCGCGTCAATTCGGGAACCCAGCAGCACGATCGCGGCCGGGGTCACCACGATGGACGCTGTGGCGACGAAGGCCACGGTGGCCACGCCGGAGTAGGCAAACGACTTCAGGAAGTACATCGGGAACGCCACCGTCGCCAACATCGACAGCGCCACGGTGACCGCCGAAAACAGCACCGTGCGGCCGGCGGTGGTCATGGTCCGGATCAGTGCCTCTTCGGGGTCGCTGCCCTCGGCCAACTCGTCGCGGTAGCGGCTGAGGATCAGCAGCGTGTAGTCGACGGCCAGGGCCACTCCGAGGGCGGTGCTGAGGTTGAGCGCGAAGATCGACACGTCGGTGGTGAACGTGACGAGCCGCAACACCGTCATCGAGCCGACGACGGCCAGACCACCAAGGGCCATCGGCAACGCGGCCGCCAGCAGCCCACCGAACACCCAGACCAGCACCAGGAAGGTCAGCGGCAGCGCGATCGCCTCCATCAACAGCAGGTCTTCCTGGTTCTGCTTGTTGATCTGGGCGTACTGCATCGCCGGGCCGCCGGCGCGGACGGTGACGCCGTCACGATCGTGCGCGAATTGATCCGAAAGGGTTTGGGCGTTTTTCTGCGCGTAGTTTTCGCCGCCCTTGACGTTGACCACGATCAAACCCGACTTGCCGTCTTTGCTGATCAGATCGGCTGAGGCGCCCGGCGGTGCGGTCCAGGGTGAGGTCGCGTTGTACACCAACGGCGAGTGTTGCAGCTGGTCGACGAGGTCGGTACCGACCTTGCGCGCCTGCTCGCTGTTGACGCCGGCGGGTGCGGTCAGCAGGACCAGCATCTGCTGGCCGCTCTGGCCGAACTTGTCGGTCAGCACATTGATGGCGCGGGCCGACTCGGAGTTGGGATCTTGGAAACCCCCGGGCGACAGGCTGTTGGCGACCGGGATGCCGAAGACCGCCGCGGCGATGAAGACCAGGACGGCGATTCCGACGATTCGTCGCGGCGCCGCGATGGCCAGTCGAGCGATCCTCTGCAGCATCTTGCAGTTCCTCCCCCGCCGGTGCCAGGTCCCCCGACCCACACCTATCGGCGGTAACTTATCAGCGCTAACTGACGGATGTCAAACAACACACCAAGCACGAGGGGGGCGCACCGATAGTTCAACAGCCCGGCAGATTGGGCCGACACCGCCCGGTTTCGCCGCGTTGCTGACCTCGGAAATGCGGCGCGAGGGACCGAAACCCTACCCGGCGGTAATATTGCCACCATTTTCCGAATGGTGGCTCAATGATTCCTTAATGGCGGCCCATACGCTCAGTGTCATGTGGATCGACGACTCCAGTGCCGACGTCATCATCAAGGCTGACTTCGAGGCCCTTTACCACGGCGACATGCTGGTGGAAGGCGTGACCTCCGAGCAGTTCGAAGACTGGCATCCGCTGCCGACGGCGAGCTGAGCGGACATGGGCCTGTTTGCGCGGCTACTCATGGCCGACCCCACCATCGTCCGTTGGTTCCGTCGATAACGAAAACTTGTTTGCGAAACTAGCCCCCCGCCGTGCGGGGGGCTTTTCGTTTACCTAGCTGCGGTCAGCGTGGCGCCATGCGGATGGCGCCGTCCAACCGGATGACCTCACCGTTGAGCATGGGGTTTTCGATGATGTGCACCGCCAGCGCGCCGTATTCGTCCGGGTCACCCAAACGGGCAGGGTGCGGCACCTGCTTGCCCAGCGACTTCTGCGCCTCCTCGGGCAGCGAGCCCAGCAGCGGGGTCTTGAACAACCCCGGCGCGATAGTCACCACGCGGATGAGCTCACGCGACAGATCGCGTGCGATCGGCAACGTCATGCCGACCACACCGCCCTTCGACGCCGAATAGGCGGCCTGCCCGATCTGGCCCTCGAACGCCGCGACCGAGGCCGTATTGATGATGACGCCACGCTCTGGGCTTGTTTCGGGACCGATCGGTTCGGCCCTGGCGATGCGTTCGGCGGCCAGCCGCAGCACGTTGAACGTGCCGATCAGGTTGACCCCGATCACCTTCTTGAACCCGTCGAGCGGGAACGGGCCGTCCTTGGACAGCGTCTTGATGGCATTGCCGATGCCCGCGCAGTTGACGTTGATCCGCAGCGTGCCGAGCGACTCGGCCACATCCAGCGCACCGCCGACCGCCTTCTCGTCGGTGACGTCGGCCTGCACGAAACGCGCGCGATCCCCCAGTTCGGCGACCGCCTCCTCGCCCCGCAGGTCTAGCACCACCACCTGCGCCCCGGCGTCGAGCAGCCGCTTCGTGGTGGCCAGGCCCAGGCCTGACGCGCCACCGGTGACGACCGCTACGGCGTCCTTGATCTCCATGTGAGTCCTTCCTGGTCGTTCTTAAGCCCAGTCGTTCAGAATCGCCTCGACGTCGCTCGGCGCCGCGTTGTGTGGTGTTTCCGGTGCCGTGCGGGAGAAGCGGGGAGCCGGCCGTGGTTGCAGGCCGCCGTTCACTTCGTAGAAGGTGTTGCGCTCGGTGATGTGCGGCTCGCTTTCGACCTCGCCGAACGCCAGCACCGGCGTCACGCAGGCGTCGGAATCGGCGAACACCTTGGTCCAGTGGTCGCGGTCATGCGCGCCGAACGCGGCGGTGAACACGCCGCGCAGTTCGGGCCAGCGGGTGACGTCGTTCTGGTTCGGCAAGGTGGCGGGGTCCAGCCCGAGCCCGGCCAGCATGGCGGCGTAGAACTGCGGCTCGATGGCGCCGACGGCGACGTAGCGACCGTCGGCGCACTCGTAGGTGTCGTAGTAGGGCGCGCCGCTGTCGAGCATGTTGGTGCCGCGCTCGTCGGACCACATCCCGGCAGCGCGCATCTGCCACATCATCTGGACCAGCACGCTGGAGCCGTCGACCATCGCCGCGTCGACGACCTGCCCCTTGCCGGAGGTCTGCCGCTCCCACAGCGCCGACAGGATGCCGACCAGCAGGAACATCGAGCCGCCACCGAAGTCACCAACCAGGTTCAGCGGCGGGACCGGCCGCTCGTTCACCCGGCCGATGGCGTGCAGGATGCCGTTGAGGGAGATGTAGTTGATGTCGTGGCCGGCCTGCTGGCTGCGCGGGCCGGTCTGGCCCCACCCGGTCATCCGGCCGTAGACCAGTCGCTCGTTGAGCTTTGCGCAGTCATCGGGACCCAGGCCGAGCCGCTCGGTGACGCCGGGCCGGTAGCCCTCGATCAGCACGTCGGCCTTGGCGACGAGCTTGAGCACCGTGTCGCGGCCCTCGGCGGACTTGAGGTCGGCGGTGACGATGCGCCGGTTGCGGCTCATGGCGTCTTTCACCACGCCGCCGGGACTGTTTGACGGCCGGTCGATGCGCACCACGTCGGCGCCCAAATCCCCCAGGATCATCGAGGCGTGCGGGCCGGGGCCGATTCCGGCCAGTTCGATAACACGCAACCCGCTGAGTGGTCCCGCCATGGCTGCCCCTTTCATCCGGTCTGCTGCCGTTCGCATCTTCGCAGCCGCCGCGCATGGCCGTGCATCCCGGTCACCTACCGTGGCGATCGCGAGCGCGGCGAAGCCGGGCGAAGCGGGTCGCCACGAGCGGCCTACTCTGAGCGTCATGCCAGATTCGGGAATCGCCTCCCTTGCACCCGTCGCAGGTCTCGACGTCACGCTGACCGACGGCGTGTTGTCGGTGACCATCAACCGGCCCGACAGCCTCAACTCGCTGATCATCCCGGTCATCACCGGAATCGCGGACGCAATGGAACAGGCCGCCGTCGACCCCGGCGTCAAGGTGGTGCGGCTCGGCGGTGCGGGCCGCGGCTTCAGCTCGGGAGCCGGCATCAGCGCCGACGACATGTCGGGCAGCGGCGGCGTCCCGCCCGACGAAATCATCCTGGAGATCAACCGCCTGATCCGGGCCATCGTCGCGCTGCCGCACCCGGTGGTCGCCGTCGTGCAGGGACCGGCTGCCGGCGTCGGCGTATCCATCGCACTGGCCTGCGATGTCGTATTGGCTTCGGAGAAAGCGTTTTTCATGCTCGCGTTCACCAAGATCGGGTTGATGCCCGACGGCGGCGCGTCGGCGTTGGTCGCCGCCGCGGTCGGCCGCATCCGGGCGATGCGGATGGCGCTGTTGCCAGAACGGTTAACCGCGGCCGAGGCGCTGGACTGGGGTCTGGTGAGCGCGGTCTACCCGGCCGAGAGCTTCGACGCCGAGGTGGACAAGGTGCTCGCGAGATTGGCGGTCGGTCCCGTCGTGGCCTTCGCCAAGACCAAGGACGCGATCAACGCGGCCACCCTGACCGAACTCGAGCCTGCGCTCGAGCGCGAATTCAAAGGCCAATCGGGCCTGCTGCGAGCCAACGACCTCAAAGAGGGCACCAAGGCATTCCAGGAAAAGCGCGCCCCGGTATTCACCGACTCCTGAGCGCTTCGGCCCGCCGAAAACCGGCAACCCTTCCTGGCGTCAGGTCCGAATGCCTCTCAACTGAGGAAGGAGAACCATGTCGGCTGCAGTTCGCTGCCTGGTGACGGGTGCGACCGGCTATATCGGCGCCCGACTGGTGCCGCGGTTGCTGGACGAGGGCCATGAAGTGCGCGCGTTGGCCCGCAACCCGACAAAGCTGGCAGACGTGCCGTGGCGCGGGCGGGTCGACGTGGCGCAAGGTGACCTCGCCGAGGTCGACTCGCTGACCTCGGCGTTCGACGGTATTGACGTCGTTTATTACCTGGTGCATTCGATGGGATCCGCGAAGAATTTCGGCGCGGAGGAAGACCGCGCCGTGCGCAACGTCGTGACGGCCGCTCGACGCACGGGGGTGCGACGTGTGGTCTATCTCAGCGGGCTGCACCCGGAAAATGCCGCCCTTTCGCCCCATCTCCGGTCCCGCACCGCCGTGGGCGACGCCCTCATCGACTCCGGCATCGAGACCGCGGTGCTGCAAGCCGGAGTCGTCGTCGGTTCGGGGTCGGCATCCTTCGAGATGATCCGCCACCTCACCGACCGGTTGCCGGTGATGACCACTCCCAAATGGGTGCACAACCGAATTCAGCCGATCGCGGTGCGCGACGCGCTGCACTATTTGGTCGCTGCGGCGACGGCGCCGTTGCCGGCGTCGCGAACCTGGGACATCGGCGGACCGGACGTGCTGGAGTACGGCGACATGATGCGGATCTATGCCGAGGTTGCCGGTTTGCGCCCGCGCCGTTTGATCGTGTTGCCGTTTCTGACGCCGACGATCGCCAGCCTGTGGGTTGGGGCCGTGACCCCGATTCCCCCCGGACTGGCCCGCCCGCTGATCGAATCGCTGGAATGCGATGCGGTGATGCTTAACTCCGACGTGGACACCATCATCGCGCCGCCACCGGGTGGCCTGACAGGTTACCGGCGCGCCGTCGAGTTGGCGCTCCACCGCGGGGCACGCGGACTTCCCGCGTGGGACTCGCTGGGCACTGAGCCGGCGGAGCCGCTGCCCAGCGACCCGGACTGGGCCGGCGCGGTGAGCTATAGCGACGTACAGACGGCCACGGTCAGCGCGGAACCCGCGGACGTCCGGAAGGCGGCCGAGGACGCCGCGACTGCCGGCCGGTGGTACTCGTTCGCGGGCCGTCCGGTAACCATCCGCTCGTTGGGGCAGTCCTGGGTGGAAATCACGGTCACCCCACGAGATGGTGGCGGCAGCGACTATGTGCAACGCGCTGGCTTTGTGCCCGTCGGCCTTCCCGGCCGATTGATCTCAGTTCTCTTGCGGCCCTTGCATATTGCCGCACTCCGTGCGCTGGCGCGCAACGTTGCGCGAACGGTCAATCACCGAACAACGGGGGCAGCGCAAGCACCATGATCAGGCCCCACGCGAAGTGGGTCAGCATCGGTGCCAGTATTCCGCCGCTGGCGCGCCGTTCCAATGCGCAGACGGTTCCGAGGATGATCGCGGCAAACCCGAGCATCAGGTTACCGCTGGCCATCGACACGGCCGCATACACCACGGTCGAAATGACGATGGGCTGGTGCCGGCCGAGCGCGGTGTAAAGCGCGCCGCGAAAAAACATCTCCTCGGTGAGGCCGTTCACCACGGTGATGAGCGCAACCAGCGGAAGCCATCCGTGATGGGCATAGGAGAGGACCCGGGCGATCAAGGCCGCCACCGGTGGAATCTCCCTGACGACCAGCCCGCCCAGCACGAAGATGCCGCCCAGCAGCACACCGATCATCGTTCCGGAGATGACCGGACGCTGGTTACGACCCCGCCAGTTGATGCCGCCCAGATGCAGCGGCCCGGACAGGACCGCACCGATGATCCACACCGCCGCCAGCGCCAGCGTCAGCCAGTAGAAGTCCGACCCGCCGGGTTTACTGCGCAGCGAAATCGCCAGCACTGAGGCGCCAACCAGCAGCGTGACAACGACCACAATGCGCCGCCGCAGCACCACACCGGGCGGTTCATTATGTGGCACAGCAACATTGGTGATCGCACGACGCAGCTCGGGCAGCACGCCGGTGCGATAGGGTGCACTGGTCTCGCTCATGCCGACCGCATCTTCGGGGTCAGGGCGACCAGGATGTCGAGATATGTTCGTAGCGCGCCGGCGAGTGGACCGGGAACCATGTTCACCAGTCTCAGCGTGGGCCGTGCGATGGGTGGGGTCACCGCGCGGGCCAGCCGCCGGATGCGCAGCGCGTCACCGCCGGCCCACGCGGGATCGGTGTCGGCGAGGTGATGGGGATCTTTCAGCGCATTGACCGGCCGCGGCGGTTCGTTCCCCAGCGCCAGCGCGATCGCATCCTCGACATCCACCAGCCCCCCGGGCGGATCGGGCACGTGGTCACGCAGGCCCGTCCCGGAGGCCACCATCGGATGATCCAGCGACTCGACCAAGTCACCGGCCAGTCCTTGGGGCACCGGCAGCGCGACCCCCGTGATCAGCGACGCCACCGCCGTGTCGATCGGTACCCGCACACTAGCGTGCCAGCGCCCGGAGATACGGGCGTATGTCTTGAGCAGCGTGCGGTACGACGTGGTGTCCGGCCCGGCAATGTCATAGGCGCCGGCAGGCACCCGCTCGACGTCGGCCGCCGCGACCAGGTAGTGCAGCACGTCGCGGATCGAGATGGGTTCGATCGGATTACCCATCCAGCCAGGCATCGGCATGAGCGGGAAACGGTCGCCGACGTAGCGCATCATCTCGAACGACGTCGATCCGGCGCCGATGATGATCGCCGCGCCCAGCCATACCAGCTCAGGGCCGCCCTCGATCGTCAGGGCCTGCGCCACCTCGGCCCGGCTGGTCAGGTGTTGCGATAGCTCGTCGTCGTGGGGCACGAAGCCACCCAGGTAGACGATGCGTTTCACACCGGCGTCGCGGGCCGCGGCCGCCACGTTGGCCGCGGCCGTCCGGTCGGCGTCGCGGAAACCCGGCTTACCGATCGCGTGCACCAGGTAATACACCACATCGACCGGCCCCCCGGAGTCCCCCGCGTCCCGGGACAGGGCGAACGCGGCCTGCGCCGACACCTCGTCGGAAGCGTCGAGATCGATCGGTATGACGTCGTCGAACCAGCCGAAACGCTTGAGACGGGCCGGGTTTCGGGTGGCTGCGATAACCCCATGCCCATCCGCCAGTAACTCGGTGACCAAACGTGACCCCACATAGCCGGTGGCACCGGTTACCAGAATCCGCACACCCTCCAACCTATCCCGGGTCGGGCGATCCCAAACTTTCTCGGTGCACGTCGAGCATTCGCCGGTAGATCTCCGCGTTGTACCGGTTGTTCGCGACCTCGGCGTCGCTGAGCTCGCGCTGCACTCGGCCCGGTACCCCCGTGACCAACGACCGGGCCGGTATCACCATGCCCTGCGGGATCAGCGCACCGGCCGCCACCAGAGCGCCGGCGCCCACCACCGCACCATTGAGGACGACCGCTCCCGCGCCGATCAGCGCGTCGTCTTCGACGGTGCAACCGTGCACCACCGCGTTGTGGCCCACGGTCACCCCGGAGCCGATGCGCACCGGGAATTCCTTGTCGACGTGGACCGTCACCCCGTCTTGGATGTTGCTACCGAACCCGACTTCGATCTGCTCGGCCTCCGCCCGCAGCGTTGCCGAATACCAGACGCTGACCCTGGCGGCCAGGATGACTTGCCCGATCACGCTGGCATTGGGCGCCACCCAGGATTCGGCGTGGAGTTGAGGGATGTGGCCTCGAATCGAGACGATCAACGGCGCAGCCATGGCCTGATCGTAGGTGTTTGCTTTGAACCCATTCACCGGCAGCGACGTGACCCCCTACATGAATACATTCACAGGGGGGGATTCGACGCGGGTCGGTTCCACAAGACCGGCGCTCACCAAAGTTCCAGCAGATCCGTTCGTCGCAGGAGTTGCCGTCAAGTTTCCGCCAAACCGCTACACGCAAAAGGAGGCCATCCGGGCGCTGAGCAATTTCGCCGGCCCGGAGTTTCAGCGGTTCGCGTTGAGCAGCGGGGTTGAGTTCCGGAATACCGCTCTGCCGTTGTCCCACTACAGCCAGCTCAGCGGCTTCACCGAAGCCAACGACGCCTACATCGACGTGGCTCTCGACCTGGCCGAGCAGGCGCTGATTGCCGCGCTGGACCAGGCGAAGGTCAAGCCGTCGGAGGTCGACATCGTCTTTTCGACGACGGTCACCGGCCTGGCCGTACCCACACTGGAGGCGCGATTGGCCGCGCGGGTCGGGCTGCGCCCGGACGTCAAACGCATTCCTCTGTTCGGCCTGGGCTGCGTCGCCGGCGCGGCCGGGACGGCGCGCATGCACGACTACCTGCGCGGTTATCCCGACCAGCTCGCCGCGCTGATCGCGGTCGAGCTGTGTTCGCTGACCATTCAGCGCAAAGACACCTCGGTGGCCAACCTGGTCGCCAGCAGCCTGTTCGGTGACGGCGCCGCGGCTGTCATCGCCAAGGGCGGCGCCCTGGCCGGCGCGGATTCCCCGGCCTCTCGGGACCTTAAGGGCCCCCGGGTGCTGGCGACCCGCAGCCGCATCTACCCCGACACCGAGGAAGTCATGGGCTGGCGAATCGGCAGTGACGGCTTCCGCATCGTCTTGTCGGTCGACGTCGCCACCGTGACCGAGAAATACCTGGGCGAAGACGTCCGCGGATTCCTCGCCGACCACGGACTGACCCCGGAAGATGTGAGCACCTGGGTGTGTCACCCCGGCGGCCCCCGGGTGATCGAGGCGGTCGAGCATGTGTTGGACTTGCCCGAGACTGCTCTGGACCACACGCGAAACTCGTTGCGCAACAACGGCAACCTGTCTTCGGTGTCGGTGCTGGACGTGCTGCGGGCCAACATGGCCGATCCGCCCCCGGCCGGTTCGATCGGGCTGATGATCGCGATGGGTCCGGCTTTCTGTTCCGAGCTAGTCCTATTGGCCTGGTAAGCCCGGGCAGGAGATAGTAGATACATGTATTACCTGTTGATCCTCGCGGTCGGCATCGAACGCGTGGCCGAACTGGTGGTATCCAAGCGAAACGCCGAGTGGTCGTTTGCCCAGGGCGGCAAGGAGTTTGGCCGCCCGCACTACGTCGTGATGGTCGCCATCCACACCGCGCTGCTGGTGGGCTGCGTCGTCGAACCATGGGCGCTGCACCGCCCGTTCATCGGCTGGCTCGGCTGGCCGATGCTCGGCGTGGTGGCGCTGAGCCAGATGCTGCGCTGGTGGTGTATCACCACGCTGGGGCGACGGTGGAATACCCGGGTAATCGTGTTGCCGTACGAGCCTTTGGTCCGCGAGGGCCCCTATCGCTGGCTGCACCACCCGAACTATGTTGCAGTGGTGGCTGAAGGGTTCGCGCTGCCGCTGGTGCACACCGCGTGGCTGACCGCAATCGCCTTCACGGTGGCGAATGCGTTGCTGCTGATGGTGCGTCTGCGGGTGGAGAACGCCGCGTTGGGCTACGCATGACCTACGACGCTGACCTACTGATCGTCGGCGGCGGCCCGGCGGGCCTCGCCACGGCTCTGCACGCCCGCAGGCACGGGCTTTCGGTGATCGTGGCCGAACCTCGGGATGGTCCCATCGACAAGGCGTGCGGCGAGGGGCTGATGCCCGGCGGGTTGGCCGAGCTGACCGCACTCGGAGTTGACCCGGCCGGCATGCCCTTTCGCGGGATCGCCTATCTCAGCGAACGTCAGCGCGCCGAAGCGCGGTTTCGCAACGGGCCGGGCCGAGGCGTGCGCCGCACCACGTTGCACGCGGCGCTGGCGGCGCGCGCGAAAGAGCAAGACACCGAATGGATCCGGACGCGAGTGACCAGTGTCGAGCAGGATGCGCACGGGGTGGTGGCCGCGGGTGTGCGGGCCAAGTGGTTGGTAGCCGCCGACGGACTGCATTCGCCGGTCCGGCGCTCGGTCGGAATCACCGCTACGGCCGGAACGCCGCGGCGCTACGGAGTGCGCTGGCACTACCGGGTGCCGGCGTGGTCGGAGTTCGTCGAAGTGTATTGGTCCCGTTGGGGTGAGGCATACGTGACGCCGGTCGAACCCGACCTGGTGGGCGTCGCGATCCTGTCGGGCGGACGACCCGACCTCGCCTGGTTCCCGCGACTTGCCGAACACCTGCAGGGCGCCGGCTCGCAGGTGGTGGGCCAGCCACGCGGCTGCGGCCCACTGCGGCAAGTGGTTTCGCGGCGGGTCGCCGGGCGGGTGTTGTTGGTGGGCGACGCGGCGGGGTACGAGGACGCCCTGACCGGGGAGGGCATTAGTCTGGCCGTCAAGCAAGCCGGCGCGGTGGTCAAGGCCATCGTCGACGACGCGCCGTCGTCGTATGAGGCTGCGTGGCAACGGGTTACCCGCAATTACCGATTGCTCACCCGCGGGCTGGTGCTGGCCACCACACCGCGCCCGGTCCGACGGGTCGTCGTCCCGGCGGGCGCACTGCTGCCCAGGGTATTCGGGCGCGCGGTAAATATTTTGGCGGGCTAGCGCGCTTTCCAGACAGGTTGGCGCTTCTCGGCGAACGCCAGCGGTCCCTCTTTGGCGTCCTCGGACTTGATCAGGGTGCGCATCTCATTCATGGTGCGCTGCCAGCCCGCCTCGTCTCCGGTGATGACACCGTCGTCGACGCCGTAGGCGATGCGCTTGCTGGCCTGTACCGACAGCGGGGCGTTGGCGGTGATGCGCGCCGCCATTGCCAAAGCCGCGTCCAGGACCGGGCCATCCTTGACGACCTGGTTGATCAGGCCCCATTCCCAGGCGGCGGCGGCGGTCAGCGGCTCACCGGTCAACAGCAGCTCCATCCCCACCTTTTTGGGCAGCTGGTCCACGATCCGGAAAACACCGCCGGCGGCGGCAACCAGCCCGCGCTTGACCTCCGGCAACCCGAATTGGGCCAGCTCGTGTGCCACCACCAGGTCGCTGGCCAGCGCCAATTCGGTCCCCCCACCCAGCGCGGTGCCGTTGACCGCGGCGATGGTGGGCTTGCTGATGAAGTGCTGCACGTAGCCGGCGAAGCCCCACTCAGCGTGATCGGGGTGGTAGAGGTTTTCCCGGCGCGCGATGGCCTTGAGATCCGCTCCGGCGCAAAACGACTTGTCGCCGGCGCCGGTGATCACCACGGCACGCACATCGGGGTCCTGCTGCGCTTCTTCCAGCGCGTTCCCGACTCCGATGCTCACTGCGGCATTGACCGCGTTGCGGGCCTCGGGCCGGTTGATGGTGATGATCAGGACATTGCCGGAGCGCTCGACCAGAACCGCCGGCTGGGCCTCAACAGCAGCGCCGGCGTGGGTCACAGTAGCTCCACGATGGTGGCGTTTGCCTGGCCACCGCCCTCACACATGGTCTGCAGGCCGTAGCGAATTCCCTTGTCCCGCATGTGATAAAGCAGCGTGGTCATCAGGCGCGCCCCCGAACCACCCAGCGGGTGCCCGAGCGCGATGGCGCCGCCGTTGGGGTTGAGCTTCTTCTCGTCGGCCCCGATGTCCTTGAGCCACGCGAGTGGCACGGGCGCGAACGCCTCGTTGACCTCGTAAGCGCCGATGTCGCCGATGCTCAGGCCGGATTTCTTCAGCACCTTCTGGGTGGCGGGGATGGGCGCGGTCAGCATGATCACCGGGTTGGCCCCGGCCAGTGTCGCGGTGTGCACCTTGGCGATCGGCTTGAGGCCCAGTTCCTTTGCCTTCTCAGCGGACATGAACAGGAGCGCAGCCGAACCGTCGGTGATCTGCGAGGAATTGCCGGCGTGGATAACGCCGTCTTCCTTGAAGGCGGGCTTCAGCGAGGCCATTTTTTCCATCGGGGTCCCGCGGCGGATGCCCTCGTCCCTGAGCACAACGTTGCCGTCCTGGTCCTTGATGCCGACGATCTCGTCGTCAAAGGCGCCGGAATCCTGTGCCGCTGCGGCCTTTTCGTGTGAACCAAGTGAGAACTCGTCGAGTGCGAGCCGGTCGAAGCCCCACTGCTCGGCGATCATTTCCGCGCCAATGCCCTGATTCGGCGTCTGGTGGTACCGGTCCTTGAAAGCCTGCGGGTACGGGTTGCCGCCATTGGCTATCGACGATCCCATCGGGGTCCGGGACATCGACTCCACTCCGCCTGCGACGACGACGTCGTAGTGTCCGGCCACCACGCCGGCCGCGGCGAAGTGGATGGACTGCTGGCTCGACCCGCACTGGCGGTCGACGGTCACGCCCGGAACGGTCTCGGGCCAGCCGGCCGCCAGCACCGCGGTACGCGCGATGTCGATGGCTTGTTCGCCGGCCTGGCTGACGCAGCCCCAGATGACGTCGTCGACGAGTCCGGGGTCGATGCCGGCCTTGTTGACCAGCCCGTTGAGCACCTGCGCGGATAGGTCAGCCGAGTGCACCCCGGACAGCCCGCCGTTGCGCTTACCGAGCGGTGAGCGCACAGCCTCGACGATGACGGCTTCAGCCATGATTGGTCTCCTTTGACACTGAGTCTTTGCGTCGATTGTCAACCAACGCGTTGGGCGGTCGCGGGGCGGGGTGGTTTTCTTAGCCCGACTAGCCGAACCCGAGCCTATCGAACCAGAAATTTGTTCGAACAATTGGTCAGACCTTCTCCCCTTGCTGCGCTATGCCGTGAGCCGACGGCGAAATTGGGGCAGCCCCGGCCCGTCGAGCAGATGCAGCAACGCGGACCGGCCGCTGACCGCCAGCATCAGCGCCGACACCGGCCCGCGAACTTCTGCCCCGTCGCCCCAAGTCCGGCCAATGTCACTGCCGTGTAAGCGAATCCCTCGCAATCGGCCGAGCGGGACGAACCCGAATGGCCAGGGACCGGTCAAGAATTCCATCGCCAGCGCCGCCAACTCCGGGTCGGGCTCGAAGGGCAGACCGAGCGGGATTCTGATGTCGCCGCTGTGCACCAGCACATCCGCGAGTGGGTCGAGCGGCCCGAACAGCGGTGGGCTGATCGGTCGATCCGCACACGCGCGCAAGCTGTTGATGATCTCGACGGCCGGCTGCTGCGCGCGATGCCGCGCCATCTCGTCGATCGCGCGCGCCATGCTGCCGCGACGGACCGCGACCCGGAGAAATGCCGGAGTTCCGACCATCACCGTGCTGACGATGTGCGCGCCCACCGTTGTGACATCCCAACCCGCGCACAGGCTCGGGGTCGCCAACTGCTCGTCGTCCAATCCGTCCAGCAGGCTGGCGATCTGGCGACGTTCGTTGGCGACGGCGGCGAACACCAGTTCGCGGTGCACGCGCATTAATCGGCGAGCAGCATCAGCTTGTCGGCCACCCAGCCCGGTTCGGTGATCATCATGTCGTGGCCCGTGTCCAGATCCCACAAGCGGCCGTTGGACTTTCGCCGCAGGGTATCCACATCGCGCCAATACATGTACTTCGTGGTGCAAAGGTGCGACTGCGGGATTTGCGCGAGCGCGGCTTCGTTGGTCAACCGCAGGGGTTGCTCGAAGCACTTCCACGGGTGCGGCGTCAACCGCGCCTTCATCCACTCCAACTGCTCGGAGTCCCGCACACCGTAGTGACGCACCGCGTCATCGGTTGGAAACAAGCACATTTCGACACCGTCGACGATGCGGCTCTGGGCGCGCGCCGCGGCCATCATCGCGGGAGCCTGGTCGACGAGCGCCTGGCCGTTGACGGGTGTGGCGGCGTCGAGGTACACAAGGTGGCCGATCCGGTCGGCGGCCCGATCGGCCGCACCGGTGATCACCATGCCCCCGTAGCTGTGGCCAACCAGGATCACGTCGCGCAGATTCTCAAAATGCAGCAGGTTGACGATATCGGTGATGTGACAGTCCAAGTCGACATCGGCGGCGAACAAATGCGCGCGCTCGCCCAGCCCGGTCAGCGACGGCGCGTAAACCTCGTGTCCGTTCGCCCGCAACAACCGCGCGACCGGCTGATAGCACCAGCCACCATGGCCGCCACCGTGCACCAGGACATAGGTGGCGGCCATGATGCTAGGTGAGTGCTATCCGATGAAGGACTCAGCCGGCGGGATACGCGACCGACTTGATCTCGGTGTACTGGTCGAATCCGGCGACACCGTTCTGCCGTCCCACGCCGCTCTCCTTATAGCCGCCGAACGGCGTGTCGGCAGCGTACCCGGCACCGCCGTTGACGCCCATGAAGCCGGCCTTGATGCGGCGGGTCACCGACAGCGCGCGCTCAAGGGAACCGGCAAACACGTTGCCCGCCAAGCCGTACACGCTGTCGTTGGCGATCCGGATCGCGTCTTCCTCGTCGTCGAACGGAATGACCGAGAGCACCGGGCCGAAGATCTCCTCCTGCGCGATGGTCATCTTGTTGTCGACATTGGTGAAAAGCGTTGGCCGGACGAAGTATCCCTTGTCGAAGCCGGTCTCCGCGCCGGGACCGCCGACCAGCGCCGTGGCACCCTCGTCGACGCCCTTCTGGATGTAGCCGGTCACCCGTTCGTACTGCCGCTGCGAGATCACCGGCCCGCACAGCGTCGCGGGGTCCTGCGGGTCGCCGCACGTGACATTTTCGTAGATATTCTTGAGGATCTCGACGCCTTCGTCGTAGCGGGATCGCGGTAGCAACAGCCGGGTGGGGTTGGCGCAGCCCTGACCGGCGTGCATGCACGGCGCGATGCCGACCATGCATGCCGTGCCGAAATCGGCGTCCTCCAGGACGATGGTGGCCGACTTGCCGCCGAGCTCAAGGAACAGCCGCTTCATGGTGGCCGCACCCTTTTCCATGATCCGCTTTCCGACCACCGTCGAGCCGGTGAACGAGATCAGGTCGACCTTCGGCGACAGCGTGAGCTCCTCGCCCACAAAGTGATCCGACGCGGTGACCACGTTCACGACGCCGGCCGGGATGTCCGTCTTCTCGGCGATCAAACGGCCCAGCCGGTTCGCGTTGAACGGGGTGTTCGGCGCCGGCTTGAGCACCACGGTGTTGCCGCTGCCCAGCGCCTGGCCGAGCTTGTTGAGGGTGACCTCGAACGGGAAGTTCCACGGCACGATCGCGCCGACCACACCGACCGGCTCGCGCCACACCTTGATGGTGGTGTTCGCGCCGGTGAGGCTGATAACGCGGTCCCCGAGGTCGGTCTCCCAGGCGTACGAGTCGATCAGCCGGGCCGGGTACTTCAGCCCGTCCGCCAGCGGGGCATCCAGCTGGGGCCCAAAGGTGATGGCGCGGGGCGTGCCGACCTCGAGGATCAGCTCCTCGCGCAGCTCGTCGATCTCGGACTCGATCGCCTCATGCAGCTGCAGCAGGCAGCGCTTGCGCAGTTCCTTGTTGGTCGACCAGTCGGTCTCGTCGAAGGCGCGGCGGGCGGCGTCGATGGCCCGGTGCATGTCTTCCTTCGACGCGTCCGAAACCTCGCCGAGCGACTCCTCGGTCGCCGGGTTGATGTTGGTGAAGGTGCCGGCCTGGCCTTCGACCAACTTGCCGTCGATCATCATCTTCGGTTCGAAGCGGACCTTTACAGTGTCAGCCATATGTGTTCAGCTCTCTTTGGACGAGGCGCTGCTCAGAGCGCCGGGACGTGGAATGGCCATCCCCTTCAGGGGTCACCCTACGGAGAGCCTTACTGGAAACTAGCCGATTAGCAAGCTCCCGCGTTCACTGGGCATCGAAGAGCACCGGCACCGCAGTCGGAGACCGGAAAACCTGCCCGCGGATGTGAGGATCGTCGGCGTCGGGGTCCAGCCGCAGATTCGGCAGCCGGTCCAGCAGCAGATTGATCGCGGTGCGCATCTCGAGCCGCGCCAGGTGCATGCCGAGGCAGACGTGCACGCCGTGCCCCCAGCCCAGATGCGCCCGGGCTTCCCGGTGGATGTTGAACGTGTTCGGGTCGGGATAGCGATCTTCTTGCCGGTTCGCCGAACCGAGCATCGGCATCACGGTCGCACCGGCCGGGATCGCCACGCCGCCGAGCTCGGTGTCGCGCGTCGCCACCCGGGTGATCGTCAACAGCGGCGATTCCCACCGCACGCCCTCCTCGATGGCCTGAGGCAGCAGCGACCGGTCCGCGCGGATGGCGTCCAGCTGCGCCGGGTCCTTCAACAGCCCAAGCAGAAGGCTGCCCAGCGACCGGTAGGTCGTCTCGACGCCGGCGGGCAACAGCAGTCGCAGGAACGAATAGATCTCTTCGTCGGCAAGCTTCTCCCCGTCGATCTCGGCCGCAGCAAGGGCACTGATCAGGTCGTCCTTCGGCTCGGCGCGGCGGGCCTGAAGGATCGGCGCGAAGTACTCGCACAGGGCGGCCGAGGCCGCGAGCCCACGCTCCGGGTTCATCAGCCAACTCAGCAGCGAGATCGACCACCGCTGGAACTGCGGGTAGTCCTCTTCCGGCAAACCCAGGAGTCCCGCGATGATCTGGCTCGGATAGTCAAAGGTGAACTCCTTCACCAGATCCGCCTTGCCATTCGCCGCGAACTTATCGATCAGGCCATTGGCCACGCGGCCGACCAGCTCGTCCTGCCAGCGCGCCAAAGACTTCTGTGAGAACGCCTTCGACACCAGGGAGCGCAGCCGCCCATGGATCGGCTCGTCCATGCCGAGCATGACGCCTTCGCCCAGCACGGGGCCAAACGCGGCGATCACCGCAGATGACGAGAACGTCTCGTTGTCGCGCAGCATCTGCTGGATGTCCTCGTGCCGATACACGATGAACATCGGCAGCCCTTCCTCGTGCGGCAGGGCACCGGACGTCTCGAGCCGCTGCACCGGTTCCTCGCGGCGTATCCGCGCCAGTTCGGTGTACGGGTCACGCACGTCACCGGAGATCGCATCGTCGAAGGCGCCGAAGTCCGCCAGGTCGTCGAAAAGCTGTTCCATTTTCCCTCTTACCCCTCGTTTTTGTTGCGTTTGGCCGCCATCGACGCCAAGCGCTGCATCACCGGCTGTGGAATGATGCGTGCGGCGAAAACCATTGCCTTTTGCGCCGTCGTCAGTGGCCACGCCCCGTCCCGCATCGAGCCCTGTCGGGGTATGCCCAGCACCATCCGGGACATGTGGTGCATGCCCGACGCCGGCAGAACCCTGTTGGACACCAACAGCATTGAGGCGTCCGGGCCGACACCACGGCGCCGGAACGGTCCCGTGTCGCCCAAGGCCTTGAGCAGGCCGTCGGTGAACCGCTCGGGCGGCCTGGCGAGTTTCATGGCGAACCTCCCCCGGCTGTTCATGGTGTTGTGCAGCCGGGCGTACGGGCCCTCGAAGTTGCGGTCATCGATGGTGCCCGCCTCAGTGATGATGTCGGTGTCGTACGTGCCGGTCACCAGAACGGTGACTCCGAGACCGAAGGGCGCTATTTCGCAGGCTAAGGATTCGCCCCACCGCTCCATCGCTCCTTTGGACGCCGAGTACGGCGCGGTGGCCGGCTGACCGCGCACCCCGGCTGTGCTGGCGACCAACACGATGCGCCCCTCGCCCGCCGCCCGCATCGACGGCAGCAGGGCCTGAGTGAGCGCGACGGGGCCCATGACGTGAGTGGCGAACATCTTCTGCCACAAGGCCATATCCGTCTCCTCCACCATTCCGGCGGCGGAGATCCCGGCATTGTGCACGACCGCGTAGGGCGCGCCGACGGCCTCTTCGATTGCCTTGGCCGCCGCCGAAATCGACGCCCCGTCAGTGAGATCGAGCTGCACGCCTATCAGGCGGCCGTCGTCTTCAGCTGCTCCCGTCGCCTGGCGTAGCAGCGGAAGGCCTCGTTCGGGTGTCCGCATGGCCGCCACCACGCGCCACCCTTCGCGGTACAGGCGCACGGTCGAGGCAAAGCCCAGTCCGCGCGACGCACCGGTGATGACGACGGTGCGCGGCTCACCCATTCTTGCTCGCACAGGCACCTTGACCGGGCGGCGGCGGGTCGACGTGCGGCCGACCGTTGGGCTCCCCGCTCGCCCAGGTGGACCAGATGCCGACCGAGAACGGGCCCTGCGCGCCGGCCTTCTCGTAATACCCTTGCGGGTCATAGACTTTCGCCTCTGGATACGGCCACGGGCAGGCGACCGACGTCGCCGCATGGCTGACCTTGATGGCCCAGAACCACGCGCCGTAGGCGAAATACGACACGTTCATGATGGCGAACATCACGATGAACGTGCCGAGCACCGGACGGGAAGGCAGGATCTTCGCTTTGGCGGTCAGCTTCTCGGCCACCGACTTTCCGGTGTCGTCGCGGTAGCACAGGATCGCGGCCGGGATCATCACGAAGGTGACCGACAACGACTCCCAGATCAGCGGGAATTGGAATGTGGTGCCGGTGAATATCGAGCCCCACGGAATCACCTGCGAGTAGATGTACATGCCGGTGTGGACCAGCTGGATCTCCAGCCACGCGTCGAAGATGAAGCCGATCACCAGCGTCAGCAGGCCCAGGCAGATCAACGGGTGTCGGGATACATAAGCCTCGGGCCCGTATTTGGCCTGCAATTTACGCAGGATCCAGACCGCCGGGAAATAGGGGCCGAAGTAGAACATCACGTAGCCGAAGACCACGAACGGTTCGACGCTCGGCGAGATCGAGACCAGCGGCCACGATTCCGGCCAGTGGATGAGGTCGGGGTTGTAGACGGCGAACGGCGACCAGTTCATGATCGGGTCCTGCCACACGATCAGCGTGGTGCACAGGAACATCAGCATCACCGGGCTGCCCGGATTGCGCCGCCACCCCCGGATGAACACCGCCAGCAGCACGAGCAGCATGACGCAGGTGGCAACGTGCAGGAAGGTGATGTAGTCGAGCCCGAAGATGAACCTGACGGGACGCGGCCGGCCCACCACGTTCGGGTTGGCGACGCGTGGGTCGAGCGCGACTCGGCAGTTCGCGATGAAGAAGAGCGCGAATGCCGCCAGGGCAGCCCCGGCGACCCAGCCACCCAAACCCCGCTTAGCGGTGGGTTGTGGGGATGCCGGCTCGTTCTCTGCCGCTAGCGGTGTCGATTGGTCGGTACTCATCTCAGCCTTCCTCTCCGAAACGATCGACCAGATGTGAGTTGACGCCGTCGGCGTCGAGGGTCCGGGCGACCAGATAGCCGGCGCCCATCCAGGCGCGACGAGTCCATTTGCCGAAAGACACCCGGGTTCCGGGCGCGCCCGAGGCGGCGGGCATCATCTTGACCCGCTCCAGCGCCTCTTTGACTCCGCGCGGGCTCAGTGGGTGGGAGTCGCTGAACGCCCGCACCAGAGTCGAGGCGACGTCGCGGTTGACCACCGTCACGCAGAACTCGGGGCGGCTGCCGTTGTACTTCTTCGCGTAGCTGTCGAGGAAGTCCTGCCCGATCCGGTTCGCCTCGTCGTACTGGTCGACACCGATCCAGCCCATGAACGCGTTCCACATGATCGGGTTCACCCATGCGTTCTGCCACGCGGTAGTGGTGAACCGGGGCGGGTCCCAGTTGACCGCCTCCAGCGCCGGGTTGATGAACACGATCCCGAAGCCGAAGCCCAGGTGCACGATCGCTTTGGCCTTGGCGTCGTGCAGGGTACGCACTGCTTCGTTGATGTCCTGTGCGGTCTGCGCGACCGCGACTTCGGCGGCGATCCGAATACCCTTGCGCTGGCAGGCACTCCGCAGATTCTTCAGGTAACTCTGCCCGATCAGGCTCTGCTCCATCAGGACGCCGATCTCGGTGATTCCCCGTTTTCCGATCAGGTCGGCGATGAAGATCGGCTCGTCGGTCATCGAACCCTGGGGAAATGAGAAGGTCCACTCGCCCAGCCAGTCGTCCGTACCGCACACGCTGATGGCAGGGACCTTGAATCGCTCCTCGATCGCCTCGCGCATCGGCACGCAGTTGTCGGTGATGTTGGGACCGAAGACGACCAGGCAGCCCTCATCAACGAGTTCGCCATACGCATCGATCACCGCCTTGACCGAACCCTTGGGCAGACCCTCCACCTCGCGATAGATCATCTGCACGGGACGGTCCATGACGCCCTGTTCGACAGCCTCGGAGAAGATGAGGTCGAACGTCTGGGTGAACGAGGCGAACAGATCCTCGGGAAAGCCCGGCGGCAGCGTGAAGTCCATCAGGTAGCCGACCTTGATGGGCTCAGCGGTGCTTTCGTAGGACATCTGACCTCCGGAGTGTAGTAAACCTAAGATTTGTTCAGGAACACGACAGCGGCTCGCGATATCAAGTATCGGATCCGCCGCCCAGATAGACATCGATCATCTCGCAGAGGCCCCTGCCCACGGCCGAATCGTCGGTGAGCGGCCCCGCGATCGCCGCGCGCGCCGCCTCCTGCATGGACAGGCCCACCGCGATCAGCCGGCCCGCCGCGATGAGCACGCGGGTCGACGCGACCTCGCGCAGACCGCCGGTTTCCAGCCGGCGGATGGCTTGGCCGAAGCGGACCAGTTCGGCTGCGGTGGCACCGTTTACGCCCGCTTCGTGCGCGACGATCCCCTCTTCGACATCGGCTGCCGGGAAACCGAATTCGATGGCGACCATGCGCTGGCGCGTCGAATCCTTGAGATCCTTCAGCACGCTCTGATAGCCCGGGTTGTAGGACACCACCAGGCCGAATCCGGGCGCCGCGTCCAGCGTGACACCCAGGCGCTCGATGGGCAGCTGCCGGCGGTGGTCGGCGAGCGGATGCAGCACAACCGTCGTGTCCTGCCGTGCCTCGACCACCTCGTCCAGGTAACAGATCGCGCCCTCGCGCACCGCCCGGGTCAGCGGGCCGTCCACCCACACCGTCTCGTCGCCGCGCAACAGATAGCGACCGACCAGGTCCGCGGTGGTGAGATCGTCATGACAGGCGACGGTGATCAGCGGCCGATCGAGATCGTGGGCCATCGCCTCGACGAAGCGGGTCTTGCCGCAACCCGTCGGCCCCTTCAGGACGAGCGCCAGACCCTGCCGGTAGGCCGCCTTGAAGATGGCCTCTTCGTTGCCGATCGCCTGGTAATAGGGGCGCACTGAATTCCTGTCCAAGCCTTTCTCGTCCGTCTCGGACGGAGCGCCGTTCCGGTATGCGATCCCGGACTCGTTCGCCATAGCGTCCCTTCTGCCACCCGCTGCACTGCGGTGATCCGAGCCTAACCCGGAACAGATGTTTGTTTCAACGTTCGTCGGGGACTCTGTCACGAGACCCTCCGCCGGACCTCCGCCGACCGCAGCGCGGACCGGAAGAGGGGTCCGATCACGCCGGCCAGTTGATCCGGGCGCGCGATCGTCGCGTGTGCCGCACTACCGAACACCGCGCGCAGCGAGCGCACATCGGTTCCCGCGCCGATGGTCAGGCATACGCAGCCGGTGCCCCGGCGGCGGGCCTCGGTCAAGGCGCGGCGCGCATCGGCCGCACCGTAGGCGCGTTCGTAACCGTGGTCATACGCCAGGCCGTCGGACAGCACCACCAACAGGCGGCGCGATGTGCCCCCGCGCGCCTCCAAAACCGCCGAGCCGTGGCGGATGGCCGCACCGAGGCGCGAATACGCGCCGGGCTCCAAGCTGTTGAGCCGCCGCATGATTCGGGCGTCGAGGTGATCGTCGAACCGTTTAACAGGCACCATGCTCACCGCTGCCCGGCCCTGCGAGTAATAGGCGTAGAGCGACACGCGGTCGCCCAGGTCATGCAGCGCGACGGTCAGGTTGGCCACCGCCGTGCGCTGCTGCTCGTGCACCGTGCGCCCAACCGTTCCGGGCTCGGCCGTCGACCCCGATACATCGAGAAGGAGCAGCACCGACAAGTCACGCCGGCGCCGCAGGCTGTCGAGGTACACCGCCTCGTCGGGCACCGATCCGGCCCGCACTTCGACACGCGCTTCGACGGCCGCGTCGATATCGATGTCATCGCCCTGCGACTGCCGGTGGCGGCGGTGCAGACCCATACCGAGTCGTGACAGCGGGCGCCGCACCCCGATCGCACCGTCGATCGCCTGCGTGGCCTGTGAAAGCGGGGCCTTGATCGTGGGCTCGACCTCCCGCACCGTGCACCACGCGGGCCGATACCTCTTACGGGTCGCGTCCCACTCCGGGTACGTCACGCCCTGCGCCAGGGCCTCGCGATCGTTGAGGTCCTCGACCGTTGCCGAGGCCAGCGAGGCCACGGCATGCAGTCCCCGGTTCGCGGAGTTCGTGCGATGCGTCGGGTCATCCGCGCCGGGCGGCCCGCCGCCGCTGCCGGTCTTACGTGCGGACGACAGCATCTTCTTCAACCATTTGCCGATGAAGCCGCCCCCGCCGACCGGGCTGCTGAACAGATCCGGATCGTCGGAATCATCGACCTGCGATTCGTCGAGCTCCTCGAGCTCCTTGTCGCTGTCCTGATTACGAAGACCGCGCGGCACGTGTTGCGCCTCATCCTGCTTCTCGGCCGTCCGCGAGCTCGCGGCCAGCACCTTTGCCGCTCGGATCACGCCGAACCCGGGCGCCGGATCGCGGATCGGGGCCCGCCCGGTCGCGATGCTCAGCGAATCGGCGGGCGACTGGCTTCGGCTCGCGATGTCGCGGTCGGCCGTCGAGGCCAGGATGGGCGGCAGCAGGTGCGCGTTGCTGACCAGCGCCCGGTGACCCTCGATCGCGAGATAACGCCTGGCCAGCCGCGGGTGGCGGACCAGGGGACGCACCATGTCGGGCTCCAGGCTGCCCGCGGCGAGCAACGACGCCTGCACGGCGATGGCAAAGAGTCGCCCGGCGGCCGAGCCGTCGACGTAGATCGTCTGACCGTCGGTCCAGGACGGCTCACCGGGCGGCAGTTCGGCCACCGCGACGGCCCGCCCCGCCAGCGCGGAAGCGAGCATGCCCAGAGATTGCAACCGATCGACCCTGTCTCGCTCGTTGACCAAATATCTGTTCCACCGTAGAGTCCGGTTCGGCCGGGGTCAATCAGATCGGGGGCAACGTGGACGACGAGGTCAGAGCCCAGATCAGGCATCTGCACGACCGCTCGGAAATCTGGGACTGTATGCAGCGTTACGCGCGCGGGATCGACCGGCAAGACCGCGCGCTGCTGCGCTCGGCCTACCACGACGGCGCCGTCGACGATCACGTCGGATTCGTCGGCGTCGTCGACGATTTCATCGCCTGGGCCCTCGCGTATCACAGCACGCAGACGCGATACCAGCACTATCTGCTCAACCACACCGCCGACGTCGACGGCGACGAGGCGCACGCCGAGACCTACTACCTCTTCGTCGGGACCGACCGCGAACCGGCGAATCACATGACGATCTCCGGCGGCCGTTACATCGATCGCCTGGAGCGGCGCGACGGCCGGTGGGCGATCGTCGACCGCGTCTGCCTGGTGGAGTTCATGGACGAATCGCAATCGCTGCTCACCGATGAAGCCATCGCCGCCGTGGCGGGCGCTCGGACCCCGCACCACGGCAAGACCGATGCTTCCTACGACCGGCCGCTCGCCGCGGCGCGAACGGTCACACAGTAAGGGGGCCAACATGATTGATTTCTCCGACCGGGTGGCCGTCGTCACCGGAGCCGGTCGCGGACTCGGGCGGCTGTATGCGCTCGACCTGGCCCGCCGCGGTGCCGCGGTGGTGGTCAACGACCTCGGCGGCACGATGGGAGGCTTTCCCATTGAAGCCGCCGACTCACGCGTCGCCGACGACGTGGTCGACGAGATCACCAAGGCCGGCGGCACGGCGGTGGCCTCGTATGACTCGGTCGACAGCCAAGCCGGCGGGCAAGCCATCGTCGACGCCGCGGTCAACGCGTTCGGGCGGCTGGACGCCGTGGTCAGCAACGCGGGCATATTCGGCAGCGTGCCGTTCGAAGACCTCTCGGCCGAGGCGTGGACCCGAATGCTGCGCGTCCATCTCGACGGCGGCTTTTTCCTGGCACAGCCGGCGTATCGCGTGATGAAGAAGAACGGCGGCGGAAGGTTCGTGTTCATCTCGTCGTCGGCCGGGATCTTCGGTCAGCCGATGGAGGCGCACTACGCCGCGGCGAAAGCCGGCTTGGTGGGCCTGACGAACGTGATCGCCATCGAAGGCGAGGCCCACGGCATACTCGCCAATTCGGTTATGCCGACTGGCTTCTCGCGTATGGTCACCGAGACGGTCGGGGACGAGAAGTTCCTCACCGAATCGGGCTTCATGCGCGCGATCCGCCCCGAACTCGTCGTGCCGTTGGTGACCTTCCTGGCGAGCAGCGCCTGCACGTTCACCCATCGGAACTATTCCGCCGCCGCCGGACGCTATGCGCGCGTGTTCGTCGGCCTGAGCGAAGGCTGGCTGGCGGACGTTGAAAACCAACCGACAGCCGAAGACATCGAGGCGCATCTCGAGCAGATGTCTGCGACGGAGAACTTCTTGGTGCCCTCGTCGATCGTCGACGAGGTGCTGGAAGTGTGCGAGCGGCGGGGCATCAGCGCGATGCCCGACAATGCGGAGGTAGCATTCCCGGAACCCCATCGCGACGGGCCCTAAAGGACCTCAGAGGACCCTAGAGGAAAAGTGGACTTCTCCTATCCAGCGGAAGTGGAACAGTTCCGCACCGAGCTGCGCGACTGGCTGTCCGCGAACCTCACTGATGAGCTCGTCGCCGCCCGCCGGCCCGCCGGCCGCGACGACGCGGCGTTCGAAATGCTGCGCGCCTGGAACCAGACGATGGCGGACGCGGGATGGGCCGCGGTGTCCTGGCCCCGCGACTACGGCGGCCGCGGAGCGACGATCCTCGAGCAGCTGGTCTATACCGAGGAGACCACCCGCGCTCGGGCTCCGATGCCGCTCAATGTCATTGGACTGAACAACATCGCCCCGGCGATCATGCAGTACGGCACCGAAGACCAGAAGAAGACGCTGCTCCCCCGCATGATGCGCGCCGACGACATCTGGTGCCAGGGGATGTCGGAGCCCGAAGCCGGATCCGATCTCGCCTCGCTGCGCACGCGGGCCGTGCGTGACGGTGGCGATTTCGTCGTCAACGGCCAAAAGATCTGGACATCGCTCGGGCACCGGGCGGATTGGTGTCAGCTCTATGTGCGCACCGACCCCGAAGCCCCCAAACACAAAGGGATTTCCTGCCTGATCGTCGATATGAAGCTGCCCGGCATCGAAGTCCGTCCGTTGGTCACGCTGAACGGCGACGCCGATTTCGCCGAGGTGTTCTTTCACGACGCCCGGGTGCCGGCCGCTGAGGGATCGGCCTTGCTGGGTCCGCTGAACGGAGGCTGGGGAGTCGCCACCACCACGCTCAGTCACGAGCGCGCCGGCGCTGCCCGGTTGTACGCCGAGATGCAGGTGCGGCTCGAGGAGTTGGTGGACGACTTCGCCGCCGCCGACGCCGGTCTGCTCGACGATCCCGTGACGCTGCGCCGACTCGGTGAAATCGCGGTTCGGATAAAGTATCTCGAAGTCCTCTGCCAGCGATCGATCTCCGCGACGCTGCACGGCGGAGATCCATTCGGGTCGGCCAGCCTGGCCAAGACCGTGTGGGGTGAAATCGGGCAGGAACTGGCGGCCCTGGCCTTCGACGTGTTGGGTGACCGCGGCGCGGGCGCTCTGTGGGCGAACTACCGCCTGACGTCGCGCTCGCTGACCATCGCGGGCGGCACCAGCCAGATCAACAAGAACATCACGGCGCAGCGCGTATTGGGGTTGCCACGCAAATGAACCTCGAACTGACCGATGAACAAGTGGCGCTGCGCGACACCACGCGGCGCTTCTTGGCCGAGAAGGCGCCGATTTCGGACCACGTGCGGGCGCTGCTCGACGATGCCACCGGGACCACCGAAGCGGTGTGGCGTGGCCTCGCCGACCTCGGCACCACCGGTCTGTTGGTGCCGGAGGACTGCGGTGGCGCGGGCATGACGATGGTCGAGGCCGGCGTCGTCGCTGAAGAACTTGGCGCAGCGCTCCATCCGGGGCCGTGGTTGTCGACCGCGGTCGCCGCGACACGGGCGCTGACCCGTCTCGGCGCCGGCGCCACCGCGTCCAAGCTCTTGGCCGGAATCGCCGAGGGGACGACGATCGCCACCGTCGGCTTTCTGGACGTCGCGAATGCGAGTCTCACCGCCAGCACACAGGGCGACGACACGGTGTTGCGCGGTGAGATCGCCGCAGTGCCCGACGCCGCGGCCGCCGCCGTGGTACTGGTGCTCGCCGAAGATGCGGACGGCACCGGGCTTTTCGCGGTGCAGGCCGACGCGCCCGGTTTATCGGTGACGCCCGAGCGCGGTATCGACCAGACGCGCAAGGAGTTTCGCGTCGCGCTGGACTCCACGCCCGCCCAGCGGCTGGCCACGGCAGCACCGGATGCCGTGACGGCGGTGGTTGACGACGTCCTGATCGCCACTGCTGCCGACGCGCTCGGCGCCGCGCAAGCCGTCATGGACCTCGCGGTCGAATACGCAAAAGCCAGAAAACAATTCGGCCAGCTGATCGGCTCGTTTCAGGCGGTCCAGCACATGTGTGTCGACATGTATGAGACCGTCGAGATGGCCCGCAGCGGCGTGATCCACGCGTTGTGGGCAGCAGATGCTGGCCTGCCGGCGGAAGAACGGCACCTTGCGGCGGTGCGCGCAAAGGCGTTCGCCGGGCAGCTGGCCACCGTAGGCGACACCGCGATCCAGGTGTTCGGTGGCATCGGCTACACCTGGGAGCACGATGCGCATCTCTATCTCAAGCGCCTATTGAGCTGGAGCGGTCGTCTCGGCGGACCCGATCGGTACCTCACCGAACTCGGTAGGCACCTAACGGCGAAGGCCGACCGACGATGAACATCGATTACCTGCTCAACAACACGCGCTCGGCGCGCAAGTCGCTCGACCTGGACGCGGCTGTCGATCTCGCCGACATCCGGGAGTGCCTGCGCGTCGGGCTGCAGGCCGCCAACGGCTCGAATGCGCAGAACTGGCGATGGCTGGTGGTCGCCGACCCCGCGTTGCGGGCCGAGATCGCCGAGCTGTACCGCAAGTCCTATCTGCTGCGCGTCGGCGGCGAGCTGTTCGCGGACAAGATGCCGGCCGGCACCCCGGAAACCCGCCTGATGTCGTCGACGGAGTGGCTGGTCGTCAACATGGCGAAGGTGCCGCTGCTGGTTATCCCGTGCTACCAGGCGTACTTGCCGCGCATCGACGGGGACGAGTCGTTCCACCTGGCGACGCTGTACGGCTCGATCTTCCCGCCGGTGTGGAACTTTGAGCTGGCGCTGCACACCCGCGGCTACGGCACCTGCATCACGACGCTGCACCTGCAGTACGAAGCCGAAGTCCGCCAACTGCTGGGTATCCCGGAGACCTACACCCAGGGCTGCCTGCTGCCCGTGGGGCGGCTACGCGCCGGGCACACGTTCCGGCCGGCCCCCCGGCGGCCCGTCGAGCAGGTCGTCGCGCTGGACCGTTGGGAAGGGCCTCCGCTATAGAATGGGCCGATCACCGCTATAAGCAGCGCCTTTCCCAGGGAGCGGTTTGATAGCCTTTACCAAAGATTTGGTTCAAAGTACCTATGGCGCTGGGAGGACTGGCTAGCCATGGCCAACGCCGATGCCCTGGCCGAGGGCCGATGGTCGGCGGCCGGCGGCTCAGACGACGGGACACGTCGGACCGAAATCCTGCAGACGGCGGCGTCCCTGATCGCCTCGTCGGGTTTGCGTACCTCCCTGCAGGAAATCGCCGACGCGGCAGGCATTCTCCCCGGGAGCCTGTATCACCACTTCGAGTCCAAAGAAGCGATCCTGATCGAGCTGATCCGCCGCTACCAGGACGACCTGAATCGCGTCGGGCTCGAAGCCCAGGCCAGGCTGGATCAACCCGACGACCGGCCCGTCTCGGACAAGATCATCGAGCTGGGTTCGGCGATCGCCAAATCCGCGGTGGCGCACCGGGCCGCGCTGCAGATGTCGTTCTACGAGGGACCCAGCGCGGACCCCCAGCTCATCAGGCTGACCCGGCAGCAGCCCATCGCGATCCAGGAAGCGATGCTGCAGACGCTGCGCGCCGGCCGGTGGAGTGGCTACATCAAACCCGACCTCGATTTGCCGACCCTGGCCGACCGGATCTGCCAGACCATGATGCAGGTCGGGCTCGACGTCATGCGCCACAATTCCCCAACCGACCAGGTGGCCGGGCTGCTGTGCCGGATCATCTTGCAGGGGTTGGCCACTGAGCCGGTCACCGATGCCGCGTTGGACCGGTCCGACGCGTTCAAGGCCGCCAGCGAGGTCGTCAAGACCTGGGCCGACGACAGCGAGGCCGATGCCAGCGACAAGAGCGCGCATGTCCGCGCGGTTGCGCGCGCAGAATTTGGCCGCAAGGGCTACGAGGCCACCACCATCCGGGACATCGCGGCGGCGGCGGGCCTGGGGACCGGGACCGTCTATCGGGTCATCGGATCCAAGGACGAGCTGCTCGATTCGATCATGCGGTCGTTCGGTCGGAAGGTCGAGGCCGGCTGGGTCGGCGTGCTGCGCTCGGACTCGACGCCGGTCCAGAAACTGGATGCGCTGAGCTGGGTCAACGTCAACGCCCTGGATCAGTTCTCCGACGAGTTCAGAATCCAGCTCGCCTGGATGCGGCAGTCACCGCCGACCGCCAACCCGGGCTGGTCGTACCCCACCCGGCTTCGGCAGATGAAATCGCTTCTCTCCGAAGGGATCCGGTCGGGTGAGATTCAGATCGACGCGCCATCAACTGCGATGCTGGCGCGCTGCGTCATCGGGCTGCAGTGGATACCGGAGAACATCCTGCGCACCGTCGGGAAACGCACGGCGCTGGTGCACGTGCGCGACACGGTGCTGCGTGGTGCCGCGGTCCGTAGCAAATAAGCGCTTCGCAAACAGAACCCGGTATTGAACCAAAAAACTGTTACCCATACAGTTGGGCCAGTAGAACCGGGTTGGCGTTAGTTGAGAAGGGGATTTCCATGTCTATTGTCGATCGCTTGCGCTACGACGGTAAGCGCGCACTCGTTGTCGGCGGCGCGACCGGCATGGGCGCGGCGGCCGCCAAGTCGGCCGCCGAACTCGGCGCCGAAGTCATCGTGCTGGACTACGCGCCGGTGGACTATAAAGTCGCCCAATCCGTCCAGGTCGACCTGCGCGACCCCGCCTCGATCGACGCCGCGCTCGAGCAGATCAGCGGGCCGATCCACGCCGTGTTCTCCGCGGCCGGCGTGGCCGACGGAACGATCGACCTGATGAAAATCAACTTCATCGGCCACCGCCACCTCATCGACCGGCTGCTGGAAAAGAATCAGCTGCCCAACGGCTCGGCCATCTGCTTCATCTCCTCGGTCGCCGGCATGGGTTGGGAGAACGACCTGGACACGATGCTGGAGTTCCTGGAGACGCCGGACTTCGCGGCGGCCGAGGCGTGGTGCCAGGCGCACGAGGCCGAGGGGATCAACCACTACGGCACCAGCAAGAAGGTGATCAACACCTACGTGGCCACTCAGGGATATCCGCTGGCGAAGAAGGGGATTCGCATCAACGCGATCTGCCCCGGCCCGACCGACACCCCACTGGCTCAGGCCAATGCGGACCTGTGGCTGTCCTTCGCCCAGGACTACCGGGACGAGACCGGCTCCAAGGTGCACACCCCCGAGCAGATGGGCGATGTCATGGCGTTCCTCAACAGCGAGGCCGCCTGTGGCGTCAGCGGGATCACGCTGCTGGTGGACTCCGGCCACACGATGGCGTCCATGACCGGCGCATATGCGCCGGGCAAGCCGATCATCGACCTGATCATGGGCAAGATCAAACTCTAGGCCTAACCGTCGCTGAACGTCTGGAGGCATGACACGCGTCATCGTTATCGGCGGACACGGGAAGGTCGCGTTGCCGCTCGCCCGCATTCTCACCGAGCGCGGTGACGAGGTTAATTCGGTCTTCCGCAATCCCGACCACTCCGACGAGGTCGCGGACACCGGAGCCAAGCCCGTCGTCGCCGACATCGAGCGGCTCGACACCAACGCGCTGGCCCAGTTGCTGGCCGGGCACGACGCGGTGGTCTTCTCCGCGGGCGCGGGCGGCGGTAACCCGGCGCGGACCTATGCCGTCGACCGCGACGCGGCGATCCGGGTGATCGACGCCGCCGCGCAGGCGGGCGTGCGGCGATTCGTGATGGTGTCCTACTTCGGTGCCGGCCCAGATCACGGTGTGCCGCAGGATAATTCCTTCTTCCCGTACGCGGAGGCCAAGGCAGCCGCGGACGCCCACCTGCGTGCCAGCGAACTGGATTGGACCGTGCTGGGACCGGGCCGGCTCACCCTCGACCCGCCGACCGGGCGGATCGCGATCAGTGCAGCGCAAGGGACAGGTCTCTCGCGCGCGGACGTCGCACTGGTGATAGCCGCGGCGCTGGCCGACGATTCGACCATCGGCCGGACCATCGACTTCAACAACGGGGACGTCGCTATCGAGGCAGCGCTGGCCGCCTGACGTCGGGGCTGAGCAGTTCTCCGACGATGCACTCAAACTGCAAGGATCACGGATAACGGCTGGTGCGGCGAGCCGGATCAGCGCAATCCTGCTCGGGTAATTGCTGGCGGGCAGTCGTAAACGCGCGGGCGCCTTGCAGCAGCGCGACGCGGTCTTCTTCACTCATCAGTTGACTGACCGCTGTCAATGCGTGCATGCGACATGGTGAGTACTTCGCCGAGCAGGTGCGGCTGGCTTCGGTGAGTTCGAGCAGCGTGGCCCGTCGGTTGGTCGGTGACACGCGACGGGTGATCCAACCGGAATCAGCAAGCCGGTCGCTGAGACGGCTGGCGGTGGAGGGCAGCAGGTTAAGGTCGTCGCCAAGCGCGCTCACCAAACTCCGTCCCAGCCGCTCCAATGACTGCAAGGCCCGCAGCGGAGCCAGCCCGATCTTTTGTTCCATGTGTTCGAGCACGGCTACGTTGAGTTCAAGCAATCCGCGGGTAGCCAGCTCCAGCTCCACGACGAACGGCTCGGAACCTTCCCGCGCGGCGCCGGGGAGGATGCCATTACTAGCCGAGATGATGCGGCTCCTTCCTTGCCACGCGCACTCTACATCGCATCCTGCGTTTTCCGCATAATGCAAGTCCGTCGAGTCGCATGTCGTGCAGATTGCACGAAATGCGGTAGCGTCTTGTAGTGACGGGCGCATGCGCCCCGACACCCGCCAGACCGGCGGGCGCGAGCACAGATCTGAGTGGGGGTTGACCGGTGTACACCTCGGTGGAGTTTGAGTTCGCCGATTTAGCACGCGTGTGCGCGGCGCTGTCCGCCGCCGTCATCGGGGTGACTGCACGATGAGCCCGGCCACCCAGGGACGGGTCCCAGGGCTTACTTCGGGGCTGGCGCGCGTCAGCCTAAACCCGTCACATTTCCGCAGCGGTCGATGGCTGGACCAACCGAGGGAGCGCTCCGAGTTGCCCTGGGCAGCACCGGGATCATTTTGTCGGCAACTCATCCCCACGGCGCCCGGGCGCTCGGGTTCGAGTTGACCGCTTGGCCCGCGGCATTGCTCCTGGGGTTCGGGATACTGGCCGTCATCGCAGCTCTGTGGCGCCGCCTTGCCGTGGTCGTGACCGCGAGCGCTGCCGCGCTGTTCCTGATGATGGTGGTGATCAGTAGCGTGGCAGCCGTCCGAGGCGAACCGCGATCAAGCGGGTTGGATGCCTCCGACATCGTGCTCTACGGCGTGCTGGCGGCGATGAACTTGGCGCTACTCATGTGGCTGGCGCCCGATGCCGTGGAGGGTCCCGCCTGGATCCCGCGCCGCCGACGTGGGCCGACAGAACCCACCGAAGCCGAGTGAATCCGTGACCGCCCAACCAACGACGACCCGCGCCGCCCCCAGCGACAGTAGCGATTGCCGGGTGGAGAAAACAACAACGCCCGAAGGCGCACCGCTAACGCCCGCAGGTCGGGTCGGACCCCACACGCTGCGCGAATATGGGCTGCTGGCTGACGGCGAACGCGGCGCACTGATCGGTCCTCGAGGCGACGTGGCCTGGCTGTGCGCACCTCGCTGGGACGACGATGCGGTTTTTTCCTGCGCTCATCGGGGGCGAGGCACCTTTGCGATCACCCCGACCGGGCGGTTTGTCTGGGGCGGACATTATGAAGACGGCGGCCTGATCTGGCGATCCCGCTGGGTCACCGAATCCGGAATAGTGGAGTGCCGCGAAGCCCTGGCCTTCCCCGGCGATCGGCACCGAGTTGTGTTGCTGCGCCGCGTGATCCCAGTTCGGGGCACCGCCGAAGTACAGATTTTCATGCAGCCCGCCGCCGGATTCGGCCGCCACGGTATGCGGGATCCCCACCTCGACGACATCGGGTGTTGGCACGCCCGCGTCGGCGACATGTGGATGCGCTTGACCGGGGCGTCCAGGGCGGTGCTGATCGAGCCCGAATGCGGCGCGGCGGCGCTGCAAACCGTGATCACCTGCAGCGAAGGCGCCCACTACGACCTCATCTTTGAACTGTCCGACACCGCGCCTATCGACGGTTTACCCGTTGCGCCGAGCAGCTCTGGGATGCCACCGAAGCCGCCTGGGCGACGCCGTCCCCACGTTCGACGAAAGCATCGCTCCGCACGACGCCCGACAGTCCTACGCGGTGCTGCGCCATCTGACCAGCGGATCGGCGCGGGATGGTCGCCGCCACCACGATGAGCCTGCCCGAGCGCGCCGGGCAGGGCCGAAACTACGACTACCGCTATGCCTGGATCCGAGACCAGTGCTATACCGGGCAAGCCGTCGCAGTCGCCGGCCCCCATCCGCTGCTCGACGAGGCGGTCCGATTCGTCACCGAACGCCTGCTGGCGGACGGACCCCATCTTAAACCCGCCTATACCGTCGCCGGCGGCGCCGTCCCCGACGAACGTTCGCCTGCAGCTGCCCGGCTATCCCGGGCGGTCCCGACATCGTCGGCAACCACGTCAGCCAATCAGTTTCAATTCGACATCTTCGGCGAGGCGCTGCTGCTGTTCGCCGCCGCCGCGCGCCTACGACCGTCTCGACGGCGATGGCTACCGGGCGGCCACCACCGCGGTCGCAGCGATCGCCGAGCGCTGGCAGCGAGCCCGATGCCGGCATCTGGGAGCTGGACAATCAGCGCTGGGCGCATTCCCGACTGATCTGTGCGGCCGGCCTGCGGGCCGTGGCCGCGCTGCGCAGTCACCCCACGACGCTGCGCGATGGAGCGCGCTGGCCGACGCGATCGTCGCCGATACCGCTGACTGCCAGCATCCCGACCGGCCGGTGGCAACGCGCGCCGGACGACGCTCGCGTCGACGCGGCGTTGCTGCTGCCAGCGCTGCGTGGTGCGGTGCCGGCCGACGATCCGCGCAGCCCGCCACCCTTGCCGCGGTCCGTGCCGAACTCGACTCGCTGACCAGGCTACGTCTACCGGTTCCGCCAGGACGAGCGACCACTGCACGAAGCCGAGGGCGCCTTCGTCCTGTGTGGATTCCTCATGGCGCTAGCTACTCACCAGCAGGGCGACTTGGTCGCCGCCACCCACTATTTCGAACGCAACCGCGCCGCCTGCGGGTCTCCGGGGTTGTTCTGCGAGGAGTACGACGTCGTGCAACGCCAACTGCGCGGGAACCTCCCGCAGGCGTTCGTGCATGCCCTGATGCTCGAGTCCTCCTTTCGCCTCGCCCAGCCACCTCCCGAGGCGACATGAAGCGACACGTCCAGCCGCCAGAATCGTCCGACGCGACACCCAACGAAGGAGCCTTGCATGTCGACACCGCGCACCGTCGTGATCACCGGAGCCAGCGCCGGGATCGGCCGGGCGACAGCCCAGCAGTTCGCCGCCCGCGGCGACAACGTTGCATTACTGGCCCGCGGATCGGGCCGGTCTTGAAGGCGCGGTCAAAGACGTCCACAACGCAGGTGGGCAGGCGCTGGCCATTCCCACCGATGTCGCCGAGTACGGCGAAGTCGAATCCGCCGCCGCCGACGTCGAGGGTTACTTCGGACCCATCGACATCTGGGTCAATGTCGCATTCGTCTCGGTGTTTGCGCCGTTTCACCAGATCAGCGCCGAGGAATATCGCCGCGTCACCGAGGTCAGCTATCTAGGTTTCGTGCACGGCACCATGGCCGCGCTGGGCCGCATGCGGCGCCGCGATGCGGGCACGGTTGTGCAGGTCGGATCGGCGTTGGGCTCGCGCGCCATCCCGCTCCAGTCCGCCTACTGCGGCGCCAAACACGCCATCAATGGGTTCACCGAATCGGTGCGGACCGAACTGATGCACGAGCACAGCAACGTCAACATCACCGTGGTCCAGATGCCCGCGGTCAATACGCCCCAGTTCTCCTGGGTGCTGTCGCGACTGCCCCGCCATCCCCAGCCGGTCCCGCCGATTTATCAGCCCGAGATCGCCGCACGCGCCGTGGTGTTCGCCGCCGAACATCCGCGCCGTAAGCAGTACTCGGTCGGGGCGAGCACCGCCGGCGCAGTCCTGGGCCAGCGGCTCGCGCCCGCACTGTTGGATCGCTACCTGGCAAAGACCGGCTACGCCTCCCAACAGACCAGCCAGCGGGTCAGCGCGGAGCGCCCGAACAATCTGTGGGAGCCGCGCGACGACGAGGACGGCGGAGACCACGGCGCACACGGAGTCTTCGACAGCAACTCGCTGGACCGGTCACCGCAATTATGGGTATCCCAGCACGCCCGGGCGGCACTGGCCGGTGCGGGCGCCGCGACCGTCGCCGCCACCGCGGCATTGGCGCTGCGACGGCGCCGGTGAGGGCACCGACCAGGCGCGAGTCGCGGCGAAAGGGTAACTGAGCGTGCAGTTCAGGTTCATAGAAATCATCCGGGGCCTCTGGGGCGCCGCACTATTGGCAGCACCGCGCTCCGTGTTGTCTCGAATTCACGGGGTGGACGTCGACCGAAAAGCCGTCCTCGTCGCCCGCATCCTGGGCGCGCGGCACGTCACACAAGCCACCCTGTCGGGACTCCACCCCAGCCCGGAAGTGATCGCCACCGGTACCTGGGTTGACAGCGTCCATTCGCTTGCGGCGGTCGGCCTCGCCGCGATCAACCCACTCCGTGCACGCGGCGCACTCATCGACGCCGCCGTCGCCGCCGTCTGGGCACTGTTCGGCGCTCACGATCTGAGCACCGGCGCCTCCCCGCCGCCGAATCACCAACGGCGTCGCGACCGTCTCGCGCAGCTGGTCCTGCCACAGCTGCCGGGCGGTCAACGACTCTCGGCCAGCGCCGAACGGGCACGACGCCGACATCAGCCGCCCAGGAATCTGGTCGACCACGTTTCACGCAGGTTGTAAAGGAGTGAGGGATAGTGTCTGACACCGTTGCCGACGTTTTGTTCGTCCCGGCTTAGGGACTGGGATGTGCGGCCAGGTTTTCGGTTTCCCCGGGGACGGCATCAACGGTCTGCTAGCCGCGTGGCAGCGAGCCGGTGACAAGCCCGCAGTTCGTCCAGGCCCGTCACGAGGAAATGGCCGCCGTTCGAAGCGGTGGGGTTTCGCGAAGTTCTCCGGCAAGGTTCGGGGTCTGCGTGGCCACCAGCGGCCCGGGCGCCGTGCACTTACTCAACGGCCTGTACGACGCCAAACTCGACCACGTCCCCGTAGTGGCCATCGTCGGGCAGACCGAGCGCTCGGCGATGGGCGGCTCCTACCAGCAGGAAATCGATCTGATCAGCCTGTTCAAGGACGTCTGCAGCGAGTACGTGCAGATGTGCACGGTGCCCGCAGCAGTTGCCGAACCTGATCGACCGGGCGATCCGGATCGCCATCACCGAGCGATGCGCCTACGTGCATCATCGTCCCCGTCTGATGTGTTCGAGCTGGCCGTACGAGGCGCCCGGACACGAGTTCAAGCAAGTGCCCTCCAGCCTCGGGCATCAGCCCGGCGACGGTAGTCCCGCCAGACGACGCGGATCCGCCAGGCGGCGGCGGACGCTGCTCAACGCCGGGGCGAAGGTGGCGATGCTGGTCGGTCAGGGTGCTCGTGGCTGCGTCGAGGAGCTGACCAAGGTCGCCGATCTGCTCGGTGCCGGCGCGGCCAAGGCCCTGCTCGGCAAGGACGTGCTGCCCGACGACCTTGCCGTGGGTCACCGGCTCGATCGGCCTGCTCGGCACCACGGCCAGCTGGCATGCTGATGATGGACTGCGACACCCTGCTCACCGTCGGTCCAACTTCCCCTACACGCAGTTCCTGCCCAACTTCGGCCAGGCCCGGGCGGTGCAGATCGACCGGTCCGGTAAATGGATCGGCATGCGGTACCCGTACGAGCTCAACCTGGTCGGTGACGCCAAAACCACGCTGCGCGCACTGATCCCGCTGCTGCACGCCCAAGTCCGACCGGTCCTGGCGCGACGGAGATCGAGAACAATGTCGCCAAGCTGGTGGAATACCGTGCGAGCGGCGGGCGATGACCGACGCCGACCCGGTCAACCCGATGCGGATCTTTTATGAGCTCTCCAGAGCGGCTGCCCGCCAACGCGATCGTCGCGGCCGACTCCGGGTCTTGCGGCGAACTGGTACGCCCGCCACCTGAAGTTCCGCGGCGATGTGCGGGGATCGCTGTCCGGCACGCTCGCCACCATGGGGCCCGGCGTGCCGTACGTGATCGGCGCGAAATGGGCCCACCCCGACCGGCCCGGCGATCGCATTCGTCGGAGACGGAGCGATGCAGATGAACGGCATGGCCGAGCTGATCACCGTCGCCAAGTACTGGCGGCAGTGGACCGACCCCAGGCTCATCATCGCGGTGCTGCACAACAACGACCTCAACCAGGTCACCTGGGAGATGCGGGCGATGGAGGACTCGCCGAAGTTCGCGGCCTCGCAGTCACTGCCCGACGTCGACTACGCCGCATTCGCGCGCAGCCTGGGCTTGCACGGCGAAAACCTGAACACGCCTGCGAATTTGGGTGGCGCGTGGGAGCGCGCATTATCTGCCGACCGCCCGACCGTGCTGGATGTGCACTGCGATCCCGACGTCCCGCCCATTCCACCGCACGCCACGTTCGAGGAAGCCAAGTCCCTGGCCAAAGCCGTGCTTGGCGGCGACGAGGACGCAGCGGGGTTCATCAAGCAGGGAGTGAAGCAAAAGGTGCAGCAATACCTGCCCGGCGAGAAGAAGGACCGAGGATGAACGTGGTACGCGCGGCCGTGCGTGATCTCCGCACGGGCCGGTTCGAGCGGACCCTGTCGGCGCTGACCGCCGCCGGCGCCGCTGTCACCGCAGGAGAAATCTACCTTTCCCACGATGGCGCCAGCTTCGGCAACAAGATGATGTGGTGGCCGATCGTGGTGGTGCCCACCGCGATTCCGGCTGGCGCGCCGCGGGATTCTTCTCCCGTCGCGCCGCCAAAACGGTGCTGCCGGTCAGCAGCGCCGCTATCGTGCTCAACGGCGTGCAAGGAACGTATTTGCACTGGCGCGGGATCAAGCAGCGCCCTGGCGGCTTCACCAAATACAACATGGAGTCCGGTCCCCCGATGTTCGCGCCCTTGTTGGCGTCGCTGGTCGGCGCCATGGGGCTGTTGGCGGCGCTGTCTGCGCCGCGAACGCTTTCCACTGCCCGGCGACGGGAACGGCGACTGATGCCGTTTCGTCCCGCCACACAGCGTGCGATCACCCCGCAGGGCTGCGGCCGGTTTCCCGGATTCGACGTCCTCGACCAAGTACATGCGTGGGACGACGTGACCGCCGGCGTGGTGCTTGCACGCCTCACGTTGCCGAACATGTTGTCTTTCTTCACCCCGGAGGAGGTCGCGCGTTGCCCAACCGATGCTCGATCTTCTGCTGGCGCAGGACTGCGAGCCGCGGGTGCCGGTGCTCGCCACTGATCGACTCCCGACTGGCGACTCGGCGAAACCGACGGCTGGCACTACGACGACATGCCCGAGGACGGCCCAGGCCTGGCGTGACCACCGTGGCCCACCTCGACAAGGACGCCGTATCAGCGCCACGGAACCGGCTACGCCGAGCTGACCTTTGCTGATCAGGCCCGCCTGCTACAGGACGTGGCTGACCTGGCGGACGGCGGCGGTTCCTGGCGCGGGCTTACCGCCCAACCACGTGTGGAGTTTGTGGACGCGCTACGCCAACACCGCGTTTTATTCTCACCCCTGGGTGTGGAACGAGATCGGCTTCGGCGGGCCCGCCTATCCGCGCGGATACCTCAATCCGGGGATCAACGCCCGCGAAAAATGGGAGACCACCGACCATCGCGCCGGCGACCCCGTCCCCTTTGCCCAGCGAGTCGAGCGGGCCCGCAAGGCCGACGACGACTGTGACGGGCAACCGCGATGAGTGACTATCGCGCCATCCGCGCCCGCAACGAATCCGCCTGGTTAATCCCCAACGACGGCTCCCGAGTGAACCATCGACTGCGCGCCGACATGCGCCGCTACGACACCGACGACGAGGTCGATGTCGTGATCGTCGGCGCCGGGGCCGGCGGCGGCACGTTGGCGCAGCGCCTGGCCCGCGCCGGATGGCGCACCGTGGTGCTCGACGCCGGCCCGTTCTGGAACCCCGACACTGACTGGGTCAGCGACGAGCGGGCGATCACACGTGCTGTTCTGGACCGACCCCCGCCAGATCGGCGGCGCCGATCCAGTGCCGCTGGGGTCCAACAACTCCGGGCGGGGCGTCGGCGGATCCATGGTGCATTACGCGGGCTACGTTCCGCGGTTTCACCCCTCGGACTTTCACACCTTCAGCGCCGACGGCGTCGGGGCCGACTGGCCCATCGAATACACGGCGCTGCGCCCCTACTATCAACAGATCGAAGCCGAGCTGCCCGTGGCCGGACAGCACTGGCCGTGGGGCGACCCGCACCACTACCCGCACAGTCCCCACCCGGTCGGCGGGAACGGGTCGATCGCGCTCAAAGGCGCCGCGGCACTTGGCATCCCGATGCGGGTGGGCCCGGTTGCCATCCCCAACGGCCGCTTCGGCAACCGGCCGCACTGCATTTACCGCGGATTTTGCCTACAAGGCTGCAGGTCAACGCCAAGGCCAGCCCGTTGATCACCCACATCCCCGACGCGGTGCCCACGGCGCAGAGGTCAGACCCGATTCCCACGTGTCACGGGTGCTCGTCGATGACCACACCGGTCGCGCGACGGGCGTCGAATACTTCCACGCCGGCGTGTTGCACCGCCAACGCGCCGCCGCCGTGGTGGTCGCCGGGTACTCGATCGAAACCCCGCGGCTGCTGTTGCTGTCGGCTACCAACCGCTTTCCGTAGCGGGCTAGGCAACGACCACGACCAGCTCGGCCGCTACCTGATGGTGCAGGGTGCCCCGCAGGTTGCCGGACGGTTCGACGACGAGATCCGAATGTTCAAATCGCCGCCGCCCGAAGTCAGCAGCGAAGCTTTCTACGAAACCGACCCGTCGAAACCCTACAAACGCGGCTGGTCCATCCAGACCGTCAGCCCGCTGCCCATCACCTGGGCGGAACACGTCAGCGCCCAAGGCCATTGGGGCCAGACACTGCGCGAATACATGCGCGACTACATCCACTGGGCCACCCTGGGCGCGCTGTGCGAACTGCTTCCCCAACCAGACAATCGGGTCACCCTGGCCGACGAGACCGACCGTCACGGCCTGCCGGTGGCCCACTTCGCCTATAGCCAATGCCACAACGACAAACAGCTCATCAAGGCCGCCACCGCGGTCATGGAGGACATCCTGCGCGCCGCCGGCGCCCAAGAGGTCATCACCATCGAACGCTACGCCCACCTCGTCGGCGGAGCCCGCATGGCCGCGCGCCCCGAGGAGGGCGTCGTCGACGCCGAGCACAGGGTGTTCGGCATCGAGCGGCTCTATGTCGTCGACGGCAGCACACTACCCACCCAGGGCTCAGCCAACCCCGCACTCACCATCATGGCCCTGGCCGCGCGCGCCGCTGACCTAATGACGGATCACGCCGCGGACCGCGTCCGCCAGTCAGAAAAGTCATCCGCGTGAGCCTCTCCTGCCGCTCCATCGACCGAGTCGAAGTCGACATCTACACCGTCGACACCCCCGCTACCGAGGCTGACGGCACCCTGCACTGGGACGCCACCACCGCGGTCGTAGTCCATGCACACGCTGGCGGAGCGGCGGGACTGGGATGGACCTACAGCACACCGGCAGCCGCCGCGGTCATCACCGAAGAACTGTCGCCCGTCGTCACAGGCCGCGATGCCTTCGACATTGTCGGTGCGTGGCGGGCGATGCATCGCAGCTGCCGCAACTTCGGAACTCGCGGGCTGGTCATGCAGGCCCTGAGCGCCGTGGACGTCGCCCTATGGGATCTCAAGGCCAAGCTGCGCGACGAGCCGCTGACTGACCTACTCGGACAAGCTCGTTCGGAAGTGCCGATCTACGGCTCCGGCGGCTTCACCACGCTCGACGAGGACCAGCTCGGCGAACAAGTGGCCGCCTGGTGCGCCGCCGGGTGCACAGCGATGAAGATCAAGATCGGGCAGGACTGGGGTTCCGACGTGCCCCGCGATCTCCAACGCGTCCGTGCGCTGCGCGAACTTGCCGGACCGGACGTTGCGCTGATGGTGGATGCGAACGGCGCCTACTCTTCGGGGCAGGCCCGGCGGGTCGGCGCCGCTCTCGACGACTTGGGGGTCGTCTGGTTCGAAGAACCGGTTAGCAGCGACGACATTGACGGGCTGTGCGTCGTCAAGAACGCCGTACGCTGCGACGTCGCGGCCGGGGAGTACGTCTCTGATCTCTACGACGCGCGGCATCTCTTGCCGGCGGTGGACTGCCTGCAGCTCGACGCGACCCGCTGCGGCGGCTACACCGGCTGGCTGGCTGCCTCAGGGGTCGCGGCGTCGCACAACCTCCAAGTGTCGGCTCACTGCGCCCCGGCACTGCATGCCCCAGTGGCCGCCGCCGTCGCCAACCTGCGCCACATCGAATACTTCATCGACCACTCCCGACTGGAACCCAAGTTGTTCGACGGGCTACCCCAAGCGGCCAACGGGACCCTCGCACTCAATACCACGCGGGCCGGCCACGGAATGACCCTCGCCGCGAGCGCCGACCAATACCACCGTGAGCGGTGGCCCGCCGCTTTCTAAATTTCGCTAACGGAGGCGCTTATGTCCTACCTCATCGGTCACAGCTCTGCACTGGGATGGACCGCGCTCAAGGCAGTTCTGCTGTTCGCGGTAACTGTGATCGGACTGCGGCTATCCGAACGGCGCATTCTGGCCGAACTCAACGTGTTCGACCTATCCGTCATCGTGGCAGTCGGCGCAATCATCGGCCGCACCGCGACCTCCTCGACCACATCCTTCGCCACCGGCGCAGTCGCCCTGGTGACTCTGCTGATCGCGCACCGCGTCGTCGCGGAAGCTCACCGCCGCCGATGGTTTGGCGGGCTGCTCGACCGGCGTCCGTTGATCCTGCTGGCCCATGGTCACTTGCGGGCGGGGGCACTCCGGTCAGCGGGACTGACGCCCAGCGACGTGTACCGAATGCTTCGCCAGGCCGGGCATGGCGATCCAAACACGGTGGAATACGCCCTCTACGAAGAAACCGGGCATCTCACGATCGTGCAAGCCGACCAGCTGCGGGGCGAGGCGGTGCGAGTCGGACTCAGAGAAGCGGGCCTAGACGAAACTCGGTGATAGCAGGCGCGCTTTCGGCAGCTGCCGCGGACCCGCCCACAAACGGTCTTCCCAGGCCGCGAAGCGTCCCGTCACTTCTTGCGGACCGCCTCGTGATCGCCCAGGCAAAGCGACGTAATCTCGACCACGCAGCTGGTCTGCTGACGCTACGTGGCGCCGGCATCGAGTGAGGCAGGTTAACTCGGCAGGGTAACGATGTCCTCGCAAGAGGGAACCCGGTGCAAGTCCGGGACTGTCCCGCAGCGGTAAGCAGGAAACGACCGCCGGCAGAGCAAGACGCAAGCACTGGTCACGGCGCGGGAGGTTCGGCCGGCTAGATGTACGGAGCTTTGCTCGCGAGCCGAACGCCACTGCGATTTTCGGCGCGAAAATTTACCGTGTGGTTTGGCTCGCGGATCTACTCGGCCACCCGACAGGACCGAGCGTCACGCCAGAGGGACACTCGGCGGCCACCGTCACTCTGGCGTGACGCTCGGCGCGGGTTCCGACAGCACCTGGACCGGCACATCGTCGGCCCAGGGCTGTCGGGTCACCATGTCGGCGACTTTGACTATGCCGCGCTCGAATTCGCCCGTCGCCGCATCCACCAGCCGATAGGTCTGGGTCTGCTTGTGGATCGGTTGCGCATCGAGTAGCACCACGCGCACCTCACCGGGCAAGAACCCGCAGCGCTGCTGCATCGCGGCGATCAGCTGCTCGTTGTGCATGTGGCCGTCGCCGAAGTTCCACCCGATGGCGGTGCTGCAGATGCGTTCCCCGTCGGTCAGGACGTAGTCGTCCTCGTTCTGGCCGGCCATGGCCCGGTGCGCCAAGGTGAACAGCGCCCTGCCGTGAGTGTTCATGGCGCGGAACGCATATCCGAGGTACATCCCGAGCGCCGCCTGCTCCTTGCCGAAGTACCGCTCCAGCTGGGCCGCCGGCATGCTGGCGATCGAGACGATGTTGTGGGTGATCTTCTTGTCCGCCGACGGCTTGATGCACCACAGCGTGGTGTCCCAGTTGCCGGCGTAATAGCGCATGCCGGGCAGAAACGAGATCTTGCGGGGAAACAGGTTGCCCGCGATCACGATTCCCGCGATGAACGCGATGAAAATCCCCACCAGCACAGGGTTTTTCAGGTCGGTCAAGCCGAGCTTGGTGTGGCCGACGAACAGCGCCAGCACACCGCCGATCATGAACACGTTCCATTCCAGCGGCACTCCCATCGGGATCGCCGTCAGGATGCCCAGGTGGAAGATCACCATGATTGCCGCCGGCACCGCCGTCCACCAGCCGCCGTGCGCGACGAACAACGCGATGGGCACGCACATCTCCACGAAAGTGCTGATGTGGGCGAAGATTCGCGACAACCGTCCGGGCCGCAGGTCGTCGGGGAACTTCTCGAAGAACATCCGCTTGATGAACCGCGGCCGGAACAGCGGGTTGTTGGACATCATCGTCGACATCACGAACGGAAAGTGCTTGTTGAGCTTTGAGGTGGCCGCGCCGATCCAGATCACCAGGAACACCAGCTTGGCCGCGACGATCATATCGACCCCGCCGAACAGGAACGTCACCGTCAGCGTGGCGTAGACCTCGCCGCGCGCGGCCAGAAAGATCACCTTGTCGCGCAGCCCCACTATCGCCAGGATCACCAGGATCACCCAGATCCGCCACATCGGGAGCAGCCCGACGTGGGTGCCCAGCGCCGGCACCGGGCCGGTGCCATTGGCGAACAGCGTCCCGAATGTCATCAGCAGCAGCCCGGCGTAGAGCGCGTTGTCCAGCAGGGTGCGGGCGGTGCCCTTGGTGAAGGGGACTCGGGTCGGCCACGGCGGCAGCCGAATGGTGTCGGGGCGCAGCCAATACAGCGCCGAGCCCATCGGCGGGACGAACCGGTTGTTCAACGGCCCGAAGCCGCAGCCCAGCCCGATCACCTCGAACAACATGGTGTAGAGCACGACCTTCTGGAACACGATCGGCTCCGCGTACCAACCCATGACGTCGGTGGCGCCGGCCAGGCCGTCGGTGGTCGCCACCGCGAACAACCAGCCGCCCAGGATGTACAGCAGGATTTTGACCACGTAGAACAGGTGCATCACCACCGGCGTTCCGAAGCCCACCTCGGCCCAGTGCCTGGCCATCGGGCGGATCTTTTCGCTGCGGGTGCCCTTGCTCCACTCGGCAATGTCGATCTGCGGCATTTCCGGCTTGAGGAATCCCATGAACGTCAGATTAGAACGCGTGCACCGGCGATTCGCTGAACTACCCACGAATGTTTTGCCCACCGGTGCGTTCGGGGCTACCTTCAACAAGATGAGCCTCATGCGCAGACTGCGGTTTTTCGCTTTCGCGATGATTGCCGCCGGCGGCGGTATCGGCGCTCCCGTCGCGAAAGCCGATGCACCCTCGCCGGGTGACTCCTGCACCGTGTTGCACGCAATCACCCAGGATGCCAACGGCCGAACCATGTGGTGCAACCCGACTATGACCGGCAATCACAGCCTGGTGTGGCAGTACGGCGGTCCCGGCTAGCTATTGCGTTCTCGGCGAGTCGGTTTCGCCAGCTTCAGTGGAAGATTCCCGGCGGAACCACCGGCGCTGTGTCGAGCAGGCGCGGATCGACCAGGACGTTGAGCGCGCCCAATGTTCCGGCGTCTAGCTCGTCCAAAGATTCCACCACCGACAGAAACCTTTGCTGCTCAACGGTTTCCACGACACCGTCGGCAAGTTCGGTGAATTTCTGCACGTATTGCTCGCGCCGAAAGGGCCGCGCGCCGAGCGGATGGGCGTCGGCGACCGCCAATTCGTCGGAGATCACCTCGCCGTTCTTCAGTGTTATCTCGACACGCGCCCCGAACGCCTTGTCGGCCGGCTCCGTCGCGTGGTAGCGGCGGGTCCATTCCGGGTCTTCGACGGTCGAAATCTTGTGCCACAGGTCAACTGTGTCGGGCTGGTGCGCCCGCTCCGGGGTATACGAGCGTTCGTGGTGCCAGCTGCCGTCCTGCAGCGCGACGGCGAAGATGTAGGGCAGCGAGTGGTCCAGGGTTTCCCGCGATGCACCGGGATCGAACTTCTGCGGGTCGCCCGAGCCCGTCCCGATCACATAGTGGGTGTGGTGGCTGGTGTGTAGCACGACCTTGGCGATCTGGCCGAGGTCGCCTAGGCGTTGGCGCAGCCGCCGGGCCAGATCGATCGGCGCCTGGCTCTGATATTCGGCGGAGTGCTCCTTGGTATAGCTGTCCAGAATGGCGCGCTTGGGTTCACCGCGAGCGGGCAACGGCACCTGGTATTCCCGATCCGGTCCGCCGAGCAGCCAAGCGATCACACCGTCCTCGCCCTCCCAGATCGGCGCCGGCGATCCCTCACCGCGCATCGCACGGTCGACCGCCTCGATCGCGATCTTGCCGGCGTGTGCGGGTGCGAACGCCTTCCAGCTCGAGATCGCGCCTTTGCGGGATTGCCGGGTGCTGGTCGTCAAGTGCAGCGCCTGCCCGACCGCCTGGTAGATGGTCTCCGAGTCCAGCCGCAGCATGGTGCCGATGCCGGCGGCCACCGACGGGCCGAGGTGCGCGACGTGGTCAATCTTGTGCTGGTGCAAGCAGATTCCCTTGACCAGGTCGATCTGGATCTCGTAGGCGGTCACCACACCCCGGATCAAATCGGCACCGGTGACGCCACTGTCGCCGAGCTGCTGGGCGACCGCGACGAGCGGCGGGATGTTATCGCCGGGATGGGCGAAGTCCGCGGCGAGGAAGGTGTCGTGGAAATCCAATTCCCGCACCGCGACGCCGTTGGCCCAGGCCGCCCATTCGGCCGAATAACTGTCATCCACGCCGAAGACCCTGGCTCCCTGCGACACCCGATGTGCAAGGGCTTGTTGCCGGGCGACCGTGACCGGTCGGCGCAGCACCGCGGCGGCGCTGACGGCGGCGTTGTCGATGATCCGATTGCGCACCATCTCCGCAGCGTCCGGCTCGACGGCGACCGGGTCGATGGCGACCTCTGCGATCTTGGCGGCCAGATGTTCACTGCGCGGAAAGTCGTCGGCGCTGCGCCGGGCCCGCACCCGATGAACCAACATAATCCGCACACTAGGCAAACTCGGCCGTCCCGGCGCCATGATCGGTGTAGCTTGCTGCTGAGGCGGGACTGCGAGCGAGGAGCCAGGCGTGACAGATTTCGACTATTGCGTCGTCGGAGCGGGTTTCGCGGGACTGACCGCCGCCCTGCGGCTCAAACAAGCCGGCCACTCGGTGGTGCTGTTGGAGGCTCGCGACCGGGTCGGCGGCCGCACGTTCACCGTGACGCGCGACGACGGGGTGTGGATCGACCGGGGCGGCGCGTGGGTGGGCCCGGGCCAGGACCGGATCCACGCGCTGATGGACGAGTTCGGCGTGCCGGAATACAAGCAGCACAACGACGGCGACGCCATGATGATCGTCGGCGGCAAGAAGCACCGTTACGGCGGCACCATCCCCTGGACGATGAGCCCGTGGGCCGTCGCCAACCTCGGCATCGGGCTGCTCTCGATAGAGAAGATGTGCAAATCGATTCCGCGCGAAGCCCCCTGGGAGGCAAAACAAGCCGACGAGTGGGACCGCATCAGCCTGGGGCAATGGCTCGAAAAGAACACGGCGTCCAAGCAGGCCCGCGAGATGCTGGACATGGCGCTGGCGGGCGTCTACACCTCGGCCGCATCGGAGACATCGTTGCTCTGGGCGCTGACGCAGATGGGGTCGGCAGGCAGTTCCACCATCGGCGGTCCTACCTTTGTCATCTCGGGCAAGGGCGGCGCTCAAGATGCCCGCCCGGTCGGCGGGATGGGCGCCATCTATCGGCAGATGGCCGCCGAACTGGGCGACGCGCTGCACCTGTCGCGGCCAGTTCGCCAGATTGCCCAGGACGCTGATGGTGTCACGGTCCGCTCCGACGATCTGACGGTGCGCGCCCGCCGGGTGATCGTGGCGATTCCGCTGGCGATCGCCACCTCGATCGACTACGAGCCGATGCTGCCGCTGGATCGGGCCTTCCTGCACCAGCGGATGCCAAGCGGCGCGGTCATCAAGATCTCGATCTTCTACGACGAGCCGTTCTGGCGTGCCGACGGGTTGTCCGGCCAGTCGACCTCGCCGGGATCCCCGGTCACGCTGACCATCGACGCCTGCACGGACACCGCCGTGCCCGGGATCATGTGCGTCATCACGGAGGGACCGGCGGCGCGCCGGCTCACGCAGCTCGACGAGGCGGAGCGCAAAGCGGTGGTCATCCGTGAATTGGTGGACCGGTTCGGCAGCAAGGCCAGCGCACCGCTCGAGTACCACGAGCAGAACTGGTCTACCGAGCGCTATTCCGGTGGCGGGATGATCGGCCACGCCCCGCCGGGCGTGCTGACTGAATTCGGCCACACCCTGCGTCCGCCGTGCGGCCGCATCCACTGGGCCGGAACGGAAAGCTCGGCCATCATGTGCGGCTGGATCGACGGTGCGGTCCGCTCGGGGGAGCGCGCCGCGGCCGAAGTGATCGCGGCCGAAACCACGGCTGCCGCCCCTTAGGTCCCAGCTGGATCGGGCGCCCCGCCCAATCAGACGCCAGTTCGCGGCACCACGCAGGGCCGCTTCTGCAGCGTATTCGGACTGGCCCCACCGCGGCCCATCATCCCGCCGGCCATACCCGCGCCCGCGCCGCCCATGGGCATCGGCATCGGCGTCATACGGGCGGGCGAGGCTCCCGCCGCTTCGAGCGCCGCGGCGGAATTCGGCATCGTGCCCAGACCACGCATTGCGGCACTACCCATCCCAGCCGGCATCGACCCCTGCCAAGCTGACGGCACCGACATCGCTCCGACCAACCGTGCCTTGCCGAGACCTGCCGACATCGCCGAACCCAGGCCCCCAGCACCCACCCCCTTCACCCCGCCAAGAGCCCCAGCCGCCGACTTCGCGATGCTAGCCGGCAACGCGGCGGCCGCAGTACCGGCCAGCCCCGTCGTGGACCCCCTGGCTGCAGTGCTCATCATCATCATCAGCGGCGACATCGCCATGCTGGCCGGATACATCAACATCGACACGTCCTGCAATGGCAACGCCTTCAGGGTCGACATCGCAGCGGGGACCGCCGCCTCCACGCTTTGCACCACAGTAGACAGCGACGACCCGATACCGGCAAGCTGCGTGCCCAGCCCGTCAAGCGGCGTCAGCGTGGAGGCAACCGACGTCGCGCCGGCGTGATAACCAACCATGGCGGCCACATCCTGAGCCCACATCTCCATGTAGTCGAATTCGTTGGCCGCAATCGCCGTGGTGTGCTGACCCAAAAAATTCGTCGCTATCAACGACAGCAACGACGTCCGGTTGGCCGTCACCATTGCGGGATGCACCATGGCCGTCAGCGCCGTTTCGAACGCGGTCGCGGCCACCCGGGCCTGACTGGCCATCAACGCCGCCTGCCCCGCGGCCGAGTTCAGCCACCCCACATACGGTGTCGCCGCGGCGACCATCGACTCCGACGCGGGCCCCGCCCACGGTCCCGCGGTCAACCCGGCGATCACCGAATGAAACGACGCAGCCGACGCCAGCAAATCCTGCGCCAGGCCGCCCCACGCCGACGCCGCCGTCAGCAGTGATCCGGAGCCCGCGCCCGCAAAGATCCGCGCGGAATTAATCTCCGGCGGCAGCCAGGAAAACTCCGGAATCATCGCAACTCCAAACCAGCAGCAACATTCGCATACCCACCCGGTCGATCCGCCGCGGAATTACGTCGCGGCAGGATCATCACACCAAAGTGTTGTGTTGCTACACAGTCGATTCAGGAGTCGCCCAGGAAGGATGCAGGACACTGCCAAGCTCGTCAGGACACCCTGGGCCCGCCGACGGCTCGGACACTAGTCGAGGCCGCGCCCGGCCAGTGCCACGACCGGTACGACCGCCGAGCGAACTATCCGGCCTGCTTGGCGGGCGGCCGGTAGAAGATCAGCAACTGGCCGATGGCACCGGCAAGACCCAGTCCCGCGGACACCAGCAACCCGTTCCAGCCGGTCAGCCAGCACTTCGGCCCGAAGATGAGGTAGTCCAGGCTGGCCTTGCCGGGACCTAGTGTGGCGACGACCACGGCGCTGACCGCCAGCACCAGGTTGTACTCCCAGCCTTCCTTGACGATGAAGAAGCCGTTGGCGCGGTGCACGGTCCAGGCCGCCACCAGCATCAGCGAAACGAAGCCCGCCGCGGGAATCGGCGTGAGCAGCCCGGCGGCCAGTCCCAAACCGGCGGCCGTCTCGGTGCTCGCCGCAACGGTCGCGTGGAATTTCCCGGGCTTCATCCCGATGCTCTCGAACCAGCGCGCGGTGCCCGGTATCTTGCCGCCGCCGAAGAACTTGTTCAAACCATGCGCCGCGAGCGTCAGTCCCAGCACCAACCGCAAGATCAATAACCCGACGTCATAGGGAGTCATAGGTGCAAACCTAGATCATCGGCCGAATCCGCCACCGAGTACCGTTCCGATAATTGCGATCGTCATGGCCATCAGCTCACGCTGAAGCACGAAAGGGTGTACACGGTTCCTGTGGCTCCCGTGGTCCTGCTGGACGGTAATGCCAATTGTGCGCGCGAAATCCTGGGCAACAAGGGCCACGGCATCGACATGATGCGCCGACACAATTTGCCCGTGCCGCCCGCGTTCTGCATCACCACCGAGGTCGGCATCCGCTATCTGGCCGACCGGGCGCCGACCATGGACGCGATCTGGAACGCCGTCCTTGACGGGGTGCGCTGGCTGGAAGCGGCAACCTCACGCACCTTCGGCCGCGGGCCGCATCCGTTGTTGGTCAGCGTTCGCTCCGGTGCCATCCAGTCGATGCCCGGCATGATGGACACGATCCTGGACGTGGGTTTCAACGATGCCGTCGAAGAGGCACTGGCCGGGCCCGGCGCTAAGCGGTTCGCCCGCGACACCCGCCAGCGCTTCACCCGTATGTACGAACGCATTGTGAGCGGCACCGTGCCCGAAGACCCCTACGCACAGTTACGTGCCGGCATCGAAGCCGTTTTCAGGTCCTGGAATTCGCCGCGCGCCGTCGCCTACCGCTCGCACTGGGGATTCGACGATGCGGGCGGGACCGCGGCGGTGGTGCAGGCGATGGTGTTTGGCAACCAGCGCGCCAATTCCGGTTCGGGAGTGTTGATTTCCCGCAATCCGATATCCGGAGTCAACGAACCATTCGGCGAATGGCTGCCCGGCGGCCAAGGCGACGACGTGGTGTCGGGATCGATGGACGTCGAACCGATCACCGCGCTGCGCGATGAGCAACCGACCGTCTACGACGAGCTGATGGACGCCGCGCGCCGGCTGGAACGCCTGGAGTCCGACGTCCAGGAGATCGAATTCACCGTCGAAGACGGCACGCTGTGGCTGCTGCAGACACGCACGGCGGAGCGGTCGGCGCAGGCGGCGGTGCGACTGGCGCTGCAACTGCGGCACGAGGGCCTGATCGACGACGACGCGGCACTGCGCCGGGTGACCCCGGCGCACGTCGAGACCCTGTTGCTGCCCTCGCTGCAACCCGAAACACGTTTGGCTGCACCGCTTTTAGCCAAGGGGCTGCCCGCCTGCCCGGGCGTGGCATCGGGGCGGGCATACACCGACGTGGATGAGGCCCTGGACGCCGCGGACCGCGGCGAGCAGGTCATCCTGGTCCGCGACCACACCAGGCCGGAAGACGTCCTGGGCATGCTGGCCGCCCAGGGCATTGTCACCGAGGTTGGCGGTGCCGCCAGCCATGCGGCGGTGGTCAGCCGCGAAATCGGGCGGGTGGCCGTCGTGGGCTGCGGCCCCGGCGTCGCGGCCGCGCTGGCCGGCAAGCAGATCACCGTTGACGGATCCAAAGGTGAAGTGCGCGAAGGCAATCTGGCCCTGTCTGCCTGGTCGACAGATGATACGCCAGAGCTGCGGGAGCTTGCCGACATCGCACGGCGGATCAGCCCACTGCGCGCGCACCTCAGCGGCGATTACCCGAGTTTGGCCGATGCTTCCGAACCCGCGGTGCGTGCCGCGTTGGACGCCGGGCATTCCGACGTGGTTTCGGCGACCCCGCTGGCCGCCATGCTGACCGCACTGCGGCTGACGAAGCCGGTCACTCCGTGACCGAATTGAGTGTGCTGCAGGCGATCCGACTCAAGGGCCGGGTGAGTCCCGCCGACGTGGCCGCGACACTGGGCGAAGATCTCGCGGAGATCCGTCGGACCGTCGAGCAGCTGGCCGCCTCCGGCTTGCTGATCGGGGACACCACGTTGCGAATCACCCCCGGTGGCCGGACCCGGCTCCATGAACTCCTCGCCGAGGAGCGCAAAGCCGTCGACCCGGCCGCGCTGGTCGCCACCTACCACGACTTCAGCTCGGTGAACGCCGATTTCAAGGCCTTGGTGACGGACTGGCAGCTCAAAGGGGGCCCGGGGGGCCAGCCCAACACCCACGACGACGCCGAATATGACAGCGCGGTGTTGGCTCGTCTCGAACGCGTGCACGAAAGGGTGCTGCCGATCATCGCGACGGTCACCGCTCAGCTGCCACGCTTGGGTGCCTACTTGGAGAAACTGCGCACGGCGCTGGCCAAGGTCAAGGCCGGCGAGGTCGCCTGGCTGAGCAGACCACTGATTGACTCGTACCACACCGTGTGGTTCGAACTGCACGAAGAGCTGATCCTGGCGCTTGGAATGACCCGCGAAGAAGCGGCCAGATCCGATAATGCTCAATAGCTTTCAGGTCAGGGCCGCGTCCAAACGCTGCACGTAGTCGTCGATGTCGGGCACGGCCGACTGTGTCGCGTGGACGCTGATAGCGACGGTATCGCCGATTCCGTGCACGCCGTGGGTCAGGCCCATCAGCGGCGACAACGCCGGATATCCGGCCGTCAGCACCACCGGGGCATCCCCGAAGTGCAGATCGGCGGCCCCACGGTAAACGCTGGACACCACGGTGTTGCCGGCGACCTGCGCCGGCCGGACATCGGGGTCGAACAACGAGACGCCCCAACGCAGCAACGCCGCGGGTACCGCAGCGAAGGCCCGGTCAGCGGATGACGAAGCCTGATGCTGCAGACGGCGGCGCCCGTTGGCCACATCCGTCGCGATGCGCGCGACTCGGGCATCGCGGTCCAACTCGGGGTAAAGCCCGACGGTAAAGTTGGCGAAGTGGTTATTCGCCAGTGGCACACCGGGTTTAGCCATCGGTACCTCAGCGCCCAACGAATCGACGGGCCCGCCGAGCAGACCGGACAGCGCGCTGGACACCGCCGCCAGCACCGCGACGGTGACCGTCGGGCCGGACAGTTCCGCGCGGGGCCGCACCAGCGTGTGCATCCAGCGGGCACCGCCGGGTCGGGCGTTGGTGGACAGCAGCGGCCGTGGCCCAAGCCCCGGCGCCAGCATGCCCGCACGCGTATCGCGCACCAGCTGGCGGTGAGTACGGGCCGCATCGACGGCTCGCCACGGCAGGAAGCCCGTCCGTAGTCGTGCCACCGCGGGCACCGGGGCCTCCCGGCCAAAAAGCCAGGCAGCCATCGCGGCCTCGCGGACACCGTCGGCCAGTGTGTGCGCGAACTGCACGACTGCCACCGAACCCGGACCGGTGACGCCGGGAATGCCGAACACCGGGGTGAAAACGTGTAGCCGCCAAGGCATTCGGCGCGCGTCCAACTGACGCTCGCCCAGGCCGGCCACCGCCGCCAGACAGCCGGGCCAGCTGCGGTCGGCCAGATCGTGGCACATCACCTGCTCGGCACCGACGGCCGCGGGCACCCACCGCGGGTAGGTAAGGGCACTCCCGTCCTCAACACGCACGGTAAGCTCGGGGCAGGCGCGGGCGCGGGCGCACACCCGCTCGATGGCTCCCTCCAGTTCCGTGGGCTCGCCGTCGAATGCGTACAGCAGAAATTCGTCGTTGGGGACTTTGGCCGACATCCAATAGAATTGGGCATCGATGGTCGCCATCCGGTGCCCCACCATGGGTTCAGCCGGGCGTACCGATAAACGCAAGTATCAGCTCGGCCACCTTGTCCGGCTGCTCGAGCTGCAGGAAGTGCCCGGCGTGGTCGACGAGGTCAACCTCGCTGCCGGCGGGAAGCACCTTTTCGGTCCAGTACGCGAAAGCCGGTGTCATGCAACCGTCGTCGCGACCATGCAGATACAGGCTCGGCAGAATGGGCGCCTCGGTCCAGCGTTGGTTCAACTCAGCGTAGCGCGGGGGTGGCGGGGTATTGCGAATCGTGGCCCGGTACGGTCCCAGCGCCGCCCGCCAGCTCTCCGGTGTCCCGATCGCGGCGTCGACATGACGCAGATCCTCATGGGCACCGTGATAGCCCGGCGACCACCGCCGCCACAACAGCGGCAGCACCCAGGATGCGGAACGCTCCGGCAGCCAAGGCAATTGGAAGTACCCGATGTACCAAAAGCGCAGCAGCTGACGCGGCAGCTGACGCGCCAGCCGGGCACGCTCGGCCGGCCGGCTCGGCGACGTGAACGTCGCCGCAGGCGGCAACGACATGATCACTGCCTTGACGAACGGGCTGTCAGGCATCGCGGCCAGACCGGTGGCCGCCGCGGCCCCCCAGTCGTGACCGATCACCACATCGTCCTCGGTGCCGCCCGCGGCCGAGCGCACCCGCAAGGCGTCGTCCATCATGGCGCCGACGTGATAACTGCCGTCGCAGGGAATCGACGACGGCGCGTACCCCCGATTGAACGGCGCGACCACGCGCCACCCCGCCGCCGCCAGCCTGGGGGCGACCTTGCGCCATCCGTAGGCGGTGTCGGGAAAGCCGTGCAGGCATAACGCGAGCGGGCCGTCGGACGGACCCCACGTCAGCGCCTTCAGGTCTCCGGGAGGGCCCGGCACGTCGACCCAGCGCGGCTCATTCATAGGAACCAACGTAACGCGGCCCGATTCGGGTCGGTGCACCCGTTAACGTCTAGCTATGACGGCGCGCCGCTGGGCCAAGACCGGCGCTACCCAGCAGCGAATCCTCGACGCGGCAACCGAGGCGTTCGCAACCAGGGGCTTCGCCGCGACGACGATGGCCGATGTGGTCGCCGGTTCCGGGGCCAGCGTCGGCAGCATCTATCACCACTTCGGCGGAAAGAGCGAGCTGTTCTGGCCATCTTCGAGCAGATGGCCGATGCCGTCGACCGCCGCATCGACGCGGCGATGCGTCATGCGGGTGGCTTTGAAGCTGGCACCGAAGACGGGCGGCGGGTGTTCGAGCTGCACGTGCGGGCCTACCTCGAGGCGATGTGGGAGAACCGGCGCCTGGCCGGCGTCCTGACATCCGGAGACACCCCGCCCGGCTTCGACGTCGCCCGCCGGGACCGCATGCAAGCCGCCTTCCGGAGCTGGATGGCGGTGCTCGAGCTGGACACGTCGCTGCGCGGACAGCTCCTCGGCCGAGTCCTGGTCGCGATCATGGCGGAGTCGTCGCTGATGGTTGCGGCCTGCGAAAACGCCGACGACGTGCCACCGATCATCGACGCGACGATCGACTGGATCGACCGACTTATCCAGTGAGCTTTGCCGCCGCGGCCTTTTCCAGGTCGGCGACGACGATCTTGCGCATGCCGTACATCGCCTGGGTGGCGGCAGTTGCCTTGTCCGGATCCGGATGGCTGACCAGCTCATAGAGCCGGTCCGGAATCACCTGCCAACTCAGGCCGTAGCGGTCCTTGCACCAGCCGCACTGCGATTCCTCGCCGCCGTCGGTGAGCCGCTGCCAGTAGTAGTCGACTTCGCCCTGATCCTTGCAGTGGATCGTGAAGGACACCGCCTCGCTGAACTGGAAGTGCGGGCCACCGTTGATCCCGATGAAACGGTTACCGTCCAGCACAAAGGTGGCGGACAGCAGCGAACCCGGCTCGCCCGGTCCGGCATCGGCGGCTCGGTTGAAATCCTCGATCCGCGAGTTCGGGAACACCGAGGTGTAGAACCCGGCGGCCTCCTCCAAGTTGTGGTCGAACCACAGCGATGGGGTGATCGATGGCACGGCTGTTGCCCCCTTTGTCGTTGGTGTCTTTCATCGATAGACCGGCACGGGGGCCAAAAGTCACCGCCCCGAAGCCGAACCGAACCCCCTAGACGCGCACCGCCATCATATTCATGTCAATCGTGCCCTTGCACGCGCCGCTCGCGATCTCGGTGTGCATGACACCGGCAAGGGACCCGTCGGGTTGCGGCGTGTAGTGCACCTCGGCGTGCGCCGGATTCCATTGGATCGTGGTGTCGGGCATCATGCAGTCCCACTGGAAATCGCTGACTTGCCGCCACGACGAGCCGTCCCAGGTGAACACGACGGGCTGCGGGACCGTCGGGTTGGTCGGCGGAGGGCCGCTAACGATTGTGGCAGTGCACTTTCCGCCCGTGCAGCTCGATTGGAATCCGTAGGTTTCGGTGTGCTGTTCCTCGGGGTCGCCCGCCGCCAGACTGGTCCCGGACTTTGGACCAACCATGAAGGTGATCGCGTACCGGCCATTCCAGGACGGCTGGTCGGCGGCGGCGGTCGTGGCCAGTGGCAAGGCGCCCGCGAGCGGCGCGGCGCACAATGCGACGAACCCGGACAGACGGCGAAGGGCCATCGGTTTCTCCTCCTCAGGCAAGGGACTTGGCGAAGCCGCTCACATCGCGGATGCTGGCCGTGTAGACCTCCGGCATTTCACCGGGGAGCAGCATGTCGCCACCGTGACATGTGCCGGCGACCATCCGGCCAATCGCCGCAACCCCTGCGCGCACCAAGCGGCGGTAGTAGTCCAGTCCTTCGTCGCGCAACGGATCGAGCTCGTTGACGGAAATGACATGCGGAGGCATGCCGCTCAAGTCCGCCTCTGTCGCTGCGCCCGCCCAGCAAGTGGGGTCGTCAGAGTGCGCATACTCGGGGTCATAGAGCGAGCCGAACACCGCTAGCTGTTGGCAACTGACGAAGTAGCCGTCGTTTTCTCTCATCGACGGGAACTCGTCCGGTTGTTCCAGCCACCGGTTGGAGATGAACGGACACTGGGCGTACGCGCCGGCGACTCGTGCAGCCAACCCTCACGCTTGGCCTTGTGCATCACCGCCAGCGTGCGGTTGCCGCCACCCGATTCCCCGGACACGATCAAGTGAGTGACGCCGAGTCGCTCGCGGTGGGCGAACACCCAGCGAACCGCGGCCGCACAGTCGTTCAGCCCGGCCGGATACGGATGAACGCCAACTTGCCGGCCGAGTTGCGGAATTCGACACCGACGACGACAAGTCCTGTGCCAGAAAGCTTCTCACGTCCGCGCCTAACTGAAGCATCGGCGGCGCTGAGGAAGGCCATGCCGCCTCCGTGCAGGTGCACGACGCACGGCAGTGCCACCCCTATGTTGGGGGCCTCCGGCCGGCTGACATACAACGTCAGGTCTTGGCCATCGCCGCCCGGGATGGTGACCGTCGTGGTGGTCACGCCGTTGGCCATCGGCGTTGCCTGTGCGAACGCGTCGAAGAGGCTGCCGCTCATCTCTTCGGTCTTTGCGGCGAACGCCAGCCGATCCTCAAGCGGCGAGTCAGGGTTGATCGACAGCGCCGGGACCAGAGCGTCCATGCCGACCGCCGCGAACGCTTTGACCATTCTGGGGTCGGAGCGTGGATCGGTACCCAGTGAGCAATCCGGATTGGCAAGTCGACCTTCGGGCATGACGCACATCGTAGATCCCTCAAGATCATTGACAGTTTTAGAATGCGATTCTAATGTCCCGGATATGGCCGCTCTCGTCGAGCAACTTCCCCTGAAGCTATGGGCCAACTCCGGCGACTCCCACTGCATCGAGCCCGAGGACCTGTGGCGCTCGCGGCTGCCGGGGCGACTGGCCGAACTGGTGCCGCGCAGCGAAAAGGATCCGGACGGCAAATGGGAATCCATCCACGTCGACGGCCAGGTCTTTCGCCGTCGGTTGCCGAGCCTCGCCCAAGAAGAGTTCATGCAGGCCACGGTGGCCGCGCCAGGCGCACGTGACGTCGGCAAACGGCTGGCCGATCTCAACGCCGAAGGCATCTGGTCGGAGCTGGTGTTCCCGTCGCTGGGCATGTGGTCCGGCTCGTTTCGCACGCCGGAGCTGATGCAGGCGACTATGTGCGCCTCCAACGACTGGGCCAAAGAAACGATCATGGACCATTCGCCGCGGCTGATCCCACCGCACAGGTCTCAACGCTAAGCATCGATGATGCTGTCGACGAGCTCGCGCGTTGCGGCGCAATGGGATTCAAGGCGGTTTTCCTGCCGGTGACGCCGATCCCGCGCAGCGCGACTACAACCGGGACGAGTGGGAGCCGTTCTGGGCTACCGCGGAAGACATCGGCACGGTGATCGCGTTCCACATCGGCAGCGAGCCAATCGATTTCGCGGCGGGCAACAGCATCGGGGTAACCCATCACGGCCCGGGCGGCGCCGTGCTCAACTACACCGAGACCTCGTTCGGCGGCCAGCGCGCGGTGGTCAAGCTCGTCGCGTCGGGCGCGCTGGATCGCCACCCGAACCTCAAGGTGCTGGTGTCCGAGGGCGGGGCGACCTGGGTGCCGTTCATCGCCGACCGGATGGAAGAGGGCTACCGCCAGCACGCAATGGTGGTGCGGCCCAAGCTGAAACGCAGCCCACGCGGAGAGACCACTCGACGGCAGGGCGTACGCGTCGTTCCAGCACCACTCGTCGGCGGTCACCATCGTGACGGCGATGGGTTTCGACAACGTGCTCTGGGGCAGCGACTACCCACACATGGAGGGCACCTTCGGGACACACCCAGGCGACGTTGCACCAACTGTTCGACGGTGTCGACCAGGCGACCAGGGACCGCATTCTGTTCGGCAGCTTCAACGAGCTGTTTCCGGACGCGCCCCTGCCGCCCCCACCCGGCGCGAACGGTTGTTAAGCCGCCTAGGTAACGTCCAAGGATGACCACGGTGAACAGCAGCCCCCAGACCGTCGAGTTTTCCGGCGCCGGGGGCCTCACGCTGATCGCCGACGAGTGGAACCGCGGCACCCACACGCCGCCCGAAGGCGATCATCATCCCTACCTACGGACTGCGGTCCGCCAGAATCGTTTCTCCTGGAAGAACACCTGCGAGATATACTCGCCGACGACG
>CAWFKY010000002.1:0-43162 GCA_963816495.1 uncultured Actinomycetota bacterium | reverse complement strand
GCCTTGAACGGGTTGACCGCGAACTGGATCACCCGATATAGCGCGCGGGCGCGCGGATCGGCGTTGTTCCACTGGCTAACGAAAACTCGCAGTTCATCAAGGGTGGAGCCGGGCGAGATGTACCCGCCGTACGGTTGCGCGAGCCGGTTGTCGTACAGCGCCGGCAGGCTTTCGGCCGGATCGGGCCACTCGTCGTGCTGCACCACCGTCGTCACCGGCGCGTCGCCCAGCGACGTCGGATCGTTGGCGACCCGGACCTCCATGTTGCCCGTGCTGGCGTTGAAGTACGACAGCACCGTCTTGCCGTCGATCTGCCGGATGCACATCTCGCCCACCTGGTCGGGCCACAAGGGAGTCGGTTTCTTACCCCATCCCCCGGTCGGTCCGGCCGCCCAGCCCTGCCACTTCGACCGGTCGGTGAACGTTTGCGGCGTGGCCCGATACAGGACCACCGGATCCCTGCGGGTGAAGCTGTTGGCCACGATGTACACCCACCCGCTCTGCGAATCGGGCTTGGGGATCGGGTCGTAGTACCCGCTGATCTGCGTCTGCCGCCCGCCCTGGTAGGAGGCGTCGCGCCGGGACCCCGGAACCGTCTGCCAGCTGCCGTGCGCCGGGTCGGCCATCACCAGCCGTGAGTTTTGTGGCTCCAGGTCTTTCGTCGTCGCGACCATCAGATAGTTGCGCCGGTTGATCTGCACCACCCCGGCGGGCAGCTGCGATTCCCCGGCGGCGTGGGATCGGCCAGCAAGGGCTTGCCCACCCCGGTGACGCCGGTGTAGCGCACCCCGGTCGGGTCGTTGACCGACGAGGTGTCGACGTGCAGCGCGATCGGCGCGTGCCAGCCACCGAACCCGGCGCCCTGGCCGGCGAAGCTGTCACCGCAAACCTGTAGCAATTGGGTGGGGAACGCGACGAACTCGCATAGGTCGGTGGCGCCGATGCCGTAGTCCCCGGTGGGGGTCCCCGTGCCGGCCGTCGGACCCATCCGCAGCACCTGACCCGGCGCCAGCGGCTGCAGGATCGGCTCAGGGACCGGCGCAGGCGGATCCGCGCGTGCAGCCCAAACATAATGCGGACGCAACGAAACACAAAACGGCCAACAGCGCGACCCGGGCCGAGCTCACGCGCAGGCTACAACTCGGCGGCGAGTAACTCGGCGATCTGAATGGTGTTCAGCGCGGCCCCCTTGCGCAGGTTGTCGCCTGAAACGAACAGCGCAAGACCCCGCCCGTCGGGCACGCCCGGGTCCTGCCGGATGCGGCCGACGAGTGAGTCGTCGACCCCGGCGGAGTCCAGCGCGGTTGGCACCTCGACCACCTTCACACCCGGGGCCCCGTCGAGCAGTTCGCGAGCCCGCTCCGGCGACAGCGGCCGGGTGAACTCCGCGTTCATCGACAGCGAGTGCCCGGTGAACACCGGAACCCGCACGCAGGTGCCGCTGACCAACAAGTCCGGAATACCGAGGATCTTGCGGCTCTCGGAGCGAAGCTTCTGATCCTCGTCGGTCTCCCCGGATCCGTCGTCCACCAGCGATCCGGCCAGCGGCAGCACGTTGAAGGCGATGGCGTGACGGGGGCCTTGGGCGCCGGGAACTCACACCGCGGCGCCGTCTTGCGCCAACTGCTCGGCGTCGTCGATGACGGCCCGCGCCTGGGTGGCCAGTTCTTCCACCCCGGCCAGCCCGGTGCCGGATACCGCCTGATAACTCGAGATCACCAACCGAACCAGCTGGGCCTCGTCGTGGAGCACCTTGAGCACCGGCATCGCCACCATCGTGGTGCAGTTCGGGTTGGCGATGATGCCCTTGGGCACGGCTCCGGCGTCCGGCGTCCCTGTCGAAGTTAACCTCGGACACCACCAGCGGCACGTCGGGGTCCTTGCGCCACGCCGACGAGTTGTCGATCACGGTCACCCCGGCCGCGGCGAACCGCGGCGCCTGCACCAGCGACATGGCGTCTTGCCGGCCGAGAACAGCGCGATGTCCAGCCCGGTCGGGTCGGCCGTCGCGGCGTCTTCGACCTCGATCTCCTGGCCGCGGAACGGCAGCTTGCGGCCCTGCGAGCGCGCGGACGCGAAGAACCGCACCGATGGTCGCCGGGAAGTCGCGCTCGCTCGAGCAGAGCGCGCATCACCTGGCCCACCTGACCGGTGGCACCAACTACGCCAATCGCAACCATCTATCTACCCGTCCCCGCGTACACCGTCGCCGTCTCCTCGCCGCCAAGGCCGAACGCCTCATGCAACGCAACGACGGCCTTGTCTAGTTCAGTGTCGCGGCACAACACCGAGATGCGGATCTCCGAGGTGGAGATCAGCTCGATGTTGACGCCGACCTCGGCCAGCGCCTCGCAGAAGGTCGCCGTGACACCGGGATGGCTGCGCATGCCCGCCCCGATCAGCGACACCTTGCCGATGTGGTCGTCGTAGAGCAGCTGGGTGAACCCGATCTCGTCCTTGAGCGAGTCCAGCTTGGCCACCGCGTTGGGCCCGAGGTCGCGCGGGCAGGTGAAGGTGATGTCGGTCTTGCCGACTTTCGACCTTGGACACGTTCTGCAGCACCATGTCGATGTTCACGTCAGCGTCGGCAACCGCGCGGAAGACCTTGGCCGCGTACCCGGGAATGTCGGGGATGCCGACGACGGTGACTTTGGCTTCGCTGCGGTCGTGCGCGACACCGGTGAGCAGGGGGCTTTCCATGGTTACGTCCTTGATTGATCCGACGACGACTGTGCCCGATTTGTCCGAATAGGACGACCGGACATGCACAGGAAGGTTGTAGCGCCGCGCGTATTCCACGCACCGCAGCATCAAGACCTTGGCGCCGCAGGCGGCCATCTCGAGCATCTCCTCGAAGGTGACCGTCTCCAGCTTGCGCGCGTTGGGCACGATCCGCGGGTCGGCGCTGAAGATGCCGTCCACGTCGGTGTAGATCTCGCAGACGTCGGCCCTTCAACGCCGCGGCCAGGGCGACCGCGGTGGTGTCCGAGCCGCCGCGGCCCAAGGTGGTGACGTCACGGGTGTCCTGGCTGACGCCCTGGAAGCCGGCGACCAGCACGACGCCGGCCCTCCCTCCAGGGCGGCCTGCACCCGCCCCGGCGTGACGTCGATGATCTTCGCGTTGCCGTGCGTGCCGGTGGTGATCACGCCGGCTTGGGAGCCGGTGAAGGAGCGGGCCTGCGCGCCCAGCGACTCGATAGCCATGGCGACCAGCGCATTGGAGATGCGCTCGCCGGCCGTCAACAGCATGTCGAGTTCGCGCGGCGGGGGAACCGGGACACCTGCTGAGCCAGGTCCAGCAGGTCGTCGGTGGTGTCGCCCATGGCCGAGACCACCACGACAACGTCGTTGCCCTGCTTTTTGGTCTCGACGATGCGTTCGGCGACGCGACGGATCCGGTCGGCGTCGGCCACCGAGGATCCGCCGTATTTCTGCACGACGAGCGCCACTGTTGCTCTTTCGGGTGAAAAGGGTTTTCGGTCGACAACAGGATACGTGCGCTCGACGGCCGATCAGGAGAGTGAGCCCCGCAGCGGAGACGACCGCCCACAGCACCTCCGGGTGGCGGATGTCGCTGTGCGCGCCGCTGAAGGGTGACTGGTTGGCGCAGATGACCGCGTTGGCGTCCAGCCGGTAGAAGTGCCGGACCGGAAGCCGTACGGCCCCCCGCTGCGATCGTCAGCTGCACCGGGTCGGGGGTCTGCTGGTATCCGTCGTGGCCCATGGCGCCCCAGCGGTAGACCAGGTCGGCGGCGGATTCGCTGTCCTGGCCCGCGAGCATGCTGGCCGCGGAATCTCACCACCCGACCGCCCGATCGGCGTTGCTGAAGGTGGTCAGCAGGGGACCGTCGACGCGGCTCCCGTCGCCGGCCAGCCCGCCCGCCCGGGCCGGGTCGAAGATCAGCGAGGAGGCGAACGTGAAGTGGGAGAACGCGCCCTGGATCAGGGTGAGCGATTTGACCGGGCTGGCCGCGCCGGTCTGGTTGCCGGGCAGACCCGCCAGGGCGTAGGAGACCAGCCGGGCGCCGAAGCTGTGGCCCATCAGGTGGATACGCGGTGCGCCGCTGGGTCCGGTCAGTCCGCCCAGCAGCGGACCGAGGCCGTTCTGGCCGACCACGCCCGCCCGGTTCTTCATTTCGTAGTAGCTGAGCGTGCGCAGCACTTCACGCCCGCCGGACCACAGCCCGGCGAACGGATTGCCGATGCCCTGCGCGCCGGTGGCGACGTGCGGCGCCATCGCCGCCGCGTGGCCGAACGCCGTCGCCGTGTCGGCGGTGAGCAGCGCCGCTTCCCCGGCGTCTTCGACGCCCTGCGGCGGTGTCGTGACCAAACCGGCTGCCAGCTGGTGGAATTCGGTGAGTTTGGCCGGGTCCTGCGGTTGCTGGTCAAGCAGCAGTCCCATGGTGGCCAGTTGCTGCTGCTGACCGGGGAATGCTGGGGTCAGCGCCGTGGCCAACTGCACGCCGGTCGACGGTATCGGTGGTGCGGTGGCCGGGTCGTCGTCCGGGAACAGCAGCGACGGCCAGATGATTCCCACCGCAGCGCTGCTGGACAGGTGCTCGCCCAGCTGGTCGGCCAGCAGCCCGAACATCGCCTGGTAGAGATCGCGTGCGGAATTCACGCCGTTGTTCCAGCCGTGCGAGAGCACGAACAGGTCGGTGATGCCGCCGGCGGCCACCGCCGCCGGCAGTCCGCCGTCACCGCCACCGGCGGCGGTGTTGAGGCTGCCGTCCGCGTTGAAATCGACCTCGTAGTAGGCCAATCCGTTGATCTCGGTCACGTTCTTCTCCCCCTTCGGGTTGGGCAGCTAGGTGTCAGACAGCGCCCGCATCAGGTCGATCAGGCCGGCACCCTGATAGAACTCGTGGCGGCCCAGGTCGGTCGCCGAATCGCAGAACAGCTTTTTGACCAACGCCGGTTGGCCGATGTATTCGTTGCGAGCCGACAAGAAGTCGGCGATCGCTCCCGAGACGTGCGCCGCCGCCATCGAGGTGCCGCTGTCCTCGATGTAGCGGGCCACGTGTGCGGGGTCGCCGGCGGCGGGCGCCAGCGGCGGGACACCGGCCATCAGCCCAGTGGCGGCCGAGGTGATGCTTTCGCCGGGCGCCACCAGGTCTGGTTTGGGGCGCCCGTCGAGGGTGGGGCCCTTCGAGGAGTTGAACGTGATGCCGTAGGTGTGCGGTCGGTAGCGATGCACCGATCCGACGGTGATGGCGGTGGCCGCATTTCCGGGATCGGTGATCGTCGACAGCTGCCCGTAGACGTCACCGGAGGGGCCTTCGACGGTTCCCCCGGCTCCCTGGTTGCCGGCGCTGACGACCGCGATCACCCCGGTGCCGCTCAGCAGGTCCAATTCTCGGCACAGCGGGCTTTGGCCTGCCGCGAATTCGCCAGGGGGCCATGGGCAGCCGAGGGACAGGTTGATCCCGTGGATTTGCAGGTCGCGCCCGTCGCTGTTGATGGTGCGGATGTAGTCGATCGCCTGGATCACCACGCTCGACGGCGCGTTGCCGTTATCGTCGAGAACTTTGATGCTGACCAGGTTGGCCTTCGGCGCAACCCCGGACAGCGTGGCTCCCTCCGGCAGCGTGCGCAGCACCCACTGCGGCAGGTCCTCTGCGGTCGGTTCGTTGTGCGCGATCCGCAGCGTCGCGGCGTCCGGCGGTGCTTGGCCGGCGATGATGCCCGCGACGTGGGTGCCGTGCCCGTAGGTGTCGGTCAGCGGGGACGACGCGGCGCCGAGGATGGTGAAGTCGCGGTGCAGTTTGGCGACCGCGGGTGCGCTCAGCGTGTCGTGGGCAGCGAAGTGGGGGTGGGTTGCGTCGATGCCCGAATCCAGCACAGCCCAGACCACGCCGGCACCGGCGCCGCCGAAGGTGCGGACGGCGGCGTCGGCCTTGATGGTGCTGACGGAGCGGTCCAGGTGCGCGTGCACGATGAGGTCCGGCCACACGTGATAGATGAGTCCGCGGGCACGTTGCGCCCCCGCGTCGGTCGCCGGGTCGCCGCCGCGAACCAACCGGAGCGTTTCGTCGGGGGTGAGCATGCACCGCATGTAGTGCCGGCCCACCGGCACTGGCTGCGGCGGTCCGCTGGTCCCGAATACTTCGGTGAACAACCGCACGAAACCCCGTCGAACCGTGGCGGGCCGTGCACCCGGTTCCAGGCGAAGCTCGACCAGCACGCCGCGACGGTCTTCGTCGTCGGTGACCACCACGTGCGGGGCGGCGTCGCCGAGCACGAGCGGGCTGATGAGCGATGCGCGCCGCGGCCCGCGCGGCGGGACGGTAGTCACCGCGCGGCCCTACGGCGCACCATCAGCCACGACACTGTGTCCATGAACAGCGATTTTACTGGGCTACCCGGCGAAATACGCTGATTCCCAATGTTTATCGCGTGTGGATGCGTCATTCGACGCACGTTCTATGACCCAATGAGTTGGATCGCCCAGAAGTCACTGGCGAGATGCGCCCCGTTGATCGGTGAGCCGTTCGAGCTGGCCTTCGAGCCGGTCATGTACTGATACGGCATGTAGAAGTAGCCGTGGTCGCCCCACGACGCTCCCCACGAGTTGCGCACGATCACCTGGTTCTTGGCGTCTGAATAACCGACGGCGAGAACCGCATGGCCGCCGACCGGCTTCTCACCCCGTGCGGGCAAGGGCAACACGCCCGAATTAGCAACGGCCGCCGATTCGAATTCCTCGTAGACGGTAAACCCGAACACGACCGCCAGATTCGAGGCGATGGCGTCCTTCAGGCCGCCCAAAGTCTGGATCGCCTCGTATTGCACCGCCTTGTCCTTCTCGGCGGCCACGTAGCAGCGCCTCGGTGGCTTCACCGTGAACATCCCAATGTCGTACGGCCACAGCGTTTCCGGGCACACACCCTCGGAGTTGACCACCTTGATGCCGTCCCTGATCATCGCCCCCGCGTCGCTGGACACGGTGCCTTCTATTGCGCGTTCGTTGTAGTAGACGAACAACCGCGACGGGACGAAGTCGGGCAAGCCCTGCCGATCCCACTCGTACTCCATCGCGCCGGCGATGGCATTTCCGGTGCACGATCCGAGCTGGCCCTGGTCGTAGACCGGCGGCATCGACGGACGCAAGTCGTACTCGCTGGGCAGCGGACCGGTGAATCTGGCCGCGTACAGCTTGTCCCGGACATCCGGCAGCTGCGGCCGCCAGCCGTAACCGCGAACATGGCTCCAATCCTGTTTTGCCGCATGGCTTTTGACACGCGTCGGCTCTTGCAGAACGGTCATTGCACTTCTCCCATCTCTGTGGTGAGTCGACCGTACGGCCGCCACCCGCGGGTTGGGATGCGTAGTGCATTACCTAACTTTTCGCCGACAGGCGAGCGCCCTATGAGTAGTGCACTCAGCGGGCCAGCGGACTGTAGAAGACCAAGCCGTTGCCCTTGTTGTCGTAGACCACGGCCCGACGTTCGTGCGCGTCGTCGTAGGGGCCTTTGACGATGCCCCCGCCACTGGCCTCGACGGCCCTGGCGGCGGCGTCGACATCGGCGGTCTTGATGCCGACGACCACCTGACCGGGTATCGGATGGTCCACCGGCGTCGCCAACGCGAGAGTGACAGCCCCACCGTCGAGGGCCGCGAAGTGCGCTCCATCGCGGAATTTCAGCGCCATCCCCAGGGTGTCGCTGTAGAACCGGATCGACTCCTCCAGGTCGTCGGTCGACAAGACGATCATCCGTACTTCGTGCTCGCTCACTGGTTGCTCCTTTTGCGGAAATCGTTTTCAGACTAAGAACAGGTATCGCACTACTCGTGCTTGCGTCGGCATCCGGGGGCATGGTTATCCCATGCCCCCCGCTGAGTCGGCGACTTTACCCAACCAGGTGCTGCGCAAGCTGCGCTCCGGCGACACGGTCGCCGCGGTTGCCGCCGAGTGCGGCATCAGCCGCTCGACGGTGTACCGCTGGAAACGCGAAAGCCTGGCCGCGTCAACCAAACGGGCAACCCAACCGCGGCGTTCGCCGAGGAAGGCTGCGGCGGCGGCACCCACCCTCGTGGGCTACCTGGGTGACATCACCGGCCCCGGTATCACCGACCAATGGGGGGTGACCGGCACCGATTTGGGCGTCTGCGCCGTGGCACCCAACGGCAAGCTGGTGTCGGTGTTCGGGGATACCTTCTCCGGCCCCACCGTCGGACAGGGTGACTGGCGAGCCCCGGTCGCCCTGATCGGCAGTGGGGATACCAACAACTTGATCCGATACGAGAACGCCGGGGGCGCGAACCCCAGCTATGCACAGCAGCTGTGGGCCTATGTCCACGACAGCACGCCGTGGAACCAGGGCGGGATCAGCACCGTGATTCCGTCCGACGTGCTGGTCATCGGGCAGACGATGTATCTGCACGCCATCGTCAACCGCGGCTTCGGAAATGTGATCTGGACCGGCATCTGGGCCTCCGCCGACAATGGCGCCACGTGGCAGGAGATGGGCCCGAAAGCGACGTTTCCCGCCTCGCTGCACAACGGCTACGCGCAGCTGTGGTCGTGGGACTATGACCCCGGCGACGGCTGGGTGTACGTCGTCTCCACCGGGTTTCAACGCGACAAGGGCATCATCCTGCGCCGCGTGCGCCCGGCGGATATCGGCGACATGAGCCGATACTCGGGCTGGGGCTGGGCCAACAACCAATGGGCCTGGGACAACGCGCCCACGCCCATCACACCGCCGGCCGAAACCTGGGGAGAGCTGACATTGCGCCGGCTGGGCCCAGGGCAGTGGATCCTGGGCGGCTTCTTGTCGTCGGGATATGTGCTCGGTTACCGCACGATCGACTCGCCGACCGCCAATCTGTACGAAGCCCAGGTCCAGACGCCGGTGGTGGGCACGAGTTGGGACGCCCAAGACCTGGCGAACAATCAAGTCGCGCAGCTGTACGGCGGATACGTTCTTCCCGGATCACAGCTGGATGTTCCCGGCGGCGTAGGGCTGGTGGTGTCGCAGTGGGACACCGCAACGGGCTGGCCGTACCGTGCCATGCAGTTCAGGGTCACGCTCACCGACACCACGGGAACGGTTGCGGTTTCGGAGGCAACGCCACCGGTTCCAAAGGGGCCGTCAACCAAGCGGAAGCGAAAGAAGAGCCCGCAGCAGCAGAAGAAGAAGAGCGGCCAGCGTCCGCGGCGCAACTGATGCGGTAGACATATGCCAGTGAAGATCGACGGATCGGTGGCGGTGGTCACCGGGGCGGGCTCGGGCATCGGCAGGTCCATTGCGGCGGGGCTGGCATCGGCCGGCGCCTCGGTGGTGGCGGGCGACGTCGACGCAGGTTCGGCCGCCGAGACGGCTGCGATGATCGGTGGCGTCGCTGCGGCTGCGGACGCCGCGAGCACCGACGGCATCGCGACCCTGCTCGACACGGCGCGCCAAACGTTCGGCCCAGTCGACATCTACGTCGCCAATGCCGGCATCAACGGCGAATTCGGTCTCGGAGACGACGAAGCCGCCTGGGACCGGATCATCGACATCAACCTGCGCGCGCACATCCGCGCAGCCAAAGCTCTTGTGCCGGAATGGCTTGAGCGTGCCAGCGGACATTTCGTCGCCGTCGCCTCGGCCGCCGGCCTGCTGACCCAGCTCGGTGGGGCACCCTACAGCGTGACCAAGCACGCCGCTGTTGGATTCGCCGAATGGTTGGCCATCAGATACGGCGACCAGGGCATCGGTGTGAGCTGCGTGTGCCCGATGGGTGTGGACACCCCAATGCTGCGCGGCATGTGCGACTCGCCAGACGCGGAGATGCGGATGGCTGGCGCCGCCGTCACCAATTCCGGAGCGGTGATCGACCCGGACACCGTGGCCGCCCTCGTGATCCGGGCCATCGTCGACCGGACGTTCCTGGTGCTGCCGCACCCCGAGGTGCTGACCATGTATCGGCAGAAGGGCGCCGACTACGACCGGTGGATCGCCGGTATGCGCCGCTTCCAACGCACCCTCGGGTAGTGCGCCGCATACCGGGTCCCGAGACGTGGGTGTGTGACGTATGTGACCGCCGTTTTGGCGCCGGGCTAAAGCACGGTAAAGTTCACAAACGTGCAGCGGGTGCTCCTCCTCGGACGCCGCGACGGGGTCTGATCCAGACCGGCTTCCCGTCGCGGGTCGTTCGCGATGCGCCGGTCTGAGGTCCCTTCTGACATCCCCGGAGCAACTACCGTGAACAACTTTTCTGAAACACCCAACCCGGACGCCTACACCTCGGCGCGAACCGTCGTCACTCCCGCCGGCCCACCCCGGCCCGGCCAACCCAGCTGGAATCCCCAGCGCGGCTCCTCGATGCCGGTCGGCCGGTACCGGCCGTTCGCCGAAGAAGTCGAACCCATCCGAGTGCCGGACCGGACCTGGCCCGATCGGGTCATCGAAAAGGCCCCCCTGTGGTGCGCGGTCGACCTGCGCGACGGCAATCAGGCGTTGATCGACCCGATGAGCCCGGCCCGCAAGCGCCGCATGTTCGACCTGCTGGTTCGCATGGGATACAAGGAGATCGAGGTCGGTTTCCCGTCGGCCAGCCAGACCGACTTCGACTTCGTCCGCGAGATCATCGCCGACGGCGCCATCCCCGACGACGTGACGATCCAGGTGCTGACCCAGTGCCGCCCGGAACTGATCGAGCGCACATTCGTGGCGTGCGCCGGCGCGCCGCAGGCGATCGTGCACTTCTACAACTCGACCTCAATCCTGCAGCGCCGCGTGGTGTTTCGGGCCGATCGGGCCGAGGTGCAGGCCATCGCGACCGACGGCGCGCGCAAGTGCGTCGAGGAGGCCGCCAAATACCCGGAAACCCGCTGGCGGTTCGAGTATTCGCCCGAGTCCTACACCGGCACCGAACTCGAGTACGCCAAGCAGGTGTGCGACGCCGTCGGCGAGATCATCGCCCCGACGCCGGACAACCCGATCATCTTCAACCTGCCCGCCACCGTCGAGATGGCCACGCCCAACGTGTATGCCGATTCGATCGAGTGGATGAGCCGCAACCTGGCCAACCGGGAGTCGGTGATCCTGAGCCTGCATCCGCACAACGACCGCGGGACCGCCGTCGCCGCAGCCGAATTGGGCTATCAGGCCGGTGCCGACCGGATCGAGGGCTGCCTGTTCGGCAACGGCGAGCGCACCGGCAACGTGTGCCTGGTGACGCTGGGGCTGAACCTGTTCTCCCGCGGCGTGGATCCACAGATCGACTTCTCCAACATCGACGAGATCCGGCGCACGGTCGAGTACTGCAACCAGCTGCCGGTGCACGAACGTCACCCCTACGGCGGCGACCTGGTCTACACCGCGTTCTCCGGCAGCCACCAGGACGCCATCAACAAGGGCCTGGACCAGATGAAGATCGACGCGGACGCCGCGGACGCCGACGTCGAGGACATGCTCTGGCAGGTGCCGTACCTGCCGATCGACCCCAAGGACGTCGGACGCACCTACGAAGCGGTGATCCGGGTCAACTCGCAGTCCGGCAAGGGCGGGGTGGCCTACATCATGAAGGCCGACCACGGCCTGGCCCTGCCGCGCCGGCTGCAGATCGAATTCTCCCAGGTGATCCAGAAAATTGCCGACGGCGAGGGCGGCGAGGTCTCGCCCAAGGAGATGTGGGACGCGTTTTCCGAGGAGTACCTGGGGCCGATCTTGCCGCTGGAACGAATCAGGCAGCACGTCGATGCCTCCGAGGAGGACACCGGCACCACCAGCATCACCGCGACGGTCAAGGTCAACGGCGTGGAGACCGAGATCAAGGGCGCCGGCAACGGCCCGCTGGCCGCTTTCGTCGACGCGCTCGGCGGCGTCGGGTTCGACGTATCCGTCCTGGACTACTCCGAGCACGCCATGAGTGCCGGTGAGGAAGCCCAGGCGGCGGCCTACGTCGAAGCGTCCATCCACGGGCGCACGGTCTGGGGCGTCGGGATCGCACCGTCGATCACCACGGCGTCGCTGCGCGCCGTCGTCTCGGCGGTCAACCGGGCTTCCCGCGGCTAACGGCCGTCAGAACAGCGCGAGCTGGTCGTCGACAGTGGCGGCGTCGGTGAATTCCTCCATGCCGGTGCCACCCACCACTCGATGAACGCACTCCATGAACTGCGCGTCGGAAACCACCGGTACGCCCAATTGCCGGGCCAGGTAGCCCTTGCCCTGCTCGGGGGCGGGTTCGTTGCAGATCACCAGCGAGGTGTCGCGGTCGACGACGTCGGTGTAGGCCAGCCCGGCGTGCAGGATCCGCTCGACGAGCTCCTCGTGGGTGCGTCCCACCTCGGCGGCCAGGGCCACCCGCATACCCTGGATCAGCGGCCGGCCCAGCACATAGGGCCCCGGGTTGAGATAGGGGCACGGCATTCGGGACGCGAGCACCTTCAACGGCCGCAGTTCATCGTGGGTCACCCGGCCGTTGGGCCAGCGGCGCCGCGTCACCGGATGCACCGGCAGCCACACGTCGCGTTCGCGGGCGCGCCGCAGGGCCGCCGCCAGCACCCCGGTCAGCACCATCGCGTCGTCGAAGGCGTCGTGCGGCCGTTGCTGGACCACGCCCCAGTGCGCGGCGAGCGTCTCTAGCCGCAGGTTGTCGATGCCGAGATCGAGGCGCCGGGCCAGCTCGACGGTGCACATGACGGCGTCGACGGGGAGCTCGGCCCCGGCGATCTCGGCCTCGGCGGCCAGAAACGCGTAGTCGAACGCCACGTTGTGCGCGACCAGCGTGCGGCCGCGCAACACCTCGATCACGTCGCCGACGATGTCGTCGAATCGCGGCTGGTCTTCCAGCATGGCGGCCGTCAGCCCGTGCACGTGGGTGGGACCCGGGTCCACGCCGGCATTGAGCAGGCTGACCACGGATTGCTCCACCCGGCCGTCGGCGTCGAGGCCGAGCGCGGCAATGCTGATAATTCGGGCCTGACCTGGCCGAAAGCCAGACGTCTCGACATCGACGACGGCCCATCCCCCGTCCGGCTCGCTGGCCGGCCGACCCCAGGGAATCCGGTTCATGGCTTGAGAATGGCACGTCGGACCGACATCGCCTGGTCGCTCGGCGGTCGTGTCTCCACTGAGTTCCATGGGCGACGTTCCACGGACGACGTTCCACGGGCCACCCGCTGCGCCCGGCGCCAACGCGCCGCGCTGGCGATCGCCCGTAAACTGCGCGGGTGGTTACGACCCGTGCACGCCTGGCCCTCGCAGCGGGTTCCGGCGCGCGGTGGGCGTCGCGGGTCACCGGGCGCGGGGCCGGCGCGATGATCGGCGGCCTGGTGGCGATGACGCTGGACCGCTCGATTCTTCGCCAGCTCGGGGTGGGCCGGCGCACCGTGGTCGTCACCGGCACCAACGGCAAATCCACCACAACCCGGATGACCGCGGCCGCGTTGGGCACGTTGGGAGCGGTGGCTACCAACGCCGAGGGTGCCAACATGGACGCCGGCCTGGTGGCCGCGCTGGCCGCCAACCGCCAGGCCCAGCTGGCGGCGCTGGAAGTCGACGAGATGCACGTACCGCACGTCTCGGACGCCGTCGAGCCCAGCGCCATCGTCCTGCTCAACCTGTCGCGCGACCAGCTGGACCGGGTCGGCGAGATCAACGTCATCGAACGTGCGCTGAGGGCGGGCCTGGCGGAGCACCCCAAGACGGTGGTGATCGCCAACTGCGATGACGTGCTGATGACCTCGGCCGCCTACGACAGCCCGAACGTGGTGTGGGTGGCCGCCGGCGGCGCGTGGGCGAACGACTCGGTCAGCTGCCCGCGTAGCGGCGAGGTCATCGTCCGCGATCACGGCCACTGGTATTCGACCGGCGCCGACTTCAAGCGGCCCAGTCCGCACTGGTGGTTCGATGACGACACCCTGTACGGACCCGACGGGCTGGCCCTGCCGATGCACCTGGCGCTGCCCGGGTCGGTGAACCGCGGCAACGCCGCCCAGGCCGTGGCCGCCGCCGTCGCGCTGGGCGCCGATCCCACCAAAGCCGTGGCCGCGGTAACCGGGGTCGACGAGGTCGCCGGGCGCTACCGGACGGTGCGCATCGGCCAGCACGACGCGCGGATCCTGCTGGCCAAGAACCCGGCCGGCTGGCAGGAGGCGCTGTCGATGGTGGACAAGCACGCGGCCGGTGTGGTCATCGCGGTCAACGGGCAGATCCCCGACGGCGAGGACCTGTCGTGGCTCTGGGACGTGCGCTTCGAGCACTTCGAGGACACTGCCTCGCAGAGACCGCTCGTGGCCGCCGGCGAACGCGGCACCGACCTGGCGGTGCGCCTGGGATACGCCGGTGTCGAGCACACCCTGGTGCACGACACCGTGGCGGCCATCGCGTCCTGTCCGCCCGGGCGGGTGGAGGTCGTCGCCAACTACACCGCGTTCCTTCAGCTGCAGCGCAGGTTGGCGCGTCATGGCTGATTCGGTCGTCCGCATCGGGCTGGTACTGCCCGACGTGATGGGTACCTACGGCGACGGCGGCAACGCCGTGGTGCTGCGCCAGCGCCTGCGGTTACGCGGCCTCGCCGCGGAGATTGTCGAGATCACGCTGGCCGATCCGGTTCCGGAATCGTTGGATCTGTACACGCTGGGCGGCGCGGAGGACTACGCGCAGCGGCTGGCCACCAGGCATCTGATCAAACATCCGGGACTACAGCGCGCGGCAGAACGTGGCGCGCCGGTGCTGGCGATCTGCGCGGCCGTCCAGGTGCTGGGTCACTGGTACGAGACGTCGGCCGGTGAACGGGTCGACGGCGTGGGCCTGCTGGATGCGACGACATCACCGCAGGATGTGCGCACGATCGGCGAGCTGGTCAGCAAGCCGCTGCTGGACGGGTTGACTCAGCGCCTCACCGGTTTCGAGAACCACCGCGGGGGCACCGTGCTCGGTCCCGCGGCGGCGCCGCTGAGCGCGGTGGTCAAGGGCGCGGGCAATCGCCGCGGCGACGGCTTCGACGGGGCGGTGCAGGGCAGCGTGTTCGCCACCTACATGCACGGGCCGTGTCTGGCCCGCAACCCGGAGCTCGCCGACCTGTTGCTCAGCATGGTGGTGGGTGAGCTGGCGCCGCTGCAGCTGCCCGAGGTGGACTTGCTGCGGCGCGAGCGGCTCGCGGCGCGCTGAGCCGAGCTGCATTCCAAGGATCCTTTGAGGGGCATCGGCGAATCTTTTCGCGAATCTCCTACGCGCCGCATGCCGGCTGGAAAGAATGGACCTCTAATGAAAAACGCGTCGGTATCGATCACCGGGCTCGCGGTTATGTTCAGCGTTGCAGCGATCGGATTCGCCGGTGCGGCCCAAGCCGCTCCCGCCCCGTCCGCCAATGCCGAAGGGATGCATGGCGACCCAGCCGCCGCCGCGCCGTTTTGGCGCTACCAGCAACAGGATTACGACTGCGGCGAGATGGCGGTCGCTGATGTGGTCGGTGAGATCACCGGCCACCAGCCCACCGAGGACGAGGTCACTGCCGCGGCTGAAAACGTCCCGAGCGTGAACCACTCCGGCCCGATCTACAAGCCGGGCAGCAGGACAAGCAACAGCGACCTGCCAGTGTTGTTGGCGCACTACGGGATTCAGGCCTCCGCCGTCCACACCAACACCGACGCGCTGATCCAGGATCTGGATCAAGGACGCAAGATCATCGTCGGACTCAACAACAAGATCATCTGGAACAAGCCCGGTGACCGCAGCGTGGAAAACCACTTCGTGATTGTCACCGGCATCGACACCGGGGCGGGGATGGTGCATCTCAACGACACCGGTTCGTCCCGCGGCCGCGACGAGCAGGTGTCGATGGCCGACTTCGAACAGGCGTGGGGCACCAGCAACGACTTCGCGGTCGTCACCAAATAAAAGACGTGGCGCGTCGAGTGTGAGTTGTATGCACACATTTCGCTGATTTTTCGTACATAGCGCCCACGGTCGGCGAGCGAAGAGTACTAACGAGAGCCGGCCAAGTTAGACCATCGCGCGGCGGCCGCTGAGCGCGCGGCCCAACGTCAGCTCGTCGGCGAACTCCAAGTCGCCGCCCATCGGCAGCCCGGACGCGATCCGCGTCACGGTCAGGCCAGGGATGTCGCGCAGCATCCGGACCAGGTAGGTGGCCGTCGCCTCGCCCTCGGTGTTGGGGTCGGTGGCGATGATCACCTCGGTGATGTCGACGTCGTCGACGCGCTCACCGATGCGGCTCAGCAGCTCGCGGATCCGCAGTTGATCGGGACCGACGCCGGACAGCGGATCAAGCGCACCACCCAGGACGTGGTAGCGGCCGCGGAATTCCCGGGTGCGCTCGACGGCCTGGACGTCTTTCGGCTCCTCGACGACGCACACCTGCGAACCGTCTCGGCGGGGGTCGGCGCAGATCCGGCAGCGCTCCTCGTCGGAGACGTTGCCGCACACCGCGCAGAACCGCACGCCGTCGCGGACTTTGTTCAGCACGGCGGTCAGCCGGTCGATATCCGGCGGTTCGACCGACAGCAGATGGAACGCAATACGCTGCGCGCTCTTGGGTCCGATGCCGGGCAGCTTGCCAAGCTCGTCGATCAGATCCTGGACAGGTCCCTCAAACATCGGTGGAGGTCAGAACCCCGGGGTCACGGGGGGCGGGGTCTGCGGCGGTTGGGGCGGCTGCAACGCACCGGTGAGCGCGCCCAGCTGTTCCTGCGCCATCTTGGTGACCTGTCTTGAAGCATCGGCCATCGCGCCGACGATCAAGTCCTGCAAGGTCTCGACGTCGTCGGGGTTGGCAACCTTGGGATCGATGGTCACACCGATCACTTCGCCGCTGCCCTTGACGACGACCTTGACCAGGCCGCCGCCGGCTTCACCGTGTATCTCGGCATTCGCGAGTTGCTGCTGAGTTTCCAGTAGCTTTTGCTGCATCTGCTGCGCTTGGGCGAGCAGCTGCGACATATCGCCGCCTGGTTGCATGACAGTCCCCTCGCGTTTTGATACCGAGTTCGTCTCGCCTGTGGATCTCGGGTGGTTCGAGACACCCAGCGTAGACCGCGCAACGTTACCTTGGCGCAGTGAGCTCACCAGTCAGCCGTCGTGTCGGAATCAGTGTCGGGATCAGGATGGGCGTTGGAGTCCTCGTCGCGGCAACCACAGCAACCATTCCCGCCACCGCGCCCGTCTGGGCGGCCCCCTCCAACATCGCCGGCATGGTCGTGTTCATCGACCCCGGCCACAACGGGGCGAACGACGCCTCCATCAGCCGTCAGGTGCCCACCGGTCGCGGCGGCACCAAGGACTGCCAGGCCAGCGGAACGTCGACGAACGGCGGGTATCCGGAGCACACGTTCACCTGGGACACCGCGCTGCGGGTCCGCGCCGAGCTGAACGCCCTGGGGGTGCGGACCGCCATGTCGCGCGGCAACGACAACGCGCTGGGACCGTGTGTCGACGAGCGCGCCAACATGGCCAACGCGTTGCACCCCAACGCGATCCTGAGCATCCACGCCGACGGCGGGCCCGCAACGGGGCGAGGGTTCCACGTCAACTACTCGGCCCCGCCGCTCAACGCCGCGCAAGCGGGACCGTCTGTCCAGTACGCGCGGATCATGCGTGACCAGATGCAGGCGTCGGGCATTCCGCCGGCGACCTACATCGGCCAGGACGGCCTGTATGGCCGCGCGGACCTGGCCGGGCTGAACCTGGCGCAGTATCCCTCGGTACTGGTCGAGTGCGGCAACATGAAAAACCCGGTGGATTCGGCGCTGATGGAGTCGCCCGACGGGCGGCAGAAATACGCCGACGCGCTGGTGCGCGGCGTTGCCGGCTTCCTGGCCAGCCAGGGCCAGGCGCGCTAGTCGACGGTCGCGACCCGCTGCTAGCCTTCCAATTCCTGCTTGAGGTTGGCCAGCACCTCGGCCTGGATCTTCTTCAGCCCCAGCGGAGCAAAGGTCTTCTCGAAGAAGCCCCCGATGCCGCCGGCGCCGTTCCACGAGGTCTTCACGGTGACACTGGATCCGGGGCCGGCCGGGGCCACCGTCCAGTTGGTCACCATGGACGAGTTCGCATCCTTCTCGATGACGGTGTGGCCGGCGACGTCGACGTTCACCTGCACGTCGCGGACACGTGATTTGGTCGCCTGGAGCTTCCACTTGGCAACCGTGCCCGCCCCCTGCCCGCCCTGCAGCACTTCGTATTCGCTGTACTGCGGCGACAGAATTTTCGGCCGGACCGTCTGGTAGTCGGCCACCGCGGCGAGTGTGGCCGCGGGCTCGACGTTGATCAATATCGTGCTGGCCGCGCTGACCTGTCCCATCAGGCGCAACTCCTCCGTCGTTGATGTGCGGTGTCACCCCTCGCGTTAGGTGCAGGGGGCGCTTTCCGGGACTAGGGTATATGTGGTGCCTGTCAAAGCTTCTGCACTGGCCACACACACGGCGGGCGTCGAGCGGCTATTGGCGAGCTATCGATCCATCCCCGCTACGGCGTCCGTCCGTCTTGCCAAACCCACCTCAAACCTGTTCCGCGCCCGCACCAAACGCGATGCGCGCGGCCTGGACAATTCGGGGTTGCGGAATGTCATCGGCGTCGATCCCGACGCCCAGACCGCCGACGTGGCCGGCATGTGCACCTATGCAGACCTGGTGTCCGCGACTTTGCCGTATGGCCTCGCACCACTGGTGGTTCCGCAGTTGAAGACCATCACCCTCGGCGGTGCGGTTACCGGCCTGGGGATCGAGTCGGCATCGTTTCGCAACGGTCTGCCCCACGAATCCGTTCTGGAGATGGATATCCTCACCGGCGCCGGGGAATTGATCACCGCGACACCCGACCAGCACGCCGACCTGTTTCGGACCTTCCCCAATTCGTATGGAACGCTGGGGTATTCAACCAGACTGCGGATCGAACTGGAACCCGTCGCGCCATTTGTAGCGTTGCGGCACATCCGATTCCATTCGTTGACGGAACTGGTCGCGACGCTGGAACGGATCATCGACACCGGCGGAAGCGACGGCGTCCCAGTGGATTACCTCGATGGCGTGGTGTTCAGTGCCGACGAGAGCTACCTGTGCGTCGGCGCGCGCACCACCACCACCGGGCCGGTCAGCGACTACACCGGGCAGCGCATCTACTACAAATCGATTCAGCACGACGCCGGTGTCATCGACGACCGGTTGACGATCCATGACTACCTCTGGCGCTGGGACACCGACTGGTTCTGGTGCTCACGCGCGTTCGGGGCACAGAATCCGCGACTGCGGCGCTGGTGGCCGCGCCGCTACCGGCGCAGCAGCGTCTACTCGAAGCTGATAGCCGCGGACCAGCGCTTCGGCATCGCCGACCGGATCGAAAGGCGGAACGGTCGGCCGCCGCGCGAGCGGGTGGTGCAGGACGTGGAGGTGCCTGTCGAGCGGACCGTCGAGTTCTTGCAGTGGTTCTTAGACAACGTGCCCATCGAGCCAATCTGGCTGTGCCCGTTGCGGCTTCGCGATCCTGAGGGCTGGCCCCTGTATCCGATCCGGCCGGACCGCACTTACGTGAACATCGGGTTCTGGTCCTCGGCGCCGGCCGCGGCCAGCGAGGGAGCGACCAACCGGCGCATCGAGGCCAAGGTGAGTTCGCTGGACGGGCACAAGTCGTTGTACTCCGACTCCTACTACTCCCGCGATGAGTTTGACCAGCTCTACGGTGGGGAGACTTACAACACGGTGAAGAAAACCTACGATCCCGATTCACGTCTTCTCGATCTCTACGCAAAGGCGGTGCAACGGCGATGACGGCAATCAGAGAGTCCACGCGCGCATCACACAAACTGAGCATGGCCGAGATCCTGGAGATCTTCACCGCATCCGGCCAGCAGCCACTGAAGTTCACCGCCTACGACGGCAGCAGCGCCGGAGACGACGACGCCGACTTGGGGCTGGATCTTCGGACCCCCCGTGGCGCCACCTACCTGGCGACGGCTCCCGGCGAACTCGGCATTGCCCGCGCGTACGTATCGGGTGATCTGCATGCCTACGGCGTGCATCCCGGCGATCCCTACGAGCTGCTGAAGACGCTGACCGACCGGGTCAAGTTCAGACGGCCGTCGTTGTTGGTGCTGGCCAATGTCGTGCGTTCGATCGGCGTCGAACATTTGTTGCCGGTCGCGCCGCCCCCGCAGGAGACCCCGCCCCGGTGGCGGCGTGTCGCCGCCGGCTATTTGCACAGCAAGACCCGCGACGCCGAGGCCATCCACCACCACTACGACGTCTCCAACACGTTCTACGAGTGGGTGCTCGGGCCCTCGATGACCTATACCTGCGCGGTCTATCCGGATGCCGACGCGACGCTGGAAGCCGCGCAGGAGAACAAGTATCGACTGATCTTCGACAAGCTGCGGCTACAGCAGGGCGACCGCCTGCTCGACGTCGGCTGCGGCTGGGGCGGCATGGTGCGCCATGCCGCCCGACACGGAGTGCGGGTGATCGGCGCAACGCTGTCGGCCGAGCAGGCCAAGTGGGCGCAGCAAGCGATCGAGAACGACGGGCTCGCGGCGCTGGCCGAGGTCCGGCATTGCGACTACCGCGACGTGCGGGAGACGGGCTTCGACGCGGTGTCCTCGATAGGACTGACCGAGCACATCGGCGTCCGGAACTACCCCGCCTACTTCGGCTTCCTCAGGTCGAAACTGCGCACCGGCGGTCTGCTGCTCAATCACTGCATCACCCGCCACGACAACAGGTCGACGTCCTTTGCCGGCGGATTCACCGACCGCTACGTCTTTCCCGACGGCGAGCTGACCGGCTCGGGACGCATCGTCACCGAGATCCAGGAAGTTGGCATGGAGGTCTTGCACGAGGAGAACCTCCGTCATCACTATGCGATGACGCTGCGCGACTGGTGCCGTAACCTCGTCGAGCACTGGGACGAGGCGGTCAGCGAGGTCGGCCTGCCGATCGCCAAGGTGTGGGGCTTGTACATGGCGGCATCGCGAGTGGCCTTCGAACGCAACAACCTTCAGCTGCACCACGTATTGGCCGCCAAGGTCGACGCGTGGGGCGACGACAGCCTGCCGCTGCGCCCCTGGTGGACCGCTTAGCCGTTATCGATCCGGCGCGCGCCCAGCTCGTTCTGTAGCAATTCAAGTGCGACCTCTTCCGGGTCGCGGCGGGGCGCCTCGGAATCGTCGCGGCCCGCTTCGGCCAGCATGTGTTCTTCGTCGTCGTCGACCTGCGGGCCTGGATCTCCCGAATCTATGGCAGCGGGCACCTCCCGCGGTGCCGGTGGCGTTACCCGGATCGGCGGGCTCACGTCCCGGGCCGGGGGTGGGGCGTTTGCGGCGGGCGTCGCTGCGTCGGTCTCGCAACGCACCCTCCAGTCCACGCCCAACGCGTCTTTGAGCGCTTCGGCGATGACGTCGGCGTTGCGCTGTTCGGACAGCCGCTTGGCCAGGGGCGCCGAGCTGTGCGTCAGCACCAACGTGTTGCCCTCGAGCGCCAGGACGGTGGCCCCCGCCAGCATCACCTCGGTAGTACGACTGCGCTGGCGTACCTTGTCGCGCACTGTCGGCCACATCGTTCGCACCGCAGCCGCATTGAGTTCACCCGCAGCCGGCTCGTCCGCGGGCACCGGCGGCAGCTGGGGGGCCGGCATTGGCGCCGGTTCCGGCGCCGGCGTCGGGTCGGCGACCGCCTCCGGTGTCGGTTCGGGCGCGGGCTTCGACTCGGGCGGAGCGGGTCGCCGTGACAGCCGGACAGGCGGCGCTGCCGGCTCGGCGGGCGCGGTCGCCGACGTGGGGATCGACATGTCCAGCCGGGTCTCGATCCGCTCGACGCGTTGCAGCAGCGCCGACTCGGCATCGCTGGCCGAGGGCAGCAGCAGTCGCGCGCAGATCACTTCGAGTAGCAGCCGCGGGGCCGTCGCACCGCGCATCTCACCCAGCCCGGCCTGCACCACCTCGGCATAGCGCGTCAGGGTGGCCGGCCCGATCCGCGTCGCCTGCTCCCGCATCCGCTCCAGCACGTCCTCGGGGGCGTCCACGACTCCGCGCGACACCGCGTCGGGAACCGCTTGCAGCACGATGAGGTCGCGGAACCGCTCCAGCAGGTCGATGCCGAAGCGCCGGGGGTCGTGGCCGGCGTCGATCACGGACTCCACCGCGCCGAACAACGCCGCGGCGTCTCCGGCGCCCAGAGCGTCGACCGCCTCGTCGATGAGAGCAACGTCGGTGGCGCCCAGCAACCCCAGTGCACGCTGGTAGGTGACGTGATTGTCGTCGGCACCGGCCACCAACTGATCGAGCACCGAGAGGGCGTCACGCGGCGACCCGCCGCCGGCGCGGATCACCAGCGGATAGACCGCATCGTCGACGACGACGCTCTCCTGCTCACAGATCCGCGCGATCAACGACCGCATGGTCCGCGGCGGCAACAGCCGGAACGGATAGTGATGGGTGCGCGACCGGATCGTCGGCAGCACCTTCTCCGGTTCGGTGGTGGCGAAGATGAAGATGAGATGCTCGGGCGGCTCCTCCACGATCTTGAGCAGCGCATTGAACCCCGCGGTGGTCACCATGTGCGCCTCGTCGACGATGAACACCCGGTAGCGCGACTGCGCAGGCGCGTAGAACGCACGGTCGCGCAGTTCGCGGGTGTCGTCGACGCCGCCGTGGCTGGCGGCGTCGAGCTCCACCACGTCGATGCTGCCGGGCGCATTGGGCGCCAACGCCGTGCACGAATCGCACACGCCGCACGGCGTTGCCGTCGGTCCCTCGGCACAGTTCAAGGACCGGGCCAGAATGCGCGCCGACGACGTCTTTCCGCAGCCACGCGGCCCGGAGAACAGGTATGCGTGGTTGATCCGGCCAGCGTTCAGCGCGATCGACAGCGGTTCGGTGACATGTTCCTGCCCCACCACTTCGGCGAAGGTTGCCGGTCGATATTTGCGGTAGAGGGCCACGGTCAGCCAGGCTACTCAGGCCCGCTGACGACTGCCCAGTTGGTCATCGAGTGTGAGTGCACACTCGATCAGGCGGACGCCAGCAGCGACTCGGACGCCGCCAGCAGCGCGCAGGTCGCCAGCCCGTCGACCGCGTTGCGCAGGTCCGGCACCGGCGGGAAAGTGGGCGCGATCCGGATGTTCTTGTCCTCCGGGTCTTTCCGATAGGGGAATGACGCACCCGCCTCGGTGACGGCGATACCGGCATCCTTGGCCAACGCGACGGTCCGCCGGGCGGTGCCGGGCAACACGTCGAGGCTGATGAAGTAGCCGCCCTTGGGTTCGGTCCAGGACGCGATCTTCGAATCGCCGAGCCGCTGCTCCAGAATCTCAAGCGTCATGGCGAATTTCGGCGCCAAGACCTGCTGGTGGCGCAGCATCTGCAGCCGCACCCCGTCGGCGTCGCCGAAGAAGCGCTGATGCCGCAGCTGGTTCACCTTGTCCGGGCCGATCGACTTCTTCGCGAAGTACTGCAGGTACCACGCGATGTTGCCCAGCGATCCCCCGAAGAAACTCACGCCGCTGCCGGCGAAGGTGATCTTCGAGGTGGACGCGAAGACGTACGGCCGGTGGGGGTTGCCGGCCTTCTCGGCCAGCCCGAGCACGTCGACCTGGCGGATGAACTCGTGCGTCAGGGTGTGCACGGCGTACGCGTTGTCCCAGAACAACCGGAAGTCGGGTGCCGCGGTGCGCATCTGGACCAGCCGGCGCACGGTTTCCCACGAGTAGGTGGTGCCGGTGGGGTTGCCGAACACCGGCACCGTCCACATCCCCTTGATCGCGGGGTCCGCGGCGACCAGTTCCTCGATCAGATCGACGTCCGGGCCGTCGTCCAGCATCGGGATGGGGATCATCTCGATGCCCAGCGTCTCGGTGATGGCGAAGTGCCGGTCGTAGCCCGGGACGGGGCACAGGAACTTGACGCTGGGTTCGTCCTTCCAGGGACGCGGCGAGTCCACCCCGCCGTACAACATGGAAAAGACGACGACGTCGTGCATCAGTTCCAGGCTGGCGTTATTGCCCGCGATCAAGTTCTGCACCGGCATGCCCAGCAGCTCGGCGAAGATGGCCCGCAATCCGGGCAGGCCGTGCAGCCCGCCGTAGTTGCGGGTATCGGTGCCCTCGTCGTCGCGGTACACGTCGCCGGGCAGGCTCAGCAGCTGGTTGGACAGGTCGAGCTGCTCGGCGCACGGCTTGCCGCGCGTTAGGTCCAGCGCCAGCTTCAGCTCTTGCAGCTGCGCGTACTCCTGCTGGTGGCGTTGGTGCACGGCAGCCAACTCGTCGGGGCTGAGGGAATCGAGCGACACCATGGTTCTAGCGGGCCCTTTCGCGCATTTCGTGGCGAGCCGCGGACGCGGCGGCGATGTCCGAGCGGGGCGCAGCGGGTCGCCACCATCACATTAAGGGGACCCCGCGCACCCGACAGAGCCCATTGACCCTTGCTGCCTTCCGGCCCTGGGGGAGTTCACAGGATAGACGCCGCGCGGGGTCCACGGCGAGTCTAATACCTCGTGGCGATACCGCGGACGCGGCCACGAGACAGCCGGACACGGTCAGCGGCTACCTAGCCGCTACCATTGCCACGGAGGATTCGCCTAGTGGCCTATGGCGCTCGCCTGGAACGCGGGTTGGGTTAACAGCCCTCGCGGGTTCAAATCCCGCATCCTCCGCAGAGAGTCCGCCGCGCGGACGACACGATGGTTGGGAATCGAGCTGGCCGCCTTTAGGCTGGCGTGAACTCAACCAGCACGAGGAGGGGTATGGGGCGCAAGATCGCCGTGCCGTGGCACCTGCTGTTCTCCCTCGTTGCCGGCGCCTTGTACTTCTATTTCGTGTTGCCCCGCTGGCATGAGCTAACGGGCGATACTTCGCACACCCTGGGGACGGCGCTGCGGATCGTGGCGGGCGCACTGATCGGGCTGGCCGCGCTGCCGGTGGTGTTCACGCAGTTGCGTACCCGCAAGCCCGAGCTGGGCACTCCACAGCTGGCGTTGTCTCTGCGGACCTGGTCGATCGTGGCGCACGTGCTGGCCGGGGTGCTGATCGTCGGCGCCGCGATCAGCGAGATCTGGCTCAGCCTGGACGCCGCCGGACAATATCTGTTCGCCATTTACGGCGGCGCAGCCGCGATCGCGGTCCTCGGGATTTTCGCCTTCTACCTGTCGTTTGTCGCCGAGCTGCCGCCGCCACCGCCGAAACCGATCAAGGCGAAGAAACCTAAACAACCTCGCGCTGTCCGCCGCAAGAAGCGCGACGACGTCGAAGACGTGGAGTCGCCCGAGGAGACGGACGAGACGGACGAGACGGACGAGACGGAAGAGGCCACCGAAGAGCCTGAAGCCGCCGAGACCGAAGTGACCGAAGACACCACAGAAACCGAGGAAGCCGAGGTCGGCGAACCCGAAGAGACCCCGGACGAGCCGGTAGCGGCCGCCGAAGACTCCGCCGGCGAAGAAGACACCGAGGAGCCTCGGGGTGGGTTGCAGAACCGCCGCCCGACCGGCAAGGCATCACACCGGCTTCGGCGCAGGAGCACGCGGGGCACGGTCACCTTGGATGAACCGCGACCGGAGTAACTCCCGTCAGCGGCGTCGCAGGCTTTCCATCGAGTCGGCGAGGCGCTGTCGCGTCTGATCGGCGGTCCAAATTCGGCTGACTTCGCGGTCGATCTCGCCGCCCGCGCGGATCCGCGCCACGGTGGGTGCTCGCAGCTGACTTTTCGTGTGGGCGTACGCCTCGGCCGCGATGCCGCTCAGGTCCGACGCCTCCGCCAGCGCCGCCTCGCGAAGATCGTCGGCAACGACGCGATGCGCCAGTCCACTGGAGACGGCATCGTCTCCGCGATAGACGCCACCGCCGAGCAGCACTTCTTCGGAATGGCGTCCGCAGGCGTAACGCATCACTTCCAGTGCCGCGACCGGAAACGGCACGCCGACGCGGACCTCTGACGCCCCGATCTTGGCGTCGGCGGTGATGAAGCGGCGGTCGCACGCGCACGCGAGCACGCACCCGCCGGCGATTGCGGCACCGTTGATCGCGGCCACCGTCGGTCCCGGATAGCTGAACAGCACGTCGAACGCGTCGGACAGCGCCTGCAGCAGCCGATCGGTGTAGTCGGCCCCGCCCTGCAGCACCCGGTCGAGGTCGACCCCGGCGGAAAACACCTTGCCGGCGCCGGTGACAACGAGCGCGCCGGCGCCGGAGTTCTGCAGTTCGCGAACCGCGCCGGTGAACTCTTGCAGCACCTCGACATCGAGGGCGTTGACGCGCCCCGATGACACGGTCAATACCTGCACCGCTCCCACAGTCTCGATCTCAATCACAGAGACACTCAAGCACTGCGCACAGTCAGCCCGACGCCGGGGCTCCCACTACCGGGTCAACGACACGAGGACCACAGGGATGTCGGTGTTTTCGTCGGTGTAGTAGCTGGCGCACACACGGTGATAACCATCGGCGATCTGCAGCGGAACGCCGGTCGCATAATCGCCGCGGATCAACAGGATCGGTGACAGCGCCTGCCCCTTTTTGATCTTCGCGAGATCCGCGACCACATGCGGATTGTCATTGGGCAGCAGGTTCAGCTGCGCTGCCCGAAGAATGTCTTTGGCCTTCTTGTGCACGACGGTCCCGGCCTGCAGCTTCTCGGTCAATTGTTTGACGATGTGCGGCTCCGCCACCATGTCCAGGTAGTCGGACGCGGCCGGAAAATCATGGGGCTCAGGCTCTTCAAGCCATTTCACCTTGGCCATCGGTGATCTCCCTTCGTGTCCCTTCCTAGGCGGCACGTCGATGGCAGCCTACCGGCTGCACAAGAAAATTGGGATCGGTAGCAAGGCGGCCGTTCTCTACTTGCTCCCATGACGCCACCAACCGGGCGGCGACATGAATGGAAGGAAGTCCAGTGAAACGTCTTCTCGCGACAGCGATTGGAGCCATTGGCTGTGCGTCGGCCCTGATGGCATGCTCGAGCGGCGGCCAAGCGGCCGGTCCCGCGTCCAGCGTCTCCACCGGCGGCGGGGGCGCGCAGGTTCTGGTGGGCGGCAGCGCCCTGGCGGGCTTGGACCCGGCCACGGTGACCTGCGTCAAGCAGGGCGGCAAGATCGACATCGGAAGCGGATCCACCGCCGGCAAGCAGGCATTGGCCGTCGTGATGACCGACGAGGCCACCCCGAAGGTGGAGTCGCTGGCGATGTTCGTCGACGGCAACGCGCTGTCGGTCGGCAACATGGGCGCAAAGGTCGGCTCGGCCAACGTCTCCGTTGATGGCAAGACCTACACCATCACCGGTCAGGCGCAGGGCGCCGACATGAAGAACCCGATGGCCGGGATGATCACCAAGGACTTCAACATCAAGGTGACGTGCGGCTGATCGGTCCGACTCCGGGCGGCGGACGTGACTCACTCACGCGTCCGCCGCTCCGGTTTGCGCCGCATCGGACTTATGATGCAGCCGTGTCGATCTCTGGCGAATTGGAGCGCACCCGTCACCTGATATTCGCCGCCGACGAGGTCGCGGCGCGGGATCTGCTGATGGCGTTGGTGCCCCAGATCGTCGAGGCCGACCGGGACGATCTCATGCTGGAAGTCTTTGCGCAGCTTGGTGAGATCTACCTCGTCCGGGGTGCGAATGACGGCGCGCAAGAATTCGTCGGACGTATCCGCGACTGCCTGGCCATCTATGCCGGGATTGCCGCCGGCATGATGCCGAAAGCCGCGGCGCGAGTGCTGCTGTCCAGCGCTGAAGTGGCACAGATGACCTGTCGATACTCTCGGCGGGCGCAGTTCCTGGAAACCGGTCTGGCCGCGGCGCAAGGGGACCACGAGGGAGCCGAGGCAGCGCTTACGGCCCTCGGTGACTCGGGCGCCGATGCGGAGTTTCCTGAACTGGTCGACGAGCACGCGTTCCTGCTGACCTACGCGCGGGTTCTCTGCGCGACCGCGCTCTGCGACGACGATCTGCATGTGCGGTCGGCCCCGTTGTGGGAACAGGTACTCGCCGCCGTCGACCACCCCGGCGATGCCAGCGAGGCGGCCGACTTTCTTCGGGTGGTCGCGGCCACCGCGTACGGCAGATTTTGCGTCGAGACCGGCAGGTTGTCGGAGGCCGAACCCTGGCTTCGTCGCGCGGAGGCCCGCGCACAGGCGAATGGATGGGAACTAGCCTCTGCCAGAACACAATTAGAGCGGGCGGCGATGAACTGGTCGGCGCGCGACCGTGCGGAGACCGAACGCCTGATCTCCCAGGCTCACCACGTCATCGCCCGATACAATCGGGCTCACGACATGTCGCGTTGCGAGCTGTATCTCGGCCTGACCCGGTTGGCGGTGGGCGCCCTGGAAGCCGCCGACCAGTGCTGGGAGAACGCCGAGCGGAACTGGCGAAAGTTGGGCAAGGCGCTGTACATCCACCGTGTCCTGTTGCAGCGCAGCTGGATAGCGATCTTTCACGGCCGCTTCGATCAGGCCTTTGAGCTGATCGCCCAGGCCCGGGAGTGGCTGGACTCGTCGCCCCGCAGTAGTTGGCTGCAGTACGCGCAACTCGACAATCACCTCGGGACCGTATGGCGGGCCGATGCGTTGACCGACCTTGGCTTCGACGCCGCCGGCGACCCTTCAGACACGTTGCAGGAAGTCGAGGAACGGCAGGCCAGCTCACTCGGCATCATCACGGCCGAGGTCGACAGTCCGGAATTCCGGCGAGCGGCAACCAAACTCGAGCAGGCGGCCGAGCTCAAGGTGCCGGCAGCGCTGGCCGTCGATTCGGTGCGGTATTCGATCTCCGACGCCGACGCCAGATCGCGTTGGGCGACTCACGTTGCGGCGCCGATTCTGGCCGGGGCCTTCGCCGTCGCATGGGAGTGGGAGAACACCGAGTTGATCAGCGAGCTGGTCGAGTATCACAGCGCGCGAGGCACTTTCAGCACCGAGTCAGCCATCGGGCCGCACGTCGGTGAATGGGCGTCGATCGCCACCACCCCGGTGCTCGACGACGAGCCGGCCGTAGCGGCGGCAGGGGCGGCGGGATCCGCCGCCGAAGAAGGCGTTTCGCTGACTCGACTCGGACCGTTGCCGCCGCTGCGGATGCAACCGGATGCGCCGCCGATCATGAGCCACTATCGCGCGCTGGCGTTGCAGCGCTACGGCCGCGACGTCACAGCCGCCGAACCCGTCTGGTCGACTTGGCCATGAACGACCCGGACCGGCTGACCCTGGTCCTGCGATTCGCCGACGTCGGGATCGCCACCTACGCCAGCTTGCGGGTGGTGGGCCAGCCGTCGCGCACCGTCACCTGGGTCATCGAAGAGCCACTCCTGCTCGCGGCGCTGCGGGAATTGGATGACGCGCTGCCCGAACCTCGCGAATCCGAGAGCCGTCGCCCAGATATCGGAGCCATCGAACGGGCTTTGACCAGAGGGCCTTTCGCCGCACCGCACACCGAACTGACGGTCGCCTACATCCTGGGTGTGCTGCTCATCGACTCGCGCGGGTGGCAGCTGTTGGCCGAGTGTGCGGCTTCACCGCGCGCGCTGCTGTTCATCTCCCCCAGCGCCCGGCTGGCCCGGGTGCCCTGGGGTTTGTTGGCGCTGCCGAAATCGGGTCCCACCAAAGAAGAATTGGTGCGTGCCCGCGCGGAGTCCATCACCCTGTCCGGGGTATCACCCGCCCGAATCCCTTGGCAGCTAGCGGATATCAGCGACCACACCGACGGCTACCGGCTGATGGAAATGGCCGACGTGTTGCTGGCGGTACCGCAGAACATCGTGCACGCCCCGCGGACGCCGGCGGGATGGGACGCCAGGCGTGGTGGTCCTGCGCTCCTGATCCTCGACCCGCGGGTGCCAGGGCAGCTGCCGGACGCCGCGCTGGGCTCGGTGCTCGGCAGGCCTTCCGCGCACTCGCCGTTGGCGCAGCACTTCGCCGAACTAGTGCAACGCCGTCGCGTGCTGCCGAAAGTCGATACGGCGGTCGAGCTGTTCCGACGTCAGGACGCCGACCGCAGGTGGCTGGCCGGTCTGCTGGCCCTCGAGCCGAGCCGGGTGCTCTATGTCGGACACGCCAGCTCGGCAGACGGCCAGGCCGATCACGGCAGCCGCGCCGACCGGGCCGCACTGCACCTGGCCTGTACGGCGCGGATTCCCGGCGATGCCAACGCCATTGGTGATCACCGTCCGCTGACCGCGGCAGACCTGATCTCGATGCGGATGCCGATGCCGCCGCGGGTGGCCCTGCTGGCGTGTGCGTCGGGCGGGGACTATCAGTTCGACGAGGCAACCGGTCTGGTGGCGGCGATGATGCTGAGCGGCGCCCAGTTGGTTACTGCCACCTTGTGGTCGCTACCCACGACGGCGGCCTATCGACGATTTACCGCGTCCACCGCCGAGACCAGCGACCCGATGGCCGAGGTGATCATCGCGGTCGATCGCGCCCACGAGGCCGCCGAGGCGGGTTGCGCGGTGAATCGTTGGCAGCGCGAACAGATGCGACGGTGGCGCGACGGCGACCTCACCGCCAACCCGCTGTACTGGGGAGCGCTGGTCACCTTCGCCGTCGACGGTGCTCGATGACTTTCGTCTCACGTGGTCAAAGGGTGCCGCCGGTGAGGGCATAGCCGCGCCTGCGGGCCTACGGGCCATCCGGTTGGGGTTTGCGAGTTTTCGCACCCCGCGCGACGGCATAGTCGTCTTCGAGTTCGAGGATCCGGCTAATGCCAACGACATTCACGCCGGCAGCGGCCAATGCCGTGATGCGGTGCAACAGGGTGATGTCATCGACGCTGTAGCGGCGGGTTCCACCTTGGCTGCGCGCCGGGGTCAGCAGCCCGTGGCGTTCCCAGACTCGCAACAAGTGGATCGGGGCCCCACAGAGTTCGGCGGCTACCGAGATGGCATAGACGCCGCGGTCTGCTGCGGGCCCTGTCTGGTGCGCGCGGTTGACCATGTCGGTGTGCGTCCCGGTGGCTATAGAAAATTTCTGTCCACTGCTTGCGTCACAACATTACACGTGCTATATCAGATCTATGCGTGCTGGCATAGATTAACTGATGCAAGGCGTTAGATTGTTGACTAGGAGGTGGCGATCATGCTGATGCAAACCGATCCGCTCCTTTGCCTCGATCGGTTCACCCCGTGGCCGCGAAGGACCCCGTCCAATCCGGCGGTCGCGCCGATCAATTCCTCGCGTGAAAGCGAGCAGGTTGTCATCGAGTTCGATTCGCCCGCAATCGCAGTCGGTTGCGGCGATGCCAGTGAGGCCATCGCGGCCTGATTGGCTGGTGAGCACGAGCGGAGTAGCCCAATGACGCATCAAAACGTTGTGGCGGCGCCGTCGGGTAGCGACGTCTTGGGTATCGCGGAGCCAGAAATCCTGTATCTGGATCCCGATTTGGCGACGCTGTTCGACGAAGTCGACGCCATCTTGTGCGCGGCGCTGAACCCCCGCCGCTGCTCGCCGGCACCACCAGCGATCGGGTGTGCCCTGGCCGGGCCCCGGTCGGCTGGTCGGCCTTGCCGTGTGCTGTTGCGCCCCCGGCGCGCGCCGGCACGACCCGCTCGCGCAACGGAACGCGGCCCTCCGAGTGCGGAGCCCGTCCGCGACTCAGCTCGATTACGTTGTGCGGGACAGGAGGTGATGGCATCGAGTCGAGCATGAACGCGGCCCGCGGCCCCCGGCGAAATTGAGGCATACCTTCGCTTCCCCAGCGTTTGGATATCCGCCTACGGCCGTCCAGGCGAACCCGGGGCCGGGCCGCCAGCCAAACCTCGCCGCATCGCGAAAAGCCGCAACGGCAGGCAGATCGAGGAAGGAGGTGCGTCGACCGTTTGGGCCGACACCGGTGAACCATTCTGGCGTCCAAGCTAATTGCGCTATCCAGGAAGATGACGCGGCTCAGCGCACTCACCGCCACTGATCGTGGCGCAACCTCTGAATGGTCCCCAGGATGGTCACCGGTGAACGGCTGGCCTACCCGGCTGTCGACGTTGGATGAAAGACGCGGTGCCAGAAGATGACTGATCCCTACAGTCTGCTTGGCGTGTCACCTGACGCGACTCAGGCCGAAATCGTCCACGCCTACCGGCGTCGGGTGCGCGATCACCATCCTGATCTGCACACCGAGAACTCGCAACCAGGTTGCAACGAACAGCTGCACCGCATCCTGGCCGCGTATGCCCTGCTGCGCGACCCCCGCCGCCGCGCCGACTATGAGCGCGCCCACCTCACCCGCGCAGCCGAAGGCCCCGTTCGAATCCCAATCACTTACCACGAGACGAGCCCCGAGCAAGCGCCCTTATTCGCCGGTCCCGTTCTGTGGCAGCAGTCCCGCCAAACCCGATAACACGCAATTAGATCCGGCTAGTTGACTCACCGGATCGGATAAGCGAAGCGACGGCCAAGCTTTCGTCGGGTAGCGAAAGGTTCTCTGGGGCAGCAGGATCAAACGCCACCAAGAGGATGGCGCCCGGACGTAACCACGACGCGACCGGGTCGCTGCCGGGGTGAGCCAACCGGCCGATGAACTTCGCTCCGTCCACACTGGTCACCTGAATCGTGATCTGGCGGTCACCGGCGGCACACACCGTGCCGACCCCGACGGTCCGGCCGTCGGCGGACTTATCGGCCGGCCCGAACACCAGCCAGCCGACCAACACCAACACCACCCCCACACAGGACACCCCGATCAACGTGTGCCACAAATCCTGAAAAGCGAGGAACAGGACGGCGGTTGCCAATAGCACGATCTCCGCGCCGCCCAGCAGCAGCGTTGGCTTTCTCATGCGACCAGCCTCGCGGCGCCGGCCGGCTACCGAACCCAACTTTTTCGATGTCTGAATTTTCGCGATGCCCCTATCCTGTGCACATGAACGCGGGATCGCCGGCGACGGCGTACGTGGCTGAAGCCACGGGCTACCCGCGCCGGGCGGTGATCGAGCAGGCGTGGCGGGCAATCAGCCCCGGCGTCGACGTGCTCAGTAGCGACGACGGCGGCCCGCTCAGCCGCACGGTCAAGCGCATCATTGACCCGTTGGTGCTGCGCCTGCGCGCGAATCCGCAGTATTCGCTGCCCGTCGTGTCGCCGGAAACGGCCGCGGCGATGCACGACTTGATCGTGCGCCGCGGCCCCGAATTGCGTGCCGCCGCAGCATGGTTCGAGACGCTCAAGCTCGAGCGCCGCCGGCTGCGGATTCGCAGCGGAAACGCACAAGAACTCTACTTCCCGGTTTGCTTCGAGCTCGCGGTGACCAAAGGCGCTCCGACACCTAACGATCACCAAGCAGCGGTCGCGGTGCTGCAGGATATCCACCAGGGCCGGGACCGCACCGCGATCGAGGTACTCCAGCAGTACGTCGCCAGCCCGGACGTCGTCGCGATGCTGGCCGATCAGCTCGACCACAGTTGGCGCGACGTGCGGCCTGGCGACGCCACGACCGGTCCGTTCATGGCCGAGCTAGGCACCGTGCTCGGACCCGCCACCGCCAACCGACACAGCGCTGCCACAGCGCGCCAGCAAGTCTGGTCGGCCATGATCGCCGACGCCACCCCGTACAAGCTCGGCGCCCTGGCCCGCAGCGACGGCGCGGAGCTGCCCTGGTCGATCGTCGAACTCGGGCTGAGTTCGGTTGCGCCGCAACGACCGCCGCAGGTGTGTGGGGACGCCGATAGCGACCGCCCGCTGGACCGCAGCGTGGTGGACCGGGTGCGGTCGACCTTGCGCCGCGCCCTGGACCGCGACGCACTGCCCGACATCCCGCTGCTCTGCGAAGAGGAAGTCGATCGAGCCGCTGCACCGTGGGGGCTGTTGAGCGAGGACAAACAGGCCACGCTGGTCGCCGGCATCGAGGTCGCGGTCGAGCTGGCACCGCTGGATCGGTCCGTCGCCAGCCGCTACGCGCTGGCGGCGCAGATCCAGGCCCGCTTGCGCAAGGAGGCGTACGTCCTGCACGCGCGGCGCTACCTGGCCGAAGGCGGCCCGATCCATCCTCGCCAGCGGCAGGTGATCGACGACCTCGTTGCCTACCCGCAGCCATACCTGAGCCGGCTGTGGGCGCGCCTGCACGGACGCGACGTCTGGCAGGAACCATGCGACGACGTCGACGACGTGCGCTCCCTGCTTGAGGGCGTGGCCAGGTCGGTGAGCCTCGATCATCGGCAACGCATCAAGGCGATGCTGGAATTGCAGGCGGCCGGATGAGGTTGATCGCCGATTCGGGGCTTTGGGTCGCGGGCCAGGAAACCGAGGCGCCGCCGCTGGCCGCGGTGCTGGAAGTCAGCGGTGCGGTGCTGTCCTGGACCATCGACGGCCCGCCCGAGGCCACCCAGATCACGCTGACCGATCCCTCCCGTGCCGACTGGCTATGGCGTGTTCTCGGTGCGGAAGGCCACGTCGCCCTGGCATCCGCGCTCGATTCCGCGGCGGACCCGCACGCCATCGAGCTCACCGGTGTCGACATCGCCCCTGGCTCGGTGGCCCCGCTGCGCAGGCTCGCCCTGGGCCATTGGCTGCGGCGCTGGTGGCCGGCCAGCCGACGTGACGGCATCGCCGCGCTAGACCGTGCCTTCCTCGACGTCGAGGTCGCGCTGCTGACCGTCGGGGCACAGAGCTTCTTCACCGACGACACCCTGGATTCGGATGTGGCCGAACTGCTGCAGCCGCACGCCCCGGCCCTGGTCTTGCATGTCCACGATGGCGATGCGCGCATCCGCGACCTGGTGCGTGCGGGCGCCGAGCTCGCCGACGAGCTAGGCATCGAAGGCGTCGGATGGACCGAACCACTTGCCGCTCTTGAGGATTCGGGTGTCGTTCCGGAAATGACAACCGGACGCCGCGACGACTACGCGCTGGCCGCCGGTGTTGAAACGGGTCCGCGGGCCGCGGCCCCGATCGCACGGGGGGTGGCGTCCATCCATTGGAGCGGGGTCCCCGCCCGGATATTCGATGCCGCCGAGGACACCGTCGACTGGCATGTCGAGGCCACCGGTACCACGGCGGTGGCCGCCGTCCGCGCCGCCGTCATCGGGCCCGACCCCGCGACCGGCGTCACGGTGCTGGTCCGATCCGGCGCCCTCAGCGGAAGTGGCGCCCTGGACGCCGACGGCCACGCCACCCTGCCCCTGTTCGACGCCCAACAACGGCCACTCACCGAATCAGCGGCCTGGGACCACGATTGGACGAACACGTCGGTGATCATCGGCGCCGAGGCGTCCGAGTCGCGCGAGACGCGGGAGCGGGTCCGGCGCTGGGCGCGGGCACGCCTGGAGCAACCCACGGACGACACCTACCTGGCCGAGATCCTGGCCGCCGAATCCAGCTACTGAGCCACCACCGCTTCCCCTATGCTGAGCGAGTGCCAAACAGCTATCGCGTAGTGCAGTGGAACACCGGAAACGTCGGCAAGAGCTCGTTGCAATCGATCGTCGACAGCCCGACCTTTGAGTTGGTGGGCTGTTACGCCTGGTCAAAGGAGAAGGCGGGCCGCGACGCCGGCGAGCTGGCCGGCATTCCGCCGGTAGGTGTCGACGCCACCAACGACGTCGACGCGCTGCTCGCCCTGAAACCGGACTGCGTGGTCTACAACCCGATGTGGATCGACGTCGACGAGTTGGTGCGCATCCTGTCCGCCGGCGTCAACGTGGTCACCACGGCGTCGTTCATCACCGGGCACAACCTGGGCGAGGGCCGCGACCGGATCATCGAGGCCTGCGAGAAGGGCGGCTCGACGATCTTCGGATCCGGCGTCAGCCCCGGCTTCGCCGAGCTGCTGGCCATCGTGTCGACGATGGTGTGCAACCGGGTCGACAAGGTCACCGTCAACGAGGCCGCGGACACCACGTTCTACGACTCGCCGGACACCGAGAAGCCGGTGGGCTTCGGTCAGCCGATCGACCACCCGGATCTGCAGCAGATGGCGGCGAAGGGCACCGCGATCTTCGGTGAGGCAGTGCACCTGGTGGCCGACGCGCTCGGCGTCGAGCTCGACGAGGTGCGCTGTGTCGCCGAGTTCGCCCAAACCACAGCCGATCTCGAAATGGCCTCCTGGACCATCCCCGCCGGACACGTCGCGGGCACCTACATCAGCTGGCAGGGCGTCGTCGGTGACAAAATCCTGATCGACCTCAACGTGCGCTGGCGCAAGGGTCAGACGCTGGAGCCCGACTGGAAGATCGAGCAAGACGGCTGGGTCATTCAGGTCGACGGACAGCCGACGGTGACAACCAAGGTCGGTTTCCTTCCGCCGCCTTACTTTCAGGCCGAGACGCTCGAAGATTTCATGGCGCTGGGACACATCATGACGGCGATGCCGCCCATCAATGCGATCCCGGCCGTGGTGGCCGCGGCGCCAGGAATCGCCACATACAACGACCTTCCGCTGACACTTTGCCGGGGCACAGTGCCTACAGCGTGATGGCGGCATCCGCCCGCGCGTTGTGTCAGCATTGAGCCATGAGTGCACCCCTCACTCGCATCGTCCGCGTCTTTGGCGCTGCGATCGCGATCATGTCAGCGCTGCTGATCACGCCGACGAGCGTCCCTTCCGCACACGCCGATCCGTGCCCCAGCGTGGAAGTGACGTTCGCCCGCGGCACGAGCCAGAATCCCGGCGTCGGCAATGTGGGCCAGGCGTTCATCGATTCGCTCCGATCGCAGATCGGTGGGCGCTCGTTGGGCGTCTACGCGGTCAACTACCCGGGCACCTTCAAATTCGCCGAGAGCGCACCCATCGGCGCCCAAGACACGACGGCTCACGTCCAGGACATGGCCGCGCGCTGCCCCCACACCAAACAGGTGCTCGGCGGAATGTCCCAGGGCGCGGGCGTCATCGACATGGCTTCCACAATGATTTCGCCTGAGGCGGCCGATCACGTCGCGGCCGTCGCCCTGTTCGGCAATCCGAAGAGCATGCTCGCGACCGCCGTATCGGGCGGCTTCCCCGACATCGGCCCGCTTCTCGCCGCCAAGACCATCGACATGTGCGCCCCCGACGATCCGGCATGTTCCGGCGGCTTCAACCCAGGGGCGCACGGGTCGTATGTCGAATCCGGCATGGCGGCTCAAGCCGCGACGCAGGTCGCGGCTCGGCTCTAGCGAGCGGCCGCTCCCCGTCGAGCAGGCCGAGCGGGCTTCGGGTAGGTCGCGCCGAGCGCGGGCACCTCGAGCGGACCCTGATGACGGGCGGCCTCGATGGCGTTGCGCAGCGGGCGGGCCAGGCCCGCAAACGATCCCATGTCGAACAGCAGCGGCGTCAAGAGCCGGTTATGGACGAAGCCGAACGAACTGCCGGCCTGCGGGTCGGCCCAGCCGAGGGTTCCGCCCAGACCTACATGACCGAACCCGCGCAGTAGGCCGGGCACCGGCGATTCGTGGTAGCCGAGGTGAAAAGGCATGGGCACCACCATGTTCGCGTCCGGCCACTTGCGCCGCGCCTCTCCGGTCAGGCCGTTCGCCAACTCTTCCGACAGGTACTTCTTGCCGTCGATGCGGCCACCGTTGGCAAGCGCGCCGTACATCTTGGCCAAGCCGCGACCGGTCACCACACCGTTGGCGGCGGGAACCTCGCCGTCCAAAAACGGGGTGTCGTCTTTGACCAGCGATATGACGCCGGGGAAGTACATCGCACCGAGCGCCCCCGAGAACGGCAGACCGGCCACCTTGGGCGCAATGAAGTTGAAGACGGGGGCGCGCAGCCTGCCGTGCGGAATCAGGATCTGCGCCGCCTCGGTCGGGGAACCCTCGGGGGGCCGGCCGAGATGGACGCCGTCGGTGTCGAGCGGACGCGCGACCTCCTGCCGGAACAACTCCCGCATGCCTTTGCCCGTCACCGCGCGGGCGAGGCCGGACAGCAGCCACCCGTAGGTCAGCGCGTGATACGCCTGCACGCCGTGCAAATGATCGACGGGAGCGGCGGCCAGGCGCTCCTCCATCAGGAGGTGATCCATCAACTCCGTCTTGGTGACGCCCCGAAGATGCGACAACCCGGACCGATGCCGTAAGACGTCGCGAACCGTGATGTCGCCCTTATCGTTTGCCGCGAACTCCGGCCAATACTCGGCGACGGGTGCGTCGTAGGACAACAGGCCTCGGTCCGCCAGCCGGTGGATCACCGTCGACGCGACACCCTTGGTCCCCGAGAACACCATGGCGCCGGTGTCGGTGGTCCAAGGCTCGGTGCCGGCACGATCCGACCAGCCGGTCCAAACGTCGACGACAGGCTGCCCGTCGATGTAGACGCTGAGGGCTCCGCCACCGAAGCGGCGGCCCGGGAACAGTTGCCCGAAGAGCTTGACGACGTTGGCGAAATGCGGATCGGCGGCACCGGACACACCGCGCGGCAAACCGTCGTCGGTGACCAGCAGCGTTGCCGGGGCCTTCACGCCACGAACGTATCACCCGCGCCCGGGCCGGTTTGACGGTTCCGTTTGGCCGGGTACTCACCTCGAACGGTCGATAGAGAGGTGATAGCGCATGACCGCCAGAAACAAGCTGAGCAACAAGGCCCAGTACTGGGGCGGCAGGGCCAAAGAGACCGTTGGCAGGGTCACTGGGAACAGGCGCACCGAGTACGAGGGCAGACGGGACCAGGTCAAGGCAAATCTCAAAGATGCCGGCGAGAAGGTAAAGGACGCGCTCGGGCTGTCGCGCAGCCAGCGCAGATACCAATCGCCGGTCCAGCAACAAAGGAGCAGGCGTATATGAGCAACGAAGACAAACTGAAGAACAAGATCGAAGACCTCGGCGGCAAGGCCAAAGAGGCCCTCGGTAAAGCCACCGGCGACGACGGCACCAGAAACGAAGGCAGGGCGGATCAGGCCAAGTCCAGCCTCAAAGACGCCGGCGAGAAAGTGAAGGACGCCTTCAAGAAGTAACCGTGCTGCACTGACCCAGCAAGCCCGCCGAACATCCATCGGCGGGCTTGCTGGGTTGAAAGTGAACTTTTCGGCAATCCGTACCGTGTTCAGCGCCGAATAGCCGTTATCGGGTGGCGTAGAACGATGTAAGCGCGATACAGGTGGGGAAGCAACATGCACGTCTTCAAATTGATCCAGGGGGCAATCGGCTGGGCGCCGATGATTGCCGCGTCGCTCCTGCTCGGTGCGCCGGTCCCGGCGGCGTCCGCAGATCAGTGCCCGGATGTCGAGGTGGTCTTCGCCCGCGGCTCCGGCGAGCCGCCGGGGCTGGGCAGCGTCGGAGGGCCGTTCGTTGATGCCCTGCGCTCGCAGATCGGGTCCAAGACGCTGGGGGTGTATCCGGTCAACTATCCCGCCAGCACCGATTTTTCCAGCGGCACCGCCTTTGCCATGACTGTCATCGACGGCATTCGTGACGCCGGTTCGCACATCGAGTCCATGGCGTCGAACTGCCCCAACACCCGAGAGGTGCTCGGCGGATACTCCCAGGGCGCCGCCCTCGCCGGTTACGTCACCTCGGCCGCCGTGCCACCAGGTGTTCCCGCCGAAGCGGTACCACGGCCGATGCCGCCGGAGGTCGCGAATCACGTCGCCGCGGTCACGCTTTTCGGCACACCTTCCGCGCAGTTCCTGCAGCAATACGGCGCACCGGTGATCGCGATCGGCCCGCTGTATCAGCCGAAGACGCTGGAGTTGTGCGCTCAGGGCGACGCGATCTGCGAGTCCGTTGGCACCCCCGGCCTTGCGCACGCCCTCTACGCGGTGAACGGCATGACAGGCCAAGCCGCGAGCTATGCCGCCAGTCACCTCTGATCGCGAGCAGACCATAATGGCACCATGCGCGTTCTGGTCACGGGGGGTACGGGATTCGTAGGCGGGTGGACCGCCAAAGCGATCGCTGACGCGGGTCATTCCGTCAAGTTCCTGGTGCGAAATCCGGCACGGCTTAAGACATCGGTCGCCCAATTAGGCGTTGACACTTCGGATTTCGCCGTCGGAGACATCTCGGATCGGCTGTCGGTGCGCGAGGCGTTGCAGGGGTGCGAGGCCGTCGTGCACAGCGCCGCCCTGGTCGCAACCGACCCGCGGGAGACGGCCCGGATGCTGAGCACGAACATGTCGGGTGCGCAAAACGTCCTCGGACAAGCCGTCGAGCTCGGACTGGATCCGATCATTCACGTGTCGAGCTTCACGGCGCTGTTTCATCCGAACCTGGACACGTTGCGGGCGGATCTGCCGGTGGTCGGCGGCACCGATGGATACGGACAATCCAAGGCCCAGGTCGAGATCTATGCTCGCGGCCTGCAAGACGCCGGCGCACCGGTGAACGTCACCTATCCCGGGATGGTGCTCGGCCCGCCGGTCGGCGACCAATTCGGTGAGGCCGGCGAGGGCGTCAGATCGCTGTTGAGTTTGCACTTCGTGCCCGGGCGCGGCGCGGCATGGTTGATCGTCGACGCCCGAGACGTGGCGGCCTTGCACGTGGCGCTGTTAGAGCCCGGGCGTGGCCCGCGCCGCTACATGGCGGGGGGCCGCCGCATTCCCGTGGGTGAGCTCGCGAGCATGTTCGGCGAGATCGCCGAGACACCGATGCTGGCGGTTCCGGTGCCCGACACCGTGATTCGCGCCGCGGGTGTGGTTCTGGACCGGGCGACACCGTTTCTGCCCTTCGATACCCCGTTCACCTCGGCGGGGATGCAGTACTACACGCAGATGCCGGCGTCGGACGATTCGCCCAGCGAACAAGAACTCGGCATCAGCTATCGCGATCCGCGCGAAACCGTCGCCGATACCGTCGCGGCCCTGCGCAACCAGAGCAGCTAATCCGGTTCGGGCGGCTCGATCGGGGGTGGTTTGTCCAGCCACCTCTTCAGCCGAAGCAGTCCGTTGACAACGATGCCGATCCCCAAGAGCACCAGCGTCGTCACCACAATCGCGGTGGTCATCAGGCTTTCAGACTCCGCACGAAGCCGAGCACGGCCGCGCCCACGAACGGCACGGGCGCCAACGCGGCGATCGCCGCGCTCCTGGTACCCACGAGCGGCCTGCTGCGCAGCCCCAGCAGAAGATCGGCGCTGTCGCTGACCAGACCGGCGGTCGCCCAGCCGCGAAAGTCGCCGTCACCACCTCGCGCCCAGGCGGCACACGCACCCGACCCGATCACCACATCGCGAATCCCGATCGTTTGCATGAGCAGCGTCTCGGTGCCCGATTCGGGTTTGAAGAACCGGCCGGGCGCCAACAGCATCGCGGCTCCCACGCCGACACGGGCCGCCGCCACCAAGGCTAGGAGGGGCGATGTCCGGGCGGGCTGCTGTGTCACGGGTCAAGCCTAGAACGCCGAGTGTGGGTCCTCGGTACGGGAAGCGCCCAGGAATCGTCCATAGGCCCCACGCTCGCGACCCTCGCCTTTCGAAACGTTACGTGGGCACCTTTGCGGCGATCTTGGTCGCGATGTCGACGGCCGAGTTCTTGGGATCGACGCTGCAGGTGTTGACGTCGATGATGACGTTGTTTTTGACGGTGAGCGCGCGTCCGCACGCTTTCCAGCCGGTGGCCGGCGGGTCCTGCAGGGTCGAACTCGTGCTTAGCACGCCGTTGGCGTTGGAGATCGGTGCCACGGTCCAGTGCGTCTTGGACTGCACGTGCGTGTAGTCGTGGCACGCCTGCCACTGCTGGGCCGACGCGGTGAAGAAGTCGCCCGCTTGTTTGGCGGTGGGGAACAGCACCACGGCCTGCTCGGCGAAGTGGCTCAAGTTGTTTCCGTCCTGACGGGCGAATGTCTCGTCGCGCTCGGCCATGAATCCGCTGTTGGCATAGACCTGGGCCTGTGCCGAGCCGTCGATGGCCAAGCACTCCCGGGGCGTCATCGTGGCGCTGTCATCCGACATCGCGTTGCGGCTGTTGGTGACCTTCATGTCGGTGGTCCCCATGACGGCGTTGATTTCCTCGGGGCTCAGCAGGAATCCCTTCAGCGCACTCTCGACAACGGGGGGCGGCGCTTTGAGGTGGTCGTCGACTTGGTGGCCGACGCATGCGGTCCTTGAACGGCCTGGTGACAGCCGGCGGTGAAGAGTCCGCTGACGGCTACTGCTACTAGTACGGCGATTGACTGGCGCATGATTACATCCCCGTTCCGGCATACCCGGTTTAGCACGGGATCCGCACAAAGGATTATCGCGCCTACCAAGGCGGCGGATAAAGAGCAACTCGACTTGGGTGTTACAAGCCCGTCGATTTAGGGAATCCGTTCCAAACGGCGTCGAGCCCAGGGCGCCTCTACGACAGAAGCGTACGACAGGAGCTGCAATGATCGGATCAATAGTGCTCGCCATCATCGTGGGCGCCGTCATCGGTTTGGTGGCGCGTCTCGTCATGCCGGGCAAGCAAAACATCGGCATGCTCATGACAATTGTGCTTGGGGCCCTCGGTGGCTTGATCGGTTCATGGGTCACAAGCCAGTTCGGCTACCACAACGCCAACGGCGAAATCGCCTGGATCCCATTCTTCGTCGGAGTCGGCGTCGCCGTCGTACTCATCGCGATCTGGGAAACCGTCAGCGGCCGCCGTTCCGACACCCGCGTGTAGTTGCGCAGGCCGACGCTTCGGGCTCGCTGAACTCGGCGGGCCCGAAGCGTCGTGTTTTTTCTAGACGGCCGGCTTGATCTCGATCCCGACGTGCACCTTGTCGATGCCGCCGCGCACGATCGAATGCACATAGAACCACGGGGCGTGGTACCAGTACCGCTTGAGCACGGCGTTGTAGACCCGCCGCGTCTCCGACTTCGGCAGCACCCGCGCGACGGCCTCGACCTCGTCGCTCTTGGGCTTGCCGAGCGCGGCGCTCTTGGCGATCGTCAACCATCAATCGATGGGGCCGGCAAAACAATTCCCAAGTCACACGACTTCCCAACCGTGGCGTTAGTTCGGTGGCTTGGAATCGCGGCAGCGGCAGCCTTGGGGGCGGACTTTACCGCCGTCGGTCGGCAGTTGCGCGGGTCAGTGCTCCAAGCCGCCCTGACGGCCGACGAGTCGCACCCTGATCGCGCCGTCGCGATCCTCCTCTTCCAGCTCTAGCTCGATGCGGGCCAATTCCTGTTGTAGCAGCGGTAGCCAGTGTCTGCTCAGGGCGCGCGCCCGTAGCCGGGTGGCGTAAACCTCTTGCTCGACGGTTTTGAAAGCCGCTTGCGCCGCCGCGCATTCGGCCGCGGCGACAACGGCCGCTCGATATGCCCGCGCCGCCTGCACAGACGCCGAGGTCGGGTAGATGATGGCAGGATCGTTTTCGGGCGGCAATACGCAAGCGGCGGCGTTCGGGTAGCGCACCCCGGCGGTGACGGCCCACT
>CAWFKY010000001.1:0-168021 GCA_963816495.1 uncultured Actinomycetota bacterium | reverse complement strand
GATGTCAGTTGGATGTTGACTCCCCCCAGGTGTGCGTGATGGCCGGGACCGTTGCAGATCTACACGCAAGTGACATCACCGCGCCCGTAGCCTCAAAGCACGTCGGGATAGTGCAGCACGCAGAGATGAACAGCCATGGCTCGGGCCGCTGGATCTGTGCGACGGTCCGGGCGGCGTTACGCCAGAACTTCAGCGTTTCGGGAGGCGATCACATTAGCGGAGGTCCGTTCAACGGGAAAGCCGTTTTGACCGGAGCGGGCAAGTCGCAGGTCGGCCGCAGGCTCGGTCGAACGGGACTGGATCTCACGCTCGAGGCGGTGGTGCGAGCGATCGAGGACGCGGGGCTCCACGTCGACGACGTCGACGGGATCGCGAGCTACCCCGGGCCGGGCGTGCCCGACCCGGGGTTTTCCGGTGCGACTGTCCAGGAGGTCCGCAACGCGCTGGGACTGCGGTGCCGCTGGTTTGTCTCGGCGACAGAGACCGCGGGCCAAATCGGCCCGGCGATCGAGGCGTGCATGGCCGTCACCCTGGGATTGGCCAACCACGTCGTCGTGTACCGATCGGTGTGGGAATCCACCGCGGCGCAGCAGTCCGGCGGCGGCCGGGCGTCGGTACTCTTCGGCGGTGGCGAACTGCCACCGCACCTGGAATGGGTGGCGCCGTTCGGCGCGTTGTCGGCGGCGAACTGGCTGGCGATGCCCGCCCAGCGCTACATGAATGACTTCGGGCTGACCCGAGAGCATCTGGGCCACATCGCGATCAACGCCCGCAAGAACGCCGGGCTGAACCCGGACGCGATCTATCGCGAGCCGATGAGCATGGACGATTACCTTGGCGCCCGGATGATCTCCGAGCCCCTGTGCCTCTACGACTGTGACGTGCCTTGTGACGGCGCGACTGCTGTCATCGTGTCGCGCCGCGATGCCGCGAACGGCTTGCCGAGGCATCCTCTGACGGTGGAGTCGGTCGGACCGGGCCTGTTCGAACGCGCTACTTGGGATCAGCGCTCCGACATCACCACGATGGCCGCCCACGATTCGGCCGCCACACTGTGGGAGTACACGACCCTGACTCCCGCGGACGTCGACATGGCTCAGCTGTATGACGGCTTCTCTTTCCTGACCGTTATGTGGTTGGAAGCCATGGGTTTCTGTGACCACGGCAGGGTCGGTCAGTTCCTCGACGACGGAGCGCGCATCGCACTGGACGGCCCGCTTCCAATCAACACCAGCGGCGGGCAACTCTCGGGCGGACGCTTGCACGGCATGGGCTTTTTGCACGAGGCGTGCGTGCAAATGTGGGGCGAAGGCGGCCACCGGCAGGTTCCAAAGTCCCCCGAGGTCGTCGCCGTGGGAGTGGGCGGAGGACCGGTGGCGGGGTCGATGTTGCTGAGCACCCGGTAACGGCGGCCAAACGGGCGTCGTCAGATTCTCCCAGGTGTGTCGAACCCGCGGTCCGGTGTCGCGGCCGCGGTTATACCCACCGTCGGCGCGTAACCAAGTATGACCATCCGGCTCAATCGGCAAGATTGTCGCCATTGAATGTCCTTGACGTGTCGAGAGGAATGACACGTGCGCGACATCCGGCGACTCTTAGCATTGCCGGGGTGATTTCGGTGCGCTAGTGGCCGCTCACAGCGTGCCCGCTCGCCGAGAAACCACCTAACACTCAGACGACAGGGAGACACATGGCCACTACCACGTCCCGCGCAGCGATCGTTGCCGCTGGCCGTACAGCGATCGGAACCGCGCGCAAGGGCACGCTGGCGAATACGCCTGCGACTGAGTTGGCCAAGCCGGTGGTCGCGGCCGTGGTGCAGCGGTCCGGTCTCGGCGCAGCCGAGTTCGACGACCTGGTGCTGGCGGAGAGTATGCAGGGCGGCGGCGACAGTGCTCGCTACATCGCAGTCGACCTCGGGCTGACCAATGTGCCCGGTCTGGCCGTCAACAGGCAGTGTGCGTCGAGCCTCTCGGCGATCGCTATCGGCGCAGGACAGATCGCGGCCGGCATGAGTCGGGCCGTCCTTGCCGGCGGCACGGAATCCTCCTCAACCGCACCACTATTGAGGAAGCGAAAGCCATTCAGCAGCGGCGGGACTGCTGAGGATTACGAAGACCCGTGGTTCCCACTGTCCCATCCATCGACCGAGGACGCTCCTGCCCTCGATATGACGATCACCGTCGGCCACAACTGCACCGTGCAGTACGGCATCCCCCGTCAGGCCCAGGACGAGTGGGCACTGCGAAGCCATCAGCGCGCGGTCAAGGCGATGGACGCAGGCTCGTTTGTCGAAGAGATCGTGCCGATCCAGGTTCTGCAGGCCGACGGGAGCACGATCACTTTCGCCGAGGACGAGCATCCGCGCCGTAGCGCTGCCCTCGAGACGCTCGCAGGGCTCAAGCTGCTACATCCCGAGATCGACGGTTTCACGGTGACCGCAGGCAACTCGTCAGGCGTCAACGACGCGGCCGCGGTGGTGGCGCTGACCGCTCCCAATACCGCGGAAGAGGCACTGGCACACGTTCTTTCGTGGAGCGTGGTTGGGGTGCCGCCCAACCGTACGGGTAGTGGACCGATCACGGCGATTCCCAAGGCGCTCGGACTCGCCGGCCTCAAGCTTCAGGACGTGGCGCTGTTCGAGATCAATGAGGCGTTCGCCGCCCAAGCGGTGGCATGCACGCGTGAACTCGGACTCGACGAGGAAATCGTCAACGTCTACGGCTCGGGCATCAGCCTGGGCCATCCGATCGCCGCGACGGGTGCGCGGATGGTCACCTCGGCGATCTACGAACTGCGCCGCCGCGGCGGCGGCATCGGCGTGCTGTCGATGTGCGCGGGGGGTGGCATGGGCGCCGCGATGGTCATCGAGGTGGTCTGAAATGACCACACCACACTGTACGCACTGGTCGAAATCCAAACGGGCGGTCGTAGAAACAGTGAGGATCAGTCGCTGGCCGGCAATGGCTTGGCTGCTTTCAGTGTCAACGCCGTCGCGCCCACGCTGAGCGAGCCCGCACCAGCCTTGGTGACGAGTACCTCGGCGCCGCCCGCATCGACATAGCGCTTGCCCATGAAACTGCCGTTGGCGAAAGCGGGATCGGGCTCGGCGACGTTCGACCGTTCGGCGCCTAGCGGCAGCATGGGGTGGCCACCGCAGCGCAGGTCGTCGAGGCTGTCCGCGGCTTTGACGACGATCACCTGAGTGTCACAGACTTGGCTTTGCAGCCGGGTGCCGGTCTTGATCATGCTGTGCTCCTTGATATCTCGATGAGCGAGTTCACTGCTCAACAGCGGCGGCCAGCAAGTCTTCGAGGATCTGCCGACGCAGCACCTTGCCGGTCGGCGTGGTCGGGACAGCTTCGCGGAACACGATTCGGTCGGGCGTCCGCGACCCGCGCAGCCTTCTCTTCGCGAATGCGCGCAGCTCGTCGGCTTTCGGCTCGGCGCCAGACTCGGGGACGACCACAGCGACGATCAATTGACCCCACTGGTCGTCGTCGACGCCGACGACGACGACGTCGCGGACGTCGGGGTGCTCGACAAGCACGTCCTCGACTTCCGAAGGCGCGATGTTCTCACCGCCGCGGATTATGGTGTCGTCGGACCGGCCACCAATGAACAGATAGCCATCTTCATCAACGGAGGCCACGTCTTTGGTCGGGAACCAGCCTTGCGCGTCAAGCGTTGACCCGGTCTCGGCGTACCGCCCGGAGACCTGTGGGCCGCGCACGAACAGCTCACCGGTCCGACCTGGAGCGAGCACGCTGCCGTCGTCAGCGCGGATCTGCACCTCGATGTCTGGAACGGGGCGACCGACTGAGCTCAGCCGACGCGCTACGGCTTGGTCGGTGCTGCCGAGGGCCCGGCGGTGGTCCTCGGGGGTGAGCACCGCGATCGTCGAGCTGGTTTCGGTCAGTCCGTAGGCATTGACTAAGCCCACCTCCGGCAGCAGTTCGAGCGCCTTGCGCACCAACGGCTGGGCGACCTTCGATCCACCGTAGGCCAAATTGCGCAGCGTTGGCAGCTCGGTAGATTCCTGCTCGAGCAGAGCGACGATGCGGTCCAACATCGTCGGTACCACCGTCGCAGTGGTCACCCCCTCGGTACGGACCAGGCGCACCCATTCCCGCGGATCGAAGCGGCGCTGGTACACGATCGACCTTCCCGCGTAGATGTTCGACAGCACTGCGCCCACGCCGGCGATGTGGTAGGGCGGCACGCATACCAACGCGGCATCGGTGGGATCGGCAGAACCGTATTCGACGGTCCCGGTGACATAGCTGGTGAGGTGGTTGTGCGTCAGCTCAACGGCTTTCGGCCGCGACGTGGTGCCGGAGGTGAACAACACGATGGCGACATCGTCTGGATCGGCGAACTCGCTGGCAGCTCCGGCTGATCGCGCAGCGCCGACGAAGTCGTCGGAGTCCATCACCCGCTCGGCCCAGCCGGCCACTACGTCGCGGTAGGCGTTGTCCACCACGATCAACGGGGCGGGCAGTCGCTCGACGAGCTGACGCAGGCCGTCGGCGCTCAAACGATAGTTCAGCGGCGTGAAGGGCAGGTTCGCCCGAGCTGAGGAGAACATCAGCAGCGGCAGCATCGCTCCCCCAGTGCCCACATAGACGACGTGCGACGCCGCCGACGCGGCCACCACACCAGAACCACCGTCGACAAGCGTACTCAGCTCCGCGGTCGTCAGCCGAATATCGTCGTCCACCAACGCAACCCGGTCGGAATCGCCCGACACCGCCATTTCCAGAAGGAGCGAAATGCTCAACTGACCTCAACCTCACCTTGTCGTCGCACGGTCACCGCCCACCGCCCTGTGACGGACTTAAGCCGCAATCGGTCAGCACCGCACCCGCTGCAGGGACGAACGTCCATGCCGCCAGTCCGACGACACGGATCCCGCTGAGGATGTCTGTCATTGTTTCCTTCGCCGTTGCAGTATGAATCGATCAGGTAGGCGATAACCTTTGGCCTGCAGCAGCATTCGTGAAGCAATGCGGCGGACTGGTGGTCACGCGCTAGCACCGAAGGCGCCTGCGTCCGACCATTCGGCAATAAGATCGTCAACGGTGGTGAGCCGGGCCAGCACAGCGATGGTGTTGTCCAAAACTTGTTCGCCGTACTCGGTGGGGGTGCCGCCCACCGCGTCTCGCGGTACGACTACCTCGAAACCCGCCTGGGTGGCGTGCCCTGCCGTGTGCGGCAAAGCCAAATTCAGTGATACCCCGACTAATACTATGGTCTGAACGCCGAGGTCCCGCAGCACCGGCAGCAATTCGGTGTCCAGGGTGGGGAACAGCCCGTGGTGTCGCGCGAGCACGAGATCGCCGGGTACGAGTAGTTCGTCGATCACCTTGGTGGCCGTCGCGCCGGGTTCCCATTCGGCGATGGCCGGCCCCAGCGCCCGCCAAAGACGAGCCGTACCTGTGGGCCTCCCACCCGAGGTTCCCTCGTATGTCGCATGAACCACTCGTATGCCACAGCCGCGGGCCGCGTACAGCAACCGGCTCAGGTTTTGCACCAGTTTACCGGCATCGGCGGCTAGCGCAGGCAGCACCGAATCCCTTCCTAGCATGCCGTTTTGACATTCCACGCATACGACGGCCACGGGTGCAGCTTTCTGGCCAGTGAGTGATGGGGGCATTTCAGTGCTACTTCGGACCGAAGCGCTGCGCACCGTCGAGGCGCATAACTTCACCGTTGACATAGCCGTTGGTGAGCAGAAACGCTGCAGCGTCGGCGAATTCGGCCGGTCTGCCGAGCCGTTTCGGAAACGGAATGTTGGCGGCGAACTGGGCGATGGCTTCTTCGCCGACCGCCTCCATGATCGGCGTCTTCATCGTTCCTGGTGCGATGGTGTTCACCCTGATGCCCGCCGAACTGAGGTCGCGCGCGGCCGCGATCGTCAGCCCGATGACGCCGGCTTTCGCTGCGGCATAGGCGGTCTGGCCGATCTGGCCTTCGTAGCCGGCGATCGAGGCGGTCAGTACCATCGCGCCCCGCTCCCCGTTCGCCTGGGGTTCGGCGGCCGCGACCGACGCGGCCACCAGCCGTGCCACGTTGTAGGTGCCGTTCAGGTAAAGGTCGATGGTCTTGGTGAAGGCGCCGAAGTCGGCTGGTGTGCCGTCGCGTTGCACGATCCGCTGTGCGACCCCGAAGCCACCGTGGGCGACTACTGCGTAGCGCAGCTGTCCGAGCTGATTGGCCCCCTCGATGGCACCCAGGATGCTGTCTTGGCTGGTGACGTCGGTGCTGACGAAGACCGCCCTGCTGCCCAATTCGTCAGCCAGTGCCTTGCCCTTGTCGGCGTCGAGATCGGCGATGACCACTCCCAGACCGTCGGCGTGGAGCCGTCGCACCGTCGCCTCACCGAGACCGCCCGCGCCGCCGCTGACGATCGCCGACGCGCCTTCAAATTGCTCTACCACCAGCGGGTCTCCCTTCTCCGTTTGCTGTTGCCGAGTTGGGTTTCCGGGCGATACGGCGGAGCGCTCTGGCGGCAATCTAATGCCTGGGCGTGGCGCTGAACCGCTGGCATCTTTCTACTGGCACTGATCAATCTGTGGCACAACACCTTCCAGGACGCCTGCCTAGTCATCCGCGTCGGCCTCCCATGCGTTTGTTGACATCCTGGTTTCCGATGAGCGGGTGTCGTCGACTCCATCAATTCCCGGTTGGCAGGGTCAGCATCGACTGCCATGTCGGCTCCTTCGGCGCACTCTGTGCACGGTCGTATTGGGTGTATAACTTCCCCCAGGACCGATGTATTTGGCCTGTGGCAGGGTCGGATTGAACGTCGGTGACGGGTGGCGGGGTGGGCCCCTGCGGTGCTGGCGGGGAGCCGGATTTCGAGCAGTTACCGGCACGGTACTAGCTTCAAAGCGCGTACTTCAAGACGAAATGCGCTGCCGACATGCGGCCGACATGTGGTCGTCCGCCACAGGACATACGGGCTGGGCTAGCGGTCGATTGCAACGCGCTTACCAGCTTGACCATTAGCGCGAACTTCCAGTCCTTGCGTCGGCAGCATCAGTGATGCCTCTATTGACAAACTTCGGTCGGTCGGCCAATAACGAGCGGTTATGTCGTCTCTCGTAAGTGAAACTGCTGCGCGACATCAAAGGTCTTCGTCGGACCATTCCGCATCGACAAGTCGCGGATCGGCCCCCTCACCCAAGCGCAACCTCGCGCGCTCAAGCGAGACGTCCGGGTGCCACGTCTGCCTCGGCTTACGTTGTGCGAGTTGGAATGTCCGAGGGTTGCGTCCACCAAGGTGGTGTACGAGTCGGGCCTGATCGAAGGGGCCGGCGTGTCGTAGCCGGATAGATGAAGGTCATCGCGTGATTCTTCGAGAGACCGACCAAAGTCACTCGAGCAAAGGAATCGACGCGATGACCACCGCCCACGATATCGACTGGCCGCAGCTGCTGGCCGAACGACTCACCACCACCCATCCCGACGTGCTGCGCGAACTGCTGGCCACGTTCATCCACACGCTGATGGGCGCTGAGGCCGACGCGCTGTGCGGTGCGGGGTATGGCCAACGCAGTAGCGAGCGCACCAACTCCCGCAATGGCTACCGGCATCGCCAATTCGACACCCGGACAGGCTCATTGGATCTGGCGATCCCTAAGCTGCGGCAGGGCTCCTACTTCCCGGACTGGCTGCTGGAACGCCGCAAACGCGCTGAGCGGGCGCTGACCACGGTGGTGGCCACCTGCTATCTGTTAGGGGTGTCCACGCGGCGGATGGACAAGCTTGTCGAGACGCTGGGTATTACCAGCTTGTCGAAGTCGCAGGTGTCAGTGATGGCCAAGGAACTCGACACCGCCGTTGAAGCCTTCCGGACCCGGCCCCTCGATGGCGGCCCGTACACGTTCATGGCCGCTGACGCCTTGGTTCTCAAGGTGCGCGAGGCCGGCCGGGTGGTCAACGTGCACGCGCTGATCGCCGTCGCCGTCAACGCCGAGGGCTACCGCGAAATCCTCGGCGTAGATGTCACCACCGCCGAAGACGGCGCCGGCTGGTTGACGTTTCTGCGGTCACTGACCGCCCGCGGGCTCTCCGGCGTGGGATTAGTCACCAGCGATGCGCATGCAGGGCTGCTGGCCGCCATTGGGGCCACCCTGCCCGGGGCCTCCTGGCAGCGCTGCCGCACCCATTACGCGACCAACCTGATGGCAATCACACCCAAGAACTCGTGGCCGTGGGTCAAGACCCTGCTGCACTCGGTATGCGACCAACCTGATGCGCAATCCGTTGCAGCCCAATACGACCGAATTATCGATGCGTTGGCCGACAAGCTTCCCAAGGTCGCTGCCCACCTCGAAGACGCGCGGGCCGACTTGCTGGCATTCACCGCGTTTCCCAAGCAGATCTGGCGCCAGATCTGGTCGAACAACCCCCAAGAACGGCTCAACAAAGAAATCCGCCGCCGAACAGATGTCGTTGGCATCTTCCCCGACCGCGACGCCCTGATCCGCCTCGTCGGGGCTGTGCTGGCCGAACAACACGACGAATGGGCCGAATCACGCCGCTATCTCGGTCTCGATGTCCTCAGCAAATCGCGGCTCACCACCAACGCCCCGACAGAACAGGAGACAACACCGGCGGAACTGACCGCCTAACCACGAAGTCGAAGAATCACACGACGACGTCATACACCACGTCCCTGGACTTGACCATGTCCGAGCCCCCAGAGTTTTGACTGATAACCGGCGGATAGCCCGAATCGGCCTCGCGTTCTGCTGACAGCGACCTTGAGCTGCATCAACGTAATTTTGGTCGGCTGGTACTGAGACAGCCAGGGATGGGATTTCCGCCGCCGCGAGCGGCGGCGTTGCCGAGCGTCACCCGCGATTGACCGCCGAGCGCACGGACGCATCCTGGCGCGGGCGATCCATGCCGCAGACCTTCACGCACAGCGGCATGTCGCACTCGTGCAGCCCGAGCTCGTCCGGCCCCAATGGCACCGTCAGCCAGCCGGCCAATGCGTAGCCGTACGCGGCCGACCTGAGCGCGAAAGTCCGCCGCGGATACGAAGACAACTGGAAGGCTGCGTATCGAGCCACAGTTTGGTTCGTGGCCGATCGCAAAGATCGACCACGAGTCGATCCAACGATGGGTGAATGCCATGTCAGCATCGGGTCTCGGACCGCGGACCGTGAGGTGGACGCACTCGGTCCTCAAGATGACCCTTGACCGCGCCGTCGAGGAAGACCAGCTCCTCGGCAAAAACCCCGCATCACGCACCAAATTCCCACCGATGCGGCAAGCTACCCACGTCTATCTAACCGTCGGCGAAGTCGCAACACTTGCCCAAACATGCGGGGCTCAAGGCGACGTCGTCTTGCTCCTGGCTTACACAGGCCTACGATTCGGCGAACTCACCGGCCTCAATGTCGAGGACGTCGACCTAGGCGCTCGTCGAATCCGTGTTCGCCGGTCGATGACCCAAGTCGGCGGCAAACTCGTTGAAGGGAACCCGAAATCGCAAGCCGGCCGACGTTCTGTCCCAATCCCCGAGCGCTTGATGCCGGCACTTAAGGCGCGGCTCGACGCACGACCGTGCGGCGCGCCGGCGATCGCGTCGCCGAAGGGTTCCCGGCTGAGCCTGGAGAACTGGAAGCGTGCGGTCAACTGGCGGAAGTCTGTGACTGAGATCGGCCGGGCCAACTTGCGTGTGCATGACCTACGGCATACCTACGCATCGCTGTCACGACGGGCCGGGGCCGACTTGCGACTCCTCCAAAAGGCGATGGGCCACGCATCAATCACCGTGACCGCACACACCTACGCGGATCTCTTCGACGACGAGCTTGACGACATCGCAACCGCACTTGACTCGCTCGACGATACTTTTCGCGCGGGCCGCGGTTAATCCAGTTTGGCCCCATTTTGGCCCCTTTTTGGCCCCATTTCATCCGCTGCTCACGTAATCGAGAAGGCGCCGAGGCCGTTCTGCAGCACTCTGAGCTGCATAAACAACGTGGTGGCCAGGGCCGGGATCGAACCGGCGACCTTCCGCTTTTCAGGCGGACGCTCATACCGACTGAGCTACCTGGCCGGAAGGCAGTGTGTGCCTCGCCGTATTGGCGACCCTGACGGGACTTGAACCCGCGACCTCCGCCGTGACAGGGCGGCGCGCTGACCAACTGCGCCACAGGGCCTTGCTGTGCTGCTGTGCTCCACGTTTCCGCGTTGCAGTACCCCCTACGGGATTCGAACCCGCGCTACCGCCTTGAAAGGGCGGCGTCCTAGGCCTCTAGACGAAGGGGGCCAGAACCGAATCTCTTCGGGGTCGTCGCAACGTGGTTACCGTTGGGAGCCACGCCAGCTTAGGTCACCCAGAGCCTAATCCTCAAACGAGCGTCGTTCCTGACACAGTATTCTGAATCTCGCTGAATCTCGAAAGCCCCTATAGCTCAGTTGGTAGAGCTACGGACTTTTAATCCGCAGGTCCTAGGTTCGAGTCCTAGTGGGGGCACCAAAGACCAGGCATGACCTGGGCTGATGATTGACCGCCGGCTCCCGGGCCGCCGGACAATGCTTCGGCTATCGCGTGCCAGTTAATGCGTCGATTACTTGGGTCAACTCGTGACAATCCCGGTATGAGAGAGCTTCCCGCGACTGGACCACGACAGCCCGTGTGGGTGTCCATCGGCTTGGCTATGCTTCCCGGGATGAACGAGGACGACGCCTACCAGACCCCGCCCGTTGCCGCGCCCGCCGCTCCGCCGGTCGCGGCGCCCGTCGCTTTGGTCACGATGGAAATCCGTCACCCCGCAACGGATTCCCTGACCGAGTCGACCAACCGAGAGCTGAAACACCTGCTCGCGGACAGCTTGCCGATCGAACGTCAGGCTCAGGACATGAGTTGGGGAATGGCCGCCCCGGGCGCAGCCCCGACACCAACCGCGGAGCGTTTTGTCCGGTTCGTCAACCGCGACAACACGCTGGCCGCCTCGATCAAGAGTCAAGCGATCGTCATCGAGACCACCAACTACACCACCTTCGAGGCGTTGCGCGACATCGCGATGCACGTGGTGGACGCCCGCGCACAGGTCTCGTCCCTGGTTGGGGTGGAGCGCATCGGCCTGCGCTACGTCCTCGAGGTCCGCGTTCCCGTCGGTGTTGATGGCCGTGTCGAGTGGGGCAACTGGATCGCGGAGCCACTGCTCGGGCCGCAGCGTCTCGCGCCGGCCGGTCTCTTCCTCACCGAGTGGCAGGGTGCCGCCGTCTATCGCGAGCCACAGCCCGGCAGGTCGCTCGTCGTCCGCTACGGTCCGGGTTTCGGCCAGGCGCTCGATGCGAATTACCACCTGCGCCGCGTCACCCCAGTCCAGCCCGGCCCCTACTTCCTGATGGACATCGACAGCTTCTGGACGCCTCTCGGCGGCATTCCCGAATACCGCCGGGACGAACTGCTCTCGACCTATCAGGCCCTCTACGATCCGGCCCGTTCCGTCTTTCAGGAGATGCTCACCAGCCGCATGAAGGACGACCTGCTCCGTCAATAAGGGCCAACAAGACGGCTTATCGCGCCAGTACCGCGTTGCAGTACATCACATCGGCGAAGGCTTTTGCCACGTCGTCATCCGAATAGCTGAAGCCGTTGGCGGCGTGCAACTCCGCGACCGTCCGGGGCGAGACCTGCCAGGCACGTTGCTTCAAGTAGTCGACGACATGACTGCGCTGGCCGTGATACACCAGGTCGTTCAGATCGACTTCGAAGCCGAGTTCGCTCATCCGGTCATGGTGTGCACGCCATCGTGGGTCCGCGAAAATCGCAGTGTCCGGAACGAATTCAAAGGCCAGCCGACTGCCGGGTGCACTCAACGCGGTGACATTGTCGAACAGCGCATCTTGAGCTTCGTCGGGCAGATAGACCAGCAATCCCTCGGCGCTCCACGCGGCCGGAGCCTTCGGATCGAAGCCGGCGCTTTGCAGAGCCGTGGCCCAGTCGTCGCGCAAGTCCACCGCCACGGTGCGCCGCTCCGCCGTCGGCTCAGCGCCCAGGTCAGCCAGGGTGACGGTCTTGAACTCGATCACCTCGGGCATGTCGACCTCGTAGACCACGGTGCCCGCCGGCCACGGCAGGCGGTAGGCGCGCGCATCGAGACCCGACGCCAAGATCACGGCCTGGCCGATGCCGCTCCGTGCCGCCTCGAGGAAGAAGTTGTCGTAAAAGCGGGTGCGGCAGGCCATCCCCCGGGCCATTCGGTCCGGATCGAACTCGGAATCCCCGCCGACGGGGATCTCGCCGTTGACCAGACGCACGTAGACATCTATTCCGACGGCGCGCACTAACGGCGCGGCGAAGGGGTCGTCGATGAACTTGTGGTCGGTAGACAACGCCCGCTGGGCGGCGATCATTGTCGCCGTCGCCCCGACACTCGACGCGAGGTCCCAACGATCACGGTCGCTGCGCGCCATGGTTTCTCCCCGTCCCCAAATCCGGATAAATATAGACTGTCTAGTTAATACCACAGCTCCGCTCCGCGAAGTGGGCGTTAACCTGCAGCTGTGACGGACTTCGCGCAACGCACGATCGACCTGGCCCGCATGAACGTCGCCGAGGGGGGTCGCCCATTCGCGACGGTGATCGTCAAGGACGGCGAGATCCTCGCCGAGAGCGCCAACAAGGTGGCCCAGACCAACGATCCGACCGCCCACGCGGAGATCCTCGCTATCCGCGAGGCGTGCATGAAGCTGGGCACCGAGCACTTGGTCGACACGACCATTTACGCGCTGGCCATCCCTGCCCCATGTGCCCGGGCTCGCTGTACTGCTGCTCACCCAAGGAAGTCATCTTCTTCATCACGCGCGAGAGTTATGAGAAGTACTACGCGGCGCCTCCCGCTGCGCTACGAGCCCAACGACGCCGCGGTGGACGTCTATCGCTTCTAAAACGAGCGCAACCGCGGCCAGCGCAAGTCGACGACCGTCCCGCCCCGCTCAGCTGGCCTTTGACAACGCTCCCGGCGCTTCGGCTATTATCTGCGCATGCATGCAGATAATAGCGAAGGGCGGTTGCCCGACGACCAGGCCGGTCTGGTGGTCGAGGTTTTCCGAATGCTGGCCGACGCCACCCGCGTGCAGGTGCTCTGGTCGCTGACGCATCGGGAGATGTCAGTCAACGAACTCGCCGAGCACGTGGGCAAGCCGGCGCCGTCGGTGTCCCAACACCTTGCCAAGCTGCGGATGGCACGGCTGGTGCGCACTCGCCGTGACGGGACCACGATTTTCTACAGTCTGGAAAACGATCACGTGCGCCAGCTCGTCACCGATGCCGTCTTCAACGCCGAGCACGCGGGTCCCGGGGTTCCCCGACATCACCGCACCGAGGGCGGCCTAAAAGCCGTGAATCTGCCTGAAGATCAACAGATTTCGCAAAGGAAGTGAAGGACCATGACCGAGCAGCACACCCACGATGCGCCGCATGCGCACGAGCACCAGCACGGCCAAGAGGCCCATACCCACGTGCACACCACGCATGCCCACGACCACGTGACCCATGAACACTCCCACGCCCACGACGACGGGACCGAGCACACGCACCAGCACGTGCACGAGGCCGGCCTGGAAGAGCCACACAGCCACAGCCACGCCTAACGCGAAGCGCCCGTCGCTAGACCTTCGGGCAGTAGTGCTTGGGATTGTCTCGCTCGTCTAGCGGCGGCAGATTACGCGCGGGGGTCTGCGGCAGCGGGGCGTCAGCCGGAATGCGCCCGCTTGCGCGATCGAGACCGGCGCGAGCCCGCGGATGCTTGCGGTACCTGGGCGGTACGCAGGCAAAGATCACCCGCACCAGGTTGCCGAAGCGCCGGTGCAGCCACTCATCACGACGGGACCAGTCGTAACCCAACCGTTCGCGAACTGCGGGGTGGTACAAACCGACGGTCAGCCAGACGAAAAACGGCGTGGACAGCTTGGTCAGCGCCGTCCACAGCCGATCCGGAATCCAGGGCGCAATCGGCGGCTTGTCATATTTCGTCAGGTCGAGCACGGCCCTGGTGGCGAAGTTGTCCTCTAACACGTTGCGGCACATATGATCCCAGTAGACCTGGAATTCCTCCCAGGACTTCGGCACAGGCCGCATGCTCATGCCATACATCCGGTACCACTGGATGTGTTCGTCGAACAATTGGCGCTTCTCCGCTTCGGTCAGGCCGCTGCCGAATCGTTCGGCCACGTGGATCGTGCCGACGAAGAAGGTGCTGTGTGCCCAGTAGAAGACATCGGGGTTGAGCGCGTGGTAGCGACGCCCCTGATCGTCGACGCCCTTAATGTCGACGTGGTAGTCGCGCACCTCCGCGCCGGTCGTCGGGGCGCGGTCGCCGTCGAAGACGACCCCGCCGATCGGGTAGAGCGACCGCATCACCCGCGGCAACGGCTCCCGCAGAAACGTCGAGTGCTGTTCGACGGCCGCGCCCAACTGCGGGTGCATGTTCTGCATGGATCCCGCGAACGGCCCCTGCAGCATGCCCCGCCAGTCGCCGAAGTATTTCCACGTCAGGGAGTCTGGACCGAGCGGAGCAGGAGGCGCGTCGTAACCCAGTGGCGAGACCGGGCAACCCTCGGCCACACCGGAGTCACCGCGGCTGTCAACTTCGGTGCTGGTCAGCGGGCACGCCGCCGACGTATCTTGAGTCACTGGTCGTTTTCCTAGTAGAAATCCTTGATTCTGACTACATGCGTTGTCACTTTAGAGCTTAGGGAGTGAAGTGCCGTCCGGTCAACGACGGAGCCGTTGGTCTGGCGTCCCGCTCGAGAATCGCCTCGCGCTGCGACGGGAAAACCTCATCGCCGCCGGTGTGCAGTTGCTCGGCGGTGACGGCGGGCCGGCGCTGACCGTACGCGCGGTGTGTCGCAAAGCCGCGCTGACTGAACGCTACTTTTACGAAAGCTTCTCCGACCGAGACGAATTCGTGCGCGCGGTCTACGACGACGTCTGCAGCAGAGCCATGGCAACCCTGGTGTCGGCGAAAACGCCCGGGGAGGCCGTCGAACAATTTGTCGAGCTGATGGTCGACGACCCGGCCCGCGGGCGAGTGCTGCTGCTGGCGCCCGCGGTCGAACCGGTGCTGACCCGCTCCGGCGCCGAATGGATGCCCAATTTCATCGAGCTACTGCAACGCAAGCTGTCCCGGATCGACGACCCCGTGCTGCAGAAGATGGTTGCCACCAGCCTGATCGGTGGGCTGACGAGCCTGTTCATCGCGTATCTGAACGGACGGCTGGGGGCCACCCGCGAACAATTCATCGACTATTGCGTCAGAATGCTGATGAGCACGGCCGCCACCTACGTTCCCAGCCTGCCGCCTTTGCCGCGCGATTGAGACCTGATCGATGCGTGCCGCGCCACAGTGAAACTTGATGCTACTGACGTACACAGATATATTGACTGCTACCCGTAGACACAGATATCTGGAGGGGCCATGTCAGCCGAGATGACCGACCTGCAGCTGCTGCATGAACTCGAGCCGTTCGTCGAGAAGTACATGAACCGGCACGAAAGCATGCACAAGAACTGGAACCCCCACGACTACATCCCGTGGTCAGACGGGAAGAACTTCTATGCGCTCGGCGGCCAGGAGTGGCATCCGGAGCAGAGCAAGCTGTCGGACCTCGCGCAGGTGGCGATGGTGCAGAACCTGATGACCGAAGACAACCTGCCCTCGTATCACCGCGAGATCGCGATGAACTTCGGCATGGACGGCGCCTGGGGCCAGTGGGTCAACCGCTGGACCGCCGAGGAGAACCGGCACGGGATCGCGCTGCGCGATTACCTGGTGGTGACGCGCTCCATTGATCCCGTCGAGCTGGAGAAACTTCGCCTCGAGGTGGTTAACCGGGGCTTCAGCCCGGGCCAGAACCACCAGGTTCGAGAAGACCTGTTCGCCGAGAGCCTCTTTGATTCGGTCATCTACGTCACATTCCAGGAGCTGGCGACCCGGATTTCGCACCGCAACACCGGCAAGGCCTGCGACGAGCCGATTGCCGACCAGATGCTGGCCAAGATCTCGGCCGACGAGAACCTGCACATGATCTTCTACCGCGATGTCAGCGAGGCCGGCTTCGAGATCGCCCCCAACCAGGCGATGAAGTCGCTGCACAAGATCCTGCGCAACTTCCAGATGCCCGGATACCAGGTGCCCGAGTTCCGCCGCAAAGCGGTGCTCATCGCAGTCGGCGGCGTCTACGACCCGCGTATCCACCTCGACGACGTCGTCCTGCCGGTGCTGAAGAAGTGGCGCATCTTCGAGCGCGAGGACTTCACCGGTGAAGCCGCCGCGCTTCGCGACGACCTGGGGGTGCTGATCAAGGAGCTGGAAGCGTCTTGTGACAAGTTCGAGGTGTCCAAGCGGCGCCAACTCGACCGGGAAGTACGCACCGGAAAGAAAACCACCGCATTCGAACTGCATGAGACCGCGGGCAAGCTGACGCTGAGCGGGCGGTAGTGCCCATTGCGCATCGGCCCCATCGAGCTGGCCAGCCCTGTCGTGCTGGCGCCTATGGCCGGGGTGACGAACGTCGCATTCCGGTCGTTGTGCCGTGAAATAGAACAGGCGAAAGTCGGCACAGTCAGCGGCCTGTACGTCTGCGAGATGGTGACCGCGCGGGCACTCGTCGAGCGGCACCCGGTCACCATGCGCATGACGACGTTCGCGCCGGACGAGTCGCCGCGCTCGCTGCAGCTCTACACCGTCGACCCCGCCACCACCTACGGCGCCGCCAGGATGATCGCGGACGAAGGCTTGGCCGATCACATCGACATGAATTTCGGCTGTCCGGTGCCCAAGGTCACCAAGCGCGGCGGCGGGGCCGCGCTGCCGTACAAACGCAGGCTGTTCGGCCAGATCGTGGCCGCCGCGGTGCGCGCGACCGAGGGCGCCGGCATTCCGGTCACGGTCAAGTTCCGCATCGGCATCGACGACGAGCACCGCACCCATCTGGACGCCGGGCGCATCGCCGAGTCCGAGGGTGCCGCCGCGGTCGCGCTGCACGCCCGCACGGCCGCGCAGCGCTATTCCGGCACCGCCGATTGGGACCAGATCGCCCAGCTCAAGCAGCACGTGCGGACCATCCCGGTGCTCGGCAACGGGGACATCTACGACCCCAACGATGCGCTGGCCATGATGGCCACCACCGGCTGCGACGGCGTCGTCATCGGCCGGGGCTGCCTCGGCCGGCCATGGCTGTTCGCGGAGCTGTCGGCCGCGTTCACCGGTAACCCGTCACCGACCCCACCCACCCTGGGAGAGGTCGCCGACATCGTCCGCCGGCACGGGGCCCTGCTGGCGGCGCACCTCGGGGAGGACAGGGGTATGCGCGACATGCGCAAGCACATCGCCTGGTACCTGCACGGCTTCCCGGCCGGATCGGAGCTGCGGCGAGCATTGGCGCTGGTCAAGACGCTGGATGAGCTCGACGGCCTGCTGAACCAACTCGACGGTGCGGCTCCGTTCCCGGAAGCCGCGACCGGCCCGCGAGGCCGGCAGGGTTCACCTGCCCGCGTGGCCTTGCCGGACGGCTGGCTGGCCGACCCGGACGATTGCACGGTGCCGGCCGGAGCCGACGTCATGCACTCGGGTGGCTGAACCGAAACAAACTCGAAATCGCGAACGCGTCAAGAACTCAGTACGATATGGGCCGTCTGTATGGCTCGTCGTGGCGGACCGGTTTGTGCCACTGCATGTGGGCTACATATACGGCGCGTTCCACTCCGCAGTGAGGCGTGGGCACGGACACCACTGACCTTCCGCATGAGAGTTGCTTGAGACATCGGAGGCCGCTGAGACATGAGTGACGGCGAGCACGACGCCACTCTTGATCCTTGGCGCGCGTCCGCTCCATGGGAGAGGTTTTCCGCGCCGGCCGACCCGCCCGTGGAGGACCAGGCAGCTGCTCACGAAAAGAGCGGAAGCCACGCCGACGGCGCAGTCAGCGTCGCCGACCTGATCGCCAAGATCGGCACCCCGACACCCGGCGGGTACAGCCATCACCGTGCAGCCGATGAGGCCGACGAGGCGGATGAGGCCGAAGAGGTAGATGAGGCCCCCGCGGACAGCCAGCCGTACAACCCCGCGCCGGAGCTGCCGATCGACCTGCAGGACACCCAAGTCATCGACACCCCGGCGTACTCACTCGAACTCGTCTCCGAGCTTCCCGACCTGGGCGCCGCCAAGTACCCCAACGACGACGCCGAGCAACAACCTGCCCCCAAGGCCAGGCGGGGCCGTCGACCGGTGTTGCTGGCCGCGCGCTCGTTGGCGGCACTGTTCGCCGTGCTGGCGCTGACCCTCACCGGCGGTGCATGGCAATGGAGCAACTCGACGAATAACCGCCTGAACACCGTCAGCGCGCTCGACCCGCAGTCGGGCGACATCGTCGACCCCGCCGGCCAGTACGGCGACGAGGATTTCTTGATCGTCGGCATGGACTCCCGCCAGGGGGCCAACTCCAACATGGGCGCGGGCGACACCGACGTCGCCGACGGGATCCGATCGGACACCGTGATGCTGGTCAACATTCCGGCGAACCGCAAACGCGTGGTGGTGGTGTCGTTCCCCCGCGACCTGGCGATCACCCCGATGCAATGCGAGGCGTGGAACCCCGAAACCGGGAAGTACGGGCCCCTGTACGACCAGAAGACCGGAAAGTTCGGTCCCCGGATGGTCTATACCGAGACCAAATTGAACTCGACGTTCTCCTTCGGCGGTCCCAAGTGCCTGGTGAAGGAAATCCAGAAGCTGTCCGGCCTGAGCATCAACCGTTTCATAGCCATCGATTTCGTCGGCTTCGCGCGGATGGTCGAGGCGCTCGGCGGCGTGGAGGTGTGCAGCACCACCCCACTGCAGGACTACGAATTGGGCGCGGTGCTGGAACATTCCGGACGCCAGGTGATCAACGGGACTACGGCACTGAACTACGTGCGGGCGCGCCAGGTCACCACCGAGAACAACGGTGACTACGGCCGGATCAAGCGCCAGCAGTTGTTCCTGTCGTCACTGCTGCGTTCGCTGATCTCCGAGGACACCCTGCTCAACCTCAACAAGCTCAACAATGTCGTCAACATGTTCATCGGCAACAGCTACGTCGACAATGTCAAGACCAAGGACCTGGTCCAGCTCGGCCAATCCCTGCAGGGTATGGCGGCCGGGCACATCACATTTGTCACCGTGCCGACCGGCGTGACTGACCAGAACGGCGACGAGCCGGCGCGCACCGCCGACATGAAGGCGCTCTTCGCCGCAATCATCAACGACGATCCGCTGCCGCTCGAAAACGATCACAACGCGCAGAGTTTGGCGACGTCGTCAGCCTCGGGACCGACAGCGACGCCCTCCGCCCCCAAGAAAGCGCCGGCGGACGCTTCTAGGACGCCCGACACTCGGCGCGAGCAGGTGACGACGACCTCGCCCGGCGACGTCACGGTGCAGGTCTCCAACGCCACGGGCCAATCCGGCCTGGCCGCCACCGCGACCAGCCAGCTCAAGCACAACGGCTTCAACGTGATGACGCCGGACGACTACCCGAATTCGCTGAACGCGACCACGGTGTTCTTCTCGCCCGGCAACGAGCAGGCTGCCGCAACCGTGGCGTCGGCGTTCGCCAACGCAAAGGTCGCGCGGGTCAACGGCATTGGTCAAGTAGTTCAGGTCGTGCTCGGCCCGGATTTCAACTCGGTGAGCACCCCGCCGCCCAGCGGCTCGTCGATCAGCGTGCAGATCGACCGCAACGCCAATACGCCGCCGACCAAGCTGCCCGGAGACTTGACAGTCACCAATGCCGCCGACACCAGCTGCGAGTAACCCGTCTCGGAAGTCGCTCCGGCCGACTTTTCCCGCCGCGAGAACGTAGGCTAGATCACATGCGTGCCGCATACCATGAGCAACTCTCGGAATTGTCAGAGCAGCTCGGCGAAATGTGCGGGCTGGCGGGCATGGCCATGGAACGAGCAACCCAAGCCCTGTTGCAGGCCGACCTGGTGCTGGCGGAACAGGTGATTTCCGATCACGAGAAGATCGCGACCCGCAGCGCGCGCGCCGAGGAGAGCGCCTTCGTCTTGCTGGCGCTGCAGGCGCCGGTTGCGGGTGACCTGAGGGCCATCGTGAGTGCCATCCAGATGGTGGCTGACATCGATCGGATGGGTGCGCTGGCTCTGCATGTCGCCAAAATCGCCCGCCGGCGCCATCCTCAGCACGTGTTACCCGAAGAGGTCAACGGGTATTTCTCCGAAATGGGCAGAGTCGCAGTCGAATTGGGGAACAGCGCGCAAGAGGTGGTGTTGTCCCGCGATCCGGAGAAGGCCGCCCGGATCCGCGAGGAAGACGACGCGATGGACGATCTGCACCGGCATTTGTTCTCGGTGCTGATGGACCGCGAATGGAAGCACGGCGTGGCGGCCGCCGTCGACGTGACGTTGCTCGGCCGGTTCTACGAGCGCTTTGCCGACCACGCCGTCGAAGTGGCGCGGCGGGTGATCTTCCAGGCGACCGGCAAGTTTCCCGAGGACGAGACGGCGTCACCCACGCGCTAGCCTACGGTCGCGACCCGCTGCGCCCGGCTCCGCCGCGCTGGCGATCGCTGCTAGCCGAAGCGGCCGGAGATGTAGTCCTCGGTTGCTTTCTGGCTCGGGTTGGAAAAGATCTTCTCCGTGTCGTCGATCTCGACCAGCCGGCCGGGTTTTCCGACGGCTTCTAGGTTGAAGAACGCGGTCTGGTCGCTGACCCGAGCGGCTTGCTGCATGTTGTGGGTGACGATGACGATGGTGTAATCCTGCTTCAATTCACCGATCAGGTCTTCGATCGCCATCGTCGAGATCGGGTCCAGCGACGAGCACGGCTCGTCCATCAGCAACACATCGGGTTGCACGGCGATGGCGCGCGCGATGCACAACCGCTGCTGCTGCCCGCCGGACAACCCACCGCCGGGTCTGTCCAGGCGATCCTTGACCTCGTCCCACAGGTTCGCGCCGCGCAGCGAGCTTTCGGCGGTCTCATCGAGCACCTTGCGATCACGCACACCCTGCAACTTCAGCCCGGCCACGACGTTGTCGCGAATCGACATGGCGGGGAACGGGTTCGGCCGCTGGAATACCATCCCGACCGCCCGGCGCACACCGACCGGATCGACACCGGGCGCATAGATGTTTTCATCGTCGAGCAACACGGTGCCTTCCACCCGCCCGCCGGGGACGACCTCATGCATCCGGTTCAGAATGCGCAGCACGGTCGTCTTACCGCAGCCCGACGAGCCGATGAACGCCGTCACACTGCGCGGCAAAATCGACAACGTCACGTCCGAAACCGCTTGGAAAGCCCCGTAATAGATGTTGACGCTTTTGAGGTCCAACCGCTTAGCCACGTATTTTCCTGTCTACGACTTCTTGGGAGCGAAGATTCGCACGGCCACCTTGGCCCCGATGTTGATGATCGCGATCACCAGGATCAGCGTCAGCGCCGTGCCCCACAGCCGATCCGTGGGGATCGGGTTGGCTCCGGCGCCCATCGAGGTCTGGTCATACATCATGCCCGGCAACGACCCCATGAAGCCGGAGAAAATGTCGAAGTTGATTGCCTGCGAATAACCGACCAGGATAAGCAGCGGGGCCGTCTCGCCCATCACTCTGGCCAACGCCAGCATGATTCCGGTGATGATGCCGGCCAGGCCGGTCGGCATCACCACTCGGGCAATGGTTTTCCACTTCGGGATTCCCAGCGCGTAACTGGCCTCGCGTAGGTCTGCCGGGACGATCCGCAGCATCTCTTCGGTCGCCCGCACGATCACCGGAAGCATCAGCAGCACCAGCGCCAGCGACACCGCGAACTGGGAGCGGGGCAGGCCGAGGGTTGCCACCCACGCCGCGTAAATGAACAGCGCGGCGACGATCGAAGGCACACCGGTAAGGATATCCACTACGAAGCTGACTAGCCTGCCGAGCGGAGTGCCGCCGCCGTATTCCACCAAATAGACGGCGACCATGAGACCGATCGGGATGGAGAGCGCGGCGCACACGCATCCCTGCAGCAGGGTGCCGATGATCGCGTGATACGCGCCGCCGCCGGCCACGAACGCCGTCATGCCCGCTTGCGAATGCGTCCACCATGCGCTGGTCACGATCACCCTGAAACCCTTGGCGATCACCGAGTACAGCACCAAAACCAAAGGTGCCAAGGCGATCACCGTCGACAGCGCGACCAACACGGTCGCGAGGCCGTTCGCCAGCCGCCGACGGGGGCCGAGTCCCGAGAGCGTCCGGGGCTTCAGGGGCCGATCCAGGAGCGAGTTCATCGGGCGCTCCATCGGACCCCGGTTGAGGCGAGCGCGGCACGCGCGACGGAATCGATCACGAAGGTCAGCAGGAAGAGCACCAGTCCTGCGGCGAGGTAGGCGCCGGCCTTGTATTTGTCGTTGAATTCCGATGCGGTGCCCACGATTTGGGTTGCGAAGGTCGAGCCGCCGTCGAACAGCGACCAACCGAATGCCGTCTGTGTGCCGCGCAGAATGACCAGCAACGCGACCGTCTCCCCCAGGGCTCGGCCCAGACCCAGCATCGCGCCGCTGAAGTATCCGGATCGCCCGAATGGCAGCACGGTCGTCTTGACGACTTCCCATCGGGTGGCGCCCAGCGCCAGCGCGGCCTCGATCTGGTCGTGTGGCGTCTGCACAAAGACTTCTCGGGTGACGGCGGTGATGATCGGCAGGATCATCACCGCCAAGACGATCCCGCCGGTGAAGATGGTGCCGCCGCCTGCCGTCGACGCGTTGCCACTGGCGAACAGGAAGCACCACCCCATGGTGTGGTTGAGCCAGGTCGCGACGGGCCGCAGCTGCGGCGCGAGCACATACAGCCCCCACACGCCGTAGACGATCGAGGGGACCGCGGCGAGCAGATCAACCACGTAAGCCAACAGCCCAGCGATCCGCCGTGGTGCGTATTGCGTAATGAATATGGCAACACCCAGGGCGATCGGCATCGCCAGCGCCAACGCAAAACTGGACACCAGCACGGTCACCTGGAACAGATTGAAGATGCCGAATCGCATCGCCGAGGTGTTCGTGGTGACCCACTTGCCGCCGTAAGTGAAAAAGTTCACTTGATTGCGCTGCAGCGCGGGCACCGCCCGGTACAGCAAGAACGCACCGATCGCGGCGACCAGCACGACCATCAGGACACCGGAGCCCTCCGACAGCCTGCGAAATATGCGGTCCCCCAGTCGCGGCCGGCCGGCCCCCCAGGGGCTCAGGGGTATTACTGGCGGCTCCGGAAAGCGCGCGGCGACGACCGCACCCGAACCCGCGTCGGCTGGGTTTGGCTTGGTCATTTCAACGTCACTGGGATCCCGTCACTGTTCGCGCTGGGCTACATCAGTTACCGCATTGCGTTGATCGCGCTCACCAATCGCCCCTTGACTTTATCGGGCAACGGAACGTAGCCAGCCGACGAGACATCGGTCTGACCGTTGTAGGTGGCCACGCTGAGGAACGACTTGATCGCCGCGGATGTGGCCGGGTCGTAACCCGCCGAGCAGACAAGCTCGTAGGTGGCCATCACCAGCGGGTAGACATTCGGGTCCTGGGACCCATACATCGCGTTCAGGTCCAACACGAGATCGTTGCCGCCGGCCACGAAGTTGACCAGGTTGACGGCGTTGCGCGCGGTGTCGTCGGTGAGTGGCACCCCGCCGCTGCCGGTGTCGATCTGAGCGGAGGGTAGATGGACCTGATCGGCGAAGCCCTTCTCGACATATCCGATCGCGCCCGGCGTGGCGTGCACCGCCTGGGTCACACCGGCCGACTTGAGCGCTCCTTCGCCGAAGCCGCCTTGAAACTCGGTGCCAATCCCCTTCGTCCAGCTCTGCGGTGCGTCGGCCGTCAGATACCGCTGCAGGTTGTCAGTGGTCCCCGCGGAATCCGTCCGGTAGATCGGCATGATCCGGGTGTCGGGCAGGGCAACACCCGGATTCAGTGCGGTCAGTATCGGATTGCTCCACGTCGTGATCACGCCACTGAAGATCTTGGCCAACACGTCGCTGTTGACGACCAAGGTCGGCACGCTCGGCAGGTTGTAGACCAGCGCGATGGGTCCGAATACCAGCGGCAGGTCCCACGCAGGGTTTCCGTGACACCGTTTAGCGGCCGAGGTGAGCTGATCCGAAGTCAAAGGCGATTCCGATCCGGCGAAATCGACGTGGCCGGCAACGAATTGCGCGCGGCCGGCACCCGACCCGGTGGGGTTGTACGAGACGTTCTTGCCGGGGCATGACTGCCCCCAGAGGTGGTTGAACAAGGCGATCGCGTTCTGTTGAGCGGTTGATCCCTCAGCCGTCAGCGCGTTTTTGCCGCCGCAGGGCGCGGTGCCGGCGGATACCCCCGAGACGGCCGCGGTGGAGGCGGCGCGGTTGTCGTCGCTGCCGCAGGCGGCCAAGACACCGCTAGAAACCGCGAAAGCGGTGATCACCGACACCACGGCGGCCGACGTCCTGCCCACCCTGCGCCTCACCTAGCTCACTTTCTCAGTCGCATTTTCGGCAGGTGGCCGCGCCGTCGACCTCGCAATACGAGGTTTTGAACGACGGTTGCCGGCTTCCCCCGGCAAGTATGCTCCGGTGGCGGTCAGGAGCACGCCCATCCGGTGAACATGGTGTGAACAGCAGGCCGCGTACCGGTAGCCCGTCGGTCAGCGGCCGGTACGGGCCGCAGCGTAAGCGGTATCGACACTGAAGGTGGAGAAGCCGAGACTCTCGTAGGTCCGCACCGCGGCGACGTTGTCCGATTCCACGTACAACATCACCGTGGGCTCGCCGGGGATATTCGGCCGATTCAGCCGCTCCGCTAGCGACGCGATGCCGACCGCTGTCAACGCCTGCCCCAAGCCCCGACCCTGCGCCGAAGGATCGACACCCACGACATAGACCTCGCCCAAGCCCGCTTGGTCGAGATGAACCTTCGTCCAGTGGAAGCCCAGCATGCGGTCTTTCTGGCCACCCGCGTCGAAGGCCAGGAACAACCCGGCCGGATCGAACCAGGGTTCGGAGCGGCGCTCCTCCAGCTGGGCCGCGGTCCAGCCGCCCTGTTCCGGGTGGTGGGCGAATGCCGCGTTGTTGACCCGCAGCAGTTCCGCGTCATCGCTCGGGCCGGCGTACGTCCGGATCCGCACGCCAGCGGGAACCCGGGGTTCGGGCACCTCGCGCAACGAGCGCCGCATCTGCACCAGTTCTCGGACCGCGACCAGACCCAGCGCGGACGCGGTCGCCCGGGCAGGCGCCAGCGTGCCGTGCGCCCAGAACCGGTTCTGCCCCGCGGTCCTGGCCAGCGCGGCGCGCCCCATCGCGGCGCCGATGCCGCCGCGCCGGGCCCGCGGATGCACCACCAGTTCGGCCATCGCGGCGTCCGCGTCGCCTGTGAGGTTGAGGTAGCCGGCGACTGCGTCGTCTCGTCCCGGATAGCCGACCACTAGGTGCTCGGTGCGTTCGTGGCCGAGTTCGCGCAGCACCTGCTCGCCGACGGGGGCTACCCCGTCGAATTCGGTTGCCGCAGCAATGAGTTCACGCACCTGCTGCTGCTCTTCGGTGGTCAGCGCGGAGCGCCAGACCGGCAGCGTCACTGACTGCGTAACGGGTCGACCAGCGGATCCCGGACATCGTCTTGAATGTCTGAGCCGGGTTCGTCGCCTTGATCAGCTCGCTCGTCGTCGGACCCGGAGATCGGCGCTCGGCCGCGCGCCGGGCGGACCGCCTTGTAGCCGACGTTGCGCACCGTTCCGATCAATGCTTCGTGCTCGGGGCCCAGTTTGGCCCGCAGTCGTCGCACGTGCACATCCACAGTTCGGGTGCCACCGAAGAAGTCATAGCCCCACACCTCGTGCAGCAACTGCGCGCGGGTGAATACCCGGCCGGCGTGCTGCGCCAGGTATTTCAGCAGCTCGAACTCCTTGTAAGTGAGGTCAAGCGGTCGACCCCGCAACCGCGCCGTGTAGGTGCCTTCGTCGATCACCAACTCGCCCAGGCTGACCTTGCCCGCGCTCTCCTGGTCAGCCAGCCCGCCGCGGCGACCAACGACCAGCCGCAACCGAGCGTCGATCTCGGCGGGCCCGGTAAAGGGCAACAGGATCTCGTCCAAGCCCCAGTCAGCGCTGACCGCCACCAGGCCGCCTTCGCTCACCACCGCCAGGACCGGGACCGAGCGCCCCGCAGTGCTCAACAGGCGGCACAGGCCGCGCGCGGACGACAGATCATGGCGCGCGTCAACCAGCACGGCATCCGCGGTTCCGGCCTCCAGTAACGAGGATGGCTCCGCAGGGGCCGTCCGAACCGTGTGCGGCAGCAGCGACAATGACGGCAAGACCGGATCGGGATGCAGCTCTGAGGTCAGCAGTAGTAGTTCCAACGACCCCCTCCAGCCTCGGGGGAATCCCGTTCCCCAAATTGCTAACACCGTGTGGCGTTTGTTACCAGGACATCTAACGATAACGTGCCACCAGGCCTTGGGCGGTATCAGCGGGGACAGTGTGAGCCCCGCCACCAGGCTCCGCGCCGGACCAGTCGCGGGGGTTTGCGCCACAATATGCGGATGCGCAGGGTGGTGGTCGGGGCGATCGCGGTGGCCGTCATCGCCGTCGGCGCCATCGGCGTCGACTATGGAACCAGCATCTACGCCGAATACCGGTTGTCGTCCACCGTCCGCAAAGCGGCACATCTGGGATCCGACCCGTTCGTCGCGATCCTGGCATTCCCGTTCATCCCGCAGGCAGTGCGCCGCCACTACAACGAATTGGAAATCAAGGCCAACGCCGTCGATCACGCGGTGGTGGGCAAGGCCACGCTGGAAGCCACGATGTACTCCGTCGACCTGGCCCACGCGTCGTGGCTGATCAGGCCGGATGCCAAGCTTCCGGTCGGCAGGCTAGAGAGTCGCATCATCATCGATTCGATGCATCTGGGCCGCTACCTGGGCATGAGCGACCTGATGGTGGAAGCACCGCCCGCCGAAACGAACAACGCCACCGGCGGCACCACCGCGTCGGGGATCTCCGGCAGCCACGGGCTGGTGTTCAGCGGGACACCGAAGTCGGCCAATTTCGACCACCGGGTGAGCGTCTCGGTGGACCTGGCCATCGCGCCCGACGACCAGGCGACCCTGGTGTTCACCCCCACCGCCATCGTGACCGGACCCGATACCGCAGACCAGGCCGTCGTCCCCGACGACAAACGAGACGCCGTGCTGCGCGCCTTCACCGCCAGACTGCCCAACCAGCGGCTCCCGTTCGGGGTAGCGCCGACCACCGAGGGCGCGCGTGGCTCCGACGTCATCATCGAAGGCGTCACCGGGGGAGTAACTCTGACGCTCGACGGGTTTAAGCAGTCATGAGTACGGTGCTGGTCGCGATTGTCACCGCGGGGGTGGTAGCCGGCCTGCTCGGATGGTTGATGACCCGCCGCTCCGGAAGCGTCCGGGAAATCAGGCCGGCGCCGGGCACCGACTCCGACCACCTCGCCACCGCGGACCTGGGCCTGTCCCGTACCGGACCGACCGTCGTGCATTTCAGCGCCCCCTGGTGCGGGCCGTGCGACCGGGTACGCCGGGTGGTCGACGAGGTGTGCGCGGACCTGGGCGACGTGGCCCACGTGGAAATCGATCTCGATGCCAACCCGGCCGCCGCGCGCCGCTTCTCGGTACTGTCGCTGCCCACCACGTTGATCTTCGACGTCGACGGACGGCAGCAGTTCCGGGCGTCGGGCGTCCCCAAATCCGTCGACCTGCGGTCGGCCCTGAAACCGCTGTTGGCTTGATCACCATGTCGTTAGGTAAGCTGTCCGACGTGTCAGCCCGCATCGAGCCTTCGCTCGCCAGCCGCCGCGCAGGTCAGCTGTGCCGCGTACCGGGTTGTTGTTGTTGCTGTAGCTGCTGAGTCGCCGCGCCCTAGAGCAGGCCTCGGAGCAGCTTCGGTCCTTACCGTGGCGTGCCTCCACCCTTCCGTGCAGCAGGAACATTTAGGAGAGCCCGTGTCGAGCAGTAACACCACAACCACCCAAGCGGACCTCGTCGACGTTCGGGGACCAAGGTTCGCCGCCTGGGTCACCACTGCCGTCTTGGTCGTCGCGCTGCTGGTGTCCGCAGTCAGCCCGGCGGCCGCCGCGATCATCTTGGGCCTGCAAGCCGTGATCTTCGCGATCGGCGCCGCAGCCGGACCGCGCCGGCATCCCTACGGCCGGGTGTTCGCCGCTGTGGTCGCGCCCCGGGTGGGACCGGTCAAGGAGCGCGAACCGGTGCCGCCCCTGAAGTTCGCCCAACTCGTCGGCCTGATCTTTGCCGTCGCGGGCGCCGCCGCATTCGCCGGCGGGGCGTTCTTGGTCGGGGTCTTCGCAACCGCGGCCGCGCTGGTGGCCGCCTTCCTGAACGCGGCGTTCGGCATCTGCCTGGGCTGTCAGCTCTACCCGTTGGTCGCTCGCTTCCGTCGCACTCCACACCCGGCTTAAGAATTCATAAAGCAGCAACCGAAAGGATCCACACCATGGCACGCTCGGACGTCCTGGTCTCCGCCGACTGGGCTGAGAGCAATCTTGACGCCGCCAACGTCGTCTTTGTCGAAGTCGACGAGGACGCCAGCGCTTATGACGACGGCCACATCGCCGGCGCGATCAAGCTGGACTGGCGCTCCGACTTGCAAGACCCGGTCAAGCGCGACTTCGTCGACGCCCAGCAGTTCTCCAAACTGCTCAGTGACAAGGGCGTCGCCAACGACGACACCGTGATCCTTTACGGCGGCAACAACAACTGGTTCGCCGCCTACGCGTACTGGTACTTCAAGCTGTACGGCCACGAGGACGTCAAACTGCTCGACGGCGGCCGCAAGAAATGGCAGCTCGACGCCCGGCCGCTGTCCACCGATTCCGTCAGCAGGCCCGCGACTTCCTACACCGCGGCCCCACCGGACAACACCATCCGCGCGTTCCGCGACGAGGTGATCGCGGCCATCGGCGTGAAGAACCTGGTCGACGTGCGCTCCCCCGACGAGTTCTCCGGCAAGATCCTCGCGCCGGCGCATCTACCGCAGGAACAGAGCCAGCGGCCCGGGCATATCCCCGGCGCGATCAATGTTCCGTGGAGCAAGGCCGCCAACGAGGACGGCACCTTCAAGTCGAATGGGGAGCTGGCCACGTTGTACGCAAACGCCGGCCTGGACGGCAAGAAAGAAACGATTGCCTACTGCCGAATCGGGGAACGTTCGTCACACACCTGGTTCGTCCTGCAGGAACTCCTCGGACATCAAAATGTCAAAAACTACGACGGCAGTTGGACCGAATACGGCTCCCTGGTGGGTGCCCCGATCGAGTTGGGAAGCTGATATGTGCTCAGGACCTAAGCAAGGACTGACGTTGCCCGCCAGCGTCGACCTGGAAAAGGAAACGGTGATCACCGGTCGGGTGGTGGACCGCGACGGCGAGGCCGTCGGTGGCGCATTCGTCCGGCTGCTCGACTCCTCGGACGAGTTCACCGCGGAGGTCGTCGCCTCGGCCACCGGTGACTTCCGGTTCTTCGCCGCACCGGGATCCTGGACACTGCGCGCGTTGTCGGCGTCCGGGAACGGCGACGCCATCGTGGCCCCGTCGGGAGCGGGCATCCACGAGGTTGACGTCAAGATCGCCTGACGCGCGACCGGTCCACCCTCGAAGCAGCACAGGCGAATAGACTTGTTGCCGTGGTGCTCTTCTTCGAGATCATGCTGGTCGTGTCAGTCGTAGCCATCTCGTGGTTTGCGCTGTACACGCTCTACCGGCTCATCACTGACGAATCGTGAGTCCTGAAACCCCTGAAACCCCCGGAACCGAAGACTCCGGCGACCGTGCCATGGCTGCCGCCGCTGAGCGCGCCAAGGTGACCGCGGGCCGCAACATCCCGGCGTTCGACGATCTGCCCGTTCCCGCCGATACCGCGAACCTGCGCGAGGGCGCCAACCTCAATGACGCGCTGTTGGCGTTGCTGCCTCTGGTCGGCGTATGGCGCGGCGAAGGCGAAGGCCGCGCGGCCGACGGCGACTACCGGTTCGGCCAGCAGATCGTGGTCTCCCACGACGGCAGCGACTACCTGAATTGGGAAGCCCGGTCGTGGCGACTCAGCGACACCGGCGACTACCAGCAACCCGGCCTGCGCGAGGCGGGCTTCTGGCGGTTCGTCAACGATCCCGACGACCCAACCGAGTCCCAGGCCATCGAGCTGCTGCTGGCCCACTCGGCCGGTTACATCGAATTGTTCTATGGGCGGCCGCGTACCCAGTCGTCATGGGAGTTGGTCACCGATGCCCTGGCGCGCAGCAGATCTGGCGTGCTGGTCGGTGGCGCCAAACGGCTCTACGGGATCGTGGAGGGCGGCGACCTGGCCTACGTCGAGGAGCGAGTAGACGCCGACGGCGGGCTGGTGCCGCATCTGTCGGCGCGGCTGTCTCGATTCGCCGGCTAGACCGGACGCGGCCAAGGTCGAGTTCTCACCGAGCGTGGGCCTTAAGTACGCAAACTGCTTTGAAATCCGCCATAGGCCCCACTCTCGTCGACAGGCCCGTGACATGGAACGGCCCCCGAGCGCTGCTCCTGGTTGGACAAAACCGGAAGCTCGGGGGCCGGGTGGCTACGGGGAATTCGCCAGCGCACAATCGCTAGCTCTTCCGAGCCGGTGCAGCTAGCGCGTAGCCACCTCACATGTCCATGAAGCTAACAATTCGCGGACCACCTCCTTCCTTGTGTACGGCCGAACGTACCCGCAGTCAGGCGTCATCACAACCGGTTTCACCGGCTCAGCGGTCGCTGACGATCGCGGCGTCGACCAGTTCGGCGAATTCCGCGGCGATCGGCGAGCGGAGCAGTCGCCGTCCGTCGAGGGTATGCACACGGGCCGCCAGCGTCATGCTCGACACCAGCCAGATCCCTTGCGCGTCATAAAGATCGGCGACGCGCAACGCGCGGTAGTCACAGTCGTAGCCCTTGGTGCGGGCCACTTCGAAGAGGGCCTGCTGCGTGGTTCCGCGCAGTATCGGATACCACGGTGGCGGTGTCAGCAGGCATAAGTCACTGCCCGCGTTTTCGGGTGTGGCGATCACCACCGTCGAGCGGGGGCCCTCCAGAACGTAGCCGTCCGAGCTGACGAAGATGACGTCCCCGGCGCCTTGGCGCGCGGCGTGACGCAGCGCGGCCATGTTGACCGCATACGACAGCGTCTTGGCACTGGCCAGCAGCCAGGGCATCGCGTCTACGCCGGTGGCGGGCAGGCCGCGATCCAGCGTCACGGCGGCTAACCCGTCGCGGCGCACCGCGGCGACGCGCTCGGGCACGGGGGTGACCATCACGTACGCGGTTGGCGCCGAGCCACTTTCGCGCCCGCGGCTGTAGATCAGCCGCAGCGCGCCTTCGTCGTCGCCTTCAGGCGCCGTAGTCCATTGCCTCGCGGCCACGTCGATCGCGTGCCGCCAGCTGGCGAGGTCCGGGGCGGGCAGCTCCATCAACTTGGCCGACTGGGTCAGCCGCTGCAGATGCGACTCGACCAGGCATCCCCGGCCGTCGCGGACCAACAGCGTCTCGAAGATGCCGTCGCCGCGAACCACGGCAAGGTCATCGGAGTACACCAGCGGTGTCCCCGGCTCGTGGATGCCACCGTCCAGCGTGACGATCACCGTCGTCTGCCCAGCCATGGACGAGAAGCCTAGCCGCGCGGTCCGTAGAGTTGACCTGTGAACCCCCACGCCGTCCCCGCGCCCGAATCCGGACCGGACGCGGGTGCGATCTGGCATTTCGGCGACCCGCTGGGCGAGCAGCGCGCCGCCGAAACCGGCGCGGTGCTGGTGGATCGTTCGCACCGCGCGGCGCTCACCCTCAGCGGCAACGACCGTCAGACCTGGCTGCACAGCCTGTCGACCCAGCACGTCAGCGAGCTGCCCGAAGGCGCCAGCACGCAGAACCTCAGCCTCGACGGTCAGGGCCGGGTCGAGGACCATTGGATCCAAACCGAGCTGGGTGGCACCACCCACCTCGACACCGAACCCTGGCGCGGTGAACCACTGCTGCAATACCTGCGCAAGATGGTGTTCTGGGCCGACGTGACCCCGGAAGCCGCCGACACGGCGGTGCTGACCCTGCTGGGTCCGCGATTGGCTGACCGGGCCGTGCTCGACGCGTTGGGTCTGGATGCGTTGCCGACCGAATCGGTGGCGGTTCCGGTCGCCGGGGGCGGCTTACTGCGCCGGACCCCCGGGGCTCGCGCCGGCCAACCAGAACTGGACCTGCTGGTGCCGCGCGCCGCTTCGGCCGACTGGCAGGGCCGCCTGGCACAGGCGGGCGTGCGGTCGGCCGGCGTGTGGGCCTATGAGGCACACCGGGTGGCGGCGCTGCGCCCGCGGCTCGGCGTCGACACCGATGAGCGCACCATTCCGCACGAAGTGGGGTGGATCGGCCCACCCGGTGAAGGAGCCGTCCACCTCGACAAAGGCTGCTACCGGGGCCAGGAGACCGTCGCGCGGGTGCACAACCTCGGCAGACCGCCGCGCATGCTGGTGTTGCTGCATCTCGACGGGTCGGCGGAGCGGCCCTCGACCGGTGATGCGGTGCTGGCCGGCGGGCGCACCGTCGGACGCCTCGGCACCGTCGTCGAGCACGTGGACTTGGGGCCGATCGCGCTGGCGCTGCTCAAGCGCGGCCTGACGGCGGAAACCGAACTCGTGACGGGTTCGGAAGCCCAAGCCGCCGCGGTGATCGACGCCGACTCGCTGCCGTCCGCCGACGACGTCGGCGCCGGACGACTGGCCGTCGAACGGTTGCGCGGACGCTAGCGTGACTGGTTCTAATGGTCGCGACCCGCTGCGCCCGGCTTCGCCGCGCTTGCGATCGCTCTAGTCTTATAAGTTGTCCGCCACAGCGGCGGGGGGCGCCGACGCCCCACCACGAAGCACGGTAAACTGTCGGCAGGACAATAAACGACACCAAGAGATCGGAGCCGCCTACTCGTAGGCCGCTCCGTTATTGCGCGAGGGGGTCCCCCCATGGGCCGCGGCCGGGCAAAGGCAAAGCAGACCAAGGTTGCTCGAGAACTGAAGTACAGCTCTCCGCAGACCGATTTTGAGCGGCTTCAGCGCGAGCTGTCGGGCACGAGCGACAACGACTCCAACGGGTCGGACGGCTTGGACGATGACGACGGCCTCGATGACACCCCGGGCGCGTCCTGGAGCGATCACGACGACTGGCGGCGCTAGTCCAATCTCACCTCGCCGTGCCGATGCGCTTCGCATCGGCACGGTGCTAGTTGCGGGTAGTCCCGGTTCCTAGAACCTCGGGTGCTGCCCGACCAGTTTGGCTCGCGGAGCGTCTTTGCCGCCCTTGCGGACCGTTCCCAGCACCCACGGATCCAGGTGGCGTGCCATCAGCAGGGCCTCGGCCCGGACTTGGTCTTCGGGCGCGACGATGGCGACCATGCCGACGCCCATGTTGAACGTCTTCTCCATCTCCTCGCGCGTCACGCGGCCACGCATGGCGATCATGTTGAACACCGGGGCGGGTGTCCATGTGCCGCGGTCGATCTCGGCCGTCAATCCGTGCGGGATGACCCGTTGCAGATTGCCGGCCAAACCGCCTCCGGTGACGTGGCAGAACGTGCGGACCTGGGTTTCGGCGGCCAGCGCCAGGCAGTCTTTGGCGTAGATCCGGGTGGGCTCCAACAATTCCTCGCCCAGCGTGCGTTCGAACTCCTCGACGTAGCCGGCCAGGTTCATCCGGTCGATCTCCAACAGGACCTTGCGCGCCAGCGAGTATCCGTTGGAGTGCAGTCCGGACGACTTCATCGCGATGATGACGTCGTCGGGTTTCACCCGGTCGGGCCCCAGGACGTCGTCGGCCTCGACCACACCGATGCCGGTGGCCGAGAGGTCGTAGTGGTCCGGTTCCATCAGGCCGGGGTGCTCGGCGGTCTCACCGCCGAGCAGCGCGCAGCCCGCCCGCACGCACCCCTCGGCGATACCGCCGACGATCGCGCTCAGGCGCTCGGGCACCGTCCGGCCGACTGCGATGTAGTCCTGCAGGAAAAGTGGTTCGGCGCCGCAAACGACCAGATCGTCGACCACCATCGCCACCAGGTCCAGGCCGACGGTGTCATGCTTGTCCATCGCCTGCGCGACCGCCAACTTCGTACCGACGCCATCGGTGGAGGCCGCGAGCAGCGGTTCGCGGTAGCCGCCGCGAAGGGCGAACAATCCGGCGAATCCGCCCAGTCCGCCACGCACCTCTGGCCTGGTGGCCTTGGTTGCCAGCGGCTTGAACAAGTCGACGGCGCGGTCACCTGCGGCAATATCCACCCCGGCGGACGCATAAGTGATGCCCAGTGCGCCCAGCTCGTTTCCGTGGGTTTTTCCGGAGTCCGTCATCGCGATAAAGGCTACCGGGCGGCGCTCACAGCCGGAATCAGATGCACAACCTGGCCAGAGGTAATCGACGGGTAATTCTCGTCAGCGAACAACGGGTACTTCTGGAAAGTCCTGGCCTGCCAGATCACCCAGCTCCGAACCGCGCGCCGCGGTGGCAAGCATCTGCTCGACGACGTTCTTGCCCAGCACGGTCTCGCTGGGCAGCTCGATCGGGTACTTGCCGTCAAAGCACGCGGTGCAGAGCCGCGAGGCGGGTTGCTCGGAAGCCGCGACCAGGCCCCTAAGCGAGATGTAACCCAGCGTGTCAGCGCCGATGGCATGCCGCACCGCCTCGAGCATCTCCTCTTTGTCTTCAACCGCGTTGGCGATCAGCTCGGCCGGCGACGGGAAGTCGATGCCGTAGAAGCAGGGCCACTTCACCGGCGGTGAGGCGATGCGCACGTGCACTTCGAGAGCGCCGGCCTCGCGCAGCATGCGCAGCAGCGCCCGCTGGGTGTTGCCCCGCACGATCGAGTCGTCGACGACGATAAGCCGCTTTCCGCGGATCACCTCTTTGAGCGGGTTGAGCTTCAACCGGATACCGAGCTGGCGGATGGTCTGCGAGGGCTGGATGAAGGTCCGCCCGACGTAGGCGTTCTTCATCAGGCCCTGGCCATAGGGAATGCCGGATTCCTGCGCATATCCGACCGCGGCGGGGGTGCCCGATTCCGGAACGCCGATCACCAGGTCGGCTTCGACCGGGCATTCGCGGGCCAGCCGACGACCGATCTCCACCCGAGCGCCGTGCACGGACCGGCCACCGATGGTGCTGTCCGGCCGGGCCAGGTACACGTATTCGAAGACGCAACCCTTGGGCGTGGGGTTGGCGAAGCGGGTGGACCGCACGCCGTCGGCGTCGATCGCCAGCAGTTCGCCCGGTTCGATGTCGCGGACGAACGAGGCGCCGACGATGTCGAGCGCGGCCGTTTCGGAGGCCACCACCCAGCCGCGGTCCAGGCGTCCAAGCGACAGCGGCCGTACCCCGTGGGGGTCGCGGCACGCGTAGAGGGTGTTTTCGTCCATGAACGTCAGGCAGAAGGCCCCGCGCACGGTCGGCAGCAGTTCCAGCGCCGCCTGTTCCAGGGTGGAGTCGGCCGCGCCGTGGGCGAGCAGCGCGCCCAGGATGTCGGAGTCTGTCGTCGCCGGGGCCGGGGCGCGCTTGGCGATCAGCCCGGCGTCGCGTGCGCGTGCCGCAAGTTCAGCGGTGTTGACCAGATTCCCGTTGTGCCCCAACGCAACTCCGGTGCCGGCTGCGGTGTTGCGGAACACGGGCTGGGCGTTTTCCCATGTGGTGTCGCCGGTGGTGGAGTAGCGGCAGTGACCGATGGCGACGTGGCCCTCCATCGCGGCCAACGTCTGCTCGTCGAACACCTGGCTGACCAGTCCGAGGTCCTTGAATACCAGTACCTGGGAGCCGTCGGCGACAGCGATCCCCGCGGCTTCCTGCCCGCGATGCTGCAACGCGTAGAGACCGTAGTAGGTGAGTTTGGCGACTTGTTCGCCCGGGGCCCAGACCCCGAATACGCCGCACTCTTCGCGGGGTGAGTTCAGGTCCTGCTCGGGTGCTTCGGGTTCCTGGACGGTCACGGTTCGGCGGCTCCCCGGGGAACGGATGGTGACGTACAGGAGTCTACGGGCAGGTCGGCGTCACCGCCGAATCCGCCGGGCGTGTTGGCGGGCCGAAATCTATTCTCGTCAGCCTAAACCTGCAGTTCAGGGTTATATTCAGCTGACAGCTATCAGGGGCAGCCAGTGCGCAATCTCACTGGCCCGGGAGCCCGACAGCGCCAGCGCCCCGGTGGTCTTCGCCTCCGACAGGGACAACAGCCCGGTGGCCAGCAGCAGCCAGGTCCGCGGCTCGGTCTCGACGACGTTGGGTGGTGTTCCGCGGGTATGCCGGGGCCCGGCAACACATTGCACCGCGACGAACGGCGGTATCCGGACCTCGACGCTGGCGCCGGGGGCCAGTGCCGCAAGGGTGCGCGCGGTGAGGCGAACCGCCTTCGCCAGGGCATCCCGGTCGGGCTCCGGATGTGATGCGTCACGCAGCCAATCGGCGACGGCCAGCACGGCCTGCCGGGTCTGCGCGGTGCTGTCTCGGGCCGGCATACCGACCTATCCGAAAAATCGCGGCAGCACCGCCTCGGAGGTCGCGCGCAGTTCCGCCAGGGGCACGGTGAACAGGCCCTGCACCTCTAGGGCGTCCGAACCCTGGTCGACGACACCGATGCGGACGGCCGGCAGTCCCCGCGCCTCGCACATCGAAGCGAACCGGCTCTCCTCAGTGCGCGGCACCGCCACCAACACCCGGCCCGCGGATTCGGAAAACAGCATCACAAACGGATCCGTGTCCTCGGGAAGCACGATGCGGCAGCCGGTTTCACCCGCCAGCGCCGATTCCACCACCGCTTGGGCGAGGCCACCTTCGGACAAGTCGTGCGCCGCGGATACCAATCCGTCCCGCGAGGCCGAACTCAGCACCTCGGCCAGCAGCTTCTCGCGCGCCAGATCCACGGCGGGCGGCCGCCCGCCCAGGTGGTCGGCCGTCACCTGAGCCCACACCGAGCCGTCGACCTCGTCGCGGGTGTCGCCCAGCAGTATCAGCGTCTCTCCGGGTTCGCCGCCCAGCCCGGTGGGGATACGCCGGGCGACATCGTCGATCACGCCGAGCACCCCGACCACGGGCGTGGGCAGTATCGCCGCGGACCCGGTTTGGTTGTAGAAGCTGACGTTGCCGCCGGTGACCGGAATCCCCAGGGCCACACAGCCATCCGCGAGGCCGTGCACCGCCTGCTCGAACTGCCACATCACCCCGGGGTCCTCGGGCGAGCCGAAGTTGAGGCAGTTGGTCACTGCGACCGGTGTGGCACCGGTGACGGCGACGTTGCGGTACGCCTCGGCCAGCGCGAGTTGGGCACCAACATAGGGATCCAGCAGGGTGTAGCGCCCCGACGCGTCGGTGGACAGCGCGATGCCGCGGCCGGTGGACTCGTCGACGCGCAGCACGCCGCCGTCGGCGTGCTCGGCCAGCACGGTGTTGCCCCGCACGTAGCGGTCGTACTGTTCGGTGATGAACGCGCGGCTGCACAGATGCGGACTGCCAAGCAGCGCAATCAAAGTCGCGCGCAGTTCGTCGCCGGTGCTCGGCCGTGGCAGCCCAGACGAGCTGTCGGCGTTGAGGGCGTCCTGCGTTTCAGGGCGGGCGATCGGCCGCTGGTATATCGGCCCTTCGTGGGCCACCGTGCGCGGCGGCACGTCGACGACCGTCTCCCCGTGCCAGGTGATGCGCAGCCGGTCGCCGTCGGTGACCTCACCGATCACGGTGGCCAACACCTCCCATTTGCGGCAGACCGCCAAGAAGGCATCCACGTTCTCCGGCGCGACCACCGCGCACATCCGCTCCTGAGACTCACTGCACAGGATTTCGGCGGGCGTCATCTCTTTGGCCCGCAGCGGCACGGTGTCGAGTTGAATCGCCATCCCACCATCGCCGGCTGATGCCAATTCAGAAGTGGCGCAGGATAACCCGGCACCACCCAAGTCTTGGATGCCGATGACCAAGCCGCCCGCGTAGAGCTCCAGGCAGCACTCGATGAGTACCTTCTCCATGAACGGATCGCCGACCTGCACCGAGGGCAACTTCTTGCGGGAGTTTTCGGCGTCGAAGGTGTCGGATGCCAGCACCGACACTCCGCCGATGCCGTCCAGCCCGGTGCGCGCACCGAACAGGATGATTTTGTTGCCGGTGCCCGAGGCGAACGCCAAATGCAGGTCCTCCTGGCGCAATACGCCGACACACAGCGCGTTGACCAACGGGTTGCCGGCGTAGCAGGCGTCGAACACGGTCTCGCCGCCGATGTTGGGCAGCCCCAGCGAGTTGCCGTAGCCGCCGATGCCGCGAACCACGCCGTCGACCACGCGGCGGGTGTCGGGGGCGTCGGCGGCGCCGAAGCGCAACTGGTCCATCACGGCGACCGGCCGCGCACCCATGGCCATGATGTCGCGGACGATGCCGCCGACACCGGTGGCCGCGCCCTGGTACGGCTCGACGTAGGAGGGGTGGTTGTGCGACTCCACCTTGAATGTGACGGCCCAGCCGTCGCCGATGCCGACGACGCCGGCGTTCTCGCCGATGCCGGCCAGCATGCCGGCCCGCATTTTGTCGCTGGTGGTCTCGCCGAAGTAGCGCAGGTGCACCTTGGAGGATTTGTAGGAGCAGTGCTCGCTCCACATCACCGAGTACATCGCCAGCTCGGTGTCGGTAGGCCGGCGTCCCAGTATCTCGCGGATCTGCTGGTACTCGTCGTCTTTGAGGCCCAGCTCGTGGAACGGCTGCGGCTGGTCGGGGCTGGCGGCGGCGTGTTCGACGGTGTCCGTCACGGAGACAGTCTAGGTCGGCGTCGCCGTCCCTCGCCGAGCGTGTTCTGAGGGTGAGAAATTGGCCTGCCGATTTCGCGCCGTCATTTCACTCTCGCCGAAACAGACGCTTACTGGCCGACCACGCAGAACACATTGCCCTCGGGGTCGGCCATCACCACCCAGCGGAAGCTGTCGCTGATCGTGCGCCCGCCCACCTCGGTGGCCCCGGCCGATTTCAGCCGCGACACTTCGGCATCCACGTCCGCGACGCTGAAGTCGAGATGCACGCGGTTCTTTCCGGGGGTGGGGTCGGGCACCTTCTGGAATCCCAGCCGGGGCCCCTCGGACCGGGTCACCGCGATGAATTCGCCGGGCAGCAGCTCCTGAGCCGTGCCGCCGAATTGCTCGGCCCACCAGTCGGCCAGCTTGGCCGGATCGCTGCAATCGAATGTAACCATCTCTACCTTGACCGCCATATCGACTGACTCTAAACGCCAACCCCGGCAAGCAAATAGTCATATACGTCGTCTTTGAGCGCGATAGGATTTTTTTTCTGCACATCGTCCTGGAGGCGCGCGATGCCATACGTAATCGCGATGCCGGAGATGGTCACGGCGGCCGCAAACGACCTGTCAAACATCGGCGCCACGATTAGCGAAGCGAACGCGGTGGCGCTTGCCCCGACTTCGGGTGTGCTCGCCGCGGGCGCCGACGAGGTATCGGCGGCCATAGCGTCGTTGTTCGGCGCGCACGCGCAGGCGTATCGGGCCCTAAGCACCCAGGCCGCGACATTTCATGAAACTGATGAGCGCCAGTGCGAGCGCCTACACCAGCGCGGAGGCCGCCAACACCTCACCCATGCAAGCCGCGCTCGACATGGTGAATGCGCCGACCCAGGCGCTGCTGAACCGTCCACTAATCGGCAACGGGGCCAACGGCCTGGCGGGAACCGGACGCGACGACGGCCCCGCCGGGTTGCTGGTGGGCAACGGCGGAAACGGCGGCACGGGCGGCTTTGGCGATGACTTCCACAACCAGGGTGGCGGCGGGCTAGGAGGCGGCCACGGGGTGCTGTTCGGCAGAACCGGCAGGACCGGGGTGTGAGACGGTCAGCCAGTAATTTCGGTCAGTGCCGACGGGGTATCGAGGTCGGCGTAGGCGAACGAATACCGTTGCGCCAGTGCGACTGAGACTTCCGTGCGCTGCCACTCACCGGCGCTGGCGGTGACCAGCCAGATGGCCAGCCCATGTGCGACCGACGCACGGTAGCGCAACCAGATCTCGTCGGTGCTCGGTAGCTCGTCGGCCGGCAGGCCCAGCGAGTCCCGGTATTCCGCGAGGAGGTCGCGCTCGCTGCGACGCCGATCCTTGACGGTCAGGGCACCTTGTAGGAAATAGCCCAGATCCAGTGACCAATTGCCCCGCCGGGCAACCTGCCAGTCCAGGAACCCCACCTCGCCGCTGGGTAGCAGGTAGGTGTTGCCCAGATGCGGATCACCGTGCAACAAGGTCTGCGGCGACGTGGTCAACGTTGCGACGTACGGCTTCCAGATCGAGTCGATCAGCGTGTCGATGGTGAGGGCCATAACTTCCGCCGGCGTGTCCTTGCCCAAGCGTTCGAGGGCGGTGGGCAGCGGTGCCGCCTCCATGCCCCGCCACGGCAGGAACGGCTCCAGCCATCGCAGCGCCGGCTCGCGCAGCACGCGTTCGCCCCAGTACCGGCCGTGCATTCGGGCCAGGCCGCGTACTCCCGTGGCGACCTGCTCGACCGTCATCGGTCGGGAGCCGTCGCGGGGATCGGCGCCCCGCGCGCGGAGATCCTCCATGACCATGACGAAGTCGTAGTCGGCCTCGTCGATCAGCGCGGTGTAGACGGCGGGGTGTTCGAGCGGCAATTGCACCCCGCAGGTGAACAGTCGCGGCTCATGGAACATGCCGCTGGTCAGGCGGATCATGGCTTTGTGCGCGGGGTCGGCGGCCTTGACGAAGACGGTGGCGGGGCCGTTCCCGGCTTGGTAGGTGAGTCCCAGTCGGGCGCGACGGTTGGTGCCGTCATCGCGGAGTTCGACGGTGACCGTGTCTACCCGGGTCGCGGGGAAGTCCGTGGCCAGCGCGGCCGACATCCATGCGGGCGTGATGTCGTCCCAGGTCTTGGGCACCGACAACGAGGGAGCGCTCACAGGTTGAGTCCTTTCTAAGAAACGACACGTATCGTTTCCTAAATGTCCACGACGAACGTAGCCCACCCGACCCGCCAGCCGCCAGTATCCGACGAACGGATCGGCCGGCCGCGTGACAGTCGGCTGCACCGCGCGATCTTGGACGCCACCCGGGAGCTGCTGACCACCCGCAGCTACGCCGAACTCTCGATGGAAAGCGTTGCGGCGCAAGCGCAAGTGGGAAAGAAGACGCTCTACCGGCGGTGGTCGTCGAAGGCGCCGCTGGTCGCCGAGGCGGTGGTGGAGGCCTACGGAGGGTCGGGATCGTTTCCGGTCGCCGAAACCGGAGACATCCGCGCAGACCTGCAGACGTGGCTCGACGAGCACGCCGAATTCTTGGCCGAGCCGCTGAACGCCGCTCTTGTGCGAGCCCTCGTCGCCGCGGCCGCCGCTCGCCCGAGCGATGGCGAGGATTTGTATCGCCAGTTGAGCGCTCCGCAACTCGCAGGCTTGGCAACGCGGCTCCGCAAAGCCGTCGAGGCCGGGGAGTTGCGCCCCGATACGGACATCGAGGCCATCGCCACCGCAATCGTCGGGACGATGCTCTTGCATGCGCTCGCGCAGCCGGCCGGCGGCATGAGCCGACAATTCGACGGCCTGCTCGACGCGATCCTCAACGGCGTGTCTCGCACCGACAGTTAGTCGGGCGACAAGAACGCTCGCATCGCCGCCGAGTACTTGGGCACGTCGTAAGCGCCCATCAGCTCCCGCGCGGAGTGCATCGCAAGCTGCGGTGCGCCGACGTCGACGGTAGGGATGCCGGTGCGGGCTGCGGCCAGCGGCCCGATCGTCGTACCGCACGGCAGGTCGGCCCGGTGCTCGTAACGCTGCAGTGCGACCCCGGCCTGTCGGCAGGCCAGCTCGAACGCAGCGGCCGTGCGTCCGTCGGTGGCGTACCGCAGATTGGGGTGCACCTTGAGCACCGGACCGGCGTTGACCTCGATCAGGTGGCCGGGCTCGTGGCGATCCGGATAGTTCGGGTGGGTGGCATGCGCCATGTCGGCCGAAGCCAGCAGCGAGACGGGCAGCCGGCGCAGGTAGTCCTCCCGCCCGCCCCCGCCGGCGAGCACGATGCGTTCCAGGACGCTGGTCAGCAAGTTGGACTGCGCGCCGTGATCGGAAGTCGAGCCGACCTCCTCATGGTCGAAGATGGCCAGCACGGGCAGGAAGCCGCGCGGCTGGGCAGCCAGCAACGCCTCCATGCCCGCGTAGCAACTGGCCAGGTTGTCCAGCCGGGGAGCGCTCAGCAGGCTGGAGTCGGCACCGACCACCGTCGACGGGGTCAGGTCGTGCGTCATGAGGTCGGCCGCCAGTACGTCGGCGGCGGCCACGCCTGACCGCTCGGCGACATAGGCGATGAAGGAAGCCGCCTCGCCAGATCCCCAGACCGCGTTGACGTGTCGCTGCGGATCCAGGGTGACGGACTTACGATCCTCGGTCAGATGGATGGCCAGTTGCGGCACCCGCAGAATCGGGTCGTCTATCCGGACCAGCCGGTGGCTGAGCCCGGAGCCGTCCCGTATCGACAGCCGCCCGCTGATACCCAGATCGCGGTCGAGCCACGAGTTCAGCCACACTCCCCCATACGGCTCCAGTGCCACGACGCGCCAGCCCAGGACCAGTCGGTCAGGGTTCTGCTTGACCCGCAAGTTGGGGCTGTCGGTGTGCGCGCCGACGATCCGGAATGGGCCCGTGGGGCCCTGGCTGTTCCAGGCGACCAGCGAGCCGGCGCGGACGGTGAAGTAGCGGTCCGGTTGCTCCGGCCAGCGTTCGGCTTCGTCGAGTTCGGTGTACCCGGCATCGCTCAGGCGTGCGGCGACCGTCGCGCAGGCGTGAAACGGCGACGGAGAGGCGTCGATGAACTGGCAGAGACCCGCGGCGCTGGCCGACATTCCAACATCATCGCTTTTAGCGCTTGGCGTCGCCACGCTAGGGTCGCAGAGTGCCTTCGGATCAGCCGCAGCCCATACTCGCGCCGTTGACGCCCGCCGCGATTTTCCTTGTGGTCACCATCAACGATGGCGGCGAGGCGAGCGTGCACGACGCATTGCCCGACCTATCCGGGTTGGTGCGCGCAATCGGGTTCCGCGATCCGACCAAACATCTGTCGGCGATTGCCTCAATCGGCTCCGAGGCATGGGACCGGTTGTTCAGTGGCCCGCGACCCGCGGAATTGCATCCATTCATCGCGCTGAAAGGCCCGAGGCACGAAGCACCGGCCACACCGGGGGACCTGTTGTTCCACATTCGGGCCGAAGCGATGGATGTGTGTTTCGAGCTGGCTGGACGCATCCTCAAGTCGATGGCCGGCGCGGTGACCGTGGTCGACGAAGTGCACGGCTTCAAGTTCTTCGACAACCGTGACCTGCTCGGCTTCGTCGATGGCACCGAGAACCCCGACGGCCCAATCGCCATGAGCTCCACCGCAATCGGCGACGAGAATCCGGACTTCACCGGCTCCTGCTATGTCCATGTGCAGAAGTACCTGCACAACATGCCGTCGTGGGAGGCGCTGTCAGTCACCGAGCAGGAGAACGTGATCGGCCGCACCAAGCTGGATGACATCGAGATGGACGACGACGTGAAGCCTTCCAACTCACACATCGCGCTCAACGTGATCGAGGACGACGACGGCAACGAGCAAAAGATCGTGCGGCACAATATGCCGTTCGGCGAACTCGGTAAGGACGAATACGGCACCTACTTCATCGGCTATTCGCGCACTGCTGCGGTCACCGAACGAATGCTGCGCAACATGTTCCTCGGCGACCCGCCGGGGAACACCGATCGGGTGCTGGATTTCTCCACCGCAGTCACCGGCGGGCTGTTCTTCTCCCCCACCGTCGACTTCCTCGACGACCCACCACCCCTGCCCGCTCCGCTGGTGACGGAGCGCCCGGCGGCACCCGCTTCGGATGACGGCTCACTTTCGATCGGCAGCCTGAAAGGAACCTCTTAATGACGAACAACCTGTACCGCAATGTGGCGCCGGTCACCGACGTTGCGTGGACGGAAATCGAATTGGAGGCGACGCGGACGTTCAAGCGCCATATCGCCGGGCGACGGGTGGTCGACGTGAGCGATCCCGGTGGGCCGGTCACGGCGGCGGTCAGCACGGGCCGGCTCCTCGATGTCGAAGCACCCTCCGACGGCGTGGTGGCTCACCTGCGAGAGAGCAAACCGCTTGTCCGCCTGCGGGTTCCGTTCACGCTGTCGCGTGTCGAGATCGACAACGTCGAGCGCGGTGCGCAGGACTCCGACTGGGATCCGGTGAAGGCGGCCGCCAAGAAGCTGGCGTTCATCGAGGACCGAGCCATCTTCGAGGGCTATGCAGCCGCGTCGATCGAGGGCATTCGCGGCGCGAGCTCGAACAACCCGCTGACGCTGCCCGCCGATCCCCGCGAGATCCCCGACGTCATCACCCAGGCGATCTCCGAGCTGCGACTGGCGGGCGTCGACGGTCCCTACTCGGTGTTGCTCTCGGCCGAGGTATACAAGAAGGTCAGCGAGACCACCGAACACGGGTATCCCATCCTTGAACACATCGACCGGCTGGTGCCGGGAGACATCATCTGGGCGCCTGCCATCGACGGGGCTTTCGTATTGACCACTCGCGGCGGAGATTTCGACCTGCAGCTGGGCACCGACGTCTCGATCGGTTACACCAGCCATGACGCCGAGACCGTGCAGCTCTACCTGCAGGAGACACTGACGTTCCTGTGCTACACCGCTGAGGCGTCGGTCGCGCTGAGCCTGTAGGTGAGCTACAGATCCAGCACCAAGTCAGTCGTTGGAGCCGCCGAGCAGATCAGCACCGTTCCCTGTTCGGGTGGCTCCAGCGGTGACTGGACGTATGTGGTCTCCCCGGCTACCAGCCCGGTGACACATACGTGGCAGACCCCGCTTCGGCAGGCGAATCGCGTTGGCACGTCGCAGGCTTCGGCCAGGTCCAAAATGCTGAAGTAGTCCTTCGACCAATCGACCGTTAGCCCGCTGCGCGAGAAGGTGATCGACGGTCCGGTGCCTGGCGTTCCGGGGGGCTGGTGCGGTGGCGGGTGCCGACCCGTGTCGACGACGCCGGGGTTGATGGCCGGAAGCGCGCCGAATAATTCGCTGTGGATGCGTGCGGGGTCGAATCCCAGGGCGGTGAGTGCGTCGCGCATATCAGTCATGAATTGTGTTGGGCCGCAAAGGTAGGCCGCCGCGTCCGTGGGCAGGTCCAGGCTCGCGATGAACCGTTGATCCATGCGCCCGTCGGTCTGGGTGTAGAGCACGTGTTGCCGCGCGTGGGGCAACGACTGGATCAGCGTCGTGACTTCGGCTGCAAACGCCTGGGTCTGGCGATTTCGGGTGGTGTGCAGCCACCAGATGTCGCGACCGCTGCCCGCGGCCGATAGCGCGTGCAGCATGGCCAGGACCGGGGTGACACCGATTCCCGCCGAGATCAAGACGACCGCGGAGTCGTCATCGCCCAGATAAAAATTCCCACGGGGAGCGGCGGCTTCGATCACCGACCCCGGTTCGATGTGGGCATGCAGCCACTGGCTCACCAGGCCCTGCTCTTCGCGTTTGACGCTGATGCGGTAGCCTCCGGTGCCGGGATCACCGGACAGCGAATAACTGCGCAGCGGCGTCTGGTCGGCGGCGCCGGGAACTCGCACGGTCAGGTACTGGCCCGGAAGCGCCCGCGGCAGCGAAGCCTGGTCGTCGGCCTCAAGACAGATCGACAGCACGTTATCGCTCTCACGATGCACCGCGCTGACCCGCAATGCCCGGAATCCGTTCCACCCCGGCTCGATTCCGATCGGCGGAGTGCTCGGCGCCGCCGAAGTCTCGTGTGCTGCCAGGATTTCGTTGAACGACTGTTGCCAACCGGGGCTCAGCGCGGGAACGTCGATGATCTTGCGGAGTTGTTCGATGTTGCGGTTTGGCAGATAAAGCAGCGCGTCGACGTCGACGACGCTGAGTTCGTGGCGGCCACGCCGAGTCCGCACGATGTCGTCCCCGGCCCGGACCCTTCCCTCGGTGATGACGCGAAAGTAGAAGCCCGGACGGTGCTGGGCCACAAGCAGGTTGGGCATCTCCGGCTCGTTCAGGCGAAGACCAATGCGGTAGCAGGTGACCCTCGGTTGGGTGACTTCGAATTCGGCTTCCCCGATCCGGTAACGGTCACCGATGCAGACTTCGTCATCGGCCAGGCCCGTGATGGTGAAGTTCTCCCCGAAGTGACCCGGTTGCAGATCATCGCGCTTCAGGTAGGACTTCCAGAAGTCGTACGACTCGATTTGGTACACCATGACGGCGCGTTGTTCGCCGCCGTGGCCGGCGAGATCGCCCTGGCCGTCGCCGTCGAGGTTGAGGCGCCGTGCCATGACCGGCCCGTCGACCGGGGTCTTCCATATCCCGGTGTAGACCGTTTTGTCCCGCCAGTGCACGTTCTTGGGCATGCCCACGTTCACTGATAGAAGCCTGCCCACTGTGACTCCCTCCAGCCTCAAACCAGCGGCTCGCCGCCGTCGATCTTCAGCGTCATGCCGGTAACGAACGTATTGATCATTGCAAACAACACGCGGAGGGGGTGTAGTCGCGTTTGCCGTCCTCGTCCGAGGTACCCATCGTGCACGTTCTCCTCCGGTCCGGCATGCATCGTAAATTGGGATGGCTGGCCCAGAATATTTCATACCCGTGCGTGTTGCAATACGGGCCACGGACACTGTTGCGCCCCATCATTTTGGTGCATACTGGGTTATATAACCCAAAATGCGCAGAGGGGTGCGTCATGCCTGCTGTTCATCACCGCTACGCCACAATCGACGGTCATCGGCTGTTCTATCGTGAGGCGGGCGACCCCGACGCACCCACGGTGGCCCTCTTGCACGGATTCCCGACCAGCTCCCACATGTTCCGCGATCTGGTCCCGGCCCTCGCGGATCGCTACCACGTGGTCGCGCCGGATCATCTTGGCTTCGGACTGTCTGACGCGCCGCCCGTCGAGGAGTTCGACTACACCTTCGACGCCTTGACCGATCTCACCGCGGGCCTGCTGGGCACCCTGGGAATCGACAGGTACGCGATGTACGTGCAGGACTACGGCGCCCCTATCGGATGGCGACTGGCGCTGCGCGACCCGACCGCGATCACGGCGATCATCAGCCAAAGCGGGAACGGCTATGACGCTGGCTTTGTCGAGAGCTTCTGGAAGGTCGTCCGGGCCTATCAAACGGAGCAGACACCCGACAACGAGGCCGCGGTCCGGCAGTTCCTCACGCTGGACGCCACCCGATGGCAATACCTCACCGGTGTACCCGACGAGACGCTGGTCGACCCCGCATCCTGGTATCACGATTACGCGCTGATTTCCCGACCCGGAAACGACAAGGTGCAACTAAAGCTGTTGCGCGACTATGCCACCAACGCACCGCTGTACTCCCGCGTGCACGAATACTTCCGGGCCTCCCGAGTGCCGCTGCTGGCGGTGTGGGGTTGCGGCGACGAGATCTTCGGTCCGGCCGGCGCCGAGGCGTTTGCCGACGACCTGCCCGATGCCGAGATACACCTGCTCGACGGCGGGCACTTCCTGCTGGAGTCCGCGCTGGACGAGGTCGCCGAGTTGATCCGAAACTTCCTGGCAAAGGTCCACGTGCCCGCCTGACGGAGGCGCGCCGATGCCATGCCGACCCGCTCGCGCAATGGGCTGAATATCCCAAATCCGGAGGTACCGGGGGGTTAGCCTGACGCGATGGCCCATCCCGACGTTCAGGACGAACAACCGTTGACCCCCAAGGGGCGCGCCACCCGGGACCGGATCGTGCAGGCTGCCGCCCAACTGATCGTCACCGAGGGTCTAACGGCGTCCAACATGGAACGCGTGCGAAAGGCCGCCTCGGTCAGCGGCTCTCAGCTGGCACACTATTTCACCGACAAGAGCTCGCTCATCCGCGCGGTCGTCCGGCGCCAAATCGGGGTGGTGCTGGACTTTCATCGGCAGCCCAAGCTTGGGAACCTGGATTCGTTCGACGACTTCGAACGGTGGATCGACCTCAACATGCGCTACCTCAGACGCATCGGAACCTCCGGCCGCACACCGACTTTCCACGCCCTGACCGCACAGCTGGCGAAGTCCGATGACGCCACGCGTGCCACGTTGGCCGCGGGCTATTGGCAGTGGATCGAGTTGCTAGAAGCGGCGATCGAGCGGATGAAGGACCGCGGCATTCTGGTCGCCGACGCAGACCCACGACGGTTGGCGATGGCGATCGTCTGCGCCCACCAGGGCGGCGGCACATTGGCCTTTACCTATCGGGCGGAATGGCCGCACGCCGACGCCATTCGATTCGCGGTCAACTATCTGCGCATGTTCGCGACCGACCCCGCCGAACGAGCTCCGCGCCCGCCGCGCCGTCCCCGCGCGCGGCGTGCCACGGCCAAGGCCAGCCGATGAACGACGACAGCACGGCTCGGTTCACCCGCAAAGGCCTGGCCACCCGAGCGCGAATCATCGGCGCCGCCGCGAAGCTCATGTTCGAACGAGGGGTCGCCAACACCAGCATCGACGAGGTGCGCAGCACCGCCGGGGTGGGCGGCTCCCAGGTCTCGCACTATTTTCGTGATAAGCGCGACCTGACCCGCCACGTCATCGCCGCACGGCGCAACGACGTCGTGTCGTTTCACACTCAGCCGCAGCTCGGCACGCTTGACAGTCTCGATGCGTTGCAGGCGTGGGCCGATGCGTGTGTGGCCGACATCGACACCGTGTACCTGTTGGGGGGATGCGTCTACGGTTCGCTGGCGGGTGAGCTCATCGACGCCGACGACGAAATCCGAGACGACCTCGCTGACGGATATGACGAGTGGCTGGGCTTGTTCCACAGGGGGCTCACGGCGATGCGGCAACGAGGGGATCTGCGCAACGACGCCGACCCGCGCCACCTCGCCTCGGCGCTGGTCATCGCGCATCAGGGCGGCGCGATGGTCACCCACGCCACCCGCGACGCCGAACCGCTGCGGGTCGCCGTCAACGCCGCGGTCGACTATGTGCGTTCCTTTGCGCCGCAGCCCAAGGTACGCGCCGGCCGATCCCGTCAAAGAGCCAAATCCTGAGCATGCGCCCTAGACATTTGGGTTCATCTGCCGCTAATAATGGGTTAGTTAGCCCATTCGGTTGAGAGCGGCGGGCCTTCGCAATCCGACTTCGCAAGGCCTTCTGATGATTGGGGGGAGACGAATTTCATGGGAACCGCCGCAGCTACTTCCGCCGGCACGCTGCCCACCGCACCAGCCCTGGTACGTGAACGGCCCGGCGGGGAAACCATGCGCGCGATCATCTTGAACGGCTTCGGCGGCCTCGACAGCCTGGTGTACACCGACCTCCCCAAGCCGCTACCCAAAGACGGCGAGGTGGTGATCGAAGTAAAGGCATTCGGAATCAACCACGCCGAGCTGCACATGCGTCGAGGAGAATGGGCCGAGGCCGCCGAAGTCAGCGGCATCGAGTGCGTCGGCATCGTCGATTCCTGCCCCGGAGGCGAATTTCCGGTCGGCGCCAAGGTGGCGGCGCTGATGGGCGGGCTGGGACGAACCATCAACGGCAGCTACGCCGAATACACGCGCGTGCGCGCAGCAAACGTCGCCCTGATCGAGGCCGACCTGCCGTGGTCAGATCTGGCCGCGTTGCCCGAAACTTACGCGGTCGCTTGGACATGCCTGTTCCGCAACCTCAGCCTGACCGCCGGACAAACACTGGTGCTACGCGGCGCGACATCGTCGTTGGGGCAGGCGGCACTGAAGATGGCCGTCGCGGCGGGTGCGCGCGTGATTGCCACCGCGCGTAGCCCCAAGCGTTTCGCCCTGCTCGAGAAGTTGGGCGCGTCGCGCGTCGAGTTGGAGAGGCATGACCTCGCCGCCCACCTACCCGAATCGAAGCAGATCGATGCGGTCCTCGACCTGGTGGGCAACAGCACCATCCTCGACTCGCTCGACATGCTCCGTCGCGGTGGCACGGCATGCCTGGCCGGATGGCTGGGCGGGCTTGACCCCATCGGCGATTTCAATCCGTTGCTGCGCATGGCCAGCGGTGTCAATTGGAACTTCTTCGGTAGCTTCGTGTTTGGGACTCCGGATTTTCCGCTCTCCGATGTACCGCTACAAGACATCGCGCAACAGGTGGCTGAGGGCAAGCTCGAGGCCAAGCCGGCGCGCGTCTTCACGTTCGACCAGATTCACGAGGCCCACCGAGTGATGGAGGCCGGCGAAGCCGACGGCAAGTTGGTCGTCGTGATGGATTGATGCTTTCCGAGAACAGGATTCGCATTCGAAAGGACATGACGATGGGGTTGGCATGGCAACAGGGCCCGCTCGCTAAGGGGTCGGTGGGGCACTTCCTCACAGAACAACCGCTGCCGCCGCGGCTGCTGTTCGCCGAGCCGTTGCGTCGCCGGATGCGGGTGCGTTTTGCTGACCGCTGGATCGCCGACAGCGCGGACGTCGTCCTGCTGCACGAACCGGGCCGCTACCCGGTCGCCTACTTTCCGAAAGAAGACATCGAATCGGGGACTCTGATCGCCGAGGATCGGGTGACCCAGCACCAAGACCTCGGAGCGTCCCGCTGGTTCACCATCAAGGCTGCAGACCGTGAAGCCAACCACGCGGCCTGGCAGCACACGGAATTGCCGCAGCACGCAGCGGTTCTCGCTGGCCGCATCGCGTTCGCCTGGCGCGCCATGGATGCCTTCTACGAGGAAGACGAACGCATCGTCGGGCATGCCGCCGACGCCTACCACCGCATCGACATCCGATCCACTTCGCGGCATCTCGTGGTGCGGGACGGCGAACAAGTGATCGCCGATACTCAGCACCCGTTGGCGCTATACGAATCCGGCTTCGCGCCACGCTGGTATGTGCCGCGCGAGGATATCGACGAATCGGCGCTCAAACCCGTTGACGGACAAACCTTCTGCCCGTACAAGGGCATCGCCTCTTACTACGACATCGGCAGCCATAAACGTGCGGCCTGGTCCTACGCGAACGCCTGGACCGAGGTTGGCAGGGTCAGCGACCTGGTGTCCTTCGAGCCCGACAAGATCGACGTGTACCTCGACGACAAACAGCTCCAGCTCGAGCCGGGTCAAACCGTCGTCCCGCACGGTGTCGACCGGGGGCTCGACACCGATGAAGTGCTCGGACGCACGTAATGACGGCGTCGAGTACGCCCAGACAACCGTCGGTGCTCGTGTTCGACGTAAACGAGACCCTGATCGACATCGATTCCATCGCGACGCTTTTCGGTGAGATGTTCGGCGATCCGAAGGTACTGCGCGAATGGTTCGGTCAGCTCGTCATGTACTCGATGACCGTCACCCTGTCGGAATGCTATGTGGATTTCTTCACCCTCGGCCAGGGCGTTCTGGGCATGCTGGCCGACATCTATCGGATCAACATCACCGAGGACGACGTGCGTGCCCTGAAGACCGCGATGCTCGCGATGCCGCCACACCCCGACACCGCGACGGGATTAACCCGCTTGCGTGACGCTGGTTTTCGCCTGGTGACGCTGACGAATTCGCCACCCGATCCGGAGTCGCCGACGCCGCTCGAAACCGCGGGTCTAGCACCGCTTTTCGAGCGAATGTTGAGTGTCGATCCGTGCCGTGCCTTCAAGCCGTCGCCGGTGGTCTACCGGTACGTGTGCCAGGAGCTCGCGATAGCCCCAACCGAGTGCATGATGGTCGCGGCGCACGTGTGGGACCTGCTCGGCGCACAAAATGTCGGCTTCAGTACGGCCCTGATCACCCGCTGGGGTAACCCGCCGCTGCAGGTTGCTGACCTGCCGCAGCCCGACCTGGTCGTGGACGACCTGCACCAGCTCGCGCAGCAACTAGCGTGATCCCCCAACAGGACTGCGACGTCATCGTGCTCGGCGCCGGCCCGGTCGGGCAGAACGCCGCCGAGCGCGCCCGGGCTTCCGGCCTGAGTGTCGCGGTCGTCGAGCGCGAACTCGTCGGCGGCGAATGTTCGTATTGGGCATGCGTACCCAGCAAGGCGTTGCTGCGACCCGTCATCGCCCTCTCCGAGGTCCGCCAGATCGACGGTGCACGCGAGGCGGCCACCGGTTCGATCAGCGCGCAAGGCGTGTTCGGCCGTCGCGACCGCAACGTGGACAACTGGGACGACACCGGCCAGGCCGACTGGGTGGCCGGGATAGGTGCGACCCTGGTCCGCGGTCACGGGCGGTTGGAAGGTCCCCGCCGCATCGTGGTCACCACCTCCAGCGGTGCGCAAACGGCGCTCACCGCGCGGCACGCGGTTGTCATCTGCACCGGAAGCCGGCCGGTGCTGCCGGACTTGCCGGGCATTACCGAAGCACGGCCGTGGACCAATCGCAAGGCCACCGACAGCAGCGAGGTCCCGGCGCGGCTGGCGGTGATCGGTGCCGGCGGCGTGGGCGTCGAAATGGCCACGGCGTGGCAGGGATTGGGCTCCTCGGTCACCCTGCTGGCTCGAGGCTCCGGGCTGCTGCCGCGGATGGAGCCCTTTGTCGGCGAACTCATCGGTCGCGGACTCGCCGACGCCGGCGTGGATGTCCGGGTGGACGTGAACGTCCGGGCGCTGCGCCGCCCCGACCCCGGGGGGCCGGTGACCCTCGAATTGGACGGTGACACCGAATTACAGTTCGACGAAGTGCTTTTCGCGACGGGCCGCGCACCGCTCACCGACGACATCGGCCTCGAGACAGTGGGCGTGAGTCCGGGCAGCTGGCTCGACGTGGACGACACCTGCCGAGTCACCGCCGTTGATGGCGGCTGGCTTTATGCCGCGGGCGACGTCAATCACCGGGCCTTGCTGACTCATCAGGGCAAGTATCAAGCACGCATCGCGGGGGCGGCGATCGGGGCCCGGGCGGCGGGAACGCCGTTGGACACCGCACCGTGGGGAGTGCACGTGACGACCGCCGACCATCACGCGGTGCCGCAGGCGTTCTTCACCGAACCCGAAGCCGCCGCCGTCGGGCTCACGGCCGAGCAGGCAGTGCAGGCCGGCCACCGGGTACACACGGTGGACATCGAAATCGGTGATGTCGTCAAGGGAGCCGACGCTGTATGCCGACGGGTACACAGGCCACGCGCGGATGGTCGTTGACCAGGATGCGGGGCACCTACTCGGAGTGACGTTGGTCGGTCCCGGTGTCACTGAGATGCTGCATTCGGCGACCATCGCCGTCGCCGGTCAGGTCCCGATCGCTCGGTTGTGGCATGCGGTGCCGTGTTTCCCGACGGTCAGTGAATTGTGGCTGAGCTGCGTGACGCGTAGCGTGATCAGCGCAAGAAGATAATCGAGCAGGGAGCGCCCATGGCAACTTCGGACGGATTTCACCCCGATCTTGATTCGGGGACAACGGAAGTCACCCGTAATAAGGTGCACCACGTCAAGGCCTCGGACATCACTTCGGACACCGCGCAGTCGGAGGGGATGCGGCGTTTCGCCGCGTTGAGCGGACGCTCGGTGGGTACCGAGAAGCTGTGGATGGGCGAGACACATGTGTCCCCGGGAGCCGCGTCGGCCAACCATCATCACGGCGAAGCCGAGACGGCGATCTATGTGCGAAGCGGCAACCCGGACTTCGTGTTTCACGACGGCGTCCAAGAGGTGCGTATCTCGACACGGCCCGGCGACTACATCTTCGTCCCGCCCTATCTGCCGCACCGGGAAGAAAACCCCGATCCGGACACACCCGCGGAAGTCGTGATCGCGCGCAGCACCCAAGAGGCCATCGTCGTCAATCTTCCGGCCCTGTATCCGCTGTAGCGACGGGTTCAGTAGACGGCGATTTCGATGAGATTCCCGTCGATGTCGCGGCAGTAGTGTGACGTCATCGGACCCAATGCGCCGGTCTTGGTGACCGGTCCGGAAATGATGTCAACCCCGCATTCGAGGAGGTGGGCGCGTACCTCGTCGGCGCTGCACCGGGTGATGAAGCACAAGTCTTCGGAGCCGGCCGCTTCGACGGACCCGGTGACCCAGTCCGGATCATCGGCTTGCGCGCCGACGGGTCGCAGGTTGATCTTCTGATTTCCGAAGGCCAGCGCGGTCCTGTTCGACGGTCCGAACGTCTCTCGCTTCATGCCCAGCACCCGCTCGTACCAGGCCGCGCTAGCCTCGACGTCGCGGCAATTCACCACGACATGATCGAACCGCTCGACCGCCAATCCCATGTCACCCCCGGTTACTCAGCTAATTCTCAACATATTCTTGGTTCCTTGAAGGCTCGGCTCAAAGGATCCACATAGCCGCGGGCCTCAAGATCAACGACATGAACACGTCCTGCGCGAACCTCATCGAACGCTACATGTCCAGCTGCGGGCTGCGGTTCTTCCGAGGCCAGCACGACGGCGAGTACTTCTTCGTGGTCAACGCTCATCAGCGGCTGCACGTCCACCTCGAGGTCTCCCCGTCCTTCAGCGACGTGGTGACCATTCGGGTCACTCCGGCGTCGTTTTACTCCGCGGCCAACCGGCCCTGGTTGACTCGCTTCGCCGACACGTGGAACCAGCAGAATCGCGCGGTCACGGCGATCGTGCACAGCTCCTCGGACCCGCAGCGCACCGGCGTGGTGGCCCGCAGGTCGCAGTGGATCGGCGAGAGCATGACTCTCGAGGACTTCGCCTCCTTCGTCGACGGCACGGTCACGGCCGCGATCGACCTCTTCGCGGAGGTAACCCCGGTTATCGAGCTGCCTTGCCGGTTCCAGGGCGAGCAGCCGTTGCTTCGGAACGCCAGTTGAGCGGCCCCTACGACGTCGGCATGCGGTCGCTGACGTCGGAGAGGGGCTCGCCCATCTCGGTCCGGATGGCGCCCCACGGGTCGGCATAACGACCTGGGGCGTTGCGGTAGGCGGCGCGACGTTTGAGCACCAATCGCACGAGGGGTGCCGCCAACCGCACCGGATAGCGACGCCACCCGGCCAGGGCACGCATCTCCGCGAGCATGTCCGGCCAGCTGTGCTGCTGAAACGACAGCAGCCGCTGTGAACGGGCGGTATCCATCCAGTCGGTGACGAACCAGTCCGCGTCGTTGTGCGGGTCGCCCGGCCGCCCCACGGCCAACACGTTGGTCAGGCCCCGGGCGGGGTCCAGCGTCGCGGGACCGCGGGAACGCGGCCGGTTAGGGGGCGCGTGGGTCAGCGAGATCTACTCGACCGGTGTGCTCTCGCCCGGCGCCCCAGTGAACATCACGGTGTGGAGCTACGTCGACCAGCTCGGTGTCGCGGTACTCACCGACGATCAGACGTTTGCGGTCCCGCACGAAGCCACCGACGCACTGAGTCAAGCAGTCAGCGAATTACGCAGGGCCGCAGGCATTTCCGAAACTCTAGGCAGCCAAAACGGCATCGAGGGCGGAGTAGAACAGGCCCAGCCCATCGTCGGACGGTCCGGTTAATGCTTCGGTGGCGTGTTCGGGGTGTGGCATCAGCCCCACGACGCGGCCGTTGGCCGAGCTGACTCCGGCGATGTCGCGCAGCGAGCCATTGGGGTTGTCGTGGTAGCGGAAAACCACTCGGCCCTCACCCTCTAGCTCGTCGAGCACCTCCTTGGCTGCCACGTATCGGCCCTCGCCAGATTTCAGCGGTACCAGCACATCGGCGTCGGGCTCGAAGCGCGACGTCCACGCCGTCGAATTGGACACCACCCGCAGCCACACGTCGCGGCACACGAAGTGCAAGCCCACGTTGCGGGTCAGCGCACCGGGCAGCAGCCGCGTCTCGCACAGCACCTGAAAACCGTTGCAAATACCCAATACCGGCATGCCCCGGCCCGCGGCGGCGACCACTTCGGACATCACCGGCGCGAACCGGGCGATCGCGCCGGCCCGCAGATAGTCGCCGTAGGAAAACCCACCGGGGACGATCACGGCGTCGACGCCCTTGAGGTCGGCGTCGGCATGCCACAGGCTGACGGCCTCGGCACCCACCCGCCGCGCCGCCCGGGCCGCGTCCACGTCGTCGAGTGTCCCGGGGAACGTGATAACGCCGATCCGCGAGGTCACCGCGGCTCCCGGCTTATGGTCCAGTCCTCGATCACTGTGTTCGCCAGCAGCGACTCCGCGATCTCAGCGAGCACCGTGTCGTCGACGGCGTCATCCACTTCTAGTTCAAACCTCTTGCCCTGACGGACATCTGAGATTCCAGGGTGCCCGAGCCGCCCCAGAGCACCGACAATCGCCTGGCCCTGCGGATCGAGAATCTCCGCTTTGGGCATCACGTTTACGACCACCCGGGCCACCGGCATTCCTCCTCAGATCTTGCTCAGATCTTGCTCAGCGCCGACTTTACCGGCGCAGCCCAGATTACCCACATCAAAACCGCGCTCGCCGGGGCACAATCGTAGGCATGCAACTGACGCATTTCGGCCATTCCTGCCTACTTGCCGATTTCGGCGACACGCGCCTTCTCTTCGACCCCGGCACCTTCGCTCACGGCTTCGAAGGGATCACCGGCTTGGCCGCCATCCTGGTCACCCACCAGCACCCCGATCATGTCGACCCCGCGCGCCTGCCGGCGCTCATCGACGCCAATCCGCAGGCCGCCCTCTACACCGACTCGCAGACCGCGGCGCAACTGGACGCACCCTTCCAGGTGGTGCACGTCGGCGATGAGCTGTCAGTCGGCGAGCTCACGATCCGGGCGCTCGGCGGGCGCCACGCGGTGATACACCCGGAAATCCCTGTGATAGAAAATCTTTCGTATCTGGTAGACGATGGCGACCATCGGGCGCGGCTGATGCACCCGGGTGACGCGCTGTTCGTACCCGACGAGCCGGTGGACGTATTGGCCGCTCCGGCGTCGGCGCCGTGGATGCGAATCTCCGAGGCCGTGGACTACTTGCGGGCCGTCGCGCCGGCACGTGCTGTACCCATCCACCAAGGCATCATCGCGCCCGATGCGCGCGGCATCTACTACGGCCGGCTCACCGAGATGACCAGCACCGATTTCCAGGTGCTACCCGAAGAAAGCGCGGTCACCTTCTAGCGCGGGTCACTCAGGCGGCGTCGAGAACCGCCTTGTCGGGCCGCCACTTGTACACCGTCGGAGTGCAACCGTGCAGCGCCGCCAGGTCGACGGCATCCAGCATCGCCTGCAACGGCCCGGGCTTGCGTAATTGGCGGGCGGCGACGGCGACTCGCACCACGCCGCCGCGGCGGGCGATCCGCTCCGCGGACAGCACCACCATCCGGCACCACCATGGCTCGGTCAGGAAGCCTTCACCAATGCCCAGCACCCGGGCCCGCACCGTGTCGTGCCGGACCAAGTCGGTTACGCCGTGAAGATCGGCCAGCAGACGAAAGCCGTTGCGCGGCAACGCCTTGACTGCACCGGGTGACACCACCCAACCCGGAGCGGCGAACAGCCGGGTGCGCAACCCGAGGTGCTCGAGCACCCGGTCGGCGGCCGTCAGCCGCAGATTGGCCTCGTGTGCGCGCAGCATGGCGAATTCGCCGCGCCGCTTCTTGGTGGCCGCGTCGTCGTAGCCATGCAGGACGATGCTGTCCCCGCCGGTGCGTCGATTGGTCAGCCACTCGACGGTGCGCGGGTCGCGGTCGAGCCGGTAATCGCCACTGAGCCGAGGAGCCACCAGCAGCGAGACGGGCACCGAGCGGGCATCCATCTGCGCGCAGAACGCATCGACGTCGGCCAGGGTCCGCTCCCCTATCCCCGAGACCGAGACGATCAGTTTTCCAGACACGCTTGTAGTTTGCCGATCTGAGGTTTCCGGTTGGTGAAGGACACGCAGACGCCAGGCGTATATCCGGCCCTGTGGGAACGCTTTGAAGCCCTCGCGACCACGCGAATCGTGGTAGCTGAGCGGGTGTCGACTTAGTTAGCTGTGGCGGGAAATCGACATGCTTGGCGACGGCGGGAAGCGACCCGTCGGACAGCAAACCCATACCGTCGTCGCTGCGGTAACGGGTTCGATATGCTTAGCTCCACTATGGAGAAGGTGCCGCTGCCCATCGCCCCTGCCGGGCAGGTCGGCGCCGTTGACTCCCCGGAACGGGTCTATCCGGACAAAATCGACGCCCACCTCTTACGCATCTCCGGCGTTTGCATCCTGGCCACGGTGATGTTGATCATCGACGTCACCGTCGTCAGCGTCGCGCAGCGCACCTTCATCGCCGAATTCGGGTCCAGCCAGGCCATCGTCGCGTGGACGATGACCGGCTACACCCTCGCCCTGGCGACCGTCATCCCCCTGACGGGCTGGGCGGCCGACCGGTTCGGCACCAAACGGCTGTTCATGGGTACGGTTGTGGCGTTCGCGCTGAGTTCGGTGTTGTGCGCTGTGGCGTCAACCATATTGCAGCTCATCGTATTTCGGGTCATCCAAGGTGTTGCCGGCGGAATGCTGTTGCCTTTGGGTTTCATGATCATGACCCGCGAGGCCGGCCCGGGGCGGCTCGGTCGTCTCATGTCGATCATGAGCATCCCCATGCTGCTCGCCCCGATCGCCGGGCCAATCCTGGGCGGCTGGCTGATCGCGACCTCCAGCTGGCGGTGGATTTTCCTGATCAACCTGCCGATCGGGATCGTCACCGCGATCCTCGCGGCCCTCGTCTTCCCGCGGGATCACCCGGCCCGGTCGGAGACCTTCGACGTGGTTGGCGGCCTGCTGCTCTCGCCCGGGCTGGCCACGTTCCTGTTCGCCGTGTCGTCCATCCCGCGCTTCGGGACGGTGGCCGACCGTCACGTGGTGATACCGGCGGTCATCGGGCTGACCCTGATCGCTGCGTTCGTCGTGCACGTGCTGCACGGTGTGGAACACCCGCTGATCGATCTGCGGCTATTCCAGAACCGGGTGATTACCCAGGCCAATGTGACGATGCTGGTTTTCGCCACTGCGTTTTTCGGGGCCGGGCTGCTGCTGCCGAGCTACTTCCAGCAGGTGCTGCACCACACCCCGATGCAGGCCGGGGTACACATGATCCCCCAGGGGCTCGGGGCGATGCTGACCATGCGGTTGACCGGACCGCTGGTGGACAGGCAGGGTCCGGGCAAGATCGTGCTGGTCGGTATCGCGCTGATGACCGCGGGCCTGGGTACCTTCGCCCTCGGCGTGGCCAAACAGGCGCACTACCTGCCCACGCTGCTGGTCGGGCTGGCGATTATGGGCCTGGGGATGGGCTGCACCATGATGCCGCTGTCGGTCGCCTCGGTGCAGGCGCTCACGCCGCACCAAATCGCCCGGGGCACGACGCTGATGAGCGTCACCAATCAGGTGGGCGGCTCAATGGGAACCGCCCTGATGTCGATGATCCTGACCAACCAGTTCAACCGAAGCGAAAACGTCTCCGCCGCCAAGACACTTGCCACGCTGAAACAAGACGCGGCCAGCAGAGGTGTGCCGGTTAACCCGGCGGCAATTCCGCGGCAGACCCTTGCCCCCGACTTCGCCGACCATCTGCTGCACGATCTTTCGCGCGCCTACACCATGGTGTTCGCCTTGGCCGTCGCCTTGGTGGCGTTAACCGTCATCCCGGCGTCTTTCCTGCCGAAGAAGCCGGCCAGCCAAACCGTCGGCGAATAGCGAACCCAGCTACGCCTGGGGGCCGCAGTAACGGTCGCCGTCGGCGGCGGCGAGCACCCAGGCATACTGGTATGCGGTTTCCTGCCAGGCCCTGTAGCGACCGCTGACGCCACCGTGGCCAGCAGCCATTTGAGTCTTGAGCAGGACCGGACTTTCGCCGGTCTTGGTGTGCCGCAGCGCCGCAACCCACTTGGCCGGCTCCACGTAGTAGACCCTCGTGTCGTTCAGTGACGTCATCGCCAGAATCGCCGGATAGTGCTTGGCCTCGACATTCTCGTAGGGCGAGTAGGACTTCATGTATGAGTAGACAGCGATGTCGTCCAATGGATTTCCCCATTCGTCCCACTCGGTGACGGTCAGCGGCAGCGAGGGATCCAGGATCGTGGTCAGCGGGTCGACGAACGGCACCTGCGCCAGCACCCCGGCGAACAGGTCGGGCGCCATGTTGGCCACCGCACCCACTAGCAAGCCCCCCGCGCTACCGCCGTAGGCCACGAGTTCTTGCGCCCTGGTGATACCCGTGTCCACCAGATGCCTTGCTACCGCGACAAAGTCGGTGAAGGTGTTCTTCTTCTCCAGCAGCTTGCCGTGCTCGTACCACAACCTGCCCATCTCACCGCCACCGCGGACATGGGCGATGACGAACACCATGCCGCGATCCAGCAGCGACAAACGCGCAATGGAAAAGCCTGGATCCGTGCAGATCTCATAGGCGCCGTAGCCGTAAAGCAATGCCGGAGCCGGGAATTCGATACCGGCGCGGTGCACGAAGGACAACGGGATGAGGGTGCCGTCGTCGGCGCGCGCCCAGTCCCGGCGCTCGACGTAGTCTTCGGGCCGGTAGTCACCGAGGACGGGTTGCTCGCGCAGCAGTGTGCGCTCGCCGGTGGCCAGATCGAGGTCGTAGACCCGTGCCGGGGTGACGAAGGACCCGGCCCTGATCCGCAGTTTGGGCGAGTCCCAACTCGGGTTGGCACTCAGGCCCGACGACATCAGCTCGGAGTCGAACGAAATCTCCTCGGGCTCAACGTAGTTGCCATCAGACTCGATCGGCCAGAGCTGAATCCGGGGCAGCGCCTCGCGCCGGTAGCTGACCACCAGGTGACGGGCGAAGGCATCCACGAAGTCCAAGCGCACGTCGTCGCGGTGTGCGATCAGGGTGCGTTGCCGTGTGGGATCGCTGACCGGCGCCTCGACGAGCGTGAAGTTCACCGCGCCGTCGTTGTGCAGGATCAAGAACCGGTCTTCGCCGCCGACCACTGCGTGCTCCACCGAGTACTCGACGCCCTCGCGGCGTGCCAGCACGACGGTGAATTCTGCTGCTGGGTGGGTCGCGTCGGCGTAGCGGAGCTCGGAGGTGATGGCTGAGCCCGCCGCGATGACCACGTAGGCCTCGCTTCGAGTGAGCCCGACGCCGAGCCAGTAGCGTTCGTCGGCCTCGTGGTAGACCTGTTCGGACGGCTCACCCGAGCCGAGCCGGTAGCGCCAAACCTTGTCGGGGCGGCGGGCCTCGTCCATGGTGGTGTAGTACACGGTGCGGTTGTCGGCGGCCCAGGTCACTCCGGCCGCGACCGGAGTGATTTCGTCTGCGAACAGCTCGCCCGTGCGTAAGTCTTTGAACCGCATCGTGTATCGCTCGTCGCCGAGGACGTCGACGGAATATGCCAGCAGGTGGCCGTCCAGGCTGACCAGGCTGGCGCCCAGCGCGAAGAAGTCATGCCCTTCGGCCTCGATGTTCGAGTCGAGCAGGATCTGTTCACCCGGTATTTCGGTGTCCTCGTCCAGGACCGGCGGATTCCAGTCGTCGGGATCTCTTACCGGACAACGGCATTGGACGCGGTACTGCTTGCCCTCGAAGGTGCGGGCGTAGTACCACCAGTCGCCCTGCCGAACCGGCACCGACAGGTCGGTTTCCTTCGTGCGTGCCTTGATTTCGTCGAAGATGCTCTGCCGCAACGGTTCCAGATGAGCGGTTGTTTGGTCGGCGTACTCGTTCTCGGCCTCGAGGTACGCGATGACTTCGGGACTTTCCTTGTCGCGCAGCCACTCGTAGGGGTCGATGAAGACATCACCGTGATATTCGCGTCTGGTGTCGATGCGTTTGGCCACCGGCGGTCCGCCGGTCATGCGCCCGGACCGATCCAGTCGCTGAAGCTCAGGCCGGAAATCCGTTCGTAGGCATTGATGTAGCGACCGCGGGTGGCGTCGATGATGTCGTCGGGCAGCGGTGGCGGCGGCGCGCTGCCGCCGCGGTCCCAACCCGAGGCGGGGCTAGTGAGCCAATTACGGACGAACTGTTTGTCGAAGCTGGTCTGCACCACGCCGGGCTGATATTCATCGGCCGGCCAGTACCGCGACGAATCCGGGGTGAAGATCTCGTCCGCCAGCACCACGTTGCCGTGGGGGTCAAGCCCGAATTCGAATTTGGTGTCGGCGACGATGATTCCCTTACGCAGTGCATGGTCGGCGGCCTGCACATATATCTGCAGCGTACGGTCGCGCAGCTGGTTGGCGTGTACCCCGCCGACCAGCTCGATAACCCGCGCGAACGAAATGTTCTCGTCGTGGTCTCCCAGCGCGGCTTTCGTGGCCGGCGTGAACAACGGTGTGACGAACTTGCTGGCCTCGACCAGTCCCGGGGGCAACGGGATGCCGCATACCTTTCCGGTGGCCTGGTAGTCCAGCAGCCCCGAGCCGGTCAGATAACCGCGGGCCACACATTCCACCGGGAACATCTCCAGTTGGCGAACCACCAATGCACGGCCCAGGACGTCGTCCGGGATCCGCGGGTCGTCAGGCGGCCCGGCCAGGTGGTTGGGGGCGTCGACGAGGCCGAAGAAGAAGACGCTCATCGCGGTCAGGATGCGACCCTTGTCCGGGATGGTGCTGTCCAGGACGTAGTCGTATGCCGAGATCCGGTCGGACGCCACCAGCAGCAGGTGCTGGTCGTCGACGCGGTAGATCTCGCGGACCTTGCCACTGGCCAGATGCTCGTAGTCGGACACTGCGGGGCGCATCGGGTCAGCCTATCGGGCAAGGCCATCGCAAAGTGTGCTGGTTTGACAACCTCCACCGGTTTAAGCCGGTGGATTCCAACCCGTCCGTCGCCGCTACGGAGCAGGAGAACTGGGTTGAGGTTCACGGTTCGCAGACCGGCTAGCGCCGAGGTCTCCCCGTGCTGTCACCGCCCGTCCGGCGGCGATGTTGCATGCGGCGTTCACGTCGGCATTACACGGCCCTGCGCCACAGGCGACGCACTGAAAAACCGCTTGGCTCTTACGGTTTTCCGGCGCGACATGGCCACAGTGAGAGCATCGTTGCGACGTATACGCTGCCGGGACGCACTCGAGCCGCCCCGCGGCCTTGTGCTTCAACCGGGCCAACAGCAGTCCCCAGCCTTGGCGGCTGATCTCGCGGTTGAGGCCGCGTTTCTGCGCGACGCGGGTGCCAGGACGTTCACAGGTGCCGCGTGCCGAGCGGGTCATCGCGTGCACCTTCAAGTCCTCGACGCGGATGGTGTCGAACCGGCGCGCCAGATCGGTGGTGGTCTTCTCCACCCAGTCACGGCGGCGATCTGTCTCGCGGGCGCGCAGTCTGGCAATGGCGAGCTTGGTTCGTGCGCGCCGGGTAGATCCGCGCTGCGCCCGAGCCAGACGCTGCTGCAACCGGCGCAGCCGTTTGTTTTCGCCGATACGAAGGCTAGGAGCGCGCAGCAGCTCGCCGCTGGACAGGGCCACCGAGACCGCCACGCCGCGATCCACACCCACCACGCTGCCATCACCCGGTCCCGCGAGGGGGTCAGGTATCACGGCGAAAGCGATGTGCCAGCGCCCCGAACGGCCCAATGTGACTCGGTAGGACTTCACGGTGGAAGCGATGATGCGGGTCCAACGGAAGCGCACCCACCCGACTTTGGGGATCCACACTTGCCCATAGCGACGGTTCAACCGCCTGATATGCCGCGGCTTGACACCGACGTATCGAAATCCTTCATTCCTACCGGCCTTGCGCCACGTCGGGCGACGATGGGTGCCGTGGAAAAAATTTCTCATCGCTTGGGCGAAGTCCCGCAGCGCTTGCTGCTGCACGGTGTGCGACCCGGCGGCCAGCCAGTCGTATTCGGAGCGCGCCGCAGTCAGTTGGGCGCACTGCTCGTTATACCCGGGCGCATGACGACCTGGCTGCCAGTGCCGCTGCTGCTCCACGGCAAGATTCCACACAAAACGGGCATGGCCACAGTGCTCGGACAATACCGCCGCCTGCTCAACGTTGGGAAACAACCGAAACTTGGCCACACCAAGAACCTAGGCAGCACCACCGACAACCCGTCGAAAGGAGGGAAGCGGCGTTCTCTGCCCCGGCTATAAACGGCTATAAACGGGGGTCCTCGCGCCGCAAAACAGATGAGGTTCATCCCGTACTCCACCAAACCGCTGCGACTGTTCGCGCAATTGATGAGCGATATCACCGTCTCGGTGTGGACGACGATATGGGTGTTCGTCGGTCTCGCCGTTTACAGCGCCATCACGACGATCGCCGACGCCGGCCGGCAAGTCGAAAGCGGCTCGAAGGGGGTGGCCGACAACCTGGCATCGGCGGGCCATGGCGCACAGCACATTCCGTTGTTCGGCGATGCGGTAAGCAAGCCGCTGACCGCCGCCAGCGAAGCCGCCCTGGACATCGCGGGCGCCGGTCATGACCTGGACACCACGGCGAGCTGGCTCGCCGTACTGCTGGCGATCGCGGTCGTCGCGCTACCGATCCTCATGGCGGTCCTGCCATGGCTGTACCTGCGGTTGCGGTTCTTCAGGCGCAAATTGATGGTGACCGCCCTAGCCGCCACCCCGGCTGGACAACAACTGCTGGCACTGCGGGCATTGACGAATCGATCGCCGGCCAGGCTGGCCGCCGTCAGTCCGGATCCGGTCGGCGGATGGCGGCACGAGGATCCCGCCACCATCGCGGCGTTGGCCGCCCTCGAACTGCGGGCCGCCGGGATCAGGATTCCCCCGCGCTAAGCGCCGCGGGCGATTCGATCGGCACGCCAGCACCACGTCCGCATCGGGATCTCGACCGCGTCGACGCCGGGAAACCGCTCTTCCAACGCAATTCGCGCTTCAGCGAGCGCTCGCGCACGGTCATCGGGCGACGCAACGATGGCCCTGCTGTAGGTGCCGAGCATCGCGACGGCGTCTCCGACCGTCATGGTCCGCGTGAAGCGGAACACCTCGCGCTCGACGTTGTCGAAGATCTGCGGTTCCGGCAGCTCGAAATACAGGCGCTGGCGGAACCGGTCAGCTAATTGCGCATCGACCCTGTCGCCGCCGGGCAGCCGGTCGAGATTACGTACCCAATCCACCTCGCGGTCGCGGCTCGTCCAGAGCAGGCCGAACCGGCCGCCGTCGCGCACTACCCGACCAATCTCCGGAACGGCCCGTTCGGGATCCATCCAATGCCAAGCCGAGGAGACGAACACCGCGTCCGCGGAAGCGTCTGGAAGCGGAATCGTCTCGCCGCGTCCTTCGACGACGCGTACTCCCGGCGATCGCGCCTTCAGCACGTTGCGCATCCGCGCGTCGGGTTCGACGGCAATGACCTGTGGCACCCTGCCCACCAGTGTGCGGGTAAAGAGGCCGGTGCCCGCACCCACGTCGACGGCCACCTCGCACTCGGTCGGTACCAGCCAGGCCACCGCCTGCTGCGGGGGCTGCGGGCGCAGTTGGTCGTAGTCTTCGGCGATTGATCCGAAGGACATGGCGCGTTCTTGACGATCAATCACGTGCGCCACCGTAGGTGGGCAAGCTATGGGTGGGCTGTGGCCGGCTACGCAATCAACAGTTCAGCCAATCGTTCTGGTTGATCGATTTGAACGTAAGTGCGTGCGTTGTCGATTGTCTCCAGCCGCGCATGTGGCAGTGTCCGGGCCAGCCGTACGGCATCGCGCAGCGGGAAAAATCGGTCGCGCGTACCCCAGGCGATGAGCGCCGGACGCTCGAAGGCCCGCAACCGCTCAGCGGCGGCAAGGGTGTGGTCGGGTGAGATCCCGCGTAAGACGGCGCGTAAGTCGGTGCGGATGCGCCGATCACGCAGCGGTGCAAACCAGTCCGCCAACATCTCGTCGGGCAGCGGCCGGACGGTCAGGGGCGCAGCGGCCATCAGCGTACGACGCAACACGCGCGAACGCAGCACTAAATCCAGCGCCGCGACCGCGCCGGGCACATGTGCTCCAGCGGCTTCGATCGCCCGGAATGCAACCGGTGGAAAGTTTTCAAATGCGTCGCAGTTGGTCAACACAAGCCGGCCGACCACCTGCGGGTGGTTGGCACACAAAATCTGACACAGCGCGCCGCCGGTGTCATTGCCCACGACGGTTACATTGCGCAGCCCAAGCGCGTCAATGAATTCGGCGATCATCGCGGCCAACCCGGGCGGGGACAGGTCGGCGTCGTTTAACGGCACTCGATGTGCGCCCAGCGGAAGGTCGGGCATGACACAGCGCGCGCGCCCAACGAGCAGCGAGACCAGTCGATCCCAGACGCTGCTGTTCACAAATAGCCCGTGAATCAGCAGAACGTGCGGGCCGCTGCCATGGTCCTCGTACCGCAAAAGACCTTGAGAAAGCGTAATTTCGGGAATGCGACCACCTCACATACCACTCGTCCGGCGCAGCGCCTCATACCTGATACCCATCACCAACCGGTTTCGATCGCTGTGGCGGAGGTTTCCTTGTGGCAATAAAGGTTGCAGTATGCAATAGTTGCATCAGGGCTGGCTGCTAACGGCCGACGGTTCGCCGCAGAAAGGGGGCATCGTGAAGGTTTCCAAGCAGGTACAGCCACCGACCGGATTGATCCGACTTCTGTTCCGAGCCCCGATCTACCTTTACCGGGCCGGGCTTGGCTCGATGTTGGGGAACCGGATCTTGATCCTTCATCACATCGGGCGTGTGTCCGGGAATAAGCATCAAGCGGTCCTCGAAATCGTCGAACACGATCCTGCCGAGGGCAGCTATGTCGTCGCATCGGGTTGGGGACCGTCCGCCGCCTGGTACCGAAATGTCGTACAGAAACCCGAAGTCGCGATCCAGGTGGGGAGGCGGACCATCCCGGTGACGGCGGTGAAATTAACTCCCGACGAAAGTGCGGAGATCTTTGCCCGCTACGGGATGGAACACCGAATGGCAGCAAGGTATCTGCTGCCGCGCATGTTGGGCTTCACGGTCGATGGCTCAGAGGCCGACTTCCGTGCTGTAGGGCGCCGACTCCCTTTCATACGGTTCGTCCCACGTTCTTAACTGCTTCGCAGCTCCATGACCAGGTGCCGGATGCCGGTGTGCCGATTGCTGCGCGTCCATTCGACGGGCTGAACAACACGTACCTCGCCGAACCGCGAGAGCAGCTCCTCGTAGAGAACCCGCAATTCCAGCCGGGCCAGGTTGGCGCCCAGACAGTAATGCACACCCTGACCAAAGCCCAAGTGCGGATTGGGCTTACGCGCGATGTCGAATTCGTCGGCACGGTCGAACGCGTCCGCGTCGCGGTTGGCCGAGCCCTCCCAAACCTGGACCTTCTGCCCCGCTTCGATCGAGTGTCCGCCGAGCGAGACGTCGCGAGTTGCGGTGCGCCGCTTGGACGGCGACGGCGACGTCCAGCGGATCATCTCCTCGATCGCCGTCGGAAGGAAGTCGAGATCGCCACGCAGCGAATGCAATTGCTCGGGATGCTCGGCCAGCGCCAGCATGCCACCGGCGACCGCGTTGCGGGTTGTCTCGGCGCCGGCGCTGAACAGCAGGCTGAAAAACAAGTAGAGCTCGAGATCCGACATTGCCGGCGCCTGCCCGTCGTCGAGCATGGCGTTCGCGACCACCGACAACATGTCGTCGGTGGGCTCCGCACGTTTCGCCGCGATCAACTCCTGGCCGTAGGAATACATCCGCGACCCGGCCTCCTCGACGGACAGCTGCGAAAGCTGCGATATTAAGGCCTTGCGCGAACCGCCGAAATCGAACTGCGGCTCGATGGCCTCGAACAACCAATGCCGTTCCGCCTCAGGCACTCCCAGCAGGATGCAGATCATCTGCATCGGCAGCTCGGCGGCGATGTCGACGAGGAAGTCGAACGGCTCGCCGGGCACCACCGCGTCCAGCAGCCGGCGCGCCCGGGCCCGCAGATCATCCTCGACCCGAGCGATCATCCGCGGCGTCAGTCCGGAACTGACCAGCCGGCGAATCTGCGAATGCCGCGGGTCGTCCATCATGTTGAGTACCTGACCCGCGATGGCCAGGTCTTGCAACAGCGTGCCCCCAAAGGCCCGCGAACCACCGGTGACCGACGAATAGGTTACTGGATCACGAAGTACCTCAAGCGTTTCCGCGTGCGTTGCGACCGACCAGAAGCCTTCGCCATCGGGAGTGTTGTCGGTGGGCTCGTGCCAGTACACCGGGGCCTCGCGCCGATGCACGGCGAACAACTCATGCGGGAATCCGTTGGCGAAGTTGTCCAGATCGGTGAAGTCGATGTCCGAAAGCGCCCCGGCCAGAGTCATAGAATCGCACCCGGAGTGTATTTGGCCGCATCCGGATAGCGCCCCACCAGTTCATCCACCTGCGCAACCACCTGGTCGACCTGATCGCCGGCGGCACCGCTAAACGCCTTCTTGTCGGCCAGTGCGGCGTCCAGCGCCGCCCGGTCCAGCGGCAGCCGCGCATCGTCGGCCAGGCGCTGCAGCAGATCGGGTTCGGCGCCACGTTCCCGCATGTCCAGCGCCGTGGCTACGGCATGCTCCCGGATGACATGGTGCGCCTCCTCGCGACCCATGCCGGCGCGCACCGCCGCGATCAACACCTTGGTGGTGGCCAGGAAGGGCAGGTAGCGGTCCAACTCACGTTGGATCACCGCCGGATAGGCGCCGAACTCCTCGAGCACCGTCAAAAACGTCTCGATCTGGCCGTCGATGGCAAAGAAGCTGTCCGGCAACGCAACCCGGCGTACCACGGAGCAGAAGACGTCGCCCTCGTTCCACTGCGCGCCGGCCAGTTCGGCCGCCATCGAGGCGTAACCGCGCAGCACCACTTGCAGCCCGTTGACCCGTTCGCAGCTGCGGGTGTTCATCTTGTGCGGCATCGCCGACGAGCCGACCTGTCCCGGTGCGAAGCCCTCGGTGACGAGCTCGTGCCCGGCCATCAACCGGATGGTGTGCGCCATCGACGAAGGTCCGGCGCCCAGCTGCACTAGAGCGGAGACCACATCGTGGTCCAGCGAACGGGGATACACCTGCCCGACGCTGGTGAAAACCGTTGCGAAACCCAGGAAGTCGGCGATGCGGCGCTCAAGTTGCGCGAGCTTGCCCGTGTCGCCGTCGAGCAGGTCAAGCATGTCCTGCGCCGTGCCCATCGGTCCCTTGATGCCGCGCAGCGGGTAGCGATCGATCAGTTCCCGCAGCCGGGTCAGCGCGACTAGCGTCTCCTGTGCGGCGGAGGCGAACCGCTTGCCCAATGTGGTGGCTTGGGCGGCGACATTGTGGCTGCGTCCGGCCATCACCAGGTCGCGATAGGTCACCGCCCGTTCGGCGAGCCGCGCGACTACCGCAACACCGTGCAGAAACACCAATTCCAGCGATCGCCGGATCTGCAGCTGCTCCACGTTCTCGGTCAGGTCGCGACTGGTCATGCCCTTGTGCACATGCTGGTGGCCGGCCAGCCCGTTGAATTCCTCGATGCGGGCCTTGACGTCGTGACGCAGCGTCCGTTCACGGGCTGCGATGGAGGCCAGGTCGACGTCGCCGAGCACCCGCTCGTAGTCGGCTATCGCTTCTTCGGGAACGGGCACACCCAATTCCGCCTGCGCCCGCAGCACGGCGAGCCACAGCCGCCGCTCGGCAACGATCTTGGCCTCCGGCGCCCAAATCCCGACCATGTCCGCACTGGCGTAGCGATTGGCCAACACGTTCGGGATGCTCACAGACACACAGCTTACGGATAACGGCGCGCAGGTCACATCCGCCACATGCGTCTCCAATCGGCGGGCGAGCTCCCCGAGAGGCCAGCGAGGCGGTCGTGACAAACCCGCGCGGCCTAACCTAAGCCGGTGTACTTCGTTGGCGTCGACCTCGCCTGGGGTGTGCGCAATCCGACCGGCGTCGCGGTGGTCGACGGACACGCCCATCTGGTGCATGTCGGCGCTTTCCGCGACGACGCCGACGTTCTGGCCGCCGTGCGGCCATACGTGCAGGACGACTGCCTGGTCGCCTTCGACGCGCCGCTGGTGGTGACCAACCCCACCGGCCAACGCCCCGCCGAGACGGCGTTTAATCGCGACTTTCGTAGGTTCGAAGCCGGCGCACACCCGGTCAACGCGGGAAAACCGGAGTTCGCCAATGGCTCCCGCGCCGGGCGGTTGGCCCGGACGCTGGGGCTCGATATCGACCCACGGTCCTCCGCGACGCGGCGCGCCATCGAGGTCTACCCCCATTCGGCGACGGTGGCGCTGTTCCGCTTGCCACGCACGCTGAAGTACAAGGCCAAACCCGGCCGCGATCTCGGCCAGCTCAAATCCGAGCTGCTGCGGCTGATGGACGGCGTCGACAGGCTGGCACACGCCCCGGTGCCGCTTCAGGTCGCCGGCCCGGAATGGGCCGGGCTGCGCCGGCAGGTGCTGGCCGCGCAGCGCAAGTGCGACCTGCGCCGCGCCGAGGATCCGATCGACGCCGTCGTCTGCGCATATGTCGCGCTGTATGCCGAACGCTGCCCGAACGGCGTGACGATCTACGGGGACAGCGCCACCGGGTACATCGTCACGCCGACGCTGCCCGCGGATCTGGTTCCGTCGGTCAGGCCATCCGCACCGGACGCTGGTCGATCGGTGCCAGCACGTCGATCAGATCGACGACCGTCGCGAGCGCGGCCGTGAGGGGATCCCGCCCTTCGACCAGCGCAGAAACCACCGAACCGTCGACCGCACAGATCAGCGTGCACACCAGCTCGATGTGCACGGATCTGCCCGACTTCTCAATGGCTTCGGCAACGGCCTCGGCACGCTGGCGCAGGCTGCGCCGCATTGTTTCTTGCAACGCGGGCAGTCGGGTGCACGCGATGTGGCGCTCGTATCGCGATATCAGCTGTTCGGCAAGCCCCGGACCCGACACGTCCCCCACCAACAGGTCGACCAGCATTTCCGCGGTCGTCTCGGGGCCCCGTCGCCGTCGAGACAGCGCGGTGACCCGCGCGCGCAGCTGAGCGATCTCGATCATCCCGATGTGCTCGACCGCCCGGGCGATCAAATCGTCGAGCGATGAGAAGTAGTACGTGGTTGACGCCAAAGGCAGGCCGGCTCGCCGGGCGACCGCCCGGTGACGCACCGCTTCGAATCCGCCCTCGCCGAGCAGCTCGGCGGCAGCGCTCACCAACGCATACCGTCGACGTTCTCCCTTGGGAGTAACTGCTGCAGTCACGGTTGATCATGGTGCCAGGGAAAGTGGTACTGCGATGCCATTTTCGCCAAACGCGCATGGCATGATGGCCCGATGCCCGACTTTAGCCGTCGCGCAATGCTCCGCCTGGGTGCCGGTGTGGCCCTCGGCGCGGCCGGCGGATATGCGCTCGACATGCTGATTCAGCCGCGAACGTCGCAGGCCGTACCACTATCTGCGACCGCCGCTCAGGCCCCGTTGGCGCCGGCTCCTCCGCTCGAACCCGCGGCCCCGCCATCTGACCCAGCGCCGACGATGACGACTGGTTCGTTCGTGTCCGCGGCGCGTGGCGGGATTACGACCAACTGGGCGATCGCGCGTCCGCCGGGCCAAATCAAGCCGCTGCGACCGGTGATCGCGCTGCACGGAAAGGGCAGTGACGCGGCCACCGTGATGGCCGGCGGCGTCGAGCAGGGTCTGGCGCAAGCGGTTAACGCCGGATTGCCGCCGTTCGCGGTGGTCGCCGTCGACGGTGGCGGCACTTACTGGCACAAGAGAGCATCCGGCGAGGACGCCGGCGCCATGGTGCTGAACGAACTTATCCCGATGCTGGACAAGCAGAACCTGGACACCTCGCGGGTGGCGTTTTTGGGTTGGTCGATGGGCGGCTACGGCGCATTGCTGCTCGGCGGGCGGCTGGGGCCGGCACGCACCGCGGCGATCTGCGCGGTGAGCCCGGCGCTGTGGATGTCTTCCGGGGCGGCCGCACCCGGCGCATTCGACGGACCCGACGACTTTGCGGCCAACTCCGTGTTCGGAATGCCGGCGCTGGCATCCATCCCGATCCGGGTGGACTGTGGTGACAGCGACCCGTTCTACGACGCGACAAAGCAATTCATCGCTCAGCTGCCCAATCCGCCCGCAGGCGGGTTCTCTCCCGGCGGCCACAACCCGGGGTTCTGGAGCTCGCAGCTGCCGGCCGAGTTGACCTGGATGGCCCCTCTGTTGACCGCATGATGCCGAGCAGACGCAAAAGCACCCTCAGGCCCGGCGTGTCGGGTGCTTTTGCGTCTGCTCGCGCAACACCTTTCGGTTGGGACTTTCCATACGCCTGGCCGCGAAAGCCCCTGTTGGCGGCCAATGTCGTGTGCACCTCGCAGCCGCTCGCCGCCCAAGCGGGCCTTCGGATGCTCGCCGAGGGAGGAAGCGCGGTCGACGCGGCTATCGCCACCGCCATCACGTTGACGCTAGTAGAGCCGGTGTCCAACGGCATCGGCTCGGACGCCTTCGCCATCGTCTGGGACGGCCGGGAATTGCACGGTCTGAACGCGTCTGGCCGCTCGCCGGCGGCGTGGACACCAGAGTACTTCGGTCCCAAGGGTGTTCCCGCGCTGGGCTGGAATTCAGTGACCGTGCCCGGGGCGGTGTCGGCGTGGGTCGAACTGCACGCCAAGTTCGGCAAGCTACCGTTCGCGAAGCTCTTCGAGCCTGCGATTTCCTATGGCCGCAACGGCTTTCTGGTCTCGCCGACCGTCGCCGAGCAGTGGGCGGCGCAGGTGCCGCTGTTCAAAACCCAGCCCGGGTTCGCCGAAGCGTTCATGCCCGCGGGCAGGGCGCCGAAACCCGGGGAAAGGTTCGTATTTCGCGATCACGCCGCCACTCTCGAGCAGATCGCCGCGACCAACGGCGAAGCCTTTTACCGAGGAGGACTGGCGGTCACGCTCGAGGCGCACTCGACGGCCAACGGCGGGGTCATGCGAGGTGATGACCTGGCCGCTCATCGCGCCGACTGGGTCGGCACCATCAGCCGAACCTACCGCGGCTACACGCTGCACGAGATACCACCCAATGGCCAGGGGATCGTGGCTCTGATCGCGCTGGGCATTTTGGAGCATTTCGACATGTCCGCGCTGCCAGCCGATTCCGCCGACAGCGTGCATCTGCAGATCGAAGCCGTCAAGCTGGCGTTCGCCGACGCGCAGGCCTATGTGGCCGACATCGACCACATGCCGCTGCGCTGCGAACACCTGCTGGACAACGAATACCTTAAGCAGCGCGCGGCTGTGATCGACCGGGATCGGGCCAAACCGGCCCACGCCGGAAGCCCGAAGGGGGGCACGGTGTATCTCACCGCCGCCGACGCCTCGGGAATGATGGTGTCGATGATCCAGTCGAACTACATGGGATTCGGGTCTGGTGTGGTGGTCGACGGCACCGGGATTTCGTTGCAGAATCGGGGCGCGGATTTCGCTGTGGCTCAGGGACATCCGAACCAGGTCGGGCCGAACAAGCGCCCCTACCACACGATCATCCCCGGCTTTGTCACGAAGGACGGGGCGCCGGTGATGAGCTTCGGCGTGATGGGCGGCACCATGCAACCCCAGGGGCATGTCCAGGTGCTGGTTCGCATCGCCGACCACGGCCAGAATCCACAAGCGGCGTGTGACGGACCCCGCTTCCGCTGGATCAACGGCGTGGCGGTGAGCTGCGAGAAGGGTTTTCCGCCCTCGACGCTCGACGAACTCCGGCGGCGCGGGCACGACTTGGTGGCCGTCGACGACTACAACCAGTTCGGCAGCTGCCAGGCAATTTGGCGACTTGACGGCGGGTATTTCGCGGCGAGCGATCCGCGCCGCGACGGTCAAGCGGCGGGTTTTTAGAGGCTGATCTTTCCCTCGGCCGCCCTCAGGCCGATATCGCTGCGGAAATGGCTGCCAGGCAACCGAATTGACCGCAGAAGGTCATAGACCTGCGCACGCGCCGCGGGTAGGTCCGCGCCGGTGCCGACCACCGACAGCACGCGACCGCCAGACGAGACGACCGAGCCGTCGTCGCGGCGGACCGTGCCCGCGTGTAGCACTCCCTCGGCTTCGGAGCCGACGACGACGTCCCCGACGCGGGGACGCCCCGGATAGTTCTCGGCCGCCAGCACCACGGTCACCGCGGCGCCGTCGTGCCAGCGCAACTCACCGAAGTCGGCCAGCGTGCCGGTAGCCGCCGCATGCAGTAACTGCCCCAGCGGTGACTCCAGCAGGGCCAGTACGGCCTGCGTCTCCGGATCGCCGAAGCGGCAGTTGAATTCGACCACCGCCGGCCCGTTCGACGTGATGGCGAGGCCTACATAAAGCAATCCGCTGAACGTGCTGCCGCGCCGAACCATCTCGGCCGCAACGGGTTCGGCGATCTGCGTGACCATGTGTCGGCAGATGTCGTCGGGGAGCCACGGCAGGGGTGCATAGGCGCCCATGCCGCCGGTGTTGGGTCCGGTGTCGCCCTCGCCAACCCGCTTGAAGTCTTGAGCCGGCAACAGCGGCACCACGGTCTCTCCGTCGACGACGCAGAACAGCGACACCTCCGGACCGTCCAGGAACGATTCCAGCAGCACCGGGTGCCCGGATTCGAGCAGCCCGGCGGCGTGGGCGCGCGCCGCATCGCGGTCCGCCGTCACCACCACCCCCTTGCCGGCGGCGAGTTGATCGTCTTTCACCACCCATGCCGGATCGCCGGCGGGCGGCCCGAAACGGGTTAGGGCAGCATCCAAATTCGCTGGATTGTCGACGATTTCGCTCTGGGCAGTGCGCACACCGGCGGCCGCCATGACGTCCTTGGCGAACGCTTTGGACCCTTCGATCTGGGCGGCGTCTTTGCTCGGCCCGAAGCAGGCGATGCCGGCGGCGCGCACCGCGTCGGCCACCCCGAGCACCAGCGGCACCTCGGGACCGATGACCACCAGGTCCGCCCGCACCTCACGCGCCAGGGCGACGACGTCGTCGCCGGAGGTGATGTCGACGTCGTGCTGCTCGGCCACCCGGGCCGTGCCCGCATTGCCAGGAGCGACGATGAGCCCGGTGACCTGCGGGTCTCTGCGCAGCGCCAGCAATAGAGCATGTTCACGGGCACCGGAACCGATCACCAGGACGCGCACGACGGCCAGACTAACCCGTCAGTCGGAGATTTTTTCCAGCAGGTTCTTGAGTTCCTTTTGCTGCGCGGCGGTGAGGCGTCCAAGGCGCTTGTTGAACTCGTCGGACAGCAGCGCCAGCCCGTCGGCGGCGGCCCGGCGCCCGGCGGCGGTGAGCAGCAATCGATGGCGCCGTAAATCGGAGGGATCAATCTCGCGTTTCACGAATCCCGCGGCCTCAAGCCGTTTGAGGTAAAGCGTCACCGTCGCCTTGGGCATGCTCAGGGACGCGGCGAGCTCGGCCGGGTAGGGATGTTCGTCGATCTCGGCGAGCACGAACAGCTCTTTGGATTCCAGACCCAGCGCGCAGATGTCCGCCTCGGCGCAGGAGACCACCGACAACAGCACCCGGTAGTTCAGCGACCACACCTTGGCCGCGTCAATAGCAGACATCCGACTTGCCAGATCGTTCAGAGATGAACTAGTTTATTAATGAACAACCGCATAACCGAACAATCTACCAGAAAGCGATCCTATGTCTTTGGATCAATACGTGACACTCGGACGTTCCGGCTTGCGCGTCAGCCCGCTGTGCCTGGGCGCAATGACGTTCGGCGAGGACCTCGGCTGGGGCACCAGTGTGGAAGAGTCCCAACAGATCATCGATCGATACACCGAACTCGGCGGGAACTTCATTGACACCGCCAACTTCTACACCCGCAGCCACTCCGAGAAGATCATCGGCGACCACATTGGACGTCACTCTGCCCGACGCGATCGCCTGGTAATCGCGACCAAATTCAGCGGCAACCTGTATCCAGGTGATCCGAACGGTGGCGGCTCCGGTCGCAAATCACTGATCAGCGCGTGCGACAACTCGCTGCGGCGCCTGCAGACCGACTACATCGACCTGTATTGGCTGCACATCTGGGACGCCCAGACCCCGATCGAGGAAACCATCGCGGCACTCGACGATCTGGTGAATGCCGGCAAGGTTCGCTACATCGGTGTTTCGGACACCCCGGCGTGGAAGATCGCCCAAGCCAACCTCATTGCCCGCTTCCGCGGGTGGTCGAGTTTCGTCGGTCTGCAGATCGAGTACTCGCTGCTGGAACGCACCGTCGAGCAGGAGCTGGTTCCGATGGCCGCCGAATTCGGCCTCGGCATCACGCCGTGGTCACCCCTGAAGGGCGGTGTGCTCAGCGGCAAGTACACCCGCGCCAATGCGGGCCAACATCAAGCCGACCGCGGCGCCATGGTCGGTGCCTTCCTCAACGAGAAAACCTATGCGGTCATCGACGAACTCGAAGCCATCGCCGGTGCGCACGACACCAACGTGGCCAGCGTGGCGCTTGCCTGGGTGCGCGCGCAGCCCGGCGTCTCGTCGGTCATCATCGGGGCACGCAGGCTCTCGCAGCTCGACGACAACGTCCGCGCCGTCGACGTGCACCTCGGTGCTGACGAGCTGGCCCGGTTGGGCGCCCTCACCAAGCCGCGGTTCGGGTTCCCGCAGAACATGATTGAGATGGCGCCGGGCATCATCAACGGCGGAACAACCGTTAACGGTGTCTCCGGCCCGATCTCCGAGTATGTGATGCCGGCGGGCGGCCAGCCGTACTGACGGCGAGCAGACGCAAAAGTCCCCATTTTCGTAGGGAAATGGGGACTTTTGCGTCTGCTCGGCAAAGCTAGTCGCGCGACTCGCCCGCGTTCATCTTGATCGCGGCTTCGACGTTGGCCTTCTTGTCCTCGCCGGCGCCCTTGGCCGCGGCCTTCTTGCGCTTTGCCACCACGGCGCCCACCGCGCCGTTGAGCGCCGAACCCAGTGGGAATCCGAGGTAGTGCGTGAGGAAGACGGCCATCTCCTTCAGTTCGTCCTCGGTGAGTTCCCCGTTGAGCAGCGCCGCATTGATCTGAATCTCGGCCAGATCGCGGCTTCCGACCGCGGTCACCGCGGTCAGCGTCATGATGCGCTTGTCGCGCATCGACAAGCCCGGGCGGTTCCAGATGTCGCCGAAAAGGTGATCGACGGTGAGGTCGAAGTACGCGTCACCCTCGATGTTGGGCATCTCCCAGCCGTAGACCTCGTTCATTTTCTCGAGGCCCTTGCGGCGCACTTCGTCCATCATCACTCCTTCGTGTGGGGAACCCCGAGCCCATCGGCGAGGTTCTGCAACGCCAGCTCCGCGAGCGGCAGCTCGACGCCGACCGCTTCGCCCAGGGCCAGCGCCAAGTTCAGATCCTTCTCACCGAGGCCCCTGGTGTGCGTGAAGGGCTGGTAGAGGAAGTGGTCCGGCGCCAGTGGGGCCATGTTGTCGCGGACCATAATGTTGCCGCCGCCGGTTGAGGCCTCGGTGTGCCGCACCACCCGGCCCAGGGCCTGCAGATCCAGCCCGGCCCCCTCGGCCAATCGCAGGGCCTCGCAGGCCGCCGCGTAGTAGGTGAACGTCAACATGTTGCGCGCCAGCTTCATTCGCGTGCCCGCGCCGGGTTCACCGGCGTGGATGATCAGCGACGCCCACTGCTTGAACACCGGCTTGATCCGCTCGTACACCTCACGGTCGGCGCCGATCATGGTGGCCAGTTCACCCTTCGCCGCGACCGCGGCGCCGCCGCTGACCGGCGCGTCGATGATGTGAATGCCCTGCGGCTTGAGTGTTTCGGCCAGTTCGACCGCGGTCGTATCGCTGATCGTCGAATGAATCGCGATGACGGTGCCCGGCTTGGCGTGCTCGGCCAGCTGCCCCACCACGTCGCGCACCTGCTCGTCGTTCAGCACGGTGACGCTGATGATGTCGGCCACGGCGACCTCGGCCACGCTCGCCGCCGCGGTGGCGCCGCCCTCGACGAACGGGGCCATCGCCTCGTCCCTGATGTCGAAAACCGTCAGCCCGCCGGGCCAGTCCAGGTAGCGCTTGGCCATCGGTGCGCCCTGGTTACCCAGCCCGATGTACCCGAGTTTGACATGTTCGCTCATGACCGGATTATCTGCCCGCCGTCAACATTGAAGATCTGTCCGGTGATCCACCGCGCCTCGTCGGACAGCAGGAACAGGCACATGCCGACGAGGTCCTCGGGCTGTCCCATGCGCGACAACGGAATTGCCTTGACAAGGTCGGCGACGATTTCTTGCGGGGTGGTGGTGCGGTTGGCCTCGGTGTCGATGGGGCCGGGTGCGATGGCGTTGATCCGAATGTTCTGCCCGCCGAGTTCGCGCGACAACTGCTGGGTCAGGCCGTTGATCCCGACCTTGGCCAGCCCGTAGAAGTTGGCGTAAAGCCATGCCGCGGTGGAGGACTGGTTGACAATCGCCCCGCCGCCCCGCTTGGCCATCTTCTTGTACACCGCGCGGGTGCACCACAGCGCGCCGTCGAGGTTCACGCTCATGAACTTCTTGTAGTACTCCGGGTCGACGGTGATCAGAAAGTCCAGTTTCATGCCGCCGAAGATCGCCGCGTTGTTCACCAGGTAGTCGATGCCGCCGAACTCGGCCAAGGTGCGGTCGGCCATCTCCTTGGCCGACACCGGATCAGACACGTCGACGGGCAGGGCCAGCGCCCTACCGCCCTCGCCGTTGATGCCGTCGGCCACCTTCTCGGCGCCCTGTAGGTTGATGTCGGCGACGACGACGGCCGCGCCCTCCCGGGCCAGCGCCTCGGCGTAGGCCTGTCCGATGCCGCCGCCCGATCCGGTGACGATGGCTACCTTGTTCTCGAACCGCATGCTCCTCCTCTAACTCGCCGCTGTCGCGATGGTTTTGACTTCCAGGTACTCCTCGAAGCCGGCCAGCCCCATCTCGCGGCCGTTGCCGGATTGCTTGTAGCCGCCGAACGGCGCGTCGGCCGAATACCAGACGCCGCCGTTGACGTTGATGGTGCCCGCCCGGACCCGGGCGGCAATCCCGGCGGCGCGGTCGGGGTCAGAACCAAAGACGGTGCCCGACAAGCCGTATGGCGAGTCGTTGGCGATGCGCACCGCGTCGTCGTCGCCGTCGTAGGGAATCACCGTGAGCACCGGTCCGAAGATCTCTTCCTGAGCGACCCGGGCGTCATTGCCCAGACCGGCGATCACGGTGGGCTCGATGAAGAAACCGACCTCGCGGTCCGCCGGGCGACCGCCGCCGCACGCGAACGTCCCGCCCTCGGCGATCGCGGAGTCGAGGTAGCCCTGCACCCGATCCCGCTGCCGCGCCGAGATCAGCGGACCGCAAATGGTTTTCGCGTCGTTGGGGTCGCCGGCCTTGATTCCGCTCATGGTGGCGGCCGCGATGGAGACCGCTTCGTCGTAGCGGGCCCGCGGCACCAGCAGCCGGGTAGTGATCGCGCACCCCTGACCGGCGTGCATGCATACCGAGAACCCCGCGACGCCGGCGGCACCACCCAGGTCGGCGTCATCGAGCACGATGAAGGCCGACTTGCCGCCCAGCTCCAGGAACACCTTCTTGATGGTGGCGGCTCCGTCGGCCATCACGCTACGACCGGTGGCCGTCGAGCCGGTGAACGAAACCATTTCGACGCGAGGGTCTTTGGCCAGCATGGCGCCGACGCCGTGGTCGCTGGATGTGACGATGTTGATGACGCCGGGCGGAAAGTCGGTGTGCTCGGCGATGAGTTCCCCGAGCACGGCCGCACACCACGGTGTGTCGGGTGCGGGCTTCAGGACGACGGTGTTACCGGCGGCGAGCGCCGGGCCGATCTTGGCGAGGTTGATCTGGTGCGGGAAGTTCCACGGGGTGATGGCGCCGACGACCCCGACGGCTTCCCGTGCGATCGTGCGCCTGGTGGGTATCCCCATCGGCGAGGCGTCGCCGAGATCCTGGTTCCACACGTAGGACTCGGCCGTGTCGGCCGCGAATGTCAGGTCATTGACCGGGGCCTCCAGCTGGGCGATGGACGTCAGCATCCGGGGCGCGCCCACCTCGGCGATGGTGATCTCGCGCAGCTCCTCGAGATGCTCTTTCATCGCATCGCGCAGTTGGCGAACACACCGCACGCGCAGGTCGGTGTTGCGCGACCAGTCGGTCTCGTCGAAGGCGCGCCGCGCGGCGTCGATGGCGCGGGACATGTCGTCGGCGTTGGCATCGGCCGCGACGCCGAGCACTTCCTCGGTGGCCGGGTTGATCGTCGGGAAGGTGCCCGCGCTGCCCGGACACGGCTTGCCGTCGATGAACAGTGCACTAACGCCGTCGGCGATCAACGCCATCTTCTCGCTCCCATCGAGTGGACAGTTGTCCGATATGGATTCTCCGAACGATAGCCTTCGTGTTGTCCGCGGTGCAAGGGCCTGAACGCTGATTGCGTCTACTGGTGCCAATAAGCTGTGTTTTTGCCGCCTGGGCTTGCTTCGCGTCCCGACTATCCTCTAGCTTGGACATGTGTCCAGCGATGCACTGGCCGTGTCCGGCTCCGAGGTCACCCCTGAGCCCTCGCCGGCGCGCAACCGCCGCCAGGAGGAAACCTTCCGCAAGGTGCTGGCGGCCGGCCTGGAGACGCTGCGCGAGAATTCCTACGCCGACCTGACGGTGCGCATGGTGGCGGCGCGAGCCAAGGTCGCCCCGGCCACCGCCTACACCTACTTCTCGTCGAAGAACCACCTGATCGCTGAGGTTTATCTCGACCTGGTCCGGCAGGTTCCGTACTTCACCGACGTCAACGAGCCGATGCCCACTCGCGTGAAAAGCGTGTTGCACCACCTGGCGCTGGTGGCCGCCGACGAGCCCGAGGTCGCTGCTGCCTGTACGACGGCGTTGCTGGGCGGCGGGGCCGACCCCGCGGTGCGGGCCGCACGCGACCGGATCGGCGCCGAGATCCACCGCCGCATCACATCTGCCATCGGCCCGGGCGCGGAACCCAGCACGGTATCGGCACTCGAGATGGCCTTCTTCGGCGCGCTGGTGCAGGCGGGCAGCGGGGAATTCACCTATCGCAAGATCGCGGACCGGCTGGATGACGTGGTGCGGCTCATCCTGGCCGGAGCCGAAAACGTAAGCGGGAGCGAAGCCGGGAGCAAGGAATGACAGTCGACGTTGGCGGCCCGGAATTGGGGCTCGATCCCTACGACTACGACTTCCACGAGGACCCGTACCCGTACTACAAGCGGCTACGCGACGAAGCTCCGCTGTATTACAACGAGCAGCGCGGTTTCTGGGCGGTGTCGCGGCACGCCGATGTGCACCAGGGGTTCCGTAACAGCACCACGCTGTCCAACCGCGACGGTGTTTCACTCGACCCGGCAGCGCGGGGACCACACGCGTCCAAGACCATGTCATTTTTGGCGATGGACGATCCCGACCACCTGCGGCTGCGCACGCTGGTGTCAAAAGGGTTCACGCCCAGGCGAATTCGCGAGCTGGAACCACGCGTCACCGAGATCGCGGTACATCACCTCGACACCATGTTGGAGAAGGCCGAAGCCGGGACGGTCGACTATGTCGAGGAGTTCGCCGGCAAGCTGCCCATGGACGTCATCTCCGAGCTGATGGGAGTACCGGAGCCGGATCGGGACCAGGTGCGTGCCTGGGCCGACGCCGTGATGCACCGCGAGGACGGTGTCACCGACGTGCCGCCTGCGGCGATCGAGGCGTCCATCAACCTGATCGTCTACTACCAGGGCATGATCGCCGAGCGCCGCAAGAAGGCCGCCGAGGATCTCACCAGCGCGCTGCTGGAAGCTGAAATCGACGCAGATCGGCTCAACGACGAGGAAGTCCTCGGATTCATGTTCCTAATGGTGATCGCCGGCAACGAAACCACCACCAAACTCCTTGCCAATGCCGCGTTCTGGGGTCACAAGAATCCGGATCAACTGACGCCGGTGTACGCCGACCTGTCCCGGGTTCCGTTGTGGGTCGAGGAGACGCTGCGCTACGACACATCGAGCCAGATCCTGGCGCGCACCGTCTCCGGCGAGCTCACCCTCTACGACACCACCATCCCCGAGGGGGACATCCTGCTGCTGCTGCCCGGTTCCGGGCACCGCGACGAGCGGGTGTTCGACAATCCCGACGATTACCTGATTGGGCGCGAAATCGGGCCCAAGCTACTGAGTTTCGGCAGTGGCGCGCACTTCTGCCTGGGGGCCCACCTGGCCCGGATGGAAGCTCGAGTCGCGCTCACCGAATTGTTCAAGCGAATCCGCGGATATCGGGTCGACGAGGCCAACGCCGTCCGCGTCCACTCGAGTAATGTCCGCGGATTCGCTCACCTACCCATCACCGTGGAGGCCAGGTAAATGCCCCGCTTCGAGCCCCATCCGGCCCGTCGGCCCGCAATCGTCGCCGGAGCTTCGTCGGGCATCGGTGAGGCCACCGCTATTGAGCTTGCGGCGCATGGCTTTCCGGTAGCGCTGGGTGCCCGGCGTGTCGACAAGTGCCAGGAGATCGCCGACAAGATCCGCGCGGACGGGGGTGAGGCGATTGCCCTGCCCCTCGACGTCACCGACCCGCAGTCCGTCAAGGGCTTCGTGCACGAGGCCACCGACCAGCTCGGCGACATCGAGGTGCTGGTGACCGGTGCGGGCGACACGTATTTCGGCAAGCTGCACGAAATCGACACCGACGCTTTCGAATCACAGATCCAGATCCACTTGATCGGGGCCAATCGGCTGACCACCGCGGTGCTGCCGGGCATGATCGAGCGTCAGCGCGGCGATCTGATCTTCGTCGGTTCCGATGTCGCGCTGCGGCAACGCCCCCACATGGGCGCCTACGGCGCCGCGAAGGCCGCGCTGGTGGCTATGGTGACCAACCTGCAGATGGAGCTCGAAGGCACCGGCGTGCGCGCGTCGATCGTGCACCCGGGCCCCACCAAGACCGGCATGGGCTGGAGCCTGCCGGCAGAGCTGATCGGCCCGGCCCTGGAGGACTGGGCCAAGTGGGGCCAGGCGCGCCACGACTATTTCCTGCGTGCCGCCGATCTGGCCCGGGCCATCACGTTCGTCGCGGAGACGCCCCGCGGCGGCTTCGTGGTCAACATGGAGCTTCAGCCCGAAGCCCCGTTGGCCGACAACAAGCAGCGTCAAAAGCTCGCACTCGGCGAAGAGGGGATGCCAGGACAGTGACGACCACAGCGATTGTGCCGCGCGTCTCCGGCGGCGAAGAAGAACATGGACATCTCGAGGAGTTCCGCACCGACCCGATCGGGCTGATGCAGCGGGTCCGCGACGAGTGCGGTGACGTCGGCTGGTTCCAGCTGGCCGACAAGCACGTCATCCTGCTCTCCGGCGCCGGCGCGAACGAGTTCTTCTTCCGTTCCGCCGACGAGGATCTCGACCAGGCCGCGGCGTACCCGTTCATGGCGCCGATCTTCGGCAAGGGTGTGGTGTTCGACGCCAGCCCGGAGCGGCGTGCCGAGATGCTGCACAACACTGCGCTGCGTGGCGAGCACATGAAGGGTCACGCGGCCACCATCGAGGCGCAAGTCAAGGGGATGGTCGCCGACTGGGGCGACGAAGGCGAGATCGACCTGCTCGACTTCTTCGCCGAGTTGACCATCTACACCTCGACGGCCTGCCTGATCGGGGTGAAGTTCCGCAATCAACTCGACTCCCGGTTCGCCAACTTCTACCACGACCTCGAGCGGGGCACCGATCCGCTGTGCTACGTCGACCCCTACCTGCCGATCGAGAGCTTTCGCATCCGGGATGAGGCGCGTGTCGGGCTGGTGGCGCTGGTGCAGGAGATCATGCACCAGCGAATCGCTAACCCGCCCACCGACAAGAGCGACCGGGACATGCTCGATGTGCTGGTGTCGATCAAGGACGAGGAGGGCAACCCGCGGTTCTCGGCCGACGAGATCACCGGAATGTTCATCTCGCTGATGTTCGCCGGGCACCACACCAGTTCGGGCACGTCGGCGTGGACGTTGATCGAGCTGATTCGGCACGCCGACATCTACGCCGAAGTGGTCAAGGAACTCGACGAACTCTACGCCGACGGCCAGGAGGTGAGTTTCCATGCGCTGCGCCAGATTCCGAAGTTGGACAACGTGGTCAAGGAGACACTGCGCCTGCACCCGCCACTGATCATCCTGATGCGCGTGGCGCAAGGGGAGTTCGAGGTGGAGGGCTTCCCGATTCACCAGGGCGATTTCGTCGCGGCATCCCCGGCGATCTCGAACCGGATCCCCGAGGACTTCCCCGACCCCGACGCCTTCAACCCGGACCGCTACAACAAGCCCGAGCAGGCTGATATCGCCAACCGGTGGACCTGGATCCCTTTCGGCGCCGGCCGGCACCGCTGCGTCGGTGCGGCTTTCGCGCAGATGCAGATTAAGGCGATCTTCTCGGTTCTGTTGCGCGAGTACGAGTTCGAGATGGCGCAGCCCGCCGACAGCTACCACAACGACCACTCCAAGATGGTCGTGCAGCTGGCCCGGCCCGCCAAGGTCCGCTACCGGAAACGCGGCGCGTAAGGAGCAGGGCTCATGGGCTCATTCAAAATCGAGGCCGATCTGGATTTGTGCCAGGGCCACGCCATGTGCGAGCTCGAGGCACCGGACTACTTTCGCGTGCCCAATCGGGGCAAGGTCGAGATCCTCGACTCCGAGCCGCCGGAAGACGCCCGCGACGAGGTCGAACGGGCGGTCGAAATGTGTCCTACCCGGGCACTATTCATCAAAGAGAAAGAGGACTAGGACAATGGCGTCTTTCGAACGAGCAGAACTCGACGAATGGGTAGACAGGTGGCTGCAGGCCAATAAGGACTGCGAAAACGCCGGCGATTGGCGGCCGTTGGCGGACTTCTACACCGCAGACGCCACCTACGGCTGGAACATCGGGCCAAAAGAGGACGTGATGTGCGTCGGCGTCGACGAGATCCGCGACGTCGCATTGGGCCTCGAGATGGAGGGCCTGGAGAACTGGGTCTACGAGTACCAGAAGGTGCTCGTAGACGAGAAGCAGGGCGAGATCGTCGGCTTCTGGAAGCAGATCGTCAACAAGACCGACGGCACCCGGGACGAGATCTACGGCATCGGCGGCAGCTGGTTCCGGCTTACCGAAATAGACGGGGCCCTGCTAATCGAGTGGCAGCGCGACTTCTTCGACTTCGGTCACGTGGCCAAGATGTTCGGCAAGCTGATCGAGTCCGGCGATCTGAGTGCCGGCATGCAGCGGCGGATCGAGCGCAGCGTCGCGGGCGAAAAGCTGCCCGGCTACTACCCGATCGGGCAGGCTCCGTCGCCCATCTGGTGATCTCCCGACCGGTTGGTGGTGCCCCAGCTGTTTACAGGCCGGTGATGCAAGTCATAATGGTCTGCGAATGAGAACACGTTCTAATTACCATCCGGCCTCGGCCGGCCCCTTTCACCGACCCTCGGGGTCAGGGGATGCTAGTGGAGGTCCTTCATGAAGACAAAAGGCGCGCTGATCTGGGAATTCAACCAGCCGTGGTCCATCGAGGAAATCGAGATCGGTGACCCGGCCAAGGATGAAGTCAAGATCCAGATGGAAGCGGCCGGGATGTGCCATTCGGATCACCATCTAGTTACCGGTGGCATCCCGATGGCAGGCTTCCCGGTCCTCGGCGGCCATGAGGGTGCGGGCATCGTCACCGAGGTCGGCCCCGGCGTGGAGGACCTCGCCCCGGGCGACCACGTGGTGCTGTCGTTCATCCCGTCGTGCGGGACGTGCCCGACCTGTCAGGCCGGCATGCGCAACCTGTGCGACCTGGGCGCCGGACTGCTGGGCGGCCAGGCGGTCAGTGACGGCACCTTCCGCATCCAGGCCCGCGGCCAGAACGTCTTCCCCATGACGCTGCTGGGGACCTTCTCGCCGTACATGGTCGTGCACCGCGCGTCCGTGGTGAAGATCGACCCGTCGGTCCCGTTCGAGGTGGCCGCGCTGGTCGGCTGCGGCGTCACCACCGGCTACGGCTCGGCGGTCCGCACCGCCGACATCCGCCCGGGCCAGGACGTCGCCATCGTCGGCGTCGGCGGCGTCGGCATGGCCGCACTGCAGGGCGCCGCGAACGCCGGCGCGCGCTACATCTTCGCGATCGACCCCGTGGAGTGGAAGCGCGACCAGGCCCTCAAGTTCGGCGCCACCCACGTCTACCCCGACATTAACGCCGCGTTGATGGGCATCATGGAGGTCACCTACGGCCTGATGGCGCACAAGGTCGTCGTCACGGTCGGTGAGCTGCACGGCGCCGACATCGACAACTACCTCAACATCACCCAAAAGGGCGGCACCTGCGTGCTGACCGCCATCGGCAGTCTGCTGGACACCAACGTGAACCTGAACCTGGCGATGCTGACCCTGATGCAGAAGAACCTGCAGGGCACCATCTTCGGCGGCGGCAACCCGCAGTACGACATCCCGCAGCTGCTGTCGATGTACAAGGCCGGCAAGCTGAACCTGGACGACATGGTCACCACCCAGTACCGCCTCGAGCAGATCAACGAGGGCTACCAGGACATGCTGAACGGCAAGAACATTCGCGGCGTCATCCGCTACACGGACGCGGACCGGTAACCCGACCGGTCCTGAGTGGCCGTCTTTCCGCACCTGTTGGCGCCGGGGCGCATCGGCGCCATGGCGCTGCGCAACCGGTTGGTGATGTCTCCGATGGAGACGATGTACGGCACGCCCGACGGCTTGCCGTCGGAGCGCACGCGTGACTATTTCGCCGCCCGGCCGTGCACGCCGCGGGCGATTGCAGCGGCCTGGGCCTCATCCGTAAAGCCACTGAAGAGGGCGCTCGCGCCGAGTGTGCCATCTAGAGAAGGAGAAACAGCAATGACCCAAACGGTGCAAACGCCGGCGTTGGCCGCCTCGCAGGCGTCGTGGCGCTGCGCGCAGGCCCACGACCGCGAGGGCTGGCTCGCGCTGATGACCGACGATGTCGTCATCGAAGACCCCATCGGCAAGTCCGTCACCAACCCCGATGGCGAGGGCCTCAAGGGGAAGGAGGCCGTCGGTGCCTTCTTCGACAAGCACCTAGCGCCCATCGGGCTGACGATCACCTGCGAGGAGACCTTCCCGTCGAGCTCGCCCGATGAGGTCGCTCATATCCTGTTGCTGCAGTTCAAGTTTGAGGGCGGTATGACCAGCGAGGTCCGCGGGGTGTTCACCTACCGCGTCAACGACGCCGGGCTGCTCACCAACCTGCGCGGGTACTGGAACCTGGACATGATGAAATTCGGCCAGGAAGAATGAGCCGGGTCAGAACCCCAGACCGATACGCCCGATCCCGGTGATGTTGCCCTGCATGACCTTGTTGTCCATCAGCACCATGGTCGGGGTTTCGATCGGATCGCTGAGGATGGTGGCCGATTTCGGTTGCTGAATGATGAGTCCCCCCGAATTGGGGTCGACGACGGCGTAGGCGAACAGGTCAAGCGGTGTGGTCTTGTCGGCTCCGATGCGGGTGATGGTGTAGATCAAGCTGTCCGCGGTGGACAGGTGCGGCAACGCGGCACTGCGAACCCTGTTCTCCCACACCGTGTGACAGCCGGGGCTATCCAGGTCGACCCGGGTCATCCCGCCGACGAACGGCGCCCTCGGCGGCATCGCCGGCGGGGCACCCGCCGGGACCGTCGGGTACGGATATCCGTAGGTGCTGGTCACGAAGACCGATCGCCCGATGCCGATCGGCGCGTTCTCGCTACCCGGCCCGCCCTGTGTCAAAACCGTTTGCTGACATGCCAATTGACCCGAGCCGGATTGAAACATCAGCACATGCACCTGCGGGCTGGCGTTGTCGACGATGGTCAGGTAATCCGCCCCCGTGGTGGGGCCGAAATATACGGGCGTGGAGCCGGTCCCCCAGCTCAGTTGCCCGGGCTTGCGGCCCGGGCCGCGGTCATAGGCTGCGCGCCAAAGGATTTGCGGATTGCCGGCGCCGTTGAGGTTCAGCTCGTAGAGGGCAAAGGTGGTCGCGACCGCGACCCGGCCGCTGGGTGCCGACGAAATGCTGTTGGCCACTTGCTCACCCGCGGGCAGCTGCAGGCTGGTCACCCCGCCACCCAGCTTGGCCACGCCCACCACGCCGTTGCCGGTGGCGAACCAGACGTTGCCCGCATAGTCGGGCACCAGGCCGACCGAACCGTCGCCGGCTGGGATCACGCTGGACACGTCGGTGGACTCGGTGACGGTGAGCTTCCAGCTGCCCAGCGCACCGTCGCGGGCGTGCGCGACGCGCAGCAGGTGGTTGTTGCCGTCGATCATCACCACCCGGTTCTCGTTGTCCAGGTAGGCGTAGACACCGCCGAGCAGCGTGCCCTTGGCGACTTGCAGGCTGGCCAGCGGCACGACGCGCGGGACCACTCCGCCGGGATCGATCAAAAAGATGGTCGGGATCTGTCTCAGATCGCTGGTGCACAACGCCAGCACCAGGCCGTCGGTGCCCTGCATGATCGTCGGACAGGCAGCCAGCAGCGGGTACCCGAAGATCGCGATCGGGATGTTGGTGCCGGGCCCGGGAAGGGGGCCCGCATCGGAGGACTCGGCGTCATTGTGCAAGGAAGCGAGACCCTGTGGCGCCATGAACGGATTGGGTGGCGCAAGCGGCCCCCACGTCGCGGCCGCGTGAGCGGGCGACGAAGGCAACATGGTCGCGGCGCAGGCCGTCAGCACAGCCAACACTGCCGCAGCTAAGCGCACGCAGGGGATTTTCCCGGCCGTGCAGTACGAGCGAGCAACGGCACGTTAACGATTCGGCGCCGAGATTGCCGTGGCGGTCCTAGACTTGACGAGACTCGACGACAACCGCAGCCGTGGCGGCAATTTCGATGAACCTATGCTGGGGGCATGGCGTCGATCTTCACCAAGATCATCAACCGTGAACTCCCCGGCCGCTTCGTCTACGAGGACGACGACGTCGTCGCGTTCCTGACGATTGAGCCGATGACACAAGGCCACACGCTTGTGGTGCCGCGCGCCGAGATCGATCAGTGGCAGGGCGTGGAACCCGCGGTATTCAACCGCATCGTGGAAGTCAGCCAGCTGATCGGCAAGGCCGTGTGCAAAGCGTTCCGGGCCGAGCGGGCCGGGCTGATCATCGCCGGGCTGGAAGTGCCCCACCTGCACGTGCACGTGTTCCCCGCCCGCAACCTCAGCGACTTCGGGTTCGCCAACGTCGACCGCAACCCCTCAGCGGAATCGCTGGACCAGGCTCAAGCCAGGATCAAGGCGGCGCTGGCTCAACTGACCTGAACGGGCTCGGGTGCCGGCATCTCGCTGACACGCGGCAGGCTGACCCGGAAGCAGCAACCCTCACCCGGTGCCGTCGTCACGGTGACCAGGCCGCCGTGGGCGTGCACCAAGGAGTCGACGATCGACAGCCCGAGTCCGGTGCCGCCGCTGGCCCGCGCGCGAGACGAGTCGGTGCGGTAGAACCGCTCGAACACCCGCGACGCGTCCTCCTGACTCATGCCCGGGCCCTTGTCGGCCACTTCGACCACCGCGTCGTCGCCGTCGGTGCCGACCCGCACGATGACGTCGGCACTGGTCGGGGTGTGCTGTAGAGCGTTCACGACGAGGTTGCTCAGTACCTGGCGGATGCGCGGTTCATCACCGACCACCTCCGGGGTGCCGGGACCGTCGAGGACCTCCATGGTGATGGTGCGCTGGGGGTCGATGGCCTGGGCATCGTGCACGGCGTCGCTGGCCAGCGCCAGCAAGTCCAGCCGATTGTGTTCGAGCGGCCGTTGCACGTCCAGCCGGGCCAGCAGCAGCAAGTCGTCCACCAGCAAGCCCATCCGACTTGCCTCGCTTTCGATCCGCGACAGCAGCATGGCGACGTCGCGGGCGGCGCCTTGGCGATACAGCTCGGCGAACCCGCGAATGGTGGTCAGCGGCGTGCGCAGCTCATGGCTGGCGTCGGTGATGAACCGTCGCATCCGGTCCTCTGAACCGCGGGCCGTCTCGGCCGACGACTCCGATGACGCCACCGCTTGCTGGATCTGGGAGAGCATTCCGTTGAGCGCCAAGGAAAGTCGGCCCACCTCGGTGCGGGGGTCGCGTTCGGGAACGCGGCGATCCAACTGTCCCGCTGCGATCGCCGCGGCGGTTTGCTCGACTTCAGACAACGGTTTCAGGCTGCGCTGCACGACGGCGAAGCTGACGATCCCGACCACGACGAGCACCGCGACGCCGATGCCGAACTGCAGCCATACCAGCGAGCGGACCGTGTGCTGGACATCAGACAGGTCGATGGCCACCGTGGTGAGGCCGTGCGGCCCCCGCACGGACACCGCCCGCCACAGAATGTCGGAGCCATTGACCGAGGGCAGCGTCACCGGATTGGGACCGACGTCGTTGTCGGGCGGTAGGGCCGGCTCGGAGTTGCGGTCGTTGATGGCTGTGAAGGTGGTGCCGTCGGAGCCGATGCCCTGTACGTAGAACTTCGACGGCGGACGGCCCGGGTCCGGACCCTCATAGGGCGGCGCCGATTCCCTCCGAGGCGCCTGCGCCCAACTGCGTGACGCCTCGAGCAGGTTCGAGTCGATACGGCTGATCAGACTGTGACGCAGGATCGAGGTCACCGCGACCCCGGAGGTCACCAGGCCGCAGGTCACCAGCACCAACATGGCGGCCACCAGGCCAATCCGCATCGGCAAACCACGTCGCGGCTGTCTGGCCATACCCGTATTCTTCGCTCTCGCTGGGCGCTTAGCGCGGCTCCCGCAATACATAGCCCACGCCGCGCAACGTGTGCAGCAGCCGCTTTTCCCCGGTGTCGATCTTGCGGCGCAGATATGACACATAGGATTCCACGACATTCACGTCACCGCCGAAGTCATAACGCCAGACGTGGTCGAGGATCTTCGGCTTGCTCAGCACCGTGCCCGCATTGATCACGAAGTAGCGCAGCAGGGTGAACTCGGTGGGTGACAGCGAGACCGGCTCGCCGGCCTTCCACACCTCGTGGGTCTCCTCGTCGAGTTCGATATCGGCGAACGTCAGTCGCGCACTGCGACGTTCCGCGCCGCCCTTGCCGGCGCGGCGCAGGATTACCCGCAACCGGGCGACGACCTCCTCCAGGCTGAAGGGCTTCGTCACGTAGTCGTCGCCGCCCAGGGTCAGTCCGGCGATCTTGTCCTGTAGCGAGTCGCGGGCCGTGAGGAACAGCGCCGGCGCGTCGATGCCGTCGGCACGCAGCCGGCGCAGCACGCCGAAGCCGTCCATGCCGGGCATCATCACGTCGAGGATCACCGCGTCCGGTCGGGCCTCGCGGGCCCGGTCCAGGGCCGCGGCCCCGTTGGTTGCGGTGTGGACCTCGAAGCCCTGGAACTTGAGACTCACCGAGAGCAGCTCGACGATGTTGGCCTCGTCGTCGACGACGAGGACGCGCGCTTCCGGTGTTGCTTCGGTTGGGGTTGCCGCGGTCATGCTGTCATTTTCCTCGTGCTTGGTCTGAACGTTAGCTTCTCGTTCATTGTGTAGTTGCTGAGAGGCAGTTGCCAACAGTCTGATAGTAGTCTGCCAGAATCGTTGCCTCAGCCGGGGACGCCGCGAATAGACTCACGGTATGAACCTCGGCAAAAGCATCGTGGCTCTTGCGACCGCGCCGGCGCGAATCGGCCTCGCCGCCACGGAGGCGAGCCTGAACGTCGCGTCGGCGGGCCTTGGCCTGGCGAAGCAGACGTTGGGCGAGGGCGGCGGCTCGAACGCGATGACCAACATGTTGGGGATCGATGATGCACTCGCGCGGGCCAACCGGCTAGCCAGGCTGCTGGACGATGACGCCCCGCTGGGACGCGCGATCGCGCCGGAGGGCCCGCTGGACCGGTTACTGCGGCCGGGCGGGCTGGTCGACCTGGTGACCGCGCCCGGGGGTTTGCTCGACCGCCTGACCGCGGAGGGCGGCGGGCTGCAGCGCGCGCTGCAGCCCGGCGGCCTGGCCGATCGGCTGCTCGCCGAGGACGGGATGATCGAGCGGCTGCTGTCCGAAGACGGTGTGGCCGAGCGCCTGCTCTCCGAAGGTGGACTGATCGACAAGATCACGGCCAAGGACGGACCGCTCGAGCAACTCACCGACCTCGCCGACACCCTGAGTCGGCTGGCGCCCGGAATGGAGGCGCTGGAGCCGGCAATCGCGACACTGCAAGACGCCGTCACTGCGCTCACTTTGGTGGTCAACCCGCTGAGCGACATCGCTTCGCGCATTCCGTTTCCCGGGCTCCGTTCGACGCGCCGCCCGTCGTCGCGGCCGGTGCGCTCACAACGCGTCATCGACGCCGAGGGCTAAGCCGTTAGGCTTGCACCCGATTAAGCCGATTTACCCAGGCCTCCTTAGCTCAGTGGTAGAGCACTCGCCTTGTAAGCGAAAGGTCGTCAGTTCAATCCTGACAGGAGGCTCCGACTTTCAGTTCCTGTAGGTGCTGGTAGAGGCAGTTTTTGGACCGAACGTTCGCCCATATTTGCCTGCGTTGCCCACACTTTCCGCAACCGACGCGAGGTCTGAGTCGAACAAATCGGCGTATACGTCCAGCGTCATCGCGGCGCTCGCATGGCCTAACATCCGCTGGACCACCTTAGGATTCGCCCCAGCGCTAATCGCGAGCGAGGCGGCGGTGTGCCGCAGCCCGTGAGCCGTCATTCGGGGAAATGTGGGATCGGTTTTTCGGCAACGTAAAACCGCACCGGACAACCAGTGTCCACCTCGAATCCGGCGCCAACGATCGAGCGCTCGGTATCGCGATGCGTGTGGCAGTTACCCAGCAACCTGGGCCAGAAGGTCGCGTCTACAAACTGCTGCAATCGGCGCCGGACGCCCTTACTAGCCACATGCTTCGAGCTTACGTAACCGCCCTATTCCGGGGGATTGACAGCACCGAATTGGCGAGCTCGTTGAGGGCCGCTGACGGTTCCTTCGCGGTTACGAGCACCGTTACCTCATAGGCGACGCGGTGAAGTTTTCCGCCGGATATCGCGATGCTTGCATCGAGGACGAGTACCCGCGCCGATGGCGATGGTGTTCCGGGGAAGTTTTGGGTCATCAGTTTCACTGTGGCTTTATCGACTGCCGCGAGATCCGGATCGCCCGCGAAGCTCGAAAGTGAGGCCGATACGATCGCCGACGCACCTCCGGGGTAGGCCTGGATATCCAAGTTGGACGTGCTTCCGGTGCCGAGGGGGACAAACGAGACGATGTGGTCAGGGCCGTCTCCCTCGTAGTCGAATACAAGCCAGCCGGTGTAGACATCCATCACCAGATCACCGATGGTGGCAGGGCCATTCGGATTCTTGATTTCCCCCCGGACCAGGCAGCGGAGATGCTGGGCTCCGCTGACGTCGTTCACGGCAATGTTTATCGACACCCAGTACCTCCTGAAGTGGTTGCGCCAGAGCAGCGGCGATCGATTCGGTTGGAGCGGCATCGCGGCGGCCCGAGCATGCCATGACGATCTCTGCGTGAGCGCAGTGTGGTGCCGAGGCGGCGATTCACGATGATCTTCCGCTCTTTACGGGACGCAAACCGCTTCCGGCGAAGGGGGCGGATTGGAGCGCAATCCCGGCAAGACTGAGTGGACAGTTCGTCGCGATTCACGACAACGGAGGAAAATCGTCGGGAAGTCTCGTCGATCGGTTGACGGATACCACCGAAGCAGCGAGCTCGGCGAGGGGCCTTGACGGTTCCTTCGCGGCCGCAAGGACTGTCACCCGGTAGGCGACACGGTGGAATCTGCCCTCGGTCACCGCGATAGATACATCGAGAACGAGCACCTGCGCTGGTGGAAAGCCCTGGAAGTTCGCGGTAGCCAGTTTCACCTTGGCGGTGTCGACAGCAGCGAGCTCGGGATCGTCGGCGAAGCTTGATATCGACGCCGACACGATCGCCGCCGACGCCCCTCCGGGATAACCCTGGAGGTCGAGATTCGCTCCGCTCCCGGTGCCGAGCGGGACGAATGAGAGCACCTGGATGATGCCTGGGTCGTCCCGCTCGTATGTGAACACAAGCCAGCCCGTGTAGACATCCATCACGAGATCACCGATGGTGGCTGGGCCGCTGGGATTCCTTATTTGACCCCGGACAAGGAAACGGTGGTGCTGGGCTCCGGTGACGTCCTCAACAGAAAGGTCGATGGCGTTCCAGACAGACGAAAATGCAGGCGACAACCGCAGTACCTCCCGAGCTGCTTGCAAGACAGCAATAGCGTTGGTCGTTCCTCTATGAAAGCTAACTCCTCGGACCCACCGAGCCAAGATGATCCTCGCCTGCCCGTAGTCTTCACCGCTCCGGCGTTCCATGGGGGCGATTCGAGCGGTTGCGTCTTGCCCTAATGGGAATCGTCAGCGTGCCGTTGACGTCGTCGGCTCCACGAAACGCCAGGTCACCGGCAGTGATGAGTGTCCGCGGACCGTCGGCTACGGCAGCCCTGGCGACCCGTCCAGGCCGAGCAGCTGCCCGCCGGTACCGCCGGCGCCGGCCTTGCCCGGGGTCGTGCCCGTCCCCCCGTTGCCGCCATCACCACCATTGCCGATCTGCCCGGCGTTGCCGCCGCTTCCACCGTTGCCGCCGAAGCCGCCCGCGGCGACGCCGATCCCGCCGTCACCACCGTGACCGCCGTGGCCGATCAGCCCGGCCATGCCGCCGGCGCCGCCATTCCCGCCAATTACGTTGGAGGTGCCGCCAGCCCCGCCGGTCCCACCATCGCCGAAGAGCATGCCCGCCTGGCCACCGGCCCCGCCATCCCCGCCAATCGCGGCGTTAGAGGCGGCGCCGCCGCCACCTCCGCTGCCGCCGGCGCCGAAGAGCATGCCGGCCTGGCCGCCGGCCCCACCCTTCCCGGCAACGGCGCTGGCGCTGCCGCCGGCGCCGCCAAGGCCGCCGGCGCCGGAGAATATGCCGGCCTGGCCGCCGGCCCCACCATTGCCGGCAATCGCGCCGCCAGCGCCACCGGAGCCGCCGGCCCCACCATCGCCGGAGAGCATGCCGGCCGTGCCGCCGTCCCCGCCAGCCCCGTTAATTGCGCCGCCACTGCCGCCGGCGCCGCCGGCCCCACCATCGCCGGAGAGTATGCCCCCGTGGCCGCCGGCCCCGCCATGCCCGTTGATTGTGCCGGGGCTGCCACCGGCGCCGCCGATGCCGCCGGTGCCACCGGTGCCAAACAGCCCACCGGCGCCGCCGGCCCCACCGGAACCCCCGGTGGCCTTATCGGTGTACCCGCCGGTGCCACCAGCGCCGCCGTCGCCGAACAACCCTGCGGTGCCGCCAACTCCGCCGGCCCCGCCATTACCCGCGACGCCGTTGCCGCTGCCGCCGGCGCCGCCGGTGCCGCCGGAGCTGAACAGTCCGCCGGCACCGCCGGCCCCACCGTTCCCCCCGAGGCCGGCGGTGTTGAAACCGCCGGCACCGCCGCTGCCGCCGGCCCCGAACAGCAGCCCGCCGGCCCCACCGGCCCCCCCGGTGGTGGTGCCGGGCCCGCCGGCCCCACCGGCCCCGCCGGCGCCCAGCAGGCCCGCGGCCCCGCCGGCGCCGCCGTTCTGGCCGACCCCGCCGGACGCGCCGTTGCCGCCGCTACCGATCAAGATTCCACCCGCTCCGCCGTTGGCCCCGCTGCCCGGGGCCCCACTGGTGCCGTTGCCGATCAGCGGGCGCCCGGTCAGCGTCAGGAAGGGCGCATTGATTGCGGTGAGAAGCCCCTGTAGCGGCGTGGCAGCGGCGGCCTCAGCACTGGCATACGACACCGCACCGCCCGTCAACGTCTGCACAAACTGATCATGAAACGCCGCCGCCTGCGCGCTGAGCGTCTGATACCCCTGGGCGTGCTCGGAAAATACCGCCGCGATGGCCGCCGACACTTCATCGGCGCCCCCCGCCAGCACCGCCGTCGTGTGAGCCCTCGCGGCCGCGTTGGCCGCGCTGAGCGCCGATTCGATACCGGCTAAGTTTCCCGCTGCCGCTGCCTGCGCCTCCGGCGCCGCGGTTACGAACGACATCTGACACCTCCCAGTCCGTCACGACGACTACGCCATGCCCCCCCGGGGATCGCCGGTCACCACCAAGCGGTGTGAACACATCATCTCGCTCCAGGCACCGCATCGTTTGGTTTCGCCGAATTTGCTCCAGCTTTTCTGCCGACCAGCTGAACAAGCTGAATACGCGGGTTCGATTCCCGTCATCGGCCCCACCGTCATCAGCTCCACTTGGGTGACGGAGTGCGACTTTGTAATGACCTCTTTTCGCTACCAGAGGCGGTTTTGGCCACCTGACCAGCGCCCCGCATAGGGTCCAAATCCCTCGCCACCCGGTAGTCGTTTGCTGACCATGCGGGGCCACCACGATGGATGGAGCATGTCGCGACGCCATCGTGGATCAGGCATGGCTGGAATGGGGGTGCCGCAACGGTTCCCCCTACCGCCATTGCGAATGGGCGCCGACGGCCGAGCGGTCCGCCGCTGTCGCCCTGGCCAAGAAAATCGCGGCCAAAAAGGCCCAGGCGAAGAAGGCCCCCGGCAAGAGGGCCACCCGGAAATGACGCCAAATCGGTCGCGATGCTCCGGCTGGGTTGTGCCCACAGATTGCCCACAATTCCCCCACAGATACAGACATCTTCAGTGATCTCCGGTGATGAACTTTCGCTGCTACAAGGGTTTTTCGTCCTCTCCCCCTGGGCCGTCAGAATAGTTCAATCCTGACAGGGGGCTCCACAAATAGCTCGGCGCCCACGGCATCGGCGGGGCCGGCGGGCTGTTGCTCGGCCGGGACGGGATCGCCGGGTTGCCGTAAAGGACGCGGCCGGTGACAACCAAGTGGGATGCTGGGTGGCAGGCAACGAATCGAGGTCGACATGCCAGCCGCCGTGGTGGATACCGAACTCATCAAGGAGGCAGTGCGGTCAGCATGCCGCGCGCCGTCACTGCATAACAGCCAGCCCTGGCTGTGGGTAGCTCGCGGAAGCCAGCTCGAGCTGTTTCTCGATTTAGACCGGCCGATGATTTCCGACCGGTCCGGCCGCGAGGCGCTGATCGGTTGTGGCGCCGCGCTAGACCATTTTCGAGTTGCAATCGCCGCCGCCGGGTGGCAGGCCCAAGCCTCCCGGTTTCCCGATGCGAGCGACCCGAATCATCTGGCGTCTATCACTTTTGCCCGGATGGAGCATGTCACCGACAGCCAGCGAAACCGCGCCAGCGCGATCTGGGCACGCCGAACCGACCGATTGCCATTCATCGAGCCGATGAACTGGGATGGGTTCGAGCAGTCGTTGCGCAGTGTCGTCGACAACGACGCCGTGCACTTGGAAGTGCTGCCCGACGACATGCGCGAAAGGCTGGCTCGCGCATCGCGGGTCACCGACTCGCTGCGACTCTATGACACCGCCTATCACAATGAACTGCACTGGTGGACAGCACCATTCGAGGCGACTGAGGGCATTCCGTACAGTGCCCTGGTGTCGACGGCCGAAAGCGACCGTGTCGATGTCGGACGGGCGTTCCCGATGACGCATAACCGTGAACGGCGCACCGAAGTGCCCGAAGACGAGTCGACGATTCTGGTGCTGTCCACCGACGAGGACACTCGCCTCGACGCGTTGGTATCCGGCGAAGCGCTGTCGGCGCTGTTGCTGCAATGCACGGCGGCGAATCTGGCCACCTGTCCGGTAACTCATGTCACCGAGCTCAAAGTCACCCGGGAAATGATCGCGGGACTGCTAGAGGAGCCCAGACGGCCGCAAGTGCTGGTGCGTGTAGGTGTGGCGCCCGCGGCGGCAGAACCACCGACACCTACGCCGCGTCGACCGCTTGACGAAGTCTTGCGGCTGGAAAGTTAAGTGCAAAGGGTCGGGGCGTCGCAGACATTGCCGGGGCAATAGACCGAGTGCGCGGCGTCGACCATGGTGCCGACGTCTAACAACGTGACGCCCCGCTTGTTCAGGTGGTCGTGGATGTCGTCGGCAATCGTTTGCGGCGCCCACCCCCACGTGAGGTCGTAGCAGATGAGGTGCGCCTCGCCGATGAGCGCCTCTTCCGACTGGGGCGGCCAGGTGAGGCCGACGGCCCGCAGTTTCGCCAGGTATGCGTCATCAGCGGGGGTGGTTGCATTCGCCGTTGCAGCGCCGCTGATCAGGGCAGCGCAAGCCATTATCGGGATGCCAAGCACGGCGAGCCAGCGAGGTGAGGGCATTTGACACGCTTCTTTCTTGGATGACACGCGAGCGCGTCAGGAGCCAATCACCGCGTCGATCAGGCTCTGGGCGACCGCGAAGGGGAATTCGATCGTAGCCGTGCCTACTTCGACAACGCCGTATCGAATCGCGTTGACAATCGTCGCGGGATTGCCGGTGAGCGCGGCCTGCAAGATGTCGTAGGACGCGAATTGCGGCGCCGAGATGAGGTTGCGTACGTCGACGAATAACGACGTCGGCAATGACGCCGGCGGCACGGGTGTCCCGTCCCAGCTTTCCATCGTCCAGCCGCCGCCGGCGCTGCCGTCGATCACCACGACGCCGGTGTTGGGCAGCGGGTGGGTGAGCATCAGTAGGGGATCTGGGTTGTTGACCGACATCAACGTCCCGACCTCGATGGCCAGTTCGCTTGAGTACGCCACGTCGGTGATGTGGCCGTCGGCGGCCACGACCGGATTTGCGAGTGCGGCGTCGTACATCGTTTGCAGCGCATTGTGGAAGCCCTGGTAAAAAACCAACCCGTTGGGGTTGGTCGAGCCCGGGATCGGCATCGCCGTGATGGGCAACCCGTGCGTCCATGCGAGCGGGCCGAGGATGTAGAGCAGACCCGCAGGGATCTGTGCTTTGCCCTCGAAAATGCCGGCATTGATCTCGTTGAGCCCGGCCAGCGGCTGCGCGGTGAGCCCCGTCAGGGTTTCCAACGGCAGCGCGGTCTGCTGTGTCCTGATCAATTGCGAGTCGAAGATCCCGGCATATGGTCCCTGCGACTTCAGTGCAATCGCAATGGTATTCGCCTGTTGCTGGCCCAGCGCGTTCAGTGGGGCACCGGGTATCGCCGTGTCGATGATGTCGTTTGCGTTGCTGTTGGTCTGCCCGTGCCGCACGAAATCAATTTGGACCGACTGATGACTGCCGCCGGTGTCGGTGAGGGCCGTCGCGCCGGTGCCGAGGAACAGCCCGCGATAACCGGTGGTTCCCGCGACACCTCCGGCGCCGGCGGCACCGCCCGCTGCACCGTTGCCGAACAACAGCGCCTGACCGCCGTTGCCGCCATTGGCGCCGGCCGAGCCGGCGCCGCCCACGCCGCCGTTGCCCATCAACCCGCCGCCGTTGCCGCCGACGCCGCCCGCCCCGCCGGCAAAGCCCGCACCGCCGGCGCCGCCGTTGCCGATCAGCCCGGCGTTGCCGCCGTGCCCGCCGTCCGTGGACGGACCGCTGGTCGGGGTGTAGCCGGCCCCGCCGTCGCCGAACAGCAGACCGCCGGCGCCGCCATTGGGGGCCGTCGCCGTTCCTGGGGACCCGTTGCCGATCAGATCGCGTCCCAATAGCGCGTCGGTGGGCGCATTGACGAGCGGGTCGATTGCCTGACCGGTCGGGCTGTTGATCCAGGCTTCCCCGGCCGCGTGTATGGGGCCGTAGACCAATGTCTGAAATCCGTTGGAAGCGAACGTATTCGCGGCGGTTACCGCGTCCCGCAGCGTCGTGTCGATGCTGGCCTCTGTCCCCGCATACGATGCCGCCGCTGCGCTCAGTGCGCGCGCAAATTGCTCGTGATACGTCGCCGCCAGCGCCGCCGCGGCCTGGTACTGATTGGCGTGCGTACCGAACACCGCCGCGATGGCAACCGACACATCGTCGGCCGCCGCGGCGGTCAGCTGAATCGTCGGAATGGCTGCGGCCAGATTGCCGGCATCCACTGTCGAGCCGATCTGCCTGATATCGGCGGCGGCCGACCCCAAGGTCTCCGGCGTCACGAGCAGAAATGACATCGGCTTCCCTTCGGTCTCAAGGCCTACCAGCTAGTCATGATGCAACGCGGCGCCGGCAAAGGCGGGCATATCGAGTAAATGGAACGGGGGGAATTGGCAGGAACTTGTAAGCTCCCGTTCACCCATAGGCGCCTAGCATCGAGCTAACGGGCAGTGACGATTGCCGGGGTTCAGATGCGGAAATCAGCAGCGATATCCATTGCCGTCGCGGGGGTCATCCTCAGCGGAGCGGTCGCTCACGCTGGGACACGAAATCCGGCTCCCTCGCCGCCGCCCGGTTCACCCAAGTGCCTGACCCTTGACGGCCAGCCCCCACACTGGAATTACCTACCCTGCGGATGGACGACGGACGGCAGGCGATGGACTCCGCCGCCGCCCCCGCCCGACCCGTGACCGGAATTACTGGTGGCCCGGGATGGCCGGTAGACCATCCCGGATGCCCTGCAAATCACCCTGGATGCCTTGCAGATCACGTTGGATCGCTTGCATATCGGTGAGCGTGTGCTGCAAGCCCGGCTGCAGCTGTTGCAGGCTTGTGGGCTCGTACTGAGGGCAATACGAGACGACGGCACCAGCCGTGAAATTGGCACTCTGATCGGCATCCCATACCGACGATTGCTGAACAAAGCGAACGGCCTCGGCGAAGTTCGGTTGGCGGGTCAGGAAATCGCACACCGCGTGCCCCTGGGTCGTCACGTAGTCGTGGCTGGGAACGGGCACGCCCTCCTGTTTCAACACGTCGATAAGCGCCCGGTCGACGATGTCAACCGGCGGAGCCTGGGTTTGCGGCGCAACCGGGTGGGGTTGCACGCTCGCCGGCGGGGGAGCTGCCACCGGCTCCGCGGGATCCGCCGGCTGCGGCTTGTGCACCACGAACATCACGACCACGGCGGCGACGACGGCGATCAGGGACAGCGGCAGCACCGACAGGGGTCCGAAGCGGCGCAGTGCACTCTTGCGGCGGGGCGGCGCGAGCACCTGCGGCTCGCGCGCCTCGGTGGCAGACGCCTCCGGACGTTGGCCCAGGCGCTCGTCGAGCAGGTCATCGAGCTGTCGGGACGACAGCTGACCGCCCTGCTCACGGATGCGTTGAGCGATGAGCCGCAGTTCGGAGTCGATCGTCTCGCGATCGCGCATATCAGTCAGTCTGCAAGTGCGGCGGCCTTGTCACAAGTCCCGGGAGCTGCTGGTCACTCGAGAACGCGCAGGCCCCACTTACCCAGCAGTGGTTCCACAGGCATGAAGTATGTGGTGTAGTCGTCACCGTCCGGCGAGGACATCAACAGGCCGACCGCACTCGCGGTGCCGTCCGGGTTCTTCACGAATCCGGGGCTGCCGCTATCGCCCGACAAGCTGAACACGCTGGCTTCGACCAGGCCATTGGCTGTGCTTTTGACTTCCCCACAGGTCTCACCGGTGACGGCGCCGATCTTGCAGAACGGCATACCAACCTGAACTTGGGAAAGGCTTAACACATCCCGGACCAAGTACCGGCCGCCGACATGACCAAGTGGCGCACCGACACTGGGGTCGAGCAGGATGATCGCGGCGTCGCGCTTGTCGCCTTCTTCCTCGCTAGCCGCAATCTTTCCAAGCGGAACTTGGTCTTCGTACGTCCACGGCGAACCGTCGTGCTTGTCGCAATGCCCACTGGTCATGAGGTAGTAGCTGCCGTCGTTGCCCTGGGCCGCGAAACCGGCCGTGCAGCGGCTATTTTCGTCCTCCACCAGCATGCCCGGCGTTACGGGATCGGCGGCACGCGCCGGACCCGCAAACACTGTCGCCAGTGTCACCGCGGCACATAGCAGAGCCAGAGCGCGCAACCAACCCATGCTCATCTCGTTTCCATCCCCGATCGTAGCTAGAGCTTGCAGACTAACGCGGCGGCGCGCACGTCCTCGCCGACACAAAACCATATGTGAAGTCCGTCATTTCGGCGTACCGAACGAATCGTCACCGATTCATCGAGCGTGATCGGCTTGCGGTATTCGACCACCGCGCGATAGGGCGGCTCGAAAACGTCGGGCGCGTGCACGAGCACCTCATACACCCCGTGCCAGTAGACGGTGTTGTTGATGTGCTCGAAAAGATCACCATCGGTGTAGCGCAACACAAACGGGATCTCCATGGCCGAGGGCTCGGCGGGACCGGGCAGCCACTCACGCCACTTGAGGCGATGGATTTCCGTCGTGGTCGCCAGCCGGTCGAAGAAGCCGTCGGCCATCAGCGAGGGCGTCAAGGTGTCCTTGTTCACGTTGATCCAGAACGCCTCGGTCTCGATCCGGCCGCCATCGGAACCGTCGAGCCGCACGCGCATGCTGCACCATCGCAACGAGATTCCCGAACACCAGCGCCGGAAGGTAATGTCGTTCGGCCACTTGATCGGTTCGATTACATCGATGACCGTGCGCTGAACGATCCAATGCGGATGAACTTCGGCGTAACCCGCGTCGATCAGGTGCTCGGCGCCGACCTCCTGGATGTAGCGCGCGACCCCGTCGAGGCGGGCGAAAAGCCGGCGATCGATGTCGCTGGTCGCCAGCTTCCAGCCGGTGCGAAACACATAGCCGCTGTCGGGTAGATCGCTCAGCGGTTGACGCACGTCAACCGGGCTTCCCGGCTTAGTTCGTGGCACCGCACCTCCCGTGGTCCGCGTCCTGCCCATCGGGCATGAGCTCGTATGGTAACCGGGGACCCACGCGGCCGGACCGGAGGCGAATGATCGAAACCGACTACCTGATCGTCGGAGCGGGCGCCATGGGGATGGCCTTCGCCGACACCATGGTGTCCGAAAGCGACGCGCACGTGGTGATTGTCGACCGAGGGCACCAACCCGGTGGGCACTGGACACGCGCCTATCCGTTCGTGCGCCTGCACCAGCCGTCGGCGTACTACGGAGTCAACTCGTTCAAGCTCGAAACCGGCTCGATCGACAAGGTGGGGTGGAACGCGGGACTGCACGAGTTGGCCGCCGGTGGCGCTGTTTGTGCGTATTTCAACCGCGTCATGCAGCAGGAACTCCTACCGACCGGACGGGTGAAGTACTTCCCGATGAGCGAGTACCTGGGTGACGGACGGATCCGAAGCTCTACTGGGGAACGGTTCTCGGTCGACGTGGGACGACGTGTCGTCGATGCGACGTATCTGCAGACGGTGGTGCCGTCGATGCGTCCGCCGCCCTATCACGTTGCCGACGGCGTCGAGTACGTGGCGCCCAACGCGCTGCCCCAGGCCGCGTCCGGCCACGGCCACTTTGTCATCGTCGGGGCGGGCAAGACCGGAATTGACGTCTGTCTTTGGTTGTTGTGCAACGGAATTGATGCCGACCGTATCACCTGGGTGATGCCCCGCGATGCCTGGCTTCTCGATCGCGCCAACGTGCAGCCGGGAGCAGAGTTCGCCGACCGCTTCAAGGCCAGTTTCGCCGCCCGACTGGACTCCATCGCCGCGGCCACCTCGGTCGAGAACCTGTTCGACCGACTGGAAGTCAGCGGCGTGCTGTTGCGAATCGATCCGAACGTACGACCCACGATGTACCGCTGCGCCACCGTGTCACATGCAGAGTTGGATCAACTGCGCCGCATCCAGCACGTCATCCGAATGGGCCGCGTGCAGCGGATCGAACCCGGCACGATGACGCTGGCCGGCGGCACTGTTGATGTCGACGGGCCGGCGCTCTACATCGACTGCAGTGCGAATGGGCTTGAAAGACGCTGTGGTGTACCCGTATTCGATGATGGCCGCATCACGTTGCAGAGTGTGCGCGGTTGCCAGCAGGTTTTCAGCGCTGGGCTCATCGCACACGTGGAGGCCAGCTACGACGACAACTCGACCAAGAATTCGCTGTGCGGGCCGGTACCCCATCCGAATACCGACCTTCATTGGCTCGACATGACTCTCGCCGAGCAACGAAACGAAATCAGGTGGATCGAGCGGCCCGAATTGATGGACTGGTTGGCGACGTCGCGGCTCAACCTCATGCGTGGGCTATACGCCCCTGTGCTGGCGCGGCAACGCGCGCGCGAGCGGCTGCTGGGGATCGTGAAATCGTCTCTGCAGAAGGCCAATGAGAAGCTCGAAGAGCTGATCGACCGCTAGCCGCGCCGAGAGCGCTCGTTGTGCCTGACTTGGTTGAAGGGCACGCCGCGGTCTGCGGCGTACTCGCGCGGAAAACCCAGCACCCGTTCGCCGATGACGTTGCGCGCCATCTCATTGCTGCCGCCGCCCAGCGCAACGGTCTGCCGGGACAGGTAGCGCTCCCCCACCTTGAACAGATCGCGATCATCGTCGACCACACCGCTGCCGGCCGTGATGTCCATGGCCGTGTCCACTTCCAGGAAGGTGACATCGGAGTGGAACAGCCGAATGATCGACCCGGCCGCCGGGGGTAGTGACCCGTTGCGGGTGGCGCGGGATACGTGTTCGACCAACCGGTCGCGCACCATCCGGCGCGCCAGCACCCGTCCGACCTTCTCCTGGGTCGCCGCGTCATCGGCTTGGCCGGCGGCCTCGGCGATGGCGAAGAAGTCGGTCAGCACGGTTTGGGAGGCTTCCTGGCCGCGGCCACTGGCGAATTCGGATCCATGGCCGACCGCGCGCCGCTCGTGATAGAGCAACCGCGACGCGACCTCCCAGCCCTTGTTGACCTCACCGACGACGGCGTCGTCGCCCAGCCGCAGGCCGTCGAAGAATTCCTCGCAGAACTCGTTGGACCCGTCGACTTGTTGGATGCGGCGCAGGGTGACGCCGGGCGCGTGGATCGGCGCCAGGAACATCGTCAGGCCGTCGTGCTTGGGCACCGTCGGGTCGGTGCGAGCCAGCAGCAGGCCGTAGTCGGCCGCGAACGCGCTGGTGCTCCAGGTCTTGGCGCCATTGATCACCCACGTGTCGCCGTCGCGGTCGGCACGGGTGATCAGGCCGGCAAGGTCGGAGCCGCCGCTGGGTTCGGAAAGGAGTTGGACCAGTATCTCTTCCCCGCGCAGCGCCGCCGAAATGTGTTGACGCTTCTGCTCTTCGCTGCCGCTATCGAGCAGGCTCGCGCAGCAGATGGTGAAGGTGGGCACGTTGAGGATCAACGGCATCTCGTAGCCGACGGTCTCGGCGTCGAACGCTTTTTGATAGGCGACGTCCAGGCCGAGGCCGCCGTACTCGCGGGGAAAGCAGATTCCGGCGAATCCGCCGGCGTGAAGCCGCTTTTGCAGTTCACGGACGCGCTGCCAAGCGGCGTCATCGCCGCGTGCGCCGGGCGACGGACCGGCGGGATCCACCCGCGGCATGTTCTCGGCGAGCCACGTGCGGGCCCGCGCCGCGAAGGCCTCCACAGATTCGGTCATGCCACCGACTCCGCATTGCGCAGCCGCGCGTAGATGGCCCGATGATGTTCGGCGGGCGTGCCGAACATGGAGCGGTACAACGTGATCCGCCGCAGGAACATGTGAAGGTCGTGTTCCCAGGTGACACCGATGCCACCATGAAGCTGTACGCAGTCCTGAGCGATCACGCCGGCATGCTCGCCGAGGTAGGACTTGGCCGCGCTGACGGCCAGCCCGGCGTCGGCGCTACGGGCGCCCACCTCTGCGACGGCGCCGTCGGTGATCGCTCGGCTGGCTTCCACCCACATTTTCATATCCGCGAGGCGATGTTTGAGTGCCTGGTAGGACGCCAGCGGACGGCCGAAACTGTGGCGGTCCAGCACCCACCGGATGGTCATGCCCAGGACGGCATCGAGAATCCCGACGAGTTCGGCGCACTGCAGCACCACCGCGATCTGTGCCTGACGCTCGATCAGTGCGCGCGCCTGCGCCACCGACCCAACCTCCGCGGCCGACTCAACATATACACCGTCGAAAGTCACTCGCGCGTAGCGCTTTACCAAATCCAGAGACCGCTGTGGCGTCACGGTCACCCCGGGCGCGTCGGTGGGCACCAAGAACTGGCGCGGCCCCTCGTCGCTGCGCGCAACCACCAGCAACACCGCCGACTCAGCGCCCGCCTCCACGCGGTGCTTGACACCGTCGATGCGGTAGCCCGAGCCGGCGGGCGTGGCGGTCAGGTTCGGTTCTTGCGGGGCGAAAGGCCGGTCGGGCTCATCGACCGCCCAGGCGGCCACCGCGGCACCCGCCATCAGAGATTCGATCGTCGCGACGTGCTGATCGCGGTTGTCCGCATCGACCAGCCCGGCCAGCACGACGCTGACCGGATGCAACGGTCCGGGAGCGACGGTGTGTCCGAGGTTCTCGGCGATCAGTGCCAGGTCTCTGACGCCGTCGCCGGACACGCTGCCGCCGCCGAGTTCCTCGGGTACCAGGAGGCTGGTCCAGCCGAGTTCGGCCGCGCGGGCCCACCATTCGGGGTCGAACGAAACATCCTTGTCGTGCAGCGCGCGCACCTGGTCCAGCGATGCATGCTTGTCCAGAAATGCGCGCGCGGTGGAGACGAACAAGGTCGTCTCGGGCCTGGTGGCATCAGCCATCTGGGTGTTCGTCCTCAATTCCGAAAGTGTTCACGGCCATGGCCAGCAAGCAATAGCCGCCCACGGTGAACACTAGATCCATACGTTCCCGATCGTTGAAGTGCCTGCCGAGTTCGGCCCAGGTCGCATCGGAAATCGTGCTGCTCTGATTCAGTTCGTCAGTCGCCCGCACCACCACACGGTCCTGGTCGTTGGCCACCTCGCCGTGGCGAATCGATTCGATCTCTGCCGCGGTCAGCCCCGCTCGCTGTGCGATCGGGACATGGTGTGACCACAAATAGTCGCTGTCACGCAGGTGCACGATCCGCAACAGCGCGACCTCACGGGGCCGCGCGGGCAAGGCGGAGTCGATCAGCAGGTACGCGTTGAACTTCAGATACGCGCGGGTCAAGTCCGGGTGGCGCACCATCGTCGCCAAGATATTGCCGGCGTCGCGGGCGTTGGCCCGCTCCGGCGGCAGCAGGGCGGTTACCGCGGCGCGCGCACGGTCGTCCCATTCCTCGTCAGGCAGCGGCGCGAGCCGCAATGGGCGTTCCGGCATGAATCGCTCCTTGCCTTGGCTACTCGATCGGTTCGGTGCCGAGCACGGTGGTGCGCAGCATCTCCCGCGGCGAGTCCGGGTCATAGGGGGCGGCGCGGTGCAGCACACCCTGGTTGTCCCAGATGACGGTGTCGCCGACAGACCAGTTGTGCCGGTAAACCTTATCCGGAGTCGTTGCGCGGTCTAGCAATTCGGCCAGCAGCGCGCGCCCCTCGTCGAGGTCCATGTCGAGGATGTAGTCCGCGGAGGCGCCCAGGACAAGCGATTTGCGGCCACTGCGGTGCGTCCAGACCAGTGGGTGTTCGTGCGTGCGCCGTTGCCGCCAGCGCGCCACCTGCTCCGGTGTGGGATCGGGGGTGATGCGGCGCTGCGAGGCCTCCAGGGAATGCACCACGCGCAGGGACCCGAACCGCCGCTTCTCCTCGGCGGTCAAGTCTTCGTATGCCGCATAGGAATTCGCGAACTCGGTCTCGCCGCCACGGTCGGCGACCGCAACCGCCGACAACAGCGTCGCCTTCTGCGGGCACTCGTCGCTGAGCGGGGTGCACCCGTCGATGTGCCAGTCGAAGGTTGCCCGCAGATAAGCGGCCGAGGAGTTCTTCGACGTGTCCAGAGTGATCGGGTAGATGCCTGCCACTGGATGGTGGCCGTCCGAGGAGTAGTCGACCTCGCCGAGCCGATGGCAGAACTTCACCTGCGTTTCGGGGTCCAATCCCAGTCCGCGAAAGACCAGGACGCCATTGTCTTCCAGCGCCTCCATCACAGCCTCGCCTAACGAGTCGTCGGAGGTCAACCGGTCCGCGTCGGCGCCGAGGACCTCGGCGCCCACCGACGAGGTGAGCTTGTTGATGGTGAGCACACTCATGCTCTGTCCCTTCCTAGAAAACGTCCGGTCACGGCACTGGTTCGCCGACACGGTCGAGCACGGCGTCCGCGGCGTCGGTGGGCTTGGGCTGGCCGAAGATCTCGACCGCCATCGCGACCATGACCAGTGAGTAGATGAGGTGCAGCAGGTTCAACGCATCGTCGGGCAGCTCATCCAGCGAGAATTTGTCGCAGTACTCGATGGCCTCCTCCACACGCGGGAAGAAGGCCTGGTAGAACTCCCGCATCTCAAGCATGCTGCTGGCGAGGCGCTGATTCCAGCGCTCGGCTTCGGTTGGCAGACACCAGGTTTGGGCAAAACCTTCGAACTCTGCGAACGCACTCGGCAACATGGTCTCGGCCATCGCTCACACCCCCACCGGCTGCGTTTCGCGCTGGTATGCGGTCACCCAATCCACGACCTCTTTGTGGAGATGGCGCACCAGGATCTCCTGATCGTTGAGGGGGAATTCGTCGACGATGCCGGTTTCCAAGGCGGCCTGAGTGCCGCCGAGCATGCCGGCGTCCTGCAGCGCGAACTCCTTGAGCACCACCGAAGCCACTTCGTGCTCGATGCGTTCCCGCACGGTCCGGGCCGGGTGGAACGCGGTGTAGGCCTCGAACTTGTGCGTGTTGTGCGACGTCGGCCAATACCGATACAGCAGATACCAGCCGCCGTAGATGAGGATCTCCAGGTTGGGGAAGATCTGAAAATTGCTGATTCCCCAGGGCTCGATCCCACCCGGATTGAGCCCGGGGGGCAGCTCGCCGATGTCCGGAGTACGCCACGGGCCGACAAGTCCACTGCGCGTTGCGCGTTCGATCGGGTACATGAACTCGGGTGCCATCAGCCAGCGCCGGGTACCCGCCGTCGACACCACCCGGTGCGGCCCGTCGATCTGAAAGTGCGCGCACTCGAAGCCGGCGTTGGGGTCGCGTACCGCCGACGGCACCTGCTGGGGATGCAACGACGGAACGTGGTAGTACTCCTGGAACGCGTCTGCGAAGATCTTCCAATTGCTGTTGTTGTGGGCCAGGAAGTCATAACGTTCCGTGAGCTTGCCGAACGGGTAGTCGTCGAGCCCGGTGACCATCGGGCCAAGGAACTCGCGCAAGCCTTGTCGCGGCTGCGCGTCGAGGTTGATGAAGATGAACCCGTTCCACACGTCGCAGTGCACCGGTTGCAGCCCGTACTCCGCCGCGTCGAGGTCGAAGAACTCCTGCGGTTGCTGCACGAACGTCAGCGCGCCCTCGAGATCGTAGCGCCAGCCGTGGTACTTACAGGTGAACTGCCGGCATGTCCCGTGGGTTTCCTCGCGTGGAAAGTCGTTCCACACCAGCTTGTTACCGCGGTGGCGGCACACGTTGTAGAAGGCCCGAATCGTCTCGTCTTTGCCCTTGACCACGACAACCGACGTACGGGCGGCCTCGATCTCTTTGGTGAAGTAGCTGCCCACCCGTGGCAGCTCTTCGACGCGGCCGACGTTGAGCCACGCGCGTTTAAAGATCGCCTCACGTTCGAGCTCATAGAACTCCGGCGAGGTCGAGTCACGGAAGGAGATCGGGCCGATCCCCAGCTCCGGGTAGTGCTCGGTCCAGCTGCCTTCCGCCGGCTTAGGCCATCGACCCATCAGAACCAGCCTCTCTTCAACAATTTCTGTTGGCCGCTCACATCACGGCCCCACCGTTGACCCCGAGCACCTGACCGGTGATGAAGCCGGCCTCGTCCGAACACAAGAATCCCACCGCTGCCGCGATGTCGTCACCGGTGCCCAAGTGCCCCATCGGAATCCGGCTAGCCATCTCTTCATTCGACTTTATGTGCCCTTCGGCCTGCGACTGGCGTTGCATCGGCGTCTCGATGCCCGACGGGGGGATGTTGTTGACCGTGATACCCAGCGGCGCGTACTCGTTCGCCAGCGATTTGGTCAACGTGATTACCGCTCCCTTGGACGCCGCGTAATGCGCCATCCGTGGCGACCCGCGCTGGGCACTCGACGACGAGATCATCACGATGCGGCCCCATTTGGCCGCAATCATGTCCGGCAGCGCCAGCTGACAGCAGTGGAACGTGCCGTTGAGGTTGACGTCGATGATGCGCGACCAGTCCTGTGGGGTGATCTCGATAAAGTCACCGAATCCGACCATCCCGGCGCTGGTCACCAGAATGCCGACGGGCCCCAGCTCGGTGCGGACCTTAGCGAACGCCTCCTCGACGGCGGCGCGGTCTGTGACATCGGCCGCCACCCCGAGCGCCTCGACGCCTTCGGCGCGCAGTTCTTCGGAAACATGTTGTGCTGCTTGCCCATTGACGTCGAGCACCGCGACCTTGTGCCCGCGCCGGCCCAGCTCGTGGCAGGTCGACTCACCCATGCCCGACGCGCCGCCGGTCACCACCGCCACCCGCGGCGTAGCAGTCATAGCAGTTGTCTCCTCATTCATAGACCACCGTTACTGACTCACTAGTCGGCAACGACTGGCAGGTCAAGACCCAGCCCTCGGCCACTTCCTCGTCGGTGAGTGCGTCGTTGTTGATCATCCGCGCTGTACCTTCGGTAAGTCGGGCCATGCATGTTCCACACGAACCGATTTCGCATGACGACGGCGGATTCAGCCCCGCCGAGCGTGCGGTCTCCAGCAGAGTGTGGTCGTCTCGGTAGCGCACAGTCGTGGTCCGTCGATCGAGATGAAACGTCACTTCATCGGTGGTCGTGTCGGTATCCCCGATGTCCAGGTCCCCACTTGCACCCGCGTTTGCCATCCCGAAGAGAGTATCAACTACTTGTCATGAATATCAAGTACTTGAGATACCCGGATTGTCGATGAGACATGCTCGCGGCCATCGTGGAACCGCTCAACGGGCTATGTTTAGAGATGCTTAACTCGAATGCCGGTGACTAGCGGAGGGTCGATTGACGGCCATAGCGGCATGCCGGACATGCGGCACCGAGCCTCTAGAGAACGCTCGGTTTTGTCACGGCTGCGGCTCACCGATCCGGGACGGCGAAACCCGCGCCGAGTACAAGCAGGTGACGGTGCTGTTCGCCGATGTCGTGCATTCGATGGATATCGCCGCGGCCGTCGGGGCCGAGCGGCTGCGCGAGATCATGGCCAAACTCGTCAACATCACCACCGCCGTGGTGCAGCGCTGCGGCGGCACCGTGGACAAGTTCACCGGTGACGGCGTCATGGCGGTGTTCGGCGCACCGATCGCAATGGAGGACCACGCGGTCCGCGCTTGCCGTGCGGCGCTGGGCATTCAAGATGCGGCCCTCCGACTGGCCGCTGAAGTCGAACAGCACGACGGGATAGACCTGCGGTTGCGCGTCGGCCTCAATTCCGGTCAGGTCATCGCCGGCGAGATCGGCTCAACGTCGTTGGGCTACACCGCGATCGGCGAGCAGGTGGGCATGGCGCAACGGATGGAATCGGTCGCTCCGCCCGGCGGAGTGATGGTGAGCGCATCGACGGCGCGGCTAGTCGAGGGCGCGGTCACGCTCGGTGCGGCTGAGCTGGTCCGCATCAAGGGCAGCGACCAAGCCATCCACGCCCAGCGGTTGCTGAGCATGTCGGAAAAGCGTCGCCCGGTTGGCAGTGCCGAGTCGGACCTGATGGGTCGCCAGTGGGAAATGTCAGCCGTCGAGGGCTTGTTGGACCGCGCACTCGGTGGGGACGGCGCTGTGGTTGAGGTGGTGGGCGAACCCGGAATCGGCAAGAGCCGGCTGGTACGCGAGGTCGCCACGATGGCAACGGCCCGGAATGTGGAGGTGTTCAGCGCCTTCTGTGAGTCACACACCAGCCAGGTCCCGTTTTATGCCATCGCGCGTCTGCTGCGGGCGGCCACCGGCGTCGAGGGCCTTGACGCGCAGGCCGCCCGCGCCCAAGTGCGAGCCCGGATTCCCGACGCAGACCCTGAGGATGCACTGCTGCTTGATGACCTGCTCGGCATCGCCGACCCGGGCACTGCCATACCGGTGATTGATCCCGATGCGCGCCGCCGACGGTTGGCCGCGCTGGTGAACACGGCCAGGTTGTCCCACCAAAGCCCCGCGGTCTACGTCGTTGAGGACGCCCACTGGATCGATGAGGTCAGCGAGTCGATGCTGACCGATTTCCTCAAGGTGATCCCGCAGACGCCCACGCTGGTACTGGTCACCTACCGACCCGAATATCGCGGCGCGTTGACTCGGGTCCCTGGTGCCCACGCGGTATCCCTTGCGCCGCTGAGTGATTCAGAAACCACCGCGCTAGTTGTACACCTCCTCGGCCCCGACCCGTCGGTTGATGCTCTGGGCCGGCGAGTCGCCGACCGGGCCGCCGGCAATCCGTTCTTCGCCGAGGAGTTGGTGCGCGAACTGGCCGAGCGCGGTGTGCTACATGGACAGCCTGGTGCCTACCAGTCGGAGGCGGAGGTTGGCGAGGTCCGCGTGCCTGCCACCTTGCAGGCCACCATTGCCGCGCGCATCGACCGGCTCGATCCGAAAGCCAAGCGCACGCTCGGCGCAGCGGCGGTCGTCGGTTCGCGGTTCGGTCTCGACCCCTTCACGGCGCTGGGTGTTGAGCCGGTGACTGCCGACTTGCTGGCGGCCCAGCTCATTGATCAGGTCAGCTTCACCGGACAACCGGAGTATGTCTTTCATCATCCGCTGATTCGTGCGGTGGCCTATGAGACTCAGCTCAAATCAGATCGCGCCGAGCTGCACCGCCGGCTGGCCGCCGCGATCGAAGCCGGCGAACCCGAATCGGCCGACCAGAATGCGGCCCTCATCGCTGAACATCTGGAGGCCGCCGATGATTTGTACCCCGCCTACGGCTGGCACATGCGGGCCGCGGCATGGGCAACCAACCGCGACATCGCGACGGCGCGGCTGAGTTGGGAACGCGCCCAAAGGATCGCCGACGCGCTACCCACCGAAGACCCCAACCGGACCGCCATGCGCATCGCCCCGCGCACGATGTTGTGCGGGACCGCCTGGCGGGTGCATGTGAATGTGGCCGCCGGGGATCGCTTCGATGAGTTGCGTGAGTTGTGTGCTGCCGCCGGGGACAAGGCCTCACTGGCCATCGGCATGGCGGGGGTCGTGGTGGACCACGCGCATCAGGACCGGATCCGCGAGGTGTCGCAGCTGGCATCGGAAGCCACGGCCCTCGCCGAGTCGGTCGGGGATCCGACTTTGACGGTGGGACTGTCTTTTCCGCTGATCTACGGCAAGATCGAGAGCGCCGAATGGTGTGACGTGCTGCGACTGTCACAGACCGTCATCGACTTAGCCGACGGTGATCCGTCGATGGGCAACTTCCTTGTCGGGTGCCCGTTAGCACTCGCCTACGCGTCGCGGGGGATGGCCCGTTATTGCCTGGGGCGTCCCGGCTGGCCGGAAGACCTGCGGCACGGCATGCCGATGGCCCGACACATTGACCCCGCGTCCTTCGCCGGGGTAGTCGGCTACGGCTACTTGCTGGGGATACCGTTTGGCGTGCTCAGGCCCGACGATCGTGCGCTGCGCGAGATCGAGGAGGCTCTTCAGATCGCCGAGCGATCCAGTGATGACGTAGTAGTGGGCTTCATCCGGGGGGCGCTGGCCCTTGCGCTGCTGCATCGCCAACAGGCTGCGGAGCGCGACCGCGGGCAGCAACTCGGGGCCGAGGTCGGCGAAGAGTTTCGCAGTCAACGACGCAACCTCTGCGACTTGCCGATCGTCGAGGTCTACTTGGCCCGGGAAAGGGCCCTTAAAAGGGCCCGCAGCGCGGACCGCGACGACGCGATAGCGCTGCTGCACTCCCGCGTCGATCATCTGTTCCGCACCGGACGGCTGTTGCTGTGGGGTGTTCCTGCAACAGGTGTCCTGGTGGAAACGCTGCTCGACCGCCGCGCCGACGGCGACCTAGCCGAAGCCGAGGGCGCGATCGAACGGCTAGCGCAAGCGTCAGCCGATGAGGGTCTGGTGCTACGCGAGGTCTGGCTGCTGCGGCTGCAAGCTCTGCTGGCGCGGGCTCGCGGTGACGACGCCCGCTATCGCGAATATCGGGGCCGCTACCGCGATATGGCGAAAACGCTTGGCTTCGAAGGGCATATCGCCTGGGCTGAGGCGATGCCATGACGGCCGCCCTCGTGTTAAAGGGGTAGCTGGTCGGCAATCTTTTGAACGGTGTCGAACTGCCAGGCCAAACAATATAGACGATCGTTCATTCAGTATGTACAGTGTGCTCTGTGCTACACACATCGCCCGACACCACAGCCACACGGGCAGCGCTGGATCTGATGAACGCAGTGGCCGACGCCCCGCTGATCCACCACGTCTGGCGCACCTGGTATTTCGGGAGTCAACTCATCGGCCAACATGTCGCCGCCGCCGACCTGGAAGTCGCATTCGTGGCTGCGATCCTGCACGATCTCGGGCTCACCGATCGCTTTGATTCCGACGCTCCTTTCGAGCAAGCGGGTGCAGCGTCGGCCGCTGCAACGCTGGACGGCCTCGGTTGGTCCGAGGATCGGATCCAGGTGGTGTCTGCTGCCATCGCCGGACACCTCGATCTAGCGTCGGCCGAGGCAAGACCCGAAATCGCCCTGGTCCATTTGGGGGCTGCCGCCGACGTCATCGGCCTCCGCATCGATCAGCTTCCGGGCGAACTCATCGAAGAGGTGCTAAACATGCACCCGCGCAACGGGTTCGTCGATGCGGTGCTTCCCGCCCTGCAACGCCAGGCGGCGCGAAAGCCGCAATCCACCATCGCGGGACTGTTCCGCAACGTCGGCTTCGAGAAACTGATGCGCGGCTGTTCGTTGGACAGCCGATGAGCGATTCCACACCGCTGCATCCAGCGACGCGCCAGGATAGGCCGTCGGACGGACGCCGCGCGAAGGGGCTGCGCTCGCGAAATGCTCTCCTGGCTGAAGCGGTGCAGCTGGCGTCGGTCGACGGTCTCGAGGGCCTGACCATCTCCAGTCTTGCCGAGCGACTGGGTACCGCGAAGAGCAGCGTGCACGCCGCGTTCGGGTCCAAGGAAGCCTTACAGATCGCCGCGATACAACGGGCCCGGGAGATCCTCATCGAACTCGTGGTCGCCCCTGCACTCGCAGTCCCGGCGGGTCTTGCTCGACTCGAAGCGCTGGGCGAGTCCTGGTTCTCCTACCTGGAAAGCGACGTCTTCGAGGGGGGCTGCCTGCTCTGCTCGGCATCGGCCGAGATGGACGGACGGCCCGGACCTACCCGCGACGCGGTTGCCGAAGTGATGCAGGAGTGGTTGCAGCTGCTCGCGCAGAGCGTCGTCGCCGGCATCGACCAAGGCGACTGCCCATCCAGCACCAGGCCCGATCAGATCGCCTTCGAACTCAACGCGATTGGTATGGCGGCGAATTGGCATCACCAGCTATTCGGCGGCCAAGCTGCGTTCACCCTCGCCCGCCGCGCCTGGGCCGACGCGCTGGCCCGCCTTCATCCCCAGCCCCAGCCCCGTCGAAGGAGATCCAAGCCATGACTGTCCTCGCCAGCTTGACGCAACGCAACCAGGCCTTCGCCGCTACCCACCCAGGAGAGCGGCCCGCCTTGGAGCCGAATCTCAAGGCGGTGATCTTGTGCTGCGCCGATCATCGAGCCGATCCGGCCCACGTTCTGGGCCTCGAGCCCAACGAAGCCATCGTCATCCGAAATCCGGGCGGCCGAGTCACCCCCGACTTCCTTCGCAACCTCGGCGTGCTCGCAACCATCGCGCGGGTGGAACGCTTGTCCAGCGAATTCGAGCTGATCCTGATGCAGCACACCGATTGTGGGCTATCCCACCTCTCACCCGAGACGCACGCCGAGGTCCTTGCATCATTCCTCGGCGTTGGCCCGGCCGAAGTTGGCGCGAAAAACCTCAGCGACCCACGCGAAGCGGTACGCAACGACATCGCGCTCCTCCGCCAAAACCAATTCGTGCCGCCCGGGCTGATCGTGGGCGGACTGGTCTATGACGTGGACACAGGACGCGTCGAGACAATCGTGCCCGCCGCCGCGGTGCGTGACTAGGAGTCGGTGTTCTCCTTGAACAGGGGGTGCCCGGTGCCCTGTTCGACCACGCGCGCCAGCAGGTCGTGCAGTAACTGCTGCTCCTCGCTGGTCAGCACGCCGAACACGCTCTCGTGAGCGGCCATGGCGTCGGCAAGAACCGCCGAGGTCTTCGCGCGTCCCTCCTCGGTGAGATAGGCCTGCATGATCCGGCCATGCTGCGGATCCTGCTTGCGCTCCACCAGACCGCGCCGCTCGAGGGCGGCCAGCGCCAGCTGGGCTCCTTGCGGAGTGATCAACAATCGCCGAGCCAATTCGGCACCGGACAAGCCGGGTTCGTTGGCCAGCCGATTCATCAGACCGATCTGAGCGGTCGTCACGCCATGGCCGCTGATGGCTTCGTTAAGGCTGGTCAACGAGAAGTGAAAGGCCTGCTTGAGCAGCCACAGGATGTTGTCAGTGAGATCCACGCTCGGCTCCCACGTCGTTCCGGTGGATCCGATGAATCCTGCCGCCTTTCATGACGAACCGAACATCGAGGGTGGTCGAGATGTCAGCCGACGGATCTCCCGGCACCGCGATCACATCGGCGAGATAGCCGGGCGCCAGGCGACCGAGCTCGTGGTCGGCTTCGATCAGCTCGGCGCTGATCACCGTCGCGGCGCGGATCGCCTGCATGGGTGTCATGCCGCGCCGCACCAACGCACAGAGCTCCTCGGCGTTGCGCCCGTGCGGTACCGCCGGCGCGTCGGTCCCGCAGGCGATGCGCACGCCGGCGGCAATCGCCTTGGGCAACATGGCCTTTGCCTGCGGGAACACCACATCGGCCTTCTTGCGCAACTCGGGGGCGATGCGGTCGACGGCCATCGCCTCGGTCAGATACGTCGTCGAAACCAGGAAGGTGCCGTGGTCCACCATCATCTGGATCGTCTCGTCGGTGGCCAGAAAGCCGTGCTCGATGCAGTCGATGCCCGCCCTGATGCAGGCCCGGATAGCACTGTCGCCGATGGCATGCGCGGCGACGCGGACCCCGGCGCGATGCGCCTCGTCGGCGATGGCGGCGAACTCCTCGTCGGAATATTGCTGGGCGCCCGGTGCGGTGCTGTGCGACATCACCCCACCCGACGCCGACACCTTGATCACCTTGGCGCCGTGGCGAATTTGGTAACGCACGCATGCACGGACGTCGGATACCCCGTTAGCGATACCCTCGGCGACGCTCAGCGGCATGATGCCGGGCGCCAACCGCTGGAACACCGTCGGGTCCAGGTGCCCGCCGTAGGGCGTGACGGCGTGGCCGGCCGGCACGATCCGCGGCCCGGCATGCCAACCCTGGTCGATCGCGCGCTGCAGATCAACGTCCAGCAGGTATCCGCCGGTTTTCACCATCAGGCCCAGGTTGCGCACCGTGGTGAAGCCCGCATCCAGTGTGGTGCGCGCGTTCACCGCGCCCCGCAGGGTTCGGTACACCGGATCGTCTTGCACACCGTGCATCGGGTTGGGCAGACCCTCCGGCCCGCCGGGCCCGCCGATCAGCAGGTTGAGCTCCATGTCCATCAGACCCGGCAGCAGGGTCACATCACCCAGGTCGATCTCGGTCGCCGAATCAGGCAGCGGGTCAACGGGATTCACGGCGCTGATGCGCTCGTCCTCGATCACCAGGACGGCCGGCGAGCGGACCACGCCCGCATCGACGTCGGCCCAGCGGTCGGCCCGCAGGACGATGGTCACGGGACGGGTTCGGAGACGCAGTCCATGGTGGAGGCGCCGGAATCGGGCACCCGCGGCTGTTTCCAACACTCCACCGGAAACGACACCATGATCATGGAATACAGCAGGTGCATCAGGTTGGTGACGTCCTCGGGCAGATCGTCGAGCGGGAACTTGTCGCAGTACGCGATCGCCTCTTCGGCCCGCGGCGTAATGGCGTCGTAGAAGGCCTGCATCTCGGCCATCGAGCTGTTCAGCCGCTTGTCGTAGCGCCGCGGCTCGCTGTCCAGGCACCAGTCGGAAAATCGCTCCAGGTCGGCGAATTCGGTTGGCAGCTTGGCACTCACGGCTACACCCCGACCGTATTGCGTTGGTAGTCGGCGATCCAGTTGGCGGTTTCCTTGTGCAGGTGCCGAATCAGGATCTCCTGATCGTTGAGCAGGAATTCGCTCACCACGCCCGACTCGACCATGCTCTGGGTGGCCTCCAGCGTGTTGGCGTCCTGCAGTCCGTATTCCTTGAACGTCACCGCGGCGAGTTCCTGAGCGATCCGATCGCGCGGCGTTTTCGGCTCGGGGAAATACAGGGTGCCCTCAAAGAGGTGCGAGTTGAACGACGTCGGCCAGTAGTGGTAGGTCAGGTACCAGCCTTGGCCCCAGATCAAGATGACGAAGTTCGGGAACAGCTGGAACGAGTCCAATCCCCACGGGTCACATTTGGCGGGGTTGAGGCCGGGCGGCATTTTCCCGAGATCGGGCTGCTGCCACGGCCCGAACAATCCGCTTTGGCAGATTTCGTCGATGGGCTTGCGCATGTCGGGATCCATTTCCCAGGCCCGCACGCCCGATGTGCTGACCAGCCGGTGCGGGCCATCCAGGCGGTAGTGCGGTGCCTCGAAACCGGCTTCCGCCGCGGCCTTCGAGTACTTGCTCGGCGACTGGCTCGCGTGCAGCACGGGTGCGTGGTAGAACTCCTGGAACGCATCCATGTAGAGCTTCCAGTTGGCATTCACCTCAGAGCGGTAGTACCACCGCGAGGTCAGTTGCCCGAACGGGTATCCCTCCAGACCGGTGATCATCGGCCCGAGGAATTCCCGCAGCGACTGCTCGGGTTCCTTTTTGTTTAGGGAGGCGAAGTTGACGAAGATGAACCCTTCCCACACATCGCAGTGCACCGGCACCAGCCCGTAGCGGCTCTTGTCGAGATCGAAGAACTCGCCCTCCTGCTGCACGAAGGTGAGCTTGCCGTCCAGGTCGTAGCGCCAGGCATGGTATTTGCAGGTGAACTGGCGGCACACGCCGCTGGTTTCCTCCAAAGGCATGTCGTTCCATACCAGCTTGTTGCCCCGGTGCCGGCAGATGTTGTGAAATGCGTTGACCTCACCCGCGGAATTGCGGACCACAATGATCGACGTGTTGGCGGCCGCGATCTCCTTGGTGAAGTAGCTGCCTTTGCGCGGAATGCTTTCCACGCGGCCGACATTCAGCCATGCGCGTTTGAAGATCGCCGCACGCTCGAGCTCGTAGATGTGCGGGCTGATCGAGTCTTCGTAGGACACGGGCTGCGTGCCCAATTCGGGATAGTGCTGTGTCCAGCTGCCCTCGGGCGGCTTGGGGAAGCGAGCCATGTCTGCTGACCGTATATGCTGAACACCGCAATCGCAAGTAGTTGATATTGCGGGTTGAAGGAGGAGCTCCATGCACCGACACGAGAAGCTGTTCATTGGCGGATCATGGGTTTCGCCGAGCGCAGGCGACACCTTCGAGGTGACCTCCCCACACACCGAAGCGTCCATCGCCGTGGTGGCGGCGGCCGGCCCGGCAGAGGTGGACGCGGCCGTGGCCAGCGCACGCACCGCGTTCGACAACGGTCCCTGGCCGCGGCTGGATCCCACCGACCGGATCGACGCGGTGCGCCGGCTGGCGAAAATCTATGCGGCACAACAATCTGCGATGGCCGAGCTGATCACCGCCGAGATCGGCGCGCCGATCAGCTTCGCCCAGCGCGCCCAGGTCGGGCTGCCGTCGATGATGATGAACGCGTTCTGCGATCTCGCCGAGGGATTCCGGTGGCAAGAGACCCGGCCCGGCTTCTACGGTTCCGACCTCGAACTGCGCCGCGAACCCGTCGGCGTGGTGGCCGCGATCGTGCCGTGGAACATGCCGCAGTTCCTCATCGTCACCAAGCTCATCCCGGCACTGCTGGCCGGATGTTGCGTGGTGGTCAAGCCTGCGCCGGAATCGCCGCTGGACGCGCTCCTTCTCGCCGAGTTGATCGAACAAGCCGACCTGCCGGCGGGTGTGGTGAGCGTGCTGCCAGGCGACGCGGAAGTGGGCCGGCAACTCATCCTCCACCCCGGTGTCGACAAGGTTTCGTTCACCGGCTCCACCACCGCCGGCAAGGCGGTCGCGGCGGCGTGCGCGGGCGACCTCAAGCGAGTCAGCCTGGAACTGGGCGGCAAGTCCGCGGCCGTCGTGCTCGACGACGCCGATCCGGCCGCCGTCGCGACCGCCGTCCGGTCGGCGAGCCTGTCCAACTGCGGCCAGATCTGCAATGCGCTAACCCGAATTCTGTTGCCGGCCAACCGAAGCGACGAGTTCGTCGATGCCCTGGCCGCCGAGATGGCCTCGTTGCGCATCGGCGACCCGACCGACCCCGCGACACAGCTCGGCCCGCTGGTCGCCAAACGACAACAGGATCGCATCCGCAACTACATCACCGAGGGCCAGAACGAAGGCGCCCGCGTTGTCGTCGGCGGCGCAGACATGCCCGCCGGCATCGAGCGGGGCTGGTACGTGCGGCCGACACTGTTCGCCGATGCCGACAACTCGATGCGGATCGCCCGCGAGGAAATCTTCGGCCCGGTCCTCACCGCCATCCCCTACCGCGACGAGGACGACGCCATCGCCATCGCGAACGATTCCGACTACGGTCTGGCCGGCTCGGTGTTCACCGCCGACACCGGGCGCGGGCTGGCCGTCGCCGGGCTCGTGCGCACCGGGACATTCGGCGTCAACCAGGGCTACACCATGGACCCGTTCGGGCCCTTCGGCGGGGTCAAAGGCAGTGGATACGGACGCGAACTCGGGCCCGAGGGAATCGACGGTTACACCGTCCTCAAGTCGATCTCGGTGGCCGCCGCCCGCTGAGAACGCACCAAAAATCAGGTGGGCGCTGCGTCGGCCGTTGACCACCAATATTCGATAAACGGTTCCATCGCGCGGCTCACCAGTTCGATGCGTGGCCCGGTCGGGCCCTTGCAGTACGCCCACAGCAGCGTGCCCGAACCGTCCGGGTTGTACGACTTGGCCTCGTAGCGCATGCCACTGGATTCCAGTGTGGCCAGGTCCGATTCGACGTCGTCGGACCAGTAACCCAAGTGGTGCACGCCCGAATCCGCCGGAACCCAGATCGTGCCCGGGGCAGTCTGGATGATCTCCACTCGCGGCGCGTCGCCCGAATACACCATCCGCATCGGGATGGTCACTTCGCCGCCGGGTGTCTGGGCGACCTGGTCTACCTCGACCACATCCGTCCACCGGTAACCGGCCACCTTGGTGAACCAGTCCAGGGTTACGTCGAGGTCGTCGACGACGATGCCGCTGTGGTAGATATTCTGCGGCTTCATTGACTCTCCTCAGTTGTGGCGCCCTTGATTGCCTGCTCCAACCACTGCACTTCGCTGAAGTTCTCCCGGCCGCTGCGTTCCAGAAGCGATTCCAGCGCAAGGCGTTTCAACCGCAGAGCAGCGGGGTCGTCCGGTGCGTGAGCGAGGACGATATCGACGAGGTGCAGCGCCTCCAGCGGGTGCCCCTGTCCGAGGTGGGCATCCGCGCGTTCGGTGAGCGCGGTTGTCCCCCCGGTTAATTCGACGATGTCGTGCCACACTGCGGCAGGTGGAGTGTCGTAGAGCTCGGTGGTGGACTCGTAGCGGAACCAGCCGACGTGCTCCTCCCAGATGGCCCGTACGATCCACGGCACCTTCCCGTGGACCTGAGGCAGCGCGAGGTCGGGTGGCAGGGTCACGTCGCGCATCAGCGTCCACAGCTCGCGGCCGGCGTTCATTCCGTCGATGGTGCGGTCGCGCAGATATGCGGTCGCGTCGCGCACCTTGGTCATGGTCTGGCGTATCTGGTCGGCGCCGCGGAACACGTCGTGCCCGTTGATCAGCGTTTGCGGCTCCAGCGCGATGACCCTGTCGACGGAGCGGATGAACGCCATGGCGCTGCGAATTTTGTCTCCCCGCAGCGTGTACAGATTCGGGACGTGGCCGAAAAACGGCCCCATCAAGTTGCCGATGAAGACGGTGCGATGCTCGGGCATCCAGACAACCAGCGCGTCGGTGGTCTCGCCGCCGGGAGTCGAGTACAGCTCGAACCGCCGGCCGCCGAGTTCGAAGGCGTGGCTGTCGACAAACGCGGCGGTGAGCACCGGTTCCGGCGGCAGCTTCATCGCCATCGCGTCGACATCCATGAACGCACCCCAGAGCGCCATGATGCGCCGGCTGTAGAACGGGTGCAGGCGGCGCCAATATTCGCGGACGTCGCGGTGATTGGCCTGGGCGACCGTCTTTACCCCGTCAGCATTGAACAGGTCCCACCCGCCGACGTGGTCGGGGTGACCCTGGGTGAACGTGATGAGCCGTACTGGCGCGTTGCTCACCCGGTCGAAGCGTTCTTTGATCGCTGGCGCTTCGAAGTCGGTGCCGGTGTTGATCAACACGTCGCCCTCGGCCGTGGTGACCAGGTAGCTGTTGGCGATGTTCTTGGACATGAAGATCCCGTCGCCGACCGCGACGGCATCCTGGTCGGCCTCACCTTGTTTGATCAGCGCCTCTAGGGATTGCGCCATCGCACCCGGCCTCCTCGCACAATGGGTTCCGCGCGCAAACCTAACATTTGTTCTTCGACGCCGTATAGTCTCGCAGCGATGACGAGAACTCAGCATTCGGTTCTCGGTCTGCTACACGCCCACTGAGTTTCGCCAGGTGATCGCCGCGTTTGACAGCGGGTCCGTCGACCCCGCCCCGATGCTGGGGCCCGTGCCCGGACTGGACCCGACCGCCGAGGCATTCGACCTCACCCGTGAGGCGGAGGCGCACGGACGGGTTCTGATCAGACCAACGGATGCTTGCTTGCCTTGACCGGCGCAGTGCTCGGCGGCACCTTCATCAGGTTTCCGCGCACGCTGCCCCGCGCGGTGCGCACGGCCACCAGGAGCCAGGTGAACAGCAGACCGGCGAAGGCGATCAGCGCGGCCACCTTGAACGCGGGCAGATGAGTGTGCGCGGCAAGCTGCGCGGTGCCGGTGACGAATGTGCCGACCGGGAAGGTCAGGCTCCACCACGTCAGGGCGAACGGCATTCCGCGCCGCAGCGTGTGCACCGTCAGCGCGGTGGCCAGCGCGATCCACAGCACCGCAAAGCCCCACACCGGAACCCCGTAGAGGATGGCGAACGCATTCAGGCTGTCGGCGGTGTCGTGGTCGACAGCCAGATTAGCGGTGGCGCCGAGAAGCCCTGCGGCCGTGATGGATTGGCCGAGCGGACCCAACACAATCCACAGTGTCGGTACCCGCGCGGTGCCGGACGTGCCGTACAGGGTCAGCCGGCTCCAAATCATCGCAATGATGTTCAACGACGCCAACAGCGACAGTCCGAACATCGCGTAGCAGCCATACAGCATCGTCTGGCGACCCGTGCCCGCCGCCATGTGCGGCAGCAGCAGCGCGCCCGTCGCGGCCGACACCATCGGCGGGACCACCGGCATCAACCATCCGCCGAACGCGGCGTCGGGCTCGACGTCGTACTGGGTGAACATCAGGAAGGGAATGCTGACCGCGGTGAACAGGCCACTGAGAGTGCCCGCGGTCCACAGCACCCAGTCCAGGTCGACGGCGAGGCGCGCGCCGATCAGATCCTTGCCGACGAGCACCGCGCCCGCGCCGACCGTCATCAATGCCATCGGCGCGGCGCCGTAAAAGTGAGCCATCTGCGCATTGCGCGCGTGGCTGCGCGCCACCGTGGGATGGCGCAACCAATGACCGCCGACCACCACGAGCAGGACCGCGAGCAGCACGGCCGCGAGCACCCACACCACTTCGGCGAAGGCCCGCAGCCCCAGAACGTGCACGGGCAGGGTGGCCCCGGCAGTGGCAACGATCCCGGTGCCCATGACCGAGGCGAACCAATTGGGACCGATGTTGCCCAGTACCTCGACGCGCGTGTGCGGCGACGACGCGCCGTCCGGGTGTGCGGTGGCCATAGCCCAGAAACCCTACGCCGGCGGCGAAGCGCGCGGCTCTCGCGGCAGAGTGAGCGGTCAGGGTCGGCGTAAACCGTCGAAGATGTCGCGGTAGTACAGGTGGGCCAGGAAGTGCCCGCCCGGCCTCAAATGAAGTGTGGCATCAGGGATTCGGCGCGTGAGCTGATGTGGCCAGTCAGGGTCGATGAGCTGGTCGTCGCGTCCCGCCCAAACGTCGAAGGGCACGGTCAGATCCTCGGGCGCAAATCCCCATGGCCGGTTCATCGCGCGGTATTCCTCGACCATGCCTTGGGGTTGTCGCAAAGCTTCCCGCGACATGCTCGCGAACTTGTCGTAACCCTCGGTCCGCAAGACGGAGTCGTCCGCGGCACCCAGGCTGCGAGCGGCGATCCGGCCATACAGTTGCGGTGCAGTGGCCGCCGCACCCCTCACCGTGCGGAAACAGTGCCGGGCAACCCAGGGCGCCCGGCCGGAAAGCCTGCTGAACACACGGTCGATCGTGGGTAGACCGTCGAACGCGCGCGATTCCGTCAGCGGCACAACGCCGGCGATGATCGCGATCCGCGACACCCGTGGCGACAAGGCATAGCCGAGCGCCGCAGCGTACTGCCCGCCCAGGGACCAACCCATCGCCGCGAACCGGTCAACCCCCAGGTGATCCAGCAGCTCAACGACGTCGCTGACCCAATCCAGGACGGTGCGCCCAGGCTGGGGATCAGATCTGCCAATGCCGGGTCGGTCCGGTGAGATCAGCCGGATGCCGGACTCCGCAGCAACGGATGCCGCGGCCTCCACGTCCAGCCGGCACGCCAGGCCCCCGTGCGCGTTGAGAATCGGGAACCCTGCCGGGTCTCCGTACTGCGCAAAGGTCATCGACCGCCCGTCTCGCAGACCGAGGACATGATCGGTGGTCATCGGATCACGAGCCGACCACGACGTCGCGTCGTAACCCGTTGCGGCGCTGGTTATACCGACTAGCCGCGCATACACTGCCAACGATGATGCGTCCGGCGCCGACGAGGCACTCACGCAAGAGAGTGCCGTTGGCCATCGGGATCGCGCTCGCGGTGGCGCTGGCCGTGCTCGCCATACCGACCAAAGTACGGTGCGGTGCGCCGGGCCTCGCGTGCGCTACCGCGGTCGACGCGCAAGGCAACATTCACTATTACTACGAGGTCGAACCGCTCGGCGTGTATGTCGCCGAAACCATCACGGGCTCAAATATTCGTCTGTACTACCGGTCGGGCGAGGATTTAGACAAAGTCCGCTAGCTCGGGACTGCGGGAACGGCCGCTGGCACATCGTGTATCCGTACTGCTGACCGGCCCCACCCGGGGTCGATCTCGTCACACATCGGGCGGAGCCTACGACGTCGTCGAGATCTTGTGAGTTTGCCGAACGATGGTGTGAATCTGCTGGTCGCGGGAATATCAAGACGGTGAACCCGACGCTGCTCGGGGTAAGTGAGCCAGCCCACAGTGACCGTTTTGAGGCCTTCTTGATTGGAGGCTTTATGGCTGGCTCCCGCATACTTGACGTCATGCTGAGAGCGACATCACCGCAAACCGCTGTTGCGGTGGTCGGTGGTGCGCTGGTAACCGAGCTTACAAAGCGGCCAGGCATCTGATGGCGCGCTCCGGCGGGGCGCATCGCCGCCACCGCGCCACTCGTCGGCCGTCGCGGGTCCGCGCGGGGCTGACGCGGGCCTTCATGACGCTCGCATCAGTGGTGGCGGTGCTGCTGACCGGCGCCGGGTACTGGGTGGCTCATGGCGCCTTGGGCGGCATCACCGTGTCGGACGCCCTGAGCCCCGACGACCCGCGGTCCAGCGGCGACAACATGAACATCCTGCTTATCGGGCTGGACTCGCGCAAAGACCAGGACGGCAACGACCTGCCGTCGTCGATTCTGAGGCAACTGCACGCGGGTGATTCCGATGACGGCGGCTACAACACCAACACGCTGATACTCGTGCACGTCGGCGCCGACGGGAAGGTCGTCGCCTTTTCGATCCCCCGCGACGACTGGGTCCCGTTCAACGGTGTTCCGGGATACAACCACATCAAGATCAAAGAGGCCTACGGGCTGACCAAGCAGTACGTCGCGCAGAAGCTCGCCAACCAGGGCGGGAGCAGCCAGAGGGAACTCGAGACCAAGGGCCGCGAGGCCGGCCGGGCCGCGACCTTGCGCGCGGTACGCAGCCTGACCGGCGTTCCCATCGACTATTTCGCCGAGATCAATCTGGCCGGTTTCTACGACTTGGCCCAGACCCTGGGCGGCGTCGACGTGTGCCTGAACCACGCCGTCTACGACTCGTATTCCGGCGCCGACTTCCCGGCCGGCCCCCAGCGGCTCAATGCGTCGCAGGCCCTGGCGTTCGTCCGGCAGCGTCATGAACTGGACAACGGGGACCTCGACCGCACACACCGCCAGCAGGCGTTCATCTCGTCGGTCATGCGGGAGCTGCAGGCCGCCGGCACGTTCACCAACATCGACAAGCTGAAGAGCTTGATGGCCGTGGCCCGCAAAGACGTGGTGCTGTCGACCGGCTGGGACCAGGACATGATCCAGCGATTGGGCGGCCTCGCCGGCGGTAACGTCGAATTCCGGACATTGCCGGTGGTGCGGTACGACGACATCGACGGCCAGAGCGTCAACATCATCGACCCCGCCGCGATCAAGGCAGAGGTGGCGGCAGCCATCGGCGCCACGGCACCGTCGAGCTCGACCACCACGACGGCCGGCAAGCCCAATCCGGACACCGTCGTGGACGTGATCAACTCCGGCAGCGTGAGCGGGCTGGCGAGCGAGGTGTCTCGTGCACTGAAGAAACGCGGCTACACCATGGGCCAGGTCCGCGACCGCAACTCCGGCGAGCCGTCCGCCGCCACGATCCAATACGGTGCCGGCGCAGATACCGACGCACGAAACCTGGCCACCCTGCTCGGCATGGACGCGCCCAAACAGCCGGATCCCAACCTGCAGCCCGGGCATATCCGAGTGATCGTGGATACCACCTATTCCCTGCCGTCGGTGGATGAAACCAGCAACGACGAGACCTCCACGACCACCACAACGACAACCACGACCAGCAAGTCCAGTCGGTACGGATACGACACCACCAGCACCTACGCCACCCCCGACCAGGGCAAGCCGATCGACGGCGGCGGGGTGCCCTGCGTCAACTAGCTAGCTCGTGGCGATCGCAAGCGCGGCGAAGCCGGGCGCAGCGGGTCGCCGCCTTCGACTCGTCGCGATCGCAAGCGCGGCGAAGCCGGGCGCAGCGGGTCGCCGCCATTCGATTTACGCGTGCGTTCCGCCGTCGATGCGGATCTCGGTGCCGGTGATCCAGGCGCCGTCGTCGGACACCAGCATGGCGATGACGCCGGCGATCGCGGACGGCTCGGCCATCCCCGCGCCGCTGGATTCCACCGTCGTGGGCAGGATGGGCATCAGCCTGGGAAACAGCGACCAATCAGCGTCTTGGGGAATGTATCCGCCGGTCGCGTCGGTGATTCCGGACTTGATACTGCCCGGCGCCACGCAGGCCGCACGCAGACCTTGCTTGGCGTATTCGAGCGCCAAGGCGTGGGTGAAGGACTGGATTCCACCTTTGCTCGCGGCGTAGGCGGCCATATACGGGTGGGCGAACGCGGCCGAGGTGGAGCTGAAGTTCACGATCGCGCTGCGCGAGTTCGCCAGCAACGCCGGCAACGCTTCGCGCACCACCAGGAAAGTGCCGGTCAGGTTGATGTTGATGATCTGATTCCATAGCTCGGTGCTGGTCTCGTGGGTGTGGGTGGCCCGCAATATGCCGGCCGCGTTGACCAACGAATCCAGGCCGCCGAGCTGCTCGACGGAGGAGCGCACGCCCTGGACGACGGAGTCTTCGTCACCGACGTTCATCTCGAGAGTTGTCAGCCGCTCCCCCGTTGCGGCCTCGTCCGCCTGGGCCTGGGTCTTGCCCAGGCCGTCGGCCGCGATGTCGGCGGCCACCACGGTGGCGCCCTCGTCCAGGAGCCGCAGCGCGGTGGCCTGGCCGATGCCGGACGCCGCGCCGGTCACCAGGATCCGTTTGCCGTCGAGTCGATTCATCTGGCCATCAGACCACGCCGCGTAGCCCGTCGGCACCGAAAACGGGCTCCAGCATCGCCGAGAAGTCGGGACCGCGCCGCAACAGCACCCCGCCGTCGACGTTGATGATCTGCCCGGTGACGTAGCTGGAAGCATCGCTGAGCAGAAACATCGCCACGTTGGCGATGTCTTCGACCTCGCCGGGCCGCGGCAGGGGCGTGATGGCGCGGTAGTCCGCGCTCAGCTCGGGCGAGTCGAGGATGGGAGCGACCAGCTCGGTGCGGATCAGGCCCGGGCGGATGCTGTTGACCCGCACCCATGACGCTCCGAGTTCGTCGGCGGCCAACTGCATCAAGTGGTCCAGCGCCGATTTGCCGACCCCGTAGGCGCCGAACCAGCGGTGGGTGTTGCTGGCCGCGATCGACGAGATCCCGACGAACGAGCCGCCGCCACCGCGCACCATCTCGCGCGCGGAATGCTTGAGCACGTACATGGTTCCGTTGACGTTGAGGTCGATGGTCCGTCGCCACGCCTCCGAATCGATCTGGGTGATCGGCCCGATGGTCTCCGACCCACCGGCGCAGTGCACCACGCCGTGCAGCCGGCCGTGCCAGGCCGTCACGGCGTCGACGGCGCGCGTCGCCTCGTCCTCGTTGGTGATGTCGGCGGGCTCGAAGCGAATCGAGCCTGGCGCCTTGCGGCGCCTCGATCTCGTCGACGGCGGCCGACAACTTGTCGGGATTGCGGCCGACGATCATGACGGAGGCCCCGGCATCGACCAGCCCGGCGGCCACGCCCTTGCCTATTCCGCTGCCACCGCCGGTGACGAGATACGTCCGGTCCTCGAATGAAAGCTGCACATCAGCACCTTAGCCGCATAGAACTGAAACAAGTTCTAGTTATCGAACATGCGCTAGGCGGCACGACGACGCGCCCCCGGGCTAGGGCTCATCGCGGCGAGCCAGCTTGGTCGGCTTCGCGTCGCGCCAGTCCTCGACGTGCGGCGGCTGGCCGACCGGCCACCGGTTCTCGTTGAACGCCGCCCAGTGCGCGTGCCCCAACAGATGAACGTGGAACGCGTGCCGCAACGCCTCGGTGTACCCCATCGCGTCGGAGGCGGCGTTGACGGAATCCTTGATCAGCAGCGACGCCATCGTCGGTCGCTCGGCGATACGCCGCGCGAATTCCAGTGTCTTTTCCTCTAGCTCGTCGACCGCGAAAACCTTCGACACCATGCCCAGCCGGTGGGCTTCGTCGGCGTCGATCGAATCACCGGTCAGCAGCAGCTCTTTGGCCTTGCGCGGCCCGAATTCCCAAGGATGCGCATAGTATTCGACGCCCGGCATGCCGAGACGAACGGCGACCACGTCGCTGAACTTCGCGTTGTCGGCAGCGACGATCAGGTCGCACGCCCAGATCAGCATCAGGCCCGCCGAGATGGCGTTGCCCTGCACCTGGGCGATGGTGATCTTGCGCAGATCGCGCCAGCGGCACGTGTTTTCGAAGAAGTAGTGCCACTCTTGGTGGTACAGCTTCTCCATGATCGGTTCGAGCGTGGCGCCGCGAGAACGGAAACTCGGATGCTGCCCCGGCCCGGGTGCACGCTCCGCCAGGGCCTGCTCGGAGCCCAGGTCGTGGCCGGCGGAGAAGTTCCTGCCGCGCGCAGCGAGGATCACCACGCGGACGGTGTCGTCGGCCTCGGCCCGGCCGAACGCCTCGTCGAGCTGAACCAGCAGCCCGCGACTCTGCGCATTGTGGGCCTCAGGCCGGTTGAGCCAGATCCGGGCGATGCGCCCCTCGTCGAGAGTTTCGTAGGCCACCAGTTCCGCAGCATTGGTTGCCTCGGCGCCGGCTTTCTCGGAGAGTGTCATTCCGCTCACCTAGTTTTCTTGTCGTCAGATCCTGCCTGGGTTTACACATTACGGCCAGTCTGTAAGCGCACCCCCTTGGGGTCGGGTGTCTGAACAGGTGCCGCCGACACATGCCTGCGAGCTAATACCAGCGTCGCCTACAGTTATGTCATGTCTACGAAATCGGATCCTGCCGAACTCGGCGACGTCGAGCCGCTGGCTGACCATACCGCCAGCCAGGCCAGGCGCGTCGTCGCCGCGTACGCCAACGACGCGGATGAGTGCAGGGTGTTCCTGTCCATGCTCGGTATTGGGCCGGCAAAGCTCGAGACGTAGATGTCGCCCGGGGGAGGCCAGGAATCCAAGTCGGCGAAGCCGGAGCGCTACGGGGACTCCGACTTCGTCGTCGTGGCCAATCGACTGCCGGTCGATTTGGAGCGGCTTCCCGATGGCACGACGGCCTGGAAACGCAGTCCGGGGGGGCTGGTCACGGCCCTGGAGCCGCTGCTGCGCCGCCGGCGCGGCGCTTGGGTCGGCTGGGCGGGGCTGCCGTCCGACCGCGACGACGACATCGACGTGGACGACAAACCGATCGTCCAGGATGAACTGACGCTGCACCAGGTGCCCCTGTCCACCGAGGACATCGCCCAGTACTACGAGGGCTTCTCGAACGCGGCGCTGTGGCCGCTCTACCACGACGTCATCGTCAAGCCGATCTACCACCGCGAATGGTGGGACCGCTACGTCGTGGTCAACCGCCGGTTCGCCGAGGCCGCGGCACGCGTCGCCGCCCACGGCGGGACGGTATGGGTCCAGGATTACCAACTGCAGCTGGTGCCGCAGATGCTGCGCACGCTGCGGCCCGACCTGACCATCGGTTTCTTTCTGCACATCCCGTTCCCGCCGATCGAGCTGTTCATGCAGATGCCCTGGCGCACCGAGATCATCGAGGGTCTGCTCGGCGCCGACCTGGTCGGGTTCCATCTGGTGGGCGGTGCGCAGAACTTTCTGATCCTGTCGCGACGGTTGCTCGGCGCCAACACATCCCGGGGAACGGTCGGTGTGCGGTCGCGGTTCGGTGAGGTGCAGCTGGAGTCGCGCAAGATTCAGGTGGGCGCTTTTCCCATCTCCATCGACTCCCGCGAGCTCGACCACGCCGCCCGCAGCCGCAGCGTCAAGCGCCGGGCCCGCGAGATCCGGGCCGAATTGGGCAACCCCCGCAAGATCATGCTCGGCGTCGACCGGCTCGACTACACCAAAGGCATCGATGTGCGGCTGAAAGCCTTGTCGGAGTTGCTTGCCGAGAGTCGGGTCAAAGGCGACGACACCGTGCTGGTTCAGCTGGCGACTCCGAGCCGCGAACGGGTGGAGAGCTACCAGATCCTGCGCAGCGACATCGAACGACAGGTCGGCCACATCAACGGGGAGTACGGCGAAGTCGGTCACCCCGTGGTGCATTACATCCACCGTCCGGTGCCTCGCGACGAACTCATCGCATTCTTTGTCGCCGCCGACGTCATGCTGGTCACTCCGCTTCGGGATGGCATGAACCTGGTCGCCAAGGAGTACGTCGCATGCCGCAGCGATCTCGGCGGTGCACTCGTGCTGTCCGAATTCACCGGTGCCGCCGCCGAACTCAAACAGGCCTACCTGGTCAACCCGCATGACCTCGAAGGCGTCAAGGACACCATCGAGGCGGCGCTCAACCAACCGGTCGAGGAGGGGCGGCGCCGGATGCGGTCGCTGCGACGCCAGGTGCTCGCCCACGACGTGGATCGCTGGGCACGGTCATTTCTGGACGCGCTCGCCGAGGCGCACCCGCGCAACACCAAATAGCCACGGCGAACCCATGGTGTTGCCTGCGGATCGCTGTGATACTCAGATGCAGCGTGAAGGGAGGCACTATGAAAAAGATCCGTCGCGCGCTCGCCGCGACCGCCGGCGTCTGCTCGGCCGTTGCATTCGGCATCGCACTCGAATCGGGCCACCCGGCTAGCGCGATCGGGCCGCCGCCGGACGGCAACTACTCCTTCAACCAGGCAGGCGTATCTGGAGTCACCTGGACGATCACGGCGCTGTGCGTTCAGCCGTCCGGAACCCGCAACATGAACGACTATTCGGACCCGATCGTTTTCGCGATGAACTGCGCGCTGAACATCGTGAGCTCGACGGACGAGCAGATCAACGCCGCGGACAAGCTGCAGAACTTCAGCAGCAGGGCCCGCATGAGCGGCATGCTTTGGACGGTGTCGGTGGATCGCGCCAATGGCGTGTCATGCCCGGGCGGCGGCACCGCGCCGTCCACCGAAACCTTTGCGTTCAGCGACGAAACGCTCACCGGAACGCACACCTCATTGCACGGCGCCGTCTGCGGCCTGCCGTCGGATATGAAAAAGGCGCCGTTCTCGCTGCAATTGATCGGCCCGCCGCCCAGCCCGGTCCAGCGATACCCGTTGCGATGCAACGAATTTGCGATGTGCTTCTGACCGTTAGATCGGCGTGATGTAGGCGATCAGCCACTTGCCGTCGATGCGCTTGAAATCGACGCGCAGCCGGCTGCCGTCGTAGACCGGCTGCTGCCGCGACGACTTGTCAGACACGGTGCGGTTCATGTAAACCATCACCGACGCCGAATCACGTTTGGCGGTAATGACTCCCGTGCCCACGACATTGGCCTGCACGACCACCTCGCGCTTCTTGGCCTCCGGAATGATCTGCGCGTTGGCGCTTCGTTGGAACTCTTGGCGATATTCGGGCGTCAGTAACGGGTATGCGGCGGCGAGGCTGCGTTCGACCGTTTGATAGTCGTAGGCGAACACCTTCGGGATGTCGTCGGCCGCCTGATGGGGCAACACCGCGCGCGCCACTTCCTCGCCGCGGGTCTGCACCCGCTCCCAGTAGAACCAACCACCGGCCGCGGACAAGCCGACGACGGCCACGATGGCGAGGACGCGGGCGAGGGCAAGCAGCCGCCGCCACCACCGCATCAGTTACCTCCGTCGGGATATTTCAGGTCGTAGCCGGTCATCTTGCCGGTCTCGTCCTCGTGCACGATCACGCGCAGGCGATAAGGCATGGACGGTTTGTTGGCGCCGTCGGCGTCGGCGACCGTGACCCGCACCGAAACCAGGACCGATGCGTTGTCTTCGACCTTGTCGATGCCCTCTAGTGCGGCACCGTTGATGACGGCTTCCGATGAGGCGTTGGTGGCCCGGAACAGGCCCTTGAGGTTATCGACGTTGTTGTTTGCGCCGAGCATGCCGCGCAGTGGGCCGCTGGTGCCGTTGACGAACCGGTTCACACTTTCGTCGATGTTGTCCTGTTTGTAGCTGAACATGTTGACCACCGTCTGCGTGGCGGTGTCGACGAAGCGCTGGTTGCGCGCCTGTTCGGCCTCGGCATGCCGCTGCTGGACAATCAGCGCTGTCAGGCATCCCGCAAGCGCGCCAATAGCCAAGAGCGCAGCGGCAAACGAGATCCACCCGACCAGAACCCGGTTCGGCTGCCGTCGTGGCGGCGGCTTGATGCGCGCCGGCTTGTTGGCGGCGCGCTTGGGGGCGGCCTCGGCCTTGACGGTGTCGGCGGCAGTAGCGACAACCGTTGCCTCAGTCGCCGATTCGGATTTCGCGGGGCCGGCGGCGCGGGATGCGCGCCGCCGCACGCGCTGTGCCGTCGGCTGTTGTGGCGTCTCTGGCTCCGCCACTACACGGGCCTGGGGTCAAGCATGAGGTCCACCCAATTCTCGGCACTGGACGCGCCGCTGATGCCGGGCGCGAAGATACCGGTCCCGCCTGCCGGGTCCTTGAACGCGCCGGTGGTCTGATCATAGGTCGCGTAACCCGAGCCACTGGCCTGCGGCTGGCCCTGCTGACCTGGTGGCGGCCCCCACGGCTTCTCCGGTCCGGGCCCCGCCGGCGGAGGATTGATCCCTTCCGGCGGCGCCGGTGGGGGAAGCCATTTCGGATACGGGAGCTGTGGCGGCACCGGCGGAACCCCCGGCGGCATCCACGACGGGTTGCCCGGCGGCGGTCCGCTGTCGTTGGGCGGCGGCGCGTTGTACGCCGGCTGATGGTTCGGTAGCGGCCCGGGCCCGGGCACCACGCCGGGCGGGGGTGGCCCGACGATGGGAGTCCCCGGGTCCGGCTCTGCATCCGGCGGGATGTACGGAAAGTGGTTGGGCGGCAGAATATTCAGGCCATTGGTCACGGGCGTGTTGTACGGGACCGGCGGGCCGCGCCAGGGGTTGCGGCCAACCGGCACATAGCCCTTCGGGTCCCGACACAGCTGAATCGTCGGTGCCCGCTTGCCCGGGAACTCCTGGCAGGGATAGTTGCGAGCGCCCCGCACGGTTGTGGGATCGTTCTGAGCGGCCTTGCAATACAGGTCTTTCGGGAGTTCGCGCAGTGTCTCGTCGGCCGGCGTGCGCATAAGGGGCGGGGGCAGGAAACCCACCGAGCACGGTGGCGGGTCGTTCAGGTCCAACTTGAAGTCCAGCTTGGCGCCCTCGTCTTGCGGGGCGCCGTTGGCGGCCGTGGTGATGGCGGCGAACAGCGCCGGCAAGACCACCAAGAGCTGTTCGATCGACTTGTGATAAATGACGCCCACTCGGCCCAGGTTGGCCAGGCTGGCCGCCAGCGCCGGGAAGGACGGACGGATACCCGAGAACGCGGTGTTGGCCTCGTCGATCGCATCGGGCGCGGTAGCCAGTGTCGAGCGAAGCTGCGGATCGGCCTGACGCACTTCGGAGGTGAACCGCGCCAGCCCGTCGGCGAGCGACTTGATGTCGGTGCCGGCACGGATCTGGGCCTGCAGGAACGGGCCGGCCTGATCGATCAACTGCGACACCTGCGGATAGTTGGCGTTGGCCTCATCCACCAGCAACCGGGCCGAGTCGAGCAGCCGGGCCAGCTCCGGACCGGAACCGTTGGCCGCGATGAAGGTCTCGTGCAGCAGTTCCCGCAGCTTCGTGTCTCCCAGGCTGTTGACCAGCGTCTCGGCTCGCTTCAACAGGTCTGCCACGTCCTGGCCGATACGGGTGTTGGCCCGGTCGATGCGGGATCCGTTGCGCAACTTGGCCACTGACGGCTGGGCCGGCGGTACCAGGTCGATGTACTGCTCGCCGACGGCCGACACGCTCTTGACCGTGGCGGTCACGTTGGACGGGATGGGGGTGCCACTGTTGAGTCGCATTTGTGCGCCGACCCCGTTGGGATTGAGCCCCACCGACTCCACCCGGCCGACGGCCACGCCCCGATAGGTGACGTTGGCGTTCTTGTACAGACCGCCGCCGGCGACGAAATCGGCTGTCACGCTGTAGGTCCCGACTCCTAAGGTCGCCGGCAACCGCAGATAGAAGATGATCATCAACGTCAGCGTGATCACGGTGACGAGCGCGAATATCGCGAGCTGGATCTTGGTTAGTCTGTCAATCATCCGCGCCGCCCCTACTGTCCCTGCTGACCCGAGGCCGTGCCGGGCGGAATCTTGAACGGATCGGCGGCCTGCCCGGACAGGTTGGCCATTTCACCGGTTAAGAAGTCGGGCGGGTTGAGAACCTCGGACATGTGCATCATGTTCGGGTCGAGTGCATATGACGTGGTGAAGAACGTCTCACCGAGCCGGCGCAAAGTGAGGTCGAAGGTGGTGAACACGTTGAGGTAGTCGCCGCGCACGGACTGCTTGATGCCGAAGTTGGGGAACGGGAACGTCAGCAACAGCTGCAACGACGTAACGAAGTCTTTTCGGTTGTCGTTCAGCGCCTTTACGACCGAGTACAGGCCCTTGAGGTCTTCGGCGAAGTCCACCTTGGTTTTGGCCAGGATGTGCGACGTGACCGTCGCCAGCTTCTTGAGCGCGCCGAATGCCTCGACGATGTGGTCACGTTGCTTGTTGAGCACGCGAAGCGCGTCGGGCAAGGTGTCCAGCGCCCGGCCGAGGTTGTCCTTGTCGCGGGCCAGGATCGAGGAGAAGCGGTTCAACCCGTCGACCGCATCGATGATGTCGTTTATCTGGCGGTTGAGTCCCGAGGTCAACTCGGCGAGCCTGGGGACCAAATCGACGAACTGGCTTTGGCGCCCGGCCACCGCCTGGTAGGTCTCGTCGGTGATCTCTTCCAGCGCACCGACATTGCCCTTGTTGATTACCACGCCGAGTGCCGAGAACACCTCTTCGGTGGTGGGGAAGCGGCCGGTGCGGGACTCTGCGATGCTCGACCCGTTGACCAGTCGGCCGGTCGGCGGCTGGTCAACCGGGCGGGCCAGGTCGACGTGCAGCGAGCCCAGCAGCGAGGTCTGGGACACCTTCGCGGTCGCGTTGGCCGGCAGCACCACGTTCTTGTTCAGCGCCAATTTCACTGCGGCATAGAAGGATCCGTCGGGACGCTGCTTGGCTTCGACGCCGGCGACACTGCCCACCGTGACGTCGTCGACCATGACCGGCGAGTTCTGCGGCAATGTCGCAACGTCGGAAAGTTCGACGGTGATCTGGTAGGCGCCGAAGCCATGACCTTCGGTGCCGGGCATCGGCAGGGAGTTCAGTCCGGTGAACTGGCAACCGGCGACCAACGCGCTACCGGCGGCCAGTACGCTGCCGCGCAGCCAGATTCGCTTCATCGGCCGCTCCCCAGTCCAGCGGACGGCGATTCGGCCGGGGCTTGGGCAGGCGTGGGGCCCGGAAGCGGACCGAACCCGCCACCGGACGCGTTACCCGGTCCGGGACCGGGGGCCGGCCCGGCCGGCGGTGCGCCCGCAGGCTGGCCGGTCTGCGGGGCCGTCGGAACAAGTAGGGCCTGCAGATCCGCCGGGTTCTGGGCGGCCGGTGGCGTCTTGACACCGTTGGCCGGGACCCAGGTCAGCTGCGGAACCGGAGTCGCCGACTTGGCTTGGGTTTCCGGGGTGTCGTAGATGATCTGACCCTTGTAGGCGGTGATCGTGTTGAGCGGGTGGAACATCAACGGCGGGAAGTTCGCCGCGAGCCGGCGCAGCACCGGACCCAGCCGCTCACGACAGATCTCGGCGCGGCGGAAATAGTCGGGCGCGCTCGGGCCGCCGGCTGTCTCGAAGGAACCACCGCAGATGAATTGCACGGGGTTGGAGAATTCCGGAATCGACAGCAGGCCGTTCAGCGTGCCCTGCGCGGGGTCGTAGATGTTGTAGAAGTTGGCGATGCCGGGGCCCGCCACGTGCAGCACCTGCTCGATGTTGTCGCTCTGGTCGCTCAGGGTCTTGGCGAAGTCATTGAGGTTGTTGACGGTATCGATGATCGTCGAGTTGTTTTCGTGCAGGAACCCTCGGATGTCGGAGAGCGCTTTGTTGAGTGTGCCCAGGGTGTTGTCGAGGTGGCGCGAGCTGTCGGCGAGCACCTGGGACACCGAGGCGACATTGCCCGCGAACTGGACGATCTGATCGTTACTCGCCGAGAGTGCATTGACCAGCACCTGCAGATTCTTGACCGTGCCGAAGATGTCGCTGCGCGAATCCCCCAGGCGCCCCGCGGCCTGGGAGAGCTCGCGCAACGCGTTGTGGAACGACTCTCCCTTGCCGTCGAGCGTGTCGGCGGCCTGGTTGATCGCCGCACCGAGCGGACCTTGCATCTGCCCCCCGGCTGATCCCGCCGGACTCAACTGGACGGCCAACTGCGTCAGTGCCTCTTTGACCTCGTCCCACTCCACCGGAACGGCGGTACGGGCCAGATCGATGCTGCCGCCGTCGGGCATCACCGCGCCGCCGGAGTAGGTGGGGGTGAGCTGAATGAACCGCGCCGCCACCAGGTTCGGTGACATGATCACGGCCCGGGCATCTTTGGGCACCTTGAGGTCGTCAGATACCGACATGGTGATCTTGACGTCGGAGGGCCGCGGTTCGATCGTGTCGATCGCGCCGACAGGGACTCCGAGCACGCGCACCTGGTCTCCGGGGTAGATCCCGACGGCGGACGTGAAGTAGGCGAAGATGTGCCGGCCGCCGGGACGCGATGCCAGCACGTAGACGCCGCCCAGCAGCACCGCGACCAACATCACGCTGGTAACGGTTCGCAGCCCCCGGGCGCCCAAAAGTCTTCTGATCACGGCGCTTTCGGCCTGATGATCCAGCGCTCTTGGATGAGGCCGCGCAGATAATCGGAGAGACTGGCCGGCAGCTTGCCCGGCTGGTAGAAGAAGTCGAATATCATCGCGACCATCGGCGCGGGCAAGACGCTGTAGACGTTGACGTTGAATCCGGGTCCGGAACCCACGACCTCGCCCAACTCGGTCGCGTAGGTGGGCAGCCGTTTGAGGGCCTCGGTGATGTAGTCGCGGCGCTCGTTGAGGTTGCTCAGCACCGCGTTGAGCTTGCTCAAGGCCGGGCCGAACTCTTTGCGGTTGTCGGCGACGAAGCCCGAAATCTGTTGTGAGAGACCGTCGATCCCAGAGATCAACTGGCCCAGGGCGTCGCGCCGTTCGTCGAGCGCGGCGAACAACTGGTCACCGTCGTCGACGAGCTTGTTGACCTGCGCGGCGCGATCGGACAACACCGACGTCACCGACTTCGCGTGCGCCAGCAGGGATTGCAGCGCCTCGTCGCGGCGGTTCAGCGTGCGCGACAGCGAGGTCACACCGTCCAGGGCACCGCGCAGGTCCGGAGTGGCGTCGTGCAGCGTGTCGGTGAGGACGTTCAAGGCCTGTTCGAACTGGGGCTTGTTCAGATTGTTGGCGTTCTGGCCGAGATCCTCGAGCGCACCGGCGAGGGTGTAGGGGGTGGTCGTCCGGCTCAGCGGGATGCTGGTCGCCTTGCCGGTACCCGCCGGGCTCACCGACACGGACCGCTCGCCCAGGATGGTGTCGGTGCGGATCGCGGCCAGCGACTGGTCGCCCACGGCAACGTGACGGTCCACGGTGAAGGTGATCCTGGCGCTGTCGCCGGCCAGACTCACGGCCGACACCTTGCCGACCTTGATACCCGACACATACACGGAGTTGCCGGGTGAAATTCCAGCGGCGTCGGCGAAGTAGGCGTCGTACGACCTGCCCTGCGGCCAGAACGGCAAGCCGGCATAGCCGAAGGCGATCAAGACGACGCAGATCACCAACACCAGACCGAAGATGCCGGTGCGCAGCGGGTCGCGCTCGCGTTTGCTATTTGGCAAAAGCGCACCTCCCCTGGTTCGGGTTTACCTGGCCACCGAGGTTGATCAGGATGTCACTGCCGGCCGGCCCGTTGATCTTGAGCGACACCGAGCAGAAGTAGATGTTGAAGAACGACCCGTAGGCGCCGAGCGCGGCCAGTCGCAGGTAGTCCTCGCCCAATTGCTCGACGTCGTTGTTCACCTCGGCCTTGCGGTTGTCGAGCTCGGTGGCCAGCGGCCGGGTATTTTCCAGGATGCCCTGCAGCGGCCGGCGCGAATTCTGTAGCAGTTGCGTCAGATCGGTGGTCGTCGACGCGAGCGGCGGGATAGCACCCGCGATCACGTCCCGGTTTTTGGCCAGCCCGCTGATCAACTGCTGCAGCTGGTCGACGCTGGCCGAGAATTTCGCGCTTCGTTCGTCGACGGTCGACAGCACCGCGTTCAGGTTGTTGATCACGCCGCCGATGAGCTCGTCGCGCTTGCCCAGCGCCGTCGAGAAGGCGCTGGTGTCGGCCAGCACGTTCGACAACGCCCCACCCTGACCCTGCAGCAATTGGATGATGGCGCTGCTGATGGTGTTGACCTTCTCCGCGTCCAAGCCCTTGAGCACCGGCTTGAGTCCGCCCAGTAGCGCGTCCAAATCCAATGCGGGCTGGGTGTGTTGGGCGTTGATGGTGGCTCCGGGGGCCAGCTTGCGCAGCTCGCCCGGGCCGGAGGTGATCTCCATGAACCGGTCGCCGACCAGGTTTTCGTACCGGATCGCCGCACGCGTGGAGGTGTAGAGGGTGTAGTGCTTGTCGATTCCGAATTCGACGTCGACGGTGTTGTCGGGGTTGAGCTTGACGCCCGACACCGCACCGACGGGCACCCCGGCGATGCGGACCTTCTGACCGGCCTTCAGCCGCGACGCGTCGGTAAAGGTGGCGTGGTAGGTGCTTTCGGGGCCGAACCGGAAGTTTCCGAAGATCACCACCAGGCCCGCGGCCACCAACAGCATGGCCACCGCGAAGACGCTGACCTTGATCACCATCGATCGGCGCGAAGGCATGCCCGAGGCCGCCATCAGAAGTCGTCCCGTTCGGCGAAAGCACCATGGAACAAGAACTGCAGCGTGGATGGCGCATCGAACTGAAGCTCGGTGAACGGCTCGTAGGGAATGTTGGCGTTGTCGGTGACCAGGAACGGCGCACGGTAGAACGAGCCACCGCCCTGCTTAGTCGGAATATCCGGCAGCCCACGGCAATTCGGGCCACCGGAGGCATTCACGATCGGCAGGGCCTCTGGGTAGGTGTAGGACGGCGCGCCCAAGACGAAGCTGGATGACGTGAACAGGCCTGCCTTGCGGACACCGAGCAGCGGGGCGTACTCCCTGATGCCTCGCACGATGCCCTTGAAGGTGCAGCCGAACTCGGGCGAGTAGTCGTGGGCCACCTTGATCGGAGCCCGCAGCCGGTTGATGGCATCGATGAAATCCTGCTCGCCCGGCTGCAACGTGTCGTAGGCGTTGTTGGCCAGGCCGATAGTGGCCAACAACGTGGTGTTCAGATTGTTCTGCTGGTCTACGACCGTCTTGTTGATGGTCGGCAGGCTATCGAACACGGTATTGAGGTCGGGCGCGGCATCGGCGTAGGTGTTGGTGACGATCCCGGTCTTGCGGAAGTCTTCCTGCAGGGCGGCCAGCTTCGGATTCGCCTGCTGGGAAAGGGTATTCAGCCCCGACAACAGCGCACCGAAGTCATCGCCGTGACCACGCAGGCCTTCGGCCAGCGCGCTGAGTGTCCCGTTCAATTCGACGGGGTCGATCTTGTGCAGCAAGTTGATGAGCGACTGGAACAAGGTGTTGACTTCCAGCTGCACCGCCGAAGCCTGCACAACCGCATCCGGACGCAGCGACATCGGTGAAGGTGATTGGGGCGGAATGAATTCCACCGACTTGGCGCCGAAGATGGTGTTACCCGCGATGTGCACGGTCGCGTTGGAAGGGATGTATCCCATCTCGCCGCTGTTGATGGCCAACGTCAACCGCGCCTGGTCGCCGTCGTAGTTGATGGCTTCGACCTTGCCGACCTGGATGCCGCGGTACTTGACCTTGGCGCCCTTCTCCATCACCAGACCGGCGCGCGGGGTGGCGACGGTGACGGTGTCGGTCGAGGTAAAGGCCGCTGAGTAGGAAAGATATGTCAGCACGGCGAACGCAAGGATCAGGCTGGCCAGCACCGCAGCCGCCAGCCGCACCGATGTGCGTCGAGATCCCGTGCTTGCCATATCTTTTGAGCGTTCTCCTTACCCAGAGAGGTTGAAGTTCCCTTGCGAGCCGTACACCGCGAGTGAGATGAACAATGTGATGACCACGACGACGATCAGGGAGGTCCGCACCGCCTGACCGACCGCGATGCCCACGCCCACCGGACCACCGTGGGCCGTGTAGCCGTAATAGGTATGCACCAACATCACCGCGATCGACATCACGATCGCTTGTAGGAACGACCACAGCAGGTCCGATGGTATGAGGAAGGTATTGAAGTAATGGTCGTAGAGGCCGGCGGACTGCCCGTTGACGAACACCGTGATGGCGCGCGCGGCGAAGAACGCCGCGAGCACCGACAGCGAGTACAGCGGGATGATCGCGACCAGGCCGGCGACCAGCCGGGTCGAGACCAGATAGGACACCGAGTGCACCGCCATCGATTCGACGGCATCGATCTCCTCGGCGACCCGCATGGCCCCCAGCTGGGCGGTGGCGCCGGCACCGATGGTGGCGGCCAGCGCGATCCCGGCGATCACCGGCGCGACCACCCGCACGTTCAAGAACGCCGACAGAAAGCCGGTCAGCGCCTCGATGCCGATGTTGCCCAGCGACGAGTAACCCTGCACGGCGATGACGCCACCGGAGGCCAGGGTCAGAAAGGCCGCGACCCCGACGGTGCCGCCGATCATGATGAGCGCTCCCGCGCCCAACGTCATCTCGGCGACGAGGCGGATCGTCTCCTTGCGGTACCGGGTGATCGCGTTCGGGACGTAGCGCAGGGTTTGACCGTAGAACAACGCCTGCTCGCCGAAGTCGTCAACCGGGCCCGGCAAATCGCGAGAAGAAGGTACGAAACCGGTAAGTGATGTCGTAACTCATCGCCAGCTCACTTCGCCGAGGTTCGCACGCCGATGGCGGTCATGACCACGTTGATGACGAACAGGCAGATGAACGCATAGACGACGGTCTCGTTGACCGCGTTGCCGACGCCCTTGGGCCCCCCCTTGACGGTCAGGCCGCGGTAACACCCGACCAGCCCGGCCATCACGCCGAACAGCAAGGCTTTCACTTCGGCAAGGATCAACTCACGCAGTCCCGTCAACACGGTCAACCCGTTGAGGAAAGCACCCGGGTTCACGCCCTGCAGAAAGACGGAGAACACGTAGCCTCCGGACAACCCGATCGCGCACACCAAGCCGTTGAGCAACAGTGCCACCACGGTGGACGCCAAAACCCGGGGCACGACCAGGCGGTGGATCGGGTCGATGCCGAGCACCCGCATCGCATCGATCTCCTCGCGGATGGTGCGGGCACCCAGGTCGGCGCAGATCGCCGTCGCGCCGGCGCCGGCCACCACCAGCACGGTCACCACCGGACCCAGCTGGGTAATCGTGCCGAACGCCGTCCCGGCACCGGACAGGTCGGCCGCCCCGATCTCGCGCAGCAGGATGTTGAGGGTGAACGCCACCAGGACCGTGAACGGAATGGACACCAGCAGCGTGGGGACCAACGACACGCGAGCGATCATCCAGGTCTGTTCCAAAAACTCGCCGAGCTGGAACGGCCGACGGAAAAGGCCGCGCAGGGTGTCCAGAGACATCTCGAAGAATCCGCCGACGGCCCGGGCCGGAACCGCAAGCTGTTGAATCAATTCGGTTCCCCCCTTTGCTCCTCGCGGCGAAGTCTGTGCGTCTCCTGCATGCGGCCGGGATTTACCAGCCTCTTCGATGTGAGCCGGATCATATTAACTCAGAACAAGTTCGCCGTTGTCAATGAACAAGTTCTCTGAACACGCGCGTTAATTTACCTGGTTAACACCCATAGGACGAAGTTATTCTGACACATGTTCTAGTCACGCTATGCCCCCCGGCAATAGTTCGGAAATCCTTCCGCGGACGTTACTGACCCATCAGTCCGGTCGCGGAAAAGTTCCGTTCCGGATCCCGTCCAGCAAAGTATTCACGCAATGTCGAGCTAAGTTGTGCGGGCTCCCAGGCCGGCCCGTCGGCACTGAACTGTTGCTCGACCGTCGGCGCCGCCACCAACGTCACCCGCGGGCCGTAGACGATGAAGACCTGACCGTTGACCTCGGCGGCCGCCGGCGACGACAGGAACTGCACCAGGCTGACCACGTGCTCGGGCGACAACGGGTCGATCTGGCCCCCTTCTATATCCTCTGCGTCTGCCGGGCCGAAGACGTCGGCCGTCATGGCGGTGCGAGCCCGCGGGCAGATCGCGTTGGCGCGGACGCCGTACTGGCCCAGTGCGCGCGCCGCAGTCAAGGTCAGCGAGATAATGCCCGCCTTGGCGGCGCCGTAATTGGCCTGTCCGATCGGACCTACCAGACCCGCCTCCGACGACGTGTTGACGATCCGGCCGAAGATCGAGCCCCCCGCCTCCTTGGCTTTACCGCGCCAATAGGTGGCCGCATTGCGGGTCAGCAGAAAATGACCGCGCAGGTGTACGGCGATGACGAGGTCCCACTCCTCATCGGACATGTTGAACAGCATCCGGTCGCGGGTGATCCCGGCGTTGTTCACCACGATGTCCAGTCCGCCCAGCCCGTCGGCGCAGCTGATCAACTCGTCGGCGGTCGAGCGTTGGCTAATGTCTCCCGTCACCGCGACGGCTTTGGAACCGGCCGCGCCGATCTCGTCGATGACGTCGGAAGCATCCAGCGCGGCTTGAATGTCGTTGACGACGACGGTGGCGCCCAGGCGGGCCAGGCCGACCGCCTCGGCGCGGCCCAGACCCGCGGCGGCACCGGTCACCACCGCGACCTTCCCGGATAGATCGGTCGCGTTCGTGCTGCTAGTCAATTTATGAATACCTCTAGTTTCGGTTTGCTCAGTTCAGTCGCCACGCAACAGCGCGGCGCGAGGGCATTCGGCGATCGCCTGTTCGGCCAGGTCCTCCTGGTCGGGGGGAACGGGATCCGTCTTGATCACGGCGTAGTCCTCGTCGTCCAGGTCGAAGATATCCGGCGCAATTCCCAGGCACACGGCGTTACCTTCACACCGATCACGGTCCACGATCACTCGCACGGCACCCTCCTTGAACCTGCTTGGACGCCCCGTCAGCGTCCCGGTACACCATAAAGCCCGGGTCGGTCTGACGAAACGGTCGCTGGATTCCCAGACTAGAACGTGTTACAACCGGGAAGACGAACCGGGTGGCGGTTGGCCGGATGGCCGCGCCCGTGATGTGAAACAACGCATAGGCGGAGGACGGCTGAAATGCGCATCAGTTACACCCCTGAGCAGGAGGAGCTGCGTCGCGAGCTGCGGTCGTACTTCACCGCGCTGATGACGCCGGAGCGTCGCGAGGCGCTCAGCTCGACGCAGGGCGAGGTCGGGACCGGCAATGCGTATCGCGACGTCGTGTCGCAGATGGGCAAAGACGGGTGGCTCACCTTGAACTGGCCCAAAGAGTACGGCGGCCAGGATCGCTCCCCGATGGACTCGCTGATCTTCACCGATGAAGCGGCCATCGCCGGTGCGCCGGTGCCGTTTCTGACCATCAACAGCGTGGCGCCGACGATCATGGCCTTCGGCACCGAGGAACAGAAGAAGTTCTTCCTGCCCAAGATCGCCGCCGGCGACCTGCACTTCTCGATCGGCTACTCCGAGCCGAGCGCGGGTACCGACCTGGCCAACCTGCGCACGACCGCGGTTCGCGACGGCGACGAGTACGTCATCAACGGACAGAAGATGTGGACCAGCTTGATCGCGTACGCCGACTGGGTCTGGCTGGCGGTGCGTACCAACCCGGAGGCCAAAAAGCACCGCGGCATCTCGATGCTGGCCGTGCCGACCACCGCCGCGGGCTTCTCGTGGACGCCCGTGCACACCATGGCCGGGGTGGACACCAGCGCCACCTACTACTCGGACGTGCGGGTGCCGGTGACCAACCTGATCGGAGAGGAGAACGGCGGCTGGAAGCTGGTCACCAACCAGCTCAACCACGAGCGGGTCGCCCTCGTCTCATCGCAGCCGATCTTCGTGGCACTGCGCGAAATTCGCGAATGGGCCCAAAACACGAAGGACTCGAGCGGCGCCCGGCTCATCGACTCGGAGTGGGTGCAGCTCAACCTGGCCCGGGTGCACGCCAAGGCCGAGGTGCTCAAGCTGATCAACTGGGAGCTGGCGTCGGCTTCGAGTGAAGCCCTGAACCCGGCCGACGCGTCGGCGGCCAAGGTGTTCGGCACCGAACTGGCAACCGAGGCCTATCGGCTGCTGATGGAGGTGCTGGGCACCGCCGCGACGTTGCGCCAGGATTCGCCGGGCGCACTGCTGCGCGGGCGGGTCGAGCGGATGCACCGTGCCTGCCTCATCCTTACGTTCGGCGGCGGTACCAACGAAGTCCAGCGCGACATCATCGGCATGGTCGCGCTCGGCCTGCCTCGAAGCCGCTGACACCCACTTTCAAAGGACGACATTCTATGGACTTCACGACAACCGAAGCGGCGAACGACCTCGGTGGGCTGGTCGACACGATCGTGGACTCGGTGTGCACACCGGAGCATCAGCGCGAGTTGGACAGCCTCGATCAACGGTTCGACAAGGCGTTGTGGCGCAAGCTGATCGACTCCGACATCCTGTCCAGCGCCGCGGCGTCGGCACTGGGCGGAGACGGATTCGGTGTGCTCGAGCAGGTGGCGATTTTGGTCGCGCTCGGTCATCAGATGGCCGCCGTGCCCTATCTGGAATCGGTGATGCTGGCCTCCGGCGCACTGGCCCGGTTCGGATCCGAGCAACTTCAGCAGGACTGGGGCGTGCCGGCGGTCAAGGGCGAGAAGATCCTCACCATTGCGTTGGACGGCGAGATGGGTGAGGGTCCGGTACAGGCGCTCGGCGGCAAGCTCACGGGGACCCGCACGCTGGTCGGCTATGGACCGATTGCCGACGCGTTTCTGGTTCCGGCTGAAACCGATTCGGGCACAGCCGTTTTCCTGGTTGCCGCCGACGCCCCCGGGGTTACGGTGACGGCGTTGCACACCACCGGGTTCAACAGCGCCGGGCACCTGGCGCTGGACGGCGTCGCGGTGGACGACTCACGCCGCGTCGGCGGGAGCGAAGTCGCCCGGTGGCTCGGCACGCTTTCCACCCTGGGCCGCAGCGCGTTTCAGCTCGGAGTGCTGGAGCGGGGCCTGCAGATGACCGCCGAATATGCCCGCGAGCGTGAGCAATTCGATCGCCCGATCGGCAGCTTCCAAGCGGTGGCGCAGCGGCTGGCCGACGGTTACATCGACATCAAGGGGTTGCGGCTCACCCTGACCCAGGCAGCCTGGAAGGTCTCCGAGGACATCCCAGCCGAGATCGACGTGGCCGGCGCCGCGTTCTGGGCCGCCGACGCCGGCCACCGAGTAGCGCACACCATCGTGCATGTGCACGGCGGCGTCGGCGTCGACACCGATCACCCTGCCCACCGTTATTTCTTGGCAGCCAAGGAAACTGAGTTCGCATTGGGCGGTGCCACCGGACAGCTGCGCCGAATCGGCCGTGAACTCGCAGAAACCCCTGCATAGCCCGGGCAATTGATCCTCAGCGCGACGACGATGCGGTCCGCGCAGCGGACCGAGGAGGAGTTGGGCAATTGATCCTCAGCCCGACGACGATGCGGTCCGCGCAGCGGACCGAGGAGGAGTTGGGCAATTGATCCTCAGCCCGACCGAGCTCACGGTCACCGATCTGCTGGCGCCGCTGGTCGACATCGACGACCGCGGTGTCTATTTCGAGGACACGTTCACCAGTTGGCGTGATCACGTGCAGCACGGCGCCGCGATCGCTGCGGCGCTTCGCGAGCGGTTGGACCCGGACCGGCCGCCGCACGTCGGTGTGCTGCTGGAAAACACGCCGTTCTTCTCGGCGATGCTCGTCGCGGCCGGGATGTCGGGGATCGTGCCGGTGGGCCTCAACCCGGTGCGGCGAGGCGAGGCGCTGGCCCGCGACATCAGCAAGGCCGACTGCCAGCTGGTGCTCGCCGACGCGAAATCCGCTGAGCCGCTGGACGATATCGGTCACGTGAACGTCGATTCCCCCGAGTGGGCGACCGAAGTTGACTCGCACCGCGACGCCGAGGTGCGTTTTCGGACCGCTGCGCCCGACGACCTGTTCATGCTGATCTTCACGTCGGGCACCAGTGGCGACCCGAAGGCGGTGAAGTGCAGCCACGGCAAGGTGGCCGTCGCCGGCGTAATGATGACGCAGCGCTTCGAGCTTGGCCGCGATGACGTCTGCTACGTGTCGATGCCGCTGTTTCATTCCAACGCGGTGCTGGTCGGCTGGTCGGTGGCGGCGGCGTGCCAGGGCTCAATGGCGTTGCGGCGCAAGTTTTCCGCGTCGAATTTTCTTGCCGGACGTCCGCCGCTACGGTGCCACCTACGCCAACTACGTCGGCAAGCCGCTGTCCTATGTGCTTGCCACACCGGAGCTTTCCGACGATGCGGACAACCCGCTGCGCGCGGTCTACGGCAACGAAGGCGTACCGGGCGACATCGAGCGCTTCGCTAGGAGATTCGGGTGTTTGGTGCAGGACGGTTTCGGTTCGACCGAAGGCGGCGTGGCGATCGCGCGGACGCCCGACACCCCGCCGGGTTCGTTGGGCCCGCTGACCGACGGGATTGAGATCCTCGATCCCGACACCGGCGAGCCTTGTCCGCCAGGCGTGGTCGGCGAGGTGGTGAATACCGCCGGGGCGGGCCGATTCGAGGGTTACTACAACGACCCCGAGGCCGAGGCCCAGCGGATGGCGGGCGGCGTCTACCACAGTGGCGACCTGGCCTATCGCGACGAGGCCGGCTACGCCTATTTCGCTGGCCGGCTTGGTGATTGGATGCGCGTCGACGGAGAGAACCTGGGCACCGCGCCGATCGAACGGGTGCTGCTGCGGCACCAGGAGGTGACCGAGGTGGCTGTGTATCCGGTGCCCGATCCGGTGGTCGGCGACCAGGTGATGGCGGCGCTGGTGCTGACGCCCGGCGCCGAATTCGACGTCGAGAAATTCCGGGCGTTTCTGGCCGCACAGTCCGACCTCGGGCCCAAGCAATGGCCGTCGCATGTCCGGGTCAGCGCGGCGCTGCCACGCACGGTGACCTTCAAGGTGCTCAAGCGGGAGTTGTCGGCCGACGGTGTGGACTGCGCCGATCCGGTGTTCTCGATCCCTCGGTGACTAGCCGCCACCACCCGACGCGGCCGCTTGAGCGGCATCGGCTTGATAACTTCCCATGAACTCCATCGGCACGCCGCCCATGGTGCAGAAGAACAGGTCGACACCGGGAACCATGGTGTTCAACACCGTCACGTCGTTGGCGAACAACTGCGCCTTGTCTTTCACGTTGCTGTAGTCGTCGGTAAGAAACGACAGCGCCGCGAGGCCCTCGGGAGCCACCTCCCGCAGGTTCTCCGGCACGTCCAGGACCTCGATGAGTCCGGCGTCGCCGCTGCCCAGAATCGTCACGTCGGCTCCGTCGGAGGGTGGCCAGCCCAGAGTTGCCTCCAGCATCTCGCCGGGGACCCGAAAGCTGTGCTGGACATCCATCCCGACCACGTCGGTGAGGAACTGGATGAAGGCGCTCGCCGAGTGGCTACGCATGACGACGTGATGAAGCTGTTTCGGCACTTGGACACCTTTCGCTAGCCGAACAGTGATGGGACTACTGCGTCGATCAGGTGCGGTCCGGGTTCGGCGAAGGCTGCATTCAGCGCGTCGGCCAATTCCTCGGCGGTGCTGACCCGACGGGCGGGCACTCCCATGCCCTCGGCGATCTTGACGAAATCCATTGTGGGACCTGATAAGTCAAGAAGGTTCAGCGCCTTGGGACCGGGCGCGGATCCGGCTCCGACGCGCTGCAACTCGATCCGCAGGATGTCGTAGGCGCTGTTGTCGTACAAAACCGTTGTCACGTTGAGGTTTTCGCGTGCCTGAGTCCACAAGCCCGAAATCGTGTACATCGCCGACCCGTCGGATTCCAGACAGAGCACCGGCCGGTCGGGCGCGGCCACCGCGGCGCCCACCGCAGTCGGGATGCCGTAGCCGATCGCCCCGCCGGTGAGCGTCAGCCAATCGTGGGCGGGCGACCCGGCGGTCGCCTTCTCCAACGCCAGTCCGGACGTGTTGGACTCATCGACGACGATTGCGCCTTCGGGCAGCAGCGCACCGATGACGGCGGCAGCCGACGCGGAGGTCAGCGCGCCCGTGGGCAGCTCCGGGCGCGACAGGGCCGCCACCGGGGCGGTGGTCCCGGGCGCCAACTCGTCGGCCAACGCTGTCAGGGCATCGGCGGCGCCGCCATACTCGGCGAGCACGTGCACCTCACAGCCGGCGGGCACCAGGTCGCTGGGCATGTTCGGGTAGGCGAAGAAGGACACCGGCGACTTGGCACCGGCCAGCACCAGATGTTTGGCGCCGTCGAGCTGGGCGGCGACCGCCTCGGCGAAGTAGGCGAGCCGGTCGATGGCAGGGACACCGGCGCCGCGTTCGAGCCGCGTCGGGAAGGTCTCGCAGAGCAGGCGGGTGCCGGTCGCCTGGGCGATCCGCGCGGCGGCGGCCAGGCCGGGCCCGCGGGTGGCGTCGCCACCGATGAGCATCACGGTGGGCTCGCCGGAGCGCAGCACGCCCGCGACGTCGCCCGACGGTCTGACGGCCGGTACGGCCGGCGTCGGTACCGCGGCGACCTCGCCGCCGTCGGACCAGGACGCGTCGGCGGGCAGGATCAACGTCGAGATGTGCGAGCCGGAAAGGCTCGTCGCGATGGCCTCGGCCGTGTCGGGCCCGACGGCGGCGCTGTCGACGCTGCGGCGCACCCATCCCGACACGGTGCCGGCCAGGGCGTCGATGTCGGATTCCAGCGGGGCGTCGTACTTCTTGTGGTAGGTGGCATGGTCGCCGACGACGAGCACCATCGGCACTTTCGCGCGGCGCGCGTTGTGCAGGTTGGCCAGGCCGTTGCCCAGTCCCGGGCCCAGGTGCAACAGAACCGCCGCCGGGCGGCCGGTGATGCGCGCATACCCATCGGCCGCACCGGTGGCCACCCCTTCGAACAGGGTCAGCACGCCGCGCATGCGTTCCACGGTGTCCAGCGCGGCCACGAAGTGCATCTCCGACGTGCCGGGGTTGGCGAAGCACACGTCGACGCCGCCGCCGACCAGGGTGTTGATCAGGGCCTGAGCACCGTTCACTTAATTGCCTCCAATCCGAAAACCCGTTCGGCGTTGCCGCGCAGAAAGTCGTGGCGCGCCTCGGCGCTGAGGCCGAGGGCGTCGATGCCCGCCAGCGCGTGCGTGTGCGCGATCATCGGCCAGTTGGTGCCGAACAGGACTTTGCGTTGTCCGGTAGCGAGTTTTCATGAATTTGATCAGCTCGTCCGGCAGCCGCTTAGTCGTGTACGCGCTGGTATCGATATAGACGTTCTCATGCTTGCGTGCGACGGCCACCATCTCCTCGGTCCACGGATAGCCGACGTGCCCGCACACGATCACCAGCTCGGGAAAGTCGAGGGCAACCTGGTCGATGTAGGGAATCGGGCGTCCGGTCTCCGAGGGCCGCAACGGACCGGTGTGACCGACCTGGGTGCAGAACGGCACGCCGGACTCGACGCACTCGGCGAACAGCGGGTAGTAGCGGCGGTCGGTGGGCGGCGCGTTCCACAGCCAGGGCACCACCCGCAGGCCCACGAAACCATCCTTGATGCGGCGTCTCAACTCGCGGACCGCCGTCATCGGACGGTCGAGGTCCACCGTCGCCAATCCGGCGAAGCGGCTGGGATTTGACCGGACCCACCCCGCGACCTCGTCGTTGGAGACCAAGTCCTGGCCATTGGGGCCGATCCACGCGCTCAGCAGGCCGAAGCCCACGTCGGCGGCGTCCATCGCTGCGATGGTCGCCTCGATCGGAATGTCGACGTCCGGGATCGACCCGCCGGTCCAGCGCCGCAGCGAGGCAAGCATGCCGCTGCGCAGGAACCTCGCAGTCGGATGCTGCATCCACACATCGATCGTCATGGCGGTTCGACTGTAGACGCCGGGCCCGAGTACAGCAGGCGATCTATCCAGGTGCTGGGCGGCTGCGGTAAGCGACGCGACTGCGCTCATTGACGGCGAAATTAGCTCTGCAGGCCGGAATGGCCGTCGATACCAATCGTTTGGATTTACTCCACTCTATAAGGCGTTTCAGCGTGGCGTGGCACCGGCCGAACCCTGGCTACTGGTCGGATTTAGGGCAAAAGACCCTATCCAACGAATGTGGCCGGGACGAACCATAAGCGCTTAACGCCAATTCAGGGGGCAGAGGAGGTGCCACCGGTGTCATATGTGTACGCGTCCCCTGACCTGATCACGGCAGCGGCCGACGATCTGACCGGGATCAGGTCGTCGATTGCGGCGGCCAACGCGGCGGCGGCGCCCCCTACGGCGCAGGTGCTGGCCGCGGCCCAGGATGAAGTCTCGGCGGCTGTTTCGAAGTTGTTTGGCACCTACGCCCAGGAGTTTCACGCGCTCAGCGCACAGACGGCGCTGTTTCACGAACAGTTTGTGCACGCGTTGACCTCAGGCGCGGGCATATATGCGGCCACCGAGGCCGCCAACACATCGCCACTGCAGACTCTGATACAGGACTTCCCGGACCTGGCGATATTTAACCCGGTTAAGGACCTGACGGGGCGTCCACTGTTCGGCAACGGCGCCAATGGGGCGCCGGGGACCGGGCAGGCCGGTGGGCCCGGCGGGTGGCTCATCGGCAACGGCGGCAACGGTGGGTCTGGGGTGAACGCCACTACCACCGGCGGGACCGGCGGGCCGGGTGGGGCTGGCGGGTCGGCGGGCCTGTGGGGCGCTGGCGGTACCGGCGGGGCCGGTGGCGGGGTTGGCGGTAACGGCGGGGTCGGCGGGGCCAATGGGTGGATCGGCGGCGGTAACGGCGGGGCCGGCGGAGCCGGCGCGGTCGGTGAGGCTGGCGGTAACGGCGGGGCCGGCGGCGCCAACAGGCAATTGTTCTCGCTGTTCGGCCACGGCGGGGCTGGCGGGGCCGGCGGCCCCGGCGGCGTCGGCACAGCGGGCCTACCGGGCGGCGAGCCCGGCCTTGAAGGCGGGGACGGCGGGGCCGGCGGGCTCGGCGGTAACGGCGGGGTCGGCGGCGCCGACCGAGCGCTGCTGGGCGGGTTCGCTGGTAACGGCGGGGCCGGCGGGGCCGGCGGCCTGGGCGGCGTCGGTGGGGCCGGTGGTAGCGGCGTGGGCTTTAGCAGCGCCGGCGGTAACGGCGGGGCTGGCGGGACCGGCGGCACTGGCGGCGTCGGTGGGGCCGGGGGCGCCGCGGGATTCTGTGGGTGTGCCGGCGTCGCGGGTAGCGGGGGTGTGGCCGGTAACGGTGGCGCTGGCGGTAGCGGAGGGGGGGGCGACGTCGGCGCGGCCGGCGGTAATGGCTTTAACGGCGGAGTCGGCGGAAACGGTGGTGCTGGCGGCACGGCTGCCGCCGGTAGCACCAACGGAAACGGTGGCGTCGGCGGAAACGGCGGGGCCGGCGGCGCCGGCCGTCCCGGTGCTGCGGGTGTGGGCAGCGACGGCCAGGCCGGCGGCGCTGGTGGCAACGGGGGTAACGCGGGTGCGGGCGGGGCACCCGGCGCCGGTGCGGGTGCGCCGGGCGTGGCCGGTAATGCGGGTGTCGGCGGTACCGGCGGCGCCGGTGGTAACGGTGGGGCCGGCTTTAACGGCGCGGCCGGCAGCGCGGGCTTTAGTGGCGGCACCGGCGGTGCGGGGGGCAATGGTGGCTCGGCCGGCACAAGCGGCACCAACGGCAGCGGCGGCGTGGGCGGTAACGGTGGGGCCGGTGGGGCCGGTGGTGGTGGCGCCCCGGGTACCGGCAGCGACGGCCAGGCCGGCGGAGCTGGTGGTGACGGCGGTGACGCGGGCCTCGGTGGGGCCGCCGGCACCGGTGCGGGTGCTATCGGCGCGGCAGGTCACGCGGGCACCGGCGGTACCGGCGGCGCCGGTGGTAACGGTGGGGCCGGGTCTAACGGCGTGGCCGGCAGCGGCGAAAACGGCTTTAACGGCGGGCAGGGCGGGACCGGCGGGGCCGGCGGCCACGGCGGGGCCGGCGGGACGAACTCCGGGGTCGGCGGCAACGGCGGGCAGGGCGGGGTCGGCGGCACCGGCGGGCTGGGCGGTAACGGCGCCAGCGGCGCGGATGCCACCGGCAGCACCGGCGCGGCCGGTCAGGGCGGCGGCAACAGCGGCGCCGGCGGGATCGGGGGCCGCGGCGGGGCCGGCGGTAACGCCGGGGTCGGCGCCAGCGGGGCGGGCGTCAACGGCACCGGCGGGGCCGGCGGGGCCGGCGGCAACAGCGGCACCCAGGCCGGCAAGGGCGGGGCCGGGGCCCCCAACACCGCCGTCGACGGGATCGGCGGGGCCGGTGGGGCCGGCGGGTCGATCGGGGCCGGCGGGGCCGGCGGGCCCGGCGGTGCCGCGGGCAGCGGCGGCGGCGGCGGCAGCAGCGGGGCCACCGGCGGCCCCGGCGAATCGATCGGCACCGGCGGCAACGGCGGCCACGGCGCCAGCGGCGGGCCGGGCACCACCGGCGGTGACGGCGCGGCCGGCAGCGGCGCGACCGGCTTCAACGGCGGGCAGGGCGGGACCGGCGGGGCCGGCGGCCACGGCGGGGCCGGCGGGACGAACTCCGGGGTCGGCGGCAACGGCGGGCAGGGCGGGGTCGGCGGCACCGGCGGGCTGGGCGGTAACGGCGCCAGCGGCGCGGATGCCACCGGCAGCACCGGCGCGGCCGGTCAGGGCGGCGGCAACAGCGGCGCCGGCGGGATCGGGGGCCGCGGCGGGGCCGGCGGTAACGCCGGGGTCGGCGCCAGCGGGGCGGGCGTCAACGGCACCGGCGGGGCCGGCGGGGCCGGCGGCAACAGCGGCACCCAGGCCGGCAAGGGCGGGGCCGGGGCCCCCAACACCGCCGTCGACGGGATCGGCGGGGCCGGTGGGGCCGGCGGGTCGATCGGGGCCGGCGGGGCCGGCGGGCCCGGCGGCGACCCCGGCGCCAGCGCCGGCGGCGGCGGCAGCAGCGGGGCCACCGGCGGCCCCGGCGAATCGATCGGCACCGGCGGCAACGGCGGCCACGGCGCCAGCGGCGGGCCGGGCACCACCGGCGGTGACGGCGCGGCCGGCAGCGGCGAAAACGGCTTTAACGGCGGGCAGGGCGGGACCGGCGGGGCCGGCGGCCACGGCGGGGCCGGCGGGACGAACTCCGGGGTCGGCGGCAACGGCGGGCAGGGCGGGGTCGGCGGCACCGGCGGGCTGGGCGGTAACGGCGCCAGCGGCGCGGATGCCACCGGCAGCACCGGCGCGGCCGGTCAGGGCGGCGGCAACAGCGGCGCCGGCGGGATCGGGGGCCGCGGCGGGGCCGGCGGTAACGCCGGGGTCGGCGCCAGCGGGGCGGGCGTCAACGGCACCGGCGGGGCCGGCGGGGCCGGCGGCAACAGCGGCACCCAGGCCGGCAAGGGCGGGGCCGGGGCCCCCAACACCGCCGTCGACGGGATCGGCGGGGCCGGTGGGGCCGGCGGGTCGATCGGGGCCGGCGGGGCCGGCGGGCCCGGCGGTGACCGCGGGCCAGCGGCGGCGGCGGCGGCAGCAGCGGGGCCACCGGCGGCCCCGGCGAATCGATCGGCACCGGCGGCAACGGCGGCCACGGCGCCAGCGGCGGGCCGGGCACCACCGGCGGTGACGGCGCGGCCGGCAGCGGCGCGGCCGGCTCACGGCGGGCAGGGCGGGACCGGCGGGGCCGGCGGCCACGGCGGGGCCGGCGGGACGAACTCCGGGGTCGGCGGCAACGGCGGGCAGGGCGGGGTCGGCGGCACCGGCGGGCTGGGCGGTAACGGCGCCAGCGGCGCGGATGCCACCGGCAGCACCGGCGCGGCCGGTCAGGGCGGCGGCAACAGCGGCGCCGGCGGGATCGGGGGCCGCGGCGGGGCCGGCGGTAACGCCGGGGTCGGCGCCAGCGGGGCGGGCGTCAACGGCACCGGCGGGGCCGGCGGGGCCGGCGGCAACAGCGGCACCCAGGCCGGCAAGGGCGGGGCCGGGGCCCCCAACACCGCCGTCGACGGGATCGGCGGGGCCGGTGGGGCCGGCGGGTCGATCGGGGCCGGCGGGGCCGGCGGGCCCGGCGGCAACCCCGGCACCACCGCCGGCGGCGGCGGCAGCAGCGGGGCCACCGGCGGCCCCGGCGAATCGATCGGCACCGGCGGCAACGGCGGCCACGGCGCCAGCGGCGGGCCGGGCACCACCGGCGGTGACGGCGCGGCCGGCAGCGGCGAAACCGGCTTTAACCGGCGGGCAGGGCGGGACCGGCGGGGCCGGCGGCCACGGCGGGGCCGGCGGGACGAACTCCGGGGTCGGCGGCAACGGCGGGCAGGGCGGGGTCGGCGGCACCGGCGGGCTGGGCGGTAACGGCGCCAGCGGCGCGGATGCCACCGGCAGCACCGGCGCGGCCGGTCAGGGCGGCGGCAACAGCGGCGCCGGCGGGATCGGGGGCCGCGGCGGGGCCGGCGGTAACGCCGGGGTCGGCGCCAGCGGGGCGGGCGTCAACGGCACCGGCGGGGCCGGCGGGGCCGGCGGCAACAGCGGCACCCAGGCCGGCAAGGGCGGGGCCGGGGCCCCCAACACCGCCGTCGACGGGATCGGCGGGGCCGGTGGGGCCGGCGGGTCGATCGGGGCCGGCGGGGCCGGCGGGCCCGGCGGCAGCCGCGGCACCACCGCCGGCGGCGGCGGCAGCAGCGGGGCCACCGGCGGCCCCGGCGAATCGATCGGCACCGGCGGCAACGGCGGCCACGGCGCCAGCGGCGGGCCGGGCACCACCGGCGGTGACGGCGCGGCCGGCAGCGGCGCGGCCGGTCAGGCGGCGGGCAGGGCGGGACCGGCGGGGCCGGCGGCCACGGCGGGGCCGGCGGGACGAACTCCGGGGTCGGCGGCAACGGCGGGCAGGGCGGGGTCGGCGGCACCGGCGGGCTGGGCGGTAACGGCGCCAGCGGCGCGGATGCCACCGGCAGCACCGGCGCGGCCGGTCAGGGCGGCGGCAACAGCGGCGCCGGCGGGATCGGGGGCCGCGGCGGGGCCGGCGGTAACGCCGGGGTCGGCGCCAGCGGGGCGGGCGTCAACGGCACCGGCGGGGCCGGCGGGGCCGGCGGCAACAGCGGCACCCAGGCCGGCAAGGGCGGGGCCGGGGCCCCCAACACCGCCGTCGACGGGATCGGCGGGGCCGGTGGGGCCGGCGGGTCGATCGGGGCCGGCGGGGCCGGCGGGCCCGGCGGCAACCGCGGCACCACCGGCGGCGGCGGCGGCAGCAGCGGGGCCACCGGCGGCCCCGGCGAATCGATCGGCACCGGCGGCAACGGCGGCCACGGCGCCAGCGGCGGGCCGGGCACCACCGGCGGTGACGGCGCGGCCGGCAGCGGCGCGGACGGCTTAACCGGCGGGCAGGGCGGGACCGGCGGGGCCGGCGGCCACGGCGGGGCCGGCGGGACGAACTCCGGGGTCGGCGGCAACGGCGGGCAGGGCGGGGTCGGCGGCACCGGCGGGCTGGGCGGTAACGGCGCCAGCGGCGCGGATGCCACCGGCAGCACCGGCGCGGCCGGTCAGGGCGGCGGCAACAGCGGCGCCGGCGGGATCGGGGGCCGCGGCGGGGCCGGCGGTAACGCCGGGGTCGGCGCCAGCGGGGCGGGCGTCAACGGCACCGGCGGGGCCGGCGGGGCCGGCGGCAACAGCGGCACCCAGGCCGGCAAGGGCGGGGCCGGGGCCCCCAACACCGCCGTCGACGGGATCGGCGGGGCCGGCGGGGCCGGCGGGTCGATCGGGGCCGGCGGGGCCGGCGGGCCCGGCGGCACCGCGGCGCCACCGGCGGCGGCGGCGGCAGCAGCGGGGCCACCGGCGGCCCCGGCGAATCGATCGGCACCGGCGGCAACGGCGGCCACGGCGCCAGCGGCGGGCCGGGCACCACCGGCGGTGACGGCGCGGCCGGCAGCGGCGCGGCCGGTCAGGCCGGCGGGCAGGGCGGGACCGGCGGGGCCGGCGGCCACGGCGGGGCCGGCGGGACGAACTCCGGGGTCGGCGGCAACGGCGGGCAGGGCGGGGTCGGCGGCACCGGCGGGCTGGGCGGTAACGGCGCCAGCGGCGCGGATGCCACCGGCAGCACCGGCGCGGCCGGTCAGGGCGGCGGCAACAGCGGCGCCGGCGGGATCGGGGGCCGCGGCGGGGCCGGCGGTAACGCCGGGGTCGGCGCCAGCGGGGCGGGCGTCAACGGCACCGGCGGGGCCGGCGGGGCCGGCGGCAACAGCGGCACCCAGGCCGGCAAGGGCGGGGCCGGGGCCCCCAACACCGCCGTCGACGGGATCGGCGGGGCCGGTGGGGCCGGCGGGTCGATCGGGGCCGGCGGGGCCGGCGGGCCCGGCGGCAACCCCGGCACCACCGGCGGCGGCGGCGGCAGCAGCGGGGCCACCGGCGGCCCCGGCGAATCGATCGGCACCGGCGGCAACGGCGGCCACGGCGCCAGCGGCGGGCCGGGCACCACCGGCGGTGACGGCGCGGCCGGCAGCGGCGCGGACGGCTTTAACGGCGGGCAGGGCGGGACCGGCGGGGCCGGCGGCCACGGCGGGGCCGGCGGGACGAACTCCGGGGTCGGCGGCAACGGCGGGCAGGGCGGGGTCGGCGGCACCGGCGGGCTGGGCGGTAACGGCGCCAGCGGCGCGGATGCCACCGGCAGCACCGGCGCGGCCGGTCAGGGCGGCGGCAACAGCGGCGCCGGCGGGATCGGGGGCCGCGGCGGGGCCGGCGGTAACGCCGGGGTCGGCGCCAGCGGGGCGGGCGTCAACGGCACCGGCGGGGCCGGCGGGGCCGGCGGCAACAGCGGCACCCAGGCCGGCAAGGGCGGGGCCGGGGCCCCCAACACCGCCGTCGACGGGATCGGCGGGGCCGGTGGGGCCGGCGGGTCGATCGGGGCCGGCGGGGCCGGCGGGCCCGGCGGTGCCGTGGGCAGCGGCGGCGGCGGCGGCAGCAGCGGGGCCACCGGCGGCCCCGGCGAATCGATCGGCACCGGCGGCAACGGCGGCCACGGCGCCAGCGGCGGGCCGGGCACCACCGGCGGTGACGGCGCGGCCGGCAGCGGCGCAGACGGCTTTAACGGCGGGCAGGGCGGGACCGGCGGGGCCGGCGGCCACGGCGGGGCCGGCGGGACGAACTCCGGGGTCGGCGGCAACGGCGGGCAGGGCGGGGTCGGCGGCACCGGCGGGCTGGGCGGTAACGGCGCCAGCGGCGCGGATGCCACCGGCAGCACCGGCGCGGCCGGTCAGGGCGGCGGCAACAGCGGCGCCGGCGGGATCGGGGGCCGCGGCGGGGCCGGCGGTAACGCCGGGGTCGGCGCCAGCGGGGCGGGCGTCAACGGCACCGGCGGGGCCGGCGGGGCCGGCGGCAACAGCGGCACCCAGGCCGGCAAGGGCGGGGCCGGGGCCCCCAACACCGCCGTCGACGGGATCGGCGGGGCCGGTGGGGCCGGCGGGTCGATCGGGGCCGGCGGGGCCGGCGGGCCCGGCGGCGACCCCGGACCACCGGCGGCGGCGGCGGCAGCAGCGGGGCCACCGGCGGCCCCGGCGAATCGATCGGCACCGGCGGCAACGGCGGCCACGGCGCCAGCGGCGGGCCGGGCACCACCGGCGGTGACGGCGCGGCCGGCAGCGGCGCAGACGGCTTTAACGGCGGGCAGGGCGGGACCGGCGGGGCCGGCGGCCACGGCGGGGCCGGCGGGACGAACTCCGGGGTCGGCGGCAACGGCGGGCAGGGCGGGGTCGGCGGCACCGGCGGGCTGGGCGGTAACGGCGCCAGCGGCGCGGATGCCACCGGCAGCACCGGCGCGGCCGGTCAGGGCGGCGGCAACAGCGGCGCCGGCGGGATCGGGGGCCGCGGCGGGGCCGGCGGTAACGCCGGGGTCGGCGCCAGCGGGGCGGGCGTCAACGGCACCGGCGGGGCCGGCGGGGCCGGCGGCAACAGCGGCACCCAGGCCGGCAAGGGCGGGGCCGGGGCCCCCAACACCGCCGTCGACGGGATCGGCGGGGCCGGTGGGGCCGGCGGGTCGATCGGGGCCGGCGGGGCCGGCGGGCCCGGCGGCAACCCCGGCGCCACCGGCGGCGGCGGCGGCAGCAGCGGGGCCACCGGCGGCCCCGGCGAATCGATCGGCACCGGCGGCAACGGCGGCCACGGCGCCAGCGGCGGGCCGGGCACCACCGGCGGTGACGGCGCGGCCGGCAGCGGCGCAAACGGCTTTAACGGCGGGCAGGGCGGGACCGGCGGGGCCGGCGGCCACGGCGGGGCCGGCGGGACGAACTCCGGGGTCGGCGGCAACGGCGGGCAGGGCGGGGTCGGCGGCACCGGCGGGCTGGGCGGTAACGGCGCCAGCGGCGCGGATGCCACCGGCAGCACCGGCGCGGCCGGTCAGGGCGGCGGCAACAGCGGCGCCGGCGGGATCGGGGGCCGCGGCGGGGCCGGCGGTAACGCCGGGGTCGGCGCCAGCGGGGCGGGCGTCAACGGCACCGGCGGGGCCGGCGGGGCCGGCGGCAACAGCGGCACCCAGGCCGGCAAGGGCGGGGCCGGGGCCCCCAACACCGCCGTCGACGGGATCGGCGGGGCCGGTGGGGCCGGCGGGTCGATCGGGGCCGGCGGGGCCGGCGGGCCCGGCGGCGACCGCGGCACCAGCGCCGGCGGCGGCGGCAGCAGCGGGGCCACCGGCGGCCCCGGCGAATCGATCGGCACCGGCGGCAACGGCGGCCACGGCGCCAGCGGCGGGCCGGGCACCACCGGCGGTGACGGCGCGGCCGGCAGCGGCGCGAACGGCTAGACCGGCGGGCAGGGCGGGACCGGCGGGGCCGGCGGCCACGGCGGGGCCGGCGGGACGAACTCCGGGGTCGGCGGCAACGGCGGGCAGGGCGGGGTCGGCGGCACCGGCGGGCTGGGCGGTAACGGCGCCAGCGGCGCGGATGCCACCGGCAGCACCGGCGCGGCCGGTCAGGGCGGCGGCAACAGCGGCGCCGGCGGGATCGGGGGCCGCGGCGGGGCCGGCGGTAACGCCGGGGTCGGCGCCAGCGGGGCGGGCGTCAACGGCACCGGCGGGGCCGGCGGGGCCGGCGGCAACAGCGGCACCCAGGCCGGCAAGGGCGGGGCCGGGGCCCCCAACACCGCCGTCGACGGGATCGGCGGGGCCGGTGGGGCCGGCGGGTCGATCGGGGCCGGCGGGGCCGGCGGGCCCGGCGGCAACCGCGGCACCACCGGCGGCGGCGGCGGCAGCAGCGGGGCCACCGGCGGCCCCGGCGAATCGATCGGCACCGGCGGCAACGGCGGCCACGGCGCCAGCGGCGGGCCGGGCACCACCGGCGGTGACGGCGCGGCCGGCAGCGGCGCGGCCGGCTTCAGCCGGCGGGCAGGGCGGGACCGGCGGGGCCGGCGGCCACGGCGGGGCCGGCGGGACGAACTCCGGGGTCGGCGGCAACGGCGGGCAGGGCGGGGTCGGCGGCACCGGCGGGCTGGGCGGTAACGGCGCCAGCGGCGCGGATGCCACCGGCAGCACCGGCGCGGCCGGTCAGGGCGGCGGCAACAGCGGCGCCGGCGGGATCGGGGGCCGCGGCGGGGCCGGCGGTAACGCCGGGGTCGGCGCCAGCGGGGCGGGCGTCAACGGCACCGGCGGGGCCGGCGGGGCCGGCGGCAACAGCGGCACCCAGGCCGGCAAGGGCGGGGCCGGGGCCCCCAACACCGCCGTCGACGGGATCGGCGGGGCCGGTGGGGCCGGCGGGTCGATCGGGGCCGGCGGGGCCGGCGGGCCCGGCGGCAACCCCGGCACCACCGCCGGCGGCGGCGGCAGCAGCGGGGCCACCGGCGGCCCCGGCGAATCGATCGGCACCGGCGGCAACGGCGGCCACGGCGCCAGCGGCGGGCCGGGCACCACCGGCGGTGACGGCGCGGCCGGCAGCGGCGCAAACGGCTTTAACGGCGGGCAGGGCGGGACCGGCGGGGCCGGCGGCCACGGCGGGGCCGGCGGGACGAACTCCGGGGTCGGCGGCAACGGCGGGCAGGGCGGGGTCGGCGGCACCGGCGGGCTGGGCGGTAACGGCGCCAGCGGCGCGGATGCCACCGGCAGCACCGGCGCGGCCGGTCAGGGCGGCGGCAACAGCGGCGCCGGCGGGATCGGGGGCCGCGGCGGGGCCGGCGGTAACGCCGGGGTCGGCGCCAGCGGGGCGGGCGTCAACGGCACCGGCGGGGCCGGCGGGGCCGGCGGCAACAGCGGCACCCAGGCCGGCAAGGGCGGGGCCGGGGCCCCCAACACCGCCGTCGACGGGATCGGCGGGGCCGGTGGGGCCGGCGGGTCGATCGGGGCCGGCGGGGCCGGCGGGCCCGGCGGTGCCGTGGGCAGCGGCGGCGGCGGCGGCAGCAGCGGGGCCACCGGCGGGCCCGGCGAATCGATCGGCACCGGCGGCAACGGCGGCCACGGCGCCAGCGGCGGGCCGGGCACCACCGGCGGCAACGGCGGCGCCGGCACCGGCGCCGCGGGCGGGCAGGGCGGCCAAGGCGCCACCGGCGGGGCCGGCGGCACCGGCGGGGCCGGCGGGACGAACTCCGGCACCGGCGGCAACGGCGGGCAGGGCGGGGCCGGCGGCAGCGGCGGCCAAGGCGGCACCGGCGGCAGCGGGGCGGCCGGTCAGGCCGGCGGCATCGGCGGACAGGGCGGCACCGGCGGCACCGGCGGGGTGGCCGGGACCGGCGGCACCGGCGCCAGCGGCACCGGCACCAACGGCAGCGCCGGCTCCGGTGGCGGCGGCGGCACCGGCGGCACCGGCGGCAACGCCGGCCAGGGCAGCGCCGGGGCCAGTGGCGGCGGCCAGGGCGGCCAGGGCGCGGCCGGCGGCACCGGAGGCAAAGGCGGGACCGGCGGCGCGGCCGGCGGGGTCGGCGGCGTGCAGGGCGCCGGCGGGCAGGGCGGCAACGGCGGGACCGGCGGCACCGGAGGCCAGGGCGGCGCCGGCACCGACTCCGTAACCGCACCCACCGCGGGCGGCCAAGGTGGCCAAGGCGGCACCGGTGGCGGCGGCGGCACCGGCGGCACCGGCATCGGCGGCGGCGCCGGCGGCACCGCCGGCCAAGGCGGCCAAGGCGGCACCGGCGGCACCGGCGGCAACAACATCGGCGCCGCCGGCGGCGGGGCCAACGGCGGCCAAGGCGGCCAAGGCGGCACCGGCGGCACCGCCGGCACCGGAACCAACGGCGGCGCGAACGGCACCGGCGGCACCGGAGGCACCGCCGGCACCGGCGGCACTGGCGGAAACGGCAGCAACGGCGCCAGTGCCGAGTCGCCCAAAGCAGGCGGACAGGGCGGCCAGGGCGGCCAGGGCGGCACCGGCGGCACCGGCGGCGCCGGCATCGGCGGGGTCGGCGGCGGCGCCGGCGGCACCGCCGGCCAAGGCGGCCAAGGCGGCACCGGCGGCACCGGCGGCAACAAACAAAGCAGTTTTGGCAACGGCGCCAACGGCGGCCAGGGCGGCACCGCCGGCGCGGGCGGCGCCGGCGGCACCGGAACCGACGGCGGCAACGGCGGCACCGGCGGCCTCGGCGGCACCGGCGGCGGCGGCGGCCTCGGCGGCAACGGCAACCCAACCAACGACGGGGGCGGCGGGGGCACCGGCGGCGTCGGCGGCACCGCCGGCACCGGCGGTAAGGGCGGCAACGCCGGCGGCGGCAACGGCAGCGGCGGCAACGCCGGAGGCGGCGGCCAGGGCGGTGCCGGCGGCCTCGGCGGCACCGGCGGCGGCGGCACCAGCGTGGGGGAGGCCAGCCCCGGCGGCCTCGGCGGCACCGGTGCCGCCGGCGGCCTCGGCGGCACCGGCGGCACGGGCAGCGGCAGCGGCGGCGGCGGCGCCGGCGGCACCGGCGGCACCGCGGGCACCGGCGGCAAAGGCGGCAACGCCGTCAGCGGCAGTTGGAACGGCGGCAACGGCGGCACCGGCGGCACCGGCGGCGGCGGCGGCACCGGCGGCCAAGGCGGCGCCACCGGCGTTGGCGGCACCGGCGGCGACGGCAGCAGCGGCGGCGGCGGCGGCCAAGGCGGCACCGGCACCGGCACCGGCACCGGCGGCACCGGCGGCGCTGGCAGCAGCGGCGGCGGCGGCGGCACCGGCGGTGCCGGTGCCGGCGGCGCCAACCCCGGCACCGCTGGCACCGGCGGCGGCACCGGCAACGCTGGCAGCGGTCCCAGCGGTCACACCGGCGGGAACGGTGGCACCGGCGGCAGCAAAGGCACCGGCGGCGCCGGCGGCGCCGGCTGATCGCGGTGGCAAAGCACCCCGGCGATGGTGCGGACGGCAGGTCAGGTGCCCGGTAACGGCGGGTTGAGCCGGGTGTGAGCTGTTAGCCGCGCAGTCCGCGCGGGTCGTGGGCGGCGTGCCGATCGGTGTAGGAACGGTGTGGGCCTGTTCGCTGGCGCCGGTCAGCGACCGGCGCCTGCCGGCGGGGTTGGCGACGGTAAACCCGGGCGGGGCGACGGCCGGCGCAGGCGTGCCCGGCCCGGGCGGCCCGGGTGCGGGCCTTGTTGACATCGACCCCGCCGACGCGGCCGGCTCCGATCCGGGGTGTCGGTAGCTGGTCGGGCACGTCGGGCAGCAAGCTGACGTCGACGCTCGAGCGTGCTGGTGAACCGATCGAGCGTGCCCGGCGAGCCGGGTCAACGACCTCGGGGGAACTTCCCCAGCACCCGGCCGGTGCGCATGTGTGCTCGATCGCCGCCAACGCGGCACCTGCTCGCCTGTGGGGGTAACCCTGCACACGTCAACAGCCCCAAGTGGACCCTGGACAGGGTCAAACACGACAAGCCGACGGATCCGCGCCAGGGGGCGCTGTCGTCGCCGCACGCGGAGCAGGCTCGCCGGCCCGGGCAAGTCCAGCCGTGCCCAGGTGCACTCCACGATGTGTGAAACGCGCTCTTGATCACCACCCGGGATTCAAGGATGCCCTAGGCGAGTTGGCGGATCGCATACGCGACCCTCCCCGCCGCGGCGTTGCTCGCCCCCAAATCCAGCCCCTAGCACCGGTACGCGGTGTCGATCCAGCCGTCATGACCTGAGCTGGGCGCTCAGGGTCATAGATACCGATGCAGCGCCCTGCTGGACAACCCGGATGGCGTCCCGGCGGGGCGGCGCCGGCAACGTCCTCCTGAACGTCACGTACTCGGCGCGGCAGCTCGCGCACAGCCGCCATCGGATGTTCCAGGTCCACCGTGGCGAGGCTGGCAAACCGGTTCGGGTGCAACAGGATCCAGTCCGCGACCCGGATCTTGTAGATCAGATCCAGACCGTCCGGACCGCGCCACGCGCTGAGCAGCGCGACGGCGGCGGCGTCCAGCGCCGCAGCGAGGCCCACATCTGGCTGCGCAGGAACCGCACAGTCGGATGATGCATCCACACATCGATCGTCAGACTGCAGACGCGCCCGGCTACCGCTTAGCGGTAGCTATCACGCACCAGTTGTCGCGTGGCTGGCATGCACGTCGTCGGCCGGGCGCGCCTCCGTCTGCTCCTTGGCCCACCGGTAGTCGGGCTTGCCCGCGGGTGAACGCTTGACCTCGTCGACGAGCCAAAGGCTGCGCGGCACTTTATATCCGGCGATATGGGAGCGCACGAAGCTGTCCAACTCCGCCAGCGCCGGCCGGGCGCCCGGACGGGCCTGGACAACGGCGGCCACATGCTGGCCGTACCGGGGATCGGGCACGCCGACCACCAGCGCGTCGAAAACGTCGGGATGACCCTTGAGGGCGGCCTCGACCTCTTCCGGGTAGATCTTCTCGCCGCCGCTGTTGATCGACACCGAGCCGCGGCCCAGCATGGTGACCGTGCCGTCCTCCTCGACCTGCGCGTAGTCCCCGGGGATGGCGTAGCGGACTCCGTTGATGGTCCTGAAGGTTTCGGCGGTCTTCTTCTCGTCCTTGTAGTAACCGACGGGAATGTTGCCCTTCTTCGCGATGAAGCCGCGCACACCGGATCCGGGCTTGACCTCGTTGCCTTCGTCGTCGAGGACGACGGTGCGGTGGTCGATGGTCACCCGCGGGCCGCCGCTGTGGGGCGCGTCCTTGGCGACGATGCTGGTGCCGCCAAAACCGGTCTCCGAGGAGCCAATTGAGTCGGTGATGATCCGGTTCGGCAGCAGCTCAAGCAGTTTCTCCTTGATGCTTGGCGAGAACAACGCCGCGGTGCTGGCCAGCAGATACAGCGATGACAGGTCGTAGTCGTTGTCCTTGGTAAGCGCGTCCAGCAGCGGACGGGCCATGGCGTCACCCGTGAAGAACAGCAGGTTGACCTTGTGTTTGTGGATGGTGCGCCACACCTCGTCGGCGTTGAATTCCGGTTCGAGCACTGTGGTGTGGCCGCCGAAGAGCGACATCCAGGTGGAAGATTGGGTGGCGCCGTGGATCATCGGCGGAATCGGATAGCGGATCATGGGCGAACTGGCCGCGGCGGCCTTGGCCAGGTCGTACTCGTGCTCGACGAATTCGCCTGTGGCGAAATCGGTTCCGCCGAACAGCACTCGGTAGATGTCCTCGTGGCGCCACATCACGCCCTTCGGGAAGCCGGTGGTTCCGCCGGTGTAGAGCAGGTAGATGTCGTCGGCGCTGCGTTCGCCGAAGTTTCGTTCGGGTGAGCCCTGCGCGATCGCGGAGTAGAACTCGACGCCGCCGTAACGCTGGTAGTCGTTGTCGGAGCCGTCCTCGATCACCAGGACCGTCTTGACGTTGGGGGTGTCCGGCAGGACGTTGGCCACCCGGTCGGAGTACTGGCGCTCGTGGACGAGCGCAACCATGTCGGAGTTGTCGAACAGGTAGCGAAGTTCGCCCTCGACGTAGCGGAAGTTGACGTTCACGATGATGGCGCCGGCCTTCACAATGCCCAGCATCGCGATGACGATCTCGTTGCGGTTGCGGCAGTAGAGTCCGACCTTGTCGTCCTTCTTGACGCCCTGGTCGATCAGGTAGTGGGCGAGGCGGTTGGCCTTCTCCTCCAGTTTGGTGTAGGTGAGCTGCTCGTCGCCGCAGATGAGGGCGACGCGGTCGGGCACAGCGTCAATGGCGTGTTCGGCAAGGTCGGCAATATTCAGGGCCACGGCCACCAAACTAGAACGTGTTACATTTCTTGACAAGCTCATGCTCATTGTCGAGGGAAAGGCGGTAGCCGTGGCTCAAGCTCCGGCAAACGTAGAATCGGGACCTTCAGGACCAGATGCACTGGTGGAGCAGCGCGGTCACACCCTCATCGTCATGTTGAACCGGCCGCACGCCCGCAACGCTCTGAGCACCGAAATGATGGAAATCATGGTGCAGGCCTGGGACCGCGTCGACAACGACGACGACATCCGCTGCTGCATCCTGACCGGGGCCGGTGGCTACTTCTGCGCGGGCATGGACCTCAAGACAGCTACCAAGAAGCCGCCGGGCGACTCGTTCAAGGACGGTAGCTACGACCCGTCGCGTATCGACGCCCTGCTCAAGGGGCGCCGGCTGACCAAGCCGCTGATCGCGGCCGTCGAGGGCCCCGCGATTGCCGGGGGCACCGAGATTCTGCAGGGCACCGACATCCGGGTCGCCGGCGAGAGCGCCAAGTTCGGCATCTCCGAGGCCAAGTGGAGCCTGTACCCGATGGGCGGGTCCGCGGTGCGCCTGGTGCGGCAGATCCCCTACACGGTGGCGTGCGACCTGCTGCTCACCGGCCGGCACATCACCGCGGCCGAGGCGAAAGAGATAGGGCTGATCGGTTACATCGTTCCCGACGGGCAGGCGCTGACGAAGGCGCTGGAGATCGCCGAGTTGATCGAGAACAACGGGCCGCTGGCCGTGCAGGCGATCCTGCGGGCGATCCGCGAGACCGAGGGCCTGAACGAGAACGACGCCTTCAAGATCGACACCCAGATCGGTATCAAGGTCTTCTTGTCCGACGACGCCAAGGAAGGCCCGCGGGCGTTCGCCGAGAAGCGCAAGCCTCAGTTCAAGAACCGCTGACCCTTCTCGCCGAGCGTGAACTGACGGCGAGATTTGCGCGGCTGATTTCTCGCCCTGAGAACACGCTCGATGTGGCCCTCAGCCGAGCGGCGCGGTCGGGGTGAACGCCACCGGCATCTTCTCCAGGCCGGAGAGAAGTTCGCCGGCCGCAACGGCAGCGCGGCGTCTGGCGACGCCAGCCGTAGGTCAGGAAGGCGCTGCAGCAGCCGCGTCTGCATGATCGACAGCTCCAAACGGGCGAGCTGGTTGCCCAGACAGAAGTGCGTTCCGAAACCGAACGCGAGGTGGTTGTTCGGGTAGCGCTCGATGTTGAAGCTCTCCGGGTCCTCGAAGACCTTCTCGTCGAAGTTCGCCGACTCGAACAGCAGGATCATCTTCTCGCCCTGGTGCAACTGCGTGCCGTGGAACTCGGTGTCGGCGGTGATCGTGCGCGCCATGTTCTTCACCGGCGCGGTCCAGCGCAGCATTTCTTCGATCGCGTTCGCAGCAGATCGAGGTCGTTGACCAGACGCCGATGCTGATCGGGGTGCAGCGCAGCTGGCGTGTTCCGCCGGACAGCGTGTGACGGTCGTCTCGTCGCCGCCGATCAGCAGAGCAGCACCTCGGTGACGATCTGTGGTCCTTTAGCTTCGATCCTTCGACCTCCGCATGCACCAGAACACTGACCAGATCGTCGGTCGGCTCGGACTTGCAGGCCTCGATCATCCTCGTCATGTATCCGCTGTACGCGGCGAAGGCGTCCATGGTGACCTGGATATCCGCTTCGGCCGCAGTGCTGCTGAGAGAACTGACCAGATCGTCGGACCACTTGAGGAACATCTCGCGTTCCTCCGGACGCACCCCCAGCATGTCGCCGATGACCGCCATCGGCAGCGGCGCGGCGAGGTCCCGACGAAGTCGCACTCGCCGCGTTCGCCACCGCGTCGATCAGCGTGTGACGCGGCGAATTGATCTTGGCCTCTTGATCTTTGACGCGTTTGCGGATGAAGCCGTAGTTGACGAGCTTGCGCCGCAACAGATGTTCAGGTCGTCCATCTCGATCATCATCTCGACGCCGGGCTCGTCGGGTCGGATGCCGCCGGCGTTCAAGAACA